>NZ_VRLV01000001.1 GCF_009760925.1 Nonomuraea typhae
GTGACACCGTCGCTTCTCGCACGCCTGCGGCCTGGGCCACCGCCCGGAGCCCGCCATGGCCCAAGGCTCGGGCCTCGGCGCCCAGCAGCAGTCGACGCTGCCGCTCATCCAGATGCGGCAAGATCGCCTCGAACTTCGCCGCCAGCATCTCCACAGTCTCTGCCAGTATGCCCATACCACACCATCGAACCGGAATCCGGGATGCTACGAGTTATTTTTCGGCGAGTCCTTAGTCCACTCAGAGACTGAAGTGGCAGGTCACGCGCCACGGACGTCTAGTTAGTAGCGTAATCGCCACACGTCTTTGCTGGGCGAGCTCGCAGCGGCGACTCAGTGTTTGAAGATGCCACTGAGTCCCATGATGGTGAGGACGAGAGTGGCGGCGCCGAGAAATGTTGTGCCGCCGCCAGTAAGCGCAACAATTATTCCGGCGCCAAGCGACATCATCACGATCCCTGCTACCAGTGCGGCATTGAAGGCGATGCTCAAGGCGAGCATCACATAAACAGGCGCGATAGTGCCTGGCCTTTGGGTGGACATGAGGTTAACGGTCCTTGGGTATGAATTGGCGAGAAATCCCGACGCCGTGCGGAGGGGCAGGATCCGTCATCGCTGGTGCCTCCGACCCGTCTGCGGGCTACTCATCCGCTCCGCGTACTTTCATGATCATGAGCGCGAAAGCCCCGGGGGGAGATCTGAATTGATCACCAGGCCCTGAGAGGTTGCTTGCCGCCCTTTCAGCGTCGCGAGCCAGTACGGCTCAGGGCTTGTCCGGCGATCCCGGGCCGCGGGGGCGATCGAGTGGTCGGCAGAGTCCGGGACCGCGATAGCTGCCAGTCCCCGCGGGTTGAGGATCGAGAGAAAACGCCTGCCGGTAGTGATGAGGCCCGATCGGCGCCATTTCCTGATCGTTCGAGTGACCGACGCCTCGCTCGCACCGATCCAGACGGCGAGGTCTCGTTGCGAGAGGGGCGCCGTGAGGGCGAACTGCTTGCTGTCTGGCCCGTTGCTGTCGCCGTATCTATAGAGCAAGCTCAGCACGAGTCCGGCAAGGCGAGCTTCTGCGGGCAGTCGCCTGCTTGCTTGCTCATGGAGGGCGAGGTGATGCTGGCCTGTCTGAATCTGGAGGATCAGGCCCAGCATGCGGGGGAAGTCGTTGAGGAGCGCCATGGCCGCGCCACGGGGAACCTCGAGGACATTTCCCTTCGTGAGCATCGTGTAGTGCAGCAGGCCCGCCGTCCCCAGCCAATGCGGCGGATGCGGGTCGAGAATATGGAGGGGGCTGAGGAGTTCCCCAGGACCGGCCAGATCCATCACCGTGTAGTCGATGGAAGACGTTCTGATCTCCAGGCGGGCCCAGCCACGTGTGAGGACGGCCAGGTTGGCCTCCGCGAGCGAGCACGTGGTTCTCGCGGGGCGGTACCGATGGACACCGACTTTGTAGAGCGCCGCGCGTTGGAGATCGGTGATCTCCTGCCAGAAGGTGTGCCCTGCCGGCTGACGCGGCCAGCGGTTGGCTCTCATGCCTGCCGCCAGCCCCGGCCGCGACCCCGCGAGCTCGGGTTCAGATTCGCGCCTGGAATCTGTTCAGGCCTTGCGAGATAATCCGAGCATGCATGCCCCGGTCTAATGGTGAATGTTTCTCGCATATCGATGAACGTCCCTCTATGCCTCTTCGCTGAGTGTTTCTAAGGTCTTCGCGGCTTGGTAGGAGCCGCCCAGAGATAACCACATGAGCAAGCGGGAGCGCAACTCTCTCCCGAAATCCTAAAAAGGAAAGCTGCGACCTCGAGGAAGGTCCCGTTTACGCGTCATGTGACGGGGAGGCCGGGGGATTTCCTCCGTGAATCGTGTAATGAACTTGCAACCCGGAGTGAAGATTATCCCCCGGTGCTCTGCGGTGTAGTAATTTAAGAAGCGCTGATGTTCGTCTGCCTCTTCGCTGAGCGCTGAGATCAGCACCGAGGGGTGAGAAGCTCAGGGGTGGTAGCCTGGCCTCTCACCCCTCACCCTTTTCCGGCTTCACAGCCTGCTGCGGGCTGGTCGGCTCAGCCGCCGAAGCACGGTGCAGTCTCGATAGGTGTCTGGACCCGGGGGCGCTTGGCTCCTTGCGAAGATCCAGTGTGTGCCGGAGTTCAGCGCGGGTCGGCAGGTGAAGTCGGCAGGCGCTGGCTGGGGCAGTCGGCGGCGATGGCGGTCAGCTTCTCCTTCTCCGTGGAGTCGATGCTGAGGTTCCAGTGCCTTTTGATCGCGGTCCATTCTGCGGTGTAGCGGCAGACCTCGTAGCCCGGGAGCCAGGTGGTGGGGTCCTGGTCGGCCTTTTGCCGGTTGGATCGGGCGGTGACGGCGACCAGGTGCCAGGAGTCGTCCAGGTAATTGGCGTAGTCGCGGCGCTGCTCGGCGCTCCAGGTGTAGGCGCCGGAGTCCCAGGCTTCGGCCAGCGGGACGAGGTGGTCGACGTCCAGGGCGGCGGCATCACTGACCTGCTGGTCGTCGTAATAGCTGTGCCAACTGCCACCGGTCAGGCGGCAGGAGGCGCCCACCGCAGGTGGGGTGATGGCCTCCTCCAGGAGGACTTCTGCCCTTGTGTTACATGAGTCGCCATCGGCGTCGATCCAGTGGCGGAAGGACGTGCGCTGGTAGCCTTCACGCCGCTCGGCGGCGACCGGGAGGGCGGCGATCGCCTCCGTCAGCAGCGGACCTTCCGCTGGCGCAGCCGGGGACGCGGCGCTGGCGGCGCTGGGCAGCAGGGCAGTCGGGAGCAGGGTGAGGGCCAGCGCGATGGCGCTGGTGAGGGAGATGCGGGTGGGAGTGGTGTGTGTGGAGGTACGCGGCACGTCGATCCCTTCGATTACATCTTGGTGTTGATCGACTACCGAATGTATTGATCGTGGTCGGGGTGATCACGTACCGCCACAGTGACATCCCTGTTCGGCCACCGATCCGCAGCACGCCTGAGATGCGCAAACGGGCAAGCAACCGAGAGCCGATCGGTTCTCAGCCGACGTGCTTGGAGGCAGGGAAAGCCTCAACCCACCCGTCACTTCCAGGCAGGGGTCGAAGGCATGGCGACGCCCCCGAAGCAAACGGCTTCGAGGGCATCAGCGAGCAGGGTGGCGCAGCTTCGTACTGGCCGGTGCCCTTGTCCGCGTACGGCGAGACCTGTCAGGCGCAGCCCTGGTAGATCACGTGTCGACCGGCGATGGAGCGCTTGACGGCCGAGGTTCGAAACCATCGGTTCTGGGACGTGAAGGTGTAGTGGCGCCACTGGCCGGTGACGTTTGCCCAGCGCAGGTGGATGTCGGCATCGACGCCTCCATTGGCACTGTCGGCGATGAAGATCCCTTCCGCGCCCGTGGCCGGTGCGGTGATCGTTGCCATCAGGCAGGTATCGATCTCGCTGAATGAGGTCGCGCTTCACGGTACCGACGCGGCGTGCGGCCCGGCTGTGGTCCGTCCACCGCGGTCACTTCTTGATCCAGGTTGAACTGGTGCACTCGCGGGGGAAGGCGGCGTCGCAGAGCTTGAACACGTCGATATGACCGAACAAGACGAAGTCGTCTCCGCACCCGGGCTTGGCGCCATTGGAATCTGTGATGGTGTACTTGTTCAGCATCGAGGTGGCGTACTCGACCTCCACGGGCCGGCCGTCGTCAGCCAGATCACAGACTTCGATAGAGCGGCGGTTGGCCGACACATAGGCGCTGCCGTACGCGGTCTGCTTACTCCAGCCACCGGACAAGTGACCGACTGCCGGCGGGGTGACGAGGAGGGCGAGCACGGCTGATCCAGCCATGGCGAGGCGAGTAAGCACCAGGGGCCCATTCTGAAGAGGTGAGCAGGACGGCAGCCACTATGAAAGCGGTTCTAGCTCGCGCGGAGCGGTTTTGCCGCTGCTTGCACGGGCCTGCGGTCAATCTGGTCACCAGCGACCCGTCACCTCTTCCGCAACGCCCTCCCCTTGCCCTTCTCACGGGTCTGAATTGACCTTCCAAGCTCGAGGCGACCCGCAGGGCCGCCCGGCCAGGCTGGTGAACCTCACCTCGCCGGGCGCGTGCGCTGGCGATGCAGGGAACAGAAGGGATCAGAACAGGACAACGGCGACAAGCGGCCCCAGCCTCAGTCGCGAGCGGCTTTACGAGTGCTTGGGCGGGCCTGTGGTCGGGCCAGACGTTGGCCGCCCACCACCCCTTCCGCCCATGCCCTTCCCGTGTGCTTCCGGCGCGTCTGGCTTGACCTACGGGGTCCTGGGGCCCGCACACGTGCCCGCCGTGGGCCCGCCCGCGTGCCGGACGCGTGCCGAAGAGCACTGGACGAGCACCGACTCGGCCGCCTTCGCCTCTCAGAAGAAGGGCGAAAACCGAGAAAGCCCAGGTCATATGGGGTGTGGAGTGGTAGGGCGCCCGGGGCTCGAACCCGGAACCTACGGATTAAAAGCGGGGACGCGAAACTGCTGAAATCGGGCGTATAGGAACGTGTGCGCGGTGGTATTTCGTCCGGGAATGCCATGGCTTTGAGGCCGTGCGTGGGTGGTGGTTGCTCGGCCGGTTCGGTGGTGTCCGCGCTTGGCGGTTTGACTAAGAGTTGGGTTGCCGCGCTGTCCTAACTCGGCTCTTCGGGCCGGTATTTGGATCAGTGACAGGGGATTTCCCGTCGGCTGATCGAGGTGAGCCGTGGCTGGAGCATTCTTCACCGATGCTGCTGACTGCCCGGATGGCGTTCGTCCTGATGCATGCGCATCGTCGGGGGTCGGGGTCGCACGTTGTCGGGGCTTGTCCGACGGCTCGCTGGTTGAGGCGATCATCGCCTTGCATCTCAGCGGTACATGTTCGCGGTGCGCGGGTTGTGACCAGCGGATATCGCTTGACATGGGTGGTGGAGGTGGGCGTCGATACCGACCGCCCCGGGCACCGGCCGGTGGCCCACCACCCCCCGCTGCGGCCCGCCCATGGGCCCGTAGGGGCCGACAGGGCTGCCATCCGGCCCGGCGCATGGCAATCCCACCCTGGTGGTCGCCGTACGGCGTTCGGGGCGATGACCGTGCGGGCACGCACGCCGCCGGTGGCGTCGTGGACGGTCCGTACCGCACCCGACGGCGCTGTACGGGGCCGGGGGAGTGCCGCAGCACGTACGACGCCGAGCAGGCGGCGGCGTGATGTCAGCGAACCAGCAAGCGAACCCCAGGAAAGGGTGCGACAGACGATGAACGGAACCACTTTCAAGACGTGTTCCTGCCGGGATGAGGCGACGGGCAAGAGGCTGGGCAAGGCGTGTCCGAAGCTGCGCCGCCCGGGCGGCGGGGAGCGGTGGAGCAGCACTCACGGCCGGTGGGCGTATCAGTTGGAGCTTCCGGCGCATGCGGACGGGCGGCGGCGTAACCCGCTGCGCCGTAGGGGTTTCGCCACTGTGGAGGAGGTGGAGGCGGAGTTGGAGCAGGCTCGGGCGTTGCTGGCGCTGGATCAGGATCCGCACGTGCAGCGGAAGGTCACCGAGCTGATGCTGGCCACGCTCAAGGACAGTAAGGTGCTGCCGGCGGTGGAGGAGGTGCGGCGCAAGGTCCGCACCCGCCAGGACCTCAACCCCACCGTCACAGTCAGCGAGTGGATGGGCGAGTTTCTGCGGCGTAAGCGGAGGATCGATGCGACCACGCGTCGTTCGTATGAGGCGCATATCCGCCTGTACTTCAGGCCGTATCTGGGCGATATTCGGCTGGATCGGCTGCGGGTCTCCGATGTGGCGGGGATGTTCGATGCGATCGAGGAGTTCAACGACGTCATCGTCACCGCCCGCGCTAGCGGTGACCCCGAGGAGCGAGCCAAGGTCCGGTACCGTCGGCCGGTCGGACCCGCCACCATGCACCGTATCCGCGCCACTCTCCGGCACGCGCTCAATATGGCGATCAAGCAGGACCGGCTGATCGACTTCAACCCGGCCGCGGTGGTCGAACTGCCGGATGCCGTCGCGCCGAAGGCGTTGGTGTGGACCGATGAGCGGGTGGCGGACTGGAACCGCGATCTGCAGGAGCGGCTGACGGTCGAGCAGCGGCGGCGCGGGGCCGGGCTCAGCCGGGCCGCCATGATCAATGTGTACGTGGCCACGCCGAGGCCGTCGCCGGTGATGGTGTGGACGCCCGCGCATACCTTCGCCTTCCTCGCCCACGCGGCCACTCACCGGCTGTCGGTCCTCTACAGGTTGATCGCGTTGCGCGGGCTGCGCCGGGGGGAGGCGGTCGGGCTGCGCTGGAAGGATGTCAACCTGAATGCCGGGACGGCCGGGGTGCATTGGCAGATCACCCAGCTCGGCTGGGAGCCGGTCCAGGGTAAGCCGAAGACCGAGGCCAGCGACCGCACCATCGCCCTGGACGCCGACACCGTGGCCGCGTTGCGCGCGCATCGCAAGCGGCAGGCTGCCGAGCGGCTGGCCGCGGGCGAGGCGTGGACCGAGACCGGGTTCGTCTTCACCGACGAGATCGGCAGGCCGCTGCATCCCCAGCAGGTCAGCGACCAGTTCTATCTGCTGGCCTTCCAGGTGGGGCTGCCGCCGGTGCGGTTGCATGATCTGCGCCACGGCGCCGCCTCACTCATGCTGGCGGCCGGGGTCGATCTGAAGGTGGTGCAGGAAACCCTGGGCCACGTCTCCTCCGCCTTCACCCGCGACACCTACACCAGCGTCTTCCCCGAGGTGGCCCGCGCCGCCGCCGAATCCACCGCCGCCCTGGTCAACACCGCAGCCACCGGCGCCAAGACGGCCCGGCTGATCACTCTGCCGACCCAAGTGGCAGACACCACCACCTGAACCACTCAACCCGGGGCAGGCCCGCCGATCCTCCGGCCGGCCTGCCCGCTCGTCTTCCACGGTTACCGTCCAGGCGGCGCGGACGGTCGATCCTCAGTCGGTAAAGGTCGAGCGGATCGCTTCGAGATGCATCGGACTTCTGGTCTGCTGGTCAAGAACGACCGGGCAGGCAAGGCGAGTGGGCTTGAGCAAGGCTTGACTGTGCACCAGGCCACCGCTGGCCAGACCCGCCGCGCGGGCCTTCTGACTTGGTCTTCACGCGGTCATCTCTGGGGTCTGAACTGACAGTGGCGGCCTAAATGATCTACCGCGCTACACGATCCCGGCACAAGAGCAACCACCGAGCAACCAACCATGATCAACAACGAGCCCAGAGGTGGACGAGAACCGAGAAACCCCACGTCAAACGCGGTATGGGAGAGTAGGGCGGGTGGGACTTGAACCCACGACCCACGGATTATGAGTCCGATGCTCTGACCGGCTGAGCTACCGCCCCTTGATGGAGTTGTCCGGCAGCGCCCTGCCGGTGCCGCCGGAGACATCATTCCATGCCCGGCACAGTAGATGGAGTCCAAGGCGATCACATTCGTGGCTTTCTCGGCAGGCGACAGCGGTAGTTTCGGACTCATGGCCGTCAAGCTGATCTACGAGACGCATGCCACCACAGTGGACAACGAGACAGGAATCGCCACAGGCTGGTTGCCGGGGGAATTGTCGGCTCGGGGCAGGGGAGAAGCCGCTGAGCTCGGGTTGAGGAGGAAGGACGTCGATCTGGTCTACTGCTCTGACCTGCGCCGGGCCGTACAGACTGCGGAAGTGGCGTTCGCGGGCGCATCGGCGAAGGTTCGGGTGGATGCGCGGTTGCGGGAGTGCGACTACGGGATCTACAACGGGCGGCCGGTTGACGAAGTGGCGGGGCTGCGGGGGCGGCACGTCGATGTGGCGTGGCCGGGTGGGCAGAGTTATCGGCAGGTCGTGGCGGAGACGGCGGCGCTGCTTCAGGATGTGATGCGGGAGCATCAAGGTCTCACCGTGCTTTTGATCGGGCATTCGGCCAATCTCTGGGCGTTGGAGAACCTTCTGTGCGGGGTGCCGTTGGAAGAGCTGGTTGAGGAGTCGTTTCAGTGGCGGCCGGGGTGGGAGTACGTGCTCGCCTAGGGCTAGCGGTTGTCTCCGTGGGCGGGTTAGGGGCACGGTGTAGGCGTTGACGAGGTAGCGGCCGTGCGTGCCGGTGAAGGTCAACGGTTTGTTGGGGTTGGGCTGTCGCAGCGGGTCGCGATGGTCCACTGGGAGTCGTTCCACGGGGCCGGTGTATCTCTTGTGGTGGGGTGCAGTTGGGGGTTGCCTTCCGCGGTGGCCAGGGGCAGGCCGCCCGCCCGCAGGCGTTCGGTGGTGGTCTAAGCGTTGATGACGCCCTGGTAGCCCTGGGTGGCGTCGCCGCGCCGGCCGGCGGTGGTGAAGCCGGGCGTGGTGCTGCGGGGGCTCCAGGTTCACGGTCTCCCGGGAGACGCCGCTGGGCGCGGTTCACGTGCGGGCTTCGGCGTCGGAAGATGTCTGGACGACCATGGCGTTGCCCCGGGCGCGCCGGGCGTTTTCGATGCCGACGTGGTGGTACGGCGGGCGCGGGCTTCGGTGGTCAGGCGGGTGATCGCCTGTCCCTGGTGATGCCGAGGTCTCGCTGGAGGGAGATGTGGCGCTACCGCCGTGACGGGTGCGGGCGTGACGATCGGGGCTCCGATCGCGAGCGCGATCAGAGCCGGGCGTGACGAAGCCTGGTGTCTCCTCGCTGGCCGGGCGCCGTCGCGGTGGACGTGGCCTCAGGGCGCGGGGAGTGTCAGCTCGTTCCTGTCACCGGATTATGGTGCGGTGCCGAAACCCGGATTTCTCACCAGCCAATCCTGGTAGATGGTGCTGCGCCGTACGGAGTCTGCGTGGGCTGCCTTGGCCTGGGCGAGTACCCACGCGGGGTCGGGTGCGCCGGGATGGCGGCCGAGGAGTTGCCGCCAGCGCAAGGGGGCGCCGGCCAGGGGGATCTTCACCAGGCCCGCGGCCGGTAGGTGGGTGGCCTGGCAGAGGACGACGGCGCGGCCTACCTGGGCGAGGTGGGCGCAGGTGGCGACGTCGGTCTCGTAGATGGTGCCGGGGGTGAAGCCGGAGCGCGCGCAGGACATCGCGAAGCAGTCGGCGAAGCAGCCGTCGCCCGGGGTCACCGCCCATTGTTCGCCGGCCAGGTCGCCCAGTTCGACCTCCTTCTCCTCGGCGAGGCGGTGTTTGGCGCCCAGGAGGACGAAGACGGGGTCGACGCTGATCGTCTCCCATTCGAGGCCGCCGGTGGGGGCGCCGGCGTCGCCGCAGACGCCGATCAGCACGTAGTCGAGGCGGCCGAGGTCGGCCATGGTGGTGAGTTCGTGTTCCGACCAGGAGGTGTGGGTGGTGACGGGGCGTTCGGCGGCCAATCGGTCGACGAGTCCGCCGAGCACGGGCCCGTTCGTGGCGCCGATGCGGTAGCGCACGGAGGGGGTGCTGGCGAAGCGTAACGCCTCGTCCTGGAGTTCTTTGGCGGCCGGCAGCAGCACGCGGGCGCGTTCGAGCACCAGCTCGCCGAGGAGGGTTGGCCGGGCGCCGCGGCGGTCGCGTTCGAACAGGGCGCCGCCCAGCACCCTCTCGATGCGTTTGAGCTGGGCGGTCAGCGCCGGTTGCGCCAGGCCGAGGAGGTTCGCCGCCTTGCTCACACTGCCCGCGTCGGCCACGGCGCGGACGATCCTGAGGTGCCTGAGCTCGAGGTCCATAACGGGAAGGTAAGACGACCTTTCCAGGCTCGCAATGGGGATAAGTCAGGAAATATGACAGATATTGTCGGGGCGCTCCTTGGGTAGGGGAGTTAAGCACGACTATACGCGGAGGAACGCCACATGAATGGTCATGACGTGCAAGCTCTGTCTGACACCGACATTCACATCTACGAAGCGGTGGCGTCACTTGCCATCGACGCCCACCGGGCCACTCTCGAGGAGGTGACCGAATCCAGCGGACTCGACGAGCAGCAGGTACGGCGCAGCCTGGCCACCCTGGTCGCCAACGGCCACATCCTGCCCCGCGGCGACGGGTTCGTCCTCGGCGCCCACGACTTCGGCGTGGATTACTGAGAAGCGCCCCGCCTGCTGAGAGGCGCTCCGCCTGCTGAGAGGCGCTCCGCCTGCTGAGAGGCGCTCCGCCTGCTGAGAAGCGCCCTGACCGCTGAGGTGTCCCGGCTACTGAAGGGCCCTCAGCACTGCCGCCTGCTCGGCCGTGGCCCCGGCCGCCCGCTGGGCCGCGGCCTCCTCCGGCCCGAGCCCGGCGGCGCACCAGGCGGCCACCTCCTCCAGCGGCACCGCCCCCCACCACGCGGCCAGCACCTCCATCACGCTCCCGCGCACCTCGCCCGCGGCGAACCCCATGGCCCGATAAAGCTCGGCCTGCGCCGGCGGCACCCCCCGCCGCGCCCACGCGCCCGCCTCGCCGCCGTCCCAGCCCGCGTCGGCGTAGGCCCGCGCCACCTCCACCGGCACCCCGGCCCGCAGCAGCGCACGCAGCGCATCCGCCCGCTCGGGCGTGAACTCCTGCAGCGGTACCCCCAGCCGCACCGCCAGCCGCCCCAGCGCCCCGACCCGGTGCGGCCGTTCACCGAGCAGCCCGCGCACGGCCGCCTCCCCGGCTGTAACGCCGTGCTCCCGCCACCGGACCGCCTCCCTGGGCGTCATCCCGCCCCGCTGCCAGGTGAGGACGGTCTCGGGCGTCGCCCCGGCGGTGCCCCACAGCCTGGCCTCGCCCGGAGAACCGACCCCGGCCGCCCGCCAGGCCGCCGCCTCCTCCGGCTCGAACCCGGCCCGCCGCCACCGCCGCGTCTCTCCCTGCGTGAATCCCTCCCACGAGCTCATGCGGCCACCTCGACGACGTGCGCCCACGAGGGAACGGAGGCGGGTGAGAAGAGACAGACCACCACCGGGTACCGCGGCCGCCGCTGCGGCCAGGGCGTCGCACCGTCCGTCAGAACGACGGCCAGATCGGGACGGAGCGTGCCGGCCGCCGCCAGCCCCTCCCGCAGGTCGGTCCCCCCGCCACCGATCAGCCGGACGTCGGCCGCCCGCCGTACCCGCTGCGGGGGATGGGCGGCGGCGTCGCAGCAGATCACGTCCACCTGAGCGGCGCCCGCGCGCAGCACCCCGTCTACCTCGCCCAGCACACGGCGCAGCTCGGGCTCGCGCACGCTGCCCGAGGTGTCCGCGATCACCGCCACCCGGGGGAGGGGCCGCACCATCGACGGCAGCACGACGTCGGGGAGCTGCCGCCGCGAGGGCCGCCGGTAGCTGTGGTCGAGCCGGCCGCCGGAGCGCGCGAGGCCGTGCCGTACCAGCGTGGCCAGCAGCGCCCGCCAGTCCACGGACGGCCGCAGCACCTCCTCGGCCCACCGCCGCCATCCGCCGGGCACGCCGGCGCGGGCCGCCTCGATCTCGGCGGCCACCGCGCGGACCAGCAGCGTGCGTTCCACGTCGCTCAGCGCGCCGGCGGCGGTGTACGGCGGCGCCGGGCAGGCCACGAGGTCTTCTGGCGGGTCGATCAGGTCGAGGAGCGGGAGGTACTGCTCGGCCAGGAGGCCCGCCGGCAGGCCCAGCGTCTCGGGGGAGACGGCGGGGAAGGGGGCCTCGGGCAGGTCGTCGTTGACCTCGGCGTCGGCGGCGAGGTTCCAGGCGCCGTCCCGGGCTCGGGCGTGGTGGTCGCGGAGCAGGTGGCCGACGTGGTGGAGCAGCCACCAGCCGGCCTGCTCGGCGGGCAGGTCAACGGTGACGTGCACGTTCCAGTTCGCGTCCACGGTCATGGCGGCTTTGCCGCCCTCGTGCGCGTTCCAGTTCGCGTCCGAGCCCAGGACCCCGTCGTGCTCGACGGCCCTCAGGGCGAACAGCGCCGAGGCCAGGTAGGGGGCGCGGGTGAGAGCCCACAGGCGGGCGGCGGCGAGGTTCACGGCATCAGCCCGGCGGCGCGCAGGATCGGGGCCAGTTCCAGCATCGCGGACGGCAGCGGCGTGCCCTCCGGCCGCCGGCCGGCCAGGGAGCGCGCGGCTCCGGCGGCCACGTCGGGGGTGGACCGGGCGACCCGCGCCACCAGCGCCCAGGCCCGCTGCCACGCCTCCCCGCCGCCGTCGGCCGTCACGTGCGCGACCACGGACCCCAGGACGGCGTGCAGCCGATCCACCCGGTCCGGCAGCGGCGCGGCGGGGTCGGACAACAGGGTCTCGGGATCGGGCAGGTCGAGATCCCGCACCCAGGACAGCAGCTCGAACCCGGCGGCCTCGCCCACCGCGCCGATCACGAGTTCGGCTCTGGCCCGTTCGTCGTGGGCGGCGCAGGCCAGCGCGGTGGCGGCCAGCTCCCAGGTCCGCGGGCTGGGCCAGGCGCGGGCGGGCTCGTCGGGTACGGCCAGCACGAGGGCCGGCCGTACCCGCAGGAACGCCCCCACGAGCGCCCGCGCCGCGGCCAGGGAGGCGGGCGCCGGCGGGTCGATCGGGCCCGCGTCCGGTACGGCGAAGCCGCTCGCGAACCCGTCGGCCACCCTGGCGGCGCTGACCTCCCAGTCCAGGTGCACGAACCGGTTGGCCAGCGGGGCGGAGAGCTCCCAGCCGTCGGCGGCCAGGGCGGGCGGGTTGGCCGCGGCCACGATCCGCACCTCGGGGGGTAGTTCCAGGTCGCCCACGACGCGTTCCAGCACGACCCGCAACATGGCCGCCTGGACGGCCGGCGGCGCGGTGGTCAGCTCGTCGAGGAAGAGGATGCCCTCGCCGGTGGCGGCCAGCCGTTCCGCCCAGCGGGGCGGTGCGAACCAGGTGGCGCCCTCACGGACGACGGGCAGTCCGGCGAAGTCGCTGGGTTCCCTGACCGAGCCGACGACCACTTCGACGGGCAGTCCGAGGTGCCTGCCGAGGGCGAGGACGGCCGAGGTCTTGCCCGTTCCCGGCGGTCCCCACAGGATAACCGGCAGGTTCGCCCCCACCGCCAGTGCCAGTGCGTGCATGTGTGCCCCCTTCGTGCGTCAACGTACATTGACGATCGTACGTCAACGTAGATTGACGCGCGGGGGTCTGTCAAACCTCCAGCACGAGCTTGCCGACGAAGTCCGCCGCCTCCATCACCTCCTGCGCCTTGGCCGCCTCCGCCAGTGGGAAGACCCGGTCCACGTGCGGGGTCAGCACCTCGGCCAGTTCCGCGAGGGAGGCGTGGTCGGGCTCGACCTGGAAGCGCCGCCATCGCACGCCCCGCTCGGTGTAGCGGGCGCCGGTCTCGTCGCTGATGTTGGCCGCGCCCAGGTAGGCGCCGCCCTCCTTGACCAGCGGGATCGAGCGCTCGGGGTAGTCGCCGCCGGCGAGGTCGAAGACGATGTCCACCGGCTCGACCACTGAGGCGAAGTCCACGGCGCGGTAGTCGACGACCTCGTCGGCGCCCATCCGCCGGACGAAGTCGTGCTTGCCCGCGCTGGCCGTGCCGATGACGTACGCGCCCCGGAGCTTGGCCAGCTGGACCACCAGGTGGCCGACCCCGCCCGCCGCCGCGTGCACCAGGACGCGCCGGCCGGGCCGTACGTCCCAGGAGTCCTCGAAGCCCTGCCAGGCCGTGAGCCCGGACATCGGCAGCGCGGCCGCCTGCACGTGGCTGAGCCGGGCGGGCTTGCGGGCGAACTGCCGGGGCCTGGCCACCACGTACTCGGCGTAGGCGTTGGCCCGGAGCGGGAAGTTGAGCATGCCGAACACTTCGTCGCCGGGGACGAACCTGCCCACATAGCCGCCGACCGCCTCCACGACGCCCGAGACGTCGAAGCCGGGAGTGATCGGGAGGGTGTTCCAGCGCGGCGGATACGGACCGCGGCGCAACTTCCAGTCGGGCGGGTTGACGCCGGCCGCGTGCACCCTGACCAGCACCTCATGGGACTCGGGGACGGGCTTGTCGCCCTGGACGAGCTCGAGCACTTCGGGTCCGCCGAAAGAGCGGTAAACGATCTGTCGCATGCCGGCCATGCTCGTCGTTCAAGGTATCGGTTGTGAAGAAGGCACCTGGTTGGTATTCAGGTACCTGATGGATACCACCTTTCCCGACCTCAGGCAGTACGGCGGCGCCGACGCGTTCCTGGAGGCGTGCAAACCCCGCGCGATCCTCGACATGCTGACCGGCAAGTGGAGCACCCTGGTCATGGGCGCGCTGCTCGACGGCCCGCGGCGCTTCAACGAGCTGCGCAGGATACTCGACGGCATCACCCAGAAGATGCTCAGCCAGACCCTGCGCAGCCTGGAGCGCGACGGCATCGTCACCAGGACCGTCTACCCGACGATCCCGCCGCGCGTGGACTACGAGCTGACCCCGCTCGGCCGCAGTGCGGGCGGCCTGCTCATGGCCATCGCCGACTGGTCGAACCAGCACGCCGACGACGTCTTCGCCGCCCGCCGCGCCTACGACGAGCGTGCCGCGGAGCCGGTCCAGCCGGTTCTACCCAAGATCCCGATATAGCCCGGCAAAGGTGTAGCAAGCCCGCGCGCCCGCCCGGTCGCCATGGGTACGGCTCGCCGTGTGAAAGCACAGGTCATCGGCGGTCTGCTGGCCGTCATGGGGTTGGCGGCGGCGTGCGGCACGGCCGGTCAGTCGGGCGGCGCCGCCTCCGGCAGCCCGAGCGCGATCGGCACCGTGGAGCAGGGCTTCAAGATCGGCCTGCTGCTTCCCGAGTCGAAGACGGCCCGCTACGAGAAGTTCGACCGCCCCTACATCACCGCGAACATCAAGAGCCTCTGCCCCAAGTGCGAGGTCGTCTACAACAACGCCAACCAGGACCCGAACCTGCAACAGCAGCAGGTGGACACCATGCTGACCAACGGCGTGAAGGTCCTCATCGTGGACGCGGTGGACGCCAAGGCCATCGCCGCGGCCGTCAAGAAGGCCACGGACCAGGGCGCCAAGGTGGTCGCCTACGACCGCCTGGCCGGCGGGCCGGTGGACGCCTACACCTCCTTCGACAACCTGCAGGTCGGCAAGATGCAGGGGCAGGCGCTGCTGGACGCCCTCAAGGCCGGCGGCGACCCCAAGCGCGGCCCGATCGTCATGATCAACGGCTCGCCCACCGACCCGAACGCCACCGAGTACAAGAAGGGCGCCCACGCGGTGCTCGACGGCCAGGTGAGCATCGGCAAGGAGTACGACACCCCGGACTGGAGCCCCGACCAGGCCAACACCGAGGCCAACGGCGCCTTCACCGCGCTCGGCGCGCAGAACGTCATCGGCGTCTACGCCGCCAACGACGGCATGGCCGGGGGCGCGGCCAAGGCGATGCAGAACTCGGGCGTCAAGCCGGGCACCCCGCTGACCGGCCAGGACGCCGAGCTCGCCGCCATCCAGCGCCTCCTGCTCGGCACCCAGACCATGACGATCTACAAGCCGATCAAGCCCGAGGCGGAGAACGCGGCCAAGATGGCGATCGCGCTCGCCACCGGCCAGGCTCCCCAGGGCACCACCACGGTGGACAACGGGACCAGCGCCGCCATCCCCGCCCAGATCATCACGCCGATCGTGGTCACCAAGGACAACGTCGAGGACACGGTCGTCAAGGACGGCTTCTGGTCCGTCGCCGAGATCTGCACCCCGCAGGTCCGGGCCGCCTGCAAGGCCGCCGGGCTGGAGTGACGTGGCCCCGGTCCTGGCCCTGGAGGGCGTCTCCAAGCGCTTCGGCGCCGTGCAGGCGCTCACGGACGTCGCGCTCGAGGTCAACGCCGGCGAGGTGGTCGCCCTCGTCGGCGACAACGGCGCCGGCAAGTCCACGATGATCAAGGTCATCGCCGGGGTCGGCCCGCCCGACGCGGGGCAGATCCGCTGGGAGGGGCGGCCGGTCACCATCCACAGCCCGGGCGAGGCCCAGGCCCTCGGCATCGCCACCGTCTACCAGGACCTCGCGCTCTGCGACAACCTCGACGTGGTCGGCAACCTGTTCCTCGGCAACGAGCTCAGGCACTTCGGCGTGCTCGACGAGGTGACGATGGAGAAACGCTCGCGCGACCTGCTCAACACGCTCTCCATCAAGATCCCGAGCGTGCGCATCCCGGTCGCCTCGCTCTCCGGCGGCCAGCGCCAGACCGTCGCCATCTCCCGCTCGCTGCTGGGCGAGCCCAAGGTCGTCCTGCTGGACGAGCCCACCGCCGCCCTCGGCGTCGAGCAGACCGCCCAGGTGCTCGACCTGGTCGAACGGCTGCGCGCCCAAGGGCTCGGCGTCATCCTGATCAGCCACAACATGGTCGACGTCAAGGCGGTCGCCGACCGCATCGCCGTCCTGCGGCTGGGCCGCAACAACGGCGTCTTCGAGGCGCGCGCCACCAGCCAGGAAGAGATCATCGCCGCGATCACCGGCGCGACCGACAACGCGGTCTCCCGGCGGCAGCGCCGCGCCGGCGAGGGGGACACGTGAGCGATCCCAAGAACGCGCAGGTGGACCCGCGGCTGCTGGTGCGCGAGCAGGGCTTCGCCGGATACCTCGGCGAGTTCAGGCGGCGCGTCAGGGGCGGCGAACTCGGCCCGCTGCCGGTGATCATCGGCCTGATCGTCATCTGGATCGTCTTCCAGAGCCTCAACGACCGCTTCCTGTCGCCGCAGAACCTGTCGAACCTCAGCGTGGACATCGTCGCCACCGGCCTTATCTCCGTCGGCATCGTCTTCGTGCTGCTGCTCGGCGAGATCGACCTGTCGGCCGGCGCCGTCAGCGGCGCCTGCGCGGCGGTGCTGGCCGTGCTCAGCGTCAACCAGGGCTGGAACCCGCTGGCCGCCATCGTCGCCGCGGTCGCCGCGGGCGCGCTCATGGGGCTGCTCCACGGCTTCTTCTTCGCCAAGATCGGGGTGCCGTCGTTCGTGGTCACGCTGGCCGGCATGCTCGCCTGGACCGGCTTCCAGCTGTGGGTGCTCGGCCCGAACGGCACCATCAACCTGCCGGACGGCCTGGTCTCCAGCCTGACCGACACCTACTTCGCCTACGTCGTCGCCGCGTACGGCCTGGCCGCGCTGGCCACCGCCGGCTTCCTGGCGGTGTCGCTGGCCGGGAACGCCCGCCGCCGCGCCGCGGGCGTGCCCTCCCGCACGGTCGGGGACATCGTCTTCCGTACGGCGGTGCTGGCCGTGGTGGCGTTCGGCGCGGCCTATGTCCTCAACCTCTACCGCGGCCTGCCGCTGGCGCTGCTGATCTTCGCGGCCGTCGTGGTGGTCACCGACTTCGTCCAGCGGCGCACCAAGTACGGCCGCAGCATCTTCGCCGTCGGCGGCAACATCGAGGCCGCCCGCCGCGCCGGCATCAACGTGGCCTTCATCCGCATGACGGTCTTCGCCGTCTCGGGCGCCTTCGCCGCGCTGGGCGGCATCTTCGCCGCCTCCCGCATCTCCAGCGCCAGCCAGGCCACCGGCCAGAGCAACGTGCTCATGATGGCCATCGCCGCGGCCGTCATCGGCGGCACCTCGTTGTTCGGCGGCCGGGGCAGCACCTACTCGGCCCTGCTGGGCATGCTGGTCATCCAGTCGATCGCCTCGGGCATGGCCTTGCAGGGCGTGAGCAACTCCGTCCAGTTCATGGTGACGGGCGCGGTGCTGCTGGCCGCCGTGGTCATCGACTCGGTCAGCCGCCGCAGCCAGAAGGCCAGCGGGCGGGCCTAGCCGTACCGGAGATTGACCGGGATCATGGCCGCATGACGCGTCCAGATCTGAGCCCGGGACGGGCACGGGCCCGTTTCCGCGCGGGGGTGCGGACACCGACGGCCGGATGGTGCGCGGGCTGGACCCAGGCCAACCTCATCGCCCTGCCCGAACGCCACGCCGCGGACTTCCGCCGCTTCGCCGAGCTCAACCCGAAGCCCTGCCCCGTCCTGGACGAGGGCGCGCCCGGCGCGACCTTCACCCGGCTCTTCCCCGGCGACCTGCGCACGGACCTGCCCGGCTACCGCGTCTACCGGGACGGGCGGCCGGTCGCGGACACGGACGACGTCCTGGAGGAGTGGCGGGAGGACCTGGTCGCCTTCCTGCTCGGGTGCAGCTTCACCTTCGAGGCCGCGCTGATGCGGGCCGGCGTCCCGGTCAGGCACGTGGAGCTCGGGGTGAACGTGCCGATGTTCCGTACGGCGCTGCCGTGCGAGCCCGCCGGGGTCTTCGCCGGTCCGCTGGTGGTCTCGATGCGGCCGGTTCCCCGTGCGCTGGTGGCCACCGCCGAGGAGGTCACCGGCCGTTACCCGGCGGTCCACGGCGCGCCGGTTCACGCGGGCGACCCGAAGGAGCTGGGCATCGAGGACCTCGAGCGGCCGGACTTCGGCGACCCGGTGCCGGTGGCGCCGGGGGAGGTGCCGGTGTTCTGGGCCTGCGGGGTGACGCCGCAGCTGGCGATCGGGGCGGTGGAGTTCGCGATCGGCCACCTGCCGGGGCACATGGCGATCCTCGACGCCCGGGATGAGGACTTCAGAGTGACTTAGCCAGATATTTCGCCGTATGCGTGTCGGCCTGCGCCAAGTCCTCCGGCGTGCCCTCGAACACCACCCGGCCACCGTGCCGGCCCGCCTCCGGGCCCATGTCGATCACCCAGTCGGCGTGCTTGACCACGTCCAGGTCGTGCTCCACCGCGATCACCGTGTTGCCGCCGTCCACCAGCCGGTCCAGCAGCGCCAGCAGCGTGCCCACGTCGGCCATGTGCAGCCCGGTCGTCGGCTCGTCGAAGACGTACACGTTGCCGCTCTCCCGCAGCCGGTGCGCCAGCTTGAGCCGCTGCCGCTCGCCGCCCGACAGCGTGCTGAGCGGCTGGCCGATGCTCAGGTAGCCGAGCCCGAGCTCGCCCATCACCCCGAACATCCCGAACACCCGCTCGGCCTCCTCGGCCGTCATCGCCAGCACGTCGGCGATCGTGCGGCCGTCGAGCCGGTACGACAGCGCCCGCGGGCTGAACCGGCTGCCGCCGCAGGCGTCGCAGACCGAGGTCACCGGGTCCATGAACGCCAGGTCCGTCTTGATCACGCCCCTGCCCTCGCACGCCGGGCAGGCGCCGAGCGCGTTGAAGCTGAACCAGCCCGGGTCCACGCCGTTGGTGGCGGCGAAGCGCCTGCGGATCGGGTCCATGGCGTTGAGGTAGGTGGCGGGCGTGGAGCGGATCGAGCCGCCGATCGGCGACTGGTCGATCGCGATGCCCTCGGTGAAGCCCATGAGCGTGCTCTTGCCCGACCCCGCCACCCCGGTCACCGCGGTCAGCACGCCCAGCGGCACCCGCACCGACACGTCGCGCAGGTTGTGCCGGGAGGCGCCCCGGATCGCCATCCAGCCCGACGGCGTGCGCACGCCCGGCTTGAGCCCGTTCCCGCGGCGCAGCATCCGCCCCGTCAGCGTGCCGGACGCGCGCAGCCCGGCGACCGGCCCCTCGTAGACCACCTCGCCGCCGGAGGCGCCCGCCCGCGGGCCCATGTCCACCACGTGGTCGGCCAGTTCGATGATGCCGCGGTCGTGCTCGACCACGATCACCGTGTTGCCCTTGTCGCGCAGCTCCAGCAGCAGCTCGCCGAGCAGGTGCACGTCGCGCGGGTGCAGGCCGACGCTCGGCTCGTCGAAGATGTAGGTCAGGCCGCTGAGCGAGGAGCCCAGGTGCCGCACGGTCTTGAGCCGCTGGGCCTCGCCGCCGCTCAGCGTGCCGGTCTGCCGGTCGAGGCTGAGGTAGCCGAGGCCGACCGCCTCGATCCGGCGCAGCGCCTCGGCCGCCGGCTCGGCCACCGGGTTGCCCAGCCCGTCCAGCGCCCGGATCAGGTCGCTCGCCTCCATCGCCGCGTAGTCGGCGATGGAGTGCCCGCCGATGCGCGAGGCCAGCGCGGCGGCGTTGAGCCGCGCCCCGCCGCACACCTCGCACGGGCCCTCCACCAGCATCTTCCCGGCCGCCACCAGATCCTTGTCCCGCTTGAGGTAGAGCCGGTCGAACCGGTCGACCACGCCCTCGTAGGTGCCGCGCGCCAGCTTGAAGCCCTCGCCGTGCAGCAGCAGGCGCCACTCCTCGCCGGTGAAGTCGCCCACCGGCTTGTCCATGTCGAACAACCCCGACTGCTGGTACAGCCCCCACGCGTACGAGCCCACCGGCCACAGCCGCAGCGCGCCCTCGTTGAGCGACAACGAGCGGTCGATGGCCAGGTCGAGGTCGAGCCGGACGGTCTTGCCCAGGCCGTCGCAGGCGGGGCACATGCCGTGGGGGTCGTTGAAGGAATAGGCGGTCGCCGGTCCCGCGGACGGCTCGCCGTACCTCGAGAAGAGCACGCGCAGGATCGGGTGGATCTCGGTCATGGTGCCGACCGTGGAGCGGGCGTTGCCGCCGACCGGCTTCTGGTCGACGACCACGGCCGGCGTCAGGTGGGCCAGCCTCTCGGCGCGCGGGCGCTCGAACTTGGGCAGGCGGTTGCGGATGAAAGCCGTGTACGTCGCGTTCAGCTGCCGCTGCGACTCGGTGGCGATCGTGCCGAACACCACCGACGACTTGCCCGAGCCCGACACGCCGGTGAAGACGGTCAGCCGCTCCTTGGGCAGGCGCAGCGAGACGTTCTTGAGGTTGTTCTGCCGCAGGCCGGTCAGTTCGATGTCCATGGGCACTCCTCATAGCTTTAGCTAACACCTATAGCTTAAGCTATGCCTGTGACAGACAGACGAGCCCGCCGCCGGGCGGAGACGCAGGAGGAGATCCTGCGCATCTCCCTGGAGGTGATGGCGGCCGACGGCGTGGCCGCGCTGAGCATGGCCACCGTGGCCCGGCGCCTCGGCATCCAGCCGCCCTCGCTGTACAAGTACGTCCCGTCGCGGGCGGCCGTCTACGACGCGCTGTTCGAGCGCGGCCAGCACGGCTACCTCCAGGCGGTACGGCAGGCCGCGGAGGGCATGGAACCCGGCCTGGCCGCCATGGGCGCCTCCCTGGAGGCCGGAGCCCGCTGGATCATGGCCAACCAGGTGCTCGCCCAGTTGCTCTTCTGGCGGCCGGTGCCCGGCTTCCACCCCTCCGAGCAGGCGTACGCGCCCGCCCTGGCCATCCGGCGGCACTTCGCCACGCTCATCGAGGGCGCGGCCGCCCGCGGCGAGGTCGCCCCCGAGGCGGCGGGGGAGCAGGGCCTCGCCCTGGCCGCCAGCCTGATCGCCGGCGTGGTCTCCCAGCAGCTCGCCAACCAGCCGGACGCCACCTACGAGGACGGCGTCTTCACCCGGCTGGTGCCGCGTCTGACGGAGGTGTTCGCGGCGGCATACCCGCCGCGGTGAGCTGCTCGCCGATCGCCGGCGCGCCCCGCCGGTTGTCGATCTCGAGATGCGGTACGGCCGGCGGCTCGTCCACCCGGATCGCCTTCAAATAGGCGTCGAAGGCGGCCAGCTTGCCCGCGTCCCGCGCCAGGCCCCGCGCCTCCAGGCGCGCCCGCAGGGCAGGGCCGTCGGAGCGGACCCAGAGCAGGTGCGCCGGGCCGCCGCCCAGTTCCTCCACCCACCGGGCCCACAACCGCGCCGAGTGCACCTGCGAGGTGAACGGGCCCTCCAGCATCACCGGGCAGCCGTGGCCCCTGATCGCCCGGGCCAGCCGGGTCAGCCCGCCGTACTCGTGCACCTTGACGTGCTCGTCGTACCATGGGCCCTCCCGCTCGCCCGGCGGCCGGCCGTACACGCTGAGCAGTTCCGCGACGAAGCCGCCGTAGACGGTGTCCTTGTCCAGCAGCGCCGGCACGGGCGCGAGGCGGGCCAGCAGCGTGGCGGCGACGGTGGACTTGCCCGCGCCGGGCGGGCCGCTGATCACCCAGACAGGAACCACGAGGCCAGAGCCTACGCGGATCTGCGTACCCGGAGGCCGCTCACCGGCGGACGACCCGCGCGCGCCGCCCGGCCAGGCTTGGCGCATGCTGACCCTGTTCGCCCGCGCGTTCCGCGTCCCGGAGCTGCGCAAGAAGATGCTGTTCACGCTGAGCCTCCTCGTGCTCTTCCGGTTCGGGCAGGTCCTGCCCTCGCCCGGCGTGGACGTCGTGGCGGTGCAGCGCTGCCTCGGCGCGGCGCGCGGCGGGCTGGCGGAGATGATGCAGCTGTTCAGCGGCGGGGCGATGCTCAAGCTGTCGGTGTTCGCGCTCGGGGTGATGCCCTACATCACGGCCAGCATCGTCATGCAGCTCATGGCGGTGCTCATCCCCCGGCTGGAGCTGATGCGCAAGGCGGGCGAACAGCAGAAGATCACCCAGTACACCCGCTACCTGACGGTCGGGCTGGCCGTGCTCAACGCCACCACCGTCGTGGCGCTGGCCAGGACCGGGCAGTTGTTCCCCGGTTGCCAGGAGCGGGTGCTGCGGGACGACGGCCTGCTCGGCCTGCTCGTGCTGGTCGCCGTCATGGTCGCCGGCACCTGCGCGGTCATGTGGCTGGGCGAGCTGATCACCGACCGGGGCATCGGCAACGGGATGTCGCTGCTCATGTTCACGCAGGTCGTCGCGGTCTTCCCGGCCTACATGTCGACGATCTTCCAGATGAGCGCCTTCGCCGCCGTGATCATCCTGGTCTCCGGCGTCTTCCTCGTCGCGGCGGTGGTGTTCATGGAGCAGGCCCAGCGGCGCATCCCCGTGCAGTACGCCAGACGCATGATCGGCAGCCGCACCTACGGCAACACCAGCACCTACATCCCGCTGAAGGTCAACCAGGCCGGCATCGTGCCGGTCATCTTCACCGCCTCGCTGCTCTACGTCCCGACCCTCTTCGCCGGGCAGCTGCCCTGGCTCGCGCCCTACCTCCAGGGCGACCACCCGCTCTACATGACCGGCTATTTCGCGCTCATCGTGGCCTTCGCCTACTTCTACGTCTCCCTCACCTTCAACGCCCAGGAGGTGGCCGACCAGATGCGGCGCTACGGCGGCTTCGTGCCCGGCATCCGGCCGGGCCGGCCGACCGCCGGCTATCTGTCGTACGTGCTGTCGCGGCTCACCGCCCCCGGCTCCCTCTACCTCGGCGTGCTCGCGCTGCTGCCGCTGGTCGCCTTCGCGCTGCTGCGCGACCCGTCCACCCAGCAGAACTTCCCGTTCGGCGGCACCAGCGTGCTCATCATGGTCGGCGTCGGGCTCGAGACCGTGAAGCAGGTCGAATACCAGCTCCTGCAGCGCAACTACGAGCGCCTGCTCACGTAGGCGGCGCCAGCCCCGCCCGCATCGCGAACACCACCAGCTGGGCGCGGTCGCGGGCGTGCAGCTTCACCATCGCCCTGCTCACGTGGGTGCGCACGGTGTCCCGGCTGATCGTCAGCTCCCTGGCGATCTCCTCGTTCGAGCGCCCGGTCGCCACCCACGCCACCAGCTCCCGCTCGCGCGGCGTCAGCCGCTCGACCCCCGCCACCGGCGCGGCCCCCGCGTGGCGGCCGAACATGCCGATGACCTTCCGCGTGATCGCCGGCGACAGCAGCGCCTCACCCGCCGCCACCACCCGGACCGCGCTCACCAGCTCGTCCGGCGCGCCGTCCTTCAGCACGAAGCCGCTCGCGCCCGCCTGCAGCGCCGCGAAGACGTACTCGTCCACCGCGAACGTCGTCACCACCACGACCCTGACGCCGCTCAGCTCCGGGTCGCCGGCGATCGCCCTGAGCGTCTCCACGCCGTCCATGCCGGGCATGCGGATGTCCAGCAGCAGCACGTCGGGGCGGGTCTCCTTCAGCAGCGTCAGCGCCTGGACGCCGTCGGCCGCCTCGCCCACGCACGCAAGGTCCGCCTCCCGCTCGATCAGCGCCCGCAACCCCATCCGCACGACCGCCTGGTCGTCGGCCACCGCGACCCGGATCACCGCCCCGGCGGGCTCCGGGGTCACCCGCGGCTACCGGCGCGCGGGAACCTGGCCACGACCCGGAACCCGCCGCCCTCACGCGGACCGGCGGCGAACTGGCCGCCGGCGGCCTGGACCCGGGCCCGCATCCCGCTCAGCCCCCTGCCCTCCGCCGCGCCCGAGCCGCCCCTGCCGCGATCGGCCACCTCGACGGTGAACACGCCGGGGTCGTCGGCCAGTCGTACCAGGGCGCGGGTGGGGCCCGCGTGGCGCAGCACGTTCGTCAGCGACTCGCGCACCACCTTGTAGACGGCCGGGCTCAGCTCGGCGGGCACCTCCGGCTCGGCGGGCTCGAGATCGACCGGCAGCCCGGCCGCCCGCACGCCGTCGATCAGCCCCGGCAGCTCGCCGGTCGCCTCGATGCCGTCGAGCGCCGCCCTGAGCTGGCCCAGCGCCCGCGTGCTCGTCTCCTTGATGGCCAGCAGCGAGGCGCGGGCCTGCTCCGGGTTCTCGTCGAGGGTGACCAGGGCCAGCCCCGCCTGCATGGCGATCGCCGCCAGCCCGTGGCCCGCCGCGTCGTGCACCTCTCCGGCGAGCCTGGCCCGCTCCTTGGCCAGCACGTCCTGCCGCGCGGCCATGCCCCACGTCTTGTACGGCGCCGGCCGTACCGCATCGTCCGCGGCGGGGCGGGCGGCGAACTCGGGAGCAGGGGCGTCGAGGAGGAGCGTTTGCGCGGCGTCGGCCGCCGGGTCGTGCGGGCGGGCCTGGGCGGCGGCCTCGGCCGCGGCGGCCTGGGCGTGGGCCAGGCCGCTGAACGACCACGGGACGGCCAGCCAGCCCGCCCACGCCAGCACGACGACCGCGGGCAGGTCGCTCAGCTTGGGCAGGCGGGGGAGCTTGCTCACCCCACGATCCTAGCCAGTCGTCAGCCGGTGCCGGTGAGCCAACGCAGCGGGTTTCCGTGCGTGATGAGGCGCAGGGTCTCGTCCGGGACGCCGGCCTCGCACAGCCGGGGCAGGAGCGTGTGGAACACGTGCGCGTACCCGGGGCCCTCGTAGCGCTGGAGCTGGGCGACGCGGCCGAGGCCGCTGCCGAGCAGGAGGCGGCCGGCGTGGCCGTCCTCGATGAGGCCGAGCGCGAGGCGGGCCGCCTGCTCTGGGCCGTGACCGAGGGAGGAGATCGACACGTAGGCGCCGGACTCGGCGATCTTGCGGGCGGCGCCGAGGTCGGCGTCGGCGTAGCCGACGCTCACGCGCTCGGCGGGCAGGCCCTGGCCGAGGAGGATCTCCAGCAGGCCCATCGGGCTCTGGCCGTGGGTGGCGACGGGCAGCCGCGAGGAGCGTGAGGCGCGGGCGGCGGCGATGAGCGCGCGCTCCTCGGCGGGGGTGGGCTCCTCGCCCCAGCAGCCGACCTCGCCGATGACGCCGGGGAAGACGCCGCTGCCGTCGAGTCCGGAGGTGATCTCGCTCATCAGGCGGGCGGTCAGCTCCTCGACGCTCGCGTCGCGGATCGAGCTGAACGGCTCGGCGTACAGGCCGGTGGCGGCGATGACGGGCACGCGGCTGCCCGCGGCCATGCGGGCGAGGGAGGCGGCGTCGCGGCCCATGCCCAGGCAGGTGAGATCCACGACCAGGCCGAGGCCGTCCTGCCGGCGCAGGGCGCGCAGTTCCTCGGTGACCGTGCGCTCCTCGTCGAGCCAGCGATGGGGGTCGGAGTCGATGCCGACCGCCCAGCGCATGTCGGTGCGCAGGTGCTCACGGGGGAGAACGGCACCGGTGATCGCGGCCGCGCGGAGCGGGCCGGTGACGGTGCGAAGCATAACCTCGGGCATGCCAGACATTAACCGATATTTGCCGCTGGACGCTGGTTTCGGGGTGAAGATCTACCTGCAAGGGAAGTGAAAGCCGCGCCGCTATCCTGGAGGAAACATCGACAGGTCCGGGGGGATCGTGGTTACCCAGAACTCCGAAACCGGCGACGCCGACCGGCTGAAGGACGAGGCGGCGCGCAGGTCCGGCATCCACGGGTGGCTGGACGGGATCCGGTCCACCCGATCGGGCGCGCTCACGCTGAAGATCGTCATCGGCGTCATCGGCGCCGTCATGGTCGTGGGCGGCCTCATCATGGTGCCCTTCCCCGGCCCCGGCTGGCTGGTGGTCTTCGCCGGGCTGGCCGTCCTGTCCACCGAGTTCCACTGGGCGCACAAGGTCCTGGAGTTCGGCAAGCGCACCCTCCACGCCTGGACGGAGTGGTTCAAGCGCCAGGGCTGGACGATCCGCATCCTGGTGGCCGTCGTGACCGTCATCGCCGCCGGGGCGATCGTCTACGTCGGCCTCAGGACCCTCGGCATCGACCTCATCCAGATCGCCAAGGACCTCCTCTAGACCCGTTCGGCATCGTTCGGCCCCACCCGCCCCAGGAGTGTCTAACCTGCGGGCGTGCTCGTCAAAAGCGCCCTCGCCGCCCTAGCCCTGCTCACCTCCACGGTCACGGCCCCCAACGTGCCGCTGCCCGGCGCGGGCGTGACCATCCAGGAGCAAGCCAGCGATCCGGTACGGCTCGGCGCCTACGGATTCGGCACCAAGCGCACCTACCTGAGGGCGGTGAAGGGCGACACCTTCGCCCGGCAGAAGGGCATGTCCGAGGCGGCCCTGTCACCCGACGGCCGCAGGGTCGCGGCGGTGCCCGACTCCTACCGCTCGGGCTGGGACTCCGTGGTCGTCACCGACCGGCTCACCGGCAGGCCCGCGCGCATCCGCACCGTCAGGAAGCCGATGACCGCCTCCTACGCCTCGTGGTCACGCGACAGCACGAAGGTCGCGCTCACCGTGGAGTCGAAGACGGGCGGCAAGTGGCGCACCACCGGCTTCACCGTCGTGGACGCGCTGCGCTCCACCGCCACCACCGTCACCGTGCCCGGGGTCGCGGCCAAGGCCGCCTTCTGGTGGAGCCCCGACGGCAACCTCGTCGCCGAGCACCAGAACGGGCTGCGCTTCCACAACCCGGCCGACGGCAAGGTCGTGCGCGGGTTCGCCGGACTCGGGCTGCCCACCGGGCCGGAGGACGCCTTCTCACCCTCCGGCAAGCAACTGGCCGTGTGGTGCCCGTCGCGCTTCGCCGAGCACCTGTGCGTCGTCGACCCGGGCACCGGCGCGGTGCTCAAGCGGGTCAAGTCCGAGCCGGAGGCGTTGTTCGGCTGGTGGGACGAGAACCACGTGATCGCGGTCATGGCCTTCCGCGGCGCGTACCGGCTGGCCGTCCTGGACCTGAACGGGACCACGAAACGGGTGCTGGCCGGAATTCCGGCGAAGACCTGGCGGGCGGATTTCTGGCTGAACTTCGTCCGCAGGGCGTGAGCGGGCGCCGCGTCAGAGGTAGAGGCCGGTGCCGTGGTCGGTCTCGGTGGTGGCCACCGCGTGCAGGTCGCGTTCGCGCATGACCAGGTAGGTGTGGGCGTGCAGCTCCACCTCGAACTGGTCCTCGGGGTTGAGCAGGACCTTGTCGCCGACCTTCACCGTGCGCGCGCTCGCGCCGACGCCGCAGACCTCGCCCCAGGCGAGCCGGTTGGCCATCTTGACCGTCGCGGGGATCACGATTCCCGATCCGCTGCGCCGTTCCTCGGCCTCGTGCTCGAGCCGGATCAGGACCCGGTCGTGGAGCATCTGGATCTCGAACTTCGGTTCTGCCACATCGGCAGTTTACGTCCATCGGCCACCACGGCCACCCGCCCGTCGCCCTCCCGCCGCCTCAGCCGCCGGAGAGGCGGCCGCGATAAACCTCGCCCTATATCCGTTGTAAACGAAATATCGGATATTTCATAGGCGGATATTTCGGCTGGTCAGCGGCCGTCAACCCGGAATGGCGCTCACGATCACGACGTCTCGGCTATAACTTTCTCTGCCGCGAAAACGGCGCGCCTCAGCGAAGGCGGGAATTCAGTCAGAGGGTGTGGTGCTATGGGAAGCAGCCCCCGGTGATCGTGTTGTTCGGCGCCGCCGGCTACGTCGGCCGGCACGTCAGGGCGGCCCTCGGCCCCCAGGGCGACGTCGTCGCCGTGCCACGCGCCCGCCTCGACCTGGCCGCCTGCCCCCCGGCCGAGCTCACCGGCCTGATGTACGAGGTCGCGCCCGACGTGATCGTCAACTGCGCGGGCGCCACCACCGGTGACGCCGCCACCCTGACCAGGGACAACGTCGTCGCCGTCGCCCGCCTGCTGGCCGCCGTCGCCGTGGCCGCCCCGCGCGCGAGAGTCGTCCAGATCGGCAGCTCCGCGGAGTACGGCCGCGTCCCCATGGGCCCGCCGACCACCGAGGACGCCCCCTGCGACCCGATCGGCCCCTACGCCCTGACCAAGCTGGCCGCCACCGAACTCGTCCGCGCCGCCGCCCGCGACGGCATGAACGCCACCGTCCTGCGGCTCTTCAACGTCATCGGCCCGGGCGCGCCCCCCGGCTCGCTGCCCATGAAACTCGCCCTCACCCTCCGGGACGGCGGCGACCTCGTCGTCGGCGGGCAGGACGTCTACCGCGACTTCCTCGACGTCCGCGACGCCGCCACCGCCGTGGCACTGGCCGCCCGCGCCGACCGCCCCCTCCCGCCCGTCCTCAACATCGGCAGCGGCCGCGCCACTCCCGTGCCCGACCTGCTCACCACGCTCGTCGAAGTGGCCCGCCCCGGCGCCCGCATCCTCCCCGCCGCCGGCGGCCCGCCCGCCGTTCCGTGGCAGTGCGCCGACATCACCCGCGCCACCACCGCCCTCGGCTGGCAGCCGCGCACCACCCTGCGCGCCTGCCTGGAAGCCGTCTGGTCAGCCGTGTGCCTCCCGGACACCGCCCCGGCGACCGGCGCCCCATGGAACCACCCGACAAGGACAGGAGACCAGGTGTGAGCGGGGAAGCGGCTCGCGAGTGGGCCCCGGACACAACCGGCACCACCGGCCCGGGCACAACCGGAACCGCCGGCCCGGACACAACCGGAACCGCCGGCCCGGGCACAGCAGGCGCAGGCGGCCCGGGCCGTGGCGGTTCGGGCACCGAGCGCCCGGCCGTGCCGTACTTCGCCACACCCGCACCTGCCCCCGCACCCCATCCGGCCGTGCCCTGTCTCGGCACGCCCTCCGGGCCGGACGCGCGGCGGCCTGCCGTACCGCAGCAGGGCGTGCGGTTGCTGGAGGTGGGCGAGGCGGCGGTCGGGGCGTGTGTGCCGGCCTACTTTCACCCCGCCCAGGCGGCCGAGGCGTGGCAGCGGCTGGTGGCGGTGCCGCCGCGGATGGTGGTGCTGGATGCGGGGGAGGAGCGGGAGCCCGCCTACGCGCCCTTCGTCGGGCGGCTGCTTCAGGCGGGGACCGAGGTGCTGGCGCGGGTGGACACCGACTTCGGCGTGCGGCCCGCCGCCGACGTGCGGGCGGAGCTGCGCCGGGTCAGGGCGTGGTACGGCGTGCGGGGCGTGTTCCTGGACCAGGTGGCGTCGGGGCCGGAGCGGCTGGAGTACTACCGGGAGATCGTGGACGGCATCCGGGGGACGATCGTGTTGAACCCGGGCGTCTACCCCGATCCGGGGTACGCGGCGCTGGCGGACGTGCTGGTGACGTTCGAGGGGCCGCTGGCCGCCTACCGCGCGATCAGGGAGCCCGCCTGGGCGCGGACGCTGGCCAGGGGCCGGTTCTGCCATCTGATCCACGGGGTGCACGAGCGCTCCTGGGCGGGGACGCTGCGGAAGGCGGCCCGGCTGGCGGGGGCGGTGCATCTGAGCGACGGCCCCGGCTGGGCCGTTCTGCCCGCTTACTACGGCCGGAGGATCGTGGCAGGATGACCCCATGATCATGGCCTTCGGCGCCACGGGCTGGCAGTGGCTGAACCCTCCCCGGGAGTGGACCGCCGACGACGGCCTGAGCCTGTTCTGCGATGGCGGCACGGATCTGTGGCGGCGCACCGGTGACGGGTTCACGGTGGACAACGCGCATCTGTTCGTCCGGCCGGGCGGCGGTGACCTGCGGCTGTCGGTGACGTTCACGGCCGAGTACGGCGAGCTGTACGACCAGGCGGGCGCGGTGCTGCGCATCGACGACACCCACTGGGTCAAGGCGGGCGTGGAGTTCATGGACGGGACGTTCTCCCTGGTCACCGTGGTGACCAGGGATTACTCCGACGCCTCGCTGCTGCCGTTGCACGACAGCCCGGACGGGATGACGTTCCGGCTGGACCGGGAGGGCGACACGGTCAGCGTGCGTTACGGCCTGGCCGGCGAGGAGCCGGATCACCTGCTGCGCCGGGCTTATTTCCCGCCCTCCACCGCGGTCCTGGCCGGCGCGATGGCGGCGGCGCCGGTGAGCAAGGGTTTCCCGGTGCGGTTCACGGACGTGCGGGTGCTGGCCGGTTAGCGGGGCAGGCGGAGGGCGGCGAAGACGGGCCGGTGGTCGGTCCCCGCCAGGGTGTGCGCGCTGAACGCGGTGACCGCGATCGGGGCGCCGGCCAGCACGTGGTCGATGGCCACGCCGGGCAGGAGGCCCCATCCGCGCATGGGCCAGGTGTTCGTGAGTCCCTGGCCGGCCACGTCGGCGGCGTCGCGGTAGCCGGAGGCGAGCAGGTCGCGCAGGGGCGGGTGGTCGAGGGTGGCGTTGAAGTCGCCGGCCAGCACGCGCAGGCGCCCTTCCGCCCGGGGCAGCGTGTCGAGTCCTTCCCGCCAGCAGGGGCTCGGCCCGTCGTACCGGGGCGCGCAGGGGTGGACAGAGACCACGTCGACCTCCCGACCGGCCACGGTCATCACGGCGCGCGCCTGCCGGAAGTGGCCGGGCAGCGGCAGCTCGCGGACCGGGTGGCGCGCGTAGACGGCTGATCCGGCCGCGCCCGGGGCCGCCCGTACCACCGCGTGGGGGAGCAGGTCGCGCAGGCCGAGGGCCTCGATCCGGGCGGCGGTCGCGGGGGTGAGCTCCTGGAGCGTGAGCACGTCCGGCCGCAGGCTCCGGACCAGGGCCAGGAGGGCTTCCGGTTCGCCCTGCCCGATCTGCAGGTTGGCGGCGAGCACGCGCAGAGGCGGCCCGGCGGCGGCGGGGTTGGCGTCGGGCAGGTACCTGGGCAGCACGCCGGCGGCCAGGGTGGCGCAGCTGAGGGCGGCCACGGCGGCGGCCGGCCACCGGCGCCGGACCGCGCTCAGCGCGGCGGGGACGATCGAGGCCAGAGCTACATAGGGGGTGAAAGCCACGAGAGGCACCCACGGCCAGGCGGGCTCCAGCCCGGCCACGCGCAACGCCGCCCAGGCCGCGAACGGCAGCACGAGAATCCAGATCACACCGCTGTATCGCCTGATGGGCCGGATACGGTTCATCCCATGCGTGATGTGGAAGCCCGCGTGCTCGATGCGATCGACGACGCGGAGACCGTGAACCTGCTGGCCGAGGCCGTCAGAGTGCCGAGCGTGACCGGCACGGACGCCGAGTCCGACCTGCAGCACCGCTTCGCCCGCCTGCTCGCCGAGGCGGGCATGGACGTGGACGTGTGGCAGCTCGACCTGGACGACCTGCGGGCCCGCGAGGGTTTCCCGGGGACCGAGGCGCCCAGGGCCGAGGGGTACGGCGTGGTCGGCACGACCGGGGGCGAGGGCGTGCCCGCGCTGGTGCTGCAGGGACATGTGGACGTGGTGCCGACGGGCGATCTGGCCAAGTGGCACGGCAGCGATCCGTTCGCCGCCCGCATCACCGGCGACACCCTGCACGGGCGGGGCGCGTGCGACATGAAGGCGGGCGTGGCGGTGAACCTGGCGGTGGTCCGCGCGCTGCACCGCGCGGGGGTGCGTACGGCCCGGCCGCTGGCGGTGCACTGCGTGGTCAGCGAGGAGGACGGCGGTCTGGGCGCGTTCGCCACCCTGGCCAGGGGGCACACCGGCGAGGCCGCGGTGATCACCGAGCCGACCAGCGGCGCGGTCATCACGGCCAACGCCGGTGCGCTGACGTTCCGGGTGGAGGTGGCCGGACGGGCAGCCCACGGCGCGACCCGGTACGAAGGGGTCAGCGCGATCGAGGTGTTCTGGCCGGTGTTCCAGGCGATCCGGCGCCTGGAGGCCGAGCGGAACCGCAACCTGCCCGCCGTGTTCGACGGCAACCGCATGCCGTACCCGATCGAGGTCGGGACGGTGCGCGCGGGTGACTGGGCCAGCAGCGTGCCGGACCTGCTGGTGGCCGAGGGGCGGATGGGCGTGCGGCTGGACGAGGATCCGGAGGCGGCGCGCGAGGCGTTCGAGGAGGCGGTGCTGGAGGCGGCCGATCCGTGGCTGCGGGTCAACCCGCCGGTGGTGACGTGGCCGGGCGGGCAGTTCGCCAGCGGGCGGCTGCCGTCGGCCCATCCGCTGCTGGCCGAGGTGAACGCCGCGGTGGCGCAGGTGCGGGGCGTGCCGCCCAGGGAGACGGCCGCGCCGTACGGGAGCGACCTGCGGTTGTACAACGGCGGCGGGATCCCGTCGCTGCACTACGGGCCGGGCGACGTGGCGTTCGCGCACGCGCCCAGGGAGCAGGTGGAGCTGGCGGAGGTCCGCGAGGTCACGCGGGCCCTGGCGCTGCTCGCGGTCCGCCGTTGCGGCGTGGCTTAGGCGCTCTCGACCGGGAGGCCGGCCTCGACCCAGTCCTGGATGCCCTCGCGGTAGGTGCGGACGTTGGTGTAGCCGAGGGACTCCAGCCGCTTGGCGACGTTCTTGCTGTTGGGGCAGGCGGTGTTGGAGCAGTAGGTGACGATGGCGGCGGCGCGGTCGGGCAGAAGCCCGGCGGCGCGCTCGTCCACCTCGCTCTCGACCAGCGCCAGCGCGCCGGGCAGGTGCTGCTGCGCGTAGTACTGGCCGCCGAGGGCGTCGAGCACGGTCACGGCGCCGGCGTCGATGGCGGCCTTGAGTTCGTCGCGGGTGATGGGCGTGGTCATTGCGGCCTCCGAAGTAAATGGACTACAGTCCGTTTCGTGGATGGCTCGAAAACTAACGGACCACAGTCCGCTTCGTCAAGTGAGACGCTGGAGATCCTGCGCGGCCGCCCGGTGGCCGAGCGTGCCGACGCCGCCAGGAACAGGGAGAAGATCCTCGGCGCCGCCGCCCGCCTGTTCGCGGAGAAGGGCGTCGAGGCGGTCTCCATGGACGCGATCGCGGCCGAGGCGGGCGTCGGCAAGGGCACGTTGTTCCGCCGCTTCGGCGACAAGTCCGGCCTGGCCGCCGCCCTGCTCGACCGCCGCGAGCGGGAACTGCAAGAGCACATCCTGTCGGGGCCGGCGCCGCTCGGCCCCGGCGCCCCGGCGGCCGAGCGGCTGGCCGCCTTCGTCGCCGCCTACCTCGACTACCTCTTCGCCCACCTCGACCTGGTGCGCATGTCGGAGACGGCCAGCCCGGGCGCCCGCTACCGCATCGGCGCCTACCGCTTCTGGCACCGCCACGTGGCCATCCTGCTCGCCGAGGCCAGTCCGGGCGCCGACCCCGACGCGCTGGCCCACCTCGTGCTGGCCGCCGTCGGCGGCGAGCTGGCCGGCGTCCTGAAGGAGGAGTACGGCGAAGCCCGCGCCCGCCGGGCGGCGCTGGAACTGGCTAGAAGGTTGTCGCCCTGACCTCGACGATCTCGGCCAGCGGGAACTCGAGGTAGTCGCCCGCCTCCTCGCACCAGGCGTCCAGCGTGCTGCCCCGCAGCTCCCCGTGGCTGATCGTGGCGGTCAGCCCGTCGGTCAGCGTGATCCCGGCCCGCACCCCGCGATCGACCACGAACCCCAGCAGCGACTGCTGGGCCGTCGGCAGCCGGGAGGCCATGCGCCCGATGACCGCCCAGGTGCGGCCGGTCCGTTCGGGCTGCCCGGCGCTGGCCACCAGCCGCCGGGCGTGCTCGATGGGGTCGGGACCCGGTTCCGGGATGAGGTGCGCCGGGTCGTCCATCTCCGACAGCTCGGCGACCTGGCCGCCGGGCAGCAGGATCAGCTTGCCGCCCGGGGGATCCTCGACCCGGGTGCGGCGGATGGCGATCTCGCCGCCGTCGGCCACCGGCACGGGGGAGTAGCCGTGCTCGCGCAGCACGGCCAGCGTGCGCTCGGCGGGCTCGGAGCTGACCAGCACAGTGGGCGCGAGCAGCCGCAGCCCCAGCCTGGCCAGGCGGCGGTGGCCGGCGATCTCGGCCAGCAGCGCCGGGTCGCTGGCCTGCACGACGCAGCCGACCGAGATCACCGTCACCTCGCCGTGGCGCCTGGCCACGTCGCGGACCATGTACTCCAGCGGCTGCGGGATCGAGCCGACCTCGCTCAGCTCGCCCAGGAGCTCGTCGGGGTCGTAGCCGTTGTCGAGCGCGCGGCGCACGCTCTCGACGGTGAAGCGCCAGACCGAGGCGGCGCCCCGGGACTCCCGCTCGGCCACCCGGTCGAGCAGCGCGGCCAGTTCCGCCGACGGCGGCCCGGTGACCACCGCGGTGAGGTCGGGGCCGAACAACGCGCTCCTGCGCACGCTGGCCAGCGCCCGCGTGGACGCCTCGGCCAGTATCGGATCGTGCTCCACGAGCGGGACGGCGTCGTCGTTCTCGTCACCGGCGATCGCGGCCAGCCCGGCCAGCGCCCGGCCGAGGTCGGTGAGGCAGTCGCCGGCCAGCAGACCCAGCAGCCGGGCCTCGTCGAGCACCCCGGCGGCGCACTCGGCCAGCAGCGCCTGGTCGAGCAGGGGCGCGTGCCAGTGCACGTTGCGCACGAGGCTGCCGCGCTCGGCGAAGGCGGTGCCGGCGGGCAGATGGGCCAGGCCGGTCAGGACCGCCCGGCGGACTCTGGCCACCGAGCTGCCAGACTGGTCGTCGCCGAGCACCGTGCCGTACTTGCCGTCGATCTTGCGCAGGGACGAGCGCTCCATGCGCCACCAGGCCGCCAGCAGCACGCGCAGCCGGGCCGAGCCCTCGTCCAGGCGCCAGCGGTCGAAGCGGTCGGTGGGCACCATGCCGCCCGACTGCTCGTCCCAGGCCAGCAGCCTGGCCACGGCGCAGACCTCCAGCAGCAGCCGGGTCTCGTCCTCGTCGCAGCCGGTCTCCCTGGCCACCCTGCGGACCTCGCGCACGCCCACGCCGCCCGTCTTGAGCAGCGGCAGCGGCGTCTTGGAGGTGTTGTCGAGGATGGCGGCGCAACGTTCGACCACGTGCGGGGCGGCCAGCGTCATCAGGTGGTCGACCTCGGCCGGGTCGACGGGGATGGTGGCCACCTCGGGCGGGTGCGGGGTGAAGGGCGGCTGGTAGCCGGGCCCGCGCAGGCACAGCGCCACTTCGCGGGGCATCTCGGCGCTGTCCCAGCGCGGCCGGTAGAGCAGCCCGTGGTCGGCGGCCCACTTCTCCGGCGTGCCGGGCAGCACGAAGCGGCCGCCCTCGACGGTGCGGACCGGGCCGTCCCAGGCGAAGGCGTCGAGGAGCGCGCGGGTGCCCTCGGGGGCGTTGCGCAGCATCCTGTCCATGCGGGCGGGGTCGGCCAGGACCTCGGCGACCCGCAGGATCGTGCGCCGCTTGTTGCCGTGGGAGGGCACGCCCAGGGTGCGGGCCATGGCGCGCAGCGCGTCGTTGCTGATCGTCCAGGAGTTCAGGTAGTGCTCGAGCGGCTCACCCAGGCCGAGCGGGGCGGCCCACCAGCGCGAGACCGCCTCCGACAGGTGGATCACGCCGTCGTCGCCCGGCCAGGCCAGCGCGTGGTCGTAGAGGCAGTCGAGATGGGGCGCGATCTCCTGCTCCGCCACCCCGAGGAAGGCGCTCACCTTGGCGGGGGCGGGCGCGCGGATCACCAGGCACGCCTGGGCGAGTTCGAGGCAGGGCAGCGGGAGGCCGCGCATGGCGGCCATGACCGCGAAGCCGTTGCCGAGCCGCTGGGCCAGCACGTCGAGGCGCCGCGGCCAGGGAGGGGCTATGGCGTCGGGCCGGTTGACCAGAACGCGGCCGAGCCTGTCTTCGTCAAGTGTTCGCAGCCAGCCGAGCAGGTGATCGTCCATCTGTCAGCACTCTCATGGGGGTCGCGCGGGACTCGCCGTGAGCCATGACCATCCACGGTAGTGCAGCGGAACCCAGTCAAGAGGGCTGTCAGGACAGGACGGCCCAGACGATCTTCCCGTGGGGGGCCAGCGCGGACCATCCCCAGCGCATGCTGAGCGAGTCGACGATGTGCAGCCCCAGCCCGCCGGCGTCCAGGGGGCCCGGGTAGCGCAGGACCGGGACCGAGGTGCCCGGGTCGGTGAAGGCGCAGGTGACGAGGGGGCCGCGCCGTACCAGGGACATGTGGACGGGGCGCTGGCGGTGGGGCTCGTTGAGGCGCAGGCCGTGGCGCAGGGCGTTGGTCGCCAGTTCGGAGACGACGAGTTCGAGGTTCTCGCTCAGCTCGGCCAGGCCCCATCCGGACAGCGTGCCGGAGGTGAAGATGCGGGCGGAGTGCACGGAGAGCGCGGCGGGCGGCAGGACGAAGGTGGCGCTCGCGTGGGGACCGGACACCAGGAGATCTCGCGCCGCCTCGGGCCACCAGCCGACCGGGGGCCACCAGTCGAACGTGGTCCATTGGCCGTGCGCCAAGGTGGATTGCACGTTGATCATTGTGCGGCAAACTCTCGTGCAGGTGCAAGAGCGAATGCACGTGCAGAAGCACGCGCGGAGCGCTACCGTTGGCCATCAAATGGTCAATCGGCGGGAAAGGGGATCTTGTCCGCGGCCCATGATCTTTCGGCCGTGAAGTGACAGACTGTGTGACAAGGAATCGACCAAGGAGCAGCACGTGTCCATCGATCCGCCGGGTTCCGCATCGACTGTTCGGCGCATCATGCTCGGGGCGAGCCTGAGGCGCCTGCGCGAGAACAGCGGTCTCGACCGCGGCCAGGCCGGTTTCCACATCCGGGCTTCGGAATCGAAGATCAGCCGGATGGAGCTGGGCCGCGTCGGCTTCAAGACACGTGACGTAGAAGACCTGCTCACGCTGTACGGCGTCAGCGACGACGCCGAGCGGCGAGCGCTGCTGGAAATGGTCCGCGAGGCCAACACCCCCGGCTGGTGGCACAAGTACTCATCCGTGCTGCCGGGCTGGTTCACCACGTATGTGGGACTGGAGGAGGCGGCGAGCGTGATCCGCACCTACGAGGTGCAGCACGTGCCCGGCCTGCTGCAGACGGCCAACTACGCGCGATCCGTGTACCGGCTCGGCAACCCCGATGCAACCCCGGAGCAGATAGAAAGCCGCGTGCATCTGCGCTTGCAACGGCAAGAGCGCTTCACCCAGAAGGACGGCCCGAGGCTCTGGGCGGTCATCGACGAAGCGACGCTCATGCGGACCATCGGGGGGAGAGAGATCATGGCCGAGCAACTGCAGCACCTGCTGGAGGTCGCCGCCCTCCCCAACATCACGATTCAGGTGATGCCCTTCAGGTACGGCATGCACGCCGCTGAAGGAGGCGCATTCAGCATCTTGCGGTTTCCCGAGTCCGATTTGTCGGACGTCGTATACGTCGAACAGCTCTGGGGTGCCCTGTACCTCGACAAGCGTGAGGACGTCGACCCGTACCTCACCGCGATGGAGCAGTTGTGCGTGGAGAGCACCACGCCAGGGGGCACCGTGGAGCTCATCGGCGGTCATCTCAGAAAGATCTAAATGAAGCACACGTATAACGGCATGCCCGCGGCCGACCTCAAGCAGGTGGCCTGGCGCAAGAGCCGCTACAGCAACTCGCAGGGCAACTGCGTGGAGCTCGCCGAGCTCCCCGACGGGGCGATCGCGGTCCGCAACTCGCGATTCCCCGACGGGCCGGCCCTGATCTACACCCGCGAGGAGATCCGGGCGCTCATGCTCGGGGTGAAGGACGGAGAGTTCGACGGCCTGCTGGTGTAACGCCGTTTTTACCGGGAACGCCGCCGCGTAACGGCGGCGCTGCGGGGGCGTAATGGGCCGAATCCCGCGCTCTGTGAGGATCGGCCCATGCTCGACCAGCTGACTCTCTACCCGATCGCCGACGACGTGCTCCTGGCACCCGGCGGCAAGGTCGTCGTCCGCACGTACGGCGTGGCGCCGGCGGACGGCGCCGTCTCCTACCGCACCTGGATCACCGGCATCCGTGACCAGCCGCGGTACTGGCACTGGGGGCATTACCAGGATGCCGAGTCCGGTCATCGGCGTGTCCTGGAATGGCTGACCGGCCGTGGTCCGCAACCTGATACCCTGCAAGCCAAGCAAACGCTTGGCTAATAGGTGAGGTGGCGCGTGCGGCGAGGCATCTACCTGCTCGAAGAGGTCGACTTCCGGCCCATGAACTCCCGCAGGCCGACGGAGTACCTCGCCTGGCTGACCCGGTACAAGCGCGAGGACGAGAGCAGGCGGCAGCCTGCCCTGACGGAGGGCATGTCGATCAGGTCCCGGGAGATCGACCTGGTCGGCGCCTTCTACGCCGTGGGCATCACCGGCCACCCGCAGTTCAAGGCGGTCACGCTCTGGGACTGCCACGGCGGCTGGGACGGCGGCTGGCGGCAGATGATGGAGATCTACCAGGGCGTCGACGACCGGCTGTTCCTCTCCGACATCGACGACCTGCGCTTCTCCGCCTTCTCCCGCCCGCTCGGCGCCGTGGCCGGCTCGCCCGCGCTGGCCGGGCTGGTGGCCGAGGGGTACGCCGCCGAGTTCTACCTGTTCGAGAGCGCCCGGGTCCGGCCCGGCGCCGCCCTGGACTACCTGGAGGCGGTGCGGACCGAGCGCGCCCCGATCCTGGCCGAGCACGGGCACCGGCTGGTCGGCCTGTACGAGGTGCTGTTCTGCGACACCGAGGCGGTCACCGTCTGGGGCATGTCGCTGGACTCCCATCTGGCCGTCCAGCGTGCGCACGACGCCGCGCTCGGCCTGGACGACGAGGTCCCGGCCGACGACCGGCTGCCCGCCTGGCGCGAGCGGGCCCGCGCCTTCCTCGACGGCCCGTGGCGGGAAACCGTTCTGGCGCCGTTCCCGGGTAGCAAGCTGGCACTCGACGGGGGCGTCACGGGGACGTAGCGTCGGGCTGCGGAGGTTGCCCATGACGGACCCGTACCTCTTCGACGGCCAGAGTCCCGACGATCACGTGGCCGCGTGCCCGGAGTGCACGGCCGCGATCGCCCTGCTGGACCGGCCGGACCCGGCGCTCGCCCCTCCCGCCAGGCTGCGCGAGACCATGCTGTCCCTGGCCCGCCGGCGCAGGGAGCCGGCCCCGCCCGAGGTGATGGCGGTGGCGGTGCCGTACGCGACGCAGGTGGCGCTCATGGACGAGCTGCTCACCGAGCTGAGCACGCCGCAGTGGGACGCGCCGGTGGTCAAGCACGGCACCGTGCGCGCGATGGTCGAGCACCTGGCCGCCAACGACGCGCGGGTGGCGCAGTTCATGGGGGTGCGGGCGCGGGAGGCGCCCGTGCACCGGCGCTGGCGCGATCAGGCGGGCGAGCTGCTCGAACGGGTCTCCGGCGGCGCGCACGCGCTGCTCGGCGTGGACATGGCGCTGGCGGGCACCGGCCCGGCGCGCGGCTCGCTGCGCCAGGCGATGGTGCAGCGGACCTTCGAGACCTGGACGCACGCCGACGACATCAGGGCCGCGCTCGGCCGCCCGCGCGGGGATCCGCCCGCGGACGCGCACGTCAGGCAGATCGTGGAGTTCGGGCTGGCCATGCTGCCCCGGGCGATGAAGGGGCCGCGCCGGCACGTCTCGGCCACGTTCGTGCTGACCGGGCCGGGCGGCGGAAGCTGGACGGTGCCGCTGGCCGAGCCCTCGGAACGGGTCGCGGTGTTGCTGTCGGCCGAGGCCGTCGGCTTCTGCCGCTTGGTGGCCGGGCGGGCGCCCGAGTTCGCCTACGCGGCCGAGGGCGATCCGGGACTGGCCCGCGACCTGGTCGCCGCCGCGGCCACTCTGGGGTGCGACTGATGATCTCGGACGAGGACGTGCGGGCGCGTCTCATCAGCGGCGATCCGCACGCGCTGGAGAGCGCCTACGACGCCTACGCCCCCTATGTGTACGGCGTCGCCGTCAAGGTCACCGGCTCCGCGGCGGCCGCGGAGGAGGTGACCCAGGAGGTGTTCGTCGCCCTGTGGGAGCGGCCGGGCGCCTTCGACCCGCGGACCGGCTCACTGCGCGCCTGGCTGGTGACCAGGAGCCTGCACGTCTCGGCCACCCGCAGCAGGGTCAGCTGAGCACCGGCGCGTTCCAGCTGAGGACGACCGGCTCGGCGTGCTCGAAGCCGAGCCTGGAGTAGGTGCCGGTGTCCAGGCGGAACAGGCGGCCGTCCGCGGGCGGCAGCCCCAGCCAGCGGGCGGTCAGCACGCGCAGGAAGTGGCCGTGCGCCACCAGGGCCACCTCGCCCTGCGCCGCCCTGGCCCGGGCGATCACCCGGTCGGCGCGGGCGCCGACCTCGGCGGCGCTCTCGCCGGGATGGGCGGCGTCGCCGGGGATCACGCCGTCACGCCAGAGGTACCAGCCGGGCCGGGTCTCGCGGATCGTGGCCGTGGTGATGCCCTCGTAGCCGCCGTAGTCCCATTCCCACAGGTCCGGGTCCACCTCGTAGTCGGTCAGGCCGGCCAGTTCCGCGGTGCGCCTGGCGCGCTGCGCGGGGCTCACCAGCACCAGGTCGAACGTCTTCCCCTTCACCAGCGGCGCCAGGGCGGCGGCCTGGCTCTCGCCGTAAGAGGTCAGCGGCAGATCGGTGCGGCCGGTGTGCCTGCCGTTCTTGCTCCACTCGGTCTCGCCATGCCTGAGCAGCAGAAGTTCCCTCATGAAACCATCAAACCAGGTGGCCATCGCGGCACTTCCCCGCAGGTCAGGCCAGCTCTTCCACGATCGGGGCGAACGCGTCGAGGTCCCGGTCGTGGTGGAGGACGAAGTAGGTCAGGCCATGTTCGGCCCGCCAGTGACGGAGTTTGTCGGAAATATCGTGACGGGTGCCGTGGAGGACCTGGGGGGTGGCGGCCAGGCCCGAGGTGTCGGCGTGGCTCCAGGCCGCCGCCTTGGCCTCGCCCAGTTCCAGGATGCTGGTGCCCAGCTCGATCGGCCCCGGGGCGGCGTCCTCGACCAGGGCGATCTTGGCGAGGAAGGCGTCCAGGCCGCCGTCGGCGGGGTCGGGTCCCGAGCCGTCCGGCAGCACCCGGGTCGTCAGGTTGACCGAGGCCGCCTCCCGCGCGGCCAGGCGCAGCAGCCGGGGGCCGCCGCCGGCCAGCAGCAACGGCGGACGCGGGCGCTGCACCGGCTTCGGATAGAGATCCAGGCCCTCCACCCGGTAGTGGGCGCCGTGATGGGTGAACGACCCCTCGCCCCACAGCCCCTTGAGCACGGCCAGCGCCTCGGCCAGCCGTTCCAGCCGTACGCCCGGCGGGTCCAGGGGCAGTCCCGCCGCCGCGTAGTCGCCGGCCATCCAGCCGGTGCCGATGCCGGGCTCGGCCCGGCCGTCGGACAGCACGTCCAGCGTGGCCAGCTCCTTGGCCAGGGCCGCCGGGTGCCGGAAGTCGTTGGCCAGCACCATCGTGCCCAGGCGCAGCCGCGTGGTGGCCGCGGCGGCCGCCGCGAGGGCGGGGATCGGGGCCAGGCGCTCGCCGACGAGGTGGTCGGGGACGAGCATCACGTCGAACCCGGTGCCCTCCAGCCGCCTGGCCTGTTCCGCCCACGCCTTGGCCGAGTCCGCCTGCCGTACCACCGCGCCGAACCGGAAGGGCCGCATGCGGACATCCAACCAAGCGCTTGGCTATCCGGCAAGGGCTCCTTCCCGTTCGCGCTGGACTTACCAAGCGCTTGCTACCAACATCGGGGTCATGGACATCCGGGTACGGCAGGCGAACGCCGACGAGGTCGCCGCCTTCAGGGAACAGGGGTGGGTACGGCTGGCCCGCCTGGTGGATCCGGCGACCGTGGACATGCTGCGCGAACGCGCCCTGGAGCACCTCCGCGACCGGCGCGACGCGGCAGGCGGCATCATCGACCAGGCGTTCGGCCAGTCCCGCGACATCGCCGAGCGGGACGAGGCGTTCGCCGCCCTGGCCGTCAGCCCCGCGCTGGCCGCCACCGCCGCCGCCATGCTGCACGACGTCGCCGCCGTCCGCGTCCAGGTGACGAACCTGCTGGTCAAGGAGCCGGGTGAGCACGGGGCCACCCAGTTCCACCAGGACTTCCCCTGGATGCCCATGGACCGCTCGGCCATGCTCACCGTCTGGCTCGCGCTCGTGGACGTGCCCGCCGACATGGGCGCGCTGCGCTTCTACACCGGCTCCCACCGCCACGGCCTGCTCGGGCGCAGCTTCACCGCCGAAGGCGACGACCAGCTCAGCCTGCATCCCTGGCTCGGCGACCTGGAGCTGTCGCCGCCGCTCGACCTCAAGGCCGGCGACGCCACCGTGCACCACGCCCTCACCGTGCACGGCGCCCCGGTCAACCGGCGCGCGGAGACCCGCCTGTCGTTCACCGTCACCTACTTCGACGCCGCCGCCCTCTACACGGGCGCGCCGTACAAGCAGACCGACGGGCTCGGCCTGCGCGTCAACGAGCCGTTCGAGCACCCGAGGTTCCCGTGCCCGAAACCGTGAAGGGGCCCGTCGCCGACCTCGGCGCGACGCTCATGCACGAGCACGTCTTCGGGCTGAGCCCCGAGATCCTCTGGAACTGGCCGGACATCCCCGAAGGCTGGGACCTGGAGGCCCGCGCCCGTGAGGCCGCGGGGAAGCTGGAGGCGCTCAAGGCCGAGGGCATCGACTCGATCGTGGACCTCACCGTCGTCGGCCTCGGCCGCTACGTGCCCGCCGTGCAGCGGGTGGCCGAGCTGACCTCGGTCAACATCGTGGCCGCCACCGGGCTCTACACCTACGACGCGCTGCCGCCGTACTTCGGCAACCGCGGCCCCGGCTCGCTCTTCGGCGGCCGGGACCGGCTGGCCGAGTTCTTCGTCCGCGACCTCACCGAGGGCATCGGCCGCACCGGCGTCAAGGCCGCCATGCTCAAGTGCGCCACGGACAAACCCGGCATGACCCCCAACTGCCGCCGCATCTTCCGCGCCGTGGCCGAAGCCCACCTGGCCACCGGCGCCCCCATCACCACCCACAGCCACGAGCCCGGCGGCCTCGACCAGCAGCGCCTGCTGGCCTCCTGCGGCGTGGACCTCTCCCGCGTGGTCATCGGCCACGCCGGCGACTCCACCGACCTGGCCTACCTCGAAGAGCTCCTGGCCGGCGGCTCCTACCTGGGCATGGACCGCTTCGGCATCGACACGATCAGCCCCTTCGCCGACCGCGTCCGGATCGTGGCCGACCTCTGCGCCCGCGGCCACGCCGGCCGCCTGGTGCTCTCCCACGACTCCTACTGCTTCAACGACCGCTTCGACGCCGACGTCGTACGGCGCCGCCACCCGGACTACCACCTCCTGCACATCTCCCGTGACGTGCTGCCCGCGCTGCGCGAGCGTGGCGTCACCGAGGCGCAGATCCAGCTCATGCTCGTCGACAACCCGCGAAGGATCTTTGGATGGACTTCGACGTCAGCTCCGACTGGCACGTCGCCGCGCCGTACGACTTCCTGAGGCGGTTGCGGCGCGAGCAGCCGGTCTTCCACAGCGCGCACCTCGGCGCCTACGTCCTGACCCGGCACGCCGACGTGCGTGCCGCCTACGGCGACCCCGTGCGGTTCTCCTCCAGGGGCTCTCTCACGATCTCGCGCAGCCTGACCGCCGCGACCAGGGAGAAGCTGGGCGAGCACGGCTCGTTCCTGTCCAGCTTCGTGGCGAACGTGGACCCGCCCGACCACACGCGCCTGCGCCGGTCGGTCTCGCGGGCGTTCACGCCACGGGCGGTCGCCGCGCTGGAGCATCGCTTCCGGGCGCTCAACGAGGACCTGCTGGACCGGATCGTGTCCCGGGGCGAGGCGGACTTCGTCCGCGACATCGGGCACGAGCCGTCGGTCAAGCTGACCGCCCGGTTCATCGGGGTGCCGGAGGCCGACGAGGCGCACGTGCAGGCGCACGTGAAGGACTGGTTCCAGCTGTTCCTGTCGCCGCAGCCGCCGGATCGCCAGCTCGAGCTGGCCGGGAGCTTCCTGGAGTACCTGGACTACGTCGACCGGCTGGTCGCCGCCCGGGCGCGCGAGCCGCGTGACGACTTCACCTCGCTGATGACCGGGCTGATCGGGCGGGAGCTGTCGCATCGGGAGGTGGTGGAGCTGATCTCCACGATCCTCCTGGGCGGCAACGACACCGTGCCCAACCAGCTCGGCAACAGCGTGCTGCGGCTGCTGCGCGAGGGCGTCTGGCCGGTGCCGCAGGACAGGCTCGGCAGGGCGGTCGAGGAGTGCATGCGCATCGACGGGGCCTCACTGGGCTCGTTCCGTCACGCCACCACTGACGTCTCCCTGCACGGGGCGACGATTCCGGCGGGGTCGCTGGTGCTGCTGTCCACCGACTCGGCGGCGCACGACGAGGCCGTCTTCGCCGAGCCCGAGGTCTTCGACCTCGACCGGCCCAACGCCGACGCGCACCTGGTCTTCGGCTACGGCATCCACTTCTGCGTCGGGGCGGCGCTCGGGCGGCTGCAGCTGCGCACCGCGCTGGAGGTGCTCGGCCGGCGGCTGCCCGGGCTGCGGCTGGTTCCCGGCCCGATCTCCTACCGGCGATCGATCGTCGGTCGAGGTCTGACTGAATTGCCGGTTAAATGGTGACTTATGGAGCCGGTGAAGGTCGGATTGGTCGGGGCGGGCCCGTGGGCGGAGATGGCGCACGCGCCCATGCTCGCCGCCAGCCCGGAGATCGAGTTCGTCGGCGTGTGGGCCCGCCGGCCCGAGGCCGCCGCACGGCTCGGCGCCCCGGTCTTCGAACGGCTGGAGGACCTCTTCGACGCCTCCGCGGCGATCTGCTTCTGCGTGCCGCCGGCCGTACAGGCTGAGCTGGGGGTGAAGGCGGCGCGGGCCGGGAAGGCGCTGCTGCTGGAGAAGCCGCTCGCCGACGCGCTCGACGGCGCGGAACGGCTGGCCGCGGCGGTCGCGGAGACGGGCGTGGCCTCGCAGATGCTGCTGACCCTGCGCTACGCGCCGCAGACCCGCGCGTTCCTGGAACGCTGCGCCGAGATCGACCCGTTCGGCGGCCACGCCGTCAACGTCAGCGCCGTGCTCTCCGGCGACCACCCGTTCGGCACGCCCTGGCGGCTGCAGCGCGGCGCCCTGCTCGACGTCGGCCCCCACGTCATCGACCTGCTCGACGCCGCCCTCGGCCGGGTCACCGGCGTACGCGCCCACGGCAACCCGCTCGGCTGGGTCGGCCTCCTGCTCGACCACGAGGGCGGCGCGGTGAGCGAGGTCTCCCTCTGCATGGCGGGCGCCGGCGACCTGCCACCCTCCCAGTTCGCCGTCTACGGGCGCAAGGGCAACGCCGTCCTGCCCGGCTTCGACGACGACCCGCTGGCCGTGGTCGCCGCGGAGTTCGCGCAGACCGTACGGCAGGGCGGCGGGCACCCGCTCGACGCCGCCCACGGGCTGAGGCTGCAGCGCATCATCTCCGAGGCGGAGATTCAAGTCACCACCCCTTGACTCCGACCACCATCGGAGCATTGATAGCGTTTGTCCGAAGCTTGTCCGAAGCGCAGTGTTGCAGCGAAGTCCGGTGCGAGTCCGGCGCTGTCCCGCAACTGTCACAGCCAGGTCGCCTGCCACGCGCTGACGTCATCAACCCTCGTGGAAAAGGGTGATCCGTCGCTCACCCGCGGGTCTCTCGGTTCCGACAGTGTGAAAGGACTTTCTCGTGAGGCCCGTACGCACGGCCTTCGCGGGCGCGCTGCTGGGAACGCTCGTCCTGACCGCCTGCGGTCAGACCGGCACGACCACCACCCCGTCCGCAGCCCCGTCTTCCTCCGCTCCCTCGTCCTCCGCCCCAGCGGCGGCCGGTTTCCCGGTGACGGTCCAGGCGGGCAACGGCGCCGTCACCCTGGAGAAGAAGCCCGAGCGCATCATCTCGCTCTCGCCCACCTCCACCGAGACGCTCTTCGCCATCGGCGCCGGCCCGCAGGTCGTCGCCGTCGACGACCAGTCCACCTACCCGGCCGAGGCGCCCAAGAGCGACCTGTCCGGCTTCAAGCCGAACGTCGAGGCCATCGTCGCCAAGAAGCCCGACCTCGTCATCCTGGCCAACGACCAGGACAAGATCGTCGCCGAGCTGGGCAAGCTGAACGTGCCCGTCCTGCTCGAACCGGCCCCGGTGAAGATCGACGAGGCGTACGACGAGATCGCCGACCTCGGCGCCGCCACCGGCAACAAGGACAAGGCCGACCAGGTCGTCACCGGCATGAAGGCCGAACTGGACAAGCTCTCCGCCAACGCGCCGAAGGCCAAGAAGCTCACCTACTACCACGAGCTCGACACGACGCCCTACGCCGCCACGTCCTCCACCTTCATCGGCCAGATCTACGCCATGTTCGGCCTGACCAACATCGCCGACCAGGCGCCCGGCGCCGCCGGCGGCTACCCCAAGCTGTCGGCCGAGTTCGTCGCCAAGTCCGACCCCGACCTCATCTTCCTGGCCGACGTCAAATGCTGCCAGCAGAGCAAGGACACCCTGGCCAAGCGGCCCGGCTGGAAGGGCCTGTCGGCGATCGAGAACGACCAGGTGATCCAGCTCGACGACGACCTCGCCTCCCGCTGGGGGCCGCGCATCGTCGACCTGGCCAAGGCCATCGAGGCCTCCGTCGGCAAGGCGGCCGCGAAGTAGTGCACGGCACGCGGCTCCGGCCCGCACGGGCGCGCCCGCTCTGGATGGCGGGCGCGCTCGTCCTGCTGGCCGCCGGCATGATCGCCGGGCTTCTGGGCGGCGCCGCCGGCATCTCACCCTGGCAGGTCGTGCTGCAGGCCGCCGACTGGCTGCCGTTCGTCACCGTCGACTCCGGGCTCGCGCCCATCGAGAAGGGCCTGCTGTACGAACTGCGCCTGCCCAGAGTGCTGGTCGCCGCCGTCGTCGGCGGCCTGCTCGCCCTGGCCGGTGCCGGCTACCAGGGCGTCTTCCGCAACCCGCTGGCCGACCCGTACCTGCTCGGCGCCGCCGCCGGCGCCGGACTCACCACGACGCTGGTCATCGTGCTGGTGCCCGCGCCGGTCCTCAGCATCCCCGTCGCCGCCTTCCTCGGCGCCCTCGGCGGCGTCATGCTGGCATACGTGCTCGGCAACACCGCCGGCCGCTCCGGCGGCACCGCCACCCTGGTCCTGGCCGGCGTCGCGGTCACCTCCTTCCTCACCGCGATCCAGACGTTCGTGCAGCAGTTCAAGGTCGAGGAGCTCCAGCGCATCTACTCCTGGATCCTCGGCGACGTCGGCGGCGGCTGGGACCAGTTCTGGCTCGTCCTGCCCTACGCCGCCGTCTCCGCCACCGCCCTGCTGCTGCACGGCCGCATGCTCGACGTCCTGTCCGTGGGCGACGACGAGGCCACCGCCCTCGGCGTCCACGCCTCCCGGGTACGGCTGGCCGTCCTCCTGGCCGCCTCCCTGGCCACCGCCGCCGCCGTCGCGGTCAGCGGCCTGATCGGCTTCGTCGGCATCGTCGTCCCGCACATCGTGCGCCGCCTGGCCGGCGGCTCCTACCGCATGGTCCTGCCCCTGTCGCTCATCGGCGGCGCCGCCTTCCTCGTACTGGCCGACCTGCTCGCCCGCACCCTCATCGCCCCCGCCGAACTGCCCATCGGCGTCGTGACCATGTTCGTCGGCGCGCCGTTCTTCGTCGTGGTGCTGCGCATGACCCGCCGGACCGCCACATGATCGCCGGCACCGGCCTGTCGGTCACGCTGGGCGAGCGCGAGGTGCTGACGGACGTCCACCTGTCCGTACGGCGCGGCGAATGGCTGGCCGTCATCGGCCCGAACGGCGCCGGCAAGTCCACCCTCCTGAAAGCGGTCATGGGCATCGTCGCCCACCGGGGCGAGGTCACCATCGCCGACCGCCCCGCCGCCTCCCTCAAACCCCGGGCCAGGGCCCGCCTGGTCGCCTACGCCCCCCAGAGCCCCGCCCTGCCACCGGACATGACCGTCTCCGGCTACGCCCTCCTGGGCCGCACGCCGTACATCTCCTATCTGGGCAGCGAGAGCCGCGAGGACAGAAGGATCACCGCCTCGGTGCTGGACCGCCTGGACCTGGGCCCGCTGGCCGAGCGCCGCCTGAGCGAGTTGTCCGGCGGCGAACGCCAGCGCGTGGTCCTGGCCAGAGCGCTCGCCCAGCAGGCGCCCGTCCTCCTGCTGGACGAGCCCACCACCGCCCTCGACCTCGGCCACCAGCAACAGGTCCTCGAACTCGTCGACCGCCTCCGCCTGGCCGACGGCCTGACCGTCGTCTCGACCCTGCACGACCTCACCGTGGCCGGCCAGTACGCCGACACCCTCCTCCTGCTGGCCCGCGGCCACGCCGCCGCCCACGGCCGGCCGGCCCAGGTCCTGACGGAGGCGCTCGTGGGCGAACACTTCGACGCCCACGTCAAGGTCGAACCGGGACCGGACGGCCGCCCGGTCGTCCACCTCGTCCGGGGCGGCCCGTGAACCTCACCTACCGGGTGGAGGACGGCGCCCGCCTGGGCATGCTGGTGTGGGACCTGGGCCCCGGCTGGCGCACGATCTCCTCGGCCATGCTCGGCGGCGGCATCGGCCCCCGCGCCTGGGTCCTCAACGCCCAGGTGGTCGCCGGATACGCCCGCATGGACCCGGCCGACCACCTGACCTCCCTGGCTCCGCCCGGCCTCGGGGTCGGCATGATGACCGCCGCTTCGGTGGACCGCTGCGTGTCCGCCTCGGACGGCGGCGTCACCGCCTGGGCCACGGTCGGCCTCCGCGTCCCCACCTGGGCCGCCGCCCCAGAAGGCGCGCCGGACCCCGAACTGGCCCCGATCCGCGTGGGCACGATCAACATCCTGGTCCGCTGCCCCGTGCCCATGACCGACGCCGCCCTGGTCAACACCGTCATGACGGTCACGGAGGCCAAGACGCAGGCACTGGCCGAGGCCGGGTATCCGGGTACGGGGACGGCTTCGGACGCCGTGTGCGTGGCGGTGCCCGAGGCGGGGGCGGAGGAGGTGTTCGGGGGGCCTCGGTCGGAGTGGGGGGCGCGCATCGCGCGGGCGGTTCATGCGGCGGTCCGGGAAGGCGCCGAAAAGTGGCGACCCGGTGACGGAAAGTAAGAAAATCCGGGGAAGTAGCATGTGGGCAAGGGCCGTGCTCGCGATACTGGGTGGGTGACCGCGATGGCAACGATCGAACCGACCGCCACGGAGACTGCGCTTCCCGGGGACACGGTTCTACCTGGAAAGCCGCCGTTCACCGTCGACGACCTGCTCGAGTTCCCGGATGACGGGAACCGCTACGAGCTCATCAACGGGAGCCTGCTGGTGAGTCCTGCCCCTTCCCCTCTCCACCAGCTTGCGATCTTCCAGATGCAGCGGCTTCTCTACGAAGCCGCACCGCCTGGGTTGCAGCCTCTCTCAACGGTGAACCTCAGAATCAGCGAGCGGACTTTCTTCATCCCGGACATCGCTGTCGTTCCCGTCAGGAGACTGCGTTCGGTGGAGCTGATGTTCGCCCCGAGCGACATACTCCTCGCTGTAGAGATCGTCAGCCCGACCACGAGAGTACGGGATCGCCTCGTCAAGGCTGCCGCCTACGCCGAGGCGGGTATCACCACCTACTGGAGGGTCGAACTGGACGAGGGCCCGGCGCTCTACGCCTACACCCTTGGCACTACGGGCTACGGGGACCCGCAGGTTCACCGAGCAGGGCAAGTCGCTGCTTTTCAGGCACCCTTTGAGGTTGCCTTCGATCCCGGCGTGCTCGTGGAGGCGCTTGACGAGTAGTCCTCCCTGGCACCGCGTTCGGTGATGTGGCCGGAGCGGAGGTCGGCTTCCACTTCCGCCCGGGGGCGGTCGTGGGGAGGGCCGATGCCGCCGCCGCCCGTGGTTTCGACGATGAAGGACTCCCCGGCCAGGAAAAGGACGTTGTTGACCTTGGCGGCCAGGCGTTCCAGGGTGCCGTCGGCCCGGCGTTTGTAGAAGCCGCCCACCCGGCCGGGCAGGCCGCCGGCGCGGCCCGGGGGAGGCAGGCGGAGGCGGTCGCCGCGGGTGGTCACGTGGCAGTCGGCCAGGAAGCGGTAGACGGTGCGGGTGCCCAGGCCGCCGCGCCAGCGGCCTGGGCCGCCGGAGTCCGGGATGGTCTCCACCGCCTCGACGACCAGGGGGCAGCGGGATTCCACCGGCTCGGCCTGGGGGACGGAGTTGCGGCCCAGGCCGAAGTGGACACCGGTGGCGTCGGGGCCGTCCAGGCCGTGGCGGGCGCCCACGCCGCCGAAGTCGTAGGCCAGGTGGATCCAGTAGGGAGCGCCCACGGCGGCGATCGAGAACGGCTGCAGGATGCCGCTCGCCGCGATCGCCCGCTCGGGCAGCGCGGCCGACAGGGCGGCGAAGACGGCCTCCATGGCGGCGTAGATCGGGACGTAACGGCCGCCGCACGGGTAGGGGGAGCGGGCGTTCAGCAGGGAGCCCTCGGGCAGGCGGATGTCCAGGGCGCGCAGGCAGCCTTCGTTCATCGGGATGGCCGGGTCCAGGAAGCAGCGCACCGCGAAGACGGCGGCGGCCAGCGACTGCGAGGCGGAGGCGTTGATCGCGGCGGGGACCTGGGGGCCGGTTCCGGCGAAGTCCAGGATCGCCGCCTCACCGGTCAGGGTGACGGTCACCCGGACGTGGTGCGGGGTGGCGGGGTCGTGGCCGTCGTCGTCGATGGGGTAGGAGGCGGTGTAGGCGCCCGGCGGGAGGCCGGCCAGGGCGGTTCTCGTCCTGGTCTCGGTGTGGTCCAGGTAGGCGTCGACGGCCGTGGACAGGCCCGCTTCGCCGTACTCCGCGATGAGGGCGCGCAGGCGGGCGGCGGCGACGGCGGTGCCGGCGATCAGCGCGCGGACGTCGCCCATGACCTTGTCAGGGGTGCGGCTGTTGGCCCGGAGGATGGCTTCGACCTGCGGGAGCACGCCGTCTGCCGTGGCCAGGAGGATGGGGGGCAGTTGCAGGCCCTCCAGGAAGATGTCGGTGGCCAGCGGGGCCATGCCGCCCGCCGACAGGCCGCCCAGGTCCGAGACGTGGATCATGGTGGCGGTGAAGTAGCGCGGGACGCCGCCGACGAACACCGGGCGGTACACCAGCAGGTCGTTGGTGTGGACGCCGCCCCGGTAGGCGTCGTTGAGCGCGTACACGTCGCCGTCGCGCATCACGGGGTGGTCCTTCAGCACCTCGGGGAGCGCGACCTTGAGCGCCATGCTGTTCATGAGCGTGGTAGCCGTCGAGTGGGCGATCAGGCGGCCGCCGGCGTCCAGGATGGCGGCGGAGGCGTCGGAGCCTTCGACGATGAACGTGGAGTAGGCCGAGCGGACCACCACGATGCCGGCCTCCTCCGCGGCCACGACCAGCGCGTGGTGGAGCACGTCGGCGGTCAGGTCCATCATGTCCGCTCCAGGAGTACGGCTCCCGCCGCGTCCGGCCGGGCCTGCCAGCCGGGCGGGATGACGATCGTGGCCTCCGGGTCCTCGACGACGGCGGGGCCGGTGAGCCGGGTGAACGCGCGGCTGGTGTGCACGGGGACCTGCGCCGGGCCCGCCTCCGGGAGGTGGATCGTCCTGGTCGCGGGGGGCCGCGGGTCCGGCGGTCCGGGCCTCAGGGGCGGGGCGGGTTCGGGGTGCGTCACCCGGACGCGGTAGCTGACGTGTTCGATCTCGCCTTGCTGCGCCACGCCGTACACCTGGGCATATTTCGTGAAGAATCCGGTGGGCAGGTCGTCCCACTCCACGGTCAGCTCGTGGGCCTGGCCGCGGAAGCGGGCGTCCACCAGGCGGGTGACGCGCAACGCCGACAGCGGGAGGCCCAGGTCGTGCGCCGCCTCGCCGGCCAGCGCGCGGAAGATCTCCTCCGGGGCGGCGGCGTGCAGCGCCGAGCGCACCCGTTCGGTGGCCGGCACCGCCGACAGCAGCCCGGCGGCCGAGGCGACGCCGCAGTGCGCCGGGACCAGAACCCGGCCGATGCCGAAGCGCTCGGCGACCCGGCAGGCGTGCATGGGGCCCGCCCCGCCGAAGGCCACCAGCGTGAACCCGCGCGGGTCGATGCCGCGCTGCACGGTGACCACGTGCACCGCCGACGCCATCGACGCGCACACGATCTCGTGTACGGCCAGCGCCGCCTCCTCGACCGGCACCCCGAGCGGCCCGGCGACGTGCTCCAGCGCCTTGACCGCCAGCGGCCGCGACAGGGGCATGGAGGCCGACGACAGGTATCCGAGCACGAGGTTGGCGTCGGTCACCGTGGGCTCGGCGCCGCCGCGGGCGTAGCAGGCGGGACCGGGGGAGGAGCCGGCCGAGCGGGGACCCACGCGCAGGACGCCGGCCGCGTCCACCCAGGCGATGCTGCCGCCCCCGGCGCCGACCTCGGCCAGGTCGATGGCCGGGGTCTTGATGGGGACGCCGGTGCCGGCGCGGCGCCCGCCGAAGCTGCCCTTGCCGCCCACGTGGAACTCGCGGGTCAGGCTGGGGACGCCGTCGCGCACCAGGCATGCCTTGGCCGTGGTGCCGCCCATGTCGAAGGAGATGACCGCGGGCAGCCCGGTCGCGGCGGCGGCCAGGACGCCGGCGGCGGGGCCGGACTCGATCGTGGCCACGGCGCGGCGGGCGGCGAGGTCGGCCGAGATGACGCCGCCGCCGGAGTCCATGACGTGCACGGGCGCGTCGATGCCCAGCTCCAGAAGACTGCCACGCAATCTGCCCAAATATCCGGACATGAGGGGGCCCACGTACGCGGACATGATCGTGGTCGTGGCCCGTTCGTACTCGCGGATCTCCGGCCAGATCTCGCTGGAGACGGCCACACCGGGCACGTGCTCGCGCAGGATCCGGGCCACGAGGCGCTCGTGGCCGGGGTTGGCGTAGGAGTGCAGCAGGCAGACCGCGGCCGAGGTGATGCCGCGGGCGGCGATCTCCCGCGCGGCCCGCCGTACCGAGTCCTCGTCGAGGGGGGTCAGGACGGAGCCGTCGCTGGAGACGCGCTCGGTCACCTCGAAGCAGTCCTCGGCGGCGACCGGCGGGGGCGGCGGGGTGAAGCGCAGGTCGTAGCGGTCCTCCTCGACGCGGGCGTAGCGGCCGAGGGGGATCATCGAGCGGAAGCCGCGGGTGGTGACGTAGGCGACGCGCACGCCCTTGCGCTCCAGGATGGCGTTGGTGGCCAGTGTGGTCGCGTGGACGACCCTGGTGACGGCGGCCGGGTCGGTCAGGACGTTGCGGATGCCTTGTGTCACGCCCGAGACCGGATCGTCATGCGTGCTGAGTACCTTGGCCACCGAGATCCGGCCGCCCGGGCCGCGCTGGACCACGTCGGTGAAGGTGCCGCCCACGTCCACGGCGATCACGTAGCTCATCGGGTCCACCGTAGGTTGCCGAGCAAGCGCTTGTCTATGTGCCGGGACCTTGACTTATGCCGGGTGGTTGGGAGGCTTGTCCTAACAATTTCGTAGGGGAGCGGAGATGGCGCGTCTCACAGCTCTGGCGGGCGCTGTGGCGGCGACCGGGATGGTCGCCGTGATGCTGCCCGGCCTGCCGGCCCTCGCCCATGAACACCCGAGCGGCATCACCGACCTGGTGACGCCCGCGGTGGTCCGGGTCGAGGCGACGGCGCACGTGGAGATCACCCTGCTGGACCACATCGGCGATCTCGTGCACGTGGAACGTGCCTACGACATCCCGATCGGCAAGGGCACCGGCCTCGTGGTGAATCCGGAGGGCGCCATCGTGACGCTCACCCGGATCGTGCAGAGCGCCGAGGACGTCCGCCTCTACGCCGCCAACAAGGTCTTCTCCGAGCATCACAAGGTCAAGGTGCCGCTGGACTTCAAGCGGCACCGGCTCGACGACCCGCAGCTCGACCGGCACCTGCGCGACTGCTACCCGCCCAAGCGGGCCACCGCCACGTGCCTCATCAACGTCACCCCCAGCATCACGATATTTCCGAACATCTCGCCGCCCGACCCCAAGGGCTTCGCCGCCGAGATCGTCAAGGCCGGCACGACCCCCGACAGCCCCGCCGTCCTCGTGCCCACCGGCCGCGCCGACGGCAGCGCCGGCATGCCCACCGCGCCCCTGGCCGACAAGGTCCCCGACAAGCAGGGCTCGCCCACCAACGTGGCCGGCTTCCTCGGCCGCCCCGCGCCCAGGCTCCAGCACACCGTCGAGATCGCCCACCTGGGCCAGGGCGGCGCCGGAGCGGGCGGGCGCCCGTTCGCCGACCCGGAGAAGAAGGTCGACGAGCCCGTCAAGCTCGGCGGCCTGGCCGACAAGGGCATGCTCGGCGCCCCCGTCATCGGCGACAAGGACGGCCACGTCATCGGCATGCTCGTGGGCGGCGGCAAGGACGCCCGCATGATCGGCGTCAGGGAGATCACCGGGGCCCTCGCCGGCGCCGGCGTCACCCCGCGGCGCGGCGCCATCGACGCCAACTTCGAGGCCGCCCTCACCCGCTTCCACACGAAGTACTACACCCTCGCCGCCCCCGGCTTCCAGCGCGTGATGGAGCTCTACCCCGGCCACATCGTGGCCGGCGCCCACCTGAAGACCGCGCTGGCCAAACGCGGCACCGCCGAGGACGCCGGCACCAGGCAGGCGCCGGTGAACCAGGGCGGCTCGATGCCGCTGTGGCCGTTCATCGCGGCCGCGGGCGTGCTGTTCGTGGCCGCCGCCGCGGGCGCCGTCCTGCTGTGGCGGCGCCGCCGTACCCCTGAGCCGCCGCCGGCGGCGCCGCCCCCGATCGGCGGCGCGCTGCCACGCTTCGACGAGGGCTCCACCGAGACGGTCGTGGTCCGGCGCGACCAGGCGCTGCAGCCCGCGCCAAACCCGGTCCTGACCGCCCCCGAGCAGCGCTACTGCACCGGCTGCGGCATGCGGCTCGGGCAGGGGCACCGCTTCTGCGGCTACTGCGGGCTGCCGACGTGAACGACAGGTCGCTGATCGGGCAAGAGGTCGCCGGATACGTCATCGAGAACGTCGTCGGCAAGGGCGGCATGGCCGTGGTCTACCTCGCGCTGGACCCGCGGCTCGGCCGCCGGGTGGCGCTGAAGATCCTCAACCCGGTGCTCAGCGTGGACGACCGCTTCCGCCAGCGCTTCATCCTCGAATCGCGCACCGTCGCCAGCATCGAGCACCCCAACATCATCCCGATCTACGAGGCCAACGCCGACCCGTCGGGCGTGCTGTACATCGCCATGCGCTACGTCGACGGCTCCGATCTGCGCCGGTTCATCTACGACCGGGGGCCGCTCCCGGTGGCGCAGGTCAACATGATCTTCGCCCAGGTGGCCGCCGCGCTGGACGCCGCCCACGCCCACGACCTGATCCACCGCGACGTGAAGCCGGCCAACATCCTGATGGCCGGCGACCACGTCTACCTGACGGACTTCGGCATCACCAAGCACCGCACCTCGATCTCCGGGCTCACCCAGACCGACCAGTTCATCGGCACGCCTCGCTACATGTCGCCCGAGCAGATCAACAAGGAGACCGTGGACGGGCGCTGCGACCAGTACGCGCTGGCCTGCGTGGTCTACGAGGCGCTGACCGGGCGGCTGCCGTTCCAGCGGGACAACGACATCGCCCTGCTGTGGGCGCACCTGGCCGAGCAGCCCGCGCCGCTGTCGCAGGTACGACCGGACCTGCCGCTGGAGGTGGACGGCGTCATGGCCAGGGCGCTGGCCAAGTCGCCCGACCAGCGCTACCCGAGCTGCACCGCGTTCGTGGCCGCCCTCCGGGACGCGATCAGCGGGCACGCCGCCGAGACCGCCCCGAGGACGCCGCCGGCCGTCTTCGCCGCCACCAGGCCCTCCCGGGTACGGCGGGGCGGCAAGCTGCCGATCGTGCTGGCGGCGCTGACCGCGGCGCTGGCCGCCCTGGTGCTGGTGGTGCTCTTGCTGGTGAACCAGCGGGGCGAGTCCTGGTCCAGGTACCAAAGCAGCGTCGCGGCCCCGCTGACCTTCGACTACCCGGCCGGCTGGATCGCCGTCACCCATGAGGACGTGTTCGCCGTGGTGTCGCCGCGGGCGGCGGAGTTCGAGGCGTTGTTCGTGTCGGGGGCCAACGCCGACTGGTCGCAGGTGGCGCCCATCATCGCCGCCGACCCGGCCGTCGCCTCGGGGGTCTACGCCCAGGTGTCGGACACCCTCGACGGCGTCGCCACCGCCGACCAGATGAAGTCCACCCTGGAGGGCCTGCTGCCCGGCCAGGTGACCATCGCCAGGAACCCGGTGCAGGACCAGGCCGGCAGCAGCCCGGCCCGCAGCTTCCAGGGCACGCTCCAGGATCCCAAGGGAGCCTCCCGCCTGGGCTTCGTCGGCTACGTGGTGGAGCGGCCGGTCAAGCCGCTGCTCCTGCTGTACTTCTGCGCCCGCTCCACCTGCGACGACGCCACCCACACCCGGGTACGGCAGAGCGTGCGGGTCAGCTAGGCCAGGTGCGCAGCGCGACGTCGAGCGTGTCCAGGATGCGTGCCCAGGAGGCGTCGGCGCTGCGCGGGTGGTGGCTGAAGCCGCCCGAGCGCTCCAGGCCGACGAAGCCGTGGAAGGTGCTGCCGAGCAGGCGGACCGCGTCGGTCTGGGCGGGTTCGGGCAGGGCGTAGCCGCGCAGGATGGCCCGCATCATCTCCGCGTGCCGTCCGGCGGCGCCGGCCCTGACGGTCTCCGGGTCGAGTTCGACCTGGGCGGCGGCGTATCTGCCCGGGTGCTCCCTGGCGTAGTCGCGGTAGGCGTTGGCGAAGGCGGCCAGCGCGTCCTTGCCGGCCCGCCCGGCCAGCGCGGCGGCGGCCCGGTCGGCGAGTTCGGCCAGGGCGAGCAGGGCCACCCGGACGCGTAGCTCGTGGGCGTTTCTGATGTGGGAGTACAGGCTGGCGTCCTTCACGCCGAAGCGGCGGGCCAGCTCGGAGACCGTCACGTTCTCCAGCCCGACCTCGTCGGCCAGGTCGGCCGCCGCTTCGGCGAGCCGTTCGACGGTCACTCCGGCTCGTGCCATGCCGCCTCCTTTCCTAGGGCTCCTAGGATTCTACTTAATCATTTGTATCCCTGCCATAGGGGAAGTAGCTTCGATGCCATGGACCCCATCACCGAGCGCGAGATCCGCGCGTCCTTCGTCAACTGCACCAAGGGCGAGGCCAAGCGGCTGGCCGTACCCCGTGACCTGGCCGAGCGGCCCTGGGCCGACCTCGACTTCCTCGGCTGGCAGGACCTCGCCGCGCCCGCCCGCGCCTACCTCGTCGCCCGGCACGGCGACAGGCTGGTCGGGGTGGCGCTGCGCCGGGCGGCGCCCAACGCCGGGCACACGCGGCGCAGCCTGTGCTCGATCTGCCTGACCTCGCACTCCGGTGACGGCGTCTCGCTGCTGACGGCCCGGCGCGTCGGGGGTGACGGCAACTCGGTCGGCGCCTACATCTGCACCGACCTGGCCTGCTCGCTCTACCTGCGCGGCAAGAAGGACGCCGGCCCCGGCTCGCGCATCCACGAGTCGCTCACGCTCGACGAACTGGTCGCCAGGACGCGGGGGAATGTGGCCGGGTTCCTTCAGAAGGTGCTCGCCTGAAGGGACTAGCGCTGCACCCCCACCCTTCGTGTATATTTTTCGTCAATAAGTGACTTTGGCAGGAGATATTTCATGAAGTCCTTCCCCAAGGTGCTCTTCGACGAGGCGCACAGCGAGTCGTGGACCATCCGCCGCGACATCGCCGAGGCGATGAACCCCGGTCACCCCGACGACAACAGCTACGCGCGCGCGGCCGATCAGCTGCGTCACCTTGGGCACACGGTCACCGCCCACACCGCCGGCGCCCTGAACGCGGGAACGCTCCACGATCAGGACGTCCTGGTCATCGCGCACCCCTCCGGCGAGCGGTGGGAGCGCACCACCGGGCAGGGCACGCCGGTCTTCTCCCCGGAGGAGATCGACGCGATCGACGCCTACGTCCGCGACGGCGGCGGGCTCGTGGTCCTGGCCGAGGAGGAGCAGGACAAGTACGGCAACAACCTCGGCGAGCTCCTGGCCCGTTTCGGCGTGACCGTCGAGCACACCACGGTCCGCGACCCGAAGAACGCCCACCGCGAGGTGGCCACCTGGGTCCTGGCCGACCGCACCACCACCGACGGCCTGCTCGCGGGCGTCAAGAAAGCGTGTTTTTACCGCGCGGGCACGCTGAGCGCCGAGAGCGGCACGGTGTTCTTCGCCTCCTCGCCGACCGCCACCCCTGCCGCCGCCCCGCTGGCCGTGGCGGTACGGCACGGCCGGGGTCGCGTGGTCGTCTTCGCCGACTCCGACCTGTTCGGCGACGACTCGATCGCCGACTACGACCACCGCCGCCTCTGGGGCAACGTGATCACCTGGGCCGCGAGGATCCCGTCGGACGAGCGTGCCGCCGGCGACCGCGACGCGGCCAAGGCGGCCGGGTTCGCCGCGCTCAAGGCCACGGTCGAGGAGCTGCGCCCGCTCCAGGTCAAGGACGGCTCCGTCCCGCAGGAGAAGCAGAAGGCCAAGGAGCTGGTCGCCGCCATCACCCAGCAGGTAGGCGAAATGTCGGGATATTTCCCGCATGACGCCGCCTACCTCGCCGCGGTCCAGGCCGACCTGCGCGCCTGGGCCGACCAAGACCTCGGCGTCCCCGACTTCCTCGGCTCGCTGGAGCTCTTCCACCCCGACACCCAGCGCGAGGACGGCCTGGAGCACCTCGTGGTGTTCCCCATGTACACCCAGAACGGCAACCCCAACCGCAACCTCGAAGCGGTCTGGATCCGCACCATCTGGCCCGACTGGCTGGCCCGCCTCGAGGCCGGCGGCTACGACAACCCGATGTTCGTCCCGATCGCCTTCGAGGACTTCACCGCCGGCTACGACACCCACTCGGCCGTGCTCTTCCCCGAGACCGTCGCGGTACGGCAGGCCCCGGCCAGGTTCACCTGGGGCGGCATCTTCGCCGACCGCGAGGCGGCCCGCTTCCGCGCGGTCTCCGGCGCCGCCGCCGCCACGCTCAAGCTGGACCTGCCCCCGGACGCGGCCCGGCTGCTCGCCTCCCAGCAGCTCGCCCAGGACACCTTCGTCATGTGGGACCTGATCCACGACCGCACCCACAGCCACGGCGACCTGCCGTTCGACCCGTTCATGATCAAGCAGCGCATGCCGTACTGGCTCTACTCCCTGGAGGAGCTGCGCTGCGACCTGACCGCGTTCGGCGAGGCCGTCCAGCTCGAGCGGCAGGGCGTGCCGCACGCCCGCTACGTCCAGCTGGCCATCCTGTTCGACCGGCTCTTCCGCTTCCCGATCACCGGCGAGCGCGTGCGCAACTACGACGGCCTCGGCGGGCAGCTGCTCTTCGCCTACCTGCACCGCAACGACATCGTGCGCTGGACCGACAACCGCCTCGGCATCGACTGGGAGCGGGTCGCCGACGGCGTCGCCGACCTGCGCGGCGAGGTCGAGAAGCTCTACCGCGACAGCATCGACCGCTCCAAGGTGGCCCACTGGCTGGCCGCGCACGAGCTGGTCAGCGCCTACGTCTCGCCCGACCCGGCCTCCACCTGGGCCAAGGGCATCACGGCGCTGCCGGAGGAGCAGAAGGCCAAGGTGGACGCGGTCCTGTCCGACGAGTTCCCCCTGAGCATGTTCTACGAGGCGCTGCGCCGTAAGCTCGCAGACGTCGTCGAGAGCACCAAGGGGATCCGCGCATGATCATCCTCATCACCGGCGCCGCCGGGCCCACCGGGCAGGCGGTCACCGAACACTTCACCAAGAACGGCCACACCGTCATCGGCGTGGACAAGGACGACGTCGACCTGCTCGACCGCGCCGCCGTACAAGCGCTGGCCGAACGCATCGACGCCGAGCACGGCCGCGTCGACGGGGTCGTGCACCTCGTCGGCGGCTGGCGCGGCGGCAAGACGTTCGCCGGCACCGACCTGGACGACTGGGACGCCCTGCACGACCTGCTCGTGCGCACCCTCCAGCACGTCACGCTGGCCTTCGAGCCCCTGCTGCGCAAGAGCGGCAACGGCCGCTTCGCCATCGTCTCGGCCAAGGCGGCCGAGACCCCGACCGCGGGCGGCGCCTGCTACGCCGCGGCCAAGGCCGCCTCCGAGGCGTGGACCAGGTCCCTGGCCGACGCGCTCAAGGACACCAACTCCGCCGCCGTCATCCTCGTGGTGAAGGCGCTGGTCAACGACGCCATGCGGGCGGCCAAACCGGACGCCGCCTTCGCCGGGTTCACCGACGTGCGAACCCTGGCCGAAGCGGTGGGCGGCCTCTACGACCGTCCCGCCGCCGAGATCAACGGCACCCGATTGGACCTCACCGCGTGATTCCCCGGCACGACCCCGAGCTCAAGGCGTTCGCCAGCGACAACTACGCCGGCGTGCACCCCGAGATCCTGGAGGCCATCGCCCGCGCCAACGGCGGCCACCAGATCTCCTACGGGGAGGACGTCTACACCGAGGCCCTCCAGGACGTCTTCCGGCAGCACTTCGGCGAGACGGCGACCGCCTACCCGGTCTTCAACGGCACCGCGGCCAACGTCGTCTCGCTGCGCTCCATGCTGGAGAACTGGCAGGCGGTCATCTGCGCCGAATCCGCCCACATCCACACGGACGAGGGCGGCGCTCCCGAGGTGGCCGCCGGCATCAAGCTGTTCACCGTCCCCACGCCCGACGGCAAGCTCACGCCCGAACTGATCGACACGCAGGCGTGGGGCTTCGGCGACGTGCACCGCCCGCAGCCCGGCGTCGTCTCCATCTCCAACACCACCGAACTCGGCACCGTCTACACCCCCGCCGAGATCAAGGCGATCTGCGAGCACGCCCACCAGCTCGGCCTCAAGGTCCACCTGGACGGCTCCCGCCTCACCAACGCGGCCGCCGCGCTGGGCGTGCCGCTGCGCGCCCTCACCACCGACGCGGGCGTCGACGTGCTCTCCTTCGGCGGCACGAAGATCGGGCTGCTGTACGGCGAAGCCGTCGTCGTCCTCAACCCCGAGGCGGCGCGTGGCGTCGAGTACCTGCGCAAGACCTACATGCAGCTGTCGTCCAAGATGCGCTTCGTCTCCGTCCAGTTCGAGGCCCTGCTCGCCGGCGACCTGTGGCTGCGCAACGCCCGCCAGGCCAACGCCATGGGCCGCCGCCTGGCCGAGGCGGTGCGCGACATCCCCGGCGTCGAGGTGCCCCGGCCGGTCGAGGCCAACGCGGTCTTCGCCATCCTGCCGCCCGAGGTCACCGAGCGGCTGCAGAAGCGCTTCCGCTTCTACACCTGGAACCCGGCCATCGGCGAGGTGCGCTGGATGTGCTCCTACGACACCACCGAGGCCGACGTGGACGCCTTCGCCGCCGCCGTACGCGAGGAACTGTCCGTCTAAGGGTGGTCGCGCAGGGCCAGGCGGGCGGCCTGGTAGCCGCCCATGCCGTGCGTGCCGCCGCCCGGCGGGGTGGCGGCCGAGCACAGGTAGACGCCGGGCAGCGGGGTACGCCAGGGCGCCGGTGACCACACGGGCCGCCGGACGAACTGGCCCAGGGAGCCGGCGCCGCCGCCGATGTCGCCGCCGACCAGGTTCGGGTTGAACCGTTCGAGGTCGGCGGTGGTCATCGCGTGCCGGGCCAGCACCCGGTCGCGGAACCCCGGGGCGAAGCGCTCGATCTGCGCCTCCACGGCCGCGGTCATGTCCGCCGTGGAGCCGTTGGGCACGTGGCAGTACGCCCACAGCGTGTGCCCGCCGCGCGTGGCGTCGGCCGCGTACGGCTGGACCACCAGCACGTACGGCCGCGGCGAATGGCGTCCGGCCGCCGTCTCGGCCTCGCTCAGCACGATCTCCTCCATCGTGCCGCCCAGGTGCACGGTCCCGGCCCGCGCCACCTGCGGATCCCGCCACGGCACCGGCCCGTCGAGCGCCCAGTCGAGCTTGAACACCCCCGGCCCGTAGCGGTAGCGGCGCAGCCTGTCACGGTAGCCCGGCGGCAGCTCGGCCATCGACAGGAACTGCCGCGGCGTCACGTCCAGGATGCGGACCGGCGCGTCCAGCTCCCTGACATCACGCACCCGGTGCCCGGTCACCGCCTCGCCGCCGAGCGCGCGCAGCCGGGCCACCAGCGCATCGGCCAGCACCTGCGAACCGCCTCTGACCAGCGGCCAGCCCACCAGATGCGCGCTGGCCGCCAGCAGCATGCCGTACCCGCTCGTGATCGGCGCGCGCAGGTCCAGGACCGAGTGCGCGGCCATGCCCGCCAGCAGCGCGCGCCCCTCGGTCGTCCGGAACACCGCGCGCCCGAGCACGGTCGCCGGCAGCGCCCCGAACAGCCCGAACCGGGCCGCGGCCAGCGGCGCCTTCGGCCACCCGAGCGGCGCCAGCAACGTCTCGGCCAGCGGCCTGCCCGCCCGTGCCGCCGCGCCCACGCTCACCCGCCAGGCCGCCGCGTCGCGGCCCAGCCCCTCCGCGGTACGGCCGGCGTCGCGGTGGACGAGCACCGCGGGCCGGTCGTCCAGAGGGTGGGCGGCGGCCACGGGAGGATGCGCGAACACCACGTCGGCCGGGCGGGCACGATCGCCGGTCAGCAGGGTTGGGTCACCGGCCTGCGGCGTAGGGTGGCCGGCCTGCGGCGTAGGGTGGCCGGCCTGTGGCGCCGGGTGGCCGGTCTGCGGTGCGGGGTGGTCGGCGAAGGTCAGGCCCAGGTCGCGGTAGGCGGGGGAGAGCAGCGCCATGGCGAGGACGGCGGCCCCCACGTCGTGCACGCGGCCGGGCAGCGTCAGCTCGGCCGAGCGCAGCGCCCCGCCGAAGCTCTCGGCCGCCTCCAGCAGCAGGACCCGCCGCCCGGCGGCGGCGAGGGTGACGGCGGCGACCAGCCCGTTGGGCCCGGACCCGGCCACCGCGACGTCGAAGCTCACAAGATGGAGGGCAGCGGCTGCGCGCCCCGGTGCTTGAGCAGGTCGGTCATGAGCTTGATCTCGCCGGTCTGACCGTCGACGATCTTCTGCGCCATGCTCTTGACCTCCTCCCGGCCGGACAGCGGCAGCAGCCCCTTGGCCATCTGCACGCCGCCCTCGTGGTGGCGGATCATGAGCTGCAGGAAGAACACCTCGGCCTCCTTGCCCCGCAGCTGCTTGAGCTTGGCCAGCTCCTCGGCGGAGGCCATGCCGGGCATCACGCCCGCCTTCACCTGCTGCCCGGCGTGCCCGTGCCCGGCCATCCACGTCATCGGCCGCAGGTCGGTGGCCTGCGTGAGATCCCACTGCTGCAGCCAGCCGAGGAACATGCCGCGCTGGTTGGCCTGGGTGTTGATGATGTCGAAGGCCAGGTTGCCGATGTCGGGGGCGGGGCCCTTGTCCCTGATCGTGAACGACATGTCCACGGCCTGCGCGTGGTGGGTGGCCATGTCGCGGGCGAACCCGGCCTCGGGCGAGGTCTCGGACGGCGTGCCGCCCCTGCCGAAGACGAGGAAGGCGGCGGCGGCCGCGAGGACGATCGCGGCGGCGATGATGAGGAGCGGGCTCCTGGCGGGCTTGTCCATGACGCCGTCCAGACTACCCAGGGGTGGCGTGAGCTCATCGTTAAGCTTCTTATTCTCCATATACGCCCGGAGGGCATTAGGGTGACCCGCAGTTGTCATGCCGATGGAGGAGTCGATGACGAAGGAGAAAGCGCAGGCGCGGCGCGAGCATCTGGAGAAGATGCGGGCCGAGCAGAGGCGTAAGGAGCGCCGCACCGCATTCTTCATGTGGGGCGCGGGTGGCGCGGTCATCGTGCTGCTCGTCGGTGTGGTCGGCTTCTACCTGATCAACCAGTCCCGGGCGAGCTCGCTCGACGGGGTGACGAGCGTGAAGTACGACGCCGGCCAGCACGTCTGGAACACCGTCTCGTACAAGGAGACGCCGCCTGTCGGCGGCGAGCACAACAACTACTGGCAGAAGTGCGCCGTTTACGACAAGCCCATCCACCCCGAGCACGCCGTCCACTCCCTGGAGCACGGCGCGGTCTGGATCACCTACCGCCCCGACCTGCCCAAGCCGCAGGTCGACGCGCTGAAGAAGGTGGCCCAGGAGACGGGCAACATCGAGTACATGCTGGTCAGCCCGTTCCCCAACCTGCCGTCGCCGATCGTGGCCTCGTCCTGGGGGCACCAGCTGAAGCTCGACAAGGCGGAGGACACCAAGCTGCCGGCGTTCATCAAGAAGTACCAGAACGGCAAGGACACCCCTGAGCCCGGCGCCACCTGCGGCGGCCCTCAGGCGGTGGAGACGACCGCCGACCAGGCTCCGCTGCCGCCCGACCCGCAGCAGCAGCAACAGCAGCAGCCGCCGTCCCAGAGCCCGTCGCCGTCGGCGACCAAGAAGTAGCGCTAGCCGAGCACCTCTTGGAAGGGCACCCACTCCAGCCCGTGCGCCTCGGCCACCGGCTGGCTGGTGAGGTGCCCTTCGTGCGTGCTGAGGCCGAGCGCGAGCGCGCGGTCGTCGCGCAGCGCCCTGGCCCAGCCCTTGTCGGCTATGGCCAGCGCGTAGGGGAGGGTGACGTTGGTGAGGGCATAGGTCGAGGTATGCGGCACGGCTCCGGGCATGTTGGCCACGCAGTAGAAGATCGAGCCGTGCACCCGGTAGGTCGGCTCCGCGTGCGTGGTCGGCCGCGAGTCCTCGAAGCAGCCGCCCTGGTCGATCGAGATGTCCACCAGCACCGACCCGGTCTTCATCCGCCGCACCAGATCGTTCGAGACCAGCTTCGGCGCCTTGGCCCCCGGCACCAGCACCGCCCCGATGACCAGATCGGCGTCCAGCACCGCCCGCTCGATCTCGAAGGTGTTGGAGGCCACGGTCTGGCAGTGTCCCCGGTAGATGACGTCGGCCTGGCGCAGCTTGTCGATGTTGCGGTCCAGCAGCAGCACCTCGGCCTGCATGCCGAGCGCGATGGCGGCCGCGTTCATGCCGGACACGCCCGCGCCGATCACCACGACGTGCGCGGCCCGCACCCCGGACACGCCGCCCATGAGCACGCCCCTGCCGCCCTCCGAGCGCATCAGGTGGTAGGCGCCGACCTGCGGGGCCAGCCTCCCGGCCACCTCGGACATGGGCGCCAGCAGCGGCAGCGCGCCGTTGTCCGCCTGGACGGTCTCATACGCGATGCCGGTGACGCCGGATTCGAGCATGGCCCGCGTGCACGCCTCGGAGGCGGCAAGGTGCAGGTAGGTGAAGAGCACCTGCCCCTTGCGCATGCGGTGATACTCCTCCGCCACCGGTTCCTTGACCTTCAGGACCAGGTCCGCCGCGGCCCAGACGTCGTCGGGACCGGGCAGGATGACCGCGCCCGCGGCTTCGAAGTCGCGGTCGGGAATGGCCGAACCGGTGCCCGCCTCGTGTTCGACGAGGACCTGGTGGCCGTGCCGTACGAGTTCGTGGACCCCCGCGGGGGTGAGCGCCACGCGGAACTCGTTGTTCTTGACTTCGCGAGGAACTCCGACCTTCATGGATCCACTCTCGTTTCACCGGTCTTCACGAACCATCGACAATCTGTAATTGTTCTTCCATTCTTCCTCACATGTTGCTGGAAAATACGGGAAGTCCGGCTGATTACCCCGGTCTGGCTTGTCCTCGATAAGCTCACCGACAGCCCACGAACGCCAGGATGGGGTCCTCGTCCATGTCGATGGAGAATCCACCGGTCTCCGACACACCGCAGCAGGAACAATCAGGTGCCAGCAAGGCCACCACGATCGTTCTGTTCGTCTCGCTCGTCCTGGTGATCATCATCGCCGGGGTCCTGGGCGCGGTGGCCGTCCTGATGACCAGGAGCCCCAACGCGCCGTTGCTCGGCGCCGCCCCGCCGCAGCAGCTCGCCTCGCCCATCCACTTCGCGCCCGTGCGCGACATCAAGGACTCCTGCGCCGGTGAGGAAGCCGTCAAGGACGCGCAGAACCTCTGCTACTTCATCGGCAAGGGCGTCACCGTCACGGCCGTGCAGCAGATCGAGGTCGTCTCCGAGAACGACGGCACGTATTCGGTGCGCATCGCCATGGCGCCCGCGTTCAAGGACCGGGTGGCCTCGCTCGTGTCGGAGCTGCTGTCCGCGCAGCGCCCGCTGGCCGTCGTCGTGACCCCGTCGAACCTCGTCGTGGCCGCGCCCACCGTCTCGGAGGCCATGGACGGCGACAGTCTCAGCCTGGGGCCCCTGACCAGGCTCGAGGCCGAATCCCTGGCGGGCAAACTCGGCGCCCCGGCCGGCACCCCCTCCTCCGACCCGGCCAACCCGCTGCCCTCCTCCTCCGACCCGGCCGCCACGCCTCCCGGCCAGACCGGCACCGGCAACCCGACCGGGCCCGCGAACCCGGCCCCCGGAACCACGAACCCGACGGCCACGAACCCGACGGCCACGAACCCGGCCGGTGGCGCGTCCACCCCGGCGGGCAACCCGCCCGTCGGCGCCCCCACCGGCGGCAGCCTGCTCCCCGCCAAGGACAAGCGCTACCCGAGCTGCAAGGAGGCCATCGCCGCCGGCGCGGGTGGTCCCTACACCCGCGGCCGCCACACCGAATACGGCTGGTACGTGGACAAGGACAACAACGGCGTCGCCTGTAACCCCGGCGATCTCTGAACCGCGGCCGCACTGTCCGTCCCCCCGACTAGGCTTCCCCCCGTCGGGGTCGATGGGGGTGAGAGCGTGCGGATTCACCTGCTGGGCCCGGTGGGCGGGGTCACGGCTTCAGGACCGTTCGACGCGGGACCGCCGCGGCAGCAGGCCGTCCTGGCGATGCTGGCCATGAGCGCGCCCCACGTGGTCACCATGGCGGCGCTGGTCGACGGGCTGTGGGGCGACGGGGCCCCGCGCTCGGCCGAGCAGGGCATCTACACCTACGTGGCCGGGCTGCGCAGGGTGCTGGAGCCGGTCAGCGCCCCGCGCCGGCAGCCGACGGTGCTGCTCGGCGGCGCGGGCGGCTACCGCCTGCAGGTCGAGCCGGCCCAGGTGGACGTCTACGCGTTCGCCCTCCACGCCGCGCGGGCCAGGTCGCTGCGGGAGCGGGGCGACCACGCCGCCGCGCTCACCCCACTCGACCAGGCGCTGGAGCTGGTGCGGGCCACCCCGCTGTCCGGCGTCCCCGGCCCCTTCGCCGAGGCCGAGCGCGGGCGGCTGCGGGAGATGTGGCTGGACGTGCGCGAATACCGCGCCGACGTGCTGGTACGGCTGGGCCGCGTGGAGGAGGCGGTGGCCGCGTTACGGCGGCTGCTGGCCCATCACCGCGTGCGCGAACGGGCACGCGAGCTGCTCATGCTCGCCCTCCACCGGTCCGGACGCCAGGCCGAGGCAATGGAGGTCTTCGCCGAAGGCCGGCGCGTGCTCGCCGAGGAACTGGGCGTGGACCCCGGGCCGGGGCTGCGCCGCGCCCACGCGCTGATCCTGGGCGGCGATTCCGCGACGGCACCCGCCCAGCCGCCCGACGAGGTGCCGCGCCAGCTGCCCAGGGCGTTGCTCGGCTTCGTCGGCCGGGCCGAGGAGCAGGCCAGGCTGACCGCGTTGCTGGCCGGTCCCGCCCATCCGATGGTGGCGATCTCCGGCCCGCCGGGCGTCGGCAAGTCGGCGCTGGCCCTGCGCGTGGCCCACGCGGTGAAGGAGCACTACCCCGACGGGCAGCTGTTCGTGCGATTACACGGCAGGACGCCGGGTGTCACGCCGCTGACGCCGCTGGAGATCCTGGGCCGGTTCCTGCGGGCGCTCGGGGTGCCCGGCAACGCCGTACCACTCGACGTGGACGAGGCGGCCGCGACGTGGCGCAGCAAGGCGGCGGGCAAGCGGCTGCTGGTGCTTCTCGACGACGCCGCCGGGCTCGAACACGTCCGGCCGCTGCTGACCGGGCCGCTGGGCGTGGCCGTCATCGTCACCAGCCGGGAGAGCCTGGCCGCCGGTGACGACTGCGTGCAGACCCGCCTCGGCGCCCTGCCGGCCGCGGACGCCCTGTCGATGCTGTCGGCGCTGGCCGGGCCCGGCCGGGTGCGCGCGGACCGGCAGGCGGCCGAGCGGCTGGCCAGGTTGTGCGACGGGCTGCCGCTGGCCCTGCGCATCGTGGGCGCGCGCCTGGCCGATCACCCCGACTGGACCCTCGCCGGCCTGGCCGGCCGCCTCGGTCACGAGCAGCGGCTGCACGAGCTGCAGTTCGGCGACCTCGCGGTCCGTTCCGTGCTGGCCTCGAGCTGGACCGCGCTGCGCGACAGCGCGGACGCGCGGGACAGGACGGCCGCCCGTCTGCTGGCCCTGCTCGGCGCGCTGCACGTCCCCGAGGTGACCGTGCAGCTGGCCGCCGTCCTGCTCGGCGAGGACGTGGACGAGGGCGAGGCGGCCGCCGCCCTGACCCGCCTGGCCGACGCCAACCTCGTGGAAGACGGCCGCATCGGCCGCTACCAGGTGCACGACCTGGTCCGCCTCTACGCCGCGGAGCTGCGGCCCGAGGGCGCCCGCGCGGCCGTCGTCAGGGCGCTGGACTGCGCCGCCGGCACGACCCGCCTGGCGAGCACGCTCATGGACCCGCACCGGGTCCTGGCCGGCGTCACGCCGCTGACCGCCGCCCCGTTCGCCCTGGAGACGAGGGACGAGGCCGTCGCCTGGTTCCTGACGGAGGAGACCAACCTGGTGTCCGCGGCCATGGCGGCCATGTCCCAGCCGGACGAGGAGATCGCCCGGCTGGGCGTCGCGATCATCTTCTCCCTCCATTGGTTCCACAGCGCCTACCACCGCTCGATCGTCATGCTCGAAGGCAACGAGTGCGCCCTCGCCGTGGCACGCCGGCTGGACGATCCGGCCATGGAACTCGACGCGCACAACCATCTGGCCGCCGCGATGCTGATGTCCGACCGGCTGGTGCCGGCCGTCCGTCACATGGAAACCTCGCTCGAGCTGGCGCGCCGGCTGGGCGACGGTTTCGGCGAGCAGCGCGCGCTGGGCAATCTCGCCAATCTTCATGCGATCTCCGAGCGCTTCGAGACGGCCCTGCCCTACGCCGACGCTCAGCTCGCGCTGGCCCGGGAGATGGGCGTGGACGTCGGTGTCCGCTATGCGCTGCTCATGCGCGGCCAGGCGCTGCTGGAGCTGGGCCGTCTGACAGAAGCCCGGCAGTCGGTCACCGAGATGCTGGCCGCCGGCCGGCGGGCCGGTGACACCCGTACGGTGGGCAGCGGTCACATGTTCCTCGCCGAGGTTCACCTGGCCGCGTCGCAGATACCGAGGGCGGTGGCCCGATTCCGCCGCGCGCTGGCCATGTTCGCGGTCGTGCGCTACCTCATCGGCGAGGTTCGCTGCCACGTCGGGCTGTCGAGGGCCTTCCGCGCGCTCGGCCGGTTCGACGAGGCCGCCGAGCACTCGGCACACGCCGTATCGCTGGCCGCCGAGCTCGGCAACCCGCGATGGGAACCTCGCGCCCGGGCCGAGCTCGACGCCGTGGCCCGCGACCGCGCCGCTCAGGGCGCGCGCAGCGCCAGATAGAAGTCGACCCGGTCCGGCATCGTGGACAGGTCGCGCCCGGTCAGCTCCTCGATGCGCTTGATGCGGTAGCGAACCGTGTTCACGTGCACGTGCAGACGCTCGGCGCAGGCGTGCCAGGAGCCCGCGGTGTCCAGGAAGACGCCGAGCGTCCCGACGAGGTCCGACTGGTGGCTGCGGTCGTAGGCCAGCAACGGGCCCAGCAGGCTGTCGGCGAACGAGCGGCCGATCTCGGCGGGCACGGTGGCCAGCAGCAGGTCGTGGGTGTAGATCTCGGCGGAGGTGACCACGCCGCCGCCGCGCTTCTCGGCGAGTCTGCGGGCGTGTCCCGATTCCGCGACGCCGCCGCGCAGGGCGGCCGCGCCGCTCAGCGCGCTGCTCAGGCCCACGCTGATCCGGGTGCCGGGCAGCGCCGACAGCACGGCCACCCCGGCGCGCAGCCGTTCCGCCACCTCGCTCACGCCGAGGCCGCGCAGCGGGACGACGGCCGGCGCGCCGTCCGCGCCCGCCGCGGCCACGACCTCACGGCCCAGCAGTTCCTCCAGCACCTGCCCGCCCAGCGTCGCCGGATCGGGCCCGCGCTCGCCCGGGTCCGCGGCGACGGCGTTCACGACCGTGTACGGCTCGGCCGCGTCGATCCCGCAGGTGCGCAGCCTGGCGTTGAGCTCGGCCGCGTCGCCGCCGGTCAGGGCGGCGGCCAGGAGCTGCTCGGTCAGCCGGCGCTCCACCCGCCGCCCGGCCTCCAGGCGGATGCGTTCCAGCGCGACGCAGGCGGCCAGCTCGTACCCCAGGTCGGCCCGGTCCAGCAGGTCGCCGTCGCAGGCCAGCGCCCATCCGGCGGCCCGGTGCCCCCGGCCCACGGCGAAGACGGTGTGCCCGCCGGTCACGAACGGCAGCCGGGGCGCGGCCAGGTAGGCGCGGGCCAGCCGTACGGGATCCTCCAGAGTCCCGGCGATCAGGTCGCCCGCGGCGGAGACCACCGCGCCCGTGACGCCCAGCTCGGCGGCGGTGAGCGCGACCAGCTCGGGCAGGTCGGCGCCCTCCGCCACGGCGGCCACGATGCGGCGGTGGCGGCCGAGCTCCTCGCGCACGTCGCCCGACAGGCGGGGCGCCACGATCTCGCTGAGCGTGCGGAACGAGACCTCGGTCGGCACCTCCAGCAGCGGCAGGCCCGCCGCGGTGCACGCGGCCACCAGGTCGGAGGGGATGTGGCCGAGCCACGCCTGCCCGGCGCCGAGCGCGGCGACGCCCGCCTCGCGCAGGGCGGCGACGAAGCGCGGGGAGTCCTCGGGGCCGTGCCGCCACAGCAGCCCGGTCAGCACCAGTTCGCCGCCCGACAGGTAGCGGCCGGGTTCGGGCAGGTCGGTGATGTGCACGGTGGTGAACTCGCGGGACGGGTCGCCCGTGAGCAGGCGCAGGCCCAGCTCCGGCCTGGCCAGAAGGTCGCTGATGCGCACTTGGAGGAATATACAAGCCGGCCCGTCAACCGCTGACCGCGATTTCACCTGCCGCGCATAGGACCCTCACGGACGGTGGTGCTGTACTCGGAGGATGACGGAGACGGTCGGTACGACGCGGCAGGGCGTCGGCGAGAGCGCGCGGCGGCCCGACGCGACGCTGAAGGTGACGGGGGAGTTCGCGTACGCCTCCGACCTGTGGCTGGACGGCATGGTCTGGGGCGTCACCCTGCGCAGCCCGCACGCCTCGGCCTGGATCAGATCCATCGACGTCGGGCCGGCGCTGCGCATGGACGGCGTGCTGGCCGCGCTGACCCACGAGGACGTGCCGGGCGAGAAGTTCTACGGCCTGGAGCATCACGACCAGCCCGTGCTCGCCGTCGACCAGGTGCGCTACCAGGGCGAGCCCGTCGCGCTGGTGGCCGCCGACCATCCGGAGACCGCCCGGCGGGCCGCCGCGGCCATCGTCGTGGAGTACGAGCTGCGCCCCGCGGTCACCGATGCGCGCGCCGCCGCCGCCGACCCGGATCAGCCGTACGTGCAGCCCGGCGGCAACGTGCTGCGCCGCCAGCCGGTCGTGACCGGCGACACGTTCACCGCCGACGTCGTGGTGCGCGGCGAGTACGAGGTCGGCATGCAGGACCAGGCGTTCCTCGGCCCGGAGTCCGGCCTGGCCGTGCCCGCCGAGGACGGCGGCGTCGACCTCTACATCGCCACCCAGTGGCTGCACGTGGACCGCGACCAGCTCGCCCCCTGCCTGGGGCTGCCGCCGGAGAAGGTACGCCTGACGCTGTCCGGCGTCGGCGGCGCGTTCGGCGCCCGCGAGGACCTGTCGATGCAGGTGCACGCCTGCATGCTCGCGTTGCGCCTGAACCGCCCGGTCAAGATCGTGTACGGGCGCGAGGAGTCGTTCTTCGGCCACGTGCACCGCCACCCCGCCTGGATGCGCTACGAGCACGGCGCCACCCGCGAGGGCAAGCTCGTCTACGTCAAGGCCGAGATCCTCCTGGACGGCGGCGCCTACTGCTCCTCCTCGCCCGCCGTCGTCGGCAACGCCGCCTCCCTCGGCGTCGGCCCCTACGAGGTGCCCAACGTGCGCCTGGTCGCCACCGGCGTCTACACCAACAACCCGCCCTGCGGCGCGATGCGCGGCTTCGGCGCCGTCCAGGCGTGCTACGCCTACGAGTCGCAGATGGACAAGCTCGCCGCCGCCTGCGGCCTGTCGCCGGTCGAGATCCGCGTGCGCAACGCCGTCTCGGAGGGCTCCCGCCTGATCACCGGCCAGCTCATCGACGCCCCCGCGCCGCTGGCCGGCATGCTGCGCACGCTCGAGGCCATGCCGCTGCCCGCCGCCACGGACGGCTGCGACCTGCGCGACCTGCCGGGCGGCGTCTCCCAGACCACCCATGGGGAGTCGGTACGGCGGGGCGTCGGCTACGGCGTCGGCATCAAGAACATCTGCTTCTCCGAAGGCTTCGACGACTACTCCACCGCCCGGGTCCGCGCCGAACTGGTCAACGGCGAGCCGCACGTGACCGTGCACACCGCGGCCGCCGAGGTCGGCCAGGGCCTGGTGACGCTCCAGGCGCAGATCGCCAGGACCGAGCTGGGCGTCGAGCACGTGAGCGTGGCCACGGCCGACACCACGGTCGGCTCCGCGGGCTCGTCGTCGGCCTCACGGCAGTCCTACGTCACCGGCGGCGCGGTCAAGGCGGCCTGCGAGGCCGTGCGGGAGCGGTTCGGCGGGCTGGAGGCGCGCGAGGCGCTGGAGAAGCACGGCCCGATCGAGGAGACCCGCGAGTACCGCCACCGGCCTACCTACCCGCTCGACCCGGTCACCGGGCAGGGCGACTCCCACACCCAGCTCGCCTTGTGCGTGCACCGGGCGGTCGTGGACGTGGACGTCGAACTCGGGCTGGTCAAGGTGGTTGAGCTGGCGGCCGTCCAGGACGTGGGGCGCATCCTCAACCCGCTGGCCCTCGAAGGACAGATCCACGGCGGCACCGCGCAGGGGCTCGGGCTGGCGCTCATGGAGGAGATCCAGGTCAAGGACGGGCGGGTGCTCAACCCGTCGTTCACCGACTACCTCATCCCCACGATTCTCGACATGCCGCCCATGCGCATGGACATTCTCGAGAACGCCGACCCCGCCGCGCCGTACGGGCTGAGAGGGGCGGGCGAGCCGCCCACGCTGTCGTCCACGCCCGCCATCGCCGCGGCGGTGCGCGACGCGACCGGGCTGGCGCTTTCCCGGGTGCCGATCCGGCCCGAGGAGATCGCCCTCCGCTAGGTTGGACGGATGAGCAACATCGAGGACGAGGCGAGAGAAGAGTTCGCCCGATTCGACACCGACGGCGACGGCGTCATCACCGTCGAGGAGATTCGCCAGGTCAACGAGGCGCTGGGGACGAAGGGCCTCGACCGGGCGGAGATCGAGCTGTTCATCAAGTCCGCGGACAAGAACGGCGACGGGCACATCGGGCTGGAGGAGTTCGTCGCCATGGTCGGCGGCGGGCGGCACGAGAAGGAGTGACCCGCGTTCCCGCCGGGTAGGCAACGGGCAAGTCCCCCCTGATCGCGAGGGGGGACCGCTGTGCTCGACCGCTTCTTCGAGCTGTCCGGGCGGGGGACGACCGCCGGCCGTGAGGTGCGTGGCGGCGTCACCACCTTCATGGCCATGGCCTACATCATCCTGCTCAACCCGATCATCCTGGGCGGCGCCAAGGACGTCACCGGCGCCCACCTCACCATCGCCCAGCTGACCACCTCCACCGCGCTCGCCGCCGCCGTGTGCACGCTGCTCATGGCCTTCGCCGGCAACGCCCCCTTCGGCCTGGCCGCCGGCCTCGGGCTCAACGCCGTCGTGGCCTACCAGGCGGCGCCGCACATGACCTGGGCCCAGGCGATGGGCCTGGTCGTGCTGGAAGGCGTCGTGATCATCGTGCTGGCCGTCACCGGGCTGCGCACGCTCATCATGAACGCGATCCCGCTGGCGCTGAAGCACGCCATCAGCGTCGGCATCGGCCTGTTCATCGCACTGATCGGCCTCGTGGACGCGGGCTTCGTGGGCCGCGGGACCGGGACGCCGGTGCAGCTCGGCGCCACCGGGCACCTGGCCGGCTGGCCCGTCGCCGTGTTCTGCTTCGGCCTGCTGCTGATGATCGTGCTGTACGTCCGCAGGACGCCCGGCGCCATCCTCATCAGCATCGTCGTGACCACGGTCGTCGCCGTCGTGGTCAACTCGCTGGCCGTGATCGACCCGAAGACCTGGGGCATCGTGGTTCCCCGGCTGCCGGAATCGCTGATCGCCGCCCCCGACTTCGGGCTCGTCGGCCAGGTGGACGTCTTCGGCGGCTTCGCCCGCGCCGGGGCCGTGACGGCGACCGTGGTGTTGTTCACGCTGGTGCTGTCGGGGTTCTTCGACGCGATGGGCACCATCATCGGCGTCAGCGACGAGGCCGGCCTCGTCGACGAGAAGGGCCGCGTGCCCCGGCTCGGGGCCATCCTCACCGTGGACGGCGTCGCCGGCGTCGTGGGCGGCACGATGAGCGCCTCGGCCAACACGGTCTTCGTCGAGTCGGCGGCCGGAGTGGGCGAGGGGGCGCGGACCGGGCTGGCCAGCGTGGCCACCGGGGCGCTGCTGGGGCTCACCCTGTTGTTCACGCCTCTGGCCGCGGTCGTCCCGCCCGCCGCGGCGACCCCCGCACTGGTGCTGGTCGGGGCGCTCATGATGACGCAGTCGCGCAAGGTGCCCTGGGAGGACCTCGACCTCGCGATCCCGGCGTTCCTGACGATCGCGTTGATGCCGTTCACGTACTCGATCACGAACGGGGTGGGGGCGGGTGTGATCGCCTACACGCTGATCAAGGCGGCGCGGGGGCGGTTCGGGGAGATCCCGTGGCTGTTGTGGGTCGTCTCGGCCATCTTCCTGGCGTACTTCGGGATCACGGCGCTGGAACAGGCACTCGGCTAGCGGGGGCAGGTCCCCAGGAGATCAGATCGGGCCCAGCACCGGCAATCCGAGCTCGCCGTAGAGCGCGTCCCGCTCCTCGAGGGTGAATCGCGTCCACCGTCCGTGCGGGAGCACATGAGCCAAGGTCGTCGCCTTGTCGATGATCTCGAGCGCGTCGTCGAACCGGCCGAGCAGCCGGTGGGCGCGGGCCAGGAGGGCGAGGCAGCGGAGCTCCGCCGCGGCCTGGCCGGTCGTCCCGTGCAGGGTGATGGCGGCGTGCAGGTGATCAACGGCCTCCTGGGGGTGGCCGTCCGCGAGGCAGACCTCGCTGAGGAGCATCAGCACCGTCCCCTCATGCGCCTTGTCCCCGACCTCGAGAGCGCTGGAGAGCGCGGTCGAGAGCGCCTCTCGCGCGGCCTCGTGCTCGCCCAGTCTCTGGAGCGCGTATCCGCTCATGATATGCGCGTACCGGATACCCACCGCGGAGCCGATCTCCGTGGCGATCTCGAGCTGGGCGTCCGCGCACAGCCGGGCTTCGCGGAGCCGGTCGGCCTCCACGTAGAGATGCGCGAGGTTGCCGTATGCGCGTTGCTCGGCGAACCGGTCGTTCAGTTCACGTGCCAGGTCGAGTTCCACCTGGCGGTGCGCGGCCGCCTCGTCGAAGCGCTCCATGCGGGCCAGCCCCATCGCCATGTGCGCGTGGGCGTTCAGGGTGAGGACCGGGTCACCGTACCGCTCGGCCACCTCGAGGGCGTGGCGGTTGCAGCTCACCATGTTGGTCAGGCGCCAGCTGGAGCCCTGGAACCACATGAGGGCGAAGACCAGATCGACGCCGAGCCTGGCGATCGTCTCGTCCGAGCAGGACATGGCATGCGTCGCGGCGGCCATGAGATTGGCCTCCTCCGAATACAGCCACTCGCGAGCCTGCTTTCCGTCGCCCAGCGGAATGGGCGTGGCGTCGAGGCTCCGCCCCGGCGGTTGCGTGCGATGCGGGTCTATCAGGACGCTGGCGCGGCGGGCGGAGACGACGTAGTAGGACAAGGCTCTGATCGCGGCTTCGCGGGCTCCCGCGGGGTTCAGGCTCGCCGCGAACAGCCGGGTGAGGTCGTGCAGATGGAAGCGGTCGAAGTGCCCTCTCTCCAGGAGGTGGGCGTCAACCAGGCGGTCCAGGGCCCTGTTGGCCTCCGCGGCGGTCCCGCCCAGGAGCACGGTGGCGAAGTCCGGGGTCACGTCGGGCACGTGCAGGACGCCGAGCAGCTCCAGGAGCCGGGCCCCCGCCGTGTCGGCGGCTCGCCGGCTGTCTCGCATGGCGGTCCAGCTCGAGGCGAGGCTGGCGTGGACGGCCAGATCGCCGATCTGGAGCTCGTTGAGCCGCTCGCTGTCGTCGCTCAGCCTGTTGACGAGATCGGCGACGCTCCAGTCCGGATGATTGGCCAGCCGCGCGCCCGAGATGCGCAGCGCCAGCGGCAGCCCGCCGCAGAAGGCGACCAGGTGGCGGGTCTCCTCGGGATTCACGGCGACCCGCCGTGCTCCCGCCAGAGTCGCGAGCATGGCGGTGGACTCGGCCTCGGTCATGCTCTTGAGCCTGATCTGAACGCAGTCATCGCCGGCGATGAGGGTTTCCCTGCTGGTCACGATCACGCTGACGCCGAGGGGGGCGTAGAGCAGGGGGTTGATCTGGTGGATGTCGGCGGCGTCGTCCAAGACCACGAGCATTCTTCTCCCGGCGATCTGGCTGCGCCACAGGGCCGCCGCCTCGTCCAGATCGCTGGGCACGTTCTGGGCGGGCACGCCCAGCCCGCGCAGGAAGCGGGCGATGACGTCGTGGGGGGACAGCGCCCGCACGCCGACGGTCTTGCCGCGGAGGTTGACGAACAGTTGCCCGCCCGGAAATGCCTCGATGACATCGTGGGCGACCTGGAGCGCCAGAGCCGACTTTCCGATCCCGGGCGGCCCGGTGATCGCGACCAAGGGGTGCGGGGGCTCGTCTTTCTCCGGGACGAGGAGTTCTTTCACATAGACGAGTTCCTTTGTCCTTCCCGTGAAACTGATGAGCTGGCGCGGAAGCTGGCGGGGGACGTCGGGCAGTTCCGTATCCGTGTTGCGGAGGATGAGTTCGTGACAGCGCCGCAGACCCTCGCCGGGGCCGACGCCGAGTTCCTCCACGAGGATGCGGCTGCCTTCGGCGAAGACCTCCAGAGCGTCGGCCTGCCTGCCGCACCGATGGAGGGCCGTCATGAGCAACTCGCGAAGCCGCTCGCGCAGCGGATGGTGCGGTAACGCGTCCTGAAGGCAGGTGACCGCCTCCTCCGGCCGGTTGAGCTTGAGCAGCAGATCCGCACGTTGCTCGAGCGCGGCGGTGAGGAGCTCCTCGAGCCGCGAGCGTTCGTTCTGCCCGAAGGGGCCGGGCACGCCGGTGAGCGGGACGCCCTGGGGGAGGGCCAGCGCCTGTTCGATCAGCCGGAGAGCGCTGGGGTGGTTCCCCTGCTCCTCGAAGAGCCGGGCTTCGGCGGTGAGCGAGGTCAGCAGGCGGGAGTCGATGTGGCGGGGGTCGATCCGCAGCTGGTATCCGCCGCTTCCGCCGACCAGCACGGTGGGCTGCTCGCGCCGGCCGCGCACGGGTTCGAGCGCACGGCGAAGCCCGGCGACGTAGGTGTAGATGCTTTGTTCCGCGCTGCGCGGGGCGCTGCCTCCCCAGATGCCGTCGATGAGGCTGCTCATCGGTACCACGTGCGGGGCGCGGGTGGCGAGGATGGCCAGGACCGCCTGCTGCCGGGGCGGCCCCGGGTCGAACGGACCGGCGGTCGTCGATCCGCCCACCGCGCCCAGAACACGGATCTGAATATCCGATAACACGCCGAACCCCCGTGGCAGCCCGTCAGGTGCCATCCAGGCTATTGCTTTTTCGGAATATAGGAGGAATGTAGACGCCTCCGTTACGGTGAGGTCCTTGCGTGCTGGGGGCACGCCTGGATTGGTGGCTCACGCCCTGCCCAGCCGCGGAGAGTGCGGTCTCCTGCGAATGGGCAGAACGGGCCAAGCCAGTGTGTCTAACAACAAACTGGGGTGTCGAACCACGAAGCGGAAACTGGTCCTGATGGCGTTCCGGCATTGGCCGCCGTAGCATTGCCTCCAACAACCACCACGGTTGCGATCACGGCAGCTACTGCGGACATGGCAAGACGCGTGCGCATGGGGGGTTCTCCCTCGCCTGTGTGTGATGCTCGGATACATCTTTTCAGGGAGCGGCAGCAGTGACCACATCTGACCTGGTTGGTCTGCGTATCAAGACCGTGCGACGACAGCGTGGCCTCTCACAGGCCCAGCTGGCGCATCCCGAGTTGTCGGACAGCTACGTCTCCTTGATTGAGAGCGGCAAGCGTACCCCTACTCCGGCGGTGCTGGAGCTACTCGCCCAGAAGCTCGACTGCTCCCTGTCCTACCTCGTCAATGGCGTCACCGCCGAGCAGATGGAGGACATCGAGCTCGCCCTTGGTTACGCGCGTCTGGCGCTCGAGAACGGTGAGGTGGCCGAGGCTCGCACCCGCTTCGCCGAGCTGATGGCGGACAACAACCTGACAGGGCTGACGGCACTCCGTCAAGACGTGCAGTACGGGCTCGCCCTCGCCACGGAGGCATGCGGCGACCTCGACGAGACCATCGCGATCCTCACCCGGCTGGGCGAGGAGGATCTGCCCCAGGAACGCACGATCGAGGTCGCGAGCGCGCTCGTGCGCGTGTACCGCTCCAGCGACCGCCTGACCGAGGCCGTCGAGGTCGGTGAAGCCATTCTCGGCGCGAGCAACAAGCCGGCGTGGTCCGACATCCTCGTCGAGCTCGGGGCGAACCTGCTGGCCGTCTACCTCTACCGCGGCGATCTGCTGCGGGCGCGTCAGTACGCCGCCGAGCTGCTCAACGCCGCCGACGCCCTGGGCACACCCCGCTCCACGGTGGCGGCCTGCTGGAACGCCTCCGTGGTGGCCGAGGCCCTGGGCCACGGCGAGGAATGCCTGGCGCTGGCGGAGCGGGCGCTGGCCGTGCAGTCGGAGAGCGGTCAGCCGCGCAACCTCGCCCGCATGCGCCTGGCCCTGGCCTCGCTGACCCTCAAGATTCGCCCGGAGGCCGCCGACGAGGTCCGCGCCCTGGTCCAGCGTTCGATCAAGGAGCTCGCGGAGACTTCGGCCAGCACCTTCGACCGCGGCCACGGCCTCATGGAGCTCGCGAGGGCCGAGATCGTCGCGGGCCTGCCCGGGGAAGCCGCCCTGCACGCCGCCGAGGGCCGCGACCTGTTCCCCACGAGCGCACGCCGCGCCGAGGCGGAAGCGCACCTGCTGCTGAGCAGGGCCTACACGGCGATGAGCCGCCCGGGCGAGGCCGCGGCCGAGATCGACGCCGTCAGGGCCTGGCTGAGCCCGATGCCCGACTCGCGGGTCGCCGCCGGCACCTGGTTCGCCGCTGCCGAGGGGATGGAGCAGCTCGGCGACACAGAGGGCGCCGTGCACGCCTACAAGAGGGCACTGGCCTCAGCGGGATTGTAGACCTGGCGCGGCGGCGGGAGCGGGTGGTGGCGTGGGTAGCCTTGGGGTTGCCATGAATAGATCCCCGTTCGCGGCCCTCACCGCGACTCTCGCCGCCCTGCTCGTTCTCGGCACCGCCGCTCCCGCTCTGGCGCACGACGCGCTGCGCGCGAGCAACCCGGCCAAGGACGGCACGGTCACGTCCGTGGAGCAGGTGACGCTGGAATTCACCGCCAAGGTGCGCATGCCGTTCGTCATCGTGAGGGGTGACGGCGGCCAGTTCCACCAGGGGCAGCCGGTGCTCGACGGCAAGGTGGTGAAGCAGGCCGTCAAGGGTCCGCTGGCCGACGGGAAGTACGTCATCGCCTACCGGGTGGTCTCCTCCGACGGCCACCCGATCGAGGGTGAGATCCCGTTCACGGTCAAGGGTGGTGCCAAGGCGGCGGCGACCCCGGTGGCCGCGGCCCCCAGTGCGCCGGCCGCGGACAAGCCCGTGCAGGCCAGCGCCGAGCGGAGCGGAGGCGGGGTCACGTTCCCCATCTGGCTGATCATCGTGGTCGGCGCCCTGGCGGGCATCGGGATCGGATTCCTTCTCAGCATGCGGAACAAGAAGCCGTGACCAGGACCGTGCGGATGGCGCTCGCGGCGGTGGCCGCCGCGATCGCCGGGCTGGTCATCGCACTGGTCGCCGGAGGCGCGGCGTTCCCGCGCATCATCCCCGGCATCCCGGCCGCCGACGCGCTCACGCGCTGGGGGCTGCCGATCTCCAAGCTGGGCATGGACGCCGCCGCGGTGGCGACGATCGGGCTGCTGGTGGTCGCGGCGACCCTGCTGCCCAGCGACAAGGGCATGCTGGGCAAGAGCGCGCTCGGCTACGTCCGGGCGGCGTCGTGGGCGGCGCTGTCGTGGGCGGGGTTCGCGTTCCTGCTCATGCTGTTCCAGCTGTCGGACCTCTACACCGACTCCGTCGCCAACGTGGTGCTGAAGAACTACATCCCGAGCTACGCCACGCAGGTCGGCAACGGGATCGCGCTCACGCTGGTCATCCTGTTCGGGGTGGCGATCGCGCTGTTCTCGCGCGGCGCCATCACCGCGGGCTCCGCGGCGGGACTGCTGGCGCTCGGGCTGATCGCGCTGCTGCCGCCGGCGCTGACCGGGCACGCCTCCTCCTCGCCCAACCACGACCTGGCCACGGCGGGGCTGTCGCTGCACCTGATCGGGCTGGCGATGTGGGTCGGCGGGCTGATCGTGCTCGTGATCCACGCGATCCGCAAGGCGCCGCAGCTCGAGCAGGCGTCGGCGCGGTTCTCGCGGGCGGCGTTGTGGTTCTACGTGACCGTGGGCCTGTCGGGGCTCCTCAGCGTGATCGCCCGCCTGACCGCGGTGTCGGACCTGTGGACCTCCAGCTACGGCGTGCTGATCGTGGCCAAGATCGTGGCGTTCATCCTGCTGGGCTACATCGGCTGGTACCACCGCCAGCGCACGCTGGTCGCGATGGAGGCGGGCAAGCCGCGTGCCTTCATCCGGCTGGCGGCGGGGGAGACGCTGCTGATGTTCGCCACCGTCGGCCTGGCGGTGGCGCTGTCGCGCACGCCGCCGCCCGTGGTGAGCCTGCCCGCCGACCGCGCCTTCGAGCTGCTGGGCTTCCCGATGCCGCCGCCGATCTCGCTGGCCAACCTGGCCTCGATGTGGTGGCTCGACCTGTTCTTCGCCGCCGTCGCCGCCGTCCTCGCCATCCTGTACGGCGCGGCCGTCTACCGCCTGATCCGGCGCGGCGACAAGTGGCCCTGGGGCCGCACGGTGTCCTGGTTCGCCGGCGTCGTCATCCTCGTGCTCGCCACCCAGAGCGGCGTGGCCCGGTACGCCAAGGTCATGTTCAGCGTGCACATGGTCGAGCACATGACGCTGTCCATGATCGTCCCGATCTTCCTGGTGCTGGGCGCCCCGGTGACGCTGGCGCTGCGCGCGCTGAAGCCGGCCGTCCGGCGCGGTGACCGCGGGCCGCGCGAGTGGCTGACGACGATCCTGCACAGCCGGGTGGTCAAGGTCGTCACCCATCCGGCGATCGCCACCGCGATCTTCATCGCCTCGACCTACGCGTTGTACTTCACGCCGCTGTTCGCGGGGGCGATGGAGGAGCATCTCGGGCACATCGCGATGACGCTGCACTTCCTGCTGAGCGGCAGCCTGTTCTTCTGGGTGATCATCGGCGTGGACCCGGCGCCGCACAAGCTGCCGTACGTGGGCCGCCTGCTGCTGTTGTTCGTCACCATGCCGTTCCACGCCTTCTTCGGCATCGCGCTGATGATGATGGGCACCGTGCTGGCCGCCGACTGGTACGAGCAGCTGGGCCGTACCTGGGGCGGGCCCTTGCTGGCCGACCAGAACAACGGCGGGGCCATCGCGTGGGGCTTCGGGGAGATTCCCACCTTGATCGTTCTGCTGGCGATCGCAGTACAGTGGTACCGCGACGAGGACCGGACGGCACGCCGCGAAGATCGCCGTGCCGACCGGAATCCCGCAGGGGACGCCGCGCTCAACGATTACAACGAGTATCTGGCAAAGCTCAACAAGGCCGACAAGGGGGAGTGACGGGGTCGCCCAGAGAACCTTGTCACCTCCACGGTCGTCACATGGTCCAGTAGGCTTCTGAACGGGGGAGCCGGGCATTTCTGCATGGCCGCTCGCGTGGTCATGCAGGTGCCGGAGTCAGGTCCGGCGAGGTGCCCGCTGTGAGAAGGGCGAGATATTGGCGGAAGAGACGCGCATGCGCGGGGGGCGGAGCCTGGCCGAGGAGCTGGAAGGCTACCTCAGCGAATGGGGCGAACGCACCGGGATCACGGTCGAGACCTGGGCGTTGCCCAGTGCCGACGTCCCCCCGTCCATCGCTCGGGGGGTGCTGGCCGCGATCCAGGAGGCGCTGGCCAACGTGGAGCAGCACAGCGGGGCACGGACGGTCTCCATCGCCGTCACCGCCGGCAAGAGCGGCTTGCGGATGACGGTCAGCGACGATGGAGAGGGTTTCCACGCGGCCAACGCGGGGCGGGGCATCACGCGGATGCGGGCCCGCTTCGCGGAGATCGGCGGCAGTCTGTCGATCAACAGCGTGCGCGGTGAGGGCACCACCGTGACCGGCGTGGTGCCTAAGCGAGGGTGAGGATTTCGCTGCCCGTCTCGGTGACCAGGATCGTGTGCTCGAACTGCGCGGTGCGCTTGCGGTCCTTGGTCACCGCGGTCCAGCCGTCGGGCCAGATGTCGTAGTCGATCGTGCCGAGCGTCAGCATGGGCTCGATCGTGAACGTCATCCAGGGCTTCAGCTCGACCTGGAGCGACGGGTCCTCGTAGTGGGGGACCATCAGCCCCGAGTGGAAGCTGGTGCCGATGCCGTGGCCGGTGAAGTCGCGCACGACGCCGTAGCCGAAGCGCTTGGCGTACGACTCGATGACCCGGCCGACGACGTTGAGCTGGCGGCCGGGGGCGACGGCCTTGATGGCGCGCATCATCGCCTCGCGGGTGCGCTCGACCAGCAGCCTGGACTCCTCGTCCACGTCGCCGACCAGGTAGGTGGCGTCGGTGTCGCCGTGGACGCCGCCGATGAAGGCGGTGATGTCGACGTTGACGATGTCGCCGTCGCGCAGCACGGTGTCGTCGGGGATGCCGTGGCAGATGACCTCGTTGATCGAGGTGCACAGCGACTTGGGGTAGCCCTTGTAGCCGAGCGTGCTCGGGTAGGCGTCGTGGTCGAGCAGGAACTCGTGGCCGATCCGGTCGAGCTCGTCGGTCGTGATGCCGGGCCGTACGGCCTTGCCGACCTCGTCGAGGGCCTGGGCGGCGATCCGGCCGGCCACCCGCATGCGCTCGATGACCTCCGGCGTCTTCACATCCGACTCACCGGTTTTCGGACGCTTCTTGCCGACGTACTCCGGCCGCTGGATGTGGGCGGGAACCTTACGCATGGGCGAGATTCGCCCGGGCTGGAGCAGTGTCGTCATGGCACCCGAGTCTACCGAGACCCAGTCGGTTGACAGATGCTGTGCCCCCTGCCCGGCTCCTACCGTCGGAGGCATGATTCTTGTTACCGGAGCGACCGGAAAGGTCGGCGGCCAGGTGGTCGCGCAGTTGCGTGAGATGGGTGTCGAGGTGCGGGGGCTGACCCGCCGGCCGGAGCGCGAGTGGGAGGTGTACGGGGACCTCGGCGACCCCGCGACGCTGGATGCCGCGCTCGAGGGCGTGGACCGGGTGTTCCTGGTGTGGCCGACGTTGCGGGCGGACGCGCACGCCGAAGCGGTGCTGAAGAAGATCACTGATCGGGTGCGCAGGGTCGTCTACCTGTCGTCGGCGGGCGCCGTGGACGGGGCCGACCCGGTCAACTCCTCGCACCGGATGATCGAGGGGCTGCTCAGGGACTCGGGCGTGGAATGGACGTTCGTGCGCGGCGGCGGGTTTGCCGGCAACGACTTGGGCTGGGCGGCCGGCATCCGGGCCGATGGCGTGGTGCGGGAGGCGTTCGGCGGCTGGGCCCGGTCGGTGGTGCACGAGGCGGACCTGGCCGCGGTGGGCGTGCGGGCGCTGCTGGACGACGCCCACGTCGGCGCCGCGTACGCGGTGACCGGGCCGCGGGTGCACACGCAGCAGGAGCGGGTGCGGATCATCGGTGAGGTGATCGGCCGGCCGCTGCGCTTCGAGGAGGTGCCGGCGGAGGAGGCCAAGGCCGGGTTCGCCGCCTGGCTGCCGCCGGAGGCCGTGGACGCGACCTTCACCGAGATGCTGACGATGACGGCCGAGGCCGAGCCGGTCAGCACCGCGGTCGAGGAGCTCACCGGCCGGCCGGCGCGCACCTACCGGGAGTGGGTGCTCGACCACCGCGACGACTTCGCGCCGCCGGTGGTCGAGATGACGCTGGACATCGCCTGCTCGTGGTCCTACCTGGGCTTCAACCGGCTGCGGAAGGCGCTGGAGCGGTACCGGGCCGAGGGCGGCCGGGCGGAGGTGGTCTTCCGCCCGTACCAGCTCGCCCCCGAGGTGACCACGCCCGAGCCGCTCACCCGGGTGCACGAACGCGCCTTCGGGCCGGAGGCGGCCGCGGCCACCGAGCAGATGACCGGGCTCGGCGCCGCCGAGGGCATCGCCTACCGCTTCGACCGGGCGCTGTTCGCCAACACCTTCGAGGCGCACCGGCTCATCGCGCTCGCCTCCGCCCAGGGCAGGGGCGAGGCGATGACCGAGCGGCTGTTCCGCGCCTACTTCGGCGAGGGCCGGGACGTCTCGGACCGCGCGACCCTGCGGGAGCTGGCCGCCGAGACCGGCGTGACCTGGAGCGACGAGGGTGCCGACGAGCTGCGCGCCGAGCTGGCGAAGGTCCGCGTCAGCGGCGTGCCGGTGTTCGCCGCACGCGGGCGCACCCTGTCGGGAGCGCAGGGCGAGGACACCCTGTACGACCTGGTCACGGGGCAGTCTCGGTAGCCTGTGAGCCATGCTGCACGGGCGCACGGACGAAACGGCCATGATCGAGCGGCTGCTGTCCGCGGCACGCGAGGGCAGGAGCGCGGCGCTGGTCATCAGAGGAGAGGCGGGCATCGGCAAGTCCGCCCTCCTCGGCCACGCCGCCGCCCGCGCCGGGGACCTGCCCGTGCTACGCGGATCCGGCGTCGAGTCGGAGCACGAACTGCCCTACGCGGGGCTGAGCCTGCTGCTGGGCCGTACCGCCGAGCGGCTGGACCGGCTGCCCGACGGGCAGGCGCGCGCGCTCGCGGGAGCGCTGGGCAGAGGTCCGGCGGGCTCGGGCGACCCGTTCCTGGTCGGGCTGGCGGTGCTGACGCTGCTGGCCGAGGCGGGGCCGCTGGTCGTCCTCGTGGACGACGCCCAATGGCTGGACCAGGCGTCGGCCGCCGCGCTGCTGTTCGCCGCCCGCCGGCTGGAGGCCGAGGGAGTGGTGATGCTGCTGGCCGTGCGCGAGCCGTACGCGCCGGAGTTTCCCGCGCCCGGGCTGCCGGAGCTGCGGCTGGGCGGGCTGGGGGAGGGCCCGGCCCGGGCGCTGCTGGCCGAGCGCGCGACCGGGCTGAGCCCGCTGGAGCGCACGGAGGTGCTGGTCGAGGCGATGGGCAACCCGCTGGCCCTGGTGGAGCTCGCGGCCTCCCGGCAGCGGTCCGGGCCGTACTCCGCGGGGCTGGTGCCGGTGCAGAGCCGCATTCAGCAGGCGTTCGCCGAGCGGGTCGCGGCCCTGCCCGCGGCGACCGGGACGCTTCTGCTGGTGGCCGCCGCCGACGACACGGGCGCGGCCGCGACCGTGCTGGCCGCCGCCGCGCGGCTCGGCGCCGGGCCCGCCGACCTGGAGCCCGCCGAGCGTACGGCGCTGCTTACCGCGACCGGCGACCGGATCGCCTTCGGGCACCCGCTGATCAGGAGCGCCGTCTACCAGGGCGCGCCGCTGGCCAGGCGGCTGGCCGCCCACGGCGCGCTGGCCGAGGTCCTCGACGGCGATCGCCGGGTCTGGCATCTGGCCGCCGCCGCGCCGGGCCCCGACGAGCAGGTCGCCGCCGCCCTGGAGGCCGCCGCCGAGCGGGCCAGGGACAGGGGCGGGTACGCGGCCGTGGCCGCCGCCTACGAGCGGGCCGCCGCGCTCACCCCCGACCCGCGCGTGCGCGGGCGCCGCAGGATCGCCGCGGCCGGCGCCGCCACCGAGGCCGGGCAGTTCGAGCGGGCCGCCGCGCTGCTGAAGGAGAGCGGTCTCGAGGAGCGCGTGCAGTCGGCCAAGCTCCGCGCGGTGCTGGCCGAGACGCGCGACGACGCCCAGGACGCCTACCGCATCCTCCTGAACGAGAGCGACCCCTCCGCCCCCGAGGACGCCGTCGTCCTGCTGCGCGACGCGGTCGCCGCGGCCTGGCGCAACAACGACTTCTCCTGCGTGGAGATGATGGGCGAGTTCGCCCGCGGGCTGCCCGGCGGCGGGCCGGTGCACACGCTGGCCAGGGCCGCGCTGGCGGCCAACCGGCTGGACCGGGGCGAGATCTCCGACGCCTTCGCCGCGCTGCGCGAGCTGCTCGCCGATCCGCCGGGGGAGGGGGCCGCGGTCCAGGACCGGCTGCTGTTCGCGCGGCTGCACCTGATCGCCGGTGACGTCGCCGGCGCCTTCGGGACGATCTCCTGGCTCGAACGCGACAGCCGCGAGCACGGGGCGCTCGGCGTGCTGCCCGCCATGCTCGTGGTGCTGGCCCGCTGCCAGGCGTTCACCGGCGCCCACCGCGAGGCCCGGGTCACCGCGGAGGAGGGGCTGCGCATCGCCGCCGACACCGGGCAGAGCCGCCCGGCCCTGGAGCTGTCGGGCATCCTCGCCGAACTTGCCGCCATCGAGGGCGACGAGGCACGCTGCGCGGAGCTGGCCGCCGAGCCGCTGGAACGCGGCCTCGCCCCCGCCGCCGTGCACGCCGCCGCCGCGCTGAGCCTGCTCGACCTGGGGCTCGGCCGCTACGAGGCGGCCTTCGACCGCCTGGCCGCGGTCGTCTCGGGCGAGCGGCCGACCGGCGTGCTGGCCGCGCTGCCCACCCTGGTCGAGGCCGCGGTCCGGCTGGGCCGCCACGACCAGGCGAAGCAGGCGGCCGAGACGTATGCCCGCTTCGCCGCCGAGAGCGGGCAGGTGTGGGCCGAGGCGGTGTCGCTGCGCAACCGGGCGCTGATCGGCGACGACCTGGAGCTGCACGCGCGTGCCGTACGGCATGAGTCCTTCCCCTTCGACCGGGCCAGGGCCGCGCTGCTCTACGGCGAGCGGCTGCGGCGCGAGCGCAGGATGACCGAAGCCCGCGCGCAGTTGCGGACGGCCGCCGAGGAGTTCGAGCGGCTGCGCGCCCACCCGTGGGCCGAGCGGGCGCGCGGTGAGCTGCGGGCCACCGGGGAGAGCCGGGCGGCGCGCGAGCAGGCCCCCGACCTGGCCGGCCGCCTCACCGCCCAGGAGCTGCAGGCGGTACGGCTGGCCGCGCAGGGCCTGAGCAACCGGGAGATCGGGGCCCGGTTGTTCCTCAGCCCGCGGACCGTCGGCTACCACCTCTACAACGCCTTCCCGAAGCTCGGGGTGTCCTCGCGTGGCGAGCTGGCCGGGCTCGGCCTGTGAAAGGGATTCGGAAGGGATCAAAGGGGCATCATTGCTCACGTGAGCGAAGGCCAGTGGTGGTTCTGCCTCAAGCACATGAGGGTGGAGCCCGAGCAGGGGTGTCCCAACAAGGACCGGATGGGTCCCTACGCCAGCGAGCAGGAGGCCGCCGGGGCGCTGCAGCGCGCCGCCGAGCGGAACAAGGCGTGGGACGAAGCCGACCAGGACGAGGACTGACCGCTACGGGATGACGGCGTAGGCACGCACCGGGAAGGTGCCCATGCCGGCGATCATGGGCGGCGCGGCGTGGAAGCGGAAGCCGCTGCCGGGCAGGGCCGACAGGCCGGTGAGGTGTTCCACGATGGGGATGCCCGCGGCGAGCAGGATCGTGTGCGCCGGCCGTTCGCCGTGGGGCGGGGTGTCGTCGATGTTGAGCGAGTCGATGCCGACGAGCGCGGCTCCCCGTCCGGCCAGCCAGGTGGCGGCCTCGGGGGCGAGGTAGGGGTGGCCGGTGAGGTACTCGGGGGCGCCGAAGTGCCGGTCCCATCCGGTCCGCACGAGGACGGCGCGGCCGCGCACGTCGAGGCCGGCGAAGGCGTCCACGCCGACCGCGCGGCCCTGTCCCGCCTCGGCGACCAGGCCGGGCAGGTCGGCCAGTTTGGACAGCGGCACCTGCGACAGGTCGGGGCCGTCGGCGTAGCGGTGGTGCGGGGTGTCGACGTAGGTGCCGGTGTTGGCCGCCAGAGTGATCGTGCCGATGTGGAACTCGGTGCCCGGGGCGTAGACCTCGCGTGAGTCCTCCCTGCTCAGGTGGACGCCGAGCACCGGTCCCGGGACGCCGGGATAGGTGATCATGCCGTCCGCGATGCGGTGGCTGAGCTCGACGATCATGGGGCGACTCCGAGGCGGTAGAGCTTGAGCAGGGCCACGACGCCGATGCCGGCCCAGACGAGGTTGAGCGCGGCCGACGGCCAGGCCGCGTTGTAGCCGCTGTTGATCATCAGGCTGACCGAGCCGAAGAGGTTGATCACCTGGTACGGCGCGCCGTCGCCGGACATCTTGCCCGAGGAGACCATGGCGTAGCCGTAGAGAAGCGCGGCGGCGCCCAGCCAGCCGAGGGCGCCGAGGAGGAAATCCATGGCGAAATTGTCAGGATTTGTGGAGCTAAAGCACAAGTTAAGAGATCTAAATCTGCGCGTAAGCTGTCCTATATGGACATCGATCCTCGGCGCCTGCGTGTCCTGCGCGAGGTGGCCCGCCGTGGCGGCGTCATGCGCGCGGCCGAGGCGCTCTTCCTCACCCCCTCCGCCGTCTCCCAGCAACTCGCCCACCTGGAGCGCGAGGTCGGCCTGGCGCTCATCGACCGCTCCCAGCGCCGCGTCTCGCTCACGCCCGCCGGCCGGGTGCTGGCCGGGTACGCCGAACGGGTCGAGGACGAACTGGCCGAGGCCCGCCGCGAGCTCACCCGCTTCACCGAGCGCCTGGCCGGGCCGGTCCGCATCGCCGCCTTCCCGACCGTGATCACCCACATGCTGGTCCCGGCCATGGAACGGCTGGCCCTGGCCCACCCGAAGATCGTCCCGGTCATCCACGACGTGTACGGCCCGCCCGCCCTGCAGGAGCTGCGCCTCGGCCAGGTCGACGTGCTGATCACCGAGCAGGACATGAGCCTGCCCGCGCTCAGCCAGCCGTCGCTGGCCACCCGCACCCTGTACGTGGACGAATTCCGCATCGTCGCCCCGCCCGCCTGGCCCGAGGCGCCGCGGACGATCGGCGAGCTCGCCGCGGCCCCCTGGGTGGCCGGTGAACCCTCCCAAGCCTGCGGCCAGGCGCTGGACCGGCTGGCCGCGCTGCACGGGTTCGAGCCGCGGAAGGTCCACGTGATCACCGAGTTCGGGCCGACGCTGGCCCTGGTCGCGGCCGGGCACGGGGTGGCCATCGTGCCCACGCTGGCCCTGCTCGACGTGCCCGAAGGCGAGGTGCGGGTCAGCGAGATCAAGGACGTCGGCGCCCGGCGGCTGGACGCCGTCACGCGCGTCAGCCGTACCCGATCGGGGGAGCCCGACCCGGTGCAGGCCGTCGTCATCGGCGCGATCGAGGACGTGACCAGGGAGCTAGTCGGCCACCTGCGGACCACTCACGCGGTCGAGGAGCCGGGCGAGCCGGTCGCGTAGGCTCGGCCGCTGCGGGATCTCCCCGGCCGCGCTGCTGACCAGGTGCTGCGCGCCGTCGAAGGTGATCAGCCCGTGCCGGGGGATGACGAGCGCGTCGTGCGCCAGCCCGGCGAGCTCGGGATCGCCGCTCTCCAGCGCCAGAATCGTCGCGCCGGTACGGCGGGCGTCGTCCACCCGCTCCAGCAGCGGCACCGGTGCCGTCTCGCCGGCCACCACGAACAGGGTCTCCCCCCGCCGGGCCGCCTCGATGCGCTCCAGCCCGACCCGCAGATGGGCGGGGGCGTCGGCCGGCGGCTGCCAGCGGACCAGCGTGGGCGCGAGCTGCGGCAGGTCGGCCAGCCTGGCCTCGTCGGTCAGGTGCGCCGTCAGGTGCCACGGCTCCTCCTGCGGAGTGCCCACCAGCAGCAGGCCGCCGGGGGAGCGGGTGGCCCGCAACGCCATGCCCAGCTCGCGGGTGCGCTCGACCCAGCCCGTGTCGGCGAGGAGCTCGCGGAGGAAGGCCACAGACCCTGAGTCCATCCGTCCATCTTGCCGGAACATCGTTCTGACCGGCGGCATTTCAGGTCTTGACAGGAGGTTACCGCCGGGTAACGATCAGCGTGGTTTCCACGCGGTCAGCGTGGTCTTCGCGCGGGAGGACGGCGCCATGAGACTGTCCGTGATCTTATCCCTGATCATCTCGCTCATCCTGCTCCCGGTACCCGCCCAGGCGGCCGCGGCGGGAGACGTGATCTCCGCCCAGCCGACGACGGTGTACCTGCTGCCGGGCAAGCTCCTGGAAGTCCCGGTGAACGCCTGGAATGTGCTCTACCGCTCCACCTCGGCGACCGGCGCCCCCAACGCCGTGTCCGCCACCGTGCTCGTGCCCAAGGCCGGCTACCCGCTGGGCCGCCGCCCGGTCATCGGGTACGCCGTCGGCACCCACGGACTCGGCGACCAGTGCGCCCCGTCCCTGGCCATGCGCGAGGGCAGGGAGGCCGAGCTGGCCCTGGTCAGCCTGTTCCTGCTCAAGGGCTTCGCGGTCGCCATCACCGACTACGAGGGCCTCGGCACCCCCGGCCAGCACACCTACATGGCCGGCATCTCCCAGGGCCAGGCGGTGCTGGACTCGGTCCGCGCGGCCATCCGGCTGCCCGGCAGCGGGCTGTCCGCGAGCGCGCCCGTGGGCATCATGGGCTACTCGCAGGGCGGCGCCTCCGCCGGCTGGGCCGGGCAGCTCCAGCCCGCGTACGCGCCCGAGCTGCGGCTGCGCGGCGTCGCCGCGGGCGGCGTGCCCGCCGACCTCAAGGCCGTCGCCCAGAGCCTGGACGGCGGGCCCAACTTCGGCCTGGCCGCCGCGGCCGGAGTCGGCTTCGACGCCGCCTACGACGAACTCGACCTGTTCAACGACCTGAACGAACGCGGCAAGGCGCTCATGACCGACGCGGCCGACGACTGCGTGGGCGACCTCGGCAAGCTGGCCGGGCTGCGCTTCTCCGACCTGTCCCCGATCGACCTGATGAACCAGCCGAAGTGGACGGCCCGGCTGACCGAGAACCGCCTGGGCGCCCGGCCGCCGCGGGTGCCCGTCTTCCTCTACCACGCCCAGGGTGACGAGATCATCCCGCACGCGGTGGGCGCCACGCTCCGGTCGGAGTACTGCCAGGCGGGCGTGAACGCGCGCTGGTTGTCGCTGCCCGGAGGCAACCATGTTCTGGGCGCCGTTCAGGGCGGACCACTGGCGATCGAGTGGCTTGCCCTGAGAGTGTATGGATTGCCGGCGTTCGGCAACTGCTGAACCCTCCTAGCCAAGGGGCCGCGCGCCCACACCCCTGCGCGGCCCCTTCCCCGCGCTCGCTCAGGTCTGCGACCTGGCCAGGGCGGTCAGCAGATCGGTCACGGGGCCGCCCCGAGCTCCAGCGGTGCGCGGCGCACGTCCGCCCCGTCGTCCGGATCGACAGGGCGGCGCGCCAGCCGTTCGACCTCGCGCCGCAGCCCGGCGAGGCGTTCGGCCGCCTCGGGGCCGAGGCGCAGGCGATCTGCGATGCCGGGGCACGCGTGGGGGGCGATGGCGTAGCCGAGGCGCTCGATCGCGAGCACCGGGGTGGCCGCCGCCCGCGCGAGGGCGGGATGATCATTGACCCGGCGCAGGATCACGGCCGCCTCACGCTACGGGTCCGCCCACGAGCCGATCGTCTCAGGCACGTGACCTCCCTGCTCCGTCGCAGGCCGGACCCTGGTTATTTCACGGGCTCGAACAGGTGTCAACGCGCCGGTGACGTCCGGATCAGGACGTGGTGAGCGTGGCCGGGTCGGTGTTGGAACCGCAGATCACCACAGCCACACGCTCCCCGTCAGCGGGCTGGTACGCCCCGCTCAGCAGGGCCGCGTAGGCGGCGGCGCCGGCGTGCTCGACGACCGTCCGGTGCCGCGTCCACAGGGTCCGCCGGGCCTCGACGATGGCCGCGTCGGAAACCAGCACGCTGGTGACCTCCGCCTCGGACAGCACGCCGAAGGCCGTCCCGCCCACCTCGGTGGCGCCGAGGGCGTCGGCGCCGACGCCGCTGACCTCCACCGGGACCGGCCGCCCGGCCCGCAGGGCCGCGTGCAGGGCGGGGATCAGCTCCGGCTCGACGGTCACGAGCCGCACGCCTGAGGGCAGCCCGAGCGCCACCCCGGCGGCCAGGCCGCCCCCGCCCACCGCGACCAGCACGGTGTCCACGTCCGGGGCCTGCTCCATGAGCTCGAGCGCCAGGGTGCCCTGCCCGGCCACGACCTCGGGCTGGTCGTAGGCGTGCACCGGCAGCGCGCCGGTCTCGGCGGCGCGCTTGGCGGCGGCCTGCGCCGCCTCGGCGTAGATGGCGCCGGTCTGCGTGACCTGCGCGTCCAGGGCGCGCAGCCCGGCCAGCTTCACCGGGCTGGTCACCGTGGGCACGAAGATCTCGGCGCGGACGCCGAGCGCACGGGCGGCGTAGGCGACGGCCAGGCCGTGGTTGCCGCCGCTGGCCGCGATGACCCCGCCGGCGGGCAGTTCCCCGGCCGACAGGATGCGGTTGAACGCCCCGCGCACCTTGAACGACCCGGAATGCTGCAGCTGCTCCAGCTTGAACACCAGCCCCGGGGTGACCTCCAGGACGGGTGTGCGCAGGACCCGGCCGGAGACGCGCTCCCTGGCGGCCACCACGTCGGCGTGTGTCACGGTCATGTTGGGCTGCCTCATGCGAATGGACTCTAGGACAGGGCCTGCTCGATGTCGCCCCAGAGGTCCTCGGGGTGCTCGATGCCGACGGCGAGGCGGATCGTGCCCTCGCCGATGCCGTGCCGGGCCAGCTCCTCGGGGCCGAGCGAGCGGTGCGAGGTGGTGGCGGGGTGCATGACCAGGGTCTCGACGCCGCCGAGGGACGGGGCCAGCAGGGCCAGCCGTACCGAGCTCATGAACTTCTCGCCCGCCGGGCGGCCGCCGCTCAGCTCGAAGGAGAAGACGCCGCCGAAGTCGGGCAGCAGCTTGCCGGCCAGCTCGTAGGAGGGGTGGGAGGGCAGGCCCGGCCAGTGGACGGCGGTGACGGCGGGGTGCGCGGCCAGGCGGGTGGCGAGGTAGCGGGCGTTGGAGCAGTGGCGCTCCATACGCAGGTGCAGCGTCTGCAGGCCGCGCAGGGTGAGCCAGGAGGCGAAGGGGTCGGCGGTGGCGCCGAGCTCGACGGAGAAGTGCCAGACCTTGCGATAGAGGGCGTCGTCGGCGAAGACCGCGAGGCCGCCGACGACGTCGGTGTGGCCGGACAGGTACTTGGTGGTGGAGTGGACGACCACGTCGGCGCCGTGCTCGATGGGACGGCAGAGCATCGGGGTGGCGAAGGTGTTGTCCACGACCGAGACGATGCCGAGCTCGCGGGCGACCGCGCACATCCCGGGCAGGTCGGCGACCTGGAGGACGGGGTTGGCGAGCGTCTCCAGGTAGACCAGCTTGGTTTCCGGGCGTACGGCGGCGCGCAGGGCGGCCGGGTCGTCCTCGGGGACGTAGGTCACCGTGACGCCGAAGCGGCGCTCCAGCTCGTTGATCATGGCGGCGGTGCCGCCGTAGATGGCCTTCTGGGAGATGAGGTAGTCGCCGGGGCTGAGCAGGCCGAGCAGGACGCAGTTGATGGCGCCCATGCCGGAGCCGGTGGCCACGGCGGCGACCCCGCCCTCCAGGTCGGCCAGCTTGTCCTCCAGGGCGCGGACCGTGGGGTTGGCGAGCCTGCCGTACACGAAGGAGCCGTCGGGGCGGCCCATGGCGTCGGCGAACACGGCCGGGTCGTCGAAGACGAACCCGGAGGTCTGGTAGATCGGCACGGAGATCGGGCGGCTGCCGTCGAGGTCCGGCTGGGCGTGGTGGACGGCGCGAGTTTCCGGGCGAAGTTCCATGTCAACAGGATGTCCGGAAATATCCGGCGATGTGAGGGCCAATGACGGATAATTGGTCCATGGATGGAGCCAATCTGGTGGACCTGCTGGGCCGGTGGGCCTCCGGCCGGGGGCCGCTGTACCTGCTGCTCACCGCCCGGCTGCGCGCCCTCATCGACGACGGCGTGCTCCCTCCCGGCCACCTCCTCCCGCCCGACCGCGCGCTGGCCAAGCTGCTGGCCGTCGGCCGCGGCACCGTCGTGGCCGCCTACGACCTGCTGCAGCAGGAAGGGCGCGTGCTCCGGCGGCAGGGCAGCGGCACCCGCGTCGCCGCCGCGCACCTGCCCGCCACCCGCGACCTCGACGGCGTGCCCGCCAACCCGCTCATCCAGCACATGCTGCACCCGCCGGACGGCGTCCAGCTCCTGACCTGCGCCGCCCCCGACGTGCCGCCGCCCTTCATGCTCGAGGCATACCAGGAGGCGGCGGAACGCCTGGCCGCCCGGCCCCACGACCTCGGCTACTACCCCGCCGGCCAGCCCGCGCTGCGCGAGGCCGTCGCCGCCTACTACCGCGCCCGCGGCCTGCCCACCACCGCCGACGAGATCGTCGTCACCACCGGCGCCCAGCAGGCGCTCAGCCTGCTCACCGCCCTGCTCGTACAGCCCGGCGACACCGTGCTCACCGAGGCGCCCACCTACCCCGGCGCGCTCGAGGTCTTCCGCCACGCCGCCGCCGTCGTGCGCGGCGCCACCCAGGGCCTGGCCGGCGGCCTCCAGGCCCGGCCCGCCCTCGCCTACGCCGTGCCCACGGCCAGCAACCCCGCCGGCGCCGTGCTCCCGGTGCCGGAACGCCGCGCGCTGGCCACCCTCGCCGCCGAGCACGACGTGCCGATCGTCGACGACGAGGTCTGCGCCGAGCTGTGCTTCTCCGGTGAGACGCCGCCGCCGCTGGCCGCGTTCACCTCAGGGGAGCAGGTCATCACGATCGCCTCGCTGAGCAAGGTGGTCTGGGGCGGGCTGCGGGTCGGCTGGATCCGCGCCGCCGCCCCCCTGGCCGCCCGGCTCGCCCGGCTGCGCGCCATCCACGACCTGGCCGGGGAGGCGGTGTCCCAGCTGGCCGCCGTCGCGCTGCTGCGGCGCCTGGACGAGATCCGCGCGACCCGCACCGCCATCCTCCGCGAGCGGCACGACCATCTGGTGGCCGAGCTGCGCGAGCGGCTCCCGTCCTGGTCGTTCGAGCCCGCCCTCGGCGGCCAGACGATCTGGGTACGGCTGCCGCACGGCGACTCCGACTCCTTCGCCCAGGTCGCCCTGCGCCACGGTGTGGCGATTCCGCCGGGACGGGCGTTCGACCCGGTGGGCGGGCACGCCGAGTACACACGGTTGCACTTCCTCTTCACGCCCCGGGAGCTGAGCCGGGCCGTGGACGGGCTGGCCGCCGCGTGGAACTCCCACGACGGCAGCCGCCGCAGCACCTCGGGACACGCGCTGATCGTCTGACTTTCCCCGCCGATTGGGCCAGAGTGGGCGTCATGCAGGCGACCTACGTACTCGTGCACAGCCCCTCCGTCGGACCCGCCACCTGGCTGCCCGTGGCCGGGAAGCTCGGGCGGGCCGTGGTGCCCGACCTGACCGCCGTGGGTACGGGCGCCCCGCCGTACTGGCCCAGGGTGGTCGAGGCGGTCCGCTCCGCCGTACCCGACGAGGGGCCGCTCGTGCTGGTCGCGCACAGCAACGCCGGGCTCTTCGTGCCGGTGATCAAGGAAGGGCTGGGGGAGCGGGTCGTGGCCTGCGTGTTCGCCGACGCGCACCTGCCGCCGCGGTCCGGGCTGGTCAAGGTGGCGGGGGAGGAGTTCCTGCCGTTCCTGCGCGAGCTGGCCGGGCCCGGCGGGGTGCTGCCCCGGTGGAGCGAGTGGTGGAGCGAGTCCGACGTCGTCGCGATGCTGCCCGATCCGGTCGCGCGGGAGCGGGTCGTGGCCGAGCAGGCGCGGTTGCCGCTGGCCTACTACACCCAGCTTGTGCCGGTTCCCGCAGGGTGGGACGCGGTGCCGTGCGGCTGTCTCTGGTACGGCCCGCCGTACGACGAGGTCGCCGAGGAGGCGGCGGGGCGGGGCTGGCCCGTCACCCGGGTGCCGGGGGGACATCTGCAGCAGGTGACCGATCCGGGGTCCGTCGCGGAGGCACTGCTGAAGGTCGTGAATTCTTCACTGTTCCCGGCACGGTGAACGCCCGACGATCGGAGGCATGACAGCCATCCGGGTATCCGGCCTCGTCAAGCGCTACGGCGCCTTCGAGGCCGTCAAGGGCGTCTCCTTCGAGGTCGCGGAAGGGGAGATCTTCGCGCTGCTCGGCCGCAACGGCGCGGGCAAGACGACCGTGGTCGAGGTGCTGGCCGGGTTCCAGCGGCCCTCCTCCGGCACGGTGCGGGTGCTCGGGCTCGACCCCGCCGGGCAGCGGGGGGAGGTGCGGCGGCGGACCGGGGTCATGGTGCAGGAGGCGGGGTTCTTCCCCGACCTGACCGTCGCCCGCACGGTCGAGACCTGGCGGGACTTCACCGCCGCGCCCCGCCCGCCGGCGGAGGCGCTGGACCTCGTGGGGCTGGCCGGCAAGGCGCGGACCAAGGTGCGGCAGCTCTCCGGCGGGGAGAAGCGGCGGCTCGACCTGGCACTGGCCACGCTGGGCCGTCCCGACGTGCTCTTTCTCGATGAGCCGACCACCGGCATGGACCCGGAGGCCCGGCGTGACACGTGGGAGCTGGTGCGCTCGCTGGCCGCCCAGGGGACCACGGTCCTGCTGACCACGCACTACCTGGAGGAGGCGCAGCGGCTGGCCACGTCGATGGCCATCCTCGACGCCGGGGAGATCGTCGCGGCGGGCGGGATGGCCGAGACGCTGGCCGCGCAGAGCGGGCGGGTGGCCTTCCGCATGCCGCCGGGCGTGGATCCCGGCGAGCTGCCGCTGCCGGTCACCCTCGACGGCGAACTGGCGATCTGCCGGGCCGGCGACCCCGACCTGGCCGCGCAGACGCTGCTGAGCTGGGCCGCCGCGCGCGGACTCCGGCTGACCGGCCTCGACGTGCGCGCCGCCACCCTCGAAGACCTCTTCCTCGACAGCAGCCTCTGATGACTCCCGCCTTCCCCGATCGGAGCCGTACATGACCTTCGCCGCCACCTACAAGCTCGGCGCCCGGCTGTTCTGGCGGGACAAGGCCATGCTGGCCGCGTCCGTGGTCACCCCCGCGGGGCTGGCCGTCGGCATGCCGGTGCTGATGCGGCACGTCCAGGCCGACGGCGTGGCCGCCGCCACCGAGATCTTCCGCGGCTCGGCCGCGATCATCCTGTCGCTGACCGCGTTCATGAACATCGCCGTCGCGCTGAGCACGCGCCGCGACCAGCTCATCCTCAAGCGCCTGCGCGCCACCCGGCTGACCGACGGGCAGATCCTGGCCGGGGAGATCGCCAGCACGGTCACGCAGGCGGTCGTGGTTCTCCTGGCCTGCCTGGCGGCGGTGATGGTCCTGGCCGAGGTGCCCTTCCCCGCGCACCCGGCCGCCTTCTTCGGCGCGGTGCTCGGCGGCGCGGTGACGATGGCCCTGCTCGGCGCCGCCTACACCGCCTTGATCCCGCGCAGCGAGCTGGCCGCCGCGATGGTGATGCCGTTCTTCCTGGTCTGCGCCGTGGGCGCGGGCGGGATGGGGCCGCTGGTGCAGTACCTGCCCGGCTGGCTGCAGAACGCCTTCGGGCTGCTGCCGACCAGCGCGGTCGTCCACGCGATGCGCACCGGCGAGCTCGCCATGCCCGCGCTCAACCTGGCCGTCTGGACCCTCGTCGCGCTGGTCGCGATCCGCCTGCGATTTCGCTGGGAACCCCGGCGCTCGTAGATTTGCCGTACGATGACCGCTTCCTCCGTCCGGCGCCTGGCCACCTGGCTGATCGTCGCCGTCTCCGTCGGCTACCCCGCGCTCGGCCTGCTCTACCTGCTCGCCGGCCGGCTGGACGCCTCCCTGATCGTCCTGTCGGCCCTGGCCGGCTGCGGCCTGACCCACTTCGTCAACATGCGGGCCGCGCTGCGCGGGACCCGGCCGCCCTGGTTCCCCCTGTCCGTCGTGGCGCAGGCCGTCGTCACCTACCTGCCCGACCCGTTCCTGCCCGCCGGCTGGTCCGGGGTGACCGCCCAGCTGCTGGCCTGCACGTTCCTGCTCCTGCTGCCGCTGTGGGCGGCGCTCCCGCTGGTCGGCCTCATGACGGTCGTGGCCGGGGGAGGGGTGCTGGCCTCGCTCGGCATCCCCGTCGTCGCGGCCCTGTACGGCCTGACCGTCCCGCTCACCGGCGTCATGGTCCTGGTCGTGGTCCGCCTCGTCCACGCCACCCGCGATCTGGAGTCGGCCCGCGCCGAGCTCGCCGAGGCCGCCGTCCTCAAGGAGCGCCTGCGCATCTCCCGCGACCTGCACGACGGCCTCGGCCGCAGCCTCACCGCGATCGCGCTCAAGGGCGACCTGGCCGCCCGCCTCATGGACCGCGACCCGGGTACGGCTCGCGCCGAGGTCGGCGACCTGGTCAAGGTCGCCAGGGAGGCCGCCCAGGACGTGCGGCAGGTGGCCCGCGGCTACCGCAGGCTCACCCTGGGCGGCGAGGTCCAGAGGGCGGCCGCGCTCCTGGAGGCGTCCGGGGTGAGCGTCCAGGTCAACCTCGCCGCCACCGAGCCGCCCCCGCCCTCGCCCTCGGAGGAGACGCTGGCCTGGGCCGTACGCGAGGGCGTCACCAACGTCCTGCGCCACAGCACCGCCACCACCTGCACCATCACCACGGCCGCGCACGCGGGCCGGCTCCGGCTGGAGATCGTCAACGACGGCGCGGCCGGCGCCGGGCCTTCGGGCGGCGGCCTGCTGGGCCTGTCAGAACGGGCCGCGCAGGCGGGCGGCACGATGAGCGCCCGCGCCGAGGACGGCGCCTTCCGGCTCAGCCTGGAGGTGCCCGCGTGATCAGGGTCCTGCTGGCCGAGGACATGCACATGATCCGGGCCGCCCTGACCGCGCTGCTGCGGCTGGAGCCGGACATCACCGTGGTGGCGGAGGTGACCAGGGGAGACGAGATCGTCCCCGCGGCCCTGGAGCACCGGCCGGACGTGGCGATCGTGGACATCGACCTGCCCGGTGTGGACGGCATCACGGCCGCGGCCGAACTGCTCGCCCGGGTGCCCGGGTGCCGGGTGCTCATCCTGACCGCGCTGGGACAACCCGGGCAGGTACGGCGGGCGCTGGCGGCCGGGATCACCGCGTTCCTGGTCAAGGACGCGCCGGGGGAGCGGCTGGCCGACGCGGTGCGGCGGGCGCACGCGGGGCTGCGGGTGCTGGACGCGGAACTGGTCAGCTCGGCCATGGAGTATGGCGAGAGCCCGCTGACGCAGCGGGAGACGACGGTGCTGCGGGAGGCGGCCCGGGGAGTGACGGCGGAGGAGACGGCCGGGCGGCTGCATCTGTCGCCGGGGACGGTACGCAACTACCTGACGTCGGCCATCACCAAGACCGGGGCGCGGAACAAGATCGACGCGATCCGGATCGCGCAGGATGCGGGGTGGTTGTGAACCACTTGGGTGGGTTCGGGGCGTCGTGGCGGCGGGACGTCCGTCCGACGTGAGAAGCGCCCGACGATCGGGCGCGACGCACGCCGGAGGGAGGTGTCTTGGCGGCTCCGCCGTAAAGGCTGGGTTTATACGTCGGTGAGGCGGATGCCGGCGTGAGCCTTGTAACGGCGGTTGATGGAGATGAGGTTGGCCGTGAACGCCTCCACCTGGTGGGCGTTGCGCAGGCGGCCGCCGTAAATGCCGCGAACGCCCGGGATGACCCCCGCCAGCGCCTGGACGATGTCCGTGGCCTCGCGGTCCTCGCCCAGCACCAGCACGTCCAGATCGACCTTCTCCACCGTCTCGTCCAGCAGCAGGACGGCCGAGACGTGGTGGAACGCGGCCACCACGCGGCTGTCCGGGAGGACGGCGGCGGCCTGCTGGGCGGCGCTGCCCTCCTCCACGGGCAGCGCGTAGGCGCCCTGCTTGTCGAACCCGAGCGGGTTGACGCAATCAACCACGATTTTTCCGGACAACTCGGTGCGCAGAGACTCCAGCAGCTCCTTGTGCCCCTCCCACGGCACCGCCACGATCACGATGTCCGCCTCGGCCGCCACCTCCGCGTTGCCCGCGCCCCGGGCGCCGGAGCCGATGGACTCCGCCGCCTGCTGCGCCCGCTCCGCGCTGCGCGACCCGATGAGCACCGGATGCCCGGCCAGCGCGAACCTGCGCGCCAGCCCCTTGCCCTGGTCTCCGGTGCCGCCCAGGATGCCGATCGAGAGTCCGCTCACGTCTGTTGTCATGGGTCAGATCATGCCAGCCCGCCCGGCGACGGCCACGCTCAGGTGTAGGTGTGCTCCGGCGCGGGGAACACCCCCGCACTCACCTCCGCCGTGAACTCGCGTGCCGCCCGGTCGAGTTCGTCGGCCAGCGCCGCGTACGCCTTGACGAACTTGGCCGGACGCTCGGTCAGACCCATCATGTCCTGCCATACCAGGACCTGGGCATCGGTGGACGGCCCGGCGCCGATGCCGATCGTCGGAATCGAGAGCGACGTGGTCACCCGCTCCGCCAGCTCGTTCGGCACGCACTCGAGCACCACCGCGAACGCGCCCGCGTTCTCGAGATCCTTGGCATCGGCCATGAGCTCGTCGCCCGCCTGCCCGCGCCCCTGGACCCGGTACCCGCCGAACGCGTTGACCGACTGCGGCGTCAGCCCCAGATGCCCCATGACCGGCACCCCGGCCGACACCAGCAGCTCCGCCTGCGGCAGCACGCGGCGCCCGCCCTCCAGCTTGACCGCGTGCGCCCCGGCCTCCTTCATGAACCGCGCCGCCGTCTCCAGCGCCTGCGCCGGAGACGCCTGATAGGACCCGAACGGCAGATCCGCGACCACCAGCGCCCGGGACGACCCGCGCACCACGGCCGCCGTCAGCGGCAGCAGATCCTCGATCGTGACCGGCAGCGTCGAGTCGTAGCCGTAGACGACCATCGCCGCCGAATCGCCCACCAGCAGCACCGGCACCCCGGCCCTGTCGAAGGCGCGGGCCGTCATCGCGTCGTACGCGGTGAGCATGGCCCACTTCTCCCCGCGCTCCTTGGCGCCGGCCAGATCGCGAACGGTGACCCGGCGGCCGGACACGCCGCCATACAGAGAGGACATGGATAACCCTCCAGAAAGTCTCGAGTCGCCCCAGTGGCGTACCCGGACGTCTTCGATGATGCCTTACCCCGAAGGGGAAATGTCAGCCTGGTCCGTCACAATAGGGGGCGGAGGTCAGTAATAATCATGGCGATCGAACCTTACCGACGGCTGCTGCGCGTCCCCGGCGTCCGAACTCTCCTGCTGGTCGGCCTGCTCGCCCGCATCCCATCCACGGCCACCGGCATGGCCCTGACCCTGCACGTGATCCACTCGATGGACGCCGGCTTCGTCAAAGCCGGCCTGGTCACCGCCACCAGCACGATCGGCATGGCCATCGGCTCGCCCCTGTCCGGCCGCTTCGTCGACAAGTACGGCCTGCGCCCCGTTCTCATCACCACCACCCTCGCCCAGGCGGTCTTCTGGAGCACCGCGTGGGCCATGCCGTACCCGGTGCTGGTCGTGGCCGCCTTCGCCGCAGGAGTCCTGGCGCTCCCGGTCTTCAGCGTCATCCGCCAGTGCCTGGCCGCGATGGTCCCCCTCGACCAGCGGCGTAGCGGCTTCTCCCTGGACTCCATGCTCGTCGAACTGTCCTACATGACCGGCCCCGCCCTCGCCGTCGCCGGCATCACCACAGCGGGCAGCGGCTGGACCATGGCCGTCGTCGCCGCCGGCATGATCGGCTCCGGCACCGCCCTGACCATCCTCAACCCCCCCACCCGCTCCGCCGAGGAACTGGAAGCCCCGCAGTCCCGCGTCCCGCGCGCCCAGTGGCTCACCCCCGCCTTCATCGCCCTCCTGGGTACGGCTGCCGCCGCCACCTTCATCCTGACCGCCTCCGAACTGTCCCTGGTGGCCGCGATGAAGCACACCGGCCAAGTGCCATGGGTGGGCTTGGCGGTGGCGATCTGGTGCGTGTATTCGCTGGCCGGAGGCTTCATCTACGGCGGCCTGTCGAGGGGCTTCTCCCCCTTGCTCCTGATCGCCCTGATGGGCGCGCTGACCATCCCGGTGGGCCTGGCGGGCGCCGACTGGCGCTGGCTCCTGCTGGCGCTGTTCCCCGCAGGCGTCCTGTGCGCCCCGGCCCTGTCCTCAACGGTGGACACGGCCAGCCGCTGGGTCCCGGCGGCCGCGAGAGGCGAAGCCATGGGCTACCACGGCACCGCCCTCCTGATAGGCGGCGCCACCTCGGCCCCCGTGGCAGGCGCCATCATCGACCGATACGGCCCAGGCTGGGCCTTCGCGGCAGCCGGAGCGGTAGGCGTCCTGATGGTCCTGATAGCCCTCCCCTTGTGGCGCCGCCGCCCAACCGCCACCCCCCAGCCCACCCTCCCCGAAAAGGCAAGGTCCTTCACATAGGGGCGCTTCGCGCCTGAGGCTCGGGCTGTGTCGAGTGGAGGACCAAGCCGGGGGCCCCGCCCCCGGACCCCCAAAGGCATGGTCCTCCCTTTGGAGCGCTTCGCGCTTGGGCGCTCGGGCAGTTCTAAGGCGGGGCCAAGCCCCCACACCCCAGCCGGGGGCCCCGGCCCCCGGACCCCCGAGGTGTGGGCCGGATATGTCAGCGCTTGCGGCAACCAATCCAGAGTCGACGGTGGCCAAGAGGTGCTTTCTTCAAGAAGTGGGACGGTGTTCCGGCCTACACGCCGCGGATTGCTCTGCCGCGTTCGGATGAATGGTCGGTTGGCAGGCGTCGAAGCCTTGACGCATTCCGATACCTGTCCAGATCCGCCGGCGACCTTCGACACGATCATCATGTGGGCCACCGGCATCAGCGACTCGCCGAAAGCGTCGCGCGGCTTCGTTCCTGGGGTGACGATCCTCGTCGACCCCGAGCGCCTTGCGTTACCGCGCGTTCGGTACCGGGCAAGACGTCGCAGGACCTGTCCCTTGGGCGGAACGCCGCGCAACTGGAGAAGGTGAAGGCTGAGCATGAGCAGTCAGCACCCCCCGCGTACTCGGCTAGTTCTCCTCGACCTCGATGACCTTGGCCCTGAGCTTCGATGATGAACTCGGGGTCGAGGCCCCCAGTCGCCGAGGGCGATCTGGCCACCATCTCCACCCCGATCGACTTCCTCGGCGTGGTCTACTACCTCCGGCTCGCGGTCGGCGACGCGGCGCTCGCCGAACCCGCCGGCGACGACATCCCCCAAGGCTTCGGGATCGCCGACCTGGCCGCGATCGAACGCCAGGAGACCGTCCTGGCCGACCTGCTGAACGTGCGGGTCGCCGAGCCCGCGGGGCCGGTCACCGGGCTGGGGTGGGAGATCGCCCCCGACGGTCTGACGAACGTCCTGTGCGCGCTGCGCGATCGGTACGGCGAGCTTCCCCTGTACGTGGCCGAGAACGGCGCCGCCTTCCCCGACACGGTCACGGCCGGCGGAACCGTCGAGGACGCCGCCCGCGTCGCCTACATCCGCGACCACCTGCAGGCCGCCCATCGGGCCATCCGAGCCGGCGTCGACCTCCGCGGCTGGAGCGTCTGGTCCCTGCTGGACGATCCCGACCACCGCTTCGGGCTGATCCACGTCGACCGAGCCACCCAGCGCAGGACCAGCAAGGTCTCCGGGCACTGGTATCGCGAGGTGATCGCGGCCAACGGCCCGTCACTGTAGCCGCAGCAGCCGGTCGGCCTGCTGCAGGACGGACTCCAGGTAGTCGCGGTCGGTTGCGGCGTCCGGGTCGATGAGCATGCGGTACATCACCGCCCCCACGACCATGTCGATCACGGTGTCGAGGTCGGCGTCCGCGGCCGGCAGGCCGTCGGCGCGGGCGCGGTCGAACGCGGCGTGGATCGCCTTGCGGCGGGGCCGGATGTAGTGCTCGCGGTAGGCGGCCAGCAGCGACGGCTGGGTGACGCTGGAGCCGATGAGCTGGGCCAGGATCGCCCGGAAGCGGGTGTCGCCGAACGTGCGCACCCAGGAGTCCATGAGCCTCTCGTCGACGGACGCCGCTGAGGTGCCGGCCCACAGGTCCGCTTCCGGGGTGAGGGTACGGGCCCGCTCGATCGCCTGGGTGAGCAGTTCCTCCTTAGACGACCAGCGCCGGTAGACGGTCACCTTGGCCACGCCCGCGCGTTTGGCGATCTGCTCGATGCCGGCGCCTTCCAGGCCGCGCTCGACGAACAGCTCCAGCGCCGCCTTCATGATCGCATCGTCGGCCTCGGGGTCGCGGGGCCTGCCCCGGGTACGCCGCGGGCCGGTCACCGGAACTCCACCCGGCCCGGTCCGGCGCCGGAGGCGGGCGGGGCGAAGCGGGGAGCGTGACCGGGCCGCAGCCGCCAGACGGGGGTGAGCACGGCCTCCATGCGGGTGCGCAACGCCTGCAGCTCCTTCTCGCCGAGCGGCCCCAGCCCGGCCTGGTAGGGGGTGTTGTCGTGGGCGAACAGCGGCACGATACCGGGGTCGGCGGCCAGCAGGTTCTGGATGCGGCGGGCCGCCTCGATCTGGTGGACGGTGTCGGCGCCGCCGATGGTCATCTGGCGGACCTGATCGACGGCCAGATGGGGCAGCGTGTAGAGGGTGTCGCCCATGAACAGCACGCTACCGGCGCCCATGCGCAGCAGGACGCACATGTGGCCGGGTGAGTGGCCGGGCGTCGGCAGCAGGATGACGCTTCCGTCGCCGAAGTGGTCCTGGCTGCGGGAAAGGCGCCGAAGGCGCCGGACCAGTCGCGGCGGTCCATCACGACCCGCGCCCGGGGCAGGTAGCGCAGCCCTCCCGCGTGGTCGTCGTGGACATGGGTGAGGAAGACCGTGCGGATCTCGCCGATCCCGTAGCCGAGCCGGGCGAGCCGGGCGAGCCGGGCGAGCCGGACTCGCAGATCCTGCCCGGGACTCATCAGGTACTCGTCGCGCTCGGTCAGCAGGCGCGAGGTCAGGTCGTAGTACCCGTCGTGATCGTGCGCCTGCTCCCAGTTGACGCCGGTGTCGACCAGCATGGGGCCGTGCCGGGGGTGGTCGATGAGGTAGGCGTGGACGGGGCGCGGACGGCCGCCTGCCGCGCCTGCTCGCCTTGCGTCGCCGTCTCCTGGCGCCGCCGTTCCACGTGGCCGCCCGACAGCGCGCTGAGCGCGCCCAGCACCAGCCCCGCGCAGCCTGCCAGGAAGGCCCGTCTGGTGGGCCGCGGGCCGCCCGCCGTACCCGCAGACGTACGGCTGCCGCCCAGGCCAGGCAGGCCGCGGCGGCCAGGGCGAGCAGCACGGGCAGGTCCGTGACGTGGTAGACGACCGCGAGGTAGAGCCCCAGCGTGCCCAGGGCGAACGGGAACGCCAGAACGCGCCGGGGCCACAGCAACAGCCCGGCCAGCAGGAGCCCGTAGGGCACCAGCAGGGGGAGCGGGACGTTCTTCAACCGCAGGATGATCAGCCAGACGCCCCCGCCGTCAGGGCGAGGAAGTCGAGGGCTGTGCCCCGGCTGCCGGCGAACTGGTCGACGCCACCCACCGCAGGGCTGCGCGGGCGGGCTGGAGTTCGCCGAGGCCGTCGTGGAAGACCCCGCCGCCGGTGAACTCGGCGAGCAGCCGGGGGAAGCCCTCGTCGAGGAGTGGCCGCACCGCTTCCGCGTGGTACCGGCGCGCGAGCTCGAGGCCCGGGATGAAAGCCGGCCCGTCCTAGACCTGGTCGGGCGTGTCGAGCCAGCGCAGGTACTTGGCGCTGCCCGCGACGATCGCGGTGGCGGTGATCTCCGGCGTGTCGTAGGGATGATTGGCGGATATGTGGGCCTCAAGGGCGGGGTAGTCGGGTTCGGGGGTCTTGATGATGAGCAGCCACTCCTGGGCGTCGTCGATCTTGCCCTGCCACCAGTACATCGAGCGCATGGGGCCGACGACCTGGACGCACGCGGCCAGCCGCGCCACCAGGATGCTCTGGGCCAGGGTCGCGGCCGTGCCGGCGCTGTCCACGGTCGTGAGCACGTGCAAATGCCCGGTCATTGCCCCATATTTTCCGGATTTATCGGCATATGGAAGAGGGGATCAGCACCCCGCCGAACCGTCTACCGTAGAGCGAGGACCAGGGAAAGAGGGGTGCGGCGGTGCGGCTCGGCAGTTTGGAGCGCTCGGTCATGGAGGCGCTGTGGGCGCACCCGGACGGCATGCTCGCCCAGGACCTCGCCGACGCCCTGCCCTCCCGGCCCGCCGTGACCACGGTCCTGACCGTTCTGGTACGGCTCTCGCGCAAGGGCCTGGCGACCAGGGAACGAGCCGGGCGGGCCCACCTCTACCGGGCCGCGGCCGGCAAGGACGCCTTCGTGGCGGAGGCCATGCGCGAGGCCCTGGACGAGGCCGGTGACGTCGAGGCCGCGGTCAGCCGGTTCGTGGGCACGGTCTCCCCGGAGGTGGCCGCCGCCCTGCGCGCCGCCCTGGAGGGCCGGGACCGGTGATGTTCTGGCTGGTCGCGGCCGGTGTCGCCCTGGTGCCCGTGGCGCTCGGCGGCCGCGCGGCCAAGGCGCTGGCCGCGGCGGCATGGGCCCGGCGGCACCCGCGGGCCGCGCTGGTCCTGTGGCAGGCGATCGGCCTGGCCGGGGGCCTCGGGGCCGTGGGCGTGGGGCTCGTGGCGGCGGTCGCGCCCCTGGCGGCGGCCTTTCCCCACGGGATGCACACGTTCCTGCACCAGGTGCTCGACGGCCGCGCCCTCGACGGGCTGGGCCCGGCCCACTCCCTGGCGCTGGCCTGGTCGGCGGGGCTGCTCGCCTGGCTGGCCGCGTGCACGATCCGCACCGCCGTACGCACGGTGGCCGAGCAGCGCAGGCAGCGCACGCTCGTGGACGTGCTGGCCGACGGGCATGGCGACGACGTGTACGTGCTGCCGGGCGCCGAGCCGGTCGCGTACTGCGTCCCGGGGCGGCGGGCCAGGATCGTCCTGAGCCGGGGCGCCCTGGACCTGCTCGACCAGACCGAGCTGGACGCGGTCCTGGCCCACGAGCGCGCCCATGCGCGCGGGCGCCACGATCTGTCCCTGATGCCCTTCGTGGCGCTGGCCAGGGCCTTTCCCTGGCTGCCCGCCGCGCGGATCGCCCGCCGAGCCGTACCCGTGCTGCTGGAGATGATCGCCGATGACCGGGCGCGGCGGGTGAGCGGCGACACGGCGCTGGCCCGCGCGATCGTGCTCATGTCCGCGACCACGCCGGAGGCCGCGTTCGGCCTGGCCGAGGAGGGCGTGGTGCACCGCGTGGAGCGGCTGCTGAGCCGGGGCCGGGCGGGCCGATGGACGCCCGCGGCGGCGTACGCGGCGGCGGTGGCGCTGCTGAGCGGGCCGCTGGCCGTGCTGGTGGCGCCGGTGGTCTGCGGCATGTTCTGGCCCGCCTGACCGCCTCTCCGGGTGAACCGCGGGACAGACCACTGCCCTCATCTTCTACGCTAGGTAGAAATCATCTTCTACTCAACGTAGAACTCCACGGGAGGATACGTGTCCTACCAGCAGGAGCGGGCCCAGGCACGGCGTGCCAAGATCGAGGCTCTGCGCGAGGAGGACGAACGGCAGCGCGCCAGAAAGCGCAACGTCGCCTTCGTCCTGTCCGCCATCGCGGTCTTCGCCGTGGTGGTCGCCGCCGTCCTGGTGATCACCAGAACCGGTGGCGAGCAGGCCACCCAGGGCCCGCAGGTCGTCCGGCCGAACAGCCACCGCCTTCAGACCGCCCAGGACGGCAAGGTCACGCTCGTGGAGTTCCTGGACTTCGAGTGCGAGGCGTGCGGCGCCGCCTTCCCCGTGATCGAGCAGCTCCGCAAGCAGTACACCGGGAAGGTCACCTTCGTCGCCCGCTACTTCCCGATCACCAGCCACTTCAACGCCGAACGCGCCGCCAGGGCCGTCGAGGCCGCGGCGGGGCAGGGCAAGTTCGACGCGATGTACCAGCGGATGTACCAGACCCAGAAGACCTGGGCCGAGAAGCAGACCCCGGCCGACAAGCTCTTCCGCGAGTTCGCGCAGCAGCTCGGCCTCGACATGACCGCCTGGGACAAGGCTTACAACTCCCCGCAGACCCTGGCACGCATCAACCAGGACGTCGCCGACGGGCAGAAGCTCGGCGTCGAGGGCACCCCGACGTTCTTCCTCAACGGCCAGAAACTGCAGCCCAAGTCCACCGACGACATCAAGGCGGCCATCGATGCGGCCCTCGCCAAGTGAGCCGTTCCCGCGGCTGCTGCCGTACCTGCTGCTGATCGGCGGCGGTATCGGGCTGGTCGCGGCGTTCGTCCTGGCGGTCGAGAAGATCGCGCTGCTCAAGAACCCGGAGTACGTGCCGAGCTGCAGCATCAACCCCGTGCTGTCCTGCGGCTCGATCATGTCCACGTCGCAGGCCGAGCTGTTCGGCTTCCCGAACCCGCTGCTGGGCATCGCCGGCTTCGCCATCGTCACCACGACCGGCGCCGCCCTGCTTTCCGGGTTCGCGCCGAAGCGGTGGTTCTGGATCGGGCTGCAGCTCGGGGCCACCGCCGGGATCGTCTTCGTGCACTGGCTGATCTACCAGAGCCTCTACGTGATCGGCGCCCTGTGCCCGTACTGCATGATCGTGTGGGCGGTGACCATTCCGATCTTCCTCTACGTCACGCTCCGGAACTTCGGGCGCTCGTTCTCCCGGCACCACGTGATCGTGCTCACGCTCTGGTACCTGGCCGTCCTCGCGCTGATCACGGTGCGCTTCTGGACCTACTGGAGCAGCCTGATCTGAGTACGGCCCGGCCGGCTCTCCGAGCGGAAGAGCCGGCCGTCAGGGGGCGATCCCGGACAGCACCTGGTCCACGATCCGCTCGGCCAGCCCGGCGTCGTCCTCGACCTGGCCCCACTTCGTGTACCAGATGATCGTCCCGCTGAGCATGGCCATGGCCAGCTCAGGATCCAGGCCGGGCAGCAGCTCGCCGTTGGCGATCCCGCGCTCCAGCACCGCCCGCATCGCCGCCCGCCGCGGCTCGATCGCCAGCTTCCGGAACTTGTCGAACAGATGCGGATACCGATCCGACTCGCTCATCGCGATGTTCATCACGCACCGCGTCCGCACCTGCCCGGACTCGGTGCGCATCTGGTCGATCATCGTCACCAGGTCGTCGCGCACCGACTCGCCCGCCAGCGGCGGCACCGGCGCCTTGAGCGCCGCCAGCGCGGTGGCGACGAGGTCCTCCTTGTTGGACCAGCGCCGGTAGATCGTCGTCTTGCCGACGCCGGCCCTGGCCGCGATGGCCTCGATGGACAGCTCGGAGATGCCCATGCCCTCGCCGATCAGGTCGAGGGTGGCCTCGACGATGGCCTTCTCGGCCTTCTCGCTGCGCGGCCGGCCCGCGGGACGGGCGGCCGCCGCATCCTGCATCGTCATCGCGGCCTCACTCCAGCTGTCGGGTGCACGTCTCTACCAAGTCTCTCCCGGCTCGCGGTGTTCCCGTTCCCGGGCGAGCCGCCGAAAACCCTATCAAGATCATGACGAGCGGTCAGGCCATGGCCGGTTCCTTCTCCTCCACCTGCAGGACGGCCGGCGTCTTGCCGGGCATCCACCTGGCCACCACGAAGACCCCGGCCAGCGCGATCACGGCCGAGGCCAGCGCGGTCAGGTGCATGCCGTCGAGGAAGGCGTCGAACGCCGGGCCGAGGATCGCCGGGTTGCCCTGGGCGGCCGCGACCGTGTTGGTGATGGACTCGCCGGCGGCGTGCCGTACACCCTCGGGAAGGGCGGCCAGCGCCGGCGCGATCTCGCCGCGGTAGGCGGAGGACAGGACGGCGCCCAGGACGGCCACGCCCAGCGCGCCCGAGACCTGGCGGACGGTGTTGCTCATCGCGGAGCCGACGCCCGCCTTCTCGCGGGGCAGCGCGTTCATGATGGCGGTGGTGGCGGGCGGCATGATGTTGGCCATCGCGGCGCCCTGGACGAAGAAGACGATCTCGATGACGACGACCGGGGTGCTCTGGTCGAACAGCGCGTAGCTCGCCAGGACCAGGGTGATGATCGTCATGGCGACCGTCGAGGAGCGCTTGGCGCCGAAGCGGTCGTTGATGCGCTGGCTGAGCGGCGCGAAGATCAGCTGCGCGGCGGCGAACGGGATCATCATGGCCCCCGCCTGCAGCGCGCTGTAGCCGAGCACGATCTGCAGGTAGAAGGTCAGGAAGAACATCCCGCCCATCATCGCGAAGAAGACGATGCCCATCATGCCGATGGCGGAGGTGAAGGCCACGTTGGAGAAGCTGCGCACGTCGAAGACCGGGTGGTCGATGCGACGCTCCCACCAGACGAACGCGGCCAGCACGAGCACACCGGCCAGGGCGGGCGCCCAGACCTGGGCGCTGGTGACGGTGCCGAGCTCGCCGCCGCGGATGATGCCGTAGACGATCGCGACGAGGCCGATGATCGACAGGACCACGCCGACCGGGTCGAGCCTGGAGGGCCTGGGGTCACGCGACTCGGGCACGAGCGTGCCGATGAGGATCATGCTGACGATCACGATCGGCACGTTGATCAGGAAGACGGAACCCCACCAGAAATGCTGGATGAGCAGCCCGCCGGTGATGGGCCCGACCGCCACGGCCAGACCGACGCCACCGGCCCAGATGCCGATGGCCTTGCCGCGCTCGTGGGCGGGGAAGACGTTGGAGATGATGGCCAGCGTGGCCGGCATGATCGCGGCGCCGCCGATGCCCATCGCCGCCCTGGCCAGGATCAGCTGCATCGGATCCTGGCTGTAGGCGGAGGCCAGGGAGGCCAGGCCGAACAACAACATGCCGATGAAGAGCATGCGCTTGCGCCCGGTTCGGTCACCGATGACGCCGAAGGTGAACAACAACCCGGCGAAGACGAGGGTGTAGGAGTTGATCGCCCACTCGAGTTCGCTCTGGGTGGCGCCGAGCCCTTGTATGGGGTCGGCGATGGTCTTCATGGCCACGTTCAGGATGGTGTTGTCGAGCACGACCGCCAGCAGGCTGAAGACCAGCACGCCGAGGATCGTCCACCTGCGGGGGTGTCCTGTGGAGGCTTCCATGGGAGTCCTTAGTTTCGATACGGGAAAGTTTCGCAACGTCACCGTATCGCATAGCATTCCGATACGCAACGGTCCCGTTTCGAAAGCTGGACGCGAGGACGCGGCCGACGTCCCCAGGCCCTCCCGTACGACCGCCTCGTCGACATTCTCAATCCCGGTACACCTTGACGGTAAAAGTCCAGGAGCCCGATTCCCCGATGTGATCTGGCTCGACATTCATGAGGAAAGCCAGCCGGACGCTGGAGCCGCCGTTGTATTGCGTGCACGTCAGCAATCGATGGTAAGGAAAGAGGTCGCCGACCCAGCCTCCGGGATGATTGTTGTAACGCAGAATCGCACTGTACTGAGGAGCGCCGGGCACCCACCAATTACTGGGTGCGGCGATTCCGTTTCCGCCGGGCCCCACCCACTTCTTCGCGTCTTTGAAATACATCGGCCCCGAGGCTTCGGATATCCGGATGACATCGCCGTGACGAATGCCGTTCGGTGCTTGGTCGCCGTACGGCACGGGTGGGAAGCCCATGGCTTGACGTTGTGCTGGATCATGCCGGCTACCAGGTTGGAGAGCAGGCCGATGGCCGCCAGAACAAAGGCGATCAAGAGCATCGGCCATACATCGAGCATGCCGATACTGTAGCCCTGCGGACCCGTCGCGACAGCCTCAGCGAGAAAACCGGCAGCGTGAAAGGCGAACAGATCGACTCGCGGTGCTTCGGCCTGCTATGCGGCGGCGGCAACGCTCGGCTTTCAGCTTTCCCCGGCCTTACTCGGAGAATGGCGGGAACGCCACGCAGGCAGTACGCCGAAAGGCGGCCGGACTCAACATGCCCCGTCCTCGTGGCGGTAGTGATCGAAGCCAGGCACCCCGGGAACGCGCACTCCTCTGCCGCGGCTAGAGCACCGGCAGGTAGCGGCCCAGTTCGAACTCGGTGACCTGGCGGCGGTACTCCCGCCACTCCGTCCGCTTGTTGCGCAGGAAGAAGTCGAAGACGTGCTCGCCCAGCGTCTCGGCGGCCAGTTCGCTCTGTTCCATGACCCCGATCGCCTCGTCCAGCGACTGGGGGAGGGGCCGGATGCCGAGGGCGCGGCGTTCGGCGCTGGTCAGGGTCCAGACGTTGTCCTCGGCGGCGGCCGGGAGTTCGTACCCCTCCTCGATGCCCTTCAGGCCGGCGGCCAGGATGAGGGCGAAGGCCAGGTAGGGGTTGCAGGCGGAGTCGAGGGAGCGGAACTCGATGCGGGTCGAGCCGGCCTTGGCGGGCTTGTACATGGGCACGCGGACCAGCGCGGAGCGGTTGTTGTGGCCCCAGCAGATGTAGGAGGGAGCCTCGCCGCCCTGTCCGGCGATGGCCTCGGCGCCGCCCCACAGGCGCTTGTAGGAGTTGACCCACTGGTTGGTGATCGCGGTGATCTCGGCGGCGTGGCGCAGCAGGCCGGCGATGAAGGAGCGGCCGATCTTGGACAGCTGGTACTCGGCGCCCGCCTCGTAGAAGGCGTTGCGGTCGCCCTCGAACAGCGACATGTGGGTGTGCATGCCGGAGCCCGGGTAGTCGGTGAACGGCTTGGGCATGAAGGAGGCCCAGATGCCCTGCTCCAGCGCGACCTCCTTCATGACCAGGCGGAAGGTCATGATGTTGTCGGCCGTGGTGAGCGCGTCGGCGTAGCGCAGGTCGATCTCCTGCTGGCCGGGGGCGCCCTCGTGGTGGCTGAACTCCACCGAGATGCCCATCGACTCCAGCATCATGATCGCCTGGCGGCGGAAGTCGTGGCCGGAGCTGTGGGGGGTGTGGTCGAAGTAGCCGCCGGCGTCGATCGGCTCGGGCTTCTCGCCGGCCACCGGGCGGTTCTTCAGCAGGAAGAACTCGATCTCCGGATGGGTGTAGAAGGTGAAGCCCATGTCGGCGCACTTGGCCAGCGTGCGCTTGAGCACCCAGCGCGGGTCGGCGTGGGAGGGCGAGCCGTCCGGCATCAGGATGTCGCAGAAGATGCGGCCGGCGCCGGGGCTCTCGCTGCGCCAGGGCAGGATCTGGAACGTCGACGGGTCCGGCTTGGCCAGCATGTCGGATTCGTAGACCCGGGCGAAGCCCTCGATGGCCGAGCCGTCGAAGCCGATGCCCTCGGCGAAGGCGCCCTCGAGTTCGGCGGGGGCGATGGCGACGGACTTGAGGAAGCCGAGGACGTCGGTGAACCACAGCCGGATGAACCGGATGTCGCGTTCCTCAAGCGTGCGGAGCACGAACTCCTGCTGGCGGTCCAAGGCAGCCCCTCATGTGACAGTGGTGGTTAGGTACAGGATGCCGTGTCCGTGTTTCGCACACGTTACGAGGCCGTCCGGTGCGTGGCGCACTGACAAACCACGCGCGTCGACCTAATGTGATCACGCAGATCAGTCTCGGGGGAGGCATTTCGTGGCTATCGACCTGCGCAATCACAAACTCGACCGGGCCTTCGAGCACATCGAGGTCAGCGGGGCCGGCGAGATCGAGCGTGCGGACCTGCTCGGGCTGGGCGCGCGCATCCTGGTCGGGTTCGGGGAGTCGCCGACGTCGGCGGCCGGGACCAGGCTCGTCGACAGCTTCGACGGGATCTGGGCCGCCCTCTCGGAGGCCCTGGGCCGGGACCAGCAAACGCGCATGTCCCGGGAGGACTTCCACGCCGCGATGGCGACGGCCTTCATCGAGGGCGAGGGGTTCGACACGGTCTTCCGCCCCGCGATCCAGGTGGTGGCCGAGTTGTGCGACGCCGACGGCGACGGCCTCATCGGGCCGGCCGAGTTCCGCACGATGCTGAGCGCCTTCGGCACCGCCTACGACGACGTGGACGAGGCATTCGACCGGCTCGACCGGTCCGGGCGCGGCGTGCTGGCGGTGACGGAGCTGGTCGAGGCGGCCCGGCAGTACTACGTCGGCGACGATCCGCACGCCTCGGGCAACTGGCTGTTCGGGCCCCTGTGATGGTGATCGCGTCGATGCGGGACGCGCTGCGTTCCGTGCTCACGAGGAAGCCGCTGCTGCCCGCGCCGCGCCGGGGCGGCGTCCCGGCCGAGGCGCTGCTGCCGCTGGTCGAGCGGGTCCCGGCGATGGCCGAGCCCTGCCGCATGCACCCGTCGGTCTACGCGATCGAGGCCGCCGTCATCGACTGGGCCCGAAGGACGGGGCTGCGCGCCGACCCGGCCGTGGGGTTCCACCGGATGGCCGGGCGGGCGTTCGCGGAGTTCGACGCCGCCGCGGCGGCGTTGTTCGCGCAGTGGCTGACGTGGTTGTTCCACTTCGACGACGAGCTCGACGAGGGCCCGTGCCCGCTGGAGATCTTCCAGGGTCTCCTGGAGGGTACGGCGCAGCATCCGCTGGAGGCGGCGTTCGCCGATCTGTGGCGGGTGACCAGTGCCCGGATGAGCAACCGGTGGCGGGCCAGGTTCGCCATGGGGTTGCAACGTCAGCACGACGCCTGCCGTACCGAGGCCAGGAACCGGGCGACGGGCCGGATCCCGACGATCGAGGAGTACCCGGCGCTGCGCCGGGGCACGGTCGGCCCCTACCTGTACGACCTGGTGGAGCCGTGCCTGCGGGTGGAGGTGCCCGCTTGGGTGCACGCCTGCGACCCGTGGCGCGACCTGGTGGAGGCGTGCAGCGACACGATCGCCTGGTGCAACGACGTGGCCTCGCGCCCGAAGGAGCAGGGCGACGCGCACAACCTGGTCGTCATCGCCATGCACGAACTGGGGCTGGAGGAGTGGGAGGCGACCGCCTGGGTGCTGGACCGCATCGAGGAGCGCTGCGCGGACATGCGCGACGCCGCCCGGCTGCTGCCCCTGGACGAGCTGGAGCCCAAGGAGGCCCGCGACGCCAGCAAGGTGGCCTGCGCCTACTTGGCCGCGCCGCGCGCCCACCTGGACTGGCTCCTGGAGTCCGCGCGCTACACGTAACGTGATCGGCCGTTCGCGCTATGTACTCATCGTGGGACGGCACAGGCGGCGTGGGCGGCGGGGTCTCGGCGTGATCGCGATGCTCGGGGCGGCGGGGGTGGCGTTGTGGACGGTGCACCTGCTGCGCGCGCCCGCCTGCGCGACGCCGGTGCCCGGCCCCGAGCCGGCCCGGCCGCTGGCCATCGTGGTGAAGCCGGGCTCGGACGAGGAGTGGCTGGCCGTCCAGGTGCTGGACCACGGCAGCCCGCTGCGCAGCGTCGAGGTGCGCGTGGACGGCAGGTGGCGTGACCTGCGGCGGCGCGCGGACGGCACGTGGGTGGCGCGCGACGGCGCGGGCGACGGCCCGTTCGCGTTCCGGGTCACCGACGTGCGCGAGCACAGGAAGACGGTCGAGGACCTCGATCTCGCGCCGGGCAAGGTGCAGCGCACGGGCGTCTTCCTGTACGGCGGCGCCGTCCCGTCACCCCCGCCGTCACCCGCGCCGGCGCCCGCTCCCGCAGCTGCCGACAGCCAGCGCGTCACCTGTTGAGGTGCGCCGGTAGACGACCTGCTTGCCGACGCGCAGGCCGACCGCGAGGCCGCCCTCGCTGAGCACGCCGAGGTGCTGGCTGACCGCGCCCGGCGTGAGCGCCATGCGGCGGGCCAGGGCGGAGGTGGTGGCCGGTTCGGCGAGGGCCAGCAGGATCTGCGCGCGGCTCTTGCCGATGAGGGCGGCCAGTGCGCCCGGGGCCGGCGGCGGGCCGTCCTCCCACAGCGTGCCGACGCCGCGTACCGGGTAGATGAGCGCGGACTGGTACGGCGCGGACATGACGGCCACCGAGGGCCAGTAGAAGGCGCTGGGCACCAGCACGAGGCCGTCGCCGTGCAGGCCCTCGATCAGGCACCAGGGGCGGTCGATGAGGAGCTGCTCGCCGGTCCAGACGACGCCGGGGTCGAGGGAGGCGAACAGTTCACGGGCGCCGCCGGTGGCCAGTTGCCGCGAGCGGCGCAAGACGTCGCGTTCGAGCAGGCCGTAGACGCGCGGCCAGTACTCGGCGAAGCAGGTGTCCCAGTACGCCTGGAGGGCGGCCGTGACCCGCCGGATCCCGGCGGCCGGGTCGGCCCGGAAGCGCGCAATGGCCGGCGGGTCGACGTCCGCGAGCTTGACCGTCTCGGCCGCGGCGGTCTCCGGCGGCGTGTGCCGTACGCGCTCGAGCTCCTGCGCGAAGTCGGGCAGGGGGGTGTCGGGCGGCGGGGTGAGGAAGTCGGCGATGTAACCCTCGGCGGGCACGAGGGCGAACACCTCGGCCATGTCCAGCTCGGACAGGCGCGGGCGGACCGCCTTGATCCACGGCAGGTGGATCGACTGGCGGGCGGGGTCCTGGAGCGTGCGGACGCTGGCCACGAGCTCCCACAGCGGGGAGAAGCCGAAGCGGATGCCGGCCACGTCCTCGGGGCGGAGGGTCCACGTGATGGCCATACGATTTAGTGTGCACTAAATGGTTGGCTGTCCGAAACGGGGTTCTTTCATGCTGTGCGGGTGAGTACCGCGCTTGCTGAAAAGTCCTTCCTGGGGTCGAAGTTCGGGGGCCTGCCCAAGCCCTTCTGGGGTCTGTGGAGCGGCACGCTCGTCAACCGGCTCGGCACCATGGTGATGCCGTTCACCGGGGTGTACCTGACCCAGGCGCGCGGGCTGTCCGTGGCCGTCGCGGGCCTGGTCATGGCTGTCTTCGGCGTGGGTTCGCTGATCTCCCAGCTGGTCGCCGGCGTGCTGACCGACCGGATCGGCCGCCGGGCCACGCTGTCGGGCGGCATGCTGGCCACCGCCGCGACCATGATGTGGCTCGGGTACAGCACCTCGCTGCCCTCGATCCTGGCCGCGATGTTCGTGCTCGGCCTGGTGATCGACGCCTACCGGCCCGCCTCCAACGCGCTCGTGGCCGACCTGGTCTCGCCCGCGGAGCGCCCGCGCGCCTACGGGCTGCTGTTCTGGGCGATCAACCTCGGCTACGCGGTCGGCATGACGACCGGCGGCTGGCTGGCCGGGCTCGGCTTCGTCTGGCTGTTCTGGGTCAACGCCACCACCAGCGTGGCCTTCGCCGTCCTGGTGTGGCGGGCGGTGCCCGAGACCGCGCCGCCGCCCGCCGAGCGCGGCTCGGGCGGCTTCGGCACCGTGCTGCGCGACAAGGTCATGATCGGGTTCACGCTCGTCATCCTGGGCGACGGGATCATGTACTCCCAGACCATGACCATGCTGCCCGTGGCCATGACCAAGGTCGTCGGGCTCAGCCCGGGCGAGTTCGGCCTGGCCATGGCGTTGAACGGGGTGCTCATCGTCATCGTGCAGCCGCTGGTCTCCAACTGGCTCGGCCGTCTCGACGCGCCGATCACGCTCGCCGCCGGGCTGGTGATCATGGGCGTCGGCTTCGCCCTCACCGCGTTCGTCACCGACGTCGTCATGCTCGGCGTCAGCATCGTCGTCTGGACCGCGGGCGAGATCATCACCGCGGGCTTCATCGGCACCATCGTCGCCGCCCTCGCTCCCGCCCACCTGCGCGGGCGCTACTCCGGGCTGTACGGCCTCGCCTGGTCGGCCTCGGCCGTGCTCGCGCCCCTGCTCGGCAGCGCGCTGCTCGGCGTGAGCCAGGTGGCCCTGTGGCTCAGCATCGGCGGCGTCGGCGTGGTCGCGGCGGCCGGGATGATCGTCCTGGGACCCGCCGTACGGCGCAGGAGCGATGCCGCCGCCGGGTGAAAAGGCACGGGAGCGCCGCCGCGGCGCGAAAATCGGCGCGTACTAGGCTGGTTCCGTGGCTCAACTGCGCATAGCCCTCGCCCAGACGAACCCGACGGTAGGCGACCTGGCCGCCAACGCCGCCAAGATGCTCACGTGGACGCGTGACGCGGCCGAGCGCGGCGCCCATCTGGTCGTCTTCACCGAGATGTTCCTCACCGGCTATCCCGTCGAGGACCTCGTCCTGCGCACCTCCTTCGTGGAGGCCAGCATCCGCACGCTGGAGGAGTCCGCGGCCCGTCTGGCCGAGGAGGGGCTCGGCGAGCTGCCGGTGCTCGTCGGCTACGTCGACCGCGCCGGGCTGGCCCCGCGCGCCGGCCAGCCCAAGGGCGCGCCGCTCGACGCCGCCGCGCTGCTGCACCGCGGCGAGGTCGTCTGCCGTACGGCGAAGCACCACCTGCCCAACTACGGCGTCTTCGACGAATACCGGTACTTCGTCCGCGGCGACCGGCTGCCGATCTTCCGCCTGCACGGGGTGGACGTCGCCGTCGCGGTCTGCGAGGACCTCTGGCAGGACGGGGGACCGGTGGCCGTCGTCGGCCAGGCCGGCGCCGGGCTGCTGGTGGCGCCGAACGCCTCGCCGTACGAGAAGGACAAGGACGACGTACGGCTGGAGCTGTGCGCGCGCCGCGCGCGTGAGGCGGGCTGCCCGCTCATCTACGTCAACCAGGTCGGCGGGCAGGACGAGCTGGTCTTCGACGGCGACTCGCTGGTCGTGGACGCCTCGGGCGAGCTGGTGGCCAGGGCCGGGCAGTTCCGGGAGGAGCTGCTCGTGGTGGACCTGGAGCTGGAGACCTCCGATGAGCCGCCCGCGCAGCTCGCCTACGACGCGGGCGACGGCTCGACGATCACCGTGGACCGGTTCGTGCTGTCGCAGGAGCCCGTCGCGCCCTACGAGCCGCTCCCGGCGCCGCTGGCCGCGCCGCTCGAGCCGGCGGCCGAGGTCTATCACGCGCTCGTGCTCGCGGTGCGCGACTACGTGGCCAAGAACGGGTTCCGGTCGGTCATCCTCGGGCTGTCGGGAGGCATCGACTCGGCGCTGACGGCCGCCATCGCCGCCGACGCCATCGGGGCCTCACGGGTCAACGTCGTGCTCATGCCGTCGCGGTACTCCTCCGATCACTCCATCGGCGACGCCGAGGAACTGGTGCGGCGGCAGGGGGTCAGCGCCAGGGTCGTCCCGATCGGGGATATCGTGACGGCCTTCGAGAAGGAGATCGAGCTGTCCGGGCTGGCCGCGGAGAACCTCCAGGCCCGGGTGCGCGGGATGATCCTCATGGGGCTGTCCAACGAGCACGGGCACCTGGTGCTGACCACGGGGAACAAGAGCGAGCTGGCCACCGGCTACTCCACCCTCTACGGGGATTCGGCGGGCGGGTTCGCGCCGATCAAGGACGTGCCGAAGACGATGGTGTGGGAGCTGGCCCGCTGGCGCAACGCCCACGGCAGCCCGTCGTTCGCGATGGACGTGGCGGCGCCGATCCCGGAGAACTCCATCACCAAGGAGCCGAGCGCCGAACTGCGGCCCGACCAGCGGGACACCGACTCGCTGCCGCCGTACGAGGTGCTCGACCGGCTGCTGGACGACTACGTGGAGAAGGACATGGGCTCGGCCGAGCTCATCGCCGCCGGTCACGATCCCGCCCTGGTCACCCGGGTCATCAGGCTGGTGGACCTGGCCGAGTACAAGCGGCGCCAGTATCCGCCCGGGCCCAAGATCACGCCGAAGAACTTCGGGCGGGATCGGCGGCTGCCCATCACCAACCGGTGGCGCGAGGAGGCGTGAGGTCGTGACCGCCCGCCTCCTCTGAACGCCCTGACGCCTCTTCTGGCCGGCTACCGGCCCGCGGCCGCCACGATGTCGGCGACGGCCGGGTCGGACTCCAGCATCTCGCCGGTCAGGACCGTGTTGTCCGACAACGTCACGCCCTTCGGCGCCTCGCCCGGGTCGGCGTCCCAGAAGTTGCCGACGAACGCCACGTGCTCCAGCGGCGGGGAGACCTCCAGCACCACCGGGTTGTCGGCGCGGTGGACGAGGTTGCCCTGCACGTTCACCCAGGCCGCGCCGTAGTCGGTATAGAGGCCGTAGTTGTACGGGGTGATCGTGTCCCGGATGACGTTGCCGCGGATCTGGGCGCCGCTGGCGTAGGAGGAGCCCTGCGCGCCGGAGACGTACAGGCCGCCGCCGTCGGCCAGCACCTGCATCGTGCCGTGGATCAGGTTGTGCAGCACCTGCGCGCCTCGGCCGGGGTACAGCACGATGCCCGCGTGCGGCGTCTCGGCGACCTCGTTGCGTGCCACGACCGTGCCCTCGGTGCCGCTGATCAGGACGGCGGGGGAGCCGTGGTAGTCGCGCCCGATCCGGCGGACGAGGGTGCGCTCGATCCGGTGGTCGCGGGCCCCGTCGCCGATGGCCACGCCGCCGCCCGCGACGTCCTCGATCTCGCACGCCAGGATCGTGTTGCCCGTGCCGTCACCCCGGAACTCCAGCGCCACCCCGCCCATCCGGGTGAACCGGCACCCCTCCAGCAGCGCCCCGTGGGACCGCTCGAAGACCACGTTGCCGGGGATCGTCTCGGGGTCGCCGGGGACCGTCACCTTGCCCTGGCCCTCGGCGAACACCACGTCGCGCAGCTCGCCGCCGGCGTAGAAGCCGTTGCCGTGGTAGTGCAGGAAGCCCTCCGGCGCGCTCGGCCGCAGCCAGGACGCCTCGGCGAACGTGATGCCGCGGAACCTCACGTCCCGCACACCCCTGGCGTGCACCAGCACCTCGAGCATCGGGACCACCGCGTCCGCCGGCCGCTCGCCCTTGTAGGACACCACCCCGCCGCCCAGCGCGAACGTGCCCTCGGTGAGGAAGGCCGGGCTGTTCTCCGCGCTGCTCGGCCGGTCGACGGCCCAGTCCTCGCCCCCGCCCTCCCACGCGATGATCGAGTGGTAGAGCCTGGCCGCCCAGCCGAACGCGGGCTGCGCCATGGTGACCTCGGCACCGGACACCCGCTCCACCGGCACCCGCCCCTCCGACCAGGGATAGGCGCCCCGGTAGACGAACTCCACCTCGCCCGGCCACTCGACCGGGGCGTCGAGGGTGTAGCCGGTCGCGGTTCTGGTGAGCGTGCGCTCCCGGAGGTCGAGCGAGGCACGCTCGGCCCGGCGGCCGTTCACGTAGAGCTGCCGGGCCGCGGGGGCCTCTGCCTGCCAGAGGCGCTCGCCCGCCTCCTGCCACTCGGTGATCGGCCAGCCGCCGCTGATGACGACCTCTTCCGGTACGGCGCCGCCGTACCCGTGCGCCTGGAAGGTGAGGCCGGAATGGGCCTCGGTGAGGCGGAGGGTTTCGCCGAGATGGTAGGTGCCCCGGCGCAGGGTGATGATCGTGCCGGGGGAGGCTTCGGCGACGGCGCGGGCCAAGGTGGCGAAGGGACGTTCGAGGGTGCCGGGTCCGGTGTCGTCGCCTGCCGGGTCAACGAAGATCATGAGAGCCCTTCTGGGGATGTGTGCGGTGTACACATCTGGTATACAGCATAGACGGAGAGGGGAGTCAAGGGTGAATCCGGAGCGGAGCACCGAACTGCTGTGGGGCGCCGCCGGGCAGCGCGGCGGGCTCAACCTGGCGGCCATCGTGCGCGCCGGGATCGAACTGGCCGACGCCGAGGGGCTGGCCGGGGTGTCCATGCGTCGGGTGGCCGAGCGGCTCGGGTACACGACGATGTCGCTCTACCGGCACGTGCCCGGCAAGGCCGAGCTGGTGGACCTCATGCGGGACGCGGTGCTGGGGGACGGGCCGGAGATCGCGCCCGGGCCGGGGGCGGGGTGGCGGGAGCGGCTGGAGCTGTGGGCTCGGGAGGCTCTGGAGTGCTATCGGCGGCATCCCTGGTTGCTGGACTCATCGGGGGTCCGGCACGTGCCCGGGCCCAACGCGGTGGCCGGCTTCGAGTGGGCGCTCGGCGTGGTTTCCGGGACGGGGCTGGGGGCCGCTCAGGTGGTGGCCGTGGTGGAGCTGGTCGGGGGGTTCGTGGAGAGTGCCGCCCGGAGGGTGGTGGAGGCGGCCCGGGTGGAGCGGCGGACCGGGGTGGGGGATGAGGAGTGGTGGGGGAAGCGGGAGGCGCTCTGGGTGCACATGGATCGGTATCCGACGCTTTCCCGGATTTATCGGGATGGGGGGTATGACGCGCCGTTGGACCCGTTTGAGTTTGGGTTGCAGCGGGTGCTGGACGGGGTTGAGGTGCTGGTTCGTGAGGGGTTGGAGCTCGGTATTCGTGATGAAACACGTGATGAAACTCGTGATGATTCGGGGGATGGGCGGATGTGCGGCGTGTGCGGAAAGGTGATCGAGGAGGCGGTCACCGGGCGGCGGCGGGAGTACTGCTCGCGCGCCTGTCAGCAGCGTGCCTATCGGCGCCGTAAGGCGTGAGACCTGGGTCTGGATCCGGGTCCGTAAGGCGTGAGACCTGGGTTCGGATCCGGGTCCGTAAGGCGAGAAACACGTCCGAATCCGGCGCGACACGGCGAGAGGCGCTGCCGTACGCTGGCCGGGCCATGATCCGCACGCACACCGTCATCGACAGCCCCGTGGGGCCGCTGACGCTGGTCGCCCTCGACGGGCTGCTGACCGGCGTCTACATGCGCAAGCAGCGCTACCTGCCGCCGCAGGAGTTCTTCGGTCACCCCGACCCCGAGCCCTTCGGCGAGGTCACCGCCCAGCTCGGCGCCTACTTCGCGGGCACGCTCAAGGAGTTCGACCTGGCGATGAACCTGGTCGGCACGCCGTTCCAGAAGGAGGTGTGGGCGGCGCTGCAGCAGGTTCCGTTCGGTGAGACGCTGACCTACGGCGGCCTGGCCGAACGGCTGGGCCGGCCGCCCAGCGCCGCCCGGGCCGTCGGCAGTGCCAACGGGCACAACCCGGTCAGCATCATCATCCCGTGCCACCGCCTCGTCGGCGCCAACGGCGACCTCACCGGGTACGGCGGCGGGTTGCCCGTCAAGCGCTACCTGCTCGACTTCGAGCGCGGCACGCTGTTCTGAGACGTTCTGGCCGCCTCTTAAAACGTTCCAGCGGTTTCTTGAAACGTTTTACCGGGCGCCACAAACGTTTTACCGCGCGCCAAACGTTCTACCGCGTGCCCACATCGATCTACCGGGCGCCACAACGTTCTACCGGGCGCCACAACGTTCTACCGGGCGCCACAACGTTCTACCGGGCGCCACAACGTTCTACCGGGCGCTCGACAGGCGCCGGACGCGGCGGGTGGACAGGGTGATCTCGCGGAGCTCTCCCCGGGTGACCGCGCAGTCCACCCGGCGGAGCTGGTCCACCACCCAGGCCGCCTGCGGGTTGTAGGTGAGCTCCTCCGGGCAGGTGTCCAGGACCTTGCGCAACATGGCCGTGGCGCTGGCCGAGTCGCGTTCCATCGAGTGGGCCCTGGCCAGGGACAGGAAGTAGCGCGCCTGGCGGTCTCTGGCCCGGAGGCGGGTGACGTCGATGCCGTCGGCCATCCGCAGTGCCAGGCGGTGGCGGCCCAGGCGTACGGCCACGGCCACCGCCTGCGTCTCCACCTCGGCGGCGCCGAACGGGGCGTGAAGGTCGTCGCGGTCCTCGCCCAGGACGCCGGCCAGGAGCCTGGCGCGGTGCAGGTACTCCTCGGCCCGCGGCACGTCGTTCTCCTCGGCGGCGGCCAGCGCGGCGGTCAGGTAGCAGCCTCCGGCCAGCGCCGATCCGGCGGGTCCTGCGGCGTCGACGTGGTCGATCGCGGACAGGCACAGGTGGCGGGCGTCGCCGTACCTGCGCAGGTGGATGAGGACCTCGGCCAGTTCGGCCTGCGCCACCGAGTGCAGCAGAGGCGCGTCGGCGAGGGCCGCCGCGGCCACGCTACGGTCGGCGGCCAGGAGCGCGAGCGCGTGCTGTCCGCAGCCGCGCAGGAACGCGGAGAACAGCCGGTAGACCTGCGCGAGATTAGCCGCCCCGCCGGCCTCGCCCGCCCCGCGTGCTCCGCGTGCGCTGCCCGCTTCGTGTTCCGGCTCGTGCGCCCCGTGTGCTCCGCGTGCGCTGCCCGCTTCGTGTTCCGGCTCGTGCGCCCCGTGTGCTCCGCGTGCGCTGCCCGCTTCGTGTTCCGGCTCGCCCAGTCCGGCCGCCTCGGCCATGAGCAGCAGCTCCGGCAGCCGCCTGCGCACCTCCGAGTATCGGCGGGGGGACCGCTGCCAGACGTCCCAGGCGGCCGAGACATGGCGGCGCACCCGGTCCGCGCTCTCGCGCGGCTCCCCGGCCAGCCTCCTCGGGTACAGCAGCGCGTGCCCGATCTCGTCGTACTCACCCTGCGCCCCCATGGCCGGCAGCGCCACCTCGCCCCCGACGAGCTCGGACAGGTCGCTGATGCGCAGGACGTCGGCGATGCGCAGGATCGTGGAGAGCCTGTCCAGCGGCCGGGCGCCGGTCTCGATCAGGCGCAGCCACTCCTCGCTGCACCCGACGAGGTTGGCCAGGATCCGCCGGGAGATGCCGCGAGAGCGGCGTACCGCCATGATCCGAGCCCCGTCGACCATGAAGTCGCTGGTCATGATTTCACGTTAGGCGAGGTTCGGCTCCGGCCCGCCGGCCAGGAACGACGGCAACTTGCTGCCGATAGAGGGGCGGGCGGATCCGGGCTACCGTGGGAAGGATCGCCTGCCGTACAACTGCAGTTGGATCTCCTCCGATCTCCCGCGCTCAGACTGCCTCTACACCTTTCGGCAGGAGGAGATCACGATGGGGTTACTGGACGTCGAAACGATTCGCAAGACCTTCCCCTTCTTCGACCCGGCCGCCGACGGCACGCGTCCGCCCGTCTACCTGGACAGTGCGGCGACCACGCAGAAGCCGGCCGTGGTCCTGGACGCGCTCAACGCCTACTACACACGTTCCAACGCCAACGTGCACCGCGGCGTCTACCGGCTGGCCGTGGAGGCGACGGAGCTGTACGAGGGGGCGCGCCGCAAGGTGGCGGCCTTCGTCGGCGCCGCGCGCAGCGAGGAGATCGTGTTCACGAAGAACGCGACCGAGGCCGTCAACCTGCTCGCCAACGCGCTCATGTGGGCCGATGACGAGCACCGGCTCGGACCCGGCGACGAGATCGTCGTGACCGAGATGGAGCACCACTCGAACCTCATCCCTTGGCGGCTGGTGGCCGAGCGCGCCGGGGCCAAGATCAGCTATCTGGGCATCACGAACGACGGGCGGCTCGATCTGTCCGCGCTGGAGGAGCGGGTGACCGAGCGGACCAAGCTGGTCGCGGTCGTGCACGCCTCCAACATCCTCGGCACGGTCAATCCGATCGCCCCCATCGCCGCCCGCGCCGCCGACGTGGGCGCGCTGCTGCTCGTGGACGCCGCGCAGTCGGTGCCGCACATGGCCATCGACGTGCGGGAACTCGGCGCCGACTTCGTCACCTTCTCCGGGCACAAGATGTGCGGGCCCACCGGGATCGGGGTGTTGTGGGGCAAGTACGACCTGCTGGCCGCGCTGCCGCCCTTCCTCGGCGGCGGCGAGATGATCGAGACCGTCACGCTGGACGCGATGGCGTACGCGCCGCCGCCGCTGCGGTTCGAGGCCGGCACGCCGCCGGTCGCGCAGGCCGTCGGGCTCGGCGCCGCCTGCGACTTCCTGGCCGGGCTCGGCATGGACAACATCGCCGCCCACGACCAGGCGCTCATCGAGTACGCGCTCGACCGCCTCGCCAGGGTGCCGGGCATCCGCTTCATCGGCCCGGAGGACACCGCGGACCGGCTGCCGCTCATGTCGTTCGTCATCGACGGCATCCCGCTCCAGCAGGTGCGCACCGCGCTGGACGGCGCGGGCATCGCCGTCCGCTCGGGCCACCACTGCGCGCAGCTGGCCTGCAGCCGCTTCGGCATCCCGGCGGCCGTGCGCGCCTCCTTCTACCTGTACAACACACCCGACGAGGTCGACATCCTGGCCGGCACCCTCGAACGGACGCGGGGCAGCGCGGCCACCGCCGTCAAGACCACCTGGGAGACGCCGTCCGACGCGGCCGACACCGCGCCCGTCCGCCCCTACAAGGAGATCCTTCTGCCGTCGGTCTTCGAGCCGTGGGGCCGCGCGCTGGTCGGCGCGCTCGCCCCCGCGCCCGGCACCCGCGCGCTCGACGTCGGCACCGGACCCGGTACGGTCGCCCGCCTGCTGGCCGCGGCCGTGGGACCCGACGGCGCCGTGGTCGGCACCGACCTCAGCCCCGCCATGCTGGCCCTCGCCAGGGAGGAGCCGCCCGTGCCCGAGGGCGCGCCCATCCAGTACGTGGAATGCGGCGCCGCCCCGCTGCACGTCTCCGACGGGGCTTTCGACCTGATCACCGTGCAGCAGGTCCTCCAGTACGTGCCCGACCGCGCGGCCGCCGCCGCGGAGATGCGCAGGGCCGCCCGGCCCGGCGCGCGCGTCGCGGTCGTCACGTGGCTGCCGCTCGGCCGCAACCCGCTCTTCGCCGCCCTTCACGCCGCCCTGGCCGGCGTTCTCGGCGCCGGCGTGGCGGAGATGTTCGAGGAGCCGTGGTCGCTGGACGGCGACGAGGTGGCCGAGCTGGTGTCCGCCGCCGGGTTCACGCGGGTCAGGCAGGAGCGCTGGAGCGTGCCGGTCACGATTCCCGGCGGGCCGGACGACCTGGCCTGCCTGTTCGGCCTCTCGGCCGCCGGCGGGGAGGTCGCCGGTCTCGGCGCGGCCCGCCGTACCGCGCTCAGGGACGCCGTGCGCGCCCGCCTGGCCGGGCACACGGACGCGGCCGGCGTGCACGGCGTGACCGCGGCCGCCGTCGTGACGGCCGTCGCACCCTAGACCGCTCGGCTCAGGGCCGGCCGAGCACCCGGACGGGCGATCCGGCCCAGGGCCGGCCCAGCATCCCGACGGGGCGATCCGGCTCAGGGCCGGCCGAGCACCCGGACGGGCGATCCGGCGAGGAAGGCGTGGATGTCCTCCACGGCCTCGCCGAAGTAGGTCGCGTAGTTGCCCCGGGTGACGTACCCCAGGTGGGGCGTGGCCAGGACGTTGGGCAGGGTGCGGAAGGCGTGGTCGTGGGGGAGGGGCTCGAGGTCGAAGACGTCGAGCCCGGCGCCCGCGATGCGCCGCTCGCGCAGGGCGGCGACGAGGGCGTCCTGGTCCACGATCGCCGCCCTGGAGGTGTTGACCAGGTAGGCGTCGGGGCGCATGCGGGCGAGTTCGGGGGCGCCGATGAGGCCGCGGGTGCGCTCGCCGAGCACCACGTGGACGGAGACGAAGCCGGCGGACTCCAGGAGCGCCTCCTTCGAGGGGGCCAGGCGTGCCCCCGCGGCTTCCGCGCGATCGGCGGTCAGGTTCTGGCTCCAGGCGGTCACGTCCATGCCGAAGGCCAGGGCGACCCGGGCCACCTGGGTGCCGATCTTGCCCAGGCCGACGAGGCCGAGGGTGCTGCCGTGGAGGTCGGTGCCGATGGTCTGCTGCCAGGGGCCGTTCGCCCGGAAGGCGGTGGATTCGGGGCCGATCTGGCGGGCCAGGCCCAGGATGAGGGCCCAGGTGAGCTCGGCGGGCGGGGTGGAGCTGCTGGCGGTGCCGCAGACGGTGACGCCGTGCGCGCGAGCTGCCTCCAGGTCGATCGAGGCGTTGCGCAGGCCGGAGGTGACCAGCAGGCGCAGGTTGGGCAGGCGGGCGAACAGGGCGGCGGGGAACGGGGTGCGCTCGCGCATGATGACGACGATCTCGCAGTCGCCGATGGCCTCGACCAGGTCGTCGTGGCTGGTGAACGGCTCGCGGCAGGAGCGGGCGGAGACCGCTGACCAGTCGGCGAGGGACAGGGCGACACCTTGGTAGTCGTCGAGGACGGCGCAGTTCATCACGGAGCGTCAAGCTACCAGGGCGGGATTTTTCTGTGAGATTCGGTCTTGATTCCGCATAGAACCATGTGAAATTTTACATATCACATTACCCAACCCCCCACCCAGGAGTATGCGATGCGAGTCGCAGGATCCTTACTCGTGGCGGCCGGGCTGGTGCTCGGCGGCCTCGCCGTACCCCTTCCCGCGCAGGCGCGGACCGTGGTCTCCGACCCGGCGCCGCGCCCCGCCACCACCGCCGAAACCCCCCACCGCCAGGACAAACCCCTCAAGGCCGACGAACGCCCACCCCTCTCGGCCGCCAAGGACCTCCACAAGGAGGACTACGACCGGGCCGTCCAGGCACAGGACAGCGCCGCCTGCGACGTCGAGGGCAAAACCGGAGCTGCCCTCGTCACCGCCGTCAAGGCCGCCGACCTGAGTTGCGTCAACGGCCTCTTCCCGCTCACCGGCTCACGGGCCCGCGCGGCCTTCCAGGAGCCGCAGATGGTCACCATCGCCAACGCGCTGCGCGACAACGCCGCCGCCTACCCGGGCGACAACAGCACCAAGACGTTGCAACTCGTCCTGTACCTGCGCGCGGGCTACTACGTGCAGTGGTACAACCCCAGCGACGTCGGCCCGTACGGCCAGCCGCTCAAGACCGCGATCCGGGCCGGCCTCGACGCCTTCCACAACAACCCCCGATCGAACACGGTCGGCGACGGCAACGGCCAGGTCCTGGGCGAGGCGGTCATCCTGATCGACAGCGCCCAGGAGAACGCCCGCTACCTGCCCGTGGTGCGCCGCCTGCTCAACGGCTACAACAGCTCCTACGACGCCTCGTGGTACATGGTGAACGCGGTCAACAGCGTCTACACCGTGTTGTTCCGCGGCCACCAGGTGCCCGAGTTCGTCACCGCCGTCCAGAGCGACACCAGCACGCTGACCACGCTGCGCGACTTCGCCATCCGGCACCTCGGCCTGCTCAGCACCGAGCGCGCCTACCTGACCGGCAACGCCGGCCGCGAGCTGACCCGCTTCGTCCAGCACACCGCGCTCGCCCCGACGGTCCGCCCGATGTCGCGCGAGCTGCTGCAACGGTCGTCCATCACCGGCCCGACCGCGAAGTTGTGGGTCGGCGTGGCCGAGATGGCCGACTCCTACGACCGCGCCAACTGCTCCTTCTACGGCACGTGCGACCTGCAGAACCGCCTGATCGCCGCCGCGCTGCCGGTCCGGCACACGTGCGGCCCCACGCTGAAGATCCGCGCCCAGCAGATGACCGCCGGGGAACTGGCCGACACCTGCGCCAGCCTGGCCGGGCAGGACTCCTACTTCCACAACCTGGCCGCCGACAACGGTCCGGTCGCCGGTGACAACAACACGACGCTGGAGGTCAACGCCTTCGACTCCAGTGACGACTATCAGACCTATGCCGGGGCCATCTTCGGCATCGACACCAACAACGGCGGCATGTACCTGGAGGGCGACCCCTCGGCCGCGGGCAACCAGCCCAGGTTCATCGCCTACGAGGCCGAGTGGCTGCGCCCGGCCTTCCACATCTGGAACCTCAACCACGAGTACACCCACTACCTCGACGGCCGGTTCAACATGCGCGGCGACTTCGAGGACGGCGTGAGCACCCCGACGATCTGGTGGATCGAGGGCTTCGCGGAATACGTCTCGTACGGCTACCGCCGCCTGGCCTACGACGCGGCCATCGAGGAGGCGGCCAAGCACACCTACCGGCTGAGCACGCTCTTCGACACCACCTACGCCCACGACACCCAGCGCGTCTACCGGTGGGGTTACCTCGCGGTCCGCTATATGTTCGAGAAACGCCGGGCGGACGTGAACACCGTCCTCGGCCACTACCGCGCCGGCAACTGGGCCGCCGCGCGCACCCACCTGAAGGCGCTCAACCTGGACGCCGCCTTCGACACCTGGCTGACGGAGTGCGCGGCGGGAGCGTGCGGCGGCGGCACCGGCGAGCCCCCGGCCCCCGAATGCGACGGCGGCGACACCAGGGCGCTCGGCCAGAACTGCCGCCGGAGCAACCTGTCGGCCACCCAGGGCAACTACTCCTACCTGTACATCCTGATCCCGGCCGGCACCGCCAAGCTGACGATCAAGAGCGAGGGCGGCAGCGGTGACGCCGACCTCTACTACAACTCCTCGTCGTGGGCCACGACCGGCTCCTACACGCAGCGGGCGACCGGGGCGGGCAACGCGCACACGCTCACGGTCACCAATCCCGCGCCGGGTTACCACTACATCAGCCTGTCCGGCACGGCCTCCTTCACCGGGGCGGCCGTGACGACGTCGTTCTGAGAATCTCCGGGGTCCCGGCGGCTCGCCGGGACCCCGGAGATTTCCGTCCCGTCATCCGCCCGTAGGACCCCGGCTGCTCACGCTAAACCCGTCATCCCCTAAAATTGGCACGTTTGAAATGAAATTTCCGGCGTGGGCGTTATGACGCGACTGAGGAGGATGACTGTATGACGACGGCTGCTCTGCAGACTGTGCTGACCGTTCCCGAGCGCTTCCAGGGTCCCAAGGGGATCGCCAACGGAGGCTGGGTGGCCGGTACGGTCGCCGAAGCGCTGGGCGGTCGAGGCGCCGCCGTCGAGGTCACCCTCCACGCCCCCACCCCCCTGGACACCGAGCTGCGCCTGGAGCACATGGCCAACTGCGCCTCGCTCCACCACGGTGACAAGCTGCTGGCCGAGGCCATCCCGGTGCACGAGGACCTGAAGGCCCCCGAGTTCGTGCGCTTCGCCGACGCCGCCCGCGCCGAAGCCGGCTTCCCCGGCTGGCGCGGCCACGCCTTCCCCGACTGCTTCGTCTGCGGGCTGCGCGCCCCGGGCGACGGCCTGCGCATCTTCCCCGGCCCGGTCGAGGGCACCGACCTGGTCGCCGCCGGCTGGCGCGTTCCGTTCGCGGTCGCCGGTGAGGACGGCGTGCCCGACGCGATCGTCGGCGCCGCCCTCGACTGCGTGACCGGCTGGGCGCACTTCGGCCCCGGTGAGTCCGCCCTGCTGGGCCGCCTCGCCGTACAGATCCACGGCAAGGTCTACCCCGACGGCACGTACTCGGTCGTGGGCCGCGCCACCGGCAGCGAGGGCCGCAAGCTCTTCGGCGAGAGCGCCATCTACGACCAGGACGGCACGCTGGTCGCCGCCGCCCGCGCCACCTGGATCACGCCCCGCTGAGCCGGGCGGCCACGAGCGCCGCGCAGCGGTCGTCGAACATGATCGTGTAGTGGTTGCAATCGGGCACCAGCTCGTCGCGCAGGCCCGGCACCCGTGCCGTCCACTGCTCGGCGAGCGGGCCGGGCAGCATGCCGACATCCTGGTTCAGCAGCCCGCGCGGCGCCCGCAGCAACGTCACCGGCGCCTCGATCGCGGCCAGCGCCGCCCCGATCCGCGCGCCGTTGACCCGCATCCAGCGCCCGTCCTCGCGCACCGCCGCGCCGGCCGCGCGTGAGCGCAGCGCGCCCTCGGGCCCGGTCAGGTCGTAACGGACATACCGCTCGGCCTCCGGAGTCCAGTGGCCGATGAAGGCCGGGTGCGCCTGGAAGAAGGCCACGTAGTCCCCGGCCGTCGCGAACGTCTGGCTCAGGCGGGCGATGGCCGGGCCGAGCGTCGCCTCGATCTCGGCGTCCACGTCCGCCCCCGGCGGCACGGGCGGGAACGGCAGGCCGCCGTCGACCAGCACCACCCGCGAGAAGGCCCGCCGCGCTCCCGCCAGCACCGCCACGTAGGCGCCCATCGAGTGCCCGGTCAGCACGGCCTCCGGCCCGGCGCCGGCGTACTCGGCCACCCGCAGCACGTCCTCGGCATGCCGTTCGAGACCGTAGGGACCGGGCAGGCCGGCGCTGTGCCCGCGCCCGCGCAGGTCCATGGCCACCAGCGACCACTCCTCCGGCAGCCGCGCGGCCACCGCGTTCCACGCCATCAACGAGGCGGTGATGCCGTGCACCGCGACGATCACCTTCGGCCCGGTCCCGAAGACCGCGATCCGCATCCCCGCCACGTCGTCATATTTCATGACGTGATCTTAGGAGCATCCGCGCAGGTACGGCAGGCCCGGGTTGACGTGCGCCCGCCACTCCGCCTCGGTCAGCGACCGGCCGGCCCGGGCGCAGACGGCGGCGGCCACGCGCTCGGCGCCGACCGGATGCTCGTGCACGCTGCCGTCGCGATCCAGCGCCAGCAGGGTGCCGCCGTCGGCGCTGAAGGCCAGGGAGATCGTCTCCCGCTTCTCCGGGTCCAGGCCACCCCCGATGTCGCGCAGCATCCCCAGAGTCGTGCCGCTGACCGGGTCGAACAGCCGGATCCTGCCGTCGTGGCCGCCCCAGGTCGCGATCAGGTCCTCGCGCGGCGACCGGGCGCTGATCTCGCCGGCGCCGTTGGCGATCGCACCCGTGCGCCGGTAGGTGGCCAGATCCCACACGGTCAACCGGCGCCGCGAGTCGATCACGTACAGCGACGTCCCGGCCCGATCGAAGTGCAGGCCCACGACCAGGCTCTCCCTGCCCGTGCCGCCGAACGCCGCGCCCGCCGGATTGCCGGTCGCCACGCTCAGCACCCGCACCTCCCGCCCGCCGACCGCCAGGAACGCGCCGTCGAAGGAGAACCGGGTGAGCGCCACGTCGGCCTGCGCCGTCTGCCAGAGCATCCGGCGCGCCCGCCAGTCCCACATCTGCACCACGTACGTGTCGTCCGCCGCGACCAGCGACAACGCCAGGAGGGAGCCGTCCGGGCTGAAGGAGTACAGGTCGGGCTGCAGCTTCCTGCCGAGGCCGAGGGTGTGCGGGCGGCCGTTCTCCAGCACCGTCACCCGGCGCGCCCCCGCCCGGGCGCCCACCAGGAGCCGGCCGTCCGGGCTGAAGGCCGCCTGTTCCGCGCGCATCTTGCCCTCCACCCGTCCGTCACGCACCCGCCGCACCAGCATGTCGCCGTCGCCCGTGGTGAACGCCAGGCGCGTGCCGTCCGGGGCGAGCTGCCCGTTCATCACCGCCTCGCCCGGCCCGCCGTACAGGTCGGCGACGTCGATCGAGAACACCTGGTCGGCCTGCAGGTAGCGGAACGTGCTGCCGTCGAAGGCGCCGTACGGCCGCGCCGCGTCCTCCGCCTCGCCCCTGACCGGCACCGAGGTGAGCAGCTGGGTGTCGGACATCCGCCAGAACTGGATGGTCTCCGGCGCCACGGTGGCCACCAGGCGCGAGTCCCCGCTGAAGACCGGCGCGCCCTTGTTCCAGACGCCCTGGGTGCCGGCGCCGTCGAGATCGCCCAGCTCCTCGGCCCGCCCGGCGGCCGGCCCGGTCAGCCGTACCCGGTTCGGGTCGGGGACGCCCACCTCCTGGGCCCGCCAGCGCCCGTCCCGGCTGTAGACGGTGCCGGACGTCATGCGGGCCCGCCCGGTCGCGCCCGTGCGCAGGTCCCACAGCGTGCCGGCGTCCGCGGTGAGCAGGACCGGCCGCTCCTCGTCCCGGAAACGCACGTCCACCCACTGCCGGACCACCTCGATCGGCTTGGGGAACCGCCAGTTCCGCAGCGACCTTCCGGAGCGCGCGTCCCACGCCGTCGCCCGCTCGCCCGTGGCGACCACGAGCGTCCTGCCCGACGGCGACAGCGCGACCGCCCCCACCGGGTCCTTCTGCAGTCCCAGGGCCTTCACGCCCCCGGCCCGCCGCCCGGTCCGCAGATCCCACAGCCGGGCCTCGTCCCCGCTGACGCTGACGAACCAGCGCCCGTCCCCGCTGATCGCCCGCATGGTGTCCGGGGCGTTCGCCGGATCCCGGAACATGCCCGTGTCCCGCTGGTTCGCCGAGGTCGTCAGCTCCGCCCGCGTGTGCGGGGTCCGGTCCAGCCGCCAGGCCGTCACGCTGAACAGCGCCGCCAGCATCGGATCCGTCCGCCGCGTCGCCGCCGCCAGCGTCGCCAGCCGATCGGCCTCCGCCCGGCGCAACTGGCCCGCGATCTGCTCGGCCCGCGCATCCGCCAGCCGCCCCTGGTACACCGCCAGCCCACCGGCGACCAGCGCGATCACCAGCAGCCCCGCCAGGCTCAGCGAGATCAGCCTGCCGCGCCGCGCCCGCTGCCGCGACAGCCGCGCCCCCGCCTCCAGGAAAGCCTGCTCGGCCAGGGACAGCGTGATGTTCTTGCGCGCCGTCGCGGCCCACTGCAGGGCGCTCTCCAGGCTGCTGCCCTGAAACAGATCGCCGTCCCGCCGCCCCGCCGCATCCCACCTGGCCGCCGCCGCGAGAATCTCCCGGTGTACGGCGAGGCCGTCGCGATTGGCCTCGATCCAGCGGCGAAACCTCGGCCAGGCGTGCGGCAGCGCCGGGCGGGACAGCCGTACCTCCTCCGCCGACCTGGTCAGCATGTAGCCGAAGACCTCCAGCAGCCGCTTGGCCGCGGCCACCTCGGGCAGGGGGCGGCCCTCCAGGATCTCGGCCAGCGCGGCCGGCCGTACCGACAGCTCGCCGCTCGCCTGCACCGTGACCAGCCGCAGGAACACCTCGGGGGCCAGCTCGCGTTCGGCCGGCTCCAGCAGGTGGTAGGTCTCCTCGGCCAGCGTGCCCAGGGCCGGGTCGTCGGCCCGGCTCTCCATCCGCGCCGCCTCGCTGCCGCCGGCCGCCAGCAGATGCGCGGTGTCCAGCCGCGCGTCGCCGCTGACCAGCGCCAGGAGCAGGTCCTTCGCATGAGGACGGCCGGCCGGGTCCTTGCTGAACGCCGCCGCCACCAGGGGCCGCAGCGTCTCCGGCAGCGTGTTCAGGTCGGGCGTCGTGGACAGCACGCGGTGCATGACGCCGCCCAGGCTGTCGGCCGCGTACGGGTCCGCGCCGGTGGCGGCGAAGACCAGGATGCCGGCCCAGGCGTAGACGTCCGCCTTCGGTCCGGCCCGGTGCCCGGTGAACACCTCCGGGGCCATGTACGTGGGCGTCCCCGTGACCATGCCCGTGATGGTGAGCGACATCTCGGCGGTCCTGGCCACGCCGAAGTCGATCACCCGCGGCCCGTCCGGGCCCAGCAGGACGTTGTCCGGCTTGAGGTCGCGATGCACCACCCCGGCCTCGTGGATCGCCGTCAGCGCCGTGGCCACCGCCGTGGCCAGCCGGTGCAGTTCCCCGCCCGCGAACCGCCTGCCCCCGGCGACCGCGGCCCGCAGGCTCAGGCCCTCGACGTACTCGCTGACGATGTAGGGCCGCGGCCCGTCCAGGACGGCCTCCAGCACTTCGGCGATGCAGAAGGACGCCACCCGCTGGGCCGCCTCGGCCTCCCTGACCAGCTGGGCAGGCTGGTCCCCGTGTAACACCTTGATCGCCACCCGGCGGCCGTCCTCGCCGTAGCCCTCGTAGACGATCCCCTGCCCGCCCGTCCCGATCCGGCCCGCGAGCCAGTACGAGCCGAGCCGCTGCGGGTCCCCGTCGATCAGCTTCCCCATGGGCAGTTGGATGCCGGGAATCGGGAGAAAGTTCCGCCCTGATGATCGAGGGCAAAGCTGGGATGATTGTCCAGGTAAATTACGCCATATGCGGATTACCGTCATCGAACATGAGGCCGACGCGCCCCTCGGCTACTTCGCCGCCTGGCTCGGCCTTCCCTGCGACGTCATCCGCCCCTACCTCGGCGAGCCCGTGCCCGAACACGCCGCCGACGGCCTCATCGTCCTCGGCGGGGAGATGGCCGCCTGGGAGGACGAGCGCTGCCCCTGGCTCCCCGCCACCCGCGCCCTCATCCGCCGGTCCGTCGCCGGCGGCCTCCCGGTGCTCGGCATCTGCCTCGGCGCCCAGCTCATGGCCCTGGCCTGCGGCGGCACCGTCGAACGCGGCGCCGCGGGCGTCGAGGTCGGCACCTGCGCCCTCACCTTCCTCCCCGCCGCGCAGGACGACCCGCTCCTGTCGCCGGTCGTCCGGGCGGAAGCCGTGGCCGCCCAGTTCCACGGCGACGCGATGACCTCCCTGCCCGAGGGGGCGACCCTCCTCATGACCGGCGAGCGCTACCCCCACCAGGCGTTCCGGCTGGGGGAGCGTGCCTGGGGGGTGCAGTTCCACCCGGAGGTCACGCCGGAGATCTTCGCCGGCTGGATCGCCGCCACCGGCCGGGACCCGGCCCTGGCCGCCGAGGTGAAGGCCGCCGACGCCGACCTCGTGGCGACCTGGCGCCCGGTCGCGGAGGCGTTCGCCGGGATCGTCAGAACCACCGGCCGCTGACCCGCGCCTTCCGCGGCCGGGTGGCCAGACGGGCCAGCGCGTGCACCCCGCCCACCACCGCGGGGAATGCCATCAGCCCGGCCGCGCTCCCGCGCACCGGCACCCCCGCGGCCTTCAACCGCCGCCACGCCCAGACGGAGAACGGCAGCACCATCAGCGGCGAGGTCACCACCCCCGGCGTGTAACCGCGCACGATCGCGGCCTGCGCCAGGTGCACCAGCCCGTGCAGCCCGAACCCGGCGAGCACCGACTGGAACACCGGGCTCCGCCCGCCCGTCCGCGCCCCGTCCGCCGCCGCCCCCGCGATCACCCCCGCCATCAGCCCGATCGCCACGTTGACCTGCTTCTGCGACAGCTCGAAGCGCCCCCACGGAACCCGGGGAAACCGCTCCTCCAACTGCGCCCGGTTCTCCCGCATCCAGGCGGCCATCGTGGCCAGCTCCTCCGCGTCGTGCACCGCCCACGCGGCCAGCAGCCCCCACGTCACCGTCGCCGGAACCTCGCCCATGACCGTCTCCTCCACAGAAATGCAACGCAACGTTGCGTCCTACTTTAGGTCGCGCCAAAGGCCGCCTGTCAAGATGGGACCGTGCCGAGGATCGAGTCCACCGCAGCCCGCCTGGCCAAGCTCGGCTTCGCCGACGGCGCCCGGGCCGCCCGCCTGGCCGCCACCCTCGACACCCCCGAGGCCGAGGAACTCCTGCAGGACCTGGTCCGGGTGGCCGACCCGGACCTCGCGCTGACCTCGCTCACCCGGCTGGCCGAGCGCGACCCCGGCGTTCTGCGCACCCTGTCCGGCGACCGGCCGCTGCGGGAGCGACTGTTCGCCGTGCTGGGAGTGAGCGCCGCGCTCGGGGAACACCTGGTCCGGCATCCCGGTCAGACGGCGCTGCTGGCCGTACCCGAACTGGGGGATCCGCGCGAGGAGCTGCTGCGCGCGGTCGGCGCCGATCCCGCCGCGCCCGAGTCCCGCGCCGGCGCGGACGACGCGCTCGTGGCGCTCCGCGTCGCCTACCGGGGACGGCTCCTGCACCTGGCCGCCCGCGACCTCACCGGCGCGGCCGCCCACGCCGAGGTGACCGCCGAGCTGTCCGACCTCGCGGGCGCGGCGCTGGAGGCGGCGCTCGCCATCGCGCGGGCCGAGGCCGGCGACGGCGCGGAGCCGGTCCGGCTGGCCGTCATCGGCATGGGCAAATGCGGCGCCCGCGAGCTCAACTACATCAGCGACGTCGACGTCGTGTTCGTCGCCGAACCGCACGAGGGCGCCGACGAGACCAAGGCGCTGCGTACCGCCACCCGGCTGGCCCAGGCGATGATGCGGGCCTGCTCGGCGGCCACCTCCGAGGGCGCGCTGTGGGAGGTGGACGCGGGGCTGCGGCCGGAGGGCCGCTCGGGGCCGCTGGTCCGGACCCTGGCCAGCCACCTGGCGTACTACCGCCGCTGGGCCAAGACGTGGGAGTTCCAGGCGTTGCTCAAGGCCCGGCCGGTCGCGGGGGACGCCGAGCTGGGCGCCGCCTACGTCTCGGCCGTGAACGACCTGGTCTGGTCGGCCGCCACCCGGGAGAACTTCGTCGAGGACGTCCAGGCGATGCGCCGCCGGGTGGAGGAGCACGTCCGGGCGGAGGGGGAGCGGCAGATCAAGCTCGGCCCCGGCGGGCTGCGCGACATCGAGTTCGCCGTGCAACTGCTGCAGCTCGTGCACGGCCGCCTCGACCCGCTGCTGCGCCGCAAGGCGACGCTCCCGGCGCTGGCCGCGCTGTCCAGGGGCGGATACGTGGGCAGGGAGGACGCGCGCGGCCTCGCCGAGGCGTACACGTTCCTGCGCCGGGTCGAGCACCTGCTCCAGCTGCACCGGTTGCGCCGCACCCACGTGCTGCCCGCCGCCGAGGAGGACCTGCGCCGCCTCGGCCGCGCGCTGGGCACGCAGGTCGACCCGGTGGGCGAGTTCACCGGCCGCTGGCGCCGGCACGCGATGGAGGCCCGGCGCCTGCACGAGAAACTGTTCTACCGTCCGCTGCTCCAGGCGGTCGCGAGACTGCCGGAGTCGGAGGCCCGCCTGTCCACGTCCGCCGCGATGGCCCGCCTGGAGGCGCTCGGCTACGTGGACCCGGCGGGCGCGCTGCGCCACATCGCCGCCCTCACCAGCGGCGTCTCGCGGCGCGCGGCCATCCAGCGCACGCTGCTGCCGGTCATGCTCGGCTGGTTCGCCGGCACCCCGGACCCGGACGCCGGCCTGCTCGGCTTCCGCCAGGTCAGCGACAAGCTCGGCTCCACGCCGTGGTACCTGCGCCTGCTGCGCGACGAGACCGCCGTGGCCAGCCGGATGGCCCGCGTCCTGGGCACCAGCCGGTATGCGACCGGCCTGCTCACGCACGCCCCCGAGGCGGTCCCGCTGCTGGGCTCCGACGCCGAGCTCGCCGCCCGCCCCGCCGCCGCGCTGCTGGCCGAGGCCGGCGCCGCCGTCTCACGGCACGACGACGCCGAATCGGCCGTGGGCGCCGTGCGGGCGCTGCGCCGCAAGGAGCTCTTCCGTACGGCTGTCGCCGACATCTCCGGCCTCCTCGACATCGAGCAGGTGGGCGTCGCCCTGTCGGAGCTCAACGACGTCACCATCCGGGCGGCGCTGGACGCGGCCGTGGCCAAGGTCACCCTGGAACGCCGCGCACCCCTCCCGACCCGCGTCGCGGTGATCGCCATGGGACGGCTGGGCGGCATGGAGTGCTCGTACGCCAGCGACGCCGACGTGATGTTCGTCCACGCGCCACTGCCCGCTGAAGCGGAGCGGGACGCCACGGACGCGGCCTTCGCGGTGGCCAACGAGGTGCGCCGCCTCCTCGCCCTCCCGGCCCCCGACCCGCCCCTGCTCATCGACCCCGACCTGCGCCCAGAGGGCCGCCAGGGCCCGCTGGTGCGCACCCTGGCCTCCTACGCGGCCTACTACGCGAGGTGGTCGTCCCCCTGGGAGTCGCAGGCCCTGCTGCGCGCCCGGTTCTCGGCCGGGGACGCCGGCCTGGGGGCGGAGTTCACGGAGATGATCGACCGGATCCGCTACCCGGCGGGCGGGATCGGGGACGACGCCGTCCGGGAGATCCGGCGGCTGAAGGCCAGAATGGAGGCCGAGCGGCTGCCGCGCGGCGCCGATCCGGCCCTGCACACCAAGCTCGGCCCCGGCGGGCTGTCCGACGTCGAGTGGGTCGCCCAGCTCCTGCAGCTCCGGCACGCGCACGAGCATCCGTCCCTGCGCACGACCAGGACCCTGGAGACGCTGCGCGCGGCGGTGGCGGCGGAGCTGCTCGGCCCGGCCGACGCCGGGGAACTGACCGGGGCCTGGCGCTTCGCCTCCCGGATCAGGGACGCGATCATGCTGATCAAGGGCCGCCCGGGTGACAGCGTCCCCGTGGACGCCCGCGAGCGGCGCCTGGTCGCGCGCACGCTCGGCTACCCGCCCGACGGCTCGGAGGACTTCCTGAACGACTACCGCCGGGTCACCCGCCGCGCCCGCCAGGTGATGGAAGACGTCTTCTACGGCGGCTGAGCCCCTACCTGCCGGGCCCGGCGAGCCTGTCCAGCTGCTCGCGCGCCTGCTCGGTCACCCCGTGCCCGGCCCCGAGCACCCGCTCGGCGATCTCCATGATCTCCGCGTACAGCTCCCGCGCCGGCTCCGGCCGCCCGGTCAGCGCCAGGTACTCGGCGAACACCGCCTTCGTCTGCAGGGTGAACATGTTGTCCGCCCCGAGCACCCGCTCGTACCCGGCCACGCACTCCCGGTACAGAAGAGTGGCCCGCTCGTCGTCCCCGGCGTTCCCCGCCACCATCGCCAGCCCCCGACCGGCCATCAGCGTGTCGGGATCGTCCACCCCCAGCTCCCGCTCGCAGTCGACGAGCGTGGCCTCCATCAGCGTGATCGCCCGGGGATGGTCCCCGGTGTGGCTGACGGTCAGCGCCAGGAGGTTCCGCTGGCCCAGCGTCGTGCGATGCGCGGGCCCGAGGATCCGGGTGTGCTCGTTCACCGCCCGCTCGTACATGGGCATGGCCGACATCGGATCGTTGTTGAGGCTGTGCGCCCCGGCCAGTCCGGCATACGCCTTGAGCGTCCCGGGGTGGTCGCTGCCGAACACCCGGATGTGGTCGGCGATGGACTGCTGGTAGAGCTCGATGGCCCGCTCCGGCTGCCGCAGATGGCTGTAGGAGAAGGCGAGGTCGGAGCGCACGTTGAGGGTCGCCGCGTCATCCGGCCCGAGCACCCGCGTGAAGTCGGCCAGGCAGTCCTCGTAGATCCGCACGGCCTCCGCGTTGCTGGAGTGCCGGCCCTTGTACGCGATGGCCAGCTGCAGCAGGGAGATCAGATCGGGTACGGCCCGCCCGGCGGCGTGCCGGTAGACCGCCTCGGTCTGGGTGACGAACGACTCCCAGCGGTCCCGTTTCACCCACATGTCCGTGGGCCGGTAGGCGGTCAGCAGGACGGTCGCCCGATCGACGGCCCGCCGCGTCGCCCCGGGATCGCGTTCGCGCAGGACCCGCTGCGTCACCCGGTGGGCCACCACCGATAACCGATCCTGACTCCAGGACAGCAACGAGCGCCGGGCGAGCGCGGCGAGCAGATCCCGGACGTCGTCGTCCTCCGCCGGGCCCAGCAGGTACGTGGGCACCCCGTCGGGCGACAGCACGGAGATCGCGCTCAGCAGCTCGGCCGCGCCGGCCACCTCGGCCTCGGCCGCCTCGACGGCCAGGATCACCGCCTGAACCACGCTGTCGGGATAGGCGTCGCCCTCGATCCGCCGCAGGTTCCGGTCGAGCGGCACCCGCCGCAGCGAGGCGAGATAGCCGGCGTACGGCGTGCCGCGCTCCTCGATCAGCGCCGCGGCCTGCGCGAGGGCCAGCGCCAGGTGGCCGAGCTCCCGCGCGAGGGCGGCTGCCCCCGAGGGGTCGCCGAGCCCGGTCGCCCGCTCCAGGAAGGCGACCGACTCCCGCTCGGTGAACACCTCCACCGGCACCCGCGCGCCCAGCCGGTCGAAGGCACGGTCCCGGGTGGTGATGACGGTCTGGACGTTGCCGGTGGCCGGAACCCAGCGGCGCAGCTCGGCCACCCCGGCGGCGTTGTCGAAGACCAGCAGGCAGGGCCGCGTCTGGGCGGCCAGCCAGTCGTGCGCCTTCTCGGCCGCCTCCACCGTGGAGTCGCCGGACTCACGCAGCCCGGCCCGCCCGGCCAGCCGGCCCAGCCCGGTGACGATCTGGTCGTGGGTCTCGGCGTGAATCCAGGCCACGACGGCGAACCCAGCCGCCTGGCACTCGCGGGCGTACGCGGCGGCCATGGTGGTCTTGCCGACCCCCGGCGCCCCGGTGACCGAGCGGACCACGCTCACCCGGTCGTCGGCCCGCAGCCCGGACATGATGCCGGGCCGTTCCTGGAAGGCGGGCGGACGCTGCGGGATGTCGCCCACGACGAGCTGCCCGGCGGCCGCGGGCGTCCCGACATGGACGGTGTTGTGATCGCCTGGAATGACGATCGCGCGCTCGCCGATGCTCTCGGCCGCCACAGCCCGCTCGCCCGCCGCGTCCTGGGTCATAGCCCAGTATGAGCACGCCGGCAGCAGATGCGTTCCGATCCGTCGCATTGCGTTGCGGGCTTTCCGCGCCGGGTGTATCAAAGCGCGGGGGTGATCCTTTTTGCTGTCTCTTTACATTGACCTGGCCATCGGCCTGATCCTGACGTTCCTGCTGCTGTCGCTGCTGGTCAGCGGCATCAACGAGGGGATCGTCCGGCTGCTGGCGATCCGCAGCAAGTTCCTGTGGGCGTATCTGCGCGACACCATGGACGGCGCCGACAAGGGGCGGGCGTGGCTGCCTGCCAAGATCCGCGACGTGTTCGCCGTGCTGCCGTTCTCCCGCGACCCTCGGCCCGCCCACAGCGACCAGCCGGCGCCGGTGGAGTCGACGATGCCCGCGCCCGAGACCAAGTCCGGCGACGAGATGACCACGCTGCTGTACGAGCGGGTCCGCGAGATCGACCATCCGAAGACGGGCAGGACCAGCATCGCCAACATCCCGCCCGGCCGGTTCGCGGTCGCGATGCTGGAACTGGCCGCCTCCGACCCGGGCGGCGTCGAGGGCTGGCTGGCCAAGCTGAAGGCGATGAAAAGCCCGCTGTACGGCCACCTCCTCGGGGTCTGGGAGGGCGCCCAGCGCGACCTCGACCGGTTCCGGCAGGGGGTGGAGACCTGGTTCGACGGCGAGATGCAGCGCCTGTCGCTGCTGTACAAGCGCTACGTCAAATGGGTCATGGCCGCGCTCGGCCTGGTCGTGGTGCTGCTGTTCAGCGTGGACGGCCTGCAGTACGCCAAGACGCTGCTGCGCGACAACGCGCTGCGCACCGGCGTGGCCGCGGTGGCCTCCGGCGACCCGGCCACGGTCGCCGAGCTGAAGCGGAAGTGCACCGCCGACGTCCAGCTGACCGACTGCCTCACCGAGACGCTGAGCTCACCGGCCCTGGTCAAGATCTTCGACCACGCGATCGTGAGCCTGACGTTCCCAGCCAGCGGCGACCCCGGCGTGCGCTGGAACGGCGCCGTGTGGTGGGACCGCCTGACCACGCCCAGCCACTGGCCCGGCTTCCTGCTCACCTACGTGGCACTGCTGTTCGGCGCGTCGTTCTGGTGGGACCTCCTGCGCCGCATCACCGGCATCAAGCTGCGCCGATAAGATCACCATATGCGCAGGATCGAGGACTACGCCCGTGCCATGGGCCGCCCCGCAGCCGCCCTGCGCCTGCTCGGCGGTGAGCACGCCGACGTCGTCCTCGACGACGCGACCGGCCTGGCCTGGCGCTTCCCCCGCTACGACGCGCCCGTGGCGCCGCTGGCCGAGCGCATCACCCTGGCCCGCGCCCACGGCCTGCCCGCCCCCGAGGTGGTCGAGGTCCGCCCCGGCTGCCTGGTCACGCGCCTGCTCCCGGGCGTCCCGCTGACCCCGGACACGCCGCTGGACCCCGACGCCCCGGCCGCCCTCCTGCGCCGCCTCGCCGCCGTCCCGGCAGCAGGCGGTACGGCCTGGCGCGCGGAATGGCACGAGCTCGAGGCGGAGGTACGGCGGCGCGTGGCCCCTCTGCTGTCCCCGGCGGCGCGCCGCAGGGCGCTGGCCGAGGCCGAGAAGGCGCGGCAGACGGCCGACACCGCCCCCATCGGCTTCGTCCACGGCGACCTGGGCGGCGCCAACGTGCTCGTCGAGGACGGCCGCATCACCGGCATCCTGGACTGGGACGGCGCCGGCCCCGGCGACCCGGCCGTGGACTACGCCGCGCTGTCCGTCTCCGCCCCCGAACCGGCCAGGAGACGGCTGGCCGTACACTTTCCCGACCTCGACGCGCGGGCCCAGGCGTACGCGGCGACCTTCGCCCTGCAGGAGGCCGTGCACGGTTTGCTGCATGACGACCGCGAAGCGGTAGAGGCGGGGCTTTTGTCCTATTGTTGAGCGGATGGACACCGAGCGACTGATCCTGCGCCGCTGGCGCGCAGCGGACCGCGAGCCGTTCGCCGCGCTGAACGCCGACCCCGAGGTGATGGCGCACTTCCCCAGCCTGTTGACCCGCGAGCAGAGCGACGGTTTCGCCGACCGCATCGAGGCCGCGTTCGAGCGGCAGGGCTACGGCCTGTGGGCGCTGGAGGTGCGCGAGACCGGCGCCTTCATCGGCTTCACCGGCCTGATCTATTGGGACTTTCCCGCCCACTTCACCCCCGCGGTCGAGGTGGCCTGGCGCCTGGCCCGGCACGCCTGGGGTCACGGCTACGCCACCGAGGCGGCCCGGGCCGCCCTGGAGTTCGGCTTCACCGAAGCCGGCCTGAAGGAGATCGTCTCCATGACCGACGTGGGCAACACCCGCTCGAGAGCGGTCATGGAACGCCTGGGCATGACCCGGGACCCGGCCGACGACTTCGACTACCCGAACCTGCCCGAGGACAGCCCGCTGCGCCGTACCGTCCTCTACCGCCTGAGCCGTTAGGGCGAGCCGTCGCCGAACACGGTGTTGAAAGCCGTTTCCACGACGTTCCCCCGATCGCCGCGCCCGTAGTAGTCGAGGAGCGCCCGGCCGACCCAGTCGCCGGCCACGAGCTCCTCGACGCGGGCGGCGTCGGCGCCGGGAAACAGCCGCCCGGTCAGCTTCGCCGCGTGCACCAGCGCCAGGACCGCCGCCGTCCGCCCGCCGGCCTCGGCGCCGTCGAGCCCCGCCTGGATCCTCGAGCGGATCTCCAGCTCGAACCCGGGATCGCCCTGCGGATAGCGGGTGCTGGCGAACACCCCGAAGCTCCGCCGCCGGTCCACCCGCAGCGCGCCCGCCTCGGCCAGCGACTCGAGCACCCGGACGGGTTCCTGCCGGGCGTGCAGCCGGACGAACCACCGGTGCGGCTCCAGCGTGCTGCCGACCTCCGCGATGGCGGCCAGCACCTCGTCCAGGGCCCGATCCCCGGTCGGCGTGGCGTCCGCCACCGCCACCCCGCCGTCCTCGTCCAGCTCCACGCGCCCATCGAGCGCCAGCTCGGACAGCAGCGCCGCAACCAGGACGAGCTTGACGCGCTCTTCCTTGACCAGCGGCTTGCCGTCGTCGTCCCCGTAGGCCAGGAGCACGAACTCCTCGGCGATGCTCAGCGTCATGCCCCGAGTGTGCGGCCTGCCCCTGGGGCAGGTGCAGACCCAGGCGTCATCTCCTCGACCTGACAAACATCATGAAATCACCTCAGGTATGGGCCGGCATCGGTGATGCGCGTGAGCTCGATGTCGGCAATCGATATGCCGGAGGCGTCAAGTTCGAGGAACACCTCGCCCAGCCGGCCCAGCGCCACCCAATGCTCTCCGGCGTGAATCACCGTCAATTCCACCATTTCTCCGTCAATGGAGACGGTGACGCGTTCCGCGTCGTCCTCGGCGGGGAAGTCCTGCCGAATGCCGCGCGCCGGAGACGGATTCGCCACTCTCCTGGCCAGGGCCATGGCCGCGTGGAACCTGGCCACCCGGGAGGTCGGCGGCGCCCAGAAGCTGCTGACGTTCAGATCCGCCTCGCCGGAGATCCGGTGCGTCAGCGTCAGCCTGGTCGTGGGTTCCCGGCACTCGCAGCCGATCCCGCGGACCACGTCCCAGGTGAAAGGGAGGCCGAAGACGGGAAAGGCGGGATTGCGGCACCAGGCGGGCGCGTCGTCGCCGTCCGCGGCCCGTCCGCGTGTCGGTTCGCGGGTCGGTCCGCCGCGCAGCCGCGACCGGAGCGATCGGAGCAGATCCTTCAGGCCGGGCATATTGAACGCGGATCGGTTAATCGGCAAATGATTCCGCAGAACCGCGACATCGGCCGCCCCCTCGTTTGATGTATTCAAACGTTAGATTGGCGAATTGTGTGCGTCAAGTCCCTCCTTCGGCATTGCGAATGCAATTCTCGAATAGAGTTCTAAATATAGAAAAAATGTAGATCCATGAAAATGGCCCCGGCATCGATACCGATGCCGGGGCCGGGGCCGCCCTGCGGGGGCGGGCTACACGTCGTAGTACAACTCGAACTCGTGCGGATGCGGCCGCAGCCGGATCGGGTCCACCTCGTTCTCGCGCTTGTAGGCGATCCACGTCTCGATCAGGTCAGGCGTGAACACGCCGCCCTCGAGCAGGTAGTCGTGGTCGGCCTCGAGGGCGCTGAGGACCTCGCTCAGCGAGCCGGGCACCTGCGGGATGTTGCGGGCCTCCTCGGGCGGCAGCTCGTAGAGGTCCTTGTCGACCGGCTCCGGCGGCTCGATCTTGTTGCGGATGCCGTCGATGCCGGCCATGAGCATGGCGGCGAAGGCGAAGTACGGGTTGCACGAGGGGTCCGGCACGCGGAACTCGATGCGCTTGGCCTTCGGGTTGGAGCCGGTGATCGGGATGCGCACGCAGGCCGAGCGGTTGCGCTGGGAGTAGACCAGGTTGACCGGCGCCTCGTAGCCCGGGACCAGGCGGTGGTAGGAGTTGACCGTCGGGTTGGTGAAGGCCAGCAGCGACGGGGCGTGCTTGAGCAGGCCGCCGATGTAGTAGCGGGCGGTGTCGGACAGGCCGGCGTAGCCCACCTCGTCGTAGAACAGCGGCGCGCCGTCCTTCCACAGCGACTGGTGGCAGTGCATGCCGGAGCCGTTGTCACCGAAGATCGGCTTGGGCATGAAGGTGACCGTGTGGCCGTACTCCAGGGCGGTGCTCTTGATGACGTACTTGTAGAGCATCAGGTTGTCGGCGGTCTTGAGCAGCGTGCCGAACCTGAAGTCGATCTCGGCCTGGCCGGCGGTGCCCACCTCGTGGTGCTGCATCTCGACGTCGATGCCGCATTCGATGAGGTTGCGGACCATCTCCGAGCGCAGGTCGGTGAAGTGGTCCATCGGCGGCACCGGGAAGTAGCCGCCCTTGTAGCGCGGCTTGTAGCCGAGGTTGCCGCCTTCGGTGGCCTTGCCGGTGTTCCAGGCGCCCTCGATGGAGTCGATGTAGTAGTAGCCGGCGTTCTCCCGCGTCTCGAAGCGCACGTCGTCGAAGATGTAGAACTCCGCCTCGGGGCCGAAGTACACGGTATCGGCGATGCCGGTGCCCTTGAGGTACTCCTCCGCCTTGCGGGCGACGTTGCGCGGGTCGCGGCTGTATGCCTCGCCGGTCAGCGGGTCGTGCACGAAGAAGTTGATGTTGAGCGTCTTGTGCTGGCGGAACGGGTCCAGGACGGCGCTGGCGGGGTCGGGCAGCAGCAGCATGTCCGACTCGTGGATGGCCTGGAAGCCGCGGATCGACGAGCCGTCGAACATGAGGCCGTCGGTGAAGACGCTGGCGCCGAAGTTCTCGACCGGGAAGGTGAAGTGGTGCGTCGTCCCCGGCAGGTCGGTGAACCTGACATCGACGAACTGCACCCCTTCGTCGCTGATGAACTTCAGGACGTCGTCGGCGGAGTTGAACACTCTCGAACCTCCCTGGGGACGGGTATCAGCCCGACGGTAGGGGGAGGCGATTTCCGCGCCGTGTCTCGTGTGTTTCGCCGTTGTTAAGGGGGCTCACGCCTCGATGGTGTTCCGGCAGCCGGAGTCGGAGCCGGGGTAGACCGGGTGGATGAAGCGGTCCTTGGTGTCGCAGCGCACCGGCGTCGCGCTGGCGCGGAGGTCCTCGACCAGGACGCGGCCGCCTTCGCGGAGGCGGAACGTGCCGCGGGGCTGGACCACCAGGCGGACGACCCGCTGGGGATGGCCGACCGGCTGGACGGCGTAGACGACGCGGTACCTGACCGTGACGCGGACGCCGCCGCCCGCGTACGGGGAAAGCTCTGTGGTGCCGTCCACCTTGATCACGTCGGTGGCGAGCTCCGCGGTCCCGGGCGCGAACGCGGTGACCAGCCCGTCGGCCATCTCCCGCTGCTCAGGCTCCAGGACCCCGCGCAGGGTGATGGCCGGGCCGCCCATGATGGCCGTGGGGTCGAGATAGGCGGCGATCATCAGCTCGCGCACCCGCCCCAGGCCGGTGGCGACGTCCTTCTTCGGCAGCCCGCCGAGCGCCTCGGCCGCGGGCATCGCGAACCCGGCCGCGCCGTCGGCGAAACCCGCCTCCGGCGAGCCCGCGAAGGGGTCCGCGGGCCGCGGGCCGTCCGAGGGGCGCGGGTCTCCTGAGAGCTGCGGGTCGGACGGATCCTGCGGGTCGGACGGATCCTGCGGGTTGGACGGGTCCTGCGGGTTCGATGGGTCCTGCGGGTTCGATGGGTCCTGCGGGTCTGAGGGGATCTGCGGGTCCGCCGACAGCAGCGGGTCCTCGATCGAGGGCAGGCCGTCCGGTACGGCGGGCGACAGGAAGTCCGGACGGAAGGCCAGGACGGACCCGGCGGACACCAGCACGGCGAAGGCCACCACCACGGCCAGCCACCCCCGCCGGCGGCGGCCACCCCCGTAACCGGGCGGACCCCAGGACCCCGCCGAGCCGCCGGACCTGCGCGCCCGTGGAGCGGGCCGGGCCTGGCGGGCGGCCTTGGCGGCGGCCTCGCGCATCTGCCGCTGCTCGTCCTCCGGAATCTGGGACACCAGCTCCTTGAAGCGTGCGTCGAGGTCATCCATGAGGAGACATCATGCGCGCGGAAACGCCCTGGCAGAAGCGCGATTGGGTCACAATCGCGACCACCGCCCCCGCCGGATACCGTTGGTGTCATGACTGACAAGCAGCCGCGCTGGACGCAGACCTGGCTCGGCGGCGTGCGTGCCGCCGGGGTCGACCTCGGATATCCGGGGCAGCGGCTGGGCTTGCCCGAGGAGGGCAGCGGCGCCGTGGCCGGGTGGGGGCGGCGGATCGGGGCGCTGGTCATCGACTGGATGATCTGCACGTGGGCCATCGCGCAGCTCATCCTGCGCACGAGCCCGGCCGAGGCGCCCTGGCTGCCGGCGGCGATCTTCGCGGTGCAGTACCTGGTGCTGGTGACGACGCTGGGCCAGACGTTCGGGCACCGGCTGATGAAGATCAAGGTCGTCGCCATGGACGGCGGCGTCCCGAGATTGTTCCCGGTGTTCGTGCGCACGGTCCTGCTCATGCTGGCGGTGCCCGCGGTGGTCTACGACCGTGACAACCGCGGGCTGCACGACCGGTCCTCGAACACGATCGTGGTGAACATGTAGCCCGCCCGGGCCGCATCTCTCACATGGCGGCGCACTGTCCCGTCACGGGCCCGCCGGCCGTGTTCGGCAGGCCGTTGGAGACCGGTGGCGGCCGGTTGCCCGAGCAGGTGAGCGGGCCACGCACCCGGGAGGCGGCCAGCAGCGGCCCGGTGTTGCCCGTCAGCGTCATCGGCCCGCCCGCGGTGACCGCTTCGAGCGTGAGCGCGGCGACGCCGGTGGCGGTCACGGGACCGCCCACGGCCGTGCCGAGCAGGGCCACGTTCTCCGCGTCCGTGGCGGTCAGCGGGCCGCCGATCTCCGCGGACTCCAGCGCGTACAGGCTCGCGCCCTTGCGGACGACCACCGGGCCGGTGACCTTCGCGCCCGCCGCCAGGCACGTCACGCCGGAGCTCACGGTGAGCGGGCCGGCGTGGGTGCCGGTGATCGTCCGCGTGCAGGCGGGGTCGGGCTGGGCGAGGAGTTCCAGCTCGGCCAGGGTGCCGGGGGCGGTCAGCCGGTAGTGGGCGTACCGGCCGGGTTTGGCGATCTTGAACGGCCTGGTCTGCCGGGCCCAGGTGAACGTCTCGTTCTCGCGCCGGTCCACGACCGTCCAGGTGGTCCCGTCGAGGGAGCCCTCCAGCGTCCACGCCGCCGGGCCGGTGGCCGCCGAGGTGAGCGTGTAGAACGTGGCCCTCTCGCGGGCGCCCGCCTTCAGGACCACCGGGCCGGTCAGGGTGGCGGTGGTGGCCGAGGTGTCGTCCGACAGCGCCGCCGGGCCGCCGCTGACCGGGAGGTCGCGCAGCGGGCGCGGCGCCGCGCCGTCCGGGGTGATCGACTCCAGCGGCCGGCCCCACGAGGACGGTTTCGCGCCCATGGTGAAGTCGAGTACGGCGCCGCCGGCCAGCAGGTCGTGCGGCAGCGAGGTCGAGGTCCACGCCCTGCCGTTCACCTTGAGCCCTTGGACGTAGACGTTGGCCGCGCTGTTGCCCGGAGCGTTGATCACCAGGTCCTTGCCCGACGGCAGGTGCACGGTGGCCTTGGTGAACAGCGGCGAGCCGACCGTGTAGTGCGGGCTGCCGATCTGGAGCGGGTAGAAGCCGAGCGCGCTGAACAGGTACCACGCCGACATCTCGCCGTTGTCCTCGTCGCCGGCGTAGCCCTGGCCGATCTCGCTGCCCAGGTACAGGCGCGAGAGCGCTTCACGGACCTTGGCCTGCGTCTTCCACGGCTGGCCCGCGTAGGTGTACATGTACGGAATGTGGTGGCTGGGCTGGTTGCTGTGGCCGTACTGGCCCATGCGCACGTCCCTGGCCTCGCGCATCTCGTGGATGACGCTGGGGTAGGAGCCGCGCAGCGTGGCCGTTTCCGGGGTGGCGAAGAAGTCGTCCAGCTTCTTGGCCAGCGCGGGCCGCCCGCCGTACAGGCTGGCGAGGCCGACGCCGTCCTGGGGGGCGTGGAAGGCCATGTTCCAGCCGTTGGTCTCGGTGTAGTCGAAGCCCCAGACCCGGGGATCGTAGGTGTCCTTGGTGTGCCGCCACTTGCCGGTGGAGTCGCGGCCCTGGAAGAAGCCGGTCGCGGGGTCCCACATGTGGACGTAGTTCAGGGCACGGCTGCGGAAATATTCGGCTTCTTCGAGATATTTCGACTTAAGGGGGCCGGTGGCGGATTTGGCGAGTTCCTTGGCCATCTCCGAGATGCCGAAGTCGTTGATGTAGCCGTCCACCGCCCACGACATGGCCTCGCCGGTCTCGTTCAGCGCCGTGTACCCGCGGAACGGCGAGGTGGCCATGCCCTTGCGGCCCACCGAGGCGTTCGGCGGCACCGTGGTCGCGTTGCGCAGCGCCGCCTGGTAGGCCGCGGCGGCGTCGAAGCCCCGCACACCCTTGGTGTAGGCGTCGGCGAAGGCCACGTCCGAGCTGGTGCCCACCATGAGGTCGGCGTAGCCGGGGGAGGACCAGCGGGCGATCCAGCCGCCGTCGCGGTACTGCTGGACGAAGCCGTCGACCAGTTCCCCGGCCTGCGGTGACAGCAGGGCGTAGGCGGGCCACGTCGTCCGATAGGTGTCCCAGAACCCGTTGTTGACGTAGATCTTGCCGTCCACGATCTTCGCACCGGTCTGCGTGGGCGTGTTCTGCCCGGTGGGCGGCGAGACCGGGCTGGCGTACCGGGGCCCGTCGGGCGTGTTCTCGAACCCGGAGTTCGGATACAGGAACAACCGGTACAGGTTTGAGTACAACGTCGTGAGCTGGTCCCGCGAGGCGCCCTCGACCTCGATCACCCCGAGCTTCTCCTCCCAGGCCCGCTTGGCCCGCGCCTTCACCGGCTCGAACCCGTCGGCCACCTCGGCGAGGTTCAGCCGCGCCTGCTCGACACCGATGAACGAGGTGGCGATGCGCATGCTGACCTGCCGGTCGGCGAAGCGCACGTATCCGGTGACGTTGTCGCGCCCGGCGCCGGTCAGCTTGCCGCCCGCCGTGACGGGCCGGTCGAAGACGGCGTACACGAACATCCGCGTCGCCCCCGCCGACAGGCCGCTGCGTGCGTCGGTGTACCCGGTCACCACCCCGTCGGGCCCGATGGTCAGCCCGCCGTTGTCGTCGTAGTTGTCGAAGATCAGGCTGCCGCCGTCCCCGGGGAAGGTGAAGCGGAAGACCGCCGAATGGTCGGCGGGGGCGATCTCGGTGCGGATCCCGTTGTTCAGCTCCACCCCGTAGGAGTACGGCCGGGCCGTCTCCTTGTCGTGCGTGAACGGCGTCGCCCTGGCCACCCGGTCGGCGCTCGGCAGCGCCAGCGTCGACGGCATCACCTGGAAGGACTGCCGGTCGCCCATCCACGGGCTCGGCTGGTGCGAGGCGGCGAACGCCTGGATCGTGGGCACGTTGTCCGGATTGCCGTTGCGGTGGTACTCGTACAGCCAGGAGTTCGACCCGGACCCGGTCATCGGCGTCCAGAAGGTGAACCCGTGCGGCACCGCCGTGGCCGGGAAGTTGTTGCCCCGCGAGAACCCGCCGGTCGAGCTCGTGCCCCGGGTCGTCACCGCGTAGTCGGCCACGCTCGCCGGCCGCTCGCCGGAGGCGGGGGCGATGAGGACGTCGTCCACCCACCCCTTGAACGGCAGCGGCCCCGCCGGGGCGTCGAAGCCGACGAGGATGCGCTTGATCCGCTTGCCCTCGGCCACGTCGCCGATCCGGACGACCTTGTTGTTCCACTGGTCGGCATACAGCGTCTTGGACTCGCCCTGGGCCCGTGGGCTGAGCCGTACCCCGTGATGGTCTTGCGCCTTGAGGCCGCTGAGGTAGGTGCCGTCGTCGAAGGCGAGGTCCAGCGCGCCGTAGGTGCTGGGGTAGGCCATGGACGCCCCGGTGAACTCGGGGAAGATCTTGTAGGTGAGCTCGGTGTCCGCCTTGACCTCGACGTCGGTCTCGAACACCTTGTTCGTCGCGTGCCCGCCGCGCTCGGCGGTGGTGCTGCCGGAGTACCGGAACGCCTGGACCCCGGTGTAGCCGGCGCGCGGCTTGGCGGTGAACCCGCTGCCCGGCCCGGGGCCGATCAGGGTGCGCATCGGCGAGGGCGGCTTGGGCGCGGTGTCCCCGTCGGACAACTGCAGCTCGGCCAGTTGCACGATCCCGCCCGACCCGTTGCGGGTGACGTTCAGCCGGTAGTGGAGGTACGGCGCGGCGGCGGCGACCTCGAACTCCCGGGTCTTGAACCGGGCGTCGAACGTCTCACCGGCGCGGGTGTCCACGGCCGTCCAGTTCCGCCCGTCGTCGGAGCCCTCCAGCCGCCAGTCGCGGGGATCCCGCTCGGGCGCGTCGTTGGCGCTGGCCAGGGCGTACCTGACCACCTTGATCGGCTTGGCCAGCTTGACCGAGACCCATCCGGTGCCGGCGAACACCAGCCACTTGGTGTTGACGTCGCCGTCGAGGAGGTTCTCCTTGACCTCGCCCGCGGCGGTGAACTCCCCGCTGGCGGCGATCTCGACGATCTCGTCGGTGATGTTGCCGGGGATGCCGCCCGTGCTGCTGCCGGTGATCCCTTCGGAGGGCTTGCCCTCTTCGCCGGTGTTGAGCCAGGTCGGCGGGGTTTGCCCGGTCTCGAAGGAGGAGTAGAAGAGCGCTCCCGGCGGCGGCGCGGCGGCGGCCGTGCGCGCGGCGGAGCGCTGGGCGGGCGGCTGTTCCTCGATGGGAGCGGGCTGCGTGGGGGCCGCGGACGGCGCGTCCGACGGCAGCGGCGACGGCGGCGGATCGGCTGCCGCCACCCCGGATAACCCCGCGAACACCGCTAAGGCGACGGCCGTGACGACCGTCAGATGCGTTCTACGCATACGACCCTCCTGACAACGTTGTCACAAGGAGAAACTGTTTAGACAACGTTGTCAATGGCTCGTTAGAAACCGTACCGGGTTTACTTTTGAACTCGGTATGGATTAGCCTCGGCGTCATGGTCGGGGTGAGCAAGGAGAAGAAGGCCCAGCGGCGCAAGCACATCGGCGACACCGCCCTGCGCCTGTTCGCCGAGCGCGGGTTCGAGGCGGTCACGGTCAACGAGATCGCCGAAGCCGCCGGAGTGGCCAAGGTGACGCTGTTCAACTACTTCCCCAGCAAGGAGGCCCTCGTCCTGGAGGGCGTCGAGGAGGACATCGCCGGCATCGTCGCCGGCCGCCGCAGGGGCCAGAGCGTGCTCGGCGTCCTGCGCGAGCACTACCTGGGCTTCGGCGCGCGCATCGAGGCCGAGGCGGACATCGGCGAGCTCGTCAGCCGGATGAAGGTCATCGTCGAAAGCCCCGCGCTGATCGCCGCCGTCCAGCGCATCCAGTACGGCCAGCGCGCCGCCCTGGCGATGGTCCTCGACGGCCGCGACACCTGGCACTTCCCGGCCGACCTCACCGCCGACCTGATGGCGGCCCAGATCACGGCCACGATCCAGCTGCTGCAAGAGGCGTTCTTCGAGCGCCTGGCCGGCGGCATGAGCGTGCGGGAGGCGGGGGAGTCCCTGCGCCCCGACGTGGACCGGGCCTTCGACCTGCTGGAAAGGGGATATGGCACATGAAGAAGGGCATCAACTACGACACCGGTTTCCTGCCGGAGCCGGACACCACCCGCCCGGTGTTCGAGCGGGAGACCGTACGCCGGGAGATGCGCGTGATCGCCGGTGACCTGCACTGCCAGGCCGTACGCGTGTCGGGAGGCAACCCCGAGCGGCTCAGCGTCGCGGCCGAGGAGGCCGCGGCGGCCGGGCTGGAGGTGTACTTCGCGCCGTTCCCGGTGGACCTGACCACCGGGGAGATGCTGGACCTCTACGCCGAATGCGCCCGCCGCGCCCGGGCGGTCGACGGCCGCGTGACCCTGGTCACCGGGTGCGAGACCAGCGCCTTCGGCCAGGGTTTCATGCCCGGCAACACCTACACCGAGCGCCTGGAGGCGATGGCCGACTCCGAGGTCGCCTGGTGGGAGAACCTCGGCCCGATCATCGAACGCCTCAACGCCTTCCTGGCCGAGGCCGCCGCGACGGCCAGGAAACACTTCGACGGCCCCGTCACCTACGCCAGCGCCCCCTGGGAGCCGATCGACTGGACCCCGTTCGACCTGGTCGGCGTCGACGCCTACCGGGCCGGCTACAACGAGCGGACCTTCCCCGAGGAGATCCGCGCCCACCGCGCCCACGGCAAGCCGGTGATCGTCACCGAGTTCGGCACCTGCGCCTATCAAGGGGCCGCGCAGCTCGGCGGCATGGCCTGGCAGCCCCCGGCCGGCGCCGTCCCCGACGAGCAGGAGCAGGTCCGCTACCTCGACGACCTGCTGGACGTCTTCGAGCAGGAGGGCGTGGACACCGCCCTGTGGTTCACCTTCGCCACCTACACGCGGCCCGGTCCCGACGACCTGGGCGCCTACGGCGTGGTCCGCATGCTCGACGAGACCCGCTGGGAGCCCAAGGCGGTCTTCCACGCCATGGCTAGGCGCTACAGCTGAAGATCGCGGTCCCGGGCAGATGGCGGCCCCGCAGCGGGCTCCACCCGCCCCACACCCGCTCGTGCCCCGCCGGCCACTCGGGCTCGGTCAGCCCGTCCAGCCGCAGCCCGGCCGCCGCCAGCAACCCCACCCAGTCGCCCATCGTGCGATGGTGCTCGACGTAGGTGACCTCGCCGCGCTGCCCGGTCTCGGTGTACGGCGTGCGGTCGAAGTAGGACCGATCGGAGGTCAGCCCCCGCGGCCCCGGGTCGTCGGGGAAGGCCCACCGGACCGGATGGCTCACCGAGAACACGAACCGCCCGCCGGGCCGCAGCACCCGGCGCACCTCCCGGAAGACCGCCGACGGCTCGGCCACGAACGGCAACGCCCCGAAGGCCGAGCACGCCAGGTCGAACACACCCTCACGGTACGGCAGCGCCTCGGCGTCGGCCTGGACGACCGGCACGTGGACCCCGGTCTCCAGGTCGATCCGCTGGGAGTGCCGCAGCTGCCGATGGGAGATGTCGAAGGCGGCGACCCGCGCCCCCTGACCGGCCAGCCACCGCGCGCACTGCGCGGCCCCGCAGCCGATCTCCAGCACGGCCCGCCCGTCCACCTCGCCCAGCAGGCGGGCATCGGCCTCGTCGAGCCCCTCCGGGCACCACACGAACCGGGCGTCACCGAGGAAACCGCCGTGCTCACCCTGGTAGTCGTCGGCGTTGCCGTCCCACCACCAGCGGTTGGCCCGCGACGACTGCGACAGCACTAGCGCATCTTGGGGCCGCGCGGCACGCGCGCGCCCTTCGGCATGGGGCCCTTGGGCAGCGGCATGTTCTTGGGCAGGGACCGCAGCCGGTCCTTGACCTCGTTGACCGCGGGCTTCTTGAGGTTGCGCGGCAGCTTCATGATGTGCCGCTGCAGCTTGGCCAGCGGCACCTGGCCCTCGCCGTCACCGCACTGGATGTCGTAGATCTCGATGCCGAGCGCCACCCGCGAGATGCGCTTCTTCTCCGCGGTCAGCATGCGCGCCACCCGGTTGCCCGGTCCCTCGGAGACCAGCACGACGCCGGGGTAGCCGACGACCATGTGGATGAGGTCCTGGTCGCGGTTGACCGCGATGGCCGGGGTGACCTGCCAGTTGCCCCGCATGCCCTGCAGGACCGCGGCGGCGGCGCCGGTCTGGCCGTGCAGGATGGAGTACTGCGCGCGCTGCGCGAGCTGGCCGAAGACCACCAGGCCGACGGTGAAGGCCAGCATGATGCCCAGGATGATCGAGTAGACCAGCTGGTCGAGGACGATGCCGATGACCACGGCAACCGCGAGCGTGGCGACCGCCGAGAGGAACACGATCGGCAACCCCTTGGGGTTGGCCTGGTTGATGATCTGCGCGATCATGCGGAGCTGCTTGATGCGGCCCGGCTTCTCTTCTGCGGTTGCCATGTCTTGAAGGATACAAACACCGGGGCGGAGAGATGAAAACGTGACCGCGGGGCGAGGCCCGCCCCGCGGTCACGGTCAACGGCCGACGATCGCGGAAAGGCGCCGGTCGGCGACGCTCGCCCCCACCTCGGCGGCGTATGCGCCCGCGACCGTGGCCCACCCGCCGTCCTCCCACACCTGGAAGGCGCGCTCGGGCAGCTCGATCACGCACCGCGCGCTCTCACCCGGCTCCGCCTCGGCCACGGCGAACCCGGCCAGCCACCGCTCCGGCCGCGACCCCGGCTCGGCGGGCGCCAGATACACCTGCACGACCTCGCGCCCGCGCCGCGTGCCCGTATTGGTCACCGACACCACGACGGCGTCGCCGGTCGCCTCCACCGCGTCGTACGACCAGGTCGTGTACCCGAGCCCGTGCCCGAACCAGAACGCCGGCGTCCGCCCGGCCTTCTGCCAGCCCCGGTAGCCGATGAACACCCCTTCGTCGTACGGCACCGCCCCGTCCGAAGGCGTGACGTCGACGACCGGGCTGTCGGCCAGCGCCGCCGGCCAGGTCGTGGGCAGGCGCCCGCCGGGCTCGGCGTCGCCGAAGAGCACGTCGGCCAGCGCCGACCCGGCCTCCTGCCCGGGGAACCAGGTGAGCAGGATCGCCGCCACCCGGTCGGCCCACGGCATCTCGACGGGAGAGCCGGCGTTGACCACGACGACCGTGCGCGGGTTGGCGGCGGCGACGGCGGCGATGAGCTCGTCCTGGCGGCCGGGCAGCTTGAGGTCCGTGCGGTCGAAGCCCTCGCTCTCCACCTCCAGCGTGGTCGAGGCCACCACCACGGCCACGTCGCACTCGGCGGCCAGGCGCGCGGCCTCGGCCAGCAGTTCGGCCTCGCCGTCGGTCGGGTTGCCGTGGCCGAGCGAGAACATGATCAGCGTCATGCCGTTGAAGCTGGCCACCTCGTGCTGGCGCAGGGTCAGCTCGACGGTCTGGCCCGCCTCCATCGCGTGGGTGAAGCGCCGTTCGGGGGCGTGCAGGATCGCGGCGGCCGGGTCGTCGCCCTCGAACACGACGGTGTCATCGAAGATCGTCTGACCGTCCAGGGTGAAGGTGAACCGGCCGACGCCCGTGATCGAGAAGTGGTGCTCGCCCGCGAGGTCCGCGGTGTAGGAGGTACGCAGCTCCACGGCCGCCAGCCGCTCCACGTCCACGCCCGCGGGCGGCAGCCCCACCCAGCGCGCCTCGGCGACCGGCACCTCTGCCTCGCCCAGCACCTGCCCGCCGGCGTCCAGGAACAACGCCGTCGCCGGGGCGTTGACGGGGGAGAAGCGCAGCCGGGGATCGGTGCCGAGCGCGTACCGCACCTCGACGCCCTCTCGCTCGCTGAGCCCCTGCAGCGGCGAGACGATCCGGTCGGGGAAGACCTGCGCGCTGCCGCCGCCCATGATCCGCGCCTCGTCGGCCGCCGACCCGATGAGCGCGAGACTCCGCACGCCCGCGAACGGCAGCACGGCGCCCTCGTTCTTCAGCAGCGTGAACGACCGCGCCGCCACCTCACGGGCGAGCGCGATCCCGTCGATCTCCGCGTGCTCCGTGGTACGGCGGGCCGCCGCACCGGTCCGGTCGGCCCCCGCGTCAGTACGGCGGGCCGCCGCGTCAGTACGGGCGGCCTGCGTGTGGTCGTCGGCCCGGCCGGACTCAGCCTGGTCGCCGGCGCCGCCACGGAGGGCGCCGGTGCGCTCGGCCAGGCGCAGGATGCGGCGGACCCGGTCGTCGACGACCGACTCCGGCACCCTCCCTTCACGCACGGCGGCCTCCAGCTTCTCGCCCCACGGCCCGTTGGGACCGGGCATGGCCACGTCCGTGCCGCCCAGGGCGGCGGGCTCGGTGGAGCGCACCGCCGTCCAGTCGGAGACGACGTAGCCGTCGAAGCCCCACTCGTCCTTCAGCACGCCGTTGACCAGGCCGGAGTGCTCGGTCATGGTCGTGCCGTTGACCGAGTTGTAGGCGGTCATGAGCCCCCACGCGCCGGCCCGCACGACCCGCTCGAACGGCGCCAGGTACATCTCCCGCAGCACCTTGTCGCTCACCTTGACGTTCACCGTGAAGCGGTCGGTCTCGAAGTCGTTGGCCACGAAGTGCTTGGGCGTGGTGCCGACGCCGCCGTCCTGGACGCCCTCGACGTAGCCGGCGCCGATCTCGCCGGTCAGGAACGGGTCCTCGGAGAAGCACTCGAAGTGCCGGCCGCCCAGCGGGGTGCGGTGCAGGTTGATCGTGGGGGCCAGCAGCACGTGGACGCCCTTGCGCCTGGCCTCCTGGGCGAGGAGCCGACCGACCTGCTTGACCAGCGCGACGTCCCAGGTGGCGGCGAGCGCGGTGGGGCTGGGCAGGGCGATCGACGGGTCCGCGGCGCTCCACTGCTCGCCGCGCACGCCGATCGGGCCGTCGCTCATCACCAGGCGGTCGAGGCCGATCTCGGGGATCGCGGGCAGGGCCCACATGTCGGCGCCGGTGAGCAGGCGGATCTTGGTGCTGAGGTCCAGCTTGTTGATCAGTTCGTCGAAGTCCACGCCGTCAGTGTTCACCAGGAAACCGAGCGATGACTAGGTTTGTTACTTTAGCGTGATATTTCGGGACAAAAAGGGACCGCACCCCGGGTCTGGGATGCGGTCCTTGTGGCGTCCGCCGTACCTGTCGTGTGGCGGTTCAGGTGCTGCCGTACGTGATCGTGTGGCGGTTCAGGCGCGCTGCCGCGCCTCGATCGCCTGCTTGTAGAGCTTGCCCGCACGATAGGACGAGCGCACCAGCGGCCCCGACAGGACCCCGGCGAAGCCGATCGCCTCGGCCTCGGCCTGCAGCTCCACGAACTCCTCGGGCTTCACCCAGCGCTCCACCGGGTGGTGGCGCGGCGTCGGCCGCAGGTACTGGGTGATGGTCAGCAGGTCGGTGCCGGCCCCGTGCAGGTCGCGCATCGCCTGGACGACCTCCTCGCGCTCCTCGCCCATGCCCAGGATCAGGTTGGACTTGGTCACCAGCCCCGCCTCACGGGCCATCGTGATGACCTGCAGCGAGCGCTCGTAGCGGAAGGCCGGGCGGATGCGCTTGAAGATGCGCGGCACGGTCTCGACGTTGTGCGCGAACACCTCGGGCCGGCTGGAGAAGACCTCCTCCAGCTGCTCGCGGTTGCCGTTGAAGTCGGGCACCAGCAGCTCGACGCCGCACCCGGGCAGCAGAGCGTGGATCTGGCGGGCGGTCTCGGCGTAGAGCCAGGCGCCGCCGTCGGGCAGGTCGTCACGGGCGACGCCGGTCACGGTGGCGTACTTCAGGCCCATCTGCTGGACGGACTCGGCCACGCGCCGCGGCTCGTCCCTGTCGTACTCCTTGGGCTTGCCCGTGTCGATCTGGCAGAAGTCGCACCGGCGGGTGCACTGGTCGCCGCCGATCAGGAAGGTCGCCTCGCGGTCTTCCCAGCACTCGTAGATATTGGGACAGCCCGCCTCTTCACAGACCGTGTGCAGGCCCTCCCGGCGCACCAGCGACTTGAGCTCGGTGTACTCGGGGCCCGTCTTCAGCTTGGTCTTGATCCACGGGGGCTTGCGCTCGATAGGGGTTTCGGCGTTGCGCACCTCCAGGCGGAGGAGCTTTCGGCCTTCAGGAGCAACGGTCACCCTGCAAGCTTACGTCCCCCCGAGAACATCCCATGACCGGACCTGTCCTCAGGAAATCAGCCCGAATCCCCGGATCGCCCGCGTGTAGTGAGCCAGCAACTCCGCGTCGATCGCCGCCGACTCCCGCGACCCCAGCGCATCGGTCCCCGGCGCCGAGGTCAGCACCCCGTCGTCGGCCAGCCGCGACCGGGTCAGCGCGTCCTCCCTGATCGACGGCACGCTCTCCCCGCGCAGCGCCGCCGCCTGGATCGGCGCGAGATACCGCCCGCTGGCCATCAGCTCCTCCAGCGCGCTCAGCTCCTCCGCCGAGGTCACCTTCGCCGCCAGTCCCCGCCGCAGTCCCTCAGTACGGCCGGCATCCGCGCGCACCAGCCTCACCAGCCCGAACTCCACCAGCAGCAACGGCCCGCCCAGCACCCGCCCGACGATCCGGCCCAGGAACCCGGCCGCCTCGTAGGAGGCGCCCGGGGTGTGCATGACGCCGAGCGACGCCCGGTCCATCTGGAGCCTGGCCTCCTCCCGCGCCTTGATCGGCTCGGACCCGGTCAGCCCCAGCCGCCACTCCGCCAGCGTGGCCAGCGCCTGCCCGACGATCAGCCCCTCGCCCGTGGCGCCCACCGCATACGCCCTGGCCAGCAGCGTGGCCCGCTGCCGCGGGGTCAGGGCCAGCCACAGGGGCAGCCCGATGACCAGGATCGGCGTCCTGCGCAGGCCCACCCGGCTGTAGGTGGCGTCCACGCCCAGGTCCATGACCGCCACGGTGACCGGTGCCCGGACCCCCACCGCCCCGGCCACCCGGGCCGCCGCGCCGTACAACTCCGGAGCCGCCTCGCGCCCCAGCACCTCGGCGTCGGCGGGCAGCCGCCCCAGCCGCGGCCGCAACACCACACCGATGCTCACCAGCAGCCCACCGGCCAGCCACACGACCAGCTCACCCGGGCTGACCGCGATGAGCACAACCCCGGCGACCAGGAACGCCAGCGTCAACAGGTGCACGCACAAGGACACCGCGAGGGCCAGAAGGCGTTTCACAGTGCCCGATGGTAGAAACCCCGCGTGCGGAATCAACCGCGATCGCATGCCGATTCCATCACCATCAGGAAGTGGCGGGACAGGTGGTGGGGAGCCTGTGGGGAGGGGTGGTCGGGAAGTAGCGGAACAGGTGGCGGGGAGCCTGGGAGGAGGGGCGGTCAGGAGCAGGCGGCACAGGAGGCGGGGAGGGGCCGGCGGCGCAGGGTTCGGGAGTGGTCAGCGGCGCAGGAGGTCTTCCTCGTGGAGGTCGTACGACTCCATGCCCAGCGCCTCGGCCAGCCGCTTCTCCATGATGGGCATGACCTCCTCCACCACGATGCGCCGCCCCGTCTCGGCGGACAGCGTGGAGACGCCCGCGCCCTGGATCCCGCAGGGGTCGATGCGGTTGAACCAGCGCGGGTCGTTGGCGCAGTTGAGGGCGAAGCCGTGCATCGCCACCCCGCGCAGGACCCGGATGCCGACCGCGCCCAGCATCCGGTCGGGCAGGCCGAGCGCCGCGTCACCGGCCGCCCAGACGCCGCCGCGCGCGGGCATCCGGCGCGCGGTGACGCCGAAGTCCGCGCAGACCAGGACCATGGCCTCCTCCAGCCGCCGGATGTAGGCGTTGACATCCGGGACCGCCACGATCGGATAGCCGACGAGCTGACCGGGCCCGTGCCACGTGATCCGGCCACCCCGGTCGACGTCGATGACCGGGGTGCCGTCGGCGGGCCGCTGGTGCGGGGCGGTGCGCTTGCCCGCGGTGTAGACGGGCGCGTGCTCCAGCATGAGGGCGGTGTCGCCCACCTCGCCGGACAGGCGCTTGCTGTGCACCCAGCGCTGGAGGTTCCAGGCCTGCTCGTAGGGGACATCGACACCGAGCCGCACGATGGCCAAGGTGTGGCGCATGCGTCCATTGTGCCGTTCCCTCACGGATGAAGGGTAATTCAGGCGGTGAGAAGCCTGGGCTCGATCCGCACTTCCTTCACGCTGCCGGCGCCGTCGTGCTCCAGCCGGTAGGCGTAGGCGCCGGGCGCGATGCTGACCGCCTGGATGAACTCGGTGCCCACGTAGTGCAGGCCGACGCCCTCGTCGGCGGCGTAACCGGGAGGCAGTTCGCCGCTGGCCACCGACGCCTGCAACAGCGGGCGGCGCTGCGGCTCGGCGTTGTAGTGCACGCCGCAGGAGTACGGCAGCAGCCCCATGCCCTCGGCCCACACGCGCAGATCGGGCCCGAAGGAGTCGGTGTTGCCGCCCACGTGCCAGCACAGCGCGCCCGCGCTCTGCCCGGACAACACCACCCCGGACCGCCAGGCGTCCTCCAGCATCTCGTCGTAGCCGTGCAGCCGCCACAACGCCATCAGCGCGGCCACGCTGCCGCCGCTGACGTAGATCATGTCCTGGTCGAGCATCCACGCCCGCGGATCGGCCACGTTGGGCATGGGGAAGACCGTCAAATGGCTCACCTCGACGTCCCAGCGGGCGAGGGCGCCATACATCTTCAGCAACCAGTCGGAGTCGTCGCCCGTGGCCGTGGCCATCAGGCCGAGTTTGGGGCGGTCCTGGCCGGTGAGGTCGAGTGCGTACCGCAGCAGCGGACTGGCTTCGAGGAAGCCGTGGCGCCGCGTCGGGCGGAATGATCCTCCACCGATGGCAAGGATGTGCGACTGGCCGGTTCTGGTCATGGCTGAGCTCTCTCCACGTGGTGTCGGACAGACTAGATTACGGCGGCCAATGCCTGATCGAGATGCGTATAGGCGAAGCCGTACCCGCTGTCCGTCAGCTTTTTCGGGGAAATGCGGTGGCTCGGCAGCAATGCCGCCCGCGCGAACTCGCCGAGTCCCAGCTCCAGCGCGAACCCGGGAACTCCGATCGGCATGGTGGGCCGTTTGAGCGCCCGTCCGAACTGCTTGGTGAACTCCGCGTTGGTAACCGGAGAAGGGCTTACGAGATTAACCGGTCCCGCTATTTCACGATTTTCCAGAATATGGAGGACAGAACCCACCCAATCGTCCACCGCGATCCACGACCAGTACTGCCGCCCCGACCCCAGCGGCGCCCCCAGCCCCATCCTGAAGATCGGGAACATCGGCTGAAGCGCCCCGCCCTTCCCGCTGAGCACCAGCCCCGTCCGAACCTGCACGGTCCGCACCGGCGCCTGCCTGGCCGCCCCCTCCCACGCCACGCACAGCTGAGGCAGGAACCCCGTCCCCGCCGGCGCGTCCTCGTCGATGACCCGATCCCCGGTGTCGCCGTAGAAGTCCACCCCGGACGCGGACACCAGCACCTCCGGCTTCCGCTCCGCCTGCTCGATCGCCCGCACCAGCGTGGCCGCGCTGTCCACCCGGCTCGCGACGAGTTCCTTCTTGTACGGCTGGCTCCACCGTTTCCCGGCGATCGGCGCCCCGGCCAGATGCACCACCGCCGACGCCCCGTCGAGCACCCCCGGATCCAGCACCCCGCCGGCCGGATCCCACTGCGCCTCGTCATCGGCCCGAGGCGGCCGCCTGACCAGCCGCACCACGTCGTCACCGCGTTCCCGCAGCGCCGCGATCAACGCCGGCCCCAGCAACCCCGATGCGCCCGTAACAATGATCGCCATGCCCCCACCCTACGCCGCCACCCCCGCGCCCCCGCTTTCCCCTCCACCACGAGAACCACCCAAACGCGGGCGGTTGGGGGAGCCGGGAAAGGGATGCCTGGGGTTGGGGCACATTGAGCGTTCCAAGTGCCGCCAAGCCCGGCCCCGCAAACCGGAAACCGAACACTCGGAACGCGGAAACCGGACATGCGCCATCGAGTTCCGATCAGTGGCAAGGCGGGAGTGGGAAGTCGGGGGACTAGGAAGTCAAGGGACCAGATGCCAGGGGACCCAGGAAGGGCGCGACTAGGAATGGGGCGACAGGAAGTGGTGACCAGGAAGAGGCGACCGCGAGGTGGGCCGGTCACCACCGCGAGGTGGGACCGCCAGGTGGGCAGGTCACGGTCCAGCCCCGATGGGGTCCGGCCGGAGGCCCTGGCGCGGGCTGAGGGGCGTCGTGGCGGTGGGGACCACGTCCGACGTGAGAAGCGCACGGATGATCGGCGCCCGCCCACGACGGCGGGCGGTGGGTGGGGCGGCCTGCCGTAAAGGACAGGCCGCTTACGGGCGGGCGGCCCCACGAAGACGCAGGCCCGAGCGGGACTGGGGGACCGGCCGGGAAAGCCGATCCCCTCAGCAGGCGGCTAGGCGAGGCCCAGCTGCGCCTCGAAGCGGCCTTCCTCCAGGCGACGCTTGATCGTCGTCAGGAAGCGGGCCGCGTCCGCGCCGTCGACCAGGCGGTGGTCGTACGTGAGCGCCAGGTACACCATCGAGCGCACCGCGATGACCTCGCCCTCAGGCGTGTCGACCACCACGGGACGCTTGACGACGGCGCCGGTGCCCAGCATGCCGACCTGCGGCTGGTTGAGGATCGGCGTGTCGAACAGGGCGCCGCGGCTGCCGGTGTTCGTGAGGGTGAAGGTGCCGCCGGTGATCTCGTCGGGCGTCACCTGGTTGTTGCGGGTGCGCTCGGCCAGGTCGGTGACCTTGCGGGCGAGCCCGGCCAGGTTGAGGTCGCCGGCGTTCTTGACGACGGCGGCCAGCAGGCCGCGCTCGGTGTCCACCGCGACGCCGAGGTTCTCGACGTCGAAGTAGGTCACCTCGTTGGTCTCGTTGTTGATCGTGGCGTTGAGCTTGGGGTGCTGCTTGAGCGCCTCGACCGCGGCCATCGCGAAGAACGGGGTGAAGGTGAGCTTCACGCCCTCGCGGCGCAGGAAGTCGTCCTTGGCCTTGGCCCGCAGGCGGGCGATCTTCGTGACGTCCACCTCGACGACCGAGGTGAGCTGGGCGGCCGTCTGCAGAGACTCGACCATACGCTTGGCGATCGTCTGACGCAGGCGCGTCATCTTCTCGGTACGGCCACGCAGCGTCGTGTCCACCTCGACCTGCTCGGGACCGGTCGAGACCGGGGCCTGGGCAGCCGGAGCGGCGGCCGGGGCCGCGGCGGGCGCGGCGGGCGCCTGGGCGGCGGGGGCGGCCGGAGCCGCCGGGGCGGCCGCGGCCGGGGCGGCGACCTCGCGCTGGGCCTTGGCGGCCTCGAGGACGTCCTGCTTGCGGATGCGTCCGCCGACACCGGTGCCGGTGATCGTCTCCAGGTCCACCCCGTGCTCGTTGGCGAGCTTGCGCACCAGCGGCGTCACGTAGGGGCTCTCACCCGAGGACGGCAGCGGAGCCGGGGCGACGGCCGGCGTGGTGGCGATCGGCGAGGCGGGCTGCGCCGGGGCGGCCGGGGCCTGCGCGGCCGGGGCGGGCGCCGGAGCCGGAGGAGCCGCCGGGGCGGCCGGTGCCGGAGCCGGGGCGGGCGCCTGAGCGGCGGGCGCAGGCGCGGCCGGGGCCTGGGCGGCGGGGGCCTCGGCCGGGGCGGGCTGCGGGATCGAGGAGGCGGGCGCGGGCTCCGCAGCGGGTGCCGGAGCCTCCTGAGCCGGTGCCGCCGGGGCGCCGGCCTGGCCGTTCTCGTCGATGATCGCCAGCTCGGCGCCGACCTCGACGGTCTCGTCCTCAGCCACAACGATCTTGGTGATGACACCCGCGGACGGCGACGGGATCTCGGTGTCGACCTTGTCGGTGGACACCTCGAGGAGCGGCTCGTCGGCCTCGACGCGCTCGCCCTCCTTCTTCAGCCAACGGGTTACCGTGCCCTCGGTGACGCTCTCGCCGAGCTGGGGCATCTGTACGGAGACCGGCATGGGTATGTCTTCCCTCGAGTTCTTAGTTGTGGACGTGCAGGGGCTTGCCGGCCAGTGCCAGCATCGCCTCGCCCATGGCTTCTGACTGGGTGGGATGCGCGTGGATGAGCTGGGCGACCTCTGCTGGCAGCGCCTCCCAGTTGTAGATGAGCTGGCCCTCGGTGACGAGTTCGCCGATGCGCCGGCCGACCATGTGGACGCCGACGACCGGGCCGTCCTTCTGGGCCAGCACCTTGACCGCCCCGGCGGTGCCGAGGATCTGGCTCTTGGGGTTGCCGGCCAGGTCGTAGACCTGCTCGACGATCTCGATGCCCTGCTCGGCCGCCTGCTTCGAGGTGATGCCCACGGAGGCCACCTCGGGGTCGGAGTAGGTGATCCGGGGCACGCCCGCGTAGTCGATGGCCGGCGGGTTGAGCCCGGCGATGTGCTCGGCGACCAGGATGCCCTCGGCGAAGCCGGCGTGGGCCAGCTGCGGGGTGTCGATCAGGTCGCCGATGGCGTAGACGCCGGGGACGGTGGTCTGGCAGTGCCTGTCGACCACGACCGTGCCGCGCTCGATCTGGATGCCCTGCTCCTCGAAGCCCATGCCCGCCGAGACGGCGCCGCGGCCGACGGCCACGAGCAGCTGCTCGGCGTCAAAGGTCTTGCCGTTGGCGAGGGTGACGATCACACCGGTGTCGGTGATCTTGGCGTTGTCGAAGAAGACGCCGAGCTCGTACTTGATGCCGCGCCGGCGGAAGGCCCGCTCCAGCAGCTTGGAGCTGGACTCCTCCTCGGCCGGCAGCAGGTGCGGCAGCGCCTCGACGATGGTCACCTCGGCGCCGAAGGAACGATACACACTGGCGAGCTCGACGCCGATGACGCCGCCGCCCAGCACGATGATCGAGGCGGGCACGCGCTCCATCGTCAGCGTGTGCTCGCTGGTGATGACGCGCTCGCCGTCGATCTGCAGGCCGGGCAGCGACTTGGGCGCCGAGCCGGTGGCCAGCACGATGCTGCGGCCTTCGATGACCTCGGAGCCCACCTGGATCCGGTTGGGGCCGGTCAGGCGGCCCTCGCCCTCGACGATCGTCACGCCCGCCGACTTGAGCAGGCCCTGCACGCCCTTCCAGGCACGCGTGACGATCTTGTCCTTGAAGGCGTGGACGCCGGGCACGTCGATGCCCTCGAAGCGCGCCTTGACGCCGAAGGACTCGCTCTCGCGCGTCTCGTCGGCGACCTCCGCGGAGTGCAGGAGCGCCTTGGTGGGGATGCATCCCCGGTGCAGGCAGGTGCCGCCGATCTTGTCCTTTTCGATCAGGGCGACGGACTTGCCCAACTCGGCCGCCCGGAGCGCGCAGGCGTAACCGCCGCTGCCGCCACCTAGAACGACGATGTCGTAGGCCACAGGAAGGCTCCTTGTCGGGTTCGTGATGCCGTCATCTTTTCATTTGTTTCAGGCGCTCGCGTGCCGCTCGGCGAGAGCGATGAGGGTCCGGGTGGTGGCGCCGGTGCCGCCCTTCGGGGTGTAGCCGTGGGGCTCGCCCTTGTTGAAGGCGGGTCCGGCCATGTCGATGTGGGCCCACTTGACGCCGTCGGGCACGAACTCCCTGAGGAAGATGCCGGCGGCGAGCATGCTGCCCCAGCGCTCCGGCTGGAGGTTGGCGATGTCCGCGATGGGCGAGTCGAGGCCCTTGCGCAGTTCCTCCGGCAGCGGCATGCCCCAGGCGCCCTCGCCGACGGACCCGGCCGCCTCGACGACCAGCTCGCGCACGTCGTCGTCGTTGGCCATGACGCCGGCCGTGCGCCAGCCGAGCGCGACGATCTGGGCGCCGGTCAGCGTGGCGACGTCGACGATGAGGTCGGGGTCGTCCTCGGTGGCGCGGGCGATGCCGTCCATGAGGACGAGACGGCCCTCGGCGTCGGTGTCGAGCACCTCGACGGTCTTGCCGCTGTAGCTGTGGATGACGTCGGAGGGACGCTGGGCGGTGCCGCTGGGCATGTTCTCGGCCAGGCAGAGGTAGCCGACGGCGTTGACCTTGAGGCCGAGCTTGGCGATGCCGAGCAGGGCGCCGAGAACCGCGCCCGCGCCGCCCATGTCGGATTTCATCCAGTCCATGGAGGCGGACGGCTTGAGGTTGAGGCCGCCGGTGTCGAAGGTGATGCCCTTGCCGACGAAGGCCAGCGTCTTGGTGGCGTCGGCGTGGCCGTAGGAGAGCCTGACCAGGCGCGGCGGGTTGACCGAGCCCTGGCCGACGGCGACGAGGCCGCCGTATCCGCCCTCCTTGAGCTGCTTCTCGTCGAGCACCTCGACGGTCAGGCCGGCCTTGCCGCCCTCCTCCTCGGCGATCTCGGCGAAGCGCGCGGGGAAGAGGTCGGAGGGCGGGGTGTTGACCAGGTCGCGGACCAGGGTGACCGACTCGGCGAGGATGCCGGCGCGCTCGGCGGCGCCCTCGGCCTCGGGGGCCAGCACGGTCAGCTCGGCGACCGGGTTCTTGTGCTCGCCGCCGGTGCGGTAGCGGGCGAAGGCGTAGGCGCCGAGCAGCGCGCCCAGGGCGACCGCCTCGGCGTCGCCGCCCAGGGCGAGCGCGGCGCGGTTGGTCCCGGCCAGGGAGCGTACGGCGGCGCCGGCGGCCCGTCGCGCCGCCTCGGCGTCGGGGGAGTCGCCGAGCCCGACGGCGACCAGCAGCGGCGCGGTGATGGCGCCGAACGCGGGGACCTTGGCCAGTTCACCGGCCTTGCCGGTGAAGCCCACGGCGGTCAGGGAGGCGGCCAGCTTGCCGCCGAAAGCGGCGTCGAGGCCGTCGGCCACGGGGCGCGGCCCCTCAGCGCCGGGATGGAAACCGACGATCAGGGCGTCGGTGTCGAACGAGATCGGATCTGCTGAGTTCAGCCGCACAGTGGTCACGTAAACCGATGCTATCCGCGCTTTCTGCGTACTCACAAACAGGGGTTCATCCTACCAATTGCCGAGTAGCACCATCGAATGAATGGTGCTACTGTCATTAGCATCATGTTGCTCACGTTGGACTTGAACGACGCCCGCCCCCTGCACGAGCAGGTGGCCGGCGCGATCAGGCGTGCCATCGCCGACGGCTCCATCGGTCCCGGCGACCGGCTGCCGCCCGCCCGCGACCTGGCCGACGCGCTCGGCATCAACGCCAACACCGTGCTGCGAGCCCTGCGCGAACTGCGCGACGAGGGGCTGCTGGAGTTCAGGAGGGGGCGCGGGGTCAGCGTGGCGGGCCGCGCGGACGGCCGGGCACTGCTCGTGCAACGCGCCCACGACCTGCTCGAAGAGGCACGACGGTACGGCTACCGCCGTGAGGACGTCATCGCGATATTGGAGGAACTGCCATGAGAACCCGGCTGGTCGGGAGCATCTGGGGCCTGATCGTCACCGCGATCCTGATCGCCGTGCCCCTCTCCTTCCGCGACCGCCTGCCCGACCCCATCGCCACCCACTGGTCCGATCGCCCCGACGGGGCCACGTCGCTCGTTCCCTTCGTGCTCACGACCACGCTGATCTGGGTGGCCGTCTGGGTGGTCCTGCTGGGCATCGCCATCCACGGCAAGATGCTGGAACGTTCCCTCAGCCGCGCCTACTGGTGGGGCGCGCTGGTGTGGTCGTCGCTCTTCGTCATCGGCATGGCCGTGACGACGGTCTACGCCAACCTCGGCCGCGCCGGTTGGACGCAGGCCGAGCTGCCCGGCTGGATCGTCACCGCCGTGCTCATCGGCTCCATCGGCGCCGGTCTCGCCGCGGGCTTCCTCGGCAAGGGCGGCCCCGACCAGCCGCCGCCCGCCGGAGAGACGCCGCCCAGGCTGCGCCTGCGCGAGGGCCAGCGCTCGGTGTGGGTGAGCCGGGTCAGCAACCCGTGGCTGGCCGCCATGGACGTGTTCAGCGGCGTGGTCGCCGTCACGGTCGCCGCGCTCGGCCTGATCGGCGCGCTGCCCGCCCCGGTCTGGGGCATCGTCCTGGCCGCCGCCGTCCTCATCTTCGTCGCCGGCCTGCTCACCAGCGCCGCCACCGTGCGCGTCACCGGCGACGGCGTGGCCATCGGATTCGGCCTGCTCGGCTGGCCGGTGCGGCGGATCCGGCTGTCGAAGATCGAGAAGGCGTGGTCGGAGAACCGCTACCCGAGCCAGGTCGGCGGCTGGGGCCTGCGCGGGGTCCCCGGGATGGCCGCGATCATGCTGCGCGGCGGCGAGTGCCTCGTGCTGCGCTACCGCTCCGGCGGCCAGCTCCTCATCAGCGTCGACGACGCCCGTCGCGGCGCCTCCCTCCTCAACGCCCTCATCGAAGAAAGGGCGGCGTGATGGTTCTCTTCCTTCTGGTGGCCCTCGTCCTGAGCTGGGCGTTCGCTCTGCCGCTGTGGTTCGGCGGCGGCATGGCCTCGCCCCTGTTCCCCCTTGTCGCCATGGCCATGATGTTCACGCCCACTCTGGCCACGCTGGCGGTCTGGGCCCGCGAACGCACCCCGTTCCGCGTGTGGGCGCGGGAGAACGGCCTCACCCTCGGCCCCGACCGCCGCCGCACACTCGTGATCCTCGCCCTCACCTGGATCGGCACGCCCGTGGTCGTCGTGCTGTGCCTCGCCCTCAGCGCCGCCGTCGGCCTGGTCTCCCTCGACCTGGACGGACTGAGCCTGTGGCGCCGGCACCTGGAGGCCGCCGGGGCGCCGGCCACCGGCGACGTGGGCGCCATGCTGGCCGGCCAGTTCGTCTTCGCCGTCGTGCTCGCGCCGGTCCTCAACGCCATCCCCGCCCTGGGCGAGGAGTTCGGCTGGCGAGGCTGGCTGGTGCCCCGTCTGGTGGCCGCCCGCGGTGTGGTGGGCGGCCTGCTCCTGTCGGGCGTGATCTGGGGCGTGTGGCACTTCCCCCTGACGATGCTCGGCTACAACTACCCGGCGCTCGGCTTCTGGTCGGGCCCGTACTTCGTGATCGTCACCGTCCTGATGGCCGTGATACTCGGCTGGTTGCGGCTGCGCACCGGCAGCGTCTGGCCCGCCGTCCTGGCCCACGCCTCCCTGAACGCCGTCGCCGGTCTGAGCTTCCTGCTGGGCGACGCCGCCGCCCCGCCCAACCCTGCCCTGGTCGGCGTCATGGGCGTGGCCGGCTGGGTGGTGCTGGCCGCGCTGGGCGCCGCGCTGCTGAAGCTCTTCCCGGTACGGCCGGCCGAACCGGTCGCCGGGGTCAGGTGAGCAGGGCGCAGGTGACCAGGGCGGCCGTGGTGGCCGTCTCGGTCAGGGCGCCCAGGACGTCGCCCGTGACCCCGCCGAGCCGCCTGCGGGCGTGCCACAGGAGCGCCAGGGCCGCCCCGAGCCCGGCGAGCACGGCCAGCGGCAGCACCAGCCACGCGGGAGCCACCGGAGTGAGGGCCGCCGGGGTGAGGGCCGCCGAAGTGGGAGCCGCCGAGGTGAGAGCCGCTGGAGTGAGGGCCGCTGGAGTGGGAGCCGCTGGAGTGAGGGCCGCCGGGGTGAGGGCCGCGCCGGCGGCCGTGGCCAGGGTCAGGGTGGCGGCGGTCGCGGCCCAGCGGGCGGCCGGCCGTACCGTGCCCGCGACCATGACGCCCAGGCCCGTCGGGCGGGCCGCGGGGACGCCCGCCCGGCAGGCCCAGGTGAGGGCCAGCCGCCCCGACACGCAGGCGGTCACCAGGACCGCGACCGCCCAGGCCCGGTCCGCGTGGAGGCCGGCCAGGGCGGCGGCCTGGACGAGCAGGGTGAAGACCAGGGTCATCACCCCGAAGGGCCCGATGTCGGACTTTTTCATGATGTCCAGCGCCTGAGGGCCCGGCTTGCCGCTGCCCAGGCCGTCGGCGAGGTCGGCCAGGCCGTCCAGGTGAAGGCCGCGCGTGAGGAGCGCGAGCAGCCCCAGGGAGAGCGCGGCCGCCAGCAGCCCGGGGCCGGGCAGCAGCAGGGGGAGACCCGCCACCACGCCCAAGGCCAGCCCCACCGCCGGCGCCAGCGTCATCGCCCGCCCGGCCACCTCGCGGTCCACCCGGGAGACCCGCACCGGGAAGACCGACAGGGTGCCGACCGCGAACCTCAGCCCGTCCATGCGCTCAGAACAGCTCGTCGATCAGCCGGTAGTACGCCAGCTTGGCCGGGTCGGGCGCGGCCGGGCCGTACGCGGACAGGAAGGCGGCCACGGCCTCGTCCCCGAAGTCGCCCTCCAGGTCACGCAGGGCGATCGCCAGGTCGCGGTGCCGGTCGGCCACGCCCAGCCGGGCCAGGTCGATGAGGACGCCGTTGGTCATCAGGTTCGACGGGGTGAAGTCGCCGTGCGCGACGACCAGGTCCTCGCCGGCCGGGCGTTCGGCGTGGAGGCGGGCCAGCACCTGCTCGGACGTGCGGCCGAGGTTGTCGTCGTCGAAGTCCTCCGGGTCCACCCGGCCTTCGAGGACGTTGCGCGCCGCCAGATCCAGCAGGACGTCCAGGCGGCCGTCGAAGGGGCACTCCGCCACGGGTACGGCGTGCAGCTTCCTGAGGGCCTCGCCCATGGCCGTACCCACCTGCACGGGGTCGCCCGACTCCTCGTGCTCGGCCCACGTCTCCACCCCGGTGTCCGCGGTCACCAGCACGTCTCCGGCGAACGCCACCACCTCGGGCACCTGGCTCCACGCCCGCAGCCAGGTCAGCCGGTCGTGCTCGGCGACGGCCTCGGGCCCGCGGCGCACGAAATAGGGGCCGGAGCGGGCGAGCGAGCCGCTGGCCCCGTCGTGGTCGTGGCTCCACTCGGGGGTGTCGCCCAGCACGGCCACGACGGCCGGGGGCAGCGGAAGCACGAGGTCGTCAAGGGAGTCCAGCATCGCCCGAGCGGCTCCACCCAGCCCGGAGGCGTCCCAAGCAAAGGAGGTGTCCGAAGCAAAGGAGGTGTCCGAAGCAAAGGAAACGCCCGGAGTCGGGATGTCCGGCCGCGGGTCGCCCGCCTCGGACGCCGCGGCCTCGGCCAGCACGTTCCCGGCCTCCCCGGCCCGCCCCTGCTCGGCCAGCGTCGCGCCCAGGAGCAGCAGGAGCCGGCCGGTCAGCTCGGGCGCCTCCTCCCTGGCCAGGGGCAGCGTCATCCGGCAGATGAGCTCCGCGGCCGGCAGGTCGCCGCGGTGGCGGTAAACGTCGGCCAGCCCGATCCGGGCGGCGACCACCTCGGCCGGGGTCCCGGCCAGCCTCAGCGCGGCACGGAGGCGCTCGGCGGCGGCTTCGTGGGAGCCGAGCAGCATCAGCCCGAGCCCCAAAGCCCGCAACTCGGACTGTTCACGAACGTCGCCGCCCTGCGCCCGCTCGACGAGTCCGGCAAGTTTGGGAGGGTCCGTAACCACCATCCGATGGCGGGCGTCATAGGTGATCAGTTTAAGGACCTGGTTACTCAGCATGATTTAGGACGTTATCGTGGCCGGATGCACGTGCTGGAACTCGAAGGCGTCGGTGTCCGTGTCGTCGGCAAGACCCTGCTGTCGGGAGTCGACTGGCGGGTGGACTTCGGCGAGCACTGGGTCGTGCTCGGCCCCAACGGCGCCGGGAAGACGACGTTGCTGTCGCTGGTCTCGGCCGTGCGGCACCCGAGCGAGGGCACGGTGCAGGTGCTCGGCCACCGCCTGGGCCGCGTGGATCTGCGTGAGCTGCGCCGCCACATCGGCCTGGTGGCCGCCAGCCAGCGCCTGGTGGACGAGGGCCTGATGGAGGAGGAGAACGCCAGCGCGCTCACCGTGGTCCTCACCGGGCACACCGGGACGAGCGTCCCGCTGTGGGACAGGATCGGGGACGCCGAGCGTGACCGGGCCCTGCGGCTGCTGGCCGACCTCGGCTGCAAGGACCTGGCCGACCGCGACTTCCGCGTCTGCTCCCAGGGAGAGCGGGCCCGCGTGCGCATCGCCAGGGCGCTGATGGCCGACCCGGCGGTCCTGCTGCTGGACGAGCCGGCCGCGGGTCTCGACCTGCCCGCCCGCGAGGACCTCATCGAGGCGGTCGAGGACCTGGCCCGCACCCGCCCGGTCCTGACCACGGTCTCGGTCACCCATCACCTGGAGGAGGTGCCGGCCACCACCACGCACGCGATGCTCATGAAGGACGCCCGCGTGCTGGCCGCCGGCGCCGTCGAGGACGTGCTCACCCCGGCCAACCTCTCCGAGTGCTTCGGCCGCCCGCTAGACGTCGACCGTCTCGAGGGCCGCTGGTACGCCCGCGCCGTCCGTCCCTGACCGCAGGAGTTCCACGAGCCTGTCCACGTACGGCTGGGCCGTACCGCGATGGCGGCGGGAGGTGGCGACCCCGATGAACCGGGTCGGGCTGGGCGCCTCCAGGGCGGCGTCGGTGAGGCCGGGCGCCCGGGTCAGCGCGATCCGGGGGATGAGCGCCACCCCGAGACCGGACGAGACCAGGGACTGGGCGAAGAAGTAGTCGGTGGCGCTGCACGAGATCCGCGGCTCGAACCCGGCCAGCGCCGCGTAGTGGCGCATCAGGTCCACGGTCTTCAGGCAGCCCAGCACCCACCGCTCGTCGCTCAGTTCGCCCAGGCCGACCTGTTCGCGCCCGGCCAGCGGGTGCTCGCGGGGGAGGACCACGCGCAGGGGGTCGGTCACCAGCGGCGTCCAGTCGAGGCCCGAGCGGTCGCCGGGGCGGGCCGGCGGCAGGCCGTCGAAGTGGTAGCCGAGCGCCAGGTCGGCCCGGCCCTCGCGGACCAGCGGCAGTGAGTCCTCCGGCTCGCGTTCCAGGATGGTCAGTTCGACCTCGGGGTGCTCGCGGACGAACCCGGCCAGCGCCGCCGGCAGCACCGCGCGCCCGCCGGAGGTGAAGGCGGCCACGGTCAGCTGGGTGCGCGGGGCCGAGAGCCGGTCGATGCGCTCCTGGGCATCGCTCAGCTCGGCGGCGATGGCGTCGGCCGCCTCCACGAGCATGCGGCCGGGCTCGGTGAGCGTGACCCCGCGGGTGCTGCGCTCGACCACGGTGATGCCGAGTCCGCGTTCCAGCGCGGCGATCTGCTGGGAGACGGCCGACGGCGTGAAGCGCAGCGCGGTGGCGGCGCGGTTGAAGCTGCCGTGCCGGGCCACCTCGCGCAGGATGCGCAGCCGTTGCACATCGATCAACAGTTCTCCTTATGACGGGTTCAGCAAGTCACCACTACCACTGGCGACTATACGGCGGCAGGCTGACGCCCATGAACGAGATCTGCGTCATCGGCGGCAGCCGGTACTTCGGCCGGAGGCTCCTCGAGATCCTTCGCGACCAGGGCGCCCGCGTCACCGTCGTCAACCGGGGCTCCGCCCCGGCCCCCGGCGGCGTCACCCATCTGAAGGCCGACCGGGGCGACGAGCGGGCGCTGCGGGAGGCGCTGGGCGGGCGCACGTTCGACGCCGTCGTCGACCAGGTCTGTTACACGCCCCTCCAGGCCGCCGCGGCCCTCCGGGTCTTCGAGGGCAGGACCCGGCGTTACGTCATGACCTCCACCGTCGAGGTCTACTCCGGCCTGGAGGGCGCCGGGCCGTACCGGGAGAGCGCCGTGCCGGCGCAGACCTGGCCCGTGAACCCGGACCTGCCCTGGCATGACGCCCGCTTCCTCGACGACCACTACGGCGAGGGCAAGCGGCAGGCCGAAGCCGTCCTTTCGCGGGCCGGGTTCGGCGTCGCCGTCGTGCGGACCGCGCACGTGCTCGGCGGCGACGACTTCACCGGCCGCCTGGCCCACTACGTCCGCCGGGTGCGCGCGGGCGAGCCCGTCGCCGTCCACGCCGACCCCCGGCCCGCCTCCTTCATCCAGGACCGCGAGATCGCCGCCTTCCTGGCCTGGGCCGCGCTGGGCGCCTTCACCGGCCCGGTCAACGCCTGCTCCCACGGCACATTGGACGTCCGCGAGCTGTGCGCGGCCATCGGGCGGCCCGTGTTCACCGCGGGCGCCTCGCCGTACTCCTTCGAACGCGACTACACCATGGACAACGGCCGGGCGAGCGCGCTCGGGTTCACCTTCTCCGACGTCCGCGACTGGCTGCCCGGGGTGGTGGCGGCATGCGCATGATCGCGGACGTCGAGATCGGGCCGGTGGGCCTCGGCGCCATGCCGCTGTCCATCGAAGGGCGCCCGGACGAGGCGCGGGCCGTCGCGACCGTCCACGCGGCCGTCGAGGCCGGGGTCACGCTCATCGACACCGCCGACTCCTACCACTGGCACGCCGGCGAGGCCGGCCACAACGAGCGACTGATCGCGCGGGCCCTGTCCGCGTACGGCGGGGCAGCCGAGGTCCTCGTGGCCACCAAGGGCGGCAGAGGGCGGCCGGGAGACGGCTCCTGGACCGTGAACGGCGACCCCCGCCACCTGCGCGGCGCCTGCGAAGCCTCGCTGCGGCGGCTCGGCGTGGAGGCGATCGGCCTCTACCAGCTCCACAAGCCCGACCCCGCCGTCCCCTTCGCCGACTCCGTGGGCGCCCTGCGCGACCTGCTGGACGCAGGCAAGATCCGGATGGCCGGGATCTCCAACGTCACCGTGGACCAGATCCGCGAGGCCGCGGACGTGCTCGGCGGCCGGCTGGCCTCGGTCCAGAACCGCTTCTCGCCCGCGGCACGGGACGCGGCGGACACGCTGGCGCTGTGCGCGGACCTGGGCGTGGCCTTCCTGCCCTGGAGCCCGCTGAGCGGCATCTCCCTGAGCGCCCTGGACACCCTGGACGACGCGCCCCCCAACACCCTGGACGGCACCACCCTCAACACCCCCAACACCCCGGACGGCGCGTCGTCTCACACCCCGCGCCGCCCCTTCCAGGCTTTCCACGAGATCGCCGCCGAGCGGGGCGTGAGCCCGCAGCGCGTCTGCCTGGCCTGGCACCTCGCGCTCGCCCCGAACGTCATCCCGATCCCCGGCGCCACCCGCCCGGCCACGATCCGCGACTCGGCGGCGGCCGGCGCGCTCACGCTGACGGACGGCGAACTCGCCCGCCTGAACCTCAGCCCAGCGGCGTGAGACGCCCCGCCACCACCAGCGCCACGTACTCGGACTCGGCGGCCAGCCGCTGGTTGAGCCGCCCGAGCGCGTCACGGAAGGCCCGCCCGCTGGCGGTGGCGGGCACCACCCCGAGACCCACCTCGTCCGAGACCGCCACGACCTCCTGCGGCGCCCGCCGCCAGGCCGCCACCAGTTCCTCGCACCGGCGCCACACGGGTTCCCCGGGCCCCTCCCAGGCGCCGTGCTCGTCGAAGACGGCCGCCAGCCAGGTGCCGAGCCCGTCGACGAGCAGCGGTGTGCGCGCCCGTGCGAGGACGCCGGCCAGGTCGGTGGTCTCCTCCGTCTCCCAGTGCGCGGGCCGCCGCTCGCGGTGCGCGCGCACCCGCGCGGCCCACTCCCCGTCCCCGTCGCCGGACGGCCCCGTCGCCACATAGGTCACGTACGGCTCGGCCGCCAGCCGCAACTCCGCCTCGGCCGACTTCCCCGACCGCGACCCGCCCAGCAGCAACGCCCGCCGCGGACGCGGCATCGGGGATCCGGCCACGTCGTCCAGGACCGTTCCATCGGGCACCGCCAGCGCCCCCCACAGGGCCAGCCGCCTGCCCAGTTCCTCCTCCGAACGCACCCGGTGGTCGAACCCCACGCCCACCACCCGCGTGCCCGCCCCGGCCAGCCCGGCCCGGCGCAGCTCCCCGAGCCGCTCCGGCCGCCCGGCCACGTCGAGCACCACGAGGTCGTACGGCCCGGCCGCATCGGCCTCCCGGCCGCAGCCGGGCTCGTAAAGCACCCGGAGCCCCCCGGCCGCATATGAGCCGGGGGAGACGGGCCGCCCGTCCACGAGGAGTCCGGCCGGTCGCCGGTGCCCCGCGGGCAGCGCCAGGCAGGAGGCGCACGCGCATCCCGGCTCCGGCCAGCCGCGCGGCCCCGCCGTACCGGAGAGCACGATCGTCACCGCGCCGAGCCTAGCGCTTCGAGCGGACGAGGCAGCCGAGCCCGGTGCCCGAGCGCACGAGCCAGGCGTCAGGCCCGGCGCCCGAGCGCCCGAGCGCCCGAGCGCCCGAGCGCCCGAGCGAGGCGTCAGGCACGGCGCCGGACGGCCAGGAGGACCACGGCTGCCAGCAGGATCAGCACCGCCACCCCACCGGCCAGCAGGGGGACGGGCGGGCCGGGCGGCGGCGCGGCCGGGTAGCCGTTCACCGCCGCCACCTCGCCCCGCGCGCCGGTCCGCACCTCGGCCACCTTGGCCGGCACCTGCGCGGCGGTGGCCCCCTCGTCGACGCGCACACAGGCGCGCACGGGCGCGGGCGGCCGCTCGCCGCGCTGCGCGTCCCCGAAGTCGATCACCACGGCCGCCTCCCGAAGAGAATCGGAGGGGCCGGCGCACTGCTCGACGTAGGTCATCCATCCCCGGCCGGGCGGTTCTCCCGCCCCGGCGGCGTAGCGCCACCCGATGAGGTCACCAGCCGAAACAGGGTCGTCGGGCCGCGCCGCCAGCCAGGCCGTGCCGTCGCTTTCCCACACGGTCCACCCGGGCGGCGAAGGCGTGCCGTCCGCGAGGAAGGCCCTCATTCTGCGCGGCATCGAAAAGCCTCCTCCAAGAGGGGAGTAAGGTTCCATTGCCGTCGGTAGGCGCACCGGCGAACCCGCGGAAAAGGAGCGTATGGCATGACATGGCGGTGGCGTTATGAGAATGCGAATGGTAACGAGGTAACGGACCGCCCCTTGCCGAGAGAAGTCTTTCCGAGCCAGGCAGACGCCGAGTCGTGGCTCGGGGAAAACTACCGCGAGCTGCTCGAGGCCGGTGTGGAACAGGTGGCTTTGCTGGAGGAGGACCGCGTCGAATACGCGGGAATGTCATTGCGCGCCGAGTAACGAAAAACCCCTTGAGTGACTCAAGGGGTTTTTGCCGGGCGCGGGAACCGGGCTACGGCCGCTTCTCCGGGCTCACCGTCTTGGCCGGGTCCCGCTCGACGATGGGGCCGAGGACGTCGTCGATGCGGCTCAGCACGTCGGCGTCCAGCTTGACGCCGGCCGCCTTGACGTTGTCCCGCACCTGCTCGGGCCGGGTGGCGCCGACGATGGCCGAGGCCACGTTCGGGTTCTGCAGGACCCAGGCGACCGCGAGCTGGGCCATGGTCAGGCCGTGGTCGGCGGCGATGGGCTTGAGGTCCTGGACGCGGGTGAGGACCTCGTCCTCCAGGAAGCGCGAGACGAACCCGGCTCCGGCCTCGGACGTGGCGCGCGAGCCCGCGGGCGGCGGCTGGCCGGGCTGGTACTTGCCGGTCAGGACGCCCTGCGCGATCGGCGACCAGACGATCTGGCTGATGCCCTCCTTCTCGCTCAGCGGCACGACCTCGCCCTCGATCACCCGCCACAGCATGGAGTACTGCGGCTGGTTGGAGACGATCCGGTCGAAGCCCATCTCGTCGGCGATCTTCAGCGCCTGCGCGATCTGGCCGGCGGTCCACTCGCTGACGCCCACGTACAGGACCTTGCCCTGGCGGACCAGGTCGTCGAACGTCTTGAGCGTCTCCTCCAGCGGCGTCTCGTAGTCGAAGCGGTGCGCCTGGTAGAGGTCGACGTAGTCGGTCTGCAGGCGGCGCAGCGACCCGTGGATGGACTCGGTGACGTGCTTGCGGGACAGGCCGCGGTCGTTGCGCCCGGGGCCGGTGGGCCAGTAGACCTTCGTGAAGATCTCCAGGGACTCCCGGCGCACCCCCTTCAGCGCCCGGCCCAGCACCTCCTCGGCCTTCGTGCCCGCGTAGACGTCAGCGGTGTCGAAGGTCGTGATGCCCTCGTCGAGCGCCGCCTGCACGCACTGCTTGGCGGCGTCCTCCTCGACCTGAGAGCCGTGGGTGATCCAGTTGCCGTAGCTGATCTCACTGACGAGGAGACCGCTGCGGCCGAGGTGACGGAATTCCATACGTCCGACCTTAGGCGGTCTTGGGTGGCCCGCCGACCGCAGGTCTGCCGGTGGCCCGGTTTCGGGATAGGGTGCCCGGCGTGCTGAAGCTCGCGCGGGTCGCGCTGACGGCCGCGATCCTGGTCGCGATCGGTGTACGGCTGCGCCGCCGCACCCGGATCCCGGAGCCGGTTCCCCCTCCCGCCCTGGCGCCGGTGGAATCGGCCGGGCCGAAGACGGGCATGTGGCTGGCCTGGGCGGTCATCGCCGCGGTCGTGGCGGTGACGATGGTCGTGGCGCTGATCCCGCCCCAGGAGACGGCGGAAGAGGCGGCGTGGGGCTGGACGGCGCGGTACGAGCAGCAGCAGCCGACGCCGCCCGAGGTGCCCGAGGTGCCCGAGGGGTCCGCCACGCCGCCGCCCACGGCCGCGCCCGAACTCCTCTCGGCCACCGAGCTCTCCCTCGCCCGCACCTCCGCCGAACCCGCCCCGAAGCCCGGCAGGCTCGGCGCCCAGGCCACCTGCACCCCTGTCAGGCGGCCCGTGCGGATCCGGCCGATCGACCCGGCCGTCGAACGCCGGGTCGCCAGGCAGTGGCGCCGGATCGAGCGCTGGCTCAAGGCCAACGCCCCGGTGTCCTACCGGGAGCTGCCCGGCCCGGGCAGGGCGCGCACGATCGCGATCGCCGAGTCGCAGATGGGCATGGACTTCCCCGACGGCCTGCGCGCCTCACTGCTGCGCCACAACGGCTCCGGCGTCCTGCAGGCGGGCGACCTGTCCATCCGCGGGATCCGCGACACCTGGCGGGAGCTGTGCCGCAAGCCGGAGTCGTGGTGGCTGCCCGGCTTCATCCCGGTCAAGTGGGACGAGTACGGCGGCATGGACGTGGCCAACCCGGGTGGCACCACGGTCCTCAGACTGGGCGGCATCACCACCGGCGTCACCGTCACCGCGGGCTCGTTCACGGAACTGCTCCGGCAGACCGCCGACGCCATGGAAGCCGACGAGGTCGGCATAGAGGACGGACGGGTCGTCTGGCCCCTGGAGTACTGACGGCGCCGCCGTACCCGGAAAGATCTCCTACTTCTTGGGCGGAACCGGCTTGCCGCCCGGCAGGAGCTGCGGGGGCGGGAAGCGCAGCTTGCGGATCTGCAAAGCCCGCATCGCCGCGTAGAACCCGACGCCCTTCATGCTCTCGCCCGGGAACTTGGCCGCCGCCTCCTTCTTCACCTTCCACGAGACGTAGACGGAGGTGAAGAGCACGCCGACCATCATGACCGGCCAGCCCGTCATCATCACCCAGAACAGGATCAGCTCACGCGTGCCCACGGGCCACGGGATCCAGGTCGCCAGCAGGATGAGCAGCGAGAACGGCAGGAAGTACTGGCTGGGCAGGCGGCGCGAGTCGACCCAGTCGCGGGCGAACTTGCGCGCGGGACCCCGGTCGCGGACCGGGTAGTACTTCTCGTCGCCGGCCAGCATGCCCTTGCGGGCGCGATCGCGCTCGGCGGCCTGCTTGGCCCGCATCTGCCGGTAGGCCTCTTTGCGATCCTTGGGCGCGGAGACCGGCTGGCGCCGTCTGCCTTCGGCATCCCGGCGCTTGGGAGTGGGACGACCTTTACCCTGGGGCTGGGCCTTAGGATCGTCAGTGGAGACGGGGGTGTCATCCACGGAGGTTTGGGAACGGCGTCGCAACACAACGTCAACCCTACCTGTACTGCAACTTAGTGACGCCCTCGTGCGTTATGCGTAGGGTAATCCCAAGGCGGCTGCGCTGCAGTGGGTGACCAACAGCACGACCTAAGAAGGGGACGGCCGACGCGCATGAGCGTGATGAAGAGACTTTCAATGATCTTCAAGTCCAAGGCCAACAAGGCCCTGGACAAAATGGAGGATCCGCGCGAGACCCTCGACTACTCGTACCAGCGTCAGCTTGAGCTGTTGCAGAAGGTACGCAGGGGCGTGGCCGACGTCGCCACTTCCCGCAAGCGGGTCGAACTGCAGATCAACGGCCTGGAGGGGCAGGCCAGGAAGCTTGAGGACCAGGGCCGCAAGGCGCTGTCGGTGGGCCGCGAGGACCTCGCGCGCGAGGCGCTGAGCCGCCGCTCCGGCCTGCAGACGCAGATTGCCGATCTGCGGATCCAGCACGACAACCTGCAGGCCGAGGAGGAGAAGCTCACCACGGCCTCCCAGCGGCTGCAGGCCAAGGTCGACTCCTTCCGCACGAAGAAGGAGACGATCAAGGCCACCTACACCGCCGCCGAGGCGCAGACGCGCATCAACGAGGCGTTCTCCGGCATCTCCGAGGAGATGGGCGACGTCGGCCTGGCGATCCAGCGCGCCGAGGACAAGACCGCGCAGATGCAGGCTCGGGCGGGGGCCATCGACGAGTTGCTGGCCAGCGGCGCGCTCGACGACTTCAGCGGCACCCGCGGCGACGACATCCAGGCCGAGCTCGACCGCATGGGCGGCGGCATGGACGTCGAGCTGGAGCTGGCCCGCATGAAGGCCGAGCTCGGGCAGGGCCCGGCGCCGCAGTCCTCGATCGAGCAGGGCCAGCAGCAGTCGGCCCCGCAGCCGGCTCAGCAGCCCCAGCAGCAGCCCCAGCCTCAGCAGCAGACGCAGCAGTTCCCGCGGCAGGGGGAGGGCGCATGATCGTCCGGATCATGGGCGAGGGTCAGGTGGAGATCTCCGCCGACGACATCGCCGTGCTCAACGAACTCGACAGCGAGCTGGAGTCGGCGATCGTGGCCGACGACGAGGCGAGCTTCCGGGTCAAGCTGCACGCCCTGCTCGACAAGGTGCGTCACGTGGGCAAGACGCTTCCCGACGACAGCCTTGAGCCGTCAGAGCTGATCCTTCCCCCCGCGGACGCCTCGATCGAGGAGGTCCGGGAGATGCTGGGCGATCAGGGCCTGATTCCTGGGTAGCCCGTGCGCACGCGGTTCGCGTCCGACCGCGGCCTCACCCGCCGCATGGTCGTGACGATGTTCCTGCTCGGGTTGCTGTACGTCGCCTTCGTCGGCGTCCTCATCGCGCTGGGTGTGAGGGCGCTGACCGTGCTGCTCATCGCCGGTGTCATGCTGTTCGCGCAGTACTTCCTGTCCGACCGGATCGCGTTGTTCGCGATGGGCGGGCGGGAAGTCTCCCCTCAGGAGGCGCCGGAGCTGCACGGCATGATCGACCGGCTGTGCGCGATGGCCGACATGCCGAAGCCCCGCGTGGCCGTCGCCGACTCCGACGTGCCCAACGCCTTCGCCACCGGCCGCAACCGGAAGAAGTCCGTCGTCTGCGTGACGACCGGCATCCTGCGCCGCCTGGAGCCCCAGGAGCTCGAAGGGGTGCTGGCCCACGAGCTGTCGCACGTCGCCCACCGTGACGTGGCGGTGATGACGATCGCCTCGTTCCTCGGCATCCTGGCCGGTCTGATGACCAGGTTCGCGCTCTACGCCGGTCTCGGGCGCCGCGACGACCGGGGCGGCCTGCCCATCGGCCTGATCATCCTGCTGGTCTCCGTCGCCGTCTACGCGGTCAGCTTCCTGCTGACCCGCGCCCTGTCCCGCTATCGGGAGCTGGCCGCCGACCGCGCCGGAGCGCTGCTCACCCAGCGGCCCTCCGCCCTGGCCAGTGCGCTGACCAAGGTGAGCGGCGAGATCGCCAGGATCCCGACCCGCGACCTGCGCGAGGCCCAGCCGTTCAACGCCTTCTACTTCGCCCCGGCCCTGACCGGGGGAGAGACGCTGGCGAACCTGTTCTCCACCCACCCGCCGCTGCAGAAGCGCCTGGACAACCTCGCGAAGATCTCCGCGGAGCTGGGAAGATGAGGTGGCTGGACGCCCTGCTCGGCAGGACCAGAGCGGTCACGCCCAACCTCGACGCGCTGTTCGCGCTGCCGTCGGCCGCGGTGACGCTGCAGGCCGCGACCGGCCTGGCGCCGACCGGGCTGGGGTCGGTGTGCTTCCGCGCCGCCGAGGGCAGCGCGTTCGCCGCGCTGGAGAACGACGTGCGGGCCCTGCTCGGCGAGCGGGTCGAGCGCTCGGCCGACGCCTACGGCTACACCTGGCTGCTGGTACGGCGGGCGCCTTCGGACCTCGCCGGCCTGGTGACCGAGCTGCACGCGGTGAACTCCTCCCTGGAGGGCGCCGGATTCGGCCCGTCGCTGCTGTGCTCGCTGGTGTCGTTCGACGGCCCCGGCGGGCGCCGCCTGGCCGTGATCTACCTGTACAAGCGCGGCACCTTCTACCCCTTCGCCCCGCTGCCCGGCGAGCGGCGCGACAACGCGCTGGAGCTGCAGGCCAGGGGCGTGCTGGCCGGTGAGCTGCCGCTGGAGGAGGACCTGTCGCGCTGGTTCCCCGTCTGGGGCGCCCCCGGGCTCTGAGCGATATCACCCACAGTGATCTAATGATCACGTGGAGCGTCGATTGATCGTGGTGTCGGCCTGCGCGTTCATCGTGGCGGCCGTGCTGTACAGCGCCTGGGTGCCCGGCCAGTTCGCCAACCCGGCCGTGGATCGCACCGAGGGCTACCTGAGCGAGCTGGCCGCCCGCGACCAGTCGTGGTCGGCGTTGTTCCGGGCCGCCGACGCGCTGGCGGGGCTGGCCTGCGTGCTGGGCGTGGCGCTGGCCCCCCGGGTACGCGCCGAATGGCCGGGCTGGCTGGCCATGGCGGCGTTCGGGCTGCTCACGGCGGCCGACAGCGCCGTCCCGCTGGACTGCGCGCTCATCAGCAGCCCGGCCTGCGAACGGGCCCCGCACACCCTCGCCCACCACCTGCACACCTACACCAGCGCGCTGGCCTCGGCCGCCTCCCTGGTCGCGATGCTGCTGCTGGCCAGGGCCTGGCGCACCCGCACCGCCAGGTTCCTGGCCGGGGCCTACACGCTGGCCACCGTGCTCACGCTGGTGGCGGCCGCCGCCGGTCACCTCGTCGGCGTGGCCCAGCGCGCCCAGGTCGCCGTGATCGCGCTCTGGCTCGTCTACGTGGCCGCCCGCCTGCTGGCCGCCCCCCAGGACGAGCCCGGACACGCCCGCCCGCACGTGGTCGAGGACGGCCGTGGCCCCGCCGTCCTGGTGGCCGCCGGCATGGGCGGCGCCTGGTTCCACTGGGACGCCGTCGCCGCCGGCCTGGCCCCCGCGCACCGGGTGATCCGCTTCGACCGCCCCGGACTCGGCCGCAGCCCCGCCGCGCCGGAGCCGCCCACGCTGTACGGCGAAGCCGCCCGCCTGGCCGCGCTGGCGCCCTCGCACCCGGAGAAGGTCGCGGTGATCGCCCATTCGGTGGCCGCCTGGCACGCCGAGGCGTTCGCCCGCCTGCACCCGCTGCGCGTCTCGCGGGTGGTGCTGGTGGACCCGAGCTGCCGGGAGAGGCCGGGCCGTGGCACCTCGGGGCCGGGCCGGGCGCTGGGCCGCTGGCTGCCGGCGTTCGGCGGGACGTGGGCGGCGGCGGCGCTGGCCCGGTGCGTCGGCCCGCTGGCCCACCGGCTGGCCGGTGGCGGCGGCGACCCCGCGGGCGTCTACCGGGAGGGCAGGGTGCTGGCGGCCGCCGCGGGGGAGTGGCTGGCCTTTCGCGACATGGCCGCCGACCTGGAGGAGATTCGGCGCGAGCATCCCTATCCGCCCGTGCCGACGCTGGTCATCACGGCCGGCCGTACCGACGGATGCCAGGAGCGGCTGGCCCGCTCGCTCGGCGCGGACCACGTGCGGCTGCCCAAGGCGGGACATCAGGTTCAGCTTGACGCTCCCGAGGCCATCACCAGGCCATTTAACGGAGAGTAGCCGGGTATGTCCGGACAATGAGGTCGAGGCTGGGGTGGATGCCGAGGGTCCTGGCGGGGATCCTCGCCGCCCTGGCCGCCTATTGCGCGCTCATCGCGCTCGTCCGGCCGCTGCGCGTCCTGCTGCGCCCCCTCACCCAGGCGTTCACCGACTTCGTCTTCCCCGCCGAGCCCAACCTGGCCTACGCCGTCTTCCTCGCGCTGCTGGCCGGGGCCGTCGCGCGGCGCAAGCGGATCGCCTACCGGCTGCTGCTCCTCTTCCTGGGCATCACGCTGCTGGGGCTGGCTCTGTACGGGGTGGTGGTGTGGGAGCTGCCCGAGGAGGGTGACGAGCCGCTGTGGGTGGTGCTGGCCAACCTCGGCTTCACGGTGGTCATGCTCGGGCTGCTGGTGGCCGCGCGCAAGGAGTTCTTCGCCAGGACGCAGCGCGCCGCCGTCCGCAAGGCGCTGCTGACCCTGCTGGCCGGGCTGCTGGTCTCCGTCGGCGTCGGCTACGCGCTCATCATGGCCTTCCCCGGCACGCTGCGCGCCTCCGACCGGCTGCAGTGGGTGATCGAGAAGGCGCTCGGCGGCGCGCTCATCCTCGACTTCGACCGCCGGGGGTACGGCCCCGCCTGGGTGGCCTTCGTCATCGGCCTGCTCAGCGCCGTCGCGCTGCTGTGGGCGTTCACCGTGCTGTTCCGCTCGCAGCGGGCCATCGCCGAACTCCTGCCCGGGGACGAGGCCGGGATCCGCGAGCTGCTGGCCGCCCACGGCGAGCGCGACTCGCTCGGCTACTTCGCCACCCGCCGCGACCGGGCCGCGATCTTCTCGCCCAGCGGCAAGAGCGCCGTCTCCTACCGGGTCGTCGCCGGCGTCAGCCTCGCGGGCGGCGACCCGATCGGCGACGCCGAAGCCTGGGAGCCGGCCATCGCCCGCTGGCGGCGGCAGGCCGAGGAGTACGGCTGGACCCCCGCCGCCATCGGCGCCGGCGAGGAGGGCGCCCGCGCCTACGCCCGCGCCGGGCTCAAGGTCCTGCAGCTCGGCGACGAGGCCGTGCTGCACGTCGCCGCCTTCACCCTCGAGGGCCGCGAGATGCGCGGCGTACGGCAGGCGGTCAACCGTGTCCGCCGCGCCGGATACACCTTGCGCGTGCGCCGTCATGCCGAGCTGTCCCCGGAGGAGATGCGCAGCGTCATCGCCAGAGCCGACGCCTGGCGCGACACCGAGACCGAGCGCGGCTTCTCCATGGCGCTCGGCCGCCTCGGCGACCCGGCCGACGGCCGCTGCGTGCTCGTCGAGGCGCTGAGCGCAGACGGCGACGAGGCGGCGATCCTGTCGTTCGTGCCCTGGGGCGAGCGCGGGCTCTCCCTCGACCTCATGCGCCGCGACCGGGACGCCGACAACGGGCTCATGGAGTTCATGGTCGCCGGCCTGGCCGAGCGGGCGCCCGGCATCGGCGTCGAGCGCGTCTCGCTCAACTTCGCCGTCTTCCGCGCCGCCTTCGAGGAGGGCGCCAGGATCGGCGCCGGGCCGGTGCTGCGGGCCTGGCGCCGGTTGCTGCTGTTCTTCTCGCGCTGGTGGCAGCTGGAGTCGCTCTACCGCTCCAACGTGAAGTACCGGCCCGAGTGGGTGCCGCGCTTCCTGGCCTACGCCGACACCCGCGACCTGCCCAAGGTCGGCCTGGCCTCGGCGATCGCCGAAGGGTTCCTGGCCGGGCCCAGCCTGCCCACGCTGCTGAGCCGCGGCGAGGGCAGGGCCCCGGTGGCCCTTCCCGCTCCGGTCGCGGCCCCGGCCGAGCCCGTGCCCACGCGCCGCCGGGAGCAGGACGAGGTCCGCGCGGGCAAGCTGGCGCTGGTGGCCGAGCCGTACCCGGCGGGCTTCCCGCGCACGCACACGACGGCGCAGGCGGCCCGGACCGGCGAGCGGGTGGCGGTGGCGGGCCGGGTCATGCTCGTGCGCGACCACGGCGGCATCCTGTTCGCCACGCTGCGCGACTGGGCGGGGGAACGGCAGGTCATGATCACCGATCCCGGGCTGCTGGCGGACTGGCGGCGGGTGGTGGACCTGGGCGATCACGTCGGGGTGCGCGGCGAGGTCACCCGCTCGGACAAGGGCGAGATCTCGGTCCTGGCGCAGGACTGGACCCTCACCGGCAAGTGCCTGCACCCGCTGCCCGGCAAACGCCGCGGGCTGAGCGACCCCGAGGCCCGCGTGCGCCGCCGCCACCTGGACCTGATCACCTCCGACGCCGCGCGGGAGATGCTGCGGGTGCGCGCCGCCGCGGTCCACGCGCTGCGCGACGGCCTGGTACGGCGGGGCTTCCTGGAGGTGGAGACCCCGATCCTGCAGCCGGTCCACGGAGGGGCCGCCGCCCGCCCGTTCCGCACGCACATCAACGCCTACGATCTCGACCTGTACCTGCGGATCGCGCCGGAGCTGTATCTCAAGCGGCTGTGCGTGGGCGGCGTGGAGCGGGTCTTCGAGCTGGGCCGGACCTTCCGCAACGAGGGCGTCTCGCACAAGCACAACCCGGAGTTCACGATGCTGGAGGCATACCAGGCGTATGCCGATTACCACGACATGCTGGAGCTGGCGCGATCGCTGATCCAGGAGGCCGCGGAAGCCGCGCTCGGGGGACACGTCGTGCAAGGAGTTGATATTTCGGGACAATGGCCGGTCGTGCCGGTCAACGAGGCCATCTCCGCGGCGGCCGGCGAGCCGGTCACCGCCGACACCGGGCCGCGGGAGCTGCGCAAGCTCTGTGACCGCCTCGGCGTGCCGTACCACCCCACGTGGCGGCGCGGCGAGCTGGTGCTGGAGCTGTACGAGCGGCTGGTCGAGGCGCGCACCACCGCCCCGGTCTTCTACGTCGGCTTCCCCGCCGACGTCTCGCCGCTGGCCCGCCCGCACCGCGACGACCCCCGCCTGGCCGAGCGCTGGGACCTGGTCGCCTTCGGGGCCGAGCTCGGCACCGCCTACTCCGAACTGGCCGACCCGATCGAGCAGCGCCGCCGCCTGGCCGAGCAGTCGCTGCTGGCCGCCGGGGGCGACCCCGAGGCGATGGAGCTGGACGAGGAGTTCCTGGGCGCGCTGGAGTACGCCATGCCGCCGACCGGTGGGCTCGGTCTCGGCGTGGACCGGCTGGTCATGGTGCTGACCGGCGCGCCCATCAGGCAGACGCTGCTGTTCCCGCTGACGCGGCCCATGGGGGAGCGGCGTCCGCTGGGGTAGTCTGGCCCGGGATCATGGACTCGGCTCCCGAGGGGGTAGACGTGGACACGGCCAGCCAGCAGATCACCGTGGTCGGTCAGGGCGTGGTCTCGGCCGTGCCCGACGTGATGCGGCTCAACGCCGGCGTCGAGGTGCGCAAGGCGGGCGCGGGAGAGGCGTTCGCCGGAGCCCGCGCCGCCGCGGTCCGGCTCACCCGCACGCTGGCGGAGGCGGGCATCGCCGCCAAGGACCTGCGCACCAGCGAGCTGTCGCTGGGTCCCGAGTACGAGAACTATCCGAAGGTCTCCGCCTACCGCGCCGCCCAGGGCGTCGAGGCGGTGATCCGCGACCTCTCCCAGGCCGATCGGATCATCGACCTCGTGGCCTCGATCGGTGAGGAGGCCAGGCTCAACGGCGTGAGCTTCGAGATCTCCGACCCGGTCAAGGCGCTCAGGGACGCCCGCGACCGGGCCTTCCACGACGCCAGGGGCAAGGCCGAGCAGTACGCGCGGCTGTCCGGCCGCCCGCTCGGCCAGGTCGTGGCCATCACCGAGGAGGTCGAGGGGCCGCCGCGGCCGATGATGATGGCCGCGGCGGCCGCCGAGCAGTCCTCGATCAGCCCCGGCGAGCAGAGCGTCTCGGTGGCCGTCCGGGTCGTCTACTCCTTCGGCGCCTGATCGGTCTTACGGCAGGGCCAGCATGCGGTCGAGCGCGACCTTGGCCCAGTGGGCGGTGTCCGGGTCGACGGTGATCTGGTTGACCGTCTCGCCGAGCGCCAGCGACTCCAGCGCCCACACCAGGTGCGGCAGGTCGATCCGGTTCATCGTCGAGCAGTAGCAGACCGTCTTGTCCAGGAACGAGACGTTCTTGTCGGGGAACATCCAGCCCAGCCGCTTGACCAGGTTCAGCTCGGTGCCGACGGCCCAGCTGGAGCCGGCCGGGGCGGCCTGGAGCGTCTTGATGATGTGCTCGGTCGAGCCGACGTGGTCGGCCTTCAGCACCACCTCGTGCCGGCACTCCGGGTGCACCAGCACGTTGACGCCCGGGATGCGCTCGCGCACGTCGTCCACCGCCTCGGGGGTGAAGCGCCCGTGCACCGAGCAGTGGCCCTTCCACAGGATCATTCTCGCCTCGGCGACCTTGCTCATGTCGTTGGGCCGGTGCGGGTTCCACACCACGCAGTCCTCCAGCGACATGCCCATCTCCAGCACCGCGGTGTTGCGGCCCAGGTGCTGGTCGGGCAGGAACAACACCTGCTTGCCCTGCGCGAAGGCCCACTCCAGCGCCCGCCTGGCGTTGGAGGAGGTGCACACCACGCCGCCGTGCCGTCCGCAGAACGCCTTGATGTCGGCGCTGGAGTTCATGTATGTGACAGGGATCACATCGCCGGCCAGGCCCGCGTCCTCCAGCGCCTCCCAGCACTCCTCGACCTGGTCGAACGTGGCCATGTCCGCCATCGAGCAGCCCGCGGCCAGGTCGGGCAGCACGACCCGCTGCGACGGCGAGGTCAGGATGTCGGCCGACTCGGCCATGAAGTGCACGCCGCAGAAGACGATGAACTCGGCCTCGGGCCGGGCGGCGGCCTGCTGGGCGAGCTTGAAGGAGTCGCCGGTCACGTCGGCGAACTGGATGACCTCGTCCCGCTGGTAGTGGTGGCCGAGGACGAACACCCGCTCGCCCAGGGCCTCCTTGGCCTTGCGGGCCCGCTCGACAAGGTGAGGGTCGGAGGCCGGGGGAAGCTCGCCGGGACAGTCGACGCCGCGCTCGCTCCCCGCGTCGGCGCCCCTGCCGAGGATGAACAGCTGGGTGGTGGTCATGTCCAAGCCCCTTATCGTCGAAGTGACGATACTCATCATGGCATACGGCCTGCGGCGGTTTGTCCCGGGTCGTGGAACCGGGAATGCGTAGAGTCCGGCCGGTGTTGATAGCGTCTTAGTAGGAAGTCAGAAACAGACCGCGGGAGTTCGCACATGACGGTTGAGAGCAGCGAGACCACGACGCAGGGCCTGATCCTGACGGACGCGGCCGCCGCCAAGGTCAAGGGCCTGCTCGAGCAGCAGGGCGAGGAAGGTCTGCAGCTTCGCGTTGCCGTACAGCCCGGTGGCTGTTCCGGCCTGCGCTACCAGCTCTTCTTCGACGACCGCTCGATGGACGGCGACGTTGTGACCGACTTCAGTGGGGTTGGCGTGGTGACGGATCGGATGAGCGCTCCGTACCTCATGGGCGCCACGATCGACTTCGTCGACACCATTGAGAAGCAGGGCTTCACCATCGACAACCCGAACGCCACCGGCTCCTGCGCCTGTGGCGACTCCTTCAACTAAGAGGGCGTCCACAAAGAATCCGCCCCGGAGCCCGGAAAGGCGCCGGGGCCCATGGTCATATCCGGCCGGCATTTGCGCCGGAGCGCGGGAGGCCGCGTTCACCTTGGTGTGAACGTGGCCTTCGCATATCCTCGTGAAGCTCAACTTGGCTTGCAGACAACGAGGAAGAAGAATCCCGTGCGCATCGCCGTCACCGGCTCCATCGCGACAGACCATCTGATGACGTTCCCCGGAAGCTTCGGGGACCAGCTCATCGCCGAGCAACTGGACCGGGTGTCACTCTCGTTCCTGGTCGACGACCTGCAGATCCGGCGGGGAGGTTGCGCGGCCAACATCGCCTTCGGCATGGGCTGTCTGGGACTCAATCCCATCCTGATCGGCGCGGTCGGCTCCGACTTCGCCGACTACCGCTCCTGGCTCGAGCGGCACGGCGTCGACTGTGAGTCCGTGCACGTCTCGGAGGCTCACCACACCGCCAGGTTCCTGTGCACCACGGATGAGCACCACAACCAGATCGCCTCGTTCTACACCGGCGCCATGGCCGAGGCGCGGAACATCGAGCTGCAGCCCGCCGTCGCGCGGGTGGGCGGTCTCGACCTCGTGCTGATCAGCCCGAACGACCCCGACGCCATGCTCAGGCACACCGACGAGTGCCGCCAGCGCGGCATCCCCTTCGCCGCCGACATCTCCCAGCAGCTGGCCCGCATGGCCGACGAGCAGATCCGCTCGCTCGTCGACGGCGCCGCCTACCTCTTCTCCAACGACTACGAGAAGGGCCTGATCGAGCAGAAGACCGGCTGGTCGGACGAGGAGATCCTCGACCGCGTCGGTGTGCGCGTCACCACGCTCGGCCCCAAGGGCGCGGTCATCGACCGCAAGGGCGAGCCGTCCATCCAGGTCGCCCCCGCCCCCGAGCGCGGCAAGGCCGACCCGACGGGCGTCGGCGACGCCTTCCGCGCCGGCTTCCTGTCCGGCCTGGCCTGGGACCTGCCCCTGGAGCGGTGCGGGCAGATCGGCAACCTGACCGCCACCCACGTGCTCGAGCGCGTCGGCGGCCAGGAGTACGAGCTCGGCCAGAAGACCTTCCTGGAGCGCTTCGCCGCCGCCTACGGCCAGGAGGCCGTCGCCGACATCGCCGAGCGCATCCGCTGCCACTACGCCTGACCGCCGTCCGGGGGACCTGCGGCCAGGCCCGCCAGGTCCCCGCGTGACCGTTAGCCCCCCGCGTAGATGCGGTGCACGAACGTGGCCAGCTGGTCGTCCGGCAGGTGCTTGGCCAGATCCGCCTCGCTGATCATGCCGATGATGCGGTGGTTCTCGATCACCGGCAGGCGGCGGATCTGGTTCTCCTCCATGCGGGCCAGCGCCTCCTCGACCGTGGCGTCGGCGGGCACCCAGACGAGCCCGGTCGCCAGATCCCCGGCGGTGACCCGGGCGGGGTCGTGGCCGGCGGCCACGCACTTGGTGACGATGTCGCGGTCGGTGATGATGCCCTTGAGCCGGTCGTCGGAGCCGCAGATCGGCAGTGCCCCCACGCCCAGGTCGCGCATCATCTGGGCCGCGCGGTCCAGGGTCTCGTGGGCGGCGATGCACTCCACGCCCGGGTTCATCAGGTCACGGGCGGTCTCGTGCGGATGTCCAGCAGTCATCGTTTCCCCCGAAATGAGATGACATTCCGGGGACGTTCCTACCCAATATCCCAGGTCAGTAATTGCGCCGCACGTGGATGGCCCAGCCGCCCTGCGGCAGTTCGTACGTCCCCACGTGCGGATGGGACTTCAGCCGGCACCAGGCGGGCACGTCGGTGTAGGCCGCCGGATCGTCGGCCAGCACCGCCACCACCGCGTTCAGCGGGACGTAGTTGATCTGCTCGGCGAGCATGATGATCGGGATCGGGCACTTCTTCCCCAGTGCGTCGATGGTCAGTGCCGGCTGGGTCACCTCGGTCATGCCACTCCTGCGTCCCGGCGGATGCGGCGCACCGTCTCGGGCAGGATCTCCAGGAACCTGTCCACGTCGGCAGCGGAAGCGCCCCGGGGCAGCGAGACCCTGACGTTCCCGTGCGTCAGCACGCCCATCGCCTCCAAAACATGCGATGGTCGAAGCGTACTCGCGGTGCACGAGCTGCCGGACGATACCGCGAATCCCGCCTTGTCCAGCTCGGTGAGCAGCGCCTCCCCGTCAACGTACATGCACGAGAACGTCACGACATGCGGAATCCGGTCAACGGGATCCCCGATCACCTCCACATCGGGAACGATCTTCGGTACGGTCTCCCTGATCTTGTCCACGAGCGCGGAGAGCCGGGACCGCTCCTGGGCCGCCTCGGCGGTCATCGCCCGCAGCGCCGCGGCGGCCGCCACGATGGCCGGCACGTTCTCGAACCCCGGCACCCGGCGGCGCTCGCGCTCGTCCTCCGGCAGGAACGAGCGGAACCTGCTGCCCTTGCGCACCGCCAGCACGCCCACCCCGGCCGGGCCGCCCCACTTGTGCGCGCTGGCCATGAGCACCGACCAGCCCTCCGGGATCGGCAGCCGCCCCGCGCTCTGGGCCGCGTCCACCAGCAGCGGGACCCCGTGCTCCCGGCAGGCCGCCGCCGCCTCGGCCACCGGCTGGAGGGTGCCGACCTCGTGGTTGGCCGTCTGCAGGCAGGCGGCAGCCGTACCCTCGCGGGCGACCGCCTCGGTGAAGGCGGCCAGATCGACGCGGCCGCTCAGCCCGACGCCGACCGTCTCCACCGTGCCGCCGTCGCGTTCGTGCAGGCCGGCGGCGTGCAGCACGCTGGAGTGCTCGACCGCGCCGGTCACCAGACGGCGTCCGGCCCTGCGCCGCCCGTGTAGGGTGCCGAGCACGCCCAGATGCACGGCCTGCGTCCCGGACGAGGTGAACGACACCTCATCCGGCCGCGCGCCGAGCGCCTCGGCCACCTCCGTGCGTGCCTGCTCGAGCAGCAGATGCGCGCGGCGGGCCTGGTTGTAGAGCCGCGCCGGGTCGGCCCAGCCGACGTCGAGGGCCGCCAGATACGCCTCGCGTGCCTGGGGGTGCAGCGGCTCCGTGGAAGCCGCGTCGAAGTACGCCACGCGACTTATCGTCCCACTCCCGGCGCGCCATCGAGGGGGCGGGCGGGAGGGCGAGGCCCTTCCACGCTACTGTGTCTGCAATCAGCTGTGCATTTGGAAATACGAGCGCCCAGAAGTGACTTCTGGGCTTCATCTGTGGGGTAGGCGATCCGTGAGTCCGACTCGCCGTTCGACGCGGCGTTCGTTGGCCCGGGGCAGAGTGCCGCGCGCCGCCGCTTTGGCGTTGCTGCTGGCCTCCGCTACGGCGTGTGCGAATGATGTGCCCGAGGCCGACTGGTCTCGTGGACTGCTTCCTGAGCATGTCACCGAGCAGGGCGGCATTGTCCAGAGCCTCTGGAACGGCGCCTGGATCGCCGCTCTCGCCACCGGCGCCGTGGTCCTTGGCCTGATCATCTGGGCATGCATCTTCCACCGCAAGCGGAACAAGGCGGCCGAGCTGCCGCCGCAGGTGCGCTACAACTTGCCGATCGAGATCTTCTACACGCTCGTTCCGCTCGTCATGGTCTCGGTGTTCTTCTTCTACACCGCGCGTGACAGCCAGGCGCTGGAGAAGATGTCGGCCAATCCCGACGTCAAGGTCAAGGTCGAGGCATTCCAGTGGAGCTGGCGCTTCACCACCGAGACCGGTGGCAAGAAGATGCCCTTCCCGGTCGTGGGCCAGCCGGTCGGCGACTACCGCCAGGGCCCGCAGCTCGTGCTGCCCGTCGGCAAGACGGTGCAGTTCGACCTGTCCTCGCCGGATGTCATCCACTCCTTCTGGGTGCCGGAGTTCCTGTTCAAGCGGGACGTCATCCCGGGCATCAAGGAAGGCAACCCCGGCCGCACGTTCGAGATCAAGACGCTGGACAAGCCCGGCGTTTACGCCGGTCGCTGCGCGGAGCTGTGCGGCGTTGACCACAGCCGCATGCTGTTCTCGGTGAAGCTCGTTCCACAGGCTGAGTTCGACACGTACTTCGCGGACCAGCTCCGGAGGACTCAGTGACCGCCACGCACCACCCGACCACCGTTACGGCGCGTCCGACTCCCAAGGGGCGGATCGTCGCGAAGTGGCTCTCCTCGACCGACCACAAGATCATCGGTCACCTGTACCTCATCACGTCGTTCGCGTTCTTCCTGATCGGCGGCGTGATGGCGCTGGTCATGCGCGCCGAGCTGGCGCAGCCGGGCCTGCAGTTCACCTCGAACGAGCAGTTCAACCAGCTGTTCACCATGCACGGCACGATCATGCTGCTGATGTTCGCGACGCCGCTGTTCGCCGGCTTCGCCAACGAGCTCATGCCGCTGCAGATCGGCGCCCCCGACGTGGCCTTCCCGCGCCTGAACATGGTGAGCTACTGGCTCTACCTGTTCGGCAGCATCATCGCCGTGTCGGGCTTCTTCACCCCCAACGGCGCGGCCAGCTTCGGCTGGTTCGCCTACACGCCGCTGTCGAACGCGATCAGTTCGCCCGGCCTCGGCGGTGACCTGTGGATCATGGGCCTGGCCCTGTCCGGCCTGGGCACGATCCTCGGCTCGGTGAACTTCATCACCACGATCATCTGCATGCGCGCTCCGGGCATGACGATGTTCCGGATGCCGATCTTCACCTGGAACGTCCTGCTCACCAGCATGCTCGTGCTGATGGCCTTCCCGGTGCTGGCCGCCGCACTGCTGGCCCTCGAGGCCGACCGCAAGCTCGGCACCCACATCTTCGCCTCCGAGACCGGCGGCGCGCTGCTCTGGCAGCACCTGTTCTGGTTCTTCGGCCACCCCGAGGTGTACATCATCGCGCTGCCGTTCTTCGGCATCGTCACCGAGATCCTGCCGGTCTTCAGCCGCAAGCCGATCTTCGGTTACATCTCGCTGGTCGCGGCGACCATCTCCATCGCCGGTCTGTCGATCACGGTCTGGGCGCACCACATGTTCCCGACCGGGCAGGTCCTGCTGCCGTTCTTCTCGTTCATGACGTTCCTCATCGCGGTGCCGACGGGCGTGAAGTTCTTCAACTGGATCGGCACGATGTGGCGGGGCCACCTGTCGTTCGAGTCGCCGATGCTCTACTCGGTCGGCTTCCTCGTGACCTTCCTGCTGGGCGGCCTGACCGGCGTCATCCTGGCCTCGCCGCCGCTGGACTTCCACATCTCCGACACCTACTTCGTCGTCGCCCACTTCCACTACGTGGTCTTCGGCACCGTGGTGTTCGCGATGTTCGCCGGGTTCTACTTCTGGTGGCCCAAGTTCACCGGCAAGATGCTCGACGACAAGCTGGGCAAGCTGCAGTTCTGGCTGCTGTTCATCGGCTTCCACACGACCTTCCTGGTCCAGCACTGGCTGGGCGTGCTCGGCTTCCCGCGCCGTTACGCCGACTACAGCCCGGCCGACGGCTTCACCGACCTGAACATGATCTCGTCGGTCGGCGCCTTCATCCTCGGCATCTCGGTGCTGCCGTTCTTCTACAACGTCTGGAAGACCGCGCGCAGCGCGCCCAAGGTCACCGTGGACGACCCGTGGGGCTACGGCGGCTCGCTGGAGTGGGCGACCTCCTGCCCGCCGCCGCGGCACAACTTCACCTCGCTGCCGCGCATCCGCTCCGAGCGCCCGGCCTTCGACCTGCACTACCCGCACGTTTCGGCCAAGCAGGAGGTTGAGGTCTGATGAAGGTTCAGGGTTGGCTGTTCCTGCTCTGCGGCCTGTTCTTCGCGGGCGTGGACGTCGCCTACTGGTTCTGGACCAAGGCGGCGACCGGGCACGGCGAGCCGGTCGGCACCACGGCCATGGCCATCTCGGTCGGCTTCGCCTTCATGATCGGCTACTACCTGATGTTCACGGCGCGCCGCATCGGCGACCAGCCGGAGGACAACAAGCAGGGTGAGATCCACGAGGGCGCCGGCGAGATCGGCTTCTTCAGCCCGAGCAGCTGGTGGCCGCTGTTCCTGTGCCTGGCGGCGGCCTTCGCCTTCGCCGGGTTCGCGATCGGCTTCTGGATGTTCCTGATCGGCCTGTTCATGGTGATCATGGCGATGATCGGGTTCGTGTTCCAGTACTACCGGGGCAACTTCTCGCACTGAGTCGTCACTTTCGGGTGCCCTCCTCCTTTCCGGGGGAGGGCACCCGTTTTGCCGTTTTTTACCATGTGCCTTACGTGGCGAATCGCTCACTGAGGGTAGTAACGGGACGTGAGCGGAGCGATCACCGTAAGGGAGTTGTCGTGGGGCACGTAACGACTGCATCGGCTGGGCTGGCCCTCGCACTGGCGACCGCGTGCTCGGCGGGCAACGCGGCGGACGGGGACACCGCGGGCCAGGCCGCCGCCGGGCCAGGCCCGAAGACGATCTCGATCCTCCCCGCGCACAACGCCGCCGGCATCGCCACCGACCAGGCCGTGATCGTCGCCGCGCACAACGGCGCCACCCTGAAGAGCGTCACGGCCACCGCCTCCGGCGCCACGCTGCCCGGCATGCTCAGCGCCGACGGCACCCGCTGGCGCAGCACCCGCACCGCCCGCCCCGGCACCACCTACACCGTCACCGCCACCGGCGCCGACGGCAAGCAGACCACCAGCACGTTCTCCACTGTCAAGGCCACCAAGACCTTCGACGTCGAGACCCTCACCCCCAACAAGAACGACACCGGCCTCACCGTGGGCGTCGGCATGCCCATCATGATCGCCTTCGACCGCGACATCGTCGACCGGGTCGCCGTCGAGCGCAACCTGTCGGTCCAGGCCAGCAAGCCCGTCGAAGGCGCCTGGCACTGGTTCGACGACCGCCACGTGGACTTCCGGCCCAAGACGTACTGGCCCGCGCACACCAAGGTCCGCGTCGAGGCGCGCCTGGCCGGCGTGCAGGGCGGACCCGGCATGTACGGCAAGCGCGACTACACGCTCGACTTCAAGATCGGCCGGGAGCAGATCACCAAGGGCAGCACCGACACCCACTACCTGACCGTCCGCCGGGACGGCAAGCGGATCCGCAACATCCCCATGAGCGCGGGCCAGGGCGGCGCCTGGAAGTACTACACGACCTCCGGCATCCACCTGGCCATGTCCCGCGAGCCGGTCACCGTCATGATCTCGCCCGGGATCGGGCCCGGTCAGGCCGGCTACTACCGCAAGGTCGTCTACAACACCGTCCGGATCTCCAGCAGCGGGGAGTACGTGCACAGCGCGCCCTGGTCCGTCGGATCCCAGGGGTATGCCAACGTCAGCCACGGGTGCGTGAACATCAGCCCCGCCAACGCCTCCTGGTTCATCAGCAACACCCTCATCGGCGATCCGATCATCATCACCGGCTCGCCCCGGCCGCTGGACCCCACCAACGGGTGGGGGCACTGGCAGGAGGACTGGAAGCAGTGGCTCAAGTGGAGTTCCGTCAAGGCCGGCCGTACCGATCTGATGTGATGTCCGCGCCGGCGATGTAGAGCAGCCGCGTCCGGCTCCGACTCTCCCGTGACCTCGCAGGAGACGACGGAAGGACGCGCCATGACAGCGCAGGCGGGACGCCGCGAATGGATCGGGCTGGCCGTGCTGGCCCTGACCTCGCTACTGGTCTCGATCGACGTGTTCGTGATGCTGCTGGCCCTGCCCCATCTGGCGGCGGACCTGGGAGCCACCAGCACGCAGCAACTGTGGATCACCGACATCTACGGCTTCGTGCTGGCCGGCTTCATGGTGACCATGGGCACCCTGGGCGACCGGATCGGGCGCCGCAGGCTCCTGCTCATCGGCGCCGCCGGCTTCGGCCTGGCCTCGGTGGCCGCGGCCTACTCCACCAGCCCCGGCATGCTGATCGCCGCCCGGGCGCTCCTGGGCCTGGCCGGGGCGACGCTGGCGCCCTCGACCCTGGCGCTGATCAGCAACATGTTCACCGACGCCCGCCAGCGCGGGCTGGCCATCGGCATCTGGCTCGCCTTCTTCATGGGCGGCGCCGCCCTGGGGCCGATCGCCGGCGGCGCGATGCTCGAACACTTCTGGTGGGGCGCGGCCTTCCTCCTGGGCGTCCCCGCGATGCTCCTGCTCCTGGTGCTCGGCCCGATGCTGCTGCCGGAGTACCGCGCGCCGGTCCCCGGCCGCCTGGACCTGACCAGCGTGGCCCTGTCGCTGGCCGCCATCCTCCCGCTGGTCTACGGCCTGAAGGAGATCGCCAAGGACGGCGTGGGTGCGACGCCGATCGCCGCCATGCTGCTCGGCCTGGCCATGGCCTGGCTGTTCGTCCGCCGCCAGCGCACTCTCGCCCACCCGATGCTCGACCTGAACCTGTTCGCCGGCCGCGCCTTCAACACCGCCCTGGGCGCCATGATGACCGGCACCCTGCTCATGGGCGCCCTGATGCTGTTCCTGACCCAGCACCTGCAACTCGTGGAGAACCTGTCCCCGTGGGCGGCCGGTCTGTGGATGCTCCCCGCCGTGGCCGCCAGCGGCGTCAGCTTCCTGGTCTCGCCGCTCCTGGCCCGCCGCATCCGCCCCGCCTACCTCATCGGGTACGGCCTGGCCGTCTCCGTCACCGGTCTCCTCCTCATCACCCAGGTGGACACCACCTCCGGCCCCGTCCTGCTCACGACCGGCTGGGCCCTGATCAACCTGGGCGCCGGGCCTCTGGTGACCCTGAGCACCGACCTGGTGGTGGGCGCCGCCCCGCCCGAGCGGGCCGGCTCCGCCGCCGCGCTGACCGAGACCAGCGGCGAACTCGGCTTCGCGCTGGGCATCGCCCTCCTGGGCAGCCTGGGCGCCGCCCTCTACCGGGGCGCGCTGTCCCTCCCGGCCGGTCTGACCCCGGCCGAGGAGGCGTCGTCCAGGGACACGCCGGCCGGCGCCCTGGCCACGGCCGCCGACCTGACCGGGCCCGCCGGGCAGGCTCTGATGGAGACCGCCAGGGGCGCGTTCACCACGAGCCTGAACACGGTCGCCGGGGTGGCCGCGGCGGCCTTGGCCCTCACGGCCGTCCTGATCGCCCGCCTCCTGCGGCACGTCCCCTCCCCGGCCTCCGCCCACGCGGACGGCCAGGAGAGCGGCCAGGAGGCCGCTGAGCCGTGTGTCCCTACGCGGGGCGGTGGGAGCGGCTGACTTCGATCCAGCGGTCCAGGGTGGCGGCGGCGCGGCCGGAGTCGACGGCCTGGACGGCGCGGGCGTAGCCGTCGATCATGGCGGAGTCGAGGTCGTCGGCCGGGCCGTCCAGGGCGACCAGGGCGGCGGCGGTGTTCAGGAGGACGGCGTCGCGCACGGGGCCCGTCTTGCCGCGGACCAGGTCGTGCACGGCCTGGGCGTTGAAGGCGACGTCACCGCCCCGCAGGGCGCCCGCCTCCGCGCGCGGGATGCCGAGGACCGCCGGGTCGAAGGCCGTCTGGGTGGCGGCGCCGTCGCGGACCACCCAGACCGTGGAGGTGGTGGCGATGGTCAGCTCGTCCAGGCCGTCGTCGCCGCGGAAGACCAGGGCCGAGACGCCGCGCTCGGCGAAGACGCCGGCCAGGACGGGCAGCATCTTGGGGTCGTAGACGCCGATCGCCTGCGCCGTGGGGCGGGCGGGGTTGGTCAGCGGGCCGAGGAAGTTGAAGACCGTGGGGACGCCGAGCTCCTTGCGGGGCGGGCCGGCGAAGCGCAGGGCGGGGTGGTAGACCGGGGCGAAGCAGAAGGCGATCCCGGCGTCCCCGGCCACCGACGCGGTCTGTTCCGGGGTGAGGTCGAGGCGGATGCCCAGGTGTTCCAGGACGTCCGCGGCGCCGCAGGACGAGGACGCGGCCCGGTTGCCGTGCTTGACCACCTTCGCGCCCGCCGCGGCGGCGACGATGGCGGCCATCGTCGAGACGTTCACGGTGTGGGCGCGGTCGCCGCCGGTGCCCACCACGTCCACCACGGGACCGTCCACCTTCAGCGGCGTGGCCAGGTCGAGCATGGTGCGGGACAGCCCCACGACCTCGGCCACCGTCTCGCCCTTGGCGCGCAGCGCGATGGCGAAGCCGGCGATCTGGGCGGGCGTCGCCGCACCCGACATGATCTCCCGCATGGCCCAGGCGGTCTCGTCGGAGGTGAGGTTCTCACCGGCGAGGAGGGCCGACAGCAGGGCCGGCCAGGTCGTGCGGGAGTCCATCGTCGGTACCTACTTCGCGTTGAGTCGGGAGGAGGAACGGCGGCGCATCAGGTCGGCCACGGCGTCGGCCAGCACGATGGGCTCGATGGGCTGGGGCACGACGGCGTCGGCCTTGGACCAGTCGGCCAGCCAGCGGTCGTCGCGGCGGGCGATGATCAGGCAGATGGGCGGGCAGTCGTAGACCTCGTCCTTGGCCTGGCGGGCGACGCCCATGCCGCCCGCGGGCTGGGTCTCGCCGTCGAGGACGGCCACGTCGATCTCGCCGGAGCCGAGCCACTGGTGCACCTTGGGCTCGGTGGCGCACTCCACGATCTCCACGAACGGGACGTCGGCGGCCGGACGGCGTCCGATGGCCTGCCGTACTTTGTCCCGGGTGCCTGCGTCGTCGCTGTAGACGAGCACCTTCATGGTCTCGTCAGTGCTGCCAGTGGTGCTCACTGCTGCGCTCGCTATCGGTCGTAGAGGTAGGGTCAAGTGGATGGTACCGGGGGTCCCGGACGGAATCCCAGGCCGCCGGGCCCGACGCGTGATTTGCGGCAATTATCCCAGGTTGGCAGCGGCTTTGTACCTGCTAACGGGGGGTCGTGCGCCGGACCGACCACAGGAACCGCAATAATGCTGCCCGTGGCGACAGCATCCGCAATAACTTCGACGACGACAGCACATTCGTCGCGCAGACCCAACCTGGTCAGCGTGGGGACGATCGTGTGGCTGTCCTCTGAGCTCATGTTCTTCGCGGCGCTGTTCGCGATGTACTTCACCATCCGGTCGGTGAGCATCGGTGACGGCTTCGAATGGGGCCCGTCCCTCCAGCCTGCGGGCACGGAGGCGGAAGCTCACCTGAACATCCCGTTCGCAACGGTCAACACGATCATCCTGGTGCTGTCCTCCGTGACGTGCCAGCTCGGCGTGTGGGCCGCGGAAAAGGGCCAGGTCGGCAAGCTCCGATTCTGGTACTTCGTCAGCTTCCTCATGGGCGCGGTCTTCGTGGCCGGTCAGCTCTACGAGTACAACGAGCTGGCGAGCGAGGGCGCGACCCTGTCGGCGAACGCCTACACCTCGGTGTTCTACCTGACGACGGGCTTCCACGGCCTGCACGTGACCGGTGGCCTGATCGCGTTCCTGTTCATGCTGGGACGCACGTACGCCGCGAAGCGCTTCACGCATGAGCAGGCCACCAGCGCGATCGTCGTGTCCTACTACTGGCACTTCGTTGACGTCGTCTGGATTGGTCTTTTCGCGACCATCTACATCATTCGTTAAGGAACGGGATCTCTGTGACTAGGACCACCGCTTGGCGGCGGCATCCCCTCGCGAGATATGCCGTCCTGGTACTGGCCTTGGCGCTGATCGGGGTGGCCTACGCCACGCTCGTGCAGGCAAGCCGGCCGGCGGACGCGGCGCTCGCGTCCGGCAAGCTCGACGACGTCGCACAGGGTAAGAGCCTCTTCCAGGCCCACTGCTCCAGCTGCCACGGCCTCAACGCCGAGGGCACCTCCACGGGCCCCACGCTCGTGGGCGTGGGTGCCGCGGCCGTCGACTTCCAGGTGAGCAGCGGCCGCATGCCCGCGGCCAACCCCGGCGCCCAGGCGCCGCGCAAGCCCACCCCTCCGTGGGTGAACGAGGAGACGACCCGTCAGCTGGCCGCATACGTGCAGTCGCTGGGCGGCGGGCCCACGGTCCCCACCAAGGAGCAGGTCGACGGCTCGCTGGGCAACGCCGCCAAGGGTGGCGAGCTCTTCCGCGCCAACTGCATCCAGTGCCACAACTGGGGCGGTGCCGGTGGCGCGCTGACCAGGGGCAAGTACGCGCCGAACCTCAACCAGTCGTCCCCGACGCAGATCTACGAGGCGATGGTCACCGGCCCGCAGGCGATGCCGGTCTTCAACGACACGACGATCACGCCGCAGGAGAAGCGCGACATGATCGCCTACATCACCGAGGTCCGTTCCATGAAGGACCCGGGTGGCTTCGGTCTCGGCCGCATCGGCCCGGTCACCGAAGGACTCGTGGCGTGGGTCGTGGGCATCAGCTTCATGGCGCTCGCCGCCATCTGGATCACCGCGAAGAAGCGGAAGAAGTCATGACAGACAACGAGCACGAGATCGAGCAGCCGGACGAGCGGGTGCCCAAGCGCGTCATCGGCACCCCCGCACCGGGCACCTCGATGCTCGGGGCGAAGGAGACCGTCGACAAGGCCGGCGCCGACACGCCGGGCGTGATGATCCCCGACGAGAAGTCGGCCAGAAAGGCCGAGAAGGTCGTGGCGCTCTGCTTCACGATCACCTTCCTGTCGGCCATCGCGTTCATCATCCTGTACGTGCAGATTCAGGTCGGCACGCCGGCGGCGACCGGTGACTCCAACCTGGCCCTGGGCGGCACGCTCACGCTGGCGCTGCTCGGCCTCGCGGTCGGCATCACGGTGTGGGTGCGCAGCATCATGCCGAAGTACAACCTGATCCAGGAGCGGCACGACCTGGCCTCCGACGCGGCCACGCGCGAAGAGGTCGCCGAGACGTTCCTGCAGGGCGCCAACGAGAGCGGCTTCGTCAAGCGGCCGCTCCTGCGCCGCACGCTGCTGCTGGCCTCCGCGCCGCTCGGCCTGTTGCCGCTGGTGCTGCTGCGGGACCTGGACAACACCAAGATGACCGGCGCCAACTTCAACAAGCTGCTGCGCCACACCGTGTGGGCGGAGACGCGCAAGAAGCCGATGCGCCTGGTCGTCGAGGGCACCGGCCAGCCGATCCGCGCGGCGGACTTCAACTCGCCGGGCGGCATCCTGTCGGTCGTGCCCGAGGGGTACGAGCACGACATGAACGCGCTGGCCAAGGCCACGCTGATCCTGATCAAGTTCAGGCCGGAGGAGATCAAGTCCGGCGTGAACAAGAACTGGACCCACGACGGGATCGTGGCGTACTCCAAGATCTGCACGCACGTCGGCTGCCCCGCGGCCCTGTACGAGCAGACCACGCACCACATCCTGTGCCCGTGTCACCAGTCCACGTTCGACGCCGCGGACGGCGCCAAGGTCATCTTCGGCCCGGCCGCGCGGCCGCTGCCGCAGCTGCCGATCGCCGTGGACGGCGAGGGTTACCTCATCGCCAAGGACGACTTCAACGTGCCCGTCGGTCCCAGCTACTGGGAGCGCGGTGACGCCGAGAAGGCGGCCAGGGAAGGGAGCCAGGCATGAGCGGCGAGCTCAACGCGGTGCCCAAGGCCATCGGCGGGCCGTCGTCCTTCCTCGACGACCGCCTGGGCGCGGGCAACTTCCTCAGGCGCAACCTGCGCAAGATCTTCCCGGACCACTGGACGTACCTCCTGGGCGAGGTCGCGCTCTACTCGTTCATCATCCTGCTGCTGACCGGTACGTTCCTCACGCTCTGGTTCAAGCCGGGCATGGAGCACGTCATCTACGACGGCTCCTACGCCCCGCTCAAGGGCGTGGGCATGTCCCAGGCGTACGCGTCGGCGCTGGAGATCAGCTTCGACGTCCGCGGCGGCCTGCTCATGCGGCAGATGCACCACTGGGCCGCGCTCATGTTCGTGGCCAGCATGATGGTGCACATGCTGCGGGTGTTCTTCATGGGCGCCTACCGCAAGCCGCGCGAGCTGACCTGGCTCATCGGCGTCATCCTGCTCACGCTGGCGCTGGCCGAGGGCCTGACCGGCTACTCGCTGCCGGACGACCTGCTGTCCGGCGCGGGCCTGCGCATCACCGAGGGCGTGGCGATCTCGCTGCCGCTGGTCGGCACGTACATCACGTTCTTCCTGTTCGGCGGCGAGTACCCGGGTGTGGATGTCATCTCCCGGTTCTACTCCCTCCACATCCTGCTCATCCCGGGCATCCTGCTCGCGCTCATCGGCGCCCACGTGGTCCTCACCTGGGTGCAGAAGCACACGCAGATGCCCGGCCGCGGCGCCAACAACCACAACGTGGTCGGCGCGCCCTTCTACCCGGCGTTCATGCTGAAGGCCGGGGCGATGTTCCTGTTCACGTTCGCGCTGATCGCGGGCCTGGGCACGTTCGCCCAGATCAACCCGATCTGGATCTTCGGGCCCTACAACCCGGCGGACATCTCGGCAGGCTCGCAGCCCGACTTCTACATGGGCTTCCTGGAAGGCTCGCTGCGGCTCATGCCGGCCTGGGAGATCAACCTCTTCGGCACCGCCCACGCGGGCACCCTGCCGCTGAGCGTCATCATCCCGGCGCTGGTCCCGATGGGCATCGTCATGACCGGCCTGGCCCTCTACCCGTTCCTCGAACGCTGGGTCACCGGCGACAACCGCGCCATGCACGTCTCCGAGCGTCCCCGCAACAACCCGCACCGGACCTCGATCGGCATGGCCGCCATCGTGTTCTACGGCGTGCTGTGGCTCCTGGGCGCCAACGACGAGCTGTCGGCCAACTTCCAGATCAGCCTCAACTGGACCACCTACATCGGCCGGGTGGCGGTGCTCGTGGGCCCGGTGCTCGCCTACATCATCACCTACCGGATCTGCCTCGGCCTGCAGCGCTACGACGCCGCGGTCATCAGCCACGGGGTGGAGTCGGGCGTCATCAAGCGCCTGCCGCACGGTGAGTTCATCGAGGTGCACACGCCGCCGATCGACACCGTCGAAGACCTGCTGCGCTCCAAGGAGCCGGTCCCGATGCTGCCGGTCGAGGAAGACAGCGCGGGCATCCCGCCCAAGGGCATGCGCGGGCCGCTCGGCAAGCTGCGTGCCGGCATGTCCAAGGCGTACGGCGGGGAGAAGATCCCGCTGGACGACGGCCACGGCCATGACCACGACGAGCACGCCGCGGTGGGTGCGGGCGGCGACGACAAGTCGATCACCCAGCACTGACCCCGCACGCCTGGAGGCCCGGACGGATCTTCCGTCCGGGCCTCTTCGCGTGCTCACAGGCACGGGGTACGGCAGAGCGCCTGGGAACCGGGCTGGGCCGCACGCGGGGATGGGACCGGGTTGGGGCGCCCGCCGCGTTGAACCGAGTCAGCACGCACGCCGGCTGGGAGGGCTCCCGGGGGTCGGGTGGCGTGGCGGGTGCACGGGCCGGCCGGAGCCTTGCCAGGGCCGCTTCGCCGGGAGCGCTGCTGTGGCCAGGGATGGGCGCCGGCGCGTGGTTACCCGGGCCGTTGCGGCGGGGCATGCGTCCGACGTGAGAAGCGATCCCCCCGACCTGCGCACGCGCACGTCGGCGGGTGGTGGGGGGCGTGGCTACGCCGTAACAGAAGGGGGTGTGGCTACGCCGTAACAGAAGGGGGTGTGGCTACGCCGTAACAGAAGGGGGTGTGGCTACGCCGTAACAGAAGGGGCAGAAGGGGTCGCGTCAGTCGGTTTCGGGGAGGCCGAGGGAGAAGGCGGACTCCAGGTCGTGCTTGGAGTACGTGCGGAAGGCGATGTGGGTCTCGGTGTGCAGCACGCCGGGCACCTTGTTGAGGCGGCCCGGGATGACCTCGGCGATCTCCTCGTAGGCCGCCACCCGGACCATGGCCAGCAAGTCGTATTCGCCGGTGATGGAGTAGACCTCGCTGACGCCGTCGATCTCGGCGATCGTCTGGGCGACCTCCGGAATGCGGTCGACTTCGGCGTTGATGTGAACGATTGCCGTGACCATGGCCTTCACCCTATCGCAGCGGCCTGTGGTCGAGCCCGCGGTATGCCTGGTCGATGCGGGCCTTGTGGCGGGCGGCGCCGTTGACCGGCAGGCTCCATTCGCCGTCGACCTCGACCAGCCGGATGCCGGGGGATTCGAGCCAGCGCAGGATGCATTCGGTCTCCTCGGCGGTGGCGGCGTGGGTGGGGCCGGGGCCGGGGATCACGGTTTCGGCCGTGGAGACCAGGGATTCGACGTAGGGGACGGGGTGGGTGCCGCGGGCCATGACGCCGGCGGCGGCGAGGCGGCCGTAGCGGATGACGTGGATGTCCCAGCCGCCGTCGAAGGCGGGGCTCGCGGCGACCATCTGGGGCAGGCGGGTGAGCGCGGTGAGGCGTTGCATGCGGGCGGCGGTGCGGATGAAGGCGGCCAGGCGGTCGCGGTCGATCGATGCCTCCTCGTAGCGCTGCTCCACGGCCAGGCGTTCCATGCGGGTGGAGACGGCGGTGAAGACGGCGGTGGCGTCGTGTTGCATGGCGCGTCTGGCGGCCTCGGTGTGCAGGGCGTAGTCGGCGGGGGTCTCGCTGCCCGTGCAGGGGGCGCCGCAGCGGCCCATCTCGTGCAGGACGCAGGCCGGGACGCGGGTGGCGGGGCTCAGGCGCTGGGTGCACTGGCGGAGCGGGACGGCCTCGTGGAGGGCGGTTCTGGCGTCGTCGGCGGCCCGGGTGGTGCCGAACGGGCCGAGGTAGGCGGCGCCGTCGTCGCGGACCTCGCGCACGATGGACAGGCGCGGGAACGGCTCCTGCGTGAGCTTGAGCCAGACGACCTTCTCGGGGAAGCGGGAGCGGCGGTTGTAGCGGGGTTTGGCGCCGCCGATCAGGCGGAGTTCGCGGACCTCGGCCTCCAGGGCGGTGGCGCAGACGATGTGGCGGACCCGCTCGGCGATGCCGATCATCTCGCGCACCCGCGGGCGGGTCTCGCTGGCGGTGAAGTAGGAGCGCACGCGGTTGCGCAGGTTCGTGGACTTGCCGATGTAGAGGACTTCGCCGCGTTCGTCCTCGAAGAGGTAGACGCCGGAGGCGTGGGGGACGGCTTCGGCGAGGTGGCGTTTGCGCTGCTGCTCGGGCGTGGGGGCGCGGACGAACGACTTGAGCTCCTCCAGCGTGTGGACCTGGAAGGAGCCGGCCCGGCCGATGAGGCCGTGGAGGACGTCGACCGTGGCCCGGGCGTCCTGGAGGGCGCGGTGGCAGGGTTCGACCGGGCTGCGGAAGAAGCGGGCGAGGGTGCCGAGCTTGGCGTTGGCGACCTCGTCACGGGTCAGGACGCGGCGGGCCAGGTCGACGGTGTCGACGACGGGGTTGGCCGGCGGCGGGTAGCCGAGCGCGGCGCAGGCCGCCTTGATGAAGCGGGTGTCGAAGCCGGCGTTGTGGGCGACCAGCACGGTGCCTTTGACGAACTCCAGGAAGCTGGGCAGCACCGCCTCGATGCGCGGGGCGGCCATGACCATGGCGTCGGTGATGCCGGTCAGCACCGAGATGAACGGCGGGATCGGGCTCCCGGGGTCGACCAGCGTGGAGAACTCGCCCAGCACCTCGCCCGCTCTGACCTTGACCGCGCCGATCTCGGTGATCGTGTGCTCGGCGGGGGAGCCGCCGGTCGTCTCAAGGTCGAAGACGACGAACGTGACTTCGCTGAGGGGAGTGCCGAGCTCGTCGAGAGTGCCTTGAACCGCGTCCACGAACCAAGACCATAGAAGGGGGGACCGACAGTTATCGGGAGCCCCGCCGTCAATGCTGACCGACAAATCCTGATCTTTCGTTAGTCTCCTACCTATGTCCGGGGGACGACTCGCCAACAGATACGCCCTGCTCCAGTTGCTGGGCAGCGGCGGCATGGGCAGGGTCTGGCTGGCCCGAGACGAGATGCTCGGCCGCGAGGTCGCGGTCAAGGAGCTCACGCTGGGCGAGCACCTCGGCCCGCGCGAGCGCCAGGAGGCCGTGACCAGGGCGGTCCGCGAGGCGCAGGCCACCGCCCAGCTCCGCCATCCGGGGATCGTGGCCCTGCACGACGTCATCGTCGAGCAGGAGCGTCCCTGGCTGGTGATGGAACTCCTGCGCGGCAGCAACCTCGGCGACCTGGTCGCCGCCCGGGGGCCCTTGCCGCCCGCGCAGGTGGCCCGCATCGGCGCCGACGTGCTCGACGCGCTCAGTGCCGCCCACGCCCGCGGCCTGCAGCACCGGGACGTGAAGCCGGGCAACGTGTTCCTGACGGACAACGGCCGCGTGGTGCTGACCGACTTCGGCATCGCCCGCCAGGAGGGCCAGGCCACGCTCACCGAGCAGGGCCTGATGATCGGCTCCCCGGGGTTCATCGCGCCCGAGCGCCTGGAGGGCCACCCCGGCGGCCCGGCCAGCGATCTGTGGTCGCTCGGCGCCACGCTGTTCCTGGCCGGCGAGGGCAGCCCGGTCTATGACGGGCCCGTGGGCGAGCGCATCAAGAACACGCTCACCCAGCCGCCCAGGCCCGCCCACGGCCCGCTGGGCCCGCTGCTGGCCGCCATGCTGGCCCGCGATCCCGCGGCCCGGCCCCACGCCACCACCGCCCTCGACGCGCTGCGCCGCCTGGCCGCCGGGCAACCGGCGCAGGTGCCCGTGGTCCACGACGCCACGGTGCCCACCCGGCCCAAGCGGAAGTCCCGGCTCTGGATCTGGATCGCCGCGGCGGCCGCGGTCCTGCTGGTGGCCGGGGCCGGCGCCTTCCTCGTGCTGCGGCCGGGGGAGAAGACGCCGCCGAGCGCGTACACGGTGCCGATCGACCTGTGCTCGCTGCTCACCCCGCAGGAGGTCGCCTCGCTGCTCGGCGTGCGCGAGCCGCCCAAGGGCCTGCCCTCCGCCGACGACGCCGGCCCCAAGTGCGGCTGGCCGGTGCCGAACTCCGGCGTCGGCGTCCAGGTGCAGAAGGACTCCGACACCCCGGACCCGTGGCGCATGACCGCGCCGAAGGCCGTCCGGCTCCTGGCCAACCAGCAGCGGTACTGGAACCGGGCCGGCGAGCTGGAGTGGACCTGGCCGGAGATCGGCGCCAAGGGCAACTACCAGGCCAGGCGCGGCGCCGTCAGGAAGATCACCGCCCCGGGCGAGGAGGGCTTCGCCTTCGAGCTGTCCGGCAAGACGGGCCGGGTCCACAGCGCCTTCCTGCTGTACCGGGTGGCGAACCTGGTGGTGCAGGTGGAGTACACCACGCTCAACCAGAAGCCCACCGACGTGGAGATCAAGAACACCGCGCTGAAAGCCGCCCAACTCGTCGAGCAGGGGCTGCGCCGTGCAGGCTGAGGGACATTACCTCCTGGCCGGCCGCTACCGCCTGATCGAGCGGCTCGGCGAGGGCGGCGCGGGCACGGTCTGGCGGGCCGCCGACGAGACGCTGCACCGCGCGGTCGCGGTCAAACAGGTCCGGGTGCCGCGCGGGCTGAGCCCGCAGGAGCGCGCCCAGTTCGCCCACCACGCCATCGACGAGGCCCGGGCGGCCGGGCGGCTGCGCGATCCGGCGATCGTCCTCATCCACGACGTGGTGCTCGAAGGCGACCAGCCGTGGATCATCATGGACCTGGCCACCGGCCGCTCCCTGGACAAGGTCGTCAGGGAGCACGGCCCCCTGCCGCCCGCCATGGTCGCGCGGATCGGGCTGAGCGTGCTGTCGGCGCTGGAGACCGCGCACGCGGCCGGCATCGTCCACCAGGACGTCAAGCCGGGCAACATCCTGCTGGACGCCGACGGCTCGGCCATGCTCACCGACTTCGGCATCGCCGCCCCGGTCGGCGGGCGCGGCGACCGCCACGGCAGCGCGGGCTCGCCCGGCTACATGGCCCCCGAGCGCCTCAATGGCCACGCCTCCGGGCCCGCCTCCGACCTGTGGTCCCTGGGCGCCAGCCTCTACACCGTGGTCGAGGGCCGGGCGCCGTTCGAGCGCGCCATGCCCGCCGCGATCGCCGCCGCCGTCCTGCTGCACGATCCGCCCGTTCCCGCCCGGGCCGGGCGCGAACTGGGCGGGCTCCTCCTGGCGATGCTGGCCAAGGACCCCGCCGCCCGGCCTGCCGCGCCCCAGATCCGGGCCGCGCTCACGGGCGCGCCGCCGCCCGCCGCCCCGCGTCCGCCCGCGAGGCGGCGCCGCTGGGTGGTGCCCGTCGTCGCCGCCCTGGCCGTCGCGATTCTGGCCGCCGGAGGGTGGTACGGCCTCGCCGTACTGACCGGGAAGGACGCGGCGGGGAAGTACGCCACGGCGCCCGACCCGTGCGCCCTTCTGCCGGCGGCGCGGGCGGGAGAGCTGCTGAAGGCCGAGGCGCGGGCGGAGCGCACCCGCGCGGGGGAGTGCCGCTGGCGGGTCTGGCAGGGCTCCAGGACGCTGCGCGAGCTGACCGTCAGGGCCCGCGCCGAGCAGCCACGCGGCGACCTGGACGGGCCCGCGGTGGCGCGCAGGCTCTTCGACGCCGAGCGGGTCAACCGCGCGGCCGCCGAGGGGGTCACCTTCCGGGTGAAGACGAGCGGCGTCACCGACGTGGCCGGCGTGGGAGAGGCGGCCTTCGCCCAGCACGCGTTCAAGAAGCACCTGACCGGCACGACGGGGCAGGCCACCGCGACGGTGATGTTCCGCGACAGCAACCTCATCGGCGAGGTGCTGGTCCACGTCCCGGACGCGAAAGCGGTGGCCGCCGGTGACCGGCAGGCGGCGGAACAGGCGGCCAAGGCGGTGGCAGCGGCGTTGTAAGTGCCTTGCAAGCCCCATGACTACCATTCTTTCCCAGCATTCCCGGGCAAGTCAGGAGTGACGCAGTGAACCCCGGTAGCCAGTTCGAGCCGCCGACCAACCCCTACCGCGGGCCGTACGAGCAGCCGACCATGCCTCCTGCGCCGCAGCCGCCCCGGCGCCGGGGCAGAGGCCGGTTGATCGCGGCCGTCGCCGGCGCGGTCGTGGTGGTGCTGGTGGCCGGGGCCGCGGTGCTCGTGCTCACCGGCAGGCTTTCGCCGCTGCCCGGGGGGCAGCCGGGCGGCGCGCGCTCGTCCGCGCCGGTCGCGAAGGGCAAGCCCGCCGCGCCTCCCACGCTGGACGTGTGCGCGATGGTGCCGAAGACGGAGGCCGAGCGGCTGGTGCCCGGGGCGCCCGCGACCGGCGACTCGCGGGACGCCGCCGACTCCGGCACGGTCACCTTCACCTGCAGCTGGGTCAACCGGCGTATCTCCTACAACGAGTTCTGGCGCAGCCGCGAGCTCGACATCCGCGTCGAGCAGCACAAGGGCGAGGGCGCCAAGACCGGCCGGGCCATGGCCCAGAGCATCTACGAGCTCGACTACGGCGGCGCCAAGTACCGCGAGACCGCCAAGCCCGAGTCGCGCGAGGACGAGAAGGAGTACATCTCCCCGATGCGGGAGATCCAGGGCGTGGGCGAGGGCGCCTTCGCCCAGTACACCTGGCGGCGCTCCGGCGACCTGCTGTGGTACTCCTTCGGCGAGGCCCAGGCCAGGAACGGCGACATGACCGTCAAGATCAAGTTCCAGGCCAGCCAGCAGCCCAAGGACGCCAAGATGCTCTCGAACGAGGGCACCAAGTCGATCACGGAGGAGAACGCCCTGCGCGAGGTGACCCAGTTGCTCACCCACGTGGTCAAGGGCGTCTCCACCTGGCAGGCGGCCAACCCCGACGTGCTGGCCAGGGCCAAGCCCAAACCCACGGCCACGCCGACGCCCGCTCCGTCGCAGCCCAGTGCCTCCCCGACGGTGCTGGCCGCCTTCCCGGTCCTGTGCGAGAAGGTGTCGGCGACCGCCCTCCAGCTCGTCCCCGAAGGGGAGAAACGGGCCCGGGCGCTGGAAGAGGGCAAGGAGCAGCAGACCGAGTGCCGCTGGCTGAACCGGGAGCTTCCGCTGTCCGGCGGCGGGCACAAGCTGCGCAGCGCGCTGGTCACCGTCCACGAGTTCGCCGACCGCGCGGGCGGGCCCGACCAGGGCGCGGCCAAGGGCATGTACGCGCAGAAGCGCGGGGCCAACCAGGACCTGGGCTTCGGCGGCATCTTCTGGGGCAAGATGGCCGAGATCAAGGGGCTGGGCGACGCCGCCTTCCACCAGTACGTCACGATCAAGAAGGGCGACATCCACAGCGGCACCGGCACGATCGTCCTGCGCCGCGGCGCCACGGTGCTGGTCGTGGACTACTCGGGCGTCGACGTGCCCAAGGGCGCCACGGCCGACTCCGGCGACGCCAAGCTGGTGACCGAGCAGGAAGGCCGGGCGGGCGCGCTCAAGCTCGCCCGCGCCCTGGCCGACGCCCTGGCCGAGCAGCCCACCGGCAGTTAAGCCGCCTGCAAGCGCGAGCCGTACAGTTGAGCCAAGCTCGCGCTTGCCCAGCGCAGGGGCCTGGGCAGGCGACCCTCAGCGCTTGCGCATGACGAACGGCGCCAGCAGTCCCGGCACCGTCACCGACGCCATGCGCAAGCCCTCGTCCTGGCCCACGTCGAGCACGTCGTAGTGGCCCTTGCCCGCCGCCGTGGTCGCCGAGACCGTCAGCAGCCCCGCCCGGCGCTGGAAGAACGACTGGCGCACCGTCCAGCCCACGATGCCCGAGCGCTCCAGCGCTACCGTGCTGCGCAACGCCGAGCCCGAGCGCGTGAGCAGGTGGCGCGGGCCCAGCCCGTGGCCGAGCCCGCAGTAGGCGTCCACCGCGAACCCCAGCGCCACCGGCACCAGCGCCACCGGGACCGCCCATGCCCACACCGGCACCCAGGTGTACAGGGCGTCGAGGACGCCGAGCGCCGCCGCCGGCACGAGCACCGTGAGCAGGGCCCAGCGCAGCCGTCTGGCCCTGGCGGCCTTCGGATGGCGCAGCAGCACCGGGTGCGCCTCGCCGGGCCGCGCGCCGTACACCTTGGCGGCCACCTCCCAGGCCAGCTCGCGCGGCATGGGCGGGGTCAGCGCGGCCACGTCCTCGGTCTCGTTGTCCTCGGCCTTGCGCAGGCCGGTCGCCACCGCCTTGACCCGGGCGCCGCCGCCCAGCCGCAGCAGCAGCGGCTCGGCCACCTCCACCCCGCGCAGCCTGCGCTCCTCCAGCGTCAGCGAGCGCGTGGTCAGCAGGCCGCGGTGCAGGCGCAGCCGTCCGGGCGCGCGCTCCAGCCGGTAGCGGCCCCACGCCTCGGCGAACAGGGCCAGCGCCCCCAGGAGGCCGAAGACCAGGTTCGCGGCGAGGACCGCCGGCACCGCCAGCCACGGGTGCGCGCTCGCCCACCCCCACGCGCCCTTCAGGGTGTCCAAGGCCAGCAGGTCGAAGCCGAGCATGTCGAGCAGCTTGTAGAGGGCGCCAGCCGCGATCGCGCCGCCGATGAACGTCCAGACGGTCAGCGGGGCGTAGCGGATCCAGGCCCACTCCAGCCTGGCCACCACCGCGTCGTCCGCGGCCGCCACCTCGGGCGCGCGCTCGCCCTCCAAGAGGGTACGGCGCAGCGCTTCGGCCTCCGGCCGGGTCAGCGGGTCGAGGGTCAGTTCCTTGCCGTCGCCGGTGTGCTCGCCGGTGCCTACCTTGACCACGGCCAGGCCGAACGCCCGCCGTACCGGATCCGCGGTGATGTCCACACTGCGCACGCGCTCGCGCGGGACCGAGCGGTGGCGGCGCTCGGCGATCCCGGAGCGCAGCTCCAGCCGCTCGCCGGTGAGCCGCCAGCGGGTGGTGCGCAGGCGCAGCAGGTCGTAGCCGGCGGCGGCGGCGATGATGGCGGCCGCGGCCACGGCGTTGAGGCCGGCCACGGCGGCGAACGACCAGTCGTCGCCCAGCAGGATCCGGCCCAGCACCACGACCACGGGCGCCACGATGGCCAGCGACATGACCGCGGAGGCCGCGACGCTACGCCCGGCCAGCCCCCGCCAGCCGCCACCCTCATCGCCGTCCAATCGCTCACCGGTCTCGGCGGCTTTCGTGCGCTCGTCGCGCTCGTCGCGTCTGTTGGGCCCGTCAGATCCGCGGCGCCCCTCACGTCCGTCGGCCCCAGTGTGCCCAGTGTGCCCCGTGTGTCCCGTGGTCCTGGTGGCCCCGGTTGGCTGGTCGCGTTCGTCGAAGGCTGGGGCGGTCATGTGGCGTCTCCGGGGGTGGCCTGGGTGATCGCGGTCAGGCGCTCGGCGAGCTGGGCGGCGAGTTCGTGGTCGAGGGCCTCGATCTTGATGTGGCCGGCGGCCGAGGCGGTGGTGACGGTGACGTCGGCCAGCCCGAACAGTCGCTGCACCGGCCCCCGCGCGGTGTCGACCGTCTGGATGCGCGACATGGGCGCCACCCGCCAGGTGTGGGTCACCCAGCCCTGACGGGTGTAGACCGCGTCGTCGGTGACCTCCCAGCGCTGCACCCGGTAGTAGGCACGCGGCGCCGCCAGCGCCAGCGCCAGGCACAGCAGCGCGAACGCCGCCACCACCAGCCCCAGCCACAACGGCCGGTCGGTGAAGATCCAGTACGCGGCGCCGGCCGCGGCGGCGACCGGCAGCGCGAGGATCAGGCCCTGGACCCGCCACCAGGAGACGGCCCTCGGGTCCGCCCGGTGGCGGGGAGGGCGCAGGGTGAGTGTGGCCGTGATGTCGCTCATGTCAGCCCTCCTTCTTGCCGGCTCGCGCGGCGGCCAGCATCGCCACCCCGAGCACGCCGATGACGATGGCGGCGAACACCTCCTGCCCGCGCAGGAACGGCAGCCGGTTGACCAGCAGCAGGTCGTGCGACCAGCTCCACCAGCCGAACACGGTGTTGACGAGGCCGCCGGCCCCTTGGATAAGGAGCAGCCATCCGGCCGTCTCGAGGACCACTTTCATGCCTCCAGCCTGCAGATCCGGAGGTTGATCCGCCACGGCCGGAGGTTGAGCGAGACATCTACTTTGGTCGCTGTCGTTTCCCCGCCGGAAGGCCATAACCTCGGAAAACGTGACAGGTTCGGAGAACGCCACGGCCGCGCGGCAGGAGTATCGATGGGTGCTGCCCTCGGTCCTGCTCGGCGACGGCGTGGAGGGCCGGCCGGTCAAGCGCTCGACGCGTGACTGGATCGTCGACACCGTCATGTTCCTGCTCGCCAGCGGGCTGACTCTGCTCACGGTGCCCGACCTCAGCTCCGTCCCGGCGCCGCTGCAGGTCACCGAGCAGGTCATCGGCGCGCTGGCCTGCGCCTCGGTGTGGCTGCGCCGCAGGTGGCCGGTCACGCTGGCGATGGCGATGGCGTTGCTGTCGACCTCGCTCATCCTGGTCGGCGGCGCCGCGGTGGTGGCGTCGTTCACGGTCGCCGTGCACCGGCCCTTCAAGATCTCCGGCCCGGTCCTCCTGGTCAACGTCCTGACCCTGTTCCCCTACGCCTACCTGCGTCCCAGCCCCGACCTGTCCTACTGGGGCACCTTCACCCTCGGCGCGTCCATCTCGCTGGCCGTCTTCGCCTGGGGCGTGGTGGTGCGGGCCAGGAGGCAGCTCGTGTGGTCGCTGCGCGCCCAGGCCGACTCCGCCGCCGAGCAGGCCAAGCGGCTGGAGCGCGAGCGCATCGCCCGGGAGATGCACGACGTGCTGGCCCACCGGCTGTCCATGCTCAGCCTGCACGCCGGGGCGCTGGAGTTCCGGCCCGACGCCAGGCCCGACGACGTCGCCAGGGCGGCGGGGGCCATCCGGGAGAGCGCCCACCAGGCGCTGCAGGACCTGCGCGGGGTCATCGGGGTGCTGCGTCACGCCGGCGGCGACGAGGAGGTGCCCGACAGGCCGCAGCCGACGCTGGCCGACGTCCAGACGCTGGCCGAGGAGAGCCGCCGGGCCGGGATGGACCTCACGCTGACCCTGCCCGAGCTGGGCGAGGTCCCCGAGGCGTTGGGCCGCAACGCCTACCGCATCGTCCAGGAGGCCCTGACCAACGCGCGCAAGCACGCCGGCGGCGCCCCGGTGACGGTGACGGTCTCGGGCGGCCGCAGCAAGGGCCTGACCGTGGAGGTGCGCAACCCCGTCGGGGTACGGCTCGGCCCGCGCATCCCCGGCGCCGGGGCCGGGCTCATCGGCCTGACCGAACGCGCGGAGCTGGCCGGGGGCCGGCTCGACCACGGCCCGCGCATCAATGGCGACTTCGTGGTGAAGGCATGGCTACCGTGGACCACATGAGCACTGCCACCGCGCCCGTCCGCGTGCTGATCGTCGACGACGACGCCCTGGTGCGGGCCGGGCTGTCGATGATCCTGTCGGGCACCGGCGACATCGAGATCGTCGGCGAGGCGGCCGACGGCGCGGAGGTGCCGCCGCGGGTGGCCGAGCACCGGCCCGACGTGGTGCTCATGGACATCCGCATGCCCGGCGTCGACGGCCTGACCGCCACCGAGGCGCTGCGCGCCACGGCCGCGCCGCCCGAGGTGATCGTGCTGACCACCTTCCACGCCGACGCCCAGGTGCTGCGCGCGCTGCGGGCCGGGGCGGCGGGGTTCCTGCTGAAGGACATCCCGCCCGGCGACCTGGTCGCGGCCATCCGCCGGGTGGCCGCGGGGGAGCCCATCCTGTCGCCCGTGGTGACCCGCCAGCTCATCAGCCACGTTTCCGACGGCGGCGCGAGCCTGCGCACCGAGCGGGCGCGCACGCTGCTGACGCGGCTGAGCGAGCGCGAGCGCGAGGTGGCCGTGGCCGTGGGGCGGGGCAGGTCCAACGCGGAGATCGCGGCGGAGCTGTTCATGAGCGTGGCCACGGTGAAGGCGCACGTCTCGCGCATTCTGACCAAGCTGGAGCTCAACAACCGGGTGCAGATCGCGCTGACGGTCTACGACGCCGGCACCTAACCGCCGAGCATGCGTTCGAGGGCGGCCCGGTGCAGGACGAGGTCGTCGGGGTCGGCGGGCTCGGGCTGCTCGCCGAAGTGGATCCGGCGCTGCCAGACCCTGGCCATGATGATGCCGTGGCGCAGGGCGGCGTACATCTCGTAGAAGTCCATGTCCCGGGGTTCGTGGCCGGTGAGCTCCCGGTAGGTGCGGCAGACGTCCTCGCGGCGCATGAAGTCCGGCATGCCGGGCAGTTCGAGGGCCTCGGTGATGTCCTGGAAGAACCGGTGCAGGAAGATCATCCAGCCCAGGTCGAGCTCTCGCGGGCCGGCCGCGGCCATCTCCCAGTCGAGTACCGCCACCGGCAGGAAGTCCCGGTACATCACGTTGCCCGGTCGCGCGTCCCCCCAGGTCAGCACGTCCGGCCCGGGATCCTGCGGCCAGTGCGCCTCCAGCCAGTCGAAGGCCCGTTCCAGCAGCGGGATGCGCCGTCCGCCGTGGGCCCAGGCGTAGTAGGCGCGCTGGTCCTCCACGTGCGCGCGCAGCCCGGCGGCGCCGAGGAAGGCGAGCTCGGCGGGGCGCACGGGGGCGTCGTGCACCGCCGCCAGGATCTTCACGGTCTCGTCCTGGAGGCGCCGGGCCTGCTCGGGGGCGGCGTCGAGCAGCCAGCCGGCGAAGGTGTAGGGCATGACGTCGGGCGGCACCAGCCCGTCTTCCCGCTCCATGACGAAGAACGGCATGCCGAGCGGCTCCGGGTCGGGTTCGTACCAGAGCGCCCGGGGCGCGGGGACGCCGGCGCGCTCGCGGACCAGGCGCATCACCTCGAACTGGGCGCCCAGGTCGTAGGCGGGGAAGATGGGGACCGACTCGGCGGCGGGCGCCATCCTTGCAACACAGCGTGTCGTGTTTTCGGACCACTGAGCGGTAAAAAATAACGTTTCGCTGGACATTCCATTACCCGAAGGGCGCTCCAGCTCCGAGACGGCGACCTCCCCGCCGACTTTCCCGCGCAGCCACGCGGCCACCCGATCGTGCAGTTCCTCCAGGTCACGCGTGGAGGTACGCATCTGTTCCGTCACCCTGGACCTCCCTCACCTGGCACAGTCGTATACCGCCAACCAAGCGCTTGTCCAGATGCAACGCACAGTTACGGTTAGGTACGCGGCAGCCGTACCCTTGACTGAAAGAGCAAGGCGCGAAGGGACACACGTGGGATGAGCTCAGCCGGTGAAGGCCTGTCTCGCCCGCTCCCTGAGCAGGTAAGACTCAATGTCGTCGACCTCGCGGCACAGGTCCTGGGGTCGATGCCGGCCGCCGTGGTGCCGCCGCCGCTGCGCGGGATCGCCAGGTTCGATCCGCGCAAGCGGGCCAAGCTGGGCAGTGCGCCCATCGCCGCGCAGCTGGAGAACGACAAGGAGTTCAGGGAGGCCGTGGCCGAGTCGGTCGCGGCCGGGTGGCCGGAACTCGTCGCCGCGCTGGCCGAGGGCAATGTGCCGCCCGCGGCCGACCCCGTGCTGGTGGCGGCCGCCGCCTACCTCACGCGTCCGCCCGGGTGGGCGGAGATCGTGGAGATGGCCCGTGCCGACCTGGAGCAGTCGGCCGTGGCCGCCGAAGGGTCGGCGCAGGAACAGCAGGTCGCACGTCTGCGTGAGCAGCTCTCGGCGCAGAAGACCGCGGCCAAGGAGGAGTCCGACCGGCTGCGCGAGCAGCTCAAGGCCGCCCGCGCGGAGAACTCCGACCTGCGCCGCAAACTGCACGAAGCGCGCGAGCGGGCCAAGGCGGCCGAGCAGCGGCGCGCGTCCGTGGAGCAGACCGCCGAGGAGGCCATGACCGCGGCCACGGCCGCGGGCAGCGCCGGGGAGGCTGAGCTGCGCCGCCTGCGCGAGCGCCTGAACGACGTGGAGAAGCAGCTCGAGGTCTCCCGCCGGGCCGCCCGCGAGGGCCGCAGCATCGAGGACGCGCGCATCCGGGTCCTGCTGGACGCGCTGCAGGACGCCTCGGCCGGGCTGCGGCGCGAGCTGGCCCTGCCCACGACCATCAGCCGCCCGGCCGACTCGGTGGCCGCCGTCTCGCCCGGCGCTCCCGGGGTCCGCGCCGTGCCCGCCCGCGCGCTGGCCGACGACGACCCGCAACTGCTCGACCAGCTCCTGGCCCTGCCTCAGGTGCACCTGGTCATCGACGGCTACAACGTGACCAAGACCGGCTACGGCAGCCTCACCCTGGCCGACCAGCGGGCCCGGCTCATGACCGGGCTGGGCGGGCTGGTGGCCCAGACCCGGGTCGAGGTGACCGTCGTCTTCGACGGCGCCGAGCTCAACTCGCCGGTTCAGGTGGTCGCCCCGCGAGGGGTGCGCGTGTTGTTCAGCGCGCCGGGGGAGATCGCCGACGACGTGATCCGCCAGCTCGTCCGGGCCGAGCCGCCCGGCCGCGCGATCGCGGTGGTCTCCTCCGACCGCGAGGTGGCCGAGTCGGTGCGGCGCATGGGCGCCAGACCGGTTCCGTCTGCTTTGCTGCTTCGCCGCCTCGGCCGGGCGTAACCTTCCGACGCCGCTCCCGCACAGCGACCGGGGACGCCTGCCATGCGCCTCCGGTCGCGCTGACGAGGAGCTAGGGCGTTGGTTACAAATGGGGCGAATAGCTGAGACCTCACCCGTCACTTCTGTACTATTTCCCCCCAGATATGTTCCCTGGGAGGCGACGCTGTGAAGTACGGCCGGGCTACGTTGGCTGCTGGTCTGGTGATCGGGCTGCTGGCGTCACCGGTCGGTGTGGCCGCCGCCGACCCCAAACCGACCATCAAACAGGCCAAGGCCAAGCTCGCCCGCCTCAACGACCGCGCCGACAAGGTCGTCGACCGCTTCAACACCGCCACCGAGCGGCACAAGGACGCCAAGAAGAAGTACGCGCGGCTGAACTCCTCGTACAAGCAGAAGCTGGCCACCGTGGAGAACCTGCGCAAGCAGATCGTCACCATGACGGTCAACGACTACCGGCTCGGCGCCGACGTGACCTCCTGGCCGTCGATCATGGGCAACGGCGACCCGACGGGCCTGCTCAGCGGTATGGCCCTCACGAGCCAGATGCAGGCCGAGCGGAGCGAGCGGCTGGCCGCCTTCGACCGGGAGAACAAGGGCCTGAAGGCCGAGCGCGACCGCGCCCAGGACGCCCTCGTCGCCGCCGACGACGAACGCGACGAGGTGGAGAAGGAACGCGCCGAGGTTCTCGAGCTGATCAAGCAGCAGAAGAAGCTCCTGCGCGAACTGGGCGCCTACAACGAGGGCGACCCCGACAGCACCGGCATCGCCTACGACGGCCCGGCCACCGGCAACGCGGCCGCCGTGCTCAAGTTCGCCTACGCCCAGGTCGGCAAGCCCTACATCTACGGCGGCACCGGGCCGCGCGGCTACGACTGCTCCGGCTTCACCCAGGCGTCCTGGCGGGCCGGCGGCGTCTCGCTGCCCCGCACCACCTGGCAGCAGTGGGCCTGGGGCGCCAAGCGGAAGGTCAGCCTGGACGCCCTCCAGCCCGGTGACCTGATCTTCAGCGAGGGCCTCGGCCACGTCACCATGTACGCGGGCAACGGCAACATCGTGCACGCGCCGCAGACCGGCGACGTCATCAAGGTCGTCAAGCTCTCCTCGTACGGCCGGCGGATCGTCGGCGCCATCCGGCCCTAGGCGGCCGGGCCGTACCCCAGCATGACCTCCAGCAGCGCCTCCACGGCCGGTGAGCGGGCCGGGCGGGGCAGGACGACGGCGTAGACGCGCCGGGCGGGCAGCGCGGGGGAGGGGCGCAGCAGCCGGATGTCCCCGCGCACGGCGGCGCCCGCGACCGACGGGTACAACATCACCCCGACCCCCGCCGCCACCAGCCCCTGGCGCCCGTTCCAGTCGTCGCACAGGTGGCGCACGCGCGGCGGCGCGCCCATGGCCGCCCCCAGCTCCGACAGCGGCCCGAGGCAGTCGGGGTGGGTGCCGTCGATCCACGGCTCCTCCGCCAGCTCGCGCAGCGCGACCGTCTCGGCCGAGGCGAGCGGGTGCGCGCCGGGCAGGGCCACCAGCAGGTCGTCGTCCAGGAGCGGCACCGCCTCCAGGCCCGCGGGCGGCTCGGGGTCCCACGAGGTGGTCAGCGCGAGGTCGGCCGTCCCCTCGCGGACGGCGTGCGCCCCCTGACCGGCGACGGTCAGGGAGAGCTCCACGCCGGGATGCCGGGTGGCCAGGATGCGGAAGCAGCCGGGGACGAAGTCCGTGGCCGCGCTCGGGAAGGCGTGCACGCGCACGCGGCCGGTCTCGCCCGCCGCGTGGGCCGCCAGCCTCGTCTCCAGCAGCGTCATGCCGTCGAGGACCCGCGCGGCCTGCTCCAGCGCGGCCAGCCCGGCGTCGGTGGCGCGGACGCCGCGGGGCAGCCGGTGGAACAACCGCACGCCGCTGCGCCGCTCCAGCGCGGCGATCTGCCGGGAGACGGCGGGCTGCGTCATCGACAGCGCCTCGGCGGCGGCCGAGAAGGACCCGAGCCGCCCCACCTCCGACAGCACCTTCAGTGACCAGACGTCAAGCATGCATGGAGCTTATGCCTTTCATGCCGAACCCGCAGTGGTGCTCATGCCTTGTCCGCAGAAGGATCGGGTCATGGACGCCTGGATCGCCTCCCTTCTGCCCGCCGTCCCCGTCCGCATCCTGGACGCGGGGTGCGGCGACGGTTCGCTGGCCGCGCAGCTGTCGTCTCTCGGCCACGACGTCACCGCCATCGACCTCGACCCCGGTCCCGCCCACGCCGCCGGGGTCCCCGCGCGGCGGGCCGACATGGCCGCCTACGAGGACGACCCGTTCGACGTCATCGTGATGTCACTGTCGCTCCACCACATGCACCCGCTCGGGAAGGCGCTCGACCGCGCCGCCGCGCTGCTGGTCCCCGGCGGGCGGCTCGTCGTGGACGAGTTCGCGTGGGACTGGGCCGACGGGCCCGCGGCCACCTGGTTCTACGACGCCGGTGTGCTGCTCGGGCGCTTCGACGAGCCGGTCGAGGACCCTCTCGCGCGCTGGCGCGAGGCCCATGCGGACTGTGCGACCGCGCGCGACATGCTCGCCGCCATCGAGGCGCGCTTCGCCGTCACCGGGTTGCGCCGCGTGCCGTACCTGCATCGCTATCTCGAGGGGCCGGCGCGGCTGCGGGAGATCGAAGAGGTACGGCACGTGCCGACCGGGTTCCGGCTGACGGCTGTGACCAGAGTGACGGATGGGATCTGACATGACCTTGGAGCTCCAAGTGTGAGCAGGGTCACATTTGGATAACGGAACCCGTGGTTCAGCAGGAGTTCTCGCTCTGACAGAACCCTCTGGCTGATCTTGACAACTTTGCTTGCGCTTTGCCGAGCCGTGACGCCCCGAGTACCTTCTGGCGTCGCGGCGGACAAGCCATGGGCGCCGTAGCACCACACATCCGCCGGCCGCCCCGTCACCACGAGGGCCGCGGCCTGCCGAGTCCGTGCAGCCAGGAGGCACGGAGCCGGGGAACCACCGATCCCGATCCCCAGGGGTCAAGGGGTGAATCGGCGCGCGCACACCGCGTGCCGTAGGGCGACTTCCAGGCCCGAATCCGACAGCTAACCCGGTAGGCGTTCGTGGAAGCTCCAAGGAGACATCCTGTCTACCTCCCTGCATTACCCCCGTCGTGTCCTCAGTGGCGCGGCGATCGCCATGACCGTGACGGCCGGAGGGTTCGCCCTCCACGCCCCCGCCGCGCAGGCCGCGACCACCACGAGGACCGCGACCGTCACGAAGGCCGTCACGAAGGCCGTCAAGAAGGCCGTCACCACCCGCGCCACCAGGCAGAAGGCGAAGGCGGTCAAGGCCGTCTCCGTGGCCAGGGCGCAGGTCGGCGACCCGTATCGCTACGGCGGCACGGGACCCGGCGCCTTCGACTGCTCCGGACTCGTCCAGTACGCCTGGAAGAAGGCCGGAGTCAAGATCCCCCGCGTGACGCACAGCCAGTACGCGCGCATCAAGAAGAAGATCTCATGGAAGTCTCTGCAGCCGGGTGACCTGCTGTTCTTCCGCGGTCGTGGCCATGTCGGCATGTACGTCGGCGACGGCAAGATGGTCCACTCGCCCAGTTCGGGCAAGCGGGTGCGGGTGGACAGGCTCAGCGGATGGCGTAAGTCGTCGTTCGCCGGAGCCGTCCGGCCGGGTTCGTAGGAGCCCGGTCAGCACAGGCCGGGCTGAGGCGAGGTTCCGCCCGGTTGACGCACGTGGGCCCCGTCCCCTCCCGGGACGGGGCCCACGCGCGTGCGGCTACCATCGGGCCGTGGTCGTGAGCCGTCGCGCCGCGCTCGCGGCCCTCCTGATCGCAGCCGTGGGCTGCGGGGCGTCCGCTACGCGTGATGAGGGGACGGCCGGCCGTACGCCGGCTGAGGGAACGGCCCGCCGTACGCCGGTTGAAGGATCGGCCCGCCGTACGCCAGCCGCAGGTGTCGATCGCGCGGATCTCGCGCGGCGGGCGGACAGGGCCGCGCGGAGGGTCGGCGCGGTGCTCGGGCAGCCGGTACGGCCGCGCGTCGAGGTGGCGGCCGACGCCGGGGAGGCGGCCCGGATGGCCGGGGTGGCCTCCGTCGAGGGTCTGGCCGCGGTGGCCGACGCCGGGCGGGTGATCGTGATCCCGGAGACGTACGCCAGGCTCACCCCCACCGGGCGCGACGTCGTGCTCACCCACGAGCTCACCCACGTGGCGGCCGGGACGGAGGGGCTGCCCGCGTGGCTGTACGAGGGGTTCGCCGACTACGTGGCCTACAAGGACGCCGGGCTGGCCGTGCCCGTGGCCGCGGCCGAGCTGGCCGCCGAGGTACGGGCGGGCAGGGTGCCGCGGAGCCTCCCCGGCCCGGAGGCGTTCGCGCCCGGGTCGGCGCGGCTGGCACAGTCCTACCAGGAGGCGTGGCTGGCGTGTCGCTTCCTGGCCGAGCGGCTGGGCGAGGCCAGGCTGGTGAAGCTCTACCACGACGCCCGGCGGGCAGGTGCGCACCGAGCGCTGCCCTGGCCGGTCGCCGAGCTGACCGATCGGTGGCGCAGGTACGTGCGGAAGGAACTGGCATGACGGAAGACACCCTGGCCGGGGCGGGGCTGCGGCGGCAGGCGGGGATCGCGGCGGCCGTCCTCGGCGCCGCCTTCGTCGTGATCGCCGCGCTCACCACCCCCTGGCGGCCGCTGCCCGCGCAGGCGCCCCAGGTGGCCCCCGATCCGGCCCGCGACTTCACCGCGGAGCAGCTCGCCAGGTCACAGGCGTTCGACGCGGCCACCAGCGTGCCGTCGTACCTGTCGTTCGGGCTGACGATTCTGTTCGCCGGGCTGCTGGTGGCCACGCCGATGGGCGCGAAGCTCCTCGGCAGGCTGCGGGGGCCGTGGTGGGTGCGGGTCATTCTGGGCGTGGTGGTGCTGACCGCGCTGGTCGAGCTGCTGCGCTGGCCGCTCGGGATGTGGTTCGAGGTACGGCTGCGCGATTTCGGGCTGTCCACCCAGGGGTGGGCCGATTGGAGTGGTGACCGGCTGAAGAGCATCGGCGTCCGGATCGTGCTGCTGGCCATCATGGTCGTGGCGCTGGCCGGGCTGGCCCGCCGGTTCCGCCGCTGGTGGATCGCCGCCGCCGGGGGCGCCGCCGTACTCACGATCGTCGCCTCGTTCGTGTATCCGGTCGTGTTCGAGCCGCTGTTCAACGACTTCCGCCCCATGGCCGCGGGCAAGCTCCGCACCGACCTGCTGGCCATGGCCGAGCGCGACGGCGTCCCGGTCGAGGACGTGCTCGTCGCCGACGCCTCCCGCCGGACCACCGCGCTCAACGCCTACGTCTCCGGCTTCGGCGCCACCCGCCGCATCGTGGTCTACGACACGCTCCTCAAGGCTCCGGAGCCCGAGGTCGAGCTGGTCGTCGCGCACGAGCTGGGACACGCCGGGAACGGCGATGTCCTCAACGGCACGCTCCTGGCCGCGCTGGGCGCCGCGTTCGGCGCGGCCGCGCTGTTCGCGATCTTCCCCTGGGTACGGCGGCGCGTCCGGGTGGGCACGATCGCCGAGCCGGTGGCGGTCGGCGCCGTCATGGGCCTGATGAGCCTGGCCACGGTGCTGTCCGGACCCGCCCAGAACCTCATCAGCCGCCACGTCGAGGCCCGGGCCGACGCCCACTCGCTCGACCTCACGCGTGACCCGGCCACGTTCGTCGCCATGCAGAAGCGGCTGGCGACCACGAACATCTCGGATTTGTCGCCCGACCTCGTCGAGTACATCCTGTACGCCTCCCACCCCACCGCCCCGCAGCGCATCGCCATGGCCCGCTCCTGGGCGCTGCTGAACGGCGTGCCCGAGCCGTGAGCCGCGTCCTCATCGTCACGAACGACTTCCCGCCCAGACAGGGCGGCATCCAGTCGTTCGTGCACGGCCTGGCGGTGCGGACGCCCGGGGTCGCCGTCTACGCCCCCGCCTGGCCGGGCAGCGCCGCCTTCGACCGGCGGCAGCCGTACCCGATCTTCCGCCATCCGACCTCGCTCATGCTGCCCACGCCCGCCGTGGCCCGCCGAGCCGCCCACCTCGTGGCCCGGCTGGGGGCGGACACCGTCGTCTTCGGCGCCGCCGCGCCTTTGGGCCTGCTCGCACCCCGCCTGCGCGCGGCCGGGGCCCGGCGGATCGTGATGCTCACGCACGGGCACGAGGCGTCCTGGGCCCGCACGCCGGGCCTGAGGCGGGTGCTGCGCCGGATCGGCGCGCACGCGGACGTGGTGACGTATCTGGGCTCGTACACGCGGGCTCGGCTCTCCGGCGTGATTCCCCCGGCCAAGCTGGTACGGCTGGCGCCCGGCGTGGACCCTTCGGCGTTCCACCCCTCGGCGGCGCCGGTCGAGCTCGGGCTGGGCGGGCGGCCGGTGGTGCTGTGCGTGTCCAGGCTGGTGGCGCGCAAGGGACAGGACCAGCTGATCAGGGCGTGGCCGAGGGTGCTGCGGGCGGTGCCCGGCGCCGTGTTGCTGCTGGCTGGCGAAGGCCCGGCCCGGCGGCGCCTGGAACGGCTGGCGGCGCGGACCCGGTCGGTGGTCTTCGCGGGGCCGGTGCCGGAGGAGAGCCTGCCGGGGTACTACGCGGCCGCCGACGTCTTCGCGATGCCGTGCCGTACCCGGTTGGGCGGGGTGGACGTCGAAGGGCTCGGCATCGTCTTCCTGGAGGCCGCGGCCAGTGGGCTGCCGGTACTGGCCGGGGCCTCCGGAGGCGCCCCCGATGCCGTACGGCCGGGGGAGACCGGGGTGGTGGTGGACGGGCGGTCGGTTCCCGAGGTGGCCGCCTCGCTGATCGAGCTGCTGGCCGATCCCGAGCGCGCCCGGAAGATGGGGGAGCTTGGGCGGGAATGGGTGGTTCTCGAGTGGTCGTGGGAGCTGGTGGCCCGGCGCTTCCATGAGATCCTCCGGGGATGACGTCACTCGCGGCTTGCGTTGACGGCGTCGTGATGTCATCATGACGTCATGGATCTCACGCCCCACATCGACACCCTCCGCAGGGAGCTCACCGCCGCCGCCGGCGTGGGTGGCGCGGAGATGCGGGCCGCCGCCGAGTCGCTGACCTCCGCGCTGGAGGCCGCGATGCGGCTGACGTTGCTGGAGGTGCTCTCCGACGCGGCCGAGTCGCTCACCGGGCAGATCGAGCCGGACCAGGTCGAGTTGCGGATCCGCGGCAGGGAGCCCGAGCTCGTCGTCAGCCGTTCCCACCACGCCGCCGACGCTTCGGACCCCGGCGCCTGGTATGGCGTTCCCGGGGTGCCCGGGGTGCCGGGGGTGCCGGGGATGTCCGGCTGGCCCGAGGGTCCTTGGGGTATGCCCGGGCCTCCGCCCCCTCCCGCGCCGCCCGAGCCCGGTGACGGCGACCCCACGACCGCCCGGATGACGTTGCGCCTGCCCGAACCGCTCAAGTCCCGCATCGAGCAGGTCGCCGGTCAGGCGGGGATGTCGGTGAACGCCTGGATGGTCCGCGTCCTGAGCCAGGCGGTGTCCGGCCGGCCATCCCCGCCCGGAGGTCCCGGTCAGCGCATCACCGGCTGGGCCCGGTAACTCCACCCCACTGTCCGCCCGCGCCGATAGGAGATTTCGTCATGCCCGTTTTCGCCACCCCCGGCCCCATCACCCTCCAGGTGAACTTCCCGGCAGGCGACCTGACCGTCACCGCCTCCGCCCGGGAGGACACCACGGTCGAGGTCACCCCGGCCAACCGCGACAGCGACGCCGACCTCGCCTACGCCGCGTCGGTAAGCGTCGAGCACGTGAACGGCACCGTCCTGATCAAGGCCCCGGAGGACACCTCCCGCCTGCGCCGCACCCCCGCCGTGCACATCGTCGTCGCCCTCCCCGCCGGCTCCCGCCTGATCGCCGGCACCGCCGCCGGCGACACGAGGGCCACCGGCGTGTACGGGAACGTGGACTTCTCCAGCGCCTCCGGAGACCTCCACCTGCACCGCGCCGCCGCCTTGACCGCCAAGACGGCATCAGGTGACGTCACCTGTGACGTCGTGGACGGCGTCACCGACATCACCAACACCTCCGGCGACATCCGCGTCACCAAGGCAGCCGGCGCCCTGTCCATCCAAGCCGTGTCGGGCGCCGTCCGCGTAGGCCACGCGGCCTCGGACGTCGACATCACGTCCACCTCCGGCGACGTCACCGTCCAATCGGTGACCACCGGCCGCGTCGTCCTCAACTCCACCTCGGGCGACACGGCCGTGGCCGTCACCCCCGGCAGCGCCGTCTGGCTCGACCTCAACTCCCTGACCGGCCGCGTCACCTCCACCCTCCACCAGAGCGAGGAGCCGGCACAGGGCGAACAGACCGTAGAGATCACCGCCCGCAGCCTGAGCGGCAGCATCGCCGTAACCCGGGCGGAGGCCGCCCAATGAACCACCCACACCTGATCACCGACTACCTCCGCTGCCGCCACACCGACCTGCTGGCCGAAGCCGCCACCGAACGCCTAGCCCACCAGCACCTCCCTTCGCGCCCATCCACAAGCCCGCTCGCCCCCATCCGCCACCACCTGGCCGAAGCCCTCCACCACCTCGCCCACCGCATCGACCCCGACCCCTCCACCCCCTTCTGACCCCGCCCTGACCACCCTCCTGCCCTGACCCCCTGCCCTCACCATCCCCCGCCCTCGCGACTGTCCGCCCCTGACCGCCTTCCGCCCCTGACCACCCTTCGGCCCTGACCTTCCACTGCCTTATGACTCAGCCCTCCACCGCCTGCCGACCTGCCTACCGACCGTCTCCTGATCTGGCGCTCACTACCTGACGGTCTGGACCTCGGCACGTCCTGGGTGGTCACCTGTATCCGCGGGTCGCCTCTACTCATGGGCTACCTCACCCACTGGTCACTTCCACCATGCGCCCTCACGCCCATGCGCCCCCTCACGCCCATGCGCCTCCACGCCCATGCGCCTCCACGCCCACGGGTCCAACGCCTTGTGGGTCACCCTCACCCATGTGTCGCCCGAGCGGGGAGGGTCTTCCCCTGGCCAGGGAAGGAGGGGGTGCTGGGGTGGTGAGGTTCTAGGTGGGGAGGCCGACGGCGCGTTCGCCGCTGCGGCGTTGCTGGATGACGACTGCGACCACCAGGAGGGCCCCTTGGGCGACGTTCTGCCAGAAGGTGCTGATGCCGTGGAAGGTGAGGCCGTTCTCCAGCGCGCCGAGGAGGACGACGGCGAGCAGGGTGCCGCCCACGCCGCCCTTGCCGCCCTTCAGCGCGCATCCGCCCAGGGCGGCGGCGGTGATGGCCTTGAGTTCGAGGCCGGCGCTGCCGGAGGTGGGGTGGCCGGAGCCGATGCGGGCGGTCAGGATGATGCCGGCCACGGCGGCGATCAGGCCGGCGAGGGCGTAGACGGCGATGAGGTACTTGTTGATGTCGATGCCGGCCAGGCGGGCGGCGGTGTCGTTGCCGCCGATGGCGTAGAGGTTGCGGCCTATGTCGGTGTATTTCAGGAGCACGTGTATGGCCACCGCCACCAGCGCCAGGATCCACACCATGGTGGGGAGGCCGATGATGCTGCCGCGGGAGATGAAGATGAACAGGTCGTCCCCGAGGACGTACCCCTGGGCGGCGCCGCCGGACAGCAGTTGGGCGAGGCCCTTGTAGGCGGCGAGGGTGGCCAGGGTGGCGATGACGGCGTTGACCCGGCCGTACACGATGACGATGCCGTTCACCACACCGAGCAGGAGTCCGACGACCAGGGCGGCGGCCATGCCGAGGACCGGGCTGCGGTCGGTGGCCATGAAGGCCATGGCGCTGACGACCGAGGCGACACCGGTGGCCGAGCCGACGGAGATGTCCAGGGCGCCGCAGATGATGACGACGGTCTGGACCACGGCCAGCAACCCCGCGATGGTGACGGCGTCGCCGATGACGCGGATGTTGCTCCACGCCAGGTACCCGGGGTCGAGCACACCGAACAACGCGGCCACGGCGACGATGGCCATGAGGAGGATGAGGTTCTGGGCACCCACGGCGCCGACGGCCGTAGCAGCCAGGCGGCCACCGCCCGGGCCGGACTCGAGGGTGGCCTTGGGGCCGCTGGTCTGGGAGGTCACGGTGCTCCTCCTGGCTGGGAGTCGGTACGCGGCCCGGTGCGGGGCGAGGTGCGCCGCGTGTGGTGGGTTGTGGGGTGCCGCGTGGTGCGGGTGCGGGGCGAGGTGCGCCGCGTGTGGTGGGGTGCGGGTGCGAGGCGAGGTGCGCCGCGTGTGGTGGGTTGTGGGGTGCCCCGTGTGGGTGCGGAGTGTGGGGCGCCGCGTGGTGCGGGTGCGTGGTGTGGGGTGTCGCGTGGTGCGGGTGCGGGTGCGGGTGCGGGTGTGGGTGCGGGTTGTGGGGTGCCGCGTGGTCCGGGGGAGGGTGAGCTGCATGGGTGGGACTTGGGACTTTGGCTGGCAGGGGAGGGATTAACGTCTGGTGTCAGGTGGGGTTGGCGGGGTGGGCTACGGGGTGGGGGTGGTGAGGTCGTCGGCCATGGCGAGGGACAGGATGGCCTCCTCACTGGCCTGGTCGCGGGGGAGTTCGCCGGTGATGCGGCCGTTCTGCATGACCAGGATGCGGTCCGCCAGGCCGAGGACCTCGGGGAGTTCGGAGGAGACGACCAGGACGGCGACTCCGGTGCGGGCGAGGTCGGCGATGATGTGGTAGATCTCGGCCTTGGCCCCGACGTCGATGCCGCGGGTGGGTTCGTCCAGGATGAGGACCTTGGGGCGGCGGGCCAGCCACCTGGCCAGCACGACCTTCTGCTGGTTGCCTCCGGACAGCTTGCGGACCTCGTGCTCCAGGGACGGGGTGCGGATGCGCAGGCGGTCGGCGAACTCGGCGACGGCTCGGGTTTCGGCGGCGCGGCGGACGAAGCGCCAGGTGCGCAGCCGGTCGAGGATGATCAGCGAGGTGTTGTCGCGGACGGTGCGGTCCAGGAAGAGGGCCTGGGCCTTGCGTTCTTCGGGCGCGTAGCCGAGCCCGGCGTGTACGGCGTCGCCGGGGTGGCGCAGGCGCAGGGCGCGGCCGGCGATGCTGACGGTGCCGGAGCGGATGGGCAGGTCGCCGGCCAGGGCGCGGGCGAGTTCGGAGCGGCCGGCGCCGACGAGGCCGGCGAGGGCGACGACTTCGCCGGCACGCACCTGGAAGGTGATGTCGCGGACGTCGTCGGTGGTGAGGGAGCGGACGTCGAGGACGACGTCGCCGGCCGGGGTGCCGGGGCGTTCGAACATGGTGGACAGGTCGCGGCCGACCATCATGCGGACGATGTCGCCTTCCGCGGCGTCGGCGGCCTGCCGTACCCCGACCAGGGCGCCGTCGCGCAGGACGGCGATGCGGTCGGCGAGGCGGAAGATCTCTTTGAGGCGGTGGGAGACGTAGACGATGGCCCGGCCCTGGGCGCGCAGGCGGGTGATGAGGGTGAAGAGGGCTTCGGTCTCGTGTTCGCCGAGGGAGGAGGTGGGTTCGTCGAAGGCGATGACCCGGGCCTCGCCGGTGAGGGCGCGCAGGATCTCCACGAGCTGGCGCTGGGCGGGGGTGAGGGCGGAGCCGGGGGTGGCGGGGTCGAGGGCGTGCTCGAAGCCGAGCCGTACGAGGTGGTCGCGGATGCGCTCGTGGAGGGCGGTGCGGTCGAGGAGGCGGCCGCGGCGGCGGGGGAGGGCGCCGGCGTAGACGTTCTCGGCGACGGAGACGTGCGGGATGATCTCCGGTTCCTGGGGGATGACGCGGATGCCGTGGCGGCGGGCGTCGGCGGGGGAGTGCAGGTCGAGCGGGCGGCCGTCCAGGAGGACACGGCCCGCGTCCGGCCGGTGATCCCCGTTGACGATCTTGATCAGGGTGGACTTGCCCGCGCCGTTCTCGCCCATCAGGGCGGTGACCTGCCCGGCGGGGAAGTCGGTGGTGACGCCGCGCAGCGCTTGGACGCCGGAGAAGTGTTTGGTCAGCTCCTCTACCCTGAGCACGCGATCACCGGGTCACCCCAGGCGGCCTCGTCTCCGTCGCCGCCGTCGCCGCCGTCGGTGACGACGAGCCGGACCAGGCGGGCGCCGGTGACGTCCGCGGTGAGGGGTACGGCGGGCATGGCGCCGGTCAGCGGCCCGGTTTCGGCGGCTTTGCGGCCGTCGGCCCAGATCTCGAAGGTGACGCGGCCCCGCTGGCCGGCGGAGTCGTCGACGCCCACGGAGGCGCTGAGCTTGGTGCAGCGTCCGCCGAGGTAGTACTCGAGGGCGCCGGGGGCGCGGGCGGCCAGGCCCTTGGCGTAGGAGGTCCTGTTGACCGTGACCTTGCGGCGTTCGACGGCGCCCTGGCCGTTGGCCATGCTGAGCCACGGCAGGTCGCTGACGTAGGTCCGGCCGGAGGGGGCCGGCGGCGGGACGACGAAGATCGAGCTGGACTTCGTCGTGGCGGCGGCGGCCTCGAGCCAGTAGGCGTTGCGGGGGAGGCCCGCGGGGGTGCTGACGTTCCAGGTGGTGATCAGTTGCTGCCCGGGGGCGAGGGTCTTGACGGTGGCGGGGCCGGTGGGGGCGCCCTTCCACTGGTACGGCAGGCTCAGCGTGGCCGTGATGTCGGCGGCGCCGGTGAGCCCGAGGTTGGTGACGACGGTGCTGACCTGGGTGGTGGCCTCGCCCTCGACGAGGGCGGCGGCGCCGGGGTAGGGGGTGGGTAAGCGCAGGTCGAGTTCGATCAGCGGCGGGTAGGCGGCCCAGTTGGCGTCGCGGGAGACCTGGTAGAGCACCGCCTGGCGCGGCGGCACGCTGGCGGCCAGGGCACCCGCGGTGTGGTGGTCGGCGCCGGTGGCCAGGTTCCGCACCCGGTAGGCGGGCGCGGCGGGGGGTAAGCCGACTTCGGCGGCCGTGGTGGCGATGCGCTGCGGGTATCCGCTCTCGTTGTAGAGCGCGACCGCGAGGTCGCCGTTGGGCAGCGGTTTGACGACCACCCAGCGGCCGTCCTCGGCGCGCACGATCCTGCTGTCGGCACCGAGCAGGGCGCCTTCCGGCACCTCGTCGGCGCTCGCCGGTGCGGCGAACGCCGCCAGTGCGGTGGCCGCAGCGGCGGCGGCCAGCGATAAGCGTGTCAGGCGCTGCACTTGACTCCCTCGGCCTGCCAGTTGGTCGGATCCACCATCTTGGTCGGTGCGAAGGCCTCTGCCGGCATCGCGGTGCCGTTCTTCATGGTGTCATACATCGTCTGCACGGCCAGCTTGCCGACCTCGTAGCCGTTGATGAACAACGCTGCCTTCATACCTGAAGGTTTGCCGCTGTTCCAGTCCTTGCACGCAAGATAGGCGCCGAGGCCCACGCCGATGATGTTCGCGGGCTTGATCCCGGCGTTCTGCAGGGCGGTGACGCCGCCGCTGACGTTCTCGTCGTTGCAGCCGAGCATCACCCAGTTCTTGACGGAGCGGTTGCCGCTGATGGTGGCGGCGACCTTGTCCTGGGCGCCGGTCGGGGTGTTGTCGGTGCCGACCTCGATGACCTTGACGCCGCTGACGCCGGCGGCGGTCTCGAACGCGGGGACGGCGGCCTTGACCCGGTCGGTGCAGACGGTCACGTCCTGCTGCCAGGCGGTGATGATCGCGGTGTCGGCCTTCTGCCAGCCGGCCTTCTTGAACTCCTCGCCGGCGCGGGTGCCGACGGACTCGCCCATCTGGGCGCCGGAGAAGCCGACACGCGGCACCAGCTTGGCCGGGTCGCAGGCGGCCGGGTCGGGGCCGTCGACGCAGACCTGGTCGTCGGAGGTGAGCAGCGGGACGCCGGCGTCCTTGGCGAGCTGGACGATCTGGGGGCCGACCGCCGGGGCGGGCACGACGATGATGATGCCGCCGACCTTCTTGCCGATCGCGGCCTGTGTCTCGGTGACGGCCTTGTTGGTGTCCTCGCTGAGGTCCACGACCTGCAGGTCGACGCCGAGCTCGGCGGCCTTGTCCCGGGCGCCCCGGGCCTCGCCGATGAAGTACTCCTGGTCGCCCTGCTTCTGCAGGTAGGCGATGGAGATCTTGCCCCCGGCGGAGGCCCTGCTCGTGGCGCCGCTCGCCGGCTCCTTGCCGGACGAGCACGCTGCCAGGGCCAGGGCGGCGGTGAACAACGCGGCGGCGGCTCTGGTGGAGGGCAGGATCATGGGGGGTGCACCTGCTTCCTTGCGTTGACAGGGATCTTTTTCCGTTTGTCGAGGCGGCTAAACTCATCCCTTCGTCGCGCCGCCGGTCAGGCCCTTCACGAACTGTTTCTGCAGGGCCAGATAGAAGATCAGCACGGGCAGGGTCGAGAGGAACATCAGCGCGAACACGCCGCCGTAGTCGAAGGAGTACTGCCCGAGCGAGCGGTAGATGCCGGTGGTCACGGTGGTGCCCTGACCGGGGCCGAGGATGATGAGCGGGCTGAGGAAGTCGTTCCAGATCCACACGGACAGGAAGATCAGCACGCTGGCGGTGGCCGGTCGCAGCAGCGGGAAGACGATGCGCCAGAACGCCTGCCCGCGCCCGGCGCCGTCGATGGCCGCCGCCTCCTCCAGGTCGGCGGGGATGCCCTTGAGGAACCCGGTGAAGACGAAGACCCCGAACGGGATGTAGTAGCCGACGTTGAACAGCACCAGCCCCTGGACCGTGGTCATGAGGCCGAGGGCCCGCAGCACCTGGGTGATCGGGACCAGGATGACCTGGGGCGGGATCATGAGCCCGCACAGCAGGAGCACGGTGATCAGCCTGCCCCAGCGGCCTGCCGTACGGGCGAGGTAGTGAGCGAGCATGGCCGACAGCAGCGTGAGGACGATCACCGACAGGGTGGTGACGATGACGCTGTTGGCCAGGCTGGCCCAGAACAGGTTCGTCGGGTTGGTCAGGACGGCGCGCAGGTTGTCCAGCGTGGGCGGGACGGGCAGGGCGATCGCGCCCGCGCCGGGGATGAGCGCGGCCGGCTTGACCACGTTGACCAGCGCGACGTACAGCGGCACGAAGAAGACGCTGGTGACGACGAGCGTGAGCAGCGGACGCCGCACACCCGCACCTCCCCACGCTGCGCGGCGCCGCACAGTCGCAGCTCCCGGCCCCGCGTGACGCCGCACAGGTGCAGCTCCCACAGGCGCACCTCCCTGCTCTGCGTGGCGCGTCACAGGCGCACCTCCCTGCTCTGCGTGGCGCGTCACAATTGCACCTCCCTGCTCTGCAGGAAGCGCAGCGCCACGACGGAGGCCACGGCGATGATCAGCAGCATGGCGACGGCCATGGCCGAGGCGTAACCCTGGTGGTTCTCGACGAAGCCCTCCTGCATGATCGTGAAGGCCACGGTGGCGGTGGTGCCGGTGCCGGGGCCGCCGTTGGTGATGACCTTGACCTGGTCGAAGATCTTGAACGTGGTGATGAGCAGCACCACGGTGTTGACGGTCAGGGCGGGGGCGAGCAGGGGCCAGGTGATGCGGCGGAAACGGGTCCAGGGGCCGGCGCCGTCGATGGCGGCGGCCTCGGTCAGCTCGTGCGGCACGCCCTGCAGCCCGGCCAGGTAGACCACGACGCAGAAGCCGAGCATCTGCCAGGAGACGATGCCGCCGAGGGAGAACAGCGCGTAGTCGGGGTCGGACAGCCAGCCGGGCGGGTCGGCCACGCCGAGCAGGCGCAGCGCCTGGTTGAGCGGCCCCTCGTCGTCGAGGACCCGCGTCCAGATCACGCTGACGACGACGGAGCTGAGGATCATCGGGGTGAAGTACACGCTGCGCATGGCGTTGTAGAACCAGCCGCGCCGATCCAGGAGTACGGCGATGCCGAGCCCGAGCAGGTTCGGCACCACCAGCACCATCACAGTCAGGATCGTGGTGACGCGCAGCGAGGTCAGGAACGCCTGGTCGCGCAGGAGCAGTTCGTAGTTGCGCAGCCCGACCCACGTCCAGCCGGGCCGCAGCAGGCTGTAGTCGGTCATGCTGTAGCCCACGCTGAGCAGGATCGGCACGAGCACGAAGCAGACGTAGATCAGCACTCCGGGCGCGCCGAAGCTCAGGAAGTGCCAGAGCCTGCCGTATACACCCCTCAAGAGGACTTGTCCCACTCGTCGTCGAGGTAGCGCAGCACCTCGTCCACGGTCTTCTTGCCGCTGACGAGGTCCTGGGCCGAGGCCCACCACTTCTCCTTCATCCCGGGCGGCATGGCGTCGTCGCCGGCCTCCCAGCCGAAGGAGGGCACGGTGGCGCCGGCGGTCTTGGCCTGCGACCACGCCTTGTAGGACTCGGTGAAGAGCGCGCCCATCGCCGGCGGGGAATAGCCCTTGATCGCGGGGAAGAGGGCGTCGGCCTTGACCGAGGCGTCCAGGTTGGACGTGTCGAGCTGGAAGGCCAGGGCGAACTTCTTGGCCGCGTCCAGATCTTTGGCGGTGGCGCTGACGGTCAGGCCGCCGCCGGTGAAGGCGGCCAGCTTGGTGGCGTCGGCGTCGCCGGGCCAGTTGAAGCGGCCGATCTTGATCTTGTTCGACGGGTTGTCGCCGCCGCTGGGCGAGGCGAACCAGCTGCCCATCGGGTACATGGCGCCCTTGCCCTCCAGGAAGGCGGTCTGGGTGGCGCCGTAGTCGCGTGAGAGGTCCCTCTTGTCGATGTAGCCCTTGGCGGCCAGGTCGGCGAACTTCTGGGTGGCGGCCTTGAAGCCGGGATCGGTGAACTTGACCTTGCCCTCGCGCCGCTGACGCATCCAATCGGGGTTCTTGCCGTACACGTCGGTGGTCAGGACGCCGGTCCAGGCGAGGGTGGAGGCGAAGGCGTCGGGGCCGCCGCCGATGACGAACGGGGTGACGCCCTTGGCCTTCAGCTTGGCCGCCGCGTCGAGCAGTTCGGCGTAGGTCTTCGGCGCGGCGCTGATGCCGGCCTTCTTGAACAGGTCCTCGTTGTAGTAGACGTTCGAGTGCGTCTGCGTGTTGGTCGGGAGCTGGACGACCTTGCCGCCGATCGCGCCGCAGGTCGTGCACTCGAAGTCCTTGAGGTCCTCCGGCGTCCAGGCGTAGAGGCTGGGCGCGAATCCGAGGATGTCCTGGAGGCCGACGTGCACGTCGGGGAACTGGCCGGAGGCGATGAGCTGCTTGGCGAACTCGTCGCGGCTGCCCGCGGCGGGCGCCACGACCTTCTTGACGGTGATGCCGGGGACGGCGTCGGTCGCCCGCTTGATCTGCGCGTCCCAGTAGGCCGCGTTGAGGTTCGGTGACTCGAACAGAAGGAACGAGACGGTCTTCGCCGAGCCGCCGGCCGGAGCCGAGCCGCCGGATGGAGCCGGCCCGCCTGATGAAGGGGCCGCCGCCTCGTTCACCGAGCACGCGGTGAGCGCGAGCAGGGCCGCTAAGCCAGCCGCGAGGGTCCTGTTCACCCTTGCCGCCTTCCTCGCCGGGCATGCCGCCCGGCGGGTTGACTTGCGGCCCATTCATCGGAGCACTGCCAGTCAGGGCCGCCGAATGATACGACCTCTAGTAGCTGTGATCCGGCTCATGTTGTCAATAACGGCCCTGCAACCGTTCTCAAACAGAAAAGTGATCGGAGGGGTCAGCTGGTGTACAGCTCCTCGATCGTGTCCGCGAAGTCCCGCATGACGAGGTTGCGCTTGATCTTCAGCGTCGGCGTCAGGTGGCCGCTCTCCTCGGTGATGTCGAGGTCGAGCACGGTGAACTTCTTGATCTGCTCGGCCCGGGAGACCGTGCGGTTGGCGGTGTCGACCGCCGCCTGCACCTCGGCCAGGACACGCGGGTCACGGCTGAGCTCGGCCGTCGTCGCAGCGGCGGCGCCGTTCTCCTTCTTCCAGTGCTCCAGCGCCTCGGGGTCGAGCGTGACGAGCGCGGCGACGAACGGCCGGTTGTCGCCCACGACCATGGCCTGGGAGATGAGCGGATTGGCGCGCAGGGAGTCCTCCAGCGGGCCGGGCGCGACGTTCTTGCCCGCCGCGGTGACCAGGATCTCCTTCTTGCGGCCGGTGATGCGCAGATAGCCGTCGCCGTCCAGTTCGCCCACGTCGCCCGTGTGGTACCAGCCCTCGGCGTCGATCGCGCCGGCCGTGGCCGTGTCGTTGTTCCAGTACCCCTGGAACACGTGGCGGCCCTTGACCAGGATCTCGCCGTCCTCGCCGATGCGGACCGAGACTCCGGGCAGGGGCCTGCCGACCGTGCCGATCTTGTTGCCGCCCGGCAGGTTGACCGTGGAAGGGGCCGACGTCTCGGTCAGGCCGTACCCCTCGAGGACCTCGATGCCGACGCCGCGGAAGAAGTGCCCGAGGCGCTCGCCCAGCGCCGAGCCGCCGCAGATCGCGGTGGCCAGCCGCCCGCCGGTGGCCGCGCGCAGCTTGGCGTAGACCAGCCGGTCGAACAGCGCGTGCTTGAGCCGCAGGCCGAGCCCGGCCGTACCGTCGGCCTTGCTGTAGGCGACCGCGACGTCCACCGCGCGGGCGAAGATCTTGCCCTTGCCGCCCTGGATGGCCTTCTGCTCGGCGCCGTTGTAGACCTTCTCGAAGACCCGCGGCACGCCCAGCAGCAGCGTCGGCTTGGCCGAGACCAGGTCAGGCGCGACGTTCTTCATGTTCGGCGTGTGGGACAGGACCGTTCCCGTCTCGATCGCCACCACCTGGATGAGCCGGGCGAAGACGTGCGCCAGCGGCAGGAACAGCAGCACGCCGGGCTCCTCGGTCTGGAAGACCGTCTCCAGTGGCCCCTCGGCCACGTTGCGCGCGGTGAACAGCAGGTTGTCGTGCGTCAGGCGGCAGCCCTTGGGCCGCCCGGTGGTGCCCGAGGTGTAGATGATCGTGGCCAGGTCGTCGCGGCCCATGGCCGCGCGCCGCCGCTCGATCTCCTCATCGGGTACGGCGGAGCCGTCCAGCGGCTCGTCCATGCGCCAGATCTGCTTCAGCTCCGGCGCCGCCTCGCGGACGGTCTCCACGTGGTTGTCCAGCTCGGCGAAGACCGCCTTGGCCCCGCTGTCGGACAGGATCCAGCGCACCTGCTCGACCGCGGAGGTCTCGTAGACGGGCACCGAGACCGCGCCGGCCGCCCAGAGGGCGTAGTCCACGAGGGTCCACTCGTAGCGGGTGCGGGAGATGATCGCCACCCGGTCGCCGGGTTCGACGCCCGCCGCCACCAGGCCCTTGGCCAGCGCCAGCACCTGGTCGCGGAACTCGGCCGCGGTCACGGCGGGCCAGGAGTCCCCGCCCGAGGTACGCCGCAGGACCACCGCGCCAGGTTCCTGCTCACCGCGCCGGAACACGGTGTCGGTCAGGGTGGCCGAAGCCGGCACATCCACCAGGACAGGGACGCTGTACTCGCGCACGGATCAACTCCTCTTCGGGGACCGCCGAGACGTTACCGCGTTAAGTTACGCGTCGGTAGCTTCGTCACACAGGCGTTATGAAGGGCAAACCTCATGCTAGCCGCCACCGCTCATAGGATTTCCCGCATGCGGGTCCATGTCGTCAGCGATGTCCACGGAAGCGTCGAGGCCCTGGCCCGCTCGGCCGACGGCGCCGACGCCCTCGTCTGCCTCGGCGACCTCATTCTCTACATCGACTACGACGACCACGCCCAGGGGATCTTCGCCGACCTGTTCGGCGCGGAGAAGGCGGCCGAGTTCATCGCGCTGCGCACCGCCAAGCGCTTCGACGAGGCCAGGGCCATGTCCGCGGCGCTGTGGCAGGGGCTCGGCGGCGACCCGCGCGAGCACGTCGAGGCCAACGTCCGCAAGCAGTACACCGCCCTGTTCGGGGCCATGCCCGAGCCTGCCTACCTCACCTACGGCAACGTGGACGTGCCGCGCCTCTGGGCCGACTACCTCAAACCCGGGCACCTGGTGCTGGACGGGCAGGAGGCGGAGATCGGGGGACGCCGCTTCGGGTTCGTCGGCGGCGGGCTCAGGACGCCGTACCGCACGCCGTACGAGATCGAGGACGAGGAGTACGCGGCCAAGGTGGAGGCGCTCGGCGAGGTGGACGTGCTGTGCACGCACATCCCGCCGGCCGTGCCGCATCTGCTCTATGACACCGTGGCCAGGCGGTTCGAGCGGGGCAGCGAGGCCACGCTCGACTACATCCGGCGCGTGCAGCCGCGTTACGCGCTGTTCGGGCACGTGCACCAGCCGTTGTACCAGCGCACCAGGATCGGGCGGACGGAGTGTGTGAACGTCGGCCATTTCCGGGGAAAGGGACGTCCGTACGTCCTGGAGTGGTGAGGGGACCGATACTGTGGTCGCATGGCTGATCGCACCACTTCGAGCATCACCATCGCCGCCCCCCGCGATGCCGTCCTGGCGGTCATCGCCGACCTGCCCGCCTACCCCGAGTGGGCCGGCGCGGTGAAGAGCGCCGAGGTCCTCAGCACCGACGCCGAGGGGCACCCCGCCCGGGTGCGCTTCGTGCTCGACGCCGGCGTGATCAGCGACACCTACACCCTCGCCTACGCCTGGAACGGCGACTCCGCCGTGAGCTGGCAGGTCGCCGAGCAGGGCAAGATGATCTCCGAGCTGACCGGGAGTTACCTGCTGGCCGACGCGGGCAGTGGCACCGAGGTGACCTACGAACTCGTCGTCGACCTCAAGGTCCCCATGATCGGCATGATCAAGCGCAAGGCCGAGAAGGTCATCGTGGACACCGCGCTCAAGGGCCTGAAGAAAAGGGTCGAGGGCCGGTAAGTGGAGCCACGCGTCCTGCTGTTCACCGGCAAGGGGGGCGTCGGCAAGACCACCGTCGCCGCCGCCACGGCCACGCTCGCCGCCCGGCGCGGCCTCAAGACCCTGGTGATCTCCACCGACACCGCGCACTCCCTGGCCGACGCCCTGGCCACCGAGCCCGGCGAGATCGCCCCCGGCCTGCACCTGCACCAGGTCGACACGCAGAAGTCCCTGGAGGAGCACTGGGGCGAGCTGCAGGACTACGCCCGCGGCCTGCTCGGCGAGCTCGGCCTCGACCAGATCACCGCCGAGGAGATCACCGTCCTGCCCGGCGCGGAGGAGGTCATCGCCCTGCTGGAGCTGCGCGAGCACGCCCGCTCCGGCAGCTGGGACGTCATCGTCGTCGACTGCGCGCCCACCGCCGAGACCCTCCGCCTGCTGGCCCTGCCCGAGGCGCTCGACTGGCACGTCAGCCGCCTGCTGCCGGCCGGCCGGCGCTTCCTGAAGGTGATCTCGCCGTTCGTGCGCGGCGTCGCGCACGTCAGCACCCCCGGCGACGACGTCGTGGGGGCCGCCGAGCGCATGCACCGCGGCCTGATGGAGATCCGCGAGCTGCTCACCGGCCCCGGCGCGTCCGTGCGCCTCGTGCTCACGCCCGAGGCCGTGGTGCTGGCCGAGGCCAGGCGCACGCTCACCTCGCTCAACCTGTACGGCTACCGCGTGGACGCCGTCGTGGCCAACCGGGTCTTCCCCGGGGCGGACGCCGACGCCTGGCGGGCCCAGTGGGTCAAGGCGCAGGAGCGGCTGCTGGCCGAGGCCGAGGAGTCGTTCGCGCCGCTGCCCGTGCACGTCGTGCCCTACCTGCCCGCCGAACCCGTCGGCGCCGGCGCCCTGGCCGCCCTCGCCGAGCAGCTGTACGGCGAAGCCGACCCGTTCGCCCCGCCGGCTGTCGAGCCCCCGCTGACGCTGACCGCCGGCGAGCTCCGCCTGGCGCTGCCCGGCGCCACCAAGGGCGAGGTCGATCTGGCCCGCAAACGGGACGAACTCATCGTGACGGCCGGGCCGTACCGGAGGATCATCGCGCTGCCCGCCGCGCTCGCCCGCAGGAAGATCGCAGGCGCGACGCTCGAGGACGGCTTCCTGAAGGTACGGTTCGTCTCAGGAGGGCCAGATGACTGAGAGCGGCAACGACAGAGACCCGATCGGGACCGTCGCGGACGAGGCGCGCAAGCTGTTCGGCGCGCTGCAGAACCGTGCGGCCAAGCAGGTCGGCAAGACCGTCATCAACTCCTTCGCCAGCACCGTCACCGGCGGTGGGAGCAAGGAGAAGGACGTGTGGGGCGAGGCGGTGTCCGAGCCCCACGACGAGTACATCTGCCGCGCCTGCCCGGTCTGCCGGGCGATCGCGGCGCAGCGCGAGTCCGGTAACGAGGTTGCCGGGCATCTGGTGGCCGCGGGCGGCGAGTTGTTCGCCGCGGTCCGCGGCGCGCTGGACGTGCTGAGCCGGCCCGCCCCCCGGGGGCCGCGCGACAGGACTCGCGACCGCACGCGTGACGAGCGCGGCCGCGACGACGTGGAACACATCGACCTGGGGTGAACATGCTGACAATCGGGGTGGACATCGGCGGCACGAAGGTCGCCGCCGGCGTGGTCGACGAGGACGGCGAGATCGTCGAGCACGCGCTGCGCCCGACGCCTGCCGACCAGCCGGACCTCGTGGCCGAGACCGTGGCCGGCGTGGTCGGGGAGCTCGCCGAGGGCCGGGAGATCGAGGCCGTCGGCGTCGGCGCGGCCGGGTTCGTCGACGAGACGCGCTCGATCGTGCGCTTCGCCCCGAACCTCGCCTGGCGCGAGGAGCCCCTGCAGAAGAAGATCACCGGGCTGATCGGCCTGCCGGTGGTCGTGGAGAACGACGCCAACGCCATGGCCTGGGGCGAGACCCGCTTCGGCGCCGGGCGCGGGCAGACGCACGTCGTGTGCATCACGGTCGGCACCGGCATCGGCGGCGGCCTCGTCTTCGACGGCAAGCTGTATCGCGGCCGGTGGGGGATGGGCGCCGAGCTGGGCCACATCCAGGTCGTGCCCGAGGGCCGCCTGTGCGGGTGCGGCAACCTCGGCTGCTGGGAGCAGTACGCCAGCGGCAACGCCCTGGTCGCCGACGCCCGGGAGATCGCCCGCCAGCAGCCGGAGCGGGCGCGGATCCTGTCGGAGCTGGCCGGGGACAAGATCGAGGGCGAGGAGATCACCGAGGCCGCGCGCAAGGGCGACGACGCCTCGCTGGCCGCCTTCGCCTCGCTGGCCGACTGGCTCGGCCAGGGCATGGCCGATCTGGCCGCCATCCTCGACCCGAGCTGCTTCATCATCGGCGGCGGCGTCTCGCGTGCCGCCGACCTGTTCTTCGATCGGGCCAAGGAGACGTTCGCCCGCCAGCTCACCGGCCGCGGGCACCGCCCCCTGGCCGACATCCGGCTGGCCGAGCTCGGCGCTTCCGCCGGGGTCGTCGGCGCGGCGGATCTGGCACGGCAGCGTTAGATTGCCGGGTGTGAGGGTCGGCACCTACAACGTGCGCGGGCTGAAGGACAGCGTGCCAGCGCTCGTGCGCGTGATCACCGCGATGCGCGCCGACGTGCTGTGCGTGCAGGAGGCGCCGCGGCTGCTGTACTGGCGGGCGCGGCGCCGGTCGCTGGCCGAGGCGGCGGGCCTGCGGGTGGCCGCCGGAGGCCGGCTGGGCGGGGTGTCCGTCTTCGTCGCGCCGCGCGTGCGGGTGCTGCACGCCGAGCACCACGTGCTGAAGATCTTCCTGGGCCTGGAGATCCGCGGGGTGGCCATCGCGGTCGTGGAGTGTGACGGGACCCGGCTCGCGGTCGCCTCCCTCCACCTCGACCTCGACGCCGGGGCCCGCGCCCGCCACGCCGCCGAGGCGATGACCCTGCTGGAGCGGGCCGCCGCCCGCTTCGGCGCCGTCCCCGTGATCGCCGGGGACATCAACGAGCAGAGCGACGCGCCCGCCTGGCGCTATCTGGCCGGGCGGCTGCACGACGCCTACGGCCACGCGCCCGTGGGCGACGGCATGACCTTCACCGCCCGCGAGCCGCGCAAGCGCATCGACGCCCTCTTCACCGGCCCCGGGCTGGCCGTGCTCGGCTGCGGCGGCGTCGCGGCCGCCCGGGAGGATCTCGTCGCCGCCACCGACCACCTGCCCGTCGTGGCGGAGCTGGCCGCTACCGGATCCTGACCCGCGGATCCACCACCGCGTACAGCACGTCCACCACCAGGTTGGCCACGACCAGGAAGACCGCGCCCACGAGGGTCACGCCCATCACCTTGGGCAGGTCCTGGTTGACGATCGCGTCCACCGCGTACTTGCCGATGCCCGGCAGGGAGAACGTGGACTCGGTGATGACCGCCCCGCCCAGCAGCAGGGCCACGTCCATGCCGAAGATGGTGACGATCGGGGTGAGGGCGGCGCGCAGGCCGTGCCGTACCACCACCTTGCGCTCGGGAAGGCCCTTGGCGCGGGCGGTGCGCACGAAGTCCTCGCCCATCGTCTCCAGCATGCCCGCGCGGGTGTGCCGGGCGTAGGCGGCCGCGGTGATGAAGGCCAGCGTCACCCACGGCAGGATCAGGTTGTAGGCCCATTCGAGGGGATTCTCGGTGATCGGCGTGTAGGAGCCGCCCGGCGCGGTGATGCCCAGGCCGTAGCTGAACACCACCAGGCACAGCAGCCCGCTGAAGAACGTCGGCAGCGACACCCCGGCCAGCGCGACCCCCATCGCCAGGCGGTCGAAGACCGTGCCGCGGCGCAGCGCCGACAGCGCCCCGATCGCGATGCCGCCGAGCAGCCAGAGCACCGAGGCGCCCCCCGCCACCGAGACCGTCACCGGCAGCCGGTCCAGCAGCTCCGGCCAGACGGGCTGCTGGGTGATGAAGGAGTAGCCCAGGCAGGGCGCCGGGCAGTGCTCCACCCCCGGGCCGTAGTCATAGTCCGCGCCGGCGACCACGCCCTTCACGAAGCGCCAGAACTGCTCGTGCAGCGGGTCGTAGAAGCCGAGCTTCTCGGCGGCCAGCCGGGCCGTCTGCGCGTCCGCCGTGCGCCCGAGGTAGCGGCTGGCCATGCCCTCGGGCGTGGCGCCGGCCAGCTTCGGCACCAGGAAGAAGATCGCGAACGTGGCCAGCGCCACCAGCAGCAGCATGACCACCGAGCCGGCCGCGCGGCGCACCAGGAAGGCGCCCATCAGATCCTGCTGTAGTCCATCACCCAGTTGGTCACCCAGCCGTCGCCCCCGCGCACGGCCTGTGACCACCGGACCGAGGCCGCGGTGACGTCCTCCCACAGGAAGCGCAGCCCAGGTCCGTGAAAGGTGCCCACGCCGCCGTCGAAGCGGCCGGTGACCGTGTCGAAGTCCGGCGGGACCCGCGTGTCCAGCCAGGCGTGGTGCCACAGCTCGCTCGCCGGGTCGTAGGCGATGACCGCCAGCCCCTTCACATGCTGGCCGCCGGGGAAGACGCCCTCCAGATGCTCCAGCACCACGCGTCCGTCGAGCCGGGTCTCGGCGGTGACGGAGGTGGTGAACGTCTCCCAGCGGCCGTCCGCGCCGAGCTTGCGGTTGTGCACGGTCCAGGAGCCGATGAGGAAGTCGAAATCGTCCATGGCCGAAGCGTGCTGCCCGCCCGCGCGGGCGGGCCACCATTAGGCCGTGGCCGAATCCGTCCGGCGCAGAGTACGGCAAAGCGGTACGATCCCGGCGTGATCGGCATCCAGCTCGGTTTCGGGGACGTCTCCAGGATTCGCTTCGCCCGCTCGCCCCTGCAAGAGGTGATCAGCAGCGCGCACCTGCTGAAGGATCCCGACCCCGAGCGGCGCCGTACGCACCGGCCCTGGCTGCGGGTGGCCGGGCCGGTCGCCAACGGGCTCGGGCTGGAGCTGCTGCCCGCGCTGGTCGGCGGCAGGCACTACGCGGCCGACTTCCTCACCCCGCCGCCCGAGCGGCTGGACGTCTCCTTCGCCGACGAGGTCGAACGGGTCCGCGCCACCGGCGACGACGACGTGCGCGCCGCGGTGACCGAGATGTGCGACGGCACGCCGCCCGGCCCCCGCCTGGCGGCCCTGATGGACGACCCGGCCAAGCACCTGGGCGAGCTGGCCGCCGAGCTCACCGCCTACTGGCACGCGGTCGTGGAACCCGTCTGGCCCCGGCTGCGCGCCCTGCTCGACGCCGACCTCGGCCACCGGGCCCGGGCGCTGACCGGAGGCGGGATCGCCGAGCTGATGCGCGACCTGCACCCGAAGATCACCTATACGGAGGAGTGGCTGCGCGTCGAGGCGGCGGGCTGGGACTGCCGGCACATGCTGCGCGGCACCGGCGTGCTGCTCGTGCCGTGCGCCTTCGCCTGGCCGAAGCTGGTGATCCTCACCAACGAGCCCTACCAGCCGATGCTCACGTACGGCCCGCGCGGGATCGCCACCCTCTGGCAGTCCGCCCCCGACGACACGGCCGCGCTGGGCGAACTGCTCGGCCACAGCCGCGCCGGCCTCCTGGCCAGGCTCGATCTGCCCATGACCACCTCCCAGCTCGCCGCCGGGATGGGACTCACGCCGGCGACCGTCAGCGAACATCTTTCCGTGCTGCGCCGGACACGCCTGGTGACCTCCCGCAGGTCCGGGCGGGCGGTGCTCTATGAGCGCACCGCCCTGGCCGCCGAACTGCTGGGAGCGTCATGACGGGGGTACCCGGACGAGGGCGCCCGGCATGCCCGTACCATTTGCTCATGACCCGTCGCTCTCGGCGGTGTGCGCTCTCCCTCACCGTGGCTGTGTTGCTGGCGTCCGCGCCGGTGATCCCCGGTGCCGGAGCGGCCTACGCCGACCCTCGTCCCGCCACGATCGAGGCGTGGCAGCAGTCGTCGAGCGCGCGGCTGGTCGCCGACGGATCGCTCTCCGACGTGCTGGCCCTGTCCGCGGGCAACGTCTGGGCGGTCGGGCAGCAGGAGATCTGGGACGTCTGGAAGAACCGCGGCACCATCCGCCACTGGAACGGCAGCGCCTGGAGCGAGGTGGGCCTCCGCGACTCCACCGGCGCGGGGAACCTGCGCAGCGTGGCCGCGGCGGGCCCGGGTGAGGTCTGGGCGCTGGGCGACGGGCACGACGGCCTGCCGTACCTCGCCAAGGGCGACACGGCCGGGTTCGACCGCGTGCAGGTGGCGGGGCTGTGGGCCGGAGACTGGCTCGGCGGGATCGACGCGCGCGGCGGGAAGGTCGTCGCGGTCGGCAGCCGCGACGACAACGGGCTGATCGTCACCGGGCAGGGCGGCTCCTGGACGGCCCAGAAGATCAAGGAGAAGGGCGCGCTCTACGGCGTCTCCGCCGGCTTCGCCGTGGGGGACACGGGCGAGGCGCCGCTGATCATGCGGCAGTCCGCGGGCGGGACCTGGAAGGCGATGACGGTGCCGCAGATCCCCGGCGGGTATCTGCGCGACATCCAGGTGGACAACCCCAAGCGGGCGCTGGCCGTCGGCGGGATCTTCCACGGGCCGGACGACGTGGAGCCGCTGGTGCTCTCCTGGAACGGCAAGAAATGGACCCGCGACAAACTGCCGCTGCTCGACGCCCGCCTCTACGGGGTGACCGGCGACGGCAAGGGGCGCAACTGGATCGCCGGCTACGACGCGGCGCGGCCGGCCGAGGGCTTCCTCATGAGCCGGAGCAAGGACGGCTACCAGGTCATCAGGGGCGGCGGCGCGCTCAAGGGACGCGACGCCGTACGCCTGCAGGCGGTGGCCTACCTGCCGGGCAAGGGCTCCGTGTGGGCGGTCGGGCACGTCGTGGACGCGGCCGACCGCTACACCGACGTGGTCGAGTCGTTCGGGCCGGCCACGCCCACGCAGTCCTGAGGGCTACAGCACGGCGCCGTCGTCCCAGCCGGAGTCGTTGGGCGGGCCGTCGCCCATGCGCACCACCAGGGCGACGAAGCCGCCGATGAAGGCGGCCACCGCGGTGAACAACGCCCAGCCCTCCATGTGCCACTCGGCCATCGCGGCCAGCAGCAGGTAGGCGGGACCGCCGAACAACGCCACCCAGGCGAGCTTGGTCGGCAGGTCGAGCCTGGGCAGCGGGGGAGGGGGCGGCGGCACGTAGTGGCCCTCGTCCTCCTCCTCGCGCACGGCGTCCGGCTCGGACTCGGTCTCGAGGTCGCCGGGCTCGTGGAACTCCGGCGGCCGCACCACCCGGCGGGTCGGCTCCTCCGGCACGTTCTCGCTGTCCGGCCACGGCTGTTCGGCCGAGTCGCGCTCGGCTGTCTCGTTGAAGGACGCGACGATCTGACGCCAGACCTCGTCCTCGTCACTCTGGGGCGTCACCTACGCGCCTTCCCCCTGGGTGCGTTCAGTCCCTCTGCAAGGGTACCGAGGCATGTGTCCGGATGAAGTCGAGGCTCCCGGCAAAGATCCTGTCGGCATCATTATCCAGCGTCGCAACATGGTAGCTATTGGAGAGTTCCTCGATCGTGGCGTGTTTGACGATTTTTCGTAGTATCGCGACGGAAGTCGGCTTGACCACGTGGTCTTCCGTGCTGTGGTACACCAGCAGCGGCTGCGTGACTTTGGCCAGGTCGGCCTGCACCAGCGACCACAGCTCCGGCAGCGAGGCCGCCGCCCTGACCGGGGTCCGCGCGTAGGCCACCTCGGTGACCCCCGGCTTCTTCACGTCGTTGCCCACCCCCGGCACCGAGGGCAGGAACCACTTGAGCACCGGCGCCAGCCGCAGCAGCGGCGCGTCGAGCGCGATCGACGGATTGACCACCACCACCCCCCTCACCGCCGGCCCGTGAACCTCCGCCAGCCGCAGCGCCAGGCAGCCGCCCAGCGACAACCCGGCCACGAACACCTCGGAACACCGCCCGCTCAGATCCTGGAACGCCTTCTCCACCTCGGCGTACCAGTCCTCCCAGCGGGTCCGGTTCATCTCCTGCCACGTCGTGCCGTGACCCGGCTGACGCGGCAGCGACACGCTCACCCCTTGCCCGGCCAGGAACTCACCCCACGGACGCAGCGACTGCGGCGTGCCGGTGAACCCATGGCACAGCAACACGCCGACCGGACCGGCCTCGTGGTGGTATGGCTCCGCGCCAGGCATGAGCGGCATGACAGCTCCCACAACATCGGCGTCTCGGGAATTCATCCCGGAATTGCCCGATCGTCGCATGGTTGAGGGCAGTTGTGCGAGAGGATGTGTAGGAGCATCGCCCCTGGGATGCGAAGATGACTCTGCTCACAGAACCAGCATCGTGAAGGGGTGGCCGCGTGTTCTATTGGGTGGTCAAGGCCATCTTGTCGCCAATCCTCCACCTGGTGTTCCGCCCCTGGGCAGACGGCGTCGAGAACGTGCCCCGGCACGGCCCCGCCATCCTGGCCGGCAACCACCTGTCCTTCGCCGACCACTTCTTCGGCCCGCTCCAGCTCCGCCGCAAGGTCATCTCGCTCGGCAAGTCCGACTACTTCACCGGCCGCGGCCTCAAGGGCTTCTTCACCCGGATGTTCTTCAGCGGCGTCGGCACCGTCCCCATCGACCGCTCCGGCGGCAAGGCCAGCGAGGCCGCCCTGCGCACCGGCAAACGCATCCTGGCCGAGGGCAACGTCCTCGGCATCTACCCCGAAGGCACCCGCTCACCCGACGGCCGCCTGTACAAGGGCAAGACCGGCGTGGCCCGCCTCGCCCTGGAGTCGCGCACCCCGGTCATCCCGTGGGCCATGGTCAACACCTTCGAGATGATGCCGCCCGGGCGCGTCTTCCCCAAGCTCGGCATCCGGCCCGGCGTGAAGTTCGGCAAGCCGCTCGACTTCTCCCGCTACTACGGCATGGAGGAGGACCGGCTGGTCCTGCGGGCGGTGACCGACGAGATCATGTACGCGCTCATGGAGCTGTCCGGCCAGGAGTACGTCGACAAGTACGCCGCCAGCGCCAAGGTCGAGATGGAGCGCGCCGCCCGCGCGAAGTCCTAGATCCGCAACACCTTCTGCGCCTTGAGCAGCGCCTGGGTCATCGTCCGCATCTCGTCATGGGTGAGATGGTCGATGAGGAACTCCCGCACCACGTCCACGTGACCCGGCGCGGTGCGCTCCAGGCAGGCCAGGCCCGCCTCCGTCAGCACCGCCAGCACCCCGCGATCGTCCGACGGGCAGGTGGCCCGCGACACCAGCCCCAGCTTCTCCAACTGGGTGATCTGGTACGTCAGCGCGCTCTTGGTGACCACCACCTCGCGGGCCAGCCGCGTCATCCGCAGCTGCCGACCGGGCGCGTCGGACAGCCGTACCAGGATCTCGTACTGCGGATGCGTCAAGCCCGCCTCGGCCTTCAGTTGCTCCTCGATGCGGCGTTCGAGCAGGTGCGAGGTGAACAGGAAGGCCCGCCAGGCGGCCGCCTCCGTCTCGTCGAGCCACCGTGTGTCCGTCACCGCACTATTTCATCACCTCTGAGCGCCGCTAGCCGACGCTCGCCCGCACGTGCCTGATGTGTTCCGGGGTCGTACGGCAGCAGCCGCCGATGAGCGAGGCGCCCAGTTCCCGCCACTCCTTGGCGGCCTGGCCGTACTCGACCGGGTCCGACAGCCCGACCCAGCGGCGGTTCTCCGCGTCCCAGAGCTCACCCGAGTTCGGGTAGACGACCACGGGCAGCTCGGTCAGCCGGGAGATCAGGCCCGCGACGTGCGTGGGAGCGGTGCAGTTCACGCCGACCGCCACCACCCTCGGGTCGCCGGAGAACAACGCCGCCGCCTCGGTGATCGGCGTGCCGTCGTTCAGGTGGGCCTCGTCCCGGCAGGAGAAGCTGATCCACGCCTTGACCTGCGGTGTCTCCTGCAGCAGACGGGCGATCGCACGGGCCTCGGGGTAGGACGGGATGGTCTCGACGGCCAGCATGTCCGGCTCGGCGGCCACCAGGGTCTCCCAGCGCGGGCGGTGCCAGGCCAGCAGGCCGTCCTCGTCAAGGTCGTAGTCGCCGGTGTACTCCGCCCCGTTGGCCAGATAGGCGCCGTACGGCCCGACCGAGGCGGCGACCAGCCCGCCCCCGGCCGCGTCGCGCGCCTGCTCGGCCAGCTCCACCGACAACGTGATCAGCCGCGTCGCCTCCGCCGCGTCCAGCCCGTGCCGGGCGAAACCGGGCAGGGAAGCCTGGTAGCTCGCCGTGGTCGCGACGTCCGCGCCGGCCGCGAAGTAGTCGGCGTGCACGCGGCGGATCAGGGCGGGGTTCTCCAGCAGCAGCCGGGCCGACCACAGCTCATCGCTCAGGTCGGCGCCGAGCGCTTCGAGGTGGGTGGCCAGGCCACCGTCCAGGACGAGGGTTTTCACCTCAACAGCCTATTCGCCCTATTCAAAGCGCAGACCGATCTCCCGGACCAGATCCACAAAGTTGGCCCCCGCGTCAGGGGCGTAGCCGCCCGGGGTGTAACACACCTCACGGAGCTCGCCGGTGAACGGGAACGGGCCGTGCCGCTGGAAGATCTCCCATGAGACGGGCGAGCGCCGGTCGGCGCCGACGTCGATGCCCTCCATCGGGCAGAAGGCCGCCGGCATCGGCAACCCCTCCAGACGGCCGCGGGTGTCGCCGTCCACCCGCACCTCCACGTCCCAGACCCAGTCGCCCGGCGCCCGCACCTCCACCTCGATCCGCGCACCGGGCGCGCCCGCCCGCAGCTCGCTCATGACGCCGTAGCCGTTCTGGGCGAAGACCACCTCGTCCTCGACGTAGAGGAGGTAGCCGCCGCCCTGGCCGCCGTGGGCCACCAGCACACCCTGCCCGGGAGCGCCGATCGTGGCCGTGATCGTGAAGGAGCGCCACTGGATGAGCTGCAGCGCGCGCCACCGCTCCAGCGTGGGTACCGGTGGGCGCAGCCGTACCGGAGCGGGGTTCTGCTGCCAGGGCGGGCGGATCAGGTAGCGCAGGCGGGAGCCCTCGTCGAGCGGATAGACCTGACCGTCGCGGGCGGCGCGCTCCCAGGCCGCGGCCAGCTCGCGCACCCTGGCCGGATGCTCCCCGGCCAGGTCGCGCACCTGGGTGCGGTCGTCCGGGCGGTGGTAGAGCTCCCATTCGTGCTCGCCGAACGGGGTCAGCGGGGCGTGCCGGGTCACGATCTCCCAGTCGCCCCGGACGTAGGCGCGGTGTCCCTGCAACTCGGTGTGCTGCTCCTGGTGCTCGGGTACGGCGTGCGGGTCGTCCAGCAGCTTGACCAGGGACGCGCCGGAGCGCGGCAGCCCCTCGGCGGCCTTCACGCCGGTCAGCTCGATCAGCGTGGGCAGGAGGTCGGTGACGTAGGCCCACTGGTGGCGGAGCTCGCCTCGTTGCGGCAGGCCGTCCGGCCAGGAGACGAGCAGCGGTACGGCGTGGCCGCCCGCGTGGGCGTTGCGCTTGTAGAGGCGGAACGGGGTGTTGGAGGCCATCGCCCAGCCGCGTGGGTAGTGGGAGAGCGTGCGGGGGCCGCCGATGAGGTCGATCCTGGCCAGGTCGGCGGCCGGGTCCTCGCGGTCGTGGCGGCTGTTGGCGGACAGCAGGGTGCGCAGGTACTGGGTGGTGCCGTGCTCCTCGCCCTCGCGGGAGGCGCCGTTGTCGGAGGTGAAGACGAAGAGGGTGTTGTCGAGCTTGCCCAGGTCACGCAGGGTGTCGCGGAGGGCGCCGACGCTGCGGTCGATGCCGGTGATCATGGCGGCGTAGACCTCCATGTAGCGCTGGAAGAGGCGCTGGGTGTCCTCGTCCAGGTCATCCCAGGCGGGGACGTCGTCGCCGGGTTCGGTGTTGCGCGCGGGCAGGACGGTGCCCTCGGGGTGAAGGCCCAGGGCTTGCTGGCGGGCGAACCTGGTGGCTCGGATGACATCCCAGCCGTGCTGGTACGCACCCTCGTGTACGGAAATATCGGCATCTGGGGCCTGGAGCGGGGCGTGGGCGGCGCCGTGGGCCAGGTAGAGGAGGAACGGCTGGTCGCCCGCCTGCCTGATCATCGCCACGGCTTCGCGGGTCAGGTCGTCGGTGAGGAAGTAGCCGTCCGGATACCTGTCGACCTCGACGGCCGAGTTGTCGCGGATCAGGCGGTGGGGGTGATGGAAGTTCGTGAACGCCTCCAGGAAGCCGTAGAAGCGGTCGAAGCCCCGCTGGAGAGGCCAGGCGTGGCGCGGGCCGGCGTCCGACATGTCGGAGTCCTTGGTCAGGTGCCACTTGCCCACGGCCAGGGTCAGCCAGCCCGCGTCGCGGAAGATCTCGGCCATGGTGACGGCGTCACGGGAGATCTCACCCGCGTAGCCGGGAAAACCCGGATCGGAGTTGGCGACGTGCCCGACCCCGGCCAGGTGCGCGTCAACCCCGGTGAGAAGGGCCGCGCGGGTGGGGGAGCACATGGGGGTGACGTGGAAATCGGTCCACTGGGTACCGTGGGCGGCGAGCTCGTCCAGGTGCGGGGTGGGGATCTCCGAGCCGTAGCAGCCGAGGTCGCCGAACCCCACGTCGTCAACCAGGACCAGCACGATGTTGGGCGCGTTGCCCCCAGGCGTGCGCCGGGCCGGCCACCAGGACCGGGAGCCGGCAAACGTACGGCCGATATGGCCCTGGAACTCCATGTTTCGGGTTATAACCCGAAAGATCACCCCAGCCAACCCCGGCAGGCAAGGTCTGATGCGGGCCAGGGCGTCCGCCCGCCCCTCCGGCGAAGGGGCGGGCGGACGAGGGGGTCAGGTGCGTTTCCAGAAGGCGCCCCTGGCGCCGCCGTCGCCTGTGCCTCCGGTAGACGTCAGGGAGGTGAGGACCTCGATCGCGCGGGCCCAGAGGGCGGCGAGGTCGGTGCCCGGCTGGTCGGCCGCCTCCAGTTCGCGGGCCAGTGCCGCCAGTTCCGGATGCCCGCCCAGGAACGCGGCCAGCACGGCCAGGCGGGAGCCGAGGTCAGCCAGGTAGAGCGGGTCGGGGACGCCTCTGGTGGCCTTCAGGCGCTCCAGCTCGGCGACGAGCTGCGGCCGGATCGCGTCCATCGAGTGCCGGGCGGGCGCCACGGGCGCGGCCTTCGGGGCCCTGGCGAAGGTGCGGCGGCGGCGCATCGCCTGGCCGCCCTCGAGCTGGGGAGGGGTGAAGGCGCGGGGGCCCGAGCCGCCGAATCCGCCGGCCGGTCGTGCCATGAAGTCGGGGCTCTCGTCGGCGGTCAGGGGTGAGCCGGGTGCGGGGGCGCGGAAGGCGGCGGGCTGGAGAGCCATGGTCACCGGCGCGGCCGCCTGCATCTCCCAGCCGCGGGGCATTTCGACGGGCTGGATCACCCTGTGCCCGGGGCCGCCTTCGGCGACCTGGCGGCTGTCCACGGCCACATAGGCGGTGAAACGGCACAGCACGCCGTACTCCAGCGAGGTCCGCACGATCTGCGTCTCGAGTTCGTGCTCGCCCATGGCGTACCGGTCCTCCAGTTCGCGCAGGTGAGCGCGGGCCCAGACGGCCTTGAGCGCGGGGCCGGCCGCGACGGTGGCTGGCACCCGTTCCTCCCAGGGCGCCCCGGCGGCGAGGCCGCGCACGGTGACGGCCGAGCCCTCCCGGTAGCGGCCGTAGACGCGCAACGGCACCCCGGGGAAGATCGAGCCCAGATGGGTGACGGTCCCCGGCTCGGTCTCCAGGTCCTTCAGGGACAGATCGGTGACCAGCGGGGCGCCGATGCGGCGGTGGATGTGGTCCATGGCCGCGTCCAGGCGGTCCTCGGACTCGACCAGTTCGCAGCGCCCGGCGCCCAGCCCGGCCAGGCGGCTCAGGAATCCGGCGTTGACGGCCTGGTCGATGCCGACCGTGTGCACGCGCATGGCCGACAGGGCGCCCCCGGTCTGCTCCAGGATCTGGTCCTCGTTGCCGACCTGCCCGTCCGTGACCAGGACGAGGACACGCTCGTGCGAGGAGTCGCCGAGGAGGGAGATGGCCTGGCGCAGGGGTTCGAGGATCTCGGTGCCTCCGCGGGCGTCCATGCGCGACAGGTGCTCGACGGCGCGGTAGCGGTTGCGGTCGGTGGCCTCGCGCAGGCCGTCGAAGGCCGCCTCCACGACGGAGTCGAAGGCGAGTACGGCGAAGCGGTCCCGGTCGGTGAGCGTGTCCACGATGCGGGCGGCGGCGCGGCGGGCGGCCACCATCTTCCAGCCGCCCATGCTGCCCGAGCGGTCCAGCAGGAGCACCAGGTCACGCGGGGTGCGGGCGTGCTCCAGGGGCGGCGGCACCACGGTGAGCGCGAAGGTCCCCTCGCCGTCGAGCTGCAGCGAGGTCGAGGCGTCGAAGCTCAGCCGGAGGATGAAGTCGCGGTCCAGCCGCTCACCGGGTCGCAGGCTCAGCCGCTCACCGTCGCGCTGGACCACGTGCAGGCTGGAGGCCAGCTCACGCAGGTCCAGCCCGGCGGCGTCCACGTCGACCGTGAGCGAGAGCCGTACCGGATTCGGGAAGCCGGGCAGGAGCACCGGCGGTGAGATGCGGGAGGCGTCCGGGACGGCGCGGGTGTCGGGCGCGACGCCGTCGCCTGCCTGGGGCCCGTCCAGCGGCGTCCCGGGGATGTAGCGGGGCGCGACCACGAGCGGGAAGCGGAAGATCGCCGCGCCGTCCTCGTACGGCAGCGGCTGGCTGAGCGTGAGCCGTACGGTGACGCGTTCGCCCGGCACGATGTTGCCCACGCGGATCGTGAACACGTCCGGCCGGTCCTCCTCGGCGATCGCCGCGCGCCTGCCCTCGCGCAGCGCCTGCTCGTAGTCGGCTCTGGCCTGGCCGCGCTCCTTGAGGATGCCCTCGATCACGCGGTCGTCGGCCTCCATGAGAAAGGCGGTGACGGCGGCACGGTCGGGCAGCGGGAAGACGTAGGTGGCCTCCAGCGGCACGTCGAACGGGTTCCTGAACCCCTGGGCCATCTCCACACCCGCGATGAGCCCGGAGATCGAGGCGCTGACCTCGACGCTCTCCAGCGGCAGGTTGCCGCGCTCGGTCTCCAGCGCCCCCAGTCCGGCGTCGGGCAGGGGCAGGCAGCGGGCCGGATCGAGAGAAGTGATCTTCATGTGAGCTTCCTCTCCTTTAGCACGTGAAGAAGCGGTCCGGCCGCGGCGAGGACTGCCTCGATGTCGTCGTCTGTGGGGGTACGGCCGGCGCCGTCGAGCACCAGGGCGACGCCCGGCGCCAGCCGTACCGCGGGAAGGCGGATCGCGAACGCGGGCTCATCCGGCGGCGTCTCGCGCGCCGGGGAGGCCGCGGGCCGGGTGGCCCAGAAGCGCGGGCGCGGTGTCTGGGCCGTGCCCTCCTCGCCGTCAGGCCCGTCAGGCGTGCCCTTCTCACCGGAAGGCGTGCCCTTCTCACCGGAAGGCGTCCTCTTATCGCCGGAAGGCGTGCTCTTCTCGCCGTCCGCGCCGAGCAGGGCGGCGGCCTCCAGGATGGCGTCGGTGGCGCCGGCCAGGCGGGCCTGGATCTCGGCGATCGAGTGGCCCTCGGCCTGCAGGCGTTTGATCGCCACGACCTGGAGCAGGTGCCGCCGGCCGTACTGGGCGATGCGCCCGCGTCTGGTCAGGGGCGGGTCGACGAGCCCGATGGTGGTGTACCAGCGGATGAGGCGCTCGCCGGGCACCTCCTGGATCCGGCCGTTGGCACGCTGAGGGCCGGGCCGCAGCGCGTCCGCCGCCTGCTCGGCCAGCTCGCCGATCGTCCAGGTCTCACTCATACCCTCACAATGACACTGTCATTGTTGCAGTGTCAATGCGGAAGAAGCGGGCAGTGTCCGTTGTTGTTCGAGTGGAAATCGAAAATCGAAGGAGGATCTACTCATGGCACAGATCACCGGGCCGCTCTCCGACGATGCCAAGAAGGTCGTGGGCGAGGCTCTGCAGGGCGCGCTGGTCGATCTGATCGACCTCTCGCTGGTGGCCAAGCAGGCGCACTGGAACGTCGTCGGCCCGCACTTCCGCCCCCTGCACCTGCAACTCGACGAGCTCGTGGACATCGCGCGCGAGCACGCCGACACCGTCGCCGAGCGGGCCGTCGCCCTGGGCGTCAACCCCGACGGCCGCGCCGCCAGCGTGGCCTCGGCCAGCAAGCTGACCCAGCCCGACCGCGCCTGGATCGAGGACGGCAAGGTCGTCGCCCTGTTCACCGACCTGCTCGAAGGCGTCATCGCGCGCATGCGCGAGCGCATCGCCGTCACCGACGAGCCGGACCCGGTCACCCAGGACCTGCTCATCGCCGTCGCGCAGGACGTCGAGAAGCAGCACTGGATGTTCCAGGCCCAGCGGTAACCGGCCCTAGAGCAACGTCCGCGCCAGGGCGCCGATCGGCGGCCGGGTGGCCAGGAGCTGGCGCAACGCCTCCTCCTCGGCCAGCCCGGCCTCGGCCATCGCCCGCGCCCACCCGTCGCCGTCACACGCCTGCGCCGTCTCCTCCAGCCGCTCCAGTACGGTCGCCCCCGGATGAGCCTCGCGGGCCAGCGCCCACAGCAGATGCGGCCACCTGACCGTCAGCGCCGCCACCTTCGCCACACACGCGTCCCCGTGGTGCGGCTCACCGGCCAGATGCCGCCGATAGGTGATGAACGAGTAGAACCGGAACACGTTGAGATACCGCTTCACCTCGCGCGGATTGGTGAGGTTCAGCGCGGGCAGCGCCGTCTCCAGCGCCCGGCAGGCCCGCTCGTCGCTGTAGAGCTCGTCGAAGATCCGGTCGGCGGCCCGCGCCGCCGCCTCCCACGCGTCCGCGCCCAGGCCCGCCTGCGCGCTGCGGGCCGCCTGGTCGAGGGTCTCGATCGTCGGCGACAGGTCGCGGATCGCGTTCTCCAGCCGGTCGACCAGCTCCGCGCGCGGCTCCGGCGGCGCCTCGGACCGCTCCCGCCGGGCCGGCGTCCCCACGCCCAGCACCTCCCTGACGTACTCCGGCACGCCGTCGTCCAGCGAGGGCACGCTCAGCGGAAGCTGCACGATCTTCTCCAGGAACCGCCAGCCCAGCCGCGCGGCGCACTCGTCAGGCAGCGCCCCCACCAGCTCGCGATAGGCCAGCCCCACGTGCGCCGCCACCACCTCCGGCTCCATCCCCAGCACGAAGACGCAGTTGCCGAACTCGCCCGCCACGAACAGGTTGATCGCCTCGATCACCTGCGCCACCGTGCCCGGCGAGCAGCGGTCCAGGTCGTCCACGAACACCACCAGCGGATGCTCCTCGCTGGCCACCAGGTCCAGCACCCGCCGCATGTCCCCCTGGACCAGGTGCAGCAGCCCGGCCTGGTCGCGATAGCCCTGGTCAGGCATCCCGAAGTGGGCCATCAGCGGATCCGGCTGACGCACCAGGCTGCCGAACGCCCCATCGGCGGACTCGGCCAGGAACCTGGCCATCCGCATCACCCCGGCCCCCACGGAGGCCAGGCAGCCGGCCGACGCGACGGCCGCCGCCGTACCGCCGAGGGCGGGAACCAGCGCGCTCGCCGCCGCGCAGGCGGCCGTGACCAGGGCGGTGGCCAGCAGCCCGAGCGCCACCGGGGCCAGGCGGGTCAGCGCCAGCCAGTACAGCCGGCGGCGCACCGCCTCGGTGTCGATGCGCGACAGGTTCAGCTCCAGCCAGAAGCGCTCGCGCTCGGCGGCCGGCAGCCGGCCGGTGATCTGGGTGATGATCTCGTGCGCGAGCCCGGCCCAGACCTGCTCGCCGCTCTGGTACATCCACGGGTTGAACCAGACCGTGGGCCGCCAGCCCGCGTCGGCGGGGGTGTCGGCGCACGCGTCCTCCTGCGGCCGCCCGCGCAGCCGGCCCAGCACGTCGGCGTTGGTCGGTCTCGCGGTACGGCGGCGCAGCCGCAGTTCGCCGGAGCCCGGCGGGTCCAGGAGGTGGCGGACCATGCGCATGAGCGAGGTCTTGCCCGCGCCCCACGGGCCCTTGATGCCGATGGTCAGCGGAGGAGAGGTGTCGCGGTGCCGCAGGAACGCGGCGATGGCCTCCGCGTAGACCCGGTGGCCGAGCCGGTCGTCCAGCGTCCAGCGGTCGGAGGCCAGCAGGGTGCGCGGCCGTACCGCCCGGCGCTGCGCGTCCTGCCTGCGCCGGGCGGGGTCGGCGGTGATCCGCCGGCCGGTGCCCACCGCCACGCCGCCGATGTCGCCGTGGCTGAACAGCATGGCCGTCAGCCCGGACCCCGCGTACTTCCTGGCCGCCAGCTCGTGCAGGTCGCGGACGGTGACCGGGCCGTCGGCGGCCAGCAGCGCCTCGGCCAGCACTCCGGTGAGATCGGGGGCGCCCCCGGGCCGCCGCGCGGTGGAGTCCAGGGAGGCGGTCAGCGCCGCCGCCGCGATCGGCGGGTCGCCCGGCACGTTCAGCCGCGCCTCGCCGTCCCCGTTGAGCACCCAGCCGAAGTCCACGACCAGCAGCAGGGCCGCCGCGGGCGAGTCGCCGAGCCGGGCGCCGAAGTCCACGATCAGCCGCGTGAACGCGCTCGGCGCCCACGCCGCGCCCGAGGGCCAGCGCACCAGCAGCAACTCGCCCGGCAGCGCCGCGGCCAGGAACGCGGCCAGCTCGGCCGGCTTCGCGTCGGCGGACTCCACGGTGCGCACGTCGAAGCCGGTCGCCCGCAGCGCCGCGGCCAGCCGCGGGGCCGACGGCGTCCCGTCGAGGTAGACCAGGGCCCGGCGTGCTTTGATCGCCGGTGCCACCCGAACTGCAGTCATGATGCGGAATGTGCCGAGTCTGCAGTCCCTGTGGCCCCAGGTTTGCGGAGAGTTTGGACTTGCGAGTACCTCCCATTCACGTCGGTGCGGTCGACTAACGTGGCATCGACAGGGAGGGGCCCCACATGGTGCGCAGAACCCTTCTCCACGCGGGCGCCGTCGTCACGGTGGGCACGATCTCTCAGGGCACCGCCCACGCGGGCGCCGGTCCCTATGGGCCGCTGCTGCCGCCGGATGCCGACGGGCTGGCGTTGCCGCGGGGGTTCACCGGCCGGATCGTGGCCAGGAGCGGGCGGAAGGTCGCCGGTCTGACCTGGCACGCCGCGCCCGACGGCGGAGCCTGCTTCCCCGACGGATCCGGGTGGATCTACGTCTCCAACGCGGAGGTCCCGCTGCTGGGCGGGGCCTCGGCGGTGCGCTTCCGCGCGGACGGCTCGGTCTGCGCGGCCTACCGGATCCTGTCGGGCACCAGCCTGAACCGCGCCGGGGGCGCCACCCCCTGGCACACCTGGCTGTCCTGCGAGGCGACGGAGCGCGGGCGGGTGTTCGAGTGCGACCCGTACGGCGAGCGGGCCGCCCGCCCGCGCCTGGCCATGGGGCGCTTCCGGCACGAGGCGGTGGCCTGCGACCCGGAGCGGGAGGCCGTCTACCTCACCGAGGACGAACCCGACGGCTGCTTCTACCGCTTCCGCCCCCGCGACTGGGGCGACCTGACGGAGGGCGCGCTGGAGGTGCTGACCGCGGGCGGCGGCTGGCGCGCGGTGCCCTATCCGGCCGCCCCCTCGGAGCCCACCCGCTACCAAGTGCGTGACGCCCTGCGGTTCAACCGGGGCCGGGCCTGTCACTTCGTGGACGGCGTCTGCTTCTTCACCACCAGGGGCGACGACCAGGTCTGGTCCTACGACGGCGCCCTCCACCGGCACGAGGCGATGAACGGTCCGCTGTTCGTGGCCCAGGACGGCGCCATGGAGATCGACGTGATCACCCGCGACGGCGCCGTCGCCCCCTTCGCCCGCCTGGCCGGGCGCCGCGGGGCGGAGCTGGCCGGGCCGGCCTTCAGCCCGGACGGCGGGCGCCTCTACTTCTCCTCCAGGCGGCGCGGCAGCGGCGTGGCCGCCGGCCAGGTCTTCGAGGTCAGCGGGCCGTTCGAGCGCGGATAGCGGCTCAGGCCACCGGGTGCGGCGGCGCGGCGGCCCAGCTCGCCCGGCGCGTCTCCTGGAAGGCCGTGATCTTCCAGATGACGGGGGCGGCCAGAGCGGCGGCCACCACGTACAGCCCGATGCTGAGCACGTCGAACCTGGCCGCCCTGGCCGGCGCCTCCGGGTCGTCGCCGGTGAAGAACAGCCGGGCGGTCACGTTGGAGACCCAGCCGGCGCAGAACCACGCCACCCACCAGGCCCAGATCAGGCCGGAACGGCGGGCGCGGGCGAAGCCCTCGTCCGGCACGCCGCCGGGCTTGGAGGGCGTCCAGATGTCGTCGACGATCATTTTGGGGAACCAGAGGCTGATGACGGGCACGACCCACCCGAGGTGACGTGGGCGCGGGCGATGTCGTCGTCGGACATGCGGTGATCGGTCATGATCTCCAATCCTCGGGGATCAGGTCGCGGAAGGCGCCCCGCCGTACCGCGACGTAGCCGACGACGCCCGCCCAGGCGAGCCCCAGCAGGAGGCAGACGATGGCGTACGTGCGGGCGGAACCGGCGGCCGCCTCGCTGCGGGAGACGTACTCGGCGGCCGAATAGACGTTCGTGCCGTTCACCGTGGCGCCCACGGCGTGGATCTGGTTGCCCGAGTCCGGGTGGCGGGCGCCGGAGGTGAACGCCTCCTCGGGGTCCTCCAGGATCTCCAGGCGGACCCCGGCCCCTGCGGCGACGCCCCCGGCGGGGGTCGTGTCCAGGCGGAAGGTGACGTTCTGGGGGCGGCCGGTCAGCGTGAGGACGTAGTCGACGCGGGTGGTCGCGCGGTTGCCCGCGCCGACGCTGGTCCGCTTGGTGTCGCTCGTGGCGACGGTGCCTTGCACGACGTGCACGGCGGACATCGCGAACGCGGGCGCGCTCTGGCTCGCGCGGGTGAACTGGAACAGGGCGAAGCCCAGCAGAATCAGGCCGGGCATCAGCCAGGAGACGTACGACCGCACCGGGCGACTATCTCACACCCCGATCAAGGAGGCCGCCGCGCCCGATGGCACGGCGGCCTCGCGTGCTACTCGGGGGTGCCCCGGCGCCTGGTGACGACGAAGGTACCGATGCCCAGGACCACGAGCGCGGCCAGCACCAGCCACACCCAGCCGGGCAGGCCCTGGCTGGGCTGCTCGCTAGCCGCCTCCGTCGTCTCCGGGGTCTGCACGGCCTCGGAGGTCGCGGGAGTCTGCGGGGCGGACGCCTCAGGGGTGGACGCCTCAGGAGTGGACGCGCCGCCGGTGGACGCCTCGGGGGTCGGCGTCTCGGCGGGGGGCGGCGGGGGAGTGAAGGTGAAGGGGATCTCGCCCACGATCGGGTGACCGTCGGAGGAGACCACCCGCCAGCCGATCACGTACTTGCCCGGAGCGGGCGGAGTGGGCACCTTGGCGGTGACGATCTTGCCGTCGGCGACCGGCTTGGCCAGCTCGACCGCCTTGCCCTTGGCGTCGTGCAGCACGACGAACGGCATGCGGATGCGGGCGGTGAACTCCAGCTCGATCTCCTCCAGCGCCTTCACCTTGGCGTTCTTGGAGGGGGAACTGGCCTTGAGGCCGTCGTGGGCCAGAGCGGCGGGGGCGGACAGGAACAGCAGAAGACCGCACGTCACGGCGGTTACGACAGTACGCGGCAGAAACGCCATCGATGGCTCCATGGGAGAAACCCGGCCGGGCCGCGAGGGCGCGGCCGGGAGACCGGAAGGCCGCCTCGCCCGTGAAAGGCGAGCGCCCGTGGACTCGTCGGCGCCGGGGTTCAGCCGGCGCGGAGGAGCACGGGCGGGCCGCGCCTCGGCACCGCCGTGGTGAAGTCCCTTGACCGGTGGAGCCCGGCGTCATCCCGGGGTACGGCCGGCCGTACCGGTGCCGGCGGCTCCAGCGGCTTGGTGATCAGGAGCAGGCGGAACGGCTCGGCCGCCCACAGCCGCAGGATCGCCCAGGCGGCGCGCTCGCCGCGGTGCAGCCACCACCCGGTCAGCAGCGCGACCGTCAGGTGGACCAGGGGCATGCCGAGGTTCAGGTGGCCGTGTCCGGCGATGGGCTCCGGGGCGTCGGTGAAGAGCTCGTGGAGCACGATCTGGGTGCCCGCGGTGGCGGCCAGGACCGTCTCGCGGGATCGTTCGCGGCCGTTGAGGGTCCAGGCCAGGGCCAGCGCGGCGCCCGCGCCGAGCAGCAGAGGCGTCGCCGTGATCCGGGCGCCTCCGGCGAACAGGTGCCCACCGGCCGAGACCGCGACGCAGACCATGGCGAACACGGCGGCGCGGACTAGTCGGAGAACGGGATCCCTGGGGGACACATACGACATTTTGCCACCCCGAATCCACTTGGCGGGGCGCTCGCGCCTCGCAATGCCATCCAAGGGCGGGTTGCGCATGCCTCGCGATGCCGTTGGAGGGAGGGGCGTGGGGCTCTCGCGATGCTGTTGGAGGGAGGGGCGTGGGGCTCTCGCGATGCCATGGGAGAGAGAGGTACGGGGTCTCGCGATGCCATCAGAGGAAAGGCGTGGGGCCTTGCGAGGCCATGAGGGGGAGGGCTGAGAGCGCGGCGGGCCCGTGGGGAGGCTCGCCGCGCTGCCGGGTCAGCGCTTGTTGATGCGGAGGGAGACGATCGTGCCGGGCGGCAGCCCGGCCTCGGAGACCTGACCGGCGGGAACCCACGGGCCGACGTTGGCGACCCACCCGACGGCCGGGTTGACGTGCAGGACGGTGACGGCGACCTGGTGCTCGCCGGTCCCGGTCGCGCAGTAGGAGGCGACTCTGTTGACGGCGGGCTGGCTGGTGGTGCAGTTCTCGGGGATCGCATGGGCGGCGGGGGAGGCGCCCATGAGCACGGCGGTCGCGAGCAGCGTGGAGCTTGCGAGGGCGACTGCCCGCTTCCTGGATCTCACCGGGGGTCTCGCTTTCTCTTAGGAAACTTTCCTAAAAGTGAAGGCGGGCCCCGGTGCCACCGTCAAGAGCGTTCCGGCAGGCCGGGAAATCGTTGTGCTCGGGCACACGGCGGCCCCGCGGAAACGGGGCCGCCGCCCTGGCCCGGCGGCCGAGCGACCTTCGGCGTGCCCCGGCCGGGCGCGACCCTCGGTGCCAGCGGCCGGGTGCCGCCTTCGGCGTCAACGGCCGGGTGCCACCTTTGGCATCAGCGGCCGGGTGTGACCCTCTTGCAGCCGGGTCCACCGCTCGGCCGCCGCGCTCAGCCGTTCGCCCGCCTCGAGCGCGGCGTGCTTGGCCGCCACCGGATTGGTCCCCGCCGCCTGGCCGAGCACGACGCCGTACACCAGCCGGCCCCGCAGCCTGGCCGCCCACACCAGGTTGCCGCCCGCCGCGGTGCCGGAGCCGGTCTTGATGCCGATGACGCCGTACCGGCCCAGCAGGGTGTTGGTGTTGGGCAGCCGCCTGGTGTCGCCGGGGACGGCGGTCTCGCGCTCGGCCACCACCTCGCGGAAGACGGCCTGACGCATGGCCGCCTTGGCCAGGACGAGCTGGTCGGCGGCGGTGCTCACGGTGGAGTCCTCGTTGCCGCTGGCGCCGGTGTAGCGGGTGGCGGCCATGCCGAGGCGGCGGGCGGCGGCGTTCATCTTGGCGGTGAACCGCTGCTCCGACCCGGCGTCCCAGCGGGCCAGGAGGCGGGCGGCGTTGTTGCCGGACGGCACCAGCATCAGCTCCAGCATGCGGCGCAGCCGTATCCGCTGACCGGCCCTGACCGGGACGGTCGACTCCTGGAGCGAGTGCGCCTCGTCCTGCGCGGTCTGGTCCACCTGGATGAGCGGCCCGTCCTCGCCGGGGCGCAGCGGGTGCTCCTGGAGGATCACGTACGCCGTCATGACCTTGGTGACGCTCGCGATGGGCACCGGCGTGGAACCGCCGCTGGACCCGAGGCTGCCCAGGCCCTCGGCCTCCATGGCCGCCTGCCCCTGGTCCGGCCAGGGCAGCGACGGCAGGGAGGCGGCCGACGACGTGGCCGCGCACCCGGTCGCCAACAGGATGAAAACCATGAGAAGTCGCATACAGGACACGATGGGCGGGGCGCGTGTCTCCCCGGCCGTGGCCGCGTTTCCGGCGGAGCTCGGCTACATCTCAACCGTGTATCGGTCCACCAGGTCCGAGCCGGCCTTCGTGGCCTGCCTCTTTGCCCCCTATGGTGATCAATCCGGAGAAGTGCGGTGAATGATCACCTATCCCGCTAATAGACGGGAATTTCACATTTCCCATGCGGACCGGCTCTGTATCGGTAAGATCTGGCGCCGAGAATAGGGGAGGACTCGAAAGTGGCTATCTCAGATCAATAAATTCGGATACCCCCAAAACACTGGAGCGCCGAACAGTGCGATCACATGCTGCCCCTTCGAAGCGAAAAAGATCGCGACTGGCGTTAGGGGTGCTCGTGGCCGCCGCGCTGGTCGCGATCCCCACGACCGTCGCCCTCGCCCGACAGCCCGCCCCCGCCGCGAAGAAAGTGGCCAGCGTCCAGAAGATGGGCACCCAGACGGCCCCCGGGACGCTTCAGGCAAGCCTGTGGGACGGGAAGCCGATCTCGGAACCGGGCAGGGCCGAGCGCACCCCCGTCGAACTCGGCGTGCGCTTCACCGCCGCCACGAACGGCGAGATCGCCGGCATCCGTTTCTACAAGCCCCGCGGCGAACGCGGCCGCCACGTCGGCACGCTCTGGGACGCCCAGGGGCGCGCGCTGGCCAGGGTCGCGTTCAGCGGTGAGAGCCGGCAGGGCTGGCAGACGGCCTACTTCGGCGCCCCCGTCCCGATCTGGGCGGGCAGGGTCTACACCGCCTCGTACCACACCCGCCACGGCACCCATGTGGCCCAGCGCGGCGGATTCGCCAGTCCGGTCGTCTCGGGCCCGCTCACGGCGCCCAGCGACCGCAACGGCGTCTACGCCTACGGCAAGCGCTCCCGCTTCCCGGCACAGTCGAACCCGGGCAGGTTCAACTACTTCGCCGACGTGATCTTCAACTACCGCCCGGCCCCGGAGCCGTCCGCGACGCCCACGTCCACGCGGACGCCCACGAAGACCCCCACGGCCACGCCGACGGTCACGCCCACGCGGACGCCCACCAAGACCCCCACGCAGACGCCCACGAGAACCCCCACCAAGACCCCCACGGTCACACCGACCGTCACGCCCACGAAGACTCCCACACAGACCCCCACGCAGACGCCCACGAAGACCCCCACCAAGACTCCCACCAAGACCCCCACGACGACACCGACGCTGCCCACCGATCCCCCGATCGACGGCTTCCCCGACGCGAGTAACACCGGCCCGACCATCTCCTCCTTCAAGAAGATGAAGGGCGGCGAGATCAAGACCGACGGCGCCGTCTTCGACGGAGTCGAGCTGACCGAGAGCGTCGACGTCTGGGCGGACAACGTGACCTTCCGCAACTGCCGGATCATCACCGGCGGCTACTGGGGCATCCAGCTCCGCGAGGGCTACACGAACCTGACGGTCGAGAACTGCGAGATCGCCTCCGACCGCAAGCGGAAACTGGACATCGGCGTCTGGAACGACGGCACCGGAAAGATGACCGTCCGCCGCAACGAGATCCACAGCACCTCGAACGCCGCCATCATGGCCAAGTCCGGCATCATCGAGGACAACTACATCCACGACATGTGGCAGGCCGCCCCCGGCGACCACACCGACGGCATCCAGACCAACGGCAACAAGGGCGAGAACGAGCTGGTGATCCGGCACAACACGATCATCAACCCGGAGAACCAGACCTCGGCCATCATCCTCAGCCCGGTCTTCGGCCCGATCCACGACGTGGTGGTCTCCGGCAACCTGCTGGCCGGCGGCGGCTACTGCATCTACGGCGGCGCCAAGCACATCGAGCACCCGTACTCGCCGTACAACGTGGTCATCAAGAACAACGTCTTCAGCACGCGCGTCTTCAGCAAGTGCGGCTTCTACGGCCCGATGGCCCACTTCGACACCAAGGCCGAGGGCAACGAATGGAGCGGCAACCGCTGGGAGAGCGGCGGGACCGTCGGCCCCGGCTGAGGGATTCAGCGCAACGTGACCGTCCCGGTGAGGATGCGGTGGTCGGAGCAGGCCCGGCCGCCGCAGCTCACCGGTGAGGGCCGGGCCTCGCCCGAGGACGACCCGGCCACGTAGTCGTCCTCGTGCGCGAAGATCATGTCGATCTTCGTCCCGGTCCGGCAGGGCCCGCCGCCGTCGGCCGCCTCGACGGTGCGCGCGCCGTACCCGGGGCAGTTGGCGGCGTCGGCGTCGTCCACCTCGCGGTAGTGGCCGTAGTTGCCGCTGTTGTTCGGGGTGTCGACCTGGGCGGAGTAGAAGCGGTTCATCCGCCCGAAGTCGGGGGCGGCGTTGAAGTCACCGGCGATGATCACCTGCTCGCCGCCGGCCCGGTAGGCGTCCAGCTTGCCGAAGATGGCGGTGAGCTGCGGCAGCCGGTAGGCGTCGACGAAGGTGGAGTGCGTGGTGCAGAAGCGTGTCCGCGGCTGGTCCCGCAGGGCCGCGCACAGCAGCTTGCGCGGCTCGTCGCCGTCGTCGGGCAGCGTGGTGCGGTCGGCGGCGCCGAGCGGCTTCTTGCTGAACAGCGCGATCCCGTAGTCCTTGCCCTGGCAGGGTCCGCCGCTCCTGCCGGGCAGGGCGATCTCGAACCGGGCGAAGTTGGCCGGGTCCTCGGGCCAGCCGGCCGCGCGCAGGCTCTTGATGAGCGCGTCGAACTGCTGCCGGCACACCTCGTTCAGCGAGGCGAACACAGCCCCGCTGCCGCGGATCCGGCTCGTGGCGGCGGCGATGAGGCCGTCGGTGGTGGAGCCCTTGTGCATGGTGTTGCCGGCGACGTTCCAGTGCAGGATCCGGTACGGCGTGGCCGCCTGCGCCGGCGTGGCGGTCCCGAGGGTCACCAGCGCGGCCAGGACAACGGTGAGCTTGCGCACGTTCGATTCCCTATCGCAGAAGCTGATCGCGAAGGGTGAATCATCCCACTTCTGGTGATCTATCCATACTGCCCTTGACGATACGGACCGCAGTCCGTATCGTCGGGCACACCTCAATAAACGGACTGCAGTCCGGAAAGGTCGTGTCATGGGCAAGCTTCTGCATGTCTCCGCCTCCCCGCGCGGACCGGAGTCGATCTCCCTGGGCATCGCCGGGACGTTCCTGGACGCCTACCGGGCCGCCCGGCCCGGGGCCGTCGCCGACCACTTCGACCTCTGGGACGGCACCCTGCCCGAGTTCGGCCCGGCCGCCGCGGGCGCCAAGATGAGCGTGTTCGCCGGGCGTTCGCCCGAAGGGGAGCAGGCCGCCGCCTGGGACGAGGTGGTGCGGACCTTCGAGCGCTTCGCCTCCTACGACCGCTACCTGTTCAGCGTGCCCATGTGGAACGCGGGCGTGCCGTACAAGCTCAAGCAGTTCATCGACGTGATCAGCCAGCCCGCGATGGTCTTCGGCGTGCACCCGGAGACCGGCTACGAGCACCTGCTGACGGGCAAGCGGGCCGCGGTCGTCTACACCAGCGCGGTGTGGGGGCCCGGGCTGGGGCCGGAGTTCGGCAGCGACTTCCACTCCACCTTCTTCGAGGACTGGCTGCGCTGGGCCGGGATCACCGACATCCGGCGCATCCGGTTCCATCCCACGCTGACCGGAGACTACGAGGTGGAGCGCAAGCGGGCCGACGAGCGGGCGCGGGAGCTGGCCCGCACGTTCTAGGCCGTCCAGTGCGGGTCGCGGCCGATGAGGCCGAGCAGGCGGTCCTGGATCGGGGCGTCCGGCGCCACCTTCACCTCGGGGCCGAAGACCTCCACGCCCGGCCCGAACGCGCCCGGCGTGCGGAAGCGCTCCAGCAGGTCCGGCGGCAGGCTGGAGACCGACTCCCAGGACAGCCGCAGGTCCTCGGCGTCGATCGTGGCGTCCTGGCCGGTGGCCTTGGCCAGGTCCCAGCCGTGCAGCGGCAGGTCCGCGCTGGGGACCTGGTCGACGTGCCGGGCGGCGCTCATCCGCCCGGCGGGGGTGTCGTACTCGGTCGCCGCGAGGTCCGGGTCGGCGAGCAGGGCCTCGATGTCGGCGCGCGCGGCGCGGAAGGCCGCCAGGGGGTCCTCCTTCACGGAAGGGGCGGGGCTGAGGGCGCGCCCGAGCGGGCCCAGGATGACGGCGTGCATGTCGACGATGTGCGCCACCACGTCGCGCGCGTCCCACTGGGCGCAGGGCGACGGGCTGGACCACTGCTCGGGCCGCACCGCCGCGACCTTGGCCTCGAAGGTCGCGGCGCGGCGGCGGTAACGGTCGGCGATCTCATTCATAACCCCTCGTTTCTATAACCTTATGGTTTTTTATCGAGGAACGAGGGGCTACGTCAAGGGTCCTACCCGAGCCAGCCGGGCACCACCAGCACCGCCCAGGCGGCCAGCGGGCCGGCCACCACGACGGCCGCGCCGTACCCGAGCAGCTTGCGGTAGAAGACGTCGCGGTCCATGCCCCGCACGTTGGCCACCAGCAGCGCGCCGGTGGTCGAGAACGGGCTGACGTCCACGATCGCCGAGGCGACCGACAGCGCCGCGACCATCGCGATCGGGCCGAGCGTGCCCTGCGACAGGAACGGCACCGCCAGCGGCACCAGCGCCCCGAGGATGCCCACGGTCGAGGCGAAGGCCGACACCACGCCGCCGACGTAACAGATGAGCAGCGCCACCACGAGCGGGATGCCGATCGCGGCCACGTGCGTGCCCACCCAGTCGATGGTGCCGATCTCCTGCAGCACGCCCACGTACGTGACCACGCCGCAGATCAGCAGCACCGTCGGCCAGGCCACCTTCTCCACCGCGCCCTTGTTGGACTTGGGCGAGGTCAGCGACAGGATCACCGCGACCGTGACCGCGGTCAGGCCGACGTCCAGCTTGAACGCCAGCACGCTCAGGCACAGGCCGGCGATCCCGATCAGCGTGAGCGCCTGGTGGCCGGTCAGCCGCGGGCCCGTGCCGGTCCTGGCCAGCGTCGCGGTGCCTCCGCCGCCGCCGGTCGGCTCGCCGTCCGTCTCGTCGTTCTCCAGCACCGGGGTGGCGTCGGAGGCCGTACGGCGGGCCAGCGAGGGGCCGCCGAAGAGGAAGAAGACGATGACCGCGGCGGCGGCGTTGAAGGCGAAGCTGGACAGGAACAGCACGAGGTTCGAGCTGGGCAGCCCGGCCTCCTTGGTGACCCCGTTGACGATGCCGCCCAGCACCGAGATGGGGGAGAAGGCCCCCGCCTGGGTGCCGTGGGCGACCATCAGGCCGATCAGCAGGGCGTGGATGTTGAACTGCGCGGCGAAGCCGTACGCGATCGGGGCGAGGATCGCGGCGACGGCCGGCGCGGGCGCGCCGACGGCGGTGAGCAGGGCGGAGATCGCGAAGATCACCAGCGGGATGGCGACGATGCGGCCGCGCACGAGGTGGACGGCGGCGCGCACCAGCCAGTCGACGGTGCCGTTGTTCGTGGCGATGGCGAACAACAGCGTGACCCCGACGAGGATCACGAACAGGCTGCCGGGGAAGGCGCCGAGAATGTCGCCGGTCTCCATCCCGGCGGCGAGTGTGCCGACGAGGAAGGCGCCGACGAGGGCCAGGGCTCCCAGGTTCACCGGGAACGCTGTGGCCACGACGAACATCAGGACGAGCGCGAGTATGGACAGGAGTTCGGCGGACACGTCACATGGCTCCGTTCTCCCCCGATCAGGACACGAGATGGATGAGTTCGACAGGGTGCCGGGCGGTGCGGCTGGCGCCGTGGGCTATCTGCTGGCGGCAGGAGACCCCGGTGGCCGCGATGAGGGTGCCGGGGGCGGTCTGCTCCAGTGCCGGGAACAGGCGCAGGCCGCCGATCTTCATGGACAACTCGTAGTGCTCGGCCTCGAAGCCGAACGAGCCGGCCATCCCGCAGCAGCCCGCGTCCAGCTCGATCACCTCCGCGCCGGGGATGCGGGTCAGCAGGGCACGGGTGGCTGCCGTGCCGGTGACCGCCTTCTCGTGACAGTGGCCGTGGAAGACGATCGTGCGGCCGCGCAGGCCGTCACCGAGCGTCAGGCGGCCGTCGTCGATCGCCTCCAGCAGTAGCTCGGGCACGAGACGGGCGCGCCCGGCCACCTCCTCGACCCGCGGGTCGCCGGGCAGCAGCGCCGCGTACTCGTCTTTCAGCGTCAGCAGGCAGGACGGCTCCAGCCCGGTGATCGGGGCGGCCGCGGACTCGGGGGCCGACAGCCGGGCGAGCGTGGCATCCGCCATCGCCCTGGCCCGGTCGAGCAGCCCCTTGGACAGGCTCGAGCGGCCGCAGCAGCCCTCGGCGGCCAGCCGTACCCGATAGCCGGCCTTCTCCAGAAGCTCGACGGCGGCACGGCCGATGTCGGGCTCGGTGAAGGCGGTGAAGGAGTCGGCGAGCAGGATCACCTCCTGTCCCTCGGTCTTCGCGGTACGGCGGGCGTACCAGCGCGGCAGCGTGTCACGGCGGAAGCGGGGCAGCGGGCGTTGCCCGGCCAGGCCCAGCAGCCTGCGCAGAGGCGGCGCGAACCAGTTGGAGATCGGGGCGGTGGCCGCGCCGAGCCGGTTGAGCGTGCGGATCGCGCCGAAGACGCGCGAGCGCAGCGGCACCCCGTGCGTCTGGTGGTACTGGTGCAGGGCCTCGCTCTTCAGCGAGGCCATGTCCACGCCGAGCGGGCACTCCGACTTGCACGCCTTGCACTCCAGGCACAGGTCGAGGATGCCGTGCAGCCGCTCCTCGCCCAGCGCCGCCTTGGGGTCGGCTGAAGACAGCGCCTTGACCAGGGCGTTGGCCCGGCCGCGGGTGGAGTGCTCCTCCTCGCGGGTGGCCATGTACGAGGGGCACATGACGCCGGCGGCGTCCTTGCGGCAGGCGCCGATGTTCATGCAGCGGTCGGCGGCGGCGTGCATGCCGCCGGCGAAGTCCAGCGTGGTGGCCAGGTGGACCGGTTCGGGGCGGCCGGGGTCGCGCAGGTGCTCGGTCATCGGGGCGGCGTCCACGATCTTGCCCGGGTTGAGCAGGTTGCCCGGGTCGAACAGCCGCTTGATCGCCCGCATCGCCGCGTACACCTCGCCGCCGAACAGCCGCTCGTTGAACTCCGAGCGGGCCAGGCCGTCGCCGTGCTCGCTGGAGTTCACGCCGCCGTAGCGGACGGCCAGCTCGGCGATCTCCTCGGCCACCTCCCGCATGGCCGCGACCTCGCCCGGCACCCGCAGGTCCACGAACGGACGGATGTGCAGGCAGCCCACCGAGCAGTGGCCGTAGAAGCCGGCCTTCATGCCGTGCCGGTCGAGGATCGCGGAGAACTCCTCGACGTAGGGCACCAGCGCCTGCGGCGGCACCGCGGTGTCCTCGACGAAGGCGAGCGGGCGGCGGCTGCCGACGCTGGAGGCCATGAGCAGGCCCAGCCCGGCCTTGCGCACCTTGAGCACGGCCTCGCGGGTCGCGGCGTCCAGGGCGCGCAGCGTGTGGTAGCCGTGGCCGGCGGCCTTCCAGGCGCCGGCCAGCTTCTCGACCCGGTCGGCGGCGTCCTCGCCGAAGAACTCCACGAACAGCAGCGCCTCGGGGTCGCCCTCGAGGATGTCGCCCAGCCCGGCGTAGTCCACCCGCTGCCGGGACAGGTCGAGGATGGCCCGGTCCATGAGCTCGACGGAGGCGGCGTCGAGCGCGAGCGCGTCCTGGGTGGCGGCGACGGCGGCCAGCGTGCCGGTGAAGTGGCCGACCGCGATGGCCCGCCCGGCGGGTTTGGGCACCAGCCGGACGGTCGCCTCGGTGACGACCGCCAGCGTGCCCTCCGAGCCGGCGATGAGCGGCGTCAGGTCGCCGGACGTGACCCGGTCCAGCCGGTATCCGCCGGAGTGCCGCCAGAAGCGCGGGAACCCCGACAGGTCCAGATTTTTCAGGATGTCCTGTACGGCGGCGCCGAGCCTCTTGTCCGTGGCCAGGTCCGGGGTCGAGGCGTCGGCCAGGACCACGCCCAGCGCCTCCACGTGGTCGATCGTCGAGCCGTAGCGCACCGAGTGGCTCCCGGCCGAGTTGTTGCCGATCATGCCGCCGATCGTGGCCCGGTTGCTCGTCGAGGTGTCGGGGCCGAACATCATGCCCTGCTTGGCCGCCGCCCGGTTGAGCTGGTCCTGGACCACGCCCGGCTGCACCCGGGCCATTCCGCCGTCCAGCTCCAGGATGCGGTTCATGTGCCGGGAGAAGTCGACGACCACCGCCCGGCCCACGGTCTGCCCGGCCAGGCTGGTCCCGGCGCCGCGGGGCAGCACCGGCACCCCGAGCCCGGCGCAGGCCGTCACCAGGGCGCGCACGTCGTCGGCGTGCTTGGGGAAGGCGACGGCCAGCGGCTCGATGGCGTACATGCTGGCGTCGGAGGAGTACAGGTGCAGGGTGTAGCCGTCGTCCCTGACCTGACCGTCCAGCAGCGGCCCGAGCGTCCGCGCGAGGCTCACGCGCCCGTCTCCGCGAGGTAGGCGAGAGCATGCTGGACCCCGCCCTCCTTGATCGGCAGCCCGGCCGCGCGCAGCCCCATCTCGACCCCGCCCAGCGTGCCGGCGAGCATCAGGTCGTTGAAGTGGCCGAGGTGGCCGATGCGGAAGATCTGGCCGGACAGCCTGCCCAGCCCGGCGCCCAGGGACATGTCGTAGCGCTCCAGGATCACCCGGCGCACCTCGTCGGCGTCGAAGCCGGGCGGCGTCATCACCGCGGTCAGCGCGCTGGAGTACTCCCGGGGGTCGGCGCACAGGACCTCCAGGCCCCAGGCGCGCACGGCCCGCCTGGTCGCCTCCGCGTGCCGGTCGTGCCGGGCGAAGACCTGGGCCAGGCCCTCCTCCTCCATCATGGTCAGCGCCTCGGCCAGGCCGTACAGGAGGTTGGTGGCGGGGGTGTGCGGGAAGTAGCCGGTCAGGTTGGCCGCGATCATGGGCCGCCAGTCCCAGTAGGAGCGGAGCATGCGTCCCGGGCGGGCCAGGGCCTTGGGGCTGATCGCGTTGAAGCCGAGACCGGGCGGGAGCATGAGTCCCTTCTGCGAGCAGCCGACGGTGACGTCCACGCCCCACTCGTCGTGCCGGTAGTCCATGGAGCCGAGCGAGGAGATGGTGTCGACCAGCAGCAGCGCCGGGTGGCCGGCCCGGTCGAGGGCGGCGCGGATCTCGGGGACCCGGCTGCGCACGCCGGTCGAGGTCTCGTTGTGGACCACCATCACCGCTGCGGTCTCCTCGGTGAGGTGCTCGGCGACCAGGTCGGGATCGACGCCGTGCCGCCAGTCGCCGGGCACGAAGTCCACCTCGAGCCCGAGCCTGGCCGCCATCTGGCACCACAGCGTGGCGAAGTGCCCGGTCTCGAACGCCAGCACCCGGTCGCCGGGCGAGAGCGTGTTGACCAGGGCGGCCTCCCACGCGCCGGTGCCCGACGAGGCGTAGACGACCACGTCGTGCCGGGTCTGGAAGACGGCCCGCAGCCGTGGCAGCAGGTCGAGGGTCAGTTCGGCGAACTCGGGTCCCCGGTGGTCGATCGTCGGGCGGGCCATGGCGCGCAGCACGCGGCCGGGAACGTTGGTCGGTCCGGGAATCTGCAAGAAGTGCACGACTGCCTCCGTGCCGTCTTACGGCACAGTGTGCCGTGGTGCGGTTCACTAACCTTAGAATCGCGTCGTTAGAGGAGTCAATGGATGCAGAACGTGGTCAACGCCCTGCGCGCGCTCGAAGAGGTCGCCGCCCGGCAGCCCATCGGCGTCGGCGAGCTGGCCCGCGTGCTCGGACTGCCCAAGAGCACCGTGCAGCGCTCGCTGCGCACCCTGCACGAGGCGGGCTGGATCCGCCCGGCCGGAGGCGAGGTCACCCGCTGGCTGGTGACCACCAAGGCGCTGCAGGTGGGGCGCCGGGCCGAGCTGGGGCTGCGCGACGTGGCGCTGCCCGTCATGGAGGAACTCCGCCAGCGCACCGGCGAGACCGTTCACCTGGCGGTCCCGGAAGGCGACGCGGTCGTCCTCATAGAGCGGCTGGAAACCGACAAACCCCTGCGCATCGTGCTGCCCCTGGGCATCCGGCTACCCCTGCACGCCTCGGCCAACGGCAAGGCGTTCCTGGCCCATCTCGATCGCGAGCTGCCCGGCCTGGAGATCTACACCGACACCACCATCGCCGACCCCGAGACGCTGCGCGCGGAGCTGGCGGCCATCCGGGCCCGGGGCTGGGCCGACAACCGGGGCGAATGGCGCTCCGACATCACCGCCGTGGCCGCCGCCGTCCTCGGCGCGGACGGCCCGGTGGCCAGCCTCAGCATCTCGCTGCCGGCCACCCGCATGACCGACGCGCTGCGGCCGGTGTTCGGCGAGCTCGTGACCGAGGCCGCCGCCCGCATCGCCGCCGGTCTCTGACCTACAGCGAGCGCGACCAGATCTGCTCGGTGACCGGGCGGCCGTTCTCCACGCCCGGCTCCTCCGACTCCAGCTCGAACCCGGCCGCCAGATAGATGCGCCGGGCGCTGACGAGGGTGTCGCGGGTCCACAGCATGATCCGCTTGTGACCGCGCCCCGCGGCGTGCGCGAGGCACTCCTCGACCAGCCTGCGGCCCAGGCCGAGCCCCCTGGCCGACGGCTCGACCAGCAGCATCCGCAGCTGCGCGGTCTCCTCGTCCCGGCGCACGCAGAACACGCAGCCGGCCCGCTCGCCGTCGATCTCGGCGATCCACCCGGCGTCGTGCCCGGGGTCGAAGGCGGCGCAGATCCCGGCGACGGTCTTCTCGAAGTCCATGCCCCAGCCGTACTCGGCGGCGTACAGGGCGGCGTGCCGCTGCACGACCCAGCCGAGGTCGCCGGTGCGCGGCGCGCGGATCAGGTAGGGCTTGCGCCCCTCGAGGGCGGGATCGCCGAGCAGGCGGCGGATGGCGGCCATGCCGGCCAGCAGGCGGTCCTGGTCGTCGCCGGGCAGCGCGGCCAGCAGGCGCTCGGTCTCGGCGGCCGACTGGCGGTCGAGCTGGGCGAAGGTGGCGCCGCCGAGGGCGCTGAGCCGTACCAGCTGCTTGCGGGCGTCCTGCGGGGAGCGGCGGCGGGTGACGAGCCCGTCGGCCTCGAAGCGGCCGAGGATGCGGCTGAGGTAGCCGGCGTCCACGTCGAGCAGGACGCGCAGGCCGCCGGTCTCCAGCTCGCCGGCGTGCGAGATCTCGAACAGCACTCTGACCTCGGTGAGCGAGTACGGGGAGTCGAGCATCCCGGCCTGAAGGACGCCGATCACCTTCGTATAGAACCGGTTGAAGGCGCGGACCCCGGAAACCCTTGCTTCAGTCAACGAATTCATTGCCAAAGTCAACCATGAGAGGATCCCTCCTGTGAAGCACCTCTACATCGGCGGATACGGCGACGGGATCCTCACCGCCGGCGCCGGCCTCACCCCCGCGCCGGCCCCGTCCTTCCTGGCCGCCCATCCGGCGCTGCCCGTCCTGTACGCCGTGGGCGAGCTGGCCGAGGGCGTCCTGCAGTCCTTCTCCACCGCGGGCGGCGCCCCGGCAGCCACCGGACGGCGGCCGAGCGGCGGCGACAGCCCCTGTCACCTGGCCGTGCACCCGTCGGGCACGCTCCTGGCCGTGGCCAACTACGGCGACGGCGTCGTCTCCCTCCACCACCTCGACGGCGAGGGCCGCTTCACCGGCGAGCCGATCGTCCTGCCGCACACCGGTTCCGGCCCCCACCCCGGCCGCCAGCGGGGGCCGCACGCCCACCAGTGCGTCTTCCACGGCGACGTGCTGCACGTGCCCGACCTGGGCACCGACGAGATCCGCCGCTACACCCTCGCGGGCGAGCCCCTGGAGCCGGTACGGCTGGCGCCCGGCATGGGCCCGCGTCACCTCGTCTTCTCCGGGGAGCGCGTCTACGTGGCCGGCGAGCTCGACGGCACCCTGCGCGCCTACGCGGCCGGCGACTGGCGGGAGCTGTTCCGGGTGAAGGCCAGCGGCGCGGACGGGGTCGTCTACCCCTCCCACGTGGACGTCTCCGGCGGGCGCGTGTACCTCCTCAACCGCGGCCCCGACACGATCGCGGTCTTCTCCGCCGACGGCGACCCCCTGGCCGAGGTGGACAGCGGCGGCGAGTGGCCACGCCACTTCGCCATCGACGGCGGGACCCTGTGGGTGGCCAACCAGAACTCCGCCTCCGTCGCCGTGTTCGCGCTGGCCGGCGGCGTGCCCGGCGCCACCGGAGAGATCATCGAGGTCAAGTCTCCGGCCTGTGTCCTGCCGGTGTAGGCAAAGCCGTACGCGCGGGGGCGGGCGCCGGGTGACGATGGGCGGCTGTGCTGAGAACTATCGTGGTCATCTTCGTGATGGCCGCCGGCTGCGCCGGCAACGCCATGGTCACGCCGCCATCGGCTCCGGCGCCGCCGCCCGCCGAGGCCGCGCCGCCGCCCGCCGCGGACTGGCAGATCACCGAACAGGGCGCGGAACACGAGATCGAGGGCTTCGCCGACCGCGTCAGCGTGCTGCCGGGCGAACGCTTCCGCCTGCGCGTCTCGACGACGGCCCCGCGCTTCACCGCCACCGCCTTCCGCATGGGCGCGACCGTCACCCGGGTGTGGGCCTCCGGCGAGGTCCGCGGGGAGGAGCAGCCCCCGCCGCGGGCCGCCGCGGGGGACATGGTCACCGCCGCCCACTGGAAGCCGTCGCTCGAGGTGGCCACGGACGGCTGGCCGGAGGGCGCCTACCTGCTGCGCCTGGACGCCTCCAGCGGCGCCCAGCGGTACGTGCCGATCACCGTCAGGTCAGCCTCGGCCAGGGGCAAGGTGGTCCTGGTCAACGCCGTCACCACCTGGCAGGCGTACAACCGCTGGGGCGGGCGCAGCCTGTACAAGGGCCCCGACCTCGTCTTCGGCAGCCGCTCGCTGGCCGTCTCCTTCGACCGGCCCTACGACTTCAACGGCGCCCGCCAGTTCCTCGAACTGGAGAAGGACGCCATCCAGGTGGCCGAGCGCAGCGGGGTACGGCTGGCCTACCTGACCTCGCACGACCTGCGTCCCGGCATCCTGGACGGCGCGCGGGCGGTGATCTCGATGGGCCACGACGAGTACTGGTCGCCGGAGATGCGCGCGGTCGTCACCAAGGCCCGTGACCGGGGCACCAACCTGGCCTTCCTCGGCGCGAACGCCGTCTACTGGCGGATCCAGCTCAAGGACCGCGTGCTGGAGTGCGACAAGGTGAAGCGCTGCCTGCACTGGCGCGACTCCAAGCCGGAGAGCTCACTGGTGGGGCAGATGTACGACTGCTTCCCCGCCGAGGCCACCTACATCGTCCGCAGGCCGCGCCACTGGATCTTCCAGGGCACCCGCGGGCGCCGCTTCCCCGGCATGGCGGGGGTGGAGACGGACAAGGTCTCGCGTGGCTCGCCGCGCGACCTCGAGGTGCTGGCCGAGTCGCCGGTGAACTGCGCCGGCCGTAGGACCGTCTCGCACAGCACCTACTACGTCGCGCGCAGCGGGGCGGGCGTGTTCTCGGCCGGGACCATGCGCTGGGTGTGCGGGATGGCGGGGCGGCACTGCGGGCACGGCGTGCCCGACGCCGCGGCCCCCTTCACCCGCCGCGCCACCACCAACATCCTGACCAGGTTCGCCAAGGGGCCGGCCGGCCGGCTATAGCTGCGCCAGCCTGCGCCGGATCTCCTCCTCGGCGGCGTCCTTGGTGATCCCGAGGCCCTCCAGGACGATGATCGCCGGCGCCTCGGGCAGGGACAGGGCACCGAGCAGGATGTGCTCGGTGCCCACGTAGTTGTGGCCCATGCGCAGCGCTTCGCGCAGGGTCAGCTCCAGGATCTTCTTGGACTGGGCGGCGAAGGGCACGTGCGGTTCGGGGGAGCCGGTGCCGGCGGGCATCGAGTTGATCATCGCCTCTTTGACCGTGTCCAGGTCCGCGCCGAGCGCCACCATGGTCGCCGCGGCCAGCGCCGCCGGCTCCCGCAGCAGGCCGAGGACGATGTGCGCCGGTTCGATGTGGTCGTGGCCGGTGGCCTTGGCCTCCTCCTGGCTGGCCACGACGCAGTGGCGGGCCCGGTCGGTGAAGCGGGTGTAGGCGGACAGGTCGTCGGCCAGGGTGCCCTCCTTGGCCACGAACCGCTTCTGGGCCGCCTGCTTGGTGACGCCCATGCTGCGGCCGATCTCGGTCCAGGAGGCGCCCGAGTGGCGCGCCTGGTCGACGAAGTGGCCGATGAGGTGGTCGGCCACGTCGCCGAGGTGCTCGCCCAGGGTGACCGCGTCGGAGAGCTGGCCGAGGGGGTCGCCGTCGGGGTGGCGTTGCTTGATCACGTTGATGAGGTCGTCGAGACGAACGCTTCCATCCATGCGTCAACCATAGGTTGACGAAATCTGTCCGTCAACCCTTGGTTGACGTCAAAGCGACGGCGGCCCGCCAGCGGTCGTAGGCCGCCTCGTCGCGGGCGCCCGGGGTGAAGCGGCGGTCCAGATGCCAGGTCTTGCGCAGGTCCTCCGGCGAGGCCCACACCCCCGAGCCCAGCCCGGCCAGGAAGGCGGCGCCCAGGGCGGTGGTCTCCTGGATGACCGGGCGCTCCACCGGCACCCCGAGCTGGTCGGCCTGCACCTGCATGAGCAGGTCGTTGCCGCTCGCGCCACCGTCCGCCTTCAGGCCGGCGACGCCGCCGCCCATCACCTCCACGACGTCCCGCACCTCGAACGCGATCGCCTCCAGCGTCGCCCGCACCAGGTGGGCGCGGGTGGTGCCGCGGGTGATGCCGGTGATCAGGCCGCGCGCCTCCGGGTTCCAGTGGGGGGCGCCCAGTCCGGTCAGCGCGGGGACGAAGACCACGCCGCCGCTGTCGGGAACCGTGCGCGCCACCGCCTCCGACTCGGGCGCGGTCCCGATGACGCCCAGGCCGTCGCGCAGCCACTGTACGGCGGCGCCGGTCACGAAGATGGAGCCCTCGAGGGCGTAGGTGCGCTCGCCGGACGGCTTCTGCCAGGCCACCGTGGTCAGCAGGCCGGCAGAGGAGCGGAAGATCTCCGATCCGGTGTTGGTGAGGATGAAGGAGCCGGTGCCGTACGTGCATTTGACCTCGCCGGGCGCGAAGCAGGTCTGGCCGAACAACGCCGCCTGCTGGTCGCCGGCCATGCCGCTGATCGGCAGGTCGAGGCCCAGGAAGGCGCCGGGCGCGGTCCTGCCGATCTCGCCGTAGTTGGGCACGATCTCCGGCAGCGCGGACCGGGGCACGCCGAACAGCTCGCACAGCTCCGGCTCCCAGGTTCCGGAGGCCAGGCCGTACAGGAGGGTGCGGGAGGCGTTGGACGGGTCGGTGACGTGGCGGGCGCCCGCGGTCAGGCGGGCGACGAGGTAGCTGTCCACGGTGCCGATCACGATATTTCCGGACTCGACCCCGGACCACACCCCGGGCTCGTTCTCGGCCAGCCAGGTCAGCTTCGTCGCGGTGAAGTACGGGTCCAGGCGCAGGCCGGTCAGCTCCGCCACCCGCTCCTCGTGCCCGGCCGCGCGCAGGCGCGCGCAGATGGCGGCGGTGCGGCGGTCCTGCCAGACGACGGCCCGCCGGGGCGCGGCCAGCGTGCGCCGGTCCCACAGCACGGCCGTCTCGCGCTGGTTGGTGATGCCGACGCACGCAGGGGGTGCCGCGGCCCCGCGCAGGGCGCTCGCGCACGCGGACAGCGTGGCCTGCCAGATGTCCTCCGGGTTGTGCTCGACCTGGCCGGGGGAGGGAAAATGCTGCGGGAACTCCGCGTACCCCTTCGACTCGATCCGGCCGTCCTCGGTCACGATCAGGGCGGTTACACCGGTCGTTCCCGCGTCGATGGCCAAAACAGTCACAGAAGCTGCCCTCCGTCGCTAATTTGGTCTAGACCACTGCCCGAAGCCACGGGCACAATGCGATTCTGGGTCGTGAACCCCTATGGGAGGAACCCGCCATGCGTATTGGAGTGCTCACCGGGGGCGGCGACTGCCCCGGTCTCAACGCTGTGATCAGGGCCGTCGTCCGCAAGGGCGTGAGTGTGTACGGCCATGAGTTCGTCGGATTCCGTGATGGCTGGCGTGGCCCCCTCGAAGGGGACACCATGCCACTGGACATCCAAGCCGTCCGGGCGATTTTGCCGCGTGGCGGCACCATCCTGGGCTCGTCTCGCACCAATCCCATCAAGATCGAGGGCGGCGTCGACCGTATCAAGGAGAACCTCGCGGCGGGCGGCGTCGACGCGCTGATCGCCATCGGCGGCGAGGACACGCTCGGCGTGGCCAGGCAGCTGTGGGAGCGCGAGGTCAAGGTGGTCGGCGTGCCCAAGACGATCGACAACGATCTGTCCGGCACCGACTACACCTTCGGCTTCGACACCGCGGTCAACATCGCCATGGAGGCCATCGACCGGCTGCACACCACCGCCGAGTCGCACCACCGGGCGCTGATCTGCGAGGTCATGGGCCGGCACGCCGGCTGGATCGCGCTGCACGCGGGCATGGCCGGCGGCGCCAACGTGATCCTCATCCCGGAGAAGCCCTTCGACATCGAGCGGGTCTGCGAGTACGTCGAGTCCCGCTTCCGCACCCGCTACTCGCCGATCATCGTGGTCGCCGAGGGCGCGCACCCGATCGAGGGCCAGATGACCCTGCAGACCGGCGAACTCGACTCCTTCGGCCACGTACGGCTCGGCGGCATCGGCGAGATGCTGGCCAAGGAGATCGAGAAGCGCACCGGCAAGGAGGCCCGCACCACCGTGCTCGGCCACATCCAGCGCGGCGGCACTCCGACCGCGTTCGACCGGGTCCTGGCCACGAGGTTCGGCCTCCAGGCGATCGACGCGGTGCACGACGGCGCCTACGGCACCATGGTCGCGCTGCGCGGCACCGACATCGTCAGGGTCGGCCTGGACGAGGCCACGGCCGAGCTCAAGACGGTGCCGGAAAGCCGCTACTCCGAGGCCGAGGTGTTCTTCGGTTAACCGCCTGCAAGCGGGCGGCGGTCATCCGTAAGCGGCTTGCAAGCGGCGGGCCGTACCTTCATGTCAGCGGGGTTATCAACCGCTACAACCCCTCTCAGGGTACGGCTCGCGTCGCGGAGCATCGGCGGCCCACCGTTCGGCGCGAGCCGTACCCAGGACATAGCGCAGACGCGAAGGCGTGCCGGAGACATCGCTCTCCGGCACGCCTTCGTCGTTCCTAGCGGCGGCGCGCTCTGCCCGCGGGGTGCGGCGCCGGCACCGGGTAGGGCGCCTGCTGCTGCGACGTGCGGCGGCGCAGCTCCAGCCGGGCCAGGAGCTCGGCGTCCTCGTGCAGTTCCTCTTCCGAGGGCGACAGGATGACCATCAGCAGCATGGTGAGCGTGATCAGGCTGATCACGGTCATGAGCGGCACCAGGAAGTCGAGCGCGTCGGCGCCGGCCACCGGGGCGCCCTCGTGGTGAGGGGTGACGCTCATCGCGAACATGCCCGTGTAGTGCATGCCGGCCACGGCCACGCCCATGACCAGGGCGGCGCCGGCGATCCAGATGGGCCGCTTGACCCGCAGGGTGAACCACAGGGCGACCGTGGCCGCCACGACCGCGATGAGGACCGAGAGCGCCACGGTCAGCCGGTCGTAGGAGACGTGGGCGGACATGTTCATGGCGTACATGCCGAGGTAGTGCATGCTCGCCACGCCGAGGCCGGTGAGCAGGCCGCCGCCGAGCAGCGGCAGCACCCGGCCGCCGCCGTAGGAGACGAGGAAGAGCCCGGTGCCGACGACCACGATGGCGACGACGGCGGAGGCCACGGTCAGCGGGACGTCGTAGCGGATGGGGGTGCCTTCGACGTCGAAGCCCATCATGGCGATGAAGTGCATGACCCAGATGCCGGTACCGCCGATCGAGACGGCCGCGCCGAGGAGCCAGCGCACCCGTGAGGCGCCTCGCGAGGCGTGCGCCTGGGCGGTCAGCCGCAGTCCGAGCATTGACCCGATGCACGACATCACGTAGGCGAGGGCCGGGGTGAGCGGGCCATGGGTGAAATGATTAACAGCGGAAGACATGCGTCGATATTTCCTCGCATAGGGGACCACGTTAGGGATCACCGGATTGTGTCAGCGGTATGGGCCGATTCGCATGGATACCTCTACTATCTGTCAACCTGATCTGTCGGAAACGTGAGAACGTCTCATGGGCATCGAGAGACCCTTCTGGCGGGCGATCGCCGTCTTCCGCGTGGCGTCACTGGTCTACGCGGGCATCCTGCTCATCCAGCACGACGGCTACGCCCGGCCCGCGCTCGGCTGGCTGGTCATCGGCCTCATGACCCTCTGGACCGCCGCCTCGATCTTCCTCTACTCCGTCGACGCGGTCCGCGGCTGGCCGCTCCTGGTCATCGACATGCTCGTCACCGTGGCCTGCCTGCTGGCCTCGCCGTACGCGCAGGGCCGGTTCCAGTTCGCCCAGGGCGTCATGCCCCTGCCCGCCACCTGGGTAGCCGCCCCCGTCCTCGCCTGGGCGGTCTACGGCGGCCGCCGCCTCGGCGCCGTCGGGGCCGCCATCGTCGCCGCGGCCGACATCTGGCTGCGCGTCCGCACCCCCGGCGCCCCCGTCTACCTCAACGGCGCCGTGCTGCTGTTCCTGGCCGGCGTCGTCGTCGGCCACGTGGCCCGCCTGGCCAAGCAGGCCGAGGAACGCATGCAACGGGCCATCGAGATGGAAGCCGCCCAGCGTGAGCGCGACCGCCTGTCCCGCGGCATCCACGACTCGGTCCTGCAGGTCCTCGCCCTGGTTCAGCGCCGCGGCCAGGAGATAGGCGGCGAAGCGGCGGAACTCGGCCGCCTGGCCGGAGAGCAGGAGGCCGCCCTGCGCGACCTCATCTCCCTGCGCCCCGCCCCCTCCGGCGACCTGCGCACCCTGCTGACCAGGTACGGCTCGGCCACGGTGACGGTGTCCACCCCGGCCACCCCCATCGTCCTCCCCCCGGCCACCGCCGAGGAGGTGGCCGCCGCGGTCGGCGCCGCCCTGGACAACGTCCGCACCCACGTCGGCCCGGCCGCCCGCGCCTGGGTCCTCGCGGAAACGGAGGACGGCACGGTCATCGTCAGCGTCAGGGACGAGGGCGGCGGCATCCCGGAGGGCCGCCTGCGACAGGCCGAACGCGACGGCCGCCTGGGCGTGGCCCAGTCCATCAAGGGCCGCATCACCGACCTGGGCGGCACGGTTACCTATATAACGGCCCCGGGTGAGGGTACCGAGGTGGAAATCCGGATACCGATAGGTGGAGGTGCGTAACATTGAGTAATCACCATGGAGAGGGAAAGGAGAGCCGGATGAGCGTCGCTCCGATCCACGACTTCGGCCCCTACACCATTTACGACCTGGACGCCATGCCAGATGAGGGCAAACGGTTCGAGCTTGAGGACGGATGGTTTCGCGAGTTGTCCCCCAGCACCTGGCACGACCATGCCGCAGACCGCTTGAAGGATGTACTGAAGGACGCGGCGAGCAAGTCCGACGCCGCCATGTACATCGCGGGCGGATCCAACGACGTGGCAACTCCGGCAGGCGTCCGGAAACCCGATGTCTTCGTCATGAGCCGAGACGCTGCTCGCGCTTCGATCGAACGCAAGTCTCGGACGTTCTATTCGGGAGACATCCTCGTCATCGTCGAGGTGGTGTCAGTACGAAGCGGTAGCGAGCAGACCGACCGTGTCCGGAAGGTGCGGGAGTACGCGCAAGCGGGGATCCCGCAGTACTGGATCGTAGATCTGGAACCCACACCGAAGATCGTCATTCTCGAGCTCGTGGAAGGCACATACCGCCTCGCCCGCGAAGCTAAGGCGGGACAGGAGTTCACCGGCGACTTCCCGTTCCCGTTCTCATTCGATCCCGGGACGATGACCGACCTAGAGTGACCGCATGGTGCGGGTGATGGTGGTCGACGACCATCCGATGTGGCGGGACGGCGTGGCCAGGGATCTGGCCGAGGCCGGGTACGACGTGGTCGCGGCCGTGGGGGAGGGGCGGCAGGCGGTCAGGGTGGCAGGGGCGGTGCGGCCCGAGGTCGTGGTGCTGGATCTGCAGCTGCCGGACCTGTCGGGGGCCGAGGTGGCGCGCGGGCTTCAGGCGCTGGAGGCGCCGCCCAGAGTGCTGGTGCTGTCGGCCAGCGCGGAGCAGGACGACGTGCTGGAGGCGGTCAAGGCGGGCGCCTCCGGGTATCTCGTGAAGTCCGCCTCGCGGGAGGAGTTCCTGGACGCCGTCCGGCGGACGGCCGAGGGGGATGCCGTCTTCACGCCGGGGCTGGCCGGGCTGGTGCTGGGGGAGTACCGGCGGCTGGCGGCGCAGCCGGACAAGGAGGAGGACGGGCGGCCCCGGCTGACCGATCGGGAGACCGAGGTGCTCCGGCTCGTGGCCAAGGGGCTCTCCTACCGGCAGGTGGCCGACCGGCTGGTCCTCTCGCACCGGACGGTGCAGAACCACGTCCAGAACACCCTCAACAAGCTTCAACTCCACAACCGGGTGGAGCTGGTCCGATACGCGATCGAGCAAGGTCTGGACGAGGACTAAACTCGATGGGTCGGAAAGCACTGAAACCCGTGGAGGACCCCCATGACGCTGGCCGCCCTGGGCGAGCCGTGCGTACTGCTCAAGCTGGGCGAGATCGTCCTCAAGGGCAAGAACCGCGAGCTGTTCGAACGCCGCCTGATCAACAACATCCGGACCGCGCTCCACGAGCTGGACATCAAGGTCGACGTGCGCAAGCGGCACGGCGTCATCGCGATCTTCCTGCCCGCCGGCGCCACCGTTGAGCAGGCGGAGGCCGTCGCCCGGCGGGTGGCCGACGTGCCGGGGCTCGTGTGGATCCACCGGGCCTGGCGGGTGGCCAAGGACCCGGACACCGTGGTCAAGGCGGGCCTGGAGCTGGTGCGCGAGAGTGAGCAGGTCGCGCGCAAGGCGACGTTCGCCGTGCGCTCCCGCCGGCGCGACAAGCGCTTCCCGCTGCGCTCCAACGAGCTCGACCGGCTCGTCGGCGGCGCCATCAACGACGAGTACGGCCTGCCCGTCGACCTGTCCAAGCCGGAGCTGACCCTCCACATCGAGGTGGACCGCGACGAGGTGTTCGTCTTCACCGACGGGCTGCCGGGCCAGGGCGGCCTGCCGGTCGGCTCCAGCGGGCGGGCGCTGGTGCTGATGTCCGGCGGCATCGACTCGCCGGTGGCCGCCTACCGGATGATGCGCCGCGGGCTGCACGTGGACTTCCTGCACTTCTCCGGCATCCCCTTCACCACCACCGAGTCGATCTACAAGGCGTACGCGCTGGTGCGCAAGCTGGACCGGTTCCAGAGCAACTCGCGGCTGTGGGTGGTGCCGTTCGGCAAGGCGCAGCAGTCCATCCGCAACTCCGGCCAGGACCGCCTGGCCGTCATCGCCCAGCGGCGGCTCATGCTGAAGACCGCCGAGGAGGTGGCGCACCGCATCCGCGCCGCCGCCCTGGTCACCGGTGACGCGCTCGGCCAGGTCTCCTCCCAGACCCTGGCCAACATCACCGCCCAGGACCACGCCGTGGACCTGCCGATCCTGCGCCCGCTGGTCGGCTGGGACAAGACCGAGATCATGGCCGAGGCCCGCCGCATCGGCACGCTGGCCATCTCCGAGCTGCCCGACGAGGACTGCTGCTCCCTCCTGGCGCCCAAGCGGGCCGAGACCCGGGCCAAGATCGAGGACCTCAAGCAGATCGAGAAGCGCCTCGACGCCGAGGAACTCGCCGTGCAGCTGGCCGACTCCATCCAGGAGTACACCCTCGAAGGCGTCGCTCCGGCCTCCTGAGGGGTACGGCGCGGCGTCGCTGTACCCCTCGCGGAAAGCCCATCAGGCGGTCAGCGTGCCCGCGGGCGTGCGGCCGAGCAGCGGCGGGAAGTCGCGCATGACCCCGGCCAGCAGCTCGAGGTCGCCGTCCACCAGCGCCTGCGGGCCGTCGACCAGGGCCTGCTCGGGGTGCGCGTGGACGTCGATGATGACGCCGTCGGCCCCGGCGCCGATCGCCGCGCGAGTCAGCGGGAGCACCAGGTCGCGGTGGCCGCCCGAGTGCGACGGGTCGACGATGACCGGCAGATGCGACAGGCGCTGGGCGACCGGGACGGCCGAGACGTCGAGCGTGTTGCGGGTGGCGGTCTCGAAGGTGCGGATGCCGCGCTCGCACAGCACGATGTCGAGGTTGCCGCGCTGGGCGATGTACTCGGCGGCCATCAGCCACTCCTCGATGGTGGCGCTCATGCCGCGCTTCAGCATGACCGGCCGGCCCGCCGCGCCGACGGCCTGCAGCAGCGCGAAGTTCTGCGCGTTGCGGGTGCCCACCTGCAGCATGTCGGCGTAGGAGGCGACCAGATCGACGTCGTGGGCGTCCACCACCTCGGTCACCACCGGCAGGCCCGTCTCCTCGCGCACCTCGGCCAGGATGCGCAGGCCGGCCTCGCCGAGCCCCTGGAAGGCGTACGGCGAGGTGCGCGGCTTGAAGGCGCCGCCCCGCAGCAGCGTCGCCCCGGCCTTCCTGGCCATGAGCGCGGCCTCCAGCGTCTGCTGCGGCGTCTCCACCGCGCACGGCCCGGCGATCAGCGTCACCGTGTCCGGGCCGATCGGCACCCCGCCCACGTGCACGGTGGAGCGTTCCGGATGGTTCTCCCGGCTGACCAGCTTGTACGGCGTGGACACGCGCACCACGTCCCGCACCCCGGGCATGCCGCGCAGGTTGCCCTGGTCGAGCTGTGTGACGTCGCCGACCAGGCCGACGATCGTCCGCTGCACGCCACGGCTCACGAACGCCTCCACCCCGGCCGCCTCCACGAGCGCGAGGATCGAGGCGAGGTCGTTTCCGGTGGCCTCCGGGCCCATCACGATGACCATGCTGATGTCTCCCTTGAAACGCGAAAAGGCCCCGGGTCCTTGACGGACCCGGGGCCTCTCGCTCGTCTGTGTCTGCTAGCGCAGCGCCACATGGCGATCGGTCCTCACGGGTCCGTCGCCATACCAAAACAGGAACGCGGTGCGCATAGCCCGCAATGTTAGCGCATTCCCACCCGGCGGCGTGCCGGCGATCGGGCGATGACAGGATGGCCGAATGAACGACGAGGAGTCGCGCCTGCCCCCAGGCCAGTACGTACCGCGCGGCCGGCCCGTCATCCACTACGGCCGGGTCCCCCAGTTCCGGCCCGCGACCTGGGACTTCCGCGTCTTCGGCGACACCGAGTCCGGTGAGACGCACCGCTTCACCTGGCCGGAGCTGGAGAAGCTGCCGCGCACCAGCGTGCTCGCCGACTTCCACTGCGTCACCAAGTTCTCGATCATGGGCAACGAGTGGCGCGGGTTCAGCCCGCTGGAGATCCTCGCGCTCGCCCCTCCCGCCGACGGGGTGAACCACGTCATGATCTGGGCGGAGTACGGCTACAGCGCCAACGTCAGGATGACCGACTTCACCGCGCCGGGCACGTTGTTCGTCACCGAACTCGACGACAAGCCCATCACCCCGGAACGCGGCTACCCCCTGCGCGTCGTGGTGCCGCACCTGTACGCGTGGAAGAGCGTCAAATGGGTGCGCAGCATCGAGTACCTCAGCGAGGACCGCCGCGGTTTCTGGGAGGAACGCGGCTACCACAACGTGGCCGATCCGTGGCGAGAGCAGCGCTACTCCTACCAAGAGGAACCGGGCGAGGGCCCACCGTAACGATTCCGCCCGAACTCCATGGCGTTTCCGCCCGGACACCCCGCGTGACGGGCTACGGTTTCCCGCATGTCGACCGCCGCATCCGTGGCGCTCGCCTCCTTCCTGGCGTTCCTGGCCGGCTTCGCGGTCGCGCGGCGACGGCCCGAGCTGCCCGAGGGCGGCTGGAAGGACCGGGCGACGTTCACGACGTTGCACATCGCCGCGCTGGCCGCCCCGTCCCTGCGCGGCGGGCTCACGAAGGAGTCCGCGCGCCGGGCCGTACGCCATCTGCGGGCGCTGCTCGGCACCCACGCGCTCGCGATCACCTCCACCGACGCGGCGCTGGCGTGGGACGGCCCCTGCACGGGCGAGGTGCTCGAGCACGCGCGCACCGCGCTCGCCTCGGGGCGCGCGCAGGTGTTCGCGGGCGAGCCGCACGGCGCGGTGGTCGTGCCGCTCACGGTCGACGACCGGGTCGTGGGCGCGCTGGCCGCCTACGACGAGGAGCTGAGCGCGGCGCTCGTGCGCACCGTGACCGAGGTCGCCCGCTGGGTCTCCGGCCAGCTCGAGCTCGCCGAGCTCGACAGCTCCAGGCGGCGGGCGCTGGAGGCCGAGATGCGGGCGCTGCGCGCGCAGATCTCGCCGCACTTCGTCTACAACGCGCTCACCACCATCGCCTCGTTCGTCCGCACCGACCCGGGCCGCGCGCGGGAGCTGCTGCTCGACTTCGCCGACTTCTCCCGGTACGCGCTGCGCCGCGCCCAGGACTTCACGACCCTGGCCGACGAGCTCACCTGCGTGGACCGCTACCTGCTGCTGGAACGCGCCCGGTTCGGCGACAAGCTGCGCTTCACCGTCCAGGTGGCGCCCGAGGTGCTGCCGGTGCCCGTGCCGTTCCTGTGCCTGCAGCCGCTGGTCGAGAACGCCATCAAGCACGGCATGCGGGCCGCGGGCGGATCCGGGCGCGTGCGGGTGGTGGTGCGTGACGCCGGCCCCGAGGCGCACATCACCGTGGAGGACGACGGCGCCGGCATGGATCCGGAGCACGCCCGCCGCGTTCTCGACGAAGCCCCCGGCGAGGGCCGCGGCATAGGGCTGGCCAACGTGGACGTCCGGTTGCGCCAGATCTATGGCGAAGACTATGGATTGGTGGTCGAGACCGGGCTCGGCGCCGGCACGAAGGTACGGCTGCGCGTCCCCAAGACCCGGCCTAGCTCTTTGTAGTCAAATCTTTACCTGCCGTAGGCGTGTCGCTTGTGAGCTGGGCGTTCTTGCGGCAGCGTGGACGGCATGCTACGCGTTCTGGCCGTTGACGACGAGGTGCCCGCCCTGGAAGAGCTGGCCTACCTGCTGCGCCAGGACAGCAGAGTGGAGCAGGTTTTCACCGCCGCCGACGGGGTCACGGCCCTGCAGGACATGGTGCAGATGATCGGCGCGGGCGAGCGGCTGGACGCCGTCTTCCTCGACATCCGCATGCCCGGCCTCGACGGGCTCGATCTGGCCCGGCTCATCGGCGGCTTCCCCAGCCCGCCGCGCCTGGTGTTCGTCACCGCCCACGACGACTGCGCGGTGCAGGCGTTCGAGCTGGAGGCGGTCGACTACCTCCTCAAGCCCGTGCGCGTGGACCGGCTGGCCGAGGCGGTGCGCAGGCTGGACGCGGCCTCCGCGCCGCCCGACGAATGCGGGCCGGACGACGTCATCCCCGTCGAGCTGGGCGGTGTCACCCGCTTCGTGCCGCAGCAGGCCGTCTGGTTCGCCGAGGCGAAGGGCGACTACGTCCGCCTGCACACCGTGGACGGCAGTTACCTCGTGCGCATGTCGCTGGCGGCGCTCGAACGCCGTTGGGCGGGCGCCGGGTTCATCCGCGTGCACCGCAGCACGCTCGTCTCCGCCCGGCACGTCAGCGAGCTGCGGTTCGAGGGCGGCAAGGTGATGCTCACCGTCGGCACCGAGACCCTGCCCGTCAGCCGCCGCCACACCCGGCAGGTCCGCGAGCAACTCGTCAACCAGCACAGGAGCATGCCGTCGTGAGTGAGCGCCGGGTCCTCGTCGCCCGCCGGCCCGCCGCCGTCGCCCGCGCCGGCCGCGGCGCCTTCACCCCGTCCGCCGGTACGGCCCGCGACGCCGAGACCCGCGTGGTCATGCGGCGGCAGTTGTCGGTGGCGGCCGTGACGCTCGCGATGGCGCTGGGCGTGCTGGCCGGGGTTCCGGTGCTGGCCGCCGGGGTCGGTGACGCGTGGTGGTGGGTGGCGGCGTCGGTGGGGGTTCAGCCGCTGTGGGTGCTGCTGGCCGTCCTCCAGCTCAGAGGCGCGGAGCGGGCGGAACGAGCGGGGAGGTGACCGGCGCGGCGCTGGCCGGGGCGGCCTGCGTGCTGGTGCTGGCGGTGCTGGCCGGGAACGTGCGGGCGCGCCATTACACCAGCGTGGCGGACTTCTACGTGGCGGCGCGGGCGGTGCGGCCGTGGCGCAACGGGGCGGCGATCGCGGGCGAGTTCACCTCCGCGGCGGTCTGCCTGGGGATGGCGGGGCTGATCGTCACGCACGGCGGGCCGATGGTGTGGTACCCCGCCGGGGCGGCGGCCGGGTTCGTGGTCGTGCTGGCGCTGGTGGTGGCGCCGCTGCGGCGCTCGGGGACGTTCACCTTGCCGGACTTCGCGCAGTGGCGGCTGGGGCGGGCGTGGTTGCGCCGGTTCACGACCTGCTGGGTGCTGGGGATCGGGCTGCTGTTCCTGGTGGCGCAGTTTCACGCGGCGGGGGCGGTGACGGCGTTGCTGACCGGGTTACCCGCCTGGGCCGGCTGGCTGGCGGTGGCGGGGGCGGCCGCGGGGGTGGCGCTGGCCGGGGGGATGCGGAGCGTCACCGGCGTGCAGGCGGCGCAGTTCTGGGTGAAGCTCGTGGCCTTCGTCGGCGTGGGGCTGGTCCTGTGGTGCACCTGGCGGTGCGGCCGGGTGGAGGCCGGGCTGCCGGGGTTCGCGGGCTATGGGCAGGGGGATCAGTCGTTGCCCGGGGTGCTGGCGGTGCTGCTGGCCTGCGCGCTCGGGACGATGGGGCTGCCGCAGGTGGTGGTCCGGGTCTATGCCAGCCGCGACGGGCGGGGGGCGCGGCGGTCCATCGTGGCGGCCCAGGTGCTGCTGGGGGTGTTCTTCCTGGTGCCGCCGTTGTACGGGATCCTCGGGCGGGTGCACCTGCCCGGGACGGGCGGGCAGGAGGTCGTGCTGCTGCTGCCGTCCAGGATGGTGCCGGGCGTGGCCGGCGATCTGCTGACCGGGCTCCTGTCGGCGGGCGCCTTCGCCGCCTTCCTGGCCACGTCGTGCGGGGTGCTGGGGGCGGTGTCCGGGGCGGTGTCGGCCTGCGTGACCAGGGCCGGGCCCGGCCCCTTCCGGGCGACGCTGGTGGCCGTGTGCGGGCTGGCGCTGGTCCTGACGGCGGTGACGACGCCCGCCGGATCGGTGGAGCTGGTGCTGACGGCCTTCTCGTTGTCGGCCGCCACGTTCTGCCCGCTGCTCGTGCTGGGCATCTGGTGGCGGAGGCTGACGGATGCCGGGGTGGCGGGCGGGTTCCTGGCGGGCGGGGGCTCGGCGGCAGTGCTTGCGGGGCTCGAATGGGTGGGTGTGAATGCGGGGGTCCCGCTGGCCGTGGCCGTGCCGCTGGGATTCGCCGCGATGGTCATGATTTCCCTGCTCACACCGGGTCGGATCCCCCGGGACGTGGCCTCGATGATGGCCCGGATGCACCTGCCCGAGTCCTCCGCAGGCCCCTTGATCGACCGCTTGTCGCGCGAGACCGACCGCTCGGCCTTCTGACACGCTCCGTATATCGATGACTACAGACCGTTCAACGAGCTGTCCGTAAACGGGGTTACGACCACAAGATCGCAACCGTAGGGTTGCGGCATCGAAAAGCCACTCCGCCGCATTGGGGGGGACGAGCCGCAAGGCTCACGACAGGCCTGATGCGACGGATTCACGGTGACCTCCGCAGGTCACCACGGCCGTCGGGCCCTCGACCGGGGGGTGGGGCCCGCCAGCCGGCAGAAGGAGGGGGCGCCCGCTGCCGCCGTGAAAACGGACCGCGATCCGGCCTTACGGGGGCGGCCGGATCGCGCGAGCGGGCGCCCCGCCTCATCCCTTCAGGGTCTCGGTCAGCCGGGTGAGGCTGTCTCCGCCGTGCCCGGCGGCCTGGGCGCGGCGGAAGGCCGCGAGGACCGCCCCGGGGACCCCGGTGTCCAGCCCGGCCGCCTGCGCGGTGTGCACCACGTGCTCGAGGCTCGCCACGGCCATCGTGACGTTGTCCACGTCGCCGGCGTGGTCGCCGGCGTCGATCCGGGGCGCGTAGAACCTCGCGAAGTACTCGAAGTTCATGGTCTTGACCGCCTGCTCCAGGAACCTCTCCGCCGGGATCCCGTGCGCCGAGGCCAGCGCCTGCCCGTGGAGGTAGCCGGTCAGGCCGGTCCAGAACATGTCCATCCCGATCTGGTAGTACAGCGCGGCCAGCCCGGGGTCCTCGCCCAGGTAGTCGATCCCGGTCAGCACCTCGAGCGCGGCCCGGTGGGTCTCCAGCGCGGCGGCGTCGCCGCTGTAGTAGGTCTCGGCCCCGGGGGCGCCGATGCCGGGCGGCGGGGTCTGGACGCCGCCGGTGAGCTGCACGCCGCCGTGCGCGGCGATCCACTCGGCCTCCGCGCGGGCCCGCTCGGGGGTGTCGGAGGTGAGGTTGGCGACGGTACGGCCGGCCAGCGCCTCCGGCGCCTGCTCCAGGATCGCGTGGACGGCGTCGTAGTCGGTCAGGCTCATGACCACGAGGTCGCCGGCCCGCAGGGCGGCGGCGACGCTTGGGGCGAGACGGGCGCCGCGGGCCACCAGAGCGGCGGCCTTGGCCGGGGTGCGGTTCCACACGGTGACGTCGTAGCCCTTGTCCAGGTAGGCGGCGGTCATGGCCTGGCCCATGGGCCCGAGTCCGATGACGGTGACCTGCATGTCTGCTCCCTCTCTAGAACGAACGCTCTATCTAGAACGGTGACCCTAGCACTAAAATGAACGCTCTATCCACTAGGATCGGGAACCATGAAGACCAAGCACGAGATCGGCACCCGGGACCGCATCGTCCGCGCCACCGCCCGCCTCATGCAGCGCCAGGGCTACGAGGCCACCGGCCTCAAACAGATCTCCCAGGAGGCCGAGGCCACGCTCGGCTCGGTCTACCACTTCTTCCCCGGCGGCAAGGCGGAGCTGGCCGTCGCCGCCGTGCATCACGGGGGCGTGGAGTTCGCCGAGCTCCTGCGTGAATCGCTGGAGCGGGCCGAGGACCCGGCCGAGGCGATCGTCCTGTGCACCGGCGAGCTGGCCCGCGGGCTGCGCGAGTCCGGCTGGCTGGACGGGTGCCCGATCACCACCACCGCCCTGGAGAGCGCCGGGCGCTTCCCCGAGATCCAGCGGGCGGCCGAGGAGGTCTTCGCCGGGTGGCGGGAGCTGGTCGGCGGCAGGCTCCGCCGTACCGGCTTCCCGGCGGAGGTGGCGGAGGAGCTCGCGCACACGGTGATCAACACGCTGGAGGGCGCCGAGATGTCCGCCCAGGTGGCGCAGAGCGAGACGCCCCTTCATCTGGCCGGACGCCATCTCGCCAAGCTGATCGCCGCCTACCGCTGAAAGATCTCGGTAATGGTGTGGCGGCTGCGTACATAGACGGTGATGTATGCATTGCCGGACCAAGGGACTTCATCAGTGAGCGATGAACGGCTGGCCAGATTCGAGGCCGTTTACCAGCAGACATATGGCCAGATAACGGCCTATGTCGCCCGCCGCTGCGCCTCGCCCCAGGACGCCGCCGACGTGGTCGCCGAGACCTTCACCGTCGCCTGGCGCCGCGTGGCCGAGCTGCCCGGCGGCGAGGAGGCCACGTTGTGGCTGTACGGCGTGGCCCGCAAGGTGCTGGCCAACCACCACAAGACCGCCGGCCGCCGCCTGGCCAGGAACGTGGCGCTCGACACCGAGATGGCCGACCTCTACGCGGCGGCGCCGGACGAGGGCGACGGGGTGGCGGCCGTCTCCGCGGTGTTCAGGACGCTGCCGGACGACGACCGCGAGCTGCTCGCCCTGGTCGCCTGGGAGGGGCTGGAGCGCGAGGAGATCGCCCGGGTCCTGGGCCTGAGCCGCAACGCCGTACGGGTGCGGCTGCACCGCGCCCGCAAACGGTTCGCCCGGGCGCTGGAGAAGGCGGGCGTGCGAGAGACACGAGCGGAACGACTGATGCCGGTGGAGAGGTCGCTGTGAAGGACACGAAGGGGATCGAGACGATGCTGGAGCAGCTGGCCAGGGTCCGGCCGGGTGAGGCCGGGGGAGAGGCGTCCGGCGCGGGGGCGCGGGCACTGCTGGCGGAGATCACCGCGACGGCCCCCGTCGCGCCGAAGCCCGGGTTCCCGCTGAAGAAGGTGGGACTCGTGCTGGCCGGCGCCGCGGTCGTGGCCGCGGGCGCGCTGATCGTGCCGAGCGTGCTGGACGACTCCGGGACCTACGTCTCGGCCTCCTACGCCGTCACCAAGGACTCCTCGGGAGTCGTCCTCGTCAAGGTCACCGACTTCACGGACGTGGCCGGGCTGACCAGGCAGCTCGCCGAGCTGGGCGTGCCGGCCATCGTCGACCACGTGCCCGAGGGCATGAGGTGCAGGGAGCCGCGGGCCGAGCACGTGCAGGACATTCCCCAGGGGCTGTACAGCGTGCCGCAGAACATCCCCGGCCGGTCGGACGGCTGGCAGATGCGCATCGACACCAAGCTGTTCCGGCCGGGGGAGACGTTCGTCTGGACCGTCAGCCCGCACGCCGACGGCGGCAGCAGCACCAGCACGATCCTGATGAAGGGCCCTGTCGCCCCCTGCGAGCCGGTGCCCGAACCCAAGCCCGATCGGGCGGCCTTCGGCCCCGAATACCGCGTGGCCACCGTCAAGGGCCGCTCGCTGGAGGGGTTCCGGGTGGACGAGAAGACAGTCGGGGAGGTCCTTCCCGAGATCCGGCGGCGTGGGCTGAAGCCGACGTTCGCCGTCATGTCCCTGCCGCCCGGCAACCCCGGTGGCTTCGGCATCCTGGAGGAGCGGAGCGAGCCGGTCGGGGACGACTGGGTGGTCTGGGAGGCCGAGGAACTGGACAAGGACCCGCGCGGCCGGATCCGGCTGCTCGTCACCGAGGACCGCTGGGACAAGAACCCGGTGTACGGCGGGCCGCGTGACGCGGTGATCAAGGACTAGCGCCGGCACCCGTCGGGGGACGTGCATGCGAAGGGCCGGCGCCACAGGAGGCGCCGGCCCTGCGTGCGGCGGGGGTCATGCGGCCATGACGTGGCGCAGCGGCTGGGGCTCGTCGGCGGGGCGGGTGAGCAGCGCCTGGGCGACGCCTCCCTTGAGCAGGGCGGCGATGCGCAGGACCGCGGGCAGGGTCAGGGCGAACAGCAGGCCGGCGCCGGTGTTGACGGCGACGAAGACGCCGTCGCCGGTGCCCAGGCCGAGCAGCTCGGGCAGGCCGCCGTCCACGCCGGGGATGCGGGCGATGGACCAGCCGTAGATCGGGAAGGTCAGCCCGGCGATCGCGCCGGCCCACCAGACGACGGCCAGGGTGAACGAGACGATGGCGATCGGCAGGGCGAGGATCGCGTGCATCAGGTCCATCCACGCCTGGGGGCCGGTGAGCGGGTTCATGGTCCGGCGGAACCAGCCCGCGCCCGCGGGGGCCTCGGGGTAGTGCGGCCGGGCCAGCGCCTGGCCGGTCACCTCGGGCAGGCTCGACCGCTCGAAGTCGGCGAACTTCCTGGCCAGGGTCGCGGTGCCGGCCAGGACGGGCAGTCCCACGAACGCGACCGCGGAGCCGATGCCGGCCGCCACGCCCGTGACGGTCAGGCCGAAGGCGGTGACGGTGACCGGGAAGCCGGCCAGCACGTAGCGGGTGTCGCGGGTGATGCTGCGCTGCAGGGTTCTCATGGCACCTGACGCTACGGATGCGGCGGGGGCCGCAACGAGCCTGCCGGCTGGCGTCGTGATGGTAGGGCTGTCCCTACCCCCTTGCGCTTCCGTTGGATAGTTGTACTATCTAGCGAGTTGCCGTCTAAGGAGTCGCCATGTTCTTCACCGTCATCGTGCTCGCAGGCGCGACCCTGGGCTTCCGGCTGCTCGGGGTGCTCGGGGTGCGCCGGTTCGCCACCTGGCCGGTCAGCGCCGCCCACGGGATGGCCGTGCTGCTGCTGGTCACCGCCAGTGCGCACTTCGTGCCGGCCGGTACGTCGCTGCCCATGCCCGCCCATGACGACCTGGTGGCGATGGTGCCGCCGGTCATCCCCTTCCCGTCCTTCGTGGTGTACCTCACCGGGGTGCTGGAACTGCTCGGGGCCGCCGGGCTCGTCCTCGCCGCCACCCGGCGGGCCGCGGGATACGCGCTGGCGGTGCTGTTCGTGGCCATGTTCCCGGCCAACGTGTATGCCGCGATGGCCGTGGACGGGGCCACGCCGTTGTGGGTCCGGACGCCGGAGCAGGTGCTCTTCATCGGCGTCGCGCTCTGGGCGACCAGGGGCGCGGCCGCCCTGCCGTTCGCCCTGCCCCGCCGCTCCGTGGCCGGCTGACCCCGGTCAGGCCCCGGCCATGCGGCGCAGGAGCTGGGCGCGGGCTCCGGCGTCGCGGCCCCGGTCGCGCCCGGCCAGCAGGCCGGCCACCCGCTCGCGGAACTCGACCGGCTTGTGGTCGTCGTACTTGAACGTGCCCCGCGCCTCCACCACCTCCAGCCGCAGCCCCCGGATGGCCGAGAGCATCTTGTGGTACGGGCCCTCGGTGACCGACACCGTGCCGTGGTCGCCCAGAGGCTGGTGGTGGGCGAGCTGGCGGCGCAGGATCTCGGCCTTGCCCTCCTTCCCGTCGACCACCTCGGCCCGGCAGGTGAGCTGGACGGCGGCGTAGTAGCTGGTCGGCACGCCGTTCACGTCCCCGGCCCGCCAGGCGGCGGGGATGTAGGCGTAGTCGTCGGCGACGCTCAACGTGAGCACCGGGCTCGCCTCGATCGCCGCCCAGATCGGGTTGGGCCTGGCCAGATGCAGGAGCACCTCCGCCGCGCCGTCGAAGCGGAAGTGCGTCGGGACCACGACCGGGGCCCCGCCGTCCACGCCGTTGGCCGCGAGCTGCCCGAAGTCGCGCCCGCTCAGCCAGTCACGCCACTCGCCGTCGCCGCGCGCGGCGTCCCAGGGCTGGATCAGCATGTTGAAATATCCTTTGTATTAGTACAAAATACACTTTGTGCTAGTAAGCTACACGTTCACCGGTGAGACGGCCAGCGAGATCGCGGCCGGCATCGAAGCCGCGGTCGCCCGGGGCGCGCTGCCGGCCGGCGCCGCCCTGCCGACCGTCCGCGAGCTCGCCGCCCGCACGGGCGTCAACGCCAACACCGCCGCCGCGGCCTACCGCCTGCTGCGCGAGCGCGGCGTCGTGGAGACCGCGGGCCGCCGCGGCACCCGGGTACGGCCCCGCCCCGCCAGCACCGCCCGCGAGGACATCCGCATCCACGTGCCGCCCGGCGCCCGCGACCTGGCCCGCGGCAACCCCGACCCGGCCCTGCTCCCCGACCTCACCGCAGCCCTGGCGGAAGCCGCCCGCCTGCACGCCGCCAGCCCCGCCCTGTACGGCACCGCCGACGACCCCGGCCTGCTGGCCCTGGCCGCCGCCGCGTTCTCGGCCGACGGCATAGCCGGTGTGGGCGGGCCCGCCGTCACCTCGGGCACGCTGGACGCGGTGGAACGCGTGCTGACCATGCACCTGCGTCCCGGGGACGCGGTCGCGGTGGAGGATCCCGGCTGGTCGGCCTCCCTGGACCTCGTGGCCGCCCTCGGCCTGCGCACGATCCCGGTCCCGGTGGACGACGAGGGCCCGGACCCCGGGGCGATGGCCGGGGCGCTGTCCGCGGGCGCGCGGGCCGTCATCGTGACCGCCCGGGCGCAGAACCCCACGGGCGCCGCGGTCTCGGCCGGCCGGGCCGCCGCCCTGCGGGCGTTGCTGGCGGCGCACCCGCGCACCCTGCTCATCGAGGACGACCACGCCGCCGGCCTGGCCGACCTCCCGCTGCACACGCTGACCGGCACCACGGCCCGCTGGATCCTGACCCGCTCGACGGCCAAGTCCCACGGCCCCGACCTGCGCCTGGCCGTGGTGGTCGGCGACACCCAGACCGTCGAGCGGCTGCGCGGCCGCCAGCGCCTGGCCGAGGGCTGGGTGAGCCACCTGCTGCAGCGCACCGTCGCCCATCTGTGGCGGACCGGGGCGGTGCCGCGGGCCGAGGTGGCCGCCTCGTACGCGGCCCGGCGGAACGCGCTGATCGAAGCGCTGGCCGGCCACGGCGTCCGCGCCCACGGGCGCAGCGGGCTCAACGTGTGGATCCCGGTCCCGGACGAGACCGTCGCCGTCACCCGCCTGCTCGCCCGGGGCTGGGCCGTGGCACCGGGCGCACGCAACCGCCTGGCCAGCGCACCCGCCATCCGCGTCACGATCGCCCCGCTGGCCCGCGAGGAGATCCCGGACCTCGCCGCCACCCTGGCCGCCGCCGTACTCCCGGGCTCGACCGGCCGCTACGGCTGACCGGCCGGCTGGGCGGCCGCACCCGGCCGGCGTGGGCCGCTAGCCGTCGAGCAGGTCGTGCACCAGGTCGCCCCCCACCACGGTGGCCACGACCGCGATGTCCTTGATCGCCTCCGGCGAGACCGCCAGCAGGTCGTCCGACAGCACCGCGAAGTCTGCCAGCCTGCCGCGGGCCAGCGTGCCCTTCACGCCCTCGTCGAACACGGCGTACGCCGACCCGGTCGTGTAGGCGCGCAGGGCCTGCTCGGCCGTCAGCGCCTCCTCCGGGTTGAACGGCCGCCCGCCCGAGGTGCGCTGGTTGACCAGGTCGTGGATGCCCAGCAGCGGCGCCCCCTCCACGACCGGGCAGTCGGAGCTGCCGGGCAGCACGATCCCGGCCTCCAGGAACGAACGCTGCCGGTAGCACCCCCGCGAGCGCTCCGGGCCCAGGGCGGCGAGCATGCCGTCGCCGATCTCGGAGATGAAACGGCCCTGCGGGACCGGGATCACGCCCAGGGCGGCGACCCTGGCCACCTGCTCGGGGCTGGTGACGGCGCAGTGCTCGATGCGGTGGCGGGCGTCGGCGCGCGGCCAGGTGGCCTGGGCCTCGGCGTAGGCGTCGAGGACGACGTCCACGGCGTGGTCGCCGATCGCGTGCGCGGCCACCTGCCAGCCCGCTTCGTGGGCGCGCAGGATGAACGCGCGCAGCGTCCCCGCCTCCTCCTGGAGGAAGCCGCGGTTGCCGGGCTCACCGGCGTAGTCGCAGCACATGGCGGCGGTGCGGCCGATGAGCGAGCCGTCGGAGAAGACCTTCACCGGCCCCAGCCGCAGCCGGTCGTCGCCCAGCCCCGGGCCCATGCCGAGGTCCAGGCCGAAGGAGTCGCCGACCGGGTGCAGATTGGGCGAGCCGGGCATCAGCACGGCCCGCTGCAGCAGCACTCCCCGCCGCCTCGCCTCCTGGTACCCGGCCATGTCCAGAGGGCCGTTCCCGGCCAGGCCGAGGCCGATGCCGGGCTCGGTGAAGCTGGTCAGCCCCTCGGCCGCCGCCGTACGGGAGGCCAGCGCGATGCCCGACACGAACTCCTCCAGTCCCACCGGGCGCAGGATCCGGTGGGCGAGGTCCTGGGCCTGCTCGGTCAGCAGGCCGTTGGGGCGCCCGCCGGCGTCCCGGCCGACCGAGCCGCCGGGAACGTCCGGAACCTCCAGATCCGGGAAGCCCATGAGCGTGAAAGCGGCGGTGCTGGCCACGCCCATGTGGCCGGAGGTGTGCTGCAGCCACACCGGCCGCCCGCCCGCCGCCCGGTCCAGCGCGGCGCGGTCGGGGTGGGCGCCCAGCTTGTTCTGGTCGTAGCCCGAGCCCCGGACCCAGGCGTCCCCGGGGAGCCCGGCCGCGCGGTCCCGGACGAGCGCGTACAGCTCCTCCAGGCTCGCCACCCTCAGGTCCAGCTCACGCAGCCGCTGGCCGCGCATGCTGAGGTGGTGATGGGCGTCGTTGAACCCGGGTACGGCCGGCAGGCCCCCCAGGTCCACCACCCGGCCGGCCGGCAGCCCGTCGAGCTCCTCGTCCAGCCCCGCCACCCGCCCGGCGAACACCCCGAGCCTGGTGGCGGTGGGCCGATCCGGGTCCAGCGTGGTGAACCGGCCGTTGACGTAGAGCGCGTCCAGGCGCATCAGACCTCCACAGGGGTACGGCGGGCGGAGCGGCGCTGCAGGCCGGTCACGCAGGCCATGGTGAGCAGGATGACGACAAGGTACTGGCCGACGACCGCCCAGATCGTCCCGGTGGCGCCGAGCAGGCCCTGGGCGATCATGGGTGTGGTGCCGCCGATCAGCGCCCCGCACAGCTGATAGGCCAGCGAGATGCCGGTGTAGCGGACCCGGGCAGGGAACGCCTCGGCCAGGAACCCGGCCAGCGCCGCGTACGACGAGCCGCTGAAGACGACGCTGACGGCCAGGCCGATCGTCGCCCAGACCGGTGAGCCGGTGCCGACCAGCAGGAACGTGACCGGGGTGCAGACGATCAGCGCGGTGAAGGCCAGCAGCATGTAGCGCGCTGCGCCCATCCGCTGGCCGAGGACGGCGCCGATCGGCTGGGTGACGAACTGGGTGACGGAGACGATCAGCAGCACGTTGAGCATGGTGCTCTTGGCGATGCCCAGGTCGGTGGTGGCCCAGGACAGGATGAAGGTGTTGGTGAAGTAGGCCGAGGCGATGCCGACGCCGCTGGCGCCGATGCCGAGCAGGACGAGCGGCCACGCCGTACGGAAGACCTCGGCGACGGGGAGCTTGGCCACCTCGCGCTGCTCGCGCATCCGCACGAACTCCGGCGACTCCTCCACCCGCAGCCGGATGACCAGGCCGACGACCACGAGCACGGCCGACGCCAGGAACGGGATGCGCCAGCCGTAGGACAGGAAGGCGTCCTCGGGCATGAGGGTGACCAGGGCGAAGACGCCCGTGGCGAGGATGGATCCGGCGGGGGAGCCCTGCTGGGCGAAGGCGGCGTAGAAGACGCGCTTCGGCCCGGCGTGCTCGGCGGCGATGAGGACAGCGCCGCCCCATTCGCCGCCGACCGCGATGCCCTGCACGAAGCGGAGCACGGCCAGCAGGATCGGGGCCAGGATGCCGATCGAGGCGTAGGTGGGCAGGATGCCGACGAGGGTGGTCGCGCCCCCATGAGCAGCAGCGTGGCGACGAGCGTGCCCTTGCGGCCGATGCGGTCGCCGAGGTGGCCGAAGATCACGCCGCCGAGCGGGCGGGCCAGGAAGCCCACCCAGAACGTGGCGAAGGAGGCCATCACCCCCGCGGCCGGGCTGGCCTCGGGGAAGAACAACCGGCTGAAGACCAGGGCGGAGGCCGTGCCGTAGATGTAGAAGTCGTACCACTCGATGGAGGTGCCGACGAAGGACGCGATTCCGGCGCCGCGGGGATTGCTCATGAGGGGTGTTTCCTAGGCGAAGTGGTGGAGTTGGGCCAGCGGCACCTCGGTGACGGGGTCCATGCTCACCTCGGCGCCGTCCACGAGGACGGGGCCGGGCTCGCGGGGCACCACCACCGCCGGAGTCGCGATATTTCGGTACATGTCGGCGCGGGTCAGGCCGCGGGCGTTCTTGATCGCCGCGTACCGGAGGCCGCGGGGCAGCGCGTCCCTGGTGTCGGCGGCGTCGAGGGCGTCGTGCGCGACGAAGATGCGCGAGAGCAGCGCCGCCGCGTCCCCGAGCCCGCCGAAGTACGGCCGGTAGACCCGCGGCTGCGTGAGCCGCGTGGACCCCGACCCGCTCCCCGACACCCCGTGGGCGACGAACCCGCCTTTGAGGACCAGCTCGGGCTTGGTGCCGAACCAGGCCGGATGCCAGATCACGAGATCGGCCAGCCGCCCGGGCAGCAGCGTGCCCACCTCGTGCGCCATGCCGTGCGCGATCGCCGGGTTGACCGTCAGCTTCGCCAGATAGCGCAGGATCCGCTCGTTCCCCGGCCGCGGATCCCGCAGCTCGTGCAGGTGGGCGAGCTGCCAGGTGCGCCGGACCGTCTCGGCGACCCGGCCCATGCCCATCGAGTCGGAGTTCACGATGCTGATCGCGCCCAGGTCGTGCAGCACGTTCTCGGCCGCGATCCCGTGCGCCCGCACCCGGCTCCTGCTCACCTCGACGTCGCTGCCGATGTGGTGGTTCTGCCGGTGCACGGTCATCGTCATCGGGAACAGCTCACCGGCCGTGTTGGTGGTGTAGGGGATGGTCGGCGTGGTCGAGGAGGGCAGGACGTGCGGCTCAGCGAGGATCTCCAGCAGGTCCGGGTGCCCGCCGCCGCCCTCGACGTGATAGGCGTGCACGGTACGGCCCCGCGTCGCGGCGACGGTGTCGGCCAGGTAGCCCGACTCGTTCATCGAGTCGGAGTGCAGCGCCACCGGCAGATCGGCGTCCTCGGCCACGCCCAGGCAGGTGTCGATGATGCGCGGCGTCGCCCCGAAGTCCTCATGGATCTTGAAGCCGCCGGCCCCGGCCAGCACCGCCTCCTCCAGCAGCTGCCGCGAGCTCGACGAGCCCCTGGCCAGGAACGCCACGTTCAGCGGCGTCGCGCGCCAGGCGGACATCAGCGTGTGCAGGTTGCGCGCCGGGTTCACGCCGACGTCCCAGACGCCGCCGAGGCCCATGCCGACGACCGTCGTCACGCCGGAGGCCAGCGCCGCCGGGGCGATCTCCGGCGAGGACAGGTGCACGTGCGAGTCCACGATGCCCGGCGTCGCGATCAGGCCCTCGCCCGGGACGATCGCGGTGTGCGAGTCTATGACCGCGCCCGCGAACGGCACCACCCGGCCGTCCTTGACCCCGATGTGCGTCTTGCGCACCCCGAGCACCGGGTCGATCAGCACCACCCCGGCCACGACCAGGTCCAGGGCGGACTCCCGGTCGCCGCGCGGGCGGGCCAGCAGGCCGTCGCGCAGCGTCTTGCCGCAGCCGCCGAGCAGTTCGTCGCCGTGCGGCACGTCGTCGTGCTCGACCTCGGCCCACAGGCACGTGTCGCCGAGCCGGATCCGGTCGCCCGTCGTGGGCCCGTAGATCGTGTTGTAGGTCGCCCGGTCCATCATGCCTCGATCACCTCGACCTCCGTGCTCTCACCTGGGCGGAAGGCGCCGGCCGTACCTGCCGGGATGTCCAGCCGCAGGCCGGACGGGTCGCGGTCGAACGCCAGCGCCGCGTTGACCTCGCCGAGCGGGAAGTGCGACGAGACGAAGACCGTGCGCGGGCCCTCGTTGGTCACCCGCAGCGTGGAGCGGGGCCGGCCGGGGTTGATCTCGACCGGTTCGCCGGCGGTGCGCACGGCGCCCGGGCCGTCCTGCGGGGCGGGGCCGATCGGGGCGTCCACGGCGACCAGCGCGGTGCCGTTCGGGAAGAGCGCCTCCACCTGGACGTGCGTGACGAGCGCGGGCACGCCGTCCATGACGTCGTCCGGGCCGAGCACGGCCTTCGCCCCGGCGATGACCTCCTCGAGCGTGGCGCCGTCCCAGGCCAGCTCCAGGATCTCGTCGCAGACGAGGGCGACGGACTCGGGGGCGTTGAGCCGGCGGCCGCGCGCCCGTCGGCGGCGGGCCAGCTCCGCGAGCGTGAAGATGGTGAGCCGCTCCTGCTCACGAGGCGTCAGATGCACGTTCTTCCTCCCTTCCGCACACCGTAGGACCAGGTCACGAGGGTGGCCAACGGTGATACGGCGCGTAAATGACCCGTTAAGTTGTGCATATGCACAGCGATGTCGTCGCGCGCCTGGCCGCGCGCTGCCTGACCTCCTACGAGGTCCTGATCGACGGCTGGCTGGCCGAGGTGATGGCCATCGAACCGTACGCCCGGGGGCTGGTGGGGCCAGCCGAGGTGCGGGAGGGGGCGCGCGTGGGGTTCGCGCTGATCCTGCGCATGCTCTCCGAGGGACGGCCGCCGGCCGAGCTCGGGCCGCACGCGCAGGCCCTGGGCGAACGGCGGGCCGGGCAGGGCGTGCCCCTGGAGTCGCTGCTGGCCGCCGCCCGGCTCGACGCCAAGGTGCTGTGGCACGGCCTCATCGCCCAGGCCGGGCCGGCGGACCTGCCCGGCCTGCTGAACTCCGCGCACCTGGTCTGGGAGGCGGTCGAGCAGCACAGCACCGGGCTCATGACCGGCTACCAGCGGGCCGTGCTGGAGATGGGGCGCCAGCGCGAGGACCAGCGGCGCACCTGGTTCGCCCGGCTCCTGGACAACGACGGGCGCAATCCGGACGTGGTGCGCGACGCCGGGCGCGTGCTGGGTTTCGACACGGCCGCGCCGTTCGTGGCCGTGCTCGCCGACGCGGCGGCCGGGGCGTCGTCGCGGGCGGCGGTCTCCGCGCTGGGCACGCTCGGATTCCGGCTGCACCGGCACGAGGCGCCGACCGGCGACATCCTGGTCGTGCAACTGCCCGCCCGCGCGGCCGATCCGGAGCGGGTGCTGCTCGACGCGCTGGCGGGCGTGCCCTGCGGGGTCTCGCCGCGGGTCGGCGGCCTGGCGCGGGTCCCGCATGCCGTACGGCTGGCCGCCGCGACGGCCCGGGCGGCGGTCACGGCCGACGGCCCGGTGCGCCTGGAGGACAGCTGGCTGGAGGTCTTCACCGCGCACAATCCGGAGCTGGCCGCCGAACTGGCCGTCCGGGTTCTGGGCCCGCTGTACGAGATCGGCGCGGCCGAGCGGGAGCGGCTGCTGGAGACGGTCCGGGTGCATCTGGCCGGTGACGGGGCCATCGCCGCCACGGCCGCGGCGTTGTACTGCCACCGCAACACCGTCCAGCACCGCTTCGCCCGCTTCAAGGAGCTCACCGGCCGCGACCTGCGCGCTCCGGAGGACGCGGCGGTGATCGCCCTGGCCCTGCGGGCGGCCTCCTCCTGAACGCGCCGGGGAGGTGGCCCCCGGGAGGTGACCTAAGAGGTGCAGGTGCGCGTGGGCGCGGGGTCGAGGTGGTCGGCGGCGCGGCGCAGGGCGCGGGCCAGCCGGGCCCTGACGCGTTCGGTGTCGCCGCCGGGCTGTCGCGGCGCACCGGGAAGGGCCGCATGGAGGCTGTCGGAATATCCCATCGCGGTCTGGTGGGCGAGCACGTGCATGGCGTCCATGGCTTCTCCTTAATCCATTAAGAGCTTAACTGATTAAGAAGGGGTCGCGCTAGGGTGTTCTGATGGCTGAGCGAGTGACCCTGCAGACGATCGCGGACCGCGTCGGCGTCTCCCGCGCCACCGTCTCCTACGCGTTCTCCCGCCCGGACCAGCTCAGCGCCGAACTCCGCGAGCGCATCCTCCGCGTGGCCGACGAACTCGGCTACGCCGGGCCCAACCCGACCGCCCGCTCCCTGCGCCTCGGGCGGGCCGGGGTGCTCGGGCTGATCTTCACCGAGACGCTGCCCTACGCCCTCGGCGACCCCTACGCCATCGGCTTCCTGCAGGGCGTGGCCGCGGCCGCCGAGGAAGCGGGCGTCGGCCTGCTGCTCCTGCAGCAGCCGGGCGGCGTCGAACGCCCCGAACTCGTGCGGAACGCCGTGGTTGACGCCTTCGTCGTCTTCTGCCTGCCCGACGGGCACGCGGCGCTCGACGCCGTCCTCGCCCGGCGCCTGCCCACGCTCCTGGTCGACGAGCCGATCGTGGACGGCGTGCCGCATCTCGGCATCGACGAACTGGCCGCCGCCGGCGCCGCCGTACGGCATCTGCTGGACCTCGGGCACCGGCGGCTCGGGCTGGCCGTGGTCGGCATGTATCACGACGGCCGGCAGGGCTGGGCCGGCCCCGACCGGCAGGAAGCCGCGATCTTCCGCGCCATGCGCGAGCGCATGCGCGGCTACCGCGCCGCCGCCGAGGCCGCGGGGCTGGACTGGTCGCAGGTGCCCGTCTACGAGCTGGACGACAACGAACGCGAGTCCGGCCGCGAGGCGGGCCGTGCGCTGCTCGCGCGCTCACCCCGGCCGACGGCGATCCTGTGCAACACCGACGTGCTGGCGCTCGGCGTGCTCGACGCGGCGGCCGAGGCCGGGGTGAAGGTGCCGGAGGAGCTGTCGGTCGTCGGCTTCTCCGACGCGGGCGCCGAGGAGGCCGGGCTCACCACGATCCGCCAGTACAGTCGGCTCGCCGGGCATACGGCGGGCCGCATGGTGCTGTCCGGGGAGCCCGCGCCCGAGCGCACCGTCCTGCCGCACGAACTCGTCGTCCGCGGCACTACCGCGCCGCCCCGCTAGCCCGCGTCGCGCAGGTCCTTCAGCGTCTGGATGTCCACGCGGTACTCAGGCGCCTTGCCCGGCGTCTCGATGCACACCGGCACCCCGGCCAGCGTGTGGTGCCGGAACAGCTCCCCGAACGCCGCCTGCCCGATGTGGCCCTGGCCGATCTTCTCGTGCCGGTCCTTCTTGGAGCCGCAGACGTCCTTGGAGTCGTTGGCGTGCACCAGCTTGAGCCGCCCGGGAGCGATCTTGTGAAGGGCGTCGAGCGTCTCGGTCACCCCGCCCTCGGCGGCCAGGTCGTGACCGGCGGCGAACGCGTGACAGGTGTCGAAGCACACCCCCGCCCGCGGGTGCCAATCGAGCGCGGCCAGGTAGGGCTCGAGGTCCTGGACCGTGGCGCACAACATCGCCCCCTGCCCGGCCATCGGCTCCAGCAGCAGGTCGGGGCCGCCCTCCGGGATCTCCTCCAGCAGCGGCAGCAGGTGCTCGCGCAGCTGCGCCATCGCCGCGTCGCGTGGCTGCGTGACCGCGGAGCCGGTGTGGACCACCACGCCCTTGGCGCCGGTCTCCACGGCCCGCCGCAGCGTGTAGCGGGTCAGCGTGACGGAGTTGGCCAGGGTCTCGGGGTTGGGTGAGCCGAAGTTGACCAGGTAGGGCAGGTGTATGTAGCTCTCCACTCCCGACTCGGCGAGTTTGGCGTCCTCGTCGGGCTTGCCCGCGGTCAGCGCCCACGAGCGCGGGTTGGTGACGAAAACCTGCATCATCTCGGCGCCGATGTCGGCCATGAACGCCAGGCCGCCGGTGGCCAGGCCGCCCGCGACGGAGACGTGGCCGCCGATGAGAGAAGTGGATGTCATGATGCCCGCCAGTGTATCGGCAGGTCTCCCGCGGTGGCCCGCCGCTTCCGGAGGGCCGCGCGGGGATGTGGCCCGCCTGTGGCCCGGCCTTCCGCGCGCCGGAGGCAGGCTGCGCGCGGGTCCCAGATTTGTGTCCGGATATTTCCTGACTTCAGAGATTGATGAGCCTGACTCGCGGAGTTACGCTCCGGATGGGAACCGATCATTGCGAACCGGAACCCATCACCGCCCGTTTCAGTCTGCGGGACGGCCGGGCCGCCCCGCCCGACCACCGGAGCAGCCGCCATGAGGTTCGATGCCACATGCCGAAGAACGGGTCGAGGAAGCCGCGCGAGGCGCGCCTTAGCCGTCGGCGCCGCCGCCGTCACGCTGGTCGCGCTGACCGCGACGCCGGCCGGCGCCCACTACTACTCGGGCGGCGGCGCCAACCCCGTCTTCACCATCCGCCCCTACAGCTACAACGCCACGTGGATGCCCCCGCTGGACCGCGCGCTCACCAACTGGAACGCCACCGCCACGCCGGCCGACATCACCAAGAACAGCGGCTCCGCCTCCACGCTGGAGGTCGCCTCGTACTCCGGGACCTGGTACGGCCTCTACGCGCCCTCCGGCACGCGGGCCAACCGCACGTTCCGCATCCAGATCAACTCCCGCACGATCACCCGCGACGCCACCAACTTCGCCAACTTCGTCAGCAGCAGCACCACCCACGAGTTCGGCCACCGCCTGAGCCTGAACGACATCTCCGACGGCTCCCACTGCACCACCGCCATCATGAGCTACTGCCGCAACCGCAACGTCATGCACCAGCCGCAGTCGCACGACATCAGCGACGTCAACGAGTACTACTAGACCGGGAGCGACCGATGACACGACTGTTGTTCCCCGTGCTGGCCGCCATGGCGTTGCTGAGCGCGTGCGCCACCGCAGAACCCGTCGTCTACAGCGCCGACTACCCCGCCTACGAGTCCGCCGACAAGCTCTACGAGCGGGCGAGCCTGGTCGTGGAGGGCACGGTCACCGGCGCCCCCGCCCGCGTGCAGGAGCTGCGCGCGGACAAGGGCGGCGGCAGCGACCCGAAGCTGAACCCGCAGGCGGGCCTGGAGTCCGCGCAGCAGCAGCCCGGCTCGCCCGTGGTGATCTCCGTCTACCAGGTCAGGGTCACCAAGGTCTTCAAGGGCGGCGCCCAGCCCGGCCAGGCCGTCGACGTGCAGCAGCTCGGCGGCACCCTGCGCGGCGTCACCTACGAGGAAAGCGGCGCCCAGGTGCTGCGGCCCGGCTCCGGCTACGTCCTGTTCCTGGAGACCTACCCGGACGCGCCCGCCGCCCTGCTCAACCCGCAGCAGGGCCAGTATCCGCTCGACACCGCCGGCAACCCCGTCAAGCTCGCCCAGAACCCGGTCACGCTCACCCGCGACGACCTCAAGCGGCTCAGCGGCCACGGTTAACCCAGCCGCAGCGCCAGGAAGAAGTCGACCCGGTCCTCCAGCCGTGACAGGTCGCGGCCGGTGAGGTCCTGGATGCGCTGAATGCGGTAACGCAGCGTGTTGACGTGCACGTGGAGGAGTTCCGCGCACTTGGTCCACGAGCCGGAGCACTGCAGGAACGCCTCCAGCGTCCGCACCAGGTCCGCCCGGTGCACCTGGTCGTAGGAGCGCAGCGGGTCGAGCAGCCGCACCCGGAACATGTGGCGCACGTCGTCGGGCACCGAGGCCAGCAGCAACACGTGCGTGGCCAGCTCGTCGTGCCCGACGACCGCGTCCGGCTCCGCCCTGCCCTCGGCCATCCGCCGGGCGTAGCGGGCCTCCTCGACCGCGCCGCGCAGCCCCTCGACCTGCGCCTGCCCGCTCACCCCGACCGTCAGCCTGCTCCCGGCCAGCCCCGGGGCGAGGGCGTGTACGGCGTGGCGGACCCGGCCGGTGACGTCCTCGTCGCAGGCGGGCACCAGGGCGATCGTCTCGTCCTCGGCCACCCCGATCACGGGACGCAGGCCGTACAGGATCTCCTTGACGACCACGCGCAGCTCGCCGGGGCGCAGGCCGCCACCGGCCGCGGCGGCGACGGCGACGTAGCCGGGCGCCTCCGCCAGGCCGGTGACCTGCAGGCGGGGCAGGATGTCGCTGGGCCGGCCCTCGCTGAGCACGAGGCGGACCAGTTCCTGGCCGATGCGGCCCTCGGGGCTGAGCCGGTCGTCCAGGCGCATGCGTTCCATGGCGGCCACGGCCGCCAGCTCTGCGGCCAGCGCCAGCCGTTCCTCCGGCCAGTCGTCCATGGAGCCTTCGACGACGACGAACCAGTCGGCCACCCGCGAGGTCGTCTGCTCGTCCACGGGGAAGATCGTGTACCCGGAGCGCACGCAGGGCAGCCGCTTGGCCGTCAGGAACGCCCTGGCCAGCATCGGCGCCTCGGCGGGCGGGCGGGCGCCGGCGACGGCCCGGCCGGAGGCGGTCAGCACCCAGCCGCGCATGCCCAGGTCGCGCCCGATCATCTCCAGCACCGGGTCCAGCCCGGCGCCCGAGACGAGCCGGCGGTGCCGGTCGAGCACGGCCTTGACGTCGGAGGCCCGCTCCCCGGACAGGCGGCGCACGATGTGCTCGGTCACCTCGGCGAAGCCGAGCGCCCGCGGCACGTGGAAGAGCGGCACCCGGTGCTTCCTGCACGCGGCCACCAGGTCGGGCGGCAGGTCGCCGGCGGAGGCCGCCTCGCAGGCGCCGAGCCCCGAGACCCCGGCGGCGGCCAGCGCCGCCACGAACGTCTCGCTGTCCTCAGAGGTCTGGCGCCAGATCAGCCCGGTCAGCACCAGCTCGCCCCCGCTGAGGTAGCGGCCGGGATCGAGCATGTCGGTGGTGACGACCCAGCGCAACGGGCGGTCCAGGTCGTCGTGCCCGACCACGGTCGACAGACCCAGCTCCGGCATGTCCGGCAGCGCGTTGAGTCGCATGCACGGACAGTACCCGCCGTCACCCTCCGTACGTACTTGGAGCATGACACGAAAAGTCCTGACCAACCCGTTGGCCAGTTCGGAGTTCTTGCGGATGGACCGGGCACGACGGCCATGTGTGTACTTCTGACATGCCGAACCTGCAGACCGTGGCCGGGCTGGCCGACTTCAACGCCCTCAGCCCGGCCGACGCCGAGCGCCAGCTGATGGCCTGCTGCGCCTCGCGGGCCTTCGCCGGGGCCGTGGCCGCGCTCCGGCCGCACCGGGACCTGGCCCAGCTCACCGCCACCGCCGACACCGCGGTGCGCGCGCTGGACTGGCCCGACGTGCTGGAGGCGCTGTCCGCGCACCCCCGGATCGGCGAGCGCGGCACCGAGAAGTGGTCCCGCCAGGAGCAGGCCGGCGTCGGCGACGAGGTGCTGGAGGAGCTCGCCGCGGGCAACCGCGCCTACGAGGACAGGTTCGGCCACGTGTACCTGATCTGCGCGACCGGGCTGACCGGCCGCCAGATGCTCGACCGCCTCAACGAGCGCCTGCTCAACGACGAGGAGGCGGAGCGCCGCGCGGTACGCGACGAACTGGCCAAGATCACCCGGCTGCGCATGGCCAAGCTGGTGGGCCTGGCATGAGCTTCTCCACCCACATCCTGAACGCCGCGACGGGCCGCCCGGCCGCGGGCGTCGCCGTACGGCTGGAGCGGGACGGCACGGTCGTGGCCGAGGGCCGCACCGACGACGACGGCCGGATCAAGGGCTGGAACCCCGGCCGGGGCGTGCACCGCGTCGTCTTCGACACCGGCGGCTTGAGCACCTTCTACCCCGAGGTGGTCATCGCCTTCACCGTCGACGACCCGGACCAGCACTACCACGTCCCGCTCCTGCTCAGCCCGTTCGCGTACTCCACCTATCGAGGGAGCTAGATGCCAGTCATCCTCGGGCCCAACCGCTACGGGAAGGCGGAGACCAGGCTCGTCCGGGTCGTGCGGGACGGCGGTGTCCACCACATCAAGGACGTCAACGTCAGTTCCGCGCTCTCCGGCGACATGGAAGACGTCCACCTGACCGGCAGCAACGCGGCCGTCCTCCCGACCGACACGCAGAAGAACACCGCCTTCGCCTTCGCCAAGAGGTTCGGCGTCGACCAGATCGAGGACTTCGCCCTCCTGCTGGCCCGGCACTACGTCGGCAACCGGCCCACGATCCACCACGCCCGCGTGGAGATCGAGGAGTACTCCTGGCGCCGCATCCCCGTCGCCGGCGACCGGCAGCACTCGTTCGTCCGCGAGGGCCAGGAGGTGCGCACCTGCGTCGTGCACCACGACCGCGACGGCCGCACCACGATCGTCTCCGGCCTGCGCGACCTGGTCGTCCTGAACTCGACCGGCTCGGAGTTCCACGGCTACATCGAGGACGAGTACACCACCCTGCGGCCGACCACCGACCGCATCCTCGCCACCGCCGTCTCCGCCCAGTGGCGGCACTCGGGCCTTTCCTCCTCCTTCGGCAAGTCCTATACCGAGGTACGGCGGTGCCTGCTGGAAGCCTTCGCCGAGACCCACAGCCTCTCCCTCCAGCAGACCCTCTACGCCATGGGCGAGCGCGTGCTCACCGCCTGCGAGGAGGTCTGCGAGATCAGGTTCGCGATGCCGAACAAGCACCATTTCCTGGTGGATCTGGCGCCGTTCGGCCTCGACAACGACAACGAGGTCTACTACGCGGCCGACCGCCCCTACGGGCTGATCGAAGGCGCCGTCCTGCGCGACGACGCCCCGGACGCCGCCTTCGCCTGGGAGTAGTGATGGAGTTCTTGCGGCCCACGACGTGGGCGGAGGCGCTGGCCGCCAAGGCGGTCCGGCCGGAGGCGGTGCCCATTCAGGGAGGCACCGACGTGATGGTGGAGATCAACTTCGACGTGCACCGGCCGCCGGCCCTGCTCGACCTCAACCAGGTCGCCGAGCTGGCCACCTGGTCGCGGGAGGGCGACACCTACCGGGTGGGGGCTGGCCTGCCGTACGTGACGATCATCGAGGAGCTCGGCGGGGTGCTGCCGGGGCTCGCGCAGGCCGCGCGGACGGTCGGCTCGCCGCAGATCCGCAACCGGGGCACGGTCGGGGGCAACCTCGGCGCGGCCTCGCCGGCGGGCGACAGCCATCCGCCGCTGCTGGCCGCCGGGGCCGCCGTCGAGGTGGAGTCGCGCGAGCGCGGGGTGCGGATGATCCCGGCGCACGAGTTCTACCTGGGCGTGAAGCGCAGCGCGCTGCAGGCGGACGAGCTGATCCGGGCGGTGCACGTGGAGGCGGCGGGCGGGCCGCAGTACTTCTCCAAGGTCGGCACCCGCAACGCCATGGTCATCGCGGTGTGCTCGTTCGCGCTCGCGCTGCACCCGCGCGAGCGGCGGGTGGGCACCGGCATCGGCTCGGCCGCCCCGACGCCCCGGCGGGCGCTGGAGGCCGAGGACTTCCTGGCGCACGAGCTGGACTGGGACGCCCGGCTGGACAGCGCGCTGCTCAAGCGGTTCGGGGAGCTGTGCGCGCAGGCCGCCTCGCCGATCGACGACGTGCGCGGCACCGCCGACTACCGCAGGCACGCCATCGCCGTGATGGCCCGCCGCACGCTCACCTGGGCGTGGAACGACTACCGGAAAGTGAGGGCCGCCTGATGCGCGTCACCTTCACCGTGAACGGGCGCGAAGAGTCCGTGGACGACGTATGGGCGGGGGAGAGCCTGCTCTACGTGCTGCGTGAGCGGGTCGGGCTGCCCGGCTCCAAGAACGCCTGCGAGCAGGGCGAGTGCGGTTCGTGCACCGTCTACCTGGACGGCACGCCCGTCTGCTCGTGCCTCGTGGCGGCCGGTCAGGCCGAGGGGCGCCAGGTCAGGACCGTCGAAGGGCTGGCCGACGGCGACCGGCTCGACCCGGTGCAGGAGGCGTTCGTCGAGTGCGGCGCGGTGCAGTGCGGGTTCTGCACGCCGGGGCTCGTCGTGCAGGCGCACGACCTCATCGAGCGATGGAGCTCGCGACGAGAGAGCGAGGGACGAGCCAACGAGGAGCGAAGCGGTCGCGACCATAAGCACGAACGCGTGCCCGACCTCTCCGACGCGGAGATCCGCGAGGCGCTGGCGGGGAACCTGTGCCGATGCACCGGTTACGAGAAGATCCTGGATGCGGTACGGCTGGCCGCCTCGCGTAAGGTCGCCGGCGCATGACCGGGCCTGCGGGTGGCCCCGGCCGGACCGTGATCATCGACAACGTCTACATCGCCCCCGTGGCAGGCCCCGAGATCGAGTCCGGATATATCCGGATCGAGGGGGATCGGATCGCCGCCCTCGGCGCCGGTCGCGCGCCCGAGCCCGGCGGGCCCGGCGTTCAGCGCATCGACGGCACCGGCTGCCTGGCCACGCCCGGCCTGGTCAACACCCACCACCACCTCTACCAATGGGCCTCCCAGGGCCTGGCCCAGGACGCCACGCTCTTCGAGTGGCTGGTCGCCAGCTACCAGGTGTGGGCCGCGATGGACGCCGAGGTGGTCAAGGGCGCCGCCGCCGCCGGGCTCGGCTACCTCGCGCTGTCCGGCTGCACGCTCTCCAGCGACCACCACTACGTCTTCCCGAGCGGCCGCGGCGACCTGTTCGCCGCCGAGATCGAGGCGGCCCGCGAGCTCGGCATCCGCTTCCACCCGGCCCGCGGCTCCATGGACCGCGGTCACTCGCAGGGCGGCCTGCCGCCGGACGTCGTGGTCGAGGACCGCGAGACGATCCTGGCCGCCACCGCCGAGGCCATCGACGCCTACCACGACCCGTCGTTCTCCTCGAAGCTGCGCATCGCCGTGGCGCCCTGCTCGCCGTTCTCGGTGACGGCCGAGCTGATGACCGGCGCCGCCGAACTGGCCAGGGCCAAGGGCGTGCGCCTGCACACCCACCTGGCCGAGTCGCTCGACGAGGACGAGCACTGCGTCGAGGCGTTCGGCGTGCGCCCGGTCGACTACATGGAGAAGCTCGGCTGGCTCGGCTCCGACGTGTGGTTCGCCCACACCGTGCACCTGAGCGACGGCGACATCGACAAGCTGGCCGCCACCGGCACCGGCGCGGCGCACTGCCCCTCGTCCAACGGCCGCCTCGGCGCCGGCATCGCCCGCGTCTCGGAGATGCTGCGCCGCGGGGCCAACGTCGGCATCGGCGTGGACGGCAACGCCTCCTCCGAGCTGACCACGCTCGCCGGCGAGATGCGCCAGGCGCTGCTGTTCCAGCGCGCCGCGTACGGGCCGACCGCGCTGACCGCCCGCCAGGCGCTGGAGATGGCCACGCTCGGCGGCGCGCGCAACCTCGGCCGTGAGAACGAGCTGGGCTCGCTGGAGCCGGGCAAGCTCGCCGACCTCGCCCTGTGGCGGGTGGACGGCAGCTTCGCCAGTGCCGTCACCGACCCCGTCTGCCAGCTCGTCTTCGCCACCCGCCAGCCGCCGCTGGCCCGGCTGCTCGTCGGCGGCGAGACCGTCGTGGAGGACGACGAGCTGAGGACCGTCGACCAGGACGCGTCCGGCCGGGCGGGCGCCGAGGCGCACCGCCGGCTGATGCGGCTGGCGCGGGAACAGGGATTCTCCGTCGCCAAGGAGGTACACAGGTGACCACCCCGCTGCGCGCGCCGCGCGAGATCGCCGCCCCCGGCACCGGGGGAGTGGGCGAGAGCACACTGCGGCCGGACGGCACGCTCAAGGTCAGGGGCGAGTTCGCCTACTCCTCCGACCTCTGGGCGGACGGGATGCTCTGGGGCGCCACCCTGCGCAGTCCGCACCCCAGGGCGCGCATCGTCGCCATCGACACCGCCCCGGCGCTCGCCCAGCCGGGGGTGCACGCCGTACTCACGCACGAGGACGTCCCCGGCCGCAAGCACTACGGGGAGGACCACACCTGGGACCAGCCCGTGCTGGCCATCGGCGAGGTGCGGCACCAGGGCGAGCCGATCGCGGTGGTGGCCGCGGAGCATCCGGAGACGGCCCGCCGCGCGCTCGACGAGATCGTCATCGAGTGGGAGATCCTGGAGCCGCTCACCGACGCCCGCCGCGCGGCGCTCGACCCGGGCTACCCGCAGGTCCAGGAGCGGCAGAACCCGGCCCGCCACCAGCCGGTGCGGGTCGGCGACGTCGCGGCGGCACGCGCGAGCGCCGAGGTCGTGGTCACCGGGACCTACGAGGTCGGCATCCAGGACCAGGCGTTCCTCGGGCCCGAGTCGGGGTTGGCGATCCCCTCGGAGGACGGCGGCATCGAGCTGTACGTCGCGACCCAGTGGATGCACAACGACCTGTCGCAGATCGGCCCCTGCCTCGGGCTGGCCGACGAGCAGATCCGGATGACGCTCTCCGGGGTCGGCGGCGCGTTCGGCGGGCGCGAGGACCTGTCCATGCAGATCCACGCCGCCATGCTCGCCCTGCGCACCGGCCGGCCGGTGAAGATGGTCTACAACCGGTACGAGTCGTTCTTCGGGCACGTGCACCGGCACCCGGCCCAGATGCGCTACGAGTACGGCGCCACCCGGGACGGCAAGATCCTCTACGCCGACGTGGAGATCATCCTCGACGGCGGCGCGTACACCTCGTCCACGCTCAACGTCGTCGGCAACGCCGCCTCCCTCGGGGTCGGCCCCTACGTGATCCCGAACATCAAGATCGACGCCTATGGCGTCTACACGAACAACCCGCCCTGTGGCGCCATGCGCGGGTTCGGCGCCGTGCAGGCGTGCTTCGCCTACGAGTCCATGCTGGACAAGCTCGGCGCCGCCTGCGGGATCGATCCGGTGACCATCCGGCAGATCAACGCCGCCTCCCAGGGCTCGAAGCTGGCCACCGGGCAGATCATCCACGCGCCGCTGCCCATGAAGGAGATGCTCGCGCAGGCGCGCGACCTGCCGATGCCGCCGCCCTTGGACGACTCCGACATCCGGCACCTTCCCGGCGGGGCCTCCCAGACGACCCACGGCGAGGGGGTACGGCGGGGCGTCGGATACGGCGTCGGCCTGAAGAACATCTGCTTCTCCGAGGGCGCCGACGACTACTCCACCGCCAAGGTGCGGCTGGAGGTGATCGGCGGGGCCGCCACCGCGCTGGTGCACACGGCCGCCGCCGAGGTCGGGCAGGGGCTGGTGACCATCGAGGCCCAGATCGCTCGCACCGAGCTGGGCGTCGAGAAGGTGGTCATCCACCCGGCCGACAACCAGGTCGGCGACTCCGGCTCGTCCTCCGGGTCGCGGCAGTCGTACATGACCGGCGGCGCCGTCCAGGCGGCGTGCCGGGCCGTACGGGACCGGGTGGTCGCCCTCGTCGGCGGGACTTACGATGATTTGTCGCTCGCCGGGGGAAAAATCATCTCGGCCGCCCACGGCGTCGTCGCCGCCATCGAGGACGTGCTCGGCGACCGGGTCATCGAGGAGACCCGCGAGTACCACCACCACCCCACCACGGGCATGGACCAGGCCACCGGGCAGGGCGACACCCACACCCAGCTCGGCCTGTGCGTGCACCGGGCCGTGGTCGACGTGGACGTGGAACTCGGCCTGGTCAAGGTGGTCGAGCTCGCCGCCGTCCAGGACGTCGGTAAGATCCTCAACCGGCTCTCGCTCGAGGGCCAGATCCACGGCGGGACCGCCCAGGGCCTCGGCCTGGCGGTGATGGAGGAGATCGTGGTCAGCGACGGCAAGGTCCGCAACCCGTCGTTCACCGACTACCTCATCCCCACCATCCTCGACATGCCGCCCATGCGGCTGGAAATCCTCGAGAACGCCGACCCGCGCGCCCCATACGGGCTGCGGGGCGCCGGAGAGCCACCCACGCTCTCCTCCACCCCGGCCATCGTCGCGGCCATCCGCGACGCCACGGGGCTGGCACTCGACCGGGTGCCGGTGCGTCCGGAGCACATCACCGGATGAACGCACTCCGGGTGAGTTGACCGACAGGGGCAGCCCGCACCCCCCATGTTCCGGCGGGACAGACTCCACAACCGCACCCAGCGGCAGCACAGCCGCAGGTCGGCCACGCCCCGAGGAGGGCACGACCATGACACAGCTCGAGACCAGGCCCCCGGCCGGAGCCCTCGGCAGGTTCTTCGACCTGCCGGGCAGGGGGAGCACCCTGGGCAGGGAGGTGCGCGGCGGCATCACCACGTTCGTGGCGGTCGCCTACATCATCCTGCTCATCCCCATCATCCTCAGCGGCGCCAAGGACGTCACCGGCGCCCAGCTCACGATCCCCCAGCTCACCACCGCCGTCGCCCTGTCGGCCGCGCTCACCACGATCCTCATGGGCGTGGTGGGCAACGCCCCCTTCGCGCTGGCCTCCGGGCTCGGCGTCGCACCCGTCGTCGCCTTCCAGGCGGCGCCGTTCATGACCTGGGACCAGGCGATGGGCCTGGTCGTGCTCGAAGGCGTGGTCATCGTCGTCTTCGCCCTCACCGGCATCCGCAGGCTCATCATGGACGCCATCCCCACCGGGCTGAAGCACGCCATCGGCGTCGGCATCGGCATGTTCGTCGCGCTCATCGGCCTGGTGGACGCCGGCTTCGTCGGCCGCGGCGAAGGCACCCCCGTCACGCTCGGCGCCGGCGGCCACCTGCAGGGCTGGCCCGTCGCCGTCTTCTGCGCGGGCCTGCTGCTCATGCTCGCCCTGTTCGTCCGCCGCGTGCCCGGGGCCATCCTCATCAGCATCGTCGCCGCAACCGCGCTGGCGATCACGGTCAACGCCACCGTGGACGGGCTCACGTGGGGCGTCGTCACCCCCCGCCTGCCCGACACCGTCGTCGCCACCCCCGACTTCGGGCTGCTCGGCTCGATCGACCTGTTCGGCGGTTTCGGCCGGGCCGGCATCCTGACCGCCACCGTCGTGCTGTTCACGCTGGTGCTGTCGGGCTTCTTCGACGCGATGGGCACCATCATCGGCGTCGGCGAAGAGGCCGGGCTCGCCGACGAGCGCGGCCAGATCCAGGGCATCGGCAAGATCCTCACCGTCGACGGCTTCGGCGCCATCATCGGCGGCTTCACCGGCGCCTCGGCCAACACGGTCGTCGTCGAGTCGGCGGCGGGAGTCGGGGAGGGCGCTCGCACCGGCCTCGCCAGTCTCGTCACCGGCGGCCTCTTCGCCGGCGCCATGTTCCTGACGCCGCTGGCGGCCGTCGTGCCCGCGCAGGCCGCCGCGCCCGCGCTCGTCCTCGTCGGCGCGCTCATGATGACCGCCGCCCGCAAGATCAGCTGGGACGACCTGGAGCTGGCCATCCCGGCCTTCCTCACGATCGCCCTCATGCCGTTCACGTACTCGATCACCAACGGCGTGGGCGCCGGCATCGTCGCCTACACCGTGATCAAGGCGGCACGCGGCAGGTTCACCGAGATCCACTGGCTGCTCTGGCTGATCACCGCCATCTTCGCCGCCTACTTCGGCATCGCGTTCATCGAGGGCCTTCTCGGCTGAGCCGTACGGCACCGCCGCCCCTCCCCGCGCGACCCGGTAAGGAGACGCCATGCGTGACCTCGTCGAAGACCTCCTGACCTGGCTCGGGGAGGGGCGGCGCTTCGCGGTCGCCTCGGTCGTCGGGACCAGCGGCAGCGCGCCCCGCGAGCCCGGGGCGGCGCTCGCCGTCGCCGAGGACGGCACCGCCGTCGGCAGCGTGTCCGGCGGCTGCGTCGAAGGGGCCGTCTACGAGCTGTGCCTGGAAGCCCTGCGCGAGGGCAGGGCCATCGGGCAGACGTTCGGCTACAGCGACGACGACGCCTTCGCCGTGGGGCTGACCTGCGGCGGCGTCATCGACATCCTCGTCTGGCCGCACACCGCCGAGCCCGCCTTCCGCGCCCACCTGGACGCGCTGGCCGCAGGCCGGCCGGTCGCCCTGGCCCGGATCCTGCCTCCGGCCGGGGCGGCCGGCTCAAGCGGCCCTCCCCATGCCCTCTGCCTCACCCCGTCGGGCGAGTACACCGGCTCCGCGGGTGACGCGGCGATCGACCGGCTCGTGCGGGCCGAGGCCGCCGCCATGCTCGACACCGGCGCGACCGGCGTCAGAGAGGTCGGCTGCGACGGCCTGCGGATGTTCGTCGAGTCCCGCACGCCGCCGCCCCGCCTGCTGGTCTTCGGCGCCATCGACTTCGCCGCCGCCCTCACCCGGATCGGCCGCTTCCTCGGCTACCACGTGACCGTCTGCGACGCCCGGCCCGTCTTCGCCACCCGCAGGCGTTTCCCCGACGCCCACGAGGTGGTCGTCGACTGGCCCCACCGCTACCTGGACCGCCAGCACGTGGACGCGCGCACCGCCGTCGCCGTGCTCACGCACGACCCCAAGTTCGACCTCCCGCTGCTGGAGCGCGCTCTGCGCACCGGCGCCGGATACGTCGGCGCCATGGGCTCCCGCCGTACCCACGACGAGCGGCTGCGCCGCCTGCGCGCGGCGGGGCTGACCGAGTCCGAGCTGGCCCGCCTGCGCTCCCCGATCGGCCTCGACCTCGGCGCCCGCACCCCCGAGGAGGTCGCCGTCTCCATCGCCGCCGAACTCGTCGCCGTCCGCCGCGGCGGCACCTGCCGGCCGCTGACCACGACCACCGGCCCCATCCACGCGCTCACCCCCTGACGGCCTCCGCCCCCCGACCTATAGTGAGCGGGTGGACCAGGATGACCTCCACGCCCAGCTCGTCCTGCTCGGCCTGCACCCCGACGCCGCCCGCGGCTACGAACTGCTCCTGCGCACCCCGCACGCCACCGCCGGCGACCTCGCCGCCGCCCTGGGCATGACCGAGGACGCCGCCCGCACCGCACTCAAGGACCTCACGGCCTGGGGCCTGGCCACCCGCCACGACACCGGCCGCGGCAGCCGCGCCGTCATCCCCGCCGCCGGTCTCAGCGCCCTGGTACGGCGCCGCCAGGCCGACGTCGAGCGCGCGGGAATCGCCGTGGGCAACGCCTTCGAGGCCCGCCGCCCGGCCAGGAGAGGCGGCGTGGAGTCCCCGGTCGAGGTGGTGACGGGCTCGGCGGTGAAGGTGCGCATCCGGCAACTGGTCGCCGGCGTGCGCCACGAGATCCGCCGCCTGGACCGCCCGCCGCACCTGTTCGGCACCGCGAACCGGGCCGAGCTGGAGCAACTGGCCCGCGGCGTCGCCTACCGGGTCGTGTACTCGCGCGCCTGCCTGGAGCAGCCCGGCTACCTGGAGGGCAACGTGATCCCGTGCGTGGAGGCGGGCGAGCAGGCCAGGGTCGCCGCCGAGCTGCCGGTCAACATGACGATCCTGGACCACGACCTGGCCTGGATGGCCCGCCCCGAGGACGGCCTCGACGCCACCCTCACGATCGTGTACGCGGGCGGCCTCCTCGAGGCGCTGATCGGCCTGTTCGAGCTCTGCTGGTCCGGCGGCCTCCCGCTGCACCGGGCCACCGGCGAGCGCGCCGCGATCGGCCCGGACGACCGGCAGCTCCTGGCGCTGCTGCACGCCGGCGTCAGCGACGTGCGGGCGGCCGAGACGCTGGGCATGAGCCGGCGCACGTTCTACCGCCGCCTGGAGCAGCTCATGGCCCGCACCTCGACGGCCAACCGGTTCCAGCTCGCGGTCGCGGCCGCGCACGAGGGCTGGCTGTGATGACGGAGGACCTGAAGAAGGCGCTTGAGGACGGCCCGTTCAGCGCCGCGCTGCGCCTGGCCATCCAGGAGAGCGGACTCAGCCTCGACCGGCTCCAGCACCGGCTGCGCGAACGCGACGTCTCGGTCAGCCGGACCGCCCTGAGCTACTGGCAGTCCGGACGCACCCAGCCGGAGCGCCCGGCCTCCCTGCGGGCCGTCCGCGTGCTGGAGGAGATGCTGGCCGTACCCGAAGGCGGGCTGCTGGACCTGCTCGGCCCGCCACGCCCGCGCGGCCGGTGGGCCGGGCAGCTCGCGCCCAGGCCGCCGCGCCCGGACCGGTCGTGGGCCAGGCCGGAAGGGCTCCGGCGGGCCCTGGCCCAGCTCGACGCCACCCCGGAGAGCCTGACGAACCCGGCGTGCCTGCGCCACAGCGTCCTGGTCCGGCTGGACGCCCACCGCCAGATCCGCACCGTGAGCACGCAGACCGTGTTCTGCGCCACCCGGCAGGAGGCGTGGCGGGCGCTGGTCGTCTGCCACGCCTACATGGCCGGGGCCGGCGGGCCCGCGATCGAGCAGGCCCGCGGCTGGCGTCCCGGCCGCATCAGGGCCGACGAGGAGACCGGCATCGAGGTCCACGAGATGCTGCTGGACCGGACCCTGCCCGCGGGCGAGAGCACGGTCGCCGCCCGCACCCTCGCCTACCCGCCCGGTCACCTCGACCCGCACACCGTCTGGCGGGCCGAGCCCGGCACGCGGGAGCTGACGGTGGAGGTGGAGTTCGCCCCGGGGGCGCTGCCGGCGCGCTGCCACGCCTACCACCACGCCTCGATCGCCCACCCCAGGACCGCCGTGCGGGAGCTGTGGATCGGCGCCTCCCGCACCGCCGCCCGCATCGTCCTCGACCCGGAGCCCGGACTGCACGGCGTCGCCTGGGAATGGGACTAGGCCGTCAGCGCTGCATGGCCGGTGCGCCGGCGCCCCGCCGTACCAGCCGCGGCGTGCCGCTCCCGTCGGCGGGGACGGCGAACACCGCCCCGTCCCTGCCGTAGGCCACGGTGGCGTCGTCCAGCCACTCCGCCTGGTCGTCCACGTCGCCAGGTTCGGCCAGCGGCGTCTGCCGCAGGCTCGCCAGGTCCATGACGTGCAGCCGCCAGCGCTCACCCGAGCGCTTCTTGTAGGCCACGCGGGTCCCGTCCGGCGAGAGCGACGGGCACTCCACCCCCTCTGCGACGGCGCTGAGCGAGCGTGCGCCGAGCCGCCCCCGCATCAGCCGGACCTTCCCCGCCGACCCCATCGTCACGTAGAACGTCTCGTCGTCCCCGGCGAAGGTGACGCCCCAGAAGTTGCGGTCCTCCCGCAGGTACGGCCGGCCGTCCACGGTGACCGCGAAGTCCTCCAGCGAGCCGTGAAGGGCGCCGGTGCGCGTGTCGTAGACGCCGGTGGTGGTGGCGAACGCGCCCGGATCGTAGGAGTCGCCGCTGCGGAACACCGTCCAGGCGGCCAGCCGTCCGCTGGGGGAGACCCGGGCGCGGCTCGGCGTGCCGTCGATCCGGATCGGCTCGGCCGCCTCCTTGCCGCCGCGCAGGATCGCCGCCTCGAACCCCGCCGGGATCGCCACCGGCCGCAGGCACACCGTCGTGCCCCGGGCCGTGTACGAGCGCAGGCACCTGACCCCGAGACGGGCCACCCCGCCCCGGTCCACGCGGGAGAGCTCGCCCCGGTCGTCCAGGAACACCAGCGTCCCCGGCCCGGACGCCGCGGCGGCGGACCCTCCTCCGGCCGCCTCGGAGGTCCGGGCCACATATGCGGCGCACGCCACCAGGACCACCCCGATCGCCACGCCTCCGGCCAGCCGTTTCATGTCCTCCTCCGCTTGAGGACGGCGACGCCCAGCACTCCCGTCAGCGCCGCGCAGAACAGGGTGAACGCGGCGGGCAGGCCCTGCCCGGCGGCCAGGGCCCCGAAGCAGATCGCGCCGCCCATCCGGGCCACCGCCTGGCCGGTCTGCACCAGGGCCAGCCCGCTGGCCCGCAGCCGCTCGGGCAGCCGGGGCGCCAGGCAGGCCATCAGGACACCGTCGGTGGCCGCGTAGAACAGGCCGTGCAGCACCAGGACGGCTGCCGCCGCCGGCCACGCGGGCAGCACCCCGCCGGCGCCGAGCAGCAGGTAGGCCAGGGCCAGCAGCGCGTGCCCGGCCAGGAACACCCGCCGGCCGCCCACGCGATCGGCCAGCCTGCCCACCGGCACCGCGGCGGCCAGGAACACCAGCGAGGTGGCCAGCGGAAGCAGCGGCAGCGCCCCCGGCCCCAGGCCCGACTGGCGTTGCACGGCCACGAACAGGAACGCGTCGCCGGCCGTACCCAGGCCCAGGCAGGTGGCGACCACGGCGACGCGGCGCACGGACGGCTCGCGCAGCAGCCGCCACCCCTCACGCACCGACACCCGCGGACCGGCGGCGGGCGCCGGCCGCGTGCCCCGCACGAAACAGGCCAGGATGAGCACCCCGACCAGGGCCAGGCAGAAGCTCACCCCGAACACCGTGTCGTAGGCCGAGCCCACCGCGGCCACCAGCGTGAAGGCGAGAATCGGGCCGAGCAGCGCGCCCGCGGTGTCCAGCGCCCGGTGCACGCCGAACGCGGCGCCGAGCAGCGGCGGGGGAGTGGCGGCGGCGATGAGCGCGTCGCGCGGGGCGGCCCGCAGGCCCTTGCCCGCGCGGTCCACGGCCACGGCCGCGCCGACGCCGGGCAGCGACCCGCCGGCCAGCGGGAACGACAACTTGGCCGCGGCCGACAGGGCGTATCCGGCCAGGGCGACGGCCTTGGGCCGCGAGGTGCGGTCGGCCAGGTGGCCGCCGGCCAGGCGCAGGACGGCACCGGCCCCGGTGTACAGGCCGTCCAGGATGCCGAGGTGCAGGTAGCCGGCGCCCACGCCGTACAGCAGGTACATGGGCAGAAAGGCAGCCACCATCTCGGCGGAGACGTCGGTGAAGAAGCTGACCAGCCCCAGCGCGACCACGGTGGCGGGCACCCGGCCCAGCCGCCGCGCGCCGGGAGCGCGGATGGTCGAGACGTACACGGCGAATCCTTTCCAGGCGGGAGAAGGGGACACGGGACGGGCGTGGCGAGGGGGGTGGCGTCCCGTGTCCCCCGGCTTGTCAGGAGCCGATGCTCACGTCGTCGACGGCGGCCTCGACCAGGCTGGCGCCGCCCATGTCGCCGGCCTCGACGGTGATGCGGACCGTCTGGCCGGCGAAGGCCGACAGGTCCGCGCTCGCCGTCGTCCAGGCGCCGTCCAGGTCGGCGCCGGACGTGCCCTTCCTCTCGAAGACGACGGACGTGCCGACCTTGACCCGGAAGAAGTCCTCCGGGCCGGCGTTGTCGCGATGGGCGAAGGCGTAGGAGAAGGTCAGCGTGGGCGCGCCGGCCGGCAGCGTGACCTCGGGGGAGCGCATGCTGGTGACGCCGCCGTCCACGTCGTGGGCGCCCGGGCCGGAGCCGGCCAGCCTGCCGGTCACCAGGGCGTTGACGCCGCTGACCGTGGCGCCGAGCTGCTTGACGCCCTCCTCCGCGGTCTCCTCGGGGTCGCCGCGCTGCCAGCGGCCGGTGGTGGCGGTGTCGGCGCCGGCCGCGTTCACGGTCCAGCCCCTGTCGCTCTCGAAGTCGTCGGCGAACACCGCGGGGGTCCCGACGCGCAGCGCGACGGCCGCGGTCCTGGTCAGGGCGCCGGACGTGCCGGTCACGGTCAGGCTGTGGGTGCCGGCCGGGGTGCCCGGGGCGGCGGTGACGGTGAGGGCGGCGTCTGCCGTACCTCCGGCCGGGGGCGTCACCGACGACGGCGAGATCGACGCGGTGACGCCGGACGGCTGGCCCGAGACGGTGAGCTGCGTCGCCGACGCGAAGCCGTTCAGGCTGGAGACGCGGACCGCCGCGGTGGCGGACGCGCCCGGGGCGACCGTCACCGGGTCCGCGGACACGCCGAAGTCTGGGCTCGTGCTCGCGCGGTGGCAGGTCGCCGAGCCGCTGTCGGTGAAGGTACGGCCGGCGATCGGCACGAAGTCGAAGCGGTAGCCGGTGCTCGACAGCGTCAGCTTCAGCACGCCGTGGGTGTTGGCGTTCTTGGCCTGCAGGTTCGCCGGGTTGCTGCCGCTCAGGCCGTAGAAGCTGCGGCCGCCGGTGCCGACCAGGATCTCGCGGACGCCGTCGGCCTTCGCGGCGCCCTGATGATCCTGCGGCGCCCAGCGCTGGTAGTTGTGGTCGTGCCCGGCCAGCAACAGGTCGGCCTTGTGGTCGTACAGCGCCTTCCACAGGGGCCGGGTGCCGGTCGAGGGGCTGTGGTTGCCGACGTTGTACAGCGGATGGTGCAGGTAGGCCGCGGTGCACGGCTTCGTGGTGGCCGCCAGGTCGCGGCGCAGCCACTGCTCCTGGGCCGAGCCCGCGCTCATCGAGATGTTGCTGTTGAGGGCGACGAAGTGCCAGTCGCCGACGTCCCAGCTGTAGTAGCCCTGGCCGCGGGCGCCGGCGCGGGCGCCGAAGTAGTCGAAGTACCCGGCGGCGCCGCTGGTGTTGTACTCGTGGTTGCCCGGGGTCGGGTACGTCTTGGTGAAGAAGGAGCCCCAGGTTCGTGCGTAGTCGCCCCGGTACTCGCTGAGCGTGCCGCTGTCGTAGGCGTTGTCGCCGGTGGTGAAGACGGCGGCCGGGTTCATGGCGGTGATCAGCCTGGCCGTCTCGGAGCACTGGCTGCCGCAGATGTCACCGGCGCCGGCCACGACGACGTCGGCCGTGGCACCGCTCTCGTAGCCGGTGACGGCGTACCTGCTGGCGGGGTTCTTGAGGTCCGGGGTCACGCGTACGCAGTCGCCCCGCAGGGAACGGGTGGTGAGCGTGCGGTCGCGGCCGTGGGCCCGGGTGAGGGTGAGCCGGCCGGACGTGGAGCCGGTCAGGGTGAGGGTGTCCGTGTCACGCAGGTCCAGGCCCTCGATGCGCAGGCGCATCCAGGTGGCGCCTTCCTCGCAGACGTTCTGAGGGGAGGGGCCGGACAGGTTCGTGTCATGCGTTTCCGCGCCGGGCTGGGGGATCTGGGGGACAACGCCGGCCTGGGGGATCTGGATCTGGAGCCGGGGCTGGGGGATCTGGACCTGGGATCGGGGCTGGGGGATGGCGGCGGCCTCGGCCGGGGCGGTGACGCCGAGTAACAGCAGGCAGGTCGTGCCGGCGATGAGGCGGTGTCGGTGAGGGATCACGGACGGGTCTTCCTCTCGGGGGTGTGCCGATCTGGTTCCGCGGGCCCACGGCGATCCGAAAACTAGTCAACCTGACCGGAGGGTCAATGGGTTGGTCAGGTATTCCGTGAATGGTCTGGTTCGGGGGTCCAGGTGAGAGGAGGGTGCCGGCGAGGCCAACGCTGATTGTTCCGTGAATTGAGGGGAAGGCCAGCCGGATTTATGGTGATAAATCCGGATATGCGGCCGTGGCGCGGCACGTCCGTGCCACTGGCACACCCGTCCACGCAGCTCACGGCCCCGCCCGCCGGCCCCGGTTCCGCGGCACGGGAAGCGCGCGTCGGCCGGCGCCCTCGGGGTGCCCGCGCGGGTCAGCGGTCACGGGATGCCAACGCCGTTTCGCGGACCGGGTGTGTGCGCCAACCAGCGGGCGGGTGTGCGCCAGCGGGTGGATCGGGGATGTGCGTCAGTCGGTGGTCCGGCGGCGCTCCCGGTAGGCCCGGACCTTCGCGATGCTCCCGCATCCCCGCGCCTCCGACCCGCCCGGGCTCATCACGCACCACCGGCGGCTGCCGTTGCGGCTGTGGTCGTAGAAGACCCATGAGCAGTCCGGGCACGCCTTCAGCCGCGCCCACTGGCCGGCCCGTACCGCCTCGGCCACCACCGCCAGGATCGCGCCGCCCGCCGTACCGTCCTCGGGGACCAGGGCGAGCGGCGGCCGGCCGGGATCCGCGGAGAGCTCCGCGCGCAGGGGGTGCCGCGCCAGCCACGGGCCGAGCGTGACGGGCCGCGCCTCGCCCAGCGCGGCCCGCAACGCCGCCCGCAGTTCCGCGATCCCGGGCGCGTCCTTCCGGCCGGGGAAGGCGAAGGCGGGCAGGTCGGCCCGCCAGGCGGCCGGGTCGGCGAGCAGGGCGGGGAGCCGGTCCTCGGGCGCCCGGGTGTCGTTGGGCACCCACCACGTGTTGAGGAACGTCCGCACCTGCTCCAGCGCACCCGGCGCCGCGCTCTCGCTCATGTAACCAGTTTACGCGATAGCCGGTAACTGTTACCGTCTAAATGTATGACCGGTAAACAGTATCTGGCCGTGCTCCGCTCACCCGGGATCGGCGTCTGGTTCGCGGTCCTGGTCTGCCAGCGCTTCCCGGTGGCCGCCGCGCCGCTCGCGCTCGTCTTCCTCGGCCACGCCGCCACCGGCTCCTACGCCGTCGGCGCCCTGCTGGGCGGCGGCCACGCCCTGGCCGAGGCGGTCGCCGCCGGTCCGCTGGGCAGGCGCTTCGACCGCAGGCCGGCGCGCGCCGAGGCCGCCCTGGTGCTGGGCGTCGAGGCGGGCGCGTTCGCGCTGCTGGCCGCGTTCGCCGCCACGCCGCGCGGCCCCTGGACCGTGCCGGGCATGCTCGCTCTGGCCGGGCTGGGCGGCGCGATCTCCGCGGGCGCCAACGGCGGCCTCCGCGCCCTCCTGGTACGGCTGGCACCGGGCGAGCGCCGGATCCCCGCGCTCAGCCTCGAATCGGCGGCCAGCACCACGGTCTGGACCGTCGCCCCGGCCGTCGTCGCCCTCCTGGCGGCGGCCGACCCGCGCATCGCGGTGCTCCTGATGGCCGCCACGGCCGCCGCCGGCGCCCTGATCGCCCGCCGTCTCGCCGACCCGTCTCGTGCGTCCGGCTCCTCGGTTGCCGGCCGCCTAGCCGAGCCGTCTCGCGCGGGCACCGCCACCCCGGCCGGCCTCTGGCGGACCGGCTGGCCCGCGATGGCCTTCGACGGCGCGATGATGTTCGCCTTCGGCGCCGTCAGCCTGGCGCTCCCCACGCTTCTGATCACCCACGGCGCCGGCGCCGGCCTGTCCGGCCCCGTCCTGACGGCCTACACGCTGGCCGGCATCGGCGGCGGCCTCCTCTACGGCGTCCGCGCCTGGCGCGGCAGCCCGCTGGCCCACGCCACGCTGCTGGCCACGGGCATCGGCCTCGCCCTGGGCGCCGCCGCCCTCGTGCCCGCGCTGGGCCTGGTGGTGGTCCTGTTCGCCGCCGCCGGCCTCCTGCAGACCCCCGCTCTGACCGCCCGCGCCGTGGCCCTGCAGGACCGGCTGCCCGAGTCGCAGTGGGCCGTGGGCTTCTCCGGCATGTACGCCGCGGGCGGCCTCGGGTACGGCGCCGCCGGGCTGAGCGTGGCCTGGCTCGTGGACCGGATCGGCGCCCAGCCCGCGATCGGCCTCTGCGTGGCGCTGAGCACGCTGGTCGTCCTGGTCTCGTCCGCCGCGGAATCCCGCGCCGCTGTCGAACTCCGGCCCGCTCGCGCGTCATGAGGGAGAAGGAGGTCCATCATGAGATTCGCGTTGCTGCTGTTCGACCACGAGGACTACTGGGCCACGGTGCCGCAGGCGGAGATGGAGGCGGCCGTGGCCGAGCACGCCGCGTTCGGCCGTTACCTGAGCGAACGCGGCGCCCCGTTCGCCGCGGCGGCCCTGAAACCCCAGTCCGAGGCCAGAACGCTGCGCTCCGGCGGCTCCGCTGCGGACGGCCCGTTCACGCCGCTGCGCGAGGACTTGGCCGGGATCTATCTGGTCGAATGCGCCGACCCGGACGAGGCGGAAGAGCTCGCCCGCCGGTGCCCGATGGGGGCGGGCATCGAGATCCGCCCTCTGTGGGAGGCATAGAGCCCCCTGCGGCAGGGTGGGGAGACGCGGCGGGCCGCCATGCTGACCGGCCGAAGGGAGGGCCGGTCAGCAGGAGATCGCGGCGCCGTTCAGGTCAGGGTGCCGTGCAGGCGGATGCGGGCCAGGCCGCCGTCCGGGTAGATGTCCGCGCGCACGTGCGTGACCGGCCGCGGCTCGGTGAGGCGGAAGCGGTGCGGGGTGTCGGGCTGCAGCCGGGTCCGGGCCAGCAGGTCGGACCAGTCGCCGTCCCCGTCGCGCCCCTGCAGCCGGATCTCGCCCGGCGCGTTGTACAGCAGGTTCGTGGTGTCGATCTCGGCCAGCCTGATGAGGCCGCGCCCGGCCAGGCGGATGACGATCCAGTCGTTGCCCGCGTCGCGCCGCCGCGCGGTCTCCCAGCCCTCGGCCTGGTGGCGGGCGAGGCCGGGGGCGATGGCGTGGTGCGGGGCGGAGTAGAACTCGTTGGAGCACTCCGTCACCACGGCCCCGTTGGCCAGCGCGGCCAGGTCCAGGCTGAGGCCGTCGTAGAGCGACAGGTCGGGGCGGACCTCGCCGTGCACGCGCAGCCGGGCGATCCCCCCGTCGGGGTACATGTTCAGGCGGACATGGGTGAACCGCTGCCCCGAGCGCACCTCGAAGGAGTGCTCCGCGTCGCCCTTCAGATCCACCTGGGGCAGGATCTCGGTCCACGCGGCCGCGGCCAGGTCCTCGGGCGAGGGGTGACCGGCCACCTCGCACGCCTCCACGGACGCGTGCGGCGGATAGTTGCCCTTGAACCACGCCGTGTCGATCACCAGGCCGCGCACGACACCCGGCAGCCCGAGCCGGACGATCGCCCAGTCGTGCCCCGGCGTGCGCCGCCGCCGGGTCTCCCAGCCGTCGTACACCTGGCCCTTGTTACCGAACGTCTCGGCCTGGAACGCCGGTCGGCCGGGGCGCACGAGCGCCTCCTTCTCGGCGAACGACTCGTCGCTGGCGGCCACGACGGCGCCGCCGTACGAGCGCAGGGCCAGGTCGGGCAGTCTGGTGAAGTCGGTCATTCAGCGTGCTCCCAACTGCAGGAAGGTTCCGTACGGCCGCGCCGTCACGTCGATGGGACGGCCGCGCAGCCAGGTGGTGCGGACGACGCCCCGGAGAGCGTGCCCGTGGTAAGGGGTCACGGGGTTCTTGTGGTGGAGGGCGTGGGCGTCCACGACGTGGGCGGCCTGGGGGTCGAAGGCGACGAGGTCGGCGTCGTTGCCCGGGGCGATCGTGCCCTTGCCGCTGACGCGGGCCAGCCGGGCGGGGCCTTCGGCCATCCAGCGGGCCACGTCGGCCAGGCCGTACCCACGCCGCGACGCCTCGGTCCAGACGGCGGTGAGGCCGAGCTGCAGGGAGGCGATGCCGCCCCACGCGGCGGCGAAGTCGGGCACCTTCAGGTCGGCCGGCGACGGCGAGTGGTCGGAGACGACGCAGGTCAGGGTGCCGTCCGCCAGGCCCTGCCAGAGCAGGTCGCGGTTGGCCGACGAGCGGATGGGCGGGCAGCACTTGTAGGCGGTCGCGCCCGCGGGGACCTGCTCGGCGGCGAGGGTCAGGTAGTGGGGGCAGGTTTCCGCGGTGATCGGGACGCCGGCGGCCTGCGCGTCGCGGAGCGGGCCGAGGCAGTCGGCGCTGGAGACGTGCAGGATGTGGACGCGGGCGCCGGTCTCGCGGGCCAGCCGGATGACGTGTTCGACGGCGCTGCGTTCGGCGGAGCCGGGGCGCGAGTCGAGAAATTCCGGATAGGTCGGGCCGGTGGGTTCGGCCAGCAGCGAGGGATCCTCCGCATGCACGATCATCAGCCCGTCGAAGGCGGCGATCTCGGCCAGCGCCGGTCGTACCTCCTCGAGGCCGAGCGGCGGGAACTCCTCCACCCCTGACGGCGACAGGAAGCACTTGAAGCCGAACACGCCCCGCTCGTGCAGGGGGCGCAGCTCCTTCACGTTGCCGGGCACCGCGCCGCCCCAGAAGCCGACGTCCACGTGGCACTGGCCGGCCGCGGCGGCCTTCTTCGCGCTCAGCGCGTCCGGGGTGACCGTGGGCGGCAGCGAGTTGAGCGGCATGTCCACGATCGTGGTGACGCCGCCCGCCGCGGCCGCCCGCGTGGCCGAGGCGAAGCCCTCCCAGTGGGTGCGGCCCGGCTCGTTGACGTGCACGTGCGTGTCGACCAGCCCGGGCAGCAGCGCGACCGGGCCGAGGTCGTGCTCGCGCGCCGCCGGCCGCGGTGCGTCGTACGGCAGCAGCGCCGCGATCGTGCCGTTCTGTACGGCTACCGCCGCGGCGCGCACCCCGTCCGGGGTCACCACGCGCCGCGAGCGGATCACCAGATCGTCCATGTCACGTCCATTCGGCGGCGATGCGGGCCGCCAGCCGTTCGAGCAGCGGGCCGGCCTCCGCCATGCAGCGGGCGGGGTCGGGTTCGAGGTCGGTGAGCGCGTAGGCGGCCTGGATGCCCGCGGCGCGCAGGTCGTCGTCGGAGAGCGTGCGCCGCCCGCAGACGGCCACCACGGGCACCCCGGCCACGGCGGCGGCCCGCGCGACGCCCACCGGGGCCTTGCCGCGCAGCGACTGCTCGTCCAGGGAGCCTTCGCCGGTGATGACCAGGCGGGCGCCGCGCACCTGCGCACCGAAGCCGAGCAGGTCGAGCAGGTACTCGATGCCGGGCTGGATGTCGGCCCGCAGGAAGGCGAGGGCGGCGAAGCCGACGCCGCCGCCCGCGCCCGCGCCGGGCGCCCCGGCGACGCCCATGGGTCTGGGGACGCCGTCGTGCGCGTGTTCATGGTCGCGCCCGCTTCGCTCCTCGTTGGCTCCTTCGTCGCTCTCTCGTCCCGAGCTCCTGCACTCCGGGGCGCCGACCAGGCCGTGCGTGGCGGCGGCGCGGGCGGCCAGGCGGGCCAGCCCGGCCTCCAGCACCTGGACGTCCTCGGGCGAGGCGCCCTTCTGGGGTCCGTAGACGGCGGCGGCGCCGTGCGCGCCGAGGAGCGGGTTGTCGACATCACTCGCGACCACCACCTCAACCCCATCAAGGCTGATAAATCCAGACATGTCGATCTTTGCCAGCTCCCGCAACGCCGCCCCACCCTCGGGCAGCTCCGCCCCGGCCTCGTCCAGGAACCGGGCGCCCAGCGCACGAGCCATCCCGGCCCCGCCGTCGGTGGAGGCGCTGCCCCCGATCCCGAGCACGATCCGGGTGGCCCCGCGCTTGACCGCGTCCGCGATCAGCTCCCCGGTCCCGTAGCTCGTGGCGGTGAGCGCCGCCGGCCCCCCGGGCAGCCGCCGCAGCCCGGACGCCTCGGCCATCTCGATGACCGCGGTCGGCGCCCTCCACGCGTAGGCGGCGGCCACCGGCTCGCCCGTGGGACCGGTGACGGTCAGCGGAACACGCTCGAAACCGCAGGCCACGGCGGCGTCGACGGTGCCGTCGCCCCCGTCGGCCACGGGCAGCTCGACCGCCGGCACGCCCAGCCCGGCCGAGACCCGGGCGGCGACCTCGGGCGCCGTGAGCGACCCCTTGAACTTGTCGGGTGCGATCAGCACGTGCTCCACCACTACGAACTCCTCGCGAGCTGTTACAGAATGGCTGGACACGCCTTCCTGCCCGGTGCGAGCGGGCAGGAGGGCGTGCCTATCATCACACCTGCTCCGGAAGGGGTTCGAACTCGCGTACCGCGTCGATGGACGAGACGCTGTGCGGGGTGTTGGCCTCACGCTCGATCATGATCTCCACAAGGACCGGACGCGAGGTGCGCCGCGCCTCCTTGGCGGCCCATTCCAGCGACGGCCGGATCCGCGCCGGGTCGTGCACCCGCGTCCCCGCGCAGCCGTACGCCTCCATGATCTTGACGTTGTCGCTGCCGAACTCGTCGTAGTGGATGTCGACCTCGTAGTTCATGTCGTAGCCGATCGACGCCTGCCGGATCAGCCCGAGGTATTCATTGTTCAGCATCACCAGCACGAACGGCACGTTGTACTGCGCCGCCACCGCCAGCTCCTCCACCAGGAACTGGAAGCCGTAGTCGCCCACGACGCCGACCACGGTCGCCTCCGGGCGGGCCTTCTTGACGCCGATCGCCGCCGGGATCTCCCAGCCGAGCGGCCCGGCCTGCCCGCACACCTGGTAGCGGCGCGGCTTGCCGGCCTTCTGGTGCTGGCCGCCCCAGATCTGGTAGAGGCCGATCGCGGTGACGAAGTAGGTCTCGTCGTCGAAGAACTCGTTGATCTCCTTGTAGACGCGGGGCGCCTTGATCGGGACGTCGTCGAAGTCCTCGCGCCGGGTGAGCATGCGCTTCAGCTCCTGCACGCGCGCCACCCACCTTCCAGGCGTACGGCTGACGCCGCGCTCGCGCGCCAGGCCGGTGAGCGCCCGCAGGAACAGCCGCGTGTCGGAGACGATGCCCAGGTCGGGGCCGAAGACCCGGCCGATCTGGGTCGGTTCGATGTCCACGTGGATGAACGCGCGCTCGCCCCGGTAGACGTCGAGCGCGCCGGTGTGCCGGTCGCCGAACCGGGCGCCGAGCGCCAGCACCAGGTCCGACTCCAGGAAGGAGGCGTTGCCGTACCGCTGCGAGGTCTGGATGCCGGTCATGCCGCAGTACAGCGGGTGGTCCTCGGCGAAGGAGCCCTTGCCCATGAGCGTGGCCTGCACCGGGATCTGCAGCAACCCGGCGAGCTCGGCCAGCTCGGGTGCGGCGTCGGCGAGGATGACGCCGCCGCCGGACAGGATGATCGGCCGCTCGGCGGCCAGCAGCATGTCCAGGGCGCGCTCGACGCGCGGCAGGTGCGGGCGCACCTCGCTGACGGGCAGCGGCGCGTCGATCGACGGGTCGTACTCGATCTCCTGCTTGGCGACGTCCACCGGGATGTCGATCAGGACCGGCCCAGGGCGGCCCGAGCGGGCGATCCGGAACGCCTCGCGGAAGATCCATGGCGCCTGGGCGGCCTCCTTGATCTGCACCGCCCACTTGGTGACCGGCTTGGCGATCTCCACGATGTCCACCGCCTGGAACGCCTCCTGGTGCAGCTTCGTGGAGGCGGCCTGGCCGGTGACGCAGATCATCGGGATCGAGTCGGCGATCGCGGTGTAGAGGCCGGTGATCATGTTGGTGCCGGCCGGTCCCGAGGTGCCGATGGCCACGCCGGCGCGGCCGTTGGTGCGCGCCCAGCCGTCGGCCATGTGGGTGGCGCCCTCCTCGTGCCGGACGATGAGGTGCTCGATGCCGCCGAGCCGCTCCATCGCCTTGTAGAGGGGCAGGATGGCCGCGCCGGGGCAGCCGAAGGCGACGTCGACGCCCTCCGACTTCAGGACGTGGACCACGGCCTCCATCGCGGGCATCTTCATCGGCTCAGCCCTTCGACGACCTTGAGCAGGGCGGAGTGGTCCAGCCCGCCGTACCCCTGGGCGCGCGCGGAGGCGACGAGCTGCGCGGTGAGCGCGCCCATGGGGACGGCCACGCCGGCGCCGCGGGCGGCGTCGAGGACGATGCCCATGTCCTTGTGGTGCAGGTCGATGCGGAAGCCGGGCCGGAAGTCCCTGGCCAGCATGGACGTGCGCTTGAGGTCGAGGATGCGGCCGGCGGCCAGGCCGCCGGCGAGCACGTCCAGCCCGGCGGCGGCGTCCACTCCGGCCGCCTCCATGAGCACGATGGCCTCGGCGAGGAGGGCGTAGGTGCCGCCGACGACGAGCTGGTTGGCGGCCTTGACGTACTGCCCCGCGCCGGGGCCGCCGACGAGCCTGTACGTCGTGGCCACGGCCTCGAAGACCGGCTGGGCGGCCGCGAAGTCCGCCGCCGAGCCGCCGGCCATGATGGACAGGACGGCGTCGATCGCGCCCTTCTCACCGCCGGAGACCGGGGCGTCCAGGGTGCGCTTCCACTGCTGGGCGAGCTTCTGGGAGGTCTGCGGGGTGATGGTGGAGAAGTCGATGTAGAGGGCGTCTTGAGGGGCGTTCGCCGAAATTTCCGGGAAAACCGCCTCAACCTGCGGGTCCGCGGGCAGCATCGTGATCACCACGTCCGCGTCCCGGACCGCCTCGGCGACACTGCCCGCGAGGGCGCCCTCGAAATCCACGGGGCTCAGGTCGTGGCCGGTGACCTCGTGTTCCGCCCTGACCAGGTGCCCGGCCATGGGCCTGCCCATGACGCCGAGCCCGATGAAACCGATCTTCACTGCGAGAACTCCTTGATCCACGAGAAATCCAGGCCGGGGTCCTTGTACTCCAGGCCCACCCAGCCGTCGTAGCCGCCGAGGAGATCCTTGAACGGCAGCTCCCCGGTGCCGGGACGGCCGCGCCCCGGGCTGTCGGCGATCTGGACGTGGCCGACCAGCGGATGTGCGAGCGCCGCGGTCAGGTCCTCGCCCATGCGGGCCAGGTGGTAGAGGTCGCACAGGAAGCGCACGTTCGGCTCCCCGACGCCCTCGATCACGTCGATCGCCCCCTTCACCGACACCAGCGGATAGGACGGCGACTCGTAGCTGTTGAGCGCCTCGACCAGCACCACCGCGCCGGCCGCGGCCGCCTTGCGCGCGGCCAGCGCCAGGTTCTCCAGCGCCACCTCGTCCTGCCGCCGCTCCGACAGCCCGGGCACCCGGTTGCCGTAGAGCGCGTTGAGCGCCCGGCAGCCGAGCCGCCCGGCGATCCCGGCGGCCACGTCGAGGTTGTCGCGCAGCCGTACCCGGTCGCCGGGCCGGGAGAACAGCCCGCGCCCGCCCTCGGGGAGGTCGTCGAGGAAGTTCAGCCCGACGAGCTGGACCCCGGCGTCCTCGACCGCGGCGACGAACGCGTCCACCGCACGGTCATCGGGTACGGCTGCCGCGAACGGCCACCAGAACTCCACCCCGTCGAACCCGGCGGCCTTGGCCGCGGCCGGCCGCTCCAGCAGCGGCCGGTCGGTGAACAGGATGGAGCAGTTGACGTCGAACCTCACGCTCTCTCCTTCCGGTAGGCGCGCCACGAGCCGTAGCCGGTGATGTCGGCCAGTTCGGCGTGCGAGGTGCTCGGCCGGCGCAGCAGCATGGCCAGGGCGGAGCCGCCGTCGGCCAGCTCGATCACCCCGAGCTCCAGCTCCGGCGGCTCGGCCGGGAGGACCTCGTCGCGCAGCCGGTCCAGGTCCAGGTCGTACAGCTCGCCGTCGATCTCGGCCCCGCCGTGCGAGACGGGGAACAGCGCCGGGCAGCGGTCGCCGACGGCGTAGAAGCGGTATTTGGCGGCGGTGCGGGTCTCGGCCACGAGGGGCGCGCCGCCGAGCAGGTGGTGCAGCGGTCCGCCCCGCATGGCGCCGCCGTTGAGGAACATCAGGGTCATGCAGGCTCCTTCGCTGGGGCCCGTGGGTCTGCCCGGTGACGGGCAGCGCGGTGCCTGAGTGCCGTTTCAGTACACCCAGGCGGTTCCCGCCGGGTCTAGCCGCGAGAACTCCGAAGCTGCGCCGCGGGACCGGCGATCAGCTTGTGCGTTGCGCCAAGCGCAGCTGGTTGAAGAGCACCAGGATGCCGCCCGCGATCGCCACACGCCCACGCACTGGATGAGCGTGGCGACGCCGCTGGTCGACCGGGTGCACCTCTGTTGTCATGGACGACTCCAGAGGCCGGGGCATGCCCTGCAGCGGCGATGTCCCCGGGGTGTGCGAAGGTGTCCTGGAACCACGCACGGGACGGAGGCACCGGTGGAACGGATCACAGCGCGGCAGCGGCGCGCGCGCCTGGGCGCACGCCAGGCGCTGGCCCGCAAGGCGGCCGGCGTCGAGGAGGCCGTCGCGTCGGTGGTGGCGCTGCACGCGACCGACCCGGCGACCGTCTTCCTGTCGGCCGGTGCGCGGCTGGCCCTTCCCACGGTGGAGGCGGTCGAGAAGGCGTTGTACGCCGACCGCACCCTGGTGCGGATGACCGGCATGCGGCGCACCGTCTTCGTGGTGCCCCGGGAGCTCGTGCCCGTCGTGCACCACTCCTCGACCGCGGCGATCGCGGTCAGGGAGCGCCGGCAACTGGTCAAGCACTTCGCCGAGGGCGGCCCGTTCGACGAGCCGTGGATCGCCGCCGCCGAGGCCGCGGTGGTCGCCGCCCTGGGCGAGCTGGGCGAGGCGGAGGCCACCGAACTGCGCGAGGCCGTGCCGTACCTGCGCGAGCAGATCGTCTACGCGCCCGGCACGTCCTCAGAGACCCGCGTCGGCGTGGCCTCACGGCTGCTCACGCTCATGGCGATGGACGGCGTCGTGGTACGGCGCGGCCGCCCCGCGGGCTCGTGGATCAGCGGCCGCCACCGGTGGGCGCTGGCCGGGGCCATGGCCGAGATGCCGGTGGCCGAGGCGCAGGCGGCACTGGTGGAGCGGTGGCTGCGCGCCTTCGGCCCCGGCACCGAGGCCGACCTCAAGTGGTGGACCGGCTGGACGCTCGGCGACACGCGCCGCGCGCTGAAGGCGGTGGGCGCGGCCGAGGTCGCCCTGGACGAGGGCACCGGCTACGTCCTGCCCGAGGAGGACGGCCTCCCGGGCGAGGCCGGGCCGTGGGCGGCGTTCCTGCCCGCCCTCGACCCGACGCCGATGGGCTGGCAGGGACGCGACTGGTACCTGGCGCCCGAGCACCGGCCGCTGCTGTTCGACCGCAGCGGCAACGTGGGCCCGACCATCTGGTGGGACGGCCGGGTGGCGGGCGGCTGGGCGACGCGGGCGGACGGCGAGGTCGTCTGGCGGCTGCTGGACGACGTGGGCGCGGAGGCGCGGGCGGCCGTGGAGGCCGAGGCGGCCGGGCTGGCCGCCTGGCTGGGCGGCGTCCGGATCACCCCGCGCTTCCGCACCCCGCTGGAACGCGAGCTGACCGCCTGACCGCCGGGCCGCCTGACCGCCGGGCCGCCGGACCGTCAGGCCACGCCGCTCAGCTCGTTGGGCGGCTTGGGCAGCGTCGTGGTGCGGGTCGTCTTGCCCGCGGCCAGGTCGACGGCGTGCACCTGCCGCTTGGCCGGGTCGCTGACGTAGGCCGTGCCGCCGCGCACGAACAGCGCGGGCCTGGGCTGCTGCCAGTCCGCCGGTTCGCTCCACGCGCCCAGCACCGGGATGCTCCTGACCACCTTGGCCGCCGCCGGGTCGATCACGTGCAGGCGGCCGTCGGTGCCCAGGACCAGCCCTTCTCCGGCCGGGCCCCTGCCCAGCGAGCGGAAGGTGTAGCTGGTGCCCAGGCTCAGCAGCTTCATCGTGCCCGTCGCGGTGTCGATGAGCGAGACCTGCTGAGGGCGTTCCACCTCGGCGCCGGGGTCCTTCTTGTAGTCGCCGAGGACGATCGGGGAGCGCTCGGAGCCCGCCTGGTTGCCGATCCGGCCGTAGCGGTCCGGGCTGGCGATCTTGCGGATGGCGCCGTCCTTGTACAGCAGGACGCCGTTCTCGCAGCCGACGACGACCGCCTCGCCCTGGGCGGTGGCCTCCCCGTGCACGCCGGGGCAGCTCTCGTCGCGCGCCTTCTCCTTGCGCGCGGCGTCCAGTACGGCGATGCCGCGGCGTTCCTTCTCGGTGCCCAGCGTGACCACGAGCTCGCCGCCGGCCAGTTCGACCGCGACGCCGTGGTGGGGCGCGGCCGCGGTGTACGTCGTGACCGGGGGCAGGCCGTCGCCCAGCTTCTCCGGGTCGAAGCTGGTGACCACGCCGCTGCCGTCGGCGAAGAGGACGGTCTTGCCGGCGTGCCGTACGACGTGGCCGGGTTCGGCCGCCTTGAACTCGTCGGCCTTCAGCTCGCCGGCGGCGGCGTCGAGCACGCGGAACCCGGTGGCGGTGGAGACCAGCACGTGCCGGTCGTCCCCGGCCGGATTGACCCGGTTGAAGCCGGGCAGCGGCAGGTCCTTGGACAGGGTGAGCCGGTCGCCGTCCAGGACGTACAGGCCGCCGTCGTAGGTGAGGACGAGGGGGTTCGCACCGGCCTGCGCGGGTGTGCCGCAGGCGCACAGGGCGGCCAGCAGCCCGGCGGCGAGGAGGGACTTCGTCATGGGGAGCCTTTCAGGTGAGTGACGATGGCGTCGGTGTTGGCCCGCATGAGGCCGAGATAGGTGGAGGCGGGACCGCGGGCGGTCAGCGACTCCGAGTAGAGGGGGACGACCCGGACGTCGAGCCCGGCCTGGGTGGCCAGCGCCCGGGCCAGGCGGTCGGGGTGGGAGGAGTCGGCGAAGATCGCGCCGACCCGGTGGGCGCGCACGGCCCGGCTGAGCCCGGCCAGGTCGGCGGCGCTGGGGGAGGCCAGCGTGGTTCCGCTCGGGATGACCGCCCCGATCACGGTGAAGCCGTAGCGGGCGGCGAAGTACCCGAAGACGTGGTGGTTGGTGATGAGCTTGCGGCGTTCCGGCGGCACGGTCGCGACCCGCGCCCCGATCCAGGCGTCCAGGTCGTCCAGCCGCTTCTTGTACGCCTCGGCGTTGGCCCGGATCGCGGCGGCGTCCACGCCGTCCACCTCCGCCGCGATCCGGGCGGCTATCAGGTCCACGGCCCGGCGGACGCGGCGGGGGTCGGTCCAGAAGTGCGGGTCGGACCCGATCGGGCCCACGCCCTCCGCGACCGCGAGCGCGGGCGTGCGCCGGGCCGCCCGCACGTGCCGCAGCACGCCTTCCTCGAGGCCGAGGCCGTTGTGCACGATGAGCTGGGCGCGTTCCAGCCCGGCGGCCTGGGCCGCGGAGACGCCGAAGGAGTGGGGATCGGCGTCGGCCTTCATCAGCACGCTGACCGTCGCTTCCCCGCCCGCCACGGCGCGGACGAGGTCGCCGAGGATGTTGGTGGTGACGACCACGTCGGCGTCGGGGGATCGGCCGCACCCGGCCAGGGCGAGCACGAGGAGGAGGCAGGACAGGACGCGTCTCATCGGCCCGTCTCCACCATGAGCCCGGGCGTGAAGCCGAGCCGGAACGTGCGCGCCCGGCGCAGGCCGTCGCGGTAGTCGATCTCGTGTACGGCCCTGCCGCGGGGGTCGCTGACGTAGGCGCGGGCCGGGTCGGCCTGGACGGTGGCGCCGCCGATCGGGGGCGTGAGCAGCTTGACCCGGGCACGCTGGCGTCCCTTGCGGTCGTAGGCGCGCAGGGTTCCGTCGCGGGTCAGGCACAGCCTGCCCGCGTCCGTCTTCTCGCAGGTGCGCGTGCGCGGCGGGGCGCCGTCCGTCCGGGGGCCGAGGTCGCGGGGCCGGGTGCGGTAGTGGTGCTTGTGGTCGCCGTGGTCGACGGTCCAGGAGCCGCCGTCCACCGCGCGGACCGTCCGGCCGCCCGCGCTCAGGTAGGCGTGGCGGCCGTCGCCGCCGATGCCGTCGGCCCCGGGGACGTGGGCGACCAGGGTCACCTCCCCGGTGGTCAGGTCCAGGACGTGGACGGCGCCGGTGCCCGGGTCGGCCAGCACGAGCCTGGGCTGGGGCTCGGCCACCTCCTCGGCCCCGGCCACGTAGCCGTGCGGCGTCTCGGGGGCCGCCGTCGCCTGGGGAACCGTGGCGCAGGAGGCGAGGAGGAGGGCGGCGCAAGCCGTACCGAACGCCTTCACGCGGCGCCCCCGATCAGGCGGCGGGCCAGCGCCGAGACGAAGAACGCGGCCACCGCGACGGCGGTGATCGTCGCCCCGGCCGCGGTCCCGAGGTGCCAGGACAGCAGGAGCCCGGCGGCGGTCGCCGCGCTGCCGATGAGCGCGGCGCCGAGCATGACCGCGGGCACCCGCCGCGCCCACAGCAGCGCCGCGGCGGGCGGCGCGACGAGCAGGCCGAAGACCAGCATCGTGCCCACCACGTGGAAGCAGGCAACCACGGCCAGCGTGATCAGGCCCAGCATCGCCGCGTGCGCCACCCCGGGCCGCAACCCCAGCGTGTGCGCCTTGCGCGGGTCGAAGGTCAGCGCGGTGAAGGCGCGGTGGCCGAGCAGGGAGACCAGCGCGGCCAGGGTCAGCGCCGCGCCGATGAGCAGCAGGTCCTCGGCGCGTACGGCCAGCACGTCGCCGAACAGGTAGCCGGTCAGGTCCACGGCGAACGAGCGCGAGTGGGAGACGACGATGACGCCCAGCGCCAGCATCCCGGCGAACAGCAGCCCGATGCCGGTGTCCTGGGAGAGCCGGGGGGAGCGGCCGAGCGCGGTCACGCCCAGCGCCATGGCCGCGGCGCCGGCCGCGGCCCCGGCCAGGATGCTGCCGCCGAGCAGCGCGGCGATGGCCACGCCGGGGAGAAGGGCGTGGGAGACGGCGTCGCCCAGGAACGCCATGCCACGCAGAACCACCCATGTGCCCGCCAGGGCGCACAGAAACGACACGAGGATCCCGGCCCACAGTGCCTGCCGTACGAAGGACACCTGGAAGGGATCGGACAACCATTCCATAGCCCGGCACTCTACAATGAAAACCATTATCAATTTCAAGTCAGGAAATTTCATGATCGAGATGCGAGCCCTCACGGCCGGATACCGGCGGCGCGCCGTCCTGCACGACCTGACCGCCGTCGTGCCGCGGGCCCGGCACACCGTCGTCATGGGCGCGAACGGCAGCGGCAAGTCCACGCTGCTGAGCGTGTTCGCCGGGCTCGTCCGCCCGATGAGCGGCCACCTGAGCCTGCCGGGGCGCTGCGCCCTGGTCGTCCAGGACGGCCCGGCCGCCCGGGCCATGCCGATCACCGTGCGCCAGGTCGTGGCCATGGCCCGGTGGAGCGGGCCCTGGCGGCCGGCGACCCGGCGTGATCGCGCGGCCGTGGACCGGCGCCTGGCCGAGCTCGGCGTGCTCGACCTGGCCGAGCGCCAGTTCGGCACGCTCTCGGGCGGGCAGCGCCAGCGGGTGCTCGTGGCCCAGGGGCTGGCCCAGGAGGCGGAGGTGCTGCTGCTCGACGAGCCCGCCACCGGCGTGGACGAGGCCGCCCGCGAGCGCATCCGCGAGGTGCTGGCGGCGGCCGTGGCGCAGGGGACGACCGTCGTCCAGGCCACGCACGACCGCGGGGCCGCCCTGGACGCCGACCTCTGCCTGACCCTGGAGGCGGGTCGATTGCGCTAGTTTGTCGCGGATGAATGATCCGATCGAGATCGGCCGCCTCTATCTCGAGCTGGCCGACCGGCACGCTCCCGGGCTCGTGGAAGGGCTCTACCTGTCCGGGTCCGTCGCGCTCGGGGACTACGTGCCGGGACACAGCGACGTGGACTTCGTGGCGGTGACAGCCGCGCCCCCCGACCTCGCCGCCGTGCGGCGGATCCACGCCGAGCTGCGGGAGAAAGGCGTGCGGCCCGACTTCGACGGCCCGTACGTGAGCTGGGCGGACCTGGCCAAGGACCCCGGCCTGTGCCCGCCGGGCCCGCACGTCCTCGGCAAGCGGATCCGGGAGTCGGCCGCGAACGAGCGCCACCTCGTCACCTGGCACACGCTCAAGCAGGGCGGCGTCGCCGTACGCGGGCCGGAGAAACCCGAGATCTACACCGACTGGGAGAAACTCGCCGCCTTCACCGAGAACAACCTCCGCACCTACTGGCAGCGCTGGACCGACCGGAGCGCGCGGCCGTTCGGCCTGGCCGGAGCGGTCGGGCTGCTCGACTTCCGCATCACCTGGGGCGTGCTCGGCGCCACCCGCCTGCGGCACACGCTGGCCGCCGGAGAGGTGACCTCCAAGGGCGCCGCCGGAGCGTGGGCGCTCGGCGCCTACGACGAGCGCTGGCATCGCATCGTGCGCGAGGGGCTGCGCATCCGCCGCGGCGAGCCGGGCCCCCTCTACCGCAGCCGGTTCGCCCGCAGACGGGACATGATCGACTATCTCCGGATGGTCCTTATCGGGAGTTAGCACCCCGGCGAAGATCCTCGAACCGCCACGCGAGGAAAGGATCATCGTGATGAGATACGCCGCTCTGGCCTGCGCGGTGCTGCTGCTGGGCGCGGCCCAGCCCGCCCAGGCCCATACCCGGCCCGACGTGCAAACGGTGGCCGAGAGGCTGGCGGCCACCCCGGGGGTGCTGGGGGCCATCGCGGAGATGTACGTGGACGGCAAGCGCGCCGGGCGGGGCAGCGCCGGATCGCGCCTGCTCGACGGCCGCGGCGGGACGATCCCGGCCGGCGCGCGTTACCGGATCGGCTCCCAGACCAAGGGCATGACCGCGACCGTGGCCCTGCAACTGATGAAGGAGGGCAGGCTCGGCCTGGACGACAAGCTCAGCGCCGTCCTGCCGGTCGTGGCCGAGAAGGACCTGGTCGAGCGGGCCGAGGAGATCACCGTCCGGCAGCTGATCCGGCACACCTCCGGGGTTCCCGAGTGGTTCCGCCCCGGCCTCGTGGACGTCTTCGACACCACGACCTACTACCGGCCCGCCGACCTCATGAAGGTCTCCCGCTCACAGCCCCGCGCCCAGGAGCCGGGGGAGAGGTTCTCCTACTCCAGCGCCAACTACACGCTGCTCACCATGATCATCGAGCGGATCACCGGCCGGAGCCTGGCCGCCGAGTTCGACCGCCGGTTGTTCCGGCCGCTCGGCATGACCGGGACCTACCTGCCCGTCCGGCCGCCCGAGGGCATCAAGGGGCCCCACGGCCACGGGTACACGCCGGGACCCGACGGCACCCTGCACGACATGGACCGGCTCAACGCCAGCTGGGGCCACGGGGCCGGAGGCGTGATCTCCACCGCCCGGGACATGGCCGCCTACCGCGCCGCCTTCATCCAGGGCGAGCTGCTGCCCGCCGGCCTGCAGAAGGTGATCACCGACCCGCCCGAGGGCGTTCCAGCGCCGCCGCCCCCGCCCTGCGGGGGGAAGCTCGTGCAGACGAACGGCGGCGCCGCCGGGTTCACCTCGGCCACGATCAGCACGCTCGACGGGCGCCGGCACGTCGCGGTCTCCACCACCCTGGAGGCCGCCCAGGACCTCACCGTCATCAAGGCCATCGCCCAGGCGGGCGCGGACCTGCTGTGCTCCTAGGGCCGCTGCTACGGGACGAGCTCGGCCAGGTGGCGCCGTCCGATCGGCAGCCGCTTGAGTGACACCCGTGTCTCCCCGGGCCGCCAGGCGAGCACCAGCGTCGCGTAGTCGGACTCCGCCGGGTGAACCTGGTCCGTCATGATGAAGTCACCGGTCACCACCAGGAGCCCGTCCGGAGTCCAGCCCATGGCCACGGTCTTGATCGCGGCGGGCGCCGGCATCGAGGGCACCCTGCTCCACGTCCTGGTGCGCAGATCGAGGACCCACACGTCCAGGTACTGCCGCGGCCCCGGGAAGGCCGGATCGACGAACCTGACCGCCATCCTCCGCCCGCCGGGATCCGGCGTCCCCACGACCGGCCGCCCCTCGGTCGGCGGCACCGGCACCCCGGCCGAGCGGAACGTGGCCGGGTCCAGCAGGCTCAGCCGCTCCCGGGCCGGCCGCCCCACCGATCGGGTCAGCGCCGCCCGCGGGGTGGCGCCGAGCACCTGCCACCCCGGTACGGCCCGCCACCTGCCGGTCGGCGCCCCCGTCCTGCGGTCGAGCACCTCCATCCGCCCGTCGGCCCGGTTGACCAGCAGCCCCAGCGCGGAGTCGGCGAACGGCGCCGCGTCGCAGCGGAGCGGGAAGCCCGGCCGCCGCGGCCTGCCCGTGAACCCCAGCTCCCGCACCTCACACCGCTCGCCTCCGGCCTGCCGGATCACCCACACCCCGAGCCCGTCCCGCGCGGCGAACGCCCACTGCCCCTCGGCCAGCGGCCTGGCCCGCGTGCCGTCCAGCACGTGGAGCCGCTCCGGCCCGGCCACGCCCGGGGTGAACGCGCCGATCACGATCCGCCGCCCGGCGACGAACCCTCGGTACTCGCTGCCCTCCGGCAGGCCGTGGATCGCGGTCCGCCGCCCGGAGTCCACGTCGAGCAGGAACGCGCCGGGCCCGGTCACCAGCAGCCGCAACCCGCCGGCGACCAGCGGCACCCCGGAGACCGGCGGCATGAGCCGATCCGCAGGCGCCACGGCACCCGGACGGACGCCGCCTGCCGTACCGGATGTGCACCCCGCCACCATCACCACCGCGACCAGCACCGCAGCCACCCGCACGACCCACCTCCGCCTCGGACCCTCACCTCACCTACAGTCCGGGACGGCGAAAGGTTTCACCGCCAGAGGAAGACCTGCGACCCGGGCGGCCGCTCGCTGAGGGGCGCGGGGCGCTGGAACTTGACCACGTCACCGCCCAGCAGGTTGCGGATCCTGACCTGGAAGCCCTGCGCCTCCAGCTCGCTCTTGGCGTCGCGCACGGTCTTGCCGATCACCTGGGGCACGATCCGGAACTCGGTGTCGTCCCTGGCCTCGTTGTCGCCGTTGCGGAACCAGTCGAGGAAGTCGCCGCAGCGCGAGACCGTCAGCTGCGCCGGGGTGGCCTTGTCCACCTCGCTCTTGGCCTTGGGGCTCTGCGCGATCACGGTGCACGGCTCGGCGTCGTCGGCGACCTCGTTGACCTGCACGGGGAAGCCGCGTTCGCCGAGATAGGCGGCGGCCTCGTCCTTGGGCATGCCGCTCACGTCCGGCATGATCAGCCCGGCGCTGACGAACAGCCCGACCTTCGCATTCTCCTTGACCTGCTCGCCCACGTCGGGGGAGGAGCGGATCACGGTGTTGCGCGGCACCTCGAGGTTCTCCACCCGCCGCACGGTGCCGACCTGCAGCCCGGCCGCGGCGATGGCGGCGCGGGCGTCGGCCTCGCCCATGCCCTGCGTCTTGGGTACGGTCACCCGCTTCGGCCCCAGCGAGGGCACGAGCGTGAGCGTCGAGCCCTCCTCCAGCTCGGCCCCGGCGACGGGGTCGGTGGCGAGCACGAGGCCCTTGCCGAGCTTCTCGTCGTTGCGGCCCTCGGCGGTCTTCACCACGAAGCCGAGCCCGCGGGCGTTGCCGATGGCCACGTCGAGGTTCTTGCCGACCAGGTCGGGCACCTTGACATAGCGGGCCTGGGAGAAGTACGCCCCGGTCAGCGCGACGGCCGCGACCATGACGACGCTCAGCACGATCAGGAACCAGTTGGGCTTGAACCCCTTGCCCCGCGGGCGCGGAGGCTCGGGCGGCGTGGTGTGCAGGCCGGTGCGGGGCTGGATGAGCGTGTGGCCGGCGGCGTGCGGGCTGGGCGCCGTCGCCGGGTGGGCGCCGGAGGCGGCCTGCGGCCCCGGCGCGGCGTGGGCGCCGGAGCCCCCGGCGTACGGCGGGCTGGAGTGGCGCGGCAGCATCCGGTGGGCGTCCACCGCGGACACGAGCATCGCGGTGGCGTCGGCGGGCCGGTCCTGCGGGTCGCGGGCGGTGGCGTGCAGGACCAGCGTGTCGATGAGCGGCGGCGTCTCGGGCACCAGGCGCGAGGGCGGCGGCACGCTGTCGTGAACGTGCCGGTAGGCCACCGACATGGGCGTCTCGCCGTCGTACGGCTGCTGCCCGGTGACCAGCTCGAACAGCATGATCCCGGCGGCGTACACGTCGCTGCGCACGTCGGCGCCGCCGGTCGTGACCTGCTCGGGCGACATGTAGCCGATCGTGCCGATCATGACGCCGGTGCGCGTCTGGTTGGTCGCCTCGATGGCGCGGGCCAGGCCGAAGTCTACGACCTTGACCCGGCCGTCGTCGGTGAGCAGGACGTTCTCCGGCTTGACGTCGCGGTGGACCATCCCGGCCTGGTGGGCGGCGCCGAGCGCGGCCAGCACCGGGATCATGATCTCCAGGGCCTCGCGGGCGGGCAGCCTGCCGCGCTCGCGCAGGATGTCGCGCAGCGTCCTGCCCGGCACGTACTCCATCGACAGGTAGACCACGTCGCCGTCGGTGCCCTGGTCGAAGACGTGCACCACGTTCGGATGGGACAGGCTCGCCACGGACTTGGCCTCGCCGATGAACCTGCGGACGAACGCGGGGTCCTCGGCGAGGGAACGATGCATGACCTTCAGCGCGACCGTGCGGTCGAGCCTGACGTCCAGCGCCAGGTAGACGGTCGCCATCCCGCCCCGGGCGATCCGGGACTCGATGCGATAGCGCCCGTCGAGCAGCCGCCCGACGAGGGGGTCCGCGGTCGTCGTGTCCACGCCGCCGAGTTTACGGTCGTTTTGCGACTGGAGGGGCCTGACCATCCGAAACCGATGCCATTACGTGGCGTTTCCTTGTCACTATGGGTGCATGGGGGATGACGCTTCGGCGTAGCGGCGGCGCGGGATCCGCCCGGCCCGCCGCGCCAGCCGTCCCGCCTGCACGGCCCCCTTCATCGCCGCGGCCATCAGGTCGGGCCGCTGCGCCCGTGTGACAGCCGTGGCCAGCAGGACGGCGTCGCAGCCCAGCTCCATGGCGAGGGCGGCGTCGCTGGCGGTGCCGATCCCGGCGTCCAGGATGACCGGGACCGAGGCGGCCTCCACGATGAGCTCGATGTTGTGCGGGTTGCGGATGCCCAGCCCGGAGCCGATGGGCGCCCCGAGCGGCATGACCGCCGCGCAGCCGGCCTGCTCCAGCCGCCGGGCCAGCGCCGGGTCGTCGCCGATGTAGGGCAGCACCACGAAGCCGTCGGCCACCAGGCGCTCGGCGGCGTCGAACGTCTCGATCGGGTCGGGCAGCAGCGTCCGCTCGTCCGCGATGACCTCCAGCTTCACCCAGTCGGTCCCCAGCGCCTCACGGGCCAGCCGCGCCGTCAGCACGGCCTCCCCGGCCGTGAAGCACCCCGCGGTGTTGGGCAGCACCTTGATGCCGCGCTCGCGCAGCACGTCCAGGACCGAGCCGGGGGCGCCGGGGTCCAGGCGCCGCATGGCGACGGTGGTCAGCTCGGTGCCGGAGGCGGCCAGCGCCTGGTCGAGCACGTCCAGCGAAGGGGCGCCGCCGGTGCCCATGATGAGGCGGGAGGAGAACTTCTCGCCGCCGAGGATCAGGTCATCCACCTTGCACCGCCGTGAGCACCTCGACCCGGTCGCGGTCGGCCAGCGCGGTGGTCTCCCACGCGCCTCGCCGCACCACCTCGTCGTTGACGGCGACGGCCACGCCGGTGGTGGCCTGGGTCAGCGTCTGTACGGCTTGCGCCACCGTCGTTCCCTGGGGCACCTCGTGGGGGGTGCCATTGATCAGCACATTCATGAAATATCCCCTTTCAGGGTGAAATCTTGGAGGGTGTCCCGGCTTGGCCGTGGACAGGACGCCGTCAGCTCCCGAACCGCCCGGGCGAACACAACGCCACCAAATCCCGCGCCACCGCCGCATCCGGCCCCACCAGGGCATCCCCGCCCACCCGGCCTGCCGGGTCCACCCGGGCTGCCGGCACCCGGCCTGCGGGGCTCGTCCGGCCCGCCGGGTCGGCCGGGTCCACCCGCTCTGCCGGGCGCATCCGGCCTGCCGGACCGGCCGGGTCCACCGGGTCCGCCCGCTCTGCCGGGCGCATCCGGCCTGCCGGACCGGCCGGGTCCGTCTGGTCCACCGGATCTGCGGGGCCTGCCAGGGCCGCCGGACCCCGGTGTGCCGTAACGTCCGCGGCGCTCGGGGCCGCCCGGGCACCCGGGGCCGTCATCCCGGCCAGGAGGATCGCGGCCGTGAGCGGGGCCAGCAGGACGCCGCCGCGGTGGTGACCCGTGGCCAGGAACAGGCCCGGTTCGCCGCCGGGCCCGATCAGCGGGAGGTTGTCCGGCGTGCCCGGCCGCAGCCCCGCCACGACGTCGGCCACCTCCAGCTCCGTCACCCCGGGCACCAGCTCGCGCGCATCGCGCAGCAGCTCGTACAGCCCGCCCGCGGTCACCCGGGTGTCGAAGCCCAGCTCCTCCTGTGTGGCCCCCACGACCAGCTCGCCGTCGCCGCGCGGCACCAGGTACACCGGCTGCCCGTGCACCATCCCCCGCACGCACCGGCCCAGCAGGGGCTCGGGGGAGCGCAGGCGCATGATCTGCCCCTTCACCGGCCGCACCGGGACCGGAGCCAGCCCGCCGCTCCACGCCCCCGCCGCCAGCACCACGCGCTCCGCGCCGATCTCCTCCGGGTAAGACCCGTCCCGGGACGCCCCGCCCCGCGAAGCCCCCCGGCCGCCCTGCCGTACCTCAAGATCGTCCTGCCGTGCCCGCGGACCGCCGTGCCGTACCCACGAATCGCCGGCACCCGCGCTCAGCCGTACCCCGCGCACGCCCCTCTCGTCCCGCACCAGCTCCCCGGCCCGGGCCCGCACCACCGCGACCCCGAGCCACTCCAGCGCGGTCAGCAGCGCGGCGGTGACCCGGCGCGGGTCCACCCACGCGTCGTCCGGGGCCAGCAGGCCGCCGCGCACCGACGGCGCCAGCATGGGCTCCAGGCGGCGGCACTCGCGGCCGGTCAGCCGCTGCACCCGGAGCCCCAGCTTCTCCATGAATCCGGCGGTCTCGTCCAGCGCGGCCAGGTCGTCGGCGGAGAAGGCCACGTCCAGCGTCCCGTCCGCGCGGTAGCCGAGGTCGGCCGGCGACGACAGCCCGGCGTCGGCGGCCAGTTCGGCGGCGAAGGCGGGCCATCGGGCCAGGGAGGCCGCCCCCAGGCGCAGCAGCGGCTCCTCGGTGAAGGTCACCTCGCTGACCGGCGCCAGCATGCCCGCGGCCGCGTGGGAGGCGCCCGAGGCGGGCGCGGGGTCCACGACGGTGACGGGCCGCCCGGCCCGTGCCAGGCGCCAGGCCACGCTGAGCCCGGCGACGCCCCCGCCCACGATCACGTCCATGTCCGCTCCCTTCGCCGGCATGATCCGGATCAGGTGTCTTGCGGTCGAAGGCCCGATCGATGCCTTCCTCTCAGCCCGGTGACGGCCGGACTCCCGCGCGTCTTGCACCCCCAGCCTACGGCCTCGCCGCACCCGCCCGCGAACGGCCCCGGTAGGGTCGGAACCGTGGATCACGTCGTGGTGGTGGGAGCCGGCCTGGCCGGGGTGCGCAGCGTCGAGTCGCTGCGCGGGCGCGGGTATGACGGCAGGATCACGCTCCTGGGCGAGGAGCGGCACCGGCCCTACGACCGCCCGCCGCTGTCGAAGGCGGTGCTGCTCGGCACGAGCGACGACAGCTTCGTCGACACCGACCTGGCCGCGCTGCGCGTCGACTTCCGGCCCGGGGTGGCCGCGAAGGGCCTGCGGGCGGGCTTCGTGGAGACGACCGAGGGCGAGCTGGCCTACGACGGCCTGGTGATCGCGACCGGCTCGGAGCCGATCCGGCTGCCCGGTGAGGGCCCCCAGCTGGTGCTGCGCACACTCGACGACGCGCACGTGCTGCGCGCCGCGCTCGTGCCCGGCGCCCGCGTCTGCGTCGCCGGCGCGGGCTGGATCGGCGCCGAGGTGGCCACCGCCGCCCGCAAGGCGGGGTGCGAGGTCACGGTGATCGAGGCCGCCGCCACGCCGCTCGCCCACGCGATCGGCGAGCTCGGCGCCCGCACGCTGCCCTGGTACGACGGCATCGGCCTGCGCCTGAACACCATGGTCAGCGAGGTCGTCGAGGGCGGCGTCGAACTGGTCGGCGGCGAGTTCCTGCCCGCGCACGTCGTCGTCTCCGGCATCGGCGCCCGCCCGGTCCTCGAATGGCTCGCCGACGCCGACCTCGACCTGCACAACGGCGTCGTCACCGACGAGCACCTGCGCACCTCCATGCCCGGCGTCGTGGCCGTCGGCGACTGCGCCAACTGGTGGTCGCGCCGCTTCGCCACCCGCATGCGCGTCGAGCACTGGGACACCGCCCTGAACGCCCCCGACGTGGCCGCCGCCACGCTGCTGGGGGAGGAGGCGGTGTACGACCCGGTGCCGTACTTCTGGTCGGAGCAGTTCGGGCACATGCTCCAGTACGCCGGCTACCACCCGGCGGGCGCGCGCCTGGTCCACCGCGATGGCCAGAAGTGGTCAGTCGTCTGGCTCACCGCCGACGACCGCATCACCGCCGTCCTGGCCGCCGATCGCCCGCGCGACCTCGTCCAGGGCCGCCGCCTCATCGAAGCCGGGGCCCGGCTGGACGCGGAACGCCTGGTAGATCCGGACGTCGCCCTACGGGATTGTGTTGTTTGAGCAAGCACGCCATGTGGTAGTTGTGGTTTCGTGACGCTTTCTGTTGCACAGATCGACCGGGAGACGGAGCAGCTCGTCGACGAGTGGCTCACTCTCCCCGAAGTGGCCGCACGCCTCGATCTCACGATCGGGCGGGCCAAGCAGCTCCTCAAAGACCACAAGCTCCTCGGCGTACGGCGAGGCAGCGGCGGGCCCCAGGTGCCCGCGGTCTTCCTCGACGGAAAGGAAGTACGTAAGGGCCTGCCCGGCACGCTGACCGTCCTGCAGGACGCCGGCTACGACGACATCGAGTCGTTGCGCTGGCTGTTCACCCCGGACGCATCGCTGCCCGGAGCCCCCATTGACGCGATCAAGGCCGGTCGCCACACAGAGGTCAAGAGGCGTGCCCAAGCCCTCGCTTTCTGACGCCCGGCTCTACCTCTGCACCGACGGGCGGCGAGGACGCGGCGACCTGGCCGACTTCCTCGACGCCGTGCTCGCCAACGGCGTGGACATCATCCAGTTGCGGGAGAAGGGCCTGGAGGCACGCGAAGAGCTCGCCCTCCTGGAAGTCTTCCGCGACGCCTGCGACCGGCACGGCACACTGCTGGCCGTCAACGACCGGGCCGACATCGCCCACGCCGCCCGCCCCGACGTGCTCCACCTGGGGCAGGACGACCTTCCCGTGCCGGTCGCCCGAGAGATCCTCGGCGACGACATCGTCATCGGACGGTCCACCCACTCCGCCACGGAGGCTTCCGCCGCCGCGGTGGAGGCGGGCGTCGACTACTTCTGCTGCGGCCCCATCTGGCCCACGCCGACCAAGCCCGGCCGCCCCGCGCCCGGGCCCGCGCTGCTGCGGCACGCGGCGGCGCTGGGCGGTGACCGGCCCTGGTTCGGCATCGGCGGCATCGACCTGGACAACCTCGACGAGGTGCGTGCGCACGGCGTGACCCGCGTCGTGGTCGTGCGCGCCATCACCGAGGCCGCCGATCCGGGCGCCGCGGCCGCCGAGTTCGCCAAACGGCTGGCGGCCGGCATCTGACATCCGACCCCGCCCGGGTGCCGGTCCGGCACCCGGGCCTGCTTCAGCGCAGTTTCAGAACGTGCGCGAGGTGGCGGCCACGGCCAGGTCGTCCAGGGCCTTCCGCGCCTCGTCGGTGATCGGCGCCTTGTCCAGCGCGGCCAGCGCCTCGTCCAGGTAGGTCGCGATCAGGTTCTCGCACTCGCGCAGCGCGCCGGTGTCCTCGATGATGCCGCGCAGCGTGGCCACGCCCCGCTCGTCCAGCGCCGGGTCGCCGAGCAGCCGCCGGACGACCTGCGCGTCCCGCGCGGAGGCGGCGGCCAGGGTCCGCGCCACCAGCATCGTGCGCTTGCCCTCCCGCAGGTCGTCGCCAGCCGGCTTGCCGGTCTCCGCCGGGTCGCCGAACACGCCCAGGACGTCGTCGCGCAGCTGGAAGGCGATGCCGACGCGCCTGCCGTACTCGACGCACAGCTCGTCGATCCACGGCTCCTCGGCCCGCGCGGCGAGCACCAGCCCGAGCCGCAGCGGCTGCTCCACGGAGTACTTGCCGCTCTTGTAGAGCGCCACCCGCAGCGCCGAGTCGAACGTGTTCTCCCCGTGGGCCTGCTCCAGCAGGTCGAGGTACTGCCCGCACATCAGCTCGGTGCGCATGTGGTCGTGCAGCGGCTGCGCGGCGGCCAGCGACTCGGGCGGCAGCCCGCTGGTGCGCCACATCTCCCCGGCCCAGATGAGCATGAGGTTGCCCAGCAGGATCGCGGCCCCCTCGCCGAACTGCTCGGCCGAGCCGTGCCAGCCCCCCTTCTCGTGGAGGGCCTGGAACCGCCGGTGCGCCGACGGCATGCCGCGCCGCAGATCGCTCTTGTCCATGACGTCGTCGTGCACCAGCGCACTGGCCTGCAGCAGCTCCAGCGAGGCCGCCGCGGCGAAAATGCCGGGAAGGTCGGCACCACCGGCGCCCCGCCAGCCCCAGTAACAGAAGGCCGGCCGCAGCCGCTTGCCCCCGGCCAGCAGATCGTGCGCCGCCGCGAGCAGCGGCTCCAGGCCGGGGTTGCCGAAGGCAGGCTCCTGCCGGTCGACGAACAGCCTGAGCGAACGGTCCACCTGCTGGCGCAGGGCGTCAGTGGTCATGTCCATGAGACTAACGGGCGGTGCACCAGGCTCAGATCTCCGCTCGGCCCGTGCGCGGTAACCTTGGGGCATGGCGCTTGGTCGACCCTCCATCCTGCCCGATCGTGTTCCCACCGTGCGAGAGCTGCTCGCCTCCGGCGGGCGGTCGTTCTCGTTCGAGTTCTTCCCGCCGAAGACCGACGAGGGCGAGCGGCAGCTGTGGCGGGCCATCCGCGAGCTGGAGTCGCTGCGCCCGACCTTCGTCTCGGTCACGTACGGCGCGGGCGGAACCACCCGCGACCGCACCGTCGACATCGTCGAACGAGTCGCCCACGAAACCACCCTGACCCCTGTGGCGCATTTCACCGCGGTCAACCACTCGGTGCGCGAGCTGCGCCACCTGGTGGGCCGCTTCGCCGACGCGGGCGTCCGCAACATCCTCGCGGTCAGGGGCGACCCGCCCGGCGACCCGTCCGGCGAGTGGGTCCAGCACCCCGAGGGCGTGCTGTACGCCGAGGAACTCGTCCGGCTGATCCGCCAGGCCGGCGACTTCTGCGTCGGCGTGGCCGCCTTCCCCTACAAGCACCCCCGGTCGCCGTCCATCGACTCCGACACCGACTACTTCGTCCAGAAGTGCCGGGCCGGCGCCGACTACGCGATCACGCAGATGTTCTTCCAGGCCGAGGACTACCTGCGCCTGCGCGACCGCGTGGCGGCCAAGGGCTGTGACACGCCGATCATCCCGTGCATCATGCCGGTCACCCAGATGAGCACGATCGCCCGCTCCGAGCAGTTGTCCGGCGCCCCGTTCCCGCCGGACGTCGCCGCCCGCTTCGAGGCGGTGGCCGACGACCCGGCCGCCGTCCGCCGCCTGGGCATCGACCACGGCGCCGAACTCTGCCAGCGCCTGCTGGACGAAGGGGCGCCGGGCATCCACTTCATCACGTTCAACCGCTCCAGCGCCTCGGCCGAGGTCTTCCAGCGGCTCAACCATCCGGCCCAGCCCGTGGGGGTGTAGATCCCCTAGGCTCCGGTCATGAAATTTCGTCTGATCACCGTCCTGGCATGCGCTGCGACCCTGTGCCTGGGCGGGACGGGGGCGGCGGCGTCTGCGTATCCGGTCAAACAGAAGGTGCTCACCGACAACGTCCTGTACCGCCTGGGCAAGCTGCCCAAGTCCACCTGCGAGGAGCCGGTCGTGCGGCCGGGCAACCGCGGGGACGCCAAGCACTACATCGGCACGGTCATGCAGTGCCTGGAGGCCGCCTGGGAGTCGCCTCTGTCGGAGACCGGGGTGGCCTTCGAGGGGGCCCGGCTCAAGTTCGTGACCGGGTCGTACTGCGGCATCGAGGCCAGGACGGACTCCGACAGCGTCTACTGCCACGACCCTCGCGCCGTGGTGGTCAAGCTGGGCAAGACCGTGCTGGAGGACCCGTCGGACCTGTTCCTCATGTACATCACGGCCGCCCGGTACGCCAACCACGTCCAGCGCCTGACCGACATCGTGTACAACGTGGACTCCGAGGCGTTCTACGACAGCAAGGCCGAGCGCGCCGAGCGGCTGCGCCGCTACAACCTGCAGGCCGACTGCCTGGCGGGGGTGTTCATCAAGAGCGTCTCCCCGCTCGAGGGGCGCAGCTCGCGAGACTGGAAGTACCTGCAGAAGCTGCTGCAGGGTGACGTCGCGGGGTACGAGCGGCTCTGGGGCAAGACGGCCAACGTCCGCGCCTGGCTGGGCCGGGGGTACGCCTCCGGTGACCCGGGCTCGTGCAACACCTGGACGGCGCCGCCCGCAGAGGTCGCCTGACAGCCGGAAGGGGAGCCCCGGGCGGGGCTCCCCTTCACGGATTCCGTGCCCGAAGGCCCGGGTTCAGCGCCTGAAGGCGCCCTTGACGTGCACCGGGACGCCCTTGCCGAGCAGCCCGGGCAGTTCCCCGGCCACGTTCATCGGCAGCCGGACGCACCCGTGCGAAGCCGGGTACAACGGCACCGACAGCGCCCCGTGGAAGGCGATGCCCCCGTTGAAGAAGATCGGGTTGTACAGCTGGCCCAGGTAGCTCTTGTGCCAGCCGCTGCGCCGCCAGGTGGTCTTGTAGTCGCCCGTCGGGGTCCTGGCCGAGCCGCAGAACCGCTGCGACTTGCCCTGCCACGTCGTCGTCTCGCAGTACGGCACGCCGCTGCCGGACGAGACGTGGGTGATGAGCGCGGGCTCGCCCTTCACATACAGGACCATGATCTGGGTCTTCAGGTTCACCTCGGCGCGCGTGGGCTTGCCGTTCTTCACCAGGACCTTGGGCGCCTTCGGGTTCTCCAGAGCGTTCCAGGTACGGCCGGCCACCGTGCTGGTCGGCTTGATGCCGTTGACCTTCTGGAAGGCCCACACCGCCGCCAGGGTCGTGCCGCCGTACTTGCCGTCGGCCTTGCCCGGGCGGTAGCCCAGTTCCCTGAGCCGCTTCTGCAGCCATACGACGTTCTTGCCCTTGGCACCGAGTTTGAGCGCCTTGTCCGGGGCCACGACCGTCTCCGCCTGCGAGCCGGTCGGGGCCGTCACCGCCGTGGTCACGGGCGCGGCTGCCGCGGCGCCGGCCGTACCGAAGCCCGTGAGCGCGACGGCTCCTGCCGTCAGGAGAGTTGCTAGGCCGAGGGCCCCGCGCCGACGACGTCCCCCCACGTGTATCTCCCCTCATATCATTAACAATCGAATCAAGGGACCCTACACCACCACCATGTCGAGGTAATCGAAGGGTCAACCTGTTTAGAGTGGCGGCATGCCGGAGAAGTTGCCGTCCAACGCCGCCCATGTGGCCGACGTCCTGCGAGGACTCGGTGCGACGGGCGAGATCGTGATATTGCCGGAGAAGGCGCCTACGGCCGCGACCGCCGCGGCGCAGCTGGGATGCGAGGTCGGGGCCATCGCCAACAGCCTGATCTTCGACGCCGACGGGGTGCCGCTGCTGGTGCTGACGAGCGGCGCGCACCGCGTGGACACCGAGCTGATCGCCCGCACGGCCGGGGTTCGGAAGGTACGGCGGGCCACGCCGGAGTTCGTGCGGGAGGCGACGGGCCAGCCGATCGGCGGAGTGGCGCCCGTGGGTCATCCGGCCCCGGTGCGGACCCTGGTGGACACCTGGCTGGACAAGCACGAGGTGGTGTGGGCGGCGGGCGGCCATCCGCACACCGTTTTTCCCACCACGTTCGGGGAATTGCTGCAGATGACGGGTGGCACACCGGTGGACGTGGAGTAGCGTGCGCCGGGTGATCGAGTTTCGCGGCGCGGGACCGGCGGAGTTCGTCGAGCGCCTGGACACGGTGATCGACGTCTACACGGCGGCCATGCGGCCTCCTGCCGAGCAGATCACCGGTCGTAAGGGCATCATGCACAACCACAGCACCTATCCGCTGTTCCAGTGCTATTTCGCCGAGCTGCGCGAGGTCCCCGAACCGCGGGCGGGAGCCGTGGACCTGGGGGAGGAGCCGGACGCGCAGGATCTGCCACGCGTGGTCGGCTTCGCCTACGGCTTCCACGGAACGTCCGGGCAGTGGTGGCATGACGTCGTCTACCGGGCGCTGGCCGAGAAATCCGGCTGCGAGGCGGCGGACGCCTGGCTCGGCGACGCCTTCGAACTCGCCGAGATCCACGTGCACCCGGACTTCCACGACCACGGCATCGGCCGGGCGATGATCAACACGCTCTGCGCGGGCCGCAAGGAACGCGCGGGCGTCCTGTCCACCCACGACCGTCCCACCGCCGCCCGTCACCTTTACCGCACGCTCGGCTTCACCGACCTGCTCACCCGCTTCGTCTTCCCCGGCGGCTACGAGGAATACGCGATCGTCGGCCGCCCCCTCCCCCTTTCTTGACCCGCGTCGGCGTTTGACGATGATGACTCCGGGCATCCATTCGATCGCACACGGTTACCATCCCTTGACGCACAGAAGGGGTCGCCATGCCCAGCGCCCCGGACCGGCTCGACGAGCGGCTCAACGCCTTCCACCTGGAACGTGTCTCGGGCACCTGGGCCGGCCGGCTCATGCTCACCCGCCGCGAGCAGGACCCCGACGCCATCATCCTCACCGGCGGCGACTATCTGGCGCTGGCCCACCACCCGGCCATCGTGGCCGCCATGACCCACGCGCTGCGCACGCCCGCCGTACACCAGAGACAGGACAGAACGGAAGCCGAGTTCGCCGGTTTCCTGGGAGCCACGGCCGCCGTCCTCTGCCCCTCCGGCTGGGCCGCCAACACCGGCCTCATGCAACTCATCGCCGACCGCGACATCCCCGTCTACCTGGACGAACGCGCACACCGCTCACTCCGCGAAGGCGCCCGCGGCGCCCGCGCCCCCGTCGTGGGCTTCCGCCACAACGACGTCGACGACCTGCTCGCGCACCTGTCCAAGCACGGCTCCGGCGTCATCGCGGTCGACGCCGTCTACGGCACCGACGGCGCCATCTGCCCCCTGGCCGACGTGGCCGAGGCCGCCCGCGCCCACAACTGCCTCCTGGTCGTCGACGAGTCCCACTCCCTGGGCACCCACGGCGCCCGCGGAGAGGGCCTGGCCGCCCGGGTGGGCGCCGACTTCCGCACCGCCAGCCTCGCCAAGGCCATCCCCGGCCGCGCCGGCCTGATCGTCTGCGACCGCCCCGAGTTCGTCCCGTACTTCCGCCACCTGGCCTACCCCGCCGTCTTCAGCTCCCCCCTCCTCCCGCACGACCTCGCGGGCCTGTCCGCCACCCTGTCCCTGGTCAAGGCCGAAGACTGGCGCCGCACCCGGCTGCGCGAGATCACCCGCCGCCTGCGCCAGGAGTTCACCGCCATGGGCTACGACCTCGAACCCGGCCACGCCCACATCCTCGCCCTGGGCGCCGGCCGCGACACCGACGTCATCCTCGCCCGCGACCTGCTCGAACAACGCGGCGTGTACGGCGCGGCCCACTTCCCGCCCGCCGGCTCCGGCGAACGCGGCCTGGTCCGCCTGTCGCTGCACGCGGCCCTGTCCGACCAGGACATCGACCGCATCGTCGGCGCCTGCCGCGACATCCGCACCCTGTGCGGCTTCTGAGCCGGCGGTCAGGCCAGCAGCCCGGCGGTGGCGTCGGCGAGGAGGGGCAGGCGGCGTTCCTCGCGCCTGCGCTCCTGCGCGATCCATTCCTTGCCCTCTGCCGCGATGCCCTCGAGCACGTGGAGGGTGTTCCCGAGGCCGGCGGTGTCGAGCGTCACCTGGTTCACGGTCCGCTCGTCCTCCTCCTCCGGCTCGTCGGCGTCCGGATCGGGCCCGCTGATCTCCAGCGTGATCTCCTTGCCGTTGACCAGGGTCAGCTCGAAGGTCAGGTAGCCGTCGTCGGCCTGACTGACGTGGACGGCGCCGACCTGGTCGTAGCGGTAGTTGTCCCGCCGCTGACCGTGGAAGCCGGCCTTCTCGAAGTCGAGCACGGCGCTCATCTGCCGGACGCCGTCGGCGGTGAGGAGGAAGACCAGCAGGGTGTAGCGGCTGTAGCGCCACGGCCCGTCGGGGACGCTGGCCCTCTTGCAGGGGAAGGCGGGGGCCTCGATGAAGGCATGGGTGATGATGTCCTTGGCCTCCAGCTTGTAGTGCCGCATCGCCTTCTCCATCAGCGCCTTGCGATCACACTCCAGCCAGTGGGCCATCTCCTGGTCGGCCGGCTTGCCCGCGAGCTTGGCGGTCCAGCGCTCGAAGTCGCGCTGCCGGTCGGCGCGCTGCCGGTCGGCCACCTCCTTGTCGGCGCGGTGCCGCCTGCGCTCCACGGCGAAGCCGACCCACCCGAAGCCGGAGAACCACCCGCCGGCAGCGCCCAGGATCAGTCCGAGCACGGCCGCGAACGGGTTCACCTGGATCGCGTTCCACGCCAGCATCCCGGCCCCGGTGGCCAGGGCGGCCGCGCCGAGCACGCATCGGGCCTTGACCGAGAAGGGGATCCGCAACTGCTCGCGATACGCCCACAGGGTCCCCCGCTCCCACCGATCCCTGACGTCGCAGACGAGATGGCGGATCAGCCAGATGACGCGATCGGCGGGGATCCTGTCTTCCCGGTAGAGCTCCGCGACCTCGTCACGCAGCGCCTGGCGGATGCCGGCCGTCTCGGCGAGCCAGCGCTCCCGCTCCGCGCCCACCGGGAGATAGCGCCGGAAGTACCGGCGGAGCTGGTGGTCGAGCTTCCTGACGAAGCTCCGGTCCACGATGGGGGCCGGGCGTGACCTGGCCGGGTCGTAGGCCCGATCCGTGGCCCACCGGCGCTGGGCCCGGAACCGCCAGATTGCCGCATGTCTGCCGAAGACCCAGGCCCCGGCCGCGCACAGCAGGAGGGCGGGAATCGCCTTCTGCCAGGCCAGCGCGGCGAGGTAGGCGAGCGTCCCCGCCGCGAGGACGGTGGAGGCGACGGTCAGCACCCAGGCGCCCACGGTGATCGTGACCGGGCGGGCGCGGCGCACGCGTGGTGGGGCGGGGTCGGCGTGGAAGAACTTCCAGGCTCGTTCCAGCCGCTCGTTCGCGAGGCGTTCCTCCTTCGCCGCGTCGAACACGCGAGCCCAGATCTTGGCCTGGACCGGGCCGTTGAGAAAGATCTCGAGGTGCCGCTGGACCTCCTCCCTCAGATCGGCGTCAAGCACCTTGAGCTCGTCCTCGACCGCGTCGGCGTCGGCATCCTTCTCCAGCGCCAGCAGGATGCGGTTCACCACCCTGATCGCGTCGGTCCACCTGCTGGGCGGCTCGGTGAGCTTGCCCCGCACGTCGTGCAGCAGGTGGAGATCGTCCTTCGACAGCTGCTGGACCGTCCGCCCGCTGAGCAGCGCGAGTATCAGGTAGAAGCAGGATCGCCCGGTGACGTACCCGTCCGCGACAGCCTGCTTGATGGGCTCGCGCGCCTCGTCCGCCATGCCGCCGAGCAGCCGGTGGACGCCACCCGCGAACCTCTCCTCCGGCGTGGGGTCGGCCGGTATCTGGTAGACGGTGACATCGCCGTGAACGGTCTCCGCCTGCACGCCCACGGTGGCGGTGTCCTCCGCGACGTTCATCACGCGCCCCGGATCGCCGCGATGATCGCGGTCACCCGCGCCGCGAGCTCGGTCACGTCCATGAGCAGCCCGCGCAGCTTCTTCAGCGCGAGCAGCGCCCTGCTCTGCTCGGCGGGCGGCTCCATGGACGTCTCCACCACGGCGAGTTCGTCCGCGGCCGCGGCGAACGTGCCCTCGTCCACCTCCCCGGCCGTGCGCGCCTTCGCCAGCCGCTCCCGCAGCTCGGCGAGCTGCGCCGCCCAGTCGAGCGCGGCCCGGGACGGCGCGCCGACGGTCACGTTCCCGTGGATCTGCCCGGCCTGCACGCCCACGCTCGCGTGGCCGCTCGCGACGTTCTTGACCTGGTCCGTCATGGTGGTGCCCTCCGTTTTCGCGAGATAGGGGTCCTGGGCGAGCGCTTCGGCGAGGGCGACGGCGAACGCCGCCGCGTTGGCCACGGCCCTGGGCTGCCAGCCGCGGCCGTCGGTGGTGCTCTTGGTCCCGTCGGCCCGGTCGCTCACGCCGCGGATCACGACCATCGGCAGGGACATGTTGTAGTGGGCCGCCTGGGCGACGCCGGCCGCCTCCATCTCGATCGCGACCGCGTCGTTGTAGGTCTGCCGGACCCAGCGGGCCTGCGCGGAGATGGCCGAGTCCTGCACGACCTCACCGGCCGCGATCGGCCCGAACACCACCTCGGGTACGGCGGCGCCCTCGGGCAGCCGGCTGGTCCACGACCGGCTCCTGACCAGTTCGCGGGCGAGCTGGTCGGTGGCGTGCGGCGCCTCCCACACGCGTGGCCGGGCCTTGAGGCCGTCGTCCTCGCTGGTGCCGCCGTGGTAGGCGTAGACATGGGTGGCGACCACGACGTCGCCGAGCCGTACGTCCGGCCACAGGGCGCCGGCGACGCCGACGAACAGCAGGGCGAACGGGTCGAACTCGGCGATCGCCCGTTCGGTGAGCACGGCCGCGGGGTGGTTGCCCTTGCCCACGAGGCCGAGGGCGACCCTGCTGCGGCCGAGCCGGCCGACCTCGAAGCGGGTGCCGGCACGGTGGCGGTGCGGACGAGGGCCGGTGAGGTACTGCCGGACGGCCTGGTATTCCAGGTCCAGGGCGGTGAGGAGCACTAGGGGACGCTCGTTCATCGGTGCACGCATCCTTCGGGCGTGGTGAGTGGTCAGAGGTCCTTCGCGCGGGCCATCGGCGGATGCAGCGCCTGCTGCGGGCCCGCTGTGAACAACCGAGCCGGGCGGCCGTTCTCGGTGCGCCGGGCCGGGCCGGCGGGGACGATGAAGCCCCGGGCGCTCTGCACCTTGCGGTAGAAGTTCCGGGGGTCCAGGCGGACGTCCCACACCGCCTCGTACACCTGCTGAAGCTCGGAGATCGTGAAGGTCTCGCCGCAGAAGGCGGTGGCCAGAGCGGAGTGCTCGAGCTTGCGGCGGGCGCGTTCGACGCCGTCGGCCACGATCCGCCCGTGGTCGAAGGCGAGCGGCACCCGACCGGTCAGGACGGGGCCGGTGGGTTCCCATCGGGCGCCGGAGGCGTCGGTCCCGGCCGTGGGTTCGGGCAGGCGCGGGGCGATGGCCAGGTGGGCGACCGAGACGACCCGGCCGCGGGGGTCGCGGCCCGGCTCGCCGTACACGCCGAGGGGTTCCAGGTGCGGGACGTCCACCAGCCCCGCTTCCTCGGCGAGCTCCCGCCGCGCGGCGGCGGGGATGTCCTCGCGGAGGTCGCGCAGGAATCCGCCCGGCAGGGCGAGGGCGCCGGCGAAGGGCTCGATGCCGCGCTCGATGAGCAGCACGTGCAGGCGGTCCGCACGCAATGTCAAGATCACCAGATCGACCGCCAGCAACACGCTCGGCGGCTCCCAGTCGTCGTCGGCCATGGGCCCACGGTAGGTTTTTGTCACACTGACAAAAAGTGGCGTCAGCGCCAGGATTCGATGACCTCCCGCGGGGTCCACAGAAGATCCACAGCCCGCGGGCCGAGGCCGGGCGCCAGCCCGTTGAGCGCCGCGGCGACCAGGCCGGTGGAGGCGGGGTCGTAGCCGGGCACCTGGGCCGCCGAGCGACTCAGGGCGGCGAGGTCGTGGGCGTCGAAGGGGGAGTTCAGCCACTTGATCGATCCGATGAAGCGCACCTGCCCCGCGATCGGGGCGCGGTCGGCGCCGACCAGGTCGACCTCGGGGTCGAAACGGCGGTTCCACCAGCCGCCCACCGCCTCGACCTCCGGCCACGGGAGCCGCGGGGACAGCTCCAGCGACTGCCGCACCAGCGGCTCGACCGCGCGTCCCCGCCACGCCGGCCAGCGGCGCTCGATGAGCCGGAAGCCCGCCTCCGGCCGCCCGCGCCGCGCCTGCTCCTGAACGGCGCGGAGCACGCCCAGGTAGAGCCGGAGGCTGCTGTCGGCGACCCGGTACAGCCCCGGCTTGCCCGGCCGGGTCGAGACGGGCTCGTCCAGGGCCAGGACCCGCTTCTCCTCCGTGAGCCGGCGCAGCAGCGGGGAGAGCGTGCCGGACGGCAGCGAGGCGCCCCGGTTGCCCGCGGTGGCCGCGATGTTGGCGTGGGTACGGTCGCCCGCGCCGACCGCCTCCAGGACCCGGCGCGAGACGTCGGGATTCGGGAACTCGGCCATCAGGGCCGCCTCGGGGACGCCGAACACCGCCGCGCCCGGGTCGCCGGCCTCCCGGCGCAGGAACTCCAGGGGTGACAGGCCCCGTGGCCACGTCCGGACGATGCCGGGCAGCCCCCCGGTCACCAGGTGGGCGTCGACGGCGGCGGCGTCGTCCAGGCCGAGGCCGCCGGCGACGTCGGCGGGGTTGAGCGGGCCGAGCACCAGGTTGTCCGCGCGGCCGTAGAAGGGGCGGTCGTAGGCGGTCAGGCGCTCCATCATGTGCAGGTCGCTGCCCAGGAGCAGCAGCAGGACGGGGCGCGGCGCCAGGAGGCGATCCCAGGCGGTCTGCAGGGCGCCCTCGAACAGGCCGTCCTGCTCCGACAGCCAGGGCACCTCGTCCAGGACGAGCACGCACGGCCGCGCGGGCAGCACGGCCGCCAGCGCGCGGAACGTGTCCGGCCAGTTCCCTCCCGACCCGGCCGGGACCAGGTCCGGCTGCGCGGGCAGTTCCGACTCCCGCAGGTCGGACAGGAACGACGCCACGGCGTCGACCGGTGAGGCGCCCTTGGTCGCCGTCGCGAAGAGGTAGGGGACCCCGGCGCGATCGCAGAACTCCTGGACGAGCCGGGACTTGCCGACCTGCCGCCGCCCGCGCAGGGCGAGGGCGACTCCCGCGCCCGTCTCCCTGACCCGGGCCAGGCGCTTGTCCAGCAGCGCCAGCTCGGCTCTCCTGCCGATGAACATGGGAGTCTCCATCTATGTAGCTGCCATCTACATAGATGAACTCTACCCAGTGAGGACGATGGTAGGGTGTCGATGTTTCGTGCGGATCAAGGTGGAGATTTCGGGAGGTGAGGTTGATGACCGCGCTCAAGGCCGTGCCCAGCGTCCGGACCATCCTCGCGCCCCGGGCGACGGCCTGACCTCGCCCATCCACACCCGGCCACGGCCGGGTGCGATCATCAACCACGAAACGGACATCATGTCACCACACACTGAGTGGATCACGCGCGCCGAGACCCCGGCCGACGTCCCCGCCATCCGGAAGATCGTCCTGGCGGCGTTCGAGACCCCGGGCGAGGCCGACCTCGTCGACGCGCTCCGGGCCGACTCCTCCTGGATCCCGGAGCTGTCCATCGTCACCGTCGACGACGGCGACCGGCCCGTCGGGCACGCCCTGCTGACCCGCTGCCACATCGGGCAGACGCCGGCCCTGTGCCTGGCGCCGGTGGCCGTGCTGCCCGGGCACCAGCGCTCCGGCGCCGGAGGGGCGGCCATCCGGGCCGCGCTCGCGCAGGCCGCGGCCATGGGCGAGCGGTTCGTCGTCGTCCTCGGGCATCCCGGGTACTACCCGAGGTTCGGGTTCGGCCGCGCCTCCGCCCACGGGATCGGGGTGAGCTTCGAGGTGCCCGACGAGGCGCTCATGGCGCTCTCCCTCGACCCGGCGCAGGCGCCGCCGGCCGGCGTCATCCGGTACGCGGCGCCGTTCGGGATCTGAGCGGGTACGCGGGCACGTCGGCCGGTAGGTAGACGACCAGGCGCTGGTCGTCGGCCCCGGCCAGGTCCAGCGTCTCGTAGGGGAGCACCAGCTCCCCGCCGTCCGGGTCGCGCCAGCGTTCGGTGCCGACCCGGGCGGGCAGCAGCGCGACCGTGGGACGCACCTCGCGCGAGAGCGGTGCGCTCATCGCGCAGATGCCGGAGGACGCCTTCAGCAGGCGGTGCAGGTGCACGCGCTCGTCCCCGCTGAGGGAGAGCGCGTCGGCCAGCGCGGTGCGGATCTCGGTGGACGGCCGCCGGTCGCGGCCCTGCTCCAGGCGGGTCAGATAGTCCACGCTGACGCCCGCCGCGGCGGCCAGCTCCGCGCGGCGCAGCCCGGGGGTACGGCGGCGCGGCCACTCCGGGAACCCCGCGACGGCGGGCGGCGTCGCCTCACGCCTGGCCCGGAGAAAGGCCATGGGCTTCTACGCGGGCGGCGCGCCCGAGGAGCACCGGGCCATGATCGACGCCTACGAGCGGGCGGGCGGCAACGTCATCGACACCGCCTCGGCCTACGGGGAGAGCGAGAGCGTGCTGGGCGAGCTGCTGGCCGGGCGGCGGGACCGGTTCGTGCTGGCCACGAAGTACTCCCTGTCACGCGACCAGAGTGACGTCAACGCGGCGGGCAACCATCGCAAGAACCTCGTGCACTCGCTGGAGCGGAGCCTGCGCCGCCTGCGCACCGACTACCTCGACCTGTACTGGGTGCACCTGTGGGACCGGCGCACCCCGCTGGAGGAGACGATGCGGGCGCTGGACGACGTGGTGCGCGCCGGGAAGGTGTTGTACGTGGGCATCTCAGATGCTCCCGCGTGGGTGGTGAGCCGGGCCAACACGCTGGCGGAGTGGCGCGGGTGGACGCCGTTCGCCGGATTGCAGGTGCCGTACAGCCTGCTGAAGCGGGACGTCGAGCGGGAACTGCTGCCGATGGCGGGCGCGCTCGGGGTGAGCGTGGCCGCGTGGGGGCCGCTGGCCGGCGGCGTGCTGTCGGGCAAGTTCAGCGGGGGAGGGCGGGCGGCGGGGGAGGGTACCCGGGTCGATCCGGGCACGCTGACCGCCCGTGATCACGCGGTGGCCGAGGCCGTGGTCAAGGTGGCCGCGGAGACGGGCGCGAGCCCGGCGCAGGTGGCGATCGCCTGGACGCGGGCCCGGCACCCGTTCGTGCATCCGATCGTCGGCGCCCGGGACGCCGCGCAGCTGGCCGACAACCTGGGCGCGGCGGACGTGACGCTCACGGAGGAGGCGCTGCGGGCGCTGGAGGGAGCGGCGGCGTTCGAGCCGGGCTTCCCCGGCGACTTCCTGGCCGAGTGCGAGGCCGATCCGTGGGTGTTCGGCGAGGGCTACCGCTCCTTGGCCGCGTCGTAGGCCAGGACCGCGCGCTTTCCGGCCAGCATGCGCCAGGCCTGCTCCAGCAGGGCCCCGATCTCCGCCCAGTCGGGCGCCACCTCGAACAGCTCCACCCCGACCCAGTGCCGCACGTACTTCGGCCGGAAGTAGCGGGCCGGGTCGGCCTCGAGCAGCGACTCCAGCTCGCCGGGCGGCGCCTTCACGCACAGCGCGAGCCGCCCGTCGCCGTGGTGGTCGACCAGCACCCAGGCCAGCCGCTTGCTGCCCAGCCGGATCGAGAGGTGGCCGAACGACTCCTCGACCACCACGCCCGGCAGCCCGGCGGCCAGCTCGGCGATGCGCTCGCCCACGCGCCCGACGTCGGCGTCATCCCAGCTCCGCGTCATGCCGCCCACCTTAGGCCCCGGCACCGACAGCTCAGGGCCGATGGACGGCCCGGCGGGAGTCGTACCACGTCTCGCCGACCGGCTCGCCGGCCAGGTTCCAGCTCCACGACACCGTGGGGGTGATGCGCAGGTAGGTGCCGGGCCCGACCATGCCGGTGCGGTGGAAGGGCTGCTCGGCCACGCCGTACACGCGGATCCCGCGCGCCACGAACGGGTCCGGGGACGGCAGGTCGTCCACCACCAGCGCCACCTTGGTCCGTCCGGCGGCCACGTTGCGGAACTTGCGCGTGCTCACCACGCCGTCGCCGCCGCCCACCCAGAAGTGCGTCCCGTCGAACTCGTAGGCGACCGGCATCACGTCGGGCTGCTCCTCCTCGCCCAGGGTGGCGAGCCTGGCCAGGGAATGGGCGTGCAGGTAGGCGAGCTCCTCGCCGGTGAACGTCATCGTGGGCACTCCTTCGCGGACGCGGACCCTTTTCCTCTACACGAACGGCGGCTACGAGTCTCGACAAATCGCGTTGCGCGTGTCGCGGCCGGTTGGCCACGCTGTGGGGATGAACATGCCCTATCGGCAGGTCCGTGCCGTCTACACGGAGGAGACCATCACCGTCTACCAGGCGTACGACCCGGCCATCGCCGTACCCGCGCTGGCCGCGCAGCGTTTCGTCCCGCCGTTCAAGCGCGAGCGGATGACCTGGATCAAACCCTCCTTTCTCTGGATGATGTACCGCTGCGGCTACGCCACCAAGCCCGGCCAGGCGCGCGTGCTGGCCATCGAGATCACCCGCGCGGGCTTCGCCTGGGCGCTGTCCCACGCCACGCTCAGCCACGAGGGCGGCGAGGAGGTACGGCGCAGCCCCGTCCGCGTGCAGTGGGACCCCGAGCGCGACGCGCACCACAACCCGCTGCCCTACCGCTCCATCCAGATCGGGCTGTCGGGCGAGGCGGTCCGCCGCTACGCCGACGAGTGGATCACCGCCATCCACGACGTCACCCCGCTGGCCGGCCGGGTGCACGCCGAGCTGCGCGCGGGGCGTGACGTCTCGCCGCTGCTGCCCGCCGAGCGCCCCTACCCGCTCGAGGCCGGCGTGGCCGCCGTCGTCGGCGCTTCCTAGCCTTCCGGTACGGCGCCGCCCAGCGCCTGCCACAACCCCTCCGGCACGGGCCGGTGGAAGCCGGCCACGTTCGCCCGCACCTGCCCGGCGGTGTGGGCGCCGATCAGGATCGAGCGGACCGCCGGATGGCGCAGCGGGAAGCGCATGGCCGCGGTGGCCACCGGCACCCCGTAGTCGTCACAGGCCGCCAGGATCGGGCGCAGCTCCGCCGGCGGCTCGGGCGGCGGATCGGCCAGCAGGCCGCGGTGGAACAGGCCGGCGGCGATCACGGGGATGCCGCGCTCCAGGCACAGCGGCAGCAGTTCGGCGAAGGCCGGGCGGCGCAGGAGCGTGCACTGGCCGGCGGCCAGCAGCACGTCGGGGTCGGCCCGCCGGACGAAGTCCACGAGCATCGGCGACTGGTTCATGCCGACGCCGATCGCCTTCACCACCCCCTGCGAGCGCAGCTCGGCGAGCGCGGCGAAGCCCTCGTCGAGGGCCTGGGGCCAGTGGCGGTCCGGGTCGTGGATGAGCAGGATGTCCACGTGATCGGTGCCCAGGCGGGTCAGGGACTCCTCCAGGCTGCGCAGGACGCCGTCGCGGGAGAAGTCCCACTCGGCGTGGCGGTCGTCGGGGACGACGAAGCCGTCCGGGCGGCCGGGTCCCGGGCGGACCAGGCGGCCGGCCTTGGTGGACAGGACGTACTCCGCGCGCGCACGGCCGCGCAGGGCCGCGCCCAGGCGGCGTTCGGCCAGGCCCAGACCGTAATAGGGGGCGGTGTCGAAGTAGCGGATGCCCTCGGCCCAGGCCGCCTCGACGACGGCGCCGGCCTGGTCGTCGGTGATGGCGCGCAGGTAGTTGCCGAGCGGGCCGCCGCCCAGGCCGAGCTCGGGCAGGCGGGGCGGGGTCACGGGACGGGTTCCAGGTGGAGCCACGTGGTGACGACCCCGGTGACCGCCTCCAGGTGATGATCCTCGCCGGGCTCGACGATGAGCACGTCGCCGGCGGCGAAGTCCTCCGCCCGGCCGTCGAGGTGGATGCGGCCGGCGCCCGACAGGATGAGGAAGATCTCCGGGTCCGGATGGGTGTGGCGGCCCCGGGCGTGGCTGACCTCGCCCGGGGCGAGGGAGGAGACGCCGCCGGACTCCACCCGGTAGCCGGGTAACGTGACGCCGCCGCCGTACTCCGCGAGGGTGCTTCTGCGCATGCCGATCGGCCTCCTGGAGAAGGGGGCGTGCGCGTCCCTGGCACCGGACGCGCACGCCGTCTGTGGGGTCAGCCGGTGACGCCGCTCTCCTTGGCGGCCCGGTCGATGGCGGCCAGTTCCTCGCCGGTGAAGGCGAGGCGGCCGATCGCGGCGGCGTTGGCGGCGAGCTGCTCGGGGCTGGAGGCGCCGACGAGCACGGAGGTGACCCGGGGGTCGCGCAGGGCCCAGGCCAGCGCGAGCTGCGCCACCGACTGCCCTCTATCTGCCGAAATTTCAGACAATGCTCGGACGAAGGCCAGCACTTCCGGCGTCACCCGGTCAGCGGTCAGGAACCTCCCCTCCGCCGCCCGCGAGTCCGCCGGAATGCCCTCCAGGTACCGCTCGGTCAGCAGCCCCTGGGCCAGCGGCGAGTAGACCACGCACCCCACGCCCTCCCGCTCCAGCACCGCCAGCAGCTCGCCCTCGATCTCCCGCCGCAGCAGCGAGTACGCCGGCTGGTGCACCAGCAGGGGCGTCCCCAGCGACCGCAGCAGCCCGGCGATGGCCGCCGTCCGATCGGGCGCGAAGTTCGACACGCCCGCGTAGAGCACGCGGCCGCTGCGGACCATGTGGTCCAGCGCGCCCGCCTGCTCCTCCAGCGGGGTCTCCCGGTCGTCGCGATGCAGGTAGTAGACGTCGACGTGGTCCAGCCCGAGGCGCTCCAGCGACCGGTCCAGCGTGGCCAGCAGGTGCTTGCGCGAGTTGCCCGCGCCGTAGGGGCCCTCCCACATGGGGTTGCCGCCCTTGGTGGTGACGACGATCTCGTCGCGCCTGCCGCGCAGATCCCGCCGGAAGATCGTGCCGAACGTGCGCTCGGCGGCGCCGAGCGGCGGGCCGTACCGGTCGGCGATGTCGAGGTGGGTGATGCCGAGGTCCAGGGCCCGGCGCACGATGGCGCGCTGGGACTCCAGCGTGCGGCCCTCGCCGAAGTTGTGCCAGAGGCCGAGGGAGATCGCGGGCAGCAGCAGCCCGCTGCGCCCGCACCGTCGATACTCCACGGGCTACCTTCCCGCTATTCCGGTCAGCGTGACGCCCCGGATGAACGTCTTCTGGGCGATGAAGAAGATGACCACGATGGGCATCATGGCGATCAGCGCCACGGCCATCATCTGGTTGTACTGCGTGGCGAACTGGTCGGTGAACAGCCCGAGCCCCATGGGCAGGGTGAACTTCTCGGTGGTCCTGATGTAGATGACCGACTCGAGGTACTGGTTCCAGTTGCCGACGAAGGAGAACAGGCAGATCGCCGCCAGCGCCGGCTTCGACAGCGGCAGCATGATCTTCCACAGGATGCGCAGCTCGGAGGCGCCGTCGATGCGGGCGGCGTCGATGAGCTCCTGGGGGATCGTGGTGAAGAACTGGCGCAGCAGGAAGATGTAGAGCGCCACGCCGAAGAACTCGGGCACGATCAGCGGCAGGTACGTGTCCACCCAGCCGATGTTGGAGAACAGGATGAACTTGGGCACCAGCGTGATCTCGCGCGGGATCATCATGGTGGCCAGCAGCGCCCCGAACATCAGGGCGGAGGCCCGCGCCCGCATCCGCGCGAAGGCGTAGGCGGGCAGGACGCAGGAGATGAGGTTGCCGACCATCGACAGCGCGGTGATCAGCACGGTGTTGAGCATGAAGCGGGTGTAGTCCAGCGAGCCCGCCCAGCCGCGGACGAAGTTCTCCCAGTGAAAGGAGTCGGGCAGCCATTGGGGCGGGAAGGCGAGGTTCTCCGCGTCCGACTTCAGCGAAGTGGTGATCATCCACAGGAACGGCAGCACGAACACGACGGTGCTGGCGATGAGCATGACGTAGGCGCCCGCCCGCTGCGCGCGCCTGATGCGCTCGGTCTGCGCCGGGGTGAGGATCCTCGGTTCCGCTCGTTTCAGCAGCATGGGCGGGGCCTCACTTGAACTCGTAGTGCACCCAGCGCCTGGCCAGGGCGAACTGGATGCCGGTCACGGCGATGATGATGGCGAACATGGCCCACGACAGGGCGGCGGCGTACCCCATGTCGAAGTAGACGAAGGCGTGGCGGTAGATGTAGAGGCCGAGCACCATCGTGGCGTTGCCCGGCCCGCCCTCGGTCATGGCCAGGATGAGCACGTAGCCCTGGAGGGCGCCGATGAAGCCGGTCACCACGTTGAAGAAGATGACCGGCGACATCATCGGCACGGTGACGCTCCAGAAGCGCCGCCACCAGCCCGCCCCGTCGATCTCGGCCGCCTCGTACAGCGACTTCGGGATGCCCTGGAGCCCGGCCAGGTAGATGACGATGGTGTTGCCCGCCCCCCACACCGCCATGAGCACCAGGGCCGGGATGGCCCACTCCTGCGAGGCCAGCCAGCCGGGCCCGGTGATGCCGACCGTGGCCAGGATCTTGTTGATCAGGCCGTAGTCGGGGTGCAGGATGTTCAGCCACAGCAGCGCCGTGGCCAGCCCGGAGACCACCGACGGCATGTACATGACGGTCCGGAACAGGCCCTGGAAGCGCAGCGGCTGGTTGAGCAGCAGCGCCATCACGAACGTGAACGTGACGCCGAGCACGACGTACCCGACGCCGTACTGCACAGTGTTCTCGATCGACTCCCAGAACTCCGGGTCGGCGAACATGCGCTGGTAGTTGGCCAGGCCCACCCACTCCGGCGCCCTGAGCAGGTTCCAGCTCATGAAGCTGATCACGATGGCCGCGAGGATCGGGCCGCCGGTGAACAGGATGAACCCGAGCAGCCAGGGGGAGACGAACAGGTGGAAGCGCCGCGCCTCGCGCTGGGCGAGCGTGGCCATCACGCGATCTTGTTCTCGGCGAGCAGCGGGCCGACCTTCGCGGCGATCTCGTCGAGGGCCGCCTTCGCGTCGATCTTGCCGAGCATCGCGCGTTCCCAGATGGGCTTGGCGGTGTCCACGGCCTTCTTGGTCGCGGGCAGCCGCATCACGCCGTCGCTGGTGGCGTAGTCGGCCAGGATCTCCTTGACCAGTTCGGCCACGTCCTTGGGGATGCCGAGCGCCTCGGCGTTGGGGATCCACGCGGACTGGCGGGCGGGCGCGCTGATCCGCCGGAATCGGTAACCGGAGCTGGACAGGTACTCGTAGATGTAGAGCCAGGCCGCCTCCTTCTGCTGGGAGCCCTGGGTGATGACCAGCGCGCTGCCGACGGCGGGGGTGTGGCGGCCGTTCGGCCCCTTGGGCACGTGCGTGGCGCCCCACTTGAACGCCTTCTGCTTGGCCAGCTCGGTCATGATCCAGGCGCCGTTGATGTGCAGGGCGGCGTGCCCGGACTTCCAGGGGTCCACCTTCTCCAGGAGCTGCAGCTCGGCCAGGCTGGGGGTGACGCCGTCCTTCAGCAGCAGGTCGAGCCACATGCTCATGGTCTTGACCGCTTCGGGGGAGTTGATCTGGACCTGCGTCTCGTCGGCCGACAGGAACCGCCCGCCGTACGGCATGAGGAAGACCGTCGAGAGGTCGGGGGCCGGCTGCGGGGTCGGCGAGAAGCCGTAGATCTTGGAGGCGCCGGAGCCGCTCTTGAGCTTCTTGGCGGTCTCGATCATCTTCTCGATGGTCCACGTCTCGTCCGGGTAGTCCAGCCCGGCCTTGTCGAAGAGGTCCTTGTTGTAGAACAGCAGCTTGGGTGCCATGTCGGTGGGCAGGCCGTACAGCTTGCCGCCGCGCTCGAAGTAGGCCAGGCCCGCCTTGGGCAGGTCGTCGCGGGCGAAGCCGGGTGACCTGGCGATGTAGTCGTCGAGCGGGGCGACGATGTCGTTGCTGATGAAGTTCTGCGTCCAGGAGTAGTGGTTGTACATGATGTCGGGCAGCTTGCCGCCCGCGGCCTGGGCCATGTACTTGGTGAGGAAGCCGTCGAAGGTCGAGGTCTCGCGCTTGATCTCGATGTTCGGGTGACGCTTCTTGAAGAAGTGGTCGAACTGCATGTTGCGCACCTCGGCGATGACGTCCGAGGTGCTGGCGATGGTGATCACGACCTTCGCGGCCGGGTCGGCGACGTTCGTCTTCGGCCAGGTCAGCGAGTTGTTGAGGGCCTCGGCCTCGGCGAAGGGCCAGGTGTCGTTGCCGGGGCGGTTCGGGTCGATGGTCTGGATGCCGGTCTTCACCGGCGCGGCGGCCTGCTTCTGCTGGCGGGTGTCGCCCCCGCAGGCGGCGACGACGGGCATGCTCGCGGCGGCCACGGCCAGGGCCAGCATCCGGCGGCGACTGAGGTTCGTGTCCATGGGGGTGACCTTTCAGAGGAAGATCTCGATGACCGGCACCGCCACGTCGGGCCGCCGCACCGGTAGCTGGAGGGTGAGGGTGCCGGGCGGGAGCGGCGCGAGCCTGGTGTTGCCGCTGTCCACCGCCGGGTCGGTGGTGACGAAGCGGATCTCGGAGGCGTCGTCGAGCAGCTGCGCGTAGCGGGCCCTGCCCGCCAGCCCGGGCAGGTGCACGTGCCGGTACGGCCAGGCGAACAGGTGCAGGTAGAGCCGGTCGCCCTTCTGCGTGTAACGGCAGTCGGGCGGCGCCGTGAAGGTGCTCGGCCCCGCCCCGTGGATGGAGCGGCCGTGCAGCCGCATCCACTCCCCGATGCCCCGCAGCGTCTCCAGCGCCCGGGGTTCGAACGCGCCGCGCCCGTTCGGGCCGACGTTGAGCAGCAGGTTGCCGTCCTTGGCGACCGTGTCGACGAGCATGCGCACGAGCAGGTCCACGGGCTTGAAGTCGTGGTTGTCGCGGTCGTAGCCCCAGCTGCCGTTGAGGGTCTGGCACGCCTCCCACACCTCGCCGGGCGGCTGCGGCGGCTGGAACTGCTCGGGGGTGACGAAGTCGCCGGGGATCTCCAGCCGGTTGTTGACCAGGATGCCGGGCTGGAGCCGGCGCACGAGGTCCAGAAGGGCGGGGGAGTCCCAGTCGGCGGCGCCCTTGCCGCCCGGGGTGAGCCGGCCGCCGCGCCGCCGGGTGGAGTAGGAGAAGTCAAACCACATCGTGTCGATCCGGCCGTAGCGGGTCAGCAGCTCCTCGACCTGACCATGCAGATATGAGCGATATTTCGCGATATCGCGGGCGGGGGCCTCCTCGGCCTCCTCCGTGCCGAACCGGGGGTGCAGCCCGTCGACGGGGAAGTCGGGGTGGTGCCAGTCGATGAGCGAGTGGTAGAAGCCCACCCCCAGGCCGCGGGCGCGGAAGGCGTCGACGATCGAGCCGACGAGATCCTTCTTGTACGGCGTGTGCGCCACCGAGTAGCCGGTCAGCGCCGAGTCCCATAAGCAGAAGCCGTCGTGGTGCTTCGTGGTCAGGACCATGTAGCGCATGCCCGCCGCCGCGGCCGTCTCCGCCCACGCCTCGGGGTCGAACAGGTCCGGGTCGAAGTGGTCGAAGTAGGGCTGGTAGGCGGCGTCCGTGAGGCGTTCGCGCTGCTTCACCCATTCGTGGCGGGCCGCCAGCGCATACAGACCCCAGTGGATGAACAGTCCGAAGCGTTGCTCACGGAACTCGGCCAGTCTCGCCTCAAAGGTCCGATGACTCAGGGGCATGGCCGTACCGTAGACCTGGTAATTAACTTCGTCAAGAATTGAATTGCAATCGCTTGCAACCTAGGCTCAGGCGCACTGTGAGCTAGCCATGGAGGCTTTCATGCCCAAATGGACGTGTGCTGCCGACGATCTGGAAGCCGTGATCGAGCTCTCGCCGGACGGCGAGCTTTCATGGGAGGTACGGCGGGCCGGCCGGGTGATCGTGAGCCCGTCGCGCCTCGGGCTCAGAGCCGCCCACGCCGACCTGACCCGCGGGCTGGAGTTCGCCGGAATCGCCGAACGGGCCGTCGAGGAGGAGTACGAGACGGTCACCGGCAAGAGCCGCCACCACCGCTACACCGCCACGGAATGGACCCTGTCCTTCGCCCAGGGCCTCGAGCTCCAGGTGCGGATCGGCTCGGGCGGCGTGGCGTACCGGTATCGGGTCGGCTGGCGGGGCCCCGTCACGATATGCGAGGAAATTTCGGAGTATGTGGTGCCGGGGGAGGCCCGCGCCATCCTCCTGCCCTACGAGAACGGCCGCTGCGACTACGAGGAGATCCACCACCACACCACCGTCGCCGAGGCCGGCCGCATCCTCTACGGCTACCCGTCGCTCTTCCAGATCGGCGAGACCTGGATGCTCGTCACCGAGTCCAACCTCGGCAGCGGGTACGCCGGCAGCCGCCTGCGCCACGACGGCCGCGCCTTCCGCCTCGACCTGCCCGACCCCTACGTCACCGCCGAGAGCCCCCTGGTCACCCCATGGCGCACGATCATCGCGGGGGACCTCGCGAGCATCCTCGCCGGCGACCTGGTCACCAGCCTGGCCGAGCCGTCCCGGGTGCCCGACACCTCCTGGATCAAGCCGGGGGCCGCCGCCTGGTCGTGGTGGTCGGACGGCCCCTCCACCCGTGACCTGGAGGCCCAGAAAGTCTGGGCCGACTTCGCCGCGACCATGGGCTGGCCGTACATCCTCGCCGACGCGGGCTGGAACAAGGAGTGGATGCCCGAGCTCATCGCCTACGCCCGCGAGCGCGGCGTGGGCGTCTGGCTCTGGTCGCACTGGCAGCACGTGGACACCCCGCTGGAGCACCGCGAGAAGCTCGCGCTCTGGAAGGAATGGGGCGCCGTCGGCGTCAAGATCGACTTCACCGAGTCCGACGGCCAGGACCGCATGCGCTGGTTCGACGCCATCCTCGAGGCCACCGCCCGCCTCGAGCTCATGGTCGTCTTCCACGGCGGCACGATCCCGCGCGGCACCGAGCGCACCTGGCCGCACTTCATGACCGCGGAGGCGGTCAAGGGCGCGGAGTGGATCAAGCCGAGACCCGGCAAGGAGCCGCTCTACCCGCCCGCGCACTACCTGACGCTGGCCTGCACCCGCAACGTGCAGGGCCCGATGGACTTCACCCCCGTCACCTTCACCGCCGTCCGCACGATCTCGGCCGGCTTCGAACTCGCCCTCGCGGTGCTCTTCGAGTCGGGCGTGCAGCACTTCGCCGACAGCATCCAGGCGTACGGCGCGCGGCCCGTGGCCCGGCGCCTGCTCCGCCGGGTCCCCGTGGCCTGGGACGAGACCCGCCTGCTGGCCGGCGACCCGGCCGACCACCTGGTGCTGGCCCGCCGCTCCGGCGAGGAGTGGTACGTCGCCTGCGGCACGGCCGGCGGCCCGCGCGTCGTCACGGTCCCGCTCGGCTTCCTCGGCGCGGGGGAGTGGGCGGCCGAGATCTACCACGACGCCCCCGACGACGGCCTGGCCGTCGAGGAGACCCAGGTCGTCGCGGGCGCCAAGCTCGACGTCCCCGTGGCCGCCAACGGCGGCTTCACCTTACGGCTGGCCCGGCGCCGGCCGTCCTGACCGGAAGGAGGACCCCGTGCACCCCACCCGGATCGGCGCCGTCGTAGCGGCGGCCACCCTGGCCCTCGGCGTCTTCACCCCGCCCACGCAGGCCGACCCCCAGCGCTTACCCGGCGGCGCCCTCGTCGCGCAGACCACCGCCACCCACGCCCGCGTCCACAGCGATCGCCGCCCTATGGGCGCGGGCCTGTACGACCCGAAGGCGCGGCGCACCCACGTCTCCTGGATGGGCAAGGACTCCGACGCCTACGTCCAGGACTACGACCACGGAAGCGGACGCTGGAGCACGCCCGTCAAGATCGGCTCCTCCTTCAAGGACAAGCACAACTACCCGGTCATGGTCCAGGCCGACGATGGCCGCCTGCTGGTCTTCCACGGCGCGCACAACTCGCCCCTGCGCCTGGCCACCCGCGCGCTCGACGGCACCTGGAGCGACCGGAGCCTCGGCGACGTGGCGCCCTATCACGCCTCGTACCCGATGGCGCTGAAGGCCCGCAACGGCGACGTCTACGTCTTCTTCCGCGACACGCTCAAGGAGGACGACAGCACGCAGTTCGTCGACGACCGCCCCCTGCAGTACCTCGTGTCCACGGACGACGGCACGACCTGGAAGAGCTCCGGCGAGCTGACCGGCCACCCCTACATCCTCGGCTCCGAGCGCGAGGACAACATGGACGAGGTCTACGTCGCCGAGATGACCGAGCACGGCGGCCGCTTCCACATGCTCTGGACCATGGCCGGCGGAGGCAGGCCGGACGTGCACGGTCACGGCACCCAGATCCACGACGTGTTCTACGCCGTCTTCGACCCGGCGACCCGGCGCTTCTCCACCGCCGCGGGCGAGGACCTCGGCGACCGGCTCGACCAGGGCGAGATGCTGACCAGGGCGATCGTCTGGCGCAGCAACCGCGAGCTGCTGCACGGCACCGGGTTCACCCACTCCGTGCAGGTCATGGCCGACGGCACGCCGGTGATCGTCTTCTACGACAACCAGACCGGCGGGCAGCGTCCCTGGCTCACCGCGGGCCGCTGGACCGGCGGCCGGTGGGAGTTCACCCGGCTCACGCAGGAGTACGGCCTGCTCGACAGCGAGAAGATCGGCCCGCACACGCTCCGGGTGTACACCACCAGGGGCAGCGAGCCGGGCATCACCACCTTCACCCTCGACCGCGGCCGCCACTGGCGCCAGGGCCCGTACGTCTGGACCGACACCAAGCTCCAGAAGGGCAACGTCATCGAGGGCGGCAGGGACCCGGTCCGGATGATCGCCGAGACCAACACCGGCACCCAGGACCAGACCGTGCAGACCGGCAACGTCTACGCCGTGGGAGAGGTTCGATGATGAAGCGGATCGCGGCGGCGCTGGTTCTGCTGGCCGCCTTCACCCCGTCGGCCGCGCAGGCGGCGGGCGAGCGCTGGGAACTGCGCTGGAACCCCAGCCCCTGGCGGGACGGCCTCAACGCCTTCGAGGCGCCGGAGGACGACCGGCGCGGCTCGCACGCCGAGGCCGCGCCGCACGTCTCCACCGAGGGCAACGGCTGGCGCTTCGACATGCACACGATCGACCGCGACGGCAGCGACCGCCAGCGCAACGAGGTGCGCGGCATGCGCGACGGCCGCGGCCGCGCGCTGGAGATGCGCAAGGACGAGACCTGGCGGATCAGCTGGCAGATGTACATCCCCGGCACGCTGGACGCCACGAGCAGTTTCAGCCACATCTGGCAGCTGAAGACCTCCGACATCGGCACCCCGGTCGCCCAGCTCTCCCTGCCGATCAAGGACGGCGTGCAGAAGATCGAGGCCCGCTACTGGACGCTGCCCGACAACGCCACGCACGGCTTCGCCTCCTACGACCTGGAGAAGATCCAGGACAGGTGGGTCACCACCACGGTCGAGATCAAGTCCAGCGACCGGGGTTACATGCGCTGGGTGCTCAAGGACGGGCACCGCACGCTGGTGGACCAGCGGATCGACGACATCGACCTCTACTGGACCGAGGAGCAGTACAACCGTCCCAAGTGGGGCATCTACCGCAGCATCAGAAGCGCCGGGCTGCAGGAGACCCACATGCTCGTGCGCGACCTCAAGGCGTGGACGCTCGGCCCGGTCAATCCGCCGGTACGGCTCCCGCCGCCGGACACCGCGGCCGGCGCCTACGAGGCCGAGCGCAAGGGCACGATCTTCGAGGGCGCCGCCGAGCCGGTCTACTGCCGAATCTGCTCCGGCGGGCTCAAGACCATCCTCATCGGCGGCAACACCTACGACTACACCGTGGTCAAGGGCATCCTGTCGGAGACCGCCGCGACCAGGCAGCTGACGATCCACGCCGTGGTCAACGGCACCCAGGCGTACCGGATCAGCGTCAACGGCGCCGACTCGATCGAGGTGCCCATGACCGGCACGCCGGACAGGATCACCACGGTGACCGTCCCGGTGCCGCTCATCGCGGGCGTCAACCAGATCCGCTTCTTCAACCTCACCGCGCGCACCCCCGAACTCGACAAGATCGTCATCAGCTAGGAGCGGAGCATGGAACTCACCCGACGCGGGCTGCTCGCGGCCGGCGGCGCCCTGGCCGTCGCCGCCGCGGGCGCCCGCCCGGCGCAGGCGAGCACGCTGTGGCAGTCCAGCCTCGTGCGCTACGACCGGCGGGGCCGCCTGGCCTACACCGCCGACGCCGAGGGCAACCGCATCCCCGACTTCAGCCACGCCGGGTACCGCAACGGCGAGCGGCCCCTGCCGCACGTGCGCACGGTCAAGGTCATCCGGCCGGTGGAGGGCGACAACACCGCCCACATCCAGGCGGCGCTCGACGAGGTGGCGGCGCTGCCGCGCGAGCGGCGCGGCGCCCTGCTCCTGCTGCCGGGCCTCTATCCGGTGGCGGGCACGGTGTATGTGCGGGCCGACGGCCTGGTCCTGCGCGGCACGGGCGACGGCGACGACCCGGCCGCGAACACGATCATCAAGGCCACCGGCAACACGCCTGCCAACCGCAACGTCATCGTGGTCGGCGGCGCCGCCGGGGGCGGCTGGAGGGGCGAGGTGCCCGGCACCCGCACCGAGATCACCACCGACGTCGTCCAGGTGGGCGCCCGGGAGTTCCAGGTCGCCGATCCGGGCGCGCTGCGGCCGGGCGACAACATCGTCATCACCCACCCCTGCACCGAGGAGTGGCTGAAGGCCATCGACCACGGCGGCCACGACGTCGGCCCGCCGTGGAAGCCCGGCGAGCACCCGATCCCCTACAACCGCTACGTCCGCGACGTCACCGGCACCACAGTGACCGTCGACGTGCCGGTCTTCAACCACCTCGACCGCGCCCACGGCCCGTCCTTCCTCTACACCTGGGACCGGGCCGGGCTGGTCACCGAGGCCGGCGTGGAACGGCTGCGCGTCGACATCGAGTACACCGGCGACCCCGACCAGGACGAGAACCACGCCTACAACGCGATCTACCTGCTGCGCTGCGAGGACGCCTGGGTGCGCGACTGCACGGCGCTGCACTTCACCCAGGCCGGGTTCGCCACCCAGGAGACCACCCGGGCCACGATCCAGAACTGCCGGGCCCTGGACCCGGTCAGCCAGATCACCGGCAGCAGGCGCTACAACTTCAACACCTACACCTACTCCCAGCAGGTCCTGTTCAAGGACTGCCACGCCTCGAAGGCCCGCCACGCCTTCGTCTCCAACGGCCACAGCACCGTGTCCGGAGTGGTGTTCCTGCGCGGCCTCGCCGAGCACGCGCTCAACTCCAGCGAGGGCCACCGCCGCTGGACGCAGGGCCTGCTCTTCGACGGCCATCGCGACGTCGACCCGCACTACGACTACACGCTCGGCCTGTACAACCGCGGCCGCTACGGCACCTCCCACGGCTGGTCGGCCGCCCACTCCGTGGCCTGGAACTGCGACGTGTCCACCAGCAGGCTGATCGTCCAGAAGCCGCCGACCGCGCAGAACCACGCCATCGGCTGCAAGGGGACGATCACCGGCGACGGCCCGTTCGCCCAGCCCGCGGGCTTCATCGAGGGCGCCAACCGGCCCGGCCTGTTCCCGCCCTCGCTCTACCAAGCGCAATATTTCGACCGCCACCGATGACTTCCGGCCTCCTCCGGGGTCTGCATGGGAAAGGAGACGACGACACAGACTCTGGAGGAGCCATGAGCCCCACCCTTGGCAGCATGCTGCTGGCCAGCACCGACCCCGACCGGCTGCGCGACTGGTACGTCGGCGCGCTCGAGCCGGCCGAGTCGTCCATGGTCGGCGACACCTACCGTTACCTGCGCTTCGGCGCCTTCCACGTGCTCATCGACCAGCGCGACGACGTCAGCGCCAAGAACCCGGAACCGGGCCGGATCATCATCAACTTCGACGTCGAGGACGCCAGGGCGGTCGCCGCCCGCATGGACGGGCTCGGGGTGACCTGGCTGGCCCCGCTCGAGGAACGCGACGGCAACCTGTTCGCCACCGCGGTCGACCCGGACGGCAACTACGTCCAGATCATCCAGCTCAGCGAGCAGACCAAGGCCGAGATGGGGGCTGCGTGATGTTCGGCGACACCAAGGCGTTCAGCGGCTTCTCCGTGGACGACGTCCCCAAGGCCAGGGCGTTCTACGAGGACGTCCTCGGCCTGCGCGTCTCCGAGGAGCACGGCATGCTCACGCTGCACGTGGCCGGCGAGCGCGACATCCTCGTCTACCCCAAGGGCGAGGCGCACCAGCCGGCCACCTACACCGTCCTCAACTTCCCCGTGGACGACATCGACCGGGCCGTCGGGCAGCTCACCGAGCGCGGCGTGCGCTTCGCGCGCTACCCCGGCTTCGAGCAGGACGAAGCCGGCATCATGCGCGAGGGCGGGCCGCCGATCGCCTGGTTCACCGACCCGGCGGGCAACGTGCTGTCGGTCATCCAGGAGTGACCAGCTTCAGCAGGCCGCCGGTGGGCACCGTGATCTGGTGCGTGCCGGCGGCCTCGAACGCGTGCGCGCCCCGGCTCACGACCTCGCCCCGGCAGTCGTACACGGTGGCGGCAGCCGTACCGGCCAGGGGGGAGCGCAGCAGGACGGCGGTGCTGTCGTCGGCGTTGGCCAGCAGGAGCGTGCCCCCGGCCGGGATCTCGACCGGCACCGGCGCGTACCGCGCGGCCACCGTCACGCCGGCGCCCTCCGCGGTGACCAGCGGGTAGTGCAGGTCCGGCCGTGACGGCGTCAGCACGCCGCGCTGGAGCACCTCGGCGTGCTCCTTGACGAAGCCCAGCCAGAAGCGCAGCGCCGCCGTCTGCGCGGCGCTCTGCGCGGTCAGGTCCACCGAGATCTGCGGCACCGCGAACAACACGTTGATCAGCTGCACGGCCACGTGCTCGGCGCTTTCGGCCGGGTGCCACATCAGCATGTCCGCGTGTACGGCCAGCGGCCCGGCGATCAGGCGCAGGTCGATCGTGCGCTGCCGGTTGTGCAGGGCGCTCAGCGGGCAGTCGGAGGCGCGGATCATGGAGGCGTGCCGCCACAGCCCCGGGCTCGTGTACGGCTGGCGCAACTCGATCGGCGCGCCGGCCGGCAGCCGCGCGGCCAGCTCGGCCATGAGGCGGCGCACGCCCTCGTTGACGGTGGCGCAGTCGGCCTCGGGGCCCGGCTCCGGCGGGTTCTCGACGGCAAACTGGTCGATGAAGTCGATCTTGAGGCCGTCGGCGCCCCAGTCGTCCACGGCGCGGGCGAGGTTGCCGGTGATCAGGGCGCGGATGTGCGGGTAGCGCGGGTCGAGGACGACGGCGTTCATGTGGGGCTTGCGGGCCAGGCTGTAGTCCTGGACGCGGTCCCAGAGCGCGGTGTGGCGGCCGGCGAACGGCAGCGCGTACCACAGCAGGTAGGCCAGGCCGTGTGCCTTGACCTTCGCCACGTGCGCCGCCATGTCGGGGAAGGCGGGGGAGGGCCGCCATTCGCCGACGTAGCCGTAGCCCCGGCCCCGGTCGTCGCTGTGCCAGCCGTCGTCCACGATGATCGCCTCGCAGCCGAGCGCGGCGGCCGCCGCCGCCTGCCGTTCCACGCTCTCGGCGGTCACGTGCTGCTGCATCGCGTACCAGGTCGAGTAGGCGGGCACCCGGGCCGCGCGCGGCGCCTGCGGGTGCTCGTGCGCGCCCCACCAGGAGACGACGGCGTCCAGGGCCCGCGCGAAGTGGCCGCCGCCGAAGTCGAGGCGCAGCACCAGCCCCGCGTCCGGGGCCGCCTCGTGCTCGGCCCAGAAGCCGAAGTCGCCGGTCTCCTCCACCACGCCGGTCCTGATGAGCACCGGCCTGACCACCTCGGCCAGCGCGTAGGTGCACAGCGACACGTCCCCGGCCCCGATGAGCGCGCCGACCGGGGCGCCCTTCTCCAGGGACGTCCGGCGCGGCCTGCGCCAGAAGGGCGGCAGGCCCCGGTGCTCGCCGCTGTCGGGCACCCAGAACGCGGTCACGTCCACGCACGGCACCCGCCAGGCCACCCGCACGGCCGCGGGCGCGTCCGGGGTGACGCGCACCTCGGCCACGCCGGGGCCGAGGGCGGCCACCTCCCACGTCAGGCCCGCCGCCGAGCTCGCCTGGGCGGTGAGGTCGCGCACGCCCAGGGGGAACTCCACCACCCGCCCGGCCGCCGCGCTGTCGTGGGGTTGCCAGATGGTCGCGGTCACTCATCTCTCCTGGAGGGTGAAGAGGGTCTGGATGGCGACCGCGGCGGCGCCGCGGGCCCACTGCTCGAACGGCTGGGGGCGCAGCACGAGGCGGCAGTCGGCGGCCGCACCGAATGCCTGCCGGGTGAACGCCTTCCTGACGTCGTCCTCGAAGAGCTCGTAGGCGGCCAGTCCCGGCATGTCGCCGCTGACGATGATGCGCTCGGGCCCGATGAGGTTGGCCATGGCCGCCATCGCCCGGCCGATCGCCTCCCCGGCGCGGGCGAAGACCGCGGTGGCCGCCGGGTCGCCGGCGCGGGCCGCCGCCATGGCCCCGTCCAGCGTCAGCGCGTCGTCGCCGAGCGCGGCGCGGGCCGCCTCGACCACGGCGGGGGTCCCGGCGATGGCCTCCACGCAGCCGTGCCCGCCGCAGTGGCAGGGCGGGCTGTCCCCGCCGACCGGGACGTGCCCGATCTCCCCGGCCACCCCGCGTGCCCCTGCCACCAGCCGGTCCTCGACCACGACCGCGCAGCCGATGCCGAGCCCGACCGTCACCAGCGCGAACGACGAGGCGCCCACGCCCTCGCCGAACCAGTGCTCGGCCACGGTGAGCGCCTTGACGTCGTTCTCGACGGTGACCGTCAGCCCGGTCGCCGCCCCGGCCAGCTCGCCGAGCGGCACCTCGTGCCAGCGCAGGAAGGGGGAGTAGCGCACCAGGCCGGTGTCCTTGTCCACGTCGCCGGAGACGGCCAGGCCCAGCGCGTGGCAGCGCTCGCCGAAGGCGGGGGAGAGCGCGCGCAGCTCGCCGGCCAGCGCGGCCAGCTCGGCCACGACGTAGGCGGGCTCACACCCGGCCAGCGGGCGGTGGGCGGTGGCCACGACGTCGGCGCGCAGGTCGGTGACGACCCCGATGAGGTCGTCGTGGGTGATCTTCACGCCGGTGAAGAACTCGCGGCCGGGCTGGATGGCCAGCGGGCTGGCCGGGCGCCCGGCGCCGGGGCCGGTGCGTTCGGTGGCGGCCATCTCGAACAGGTAGCCGGCGTCGATGAAGGGCCGGGCGGCCTTGGTGACGGCGGCCGAGGACAGGCCGGTGCGCCTGGCGATCTCCACCCGGGAGACGGGACCCTGCGTGAGGACCATGGTGAAGACGGCGGCGGAGGCCGGACTGGTGATCGTGGCCCTCCCGCGCGAGGCATCGAGCATGAGCGCATAGTAGCAGTAATTAACTTCGTCAAGAATTGAATTCGTGGAGGGCCGTGCCTAGGCTCCAGCTCATGAGCCTCGTGACCTTCGACGCGGCGCGCCGCCGCTGGTTGCTCTCCACTCCCCGCACGAGTTACGTCGTCGGGCTCAAGGACGACGACACCCCCGTCTGCCTGCACTGGGGTCCGAGGCTGAGCGCGGACCAGGCCGCCGCGCTGCCCGAGCCCGCCGCCTTCATGGGCAGCAGCTTCGACGAGAGCGGCACCGGCGAGGAACTGCTCACCGAGGCCGGCGCCCGCTTCGGCGCCGCCTCCCTGCAGATCCGCTTCCCCGGCGGCGACACCGGCATCGAGTGGCGCTACACCGGCCACACGATCGACGCCGGCCACCTCACCCTGCGCCTGCGCGACCGCGTCCACCCAGCCGAGGTCACCCTCCACTACCGCCTGCGGCCGGACACCGACGTCATCGAACGCTGGACCGAGATCGCCGCCGAAGCACCCGTCACGCTCCTGCGCTGCGACTCCGCCGCCTGGAACCCGCCCCCGCTGCCCGGCTACCGGCTCAGCCACGCCACCGGCGGCTGGGCGGCGGAGAACACCCTGCGCCGCGCCGAGCCGCCCGTCGGCGAGACCGTCCTGACCAGCCGGCGCGGCATCACCAGCCACCAGGCCAACCCCTGGCTCATGATCGACGCGGGCGAGGCCACCGAGGAGCACGGCGAGGTCTGGAGCGCCGCCCTGGCCTGGAGCGGAAGCTGGCGCATCACCGTCGCCCGCACCCCCGGCGGCCGCCTGTCCTGGACCGGCGGCTTCGGCCACGAGGGCCTCACCTGGCAGGGCGCCGCCTGGACCACGCCGGTCTTCGCGGGCCTCTACTCCACCGGCGGGTACGGCGCGGCCAGCCGTACCTGGCACCACTACGTCAACGAGCACGTACGGCCGGCGGCGCGCGAGACCCGGCCCGTGCTCTACAACTCCTGGGAGGCGGTCGGCTTCGAGGTCGGCGAGGAGAGCCAGAAGCGCCTGGCCGCCCTGGCCGCCCGGGCTGGCGCCGAGGTGTTCGTCATGGACGACGCCTGGTTCGGCGGGCGCACCAGCGACCGGGCCGGGCTCGGCGACTGGTGGCCGAACCCGGAGCGCTTCCCCGGCGGGCTGACCCCGCTCATCGAGGAGGTGCACCGGCTCGGCATGCGCTTCGGCCTGTGGGCCGAGCCCGAGATGGTCAACCCCGACAGCGACCTCTACCGCGCGCATCCCGACTGGGTGATCCACCAGCCGGGCCGGGAGCGCACCGAGCTGCGCCACCAGCTCTTCCTCGACTTCTCCCGCCCCGAGGTGGCCGACTGGGCGCACAAGTGGCTGCACCGGCTGGTCAGCGAGCACGCGATCGACTTCCTCAAGTGGGACTGCAACCGCACCTTCACCCAGGCCGATCCGGGCGAGATGTGGGCCGGGCACGTGCGGGCCGTCTACTCCATCCTCGACCGCCTGCGCGCCGACCACCCCCACCTGCGCGTCGAGGCGTGCTCGGGCGGCGGCGGGCGCACCGACCTCGGCATGATGGCCCGCACCGACCAGGTCTGGACCTCCGACAACGCCGACGCCGCCGACCGCCTGTCCATCCAGCACGGCTTCACCCAGATCTACCCGGCGGGCGCCATGGCCGCCTGGGTCACCGACAGCCCGAACCCGCTCACCGGCCGTCGCACCTCGCTGGCCTACCGCTTCCACGTGGCCATGGCCGGCGTGCTCGGCCTCGGCGGCGACCTGCTCAACTGGAGCGAGCAGGAGCTGGACGAGGCCGCCGCGCTGGTCGGCATGTACAAGGACATCCGTGACGTCGTCCAGCACGGCGAGCTGCGGCGGCTGCGCGGGGCCGTGCAGTACACGCTCGGCGACCGCGTCGTCGTGCTCGCCTACAAGGGCCCGGCGGCGTTCGGCGCGCCCGGGGTGCCGCTGCGCCTGTCCGGGCTGGACCCCGACGCCCGCTACCGCGACGAGGACACCGGCGCCGTTCACCACGGCGTGCTGCTGACCGCGCGCGGCCTGATTCCCCCCTTCCCGCACGACGACTACGCCAGCGCCCTCATCCGCCTGCGTAAGGAGCAGTTGTGACCCGCCGCTACGCCATCGCCGGGCTCGGCCACCGCGCCGGGATGTACGTCAACGCGCTGAAGGGCGACTGGAGCCACGCGGGCGAGCTGGTCGCCTTCTGCGACCCCAACGCCGCCCGCATGGCCTCCTACGACCCGGACGTGCCCGCCTACGGCGACTTCACCGAGATGCTGGCGGCGGCCGCCCCCGGCGTCGTCATCGTCACCAGCCCCGACCACACCCACCACGGCTACGCCGTCGCCGCCCTGGAGCGCGGCTGCGCGGTCATCGTCGAGAAGCCCTTGGCCATCACCGCGGAAGGCTGCGCGGCGATCGCCAAGGCCGCGGGCGAGGTGACGATCACGTTCAACTACCGGTACTCGCCCCGCAACTCCGCGGTGAAGCGGCTCATCGCCGAGGGCGCCATCGGCGAGATCACCTCCGTGCACTTCGAATGGCTGCTCGACACCATGCACGGCGCCGACTACTTCCGCCGCTGGCACCGCGACAAGGCCAACTCCGGCGGACTGCTCGTGCACAAGTCCGGCCACCACTTCGACCTGGTCAACTGGTGGCTGGACGCCGCCCCCGAGACCGTCTACGCCCAGGGCGACCTGCGCTTCTACGGCGAGGCCAACGCCCCGGGCCCGCGCCCGCCGCGCAGCCGCGGCTCCGGCCTCATCGGCGCCGACCGCTACTCCATCGACCTGGCCGCCGACCCCCGCCTCGACCGGCTCTACCTGCGGGCGGAACACGAGGACGGCTACCACCGCGACCAGGACGTCTTCGCCCCCGGCGTCACCATCGAGGACACGATGGCGGTGCTCGTCCGCTACGACTCCCGCGCCATGCTCACCTACTCCCTCAACGCCCACGCGCCGTGGGAGGGCTACCGCGTCGCGCTCAACGGCACCCTCGGCCGCATCGAGCTCGACGTCGTCGAACGCGAATGGGCCGACCCCTCCTCCGCCGCCCGCCTGGGCAAGGGCGCCCGGCGGCTGACCGAGGGCCGCGTGCGCGGCGAGCGGCTCGTCCTCCAGCGGCACTGGGAGCCCGCCCGGGAGATCGAGATCCCCCAGGGCGAGGGCGGCCACGGCGGCGGCGACCGGCTCCTGCTGGACGATCTGTTCGGCACCCCGGCACCGGACCCGCTGGGCCGCCGCGCCGGCCACGTCGACGGCATCCGCGCCGCCGGCATCGGCATCGCCGCCAACGCGTCCATCGAGACGGGCCTGCCGGTACGGCTCTGAGCGCCCATGGACTCCGTGACGCTGACGCCCGCGGCCAGCGCCGTCTTCGCCGCCGTCCTGACCCGCGGGCCTCTCTCCAGGACCGAGGTGTCGCGGATGACCGGGCTGTCGTCCGCGGCCGTGACCAAGGCCGTGCGGCCCATCCTCGCCGCGGGCTACCTCGACGAACTGCCGGTCGGCCGGGCGGTGCCCGGGTCCGGGCGGCCCGCGGCGCCGCTGGCCGTACGGGCCGAGCGGGAGTTCTCCGCAGGGGTGCGCGTGACCGCGGGCGAGCTGGTCACGGTCGTCACCGACCTGCGCGCCCGCGTGCGCGGCACGCGACGGGTACGGCCGGCCGGCACCGGCCCCGCGGCCGTCGCGGCCGCGATCGCCGAGGCCCTGGCCGCCCTCAGACAGACCCTGCCTCCGGTGCGGCGCCTCGGCGTGGCGGTGCCCGGCGAGGTGGACAAGGCCCCCGGCGTCGTCCGGCGCTGGCCGTCCCAGGGCTGGCGCGACGTGCCCCTGGCCGCGCTGGTGCGCGCGGCCACCGGCCTGCCCGTCACCGTGGAGAACGACGTCAAGGCGCTCACCGTGACCGAGCAGTGGTTCGGCGAGGGTGTGGGCACCCGCTCGTTCGCGCTGGTGACGGTGGGCGCCCGGGTCGGCTGCGGGCTCGTGGTCAACGGCGCGCTGGTCGAGGGTGGGTACGGCGTGGCCGGGGAGATCGGCCACGTCCCGGTGGACGGCGCCGGGCCGCCCTGCGCCTGCGGCGGACGGGGCTGCGTGGAGGCGATCGCCGCCGAGCACGCCATCGCCGCCCGCCGCGGCGTGGACTTCCCCGAGGCCCTCGCCCTGGCCGCCGAGGGGGACCGGGCGGCGCGGGAGGCGTTCGCCGCCGCGGGCCGGGCCGTGGGCAGGGGGATCGCGGCCATGGTCAACATGTTCGGCCCGGAGAAGGTGGTGGTCGCCGGGGAGGCCGTGCCCGGCCTGCTGGCCGAGCACATCAGGGCCGCCTACGGGCCTCAGGCGTTCGGCGCCGCCGGCGGCTGCCCGCTCGTGACCCGGCCGCTGCCGGCGCACGCGTGGGCCAGGGGCGCGGCGGCCGTGACCATCACGGACCTGGTCAACCGGCCTTGGACGGCGCGCGGACGTGCGTGACGGGCTCAGCCCGCGCGGGTCGGCTCCGCGGACGTCCGCGACGGGCTTCAGCCCGCGCTGGAGGGCTTCATCCCGCCTTGGACAGCCCGCGGACGTCCGTGACGCTCTCCAGCCCGCGCAGCGCGAGATCGGTGGCCGTGAACGCGGCCGCCGCGACCTCCTCCAGCGAGTCGCCCTGTTCGACGGCCGCCATCACCGCCAGCTTGGCCGCCCCCACCAGCGAGCCCACCGCCGCCGCCGCCTCGACGAGGGACATCTCGCCCGCGTAGGCCGCGTGCAGGCGCCTGGCCAGCCGCAGCTGGCTGTCGAACAGCAGTCGCAACGCCCTGGCCTGCAGCGCGGGGACGGACATGACCAGGTGCAGGCGCTCGGGGCTGAGGGCGAGGGTCAGGTTCTCGGGGTCGGCGTGGCGCTCCAGGCTCGCCCTGGCCACCCGCCGCAGCAGCGAGGTGAACGGCTCGCCCGGCTCGCGCTCTCCAACCATGTCGAGCACGTCCTGCAGCCGCTCCTCGCCGTCGAAGAACAGCACGTCCTCTTTGCTGGCGAAGTAGCTGAAGAACGTCCGGGTGGACACGTCGGCCGCCGCCGCGATCTCGGCCAGCGTGGTCTCCTCGTAGCCCTTCTCGGCGAAGAGCCGCAGCGCCGCCGCGATCAGCGCGTGCCTGGTGCGCGCCTTCTTGCGCTCGCGTAGCCCTGTCATGGCGAAACTCTACACCGGATTATGTTTTGCATCCATTGAGGTTTTGCATCAAGTGCGGTTTTCTGGAGTGCATGACAACCTTCCCCATGCGACGGCAGCGTCCGCTCGACCCGCCCGACGAGTTCGCCGTCCTGCGCGCCCAGGACGTCCTGCACCGCATGACCTACCCCGACGGCCACGAGGGCTGGCTCGTCACCGGGTACGGCGCGGCCCGGGCGATCCTCGCCGACAACCGCTTCAGCAACCGCCCCGAACTGCAGCACCAGCCGATCCCGGCCCGGGCGGAGTTCGTGAAGCAGGTCAAGGACGTCAGGCGGCAGCCAGGGATGTTCCTGCGCATGGACCCGCCGGACCACACCCGCTTCCGCAAGCTGCTCACCGGCCAGTTCACCGTCCGCCGGATGAAGATGCTGGAACCCCGGATCGCCGAGATCACCGAGGACCGGCTGGCCGCCATGACGCCCCCGAGCGACCTGGTCAAGGACTTCGCGCTGCCGATTCCGTCCCTGGTCATCTGCGAACTGCTCGGCGTGCCGTACGAGGACAGGAAGACCTTCCAGAGCGCCTCGGAGAGGATGCTCGCGCTCGAGTCCGACCCCGGCGTCCTGATGGGCGCCTTCCAGGAGCTGGCCGGATACCTGGACGAGCTCATCGCGCGCAAACGCGCCGAACCCGACGACGCGCTGCTCAGCGGCCTGCTCGACCTCGAGAACGACGAACTGATCGGGGTGGCGCTCCTACTGCTCGTCGCCGGGCACGAGACGACCGCGAACATGATCGGGCTAGGCACCTTCACCCTGCTGACCAACCCCGGCCAGCTCGCGCTCATGCGCGACGACCCATCCACGGTGGACAGCGGGGTCGAGGAACTGCTGCGCTATCTGTCGATCATCCACGCGGGCCCGGTCCGGGCGGCGCTGGAGGACGTCGAGATCGACGGCCACGTCATCAAGGCGGGGGAGTCGGTCATGATCTCGATCCCCTCGGCCAACCGGGATTCGGGACAGTTCTCCGCACCCGACACCCTCGACGTCACCCGGAAGGCCGGCCACCACCTGTCCTTCGGTCACGGCATCCATCAGTGCCTGGGGCAGCAGCTGGCCCGGATCGAGATGCGCATCGCGCTGCCCGCCCTGCTGCGGCGCTTCCCCACGCTGCGGCTGGCGTGCGAGCCCTCCGAGGTGCCGATGCGCTCTGATATGGCCATATACGGTGTGCATAGCCTCCCGGTCACCTGGTAGAGAGATAACCATGGAGATCAAGGCAGACACGGATGTATGCATCGGGGCCGGGATGTGCGCGCTGACCGCGCCCGCGGTGTTCGATCAGAGCGAGGAGGACGGGACCGTCGTGGTGCTCGTGTCACCCGTTCCGGAAGAGCAGGAGGGCGTGGCGAAGCGGGCCGTGCACGCCTGCCCGTCGGGCGCGATCAGCATCGCGGCGCGGGTGTAGGGGCGGGGCTTGCCGGGTTTGTAGGCTTACCGCTTCGGCGCTTCCAGGCTTTCCGTGCTTTGCGAGTTTCCGGAGCTTTGTAGGGCTTGTAGGGCTTGTAGGGCTTGTAGGGCGCCCTGGGTGGTCAGGGCGCCCTCGGAGGGCCTCAGGGCGCAGTCAGGGCCACCGCGCGGTCCAGGGCGGGCGGGGTGACGGGACCCTTCGCGAGATACGCGCGCAGGGCCTCGTAGTCCCGGCTGCCGCGGACCGCGTCGGTGTAGCCGGCGAAGGCGGTGTACCCGTCGGCGCCGAGCAGGGTGAAGGCGAGCAGGGCCAGCCGGTAGGTCCGGCCGGTGTCCAGGGGCTTGCCGTCGATCAGGACGCGCTCGGGGGCGATCCGGTCGCCGACGGGCCGGCTCGTGTCATACGAGAAGCGGACGTTGCCCGACACCGCGAGCGGGGCGAAGCCGACCGTGCCGTTGGCCTGCGTCTGCCACTGCTGTTCCAGGGCCTGCTCGATCTGGCTGCCCTTGACGCTCACGGTGACGACCGGGTTGGCGTAGCCCCACGCGTTCCAGGACTCGCCGAGCAGCACCGCGCCGTCGGCGTCGGCCGGATCCGCGCCCTTGGCGAAGAGCAGGTCGCCGCGGAGCGACTGGGCGCCCTTGAGCGGCGCCACCGCCAGCATGGCCAGCTCGGCGTCCGCGCTGTCGGCCTTTTCCGCGTCGGCGACCACGTTGCCGAGCGTGCTCTCGCCGTCGGCGTCCCGGGTCCTGGTCAGGTCGCCGGTGATGGTGCCGACCCGGCGGGCGGAGGTCTGCTTCTCCTTGGCCACCCAGTAGTCCACCATCTTCACCATGCCCGGATTCGGCGTGACATCGCGGGTCACCGGGTGGTTCACGGCGGTGGTCGCCTCACGGATCACGTCACGGGTGCGCCGGTCGATCTTGAGGTTGATCTCGTTGATCAGCTTGCCGTGGAACCCCGCCTCGACCACCGGCCGCGGATTCCCCTCCGGGTCGGGCACCGAGCAGACGAACTGGGTGTGCCAGTGCCCGGTCACGATCGCGTCGATCTCCGGCGACGCCTGCCGGGCGAAGTCGAACGCCGGCCCGCTGGGACTGGCGTTGCACCGGTCATAGACGCCGCCCGCCGTACCGCCCTCATGGAGGTTGACCACGATCGCCTCGACACCGCGGCGCTTGAGCTCGGCCACGTACTTGTTGGCCGTCTCCACCAGCGGCAGGTTGTCCAGCGACGGCTGGAACGACGTGGAGCCCTCCACCGTCGTCGGCGTCGTCAGGTTGATGAACCCGACCGGCACCCCCTGGAAGTACTCCACCACATACGGCTTGAGCACCGGGCGCGTGCTGCCCTTGCGCGTGATGTTCGCGGTGGCGAAGTCGAAGCGCGCGCCGCGGAAACGCCGGCCGTCGGAGTCGCGGAAACAGCTGTCCACCTCGCGCTCGCCGAAACAGCGGCCCTTGCCCATGTGCTCGCGCAGGAAGTCCAGCGACAGGTCCAGTTCGTGGTTGCCCACCGCGTTGAAACCGACGCCGATCTTGTTGAAGAACTCGATCGTCGGCTCGTCGGCATGCCGCGCGACCTCGGCGGGCCAGCCGCTGAAGCTGTCCCCGGTGGCGAAGGTCACCGTGTTGCGCTTGCCGGCGCGCAGCTTCTCGAGGTGGGTGGCGATGTACGGCGCGCCGCCGACGACGATCGTCTTGCCCTGGGCGTCCCGGATGGTGCCGTTGGCGGTGTCGTTGTGGGGGCGGATGTAGCCGTGGAAGTCGGTCAGGGAGAGCAGCTGGACGTCGACGTCCCTGCGTCCGTGAGCGGACGATTCCTGGGGTGCTTGGACTTCTTGGACTTCTTGGGGTTCTGGGGTGGTGGTCGGATCTGTGGCGGCCAGGGCGGCGACCTGGGTGGAACCCAGGACGGCCAGGGCCGCGAGGACGACCGCGCCACGAAGGGGGAAACGCACGCAAAGCTCCTATTGTCGGGTGTTGCGCGGTAGATCCTTCGGTTTCCGTCCGTCCGTTTGGTGAAGGCTGCACCACGCCCCGGCAAACGATCATCTACAGGTTTGCTCCGCCGGGCCGGTCTTGGCTGCTTGCGGGCTGGTGGGGTTTGGCCGGGTGGAGTGAGTCGGGTGGGGCTGAACCGGGGCGGGACCGCGATGGTGTCGGCTCGGCGGGGTGCGACGCGGGTGGCCGTCGCCGGTGAACTGGGCGCGGCGCTCGAGGCGCGGGGAGGTGTGTGCGGGGAGGCATGTGTGGCGAACCGGCGCGTAGAGCCGTATGCGGTGGGGCGACGAGCCGGATGGGGCGGTGAGCTGGGTGAGGCGGCGAGTTAGTCGGGGCGGTGAGCTGGGTGGAGCAAGTCAGGTGAGCGATCTTTGCTGGGTGATCGAACCCGTGTTCGCGAATCGGTTGACATCCGAGGTGATCGAAATTATGTTCGATCCTGGATGTGAGGCTCGCGGCTCACGTCTGCAGGACCTGGTCGCGGGTGCATCGCCATCCCCATGGCGGGGCTCCGCGATCAGGGTCCACGGGCGAAAGGGCGCGTCCTCGTCGTCGGCGGAGACGAGTGGGCGCGTCCCGGCCGGACGGGGTGAGGGGAAGCTCCTCGTCCGGCCGCCCGGCGGAAATGTCGGTGGGCTCTGACAGTGTTAGCACCACCGGCGGAAACGCCGGCAGCCCTCATAACCCCAAGGAGGCGCGCAAGATGTCCCGACGGCAGACAGAGACCACCGGCCCCCGGCTGTCGCCCGCGGTCCGGGCACACCTGGCGGATTCACGTGCCTGCCTGGCCGAGGCGACGACGGCCCGCACCCCGGCGACACGATACGTAGCAGCCCATATGGCAGCCCTGAGGGCGGCCGCCGCGGTCCTGGCCGCCCACCCCCGCCCCACGGAGGGCCGCAGACGCCGCCTGCGCAGCGCCTGGGATCTCCTCCCCGAAGCCGAGCCCCAGCTCTCCCCGTGGGCCGCCTACTTCGCGCAGAGCGCCGCCAAGCGCGCCGCAGCCGAGGCAGGCGTGGTCCGCGGCATCTCGGCCGCCGACGCCGACGAACTCCTGGCCGAGGCCGAAACCTTCGTCACCACGGCCGAGACCCTCCTCGGCGCCCCCGCCCAGCCCCAACTCCCCATCGACATCCCCCTCGCCGGCTGACCGCGAGCACGACGGCATGGCCTTCCCCCATGCCCGCTCCCACCGGCGAGGGGGCTCCCACCCAACCCCCAACTCGGCCAACCAGGCACCCTTCCTCGGCCCCTCCCGCGCGCCGCAAACCATCCATGCGCCGCCCGAGCGCGCCGGAAGTCCCGTAGACATTCCCGGCGCCCCTGGCCCGAGGCTCTACGGCGCGCGGATGGCATAGCCCTGCCTCCGGCAGCCACCCTCCTGGACCTCCCTGACCACCCGAGGGGGTTGTCCCGCGCCGCGCGGTGGGATGGAGTACGGCGGAGCCCGGCGCGGCATAACGGCGACCAGCACGGGCCACGGCCCCCGGCCGGCGAACCGCCGTAACGGCGGGCACCACGTCCGACGTGAGAAGCGACCCCCACGACCGACACCAGCCACCAACGACGGGTGGCGCCAACCAGGCCCCGCCGTAAAAGAAAAGGCCCCCCCACCACGGAGGAGAAAGACGTCCGCCGTAACTAGGGGAGTCCGGTGGAGAAGGACATGCGCCGTAACAAGGGAAGCCCGGTGGAGAATGACGCCCGCGATGGACAGGTGACAAGGGAACCCCGCTACGGAGGAGGCGGCCCGTTCAGTCGAGGAGTTTGTCCGGGGTGATGGGCAGGTCGCGGACTCGGATGCCCGTGGCGTTGTGGACGGCGTTGGCGATGGCGGCTGCGGTGCCCACGATGCCGAGTTCCCCGATGCCGCGTGCGCCCAGGTCGCTCAGCAGGGTGTCCGGGTGGTTGAGGAAGTGGATGTCCATGGGCGGGACGTCCGGGCCGGCCGGGATCAGGTAGTCGGCCAGGGTGGCGTTGGTGAATCGGGCGGTGGACGGGTCCAGGTGGAGGTTCTCCAGCAGTGCTTGGCCGATGCCCATGACGATGCCGCCGGCGATCTGGCTGCGGGCGGTCTTCTCGTTGACGATGCGGCCGGCGTCGACTGTGCAGACCCAGCGGGTGACGCGGGGTTCGGCGGTCCAGCGGTGGACGCGTACTTCGCAGAAATGGGCGCCGAAGGAGCGGAAGGCGTGGGTGGTGGAGGAGTTGCGGGGTGAGGTGGCCAACGCTTCGACGGCCGGTGTCTCGATGTCGGTCAGGAACGCGCCGAACGGCATCGCGATGCCGCCGCCCCGGAGTGTGCCGCGGGCGTAGGTGACGCGGTGGCCGGCGAAGGGGGAGCGCGGGTGGCTGGCCGCGAGGTTCAGGAGGGTTCTGGTCGCATCTTCGGCGGCCAGCAGTACGGCGGGGCCGTTCGTGGAGGTGGAACCGGAGCCGCCGGCGTTGGCGGCGGGCGGTGCGGACGAGTCGCCCAGCGAGGGTGTGATGCGGTGGGCGGGGATGCCGAGGACGTCCGCGGCCAGCATGACGAACACGGTGGACTGGCCGGTGCCCAGGTCGGCGGCGGTGCCGGAGACGGTGGCGGTGCCGTCGGACAGGAGGCGCACCTTGATGGCGGCCTGGCCGCGGGAGGCGCCGTGGGTGGCGGTGGCCATGCCGTACCCGACGAGCCAGTCGCCCTCGACGCGGCGGCCGGGGACGGGGTCGCGTTCCGGCCAGCCGAACAGGGCGGCGCCGAGGCGGTAGCACTCGTCCAGGTGCTTGCCGGACCACGGGCGGCGGTTGTCCTGGCGGATGGGGGTGTTGTTCTTCAGGCGCAGGTCGAGGGGGTCGATGCCGAGTTCGGCGGCGAGTTCGTCCATGGCGCTTTCGAGGGCGAAGGAGCCGTTGGACTCCTGCGGGGCGCGCATGATGGTGCCGCAGGGCACGTCGAGGGTGACGGCGCTGCGGCTGACGTGCAGGTTCCGGGAGCCGTAGAGGATGAGGGAGAGGTTGGCGGCGGGCTCGTGGAAGCCGTTGGAGGCGGACTTGCTGGAGACGCCGTCGTTCTTGACCGCGACGAGGGTGCCGTCGGCGGCGGCGCCGAGCGAGACGGTCTGCCGGGTGAAGGGGCGGTGGCCGACGACCGTGCACGTCTGCTCGCGGGTCAGCACGGTCTTCACGGGACGGCCGAGGGCCCGGGCCGCCGCGGCGGTGAGCGGGGTGTGGGCCCACATGCCCCACTTGTTGCCGAATCCGCCGCCGACATACGGGTTGATGACGTGGATCTTGTCGGCTTCGATGCCCAGCGTCTCGGAAAGCCGGTCCACGACCAGGCGGACGCCTTGCGAGGCCGTGTGGACGGTCAGGTGGTCGCCGGTCCAGGAGGCGAGGGTGGCGTGCGGCTCCAGGGCGGCGTGGGTCTCGGCGGGGGTGGTGTAGGTGGCGGTGACGGTGACCGCGCCGGCGGTCAGAGCCTCGTCGATGGAGCCGATGCCGGGTTCGAGGATGTCCGTGACCGGTGTGCCGCCGATCGGGGCGGGGAGGCCGCCGGGGAAGGAGGCGCGGGGCGGCTGCGTGTCGTAGCGGACGCGTACCCGGGCCGCTGCGTCCCTGGCCTGTTCGAACGTCTCGGCCACGACCAGCCCGATCGCCTGGCCGTGGTAGCGGATCTCGGGGCTCTGGATGGGCGGGGTGAGCTCGGCGTTCTCCTCGCGGGCGTAGGGGTGGAGCTTGAGCGGGTTGAACGGCGAATACACCGCCAGCACCCCGGGCGCTTCGGCGGGCACGTCCATCGCCAGGATGGTGCCCTTGGCGACGGTGCTGGTCAGGAGGTAGCCGTGGGCGAGGCGGGCGGGGGTGTGGTCGGCGGCGTAGCGGGCCCGGCCGGTGACCTTGAGCGGGCCGTCCTCCCGGTTCATCGTGGCGGGGCGGGGGCTTGGCGGGTTTCCGGTGGGATTCGTCGCTCGTGGGTCGTGGGTCACCTCGCCGCCTCCCTCGGGGTTCGCGCGGCGGTACGGCGCGGCCGCTTCATCATTGTCGGCCATGGGAAAGCGATTTCCCAGACGGTCTTGATGGGGACACATCCGCTTTCGCTCAGGGCCGATCTGTTCGGCGCGAGCGTCCTTCGCCTGGTCGGGACCGCCGGCCGCGCCAGCCGCACCGGCTGGGCAGGGCACGTGATCGCCTGCTGGGGCTATCGTCGCGTGAATGAGCGATGAACGATTGACCGGCGCCGTCCAACTGCCCGAGGGTGGCGGCTGGGTCCGCGGCCGCGGCTACCGCAAGCCGCTGCCGGGGGGCCCGCAGCCGTCCTATGGGCTGTATCTGGGCTCGGCGCGGGTGCGCAGGAAACTCGACCATGCCTGGGCGCACGACTGGATCGAGTGGCCGGACTTCCTGCTGCCGCGTGACACGCCGGGAGCCGTGCGGCTGATCCGGGCGCTGCACGGGCGGGTGGCGGCGGGGGAACTCGCCGAAGTGGCCTGCGGGGGCGGCGTGGGGCGCACGGGGACGGTGCTCTCGTGCCTGGCCGTGCTGTCGGGCCTCACGCCGGACGACGCGATCGCCTGGACGCGGGCGTCGTATCACCCCCGCGCCGTGGAAACGCCCTGGCAGCGGAGGTGGATCGCCCGCTTTCCCGCCGCCTGATGGGGTTCCCCCTGTTTCGGAGGTCTTTCTCCTCCGTGGTGGGGGGCCTTTTCTTTTACGGCGGGGCCTGGTTGGCGCCACCCGTCGTTGGTGGCTGGTGTCGGTCGTGGGGGTCGCTTCTCACGTCGGACGTGGTGCCCGCCGTTACGGCGGTTCGTCGGCCGGGGGCCGTGGCCCGTGCTGGTCGCCGTTATACCGCGCCGGGCTCCGCCGTACTCCATCCCACCGCGCGGCGCGGGACAACCCCCTCGGATGGCCGGGGCGCCTGGCAGGGCAAGTCCGCCGGCGGCACAAATCCGCGGGCTGCCAGGCTGCGGGGACCCAAGCTTCCGGGCCAAGGCTGAAGGGCGAGTAAGCCGCGAAGCGGCCACGTCGCGAGGCCGGGCCAAGCCGCGAGGCGGGCAAAGGTGCCGGGTGGGCAAGGTGCCCGGTGGGCACCTGGTGGGTGGCCGGGGACGCCCGCCGGGACCGCTCGGGACAGCCGCCCACCGGGGTGAAGTAGGGCGCGCCTGGGAAGGCGGGCGCGCCCTTGTGGTGCAAGTGGTCAGAACGACTCGACGGCCCGGCGGGCCTCGGCGTCCAGGACGCCCCAGCTGATCAGTTCCTCGGTCAGCTCACTGGGCGACTTGTCATAGATCACCGCCAGGGAGCGCAGGTCCTCCTGGCGGATGGAGAGCACCTTGCCGTTGTAGTCCCCGCGCTGCGACTGGATGGTCGCCGCGTAGCGGGCCAGGGCTCCGGCCTTCTCCTTGGGGAGCGTGGCCAGGCGCTCGAGGTCGATGACAAGCTTCGGGGTGGGGCCGAGCGGGCTGGGAGCGGCGCCGCCCGGGAGGAGCTCGGAGACGGGAACCCCGTAGAAGTCGGCAAGCTCGGCAAGCTTCTGCACCGTGACGGCGCGGTCGCCACGCTCGTAGGACCCAACGACCACGGCTTTCCAGCGTCCGCGCGACTTCTCCTCCACTCCGTGCAGGGACAGCCCCTGCTGGGTGCGGATGGCGCGGAGTCGTGCACCCAGCGACTTGGCGTACTCAGACGGCATCGTGTGGCCCCCCGGCTCTCGTATGTACTTGCCTCAGTAGATTCTCCTCCCACGCGCCGTATGCCCCGGCCACCGGGGGGTCTGGTGCCAAGCTCGGCACCATCGGTAGCCATGGCCCCGGGTTTACCCCAGAACGCCACGTGGAGTGGTTACGCACAGTGACGGTAAAGGGGGTTCAGCCGAAGGTCAAGCTGATTGGAAAAAAGATGCCGAATCCGGTCCGGTATGGAACGCCTCAATCGCCCCGCTTGTCCCGTTGATAACAGTACTTCGTCATAGTTTGACGAGGGATATCCAGCTATGGCTCCCGAGTCAGGATCATCACCGGCCGGGTGGCGGCCTTCACGATCTTGATCGAAGTGTCGCCCAGAAAGACCCTCCGCAACGGACCGGAACTACTGGACGCGCAGACGATGAACTCGCCCGGCCGCCACGAGGTGGTGCGCAGGGCCTGGGCCACGCTCCGGCCCTCCAGGACCTCGACCTCCACCTCCACGCGGCGGCGCTGGCCCCGGGCGGCCGCCTTGAGGTCGGCGGCGGCGTGGTCGCGCAGCCGTTCGATCATGTCCAGCTCGATCTGGGCCTTCCTGCCGGTGCTGAGCACCAGCGTGACCAGCCGCAGCGGCACGTCCAGGAGGGCCGCCGCCCTGGCCGCCTCGCCGACCGCGTGGTCGCAGCCGGGGCCGCGCCGGTAGGCGACGGTGAGGCGTTCGAACTCCGGCGGCGGCTCCTCCGCCCAGCCCTTGGGGGCCAGCAGCACCGGCACCGAGGAGGCGTGCAGGAGCTGGTCGGCGGTGCTGCCCAGCGAGATGCGGCCCTTGGAGCCGGAGGGGGCAGAGCCGATCACCACCACGTCCGCCTCGCGCTTGCGGGCCAGCTCGACCAGGCCGCGCCCGCTGCCCTTGTGGCTGTGGACCACGTACTCGGCCGACTCTCCGGCCAGCTCGCGGGCCTGCTCCAGCGTGCTCTCAGCCTGCTCGCGCAGATAGGCGCGCCAGGCGCTCTCGTCGGCCTTGGCCGGGCCCGGGGTGTGCCAGGTGGGCGGCTGGACGGTGGCCACCGTCAGCCGGGCTCCGGCCTGCCGGGCCAGCAGGACGGCCAGCGCCAGGCCGTCGCGCCCCCGGGGCTCGGCGATGAAGCCGGTCAGCACGTTCTCGATCTTCACTGGGGCGCCTCCGAGTTGAGCCGGGAATGGCGGTAGCCGTACAGGAAATAGCAGGCGAAGCCGAGGATCATCCACAGCAGGAAGGCCACCCAGGTGACCCCGGCCAGGCCCGCCATGACCAGCACGCACATGATCACGCCGAGGACCGGAGTGACCGGGAAGAGCGGGGTCCTGAAGTTGCGGGGGAGGTCGGGACGGGTGTAGCGGAGCACGATCACGCCGACGTTGACCAGCGCGAAGGCGAACAGCGTGCCGATGCTGGTGGCCTCGGCGAGCTGGCCCAGCGGGACCAGCCCGGCCAGCACGGCGATGAACAGCGCCACGATCAGGGTGTTGGCCACCGGGACCTGCTTGCGCGGGTTGACCTTCTGGAACACCTTCGGGATCAGCCCGTCGCGCGACATCGCGAACAGGATGCGGGTCTGGCCGTACATGACCGTGAGCACGACGCTGGCGATGGCGATGACGGCGCCGAAGGAGACGATGAGGCCGGGCCAGGTGGCGCCGGTGGCCTGGTCCACGATGAGCGCGAGGCTGGCCTCGGTGGAGTCCGGGTCGAACTCGGTCCACGGCATGGCGCCGACGGCGGCCACGGCCACCAGCACGTAGATGACGGTGACGATGAGCAGGGAGAAGACGATGGCCAGCGGCAGGTCGCGCCGGGGGTTCTTGGCCTCCTCTCCGGCGGTGGAGGCGGCGTCGAAGCCGATGTAGGAGAAGAAGACCTGGGAGGCGGCGGCGGTGACGCCCGCGGCGCCCAGCGGGGCGAAGGGGGCGAAGTTCTTCGTCTGGAACGCGGTGAACGCCACGATGCAGAAGAACGCCAGCACCGCGACCTTGATGAGCACGAAGACGACGTTGGCCTTGGCCGACTCCGAGGCGCCGCCGAGCAGCAGCCACGTGCACAGCGCCACGATGAGGATCGCGGTGACGTTGACGACGCCGCCCTTGTCGCCGGGGGAGTGGGTGATGGCGGCCGGCAGTTGCCAGCCGAACAGGCCCTGGAAGAACGTGTTGAGGTATTCGCCCCAGCCGACGGCCACCGCCGCCACCGACACCGCGTACTCCAGCATGAGGCACCACCCGCACACCCAGGCCACGATCTCGCCGAGGGTGGCGTAGGCGTAGGAGTAGGACGAGCCGGAGACCGGGATGGTCCCGGCCAGCTCGGCGTAGCTCAGCGCGGAGAACAGCGCGGTGACGGCGGCCACCACGAACGCCAGCACGACCGCGGGGCCCGCCTTGGGCACGGCCTGGCCGAGGATGACGAAGATGCCGGTGCCGAGCGTGGCGCCGACGCTGAACAGGGTCAGCTGCCACAGGCCCATCGTGCGCCTGAGCTCGCCGCCCTCGCCCTGCCCGGCCTCCGAGACGATCTCGTCGGTCGGCTTGATGCGGAACAACTGCTGAAGTGCCACCGGAACCTCCCCTGGAACGGACTAGAGCGTGCTCGTGAGGGGCCAGGTGGCGTTCGGCGTGACGATCGTCCCCGCCTCGCCCTTGAGGATCTCGACCGCCTGGTCGAGCTTGCCGATCGCGGCCATGTCACCGGTGGTCTCCACGAACCGGCACACCGCCTCCACCTTCGGCCCCATCGAGCCGGCCGGGAAGTCGATGGAGCGCAGCTCGTGCGGCGTGGTGTGGCCGATCTCGCTCTCCTGCGGGGTGCCGAAGTCCTTCATGACCCGCGGCACGTCGGTGAGGATGAGGAACGCGTCGCACTCCAGCGCCTCGGCCAGCATGGACGCGGTCAGGTCCTTGTCGATGACGGCCTCGACGCCGGTCAGGCGGCCCTGGGCGTCGCGGATGACCGGGATGCCGCCGCCGCCGGCGCAGACCACGACGACGCCGTCGCGCACGGCCTTGCGGATCAGCCGGGTCTCCACCACGCGCTGCGGCGTGGGGGAGGGCACCACGCGGCGCCAGTACCGGCCGTCCTGCCTGACGGTCCAGCCGTTCTCCCCGGCCAGTTTCTCCGCCTCGGCCTGCTCGTAGACCTGGCCGACGAACTTGGTCGGGTTGGAGAAGGCCGGGTCGACCGCCGAGACCAGGGTCTGGGTGACCAGGGCCATGACCTGGCGGCCGGGCAGCGCGTTCTGCAGGGCCTGCAGCATCCAGTAGCCGATCATGCCCTGCGTCTCGGCGCCGAGCGTGTCGAAGGGGTACGGCCGGCTCAGGTTGGGGTCGCCGGCGCTCTCCAGGGCCAGGACGCCGACCTGCGGGCCGTTCCCGTGGGTGATGATCAGCTCGTGCTCCTCCGCCAGCCTGGCCAGCGTCTTGACCGCGATGGCGACGTTGGCGATCTGGAGGTCGGCATCCGGTTTGTCGCCGCGTTTGAGCAGCGCGTTGCCCCCTAGGGCGACGATGACACGCATGCTCGTCAGTCCCCCAGCGTGGCGACCATGATGGCCTTGATCGTGTGCAGGCGGTTCTCGGCCTCGTCGAAGACGATCGAGCGCGGTGACTCGAAGACGCTCTCGGTCACCTCCAGGGCGTCCAGGCCGGTCTTCTCGTAGAGGTCCTCGCCGACCGTGGTCTCGCGGTTGTGGAAGGCCGGCAGGCAGTGCATGAACTTCACCTTCGGGTTGCCGGTCGCCTTCACCACCTTGTCGTTGACCTGGTAGGGCTTGAGCAGTTTGATCCGCTCGGCCCAGACCTCCTTGGGCTCGCCCATCGACACCCACACGTCGGTGTAGAGGTAGTCGACGCCCTTGACGCCCTTGGCCACGTCGTCGGTGACGGTGATCGTGGCGCCGGTCTGCTTGGCCAGGTCCTTGGCCGGCTTGACGACCATCTTGGCGTCCGGCTGCAGCGACTTGGGCGCGACCAGGCGCACGTCCATGCCGAACATGGCGCCGGTCACCAGCAGGGAGTTGCCCATGTTGTTGCGGGCGTCGCCGAGGTAGGCGAAGGAGATGTCGTGCAGCGGCTTGTCGCTGTGCTCCTTCATGGTGAGCATGTCGGCGAGCATCTGCGTGGGGTGCCATTCGTCGGTCAGGCCGTTCCACACCGGGACGCCGGAGTAGGCGGCCAGCTCCTCGACGTTGGCCTGGGCGCTGCCCCGGTACTCGATGCCGTCGAACATCCGGCCGAGCACCCGGGCGGTGTCCTTCACCGACTCCTTGTGGCCCATCTGGGAGCCGGACGGGTCGAGGTAGGTGACGTGGGCGCCCTGGTCGTGGGCGGCCACCTCGAACGCGCACCGGGTGCGGGTCGAGGTCTTCTCGAAGATCAGGGCGATGTTCTTGCCCCGGAGCCGCTGCTGCTCGATCCCGGCGTACTTGGCCGCCTTCAGATCGGCCGACAGCTTCAGCAGGAACGCGAACTCCTCAGGAGTGAAGTCCAGCTCCTTGAGAAAGCTGCGCCCACGCAGGTTGAATGCCATGAAATCCCCTCAGATGCCGTCGCGTTCCAGCGGGCAGCTCATGCAGCGCGGCCCGCCACGCCCGCGGCCGAGCTCGCTGCCCCTGATGGTGATCACCTCGATGCCCTGCGCGCGCAGGTAGTTGTTGGTGGTGGTGTTGCGCTCGTAGGCGACGACCACGCCGGGCTCGATGGCCAGCACGTTGCAGCCGTCGTCCCACTGCTCCCGCTCGGCGGCGTAGACGTCCTGCCGGGCGGTGAGGATCTTGATGTCATCCAGGTCCAGGGCCCTGGCGATCGCCTTGTGCATGTCCTCCGGCGGGTGGTCGGTGACCTTGAGCTCCTTCTCGTTGTCGCCGGGCTCGATCGTGTAGGAGGGCAGCATGCCGAGGCCGGCGTACTTGGTGAACACGCCCACGTCCACGTTGGTCATGACGGTGTCGAGGTGCATGAAGGCGCGGGCCTTCGGCATGTTGAGCGCGACGATCTTCCTGGCGCCGCCGTGCTTGAAGAGGTTGCGCGCGAGCATCTCGACCGCCTGCGGCTGGGTGCGCTCGCTCATGCCGATGAGTACGGCGCCGCGGCCGATGACCAGCACGTCGCCGCCCTCCATCGTGGCGGGGGCGACCGGGGTGCCGGGCATCCAGACGTTGAAGCCGCCCGCGTCGGGCCGGCCGAAGCCGGAGGCGAAGGTCGGGTGGTACTTGTAGACGGCCTCGAGGTTGACGGTCTCGGCCTGGCGGGCCTTCTTCTTCATCGCGTTGATGGAGACGCCGTTGTAGATCCAGCACGAGGTGTCGCGGGTGAACAGGTGGTTGGGCAGCGGCGGCAGGATGAAGTCGGCGTCGTCGAGGACGTGGTAGGCGACGCTCTTGGGATCGACGCCGCGCTCCAGCATCTCGGCCTTGGTGATGCCGCCGGTCAGGAACTGCTGGAGCTCGCGCGAGGGCATGGCGTCCAGGGCGTTGCGGACGGCGTCGGTGGCCAGCGGGCCGATCCAGCGTTCGTCGACCACGTGCTCCAGGACGTGCTTGCGCGCCTCGGGGATGTCGAGGGTCTCGCGCAGGAGGTCGGCCAGCATGTAGACCTTGATGCCGCGGTCGCGCAGCACCTGCTGCCACTCCTCGTGCTCCTCTACGGCCCGCTGGACCCACAGGACGTCGTCGAACAGGAACTCGTCCTTGTTGGTGGGTGTCAGGCGCTTGAGCGCCAGCTCGGGCTTGTGCAGGAGTACCTGGTGGAGCCTGCCGACTTCGGAATCCACATGAAACGTCATTTTTGGTGTATCCCCTCAGAAGCGCGGGCCGTACTCGCCGCGCTTGGACTTGACCCAGATGTAGACGGGAACGCCGACCAGGAGCATGAGCGTCCCGCCGAGAACCGCCTGCGCACCCGAGCCGTAGGCCATCCAGAAGGCGAACAGCAGGGCGACCGCGGCGATGACCGAGTCGCGGGCCAGGCGGCGCCCTTCGACCGCGCGGGCGCCGGTGGCCAGCCAGAAGATCTGGGCGGCGGCGGAGAAGAAGTACGGGATGACCGTGGTGAAGGAGGCCAGCAGCACGATCGTGTTGAAGGCGTTCTCCGAGGTGTAGCCGATCAGCAGCATCGCCGAGGTCAGGACGGTGCCGGCGAGGATGCCGTTGGCGGGCACGCCCCGGCGCGAGACCCGGCCGAAGAGCGGCGGGAACATGCCGTCCCTGGCGGCCGCCAGCGGCATCTCGGCCACCAGCATGGTCCAGCCGTTCAGGGCGCCGATCCCGGAGATGATCGCGCAGACAGCCATGAGGATGCCGCCCATCGAGCCGCCGAACATGTTGTTGAGCGCGTCGGCGAAGGGCGCGGTGGAGCCGACCAGCGCGGCGTGCGGGACGGTGCCCATGACCGCGACCGTGCTCAGCATGTAGAGCACGGCGCAGGCCAGCACGCCGATGACGCTGGCGCGGCCGATGTTGCGCTCGGGGTCCCTGATCTTCTCGGCGGCGATGGAGACGCTCTCCACGCCCGAGTAGATGAACAGGGCGACCGCCCCGGCCATCGAGATCGCGCCCACCCAGTTGCCGTCGGTGGCGTTGAACGGCCCGAAGTTGCCGGCCTGGACGAAGAAGAGCCCCACGACGCCCACGAACATCAGCGGCGCGAACTTCAGGATCGTGGTGACGAGCTGGAAGGCGGCCATGTTGCGCGCGCCCATGAGGTTGACCAGGGCCGGGATCCAGATGCCGACCAGGCCGACGAGCACGGCGGCCAGGGTGCCGGTCCAGTCGAGCCCGAAGACCTGCTGGGCGAAGTACTGCACGTAACCCACCCAGGCGACCGCGATGGCCGCGTTGCCGATCCACGCGGTCAGCCAGAACGACCAGGCGTTCCAGAATCCGGCGAACTCGCCGAAGGCGTCGCGGGCGTAGGCGTATGGCCCGCCGCCCGCCGGGATGCGCTCGCCCAGCTTGCCGAAGACGACCGCCATGGCGATGGCGCCGAGCGTGACCACGCCCATGGCGACGATGCTGACGGTCCCGAAGGCCGCCAGGGATGCGGGGAGCAGAAAGATTCCGGTGCCCACCACGTTGCCGATGATGAGCGCTGTCGCCGAGCCGAGTCCGAGCCCACCCGCGCCGGGTGTGGTGTGGGTGGGTGTCGCGGTCGTTACCCCGCCGTCAGGCGGTCGTGGTTCCCCCATGCGGTGCCCCCCGGCACATCAGTCCCCGAAAACCGACCTCCGGTGACGTGCCCGGCACTCAGAGTGGCGACACAGGGCTTGCCGGAAAATTACCGGATCACGGCATTGGGCACATCGCCTGCCGTACCGCTGAGCAGCAGGACCACGGTGAAGACGGCCAGGCACACGGCGATCAGCGCCACCGGCCAGGCGTCGAAGGCCCCCGGGATGCGCTCGGCGGTCACGGTGCCGCGGCCGTGCTCGGAAAGGCCCTTCACCAGCGCCGGGTCCTCGTCCGCGAGCTGACGCGCGATCGCGTCCAGGACGGACTGCTCGCGTGCGGACAGCGCCATGATGAACCTCCCCCAAGAGACTTGAGGGAGGTTTTATACCGATTTATCCGAGTTTGCCAAATCAGGGCCGGCGCTTGAGCGCCTCCGCCCCGCCGACGATCTCGGTGATCTCCGTGGTGATCTCCGCCTGGCGGGCCTCGTTGGCCTCCCGGGTGAGCGTCTCGATAAGGTCGCGCGCGTTGTCGGTGGCCGCCGTCATCGCGGTACGGCGGGCCGCGTGCTCGGCGGCGGCCGAGGACAGCAGCATGAACCAGATCCGCGACCTGACGTACTTCTCCAGCAGCTCGTCCAGCACCGTCGCGGCGTCCGGGTCGAACTCGTAGGGCGCCATCGGCGCTCCCGCGGCCGCCTCGCCCTCGCCCTCGCCCTCGACCTCCTCCACCTCCATCGGCAGGATCCTGATCACCCGCGGCGCCTGCGTGAGCATGGTGACGAACTCGGTGTACACCACGTGCACCTCGCCCACCCCGCCCTCGCGCGTGGGCGTGTCGAACGCCTCGACGAGCGTCCGCCCGATCTCCGCCGCGGTGGCGTAGCCGGGCTGCCCGCTCATCCCCGCCCACTGCCCGCGCGTCTCCCGCCCCCGGAAGCGGAACCAGTCGATCCCCTTGCGCCCGACGACGTAGTACTCCGGCTCCTTGCGCTGCTCCTCGAAGAGCGCGTGCAGGGCCTGGCCGTGCTTGATCACGTTCTGGTTGTATCCCCCCGCGAAGCCCCGGTCGCTGGTGAGCAGGAGCACCGCCACCCGCGAGGCGTCCGGCCGCTCGTTGAGCAGTGCGTGGTTCATCGGCAGGTGATGGCTGACGAGAGCCGAGACGGCCTTCGAGATCTCGCGTGCGTACGGCTCGGCCGCCGCGGCCCGGTCGCGGGCCCTGCCCACCCGCGAGGAGGCGATGAGCTCCTGCGCCCGCGTGATTTTCGCGGTCGACTTGACGGATCTGATCCGCTGGCGAATCTGGCGAAGTTGAGCACCCAATGTGACCCCCTGGTTACATATCGTGCGGGATCAGGCTAACGCCACGCGGGGGCCTCCGCATCGTGGCTGGTAGCGCCTGGTACTGTGTGTCCCGACCGACACCCTTTTAAGCCCCGTCCTGTGAGGCGGGAAAGGTGGTGAGTTTTCTCATGTCCGAATCCAGCGGAGCTCGGGCCGTCCTCGAGGGCCCGGACATCCACCGGGCGCTGACCCGCATCGCGCACGAGATCCTCGAGCGCACCAAGGGCGCCGACGGCGTCGTCCTCCTCGGCATCCCGACCCGCGGCGCCACGCTCGCCCAGCGGCTCGGTGCGCGGATCGAGCAGTTCGAAGGCGTGAAGATCCCCGTAGGCTCGATCGACGTCACGATGTACCGCGACGACCTCCGGCTCAAGCCCGCCCGCCCCCTCGGCCACACCGAGCTCCCGCCGGACGGCGTCGACGGCAAGACCGTCGTCCTCGTCGACGACGTGCTCTTCTCCGGCCGCACGGTCCGCGCCGCGCTCGACGCGCTCAACGACCTGGGCCGGCCGACCGCCGTGCAGCTCGCCACCCTGGTCGACCGGGGCCACCGCGAGCTCCCCATCCGCGCCGACTACGTCGGCAAGAACCTCCCGACCGCCAAGAGCGAGAAGGTGAAGGTCTACCTCGAAGAGATCGACGGGCGCGACGCAGTGGAGCTGATCAAATGAACAAGCATCTGATTTCCGCCGCCGACCTGTCCAAGGACGACGCGCTGCTCATTCTCGACACCGCCGAGGAACTGGCGGCCGTCTCGGAACGGTCCATCAAGAAGCTGCCCACGCTGCGTGGCCGCACGGTGGTCAACCTGTTCTTCGAGGACTCCACCCGGACCCGCATCAGCTTCGAGGCCGCCGCCAAGCGCCTGTCGGCCGACGTCATCAACTTCTCCGCCAAGGGCTCCAGCGTCTCCAAGGGCGAGTCGCTCAAGGACACCGCGCTGACCCTGGAGGCGATGGGCGCCGACGCCGTGGTCATCCGCCACGGCGCCTCCGGCGCGCCGCACCGCCTGGCCAACTGGGTGCGCGGCAGCGTCGTCAACGCCGGCGACGGCACCCACGAGCACCCCACGCAGGCCCTGCTCGACGCCTTCTCCATGCGCCGCCGCCTCGGCTCGCTCGAAGGCCGGAAGATCACCATCGTCGGCGACGTGCTGCACTCCCGCGTCGCCCGCTCCAACGTGCTGCTGCTGGCCACGCTCGGCGCGGAGGTGACCCTGGTCGCCCCGCCCACGCTGCTGCCGGTCTCCGTCGGCACCTGGCCGTGCGAGGTCTCCTACGACCTCGACGCGGTGCTGCCCAAGTCCGACGTCGTCATGATGCTCCGGGTGCAGAAGGAGCGCATGAACGCCGCGTACTTCCCCAGCGAGCGCGAGTACTCCCGCCGCTACGGCCTCGACCGCGATCGCTTCGCCAAGATGCCGGAGGACGCCATCGTGATGCACCCCGGCCCGATGAACCGGGGCATGGAGATCGCCGCCGAGGTGGCCGACTCCCCGCGCTCGACCATCGTCGAGCAGGTCGCCAACGGCGTGACCACCCGCATGGCCGTCCTGTACCTGCTCCTGGGGGGAGAGTCCGCACAGTGAGAGAGCGCAGCGAACGAACCAATGGGCACAGCATCATGATGATCGTCGTGCCGACGAAGGAGGCACGATGATCATCAAGAACGTCCGCATTCTGGGCGGGGACCCGGCCGACATCCGCGTCGAGAACGGCGAGATCACGGAAATCGGCCCCGGCCTGCAGGGCGCCGACGACGTGGTCGACGGCGGCGGCGCCATCGCGCTGCCCGGCCTGGTGGACCTCCACACCCACCTGCGCGAGCCCGGCCGCGAGGACGCCGAGACCGTCCTGACCGGCACCCAGTCGGCCGCCCGCGGCGGCTACACCGCCGTGCACGCCATGGCCAACACCTCCCCGGTCGCCGACACCGCCGGCGTCGTCGAGCAGGTCTACCGGCTCGGCCAGGAGGGCGGCTACTGCGACGTGCAGCCGGTCGGCGCCGTCACCGTCGGCCTGGAGGGCAAGCAGCTGGCCGAGCTCGGCGCCATGGCCGACTCCGCGGCCCGCGTGCGCGTCTTCTCCGACGACGGCCACTGCGTGGACGACGCGGTCCTGATGCGCCGCGCGCTGGAGTACGTCAAAGCCTTCGACGGCGTCGTCGCCCAGCACGCCCAAGAGCCCCGCCTGACCGGCGGCGCCCAGATGAACGAGGGCGTCGTCTCCGGCCGCCTCGGCCTGGCCGGCTGGCCCGCCGTCGCCGAGGAGGCGATCATCGCCCGCGACTGCCTGCTGGCCGCGCACGTCGGCTCCCGCCTGCACGTCTGCCACGTCTCCACCGCGGGCTCGGTCGAGATCCTGCGCTGGGCCAAGTCCAAGGGCTGGAACGTCACCGCCGAGGTCACCCCGCACCACCTGCTGCTGACCGACGAACTGGTCGAGGACTCGCCCAACGGCTCCTACAACCCGATCTACAAGGTCAACCCGCCGCTGCGCACCCGCGCCGACGTCGAGGCCCTGCGCGCCGCGCTGGCCGACGGCACCATCGACGTGGTCGCCACCGACCACGCGCCCCACCCGGTCGAGGACAAGGAGACCGAGTGGGCGGCGGCCGCCATGGGCATGGTCGGCCTGGAGACCGCGCTCAGCGTCGTCCAGGAGGCCATGGTCGGCACCGGCCTGCTCGACTGGGCCGGCGTCGCCGAGCGCATGTCGCTCAAGCCCGCCGAGATCGGCCGCCTGAACGGCCACGGCAACCCCATCGCCGTCGGCGCCCCGGCCAACATCACCCTGTACGACCCGGACGCGCGCACCGAGGTGGACCCGCGTGCCTTCGCCTCCAAGAGCCGCAACACCCCCTACGAAGGCATGACGCTGCCCGGCCGGGTCGTCGCCACCTTCCTGCGCGGCAAGCCCACCGTTCTGGAAGGGAAGCTGGTTTGAGCCAGATCGACGCGGTGCTGGTCCTGGAAGACGGACGTGTCTTCCACGGAACCTCCTACGGCGCCGAGGGCGAGACGTTCGGTGAGATGGTCTTCAACACCGGCATGACCGGCTACCAGGAGACCCTCACCGACCCGTCCTACCACCGGCAGATCGTCGCGATGACCGCCCCGCACATCGGCAACACCGGCGTCAACGACGAGGACCCCGAGTCCGCGAAGGTCTGGGTCGCCGGCTACGTCGTGCGCGAGCCGTCCCGCGTGGTCTCCAACTGGCGGGCCAACCGCTCGCTGGACGCCTACCTCAAGGAGCAGGGCGTCGTCGGCATCGCCCTGCGCGGCACCCGCGCGCTCACCCGCCACCTGCGCGAGCGGGGCGCGATGCGCGCCGGCATCTTCAGCGCTCCGTCCGTCCCGGTCGAGGACCTGGTCGAGCGCGTACGGCAGGCGCCGCCGATGGCCGGCTCCGCCCTGGCGGAAGAGGTCTCGGCCGCCGAGCCGTACGTCGTGAAGGCGATCGGCGAGAAGCGGTTCACGGTCGCGGCCGTGGACCTCGGCATCAAGGGCATGACCCCGCAGCGCATGGCCGAGCGGGGCTGCGAGGTGCACGTGCTGCCCGCCACCGCCACCTACGAGGAGATCATGGCCGTCGAGCCGGACGGCGTGTTCTTCTCCAACGGCCCGGGCGACCCGGCCACCGCCGACGTCGGCGCGCTGAAGAAGGTGCTGGAGAACCGGGTCCCGTTCTTCGGCATCTGCTTCGGCAACCAGCTCTTCGGGCGCGCGCTCGGCCTGGGCACCTACAAGCTGCGCTACGGCCACCGCGGGGTCAACCAGCCGGTCCAGGACCTGCGCACCGGCAAGGTGGAGATCTCCGCCCACAACCACGGCTTCGCCGTCGAGGCCCCGCTCGACGGGCCGTTCGACACCCCGTACGGCCGGGCCGAGGTCAGTCACGTCAATCTCAACGACCGTTGTGTGGAAGGGCTGCGCCTGCTCGACGGGCGCGCCTTCAGCGTGCAGTACCACCCGGAAGCCGCGGCGGGCCCCCACGACGCCGCGTACCTCTTCGACGAGTTCTGCGAGGTCATGCAGCGTGCCTAAGAGAACAGACATCCAGTCGGTCCTGGTGATCGGCTCCGGCCCGATCGTGATCGGGCAGGCGTGCGAGTTCGACTACTCCGGCACCCAGGCCTGCCGCGTCCTGCGCGCGGAGGGTTTCCGCGTCATCCTGGTCAACAGCAACCCGGCCACGATCATGACGGACCCGGAGTTCGCCGACGCCACCTACGTCGAGCCGATCACCCCGGAGTTCGTCGAGAAGATCATCGCCAAGGAGCGGCCCGACGCCCTCCTGCCGACCCTGGGCGGCCAGACGGCGCTCAACACCGCCGTCGCCCTGCACGAGGCCGGCGTGCTGGAGCGCTACGAGGTCGAGCTGATCGGCGCCGACTTCGACGCCATCCAGGCGGGGGAGAACCGCGAGCGGTTCAAGGAGATCGTCGCCAAGGTCGCCCGCGAGCAGGGGCTCAACGCCTCCAGCGCCGAATCGGTGATCTGCCACACCATGGACGAGTGCCTGGCCGCCGCGCGGACCCTCGGCTACCCGCTGGTCGTGCGGCCCTCCTTCACCATGGGCGGCGTCGGCTCCGGCTTCGCCTACGACGAGGCCGACCTGCGCCGCATCGCGGGAGCCGGCCTGGACGCCAGCCCGACCACCGAGGTGCTCCTGGAGGAGTCCATCCTCGGCTGGAAGGAGTACGAGCTGGAGGTCATGCGCGACAAACACGACAACGTCGTCATCGTCTGCTCCATCGAGAACATCGACCCGATGGGCGTCCACACCGGCGACAGCGTCACCGTCGCGCCCGCGCTGACCCTGACCGACCGCGAGTACCAGAACATGCGCGACGTGGCCATCGCGGTCATCCGCGAGGTCGGCGTGGACACCGGCGGCTGCAACATCCAGTTCGCGGTCGACCCGCGCACCGGCCGCATGATCGTCATCGAGATGAACCCGCGCGTGTCGCGCTCCAGCGCCCTGGCCTCCAAGGCCACCGGCTTCCCGATCGCCAAGATCGCCGCCAAGCTGGCCATCGGCTACACCCTCGACGAGATCCCCAACGACATCACCAAGGTCACCCCGGCCTCGTTCGAGCCGACGCTCGACTACATCGTGGTCAAGGTGCCGCGCTTCGCCTTCGAGAAGTTCCGCGGCGCCGACCAGACGCTCACCACCCACATGAAGTCCGTGGGCGAGGCCATGGCCATCGGCCGCTCCTTCACCGAGGCGCTGCAGAAGGCGCTGCGGTCGCTGGAGAAGAAGAGCTCGTCGTTCAGCTGGGCGGGCGACGTCGCCGGCAAGCCGGAACTGCTGGCGGCCTGCCGTACCCCCCATGACGGGCGGCTGCGCACCATGCAGCAGGCCATCAGGGCGGGCGCCACGGCCGCGGAGCTGTTCGCGGCGACCAGCGTGGACCCGTGGTTCATCGACCAGCTCTTCCTGCTGCACGAGGAGGCCACGGCCCTCGCCGGGGCGGCCGAGCTGTCGCGCGAGGTGCTCCGGCGGGCCAAGGAACACGGCTTCTCCGACGCCCAGATCGCCGAGATCCGCGGCCTGGACGAGTCGCGGGTACGCGACCTGCGGCACGCGCTCGGGCTGCGGCCCGTTTACAACACGGTCGACACCTGCGCCGCCGAGTTCGCCGCGCAGACGCCGTACCTCTACTCGGCCTACGACGAGGAGAGCGAGGTCCCGTACGGCGAGCGGCCCAAGGTGCTCATCCTCGGCTCCGGGCCCAACCGGATCGGGCAGGGCATCGAGTTCGACTACGCGTGCGTGCACGCCTCCTTCGAGCTGTCCCGCGCCGGGTTCGAGACCGTCATGGTCAACTGCAACCCGGAGACCGTCTCGACCGACTACGACACCTCCGACCGGCTCTACTTCGAGCCGCTCACCCTGGAGGACGTGCTGGAGGTCGTCCACGCCGAGCAGCAGACCGGGCCGGTGGCCGGGGTCATCGTGCAACTCGGCGGGCAGACGCCGCTGGGCCTGGCGCAGGCGCTCAAGGACGCGGGCGTGCCCGTCGTCGGCACCTCGCCGGAGTCGATCCATCTGGCCGAGGAACGGGGCGCCTTCGGGCGCGTGCTGGCCGAGGCCGGGCTGCCCGCGCCCAAGCACGGCACCGCCACGACCGTGGCCGAGGCGCTGGCGGTGGCCGAGGAGATCGGCTATCCCGTGCTCGTGCGGCCCTCCTACGTCCTCGGCGGCGCCGGGATGGCCATCGTCTACGACGACGAGACGCTCACCACGTACATGTCGGCCCAGGAGGGCGGGCACCCGGTGCTGGTGGACAAGTTCCTCGACGAGGCCATCGAGATCGACGTGGACGCCCTGTTCGACGGCGAGGAGCTCTACCTCGGCGGCGTCATGGAGCACATCGAGGAGGCCGGCATCCACTCCGGCGACTCCGCCTGCGCGCTGCCGCCGATCACCCTCGGCGGCGCCGACATCAAGCGCATCAGGACCGCCACCGAGGCCATCGCCCGGGGCGTCGGGGTGCGCGGGCTGCTCAACGTCCAGTACGCGATGTCGGCCGGCGTGCTCTACGTCCTGGAGGCCAACCCGCGGGCCAGCCGTACCGTGCCGTTCGTCTCCAAGGCGACGGCGGTGCCGCTGGCGAAGGCGGCGGCCCGCGTGATGCTCGGCGCGTCGATCGCCTCGCTGCGCGAGGAGGGCATGCTGCCCGCGACCGGCGACGGCGGGACGCTGCCTCTCGACGCCTCGATCGCGGTCAAGGAGGCGGTGCTGCCGTTCAACCGCTTCCGCGGCGTCGACACCGTGCTCGGGCCCGAGATGCGCTCGACCGGCGAGGTCATGGGCATCGACGAGTTCTTCGGCATCGCCTACGCCAAGTCGCAGGCCGGCGCCTACGGCGAGCTGCCGGTCAAGGGACGGGCGTTCGTCTCGGTCGCCAACCGCGACAAGCGGGCGATGATCTTCCCGGTGCGGGCTCTGGCCGACCTCGGCTTCGAGATCCTCGCCACGGAGGGCACGGCCGAGGTGCTGCGCCGCAACGGTGTCCATGCCAAGATCGTGCGCAAGCAGAGCGACGGCACGGGACCCGGAGGTGAGCCGACGATCGTCCAGCGCATCCTGGACGGTGAGGTGGACCTGATCGTCAACACCCCGTTCGGCAGTCCCGGCCAGTCCGGGCCCCGCCTGGACGGCTACGACATCCGCACCGCCGCGGTGCTGCGCGGCATCCCCTGCATCACCACGGTCCAGGGGCTGGCGGCAGCGGCCGCGGGCATCCAGGCGAAGGTGCGGGGCGATGTTGGCGTACGGTCCCTCCAGGAGCACGCACGAACGCTTCGGGGGTGAGACCCCGCGGGAGGTGACTACACTGGCCGGCACTCCGGTGCAGGTGACGGGCACGGTGCTGACGACGCGCCGGGTCGACGCCTACCATGCGCTGACCGTGGTGGCGCCCGGCATCGCCGAGCGCTTCCGCCCCGGCCACTTCGTCTCCGTCGCGGTGGGCGGCGCGCACACCGCGATGGTGACGCGCCGCGCCCTCTACGTGCACGACGTCAAGCCCGAGTACGGCGGGACCGTCGAGCTGGTCTTCAGCGCGAGCGGCCCCGGCACCGCCTGGCTGGCCGAGCGCCGGGCGCGTGACACGCTCGACCTCGTCGGGCCGCTCGGGCGGCCGTTCCCGCTGCCGCGCGACCCCGCCCACTGCGTGCTGGTCGGCGCCGAGTACGGCTCGGCCGTGCTGTTCCCGCTCGCCGACGCGCTCGCCGAGCGGGGCTGCCGGGTGGACTTCGTGCTCGGCGCCGGCTCGGCCGACCGGGTCTTCGGGGCGATGCGGGCCCGGCGGATGGCCGAGCGGGCGACCGTCACCCTCACCACCGAGGACGGCTCGCTGGGCGTCCGCGGCACCGTGAGCGACGCCCTGCCCGCGGTGATCGGCGACACGCGGGCCGACGTCGTCTACGCGTGCGGGCCGATGGAGGCCCTGCGCGCGGTCACCGCCGTCGCCATGGGGGCCGACATCCCGGTGCAGGTGGCGGTGGAGGAGGCGATGGCCTGCGGGATCGGGATCTGCATGACCTGCGTGCTGCCGGTCATCGGGGAGGACGGAGTGACCCGCATGGTGCGCGCCTGCGCGGAGGGGCCGGTGTTCCGAGGGGAGCGGGTGCGCTTCGAGGACGTGGGAACGATCCCGTTCGACGCCCTGGGGGCGCCCGGGGGCGGGGCGCGGCATGTCAGCTGAGAGGGGGGTGGGATAGATGTCCGTTGATATGCGGACTTTTCTGGCGCATGTCGAGCTGGCGAACCCCATCACCACCGCCGCCGGCTGCGCTGCCTCGGGACGGGAACTGGCCCAGTTCTTCGACCTGCATCGGCTGGGGGCGCTGGTCACCCGGTCCATCACCATGGCGCCGCGCGCCGGCCGGCCCACGCCCCGGATGGCCGAGACCCCGGCCGGGCTGCTGAACGCCGTCGGCCTCCAGGGGCCCGGCGTGGACGCCTTCCTGGAACGCGAACTGCCCTGGCTGGCCCAGCGGGGCATCAAGACCATCGTGTCCATCGGCGGCGGGACCGTGGCCGAGTACGCCGCCCTGGCCCGCAGGCTGTCGGACGCGCCCGGGGTCACCGGGGTCGAGGTCAACCTGTCGTGCCCGAACATCGAGGACCGGGGCCGGGTGTTCGCCCGTGAGGGCAGCGCCGCGGCCGAGGTGATCGCCTCGGTGCGATCGGTGATGCGCTACGACGTGCCCGTGATCGCCAAGCTGGCGCCGGACGTGGCCGACATCGTGGCCGTCGCCCGGGCGTGCGTGGACGCGGGGGCCGACGCGCTGTCCATGATCAACAACCCGCTGGGCATGAGCATCGACACCGTCACGCTCAAGCCCGCCCTGGCGGCGGTGACCGGCGGGCTGTCGGGACCGGCCATCCTGCCGCTGGCCGTACGGTGTGTGTGGCAGGTGCACGCCGCCCTGCCCGGGACGCCCATCATCGGCGTGGGCGGGGTGCTGAGCGGTGCGGACGCCTTCCAGCTCGTCCTCGCCGGGGCGTGCGCGGTGGGGGTGGGCACGGCGCTGTTCCACGACCCGTACGCCTGCCTGCGCATCGAGCGTGAACTCGAGGACCTGCTGCGGGCCCGCGGCTTCCAGCGCCTGGCCGACGCCGTCGGCCTGGCCCACCGGCCGCCGGGCAGTCCCTTGCGGCACCAGCACGAAGAGAGCTCGTTGTGACGCGCGGGGCCCCGCCCGACGGGACCCCCGAAGACCTGAACCCGTACGCAGGGCTCCGCGCACGCGGGGCCCCGCACGACCTGAACCAGCATGCGAGGGCCCGCGCACGCGGGATCCCGCAGGAGGAGAGACCATCGTGACGCCCGCCCCGATCGCCGTCGCCCTGGACGCGCCGGACCTGGAGACCGCCGCCCGCTGGGCCGCGCTGGTCACCCCTCACGTCAGCACGGTGAAGATCGGACTCGAACTCTACCTCCGCTACGGACCCGACGTGATCGCCTCCATCCGGGGCGCCAGCGGCGTGCAGATCTTCCTCGACCTGAAGCTCCACGACATCCCGAACACCGTCGCCGGAGCCGCCAAGGCCGTCTCCCGCCTGCGCCCGTCGATCCTGACGGTCCACGCGGCGGGCGGCCCCGCGATGATCCAGGCGGCGGTGGAGGCGTCCCCGAACACCAAGATCGCGGCGGTGACCGTGCTGACGTCCCTGTCGGAGACCGACCTGGACCGCATCGGCCTGTCCGGCCCCGCCGACGAGGCCGTCCGCCGCCTGGCCGCGATGTCGGTGGAGGCCGGCGCCACCGCGCTGGTGTGCTCTCCCCACGAGGTGGCGGCCGTGCGGGCGGAGGTGGGCCGGGCCATCACCCTGATCACCCCGGGCGTGCGCCCGGCGGGCGCCGACACCCAGGACCAGGCCCGCGTGGCCACCCCGGAGCGCGCGCTGGCCGACGGGGCCGACCTGCTGGTCATCGGCCGCCCCATCACCGCGTCCCCCGACCCCGGCGCCACGGCCGCCACCATCGCCGCCTCGCTCCGCCGTACCGCCTGAGGGCCTTTTGTTTTTCCGGGCCGCGTTTCCCGGCTCGCGCATCTTGACGGTGAATTCCCGGGCTGCCGGGCGCGGCCGGATTCCGGTCCTGACAAGCTCCGATGTCGGGTCGGAAGAATTCTGCCGTCGCGGCTGACGGGCGCTATGATGGATTTCCATGAATAACGCGGTGAGTTCTTGTCCGCCGCCCCCGGAATTTCTTTCTCCGGCCGTCCGGCTCCAGGCGACGTGTGCCGGTGGACGCGTCGCCGGCGTCCGCCGGTCCGGCCCTCGCCTTCGAGGCCGCGAGAGCGAACGTGCACGCCCGCGCGTGGCTGCGGGCCGAGGCTCGCGTCGTACGGCACGCGCCGGGCGCCGGCCGGACCCGTGGTGAAGAAACGAATGGCGGAGCCTGAGAATAGTGACATGAAGCGCCTGGGAGAGGCCATACCCCCAAGGGTTTCCCGTCCCAACTCCTACTGTAAAGAACCTTTTCCTTTGAGTTTTTAACTATTACTGTGACGGAAACTCCCAACTTCACTCAGTGGAGGCCGCCACAGTCATGAACCCACGTCAGGTATTCGATCCGACAAACCCCCCATCCCACCAAGATCTGCCGCGCGCCACCGGCCTGCCCGCCATGGTCATGAGGTTCTACTCAGACCGCCTGGCCTGGCTCGGGCTGCTGTTCTTCGCGGTGGTCCTCGCGTACGGCGGAGGCGTGGTCATGTTCATCTACCACGCCATCCTCCTAGGCGAGGGCGGCCCCGCCATCTCCCACATCCACCACTGGCTGCTCGACTCCAGTGCCGCGTTCGTCGGCCTCACGCCGATCATCGCGGTCATCGTGCCGGTGGCGGCGTGGATCAGCATGCGGGGCCGCAAGCGGCAGTCGACAGTGCTCTTCGCCCTGTCCGGCGGCGTGATGTTCGCTCTGGTCACCGCGCCTGGCCCGTTCATGCACGACGCGCTCGTAGGGCGCGGTACCTTGATCGCCAACACGGTCACGCAGTGGTGGGGCAACGGGCGGGCCCCGACTCCGCCCGCCCCCGAGGTCGGCGTGGTCGTCGACATCGCCCGGCAGGTCGCTCTCGGGCTTCCGCTCTACATTCTGCTCATGGGACTCGCGCTGCTGGCCATGCGTGCGGCGGTAGCCAAGAGTCCCAAGCGCGCCGGTCGGACGTGACCCCAGCCCGTCTCTGATCGAGCGCGTCATCTCAGCTCACCCCACCGGCCCACTTCTCCACGGGCGCGAGGGAGCGCCGGGTGAGTCCCACCCGGCCGGCCACCCCGAGCTTGGGAATCGTGCGGTACAGGTGGCGGACCGCGGCCGTGACGCTCAAGGAAGCTTGCCCGTCATGTCCCGGCCGCCATCTGCAGGTCCTGCGGCGAAGGTCGTGATACGCCTCGCCGTACTCTGGGACACCCCCATTGACAACGGCCGGGCGGTCGGTGAAAGGCGAACTGTAACGGGTTTCGGGGCGCAACAACGGGGTTTTCGGGTAACAGATCGTGGTCAAGATCACTCGCGGGCGCGCCGGGCGAGGAGCGCGGGAAACCGGGAAGTGAGCGCGATTTGATCAGCGCATCGTAGTTTTACAAACACGGAGAGTTAAGAACTGCATTTTGTCTGGAGAGAAACTGCTCTTGGCGTTGCTTAGGTGGCGATGACCAGCTAGTTTCCCCTCTCGTCCGAGTACATCGACAGAAATTCGAGGTGACCCGGCGTGGCTCTTCCTCCGTTGACCCCCGAGCAGCGCGCCGCAGCCCTGGAGAAGGCTGCCAAGGCCCGTAAAGAGCGTGCCGAGGTCAAGAACCGGCTCAAGCATGGCGCGGTTTCTCTGGCCGAGGTGCTCAAGGATGGGCAGACCGACGACGTCATCGGCAAGATGAAGGTGTCGGCGCTTTTGGAGTCGCTCCCAGGCGTGGGCAAGGTCCGCGCCAAGCAGCTCATGGAGAGGCTCACCATCGCCGAGTCGCGCCGCGTGCGCGGTCTCGGCGCCAACCAGAGGGCCGCCCTTGAGCGCGAGTTCGGTGGCGGCGAGAGCTAATCTCGTCCTCACACGAAAACGCAGCTTCAACGGGGGGTAGGAAGTGACCGAGATGTCTTGGTCCGAGAACGTGAAGGCCCACGACACCCAGGTCGTCGACTTCCTTCCCTCTAGGCGCCTGACGGTCCTGTCCGGGCCGTCGGGCGTCGGAAAGTCCACGGTTGTCGCCGAGATCCGGCGGTCGCACCCCGAGGTGTGGCTGTCGGTCTCGGTGACCACCAGGAAACCCCGCCCCGGCGAGACGCACGGCGTGCAGTACTACTTCGCCGACGACGCCGAGTTCACCCGGCTCGCCGAAGCAGGGGAACTGCTGGAGTGGGCGGAGTTCGCCGGCAACCGGTACGGCACGCCGCGCCGGCCGGTGCTCGACCGCCTCGCGGCCGGAGTCCCCACCCTCCTGGAGATCGACCTCCAGGGCGCCAGGCAGGTGCGCACGACCATGCCGGAGGCGCTGCTGGTGTTCCTGGCCCCGCCCTCGTGGGAGGAGCTCGAGCGGCGGCTGCGCGGCCGCGGCACCGAGCCGGAGGACGTCATCGAGAAGCGCCTGGCCGCCGGACGCATCGAATGCGCCGCCGAGCCCGAGTTCGACATCACCCTTGTGAACACGAGTGTCCAGGATGTATGTCACCGGCTGATAGCCTTGATGACTGACCCTCAGGGGGTCGCGACATCCACCAACCGAGAGGTCTGACAATCGTGGCAGGCATTTCCCCGGTCGCTGAGGGCATCACCAACCCGTCGATCGACTCGCTGCTCGACATCGTCGACAGCAAGTACTCCCTCGTCATCATGGGCGCCAAGCGCGCCCGGCAGATCAACGCCTACTACTCCCAGCTCGGTGAGGGCCTCCTGGAGTACGTCGGGCCGCTGGTCGAGACCCACGCCCAGGAGAAGCCGCTGTCCATCGCGCTGCGCGAGGTCTCCGAGGGGCTGCTCAACGCCGAGCCCATCGAAGGCGCGGTCTGACCCGTCCGGACTCCAGCTCTCGGCAGGCGGTGGTGCTGCCGGGAGCTGTGGCATGTCCGGGCGCGGATCGAGGCTCCGGTACGGCCGGCGGTGGCCGGCCGTGCGGCCGGGCCGTACGCGGAAGGCGGGCGCGGACCCGGGCGGAGCACCCCGGAACGGCCGCCCTAGGGTGGGAGCCGCGGAGTCCCGGGCGGTGACCGCGTCGCGCCGGACCTCCGCGGGGACGGGAGCCCCGGACGGGGGCCGGTGAGAGGAGCGACGGCGCGCTGATGAAGGTCGTACTGGGCGTGAGCGGCGGGATCGCCGCCTACAAGGCGTGTGAGCTGCTGCGGCTGTTCACCGAGTCCGGGCACCAGGTGCGGGTGGTGCCGACCAGGGACGCGCTGCGGTTCGTGGGCGAGCCGACCTGGGCGGCGCTGTCGGGCAACCCGGTGACCACCGAGGTGTGGGAGAACGTCCACGAGGTGCCCCACGTGCGCATCGGGCAGACGGCCGACCTGGTGATCGTCGCCCCGGCGACCGCGGACCTCCTGGCGAAGGCGGCCCAGGGGCTGACCGGCGACCTGCTCACGACCACGCTGCTGACCGCGCGCTGCCCGGTGGTGTTCGCCCCGGCCATGCACACCGAGATGTGGGAGCACCCGGCCACCCGGGCCAACGTCGCCACACTCCGCGAACGCGGCGCCATCGTCATCGATCCCGCCTCCGGGCGCCTGACGGGCGCGGACACCGGCCCGGGCCGGCTGCCGGACCCGGAGGAGATCTTCGAGGTCTGCCGCCGCGTGCTGCGGGGCGCGCCGCGCGACCTGGCGGGGCGCCGCGTGGTCGTCTCGGCGGGCGGCACCCGGGAGGCGATCGATCCCGTGCGGTTCATCGGCAACCGTTCGTCGGGGCTGCAGGGGTACGCGCTGGCGCGGACGGCGGTGGCGCGCGGGGCGCAGGTGACGCTGGTCGCGGCCAACGTCTCGCTGCCGGATCCGGCCGGGGCCACGGTGGTGCGGGTGGAGTCGACGGCCGAGCTGCGTACGGCGGTGCTGTCCGCGTCGGCCGGCGCGGACGCGGTGGTGATGGCGGCGGCGGTGGCCGACTTCCGGCCGGCGGAGCGGGCCACATCCAAGATCAAGAAGACGTCCGGGGAACCGGAGGCCATCCAGCTCACGAAAAATCCGGACATCCTCGCGGAACTCGGCCAGCGGCGGGCCCAGGGGGCTGGACGGGAAGGTCTGGACACCGGGCGGGCGGACCGGCCTGCCGGGGCGGGCGAGCCCGGCCACGCCGGGGAGCTGGGTGAGTCCGGCGGGGCGGGCCGTGCCGTACCGGATGACGGGCCCGCGGTGATCGCGGGGTTCGCGGCCGAGACCGACGACGTGCTGGCCAACGGGCAGGCGAAGCTGGTCAAGAAGGGCTGCGACCTCCTCGTGGTCAACCAGGTGGGGGAGCACCTCGCCTTCGGCACGCCGGACAACGCGGCCACGATCCTGGTGGCGGGCGGCGAGCCGGTGGAGGTGCCGAGAGGGCCGAAGGAGGACCTGGCCGACGCCCTCTGGACCCTGGTGGCCGAGCGCCTGGCCTGAGCCGTGCCCTGGGCCACCTGGACCCATCACGAACGGGACAAATGTGTACACGTTCCGTGATGTGGGGATGAGACGCCTCAGGGGAAGCGACGACGGGGGCGGTCGATGTTGTCAGCATTCAGGCACGTCACACGCATACTGCTCATCACCGGCGCCTTCCTGACCATGGCCGGTACGGCGCACGCCGAGGCCCCCGACGCGGTCACCCAGACCGTCACCGACCACGCCGGCGCCCTCGGCAGCCGCGCGGCCGAGGTGCGAGGCGCCCTCGACCAGCTCGAACGCGCCCACGGCATCCGCCTCTACGTCGTCTACGTCCGCGACTTCTCCGGCTGGAACGCCACCACCTGGGCCGACCAGACGGCCGCCTTCAGCAACCTGGGCCGCAACGACCCCCTCCTGGCCGTCGCCACGGTCGAACGCCGCTACGCCGTCTCCGCCGCCGACGGCTTCCCGCTGTCCAACGCCCAGATGGCGCAGGTGGCCGGCCAGGACATCGTGCCCGCCCTCCAGAACGGCGACTGGGCCGGCGCGGCGATCGGCGCGGCCCAGGGGTACGGCGCGGCCGTCGCGGGGACGCCGGACACCGGCTCCGGCAGCGCCTGGTGGCTGGCCGGGGCGGGGGTGCTGGCGCTGACCGGCGGCGGCGTGTACCTGTACGCGCGCCGCAGAAGGGTCTCGACCGCAGCCAAGGACCTGGACACCCGGGCCGGGCAGGCGCTGGTGCACACCGACGACGCGGTCAAGACCTCGGAGCAGGAGGTGGGCTTCGCGGTGGCGCAGTTCGGCGAGGAGGCGGCCCAGCCGTTCGCCGAGGCGCTCGCCTACGCCAGAGGCGAGCTCGACCAGGCTTTCCGGCTGCGGCAGCGGCTCGACGACGAGGTCAGGGAGGACGCCGAGACCCGCCGGGCGATGCTGGAGGAGATCGTCCGGCGCTGCGCGGCCGCCAACGCCCGGCTGGATGCCGAGTCGGAGGCGTTCGACAAGCTGCGCGACCTGGAGAAGCAGGCGCCGCAGATCCTGGCGGAGGTACGGCAGGCGCATGCCGAGCTGGTCCCGAAGGTCGCCGAGGTACGGCGGGTCATGGCGGCCACCGCCGAGAGGTTCGCCGACAGCGCGCTCACCCCGGTCCACGACAATCCGGACGAGGCGGCCAACCGCCTGGAGTTCGCCGGGCAGACGCTGGCGAAGGCCCAGGCGTCGCTCGCGGCGGGGGAGTCGGGCCGGGCGGTGGCCCAGGTGCTGGCGGCGCAGTCGGCCGTGGACCAGGCCAGGCGGCTCCTGGAGGCGGTGACCAGGCGGGCCGACGACGTACGGCAGGCGGCCGCGGGGCTGAAACCGGCCCTGGAGGCCGTGGCGGCCAACCTGTCGGCGGCGAAGGCGCTGGCGGCCGACGCGGCGTACACGGCGGATCTGGCGCCGCAGATCGCCTACGCGGAGAGCACCGCGACCCAGGTGGCGCAGGACGTCGTCGCCGGGGGCATCGACCCGATCGCGCTGCTGCGGCGGGCGGAGGAGGCGCAGGCGACGCTGGACCGGGCGATGAAGGGCGTGCGCGACAAGAAGGCCCGCCAGGATCAGGCACGCGGCCTGCTCGGCCAGGCCATGCTGACCGCCCGCAGCGAGATCGCCGCCACGAAAGACTTCATCACCACCAACCGCGGCGCGGTCGGCAGCACGGCGCGCACCCGGCTCGCCGAGGCCGAGCGCATGCTGGCCGAGGCCGGGGCGCGGGCCGGTGCGGAGCCCGCCGCGGCGCTGGCCGCCGCCCAGCGGGCCGACCAGCTCGCCCAGGAGGCCGGGCGGGCCGCTCGCGGCGAGGTGTCGGCGTTCGGCCCGCGCGGCGGCAGGGGCGGCGACGCGCTGATGGGCGCGGTCCTGGGCGGCATCCTCATCGACGGGATGCTGGGCGGCGTGCCGCGGGGCGGTGGCGCCGGGCAGGGCCCGGGCCGGCGGGCGCGCACGCCGGGCAGCTTCGGCGGCCAGGCCACGCGGGGCCGGCGGGGCTCAGGGGGAGCCTTCTAGCCGGAAAGATCACCTATCGGGGGAATGGGTTATGTCCAAACAGTCCATCTTTGGCAGGGTTGCTCAGCTGGCCAGGGCCAACATCAACGCGCTGCTGGACTCGGCCGAGGATCCGCAGACGATGCTCGACCAGATGGTGCGCGACTACACCGACAACATCGCCGAGGCCGAGCGGGCCATCGCGCAGACCATCGGAACCCTGCGGATGGTCGAGGCCGACCACCAGGAGGACGTGCGGGCCGCCCAGGAGTGGGGACGCAAGGCCCTGGCCGCCAGCCAGCGCGCCGACCAGCTGCGCGCCTCGGGCCAGAACGCCGAGGCCGACAAGTTCGACGACCTGGCCAAGGTCGCCCTCGGCCGCCAGATGGGCGCCGAGCAGGAGGCCGACGCCGCCGAGCCGGGCATCGCCTCGCAGCGCGAAGTCGTCGAGAAGCTCAAGACCGGGCTGCAGCAGATGCGCAACAAGCTCGGCGAACTACGCGGCAAGCGCGACGAACTGGTCGCCCGGGCCAAGACCGCCCAGGCCCAGTCCCAGGTCCAGGACGCCGTCAAGAGCATCGACATCCTCGATCCGACCAGCGAGGTGAGCCGCTTCGAGGAGAAGATCAGGCGGGAGGAGGCCAAGGTCATCGGGCAGCAGGAACTGGCCGCCTCGTCCCTGGACGCCCAGTTCGAGAGCCTGGACGACCTCGGCGCCCAGGCCGAGATCGAGGCGCGGCTGGCCGCCCTGAAGATGGGCAAGCCGTCGGCGCTGCAGATCCAGTCACCCAGCCCGAACTGACGTCAGCGGAGGATCCCCGCGCCGGAAAGGGCGCGGGGATCCTCGCGTATGCGGTTTGCGGGCGCCGTTCCGGGTTAGGGGGCCTCGATGTGTGAAATCGTGCACATCCGCGGCCGTATGCACCAGGAGGTGTCCGGATAAGGAACTGGATGTTGCCGCCGAGCCGTACCCCTGCGGATACTGGAGCCCAAAGGGGGAGTGAATGCCGGTAGGTACCGCGGTGCGGGACCGGTGCAGGACGCTGCTCGGGCCCGACGAACAGATCAGATATGTGTTTCCCGCCCTGTCGGTGGGGCCGCCGGGGATGGCGAACTTCCTCGTCGTGGTCACCGAAGGAGCCATCTCGGTGCTGGCCACCAGGATGCTCAGGAGCGACCGCCCGGTGTCGGTGTACGCCACCTTCCCCAGGGCGACCAGGCTGGGACCCATCCTGCCCGGATCGGTCATCGAGCTGGGTTCGATGGTGTTCGAGTTCGATGAGGAGTACGCCGCCGTGGTGAGGGCAGCGGACGCGGAGATCTTCGCCCCCGAGACGCTCCCTCCCGACCCCCTGCCGGATCTTTGAAAGACAGCTGCGGTTTCGCTACCTGGCCTCCCGTGGGGCTAGACTTCGGCGAGGCCCAGGCTGGTATCCACCCGTCCGAAGCCGCTTTTACGTCAGCAGCCGCTGCATGAGGAGCCACTGAGTTGTCACGCCGCCTGTTCACCTCCGAGTCGGTAACCGAGGGCCACCCGGACAAGATCGCCGACCAGATCAGTGACGCGATTCTCGACGCCATGCTCAAGGACGACCACAAGAGCAGGGTCGCCGTCGAGACGATGATCACGACCGGCCAGGTCCACGTCGCGGGCGAGGTGACGACCGAGACCTACGTCGACATTCCCGGCGTCATCCGCGAGAAGATCCTGGAGATCGGCTACGACGCCTCCCACAAGGGCTTCGACGGCGCCTCCTGCGGCGTCTCCGTCTCCATCGGCGCGCAGTCGCCCGACATCGCCCAGGGCGTGGACGACGCCTACGAGCACCGCGAGGAGGGCGTCGGCGACGAGCTCGACCGCCAGGGCGCCGGCGACCAGGGCCTCATGTTCGGCTACGCCTGCCGCGAGACCCCCGAGCTGATGCCGCTGCCGATCACGCTCGCGCACCGCCTGGCCCAGCGCCTGTCGGAGGTCCGCAAGTCCGGCACCGTGCCGTACCTGCGCCCCGACGGCAAGACCCAGGTCACCATCGAGTACGACGGCGACACGCCGGTCCGTCTCGACACCGTGGTCGTCTCCACCCAGCACGCGGCCGAGATCGACCTCAAGGAGATGCTCGCCCCCGACATCAAGGAGCACGTGGTCGACCCCGTGCTCGCCGGGCTCGAGCTCGACACCGAGGGCTACCGCCTGCTGGTCAACCCGACCGGCCGCTTCGAGATCGGCGGCCCGATGGGCGACGCCGGCCTGACCGGCCGCAAGATCATCATCGACACCTACGGCGGCATGGCCCGCCACGGCGGCGGCGCCTTCTCCGGCAAGGACCCGTCCAAGGTGGACCGCTCGGCCGCCTACGCCATGCGCTGGGTCGCCAAGAACGTCGTCGCGGCCGGCCTGGCCGACCGCTGCGAGGTCCAGGTCGCCTACGCCATCGGCAAGGCCCAGCCGGTCGGCCTGTTCGTGGAGTGCTTCGGCACCGAGAAGCTGCCGGTCGAGAAGATCCAGGAGGCCGTCCTGCAGGTCTTCGACCTCCGCCCGGCCGCGATCATCCGCGACCTCGACCTGCTGCGCCCGATCTACTCCGAGACCGCCGCCTACGGCCACTTCGGCCGCGAGGGCTTCTCCTGGGAGTCCACCGACCGCGCCGACGCCCTGCGCACCGCCGCGGGCCTCTGATCCGTCCTGCGAAGCCCCCGATACGCCGGTATCGGGGGCTTCGCCCTTGTTCGGGGTACGGCACGGCATCCGGTCGGGGGTACGGCAGGCGCTAGCCGTTCGTGTGTCGGGGTGTGGCGGGCGGGGTTTTGGTGCGGCGGGCGGGGTCTGGCAGCCAGGGTGGCGGCGGGCGGGGTCTGGCAGGGTGGCGGCGGGCGGGGTCTGGCCGCCAAGGTGTGGCGGGCGGGGTCTGGCAGCCAGGGGGGCGGCAGGCGGGGGCTGGTAGCCGGCAACGTGCACGAGGCTCTGGATGCGACACCAGGCAGACGGCGGCGCGGCCGTGACCGGTTGCGGACTGCATGGCCCGGCGCCTTCCCGGTTGCCCGGCCTCCGCCACTCCGGCGTGCTGCCTAACGGGTCCGGTGCCCGCGCATCCCGGATGGCCACCGGTCGTCTGAATGGGGACCCGGATTTATCGGCATATTTCCGGCTGTGCGACATGTGGCCGACCGGGGACGCGCCGACGGGCCGACGCATCCCACAGCGCCCGCACGCGCACCCACGGCGCGTTCCGCGGCCGCCTCGCACCCACGGCGCGTTCCGCGGTCGCCTCGCACCCACGGCCGTCTCCCGGCGCAGCCACGGCAGTCCCCCGGCCGCCCGCGGCGCGCTCCCCGGCCCCCAGCCGACCTCCGCCCTCCGCCCCGGTAGGCGGCCTCTCCGGGGGCCGGGGTCTGGTAGACGTAGTGGGTGAGCGAGACCGACCATGCCCTGCTGCCTCTGGAGGCCGTCCGCCCGGCCGATCGGCGGGGGGCCGGTCAGGCCAAGGGCTCGCTCCGGCCCGCGCCCGGGCTGCCGGTGGCCAGGGTGGCCGTCGACAATCCCCTGCCGCATCTCGACCGGCCCTTCGACTACCTCGTGCCCGAGAGCATGCATGAGAGCGCGCAGCCGGGGGTGCGGGTGCGGGTGCGGTTCGCGGGCAAGCTCGTGGACGGGTTCCTGCTGGAGCGGGCCGAGGAGAGTGAGCATCCGGGCAAGCTGACGGCCCTGGAGCGCGTGGTGTCGGCGGAGCGGGTGCTGACGGCCGAGGTGGCGGGTCTGGCCAGGGCCGTGGCCGACCGGTACGCGGGGACGCTGGCCGACGTGCTGCGGCTGGCCGTACCTCCGCGGCACGCCAAGGCCGAGGCCGAGACTCCCGCGGAGCCCGAGCCGCAGCCGGGAAGTCCCCTGGCCGGGGCTTGGGACGGGTATCCCATGGGGGCCTCCTTTCTTGACGCGCTGGAGCACGGGCGGGCGCCGCGGGCGGTGTGGTCGGCGTTGCCCGGGGGAGCGGGGTGGGCCGAACCCCTCGCCGAGGCGGTGCGGGCGACGCTGGCCGGAGGGAGGGGGGCGCTCGTGGTCGTCCCCGACGGCAAGGACGTGGCGCTGGCCGACGAGGTGTTCGGCAGGGTGCTGGGGGCCGGCGCGCACGTGGCGCTGACCGCCGGGCTCGGGCCGGCCGAGCGGTACCGGCGCTGGCTTAGGGTGCTGCGCGGGCAGGCGCGGGCCGTGGTGGGGACCCGGGCCGCGGTGTTCGCGCCGGTCGCCGACCTGGGGCTGGCCGCCATCTGGGACGACGGGGACGATCTGCATGCCGAACGGCTGTCGCCGTACCCGCATGCCCGTGAGGTGCTGGCGCTGCGCGCCCACCGCACCGGGGCCGCCATGCTCATCGGCGGCTACGCCCGCACCGCCGAGGCCACCCAGCTCATCGCCTCCGGCTGGGCCAGGCCCATCGTGGCCGCTCGCGAGAGCGTCCGGGTCGTGGCGCCCCGGGTCAGGCCCGCGGGCGAGGACGCCGAACTGGCCAAGGATCAGGCCGCCCGCGCCGCCCGCCTGCCCAGCGTCGCCTGGCGGGCGCTGCGCGAGGGGCTGGAGTCGGGGCCGGTGCTGGTGCAGGTCCCGAGGCGCGGGTACCTGCCGTCGATCGCCTGCCGTCAGTGCCGCCGCCCGGCCCGGTGCGCCCTGCCGCCGTCCCGGGTCGCCGCCGGGCAGACCCGGATCGGGGACGACGTTCGCGGCGTCTCCGGCCTGCTGGGCGGTCCGGGGCACCTGGCGGTGCCCGAAAGGCCCGGCGGTTCCGGGCAGCTGGCCTTCCCCGACAGGCTCGGCGGTCCCGGTCTCCTGGCGGTTCCGGAAGGGCCCGGGGGCTTCGGGATGTCCGAGAGCTCCGGGATGTCCGAGAGCTCTGGGATGTCCGAGGGTTCTGGGATGCCGGGCGAGTCCGGGGTGCCCGGACGCGGCGCCTGTCACGGGCCGCTGGCGTTGCGCAGCGGGCACGGCGCGCCCTACTGCCGCTGGTGCGGCCGGGTGGACGCCGCCTGGCGGTGCGGCCACTGCGGCAGCCCGCACGTCAGGGCGGTCGTCGTCGGCGCCAGAAGGACGGCCGAGGAACTGGGCAGGGCCTTCCCGTCGGTCCCGGTCAAGACGTCGGGGCGGGACGGCGTGCTGGCCCGCGTCGGCGAGGGCAGGGCGCTGGTGGTGGCCACGCCGGGGGCCGAGCCGGTGGCCGAGGGCGGGTACGCGGCGGCGGTGCTGCTGGACGGCTGGGCGCTGCTCGGCCGGGCGGATCTGCGGGCGGCCGAGGAGGGGGTGCGCCGCTGGATGAACGCCGCCGCCCTGCTGCGCCCGGCCGCCGAACTGGTGGTGCTGGCCGACATGGGGCTGCCGGCCGTACAGGCGCTGGTGCGGTGGGATCCGGTCACGCACGCCGAGCGCGAGCTGGCCGACCGCGCCGAGCTGGGCTTTCCGCCCGCGGTGCGGATGGCCACGCTGACGGGTACGGCGGCGGCCGTCCGGCAGATGCTGGAGGAGGTGCGGCTGCCGGAGGAGGCCCAGGTGCTCGGCCCGGTCCCGGTGGGCGACGACGGCCAGGAACGCGCCATGATCAGGGTCCCGCGGGCCTCGGGCGGCGTGCTGGCCGCTGCGCTCAAAGGTGCGAATGGGGTGCGTGCGGCGCGTAAGGCACCTGATGTCGTCCGGGTGAGTGTCGACCCTCTCGAGCTGATTTAGCCGCAATCCCCGATTCGCTCATCTGTTGGCCAGCCGTTAGCGTCTCCCTGTGTCGATCGAATGGGTGAACGCGGCGATCGACGACCTGCGCGCCTGGGGCCGGGCGCGGGGCGTCGAGGTGGACGCCGACGAGGTGCGGCTGCTGTGCGACTACGCCAGCGACTATCTGGGCGTGCACGAGCTGGCCGACATTACCCCGGCGACCTTCGACGAGCTGCTGCTGTCCATCTATCCGCGCAAGGTGATCGCGCCGCCGGAGAGCGCCCCCGAGACCGTCGCCGCCGCCGGCACGCTCGTCGACTACCTGGAGTCCTCCGGGGCCTGCGACGCCGGGCTGGCCGCGGCCATGCGGGCGCGGCTGGCCGAGATCGCCGAGGAGATGCCCGCCGCGCTGGCCGATCCGGCCAACTTCGGCATGGCCAAGAGCCTGTTCAGCTCCATCGGGCCGGAGTCGCTGGAGCAGGACATCGCCATCCCCTCCGGCGACCCGGGCGGGCAGGCGCTGCCCGAGATCGAGGAAGCGCCCTGCGACTGTCCCGCGTGCACGCCGCTGCCGGCCGTACGGACCGCTCCAGAGGGCGAGCTGGAGGCCGCGCTCGGCGAGGTGGCGCTGCTGGCCGACCGCGACCGGCTGCTGGCCTGGCTGAGCGAGCGCGGCAGCACCCCCACGGTCAAGGGCGCGCTGCGGGCCAAGGACGCGGCCGCGGCGCCGGTGCCCGAGCCGCGGCTGCTGTGGGCGCTGGCGGGCAACGCCGGCCTCGACGGCTGGGCTCGTACGGTCGCCCACCTGGTCGAGCAGGACACCGGCGGCGCCGTCACCGGGCTGGCCGAGCTGGACGAGGCGCTCTACGACCTCATGGACCGCCTCTATCGCCTTCAGGCGCCGGCGCCGGTCGAGGTGGTCGCCGACCACCTGTTCGAGCTGGCCGACGAGGACGTGGACGTGCCCGCCGTACTCAAGCGGCTGGAGTGGAGCGGGCTGGTGGAGCGGCGCCACGGCGGCGCGGGGCTGACCCCGCTGGCCGTCTGGGGGCTGCGTGAGCTGTATCGCGCGCACGGCCGCACCGCCCCCGAGGCGCCCGACCTGTCCCTGGCCGACGCGGTCGGGCTCATCGAGGGCCTGCTCGACGGCCTGCCGGCCGAGGTGGCCGAGCAGGACATCGAGCGCTGGCTGGCCGGGCGCGCCCCGGAGCAGGCCGCCGCGGAGCTGTTCGAGGCCGCCTCCGGGGCGCCCGCGGTGGCCCGCGGGATCGCGGTCACGATCGTCGACCGGCTCGGGGCCGCGGCCGAGCCCGCCGTGCGCGCCGGGCTGGACGACCTGGAGCTGCGCCCGCACGCCATCCACTGGCTGACCGCCAGGCGGCTGCCCGCGCCGCCGCTGACGCAGGACGAGCTGCTGTGGGTCAGCGTGGACATGCTCGCGCTGGCGATGCCGGCCGCCCAGGAGGATCCCGAGATCTTCGCCGAGAACATGGCCGCCTCCGGCCCGTCCGCCCATCTGATCGAGGAGATGTGGCGGGTGGATCACCCCGACGTGGTCGAGGTTCTCGAGCTGCTCGGCCGCTCGCTGCCCGACGGCGGCGAGGCCAAGGCCGCGCGCAAGGCGGCCTTCAAGGCGCGATCACGAGCTATCCGATGATGTACATCCCTGTGACTGGTGTGCAGTAAGTTTCGTGGGTGGCAAACAACGTCTTCGACCTAGCCGAGCTCCGCAAGCTGATCGAGGAGCCCGCTCCCGCGCCGGCGCCCGTGCGCCTGCCCAGGGAGGCGCTGACGTTCCCGCCGGTCGAGCCGGCCACGGACGCGGAGCTGGCCGCTGCGGTGCCCCTGGTGCCGCTGGTGGCCGACGCCATCAGGCTCACCACCTGGACCGGCACCCGCGAGGTCACCGGCGAGGGCCTGCTGGGCGAGGATGACGCCGCCGCCGCGGCCAAGGAGCTCGCCATCACCCCCGCCCGGCTGCGGCTGGCCTGGATCGTGGCGGTCAACACCCGCCTGCTGCAGATCCTGCGCGGCACCGCCGCCCGCGGCCCGCTGCCGGCCCGGCTGCCGGTGGACGGGACGCTGCAGTTCTGGGACGGCGTGGTCATGGACGTCCTCGACCAGGCCGAGACCTCCCGGCTGACCGGCTCGCGGGTGATCGACGGGCACCTGGCCGAGACCCTCGCGACCATCTACTCGGTGCGCTCCGGCGTGGCCATCGCCAACCTCGCCAAGGGCCTGCTGCAGTCGCACGAGGTGGCCTGCGAGCCGGGCCCGGGCGAGCTGCGCGAGCTGAGCGGCAGCCTGCCCGGCGAGCTGCTGGAGGCGCTGTCCCTGCTGACCTACTGCGGGCTGGTGCGGCAGACCGGCTCGGGCCGCATCGCGCTGACGCCGCTGGGCGTCTGGGCGGTCCGCCGCGAGCTGCTGCGCGAGGGCCACGAGGCGCCGACGCTGGCCGAGGTGGAGGTCTTCGCCGACCTGGACGCCGAGGCGCTGGTCGGTTCGCTGGTCAGCGGCGCGGTCACGCAGAGCGCCGTGTCCACCTGGCTCGAACGCCGCCCGCCCGAGCAGGCCGCCCGCGACCTGCTGGCGGTCGCCGTGGCCGGCGGCGCCGGGCACCGGGGCGCCGTGGGCGCGATCCTGGAGGAGCTGGGCCCGGAGGCCGAGGCGCCCGTGCGCGAGGCGCTGGACCAGCCCGACATGTGGCGTTACGCCGCCTCCTGGCTGCACATCCGCGACCTCGACGCGCCCCCGCTGAGCCCCGGCGACCACACCTGGATCGCCGTCGACTCGGTGGCTGCCCTGCTGCACATCTCCGGCACGCCGGAGTCCGTCGGCGAGTTCGGCGCCCTGGAGTCCGGCGAGGACCTCGTGCGCAGCGTCGGCGAGATGGCCGCCTCCAGCCACCCCGACACCATCCCGGTCCTCGAACTGCTGGCCGCCTCCCACGGCGACCCGGCGGTCGCCAAGGCGGCGCGCAAGGCGGCGATGAAGGCCAGGTCGCTGCGGACCACTAAACTGGGCTGATCCACCCACGCCTTCGCGGAACGGAGTTGGCCACTTGGCGATCCAGTCGATCCGGCTGTTCGGAGACCCGGTGCTGCGCACCCCGGCGGCCCCGGTCGTCGACTTCGACAAGGAACTGCGCAAACTGGTCAAGGACCTGACCGACACGATGATGGACGCCCCGGGCGCGGGCCTGGCGGCCCCTCAGATCGGCGTCGGCCTGCGGGTGTTCACCTACTACGTGGACGACCGGCTCGGCCACGTCGTCAACCCCGACCTCGACCTGTCGGCCGACCTCGACGAGGAGGGCGAGGAGGGCTGCCTGTCGTTCCCCGGCCTGTCCTACCCGACGCCGCGGGCGATCCGGGCCGTGGCCAAGGGCTTCGACATGCACGGTGAGCCGGTCACGCTGGAGGGCACCGACCTGATGGCCCGCTGCTTTCAGCACGAGACCGACCATCTGGACGGCATCCTGTTCATCGACCGGATGGACCCCAAGCAGCGCAAGCTGGCCATGAAGGCGATCCGCGAGGCGGAGTGGGCCGGGGCCCAGGCGCCCACGGTCAAGTTCTCCCCGCACGCCACGGGCGGAAAGGCACTGTAACGATGCGCCTGGTCTTCGCCGGGACGCCGGAGACGGCGCTGCCGTCCCTGCGCGCCCTCATCGACTCGCCCCGCCATGAGGTCGTGGCCGTGGTCACCCGCCCCGACGCGCAGACGGGCCGCGGCCGCAAGGTGCATCCGTCGCCGGTGGCCGAGCTGGCCGAGGAGGCGGGCATCGAGGTGCTGCGCCCGGCCAAGGCGGGTGACCCCGCGTTCCTCGGCAGGCTGCGGGCGCTGGAGCCCGAGTGCTGCCCGGTCGTCGCCTACGGCGCGCTACTGCCGCAGTCCGCGCTGGACGTGCCCCGCCACGGGTGGATCAACCTGCACTTCTCGCTGCTGCCCGCCTGGCGCGGCGCCGCTCCGGTGCAGCACGCCGTCCTCCACGGCGACGAGATCACCGGCGCCGCCACCTTCCAGATCGTCAAGGAACTCGACGCCGGGCCCGTCTACGGCGTGGTCACCGAGGAGATCCGCGCCGGCGACACCAGCGGCGAGCTGCTCGAACGCCTGGCGGTCTCGGGCGCCGGGCTGCTGGCGGCCACCCTCGACGGGGTCGAGGACGGCACCCTGGAGCCCCGGCGGCAGCCGGCGGACGGCATCAGCTACGCCCCCAAGATCAACGTGGACGACGCCCGGGTCGACTGGCAGGCGCCCGCCATGCGCGTGGACCGGCTCGTGCGCGCCTGCACGCCCAACCCGGGCCCCTGGAGCGAGTTCCGCGGCCAGCGGGTCAAGCTCGGCCCCGTCCGGCCCCGGCCCGAGGCGGAGTCCCTGGCTCCCGGGCTGATCGCCGCGACCAAGCGCGAGGTGCTCGTGGGCACCGGCACCCACCCGGTCGAGCTGGGCGAGGTGCAGGCGCAGGGCAAGCGGCAGATGAGCGCCGTCGAGTGGGCCCGCGGCAGCCGCCTGGACGAGGGGGACCGGTTCGCGTGACGGCCGACCGGGGAAACGGCGCGCGCCGGGCCGGGCCGCGTGGCCAGGACGGAAGGCGCGGCGGCGCGAGCCGTACCAACCGGGGGCCGGTGCGGGACGAAGCCCGCAACGCGGCCTTCGACGTGCTGCGGGCCGTCGACGAGCGGGACGCCTACGCCAACCTGCTGATGCCCAGGCTGCTGCGCGAGCGGCGGCTGGGCGGGCGGGACGCGGCGCTGGCCACCGAGCTGGCCTACGGGACCCTGCGCGGGCTCGGCACCTACGACGCGATCATCGAGGTCTGCACCGACCGCGCGCCCGACCCGGACGTGCGCGACGCCCTGCGCCTGGGTGCGCACCAGCTGCTGAAGATGCGCGTGCCGCCGCACGCCGCCGTGGGGACCACGGTCGATCTGGTACGGCTGCGCGTCGGCACCGGCGCCTCCAAGTTCGCCAACGCGGTCCTGCGCAAGGTGGCGGCCCGGCCGCTCGACGACTGGATCGCGATCGTGGCGCCCGGCGACCCGGTGGGCAGGCTGTCGGTGACCTACAGCCATCCGCGCTGGATCGTCTCCGCCTTCCGCGACGCGCTCGGCGGCGACGAGGCCGAGACCGCCGAGCTGCTCGACGCCGACAACGTGCGCCCGCTGGTCACCCTGGTCGCCCGGCCGGGCCGCAGCTCGGTGGCGGAGCTGGCCGACGAGGGCGCCGAGCCGGGCCGGTTCTCGCCCTATGCCGCCTACCTGCCCGAAGGGGATCCGGGGCAGGTGCGGGCGGTGGCCGAGTACCGCGCCGCCGTCCAGGACGAGGCCAGCCAGCTGGTCGCCCTCGCGCTGGCCAGGGTGCCGGTCGAGGGGCGCGATGAGTTCTGGCTGGACATGTGCGCCGGTCCGGGCGGCAAGGCGGGCCTGCTGGACTCGATCGCCGCCTACGGCGACCCCGGCGAGGGGTTCGCGGGCGGCAAGCACCTGCTGGCCGCCGACGTTCAGTATCACCGGGCGCGGCTGGTCTGGCAGACCACCCGCGAGGCGGCGGTGATCACCGCCGACGGCACCGAGCCCGCCTGGCGGCCCGGCGCCTTCGACCGGATCATGCTGGACGCCCCCTGCACCGGCCTGGGAGCGCTGCGCCGCCGCCCCGAGGCACGCTGGCGGCGCGACCCGGCCGGCGTGGCCGGGCTGGGCGGTCTGCAGCGCGACCTGCTCGCCACGGCCCTGGACGCGGCCCGGCCGGGCGGCGTCGTGGCCTACGTCACCTGCTCGCCGCACCTGGCCGAGACCGGCGTGGTGGTCGGCGACGTGACCCGGGGGCGTGCCGACGTCGAGCAGCTGGACGCCCGGGAGTTCCTGCCCGAGGTGCCGGGGCTGGGCGAGGGCCCGCACGCGCAGTTCTGGCCGCACCGGCACGGCACGGACGCGATGTTCCTGGCCCTGCTGCGCAAACGCTGACCGGTTCCGGCTCACGCGGGCGGGTTCCCTAGAATGCGTTCGTGCAGATCTCGCCCAGCATCCTGTCCGCAGACTTCGCCCGGCTCGCCGAGGAGGCAGCCGCCGTGCCCAACGCCGACTGGCTGCACGTGGACGTCATGGACAACCACTTCGTGCCCAACCTCACCCTGGGGCTGCCCATCGTCGAGGCGCTGCTCAAGGCGACGTCCACGCCGATCGACTGCCACCTCATGATCGAGGACCCCGACCGGTGGGCGCCCGCCTACGCCGAGGCCGGGGCGGGGAGCGTGACCGTCCACGCCGAGGCGGCCAAGGCGCCCGTGCGCACGCTGCGGCAGATCAGGTCGCTGGGGGCGCGGGCCGGGTTCGCGCTCAATCCGGCCACCGACGTGGCGCCGTACGAAGACCTGCTCGGCGAGATCGACATGCTGCTGCTCATGACCGTCGAGCCCGGCTTCGGCGGCCAGCGTTTCCTCGACGTCGTGCTGCCCAAGATCCGCCGGGCGCGGGAGCTGGTGAAGCGGCACGGCGGCGAGGTCTGGATCCAGGTGGACGGCGGCGTGGCGGCCGACACCATCGAGCGGTGCGCCGAGGCGGGGGCCGACGTCTTCGTGGCGGGCAGCGCGGTGTACGGCGCGGCCGACCCGCGGGCCGCCGTCGACCGGCTGCGTGAACTGGCCGAGGGTGCGCCGCGGCCGGGCGGGGCCATCTGACGCCGGCCGTACCGGAACGTTTGTCTGCTCGTGGTTCCTGGGTAACTGTTTACTTATGAAGGACCATGGGCTGTTCGGGCCCGAGTCGGTGACCTGGCGGGTGATGGGGGAGCCCATTCTGCTCGTGGGCGGGTTCCGGGCGCTGCTGATGCAGGGGCTGCACCCGCGGGCGATGCGCGGAGTCCTGCAGAACTCCGCGCTCATGGACCCGCACGAGTCGTGGTCGCGGTTCATGCGCACCACCGAGTTCGTCCGGGTGCGCACGTACGGCACGCTGCCCGAGGTGGAGCGGGCCGGGCGGCGGGTGCGGAAGATCCATGCCAGGCTGCGCGCCCACGATCCGGACACGGGCGAGGACTACCGGCTGGACGAACCCGGGGCGTTGCTCTGGGTGCACGTCGGCGAGGTGGACTCCTACCTGTCGGTGGCCCGGCGGGCCGGGGTGAGGTTGTCGGACGCCGATGCCGACGGCTTCGTCCGGGAATGGCGGCGGGCGGCCGAGGTGGTCGGCCTGAATCCGCGGGACGCGCCGGGCAGCGTGGCGGAGCTGCGCGCCTACATCGAGGCCCGGCGGCCGGAGCTGCGGTTCGTGCCCGAGGCGGCGCATCCGCTGGTGCGGTCGCTGAACGCGCCCCTGCCGCTGCGTCTGGCACCGCTGCGGCCGGTGTTGCCCGCGCTCACCCTGCTGGCGTTCGCGACGTTGCCACGCTGGGCGCGGAGGTTGTACGGCCTGCCGGCCACGCCGGTCGGCGACCTGTGGGCCACGGCCACGCTGCGGACGTTGCACGCGGGGCTCGGGCTGGTCCCGGCCCAGGTCCGCTACGGCTCCGACGCTCAGCGGGCCCGGCGGCTGACGGTTGCCTGACCGTTGACCAAGCTAGCGCTTGGTGATGAAATAGGGGCCGGTCGCGCCCGCCGATTCGGGCATGGCAGACTGATAGGCGTAAGAAGAGCTAGCGTGCTCCGGGGTCGGTGAAAATCCGAACCGGCGGTGACAGTCCGCGACCCGGCCGATGCCATCGGCCGGTTGACCCGGTGGAATTCCGGGACCGACGGTTAAAGTCCGGATGGGAGGAAGCGCGCGGGTGCCCGGCTTGTGGCCGGGCGCCGTCGTGGTGGCGTACGCCCACCACCGCACCCCCGGGGTTCGCCGTGGCTTGAAGCTACTGGCGAGTAGGAGGTCCCGGGTGGCGGAACCCCTTGACGATGCCACCATGGCGCGGGCGGTCGAACTGGCCGCGCACGGACTCGGCACCACCAGCCCCAACCCCGTCGTCGGCTGCGTCATCCTCGACGCCTCCGGCGTCCCCGCAGGCGAGGGCTTCCACGCCTACCGCGGCGGCCCCCACGCCGAGGTCGTCGCCCTGCGCGCCGCCGGCGAGCGGGCCCGCGGCGGCACCGCCTATGTCACCCTCGAACCCTGCGACCACACCGGCAGCACCGGCCCCTGCACCGAGGCGCTGCTGGCCGCGGGCATCGCCCGCGTCGTCTACGCCGTCGCCGACCCCAACCCGGTCGCGGCCGGCGGCGCCGAGCGGCTGCGCGGCCACGGCGTCGAGGTCGAGCAGGGCCTGCTGGCCGAGGCGGCGGAACGCGTCAACGCCGCCTGGCTCACCTCCGTGCGCCTCGGCAGGACCCACGTCACCTGGAAGTTCGCCGCCACGCTCGACGGCCGCTCGGCCGCCGCGGACGGCACCAGCAAGTGGATCACCTCGCCGGAGGCCCGGCAGGACGTCCACCGGCTGCGCGCCCAGGCCGACGCGATCATCGCGGGCATCGGCACCGTCCTGGCCGACGACCCGCTGCTGACCGCGAGAGCACCGGAGAGCGGGGCGCGCACACCGCCGCTGCGGGTGGTCGTCGACACCGGCGCCCGCACCCCCGCCACCGCCCGGGTCCTGGACGGCAGCGCCCCGACCCTGCTGGCCGTCGCCGACACCACCGAGACCACCCTGGACGCCGGCCTGCTCCGCCTGCCGTACCGGCCGGACGGGCTCGACCTGCACGCCCTCCTCAGGGAACTGCACGGCAGGGGCGTGGTCAGCGCCTTCCTCGAGGGCGGCCCCACGCTGGCCGGCGCGTTCCTGCGCGAGGGCCTGATCGACCGGGTCGTCGGCTACGTCGCGCCCGCGCTGCTCGGCTCCGGCCGCGCCGCGCTCGGGCAGGCGGGGGTGTCCACGATCGCCGGCATCCACTCGCTGGTCTACGAAGAGGTTTCCCTGATCGGCCCGGACCTTCGCCTGATCGCCCGGCCGGCCCCTAAGGAGAAGTGATGTTCACCGGAATCATCGAGGAAATGGGGGAGATCGTCGCCCTCGACACCCGCGGCGACTCGGCCGTGCTGTCCGTGCGCGGCCCGATCGTCACCTCCGACGCCCGTCACGGGGACTCCATCGCCGTCAACGGCGTCTGTCTCACCGTGGTCGGGCACGACGGCGACGTCTTCACCGTCGACGTGATGAAGGAGTCCCTCGACCGCACCTCGCTCGGCGGCCTGGAGAAGGGCGACGTGGTCAACCTCGAGCGCGCCGTCCGCGCCGACCAGCGGCTCGGCGGCCACATCGTGCAGGGCCACGTGGACGGCACCGCCGTACTGCTGTCCCGCGAGCCCGGCGAGGCGTGGGACAACCTGCGGTTCAGCCTCCCGCCGGAGCTTGCCCGGTATGTGGCGGAAAAGGGGTCGATCGCCATCGACGGAATCAGTCTCACCGTCACCACGGTTGACGCCGACAGCTTCGGCGTGAGCCTCATCCCCACCACGCTGCGCCTGACCAACCTGGGCGGGCGCGCGGCCGGGGAGCGGGTGAACCTGGAGGTCGACGTGATCGCCAAATATGTGGAAAGGCTGGTGGCGGCCCGATGAGCTGGGCAGACGCCTCTATCAGTGTGTTCGGATTGCCGGTCAAGTGGACCGACCTGCTCGGCAACGTGTTCGCGGTGGCGACCGTGCTGTTCGCCATGCGCAAGTCGATCTGGACGTGGCCGGTGCAGTTCACCGGGGCGGTGCTGCTGTTCATCGCCTCGGTCAGCGCGCACGTCACCGGCAACGCGCTCAAGCAGGTGCTGTTCGGCGCGCTGGCGGTCTACGGCTGGTGGAAGTGGCGCCAGGGCACCCAGGGCGGCCAGGAACTCGCCGTGCGCCCCGCCCGCGCGGGTGAGCGCATCGGGCTGGTCGCCGCGATGATCGCCGGCACCGCGGTCGTCGCCGGGGTGTTCTACGCGGCCTGGGCGTGGTTCCAGCTCCCGCTGTCGTGGGGCGTGCACGCGCCGGCGCCGGAGAGCTACTTCCTGGTGGCCGCCGACGCCTACATCTTCGTGGGCGGCGCCGTCGCCACCTGGGCGCAGGGCCGGGCCCTCGTCGACTTCTGGATCGTGTGGATGGCCGTGGACCTCGTCGGCGTCCCGCTGCTGTTCCGCTCCGGGCTCTACGTCTCCGGCGCCGTCTACGGCGTCTTCTTCGTCCTCGTCCTGATCGGCTTCGCCAAGTGGCTGCGTGAATACCGCACCTCGCTGCACCCGGTGGCGGTGGCCACGTGACCATCCTCGACCAGGTCGAACGCGCCGTCTCCGACATCCGCGAGGGCAAGCCCGTCGTGGTCGTCGACGACGAGAACCGCGAGAACGAAGGCGACATCATCTTCGCCGCCGCCAAGGCCACCCCCGAACTGCTGACCTTCACCATCCGCCACACCAGCGGCGTCATCTGCGTGCCCATGGAAGGCAAGGAGCTCGACCGGCTCGGCCTGCCGCTCATGGTCACCCAGAACCGCGAGCGCATGCGCACCGCCTACACCATCAGCGTGGACGCCCGCGACGGGGTCACCACCGGCATCTCCGCCGCCGACCGCGCCAAGACTATCCGCGCGCTCGCCGACTCCGCCACCGAGCCCAACGAGCTGGTACGGCCCGGCCACATCTTCCCGCTGCGCTACCACGACGGCGGAGTCCTGGCCCGGCGCGGCCACACCGAGGCCGCCGTGGACCTGGCCCGCATGGCCGGCCTGTCGCCCGCGGGCGTGCTGGCCGAGGTCGTCAACGACGACGGCACCATGGCCAGGCTTCCCGAGCTGCGCGCCTTCGCCGACGAGCACGACCTCGCGCTCATCTCCATCGAGCAGCTCGTCGACTACCGGCGGCGCACCGAGAGCATGGTCACCCGCGTGGCCGAGACCCGCCTGCCCAATCAGCACGGCATGTGGCGGGCCCTGGGCTACTCCAGCGCCCTGGACGGCGGCGAGCACCTCGCCCTCGTCCTCGGCGACCTCGGCGACGGCGAGAACGTGCTGGTCCGGGCCCACTCCGAATGCCTGACCGGCGACGTGTTCGGCTCGCTGCGCTGCGACTGCGGGGTGCAGCTCGGCAACGCGATGGCGGCCATCGCGGCCGAGGGCCGGGGCGTCGTCGTCTACCTGCGCGGGCACGAGGGCCGCGGCATCGGCCTGCTGGCCAAGCTGCGGGCCTACAGCCTGCAGGACAACGGCAGCGACACCGTCGACGCCAACCTCGAACTCGGGCTGCCCGTCGACGCCAGGGAGTTCTCCAACGCCGGCCAGATGCTGGCCGACCTCGGCGTCCGGTCGATCCGGCTGCTGACCAACAACCCGGCCAAGCTCAAGGGCATGGACGGCTACGGCATCAAGGTCCTGGGGCGCGAGGCCATGCCGGTGGCGGCCAACCCCTACAACGAGCGCTACCTGGCGGCCAAGCGGGAACGGCTGGGCCACTTCGTGTCCGAGGAGGAGACGGCATGAGCGGACAAGGACGTCCGGAGGCCGCGGCCGTGGAGGCCGCCGGGCTGAGCGTGGGCATCGTCGCCGCGAGCTGGCACGCCGGGATCACCGACCGCCTGGTGGCCCGCGCCGTCCAGGCGTGCGACGACAGCGGCGCCCGCGCCAGCGTGGTCCGGGTCCCCGGCTCGCTGGAGATCCCGGTCGTCGCGCAGGCGCTGGCCCGCAGGCACGACGCCGTCGTGGCGCTGGGCGCGGTCATCCGGGGGGAGACGGCGCACTTCGACTACGTCTGCGACTCCGTCACGGCGGGCCTCACCCGCATCTCCCTGGACGAGGGCACCCCGGTCGGCAACGGGGTGCTGACCTGCGAGACGCTGCAGCAGGCCGAGGACCGCTCCGGCGGCCCCGACGCCAAGGAGGACAAGGGGTACGAGTCGGCCATAGCCGCCCTGGAGACGGCGCTGCTGCTGCGGGAGCTGGTCAAGTCGTGACCCATGGCGGGACCGGGCCTGACGTGCGGTAAGTTTCCTGCGTGTCTGAGCCCGTGAGCCCGCCGCCGCTGCCCGTGACCTTCCGCCCGCGCCGCCCGAGGATCGTCGCGTACGGCTTCGCCGTCATCATCATCGCCGGCGCGGTGCTCATGGCCGTCTTCATCGCCGAGCCGTTCCAGCTGGCGGACCGGATCGGCATCGTCCTGTTCGGGTGCGGGGTGGCCTTCATCCTGCACCTGCTGGGCCGCGTCAGGATCGACGCCGACGAGAAGGGCATCACGCTCGTCAACGCCCTCCGCACCCACCGCTACACCTGGCCCGAGGTCCTGGACGTCACGCTCTTCGTCGGCGACCCCTGGCCCAAGATCGACTTCTCGGACGGCCGGACCATCGGCGCCATGGGCATCCAGGGCTCGGAGAAGGCCCGCGCCAAGAAGTCCACGGCCGAGCTCAAGGCCCTGATCCGCACCCACGGCGAGGCCCCGAACCACTAACCGGCTTGATCTCAACCGCGGTTGAGGTTGCAGGATTCCCTTCGCATGTCATTGACGAAGGGAATCCTCGATGGAGATCGGCATCGGCCTGCCCGGACACGCCCCGTGGCGCGACGGCAGGATCTTGGTGGAGTGGGCGCGGAGAGCCGAGGCGCGGGGTTTCTCCACGCTGAGCGTGAGCGACCGGCTGGTCTGGAACACCCCCGAGCCGCTGCTCACGCTGGCGGCCGCGGCGGGGGCGACCTCGCGGATCCGGTTGCTCACCAGCGTGCTGCTGGGACCGCTGCGGGCCAACCACGCGCTGTTCGCCAAGGCGGTGGCGACCCTGGACCAGCTCGCGGGTCCCGGCCGGGTGCGGCTGGGGCTGTCGCCCGGGTCGCGGGAGGACGACTTCGCCGTCAGCGGCGTGGACTGGGACAGCCGCGGCAAGCAGCTCGACCTCCTGCTGGAGCGGCTCGCCGAGCCGGTGGGGCTCACGCCGGCGACGGCCGGCGGGCCGCCGCTGCTGTTCGGGGGCGGGTCCAAGGCGACGGTGCGGCGGATCGTGTCCCACGGCACCGGGTGGATCGCGGGGGACGCGACCGTGGAGGACGTCGAGGGCTTCGCGCCGCGGGTCCGGACGGCGTGGGCCGAGGCGGGCAGGGAGGGGGCGCCGCGGGTGATCGCCTCGGTCATGTACGCGCTCGGGCCCGGAGCCGAGGCGGCGGTGGCCGATGCGATCGGGCCGTACTACGCCTTCGCCGGAGAGGAGTACTCCCAGTACGGGATCTCCATCGCCTACACCTCGCCGGAGCAGATCGCCGCCGCGATCCCCGCGTTCGAGCGGGCGGGCTGCGACGAGCTCGTCTTCATGGGCAACGATCCCGATCCCGCCCAGGTGGATCTTCTGGCCGACGTCGTCCTGACAGGGCGCTGAACAGGGCCTGGAGGGCCGCCGGGTAGGCGCGCTCCGAAGGGGCGGCGAACCCGGCGAGCAGGCCGTCGCGGCCGCCGCCGGGGGAGTGGTACAGCTCCTTCAGCCCGCGTACGGCCACGCCCGCGGCGGCGCAGGCGGCCAGCGCCGCCTCCTCGGACGGCAGGCCGGTCACCAGGGTGTGCAGCCCGGCGGGCACGCCGTGCGGGGTCAGGGCGGGGAACCCGCGCAGCCCGGACAGCAGGAGCTCACGGCGGCGGCGGTACCGGCCACGGGCCGAGCGGATGGCCCGGTCGTAGCCGTGGGTGGCGATGAGGTCGGCCAGGACCAGCTGGCCCAGGGACTCGGTGTAGAGGTCCGCCTCCTCCTTGGCCGCGACGATCGGGGCCACCAGGTGCCGGGGCGCCACCAGCCAGGCCAGGCGCAGGCCGGGGGCCAGGGTCTTGGAGGCGGTGCCGCAGTAGATCGTGCGGCCGGGGGCGATGCCCTGCAGGGCGCCGACCGGCTGGCGGTCGTAGCGGAACTCGCCGTCGTAGTCGTCCTCGACGATCAGGGCGCCGGCGTCGCGGGCCCAGTCGCGCAGGGCCTGGCGGCGGGCCGGGTGGAGCGGGACGCCGGTCGGGTACTGGTGGGAGGGGGTGACCACGGCGGCGCCGTGCTCCCCGGTCAGGGCGTCGGTCCTGGCGCCGTCGGCGTCGACCGGGAGCGGCACGACGGGCAGGGCGGCCCGCCGTACGACCTCGCGGTAGACGTTGTGGCCCGGGTCCTCCATCGCGACCGGGCGGCCGTCCAGGACGCGGCTGATCAGGGCGAGCCCCTGGTAGAAGCCGGAGGTGACGACGATCTGGCCGGGCGTGGCCAGGACGCCCCGGGTCCGGCCCAGGTAGCCGGCCAGGGCGGCGCGCAGCTCCGGGCGGCCCTGGGGGTCGCCCGCGGCGAAGACGCCGGTCGGGGAGGCGGCGAGGACGCGGCGGGTCGCGGCCAGCCAGGCGCGGGCCGGGAACGCGGACAGGTCGGGCCGTCCGGGGCGCAGGTCGTGGAGCAGGGGGTCCGGGCCCGGGCGCGCGTGCGCCGGTGCGGGGGCGGGCGGCTCGGCGGTCGGGGCGACGCGGGTGCCGGAGCCGGGGTGGGCGGTGAGGTGGCCCTCGGCGGTGAGCTGGTCGTAGGCGGCGCTGACCGTCCCGCGGGACAGGCCGAGGTGCGCGGCCAGGGCGCGGGTGGAGGGGAGAAGGGCGCCGGGGGCCAGGCGGTGGGCGCGGATGGCCTCGCGCAGGGCGTGCTCGAGGGCCGCCCGGCGGCCGCCGGTGGCGGGGAGCTCGACGAGCAGGTCCACTTCCGAACTGGCCCACTGTTTCTTCATCAAGGTGGATCTTATGATTGGTCCGGTCGCGGGTTAGCCTGCGGGGCATGAACGTGATCGCGCACCTCAGCGACATCCACATCGACGACGATCCCCGCAGCTCGGAGCGCACACGGGTGATCATGGACTACCTGAACGCGCTCCCCGCCGACCTGGACGCGGTCCTGGTCTCGGGGGACATCGCCGATCACGCGCTGCCCCGGGAGTACGAGCGGGCCCGCGAGCTGCTGGCCTGCCGCCACCCGATCGTGATCTGCCCCGGCAACCACGACGACCGGGCCGCCTTCCGTAAGCACCTGCTCGGCGCGGAGCCGGACACCGTGCCGGTCAACCAGGTCCTCGAGGGCGCGGGGTTCGTGCTGGCGGCCTGCGACTCCTCGATCCCCGGCGCGGCCAAGGGCGAGCTCGCCGACGAGACGCTGGCCTGGCTGGACGGCGTCCTGGAGGCGGCGAGGGGGCGGCACGCGCTCGTCGCCTTCCACCACCCGCCGGCCCTCCTGCACGTGCCCGTGCTCGACGCGATCAGGCAGTACGGCGGGCAGCGCCTGGCCCGGCTCCTGGAACGCCACCCCCACGTGCGCGCCCTGCTCGCCGGGCACGCGCACACCCCGGCGGCCACGACGTTCGCCGGGCGGCCCCTGCTGGTGGCGCCCGGCGTCGTCTCCACGCTGCGCATGCCGTGGGAGCCCGCCAAGGGCGTGGTCGATCTGGACCAGCCCCCGTCCCTGGCCTTCCACGTGCTCGACGACGAGGGCCGGCTGACAACGCACTACCGAATGATCCTCTGATTCTGGGCCTGCGGTCGTAGGCTGAACGGGTGGCCGTGGACATCGACTCGCCCGAGAAACTCATCGAGCTGCTGGACCGGCACGCCTACCTGGCCGACGAGGGCCTGGCCACGGCGGCGTTCCTCGCGCTGCGCATGGGCCGGCCGCTCTTCCTGGAGGGCGAGGCGGGCGTCGGCAAGACCGAGCTGGCCAAGACGCTGGCCGGACTGCTGCGCGCGCCGCTCATCCGCCTGCAGTGTTACGAGGGGCTGGACGCCGCCCAGGCGCTCTACGACTGGGACTTCGCCCGGCAGCTCCTGCACCTCAAGGCCGCCGAGGCGGCGGGGATCACCGACGTGGGCAGGCTGGAGAGCGAGATCTACGACCGGCGCTTCCTCATCGCCCGGCCGCTGCTCAAGGCGATCGAGACCCAGCCCAGCGTGCTGCTGGTGGACGAGATCGACCGGGCCGACGACGAGTTCGAGGCGTTCCTGCTGGAGGTGCTGTCCGACTTCACCATCTCCATCCCGGAACTGGGCACGATCCGGGCGCAGACGCCGCCGGTCGTGATCGTCACCTCCAACCGGACGCGGGAGGTGCACGACGCGCTCAAGCGCCGCTGCCTGTACCACTGGCTGGAGCACCCGGGCTTCGACCGTGAGGTGGCGATCCTGCTGCGCAGGCTGCCCGCGTGCACCCAGACGCTGGCCGAGCAGGTCGCGCGGGCCGCGCAGCGGCTGCGGACGGCCGAGCTGGTCAAGCCGCCGGGCGTCGCCGAGACGCTCGACTGGACCGAGGCCCTGCTGACGCTGGGCGCGCGGGAGCTGGATCCGGGCAGGGCCGCGGCCACGCTCGGGGCGGCGCTGAAGTACCGGGAGGACGTGGAGTCCGTGCTGGCGAACGGCCTGCTGCGCCATGGATGAGCTGGCCGCGACCATGACCGGGTTCGCCAGGACGCTGCGGGCCGCCGGGGTGGCGGCCGATCATGAGCGGACCCGGAACCTGCTGCTGGCCCTGGACCACCTCGACGTCACCGATCAGGCCGAGGTGTACTGGGCCGGTCGGCTGACCCTGTGCGCCTCGCCCGACGACCTTCCCCGCTACGACCGGTGTTTCGCCGCCTACTTCGGCGGGGTCCGGGCGGCCGGCCGTACCGAGGGGAGGACCGTCACCCGGCACGTGGCGGCGGGGGAAGGCGAGGACGACGAGGGCGGCTCCGCGGAGTCCACCCCGGGTACGGCCAGCCGCACCGAGCTTCTGCGTCACCGGGACGTGGCCCGGCTGACCGAGGCCGAGCGCGCCGAGGTGCACCGGATGCTGGCGATGCTGCGCGACCGGCGGGCCCGGCGGCGCTCGCGGCGGTATCGGGCGGCGCACCGCGGGGTTCTCGACCAGAGGCGGACGATCCGCGAGGCGCTGCGCAAGGGCGAGGTGGCGCGGCTGCGCAGGAAGGCGCACACCACGCGGCCGCGGCGGGTGGTGCTGCTCGTGGACGTGAGCGGGTCGATGTCGCCGTATGCCGAGACACTGCTGCGGTACGCGCATGCGCTGGTGCGCAGTGAGCCGCGGGCGACCCGGGTGTTCTCGGTGGGCACGCGGCTCACGCACATCACCGGTGAGCTGCGGCATCGCGATCCGGGGACGGCGTTGAACGAGGTGTCGCGGGTGATTCCGGACTGGAGCGGGGGCACCAGGCTGGGGGAGGAACTCCGGCATTTCCTGAAAAATCATGATGCGCGGGGGGCGATTGTCGTCATTGCCTCAGACGGCTGGGAACGTGGCGATCCCGCCCTTCTCGGTGCGCAGATGGCCCGGCTGGCCCGGCAGGCGAACCGGGTGATCTGGGTGAACCCCCACAAGGGGTATGAGGGGTATGAACCGCTCACCGGTGGGATGCGGGCGGCGCTGCCGTACATCGACGACCTCGTGGCCGGCCACAGCCTGGCGGCGTTCGAGGCCCTGAGCGAAAGGCTCGGCCATGCGTGACGTGCTTCCGGAGATCATGCGCTGGTGGCGCTCGGGGCTGGAGTTCGGGCTGGCCACGGTGGTGAGCACGTTCAGCAGCGCGCCCCGGCCGCCGGGCGCCTCCATGGCCGTGCACGGCGAGGAGGTCGTGGGCAGCGTCTCCGGCGGCTGCGTCGAGGGCGCGGTCTTCGAGCTGGCCGCTGCGGCCGAGGCGCCCCTGCTGCAGAGGTACGGCGTGAGCGACGACGACGCCTTCGCCGTGGGACTCACCTGCGGCGGCATCATCGACATCCTCATCGAGCCCGTCTCCGCCGCGACCTTTCCCGAACTGGGCGACATCTACGCCTCCGTCCAGGCGCACGAGCCGGTCGCCGTGGCCACCGTCGTCGGCGGCCCCGGCGTCATGGGCGCCCGCCGGGTCATCTGGCCGGATCGCACCTCGGGCAGCCTCGGCCTGGAGCGCCTCGACCAGGCCGTGGACGACGACGCCCGCGGCATGCTGGCCCAGGGGCTGACCGGCATCCGGCGCTATGGCGGCCAGGGCGAGCGCCGCCTGGACGACCTGCCGGTCTTCGTGCAGAGCTTCGCGCCGCCGCCGCGCATGCTGGTCTTCGGCGCCATCGACTTCGCCGCCGCGGTCGCCCGCGTCGGCAAGTTCCTCGGCTACCACGTCACCGTGTGCGACGCCCGGCCCGTCTTCGCCACGTCGAAACGTTTTCCCGACGCCGACGAGGTGGTCGTGAAGTGGCCGCACGACTACCTGGCCACTCAGACGGTGGACGAGCGCACGGTCATCTGCGTGCTGACCCACGACCCCAAGTTCGACGTGCCGCTGCTGGAACTGGCCCTGCGCGCCGGCGCCGGGTACGTCGGGGCGATGGGCTCGCGCCGTACCCACGAGGACCGCCTCGAGCGGCTGCGCGAGAGCGGCCTCACCGACGCCGAACTGGCCGGCCTCCGCTCGCCCATCGGCCTCGACCTCGGCGCCCGCACCCCCGAGGAGACCGCGGTCTCCATCGCCGCCGAGCTCATCCAGCTCCGGTGGGGCGGGTCGGGCCGGCCGCTGACCGAGACTCGTGGACGCATTCACGGATGGGTAGACGATCGTCATGAAACGTTCTAACGTCGCCGGCCTGCTGCTCGCCGCCGGGCGCGGCGCGCGGCTCGGGACGCCCAAGGCGCTCGTGGAGTACGAGGGCGAGCGGCTGGTGGACCGCGGGGTCCGGCTGCTGGAGACCGGCGGCTGCCACCCCGTCGTGGTCGTGCTCGGGGCGGCGACCGTGCCGGTGCGCGGCGCCGTCGTGGTGCAGAACCCCTCGTGGCGGGACGGCATGGGCTCCTCGCTGCGCCTCGGGCTGGCCGCGCTGCCGCCCGGCGCGGAGGCGGTCGTGGTGGCGCTGGTCGACCAGCCCTTCGTGACGCCCGGCGCCGTGGCCGCGCTGATCGCCAGCGGGGCCGAGGTGGCCGTCGCGACGTACGGCGGGGCGCGGCGCAACCCGGTGCTGTTCAGCAGGGGGCACTTCGCCGAGGTGGCCGCGATGGCGGTCGGGGACGTGGGGGCGCGGCCGTTCCTGAAGGCATATCCCGAGCTGATCACCGACGTGCCCTGCGACGGGCTCGGCAGCCCGGCCGACATCGACACGCCCGAGGACCTGAAACTGCTCGCGGTGTCAGGAGAGCCTGAGTGAGGCCAGGGCCGCGCGGTGGTCGCTGCCCACGGCAGGGGCGACGCCCGCCCTGGTGGCGGTCATGCCCTTGTAGAGGATGTGGTCGGGCCGGGTGACCGGGAACGACGACGGCCAGGTGAAGCCGAACCCGTCGCCCGCCTCACGCTGGGCGTCGCGCAGCGGCGGCGTCAGCCCGGACATGCCGCGGTCGGTCGTGGCGGTGTTGAGGTCGCCCATGAGCAGGATGCGCTTGCTGTCGTCCTTGTCGACCAGCTCGCGGGCGTGGGCCAGCGACTTGTCGCGGAAGGCGGTGTGCCCGGGGCGGGCCGAGGCCAGGTGCATGACGTAGACCGTGACCTTGCCCTTGGGCGTGTCGGCCACCGCCCGCAGCGCCCGCGGCCAGCCCATGCCGACGTCGAGCTTCTCCTGCCCGCTGAGCGGGAACCGGCTCCACAGGCCGACGGTTCCCACGGGGTACTTGTGGGGGAACATCCGGTCGAGCTGCCGGGCGGCCGGGCCGCCGGGGGTGAGCTCCTGGGCGGCGACCAGGTCGAGGCCGGAGGCGATCTTCCGCATGGCCTCGCCGGAGGCGTTGTTCCTGACGCCGACGTTCACGGTGGCGACCTTGAGGTCGCTGGACCCGCCCGGCGGCGTCGCGAAGAAGGTCGAGGCGAACATCAGCGCCCACACCAGCCCCGGCACCAGCGCCGCGCCGGCGGCCACGAGTGAGCGTGCGAGCAACGCGAACAGCAGCAGCACCGGCACCGCCAGCCCCACCCAGGGCAGGAAGCTCTCCCAAATGGGGGTGAAACCCCCCATGGCCGGAAACAGCTTGTGTCCCGCGAGGGCCACGGCGACCAGGGCGGACACGGCGATGACGATCCGGCTCAGCACCTGCACCAGGCTAGCCGCTCGGAGGCCCCGGCGAGGACAGGCTAGGCTGGTGCCGAACATAGTTCGGTTACTAGGGAGTCCGGCATGCGGATCGGTATGGCGCTCAACTACTCAGGCGGCTTCAAGGAGACGGTCGCCGAGCTGGCCGACTACGAGCGAGCCGGGCTCGACATCGTCTTCGTGGCCGAGGCGTACAGCTTCGACGCCGTCAGCCAGATGGGCTACATCGCCGCCAGGACCGAGCGCCTCGAGATCGCCTCCGGCATCCTGCCGATCTACTCGCGCACCCCGACCCTGCTGGCCATGACCGCGGCCGGCATGGACTACGTCTCCGACGGCCGGTTCACGCTGGGTCTCGGCGCCTCCGGGCCCCAGGTGATCGAGGGCTTCCACGGCGTGCCGTACACCGCGCCGCTGGGCCGTACCCGGGAGGTCGTCGAGATCTGCCGCCAGGTGTGGCGGCGCGAGCGGCTGACCTACGCCGGCAAGCACTACACCCTGCCGCTTCCTCCCGAGCAGGGCACCGGGCTGGGCAAGCCGCTGAAGCTCATCAACCATCCGGTACGGCCGCGCATCCCGATCGTGGTGGCGGCCATCGGGCCCAAGAACGTCGAGCTCACCGCCGAGATCGCCGAGGGCTGGGAGCCGATCTTCTACGTGCCGGAGAAGGCCGGGGAGGTCTGGGGGCCGTCGCTGGCCGCCGGCCGGGCCCGTCGTGATCCGTCCCTCGGGCCCCTGGACACCATCGCGCAGGCCGCGCTCGCGATCGGCGACGACGTGCAGGGGCTGCTGGAGCTGGGGCGGGGGATGGCCGCCCTGTACATCGGCGGGATGGGGGCCAAGGGGCGCAACTTCTACAACGAGCTGGCCCGGCGCTACGGCTACGAGAAGGAGGCCGAGCAGATCCAGGACCTCTACCTCGAGGGCAAGAAGCAGGAGGCGGCGGCGCTGGTGCCGCAGGAGCTGCTGGAGAAGATGTCGCTCATCGGGTCGGAGGGGTTCGTCAGGGACCGGATCCAGGCGCTCAAGGAGTCGGGTGTCACGACGCTGAACGTGACGCCGCTGGCCGGCACGCATGAGGAGCGGTTGCGGCTGGTGGAGAAAGTGAGGGATCTGGCCGCCTGATCCCCTTTGGGGGCCCGCATATCCTGTGGGCCCCCTTTTGCTTGTGTGAGGGAGGTCACCCTGTTTGCCGGGAATACGGCGAAATATGGCATGTGTTGTGAAATTTCGTGAGGTTTTCGGTAGTCATCGTGTGGCTCGTGGAGCGGCTGCACATCGACCTGTGCCGCGTGACGGGTACGAGCTGTCGCTGATCGCGCTCGTCCAGCGCTAGATCGCCACTCACCCCTTTCCTCCTTCTCGGTGTGCCTTCGGCATGCCGCAAACTCCGGAGTCTTCCTCACGTGAAGAGATTCAGCTTCTCCTTGCAGCTGCTCGCCGGCCTCGTGGCCGGCATCGGCCTCGGATTCGTCGCCAAGATTTGGGACGTCTCCTGGCTGGCGGAAACCCTGACCCAGGTCGGCAAGATCTTCGTCCAGCTCCTGAAGCTGGCCGTGCCGCCGCTGGTGTTCACCGCCGTCCTGGTCAGCGTCGCCAACCTCCGCAACGTCAACGGCGCCGCGCGGCTGGCCTCCAAGACCCTGTTCTGGTTCCTGGTCACGGGCTTCCTCTCGGTCGCCTTCGCCATCGGCCTCGGGCTCGTCATCAACCCCGGCCAGGGCGTCACCCTCGACACCAGCACCGCCAAGGCCGTCGACACCGAGGGCGCCGGCACCTGGCTCGACTTCGTGACCGGCATCATCCCGACCAACATCGTCACGGCCTTCACCGAGCTGAACGTGCTCCAGATCGTCTTCCTGGGCGTCGTCCTCGGCGCGGCCGCGCTCGCGATCGGCGACAAGGCCGAGCCGTTCCTCAACCTCAGCCGCTCGGTCCTCGAACTCGTCCAGAAGGCCCTGTGGTGGGTCATCCGCCTGGCCCCGATCGGCACCGCCGGCCTCATCGGCAAGGCCGTCGCCACCTACGGCTGGGACCTCCTCGCGCCGCTCGCCAAGTTCTCGGCCGGCGTCTACATCGGCTGCTTCATCGTCCTGCTGGCGATCTACCCGACCCTGCTCGCGGTCTTCGGCAAGGTCAACCCGCTCCGCTTCTACCGCAACACCTGGCCCGCCATCGAGCTGGCCTTCGTCTCCCGCTCCTCCGTCGGCACGCTCCCGCTCACCCAGCGCGTCACCGTCGAGCGCAACGGCGTGGACCGCGACTACGCCTCCTTCGCCGTCCCGTTCGGCGCCACCACCAAGATGGACGGCTGCGCCTCGGTCTACCCGGCGCTGGCCGCGATCTTCGTCGCGCAGGTGTTCAACGTGCCGCTGGGCGTCGGCGACTACCTGCTGATCGCGTTCGTCTCCGTGGTCGGCTCGGCCGCCACCGCCGGCCTGACCGGCGCCATCGTCATGCTGACCCTGACGCTGAGCACGCTCGGGCTGCCCCTCGAGGGCGTCGGCCTCCTGCTGGCGATCGACCCCATCCTGGACATGATCCGCACCGCGACCAACGTCGCCGGCCAGGCGGTCGTCCCGGTGCTGGTCGCCCGCTCCGAGGGCCGCCTGGACGAGGCCGTCTTCAACACCCCGCCCCAGCCTCTCGACGAGGCCCCGGCCGCCAAGCCGATCCCCACTCCGGAACCGGCCACGGCCTGACCTGCGCCGATACCCGGCCGTGAACCTTCACGGCCGGGTTTGCCCACGGCGCGGCGGCTTCGCGGCCGGGTTGCCTATGGCCCGGCAGCTTCGCGGCCGGTTGCTTACGGCGCGGCAGCTTCGCGGCCGGGTTGCCTTCCGGAACCTTCACGGCCGGGTTGCCTCTGGGCCGGACGCTGCACGGCTTGCCGTCTCGGGCGGGAAGTCCTAAGGCTTCCCGCCCTTCGCGTCGTCCAGCCGCGCCTGCGCCTCCGCCCAGCCGCTGGTGTCCTGCGCGTGGAAGGTCTCCAGCCGCTGCGTTCCGGCCACCAGCGCGCGCAGGTCGCCGGAGACGCCGGCCGTACGGGCCTGAACCATGATGTTGCCCAGCGCCGTCGCCTCGGCCGGCCCGGCGACGACGGGCAGGCCGCAGGCGTCCGCGGTGAGCTGGCACAGCAGGCGGTTGCGAGCACCCCCGCCCAGCAGATGGACGACCTCAACGCGGTGCCCGGAAAGTCGTGTGGCGTCCTGTACGGCGGCGCGGTGAGCCAGGGCGAGGCTCTCCAGAATGCACCGGACCGTCTCCGGCGGAGTGGACGGCTCGGGCTGACCGGCGTCCCGGCACGCGGCGGCGATGCGGCCGGGCATGCCGCCGGGGGCCAGGAACGCGGGGTCGGCCGCATCGACCAGCGACCGAAGCCTGGGCACTCGGGCAGCGGCCTCCAGAAGACCGGGCAGATCCGGCGAACCCCATGCGGCCAGGCACTCCTGGAGAAGCCACAGCCCCATCACGTTACGCAGGTACCGCGTGGTTCCCCCCAGTCCCACCTCGTTCGTGAAATTTCCGGTACGGCTGGCCGCGCTCAGCACCGGCTCCCGGAGCTCCACCCCCACCAGCGACCACGTGCCGCACGAGATGTAGGCGAACGATTCATTCGTGGCCGGGGCGGCGGCCACGGCCGAGGCGGTGTCGTGCGAGGCGACCGCCACGACGTCGGCCTTCCAGGCGGGAAAGGGGAGGCCGGCCTCCGGGGAACAGGCCGGGTTCAGCGGCCCGATCGCGGTACCGGGGTGCCGGAGGGGCGGAAGGATGCGGGACGGGATGTTCAGGGCACCGGTCAGCGACTCGGACCAGGTACGGGTGCGGACGTCCAGCAATCCGGTGGTGGAGGCGTTGGTGATCTCCGCTCCGCGTTCGCCGGTCAGCCAGTAGGCGATCAGGTCGGGGATCAGGAGCATGGTCGCGGCGCCGGTGAGGTCGTCGGCCATGAGCTGGAAGACGGTGTTGATCGGATGGGGCTGAAGCCCGGACGCCTCGTACAGTCCCGCCGCTCCCAGCCGCTGGAGAGCCAGGGCCCGGGTCTCGGCGGTACGCCCGTCCCGATAGCAAACCGGCTCCCGCAGGAGGCGACCATCGTCTCCCAGCAGCCCGTAGTCCACGCCCCAGGAGTCGACGCCGATCGAATCCACCGGTCCGGCGTGCTGCAGGCCGTACAGGATTTCACGAAATATCCGGCGCACATCCCATCGCAACGCCCCGTCCCGCACCGACGCGCCATTCGAGAACCGATGAACCTCGGTCAGGCGCAGCGACTCGTCCCCGACGATGACACGCCCGCTGGAGGCGCCCAGATCGACAGCGGCGAAACGCGTCATCGACGTGCATCCCGGTACGTGGCCATCGGAGGGACTCCTAGGGGTCGTTTCATGGGCATGGCCTCCTGTAGATCGTGATCGTCCTCATGCGGATGCCGCGCCCGGCCACGCGTCATCTCCACCAACCTGCGCTCTCCACCCCTCACGGACGGTCGCCGCAGAGGGAGGACGGTGAGGCGGGGGTCATCGGGTGGACTCCCGCACGATCAGTTCCGGTTGGAAGACGATCTGCTGGTGGGCATGGGCGGTGGGGCGGTCGCACTCGTCCAGGAGGAGCTCGGTGGCGACTCGGCCCAGTTGATGGGTGGGCTGGCGGATGGAGGTGAGGGAGACGGCCGAGGCGGAGGCGAAGTCGATGTCGTCGTACCCCATCAGTGCCACGTCGTCCGGGACGTGGACGCCGGCCTGGAGCAGGCCCCTCAGGACGCCCAGGGCCAGGAGGTCGTTGGCGCAGAAGACGGCGTCGGGTATGCCGGTGCGCAGGAGGTCGAGGGCGGCCTGTTCGCCGGCGCGGGCGGTCATCTCGGGCATCTGGTGAAGGCGGAGTGAGCCGGGGAAAGTGCTCGAGGCGCCGTCGAAGCGGTCCTGGCACTGGCGGATGGTCAGCGGGCCCGAGACGTACGCGATCGAGGTGGCGCCGCCCTTCAGCAGGTGGTGGATGGCCAGCTTGCCGCCGACCACGTCGTTGACCGACACGGCGCACTGGTCGGTGCGGTGGGGCGGATGGTCGACCAGGACGACGTTGATGCCACGGGCGCGCAGCCGGTCCAGGCGGGCGGGGTCCTCGTCGGACGGGGTGATGAGCACGCCGCGGACCCGCTGTTCGGCCAGGACCTGGAGGTTGCGTTCCTCCTTGGCGCGCGAGCCCGAGGAGTTGCCCAGGATGACGGCGTAGCCCAGCGCGCTGGCGGTCTCCTCGACCCCGGCGGCGACGTCGGTGAAGAACGGGTTGCCGATGTCGATCACCGACAGGCCGATCGTCCGGCTGTATCCGGCGCGCAGGGTCGAGGCCGAGCCGTGCCGGACGAAACCGAGCTCGTCGATGGCCGCCTCCACGCGGGTGCGCGTCGAGGCGGAGACCTTGGCGGGCCGGTTGAGGACGTTCGAGACGGTGCCGGGGGAGACTCCGGCCCGTTCGGCGACCTCTTTGATGTTCACCACGAGACCTGATTAAAACGTATCAACTCCTGGACGGCAATTGACGGGCACCGCATGGCTGTCTACCGTCACTCTCGCCTCTTAAAACGATTCAAAGGATGAGCATGGACATCCGCACCCGGCTCAGCGCGCAACGCATCGAAACCCCGTCCTGGGCCTACGGGAACTCCGGCACCCGCTTCAAGGTCTTCGCCCAGCCAGGCGTTCCCCGCGATCCGTACGAGAAGCTCGCCGACGCCGCCCAGGTGCACCGCTTCACCGGCGTCGCCCCCTCGGTCGCCCTCCACATCCCGTGGGACCGGGTCGACGACTACGCGGACCTGGCCCGTCACGCCGGTGAGCTGGGCGTGGGCATCGGCGCCATCAACGCCAACGTCTTCCAGGACGACGACTACAAACTGGGCAGCGTCACCAACCCCGACCCGCGTGTCCGCGCGAAGGCCCTGGCGCACCTGCTCGAATGCGTCGACATCATGGACGCCACCGGATCCGGCACCCTCAAGCTCTGGTTCGCCGACGGCACCAACTACCCCGGCCAGGACGACATCCGCGCTCGCCAGGACCGTCTGGCCGAAGCCCTTGAATCGGTTTACCACCGGCTTGGCGAGGGACAGCGCTTCCTGCTGGAGTACAAGCTCTTCGAACCCGCCTTCTACGCCACCGACGTCCCCGACTGGGGCACCGCCTACGCCCACTGCCTGCGCCTCGGGCCCAAGGCGCAGGTCGTGGTGGACACCGGGCACCACGCGCCCGGCACCAACATCGAGTTCATCGTCGCGTTCCTGCTCAGGGAGGGGAAGCTGGGCGGGTTCGACTTCAACTCGCGCTTCTACGCGGACGACGACCTGATGGTGGGCTCCGCCGACCCGTTCCAGTTGTTCCGCATCATGTACGAGGTCGTCGCGGGCGGCGGTTACACCGACGAAGTGGCCTTCATGCTCGACCAGTGCCACAACCTCGAGCCCAAGATCCCCGGCCAGATCCGCTCGGTGATGAACGTCCAGGAGGCCACCGCCAAGGCCCTCCTGGTCGATGGGGACGCCCTGCGCTCCGCCCAGGACGGCGGCGACGTCCTGCAGGCCAACGCCGTCCTGATGGACGCCTTCAACACCGACGTCCGCCCGCTGCTGGCCGACCTGCGCCGCGAGTCCGGCCTGGACCCGGACCCCATGGCCGCCTATGCCAGATCCGGCTACTTCGAGACCATCAGCGCCACCCGCGTCGGCGGCGCCCAAGCAGGCTGGGGAGCGTAATGAACGAGCGGCCCATCGACCCCGACATGCCACCCGAGCCCGTCGCCCCGGCCAGGCAGACCGAACCGCCCGGATCAGCCGATGCGGCCGAGCGCGCCGAGGTGACCGCATCTGCGGATGTGGCCGAGCTCGCGAGCCCGAGCGTGCCCAAGAACGCGACCATGCCTCCGAATATGACTGGCCCCGAGGACGAGATCCTGCCAGCCGATATGACCGGGTCCGAGGGCGCCAGCCTGCCTGCTGGCAGGACCCGGCCTGAGAGCCCGAATGCGCCTGAGGGCAAGAGCGCGCCGGAGGGTCCGAGTGCGTCTGCTGGCGTGAGGGGGGCTGCTGGCGTGAGTGCGTCTGAAGGGGTGAGGGGGTCTGAGGGCGTGAGTGGGCCTGAAGGGGTGAGGGGGTCTGAGGGCGTGAGTGGGCCTGAAGGCGTGACGGGGGCCGGGGATGCGAAGGGCTCTGAGGGTGGGGGCGGACCCGAGGGTGGGGGCGGTCCCGGCGACCGGGTCCACTCAGAGGGCGGAGCCGCTCGCCCGCGGCCCCATCAGGCGGTCGCCGAGCTCCTCGGCCGGGCGCGCGCCCTGGGAGCCGACCCGCGGAACACCAACTACGCCGGCGGCAACGCCTCCGCCAAGGCCATGGAGACGGACCCGGTCACCGGGCGGCCGGTGGAGCTCATGTGGGTCAAGGGGTCCGGTGGGGATCTGGGCACCTTGACGGAGAGCGGCTTGGCCGTACTGCGGCTGGATCGTGTCCGGGCCCTTAAAACGAACTATCCCGGCGTGGACCGGGAAGACGAGATGGTTGACACGTTCGCATACTGCCTTCACGGCAAGGGCGGGGCCGCGCCGTCCATCGACACGGCCATGCACGCACTGGTTGAGGCGGCTCATGTTGATCATCTGCATCCTGATGCGGGGATCGCGATCGCGACCGCGGCCGATGGGCCCGCGCTGACCGAGCGGATCTTCGGCGAGCGGGTTGTCTGGGTGCCCTGGCGTCGTCCCGGGTTCCAGCTCGGGCTGGACATCGCCGCCATCCAGCAGGCGAATCCCCAGGCCATCGGCGTCATCCTCGGCGGGCACGGGATCACCGCCTGGGGCGCCACCTCTGAGGAGTGCCAGGCCAACTCCCTGGAGATCATCCGGACTGCGGAGCGCTACATCACCGCCCACGGGCGGTCCGAGCCCTTTGGGCCGGTGGTCCATGCGGCCCTTTCCGGCGACGTACGGCGGGCCACGGCGGCCGCCCTTTTCCCGCTGCTGCGGGGGCTGGCCTCCACCGACGCTCCGGTGGTGGGCCACTACACCGCCACCCCCGAGGTCCTGGACTTCCTCGCGCGGGCCGAGCATCCCCGCCTGGCCGCGCTCGGCACCTCCTGCCCCGATCACTTCCTGCGTACCAAGGTCGCCCCGCTGGTCCTGCCGCCGGATCCCACCGAGGAACAGGTCCGCGCCGCCCACGCCGCCTACCGTCAGGAGTACGCCGCCTACTACGCCCGCCACGCCACCCCCGCCTCCCCGCCGATGCGCGGCGCCGACCCGGCGATCGTTCTGGTGCCCGGGGTGGGCATGTTCTCCTTCGGCAAGGACAAGCAGACCGCCCGTGTCGCGGGAGAGTTCTACGTCAACGCGATCAACGTGATGCGGGGCGCCGAGGCGCTGTCCACGTATGCGCCGATCGAGGAGAGCGAGAAGTTCCGCATCGAGTACTGGGACCTGGAGGAGGCCAAACTCCGCCGCCTCCCTGCGCCCAAGCCCCTCGCCACCCGGGTCGCCCTCGTGACCGGCGGAGGGTCGGGCATCGGCGCGGCCATCGCCCGGCGGCTGGCGGCCGAGGGCGCCTGCGTGGTGATCGCCGACCGCGACCTGGCCGCCGCTCAGAAGGTCGCCGCCGAGATCGCCCCCTCTGCGGGCCCGGACGGCCAGAAGGCCAACCCGGATGGCGTCGCGTTGGGCGTCCGGGCGGATGCGCGGGAGGACGAAGGGGCGGTCCTGGACGGCGTGCTGGGTGTCCCGGCGGATTCGGGCGAGGGCGACGGGACTGGCCCGGACGTCGCAACGGGGGTCCCGGCGCATCCGGGGGAGGGCGACGGGGCCGGCCTGGACGTCGCGATGGGGATCCCGGCGGATTCAGGGGAGGGCGACGGGACTGGCCTGGACGTCGCGATGGGGATCCGAGCGGACCTTGCGGACCGTGATGGGGCGGTCCGGGGGGACGTCGTGCTGGCCGTCCGGGCGGATGTGACGGACGAGGCGCAGGTCCAGGAGGTGGTACGGCAGGCGGTGCTGGCCTTTGGCGGCCTCGATCTGGTTGTCAACAACGCGGGGTTGTCCCTGTCGCGCCCCCTGCTGGAGACCACGCTCGACGACTGGGACCTTCAGCATGACGTGATGGCCAGGGGGTCGTTCCTGGTGTCCCGGGAAGCGGCGCGGATCCTGATATGTCAGGGCATGGGTGGGGACATCGTGTACATCTCCTCCAAGAACGCCGTCTTCGCCGGACCCAACAACGTCGCGTACGGCGCGGCCAAGGCCGGCCAGGCCCACCAGGTACGCCTGCTGGCGGCCGAACTCGGAGAGCACGGTGTCAGGGTCAACGGCGTCAACCCCGACGGGGTGGTGCGCGGGTCGGGCATCTTCGCCTCCGGCTGGGGCGCCAACCGGGCCGCCGTCTACGGGGTGCCCGAGGAGCGGCTGGGTGAGTTCTACGCCCAGCGGACGCTGCTCAAGCGCGAGGTGCTCCCCGAGCACGTGGCCGCGGCCGTGTTCGCGCTGACGGGGGGCGACCTGTCCCTGACCACCGGTCTGCACGTGCCCGTGGATGCGGGGGTGGCCGCCGCGTTCCTCCGCTGATCCGTCTCGGATGGCAGCTGGTTCGTCTCGGACGACAGATGGTTCGTCTCGGACGGCGCTGGTTCGTTTCGGGCGGCAGCTGATCCTCCGCGTCTGGCGCCTGATCCTCCGCTTCTGACGCCTGGTCCGGCGCGTGTGACGGCTCGTCCGGCGGCGGCGACAGCCGGCCCTCCTCTTGCGACTGGACGGGAGGAATGCGGCGTCACGTGCCCCGCGTGCCCCCTAAGGTTGTGGGCAATTGCCTACCTTGAGTGCATTGGCGGGGATATGTCCGAGGAGAAGCAGCTGGTCGCCGGCCGCTACCGGCTGGATGAGCTGATCGGCCGCGGTCCTGGCGGCGAGGTGTGGCGGGCGCACGACGAGAACGCCGACTGGACCGTGGCCGTCAAGATGCTCACCGCCGGGGCCGGCGATCAGGCCCACGCCCATGCCCAGGCGGTGGCCAAGGTCGTGCATCCGAACGTGGCCATGGTCCTGGACATCGGCGGGCACGACGGCGTGCCGTACCTCGTGATGGAGTTCCTCACCGGGCAGAGCCTCGGCGAGGAGCGCGCCGCGCACGGGCCGCTGGGGATCGTGGAGGCGTGTGACCTGTTCGGGCAGGCGGCGTCCGGGCTGGATGCGGCGCACCGGGCCGGGGTGGTTCACGGGGACGTGGATCCCGGCTGCTTCCGCCGTTCGGGCAGCGGCGTGCTCAAGGTGGTCGGGTTCGGGATCCCGGGTGGGCATCAGGCGGGGCGGGTGACGCCCTACACGGCTCCCGAGCAGCTCGACGGCGACGGCGGCCCGGCCGCGGACCTCTATGCGCTCGGCGCGGTCTGTTACGAGATGTTGTGCGGGCGGCCGCCGTTCGAGGGGAGCGGCGAGGAACTGGCGGGGCGGATTCGGGCGGAGGCGCCTGAGCCGCCGACGCGCCACCGGCCCGCGATCCCGGCCGAGCTGGAGCAGTTGTTGCTGGCGCTGCTGGTCAAGGATCCGGCCGCGCGTCCGGCGAGCGGAGAGGCGGTACGGCGGCGCCTGGCGAGCATCGCCCGGCCGGGCGCCACCCAGCGCACCAGCCCGCTTCCCAGCCTCGGAAACCCCGGCCTCGGAAACCCCGGCCTCGAGGGCCAGGGTCATGGGAGTCCCGGTCCTGACACCGCCGGCTTCGAGAGCCCCGGCCCTCACAACAACGGCCTTCCCGGCAACGGGCTTCAGAGCAGCGGGCTCCACAGCAGCGGCCCCCACAGCAGCGGGCTTCAGAGCAGCGGCCCCCATAGCAGCGGCCCTCATAGCAAGGGCCCCCACAGCAGCGGCCTCCAGGTCAACGGCCTTCCGAGTGCCGGCCCCGGCAACCCCGACGCGCAAGGCACCGCCCAGATCCCCGCCACCGGCGCCCACCTCCCCGGCGGCCCCCCGGGAGGCCACGACGGCCACACCGCGGTCTACGACCTCCTTGAGGAGGAGCCCCCGAACCAGAACCGCCGCCTGATCATCCAGCTGGTGGCCGCCGTGGCCGTGATCGCCCTGGTCACGATCGGTTTCGTGGTGCTGTCGGGCCGGGACCGCCCGGAGGCGGCGCCCGCCGTGACGACGACGCCCCCGCCCTCGGCCACCCCGGACCCCACTCAGCCCGCGACCACCGCGCCGACCCCGAAGCGCCCCTCGAACACTCCCAGCCCGGGCGACGTCGTGCAGTCCTTCGGCCCCGACACCCCGCTGGACGAGCCCAAGCCGCGCGACACCACCGGCCTCACCCAGACGCCGCCGGGCGGCTGGACGACCTGGCTGTCGCGGTTCGACGAGGCGGTACGGCTCCAGCAGCAGGTGAACGGCATCGACGGCGAGGTGGCGGCGCACGCCCGCAAGAAGATCGCCAAGGCCGTCGAGCGGGCCCGGCGGGGACGCGACGACCAGGCCCGTCGCCACGCTCTGGAGGCGGCGAAGGACCTGGTCGAGGCGACCGGCGACGGGGAGATGTCCCCTTCGGGGCCGCTGGCGGACTTCCTGAGGGACTGGGGCCTGATGAAGGGGACGAGGTCCGGGGTCGGGCTCAGTCCCGGGACATCAGGGTGAGCGCGTACAGCGCGACGGCGGCGAAGTCGTCGGCCGGCTCGGATGCCTGCCAGGAGCGTACGTCGTCGACGAAGCGGCTGCCCCGGCCGGTGAACGGGGCGTAGCGGTCGAGGCCACTCGCGGGGCACGGGTTCATGCGGTCCATGTGGCCGCCGAGCCCGCCCTCGAACAGGGAGGCGCTGTTGGGTCCGTTGACCACGGCGCCGGTCGGCGGCCGGCCGGTGATGTTGGACATCTGGTAGTGCGGGCAGGTGATCGCGTTGGCGCCGACGCCGGACACGAACGAGACGCCCCACGCGTTGGCCCCGAGCGCCCAGCCGCGCTGGCGGGTGCCGAAGTCGTCGTAGGAGCGGTCGCCGCTGACCGACCGGTAGAGGCGCGAGGTGGCGGCCAGGCCGAAGGCGTGCGGCACCGAGTCGAACTGGTCGTAGGCCGCGCCGGCCTCGAACGGGTCCTTGCCCGCCCGCGCCGCCCCGATGTCGAGCTGGGCCTTCAGGTCGGCGACGAGCTGCCGGTCTGTGACGGGCAGGCGGCCGGCGCCGGTCTTCCTGATGGCCTTCACCAGGTCGGTGTGGCCCAGGGCGCTGACGTCGTAGAGGTTGAAGGTGTCGCCGCCGGCGTCGTGCTTCAGGTACTCCGCGGCCCAGTGGGCCGAGGCGCGCAGCCATTCGCCCGCGCGCCGGTCGCCGAGGCGCAGGGCGGCCAGGGCGAGTTCGGCGCCGCCGAGTTCCATGTCGTCGCGCCAGACGCTTTCCGGGTAGAAGGCGTGGGGGAGCGAGGTGACGAGCGTGCCGACGTTCTCGGTCTTGGCCATGGCGTAGACCGAGGCGCCCTTCTCCAGGAGCGCGCGGGCGCGGGCGCGGTCGGGCTCGACCTGGGCGGCCAGCGCGAAGGCCGCGGCGGTACGGCCGGCCAGGTTGGGGCTGATCGGCTGGCCGGGCGCGGCGGCGCGGAAGACAGGCCGGTCGCGGATGTACTTCTCGCTGGAGTGGTCGTCCTCCTCCGGCATGCGCCAGATGTCGTGGTCGCCGGCGAAGGTGCCCTCTTCGTTGCCGGCGCCGATGCCGACCTGGATGTAGAGGGTCTTGGAGGTCTCGTCCCACATCTTGTCGAGGAAGTCGAGCCCGTGGCCGGCCTCGCCGCGCAGGCGTGGGTCGATGGCGCCGTCGCGTTTGGCGGCCCAGAGGAGCGTGTCCACGTAGGCGAGGATGTGGGTGAACTTGAGGTAGTCGCCGGCGTCGAACCATCCGCCGGAGACGTCGACCGGACCGCCGATCTTGGTCAGGTCGCCCTTGATCTGGTCGGTGTCGGGGCCGGTGAACGTGGGCCAGTCGTAGACGTAGGCGGCCCGGTCGGTCTTGTGCCAGCGGTCGCGCTGACCGCCGAAGAACGTCATGATCTTGGCCGCGGGCTCGGTGAGGGCGATCGGCGGGGCGATCGTGAACGTTGGCGAGGTCTGCCCGCCGGCCTTGATCCGGTAGGTCCCCGGATGGCGCAGGCGGGACAGGTCGAGCCGGTAGACGTGGCGGTAGGTGTCGTTCCACTTGCCGAGGTCGGGGCCCGCCGTACCCCGGAACATCGTTCTTCCCCGGTTGTCGACCACGGTGAAGGGCAGGGGGCGATCCGCCATCAGGTAGGCCGTTTTAGCCTCCCCGGGGGCGAATCCCACCTGGTCCACCCGGATGTATGCCGTTGTGTCGGCCATCGCTGGGCTCCCTGCGATCAAGACGGTTAACGCGGTCAGCGCCGCTGCCAGCCTCATGCACGCTCCCTTGAAGGTTAGGAAACCTTACTAACCTTGCTGCGCACGGTAGCCGCGCACCGTGACGGAGGTCAATACACGTACATTGACGAAATGACCCTCGCGATCGCCCGGCCCGGAGCCGCCCGATGACCGCCACCCACGCGGGGCGCAGAGCCGCCCTCGCCGCGATGCTGCCCGGGCGCGGCGTGCCCGCCGTGCTCGTCACCTCGCTCGTCAACGTGCGCTACCTGACCGGCCTGGCCAGCTCCAACGCCGCCGTCCTGGTGCGCGAGGACGGCACCGCCACGCTGGCCACCGACTCCCGCTACATCGAGATGGCCCGTGACCTGGGCATCGACGTCGTCGAGGCGCCGGACACCGCGGGCGCGCTGGCCGTACCCGGCGCCGGGATCGAGGCGGCCGGCATGACGGTCGCGACGTTCCGGCGGCTGGGCGAGAGCGCTCAGGGGCTCGTGCCGCTGGAGCCGCTCGCGGAGCTCCTGCGGGCGGTCAAGGACGAAGAGGAGATCGATCTCCTCCGTACGGCTTGCGCCATCTCCGACCAGGCGTTCGCCGATATTTCGGGAAGTATTCGGCCGGGCGTCACCGAGCGCGAAGTCGCCCGCATCCTCGAGAACCGCATGGTCGAACTCGGCGCCGACAAGATCGCCTTCGAGTCCATCGTCGCCGCGGGCGAGAACGGCGCCATCCCGCACCACACCCCCACCGGCCGCGAGCTGCGCAAGGGCGACCTGGTCACCCTCGACTTCGGCGCCAACTACGGCGGCTACCACGCCGACATGACGCGCACCGTCAGCCTCGGCGAGCCCGCCGCCTGGCAGCGCGAGCTCTACGACCTGGTCGCCGCCGCCCAGAAGGCGGGCCGCGACGCCCTCGCCCCCGGCGCCACGGCCAAGGAGGTGGACTCCGCCGCCCGCGCCGTGATCGCCGAGGCGGGACACGCCGAGCACTTCCGCCACGGCCTCGGTCACGGCGTCGGCCTGGAGATCCACGAGGAGCCGTTCCTGGGCCCGTCCAGGAACGGTAGACTAGAGGATCGAGTTCCGATCACCGTCGAACCCGGGGTCTACCTCCCGGGCCAGGGCGGGGTCCGCATCGAGGACACGCTGGTCACGCGTGCGGGCGGGCCGGAACTCCTCACGAAGACGACCAAAGAGCTGCTCGTCCTATAGAGAGCGGCAACACGCGGGAGAAAACGAGTGGCGACGACCAACGACCTCAAGAACGGCATGGTGCTGAAGCTCGACGGCGGTGAGCTCTGGGCCGTTGTGGAGTTCCAGCACGTCAAGCCGGGCAAGGGCGGCGCGTTCGTGCGCACCAAGCTCAAGAACGTGCTCTCCGGCAAGGTCGTCGACAAGACGTTCAACGCCGGCGTGAAGGTCGACGTGGCCAACGTCGACAAGCGCGAGATGCAGTACTCCTACAAGGACGGCGACGACTTCGTCTTCATGGACACCGAGACCTACGACATGGTCAACGTGCCGGGCAAGACCGTCGGCGACGCCGCCAGCTACATGCTCGAGAACACCCTGGCCACGATCGCCTTCAACGAGGGCTCGGCCCTCTACGTCGACCTGCCGGCCGCGGTCGAGCTGCTCATCGCCAACACCGAGCCCGGCCTGCAGGGCGACCGCTCCACCGGCGGCACCAAGCCCGCCACGCTGGAGACCGGCGCCGAGATCAAGGTCCCGCTGTTCATCACCACCGGCGAGAAGGTCAAGGTCGACACCCGCAGCGGCGAATACCTCGGCCGGGCCTGAGGTGTCGGCACGCGGCAAAGCCCGCAGGCGCGCCCTGGACATCCTCTTCGAGGCCGAGGCCCGCGAGGAGGACCCGCTGAAGATCCTCGCCGAGCGCGTGGAGCGGCGCGAGCCGCCGGTCAACGAGTACACCTCGGCCATCGTCGAGGGCGTCGCCCGGCACCGGGCCCGCATCGACGAGCTCATCGCCACCTACGCCGAGGGCTGGACGCTGGAGCGCATGCCCGCCGTGGACCGCAACCTGCTGCGCGGCGGCACCTACGAGCTGCTCTGGATGCCCGACGTGCCCGAGGGCGTGGTGATCAGCGAATGGGTGCACCTGGCCGGTGAGCTGTCGACCGACGAGTCGCCCAGCTTCATCAACGGGCTCCTGGCCCGCTTCAAGCAGCTCAAGCCCAGCCTGACGCTGTAGCGAAGCCTTCGGGGAAGGGGCGCGCCGCTCAGGGCGCGCCTCTTTTTCCGTGGGCGGGGGCTCAGAGCGACAGGGTCTCCGACTGGGTCCGCAGGTGGTGGAGCATGACCTTCGCCGCCGGGGTCAGCGCCCGCGACTCGGGCAGAGTGACGCCGACGGAACGCTTGACCGAGGCCAGCGGCACCGGCAGCCGCACGAGCTGCGGATCGGCGCGCACCAGCAGGGCAGGCAACGCCGCCACCATGTCGGTCTGCAGCAGCAGCGACCGGACCGTCAGGATCGAGGTGCACTCCACCCGGTTGCCCGGCATCGGCAGGTCCTGGGCGCGGAAGACCTGCTCGAGCTCGTGCCGGAGCGCGGTCTGCTCCAGCGGCAGAATCCACGGATAGGCCAGCAGCTCCGACAGGACGGACGCCCCCGACGCGGGATGCCCGTCGCGCGCGACCAGCAGAATCGGCTCGTCGTACAGGGGAATCTGCCGCAGCCCCGTCCGGTCGTCGATCGGGTTGAGCCGCCCCAGCACCAGGTCGGTGTCGCCGTCGACGAGCCGGGGAACCAGCGAGTCGAAGGTCCCCTCGCGCACGATCACCGTGATGCCGGGCCGCTCCGCCTTCAGCGCGGCGATGGACCGGGGCAGCAGCACGTTCGTGGCGGCCAGAAGGGTGCCGACGGTGACCGTCCCCGTCTCCCCGTTGGCCAGGCCGGTGATGCGGTCGCCGGCGCGGCGCAGCTCGGCCTGTACGGCACGGGCGTGGTCGATGAACGCCTCCCCGAAGACCGTGGGGGTGACGCCCCGGGGTCCTCGGGTGAACAGCTCGACGCCGAGGATCTGCTCCACCTCGCGCAGGCCGCGGGTGGCGGCGGGCTGGGCGAGGTGGAGGTGCTCGGCGGCGCGCAGCACGCTGCCCTGGTCGGCGATGGCGGTGACCAGCACGAGATGGCGGAGCTTGAGCCGCCCGCCGAGCAGGTCCAGGGCGCGGGACATCACCATATGAGCATAGCCGCCTGGCTCAGACGGCCTGTTTGGTTATAGGAGCGTCCTGGAACCGCGCGGCGTCGTCGCGCGGCAGCGCCAGCGCCGCCACGAGGCTGACGGCCGTGACGATCGCCAGGTACGCGGTGATCGACCAGGACGTGCCGGTCGAGGCCAGCAGGGAGGCGGCCACCAGCGGGGTGATGCCGCCGCCGAGCAGCGCGCCGATCTGGTAGGCGGCCGAGGTGCCCGAGTACCTGATGGCGACCGGGAAGAACCCGGCCGTCAGGGTGCCCTGCGCCGCGTGCGTCATGGCCAGCACGGCGCCCATGGCCACCATGAAGACCGCGATCAGGGTGTGGTTGCCGGTGTTGACCACGGGCAGGATGGCCACGGCCCCGGCCAGCAGGACCCAGGAGCCGTGGGCGAACAGCGCGCGCAGGCCGAATCGGTCGCCCAGGTGCGCCCAGAGCGGCGCGGTGACCAGCCAGACGGCGGCGCCGCCGATCACGCAGGTCAGCAGGAAGGTGCGGGACAGGCCGATCGCGGGGGCCTGGCCGTACTGGAGGATGTAGACCATGAAGATGTAGGCGAGCGCGCTGTTGCCGACGATGACGGCGATACTGTGCACGACGCCGCGCCAGTGGCCGCGCAGGACCTCGGCGATGGGCAGCTTGACCGGCTCGCGCTGGACGACGAAGTCGGGGCTCTCCTCGATGCGCAGGCGCAGGTAGATGCCCACCAGCACGAGCACGACGCTGAGCAGGAACGGCACCCGCCAGCCCCACGCCAGGAACGCCTCCTCGCTCAGCAGGGAGGAGGTGCCCAGGAAGACGAGGTTGGCGCAGAGCATCCCGGCGGGCGTGCCCATCATGGGGAAGGCGCCGAACAGGCTGCGCCGGCCGGCCGGCGCGTGCTCCATCGTCAGGACGACCGCGCCGCCGAGTTCGCCGCCGAGGCCGATGCCCTGGGCGATGCGCATGAGCACCAGCAGGACGGCCGCCCAGATGCCGATGCCGGAGTAGGTGGGCAGGACGCCGATGAGCGTGGTGCCGATCCCCATGATCAGCAGGGAGACCACCAGGGTGTTGCGGCGGCCGAGCCGGTCGCCGAAGTGGCCGAAGACGATCCCGCCGAGCGGCCTGGCCAGGAAGCCCACGGTCATGGTGCCGAAGGAGGCGATCGAGCCGGCGACCGGGTCCATGGCGGGGAAGAACTGCTTGTTGAAGATGAGTGCGGCGGCCGTGCCGTACAGGAAGAAGTCGTACCACTCGATGGTCGTGCCGATGAAGGCCGCCCATGAGACGCGGCGTGCCGCCCGGCGGCGGTCAGTGTCCATCACGTCTGTACCTTCCGATCAGGGGGTACGGACGAGCATGCACGCTGGCGGTATGTCCAGACGAATACCGATCTGGCCCTCACCTATGCATATTTCGGCATATATCAGCCTTGATATGGCTACGCCAAGATCCGGTATTAGCCTGATATGGCGGATAAAACGACAATGAGGGGCATGAAGCATTACGTCAACGGGGTCTTCACGACCACGGGGACGGCCTTCCCGCTGATCTCGCCCCTCGACGGGAGCCAGAGGGGAACCGTGCCCGAGGCCACGCGCGAGATCGTCGACGCGGCTGTCCGCGCCGCCCGGGCCGCGCTGGAGGGCCCGTGGGGCGCCGCGAGCGTGGAGGAGCGCTGCGCGTACCTGCGGCGTATCGCCGACGGCATCGAGGCCAGGTTCGACGAGTTCGTCGCCGCCGAGGTCGCCGACACCGGCAAGCCGCGCGACCTGGCCGCGACCGTCGACATCCCCCGCGCGATCGCCAACTTCCGCGCCTACGCCGACCTGTCCTACGGCCGCCCCGAGCGCGCCTACCACACCCGCGTCCCCGGCTGGAGCGGCAGCGGCGAGGCGCTCAACTACACGGTGCGCCGCCCGCTCGGCGTCGTCGCCGTCATCTCCCCCTGGAACCTGCCGCTGCTGCTGCTCACCTGGAAGGTCGCGCCCGCGCTGGCCGCGGGGAACGCGGTCGTGGCCAAGCCCTCGGAGGAGACGCCCTCCACCGCCACCCTGCTCGCCGAGGTCATCGACGCGGTACGGCTGCCGCCGGGCGCGTTCAACCTGGTCCACGGCCACGGCGCGAACGCGGCGGGCGAGTTCCTGACCGGCCACCCCGGCGTGGACGCCATCGCCTTCACCGGTGAGTCGGCCACCGGCTCGGCCATCATGCGCGCCGCGGCCGACCACGTCACCCCGCTCTCCTTCGAGCTCGGCGGCAAGAACCCGGCCGTCGTCTTCGCCGACGCCGACCTGGACGAGGCGGTCGAGGGCACCGTCCGGTCGAGCTTCACCCACTCCGGCCAGATCTGCCTGTGCACCGAGCGCGTCTACGTCGAGCGGCCGGTCTTCGCCGCGTTCACCGCGAAGCTCGCCGAACGGGCGCGCGAGCTCAAGGACTACGGCCCGATGATCTCCGCCGGGCACCGGGACAAGGTGCTGTCCTACTACCGCCTGGCCGTCGAGGAGGGCGCGGACGTGCTGGCCGGAGGCGGCGTCCCCGCCTTCGGCGACGCCCGCGACGGCGGCTTCTACGTCGAGCCCACCGTCATCACCGGCCTGCCGGAGGACGCCAGGACCGTCCGCGAGGAGGTCTTCGGCCCGATCTGCCACGTGGCGCCCTTCGACGATGAGGCCGAGGCGATCCGGCTGGCCAACGACAGCCCGTACGGCCTGGCCGCCACCGTGTGGACCGGCGACCTGTCGCGCGCCCACCGGGTCGCGCCGAAGATCGAGGCCGGGATCGTCTGGGTCAACTGCTGGAACCTGCGCGACCTGCGCACCCCGTTCGGCGGGGTCAAGGCGTCGGGCATCGGCAGGGAGGGCGGCGAGTACTCGCTGGACTTCTTCTCCGAGCCGGTCAACATCTGCGTGCTGATCTGAGGACCAACTCATGAAAACGGTGTCGAACATCCAACAGGCGGCCGAGCGGCTGATCGGGGCGCACGCCTCCGGGACCCCGTGCGCGCCCGTCCGCGACCTGGTCGCCGGGGTCGAGGCGGCCTACGCCGTACAGGATCTGCTGACCGAGCGGTGGCTGGCGCAGGGCCGGCGGCTGACCGGCCGCAAGATCGGCCTGACCAGTACGGCGGTGCAGAAGCAGCTCGGCGTGGACCAGCCCGACTTCGGCGTCCTGTTCGCCGACATGGCGGCGCCCGACGGGGCCGAGATCCCGGCCGGGGCGGTGCTGCAGCCGCGGGCCGAGGCCGAGGTGGCGCTGGTGCTGGAGCACGACCTGCCGCACGAGCGGCACACGGTCGCCGACGTCATCCGGGCGACGGCGTTCGCGCTGCCCGCGATCGAGGTGGTCGGCAGCCGCATCCGGGACTGGGACATCACGCTGGCCGACACCGTCGCCGACAACGCCTCCTCGGGGATGTACGTGCTGGGCAACCGCCCGGTCCCGCTCAAGGACGTGGACCTGCGGCTGGCCGGGATGGTCATCGAGCGCCGGGGCGAGCAGGTCTCCACGGGGATCGGCGCCGCCTGCCTGGGGCATCCGCTGCACGCGGCCGTCTGGCTGGCCGACACCCTCGCCCGGCTGGGCCGCCCGCTGCGGGCAGGCGACACCGTGCTGACCGGGGCGCTCGGGCCGGTGGTGCCGGTGAAGCCGGGTGACGTGCTGGAGGCCAGGATCGAGGGGCTCGGCGACGTCCGGGCGGCCTTCGGGACGGAGGACGCGTGAACCATCTGGCCGAGCGCCTGGACAAGGCGACGCTGAGCCGTACCGCGATCCCGAGGCTCACCGAGGAGGGCCCGCTCGACCTGGCCGCCGCCTACCGCGTGCAGCGCGGGGTCATCGCCCGGCGCGAGGCGCGCGGCGAGAAGGTCATCGGGGTCAAGATGGGCTTCACCAGCCGCGCCAAGATGATCCAGATGGGCGTGGACGACGTCATCTGGGGCCTGCTGACCGACGCCATGCTCATCGAGTCCCGCCTGGACGCCGGCACGCTCATCCACCCGCGCGTCGAGCCCGAGATCGCCTTCCTGCTGGAGCGCCCGGTGCGCTCGCCCGCGGACGTCTCGGCCGCCGTCGGCGCGGTCGCGGTCGGCTACGAGGTGCTGGACTCCCGCTACGAGAACTTCTCCTTCACACTGGCCGACGTCATCGCCGACAACGCCTCGGCCAGCGGCTTCGGCCTCGGCCCCTGGCAGCGGCCGCGTGACGTGGCCAACGTCGGCCTCAGCCTGGAGATCGACGGCCGGGTCGCCGCCGCCGGGTCCTCGGCCGCCATCCTGGGCGACCCGCTGCGCTCGGTCGCCGCCGCGGCCCGCCTGGCTCAGGCGGCGGGGATCGAGCTGGAAGCCGGCTCGATCGTGCTGGCCGGGGCGGCCACCGCCGCCGTCCCGCTCCCGCCGGGCGCCCACGTGCGCGTCACCGGTCAGGGCCTCGGGCACGCGGAGGTGACCACGTGAGCGAGGACGCGATGCTGGTGCCGGGCAAGGCCCGCCCGCGCGGCCGCTTCCCCCACTTCCGGCGGGCCGGGGACCTGGTCTTCGTCTCCGGCACCAGCTCCCGCCGCCCCGACGGCAGCTTCGCCGGGGCCGCCGCGGACGAGATGGGCACCACCAGCCTCGACATCCGCGAGCAGACCCGCGCCGTGATCGAGAACGTCGCCGACATCCTCAAGGCCGCCGGAGGCGGGCTCGAGGACGTCGTCAGCGTCACGACCTACCTGGTCAGCATGAACGACTTCGGCGGCTACAACGAGGTCTACGCCGAGTACTTCGACGAGACCGGGCCCGCGCGCACCACCGTGGCCGTCCACCAGCTGCCCCACCCGCACCTGCTCATCGAGATCTCCTGCACCGCCCACCTCCCGAGGAGGAGCACCCCATGATCCCGCCCTTCAACCTGGCCAAGTGGATCGACGACCACGCCGACAAGCTCAAGCCGCCGGTCGGCAACGTGCAGATCTGGAAGGAGGCCGACCTGATGGTCACCGTCGTCGGCGGCCCCAACCAGCGCACCGACTTCCACGACGACCCGATCGAGGAGTTCTTCTACCAGCTCAAGGGCGGCATGGTGCTGCGCGTCATGGAGGAGGAGGGCAAGCCGCCGCTCGACATCCAGATCCGGGAGGGCGACGTCTTCCTGCTGCCGCCGCACGTGCGCCACTCGCCGCAGCGGCCGGTCCCCGGCTCGATCGGCCTGGTCGTGGAGTACGCGCGGCCGAAGGGCGCCCTGGACGCCTTCGAGTGGTACTGCGTCAACTGCCACCGGCTCGTCCACCGCGCCGAGGTCCAGCTCGAGTCGATCGTGGACGACCTGCCGCCGGTCTTCAACGCCTTCTACGCCTCCGACCGTGTCTGCCCGCACTGCGGCGCCGTCCACCCGGGCAAGGACTGGCCGGCCGACCTCCGCCCGGTGGTCCAGTGATCGACATTCACGCCCACGTCTTCCCGCGGATCTCCCGCGAGGAGGCCCGGGTCCTGGCCGGGGCGGGGGAGCCCTGGCTGCGCGAGGGCATGATGATGAGCGGCGACGACGACTACCGCCCGGTCACCCCGGAGCTGTGGGACGCCGGAGCCCGCCTGGCCGCCATGGACCGCACCGGCGTGGCCGTCCAGGCCGTCTCCTCGACGCCGCTCATGTTCGGCTACGACGCGGCGCCCGAGCGGGCCGCCGACTGGTGCGACATGGTCAACGACCGCATCCTGGCCTACTGCGCCGAGGACCCGGCCCGGCTCGTCCCGCTGTGCCAGGTGCCGCTGCAGGACCTCGGCCGCGCCGCCGAGACGCTGACCAGGGCCAGGGCGGCCGGGCACCGCGGCGTGCACATCGGCAACCACGTCGGCGCGCGCAACCTCGACGACGCCGACCTGCTCGCCTTCCTGGAGCACTGCGCCCGCGAGGACATGCCGGTCCTCGTCCACCCGTGGGACATGATGGCCCCCGAGCGCATGCGCGGCCACATGCTGCCCTGGCTGGTCGGCATGGCCGCCGAGACCCAGCTCGGCATCCTCACGCTGATCCTGTCGGGCGCCTTCGAACGCCTGCCCGGCAACCTGCGGCTGTGCTTCTGCCACGGCGGCGGCAGCTTCGCCTTCCTGCTCGGGCGGGCCGACAACGCCTGGCGGCGGCGCGACATCGTCCGCCGCGACTCGCCCCTGCCCCCCTCCGCCTACACCGGCCGCTTCCACGTCGACTCGGCCGTCTTCGACCCGCGGGCGCTGCGGCTGCTCGTGGACGTCATGGGCGCCGACCGGGTCATGCTCGGCACCGACTTCCCCTTCCCCCTGGGGGAAGAGGAGCCGGGGGCGGTGGTGCGCGCCTGCCCCGGACTGTCCGAGGCGGAGCGCACCGCCATCCTCGGCGGCAACGCCGCGCGCTTCCTGGGGCTGACCGAGAGCGCGATCCTGGCATGACGCTCGCCCATACGCCGCTGGGCAGGCTGCGCGGCCTCGATCTCGGGGGCGTGCTGGCCTTCAAGGGCATCCGGTACGCGGCTCCCGCGCGCCGCTTCGCCGTACCCGGGCCGCCCGAGCCGTGGGACGGGGTGCGGGAGGCGCGCGCGCCCGGCCCGCCCGCGCCCCAGCGGCCCGGGCGGATGGCATGGGTGCCCGGGCTGGAGATCGATCCGGCCACCGGCCGCGAGGACTGCCTGTTCCTCAACGTCTGGACGGCCGGGACCGAGGGGCGCCGCCCGGTGCTGGTCTTCCTGCACGGGGGCGCGTTCGTGTTCGGCTCGGGCGCGCAGGCGATGTACGACGGCGCCGTGCTGGCGCGCGAGCACGGGCTCGTGGTGGTGACCGTCAACTACCGCCTCGGGGTGACGGGCCTGTGGTACGGCGGCGCCGTACCGGCCAATCTCGCCCTCCGCGACCAGATCGCGGCGCTGGAGTGGGTCGCGGCGAACATCGGGGCCTTCGGCGGCGACCCGGGCGAGGTCACGCTGGCCGGGCACTCGGCGGGCGGCACCAGCGTGCTGGCGCTGCTGGCCTGCGCCCCCGGGATGTTCGCCCGGGCGGTGGCGATGAGCCCCGTCCCGTACGGCTTCGCCACCCCGGAACAGGCGCTGGCCTGGACCCGGGCGACCGGCGTGCCCGATCCGCACGCGGCCTCGATCGGCGCGCTGCTGGCCGGGGAGGAGCGGGCGGCCCGGGCCCGGCCGCTGACCGGGGGGCTGCTGCCCGTGGCTCCGGTGGTCGACGGGGAGCTGCTGAAAGACCACCCGATGTCCGGAAATATCGATGCAAAGGTGCCGCTGCTGGTCACCACCACCGCGGAGGAGACCCGCCTGTTCACCGCGATCGGCATGGGCACGCCGTCCACCCGGGAGATCTTCACCGCACCCGCCGGGGAACTGGTGCGACGGCACCCCGGCCCCGCCCGTCATCTCGTCTGCGAGGTCCGCTCGCCCATGACCCGCGACGGCATGGAGCTCGGCGCCTGCCACCTCGTGGACGTGCCGCTGTACTTCGGCAACGCCGGCGCCCCCTTCGCCGCGCCGGTGCCGGAGATGACCCAGGAGTTCGCCCGGTTCTGCCGCGGCGAGGAGGATTCATGAGCAAGATCGCCATCATCGGCTCGGGCAACATCGGCACCGACCTGATGATCAAGGTGAAACGCACGTCCGCGGTCCTGGAGGTCGCCGCGATGGCCGGGATCGACCCGGACTCCGATGGCCTGGCCAGGGCCCGCCGCATGGGCGTGGCCACCACCCACGAGGGCGTCGAGGGCCTGGTGGCGCTGCCCGGCTTCGACGAGGTCGAGGTCGTGCTGGACGCCACCTCCGCCGGGGCCCACCGGCACAACGCCGCCGTGCTGGAGCCGTACGGCAAGAAGGTCGTGGACCTGACCCCCGCCGCGATCGGCCCCTACGTGGTGCCCGCCGTCAACCTCGGCGACCACCTCGGCCGGGACAACGTCAACATGGTCACCTGCGGCGGCCAGGCCACCGTGCCCGTCGTGGCCGCCGTCTCCCGCGTCGCCCCCGTGCGGTACGCCGAGATCGTCGCCTCCATCGCCTCCCGGTCGGCGGGCCCCGGCACCCGGGCCAACATCGACGAGTTCACCGAGACCACCGCCCGCGCCCTGGAGAGCGTCGGCGGCGCCGCCCGCGGCAAGGCGATCATCGTCCTCAACCCGGCCGAGCCGCCGGTGATCATGCGGGACACGGTGTACTGCGTGACGGAGGAGTGCGACGAGGCCGAGGTCGCCGCCTCGGTCAAGGAGATGGTCGCCGCCGTCGCCGCCTACGTGCCCGGCTACCGCCTCAAGCAGGACGTGCAGTTTCGCCCGGCCGAGGATGGGAGCACGCTCGTCTCGGTCTTCCTGGAGGTCGAGGGCGCCGCCCACTACCTGCCCGCCTACGCGGGCAACCTGGACATCATGACGTCGGCGGCGCTGCGCGTCGCGGAGAGGCTGGCCGCGCGATGAAGCTCTACATCCAGGACGTCACCCTGCGCGACGGCATGCACGCCATCCGCCACCAGTACACCGCCGCCCAGGTCGCCGCGATCGCCGCCGCCCTGGACGCGGCCGGGGTCGCGGCCGTGGAGATCGCCCACGGCGACGGCCTGGCCGGCAGCAGCGTCAACTACGGCTTCGGCGCCTGCCCCGACGAGAAGTGGATCGAGGCCGCCGCCTCGGCCATGGAGCGCGCCGTCCTCACCACGCTGCTGCTGCCCGGCATCGGCACCATCGCCGACCTGCGCCGCGCCCACGCCCTCGGCGTGCGCTCGGTGCGCGTGGCCACGCACTGCACCGAGGCCGACATCGCCGCCCAGCACATCGGCGTCGCCCGCGAGCTCGGCATGGACGTCTCCGGCTTCCTCATGATGTCCCACATGGCCCCGCCCGCCGAGCTGGCCCGCCAGGCCAAGCTCATGGAGTCCTACGGCGCCCACTGCGTCTACGTCACCGACTCCGGCGGCCGGCTCACCATGGACGGCGTGCGCGAGCGGGTCCGCGCCTACCGCGACGTCCTCGACGCCGGCACCCAGCTCGGCATCCACGCCCACCACAACCTCGGGCTCGGCGTGGCCAACTCCGTCGTCGCCGCCGAGAACGGCGTCACCCGCGTGGACGCCTCCCTGGCCGGCATGGGCGCCGGCGCGGGCAACTGCCCGCTGGAGGCGTTCGTGGCGGTGGCCGACCTGATGGGCTGGGAGCACGGCTGCGACCTGTTCGCGCTCATGGACGCCGCCGACGACCTCGTCCGCCCGCTGCAGACCCGCCCGGTGCAGGTGGACCGCGAGACGCTCACCCTCGGCTACGCCGGCGTCTACTCCAGCTTCCTGCGCCACGCCGAGGACGCCGCCGCCCGCTACGGCCTCGACACCCGCGCCATCCTCGTCGAGGCCGGGCGGCGCGGCATGGTCGGCGGCCAGGAGGACATGATCGTGGACATCGCGCTCGATCTGGCGGGCCGCCGGGGGTGACAATCGGGGCATGGTGACCGAGGAAGACGTCCGCCGGCTGGCGATCGCGCTGCCCGAGACGAGCGAGAAGACCATGTACGGCACGCCCGCCTGGTACGTGAAGGCCAAGTGGTTCGCCCGCATCCGCGAGGAGGGCGACGTCCTGGTGCTGCCGGTCGCCGCCGAGGAGGACAAGCACGAGCTGATCGCCGCCGACCCGGCCGTCTTCTTCACCGTGCCCCACTACGACGGATACGCCTGCGTGCTGGTGCGCATGACGACGGTCGGGGAGGAGGAGCTGGCCGAGCTGCTCGCCGACGCGTGGCGGCTGCGCGCCCCGCGGAAACTGCGCTCGCTCGTGCCCTAACCTGGGCGCTCATGCAGGTTGCCGCGTTCACCCAGTTCATGAGCGCCGACCGGATCGCCGCCATCGTCTACGACGGCGCCGACCCCGGCGACGACCCCCGCTGGCGGCTGTCCGGCGCCCGGACCCGCGAGGAGTACGCCCGCTGGTGCCGCCACGCCTGCGGGATGGCCTGCCTGCGCATGATCCTGCACCACCGCGACGGCCACGCGCCGCCGCTGCTCGACCTCGTGCACGGCTGCCGCGCCTACGGCGGCTACCGCGAGGAGCCCGGCGGCATCAAGGGCCTCTACTACGCCCCCTTCGCCGACTACGTGGCGGCCGAGCACGGCCTGGCGGCGGAGGTCCACCCGATCCTGGCCCCGCAGGAGCTCGCGGGCCTGGCGGCCGGAGGGCGGATGGTCATCGCCTCGGTGCACCCGGAGATCCGCCGCCCCGACCGCCCCGCGCCGGGGAGGGGCGGCCACCTCGTGCTGGTCACCGGGGCCGCCGGTGGCGCCGTGACCTTCAACAACCCCTCCGGCCACACCGAGCAGGCCCGGCGGGCGACACTGCCGCTGGAGGTCTTCTCGGCCTTCTTCGCCGGGCGGGGCATCAGCGTCCGCGCCGGGTCCGGGAGAGCGTAGGCTGACACCGGCTGGCTGGATAGGGGAGGGGAACACGTGACGAGAAGCCCGGTGCGCACGGCCGTGGTCTGGGACGCTCTGCGGGGGGCGCTGGCCGAACGCGCCGAGTCCGCGGGGCGCGGCGTACTGGACATCGTCGACGCCGGAGGGGGCACGGGCGGCTTCGCCGTACCCCTGGCCGAGCTCGGGCACACCGTCACGGTCGTCGACCCCAGCCCCGACTCGCTGGCCGCGCTGGAGCGGCGGGCCAAGGAGAAGGGCGTCGGCGTGCGGGCGCTGCAGGGCGACGCCGCCGACCTCGGGGAGCTGCTGCCCCGCGACAGCGCCGACCTGGTGCTCTGCCACAGCGTCCTGGAGTACGTCGAGGACCCCATCAGCGCCCTGACCGCCGTCTCCGGGCTGCTGCGCCACGGGGGAGCCGTGAGCGCGCTGACCGCCAACCCGGTCGCCAGCGCGATCCACCGGGCGCTGGCCGGGCACTTCGACGAGGCGCTGGCCGTACTCGAGGACCCCGAGGGACGCTGGGGCGATCGCGACCCCACGCCCCGGCGCTTCACCCCCGAGGCGCTGTCGGAGCTGCTGGCCGCGACCGGATTCGCGGTCGGGCCCGCGCACGGCGTGCGGGTCTTCGCCGACCTGGTGCCCAGCAGGCTGGTCGACGGCGAGCCCGGAGCGATGGAGGCGCTGGTGGCGCTGGAACACGCGGCCGCCGCCCACCCCGTGCTGCGGGAGATCGCCTTCCAGGTCCACGTCCTGGCCCACAAGCGATAGAACGCCTGTTCGGATAGACTTCGCGGCGTGGCACGCAAGCAGATCACCGGCATCGGCCCCGCACCCGTCACCGGGGCCGACGACAGCGGCTGCCCGATCCTCCACGTCGACATGGACGCCTTCTACGCCAGCGTCGAGCTGCTGGAGCGGCCCGAGCTGCGCGGCCGCCCGGTCATCGTGGGCTCGCCCGCCGGCCGGGGCGTGGTGCTCAGCGCCACCTACGAGGCCAGGGCGTTCGGCGTGCACTCGGCGATGCCGATGAGCAGGGCGCGCCGCGTGTGCCCGCAGGCCGTGATCATCCCGCCCGGCCACGGGAAGTACGCGGAGGTCTCCCGGGGCGTCATGGAGATCTTCCACGCGATCACCCCGCTGGTCGAGCCGATCGCCTCCGACGAGGCGTTCCTCGACGTCGGCGGGGCCCGGCGGCGCCTGGGGTCGCCGGCGGAGATCGCCGCCATGATCCGGGCACAGGTTCGGGAAAGATATGGCATCACCTGCTCCGTGGGCGTGGCCGGCAGCAAGTTCATCGCCAAACTTGCCTCCAAACAGTGCAAACCCGACGGGTTGCTCGTGGTGCCGGACGGCGACATCGTCACCTTCCTCCACCCGCTCCCGGTCTCGGCGCTGTGGGGGGTCGGCGAGCGCACCGAGCAGGCCCTCGTACGGCTCGGCATCCGCACCGTGGGCGATCTGGCCAGAGTGCCCCCGGCGACGCTCCAGCGCGAGCTGGGGCCCGCGGCGGGCAGTCACCTGGCGGCGCTGGCCTGGGGGCGCGACGAGCGCGCGGTGATCGCCCACACGCCCGACAAGAGCATCGGCAACGAGGAGACCTTCGCGGCCGACGTCGACGATCCCGAGGTGATCCGGCGCGAGCTGCTGCGGCTGTCGGAGAAAGTCGCCGCCCGCATGCGTAAGAGCGGCCACGTGGGCAGGACGGTCAGTGTGAAGCTCCGCAGGGCCGACTTCTCCACCATCACCCGCTCCCGCACGCTGCGCGAGCCCACCGACGTGGCCCAGGAGATTTACGTCACGGCCTGCGAGCTGTTCGCCGCGGCCGGGCTGGAGCGGGTGCGGCTGCGCCTGGTCGGCGTCAGGATGGAGAACCTCGGCCCCGCCGAGTCCGCTGCCCGCCAGCTCAGCCTGGGTCAGAAGGAGACCGGCTGGCGCGAGGCCGAACAGGCGATGGACAAGGCGATCCGGAGATTCGGCCCGGATGCGGTACTCCCGGCGTCGCTGGTTCGCGGACGACTTGATGAAATGGAGGCATGACGCCCATGTCGCGTATGGCCCAAAATGGAGGTATGACGTCACCTCCGGTTTGGTCTGCGTTGGACGTTTCCTTTCGCCTACGTCTACAGGCTCGTATTCTGGGGATAACCGACCGCGAGGTTCGGACACCCCGTGTCGTCCGTTGCCGTCTTCCCCGTCCTGGGGCCGTCCTTGGGAGGCGCCGTGCCGCTCTCTGAACACGAGCAGCGCTTGCTCGAACAGATCGAGCAGGCCCTCTACGCCGAGGACCCGAAGTGGGCCAACACCGTAAGGATCAGTGACCCGCGCAGCCATTACAAGCGCCGCCTGATCAAAGCCTCCATCGGCTTTGCTCTGGGTGTCGTGATCATGATGGTTGGCGTGGTCATCCAGATGATCCCGCTCGGCGTCGGCGGTTTCGTGGTCATGCTCGCCGCGTGTCTGTGGGGTCTGTCCAGCTGGAAACGCATGAACGGGTTCGGCGACTCCGCCGCCTCCGCAGGCCAGGGTGCTCCGGTGCCGGGCAAGGGGGCCAGGAAGAGCCGGGGCTCGTTCATGGAGCGCATGGAGGAGCGCTGGCGCCGTCGTCACGACGACGAGCGCTGAGTTCTCCCCCAAGCGTGTACGGCGGAGCCGTCCCCTCCGCCACCCGCCGTTGCGGGCTGGCCTCGATCGGGGGGATCGCTTCTCACGCCGGACGTGGTCCCCGCCGCCACGGTCACGCCTGACCGGCCGACGGGAACCCGCTTGACGGGAAGACGACGATGGCCTGCCCCGGAAACGGGACAGGCCATCCTTGGCATCCGGGGCGCCTACCGCGCGGGCCGCCGGAGCCTGATGCCCTCCAGGCGGTCGAAGCCGTCCAGCAGTCCCTCGCCCATCGACCGCATCCTGCGCAGCGTGGACGGGGGCAGCAGCGCCGCCCTGATCCGGCGGCCCCTGGTCACGGTGGCCGCCAGGGCCCGCCGTACCAGCCGCAGGTTCTTGCCGAGAGGGCCGATCTCGCCCGGGTCGCGGGCGAACAGCGCCCGCTCGGCCGTCGCGGCGATCGAGGAGAGCGCCGCCGCGGCCCCGGCGTCGAACTCGTACTGCTGGGCCAGCCGCTGCGCCAGCCGCCGCGGCGTCTCGCTGGGCTCGCGGGCCATGCCGTAGTCGTAGAGCACGTCGTCCAGCTCCGCCCAGGCGGCGGCCACCGACGGGTGGCCGCCCGCGGCCACCCGCGCCGTCAGCTCGTCGGCCGGCGCCGTGACCTTCCAGCCCAGCGTGCGCACCCGGCGGCTGCGCGTGACCAGCCTGACCCCCGCCGGGATGAGCAGGATCAGCACGAGGACCGCCAGCCCGATCCCGATGTTGACGATCAGCGGCGTCGACTCCTCCGGCGGCAGGCCGGTGTTGCCGAGCCTGGCCTCGCGGTCGTCCAGCTCGCGCGGGTTGCGACCGGCCTCCTGGCCCGGCGGCAGTTCCTCGCTCCGCGCGGTGGAACCGGGCGTCGGCGTGGTGGAGGTGGCGACCGGCGTCGGCTGCGGGCGCGCGTAGAGCGGCACCCGGGCGCTGCCCTGACCGGCCGAGCCCGCCGGGGTGGGCTCGAACGGCAGCCAGCCCACGCCCTCGAAGTACAGCTCCGGCCAGGAGTGGGAGTCGTTGGTGCCGACCACCCACTGGTCGCCTGTCTTCTTGCCGCCGGTGTAGCCGATCGCCACCCGCGCCGGGATGCCGATCGCCCTCGCCATGACCGCCATCGAGCTGGCGAACTGCTCGCAGTAGCCGACCTTGCTGCTGAGCAGGAAGTCGCGCAGCGCCGAGGTGCTGTGCCCCTGCGTGCGCAGGTCGTAGCGGAAGTTGCCGGTCTCGGTGAAGAACTCCTGCAGCTTCATCGCCCGGTCGTAGTCGGTGTCCGCGCCCTCGACCGTGGTGAAGGCCAGCTCGCGGATGTCGGCGGGGAAGTCGTCCGGCAGGCGCAGGTACCGCGACTCCACCGACTCCGGCCCGCGCTGGGGCCGCGGCGCCGAGCGCAACTGCTGGGCCGTCGGCTGCGGGTCGCTCGTGGCCACCTCGTAGCGCAGGCCGGTGGCGTTGTCCCGGGTCGAGAACACCATCAGCGTGCTCTCGTCGGCCCGCCAGTCGCCGTCGGCCCGCACCTCGCGCGGCGGATAGGGCAGCGGCAGGAACTCCATCTTGCGCACGTCGTCGCTGACCTGGATGGTGGTCACCGCGTTGACCAGCTCGACGCCGCCGCCCAGGCCGGGCGGAGCCGGCAGCGGGCCGTTCTCGACCCGGTTCTCCGGCGTGCCCGTGGGCTTGGTCATCGTGAACTCCTCGCCGGTGAAGACGTCCAGCGAGTAGATGCGCAGATAGCGGGGGACGTCGTCGTTGTTGGCGTAGGTCAGGACGGTGCGCGGCTCCGGCAGATCGAGCTGGCCCTTGAGGTTGGCGATCGGATTCGGGATCTCGATGGAGTTGCCCTTGCCGCCCGAGCCCGATCCGCCGACGCCGAAGGTGAAGAACGACACGGGCTCCAGCGGCGGCAGGAACGCCGGAAGGATCACCGCCAGCGCGATCGCGGCGAACCCGATGCGCTTGCCGGACAGGCGCAGGCCGCGCGTGTCGGCGCTCTCGTGGGGCGCGGGCATGGTGGCCGCCCTGGTCCTGCGCACCAGCACCGCGCGGCCCCAGTGCCCCACCCGCTCGCGGCCGTCGGCGACGAGCAGGCCGGTGAAGCCCAGCGCGGCGATGATGAACGCCCACCAGGCGATCGGCTCCACCAGGATCGTCGCCGGGACCGTGGCCAGCGCCAGCATCGGCAGCCCGGCCAGCGCCGCCCGCCGCAGGCGCGCGGCCAGCAGGTCCACCGCGATCGCGATGATCCCGACGCCGCCGGTGGTCAGCAGCGCGATGCCCGGGTTGTCGCCCGGCACCGGCGCGGCGAAGCGCTGGATGTCGGCCCAGCCCGTGCCGAGCAGGTCGGCCAGTTCGGCGACCGAGCCCCTGGTGGGCACGAGAAGGGCCCACGCCTTGTCACCGGCGAACGCCGCGGTCAGGAAGATCCCGAGCCCGGCCAGGGAGAGCAGCCCCGCCGCCCAGGCCGGCAGCGAGAGCCGGCCGCTGATCGCACTGGCGGCCAGCACGGTCAGGACCGCGCCGAAGGAGCCCCAGAACCAGGCGCCCCCCTCGAACAACGGGTGAAGCAGGATGGCCGCGCAGAACGTGGCGACCGCCGCGGCGGCCGAGAGCCTCATGCCGCACCTCCCGCCGGGTGAACGGCGAAGCGGCCCCGGCTGGCGGCGTCCTGCCACACCGAGGCGATGGACGTGCCGGCCGGCAGCCTGACGGTACGCCAGCCGTACCCGGCCAGAAGGGTCTGGACCGCGAGGTGGCTCTCCGAGGTGCCGGGCTCGGCGGCGTCCCAGGTGTCGACGTCGAGCAGGACCGCCACGCCCGTGATGCCGCTGTGGCGGAGCCTGGCCAGGTCGCGGGCCTCCTCGGGGTCGAGGGAGCCGAGCACGGCCACGATGAGGCCGTCGCCGCTGCCCTGCCGCAGCGCCGAGACGCCGATCTCCAGCGAGCGCGCCGCGCTGTGGCGGACCATGGCCAGCGTGTCCAGCAGCGACCAGCTCAGCCCGCTGTCGGTCAGGTGCTCGGCGCCCTGGTCGGTGACCAGCCGCAGGCCGAGGCCCTCGTGGGCCAGGTGCACGCCGATGGAGGCCGCGGCCGAGACCGCCACCTCGAAGGACGAGCGCGGGCCCTCGCCGCGGTGGGCGTACCTGCGGGTGTCCAGCAGGAGCGCGCCGCGGCTCTGCCACTGCTGCTCCTCGCGCCGCACCATCAGCTCGCCGTGGCGGGCGGTCGAGCGCCAGTGCACCCGCCGCAGGTCGTCGCCCTGCCGGTACTCGCGCGGGGCCACGTCGTCGTCACCGGCCGCCGCCACGCTCCTGGTACGGCTGTCGCCGCCGCCGGTCCACTCGCCCGACAGGCGGACATGGGGCAGCGCCACGACCTGCGGCGTCACCACCAGCGTGTCGCTGATCGTGAACGCCCTGGTCAGCTCCACCAGCCCGAACGGGTCGGCGATGCGCACCGACAGCGGGCCGATGGTGAACCGGCCGCGCAGGTCCGAGCGGACCCGGTAGTCGATCTCCCTGACGCCCTTGGCCTCCACCCGGTCCAGGACGAAGCGCGGGCGCACGCCCAGGGCGTAGGGGACGGTGTCCTCGATGAGGAGCAGGCCGGTGGGCAGGCGGGTGACGTTCTCCAGCCGGAGCGTCACCGTCGCCTCGCCGCCCACCTCCGCGCGGGAGGGCGACAGGCGGCGGGCGCAGCTCAGCCGGTACCGCGTGCGCGCCACGACCAGCGCGGCCAGCAGCGGCAGCGCCGTCACCAGGACGCCGATGCGCAGCAGGTCGTGCTCGCCGAGCAGCAAGGCCATCACCATCGCCGCGATCCCCGCGGCCAGGAAGGACCGGCCGCGGGAGGTGAGCGCCCGCAGCCCCGTTCTCATGCGCGGGACTCCGGCACCGGCACCCGGCGGACCAGGTCGGCGACCACCTGTTCCGGCAGGCGGCGCTGCCCCTGCGCCTCGACGCTCGGCAGCAGCCGGTGCGCCAGGACCGGCACGGCCAGCTCCTGAAGGTCGTCCGGGATGACGTAGTCGCGCCCGGCCAGCGCGGCCTGGGCGCGGGCGGCCCGCACGAGCTGCAACGTGGAGCGCGGCGACGCGCCCAGGCGCAGATCGGGGGAGTGGCGGGTGGCGACCACGAGGTCGATGGCGTACTTCTTGACCGGCTGCGAGACGTAGACGCCGCGCACCGCCTCGATCAGCGCGCGCACCTCTGCCGTGGTGGCCACAGGCTCCAGCTTGTCCAGCGGCGTGGTGGTGCCGTGCACGTCGAGCATCTCCAGCTCGGCGGCCGGCTCCGGGTACCCCATGGCCACGCGCGCGGTGAACCGGTCGCGCTGCGCCTCGGGCAGAGGGTAGGTGCCCTCCATCTCGATGGGGTTCTGCGTCGCGATCACCATGAAGGGCGTGTCGAGCTCGTAGGTCACCCCGTCGACGGTCACCTGGTGCTCCTCCATGCACTCCAGCAGCGCGGACTGCGTCTTGGGGGAGGCGCGGTTGATCTCGTCGCCGACCACGATGTTGGCGAACACGGGGCCGGGCTTGAACTCGAACTCGCGGGTCTGCTGGTTGTAGGCGCTGACGCCCGTGATGTCACTGGGCAGCAGGTCGGGGGTGAACTGCACACGGCGCACCGGGCAGTCGATGGAGCGCGCCAGTGCCTTGGCCAGCATGGTCTTGCCGACGCCCGGCACGTCCTCGATGAGGAGGTGCCCCTCGGCGAGCAGCACCGTCAGGGTGAGGCGGACTGCGTCGCTCTTGCCCTCGATGACCGACTCGATCGCCTGCCGGATCCGGTGCGCGGTGGAGACGAGATCCTCCAGCCGCTGAGGGACGTCATGGGTTACTGCCACCAGGCCTCCATGAGAAGTGCGACGGCCGTCCCGCTGGAGCGTTGCCTTTGCGGGAGCCATGCCATTCCTTTTCCATTGTGTGTACCGACCCTACGACGCGGGGGGTTCCCGAGCGACATTTGTCGCTATTCCTCCGGTCCTGGCGGTGATCTGACTGTGATGTGCGAGCGTCGGGTTCGTGTCGCACTCGTGTGCGAATCCCGTGACAGTACGGCGGGGCGGCGCGCCCCCGGAGGCGCTCCACTTTCCTCCACCACTGCCCCCGCGAGCGCTCTCCAGGCCCTGTTTCCTAGGTGATTTCAACTCTCGACACGCCCATGAGGGTTGACCGGCCACCCAGCCCGCTCCACCGGCCCGCGTTGCGCTGACCTGGGGTTTTGCAAGACCAATACGCGACGACCAGGCTTGTAATCAGTTGACGGTGGGGAGAAGTGGAGTATGGTGGTGCGCAGTGGAGGGCCGGTGCACCAGCGCTAGGCGCTTCATGAGGCACGGGAGGTGGCGCCGATGTTCCTCGGCACCCACCAGCCGCGTCTCGACGACAAGGGACGGCTGTTCCTGCCGGCTAAGTACCGTGAGGAGCTGGCGGAGGGTCTTGTGATTACCAAAGGCCAGGAGCGATGCCTCTACGTCTTTCCCGTGGAGGAGTTCCAGCGCATTACCGAGGCTCTCAGCACCGCCCCGGTCACCGCCAAGGCGGTTCGTGACTACAGCCGTGTCTTCTTCGCCAGCGCATCCGACGAGACTCCCGACAAGCAGGGGCGCATCACGATCCCGCAGGCCCTGCGCACGTACGCGGGCCTGGAACGTGACTGCGTGGTCATCGGGGCCAACACCCGCCTGGAGATCTGGGACGCCGTGGCCTGGGAGACCTATCTGAACGCTCAGGAGCAGGCCTTTTCCGAGCTGTCGGAGGAGGTGCTGCCAGGGATTCTGTAATCGTCACGGTCGATCCATCGGAGTTGTCGTTCGGCGAGGTCTCCACCCGCAACCGCTGCCTGCCAGCTGATGCACCTTCCCCGGTGTCAGATGGGAGGCGCCAAGAAGAGGATGCGGATGGGGACCTGGCCGGACGGCACCGGGTGGGGACCCTTTGAGAGGATCGGCCGTCGCGTCATCCGCGAGCAAGGACGCGAGAGGGGGGTTGGAGAGATGGCAGAGAGTGCCCATGTTCCGGTGATGCTGGAGCGCGTGCTGGAGTTGCTCGCGCCGGCCTTGACCGGTGCGCACCCCGTCGTCGTCGACGCCAACCTCGGCCTCGGCGGCCATACGGAAGCCCTGCTCGCCGCCCACCCGGCACTCCACGTGATCGGCATCGACCGCGATCCGTTCGCGATCGACTTCTCCACGCGGCGGCTGCAGCCGTACGCGGGCCGGATCTCGCTCGTCCACGCCACCTCGGACGAGCTCGCCTCCGTGCTCGCCCGCCTGGGCCGGGAGAAGGTCGACGGCGTCCTGTTCGACCTGGGCGTCTCCTCGCCGCAGCTCGACGAGGCCGAGCGCGGGTTCGCCTATTCCTACGACGCTCCGCTCGACATGCGCATGGACACGAGCCAGGAGCTCACCGCCGAGGCGGTCATCAATACCTACTCGGCCGGGGAGCTAACGCGCATCCTTCGTGATTACGGAGAGGAACGGTTCGCACCGCGTGTCGCGGGCCTAATCATCAAGGAAAGGGCCAAGGAGGCCATAACGTCGACTAAGCGGCTTGCCGACATCGTCCGTGAGGCGATTCCTGCCGCTACCCGGCGCACTGGGGGCAACCCCGCCAAGAGGACTTTTCAGGCGTTGCGCATCGAGGTGAACGCGGAACTCGCCGCCCTGGAGGCGGCGCTGCCCGCCTCCCTCGACGCGCTGACGCTGGGTGGGAGAGTCGTCGTGCTCTCCTACCACTCCCTGGAGGACCGGCTGGCCAAGCAGGTCCTCACGGCGCGAACCAGGGACACCAGCCCACCCGGGCTGCCCGTCCCGCTACCGGCTCACCAGCCGAGGTTCCGCCTGCTGACGAGGGGAGCCGAGCTCCCGACGGAAGAAGAGACCACCCGCAACCCGCGGGCGGCCTCAGCCCGGCTCAGGGCGGCAGAGAGGATCCGTGTTGACGAGGACTGAGCAGGAGACCAGGAGGAGCGCGCCCGCACGCGGCGCCGGCACGCCGCAGAGCGGTGAGCGCCGGTCCGGGGCAGCGGCCAAGCCCGTCCCGCGCCCGCGTCCCGCAGCCTCCGCCCCCGAGCCCACCCGCGACGACCTGCGCACCCGTGACGGCGCACGGGAGGCGCGTGGGGCTCAGGCGCGTTCGGCCGAGATCCGCACGGCGCAGGTCCGGCGTGGTGAGCAGGCGGGCGCCGCGGCGGACGTCCTCGACGCGCCTGCCGAGAGCACGCGGGGCAAGCGGCCCGTGAGCTCGCGCTCCGGCGTGCGCGGCGGGCGCACGGCGCGGCCCGAGGGCGTCCGGCGGCCTCCGGGCGGCGGGCGCCGCGGCCCGTCCCGGCGGCAGCGCGGCCCGTTCCTCGTGCTGGTGCTCGGGCTGCTCGGCGGCGGCCTGGTCACCCTGCTGCTGCTCAACACCGTCCTGGCCCAGGACTTCGTGCGCGCCACTGAGCTCAAGCGGGAGATCGCCCAGATCCAGCAGGGCAACGAGAACTCCAGCGTGGAGCTCAACAAGCTCAAGCAGCCGGCCAAGGTCGCCGAGCGGGGCGAGCAGCTGAACCTGAGGCAGGACTGGGACAAGACCAACGTCATCACCCCGGCCACCGAGAACTCCGACCAGGTGAGCACGGACCGGTGAGAGACACAGGCGGCCGCGGGCAGGGACCCGGCCGCGGAACAGGCGGCGCCGGCTCTCAGGGAGGGCCCGGCGCCGCTCGTCGTACGCCCAAGTCCACGGGAGGCACCGGCCGGGGACGGCCGGGAGGCGCCGCGGGGCGGCCGTCGCCTGACGACGACCCGTTCGACCTCCCCTTCGCCGACGACCGCCGCCGCCCGGCATCCGGCGACGGCCGCCCGGGCGAGCGCCGGGCGAACCCCGGTGAGGGCCGCTCGGGTGAGCGCCGGGCGAGCTCTGGTGAGGGCCGCTCGGGTGAGCGCCGTCCGAACTCCGGTGGGGAGCGCTCGGGCGAGCGCCGGTCCAATCCGGGTGAAGGGCGCTCCGGTGAGCGGCGCCCCGGCTCCGGTGAAGGGCGCTCGGCGGATCGCCGCCCCGGGCCGGGCGAGGGGCCGGAGGACCGTGGGCGGGGCCGTACTCCTGGGGAGGCCCGCGACGGCCGCCGGGGGCGCGCGGACCAGTGGGACGACGGCGAAGAACACCCGGCGCGCGACGGCAGGACCCGCCCTGACGGCGCCCGCGCCCGGGGCGAGGTCCCGAGGCCGCGCGGCGCGGCGCCGCGCCGTCCCGCCGAGGGCGCACAGCGGAGGACCTCCGACGGCGACCCCAGAGGCCGCAGGCCGGGCGAGAGCCCGCGAAGGGACGGCGACCTGCCGCCCAGAGGGCTGCGGAGGGACGGCGACCTGCCGCCCAGAGGGCTGCGGAGGGACGGCGACCTGCCACCCAGGGGGCCGCGCCGGCCGCCGCCGCGGCCGCCCCGGCCGCCGGTGGTGCTCAGACTGGGCAACCCGCGCCGCCGCCTCAAGTTCGGCATGATCGTCATGACCTTCATCCTGTCGATCTTCGCCGGCCGCCTGATCCAGATGCAGGGCCTGGACACCAAGTTCTACGAGGGCGTGGCCGCGGGCCAGCGGATGATCACCGAGACCATCCCGGCCAAGCGCGGCTCGATCGCGGACGTCAACGGCAACCCCCTGGCGACCTCGGTGGAGGCCCGCGAGGTGGCCATCGACCCGTCGAAGGTGCACCCGGACGTCCGGGCCAAGGTCGCCAACGCGCTGGCCGCCGAGCTGGGCAAGCCGCTGCAGGAGATCACCGCGAAGCTGTCCAGGACCCACACCCAGTACCAGCTCCTGGCCAAGGACGTGGACCCGGCCGTGGCCACCCGGCTGGTCAAGGCGGGGATCCCGGCGCTGACCACGAAGAAGCAGTACCGCCGCGTCTACCTGGCCGGAGACCTGGCCGGCACGCTCGTGGGCTTCGTGGGCACCGACGGAACCGGCCTGGGCGGCCTGGAGGAGTCCAGGAACTCCGTCCTGGCCGGCAAGGACGGCAAGCTCCGCGTGGAGCAGGGCAGATTCGGCCAGCGCATCCCCATGACGCACAGCCAGCGCCAGCCGCCGGTGGACGGCAGCGACATCAGGCTGACCATCGACCGCGACCTGCAGTGGGCGGCGCAGAAGTCGATCGCCGAGCAGGTGAAGGCGGCGGGCGCGGAGAGCGGCACCGTCATCGTCATGGACGTGAAGACCGCGCAGATCGTCGCCATGGCCAACGCCCCGGAGCTCGACCTGAACGACTGGCGCAACGCCCCGGCCGCCAACTACGTCAACCGGGCGGCGGCCGACGTGTTCGAGCCGGGCAGCACCAACAAGGTGATCACGGCGGCGGCGGCGCTGGAGGCCGGGGTGGTCCGGCCGACGACGACGTTCCGCGTCAAGGACAACATCCGCTGCTACGACCGCACGCTGCGCGACGCCGAGCCGCACCCGACCGAGACGATGACCTTCCAGGAGGCCATCGCCAAGTCCAGCAACGTCGCCACGATCATGGCGGCGCGCAAGGTCGGCTCACAGGGCCTGCACGACATGCTCAAGGCGTTCGGCTTCGGCGCCAAGCCGGGCGGCGGCGTGCCGGGCGAGGAGGCGGGCCTGCTGCCGGACTACAAGTCCTGGTCGGGCAGCCAGAGCTGCACGATCGCCTACGGCCAGGGCGTCTCGGTGACCGCGCTGCAGACGGCCAGCGTGTACCAGACGATCGCCAACGGCGGCGTCCGCATCGCCCCGCAGATGGTCGCGGGCACGACCGGTCCGGACGGCAGGTTCGTCCCGGCCCCGCCGGGGAAGCAGACGCGGGTCGTCAGCGACCGGACCGCCAAGGAGATCACGGCGATGCTGGAGAGCGCGGTGAGCGAGGAGGGCACCGGCGGCCTGGCCGCCATCCCCGGCTACCGCGTCGCGGGCAAGACCGGCACGGCCAACCGCTACGACCCCAAGCTCGGCCGCTACGAGGGCTACACCGCCTCCTTCGTGGGCTTCGCTCCGGCCGACGCGCCCCAGCTGGTGGTGCTGTCGGTGTTGCAGAACCCGCAGAAGGGCCATTTCGGCGGCCAGCTCGCGGCCCCCGTCTTCAAGCAGGTGATGACGTTCGCCATCAAGAGCAGGAAGATCCCGCCTACAAGCTCGACCGCGTCTCCGGTGCGGTTGAGCGCCGGACAGTGACGGGGGAGGGTACGCTCTCGCCGTGCGTCCCCCGTCGTCGAATCCCCATGCCGCCGAGTCCGCGGCGAGGTCCAATGCCGCCGAGTCCGCGGCAAAGTCCAATATCGCCGAGTCCGCGGCGCGGTCCAATATCGCCGGGTCCGCGATCATGCGTCCCACGTCCAGCGCGCCGCGCCCCCTGACCGGGCTGGCGACCATGCTCGACGCCGACTCAGGCAGCGCCCGTTCACCGCATGCCGCGCTCACCGGCGTCACGATCGACTCCCGCCAGGTGCGGCGCGGAGACCTGTACGTCGCGCTGCCCGGCAGCCGCGCCCACGGCGCCGAGTTCGCCGCCGAGGCGATGGCGCGCGGCGCGGTGGCGGTCCTCACGGATCCGGCCGGCCGCGAGGCGGCGGTCGCGACGGGGCTGCCGGTGCTGGTCGTGCCCCACCCGCGGGGCCTGCTCGGGCAGATCTCCTCCTGGGTGTACGGCCAGCCGTCCCACGACCTGTCGGTGCTCGGCGTGACCGGCACGAGCGGCAAGTCCACGACCACGTTCCTGCTGGAGGCCGGGCTGCGGGCCGCGGGCCACACGACGGGCCTGATCGGCGGGGTGGAGATCCGGGCCGGCGAGGTGCGGTTCGAGCCGCGGCTGACCACGCCGGAGGCATCCGAGCTGCACGGCCTGTTCGCGTTCATGCGGGAGCAGGGGGTGAGCTCGGCGGTGATGGAGGTGTCGAGCCACGCGCTGGCGCTGGGCCGGATCGACGGCATCTTCTACGACGTGGCGTTGTTCACGAACCTGTCGCAGGACCACCTGGACTTCCACCGCGACCTGGCCGACTACTTCGCCACGAAGGCGCGGTTGTTCCAGCCGGAGCTGAGCCGGGCCGGCGTGACCAACCTCGACGATCCGCACGGCCGCGAACTGCTGGCGGTGGCGAAGGTGCCGATGACGACGTTCTCGGCGTCGGGCGATCCGGAGGCCGACTGGCGGGCGGCCGACGTCCGGCTGGGCGCCGACGGCAGCACCTTCCGGGTCGTGGGCCCGGGCGGGGTGGAGGCGGACGCGCAGATCTCGCTGCCCGGCCCGTTCAACGTCGCCAACGCGCTGGGCGCGATCGTGACGCTCACGGAGGCCGGGGTGCCGCTGCAGGCGGCGGTGCACGGCGTCGGCACGCTGAAGGGCGTCCCCGGCCGCATGGAGCGGGTGACGACGGCCGAGGAGGACTTCCAGGCGATCGTCGACTACTCTCACAAGCCCGGCGCGGTTGAGTCGGTGCTGACGTCGTTGCGCGAGGTGACCTCGGGCACGCTGACGATCGTGCTGGGCTGCGGTGGCGACCGTGACAGCGGCAAAAGGCCCATGATGGGAGAAGCCGCGGCACGCCTCGCAGATGTGGCCATTTTCACCAGCGACAATCCACGCACGGAGGATCCTCTTCATATCCTTGCCGCAATGATGGAGGGGGCACTCGGCGTTCCACGGGACGAGCGAGCTCATGTGATCATTGAGCCCGACCGCGCCGCGGCGATCGATCTGGCCGTGCGCCGGGCGGGCCGCGGCGACGTGATCGTCGTGGCGGGCAAGGGCCACGAACAAGGCCAGTACATATCAGGCGAAGTGATCCCCTTCGACGACCGTGAGGTGGTCGCCGAAGCGATCCATAGGAAGGTTTACCAATGATCCCGTTGCCACTGGCCAGGATCGCCGAGCTCACCTCGGGCGCCCTGTCGGGCATGGCCGACCCGCGGGCCGTGGTGCGCGGCCCCGTCGTGATCGACTCGCGGCAGGCCGAGCCGGGATCGTTGTTCGCGGCCTTCCGCGGCGCCAACGTGGACGGGCACGACTTCGCCGCCCAGGCGGTGCGCACCGGCGCGGTCGCCGTGCTGGCCAGCCGCCCGGTCGAGGCGCCCGCGGTGATCGTCCCCGACGTGCCCCAGGCCCTGGCCGACCTCGCCACCGCCGTGGCCGGCTCACTGCCCCAGGCCACCGTGCTCGGCGTGACCGGCTCGGCCGGCAAGACCACCACCAAGGACCTGCTGGCCCGCCTCACCGGCCGCATCGGGCCCTCCATCGCACCGGTCGGCTCCTTCAACAACGAGATCGGCCACCCGCTGACCGTCCTGCGCGCCGACCACGACACCCGCTTCCTGGTGCTGGAGCTGAGCGCCCGCAACGCCGGGCACATCGCCCACCTGGCCCGCATCGCCCCGCCGTCGATCGGCGTGGTCCTCAACGTCGGCACCGCCCACCTGGGCGTCTTCGGCGGCAAGGACGCCATCGCCAAGGCCAAGGCCGAACTGGTCGAGGCGCTGCCCGCCACCGGCGTCGCCATCCTCAACGCCGACGACCCGCTCGTGCGCGACATGGCCGGCCGTACCGACGCCCGCGTCACGTTCTTCGGCCGCTCCGGCGAGGCCGCCATCCGCGCCGAGGAGGTGACCGTGGACGAGCGGGGCCGCGCCTCCTTCCGGCTGCGCACGCCGTCCGGGCTCGCCTACGTGCGGCTCAAGCTGTACGGCGGGCACGCCGTCGAGAACGCGCTGGCCGCGGCGGCGGCCGGGTACGAACTGGGGCTGCCGGTGGCCACGATCGCCGAGGAGCTGTCGGAGGCCGAGCCCCGCAGCCGCTGGCGCATGGAGGTCACCGACCGGCCCGACGGCGTGACCGTCATCAACGACGCCTACAACGCCAACCCCGACTCCATGCGCGCCGCCTTCCAGGCGCTCGGCGTGATCGGCGACGGCCGCCGCCGCTTCGCCGTCATCGCCGCCCTGCGCGAGCTGGGCGAGGACAGCGCCGCGCTCAACGAGGAACTGGGCCGCATGGCGGGCGCCGCCGGGCTGGCCGGGCTCATCGTCGCGGGCCCGGAGGCGGGCCCGGTGCTCGAAGGGGCCTTCGCCGCCGCCGCCGAGAGCGCGACGGCGGCGCATCGGCCGCAGACGCGCATCCTGCACGTGGACGACGCCGCGGCGGCCGCCGCCGAGCTGCGCGCGTGGCTGCAACCCGGCGACGCGGTGCTGATCAAGGGACCGCGGGCGATGGGGCTGGAACGCACGGCCGAGCTCGTTCTCGGGGGCGTGCGGTGACGAACATCATCATCGCCGGCGCGGTGGGACTGATCCTGTCGATGCTCGGCACGCCCCTGGCCATCCGCCTGTTCGCCAGGCGGGGCTACGGGCAGGAGGTCCGCGAGGACGGCGTCCAGGCGCACCTCAGCAAGAAGGGCACGCCCACCATGGGCGGCGTGGTGTTCGTGCTGGCCTCGCTGCTGGCCTACGGCGCCTCGCACCTGGCCACGCTGGAGCCGCCGACGTACTCCGGCCTGCTGGTGCTGTTCCTGATGACCGGTCTGGGCGCAGTCGGCTTCCTCGACGACTTCATCAAGATCTACAAGCAGCGCAGCCTCGGCCTGCGCTCCGGCGCCAAGGCGCTGGGCCAGCTCATCGTCGGCGCCATCTTCGCGGTGCTGGTGACCCAGCAGGCCAACGTCTACGGCATCACCCCCGCCGAGACCCGCCTGTCGTTCCTGCGCGACTTCGGCCCCTCGATCGGCATCGTCGGCTTCACGATCTGGGTCCTCGTCATGATCGTCGGGTTCTCCAACGCGGTGAACCTCACCGACGGCCTCGACGGCCTGGCCAGCGGCGCGACCGCGGTCGTGCTGGGCGCCTACGTGCTCATCGGCAACTGGCAGCTGCGCAACAACTGCATCGACCAGCTCGGCCCCAGCTGCTACTGGGTGCGCGACCCGCTGGACCTCGCGGTGGTGGCCGCGGCCGTGCTGGGCGCGCTGATCGGGTTCCTGTGGTGGAACGCGCCGCCCGCCAAGATCTTCATGGGCGACACCGGCTCGCTGGCGCTGGGCGGCGTGCTGGCCGGTCTGGCCATCGCCACCCGCACCCAGCTGCTGCTCATCATCCTGGCCGGGCTCTGCGTGATCATCACGATGTCGGTGATCATCCAGGTGGGCTTCTTCAAGATGACCGGCAAACGGGTCTTCCGCATGGCGCCGCTGCAGCACCACTTCGAGCTGAAAGGCTGGGTGGAGACCACGATCGTGGTCCGGTTCTGGCTGATCGCCGGGTTGTGCGCCGCGGTCGGCCTCGGCCTGTTCTACGTGGAGTGGATGCCCAAGTAATGGCGCTGACGTGTGTCGCGGGTCTCGGGGTCTCCGGTACGGCGGTGGCCCGGGTGCTGGCCGCGCGGGGGGAGCGGGTCGTCGTCCTGGAGGCGGTCGAGGGGGAGCGGCAGCGGATCGCCGCCGCCGCGCTGGTCCGCCTGGGCGTCGAGGTGCGCTTCGGGACCATGGACCTGCCCGAGGGGGTCACCCGGCTGGTCACCACCGGCTGGGCGCCGCACCACCCGCTGATCGCCGCCGCGCTGGCCGCAGGCGTCGAGGTCGTCGGCGAGGTCGAGCTGGCCTGGCGGCTGCGCGCCGAGCCCGCCGCCCCCTGGCTGGCCCTGACCGGCACCAACGGCAAGACCACCGCCGTGCGCATGCTCACCTCCATGCTGCTGGCCGCCGGGCGCAAGGCGGTGGCCGTGGGCAACGTGGGCGTGCCGGTGGTGGAGGCCGTGGCCGGGGACACGGCCGGGCCGTACGACGTGCTGGCGGTGGAGTTGTCCAGCTTCCAGCTGCACTGGTCCGGCTCGCTGGCCCCGCACGCGGCGGCGCTGCTGAACGTGGCCCCCGACCACCTCGACTGGCACGGGACGCTGGAGGAGTACGCCGCCGCCAAGGCCAAGATCTTCGAGCGGGCCGGGACCGTGGTCTACAACGCCGACGACCCGATCGCCGCCCGGCTGGCCGAGCCGTACGAGCACGCGGTGGGCTTCACGCTGCGGACGCCGAGGGCGGGGGAGATCGGCGTCGTCGAGGACCTCATCGTCGACCGCGCCTTCTGCCCCGACCCCGTGCACGCGGCCGACGAGCTGGCCGGCCTCACCGACGTGCGGCCGTTCGCGCCGCACAACGTCGCCAACGCCCTGGCCGCCGCGGCCCTGGCCCGCTCCTGCGGCGTCCCCCCCGAGGCGGTACGGCGGGGCCTGCGGGAGTTCGTCCCCGACCCGCATCGCATGTCCTTCGTCGAGCGGGTCGCCGAGGTCGACTGGGTGGACGACTCCAAGGCCACCAACCCCCACGCCGCCGCCGCCTCCCTGGCCGCCTACCCGTCGGTGGTGTGGATCGCCGGCGGCCAGCTGAAGGGCGCCGACGTCGACGAGCTGGTGCGCCAGGCGGCGCCGAGGCTGCGCGGGGCCGTCCTGATCGGCGTGGACCGCGGCAGGATCGCCGAGGCGATGTCGCGACACGCGGCGAATGTCCCCGTGGTGGACATCGCCGACCAAGACACTGGGGTCATGGACCGCGTCGTCACCGAAGCCGCAGCGCTCGCCTCCCCGGGCGACACCGTGTTGCTGGCGCCCGCGGGCGCCTCCCTCGACATGTTCGCGAACTATCCGGCGCGGGGGGAGGCCTTCGCGCGAGCCGTACACCGGCACGGCCTGCGCCGGGAGCCGCGGACGTGAGCGCGACCACCGAGGACCGGCCCGCCAAGCGCCCCGCCAAGGGCCCCGTCGAGGGGCCGGCGACCTGGGCGCGCGAGCAACTGGGAGCCCTGAAGGAGCTGCTGGACCGGCCGCTCACGACCTACTACCTGATCATCGGCTGCAGCGCGCTGTTGCTGACGCTCGGGCTCATGATGGTGCTGTCGGCCTCCAGCATCGAGGCGCTGAACAAGACCGGCAGCCCGTTCTCGTGGTTCATCAAGCAGTCGCTGTCGGCGGCGATCGGCGTGCCGGTGATGTACGTGTGCTCGCGGCTGCCGCTGAAGTTCTTCCGGTGGGCGGGCTATCCGCTCATGGCGTTGTCCATCATCGCGCTGGTCATGGTGTTGTTCATCGGCTCGGCCGAGCTGGGCGCCCAGCGCTGGATCTACATCGGCCCGCTGACCGTGCAGCCGTCGGAGCCGGCGAAGCTGGGCCTGGCGCTGTGGGGGGCCGACCTGCTGGCCCGGCGGGCGCGGGCGGGGCGGATCGAGTGGCGGCGCCTGCTGCTCCCGCTCATGCCGGGCGTGGCGATCCTGGCCGTCCTGGTCATGCTCGGCCGCGACCTCGGCACCACGCTCGTCCTCATGATGATCTTCCTGTCGCTGTTGTGGGTGGTGGGGGCGCCGCTGAAGCTGTTCGGCGGCATCTTCGGCATGGCCGTGCTGGCCGCGGTCACCATGATCATGGTCGAGCCCTACCGCATGGCCCGCATCGGCTCCTTCCTCAACCCCTGGGCCGACCCCCAGGGCGACGGGTACCAGGCCGTGCAGGGGCAGATCGCCATGGGCTCCGGCGGCTGGTTCGGGCTCGGGCTCGGCTCCAGCCGGCAGAAGTGGAGCTGGCTGCCCCACGGCGAGAGCGACTTCATCTTCGCCATCCTCGGCGAGGAGCTCGGCCTCATGGGCACGCTCGTCGTCGTCGTGCTGTTCGGGCTGCTCGGCTACGCCGGGCTCCGGGTGGCCGTGCGCGCCAAGGACCCGTTCAGCCGGCTGGCCACGGCCGCCATCGTCGCCTGGATCGCCGGGCAGGGCATCGTCAACATGGGCGCGGTGATCGGCGTGGTGCCCATCACGGGCATCCCGTTGCCGCTGGTCTCCTATGGTGGCTCGGCCCTGCTGCCGACGCTGGCGGCCCTCGGCATGCTGCTGTCGTTTGCCAAACAGGAGCCCGGGGCGCGGGAGGCTCTGGCCGCTCGTGGCCCCGGACCGGCCGCGCGGGCTCTAAGCTGGCTTGGCCTGGGGGGAAGAACGAGCAGGGGCCGAGCGAGACGTTAGGGAGTGACCGATCATGAGGGTGGTCCTCGCCGGTGGCGGGACGGCCGGGCACATCGAGCCCGCACTCGCCCTAGCGGACACGCTGCGCGGGATCGACCCGGGCATCGGCATCACCTGCATGGGCACCGACCAGGGCCTGGAGACCCGGCTGGTGCCCGCCCGGGGCTACGACCTCGAGCTCGTGCCCGCCGTACCCCTGCCGCGCTCGATCACCCCGCAGCTGCTCGCCATGCCCGGCCGCCTGGCCGGGGCCGTCAACGCCGCCGCCGCCGTCCTGGATCGGGCCAAAGCCGATGTCCTCGTCGGTTTCGGTGGCTATGTGGCCACTCCCGCCTATCTGGCCGCCAAGCGGCGCGGCGTGCCGATCATCGTGCACGAGGCCAACCCCCGGCCCGGCCTGGCCAACCGGCTGGGCGCCAAGCTCACCGACCACGTCTTCACCGGCCACCCCGACTGCACGCTGGCCAAGGCCGCCTACATCGGCACCCCGCTGCGCCGCGAGATCGTCCACCTGGACCGGCTGTCGACGGGCGACAGGGCGCGCTCGTGGTTCGGGCTGCAGACCCACCGCCCCACGCTGCTCGTCTTCGGCGGCTCCCGCGGGGCCGCGTCGATCAACCAGGCCGCCCTGGCCGCCGCCCCGGCCCTGCGCGCCGCCGGGGTGCAGGTGCTGCACGTGATCGGGCCCAGGAACACCGTCGAGCACGAGCCGCCGCCCGGCGACCCCCAGTACGTCCTGCTGCCCTACGTGGACCGCATGGACCTCGCCTACGCCGCCGCCGACCTGGTCCTGTGCCGCAGCGGCGCGCTCACCTGCGCGGAACTGACCGCGATCGGACTGCCCGCCGCCTATGTGCCGCTGCCCCATGGCAACGGCGAGCAGCGGGTCAACGCCGTACGCATCGCCGAGGGCGGCGGGGGGCTGCTCGTCGACGATGCCGGCCTGTCATCTGATTGGATCGTCCAGAACATGTTGCCGATCCTGCGAGACCCCGAACGCGTCGCCGCCATGTCCGAGGCCGCGCTCGCGCTGGGCCGCAAGGACGCCGACACGACGCTGGCCAGGAAAGTGTTGGAGATAACCCGATGAGTCGTGGTGTGTGGGGGCGGATGGCGTTCCGCGCCATGATGGAGGAAGCGCAATGAGTCTCGTCAAACTGGTCGACCCGGTCGCCGCGGAAGAACTGGGACGAGTCCACTTCATCGGCATCGGCGGGGCCGGGATGTCGGGGATCGCCCGCATCCTGCTCAAGCGCGGCGTCCGCGTCACCGGCAGCGACGCCCGCAGCTCCGATCTGGTCACCGAACTCCGTGAACTCGGCGCCACCGTCCACATCGGGCACGCCGCCTCCCACGTCAAGGACGCCGACACGGTCGTGGTCTCCACCGCCATCCGCGACTCCAACCCGGAGCTGGGCGAGGCCCTCAAGCGCGGCCTGCGGGTCATCCCCCGCGCCGCCGCCCTGGCCTCCGTCATGGCCGGGCGCACCGGCGTCGCCGTCGCCGGCACCCACGGCAAGACCACGACCACCTCGATGCTGACCGTGGCGCTGCAGAAATGCGGCTCCGACCCGTCCTACTGCGTCGGCGGGCAACTGGTCACCACCGGGCTCGGGGCCGACGAGGGCAACGGGGAGGTGTTCGTGGCCGAGGCCGACGAGAGCGACGGCTCGTTCCTCATGCTGGCGCCGGACATCGCGCTGGTGACCAACGTCGAGGCCGACCATCTCGACAACTACGGCGATCCGCGGGCCGTACACGACAGCTTCAACCGCTTCGTGGAGCGGGTCGGATCGCTGCTCATCGTCTGCGTGGACGACCCGGGCTCGGCGGCGCTGGCCGAGGTGGCCACCCGGCGGGGGCTGGCCGTCCGGACCTACGGCGTGACCTCCGACGACTACCGCATCTCCGGCATCCGTCCCGACGGATTCGGCACCCGCTTCACCGTGGAGGGCCGCGGTGAGGTCAGGCTCGCCGTGCCGGGAGCGCACAACGCGCTCAACGCCACCGCCGTGATCGCCGTGGCCGACGCGCTCGGGCTGCCGTTCGAGGAGATCCGGGACGGCCTGGCCGCCTTCACCGGAGCCAAGCGGCGCTTCGAGGCCAAGGGCGAGGCCGGCGGCGTGGCCGTCTTCGACAGCTACGCCCACCATCCCACCGAACTCGCCGCCGACCTGCGCGCGGCCCGTGACGTGGTCGCCTCCTACTCCGGTGACGGCAACGTCATCGCCGTCTTCCAGCCGCACCTGTACTCGCGCACCCGCTTCTTCGCCGACGAGTTCGGCGCCGCCCTCGGCCTGGCCGACCGCGCCATCGTCCTGGACGTCTACGGCGCCCGCGAAGACCCGGAACCCGGCGTCTCCGGCGCACTGGTCGCCGGCCGGGTCAACCTGCCGACCACGCACGTGGACTACGCGCCCGACAAGTCCTCCGTGCCCGCCCTCGTCGCCGCCAAGGCCCGCCCGGGGGACATCGTCCTCACCATGGGCGCCGGGGACGTCACCGACCTCGGGCCGCAGATCGTCGCGGAGCTGTCCACCCGATGAGGGCCAGGACCGCCTTCATCGGGCTGCTGACCGCGGCCGTCGTGGGGACCACCGCCTGGCTGGTTTTCTACTCGCCCGTGCTGGGTGTCCGGAATGTGGAGATCGTGGGTAATCTCACAGTCCCCGCCGACCGGATCCGCCAGCAGGCCGCGATCGCCGCCCTCCACCCCATGGCCACGGTGGACCTGGCCGCCGTGGAGCACCGCATCCTGGGCATCAGGCAGCTCGCGACGGCCAGGGCCTCACGGGAGTGGCCGGCCACCCTCAAGATCTCGGTGTCGGAGCGGGTGCCGGTGGCTGTGGTGCCCGTGGACGGGGGGAAGGCCGCGCTCGTGGACAAGCACGGCGTGGTCATCGAGATACGCGCCGTCGCGCCGCCCAGCCTTCCCGTCCTGCAGCTCGGGCGGATGAACCCCGCCGACCCGGTGATGCTGGCGGTGCTGAAAGTGGTGAGCGGTCTGCCGGAGGCGCTGGCCGGGAAGGTGAAGACCGTGCAGGCGGGGTCGGCCGAGGGGATCTCGTTCGGGCTCAACGACGGGCGGACCGTGGTGTGGGGCGGGTCCGATCGGGGGGAGGAGAAGGCGCGGGTGCTGGTCTCCCTCCTCAGCCGGAAGGCGGACGTGTACGACATCAGCTCCCCGGACGTCGTGACCCTCAAGTGATCACTTTCGGTTCGTCGGGGGCTTTGTGGGTTTACGGCAGGCGGGGCTGACGCCACCCGCCGACGTGCGCTGACGTAGGTCGGGGGGATCGCTTCTCACGTCGGACGGGCTGAGCGCCGTTACGGCGATCGGCGCCGGGTTGGTGTCGCACCCGGCTGGCCGCACACCTGGTCGGCCTCATGCCACGGGTGGCCTTACGCTCCGCATGCCCTTACGTCCCGTGTGCTTCACGCCCCGCATGGCCTTACGTCCCGTGTGCTTCACGGCCCCCGGCGCGGCTGCTTCCGGGCTGAGCCCTGGGCGCTGTGCCTGTCCTCCGTCCCGGTCCGGGTTGGCTGCGCTGTGCCCTCTGCCGTTGCTTCTGCGTGGTTCTGGACCAGTTGGAGCGCCATCTCCCCGCCGCCCCCTTCGTGGTCCTTCCAGCGCGGGCCTGGGCGGTCGTAGAGCCATCCTGTGGCCGGCCTGGCAAGGCGTTGCCCTCCCGCCGGTCCAGGTGTGCCGGGCGGGCGGGTCCGTGAGGGTTCCCTGCCGCGGATGGTGGGGTGTCTGGTTTAGGAGGGTTGGCGGCGGAGGGGTAGGGCAGTGGGGCGAAGTCGGTGGGTTGGGGTGGTGAGGGTTTGGGATGAGAATGGGTGGAGCCTGTCCGATCCGGGGGGCAGGGCGTGAGAGTCTGTATCCCGGAAGGAGCCCGGCCAGGCACGACGCGGGAGCGAAACGGACAGCCCGCGACACGCCGGACGCACTTGCGGCGCGGTTAGTTGACCCGCGCGGAGCGCAACTCCTACTGTCCGTATCAATCCTCAGGTTGACATAAATCTAAATCTCAACTTGAGGTTGAGAGTTACCCGAAGTGAGAAATGGCGGAGAACAATCCGCACCGAAATGGCAAGTCAACGAGCGGAAAGGCCCCTCGTCGTGGCAGCACCGCAGAACTACCTCGCGGTCATCAAGGTCGTCGGCATCGGCGGCGGCGGAGTCAACGCCGTCAACCGGATGATCGAGGAGGGACTCAAGGGCGTCGAGTTCATCGCGATAAACACCGACGCCCAGGCGCTGCTGATGAGTGACGCCGACGTGAAATTGGACGTGGGCCGCGAGCTCACGCGCGGACTTGGCGCGGGCGCCAACCCCGATGTGGGGCGCAAGGCGGCCGAGGACCACCGTGAGGAGATCGAAGAGGTGCTCAAGGGCGCCGACATGGTCTTCGTCACGGCCGGCGAGGGCGGTGGCACCGGCACCGGCGGCGCGCCCGTCGTCGCCAACATCGCCAGGTCGCTTGGCGCACTGACCATAGGCGTGGTGACGCGGCCGTTCAGCTTCGAGGGACGGCGGCGCGCCTCCCAGGCGGAAGCGGGCATAGAGACGCTGCGCGACGAGGTCGACACGCTGATCGTGATCCCGAACGACCGCCTGTTGTCGATCTCCGACAGGCAGGTCAGCGTCCTGGACGCCTTCAAGGCGGCCGACCAGGTGCTGCTGTCCGGTGTCCAGGGCATCACCGACCTGATCACCACGCCCGGTCTGATCAACCTGGACTTCGCGGATGTGAAATCCGTCATGTCGGGCGCGGGTTCGGCGCTGATGGGCATCGGTCACGCCCGTGGCGACGACCGTTCCGTGGCCGCCGCCGAGATGGCCGTCTCCAGCCCGCTGCTGGAGGCATCCATCGACGGCGCCCACGGTGTGCTGCTGTCCATCGCGGGCGGCTCCGACCTGGGGCTGTTCGAGATCAACGAGGCGGCCCAGCTGGTGTCGATGGCGGCCGCGCCCGATGCCAACATCATCTTCGGCACGGTCATCGACGACGCCCTGGGCGACGAGGTGCGCGTCACCGTCATCGCCGCCGGCTTCGACGAGGTGCCCAAGCAGGCGCCCCCGGTCCGCCCGGCCGCGTCGGCCGCCACGACCGCCCAGGCTTCGGCGCCGGTGCGCCCGAGCGGCGTCCAGCCGCCGAGCGTGAAGGCCGAACCGGTGGCCCCGCCGCGCGCGGAGCCCGCCCGGCCGGAACCGGTACGCCCGGAGCCCGTGCCGTACTCGCAGCTGCGGGCCGAGCCGATGCGTCCGGAACCGGTGCGTCAGGAGCCGAGGCCGGAGCCGGTCCGGCCGGTCGAGAGGACGGCCCCGCCCGCCGAACCCGCGCCCGCCCCGCTGCCCGTCACGGAGCACCCCGCCCCGCAGGTCGCCGCGGTGGAACCGATGGCGGAGGAGCCGTCCGCCCCGGTCTCCATCCCCCGCCCCGCTCCCGAGCCTCCGAACCCCCCGACGCCGATCAGTTCCCGGATGTCGGAGCCGGCCAAGCGCCGGCCGGTGGTCTTCGAGGAGCAGGAAGAGGAACTGGACGTTCCCGACTTCCTCAAGTAAGCCCCGTCCCGAAGTGCCCGCCCGCGCCATCACCTGGCGCGGGCGCACTGCTGTCCGGGGGCGGGTAACACGTGGACGCCCTCCGTCAACTCTCGGTGGTCGCCGCGCACCCTCGCCTGCCCAGGTCAACCGGGGGTAGCCGCCGTGCGACCTTCAGCGGCACCAGCCAACCCCGGGAGCGGCGGCGCAGCCTTCGGTGCCGCCGGGCAACGTCTGGACATCGCCGGGCAACTCTTGGAAGTCCGCGTGCAAGCGCAACCTGATCGCGGAGGTCGCGGGGGTTTGGTGACTCGCCGCCCGCCCGGGACGTGAGGGGTGGACGCCGCGCAGGGTGGGTTTGGGTGGGCGACACGCCGGTTGACCGAAAAGTGATCGAACTCACGTGCGAGGCGTCGCCGGCTCCTGGAGTAGCGTTGTCCGGCAGGCGGGCCACGTGACGGCCTGCCGTACCGGATCGGTGTGGACGGACCAGGGGGCAAGACCCCGCGTGAAAGGTGTGACGTGACGCGGAAGGCGGAGATCGGCGAGCGGCTCGGCGAGGTGGAGGCGCAGATCGCGCAGGCGTGTCGCGCGGCGGAGCGGGGGCGGGACGAGGTGACGCTGGTGGCGATCACCAAGACCTACCCGGCCGACGACGTGCGGATTCTGGCCGGGCTGGGTGTCCGCGACGTGGGGGAGAACCGGGACCAGGAGGCCGCGGAGAAGGCGCGTGCGTGTGCCGATCTGGCGTTGACCTGGCACTTCGTGGGGCAGCTTCAGACGAACAAGGTCCGGTCGGTCGTGGGGTACGCCGATGTGATCCATTCGGTGGACCGGGGGCGGCTGGTCACCGCGATCTCCAAGGAGGCGGTCAGGGCGGGGCGCGAGGTCGCCTGCCTGGTTCAGGTGGCGCTGGACGACGATCCGGAGCGGGGCGGCGCGCGGCTCGCGGACGTGCCGGGGCTGGCGGACGAGATCGCCGGGGCGGACGGGCTCCGGCTGGGCGGCGTGATGGCGGTCGCGCCTTTGGGCGGGGAGCCGGGGCGGGCGTTCGGCAGGCTGGCGGAGGTCGCGGGGCTGGTGCGGGCGCGGCATCCGGAGGCCACGATGGTGTCCGCGGGGATGAGTGGGGATTTGTCCGAGGCGATTGCGCACGGCGCGACACACGTGCGGATCGGTACGGCGTTGCTCGGTCGCCGCAAGCCCTTCGTCAGGTAATGTCCCCTCAAGTGGGTCTTAGTAGAGGTCGATCCGCGGTGAGCTCCAAGGGGGTACGGCTACCGCCTCGGGTCCCCACCCGAGCGAGTGAGACCATGAGCAGGAGGAAGACGTAGTATGGCCGGCGCGATGCGCAAGATGGCGGTCTACCTCGGTCTCGTGGAGGACGACCGCTACGAGAGGTACGAGGCATACGCGGACTACGACCCTCCGTACGAGGAGGAGTCGCCGCGGCCCGGTGAGGAGCGGGCCGTCGCGGTCCAGGATCGCGACGACGACACCGACCCGGGCGTGCCCGCCCCCAGGCCCGCGACGACGGTCCTGGAGCGGCGCACCACCGATCTGGCCCGGATCACCACGCTCCATCCGCGCACCTACAACGAGGCGCGCACGATCGGCGAGCACTTCCGTGACGGCACCCCGGTGATCATGAACTTGACCGAGATGGTCGACAGCGACGCGAAGCGGCTGGTGGATTTCGCGGCAGGTCTGGTCTTTGGCCTACACGGCAGCATTGAACGTGTTACCAACAAGGTGTTCCTGTTGTCCCCTGCCAATGTCGAGGTGACCGCCGAGGACAAGGCTCGAATCGCGGAACGCGGGTTCTTCAACCAGAGTTAGAGTCTCTGTATGCCTATCGGACCCAACCAGGTCTCGCCGAGACCGACGGGAGGGCTCATCAGAAGTGGAGGCGCGGCCACGCCGTGGGGATCGTAGGTCAGATCTTGGTCGTTGTCCTGTCTCTCTATCTGGTGTTGCTCATCGGAAGAATGATCTTTGAGACGGTGCAGTCGTTCGCCCGTCAGTGGCGGCCCTCCGGTGTCGTGCTGGTCCTCGCTGAGGCCACATACACCGCAACCGACCCACCTCTCAAGTTTCTCCGCCGTTTCATTCCTCCCCTCCGGTTGGGTACGGTGGCCTTTGACCTAAGCTTCACAGTCCTCTTCATCGTGGTGCTGATCCTGATCCAGATCGCCGGATCGTTCGCCAGATGACGGACCCGTGGGGTCCGGTCGAGAACCGACTCGTGTCCGCGCTGAAGTGATTCGGGTCTGCCTTCTCCGGACAGACTCCAAGCGCGCCAAGGAGACCAAAAGATGCCGCTGACGCCCGCTGATGTGCGGAACAAGCAGTTCAGTACCACCCGGCTGCGGCCGGGCTACGACGAGGAAGAGGTCGACGCCTTCCTCGACGAGGTGGAAGCTGAGCTTGACCGCCTGATCCAAGAGAACGAGGAGCTCCGCGCCAAACTGGCCGAGTGCCTGCGTGGGAAGGTGCCCGGCGGCATGAACATGCCCATGGCCTCTGCCCCCGTGCAGGAGCCGAAGGTCGAGATGCAGCTGCCCCCGCAGCCGGAGCCCCTGCGCGCCCCCGAGCCGCAGCCGATGCCCCCGCAGCCGCAGCCCCAGCCGGTCGCCATGAACATGCCTCCCGCCGAGGACAACATGGACACCGCGGCCCGCGTGCTCGCCCTGGCCCAGCAGACGGCCGACCAGGCCATCGCCGACGCCCGTCGCGAGGCCGACGAGACCGTCACCCGCGCCCGCCGCGAGGCCGACGAGATCCTCACCAAGGCCCGCCGTCAGGCCGAGCAGGTCATCGGCGACGCCCGCGCCCGGGCCGAGACGCTGGAGCGCGACGCGCAGGAGCGTCACCGCCAGGCCATGGGCTCCCTCGTCCAGACCCGCGACGAACTCGAGCGCAAGGTCGAGGAGCTGCGCAGCTTCGAGCGCGAGTACCGTTCCCGCCTCAAGCTCTACCTGGAGAACCAGCTCGCCGAGCTGAACGTCTCCGCGGAGGGCAGCGGCGGATTCCCGGTCATGTCGGGCGGCCCCGGCGCCCCCGCCATGACGCACGCCGTTCCCCAGGGTGGTCAGCCTCCGCTCCCCGGTGGCCCCAGCCCGTTCGGCGCGGAGGCTCCGCAGGGCGCTTTCCCCGGCGCCGACGGCCCGCACAACGACCGCCGGTAAAGTAGCGGGTCAACTGGACCCGTCACTCGAGAGAGCCCCCTGTGATCCTTATCAGTGCTGGTTTGGTGCTCGCGGCGGTCGTGTTGCTGATCGCGGGCTTCGTGCTGGCAAAGCCGTTCCTGATCATGTGGTCCATCGTGGTGAGCGTGCTTTCCGCGTTGTTCCTGGTGATCGGAGCGCTGCTGCGGCGTCATGAGCTGTTCCCCGGCGGACGTGCCGGGGCCACGGCCACCCCTCCCGACCCCAGGTTGGGACATCCGCAGCCGCCACACGCCGGCCAGGCACCCGTGGGAATGCCGCCGTCGCCCCAGCGTCCCCCGACGCCCCAGCAGACGGCGCCCCAGCCCGTACCCCGCCGGCCCGCGGGAGGCGGGATCGCACCGGACGCCATCGTCCTGGTGATCCCCGGGCGCAAGCGCTACCACGTGCCGGGATGCCGCCAGCTGATCGGACGGGATCCCGAGGAGCTCACCTTCGTGGAGGCGCGCGAGGAGGGCTTCTCGCCCTGCACGAGCTGCCTCCCCGACGCGGCGCTCGGCGGACGGCAGCTACCACCTGCCGCCGATCCCGAGCCCGTCACGCACCACCAGGCGGCCTCGCCGGAGACACCGGTCTCCGCCGAGCCCTCCGCGCTGTTCTCCGAGGCGACCCGCGACGTCCGGCCACCGGCCCCCGTCGCAGCGCCGAAGCCGGCCCCCGCCGCTTCCACCCCCAGCCCGGAGCCGGGCGCCGGCCAGTCGGGCGGCTGGTTCGCCCCCAAGAGCACCCCCTCCGGCCCGGCCCAGCCCGCCGACGACCCCGCCGCCTCCGAGCGGTCCTCCGGTACGGCGGTGCCACCTGCCGGCCCGGCGTCGTCCGGTGGCCCGGCAGAGCCCTCGGAGCGGGCGAAGCCATCGGAAGAGGCGAAGCCCGCCAAGGAAGAGGACGCCGGGAAGACGGGTGAGCCGAAGCCCACCGGCCAGGCAGAGCGCACCACGGAGTCCCCGGCGGACAAGCCCGAGCGGCCCGCGGGACAGTCCCGGCCGGCGCCGGTGTTCGACGAGACCGACGCCGAGATGACCAACCCGCACATGCGGCTCCCGGCCATCGACGTGACCGCCAAGCCTCCGGTCACCGCCGCCCGGCCCGGCGGCGACGCGCCGAAGCCCGCAGGCAAGACCACGGGAAGCGCTGAGAACGCCGCCAAGGACTCCAAGACCCCCAAGGCTCCCGAACCTCCGCGAACCCCGGCCGGCCGCCCCGAGCGGGACGACGAGGGCGGCAAGCCCCCCTCCTCCCGCGACGCGGGCTCACCCGCCCGGAACGGCACCCCGAAGCCCGCCGACGCCCCCAAGGCCAAGGACGAACCGGCCTCCGAGGACAGGGACGGCGACGACCGCCCGGGCACGGTGAAGGTCATCGTCGGCACGCGCCGCTACCACAGCACCGCCTGCCCCCTGATCCGTGGCGCGGGCGACACCGGCGTGGAGACCATGTCCCTGGCGCAGGCGGAGGCGGCGGGCCTGACGAGCTGCTCGGTCTGCCAGAACGACCGCGAGTCGGTCAGCTGATCCCGGACACACGAAAGCGCGGCCCCGGATCCCGGAGGCCGCGCTTGCCGCGTGACGAGGTCAGACGCGCCGCAGCCGGAACGTCAGGCCCAGGTCCGCGTCGCTGAACTCCGGCAGCTCCGCCGCCCCTTCGTGCACCGACGAGGCCAGCACCTCGTCCGCCACCAGCCCGCCGTCGGTGCGCAGGGCACCGGCCAGCTCGGGAGACGACGTCTGCCACCACAACTCGATCCGGTCCGTGATGGCCAGCCCGCTGGACTTGCGGGCGTCCTGCACGAGCCGGATGACCTCACGGATCAGCCCGGCGCGCCGCAGCTCGTCCGTCATGGCCAGGTCGAGGGCGACGGTCTCGCCGGTGCCGGTGTCGATGGCGCCGGTCTCGACGGCCCAGCCGGAGCGGGGCTGTTCGGTGACGATCACGTCGTCGGGCCCGACGGAGACGATGCCGAGATCGTCCGTCTCGAGCTCCGCCGTACCACCCGAGCGCAGGACGCGGGCCAGCGCGGCGGGGTCTGCGGCGGCGACCGCGCCGGCGACGACCTTGGTCTGGGAGCCGAACCGCTTGCCCAGCGCCCGGAAGTTGGGCTTGACCGTGTAGGAGACGAGGTCGGCGCTGTAACCGGACATGTCCTCCAAGGTCTGGACGTTGAGCTCGTCGGCGATCAGGTCGCGCAGTTCGACGGGCAGCGTGGGCCAGTCGTGGGCGCCGACCAGGGCGCGGCCCAGCGGCTGGCGGGTCTTCACGCCGGAGGAGGCCCGGGCGGAGCGGCCCAGTTCCACGAGGCGGCGGACCAGCGCCATCTGCTGGGACAGCACGGGGTTGAGCAGGTCCTCGCGTACGGCGGGCCAGGACGTGAGGTGGACCGAGGCCGGGTCGCCTTCCCGGCGCAGCACGTCCCACAGGTAGTCGGTGACGAACGGGGTGATGGGCGACATGAGCTGCGTGACCGTCGACAGGCACTCGTACAGCGTGGCGAAGGCGTCCGGCGACCCCTGCCAGAACCGGCGGCGCGAGCGGCGCACGTACCAGTTGGACAGGTCGTCGAGGAACTCGGCCAGGCGGCGTCCCGCGCGCACCGTGTCGTACTCGTCCAGGGCCGCGGTCACCTCGGCGACCGTGCGGTGGAGTTCCGCGAGGGCCCAGCGGTCGATGAGGGGGCGCTCGGCGGCCGGGGAGGCGTCCGCGGCGGGCGTCCAGGACGAGGCGTTGGCGTACAGCGTGAAGAAGGAGGCGGTGTTCCAGTAGGTCAGCAGGACCTTGCGGACGATCTCCTCCAGCGTGCCGTGGCCGACGCGGCGGGCTGCCCAGGGGGAGCCGGAGCAGGCCATGAACCAGCGCAGCGCGTCGGCGCCGTGCTGGTCCATCAGCGGGATGGGCTGGAGCACGTTGCCGAGGTGCTTGCTCATCTTGCGGCCGTCCTCGGCGAGGATGAGGCCGAGGCAGAGCACGTTCTCGTAGGAGGACTGGCCGAACACGAGGGTGCCGACGGCCATGAGCGAGTAGAACCAGCCACGGGTCTGGTCGGTGGCCTCGCAGATGAACTGGGCCGGGTAGACGCCCTCGGGCCTGCCGCGGGCGCCCCATTGGGCGAACGGCATGGAGCCGGAGTCGTACCAGGCGTCGATGACGTCGGGCACGCGCCGGGCCAGGCCGCCGCACGCCGGGCAGTCGAAGGTCACGTCGTCGACGTAGGGGCGGTGGGGGTCGAGGGAGGAGAGCTCCTGGCCGGCCAGCGTGCCCAGTTCCTCCAGGGAGCCGACGCACGTGACGTGGGACTCGTCCTCAGCGCACACCCACAGCGGCAGCGGCGTGCCCCAGTAGCGCGAGCGCGACAGCGACCAGTCGACGTTGTTGCGCAGCCACTCGCCGAAGCGCCCCCACTTGATCGTGTCGGGGAACCAGTTGGTCTTCTCGTTCTCGGCCAGCATCTGGTCCTTGACCGCGGTGGTGCGGATGTACCAGGAGGGGAGCGCGTAGTAGAGGAGCGGGGTGTGGCAGCGCCAGCAGTGGGGGTAGCTGTGCTCGAAGTGGCCGCCGCGGAACAGCAGGCCGCGGGCGCGCAGGTCCGCGGTGAGGCCCTCGTCGGCGTCCTTGAAGAACTGACCGCCGACCATGGGCACGTCGTCGAGGAAGCGGCCGTCGGGGCCGATCGGGTTGACGACCGGCATGCCGTACCTCTTGCAGACGGCGAGGTCGTCGGCGCCGAACGCGGGCGCCTGGTGGACCAGGCCGGTGCCGTCCTCGACCGTGACGTAGTCGCCGAGCACGACGTAGTGGGCGCCGGGACCCTGCTGATTGTTCCCCTCGCTGCGCTCGGGGAAGGCGACCAGGTCGAACGGGCGGGCGTAGGAGGTGCGCTCGAGCTCGCGGCCGGTGAAGCGGGCCACCTCGGTGGCGCCGTCGCCCAGCACGGCCAGCAGCGGCTCGGCGACGACCAGGACCTCGCCGTCCGCGGTGCGCGCCGCGACGTAGGTCACGTCGGGGTGTACGGCTACCGCGGTGTTGGAGACCAGGGTCCACGGGGTCGTCGTCCAGACCAGCAGCGCGGCGCCGAGCTCCTGGAGGCGGCCGGAGGTGGCGGGCATGCGAACGTAGACCGACGGGGAGGAGACGGTCTCGTAGCCGCCGGGCTGGCCGAGCTCGTGGTCGGACAGGCCGGTGCCGCAGCGCGGGCAGTAGGGCGTGATGCGGAAGTCGCGGAAGAGCAGGCCCTTGTCGAAGATGACCTTCAGCGACCACCAGACCGACTCGACGTAGGAGGCGTCCATGGTCCGGTAGGCGGTGGACAGGTCGATCCAGTAGCCCATCCGCTCGGTGAGTTCCTCGAAGGCGTCCACGTGACGCAGGACGGATTCGCGGCACTTGGCGTTGAACTCGGCGATGCCGTAGGTCTCGATGTCCTTCTTGCCGGACAGGCCGAGTTCCTTCTCCACGCCGACCTCGACCGGCAGGCCGTGGCAGTCCCAGCCCGCCTTGCGCGGCACGCTGAAGCCCTGCATGGTCTTGTAGCGGGGGAAGAGGTCCTTGAAGACGCGGGCCTCGACGTGGTGGACGCCGGGCAGGCCGTTGGCGGTGGGCGGGCCTTCGTAGAAGACCCAGGACGGGTTGCCTTCGTTCTGCTCGATCGAGCGCTCGAAGATCTTCCCGTCCCGCCATCGGTCGAGGACCTCGCGCTCGAGCGCGGGCAGGTCGACCTGCGCGGGAAGAGAGCGGAATGAAGGGGAAGACATCTCGGGCGGGACCTCCACGCTGGTCATGAGGCTGACATGGTGCGTGAAGGGACGAAGCCGTGCGGCTCCGCGGTACCACCCTTCTTGGCCCCGGATAGGGACCCTCTTCGTTCGGGCTGCGGCCGGTTCTAGTGAGCTCGGGAAGAGCCGTTCTTCCGGCGGCTCCGGGGTGATATCCCTCACAGTCGGGCCCCATCAACGCCTTGCAGGCTCAAACCATAACGCAGAGTGGGGCGAAAGACTTCCCCGTTTTCGGGTGGCAGCGTCCGTGGCGGGCAAAGGGGTGGGAATGCTCGTTCCAGCGCAGGAGTTGAATGCGCGGGGCGGGATAGTACGGGAGGGGTAAACCGATCGGCGGGTCGTTTGCCGATCCGTTATCGGGCACCTAAGCTGCCCGCACCATTTACGGCCTTGATCAGCATGGAGGCAGCCATGGCGGCAGTCACGCAGACCGCTACCCCGTCGATGTGGTCAGAGCAGGAGCTGGCCGAGGTTCGCGAGTCCCTGCAAAGGGAGATCGACGAGCTCAACGCGGACATTCTCCGCCACGAGACGGAGATCGCCTCGGGTGATGTGACCCAGGGCGCCGGCGACGACCAGGCGGACGCCGGAGCCAAGACTTATGAGCGCGAACGCGAGATCGCCCTTACCCTGAATGCACGCGACCTGGTCGCGCAGAACGAACGTGCGATCGCCAGGATCGACGCAGGGACCTATGGAGTGTGCGAATCGTGCCAGAAGCCGATCGGCAAGGAGCGCCTGCAGGCGTTCCCGAGGGCGACGCTGTGCGTGACGTGCAAGCAGCGGGAGGAGCGCAGGTAAAACGCAGGCTCCTGCTGCTGCTGGGCGGCCTCGCCTTCGTCGTCTACGTAGCCGACCTGGTCACCAAGACCGTCGTGCTGCGGACGCTCGAAGGCGAGCCGCCCAACGTGATCATCCCGGGGGTCCTGCAGTTCCGGGTGATCTTCAACTCGGGCGCGGCGTTCAGCATCGGGACCGGGATGACGTTCGTGTTCACCATCATCGCCGCGGGCGTGGTGGTCGCGATCATCCGCACCGCCCGTAAGCTGGCCAGCCTGCCGTGGGCGATCACGCTGGGCCTGCTGCTGGGCGGGGCGCTCGGCAACCTCACCGACCGGCTGCTGCGCTGGCCGTCCGGCTTCGGCCGCTCGACGCAGCTGCAGGGGCACGTGGTGGACTTCATCGAGGTGCTGCCGGGCAACTTCCCGATCATCGACTACTTTCCGGTCTTCAACATCGCCGACTCGGCGATCGTGTGCGGCGGCATCCTGGCGGTGATCCTGGCCTGGCGCGGCCTCCAGATCGACGGCACGAGGGAGATCAAGAAGTGACCGAGCAGCGGAGCCTGCCCGTGCCCGACGGGCTGGAGGGCGAGCGGCTGGACGCCGCGCTCTCGCGGCTGTTCGGCTTCTCGCGCACCCGTGCCGCCGAGCTGATCGGCTCCGGTGAGGTGCTGGTGGACGGCAGGGAGGCGGCCAAGTCCGATCGCGTGCACGCCGGCGCGTGGCTGGACGTCACGATGCCCGCCCCGGTCACCACGCCGATGCCGGTGGCCGAGCCGGTGCCGGGCATGACGGTCGTCTACGAGGACGACGACATCGTGGTGGTCAACAAGCCGATCGGCGTGGCCGCCCACCCGACCGTCGGCTGGACCGGGCCCACCGTGATCGGCGGCCTGCTCGGCGCCGGGCACACCATCGCCACCAGCGGCGCCGCCGAACGCCAGGGCATCGTGCACCGGCTGGACGCCAACACCACCGGGGCGATGGTCGTGGCCAAGAGCGAGCACGCCTACTCCCACCTCAAGCGCGCCTTCAAGGAGCGCACGGTGGACAAGCGCTACAACGCCCTGGTCCAGGGGCATCCGGACCCGTTCCGCGGCACCGTGGACGCGCCGATCGACCGGCACCCGGCCGGCGACGGCCGCTGGGCGGTGGTGGCGGGCGGCAAGCCGTCCGTGACCCACTACGACACGATCGAGGCGTTCCGGGCGGCCTCACTGCTGGACATCAAGCTGGAGACCGGCCGCACCCACCAGATCCGGGTGCACATGTCGGCGCTGCGCCACCCATGCGTGGGGGACCTGCTGTACGGTGCGGACCCGACGCTGGCGGCCCGCCTCGGGGTGACCCGGCAGTGGCTGCACGCGGTCTCGCTGGGCTTCGAGCACCCGTCCACGGGCGAGTGGACGTCGTTCTCGACGGACTATCCCGAGGACCTCCAGAAGGCCCTCGACCTGGTGCGCGCCGAGTCCTGATCACCGGCGCGCCCACGGCCTGGCTGTGCTCACAGTCTGTCCGTAGCGGTCACGGTTGCGTTCCCTGTCTTTTACGGCAGGCCACCCCCACCCCACCCGCCGACGCGGGCGGGCGCCGATCGTGGGGGTCGCTTCTCACGCCGGACACACGACCCGCCGCAACGGCGCCCCCTTGACCACCTGGGTGGTCAGGACGGCAGCACGCTCTGCGCCACCCGGTGAACGTTGTCCCGGTCGGCCCGGGTCCCGGTGACCGAGACCACGGCCCAGGCGCCGGGCTTCCACTGCCAGGCCAGCTCGGTGGCCCCGGGCCGCAGCACCGGCTCGTCCAGCCAGTACGCGGCGCCTTCGTGCACCGGCGGCGCCTTCGTGACCGGGGCGCCGGGTGCCGCGGGCAGGACCTCGGCCAGCGTCGGCGGGATCTGGTCGCCGGGGTAGATCTCGATGATCGCGTCGCCTCGGTCGTCCGCGCGGGGGGTGTCCAGGCGCAGGGTGACGCGCTGGCGGTCGCGATGGGTCACGTCGCTCTCGGGGGTGAAGCCGCCGGCCGATCCCACGGTCGCGGGCCGGCTGCCCGGCTGGAACAGCTCCGGAGGCGGCGTCGTGGAAAGGCTCGGGCTGGGCGTGGCACCCGGCTCCTCCGCCGCGGGGGATGTGCCCGGCTCTCCTGTCGCGGGCGTCTCCGCCGTACGACCCTCGGCCGGCTGGGCGACGGGGATCACGTTGCCCGGCGGATCGCCCGCGCGGGTCAGCACCACTGCCGGGACGATCACCGCCACGGCCGCCGCCGCCACGCTCGCGCCGATGGCCCGCCTCATCCTGATCCGTCTCCGTCCCGCCGCCATCGCGGCCGCCACACTGACCCCGGGCCCGTCCTGGCCGGAGGCGGATTCACGCAGCGGCGCCAGTACCCGCCTGGCCTCGCGCTCATCGGCATCCATCGCGCACCAACCCCTCGAACCCCGCGGCCGTCTCACCCAGCAGCTTCCGCAACGTCGCCAGCCCGCGGGCGGACTGGCTCTTGACGTTCCCGGCCGAGCAGCCGAGGATCTCGGCCACCTCCGCCACCGGCAGGTCATGAAGGAAGCGCAGCACCAGCACCGCCCGCTGCCTGGGCGGCACCTGCGCCAGCGCCGCCCGGACGACCGAGCGGGTCTCCACGTCGGGGCCGTGCGCCGCGGGCGGTTCCGGTACGGCGCCGGCCAGCCGTACTCTGCTCCACCAGCCGAGCCGCTGGTCGTTGAGGAAGCAGCGCACCACGATGGCGTCCACGTACCGGTTGAGGTCGGCCGCCTGCCGGGCGCGTCCCCAGTTCACGTACAGCCTGGTCATGGCCGTCTGCACCACGTCGTCGGCCCGGTGCGGATCCCTGCACAGGTGGTGGGCCAGCCGTCGCAGCGACGGCAGCCTGGCGTTGACGTAGTCCACGTAGTCCTGTTCGTGCGCGGCCCGCACCGCCACCTCCCCGCCGGGTTGATCGGGACATCCTTCCGTTCGTGAGACACGGCCGGGCGGGGGAAAGGTTGCATCACACGTCCCACACCCACACCCCGCCCTCCTGCCGTCCCTCGCCCAGCAGCCGGGTGAGGGCGGCGCGCAGCGCCTCCTGCCGTTCGTGGGGGCCGAGGACGACGGCGTCGGCCTGCCAGAAGGCGAGGTCCTCGCGGGCCAGGCGGCGTTCCTCCTCGCCGATGGCCGGGAGCCGGCCGGTGTCGCGGACCTCGCGCAGGAGGGTCGCCGTGGGCCGGGGCGCCACGCCGTACACGCCCTGCCGGCCGGGGCCGTAGGGGCCGACGAAGTAGCCCTCGGGCATCGGGAAGCCGAGCCCGGCGTCGATCTGCCAGCGCAGGGCGGTGGCGTCCCCGGCGTCCGGGGGCGGGGCGGGCACGAGGGAGCGGCCGGGCGCCACGTGGGCCCGCCAGGCGCCGGTGGTGAAGAAGGCGGGCGTGGGCGCGCGGTCCCCGGCGGCCAGCGGGAGCGGGAAGACCGGAATGAGCGCTTCGGCGAGGGCGAGGCAGAGCAGCGTCCGCACGGGCAGCCCGGTCCAGGACAGGCCGAGGGCGTGGTCGGCGGCGACGGCCAGCAGGACGCCGACGGCGGCGGCGGTCACGAGCGTGAAGCGCGACTCCAGCACCGATTCGAACAGCGGCAGGCCGGACAGCACTCCCCACGGGCCGGCCATTCCGGTTTCGGCGCCGCCGAACGTGATCTCAGGGCCGAGCGACAGCACCACGCCCGTGAAAGCCGTCAGGCCCGCACCCACCACGACCGGCTTGCGGCGCAACCAGAGCACGATCCCGATCGCCAGCACGGCCAGCGGCCAGCCGAAGAAGGCGTTCTGCTCGGTCCGGTTCATCGACAGCGACCCGGCCACCGCCTCGTCGCCCGCCAGCGACCGCCCGGCATGGGCCACCAGCGCCTTCACGTCGTTGCCCGCCGGACCGTGGATCAGCCCGTCGTAGCTCTGCGGGCCCGCGAACTGGTAGACCAGCGCCGCCCCGGTCAGCGCCACGCACACCAGCGCCGCCACGCAGACCCCGCCCAGCATCGGCCGCAGCGCCGGCAGCGCCCCCTGCGGCCCGGCCGGGCCGTAACCGGGCCAGAAGACGGCCAGGCCGTACCCGAGGCAGAAGACGGCCAGGCCCACGAAGGCCAGCAGCAGCGCCTCCTCGCCCAGGAACACCTGGTAGGCGGCGAGCAGCCCGAGCAGCGTCCCGTCCCGCAGCACCCGGCGGCGCCGGTGCAACGCCACCACGCGGGCGCAGATCAGCGGGATGACGAACAGGACGACGAAGTTCGGATGGGCGTTGGCGTGGGAGACGATCGGCGGGGCGAACCCGCAGAACGCCGCGCCGACCCCGGCCGCGGCCCGGGAGGCGATCACGTGCCGCGACAGCAGCCGGTACCAGGCGAACGCGCTGCCGGCCAGCCCGAGTGTCAGCACCACGGTCCACGTCGCCGTCGGGCCCAGCAGGAGCGTCAGCGGCGTCAGCGGAACCGACAGGCCCAGCATGACCGTGTTGGCCATGAGGTTCACCCCGAGGGGGTGGTTCTGGAGGGTGGTGAAGAGCGGGAAGTCGCCGCCGGCCACGTTCCGGGCGGTGACGGCGAAGAACCACTCCCACTGGTTCTGGTCCTGGCCGCCGTCGACGAGGTAGCCGCCGGACCACAGGCCGGACAGGACGTAGCCGGCCAGCGCCAGGCAGCCGAGCGCGAACGCGGCGTCGGCCCGCCACCCGTGCCTCATCGGGCGATCACCCCGCAGATCTCGGTGAGCACGCGTAGGTAGTGATGCGGCCGGACCTTGGAACCCGCCCGGTGCGACCACCGCACCGGCACCTCGTCCACCCGCCAGCCCGCCCGCGCGAACAACCGCAGGATCTCCACGTCGAACGCCCACCCGTCCACGCGCGCCGGGGCGAAGGCCGCCCGCGCCTTCTCGCCGTCGAACAGCTTGAAGCCGCACTGGGTGTCCCTGATCCCGGGTACGGCCAGCGTGCGGATGAGCAGGTTGCCCAGCGTGCCCAGGATTCTGCGGGCGGCCCGCTGGGGCACCTCCACCCGGGCGCCCGGGCAGGCGCGCGAGCCGATCGCCGCGCAGGCCCCGGCCGCCAGGCGTTCGCGCAGCAGGTGCAGGTCCTCGATCGGGGTGGCCAGGTCGGCGTCGGTGAACAGCACCTGCCGGCCCCGGGAGGCCAGGACGCCCCGCCGTACCGCATGGCCCTTGCCGCGGTTGGCGCGCCCGGCGAGCAGGCGCACGCGGGGATCGGCCAGGGCGGCGCGGGCGGCCAGGGCGGCGGTGCCGTCCGCCGAGCCGTCGTCGGCGACGATGACCTCCCAGGTCAGGCCCGTGGTGTCGAGGTGGCGGCCGACGGCGGCCAGGGCGGCGCCGAGCCGGTGTTCCTCGTCGTAGGCGGGGATCACGACCGAGAGGTCGGGCGGGGTCTGGCTCATGCCCTCCTGGACGGGGCCGGGCACGCGGGAGGTTGCACGCCGGCGCCCCATCGGGATCCGGCGGGAAGGGGATCGCCCCCGGCCCCCGGGTCCGGCCGGGGGCGATCCACGCTAACCGGCGGGCAGTGCGTCGCGGGACAGGAAATCGGTGACGAACCCGGTGGTGTGCGTGCCGGTGGCGAACTCGGGCTGGGCCAGCAGCGTGCGCAGCAACGGGACGGTCGTGGCCACGCCGGGGCCCTCGACGGCGAACTCGGCCAGCGCCCGGTCCGCCCTCGCGATGGCCTGTTCCCGCGTGGGCGCCCAGACGACCAGCTTGGCGACGAGCGAGTCGTAGTCGGGCGGCACCCGGTCGCCCTGCGCGAAGCCGGAGTCGACGCGCACGCCGGGGCCGCCGGGCGGGCGGAAGACGGTGAGGCGGCCGGGCGTGGGGCGGAAGCCGTCCGCGGGGTCCTCGGCGTTGACACGGCACTCGATGGCGGCGCCGGTCAGCGTCACCTGCTCCTGGCTCAGCGACAGCGGCTCGCCCGCGGCCACCCGGATCTGCTCGGCGACCAGGTCCACGCCGGTGAGCAGTTCGGTGACGGGGTGCTCGACCTGGATTCTGGCGTTGATCTCCATGAAGGTGGCGTTGCCGGCGGCGTCCACGAGGAACTCCATGGTGCCGGCGCCGGTGTAGCCGACGTGGCGGGCGCCGGCCACCGCGTACTCGCCGAGCCTGCGGCGCACGCCCTCGGGCAGCAGCGGGGAGGGCGCCTCCTCGACCAGCTTCTGGTTGCGGCGCTGCAGCGAGCAGTCGCGCTCGCCCAGGTGGATGACCCGGCCGGTGTCGTCGCCGAGCACCTGCACCTCGACGTGCCTGGCCGCGGGGACGAACCGCTCGATGTAGACGGAGCCGTCGCCGAAGACCTGCTGGGCGAAGGCGGTCGTGGCCCGGTAGACCTCGCGCAGCTCGGCGGCGTCCCGGGCGAGCGCGATGCCGCGCCCGCCACCCCCGGCGGCGGCCTTGACGATCACCGGGTAGCCGATCTCGGCGCCGGCCTTCTCCGCGTCGGCCGGCGAGGGCACCGCGCCCTCGCTGCCGGGCAGCACGGGCAGCCCCGCGCCGGCCATGATCGAGCGCACCCGCGCCTTGTCGCCGACGAGCTCCATGACCTCGGGGCGGGGGCCGATGAACGTGATGCCGCGGGTGGCGCAGACCCGGGCGAAGTCGGCGTCCTCCGACAGGAAGCCGTAGCCGGGGTGGATCGCGTCGGCGCCGGTGCGCAGCGCGGCCTCGATGACGGCCGGGACGTAGAGGTAGCTGCGCCGGGCCGGGGCGGGGCCGATGTGCACCGCCTCGTCGCAGGCGGCCACGTGCCGCGCCTCGCGGTCGGCGGTGGAGTAGACGGCCACCGTGGGGATGCCCAGCTCGCGGCAGGTTCTGGCGACCCTGACCGCGATCTCGCCGCGGTTGGCGATGAGGATCTTCACCGGTCCACCCTGATCCGCATCAGCTCCTGGCCGTACTCGACCGGCTCGGCGTCGCCGGCGACCACCTCGACGACCTCGCCGGAGCAGTCGGCGGCGACCGGGTTCATCAGCTTCATCGCCTCCACGATGCCGATCGTCTGCCCGGCCTCCACCCGGTCGCCGGCCCGCACGAACGGCGGCGCGCCGGGCTCGGGCGCCAGGTAGAAGGTGCCGACGAGCGGCGCGGTCACGACCGCGAGCCCCGGATCCTCCGCCACGGGCTGCCCGGCCGGCGGCGCCTCGGGCGCGGCCCCCGCCCATGCCACCTCCAGCGAGCACTCGCCCAGGCGCACCGAGACCGACGCCACCGGCCCCGGCACCGTCTTGACGAGATTGCCCACCTCCTCGCGCAGCAGTCGCAGCGCCGCGTGCAGATCCTGCTCAGTCACCCTCGGCCACCCCCAGTCTGCGGAACCGCTCGTACCTGTCCTTGCGCAGCTGCGCCCCTTCCACCCCGGACAACTCGCCCAGCGCCTCCAGGACGGCCGCGCGCAGCGCGTCCATGGCCGCCGCAGGGTCCTCCTGCGCCCCGCCCGCCGGCTCGGGCACGACGCCGTCCACCACGCCCAGCCGCAGCAGGTCGGGCGCGGTGATGCGCAGCGCCGAGGACAGCTCCGCCGCGCGGGAGGGGTCGCCGTGCAGGATCGTGGAGCAGCTCTCCGGGCTGATCACCGAGTAGACGGCGTTGCTCAGCATCAGCACCCGGTTGCCCATGGCCAGCGCGAGCGCGCCGCCGCTGCCGCCCTCGCCGATGATCGTGGCCACCACCGGGACGGTCAGCTCCGACAGCCCGGCCAGGCACTCGGCGATGGCCCACGCCTGGCCGCGGTCCTCCGCGCCGACGCCCGGGGCGGCGCCCTGGGTGTCGACGAACGTCACCACCGGCAGGCCCAGCCGGTCGGCCAGGCGCATGAGCCGCAGCGCCTTGCGGTAGCCCTCGGGGTGGGCCAGGCCGAAGTTCCTGGCCACCAGCTCCTTGGTGTCGTGGCCCTTCTGGTGCGCGACGATCATCACGGGGGCGCCGCCGAGCCGGGCGAAGCCGCCGACGATCGCCGGGTCGTCGCCGTGCAGGCGGTCGCCGTGCAGCTCGACGAAGTCGGTGCACAGGTGCCAGACGCAGTCCAGCGCCGTGGGGCGGGCGGTGTCGCGGGCCAGCCGTACCGTCTCGTGGGGGAGCGGTAGGCGGGTCAGCTCGGCGGCGTCGCGCACCACGATCGGCGCGGCGGGAGGCTCGGGCAGGCGCTGGGCAGCCAGCGCCAGAAGCCTGGCCAGCAGGGGGCGCAGGCCGTCGCGGTGCTCGACGCGGTCGAGCATGCCACGGGCGAACAGGTACTCGGCGCTCTGGAAGCCCTCCGGCAGCTTCTCCCCGGTGGCGGCGGCGATGACCCGCGGGCCCGCGAAGCCGATGAGCGCGCCCCGCTCGGCGATCAGCACGTCGCCCAGCGTGGCGAAGGAGGCGGTCACGCCGCCGAAGGTGGGGTCGGTGAGCACGCACACCGACAGCACGCCCTCCTGCCGGAGGCGGCGCATGGCCTGGGCGGTCTTGCCCATCTGCATGAGCGAGAGCGTGCCCTCCTGCATGCGGGCGCCGCCGGAGGCCACGGCCAGGACCAGCGGGGTGCGGGTGCGCGCGGCCAGCTCGCAGGCACGGGTGACCGCCTCGCCCGCGGCCGAGCCCATGCTGCCGCCGAGGAAGGCGAAGTCCATGACGGCCACGACGGCCGGACGGCCGCCGATCGACGCCTCGCCGTAGATCACCGCGTCGGCCAGGCCGGTCCTGGCCCTGGCCCGGTCCAGGCGCTCGGTGTAGGGGAGGGTGTCGGTGAAGCCCAGCGGGTCGGCGCCGCGCACCTGGGGTACGGCGGGGCGGAAGGAACCCTCGTCCACCAGGGTGTCCAGCCGCTCGGCCGCCGTCAGGCGGTGGTGGCGCCCGCACTCCGGGCAGACGAAGTGCGCGCGGGCCAGGCGCGGCAGGTAGACGATGGCCGAGCAGCCGGAGCACAGCGTCCACTCGTCGGTGACGACCGCGGTCACAGCGCACCACCGGCCGGGCTCCAGTGGTAGAAGCGCGTGGCCATCGCGTCGGCCGGGCCGCGCCACGTGGCCGGGTCGTAGGGGAGCACGTGCGGGCTGAGCTCGTCGCTGAGCCGGCGGAAGTCCTTGCGCGCGCGGGCCTCGGCCATGGCCTGGCCGGCCGGGCCGGCGAAGTCGACGACGTGGAAATACAGCTCGTGGTAGTGGTACAGCTCGCGCCTTCGCACGCCGAGCGCGTGGGGGAGCCCGCCGGTGTCGGACTCGGCGAACAGGCGGGCGACCTCGGAAGCGCTGCCCGGATTGAGCCTGGCGACGATGAGGATCCTTTCGGACACGTGACCTCCTGGTGGATCGAGCCGCTGTGTCCGTCTCACCGTAGGAAGCGCCCGCCGCCGGTGTCGCCCACCGCGTGCCTGATTGGCGCCCTCCCCCGCGCGGTGGAGGACCCTAACGCGGGGAGGAGGGAGGCTGTTGCGGTCTGCTTGGTTGCGGTCTGCTTGGTTGCGGTCTGCTTTGTTACGGCAGGCCGCCCCCACGCCACCCGCCGTCGTGGGCGGGCGCCGATCGTGGGGGTCGCTTCTCACGTCGGACGGGGTCCTCGCCGCTACGGCCCGCCCTGGCCCCCTGGCCGGTACGGATCCCGCCCATCGCCGTCATCGGCCACAATCAGACACCTATCAGCTGTCGGGCCACGCCCACGTAGCCATACGATCACCCGATCAAGGACCGCGATGTCGATATACGAGAGTCTGGCAATCCTTCACCGCGCCGCCGAATCCGGAACGGTCATCGTCACGGCGTCGGAGCCCGCCTCCGCCGAAGCGGTCCGCGACCGCGAGACAGGGCTGAAGCCCCATTTCGGAACCGTCGGCTGGACGGCTCCGCCCAGCTACCGGGCTTTCCTCGCCGAGCACAACACCTTCGCCGGTAAGCGCTGGGACGTCTCATCCGGCAGGTACATCGAGTTCGTCGTCGTCGGTGACGATGCCATCGTCGAGCTGAACTCCGATCTCGTGCATATGCCGGAGCACGTGGACCGCGGCGACGGCCGGTGGCTGTCCACCAACCACCTGGTCGGCTTCGCCCTCGCCGATGCCGGCAACGAGGCGGTCTGGTGCTTCGACGTCACCCAGCCGGACGCAGACGGCGAATACCCGGTCTACTACCACCACTACGACGATCAGGAAGGGCGCGCACGCTACGTCGAGGGCGGGGACTGGGAGGACCCGGCCAGCTCCACCCCGGACTTCCCCACGTTCGGCGCCTGGCTGGGCGCGATGGCCGACGCGTTCACCGCGCCTGAGCCACCGAGCTGGTTCGGGCAGCTGGGCTCTCCGGGCTTCTACCCGGAGCGGTAGGAGGCCGTACGAGCGGAGTGCGGATGATCGTGCCGGCGAGGCCGGAGAACGCGTCGACGACGATGGCCTGTCCGTGCGACCTCCTAGGCGGTTTCCTCGCTGCCGGTGTTGTCTCCGGACTGTTCGGAGCTGTCCTCCGCCTCCTGCTCTTCCGACGGCTCCACCGTTCCCGGGCGCTTGTCGTCGGTCTTCGTGGCCGACCGGGTGGGGGAGGGGGTCTTGGTGGGCTTCGGCTTGGTCTTGGTGGGTTTCGGCTGGCGGGTGGGGGTGGGGTCGGGTGTGCTGGGCCGTACCGAAGGCTCGGCTGACGGCGTGGCCGACGGGGTGGACGACGGGGTGGACGACGGTGTCGACGGTGGCACGGACGGGGCGGAGCTCACGGAGGGCGGGGCGCTCTGGCTGGGTGTGCTCTGCACGACCGGCGTCACCGGCGCCCGGGGTGTCGTCTCCCGGCCTGACAACCACGCCCAGCCGCCGGCCGTCAGCGCGACCGCGACCAGGCCCCCGGCCATCGCGCTCACCCGGCCCGCCCCCCACGTCCGGCGCCGGGTAGCGGTGCCCGCTCGCGCCGGCACGGTGCCCCCTCCCGCCGCCGCGGCGCCTGCCCCGGCCGCGCCCGCTCCCGCGGCGCCCGCTCCTACCGGAGGAGCCTTAGCGGCACTCGTGCGCCTTGAGCGCGAAGCCCCTGCGGGGTTCGTACCCCCTGGGCGCAAATCCCCCGCCGCACCCGCACCAGCCGCGCCCGCACCCACCGCACCAGCCGCGCCCGCACCCACCGCACCCGCCGCGCTCGCACCAGCCGCGCCGGCTTCCGCCGCGTCCGTTCCCGCCGGGGGCGAGGCTCCTGCGGCCTCCGTTCCCGCCGGGCGCAAAGGCCCCGCGGCGCTCATGTCCGTCGGGCGCGTGGCATCGGCGTCCGCCGGACCCACCCCGCCGGGCGCACTCCCCGCGGCCCCGGCCGGCCACCCCACGTTCCCCGACCGGCCGGTCGAGACGGGTGCGGGGAGCGGGCCCGTAGGTTCGGGAGGCCGGGCGGTGGTGATGGCGTGGAGGCGGTAGGCGGCCTCCTCGGCGGTCATGCGGTTGGCCGGGTTCTTCTCGAGGAGGCCGAGGATGACCGGGGCCAGGGCGCCGGCTCTGAACAGCGGGGCGGGTGGGTCGTGGAGGACGGCGCCCAGGGTGGCCAGGGCGTGGGGGCGGCGGAAGGGGGAGTGACCCTCCACGGCCACGTGCAGGGTGACGCCCAGCGACCACAGGTCCGCGGCGGGGCGGGCGGCGCCTCCGGCGGCGCGTTCCGGGGCGATGAAGGCGGGGGTGCCCACGAGGATGCCGGTGCGGGTGATGGAGGCGTCGTCCTCGGTGGTGGCGATGCCGAAGTCGGTGAGCACGGTGCGGCCGTCGTCGGTGAGCAGCACGTTGTCCGGTTTCACGTCCCGGTGCAGGACTCCGGCGGCGTGGGCGGCGTTCAGGGCCTCCAGGAGCTGCAGGCCGATCCACGCCGCCTCCGCCGGGGCGAGCGGGCCGTCTTCGCGGATCCGTGCGCCCAGGGTGCGGGAGGGCACGAACTCCATGACGATCCACGGGTGCCCGCCCTCTTCCAGCACGTCGTAGACGGCGGCCACGCCGGGATGCGCGACCCGGCCGGCCGCCCGGGCCTCGCGCAGGGTGCGGGCGGCGAACTCCGCGCGCTCCGGTCCGCTCAGGTTGTGGGGCGGGCGGAGCTCCTTGACGGCCACGTCCCGGCCGAGCACCTCGTCGTGCGCCTGCCAGACGGTGCCCATGCCGCCGCGGCCGATGGTCCTGACGAGCCGGTAACGCCCGCCGACGAGCCCTGCAGGATCGGACATGCGGGGCGGCTACCCCGTAATCAGCCGCACAAGCGCCGTGACCACGGCCGCCGAGGCCAGGACCGCGAGAAAGGGCGCGCGCAGCAGCAGCGCCACCACGGCCGCGGCCAGCCCGGCGGTCCGGGCGAGGTCGAAGACCAGGTTGCCCTGTTCGGCGAACATCTGCACCCCGATCAGCGCCGCCAGCAGCGCGACCGGCACGAGTTCGGCGAAGCGGTGCACCAGCGGGTGGTCCAGCACGCGGCGCGGGGCCGAGAGCCCGGCCAGCTTCAGTGCGTAGCAGCCCGCGCACACCAGCGCGATCGTCCACCAGAGCGTCATCGGACCATCACCACCAGCACGGCCACCGCGGACACCAGCACGGGCACACCGGGCGGCAGGAACGGGGTGGTGGCCAGGGCGATGAACGCGCCGGTCAGGGCCAGGGCGCGCAGGCGGGGGTCGGCCTTGAGGCGTGGCCACAGGATGGCCAGGAAGGTCGCCGGGCCGACCACGTCCAGGCCGAACACGCCGGGGTCGCCCAGGAAGGAGGTGCCGAGGGCGCCGGCCAGCGTGGTGAGGTTCCACATCACGTAGATCGTGGCGAAGGTGGTGGTGAACCCGGCACGGGCCGCCTCCGGCGTCGGCTGGGCGAGGGCGACGGCGGTGCTCTCGTCGATGACGCCCTGGGCCGCGGCCAGGCGCCGGGCGCCGCGCACCTGCAGGACGTCGGCCATGCGCAGGCCGTACAACGTGTTGCGGGTGCCGAGCAGCAGCGATCCGGCGGCGGCCGCGAGCAGGTCGCCGCCCGCGCCGATGGCGCCGACGAGGGCGAACTGCGAGGCGCCGGTGAACGCCAGCAGGCTCAGCACGCACGCCTGGGTCACGTCCAGTCCCGCGGTGACGGCCGCGGCGCCGAAGGCGACGCCGGACAGGCCCACCGCCAGCCCGACGCCCAAACCGTCCCGGATTGCCGCGGAACGGGTTGTTGTCTGTTCCATGTGGGTAAAGCTAGGAAGCTGGGCGTCAGCCGGTCTTGTACGTTCCTGCAGAGCGCCGGTATGCCGCGGGCGGGACGCCCACGATGCGTTTGAAGTGGCGGTTCAGGTGGGCCTGGTCGGTGAAGCCCAGCTCGGCGGCGACCAGGGCGGGAGGGCTGCCCGCCCCCAGGAGGGAGCGGGCCCGCCGTACTCTCAGCGAGGTCAGGTAGGCGTGCGGCGGCAGGCCCGTCGCGGCCTTGAACGCCCGCAGCAGCGGGAAGGGCCGCGCGCCCACCGTCTCGGCCAGTTCCTCCAGCGTCGGCGGGTTCACCAGCCGGCCGTCCAGCACCTCCAGCGCCGCGCGCACCGCCCGCGCGCCCGCCGTCGCCCCGTGCGCGGCGGTCCGCGGCCCTGTCGAGTGCCGCAGCATCATCCGCGCGAACAGCGTCCGCATCAGCGTCGAGGCCGTCAGGTCGTCACCGCGCTCGGCCGCCGTGTGCGTACGGCCCAGCAGCCCCGCCAGCTCCGGATCCCGCACCACCTGCTCGGGGAAGAACGGCCTGGCGTACGGCAGCGCCAGCTCGGCCGTGACCTCCGCCATGGCCTCCACCGACGGGTACAGCATGCGGTAGGCCCAGCCGTCCTCGGCGCCCGCGTGACCGGTGTGCACCGAATCGGCGTTGACCAGCACGATCTCGCCCGCGCCCGCCCGGTGGGTGCCGCCGCGGTTCTCGAACTCCTCCACGCCGTCGAGGATCAGGCCCACCGCGTACTCGGCGTGGGTGTGCCGGGTGAACCGGTGGGTGACGTACCGCGCCTTGAGCAGGTCGACCTGAGGCGCCGCCGGGTGCCGCCAGAAGCTGGCCTGCTCCTTCATACCACCCGAAAATACTCCACGAAGGCATTGAAGTAGTTCACGTGGGCCTCCCAGCGGTTGTCCGGAAGCTCCCAGTAGATGGCGAACGGCCGGCCGTCCTCGGTGCGGAAGCTCCGGGTGAGGACGTGGATCCGCGTCGTGCCCTTGAGCCGGGTGAACTCCCAGTCGGCCGCCCGAACCCCCTGGTAGGTGAGGGGACGCAGGCCGATGCGCCGGTAGCCGGTGAACTCCTTCCTGCCCAGGATGTCGCTCTCGACGTTGCGCCAGTGCTGGACGGGGTCGCTCCAGGCGTCGTCGGTCCACTCCACGATGAGCTGGCCGTCGGCGAACGGCGGGCCGGTCCAGGTGATGCTGTCGCGGGTCTTGCTCTTGGCGCCCTTCCAGCCCGCGGGCACGGCGAGGGAGAAGCCGCCCGCCTTGCTGGTGACCCGCCGCCAGCCTTCGGGGACCGCCGGGGAGGGGGCGGGCGTCACCGGCCGGGAGGCCGTGGCCGGGGCCGAGGGCGAAACGGACGGGGACACGGACGGCTCGGCGGACGGTGTCGCGGGCCCGCTCAGCCGCTCGGACACCAGGTACCCGCCTCCGGCCAGCACGAGCACCCCGGCGGCGATCGCCGCGACGGCCGGCCCGCGCGCCTTCCCACGCCTGCGCCCCCCGTGCCTGCCCCGGCCGCCGGAACCCGCGTGGCCACCTGGACGCGCGTGACCGCCTGAACCCATCTGACCGCCGGGACCCGCGTCACCGCTCGCAGGCGCGTGGCCGGCCTGGCCGGTGGAGGTGGGCATGCCGTGCTCGGGCAGCGGGCCGCCGGTCTGCAGCGTGTCCTGGGCCGCCCCGGGATACGCGCCGCCGTCCGGCGCCGGGCCGTGGGCCCACGCCTGGTTTCCGGCAGGTCCGGTCCGGAGCGCGAGAGGGACGCCCGGCTCCGCCGTACCGGAAGGGGCGGAGGAGACGGCGGCCAGGAGCGCGGCGGCCTCGGCGGCCGGGAGGCGGCCGGCCGGGTCGCGGCGCATCAGGCCCTCGATGACCGGCGTCAGCGTGCCCGCGCGCACCGGCGGGTCGGGGGCGTCACGCAGCACCGCGGCCACCGTGGCCGCCCACGAGTCGCCGCGGAAGGCCGCCTTGCCCTCCACCGCGGTGTACAGGGTCGCGCCCAGCGCCCACAGGTCCGACTCGGGTACGGCCGGCAGCCCGTTGAGGCGCTCCGGCGGCATGTAGGCGGGGGTCCCGACGAGGCCGCCGGTGGCGGTCAGGCCCTGTTCGGCCTCCAGCGTGGCGATCCCGAAGTCGGTCAGCACCACGCGGCCGTCCGCCGCCAGCAGGACGTTCTCCGGTTTGACGTCGCGGTGCAGCACCCCGGCGGCGTGCGCGGTGCGCAGCGCGTCGAGCAGGGCGGCCCCGATGGCGGCCACCCGGGCGGGCGGCAGCGGCCCGTTCTCCCGGATGACCTGGGCCAGGGAGCGCGAGCGCACGAGGTTCATGACGATCCAGGGGCGCCCGTCCTCCTCGACGACGTCGTAGACGACGACCACGGACGGGTGGTCCAGCCGGCCGGCGGCCCTGGCCTCGCGGATCGTGCGCTGGTTCAGCTCGGCCCGTCTGGCGTCGCCGATGCCCTCGTAGCGGACCTCCTTGACGGCGACCGGCCGGTCCAGCACCTCGTCGTGGGCACGCCACACGACGCCCATGCCCCCCTCACCGATCGGTTCGATGAGGCGGTATCGGTTGCTGACCAGCCTTTCCACGCCGTGCAGCCTACTTGGCCGGTTTGAAGGTGGCCGCGAAGGTGTCGAAGAAGTGCAGGTCCTTCTTCCACCGGCTGGCCAGGTTGTGCCAGTAGATGGAGTAGCCCATGCCGCCCGGGGTGACGAACCCGCGGTTGCGCACGCGGGTCTCGCCGGTGTTGGTGTTCCAGGTGAACTCCCAGTCGGCGGCGGCCACCATGTAGTCGACCTTCTTGATGTGGATCTTCTTGTAGCCGCCGAACGCGTCCTTGAGCGCCTTCTCCTGCTTCTTCCAGTCGGCGACCGGGTCGGGGCCCGCCTTGTCGATCTGGTCCACCGAGACGAAGGCGTTCGACCCGGCGCCGGGGCCGCGGAAGAAGACCTGGCTGCCCTCGCGCTTGTACTCGTCCCAGCCTTTGGGCAGGGCCATGGAGAAGCCGGTCTTGTCCTTGTACATCTTCCAGCCCGCGGGCAGCACGCCGTCGGACGGGGCTTGGGTCGGCGTGGGGCTGGGTGGCGCGGGCTGGGAGGTCTCCGGGGAGGCGCTCTGCTCGGGGGTGGAGGTCACCGCGGCCGTCTGCTCGGGGCGCTTCGGCTCTTCCTTCTTGTCCGGGGCCGAGCGCAGGCCGAGGTAGCCGCCGATGCCGGCCACGAGGATCACGGCGGCTCCGGCCGCGATGATCGGGCCGTAGCGGCGGCCCTCGCGCTTGCCCGCGGGGCGGGTGTAGTCGGCGGACGGCTGGGCGAGCCAGGAGTCGGGGTCGTCGGCGTCGGGCAGCTCATGGGACAGGACGATGTCCTGGGCCCGCGCCGCCTCGCGGTCGCGTTCCCTGGCCTTCTCGCGCTCCCTGGCGCGGGCGCGTTCGCGTTCGAGTTCGCGCTTGCGGACCCGCTCACGCTCGGCGGTGGCGGCGGCGAGCTCGCGTTCCGCCACGGCCCGCTCGCGTTCGAGCCGCTCGCGCTCCAGCCGGTCGCGTTCCTGCCGATCCCGCTCCAGGCGCTCGCGTTCGAGCCGGTCACGCTCGCGGCGCTCGCGTTCGGCCCGGTCGCGTTCGGCCCTGCTCTGGTCGGCTCTGTCCCGTTCGGCCCTGTCCCGTTCGGCCCTGCTCTGGTCGGCTCTGTCCCGTTCGGACACGTCCCGGTCGGACACGGCCCTGGCCAGGCCGGTGTCCACGCGCGTCGGCCGGGCGATCTTGGTCCCGGTCTCCGGCACCGCGGTGATGGGCTTGAGGTTGGGGTCGGTGGGTGTGTCGTCCTCGGCAACCACCGCTTCAGTGTGTGACTGCATGACGACCCTGCGCAACATGCGCGCGGTCTCTTCGTACGTCAGCCGCTGCACCGGCTCCTTGGTCAGCAGGCCGTCGATCACCGGCTTGAGGGGGCCGGCGTTGCGGGAGGGGTCGGGCTCGTCGGTGAGCACCGCGTGCATGGTGGCCAGGGCCATGCCGCGCTCGTGCGGCGAGCGGCCCTCGACCGCGGTGTAGAGGGTGGCGCCGAGTGACCACAGGTCGGACTCGCGGCGGGCGGGCAGCCCCTTGAGCCGCTCGGGCGCGATGAACGCGGGCGTGCCGGCCAGGCCGGTCATGGTCAGCTGGGTCTCGGTCTCGAGGGTGGCGATGCCGAAGTCGGTGAGCACGACGCGGCCGTCGTCGGCCAGCAGCACGTTCTCGGGCTTGACGTCGCGGTGCAGGACCCCCGACTCGTGCGCGCGGTGCAGGGCGTCGAGGACGGCCAGGCCGATCTCGGCCACCCGGCCCGGCTGCAGCGGCCCGTCCTGCTTGATCACCGCGCCCAGGGAGCGGGAGGGCACGAGCTGCATGACGATCCAGGGCCGCTCGTCCTCTTCGATCACGTCGTGCACGACGATCACGTTGGGGTGCTCGAACCTGGCCGCCGCGCGGGCCTCACGCATCGTCCGCCGGTTGAGCAGCTGCACCTCGTCGCCCAGGGCGGCGGCGTAGCGGACCTCCTTGACGGCGACCGTGCGATCGAGCAGCTCGTCGTGGGCCCGCCAGACGATGCCCATGCCGCCCTTGCCGATGGGCTCCTGAAGCTGGTAGCGGCCGGCGATGCGGCGACCGCGCTGCTTACGATCCGACGTCAACGGCCTCAAACCCTCCTCTAGGCCAAGAAATACTCCCATAGCGGGGGATCATCGGCGACTCACGCGAGGGTCAGTCCGTGCTTCGGGAAGGAAGGTCTGGCAGGTGGAGGGCAGGGCGAAGCTCCTGGACGCCAATTGTCGCCGTCCGTTCATCGCGCGGGTCGCCCCTGGTTCACCCCGCGCGGGTACGGCTCAGCCGATGGGATGGCCGCGCCGTACCGAGGTGAGCTTCCACCCGGCGGCGATGGCCGCGGCCAGCAGCGGCAGCAGGAAGAACGCCACCCGCTGGTCGGCGTCGGCGAACGGCATGAGCAGCACCACCAGCGCCAGGAACGCCAGCGTCGCCCAGTTCGTGTACGGCGAGCCCGGCATCCGGAACGCGGACACGTGCCCACGCCGCCGCAGGCAGAGCTGGCAGTAGACCAGCGTGCCCCAGGTCGTGATCACGCCCAGGGAGGCGACGGCGGTGGCGATGTTGAAGGCCCGCTCCGGGACGTAGTAGAACAGCGCCACCCCGGCGACGAAGACGCCGGCGGTCATCAGGATGCCGCCGATGGGCACGTGCCGCCCGCTGAGCCGCGCGGCGAAGCCCGGCGCCTCGCCCTTCATGGCCATGGAGCGCAGGATGCGGCCGGTGGAGTACAGGCCGGAGTTGCACGAGGACATCGCGGCGGTGATCACGATGAGGTTCATGGCGTCGGCCGCCCACGGCACGCCCAGGCTGCCGAAGAAGGTGACGAAGGGGGAGTTGTCGGCGCTGTAGGCGGTCCAGGGCAGGACCATCGCCAGCAGGACGACCGAGCCGACGTAGAAGACGGCGATGCGCCAGATGACGCCGTTGATGGCCTTGGGCATGACCTCGCGGGGGTTCTCGGTCTCCCCTGCGGTGATGCCGACCAGCTCGATCGAGGCGTAGGCGAAGACGACGGCCTGCAGGCTCATGAGCACGACGCCGAACCCGTTGGGGAAGAAGCCGCCGTGGGCGGTGAGGTTGGCCGGGGTGGCCTCGCCCACGGAGAACAGCACCGCGGCCAGGCCCACGACGAGGAAGGTGACGATCGCCAGCACCTTCAGCAGCGCGAACCAGAACTCCAGCTCGCCGAAGAGCCGCACCGACAGCAGGTTGACCGCCAGCACGAACACCAGCGCGATCAGCGCGGTGATCCAGGTGGGGAAGTGCGGGGCCCAGCGGTGCACGTAGGTGGCGATCGCGGTCAGCTCGGCGATGCCGGTGAACGCCCAGTTGATCCAGTACATCCAGCCGCTGGCGAAGGCGGCCCACGGGCCGATGAACTCGTTGGCGTACTCCACGAACGAGCCCGAGGTGGGCCGGTAGAGGACGAGCTCGCCGAGCGCGCGCATGACGAAGAAGGCGGCCAGGCCCGCCACCGCATAGGACAGCACGAGCGCGGGCCCGGCGGCGGCCAGCCGGCCGCCGGCGCCCAGGAACAGGCCGACGCCGATCGCGCCGCCGATCGCGATCATCTGAACGTGACGGTTGTGCAGTGCGTGGGTGTAACCTTCATCCGGTTGCACTGTGTTGCCTTTCGTCGCTTTCCGTAATGGCGACGATATCCACGCACGTGTCCGCGACGAGGGGGACACACCGATCGTTTCCGCTCTCGCGGCAGGCACCGAATTGTCGGCGCGGACCACTAGAGTCGGAGCGCACACCACGTCCGTCCGGGAGGCGCCGCTCCATGTCGTCCAGCGACTCGTTCGTCCATCTGCACGTGCACACCGAATACTCCATGCTCGACGGGGCCGCCCGCCTCAAGCAGATGTTCAAACAGGTCGGCGAGCTGGGCATGCCCGCGATCGCCATCACCGACCACGGCAACATGCACGGCGCCTACGACTTCTACAGGCAGGCGACCGCGGCCGGCGTGAAGCCGATCATCGGCATCGAGGCGTACGTCGCCCCCGAGATGCGGCAGAACAAGAAGCCGGTGCTGTGGGGCGAGCCGCACCAGAAGAAGGACGACGTCTCCGCGGGCGGCTACTACACCCACATGACGATCTGGGCGCGCAACAAGAGCGGGCTGCACAACCTGATGAAGCTCTCCTCGCGCGCCTACACCGAGGGCTTCCACCGCAAGTGGGCCCGGATGGACGCCGAGATCCTGGCCGAGCACGCCGAGGGCCTCATGGCCACCACCGGCTGCCCGTCGGGCGAGGTGCAGACCAGGCTCAGGCTCGGGCAGTACGACGAGGCGGTGAAGGCGGCGGCGAAGTTCCAGGAGATCTTCGGCAGGGAGCACTACTTCCTGGAGATCATGGACCACGGCCTGGAGATCGAGCGCCGGGTCCGCGACGGGCTCACCCGCATCAGCAAGGAACTGAACATCCCGCCGCTGGTGACCAACGACTCCCACTACACCTACGAGTCCGACGCCTCCTCCCACGACGCCCTGCTGTGCATCCAGACCGGCAAGCAGCTGTCCGACCCCGACCGCTTCCGCTTCGACGGCTCCGGCTACTACATCAAGTCCGCCGACGAGATGCGCGCGGTCGACTCCTCCGACATCTGGGCCGAGGGCTGCCGCAACACGCTGCTGGTGGCCGAGAAGGTCGAGCCGGACGGGTTCTTCGAGCACAAGAACCTCATGCCGACCTTCCCGATCCCCGACGGCATGACCGAGGAGCAGTTCTTCCGCCAGGAGGTCTGGAAGGGCCTGGAGCGGCGCTTCCCCGGCGGCATCGACGAGGAGCACCGCGCCTGGGCCGAGAAGGAGCTCGGCGTCATCCTCCAGATGGGCTTCCCCAGCTACTTCCTCGTGGTCGCCGACTTCATCATGTGGGCCAAGAACAACGGCATCCGGGTGGGGCCCGGCCGTGGTTCCGCCGCCGGTTCGCTGGTGGCCTACGCGCTGGGCATCACCGACCTCGACCCGATCCCCCACGGCCTGATCTTCGAGCGCTTCCTCAACCCCGAGCGCGTCTCGATGCCCGACGTCGACATCGACTTCGACGAGCGCCGGCGCGCTGACGTGATCCGCTACGTGACCGAGAAGTGGGGCGCCGACAAGGTCGCCATGATCGCCACCTTCGGCACCATCAAGGCGAAGGCCGCCATCAAGGACGCCGGCCGCGTCCTGGGCTACCCCTACGCGCTGGGCGACCGGGTCTCCAAGGCGTTCCCGCCCGCCGTCATGGGCAAGGACATCCCGCTGTCGGGCATCTTCGACAAGGACCACCCCCGCTACGCCGAGGCGGGCGAGCTGCGCAAGCTCTACGACGAGGACGTGGACGTCAAGTCCACGATCGACCTCGGGCGCGGCCTGGAGGGCCTGATCCGGCAGACCGGCGTGCACGCCGCGGGCGTCATCATGTCCTCGGAGGTCCTGACCGACTACATCCCGATCATGCGCCGCGACTCCGACGGCGCGATCATCACGCAGTTCGACTACCCGACCTGCGAGACGCTCGGCCTGCTGAAGATGGACTTCCTGGGCCTGCGCAACCTCACGATCATCGACGACTGCCTGAAGTACATCGAGGCCGACACCGGCAACCAGATCGAGCTGCTCGACCTGCCGCTGGACGACGTCAAGACCTATGAGCTGCTGGCGCGCGGCGACACGCTCGGCATCTTCCAGCTCGACGGCGGCGGCATGCGCTCGCTGCTGCGCCTGATGCGCCCCGACAACTTCGAGGACATCTCCGCGGCCCTGGCCCTGTACCGGCCGGGCCCGATGGGCGCCAACTCCCACACCAACTACGCGCTGCGCAAGAACGGCCAGCAGGAGATCACCCCGATCCACGAGGCGCTCGAGGAGCCGCTCAAGGACATCCTCGACACGACCTACGGCCTGATCATCTATCAGGAGCAGGTCATGGCCATCGCCCAGAAGGTCGCCGGCTACTCCCTCGGCGGCGCCGACCTGCTGCGGCGCGCGATGGGCAAGAAGAAGAAGTCGGAGCTGGACAAGCAGTACGAGTTCTTCGAGAAGGGCATGAAGGACAACGGCTTCCCGGCCGCCGCCATCAAGGCCCTGTGGGACATCCTGCTCCCGTTCTCCGACTACGCCTTCAACAAGGCCCACACCGCCGGCTACGGCCTGGTCTCCTACTGGACCGCCTACCTCAAGGCCAACTACCCGGCCGCCTACATGGCCGCGCTGCTGACGTCGGTCAAGGACGACAAGGACAAGTCGGCGCTCTATCTCAACGAGTGCCGCCGCATGGGCATCAAGGTCTTCCCGCCGGACGTCAACGACTCCGACTTCGACTTCACCCCGCGCGGCACCGACATCCGCTTCGGCCTGTCGGCCATCCGCAACGTCGGCGGCAACGTCGTCGACGGCATCATCGGCGCGCGCAAGGAGAAGGGGCGCTTCGCCGACTTCAAGGAGTTCCTGCGCAAGGTCCCGGCGATCGTCTGCAACAAGCGGGTCATCGAGTCGCTGATCAAGGCGGGCGCCTTCGACTCCCACGGCCACGTCCGCAAGGGCCTGGTCATGGTGCACGAGCAGGCCGTCGACGCGATCATCGACATCAAGAAGAACGAGGCGATCGGCCAGGACTCCCTGTTCGGCGCGATCGAGGGCGGCGAGGACCAGACCTTCGACGTGCAGATCCCGGTCGGCGAGTGGGACAAGAACACCCTGCTGCAGTTCGAGCGGGAGATGCTGGGCCTGTACGTCTCCGACCACCCGCTGTTCGGCGTGGAGCACATCCTGGCCTCCGGCGCCGACTGCTCGGTCGCGGCCCTGCAGGACGACTCCCGCGCCGACGGCATGGTCGTCACCGTCGGCGGCATCCTGTCGGGCGTGCAGCGCAAGGTCACCAAGAAGGGTGACACCTGGGTGCTGACCCAGCTGGAGGACCTCGAAGGCGCCATCGAGGTCATGATCTTCCCCTCGGCCTACCAGCTGTGCTCGACGATCCTGGCCGAGGACGCGATCGTCTTCGTCAAGGGCCGCATCGACAAGCGCGAGGACGTCGCCAAGATCATCGCGATGGAGGTGACCGCGCCCGACCTCACCCAGGAGGCGGGCGGCCCGCTGACCGTCAGCCTGCCGCTGGGCCGCTGCACGCCGCCGGTGGTCTCGCGGCTGAAGGAGATCCTGACCACCCATCCGGGCACCTCCGAGGTGCACCTGCAGGTGCACCACGGCCCCAAGACCACGGTCCTGCGGGTGGAGGACCGTCTGCGGGTCACTCCGTCGCCTGCGCTCATGGGCGACCTGAAGCAACTCCTCGGCCCGGCCTGCCTTGGAGGTTAAGAAACCTTCCTAACTATCTTGACACCTCGCCCTGCCGCTTGCCACGATCGCCTGGTAAGCGGCTTGGCGCGGCCCCTGCGCGGGGTGACGTGCTTGGCGAGATCCACTCGCTATCCCGGCTGCTCGACGGGTCATGCCCCAATCTCGCCCCCCAGGAGATTCGCCATGTCCAGAGCCCGCTGGTCCCTGCTCGCCATCCTCTCCTTACTGGTCGCCCTGCTGACGCCCGCCACGGCGCAGTCGGCCGCCGAGACCCTGCTCTCTCAGGGCAAACCCGCTGCCTCCTCTTCCAAGGAGGGCAGCTCCTACAGCTCCGGCAAAGCCTTCGACGGCAACTTCACCTCCACCCGCTGGGCCTCCCTGGAAGGCCAGGACCCGCAGTGGATCCGCGTCGACCTGGGCAGCACCCAGCAGATCTCGCGGGTGAAGCTGTTCTGGGAGGTCGCCTACGGCAAGGCCTACCAGATCCAGGTCTCGCCCGACGCCGCGAGCTGGACCACCGTCTACTCCACCACGACCGGTGACGGCGGCACCGACGACCTGACCGTCAGCGCCTCCGCCCGCTACGTGCGCATGTACGGCACGCAGCGCGGCACCCCCTACGGCTACTCGCTGTGGGAGATGCAGGTGTTCGGCGGCGGCCCCGACCCCGGCGGCCCCTCCTTCACCGTGGCGGCGGCCGGTGACATCGCCCAGCAGTGCTCCTCCGGCTCCTCGTGCATGCACCTGAAGACCGCGACGCTGGTCGAGCAGCTCAACCCCGAGTTCGTCATCACGATGGGCGACAACCAGTACGACGACGCCCTGCTGTCGGACTTCCGCAACTACTACGACAAGTCGTGGGGCCGCTTCAAGGCCAAGACCAAGCCCAGCCCGGGCAACCACGAGACCTACGACCCGGCGGGCCCGCTGGCCGGCTACAAGTCGTACTTCGGGTCGATCGCCTACCCGCAGGGCAAGAGCTACTACAGCTACGACCGCGGCGCCTGGCACTTCATCGCCCTGGACTCCAACTCCTTCGACAGCCAGGCCCAGCTCGACTGGCTCAGCGCCGACCTGGCCGCCACGACCAAGCGGTGCGTGGCCGCCTACTGGCACCACCCGCTGTTCAGCTCGGGCGAGCACGGCAACGACCCGGTCAGCCGCCCGGTGTGGCAGCGCCTGTACGCGGCCGGGGCCGAGCTGGTGCTCAACGGGCACGACCACCACTACGAGCGCTTCGCCCCGCAGAACCCGGACGCCCAGGCCGATCCCAACGGCATCGTCGAGATCCTCGGCGGCATGGGCGGGGCCTCGCCGTACAACATCGAGAACGTTCAGCCGAACAGCCAGAAGCGCCTGAGCGGCACCTACGGCGTGGTGAAGCTGTCGTTCACCGACACCACGTTCACCTCGCAGCTCGTCGGGGTGGACGGCGCGGTCAAGGACACCAGCCCCACCTACACCTGCCACTAGATGTACCTGTCGATCAAAGGCACCAGGCTCTCGCGCGCCGTGCCCGCCAACGTGGTGGCGCTCGGCGCGGTGAGCCTGGTGACCGACATCTCCTCAGAAATGATCACCGCGGTGCTGCCGCTGTACCTGGTCGGCACGCTCGGGCTCAGCCTGGTGCAGTTCGGCGTGCTGGACGGGCTGTACTTCGGGGTGACGGCGGCGGTACGCCTGGCCGGCGGGCACGCGGCCGACCGGTGGCGGCGGCGCAAGCTGGTGGCCGGGATCGGGTACGGCCTGTCGGCGCTGGCCAAGCTCGGCCTGCTGGCGGCGGGCGGCTCGGTCGGCGCGCTGGGCGCCGTCATCGCCGCCGACCGCACCGGCAAGGGCCTGCGCACCGCGCCGCGCGACGCGTTGATCACGCTGAGCGCGCCGGTGGACGGCCTCGGCACCGCCTTCGGCGTGCATCGCGCGATGGACACCGCCGGGGCGCTGCTCGGCCCGCTGGCGGCCTTCGGCCTGCTGGCGGCGACCGGCGGCGCGCACGACGCGGTCTTCGTCACCAGCTTCTGCGTTGCGGCGCTGGGCGTGGTGATGCTGGCCGCGGTGGTGCGCGATCGCCGCGGCCCGCTGGCGCCGCGCCCGTCGCTGCGGGTGGCGGTGCTGAAGGACCGCGCGTTCCGCCGGGTGTGCCTGGCCGCCTGCCTGCTCGGGCTGGTGACCGTGAGCGACGCCTTCGTCTACCTCATGCTGCAGCGCCGCCTGGGGTTCGCGCCGGAGTTGTTCCCCCTGCTGCCGCTGGGCACGGCCGCGGTCTACCTGCTGCTGGCCGTACCCGTGGGCAGGTTGTCCGACCGGTACGGCAGGGCCGCGGTGTTCGTCGCCGGGCATGTGGCGCTGCTGGCCGCCTACCTGGTGCTGATGGGGCCGGGCTGGCTGCTGCCGGTGCTGGTGCTGCACGGGGCGTTCTACGCGGCCACGGACGGCGTGCTGATGGCGCTGGCCGGGCCGATGCTGCCGGAGGGCCTGCGAACCAGCGGCCTGGCGGTGCTGCAGACCGGGCAGGCGGCGGCGCGGATGGTGTCCTCGATCGGGTTCGGCGTGTTGTGGACGGCGCTGGGAGCCGGGCAGGGCCTGCTGGTCATGGCGGCCGGGCTGGCGGTGTCGATGATCGTGGCCTGGAGGGTGTTGTGAGCGTGGACCAGACGATCATCCGTGACGTCTCCGGGGAACCGGAGGGGGAGGCCGGGCCGTCGCCGCGCGGCAGGCTCCTGGCCGTGGTGCTGGCGGTGGTGGTGCTGGCCGGGGCGGCGACCGGCTACGCCTGGTGGTCGGCCGCCCGGAGCGAGGGCCCGGCCGCCGGCGCGGTGGATCCGGGCCGCCCCGGGCAACTGGTGTTCCGCACCTCGGGGCGGCTCGCCGCGGCGCCGCTGCCGGCCACGGGCGCCGCGCCCACGGTGAGCGCGCTCCGGTGCGATCGCACCTACACCGCCGCCGGCACCACCCTCTGCCTGACCACCCGCGCGGGCGCGCCGCCCACGACCGACGCGATCGTGCTCGGCCGCGACCTGAAGGAGATCCGCAGGGTACGGCTGGCCGGCGTCCCCAGCCGCGCCCGGGTCTCGGCCAGCGGCCGGATGGCGTCCTGGACGGTCTTCGTCACCGGCGAGTCCTACAACAGCGGCGGCTTCTCCACCTGGAGCGGCATCCTGGACACGCGCACCGGCTACGTGATCACCAACATCGAGGAGATCCCGGTGCGCATCGACGGCCGCCGCTACCACTCCGCGGACGTCAACTACTGGGGCATCACGTTCGCCGCCGACGACAACCGCTTCTACGCGACGCTGGGCACGAAGGGCAAGACCTACCTGGTGGAAGGAGACTTCGCGAACTGGCGGGCCCGCACGCTGCGGGAGAACGCCGAGTGCCCGTCGCTGTCGCCGGACGGCACGACCCTGGTCTACAAGAAGCGCGTCAGCCCGGGGCCGTGGCGCCTGCACGCCCTGGACCTGGCCACCGGCAGGGAGACGCCCCTGGCGGAGCCGGCCTCGATCGACGACCAGGCGGCCTGGCTGGACGAGCGGACGGTGATGTACGCCAAGGGCAGGGACGTGTGGTCGGTCCCGGCCGACGGCTCGGGCGCGCCGCGCCTGCTGGCCGGGGAGGCGTCCTCGCCCGCCGCCGTCCGCTGAGGGTCTTACACCTGACCGCCCAAACCGGGCTTCACCGTAATTTCCGTACGCATACCGATATCGATACGGATATCCCATCAAGCGGTCCGGTCTTAGTGTCAAGCCGCCACACCCCCCATCCTCCACGCCGGTCCGCACGCCCGTGCGGGCCAGCGTGGACGGAACCTGAAAGGACTGGCGAGTGAGACGCAGATCCGTCCTCGCGGCAGTCGCCGGGCTGGCCGCCACGGCCGCCATGGTGATCAACCCGGCCGCCGCCACAGCGCCTCCGGGCGCCAAACCCCAGCAGAGCCTGACCGCCTCCGATCCGCAGGGCCTTGCCGCCACAGCGGCCGACCGGGCCGTGGCCAGCGGACTGGACGAATTACGCAAGGGCCCTGACGAGACCTACTGGCGCCGCGCCGTGACGGCCGGCGCCAGCGGCATGTTCTACGTGTCCTACGACCGCACCTACAAGGGCCTGCCGATGGTCGGCGGCGACGCGGTCGTCGTCACCGACTCGCAGGGCCGGGTACGCGACACCACCGCGGCCACCGGCCCCGCACCGGCCGACCTGGCCGTCGAGCCGCGGATCAGCGCCGAGCGCGCGATCCGCGTCTCCAAGACCAGGCTCTCGCGCGTCGACGCCGCGGGCACGCCACGCCTGGTCGTGCTGGCCTGGGGCAAGACGCCGAAGCTGGCCTGGGAGACCGTGGTCGAAGGCGTGGCCGCCGGCAAGCCGAGCAAGCAGCACGTCTTCGTCGACGCCCGCACCGGCAAGGTCGCCGACAGCTACGACCTGGTCAGATACAGCAACCTCGGCGCCGTCGCCAAGGACCGGGCCAAGTCCGCCACCGCCGCCACGGCTGGCAACCTGGGCACCGGCAACGGCTACTACTACCCGAACGTGACCATCGACACGAGCCAGCAGTCCGGCACGTACCGCATGGTCGACACCACCCGCCCCGGCTACCAGTGCGGCGGCCAGAACGGCTCGCCGTACACCGGGCCGGACGACGTGTGGGGCAACAACTCCGGCACCAACCTCGAGACCGCCTGCGTGGACGTCCTGTACGGCGCCCAGCGCGAGTGGAACATGCTCCGTGACTGGCTGGGCCGCAACGGCGTCAACGGCACCGGCGGCGGCTTCCCGGCGCGGGTCGGCCTGAGCGACGTCAACGCCTACTGGAACGGCAGCTACACCAACTTCGGCCGTTCCCAGGACAGCCAGCGCCAGGTCACCCCGATCGACGTGGTCGCCCACGAGTACGGCCACGCCATCTTCCAGACCACGCCCGGCGGCGCCGGCTCCGGCAACGAGAACGGCGGCATCAACGAGAGCACCGGCGACATCTTCGGCGCGCTGACCGAGCACTTCGCCGCCAACGCCGACGACCCGGCGGACTACGAGGTCGGCGAGGAGGTGAACCTGGTCGGCCAGGGCCCGATCAGGTACATGTACAACCCGAACCGGGTCGGCGACCCGAACTGCTGGTCCACCTCGATCCCGAACACCGAGGTGCACGCGGCGGCCGGTCCGCTCAACCACTGGTTCTACCTGCTGGCCGAGGGCAGCAACCCGGGTGGCGGCAAGCCGACCAGCCCGATCTGCTCCGGCGGCCCCAGCTCGGTGACCGGCATCGGCATCCAGAAGGCCGGCAAGATCTTCATGGGCGCCCTGGGCCGCAAGACCTCGTCGTGGCGCTACGCGAACGTGCGCTCGGCGTCGCTGGCCGCGGCGGTCGAGCTCTACGGCGCCAACAGCGTCGAGTGCGCCACCACCAAGGCGGCGTGGAACGCGGTGAGCGTGCCGGTGCAGTCCGGCGAGCCCACCTGTGAGGCGCCGAACCAGGACTTCTCCATCAACACCAACCCGGCCACCGGGTCGGTGGAGGCCGGGCAGACGGCGACCACGCAGATCGTCACGCAGACGACCGCGGGCAACGCGCAGACGGTCAACCTGAGCGCCTCCGGCGTGCCGGCCGGCGCGAGCGCGACCTTCAACCCCACCTCGGTGACCAGCGGCAACAACTCCACGCTCACGGTCACCACCAGCGCCAACACGCCGCAGGGCACCCACACCATCACGGTGACGGGCACCGGCACGACGGCCACCCACACGGCGACCTTCCGGCTGACGGTGGGAACCGGGACCGTCGATCCGCCGGACATCAGCCTGACCAACGTCAAGGCGCACATCAACCAGTTCCAGACGATCGCCACCAACAACGGCGGCAACCGCCGCTCGACCGGCCCCGGCTACACCGCCTCGGTGTCGTACGTGGAGCAGAGGCTCCAGCAGGCCGGTTACACGGTGCGCCGCGTGGCGTGCGGGTCGACCTGCACCTCCGGCGCGGGCCCGAACCTGGTCGCCGACTGGCCGGGCGGTGACGAGAACCAGGTCATCATGGCCGGCGCGCACCTGGACGGCGTCACGGCCGGACCGGGCATCAACGACAACGCCTCGGGCTCGTCGGCGCTGCTGGAAGTGGCGCTGACCCTGGCGGCGCAGCGGCCGAACATGCTCAAGCACGTGCGCTTCGGCTGGTGGAGTGACGAGGAGCAGGGCCTGAACGGCTCCGAGGGCTACATCGCCTCGCTGAGCACGGCCGAGCGCCAGCGGATCCAGGTCTACCACAACTACGACATGGTGGGCTCGCCCAACGGCGGCTACTTCATCAACAACATCAACACCACCGCCGCCCAGCACCTCAAGGCGTTCTACGACCGGCTGAACCTGCAGCCGGAGGAGAACACCGAGGGCGCCAACCGCTCCGACGACGCCTCGTTCCGCAACGCGGGCATCGCCACGTCGGGCGTCGCGGCCGGCGCGAGCTTCACCAAGACGCAGGCCCAGGCCACCAAGTGGGGCGGCACCGCCGGTCAGGCATACGACCGGTGCTACCACGCCGCCTGCGACACCTCCGCCAACATCAACGACACGGTGCTCGACCGGGCCTCGGACGCGGCCGCCTGGGCCATCTGGAAGCTCGCCGTGGGCGACGGCAACCCGCCCATCCGTGACTTCTCGATAGCGGCCAACCCCGCCTCCGGCACCGTCCAGGCCGGCAACCCGGCCACGACGACGATCAACACGCAGACCACCGCCGGCACCGCTCAGACGATCAACTTCACCGGCACCACCGGCCTGCCCTCCGGCGCCGGTGCCACCTTCAACCCGACCTCGGTCACCTCCGGCAACAACTCCACGCTGACGATCACCACCAGTACCTCGACCCCGTCGGGCACGTACCCGGTGACGATCACCGGCTCGGGAGAGACCGGAACCAAGACCACGGTGTTCACGCTGACCGTGTCGGGTGACACCGGCGGCCGGACCTTCCGCAACGACACCGACTACCAGATCCGCGACTTCACCTACATCCAGAGCCCGGTCACCTCCAACGCGACCGGCAGGGCGCAGTCGCCGGTGACGGTGACCGCGACCAGCAACCACACCTGCCTCGAGGACCTCGACATCTGGCTGCGCGGCCCGAGCGGCACGTGGCACCAGATCAGGGCGGCCGGCGGCACCTCCTGCACGCCGTTCGGCACCCAGACCTGGTCCGTACCGGTGAACCAGAACGCCGCCGGTTCGTGGGTGTTGTACATCGAGGACATCTACGCCCAGGACCAGGGCGTCCTCGACTGGTGGAGCATCAAGGTCTGATGACGCACCACCGGTGATTCACCCGGGTCCCGGCCGCTCGGCGGCCGGGACCCCCTCAGCGGCGAGCGCGGACACGACCTCCGTCCGCGAGCGCACCCCGAGCTTGCGCAGGAGGGTCGCCACGTGGGTCTCGACCGTGCGGCGCGACAGGAACAACACCTCCGCGATCTCTTTGTTGGTACGGCCCAGCGCCACGAGCCTGGCGACCTCGCGCTCCCGCGGAGAGAGCACACCGGCGCTCTTCCGCCTGACGGTCGGCATGGCCACCCCGCACTCGCGCAACGCGTGCCGGCACCGGGCGGCGTCCCGGGTGGCGCCCAGCGCCGCGAAGCGGTCGGCCGCCTCGGCCAGCGCCTCGGCGGCAGCCGTACGGTCGCCCAGGGCGCGGCGCGAACCCGCCTCGGACTCCCCGGCCCGCGCGGCCGCGTAGGGCTGCGGCAGGGCCGCGCAGGCGGCGCGGGCCAGCGCGAACGCCTCGGCGGCGCACTCGTGGCGGCCGCCGGCCGCCTCCAGCATGCCGCGCGCCAGGTGGAGACCGGCGGCGGCCGAGGGGGCCTGTTTGCCGGTGAGGCCCGCGGCGAAGCGTTGCACGAGCTCCGCCGCCTCCGGCGCGCGGCCGTCGCGCAGCAGCGCCTCGACGGCGGCGGGGACGACCTGGTCGCCCCACGCCCACACGCCCTTGGCGGCCAGCCGCCCGGTCGCCCGGCCGGCCTCCTTGACCGCCTCGGCCACCTCCGAGCGGGCCAGATGCAGCTCGATGAGCCCGGCCCAGGCGGCCAGGACGAGCGGCAGGTAGCGCTCGTCCGGCTCGTCCAGGCCGGAGGCGCGCAGGTGGGCGGCGGCCTCGGCCCACTCGCCGGAGGCCAGCGCCAGCCGGCCGAGCACGTAGTGGGCCTCCAGCGCCGCGACCGGGCTCTCCTCCTTGCTCTCGACGGCGGCGAGCGCGCGGACGGCCAGGCCGTCCCAGCGGCCGGTCATGAGATCCACCCGCAGCGCCACGCCCTGGGCGAGGTAGGCGGGGAAGAACGCCCCGGTCTCCTCGGCCAGGGCCAGGCCGCGGCGGCCGAAGTCCTCGGCCTCGGCGTAGCGGCCCAGCGTGGCGGCCAGGTCGTAGAGGTTGCAGTAGGCGCGCGCCACCTGCCGCCGGACGGCGGCCGAGGGGTCGGTGGCGGGCAGCGCCTGCGCCAGCCGGCCGGCCTCGGGCAGGCCGACCGACATGGCCAGCGCCGTCCGGTTGCCCTGGACGGCGGCGGCGATCTCGGGATGGTCGGCGGTCGCGACCAGCTCCTCGGCCCTGGACATCCACTTCTCGTGGGTGGGCAGGGACTCCGCGCCCCAGCCCGGCATGGCCAGCCCGGCCAGGCCCCTGGCGGCCAGCGCCGGCCGGTCGTCGAGTTCCTCCACGGCGGCCAGGATCGCCGGGCGGCCGGTGGCCACGTCGCCACCCTGGCCGAAGACCATCAGCCCGAGCGCGAGCCTGGCCTCCCCGCGCAGGTCGCGGGAGAGACGGTCGTCGGCCAGCAGGTGGCGCAGCAACCGGGCGACCCGGGGGTAGGCCAATCCGGCCAGCGCCAGCCGGGCCAGCTCCAGCACGAGCGCGACCCGCTCGGAGCCGGGCAGTCCCGGGTCGGCGACCATGTCCTCCAGCACCTGGATGGCGACCGGGGTGTCGCCGAGCGCGGCGGCGCGTTCCGCGGCGGCGGCGCCGTACGCGATCCACGCGCGGGCGTCGCCCGAGCGGCGGGCGTGGAAGGTGAGCTGCACCAGCGGCGGCGGGTCGAGGGCGGCCAGCGCCTCCACCGCCCGCTCGTGGCCCAGCCTGCGGTCGGGGCCGGGGATGGTGTCGTAGACGGCCTCCTGGGCCAGCGTGTGGCGGAAGCCGTACCGGTTGCCGGGGTATTCGTGCAGGACGCCGAGGGCGAGCGCCTCGACCAGCCCGCCCGCGTCGCCCGCGACGGCGGCCAGCTGCGGCTCGCCCGAGGGCAGGCGCAGGACGGCGGCGGCCCGGACGGTGGCCAGCGCGGCGGGGGAGAGCCTGGCCAGTTGCTCGGTCATCGACTCGCGCAGCAGCAGCGGGACGCCGGCGTGCTCCAGCGCCTCGGGGCGGCGGTCGTCGCCCAGCGAGCGCACGACCTCCTCGACCAGGAACGGGATGCCCGAGGTGCGCTCGTGCAGCCGGGTGGCGAAGGCGGCGGGCAGATCGTCGCGGCCGAGCAGCGCGGCGGCCAGCGTGCCGACGTCGCGGGCGTCGAGCGGGCCGAGCGGGATGACCACGCTGGTGGCCTCGGGGGAGTGGCGGTAGGCCGGGCCGAGCAGCAGCCCGGCCGCGGGAAGGTCGCTCCTGCGGTAGGTCATGACCAGCGACAGGCCGTCCGGCGGCCGACGGCGCAGGAAGCGCAGCAGGTCCTGGGTGCCGTCGTCGGCCCAGTGCAGGTCCTCGACGACGAGCACGGTCGGCCCGGCGGCGTCCAGCAGGCCGTGGACGGCCCGGAACAGGCGATGGCGCTCGGCGTCCGGGTCGGTCAGCGGCGCGGGCGGCGCGGGCAGCACGTCGCCCAGCTCGGGTAAGTGCCCGCGCAGGGCGCCGGTGACGGGGTTGAGGGCCGCCGCCTGGGGCAGCCGGGATCCGAGGTCGCGCAGGGCCTCGAAGACGGGTCCGTAGGGGAACGGCTCACGGAGTTGATGGCAGTGCCCGAGCAGAAGGGTGCGCCCGGCGGTGCGGGCATGGGCCGCCGCCGCGTGTACCAGGGTCGTCTTGCCGATCCCCGGTTCTCCCTCCACCAAAGCCACGGACGGGGGCCGCGTCATCGCCTCGCGCAACGTGTGCAACGCGGCATCCCGCCCGACTAAACCTGGCCAGTCGCGCATGAATGACTCCGAACGGCTCGGTGAATCCTCCCGGACGTTATCCACCAGCGACGACCGGTTCAATCCCGCTCCATAACTGAGCGGTTGCGATGTTGTGTCAAGTCTTAGCGCTGGTGGTGCCGTTTCCAGCGGATTTTATGGTTTTTCCGGTGCTGGCCGCCGCGTTTCCAGCGCTTGCGTTCACCTCGGGGCAACCGGTCGCGGGCCGCCTTGCGCTCGGCCGCCAGCATCTCCTTCAGGCCCGGCGTGTAGCCGCCACCGAAGCGTGACATATCTGGATATACGAAGCCGGTGGCCGGTCGGTTGCGCAGCGCCGCCTCCATCGAGCTCACCCAGATCGGCCCCGGCAGCGAGGCGCCCTGCACCGAGCCGTAGTACGCGTCGCCGATCCGCACCCCGGTCAGCGGGTAGCGGTAGGAGCCCCGGATGTCGCCCACGCTGACCGCCGCCGCCAGATCCGGCGTGTACCCGGCGAACCACGCCGAGGTGTAGCCGTTGTTGGTGCCCGTCTTGCCCGCCGCCGGGCGGCCGATGCTCTGCCCCTTCATCGTGCCCTGGCCGAACACCCCGCGCAGCACGTAGGTGACCGCGTCGGCCACCCGCTTCTCCAGCGCCTGCTCGCAGGAGGGCGGCACCGCCGTCCGCCCGCCGTCCCCGGAGATCTCCAGAATGGCCTGCGGCTTGCAGTACAGGCCCCGGGCGCCAAAGGCGGCGAAGGCCGCGGCCACGGTGACCGGATCCATCTCGTTGACGCCGAGGGTGAACGTCGGCACCTCCCGCAGCGCCGTACCGTCGGCCCGGGTGACGCCGAGCGCCTGCGCGGTCTTGACCACATTGCACAGGCCGACCTTCTGCTCCAGCATCATGTAGAAGATGTTGACCGACTTCCACGTGCCGGTCTCCAGGCTGTGCGGGCCGCCCCTGCCCTCGCCGCTGGCGTTGTAGACCCGGGCGCCGGGGGCGTTGACGGCGTTGCCCCGGCAGTCGCGGTAGCCGTGCGCGGGCACCAGCGCCCCGGGCGTCTGGAACCCCTGGCCGAACCGCCAGCCCTGCTCCAGCGCGGTGGCCAGCGTGAACACCTTGAACGTCGAGCCCGCCTGGAACCCCATGCCGCCGCCGTGGGCCACGTCGGCCGGCAGGTTGAACGTGGTGCCGGGCCCGTTGTCCCGCCCGCCCGGGTTGGTGCCGAAGCGCTTGCTCGCGGCCATCGCCCGGATCTTGCCCGTGCCCGGCTCGACCATGGCCTCGGCGGCCACCTCGGTGTCCTCGGCGTCCACCCGGGCCCGGATGGCGCGCTCGGCCGCCCGCTGCGCCTTCGGCGCGAGCGCGGTGCGGATCGTCAGGCCGCCCCTGGCCATCCTGCTCTGCCGCTCGGCCGGCGTGTTGCCGAACGCCGGGCTGGTCAGCAGCTCCCGCTGCACGTACATGCAGTAGTACGGATACTCGCTCTGGGCGCAGCCGCCGGGCTGCGGCGCCAGCTCGATGCCGAGCCCGGCCCGCTTGCCCGCCGCGGCCTCCGCCGCGGTGATCATGCCGAGCCCGGCCATCCGGTCCAGCACGAGGTCGCGCCGCTCCTTCAGCTTCGCCTGGTGCTTGCGGCCGAGTGAGGGATCGGTGGTGTACGGCGCGCGGACCGCCCCGGCCAGCGTGGCCGCCTGGGTCAGGGTCAGCCGGGCGGCCGTGGTGGCGAAGAACCGCTGGGCCGCCGCCTCCACCCCGTGGGCGCCGGCGCCGAAGTAGGCGATGTTGAGGTAGCGCTCCAGGATCTCGTCCTTGCGGTACTTCTCCTCCAGCGCCAGCGCGTACCTCAGCTCGGTGATCTTCCTGCCGAGGCTCTGCGCCCGCGCCCGGTCGCGCTCGTCGGCGCTCTGCGCGTTCTCCACCAGGATGTTCTTGACGAGCTGCTGGGTGAGGGAGGAACCGCCCTGCCGGATGCCGCCCGCCTGGCTGTTGGTGATCAGCGCCCGCAGGGTGCCCCTGACGTCGAGGCCGCCGTGCTCGTAGAAGCGGGCGTCCTCGATCGCGACGATCGCCTCGCGCATGGCCGGCGCCACCTTGGCCAGCGCCACCTGGGTGCGGTTGGCCGTGTAGAACTGGGCGAAGACCTTGCCCTCTTTGTCCAGCAGCCGCGTCACCTGCGACAGCGGCTCCTCGCGGGGCGCGGGGGGCAGGTCGGTGAAGGTCGAGGCCAGGAGCTTGGCCGTCAGGCCCGCCCCGCCCACGGTCGGCACGGCCAGCGCGCCGGCCAGCAGCCCGCCCACAGCCCCCACCATGCCCAGCGCGCCGACGGATTTGAGGACAGTCACGAAGGTTGCTATACGACCGGGTGATCAGCGGCAAACGCCCGCTTCCAACTCTTTACCGCTACCTTTGGATGTTCAGTCCCAGGGTCTTGAACTGCTCGAACGGCCGGTGGTAGCCGCGCTCGATGTGGTGCACGCCGCGCAGCGTGGACGTGCCGTCGGCCACCGCGGCCGCCAGCACCGCGGAGAACCCGGCGCGGATGTCGGGCAGCCGCACGTCTGCGCCCTTGAGCCGGGAGACGCCGCGCACGACCGCCGAATGCTTGGCGTTGGTGTCGTGGTAGCGGCAGGCCGGCCCGCCCAGGCACTGGTCGAACACCTCGATCTCGCAGCCCATCTCCTGCAGCGCGGGCACGTAGACCAGGCGGTTCTCGAAGACGGTCTCGTGCAGCACCGACATGCCCTGGCTCTGCGTGAACAGCACCATGAGCGGGGTCTGCCAGTCCGTCATGAAGCCCGGATGGGTGTCGGTGTGCACGGCGGCCGAGCGCAGGCCCTCGGGCGGGGCGGTCGCGCAGAGGTACTCGTCGTTGATCTCGAACTGGGCGCCCATCCTGGCCAGCGTGGTGATCGCGGTCACCAGCCGGTCCTGGGGACAGCCGTGCACGCGCACCTCGCCACCGGTGACCAGGCCGGCCGCCAGATAGGAGAACGCCTCGATCCGGTCGCCGGCCAGCCACGTCTGCGCGCCGTGCAGGCGGTCGACGCCCTCGATGACGATCCTGCGATCGGGCGACAGCTCGATCCTGGCGCCCATGCGCTGCAGGAACAGCGCCAGCTCGACGACCTCGGGCTCCATGGCCGCGTTCTTCAGCACAGTCTTGCCCTCGGCCAGCACTGCCGACATCAGGACCGTCTCCGTGGCGCCCACGCTCGGGTAGGGCAGCTGCAGCCGGGCGCCGTTGAGCCGCTTGGCCTTGGCGTAGACGCCGCCCTCCTGGACCTCGACCTCGGCGCCCATCTGACGCAGCGCGTCCACGTGGAAGTCGATGGGCCGCCGGCCGATCGGGTCGCCGCCGACCAGCGGCACGAACGCCTCGCCCGCCAGATGCAGCAGCGGGCCGAGCATGAGGATGGGGATGCGGTTGAGGCCGGTGTACTCCTCCGGCACCCGGGGCCGGATCTCCGGACCCTGCTCGATGCGGATCTCGCCCCCGTCGATCTCGACGTTGATGCCCAGCGCCGTCAGCATCGCGGCGGTGATGCCGACCTCGCCGACCTCCGGCGCGTTGCCGATCGTGCTCTCGCCGCTGCCCAGCATGGCGGCCACCATGTGCTTGGAGACGCCGTTCTTGGATCCCCGGACGACGACGTCCCCCCGCAGTGGTCCCGAGGGGTCGATCAGCCAGACCTCTTCATCGCTCATGCCGGACATTGTCCCGCGTTCCGGGACGCGCTGGTGCGATGTCCACCTCAGCGTGTTCAGGTAGGTACCGGGATACCATCAAGCGGTTCGGGCAGAGATGTGAGGGGGAGTCGGGTGGTACGGCATGTGCGGCTTTTCGCGGTGACCGTGCTCGTTCTCGCGGTTCTCGGCGTCGCGGCCGGGCTCGCCTGGTCCTACGCCTCCCCGCGCGCGCCGATGACGGTCACCGACAAGGGCGCCACCGTCCTGGCCGACCCCTCCACCCAGGCGCTCATCGCCGCCGACGGCTGGTTCGCCGCCATCACCGGCGGGCTGGGCCTGCTGTGCGGGGCCGCCGCCTGGTTCGGCAGGCGCGAAGACCAGCTCGCCGTGCTGGCCGGGCTGTGCGCCGGCGGCGTGCTGGCCGCCTTCCTCACCCTCTGGGTGGGCTCCAGCGTCACCCTCGGCGTGGTCACCGTGGAGGCCGCGGCGCCCGGGCTCAAGGTGGTGGCCGGCTCGCTCAAGCTGACCGCCCACGGCGTGCTCGTGGCCTGGCCGCTGCTGGCCGTCGCGATCTTCGGCATCCTCGAGGGCGTGCACGGCTACCGGGACTCCCCGCTGCGCAACCCGTACGGGGTCTAGAGGGCCGGGCGGCGGCAGCCGTACCCGGTGGCCTGCTCGAAGGCGCGGGCGGCGCGCAGCACGCGGGCGTCGGCGAACGGGCGGCCGACGATCTGCACGCCCACCGGGAGCCCGTCGCCGGTGAAGCCCGCCGGGACGCTGGCCGCCGGGGCGTGCAGGACGCTGATCCAGTACGCCGAGCGCATCCAGGCCAGATAGTCGGGCATGACCACGCCGTCGACCTCACGCACGTACGGCTCGCCGACCGGGAACGGCGGGACCTGGCTGACCGGGGCCAGCAGCACGTCGTAGCGCTCCCAGAAGGCGTTCATGCGCTGGTACACCGCGGTGCGCAGCTGCTCGGCGCGGGCCAGGTCGGCGCCGGACACCTCGCGGCCCCGCTCGGCGTTCCAGCGCGTGTTGGGCCCGAGGATCTCCAGGTCGGGGAAGGCCAGCGCGTAATACCAGGCGCGGTAGATGCGGAAGGCGTCCTCGGCGCCGGACAGGTCGAGGTCCACCTGCTCGACGCGGGCGCCGAGCTCCTCGAAGACCTGCGGCGCGGTGGCGGTGACGGCCGCGGTGCGCGGATCGACGGGCAGCCCGCCGAGGTCGGGGCTCCAGGCCACCCGCAGGTGCTCGACGCCCTCGCGCGGCTCGGGCGTGAACGGCTCGGTGATCGCGTACGGCGAGCCGGGATGGAACCCGGAGACCGCCTGGAGCATCAGCACGAGATCGTCCACGGTCCTGGCCATGGGCCCGGGGACGGCCAGCGTGAACCAGGCCGCCTTGTCGGAGATCGACGGCACCCGGCCGGGCGTCGGCCGGAGCCCCACGACGTTGCAGAAGGAGGCGGGATTGCGCAGCGACCCGCCCATGTCCGAGCCGTCGGCCAGCGGGATCATCCCCGAGGCCAGGGCCGCCGCAGCGCCGCCGCTCGAGCCGCCCGCCGAACGGCTGAGGTCGTAGGGGTTGCGGGTGGCCCCGAACACCTCGTTGACCGTGTGGGAGCCGGTGCCGTACTCGGGCGTGTTCGTCTTGCCGATCGTGATCGCGCCCGCCGCCTTCAGCCGCTGCACGATGAGGTCGTCGCGCTCCGGGACGTTGTCGGCGAAGGCCGGCGAGCCGTACGTGGTGCGGATGCCCGCGGTGTCCACGAGGTCCTTGTGCGCGATCGGCAGCCCGTGCAGCGGGCCGGCGGGCGTGACCGAGTCCAGCGCCCTGGCGATGTCCATGGCGTGCTCGGCGTCCAGCGTCACGATCGCGTTGACGCGCGGGTTGACCTGCTCGATGCGGTCGAGATGGGCCTGGAGCAGCTCCACGGCGCTGATCTCGCGGGCGTGCAGCAGCCGGACCATCTCGGTCGCGGTCAGGTAGTGCAGATCGGTCACATGATGAATCTTACGAACCCGCGGTCTTGGCGATCGGAGCGGTGGCCGCCCGGGTGAGGTCCACGAGGTTGCCGGGGGCGGTCTCGATCTGCAGCCCGCGCCGCCCGGCCGAGAAGTAGATGGTCGCGAAGGCGAGCGCCGATTCGTCCACCACGGTCGGCAGCGGCCTGCGCTGGCCGAGCGGGCTGATGCCGCCCACGACGTACCCGGTGACCCGCTCCACCTTGGCGGCGTCGGCCATGGCCGCCCGCTTGCTGCCGAGCGCGGCGGCGAACGCCTTGAGGTCCAGCTTGGCCGCCACCGGCACCACGGCCACGGCCAGCCCGCTCTCCACCTCGGCGACCAGCGTCTTGAAGATCTGCTCGTACGGCAGGCCGAGCGCGTCGGCCGCCTCCTCGCCGTACGCGTGGGCGCCGGCGTCGTGCTCGTAGGGGTGGAGGGCGAAGTCGGCCCCGGCCTTCGTCAGCGCGACCGTGGCGGGGGTGCCCTGGCCGCCTCCCTTGCTCTTCTTGCTCACAGCCGTTGATCGTACTCACCAGCCGATGATCTACAACGTAAAGGCGCTCACGTGTGGAAGGCCCGCCCCGGCGTGTGCCCGAACACCCGCCGGAAGGCGTCGATGAACGCGCTGGCCGACGACCACCCGCACTGATGGGCCACCGTCGTCACCTGAGCCCCCTCGGCCAGCAGCACCAGCGCGTGGTGCAGCCGGAACTGGGCGCGCCACTGCGGGAACGTCATCCCGAACTCCGCCCGGCAGAGCCTGGCCAGCGTCCGGTCGCTGGTGCCCGCGGCGGCGGCCAGCTCCGGCAGCGTTCGCTCCCCGGCCGGATCCGCGACGACCATCGCGCACACGGCCGCCAGCCGGGGATCGCGCGCCGCGGGCAGGTGCACGGGCCGTTCGGGGGCCGGCGCCCGGCGCAGCCGGTCCAGCAGCACCGCGCGCAGCAGCGGGTCGTCCGGCTCCTCCGAACAGGCCACGATCAGCTCGCGCAGCAGCGGCGTGACGGCCAGGACGGCCGGGCGGTCCAGGTTCAGCGGGTTCTCGCCCAGGCCGATCAGGCGCAGGTCGGTGCGCCCGTAGGCGCGGTGCTCGTGGACGGTTCCGGCCGGGATCCACAGGGCGCGGTTGCCCGGCGCCACCCAGGTGCCCGCGTCGGTGGTGATCGAGATGACGCCCTGGCGGGGGTAGGCGATCTGGTGGTCGTCGTGGCGGTGCGCGTCGATCAGGCCGCCGCCGGGCAGCGGGCGGACGCCGGTGGGCGCCTCGGGCGTGTGACGGACGGGCATCCCGGCCTCCATGTGGCGGATTTCCGGTATATGTTGGCACTTTATCGGAAGCGCGCCACCGCCTCGCCGGGTCACGATCGAAGGGTGCGCATCAACAGAATGGGCGTGCTGGCCGCCGGCCACGCCAGCGTCGACTTCTACCAGGGCGCCGTCCCGGCCGTCGTCCCGTTCCTGGTGGCCGAGCGTCACTACGGGTACGTGGCCGCCTCCGGGATCGTCCTGGCCGCCACGCTCCTGTCGTCGATCGTGCAGCCGCTGTTCGGGGCCGTCGCCGACCGGTGGCGGCTGGCCTGGCTGATCCCGGTCAGCATGCTCGTGACCGGGCTGGGGGCGGGACTGGCCGGACCGGCGGGCTCCTACCCGCTGACGTGGCTGGCGATCGCGCTGTCGGGGCTGGGCGTGGCGGCCTACCATCCGGAGTCGGCCCGGCTGGCCAGGACCGTCAGTGGGGGCAGCCACGTGGGGATGAGCTGGTTCTCGCTGGGCGGCAACCTCGGGTTCGCGGTGGCGCCCCTGCTGGTGACGCCGCTGCTGTCGTGGGGCGGGCTGGCCGCCTCGCCGCTGCTCGTGCTTCCCGCCGCGCTCGGCTGCCTGGTGACGGTGGCCGCCATGCGCTCGGCCGGGCGGGGCGCGGGGGCCGGCCGTACCGGGACGGACGCGAAGGACGACTGGCCGGCGTTCGTGCGGCTGGCGCTGGTGATGGGGCTGCGGTCGGTGGGCTACATCGGGCTGAGCACGTTCGTGGCGTTGTACGCCGGAGGGGGCACGGCCGGGGCGGTCGCGCTGTTCCTGCAGTTCGCGGGCGGGGCCGTGGGGACCATCCTGGGCGGGCGGCTGGCCACGCGGCTGGGGCGGGTGCGGACGCTGCGGCTGGCGTACGCGCTGGCGGTGCCCGCGCTCGCCGGGGTGGTGCTCGTGCCGGGGCCGGGGCTGTACGTGTTCGCGGCGGCCGCGGGGGTGACGTTGTACGTGCCGTTCTCGCTGCACGTCACGCTCGGGCAGGACTATCTGCCCCGCCATGCCGGTACGGCCAGCGGCGTCACGCTCGGGCTGGCGGTCAGCGCGGGGGGAGTGGCCAGCCCGCTGGTCGGGGCGCTGGCCGAGGCCACGTCGCTGCGGGTGGCGCTGCTGGCGCTGGCGGTCATGCCGCTGCTGGCCTGGCTGCTGGCGCGGCCGTTGCGGGAGCCGGCGGTCGCGGTGCCGTCGCGGTGACGGGACGGGATCCCAGCCCCGGAGGAATGGGCTGGGATCCCCGGTTTGCGGCGTCAGCCCCGGACCGGGCGGCCGGGGAGGGCCGTGGGGACGATCCGGGAGTCGCGGACCACGAACGAGCCGTTCACGATCACGTGGGTGAAGCCCGAGGACGGGTGGGCGGTGTCGGTGTAGGTGGCGCGGTCGGTGACGGCGTCGGGGTCGAAGACGGTCAGGTCGGCGTCGCAGCCCACCTGCACCCGGCCCTTGCGCCGCATCGCGGGCACCCCCGTGCCGACCACGTCGGCGGGCACGAGGCTGCAGCGCCGTACCGCTTCCTGAAGGCTGAGGACGCCGGTCTCCCGGGCGAGGCGCAGCGTGCGGCCGTAGGTGCCGGCCGTACGGGGATGGGTGACGGCGTCGGGGGCCAGGGGCCAGGCGAGCGGGTCGGGGGTGCCGGAGCGCCACAGCAGCGGGACGGCGTCGGTGGCGACCGCGGCGTCGGGGAAGGCCAGCGCCCGCTGGATGAAGGCGAACTGGGCGGGGTCGTCCTCGTCGAGCAGGTGGACGAAGGCGGCGGCGCCCGGGGTGTCGCGGCGGGCGGCGCGCAGCGCGTCATCGCCGGTCAGGCGGCCGTCGGCGCCGAGCAGGCCGATCGCGTGGGCGGTCAGGCCGCGGCGGTGCAGGAGTTCGGGGGCCAGGAAGGCGGCGCCGATGCCGGTCATGCCGGCGCCGTAGGGGTATGCCTCCGTGGTGACGCGCGCGCCTTCGGCGCGGACCTTCTCCACCAGCCCGAGGACGCGGTCCACGTGCCGGATGGAGGTGCTGTTGACGTGGCAGTAGTGCATGTGGGCGCCGGTCTCGGCGGCGGCGCGGACGATCTCCTCGGCGCCGTCGATGGGGGTGGCGGGGTCCTGTTCGACGAGTTCGCGGGCGTGGGTGTAGGTGGGCAGGCCGGCGGAGGCGGCCAGGGCGGCGACGGCCAGGTACTCGGAGGGGTCGATGCGCGGGGCGTAGCCGACGAGGATGCCGATGCCGAGGGCGCCGTCGGCGAGGTCGGCCTCGAGCATGCCGAGGATGCGCTCGACGGCGGGGCGTGGCGCGGGGCGCTGCCAGTCCTCGTGGCCGATGTGGGCGAGGAAGTCCTCGAGGTCGCCGCCGGTCTCCACGCCGAGCAGGACGGCCATGCGGGCCACCGCCCAGGAGGTGGCGAAGCCGTGGTTGAGGGGGCGGCCCTCGGCGGCGGCCCTGCGGTAGGCGGCGGCGACGGGGTAGGCGCCGGCTTCGAGTTCGAGGACGGTGGTGACGCCGTCGAGGGCCTGGAGGCGGTGCCCGGCCACGTCCATGCTGTGGCTGTGCAGGTCGATGAAGCCGGGGCAGACGACGAGGCCGCCGAGGTCGAGCCGGGTGGCCCCGGTCAGGGGCGTCCCGGAGACGGCGCGGATGACGCCGCCGGCGATGCCGATGTCGCGGACGGCGTCCAGGCCGGTCTCCGGGTCGATGGCGCGGCCGTTGGCCAGAACCAGGTCGTAGGCGGTCACACAGTCTCCTTGGTGGCGAGGGTGAACTGTTCCGGGCGTTGCGGGACGATGACGGCGATCAGCGCGCCGAGCACGGTGGTGGCGATGAGCAGGCCGAAGGCGGCGGCGTAGGAGAAACGATCGACGAGCGCGCCCATGAGCACGGGGGCCAGGACGCCCGCGATCTGGCCGCCGACGTTGACGACGCCCATGCCGGAGCCGATGACGGCGGGCGGCAGCGCCCGGAACGGCATGCCGAGGATGCCCATGGTGGACAGGCCCGCCACGGCCAGGGCGAGGGTCTGGTAGACGGTGAAGCCGGCGGCGGTCTCGGCCCGGAGCATGAGCACGAGCAGCGCGGCGGTGACCAGCAGCAGCGGGATGACGTAGAGCCGGGCGCGGTCGTGGAAGTAGCGGTCGAACAGCCAGCCGCCGGCGAAGGTGGAGGCGCACATGACCAGGCTGGGGATGGCGCTCAGGATGCCGGTGCCGATGAGGGAGATGCCGCGTTCTTCCAGCAGGTAGCTGGGTACCCAGGTCATCATGCCGTAGCCGAGCATGTTGGTCGCGCAGAACAGCGCGGCGAACTTCCACACCGAGGCCGAGCGCAGCACGTCGGAGAAGGGTACGGCGTGGCGTCCGGTGCGGTCGGAGCCGTTGAGGTGGGCGGGCAGGGGCGGCGGCAGCATCTTCCAGAGCAGGAAGCCGATGACCACCCCGGCCGCGGCGGTGACCCAGAAGGTGTGCTTCCAGCCGAGCACGAGGATGAGCGGCGCCACGATGAGCGGGGCGACGCCGGCGCCGAGCTGGTTGGAGGCGAGCATGGATCCGGCGGCCCGGCCGCGCGCCTCGGGGGTGGTGCGTTCGGCCATGGCCTTGAAGGAGGCGCCGGGGAACAGTCCCTGCCCGACGCCGAACAACGCGCGGATGACCAGGAGCGAGACCAGTCCCCAGGCCAGGCCGGTGAGCGCGGTGAAGACCGACCACAGCACCAGGGAGACCATGAGCTGGCGGCGGGCGCCGTAGCGGTCGGCGAGGATGCCGCCGGGCACCTGGCACAGCAGGTACACGATGGAGAAGACGGTGATGAGCCAGCCCTGCTCGGTCTTGGTGAGGGAGAACTCCGCGCCGATGAACGGCAGCGCGACCGCCATCATGACGCGGTCGATGTAGTCGATCACCCACACGCCCATGAGCAGGCCGACCGTGACCGCGGCGGTTCTGCGGACCTGGGCGGGCGGCAGGGCGGGGGTGGTTTCGGCTAGTCCCATGCGTGGTCCTCCGGGGCCTGGAATGCCTTTCGGCAACCCTGCGTCAGCCCGGCGCGCGAAAGCTTCGTGGAGGAGGATGAAGTGTGCGGGGAGGCACTGTGCTGGAGGACGAACCGTCCGGATGGTGGACGAAACGGGGAGGGGTGGCGACCTTCCGTAGACTAGGGAAGGTGATTTCCCGTATCGACATGCGCGGTTCCCTTCCGGAGAACCTGCGCGACGTGCTGCCCCGCGCCGAACTCGACGTCGAGGCCGCCCTGGAGAAGGTGCGGCCCATCTGCGAGGACGTGCGCCATCGCGGGGCGGCAGCCGTACGGGAGCTGACCGCCAGGTTCGACGGGGTCGAGACCGCCTCCGCGCGCGTGCCGGAGGAGGAGATCGGCCGGGCGCTGGCCGAGCTCGACCCGAAGGTGCGGGCGGCGCTGGAGGAGTCGATCAGGCGGGCCCGCAAGGTCCACCGCGACCAGCGGCGCACCGACACCACGACCGAGGTGGTGCCCGGCGGCACGGTCACCGAGCGGTGGGTGCCGGTGGAGCGGGTGGGGCTGTACGTGCCGGGCGGGCGCGCGGTCTACCCGTCGAGCGTGGTCATGAACGTGGTCCCGGCGCAGGAGGCCGGGGTGGGTTCGCTGGCGGTCACCAGCCCCGCGCAGCGGGAGTTCGGCGGGCTGCCGCACCCGACGATCCTGGCGGCGTGCGCGCTGCTGGGCGTCGACGAGGTCTACAACGCGGGCGGCGCGCAGGCGGTGGCCATGTTCGCCTACGGCACCGAGGAGTGCGCCCCGGTCGCGATGGTGACCGGGCCGGGCAACATCTGGGTGGCGGCGGCCAAGCGGCTGCTCAAGGGCCGTATCGGCATCGACTCCGAGGCGGGCCCGACCGAGATCGCGATCCTGGCCGACGCCACGGCCGACCCGGCGCACGTGGCGGCCGACCTGATCAGCCAGGCCGAGCACGACGTGATCGCCGCCGCGGTGCTGGTCACCGACAGCGTGGAGCTGGCCGAGGCGGTGGAGCGGGAGCTGCCGGGCCAGGTGGCGGCCACCAAGCACGGCGACCGCATCGCCGAGGCGCTGGGCGGCAGGCAGTCGGGGATCGTGCTGGTGTCCGGGCTGGAGGACGGGCTGAAGGTGGTCGACGCCTACGCGGCCGAGCACCTGGAGATCCACACCGCCGACGCGGCCGCGGTGGCGGCGCGGGTGCGCAACGCCGGCGCGATCTTCGTGGGCACCTACGCGCCGGTGTCGCTGGGCGACTACCTGGCCGGCTCCAACCACGTGCTGCCGACGGGCGGCTGCGCCTGTCACTCCAGCGGGCTGTCGGTGCAGACGTTCCTGCGCGGCATCCACGTGGTGGACTACACCCGCGAGGCGCTGGCGCAGGCCGCCGCGCACGTGTCGGTGCTGGCCGACGCCGAAGACCTGCCCGCCCACGGCGCGGCGATCCGCGCCCGTTTTGCCGAAGGCGAACTAAGCGAACTCAGCTCCTGGGAAGTGCCGAACACGTGAGGCTGGAAGACCTGCCGCTGCGCGACGATCTGCGGGGGAGGACGCCCTACGGCGCGCCCCAGATCGACGTGCCGATCCGGCTCAACACCAACGAGAACCCCTACGAGCCCTCCAAGGCCCTGGTCGACGACCTGGCCGAGGAGGTGCGCCGCAGCGCCGCCACGCTGAACCGCTACCCCGATCGCGACGCGGTGGAGCTGCGCGCCGACCTGGCCGCCTACCTCGGTCACGGGCTCACCGGCGAGCAGGTGTGGGCGGCCAACGGCTCCAACGAGGTGCTCCAGCAGATCCTGCAGGCGTTCGGCGGCCACGGCCGCAGCGCGCTGGGCTTCGAGCCGTCCTACTCCATGCACCCGATCATCACCTCGGGCACGAGCACCGAGTGGGTGGACGGCATGCGGGAGGAGGACTTCACCCTCGACCCGGGCAAGGCGGTGGCCGCGATCGAGGAGCACCGGCCGAGCATCGTCTTCCTGACCTCGCCGAACAACCCGACGGGCACGGCGCTGCCGATGGCGACGATCCGGGCGGTGCTGGAGGCTGCGCCCGGCATGGTGGTGGTGGACGAGGCATACGCCGAGTTCGCCCGGGAGGGCACGCCGTCGGCGCTGACGCTGCTGCCGGAGTTCCCCCGGATGATCGTCACGCGGACGATGTCCAAGGCGTTCGCGATGGCCGGGACGCGCGTGGGGTATCTGGCCGCGCATCCGGCGGTGGTGCAGGCGTTGCTGCTGGTCCGCCTGCCGTACCACCTGTCGACGCTCACGCAGGTGGCGGCGCGTACGGCGCTGCGGCACCGGGCGGAGCTGCTCGGCGGGGTGGCGGCGCTGCGGCGGGAGCGGGACGAGACCGTGGCGTGGCTGCGTGCTCAGGGGTTGACGGTGGCCGATTCGGACGCCAATTTCGTGTTGTTCGGCCGGTTCGAACACCGCAAGGCGGTGTGGCAGGGGCTCCTCGACCGGGGAGTGCTCATTCGCGAGGTCGGGCCACCGCAGTGGCTCCGGGTCTCGATCGGCACCGGTGAGGAGATGGCGGCCTTCCGCGCCGCTCTGGAGGGAGTGCTGTGAGCAGGATCGGCCGCGTGGAGAGGGCCACCAAGGAGACGACGGTGCTGGTCGAGGTGAACCTCGACGGCACGGGGCAGGTCGAGGTGTCCACCGGGGTGGGGTTCTACGACCACATGCTGAACCAGCTGGGCAAGCACGGGCTGTTCGATCTGACCGTCAAGACCGAGGGCGACCTCCACATCGACTCCCACCACACGATGGAGGACACGGCGCTGGCGCTGGGCGCGGCCTTCCGGCAGGCGCTGGGCGACAAGTCGGGCATCAGGCGGTTCGGTAGTGCGTCGTGCCCGCTGGACGAGTCCCTGGCCAACGTGACCGTGGACCTGTCGGGCCGGCCGTACCTCGTGCACTCCGAGCCCGAGGGCATGGCGCCCATGATCGGGCCCGAGTACGACACGACGATGACCCGGCACATCCTGGAGTCGTTCGTGGCGCAGGCGGCGATCTGCCTGCACGTGCACGTGCCCTACGGGCGCAACGCGCACCACATCGTCGAGGCGCAGTTCAAGGCGCTGGCCAGGGCGCTGCGCGAGGCGAGCGAGCCCGACCCGCGCGCCTCGGGAGTGCCCTCGACCAAGGGCGTGCTATGAGTGAGAACCTGATCGCCTACGCGATGGTGTTCATCGGGCTGTTCCTGTTCGGCGGGGTGTTCTCGCTGCTCAAGCAGGGGCTGAAGCTGGGGGCGGTGTTCTGCGCCCTCGGCGGGGTCATGGCGATCACGGCGGGGGTGCTGTGGTGGTGACCAAGGACGTCGTGGTGCTCGACTACGGCTCGGGCAATCTGCGCTCGGCCGAGCGCGCGCTGGCGCGGACCGGCGCGAACGTGACGGTGAGCGCCGACTTCGACACCGCGCTCAACGCCGACGGCCTGGTCGTGCCCGGGGTGGGCGCGTTCGCGGCGTGCATGGCCGGGCTGACGGCCGTGCGCGGCGAGCAGATCATCGGCCGCCGGCTCGCCGGTGGCCGTCCGGTGCTGGGCATCTGCGTCGGCATGCAGGTGCTGTTCGCCCGCGGCGTGGAGCACGGCGTGGAGACCGAGGGCTGCGGCGAGTGGCCGGGCACGGTCGAGCGCCTGGAGGCCCCGGTGCTGCCGCACATGGGCTGGAACACCGTCAAGGCGCCCCAGGACAGCGTGCTGTTCGCGGGCGTGGAGGAGGAGCGTTTCTACTTCGTGCACTCCTACGGCGTGCGCGAGTGGGAGCTGACGCCCGGCGACGGGTTCGCCCAGCCGGTGGTGACGTGGGCCGAGCACGGCGTGCCGTTCGTGGCGGCCGTGGAGAACGGGCCGCTGATGGCCGCCCAGTTCCACCCCGAGAAGTCCGGGGACGCGGGAGCCGTACTCCTGAAGAACTGGGTCGGCACGCTGTGACCCCGCGGTGAGCAAGGAGCGTGCGCGGCGGCGCGCCCTGCGCGAGGCCGAGCGCGCGGAGGCGATGCGGCGCAATGAGGAGCGGCAGGCGCGGGCCGCGCGCCGCCGCGTCCTGCTGTCGCGGATTGCGCCGCGGCCGGTGCGCTTCGCCCGCCAGGGCGGGGTGCTGGCCCGCCGCCATCGCATCCAGAACGTGATCGTCCTGGGTGTCTTCCTCGTCGTGCAGCTCGTGGTGTGGCTGATCTGGCGCACGCCCGCGATCAGCTTCGGGGTGCTCGTCTTCTCGGTGTTGTTCGTCCCTGTCGTCGTGACCCTTGCCTTCAACCGGAGGATCTGAATGTCGCTTGTTTTGCTCCCGGCCGTGGACGTCGTGGACGGCCAGGCCGTACGCCTCGTCCAGGGTGAGGCGGGGACGGAGACCGGCTACGGCGACCCGCTCGCCGCCGCACTGGCCTGGCAGGAGGCGGGTGCGGAGTGGATCCACCTGGTGGATCTCGACGCCGCCTTCGGCCGGGGCGGCAACCACGAGCAGATCGCCGAGGTGATCGGCCGGTTGGACGTGAACGTGGAGCTGTCCGGCGGCATCCGTGACGACGCCTCGCTGGCCGCGGCGCTGGCGACGGGCTGCCGCCGGGTCAACATCGGCACCGCCGCCCTGGAGAGCCCGGAGTGGTGCCGGAAGATCATCGCCGAGCACGGTGACAAGATCGCGGTCGGGCTGGACGTGCGCGGCACCACCGTGGCCACGCGCGGCTGGACGGAGGAGGCCGGCGATCTGTGGCAGACGCTGGAGCGGCTGGAGGCCGACGGCTGCCCGCGCTACGTGGTCACGGACGTGACCAAGGACGGCACGCTGCGGGGCCCGAACCTCGAGCTGCTGGCCGAGTTCTGCTCGCGCACGCGGCGGCCGGTCGTGGCCAGCGGCGGCGTCTCCAGCCTGGAGGACCTGGTGGCCCTGGCCGGCCTGGTTCCCCAGGGCCTGGAGGGCGCCATCGTCGGCCGGGCGCTGTACGCGCGGGCGTTCACGCTGGAGAACGCGCTGGATGCGGTCCGCGTTTAGTTCGGTGGGAGGGGGCGTGATGGGCGGCATGAGCCTTCGCGAACAGAGCCTTCGTGAGCAGGGCCTTCGCACAACAGGCATGGAGCGAACCGGGACGAGGGTGTTCTCGGGCGGAGTCTGGGAGGAGCGTTACGGCTACGCCCGGGCGGTCGTCGTCGGCGGGCGCGTGGTCGTCTCCGGCTGCACGGCCACGGTGGACGGCGAGGTCCAGCACGTGGGCGACCCCTACCGGCAGTCCAGGACGGCCATGGCCATCGCCCTGGAGGCGGTCGAGGCGGGCGGGCTGACCCGCGACGACGTCGTCATGATCCGTTACTACGTCGTCGAGCACCGCCACTTCGACCAGGTCGGCGCCGCGATCGCCGAGGTCTTCGCCGGGGTGCGGCCGGCGTGCACGGGTGTGCGGGTGGCCGGCCTGGTCGACCCGCGGATGCTGGTCGAGATCGAGATAGAGGCGCAACGAGCATGACGGTGGCGGTGCGGGTGATCCCGTGTCTGGACGTGGACGCGGGGCGCGTGGTCAAGGGCGTCAACTTCGAGAACCTGCGCGATGCGGGCGACCCGGTCGAGCTGGCGCGGCGCTATGACGCCGAGGGCGCCGACGAGCTCACCTTCCTGGACATCACCGCCTCCTCGGGGGAGCGGGGGACGATGCTCGACGTGGTCCGCAGGACCGCCGAGCAGGTGTTCATCCCGCTGACCGTGGGCGGCGGGGTGCGCGCGGTGGAGGACGTCAACCGGCTGCTGCGGGCGGGGGCGGACAAGGTGTCGCTGAACACCGCCGCGATCGCCCGTCCCGAGCTGCTGACGGAGTGCTCGCGCCGCTTCGGCGCGCAGTGCGTGGTGCTGTCGGTGGACGCGCGCCGCGCTCCCGGTACGGCCAGCGGCTTCGAGGTCACCACCCACGGCGGCCGCAAGGGCACCGGCATCGACGCGGTGGAGTGGGCGGCCCGCGGCGAGGAACTGGGCGTGGGCGAGATCCTGCTCAACTCGATGGACGGCGACGGCACGCTGGACGGCTACGACCTGGAGATGATCCGGGCGGTGCGGGCGGCGGTGCGGGTGCCGGTGATCGCCAGCGGCGGCGCGGGCACGCTGGCGGACTTCCCACCGGCGATCGAGGCGGGCGCCGACGCGGTGCTGGCGGCCTCGGTGTTCCACTTCGGCACGCTGAAGATCTCCGAGGTCAAGAACACTCTGCGGGCGGCGGGTTACCCGGTCAGGGGATAACGGGCGGTATGACTGCTCACAATCCCGTGGTGGCGGCGTTCATCGCCGCCGTCAACAACGGTGACAGATCGGCGTTCGCGGCGACGCTGGCTCCGGATGCCACGATGTCCGACGACGGCTCGGAGCGGGACCTCGACAACTGGACCGAACGGGAGATCTTCTCCGCGGGCGGCCGCTTCACCGTCGAGTCCCAGGAACCGGACGGGCTGACCATGCTCGCCCGGTTCCGCAACGACACGTGGGGTGAGATGACGACGCGCTGGCGTTTCATCCTCACCCCGGACGGCTCGAAGATCAGGCGCTTCGAGACCGGGCAGGCTTAGAAGGCGCGCATGTGGTTGTAGAGCTCGTAGGCGGCGTCGCGTTCGCCGAACGCCGCCGCCTCCGAGCGTTTGACCGCCAGGTAGGCGCGGCTGCGCAGCGGGCCGAGGGCGGCCATGAGCACGTCGTCGGCCTCCAGCGCGTTCAGGGCCTCGGTGAGCGTGGCGGGCAGGCGCGGGTGCCGGCCGGGCTCGGTGTCGGGGTCGACGGCGACCGGGTCGCCGGGGTCGAGCTTGCGGCGGATGCCGTCCAGCCCGGCGTGGATGACCGCGCCGAGTGACAGGTAGGGGTTGGCGGAGGAGTCCGACGGCTTGAGCTCCAGGTTGATCTCGCCGCTGTCGCCCAGCGGCGAGCACACGCGCACCGCGGCCTCGCGGTTGTCCGGCCCGTAGACGGCGTAGGCGCTGGACCACAGGCGCGGGCCGAGACGGCGGAAGCTGTTGACGCTGCCGCAGGTGAGCGCGGTCAGGGCGGGCAGGTGGGCGAGCAGGCCGCCGATGAACCAGCCGCGCACGTCGTCGCCGGCGAAGGCGTTGTGGCCGCCCGACCACAGCGACAGGTGCAGGTGGGCGCCGTTGCCGGCCTGGTCGGCCAGGGGTTTGGGCGCCAGGGAGGCCCACATGGCCATGCGGATGGCCACGCCGCGCACGGTCTCGCGGTAGAGCACGTGGTTGTCGGCCGCGCGCAGGGCGGGCGTGTGCCGTACCGACAGTTCCTGCTGGCCCGGGCCGAGCTCTGGGTGGTAGTGCTCGACCCGCAGGCCCTGGGTCTCCAGGGCGCGGATGAGGCGGATGGTGTAGTCGTGGGCGGTGTCGAAGCCGGTGGCGGCGTAGCAGAGGGTGTCGTCGAGGGGGACGAGCCGGTCGGGCCCGCCGTCGGGGCCGGGCAGGCGGCGGCCGAGGGTGAACTCCGGTTCGAAGGCGGCCACCAGCGTGTAGCCCTCGGTGGCGAGGGTGGCGACGGCGTCCTTGAGGAAGGTGCGCGAGCAGGCGGCCCACGGGCTGCCGTCGGGGTTGCGCTGGTCGGCCAGCATGGCCGCGGCGCCCGGCGCGTAGGGGAGGGGGACGAAGGTCGCGGGGTCAGGCACGAGCCTGACCTCGCCGACGGGGCCGAGCTGCTCGACCTCCTGGAGCTGGTCGAGCATGTTCATCGCCATCATCGCCACCGTGTGGCCGATCCCCGTGTCCAGCCGTTCGGCCAGCCGCGATCTCGAGGCCGCCTTGCCACGGATGACGCCACCGTGGTCGGCATAGAGGAATCGGATCAGCTCGATCCCGTCGATCTCCGCGCGTTCCAGGATGCGGCGCACGGCGGGGTCGGGCTGATGGGCCCTGGTGGCGCTCTGACGATCTCCCATCCTGTCTGCGTAGCACGAACGGGCAGCTCACGGAAGCATCTTCCGCAGACAGGCCCGCTTCTCAGGCCAGGACGCGGCTGAAGAACGTCGCGAGTGAGTTGGCTCCGTTGAAAATTCCGTCGAATACGCCGTTCACGGCGGCAGCGGCTTGTTCCGGCCGGGTGAACAAGTAGAAGATCACAAACGCCACGGCGACGTATGTGACCACCTTCTTGACCTGCATAGGGGGCCTCCTGCAGTCCATTCCCAGCCGTATATACCCGGATCTGGGCGATCACTGGCATCTTCTATGAAGATGTTCTTGATCATAACCGGGGGGCTTCTTTCCCCTGCCATGGTACGGGCTTGGGGGCCCGAGGGGGCGCTTGCCGCGCAGTAATTCCGCTACTTGAGACGGATCCCCGGCTCTCAGACGCCGAGCGTGGCGTTGAGCAGGCGCGCGACGGCGTCCTCGTCGCCGGTCAGATCGACCCGGGCGTGCTGCTGGCGGCCGAAGCAGAACAGCAGCAACTCGCCCGCCTTCCCGGTCACCTCGACCTTGGGCCCCTCCTGGGCGCCGCCGATCGCCACGCCGCCGCCCAGCCGGTGCAGGATCACGCCGACCGGCGAGCGGCGCAGCATCAGGCGGGCGCCGACCGACAGCCGCTTCCAGATGAGCTGGTCGAGGTCGGCGGGCAGCTCGCGTGGCTCCCAGCCGGGCTGGGCGCGGCGCACGTCCTCGTGGTGGACGAGGTACTCCAGCGTGTTGACCGCCTCGTCGGCGAACGGCAGCAGCCCGTAGATCCCGCCCGGGGTGCGGACCATGGCGACCAGTTCCGGGAAGGAGTGCTTGGCCTTCAGCCCGTTCTGCACCGAGGCGGTGTAGCCGGCCAGCGGGCGCAACGCGATCCCGGCCGCGGCGTCGGGCCTGCGCTCTCTCAGAACCAGGTGGGCGGCCAGGTCATAGGTGGTCCATCCGGTGCACAGCGTGGGCGCGTCGGGGCCGATCCGGTCGAGCAGATCGCAGAGCGCGGCGCGCTCGGCACGGGCGTGAGTCACGAGACCCAGCCTACCTGTGGGAATAACGGAGTGATCAGCCGTGATAGTGACTTATGTAGAAATGTCCCCTGGTGGAAGGAATCCCCCCGAGTGGCGAGCAAGGTCACCTCGGCCGTGATGCGTCAAGGACTGGGTGTCCTTGGGGTGGCCGTCCGCACGGAGAAAGCGGTGTTCGCGATCGCCGTCCTGGCCAGCGGCGTGTACGGCGGCATGACCGTGGCCTCGGCGTGGGCGCTCGGCTGGGCCACGGAGAACGCCGTCCTGCCCGCTTTCGAGGCCGGAGACATCACCGCCGGCGCGCTCTGGACCGCGGTCCTGCTGATCATGGGCACCGCGCTGCTCAAGGCCATCGGCGTGGCCGGGCGGCGCATCTTCGCCGGCGTCGTGCAATACCGCATGCAGGCCAGGTCGCGGCGCGAGGTCACCAAGCAGTACCTGCGCCTGCCCCTGGCCTGGCACCACCGGCACCCCACCGGGCAACTGCTGTCCAACGCCAGCGCCGACGCCGAGGCGGCCTGGGCCCCGCTGGCCCCGCTGCCCATGGCCGTCGGCGTCATCGTCATGCTGTTCACCGCGGCGATCGGCATGCTCCTCACCGACCCCGTCCTCGCCCTGGTCGGCTTCCTGATCTTCCCGGCCATCGCCGTGCTCAACCTCGTCTACCAGCGCAGGCTCAGCCCCCTCGTCACCCGGGCCCAGCAACTGCGCGCCGAGGTCAGCGAGATCGCCCACGAGAGCTTCGACGGCGCGCTCGTGGTCAAGACGCTCGGCCGCGAGGCCCTGGAGACCGACCGCTTCCGCCGCCGCGCCCACGAACTGCGCGACGCCAACATCGCCGTCGGCCGGGTACGCGGCCTGTTCGACCCCATGCTGGAGGCCCTGCCCACGCTCGGCGTGCTCATCGTGCTGGCCGTCGGGGCGCTCCGGCTGACCAACGGTGCGATCAACTCCGGCGAGCTGGTGCAGGTCGCCTATCTGTTCACCCTGCTGGCCTTCCCGATCCGGGCGCTCGGCTGGGTGCTGGCGGAACTGCCGCGCAGCGTGGTCGGCTGGACGCGGGTGCAGTCGGTGCTCGACGCCACCGGGTCCATGGAGTACGGCGCCGCCGAGCCGGACGGCGTCCGGCCCGCCGGGGTGGAGGTCGAGGACGTCTCCTACGCCTACGGCGACAGCGAGGTGCTGCACGGGGTGAGCTTCGACGTGGCGGCCGGCCGTACCGTGGCCTTGGTGGGACCCACGGGCTCGGGCAAGTCCACGCTCACGCACCTGCTCGTGCGGCTGATCGACCCGGGCGCGGGCGAGATCCGCCTGGACGGCACCGGCCTGCGCGAGCTGGCCTACGGCGCGGTCGCCCGCGCGGCGGCGCTGGTGCCGCAGCAGACGTTCCTGTTCGACGACACCGTGCGCGGCAACGTCACGCTCGGCCTGGACGTGCCGGACGAGGAGGTGTGGGCGGCGCTGCGGCTGGCCCAGGCCGACGGCTTCGTCGCGCGCCTGGCCGACGGGCTCGCCACCCGCGTCGGCGAGCGCGGCACCACGCTGTCCGGCGGCCAGCGCCAGCGCATCGCACTGGCCCGCGCGATCGTGCGCCGCCCACGCCTGCTCATCCTCGACGACGCCACCTCCAGCGTGGACCCGCAGGTCGAGGCCAAGATCCTGTACGGCCTGCGCGACCGGAGCGCAGGAGCTCGGGCGGAGAGAGCGAGGAACGATGCCAACGGAGCCCGAGCGGGCGCGACCATGAGGACCGCCGAGTCGTCGACCACGATCGTCGTCGCCTACCGGATGGCCACGATCGCCCTGGCCGACGAGGTGGTCTTCCTGGAGCGGGGCCGGGTCGAGGACCGGGGCACCCACGAGGAACTGCTGGCCCGCTGCGAGGGCTACCGCAACCTGGTGACCGCCTACGAGCGCGAGGAGGCCGAGCGGGCGGCCATCGCGGCCGACGCGGAAGACCTGACCGAGGACGAAGCCGAAGGGGTGAGCGCCTGATGGCGCTGCAAGGAGTGGAGCGCTCGGCGCTGGCCACGGTCAGGCGGGGTCTGTCGCTGACCCCCGAGTTCCGCACCGGCCTGGCCGGGACGATGGCCCTGGCCGTGGTCGCCACGATCGGCAAGATCATCGTGCCGATCGCCGTCCAGCAGACGATCGACACCGGCCTCAAGAGCGGCAGGCCCGACATGGCCTACATCATCGGGGCGGTGTCGGCGTGCGCCGCCGCGGTCGTGCTGACGGCGCTGGCCGGATACCTCATGAACGTGCGCCTCTACAAGTCCACCGAGGCGTCCCTGGCCACGCTGCGCGTGCGCGGCTTCCGGCACGTGCACGACCTGTCGGTGCTCACCCAGAACACCGAGCGCCGCGGCGCCCTGGTCTCCCGCGTCACCAACGACGTGGACCAGATCAGCACCTTCATGCAGTGGGGCGGCCTGATGATCATCGTGGCCGTCGGCCAGCTGTTCGTCGCCACCATCCTCATGGTCGTCTACTCCTGGCAGCTGACGCTCCTGGTGTGGGCCTGCTTCGTCCCGCTCATGATCGCCCTGCCGCGCTTCCAGCGCCTGCTGTCGCGCGCCTACACCATCGTGCGCGAGCGCACCGGCGACATGCTGGCCGCGGTCAGCGAGTCGGTCGTCGGCGCCGCCGTCATCCGCGCCCACGCCGCCGAGCGCCGCACCGCCGAGCGCATCGACAAGGCCGTCGACGCCAACCGCGGCGCCCAGATCAAGGCCCAGACCATCGTCGGCTTCGTCTTCCCCCTGACCGAGATCGTCGCCGCCCTGGCCATCGCCGGCATCGTCCTGCTCGGCGTCCAGCTCGGCCTGGCCGGCGGCATCACGGCGGGCAAGCTCGTCGCCTTCCTGTTCCTGGTGACCCTGTTCGTCTCCCCGCTGCAGATGGCGACGGAGATCCTGAACGAGGCCCAGAACGCCGTCGCGGGCTGGCGCCGCATCCTCGGCGTCCTCGACACCCCGGCCGACGTCGCCGACCCCGGCGAGCGCGGCGTCACGCTCCCGCGCGGCCCCATCGCCGTCGCCTTCGACGACGTCCACTTCTCCTACCCGGGCGGCGCGCCCGTGCTGAGCGAGGTGAGCCTGGAGATCCCGCCGCGCTCGCGCATCGCCGTCGTCGGTGAGACCGGCTCCGGCAAGACCACCTTCGCCAAGCTCCTGACCCGCCTCATGGACCCCGCCTCCGGCCGCGTCACCGTCGACGGCCACGACCTGCGCGACGTGCGCTTCTCCTCGCTGCGTGAACGCATCGTCATGGTCCCGCAGGACGGCTTCCTGTTCGACGGCAGCCTCGCCGACAACATCCGGTACGGCAGGCCGTCGGCCACCGACGAGGAGATCACGCTCGCGCTGACCGAGCTCGGCCTGGCCGACTGGCTCGAGGGCCTGCCCGCCGGCCTGGCCACCCCGGTCGGCCAGCGCGGCGAGTCCCTGTCGGCCGGCGAGCGCCAGCTCGTCGCCCTGGCCCGCGCCTACCTGGCCGACCCCGACCTGCTGCTGCTGGACGAGGCCACCTCGGCCGTCGACCCCGCCACCGAGGTACGGCTGGCCCGCGCCCTGGAAGGCGTCACCCGCGGCCGCACCGCCATCTCGATCGCCCACCGGCTCTCGACGGCCGAGAACGCCGACGAGGTCCTGGTCTTCGACGCCGGGCGGCTCGTGCAGCGGGGGCCGCACCACGAGCTGGTGGCGCAGGACGGGGTGTACGCCGGGCTGCACGCCTCCTGGGTCTCGGCCGCCCGCACGTGAGCGTTCTGCCCGGTGCTGGCGGAATGGGCACGCGGCGGGCCTGGTTGAATGGCGGCATGTCCCTGGATCCCGACATCGCCGCGCGGCTCAAGCGCGGCCCCGACGGGCTGGTGCCCGCGATCGTCCAGCAGCACGACTCCGGCGAGGTGCTCATGCTCGCCTGGATGGACGACGAGGCGCTGCATAGGACGCTGACCACCGGCCGGGCCACCTACTGGTCGCGCAGCCGCCGGGAGTACTGGGTCAAGGGCGAGACCTCGGGCCACGTCCAGCACGTGAAAGCCGTGGCGCTCGACTGCGACGGCGACACGCTCCTGCTCAAGGTGGACCAGGTGGGCGCGGCCTGCCACACGGGCGACCGCACCTGCTTCGACGCCGGCGCCCTGCTGCCGTGAACAGGGAGACGTGGGCCTGGGCGGCGGCCACCGCGGCCGGGTGCCTGCTGGTGCTGCTGGCCTCGGGACGCGCGTGGGTGAGCGCGGCCGCGGCCGGGAACCCGGCGGCGGGGAGCTCCGTGGCCGAGGCGGCGGGCAGCGACCTCGGCCACGGGCTGACGGCCGTGGGGCTGGCCTCGCTGGCCGGGGTGGTGGCCGTCCTGGCGACCAAGGGCGCCGGACGCCGCGTGGTGGGCGCGCTGCTGGCCCTGTGCGGGGCCGGGCTGGGGTGGCTCATCGTGGACGCGCTGTCGTCCGGGTCGATCGCCGCCTGGGCCAGGACGGTGCCGGCGTTGCGGGCCGTCGCCTCCCCGGTGTACACGGTGGCGCCCTTCTGGCCGGTGGCGGCCGGGGCCGGGGCGGTGGTGGTCCTGGTGGGCGGGGTGCTCGCGGTGGTGCGCGGCGGGCGGTGGACGGGCATGTCGGCCCGCTACGACCGCCGGCCCGCGGGGGACGGGCCGGCCGATGAGCGCTCCATGTGGGAGGCGCTGGACCGGGGCGACGACCCTACCGGCTGAGTGAGGAAATGCCCTCGGCACACGGGGTTTTCGCTGTTGATCGTGGTTCCTGGCCTACGCTTCCGTGCGAGGGCCAGTCTGACGGGAAAGGCGTGGCGCATGACATACGGCAACCAGGACGGCGGTTACGGCCAGCAGCCGTCCGGCGGGGGCGGATACGGCCAATCCGGGTACGGCCAGCAGCCGCCGAGCAGCAGCGGGTACGGCCAGCAGCCGCCGAGCAGCGGCGGGTACGGGGTGCAGCAGCCGAGCAGCGGGGGTTACGGCCAGCCGGATCCCTATGGGCAGCAGCCGCCCTACGGATACGGCCAGCCCTCCGGCGGTTACGGCCAGCCCTCCGGCGGCTACGGCGCGGCCGAGGCGTACGCGCAGCCCCCCGCCTACACCCCGCCGGTCTACGGGCAGCCGTCGCCGTACGCCCAGCCCGCCCGGCCGCAGACGAACGGCATGGCCATCACCTCGCTGGTCCTGGGCATCGTGGGCCTGGTCCTGTGCGGCCTGACCAGCATCCCGGGCGCGATCTGCGGGCACGTGGCGCTGGCGCAGATCAAGCGGAGCGGCGTCGAGGGCCGGAGCATGGCGGTCGCCGGCCTGGTCACCTCCTACATCACGATCGTGGCCTGGGTCATCGCCTGGCTGATGTTCGGGGGTTTCATCCTGATGATGCTCGGGGTCGCGAGCTCCTCGACTTACTGAGGGTGTCCTCCTCCTTGCGGTCAGGTCACAAATCATCCGCATGATGGACAATTCCCCATGTAGGGCGTGGTACCTCGCTATGCTGCGGCGGGCAACTCGCCACAAGCACCACACGAGGAGTCTCCAGTCATGAGCTATGGAAACCAGGGCGGCAGCGGCGGCTACGGTGCCCCGCCCCCCGGGGGTGGTTACGGCCAGCAGCCGCCGAGCGGCGGCGGCTATGGACAGCAGCCGCCGAGTGGCGGCGGCTACGGCCAGCAGCCGCCCAGCGGCGGGGGCTACGGCGAGCAGCCCCCGAGCGGCGGTGGTTACGGCGGCGGCTACGGCCAGCCCGGCGGCGGTTACGGCGCCCCGCAGAACCCGCCGGACAACCACCTGGTGTGGGCGATCCTGACCACGATCTTCTGCTGCCTCCCGCTGGGCATCGTGTCGATCGTGAAGTCGACGCAGGTCAACTCCAAGTGGCAGGTGGGCGACTACCAGGGTGCGATCCAGGCCTCCGAGGAGGCCAAGACGTGGTGGAAGCGTGCGCTGATCGGCGGCATCATCTACTACGTCCTGCTGGGCATCGGCATGGTGATCTACTTTGTGATCATCGCCGCCGCCGTGTCCACGAGCTACTCGTCCTACTAAAGGCGATACTTGACCTCATGAGCCTTGCGAACCTCGAGCGGCGGGGGACGGATCGATGGAAAGCCGTGCTCCCGCCGCTCGGCGTCGCCGCCGGCACCGCGGCGGTGTTCGCCTTCGTCGGGACGGTGGACCCCAATGAGCCGGGGCACTACCCCACCTGCCCGTTCCTGTGGCTGACCGCCCAGGCGTTCGGGACGGGGCTGTACTGCCCGGGCTGCGGCACGCTGCGCACCATCCACGCGCTGGCCCACCTCGACCCGGTGACCGCGCTGGGGATGAACCCGCTGGCCGTGGCCGTGCTGCCGTTCCTGGTGTTCTGGTGGGCGCGGTGGCTGGTGCGCGCCTGGAAGGGCACGCCCAGACGCCTGTCGCTGTCCCATCCGGCCTACATCTGGGGCCTGCTGGTCGTGGTGATCGTCTATTGGGTCGTCCGGAATCTTCCGTTCGGAGCTTTTCTAGCCCCCTAGGTGGGCCCCGATGGTGAGGTGACCGGCGGCGGGCCGATACCATCGCAAGAGCAGGCCGGGAGCGTACGCGAGGCGAACTCCCGACCGCCCCCAACACTGCCGACCGGAGGGACCCCAGCGCGTGAGTGTGCTCGACGACATCCTCGACGGGGTGCGCGCGGATCTGGCCGCACGCCAGCAGGCCGTGTCGCTTGACGAGCTCAAGGAGCGGGCCGGTCGGGCTCCGGCCGCCCGGGACGCCTACGCGGCGCTGGGCGGCGACAAGGTCTCGGTGATCGCCGAGGTCAAGCGCTCCAGCCCGTCCAAGGGCGCGCTGGCGGCGATCGCCGACCCGGCCGCGCTGGCCGCCGACTACGAGGCGGGCGGCGCGCACGTGATCAGCGTGCTGACCGAGCGGCGCCGCTTCGGCGGCAGCCTGGACGACCTGGCCGCGGTGCGCGCCCGCGTCGACATCCCGATCCTGCGCAAGGACTTCATCGTCACCGCCTACCAGCTGTGGGAGGCCAGGGCCTACGGCGCCGACCTGGCGCTGCTCATGGTCGTCTCCCTGGAGCAGGAGGCGCTGGTGTCGCTGATCGAGCGGGCCGAGTCCATCGGGCTCACGCCGCTGGTCGAGGTGCACACCGAGGAGGAGACCGAGCGCGCGATCGCGGCGGGCGCCCGGATCATCGGGATCAACGCCCGCAACCTGAAGACCCTGGAAGTCGACAGGGACGTCTTCAGCAAGATCGCGCCGATGATCCCCGACGACATCATCAAGATCGCCGAATCGGGCGTGCGCGGCCCGCACGACCTGCTCGCCTACGCGCGATCCGGCGCCGACGCCGTGCTCGTGGGCGAGAGCCTGGTCACCGGCAAGGACCCGCGCAAGGCCGTGGAGGCGCTGGTGACCGCAGGCGCCCACCCCGCGACGCGCCCCGACCACGGATCAGAGGGATAGCAGTGGCACAAGACGGCTCCATCCTCACCGCCGCCGACCTGGCGGGCAACGGCGCCTTCGGCGACGACCCCGACGTGCACGGCAAGTTCGGCATCTTCGGCGGCCGGTACGTGCCCGAGGCGCTGATCCCGGCGCTCGACGAGGTCGCCGCGGTCTACGAGAAGGCCAAGGCCGACGTGGCCTTCCTGCGCGAGTTCGACCACCTGCTGCGCACCTACGCCGGCCGTCCCACGACGCTGACCGACGTGCCCCGCTTCAGCGAGGAGGCCGGTGGCGCCCGGGTCGTCCTCAAGCGCGAGGACCTCACCCACACCGGCGCCCACAAGATCAACAACGTGCTGGGCCAGGCCCTGCTCACCAAGCGCCTGGGCAAGCGGCGGGTGATCGCCGAGACCGGCGCCGGCCAGCACGGCGTGGCCACCGCCACCGCCGCCGCGCTGCTCGGCCTGGAGTGCGTCATCTACATGGGCGCGGTCGACTGCGAGCGCCAGGCGCTCAACGTCGCCCGGATGAAGCTGCTCGGCGCCACCGTGATCCCGGTGACCAACGGCTCCCAGACCCTCAAGGACGCCATCAACGAGGCGTTCCGCGACTGGGTGACCAACGTGGACACCACCCACTACCTGTTCGGCACCGTCGCGGGCCCGCACCCGTTCCCCGAGATCGTGCGCGACTTCGCCCGCATCATCGGCGTCGAGGCCCGCCGCCAGATGCTGGAGCTGACCGGCGCCCTGCCCGACGCCGTCTGCGCGGCGGTCGGCGGCGGCAGCAACGCCATCGGCATCTTCCACGCCTTCATCGGTGACAAGGACGTCGCGCTGCACGGCTACGAGGCGGGCGGGCACGGCCTGGCGAGCGGCGAGCACGCGCTCACGCTGACCGCCGGCTCGGTCGGCGTCCTGCACGGCTCGCGCACCTACGTCCTGCAGGACGACGAGGGCCAGACCATCGAGTCCCACTCGATCTCGGCCGGGCTCGACTACCCGGGCGTCGGCCCCGAGCACGCCTGGCTGAAGGACAGCGGCCGCGCCACCTACCACGGCGTCACCGACGACGAGGCCATGGCGGCGTTCTCGCTGCTGGCCCGCACCGAGGGCATCATCCCCGCCATCGAGTCCTCCCACGCCCTGGCCGGGGCGCTCAAGCTCGGCCGCGAGCTGGGCCCGGACAAGACCATCCTGGTCAACCTCTCCGGGCGTGGCGACAAGGACATGGGCACGGCCATGAAGTACTTCAACCTCTAGGGTTCTCCATCATGACCACTCTTCAGACGGTGTTCGCCAAGGCCAAGGCGGACAACCGGGCGGCGCTCGTGGGTTACCTGCCCGCGGGGTTCCCGTCCAAGGACGGCGCCATCGCCGCCGCCGCGGCCCTCGTCGAGGCGGGCTGCGACGTCATCGAGATCGGCCTGCCGTACTCCGACCCGCTCATGGACGGGCCGACCATCCAGGACGCGGTGCACCGCTCGCTGACCAACGGCACCCGCATCGCCGACGTGTTCCGCACGGTCGAGGGCGTCGCGGCCACCGGTGCCGCCACGCTCGTCATGACCTACTGGAACCCGATCGACCGCTACGGCGCCGACCGGTTCGCCCGCGATCTGGCCGGCGCGGGCGGCGTGGGCACGATCACGCCCGACCTGACGCCCGAGGAGGCCGGCCCCTGGCGCACCGCCTCGGTCGAGGCCGGCCTCGACACCGTCTTCCTGGTCGCGCCCAGCTCCACCGAGGAGCGCATCAAGGCCGTGGTCGAGTGCTGCACCGGGTTCGTGTACGCGGCCTCCCTCATGGGCGTGACCGGCGCCCGCGAGACGGTGAACGTCGCCGCCGAGGATCTGGTGGCCCGCACGCGCGCCTGCACCGACCTGCCCGTGTGCGTGGGCCTGGGCGTCGGCACCGGCGCGCAGGCGGCCGAGGTGGCCGGCTACGCCGACGGCGTCATCGTGGGCTCGGCCTTCATCCGCCGCCTGCTGGACGCGCCCGACGAGGCCGCCGGCCGCGCCGCCTGCGCCGAGCTGGCGCGGGACATGGCCGCGGGGGTTCGTTCGCGGGGTTGACGGTCTGGTACGGCGAAGCGCGGCTCTCCTGATGGAGGCCGCGCTTCTTCGCATTTGTGCGTGGTTTATCCAGATCTTTGGCGCAAAAGTGCAACAAGGCGCATGGTTTGTCCATTTAACCGGCCGGGTGATCGCGTCAGGGTGTCGGCACGAACCCTTTTCGCGAAAGGACGCACATGCGTCGACGTTCCGCCGCGTTAGCCGGCGTTCTCGCGCTGGCCACCCTCGCCACGCCCGCCGCCGCCCTGGCCGACCCGGTCCCCTCCACCGGCGCCCTCACGGCCCCTGCCGACGCCATCACGGCCTCCGGCCCGCAACAGAGTCCGCCGCCGGCCGGCGCCGACACGCCGTCCTCCAATGCCCCGCCCTCCGGCGGCCCGTCCTCTGCCCCGCCCTCCGGCGGCCCGTCCTCTGCCCCGCCCTCCGGCGGCCCGTCCTCTGCCCCGCCCTCCGGCGGCCCGTCCTCGAGTGGCCCTCCTTCCGACGCGCCGCCGGACGTGCGGCCGGAGGCTCCCGTGGTCACGCCCGAGGCGCGGGCCCAGACCTTCGCCCCGGCCACCCCGGCGCCGCCCGTGGCCGAACCGGTGACCATCTCCTCCGCCCAACTGGCGGTGGCGCTGGATCCGGCCTTCCCCCGGGTGCTCGGGTACACCGACCGCGCCTCCGGCGCCCGGCTGGGCGGCAGCACCACCGTCCCCTCCGTGGTCCTGAACGGCACGCCGTACCCCGTGACCGGGACGCTGACCGGCACCGACGGGCGGACCGCGCACTACCGGCTGACCTTCGCCGCCCTGAGCGGGGTCGAATTGCGGGCGTCGATCGGCGTGCGGGACCGGACCGCCACGTTCCGGATCGACAAGGTCACCGACACCGCGGCGTTCCGGGTCGGCACGATCGACCTGCCGGGGCATGACCTGGTGTCGGTGGCGAGTGATCAGGAGGGGGCGGCGACGGCGTTCACGCGGCTGGATCCGAACTCGACCCGGACCGCCGACGTGTTCGCCGGGGTGACGGCGCAGACGCAGCCTGAGGCGCAGCCGGTCGGTGCGACGTACGGGATCGTGAACACCGCCCGGCTGGCGGCGGCGATCGAGTCGAACTCCTCCTACGACCGCCCCTCGGGCGCGACCAACGTGGACGCGGCCCGCTTCTGGCATCAGGCGCGCAAGGGTGCGGACGGTGTGGTGCGGGTGGGTGTGTGGAGTGGGCAGTGGACGTATCGGGCGGCCGGGGCGCCTTTCACCGAGGAGTTGCCCTGGGCGAAGGTGGTGGTGACGCCGGATGCCAACGCCGACGGGGGCGTCGACTGGCAGGACGGCGCGATCGCCTTCCGCGGCATCGGCGTCAAGGCGGCCGGGTCCGAGCAGACCAGGGACCGGGTGGCCATCCACATCCCGTTCAACTTCGCCAGCCAGGCCACGCATCCGTTCCTGCGTACGCTGGACGACGTCAAGCGCATCTCGCTGGCCACCGACGGGCTGGGCCAGCTCGCGCTGCTTAAGGGGTATCAGTCGGAGGGGCACGACTCGGCCCACCCGGACTACGGCGGCAACTACAACAAGCGCGCCGGCGGCCTCAAGGACCTCAACACGCTCCTGAAGTCCGGCAAGCAGTGGAACGCCGCCTTCGGCGTGCACGTCAACGCCACCGAGGCGTATCCGGTGGCCAAGACGTTCAGCGAGACGCTGGCGGACAAGAACGCCAAGGGCTGGAACTGGCTCGACCAGTCGTACTACATCGACCAGCGCACCGACCTGACCACCGGAAACCTGGCCAAGCGCTTCGCCCGGTTGCGCGCCGAGACCGACCGCAACCTCGCCCTGCTCTACATCGACGTGTACTACAGCCACGGCTGGACGGCCGACCGCACGCTGGCCGAGCTGCGCAGGCAGGGCTGGCAGGTGACCACCGAGTGGTCGGACAAACTGGAACGCGCCTCCCTGTGGTCGCACTGGGCGACCGACATGAGTTACGGCGGCGCCACCAATAAGGGACTCAACTCGCAGATCATCCGGTTTATCCGCAACCAGGAGAAGGACGTCTGGAACGCTCACCCGATCCTCGGCAACACCAGGATCGAGGAGTTCGAGGGCTGGACCGGCGAGGTGAACTGGAACACCTTCTACCGCAACATCTGGGAGCACAACCTGCCCGCCAAGTTCCTGCAGCACTACGCCATCACCGACTGGAACGCCGACGAGATCGTGTTCGAGGGCGGCGTGCGGGGCACCGTGAAGAACGGCAGGCGGGAGCTGTTCGCCGGTGGGCGGAAGGTGCTCGACGGGTCGACCTACCTGCTGCCGTGGGAGGGGAGGTTGTACCATTTCAACCCCGGGGGCGGGCAGACCACGTGGGAGGCCGATCGGCCGCTGAAGCTCTACAAGCTGACCACCCAGGGCCGGGTCGAGGCGGGCACCCTGGTCCCGCAGGGCGGGAAGATCACGATCACCGCCGAGCCCGGCGTGCCGTACGTGCTGTACGCCAAGAACCCGGGCAAGAACGGCGACCCCGGCTGGGGCGAGGGCAGCGGACTGCGTGACCCCGGCTTCAACGGCGACGGCGCCTGGGAGCGCACCGGCCAGGTCTCGGCCGAGACGAACGCCAACGGGCAGCGGGTGGCGCTGCTGGCGGCCGGGCAGCCCGCCGCCATCGCGCAGAACGTCAAGGGGCTCACCCCGGGCCGGACCTACAGCGCCTCGGCCTGGATCGAGGTCGAACCCGGCAAGTCCCGCCAGACCACGCTGGAGATCGGCGGCCAGAGCGTCCGCCTGGACAGGTCCACGGCCAGGAACCACGTGGCCGCCGACGAGAAACACGGGACCTACTTCCAGCGGGTGAAGGCCGTCTTCGCCGCCCGCCGGAGCAGCGACCGGATCACGGTCACGGCGGGCGCGGGCGACGGCGCGGTGCGGGTGGACGACGTGCGCCTGGTGGCCACCGCCAAGCCCGGCCCGAGCGAGGACTTCGAGAACGTCGACCAGGGCTGGGGCCCGTTCGTGAAGGGCGACGCGGGCGGGCGCACCGACCCGCGCACCCACATCGCGCAGAAGCACGCCCCCTACACCCAGGCCGGCTGGAACGGCAAGACCGTCGACGACGTGCTGTCCGGCGAGGAGTCGCTCAAGGCCCACGAGGAACGGCAGGGCGTGGTCTACCGGACGCTCCCGCAGACCGCCCGCTTCGAGCACGGCCGCGCCTACGAGGTCTCCTACAGCTACCAGAACGCCCAGGACGGCACCTATGCCTGGGTGACCGGCTACGACAAGGGCGGTACGAGCGTCGAGACCCGGCGCACCCCGATCGCCGAGCAGCGCACCACCGCCCGGTTCACCGAACGGGTCGTGGGCGGGTGCGGCGACGTGTGGGTGGGGCTGCGCTCGCTCAAGCCGGAGCAGGCGGGCGCCGACTTCATCCTCGACGACTTCTCCGTCAAGGACCTCGGCCCGGCCGCCGATCCGCCGGCCTGCGCCTCGCTGGAGATCCGGCCCGGCGCGGTGCTGGAGCCGGGCGTGGCCAACGACGTCACGACCGTCTTCACCAACCTCGAGGACGGCCCGGCCGAGGTGAGCGTGACGCCGGCCGTACCCGAGGGCTGGCAGGTCAGCGGGCAGGGGAGCGGCACCGTGCAGCCCGGCGCGGCGCTCACCACCACGTGGAAGGTGACCCCGCCCGCCGACGCCCCCTACCGCGCCTACGACCTCACGGCCGAGGCGGTCTACGGCGGCAAGCGGGTCGCGGCGGCCGTGAGCGTCAGGACGCTGCCCCCGCCGCCGTCCGGCCAGGTGTGGGCCAGCGACCACGACTGGGTCAGCGCCGACAACGGCTGGGGGCCCGTCGAGCGGGACCAGTCCAACGGCCCGCAGGGCGAGGGGGACGGCAGCCCGCTCACGATCGGCGGCGTGGTCTTCCCCAAGGGGCTGGGCGCGCACGCCCCCAGCCGGATCCGCTACTACCTCGGCGGACGCTGCACCGCCTTCACCGCCTCGACCGGCGTGGACGACGCGCAGCCGACGCGCGGGTCGGTGCAGTTCACCGTGCTGGCCGACGGGGTGGTCAAGTCGCAGAGCCCGGTGCTGCGGGCCGCCGACGCCGCCCACGCGATCACCGCCGACCTGACCGGCGCCCGCTACGCCGACCTCGTCATCGGCGACGGCGGCGACGGCAACGGCAACGACCACGGCGACTGGGCAGGCGCTCGGTTCACGTGCGGGTGAGGCGCTAGGATCCCCTCCGGCGTGGAGGGAGGGCGTGAGGCATGTTCCGGCAGTGGATGCACTACCTCACGCCCGGCCCCGCCCACCGCGGCCTCGGCCTGGTCTGCCTGGGCGTGGGCCACCAGGACGGCCGCCTGCCGACCGTGGGCCCGCGCACCATGCAGAACCACGTCGCGGTCGTGGTCACCGAAGGCGCCGGCTGGTTCGCCGAGGCGGGCGGCGCGCCCGTCGAGGTGGACGCCCCGGCCGTGCTGTGGCTGCGCCCCGGCGTCCAGCACCACTACGCGCCGCACGAGCCGGGCTGGACCGAATGGTTCGTCGACTTCACCGGCCCGGCCGTGACCGCCTACACCGAACTGGGCTTCCTCGGCGACGGCCGCCCGGTGACACCGCTGGCCACCGCCGAGCCCGCCGCCCGCGCCATCGGCCGCATCGCCCAGGTGTGCCGGGGCGGCAGCCCGTACGTGGAGGTGGAGACCTCGGCGATCGTGCACGAGGTGCTGGTGGCGCTGCGGCACGCCCGCGTGGACGAGGATCCGGGCGGCGTGCTGGAGGCGCTCGCCAGGGACGCCTGCCTGCCGATCTCGGTGGCCGAGCACGCCAGGCGGCTCGGACTGCCGCTGGCCGACCTGCGCCGCAGGGTACGCCGGCTGACCGGGTGCAGTCCCAAGGACTACGTGCTGACGATCCGGCTCAACCAGGCCAAGGACCTGCTGGCCGGGACCGACCTGCCGGTGGCGGCGATCGCCCGCCGGGTGGGTTATGACGATCCGGCGTACTTCACCCGGTTGTTCGCCCGGCGGACGGGGCAGCCGCCGAGCGAGTTTCGCGCCCAGCGCTTCGGATAAGTCAGGACTCTTGTGAGAATGGGGTGATCCTCCGGAGGAGTCCCATGCGCTACTGGTTATCCGCGCCGCTGGCCGCCCTGCTCACGGTGACGCTCGCCGTCCCCGCTCACCCCGCCCCGCCGCCGGATCCGCCACCCTCATCGCCCTCGCCCGGGCCTTCGCCGCCGGGCTACGAGCTGCCGTCGCCGGAAGAACCCCCGTCGGGGCCGCCGGAGCCGGGCACGCAGCGCCTCACCCCCAGCCCCGCCGACGTCGCGCGCCCACTGACGCTCGCCTCGCGCGAGCTCGCCGTCGAGGTGGATCCGGCCTTCCCGCGCGTGCTCGGCTACACCGACCGCGCCTCCGGCGACACCCTGGGCGGCGGTACGGCGGTGCCGCCCGTGGTGCTGAACGGCACGCCGTACCCCGCGACCGTGACCTTGACCGGCGCCGGCGGGACGACCGCCCGCTACCGGCTGACCTTCGCCGCGCTCACCGGCGTCGAGCTGGAAGCGGCCATCAGCGTACGGCGGCGCGTGGTGAGCTTCGCCGTCGAGTCCGTGCGCGACACCGCGGCGTTCCGCGTGGGCACGATCGAGCTGCCCGGGCATGACCTGGTGTCGGTGGCGAGTGATCAGGAGGGGGCGGCGACGGCGTTCACGCGGCTGGATCCGAACTCGACCCGGACCGCCGACGTCTTCACGGCCGTCGACTCGCGCACGCAGCCCGAGGCGCAGCCGGTCGGTGCGACGTACGGGATCGTGAACACCGCCCGGCTGGCCGCCGCCGTCGAGACCAACTCCGTCTACGACCAGCCCGCCGGAGCCACCGACAAGGACGCCGCCCGCCTGTGGCATCAGGCGCGCAAGGGTGCGGACGGTGTGGTGCGGGTGGGTGTGTGGAGTGGGCAGTGGACGTATCGGGCGGCCGGGGCGCCTTTCACCGAGGAGTTGCCCTGGGCGAAGGTGGTGGTGACGCCGGATGCCAACGCCGACGGGGGCGTCGACTGGCAGGACGGCGCCATCGCCTTCCGCCAGATCGCCGTCACCGCGCGCGGCGCCGCCCAGACCAGCGGGCGCGTGGTGACCCACATCCCGTTCAACTTCAGCAGCCAGGCCACGCATCCGTTCCTGCGTACGCTGGACGACGTCAAGCGCATCTCGCTGGCCACCGACGGGCTGGGCCAGCTTGCGATCCTGAAGGGGTATCAGTCGGAGGGTCACGACTCGGCCCACCCGGACTACGGCGGCAACTACAACACCCGGGCCGGCGGCCTCAAGGACCTCAACACGCTCCTGAAGTCCGGCCGGCGCTGGAACGCCACGTTCGGCGTGCACGTGAACGCCACCGAGTCCTACCCCGAGGCCAGGACCTTCAGCGAGAGCCTGGTCGACAAGAACGCCAAGGGCTGGAACTGGCTCGACCAGTCCTACCGCATCGACCAGCGCCGCGACCTGGCCGCCGGCACCCTCGCCGAGCGCTTCGCCCAGTTGCGCGCCGAGACCGACCGCAACCTGGCCGTGCTCTACGTGGACGTCTTCCGCCCCTTCGGCTGGGTCGCCGACCGCACGCTGGCCGAGCTGCGCAGGCAGGGCTGGCAGGTGACCACCGAGTGGTCGGACAAGCTGGAGCGCTCGTCGCTCTGGGCACACTGGGCGACCGACCTCAACTACGGCGGCGTCACCAACAAGGGGCTCAACTCGCAGATCATCCGGTTCATCCGCAACCACGAGAAGGACGTCTGGAACGCCCATCCCATCCTCGGCAACGCCCGCATCGTCGAGTTCGAGGGCTGGACGGCGGAGAACAACTGGAACGCCTTCTACCGCAACATCTGGGAGCACAACCTGCCGGTCAAGTTCCTGCAGCACTACGCCATCACCGACTGGAACGCCGACGAGATCGTGTTCGAGGGCGGTGTGCGCGGCACCGTGAAGAACGGCAGGCGGGAGCTGTTCGCCGGTGGGCGGAAGGTGCTCGACGGGTCGACCTACCTGCTGCCGTGGGAGGGGAGGTTGTATCACTTCAACCCCGCGGGCGGGCAGACCACGTGGGAGGCCGATCGGCCGCTCAGGCTCTACAAGCTGACCACCCAGGGCCGGGTCGAGGCGGGCACCCTGGTCCCGCAGGGCGGGAAGATCACGATCACCGCCGAGCCCGGCGTGCCGTACGTGCTGTATGCCAGGAACCCGGGCAAGACCGGCGAGCCCGGCTGGGGCGAGGGCAGCGGGCTGCGTGACCCCGGCTTCAACGGCGACGGCGCCTGGCGTACCAGCGGCCGGGTCAGCCTGCCCACCAGCGACCTCGGCCACCGCTACGCCCAGCTCGACGGCGCCGCCTCCCTGGAGCAGCGGGTCACCGGCCTGCGCCCCGGCAGGCTCTACGCGGCGGAGGCGTTCGCCGAGATCGAACCCGGCAGGACACGCGAGACCACGCTGGAGATCGGCGGGCAGAAAGTCCGGATCGACCGGTCCACGGCCAAGAACTACATCGCCTCCGACGAGAAGCACGACACCCACTTCCAGCGCCTGCGGGTGCGTTTCACCGCCACCGGCGGCCCGCTCACCCTGCGCCTCGCCACCGGGGCCGGAGACGGGTACGTGCGGGTGGACGACGTGCGCGTGACCGAGACCACCCCCGGCCACGCGGGCTTCGAGGCGCCGGAGGCCGGATGGGGCCCGTTCGTGAAGGGCGACGCGGGCGGCTCCTTCGACGCCCGCACCCACCTGGCCGAGCGGCACGAGCCGTACACGCAACAGGGCTGGAACGGCAAGACCGTCGACGACGTGCTGGCGGGCCGGTGGTCGCTGAAAGCCCATGAGGAACGGCAGGGCCTGGTCTACCGGACGCTCCCGCAGACCGCCCGCTTCGAGCACGGCCGCGCCTACGAGGTCTCCTTCTCCTACCAGAACGCCCAGGACGACACCTATGCCTGGGTGACCGGCTACGACAAGGGCGGCACGAGCGTCGAGACCCGGCGCACCCCGATACCCCGGCAACTCGCGACCACCCGCTTCACCGAGCGGGTCGTGGGCGGATGCGGCGAGGTATGGGTGGGGCTGCGCTCGCTGAAGGCGGAGCAGGCGGGCGCCGACTTCGTCCTCGACGACTTCGCCGTCAAGGACCTCGGCCCGGCCGGCGACATCGTCGCCTGCGCCACGCTGTCGATCACCCCCGCCTCGCCGACCCTGGAACAGGGCGTGCCCGCCGACGTCACGACCGTCTTCACCAACCTGGAGGACACGCCCGTCTCCGTGCGGGTACGGCTGGCCGTACCGGAAGGATGGACGGCCGAGGGGCAGGGGAGCGGCGAGACCGGGCCCGGCGCGGCGCTCACCACCGTGTGGAAGGTGACGCCACCGGCCGACGCCGCCTACGGGGACTACGAGCTCAGGGCGGTGGCGGCGTACGCGGGCGGGAGCGTCGAGGCGCTCGCGGTCGTCAAGACCCTTCCGCCGCCGCCGTCCGGGCCGGTGTGGGCCGGTGACCTGCCGTGGGTCGCCGCGGAGAACGGCTGGGGACCGGTCGAGCGGGACCAGTCCAACGGTGACAGGGCGCAGGGCGACGGCTCGCCGCTGACCGTCGGCGGGCGGGTCTTCGCCAAGGGACTGGGCACCCACGCTCCGGCGAAGGTACGTTTCTTCCTGGGCGGGCGCTGCACCTCGTTCAGCGCCTTCACCGGGGTGGACGACTCCCAGGCCGTGCCCCGCGGGTCGGTGCGCTTCAGCGTGCTGGCCGACGGGGTGCTCAGGGCGCGGAGCCCGGTCCTGCGAGGTCCGGATCCGGCCCATGAGCTGACCTCGGACCTGACCGGCGCCCGCTACGCCGACCTCGTCGTGGACGACGGCGGCGACGGGATCGGCAACGATCACGCGGATTGGGGTGAGGCCCGTTTCCAGTGTGGATGAGCAAGGTTTTGGCTTAGCCGACGCTTATCCGCCCCGTGATCGGATGTCCTGCGAGTACTGTGCCCTGTCGCAGGCGAAGACATAAAGGAGATCACCGTGGCCGCGTCGCAACCGTCACGCAACGTCAGATTGGCGATACCCTGGGTGACGACTGTCGCTCGGCTGGGCCTGGGCGGGGTGTTGATCGCGGCCGGGGGGCTGAAGATCGGCAATCCTACCGAGTCGGTCGTGGCGGTCAAGGCCTACCAACTGCTGCCCGAGTCGCTGGCCACCGCCGTGGGCTACGCGTTGCCGATCGTGGAGATCATCATCGGCATCCTGCTCGTGATCGGCCTCATGACCCGGGTGGCGGCGGTCGTGGCCGGGCTGCTCATGCTCGCCTTCGTCTTCGGCATCGCCTGGGCGTGGGCGAGGGGCTACCGGATCGACTGCGGCTGTTTCGGGGGCGGGGGAGAGCTGAAGGCGGGCCAGCAGCCCACGTACCTGGTCGACATCCTGCGGGACTTCGGCCTGGTGCTGCTGGGCGTCTGGACCGCGTGGTTCCCGCCGGGGCGCTTCGCCCTGGACGGTGCTCTCGGGTTGCACAACGACAAGGAGAACGACTGATGGGCAAGGGCGACCGCGAGAAGTCGGCGCGCGAACGGATCAAGGAGCAGCAGGCCGCCGATCGCAAGCGGGAACAACGCCGGCGCGTCATCACCTACACCGCGGCGGGGGTCGTGGCGGTGGCGGCGCTGGGCGCCGGCTACCTGTGGAACGTCAACCGCTCCACGGCCGAGCAGGCCGGCGCCAACCTCGCGCCCGTCGCCGTCGCGGCCGACGCGGGCGTGACGATGGGCAACGCCGGCGTGGAGAAGCCGGTCATCGACATCTACGAGGACTTCCAGTGCCCCGCATGCAGGGAGCTGGAGCGCGTCAGCGGGCCCACGTTCAAGAACCTCGCGGCCGAGGGCAAGGCGAAGGTGGTCTACCACCCGATCACGATCTTCGACCAGGAGCCGACGAAGGGCAACTCCCTGCGCGCCGGCGCCGCCGCCCGCTGCGTCACCGACGGCAAGCAGTGGGTCGGTTTCCACGACCTGCTGTTCAAGAACCAGCCGAGCGAGACCGTCGAAGGCTTCAAGATCGACCAGCTTCTCGCCTGGGGCAAGGAGGCCGGGGTCACCGCGCCCGGCTTCGAACAGTGCGTGACCCAGCAGAAATACGCCGCCACTCAACAGACTTACACCGAAAAAGTCGACAAGGCGCAAAACATTATGGGCACGCCAACTGTCAAGCTCAACGGCAAGGAGCTGGACAACAACCTCCTTTTCTCGCCTTCCGCGCTGCGTGAGGCCGTCCTCAACGCAGCCAAATAGGCCGCACGTCCGCTACCCTCACCTGACATGCCCCTTGTTGCTGCGATTCCCAGCCCGCCCGATGGGGTCTGGTATCTCGGACCGATTCCCATCAGGGCCTATGCGCTCTGCATCGTGCTCGGCGTCATTGTCGCCGTCTGGATGAGCGAGCGCCGATGGCGTGCCCGCGGCGGCGCGCCGGGCACCATGATCGATATTGCCGTGCCCGCGGTCATCTTCGGTCTCATCGGTGGCCGCCTGTACCACGTCATCACCGATTGGCAGTTGTACTTCGGCCCCCAAGCCCCCAACGAGCCCTATGAGGCGCTGTTCATCTGGAACGGCGGACTCGGGATCTGGGGAGCCATCGCGCTGGGCGGCGTAGGCGTCTGGCTGTCGTGCCGCAAACGCGGCATCTCGCTGTCGGCCGTCGCCGACACCGTCGCGCCGGGCATCGCCATCGCCCAGGCGATCGGCCGCTGGGGCAACTGGTTCAACCAAGAGCTGTACGGCGCCAAGACCGATCTCCCGTGGGGGCTGGAGATCGATCTCAACAAGGACGGCGTCGTCGACGGGACCTACCACCCGACGTTCCTGTACGAGTCGCTCTGGAACGTGGCGCTGGCCTTCGTCCTCATCTGGGCGGGCAAGCGGTTCGCCCTGCGGCACGGCCGGCTGTTCGCGCTCTACGTGGCCGGATACACCCTGGGCCGGTTCTGGATCGAGGGGCTGCGCATCGACCCCGTGGGCGGCGTGGACCACGCCGTGACGTTCCTGGGCCTGCGCATCAACCAGTGGACCGCCATCGTGCTGTTCCTCGGCGCGCTCGCCTACCTGTGGCTCACGCGCAACAAGGACACCGAGGAGTACGTGCTGCCGCGCACGGGCGACGGCCCGGCGGGCGCCGCCGGTGCGGAGGCCGATCCGGCCCACGGCGCCGAGCAGGCGGACGAGTCCGCCGAGGTGGCCACTTCGGCGGGCAAGGGCGCGGACACCGGCGATTCCGGCGGAGCGTCCGCGGACTCGTCGCAGGCCGGCGAGCCGGCCAAGGCCACTGCCGCCGACGGCGATGCCGAGAGCGCCGGGGCGGCCAAGGACGACGAGGCTGCCACGGGCGACGGGGCTGCCAAGGACGACGGTGACGCCAAGGACGGTACCGCGGGCAAGGACGACGACGCGGTAGCCGTACCGACGGCGGCAGCCGGATCGGAAGAGGACAAGAACGCGCGATGAGCGAGGGCGCGGAGCGGCACCACCGGCATCGCGACGTCACCGGCGGATGGCTGCGGCCATCGGTGTTCGGGGCGATGGACGGACTGGTGTCGAACTTCGCGCTCATCGCCGGCGTCGCGGGCGGCACAGGCAACACCAAGGTCATCGCCCTGGCCGGGGTCGCGGGCCTGGCGGCCGGGGCCTTTTCCATGGCCGGCGGCGAGTACGTCTCGGTGGCCAGCCAGCGTGAGCTGGCCCTCGCCGAGATCGCCGTCGAACGGCGCGAGCTCGACCGGCACCCCGAGTCCGAGCGGCTGGAACTGGCCGAGGACTTCGTCCGCAAGGGGGTCGCCCCCGACCTTGCGGCGCAGGTGGCACGGCAGATCTCGGCCAACCCCGAGCGGGCGCTGGAGGTGCACGCGCAGAACGAGCTGGGCGTCAGCCCCAAGGATCTGCCCGCGCCCAGGGTGGCGGCGCTGTCGTCGTTCGTCTCCTTCTCCGTCGGCGCGGTGCTGCCGCTGCTGCCGTACCTGTTCGGGGTGACGAGTCTCACGGTGTCGGCGATCCTGTCCTGCGTGGCGTTGTTCGGGGCGGGGGCGCTGGTTTCGGCCGTGACCGCGCGCAGCTGGTGGTATTCAGGACTGCGGCAGCTCGTCGTCGGCGCGGTCGCGGCAGGGCTGACGTTCGCGCTCGGCAACCTGATCGGAGGCACGGGGCTGTGAGGAGCAGCAGGAAGCGGCGGCGGACTCCGCCGTCCGACTGGCAGCTTCCGCTGCTCACCGACATGGGGTTGCGTCCCGAGCAGCAGCGCCTGTTCGTGATCATCGCCTCGGTGCTCGGCGTCCTGGTCGTCGCCGTCGGGCTGGTGGCCGTGGTCGGCTCGATGGGCTCCAGCTACCTGCCCGAGCGCGCGGCCACCGCGGCCGTGGGCGGCGTGGGCACCCCCCGGCCGAACTCCTTCCACGGGTGGAGCTCGCCCAAGCTGTTCGAGGTGGTCAGCGACCGCACCCGCGACGCCAAGCCGCTCACCGACAAAGAGGTGTTCGCCGGCAAGACGCTGACCGGGGAGAACAAGCTCACGCTCAAGCTCGTCGCGCACGACCTGGGCGACACCTGCGCGTCGGTGCTCTGGGGGCCGGAGCTGCAGGCGCTGGCCGAGGCCGGGGAGTGCACCCAGGCCGCCCGCGGCCTCTACCGCAGCGGCGACGGCCGGTACGTGGCCCAGTACACCCTGCTCAACCTGCGCGACGCCAAGGCGGCCGAGGCGATGGTCAACGGGCTGAAGGAGGGCTACCGGGGCGGCTGGTCGGTGGCGCTGCAGAGCGACAAGGCGGCCTTCCTGCCCAGCGGCTACACCCAGGGCGGCGGATACGCCCTCGGACACTACGTGGGCCTGGTCTGGGTCGGCCGCACCGACGGCGCCGAGCCCACGGCCAAGGACGACTTCGTCTCGCTGACCCTCGCCCTGCGCGGCGCCGAGAAGGCCGTCTACCGCCGGGTCGTGGCGATCACCGGGAAGCCGTCGTGACCCCGGGTCCCGCCGCGCGCGGCGCGGCCCTGCCCGGTGGGGGCGGCCGATGATGCGGGCGCGGGTCGCGGTGCCCGTGGCGGCGCTGGTGGTCCTCGCGGCGGGGGCCGCCGCCTGGGTTCTGACGCGAGGCGGTCCGGTACGGCCGGCGACGCTGCGAGCCGAGCCCACCTCGGCCATGTACGCCGCCATCGACTCCCGCCGGAGCGACGCCGCCCCGCTGACCGGCGAGGAGGTGTTCACCCCTGCCACGGCGAAGCTCGGCGAGCTGACCCGCGGCGCCACCGAACTGCTGGACGACTGCGCAGACGCCCTCGCCGGGCCCGAGGCGCCCGGCTGCTCGCAGGCCCTGCGCGCCACCTACACCGGCCCTTCGGTCAGCGGGCAGTTCGTCATCTTCAACCTGCCCGACGGCCGGGCCGCCGACGCGCTGGTGACGGCGCTGCGCGGGGAGGGCTTCCTGGCGCAGGTGGCCGAGTTCGACGCCGCCCGAAGCTGGGCGCAGGCTCGTGCCCTGGGCCACTACGTGACGGTGAGCTGGGTCGGCCCGGCCGAGGAGGGCGCCAAGGTGGACCTCACCCGGGCGCAGGTCGATCTCGACGGGCTGGGCCGCGTGGTGCAGTCCCGTGTCTTGAAGGCCATCTGAGGGTAGGTTTGGGTGGTTTTGGGGCATCTGTGAGGGTCTGAGGCTGCCTGTGTTGGCCTGCGGCGTGCCGGGCGGTGGGGAAAAGTGCCTGAGGCCACCTGAGCGCGCCTGCGTGGACCTGGGAGGCTGAGCGGCCCGCTCCTAGGCGGTGGGCTTGAGGGTGGCGGCCACGGCGGCGGGCAGGGCGCGCAGGTGGTGGAGCGGCGCCTCCAGCGGCGTGATGCCCTCCGCCCACGGGGCCGCGGCCCTGATGGCGGCGCGGGCCGCGTTCTTGGTCAGGCTCTCACCGCGCTGCCCGGCCGCCGCGATGAGCGCCTCCCGCCAGGTGTTGGCCAGCTTGGCATGGGCGCCGTCCAGGATCTTGCGCACCACTCCGGCCGCCGGGTCGGACGGGGGCGCCTGCCGTACCGCGTCGATGCGGGTGCCGTCGGCGGTCAGGTCGTAGACGGCGGCGAGCACGTCGGGCGGGGGTGCGGGGGCGGCGAGGTAGGCGCGCACGTGAGCGGCGCGGGTGGCCAGCAGCAGACGGGGGAGCGCCGCCTCCAGCCCGGCCGGTACGGCTACCGCCACCCGCCCGGCCGCGGCCGCGTACGGCTTGGCCAGCCAGGTGGACAGCTTGACCCGTGGCCGGCCGAGCTCCTTGGGCCACTCGCCCACGAGCAGGTCGGGCTCGAAGCCGGCCAGGTCGAAGGCGTGCCCGGCGCCGGACTCCACGGACTGCGGCCCCTGGGTGTAGATGGCGGTGGCGACGCGGTCGAGGCGGGCGGCGACGGCCGGGGCGGTCTTGGTGGTGGGGCGCAGCACGTACAGGTCGGCGGCCGAGCCGATGGCCTCGGCTCCCAGGTAGCGGTTGAAGTCGGGGTAGACGGCCTCGTTCAGCAGGTTGAGGGCGGCCAGCGCCTGCTGGACCTTGAAGGCGAGCATCGGCATGCGCTCGCCGGCGCCGTAGGCCAGCAGCACGCGGCCGTCGGGCTTGAGCCCTTCCAGGGCGCGGGCGACGAACAGGCCGATGCCCTCGGGGGTGTAGGGCGGGTCGGTGATGGCCAGGTCGTGCTCGCGGGCGGAGGCCGGCAGCCCGAGGCGCAGGTCGGCCCAGCGGGTGCGCACGCCGAGGTCCTGCTCGTCGAGGTAGGCCAGGATGCGCTCGTCGATGTCCACGACCGTGACCTCGGTCGCCGGGTGGACGAGCCGGACGGCCAGCGAGGTGAGGTCGTGGTCGCCGACGCACAGCAGCCTGGCGCCGGGCAGCCAGAAACGGGTGCCGAGCAGCAGCGCCCGGCGCAGCACGGTCTCGGGGGTGGCGGCGACGTGGTCGAGCGTGTGGCGGCCGCGGGGCGCCTTGGCGACCAGTTCCTCCAGCCGTTCCAGCACGTGGCCGTAGTGGGGCAGCAGGTGGGCGACCGGGTCGGCGGGCGGCGGGGCCAGGGCGAACAGGTCCTGGTAGTCGCCGGCGTGCTCGAGGGGCACGCGCAGGCGCTCGCCGGAGCGTTCCAGGCCGGGCAGCTCCCTGAGCAGGGCCTCGATGCCCCGCCGGGAGGTGGCGGTCTCCCTCACCAGGCCGGCCGGCGTCTGCCACTGGCCGTCGCAGAGCAGGGCCAGCGCGTGCCGGTACCGCCTGCTGTCGATTCCGGCCGCCTCGAGCAGGCGTTCGACCCCTTCGCGCTCCATGGGGGAAGCTTATCGGTCCTGGGATTCCGGGGTTTGGGACACGGAAGTCCGCATCCCGGAACACGGCGAATGTTCGCGATGTGGACCTGCCGGGCACCATTCCGGCAACGTGTTGTAACCTCGGACGCACAACTGCAGCAGGGCCAACGTCGTCCCTCGCCTTTGAAGCACCAAGAGCAACAAGACGAAGAGACGACGGGAGGGATTCAATGCCTGCTGCCCACCTCGGGTTCCCTGAGCCCCAGGGCCTCTACCACCCCGCCAACGAGCATGACGCCTGCGGAGTGGCCATGGTGGCCGACGTCCATGGGCGACGCGGCCACGGCATCGTGGAGAAGGCCCTGGAGGCGCTGTGCAATCTTGATCATCGGGGGGCCAAGGGTAGCGAGCCGGACACCGGCGACGGAGCCGGGATCCTGACGCAGATCCCCGATGCTTTCCTGCGCGCGAACGTGGACTTCGCGCTGCCCGCGGCGGGTGAGTACGCCGTGGGCATGGCCTTCCTGGCCAGTGACTCCGAGGCGCGCGAGATCGGCGTGCGCATGATCGAGGAGATCGCGGCCGAGGAGGGCCTGACCGTGCTCGGCTGGCGGGACGTGCCGGTCGACAGGGAGCTTCCCGGGCCGAGCGCCCGGGCGGTCATGCCGTTCTTCAGCCAGCTGTTCGTGGCCGGGCCCGGCGGGGAGTCCGGGCTGGAGCTGGACCGGCTGGCCTTCTGCCTGCGCAAGCGGGCCGAGCACGAGGTGGACGTCTACTTCCCCTCGCTGAGCTCGCGCACGATCGTCTACAAGGGCATGCTGACGCCCGGCCAGGTCGAGCCGTTCTTCCCCGACCTGACCGACGCGCGCTTCGAGAGCGCGATCGCGCTGGTGCACTCGCGCTTCTCCACCAACACCTTCCCGAGCTGGCCGCTGGCCCACCCGTACCGGTACATCGCGCACAACGGCGAGATCAACACGGTCAAGGGGAACCGGAACTGGATGCGGGCACGTGAGGCGCTGCTGGCCTCGCCGCTGATCCCGGGCGATATTTCGCGACTTTTCCCCATCTGTGACCCGGATGGCTCGGACACCGCCAGCTTCGACGAGTGCCTGGAGCTGCTGCACATCGGCGGGCGCAGCCTGCCGCACGCCGTGCTCATGATGATCCCCGAGGCGTGGGAGAACCACACCGCGATGGACCCGGCCCGCCGGGCCTTCTACGAGTTCCACTCCTCGCTGATGGAGGCGTGGGACGGCCCCGCCTCCATCACCTTCACCGACGGCACGCTGGCCGGCGCCGTCCTCGACCGCAACGGCCTGCGTCCCGGCCGCTTCTGGGTGACCGCCGAGGGCCTGGTCGTGCTCGCCTCCGAGGCGGGCGTGCTGGACTTCAAGCCCGAGCAGGTCGTGCGCAAGGGCCGGCTGCAGCCGGGCAAGATGTTCCTCATCGACACCGCCCGCGGCACGATCATCGAGGATGACGAGATCAAGGCCGAGCTCGCCGCGGCGCTGCCGTACGAGGAGTGGCTGCACGCCGGGCTGGTGCGCTTCGAGGAACTGCGCGCCCGCTCGCGCGAGATCCCCACGCACGAGGCGCTGGTCAAGCGGCAGCAGACCTTCGGCTACACCGAGGAAGAACTGCGCGTCATCCTGTCGCCGATGGCCAGGACCGGCGCCGAGCCGATCGGGTCGATGGGCACCGACACGCCCGTGGCGGTCCTGAGCGAGAAGCCCCGGCTGCTGTTCGACTACTTCACGCAGCTGTTCGCCCAGGTCACCAACCCGCCGCTGGACGCCATCCGGGAAGAGGTCGTCACCTCGATGGCCAGCGTGCTCGGCCCCGAGGGCAACCTGCTGGACCCCGGGCCGACGTCCTGCCGCCAGCTCGTGCTGCCCTACCCGGTGATCGACAACGACGAGCTCGCCAAGATCATCCACATCAACGACGAGGGCGACCTGCCCGGCTTCCACCCGCACACCATCTCCGGGCTCTACCCGGTGGCGGGCGGCGGCGAGGCGCTGCTGCGGAGGCTGGAGGAGATCCGCGCCGAGGCGTCCCGGGCCATCGAGCAGGGCGCGCGCATCCTGATCCTGTCCGACCGCGGCTCCTCGGCCGAGATGGCGCCGATCCCGTCGCTCATGCTGACCGGCGCGGTGCACCACCACCTCATCCAGGAGAAGACCCGCACCAAGATCGGCCTCGTGGTCGAGACCGGTGAAGCCCGCGAGTGCCACCACATGGCGCTGCTCGTCGGGTACGGCGCCGGCGTGGTCAACCCCTACCTGGCCATCGAGACCGTCGAGGACCTGGTCGACAGCGGCGTGCTGCCCCTGGACAAGCACAAGGCGGTGCGCAACCTGATCAAGGCGTACGGCAAGGGCGTCATCAAGGTCATGTCCAAGATGGGCGTGTCCACGGTCGCCTCCTACACCGGCGCGCAGATCTTCGAGGCGCTCGGCCTGGGCGGCGAGGTCGTCGACTCCTGCTTCACCGGGACCACCTCGCGGCTCGGCGGCGTCGGCTTCGCCGTACTGGCCGAGGAGGTCGCGCTGCGGCACCGGCGGGCCTACCCGCGCGCCGAGAACGCGCACCGGCGGCTGGAGGTCGGCGGCGAGTACCAGTGGCGGCGCGAGGGCGAGCCGCACCTGTTCAACCCCGAGACGGTCTTCAAGCTGCAGCACGCCACCCGCACGCGGCAGTACGAGATCTTCAAGGAGTACACGAGCCTCGTCGACTCGCAGGCCGAGCGGCTCATGACCCTGCGCGGGCTGTTCAGGCTCAAGCAGGGGCGCACGCCGGTCCCGATCGAGGAGGTCGAGCCGGTCAGCGAGATCGTCAAGCGGTTCTCCACCGGCGCGATGTCCTACGGGTCCATCTCCCGCGAGGCGCACGAGACGCTGGCCATCGCGATGAACCAGCTCGGCGGCAAGTCCAACACCGGCGAGGGCGGCGAGGAGCCCGACCGGCTCTACGACGTCTCCCGGCGCTCGGCGATCAAGCAGGTGGCCTCCGGCCGCTTCGGCGTCACCTCCGAGTACCTGGTCAACGCCGACGACCTGCAGATCAAGATGGCCCAGGGCGCCAAGCCCGGCGAGGGCGGGCAGCTGCCCGGCCACAAGGTGTACCCGTGGATCGCCAAGACCCGGCACTCCACGCCCGGCGTCGGCCTCATCTCGCCGCCGCCGCACCACGACATCTACTCCATCGAGGACCTGGCCCAGCTCATCCACGACCTGAAGAACGCCAACCCGGCCGCGCGGGTGCACGTGAAGCTGGTCGCGGAGGTCGGCGTCGGCACGGTCGCCGCGGGCGTCTCCAAGGCGCACGCCGACGTGGTGCTGATCTCCGGCCACGACGGCGGCACCGGGGCCTCGCCGCTGACCTCGCTCAAGCACGCGGGCGCCCCGTGGGAGCTCGGCCTGGCCGAGACCCAGCAGACGCTCCTGCTCAACGGCCTGCGCGACCGGATCGTGGTGCAGGTCGACGGCCAGCTCAAGACCGGCCGCGACGTCGTCATCGCGGCGCTGCTGGGCGCCGAGGAGTACGGCTTCGCCACCGCGCCGCTGGTCGTCTCCGGCTGCGTGATGATGCGGGTCTGCCACCTGGACACCTGCCCGGTGGGCGTGGCCACGCAGAACCCGGAGCTGCGCAAGCGCTTCACCGGCAAGCCGGAGTTCGTGGTCAGCTTCTTCGAGTTCATCGCCGAGGAGATCCGCGAATACCTGGCCGAGCTGGGCTTCCGCTCGCTGGACGAGGCGATCGGGCACGCCGAGCTGCTCGACGTCACCGCCGCCGAGCAGCACTGGAAGGCCGCCGGCCTGGACCTGGCGCCGATCCTGCACCAGGTGGAGCTGCCCCTGGGCAGCGACCTGCGCCGCACCAAGCAGCAGGACCACGGTCTGGAGCACGCGCTGGACAACACCCTCATCCAGCTCGCCGAGGGTGCGATCCAGTACGGCGAGCCGGTCAAGCTGGACCTGCCGATCCGCAACGTCAACCGGACCGTCGGCACCATGCTGGGCCACCGCGTCACCAAGAAGTGGGGCGGCGAGGGCCTGCCGGACGACAGCATCGACGTCGCGTTCACCGGCTCGGCGGGCAACTCCTTCGGCGCCTTCATCCCGCGCGGCCTCACGCTGCGGCTGACCGGTGATGCCAACGACTACGTGGGCAAGGGCCTGTCGGGCGGGCGCATCACGGTGAAGCCGCACGACGCGGCGCCGCTGGACGGCCACATCATCGCCGGAAATGTCGCACTTTATGGTGCGACGTCGGGTGAGGCGTTCATCCGGGGTGTCGTCGGCGAGCGCTTCTGCGTCCGCAACTCCGGCGCCACCGCGGTCGTCGAAGGCGTCGGCGACCACGGCTGCGAGTACATGACCGGCGGCCGCGCCGTCATCCTCGGGCCGACCGGCCGCAACTTCGCGGCGGGCATGTCCGGCGGCATCGCCTACCTGCTCGACCTCGACGTCGACCGGGTCAACCGGGAGATGGTCGCGATCGAGGAGCTCACCGCCGAGGACGCGCAGTTCCTGCACGAGACCGTGAGCAGGCACTTCGCCGAGACAGGCTCCATCGTGGCCGCCGAGCTGCTGGGCGACTGGGACAAGGCGCTCGGCCGCTTCGCCAAGATCATGCCGACCGACTACAAGCGGGTGCTGCAGGCCGCCGAGGCCGCCCGCATCGAAGGACGCGACGTCGACGAGGCGGTCATGGCCGCCGCGGTTCAGGGATAGGGGGCTTCCATGGCCGACCCGAAGGGTTTCCTCACGCACGGCAGGGAGCTGCCCGCGCGCCGTCCCGTGGACGTGCGCATCCAGGACTGGAAGGAGGTCTACGCCGGCTTCCCTCCGGCCAAGCTCAACCAGCAGGCCGCCCGGTGCATGGACTGCGGCATCCCGTTCTGCCACAACGGCTGCCCGCTGGGCAACCTGATCCCCGAGTGGAACGACCTCGTCTACCGCGAGGACTTCCAGGAGGCGATCGAACGCCTGCACGCCACCAACAACTTCCCGGAGTTCACCGGCCGCCTGTGCCCCGCCCCGTGCGAGGCCGCCTGCGTGCTCGGCATCAACTCCGACCCGGTGGCGATCAAGCGGGTCGAGGTCGAGATCATCGACCGGGCCTTCGCCGAGGGCTGGGTGCGCCCGCAGCCGCCCGCGGTGAAGACCGGCAAGCGGGTCGCGGTCGTCGGCTCCGGCCCCGCCGGCCTGGCCGCCGCCCAGCAGCTCACCCGCGCGGGCCACGACGTGGTGGTCTTCGAGCGGGCCGACGCCGTCGGCGGGCTGCTGCGGTACGGCATCCCCGAGTTCAAGATGGAGAAGCGGCACATCGACCGGCGCCTGGAGCAGATGCGGGCCGAGGGCACCGAGTTCCGCACGTCGGTGAACGTGGGCGTCGACGTCACCGCCGCGCAGCTGCGCGCGGAGTACGACGCGGTCGTGCTGGCCGGCGGCGCCACCCAGTGGCGTGACCTCCCGGTCGAGGGCCGCTCGCTGAAGGGCGTCTACCAGGCGATGGAGTACCTGCCGCCGGCCAACCGGGCAGTATCTGATGCGCCCGAGTCCGGCGCGGGTGCGAACTCACCTGTCATCAACGCCCGCGGCAAGCACGTGGTCGTGATCGGCGGCGGCGACACCGGCGCCGACTGCATCGGCACCGCCATCCGCCAGGGCGCCGCCTCGGTGACCCAGCTGGAGATCATGCCGAAGCCGCCGGGCGCCCGGCCCGGCTCGCAGCCGTGGCCGACGTTCCCGACGCTGTTCAAGATGGAGAGCGCGCACGAGGAACTGGCGGACGGCGGCGGCGACCGGGTCTACGCCGTCTCCACCCTCGGCTTCGCCGGCGACGCCGACGGCAACGTCAGGGCGCTGCGCCTGGTCGAGGTCGAGGGCCCGCAGAGCGGCTTCAAGCCGATCCCGGGCACCGAGCGGGAGATCCCGGCCGAGCTGGTCACGCTGTCGATGGGCTTCGTCGGCCCGGAGAAGGGCGCCCTGCTGGAGGACCTGGGCGTGGACTACGACAAGCGGGGCAACGTCGCCCGCGACGCCTCGTACATGACCAACGTCCCGGGCGTCTTCTCCGCCGGTGACATCGGCCGCGGGCAGTCGCTGATCGTCTGGGCGATCGCCGAGGGCCGCGCCGCCGCCTCACGGGTGGACGCGTTCCTGACGGGGGAGACGGCGCTGCCGTACCCGATCCTCCCGACCGCGCGGGCGCTGGTGTAGAACCACCGCACGGTACGGCGGAGCGGGCCGGTCGGCCCGCTCCGCTTCACTGTCCGATGCCGGTGAGGAAGGCGGTCATCAGCCCGGATACCGTCTTGGGCTGTTCGGCCAGCATGTCGTGGCTAGCCGCGATCTCCTCGACCCGGACGGCGTCCGGCAGGCCGGTCAGGTCGCGCCGGACGCCCCGGCGGAAGGCGGGCATCAGCTCCGAGGCCGGCGCGCCCGGCGGGTCCTGGGCCGGGATCACCACCAGGGCCGGGCAGCCGACCCGGCGCAGGAGCGGGATCGTGTCGCGGAACTCCGGGCTGTGGCGCACCGCCTCCAGCAGGGCGGCGCCGGGGCGGGCGTAGACCTGGCCGTCGCGCTCGGTCAGCGCCCGTGCGGGGAACCGCGCCCGCATCTCCGGGGACAGCGGCAGGGCCATCGCGGCCGCCTGCGCGTCGAAGGCCGCCTTGAGCGCGGCCAGTTCCCTCGTGGGGTCGATGCCCGGGTAGTTGCCCGGGTCGTTCTCGGCCGAGCGCAGGCCGTCGAGGTTGACGATCGCGGGGCAGTCCGGGTGGCGAAGAGCCCATTGGACGGCCAGCATCCCGCCCAGCGAATGCCCGGCCACGACCGGGTTGCCCAGGGCGAAGTGCGCGATCACCGCCTCGACGTCGTCCAGGGCCTTCTCCCAGTCCCACGGGCCGTCGCCGGAGTGGCCGTGGCCGCGCAGGTCCATGGCGAGCGTCCGGTGGCCCGCCAGGTGCACCGCGTCCCAGGACTCCAGGGTGCCGCCGAGGCCGTGCAGCAGGAGCACCGGCTCGCCGAGACCGCCGTGGTCGCGGACGGCCAGGGGGATGTCGTGGTCAGTGATGGTCACGTCGAGAGGCATGAGGCTCCAGGGGTTGGTTCAGCCGGGCGTGAACGGATCGCGTGGTGACCCCGCCGTCGGGGTGGCGGTCGAGCTTGTTGCGCTTGACGAGGTCGTGGACGCCCTGCCGGGTGATGCCGAGCATCGCTCCGGCCGTGGCGAACGGCACCGCCTCCCTGCCCGGGTGCCCGGCCCGACGGGCCACCGCCCGGCCGAAGGCGGTGCGCCACCAGGCGTCCGGCGGGTCGAACGGGCCGTCTCCCGGGAAGGCGGCGGCGATCAACCGCGCCGCCGTACGGACCGCGAGGGCGTGATCGGGGCCCAGCAGCTGCGCGGCCCACACCTCGGCCTCGACGCGCAGCTGCTTCCTGATGGGCTCCACCTGCTCCGCCGAGCCGAACAGGATCTCCAGCGGGTCGGTGATGCGCCGCTCGACCAGGCCGATCAGCTCCTGGGCCAGGGCGACGTGCTCGCTCGTACTCACTTGACAGACGATAGCAAGTACTTGCGCAGAAACGTCAAGTAGGCGGCGCGGTGAGTTTTCGTCACCCGGAGGGTCTGTAATGTGAGCGAGCGCAAAGGAGCGAACCATGACCGAACCCCAGACCCGCACCATCGAGGTGCCCGGTGCCACGATCACCTATGACGTACGGCCGGCCGAAGGGAGCACGGAGCCGCCGCTGATGATGATCGGCTCGCCGATGGACGCCACCGGTTTCGGCACGCTGGCGGGGCACTTCCCCGACCGCACGGTGGTCACCTACGACCCGCGCGGCGCCGGTCGCAGCGTGCGCGCCGAGGGCGCCGGGGAGTCCACGCCCGATCTGCACGCCTCCGACCTGCACCGGGTCATCGACGAGCTCGGGCTGGGTCCGGTCGACCTCCTGGCCAGCAGCGGCGGCGCGGTGAACGCGCTCGCCCTGGTCGCCAAGCACCCCGGCGACGTCAGGACGCTCGTGGCCCACGAGCCGCCCGCGGCCCAGGAGCTGCCCGACCGCGAGCAGGCGCTCGCCCTCATCCAGGACATGCGCCAGACCTACGACAAGGACGGCTTCGCCCCCGCCATGGCCCAGTTCATGGCCATCACGTCGATTCGCGGGCCGCTGCCCGGCGACCTGTCCGGCGTCCAGTTGCCCGACGTCGCGCAGATGGGCTTCCCGACCGAGGACGACGGGACCCGCGACGACGTGCTGTTCGCGCAGAACCTCATCACCTGCACCCACTACCACCACGACTTCGACGCCCTGCGCGCCGCCTCCACCCGCATCGTGGTCGCGGTCGGGGAGGAGTCGGAGGGCGAGATGGCGCACCGGGGCGGCCTGGCCGTCGCCGAGCGGCTCGGCAGCACGCCCGTGACCTTCCCCAGCCACCACGGCGGCTTCGCCGGAGGCGAGTTCGGGATGCCGGGCAAGCCCGAGGAGTTCGCCGCCACCCTGCGCAGGGTTCTCAGTCAGTAGCGCGAACAGTGCGGCCGGCCCCGGACTCCGTTGTCCGGGGCCGGCCGCGGTTCATGGGCCTCAGGCCACCTTGCCCGAGGGGGCCGTCCAGGTGTTGCAGGCCGACGGCGACTCGGCCGCGAACCCCTTGTTGAACCAGCGGGCCCGGTTGTCGCGGGTGCCGTGATCGTTGGTCTTGGCGCCCTTCTCGTCGCCGATCGCCCACGCGACGGCGATGATCGTGCCCCACTCCGGCAGCGAGCGCCGCTGGGCCTCCCAGACGCTGCTGACGTAGACGCCGGCCAGGCAGTCGGCCTGGAGCTCGTAGCGGCGCTGGGCCTCGAGCTCGTGGGCCTTGGAGACGTACTTCTCGCTGACGGCGGCCGCGAAGATGCCGCTCTCCCGCTGCACGTGGTGGCCGTACTCGTGCGCCATGACCAGCATGAACCCCACCTCCGGCGCGTACTCCCTGACCACGCCGGGCAGGTAGACGCCGATCTGGCCGGTCGGGTTGCAGTAGGCGCCGGGCAGGACGTCCTCCACCTTCACCTGGCAGAACGGCTCGGAGCCCTTGGTGTAGTAGCGGAACGACGGCTTGCCGAGCGGTAAGCGGGCGGCCCGCATGTGCTTGCTCCAGGCCGTGTTCAGGCAGCCGAAGGACGTGGTCAGGTAGCCGCGCACGGTGCCGTGGCCGCGGTCGGTCAGCGCCGGAGTCTTGCAGGCACCCTGCTGGAACTGGCCCGTCTGGTACAGGGCGTTGTGGGTGAGCCGGCGACTCTTGATCGGGTAGGCGGGCTGATCCGCCATCGCCGGGCTCGGCGCGAGGCTGATCAGGGCCGCGGCGGAGATCGCGGCGGCGGCGAAGGCTCTCATGGGGTTCACGGTGCCGGGCCGCCCTTGAAACCCGGTTGCCGCCGGCCTGAAAGCCACTGCACTTATCACTGGATTCCGAAATATCGGGATGAAGTTGCGTCGATTGGTGAGTGTCGGAAAAGATGCGAGACCTGGGCAGGAACATTGGGGGACAAATGCCGCGGATCACTTCGGGGTTGGCCGGCCTGGCCGTCATGACCTCCCTGACCGCCTGCGCCACCGCCCTCCCCGCCACCCCGGGCCTTCCCGGCAGCCCCGGGATCACCGGGGCCGGGATCACCGCTCCGGCCCGGGCCGGCGCCTCGGGCGACTTCCTCGTCTTCTACGCCGACGGCAAGCGGCGCGAAGCGCTCGCCGCGATCGGCCGGGCGGGCGGCTCCGCCGTACGGACTGAAGAACGGCTCGGATACGTGCAGGCCAGGGCGGTCGGGGAGCGCTTCGCGGCGGCCCTTGACGCCGACCCGGCCATCGTGGGCGTCACCGCGGACCGGCGCATCGGCTTCGCGACCGCCCGGCCCGCGAAGGGCGCCGCGGTCCCGGACATCTCCGCCAGGGAAGGCCGCCCCAAGGCCGGCGAACCGCTGGCCGGACGGCAGTGGGACATGCGCATGATCGGCGCCGACCTGGCCAACGCCGCGTTCAAAGGCTCCAGGAAGGTGCTGGTCGGCGTCATCGACACCGGCATCGACGGCAACCACCCCGACATCGCCCCGAACTTCAACCGCGGGCTGTCCCGCAACTTCGTCACCGACCGTCCCAAGGACCAGAACGGCGAGACCCTGGACGGCGCCTGCGAGGTCGCGAGCTGCCAGGACCCGGTGGACCGTGACGACGACGGCCACGGCACCCACGTGGCCAGCACCATCGCCTCCCCGGTCAACGGCGTCGGCATCGCCGGCGTGGCCCCCGGCGTGCAACTGGTCAACCTGCGGGCGGGCCAGGACTCCGGCTTCTTCTTCCTCAAGCCCAGCCTCGACGCCCTGACCTACGCCGCCGACATCGGGGTGGACGTGGTCAACATGAGCTACTACGTCGACCCGTGGTTGTACAACTGCACGAACAACGCCGCCGACAGCGAGCGTGAGCGCTCCGAGCAGCGGGCCGTCGTCACCGGCATGCAGCGGGCCCTCGACTACGCCCGGGGCAAGGGCGTCACGCTCATCTCCGCGCTCGGCAACGGATCCGCCGACCTCGGCAAGCCCAAGCTCGACAAGGCCAGCCCCGGCTACCCGCGCGGCGACGAGCGCGTGCGCCGGGTCGACAACTCCTGCCTCAACGTGCCGGCGGAGTCCGGCGGCGTCATCTCGATCACCGCGCTCGGCCCCTCCGGCCGCAAGGCCATCTACAGCGACTACGGCCTCGAGCAGGCCGACCTGTCCGCGCCCGGCGGCGACGCCCTGGACGGGCCGACCGTCTCGCCCACCCGCTCCATCCTGGCCGCCGCCCCGGAATCCGCCCTGCGCGCCGCCGGCAAGCTCGACCGCGACGGCCGGCCGAAGAACGGCGAGGTCCTCCGCGACTGCGCCGGCGGCGCCTGCTCCTACTACCAGTATCTCGACGGCACCTCCATGGCCGCCCCGCACGCCACCGGCGTCGCCGCCCTCCTCATCAGCCGCTTCGGCAAGCCCGGCAAGGGCGGCCTCGAACTCGACCCGGCCACGGTCGAGAAGCTCCTGTACAAGACGGCCACGCCGCGCCCCTGCCCGTCCCCGCGGGCCTACGTCTACCGCGTGTACGGCGAAGCCCAGACCCACACGTGCGAAGGCGGCAAGGACAAGAACGGCTTCTACGGCCACGGCCTGGTCAACGCCCTGAACGCCACGACGGCCGTCAAGTAGCTACATTGAGGTCATGGGGTACCGCCTCATCGCCGATGCCGCGATGCTGGTGCACTTCGCCTTCCTGCTCTACATGGCGGTCGGCGGCTTTCTCGCCTGGCGGTGGCCGCGCACGATCTGGATCCACCTGGGTGTGGTCGCCTGGGGCGTGCTCTCCATCACCACCGGCATCGAGTGCCCGCTGACCGTCGCCGAGAACTGGGCCCGTGAGCGCGCCGGCCAGCAGGGGCTGTCCGGCACCGGCTTCATCGACCACTACGTCGAGGGCGTGATCTACCCAGAGGAATACACACTCTTGGCGCGCTGGGGTGTGGCCGTTCTCGTGCTGTTCTCCTACGTCGGCTACGTTCTCCGACGTCGATGGAGGCTTTCCGGAACGCTGGCCGGCAGTGGGGATTAGGCATCCGATCCCGGCAGTGGTCTGTACCAATATAGGGTGGGACCCGTGACTCGTCGCGCGAAAATCGTCTGCACACTAGGCCCCGCCACATCCACCCCCGAGCGTCTGCGTGAGCTGATCGCCGCTGGTATGGATGTCGCCCGTTTCAACCTCTCTCATGGCAACCATGAACTGCACAAAGAGGTCTACGACCGGGTGAAGGAGGTGGCGGCCGACCTCGGCCGCGGCGTAGGCGTGCTCGCCGACCTGCAAGGCCCGAAGATCCGCGTGGGCACCTTCGAGGAGGGCCCGGTCCGCCTCGGCTTCGGCGACGTCTTCACCATCACCACCGAGGACGTGCCCGGCGACCGCGAGCAGGTCTCCACCACCTACAAGGGCCTGGCCAACGACGTCCGCGCCGGCGACACCATCCTCGTCGACGACGGCCGCCTCGTGCTCGAGGTCACCCGCGTCGACGGCCAGCGCGTCACCACCCGCGTCGTCATCGGCGGCATGATCTCCGACAACAAGGGCCTCAACCTGCCCGGCGTCAACGTCACCGCCCCCGCCCTGACCGACAAGGACGAGGCCGACCTGCGCTGGGCGCTGCGCACCGGCTTCGACATGATCGCCCTGTCGTTCGTGCGCCGCCCCTCCGACGCCGACGTGGTCCGCAACATCATGGAGCAGGAGGCCGTCCGCCTGCCGCTCCTCGCCAAGATCGAGAAGCCGCAGGCCGTGGACCGCCTGCCGGAGATCGTCGAGGCGTTCGACGGCATCATGGTCGCCCGCGGCGACCTGGGCGTCGAGCTTCCCCTGGAAGAGGTGCCGATCGTCCAGCGGCGCATCATCGAGCTGTGCCGGGAGAAGGCCCGCCCGGTCATCGTCGCCACCCAGATGCTCGACTCGATGATGAGCGCCCCGCGCCCCACCCGCGCCGAAGCCTCCGACGTCGCCTACGCGGTCATGGACGGCGCCGACGCCGTCATGCTGTCCGGCGAGACCTCGGTCGGCAACTATCCGATCGAGGCGGTCTCCACCATGGACCGCATCGCCTGCGCCGCGGAGAAGACCTCTCTGCACGCCACCCACAGCCTCGACCGCCTGCCCGAGACCACCGGCGGCGCCATCGCCCGCGCCGCCGCCGAGGTGGGCGCCATCGTGGGGGCCAAGGCCCTGATCGCCTTCACCATGTCGGGGGAGACCGCGCGCCGCCTGGCCCGCTACCGCTCGCCCATCCCGCTGCTGGCCTTCACCTCCGCGCCCCACGTGCGCGGGCAGCTCTCGCTCACCTGGGGCGTCGAAACGTTCCACGTTCCGTTCGTGCACCACACCGACGACATGGTGCGCCAGGTGGAGGCGTCCCTGCTGTCGCTGGGCCGCCTGGAGAAGGGCGACAAGGTCGTCATCGTGGCCGGCTCGCCTCCCGGCACCCCGGGCTCGACCAACGCCCTCCGCGTCCACACCATCGGCTCCGCGGTCTCCCACGCCCACTAGCGGCGGCTCTCCTCGTCGTTACGCCGAAGCCCCCGCCCGCCGCCGACGGTCCCCACGGCGAAGCCCCCGTACCCTCACCCGCCGTCGGCGGTCCCCCTTTTTTACTTACGGCGAAGCCCCCTTACCCCCACCCGCCGTCGTGGGCGGGCCCAGGTCGGGGGGATCGCTTCTCACGTCGGACGTGGCCGGGCGCCGTTACGGCGCCCGGCAGCCGATTCCGCGGCTGCCCTGCCAGGCGCTCCATGCGGGACGCCTTGCCATGCGCCCCATGTGCCAGGCCCAGACCTGCACACCAGCCACCACGTGCCTCAGGTGGTGGTCCGCGCACCAGCGACCACGCCTCAGCTGGTCCGCGCACCAGGGACCACGCCCCAGTTGGTCCGCGCATCAGCCACTACGCGCTTCAGCTGGCCCGCCCGCGTGACCCCGGCTGCCTAAGGGCGACCGCACACCCCGGCCCACGCACCCTTGCCCCGAGCCTCCCCGTGCCCACCGCGGACCTTCTCCCCGGCGGCCACCCGCTCCTCAGGCGCTGTGAAGAGAGGGCGGGGAGGCGGGGCCGCGGAGGGTGGTTGGTTGGAGGGGAGCCGGGGCTAGTCAGTTGGCGTGGAGGGCGGCGTTGAGTTCGGTGCCGATGCCGGAGCGGGGGGCGGCTTCCACCGCGCCCGACTGGGAGTTGCGGCGGAACAGCAGCCCGCTCGACCCCGACAGCTCCTTGCCCTTCACCACGCGCCCGTCCGGCAGCGCGATCTTGGTGCCGGCCGTGACGTACAGCCCGGCCTCGACCACGCAGTCGTCGCCGAGCGAGATGCCCACGCCGGCGTTGGCCCCCAGCAGGCAGCGTTCGCCGATCGCGATGACCTCCTTGCCGCCGCCCGACAGCGTGCCCATGATGGAGGCGCCGCCGCCCACGTCCGAGCCGTCGCCGACGACCACGCCGGCCGAGATGCGGCCTTCGACCATGGAGGCGCCCAGCGTGCCGGCGTTGAAGTTGACGAAGCCCTCGTGCATGACGGTCGTGCCGGCGGCCAGGTGGGCGCCGAGGCGGACGCGGTCGGCGTCGGCGACGCGCACGCCGGACGGCAGCACGTAGTCGACCATGCGGGGGAACTTGTCCACGCCGAAGACGGTCACGGCGCCCTTGGCGCGCAGGCGGACCCTGGTCTGCTCGAACCTCTCGACCGCGCACGGCCCGTGGCTGGTCCACACGACGTTGGCCAGCAGCCCGAACAAGCCGTCCAGGTTCAGCCCGTGGGGACGCACCAGGCGCGCGGACAGCAGGTGGAGCCGCAGGTAGGCGTCGTGGGCGTCGGCCGGGGCCGCCGACAGTTTGGCGATGCCGGTGCGCACGGCGACGACCTCGACGCCGCGCACCGGGTCGGGGCCGGTCAGCGCCGCCAGGTCACCGGCCTCGTCGCCGAGCAGCTTCTCGGTGCCGCTGAAGCCGGGCTCACCCAGCTCGGGCGAGGGAAACCAGGTGTCGAGCACGGTGCCGTCTGCGGCGATGGTGGCCAGGCCGATGCCGTGGGCGCCGGTCGCAGTGGGATCGATAGCAGTCACGGTGCCCAAAATACCGGGTCAGATGGTGCCGAGGTCCGCCGACAGCCAGTGCTCGGGCCGCATGTGGAAGGTGACGAGCACGGCCAGGTTCGACTGGCCGACGTACCCGCTGACGGCGTCGTCAGCCATATACCGAGCGGCAATCCCAGTCATTTCCTCCACCGTTGTTGGATTTTTCGCGACAACCGGCCCTTCGACGGAGACATACCGATATGTCGGATGGATGCGCTGCGCCAGCATCGACACCCTGCCGGCCTTGCCGATGAGCTTCGCCTTGACCGAATCTCCGTCGGTCAGGAACGACACCAGCCCGCCCGGCGCGTAGTCGTACCAGATCGGCACGTTCAGCGGCGCCCGCCCCTCACCCGCATCCACCGCCACCGCCCCGATGTGCGGCCCGGCCAGAAACGCCTCCCGATCGGCAACGCTCAACGCCACGGCAACCCCCCGAAGATCACGTCCTTGTCCCCGACCCTAGCTCTACCCATGCGAACGGCACCCCACTAGGGTCTGCCGCGTGCTGCTTCGGATGTATTTCACCGCCGCCGCCGACCTGGACCTTCTCCGGGGCCCGCAGGCACTGGGCCTGCCGTACGCGGCGGACTGGGAGTTCGGCGTCACCCTCGACCAGCTCACCGCCGACCTGTTGGGCCGCGACGTGAGCGAGTTCGGCGACCACGTCAAGGTGGCGTGCGACAAGCAGTTCGCAGTGTGGCGGGCGCCGGCCGCGACCGTCGCCGGGTTGGCCGCGATCACCGACGAACGGCTGGCGGAATACTGCGAGGAGGAACTGCTGAGCCAGGAGGAGATCGCGGGCACGCGCGACCTGCGTGATGTGGCCGCTGCGGCCGTGGCGACCGGCAAGAACCTCTACCGCTGGTCGTTCGCCTGACCGCGCAGGGCGTCGAACAACTCCTGCTTGCGCCAGGGCGGCAGCTTGTAGCCCAGGTCCGAGCGCACCAGGAGCGCGTAGCCATCCTCCCGCGACCGATGAACCAGCGACTCGAGGGCGTGCTCCGCGATCCGGCGGTGCCGCTCCTCCGGCCAGGTCCCGACGATCTGGTGTGCGGTTCGCGCCCGTTCGGCGGCGCGGTCGATCAGCGCGTGATCGGGCCGGTCGGGCATCCGCTGCGTGTGGAAGTCGACGCCGTCGAAGCTCACCCCCGCCAGGTCGGCCTCGGTGAAGTCGTTCCCGGTGACCTCATCGCCCCAGAACACCAGACCCTTGTTCCGCCCGGTGAAGACGCAGTCCACGAAGTCGACGTCGTCGCCGACGCCGGTCAGGCGGGATCGGTCGAACAGGCACCGCTCGAAGCGCGCCCGATGCCACATGGAGGACGTGATGCGGGTGCGCCGGAACACGCAGTCGACGAAACGGGAGTTGAAGACCGCCAGGTAGTCGAAGCCAGCCCGGGTGAAGTCACAGCGTTCGAGGACACAGCCCATGATCCACAGGTCCTCATCTTGAAGTCCGGAAAAATCCGTGTCTGTGTAGACCTGCTCTGACCACTCCACCAGCGGATCATACGGCCCGCCCGCCGTACGCAGGCTGAAGGACGCCGAACGCCACCCTGACCGTCAGGCCGCCTCCGGGGTTGGCCGTGGCCGAGACGGTCGCGTCGTGGGCCCGGGCGATGGAGGCCACGATCGACAACCCCAGCCCCACCCCCTCGCCCGGTGTGTGCTGGCGTTCGTGCAGGCGGCGGAACGGCTCGAACAGCAACGGCACCACCTCGGCGGGCACCTCGGGGCCGGTGTTCGACACCGTCAGGCCCTCGGGCCCGGTGGTGATCTCCACCCGGCCGCCGGGGTGGTTGTGACGGACGGCGTTGGCCACCAGGTTCTGGACCAGGCGCTCCAGCAGGACCGGGTCGCCCGGGACCACCAAAGGCTCGCCGCGGACCTCGGCGCCCGCGTCGTCGCCCAGTGCCGCCGCGATGTCGTGCACGGCCACCGGCTCGCGCCGCTCCAGGCCCTGCTCGGACGCCGACCCTCCGGCTCCGGCAAGTCCACGCTCCTGCACATCGTCGGCACGCTCGACCTGCCCACCAGCGGCGGCGTCCGCATCGTCGGCCACGAGGCGGCCGCGCTGCGCGACCGTGAGCTGTCGGCGCTGCGCGCCCGGCACATCGGCTTCGTCTTCCAGGCGTTCCACCTCATGCCCGGCGTCACCGCCCTGGACAACGTGGCCGACGGCCTCCTGTACACCGGCCTGCCCGCCGCCGTGCGCCGCCGCCGGGCCGCGGCGGCCCTCGACCGCGTCGGCCTGGCCGACCGCATGTCCCACCGGCCCCACGAGCTGTCCGGCGGGCAGAAACAGCGCGTCGCCATCGCCAGGGCGGTCGTCGGCGCGCCCGACCTGCTGCTGGCCGACGAACCCACCGGCGCCCTGGACAGCGCGTCCGGCGGTGCCGTACTCGAGCTTCTGCACGAGCTGAATCGCGAGGGCGCGACCATCGCGGTCATCACCCACGACGCCGAGATCGCCGCCACCCTGCCGCGGCAGGTGCGCGTGCGCGACGGGCGGGTGATCGGCTGATGGCCGGACTGGCTCCCGCCCGGCTGCGGCCCCGCGACGTCGCCCTGGTCGGGTCGGCCGGGCTGCGCAACCGGCCCATGCGCGTGGTGCTGTCGGCGCTCGGCATCGCGATCGGCATCGCCACCATGATCGCCGTGGTCGGCATCTCGGCCTCCAGCAGGGAACAGCTCATGCGTCAGCTCGACAGCCTGGGCACCAACATGCTCGTCGTGACGCCCGGCGACTCGATGTTCTCCGGCGAGGCGGCCGAACTTCCCAAGGAGGCGCCCGCGATGGCCGCCCGGATCGCCGGCGTCGAGCGGGTGGCAGCCATCGGCGGCGTCGCCCATTCCGTCTATCGCAGCGACCGGATCGACGAACGCGACACCAACGGCATCACCGTCGCGGCCGCCCAGGAGTCCCTGCTGCGCACGCTGCGCGGCAGCATGGCCACGGGCGCCTGGCTCAACGCCGCCACCGGCCGCTACCCCTCCGTCGTCCTCGGCCACGTCGCCGCCCGCAGGCTCGGCATCACCGAACCCGGCCGCCAGGTCTACATCGGCGGCCGCTACTTCACCGTGACCGGCATCCTGGCCCCGCTGCCGATGGCCGAGGAGATCGAGCGCTCCGCCCTGGTGGGCTGGCACGCCGCCCAGGACCTGCTGGGCTTCGACGGCCATCCGAGCGCCATCTACGAACGCTCCACCGACGAGAGCGTGGTGAAGGTCCGCGACCTGCTGCCCCGCACGGTCAGCCCGCGGCACCCGGAGGAGGTCGAGGTGACGGACCCGTCCTCGGCCCTGCAGGCCAAGGCGGCCTCGGCCGGCGCCTTCACCAACCTCCTGCTCGGCCTGGGCGGCGTCGCCCTCCTGGTCGGCGGCGTGGGGGTGGCCAACACCATGATCATCTCGGTGCTGGAGCGCCGCCACGAGATCGGCCTGCGCCGCGCCCTGGGCGCCACCCGGGGGCAGATCCGCCTGCAGTTCGTGGCGGAGTCGCTGCTGCTGTCGGGGCTCGGCGGGCTCGCGGGCGTGCTCCTGGGCGCAGCGGCCACCTGGGTGTTCGCGCTGGCGGGGGGAATGCCGTGGGTGGTGCCGCTCTGGGCGGTCATCGGAGGCTTCGCCGCCACTCTGGTCATCGGCACCGTGGCCGGGCTCTATCCGGCGGTGCGGGCCGCCCGCGTGTCGCCGACGCTGGCGCTGCACGCGGGCTAGGGAGCTGAGGGGTGCCGGAAGCGGGACTCGAACCCGCACGCCCTTTCGAGCAGGCGCTTTTGAGGCGCCGATGTCTGCCTATTCCATCATTCCGGCTGGTGAATCGGGAAATGTCCCGATCTGATCCGGGACCCATACCTGAGATGATCAGGAAGGGGCACCGGCGTGGATCTAATGTAGCGGACATCGGTACTCTTCTGCTCGTGAGTACGCAGCGGCGAGTGGTGATCGCGGAAGACGAGGCGCTGATCCGCCTCGACCTCAAGGAGATGCTTGAGGAAGACGGCTACGTCGTCGTCGGCGAAGCGGGCGACGGCGAGCAGGCGATCCTGCTGGCCACGCAGCTCAAACCCGACCTGGTCATCCTCGACGTCAAAATGCCCGTGCTGGACGGCATCTCCGCCGCCGAGCGCATCGTCGCCGACCGGGTCGCCCCGTGCCTGATCCTCACCGCCTTCTCCCAGCGCGACCTGGTCGAGCGGGCCAGGGACGCGGGCGCGATGGCCTACCTGGTCAAGCCGTTCACCAAGGCGGACCTGGTGCCCGCGATCGAGATGGCGGTCAGCAGGCACGAGGAGATGGTGGCGCTGGCCGAGGAGGTCTCCAGCCTGTCGGAGCGGCTGGAGACCCGCAAGCTGGTCGAACGGGCCAAGGGCCTGCTCATGGCCGCGCACGGGTGGAGCGAGCCGCAGGCGTTCCGCTGGATCCAGAAGGCGTCCATGGACCGGCGGCTGAGCATGCGCGAGGTGGCGCAGATCGTGGTGGCCGACGCGGCCAAGGCCATCGGAGACGCATAGCCGCCCGGAGATTCATCGCCGCCGCGGGCTCACAGCCCGCAGGTCTTGCGGGCGTAGCCGAGGATGAGCTCGTCCAGGCGCCCGCCGGGGGTCTGGACGGCGTCCGAGCGGAACACCAGATACCTCGGCTCGCCGGCGCCTAGCGCCACGCGGGCGTTGAAGAGCATGGCGATCTTGGCTTCGGCGAAGGCGTGGGGGTCGCAGCGGCCGGGGGTGATCCGGACGGGGATGTCCAGTTGCGCCGTGCCCGGTGCGAGCGTCGCGCCGTCGGCTTTCAGCTCATAGTGGACGTTGCCTGACAACTCCTTGATGGTCACGGCTTCGTTGCCATTGCGTCTCCTGACGGTAACAACGCCGTGGAGAGCCTTGTCCTTCTCCTCCCACGCCGGGCCGAAGCCGATCTCGACCGCCTGCTTGACGAGGAACGCCTCACACTCCTCGGCGAACAGCTTGCGCAGCAGCGGGTCGGGGTGGGGGAGCGCCCAGGTCACCTCGCGCAGCGGCCCGTCACCGGTCCTGACGTGCGCGACCACCGTCGCCGGGCGCAGGTCCGGTACGGCTCCCGCCGCGCAGTTGGCCTCGCCGTACGGGATGCGCAGCGCGACCGGGACGGTCTTGACGGCGGTGTCCATCCGCGCGAAGGCGGTGTCCTTGAAGGAAGGGCCGGTCAGGCGCACGTCGGAGACCCAGACGGGGGTGCTCGCGCTGTTGGCCATGAGCACGCTGAGCATGTGCTTGGGCATGTCGGATCGGCCCTGCGTGAGGGTGACGGTGAGGCCGGGCGGCGGGGCCGTCGAGGGGGGCTCTGGAGTGCCTGCGCAGGCGGCCGTGAGCAGGGCCAGGGCGATGAGGGAGGTGGTGCGCTTCACATCGCCACAGTAGGCGGGGGCGGCGGTGGCGCCAGGTTAAGGAGTCGTCACGACTGCGCATCGTAAGGTCCCGGCCGCTCCCGCCGGATATTTCGGGAGTCATGCTGATCGTGGATTTCGCGAACTCCACATCCCTAGCACCAAGTTCCACTGCACGTCTGGATGAAGGAGACAATCCATGATTCGGCGAGCGTTGGCCGCCGTGACCGCGGCGGTCTCGGCCCTCGCACTCGCGGCCTGCGGAGGCACCGGCACCGACCGGGCCGGGACCCCGGCGGGCGGGTCGTCATCGGCGGCGGGGCCGTCCGCCGCTCAGGGTGACGGCACCCTGAGCCTGGGTACCGTGCTGCCCCAGACCGGCAGCCTGTCCTACCTGGGCCCGCCCATGTTCGCCGGCGTCGACCTGGCGGTGAAGGAGATCAACGCCGCGGGCGGCGTCCTCGGCAAGCAGATCTCCGTCGCGCACACCGACTCCGGCGACACCACGACCCAGATCGCCGCCCAGTCCTCCGACAGCCTGCTGGCCAAGAAGGTCGACGCGATCGTGGGCGCGGCGGCGTCGTCGGTGTCGCTGACGATCCTCGACAAGATCACCGGCTCGGGGACGCTGATGTTCTCGCCTTCGGCGACAGGCATCGAGCTGACCAACGCCAAGGACGACGGCCTGTTCTGGCGTACGGCGCCGCCGGACGTGCTGCAGGGCCGGGTGCTGGGCGACCTGGCGGTCTCGCAGGGCGACGACACCGTCGCCATCGTGGCCATGCAGGACGCCTACGGCTCCGGCCTGGCCGATTCGACCGAGAAGGCTGTCCTCGCCGGCGGGGGCGAGGTCGTGGAGAAGATTCTCTACGATCCCAAGGCGGCCGACTTCTCGGCCGACGTGGCCAAGGTGAAGGCGAAGAACCCGAAGGGCATCGTGCTCATCGGCTTCGCCGAGACCAGCAAGCTCGTGCAGGAGCTGGTCAAGCAGGGCCTGAGCAGCGACAAGCACCACTGGTACATGGTGGACGGCAACCTGTCGAACACCAACTACCTGAAGTTCCCGAAGGGCACGATGAAGGGCGTCAAGGGCACGCTGCCGGGCTCCGAGGCGCCCGGGCCGTTCCAGAAGCGCCTGCTGGCCGTCAACCCGAAGCTGGACGTCTTCAGCTACGGGCCGGAGGCATACGACGCGGTCAACCTGATCGCCCTGGCCGCCGAACTGGCCAAGAGCGACGCGGGCACGGCGATCGCCGGCAAACTCGCCGACGTCAGCAAGGGCGGCGAGAAGTGCAGCGACTTCAAAACCTGCGCCGAGCTTCTCAAGGCCGGCAAGGACGTCGACTATGACGGCGTGAGCGGCCCGGTGGAGTTCAACGACGCGGGCGACCCGGCGACCGCCACGATTGGCATCTACCAATTCGGGGAGGACAACACCTTCAACGCGGCGAAGGCGCTGGAGTATCGATCGGGGAACATCTCCGGGTAACTGCCGGGTAGCGGCCGGTTTCCCAGGTCACCGGCCGCTACCTGCGGGTTTTGTCGATAAGTTGAGGAGTGATTACGACTCAGCATCCAAGTGCCGACAGTTCTTCCAGGCATCTAGCTGAACGCTCACGGCTTTTTGTACGTTTCGCTCATTCGATCGGGACCGTCGGCGGTGCTGACAGCCTCCCGGCCTGGATGAAGGAGACACTTCATGACCCGCATTGCCCCACTCGGGCGCGCGCTCGCCGTCGCGGCTGCGGCGAGCCTCGCCCTGACGGCCTGTGGCGGCGGCGCTAACACCGCCGGCACGCAGGCCACCGATTCGGCTGCGCCGGCGACCTCGGCCACTGCCGGCAAGGGCGACGGCACGCTTACTCTCGGTACCCTCCTCCCGCAGACCGGCTCGCTGGCCTACCTCGGCCCGCCGGAGTTCGCCGGCGTCGACCTGGCGGTGAAGGAGATCAACGCGGCGGGCGGCGTTCTCGGCAAGCAGGTCTCGGTGTCGCACACCGACTCCGGTGACACGACGACGCAGATCGCCTCGCAGTCGGTGGACAGCCTGCTGGCCAAGAAGGCCGACGCCATCATCGGCGCCGCCTCCTCGTCGGTGTCGCTGTCGGTCATCGACAAGATCACGGGTGCCGGCGTGGTGCACTTCTCGCCCGCCAACACCTCCATCGAGCTCACGAACTACAAGGACAACGGCCTGTTCTGGCGTACGGCTCCGCCGGACATCCTGCAGGGCCGCGTGCTGGGTGACCTCGCGGTGGCCGACGGCGACGACACGGTCGCCATCCTGGCGCTGCAGGACTCCTACGGCACGGGCCTGGCCGACTCCACGGAGAAGGCCGTCATCGCCGGCGGCGGCGAGGTCGTCGAGAAGATCATCTACGACCCCAAGGCCGCGGACTTCTCGGCCGACGTCGCCAAGGTCAAGGCCAAGAACCCGAAGGGCATCGTGCTCATCGGCTTCGCCGAGACCAACAAGGTCGTCCAGGAGCTGGTCAAGCAGGGCCTGACCGCCGACAAGCACCACTGGTACATGGTCGACGGCAACCTGTCCAACACGAACTTCCTGAAGTTCCCGAAGGGCACCCTGAAGGGCGTCAAGGGCACGCTGCCCGGCGCCGCGGCTCCCGACACGTTCCAGAAGAAGCTGCTCGAGGTCAACCCGAAGCTCGAGGACTTCAGCTACGCGCCGGAGTCCTACGACGCCGCGAACCTGATCGCCCTGGCCGCCGAGGCCGCCAAGAGCGACGCGGGCACCGACATCGCCACCAAGCTGGGTGAGGTCAGCAAGGGCGGCGAGAAGTGCAACGACTTCAAGTCGTGCGTCGACCTGCTGAAGGCCGGCAAGGACATCGACTACGACGGCGTGAGCGGTCCGGTCGAGTTCAACGACGCCGGTGACCCGGCGACCGCGACCATCGGCATCTACCAGTACGGGGACGACAACAAGTACCCGGCCAAGGCCATCGACTACCGCACCGGCAACATCGCCGGCTAAGTAGCCAGGGGGAAGCCCCGGGACCGCGAGGTTCCGGGGCTTCTTCGCGTTCTCACGAGGTCTTGCAGCCCTGGACGATCCGGTCCGCGGCGGCCCGGTAGTCCTTCAGGAAGGCGACCTGGGTCTTCCTGGGGGTGTCCGCCTTGGCCAGCCCCTGGGTGGCCTTCTCGACCGACTCAGCCTCGCCCCGGAGGCCGCCGGGGAGACGGGGGCCGAATTCCCGCACGATGCCCCGCAGTTCCGCCAGGCGGCCCAGGACGGCGTTTTCGAAGTTCTGCTCGTCCTCCTTTCCGGCGGGCAGGAGGAGCAGCCCCGCATATCCGATCGAGGAGACCACGCGGGTGCACGGATCGTCGTCGGCGTCGCCGCCGGTGCTGAATTTGTCCGACGTCAGGGAAGCGGACGGGGAAGGGACCCGGCTCTTTTGCGCCTGTGGCGGCGGGCTGTTCTGGCAGGCCACGAGGATGGGCATTAACAGGGCGATGGCCGTAATGCGTCGCACAAAGCTCATTAAACGCGGCGAAGGGGCCCCAATGGGACCCCTTCCCGCAACCTCCGGCGATTACGCTCGAGCCAGCGTGCCCAGGTAGAGCTCGATGACCTTCGGGTCGTTGGCCAGCTGGCGGCCGGTGCCGGTGTAGGCGTTGCGGCCCTGGTCCAGCACGTAACCGCGGTGGCAGATCTGCAGGCAGCGCCGCGCGTTCTGCTCCACCATGATCACGGTCACGCCCGCCTTGTTGATCTGCTGGGCCTGGATGAAGACCAGGTCCTGCAGCTTGGGCGACAGGCCGGCCGACGGCTCGTCCAGCAGGAGCACCGACGGCTCGGTCATGAGCGCCCTGGCCATGGCCACCATCTGCCGCTCACCGCCCGACAGGGAGCCCGCGCGCTGCTTGCGCCGCTCCTTGAGCGCCGGGAACAGCTCGGCCACGAACTCGAAGCGCTCCTTGAACTTCGCGGGCACCTGGTAGGCGCCCATCTCGAGGTTCTCCTCGATCGTCAGGCTCGGGAACACGTTGTTGGTCTGCGGGACGTAGCCGACCCCGCGGGAGACCAGCTGGTGCGCCTTCATGTTCGTGATGTCCTCACCCTTGAGCACGACCGTGCCGCTGCGGATGTTGACCAGCCCGAACATGGCCTTGAGCAGCGTCGACTTGCCGGCGCCGTTGGGGCCGATGATGCCGATCAGCTCGCCCTCCCCGACGTACAGGTCGGAGCCGTTGAGGATGTTGACGCCCGGCAGGTAGCCCGCGATGAGCTCGTCGCAGCGGAGCACGGCGTTCTCGGCCCCCGCCAGATGGGCGCTGCGGTCGGTGACCGCAGCCTTGGATTCCGGATTGCCGCTCACTTGCCTGCCTCCTCCTCGGCCTCGGCCTCCAGCGCGGCCTCGGCCTCGTGGAGCTGCTCCTCCAGCTCCTCGTCCGACAGCGGCGCGTCGTGGTGGGCGCCGAGGTAGGCGTCGATCACCCGGGCGTCGGACATGATGGTGTCCGGCGGCCCCTCGGCGATGACGGTCCCCTGGGCCATGACGATCACCCAGTCGCTGATGTCGCGGACCATGTCCATGTCGTGCTCGACGAACAGCACGGTCATGCCCTGCTCGCGCAGGTCCTTGACGTGGCCCAGCAGCGACTGCGTGAGCGCCGGGTTGACGCCGGCCATGGGCTCGTCGAGCATGACCAGCTCGGGGCTGACCATGAGCGCGCGGGCCATCTCCAGCAGCTTGCGCTGGCCGCCGGAGAGGGAGCCGGCGAAGTCCTCGCGCTTGGCGTCGAGCTTGAAGCGGGTCAGCAGCTCGTCGGCGCGCTGGGTGATCTCGTCCTCCTGGGCCCGCCAGGAGCCCGGGATCAGCGCGCGGAAGAAGTTCTCGCCCTTCTGCCGCTGGGCGCCCAGGCGCATGTTCTCGATGACCGTCAGCTTCGACAGGGCCTTGGTCAGCTGGAACGTGCGGACCATGCCGGAGCGCGCGACCTTGTGGGCGGCCACGCCGTTCATCTTGGCGCCGTTGAACGTCCACTCGCCGGCGTCGGCGGTGTCGAAGCCGGTCAGCTGGTTGAAGAACGTGGTCTTGCCGGCGCCGTTGGGTCCGATCAGCGCGGTGATCGAGCCGCGCTGGACCTCGACGTGCTGGACGTCGACCGCGGTGAGGCCGCCGAAGCGGCGCACGACGTTGTCGACGACCAGGATCGGGTCGGGCTTGGGCACGCCGGGCTCGCGCTCGAGCTCCTTGAACGCGGCCAGCGCCGCGGCCTTGCGCTCTGTGACGGTGGTTTCAGCGTGCATCGAGTGCGATCTCCCTCTTGTCGCCGAAGATACCCTGCGGGCGGAAGACCAGCAGCAGGACGAGGCCGAGGCCGACGAGCATGAACCGGACGCTGCCGATCTGGTTGACCGACATCCAGGAGATGTACCCCGCGCCGATCAGCTCGTTCAGCAGGTTGCCGATGAACACCAGCAGCACCCAGAAGATCACCGAGCCGACGACCGGGCCGAACACGCGGGCCGCGCCGCCGAGGATGACGATCGTGTAGGCGTAGAAGGTGAGCTCGGTGGAGAACGTGTCGGGCTGCACCGAGGCGAAGCCGAGCGCGTAGACGTAGCCGCCGAAGCTGCCGATGAGGCCGCCCAGGATGAGCGACTGCATCTTGTACGAGAAGACGTTCTTGCCCAGCGCCCGCACGGCCTCCTCGTCCTCGCGGATGGCCTTGAGCACGCGGCCCCACGGGCTCTTCATGAGCAGGTAGATCACCAGGCACGAGAGCGCGACGAGGATCCAGCCGATGAGCAGCACCCAGGTGACGCGCTCGTTGAAGGTGAAGGGGCCGATGCCGTACTCGCCCTTGGAGAAGGGGTTCATGGCGAAGAAGCCGTCGGAGAAGGCGTATCGGCCGTCGGAGCCGCCGAAGATGTCCTTGAAGGTCACCGAGCGGAAGATCAGGCGGACGATCTCGGCCGCCGCGATCGTGACGATGGCCAGATAGTCGGCGCGCAGCCGCAGGGTCGGGATGCCCAGCAGCAGGGCGAGCAGGACGACCGCGACCAGGCCGATGCCGATGCCGATCCAGAAGGGCAGGCCGAAGGTGGCCACGGTGACGGCCAGGCCGTACGCGGCGACGCCCAGGAAGGCCGCCTGGCCGAAGTTGAGCAGGCCGGTGTAGCCGAAGTGCAGGTTGATGCCGATCGCGGCCAGCATGTAGTAGACCGTCTCGACGCCCACCGCGGCTTCGACGGTGGTCACCATGATGTTGAACCAGTCCATGTTTCCCCCCGTCAGCCGATCCGCTCGCGGCGGCCGAGGATGCCCTGCGGCCGGAAGAGCAGGACGATGATGAGTACGGCCAGCGCGCCCACGCTCTTCAGCTCGGGCGAGATCCAGAGGGTGGACAGCTGGATGAACAGGCCCACGATGAGCGAGCCGACCAGCGCGCCGAACGCGGTGCCGAGGCCGCCGAGGGTGACGCCGGCGAAGATGAGCAGCAGGATGTCCTGGCCCATCGTGTACTTCACGGTCTGCGACAGGCCGAGCATGATGCCGGCCAGCGCCGCGATGGCGCCGCCCGCGGTCCAGATGACGCGGATGACCCGGTCGACGTTGATGCCGGACGAGGCGGCCAGCGCCGGGTTGTCGGCGACGGCGCGGGCGGCCTTGCCGGTGCGGGTCCTGAGCAGCGCGATGCCGACGATGATCAGCACGACGAGCTCGATGCCCATCATGATGAAGTTCTTGGGCGCCGCGGTGATCGGCCCGACCGTGACGCCTGCCTGGGCGTTGAACTCGGTGTACGGCTCGCTGTCCCCGCCGTAGAGGAACAGGAAGAGGAAGCGCAGGAACATCGCCACGCCGATGGAGATGATCATCATGGCGATGACGCCGGTGCCGCGCCTGCGCAGCTGACCCCAGAAGAAGCGGTCCTGGAGGTAGCCGAAGCCGCCGCCGAGGATCACCGCGATGATCGCGGACGGGATGACCCCGAGGCCGAAGCCGACGTTGAAGAGGTAGGCGAGCAGGGCGCCGAGCGTCACCAGCTCGCCGTGGGCGAAGTTGGTGAGCTTGGTGGTGCCGAAGATGAGCGACAGGCCCATCGCGGCCAGCGCGATGATCAGGCCGAGGTTGAAGCCCTCGAAGGTGAGCTGGGCAGCCTGCTGCCAGAAGCCGGAGCCGCCTTCGGTCTCGGCCGGGGTGGCGGGCGCGCCCGGAGTCGGCTCGCCGCCGGACTTGGGCACCAGGGCGAACAGGACGGTGGAGCAGTTCTTCTCATAAACCGTCGGGGTCCGGACGTTGTTACCGCCCCTGACCTCGGCGTTCTGAGGGAGTGTGCCGACGTCCAGGGTCACCTTGTACTTGCCCGGTTTGTCGACTTGGACGTCCCATGTGCCTTCGGCGTTACTGGTGGCCTCTTTGACGGGTTTTCCGTCTTCTGAGGTCACGACGATTTTTACGCCGTTCACTGGCTGGCCTTGGAGTTTGAGTGTTCCCCTGACTCCCTGGCAGTCGGCCGGGCCCGCGTAGGCGGGTGCGGCGAGCAGGAAGACGAGTCCACCCAGGAAGGCCGTGAACGCGATCACGGCTCTGCGCAATGGTGCTCCCTCTATTAGGTCAAGGCGGGGCTTGGGTTGTACCCCTCCATCTCGACACGCGGGCATCGCAGGCACAACTGGGATGCTGTGGCGGGAGCCTATTCCGGCAACGTCCGGTTCCGAACCGTTCGTCACCAATTAGTGATGCGGGTGTCACAGTGATGTGAGCAAAAAAGACGCCTGGTCAGGGGCTAAATCAAGGTATACACCTGGCGCGGGCCGCCTGCCGTACGAAAACGAGACCATAACGATCGGTCGGAAAGGCTGCGGATACGGGGGAAGTGTGCGTCGCGCCGTAAAAGGTGGGATGACCGGCTATTTATCACCGTAAAAAAGCGAGCCCGAGGGGGACCTTTGGGACCATGTCGGGCTTCCCCGGCCGGACACGTTATCTACTCGGCCTCCCCGCGGGCTCTGTCCGGACAACCGTAGCGACCCATGGGGGCCGTGTGCAAAGGGTGAGCCGAACTCGTCTCGGGTGTCTAGCGTTCCATCAGCATGCACGTGATGCGGGAGGTGCAGACGCGCCGTTCCGCGTCGTCGGTGATCACGACCTCGAAGGTGGCCAGTGAGCGGCCGCCGTGCAGCCGCGTGGCCACGCCCGTGACGTGACCGGACTTCGCCGAGCGGTGATGGGTGGCGTTGATCTCGATGCCCACGGCGATGCGGCCCTCGCCCGCGTGGATCGCCGCGCCGATCGAGCCGAGGCTCTCGGCGAGCACGACCGACGCGCCGCCGTGCAGCAGGCCGTACGGCTGGGTGTTGCCCTCGACCGGCATGCGGCCGACCACGCGTTCCGGCGAGGCGTGAAGGATCTCGATGCCCATGCGTTCGGCGAGCGTCCCCTGGTGGATGGAGTCGATCGACACCGGGTCTATCTGCGTCAAGGAGGAGCCTCCAGTCTTCCGAGCTCAGGTTTTCTGTCGCAGTTGGAGACTAGGCTTCGGATGTGCCGAAGAATGACGTGACCCCTGACCGACCGAGCCTGTTGCTGCTTGACGGGCACTCGCTGGCCTACCGCGCGTTCTACGCGCTCAAGGATGCCAACCTCATGACCACCGACGGTCAGCACACCGAGGCGGTCTACGGGTTCACCTCCATGCTGACCAACGTCCTGCGCGACGAGCGGCCCACCCACGTCGCGGTGGCCTTCGACCGCTCCGAGCCGACGTTCCGGCACGAGGAGTACAGCGAGTACAAAGCCAACCGCAGCGAGACGCCGGAAGACTTCCGCGGCCAGATGCAGCTCATCTTCGAGCTGCTCGACACGCTGCGCGTCCCGCGCCTGTCCAAGGCGGGCTTCGAGGCCGACGACCTCATCGCCACCCTGGCCACCCGCGCCGCCGGCGAGGGCATGGACGTCCTGATCGTCACCGGCGACCGCGACGCGCTGCAACTGGTCAACGACCAGGTGACCGTCCTGATGACGCGCCGCGGCATCAGCGACATGACCCGCTTCACGCCCGCGGCCGTCTACGAGAAGTACGAGCTCACGCCGCAGCAGTACCCCGACTTCGCCGCCCTGCGCGGCGACCCGAGCGACAACCTCCTGAGCATCCCCGGCGTCGGCGAGAAGACCGCCGCCAAGTGGGTGCGCGAGTTCGGCTCGCTGACCGAGCTGGTCGACCGCGTCGACGAGGTCAAGGGCAAGGTCGGCGACAAACTGCGCGAGCACGTGGCCCAGGTGCTGATGAACCGCAGGCTCACCGAGCTGCTGCGCGACGTGCCGCTGGAGGTCCACCCGGCCGAGCTCGCCCAGGGCGCCTGGGACCGCGAGGAGGTCAACAAGCTCTTCGACACCCTCCAGATCCGCGGCGAGCTGCGCGAGCGCGTCTTCAAGACGCTCGGCTCCGGCGAGGAGGAGCCCGAGCAGGGCTTCGAGGTCGAGACCGTCATCCTCGGCCCCGACCGGGTCGCCGGCTGGCTGGCCGCCATGCCCGAGGGCCGCGCGGGCCTGGCCTTCCGCGGCGTCTACGGCAGCGGCACCGGCCGCATCGACGCCATCGCCGTCGCCTCGCCCGACGGCACCGCCGCCCACATCGACCCGGCCAAGCTCACCGAGGCCGACTTCACCGCGCTCGGCGCCTGGCTGGCCGGCGAGGACCGGCCGAAGGCCGTGCACGACGCCAAGGGCCCGCTGCTGGCCCTGTGGACCCAGGGCATGGATCTGAAGGGCCTCAGCGCCGACACCGCCCTGGCCGCCTACCTCGCCATGCCCGGCCAGCGCACCTTCGCCCTCGAAGACCTCGCCCGCCGCTACCTCCACCGCGACCTCAAGGTCGAGGAGGAGTCCGGCGGGCAGGCGGCGCTGTTCGGCGACGACGAGGACGCCCCGGCCAAGGACCTCGCCCTGCGCGCCCACGCCGTGCGCGAGCTGGCCGACTCCCTGGAGGCGTTCCTGGCCGGCCGCGGCGGCACCCAGCTGCTGGGCGACGTGGAGCTGCCGCTGGTGCGCGTGCTGGCCGAGCTGGAGCGGGCCGGCATCGCCGTCGACCGCGACTACCTCACCGGCATGGAGGCGCAGTTCGCCGCCGCGGTCAAGCAGGCCGTGGAGGAGGCCCACCGGGTGGTGGGCGAGCAGTTCAACCTCGGCTCGCCCAAGCAGCTGCAGGAGATCTTCTTCGGCAAGCTCAACCTGCCCAAGACCAAGCGCACCAAGACCGGCTACTCCACCGACGCCGACCAGCTCGCCTGGCTGGCCACCCAGACCGACCACGAGCTGCCGGTCATCATGCTGCGCCACCGCGACCAGCAGAAGCTGCGCCAGACCGTCGAGGGCCTGATCAAGGAGATCGCCGACGACGGCCGCATCCACACCACCTTCAACCAGATCATCGCCGCCACCGGCCGGCTGTCGTCGGAGAAGCCCAACCTGCAGAACATCCCGATCCGCACCGCCGAGGGCCGCCGCATCCGGCAGGGCTTCACGGTCGGCGAGGGCTACGACACGCTGCTGACCGCCGACTACAGCCAGATCGAGCTGCGCATCATGGCCCACCTGTCGGGCGACGAGTCGCTGATCGCCGCCTTCGAGTCGGGCCACGACTTCCACGCCGCCACCGCCTCGCGCGTCTTCGACCTGCCGCCGGAGCAGGTCGACGGCGAGCTGCGGGCGCGCATCAAGGCGATGAACTACGGCCTGGCCTACGGCCTGTCCGACTTCGGGCTGGCCGGGCAGCTCAACATCCCGGTGGCCGAGGCGCGGGCGCTGAAGGAGGAGTACTTCGAGGAGTTCGGCGGCGTGCGCGACTTCCTCAACGCCATCGTCTCCCAGGCACGCACCGACGGCTACACCGAGACGATCATGGGCCGCCGCCGCTACCTGCCCGACCTGACCAGCGACAACCGCCAGCGCCGCGAGATGGCCGAGCGCATGGCGCTCAACGCGCCCATCCAGGGCTCGGCGGCCGACATCATCAAGGTCGCCATGCTCAACGTGCGCGAGGCGCTGCGCGAGGAGGGGCTGCGCTCGCGCATGCTGCTGCAGGTCCACGACGAGCTGGTCTTCGAGACGGCGCCGGGCGAGCTGGAGCAGCTCAAGCAGCTGGTCGTCGACCAGATGAACGCCGCCTACCAGCTGCGCGTCCCGCTCGAGGTATCCGTGGGCGTCGGCCGCACCTGGGAGGACGCGGGTCACTGAGCCTGTCCGGTACGGCTGGCCGTACCGGACATCTCACGATATGCACTGTGATACGTGACATGGTGGACACGATGGTGTGCGGGCCGTCTGGGCGGAAGTTCTGGACTACCCTTAAACCTTCAGTTTCTCCGACCAGCACGGGAGTTCTGTGCGGCCCTCACTGTCTTCCACTCGTGTCATCGGCGCAGCCAACGTCGCGGTCATCCTCCTCGCGGTCCTCGCGCTGATGGTCCTGCCCGGCGAGGACCCGCCGGCGCCGGCGGCCAAGACGGGGCAGGCGTCGTTGCGGCAGCCGCCGAGGGCCGCCACTCCCACCAGCACCGCCACCCCGCCCGCGACCGCCCCCGTCTCGCCGTCCGCGCAGCCGTCCGAGCCCGGCCCCGGGACCGGCCAGCCGCCGGCGGTGGTGGCCACGCCGGAGTTCGCCAAGCAGGTCAAGGCCAACGAGGCCGGGCTGGTGCCGGTGATCATGTATCACCGGATCATCAAGAAGCGCTACGCCTCGATCGACCGCACTCCCGACCAGTTGCGGCGGGAGCTGGAGAAGCTGGCCAAGCAGGGGTACGTGCCGATCACCGCGGCCGAGTTCGCCGCCGGGCGCATCGCGGTGCCCGCGGGGAAGTTCCCGGTGGTGCTGACCTTCGACGACGGGCACTCCAGCCACTTCGGGCTCGACGCCGCCGGGCAGCCCAAGAAGGACACCGCGGTGGCGATCATCAACGACGTGGCCAGGAGGTATCCGTCGTTCCGGCCGGTCGCGACGTTCTGGGTCAACCACTACCCCTTCGGGCTGCAGAAGGAGGCCGAGCAGGCGGCCGCCGTCCAGTGGCTGCACCGGCAGGGCTTCGAGGTGGCCAACCACACCTGGTCCCACCCCAACCTGCGGGCGCTGAGCACGAAGAAGGCGCGCGAGCAGATCGTCCGGCTGGAGCGCATGCTGAAGAGGCTTGGGGTGCCGCCGTCCACGACGCTGGCGCTGCCGTTCGGGAACCTGCCGCACAAGAAGAAGGCCGCGGCCAAGGGGGAGTGGGGCGGCACGCCGTACAAGTTTGACGGAGTTTTTCTGGCCGGGGCCGAGCCGTCGCTGTCGCCCTTCGCCAAGGGCTACGACCCGGGCGCAATCCAGCGGATCCAAAGTAACGGCAAAAAGGGCGAATGCCGCAAGTGGTGCTCGCAGTACTGGCTCGAGTGGCTGGAGAAGCACCCCGGCTGGCGATACGTGTCGGACGGGGATCCCGAACGCATCTCCATCCCCCGGAAACTTCAGGGTAATATCAATCCCAAGCGAAGGGCCCAGGTCAACGCCTATTAGCCGGGGGTTCCGGTGAAGGTCGTTCACCTCTCGGATTGACCCTCGCCGCTGGGTCTCATATGCTGATCGCTGCGCTGTGGGCTCGCGCGTGCCTCAGACGGAGCGGGCTCGCGCTCGGTCACGTCGATGTCGTAACTCCTCGGCTTGATGCGGAAGAGGGCCTGCCGCGCATCGCCACATCGACATCCTGTCCGCGTTCGGAGCAATTCCACACATGACGAGCAGCACCGAGGCCACCTCGAGCACCCCGCAGGTAGCGGTCAACGACATCGGGTCCGAGGAAGCCTTCCTCGCAGCGATCGACGAGACCATCAAGTACTTCAACGACGGCGACATCGTCGAGGGCACCGTCGTCAAGGTCGATCGAGACGAGGTCCTTCTCGACATCGGCTACAAGACCGAGGGCGTTATCCCTTCGCGTGAGCTCTCGATCAAGCACGACGTGGATCCGGCGGATGTCGTCGAGGTCGGCGAGCACGTCGAGGCCCTGGTTCTCCAGAAGGAGGACAAGGAGGGCCGGCTGATCCTGTCCAAGAAGCGCGCTCAGTACGAGCGCGCCTGGGGCACGATCGAGAAGATCAAGGACGAGGACGGGATCGTCACCGGTACCGTCATCGAGGTCGTCAAGGGTGGTCTCATCCTCGACATCGGCCTGCGCGGCTTCCTGCCCGCCTCCCTGGTCGAGATGCGCCGCGTGCGCGACCTCCAGCCGTACGTCGGCCGCGAGCTCGAAGCCAAGATCATCGAGCTGGACAAGAACCGCAACAACGTGGTCCTGTCCCGCCGCGCCTGGCTCGAGCAGACGCAGTCCGAGGTCCGCCAGACGTTCCTCAACACCCTCCAGAAGGGCCAGGTCCGCAAGGGCGTCGTGTCCTCGATCGTCAACTTCGGTGCCTTCGTGGACCTGGGTGGCGTCGACGGACTCGTCCACGTCTCCGAGCTGTCCTGGAAGCACATCGACCACCCCTCCGAGGTCGTCGAAGTCGGCCAGGAGGTCACCGTCGAGGTCCTCGACGTCGACATGGAGCGCGAGCGCGTCAGCCTCTCGCTCAAGGCGACGCAGGAAGACCCGTGGCAGCAGTTCGCCCGCACCCACCAGATCGGCCAGGTCGTCCCCGGCCGGGTCACCAAGCTGGTGCCGTTCGGCGCGTTCGTCCGGGTCGAAGAGGGCATCGAGGGCCTGGTCCACATCTCCGAGCTGGCCGAGCGCCACGTGGAGATCCCGGAGCAGGTCGTCCAGGTCGGCGACGAGATCTTCGTCAAGATCATTGACATCGACCTCGACCGCCGTCGCATCAGCCTGTCGCTGAAGCAGGCCAACGAGGGTGTCGGCACCGAGGTCGAGTTCGACCCGACCCTGTACGGCATGGCCGCCACCTACGACGACCAGGGCAACTACATCTACCCCGAGGGCTTCGACCCCGAGACGGGTGAATGGCTCGAGGGCTTCGACCGTCAGCGCGAGGAGTGGGAGCGGCAGTACGCCGAGGCCCAGACCCGCTTCGAGGCCCACAAGAAGCAGATCGAGGAGGCCCGCAAGGCCGAGGCGGAGGCCGGCGAGGCCGCTCCCTCGTCCTACAGCGGTGAGACGCCGGCCCCGGCCAGCAGCTCGTCCACCTCGGCCCCGGCCAGCGGCGCCCTCGCCTCCGACGAAGCTCTCGCCGCCCTGCGCGAGAAGCTCGCCGGCGGCCAGAGCTAACCTGCCCGGCTAACCGCTTAACCGGCGAAGCCCCGCACCCGACCTGGGTGCGGGGCTTCGCTGTTTTCTCACCCGTTCCGGTGGGTCCTTCGCTTCGGTGCTTCATGGGCTGGGCTTGGGGCGCGGGCTTGGCCGGTCACCGGTTGGCGCGGGCTTCAGGGTGGCGAGGTTCGGGATGCGGGGGCTCCGGAGCGGGGCTTCAGGGTGGCAGGGGTTTAGGCGCGGGGTTCCGGAGCGGGGCTTCAGGGTGGCGGGGTTCGAGATGCGGAGGCTCGGGGCGGGGCTTCTGGGTGCGGGGCGTAAGGGTGGCGGGTTCGGGATGCGGAGGCTGGGGGCGGGGCTTCTGGGTGCGGGGCTTCAGGGTGGCGGGGTTCGAGGCCGGAGCAGGGGCGGGCGGCGCTCGTGCACGGGGCCAGGGCAGGCCCCAGGGACCCGGGGCCTGGCCCGCCGCCGCTCTGCTTCGCGATGGCGTTGGCCGGGGTGTCTTGGGTGCGCCGGAGGTGTTCCGGCTTGGGCAGGTGTAACCGGGAGGTGACCGGAGGCGCTGGCGCGTGGTTCCTGGCGGTGTAACGGCGGGGACCACGTGCGACTGTCGGCCAGCGCCCCGATCGGGGGTCACCCCTGACGGCGGGGCGCGGCTGGCGTGGCCTCGCCGTACAAGAGGGCGCAAGGAGCGGGCGCGGCCTCGCCGTACAAGAGGGCGCGAGAACTACGGCGCGGTGAGCTTATCGGTGAGCTTATCGGTGAGCTAATCGGTGAGTTAGGACGTGACGGTGAGGGTGAAGGTTGTGGAGCGCTCGCCGGAGGCGGTGGTGGCGGTGAGGGTGAGCGCGTAGGTGCCGGGTGGGACTGAGGCGGCGATGGTCAGGGTCAGCTGGGCCGATTGGCCGCACGTGATGGTTGTCGGGGTGATGATGCCGGTCATGCCCGCCGGCAGGCCGCGCAGGGACAGTTGCGCGATCCGGCCGTTGCCGTGGGTGGCGATGGTGGTGGTGACGGAGGTGCCGGGGAGGGCGGTGGCGGAGGCCGGGTTGAGGGAGATGGTGCATTCGTCCGGCAGGGTGAGGCAGGCGGGTTCGGTGGGCTGGGCGGGGACCCCCGCGGCCGACCAGGCGGACTTCACCGCGGCGCACTCGGACGGGCCGTACTGCTGCAGGGCGGCCTGGACGGCGGCGGTGCGGGCGCTGGTGTAGCGCCAGTTCGAGGTCTTGCGGTAGAGGGCGCCCATGAAGATCTTGCCGGCCTTCTCGAGGCCGATGCCGGTGACCGTGGCCGGGCCGCCGGCGCAGATGGGGCTGGCGGGCTTGCCGCCGCCCGGGTTGCTGCCTTCGGCCAGGAGGTAGAACCAGTGGTTCAGGGGGCCGGCCGCCGCGTGTGGCTCGGTGGCGGGGATCTGCGGGCCGTAGCAGTCGGGGTGGCCGGACACGCGGCTGGGCTGGTACATGATCCGGAGCGGCGGGCCGGCTTCCTCGCCGATCTCGTAGTCGGGCGGGTCGTTCGGGTTGGCGGTGTATGCCTCGGTGAGGGTGCCGAGGATGTCGCTCGTTCCCTCGAGCAGGCCGCCGCTCTCGTTGCCTGAGCCGGTGCCGCCGGGGGTGGTGGCGTAGACGGCGTGGCCGTACTGGTGGCCGACCAGGTCCAGGGAGGTCAGGAAGCCCCGCAGGTTTGGGGAGAGGGGGAAGGGAACGGGGCAGCCGACGGAGGAGGCGACGCAGGCGGGGAAGGAACCACCGGTTCCGTTGATGCCGTTACGGCCCAGCCAGTCGCGCAGCATGTCGGACATCCGCTGCGCGCCGTACAGCACGTCGACACACGCCGTGGTCGTGTCCCGCGGCTGGCCGTTGCCGATGACGACCCCCGCGGGCAGCGGGGCGTTTCCCGGCCTGGAGCAGCGCAGGCCGGGCCGGGTCGGATCGGTGAGGGTGTACGTGCCGTTCGACTCGGAGACGTCGATCTTGACCAGGCCGTTGTAGTGGCCATGCCCGTCGGCCGCGACCGGCAGCATGGTGAGGACGAGGGCCAAGGCGACGCCGCCTAAGGTCGTGCGAGCTTTCACGATGCTCTGTTCCTTCCCCGGGCTTCCTCCCCGGCCGCGGACATGACGCGTCAGGGCAGGAAGATCCGCGTGATCTTCTCTCCCGTGGGCCGGCCGGGTCTTCCGGCCGGATGGATCCTTGAACGGCGTCGCCGTCTCTGGCACCGAGCATCGCCATGGCCACGCTATGACGCTCCCGTCACTCACGTGGGTGACAGTCCCGTGACCTCCTCCACGAGCGCGGCCAGCTTGTCCAGGGCCATCCGGGTGCCGGTCTCGTTGTCGGCGGGGGAGACGGCGTCCGGGATGCCCTCGTGCAGGATCGTGACCAGGGTGCCGGCCCCGGTGTCGGTGAGCGTGGTCGTCATGGTCATCCGGCCGGCCATCGCCGCGTCCTCGGTCTCGAACTCGGACTCCTCCACCACCGCCTCGTCCGGCACCAGGCTCACGAATCGGCCGTGGTAGGTGTCGAGGTGCTCGCCCGACTTGCCGGGTTCGCCGGAGGAGTCGTACGTCAGAGAGATCCGGAAGGCACCGCCTTCCACCGCCTCGAACGTGTGCACGCGGCTGCTCATCCCGTCCGGCACCCGCCAGGCCGCGATCGCCTCCGGGTCCAGGAGCGCCTGATAGATCACCGGCCGGGGCGCTCGGATCAGCCGGGACACTTGCGTGGTATGCATGCGACATTCTCTGCATAAGATCGTTACGGATGCGGGAGGTCTGACATGAAGCTGCTCGGGCCCGGCGAGACCCAGGCCGACCGGCTGGCGTCCTATCGCGCCACCCACCGTCCGTCGGAGGCCGGCGGATGGACCTACCACACCGCCGGCGCCGCCCCGGAGACCCTGCTGCTCCTGCCAGGCGGCCTGCGTGACGCCGAGACGCTGTTCTGCCTCATCACCGCCTTCTCCGGCGAGTACCGCGTGATCGCCCCGACCTACCCGGCGGCGGGCACGCTGGCCGAGGTCGTCTCCGGCGTGCAGACCGTCCTGGACGCCGAGGGCGTGCCGGTCGTCCACGCCGCCTGGGGCACCTCGCTGGGCGGCTTCCTCCTGCAGGCGTTGCTGCGGGCCGTACCCGGGCGGATCCGCAACGCGGTGCTCGCGAACACCACCACGCCCCAGGGCTGGGGCCGGGACCTGCCCGCCCGCATGGCGCGCCTGGAGCGCATGCGCGCCATGCCGGAACCCGAACTCCTCGCCCTCATCCGCCGGCAGGCCGCGACCGCCTCCGCCGCCGGCCCCTTCTGGACCGGCTACCTCGGCGAGATCGCCGAACGCGACACCAAGGCCCACCAGATCGCCATGGCCGAGCTGGCCCTCGACTTCTGCCGCCAGTCGTACACCCCGGGCGACCTGGACGGGTGGGCCGGGCGCCTCATGCTCATCGAGTCCGCCGACGACCTGGGCATGGACGCCGAGGCCCGCCGCCTGCTGCGCGCGATGTATCCGGAGGCGGCCCTGCACCGTTTCCGTGACGGCGGGCACACGCCGCTGGCCGCCAGGCCGGACGAGTACGTGCTGGTCATGGCGGCCTTCCTGCGTTCGTGCCGCGCGTAGGCTGTCCTGAGGGGAGGGGATGATGTCGGCGACACGCCTGCTGATCTTGGGCGCGGTACGGCGCCGCGGCCGGGCCCATGGATACCAGGTGCGCTCCGACCTGGAGTCCTGGGGCGCCCATGAGTGGGCGGGGATGAAGCCGGGCTCGATCTACCACGGTCTCAAGCAGATGGCCGCCCAGGGGCTTCTGGTCAGCCATGACACCGAGCCGAGCACCGCGGGAGGGCCGCCGCGCACCGAGTACGAGATCACCCCACCGGGGGAGGAGGCGTACTTCACCCTGCTGCGCGACGCCCTGGTCCGGCCCGATCAGCGGCTCGACATGATCAGCGCCGGGGTGGGCCTGATCGACGACCTGTCCAGGGGCGAGGCGATCGAACTGCTGGAGCGGCGGGTGCGCGGGCTGGAGGAGTGGCGGTCGGCGGTGACCGCGCAGTGGACGCCCGGGACCGACGCCGAGGCGTGGGGCGCGGTGGGCGAGGTGCTGGGGATGTGGGTGCACACCGCCGACACCGGGGCGCAGTGGACGCGGGGGCTGATCGACCGGCTGCGCCGGGGCGCCTACGCGATGGCGGACGAACCTCTCCGCGAGACAGGCCGGGAGCGGGCTCAGTAAGGTGAGCGGGTGCTGATAGAGCGGGCCGTGGCCGCCGACGCCGGAGAGATCCTCACGCTGCAACGCGCGGCCTACGTCAGCGAGGCGCAGCTCTACGGCGATCCGTTCATCGCCCCGCTGGTTGAGTCCGCCGAACAGATCCGCAAGGTCATCGAGACCGGCGTCGTCCTGAAACATCGTGACGGGACGAGGATCGTCGGCTCGGTGCGCGGCCAGCTGTCGGGGACGACGTGCCTGGTCGGCCGCCTCGTCGTGGCTCCCGATCGGCAGGGCGAGGGCATCGGCACGGCCCTGCTCCGCGCGCTCCATGACGCGTTGCCCGAGGCGACTGCCTTCGACCTGTTCACCGGGCACCTGTCCGAAGGCAACCTGCGCCTCTACCGCAGGCTCGGCTACCGGGAGACCCACCGCGACCGCATGGACGACCACCTCACCCTGATCTACCTGCGCCGCGAAGCCTCGGTACGCTGATCAGGTGCTGAAGGCAGGGCTCACCGGCGGGATCGGATCCGGTAAAAGTGAAGTGTCCAGGCGGCTGGCCGCCAAAGGCGCCGTGGTGATCGACGCCGACAAGATCGCTCGCGAGGTGGTCGAACCCGGCACCCCGGGCCTGGCCCGCGTGGTGGCCGCCTTCGGTCAGGAGATCCTGCACCCCGACGGCACGCTGAACCGCGAGAAGCTCGGCGCCATCGTCTTCGCCGACCCCGACCGGCTCGCCACGCTGAACGCCATCGTCCACCCGCTGGTCGGCGAACGCGTGGCCGCGCTCCAGCATCGCGCCGCCGACGACGCCATCGTGGTCTACGACGTCCCGCTGCTGGCCGAGAACAAACTGGCGCCGATGTACGACGTGGTCATCGTGGTGGACGCGGCCGACGACCTGCGCATCCGCCGCCTGGCCGAGCACCGCGGCATGCCGGAGGCCGACGCCAGGGCCCGCATCGCCGCCCAGGCCACGCGCGAGGACCGCCTGGCCGTGGCCGACATCGTGGTGCCCAACGACGGGTCGCTGGAGGAGCTGGCCGCGCGGGTGGAGGACACCTGGCAGGAGCTGCGGCGGCGCGCGGGGCGCGGTTAGCCGTTCACCGGGTGGCGGTGCAGCCGGCGCAGGGTGAGCGCCAGTTGCAGGCGCAGCCGGCCCTCCGGTTCGCGGACGGCCCAGCCGAGCAGGTGTTCGGCCTGGGCCAGGCGGTCCTGCAGGGTGGAGTGGTGGACCGTCACGGCGAGCGCCGCGGCGCGCAGGCTGGGGCTGTAGGCGATGGCGTGCAGGGTCGCGAGCATCCAGGGCGCCGCCGCGGCCGCGTGCTCGAGGGCGTGCACGTCCGGGATGGGCTCGCTGCCCGGCTGGACGGCGGCGGCCAGGGCGGCCAGGCCGCCCAGGGTGTCGTGGACGACCACCCCCGGGCCGGGGTCCTGCTCCGTCCCGTCGGCGGCCAGACGCAGGGCGACCTGCGCCGATTGCCAGGAATCCGGGAGATCGCGCACGGGTACGGCGGGGCCGATGCCGGTTCTGCGCACCGCGTGATTGCCGGTGCCGCCCGGGGGCAGTGGAGGCTGGGTCGCGCGAACGCGGGCGGTGGGGGTGGTAGGCGTGTCGGAAAGGGCGGCGTCGAAGGCACCGAGGGTGCCGGAGACGCTGGTGAGGGCGCCAGGGATGCCGATCTCGGCGGGGATGATTCTGGCGTCGCCGCCGGCCAGGGCGACGGCTCGCGCCCGGCCGGCGACGTCGATGCCGAGGGCTCGGGCCGCGCGCAGCCGGGCCTGCTCGGGGGCGGTGGGATCGAGGATCACCTCGACCAGGGCGGGGTCGTCGCGGGCCGGCGCGCGTCCCCTCGTACGGTCGAGCACGTCCCTGGCGGCCATGGCGGCACGTTCCAGCACCATCGCGTGGACGGGGCCCGCCGGTCCCGGCCGCTCCAGCCAGATGCGCGCCGACCCGCCGGGCAGGCCGGTCACGGGCCATCCGGGGTCGGGGGCGTGCCCGATGCCGCCGGTGCCGTATGCGCCTTCTCCGCCGCCGCGCCGCCCGCCCGCACTGCCGCGCCGGCCGTTCTCACCGGGCAGGCCCGTGTCGTCCCCGCCGTCCGGCGCGCCCTCGGGGCGCCCGTCGTCCCGGGTCCGGCGTCCGTCGGGCAGGACCCGGACGTCGACATGGCGTTCGGGATCCACGAGCCGCACCGGGCACCCGGCCAATACGGCGGCGCCGCGCACGATGGCTTCGAGCCCGGCGCGTTCCTCGACCAGCCGGTCGAAGGAGGCGATGACGTGGATGGCGGCCCTGGTGTCCGGGTCAAGGGAGGACAGGCGCCCGGCGAGTTCCCTCATGCCGCCATCATGGCTCACGCCCCGAGCACGCGCCGCAGCCAGTGGATCCGGGCCGCCCGGGAATCCCGGGAGATCGCGGCCTCCGGCGCGAAGATGTCGAATCCGTGGAACCCGCCGGGCCACACGTGCAGCTCGGCCTGCCCGCCCGCCTGCCAGATCCGGGTGGCGTAGGCGACGTCCTCGTCCCGGAATGTCTCGGCGGAGCCCACGTCGATGAAGGCCGGCGGCAATCCGGACAGGTCGGTGGCCCGTGCGGGCGAGGCGTAGGGGGAGACGCCGGGCCCGCCGGCGGCCTCGCCGAGCAGCGCCTGCCACCCGGTCGCGTTGGCCGTCCGGTCCCAGATGCCGAGTCCGGCCATCTGGTGGGCGGAGGGCGTGTCGTTGCGGTCGTCCAGCATGGGGCAGATGAGGAGCTGGGCGAGGAGGGCGGGCCCGCCGCGGTCCCGGGCGAGCAGGGCAGTGGCGGCGGCCAGTCCGCCTCCGGCGCTGGCGCCGGCGACGATGACGCGGCCGGGGTCGATGCCGAGGTCGGCGGCGTTCTTGACGGTCCAGGCCAGCCCGGCGTAGCAGTCCTCGACCGGCGCGGGGTGCGGGTGCTCGGGGGCGAGGCGGTATTCGACGGAGACCAGGGCCATGCCGAGCTCCAGCAGGAGGCCGGCCAGGTCGGGCAGGGCGTCGCGGCGGTCGCCGAGGATCATGCCGCCGCCGTGGATGAAGTAGAGGGCCGGGACCGGGCCTTCGGCGGCCGCGGGGCGGGCGACGAGCAGCGTGATGTCCGGGGCGCCTTCGGGGCCGGGCGCGGTGTGGTCGCGCAGGACGAGGGCGCCACCCTGGCTGAGCTCCTCGTAGCTGGGCTGGGGAAGGTTCTCCCTGGCCCGGCGGATCACGGGGATCATGTCGGGCGTGAAGGAGGCGGGAAGCTGCTCCCTGACGGCCTGGAGGGCGGCGTCGAGCTCCGGGTCGAACGGGATGGGTGTGCTCATGCGGCCATCGTGCGGTACGGCGGGCCCGCCGTACCAGCGCCAGGTGAAGGGCAGCACCCGCCAGGTGGCGGGTGCCGGGCGGCTAGATGTCGGCCTCCAGCGGGATCTGCCGGACCCCGGGCAGGTGCACGTCCAGCTCCCCGAGCTCGAAGCGCGACATCCCCACCACGTGCCAGAACTGCCCCCCGACCGCCCCTTCCATCTTGTACCGCCCGTCCGGCGCCAGCGCCGCCCACCCCTCGGGCAGCGCGAGCAGGGTCGCCTTCCGCGCGGCTCCGGCCCACAGGATGACCACGCCGTCGTCCCCGGCGCTGGCCAGCAGATCCTCGGCAGGGCTGAAGGAGACCGACCAGACCCGGCGGGCGTGGCCGGACAGGGTGCGCAGGAGACTCCCGGAGGCCGTCTCCCACACGCGTACCGCGGGGTCGTCGCCCCCGGTGGCCAGCAGCGCGCCGTCGCTGGAGAACGCGACGCTCCACAGCCGCCCCGACGTCGTGAACGTGTGCTGCAGGCGCGGTTGCCACGGCTTGCCGGGGCGCAGCTCCCACAGCATGGCCCTGCCGTCGTTGCCGCCGCTGGCCAGCAGGCGGCCGCTGGGGGAGAAGACGACGGAGTAGACGCGGTCGGCGTGGCCTTCGAGGGTGGCCACGCGGCCGCCGGACTCGACGTGCCAGATGCGCACGAGCCGGTCGTCGCAGCCGGTGGCGACATAGCGGCCGTCGGGGCTGAAGGCGATGGAGCGTACCCGGCCGCGGTGGTCGGCGAGGTTGCTGAGCAGGCGGGCGGTCGGGCGGTACCAGACGCGGACGCTGTCGTCGTCGTTGGCCGTCGCCAGCAGCGTGCCGTCGGGGCTGAACGCCTCGGCCCACACGTGGTCGGTCTCGGCGTTGAGCTCGCGCTCGTAGTCGCCGGTGGCGGCGTTCCAGAAGTGCACGCCGCCGTCGTTGCTGGAGGTGGCCAGCACGGGTCCCGAAGGGGAGAAGACGGCGGAGATGAGCCGGTCGGCGGTGCCGGTGAACTCGCGCAGCCGCCGCCCGGTGCGAGGCTCCCAGATGCGCACGACGCCGTCGTTGCCGCTGGTGGCGAGCATGGAGCCGTCGGCGCTGAAGCGGGCGGAGGAGATGCGCCGGCCGTGGCCGCGCAGCACGCGGGTGCAGCGGCCGGTGGCCGGCTCCCACAGCCGCACGGTGCCGTCGTTGCTGCTGGTGGCCAGTTGCTCGCCGTCGGGGCGGAAGGCGAAGGGCCACACGGAGCTGCGGTGCTCGCTGAGTTCGATCCGGCGCCGGCCGCCGATCTCCTGGAGGCGGACGGCGCCGTTGGCGTCGCCGGTGGCCAGGATCCGCCCGTCGGGGGAGAAGGCCACCTGGTAGACGGCGGCGGCGTGAGTGGTGTGGATGCCGTGGGCCCGGCCGGTGCGCGGGTCCCACAGGCGCACGACGCCCGCGGTGTCGCCGGTGGCCAGCCACGCGCCGTCGGGGGAGAAGGCGACGGAGTACACGCTGGCGGCGTGCCCGGTCAGCGTGTGCTCCAGCTCCCAGGCGGCGGTGTTCCAGACGCGCACGTCGCCGGCCTCGTCGCCGGTGGCCAGCAGGGGGCCGCCGGGCACCGCGCGGTAGACGGAGCCGCGGTGGCCCTCGAGCGTGGTGTGCAGGCGGCCGGTGGAAAGATCCCAGACCCGCACGACTCCGGCGGCGTCGCCCGTGACGAGCATGCCGCCGGTGAACGCCGCCGAGTAGATGGGCGCCCGGTGCCCGCTCATGGTGTGGACGAGCCGCCCGGAGCCGCCGGTCTCCCACACGCGGATGACGCCCTCGGCGTCGCCTCCGGCGACCAGGGAGGCGTCGGGGGCCAGCCGTACCGGCCAGACGCCGTCGGGGTGGACGGTGAAGCGGTGGCGCAGCTCGCCGGTGAGGCCGTCCCACAGCAGCAGCCGGCCGTCGCTCGCGCCGGTGGCCAGCAGGTCGCCGGCGAAGGTGACGGCGTAGACGCGGCCGGTGTGCTCCTGCAGCGTGCGCACCGGCTGGCCGTCCACGCACAGCAGCACGCCGCCGTCCTGGTTGCCGATGGCCAGGATGGTGCCGTCGGGGGCGTAGGCGACCGGTTCGGGCAGGCGGGTGGTCTGGAAGTGGAAGCCGTACGGCACGCCGATCCCGGCCGGGGCGAGCTGGACCTCGACCGGGTGGCCGGGCACGACGGCGGCGCCGCGCAGCTCCGACAGGGGCGGCAGCGTGCCGGTCACGTTGATCAGGGACGCGCGGTGCCAGCGGGCGCCCGGGGCGCTGATGTCGCTGAGGTCGGTGCGCGCCAGGCGGGCGCCGGACAGGTCCGCGCCGCCGAGGTCGGCGCCGGTCAGCCGGGCGCCGTCGAGCTTGGCCCCGGCCAGCTTGGCCTCGCGCAGCCGGGCCTGGGACAGGTTCGTGCCGGCGAGGGTGGCGCCGGTCAGGTCGGCGCCGGTGAGGTCCACCCCGGTCAGGTCACGCCCGGAGAGGTCCTCGCCGCGCAGGTCGGCGCCGCGCAGGTCGGCCTGCGCGGGCGTGCGCAGCCTGGTGCTGATCTTGACGGCGTTCGCGGTCGCGACGTCGTCACCGGGCGGCTCGGCCAGCCAGGCGCGCAGCGCGGGGGAGTCGGCCAGGTCGCACAGGAACTCCACGGTCAGCGCCGACAGCGGCCGCCGCGACAGCGCCTCCCAGTGCCCGGCGGCGATGTGCCGGGCGATCAGCCACTCCATGACCGAGGCGTGGATGAACCCGAACATGCCCTCCTCGGTACGCACCATCAGGCTGCCGGTGCCCATGGCGTGCGCGGTCTCGGGCCCGGTGAGCTGCCCGTCGGCCAGGTCGGTGAGGGTCTCGGCGATCTCGGTCAGCTCGGCCAGCCCGAGGAACGCCTCCCCGGTGTCCCACAGCCGCAGCGCCAGCGCGGTGACCGCGCGCCACAGCTCCGCCACGCTGAGCGTGCCGGGCGAGCCGGGCACCCGGGTGCGCTGCTCCTCGAAGCGCAGCCACGAGCTGAGGATCTCCTCGTACAGCAGCGCCGGGCTGATCGTGTGCCGGGTGGTGGCCACCGCGCGCAGCCGGTCGGCGTCGAGGTCGGCGATGAAGCTGAGCATGCGCGGGTTCTGCGCGAGGTCGAGCAGGTCCTTGATGCCCTCCATGACCGCCATGCGGGCCTCGGCCTCGTCGCCGTCGGAGAAGCGGTTGGACAGGTAGCCGCGGATCTGGTCGTGGGTGAAGTTCTCGACGGAGAAGACCCGGCGCTGCGGCAGCACCCCGACGCGCTCGCCGAGCGTGGTCAGCACCTGGCTCTGCGACTTGAAGTGCTGGGTACGGCTGGCCACCACGATCTTCGCCTTGTCCACGGCCGCGGCCAGCAACGTGGTCAGGTGGTCGGCGGCCCGGTCGTAGGTCAGCCGGGTCACCAGCTCGTCGAAGCCGTCGAACAGCAGCACGATCCGGCCCTGCCCGAGCAGGTACCGGAACGCCTTGAGGTCGATGACCTCCTCGCGGTGGTTGGCCAGGTGCGCGGCGACGAGCGCGTCCACCGAGTGCGCCTTGTCCAGGGCGCGCAGCTCGATGAAGATCGGCGTCAGGTGGGGCAGCTCCAGGGGGATGCGCCGGGCCAGCTCGCGCAGCGCGAACGTCTTGCCGTGGCCGAAGTCGCCGAGCAGCAGCAGGAACCGGCCGTGGTCGTCGCCGAGCAGCCGCATGAGCTCGTCGGTCAGCCCCTGCTTGACCTGGCCGGGCCGGTCGAGCTCCCGGTAGCGCTGCGGCACGTACAGGCCGGGCGGGTAGCGCCGGTCGCCGGCGAGCCGGGCGGTCTGCTCGGCCACGTATCCGGACAGGTCGAGCAGGCCCTGGAACTCGGTGAAGCTGCGCAGCCGCACGCCCCGCCGGGTGACGTGCTCGCGCAGGGAACGCTCCGGCGGCGGGCCCTGGTAGACGAGCTCGACGGGGAAACCGGTCGCGTGCGCCTGCCGGACGAACTTCTCGGCGTCCTCGGCGGCCGGGGTGCCGGCGTGCGCGCCCACCACGAGCATGCGCACGAAGCCGTCGTCGGGGTGGGTGACGATGAGGTGGTCGGGGAAACGGCGGATCCTGGCCCGCTCGTGCCGCGCCTCGCAGACTTCGGTGATGCGGTCGAGCAGCAGGTCGAGGGGGCTGGGCTCGGCCGCGACGGGTTCGGGCTCGGCGGCCGGCTCCGGTGACGGGACGGGGTGCTCGCCGGCGAAGGTGGCCGCGGCGGCGCGCCACTCGCGTGCTTCGAGCTCGGGTACGGCGGGGCCGTCCGGCAGCCAGGTGCGCAGGCCGTCGCGGGTGACCTCCAGCACCCGGTGGCGTCCTGGGCGGGGTTCCGGGCCGTGCAGCAGCAGGTTGACGCGGTGGGCGAGCAGGCGGGTGAAGGTGGCGGCGTCGCTGAGCTCGTCCGGCGGGTGGCCGATGGCGCCCAGGCGCAGCCAGCCGCGTTCCTCGTAGGGGCGCAGCCGCTCGGCGAACCAGGCGGCCTGTCCTTCTCCCAGCAGCGCGTAGGCGTCGCGTTCCAGGTGGCTCATGGCCATGGTGGAGTTGAGGCCGGCGATGACGACCTTGAGGTCGGGGATCTCGAACAGCGACCACGGCTGCCCGCCGTCGAAGACCCGGTCGTCCAGGCCCTGGAAGACCTCGGTGAACAGGCCGGCGAAGTGGCGCCACTTGGGCCAGTAGGGCGGCTGCGGGGCGATGTCGTCGGCCTCGCAGGTGAGGAAGTAGGCGCTGGCCGCGGCCTTGGTGACGTCGCGCGGGCCGGGCACGACGACGAGCCGGTGGGGTTCGAGGCCGATGAGGTGGCGCAGGTCGGTGAGGAAGCGGGTGGCCTGGCCGAACTGGCCCAGGCTGCCGGACTCGGTGAGGTTGCCGCTGACGACCATGAGGTCGGGCCGCGGCATGCCCCGGTCGTACATGCCGGTCAGGTCGGCCCAGATCCTGGCCTGCATGTCCTCGGGCGTGAACGGCTCGCCGGGCTCCGGCAGCGCGCGGCCGAAGCGGGGCCCGCCGACGTGCAGGACGGCGACCGACTCGCGCGAGCGCTCCGCGCGCGTGCGGGGCGGGAAGCCCGGCGGGGCGACGGGCGCGCGGCGGGCGCGGGAGCGCTCGGCGGGTTCTGGCAGCGTCGGGGCGGGCGCGGGTACGGCGGTGCCGTCGGGGAAGGCGGGCGCCCGGTCCGGCTTGGCCCGCCCGGCCATGGCCTCGCGCACCCGGTTCAGCAGCATGGCCCTGGCCTGGCCGGGGTCGGTGACGCCGAGCAGGTCCACCCAGGTGATCGTGGACAGCAGCCCTTCCAGCGGCACGTCCTCCAGCCGGATGGTGACGAGCTTGTTGGAGGGGTTGTCCGGGTCGGCGCGCAGCGCGGCCTGCCATTCGAGGCGGCCGTAGCGGGAGCCCAGGTAGTTCTTCGAGAGCACGGCCACGACGAGCTGCGCCTCGCTGACGCCGCGGTCCATGAAGTCGATGAAGTTGGTGCCGGGGACGAAGTCCCAGGCCTGGATCATCGTCCGGTACCCGGCGGCCTCGAGTTCCCAGGCGATCCAGGTGGCCCACGCCGTGTCGGCGGGGGAGTAGCTGACGAAGATGTCGGTGGGCCTTCCGTCGCGCGCCATCTGCCCAGTATCCCAAGCGGGATCGGCGATTTGGAGGTCATGTGCGATCATCGTCGGGTGTGGAGGCGACTGTCCGTGCTCGATGGGATCAGGGTCGGGCTGCTGGCGCTCGGGCTGGTCTTCGTGGCGACGGGATGGCTGCCGCTGAACGTGGCCACCGAGAAGCTGGACGACATCGCGCCCCTGCTGGTGTTCCTGGTCGCCGTGATCGTGCTGGCCGAGCTGACGAAGGAGGCGCAGGTCTTCGACGCGATCGCGGCCAGGATGGCGGTGCTGGGCCGCGGTAGCTATGTCGCACTCTTCTTCCTGAGTACGGCCTTCGCCTCATTTGTCACGATATTTCTGAATCTCGATACCACTGCGGTTTTGCTCACGCCGGTCATGCTGGCCCTCGCCCTGCGGACCGGCATCGCCGCCGTGCCCCTGGCCATGACCACCATCTGGCTGGCCAACACCGCCAGCCTCCTCCTGCCGGTCTCCAACCTGACGAACCTGCTGGCCATGAACACCCTGCAGATGTCCAACCGGGAGTTCGCCGGATACATGTGGGCTCCGCAGGTGGCCGCCATCGCGGTGACCATGCTCTTCCTCTGGGTGTTCTTCTGGCGGCGCGGGCGGCGGCGCGAGGCCCGCTACACCCCGCCCGTCCTGGAGCCGATCGCCGACCGGGTGGTGTTCTGGGCGGCCGCGGGCGCCTGCGCGTGGTTCATCGTCGCCCTCCTGCTCGACCAGCACGTCGCCGTGGCGGCCACCTCCGCCGCGCTGATCGTCGTGGTGGCCTTCTTCGTGCGCGACCGCAAGCGGCTGACCTGGAGCCTGATCCCCTGGCAGCTGATCATCTTCGTCACCGGCCTGTTCCTGGTCGTGCCCGCGCTCAGCCTGCACGGCCTGGACGCGGTCATGAGCTGGATGATCGGCGACGGCGGCAACCCCTACCGCACCGCCGCCGTCGGCGCCGGGCTGTCCAACGTGATCAACAACCTGCCCGCCTACCAGGCGCTGGAGGGGGTGGCCGAGCGCGGCGAGCTGCTGGCCGTGCTCGTCGGCACCAACGTGGGCCCGGTCATCACCCCGTGGGCCTCGCTGGCGACCCTGCTGTGGTTCGAGTCCTGCCGCCGCCACGAGGTGCGGGTGCCGATGAGCCGCTTCCTGATGACCGGCGCGGTCCTGGCCGCCACCGCCCTGGTGGCCTCGGTGTGGGCGCTGTCGTGGGGCGGAGTATTCGTATGATCGACATGTGCCGGTAATGGGATAGTTTCCTACCTTTGACAGGGTGTCCGTCATGTCCCTCGCACCTTCCAGGCGCGGCTTTCTCGCGCTCGGCGCCGGCATCGCCGCCGGCTCGCTCCTTCCCCCGTCCGTGCACCGGGCGCTGGCCACGCCCGTCCCGCAGGGCGGCCTGTCGGCGATCAAGCACGTGGTCTTCCTCATGCAGGAGAACCGCTCCTTCGACCACTATTTCGGCAGCATGCGCGGTGTGCGAGGCTTCGCCGACCGCAACGCCGTCACGCTGAAGAACGGCAAGCCCGTCTACGAGCAGCCCAACGGCGCCGGCCGGGTCCTGCCCTTCCCCGTGCGCGAGGCGGCCGACCTGGTCGGCAAGGACCTGCAGTGGATCAACGCGCTCGCCCACGGGTGGAGCGACGGCCAGCGCGCCGCCGCCAAGGGCTGGCACGACGGCTGGATCCCGGCCAAGAGCCCCGCCACCATGACCTTCTACCGCCGGGCCGACATCCCCCTGCAGTACGAGCTGGCCGACACCTTCACCATCTGCGACAACTACCACTGCTCCGTGCTCTCCTCGACCAGCCCGAACCGCAACTACCACGTCTCCGGCCACACCGGCTACGAGCCCGGCACCACCAAGCGCGCCATCGACAACGCCGCCTACTCCGAGGACACCCACGCGGGCTACACCTGGGCCAACGCCGGCGAGATCCTCCAGGCCGCCGGGCGTAGCTGGAAGGTCTATCACGAGTGGGATAATTATCAGGATAACAATCTCGAATTCTTCCAGAGGTTCCGGCACATCGCCCGAAAAGCCCTTCAGGGCGACTTCAAGAGCATGGACTCCTTCTACGGCGCCGTCGCAAGCGCCTCCGAGGCCCGCCGTCAGCAGCTCCTGGCCCGCCTCGACGAGGGCGTCGCCAAGCTCGACCCGCAGGAGCGCGAGCTGTTCGAGCGCGGCCTGCGCCGCGTGCCCGGCAAGCAGCTCGCCGCCGCCTTCCGCGCCGACGTCGAGGCCGGCACCCTGCCCGAGGTCAGCTACATCGTCCCCTCGGCCGCCGACTCCGAGCACCCCAGCGCCTCCTCGCCCCTGCAGAGCGCCCGCATCACCTACGACATCCTCGACGCCATCGCCTCCCACCCCGAGACCTGGCAGTCCACGGCCCTGTTCATCACCTACGACGAGAACGACGGCTTCTTCGACCACGTCCCGCCGCCGCTGCCGCCGCTCGACCAGACCGCCGACTGGTACGACGGCAAGCCCATCGGCCTCGGCATCCGCGTCCCCATGACGATCGTCTCCCCCTGGACCGCCGGCGGCCACGTCGCCTCGCAGATCTTCGACCACAGCTCCACCTGCCGCTTCCTGGAGACCTGGCTGGGCGTGCGCTTCCCCGACATCACCCCCTGGCGCCGCACGGTCGCCGGCGACCTCACCTCCGCCTTCGACTTCTCCGGTACGGCCCAGCGGCCCGCCCCCGCCGTCCCGGCGCCCGTCCCGGCCTTCACCGGCCGGTGGAAGCCCGCGCCTCCGGCCAACCAGTCGATGCCGGAGCAGGAGCCGGGCGTCAAGCCGGCCCGGGCGCTGCCGTACCAGCCGAACGCCTGGGTGCGTGCGCTCGGCAAGGAGCTGGAGCTGACGCTCGCCAACACCGGCGCGGAGAGCATGCACATGGCGCTCTATCCGTACAAAGGGGAGTTCGATCTGCCGCAGCACTACGACGTCCTCGGCGTCAGCACGCGGCGGGTGCCGGTCGGCGACGGCTACCACCTGGCGTTGACCGGGCCCAACGGCTTCCGCCGGGAGTTCGCCGGGACGCTGTCGGGGCCCGCGGGCGGGGTGGAGGCGCGGGCGGTGATCGACGTCGATCCGCGGAAGCTGCGCGTCGAGATCACCAACCTGGGCCGGGCCCGGGTGAAGCTGCGGGTGCGCGCGCTGGCCTACGGGGACAAGGAGCAGGCGGTGCCGCTGCGGCCCGGTCAGTACCGGCAGGTGGTGTGGCCGCTGGAAGGCTCCCACGGCTGGTACGACCTGGAGATCACCTGCGAGGAGGACCCGGCGTTCCGCCGCCGCCTCATGGGCCACGTGGAGAACGGGCGGCCCAGCGTCACCGGCTGAGGCCCGAGCCGACCAGTTCCAGGAGGACGGGCAGGGTGGCGGGGTGGGCGGCGACGAAGCTGCGATCCTCGGCCGTGCCGGTGACGCTCTCGTCGAACGGCGAGCCGTCCAGCGCGCGGATCTCGATCCCGGCCTCCTGGGCGATCAGCGCGCCCGCCGGCAGGTCCACCGCCTCCGCCCGATAGCCCACCATGCCGTCGATGTCGCCACGGGCCAGCATGACCCACGACAACAGGGGCGCCCAGAGCTGCAGCATCCGCCGGGACCTCAGCTCCAGCCTCGCCTTCAGGGACAGGACCGCGGCGTCGTCCCGGGTGACCGCGTACCCCTGGGTCCAGGCCAGCAGGGGCCCGTGGGGCATCGCGCGGGACGGCGGCGCCAGCCGTACCCCCGAGGAGGAGATCGCCCCGCGGCCGCGCAGGGCCGACCAGGTCTGGCGGGTGACCGGATCGTGCACGACCCCGAGCACGGGACGGCCGGAGCGGCACAACGCCAGCCCGATCACGTACGCGGGCAGGCCGATCGCCACGTTGTTGGTGCCGTCCAGCGGATCGACCAGCCACGTCCACTCCGCCTGCGCGGCGCCGAGCAGCCCGGACTCCTCGGCGATCACCGCGTGCTCCGGATAGGCGGTCAGGATGCGCTCGACCAGCACCTTCTCCGAGGCCAGGTCGAGGTCGGTCACCACGTCCCCGGCCGAGCCCTTGGCGTGCACGCCGAACCCGTCCGACACCCCGTCCAGCAGCAGCCGCCCGGCCGCACGCACGGCGTCCACGGCCAGTTCACGCGCCCGCTCCAGATCCATCACCGACCCCCCAGGTGAGACAGGACCAGCTGTACGGCCAGCGCCCGCTCGGCGTCCTCGAGCGGGCGGCGGGAGACGTGGTGCCCGGCGGCGCCGAGCGGGCCCAGCGACAGGTCGCGGCTGCCCTCGCTGCCCCTGCCCAGCGCGATCGTGGCGGCCTCGCCGTTCTCGGCCACGACGCTGCTGTGGAAGCGGTCGGCGGCCAGCGTGTAGGTGTCGCCGGGGCCGAAGACCTCGACCAGGCCCTGGGCGTGCCGCACGGTGCGGGGCGTCGGCGTGATGCGGTCGCCGTCCGCGCCGCTGACCACCTCGAACACGCGGTGCGTGGCCTCGGCGGCGCTCGCGTCGGTGACGACGGCGTGCACGTTGCGCACCTGGCCGTACAGCACGTGGCTGACGAGGTCCCAGCTGTGGCAGTGGATCTGCGAGGTCGTGCTGTGCGCCCCCGGCAGGCGGCGCGACCACACGTGCAGGCAGACGCCGTCGCCGCCCGTGCGCTCCAGCGGCAGGCAGACGAATCCCAGAGGGTGGAGCACACCCCGGACATTCCCCTGCAGAGCGGCGTCCACCCATGTGCGGGCGCGGGCCGCGGTCAGTTCCTCATGTGCGCTGCGGTAGCTCATAGGGATCCTTGGCCCGCAAGGCCTTGCGGGCGATGTCGACGACGTCGCGGTCGTTGTACGCCTTGGGCAGCGGCAGCTCGATCCCCCGGAACAGCTCCTGGACCTCCTCGACCGTGGGCTCGTCGCTCAGCGGCACCCGTTTGTAGTGCTCCAGCGGCACCCGGCGCGCCTGCTCCAGGCTGAGGCGCAGCTCGGTGTCGCAGCTCTCGTAGTAGAAGGTCCCGGCCAGCGCGGTCATGGCGCGGTTCGGGTCCTCGATCGTCATGATCACCCGGCTGGTGGACAGGTCCCAGCGGAAGGTGGTCATCGTGGCCGACAGTCCCACGCCGATGTCGAGCAGCCCGTAGCGCTGGCGGTGCCAGAAGGCGGCCAGGATCGTGGCGTAGGACTCCTTCCTGACCCGGTCGGTGGTCCACGTCTCGCCGGTGGCGTCCGGGGCGTCCGACAGCGAGCGGCGGTAGTGGGCGTACGCCTCGCAGACCTCCGCGTCGGCCGGATCGATGATCTCCACGCGGATGGTCAGGTGGCGCTTGTCCTTGCGGGCCGCCGCCATGCACTCGGGCAGCGTGACCGCCCGCAGGTAGGTGCCGGTGCCGCCCTTGAAACTCCACCGGGTGGTGCCGGCCCGCGCGTCGGCGTGCGCCTGGCTGATCTCCAGCTGGCTGGCCAGGACCCGGACGAGCTGGAGCTCGTCGAGGGCGCGGCGGGTGCCGGTGACCAGGGTCTCGATCTGCTCGAGGCGGGCCAGCCTGCGCGGCAGGTCGGCTAGGGCGCCGGAGGTGATGGTGGCCTCGACGGGCGCCTGCCGGGCGCGGTCGCGCAGCAGGGCGGTGGCCACCAGGGCGAGGATGACCAGGGTGGCGGCGCTGACGAGCTGCTCCTGGACCTGGGCGCCGTCGTCGCCCTTGCCGAAGATCTCGTCGGGCATGATCCCCAGGACGCCGACGACGATGGCCAGCCCCAGGGCGATGGCGACGTCGGCGTTCTGGGCCGCCCACGGGGCGATCCGTTTCAGCGCATCGCCGACCCGCTTCATGCTCTCGCCCCGCATTCGCAACGCTCGGTGAAAAGCCCCCACGTCATCGTAACGAGCGGGTCATGCGACTTCCAGACCATGATCCCGTACCTGAGAAGGAGGCGGAGATCACTCTCAAAGAGGAGGTTTGCTACTTACCTCCCCATACCCTGTTAACCGGGGAAATTTCTGAGTAAACGGGGAATTCAGGGGATGAAGACGACGGGGGTCGTCGTGTGCGTGCTGATGCTGACCGTGTTCACGGTTTGCCCGGTGCTGCCGTGGACGATGCGTCAAGTGGTGGCGGCCGAGCGTGCCGACCGGTTCGTCCAGGTCGTCGCGCACGCCGACGACGACCTGCTGTTCATGAGCCCCGACCTGTTCGGCGCCGTGCTCGGCGGCCGGGTCACCACCACGATCTACCTGACCGCGGGCGAGGGCCCCACCGGCTGGGAGGACGAGCGCGACCCGCGCGAATACGTCGGCGACCGCCAGGCGGGCATCCGGGCCGCCTACGCCTACCTCGCCGGGGTCCGCGACGTCTGGCGCTCCCGGATCCTGCAGCTCGGCAGGCTCCCGGTCCGCGTCGACACCCTGGCCGCCAACCCCAGGATCAGGCTGGTCTTCGCCGGCCTGCCCGACGGCGGCGACCCGCGCGCCGACGGCGGGCGCGACGCTCTGGCGCGGATGTGGGAGCGCGGCGCCTGCGTGCGCCGCTTCACCGGGCCCTGCCCCCACCCCTGCGTGCGCAGGGAAGACGTCGTGGCCACGCTGCGCGCCCTCTACGACCGCTACCGGCCCACCGTGCTGCGCACCCTCGACCCGAACCCGCAGGACTGGCACGGCGACCACACCGACCACACGGTCTCGGCCAAGTTCGCCGCCGAGGCCGCGCGGGGCATGAAGCTCAAGATGCTCGCCTACCGCGGCTACACGATGACCGGCTGGCCCGCCAACCTCAGCTGGCAGGCCAGCCGGCTCAAGGAAGCCGTCTTCCAGGTCTACCGGCGCCACGACTACCGCGCGGCCTCCGGGTGGCGATACGCCGCCTGGCTCAAACGGATGTACCCGATCCGGCCGGAGGCGTTCGGCCCCTAGAACCAGCCGCGGCGGCGGGCCATGGCCTCCAGGCCCTGCTGCAGCGCCTGCTCGGCGGCGCCGGGGTGGTCGCCGTAACGCACGGTGAAGCGGTTGTAGGTGTCACCGCCCGAGCTGAGGAACCCGCCCCGGTTGTCGGCCTCCAGGATCACGTCCATCTGGGACGGCCCGGCGATGAACGTCAGCTCCAGCTCGTTGAAGTGCCGCCGCCACTGGCCGCCCGCGTAGTACTCGATCTCCTGGAAGAACGGCATCGTCGAGCCGTACAGAGTGCCACGTTCCAGATCGGCCTTCTTGAACTGGAAGCCCAGCCGGTCCAGCGCCGTGATCAGGTGCTCCTGGGCGGGCAGCGGGCTGACGAACAGCGGGTCCAGATCGCCCTTGTCCAGTGCCCCGGCCAGCGCCAGCTCCGTCTGGACGCCCAGCCGCATGCCGGGCAGCGGGTGGCCGCCGATCGCGCTGATCGGCGTCTCCCACGGGATCGGGATCTCGAACGGGTGGCTCTGCGCCGCCCCGGCCGCGAGCTGGAACGGGCCGGAGACCTGCTGGCGCAGGAAGCTGTAGGTCGACTTGTACTCGCTGTCGCCGCTCTCGATCTCGACCACGGCGGTCAGGTCGAGGAAGATGCCCTCGACCTTGTACTCGTTGGAACTGCTCTTGAAGTGGACGTCGCCGCGCAGCATCTCGCCCGGGCGGACGGTGGTGTTGCTCAGCACCGTGTCGACCTCGACGCCGGAGCCGAAGGCGGCCTTCAACTTGCGGAACACCATGGGGTTCTCCTAAGAGGTTGTGCTGGACCCGTTCCCGTCGGAGCCGGTGAGCCGGGGGAGTAGCTGGGCGAGCAAGAGGGTGGACATCGGGTCGTTCTGGCCGCCGGCCGTACGCACGACCAGCGGTTGAGGGGCACTCTCGGCAAGTCTGGCACCCACGTCGAGGCGGCGGCGAGCCAGTTCGTACTGCAGGACGGCGCGGTTGTCGCGGTAGGAGTCCGCCAGGCGGCGCAGGGCCTTGGCCTCGTTCTCGGCCGAGGTGAGCTCGGCGCGGCCACGGGCCTCGATCTCCCAGCGCACCCGCTGGGCCTCGGTCTCCTGCTCCTCCAGCATGCGGGCCACGTCCTTGCGCGCCTTGTTGTGGGCGGCCTTGACCTCGACGACGCGGGCGTCACGGGTCTTCTTGGAGCGTTCGATCTCCATCAGCAGCGTGTCGATGCGGCGCTTGCGGGTCAGCTCCCACTCGCGCTCGTAGGCCGACAGCTCCTTGGCGACCTTCTCCCGGGTGGCCAGGTGCTGCTGGTACTGGTCGGGCAACTGCACGTCGGGGATGTTGGCGCCGATGATGCGCACCCCGTAGCGGCTGAGCTGGCGGCTGAGGGCGTCCTGCATGTCGCCCACGTCGGAACCGCGCAGGTCGTAGGCGCGCTCGGTGTGCACGCGGCGGCTGCGCTGGCGGATGGCGTCCTGGACGGCGCTGGCCAGCACCAGGTCGAAGTTGCCCGCGCCGATCGTGCGCACGAACGCGACCGGGTCGACGATGCGGAACTTCAGGAAGAACTCGATCGCCTTCAGCGGCACGTTCTCGGCCGTGGGGCAGGCCACGATCGGCGCCGAGTAGGGGATCTCGGTGGAGGTGTCCACGACGGCGTCCACACGGTCCCAGGGCAGCCACAGGTAGTGGCGGCCGGGGGGAAGCGTGCCGGTGATGGCGCCCCAGCGGCTGCGTACGCCGGTGGTGCCCTCCTCGATCTCGATGATGGCCTTGCGCCACATCCAGACGGCCGCGAAGAGCAGCAGCGCGACGGCGGCCAGGGCGGCGACGACCCAGCCGCTGAAGACCGCCACGCCGGCCGCGTACACGGCCAGGAAGACCAGGGCCATCCAGGCGAAACCGCGCCGGTCCTTGGGGATCACGACGGGGACGAGCTGGCCCTGCTCACCGCCGCGCAGGAGCTGCCTGATGTCGGACCAGGAGGCCAGCGACTCTTTGATCTTCGAGAACTCGCGCGCCATCAGAGCTCACCCTCCTGGGGGGCTGCATGCGGAGGTACGGCGGGGCCGGGTGCTCCCGGGGCGGGTGCTCCGGGGCCGGGTGCTCCGGGCGGAGGTACGGCCGGGCTGGGCGCTCCGGGCCCGGGTGCTCCGGCCGGAGGTACAGCTGGGCCGGGCGCGACGGGCGGGGGCGCGGCGTACGGCGTTCCGGTGGGCGGGGGCGCGGCGTACGGTTGGCCGGTGGGCGGAGGTGCGACGGGTGTCTGCCCGGCAGGCGGGGGAGTGTCCTGCGGTGGTTGTCCGGGTACGGCGTGGCGGCCTGAGGGCAGTGGCCGCTCGACCGTCTTCTCCCGATCCTGCGGGATTTCTCCGGCGCTGGGCGAAATATCCGGCATGTCGCTTGTGTCGGCAGGTTCCGCCACTTTCTTGAGCAGCGTCGCGATCTCCGCCTCCCGGCCGGCCACGCGGGCCCCGATCGCGTCCAGCCTGCCCCGGATGGCCGCCATGTCCTCCGGCGAGAACAACGCCGCCTCCTTGCCGCCGACCAGCTGCTGGGCCAGGGCCAGGAAGTCGATGTCGGTCTCCTGGCCGACCTGCACCACCAGCGGCAGCCGGTTGGCCACCGACTCCAGCTTGTCCAGCATGTCCTTCTGGAAGCGGTAGTCGAGGATCTCCGGCGCCTCGGCCGCGCTCAGAGCCCTGATGTCCAGCGCCTGCGCCTCCAGCAGGGCGGCGTTGGCGTTGGCCGTGGACTCCGCCTCGACCAGGCGCTGCCTGGCCTGCGCCGTGGCCTGGTGGCTGGCCCGCTCCAGGGCGGTGTCCATGCGGGCCTGGTAGGCGGCGATCTCGGCCTGGATGGCGCTCAGCGTCTCCTGCAGCCCGGCCAGTTCCTTGACCAGGTCACCCTCGTTCTGCTCCTTGCGCAGCTGGAGTTCGTACTCGTAGGTGTATGCCTCCTTGGCCACCCGCACCATCTCGGGGGCGGCCAGGTCCATGCGGTACTCCTGGCTGGAGGGCTCGGCGTGCGTGATGTTGACGTCGGTCAGCCGCACGGCCGGCAGGAACTGCTGGTTGAGGCTCTCCAGCATGCCCTGGGTGCTCTCGCCGACCAGGTCGTAGATGTCCTCGGCCCGCTGGGCGTAGATGAGGCTGCGGGTGACCTCGGAGACGGAGTTCTGCAGCTTGGACTGGAAGCCGCTGACCGAGCCGAGGACGAAGATGAACTCCGCCGGGTTCTCGATCCTGAACTGCAGGAACAGGTCCACGCTGGCCTTGACGCCCTGCTGCGTCGGCGCCTCGCGGATGGGCGCGTTGAACGGGTACTCGCGCGTGGTGTTGACGATGTAGCTGACCCGCTTCCACGGGTTGATCAGCGTGACCCGGCCCGGATCGGCGACCTGCACGAGCTTGCCGAACTTGGTGATGAGCGCCTTGCAGCCCTCGGGCACCATGACGACGCTGCGCCGCCACCACAGGAACGCCGCCGCCAGCACGAGGACCAGCCAGTAGTGCGGGCCGAAGAACACCTCCGTGCTGGGGATGACGCCGCCGAGGGCGCCGATGAGGCCGAGCACCACGAGGATGCCGAGAGGCACGACGACCTTGGCGGTGGTGCCCTTCGGGATCACGACCGGCGAGATGACGTGCATGTCGTTCTCGCTGAAGCTGCGGTTGACGATCTCCCCGGCCTCGTTCAGCGAGGCGCTCCTGGCCTCGATGACCGTGCCCACGGAGGCGCCGCCGTCACGCGCCGCCGCGAAGTCACGCGGGTTGAGCGTGAACCCAGGGGCCTGGCCGGCGATCTGGCCGGCCTGATCGACGGCCTGCTCCACCGCCTGACCCACGGCCTGCCTGAGGTCGCCGCCTTGCATCACCGACTGGGCTATGCCCTGGCCTGCCTGGATCAGGGCCTCTCTGGGTCGTGACATCGCACCTCTCTTTTCACGTTCAGGCCGCACCTGACCGTACCGGGTACGACTTACTGTTCGCTTGCAAGGCGATGTCACAGATCTATTGCGCTATGTAGTACAGATACTATCTATGTAGCAGATCTAGTATACGGGGCCGCAGCCGGGCCGCCGGCAGCGCATCAACCGGGCACGATCCACCTGAGAAGATGGCGGCGATGAGTGAGATCGTCTACAACCGCATCGCCCTGCTGCGGGCCGAGCGCGGCCTCACCCGCAGGCAACTGGCGGACGCGCTCGGCGTCCACTACCAGACGGTCGGCTACCTCGAGCGGGGGGAGTACAGCCCGAGCCTGCACCTGGCCCTGCGCATAGCCGCCCACTTCGAGGTGCCGGTCGAAGTGGTCTTCTCCATCACGCCGTTCCCCCGGATCGGGGACCGCCCCGCATGAAATGTCAGTCCGGTTGCCTACAGTGTCACCATGCGACCGGTCACAGATTTGCAGCGCAAGGTGGCGCCCTTCGAGGTGATCACCGAGATGACTCCCTCAGGCGACCAGCCCACGGCCATCGCCGAGCTGGAGCGGCGCGTCACGGCCGGCGAGAAGGACAACGTGCTGCTCGGCGCCACCGGCACCGGCAAGACCGCCACGATCGCCTGGCTCATCGAGCGCCTCCAGCGCCCCACGCTGGTCATGCAGCCCAACAAGACGCTGGCCGCCCAGTTCGCCAACGAACTGCGCGAGATGCTGCCCAACAACGCCGTCGAGTACTTCGTCTCGTACTACGACTACTACCAGCCCGAGGCGTACGTCCCGCAGAGCGACACCTACATCGAGAAGGACTCCTCGATCAACGACGAGGTCGAGCGCCTGCGCCACTCGGCCACCAACTCCCTGCTGACCAGGCGTGACACCGTCGTGGTGGCCTCGGTCTCGTGCATCTACGGCCTGGGCACCCCGCAGGAGTACGTCGACCGCATGACCCGGCTCAGGGTGGGCATGGAGGTCGAGCGCGACCAGCTCCTGCGCCGCCTGGTCGACATGCAATACACCCGCAACGACCTGGCCTTCACCCGGGGCACGTTCCGGGTCAGGGGTGACACCGTCGAGATCATCCCGAAGTACGAGGAGCAGGCCGTACGCATCGAGATGTTCGGCGACGAGATCGAGAAGCTCGCCACGATGCACCCGCTCACCGGCGAGGTCATCACCGAGGACGACGAGCTCTACATCTTCCCCGCCAGCCACTACGTCGCCGGCGAGGAGCGCATGGCCAAGGCGGTGGCCGGCATCGAGGCCGAGCTCGCCGAGCGGCTGCAGGAGCTCGAGCGCCAGGGCAAGCTCCTGGAGGCCCAGCGGCTGCGCATGCGCACCACCTACGACATCGAGATGATGCGCCAGATCGGCACCTGCTCCGGCATCGAGAACTACTCGCGCCACATGGACGGCCGCGAGGCGGGCAGCGCCCCCAACACCCTGCTCGACTACTTCCCCGAGGACTTCCTCCTGGTCCTGGACGAGTCCCACCAGACCGTCCCGCAGATCGGCGCCATGTACGAAGGCGACGCCTCCCGCAAGCGCACCCTGGTGGACCACGGCTTCCGCCTGCCCTCCGCCCTGGACAACCGCCCGCTGAAGTGGGAGGAGTTCCTGGAGCGCATCGGCCAGACGGTGTACCTCTCGGCCACCCCCGGCTCCTATGAACTGGGCCGCGTCAAGGGCGACGTCGTGGAGCAGGTCATCCGGCCCACCGGCCTGGTCGACCCCGAGGTGGTCGTGAAGCCCACCAAGGGCCAGATCGACGACCTGGTCCACGAGATCCGCGACCGCGCCGACCGCGACGAGCGCGTCCTGGTCACCACGCTGACCAAGAAGATGTCGGAAGACCTCACCGACTACCTGCTGGAGCTGGGCATCCGCGTCCGCTACCTGCACAGCGAGGTCGACACCCTGCGCCGCATCGAACTGCTGCGCGAACTCCGCACCGGCGAGTTCGACGTCCTGGTCGGCATCAACCTCCTGCGAGAGGGCCTGGACCTGCCCGAAGTCTCCCTGGTGGCGATCCTGGACGCCGACAAGGAAGGCTTCCTCCGCTCGGAGACCTCGCTGATCCAGACCATCGGCCGCGCCGCCCGAAACGTCTCCGGCCAGGTCCACATGTACGCCGACAAGATCACCCCGTCGATGGAGCGGGCGATCGACGAAACCAACCGCCGCCGGGCCAAGCAGATCGCCTACAACGAGGCCAACGGCATCGACCCGCAGCCGCTGCGCAAGAAGATCGCCGACATCCTCGACTCCTTGCAGCGCGAGGACGCCGACACCGAGCAGCTGATGGGCAGCGGCCGCCAGCAGTCCCGCGGCAAGGCCCCGGTCCCCGGCTTCGCCGCCAAGGCCGCCGGCCAGCACGCCAAGGCCATCGCCGGCGACATGCCCCGAGCCCAGATGGAATCGCTCATCGAATCCCTGACCGAGCAGATGCACCAGTCGGCCGCCGACCTCCAGTTCGAGGTCGCCGCCCGGCTCCGCGACGAAATCAAGGAACTCAAACGCGAACTCCGCGACATGCGTGAGGCAGGGGTCAAGTAAGCCAGGCTAAGGGCGTGGTCCCTCGCCATCGCCCGGGGCCGTGACAGCGGGGCTCTGTCCCACACCCCGGGCGAGGGAGAACCCTCGCGCACCCCGTGTGGCGGGCCTTGTGGGGTCGCGCAGGGGGTGGGTGGCCGGTGTTGCTGGAGCCGGCGGTGGGTGGCCGCTGCTGGTGGAGTCGTGGCAGGTCCACGGTGTGATGAGGGCCGGTGGGAGGGTGCGCGCAGATGTTCAGTCCGCCACCCTGTAGGCACTCCCAGCGCACATGTTTGACAGAACCATGCGCGTATGTCGCTCGACATGCTGAAGCGGGGAGAAGATGATCGCGCACGACCATGAGCGCGGGGTGCCGCCCTTTGTGATACCTTCGGGGCCGTTTCGACTTGAGGAGGTGAGACCGATCAACGCTAGGACAGGTCGGGACTCCCTCCTTCGCATGGCCTAGGGAGTGCCCGCAGAAGGCATCCCGAAAGGCTTGATGCGCTATGCGCTTCACCACCGAGACGTCGTTCGACGGCGTCACCGAACGGCTCTTCACCCTTGACGAGGTTCCCGGCGTGCTCTGGACGCCCGGAGACACCGTGGGAGAGCGTCCGCTTGTCCTCATCGGGCATGGCGGAGGGCAGCACAAGAAGGCTCCTGATGTCGTGACACTCGCGCGTCGCTTCGTGGGCGAGCTGGGGTATGCGGTCGCGTCGGTGGACGTGCCCAACCACGGTGATCGGCCGATGGAGGAGAAGTACGCCCGGATCGTGGCGGAGAACCAGGCTCGGGTGGAGGCCGGGGAGGAACTGGGGCCGCTGATCGCCGGGTTTCAGGCGCTCGTGGCTCGGCGGACCGTGCCGGAGTGGCGGAAGGTTCTGGACGCGCTTCAGGGGCTCGACCACGTCGGTGCGGGGCCGGTGGGGTATTGGGGGGTGTCGCTGGGGTGCGGGCTCGGGGTTCCGTTTGTGGCGGCCGAAACCCGGGTTCGGGCGGCGGTGCTGGGGCTCGGAGGGGCACTGGCCGCTGCCGGGGACGCCGCGCGGATCACCGTTCCGGTGGAGTTCCTGCTGCAGTGGGACGACGAGCGGGTGCCGCGGACCCAGGGGCTGGCGTTGTTCGAGGCCCTGGCTTCCGCTGAGAAGACCCTGCACGTCAACCCGGGGCGGCATGGGGAGGTGCCGGCGTTCGAGCTGGACAGCACGTTGCGGTTCTTCGCCCGGCATCTCGGCTGATATCGGCGGGTGCATTTCTCGATTCCGCGCGGAAAGTGGGGCGCGCATATGGCTGACTCTCGGCGGGATGGAATGCGGCGGCGTGATGGTTGACGGTCACGCAAGCAAGATCCGGCAGCAGGAGAGGTGATTGCCATGGCGTTCGATCCGTCGGTCATTCAGAGGTTCGGGGTTCAGGATGCGCCCACGTGGCTGCAGGTCGGTGATCACCAGGCGTATCTGGGTTACATCGCCGACGAGGACGAGGGCTCGAGGCTGGGGCTGGCGTTCATCCGCTTCCGGAAGGGGGTCAGCTTCGAGTTCCGCTGGGCCTATGACGAGGTTTGTGTCGTGACCCGGGGGAGCCTCACCGTCCGGGTGGGCGATGAGGTCATCACCGTGGGGCAGGGCGAGTTCCTGCACATGCCCGCCGGCGCCCTCGGCGTGTTCGACGTCAAGGAGGACTTCGAGGCCGTGTGCGTCCACTACCCGACGGACGGGAAGGCGGGCCGCGAGTGGACTGGGGCCGAGTTGCTCCCCGCGGACGCCGACATCCGGCCCGTGGTCATCGAGGACGTCTGGGACTGAACCGCGCTGACCGGCGCTCAGCGGTGAGCTGAGCGCCGGTCGGCACCTCCCAGCCGGTTCATTCACCTCTTCAAAACGCTGAGTTCTGTAAGCGCTTTCACCTGGCTCTATGAACTCAGCGTGACAGGCATTCAGGAATATGCCGTCTGGACGCTGCACAATAGGCGTCCTAGCATCGTGATCATTCCCCGCGAGAAGGAGGATCACATGCGTTTCCTGGCGTTATCCGTGGCCGCACTGGCTCTCTCCGCCCTCGTCGCCGCGCCGGCCGGCGCCGCGTCCGCTGCGCCGCCGACCGGCTGCCGGGCCTGGGTCGAGCGGGACTCCGCCGGCGCGCTCTCCACCGGCGTGGCCCAATGCGACACCGGCCGGTACAAAGTGCGGGTCGAATGCCGCGATTACGCGAGCACCAGCCGCTGGGTCGTCTTCGGCTGGGAGGTTCCCGCCCCGTGGCGCTCCGAGGGCTACTGCAGCGGCCGGACCGCCTACGCCCATTCCGCCGAGACCGTTCCCAGGTCCTGAATTAGGTTCCACCCGTAATGCGGCACAGCCTCGGGCCGGAGGCCGCAGGCTGTGCCCGCCGCCCGCGCCTGGCCGCTCTCCCCGCCGAGGAAAGCTCGATTACCCCACCACCCCCGCGGGACTCAGCGTAATCTCCCTGTCACCCCGCGAAAGGAGTGGCACATGTACACCATGCCGCTGGAGATGGTCAGGCGACACCCCGGCCTGGTTCTCGAGCTGCTGTCGGTGGCGTACGGCGGGCAGCCGACCGGGTACCGCGGCGCCCGCCACGACAGGCCGGACACCCCGGCCGTGGCCCTCCAGACGCTGGCCGGTGACTGGGTCCAGGTCGATCTGGTGTTCGCCAGAAGCGGGGAGCCGATCGAGGGCAGGGCGCCCGGGATGAGGGTGGTGGTCTGCTTCGACGAGGAGGCGGCCGCCCGTCACCGGGAGGCGGATGCCGTGGTGGTGGGCCCGCGGGAGTTCGGGCGGTGGTACTCGCTGGAAAGGGCAGTGGACTCGCCCGAGGTGGCCACCCTGTGCGCGATCGCCAGCGCCGACCCGGACGTGCACGCCTCGGTGGCCAAGGCGCTGCTGCTGTTGACGGACGAGCGGGGCTCGCACTACTACTCCTACCTTTGCTCCAGCCTGCCGACCGCGCACCGTGCCCGTATGGAGAGCCTGGTCATGGGCGAGTCGTACCTGCTCATCGACGACGCGGTCACCACGCCGTTCTGGGAGGCGGGGCGCCGCCACGGCAGGCGGGAGATGCTGCGCTGGCTCCTGGCGCACCGGGGGTTGAAGGTCGATCGGGTTCAGGACGAGGCGATCGAGGCGTGCACCAGGACGGCGACCGTACAGGAGTGGACGCGGCGGGCGCTGACCGCGACCAGCGCCGCAGAGGTCTTCATCGGCGTGTGGTAGAAGTCCACTCCCACAGCTCGGCGGCCAGTTCGTCGTATCCGGCGCCCTTGTTGATGCGGGCGCGCAGGTTCTGGGCCTCGTCCGTGGTGAACATGTGGCCGTCCAGCACGACGGGCAGGCCGAGGCGCCAGCTCAGCAGCGCCCGGGGGCTGTGCCGGTGGGCGTTGCGCACGACCGCCACCCCCACGCGGACCGCGTGCTCGTTCATGGGCGGCACGCCGGGGCGGTCGGTTTCCCGGGCCGCGTAGCGAAAGCCTTCGTCGAGGTCGCACGGCTGGCAGCCGGTCGGGCCCCTGCCGCGTCGGTTGCCGCATTGGGCGCAGGTCAGGCGGTCGAAGGCGCCGTCGACCACCCGCCAGTCGTAGGGCTTGAGCTCGGCGACGACCATCTCGGCCAGTTCCGGCTCGTCGGGCAGGCCGGTCTCGGCCAGGAAGGCGCGGTAGCCGTCCTCGACCAGGGCGTCCACGAGATTCGCGCAACGGGCGCACGACGGGGCTCCGCCGTACTCGACACATCCGCACTCCTGGCACCTTCGCATGGCGACACCGTAGGCGGCCGGGGGCCCGGAGCTCATCTGCTTTTTTATTCGGTTGCGCGCCCATGATCCGGTCGGCATACTCGGCGGGAGCTTCGAGAGGGAGGAGGTCGAGACCATGGCAGTTGTCTTCCGCGTGCCGTTTTCCGCGTCCTCGTACCTCCCCACCGGTCAGCCGCTGACCTGATCGCGCGCCGGTGGGCCTCTCACTGGAGTTTTCCACCGTGCCGAAGAAGTACCGCAAGAACGCCCTCGACGCCGACGACCTCGAGTGGCTGAACAACAACCTCGAGAGCGCCGACGACCTGGACGGGCCGCCCGCTGGCGACCGCTGGTCCACCTGGGATCAGAGCACGCCGACCGAGCGCGGGCCCAGGCCCCACCCGGACTGGCTGGTCACCGAGCTGGCCGCGGTCGACACCGAGCTGGGTGTGCTCAAGACCGGCAAGGAAGCCGACGTGCACCTGATCTCGCGCGGCGTCCCGGGCACCGGCCGGCAGTGCCTGCTGGCCGCCAAGCGCTACCGCTCGGGCGAGCACCGGCTCTTCCACCGCGACGCCGGTTATCTGGAGGGCCGCCGGATGCGCGACAGCCGCATGTCGCGCGCCATGGCCGGGCGCACGGCGTTCGGCAAGGAGGTGATCGCGGGGCAGTGGGCGGCGGCGGAGTTCGCGGCGTTGTGCCGGCTGTTCGAGCTGGGGCTGCCGGTGCCGTACCCGGTGCAGATCGTGGGGACGGAGGTGCTGGAGGAGTTCATCGGCACTCCGGACGGCTACGCGGCGCCGCGGCTGGCGAACGTCTCGGCGGACCTGCCCGCCCTGTGGGAGCAGCTCGTCGAGGCGATGGTACGGCTGGCCCACGAGGGCCTGGCCCACGGCGACCTGTCGCCCTACAACATCCTGGTCCGGGACGGCCAGGTGGTGATCATCGACCTGCCGCAGATCGTGGACGTGATCTCCCATCCGTCGGGGCCCGAGTTCCTCAACCGGGACGCCCGCAACGTCGCCACCTGGTTCGCGGCCAAAGGGGTGACCCAGGCGGATCCGGACGAGCTGGCGAAGCTGCTGAGGACGGAGGCCCGCCTGGATTAGGCGATGGTCGCGGAGCCCAGCACGTGGGTGGACCACGGCGTGCGCCCGCCGGGGAACTGGAAGCGATCCAGGCGCCCTACCCGCAGCCCGGCGCGTTCGATCGCGGCCACGGTGTCGCGGCCGCAGTGGCAGCCGCCCAGCAGCCGCGGCCCCAGGGTAGCGTCGATGACCCGCTGCGCCCGCCGTATGCCGGGCGTTTCGGCGCGCACGTGCTCGAGGAAGCGCAGCTGCCCGCCGGGCGCCAGCACCCGGCGGGCCTCACGCAGGACTGCGGCCTGGTCGTGCACCGAGCACAACACCAGGCAGCTCACGACCGCGTCGAACGTGCCGTCGCCCGCGGGCAGCGCCTCGGCCAGCCCGTCGACGACGTCGACGGGCACCGGCGCCTGCCCGGCCGCCCGCAACGCCGCCGCGCGCAGGGCGGGCTCGGGCTCGACGGCCAGCACCCGGGTGACGGCGGCCGGGTAGTGGCGGAAGTTCAGCCCGTTGCCCGCGCCGATCTCCAGGACCCGGCCGCGCAGCGGCGCCAGGAGCAGGCGGCGGTTCTCGCGCATGCCGCCGTGCTCCATGGCGCGGCTGAGCCGGATGTAGAAGCGGGCGAAGACCGGATGCTTGACGTTCACCCCTCCATGACATCACCCCTCCATGACATCACCCGAGGAAGTCCCGCAGGAGGGCGAGCAGCGACTCGGGGCGTTCCTCGGCGATGAAGTGGCCGCATCCGGGGATCTCGGCGCCGGTCACGTCGTGGGCGTAGTCGCGCCAGATGTCGAGCATGGGCAGGCGGGCCGGCAGCCCGGCCGCACCCCAGAGCGCCAGCACCGGCATGGACAGGCGGCGCCCGGCCAGGTAGTCCTCCTCGTCGAGGGCGAGGTCCTCCTCCTGGGCGCGGTAGTCGTCGAACCCGGCCCGCAGCGCCCCCGGCCGGGAGAAGGCGCGCACGTAGGCGTCGACCGCCTCCGGCTCCAGCCCGGCGCGCTCGTAGGTCCAGCGCTCGAAGAAGAACTCCAGGTAACCGCGCACGTCGTGGCCGACCAGCCGCTCGGGCAGGTCGGGCTGCATGTGGAAGAGCCAGTGCCAGTACCCGCCGGCCACCGAGGCGTCGAGCCGGCGGAACATCTCCCGGGTCGGCAGGATGTCCAGCACCGCCAGCCGGGACACCTGGGCGGGCCGGTCCAGTGCCCACCGGTGCGCGACCCGGCCGCCGCGGTCGTGGCCGACGACCGCGGCGGACTCGAAGCCCAGCTGCGTGACGAGCCCGGCCATGTCGGCGGCCATGCGGCGCTTGCCGTACCCGCTGACGGGCTTGTCGCTGAGGCCGTATCCGCGCAGGTCGGGCGTGAGGACCGTGTGGCGGGTGGCGAGCTCGCCGATCACGGCCCGCCAGCAGTGGCTGGTCTGCGGCCAGCCGTGGAGCAGGACGAGGAGCGGCCCGTCGCCCTGGATCGTGTAGTGCAGCCGCACCCCGTCAACCGTCGCCATGCTCATCTGCTAACCTCCTTTGAAGGTTAGCAACGGTAGCAGGTGAGCTCATGGATGCTTGGATCCGGGACGGCGGACGGGTCTGCCTCGACTTCGCCAACACGCTGCGCGATCGCTGGAAGGAGCCGCGCGAGACGCTGACGTCCGGCGCGGACCTGGCGCGATGGCTGTACGGCGCGGGCCTGCTGAGCCGGGTCGCGGCAGCCGGGGACGGCCTGCCGGACGGTGACCTGTCCGGCGATGACCTGTCCGGCGACGGCCTGCTGGAGGAGGCGCGGCGGCTGCGGGAGGCCCTCGACCGCGCCGTCCAGGCCGCCGCGCACGGCACACTGCCGGACGAGACCGACCTGGCGCTGCTCAACACGGCCGTGGCCCGGGCCCCGCGCCCGCCGGTGCGGATCATGATCACCGGCGGGAGACTGGCCGCCGAGACGCCTCCGGGGATGGCCGGCACCGTGCCCGCCGCGCTGGGCCTGGTCGCCCTGGACGCGGCCGGCCTGCTGCTGTCCGCGGAGATCCGCCGGGTCCGCGTGTGCGCCTCCGACCGCTGCGCGCTGCGCTTCGTGGACGGCTCGCCGACGGGCAACCGGCGCTGGTGCTCCATGGCCCGCTGCGGCAACCGGACCAAGGTCCGCCGCCACGCCGCCCGCGGCCGTTAGCCGCGGCCGCTCACGTGCGCGCGGGCTCTTCGACGAGGGCCACGCGCACGTCCGCGGGCGCCCCGCCGGACAACGGGATGGAGAAGACCGCGGTACGGCTCCGCGCCGCGAAACTGGCGAACCGCAGCCCGCCGTCGTCCCAGAAGTCCTGGATGTCCGACGACAGGAGCGCCGAGGCCGAGCAGTAGGCCGGGCTGCGATAGAGCAGCCGCAACGACGTCTCCAGCGGGACCGGCCCGGCCTCGCGCACGGCCAGCGGAGCGCGCACCCGCACCAGCAGCTGCCTGAGCGGCCGCAGCCAGTGGCGGTCCAGCTCCGGCGAGAGCCCGAGCAGCGCCACCGCCTGCGCCGCGGCCACCGCCGCGCTCACCGGCTCGAAGATGTACGGCCCGGCCGCGACGGCCACCACGCTCATGGCCGTGAGCAGCCCGGCGCGGGCGAAGGAACGCCACTCCACGGGCCGCCCGTGGGCGCCCAGGCACCCGCACGACGACTCCGGCGCGGCCAGCGCCCCATAGGTGAGATAGACGAGGAATCCGGTGGACAGGGCGGCCGCCGCCGTACCCTCCCACGGGACCGCGGGCGGCGCGAGCAGGACGCCCGCCACCGCGAGTTCGGCCACCGCCACCAGGCGGAGCAGAGGGACCGCGCGCGCCGGGCCGGCCAGCCGGGCCAGCGCCGTCCGGCCCGCCTGCGACCGCATCCGGCGGCTGAGCAGTTTCAGCAGAGCCGCCCAGACGAGGAAGGCGGCGATCAGGTAGGGCTGCAGCGCGGCGATCCCTTGCATCACTCGCTCCTAGTGCGGGGAGAAGACGGTGGCGATGTCGACTTCGTTGGTGTCCGGCCGCCAGGCGCCCAGGATCTGCACGTGCTGCCCGACGCGCAGGAGCGACAGGTCGGCCGTGGGCGGCGCGTCGGAGTGCACCGCCACCGACGTGCCGGACACGACGTGGCAGAGCACGTCCTTGCCGTTGTGGTCGAGGTGGATCTTCTCACTGGTGATGTTGCGGACGTGGCCCTTGATGTTGACGATGTTCAGCCAGACCGATTCGGCCGCGAGCATGCCGTCGGGCATGCGCACGCCGCGGGCGTAGAGCCCGTCGCCGGGCCTGGCCGCGTCGAACCCGACGGGGCCGAGCTTCCACAGGCTGGTTCCGTCGACGACCCTGATCTGGTGGAAGACCAGGTTCGAGCCCAGGACGACCAGGGTGTTGCCCTTGACGGTCCGGATGCGGCCTTCGGCGAAGTCCAGGTCGGGCACGCCGGGTTCCGGCTGGGCCGGTCCGGCCGCGAAGGCGGCCTCGGGGCCGAGCGAGCCCATCGCGGTGGCGGCCACGACGGTGGCGCCGCCGCCCAGGAGCGCGGACCTGAGCATCTGCCTGCGTGTGGTCATCTCGTCGCCTCCCTCAGCCCGTTGAGATCTCGCACGGGCGCAGGCCCGTGGACAGGCTCGCGATCCTGCTGTAGGCGGCCGGGGTGAGGTCGATCAGGCGGTTGCTGGCGCAGGTGGCGCCGCAGCAGCTGCGCTCGCCGCAGAACAGGTCGGTCTGCGGGCCGCAGTCGGCGATGGTGGTGACGACGCTGGCGCCGCCGCACAGGGAGGTGGTCCTGTGACGGAACCCGCAGGTCCGCCGCGACAGCGCGTCGCCGCAGCGGTCGGGGCGGGTGATGTCCCAGCAGGCGTCGGAGGTGTTGGGCCAGGCGTGCTGAAGGCTGCCCGAGTTGCAGGTGCCGCAGGCTCCACGTCCGGCGGAACTGCACGGGCCCCAGGCCGCCCCGCAGCAGAACCACGAGACTTCGCCTTGGACCGGGCCGAGTAAGTCGATGGGGTCAGTGGGCGTGCTGCGCACCATGCGCGTCCTCCTTGGGGGGTGTGTGGGGAGGCGGTGCAGCGCTGCGGTGAAACTTTCCGACTCGATCTATCAATAGCATGTAAGGAAGTTTCGTCAACGCCCAAAAACGAAGGCGGCCTCCGCGGGGGCCGCCTGGGTGGGTCCGATCAGGAGGTCAGGCGGGGTCCTGGCGGTTCTGCATGGTTTTGCGGTAGAGCTCGTCGATCTCGTCCAGCGGGTCGGCGAAGGGGGCCGGGCGGCGGGCCTCGATCTCCAGGTCGGTGCGGGAGGACAGGTCGTCGATGCCGCCCGAGGCGTGCTGAACCTGGGCGCGCATGACGTCGGCGCGGATGCGGGCGCACATGGCGGTCAGCTTGGCCTGGTGTTCGCGCAGGCGGTCGGCCGTGACGTGGTCGACGACCGAGGAGATGCGCCGCTGCTGGGCGTAGAGGCCGAGCTGCTGGTCGTGGACCTCGGCCTGCTGGGCGAGCTCGGCCGTCAGGTGGGGGAGGTCGCCGAGTCCCCAGCCGGAGGCGGCGGCCTGGTCGAGTGCCTGGCGGGTCAGGGAGACCTCGCGGCGCAGGTCGAGGCGGAGGCGTTCGACCTCGGCCGCCTCGCCGCTGCCCATCGCGTTGACGTGGGCCGTGAGCCGGGTCGTCGCCTTCTTGGCGGACTTGGCCGCCTTCTTGCCCAGCTTGACCATGAAGTAGATCGCCACCCCGCCGATCGCCAGGAACAGCAGGAAGACGATCAGCAGGATCGTGAAGATCGTTTCGATTGGAGGCACCTCCCGAGCACTGAGCATAGTCCGCCACATCGGCAGGCATGGACTCGGTCAAGCCGCCTTCCGCCGCGTGATCGTCGCTCTGAAGAACGTCGCGGACGGGCCGGTGAGTTCCATCCGGTGACCAAGCAAGCTCTTGATTGTGAAGGCGGGCGTGTGATTCAGTGCGGTCGGGGCGCCGGGACAGAGGAAGCGGGAACGCATGCCGTACGCGCACGTGGGCGGGGACGTCCGCCTCTTCTACACCGACGACGGCGCGGGCGACGGGCCGCCGCTGCTGCTCGTGCACGGCTGGGGCGCCGACTCCCACCAGTGGTCCTGGCACCTCGACGCGCTGGCCCGCCGGCGCCGGGTGATCGCCGCCGACCTGCGCGGCCACGGCTACTCCTCGGTCCCGCCGGAGGGCAACACGCCCCGGCGGATGGCCGCCGACCTCGCCGCGCTGCTGGACGAGCTCGGCGTCGATCGGGTCGCCGCCGTCGGGCACTCGATGGGCGGGCAGGTCGTCTCCATCCTCGCCGTCGAGCGTCCCGGGCTGGTCGAGCGGCTGGTCGCCGTCGACCCGGGGTACGGCATGGCCCCGGAGCTGGCCGGGATGTTCCAGGAGACGGTCACCGCGCTGCGCTCGGAACGTGCGCACGAGGCGGCCGTCGAGCTCGACCGCTGGTGCACCAACCGGCGCACGCCCGCCGTCATCCGCCGCTGGCACCGGCGCAGGCTGTCCGGCATGCCGCCGCACGTGCTGGCCCAGGCGTTCGAGGCGATGTTCGTGCTGCCCGACTCGATCGGGGTGCGCCCGGCCTCCGACGCCTACCTGGCCCGCCGGCGTTGCCCGGTGCTGGCGCTGTGGCACGATCCGGCGCCGGCGGCGTGGGAGTCCGGCCTGCTCAAACACCCGGACTCGGCGGTCGTGGTCTGGGAGGGCGCCAGTCACCGTCTGCACGAGGAACGCCCGGAGGAGTTCACCGAGCTGGTGCTGGGCTGGCTATGAGGGCGCGCGGCGGCGCCGCCGTACCTTCCTGACCACCCACCACGCCAGCAGCGCCCCCGCGATCAGCACGAGGATCACCAGCAGCGGCAGGAAGATCGCCACCAGGCTGACGCCGAGCGAGCCGGCGTCCTCCATCGTGCTCACCACGGGCGCGCCCACTCCGGCCGTCCCGACGTTCACCACCGGGCGGGCCGTGGACTTCAGGGCGTGTACGGCCAGCGCCACGACGATCCCGAGCAGCCAGGACAGCCACGGGTTCTCGGTCATCCAGGTGGACTGGTCGAGCTCGGCGGCGGCCGAGGTGGCGCTGAACACCACGCCGCCCGAGGCGGGCCGCACGGCCGTCTGGATGATGTCGTTGACGCTGTCCACCGCCGGGATCTTGTCCAGCACCACCTCGGCCAGCAGCAGTACGGCGATCACCGCCAGCACGCCCCAGTTCGACAGCCACGCGTAGCCGTCGGGCAGCTTCACCTTGTCGGTGAGGTTGGCGAGCACGCCGACGACCAGCAGGGGGATGTAGGCGTTGAGCCCGGCCGCCGTGGACAGCCCGATGCCGGTGAGCGTGGCGAACATGATCCCAACCTAACTCAGTCGGCGCGCGTGGCCTCGTCGAGCAGGCCGGGCAGGGCGGTGCTGGTGAACTCGGCCGCGGCGCGCTCGTACTTCTCCATGCCCCAGGACCAGAAGTCGTAGTCGACGGCCGAGCCGGCGCCGTCCTGGATGGAGGCCCAGAGGGTCCAGCCGTACTTGGCCATCAGGCCCAGCAGGCGGGCGCGGGCGATGCGGTTGCGCAGGCGGCGGCCGTAGTAGGCGGTGACCAGCTCCTCGAGCTGCTCCAGCGGCAGGTCGGCCTCGCTCCAGATGTTGCCCAGCTCAAAGCAGGCGTCGTTGTTGCCGGAATACTCGTAGTCGATGAGCCAGAGGCGCTCGCCGTCGTCGATGAAGTTGCCGGGCAGGAGGTCGTTGTTGCACGGGACGGTTCCCTCATCCCGGACCTTCAACGCTTCCCGCATGAGCGCCACCTGCGGCTCAAAGTCCCGATATTTCGCCGGTAGGCGGAAATTTCGGGACAATACGATCTCCAAATACCCCCGCTGAATCTCGAACATGTCGAAATCCCGCACGAACCGCGGCCCCGCGTGCAATCGCCGGCAGGCGTCGGCCACCCGCGGCAGGTTGGCCGAGTCCCGCACGTCTGCCTCGGTGAACGTGCGCCCGGGAATGTAGCCCACCACCAGCACGCCGAGCTCCCGCACGTAGGCGTGCACCGGAGCCCCCACCCCCGCCCGCTCGGCCGCGATCGAGTTGGCGTGCTCGGCGTCCCGGTCGATGCCCAGCAGCCCGCCTTCGCTGGCCGGCACCCGGACCACGTACGCCGCGCCCGGCACACTCACCTTGTAGTTGCGATTGGTGAGCCCGCCGGGCAGCTCCTCCACGGTCCGCGGCAGCCCGGCCAGCAAGGGAATCCGATCGAGAACCTCATCCATGGGCGCTCCTCGTCAATCTTGACCGGCGATGCTACACCGCGACACCGTTGTAAACGGTCTAGACCTTTTAGGGAAGGGCGGTTAGCGTCGCGACCATGAGCGACTCGGCCCGGATCGTGATCATCGGCGGTGGCGTCGGCGGCGCCAGCGTCGCCTACCACCTGACCGAACTCGGTGAACGCGACGTCCTCGTCCTGGAGCGCGACGAGCTGACCAGCGGCTCGACCTTCCACTCGGCGGGGCTGGTCGGCCAGCTCCGCGCCGACCCCACGCTGACCAGGATGAACCAGTACTCCGTCGAGCTCTACCGCAAGCTCGACGTCTGGACCGAATGCGGCGGCATCAAGCTCGCCTCCACCCCCGAGCGCATGGAGGAGATCCGCCGCCAGATCGGCTGGGCCCGCACGTACGGCCTGCCGCTGGAGGAGATCTCGGTGGCCGAGGCGGCCCGGCTGTTCCCGCTGATGAACCCCGAGAGCGTGGTCGGCGCCGCCTACCTGCCCACCGACGGCCAGATCGACCCGTCCCAGCTCTGCTACGCGCTGGCCGGGCTGGCCAGGCAGGGCGGCGCCCGGATCCGCACCCACACCCGGGTCCTGGGCATCGACGTCGAACGCGGCCGGGTCCGGCGGGTCCGCACCGACCAGGGCGACATCGACTGCGAGATCGTGGTGAACTGCGGTGGCATGTTCGCCCCGGAGATCGGCCGCATGGCCGGGGTGCGCATCCCGATCATCCCGATGTCCCACCAGTACGTGGTCACCGAGGGCTTCCACGAGCACACCGGCCTGCCCACGCTGCGCGACCCCGACCTGCTGGTCTACTACCGGCAGGAGGTCCAGGGCCTGGTGATGGGCGGCTACGAGCGCACCTCGGCCCCCTGGGCGGACCCGGTCCCGCCGGACTTCAACGGCCGCCTGCTCCCGGAGGACTGGGACCGATTCACCGAAATTTCGGACAATGCGGCGATCCGCGTCCCCGCCCTGACCGACCTAGGCATCCGCAAGATGATCAACGGGCCGGAGGCGTTCACCCCCGACAACGAATTCTGCCTCGGCGAGACCGAGGTCGGCGGCTTCTACGTGGCCGCCGGCTTCTGCGCCCACGGCATCGCCGGCGCCGGCGGCATCGGCATGGTCATGGCCGAATGGATCGTCGAGGGCGAGCCGTCCATGGACCTGTGGCACATGGACATCCGCCGCTTCGGCCGCCAGTACCGCTCGCCGTCCTACACCCGCAAACGCGTCGTGGAGAACTACGAGACCTACTACGACATCCGCTACCCGGGCCACGAACGCCAGGCCGGACGCCCCCTGCGCACCTCGCCCGCCTACGCCTGGCACGCCGCCCACGGCGCCGTCTTCGGGGAGAAGTCCGGCTGGGAACGGGTCAACTACTACGCGGCCAACGCGGCCGGGCCGTACGACGAGGACGAACGCCCGCGCGGCTGGGCGGCACGCGGCTGGCACCCCGCGATCGGCGCCGAGCACCGCGCCACCCGGGCCGCCGCGGGCCTGTTCGACGAGACGTCCTTCAGCAAGATCGAGGTGACCGGCCCCGATGCCGCCGAGCTGCTGGAGTGGGTCTGCGCCAACCGGGTCGCCCGCGAGGCCGGCCAGGTCACCTACACCCAGGCGCTCAACCGGCGCGGCGGCATCGAGTGCGACTTCACCGTCACCCGGCGCGGCGAGGACGACTTCCTCGTCGTCACCGGCACCGCCTTCGGCTCCCACGACCTCGGCTGGCTGCGCAAGCAGGCGCGGCTGCGCGGCTCGCGGGCGCACCTCGCCGACGTGACCGGGCAGTACGCCTGCTTCGCGCTGTGGGGTCCCCGGGCGCGCGAGATCCTGGCGGCGGTCTCCCCGGGCCCGCTGGACGCGCCGTTCATGTCCGCCCGCGAGCTGACCGTGGGCGACGTGCCCGTGCTGGCGTTGCGGGTGACGTTCGTGGGGGAGTTCGGCTGGGAGTTGTACTGCCCCAGCGAGTACGGCAGGGCGCTCTGGGAGACGCTGTGGGCCGCGGGCGAGCCGTACGGGCTGGTCGCCGGCGGCTACAAGGCCATCGACAGCATGCGGCTGGAGAAGGGCTACCGGGTCTGGGCCGCCGACATCGGGCCGGAGAGCACGCCGTTCGAGGCCGGGCTGGGCTTCTGCGTGAAGATGGACAAGGACTTCCTCGGCCGGGACGCGCTGAATCCCGCGCCGGAGCGGCGGCTGCGGCTCATCACGCTGGACGACCCCAGGGCCGTCGTGCTCGGCAACGAGCCGGTGCGCGTGGACGGCGAGGTGGCCGGGCGGGTCACCTCCGGAGGGTACGGCTACACCCTGCGCGCCTCGCTGGCCTACGCCTACCTGAGCGCGGAGCCGGGCACCAAGGTGGAGGTGGAGCTGTTCGGCGAGCGCGTCCCCGGGACGGTCGGCTAGCCGGTGCGGACCGTGAGGCGGACCCGGTCGGGGCGGAACAGGTCCCTGGCGTACTCGACCGGGACGCCCGCCGCGGTGCGCGCCGTGCGCTCGATGCGCATCAGCGGCGTGCCCGGCGCCACCTCCAGCTCGGCCGCCTGCTCCGGGGTGGCCACGACCGGGTCCAGGTGCTCGGTGGACTGCCGGGGCGCCAGGCCGTACCTACGCTCCAGCAGCTCGTAGAGCGAGCCGCCCAGATCCTCCTCCAGCAGGCCGGGCAGCAGCGGCGCGGGGAAGAACGACGACTCCAGCGCGACCGGCGCGCCCCCGGCCGAGCGCACCCGGGCGATCTCGTGCACCGGCGCGGACGGCGCCAGCTCCAGCGCCGCCGCCACCTCCGGCGGGGCCGCGCCGGTGCGCGCCCGCAGCACCCGGGCCGCGGCCGTCAGGTGCGCCCGGCGCATTCGCTCGGTGAACCCGGCCAGCCCCGTCAGGTCGCACTCCACGCGCGGCTCGGCCACGAACGCCCCGCCCGCGCGCCCCGGCGTGCGCACCAGCACGCCGCGGCTCTCCAGCGCCGCCAGCGCCTGCCGCAGCGTCATCCGGGACACGCCCAGCCGGGAGGCCAGCGCCCGCTCGCCCGGCAGCCTGTCGCCCGGCGCGATCTCCCCGGAGGCGATCGACGTCAGCAGCCAGCGCTCGATCTGGACATGCGCCGGAACCCCGCCGCCCCGGGCCAGCTCGACGTACTCCACGCCTCTACTGTGACATTCTGGCCAGCCGCTCCACCGCGTCCGCGAACTCCGTCACCATCGCGTACACCACCTCCCTGGCCGGGCGGACCTGGTTCAGCTGGCCCACGACCTGGCCCACGAAGTAGTTGGCCAGCTCCAGCGCGCCCGGCTCGCCGCGCTCGGCCGCCGCGCCGATCCTGGCCATCGCCCCCTCGGCCACCAGCATCTGCAGCGGCATCCCCAGCGGTCCCGGGCTCTCCGGCGCGCTGTCCCATTCCTCGGTCCAGGCCGACCTGAGCTGCCTGGCCGGCTTGCCGGTGCGCGAGCGGGAGCGGACGGTGTCCAGCGAGGAGGCGGCCAGCATCTTGCGCTTGACCGCCGGCGCCGTCTCGGCCTCCTCGGTGGTCAGCCACACCGAGCCGCACCACACGCCCTGCGCGCCCAGCGCCATCGCGGCGGCCATCTGCCGGCCGTCCGCGATGCCGCCCGCCGCCAGCACCGGGATCGGGCCCACGGCGTCCACGACCTGCGGCACCAGCACCATCGTGGAGATCTCGCCCGTGTGCCCGCCCGCCTCCGTGCCCTGGGCCACGATGACGTCCGCGCCCGCGGCCACCTGCCTGCGCGCGTGCTCCACGGTGCCCACCAGCGCCGCCACCGGCACCCCGGCCGCCCGTGCCCTGGCCGCCATCTCCGGCGGCGGCGGGCCGAGCGCGCTGGCGATCAGGCCGATCGGGTGCTTGAGCGCCACGTCGATCAGGCCCGTGGCGCCCGCGGCGGTGACCCGGCCGGCGAACTCGTCGGCCGCGCGCAGGTTCCCGCCGTCCGGGGCGGCCAGGCCGTACTTGGTGAACAGATGCGCGACGAAGTCGCGCTGCCGGTCGGGGACGAACGCGGCGACGTTCACGCGCGGGCCCTCGATGTTCGCCGGGACGAGCACGTCCACCCCGTACGGCCGGCCGCCCACCCGCTCGTCGATCCACGACAGCTCGGCGTCCAGCTCGCCGGGGGAGTAGGCGACGGCGCCCAGCACGCCGAACCCGCCCGCGTTGGTCACCGCGGCCACGACGTCACGGCAGTGGCTGAAGGCGAACAGGGGGAACTCGGCGCCGAGCCGCTCTGTTAAGTCGGTGCGCATGCCGCGACGCTAACCCTAGAACGTTGTTCGGTAAAGGAGTCTAGGAATCGTCCTCGTCGTCGTCATCCTCGTCCTCGACCGTCCACGACACCGAGGTCACCGACGGCTCCAGGCTCAGCCGGCTGGTCGCGCTCTCGAAGAGGTTCTCGTCGCGGCGCAGGCTGTCCACGATCGCGATCACCACCACCTGCCCGCGCCGGTCGGCCTCCTGCCCCTGCAGGCTGCGCAGCCGCAGCTCCGGCCGGGTCAGCGCGTTGACCACCAGCTTGCGCACGTGCGCCTGGTCGTCGTCCCAGCAGCGCACCTCGAACCGGTAGCGGGTACGGCGGGCCGCCCGCCTGCGATCCAGGAACCGGCCCAGGGGCCGCATCAGCGTGTTCGCCATCACGATGAAGACCGTCCCCGCGACGGCCATGAGGTACATCCCCGCCCCCGCCAGCGAGCCCACCGCCGCCGCGCACCACAGGGTCGCCGCCGTGTTGAGCCCCCGGATGTTGAACCCCTCCCTGAGGATCACGCCCGCGCCCAGGAAACCGATGCCCGAGACGATCTGCGCCGCCACCCGCGTCGGGTCGGCCGTGGCGCCCTCGAACCCGTAGGCGCTGAGCAGCACGAACAGCGCCGCCCCGACCGCGACGAGAAGGTTCGTGCGCAGGCCCGCCATCCGGGCCCGCCACTGCCGCTCGATGCCGATGACCGCCCCGAGCACCCCTGCCGCGACCAGGCGCACCAGCAGATCGATCTCCACGACCCCTATCTCCCCGCGCCACCAGGGGGCGAGGCGGTCTTTGCTGTGTTATGACCATTCCATGGACCAGGCCGGGAAGGTCGTGTCGCTCCATCTGCGGGTCTTCGGGTACCTGCTGGGATTCCTGATCGTCCTCGCGCTCGCCGAGCGCGTGCCGCTGGGCGTGATGGGCGTCCCGCTCGGGCCGGTGATCGTCGCCGCCCCCGGCGTGCTCGTGCTCACGTGGCTCTTCCGCCGCCTGGAACGCCGCCCGTGGACCGCCGTCGGCCTGCCGCCGCCCCGGCTGGGCTCCCTCGCGCTCGGGCTCGTCTTCGGCGCGGTGACGTTCGGGCTGGTCTTCGCCCTGCTGTGGGCTCTGGGCCAGATCCAGGTGCTGCCCGCGCCGCAGTCCAGGCCATGGATGATCGCGCTGCAGCTGATCGTGCCCCTCGCCGCCGCCTTCGCCGGGGAACTGGCCTTCCGCGGCTACATCTTCACCGCCTACGGCGAGCACCTGCCCGCCTGGGCCGCCGCACTGGTGTCCGGGCTGCTGTTCGCCGCCGTCCAGGTCACCGTCGCCCCCGGCGGCGCCGCGATGGCCGTCACCGCGCTCACGGCCGTGGCCGCCGGCGTCCTGCTGTGCGGGCTGCGGCTGAGCACCGGCGGGCTGTGGGCCGCCATCGGCTACCAGACGGCCTGGCTCTGGGCCCGCCCCCTGCTCGTCGGCCCGACCGGCAACGACACCCTGACCAGGACCGCCCCCACCGGCGACCCGCTGCTCGCCGGCCCCTGGCCCCTGGCCGAGTCCGGCCTGGTCGCCACCGCCGTCACCGTCCTCGCCGCCCTCGCCGTCATCCTGTACGGCCGGCGGCACGGCGTCAGGTGGCGCGAACGCCCGGGCCCGGCGCCCGCCCTCAGGCCGTCGCCTGCCGCTTCTGCAGGTCCAGGGCGCTGACGTCGGGAGAGTGCCAGCCGAGCGCCGGATCGTAGCGGCGCACCAGCTTGGCCGGCACGCCCGCCACCACGCTGTAATCGGGGAACTCGCCCCGGACCACCGCACCCCCCGCCACCACGCACTGGCGGCCCAGCCGCGTGCCCGGCAGGACGATCGCCCCCGCGCCCAGCCACGAGCCCGAGCCGATGGACACCGGCGCGTTGCGCGGCCACTGCCGCCCGATCGGCACCTCCGGGTCGTCGTACACATGGTTCTGATCGGTGATGTACACATACGGCCCGGTGAAGACGTGATCCCCGATGTCGATCGACTGATGGGCCACGATGTGACTGCCGCGCCCGATCGAGCAGCCGCCGCCGATCCGCAGGATCGAGTCAGGGCCCAGATCCAGCCCCGGGCCCATGCCGCACGACAGCGAGACCCGCTCGCCGACGAGCGTGCCGTCGCCGATCTCGATCCACCGCTCGCCGAAGATCGCTCCGGGCGGGAACGCGATCGAGACGCCTTCTCCCAGGTAGCGGAAACGGTAACCGGCCGGACTGTCCGGGCTGATCGCCCCGGCTCTGCGCAAAGCCAGGTAAGCGCGGTGAATCAGCGCGCCCGCCGCCCGCCGTACATGTGACATAGAGCCCAAAGTTACCGCTTGGTCATGCCGTTCGGGCATGTCGGGGGCGTTCTTTGATATCCTGAGAGCCCGTGGACCGTTCGACCACACCTCGAGCCACGGGAGCCCCTTTGCGCAGCGCATCGCAAACCAAGCATCTGTTCGTCACCGGCGGTGTCGCCTCCAGTCTAGGCAAGGGGCTCACGGCTTCCAGCCTCGGCCGTCTGCTCAAGGCGCGCGGGCTCCGGGTCACGATGCAGAAGCTCGACCCCTACCTCAACGTCGACCCCGGCACGATGAACCCGTTCCAGCACGGCGAGGTCTTCGTGACCGACGACGGCGCCGAGACCGACCTCGACGTCGGCCACTACGAGCGCTTCCTCGACACCGACCTGCACGGCTCGGCCAACGTCACCACCGGCCAGGTCTACTCCAACGTGATCGCCAAGGAGCGGCGCGGCGAGTACCTCGGCGACACCGTCCAGGTCATCCCCCACATCACCAACGAGATCAAGGACCGCATCCGCGGCATGGCCGGCCCCGACGTGGACGTGGTCATCACCGAGGTCGGCGGCACCGTCGGCGACATCGAGTCGCTGCCGTTCCTGGAGTCCGTGCGCCAGATCCGGCACGAGGTCGGCCGCGACAACGTCTTCTTCCTGCACGTCTCGCTCCTGCCGTACATCGGCCCGTCGGGCGAGCTGAAGACCAAGCCGACGCAGCACTCCGTGGCCGCGCTCCGCAGCATCGGCATCCAGCCGGACGCGATCGTCCTGCGCTCCGACCGGCCCGTCCAGACCTCCATCAAGCGCAAGATCAGCCTCATGTGCGACGTGGACGAGGACGCGGTCGTCAGCGCCGTGGACGCCGCCTCGATCTACGACATCCCCAAGGTCCTCCACTCCGAGGGCCTCGACGCCTACGTCGTGCGCCGCCTCGGCCTGCCGTTCCGCGACGTCGACTGGAAGGAGTGGGACCAGCTCCTGCGCCGGGTTCACCGCCCCGGCAAGGAGGTGACGATCGCGCTCGTCGGCAAGTACATCGACCTGCCCGACGCCTACCTCTCGGTCACCGAGGCCCTGCGCGCCGGCGGCTTCGCCAACGACGCCCGCGTCAACATCCGCTGGGTCAAGTCCGACGACTGCGAGACCGACGAGGGCGCCGGGCGCGAGCTCGACGGCGTCGACGGCGTGCTCGTCCCCGGCGGCTTCGGCGTGCGCGGCATCGAAGGCAAGATCGGCGCCATCAAGCACGCCCGCGAGAACAAGATCCCCCTGCTCGGCATCTGCCTCGGCATGCAGGGCATGGTCATCGAGGCCGCCCGCCACCTCGCCGGCGTCGACGACGCCAACTCCGCCGAGTTCGACCCCGACACCAAGCACCCGGTCATCTCCACCATGGCCGACCAGCAGGACGTCGTCGCCGGCGAGCGCGACATGGGCGGCACCATGCGCCTCGGCTCCTACACCGCCAAACTCGGCGAGGGCACCCTCGCCAGGCAGCTGTACGGCAAGGCCAAGGCCGACGAGCGCCACCGCCACCGCTACGAGGTCAACAACTCCTACCGCGAACAGCTCGAGAAGGTCGGCATGGTCTTCTCCGGCCTGTCGCCCGACGGCCGCCTCGTCGAATACACCGAACTGCCCGTCGAGACCCACCCGTTCTTCATCGGCACCCAGGCCCACCCCGAGTTCAAGTCCCGGCCCACCCGGGCCAACCCCATGTTCAAGGGCCTCATCGGCGCCGCCCTGGCCTACGCCGACGCGCGCGTCGCCGCCAAGGTCGCCAAGTGAGGGACGTCTCCGAGGAATGGGACGTCCTCGCCACCAAGGAACACTTCCAGGGCCGGGTCATCGGCGTGCGCACCGACTCCGTGCGCATGCCCGATGACGACGTCGCCGACCGCGACTACGTCGTCCACCCCGGCTCGGTGGCCGTCCTCGCGCTCGACGACCAGGACCGCGTGCTGCTCCTGCGGCAGTACCGCCACCCCGTGCGGCACCTGCTGTGGGAGCTGCCCGCCGGCATCCGCGACGTCGAGGGCGAGCCGCTGGTCACCACCGCCGCCCGCGAACTGGCCGAGGAAGCCGGCTACGCCGCCGACACCTGGCACACGCTCGTCGATCTCATGAGCTCGCCCGGCATGACCGACGAGCGCATCCGGGTGTTCCTGGCCCGGGGGCTGCGCCGTACCGAGATCGACTTCGAGCGCAAGCACGAAGAGAGCGACATGCCCGTCGAATGGGTGCCCCTCCCCGACGCCGTCGAGAAGGCACTCATGGGAATGATCCACAATTCCCCGGCCGTGGCCGGTATCCTCGCCGCGTACGCGGCATCTGTCGAAGGGTTCGCCTGCCTGCGGCCGGCCGACGCACCTGAGGAGTGACATTTCGTGGAGGCGGTGCTCTCCAGCTACCTCGCCCATCTGGCGGTGGAGCGGGGCCTGGCTGCCAACACGCTCGCGTCCTACCGGCGTGACCTGCGCCGGTACGTCGACCACCTCCAGGCGCGGGGCCGCCTGGAGCTCGACGAGGTGGGCGAGTCCGACGTCCTGGCGTTCCTGTCCGCCCTGCGCGAAGGCGACGGCGAGCACCCCGCCCTCGTGGCCAGCTCGGCCGCGCGGGCGGTCTCGGCCGTGCGCGGCCTGCACCGCTTCGCCCTGCGCGAAGGCGTGACCGGCCACGACCCCGCCCACGAGGTCCGCCCGCCGCGCCAGCTGCGCCGCCTGCCGAAGGCGATCGGCGTGGACGAGGTCGAACGCCTGCTCGCCGCCTCCGGCCCCGACGGCGCGCCGCTGACCCTGCGCAACCGGGCGCTGCTCGAGGTCCTGTACGGCACGGGCGCGCGCATCTCGGAAGCCGTCGGCCTGGCCGTGGACGACCTCGACGACGAGCAGGTACGGCTGCGCGGCAAGGGCGGCCGCATGCGGCTGGTGCCCCTGGGCCGCTACGCCCGCGAAGCCCTCGACGCCTACCTGGTCCGGGCCCGCCCCGGTCTGATGGCCCACGGGCGCGGCACCCCGGCCGTGTTCCTCAACGCCCGCGGCGGCCGCCTCACCCGCCAGGGCGCCTGGGAGGTGCTCCAGGCCGCCGCGGAACGAGCCGGACTCGCCCGGATATCCCCGCACGTCCTACGGCATTCCTTCGCAACCCACCTCATAGACGGGGGCGCCGACGTTAGGGTGGTCCAGGAGCTACTCGGCCACGCCTCGGTGACCACCACCCAGGTGTACACCCTGGTGACCGTCGACAAGCTCCGGGAGGTGTACGCCGCCGCGCATCCACGGGCTCGCCAGTGATCTATAGTCTTTGCGACGTCCTGCGCGTACGGCGTGCCGCCTTGCCGCCTTTAGTGCTGACGCCATAGTGTCCGTCCGGACGGTCCGGTTCGGGATCGTCAGGGAGGTTCGAGCTGGTGACTTCGAAGACCAACGGTTCGACCCCGGGGACCCCCGACAACCCCTGGGGAGACACGAAAACGGCCACGCCCACCAGCGGCGTGAATCTCGGTCCCACCCGGCGCCCCCGCCCGGTGTTCCCCGAGCCGCCGCCGCGCGAGGTCCACGGACCCGCCCGGGTGGTCGCGATGGTCAACCAGAAGGGCGGGGTCGGCAAGACCACCACCACCATCAACCTCGGCGCCGCGCTCGTCGAATACGGCCTCAAGGTCCTCCTCGTCGACTTCGACCCCCAGGGCGCCCTGTCCGTCGGCCTCGGCATCAACCCGCACCAGCTCGACCTCACCGTCTACAACCTGCTCATGGACAGCAGCGTGACGGCCCAGGACGTCCTGCTGGAAACCGGCGTCGAAGGTCTCGACCTGCTGCCCAGCAACATCGACCTGTCCGCCGCCGAAGTCCAGCTCGTCACCGAGGTGGCCCGCGAGCAGATCCTCGGCCGCACCCTGAAGCCGCTCCTGCCGTACTACGACGTCTGCCTCATCGACTGCCAGCCGTCGCTCGGCCTGCTCACGGTCAACGCCCTGACCTGCGCCCACGGCGTCATGGTGCCGCTGGAGTGCGAGTTCTTCGCGCTGCGCGGCGTCGCCCTGCTCATGGACACCATCGCCAAGGTCCAGGAGCGCCTCAACGACGAGCTGGAGATCGAGGGCCTGCTCGCCACCATGTACGACGCCCGCACCCTGCACGGCCGCGAGGTCCTGGCCCGCGTCGTCGAGGCGTTCGGCGACAAGGTCTTCCACACGGTGATCAACCGCACCGTCCGCTTCCCCGACGCCACCGTCGCCGGTGAGCCGATCACCACCTTCGACCCCTCCTCCCTCGGCGCCACCGCCTACCGAGAGCTCGCCCGCGAAGTGCTGTCGCGGTGGCCGGCTCCTGCGACAATGGCCAGGTGACATCGACCGCTCCCGAGCAGGGTGGCTTCCAAGTCCACCTGGACGTCTTCGAGGGGCCGTTCGACCTGCTGCTCGGCCTGATCTCCAAGCACAAGCTGGACATCACCGAGGTGTCGCTGTCCAAGGTGACCGACGAGTTCATCGCCTACATCACGTCGCGCGGGCCCGAGTGGGACCTCGACCAGACCAGCCACTTCCTCCTGGTCGCCGCCACACTCCTGGACCTCAAGGCCGCTCGCCTGCTGCCCTCGGGCGAGGTCGAGGACGAGGAGGACCTCGCGCTGCTGGAGGCGCGTGACCTCCTGTTCGCCCGCCTCCTGCAGTACAAGGCGTACAAAGAGGTGGCGAAGATCTTCGCCGGGAAGATGGCCGAGGAGGCGCTCCGCTTTCCCCGCACGGTCCCGATGGAGGCCCAGTTCGCCAACCTGCTGCCCGAACTCATCCTGGGCATCGGACCCGAGCAGCTCGCCAAGATCGCGGCCAGGGCCTTCACCCCGAGGCTCCCGCCCACGGTCAGCGTCGGCCACATCTACCAGCCCCTGGCCAGCGTCCGCGAACAGGCCAACATCCTCGTCCTGCGCCTGCGCCGGCTGCGCAAGGCCACCTTCCGCACCCTGGTCGCCGACTGCGAGGGCACCTTCGAGGTCATCGCCCGCTTCCTGGCCGTGCTGGAGCTGTTCCGGGAGTCGGCCGTCACCTTCGACCAGGTGGAACCCCTGGGTGACCTGCACGTGACCTGGACCGGGGCCGACGACGGGGACATCTCGGTCGGCGACGACTACGAAGAACCCGCGGAGAAGAAACCCGATGCCTGAACGCCAGGACCCCACCCCACCGGCCCCTCGCCGCTCCCCGGACGCGGACCTGCCCGCCTGGATGACCCTCCCCGGAGCCCTCGCCACCACCCCGCCCTCCGACCCCCGGCCCACCCCCGGGCCCGACCACGCCACCGACCCGGCCCCGTCGCCCGCCGTCCCCGACTCGCAAGGCTCGGCACCCGACGGCCAGGGCTCGGACCCGGGTATCCACGACGCGGACGCTCCGGCATCGCCTGTCCGGGGTCTTGCGCCGGGCGATGGCGCGGCGGAGCCGGGCGTGTCCGATGCGGAGCAGCGGGCCAAGAGCTCGGACGCGGGCCCGCAGGAGGCGCCTTCCAGCGCCGGTGCGGCGGGTGGGGGTACGGCGGAGCCCGGCGCCACGCGTGCGGCGGCCGGGGAGGTCGTGCGGGCTGAGGCGGAGGCCGGTGCCACCCGGGTGGCGGCTGAGGACGCCATGGGGTCGGCTGCTCGCGGTGAGGGTGCCGGAGACGGCGGTACCGAGGATGAGGCTGCGGGGGGCGCGGGAGCCTGGGGGGAGACGGCCGGGGACGTCCGGAGTGGGGAGGCGGGGCTGGGGTTGCGGGCTTCGCTGGAGGCGATCCTCATGGTGGTGGACGAGCCGGTGGCGGAGATTACGCTGGCGCAGGTGCTGGAGGTGCCCACCCAGGAGGTCGCGCGGGCTCTGCGGGAGCTGGCTGCGGAATATTCCGGGCAGGGGCGGGGGTTTGAGTTGAGAGAGGTGGCCGGAGGCTGGCGTTACTATACGCGGGCCGAGTGTGCGCCTCTCGTGGAGCGCTTCGTGCGTGATGGGCAGCAGACGCGGTTGACGCAGGCTGCCCTGGAGACTCTCGCGGTCGTGGCTTACCGGCAACCGGTGAGCCGTGCCCGCGTGGCCGCGGTTCGCGGCGTGAACAGCGACGGTGTCATGCGGACACTCGTCGCCAGGGGGCTGGTCGAGGAGGCCGGCACCGACCCGGAGAGCCAGGCAGTGCTCTACCGGACAAGCTCATACTTCCTGGAGCGTCTGGGGTTGACGGACATCGGCGAGCTTCCCGAGCTCGCGCCCTTCCTCCCGGACGACGTGGAGAACCTCGAGGAGACAACGAAGTGATCAACAGGCGAAGCACCCCGTCCGGTGATGGACGCGGTCGAGGACGTTCGGGCGGCCACGCGGGCCGCGGCGGGCGTCCCGCCTTCCGCTCCGACGACCGGCGCGGCGGGGACCGTGATTCCCTGCGCGCCGACCGGGGCGGTTCCCGCGCCCGCTATGGCAAGCCAGCCGACCGCGGCGGCTCCGACCGTCCCGGCTCGGACCGTCCCGGCTCGGACCGCGCCGGCTCGGACCGCGCCGGCTCGGACCGCGGTGGTGAACGACGCGGCAGTGAACGGCGCGGCGCTGAGCGTCGTGACGACCGCTCCGGCTACGGCCGTGATGACCGTTCCGGCTACGCCCGTGACGACCGCGGTGGCTACGGCCGCCGTGACGACCGCTCCGGCGCCGAGCGCCGCGACGGCCGTGGCGGCTACGGCCGTCGTGACGACACCTCCGGTTACGGTCGTTCCGGTTACGGCCGCGACAATGACCGTTCCGGGTTCGAGCGGCGTGATGACCGCGGCGGCTCCGGCCGCCGGGAGGAGCGCGGTGGTTACGGCCGGCGCGACGACCGCTCTGGGTCGGCCCGCGGGGACCAGCGCGGCGGCTTCGGGCGTCGTGATGACCGCGGCGGCTCCGGCCGGGACCGCGGTGCCTACGAACGCCGTGACGACCGGCGCGGCGGCGACCGCGACAGCCGCCCGGGCTACAACCGTGACAGCCGCCCCGGCTACAGCCGTGATGACCGCCCCGGCTACAGCCGTGATGACCGCCCCGGCTACAGCCGTGACGATCGCTCCGGTTACGGGCGCGACAACGACCGTTCCGGGTTCGAGCGGCGCGATGACCGTGCCGGGTACGGCCGCCGCGATGAGCGTGGCGGCGATGAGGGGCAGCGGGACGGGTTCCGGGCCGCGCGTGGTGGCCGTCGTGACGCGACCCCCCGCCCCGGCGGCAGCAGGGCGCGGTACGGCAAGCGGGACGAGGTCCAGACGATCGGCGGCAGCCGTACCGGAGGACGGGCCCCGAGCCGGTCGCAGGGACCGCGGCGTGAGGAGAAGCCGGAGAACCGCTTCAAGACCGCCCGTCAGCCCCTGAGGGACGCCGACTTCTACGAGCCGGGCTACACCGACGAGCGGGACACCACCGAGGTTCCCGGGGGTGTGCGGCTGCAGAAGGTGCTGGCGCAGGCGGGTGTGGCGAGCCGGCGCGCGTGCGAGGAGATGATCGGCGACGGCCGGGTCACGGTCAACGGCCAGGTGGTGCGGCGCTTCGGCGCCAAGGTGGACCCGGCCACGCAGGTCATCCACGTCGACGGGAAGCGGATTCCGACCGCGCCCGACCTGGTCTACTACGCGCTGAACAAGCCGATCGGCGTCGTGTCCACCATGGAGGACCCGCAGGGGCGGCCGTGCCTGGCGGACTACGTGCAGGAGCTGGCGCCGCGGCTGTTCCACGTGGGCCGGCTGGACACCGAGACCGAGGGGCTGCTGCTGCTCACCAACGACGGTGAGCTGGCCAACCGCCTGACGCACCCGAGTTATGGGGTGCAGAAGAAGTACTGGGCGAAGGTGCCGGGGCCGATCCCGCGGGATCTGGGCCGGCGGCTGCGGGAGGGCGTCGAGCTCGAGGACGGCATCGCGCGGGCCGACAGCTTCTCCATCGTGCAGGAGCACGGCCAGCAGGCGCTGGTCGAGGTGGTGCTGCACGAGGGTCGTAAGCACGTGGTGCGGCGCATGCTCGAAGAGGCGGGGCACCGGGTCATCGATCTGGCGAGGATCGAGTTCGGGCCGGTCAAGCTGGGCCGGACCAAGCCGGGCACCATCAGGGCGCTGTCGCTGAAGGAAGTCGGCGAGCTGTACGCGGCCGTCAAGTTGTAGCCTGGCAGCCCACGACAAAGAGCCCGTACCCGAACGTACGGGCTCTCCGCCATCTGTAAGGGGAACGAGCACCATGGTCCGGGCGATCCGCGGGGCGATCCAGGTTGACGCCAACGACCGCGACGCGATCATCGAGGCGACGGCGGAGCTGGTGAGCACGCTCATGGAGCGCAACCGGCTGACGACCGCCGAGGTGATCAGCGTGTTGTTCACCGCGACGCCGGACCTGACGGCGGAGTTTCCCGCGCTGGCGGCGCGCAAGCTGGGCTTCGACGACGTGCCGCTGATCTGCGCCACGGAGATCGACGTGCCGGGCGCGCTGCCGCGGGTGGTGCGGCTGATGGCGCACGTGGAGACGGATCGGCCGCGCGCCGAGATCAACCACGTCTACCTTCGCGGGGCGGTCGCGCTCAGGCAGGACATCGCGCAATGAAGCTCGGGACTGTTCTCGTTCTCGGCACCGGCCTGGTCGGCACGTCGATCGGGCTGGCGTTGCGGCAGCGCGGCGTGACGGTGCTGCTGGCCGACCGCGATCTCGGTGCGGTACGGCTGGCCAGGGAGATGGGCGCCGGCCAGGAGTGGCATTCGGGCGACCCGGTGGACCTGGCGGTGGTGGCGGTGCCGCCCGCGCACGTGGCGACCGAGCTGCGTGGCCTCCAGCAGCGGGACACGGCCCGCTTCTACACGGACGTGGCCAGCGTGAAGGCCAAGCCGCTGGCCCGGGCGGCGGAGCTGGGCTGTGACCTGGGCTCCTACCTGGCCTCGCATCCGATGGCGGGCCGGGAGAAGGCGGGGCCGGGCGCCGCCAGGGCGGATCTGTTCCTGGGGCGGCCGTGGGCGCTCTGCCCGACGGAGGAGACGCTGCCCGAGACGCGGGCGGCGGTGCTGGAGCTGATCGAGCTGTGTGGCGCGAACCCGGTCGAGGTGAGCGCGGAGGAGCACGACCAGGCGGTGGCGGTGGTGTCCCACGCGCCGCACGTGGCCGCCTCGGCGGTGGCGGCACGCCTGGCGGAAGCGCCGGACGTGGCGCTGGGCCTGGCCGGTCAGGGTGTGCGGGACGTGACCCGGGTCGCGGGCGGCGATCCCGGCCTGTGGCTGGGCATCCTGTCGGGGAACGCGGTGCCGGTGGCGGCGGTGCTGGAGGCGGTGAGCCGCGATCTGGCCGAGGCCGCGACGGCGCTGCGCGCGCTGGCCGGCGGCGACGAGAGCGCGGGGCCCGAGGTGACGCAGCTGCTCAAGCGCGGGGTCGCCGGGCACGGGCGCATTCCGGGCAAGCACGGCGGCCCGGCGGCGCGGTACGGCGTCGTGCAGGTGGTCATCGGCGACCGTCCCGGCCAGCTGGCCCGGTTGTTCCAGGTCTGCGAGGAGGTCGGGGTCAACGTCGAGGACGTCCGGCTGGAGCACGCTCCCGGCCTGCCGCTGGGCCTGGCGGAGCTGTCGGTGCAGCCGGACGCGGCGCCCGTCCTGGCAGGGGCGCTGCACGAGCGCGGCTGGCAGGTCCCCGAAACCCCATGACCGGGTACGGCCGCGCCACGGGGATTCGGCGAGAGCTGGATCGGCGACCGGCACGGAGGCGGTAGCCTCTTCAGGTTGAGGTAAAGCCGGGAAAAGGGAGAGGCCGTGACCGGTCTGGTCGTCGCGATGGACGGCCCTTCGGGGTCGGGCAAGTCGAGCGTCTCGCGCGGGGTGGCCCGTGCGCTGGGCCTGCGTTACCTGGACACCGGGGCGATGTACCGCGCGATGACCTGGTGGATGCTCGAGCAGGGTGTCGACGTCGCCGACGCGGCGGCCGTCGCGGCACGCTCGGGTGAGCCCGTGATCGTCAGCGGCACCGACCCTGACGCGCCGGCGATCCACGTCGACGGCACCGATGTGGGCGGCCCGATCCGCGAGGCCCAGGTCACCGGCGCCGTCTCGGCGGTGGCCGCGGTGCCCGAGGTCCGCGTCCGGCTGGTCGCCCTGCAGCGTGAGATCATCGGCACCGGCGGCATCGTGGTCGAGGGGCGCGACATCGGCACGGTCGTCTGGCCGCAGGCCGCGGTCAAGATCTACCTCACCGCCAGCGCCGAGGCCCGTGCGCTGCGGCGCAGCGCGGAGTTGTCGGGCACCACGGTTGAGGCGCAGCAGGCCGCCATGGCCAGGCGTGACACCCTGGACTCGACACGGAAGACGGATCCACTCTCGATGGCGGATGGCGCCGTCGAGCTCGACACCACGCCGTTGACCTTGGAGGAGGTCATCGACGCGGTGCTGGGTGTGGTCAAAGAGCGCGCCTGAACCTTCGGGCGCGGTACTCATACGAAGGATGAAATAACGTGACTACGGGGGATTGGGTCGAGGCTGAGTTCGACGACCTGGAGATCACCGAACACGACGCCGACAGCGGCCCGCTGCCCGTCGTGGCCATCGTGGGCCGCCCGAACGTCGGCAAGTCCACGCTGGTCAACCGCATCATCGGCCGCCGCGAGGCGGTCGTCGAGGACGTGCCGGGCGTCACCCGCGACCGCGTCACCTACGACGCCAACTGGCGCGGGCGCCGCTTCACCGTCGTGGACACCGGCGGCTGGGATCCCGACGCCACCGGCATGAACCTGCGCATCGCCGAGCAGGCCCAGGTGGCCGTGGAGCTCGCCGACGTGATCGTGTTCGTGGTCGACGCCACCGTCGGGGCCACCGACGCCGACGAGATCGTCGGCTCCGTGCTGCGCCAGTCCGGCAAGCCGGTCATCCTGACCGCCAACAAGGTCGACAACCAGCAAATGGAGCTGGAGGCCGCCGGGTTGTGGTCGCTCGGTCTCGGCGAGCCGTACCCGGTCTCGGCGCTGCACGGCCGCTCCAGTGGCGACCTGCTCGACGTGGTGCTCGACGCGCTGCCGGAGACGCCCGAGCTGAAGTTCGGCGAGGAGGGCGGCCCCCACCGGGTCGCGCTGCTCGGCAAGCCCAACGTCGGCAAGTCCTCCCTGCTCAACAAGCTCGCCGGCGAGGAGCGGGTGCTGGTCGACCCGATGGCGGGCACCACGCGCGACCCGGTGGACGAGCTGATCGAGCTGGGCGGGAAGCCGTGGCGCTTCGTCGACACCGCGGGCATCCGCCGCCGCGACCGCGAGCTGCAGGGCGCCGACTTCTACGCCGCCATGCGCACCCGCGCCGCGCTGGAGAAGGCCGAGGTGGCGATCGTGCTCATCGACGCCTCCGAGCCCCTCACCGAGCAGGACCTGCGCATCATCGGCCTGGTCATCGAGTCCGGCCGGGCGATGGTCGTGGCCTTCAACAAGTGGGACCTCGTGGACGAGGACCGCCGCTACTACCTGGAGAGGGAGATCGACCGGCAGCTCGTGCGCACGCCGTGGGCGCTGCGGGTCAACATCTCCGCCAAGACCGGCCGGCACGTCGACCGGCTGGTGCCGGCGCTGGAGAAGGCGCTGGACTCCTGGTCCACCCGGGTGCCGACGGCGCGGCTCAACGCCTTCCTCACCGAGCTGGTGCAGGCCACGCCGCCGCCGGTGCGGGGCGGCAAGCAGCCGAAGATCCTGTTCGCCACGCAGGCGTCCACGGAGCCGCCGAAGTTCGTGCTGTTCACTTCGGGCTGGCTGGAGGAAACCTACCGGCGCTTCATCGAGCGCCGGCTGCGTGAGGAGTTCGGCTTCGCGGGCTCGCCCATCGAGGTGACCATGAAGATCCGGGAGAAGCGCAAGGGCGGCGCCGCGCCCAAGAAGTGAGGCCGGCTCGGCTCGGGCGTCCGCGGGTGCCCGGGCCGAGATGGTAGGTTGACCGGCAACACGTTGACGGAGACGAGTAGCCCGGAGACCCGCGCGGGTCCAGAGAGCCGCCGGTAGCTGGGAAGGCGGCCACGCGCCTGCGGGCGAAGACACTCCCGAGTGCGGGGAGGCAATGCCCCGCCGGCCTGACCCCCGTCATCGGGTCGCCGAGGCCGCTCTCCGCGGAGGGCGGCGAAAGTGCGGTGGCACCGGGAGCTCCCTTCTCCCCCGCACTCCCAAGGGATCATGCAACCTCCACGAGGAGCTGTGATGATCTCTCGTATCCTGTCGGCGGAGCTTTCCGGGCACGCCGGGCAACGAGTCACGATCGCCGGTTGGGTGCATCGCCGCCGGCAGCTGAAGTCTGTATCCTTCCTGGTCGTGCGCGACCGCGCCGGCCTCGCCCAGGTGGTCACGACCTTTCCGGACCTGCCGGGCGAGGAGTGCGTGGTCGAGATCACCGGGACCGTCACCCCCAACGCGCAGGCCCCCGGCGGCGCCGAACTCACCGACCCGGAGATCACCGTGCTCGGCGAGGCCGCCCGGCCGCCGTTCGAGCTGTTCCGGCCCGAGCTCGGCGCGTCCCTGCCGGCCCTGCTCGACCACGCCCCGCTCGCCCTGCGCCACCCCGCGCTCCGGCTGGCGCAGGAGATCTCCGCCGCCAGCGTCGCCGGATTCCGGGAGGCCCTCGACCGGCTGGCGTTCACCGAGATCCACACGCCCAAACTGGTCGAGTCGGCAACCGAGTCGGGCGCCGACGTCTTCGCCGTCGACTACTTCGGCCGCCGCGCCTACCTGGCCCAGTCGCCGCAGTTCTACAAGCAGATGATGGTCGGCGTCTTCGAGCGGGTCTACGAGGTCGGCCCCGTCTTCCGCGCCGAGCCGCACGACACCGCCCGCCACCTCGCCCAGTACACCAGCCTCGACGCCGAGCTCGGCTTCGTCACCGACCACCGCGACGTGATGGCCGTCCTGCGAGAGGCCCTGGCGGGCATGGTCGAGTCCGTACGGCGGCGCGTCCCGCGGGCCCGCGACCTGCTGCCGGAGGTGCCGGCCGAGATCCCGGCGGTGCACTTCGCCGAGGTCAGCGGCGAAGGCGACCTGTCACCGGCCCGCGAACGCGAGCTGTCGGCGTGGGCCAGGCGCGAGCACGGCTCCGACTTCCTGTTCGTCACCGGCTACCCGATGGCCAAGCGCCCCTTCTACACCCATCCCGACCCGGCCAGGCCCGGCTACTCCAACGGCTTCGACCTGCTGTTCCGTGGACTGGAACTGGTCACCGGCGGCCAGCGGCTGCACCGGCACGCCGACTACCTCGCCGCGCTGGCCGGGCGGGGCGAGGCGGCCGGGCCGTACCAGGGGTATCTGCAGGCGTTCGCCTACGGCATGCCGCCGCACGGCGGGTTCGCGATCGGCCTGGAGCGCTGGACGGCCCGGCTGACCGGGGCGGCCAACATCAGGCAGGCGACGTTGTTCCCGCGCGACCTGCATCGCCTTTCGCCGTAAGCATCCAGGCGGCCACCACGGCGCCGAGCAGGCAGAGCACGGCGGTGACGAGGAACATCTCGGTGTATTCGACGTGCAGGGCCGCCTTCACCTTCGCGGTGTAGGCGGCCAGCTGCCTGGCGTACTCGGCGGCGTCCACGCCGATGGGCAGCGGGGTGTCGAGGTCGGCGGTCAGCGACTGGAAGCGGTAGAAGCCCCAGGAGGACACGCCGGCGATGCCGATGAGCATGCCCATCATCCTGGCCACGACCACCGCGGCGGAGGCGACCCCGTGCTGCGCGGCGGGGGTCACGCGCAGCACCGCCGCCGAGATCGGGGCGATGACCAGGCCGAGCCCGAGCCCGGCGACCAGGAGCGCGACGTCGATCGGGTGCCCGGCCAGGTCGAGCGGCCAGCGGCTCATGAGCACGTATCCGGCGGCGGCCACGAGCAGCCCGGCGACCGCGACCAGCCGGTCGCCGAGGCGGCGGGCCAGGACACCGCCGAGCACCGCGCCGACGGGCAGCGCGATGAGGAACCTGCCGAGGACCAGCGACGCCTGCAGCGCTTCGAGGCCGAGCAGGGTCTGCGCGGTGAACTGGACGAACACCATGGTGACGAGGAGGGCGGCGCCGGTGAGGAAGCTGACGCCGAGCGTGGCCAGCAACGCCCCCTTGCGGGTGCCGGACAGGTCCAGCAGGCGGACGGGGGAGCGGATCTCCCACCACACGAACACCGCGCCCACGACCAGGCCCGACCCGATCAGCGGCAGGCCCCAGGGCGGCAGGATCGCCTTGGCCGGGTCGTCGTTGTAGAAGCCGGCGACGAGCAGGCCCAGGGCCAGGGCCAGGAGCGCGCCGCCGGCCACGTCGACGCGGCCGGCCGTACCCTCGCGTCTGCCGGCCGGGACGGTGCGGTGGACGGCGACGGCGGCCAGCGCGGCCAGGGGGAGGTTGACCCAGAAGATGGCGTGCCAGCCGCCGAGCTCGACCCCGAGCACCTGGAAGGCGGGGACGAGGGCCAGCACGCCTCCGTACAGGGGCCCCAGAGCGCTCCCCAGCTCCTGCGCGGCGCCGACCGCGCCCAGGGCGACCGGGCGGTCGTGCTCGTCCCAGAGATCGCCGATGAGCGCCATCGTGATCGGCAGCAGCGCGCCGCCGGCGATGCCCTGCAGGGCCCGGCCGCCCACGATCATGGGCAGCGATCCGGCCAGCGCGGTCAGCAGCGAGCCGAGCGCGAACACCGCCAGGCAGGCGTGGATCAGGGGACGCCGGCCGTACCGGTCGGAGAGCTGCCCGAGCAGCGGCATGGCGGCGATGTAGCCGAGCAGGAAGCCGGTGACCAGCGGTGTGGCCCGCTCCAGGTGGTTCAGGGGCACGCCGGCGTCGGTGGCGATGTCGATCAGGACGGTCACCACGACGTAGGCGTCGAGCGCGGCCAGCAGCACCACCGCGCCGCCGACGCCGAGCGCGGCCCGGCGGGCGGTTCTCATCCGGCGGGCGGGGTGATCGTGACCTGGGCGTCGTAGTCGCTGAAGGAGACGATCACGGTGCCCTCCTGCACCGGCAGGCTGGCCCGGGTCAGGCGGGAGGTGGCCTTGTCGATCAGCAGTTGCCCGTTGACGCCCTGGGAGACGCCGGGGATGAGCTTGCCGAGGACCTCGCCGGAGAAGGTGGCGGCCAGTTTGTACGCCTGGCCCTCCTCGCCCTCGACCTTCGGGTCGGTCGCGGTGGTCAGCAGCTTGGCGACGCCTTCGGCGGGGGACAGGATCAGCGACGGGTCGTAGATCTGGGCGAGTTCCTTCTTCGACATCTTCTGGAAGCCGCCGGTCGGGCCCTTGAAGTGCACGGTGTCGCCGACCACGAAGAAGCTGATCTCCTGGAGGCTGCCCAGCACGTCGATGGTGAGCGTGCCGTCGGCGTCGCCCGCGGCGGTGAGCCGGCCGTCGGCCTTGCGCACCTGGACCTTCGGCTTGCCTTCCGTGGAGATCGAGAAGGTGGCGGTCTTGACCGTCTTCATCGCCGCGGCGGACTTGGCGATGAGGTCGGGGCCACTCGGCAGGGCAGCCTGCCCGCCGCCCGGCGAACACGCCGCCGCCAGCGCGAGACCTAGGACGATCAGCAGCTTTCTCAGCATGTCCGGATCGTAGCGAGCGGCGGCGGCCGCCGCGTGTGCCGCCGATATCAGTTGGGTGTCAGCGCAACTTCTTGAGGTGCTCGACGATCGGCGTGTACGCGGCGTCCAGCGCGTCGAGCTGGTCGTCGGTGAGCCGGTCGACGAAGTGCTCGCGGACGCTGGACACGTGGTGCGGCGCCACGCGCTGGATCGTCTCCCAGCCGTGGTCGGTGAGCACCGCGAAGGTGCCGCGCCGGTCGTCGCGGCAGTCCTCGCGGACGACCAGGCCCTTGGCCTCCATCCGGGAGATCTGGTGCGACAGCCGGCTGCGCGACTGGATCGTGGCGTCGGCGAGGTCGCTCATCCGCATCCTGCGCTCCGGGTTCTCGGAGAGGTTGACCAGGATCTCGTAGTCGTTGAGCGACAATTCGAACTCTTGCAGTTCCCGGTCGAGCCGGTGCATCAACAGCTTGTGCAGGGCGAGGTGGGCACGCCATGCGCGCTGTTCCGTGTCCGTCAGCCACCGAGGAGCGCTCATGATCCCAATCTACCCCCCGAAGGCCCAGGTTCATCGCCCCCAAACCCGTCCGGACCTGTGCCAAAGCCCACAGACAGCCCGTTCCGGAGCTCCAGCTCGCACAAGGGCACGCTTTCGTGAGCGCTTCATAGCGTAGTCGCGGGAAATCGAAGGATCCTCACGTAAAGTCACATGGCATGGCCGACAGTGCAGGGGAGAGTTTCGTCACCGTGCTGGTCGCGGGCGCGGCCAATCTGGCCATCGCCGTGGCCAAGCTCATCGCCGGCCTCATCAGCGGCTCGGCCGCGATGCTGTCGGAGTCCGCCCACTCCGCCGCCGACACGGTCACCGAGGTCCTGCTGCTGGTCGCGGTACGGCGCGGCGGCAAACCCGCCGATCGGCGCCACCCCTTCGGCTACGGCAAGGCCGGCTTCTTCTGGGCCATGATGGCGGCGGTGGCCACGCTGGTGGGCGGGGCGGGATTCTCCATCACCCACGGCGTCCACACGATCGCCCATGGCGAGTCGCTCGGCGACTTCACCCTCTCCTACGTCGTGCTGGCCGTGTCGTTCGCGATCGAGAGCGTCTCGTTCGCGAGGGGCCTCTCCCAGGCCCGCGCCGAGGCCCGCCGCTGGGGCGTCGGCCCGGTCCGGCTGGTCACCAAGACCTCCGACACCGCGCTCAAGGCCGTGATGCTGGAGGACACCGCCGCCCTGGCCGGGCTGGTGATCGCGGCCCTCGGGCTGCTGGGCGCCCAGCTGACCAGCTCGTCGCTGTGGGACGGGGCGGCCTCGGTGGCGATCGGGGTGCTGCTGCTGGTCGTGGCGCTGTCGCTGATCGGGGCCAACCTGTCGCTGCTGATCGGGCAGGCGGCGCCGCGCCAGGTGGAGACGGAGATCAGGGCGCTGCTGCTGGCCCAGCCCGAGGTGGAGGACGTCGTCGAGCTGCTGACCATGTACCTGGGGCCGGGGCGGCTGCTGGTCGCGGCGAAGATCGACTTCGACGACGCGGCCAGCGCGGCGGGCGTGGAGATCGCCTGCGATCAGGTGGACCGGCGGCTGCGCGAGCACGTCCCGGTCGTCACCCAGGTGTTCCTGGACCCCACGCCCACTAGGAGTCGAAGGCCATGACGATGGCCACCCCGACGACGTGCATCAGCACGACCGCCACCAGCAGCGAGACGAACACGAACTTGGCCGGCCCGTGCTCGAACGTCTTGCCCTCCTCCAGCGGACGCCGTTTGGCCATGCGGTCGGCGATGCGCTCCTCGATGGGCTTCTTGTAGAACATGCTCCCAGGTTATAGGGCCACCCTCCCGGCCCTGACGTCGGTGACCGCGGCCACGAGGATGTCCGGCGGCACGTGCCATTCCAGCAGGTGACGGCCCTCCCAGGAGACGGGGGAGCGGACGGTGTCGAGGGAGAGCTCGCCGCGTTTGATGAGCGCCTCCTTGCGGGTCCACAACCGGATCAGGTCGTGGTTGCCGGTGACGTCCGGGGGCGCGGCGATCTGGGCGGCGAGACCGGCGTCGAAGGGGCCGTCCGGAACGCGTTCGGTGTCCACCCCGACCCGGCCGGGCCCGGCGGCCGCGGCCACGTAGCCGCGGGTGTGGCTCAGGCTGACGCCCAGCTCGGGATGCTCCTTCAGGTACGGCCGGCCGTGCCCGGGGCCGTGGATGTCGCAGTGCTGGAGCAGGGTCAGCGTGTGCGCGGGCACGTCCAGGACGGCCGCGGCGGCCAGCCGTACCAGGAGGTGGGCGGCGACGAAGGAGTGCCGGTCGGCCTCGTGCGCGAAGCGGGCGGCCCGCGCCCGCTCGGTCTCGGTGAGCCAGGAAGGGGAGCCGGGCACCTGCTCGGGGCGGGCGCCCATGACGGCCGCGGCTACTTCTCCGACGGCTTGGGGCTGGGGTCCGCCAGGGGTGTGCCGTCCTTGTTGTACTGGTTCTCCTGAGCCGCGCCGAGCACCGTGACCTCGCGTACCTTCCATGTGCCCTTCTCCCGCACCAGAGAGATCTTCAGGTGCGAGTCCTTGACGCTCCTGATCGCCTTGGCGGTCGTCACCTGCTGGTCCACCACCACAATGGCAGATGCGGAGGACTCGTCGGCATCGGCCAGGTAGACGCCGCGCACGGTGGCGACCGAGACGGCCTGCAGCTTGATGATGACCTGCTCCATCACGCCGCCGAAGGCGTCGTCGTAGGTGTTGAGGAAGTCGCCGGTGGCCATGGCCATGAGCTTGGTCCTGGTGGCCTGGAGGTTCTGGTAGTCGTAACCGAGCAGGGACTGGCCGAAGGCGTGCGCCGCCTGGGAGACCTCCAGCCGCAGGGCGCGGTCGGCCTCCAGCCTGGCCTGGGCCTCCTGGGCGCGGCCGGCGGCCAGCCACTGGAGCACGGCGGTGGCGGCGAGGGCGGCCACGAGCATCGCGGCCAGGGCGCCCATGAGCTTCACCCGGGTGCGGGACGGTTGAGGATCTTCGTGCGGCTCGGGTGTTTCCGGCTCAGGATCGACCTTCGCCTCAGCCTCGGTCTCAACCTCTGCTTCAGGCTCAGCGTCCTGCTGCGTGGTCATGAAAGCTCCGTTTCGCGCCGGCGGGCGGCCCGGCCCACGGCGATCCAGCCCACGATGCCACCGCAGGCGACGACGGCGAGGAAAATCGCGACGAGCAGGGGCGCGTTGTCCGGCGGGGTGTCCGTGGCGGCGGCCGCCGACCTGCCGGGCGCCGGGGTCTGGGGTTCCGGGTTGTCTGTCGGCTTCCCGGTCTTCTCGGTCTTCTCGGTCACGGGCTGGGCTTGCGTCGTCTCCTTCGCCTGCTCGGGCTGGGCCACGGGGGCGTCGCGATCGTCCGGCGGCGGCTCTTCGGCGGGCAGCGGCCGTTTCGGGCAGGCGCGCGGGGCGGGGATGGGCGGCGGGCCCAGCGGCTCGGCGTACTCCTCGGCCACCTTCGGCCCGCCGGGCACGCTGAAGACGAACATGGTGCGCCCGTAGACCGTGCCGTCGCGGTGGTCGCTGATGTCGCCGGCCAGGCTGAGCGCCGTCGGCACGATGCTCAGCAGGTGGTTGACGTTGCGCTCCGACTCCGGGGAGAAGACCGGCTTGTGCGGCATCCCGGCCGCGGTCAGCATGCAGGAGAACCCCGGCCTGGCCCGCTTGACGAGCGCGTCGAGCTGGGCGAAGACCCCCGGCCCCTGGTCGAGGAAGGCGTTCAGCTCACGCCGCGAGGCCACGAGCGAGGCGGTCACCAGCTCGGTGTTCCCGATGCCCGAGGCCAGCTTGTCCCGCCGGCCGGCCAGCGTGTGGGTGAGCCGGGTGAGCTGCACCGCCAGATCGTCGAGGACCGCCGCGTTGTCGGCCAGCGTGCCGGTCAGGTCGTGGGCGTCGCCGACGATGCTCCTGATCGCCGGGGCGCGGCCCTCGAGCGCCACGGCCAGCTCGTGCGTGATCGTCCTGGCGTCCTTGGGCGGCACCGCGTTCAGCAGCTTGCCCACGCCCTCGAACAACCGCTTGTAGTTCAGCGGCACCGTCGTCCTGGTCAGCGGGATCGTCTCGCCCGGCGCGAGGTTCCCGCCGACCGGCTCCTCCGGCGGGCTCAGCTCCACGTACGGCTCGCCGATCGCGGACTTGCGGCGCACCTCCGCCGACACCGCCCTGGGCAGGCGGATCTCCCGGTCGATGTCCAGGCCGACGACGATCTTGCCGGGGGCCAGCCGTACCTCGCCGATCTTGCCGACCCGCACCCCCAGATACGCCACGTCGAAGCCGCGGATCAGCCCGGGGGAGGACTCGAACTCGGCCGAGACCCGATAGGGCCGCTCGATCGCGTCGAGCCTGATGATCGTGGTGAACGCCCAGACCGCCATCACCACGCCCAGCAGGGCGAAGAAGCCGAGGTTGAGGTAGACGCGCAGGTTCTTCATCGCGGCGGCTCCCACAGCAGCTGGAAGTCCTTCAGCTGGTTGGGCAGCGGCGGCGGCTCGACCTTGACGTCGTTCGGGATCACGCCCCGGCTGTCGCCGACCAGCAGGCCCTTCAGCCACACGTAGATGAGCACCTGGCCGTTGACGGTGATCGGCGGGGTGTCGATGAAGTACTGGAGCCTGGCCACCAGGCGCTTGAGGTCCTCCTTGCCGCGCACCATCGCGCCGGTGATCGCGTCCAGCTCGCGCATGATCGTGCGCAGCCTGGCCGCGTGGCGCGGGTAGACGGTGGCGTTGGCCGCCTTGGCCAGGTCCGTCAGCGCGACGAGGGCCGTCTTCACGTGCCTGCGGCCGTGGGCCAGGCGCGCGGTCGCGGCGGCCAGCGTGCCGGGGAGCCGGTCGAGCTCCTTCTCGCCCTTGGCCAGGTCGCCGCCGAGGCGGGCCAGGTAGTCGATGGTCGCCCCCAGCTCGGCGCGGGCGGCGGCGTAGGCGTCGGTGACCTCGGCGGTGCGCCGGATGAGCGCGTTGACGTCGCCGCCCTTGCCGGCGAAGGCGGTCGAGGCGGCGTCCAGGATGGCGTTGACGTCCTGCGCGCCCAGGGCCTCGACGAGCGGACCGGCCTTCTCCGTGACCTGCTCGATGTCCGGCTCGACCGAGGTGTCGGTGATCGTCGCGCCCGCGGGCAGGTAGGGGCCGGTGGACAGGTCCTTGCCGGGCGGCGGCGTCAGCGCCACGTAGTTCTCGCCCAGCACCGAGGTCTTGGCCACGGTCGCGGTGGTCCCGACCGGCACCCGGTGGGCGCTGTCGATCTCCATGGTGACCCGGGCCCGGTAGCCCTCCAGCCGGATGCCGGTGACCGTGCCCACCTTGACGTCGGCCACCTGCACGCTGTGCCCGGCGACCAGGCTCTGGACGTCGTCGAAGGTCGCGCCGATCGTCATGTCCCCGCGGGCCGCGCCCAGCGTCTGCAGCGAGCACGAGGTCGTGATCGCCAGCGCGAGCAGGGAGGTCAGGGCGCGTGCTCTCACCGGCCGCCGCCCTTCTTCTGGAACGGGCAGTTGCTCAGCTCACCCGGCAGGCACGGCACCTTGCCCAGGTTCAGCGCGTCGAACAGCGGCTGCAGCCACGCCCTGGTCATCGCGTTGAGCACCACGCGGATCTTCAGCAGGTGGTTCTTCCTGTCCCACGCCTCGATCAGCACGTCGGCGAAGTCTGCCGAGCCCTTGATGGCCGCGGCCAGCGACTCGCTGTTGGCCCGCACGGTCAGCACCAGCTCGGCCAGCGTCCCGGCCGCCCTGGGCAGGCGTTCCGCGTACTCCTCGATGATGACGTCGCCGCGCCGCACGAAGCCGGCCATGCCCGTGATGAAGGCCCGCAGCCGCCGGCGCTCCTCGGCCAGGATCGCACTGGCCTCGGAGAAGGAGTCGATCGCCCGCGTCACCTGGCCCTGGCGCCGGTTCAGGCTGGTGGCCAGCCGGTTGAGCCCCTTGGCCAGGTCGATGAGCTGCCGGTCCTGCTTGGCCAGCGTGCCGGTCAGCTCGGCGGTGTCGGCGAGCGCGTTGTTGATCGTCTTGCCCCGCCCGCGCAGGCCGTCGGCCAGGTCGCCGGCCACGTCGCCGAGCTTCTCGTTGTCCAGGGCGTCGGTCAGCTTCGTGAACGCGTCCAGCGCGTCGTCGATCTCCACCGGAAGATCGGTACGGCCCAGCGGGATCACCGTCCCCGGCGCGGCCCGCCGGTCACCCGGCCTCCACGGCGGATACAGCACCACGTTCCGCTCGCCCAGCGTGTTCTGCGGCGCGACCACCGCCTTCACCTCGGCGGGCAGCGGCACCTGCGCGTCCACCGACATCGTCACCCGGACCTTGTCGCCCTCGATCGCGATGCGCTCCACGTATCCGGCGTCCAGCCCCATCACCTTGACCCGCGCCTGCTCGTACAACGACGGCGCGCTGGAGAAGATCGCGACGACGGTGTACGGCGCCGCCCCGCCCAGCACCCCGCACCCGGCGGTGCCGGCCGGCAGGAGCGCCGCCACGAGCAGCCTCAGCGCCCTCATCGGTCGTTCCTCCTGTCCTTGGCGATGGCCCCCAGCACCTCCGGGTTGATCGGCCCGAGCCCGGTCGCGATGGCCTCGATCCACGGGCCCTGGCCGCCCATCGTGGCCAGGCCGGAGAACGTCGGCCCCACCCAGGCCACGAGCTTGTTGAACTCCTGGTTGCTCGCGTTGAGCCGCGTGGTGATCGCACTGTTGTCGTCCAGCACCTGGACCAGCGCCTTCTCGTGCTCGTTGATCAGCTTGGTGGTGCCGGCGACCAGGTCGCTGCCGTCGCCCAGCAGCGTGCGCAACTCGTTCCTGCGCGCGCGCAGCTCGTTGAGCACGGCCTCGATGGCGTCGATGAGCCGGGCGAGCTGCTTGTCCTTCTTCTCCAGCAGATCCATGATCTTGTTGCCGTTGTCGAGCAGCTTCTGCAGCTCCGGCTCGCTCCGGCTGATGGTGTCCGACAGGTCGCCGATGTTCTTCAGCAGGCGGGTGATCCGGCCGCGCCGGCTGGTGTCGATCTTGCCGAGCTCGGTCAGCAGGTCGTCCACGGCGTCGGTGTCGAGGTTCTCGACCAGCCGGGTGGCGTCCTTGATCGCGTCGTTGATCAGCGTGGGGACGCCGGTGCGCGTCACCGGGATGCGGCGCCGCGCCTCGGGGAGCTGGTCCATGAAGGGGGCGGCGACCGGGCCCGACAGCTTGAGGTAGCGGCCGCCCAGCAGGTTGGACAGGGCGACCTCGGCCCGGGTGGCGCGGCCCAGCCGTACCTCGGAGTTCACGCGCCAGGTGACCACGACGTTGCCCTGCGCGTAGTCGGCCCGGACGGAGGTCACCTCGCCGACGCGCACGCCCGCCACGCGCACGTCCTGGCCGCCGCGCAGGCCGCCGGAGTCGGCGAAGACGCCCGACATCGTGTAGCCGCCCTCCAGCAGGCCCAGGCTGCCCACGAGGAACGTGGCGACCAGGATCGAGCCGAGCACGAGCATGGAGACCAGGCCGACGACGATCTTGTTGCGGTCGCGGAAGGACTTCAGGGCCATGGCTCACTCACCCACCATGAGCTTGCGCAGGTCCTTGGCACTGGCGATCTTCTTGCTGCCGCGCAGCGGCGGCGGCGCGGTCATCGGGTACGGGCAGGGCGACGGGCCCAGCGCCACGCAGGGCACCGCCGAGATGAAGTAGTGGCCGCGGTTGACGCTGGAGTAGGCGCGTTCGAACGGCGGGCGGAAGGTGGTGATCACCTTCTCGATGGCGCCCACGTTGCGCCGCACGCCGCCGGTCAGCCGGGAGAGGTTGTCCACCAGGGCGCCGAGCTCCTCGGCGTTCTTGCCGAGCACCTCGTTGGAGGTGTGCAGGGTGGCGCTCAGCTCCACGATCGAGTCGTCGATGAGCGTGCGGTTGTCCGCGAACGCCTCCGTGAGCACCACCAGGTTGTCCACGAGCCGGGAGATCTGCTCGTCGCGTCTGGCCACGGTCCCGCTGACCGTCGCGTAGTCCTTGAGCAGCCGCCGGATCGTCTCCTTGCGCTCGGTGAGCGTGGTGGTGATCGTGTTGACGTTGTCCAGCAGGCGCGGGATGTTCTCGTGGTTGCCCTTGAGCGACGTGGCGGCGGCGGTGAGCAGCTGGTTGATCTGCTCCGGGTCCAGGCTCCTGGTCAGGGGGCCGAGGTCGCTGACCAGCTCGCCGATGTCCACCACGGAGGCGGTGCGGGTGATGCGGGCGCCGGGGGCCAGGGGGTCCTTGGCGGTGCCGGGCAGCAGGTAGACCACGCGCTGGCCGACCGCGTTGCGCCAGCGGATGGCCGCCTCGGTGTCGGAGGGCACCCGCAGGCCCTCCTGGACGGTCATGGTGACCTCGGCTCTGCCGTTCACCACCCCGATCGCCTCGACCTGCCCGACGGGCGCGCCCGCGATCTTGACCTGGTCGCCCTCCACGAGGCCGGAGACGTCGTCGAAGGCGGCGGTCAGCCGATAGCCGCCCCCGGTGCCGACCCGGGCGATCTGGACGGTGATCAGGGCGATGAGGCCGAGCGCCACGCCGAGGAAGAGCGTGAACTTCGCCAGCGTCCAGCGGCGGCGCACGAGCTGGCGCGAGGTTCGCGCCTTCGCGGGGGCGGCTGCCACGGTCAGCGCCTCCCGTCCGTCGGGCCGCAGGCGCCGACGATCAGCTCGCAGATGTCGGTCGAGACGAACGCCTCCACCTGGATCTGCCGGGTGCCGTCCGGGCCCGGGGCCTCGATCAGCTCGTTGAGCAGGTCCACGAGCGTGCGCAGCCCGCGTACGCCGTCGCCGGCCAGGCCGAGCTGGGCGGCGATGAGCGCGGCCAGCCGCTCGCCCGAGTGCACTCCGGCCCGCAGGTTGTGCCGGTGCTTGCGCAGGCCGTGGGCGCTCAGCGCGGAGATCTCGGTGATCTCCTTGAGCAGCGCGCGCACCTTGCCGGCCCGCTCCAGCAGATCCGGGGTGACGACGTTGACGTCCCGCGCGATCGCGGTGATCTCGTCGCCCTTGCCGGCCAGCGCGCCGGTCAGGGCGGCTGAGTCGCGAAGGAACCGCCGGGCCTCCTCGCGCCGCCGGTGGGCCACGCCGACGACCGTGCCCGCGTCGCCGATCAGCTCGCGCAGGTCCTCGCCCTGGCCGTCCAGGCCCTTGGCCAGCGTGTGCACGATGACGGTGACCTCGCGTGGATCGACGGCGTCCAGGCCCCTGTAGGCGTCGCCCAGGGTGTCGGACAGGTCCAGGGGGTCCTCGGTCCTGGTGATGACCGCGCCGGCGGCCAGGTAGGGGCCGCTGCCCTCGCCGGAGCCGAGCTCGAGGTTGACGTACTTCGGCCCGAAGACCGAGGTGGGCTCGATCGAGGCCGTCGCCGTGCGCGGCACCCGCACCCCCGGCTGGATGTGCATGGTGACCACGGCCCGGCCCTTGGCGTCGAGGGAGACTCCGGTGACGTCGCCGACGGTGATGCCGCGGATCTTGACCGGCGAGTTGGTGTCCATGCCCTGCCCCGCGCGCCCGAACACCGCCTCGATCCGCGTCCCGCCGACCTGGGCCGCGTTGCGCACGACGAGGAACGTCGAGCCTGCGAGCACCACGACCACCAGGGCGGCGATTGCCATCCTGACCGGGAGGGAGAGCTCGGTGCGTCCCATGCCTCACCCCGTCAGCTTCACGCTGCCGCCGCCACCCCAGAACAGGTACGACAGCAGCAGGTTGAGCAGGACGATCGTGACGATGGACTGGCGGATCGCCCGCCCCGCCGCCACGCCCACGCCCACCGGCCCGCCGGTGGCGTGGTAACCGTGGTAGCAGTGGATGACGATGACCGTGAACGCGAACACCCCCACCTTGGCGACGCTGTAGACGATGTCGGTGACCGGCAGATACAGGTAGAAGTAGTAGTCGTAGACCCCGGGGGCCAGGCCGAACAGCACGGTGCTCATCAGCCGGGTGGCGAAGAAGCTGGCGAACAACGCGATGAGGTAGATCGGCACCAGCGCGAGCAGGGCGGCCACGACGCGGGTGCAGATCAGGTAGGTGAAGGCGTTGATGCCCATGACCTCCAGCGCGTCGATCTCCTCGGAGATCCGCATCGCGCCCAGCTCGGCGGTGAAGGCCGAGCCCACCTGGGCGGCCAGGGCGGTGGCGGCGATGATCGGGGTGATCTCGCGGACGTTGGCGAAGCTGCCCACCAGCCCCATGAACGACTCGGCCCCGATCGCCTGCAGGCCCTGGTAGCCCTGGAGGCCGACGGTGGCCCCGACCACGAAGGCCATGGTGAACACCACGAAGATCATGCCGCCGCCGATGACGGTCGCGCCGACGCCGATGACCACGTCGCTGACCTGGCGCAGGACCACGTTGGTGTAGCGCAGGCGCAGGACGATGTCGCGGACGGAGTAGAACACGACCCGCCAGACGAACAGCGGCCAGTCGGCCAGGCTGGCGAACCTCTCCCCGGCCTCGCGGCCCTTCAGGGCGAACCTGAGGCCCGCCGTACGGGTGGCCATCACAGGGCCTTGGGCGGGTAGGCGAGGAAGTAGACGGCGGAGATCACGTAGTTGAACGCGAAGACCAGCATGAACGTGAGCACGGTGGACTGGTTGACCGCCCGCCCGACCCCGACGGGGCTGGTGGCGCAGGTCATCCCCTTGTAGCAGGCGACCGCGGCGGCGATGAAGCCGAAGATCCACGCCTTGAACAGGGTGACGTAGAGGTCGGAGGCGACCACGAGGCTGAGCGCGCCGTCGAAGTAGGCGCCGGGGGTGACGCCCTGGACGACGACGTTGAAGAAGTAGCCGCCGGAGGCGCCGGCGAGGATGACGAGCGGGCACAGGCAGACGGCGACGGTGCTGGCGGCCCACATCCGGGGGGTGACGAGGCGGTGGACGGGGTTGACGGACATGACCTCCATGGCGCTGAGCTCGTCGCGGATGTGCCGGGCGCCGATGTCGGAGGTCATCGCGCTGCCTCCGGCCCCGGCGATGAGCAGGGCGCTGGCCAGGGGCGCGACCTCCCGGATCAGGCCGACGAACACCGCGCTGCCGGTGGCCGAGGCGGCGCCGAGCTGCCAGGCCAGCTCGCCCACCTGGAGCGCGACGGTGGCGCCGAGGGGAAGGGAGACCAGGAGCACCGGGACGCTGGTGACGCGGGCGAGGAACCAGCACTGCTCGACGAACTCCCACCACCAGCTCTTGACGTCCCAGCTACGGCGTAACCCCTCCAGGACGATGACGAAGAGCTCACCGACCTGGCCGAGGGCTGACCCGGCCTTCCGGCCGACGTAACTGGTTACCGCCATGACCACCTCGTGAACCGGGGCGACTCCGGAGCAGTCACCCTACTGACGGGTTGTCCAGTAGGTCGATGCTTTCCCGCTAATTTGCGCAAAAGCTATGAGACCCGGCTCCGGTGTTGTCAGCCCACTACGAAATGTGATCTGCCCGAGCGGGCAGCCGCCCGGCCAGTACGGCGAGGCAGATCGTCCACGCGCTCCAGGCCAGGTATCCGATGAAGTTGGCCAGGTCCACGCCCGGCACCCCGAGCGGCCCCAGCACGCCGGAGGCGATGGCCACGGCGGAGGCGGCGCCGAGCAGGGTGAACCAGCGGGGCGCGCGGGGCAGGGCGCTGAGCACGAGGGCGGTCCAGGCGGCGGTGAGCAGGTAGCCGAGGGTCTCGCCGATGCCGACGCCCAGGTAGGAGTGCAGGGTGGTGAAGAGCGTGGCCGCGTCGGGCGCCCCGGCCAGCTTCGGGACCGCGTACGGCCAGCGCATCAGGCCGACCACTTGGACGGCGCCGGCCAGGACCCCGACGTGGGCCGACAGGGTGGCGGCGGAGCCGGCCGGCAGGCGGCGGGCCAGCAGGACGGCGGCCGGGATGAGCGCGGCGGCGCCCGCGGCCAGCAGGAGGAACCAGGCGGTGGTGGTGGCCTGGGTGGCGGCGAAGGCGGCGAGGATCTCGGCGGGCGGCTCGGTGAGGATGCCGGGGTAGCCGAAGGTGATGCCGAGGCCGATGAAGGCGAGGTTGGCGGCGAGGACGGCGAAGATCAGGGTCCATCTCATGGCGAGCTCCTAACTCTGAACGATGTTTAGTATTAAACACCGTTTAGAGTTGTCTTGTGAAGAGGGGACCGCAGCGGTCTTTGGAACCGCAGGCCGTACTGGACGCCGCGCTGGAACTGATCGACGCGGGCGGGCTCACCATGCGGGCGCTGGCCGCCCGGGTCGGGCTCACGCCGGGCGCGCTGTACACCTACTTCCCCGACCGGGCGGCGATCGTCTCCGCGCTCGCCGACCGGCTGCTGGGCGAGGCCGACCTCCGGCTGCTGGAGGACCAGGACCTGGAGGCCGACGCGCGGATCGTCGCGTTCTCCCTCGACCTGCGCGAGGTGCTGATGCGGCATCCGGCCGCGGTCCCGGCCATCCTCGGGGCCGCCTTCCAGGGGCCGGTCGCGTTGCGGGTGGGGGAGAGCCTGCTCGCCGCGCTGCCCGACGCCCGGGCCGCCTATGCGGTGATGGTGTACGTGCTGGGCGCGATCGCGCTGGAGGCGGCCGAGGTGGGGGAGGGACGGGTGCCGCCGGAGGCGGAGCGAGTGGCGGCCCGGCGGGCGGCGTTCGCGGTCGACCCCGGGCGGTTCCCGCGCACGCACGCCGCCGCCGGGGAGATCGCCGCCTACATCTCCACCGAGCAGTTCCGGTGGGGGCTGGAGCGGCTTCTGGCCGGGCTCCGGGCCTAGGCGGTCACCGGGGGGCGCGGCGGAGCCGGGCGGGGTGCATGGGCGGATCGTGCGTTCCGCCTCTGCCCTTTGCGCGCGCCCGGCGCGAGCGTTGAAGCATGAAAACGCTGATCTGGCTGCGCAACCGCTGGCCGACCGCCCTGGCATTGGGCGCCACGGCCCTGACCTTCGGCGGGGGAGAGTCCGGCGAGATGGTCACCTCGTTCGCCGGGACCCTCCTGATCCTGCCGCTGCTCTACCTCGTGGTCGCCAAGCTGAAGCGCCGCGAGGCCACCTGGCCCGGGCTGCTGGCCGGGATCGTGCTCGTGTTCGTCCTGCGGTTCCTGGACGTGATCGAGCCCGCGGTGGTGTACTCCGGTCTCGCCCTGGTCGTCCTGATCTGGGGCGCCGTGGACGGGCACCTGCGCGCCTCGGGCGAACTGCGGCTGCAGGCGCTCGGCATGCTCGGCTTCGGCGCGCTGGCCCTGGCCGGGCTCATCCTCGACCCGGACGTCGGCAGGTACGTGGTGGCCGCGGGCTGGTTCCTGCACGGGGTCTGGGACTTCGTGCACCTCAAGCGGGACAAGGTCGTGGCCCGCAGCTTCGCCGAGTGGTGCGGCGTGGTCGACGTCGTGATCGCCGCCGAGCTCGTCTTCAAGCTCTAACGCCGGTAGTTGAGGACGAACCTGATCCGGTCGCCCTTGATGCGCCGCCGTACATAGAGGACCGGCTGCCCGTCGGGGGCGCAGCTGACCCCCTCGCGGACCAGCAGCGGGGTGCCGATGTTCACGTCCAGGTGCTCGGCGTCGCCGATGTCGGCCCCGGTGGCGCTGAAGGCCCGCCAGTCGTATCGCAGGTCCAGGCCCAGGGAGCGGACCATGTTCGTCTCCGGCGGCAGGTCCGCCGGCAGCAGGGCGGCGGGCATCCAGTAGGTGCTGATGGCCCAGGGCTCGGCCTCGATCGTGATGAGGGTGTCGACGCGGGACAGCGCGCCCGGCAGGTGCGCCGCGGCCTCCCGGTCGTCGGGGGCGCTCCCGGCGGGGCCGGCGGCGAGGACCTTCTCGCTGCCGTTCATCTCCCGGGAGTGCATGCTGCCGAGGTCGATGCGCTGGCTGAGGGGATCGACGTCGATGGAGACCCGGGTCACGGGGGCGCGGACGAACGTGCCGATGCCGCGCCGGATCTCGACGGAGCCGGCCCGGTCGAGCTCGGCGATGGCCTGGCGGATGGTCAGCCGGTTGACGCCGAACTCGGCCGACAGCTCCGGCTCGCTGGGCAGCCGGGAGCCCGCGGGCAGGGCTCCGGAGTCGATGCGTTCTTGGAGGGTGCGGGCCAGCCGGAGGTAGACCGGGATGGAGGAGCGCATGTTCACCAGCTTGCCATCGCCAGTATTGACCCGGGCCACCTTGAACATCTAGACATCTAGATGTGTCCCTCGTGAACCCTCCGGTACGGGCGCCCCGCCGTACCGTCGCCGCCCTCATCGGCACCGAACTCCTGCTCACCTTCGCCCTGGCCACCCCGCTCATCGCCACCCTCGGCCTCAAGGCCGGCGAGATCGACCCCGCGGGCAAGGAGAGCCTGCTCGGCCTGGTCACCGCCGTGGGCGCGCTGGCCGCCTTCCTGCTCAACCCGCTCTTCGGCCACCTGTCGGACCGCACGCGCAGCCGCTTCGGCCGGCGCCGCCCGTGGATCCTGGCGGGCCTGGCCGGAGGCGTCCCCGCCGCCGTGATCATGGCCACCGCGACCGGCGGCCTCCAGCTCATGCTCGGCTGGCTGCTGGCCCAGGCCGCCTACAACGCCGCGCTGGCCGCGCTGTCGGCGGTGATCGCCGACCGGGTGCCGCCGGAGCAGCAGGCGACCGTGTCCGGGCTGTTCGGCGCGGCCGGATTCGCCGGGGTCACCCCGGGACTCGTGCTCGTGGGCGTGCTGCCGGGCAACCTCGCCGCCCTCTTCCTGATCCCGGCGCTGGCCGGGGTGCTGGGCGGGCTGCTGGCCTGGCGGCTGCTGCGCGACGACGCCCCGGTGACCGAGGCCGCGCCGGTCGGCCTGCGCAGCCTGCTGTCCAGCCTGGTCTTCGACCCCCGGCTCTCGCCCAGCTTCACCGTGGTGTGGGTGCAGCGATTCCTGCTGCAGTTCGCCAACGCGCTGATCGCCACGTTCGGCCTGTTCTACCTCATGACCCGGCTGGAGCTGACCACCGCCCAGGCCGCCGCCGTGGTCTCGGCCACCGGCCTGGTGTCGCTGCTGCTGAACGTGCTGGCCGCCGGGGTGTCGGGCAAGCTGGCCTCGCGCACCCAGGCGTACCGGGCCTTCGTCGTCGTGGCCGGGCTGCTCATGGCCGGCTCGATGCTGGTCAAGATGACCGCCGTGAGCCTGTGGCCGATCTACCTCGCCACCGGGCTGGCCGGCATCGGGCTCGGCGTCTTCTACGCCGTGGACCTCGCGCTGGTCATCCGGGTCATGCCCGGCAGCGCGGACTCGGCCCGCTACCTGGGCGTCTTCAACATCGCCAAGGCCCTGCCGCAGTCGATCGCCCCGGCGCTGGCGCCGCTGCTGCTCACGCTGGGCAGCGACCCGGTGGCGCCCGCGACGGGCAAGAACTACTTCCTGCTGTTTCTCACCGGCGCCGTCGCGGCTCTCGCCGCCACCGCCCTGACCCCCTTGATCAGGACATGACTCGCTACAAGAACCCCGACCTGCCCGTTCAGGACCGCGTCACCGACCTCCTCGGCCGCATGACGCTGGAGGAGAAAGCCGGGCAGATGTGCCACGGCCGCATGTTCCACGGCTCCGGCCGGGAACTGATCGGCGAGCGGCACATCACCGCCTTCGCGATGATGCACGTGCCCTCGCCGGGCGACATGGCCCGCTGGAACAACACCCTCCAGGACGAGGCGGCCACGACCAGGCTCGGCATCCCGGTCACGCTCGCCTCCGACCCCCGCCACGGCTTCGCGGACAACCCGGCCACCGCCCACGCCGGCGGCGGCTTCACCGCCGGCCCCGAGCCGATCGGCCTGGCCGCCACCGGCGACCCGGGCCTGGTCGAGCGCTTCGCCGCCATGGCCGGGCGCGAACTGCGCGCGACCGGTATCCGGCTGGCCATCCACCCCATGGCCGACCTGGCCACCGAACCGCGCTGGGCACGCATCAGCGGCACCTTCGGCGAGGACGCGGAACGGGCCGGCCAGATGATCGCCGCCTACGTCCGCGGCATGCAGGGCGCCGGCGTGGACTGCATGGTCAAGCACTTCCCCGGCAACGGGCCCCAGGCCGGCGGCGAGGACCCGCACTTCGCGTACGGCAAGCACCAGGCATTCCCCGGCGGCAACCTCGAATACCACCTGCGCCCCTTCGCCGCCGCCTTCGACGCCGGGGTGGCGCAGCTCATGCCCTGCTACGCCATCCCCACCGGCAGCGGGCTGGCCGAGGTCGGCGCGAACTTCAACCACGACGTCATCACCGGCCTGGCCCGCGAGCGCTTCGGCTTCGACGGCGTCGTGTGCACCGACTTCAACGCGCTGACCGGCTTCGAGATCCCCGGCCTGGTCTCGCTGCCCCCGCGCAACTGGGGCGTGGAGCACCTGCCGGTCGAGGACGCGCTGGTCATGATGCTGGAGGCCGGGGTGGACCAGCTCGGCGGCGAGACCCGGCCCGACCTGATCACGGCCGCGGTGCGCGCCGGCCGGGTGCCCGAGTCGCGCCTGGACGCCTCCGTGGCCCGGATCCTGCGCGACAAGTTCCGGCTCGGCCTCTTCGAGGACCCCTACGTGGACCCGGCCGCCGCCGAACGGCTCGTCGGCGGCCCGGGCCACCGGGCGATCGGCCGCGAGGCCCAGCGCCGCTCGCTCGTGCTGCTGACCGGCACGCCCGCCCCCGCCGCCCGCCTGTACACCGAGAACGTCGAGGTCGCCGACGGCCACGGCACGGTCGTGGCGCGGCCGGAGGACGCCGACCTGGCCGTGATCCGGCTGCGCGCCCCCTACGAGCAGCGCGAGGGCCTGCTGGAGAGCCACTTCCACGCCGGCTCGCTGGACTTCCCCGAGGCCGAGCTGGCCCGGCTGCGCGAGGTGGCCGCCAAGGTGCCCACCGCGTTCTGCGTCTACCTGGACCGCCCGGCCATCCTGACCGAGCTGGCCGCCTGCGCCGACCGGCTGCTGGCCGACTTCGGCGCCGCCGACGACCTGGTGCTCGACGCGGTCCTGGGCCGCCGGGCGCCGGAAGGGACGCTCCCGTTCGACCTGCCCTCCTCGATGCGGGCCGTACGGGAGTCGCGCGAGGACGTGCCGTTCGACACCCGCGACCCGTTGTTCAGGACCGGTCATCCAGGAAGTCGAGCACCAGAGGGGACGCCTCCTGCCTGAACTCCTCGAAATAGGCGTGCCGCGCCCCGCGGATCAGGTGCATCACCGCGCCCGGGATGCGCTCGGTCAGCAGCGGCGCGTTCGCCGCGGGGTTGAAGAGGTCGTCGGCGCCGTGCACGACCAGCGTGGGCGCGGTGATGCCGGGCAGGGCGTCCCACGCGTCGTGCTCGGCGCTGGCGCTCAGGTGCCGCCGCCGCGCGTAGGCGGGCATCGCCGGATCCCCGGTCGTGTGGTACGGCCCGGCGTGCGCGGCCAGCCATTCCGGGGTGTACATGAGCTCCAGCAGAAACCGCCCCGACCCCGGCCCGGCCAGCGCCCTGCGCACCTCCGACGAGCGCTCCACGGCGTGCTCGCCGCCCGGCGAGGTGCACCCCAGCACCAGCGCGCTCACCCGGCCGGGGTAGTCGGCCGCCACCCACTGGGCCACCCGGCCGCCCATGGACGTCCCGTAGACGGCGGCCCGCTCGATCCCGAGGGTGTCGAGCACCCCCACCACGTCGGCGGCGAAGCCCCGCGTCGAATAGGGGACGTCCGGCTTGGCGCTCTCCCCGGTGCCGGGCCAGTCGAGCGTGACGGTGGTGTGCCGGGTCTCGAAGTCCTCCCGCACGCCCTCCCACCACAGGTGGGAGTTCGACTGACCGGCCAGCAGCACCAGCGCCGGGCCGCTGCCGCGGACCTGATGGGCGATGTCCATCTGCCTCACGTTAGCGGCACGTCACGGCGTCACCGTCACGAGGCCGCCGTCGATGACGATGTCCTGACCGGTGATGTAGGCGGCGTCGGGGGAGGCGAGGAAGGCGACGGCGCCGGCCACGTCCTCGGCGGTGCCCAGCCTGCCGAGCGCGATCTGGCGGGTGACGGCCTCGTGGTCGCCGTCGGAGAAGTCCCGGTACATCGGGGTGTCGATGTAGCCCGGGCTGACCGAGTTGACCCGGATGCCGCGGGCGGCGAGGTCGGCGGCGAAGGTACGGGCGAGGTTGTGCACGGCGGCCTTCGTGGCCGCGTAGACCGAGGCGATCGGCAGGCCGCGGTTGAGGGTCCACGAGGCGTTGATCACGATGGCGCCGCCCCGGCTCATCAGCGGCACGGCCTTCTGCAGGGTGAAGAAGACGGCCTTGAGGTTCACGCCGACCGTGTGGTCGAAGTCGGCCTCGGTGACCTCGGCCGTCGGCTTGAAGGTGCCCACGCCGGCGTTGGCGAACACCACGTCCAGCCGGCCGTACCGCTCGGCGACCGTCTCCATGAGCGTGTCGAGCGCGGCCGGGTCGGCGGCGTCGGAGCGTACGGCCAGCACGCCGAGCTCCTTGGCCGCGGCCTCCAGCCTGGCCTGGTCACGGCCGGTGATGACGACCTCGGCGCCCTCGGCGCGCAGGCGGGCGGCGGCGGCCAGGCCCATGCCGCTGGAGCCGCCGGTGATCAGGGCGATGGTGTCGGTGAATCGCGTCATGGCCACGATGCTGCCGGGGTGGCCGGGAAACAGGCAGTGCCCGTTTATCCGGGGTGTGCCACCACCAGGCTCGCCGGCAGCGGGTTGAACAGCTCCAGGTGGTAGCCGGGCAGCTCGTCCAGGGGCAGCGAGAGCGCCTCGTACGTGAGCGTGCCGTGCTCGGGGTGGAGCACGGTCTTGACCGCCCGCGTGCCGGCGCTGACGTCGTGCCGCGCCCACAACCCGGCGAACTCGGGGCTGGCGGCGGCCAGGCCGGCGGCGATGCGGCCGAACTCGGGATCATCGGGATAGCGGGCGGCCTCGGCGCGGAACCGGGCCACGACGACGGGCGCGTTCTGCGCCCAGGCGGCGTCGGCGCGGCGGTAGCGGGCGCTCATGAAGTAGGCGACGAGGCAGTTGCGGTCGGTCTCGTCGTAGCCGAAGACCGCCCGGGCCTGGTCGTTGACGGCGACGAGGTTCCAGTGCCGGTCGCGGATGTAGGCGGGGCGCGGCGCCCACGCCTCCAGGACGCGCCACAGCTCGGGGCTCGTGGGTACGGCCGGCGCCGGCGGCCGGCGGGGCGGGTTGAGCCCGGCCAGCAGATACAGGTGCTCGCGCTCGGCCTGGTCCAGCCGCAGCGCCCGGGCGACGGCGTCGAGCACCTCGCCCGAGACCTTGATGTCGCGGCCCTGCTCCAGCCACGTGTACCAGGAGACGCCCACCCCGGCCAGGACGGCGACCTCCTCGCGGCGCAGGCCGGGCGTGCGCCGCCGCCCGGCCTCGGGCATGCCGACGTCGGGCGGGCTCAGCCGGGCCCGCCGCGAACGCAGGAAGTCGCTCAGTTCGGTACGGCGCGTCATGGCCTCCACTCTAGGAGAGAAGCGCGGCCATCCAGCCTTCGAGCTCGTCGGGGTGGCGGGGGAGGGCGGCCGACATGAGGCGGGCGCCGTCGCGGGTGACGACCAGGTCGTCCTCGATGCGCACGCCGATGCCGCGGAACTCCTCCGGCAGCGTCAGGTCGTCCGGCTGCAGGTACAGGCCGGGCTCGACGGTCAGCACGTGACCTTCTTCCAGCACGCCGTCGAGGTAGACCTCGCCGCGCGCCTTGGCGCAGTCGTGCACGTCCAGGCCGAGCATGTGGCCGCTGCTGCACAGCGTGTAGCGCCGGTAGAGGCCCTTGTCCATGAGCTCGTCGACCGAGCCCTTGAGCAGGCCCCACTCGCGTAGCCCGGTGGCGATGACCCGCATGCAGGCCAGGTGGAAGTCGCGGTAGCGGGCGCCGGGCTTCAGCGCGGCGATGCCGGCGTTCTGCGCCTCGTACACCAGCGTGTACACCTGCCGCTGCACCTCGGTGAAGCGGCCCGACAGCGGCAGCGTGCGGGTGATGTCGGCGGTGTAGAGGGAGTCGGCCTCGACGCCGGCGTCCATCAGCAGCAGCTCGTTGCGGTCGAGGCGGCCGTCGTTGCGGATCCAGTGCAGCACGCAGGCGTGCGCGCCGGAGGCGACGATGCTGTCGTAGCCGACGGCGTTGCCCTCCAGGCGCGAGCGCAGGCCGAAGACGCCCTCCAGGTAGCGCTCGCCGCGCGGGTGGCGCAGTGCCTCGGGCAGCGCGCGCACGACGTCCTCGAAGCCGCGCACGCTGGCGTCCACGGCGCCCTGCAGCTCGCCGAGCTCCCACTCGTCCTTGATCAGCCGCATCTCCGACAGGAAGCCGGCGAACTCGGTGTCGCCCTCGCCCGGCTCGATCGCGGCGTCCACGGCAGGGTCCACGCCGCGCAGCACGCGGGCGGGACCGGCGAGGGCCAGGTCGCGGATGTGCGCGCACTCGAGCTGGTAGAGCTGCTCGGCCTCGGCCAGATCGGGGCGGCGGCCCACCCAGAACTCGCCGTGGCGGCGGTCGCGGTAGAACTCCTCGGAACCCTCCTCACGCGGGGAGCGCGGGCGCAGGTACAGCCTGGCCTGCCCGCCGGGCTCGACGACCAGCACGTCGTCCGGCTCGCCGGCGCCGGTGAGGTAGGAGTAGGCGCTGTGCGGCCGGAAGCGGTAGTCGCTGTCGTTGCTGCGCACGCGCAGGACGCCGGCGGGCACGACCAGGCGCTCGCCCGGGAAGCGGGCGGCCAGGGCGGCACGGCGCTTGGCCGCCCAGGGCGCGATGGGCAGCGGATTCAGGTCGGTGCGCCGGGTGTCGGCCCAGCCGGTCCGCATGAAGGCGGCCAGTTCATCGGTGATGGGGAGGTCGTGGCTACCGGTGTTCAGCTGCTCGTTCATCGCTTCCCTGCACTGGCGTCCGAGTATGGTATTTCACATATTACTCTGCCTTGAGTGACTTTTGAGTAGGGGAGGCTAGCCTACTTGCCTACGGATGACGCCTTACGGTGCTTAGTACGGGCATTGACGGGGGAATGACTCTTCCATCGAGAGCCGAGGTGGTGCAGATGCTCATTGGGACAATCCTGCGCAACAAGGGCGGCGACGTCACGACCGTGGCACCCGGAGCCACAGTCCGTGAACTGCTGGCCAAGCTCGCCGACCACAACATCGGCGCCGTCGTCGTCTCCACGGACGGAGTCACGATCGTCGGCATCGTCTCCGAACGCGACGTCGTGCGCCGCCTGCACGACCACGGCGCCGCCATCCTGGACGCCGACGTCGCCTCCATCATGACCGCCGACGTGCGCACCGTCGGGCCCGGCGCCAACGTCGACGAGCTGCGCCGGCTCATGACCACCCACCGATTCCGCCACATGCCGGTCGTCGACCAGGGCCGCCTGGTCGGCATCGTGAGCATCGGCGACGTGGTCAAGAGCGCTATCGAGGAACTGGAGACGGAGAAGGCGTCCCTGGTGGACTACCTGCACCGCTGAGCTCCGCCCGGCTGTCGGCCCAGCGATCCAGCAGCACCTGGTCGTGGCTGATCGCCAGCACTCCGGCGCCCGTCCTGTCGCGGTAGGCGTTGACCACCGCGACCAGGTGCGCCTGCGTCGAGGCGTCCAGCATCGTGGTCATCTCATCGCAGATCAGATAGCCCGGCTCCAGCGTCAGCGCCCTGGCCAGGCAGGCGCGCTGCAACTGCCCGTCGGAGACCTCGTGCGGGCGGCGCGTCAGCAGGTCGTCGGTCAGCCCCACCTCGCCGGCCAGCGCGGCCACCCGCTCCCGATCGGGGCGGCCCGCCGCCGCCAGCGGCTCGCCGATGACCTCGCTCAGCCGCAGCTTCGGATCCACCGCCAGCCGCGGCTGCTGGTAGAGCAGCGCCACCCGGGTACGCAGCTCGCGCGGCGCGCGCTGCCGCCAGCCGCGCACCTCCATCCCGTCCACGCTCAGCGAGCCCGCCGCCGGGCGCAGCATCATCGCCAGCACCCGGGCCAGCGTCGACTTGCCGCAGCCGCTCGGGCCGCCCAGCCCCAGCACGCCGCCGGGCGGCAGCTCGAACGAGAGCCGGTCCAGGACCGTCCGCCGGCCGTACCTGACGGTGATCTCACGCGCGCGCAACATGTCCGGCCCTCCAGCAGGCGACGCCGTCCTCCATCGCGGGGACGGTACGGCAGGCGTCGGCCACCCGCGAGCAGCGGGGGGCGAACGCGCAGCCGCCGGGCAGATCGGTCAGCTCGGGCGGCAGCCCGGGCACGGGGACGAACGCCCGGTCGGGCTGGGCGTCCACCAGGCCGGCGGCGTAGGGGTGGCGGGGCCGTTCCATGACCTGCTCGGCGGGGCCGATCTCGACCAGGCGGCCGGCGTACATGACGGCGATGTCGTCGGCCACGCGCTCGGCCGCCCGCAGGTCGTGGGTGATCAGCAGCACGGCGCGGCCCTCGTCGCACAGCTCGCGCAGCACGTCCATGGCCCGCTCGACCAGCGGCCGGTCCAGGCCGGTCGTCGGCTCGTCGGCCAGCAGCAACCCGGGATCGCCGGCCAGCGCGATCGCGTTGGCCACCCGCTGCGCCATGCCGCCGGACAGCTCGTGCGGATAGCGGTCGAGGTCGGCGGGGCGCAGGCCGAAGCGCTCGGCCAGCTCGCCGGCGGTGCGGGACGAACCCAGCTCGCGCACCGCCTCGGCAAGCTGCGCCCGCGCGGTGCGCACCGGGGTGAGGTGCGTGGCCGGGCTCTGCGGGATCAGTCCCACCATGCGGCCACGCACCCGCCTCGCCAGTACGGCCGGCGGCACGGCGAGCAGGTCGACGGCCTCCGTCTCACCGGAGCCCGGGCCGGGGGACAGCAGCGCCCGGCCGGTGACCGTCGCGTTGCCGGGGAGCAGGCCCAGCAGCGCGTGGGCCAGTACGGACTTGCCGCAGCCCGACTCGCCGACCAGGGCCAGGCAGCGGCCGGGCCGTACCTGGAAGGTGGCCTCCGTGACGGCCCGCACCTCCGCGCCGGGGACGCGGAAACGGACCGACAGGCCGGACACGTCGAGCTTCACAGCGACAGCTCCGATCGGGTGCGCGGGTTGAGCCGGTCGCGCCAGTGCTGGGTGAGCACCGAGACCGCCAGCGTCGGCACGAGGATGAACAGGCCGGGCGCGAAGCTGGACCACCAGTCGCCCGACAGCAGCGAGCGCTGCCCGTCGTTGATCATGTTGCCCAGCGAGGCCAGGTGCGGGGGCAGGCCGAGGCCCAGGAAGCTGAGCGCGGTCTCGTGCCAGATCGCGTGCGGGACCATCAGCACGGTCGCCAGCAGCAGATGCGGGGCCAGGTGGGGGAGCAGGTGGCGGCGGACGATCCGGGCCCGGCTCGCGCCCGCCGAGATGGCCGCCTCGACGAACGGGCGTTCGCGCAGCGACAGCACCTCGGAGCGGACGATGCGGGCGGCGGTCGTCCAGTGGGTGACGCCCACCGAGACGATCACCGCGTACGGGCTCGGGGCGAACATCGCCACGATGAAGATGCCGAGCAGCAGGTGCGGCAGCGAGGCGAAGCCGTCCACCACCCGCATGAGCAGGCGGTCGGGCAGACCCCCGAGACTGCCCGCCACCAGCCCCAGCGTCCCGCCGATGACCATGCTCACCAGCGCGGCCACCAGGCCCACCAGGAACGACACGCGCAAGCCGTACAGGCTGCGCAGCAGCACGTCGCGGCCCATCTCGTCGGTGCCGAGCGGATGGGCGGGCGACGGCGGCAGGCCGGCCGCGCGCAGGTCCACGAGCTGCTGGTCGAGCTGGACGATCGGCGGCACCACCACGACGGCCAGCGCCAGCACGCCCAGCGTGATCGCGGCCGCCCACACGCCGGGGCGGCCCCTCAGCGCCACCGCGGGGGCGCTCATCCGGTCACCACCCTCGGGTCGGCCAGGCGGTAGGCCAGGTCGGCCACGAGGTTGCCGGCCAGCACCGCCATCGTGCCCAGCAGGGTCAGTACGGCCAGCAGCGGGAAGTCGACCGCCAGCGCCGCCTGCACCGAGGTCGAGGCCACGCCCGGCCAGGAGAAGACGGTCTCCACGAGGATCGCGCCGGTCACCAGCTCGGGGATGCGGGCGCCCAGCAGGGTCAGGAACGGCAGCAGCGCCGAGCGCAGCGCGTGCCGCACCAGCACCGTCCGCTCCTTCAGGCCACGGGCCCTGGCGCCGACCACGAAGTCCTCGCGCAGCGTGCCGATCACCGACTCGCGCACGTACAGCACCAGCCACGACGACTGCGAGACCGCCAGCACCGTCACCGGCAGCACCATGTGCCTGGCCACGTCCAGCGGGTCGAGCGTGGTCGAGGCGGCGTCGGTCAGGCCGCCGGCCGGCAGCCAGCCGAGCCGGACCGAGAAGACGTAGACGACCAGCAGCGCCAGCCAGAACACCGGTGCCGACTCGTTGGCGAACGCGCCGCCGGTGATGACCCGGTCCAGCCAGGAGCCCTGCCGCCAGGCGGCCAGGGTGCCCACGACCAGGCTGCCGGCCAGCATGAGCACGATCGCCGCCCCGGTCGCCAGCAGCGTCCACGGCAGCCGCTCGGCCACCACCTCCAGCACCGGCCGGTGGAAGGAGCGCGACTCGCCCAGGTCGCCCTGCAGCAGATTGCCGAGCCAGGCGGCGTACTGCTCCATGATCGGGCGGTCCAGCGCCCAAGTGGCCCGGATCTGGGCGACGACCTCCGGGGCGGTGGTCATGGCCCGGTCACCGAGGTACTGGCGGACCGGGTCGAACGGCGAGGCACTGGCCAGGGCGAACATCGCGATCGTCACCATGACCAGGACGGGCACGGCGAACGCCAGCCGCCACAGCACGAGACGGAGCATCAGGAGGCGGGTTTCCAGGTGTGGATGTCGCGGAACAGGCCGCCGGTGGCGTGCTCGTGCGCGTCCACGCTCTGCTGGACGCCCTGGTAGGCGCCGCGCACGACGTAGACGTGCTTGAGGAAGGCCAGGTAGGTCCAGACGGCGTCGTCGTGGATGAGCTGCTGGAACTCGTCGTATGCCTGCTTGCGCACGGCCGGGTCGCCCGACTCGCGGCCCTTCGCCAGCGCCGCGTCCACCTTCGGGTTGCGGTAGTGGCCGGGGTTGAAGAAGCCCTTGCCCGCCTGGGCGGAGTGGAACAGGTCGTAGTTGATGTAGTCGAGGTCGTACGGCGAGCCGTACCCCATCATGAGCGCGTCCTGGGCCATGCGCGGCTCGATGGCGTCCCAGTCGAGGCCGGCGGCCTTGACCTCGATGCCGGCCTTCTTGGCGTCGGAGGCGGCGGCCAGGGTGAGTTCCTTGCGCAGGGAGTCGCCGGCCGGGTACATGATCGTGAAGCTCGCCTTGACGCCGTCCTTCTCGCGGATGCCGCCGGCGCCCTGCTTCCAGCCTGCCGCGTCGAGGACCTGCTGGGCCTGGGGGAGGTCGGCGGCGGGATTCCCGGTAATCGCCTTGTTATGCCACGAAATATCGGGAGAAATCGGGCCGAAGGCGGGTTTGCCGGCGCCGGCCAGGATCGTGTCGACCATCGCCTGGCGGTCCATGGCCAGGCTGAACGCCTTCCTGATCGCCAGGTCGCCGGTGACCTTCGGCTTCGACGGGAACATGATGCCCCGGTAGTCGGCGCTGTCCTGCTTGTACACGGTGACGCCCTGCTGGCCCTCGAAGCGCCTGGCCGCCTTCGGCGGGAGCACCGTGGCGTCGAACTCCCCGGCCGCCAGGCGTGTGGAGCGCACGTTGTCGTCGGGCGCGAAGGCCACCACGACCTTCTTGATGGCCGGGGCGCCGCCCCAGTACTTCTCGTTGGCCGCCAGGGCGATCTTGTCGCCCGGGGTCCACTGGATGAAGGTGTACGGGCCGGTGCCGACGGGCTTGGCCGGGTCGATGCCGCCGTCGGGCACGATGCCGAGGGTGGTGCGCTGGGTGAGCGGGGCGTAGGGGTATGTGAGCGTGAACTCGACCGTCCTGGCGTCCGGGGCGCTGACCTTGTCGATGGCCGCGTAGTCGCCGGAGATCGGGGAGCTCGTCTTGGGGTCGAGGACCGTGGTGTAGGTGTAGACGACGTCCTTGCTGGTGAGCGGGCGGCCGTCGTGGAAGGTGACGCCGTCGCGCAGCTTGAAGGTGACCTTCTTGCCGTCCGCAGAGGTGACCGGCGCCTCGGCGGCCAGCGACGGCTTCAGCGAAAGGTCGGGCGCCCTGGACATGAGGCCGTCGAAGATCAGCGAGCCGCCGTCGGCCGCGTAGCCCAGGACCGGGCTGAGGTTCTCGAACTCTGAGCTGAGGCCGATGACGAAGGTGTCGTCGGCCTTTCCGGGCTCGCCGGGCCGGGCCGGGCCCGAGGGGGCGGAGCAGGCGGTGAGCAGGGCGACGGACAGCGTGGTCAGCGCGGCTACGGGCCGGGCCAGCCTCATGGGGAACCTCCGGGGTGGTGCGGGTCGCCGTTGAGCATAGCCCGCACCTGCAACCTCTTTGCAGTAAGGGTGGTATGAGGAGAAGGGTGAGACGTGGGAGTCTTGTCCGATGACGTACCGGCCTCCCGAGCCGCCTCGGGCGACGAGCAGTCCGTCGGTGATCATGCTCGTCTCGGGGCTGACCGCGGCGATCGGGTTCCTCTTCGGGTACTTCGCCGGGCTGGGGGACGGGGAGCCGGTCACCGCGGGGGAGCCGACGATGACGGTGACGATGGAGGATCCCTTCCAGGACGAGACCCCTCCGCCGACCGGCCCGACGGCCGGGTTACCCCAGGCCACCGGCCTGCCCCAGCCCACCGGCCAGCCGCAGCCCACCGGGGCGCCGCAGCCGACCGGCGGTCTTCAGCCCACGGGCGGTCTTCAACCCACCGGAGGTCTCCAGCCCACCGGAGGGCTTCAGCCCACGGGTGGTCTCCAGCCCTCGGGGGGCCTTCAGCCCTCGGGCGTTCCTTCGGGGAATCCGCTCGCCTCGCTGCCCGGCGGCCTTTCCGGCCAGCGGACCCTGGTCGTCGGGCGTGACATCCAGCCGGGCACCTACCGCACGACCGGCCCCGCCGCGGGCTCGGGCGCCTGCTACTGGGCCCGCCTCAAGGGCACCGCCGGCCTGGCCGACATCATCGACGCCAACACGGTCACCGCCGCCGCCACCGTGACGATCCAGCCCACCGACAAGGTCTTCCAGACCGGCGGCTGCGCCGATTGGGTCAAGGTATGAAAAATCCGGATAACGAAGATCGTCCGGGTGTATGGTCCCCTACCGGAAAGCGCCATTCGGTCTGCCCTTAACCTCTCCGCGAGGAGTGTCCATGCACGTGGTCTCCGCGATCGCCCTGGCCCTGAGCACCCTGACGCCGCAGGCGTCCACCGCGCCCCAGCCGCTGCCCGCGCCCGTGGCCTGCGACGGCTGCTGGAAACCCGCCCTCAGCACCAGCTGGCAGTGGCAGCTGTCCGCGCCGCCCAAGCCCCCGTTCGCCGACGTCCAGATGTACGACATCGACGGTTTCGCCGCCAGGAACGGGACCCTCGTCAAGCAGCTCAAGGCCGCCAAGCCCGGCCGGGGCGTCGTCTGCTACATCAGCGCCGGATCGGCGGAGAAGTACCGCCCCGACGTCAAGCGGTTCCCCAAGGCGATCGTCGGCAAGCCGCTCGACGGCTGGCCCGACGAGCGCTGGCTGGACATCCGCCAGTACAAGGGCAAGCTCGGCGAGATCATGAAGTCCCGCCTCGACATGTGCAAGGCCGCCGGCTTCGACGCCGTAGAACCGGACAACATCGACGCCTACACCAACGACAGCGGCTTCCCGCTCAAGGCCGCCGACCAGCTCGCCTACAACGCCTGGCTGGCCAACGAGGCGCACCGGCGCGGCCTGTCCATCGCGCTCAAGGGCGACCTCGACCAGATCCCCCAGCTCCTGCCGTACTACGACTTCGCGATCAACGAGCAGTGCTTCCAGTACGGCGAGTGCGCGCCCTACGACCGCTTCGTCAAGGCCGGCAAGGCGGTCTTCCAGGTCGAGTACGAGCTGCCCACGTCGAAGTTCTGCGCCAAGGCCAACGCCCGCAACTTCAACTCGATGAAGAAGAACCTCGACCTCGACGCCACGCGCACCCCCTGCAGGGGCGTGTGAGCTTCCCATGACGGGGGCGGCGGCGGGACGATGCATCCAACCGCCCGAGGAGGATGACATGTCCCTGCTGCGCACCCTGGTGGACGCCGTCCGCGGCGGCGCGATCGAGGTCGTCGACCTGACCGCGCCGCTGTCGCCGGAGACGCCGATTCTCCAGCTTCCCCCGCCGTTCGGGAACACCATCCCGTTCCGGCTGGAGGAGATCAGCCGCTACGACGACCGCGGGCCCGCCTGGTACTGGAACGACATCCACACGGGCGAGCACACCGGCACCCACTTCGACGCCCCCGTCCACTGGGTGACCGGCCGCGACGGGCTCGACGTGGCCCAGGTGCCGCCCGCCCACCTGCTGGCCCCGGCCGCCGTGCTCGACGTCGCCGCCGAGGCGCAGAAGGACCCCGACTTCCTGCTCCAGATCGAGCACGTGCGGGAGTGGGAGCGCGCCAACGGATCCCTCCCCGAGGGCGGCTGGCTCCTCTACCGCACCGGCTGGGACGCCCGCGCGCACGACCAGGCCGCCTTCCTCAACGCCGACGAGACCGGCCCCCACACGCCCGGCATCTCCGTCGAATGCGCCCGCTGGCTGGCCGAGGAGACCCCCATCCTGGGCGTCGGCGTGGAGACCGTCGGCACCGACGCCGGGGCCGCCCATTCCTTCGACCCCGCCTTCCCCTGCCACTCCTTCCTGCTCGGCGCCGGCAAATACGGCCTCACCCAGCTCCGCAGCCTCGACCTCCTGCCCGTGACCGGCGCCGTCGTGCTCGCGCCGCCGCTGCCCATCGTGGGCGGCTCCGGCAGCCCCGTGCGCGTGCTCGCGCTGGTCGAGCGGTGATCGTCGCCGAGGCGGCCGGGGCGCTGCTGGCCGCCGCCGGGGTGGAGACCGCCTTCGGCGTGGTCGGCAGCGGCAACTTCCACATCACCAACGCGCTGGTACGGCACGGCGTCCGGTACGTGGCCGCCCGGCACGAGGGCGGCGCGGCGACCATGGCCGACGCCTACTCCCGCATGAGCGGCCGCCTCGCCGTACTGACCGTGCACCAGGGGCCCGGGCTCACCAACGCGCTGACCGGCCTCGCCGAGGCGGCCAAGAGCCGCACGCCTCTGCTGGTGCTGGCCGCCGAGGTCACGGAGGCGCACTCCAACTTCTTCGTCGACCAGGCGGCGCTGGCCACGGCGGTGGGCGCGCTGCCCATGCGCCTCCTGCGGCCGGAGGACGCGCTGGAGGCGCTCCGGGTGGCCCGGCAGGAGCGGCGGACGGTGGTGCTGGGCATGCCGCTGTCCGCCCAGGCCGCCGACGCGGGCGACTGGCACCCCCTCGAGGCGCGCGCCGCCGAACTCGGCGCCGCCGTACCCGGTGACGTCCTTAGCCCGGCGGCGGTGCGGCTGGGGGTGGCCTCTGTGCGGGCCGAGCTGGCGCGGATGGTCAGGGAGGCCCGGCGGCCCGTGTTCGTGGCCGGGCGAGGGGCCCGGCACGCGCGGCGGGAGCTGGAGGAGCTGGCCGAGCTGAGCGGCGCCCTGCTGGCCACCTCGGCCGTGGCCAGGGGCCTGTTCCGGGGCAGCCCGTGGGACCTGGACGTCAGCGGCGGCTTCGCCACCCCGCTGACGGCCGAGCTCATCCAGGGTGCCGACCTCGTGGTGGCCTGGGGCTGCGCGCTCAACATGTGGACCACCCGGCACGGCAGCCTGATCACCCCTGGCGCCCGGGTCGCCCAGATCGACCTGGAGCATCCGGTGGCCGCCCGCCACGTCCCCGTGGACCTGGAGGTGAGCGGCGAGGTGGCCGAGGAGGCCGTCGCCCTGCGTGAGCTGCTGGCCGAGGGCGGGCGGCGCTCCGGCTACCGGTCACCGGAGCTGGCCGGTCGGATCGCGGCCGAGGGCAGGTGGCGGGCGGTGCCGTACCAGGACGAGACGGGGGAGGGGCGCATCGACCCGCGCACGCTGACCATCGCCCTGGACGACCTGCTGCCGGGGGAGCGCATCGTCGCCCCCGATTCCGGAAATTTCATGGGATATCCGTCGATGCTGTTGGACGTCCCGGATGAGGGTGGGTTCTGCTTCACCCAGGCGTTCCAGTCGATCGGGCTCGGCCTGGCCACCGCGATCGGCGCCGCGCTGGCCCGGCCCGACCGGCTGCCGGTCGCCGCGCTCGGGGACGGCGGCGCGCTCATGGGCATCTCCGAGCTCGAGACCGTCGCCCGCCTCGGCCTGCCCATGGTGATCGTGGTCTACGACGACGAGGGGTACGGCGCCGAGGTGCACCATTTCACCGGCCACCCGCACGACACCGTCACGTTCCCGCCCGCCGACCTGGCCGCCATCGCCCGCGGGCACGGCCTGGCGGCGATCACGGTCACCGAGCCCGGCGACCTGGCCCCGCTGACCGGCTGGCTGGAAGGCCCACGGGACCGGGCGATCCTCGTCCACGCCAAGGTCGCCCGTGAGCATCCCTCCTGGTGGCTGGAGGAGGCGTTCAAGGGCCACTGATCGTTCACGTCTTGCGGAAGGCGCGGGCCTCCTCGGCCGCGGCCAGCACCTCCTCCAGCGGCGCCCCGGCGCCCGAGGTCACCGCCGCGGCCACCGCGCCCTCCACGAACGGCACGTCGGCCAGCACCACCCGCCCCGGCGCCTCCAGCAGCCGCGCCGTCAGCACCGAACTGCCCAGGTCCGGGATGAGCACCACCCCGTCACCCCGATCGACCGCGCCGATGGCCGCCTCGACCCGGTCGAAACTCGTCCCGAGCCCGCCGTCGTCCGTCCCCCCTGCCGCCGCCAGCGGCACCTGCTCACCCGCGATCCCCCGGGCCAGCGCCACGGCCGCGACCGCCAGCTCCGCGCTGTGGGAGACCAGCACGATCCCTACCACCGCGCCCCCACTGCGGCGAGGGCGTCCACGATCATCGCCGACGAGGCCGCGCCGGGGTCCTCGTGCCCCGCGCTGCGCTCGCCGAGGTAGCTGGCCCGGCCCTTGCGCGCCACCATCGGCACCGTCGCCGCGGCGCCCTCGCGGGCCGCGCGCGCCGCCCGCTCCAACGCCTCGCGCGCCCCCGCCCCCTCCCGTACGGCCAGCGCCAGCGCCCTGGCCGCCGGCCCGAGCGCGTCCAGCATGGTCTTGTCCCCTTCCTCGGCCTTCCCGAGCCGGACCACCTCGTCCACCCCGGCCTGGAAGGCGGTGGCGAAGTCCGCCAGGGTGAACTCCGCCGGCAGCGCCTTGCCCATCGCCCGCAGCGCCGAGCCGAACAACGGGCCGGAGGCGCCGCCGACCTTCCTGATCAGCGTCACCCCGGCCACGGTCAGCGGCTGCCCGGCGCCTCCGGCGGCGAGTGCCTGCCGTACCTCGGAGAACCCGCGGTCGAGGTTGGCCCCGTGGTCGCCGTCGCCGATCGCGGAGTCCAGGGCGGTCAGCCGCTCGCGCCCGTCGGCCACCGCGGCGGCCGCCTCCTCGAGCCAGGCCGTGCAGAAGGCGGCGTCCATCAGCGACCCCATCGCAGGCCCGGCGTCTCGACGGGGGCGTCCCAGAGGCGGGTCAGCTCGTCGCCCAGGTGGCAGACGGTGACCGAGAAGCCCTGCATGTCCAGGCTCGTCACGTAGTTGCCGACCAGCGAGCGCGTCACCCGCGCCCCCTTCGCCCGCACGTACGCCTCCACCTCGGCGAAGACCACGTACAACTCGATCAGCGGCGTCCCGCCCAAGCCGTTGACCATGACCAGCAGGTCGCCGTACAGCGGCAGGTCGCCGTGCACCGCGTCCATGGCCACCTCGGCCAGCTCGCGGGCGCCCGTGTGCGGCACGCGGCGGCGGCCGGGCTCGCCGTGGATGCCGACGCCCAGCTCCACCTGGTCCTCCGGCAGGTCGAACGTCGGCTTGCCGGCGGCCGGGGTCGTGCACGAGGTCAGCGCGACGCCGAACGAGCGGCTGCGCCCGTCCGCCTCCGCCGCCACCCTGGCCACCTCGCTCAGCGGCGCCCCCTGCTCGGCCGCCGCTCCGGCCATCTTCTCCACGAACAACGTGGCGCCGGTGCCGCGGCGGCCGGCGGTGTACAGCGAGTCCTGGACCGCCACGTCGTCGTCGACCAGGACGGTGGCCACCTCGACGCCCTCGGTGAGGTCGGCGGCCAGCTCGAAGTTGAGGGTGTCGCCGGTGTAGTTCTTCACGACGTGCAGCACCCCGGCGCCGCCGTCGACCGCCTGCGTGGCGGCGATGATCTGGTCCGGCACCGGCGAGGTGAAGATCTCCCCCGGGCAGGCGGCGTCCAGCATGCCGTACCCGACGAAACCGGCGTGCAGGGGCTCGTGCCCGGAGCCGCCCCCCGACACCAGCCCGACCTTCCCGGCGACCGGCCCGGACGCCCGGTAGACCACCTGGTCGCGCACCAGCAGCGACGGGTGCGCCGCCGCCATGCCCCGCAGCGCGTCGCCGACCACGCCGCCGGGCGAGTTGATGAGCTTCTTCATGGTCACCAACTAATGCCCGTTCTCCCCGGAGGGCAAGCGGAATAGCGTGGTCGGGGTGGAGTCTGCCTACAGCCCTTACGACCCGGCGGTGATCGAGGACCCTTATCCGGTCTACGCCTGGATGCGCCGGGAATCGCCGCTCTACCACAACGAGGACCTGGACTTCTGGGCCTTGACCCGCCACGCCGACGTGGCCGCCGCCCTGCCCGACAGCGACCTGTACTCCAGCGACCACGGCCCGCTGCTCAACTCCCGCGACTGGGGGCCGCGGGCGCGCGACTACCTCTCGTTCCTGGCCATGGACCCGCCGGACCACACGCGCCTGCGGGCGATCGTCTCGCGCGGGTTCACCCCGCGCCGCGTCGCCGCCCTGGAGCCGATGATCCGCCAGATCGCCCGCTCCTACGTGGCCGAGGTCGTGGAGAAGGGCAGCTTCGACTTCGTCCGGGACCTGTCGGCCTGCATCCCGCTGGACGTCATCTCCGAACTGGCCGGCATCCCGCCCTCCGACCGCGCCGGCGTGCGCGTGCGCTCGGAGCCCCTGCTGAGCCGCGACCCCGGGGCCGAGATGGCCGCGCTCGACGTCAAGACCATCCTCCGCCTGGCCGACTACTACGGCGCGGTGGCCGCCGAACGCCGCAAGTCCCCCCGCGACGACCTGGTCTCCGTCCTCGTCGCCGACGACGGCCTGTCCGACGGCGAGATCGTCGCCTTCGTCATGCTGCTCGTCGGCGCCGGCGCGGAGTCAACCACTCACCTGCTGAGCGCCGCCTGGTATCACGCCTGGCGCCACCCCGGCCAGCGCGCCACCGCCTTCGCCGGCGCGGTCGAGGAGTGGGTGGCGGAGTCGCTGCGCTACGACACCCCCGCGCAGGGCCTGGCCCGCCGCCTCACCAGGGAGACCGAGATGTACGGCCGGCGGGTCCCGGCGGGCGCCAAGATGTGGCTGCTGATCGGCGCCGCCAACCGCGACGAGGAGGTCTTCCCCGACGCCGACGCCTACACCCTGACCCGCGACCAGTCCCGCGCGATCAGCTTCGGCGCCGGCCGCCACTTCTGCCTCGGCGCCGCGCTGGCCAGGCTGGAGGCCCGGATCACGCTGGAGGAACTCGTGGCCGCCGTGGACCCGTCGTACGAGATCGACACCGCCGGGATCCGGCGGATCGGGCACGGCAACGTGCGCGGCATGCGCCGCCTCCCGACCACCGTCCAACCTAGGCTACGGTTCGGGCATGGCTGAGATCGTGTACCCGCCGGTGATCGCCCTCGCGCGCACCCTCTTCAAGGTGATGGACTACCGCTTCCACATGGAGGGGACGGAGCACGTGCCGAGGACCGGCGGCGCGGTCCTGGTCAGCAACCACATCAGCTATCTGGACTTCATCTTCGCCGGATTCGGGGCGCTGCCGTCCAAGCGGCTGGTGCGCTTCATGGCCAAGCAGGACGTCTTCGAGCACAAGATCTCCGGGCCGCTGATGCGCGGCATGCACCACATCCCGGTGGATCGCGGCGCCGGGGCGGGCAGCTACGCGACCGCCCTGCGCAAGCTGAAGGCGGGGGAGGTGGTCGGCGTCTTCGCCGAGGCCACGATCAGCCGCTCCTTCACCGTGAAGGAGATCAAGAACGGCGCCATCCGGATGGCGCAGGCGACGAAGGTGCCGGTGATCCCGGTGGCGCTGTGGGGCAGCCAGCGCCTGTGGACCAAAGGGCGGCCCAAGCAGCTGACCCAGCGGCACGTGCCGATCACGATCCTGGTGGGCGAGCCGATGCACCCCAAGCGCGGGGAGAACGTCGACGAGCACACCAGCACCCTGCACAGCCGCCTGTCGGAGCTGGTGGACCGGGCGCAGCGCACCTACCCGGAGATTCCGGAGGGCGCCTGGTGGCAGCCCGCGCATCTCGGGGGGAGCGCGCCCACGCCGGAGGAGGCCGCTCGGATGGACGCCGAGGAGGCCGAGCTGCGCGCCAAGCGCGACTGAGGCCGCCCGCTCAGGGGGCGACGAGGCAGAACTCGTTGCCCTCGGGGTCGGCCATGGTCTGGAAGGCGCCCACGGCGTCCTCCTGCAGCTCGCCGGCCGCCCGCCCGCCGAGCGCGGCGACCCGGGCGGCGGCGCCGGCGGGGGATGCGACGGCCAGGTCCAGGTGGAGACGGTTCTTGACGGCCTTGCCCTCGGGCACCCGCTGGAAGGCCAGGCGCAGGCCGTCCGGAGGGTCCACGTAGGACCAGGCCGGGTCGCGGTCCACGGCGACGCCGCCGAGGAGCGCGGCCCAGAAGGCGGCCAGGCGCGACGGGTCGGCGCAGTCGATGACGAGCTGGCGCTGGCGGGCGATCATGGGCATCAGCGTATTGCCCCCGCGCGTGAGTCAGGCGTGGGGGAGGCCCTTCGTGCGCGCGGGTCAGCCTGACGCGGGGGTGGTCTCTCGTGCAGGGGCCGCATCCCTGCGCGCCTTTCCTCCCTGGGGCCGATCTTCCGGATGGCCGCGCATCTTTCGTTGCGCCCGGCCGGGAGGCGGTCCGGCGACCGCATACGCTGGCCACACCGATGACGAGCCTTCGCACCTTCTTCGCCGCCCATCCGCGCGCCGCCGACGTCCTGCTGGCCTGCGCGGTGACCGCGCTCGGCCTGCTGCTGCGGCTGAGCGAGGAGGTGCCGCGCGATCCCGGCACGGCCGCGATGCTGCTGGCGCTGATCCTGGCCCAGGGGCTGCCGCTGGTGTGGCGGCGCACGCGGCCGTGGACGGTCATGGCGGTGAGCAGCCTGGCGTACGTGGTGTACGAGCTGGCCGACCCGGTCGTGGGGTACAACGACGGGGTGTTCGTGGCCTTCGCCGGATACGCCGTGGCCCGGTACGCGCGTCAGCCGGGCAGCGCCGCGGTCATCCCGGTGGCCGCCGCCGCGGTCCTGGGCCCCGACCTCGTGCGCCCGTGGCTGGGCCGGGGCGTGCCCGCCGAGATCACGCTGGGCCCGCTGGAATGGCTGCTGGTGACGGGCATGGCGTGGGCGTTGTGGCTGCTGGGCAGCGCTCAGCGGCGGGTCAGCGAGGACGCGGAGCGCCTGCGTGAGCTGGCCGCGCGCCTGCGCGCCGAACAGGAGCTCAGCGCCGCCCGCGCGGTCACCGCCGAACGCGCCAGAATCGCCCGGGACCTGCACGACCTGGTCGCCCACCACGTCAGCGCGATCGCCATGCAGGCACGGGCCAGCGCGGAGGCGTTCCCCGGCGACCGGGGCGTGGCCGCGATCGGCGCCGCCGCCGACGACGCCCTGGACGAGATGCGCCGCCTGCTGGGCCTGCTCGCCGACGGCCCGGGCGACACCGGGCCGAGCGCCTCGCTGGCCCACCTGGACCGCCTGGCCGCGGCGGCGGAGTCCGCGGGCTGCCGGGTCCGGCTCGAGACGGAGCGCGTAGGGGCGGAGGGCGAGAGGGTCGAGGGTGAAAGGGCGGAGGGTGAGAGGGTCGAGGGTGCGGGGGCGGTGCCGGAGGCGGCGCAGGTCTCCGCCTACCGCATCGTGCAGGAGGCGCTGACGAACGTCCTGAAGCACGCCGGCCCCACCGAGGTGCGGATCCGGGTACGGCAGGCCCCCGGCGCCCTGACCGTCCTGGTCGCCAACGGCCCGCCGTACCCGGGACACCGCCCGCTGCCCGGCTCCGGACTCGGCCTGATCGGCATGCGCGAACGCGCCGCCCTGTTCGACGGCGCCCTGCGCGCGGGCCCGCACGACGGCGGCTGGCGGGTCGAGGCCACGCTGCGCTGGGCGGCGCCCTGATGATCCGCGTCCTGATCGCCGACGACCAGGCCCTGGTCCGCGCCGCTCTCACGGCCATGCTGGTACGGCGGGCCGATTTTGACGTCGTCGGCGAGGCCGAGGACGGCGCCCGCGCCGTGGCCCTGGCCTTCGAGCTGAAGCCCGACGTCGTCGTCATGGACGTGCGCATGCCCGGCCTGACCGGCGTCGAGGCCACCGCCCGCATCCTGGCCGAGTGGCCCCATCCCGCGCACCCGCGCCCGAACGTCCTGGTGCTGACCACGTTCGACCTCGACGAGTACGTCCACGCGGCCCTGCGCGCCGGCGCCGGCGGCTTTATGCTGAAGAACTCCTCGCCCGAGCAGCTGGCCGAGGCCATCCGGGTCGTCGCGGCCGGCGAGTCGATGCTGGCCCCGAGCGTGACCCGGCGGCTGATCGGCGCCTTCGCCGCCGTCCCGCCCGCTCTGCTGGATCGGCCGGGCCGCCCGCCCGCCCTGGCCGCGCTCACCCAGCGGGAGCTGGACGTGCTCGTGCTGGTGGCCAAGGGCCTGTCCAACGCCCAGATCGCCGGGGAGCTGGAGTTGTCGGAGGCGGGCGTGAAGAGCCGCGTCAACCGCATCCTGACCCGCCTCGGCCTGGAGAACCGCGTGCAGGCGGCCGTGCTGGCCTACGACAGCGGCCTGCTGCCCCTGCCGGGAAGGTGATCGGCTCACTCCTCGATGGCGCCGCCGACGGACCGCAGGTACTCGCGGAAGGTCAGCCCGGGCGTGCGCGCCCGCTCGGCCAGGAAGGCGGCGAATCCGAGCTGCTCCCGCAGCGAGCGTCCGGCGCGGATGCGCTCGGCCTGCCCGCGCTCGGTGTCGCGGATCGTCTCGGCCAGGGTGAGCACCTCCCCCGCCCGCTCCGCCGGGACGAACAGCACGCCGTCGTCGTCCCCGGCCACCAGGTCGTCCCGCCCGACCGTCCACTCGCCGACGCGGGCCCGCTCCAGCGCGTCGCCCGGCCGTTCGTCCAGCCGCAGTGGCCCGGTCGGCAGCGCGCCCATGCTGAAGACGGGCAGCCCGATCGCCCGGATGTCCGCGCTGTCTCGGTGCAGGCCCCAGACGACCACACCGGACACCCCCGCGGCCTGCGCCTCCAGCACGGCCAGGTCGCCGGCGCACGCCTCGTCCAGCCGCCCGTCGTTGTCGACGACGAGCACGTCACCGGGCCGCGCTCCCTCGTACGCCTCCAGGAACACGTCCACGCTGCCGGCGTGCCGCGCGGGCAGCACGCGCCCGATCACCTTGGCCCCGGGTACGGCGGCGCGGACCGCCGAGGGCGCGCACCGGACCGGGACACCGGCGCGCAGGCACCCGTCGGCCAGGTGCGCGGTGGTCAACCCGGCGAATCGCTCCTTGAGCTGACGATCATCCATTCTCTGACCTTAGTCAGGCAATGCGCTCCGCGCACCCCCGTCCGGGGGCACGGCGCCGCCGTACCCCCGGCCCGGTGGCGTCAGAGTGCGACGACCAGCTCGTGGTCGATCTCGACGAACTCCACCATCACCTCCGCGAACCGCCCGGCGATGAGCTCGCGGTAGGCCGCGGAGCCGGTGTGCTCGTCGTAGGCGGCCTGGTCGGCGAAGTGCTCGACGAAGAGCAGGTAGTCGGGTTTGGCCGGGTCCCGGTAGACGCGGAAGGACACGGTGCCCGGCTCCGCGCCGGGGCCCTTCGGGGCGAACTCCCGGACGAGCGCCTCGGCCGCGGCCTGCGCGCCGTCCTTGAGCTTGATGGGGAACACCTTCACCAGCATGGGACTCCTCCAGGGGAACGTCGTCGGACGCCGACCATGCTCGGGCCCGGCCCGCGGGCCCGTCCGGACAGATGAGGACATCGCCACCGTGGCCGAATGTGTCCGGCCCGCGGCTCCGGTGATGGCGTAGACATGCGGTATGACCGTGTACTCGGCTGTCGTCACCACCGGCATCTACTGCCGCCCGGGCTGCGGAGCCCGGCCGCTGGCCCGCAACACGCGTGTCTACGAACACGCGGCCGCGGCCGAGGCGGCGGGATTCCGCGCGTGCCTGCGCTGCCGGCCGTACCGGGTGGCGGGGCCCTTCTCGGCGGACATGCCGCGGCTGGTGTGCGCCGCCTGGCAGCTGATCATCGCCGGTGTGCTGGACGGCGGCACCGAGGCGGCCCTCGCCGAACGGGTCGGGCTGTCGGTGCGGCACCTGCGGCGGCTGTTCCTGAGGCACCTGGGAGCCAGCCCCGACCAGCTCGCCCGCTCGCGCCGCGCGCACTTCGCCCGGCGGCTCCTGGACGACACCGACCTCACCGTGCTCGACATCGCGTTCGCGTCCGGTTACGGGAGCCTGCGGCAGTTCAACAGGAGCATGCGGGAGGTCTTCCACGCCTCGCCCACCGAGCTGCGCGAGCGCCGCCACCGGGCCGACCGCCTGGTCGCCGACGGCGGCCTCGCGCTGCGCCTGCCCGTCCTGCCCGGCTACGACTGGGCGGCGATGCTGGCCTACCTGGGGGCGCGGGCCATCCCCGGCGTGGAGGAGGTCTCCGGAGGCGTCTACCGGCGCACGATCGGCGTGGACGGGGCGCCGGGGGTGCTGGAGGTGCGCGCCGGCGACGCTCCCGGGCACCTGGTGCTGGTCGCGCACCTGCCGTACTGGGAGGGCTTGATCCACGTCGTGGACCAGGCGGGCAGGCTCCTGGGCGTCGACGCCGACCAGAGCCCGGGGGTGACGGCGCTCGGGATGGACCCGGTGCTGGGGCCGCTGGTGCGGGCCCGGCCGGGGCTGGCGGTGCCCGGCGCCTGGAACGCGGCCGAGGCGGCGATCGCCGCCGCGGCGGTCCGGGCGCCGTCGGAGCTCGTCGGAGCGGGCGCGCCGGCGGAGCGGGCCATCGGCCGGCTGGCGGAGCTGGTCGACGGGCTCGGCACCCGGGTTCCCGGGTTGCCGGGCGGGCTGACCCACGTTCTGCCCGACCTGGCGCCGGAAGACCTCGCCGGGTACGGCCTGCCCCAGGACACCAGCGCGGGGGAGGACCTGGCCTTCCGCCTCGGGGACCCGGAGGCGTGGCCGGCGGGCGACCCCTGGCTGAGGGCGGCGGTGGCGGACCGGTTCCCGTCCGGCCTCGAGCCCGGCCGGTGGCGGCCGTGGCAGGCGCTGGCCGCCATGCACCTGATGACCGAGGCCGCGCTCGGCGCCGCCCGATAGCCCCGGGGCGTCAGATGGCGGCTTGGAAGGCGCTCGCCCGCACGCCGGCCAGGAGTCCCGCGGTGTGCTCGTTGGTGAAGCGGCGGGCCGGGTCGTGGTGGAGGAGCCCCTCGAGCAGCGGGCGCAGGATGCCGGCCCGGCGAGGGGAGGGGAAGGATCCGGTGCGGGCCATCGCGAGGACGGTGGCCGCGTCCTGTCCCGGGTACGGCGGCTGGCCTTCGAGGGCGCTGTAGAGGGTGGCGCCGAAGGACCACAGGTCGGCCTCCTTCGTCGCGGCGCCGCCGTACAGCCGCTCGGGAGCCATGAACGCGGGGGTGCCGCGCAGGCGGCGGGAGGTGGTGGTGCGGATGTCGCCCTCGGCGGTGGCGATGCCGAAGTCGGTCAGGACCACGCGGTCGCCGGTGAGCATCACGTTGGCGGGTTTCACGTCGCGGTGCAGCACGCCCGCGCGATGGGCGGTGCGCAGCGCCGTGAGCAGGTGCTGGCCGATGGCCGCGACGCTCTGCGCGGGCAGCGTGCCCACCTGGGAGAGCAGTTGGTGCAATGAGAGCCCGTCCAGGTACTCCATCACGATCCAGAGCTTGCCGCTCTCCTCGATCAGGTCGTGGACCGTGACGATGTTGGGGTGCGTCAGTCCGGCGGCCATACGGGCCTCCCGCAGCACTCGCCTGCGGACGACCTCGGCCTCTCCGGCCAGCGTCAGCTCCTTGAGGGCGACCTCTCGGTGGAGGAGCTGATCGAAGGCCCGCCAGACGACTCCCATACCCCCACGACCGGCCTCCTCGCTGAGGAGGTACCGTCCGCCGATCTCCCGCATGCCATCCCCTCGTTGCTTCGGGGCAATCATGTCATCTCAGCGCAAGGCATAGGGTACCTAACGTGATCTGGATATGTGGGTATTAGCGGAGGTGCTGCTCAACCCCGGTGAAAATTGCCGAGGCGGAGCGCGTGTCTCGCGCACGGAGTCCACGGTAGATCAGGAAGACCGCGGCCACGCACACTCCGACGGCTCCGTAGAACACCGACGGCAGCCCCCACGTCTCGCCCATCACCCCGGCCACCGCCGCGCCCACCGGCATGCCGCCCATCCCGATCAGCCGGTACGCGGAGTTGACCCGCCCCAGCAGCCCCTCCGGGATGATCCGCTGCCGCAGGGAGATCACGATCACGTTGGACCACGCGTTGGTGGCCCCCCACGCCACCGCCACGGGGAACAGCGCGGCCGGGTGCGGCGCCAGCACGGGCACGGCCAGCAGCAGGCTGTTGACCAGCCAGGACCCCACCAGGGCCGGGCCCTCGCCGGCCCACCGGACCACCCGGTCGCTCACCAGGGACGCCGCCACCGCGCCGGCGGCGAAGGCGGTCATCACCAGGCCGTACGCCTCGGGGGTCAGGCCGATCCGCGACCCGGGACCGACCGCCCACAACACGAAGACGGCGAAGAAGGCGGCGCTGGCCAGGTTCAGCATGCCGCTGGAGATCGCCAGGCGGCGCAGGAAGCGGTGGCCCCACAGGTAGCGCAGCCCTTCCCGGATGTCGGCCGTCATGCTGCGCCCGCCGGCGGAGGCGCCGGGGGCTGGGGCGGGGCGGTAGGCGCCGCGCATGCCGAGGAGCAGCAGGCCGGCCGCGCCGTACAGGATCCCGGGGGCACCCAGGATGGCGGCGGGCAGGAGTGTCACGAGCAGGCCGGCCACGGGGGAGCCGATGAAGTCGTTGCCGATCGTCTGGGCGCCCACGATGCGGCCGTTGGCCCAGGCCAGGCGGCTGGCGGGGACGGTCATGGGCAGGATGGACTGGGCGGAGGTGTCGGCGAAGACCTCGGCCGTGCCGGACAGCAGGACGGCGGCCACCAGCACCCACAACCCCAGCCCGCCGGACCAGGCGAGGAGCCCGGCGGCCACGAGCAGGGCGGCGCGCAAGACGTTGGCCAGCACCATGACGCGCCGGCGGTCCACGCGGTCGGCCACCGCGCCCGCGGGCAGCGCCAGCAGGAGCCAGGGGAGTGTCGTGGCCACGCCGACCAGGGCGACCTCGCCGGGAGAGCGGGTCATCCCGACGGCCATCAGGGGTGCGCCGACCTTCAGGACGCCGTCGGCGAGGTTCGACAGCGCCGAGGAGGACCACAGAAATCCGAACGATCGCATACCCGCTCCGCTAGTGTGTAAAGAAAACTATGCAGCGATTCCTTTGCAAAGATAGGTATGCACACCGATGGCGGGCAAGCGGTTTTCGAAGCGCACCCTCGACGTGAACGCGATGAAGTCGTTCGCTCACCCCTTGCGGCTGCGGTTGTACGAGCTCCTGGAGGAACTCGGCCCCTCCACCGCCACCCAGCTCGCCGCCCGGGTGCGCGAGAACACCGGCTCCACCAGCTACCACCTGCGCGAGCTGGCCAAGCACGGGATGATCGAGATCGCCGAGGGCATGGGACGGGGCAAGGAGAAGTACTGGCGCATCACGCCCGGCGGCTTCGGCTACGGCTCCCCGGAGGACTCCGGCGACCCCGAGGCCCTGGGCGTCATCCGGGTGCTTCTGCAGGACCTCGTCCGGCAGCGTGGCGCCGAACTCCAGCGATGGCTGGACGAGGAGCCGCACACGCCCAGGGAATGGGTGGAGGCCGGCGGCCTGTCACGCCGCTCCCTGTGGCTGACGCGGCAGGAGAGCCTCGCCCTGCGCGACGCCGTCCTGGAGGTGATCGAGCCCTACCGGGCCCTGTCGGAGGCACGCGGCGCCGATCACCCGGACAGCGCCCGGGTGATCGTGCACTTCGACGTCTTCCCCGCCGGCCTGTCAGATACGGCGGGCGGCTGAGCGCAGCAGCACCGGGGTGAGGTCCGGCGCGGGCATGTCCGAGTCGAGCGGGTGGATCGGCCGCGTCAGCCGCCGGTACGGCAGCGCCGCCAGGTCCTGGCTCACCCCGCCCGGCGTCAGCGCCAGCACCGAGCCCGCGGCGGCCCGGTGCAGATCCGGCTCCAGGTAGCCGATCTTGACGGCGGTCAGGTCGTGCCGCCACGGGTCCAGGCCGAGCTCGGTCAGGTCCTCGATGAAGTGGTACGGCTTGCGCCGCGTGGTCAGCACGGCGTGCACGCCTCCGGAGCGGACCACGGCCAGGTCGCCGCCCACCGGGTCGCCGGGCCGTACGGAGTGGACGACGCCGCGCAGGGGCACCGGGGCGTCGCCCGAGTACACGCCCCCGACCCGCAGCTCGACCGCACCGCCCGGTCCGGCCGCCACGCAGGCGGCCACCGCGGCCGGGTCGGCGCACGAGGCCCAGATCGCGGACTTATCCCCGGCGGCCAGCGACGGCGTGGCCAGCAGGTCGGCCAGGAACCAGGCGGCGTCGCCGGAGCCCCCGGCCGTGGGGTTGTCGCCGGAGTCGCTGACGAAGTACGGCCGCGCGGGGGCGGCCAGGGCCGTCTCGATGGCGGCGCGCGGGGGCAGGGCGGGCATGGCGAAGGCGTAGTCGTCACGCGCCCGCCACAGCGCCTGCGCCAGCTCGGCGGCCGCCTCGCTCACCGCGTCCGGGGAGGTGCCGCTGACCAGGACGTTGATGCCGGTGCGCGGGGCGTCCGCCCAGGCGTAGCCGATCCAGATGGAGGCGTCCAGGACGCCGGGGCGGCGGGAGACCTCCGGCAGCCGGGCGTAGATCGCGGCGGCCGGGTCGAGGCGGGTGCTGGTGCGCTCACCGGGCAGCAGCAACGGCACCCGGACCCAGGCCCGGACCAGCTCCGCCTCCTCGGCGAGCAGACCGGGTCCCCCGGCCGGCGGGTCCGTGTGCCGGGTCAAGGTGTGGACGAGCAGGCGGCAGGCGCGTTCGCGGGTTTCCTCCAGGTCCACGTGCGGGGCGGTGCGGTAGGCGGTGGGCAGGTCCACCAGTTCGGCGAAGCGGCGGCTCACCTGGCCGTGCAGGTCCATGGAGGCGGCGATCGGGCGGTCCGGGCCGATGACCGCGCGGATGGCGGCGGCCAGCCCGGCCTCGGCGTCGTCGCGGCCCTCGACGTGCATGGCGCCGTGCAGGTCGAGGTAGACGCCGTCGAACGGCCCCTCGGCGGTCAGCGCGGCCAGCAGCCGTGACTCCAGCGCCGTATACGCCTCCCCGGTGACCGGGCCGCCGGGCAGCGCGCGGGCGACGAGCAGGGGGACGAACTCCACCTGTCCGCCCGGCCACCACCCACTCGCCGAGGACGGATCCGCCTCCAGGAAGGGATAGCGCGAAATATCGGTCCAAAGGGTGAAATCGTCGACCGTCGTGCGGTGCGCGCTGAACGTGCTCGACTCCGTGCCGATCCCGCACACAGCCACCCGCCTCGCCCCCTGCTGAGCCGGCCTAGTCACGCCTGTGGTCCCGGTAGACGTCGAGCTCGCCGTCCAGGCTGACCTCGAGCACCGTGCACAGGGGGTCGAGGTCGTCGTCGGAGACGTAGACGTACTCCCACCCGGGCACGTCGTGCAGCCCCCCGAACCGCTCGTGCCGCAGCTCGCGCCCCGTCCCCAGCACCCGCACCGACGTCACCTCGTTGCGCACCCCGCGCAGCACCACGAACTCGTTGGGCCGGTCGAAGACGAACAGGTACAGCCGGCGCCGGTCCTCCGACAGCGTGCTGGCCCCGTTGAAGTGCCCCGGCGGCAGCCCGCGCCCGGTCGGGTAGACCGCCGCGGCCCGCGGCCGGATCCAGTCGCCCAGCTCCCGCAGCCGCGCGCTCTGTTCCGGGGTGATGGTCCCGTCCTCGCGCGGCCCCACGTCCAGCAGCAGGTTCCCGCCCCCGCCGATGGTCTCGGCGAAGATCCGCACGATCTGCCGCACGGACTTGTGGTTGTCGTCGTGCCCCTGATATCCCCACGAGTCGTTGACCGTCAGGCACAACTCCCACGGCCCGGCCGGAGGCGTGATCGGCACGCCCTGCTCGGGGGTGGAGTAGTCGCCGAACCCCTGCATGCGCCCGTTGACGACGACCTCCGGCTGCCGCCCCAGCAGGTCCTCGCGCAGCTCGGCCATCCGCCAGGTGCCGGCGTCGCGTTCCCAGTCGCCGTCGAACCAGAGCAGATCCGGCGCGTACCGCTCCTGGAGCTCCCGCAGCTGCCCGCGGTGAAAGGCCAGGAACCGCTCCCAGGCGGCCGGGTCCTCCTGGCCGGGCTCGGGGAAGGCGAAGCGGTTGTCACCGGTGCCCACGCTGGCGTAGTCGGGATGCGACCAGTCCAGGTGGGAGAAGTACAACCCGGCGTGGATCCCGCGCGCACGCAGGGCCGCGACGTACTCGCCCACGTAGTCCCGCTCGGTGCGCAGCCGCGACCACTCTGTCGGCCACAGCGCGAACCCGTCGTGGTGCTTGGCGGTCAGCACCGCGTACCTCGCCCCCGCCGCGGCGAACAGATCCGACCATTGGCCCGCGTCGAAGCGGGCTCCGGTGAACCCGTCGGCCTGCTTCATGTAGTCGTCATAGCCGATCGTCCCGTCATAGAACGACCAGGACTCCGCGACACCCTGGACGGCGTAGATGCCCCAGTGCACGAAGATCCCAAGCTTGGCCTGAGTGAACCACGACTGCATCGACATATCAGGAAATTTCCCTTTTCATCGGATGTATCGTGACCACTATAGGGAGGACGGACCGTGCCGCCAATGACCCCGGTTAACAGGCTCTGATCGCGTTCGGGCACCCTAGCGAGGGAAAGAGGTGACAAAGTTGCGAAAGATCGCAGTTTTCGGGGCCGGATACATCGGCCTGGTGACCGCCGCGTGCCTGGCCGAGCTGGGGCACACGGTGGCCGTCCGTGACATCCAGGACGAGCGCATCCGCCTCCTGAACGCCGGCCGGGTCCCCATCCACGAACCCGGCCTGGCCGAGCTGATCGCCGGCAACGCCGAGCGCCTCACCTTCACGCTGAGCGCCGAGGAGGCGCTGGCCGGTGCCGAGGTCGTCTACGTGTGCGTGGACACCCCGCCCACCGCGGCCGGCGACGCCGACCTCTCCCGCGTCTGGTCGGTGATCGGGACGCTGAAGGGCGCCGATCACCTGAAGGCGGTCGTGGTCAAGAGCACGGTCCCGGTCGGCACCGGGGCACGGGTGCGCACGGTGCTGGACGACGGCGGGCTGGCCCACGTCGGCTACGCCGCCAACCCGGAGTTCACCGCGGAGGGCCGGGCGGTGGCCGACTTCCTGCGCCCGGACCGGGTGGTCGTCGGCAGCGCGGACGAGGCCGCGATCCGGCTGGTCACCGAGCTGCACGCGGGCGTGGACGCGCCGGTCGAGGTGATGGACGTGGCCTCGGCCGAGATGGTCAAGCTGGCCAGCAACGCGATGCTCATGACCCGCATCAGCTTCATGAACGAGATCGCGGTGCTCTGCGAGCTGACCGGAGCCGACGTGGAGCGGGTGGCGAAGGCGGTCGGCCTGGACCACCGCATCGGCCCGCACTTCCTCGGCGCCGGCATCGGCTGGGGCGGAAGCTGCTTCCCCAAGGACTCCGAGGCGCTGAAGCAGCTTGCCAGCAACACCGGCCACCACCCCCAGCTGCTCAACGCCGCGATCGAGGTGAACAACCTGCAGAAGCGCCGGGCCATCCAGAAGCTGAAGGACGTGCTCGGCGGCCTGGACGGCGCCAGGATCGCGGTGCTCGGCATGACGTTCAAGCCCGGCACCGACGACATGCGCGAGGCCCCGAGCACCGTCCTGGCCGCCCGCCTGCTGGCCGAGGGCGCCAAGGTCACCTGCTGGGACCCGCTGGCCCCCGAGAGCCTGCCCGAGCCGTGGGCCAGCGCCGTCCGCCACGAGACCCCCGAGCAGGCCATGGCCGAGGCGGACGCCGCGATCCTGGCCACCGCCTGGCCCGAGCTGCTGCGGGTGCCGTGGGCGGCGGTCCTGGACACCATGGCCAGGCCGGTCCTCTACGACGGCCGCAATCTGCTCGACCCGGCCGCCATGCGCGCCCTCGGCTACACCTACGTCGGCGTCGGCCGCCCCTGACTCACCTTCCCCTGGTACGGCGGGCCGCGGCGACCCCCAGTGCCGCCATCCCGGCGGCGGCCAGGGCGGCGGCGACGACCTGGTGCTGGCGGCGGACCCGGCGCCGGACCCGGGCGTAGGGCACGGTGGAGAACGAGATCAGCTCGTAGCGCGACAGGTAGAGGCCGGGCAGCGCCCCTTGCAGGGCGTGCTCGGCGTGCCTGGCCAGCCGGTAGACCGGCGAGGCGACCTTGTCGCGCATCTCGACGAAGTTCTCCAGCGCCATCGCGGCGATCGCCGAGGTGTCCGCGAACCGCCGCCGCTCGAACAACGGCAGCGCCGCCGCCCAGTCGTCGCCGGTCTCGTCCAGGACCTGGTTCAGCACCACGACGTCCTCGAACGCGCAGTTGGCCCCCTGCCCGTAGAAGGGGACGATCGCGTGGGCCGCGTCGCCGATCAGCCCCACGCGCCCACCGGCCTGCCAGGGCCGGGCGTGCACGGTGCCGAGCTTGCCGACGGGGTTGTTCTCGTAGTCGTCCACCAGGTCGGGGATGAGCGGGACGGCGTCCGGATAGACCTCGGCGAAGTGCCGCTCGATCGCCCGCGGGGTGTCCAGGGCGGCGAACGCCTCCTCCGGCCAGAACAACGTGCAGGTGAACGACCGGTCCGGGTTCGGCAGCGCGATCATCATCGAGGTGCCGCGCGGCCAGATGTGCAGCGCGCCGGGGTCCAGCGCGAACGCGCCGTCGCGCGCCGGGATCGTCAGCTCCTTGTAGCCGTGCTCGAGGAAGTCGGTCCGCTCCCGCAGCCCGGCGCCCGCCGCCAGCGCCGCCCGTACGGCGGAGCCGGCTCCGTCGGCGCCGAGCACCACGTCGGCCTTGGCCGTGTGCCCGCCCTCGAAGACCATCGTGCCGGTCGCCGCGTCCAGGCCGGTGAGCCGGTGCGCGAAGCGGATCTCGGCGCGTTCGGCGGCGGCGTCCAGCAGGGCCGCGTTGAGCCGCGCCCGGCTGATGGAGTTGATCGAGCGCAGCCCGTCGGAGCTGTAGAGCTGCAGGTCGAGCCGCCCGTGCACGGGGTGGATCATCCGGCCGCGCATGGGCAGCGCCTCGGCCATGACCTGCTCGTCGAGGCCGATGCCGCGCAGCGCGCTGAGCCCGCGTTCCGACAGCGCGAGGTTGATGGACCGGCCGCGTTCCGCGCCCTCGGCGCGGGGGTCGGGGCGCCGCTCGTACAGCGTCACCCGGTGCCCGCGCGCGGCCAGGTAACAGGCGAGCAGGCAGCCGGCCAGCCCGGCTCCGACGATGGCGACCTCGTGTGAACCTGCCAAGGCAAGTGCTCCTCTACATGAACGTGCGGGCGGTCCACAACTCGGGGAAGACCGTTCTGGCCATGCTGCGCTCCAGCCAGACGAGGCCGGCGGAACCGCCGCTGCCGGCCTTGGCGCCCATGGCCCGCCGTACCGACTGCAGGTGGTGGTAGCGCCAGTCGCCGAAGCGCTGCGCCACCTCGGTGAGGGCCTCGCCGAGCAGGCGCAGGTGGTTGCCGGGGCCGGTGTCGGCGTAGACGGTCACCCACGCGTCGACCGCCTGCTCGGGGCCGGCGGCCAGGCCGCGGCGGACGAGCAGGGTCAGGACCTCGTCCCACAGCGAGGGGGTGTCGAGGCTTTCGCGCAGTTCGGCGTGGACCTCGGACTGGCGGCGGAAGGGGCGGATGAGCTGCTCGGACTTGAGCCCGAGCGCGAACTCCAGGTGCCGGTACATCGCGGACTGGAAGCCGGAGCCCTCGCCGAGCAGGTCGCGGAAGCGGTTGAACTCGGCCGGGGTCATCCAGCGCAGCCCCTGCCAGGAGGCGTTGAGCGCTTCCAGGTGCAGCGCGGCCCGGCGCAGCGGCGCGAGGGAGTCCCACACCTCGTCGGCGGCGATCAGGCTCTGGGCCGTGCGCAGCTCGTAGCGGATCAGGCCGAAGTACAGCTCCATGACCTGGCTGATCATGAGGAAGGACATCTCGCCGGGGTCGTCGCTGAGCGTGCTCTGCAGGCTGTGCAGCGTGCTGGCGCGCACGTAGCGGTCGTAGGGCACCTGGCGGTCGAACTCGAGGGTCGGGGCGCCGCCATTGGCTTCGGCCCGCTCCTTGCGTTGGAGCGCGGTGATCGGGGTGACGTCCATGCGGTCATGATGCCCCTGCGAGGGGCCGCGGAGGAATGACGGTTCAACGGCCTTTAGGGTGTTTCACCAAGCGATCGAGGCCCGTTCGGGGCCTTTGACTTTTGGCGGGAAAAGTGGACGAGATGGATTGGTTGTTGCTGCGTGAGCTGCAGGCGGACGCGCGGCTGTCGTTCAGCGAGCTGTCGCGGCGGGTGCACCTGTCGCCGCCCGCGGTGGCCGAGCGGGTGCGCCGGCTGGAGGAGTCCGGGGTGATCGCCGGGTACCGGGCGCACGTGGACCCGCGGGCGGCGGGGCGCGAGGTGGTGGCGCTGGTCACGATGGCCTGTTACGGGCCGGGGTGCGTGCTGCGGCATCCGGAGGCGCTGGAGTCGGACGACATCTTCGAGGTGCACCGGGTGACCGGCGGCGCCTGCTGCGTGCTGCGGGTGGCGGTGGCCTCGATGACCGACTTCGAGGAGCTGATCGACCGGCTGGCTCACTATGGGCGGCCGACCAGCTCGATGGTGCTGTCCACGCCGGTGCCGTGGCGCGCGACGGTGCCGCCGATCTAGCCTGCCGGGGATAGTGTAGGTTAGCCTAACCTAAATCCCTTGGTGATTCGTGGAGTTTGCCGTGGTTGAACCTTTTCGTAAGTTCGACGTGCGGGTACGCGGGCTGGAGCTGCTCAGCCCGTCGTTCCTGCGCGTCACCTTCACCGGGGAGGATCTCGACCTCTTCGCCGACAACGGCTACGACCAGCGGATCAAACTCATCTTCCCGATCGCCGGACACGGGCTCGACTGCTTCCCCACCGGACCGGACTGGTTCCAGCAGTGGCGGGCGCTGCCCGCCGAGCGGTGCAACCCCATGCGCACCTACACCGTCCGCCACGTGCGGCCGGAGCGGCGCGAGGTGGACGTGGACATCGTCCTGCACGGCGACGGCGGCCCCGCCGCCCGCTGGGCCGGCGCCGTGCGCCCCGGCGACGAGGTCGCCCTCTTCGGCCCCGACGCCCGCTTCGAGGAGGAACACGGCGGCCTGGAGTTCCGCCCCCCGGCGGGCACCGGCGCCATCCTGATGGCCGGCGACGAGACCGCCGCCCCCGCCATCTGCGCGACCCTGGAGCGCCTGCCCGCCGGCACCCGCGGCGAGGCGCTCATCGAGGTGCCCCACGCCACCGACTTCCTGCCGCTCGACACCCCCAGCCAGGTCCAGCTCACCTGGCTGGCCCGCGAGGGCGGCGAGCACGGTGCCCGCCTCGTCCCCGCCGTGCGGGCGGCCGCCGCGCGGCTGCTGCCCGAGCAGAAGCCCGCCGACTCCTTCGAGGACATCGACGTGGACGTCGACGAACTCTGGGAGGTCCCCGAGGAGCACGCCTCCGGGCCGGTGTACGCCTGGCTGGCCGGGGAGGCCGCCGTGATCAGGACACTCCGCCGCCACCTGGTGGCCGAGCGCGGCATGGACAAGCGCGCCGTCGCCTTCATGGGCTACTGGCGCATGGGCAGGGCCGAGAACAACGCCTGAAACGCGTCATCCTGGCCGTGGCGGTCATCCTCGGGACGGCCGTCTGCGCCCCGGCCGGCATCGGCACGCCCCTGACCCAGCCTCCCCGCCCTCTGGGGAACGAGGAGGCTGGGCTGGATCAGTCGGCGACCAGGCGGTGGGCGCCGCCGGACCAGGTGCGCCTGCGGTGGTCGTACTCCCGCTGCCGCCGCACCACGTAGGCGCCCGGGGTGAACCCGGTCGCCCCGTGCTCGGGGTGCAGCAGGTAGACCGGGGCACTGCACTGGAACACGCCCAGTGCAAGCCCCAGGGTGTCGTCCGGCGAGGGAAGGTACTCGCAGGCGCCGCGGTCGGCGACGAGCGTGTGCGGGTTGCCGCCCGCCGCGCTGCGCAGCAGTTCCAGGCCCGTGGCCGGGACCTGCAGCCAGTGCCGCCCGTTCGTGAGGGAGACGGCCACGGCCACCAGGGGCAGCGGGATGACGATCAGGTCGCCCTGCGCCTGGATGCCTTCCAGGACGGGGACGGCGACCTCCCGCTCGAGGTGGCCGAGGACGGTCAGGCCGGTGCGCCGGGACAGGACGCCGAGGTTCACGGTCGTGTGTTCGAGCCGCGTCATGTGCGCCGGGCCAGCTGGGAGTAGTGGCAGGCGGACAGGCCGTAGGTCCAGGCGGCCGCCGCCACGGGGTCGTCGAGGAAGTGCGGGACGCCGAGGCCGTAGCGCCGCCGGGTACCGTCCCGCTCCACGGACCCGTTGACGGCCAGGAGCACCCGGGGCGTGTAGCCCAGCGGCGTCCGCGGCAGGTCGTACAGCTTCAGGTCGAAGCCCGGGTTGCCGGGATCGGGCGCCGTGGCGACCAGGCGCAGCCCGGCTGTCTCGATGTAGCGGTCCCAGCCGAGCCGCTCGATGGCCAGGCGGCGCACCTCCACGTTCGGCTCGTTCTCGATCAGCTCGGGGGTGGGGCCGGTGACGACCCACTCCGGGACGACGAATCCGCCGAGCGCGTACACGGACCAGCCATCGGGGAACGTGACGGCCGGGCCGGTGTCGCTGTGCAGGCGGCCGTCCCGCAGCCGGATCGAGAGCGGGCGTTCGGCGATCACGCACCGGTCCTCCAGGGGCCACCACCAGCCGCAGGAGCGGGCCAGTTGCGCCCAGGGAGCCAGCTCGCCGATCCGGCCGCCGAAGGTCCGCCCGCCTACCCGATGCCAGGCGTCGTAGTGGGCGATCCAGTAGGCGTCGTGCTGGCCGTACCAGGTGAGGCGGTCGGCGAGGGGGAGCGCGAGGCGGATCGGCGTGCAGATCCCGTCGCGCACGATGCCCAGCAGGGCGGCGCGCACCACGCTGTCGATCGGGTTGTCCGGATGCCTGGTCCAGCCGGGCGCCCAGGCGTGGCCGACGCCGTCGTCCAGCCCGGCGCGCAGGTCGGCGACGAGGGTGGCCAGGCGCTGGGCGATCGACAGGCCGGCCTGCGACCTCATCGTCCCGAACGCCTGGACCGGGACACCGGGTGGTACGCGGGCCAGCGCGGCGCCGGGGGAGTCCACCCAGGTGAAGGCGGGCGCGGGCCGGCCCAGCCGTTCGTACAGGAGGGTGATGGCCGCCTCTGCGGCCGGACGGTCGGCGGGCTGCGTCGAAAGCGCGTGGCCCAGCCATTCATCGCGGAGGTCGACGGCTCCCAGCCGCCGGGGCCCGGTCAACGGGCGAGGGCGCGCACGCCCTTTCTACTGTCGATCATGCCGTCAGCATGACACCTCGCGCGCGCCGCCCGCAAGTGCGGGTCAGGTACGGCGGGCGTGCGGCACCACCATCGGCGTGGCCGTGCGCGGGTCGGGCACGATGTCGCAGTCGAGGCAGAAGACCTGCTTGACCAGCTCGGCGGTGAGCACCTCGGCCGGCGGCCCCTGGGCGACGACCCGGCCGTCGTTCATGACGATCAGGTGCGTGGCGAAGCGGGCCGCCTGGTTGAGGTCGTGCAGGACGGCGACGATGGTCCGGCCCTCCTCGTGCAGTTCGCGGCAGAGCTCCAGCAGGTCGTACTGGTGGGCGATGTCGAGGAAGGTCGTGGGCTCGTCGAGCAGCAGCGTCTCGGTCTGCTGGGCCAGGACCATCGCGATCCAGGCGCGCTGGCGCTGGCCGCCCGACAGCTGCCCGGCCTGGGTTCCGGTCAGCTCGCGCAGGCCGGTGCGCTCCAGGGCGAAGCCGATGGCCGCCTCGTCGCCGGGCGACCACTGGCGCAGCAGCGTGTGGTGCGGGTAGCGGCCCCGGCGCACCAGGCCGCCGACGGTGATGCCCTCGGGGGCGACCGGGTTCTGCGGCAGCAGCGCCAGGTGCCTGGCCGCCTCCCTGCCCCGGTAGGCCCACAGGTCGCGGCCGTGCAGGGTGATCGTGCCCCTGGCCGGTTTGAGCACCCTGGCCAGCGCCTTGACCAGGGTGGACTTGCCGCACCCGTTCGGGCCGATGACCATGGTGAACGCGCCGTGCGGGATCTCGAGGCTGACGTCGCGGACCACGGGGGCGCCGCCGTAGGAGATCGTGAGGTCGCGTACGGCCAGGCCGGTGCTCACAGGGTGCCCTTCTTCCATTCGCGGGTCAGCAGGTATCCGAGGTAGAGGCCGCCGACGGCCAGGGTGTAGATGCCGACGGGCAGGTTGCCGGGGATGGGCGACTGCTGGGCGGCGAGGTCGGCCAGGACCAGCAGCAGCGCGCCCATGAGGGCCGACAGCGTCAGGTGGGGGCCGGGCAGGCGGGTCAGGCGGCGGGCGATCTGCGGGGCGGTCAGCGCCACGAACGCGATCGGCCCGGCGACGGCGACGGCCCCGGCCGACAGCACGACCGAGACCACCACGGCGGCGGTCCTGGCCCGCGCGGGTTCCGCGCCGAGGCCGGCGGCCAGTTCGTCGCCCATCTCGGAGACGCTCAGCCGCCGCGACAGCAGCGCGACCGCCGGGACGACGGCTAGCAGCACCAGCCACACGGTCAGCGCGTGGTCCCAGGAGCGGGCGGCGAGGCTGCCGTTGACGTAGGCGGTCAGGACCGCAGCCTTGTCGCGTTCGACCGCGTAGACGACGTACTGGGTGAAGGCGATGGCGATCGCGTTGACGCCGATGCCGGCCACGATCAGCCGTCCCGGGTCGCGGAATCCGGCCCTGGTGGAGACGTAGACCAGCACCATGGCCAGCACCGCGCCGCCGAGCGCGCCCAGCGGCGCCGGAACCACCCCGGCCAGCAGCAGCACCACGACGGCGGCGCCCGCTCCGGCGCCCGCGTTCAGCCCGATCACGTCGGGGCTGGCCAGCGGGTTGCGGGTGACGGTCTGGAACAACGCCCCCGACAGTCCCAGGGCGGCCCCGGCGCCCACGGCCACCACCAGGCGCGGGCCGCGCAGCCGCTCCAGCACGAACGCCTGCTTGCCCGTGGCGCCCTGGGTGAGCGCGGACCACAGATCCGGGAGGGCGAGGCCGAGCCGTCCCATCGACAGCGTGGCCAGCGCGGCCACGAGGAGCAGCGCCAGCGTGACCAGCCCCGTGACCAGGGCGGCCGGGGCCAGTGGCAGCACCACGGCGCGGCCGAGCCGCACGTAGCCCCGCGGCATGGCCTCTGCGCGGCCGGGCTGCGGAGAACTCCGCGGCTTCACGCGCTCCCCTTCATCGTCCGTACGGCCAGCAGCAACGCCGGCGCGCCGATGAACGCGGTCACCACGCCCACCATGAGCTCCTGCGGGCTGAGCACCACGCGTCCGGCGACGTCCGCCAGGAGCAGCAGGGCGGGCCCGGCCACCAGGGAGAAGAGGATCTGCGTGCGCATGTCCACCCCGGCGACGGCCCGCACGACGTGCGGCACGGCCAGCCCGACGAAGGCGATCGGCCCGACGGCGGCGGTGGCGGCGGTGCTGAGCAGGACGGCCGCGAGCATGCCGCCCGCCCGCATGAGCGCCGGGCTGGCGCCCAGCGCGGAGGCGGACTCGTCGCCGAGCGCCAGCGCGTTGAGGCCGGGCGCGGTCACCAGGGCCAATGCCAGCCCGGCGACGGCCAGCGGCAGCACCGACCACAGCACGGGGAAGTCACGCCCGCCCAGCGCGCCGACCACCCAGTAGCGGTAGCTGTCGAAGACCTGCGGCTTGCCGAGCGTGACCGCCTGCACGTACGCGGTCAGCACGGCCGAGACGACCGCCCCGGCCAGCACCAGCCGCGACAGCCCGGCGCCCGATCCGGCCGAGCCGATGACGTGCACGAGCAGCCCCGCCAGCAGCGCGCCGGGCAGCGCCCACCACACGGTGCCGGCCTGGCCGGAGGCGCCGAGGAAGGCCATCGCGGTGACGACCGCCGCCGCGGCGCCGGCGGTGACGCCGAGCAGCCCGGGGTCGGCCAGCGGGTTGCGGGTCACCCCCTGCATCAGCGTGCCGGCGACGGCCAGGCAGGCTCCGGCCAGCAGGCCGAGCGCGGTGCGCGGGTAGCGGCTCTCGACCACGGTGACGGTGTTCTGGTCGGCGGTGCCGTACAGGACGTCGAGAACGTCGGCCGGTGAGGTCGGGTGGCTGCCGAAGGCGACGCTGGCCAGCAGCGCGAGGGCCAGGACGGCGAGCGCGAGCAGGAACGCCGGCACCCGCCGGGCGGCGCGGCCGCGCGGGCGGGTGGGCTGGGCGAGGGGAGCCGTGGTCACGTGGCCGTGGTCACTTGAGGGTGGCGACGGCCTTGTCGATCAGCGGCAGGTAGCGGTCGATCACCCACGGCACGGTGAGCGGGTTGATGATCGAGGAGGCGGTGACGAACGGGGTGTCGTCACTGGCCACGACGCCGCCGCGCTTGACCGCGGGGATGGCGGCGTAGAGCTTCTGCGCCTCGATCTCCTTGCGCGTCTTCTCGTCGGTGTAGAACGTGAAGATGAGGTCGCTCTTGGCCAGCTTCTGCGCGTTCTCCAGGCCGATGAGCGCCGAGTCGGTGCCCTCGGTCTCCTTGAACTCGCCGACGACCGGGTCGACGGTCAGGCCGAGCATGGAGACCATGGCCACGCGCTGCTCCTCGGGCTTGAAGACGCCGAGGGTGCCGGGGCCGCTGGTGTAGATGTAGGAGAACGTCTTGCCCTGGTACTGCGGGCGGGTGGCGGCGGCGTCGCCCAGGTTCTTCTTGATGCCGGCGATGAGCTTGGGCGCCTCCCCGGGCTTGCCCAGCGCCTTGGAGACGATCTCGATCTGCTGGTCCCAGTTGGTGCTCCACGGCAGGTCCGGGTAGGCCACGGTGGGCGCGATGCCGGACAGGACCGCGTACTGCTCCTTGGTGATGCCGGACCAGGGGGCCAGGATCACGTCGGGCTCGAGTTCGACGATGGTGTCCACGTCGATGTCCTCGCCGCCCTTGAACTGCTTGGGCAACTGGCCGCCGGCCCTGGTCACGGCCTCGTGGATCCAGGGCAGGTAGCCGGTCTTGTCGCTGCCCCACTCGTAGCTTTCGATGCCGACCGGGATGGTCCCGAGCGCGATCGCGGTCTCGGCCGACCCCTGTCCGAGGGTGACCACGCGCTTGGGCTGCTGCGTGATCTTCGCCTGGCCGAGCGCGCTGTCGATGGTGACGGGGAAGCCGCCCGCGGCGGTGGTGGCGGGCTTCTCGGCGGCGGCGGGCTGCTCCGCGGTCTGCTCCGCGGGCTGCTTCGCGGCCGAGGAGCAGGCGCCGAGCGCGAGGGCGGCGGTGACGACGGCGGACAGAGTGAGCGCGTGACGGCGCGCACGGGGGAACCGGAACGGCATGAAAGGATCCTTGGTGCTTCATGGAAAGGTACGGCCGGGCGTCCGGCCGTACGGCGTGGCCCCGGGACATGACCCGGGGCTCCGCAAGTTAGGTAAGACTAACCTACAAATATCCGCATCTCGCACTCAGGGTCGGGAAGGTGATTTTCCCGACATCTGGGTAGGACGGAATCCGTGCCAGCCGCCGCCTCGCCCACACTCGCGTCCACCGTGCCCGCTCCCACGCGGCTGGCCTGGCTCGACGCCCTGCGCGGCATCGGCGCGCTGGCCGTCGTCGCCGAACACCTGCTCACCTGGGCGGTGCCCTGGCTGCGGCCCACGTTCATCAACCTCGGCATGTTCGGCGTCCTGGTGTTCTTCCTGGTCAGCGGCTACATCATCCCCGTCTCGCTGGAGCGGCGCGGGGACGTGCGCGGGTTCTGGATCAGCCGCTTCTTCCGCCTCTACCCCCTTTATGCGGGGGTCATCGTGATCGTGCTGGCCCTGTCGTTCTGGCTGCCGGTACGCCCCGAGGTGCCGCGCGACCCCTCCGCGGTGGCCGCGCACGCCACGATGCTGCTGGACGTCGTCGGCGCCGGCGGCGTGGTCAACACCATGTGGACCCTCTCCTACGAGATGGTCTTCTACCTCATGGTCACCGCCCTGTTCGTGACCGGCGTGCGCGTGGGCCGCGGCCTGCTGTCGCTGGCCTTCGCCGTCGCCGCCATGGCCGCGGGCCTGGCGCTGGCCAACGCGCCGCTGGCCGGGCCGTGGCTGTCGTGGGTCTCGCTGGTGCTGTTCGCCGCGGGCCTGGCCTGCGTCCTGACCGGGGTGTTCCGTACGGCGGGCGCCGCCGTCCTCGGCGTCATGGCACTCGGGCTGCTCCTGACCGCCAGCCCGACACCCTGGTTCGGGGCGGCGATCCTGGCGGTGATGTTCGCCGGGACCGCCGTGCACCAGTGGGAGCGGGGGACCGGCAGCCTCTGGCCCGCGCTCGCCGCCGGGGCGCTCGTGGCGCTCACCCCCGTCTGGGCGCTGGACGCCGGCTGGTGGTGGGTCCAGCCCGACGTGTGGATCTCCACGATCGCCCTGGCCGTGGCCACCTTCGCCGGGCTCATGGCGCTGCGCGGGCGGCGGCTGCCGGGCGTCCTGGTGTGGTTCGGGGTGATCAGCTATTCGTTGTACCTGCTGCACCTGCCGATCCTGACCGTGGTGATCGCGATCACCGGCGACCTGCGCTGGGCCCCGGCCGCCCTCCAGCTCGGGGTCAGCCTGCTCTGCCTCGTCCTGGTGGTGCTGGCGAGCTGGCTGACCTACCGCCTCCTGGAGCGCCCCATGCAGGCGCTCGGCCGCCGCCTCACCTCAGCCGGGCAGGACCGCGGCCAGCTCGGGAATCCGGGCCCGGTAGCCGTCGAGCAGTAGGCGCGCGGTGGACACCGAGTCCACGAGCGGATGCAGCGCCAGCGCCTGCACCGCCAGCGCGGGAGACCGGGTGAGCGCCGCCTCGATCGTGGCCTGCTCGACCGCCTTGACCTGCTGCATCAGCCCGAGGAAGCGGCCCGGCAGCGGGCGGGTGGCCAGCGGGTGGATGCCCGAGCCGTCCACCGCGCACGGGATCTCCACCACCGCCTCGGGCGGCAGCCCCGGCACCGCCCCGCCGTTGCCCACGTTGAGGATCATCGTGGCCGGCTCGCCCCGGGCGATGGCCGCCATCAGCGCCAGCGCGATGCCCTCGTAGCCGCCCGCCGCCAGGTCGGCCGCGGCCCGCTCACCCGCCCCGGACACCTCGCGGGAGTCGGCCATGTAGGTGGCGTCGCGCTCGGCCCGGGTCGCCCGCCACGCGGCCAGCGCCCGCTCCGGCCGCTCGCGCACCGCGGCGTAGAACCGGTCCTGCTGCACGACCAGCGCCTCGCCCCGGGTCCGCTCGGCCGCCGCGGCGGCGGCCACCGACTCGCGGGTGAAGTAGTAGTAGTACAGGTACTCGTTGGGCAGCGCCCCCAGCGTGCGCACCCAGTCGGCGCCGAACAGCCGCGCCTCCTCCACCTGCCGCAGCCCCTCCTCGTCGGCCAGCAGCCCGGGCAGCAGGTCACGCCCCTCGTAACCGAGCCCGCGCAGCCAGCCCAGATGGTTGAGCCCCACGTAGTCGGGGGAGACGCGGGCCGGGTCCACGCCCAGCGCGCCGGCGGCCCGCCGGATCAGCCCGATCGGCGAGTCGCAGATTCCGGCCACCCGGTCCCCGAGCACGCTCCGCATGGCCTCGGTGATCATCCCGGCCGGGTTCGTGAAGTTGATCACCCAGGCCCGCGGCGCCACCGCAGCCACCCGCTCGGCCACGCGCACCGCCACCGGGATCGTCCGCAGGCCGAACGAGACGCCGCCGGGACCCGTGGTCTCCTGCCCGAGCAGGCCGAGGTCGAGCGCGACCCGCTCGTCGGCGGTCCGCCCGGCCAGCCCGCCCACCCGGATGGCCGAGAAGACGAAGTCGGCGCCGCCCAGCGCCTCGTCGAGCTCGGTGGTGACGCGCACCCGCGGCGGGTCGTCGTGTCCTTCGGCCAACTGGCCGAGCACGTGCCCGATCGCCGCCAGCCGATCGGGCGAGACGTCGTGGAGGACCACCTCGTCCACGCGCCGCTTCGCCGTGTCACGCAGCAGCGCGCCGTACACGAGCGGGACCCGGAAGCCTCCGCCGCCGAGAACGGCCAGTTTCATGCCAGCACCACTTCCGTTCCCGCCGCCGCGCATGCGCGCAGCGTGCTGTCGTCCGCGCCCTCGTTGGTGACGACGACGTCGATGTCCTCGGGCCCGCACACCCGCAGCGCGCCGGTGCCGGGGAACTTGTGCCGGTCGGCCAGCAGCACCACCTGCCCGGCCGCCGCGATCATCGCCCGCTTGATCGGCACCTCGGCCAGCGTGGTGTCGACGACCTGCCCGTCGCGCCGCACCCCGCTCGTGCCGAGGAAGACCCGGTCGGCCACCACCTGCCGCAGCGCCTCCTCCGTCAGCACCCCCACGAGCGAGTGGTACGGCCGGCGCACCATCCCCCCGAGCAGCAGCAACTCCACCGCCGGATCGGCGCGCAGCACGTCGAGCACGGCCAGGCTGGAGGTGACCACGGTGACCTTGCGCCCGCGCAGTTGCCTGGCCAGGCGCATCGTGGTCGTGCCGATGTCCAGCAGGACCACCTCGCCCTCGTGCACGAGCCGCGCGGCGGCCACGGCGACCGCCTCCTTGTCGCTCTCGTGGATGCCGGCGACCTGGGCGAACGGCATGTCGGGGTCGGGATCGGCGCCGGCCAGGGCGCCGCCGCGCACCCGGCGCAGCGTGCCGTCGCGGTCGAGGACCTCCAGGTCCCGACGGATGGTCGAGGGGCTCACCCCCAGCTGCCGGGCGAGGTCGTGCACGCTCGTGGCGCCGGAGAGGCGGACACGGCGCATGATCTCCTCATGCCGGAGGCGCTGAAGCACGCTCGGATCGTATCAGTCATTTTCGCGCAACTGTGAGCATGATTTTCCATTAGCCCTTGATATGCGCGAGCAAACATGCAAGATTGCGCACATCGTCGATCTGCCGAGGAGGACGCGGTACCGTGTACGACCCTCTCGCCCAGCGGCGAAGCCCCGAGGGCCCCCAGTTCGACGTGTTCCTCGCAGGAATGGTCTTCCTCGACATCGTCTTCACCGGCCTGCCCGCCATGCCCACCGCGGGCAGCGAGGTCTGGGCCGAGGGCATGGGCTCGTGCCCCGGCGGCATCGCCAACCTCGCCATCGCCGCCAGCCGCCTCGGCCTGCGCACCTCCCTGGCCGCCGCCTTCGGCGACGACGACTACGGCGACTTCTGCTGGCGCACGCTGGAGGAGCAGGAACGCGTGGACCTGTCCAGGTCCCGGCGCTTCGAGCACTGGCACTCGCCGGTGACCGTCTCCATGGCCGTCGACCGCGACCGCAGCATGGTCACCCACGGACACCCCTCGCCGCTGGCCGCCTCCGAGATGATCGGCAAGCCGCCCGCGACCCGCGCCGTCATCGTCACGCTCTCACCCGACGAGCCGCTCGGCGGCGACGCCGACGGCGGCTGCAACTGGGCCGACCTCGCCCACCGCGACGGCGCCCTGCTCTTCGCCGACGTCGGCTGGGATCCCTCGGGCGCCTGGCCGGCCAGCCTGCTCGACCAGCTCTCCGTCTGCCACGCGTTCATGCCCAACGCCGTCGAGGCCATGGCCTACACCGGGATGGACACCCCGCGCGACGCGCTCTACGCCCTCGCCGACCGGGTACCGGTCGCCGTGGTCACCGACGGCGCCAACGGCGCGATGGCCATCGACTCGGCCACCGGCGAGGAGGCGTTCGTGCCCTCGCCCCGGGTCCACGCGCTCGACCCCACCGGCGCCGGCGACGTCTTCGGCGCCGCGTTCGTGCTCGGCACCCTGTCCTCGTGGCCGCTGGCCGACCGGCTCGCCTTCGCCGGACTCTGCGCGTCGCTGGCCGTACAGCAGTTCGGCGGCTCGCTCGCGGCGCCCGGGTGGGGTGACATCGCCGACTGGTGGCACGAGGTGCGCGCGTCGTCCGGCCACACCGGCGCCTACGGCGAGTCGCTGGCGCGGCGCTACGCCTTCCTCGACACGCTGGTCCCCTCCGTGCCGGTCGGGGCGGTACGCCGGGCGGCCGCGACCGTCGCACGTTACGCCGACCTCGGGATGGCCCCCGAGCCGCCACGCACGCCCGCCCCGAAGGAGTAAGCCCATGACCGCCTCGACGCGTGCCCTGCTGGCCGCAGCCGTAGTGGCGCTCACCGCGACCGCCTGCGCCCCGGGGTCCTCGGCGCCGCCGGCCGCGTCCTCCGCCCCGTCGAGCCCCGCCGCCGTCCGCACCGACGCCGCCGCCCTCGGCAAGGTGACGCTGACCGTCTGGGACCAGGAGGTGCGCGGCGCGCAGAACGCCCAGATGACCGCGCTGAACTCCGCCTTCATGGCGAAGTACCCCAACATCACGATCAAGCGGGTCTCCCGCTCCTTCGACGACCTCAACACCACCCTGCGCCTGGCCCTGAGCGGCAACGAGCCGCCGGACGTCGTCCAGGCCAACAACGGCCGCCCCCAGATGGGCGCCTTCGTCAAGGCCGGCCAGCTACGCCCGCTCGACCCCTACGCCGAGGCGTACGGCTGGAAGAAGCGCTACCCCCAGTCGGTCCTGCAGTACGTCAGCTACACCCCCGACGGCAAGGACTTCGGCCGGGGCAACGTGTACGGCATGCCCCAGGCGGGCGAGGTCGTCGGCATCCTGTACAACCGCGCCAAGCTCGCCAAGCTCGGCGTCCAGCCACCGGCGACGTGGGCGGACTTCCAGGCGGCGCTGGAGAAGGCCAAGCAGGCGGGCGAGCAGCCGATCATGCTCGGCAACCTCGACAAATGGCCCGCCGTCCACGTCTTCGGCACCGTCCAGGGCCAGCACGTGCCCAAGGAGCAGATCGCCACCCTCGGCTTCGGCCGCAAGGGCGCGAGCTGGAGCACGCCGGAGAACACCGCGGCCGCCGCCCAGCTCGTCGAGTGGATGGACAAGGGCTACCTCAACAAGGACGTCAACGGCCTCGGCTACGACGCCGGCTGGCAGGCGTTCGGCAAGGGCAAAGGCGTCTTCGTCATCGGCGGGAGCTGGCTGATCGGCGAGCTGGGCCCGGACATGGGCAAGGATCTCGGCTTCATGCTGCCGCCCGGCGCCCCGGTCGCCACCGGCGGCACCGGCCTGCCGTTCGCGGTCACCGCCAAGAGCCCCAACCCGGACGCGGCGGCGGCCTACCTCGACTTCATCACCAACCCCGAGGCGATGAAGGTGCTCACCCAGAACGACCTGCTGCCGGTCGCCGACACCGACCAGCAGGCCGTCGAGGAAGGGCCGCAGAAGGACATGTTCACCGCCTTCGCCGCGATCACCAAGCAGGACGGGCTGGTGCCGTACCTCGACTACGCCACGCCCACCTTCTCCGACACGCTCGGCGCCGCGCTCCAGGACCTGCTGGCCAAGAAGGCCACACCCGAGGAGTTCCTGGCCACGCTGGAGAAGGACTACAAGAAGTTCGTGGACAGCAACGGATGAACCGGCCGCCGGGCGAGCCGCGCCGGGTCGCCTATCTGTACCTGCTGCCGGCCTTCGCCGTCTACGCGGCCTTCCTGCTCTACCCGATCGGCCGGGCGGTCCAGCTCTCGCTCTACGACTGGGACGGGCTGAGCCTCGGCACGTGGGCGGGGCTGGGCAACTACGCGGCCATCGTCGCCGACGAGGACCTGCGCGCCGCCTTCGGGCACGCCTTCGTGCTCATGGTGTTCTACGCGCTGCTGCCGCTGGCGATCGGGCTGATGCTGGCGGCCGTCCTCAACCACGCCAAGGTGCGCGGGCTCGGCTTCTTCCGGACCGTCGTCTTCCTGCCCCAGGTCGTGGCCATGGTCGTGGTGGCGGTCGCCTGGCGGCAGGTGTACGCCTCCGACGGCTCGCTCAACGCCCTGCTGGAGGCGGTCGGCCTGGGCGCGCTCACCCGCGGCTGGCTCGGCGACTACACCTTCGCCCTGCCGGCCGTCGGCGTCATCGGCACCTGGTTCGAGACCGGGCTGGTGACCGTGCTCATGCTGGCCGGGATGAGCAAGATCGCGCCGGAGTTGTACGAGGCCGCCCGGCTCGACGGCGCCGGCGCGGTGCGCGAGTTCTTCGCCGTCACGCTGCCGTCGGTGCGCGGCGAGATCGCGGTCGCGCTCACGCTCACCGTGATCGCCGCGCTGCGCACGTTCGACCTCGTCTACATCACCACCGAGGGCGGGCCGGGCACCTCCACCTCCGTGCCCTCCTACGAGGTCTACCACCGCGCCTTCCAGCTCGGCCAGGTCGGCTCCGCGGCGGCGATCGGCGTCACCCTGACCCTCGTCATCTTCGCGATCTCCTTCGTGATCAACCGCTTCGCCGACAGGAGCACCTCGTGATCTCCCGCTCGGAGCGCCTGGCCAACTACGCGATCCTGTCCGTCTTCGCGCTCTTCGCCCTCTTCCCCATCCTCACGATCCTCCAGGCGGCGGCCGGCGGCGGCGTCGACGGCTTCGTCCAGGCGTGGGAGACCGGGCACTTCCACACCTACCTGCGCACGAGCCTCGGGGTGTCGGCGTTCGTCGTCGTGGTCAGCGTGATCCTGTCGATCATGAGCGGGTACGCCTTCGGGACCATGCGCTTCCGCGGGCAGAACGCGCTCTTCTACCTGTTCCTGCTCGGGATCATGATGCCGAGCGAGGCCATCGCCGTCCCCCTCTACTTCGACCTGCGCAGCCTGGGGCTCACCGACACGTTCTGGTCGATCGTGCTGCCGCAGGTGGCGCTGTCGGTGGCGTTCGGCACCTTCTGGATGCGCGCCTACTTCCGCTCCAGCAGCCGCGCCATCGTCGAGGCCGCCCGCATCGACGGCGCCTCCACCTGGCGCACCCTCTGGCTCGTGCTCGTGCCCCCGGCCCGGCCGGCCATCGTCACCCTCACCCTGCTGGTCTTCATGTGGACGTGGAACGAGTTCCTCATCCCGCTGATCATGGTCACCAGCGAGGGGCTGCGCACCGCGCCGCTCGGGCTGGCCTTCTTCCAGGGGCAGTACACCGCCGACTTCGCCCTGCTCGCCGCCGGCTCCGTCATCGTCGCGACGCCGGTCGTCGTCTTCTACCTGTTCCTCCAGCGCCACTTCATCCGCGGGCTGCTCCAGGGGGCGGTCCGCGAATAGCTCCCTTCCGGAGGTCCTCTTGCGTCTGGCGACACCCTTACTCACCGCTCTCCTGCTCACATTGACGCCCGCCGTACCCGCGCAGGCTTCGCCGCAGCCTCCCGCCGACCTCGGCGCGCTCTTCGTCGGCGCGCACCCCGACGACGAGGCGTTCAGCCTCTCCACGCTGGGCCAGTGGAAGCAGGACCACGGCGTGCGCACCGGCGTGGTCACCGTCACCCGCGGCGAGGGCGGCGGCAACGCGGTCGGCCCCGAGGAGGGGCCCGCGCTCGGGCTCCTGCGCGAAGGCGAGGAGCGCGCCGCGGTCGGCAAGGCCGGCATCACCGAGGTGTTCAACCTCGACGACGCCGACTTCTACTACACCGTCAGCGCGCCGCTCACCGACCAGGTCTGGGGCGGCGACACGCTGGCCAAGGTCGTCCGCATCGTCCGGCAGACCCGGCCGGAGGTGCTGCTCACCATGGACCCGGCGCCCTCGCCGGGCAACCACGGCAACCACCAGCAGGCCGCCAGGCTCGCCGTCGAGGCGTTCTACGCCGCCGCCGACCCCGAGGCGTTCCCCGAGCAATTGACCGAGGAGGGCCTGCGGCCGTTCGCCCCCGCCCGCCTGCTGCTCGGCGGCGCCCGCGGCATCACCGCGCCCGCCGGCCCCGGGTGCGAGGCCGTCACCGACCCCGTGCGCAACGTCTACGGCGTGTGGAGCGGGCGCGCGCACCAGGGACGCACCTGGGCGGCGATCGAGCGTGACGCCCAGCGCATGTACGCCTCCCAGGGCTGGGCCGGTTTCCCCGACGTGCCGGCCGATCCGGCCAAGCTCGGCTGCGACCTGTTCACGCAGGTGGACTCCCGGGTGCCCTTCCCCGCGCCGGGCTCGCCCGCGGCCGCCGCGCCGACCGCGATCCTCGACGGGGCGCTCGTCCGGGCCCCCGGGACGGTGCCGCTGGGCACCGAGTTCACGCTGACGGCCGCCGCCTTCGACGTGCGCCCGGGCAAGCCGTTCACCGTCCGGGCCGAGGTGCGCGGGCGCGAGGCGCTGGGGCGCGCGTCGGTGAAACCGCAGGTCCCCGCCGGGTGGCAGGTCACGGGCTCCGGCGACCTCGGCCGCCTCACGCCCGGCCGCCGGGCCGCCGCCACGTTCACGATCACCCCGCCGCAGGGGGCCGCCACCGGTCAGCGGGTACGGCTGGCCGCCACGCTGACCACCGAGCGGGGCACCGGGTACACCGATCGGCCGGTCGAGGTGGGCGCCGCCGTACGGGTGACGCAGCAGCTGCTCCCGCAGGTCGGCCAGTACGAGAAGTGGGTCGGCGGGCTGCCCGCGGCGCAGCTTCGCGGGCTGGTGACGCCCGTGCTCACCCTGGCGTCCGGCGGCTCGCGGCAGGTCGGGGTCGTGGTGACGAACGTCGGCGACACCGCCCAGTCGGGGACCGTGAAGGTGGAGCTGCCCCGCGGGTTCACCGCAGACCGGGCGGAGGCCCCCTACAGCGGCCTGGCGCCCGGGGCGTCCGTGACCGTGCCGTTCACCGTGACCAACTCCGATCCGTCGCTGAAGACCGCCAACGAGGGCGGCGACTACGTCTACACCGTCACCGCCACGAGCGACGGCGGTTCCAGCGTGAGCCGGCCCGCCCTGGAACTCGTGCCCGCCACCGTGATCCCGCGCTCCGCGGTGACGGTGGACGGCGTGGAGGGACCCGGCGAGTACCCGGGCCCGGCGCTCGACGTCTCCCGGCTCTGGGAGGGCACGGCGTGCTCCTCGGCGGCCGACTGCTCCGGGAGCGCCAAGGTGGCCTGGCACGACGACACCCTCTACGTCCTGGCCACGGTCAAGGACGACGTCGCCGGCACGCGGCTGCCCGCCGCCGACTGCAAGCGGCACTGGCGCACCGACGCGCTGGAGGTCACCCTGGACCCGCGCGGGGTGTCGGAGAACACCTCCACCACGTTCAAGGCGGCCGTGCTGCCGGTGACGGCCGAGGGGCCGCCGTGCACGCTGCGCGACGCCGACAACCGCCAGGGCCCGGCGAATCTGCCCGTCGCGGTGAAGCCCGCCGAGGGCGGCCACACCATCGAGCTGGCGATCCCGCTGGAGCAGGTGCCCGGGGCCGTGGATCCGGGCCGGCTCGGGCTCAACATCCTCTACTACGACTCCGACACCCAGGACAAGACCGGCCAGACCCGGATCGGCTGGTCCACCTGGGGCGGCGTCCAGGGTGACCCGTACCGGTGGGGCCTGGCCACGCTGCCCGGCTACCAGCCCCCGCCCGGCCGCCCGGCCACGCCGCCCGCCCCGGTCCTGCCTGCGACGGCGCTGTCCAGCCTGGACTCGCCGGCGTCGCTGGAGCAGGCGGCCAGGCTCGGCCTGCCCCTGGCGGGCGGGCCTCCGGCGGCGGCCCCTCTGCGGGTCGCCGCGGCCGTCGTCCGCGGGGACGAGGTGAAGGTCACGCTGGTGGCCGGGGCGCCGGGCAAGGCGCACCTGTTCGTGCGGGACGCCAAGGGTACGGCGGGCAGCCGCGTGGTCACCGTGTCCCGCAAGGGGGTCACCACGGTCGGCGTGCCGCTCGGCCGGGAGGTGTCCGGCCCGGGCACGTTGGCCACCGGATGGCAGGCCGGCGACGGCACCCGGGCGTCGGTCAGGCCCCTGGGCAGGTGAAGTCGCGGGACGGAAGGCGGCCGCCGGCGAGGTAGGCGTTGACGGCCCGATCGGCACAGGGCACCGGCGTGCCGCCTTCCGCGCCCCTTCCGTACACCCCGTGGGCCCGGATCTCCGCCGTCACCAGGCGGGATCCGGCCAGCCTGCGGTGCAGGACCCGGGCGCCGGCGAGGTTGTCCGAGGCGGCCTGCAGCATCAGCACCGGCACCCGGTTGCGGATGGCGGTCACCGGCTCCGGCCGCTCGGCATCCCAGTACGCGCAGGGCGCCATCATGCCGTTGACCAGCGGGCCGAACACCGGCTGGGCGGCACGGCCGCGGGTCATGTTGCGCCAGTACGTGCCCGGCTCCTGCGGCCAGCCGCCCGCGGGCCAGCCCGCGTCCCCGCACATGTACAGGACCGCGCCCTCCATGCTCCGGGCCAGCTCGTCCGAGCGCAGCAGCCGGATCATGGCCTTGAGCGACGGGCTCGGCTCGGCCCGCGGGCCGGCGGCCAGATCGCGCACGACCTCCGCCAGGGCGACGTCCTGTTCCCGGTGCTGGACGAGCTGCCTCAGCAGGAGCCGCACCGTGCCGGCGTCCAGCCGCGCCCCGCCCACGGACGGCGGCCGGTATTCCGCCCGGTCGAGCACCCGCTGCACCACCGCCCGCACCTTCGCCCCGGTACGGCCCAGCCCGAACCGCCCGTGCCGGGCCGCCGCCCACCGCGCCCAGTCGTCCAGCGCGGCCTCCAGCGGCGCACCGGCCTGCTGGAAGAGCTCGTACTGCGTGGCCCCGGGATCGCTGGAGGAGTCGATCACCATGCGATCCACGCTGCCGGGGAACAACTGGGTGAACACCGCGCCCAGATCGGCGCCGTAGGAGACGCCGAAGAAGGACAGCTTCCGCTCGCCCAGCGCGGCGCGGATGGCGTCCATGTCCCTGGCGACGTTGCGGGTGGAGGCGTGGGGGAGCAGGTCCCGGTTGTCGCCGTGCTCCAGGCATCGGCGGGCGGTCTCCCGTGAGGCTCGCAAGGTGGCCTCGAAGTCGGCGCGCGGCGTGGTCCTGGCCGGTGTGGCGGGCCTGGCCCGCGCCGGGCCGCAGGAGATCGGCGTGCTCTCGCCGAGGAAGCGCGGGTCGAACCCGATCAGGTCGTAGCGGCCGGCGACGTCCTTGAGCGTGGCGCGCAGCCCGAGCGTGAACGCCAGCCCGGTCCCGCCCGGCCCGCCGGGATTGGACAGCAGGACGCCACGCCGCGGGCCCGTGGCCTTGACCCGGGAGATCGCGATCTGGATCGTACGGCCGGCCGGGTCGGCGTAGTCCAGGGGCACGCTCACCTTGGCGCACTGGGCGCCCGCCTCCCTGAGCGCCCTGTCCCGGCACGCGCCCCAGGTCAGGGAGGCGTCGGCCCGGGCCGGGGCGGCGTCGGCCCGGCCCGGGGCCGCGTCGGCCCGGGCTGGGACGGCGGTGAGCACGCTCGAGGCGAGGGCCAGGCAGAGGGCGCCGGCCGCGAGACGCGCCGGGGTGGTCCGTGACAGGCGGAGATTCGGCATGTAGATCTTCGACTTGTAGATCTTCGGCATGGGGACCGAGGCTAGGCGTGCTCCGGAAGGCGGCGTATCGGCCGGACGGGGGAGACCCGATGGCCATCCGGCTGACCCGGCGGAAGCCGTACCCAACACTAAAAACCTGAAAAACCCGAAATGTCGCCAGATGGCAGGGTAAACGGTCTTTGTGGCGGGTGTTTCGGTCCTTGACAACCGGATGTGGGGTTTTGTCATGTCGCCTCATGGTGCTTATCCGCACGCTGCTCGCGACCACCCTCATCGCGACAGCCATCCAAGCCCCGGCCCACGCCGCGCCGGCCAACATCGACTTCACCCGTCCGGAAGTAGTGGCCAGCGGCCTGCAGATCCCGTGGGGCCTCGCGTTCCTGCCGGACGGGAGCGCGCTGGTCTCCGAACGCAACAGCGCCAGGATCGTCCAGGTCAGGCCGGGCTCCGCGCCGGTGGAGGTGGCCCGGGTCCCCGGCGTCGTCCCCGGCGGTGAGGGCGGCCTGCTGGGCATCGCCGTATCCCCCACCTACGCTCAGGACCGCTTCGTCTACGCCTACCACACCGCCGCCTCCGACAACCGGATCGTGCGCTTCACGCTGGCCAGCCCCACCGCCACCACCGTGATCCGCAGCGGCATTCCCAAGTCCAGCATCCACAACGGCGGCCGCCTGGCCTTCGGCCCCGACGGCATGCTCTACGCCAGCACCGGCGACGCCAACAACACGGGCAACGCCCAGAACGTGCAGAGCCTGGGCGGCAAGATCCTGCGCATGCGCCCCGACGGCACCGTGCCGCCGGACAACCCCTTCGGCGGCTCGCCCGTCTACACCCTCGGCCACCGCAACGTGCAGGGACTGGCCTGGACGGCGGCCGGTCAGATGTACGCCACCGAGTTCGGCCAGAACACCTGGGACGAGGTCAACCAGATCGTCGCCGGCGGCAACTACGGCTGGCCGATCGTCGAGGGCAACGGCGGCGACCCGCGCTTCCGCAACCCCATCGTCACCTGGAGCACCTCGGAAGCCTCGCCCAGCGGCGCGGCCATCATCGCCGACACGCTGTTCGCCGCAGCCCTGCGCGGCACCCGCCTGTGGCGCGTCTCCGTGACGGGCGGCTCGCCCGACTCCGTCCTGCGCGGCACGTACGGCAGGCTCCGCCACGCCGCGGCGGCCCCCGACGGCTACCTCTGGATCATGACCAGCAACCGCGACGGCCGCGGTACCCCCTCCGCCCAGGACGACCGCGTCGTCCGCTTCCCTCCCGGCGGCGGCCCGGGCGGCGAGACCGTCTTCGAGGACGACTTCGAAACCGACAAGGGCTGGACCACCGACCCCGGCGACACCGCCACCTCCGGCCGCTGGGAGCGGGGTGACCCCGAGCAGACGACCAACGCCGGCGCCGTCATCCAGCTCGGCACCACCGCCGGCGGCGCCAACGACCTCGTCACCGGTCGCACCGCCGGCGCGCAGGTCGGCGCCAACGACGTGGACGGCGGCCTGACCACCATCCGCTCACCCCAGATCACCCTGCCGGCGGCCACCCGCCTGACCCTGTCGTTCTCGGCTTACCTGGCCCACCTCAACAACGCCTCCTCGGCCGACTACCTGCGCGTGCGGGTCGCCGGCACCACCGTGTTCGAACGCCTCGGTTCCGCGACCCAGGTAGCCGGTTCCTGGCAGCCGGCCACCGCCGACCTCACCGCCTTCGCCGGCCAGACGATCCAGCTGGAGGTCCAGGCCAACGACGGCGCGACCGCCAGCCTGGTGGAGGCGGGCGTGGACAACGTCCGCATCACCAAGTCCTGATTCTTCCGGCCACTCGGCCGCCGTCTCCTCACCCCGGAGGGAGGCGGCGGGCGGGTTGAGCGCCGTGCGACCTAACTCCTTATGGCGTAAGGTATCGTGGTAATCACTTACGCCGTAAAGAGATAGGAGCCTGTCATGCCGACCGCGACCCTTCACGACGGGGCGTCCATCGAGTTCGAGATCCACGGCGACGGGCCCGCCCTGCTGCTGCCCCTCAACCCCAGGCCCGCCGACGACCCGGTGAAGGCGGCCGAGGCCGCCCAGTGGGGCGCCGACCTGTCCCTCGGCCACACCCTGGTCACCGGCCTGAGCGACGCCTTCCGCGTCATCGCCTTCGACTACGAGGGCCACGTGCTGACCCGGCCCAAGCCCGCCACCCTCACCCCGGACAACCTGGCCCGCGACATCCTGGCCGTCGCCGGCGCCGCCGGAGCGGACCGCTTCGCCTACTACGGCTACTCGTGGCTGGCGCTGACCGGGCTGCAACTGGCCATCCGCACCGACCGGCTGTCCGCCCTGGTCATGGGCGGCTTCCCGCCCATCGGCGGGCCGTACAAGGAGATGCTCGCGGTGACCGCGGCCACCCACCGCATGGCACTGGACCCGCAGCCCGCCACACCGGCGGGGGAGACGGCGGAGACGGGGGAGGCGGCGGAGGCGGGTGACTGGGGCGGCGTGCAGGTCTCGATGTCGCCGGAGCAGACCCAGCAGTTCGTCACCCTCTACGAGGCCCTGCAGAACTTCGACGAACCGGCCGCCCAGGAGCGCGTCGGTTGCCCGCGGCTGTGCTTCGCCGGGGCGAACGACGTGATCGAATACGGCCCGCGATGGGGCGGGGTCACCGTCGACATCGCCGGGCCGTTCACCGCGCGGCGGGCGGAGATGGAGGCGCACGGCTGGGACGTGCGCCTCCTCGACGGGCTCGACCACATGAGCGGGATGCACGGAGCGGCCGTGCTGCCCCTCATCCGGCCCTGGCTGGCCGGCGTCCTGTGACCCTGGGGAGGGATGACCAGCGGACCCTGGGGGTGCGGACCCAGGTCCACTGATCCTGGAAACGCGGGAGGCGGATCAGCGGACCCTCAGGAGGGACCGGCGGACCAGGGGCCACTGATCCCGGGGGGCGGATCAGCGGACCCTGGGGGAGGGGCCGGGCGGAGCCAGCGGACCGGGCGGGCCGGACAGTGCCGGCGGACCCGGGTCCACTGATCCCGGGAACCGGGGGCGGATCAGCGGACCTCGGGAGGGACCGGCGGACCCGGGTCCACTGATCCTGGAAACGCGGGAGGCGGATCAGCGGACCCTCAGGAGGGACCGGCGGACCAGGGGCCACTGATCCCGGGGGGCGGATCAGCGGACCCTGGGGAAGGCTCAGCGGACCCAGATCCGCTGAGCCCGGGAACCCGGAGGGCGGATCAGCGGTCCACGTGCACGATGCCGAACTCGACTTCGGGAACGACGCTGCCGGAGAAGTTCCGGTCCACCTCGGCCCTTTCGGCCGCGTTCGGGTTGGGGTTGCGGCAGGACGTGCCCGCGCTGGACCCCGACATGAGATCCGTGCACCGGCCGGTGCGCCGGTCGGGCAGGCCGAGGATGTGGCCGATCTCGTGCGTGGCGATGCGCGGCACGTAGTGGCCCTGCTGGACGGCCGTGCGGCCCATCCAGATGGTCCCGCGCCCGAGGCTGGTCGGCAGCGCCCGCGGCCAGCCGTTGTCGGCGAGGACGACGAAGTCGGCGGGGGTGCCCGGCACCATGCGGACGTTGACGACGCTGGAGTTCCAGACCTGCGCCGCTTGGTCGATTGCGCCACGGAACTCCGCCGCCCGGCTCGCGTCGTACCGCAGCACCCGCACCATGGTGAGGGACTGCGCCGGCGAGCTGATCAGGAGAATGGCGACGGTGAGGAGGAGGGAGAAGACTAATCGGAGGGTTCGTGACATAGGTCCTCCTAGAAATGGGGGGTGCTGTCACGTTATGCGGGTCTTCCCTCTTCGGGGACGCCCCAGATTGTCCCTAACATCGTGTTATGGTCGCGGGCGCTCGGAGGACCGGAACGCCGCCAGGCACACCAGCAGCGCCGCCCCGAACACCGGCAGCCACACCAGCCGCCACCCAAGCCACGCCACCTCCCCTGGCGCCGTGTGCACCCCCGGCAACGGGCCCATCGGCAGGGCCAACGCGGTCACGGCGATCATCGCCGTCTGGTGCCATAGGAAGATCGTCATCGCCGACAGATTGAGCAGCGCCGTCGCCGCCCACGCCACCGGCCGGCGCAGCACCCGCCCCAGCGGCCGGTACAGCAGCAGCCCCGCGCCGCACTGGGCCAGCCCGAACGCGACCGCCGCCAGCGTGGGCGGATTCAGGTTCGACACCGGCGCGCCCGGAACCCCGACCATCGCCGCCGGATACCCCGCCCACACCACCAGCGCCGCCGCGGCCGCCGCGCCGCCGGCCAGCAGCCCCCACCTCGCCGACCGGCCGCGCCACCTTCCCGCCGCCCAGGCCGCTCCCAGCGTGTACGGCACCAGCCAGCCGGCGGCCAGGTTGACCCAGCCCAGCCACTCGGGGGCGGCCAGGCCGTACCGGAGCACGTCGACGACCACGACCACGCCCAGCGGCCAGCCGGGATGCAGCCGGAGCACCAGCGGGGTAGCGGCGGTCAGGGCCGCGAACACCAGCAGGAACCACAGCGGCGAGACCACCAGCTTCACCAGGGCCGCGACGGTGTCCACGGCCGACCCGGACGCCAGCATCACCCCGGCGGTCCCGGCCCACACCAGCACGACGGGAAACACCGGCCGCGCCAGCCTGACCAGCCGCCTCCGCAGCCAGAGCCGGTAGGAACCGGTGTACGACGTGGCCGCCGTGATGCCGCCCACCAGGAAGAACAGGGCGAGGGTCTGGAACGCCCAGGACAGCGGGGTCATCTCGGGCAGGAACTTCAGCGGGCTGGTCACCCGGATCGTCCCGCTCTCGGCGACCAGCGCGGTCACCAGCCAGTGGCCCAGGACGACGCCCAGGATGGCAACGGCACGCAGCCCGTCAACGGCACGATCCCTGGTAGCCGGCGTAGCCCCCTCAATCCGCCCCACCAGCCCACCCCGCCCCCGGCCACCACGCGCATCCGGGCCGCGGTGCCCGTTCCGGTCATCCGAACCAGCCGGATCAGACTGAGAAGGTTGACCGGACGGCTCCGGGCGGCCGTTTCGGCCACCCAAGCCGGACAGACCAGGCAGGGCCGGCTGCCCAAGGCGACCGGCATGGCCGGGGTGGCCGGGGTGGCCAAGGTGACCAAGGCGGTCAAGGCGGCCGGGGTGGCTGGGGCGTCCAACGTGGCCGGACTGGTCGGGTCGTCCAAGCTGGTCGGTCTGGTCGGTCTGGCTGGGTTGGTCGCGCTGATAGAGCTGATCGGGTTGCGTTGGTTGGCCGAGTTGGGTGAGCTGCCCGGGTTGGGTGAGCTGGATGGGCCGGTCCCGTCTGCCGAGTCCATGGGCATGGGCTAGTCCTACCGGCCCGCCGGGTCCGCCCGGCTCGCTGGGTCTCCCGGGTTCGCCGGGTCCGCCCTGCCCGCCGGGTCCTCCCGGTTGGCCCGGTCTGCTGGGTGCGCCCGGTGTCTCGGGCCCGCTGGGTCCGCCGGCACTGTCCGGCCCGCCGGGCCCGCCCTGCCCGCTGGGCCCACCCGGTCCCTCAGGTCTGCTGGGTCGGTCATGCTCGCCGGGTCCCTCGAGTCCCTCGGGTCCTCCCGGTTCGCCCCGTTTGCTGGGTGCGCCCGGTGTCTCGGGTCCGCCGGCTCTGCGTGGGCTGTCCGGCCGGCTGGGTCCGCCCCGTGTCTCGGGTCCGCTGGGGCCGCCCGGCCCGCCGGGTCCTCGCGGCCCCCTTTCTCCGTCCGGTCCGCCCCGTCCCCTTGCTCCGCCCGGTCCCCCCGGTGTCTCGGGTCCGCCGGCTCTGTCCGGCCTGTCCAGTTGGCTGGGTCCGCCCAGTCCTGCCGGTCCGCTCGGTTTGCTGGGGTCTTGGGGTTGGTTGGGGAGGGTTTCAGTGGTCATGGCCGGTCACGATCTGGGCGATGGCCCGTAGGGAGGGGAAGCCGGGGGTCAGGTAGTCGTTGTGGGTGGCCGTGCCCGCGGGGAAGACGCGGGCGCCGAAAGCGGGGGAGACCGGGTCGGCGCCGAGGCCGAGCGTGGCGAAGCCGAGCGCGAAGCTGGCGTGCGGAACGCCGGCGATCCAGTCGCGGCTGCCGCGCCCGGCCCAGACGGTGGCGGTGGTGCGGAGCCCGGCGGCGGTGGTGGTGCCGGCGCCGGGGCTGCCGTAGAGGACGATGTCGTCCACGGGCAGGCCCGGGGCGGCGCTGCCGCAGACGACGGCGCCGTAGGAGTGGCAGAGCAGTGACAACCGGGCGCCGGGCCGGGCGGCGGCCAGGGAGCGGGTGAAGGCGCGCAGGCCGGGCGCCGCCTCCTCGGCTCGGGTGGTGGTCGCGACGGTCAGGCCGGTGCCGGACGGCGTGGCGTACCCGAGCCACGCGATGACGGCCCCGCGCTCGCCCAGCGCCGCGGCCAGGTTGGCGGCCCCGCCGTACAGGCGGCCGTAGGTGTCCAGGGTGGTGCCGGAGCCGGGGACGAGCACGGCGATGCGGTCGGCGCGCGCGAGGTCGCCGAAGACCTCCGCGCTGCGCCCGCCGTCCCGCCCGTCGAAGGAGAGGAAGCGCCGCCCCGGCGCGGCCATCGCGCGCAGCGCCGCCGCCCGTCCCTCGTGGCCCGCCGCCGCGGCCGCCCGCTCCGCGCCGCGGATCTCGGCGCGGGCGGCGGCGTACCGCGCGTCGAGGGTGGTCACGCTGAGGTACGGCAGGGCCGTCGGCACCGGTGCCGGGACCGCCGAGGAGCCGGCCGCCCCCGAGACCGGCGCCGCCACGGAGGCGGCGACCAGCGCGGTGAGCAGGCGACGTCGCAGACGGGTGGAGAAGCGCATGCCCACGACGGTAGGCATCACGCTCTGTCACAAGCGTCCCGCGCGAGGGGGGAACGCGGAAGTCCCTCTCAGGGGGGACGCAGGCTAGGCCGGGCGGGTGGCCCGCACGTAGTAGAGCATCGGCTTGACGTCCCCGTCGTCCACGACCTCGAAGCCCGCGTCCGGGATCAGCTCGCCCAGCAGGTCACGCGGCTCGTGGCGCATGGCGGGCCCGGACAGCATCCCGGTCAGGCGGCGCAGCAGCGGGTGCGCGGGCGGCCGGAACTCGGCGATGAGCAGGCGCCCGCCCGGCCGCAGCACCCGGTACATCTCCTGCACCGCCCGCCCGCGCGCCGCCACCGGCATGTGGTGCACGGCCAGGCTCGAGGTCACGACGTCGAAGGTGCCGTCCGGCAGGTCGAGGTCCTGCCCCTCGCCGACGATGTAGGCGCAGTTGCCCGGTGCGTGCCGCCGGGCGTGGTCGATCATCGGCGGCGACGGGTCCACGCCGGTCACGTGCCCGGCCGGGCCGATCACCGGGGCCATGATCCGGGTCAGGTACCCGGTGCCGCAGCCGACGTCCAGCACGGCGTGGCCGGGGCGGATGCCGGCCAGCGCGGCAAGCCGGGTGAACGCCTCGCGGCGGCGGCCGAGGTAGCCCAGGCCGGCGAGGAACTCGTAGGCGCGCGGATGGTCGATGGTGCCGCCCTCGTCCATGTGCTCGTCGTGGTTGTGCAGCAGCCTGCCCAGTCCCATGAGGGCCTCCTTCCCCGGTGCATATTCCCTGCCCAGCCAGGAACGACCCGGAACAAGGTATATATCGGGACGTGGGAGGCTATGCGGCGTGAGTACCCTCGAGCCCCTTCTGGCCCATCCGTACCCGTTGATCCGGGGCGGTGGCCTGTTCCTGCTCTTCCTCGGCCTCGGTTTCCTCCTGAGCTGGATCTTCCGCACGCGCTGGCTGGTCTTCGTCATCGGCGGCTTCGCCACCGGCCTGACCGCGAGCGGGCTGAGCGCGCTGCTGCCCTCGCTCGGCTCGCCCTCGTTCGCGCACATCGCCGGTCTGGCCGGCGCCATCGTCCTCGAGATGGGGCTCATCTACCTGACCGTGACCCGGTTCAAGGACGCCGGCGAGCGCACGCTCATCCTGGCGATCCTGTTCGTCGTGGGCGTGCACTTCCTGCCCATGGGCCTGGCGCACGGCCCGCTCATCGTCGTGCTCGGCCTGCTGCTCATGGCCAACGCCGTGGCCGGCCTCAAGCTCACGCGCGTGCCCATGCAGGTCTTCGGCATCCTCGACGCCCTGCTGAAGATGGGGTTCGGCGCCGTCATGCTGCTGGCCTACCCGGCGCTCACGTTCACCTGAGCCGATATCTATTGACCTTGTAGGAAATATAGGAATCCTGGGGGTATGGCCCTCTGGACTCCTGATCCCACCTTCTACCCTTCGCCCCGCGACGCGGCCGCGGGGCCGCCCGAGAAGCTGGCCTACATCGCCGCCTTCGACCGTAAGGCAGAGAAGCCCGACGCGATAGCCGTCCTCGACACCGACTCGGCCTCGGCCACGTACGGCACGCTCGTGGGCTGGACGGACCTGCCCAACACCGGCGACGAACTTCACCACTTCGGCTGGAACGCCTGCAGCAGCGCCCTGTGCCCGTCGGCACCGCACCCCCACACCGAGCGGCGCTACCTGGTCGTGCCCGGATTACGCAGCTCCCGCATCCACATCTTCGACACCAAGGACCGGGTCAGCCCGGAACTGGTCAAGGTCATCGAGGCGGAGGAACTGGCCGCCAAGGCCGGCTACTCGCGGCCGCACACCGTGCACTGCGGGCCCGACGGGCTCTACGTCTCGGCGTTGGGCGGGGCCAACGGGGACGACGGCCCGGGCGGCATCGCCGTACTCGATCACCAGAGTTTCGAGGTGCGCAGGCGGTGGGAGGTGGAGCGCGGGCCGCAGTACCTGGCCTATGACTTCTGGTGGCACCTCAACCACGACGTGCTGATCACCTCCGAGTGGGGCACGCCGTCGATGATCGAGGACGGGCTCGACGGGGCGCTGCTGCTCAACCGCAAGTACGGTCACCGGCTGCACATCTGGGATCTGCCCAAGGGCCGCCACGTGCAGGAGATCGACCTGGGCGACGAACACCAGATGCCGCTCGAGCTGCGCCCCGCCCACGATCCCAGCCAACAGTACGGTTTCGTGGGCGTCGTCACCAGCGTGGCGGATCTGTCGGCCTCGGTGTGGGTCTGGTTCCGCGACGGCGAGCGGTTCGCGGTGCGCAAGGTCATCACGATCCCGGCCGAACCGGCCGACGCCGCCGACCTGCCGCCGCTGCTGCAGCCGTTCGGGGCGGTGCCGCCGCTGGTCACCGACCTCGACCTGTCCGTGGACGACCGGCACCTCTACGTCTCGTGCTGGGGGACCGGCGAGCTCAAGCAGTACGACGTCACCGATCCGTTCGACCCGATCGAGATCGGCTCCCTGCGCATCGGCGGCATCACCGGGAAGAAGGCGCACCCGGCCCAGCCCGATCGGGAGCTGCGCGGCGGCCCCCAGATGGTCGAGATCAGCCGGGACGGCAAGCGCGTCTACCTGACCAACTCGCTGTACGGCTCCTGGGACGACCAGTTCTACCCCGAGGGCGTCGGCTCCTGGCTGGCCCTGGTGAACACCGACAGCTTCACCTTCGACGAGCGGGTGTTCGTCACCGACTTCCGCGGCCTGCGTCCCCACCAGGTCAAGCTGCAGGGCGGCGACGCCTCCTCCGACTCCTACTGCTTCCCGTGACGGTCGCGGCGATCGTGCTGCTGGGCGCCTTCCACGGGCTGAACCCGGCCATGGGCTGGCTGTTCGCGGTCGCCAGGGGCCTGCAGGAGCGCTCGCGCGGGCGCATGCTGGCCTCGCTGCCCGCCATCGCCGCCGGCCACCTCGCCTCGGTGGCGCTGGTGGCGATGGTCGTGGCCGCCACCGGCTCGCTCGTGACCGGGTCGGCGCTGGCCATCGGCGGCGGCGTGCTCCTGGTCGGGTTCGGGCTGTGGCGGCTGCTGTCGGAGCGGCACTTCCGCTGGGCCGGCATGCGGCTGACGCTCCCGCAGCTGGCCGGGTGGTCCTTCCTCATGTCCTCGGCACACGGGGCCGGGCTGATGCTGCTGCCCGTCTTCACCGGCATGCACGCGCACGGCCACGCCATGACCGGCGGCCTCGGCGCCGCCGCGCTGCACACGCTGGCCATGTTCGCCGCGGCCGGACTGACGGCGGTGCTCGCCTACGAGGCGGCGGGGCTGACGGTCCTGAAGCGGGCCTGGTTCAACGTGGACCGCATGTGGGCGGCGGCCCTGGTGGTGGCGGGCGGGATCACCCTGGCGCAGGCCGTCCTCTGAGCCGTCCGGCGAAGAAGTGCCGAACCTCGACGGAATCTCCACACGGGCTGCGGAGGCGCATCACACGGCTCTGGTCTGCTGGCTCCCGTGACGAAGCAACGGCTGCCGTTCGAGGCCGGGGAGGCGCGCTGGGCCTTCGGGTGCGCTTTCCCGGCGGTCATCGCTCTGCTGTGCGCCACGGCCGGGACGGTCCTGGAGATCCGCCTGGTCATGTGGGGGCGCGGCTTCTGCGCGGGCGACCTCGGCTCGGGCGAGAAGTTCGCCGGGCTGGTGGGCGGCGTCTTCTGGAGCCTCGGGCGGATCCTGCTGTTCCCGGTGGTCTCCGTGTGCTCGGCGGTGCTGTCGGTGCCCGTGCTGATGCTGGCGCGGACCTGGCCGATCAAGGGCTCGATCGGGCTGGAGCTCGTGGTTCTGACCCTGGTCGTCGCGATCTCGTTCGCCGGGCCGGTGGCGCTGGCCGTGCACGATTACCACGCGATCGGCGCGTGCGCGCTGCCGTCGTTCCTGCGGTGAGGGGGGTGGAGGGCGCGTCGCTCGGGGTGACTATCTCCGGCGCAGTCCGGCACGTGGCCGCGGGACCTGGTCGCTGAACGGGGTTCCGGTGCCGCCGTCGTCGTAGACGACACTGAGGCGGATACGCCCGCGCTTCTCATCCGTGCTGCGGGCGAGCGTGATGTCGGTGACTCTGCCGGGTCTGCCTTTGACGACGACGTGGTCGCCGACGGCGAAGCGGCTCATCTGCCCGCGGTCACGTCGTACCCACATGCCGATGTCACGCAACAGGAGCCTCTTCGGCTCGGTGCGCCCGGGCTTGCGCAGTGTGGCGGATTCTGGGGCGGATCCGGAGAACGCCACCCAGATCTCCCAATCGTCACGGACCAGCGTCATCATCGGCCCGTCCGCGTCGTACTTGCTGACCACCTTCCAACCTCGCTGCTGGGCCTTGGTCTCTAACGCGTTCGGATTCATCGTGACCTCCTCGTGCGCGTAATCGTTACCTTCCTAGTAGTAGGCGATCGGGCGTGTGGTCGAAGTAAACAGGCGGTCGATATTCGGTTGTGCCCGGAGTTCCAGGCCGCCGGCCTTGCCGCGCGGCCACGCCTTCCTGCTGGCGAAGACAGCCCGCCAAACCCTTCTGACCAGCGTCTTCACCGCCGGTACCGCCGCAGAGGCCGAGCCCGGGCCGGCCCCACGGCGGCATCGAGGCCCGGGCTCTGAAAAACGTTTCCCTCGCCGCCGCCCGTCTCCTTACACTCGCCGGGAACCAGAGATCACCGAGCGAGGGGAGACGGCCGTGCGTGACGCCACGTTCGCCCCCCGGGCCCGCCACGAGGTGATCCAGGTGTCTCCTGCCGGTCGGCGGCGGCTGCGCGCCCGCCACCGGCACCTCGCGCCCTGACGAGCTCGGGGCGTCAATCGCGCCGTCCTGCCCAGAACCACGCCGAAAGGCAGCGGACCGTGCGCACCACCCGAAAACTCCGGAACATCGGCATCCTCGCCCACGTCGACGCTGGCAAGACCACCGTCACCGAACGCATCCTGTACGTCACCGGCACCACCTACAAACGCGGCGAGGTCCACCACGGCACCACCGTCACCGACTTCGACCCCCAGGAGCGCGAACGCGGCATCACCATCTCGGCCGCCGCCGTCAGCTGCGACTGGCGCGGCTGCCGCGTCAACCTGATCGACACCCCCGGCCACGTGGACTTCGCCGGCGAGGTCGAGCGCGCCCTGCGCGTGCTCGACGGCGCCGTCGCGGTCTTCGACGCGGTGGCCGGCGTCGAGCCGCAGAGCGAGTCGGTCTGGCGCCGCGCCGACCGGCACGGCGTGCCCCGCCTGGCGTTCGTCAACAAGCTCGACCGCGCCGGCGCCGACCTGGACCGCGCGGTCGAGTCCATCCGCACGCGGCTCGGGGTGGTGCCGCTGGCCGTACAACTGCCCATCGGCCGCGAGGACGGCTTCACCGGCGTCGTCGATCTGGTCCGCATGCGTGCGCTGACCTGGGACGACGGCCTGCGCGAGGGTCCCGTCCCCGCCGAGCTGAGCGACGAGGCGGTACGGCGGCGCCGCCTGCTGGCCGAGACCGTGGCCTCCCTGCACCCGCTGGCGCTGGAGGAGTACGCGGACCGGCCGGAGCTGAGCGAGCGCACGCTGGTCACCGCGCTGCGCGAGCTGACGCTGAGCCGGGAGGCGGTCGTGGTGCTGTGCGGCTCGGCTTACCGCAACCGCGGGATCGAGCCGCTGCTCGACGCCGTCGTGGCCTACCTGCCCGGGCCCGCCGACCTGCCCGCCGTACGCGGGGAGTGGCGGGGCGAGCGGCGGGAACGGCCGGCGGACCCGGCGGCGCCGTTCGCCGCGCTCGCCTTCAAGGTGAGCACCGGGACCGGCGGGCGGCTGACCTTCCTGCGGGTGTACTCGGGCACGCTTGAGAAGGGCGCGAGCGTGTACGACGCGGTGGCCGGGCGCACGGAGCGGGTGGGCCGCATCCTGCATGTCCAGGCGGACCGGTACGACGAGCTCGACCGGGCCGGGGCGGGCGACATCGTCGCCGTCGCCGGGCTCAAGGCGGCCCGCGCGGGCGCCACCCTGTGCGCGCCGGCCGAGCCGCTGGTGCTGGAGCCGCCGGACGCCGCCGAGCCGGTCGTCTCGGTCGCCGTCGAGGCGCGCCGGAGGACGGACGCCGGCAGGCTGGCCGGCGCGCTGGCCCGGCTGGTGGAGGAGGAGCCGTCGCTGGTCGTGCGGACCGACGCCGAGACCGGGCAGACACTGCTGTCCGGGATGGGTGAGCTGCAGCTCGAGGTGGCGGTGGAGCGCGTCCGCCGCGTCCATGGGCTGGAGGTCGCCGTGGGCCGCCCGCGGGTGACCTACCGGGAGACCGTCGGGCGCGGGGTGAGCGGCGTGCTGTATCGCCACGTCAAGCAGGACGGCGGGGCGGGGCAGTACGCGGTGGTCACGATCGACGTGGCGCCGCTGGAGTCCGGGTTCGCCTTCGGCTCGGCGGTGACCGGCGGCCGGGTGCCGCGTGAGTACGTGGCCGCGGTCGAGGCGGGCTGCCGGGACGCGCTGGCCGAGGGGCCGCTCGGCCATGAGGTCACCGGCCTGCGCGTCACGCTGACGGACGGGGCCACCCATCCGAAGGACTCCTCGGAGCCGGCCTTCCGTACCGCCGGGCGGCTGGCGTTGCGCGAGGCGCTGCGGCGGTGCGCGATGGTGCTGCTGGAGCCGATGTCCGAGGTCACGGTGACCACGCCGGACGACGCAGTCGGCCCGGTCCTCGGTGATCTGGCCGCCCGGCGCGGCCGGGTGACCGGGTCTGCCGGCGCCTCGGGCAGCACCGTGCTGACGGCCGTGGTGCCGCTGGCCGAGCTGTTCGGGTACGCGACGGGGCTGCGTGGCCGGACCCGCGGCCGGGCCGGGTTCACCACCCGGCCGGCGGGTTACGCCCCGGCGACGGGCTGACCCTCGGGCCGCCCGCTCCGCGTCCGCGGGGCGGGCGGTCTCCGGGTTGACGAGATTTGCTTGTACATACATACTTCTTGTTTGTAGGTACATGCATACTAAGGGAGTCCCCGCAATGGCCTGGATCTATCTGCTCGTGGCCGCGGTCTTCGAGGTGGTCTTCGCACTGGCCACCAACGCGACCAACGGTTTCACCGAGCTCTGGCCGTCCCTGCTGACCGCCGCCGCGGCGGCCGGTGGCATCTTCTTCCTCAGCCTCGCGCTCAAGACCCTCGACGTGGGCGTCGGCTACACCGTCTGGACCGGCATCGGCTCGGTGGGAACCGTCGTGCTCGGCACGGTGATCTTCGGCGAGTCGATGACCATCTGGAAGGCCCTGGCGTTCGTCCTCATCATCGGCGGCGTGCTGGGCCTCAAGCTCTCCGACAAACTCGCCACCGCCTGACCCCCGTCTCAACCCAAGGAGCACTCCCATGGCCTGGTTCTATCTGGCGATCGCCATCGTCTTCGAGATCGCCTTCGCGCTCGGCACCAACGCCACCAAGGGCTTCACCCGGCTCTGGCCCTCGGTCTTCACCCTCGCCGCCGCCGCCGGCGGCATCTACACCCTCAGCCTGGCCCTCAGGACGCTCGACGTCGGCGTCGGCTACACGATGTGGACCGGGCTCGGCTCCATCGGCACGGTGATCCTCGGCGCCCTCATCTACAAGGAGAAGATCACCGTGCCCAAGCTGGTGTCGTTCGCCGCCATCATCCTCGGCGTGATCACCCTCAAAGTCGCCTCGGGACTCTAGGGGCGGGTCGCAGCTTCAGCAGCGCCGTACCCCGGAACCGGCCCGCGAGCTGGGAGACGAGCGCGCCCGGCGCGGCGGCGACGCCGCCCTCGACCACCGTGTGCGGGAAGACGAACCGGCCCTCCCGCACCCACCGGGCATAGTGCTCGATCCAGGCGTCGCAGCGCTCGTAGGGGGTGGTGAACCCGCGGATGCTCACATCACGCAGTACGGCGGGCTCCAGGTCGAGCGTCGGATTGCGGCCCGACAGCGAGCCGCACAACGCGAACCGGGCATGCGGGGCGGCCAGCCCCAGCGCGGCCTCGAACTGCTCCCCGGCGACGTTGTCGAAGAAGACGTCGATGCCGTCAGGGGCCAGCTCGGCCAGCCGTTCCGCCACGGGACCGTCGTGGTAGTCGAAGGCGGCGTCGAAGCCCAGCTCGTTCACCAGGTAGCCGATCTTCTCCTTGCTCCCGGTGCTGCCGATCACCCGCCCGGCGCCCAGGCAGCGGGCGATCTGCCCGGCCACGGAGCCGACCGCGGTGCTCGCGCCCGAGACGAAGACGGTGTCGCCGGGACCGGCGCGGCCGATCTCCACCATGCCGCGCCAGGCGGTGGCGCCCTGGTTGAGGTGGTACTCGGGACCGGGCAGCAGGCCGGGGTCGAGCTTGGTGACCGTCTCGTCCCCCTCGGCGGCCAGGACGTGGTCGCGGAAGCCGTACAGGTGCAGGACGAGATCGCCGGCGGCGTAGCCCCCGCTGCGGGAGGCGAGGACCGTGCCGACCGTCGGTGCCCAGGGCGGCTCGCCGAGCTCGTAGGCGGACATCGGCAGCTCGGGGTGGGGCTCGGCCGCCATCAGCTCGCGCATGACGACCGAGAGGGCCATCCAGTCGTTGCGCACGAGGAACTCGCCCTCTCCCGGGGGCCCGATCTCGGTGCGGACCACCTCGAAATGCTCTTCACCCAAGTCGGCGGACGGGCGCGCGATCAGCCGGGCCTCCATGGCGTACGTGTTCATGGCGGCCACGGTAGGAAGCGATGCGGAAGGCGAGCTTCCTCGTCCCAAGGGCGCCGGGCCGATCACCCCCGGTCCACGCGCTGCGCGAGCGGGGCGAGGTGACGGTCAACGAGATCGCGGGGGAGCTGGGGCTCGACCAGTCGGGCGCCTCCCGCATGGTGGCGCAGGCCGCGGAGCGCGGCTACCTGGCGGTCACCGCCTCGGCCGCCGACGGGCGCCGCCGTACCGTCGTGCTCACCGAGGAGGGCCGCGAGCTGCTGGCACACGCGCACGCCTGGCAGGAGGAGGTCTTCGACCGGCTCACCGGCGACTGGGCGCCGGGGGAGCGGGAGCGGTTCCACCGCGCGATGCTCCGCCTCATGCGCCGCTCCCCGGAGCTGACCTCGGGAGAGAAAGTTAACCCTGCTTGACCTTGGCGTGAGCGTCGCCCGGCAAGGGACAAACCATGACGCATGGTTGCGTGGGGCCGCGTTGAGCGGCCGCCCCGTGGCGGCGCTGGCCCGGCTGGCGCTGCCCGCGCTGATCGTCGGCGTCGGCTGCAGCCTCATCCTGCTCGCGCTCAGCTTCGCCGCCGAAGCCCTGCAAGAGGTGCTCTGGACGCACCTGCCTGCCGCCCTGAGCCTCGACGGCGGCTCGCCCTGGTGGACCCTGATCATGCTCACGCTCGCGGGCGTGGCGGTCGGCCTGGTCGTCTGGAAGATCCCCTCGGGCCCGGACCCGGCCACCGAAGGGCTGGTGGGACCGCCGGTACCCGTGTCCGTGCTGCCCGGCATGCTGCTGGCCACCGTGCTGACCCTGGCCGGCGGCGTCAGCCTCGGGCCGGAGAACCCCATCACCGCCGCGAACGTGGCGCTGGCCGTAGCCGTAGGCGCCCGTCTGATGCCCGGCGTCAAGGCCCCGGTCTGGCTCGGGCTGGGCGCCGCGGGCACCATCGGGGCGCTGTTCGGCACGCCGGTGGCCGCGGCGCTCATCCTGTCGGAGCTGGCCCTCGGCCCCAAGGACGAGCCGCTCTGGGACCGGCTCTTCGGCCCGTTGATCGCCGCCGGGGCGGGCGCGCTCACCACCGTCCTCATCGCCCAGCCCGTCTTCAGCCTGGGCCTGCCCGACTACACCCCGCACCTGCTCGACCTGGTCACCAGCATGGTGATCACCTCCGCCGCGGCGCTGGCCGGGCTGGCCGCCGTCTACGCCTTCCCGCACGTCCACCGCCTCTTCCACCGCGTCCGCCACCCCCTCGCCCGGCTCACGCTCGGCGGACTGGCCCTCGGCGTGGCCGGGATGATCGGCGGTCAGATCACCCTGTTCAAGGGGCTGGAGGAGATGAAGGAGCTCGTCCATCTCTCGTACGGCGCCGCCGCGCTGGCCCTGATCGTCGTCGTGAAGCTCGTGGCCCTGCTCATCGCGGCGACCTCGGGGTTCGTCGGCGGCCGGATCTTCCCCGCGGTGTTCATCGGCGCCGCCCTCGGCCTGCTGGCCGCCGCGCTGGTGCCCGGGGTGCCGGTCGGGCTGGCGATCGCCTGCGCGGTCATGGGCGTGGTGCTGGCGATCACGCAGCAGGGCTGGCTGAGCCTGTTCATGGCCGCCACCGTCGTGACCGACCTGGACATGCTGCCCATCCTCTGCCTCGCCCTGCTGCCCGCCTGGCTGCTCGTCAGCGGCCGGCCCCAGATGATCATCGAGGAGCCGGCGGCGTGAGCGGCCGCGGATAGCCGGGGATCGGCCGCGGGGACGACCACGGCTCGTGCACATAGGGCGCGGGCACGCCGGCCAGCTCGGGGACATGAGCGCGGATGTAGTCCCCGGCCGGGTCGAAGCGCCTGGACTGCCGGATCGGGCTGAACGACCGGTTGGGCCGCGTGTCGTTGCCGGTGCCCGCCACCCACTGCCAGTTGCCGTGGTTGTCGGCGACGTCGCCGTCCAGCAGCAGGTCGAAGAAGTGGGCCGCGCCCGTCCGCCAGTCGATCCTCAGATGCTTGACCAGGTACGCGGCGGTGATGAGCCGCGCGCGGTTGTGCATCCAGCCCTCGGCCAGCAGCTGGCGCATGCCCGCGTCCACGATCGGGAGCCCGGTCATGCCCGCCTTCCACGCCTGCTCGGCGCCGGCGTCGTCGTGCCAGGCATGGCCGCGCGGGCGGTAGTCGTCGCGGTCGATCCGCGGGAAGGCGAGCGTGACCTGGTGGTGGAAGTCGCGCCAGCACAGCTGCCGGACGAACGCCTCGTTCCCCAGCCCCGCCACCTCCAGCGGCGACACGCAGCCGAAGCGCAGGAACGGGCTCAGCCGCGAGGTCCGGTCACCGGCCAGGTCGTCGTGCCCGTCGGCGTAACCGGCCAGGTGCTCGCGGGCGAAGGCCGCCATGCGCGCGCGGGCCCGCGCCTCCCCGCCCGGCGCCGCCGAGGTGGGCAGCTCGCCCGGCTCCAGCCCGGACGGCACCTCCACCCGCCCCGGCGGCGGCAGCAGCGGCCTGCGCGCCGCCGCCGACCAGGCCCGCCAGTACGGGGTGAACACCCGGTAATGATCACCGCCCCCCGAAGGCCGCAGCAGGCCGGGCGGGACGACGGTCACCCCGGGAAACAGCCGCACCTCGATCCGCGCCGCCCCGGCCAGGCGGCGCTCACGGGCGCCGGCCAGCTCGCTCACGTCCGCGCTGGCGTAGACGGCCGTGGCGCCGGTCTCCCCGGCCATCCGCAGCGTCTCGGCGACCGTGTCGCCCCGCCGTACGAACAACTCGCCGCCCCGCGCCCGCAGCCCCTCACGCAGATCGGCGAGACAGGCCAGCAGGAACGCCGTCCGCCGCCCCGCCGGAACGGCCGGATCCAGGACGAACAACGGCACCACCGCCCGCCCGCGCTCACACGCCGCGCTCAGCGCCGGATGGTCGTGCACCCGCAGGTCACGATTGAACAGGACGATCACGGTCTCCACGCTTCCGAGAGCGTACGGCCGGCCGTCGCGCCCGGCGGAGCTTATCCGCCAATCTTGGCGAAGAACGTGCGCACGTCGTCGATCAGCAGACCGGGCCGTTCCATCGACAGGAAGTGGCCGCCCTCGTCCAGCTCGGTCCAGTGGACGATGGCGTGGTCACGCTCGGCCCAGGGCCGGATGGTCACGTCGTGGGCCGAGACCAGCACCCCGGTCGGCACCGTGCCCCGCTCCGGCGCGGTGTCGTCCCAGCCGGCCGCCGAGAGCTCCTCGTAGTAGATCTGCGCCGCCGAGCCCGCGGTGCCGGTCAGCCAGTAGATCGAGACGCCGGTGAGCATGCGGTCGCGGCTGATGGCCGCCTCCGGCAGCGCGTCCTCCGGGTGGGTGAGCTCCTTGAACTTCTCCACGATCCACGCCAGCTGTCCCACCGGGGAGTCGTGCAGGCCGTACGTGACCGTCTGGGGTCGCTTGGAGTTGCACTGCAGGTAGCCGTCGTTGAAGTCCAGCATGCGCTGCCAGCGCTGCCGGTCGGCCGCCGGCAGCCCGTCCATCTCGCCGTCGATCCCGGCGGGGAAGGCGATCATGGCGTTCACGTGGACGCCGGTGACGTGCCCGGGATCCTGCCTGGCCATCGCGGGGGCGATCCAGGAGCCGGAGTCGTAGCCCTGCACGCCGTACCGCTCGTAACCGAGGCCGGCCATGAGCCGCACGAACAGCTCGGCCATCCTGGCCGCGGTCATGCCCGGCCCCGCCAGCGGCGTCGAGAAGCCGAAGCCCGGCAGGGAGGGGATCACCAGGTGGAAGGCGTCGTCCGGGTCCCCGCCGTGGGCGCGCGGGTCCGTCAGCGGGCCGATGACGTCGAGGAAGTCGGTCACCGCGCCCGGCCAGCCGTGCAGGAGGACGAGCGGCCGGGCACCGGGTTCGGGGGAGCGGACGTGGAGGAAATGGATGTTCTGCCCGTCGATGGTGGTCATGAACTGCGGGTGCTCGTTGATCGCCGCTTCCTGCGCGCGCCAGTCGTAGGCGGTGCGCCAGTACTCGGCCAGCTCCTTCAGGTAGGCCACCGGCACGCCCCGGGTCCAGCCGACGCCCGGCAGCTCGTCCGGCCAGCGGGTGCCGGCCAGGCGGGCGGCCAGGTCGTCGAGCTGCTCCTGCGGGATGTCGATGCGGAAGGGACGGATGCTCATCGGGATGATCCTCTCGTGCTTGCCCTGGTCATCCCTTGGACGCGAGATCCCTTCGCGCATCCGCTAGATCCGATGTAGCGGAGGCGGCCGGTCAGTGCCGGTAGATGTTCGGCGGGACCGGGTTGTTCTGGAGTTCACGCTTGTTGCCCTCGGGCCACAGCGCGTGGACCGCGGCGATGTTCTCGGGGGTGGCGGTGCCGTACCGCTTGAACACGAACCAGTTCACCGGCTTGTAGTAGACGTGGCTGGCGTCGGGGGTCGTGAGGGAGCCCTTGTAGCGGTAGTAGGCGCGGCTGCCCTGCGGGGGCAGCAGGGCCTTGAGGCTGACGCCCTGGACGTTCTTGCTGGCGCCGGGGGTGGTGGGCGGCTCGTGCAGCAGGCGGTCGTGTTCCGACTTGGCCTTGGCGGGGTTCACCAGGACTGACAGGACGACGTAGCCGAGTTCCGGGCCGTCGAGTTCGTGCACCAGGTGGGCTTCAAGGGGGGAGAAGTCCGGCTGTCCGGCGATTTTGTGCTCGGCCGGGCCATGGTAGTGCACATTTTTCAGGATATATGTCTTTTTGTTGAAGACGACGTAGGAGTTTGTGTTTGGTGAGGGTGTGAACCTGATGTCGTCGTGCTCGCTCGGCTCGCCGCCGTGGGGGTCCTTGTCGTCGAGGGTGAGGGTGCCGTCGACGCGGGGGGCGTAGGCGATTTTCAGGGCCTGAGCGGTGTCCGGGCAGGCAGTCGCCGGGTTGATCACCACCGGGGTCTCGACGGCGGTGTCGGTGCCGGGGCCCGGGCAGGACGTGGTCTGTGCCTGGGCGGTGGCGGGGACGGTGAGGAGGACGACGGAGCCAGCGGCAACTAATTGGGCAAACCGCTTAAGAGGCGGATTTATGCGCATGTGTGCCCTTCTGAGGGATGAGGGGGTGGGCATTACGCCATGACTGCCTTTATTTCTTGGTGTCACGACTGCACATACTATAACCGTTTAGCGTCATTTTGTTGTGACCATTACCACATGATGATAAGCGGTGGGGTTGACCCTACTGTGATCAGGGGGTATCCCTGACTGCCCCGCCGTACATCCCAGGCCACAGTGGGCACATGTGGACGACCGCCATCGGCACCGCCCTGCTCACGCTCACCACGACCCTGGCCCCGCTGCCCGCCGCGGTCCGCTGGAGAAGCGACTGTACGGCCGGCCCGCCGTACCAATGCGCCACCCTGACCGTCCCCCTGGACCACGACGCCCCCCACGGCCGGCGCATCGACCTGCGCCTGATCAAACGCGCCGCCACCGGCGCCCGCATCGGCACCCTGTTCCTCCACTCCGGCGGCCCCGGCGAAGCGCTGACCGACACGCTGCCGAAGCTGTACACCCGCATCCCCGCGGCCGTCCGCGAACGCTTCGACGTCGTCGGCTTCGACCAGCGCGGCATCGGCCAGAGCACCGCCGTCCAGTGCTTCGACACCCTCGCCGACCAGCAGCGCGTCCTGGCCTCGATCCCCGCCGGCTTCCCGCTGGGCCGCGACGAGGAACGCGCCACCGAGGCCGCCTACCGCCGCTTCGCCACCGCCTGCCGCGACCGCGCCGGAGACCTGCTGCCCCACATGTCCACCGCCAACACCGCCCGCGACCTCGACCTCATCCGCCAGGCCCTGGGCGAACCCACCCTCACCTACTACGGCCTGTCCTACGGCACCTTCCTGGGCGCCACCTACGCCAACCTCTTCCCCGGCCGGATCCGCGCCATGGTCCTGGACGCCGTCCTCGAGCCCGTGGCCTACACCACCGGGCGGGGTGGTGAAGGGCGCCGGCTGAGCACGGCCCTGCGGCTAAAGGAGGATGTCGAACGGCGCCGCGTGTTCAGCCGCTTCCTGGACCTGTGCGCCGAGGCCGGCCCATCCAGGTGCCCCTTCGCCGCGGCCCCGAACCCGATTGAGACAGGACGCGTTGAGACGCGGAGGGCTGAGACGCGGAGGGCTGAGACGCGGAGGGCTGAGACGCGGAGGGCTGAGACGCGGCGGATTGAGGCTGCGCGGATTGAGACGCGGCGCAAATACGCCGAGCTGACGGCGCGTCTGGCGAAGGGCCCGATCCGGGCCGGCGACGACGTGTTCACCCGCGCCACCACGATGGCCGCCGTCGCCCAGGCCATGGACGTGGTCGAACCCCTGCCCGGCTACGTCGACCACGGCTGGCCCCAGGCCGCCCGGCTCCTGCAGACCCTGTGGCTGGCCCGCAACACCCCCATCCCGGCCGCACCCCAGCAGAAGGCGCCCGAGCAGAACCCCGTGGACCGCTACGCCGGCCTGGAGCAGGCGGGCGCCGTGGTCTGCGCCGACACCGACCGCCCAGCCCCGGCGACGTTCCCCGGCCAGGCCGAGTGGGCCGCCCGCCGAAGCGGCGACTTCGGCAGACTCGCCACCTGGAGACTGGCCCCCTGCTCGGTCTGGCCCACCATGGACGCCGACCGCTACACGGGCCCATGGAACCGGCGCACGGCGGCACCCATCCTCGTGATGTCCACGACGTACGACCCCGCGGACCCGTACCACAACGCCCAGCGCCTGACCCGCGAACTCTCCCGAGCCCGCCTGCTGACCGTGGACGGCTACGGCCACGGCGTCATCCTCAACCCGAGCACCTGCGCCGACCGCCACCAGACGGCCTATCTGATCAACGGCACCCTGCCGCCGGAAGGCACGGTCTGCACGCAGGATGCCGCGCCGTTTCAGGGGGTCCGGTGAGGGTCTGGCCTCGTCAGAAATGGCGCGGAGGGGTCCGCGAGCCGTGATAGTGTTTTCCACGCAAGGCCGAGCGGAACACGACGAAAACGGTTCCGCCGGACTCTTGGCGGGACGTAGCGCAGCTTGGTAGCGCACTTGACTGGGGGTCAAGGGGTCGCAGGTTCAAATCCTGTCGTCCCGACCAGGTTTTAGCTGGTCGATCAGGGTGTCACTCTAGTGGGTGGCACCCTTTCGCGTTGCTGAGTGACCAACTGGGTGGCTATCGGGTGAAGATCCCGTCCATCGCCGCAGCTCCCTGGAGAAGTACGGGGCGGATCTGCTTGCGGTAGACGGCTTCGGTAACGGCCGTGCCGCCGTGGCCGACGAGGCGGGCGATGTCCTCCAGCGGAACAGGCGAGGTGCCCCGGCGCGATCATCACCGTGAGACCGTGGCCCTCCGACGCCTGCCTTCCTGCATCGAAGGAGAAGCAAGATCAAAGATCTCGACAGATAACGTTCAAAGAATCATGCCGTCAAGGAATCCGAGTCACAAACCGGGTGACGTAGCAGCCTCTGCTTGAAGCTCAACTGCTATGTGAGGCTTGACCGCCCGGATGATCGCCGAGTGCATGCCGTCGGCGACCTGGTGCGTAGGCGTGATCTCAACCTCCGTGAACCCGGCCGCCTCCAGGCCCTGGCGGTACTCGGTGAAGGACAGCGCTCCGGCGATGCACGCCACGTACGAGCCTCGTTCGGCCCGTTGAGCGGGGCTCAGTGCGTCGTCGGCGACGACGTCGGAGATGCCCAGCCGCCCACCCGGCACCAAGACACGGAAGGACTCGGTGAAGACCGCCTGCTTGTCGGGGGAGAGGTTGATGACGCAGTTGGAGATCACGACGTCGACGGTGGCGGCGGGCAAGGGGATGTCTTCGATGGCCCCTTTGAGGAACTCGACGTTGCGTGCGTCCGCCTCGCGGGCGTTGGCCAGGGCGAGCGCCAGCATCTCCTCGGTCATGTCCAGCCCGTACGCCTTGCCGGTTGGGCCCACCCGCCGTGCCGACAGCAGGACGTCGATCCCGCCGCCGGAGCCGAGGTCGAGTACCCGCTCGCCCTCGCGCAACTCGGCGACGGCGGTGGGGTTGCCGCACCCGAGCGAAGCCGCGACTGTCGCCTGCGGCAGCCCTGTACGCTCGGCGTCGTCGTACAGCGCGGCTCCGAACACCTCCTGTCCATCCCGTGAGGTGACGTCGCAACAGCTCGCGGCCCCAGAGCTGCTCGCCACCGCGGCCGCTGCGTACCTCTCGCGGACCATCTCCCGCACGTCCGGTACCTGTTCCGTCATGACGGGTCCCTTCTTCTGCCGGGGCCGTCGTTTCTATCGACGGCTTTGGATAGAACACTTTGCCTTGCTTAGACGTATGTCAAGATAGATGCTCTTCACATCAGAGCCCGTAAGCGGCGAGGGCGCCGCTGGCCCAGGCGGCCAGGGGTGTTGCGATGTGCTCGGCGTCTGCGGTGACGCCCCGCAGGGTGTTGGAGGCGAAGGAGCGCTGGAACTCCAGGCCCACGTAGGCGAGGCCGGGGTGTGTGGTGGAGATGCCGCCGACGTGCTCGATGGGCCCGAGTGGGGCGAGGTAGCCGAGGTCGGGCCGGTAGCCGGTGGCGAAGATGACGGTGTCGACCGGCTCGCGGTCGCCATCGGACCAGACGACGGCCTCGCCGTCGAAGGCGGTGAACATGGGCCGCCGGTCCATCCGTCCGTCGCTGAGGGCGGCGGCGTAGTCCCCGGTGTCCAGGACGGGCGTGTGCTGGGCGATGCGGGCCAGCCAGGCGGGCGGCAGGCTGTCGAAACCGGTGGTGTGGTGCCAGTGGTGAATGTCCTTGCCTCCGATGAGTTGCGGCACGAGCTGCACGGGATAGCGGGTGGCCAGGGTGACGGAGGCGACCTCGGCCAGCTCGTAGCCGATCTGGACGGCGGAGTTGCCGGCGCCGATGACAACGATCCGCTGCCCGGCGTGCTCTTTCGGGTTGCGGTAGTCGGCGGCGTGCAGGGTGCGGCCCGTGAAGGCGCCGGGCAGGTCGGGAACGTAGGGGTTGCCGAAGGAGCCGGTCGCCGCGACAACGCCTGCCGCGTGCAGCAGCTGCCCGTCAGCGGTGTGTACGGCGAAGCCGCCCTGCGCGGCCTCGACGGAGGTGACGCGGGTGCCGGTGCGGATCTCGACGCCCAGGCTGTCGGCGAAGTCCTGGAGGTAGGCGACGACGGCGTCCCGGTGCGGGTAGCCGTCGGGGTCCCCCGGGAAGGGGTGGCCGGGAATCGAGCTGTAGCGGGCGGGGGAGAACAGGGTGAGGCTGTCGTAGTAGCGCGACCAGGAGCCGGTGGGTTGCTCTCCTGCTTCGAGGATGACGGGTGAGAGGCCGGCGTTCTTCAGGGCGCGGGCGGCGGTGAGGCCGGACTGGCCGCCGCCGATGACGATCGTGTCCATGTTGCGTATCATATCTTCAAATCTAGAAATGACAATGCGATGAAGTAGGGTAGTCCCATGACGGCAGGCAGTGGCATCCAGCTCACCGACGCGGCGCGCGGCTTCCTCAAGGCCCTGGCCAGCGACACCCGCCAGCAGATCCTCTTCCTGTTCGAAGGCGGGGTGGAATTGACCGTGGGCGAGGTGGCCGAGCGCCTGTCGCTGGCCCAGTCCGCCGCCTCCACGCACCTGGCGACCCTGCGCGACGGCGGTGTCCTCACCTCCCGGCGCGAGTGGAAGACCGTCTACTACCGCGCCGACCCCGACGGGGTGCGGCGCGCACTGATCGACCTGCAGGCCGCCTTGGCGGCGTGTTGCCCTCCCGGCGAGCTTCCGTCTGCCGGCGGTTGTGGCCAGCCGGAGTGACGGACAGCTTAGGTAAGCATCTAATTTGACAAATCTCTAAGCAGTCGGGCATGCTGCAGGCAACTTAGACGAACTTCTAAACAGGAGGTGCGCGATGCGCACTCTGTTCCGTCGTGTCCGCCGGGCCCCGGCCCTCTCCTTCAACGAGGCCACCGGTGAGGTCTGCGACACCGCCTGCCGCGCCGACGCCGCCGTGGATCGCCTCCGCACGCAGGTCCTGCTCTTCCGCTAAGCCGTACCGAGACCCAGGAGAAGCCATCATGAGCGCAAGTTGCTGCGGCACCACCGCCTCCCTTGAGCTTGAGCAGAACGTGAACGCCGGTGCCGGTGGACTGCCGGTCGTGGTGATCGGAGCGGGCCCGGTCGGGCTTGCCGCCGCCGCGCATCTGGCCGAGCGCGGACAGGACTTCCTGGTCCTGGAGGCGGGCGAGCAGGTTGCCGCCTCGGTCGTCCGGTGGGGGCATGTGCGGGTCTTCAGCCCGTGGAAGTACAACATCGACGCCGCCGCCCGCCGCCTGCTGGAAGCCGACGGCTGGACGGGGCCGGACCCCGGCCGGCTGCCCACCGGCGGCGAACTGATCTCCGACTATCTGGCCCCGCTGGCCAAGCTCTTCGGCGACAAGGTACGGCTGGGCGCCCGCGTCACAGCGATCAGCCGCCTGGGCTACGACCGGGTGCGCACCAACGGCCGCGAAGACGCGCCGTTCCTCATCCGTCTGGAGAGCGGTGAGGAGCTGCGGGCCCGCGCGATCATCGACGCCTCCGGCACCTACACCACGCCCAACGTCCTGGGCGCCAGCGGCCTACCCGCCCACGGGGAAGAGGCGGCCGATGTCGACCACGCCCTGCCGGACGTCCTCGGCGCTGACCGCGATCGCTTTGAGGGCAAGCACACCCTGGTGGCCGGCGCGGGCCATTCGGCGGCCACCACCCTGCTGGCCCTGGCCGAACTGCCGGACGCCACGATCACCTGGGCCATCCGGTCAGGTGGCGCCAGCCGTACCTATGGCGGCGGCGAGGCCGACGCGCTGCCCGCACGCGGTGCTCTCGGCACCCGGCTGCGCGCTCACGTGGATGCCGGCCGCATTCGGTTGCTCACCGGGTTCTTCACCCACCGCGTCAACGCCACCGGGCACGGCGTCGAGGTGGTCAGCCGTGACCCGTCCGGCCGTGAGCAGTCCGTCACGGTCGACCAGATCGTGTCGGCGACCGGCTACCGGCCCGATCACTCCATCGCCTCCGAGCTACGCCTGGACCTGGACCCGATCCTCGGCAGCACCCGCGCGCTGGCTCCGCTGATCGACCCCAACCAGCACTCCTGCGGCACCGTCCCGGCGCACGGCGTGGACGAACTGACCCACCCCGAGCCCGGCTACTACGCCGTCGGCGTCAAGAGCTACGGCCGCGCCCCCACCTTCCTCATGGCCACCGGCTACGAGCAGGTCCGCTCCGTCGTCGCCGCCCTGGCCGGAGACTGGCAGGACGCCCGCGACGTGCAGCTCGACCTGCCCGAGACCGGCGTCTGCTCCTCCAACCTCGCCCAAGCCCAGGAACAGCGGGTCGGCCTGACCACCGGCCTCAGCGGCGGCCTGCTGGCCACCCCGCTCCCGCTCGTCACCGTCTCGGCCGCTGACGGTGCCGGCTGCTGCGGCTGATCAAGGAGATCGACGCGTCCGACGGATACCCCACCGCCGCGCAGAAGGAAGCGCTGCGCCTCATCTGCTCCCAGGACCGGCTGGACACCGAGCGCCGTGCTCGCTCTCAGCTACGGCCTGGCGGCCATCATTCTGCACGCCCTCGTGCTCCGCAGCCGCCCGGCGTCAGCCCGCAGCCCGGAGGCGGTCGAGGAACGCGCCGAGATCGTCAGGTCGGCCGTGCGCCGCCGCCCTCATCGCAGCGGTGATCTTCGCTCTGCAGGGCGTGGCGGCAATGCTGCTGCCGTTCCTCGGCCGGTCGGCGCCCGGCGCGATCGGCCGCGTGCTGCTGTTCGGCCTGGGCTTCGGTATCGCCTCCGTCGCCCTGCCGCAGCTGCTCGTCCAGCGGTATGGCACCGCCGCCTACGCCACCCTGTCCGGCCGGATCGCGATCTTCTCGGTCGCCGACAAGGCTCTGGCTCCGCTCGGTGCGTTCGCCCTGGCCCCGGCCGTCGGCTACACCTGGGTGATGGCCGCCATCGCACTGGCGGGTGTGAGCGCCGCCTTGGCGCTGGTCGCCTACCATCGCGTATAATTTCGACAGATTTCAAAGTAAGGAGCGGGTATGACCACGATCCAGTGCTGCGCCCCGATCGCGCGTGAGCCGCTGTCGGAGAGCGAGGCCGCGGACCTGGCGGTCATGCTCAAGGCCGTCGCCGACCCCGTCCGCCTGCGCCTGCTGTCGATGATCGGCTCCCACGCGGGCGGCGAAGCCTGCGTGTGCGACCTGACCGGCGCCTTCGACCTGACCGCGCCCACCATCTCCCATCACCTGAAGATCCTGCGTACGGCAGGCCTGATCGACGGCGAACGCCGCGGAACCTGGGTCTACTACCGCATCATCCCCGAAGCCGTGAACACGCTGGGCGCCCTGTTCACCCCGCTGACCGAGCCCGCCCGAGCCGACCTGGGCCTCGTCCCCGCGTGAGCGACGTCGTCGTCATCGGCGGCGGCCAGGCAGGACTCGCGGCGGGCTACTACCTACGCCGCACAGGAGCCGGTCGGCGACTATGACGGCGGCGAAGCGGAGGTTGGCGCCCAAACCGGCGAAGCTGCCGTCGCGGCGGCAGCGGGCGAAGGCGATCAGCATGGTGGGCAAGGAGACGACCGGGGACAGGCTGCCGGCGGTCATGATGTCGACGGAGTAGAGCAGCACGATCGTGGGATCAGCAACTAGCCTCCGGCCACCCCCATGATCACGGCCACCACCCCGATATCGAAGCCGGCCGCGACCGCGGCGATCGTCTGCGCAGGGCCGGGCAGGGGCAGCGTCCCCGGAGCGGTGGGATATTCGCGGATGAGTCCGGCAGTCGTCGCCGCGATAGGTACGGCGTTGTGGAGGGTCAACGTGAGGTCAGGCGGTGTTGCCGCACGCGTAGGACCAGGAGCCGGGTACGGCGCCGCCCATCCCTCAGACGGTGGTGCCACAGGACGGCTTCACCGATGACATGCCGAGGCCGTAGGTGCTGTTGGGTGTCCACTTTCCGTCGGGGACCACTTTGCTGTCGAACATCTGGCGCTGCTGGGTCGGTGGCAGCAGTTTGCCCACGAGCAGAGCCGTGAAGAAGCGGTCGAGGTCGGCGGTGCTGGAGACCATGCTTCCTGCCGCCCATGCCGCGGAGGGGTTGAACTCGGTCACGTCGTAGGTCTTGGACTGCGGGTCGGGGGAGAGGGACAGCGGTAGGCGTCGAAGCGGTGTTTGAGGAAGGCCGGCGTGTAGAACCGGCGCAGCATCTCCTTGTCGAGCGCGTAATTGAAGAGGCCGCTGGTCATGTTGAGCAACTGCTTGATGGTGATCAGACGGCCGTCGTAGCCGTCGCCGCGCAGCAGCCCGGGCAGCCACGTCTCCACGGTGTCGTCCAGGCTGAGCTCGCCTTCGGCGACGAGTTGCAGCACCACCGTGGCGGTGAAGGTCTTGGTGATGCTGCCGATGCGGAAGCGCTCCTGCGCCTGGCGTTTGCGCCCGGCCCGGGTGTCGGCCACGCCTGCCGTACCGGACCAGGTGCCATGGCGGCCGCGGACCGTCGCGATGATGCCGGGAAGGCGCAGCTCGGTCACGGCGTGGTAGCGATCCGGGTCGCTGTCCTGGGAATCAACGGTGGCATTTCCCCTCCATTCCATGGATGAACGAACACCTGCTTCTCGGTTTTGGAATGACGGACACGCTATATCTCGTTTTCTACTCACTCAATGTTGAGGTGTCTCGTTGCTCGCGAAGCTGCCGCCCATGATGGGCAAGGTGCTGGCCTGTCTGTACGCCACCGACTCGGGTAGCCTCACCTCGGCCGACCTGGCCCAGCAACTGCACGTCAGCCCGGCCTCGATCTCGAAGGCCGTCCAGTACCTCGAACGGCAAGCGCTGATCCGGCGCGAGCGCGACCCTCGGCAGCGACGCGACCGCTACGTCATCGACGATGACGTCTGGTATCGGGCGCTGTTGGCCAGTGCCCGCGTGGGCATGGGTCTGGCGGAAATCGTCGAGCAGGGAGCCAGTGTGCTGGGTGCCGCCACGCCCGGCGGCGCCCGCCTCCAGGGCGCTAGCCGCTTCCTCGAGCACGTCAACCAGGACCTTGTACGCTCGGCCAACCTCTGGCGGAAGATCCATCTACTCCGACGAATCGAGTCCGAGAACTCCCCTCGAGGTCGATCGCCGCTCGCCTGGCTTCCGCTACTTTGTGGTACCGTATAGTGGTATTCGGTGCCACGGAGTACCGATGTGGGTCAGGAGGGCAGGGATGGAGGACCTGACGGAGATGCTCAAGGGCACGCTAGAGGGTTGTGTGCTTGAGATCATCGGCGGCGAGGAGACCTATGGATATGCCATCACGCGTCGGCTGAACGAGCTCGGCTTCGTCGACGTCATCGAGGGGACGGTGTACACCATCCTGCTGCGGCTGGAAAAGAAGGGGCTCGTCCAGGTCACGAAGCGACCGTCCGCGCAAGGCCCGCCGCGCAGGTTCTATGCGCTCAATGACGCGGGACGCCAAGAACTCACGACGTTCTGGGCGAAATGGGAGTACGTCTCATCACGGATCAACAAGCTCAAGGAGAGCGGGGAATGAACTTCTGGGAGACCATCACCGGTAGTGACCTCAGCAGGGAATGGAAGACATTCGAAGCCCGGGTCGCAGCATTGCCGGCCGATCATCAGGCGGCGTGGGAAAAGGTCAAGGATCATCTTTCCCCTTACGGGGACTTCACGGGCCGCAATCTGATGCCGATTCTCGACGGTGTTCTGGGACTGCTCGAAGAGACGGCGTCCGAGGGGCAGAGCATCCACGAGGTGCTGGGTGACGACATCACGGGCTTCTGTGCGGCGCTGGTCGGCGATGAAGGAGCCCGGAGCGTTCGCGACCGGTGGCGCGAGCAGTTGAACAAGAACGTCGCAAGGAAACTGGGCCGGCTAGGAGGCTGATATGGGAATCCAGGACATCATCGAGGGCAAAAGGCAGTGGCGGGCGCACAAGGCCCGGGTCAAGGCGCTCCCTCGGGACTATGAGATCGTCTACCAGGAGATTCAGCGGTATTTCTTCAAGGTCGGGCCGGTCGGGATGGCTGACGGCTCCCTGCTCCCGCGGCTTGTCGACTTCTTCGAGGAGGGCGTGGCGGCCGGCAAGGGAATCCTGGAGCTCATCGGCAACGACGTCGCGGCCTTCTGCGATGACCTGGTGAAAGACTCGCGCACCTACGCGGACCTTTATCAGGAATCCATCATGGGGGAACCCGGCACAGCTGGGAAGTAGCACCCGCCGCCCCAGGGTCGACCCCGCCCCAGACCGACACCCTGGCCATCCTCACCGCCGAGAAGGCGCCCGGCGGGCAGGAGCTTCGCCACTCTCTGATCACGCAGACATCTGCAGCCGGGATGAGACCGGCCGGCAGCGGTGAGGATGCGGTGGCCCGTCCCGCGGATCCGCGGAGGTGCGTGCTGCACCACGGTGAGCGCGGCCCAGCGCGCCTAGGACTGGCGTCGTGGACGAGCGCTGCCGCCGCTGGGCGTGGTGCCGCCCCGCGTTGTCGGCGGGTGGGCGGCGAGATGCGCGCTGCAGTCCGCCCCGCGTGCCGGGCGGGCGGGGTGGTGTACGGCAAGCCGCAGGCGCGCCGCCTCGGGGCAGATGTCGTCTGCGGAGTGAGCGAGGAGCTGTTGCAGCGGTGCAGGCCGGCCCGCCGACCGGGCTGCTGGCCGGACGGCTGCGCAAAGACCCCGCCCCAGCGGTTGGCCCTCGCCCAGGCCGGCTGGGCACTTGCCGACGCCATCGCGGGCCGGACCAGCCTGTCCCGGGGCATCTCGCCCGGCCAGCCCTTGATCAAAGCCGCACGCTTACGGTCTCGGCCTCCACCCTGCTATTCGGTGTTGCTATATACCGGTAGTCAGTGTTACGTTCTACCGGTAGCTGGTATTACTGAGTAGCTGAAGGGGTGTAGTCCTGGCGATCTTGTCCGGCCGGTCCGCATACGCCACGGGATCAGGGCTTTCTCCGGCATCGCCGAGGGCACCATCTACGCGCTGCTGGTCAGGATCGAACAGCGCGGCCTCGTCGACGTGCGGAAGATCCCGTCGGAGAAGGGGCCGCCGCGCAAGGTGTACTCCCTCAACGCTCAGGGATACGAGCACCTCGACGAGTTTTAGAAACCGGAGCCTCCTCACGGACGCTCCAACAGCTCCGCAAAGGAGGCAGGTAACCATGTCCAACGCTGAAAAGGGCGGCGTCATCGCAAAGGTGATCGGCTCCAAGCTGCGGTGGCGGCAGTACAAGGCGCGCAAGGAGCAGCTGCCACCCAGCTATCGCGCGGCGGTCGAAGCGATCGAGCGGTACATGATGCATTTCGTGCCGACCGACGGTGACAGCGATGCGTCGAGGTTCGAAGACCTCGCCGACCTGTTCGAACAGGCCGCGGCGAATGGGGCGCCGATCCGCGAGGTCGTCGGCAAGGACCCGGTGGAGTTCGTTGAGGCGTTCGTCCATAAGTACACCGAGGGTGGCTATGTCCCCGCCCTTGCGCGTAAGCAGCTGTCCGAGGCCATCACGCGCGCCCAGGAACAGACGCCCCGATGACCGTGCGCACGAGCCTGAATCGAACCGGTGCATGGTCACGGAAATGTCGGTTCTGTGAGTTTCAGATCTTCAGAAGGGATTGCAGCAGTGGTGAGTAGGACGAATGAGTACGGTGTCGAGGATGGCTGAGGGAGGGTCGCCGACGCGTTCCGCGCGAACTTCGACAGTCCCGGCGAGTTGGGTGCGGCGTGCTGCGTCTACGTGGACGGCCGCCGTGTGGTCGACTTGTGGGGTGGTGTGGCCGGTCGGGAGGTGGATGGCCCGGCTGGGCGTGAGCCGGACCGGGCGTGGGGCGAGGACACCATCGTCCGGGTCGCCTCCACGACCAAGGGGGCTGCCGCGATCTGCGCCCACATGCTGGCGCAGCGTGGTGAGCTGGATCTCGACGCCCCGGTGGTCGAGTATTGGCCGGAGTTCGGCGCGGCCGGTAAGGAGCGGATCCCGGTGCGCTGGTTGCTGTCGCATCAGGCCGGTCTGCCGGTTGTCGACGGGCCGTTGACCTTTGAGCAGGCGTGTGCCTGGGGTCCGGTCATCCGTGCGCTGGAGGCGCAGCCGCCGCTGTGGGAGCCGGGCACCGAGCACGTCTACCACGCCGTCACCTACGGGTTCCTGGTCGGGGAGGTCGTGCGCCGGATCTCCGGCAAGTCGCTCGGCACGTTCTTCGCCGAGGAGGTGGCGGCTCCGCTCGGGCTGAGCACCTGGATCGGGCTGCCCGAGGAGCACGAGCCACGCCTGGCCCGTATCGACAACGCGCCGCTCGACGTGGAGGAACTGACCGCCGGAATGATCAAGAGCACCGGGCTGGACGCCGACACCGTGATCGCGTGGATGAGCGCGGGGTGGGGTCCGGATTCGGTGGCGATGCGCGCCGGGTCGCTCGGCGGCGCGCTGGACAACATGGCCGACCCCGCGATCGCGTACTACAGCACGCGGGCCTGGCGGGCGGCGGAGTTCCCGGCCGCCAACGGAGTATCCGACGCGCGATCGCTGGCTCGGATGTATGCCGCCACGGTGAGCGAGGTCGACGGCGTGCGGCTGCTCGAACCGGCCACGGTCGAGCGGGCGATCGCGGTGCAGACCGGCAGGACGCGCATGCACGGGCTGCCGCCGGGGCTGGACATCCCGGCCTACCGCTCCTTCAACATGGCGCTCGGCTTCATGCGAGGCTGCCCGCCGCTGCCGATGCTCGGACCGAGGTCGTTCGGCCACCCCGGCTCCGGCGGCTCGATCGGCTTCGCCGACCCCGACGCCGGTGTCGGCTTCGGCTACGTCACCAACCTGTGGGATCTGCGCCCCGACGACCCGCGAGTGTCGAACCTGGCCAACGCCGTCCGTGCCTGCCTCGGATAACGACCCCCGACACCCGACACCCAGGCCACCCAGGCCGGGAAGTCCACCCCCGGACCCGGACGTGGCCGTCGAGGGCCGCACAGACGTGGGCTCAATCGGTGTTGGGGTCGGACGGCCGCGTGACTCGATCCGGAACCCCCGGAGTCTCCAACCTGCGGGGTTCGTAGCCGGGCCGGTGGGTGAAGGCGGCGCGGTAGGCGCTGGGTGTGAGGCCCAGGCGTTTCAGGAGATGGTTGCGCAGGGTGTAGGTGGTGCCGAGACCACTCTGTTGGGCGACCTGCTGGATCGGCAGGTGGGTGGTTTCGAGGAGCTGGCGGGCGCGGTCGAGGCGTTGGTGGAGCAGCCACTGCAGCGGGCTCAGGCCCGTCTCGGCGTGGAACCGGCGCGTCAGGGTCCGGACGCTCATGGCGGCGTGCTCGGCGAGGTCATTGAGGGTCAGGGGTACGTCGAGTCGCTCTAGCGCCCACTCCCGCGTGCTCGCGAGCGAGCGGCCGTTCTCGGCAGGCAGCGGCGTTTCGATGAACTGGGCCTGTCCGCCCGGACGTACCGGGGCGACCACGGTCAGGCGGGCGATCTGGTTGGCGACCGCCGATCCGTAGTCGGTACGCACGATATGCACGCACAGGTCGATGCCGGCGGCCAGGCCGGCCGAGGTCAGGACGGGGCCGTCCTCGACGAACAGCACGTCGGGGCGGACGTCGACCGACGGATACCGGCGGCACAGTTGCGCGGAGTAGAGCCAGTAGGTGGTCGCGCCCCGCCCGTCCAGCAGTCCGGCCTGTGCGAGCACGAACGCTCCGGTGCAGATGGAGGCGATGCGCTTTCCGTCGGCGGCGGCGCGGCGCAGGGCCGACAACACGCGGGGGTCGGCGTCCTCGCGGGCACCGGTGCCGGTGACGATGACGGTGTCGGCCTCATCGATGATCCCCAGGCCGTGGGGCACCATGACCTCAAGACTGCTGGTGCTGACGACGGGTCCTGAGGGATCGGGCGTGCAGACGCGCACCTGGTAGCCGGGACGGCCGTCCACGGTCGTGTGGCCGAAAACCAGCTCGGGGATGGACAGGTCGAAGGTCGTGACCGGAGGAACGGCGACGACGGCGACGCGATGCATGGCCGGAATCTCCAACAGCTTGGCATTCTGGCCACTCACGGTACTCCGGTCCTCCCGGGCACAGTGGGTCCGAGCCGGCTCGGCTCCCCCTCCACGTTCATTCTCCTAAGGAACGGATCACCTGTGTCCGAAGTCGTTTCCGGGGCCCGACGGCGGCCCCTTCTCCTGCTGGTGCTGCTGGCCTTCGCGCAGTTCCTCATCGCCGTCGACTACAACATCGTCTACGTTGCCCTGCCCGCCATCGGCCGTGACCTGGGCTTCACGGCGCAGTCGTTGCAGTGGGTGGTCAGCGCCTATGCCGTTGGTTTTGGCGGGTTCCTGCTGCTGGGCGGCCGCGCAGTCGATCGGCTCGGACAGCGGCGTATGTTCGTGCTCGCTCTGGCGATCTATGCGCTCGCCTCGCTGGCGGGCGGTCTGGCGACCGGTCCGGGCATGCTGGTGGCCGCCCGCGCCGTCCAGGGGCTGGGCGGTGCGCTGCTGACCCCGGCGACACTCGGGCTGATCACCAGCGCGTTCACCGAGGGGCCCGCACGCAACCGGGCGCTCGGCGTGTGGGGTGCGGCGGGAAGCTTCGGCCTGGCGGCCGGGGCGCTGCTGGGCGGCGTGCTCACCAACTACGCGGGTTGGGAATGGGTCCTGCTCATCAACGTCCCGCTGGCCTTGCTCGCCGTACCGGCCGCCCTCGCCCTGCTCCCCGGCGATGTGCCACGCCCTGACGGCGCGGGCGGGTTCGACGTGCCCGGCGCGCTGCTGGCCACCGCGGGCTCCACCCTGCTGGTCCTGGGCCTGGTCTCCGGTCCCGAAGCCGGGTGGGCCACGCCGCGTGCGGCGGGTGCCCTCGGCGCCGGAGTGGTGCTCCTAGCCCTGTTCGTGCTGGTCGAGTGGCGCGGCAGGAACCCGCTCGCACCGTTGCATATGTTCGGCAATGCCAGCCTGACCTCGGCGATGGCCGTGATCCTCGCCTACCAGATCTCGCTGGGCGGGACGTACTACCTGTTCACCACCTACGTGCAGACCGTGCTGGGTTACGACGCGCTGCGGGCCGGTCTGGCCTTCCTCCCATTGGCCCTGACGTCGATGCTGGCCGCCGGACAGATCGTGCCGAGGGTCATCGCTCGCTGGGGCGTCCGCGCCACCCTGTTCACCGGCATGGTGACCACCGGCCTCAGCGTGGGCGTGCTCACCGCCGGGATGTCGGTTGGCGGCTCGTTCCTGGCTGTCCTGCCAGGACTGGTCCTCTACGGCCTCACCGCAGGCAGCACATTCGTCACCATGTTCACCGCAGCCGCCACCGGCGTGGCGACCGGCGAGGAAGGCGTCGCCTCCGCGCTGGCCACCACCAGCCAGCAGATCGGCGGCGCGCTCGGCCTCGCCGTCCTCGTCGCGATCGCCAACGCCGGCCTCGCCGCCGACGCACCACCCGGCCAGGTCCTCGACGGCATACGCACCGCAGGCTTGACAGCCGGAGCCATCACCGTCATCGGCGCCTTCTTCGCGCTCCTGCTGAAGAAACCCAAGGCCACCCACAACAACGACTCCGCGCCCACCGACCTGCACGATCCCCTCAGCGCGGCACCATGACCGGCCAACCCGGGTGACCGGCTCGGGGCAAATCCCCAACCGATGCGCTTACTCCGGCAGCGGCGCCAACGCCTTGCGACTGCAATGCCCGGCTGCCCGGCGCGCGGGCACGAACTCCGCAATCACCACCGAGCCCCGGTGAGGAGCCCGCTCGGGTGGCGGGACTCACTGTCCAGCCCGCCTTGGCCGACCTGTTGCTGGAGGACGTCGGCGCTGACCTGGGCGGTAAAGGTCCGAGCAGCGTATTGCCCTTGCTGTCGCACGTGCTGCCGGCCACCTGGCAGCGCCGAGAGGGCGGCATGCTGACTGTCGGCGGCTATCTGGCGACCGGGGGCGTCAGCCGGGCGCTGGCCAAGCCCGCCGACGCGACTCTGGCCGGACTGCACTTACCCGGCCAGCAGGCCATTCGTCAGCTTCTGCCACGGTTGGTACAACTAGGCGAAGGCGCCGATGACACCCGCATCAAAATCCCCTTCGACGACCTGTTGCCAACCGCGGACGAGCGTCATGAGACGTGGCAGGCGCTGGACCGTTTTGCCGCAGCGCGACTGCTCACCGTGGGCGCGGACACGATCGAAATCAGTCACGAGGCATTGATCCGCGCGTGGCCTCGGCTACGTGAATGGATCAATGTCAACCGGGCCGTACTGCTCGCCCGCCAGCAGCTCGATCACCAGGCCCGGAATTGGGCTGACCACCAGGAGGACCCCTCTTACCTGTATGGGGGGACCCGCTTGGCCGGGGCCGAGGAGGCGAAGCTGCGATGGGAAGAAGATCCTTCCGGCTTCCCACCCCTGTCTGAGCGTTCTGCTCGGTTTCTCCAGGCCAGTATCCAGGCCCGCGAACGGGCGAAGCGGGCCAGATGGTGGGGCATCGGTGTCGTGGCCACATCCTTGACCCTGGCACTGCTCGCCGCGATCGGTGTTGCCGTGAACGCCGAAAACGCGGCCCGCGACGCCGAGCGCCAGCGGCTGGCCATCCTCTCGCAGAAAGTCGCCACCAAAAGTGTGGAGCTGGCTGACACCAACCCCGACCTTTCCCGGCTTCTGGCGGCAACGGCATTCGCCTTGAGTGAAACATCTGAGGCTGGATCAAGCCTGGGCCGATCCTCGCCGGGGCGTCCTGTCCACCGTGGTCAGTTCGGTCTCCGCGGTGGCCATGGGGCAGTTCAACGGTAAGCCCGTGATCATCTCCGCCGGCAGGATCGGGGATGGCGAGAAGGGCAGGGTTGAGGTCTGGGACGCTGCGGACGGGCGGCGCCTGCACGCCATGGGCACGGCCGACCCAGTGTCCTCGGTGCTCGTTGAGCACCTGCACCCTGAGTCAGATGGACCGAAGCCCGCCTGCGAGTGATCCCAGGCGACCCACCCACGCAGGCACAGGATCACGCGAAGATCGGCTCATGCACCACATCCGTGGACGCGGCCGAATCATGCCTTCGGTCGCCCGCCATCCCAGGTTTACTCGCCTGACTCCCATCGGCAAAGCTGGTTGTCAATATCCCTGACCGGCTGCTGGTTTCCCCTGCGAGATCACCTCGTACGGCCGGCCAGCCGGAAGGGCACACCCATGCCGCGTTCGGCCGCCCTGCTCGCCGTCATCCTCACCACCCTCACGCTGACCGTCACGCCCGCCTCCGCTGCCCCGGCCGGCATCCCTTCCCGGTCGGCGGCCGTAGCCCGGCTGGCCGAGCTCACCGTGGCTCCCGAAAGTCACAACAGCAGCTACAACCGCGCGCTCTTCCCTCATTGGAGCCGGTACGACGCCGCCTGCGACACCCGCGAGATGGTGCTGGAACGCGACGGCCAGGACGTTGTCCGGGATGAGTCCTGCGCGGCAGTCTCCGGCACCTGGCGCTCCCCGTACGACGGCGCGATCCGGCATCGGGCGTCCGACCTGGACGTTGACCACCTGGTCAGCCTTCACGAAGCCTGGGGGTCCGGGGCCTGGGCGTGGACGACCGCCAAGCGGCGGGCGTTCGCCAACGATCTCGTCCGGCCGGAGTTGTGGGCGGTGACCCAGGACATCAACGAGGCCAAGGGCGGCCTGGGCCCGGCCAGGTGGCGGCCACCGGCCAGGTCGTTCCACTGCACCTACGCCCGAGCCTGGATCCAGGTCAAATGGTTCTGGAAGCTCAGCATCGACGCCCGGGAGAAGGTCTCGCTCCGGGAGATGCTCGCTCTCTGCGCCTGAAACCCTTGCGCCGCGCAGCAACATGAGCACGATCAACGGCTCTCTGGCTGACTGCGACACCGCGCGGCCTGCCCGGAGGCGATAGCCGTACGCCGAAAGCGGCTCGGAAGCCGCACGTGTCGAGTTTTTGCGTAGTGATGGTGATTCTTGCGTAGCGTGAGTACGCTGTCTGCGTGCCCAACAGAATCGCCGACGTCGCCAGGTTCGCCGGAGTCAGCCCCACCACCGTCCGCCGGGTCCTGTACGGCCGGCCGGGCACGGCCCGGGCGACCAGGGACGCCGTGCTGACCGCGCTCGACGTGCTCGGCATCGAGCGCCCGGCGGCGCTGCGCGAGCAGCGGCACGGCCTGGTCGGCCTGGTCATCCCCGATTTGCAGAACCCGATCTTCCCGGCGTTCGCCGAGGTCCTGGTGGCGGCGCTGGTCAGGCAGGGGTTGTCCGCGGTGTTGTGCACCAGGACCGCCGACGGGGTCTCCGAGGCCAACTACCTCGAGATGCTGCTCAAGCAAGACCTGATGGGCATCGTCTTCGTCGGCAGTTCCTTCGCCGACGCGGGCGCGGCGCACGGCCGGGAGTTGCGCGAGCGCGAGGTGCCGATCGTGCTGATCAACGCGGCCGACGAGAACCCGGGCGTGCCCCGGGTGCGCGTGGACGACGCGCTGGCCGTCGAGCAGTCGCTGGCGCACCTGACCGCGCTGGGACATGAGCGGATCGGCCTGATCGCCGGCCCGGCCGGGCACGTGCCCTCGGCCCGCAAGCTGGGCGCGTTCGCGCAGGCCCGGCCCGGCGACTGGCGGCGGCTGGTCGCGCACACGATCTTCTCCGTCGAGGGCGGCACCAGCGCGGGCGCCCGGCTGCTCGACGAAGGGGTGACCGCGGTGATCTGCGCCAGTGACGCCCTGGCGATGGGCGCGGTCAGGGCGGCCCGCCGCCGTGGCCTCGACGTGCCCGGCGGCCTGTCCGTGGTGGGCTTCGACGACTCGCTCTACATGGGCTTCACCGACCCGCCGCTGACCACGATCCGCCAGCCCGTCCAGGTCATGGGCGCCGCCGCGATGGCCGCCCTCACGGCGCAGATACGCGGGCACGCGGTCAACGCCGACGAGATCCTGTGCGCGCCCGAGCTGATCGTCAGGGCTTCCACCGCTCCGCCGATCTGTTAGGAATTTGCGTAAGTCGCGAAGGTTTTTGCGCTTCCCTCTGGACGTCTGTTGCGCGGGCGTTTACCGTTTGGCGGCAACACCGCTGTACACGGAAGGGAGCTCCCATGAGGCGTGGCGTAGCGCTCGCGGTCGGCATCGGGGTCGCTCTGCTCGGCTCCGCCTGCGGCGGCCGGCAGAAGGCGCCGGAGACCGCGAGCGGCCCCGTGACCGTCACGGTCAACGGCCTGCCCCCGGCGACGGACACCTACAACCGGGCCAACTTCGAGGCCGACGTCAAGGCGTTCGAGGCGAAGTTCCCGAACATCAAGATCGACGCCAAAGAGGGGCTGATGGATCCGCAGACCTTCAGCGCCAAGATCGCCGGAGGCCAGTTAGAGGACGTCTTCTACGTCTACCTCACCGACGCGCAGAACCTCATCGCCAAGCGCCAGGTCTCCGACATCGGCGCCCACCTCGGCGAGTTCCCCACCACCAAGGACTACAAGCCCGGCCTGATGCAGGTCTTCTCCGACCAGAACGGCAAGGTGTACGGCCTGCCCGACGAGAACTACTCCCTGGGCCTGCTCTACAACCGCAAGCTGTTCACCAAGGCCGGCCTCGACCCGGCCCAGCCGCCTGCCACCTGGGCCGAGGTCCGCGAGCAGGCCAAGAAGCTCGCCGCACTGGGCGGCGGCGTCGTCGGCTACGGCGACTACAGCAAGTCCAACACCGGCGGCTGGCACTTCACCGCCGAGATCTACTCCCTGGGCGGCGACGTCGCCGTCAAGTCGGGTGACGGCTGGAAGGCCGCCTTCAACAGTCCCCAGGGCCGTCAGGTGCTGCAGCAGCTCAAGGACATGCGCTGGAGCGACGACACGATGGGCCAGCGGCAGCTCCTGGAATACGACGACCTGGTCAAGCTGATGGCCACAGACAAGCTCGGCATGTACATCGGCTCGACCGGCGACCTGGCCAACATCGTCAACCGCTTCAAGGGCACTTTCGCCGACTTCGGCCTCGGCCCCATCCCCGACGGCAAGGGCACGCTGGGGGGCGGCTCCGGCTACATGTTCAAGGCCGGGCTCTCCCCGGAGAAGATCAAGGCCGGGCTGGCCTGGCTGACGTTCAAGAAGAACCCCGACCGCATCGACGCCGACAACGCCAAGGCCGCGGCCAAAGGTCAGCCGGTCGGCCTGCCCGAACCCAATGTGTGGACCGGCGCCTCGGAGCAGAAGCTGCTCGCGGCGACCAAGAAGCACGCCACCATCCCCACCGAGAACTTCGCCGCCTTCGCCGCGGCGATGAGCCGCATCCCGGTCAAGCTGGAGCCGCCGAACGCCCAGCAGATCTACGCCGTGCTCGACACCGCCATGGGCAAGGTCCTGACCGACCGCGACGCCGACGTCGACGCGCTGCTGGCCGCGGCGGAGAAGCAGGTCAACCAGATCCTCGCCACGGTCAAATAGCCATGGCCCCGATCCCCGTCCGGCTGCGCCGGAAGGTCTCCGAGAACCTGTACGCCTACGCCTTCCTGGCCGCCGGGCTCGCCTGCTTCGCCCTGTTCTCCTGGTATCCGCTGGTCAAAGGCGTCATCCTCAGCTTCCAGCAGGTGAACTTCGTCAGCGACCCGATCTGGGTGGGCCTGGACAACTTCCGCGCCCTGTTGGACGACCCGCTGTTCTTCACCGCCTGGGGCAACACGCTGAAGTTCACCGGGCTGGCGCTGCTGTTCGGCTACGTGGTGCCCTTCGTGACCGCCATCGTGCTCAACGAGCTGCGCCACCTGAAGGGCTTCTTCCGCATCGCCGTCTACATGCCGGTGATGCTGCCGCCCATCGTCAGCGTCATCCTCTGGCAGTACTTCTACGACCCCGGCACCGGGCTGTTCAACTCGGTGCTTTCCGCCCTGGGACTGCCCACCTCCGGCTGGACCCAGTCGCCGTCGACGGCGATGATCTCGCTCGTCCTGGTGTCGACCTGGGCCAACATGGGCGGCACCGCGATCATGTATCTCGCCGGCCTGGCGAGCATCCCCAGCCAGCTGTACGAGGCGGCCGAGCTCGACGGCGCGAGCCTCTGGCAGCGGATCCGGCACGTGACGCTGCCCCAGATGAGATTCATCCTGCTGGTCATGCTGCTCCTGCAGGTCGTGGCGACCATGCAGGTCTTCATCGAGCCCTACCAGCTCACCGGCACCACCAACCCGGACACGATCACGGTGATGGTGCTGGTCTACCGCTACGCCTTCACCGTCAACAACGACTTCGGCCTGGCCGCGGCGATGAGCGTGCTGCTGTTCGTGGTGCTGGGCGCCTTCTCCGCCGCCTACCTGCGGCTGACGCGCGAGAAGGGCGCCTGATGACGCTGACCGCGGCCGGCCCCGCCGTACAAGGTCATGAAAAGGTACGGCGTGGCCGCGCCGAGACAGGCTCCACCACCCGCACGCTGATCTCCGACGCCGACCTCGACCGGGGCCGCAACCGGCTGCTCTACCGGATCGTGCTGGTCGCGATGGCCGTGCTCTTCGCGGCGATCTTCATCTTCCCGCTCTACTGGATGGTCACCGGGGCGATGAAGACGCCGCAGGAACTGGCCGAGCCGGTGCCCACGCTCCTGCCGCAGAGCTGGCACCCCGAGACGTTCGCCACCGCGTGGAGCCGGCTGGACATCGGCCGATTCATGCTCAACACCGCCTTCTACACCACCGGCATCTGGCTCTTCACGGTGGTCGTCGACGTGGCCGCCGCCTACGCGCTGTCGCGGCTGCGGCCGATCTTCAGCAGGGTGATCCTCGCGCTCATCCTGGCCAGCCTCATGCTGCCGGCCGACGCGCTGCTCGTCCCGAAGTACCTGGCCGTGGTGGACGTGCCGCTCCTCGGCATCAACCTCGTGGACACCCCGTGGGCGCTCTGGCTGCCGGCCGCGGCCAACGCCTTCAACATCTACGTGCTCAAACGCTTCTTCGACCGCATCCCGCAGGAGTTGCTGGACGCGGCGAGCATCGACGGCGCGGGACGGCTGCGACTGCTGTGGCACGTGGTGCTGCCGCTGTCGCGGCCCGTGCTGGCCGTCGTGTCGATCTTCGCGATCGTCGGCGGCTGGAAGGACTTCCTGTGGCCGCTGCTCGTGCTGCGCGACCCCGAAGCACAGACGGTCAGCGTCGCGCTGAGCCGCCTGGCCTTCACCGGCTATGTGCCGCAGAACGAGATGTTCGCCGCGCTGGCCATCGCGAGCATCCCCATGATCGTCATTTTCATGATCTTCCAGAAGGGCATCCTCAGCGGGCTGTCCGCCGGCGCACTCAAAGGCTGACGCATGTTCAAGAATCTGATCCTGGCCGTCGCCCTGGCCTTCTCCGGTACGGCGGGCGTCACGGCCGTCTCCTTAGAGGCTGAATCGGCATCCCTCTCGGGCGGCGCCGCCGTCGCCACCGACCACTCCGGCTATACGGGCAGCGGTTTCGTCGGCGGTTACACCGACGGCAACAAGGGTTCGGCGGCGACCACGTTCACCGTCAACGGGCCCGGGTCGAAGACCGTGACGCTGCGCTATGCGAATGGGACCGGGGCGACGATGACGTTGTCGTTGTATGTCAACGGCGGCAAGTTGCGCCAGATTTCGTTGCCGCCGCTGGCGAACTGGGACACGTGGGGGAGCGTCGCGCAGGGCGTGGAGCTGGGTTCGGGCGCGAACACGATCGCCTATCGCTTCGACGCCACCGACTCCGGCAACGTCAACCTCGACAACATCACCCTCGGCGACGCACCGGCCACCGGTCCCGGCACCTACGAGACGGAAACCGCCTTCTTCTCCGGCGGGCTCAGGACCGCCACGAGCCTCGGCGGGTTCACCGGCACCGGCTACCTCGACGCCCAGTCCGCCGGCCGGGTGATCCGCACGGTCAACGTGCCCGCCGCGGGCGGCCAGAACGCCACACTGCGCTACGCCAACGGCACCGGCTCGGCCAAGACCGTCACCGTCCAGGTCAACGGCGTCCAGACACAGACGCTCAACCTGCCCGCGGGCTCCGGCTGGCTGACCGCCACGCACCCGGTGCCGCTGCGCGCCGGGCTCAACCTCGTCGGATATCAGCTCGACAGCGGGGGCCTCGCGCTGGACAACGTCACCGTCACCACCGGCGCCGCCCTGGCCGTCCGGGGCGCGACGGTGCCCTACACCGAGTACGAGGCCGAGGCGGGCAGCACCAACGGGACGGTCATCGGGCCCGACCGGACCTATCGCACGCTGCCCTCGGAGGCGTCGGGGCGCCGGGCCGTACGGCTGGAGCAGGGCCGGCACGTGGAGTTCACGCTGACCAAGCCCGCCAACTCGATCGTGGTCAGATACTCCATCCCCGACGGCGCCTCGACCCGGCTGGCCGTGGTCGCGAACGGCACGAAGGCGAAGGACCTGGACCTGACCTCCGTCTACAGCTGGGTCTACGGGAACTACCCGTTCACCAACGACCCAGCCGACGGCGGCGGGCACCGCTTCTTCGACGAGGTCCGTTCCACTCTGCCCGGCTATCCGGCGGGCACGGTGCTCAGGCTGCGCAACGACACCGCCACCCCGATCACCGTGGACCTGATCGACACCGAGGTCGCCGCCGCCCCGCTGGCCGCGCCGGCGAACGCGGTGGACATCACCGGCCACGGCGCCACCCCCGGCGGCGGCGACGACACCGCCGCGATCAACGCGGCCATCGGAGTGGCCAAGTCCCAGGGCAGACCCGTCTGGATCCCGGCCGGGACCTTCGACATCTCCGCCCGGATCAACGTGGAGAACGTGACGATTCGCGGCACCGGCATGTGGCACAGCGTGCTGCGCGGCAACGACGGCAAGGGCGGCTTCATCGCCACCGGCTCCAACGTGCAACTGGCCGACTTCACCCTCGCGGGCGACGTACGGCAGCGCGACCCCGACGGCGCGGACACCACGGACGCGGCCATGCGCGGCGACTTCGGCACCGGCTCGCTGATCCACAACGTCTGGGTCGAGCACGCCAAGGTCGGCCTGTGGGTCAACCGCGCCGACGGCCTCTACGTCGCGGGCACGCGCATCCGCGACACCTTCGCCGACGGCGTCAACCTCAACGACCAGGTCAGCAACACCCGCGTGGACCAGAGCACGCTGCGCAACACCGGCGACGACGCCCTGGCCATGTGGTCGCACACCGCCTCCGTGACCAACAGCGCCTTCACCTTCAACACCGCCGCCCTGCCCGCGCTGGCCAACACCGCGGCCGTCTACGGCGGCAACGGCAACCGCATCGAGGACAACCTGTTCTCCGACACCGTCTACACCTCCGCCGGGATCGCGGTCAGCACCTGGCACCAGGCGCAGCCGTTCAGCGGCACCACCTCCATCCAGCGCAACACGCTCACCAGGACCGGCGGCTGGAACAACGACTGGAACAGCAGCCAAGGCGCCGTGTGGATCTACGCGGAGTCGCGCGACATCACCGCCCCGGTGCTGCTCAAGGACCTCACCATCACCGGCAGCAGCTACCAGGCGATCCAGCTGAGCTGGCAGAAGACGATCACCGGCCTCACGCTCGACCATGTGGCGATCTCCGGCGCCGGAACCTACGGCATCGAGATCCACGCGGCGGGCAGCATGACCGCCGCCCACGTGACCGTGGAGAACGCGGCCTCGGGCGGCCTGCTCAACACCACCGGCTACACGATCAACCGCGGCCCCGGGAACTCCGGATGGTAGCCGCCACGCACAAGCAAGGAGGCATTTTGCCGTCCCCGACCTGGTGGCGCGACGCCGCCATCTATCAGCTCTACCCGCGCAGCTTCGCCGACGGAAACGGCGACGGCGTCGGAGACCTGGCCGGTGCGCGATCCCGCCTGGACTACCTGGCCGAGCTGGGCATCGACGCCATCTGGTTCAACCCTTGGTATCTCTCCCCGATGGCCGACGCCGGGTACGACGTGGCCGACTACCGGGAGATCGACCCGCTGTTCGGCACGCTGGCCGAGGCCGAGAAGCTCATCCAGGAGGCGCATGAGCGCGGCATCCGGATCATCGTCGACATCGTCCCCAACCACTGCTCCGACCGGCACCGCTGGTTCCAGGAGGCGCTGACCTCGCAGACCGCCCGGGAACGCTTCTGGTTCCGGCCGGGTCGGGGCGACCTGCCGCCCAACGACTGGCAGTCGATCTTCGGCGGCCCGGCGTGGACCCAGGTCGCCGACGGGCAGTGGTACCTGCACCTGTTCGCACCGGAGCAACCTGACCTCAACTGGAACCATCCGGACGTGCGCGCGGAGTTCGAGGACGTGCTGCGCTTCTGGTTCGACCGGGGCGTGGACGGCATCCGCGTCGACTCCGCCGCCCTGTGCGCGAAGGACCCGGCGCTGCCCGAGCCCGGCCTTTCGGCATCCCACCCCTTCATCGACCGCGAGGAGGTGCACGAGATCTACCGAAGCTGGAGGACCGTGGCCGACTCCTATCCTGACCCGCGTGCGCTGATCGGCGAGGTCTGGCTGGAAGACCAGGAGCGCTTCGCCCGGTATCTGCGCCCTGACGAGATGCACGCCGCGTTCAACTTCGACTTTCTCGGCTGCGCCTGGGACGCCGCCGCGCTACGCGCCTGCATCGACCAGACCATGACCTGGCACCCCTCGGGCAGCTGGGTGCTGTCCAACCACGACGTGACCCGGCACGTCACCCGCTACGGCCGCCCCGACACCAGCACGGCGGCGGGGATCCGGCAGTACAACCCCGTCGTGGACGTGCCGCTCGGCACCCGCCGCGCCAGGGCGGCGGCGCTGCTCACCCTGGCGCTGCCCGGCTCTGTCTACATCTACCAGGGCGAGGAGCTCGGCCTGCCCGAGGTGGAGGACATCCCCGCCGAGCGCCGCGACGACCCGATCTACCACCGCACAGGGGGCGACGACCCGGGCCGCGACGGCTGCCGGGTGCCGCTGCCCTGGTCGGGGGAGCGCGAGCCGTACGGCTTCAGCCCGAACGGCGCCGCCCCGCCGTGGCTGCCGCAGCCGGACGCCTGGTCCTCGTTGAGCGTCGCCGTCCAAGAGCCCGATCCCGCCTCGATGCTCAGCCTGTATCGATCCGCGCTGCGCATCCGCGCCGGCCACCCGGCGCTCGGCGACGGCACGATGACCTGGTTGCCGGCCCCGGACGGGGTGCTCGCCTTCAGCAGGGGAGCGGGCTTCGCCTGCATGGTCAACCTGTCGCCGGCCGCCGTGGCGCTGCCCGAGCACGCCGAGCTCGTCCTGGCGTCCACTCCACTCGCCGGAGAACTGCTCGCCCCCGACACGGCGGTGTGGCTGATGGCCGGCCCACTTGAGTAACGGGACGTGAGCTGCGGTTGAGCCGCGTGGTGGTACTCGCTCGATGAGGATGGTCAGCGAGTGCGGGATGAGGATCAGCGCCGAGGTCCGGTCGACGGGTGCCAGGATGATCCCCAGGTCGATCGACTTGATCACGAAGACGACAAGGCCCGCGAAGGGGATCACGAGCGAGGGCAGGACGATGAGCGGCAGCGCTGTCGCGAACACGTTGACCAGGAAGATGGTCGCGCCGAAGGCCCAGGGGCTGCCGATCACGGTGTTGACGAGCGCCCCTTGGTCGCCGTCGACGAACGAGGACGTCCGCGCGGCGTGGAGATCGGGGAAGAGCACGGCCAGCGCCATGCCCAGGAGGAACACCCCGTAGACGAGAGCATTGATCAGCAGGTACGCGCGCAGGTCGGCGCGGATGATCTGGAACGGTCTGCGAAGACGGTTCATGATTGTCGGGTCCGTTTCTCTGGTGAGGGTCATCGACGCCCTGCTGGAGCGGGCCCTGAGTGTCACCGGCCTGTCAGTCGCCCTGTCCGCTCGCCGCCCGACTGGTTGCCCCAGTGCCGCACGTCGACGGCAGTTCCACTTCCCGACGCAGCGCGCCCTCCAGGACGAGGTACTCACCCGTCTGTACGACGTCGTCGTCTCCGACGAGCGGATCCACGATCGGGGCGTGCCGGCCCGGGACCGCCTGGTCGACTGCCTGCGCCAGGTCCTCGCCCCCGCCGGAGTCGGCGCCGGCGCACGGCAGGCGCACCGCACCATCCACGAGCAGTTCATCGCCCCGGAACCGACCGAGCAGGTGCGGGAGGCGTACTTCGCCCTCGAACGAGAGGGCCGGCGTCGCGTGGAGTACTGGCTGACGGTGCTCACCCAGGAAGGCGCCCTCGCCCCCGGCGACACCTCCCGGCGCGCGAAGTTCCTCCTTACCGTCCTGAACGGCCTCGCGCTGGAGCGAGCCCTCCCCTCCGAAGGCTCGATCTTGCAGTCCGAGAACGACACGCTCTACATGGCCGTCGATGCGGTCCTGAACCCCGCAACATCCTGACCCGTCGACTTCGACCGCGTACACGACGGCCGAATCTCAAACCCCGGCGATCAGGAGTACCGCCGAGGCGAGAGTTCCGGCCTCGACAACCATGCCGAAGATGCCGGCGCTCATCCGCGCCAGCGTCTTCTTGCCCAGCCAGGCTCCGGCCACGATGGCCGGCGTCAGTCCCAGGCCGAGCACGATCACATGCTGGGATAGCAGGTCGCCGGCGCCGTAGGCGGCGACCTTGCTCACATGGATGATCAAGGAAGCGGCGGCTTCCGTGCCGATGTATGCGGCGCCGGCCAGCCCCTTGGCAAGGAAGAACGGCGCAGCGAGCGAGCCGGCCGCGCCGAACAGGGAGGAGCCGAGCCCCGTTCCGGCCCCGATGACGACGAACGCTCCATCCCGGGGCACGCCAGGCGAGGTCTGCACCCGCCGCCACACGATGACAGCGATCAGGAACATGCCGAGCAGGCGCTTGAGAGGTTCGACGGGCAGCAAGGGCATCACGAGCCCGCCGGCGACGGCGAACGGCACCGCTCCGGCTGCGTACCAGATGAGGAGCCGCCACCGGACAGCGCGCCGATTGAACCAGACACGGCCGCCGTTGCTGACCAGCTGGGCCAAGGCCAGGACCGGCAGGGCGATCCGCATGCCGAACAGCATGGTGAACGCGAGCAACATCAGGACGCTACCGCCCACCCCGCCCACCGACGACAACCAGGCCACGACGAAGGCCAGCAAACAGGCCAGCAGCAGCCTGCCGACGAGATCGGCGGACACCGCGGCGGACAGGTGCGCAAAGACAACAGCCGAGTACATGAGGGCCTCACTGGTTTCCGCGTTCGCGAAAACCGGACCTCCGGGCTTTTGTCCCTTAAGTTGACCGACCGCCATCGGTGACCGTCAGTGGTACCGCTCGGACCAGACTCGCCGGCAAGGCGACGGAACCCTAGGCACTCGCGATCAATCCTACCCACCGCGCTGCGCCGCTGGCCGGCCTCCTAGGGCGGTGTGTCCGCGGTGATGGTTGTGCAGGTGCAGCCAGGCTGGCAAGGCGGTGCGGCGGGCGTAGGGTCATTCGTCGGCCGGGGTGCGGTGGAAGCACGTGGCACCGTTTGAGCGTGCGCTTGAGCCCCAGGGTCGGTGGTGCGCCAGCGTTCAGCGCTCTGGTCGTCCGACGGGAAGAACGCCTCGATGCGGAGCTCCTGCGCCGTGACGTCGATCGGTGTGCCGATGGTGGAGACGACCGAGAAGAACCGCACGACGCCATCACCGAGCCGGAAGTGCACATCGACGATCGGGATCGGCGGCGGTGCGGCCCGCGGCGCCGTGATGAGCGCCTCGACCTCCGCACGCGCACGCAGCTCCCGTACCAGCTCGGCGGTGTTCAGGTCGAGCACCCCGCCCACCGCTTCGCGTCGCGCGCGTTCGAGCAGGGCGGGTACCACCTCGTCCCAGTTGGCGATCGCGTCGCGGACCGGACCGGGCTCGATGATCAGCCGCAGTACGTTGGCGCTGTCAGGGATCGGTGCGGGCGCGAACAACGTCCCGAACAGGCGCACCGCACCCCGGTTGGCGCGCACCAGGTTCCAGCCGCGATCCAGCACGACGGCGGGCAGCGGGTCGTGCCGGTCGAGCATCTGGCCGATGGCCGCCGCGACCCGCCGCAGCGCCGGGTCGTCGAGCCCGCTGTGCGCGAAGAGCGGAGCGAACCCGGCCGCCAGGAGCATCCCATTGCGGTCGCGCAGCGGGACGTCCAGCGCGGCCGCCAGCCTGAGCACCATCTCCCGGCTCGGGTTCGAGCGGCCGGTCTCCAGGAAGCTCATGTGCCGCGGCGTCGTCATCGCGGCCGAGGCGAGAGCGAGCTGGCTCATCGCACGTACCCGACGCCAATAGCGCACCAGGGTGCCGAAGGACGACTCCATGGGCCGACCCTACGGCCGGCGGGCGCGCGCGGCCCTTCCCCGCGAGGGAATGGCGACCGGACACCCGCCCGAGGGAAGGTCCCCTCATGAACCTTCCGATTCTCACTCCCGAGGCCGCTCCGGCCGAGTCCCGGCCGATCCTCGACGGCATCGAGGCCGACCTCGGTTTCGTCCCCAACCTCGCCGCCACGATCGCGGCCAGTCCCACCCTCCTGGCGGGCTTCGACGGGCTGCGCCGCGCAGTCGGCGACAGATCCTTCGACGCGGTGCATCGGGAGGTCGCCGGGGTCGCGGTAGGCGTCGCCGTGGGCAACGCCTACGGTGTCGCCTTCCACTCGACCGTGCTGGGCCGCTTGGGCGTCGGTCAGGACGACATCGAGGCGATGCGGCGCGGTGCCGAACCCCGCGAGGAGGTCCACGCCGCCGTCTACGCCTTCGCCAGGGCCCTGGTGATCGACCGCGGCGCCGTACAGGACGCAGTGGTGCAGCGGGCCACGGCCGCCGGGCTCGGACCGGCTGACCTGCTGCAGTTGGTCACCGAGTGCGTGTTCGCCACGCTGGTCGGGCTGGTCGACAACCTCGCCGGACGGATCGAGCTGGATGAGCCCCTGCGCCCACAGGCATGGAAGTAGCCTCGCCTGCCGGCCCGCTCCCGAGCTGGAGAACTGCCCCGCGCGCCCGGCAGTCGCCTCCGCCATGCCTCTGCAGGAGCACCAGGTGGCGAGGTCGGCCGCCGCCGGGCAGCCGGACGCGGAGATCGCCACCCGGCTGTTCGTCACCACCTCGACCGTCGAGTTCCACTTCAGCCGGGTGTTCCGCAAGCTCGAGCCCACATCACGCAGGCAGCTCGGCCGCAGCGGAACGGGCGGCTCGATCGCGTAGCTGTCGGTGACTCTGGCCATCGTTGTCCCGAGAGGCGACTATCGAAGATAGTCGCAGAGAAAGGGTCGGGAGATGCCATCCGCGCACGAGGAACAGGCTCGAGCCCATCTGGGAGATCAGCTCACCGCGGACTTCGTGGGCGAGTACAAAGAGGACGAAGTCCTCGACGCCGTCGACCGCGCCTGGCACCACTTCGACAAGGCGCCCATCCGTGATTTCGTCCCGCTTCTGGCGGGCAAGCGCGCTCGCAGCGAACTGCACCGCCAGGTCGAGTCTTCGAGGCAAGGGGTGGAGAACCAGAAATGACCTGACGTCGCGACTATCGCGGTATGGGTGATCAGGTGGGGGCGTTCCGTGCCGCGTTGGATCCCGAGAACAACGACATGCCGTCCTACGGGCTGCGCCGGGACGAGGCTGAGCGTGGACGAGCGGGCGCACCTCATCCGGCTCGTACGGCCCGCCCAGGCGGAGCAGATCCGCCGGCCGTACGGACCGGAAGAGGTTCACCCGCCGGTGCTGACGCCGGGATGCGACCAGGCCGCGGTGGTCGGCACGGTCGGTACGTTCAGCGCCTCAGCCGTCGTTCGCGGACGGGATGGCGGCGCCGAGCACGGTGCTGGTGTCGCGCAGTTCCTCGGGCAGGGCCTCGACGGCTCCCACCCCGCGAGCGCGTTCCCTGCGCTGCCGCCAGGTCAGCCGCAGGTGCAGATCGCCGCGCAGCTCGGCGCCGTCGACGAGATCCGACAGGAACAGCATGTGCTCGTCCAGCGGCCTGCGCTCCTCGTAGACGTCGCGGAGCTGGGACAGCAGCAGGCCGCGGGCGGGCAGGTCGGGGTAGTGCCGTTCTCGCGAGAGGAAGCCGCCGGGTTGCCGCGCCAGAAGCCTCCGTTCGGCCAGCGCGTCGCGGTGCAGGGAGAGTGCCGTACGGCGGCGCCTCCGCAGCCACCGGTTCAGTCCTTGCCCGGCCTCCAGCGCGGTCAGGACGCCGTCGGCCCAGTCCAGGCCGGTGGGGGATGTGTCCAGGAGCTGGATCCTGCCGTTGCCGCGGTAGACCTCGAAGCCGAACGCCCGGGACTTGCCGGCGCGCACCAGTAGCCTGCGCCGGAGCGCGAGCTCGCCGAGTTCGGCGGCGGCGCAGCCGTACGCGGTCTGATCCCGATCGCGGACCTTGCCGGACTCTCGGTGCGCGAGCAGGAGGAACTCCTCGGGCAGGGATAAGTGCCGCATGAACCCATCATGTTCCACGGGCCGGGGACAGGAAGACGAAGTGGATGGGAGGCTCTGTGGCTTCGGGAGAAGGAAGATCGAGTGACCGGTAACCGTCTTGCTGGAGGGCCTGCGTGCATCAGCTTCCGCCGGCCGCGGTGTGGTCTTCGTCGACGATGTCGGCGGCCGAGATCACGATGAGCGGGTCCGGGACCCCGACCACCTCGTCGTCCTTGTTGGCGTAGTCGAAGAGGCTGAGCACGTGGCGCATGGCTTCCAGCCGGGCGCGTTTCTTGTCGTTGCTCTTGATGACCGTCCACGGCGCGGTGTCGGTGTCGGTGTGCAGGAACATGTCCTCCTTGGCCTCGGTGTAGTCGTCCCACTTGCGCAGGGAGGCCAGGTCCATCGGCGACAGCTTCCACTGCCGCACCGGATCGACCTGGCGGATGATGAAGCGGGTGCGCTGCTCGGCCCGCGAAACGGAGAACCAGAGCTTCACCAGATGCAGGCCGGATTGCACGAGCAGGTTCTCCACCCGGGGCACCTGGTCGATGAACTCCAGGTACTGGTGTTCGTCGCAGAAGCCCATGACCCGCTCCACCCCCGCCCGGTTGTACCAGGAGCGGTCGAACAGCACGATCTCCCCGTCGGCGGGCAGGTGGGCGACGTAGCGCTGGAAGTACCACTGCTTCTGCTCGCGCTCGCTGGGCTTCTCCAGAGCGACCACCGTGGCGCCGCGAGGATTGAGGTGCTCCATGAAGCGTTTGATCGTGCCGCCCTTGCCCGCCGCGTCACGTCCCTCGAACAGCACCACGAGCCGTCGCCCGGTGGCCTTGATCCAGTACTGCAGTTTCAGCAGCTCGATCTGCAGCAGGCGCTTGTCTCTCTCGTACGCGAAGCGCGGCAGGCGCTCGTCGTAGGGGTAGTGCTGGCGCCAGGTGTCCACCGGTTCGCCGTCGGCGCGCAGCAGCGTCGGGTCGTCGTCATCGCGATCATCGACCCACAGCCCGGGGGTGGCATCAAGGAGTTCGCTGTGCTCGGCTGCGGCCTGCGGCTCCATGAAGGCCGGGCCGTTGTCGTCGTTCACGCCTGTCATGCGGCACCTTCCACAATCAGTTCATGGGCGAGCCCGCCGCCCTGCTCATCGTTGACACTGCCCACGTGCGCCGGTCGCCACCGCGCGGCCACCAGAGCAGGCCAGACAACGGCAACACCGCAGCGAACACCACACCAACGCCCAGGGAACCGTCGATGAGGTCGGCGCCGGACCGGGAACGCGGAAGATCTTCGTCAGGTAACCACCTGATGATCCAATACGCCTGCCGCGCAGCGGTGATGTGCGGTATCTTCGGCGGGTTCTACCGGATACGGCCGTCACTGGCCACAGGGCAAGGAGGTGAGGCTGCATGAGCAGTCAACCTCCTAGTCGCACCAGCTGAGCTGGCGCACCTTCCCTCCCCGCCGGTTACCCCCTCCGCCGCCGCACCGAGCCTTGTACCGCCCTGCGCGGAGGCTGCGTGGTGGCCGGCGTGGGCATCCCTTGGCGAGCTGTCCGGAGGTTTCGTGATGATGTCCGATTGGCGGGCGAGGCATACCTGGCCGCCCTCGGCGAGGAGTTCGGGCTGCACGAGCTGGCCATCGAGGACGCCGTGGTGGCCCGGACTTCGTGCTCACCGTCCGGCATGGCAATGCGCCACCGCTGCGCCCGGTACGCGAACGCCTGGAGGCCAACGCCGACCTGATGGCGCGCGGTCCCGAAGCTGATCGGCACCGTCTACGGGATGAACTTCGAGCCGCCGGGCATGCCCGAGCTGCGCTGGGCCTACGGCTATCCCTTCGCCTTGGGACTGATGCTGCTGACCTGCGCCGGCCTGTTTCTGCCGTTCACCGTCCTTGGGCGCGACTCCGATCGTGACTCACCGACGCCCACCACGGCCTCATGAGAGACGGCTGGAATGTCGACTACTTCACCTTTCGGCTAACCCCGACCTCTCTGCACTAAGCAAGCCGACACGCCGAAGGGAACTTGAGACTGCCGCTGCGCCCGCCCGCCTACGGAGCGGCGCAGCGGCAGCCGTATCTGACGACGGCTATGCCGCGTCCGCGGGGTTAACGCCAGGGCATGTGCTGGAGGCACCAGGTATTGCCGTCGGGGTCGGCGAAGTACGCGTAGAACACTCCGCCGAGGTCCTCGACCTCGCTGATCTCGACGCCGCGTTCGACGAGTTCAGCGCGGGACGCCTCGATGTCGGCGACCACCAGGTGCAGACCGCGCAGTGTTCCCGGAGGCATGTCGAGGGTGGGGAGACCTTCGGCGAGGGTGATCGAGCATGCCGAACCGGGTGGAGTGAGCTGGACAATGCGGATACCGGGCTTCGGGTTGACGTCGACGTCGAGGCGGAACCCGAGCTGGTCCTGGTAGAAGGCTTTGGCCCGCTCGACATCGGTGACCGGCACCGGCACCAGCTCCAGCAACAGTGTGCCGGGCGGCACGGGCGGGTCGCCGGAATCCTTGGAGATCTCGTTGGCGGGGGTGGAGGTGTCGGTCACGGATGGCGCCTTTCGTGGATGAGGGTGGCGAGTAGGGCGGCAAGACGGTCGTATCCTTCGCCGGCGCCGAGTTCCATCGGGCTGCGCACGACCGCGTCGCGGATCTCGGACGAGGAATACCGCGCGGTGACGGTCATGGCGGTGCGTCCGTCTGTCTCGTCCAGAACGGTGATGACCAGTGCCTCACCGTCGGCCCAGTCACGGTGGATCTCGGTCTGTATAAGGCGCACCGGCGGCACGACCTCGCGGAACACCCCATGGAGTTCCATCTCGGCGCCGGCCGGGCCGGTGGAGACGAACCGCCAGGCACCGCCAGGGCGCGGGTCGACCTCACAGACGGTGAGCCGCCAGCCGCGGGCGCCGTGCCAGCGGCGGAGCAGTTCCGGTTGGGTGAGCGCGGCGAAGACCAGCGGCGCGGGAGCGTCGAAGGTGCGGGTGAGGACGAGGTCGGTGGTCCCGGACGCGACGACCCGCAGCCCGAGGCCGGGGTGCGGAGATGTCACGTTTCGCCGTCCTGCAGATCGCCCAGCAGGGCATCCAGTCGCTGGTAGCTCGACTCCCAGTAGTCGCGGTAGTCGGCCAGCCAGTCCGTGGCCGTCCTGAGCGGTTCGGCCACCAGCCGGCACGGCCGGCGTTGCGCGTCGCGGCCGCGACTGACCAGGCCGGCTCGTTCAAGCACCCGCAGGTGTTTGGAGACGGCCGGCTGGCTCATCGCGAACGGCGCGGCCAGCTCGGTGACCGTGGCATCACCGGTCGCGAGCCGGGCCAGGATGGCCCGCCGGGTGGGGTCGGCCAGTGCCGCGAACGTCGCGTCCAGCGTGTCGCTTGCCACCATGTCGATAACCTTTCGGTTCGATAACCTGATGGTTTTATATGTGCTAGAGTCCGGGTTTGTCAAGATCGCGAACGCTCTGGGGGCATCATGGGAAAGGTCTTCACACAGGCGTCGGTCTCGCTGGACGGGTACATCTCCGGGCCTGGCCAGACAGGGTTCGACCGGCTGTTCGCATGGTGTACGGCCGGCACCGTCGCTACCCCCACGGCCGATCCGGACCGGCTGACCTACCTCACCTCCGAGGCGACCGCCCGGTACCTGCGTGACCTCCAAGAGCGGATCGGGGCCTGCGTCGTCGGCCGCAATCTGTTCGACCTCACCGCGGGTTGGAACGGGCGGCACCCGAGCGGCGTGCCGGTGTTCGTCGTCACCCACCGTCCACCGCCGGCCGGCTGGGAGGCCACTGCGACGCCGTTCACGTTCGTCAGTGACGGCGTGGAGAACGCGATCGCGCGGGCCCGTGAGGTGGCAGGGCATCGCGACGTCGGTGTCGGCCCCGGCGGCACCGTGGCCGACGCGCTGAGGGCCGGCCTGCTCGACGAGTTGCGGATGGACGTCGTGCCGGTGGTTCTCGGTGCCGGTACACCCATGCTGACCGGGCTTGGCGACACAGCGCCGATCGGCTTCGACCTGGCGGAGATCATCGAGGGGATCGGCGTGACTCACCTGATCTATCGCCGCGCGACGCAGAACCTCAGGTAACGCCAGAGACCCTCTCATGCCGCTTGGCGCGCGCGTCTGCCAACAACATCGCGGATCTTCACTGCCCCTGGCGTGATCCCATTGGCCCGGGTCCGCCTGCGCCGGGGGTTGGGCGCGGTCCTCATCCAACCGGCCATAACGTCAACCTCCGAGCCGGTCGCGCCCTCCCAACCCACGTCCAACGCCCATAGCACCCCGAACCACCGCAGCAGGTCGTAGCCGTAACTGCGGCTGGACGGCATCCAGACCACCGGCGTGAGCTTTGATGGCGAGGCTGGTCAGGGCGAGGAGCAGGTCCAGGAAAGGCCGTGCCATGCCGTCATGCTGCTCGCCGTTTGGCCATCTGGTCACGGGCCGTTCCTCAACTGTTACCGATTTCAACGCAGGAGACTTGACCATGGCGGCGACAACTGGTGCCTGCAGTCGGGTGGGCGTGGCTGCGTCAGTTGTTGTCGTCCTGGTCGTTGTCCTGGTCGTTGTCAACACCCGGAGACTGCGTGTTGACCACGTCGGGGTCGTCGTCTCCGTCTCCGCTGCCGCCGCACGCGCCCACCAGGCCGACCGTCGCGACGATCGCCGCCACCGCCAGCATCCGCTTCCTACCCGCCATGCGCTTCCTCCTGAATGATCGGCCGTCGATGGTGCCGACCATCCCTGTTGCCGGAGAAAGGGCGCTCTAACGCCGGTCTGCGCGCAGGGCAGTCCGAGAGGCCCCTGACACGGAGATATGAAATGCCTTTCAGGTTATGGTGAGCCAAGGACAGGAAGCCCATTCCCGGCACCTGCCCCCAACGCGACTGGGAGCCTCGGCCTCCAGCCAGGGACGAGGCCCCGATGATCCCCCTGCATCTCACCCGCCCGCCCATCGACGGCGGCACCCTGATCGGCGTAACCGGTGAACTCGACTGCGCCACCATCGGCGACCTGGCGGCCTACATCACCCAGGCGCACCCCGACGCCGCCCGCCCTCTGATACTGGACCTGGCAGCACTGACCTTCCTGGACAGCACCGGCCTGCACCTGCTCCTCGACCTGCACCACTACGAGGACCGCCACGGCGGCAGCCTGCACCTGGCCACACCACACGAGCGCGTCACCCGGGTCCTGCGGATCACCGGCACCGACCGCCTGCTGCACACCTACCCCACCCTCGAACAGGCGTTGACCGCCGCGCGCCTGACCGCTCGCTGAGCACGCTGGGGGAGTGGCCGCCGACAGGCCGGTGCTCGCCAGTGCCGCCGGCCATCATCACCGGCATGACTACGCCGAAGCCCTGTGCGCGTTTCAGCGGCGCGCCAGCGCATCCACCGGCAGACGCGTGCTGGGATCCGGACGGGCGACGTCGCACGGCGATGGTTCACTCGGACGGTTCGAGGATGTCCATCACCATGATGATGCCGACGACCTTGTTGTCCTCCATGCGCAGCCGGGAGAACTCCACCGCGAGCCGGGTCGCCTTCCCCCGGCGGTTGACGGCGTCGAGCACCACGCCGTCCGGCCAGTCCCGGGGGTCCGAGCCGTCGGCCAGCAGGACGTGAAGGTGTGGCGCCAGCGCGTCGTACGGCAGCCCGATGTCCAGGTCGCCCAAGGGCCGGCCCGTGCTCTCGTCGGCGCGGGCGCCCCACAGCTCCTCCGCGCCGGGACTCCAGACCAGCACGCGCAGCTCGGAGTCGACCACTGCGACGGCGTCGCCGAGGCTGCGCACCATGGAGGAGACGAACTCATTGGCCCGGTCGAGTTCGTGGCTGCGGGCGTTCAGCTCGTCGTTGAGCTGCTGGAGCTCGTCGTTGGTGGAGTGGAGCTCCTCGTTCATCGTCTCGAGCTCTTCGTTGGTCGATTGGAGCTCTTCGTTCGTTGTCTCCAGTTCTTCGTTGGTGGACTGGAGTTCTTCGTTGGTCGTCTCCAGTTCCTCGTTCAGCGATTGGAGTTCCTCATAGGCGTGCCCGAGCTCTCTGTTGGCCTGCTCGAGGTCGTCGCGGAGCCTGTGGTAGCGGGTGACGTCGTAGAAGTTGACGCTGATGCCGACCAGCGCGCCCTCGCTGTTCTGCAGGGGTACCACGGAGATGTCGTAGACGCCGGACTCGGGGTGGCCGGGCCGCTGCCAGACGATTTCCTGCAGCTCCACCGTGCGCAGCTCCGCCTGCGCCTGCTCGATCACCGACCGGAGCTCGGTGGGCCGGTACGACACCTCAAGGTCCTGGAACGGCCGGCCGAGGTCTCGCGGATTGAGGTTGAAAAGCAGCTCTGCCCGCGAGTTGACCAGGGCCAGCTGTCCGTTGAGGTCGAGCGCGATCTGGGCCACCGGCCCTGAGGCCAGGGCCGTGGTCGTGAGCTCGCCCGTAGTCACGTGTGGGCCGTACGTCTCGTCCGACGACCACGGCGTGCGCGAGCTGGGCAGCGCCGTCCCGCTCTTGGTGAACAGTCGCATCCGCAGGTTGACCGGCTGGAACCTGTCTCCGTGGTTGAGGAGCATCTCGGCCTTGCCGAGGAAGAGATAGCCCGGATTGGCCAGCGCGAAGTGGAAGCGCCTGACGACGTTGAGCTGGGTCTCGGTGTTGAAGTACATCAAGGTGTTGCGCGCGAGCAGCAGGTCGACCCGTGAGATGGGCGCGTCGCGCGTCAGGTCATTGCGCCCGAAGATGACCTGCCTGCGCAGGTCGCGGCGGAACGCGAACCCGTCCTCGACACGCTCGAAGTACGTCTCGCGCAATTCCATCGGCAGCTCGCCGATTTGCCGCTCGGTGTAGGTGGCCGCCCTGGCCACCTGCAGGGCCTTCTCGTCGAGGTCCGTGGCGTAGATCTTGACGCGTTCCTTGAACTGCTCGACGCCGAGCTCCTCGGCGAGCACCATGGCCAGGCTGTAAGCCTCCTCGCCGGTGGCGCAGCCGGCGCTCCACGCCCGGATCGCCTTACCGGCGGGCTTGGCCGCCATCAGCGTGGGAAGCACGCTCTCGCGCAGCGCCTGCCAGGCGGCCGGATCGCGGAAGAAGCTGGTGACGTTGATGAGCAGACTGTCGAAAAGCCGGTTGAACTCCTCCGGCACCAGCTCCAGATAGTCGCGGTACTCGGCATAGGCGCTGAGCTTGAGCTCCTCCAAGCGCCTGCTGATCCTGCGCATCAGCGTCGTGCGTTTGTACCCCGTGAAGTCGAAGCCGCGCGTCTCCTTGAGCATGACCAGGAGATCGTCGAATTCGCGTTCCTCCGCCGCCGTCACAGCCAACCAGTTTACGCCTGACCACCCTTTTCAGAGGCTGGCGAGCCCGCCCTCGACCTCGAGCGTGGCCTGCAGTGCCCGGATCGTCTCACCCGCTTCCCGGGTCTCGCGAGCCTGCTCGGCCAGGCGCGCGACCGCCACCCTGTGGCCCCGCCCCGCGGCAGAGTCGATCATGCGTTCCAGCAGCCTCTGGCGCTCCTCCAGGCGCAGGATGGCGACCCACAAAGCCCGTTCGACGACGGCCGCATGTCCGGAGGTCATGGCGTTCAGCGACCACGAGTGCCCGACCCGGCAGGTGTAGCGCTGCTCGCGCGGGCCATGCTGCTCATAGAGCGGGCCGTTGCATTCGGGACAGGTGAAGCCGGTCAGCTCGCCCGCCGGGGTGTCCGGCAACTGCGGCCGCAGATAGCGGGAGATCTCCCGCCGTAGTTCCTCGTCCGGACTCGCCGCCCTCCGCGGTGCAGGGGTACGGCTCTGCCGTACCACCCAGTCCGCCAACTGCGTCACCTGGAGGACCTGCGCCCCTTCCGCCGCCTTGGCAGCCGCCACGGGCATGCCGGTGAAGTCGCTTTGACGCGGATCCTGAACGGCGACCCTACCGCCGTGGCGCTCGATCACCGCGCAGCCCCGCGCGCCGTCGTCGAGCGTGCCGCTGAGCACGATCCCCGACACGCGCGGCCCGGCGTCCATCGCCGCGCTCATGAAGAGCAGATCGGCCGCCGGGCGGTAGCCGTTGTAGCGCGGTCCGCGGGTCAGGTGCAGCCTGCCGGCGTCGACCAGCAGGTGGTGATCCGGTATCGCCACACGGATCTCGCCCAGGGCGATCGGGGTCCCGTCTTCGGCGGGCATGGCTTTGAGCGGGCCGGATCTGTCGAGGATGCCGGCCAGGGCGCTGCCCGCGCTGGCCGAGACGTGCAGGACAACCAGAACCGCTGCTCGCAGCCCGGGAGGGAGGCGCGAGACCAGCACGCGCAACGGTTCGACCCCGCCGGCTGAGGCGGCCACGACCACGAGGTCTCTTGCCTGATGGTTGTCCACTCATGCCCCCTGCCCAGATCTGCCGCCCATGCACGGCTCCGGCGCATCTCGTGGCCGCGCGTCGGCTACCCGATGGCGGCTGCTGCAGGGGTGGTTTAGCATCCCCCGGAGGGGCATGGCGTTTTGAGAGGGAAAGGCTCCGGCTCGTGGTGAGGGCCCGTTTCCAGGCTCTCCGCGACCCTCGTCGCCTGCCGGAGCGTTATCGCGAACCGCATGCTGGGGGAGGAGAGCCGGCCGCGTGAACGGCATCGCCGATCACGAGGAGGGTCAGCGAGCATGAGGGTGAGCCCGACCACCGTCTGGCCGGTCAGCGATGACTTGGCCGGTATTCGACAGCTGGTGGACACCTACGCCCACCGGGCGGGCTTGATCTCTCGCAAGCGAGAGGACCTGCAACTGGCGGTCAACGAAGCGGTCACCAACGTTCTCGACCATGCCGGCGGCCGAGGTCAGGTCCGCCTCCACATGGATGACGAGCATCTGACCGTCGACATTTACGACGAGGCCGGGTTGCTTGCTCCCGGCGCCTTCCCCGCTCAGTTGCCGGAGATCGCCGGCCGTGCCCGCGAGCCCGGTGGTTTCGGAGTCGGCCTGTGGCTGATGCGGCGTCTCTGCGACGAGGCGACCATCACCCAGATGCCTGGCTGGTCACGGGTACGCCTGCGTATGCGCCGAACTTCGGAGTCGTGAACCATGCACGAGCCGACCAATCATGAGAACAGGCCACCGGCGGCCGCTGTCCGCCCGGATCGCCCGCATCGGCGAACAGGCGGCCACCGTCGTCGTCACGGGCACCCTCGACCGCAGCACGCGACACGTGCTGCAGACGGTCCTGTCGAACCTGATCCCCTCCGGCATCGTCCACGTTCTGATAGAGGCGACCGAGCTGGACTTCTGCGACGTCAGCGGCGCCCGCGTGCTGGAAGAGGCGCACGCGCTGCTGTACGCCGCCGGTGGCGCTCTCACCATGACGCCCTCACCTCCGGTTGCCCGGATGCTGGAGCTGCTCTGGCCACGCCACGAGCGCGCCTTTCCCAACGTCGTCACCCTGCCTGCCGTCGCACCCGTACGGCACCTGCCCACCATGCGAACGCTCGGCGTCAAACGCGGACGAGCGTCGGCCAAGAAGGAATCCGCCATCACACCCGCACGGCCACCCATCGACACCGCCGCCGCCATCGAGCGCTCCAGGCGACTTCACCACCATGCCGAGACCCTGACCGTGATCGCATGCGAGCAAGTCCGCCGCTCCTGCCAGGCCCTGGCCGCCCTGCACGACGCCTTCGTCATCACCCACCACGTCCAAGCCGACACAAGCCCGCTCCGGCCGTGTACGGCCACGCATCCCGCCAAGGCCGAAGCCTTCCGGGCCCGGGCTGACCACGTCGTCGCTTGAGGCCGCGCGATCCTCAACCGCTGCCCGACGTCACCGCCATCACCGACTTCAACCGCAGGATCGGCGCCGAACCGAACGTCTACCTGGAACGTCACCGGCCCGCAAGACGGCCGCATCGGCGTCGTAGCGGGGGCTGCAGGGGTGTTTTCTGGCCGATGGCCAGGGTAGGCGCGCGGCTGATGAGTGGGGAACGGCCGATCCTGCGTGCCAAACTCGCGGCCGAACGGGCACAGGAAGCCCGGCGGCGCGCCCAGCAGGCCGCCGAAAGGCTCACCGAGCTGGCCGCGGCCACGGGCATTGACGCCGTGGATCCCCAGACCGCGGACCCCGCGCAGCCGGATCAGCCGCCGGACTCGTCGCCGGCGTCACCCGCCGCCACCGCCCGCGATCAGGCTCTGAAGGCCGTGCGGAGCCTTCAGGCCGCCCGGCAGCACGCCTGCGAAGCACACCTGGAGACCGCAGCCGCGCTGGAACGGCTGGCCCGCCTGTACGATGCCCACGTCAAGGACGACCCCACGGTCTCGGCCCGCCGCTACCTGGCCGGGGCCACGCGAGCAAGAGCCGAAGCCGCGCTGCACCGCCACCTGGCCGAGCCGCCCGCCATCCATCTGCATCACCCGGGTCTGCAGATCCGTTCCCAGCACGACGGCGACGTGGCTGTGTGCACCCTGCGCGGCGACCTCGACACCCGTACCAGCCGCCACCTGTCCGGCGCGCTGGCCGCCCACACCGACCTCGCGTGCCTGCGGCTGGTCCTGGACGTGACCCGGCTGAACAGCTGCGACTCCAGCGGCCTGCACGTGCTCATCCTGTACGCCGGCATCACCCATACGGCGGGCGGCTGCCTGCGCCTGGCCGGGACCGGCGGCCTGGTCGCCCGCGCGCTGGAGATCTCCGGCCTGGCCGAGATCCTGCCCACGGACCTGAGCCTGGCTGAGGCGCTGGATGTCGCCAACGCCCTTTGACCCGTGGCTCGTCCTGCTGGTGCTCATGGGGCGCCCTACCCGCGACGCTCATGTCGAATCGGCCGGGACGGCTCATGCCGTACATGCATGAAAGGCGTGCACATGGGCAGGCGACGTTCTTGCCGACGAGGACCATGTGGGTGCGCGGCGAGGAGGAGCACCCGCACGCCGCACGTCGCCCTGCGGGCACCGGAGGCCATCTGGGACGCGCCTCGCACGGGGCACGCCGAGGCCGAGTGCCTGACGAAGGACCTGGAGGACACAGACGTGCAGGATCTGCACTTCACCGCCTTCATGAAGGCCAATCGATCGCGTCCGCGACCCCATCAGCGGCCGCGGCAGGAACTGACAGGAAGGAAGATCTCATGCCGACCGCACGAGACATCATGACCCCGCACGCCGAGTGCGTGAACTCCGACGAATCCTTGGCCGTGGCCGCCGAGAAGATGGCCCGGCTGGATGTCGGCGCGCTGCCCATCTGCGGCCCGGACAACCGTCTCAAGGGCATGCTCACCGACCGCGACATCGTCATCAAGGCCCTGGCCAAGGGCAAAGACCCCAAGTCGTGTACGGCAGGCGAATTCGCCCAGGGTAAGCCGGTCACCATCGGCGCCGACGACGACGCCCGCGAGATCCTGCGCACCATGGCCAGCCACAAGGTCCGCCGCCTGCCCGTCATCGACGGCCACGATCTGGTCGGCATGGTCGCCCTGGCCGACGTCACCAAGACCATGCCCGACGCCCCGATCAGCGACCTGCTCGACGCGCTGACCCACGACGACTGAAGCACAGCGGCGGTCGAGGGTCGGTGGAGGGCCGGGATCCGGTTCAGCACGGCGGCTCTCCCCGATTCAAACTGCGGTCACCCGGCCCGATCGTGGCGCGCATGTTGCACTCCATCATCTCCAGCGCCGCCTCGGCCAGGCCGGGATCGATGTGGGCCACGCAGTCCCGGGCCACGTGCAAGGTGAACTCGCGCACGTAGGCGTCCCGCGCCGTGTACAGGATGCATTGCTCGGTCACCTGCCCGGCCAGCACCAACGTGTCCACCTTCTGCCGACGGAGCAGGTACTCCAGCGGCGTCCCGAAGAAGGCGCTGTGCCGTACCTTGGGCAGAAAGGCGCAATCGGCGGGCAGGAGAGGTTTGACCAAGTCGGGCCGCTGCCCCTCGAGGGCGCGCCGCTGGATGAGGCCGGGACCGGCGGTGAAGTCCCCATAGTTGTCGTTGACGTAGATCACCTCGACGTCCGGGCGGGCGCCGGCGGTGCGTACCAGCCGGGTCAGCGGCTCTATCGTCTCCTCGACGCTGCGGGTCAGAAGCGCTGCGTCCTCGTGCTCGTAGGGGTTGAACATATCTACCACGACCAGGGCGATCCCGCTCACTGTCGTGGCTCCAGGGGCTGCGGCGTCCGCGAGCGGTCCGCACGGATGACCACCAGTTCCTCGTAGCGCTGACCCGGCAGGATCAGACCCTGCTCCTCCAGCCAGGCCGCGCGCGCCCACATGACCGGCCCGAACGCCTCCCGCTTGCGCGCCGCCACTCTGGCACGCAAACCAGCCGCACGCAGGCGTGACAGCGATGCGGCGACGCCGCTCAACGCCGACTGCACGATCAGCAGACGTCCGCCGGGACGCAGGTGCGCCGCAACCCCGGCGCAGATCTCGTCCAGAAGCCGCCGCCCGTCCAGTCCCGCGTCCCAGGCGCGCGCTCTGCTCTGCCGGCCGGGCCGGGCCTCACTGCCCACCTCATAGGGCGGATTGGCCACGATGAGGTCGAAGACCTCGTCGCCGATCGGGGCGAACAGGCTGCCCCGCATCACCCTCACCCGCAGTCCGTGGGCCAGCGCGTTGATCCGTGCGGCCAGCACGGCACGCCACGACAGGTCCACCGCCGTCACCCGAGAGTGCCCGCCACGCGCCGCGCACAGGGCGAGCACCCCGGTGCCCGTACACAGGTCGAGCACCCTCGCACCGGTCGGTAGCACGTCGGCGGCCAGCGCGGCGGCGAGGAGGGCGGTGTCACCCTTCGGCCGGTAGACCCCCGGCGGCCTCAGCAAGAACATGTCGCCCAGCTACCCCAAAACGGACGAACCACGCGCCTGGCCGGCACCCGTCGCAGGCGTGCCGTACTTCCCTGTCCGAGGCCGGCCGGGCGACGGCCCTCGGGCAGTCGCGACACAAGATCGCTGGAACCCGATGCCGCTCCGTTCTTGCCATGACATCGCCATGTATGGTTATCATCGCCATATGGCGATTGATAGGGATGCCGGACTCTGCGTCAGTGCCGAAATCGCCGCCGGCATCACCCCGGCGGCCGCGCTCTTCCACTCCCTGGCCGACGAGACCCGGCTGCGCATCGTGGCCCGGCTGGCCCGTGGTGAGGCCCGGGTGGTTGACCTGACCGCCGAGCTGGGCCTGGCCCAGTCCACGGTGTCCAAGCACCTGGCCTGCCTGCGCGACTGCCACCTCGTCGACTACCGCGCCGAAGGCCGCCAGTCCTTCTACTCCCTGACCCGGCCCGAACTGATGGACCTTCTCAGCGCGGCCGAGCACCTGCTGCGCGCCACCGGCCATGCGGTCACCATCTGCCCCATGCCCAGCTCCGGCCACGGCGGCGACCGTAGCGCGCTCGAGACAGGAGAGGTGACGGTGTGACCGCGCTCAACCCGCCCGGCCTCGGTCTCACCCCGGCGCGGCGTACCCTGCTGCAGCGCCGGATCCGATGGCTGGTCGCCGCGACCATCACCTACAACGTGATCGAAGCCGCCGTGGCCATCACCGCCGGAACCATAGCCTCCTCCGCCGCGCTGATCGGTTTCGGCCTCGACTCCATCGTCGAAGTGGCCTCCGCCGCCGCGGTCGCCTGGCAGTTCTCGGCCGCCGACCACGAGAGGCGGGAGAAGGCCGCGTTGCGCGTCATCGCGATCTCGTTCTTCGCGCTGGCCGCCTATGTCGCCTTCGACGCGGTACGCGCCCTGTTCGGCGCCGGCGAGGCCGAGCACTCCGCCGCGGGTCTGATCCTGGCCGCGCTCAGCCTGGTCATCATGCCGTTCCTATCGGCCGCCCAGCGGCGCGCGGGCCGCGAACTCGGCTCCGCTTCCGCGGTGGCCGACTCCAAGCAGACCCTGCTGTGCACCTACCTGTCCGGTGTGCTCCTGGTCGGGCTCGCGTTGAACAGCCTGTTCGGCTGGTCCTGGGCCGACCTGATCGCCGCCCTGGTCATCGCGGCCGTGGCCGTCAAGGAAGGTCGCGAGGCGTGGCGCGGTGACGCCTGCTGCGCCGTACCCCCGATCGCCACCGCCGGCGCGGCCACGGCCGAGACGGGCTGCGCCGACGGCTGCTGCAGCTCGGAGAGTGAGAGCGGCCGATGACCGGACGCGACGGCGGATCCGGCTCCTGTTCCGAAACCATGACCTGGCTTAGTCGCGGCGTTCGGCCTCGGCACGGTCCGGTGAATCTGAGCGTCGCGCGGTGAAAGCGAAAACGAGCGCTCCCACCACGATGAAAGTGTCGGGGAGATTGAACGTCGGCCACCACCCGGTGTGCAGGTAGTCGGTGACGACCCCGTCCGGCAGCCGATCGATGACGTTGGCCAGAGCGCCGGCGAGCATGACGGTCAGGCATCCGAGCTCGATCCGGCCTGCCGCTGCGGCCGACCTTCGCCAGCCGTAGACGCCGATGCCGACGGTGATCGCGGCCGGCACGGCAAGTCGCGTCCATGTCGGCAGGTCGGCGCCCAGGCCGAAGGCCACGCCGGGGTTGTACAGCAGCCGCAACTGGATGAGCCCCACCTCGATGATGCGCCCCGGCAGCAACTGGTCCGCGGCGATCTTGGCGGCGACCAGCAGCACGCTCAGCAAGGCCGCCAGAACGATCAGCGAGGCTCGCCGGCGCGTGGGGCCGGCTTCGTGTTCTGTCACGCTCATCCGTATATGAACCCTTCCCTGGTCTTCTTGCTGCCCAAATCTACGGCTTGCCGGAGATGGAAGTTTTCCGGATCATGCGTGCGAGCGCTGAGAGCGGTGGCGGCGACCGAGTGCCCACTGGACGGCGATGGCGAGGACGACGATCATCGTGGATATCCCGCCGAAGACCCAGGCCATGCCACCGGCGACGCGCTGGTCGTCGTCAGGCCCGACCGCCACGACGAACAGCGCACCGCCCCACCGTCCCGGGGTGTCACCGACGCGGGCCGGCGGTGGTGGCGCTGGTGTGCGTGGGGCCGTGCGGGTCGGCGCAATGGGTCTGACTGTGCTCGCCGATGGCCAGCACCCGGGGCTGCGCGTGGTCGACCTGGAGTGTGGTGTGCTCGATGCCGTAGGAGTCGTGCAGGAGCTTTTCGGCCGCGGCTCGGACGGCGTGGCAGTCGGCACCGGGGGTGACCAGGATGTGCGCGGACAGGGCGGCGTACCCGGAGGTGACCTCCCACACGTGCAGGTCGTGCACTTCCTCCACATGGTCCAGGGCGGCGGTCTTGCGGCCGATCTCGTCGGGGTTCATGCCGACCGGCGCGGCTTCCATGAACACCCGGCCGGACTCCTTGACCAGCCCCCAGCCCGCCTTCAGCATGAGCGCGGCCACGACCAGCGCGGCGATGGCGTCCGCCTGGGCCCAGCCGGTCAGCCACACGACCGCGCCGGCGACGGTGGTGGCGATGAAGGCGAACAGGTCGTTGAGGATGTGCTGGTAGGCGCCTTCGACGTTCAGGCTGGAACGGTTGGCCTTGGACAGCAGCCAGGTGGCGGCCAGGTTGACCACGATTCCGGCCAGCCCGGTGGCCACGACGAACAGGCCCTCCACCTCGGGCGGCTCGATGAGCCGACGGATGCCCTCGACGATGAAGTAGGCGGCGAGCAGCAGCAGGGTGATGCCGTTGATCTGGGCCGAGATGATCTCGGCGCGCTTGAGCCCGTAGGTGAAGCCGCCACGGGGCGGCTTGGCCGCGATTCGCATCGCGATGAGGGCGAACACGATGGCGGCGGCGTCGGTCAGCATGTGCCCGGCGTCGGAGATGAGCGCCAAGGACTGCGCGATGAAGCCGATGACCACCTCGATCGCCATGAAGGCGACGATCAGCGTCAGGGCGCCGGTCAGATACCGGCGATCGGTCTCCGCGCTGACGCCGTGACCGTGCCCATGACCGTGCCCGTGGCCGTGCTCGCCCATCACACCTCCACCTCTATACATCTGAACGAATATTCATATGTGAGTGTGCGGTGCTGATCATCGGACTGTCAACCAAGTCTTCGGTGTCGTGCGCCTGCGCGAGGGCGACGACCCGGCCGGGGTCGACGGCGGCACCGGCGGGGCGTTGCCGAGGACGCCGCCCCGCCTCGGCGGGGCCGCCAGAGCCGCCGGCTACCCCAGCACGGTGCTGACCGTGGGGTTCCGGCGATCACCCACCCTGACGGCATCCGCTTCCCGGACTACTGGGTCATCTTGGTGAAGTCCTTTCCCGCGTTCGTGGATTCGTAGACGGTGCCGTCCATGCCGGCGGCCAGCAGCCGGTCGGCGGACACCGCGGTGAAGGCGACGGCCTGCATCGGCAGGCGCCCCGCGGGCTGCCAGCTGGAGGCGTTGTCCGTGCTCGTGTGGACCCGGCCGTCGGGAGCGACGCCGACGAGCCGGCCCTTGCCGGTCACGTCGAGGAACGACAGCAGAGGCGCTCCCTTCTGGGCGGCGAAGGTCTTGCCGGAGTCGGTGCTGACCTTCACGCCCTCCGGGGTGGTGGCGTAGAGCCGCTCGGGTTGGTCGGCGCCGGCTGCCAGGTCGAGGAGGTCGAGCCTGGCCATGGGTGTGAGGTCTGCTCCCTTCCCGCGCCAGATCTGGCCGCTCTGGGAGTCGTAGCCGTAGACGGTCGTTCCGGCGACCTGCAGGGCGTGGAAGTCCGCCTCGCCGGCCAGCGCCACCTGCTGCCACGTCACCCCGGCGTCGGCTGAGCGGATCAGCCCCAGATGCGGTGGTCGGCCTGCCGCGATGTCTCCGGCAGCGGGATGGCCGCTGGTGTAGAAGGTCTTCGGGCCGGCGACCGTGAAGCCCATGTGGTCGGCGTCGCGATCACCCACGCGGCGCAGTTTGCCGCCGTCCAGGGTGAAGAGGCCGTAATGACCGGCCACGTACGTCTTTCCGGTGGCGGGGTCGACGCCCAGGCCGTGGATGTGGCCGGCGCCCTGGTCGGTGGGCGGCTGGGCGGGCTGCGCCGGTGGGGTGGCGGACCCGCATGCGGTGAGGCCGAAGACGAGGGAGAGCGTTATCGCGATCTTCTTGGTCATGTCAGGCCTCGTAACCGAGGAGGCTCATCATCCCGGCCTCCGCGTGGTAGACGTTGTGGCAGTGGATCATCCAGATGCCGGGGTTGTCGGCGTCGAAGTCGACGTTGAGTGTCGTGCCCGGCAGGACGATCGCGGTGTCCTTGCGGGCCCCGCCCGCCAGGGCGAAGGTGTGGCCGTGCAGGTGCATGGGGTGCCACATCGGGCTCTCGTTGGCGAACGACAACCTGACGCGCTCGCCCGGCGCGATCGGCTCGATGACCTCGGGGTCGTACTTCTTGCCGTTGATCGCCCAGTCGTATGCGGCCATGCTGCCGGTGAGCTTGAGGGTGAGCGTGCGATCGGGCCGGCGACCGGCCAGCCGTACGGCGGGCGTGGGTTTGAGCAGGTCGTAGGTGAGCAGACGGCCGGTCAGCTCGCGCGGCCGGGCATCGGCGTGCGGGGCGCGGGCGCGCTTGGCGGTGCGCACGATCGCGCGGGCGAGGGCGCGCTTGCCCTCGGCCAGGGCGACCAGCGGGAACGCGCCGTCCTTGAGGGTGACCAGGACGTCGTAGCGTTCGCCCATGCCGAGGAGCAGCGCGTCGGTCTCCACCTGTTCGACGGGGAAGCCGTCGGCGTGGGTGACGGTGAGCGTGTGACCGCCCAGCGCCACCCGGAAGGCGGTGTCGCCGCCCGCGTTGATCAGCCTGATCCGGACCCGGGATCCGGGTCTGGCGGTGAAGGTCTCGGGCGCGGTGGGCACCCGGCCGTTGACGAGGTAGTGCGGGTAGTAGACGTCACCCGCGTCGCCGCCGAGCGCGTCGCTCTCGGCGTTCATCATCATGTGCGGCCACTTCGGTGACGTGCCGGGGGTGGGGGTGGTCATGGCGCCGTGGCCGTTGTGGCCGCCGGTCATGCCGGACATCGCGGTCAACTCGGCCAGGACCTCGTCGGGCGTGCCGGTGACGCCGTCCATCCAGTCGTCCAGGACGACGATCCACTCCTGGTCGTAGGCGAGCGGTTCGCCAGGGTCCTCGACGATCAGCGGCGCGTACAGACCGCGGTCGAGCTGGGTGCCGTGGTGGGGGTGGAACCAGTAGGTGCCGGGGTGCGGGGCGGTGAACTCGTAGAGGTGCTCCGCGCCCGCCTCGATGGGCGGCTGAGTCACGCCGGGGACGCCGTCGGCGTCGTTGCGCAGCGCCAGGCCGTGCCAGTGCACCGTGGTCCGCTGGGGGAGCCGGTTGGTCAGCCGGGCGCGGACGACCTCTCCGGCCTTCACGCGGATCTCCTGGCCGGGCAGCCGCTCGCCGTACATCCACGTGGCCGCGGTCGGGCCGCCGAGGTCGGCCTGGCCCTGGCGGGCGAGGAGCTGAAACTCCTTGATCCGGCCGGTACGGCGGGCCGCCTCGGCGTCCTCGACCTGCGGGCCCGAGGGGCGGACCAGTGTGGCGCTCCCGGGGTTCGAGCATGCCGTCAACACGGTTCCTCCTGCCGCGGCGAGGGCGGCGCGCAGGAAGAACCGTCGATCGATAAATGTCATGAATCGCTCACGGTTCGATACGGATGGAAGCGGGCTGAGCTGCGGCTTCTATATCCGTAGAACGGTGATGCGCTGGAGTGGTCGTGCGAGGTGCCGGGGCGGGCCGCGAACGGTGGACGGCCTGCCCCTTCGTCTCCTGAGACCGCCGGCCCCGCCGGTACCGCTCACGATGAGCACGAGCGCGGCAAGAATCGCGGTGATCGCCGTGAGACAGAGCACGAGCGGGCCATTGTCGTGGGTGCCGGTGCCGGCCGGAGGCATGTCAGGTGCCGGGCTCACGACGGACGAACGGTCGCTCATCGCGGACCCGCAGAAGTGGACCGTGGTGTAGCCGACGACCATGCCCGTGAGCACCATGGCCAGGAGAGCGAGGTGCGGCAGAATCGCGGAACGCGCTCCTCTGCCGCTCACATCTCCTCCTGCCTCGCTCCCGCCACAAATACTATACTAGATAGTAGATGGCTGGCCGCGCAGCTGCTCGAACTCCTCCGCGGGCGTCGATCACGGCTCCCCTGCTCGGGCCGCGGGCAGCGTGCCGTTGCGGGCCGGTCCGACCAGGTGGAGAAATGCCTGGACGCGTGGGTGGGCGGGAGCGGTGAAGAACCGGTTCGCGGGCGCCTGTTCGATCACCTTGCCGCCGTCCATGAACACGACGCGATCGGCCACCTCCCGGGCGAAGGCGGTTTCGTGGGTGACGATCACCATCGTCATCCCGTCGGCGGCGAGTTCCCGCATCACCTGCAGCACCTCGCTGTGCAGTTCGGGGTCGAGGGCCGAGGTCGGCTCGTCGAACAGGATGACCTCGGGCTCCATCGCCAGTGCCCTCGCGATGGCGACCCGCTGCTTCTGCCCGCCCGACAGCTTGGCCGGGTGGCTGTCGCACTTGTCGGCGAGCCCGACCCGGGCCAGCAGGGTTCTCGCCAGCCGGTCGGCTTCGGAATGCGGCATCCGCCGTATCGCGATCGGGCCCTCCATGACGTTCTGCAGGGCCGTCAGATGGGGGAACAGGTTGAACTGCTGGAAGACCATCGCCGTACGGCGGCGCAGGTCGCGCACCTGTGCGGCCCGGCCGCGGCGGCCATGCCGCGGCCCGCATTCGATCTGCTGCCCGCACACCTCGATCCGCCCGGCATCCGGCTCCTCCAGCAGGTTGAGGCAGCGGATCAGCGTGGTCTTGCCCGAGCCCGACGGGCCCATCAACACCACGACCTCGCCGCGCTCCACCTCCAGGTCGATGCCCTTGAGCACGTCCAGGTCTCCGAAGCGTTTGTGCACCTGGTGTGCCTTGACGACGCTCATGCGTAGGCCCTGCCCATCCGGCGTTCCAATGCTTGCTGGCCGACCTGGAGGCAGGTGTTGATCAGCCAATACACCAGGCCGACGACCAGCAGCGCGTCCATGTAGCGGAAGGTCGAGGTGCCGATCCCCTCGGCCACCCGGGTCAGCTCCACCACGGTGACGGCCGAGGCGAGGGAGGTGTCCTTCATCAGGGCGATGAAGCGGCCGCCGACCGGGGGGAGGGCGATGCGGATGGCCTGCGGGAAGATGATCCTTCTGAGTGTCTTCCAGTACGGCATGGCCATCGAGGCGGCCGCCTCCCACTGGCCGGAGTCGACGCCGAGCACGCCGGCCCGGAAGTTCTCGCTCAGGTAGGCGGCGCTGAACAGGGTGAAGGCGATGATGGCCGACGGAATCGGGGGAATCTGCAGGCCGATCTGCGGCAGCCCGAAATAGATGATCATTATTTGGATGAGGAGAGGCGTCCCGCGGAAGACGGAGACGTACGCCGTCGCCAGCCCGCGCAGCACGACGTTGCCGGAGATGCGGGCGAGCATGATCAGCGCGCCGAGGACGCTGCCGAGGATGAAGGACACGACGCCGAGCAAGAGGGTGACCACGAGGCCGGCGAGTAGTTCGGGGAAGGAGTCGACGAGTAGATCCATGGGGGGTGCTCCTGTGGTGCTCAGCCGTTCGGCAGCTTGGCCAGTTCCTTCGTCATGTCCAGGCCGCCCAGCCATTTGCGGGAGATGGCGGCGAGGCTGCCGTCGGCGATCATGTCGGCCAGTGCCTTGTCCACGGCCTGTTTGAAGCTGGTCGCGCCCTTGGCGAAGGAGATGCCGTTGACCTCGGACTCCAGCAGTTCACCTGTGGGCTTGACCGGCAGGTCGTTCTTCTCGGCCAGGAACGCGCCCTGGAATCGCGAGACCAGGACGGCATCGGCCCGTCCGCCGGCCACCTCGGTGAGTCCGAGCGTGGCGTTCTCGTAGGTCTTGAGGTCGGCGCCCGGGATGCTCTTCTTGGCGAAGGCCGCCTGTGTGGTGCCCGCGGTCACCGCGACCTTCTTGCCCTTCAGGTCGGACACCCCGGTGATCGTCATGTTGGCGCTCGCCACAAAGATCGAGATGCCGTTCACCTGGTACGGGCGGGAGAAGTCCACCTGCTTGGCCCGCTCGGCCGTGATGGTCTGACCGGCGATGACGGCGTCGAAACGGCCCGCCTGGACACCGGCGATGAAGCTCTGGAAGTTGGAGGCCACGAACTCGGCCTTGGCGATTCCCAGGCGCTTGATGAGCTCGTTGGTGACGTCTACGTCGTAGCCGGCGGGTTTGCCGCCGTCGAGGAAGTTCCACGGCGGGTTCGCCTGCGTCTGCGCGACCCTGAGGACACCGGCCGCCTTGACCCGTTCCAGCAGGTCGGCGCTGTCCGCCTGGCCCGATCCGCATCCGGTGACCAGCGTGCCCATCAGGGCGGCGGTCACCGCCAGATGGATACCGCGTGGACGGAATAACCCTCGAATTGACATGTGCCGGCTCCTCTCCGCGCCTTGGTCCGGCAGTCGGTCGGCCTTGAGCCCTCGCTCCGCCCCGCATGGCCCCGACACAGTCGGAACCATCCGTGAGCGCCTCATGACCCAGCGACATACGTACGTTGGTTCATATGACCAGCTATGGCGTATACGGTGCGTCACGCCGGACTCCGCCGTCAAGGGGTCCCCACTCGTAACTTCGGGCGCCTGCCGCCGCCCTGACGTGACGCGATGGCGTCTCGTGTCGCACTGGATGCGGATGGAGGGGGAGTTCGCGGAACGTCTACCTGGCTATTCGCATGCTCCTTCGCTATCGTCCACGCATGAACATTTATTCAGATGTGAGGTTGCCCTGTGGTGGGCGGGCCGGGCATGAGCGTCGCCACCGGTAACCATGGCGTCCTGGGCCGGGCGTGCGATCCGGTCGGCCGCCGTTGACGGTCAGCCCCGGTGATCCGGGCCGCTACTCATCTCGCTCGGGGTGAATGGCCTGGGTGTGCTCCGTGTGCGCCACCGCCACGTCCAGCAGCATCCGCACGTGGGCGTCGTCAAGCCGGTAGTAGGCCATGCGGCCGGCCCGCCGTACCGACACCACGCGGTGCGCTCTCAGCAGGCGAAGGGCGTGCGACGCCGATGATTCGCTCAGCCCGCTGACGACCGCGAGATCGCAGACGCACAGCTCGCCTTCGAGCAGAGCCAGCAACAGCCGCAACCGGCCGGGGTCGGCCAGGAGCCCGAAGACGTCTGCGGTGTCGGCCAGGTCGGTCTCCGCCGGCATGCGGGAGATGACCGCCTTCACCCTCTCGGGGTCGACGATCCGGGTCGCGCACGCCTCAATGGCCGTCACGTTGTCGGCTGAAGAACTCTTCATACGAAGACTCTAGGCGTCCGCCCGGGGAAATCATCAAGTTTCCCGGACCAACCTGGGCGCACGCGCACTCCACGGTAACTTCTACTCAATGTAGAAGAAGTTGGCCGACGGAAGGGAACGTTCGGGAGTGACCGTCGAGCACCATGTCCGCCTGCGTGGCGTCCTCGCCATCGTATGCGTGTTCCTGCTGGCCGCCCCGGCAGCGGCACGGGCAGAGCCGAAGCCGACCGCCAAGCAGTTGCGCGCCCAGCTGGCCAGACTGCAGGCCCGGTTCGATGCCGTCGTGGCCGGATACAACGCCAACCAGGAGAAGCTGCGCACCGCCCGCAAGCGCCAGGAGTCGGCTCAGGTACGGCTCCGCGCGGCGCAACGCGATTACGCCGCCGCCCAGCGCCTGGCCGGACAGATCGCGTCCCTCAGCTATCAGAACCCGCCCCTCGAGATGTCCCTCCTGGGCACCGCCGATCAACACGCGGCCATCCACGCCGCCACCATCCTGCGCTACCAGGCCGATGAGAAGACCGAGGCGCTCGGTTCGGTCGCGCCGGCGCGCGATGCCTACCGGCAGGCTCGTGACGCCGCCGCCCGCGTCACCGGCGAGCTCACGCGGAGCGCACGGCAACTGCGCGAGGAGCGGCAAGAGGTCGAGCAACTGATCGCCACCATCCGCGGCAAGCTCGATCAGCTCCTCGTGGCGCCGGGGTTCCGGCGATCCGACGGCACCTGGGTGCCGGAGATCCCCGGTGGGGCCGACAACATCACTCCCCGCATGCGGCTGGTCCGCGATCAAGTGAAACGGCGCTTCATCTTGCCGGCCGTCGGCTGCTACCGGTCCCTGCAAGACGGCGGTGAGCACCCACAGGGGCGTGCCTGCGACTTCATGATCACGCGTGGCGGGTCCTGGCCGTCGGCGGGTCAGCGGGACGAGGGCGACCGGTTGGCGGCATGGGCGATCGCCAACGCGCGGCGGCTCGGCGTCAAGTACGTCATCTACCGTCGGCGCATCTGGCAGGGATCCGGCTGGAGCTCCATGTCCGACCGGGGTGGCATCACCCAGAACCATCAAGATCACGTTCATGTGTCGATGTATTGACGGGGGCGGGCTGACACGGTGTGCGGCACTTCACGGGAGAACGCGGGAGGTGTCGTATCGGAGCCGGTCCCGATCGTCGTGCTGATAAAGAGGGTCCGCCTTCCCGCCTTCTCGCCGTCGAGGCGGCGCGGTGGCCCGCGACGATCACAGGACGACAGGAGTCCGATCATGAATCCGACGCTGAACATCATCGACATCGTGGTCTCCGATCTACAGGCTTCGATGACCTTCTACGCCCGGCTCGGGCTGGAGTTCAAGATCGACGAGCACTCGCCCGAGCACGCCGGCTGTGACCTGCCGAACGGGCTGCACGTGATGCTCGACACCGAGGGCTTCCGCACCCCGTTCCTGCCGGGCTGGAGCAAGCCGTACGGCGGGCCGCGTACCCTGCTGTGCTTCGAGTTCGAGACCCCGGCCGGGGTGGACGCCAAGTATCGCGAGCTCGTGGAGGCCGGACACCGGGGGGTCGCCGAGCCGTTCGACGCGTTCTGGGGGATGCGCTACGCCACGGTGGCCGACCCGGACGGGTGTGGCGTCGACCTGTATGCGGCGCTTCCGGCCAGGTGAGCGCACCTGGGTACATCAACCATCGAGCAGGAGGTTCACCAGGATGAAGTACGTGCTGATGTTCGTCGAGACCGAGCAGTTCGCCCGGCAACTGGAGGAGATGGGCGAGCTGGAGCAGCGCCAGGCATATGAGGCGGTGGGCCGGTGGTTCGCCGACAACGCCGCCGTGATCACGCATCATGTGCATCTGGCGCCGGTGCACACCGCCACCACGCTGCGCCTGGACGGCGCCGAATCGGTGGTCACCGACGGGCCGTACATGGAGGGCAAGGAGGTGGTGAGCGGGTTCGCCGAGGTCGAGGTGGCCGATCTGGACGAGGCGTTGAAGCTGGCTCGCTCCTGGCCGGCGTGCCCGGTCGTGGAGATCCGCCCCGCCTCATGACCGGCTCCGCAGACCTGCCCGCCGACGGCCTCCCCGGCGAACGGCCCGGCGAACGGCCCGGTGAACGGCCCGGCCTCGCCGGCCGGGGGCTCACCGGCGAGGCAGGGCAGGTCTCGGCCGGCGACAGCGAGCGGGTGCTCGCCCGGGTGGTGCGCGAGCACGCCGGCCGGCTGGCAGCGAGCCTGATCTCGCTGCTGGGCGACTTCTCCGCCGCCGAGGACCTGGTACAGGACGCGGTCGAGGCCGCGTTGCGCCGCTGGCCCGCCGAGGGCATCCCGGAGCGGCCGCAGGCGTGGCTGTACACGGTCGCCCGGCGGCGGGGCCTGGATGTGCTGCGCAGGGAGTCGAACTACCGGGCCAAACTGGCTCAGCTGCGCTGGCCGGAGCCGCAGGCCGCCGATGACCGGCTGCGGCTGATCTTCACCTGCTGCCATCCGGCGCTGGCCCCGGCGGCGCGCATCGCCCTCACCTTGCGGGTGGTGTGCGGGCTGTCCACGGCGCAGATCGCCGCGGCGTTCGTGGTCCCGGAGGCCACGGTGGCCCAGCGCATCACCCGGGCGAAGAAGAAGATCAGCCAGACCGGCATCCCCTACCGCATCCCCGCGGCCGAGGAACTGCCGCAGCGGCTGGCCTCGGTGCTGGCGGTCATCTACCTGCTGTTCAACGAGGGCTACCTGTCCACCACCGCCGACCGGTCGCAGGCGCGTGACCTGGTCGATGACGCCGAATGGCTGGCTGCGCTGCTGGCGGGCCTGGTGCCGGGCGAGCCGGAGGTGGCCGGGCTGCTGGCGCTAATCCGGCTGCACCGCGCTCGCGGGGCGGCTCGTTTCGACGAGCGGGGCCGGCTGGTGCTGCTGGCCGATCAGGACCGCTCCCTGTGGGACCGGCAGGCGATCGAGCAGGCGACGACGCAGTTGACGCGGGCGGCGCAGACGCATCGGCGGCCGGGGCCGTACCAGCTGCAGGCGGCGATCGCCGCCTGTCACGCCGAGGCGCCCGCGTTCGCCGACACCGACTGGGCGCAGATCCTGGTGCTCTACGACATGCTTCTCCATCTGGCTCCCTCGCCGGTCACCCGGCTGCACCGGGCGATCGCCCTGCGCCATGTGCACGGCGCCGCGGCGGCACTGGCCGAGGCCGACGCGCTGGAGAGCGACCTGACCTCCTATGCGCTCTGGCACGCCACCCGCGCCGAGCTGCTGCGCGAACTGGGCCGGGCCGTACAGGCGCGGGCCTGCGACGAGCGAGCGCTGGAGCTGACCGCCAATCCGGCCCAGCACGCGCTGCTGACCGAGCGGCTCACCTGGAACTGACAGGGGAGCAGCGTTCAGCCGCCCCTGTGCACGCCCCCGTGAATGTCGGAGACGTCTGCCACGATGGCAGTGATAGGGGTGCGCGTTCTCAACCAGCTCGGTGAGGTACGGCGCCGCGCCCGCTGGAAACCGCCCAAGCGGCTGTGGCCCCTGGCTGAGCGGACGCGCCGACGCCGCGCCGAGCCGGACCGGCCCCGCTGGTTCGCCTTCCACGGATCGTCCTGGGGTGTGGCCCCGCCCGTCGTCCCTCCGCTGGCCGCCCTCGCCGCCGTTGCCGCGGGCACGGTCGGAACCGGCGCCTTTCTCGCCGCCGGCGCCGCGTTCCTGCTCGTGCCGTTCGTTCTGCGATCCGGGGGCTAAAGGGAGCCGACGACGGCGTTGAGCGCGGACAGCAGGGCCACGCCGACCAGCGCCACCACCAGCACGACACAGACCACTCTCGCCCACCGTTGCATGCCACCATCGTGCTACCAGAACGATGGCGACGCCAACCGGAGCGCTGTCCGGGAGCACCGGGCTCGGCGGTAGGCCCGATCGGGATCCTGCGATGGCATAACCGCGACCTGCTGGTCGCGGGCCTGATCGCCCGCGGAGCCGGATCGCGGTATGGCTGCGTGTGGCGTCCGAGCGGAGGCGGCTTCGACCTGCCGGGCGCGATGGCGGCCACCGCGGGACCGGCGCTCCCCATCTTCGCCCTGGCCAACGCGCCTGCCTGGGGCCGGACGTCGGCCTGGACGATCGCGTTCCTGCTCGCGGGGACGCACACGATCGGGATGACGCCGGACACCGGGGCGGCCGCTGGGCATGCTCAGTACTTGATGTTCCACTTTCGCACGGTTTTGTCGGTCCCAGTGGTGATGAGCGCCTGTCCGTCGGCCGTGAACGCGAGGTCGGTGACCTTGCCGGAGTGGCCCGACAGCGGCGTGAGGCCCTGGCCGGTCGTGGCATCGAACAGAGCCGGTCCGTGCTCCTTCGCCACGGCGGCGATGAACTTGCCGTCCGGGCTGAACACCAGGTCGCCCTGCACGTTCGCGGTCAAGAGCCCCCGGGTCTTCCTGGTCGCGAGGTCGTAAAGGCGGACGGCTCCCTTGTTGCTGGTCGCGTACGCCTTGGAGTCGGGCGTGAAGCCGGCGAAGCTTCCGGCCTTGGTGACCGAAGCCAGTTGATTCCCGCCGGGCAGGCGCCTCAGTTCGAAGCCGCCCTTGCCACCCGGCAGCGCGTCGGCGAGGGTCTTGCCGTCGGGGCTGATCCATACCGGGAACCAAGCCGGGTTCAGCGTCGCCGAGGGCTCGCCGGTGGCCACGTCCCACACCTTCGTCACTCCGCCGGCGGCACTCGTGACCAGCACTTTCCCGTTCCGGCTGAACCGCATGTCCTGGATCCCGTTGCGGTGGCCGTTCAACGTGGCCAGTTGCCGGCCCGTCGAGGTGTCCCACAAGCGGATCGGCGCGTCGAACGGCGTGGAGGAGGCGAACGTGCCGGCCGCGGCGATCGTCTTGCCGTCCGGGCTGAACGCCATGGCCGCGCCGCCCTCGAAGCCGGGGAACGAGGCGGTGACGTTGCCCCCGTTGGTGTTGCGCAGTGAGACGGTCGTCATGCCGTCCGAGAAGAGGGCCATCGACTCGCCGTTCACCGTGGCGACCTCGCGCTTGCCCTCGAAGTAGGCGCTGGCGACGGCGCTGCCGTCCGGGCTGAAGACGATGTCGTAGTCCGACTCGAAGCTCGTCACCATCCGGCCGGTCGATGCGTCCCATAACTTCGTGACCTGCGCGGCGGCCTTGTTGGCCGGTGGGTCGAGCGTGACCACCCAGCGGCCGTCGGGGCTCAGCTTGGCCGACTGGATCGAGCCTTCGTGGCTCAGGGTGACCGTCCCCAGCGCCGCTCCGAAGCTCGGCTTCGCGCTCTCGGACCCTGCGGCATCGCGCTGTCTGGGCAGCGCGGACACGATGCCGATCGTCGCCGCGATGGCGGCGACGAGCCCGGTCGCGCCGATGATCCATGCGCGCTGGCGCCTCGTGACGGGCGCCGAGCCACCGCCGGGCGGCTGCGGCGGAGGCGCCTCGACCCTGAGCGCGTCGATCGCAGGCGTCTCGATCGCAGGCGTCTCGATCGCAGGCGTCTCGATCGCAGGCGTCTCGATCGCAGGCGTCTCGGTTGCGGGCGTCTCAAGCGCGGGCGCCGCGATTGCGGGCGTCTTAACGGCGGGTGTCTCGGTGGCGGGTGTCTCCGCGGCGGGTGTCTCGATCGCGGGCGGAGGTGCGGCAGGCGGCGGCAGCCGGGGCGGCGCGACCTCACCCAGGGCGGCCGCGGCGGCCCCCCGCACCTGCGTGCTGTCGTCGTGGTCGCGTAACCGGACGAGCGCCTCGCGAGCGGCCCGCCGATAGCCCTCACGCCCCCCGGAAAGCAGCCCGGCCAGCGCGCGGACCGCCTCAACCCGCAGGACGGGCCGATCACTGCCGAGATCGGCGCGAACCTCCTCCGGCAGCGTGGCGGGGCGGACGCTGCGCGCGACCACCAGCGCGCCGGTCGTCTCGAAGCTCCACTTGCGCGGCACCTGCCCGACCCCGGCCTCGCGAACGCGCCGGGCAGCGTAGTCGAACAGCTCGTCGGCGGTGATCTCGCCATCGTGGTCCAGATCGGCGCCCCCGGTACGGAGCCCGTGCACCAGCGCTTCCGTGAAAACGGACGGCTGGGCTTCGGAGGAGGTGAGCTGCCCGCCCTCGAACGCGTACTCGGTCGCGCTGGACGCGGTCAGCACCGTCCGCCCGGACCCGCCCCCGCGGAACTCGTCGCCGAGGTGGACGGTACGGTCCGCGCGCACCGCGGTGTCCCGCGCGAACGCCCCGCTGTAGCAGCAGTCCAGGATGAGCAGCACCGATCGCGACACGGACTCGCTCATCTGCTCGGAGACGAACGCCGCCGGCAGCCCGGTCGCCGCGAGTGAGCCGAGTTCGGTGTCGGCCGCAGCCAGGTAGAGCCGGCCGCGCTGGTCCTTGAGCCCGTGGCAGGAGAAGTGCAGGAGCAGGACGTCGTCGGGCTGCCGGTCGGCGAACAGGGCCGCGACCCGGCGGCGCAACACGGACTCACGGGCATCGGTGAGCGTCTCGACGTCGAAGGCGCCGATGCCGGGCGCGCCGAGGACCTCGGCCAGCGCCCTGACGTCGGAGACGGGCGAGCGCAGCCGGCTCAGCCCGGGGTCCTGGTAGGCCGCGTTGGCCACCAGGAGCGCGCGACGCCGGCCGGCCGTACCGGAAGCGGTCGCGCCACCGGCGGCCTCGACGGAGACCGCCACCCGGCGGCGACGCGGATGTGCCTCCCGCCACCGCTGGACGTAGTCGGCGATCTGTGCCACGGACGCCGCCGTGGACAGTCCCGTCACCAGGAAGCCGATCCCGGCGGTGATCAGCTCGGCCGACCGGGTCCCGTCGGGAGCCGTCCCCTCGACCGCACGCGTGATCCCGGGGAGCCCCGACGCCAGCAGGTCCCGGCGGAGCTGGAGGGCCAGCTCCTCGACCTCCGCCTGATCCACACCAGCCCCGGCCGGCGTGATCCGCAGTGAGAAATCGTGCCCCTCGGACATCGCGGCTCCGGATCAGGGTGGTGAACGTGGCAGACATCCCGATGCTGCCCGAGGAACCAGCCGCGCGCCACGTTTTTCCGGGGGTCACGTGGACACCGGCTGACCTTGGGGCCCGCCGTACCGCACTCGGGTCCTGCGGGGCTCAGCCGAGGCCGAGGCGGATGATCCCGCGGGAGGCGGCGACCGTCACGGCGGCGGTGCGGTCGTCGACGCCGAGTTTGGCGAAGATGTGCAGGAGGTGGGTCTTGACCGTGGCCTCGCTGATGCACAGGTGGGCGGCGATGGCCTTGTTGCTCATGCCCTGGGCGACGGCGCCGAGGACCTCGATCTCCCGGCCGCTCAGGGTGCCGGGCGCGTCGGCGCGGGCCCACGACAGCACGCGGGTGGCGATCGCCGGTGACAGGGCGCTCTCTCCTCGGGCCGCCGCCCGGATCGCGTCGAACAGCTGCTCACGGCGGGTGTCCTTGAGCAGGTAGCCGATGGCTCCGGCGTCGATGGCGCGTGAGATGTCGCTGTCGGTGTCGTACGTGGTCAGGACGATCACCTTGGCGGCGGGGTCGTGTTCGCGGATCCGGTTGATCGCGGTCGCGCCGTCGATCTCGGGCATCTGCAGGTCCATCAGGGTCACGTCGGGCTGCAGGTCGTGCGCCAGCCGTACCGCGTCCGTGCCGGACACCGCCTCGCCGACCACCTCCAGGTCGTCCTGGGTGCCGAGCATGGCCCGGATGCCGTCGCGGACCACCGGGTGGTCGTCGGCGATCAGGACGCGGACGCTCATCGCGCCCCGCTCAGCACCGCGGCCGGGAGGCTGGCCACGACCGTGGCGCCCGCGCCGGGGGCGCTTTCCACGAGCAGGGTGCCGCCGATCTGCTCCATCCGCTCCCGCATGATCGACAGCCCGTGCCCGGAGGCGGCCCGCTCGGGGTCGAAGCCGCCGCCGTCGTCGTGGACATCCAGCACGACCAGGTCCTCCATGTACGACAGGGTCAGCGTGACCCGTTCGGCGCCGGCGTGGCGGCGGGCGTTGGCGACCGCCTCCTGCGCCACGCGCAGCAGCTCGGCCTGGGCTTGGGCGTCCAGCGGCTGGAGCGCGCCGGTGATCACGGTGTGCGCCGCGATGCCGGTCTCGTCGGACAGCCGGCCGGACAGCCGCTCCAGGGCCTCCGGCAGGCCGCATTCGTCGAGGTCGCCGGGGCGCAGCGCCTGCACCACGCGGCGGCTTTCGGCAAGGTTCTCCCGGGTCGCCCGTAATGCCTGGCTGAGGTGTTTGTTGTCCGGCAGCGTGGCCTGTGCCGCCTCCAGCAGCATCACCACGCTGGCGAACCCCTGGGTGAGACTGTCGTGGATGTCGCGGGCCAGCCGCTGCCGCTCGGCCGCCACTCCCGCCTGCCGTTCGGCCACCGCCCGGGCCTCCTGCGCGGCCTGCAGCTCGTCGATGAGCCGCTTGCGCTCGTCGCTCTGCTGGGCCACGGAGTTGAAGTAACCCACAGCGGTGCCCGCACTGATCGCGACCATCGCGCTGATGGCGATCTCGGTCCAGGTGATCGACCCGGTCGCGTGGTAACGGTGCCACAGCCAGCCCCCAGCGCACGACACCACCGCGACCAGCCCGACCCGCACGGCGTCCATGCAGTACGGCACGAGCACGCTCAGCCCGACCACCAGGAAGGAGGAGTCGACGGCGAACAGCCCCAGCCACAGCAACCCGCCGCCCAGCATGTACGGCAGAGGCACGTCACCCGAGGTCGGCGGCGTGCGCAGCACGAACCAGACCGCGTACCAGGCGGCCAGCCCGGCCACCAGCACCACCGGGAGAACCTGGCCCCCCGCCATCACCGGCCCCGCGGAGGTCAGCACCAGCCATGAGATGAAAAAGGCATGCTGCCACCTGCGCCGCGATCTCTCCCAGGACTCCACGCCGCCGACCATATTCAGCCTTCCGTCGGATCCGCATCAACCAGTCGACTGATCGCACAATCGGCACACCGCTCGATGCGGGCGCAGCCGTACGGAAAGCAGACTCATCGGCGTGACAGCAGCCATCCCCAGCCCGTCCCAAGCCGTCTGGCATCTGGGCCCGATCCCGATCCGCGCCTACGCCCTGCTGATGGTGCTCGCCGTTCTCGTCGGCATCTGGCTGACCCGGCGCCGGTGGGCCGCCCGCGGCGGCGACCCCGGTGTGGTGGGCGACATCGCCACGTGGGCCGTGCCGCTCGGCCTGCTCGGCGCGCGGCTCTACCACGTGGCCACCGACTGGCAGCTGTACTTCGGCCCCGGCCGGGAGCCGTTGCGCGCCTTCGCGATCTGGGAGGGCGGGATCAGCATCTTCGGCGCCCTCGCCGGCGGCGCGGTGGGCGCGTGGCTGGCCTGCCGCCGGCGCGGCATCGCCCTGCGCGACTTCGCCGACGCCGTGGCACCCGGGATCGCGATCGGGCAGGCGATCGCCCGCTGGGGCAACTGGTTCAATCAGGAGTTGTACGGCAGGCCGACCACGCTGCCATGGGCGCTGGACATCGACCCCGCCCACCGGCAGCCCGGCCTGGAATCCACGGCCACCTACCATCCGACGTTCCTCTACGAGTCGCTGTGGAACCTGGGCGTGGCCGGCTTCGTCATCTGGGCGGAGCGGCGCTTCCGGCTCGACCGCGGCCGGACGTTCGCCGTCTACGCCGCGGCCTACGCCACCGGCCGGGCGTGGATCGAGTGGTTGCGCATCGACCCCAGTCACCTCATCGCGGGCCTGCGTCTCAACGACTGGACGGCATTGCTGATCTTCACGGGCGCGGTCGTCTACCTGGTGGCCACCAGGAAGTCGCGGGAGCCTGTCGGCTCCTAGGCGGCGGCGAGGATGTGCTCGGCGAGCTCGCGGGCCAGGGCCCCCGGAGCGATGCCGGGCCGGGTGGCTCCGGCGGCCAGGGTGCCGTCGATGAGCAGCAGGAGCTGGTCGGCGGCGTGCTCGGGGCGGGGGTGCCCGAGGGCGACGAGGTCGCGTTCGAGGATCTGGTGCACGGTGCGGCGGTAGGCGCGGGTGATCTCGTGCGCGGGGTGGCCGGGTTCGACCAGGGTCAGGTCGGCGGCCAGGTAGCGGCAGCCGCAGAAGCCCGGTCCGGCGACGACCTCGTCCAGCCGGTCGAAGATGGCCAGCAGGCGGGTGCGGGGGTGTTCGCCCGCGGCGTTCATCACGCGCCGGTAGTCGGCCTCGTCCTCGGCGGTGGTACGGCGCAGCACAGCGGCGATCAGGCCGTCCTTGCCGCCGAAGTGCTCATACAGCGACCGGCGGGCGACGTTGGCCTCCTTGAGCAGGGCGTCGACGCCGACGTTCATGCCGTGGGTGTAGGTGAGCTTCTGGGCCGCGTCCAGCAGACGCTCCCGAGGTCCGGGCTTGGCAGGGGCGCTCATGGTGGTCCAGTTTTCCAGCGGTTGACAGGTAGAACAACCAGTCTATATAAATTCCTCTCAGTAGACCGAATGGTCTATCTATCGAGGGAGTGAACGTGTCTTTCCGCACCACCACCGAGGTCATCGACCGCTTCAACCGCGCCTTCACCGACCGCGACCCCGACCTGCTCAACGACCTCGTCGGCGAGGACTGCGTGATGGAGTCCGTTCAGCCCGCCCCCACCGGGGAGCGCGTCGAAGGGCGTGAAGCCTGCGTCGCCTGGTGGCGTGCGCTCGTCGAGGACCGCACCACCCAGTTCGAGCCCCAGGAAGTCGTGATCGCCGCCGACCGGGCGACGATCCGCTGGCACTACCGCTACGGCACCGGCCCCGCCGACTGGGTCAGCGGCGTCAACCTCATGCGGGTCCGCGACGGCGTGATCGTCGAAGCCCTCGGCTACAGCAAGACCGCCGGCGAAGTCCCCCTGGCGACCGACCATGCGTAGTTACCACCTCGACAGCGGCGCCGGCATCGACGGCCTGGCGATCCGGCGGCACGACGACCCCGTCCCCGGCCCCGGGCAGGTCCTGGTCGCGGTGCACGCCACCTCGCTCAGCTACCGCGAGCTCATGGTGGCGCGCGGCGACTACGTCCTCCCGGTCAAACCGGACGTGGTGCCGGTCTCGGACGGCGCCGGCGAGGTCGTCGCCGCCGGCCCCGGCGTCACCGGCACGCGTGTAGGCGACCGGGTGACGGCCACCCTCTTCCCGACCTGGCAGGACGGCCCGTTCGGCCTCCAGCACCTGGCCCAGCGGGGCGGATCCCTGGACGGCATGCTCACCGAGCTGGCCGTGCTCGACGAGGACTCCCTCGTCCCGATCCCCGATCACCTGTCCTACGCGGAGGCCGCGACGTTGCCCTGCGCCGCGGTCACCGCCTGGAACGCCCTCACCGGCGACGGTGAAGGACTGCGGGCGGGCCAGACCGTGCTCGTCCAGGGATCGGGCGGGGTGTCGCTGTTCGCGCTGCAGTTCGCCAAGGCGCTCGGCGCCCGGGTCATCGCCACGACCAGCAGCCCGGCCAAGGCGGCGCGCCTGACCGAGCTCGGCGCCGACGCGGTCATCGACTACCGGGCCACCCCCGACTGGGCGGCCGAGGTCCGGCGCCTGACCGAGGGCCGCGGGGCCGACCGCGTCATCGACGTGGCCGGCCTGCTCGAGCAGTCGCTGAAGGCGGTGGCGGTGGCGGGCCACGTCGCCTGCGTGGGCTTCGTCTCCGACACCGCGCCACCGCTCGACCCCCGGACGCTGTTCGCCTCCGGCGCCACGGTACGCGCCGTCGCCGTCGGCAGCCGCGCCCAGTTCCTGGCGATGAACCGCACCATCGAAGCCCACCGGCTCCGCCCGGTCATCGACCGGGTCTTCCCCTTCGACCAGGCCCAGGACGCCTACCGCTACTACGCCTCGGGCGGGGCGCTGGGCAAGGTCGTCATCTCCGGCTGACGAGAGGGAAGGGCTGCGGCTCGGAAGGCGTCCACACGACCACGGCGGTACCCACGCCGGCGGCCTTGTAGCGCTCGGCCACCTGCTGGGCAGGCAGGGTGCTCAGAAGATCATGTGAGGGTTTTGCAGGAGCGGGTCACCCCACGAGGAGGCGGGAGGTGGGCGCAGCCGCGGCCGGCACGGGGAAGCACACCGGTGGTGCCTGCTCCCATGCACCACCCTGCCCGCCTGGGCCTCACCCTGCTTGCCGAGGAAGTGCCCCCAATGACCTGGCGTCCGGGGGCCTTCAGGCTGTCCGCGGTCCGCGGCGACATGATCCTCGAGGTGCCCGGCATCGCGCCGGACCCTCGGCGCGCTCCGTGCATGCCCCCGGCCCGCGGGACTTCGGGGACTTCCTCGACGTGGACGCCGAACTCATCACCGTCGGCGTGGGACGGCCGGCGGTCTTCTGCCGCGGGCCGGTTCCCTGATCACGGTGCGGTCTGGGCGTCGTCGTCCTCCTCCACCCGGACATAGCCCACGGACTGAACGGCCAGGCCGACGATCGTGCCGACCAGGATCGCGATCCCGGCGATCGGCATGATGTGCCAGAAACCGGCGACCACCCCGATGTACCCGAGCCCGAGCGAGACTTGTTTCGCGATCTGCACGAAAACGGACCTCGACTCGCGCCGGCGGAGGGTTTCCTGGCGGTTCAGCACGATCAGGGCAGACAAGAGCGGGATGGCCAGGGAGAAGGCGATCACGCAGATCTGGGCGGACAGATCCAGGGAGGCGGCTCCGGAGGTCAGGAACGGCTGCACCAGGACGATGCCGATGGCGATCAGCCCGCCGTACATCAGGTTGTTCTGCCGGAGGGACTCCTCCTGCAGCCCCGCCGCGCGCTTGCGCCACCATTCCACCTGCGCGGCGGCTTTGCGTTTCCACGCGGCCTCGTTCGTGATGTTCTCGTCCATGGCGACCATTGTGCAGATGGCGCACGTCTTCCTTGAACGCGCTCCGGCTCAGGACCGCACCGGCAGTTCGAACCAGGTGGCCTTGCCCGCCGGCGTGCACGTGCTTCCCCAGCAGCATGACAGCTGGGCGACCAGGTAGAGCCCGCGCTCGCCGGTCCGGCCCGGGTCGTCTTCCTCGATCGCGCAGCGGAGCAGCCCCTCCTCGTAGAAGAGCGTGAGCCGGACGGTTCCGCCGGTGTGTTCCAGTACGTCGGCGACGAGTTCGCCGACGAGCAGTTCGAAGACCCGGCCGTGGGCGCCCAGCTTCCAGGCGTGCAGGCAGTCGTGGGCCAGGTGGAGCGCTCTGCCGGCGGAGGTCGGGCCGCGGGTGAGCCGCCAGGAGCCGGTCCGGGCCGCGGGCGGTCTGGTACGGCTGAGCCAGCGGAGGTGCCGCGGGTTCATGCTGCCTGGTGGGAAGGGGCGCGGCGGGCGGGGACGCTGCGTCCGTCGGGGAGCAGCTCGCCGGTGTCGTCGAAGATCACGACGCCGTTGCAGAGCAGCCACCACCCCTGTTCCGGGTGGAAGGCGACGACCAGCGCCGCTTCGCGATCTCGCGCGTCGGCGGAGGGACACTGCGGCCGGTGCTGACACATGATCCCTACCTCCTGCAGTAGGACGTGCCACGGAGTCCGTGCTTGGTTTTGCGTTGGATCCTGATGATTCGCTCATGCACGGCTCGCATGTATCCACCACAATCAAACGTCTTTCATCACATGAAAGTTCGATTGTGTTCGGGTGTCAAGAGCTTTCATGCCTAAAGTCCGATTTGTTCGGTTTGGGGAGCTGTCGGGCCGGCGGAGCGCGTACAGAGGGTGCGGATTAAGAAAATCAAGATCTACATTGAAAAATCTAAGATCTATCGGGTATATCTTGAGATATGACGGATCGGGCGATGGGCTAGCAGGCGCTCGCGAACCTGCGGAGGTCGATCCGGCGCCGACGGCGCGTGATCCCGTAGCTGGTCTTTTCCGGATTTCCCCGATCCCTGAGATTCGCCCAAGAAAGGGTCATCACATGACAGACGCGACAAATGGGACAGTAGGGCCCGGGCGTGGCACCTCCTTCGAGAGTGATGGCGGAGACCACGTCGAGCACGGCTGGGGCAAGGTCGCCGACGTGTTCCGCGCGAACTTCGAGGCATCCGGCGAGGTCGGCGCGGCGTGCAGTGTCTACGTGGGCGGCCGTCCCGTCGTCAACCTGTGGGACGGCCTCGCCGACCGTGAGGCGAATCGGCCCTGGCGCAAGAACACCGTCGTCCAGGTCGCCTCGACGACGAAGGGCGCGACCGCGATCTGCGCCCACATGCTGGCAGAACGCGGTGAGCTGGATCTGGATGCGCCGGTGGCCCGGTACTGGCCGGAGTTCGCCGCCAACGGCAAGGAGCACATCAAGGTGCGCTGGCTGCTGTCACACCAGGCCGGCCTGCCGCTCGTCGACGGGCCGCTGACGTTCGAGCAGGCGTGCGCGTGGCACCCGGTCATCCGTGCGCTCGAGGCGCAGCCGCCGCTGTGGCGGCCGGGGACGGAGCACCTGTATCACGGCATGACCTACGGGTTCCTGGTCGGAGAGGTCGTGCGCCGGATCACCGGCAAGTCGCTCGGCACGTTCTTCGCCGAGGAGGTGGCCGCCCCGCTCGGGCTGAGCGCCTGGATCGGGCTGCCGGAGGAACACGAGAAGCGGGTGTCCAAGCTCCACTTCGCCGCCCCGTTCAGCCTGGAGGAGCTCATCGCCGGGATGATCAAGGTGACCGGGCTCGACGCGGACACGGTCACCCAATGGATCGCCACCATCTGGGCCCCGGGTTCGGTCCAGATGCGCGCCAACGAGCTTGGCGGAGCCTTGGACAACACGAGCGACTATTCCCTTTCGCGTGCCTGGCGGGCGGCCGAGTTCCCGGCCGCGAACATGATCGCGGACGCGCGATCGCTGGCGCGGATGTATGCCGCCACGGTCAGCGACGTCGACGGCGTGCGGCTGCTGAATCCGGCGACGGTGGAGAGGGCGACGGCCGTCCAGACCGACAAGACGCAGATGCACGGGCTGCCGCCGGGGCTGAACATCCCGGCCGACCGATCCTTCTATATGGCGCTCGGGTTCTGGCGAGCCTGCCCCATGGGCCCGATGACCGGGCCGGGGTCGTTCGGTCACGCGGGCTCCGGCGGATCGGTCGGCTTCGCCGATCCCGATGCCGAGGTCGGCTTCGGCTACGTCCCGAACCTGTGGAACTTCCGGGCCGACGACCCGCGGGCGGCGGAGCTGATCAAGGCCGTCCGGTCCTGCCTCGGCTGACGGCTTTTCCCGCCCCCTGATCCGGTTCTGCGCCAAGGCCGTGCCGGCTCTCTGCTATTCGGTGTTGCTATGTACTGGTAGTCAGTGTTACTTTCTACTGGTAGCTGGTAATACCGAGTAGCCGGAGAGCGGGCACGGCTGACCAGCGTCGATCGCGCCGTGGGCGACACGCCATGAACGAAGAGAGAACGGATATCCGGATGACAGTCCATCAAGTGCAAGGGCCCGCGATCCGCGTACAGGGCCTCCAGAAGGCGTACAAGACGCTGCAGGTGCTGCGTGGCGTGGATTTCGAGGTCGCGCGGGGCAGCGTCTTCGCGCTGCTCGGCTCGAACGGGGCGGGCAAGACCACGGCGGTGAGAATCCTGTCCACGCTGCTCAAGGCAGACGGGGGCACGGCCCGGGTCAACGGCTTCGACGTCGCCCAGCGGGCCGCGGACGTGCGCGAGTCGATCAGCCTGACCGGGCAGTTCGCCGCCATTGACGAGATCCTCACCGGCCGCGAGAACCTGATGCTGGTCGCCAAGCTGCGCCACCTCAAGAATCCCGGCACGATCGCCGACGACCTGCTCAGGCGTTTCTCTCTGACCGAGGCGGGCGCGCGCAAGGCGTCGACGTACTCGGGAGGCATGCGCCGACGCCTCGACATCGCGATGAGCCTGGTCGGCAACCCGCCGGTCGTCTTCCTCGACGAGCCGACGACGGGACTGGACCCGCAGGCGCGCCTGGAAGTGTGGCAGACCGTCAGGGAACTGGCCGGCCGGGGCACGACGGTGCTGCTCACCACGCAGTACCTCGACGAGGCCGAGCAACTCGCCGACCGGATCGCGATCCTCCACCAGGGCCGGATCATCGTCAACGGCACCCTGGCCGAGCTCAAGCAGCTCCTGCCGCCGGCCAGGGTCGAATACGTCGAGAAGCAGCCGACCCTGGAGGACGTCTTCCTCGCCCTCGTCGGCCCCGACAGCGACGCGGGCAAGCACCGCGTCTCGCTCCAGACAATCAAGGAAGCACGATGAGCAAGCACTTCTTCGGCGACACCGGCGTCCTGCTGGGACGATCCCTGCGCCACATCTCGCGCAGCCCGGACACCATCATCACGACCGCGATCATGCCGGTCGCCATGATGCTGATGTTCGTCTACGTCTTCGGCGGCGCCATCAAGACAGGGTCGGACTCGTCGTACGTGAACTACATGCTGCCCGGCATCCTGCTCATCACGGTCGCCTCCGGCGTCGCCTACACCGCCTTCCGGCTGTTCTCGGATCTGAAGAGCGGCATCTTCGAGCGCTTCCAGTCGATGCCGACCGCGCGCTCGGCGGTGTTGTGGGCGCACGTGCTGACCTCGCTGATCGCCAACGTGATCTCGCTCGTGGTCGTCCAGCTCGTCGCCCTGCTGATGGGCTTCCGCTCGAGCGCGGGCCTGCTGGCCTGGCTCTCGGTGGCCGGCATCCTGCTCCTGTTCACCCTGGCGCTGACGTGGCTGGCCATCATCCCCGGCCTGACGGCCAAGACGTCCGATGGCGCGAGCGCGTTCTCCTTCCCGCTCATCTTCCTGCCCTTCCTCAGCTCGGCCTTCGTGCCCACGGACACCATGCCCGGCCCGGTGCGCTTCTTCGCCGAGCACCAGCCGGTGACCTCCATCGTCAACGCCATCCGCAACCTGTTCACCCAGCAGCCGGTCGGCACCGACATCTGGATCGCCCTCGGCTGGTGCGCGGGCATCCTCCTCGTGGCCTACGTCTTCGCCATGAACACCTACCGCCGCAAGATCTCCTGAGCACCGCCTGCGCACACCCGACTCCCCGAAGGAATGATCATGAGTGAATCCCTCCACACCTTCACCACGATGCCGGCCGAGCGTCAGCCCGGTTGCCCGTTCGACCCGCCCAAGGAGCTGCTCGAGGCTCGTGAGCACGGCCCGATCAGCCGCTTCCCCTTCCCGGACGGGCATCAGGGCTGGCTGGTCACCGGCTACGACCTGCTCCGGGCGGTGCTGGCCGACCAGCGGTTCAGCTCGCGCAAGGAGCTCATGCGGCACCACTGGGCGATGGATCTGGCCGGCATGGAGATCCCGCCGCCACCGCCGGGTGAGTTCCTGCTGATGGACGAGCCGCAGCACGGCCGCTACCGCAAGCCGCTGGTGGGCAAGTTCACGGTCCGGCGGATGCGGCAGCTGACCGAGCGCGTGGAGCAGGTGACCGCCGAGCACCTGGACGCCATGGAGAAGGCGGGGCCGGGGACGGATCTGGTGACCGCCTTCGCCAAGCCGATTCCCGCCGTCATCATCTGTGAGCTGCTGGGCGTGCCGTACGGGGACCGCGGCCGGTTCCAGGACAACATCGACAAGTTCCTCAGCGGGGAGGTCGGCGACGAGGAGCTGATCGCGGCCTACCTGGCCACCCAGACGTACCTCGCGGAGCTGGTGGCGGCCAAGCGGGCCAACCCCACCGACGACCTGCTCAGCGACCTGCTCGACAGCGACTTCACCGACGAGGAGCTGAAGGGGATCGCGCTGATCCTGCTGTCGGCAGGGTTCGACACCACCGCGAACATGCTGGGCCTGGGCACCTTCGCCCTGCTGCAGAACCCGGCCCAGCTGGCCGCGCTGCGCAACGACCCCGCGCTCATCGACACGGCCGTGGAAGAACTGATGCGGTACCTGGGCATCGCCAAGGGCTTCCAGAGAGTCGCGCTGGAGGACGTCGAGCTCGGCGGCCACACCATCAAGGCCGGCTCGATGGTCGTCCTGTCCTACAACACCGCCAACCGCGACCCCGAACGCTTCACCGACCCCCATCTGCTCGACCTGCGCCGCCAGGAGGGCGGTCACCTGGGCTTCAGCCACGGCATCCACCAGTGCCTGGGCCAGCAACTGGCCCGCGTCGAGATGCGGGTCGCCTTCTCCGCGCTGGTCAAGCGCTTCCCGACGCTGCGGCTGGCCGTACCGGCTGAGGAGGTCGCCCTGCGCCCGGAGACCGCCGACATCTACGGCGTCAAGAGCCTCCCCGTCACCTGGGACGCCTGACCCCGCTCCGGGGCGCGGGATCCGCAAGAGCGAACACCGACTCAAGGAGACCCATGATGGGAAACAGCGGCAGCGGCTTCACGGACGCGCCGGGCCACGGCCCTTCCCGCCGTTCGGTCCTCGGAGCGCTGAGCGCCGTCCCGCTGGCGGCCGGTGGCCTCGTGGCCGCCTCGTCAACCGCCGAGGCGAGCACCACGGCCTCGACCGCCACCGCTTCGGGGGCCTCCGTCTCGAGCCCCGGGAACCCGAGCTCCAAAGACGCCCCCATCTCCAAGGCGGGGCTGCGCAGGCTGCGTGAGGTTCTGGCCGGGCACATGGCGTCCAAGCGGATTCCCGGGCTGGTCGCGCTGGTCAGCCGGGGCGGTCAGACGCACGTCGAGGCGCTGGGCACGATGCGGGCCGAGGGCGGCGCGCCGATGCGGCGGGACACGATCTTCCGGATGGCCTCGACGACCAAGCCGGTCTCGATGGCGGCGGCGATGGTCCTGCTGGATGAGTGCAGGATCCGGCTGGATGACCCGGTGGAGCGGGGGCTGTATCCGCAGGAGGGGGCGCCGAACCTGGCCCCGGACGAGTGGATGCGCCGGCTGGGCACGCTGCCGCTGATGTACCAGCCGGGCGAGCACTGGCAGTACAACATGAGCCATGACGTGCTCGGCGTGCTGGTGGCCCGGGTGACGGGCAAACCGTTCGAGACGTTCCTGCGGGAGCGGATCTTCGATCCGCTGGGGATGAAGGACACCGGCTTCCACGTGCCGGCGGGCAAGATCGACCGGCTGCCGCCGTTGTATTCTCCTGACCCGGTCAGCGGCAAGCTCGTGGTGTGGGACGAGGCCGTGGGCGGGCGGGTCAGCAAGCCGCCGGTGTTCCAGTCCGGTGGTGGCGGGCTGGTGTCGACCGTTGACGACTACCACGCCTACTTCCGGATGCTGCTCAACGGCGGAGTGCACAACGGTCAGCGGATTCTGTCGCGGCCGGCGGTGGAGATGATGACGTCCAACCGGCTCTCGCCGCAGGAGACGGCGTTCCGGACCGAGATGGCCAAGAAGTACGTGCACGTGTCCTTCGGCCAGGGCCAGCACGGCGGCTGGGGGTTCGGGATGGCGGTGCGCACCTACCGCGCCGACTACGCCTCGGTCGGTCAGTTCGGCTGGGACGGCGGGGCCGGCACCTCGACCTACGGCGACCCGGACAAGCAGCTCGCCGGGATCCTGCTCACCCAGGTCGGCACGACCAACCCGGACTCGACCCGAGCCATCCTCGACTTCTGGACCACGCTCTACCAGGTCATCGACGACTGACACCGAAGCACGATCGATCACGCGTACGGTCGCGGCCGGCGGGGGCGCGCGGCCGTACGCGTCGCCGCGCGACCACCGTTGCCCATGCCCTCTCGCGGCATGCCCAAGATCAACTTCCAGTCCGTCGTGTTCGTCGCCCTCTTCTCCTCCTTCACCCTGGACCTGGCCGGCGACATGGGCACCGCCGCCGCCCTCGCCATCGGCACGGGAATCTGGATGCCGCCGATCGTGCCGGCCGACTGGATGCGCCGCATCGGCCACCGCGGCCCCTTCGAGTCGACGGGGATGCAGTCGAAGGCGGACACACGACAGCGGCGATCACCCGCACCCCGGCGACGCCGGGGACGGAGCGATGGCCGCTGTCGTCGAGCTCGCCGCCTCGTGTCAGAGCGGCTCTAGGGAGAACGTCCCGAGCCCCTGCTCCACGCCGCCCTTGTACTGGCGGATCGGCTCGTGGCTGTTCAGCGCGTCCGGCCCCAGCATGGAGCCGGTGTACTTCGACTGGATGCCGACCAGGGTCGAGCCTGGCACGTCCCGGTAGAGGACGAACCGCTGGTTGGTGCCGCCGTTGCACGAGGTCGTCGCGGCCACGATCTTGCCTTCCGCGCCCGGGTCGCCGCCGCCGATCTCCAGGCATCTGTTGTCGATGTTCACCTGGAGCATCACCTCGGGGAATCCGTCCGTGTCCGGCCCGGTGCACAGCCTCCAGCGCTGCTTGCTGTGGCCGCCGAACTCCCTCAGCTGCGCGATCTTGTCGAACACGGAGAGCGCCATCCCGTTCTTGGCGATGAACTTCTTGCCGTAGCCCGGCTCACAGACGAACCCGGGCGGGAACGCCTGGACCGCGGGCGTCGCGGGCTCGGCCGCCTTCTCGGCCGGCTGGGTCGTCTCCCGCTTCGGGGCGGCGGGGGCGCCGAAGCAGCCCAGCATGCGCTGAGCCTCCTTCATGACGCTGCGCTCGGGCACGACGTCCTCGCAGCGCACCGCTCCCTCGTTGAGCGGCCCGAACGTGGTGTACGAGCCGCCAGGCCGTACCATCCATTCGAGGCGCCGGGTCCCGTCGCTCTGGCTGACCAGGCCGCAGTTGAGGGTGCTCATCGTCCCCGTGACCCTGCGGGTGCCCTTGAACACCCCGTAGAACCCGGGCTGCGTGAACCGCCAGGTGATGACCTCCTGGAACATCTTGGTGGTCGCCGTCGTCTTCGTCACCTGATGCTGCACCAGCGCCTGCGCCTTGAACAGGGCGCTGAAATCGAAGTTCGCCGTTACTTGCACGTTGTTCATGACGGCGACGGTGATGACGGTCTGCTCCATCAACGTCACCTGCTGGTCGACGTTGCTTCCCGTCGTGACGTAGTAGCCCTTGAAATGGGTGATCTCGGGCACCGAAACCGCTGTTTCGACCCATGGGTGCCGTCGGCTCAGGTCGTCGCTGGTGCAGGGCACGCCAGGCGCCGGGGGTTCCGCGGCCCTGGCGGGAGCGGCCGGGGCCAGGAGGCCGAGGAGCATGATCAGGGCCGATAAAAGGCACCAGAGTAACCGCGGGTGCCGTACCGAGTGAGTGCCGTAACCCACAACTGACTCCCTTCCTTGACCGGTGTTGAGGGCGTTTGAGCACTTTCGGGATCAAAATACTGTAAGCGCTTTCTCCCGACTAGAGGAAAATATACGTAAAGGATTTACTAAGGGAGGCGGTCGGCGCGGACGCCCGGCTGAGGCGGTAGGTCAGGTGGGTCACCCCGTCGCCCGCGAGGGCTGTGGCCTCGTCCATCGGCCCTCGCGCAACGGCGGGCCCTTTACCGTCAGCGGGCTATCCTGCGGAGCATCCCTTGATCCGCCACCGTGCCAGGAGTGTGCATGACCGACCGCCTCACCGCCGCGATGATCAGCCACGCGGCCGAACGGCTGCGGCCGGTGGTGCGCCGTACCGCGCTGGAGCCGAACGAGCGGCTGTCCGGCCTGCTCGGCGGGCAGGTGCTGCTCAAGCGGGAGGACGCGCAGCTCTGCCGCTCCTACAAGGTGCGTGGCGCATTCAACCTGATCGCCTCGCTGGCCGAGGGGGAGCGGCGGCGCGGCGTGGTCTGCGCCAGCGCCGGCAACCACGGCCAGGGGGTCGCGTTCGCCTGCGCGCGGCTGGGCATCGACGGGCGGGTGTACGTGCCGTCCACCACGCCGCGGCAGAAGCGGCAGCGCATCGCCGCGCTCGGCGGCGACCGGGTGGAGATCGTGGTCGGCGGCGGCACCTACGACGAGGCCAGCACGGCCGCCCACGCCGACAGCGAGGACACCGGCGCGGTCTACGTGCACCCGTTCGACGACGTCAGGACGATGGCCGGGCAGGGCACCGTCGGCCTGGAGATCCTGGAGCAGAGCGGCGAGCGGCCGCACACCGTGGTCGTCCCGGTCGGCGGCGGGGGCCTGATCAGCGGCGTCGCCGTCTGGCTGCGCGAGCACTCACCCGGCACCCGCATCGTGGGCGCCGAGCCCGCGGGCGCGGCCAGCATGCGCGCCGCCCTCGACCACGGCGGTCCCTTCGCCCTGCCCGAGCTGGACACCTTCGTGGACGGCGCCGCCGTCGGACGCGTCGGGGAGCACACGTTCCCGCTGGTCAAGGACCTGGTCGACGAGATCGTCGCGGTCGACGAGGGCGCGGTGTGCACCGAGATGCTGGATCTCTACCAGAGCGACGGCATCATCGCGGAACCCGCCGGAGCCCTCGCCGGAGCCGCGGCCCGCGAGCTGCTGCCGCGCGCGGCCAGCGGGCCGGTGGTGTGCGTGGTGTCGGGCGGCAACAACGACGTCAGCCGCTACAACGAGGTGCTGGAGCGCTCCCTCGTGCACATCGGGCTGCGGCACTACTTCCTGGTGACCTTCCCGCAGCGTCCCGGCGCCCTGCGTCACTTCCTGGACGAGGTCCTGGGCGAGGGCGAGGACATCATCGCCTTCGAGTACGTCAAGAAGAACAACCGCGACACCGGCCCGGCGCTCGTCGGCATCGAGCTCGAGCGGGCCGGCGACATCGACAGCCTCATGGCGCGGATGAAGGCCGGCCCGCTCACGGTGGAGCGCATCCCGCCGGGCTCGCCGCTGTTCACCTTCCTTCTCTAGGCGGGCAGAGGCAGGACGGCGAGCGGCCGGGTGGTGGGCTGCCGGGAGCCGCCCGCGGGTTCCACGGTGAGGCCGATGCGGTCGGCGGGCTTGACCGCGCCGGCCAGCACGTAGGAGTCCTCTCCCATGATTCCGGCCGAGCGGATGCCGTCGGGGCCGATCAGCCACACCTGGTAGTCGCGTGAGCGCGGCAGGACGGGCAGGCCGGCCGACGCCAGCACGATCTGCCCCCGGGACGGGGAGTAGATCAGGCGGGCGCCTGCCTGCCCGACCCGCGCCGAGGCGAGGCGGGCGTCGGGCGCGGCCAGGACGGCGGCCAGGTCCCGGTTCCGCCTGCCGCCGTCGGCCGGTTCGCCGCCGGCCCGGACGAGCAGCGTGCCCAGGACGGCGGCCACCAGGACGCACGCCGCGGCCAGGAGGGCGGGCCCGGACGGCCTGCGCCACCACCCGGCCCGTCCGGCCGACACCGGGGGCCGGAGCTGGCGAACCCGGCCGACCTCGGCGAGAACCCGCTCCTTGAGCTCGGGAGGCGGCGGCTGGGCGACCGCGGCCGCCATGCGGGCGGTGGTCTCGAGGAAGGCGGACACCTCGGCCGCGCACTCCCGGCACCGGCGCATGTGCCGTTCGAACTCCTTGCGCTCCTCCAGCGGCAGCGCGTCCAGCGCGTACGCGCCCGACAGGGTGTGAAGGGTCTCGTTCATGCGCCCGCTCCCAGGCAGTCGCGTAGCCGGATGAGGCCGTCGCGCATCCGCGTCTTGATCGTCCCGAGCGGCGTCTTGAGCAGGTGCGCCACCTCGGCGTAGGTGTACCCGCTGTAGTACGCCATCGTCACCGACTGGCGCTGCACTTCGGTGAGCCTGCTCAGGCAGCGGCGGATCCGCTCGCGGTCCAGCCGCTCCTCGACCTGTTCCAGCACCACGTCATAGCCGGCGGAGCCGGAGGCGGTGGCCAGGTGGCCCGCTCGCGCCTCGCGGGTGGCCGCGGCCTGCGCGGAACGGACGCGGTCGACCGCCCTGCGGTGGGTGATGGTCGCCATCCAGGCCATCACCGAGCCCTGCCGCTCGTCGTAGCGGGCGGCGGTGCGCCAGATCTCCAGCATCGCCTCCTGCGTCACCTCCTCGGCCTGGCTCGGGTCGCGGACCACGCGCAGCGCGATGCCGTACACGGTGCCCGCGGCGTGGTCGTAGAGGCGGCAGAAGGCTTCCTGGTCGCCGAGCGCGCTCAGCCGCATCAGCTCGGCCAGATCGCGCGAAGCCCGGTCGTCGTGGTCGTGTGGTGCCCTGCTGGCTCCCACGTGCGGCGCCTTTCGTCGGTGCGGACCGTTGCACAGAGTCATTCGGAGCAGACGGAGCGGTGGTTGGCTCCGGCGCGCGAAAACATCGGACCAAACCGCGCCCCGCCCCGCTCCGAACACCTGACGTGAGCAGAACAAGACGCGGAGTGCTGTGCGCGGGTCTCGCCGGGCTGTCCGCTCTGGCCGCGGCCCTGGCCGTGGCGGACGCGCTGGCGGTGCTGGTACGGCCGGCCGCCTCGCCGGTCCTGGTCGTCGGCAGCCTGCTCGTCGATCTGGCGCCCGAGCCGGTCAAGGAGTTCGCGATCAGGACGTTCGGCGAGAGCGACAAGGCCGTGCTGGTCGCGGCCATCGTCGCGCTGCTGGTGCCGGTGGCGTTCCTGCTGGGCGTCCTGGCGGCCGGCCGGCCCGTGCGCGCGTGCGCCGCGGCCGGCGGGCTGGGCCTGGTCGTGGCCGTGCTCGCCGTGACCCGGCCCGCGGCGCAGGCCGCGGACGCGCTGCCGTCGCTGACGGGCGCTCTCACCGGTGCGGTCCTGCTGGCGCTGCCCGGCTCCCGGCGGGACGCCGCCGGCCCGGCCGCGCCCAGACGCCGGTTCCTGGTGACGGGGCTCGGGGTGGGAGTGGCGGCCGTGCTCGGGGACTCCGCGCTCCGGTGGGCCGTGCCCGGGCCGGGGCCGGCGGCGCCCGTCCCGCTTCCCGACCACCCGGCCCGTCCCCTCCCGCCGGGCACGGACCTGAAGCTGCCCGGCCTGACCCCCTTCATCACCCCGGCGGACCGCTTCTACCGCGTGGACACCGCCCTGGCGATCCCCCGCGTGGACCCGCGGAGCTGGCGCCTGCGCGTCCACGGCGTCCGCACCGTCGAACTGGACATGGGGGAGCTCCTGCGCCTCGGCCTCATCGAACGCGACATCACGCTGACCTGCGTCTCCAACGAGGTCGGCGGGCCGTACGCGGGCAACGCCCGCTGGATCGGCGTCCCCCTGGCCACGCTGCTGGCCAGAGCGGGCATTCCACCCGGAACCGACCAGATGCTGAGCCGTTCGCACGACGGCTGGACCGGCGGCACGCCCGTCGCCGCGATCCTGGACGGCCGCGACGCGATGGTGGCCGTCGCCATGAACGGCGTCGCGCTCCCGCCCGCGCACGGCTTCCCCGCCCGCCTGGTGGTGCCCGGCCTGTACGGGTTCGTCGCGGCCACCAAATGGGTCACCGACCTGCGCCTGACCCGCTACACCGACGAGCAGGCGTACTGGACCAGGCGCGGCTGGGTCACCGACGCCCCGGTCAAGACGATGTCCAGGATCGACCTGCCCGCCCCGTTCGCCCGGTTGCCCGCGGGCCCCGTCCCGGTGGCCGGGGTGGCGTGGGCGCAGCGCCGGGGGATCGCCGCCGTCGAGGTGCGCGCCGACGGCGGCCCCTGGCATCGGGTACGGCTGGCCGCCGTCCCCGGCGCCGACACCTGGCGGCAGTGGACCTGGACCTGGCAGGCGACACCGGGCACCCACCGGCTGGAGGCGCGGGCCACCGACGCGGCCGGCCGTACCCAGACCGCCAGACGCGCCGCCCCGTTCCCGTCGGGAGCGGACGGCTGGCACTCCGTCGTGGTCACGGTCACCTGACCGGGCCGCGCACCCCCCTCTCACCGCACACCATCACCGCACACAAGGGAGAACCTCCATGAAGTCCATCGCCTTGACCGCGGCCGCGGCGCTCGCCCTGACCGGGTGCGGCGGCTCGACCGGCATGGCCGCGCAGAGCCCCGCACCACCGCCGGCGAGCTCCGCCGCCCCCTCCGCCGCCGCGCCGGTGGACGGCCCGTTCGGCGCCGCCTGCGCCGCCGTCCCGAAGGACGGCGAGGGCAGCTTCACCGGCATGGCCGACGATCCGGTGGCCACCGCCGCGTCCAACAACCCGGTGCTGTCCACGCTCGTCGCCGCGGTCAAGAAGGCGGGCCTGGCCGACACCCTCAACTCGGCCACGGACATCACCGTCTTCGCGCCCACCGACGACGCCTTCGCCGCCATCCCGAAGGCGGCCCTGGACAAGGTGCTGGCCGACAAGGAGACGCTGACGAAGATCCTCACCTACCACGTGGTCGCCGGGAGGAAGGCCCCGGCCGAGCTGTCCTCGGCCGACCTGAAGACGCTGGAGGGCGGGACGCTGAGCGTGAAGCGCGGCGGCATGGCCTACACCGTCAACGACGCCAACGTGATCTGCGGCAACGTGCCCACGGGCAACGCGACCGTCTACATCATCGACAAGGTCCTCATGCCGAAGTAGGCGCGCACACCGCCCGGGTGAGCGGGGCCGACGGGTCCGCGGACAGGCCGAGCGTGGCGGGCGGCTGCCCGGCCGCGGCCAGCAGGCCGCCGACGGCGGCGATCATCACGCCGTTGTCGGTGCACAGGGCGGGCGGCGGCACGCGCAGGGTGATGCCCGCGGCGGCGCAGCGCCCGGCGGCGACCTCCCGCAGCCGGGCGTTGGCCGCCACGCCGCCGACGATGACCAGGGTGCCGACGCCGTGCTCCCGGCAGGCGGCGACGGCCTTGCGGGTCAGGACGTCGACCACCGCTTCCTGGAAGGAGGCGGCCACGTCGGGGACGCGCAGGCCGGGGTTCTGCTGGACCTCGCGGGCGACGGCGCTCTTGAGGCCGGAGAAGGAGAAGCCGAACCCCTGGCCGAGCATGGCGCGGGGGAAGGTGATCGCGCCCGGGTCGCCCTGGGCGGCCGCCCGGCTGACCGAGGGGCCGCCCGGGTACGGCAGGCCGAGGAGGCGGGCGACCTTGTCGAACGCCTCTCCGGCGGCGTCGTCGCGGGTGTCGCCCAGGTGGATGATCGGATCGGTGGCCAGGTCGCCCAGGAGCAGCAGCGAGGTGTGGCCGCCGGAGACGATGAGCGCGATCGAGCGGGCGGGCAGCGGGCCGTGCTCCAGCGTGTCGGCGGCGACGTGCCCGGCCAGGTGGTGCACGCCGTACAGCGGCTTGTCCCAGGCGAGGGCGAGCGACTTGGCGGCGGCCAGGCCGGTCTGCAGCGCGGTGGCCAGGCCGGGGCCGGAGGTGACCGCGATGGCGTCGATCTCGCCGGGTTCGATCTGCGCCTGGTCCATGGCCGAGCGCAGGCACGGGGTCAGCGATTCCAGGTGCGCCCGGGCGGCGATCTCCGGGACGACGCCGCCGAAGCGGGCGTGCTCGTCCATGGAGGAGGCCAGCGCGGCGCCCAGGATGCGGCCGCCTGCGACGATGCCGACGCCGGTCTCGTCGCAGGAGGTCTCGATGCCCAGGACTACGGCCACGTGCACCCTCTTATTGCGAGTAGTTTGCAACTGCAAGTCACGGCATTCTACGGGAGCGGATGAGCCAGCCAACCGGCGAGCGTGGTGAAGTCGGCGTCGGTGAGGCCGGTGGCGGAGTCGACGCGGTGGAGCAGGGCGTGCCCCCGATGGTGAGCCGTCACCCACGCGCGATCGAGGTCGCCGATCTCGTCGTCGACCCAGGCGAAAGGACGACCGGCCGCGATCTCGACGAGGGTCCGCGTCTTCCAGTGCAGGGCGCCGGCCCGGTCCTCGTCCGGCGCGTCGGGCAGGTCGGCGACCGGCAGCTCGGGCAGGCCGAGCAGCGGGGCGATCACCTCATTGGCGTCGTGCATCCACGCGGTGGCCCACACCAGGTCGCACGGCAGGGCCAGCAGCCGCGGGCCGTGCCCGGGGACGAGCTTGGCCAGTTGCGGGTTGGACTGCTCCTGCCACCGGTCCCATGATCCGGGCCGGCAGGCGCCGCCGTAGGGGAGCAGCGTTCCGTCGACATCGAGGAAGAGCAGAGGGCGCTGAGTCATGGCGGCAACGGTAGTGAGCGCCCGCACCCGATGGGGGCCCCGGGTGCGGGCTTCATCTCAGGTGGTGATGGAACCTTCCACGGCGACGCCGTCCGAGTCGACCTTCACGCTGAACGAGCAGCTGAAGGCCGAGGCGACGGCGGGGACGTCGATGATGCGCACGGTCACGGGGTCGCCTTCACGCAGCGCCCGGGCGACCGGGGCGAACGTCGAGCGGGTCCGGTCCAGCCGCATCCGCGAAAGGCCGGTCTGCTGGGCGGGCGCGAGCGCGAACAGCCGGACCAGCAGGAGCCTGGGGTCCCTGTCGAGCTGCTCCGCGACCTGCCAGGCCATCTCCACGTCGGCGCTGATCTGGTCGACGACGCGCTGGGCGTCCTCGGTGGTCAGCGGGGTGGCCGTGGGGAGCTGTTTGGTGAGTGTCTCGGTCATGGCCGTCTTCCTGTCGGTGTGTGGACACCCGTACTTCGGTGATGACCTATCTCCCGGATGACCCCTGACACCACGCGGGGTTCTCACGCGGGACTCCGGCTGTCAGGATAGGGCCGTGCCCCCGGCCCTCCGCATGATCCGCGCAGCCGCGTTCGCGGCGGTGTGCGTCATGGTCTCGGCCGGCGGTCACCTGTTCGCGGGCGGCGGCGCCATCTCGCCGGCCGCGCTGCTGCTCGGCTTCGCCGCGCCGTACCTCCTGGCCCTGGCGGTCAACGGGCGCGAGCGGTCGCGGGAGAGCGTGCTCGCGGCGACCGTGGTCGTCCAGTTCGTGCTGCACCAGGTGTTCGCCCGCCTCGCCCCCGCGGCCGAGGCCGGCACGGGGCACGGCGGGCACCTGAACGTCGGGATGATGCTGGTCCACCTGACGCTGGCCCTGCTCAGCGGATGGTGGCTGCACCAGGGCGAAAGCACGGTGTGGACCGCGCTGCGGCTGTGGGCCGCCGCTCCGCCGCGCCTGCTGCTGCTCTTCGCGCCGCTCCGCGTGGAGACCTGCGCCGGGCTGTGGCGGGCCGTGCCGTGTGACCGGACCGGTCCGTGGCGCTCGCTGGTGTTCACCAAGGCGGTTCACCGCCGCGGGCCGCCCGCCCTCCTCCGCGCCGTCTGACGATCCCTCCTCCGGCGCCCTGAGGTCATCCGGCATGCGCCGCCCCAGGTAGGGCCGCGCGTCATCTCCTTGTACCCGGCCGCGTGGAACGCGGTCCGGGCTCCTCCTCATGGAGTCTCCCCATGTTGCATCCCCCTGCGCGGGGGTGGTTCACGTGACGACGCTGAGGTTGTCGTCCGTGAGCTGCCGTCACGGCGGGCTGACGGCTGTCAGCGAGGTCGGCCTGGACCTGTCTCCGGGTGAGCATCTGGCCGTCACCGGCACCAACGGCTCGGGCAAGAGCACCTTGCTGCGGGCGATCCTCGGCCTGCACCGCGACGTCACCGGCCGCATCGAGGTGTACGGCGAGCAGGCCCGCAGCCAGGCCGACTGGCGGCGCCGCCGGGCCGAGGTCGCCTGGATCCCGCAGCGGCAGGCCGCCGGCCACTTCCCGCTGCTGCTGCGTGAACTGCTGGACAGCGGCCGCGACGGCGAGCAGGCCAGGCGGGCGGCCGGTGACCTGGGCATCGGCGATCTGCTCGGCCGCCCGCTGGCCACGCTGTCGGGCGGGCAGCTTCAGCGTGCCTACCTGGCCAGGGCCCTCGGGCAGGTGGCGGCGGGCGCCCGGCTGCTGCTGGCCGACGAGCCGACGGCCGCCCTGGACTTCGCCGGTCAGGAGCAGGTGGCCGCCGTGCTGGCCGCTCTTCCCGTGGCGGTGATGGTCGTCACCCACGACCGGGTGGTGGCCGCCGCCTGCGACCGGGTCGCGGAGATGGCCGCCGGGCGCCTGCGGGAGGTGCGGTGAGCCAGATCCTCGCCCTGCCGTCGGTGCAGCTCGCGTTCGCGGCGCTGCTGCTCGGGTCGATCGGGCTGCCGGTCGTCGGCGTGTTCATCGTCGGACTGGACATCATGCCGGTGCGCTTCGCGATGATGCACGTCGCCCTGCTCGGCATCGCGATCGGCCTGCTGACCGGGCTCGACCCGCTGCTGTGCGCGCTGGTGCTGTGCGCGGTGACCGGTGGCGCGCTGACGCCCCTGGCGCGCAGCAGCAGCGGCCTGTCGGGGGCGATGGGGCTGCTGATGACGCTGGCCATCGCCGCCGCCCTGCTCGTGCTGTCGATCTCGGGCGTCAACGCCAACGGCGCCTTCGAGCTGCTGTGGGGCTCCATTCTGGCCACCCGGCCGTGGGACGTGGCCGCGCTGGGCGCGCTCGCCGTCATCGTCCCGCTGCTCTACTTCTGGCGCCGCCGCGACCTGGCGCTGCTCCTGCACGACCGGGAGCTGGCGCTGTGCTCCGGCGTCCCGGTGGAGCGGCTGACGCTGGTGCTGCTGGTGGTGATCGCGCTGGCGATCGCCTCGGCCATCCGCCTCACCGGCGCTCTGCTGGTGGACGCCCTGACCCTGCTGCCCGCGCTGGCCGCCCGCCGGATCGGCCGCTCGCTGCCGTCGATGATCGGCTGGTCGGTCGCCTTCGGGCTGCTGTTCAACGTGGGCGGGTTCGTGCTCGCCCTGCTGCTCGACCTCCCGCCTGGACCGACCCTCGTCCTGGTCGGCGGGATCTGCACCCTGATCATCCACCTGAAAGGCGTCAAGCGATGAAGAAGATCCTTCTGGCCGCGGCCGTCCTGCTGGCCATGAGCGGCTGCGCCCAGGCTGCCGAGCCGAAGGGCGGCGGGCTGAAGGTCGTGGCCGCCTCCAGCTGGGAGGCCGGCTTCGCCAAGGCGGCCGGGGCCACCGACGTGTCGGTGATCGTCCCGGCCGGCGTGAGCCACGCGCCCGACTACGACCCCAAGCCCTCCGACCTGGCCAAGGTCGCCGAGGCCGACATCGTGCTGTACGCCGCCTTCGAGGGCTTCGCCGGCAAGCTCAAGGAGGCCGCCGGATCCAAGGCCAAGGTCATCGAGGTCGCCCTGGACAACTCGCCCGAGAAGGTCAAGGCCGAGGTGGCCCGGCTGGCGGCGGAGTTCGGCACCGGCGAGGCGGCCAGGACGTGGGCCGCGAGCCTCGACACCGAGTACGCGGCGCTGAAGCGGCAGCTCGCCGGGAAGTCGCCCGTGATCGTCTCCCAGGCGTTCGTGGCCTGGGCCGCCGACCTCGCCGGGGTCCAGCCCGCCGGGGTGTACGGCCCGCAGCCGCCCACCGCGGCCCAGATCGCCGGCCTGGTGGCCAAGAAGCCCACCCTCATCCTGGACAACTCCGCGATGCCCGCGGGCGACACCCTCGGCAGCGTCCAGGCCAAGCGGGTGGTCATCGACAACTTCCCCGGCCCCGACCACGACCTGATCGGCATGTACAAGGCGAACGCCGACCTGCTGCGGAAGGCCCTCGGATGACCGGCCCCCTCAGCAGGTGAAGGGATCGATCGCGCCGGTGAGCATCGCCAGGCCGAGCGCCAGGAAGAAATCACCCCACACCAGCTCGTGCCGGGTGGCGAGGCCGCGATGAAGGTCGTAGCAGCCGTCGAGCAGCCGCCCGTCCCGGACGTGATCGGTGACCAGGCCGCGCAGCATCCGGGCGGCCTGGTCCCGCAGGCGCGCGTTCTCGTGCGTGCCGGCCAGCTTCAGCAGGCCGGCGGCATGGATCGCGGTCGCGGAGGTGTCGGGCGGGCCGTCCGGGCGGGAGGCGGTCAGGCGGCTCAGGGTCTCGTGGGCCCGGCCGGGCGCGAGCCGGTCGGCGTCGGCGAGCGCGAGCGTCAGCCAGGGCACCGTCCGGCTCCACCCGGCCGGTGGTTCGGGATGCGGCACCCAGCCGCCATCGGGCGCGACCCGCCAGGCGGGAACCGGCCGGCCGCCGCGCGTGAGCAGGTCCAGGTGCCGGTCGAGGTGGCCGCGCATGGCACGCAGGCCCGGTGCTCCGGAGCCGCCGAGCAGGGGGACGAGCCCGGGCAGGCTGTCCACGCGGGCGAGATCACGCGGGCCGCCGAAGGCCGCGCCCCACGGGACCACGCCGAGGACGGGGTCGTAGGCGGCCAGGAGGGCTTCGGTCGCGCTCTGCCGCAGCTCCGTCTCCGCGAACGCGGTGCCGTACCAGAAGATCATGCCGCGGGCGGCGGTGTCGGCCCCGATCCACGGCGCGAGCGCGGCCGTCCGGCCGGAGGCGGCGGCGCGGTCGGCGGGATCGCCGCTGAGGGCCGCCCGCAGGCCCAGCAGCCCGGCCCAGAAGCCGCCGGTCCATGAGCCGCGAGCCGTGGTCGTCCAGTCGCCGGTCCGCGGATCGGCGAACAGCGGCCAGCGCGGCGCCACCGCCGCCTCCGTGGTCCCCGCCCGGTCCAGCAGCGCGTCCAGGGTCCGCTCCGCCCAGGTCATGCCCGGCTCCGCAGGGGCAGCGCGACCGCGGCCGCGAGCGCGAACCCGGCCGCCACGAGCAGCCATCCCGGTCCGTATCCGGCGGACTCGACCAGCGCGCCGAAGGCCGGCGGGCCTGCGGCGAACCCGGCGAAGAAGCCCGCCGAGACCAGCGCGGAGTCGCGGCCCGCGGCGCCACGGGCCGCCTGGCCGATCACCACGACCATGGTGACGGCGTTGGCGGCCACGGCGAAGGCGCCGATGCCCGCGGCCCCCGCCCAGACAGCCCAGCCCGCGCCCGGCAGCCAGAAGGATGCGGCGAGCACCAGCGCGGCCAGGCACGCCCCGCCGGCCAGGAGCGTGAGGTAGGCCGGAGCCCGGCCGGAGCGGTCCGCCCGCCGCGACCAGCCGACCCGACCGGCGATGCCCGCCAGGCCGAGGACGGCGACCAGCCAGGCGGACACCACCGGAGACAGCGCCAGCTCCTGGACTCCGAACAACGCCATATAGGTGTTCACGGCGGCGATCCCGCAGCCCAGCAGAAAGGAGAACACCGTCAGCCCGCCGATCCGCGCCCGCGGCGGGACCGGCTGCCCGGCGCTCCCGCGAGCAGGGCCGGCGGGCGGGCTTGCGGGGTCGGCGGGCAGGCTGCGCACCGCCCACACCGCGATGAGCACCGCGATCGCCGCCGTCACCCCCATGACCCCCCGCCAGCCCAGCCAGCCCGCGAGCGCGGCCAGCGGCAGCCCGGCGGCGAAGGCGCCCAGTTGCACGCCGGACTGCTTCCAGCCGGTCACCGCGCCCCGGCGGACCGGCTCCACCGACCCCACGATGATCTTGTTCGTGGCCGGGTTGGCCAGCGCCTGCGGCAACCCGCCGAGCGCGAGCGCGGCCAGCAGCATCGGCGTGCCCGTCGCCGAGCCGATCAGGGCCAGCGCGAGCGCGGCCACGAGCAGCAGGGCGATGACGCTGCGGCGGGCGCCGAGGCGGTCCACCCAGTGCCCCGCCGTCAGCGACAGCAGCGCGGCGACGGCGAACCCGGCCGTGGTCGTCCAGCCGAGCACCGCGCGCGGCACGCCCGCCTGCGCCACCAGCAGCGGGCCCAGCGCCCCGACCAGGAAGAGCTGGGCCATCGACACCGCCATGACCGCGGTGAGCAGGGCCGTGACGGACCTGTTCGGCATCCCCTTCTCCTTTCTCCACCGCAACCCGGAAGGATCACGATGAGGACCGATCTCAACGACGACGTGCTGACCGAACTCGCCGTGAACGCGCGGGACGGCTCGCCCGCCGACCTGGAGGCGTTCGTCCTGGCCGCCTATCCCTGTGTCCGGCGTTTCGTTGCCTACCTGACCGATCCGCAGTCGGCCGAGGACCTCACCCAGGAGACGTTCTTACGGGTCATCGGGAGCCTGCGCACGTTCGCCGCCCGTTCGTCCGCGCGCAGTTGGCTGCTGTCCATCGCGCGGCGGGTGGTGATCGACCGCTTCAGGTCCGCGGCGGTACGGCCGGCCGTGGCGGACCTGCCCGACTGGCAGGCCGTCGTGGAGCGGCGGCGCCACGGCAGCACCCCGAGCCCGGAGAACGCCGTGGTGCTGGCCGACCTCCTGACCCGCGTGCCGGGTGAGCGGCGCGCGGCGTTCGTGCTCACCCAGCTCGTGGGGCTGCCCTACACCGAGGCGGCCGACGTGCTCGGCTGCCCGGTGGGCACGATCCGCTCCCGCGTCGCGCGGGCCCGGCTCCAGCTCGTGACCTCCGTCCTGGAGGCGGACCGGGCCGCCTGAGTACGGGGGCCGGGCGTCCGGCCCCCGTACTCACCTCGCCCGCAGGATCAGCTCGCGCAGCGCGTCGCGATCCGGTTTGCCCGCCGGGGTCAGCGGCATCCGCTCGACCAGGAGCAGGTGCTCGGGATGCTTGCCCCGATCCAGCCCCAGCCCCTGCGCGTGGGCCGTGAGCTCGCCGAGCGTGAGGCTCCGGCCGGCCCGCGGCAGCACGCACGCGGCCAGGCGCTCGCCCATCACGGTGTCCGGCACGCCCAGGCAGACCACCTCCCGCACGCCCGGGTGCGTGGCCAGCGCGCGTTCGACCTCGGCCGGGCTGATGTTGGCGCCGCCGCGGATGACCACCTGCTTGAGCCTGCCGACCAGCCGCAGCCGCCCGGCCTCGTCGATCGTCCCCAGGTCGCCGGTGCGCACCCAGCCTTCGGCGGTGCGGTAGCGCTGGTTCAGCTCGGGTGCGCCCACGTAGCACATCGGCGTCATCGGGCCGCGGGCGATGATCTCGCCGTACTCCTCGCCGGGCACGGGGGCGATGCGGATCTCGGCCACGCGCGGGTCCGGCGGGCCCACCACGACACCGGGTCCCTGGTCGCCGCCCGGGTCGTGGCCGAGACCGCCGTGACAGTTGACGCCGTCGGCCGAGCCGTACAGGTTGACGACGGGACACCCGAACACCTCGCGCGCCTCGGCGGCGGTGGCGGCGTCGAGTTCGGCGCCGCCGAGCACGAGCGCGGTCATCGGCGGCAGCGGCGCGGTCCCGGGCTGGTCGAGCATCATCCGGATCATGGTCGGTACGGCCAGCACGTGCGTGGGCCGGTGCTCGCGGATCGCGGCCAGCGCGGCCTGCGGGGAGAAGTGCTCCAGCAGCACCAGGCTGCCGCCGTGCCTGGCCAGCGTGACGGCGGTGCCGTTGCTGCCGAACGCGGAGGCCAGGGGGACCAGGAACAGGCAGCGTGGCGGGACGTCGCCCGGGAGGAGCGTCGCCAGGAAGTTGCCCCGCCCGCCGGCCAGGGCGTTGTGCGAGTAGGCGACCATCTTGGGCTCGGCCTCCGAGCCCGAGGAGACCAGGATGCGCGCCGCGGCGTCGGGGTCCGGCCGGGCGGGGGCGAACGCGCGCGGGTCGGCCGACAGCACCTCGGCCCAGGGCACGCTGCCCGGCGGCGGCTCCTGCGGTCCGGTGGCGATCACCGTCCGCAGCGCGGGCAGCCGGTGTGCGGCGGCGAGGAGGTCGCGGGCGTGGGCGGCGCCGCGATGCTCGGCGGCGGCCACGACCGCTCGCGCCCCGGAGCGCCCCAGCAGGGAGACGGCCTCGGCGACGCCCCTTCCCGCGGGGAAGGGCAGGGCGACCGCGCCGAGCGCCGCCGCGGCCAGGTCGGCGATGACCGCGTCTCTGCCGTTGGGCACCTGGACGCCCACGACGTCCCCGGCGCACACGCCGAGCGCCCGCATCCCGGCCGCCGCCGCGCGGGCACGCAGGTCCAGTTCGGCGTACGTCAGCGTGCCGGCGCCGTCCACGAGCGCGATCCGGTCCGGCGCGGCCACGCGGTGGGCCCGGAACAACGCGTAGATGTCGAGGTCGGGACAGGTGCCGTCGGCCGCCCAGGCGCGGCGCAGCGTGCCCGGGACCAGGTCGATCAGCTGAATGGTCATGCGAACCTCCAAGGGGCGGGCACGACGACGGCGCCGTGGTCGTCGCGGGTGAGCACGGAGCTGAAGCGGGGGTCGGCGGGCAGCGCGTCCAGGGCGGTCGTCACCGCGGTGGCCCGCAGGCCGTGCCGCCGGAACAGGCCGACGGCCGCCGCCGTCCCGGCGCCGCGGGGAACCTCCGGGACGGGGCGGTCGCCGGCGACCGCCACCCAGCCGTCCGCGGTGGGCACCGGCTGACCGAAGCCCGCGGGAGCGCGGGGATCGAGCCCGGCCCCGGCCCGGCGGAGCGCGGGCAGAGTGAGCATCTCGGCTGCGCCCAGCAGCGAGGAGTCCACGCGCACCCCCGTCCCGCTGCGCTCACGCAGCAGCAGTCCCGCCAGCACGGCCTCGGCGCCGAGCAGGCCGCCCAGCACGTCCAGCAAGGTCATCAGCGACGGCGCCGGAGCCTCCCCGCGCGGCCGTACGGCTTCGCCCACCCCGGTACGCGCCTGCACCATGAAGTCGGTGCCCAGCGGTGCATCGGCGAGCCGTCCCGCCCAGCCGCTGGTGTAGGCGTAGACCAGGCCGGGGTTGACCGCCGCCAGGTCGCCGTCGTCCAGGCCCAGCCGCTCGGCCGTTCCGGGGGCCCAGTTGTGCACGAACACGTCCGCTCCGGCGGCCAGCTCGCGCAGCTCCGCCCGGCCGGTGGGGGACTTGATGTCGATCTCCACGGCGCTCTTGCCCCGGTTGAGCGCCAGCCAGCGCGCCGACAGCCCGCCGCAGGCGGGCGGCATGCCGCGCAGCGGATCTCCGCCGGGCGGCTCGACCCGGATCACGGCGGCGCCGAGCATGCCCAGGATGTGCGCGGTCAGCGGCGCCTGGATGCGCCGCCCGGCCTCCAGGACGGTGAACCCCGCCAGCGGGCGGTCGGTCTCGGGCACGACGGCGGGGGAGGGGGCGAAGGGCAGCCGGGGGGAGAGCTGCCAGGGCGCCTCCGGAGCGGGTTCCGCCAGACGGCCGGTCAAGGACGTGAGCGCGCACACCGAGGCTCCGCTCTCACGGGCCGCCCGCCGTACCTCTGCCCAGGTGGCGGTGCGGGCCCTGTCGTGCAGGTCCGGCGGCAGGGGGGAGCACGCGGTGGCGTAGCGGAACTGGAACGAGCGCCAGGCCGAGCCCGCGATCGGCTCGGGCACGCCGAGCGCGCGCCAGAACCTCACCCACACCTCGGGGTCCAGGGTCTCGGCCTCGAAGCGCACGCCGTCGGCCGTGGTGAACGGCGGGCCGCCCGGGGCGATCGGCACCGCCTCGCCGTCCTCGGCGGTGGCGGCGGCGAGGTACTGGCTCACGGCGAGGAGCCCGGCCAGGTCGACGCCCGTGCGCACCTTCGTCACCTCGGCGCCGCGTGCCCGGCCGAGCATGGCGGCCAGCAGTCCTTGGACGGTCAGCACCGCGCACGCCGTCGTCAGGTAGTCGGCGGCGAGCCCGCGCGGCTCGCCGCTGCTGCGTCCGTGCACGTGCATGACTCCCGTGGCCGCCTGCGCGGTGGCCTCGTCGCTCACCTCGCCGGCGGGGGCCGCGCGGGCCCACGCGATGTCGGCGTGCACGCTCTCGTCGAGGCTGATGCGGCCCGCGCCGGAGCGGGCGAAGGTGGTACGGCCGGCGCAGCCGAGCAACTTCAGGTGGCCGGCGGCGAGGCTGATCAGGGCAGGCGGACCCGCTGCGCGCAGGTCGACGCCGTCGAGCGGACGTGCTGTCCTGACCGCGGCTGGATGGGTCATGGACTCTCCTCTCCTGGGCGGGAACCCGGTGGCGCCTTCACGCGACCTGTTCCACAGCAGCCAGTCGGGCGGAAATATCCACAAGTTCCCGACTTATCCGGAGATGGGGATGTTCGTGAGTGAGTTGTGGGGGGCGCCGGAGTGCCCGCGAGAGGTGCGTGACCTGCGTGACCGGGTGACCCGGTTCGTCGCCGGGCGGGTCGTCCCGCACGAGGCCGAGCTCGACGCCGGCGGCGCGACCGCACGCGACCTCGTCCAGCGGCTCAAACAGGAGGCGATCGCGGAAGGGCTCTGGGGGCTGCCGCTTCCCCCCGAACTCGGCGGCGCCGGGCTGTCCCTGCCCGACTACGCCCACGTGGCGGAGGCCGAGGGCGCCAGCGACCACGGCCCCGCCGTACTCGGCTCCACGGCCCTCCTGGACATGACCGTCCTCGGCGAGCATCCGGACCACCTGCACCGCCTCGCCCGCGGTGAGCTGACCCTCTGCAACGCCATGACGGAACCGGACACCCCCGGCTCCGACCCCTCCCTGATCACCACCCGCGCCCGCCCGGAACCCGACGGCTCCTGGACCCTGCACGGCCGCAAGTGGTTCGTCACCGGCGCCGACCGCGCCGGCCTCGCCCTCGTCCTGGCCCGCGCACCGGCGGGCCCGTCGGCCTTCCTCGTGCCCACCGGCTCGCCCGGCTTCCGGCTCGAGCGCGAACTCACCGTGCTCGGCGCCGGCGGCCAGTGGGAGCTCACGCTCGACGCGGCCCCCGGCCACCTGGTCGGCGCGGAAGGCAAGGGCCTGCGCGTGGCCGGCCGGCGGGTACGGCTCGGCCGCCTGCTGCGCTGCCTGCGCTGGCTCGGCCAGGCCCGGCGCGCCTTCCTCCTCATGCGCCGGCGCGCCAGGGAGCGGACCCTGTCCACGGGCCGCCTGGCCGACCACCAGCTCGTCCAGGCCCTGGTCTTCGACGCGCTGCTCGCGATCCGCACCACCCGCCCGCTGGTCTTCCAGGTCGCCGCCCTGCTGGAGGCCGGCCGGGACGCCCGCCGCGACACCGCCCTGGCCAAGGTGGCCGCCGCCCGCATGCTGCAGCAGGTCTCCGACGCGGCCGTCCAGGTGTACGGCGCCGCCGGCCTGGGCCCCGGCACCCCGCTCCCGGCCCTGTTCCGCATGGGCCGGATGGCCCGCCTGCTCGACGGGCCGGACGAACTCCACATCACCACCGTCGCCCGCGGCGTGCTGGACGAACGCCCGGCCTAGGCCCGGGCCGCTAGGGCGACAGGCGGACGGGCAGAGGGCTTGCTCCCAGGGCCGACACCTCCACTGCCGTGCGGACATATGTGCTGTAGCCCGGCGCCGACACGGTCAGGTTGCGGACGCCCGCGGCCGCGGTCAGCCGGTAGTGGCCCGAGGCGTCGGTCACGGCGCCGGGGCCGCCCGCGCTGACCGTCGCCCCGGCGATCGGGGTGCCGTCGGCCTTGGTCACCTTGCCGGCGATGAGCGGCGTCGCGACGGCCGGCGCCGCGATGTCGTAGGTCAGGACGGTGAACGAGTGCGCGGGGAAGGTGTGGGCGCTCACGTCGGTGGTCGTGGTGGTCGCCGTCTGGACGGCCGTCGGCTGCTGCCAGGTGTTGCGGTCGAGGTAGCCGGGTGAGCTGATCGTCGAGACCGTGGCCACCGGGGCGATCGTCCCGGCTCCGGCGATGTCGATCGCCGCCGTCTGCGCGGCCGACGGGTCGCGATTGACGACCGACACGTAGAGCTTCGTGCCGTCCGCCGACCTGGTCGAGGTGACGTCGAGTATCGGCACGCCGGTGCGCGCGGGCAGGTTGCCCATGGCCGGGGCGTTGTAGGAGGGCCCCGTGACCGTGGTGGGCAGCAGCAGCGGGCCGTGGCGGTCGGCGACCAGCTGCTGCACCAGATAGGTCGGGGTGACGAAGCTGCCCCGGTTGCCCAGCCGGATGGCGCTGCCGTCCCAGAACTCCATGAGCGTCGAGGCCGCGTTCACCTCGTTGACGTCGCTTCTGCGCATGAACAGGTTGAGCAGCCCGGCCTCCTGCAGCGCGCCCTCCAGGGTCCTCGACCTGCGGTGCTCCTCGTTGAAGTACATGGCGTTGTGCTCGGTCACCGCGATCTTGACGTCCCGGCTGGTGCCGTTGAGGATCGTGTTCGCGGCCGTCGCCATGCGGTCGCCGATCACGGCGGGCGCACCGACGGAGGCGGCGTAGACGGCCGCGCTGTCGTACGCCTGGGGGAGCGGCTGCGGGCTGTAGTAGTGGATCGCCAGGTGGTCGAGCTTGGAACCCGCGTTGGCGATCATGGTGGTGTTCCAGCTCTGGTCGTTGTTGGTGCCGTCACCGCCCTCGCCGATGAAGGTGATCGAGGGGTCCTTGGCGGCCATCGCGTCGCGGAAGGTCACGTAACTGGCCGCGAACGCCGCCGCACCGGTGTGGCCGGGCGTCCACGAGCCCCACACCTCGTTGCCGATCTCCCAGGTCCCCACGTTGTACGGCGGGCGGCCGCGCTTGGCCCCCCAGGTGGTCCCGGCGGCCCCGTTGGTGTACTCGACCCAGTTGGCCGCCGTCGCCGCGGTTCCCTGGCCCCAGTTGACGTTGAGCACCACTGGGATGCCCAGCGCCTCGGCCAGGCCGAGCACCTCGTCGGTGCCCACGTCGTTGGTCATCCAGCCCGCTTCCCACTGTCCGTAGTACATCGGCGGGCGCTGGTCGCGGGGGCCGATGCCGTCGCTGAAGGTGTAGCTGTCGGCGATGATCCCGCCCGGCCACCGGATCGAGCCGGGTTTGAGGGCGGCCACCCGGTCGGCGAAGTCCTTGCGCCAGCCGCCGTGCACGACCTCGGCCGGGTCCTTGGGCATGACGCCGGCCATGTCGATCCAGAGGGTTCCGGTGCCGGCCGTACCGATGAAGAGCTTGGCGTGGCGGTCGGTGGCCGACGGGGTGAGGGTGACCGTGTGCTTGGACCACGAGGTGCCGATCCCGGTGACCGCGGCGCCGGCGTAGGGGGTGTAGCCGGGGGAGTCGCCGGTGCCGGGGCCGAGCGCGAGCGTGACGGGTGCGCTCAGGCCGCTCTGCTTGAGGTAGACGCTCACCTCGTAGGCGCGGCCCGCGGTGACGGCGATGCCGCCCTGGCTGATGCCCCTGCGGCCGGTGGTGTGCTGGACGTCGAGGCGCTGGGCGTAGCTGCCGTTGAAGGCGGTGCGCTCGCGCGTGTACGTGGCCACGTCGGTGTGCCCGTCGGGCCGCCAGGCGTTGTCGGTGCGCCACCAGGTCAGGTAGTCCCACTTGGTCACGCTGGTGCCGTAGCCGTACAGGAAGGCGTGGTATTCGGTGTTCTGCAGGACGGCGGGCTTGGGGAGGCTGTGGACGAGGCGGCCGTTGGCGAAGAAGGAGACCGTGGCGCCGACCTCGATGCGCAGGGTGACGGGGAGCGAGATCGCCGGGCCCGTCCACGGGGTGACCCCGTCGCCGAAGACGCGCAGGGTGCCCGCCTCGACCCCGAATTCCAGATATTTCGAGAAATCGCCGCGTCCGCTGCCCGCGTACAGGTTGAGCAGGCCGTTCACGCCGGTGTAGGAGTCGAGTTTGGCCTCGACCGCGTAGGTCTGGACGTCGCTCTCGACGATCGGCTGGGACATGATGCCGTAGCGGCCGCCGGCCGCGCCGTTGATCGTCATCTGGCTGTTCGCCGTGCCCGCGCTGCCCCAGCCGCCCTGCAGCGTCGTCGGCGTCCAGGCGCCCGAGACGCCGCCGCCCTCGAAGTGGTTGTCCCAGCGGTCGAGCATGTGCACCTGACTGACCTTGACCTCGTCCCACACGGTGGAAGAGGCGCCGAAGCCGTACAGGAAGAGGCGGAAGTCCTGATGCGGGACGTCGGTGCGGGTGGCCAGTTCGTGCACGCGCGTGCCGTTGACGAAGAACCTGAACAGCCTGCCGTTGGACCAGTACGGGCTGACCTGCACGGTCAGCGTGGCCGGCAGGGTGACCGTGCCGCCCGTCCAGTTGCCGGTGCCGTCGCTGGTGAAGACCTTGGCCACGCCGCCTTCGACGCCGAACTCCATGAAGCGCTCGAAGCCGCCGGCGCCGCCGTACACGTTGATGAGGCCGTTCGTGCCCGTCACGCCGTCGAGCCTGGTCTCGATCGTCGTCCAGTCGACGGAGCTGTTGGCGATGGGGCCGGACAGCAGGCCGTAGCGGGACTGCGCGCCGCCGGTCACGGTGGCGCGCCCGCCGCCCACGCTCACGCTGCCGTCGGCCGAGCCCTCCAGGCGGGCCGGGGCCCAGCGGGGCGACAGGGCGCCGCCGGAGAAGGAGTCGTAGGTGCCGTCCGGGGTGAGCGTGAGGTAGTCGGCGGTGACCGTGCCGCTCCAGCCGTACAGGAAGGCCCGATAGTCGCCGGGCAGGGCGGTGAAGCCCGTCAGGGTGTGCACGAGGGTGCCGTTGTGGAAGAAGCGCAGCGTGCGGGCGGTGCCGTCGAGCCCGGAGACGTCGACGCGCAGGACCGCGGGGGTGGTGGCGGCGCCGCCCGTCCAGGTGGGGCGGCCGTCGGCGAAGACCTTCAGCACGCCGCCCTCGACGGCGAACTCGGCGTAGTTCGTGAACGCTCCGGAGCCGCCGTAGATGCTGAGGATCGCGTTGGCGCCGGTGGCGGAGACGATCCTCGTCTCCACGCTGACGGTGGCGTAGCGGCTGTCGGGGACCGGGTTGGACAGGATGCCGAAGCGGCCGGGCTGGGCGGCGGTGATGGCCGCGGTGCCGCCGGAGGCGGTGAACGTCCCGGCCGGGGCGCCGTCCAGGCTGGCGGGGGTCCACTTCGAGCGGTCGGCGGTCTCGAAGCCGTCGTAGAGGGTGCTGCGCGCGGGCTCGGTCTCCAGGGAGCGGTTGGCGAGTTTCTCGGCCCAGGCGTTGTTCATGGAGTCGGAGGCCCACTCCATCATCTGGCCGGTGACGGCCGGCTGGACGACGCCGATGGGCTTGCTCGCGTCTACGGAGATGGTGTTGGCGGCACCGAGCAGGGTGATATTTCCGGATAAAAGGGCTAGGCAGGCCAGGACGTGCTTCACCATGGGTGGTCCCTACTTCATTCCAGTGGTTGCGATGCCTTCGATGAAGCGCCGTTGGACGAGCAGGAACGCCACGACCATCGGCAGGAGGGTGAGCACGGCGCCGGCCATCAGCAGCCCGTACTCGATGACGTGCTCGCCCATGAACAGCGCCAGCCCCGCGGGCAGCGTCTGCATGTCGGTGTCCGTGGTGAACACCAGCGGCCAGAGCAGGTCGTTCCAGTTGTACATGAAGTGGAACAGGCCCAGCGTGAGCAGCGCGGGCCCGGACAGCGGCAGGATCACCCGCCGGTAGATGCCGAACTCGGACGAGCCGTCGATGCGGGCGGCCTCGTCGAGCTCGCGCGGGATCGTCAGGAAGTACTGGCGCAGGAAGAAGATGCCGAAGGCGTTCGTCGCCCGCGGCACGATCAGCCCCTGATAGGTGTTGATCCAGTCCAGATCGCTGAGCAACTGGAACAACGGCACCAGCGTGACCTGCGGCGGGATCATCAGAAGGAGCAGGATGAGGATGAACACCGCGTTCTTGCCGGGGAAGTCCATCCTGGCCAGGGCGTAGGCGGCCAGGGAGTCCAGCAGCAGCGAGACCGCCGTCACGCCGCCGGCGAAGACGACCGTGTTGAGGAACTGCCGGCCGAAGGGGATCCGGTCCCAGATCTGCGTGTAGTGGTCGGTGGTGAAGCCGCCGGGCAGCAGCGAGGGCGGATAACGCACGATCGCGGCTTCGGGCGTGATCGACGCCACGACCATCCAGACCAGCGGCAGCAGAACAAGCGCCGCACCCACCAGCAAAGCCCCATATTTCAGGACTCGCACTAGAACCTCACCGCCCGGCGGCTGAAGAACACGTTCTGCGCCAGCGACAGCACGAACACGATCAGCACGAGCACCCAGGCGATCGCCGAGGCGTAGCCGAACTCGAAGTCCTGCAGGCCCTTGCGGTAGACGAGGTAGACCAGGGACTCGGTGGCGAAGTGCGGCCCGCCGCGCGTCATGACGAAGATCTGGTCGAAGACCTGAAGCGCGGCGATCGCGGCGATGATGAAGACGAACATCGTGGTGTGCCCCAGCAGCGGCCAGGTCACCTTGCGGAAGCGCTGCCACGGCCCGGCGCCGTCGATCGTGGCGGCCTCGTAGTACATGCGCGGGATGGTCTGCAGCCCCGCCAGGTACATGACCATGTAGAAGCCGGTGTTCTTCCACACGCCGACGCCGATCAGGTACCACATGGCCACGTCCGCGTCGCGCACCCCGTCGCCCACGTTGACGCCGAGACCGCGCAACCAGTACGTGACCAGCCCGATGTCCGGATCGAGCAGGAACTTCCACGCGATCGCCACCACGCCCAGCGAGACCACGGACGGCAGGAACAACGCGGAGCGGAAGAACCCGCGCCCCCGGACCCGGCCGTTGAGCAGCAGCGCCAGGCCCAGGGCCAGGGCGACCGCGGCGGGCGTGGCCACGACCGCGTAGAACACCGTGTTGCGCAGCGCGACCAGGAAGGCCGGGTCGCCGAGCAGCTTCGCGTAGTTGCCGAGCCCCACGAAGAGACCGGGGCCGATGGACTTGTCGTAGAAGGAGTCGGCCAGCGACTGGAGCATGGGCCAGACCATGAACACCCCGGCCACGATCAGGGTCGGCGCGAGGAAGGCGTACGCGGTCGCCGTACGGCGGGCCCTCATGGGCCGGCTACCGCCGTGATCGCCTTGGCCGCCTCGTCAAGGGCCTGCGGGGCGGGCGTCTTGCCCGTGGTCACCCGCTGGATGGCCGGCTCGAAGATCTCCTCGTAAATCTTGCGGAACTCGGCCTGGCCGGGCAGCAGGACACGCGCCTTCGCCGAGTGGGCGGCGAACTGGGCCACGTACGGGTTGGCCTTGGTGTCGGCGGGGGTGACGTCCGTCCGGACGCCGGGGAAGCCGGAGCCGTTGGACCACTCGATCTGCGACTGCCTGGAGTTCCAGAACGTGAACCACTCCCTGGCCGCCTTCTGCTTGGCCTCGCCGGCCTCGGCGTTCACCACGAAGGAGGAGGCGCCGGCCAGCGTCACCGGACCGGCGGGGCCCGCCGGGACCATCGCGACGCCGAAGTCCAGCCCGGCCTCCTTGAAGCCGGTGGTCATCCACGGGCCGGTGATGTTGGTGGCCGCCTTGCCGGTCTGGAAGAGCTTGTCGGCGTCCGCGCCGCCGAGGCCGGTGGGTGAGATCCGGTCCTTGACGATGAGGTCGCTCCACTGCTGGACCGCCTGCACCGACTGCGGGCTGCCGAGCGAGAGCAGGTCGCCGCCGTTGCCCCACAGCAGGATCGGCCAGACCTGGATGGTCTGGTGGTCGGGCAGCGCGGTGCCGTACTGCTCGGGGCGGCCGTCGCCGTTGGTGTCCTTGGTCAGCTTCTTCAGCGCCGCCTGCCAGTCCCGCCAGGTGACCGGCGGCTTGGCGGGGTCGAGACCGGCGTCCTTGAAGAGCTTCTTGTTGTAGTACATGAGGATCGGCGTGAACGTCATGGGCACCGCGTAGTGCTTGCCCTTGAAGACCGTGGCCTCGACGGCCGGTTTGACCAGGCTGGCCTTCTGCTCCTCGGTGTACCAGTCGTCGAGCGGCGCCAGCACGCCCTTGGCGGCGAAGCGGCCGATGTGCGCGTCGTCGAAGGCGACGAGGTCGGGGCCGTTGCCGCTGGTGAAGGCGGGCAGCAGCTTCTGGAACAGCACGTCCCAGGTCATGATGTTCATCTCGATGCGGACGCCGGGATGCGTGTCGTTGAACTTCTTGACCAGCGCCTCGAGCGCCGGGCGGTCGGGGCCGGTGTAGCCGTTCCAGAAGGTGAGGGTGACTTGCCGCGATTTACCGGATATTTCGGACTTATCCCCAGACCCGCAGGCGGTCAGCGGGAGTGCGGCGACGACGGCTAGGGCGAGCAGGCGTTTCATAGGAGGTCAGCTCCCGGTGAAGGCGAGACGGATCAGGCTCCAGGACGCGGCCGGGAGCAGGGCGCGCAACTGTCCCCCGTCGAGCTGCGCGTTGGTGAGCGGAACGACGGCCGCCTCGGTGGCATGCGGATCGGCGCCCGCCTCCAGCAGGTGGGTCTGCGCGAGCTTCAGCCGCCCCAGGGTGCGCAGGTCGGCGGTCAGGTCCAGGGCCTCGTGGGCGCTCCTGTTGACCGCGATCAGCGTGACGCCCTCGTCGTCGAGGGTGGCCACGGCGGACAACTGCGCGGCCTCGCCGTACCTCGCGGTGTCGAGCAGCGGCGAGCGCGGCTCCACCCGCAGCACCGTCCCCCGCGCGTGGCGGGCGGTCAGCGCGAACGGGTGGAAGATCGTCTGGCGCCAGGCGGGACCGCCCGGCGCGGTGCGGATGGGCGCGATGATGTTGGCGAGCTGCGCCTGGCAGGCCACGCTCACCCGGTCGGCGTGGCGCAGGAGCGTGACGAGGAAGTCGCCGACCACCACGGCGTCGGCCGCGGTGAAGGTGTCCTCGATGAGCGCGGGCGCCTCCTCGAAGCCGCCCTGCTCGCGCCCCTCGTAGCGGGCCTGGTTCCAGACGTTCCACTCGTCGAAGGACAACATCATCTTCTTGGTACGGCGCAGCCGCGCCTTCACGTGGTCGGCGGTCGCGACCACGGAGGAGATGAACCGGTCCATGTCGGCCGCGGCGGCCAGGAAGCTGACGAGGTCCCCGTCCTCCTCGTAGTAGGCGTGCAGCGAGACGTAGTCGACCGCGTCGTAGGCGTGCTCCAGCACGGTCGCCTCCCACGCTCCGAACGTCGGCATCTGGGAGTTGGAGCTCCCGCACAGCACCAGCTCGACGCCCGGATCGACCAGCCGCATCGCCTTCGCGGTCTCGTTGGCCAGCCGGCCGTACTCGGTGGCCGTCTTGTGCCCGATCTGCCACGGCCCGTCCATCTCGTTGCCCAGGCACCACAGTCTGATCCCGTACGGCTGCGCCGCCCCGTGCTTGATCCTCAGGTCGGACAGGTGGGTGCCGCCCGGGAAGTTAGCATATTCCAGCAGGTCACAGGCTTCCTGGATGCCACGGGTGCCCAGGTTGACGGCCATCATCGGCTCGACGCCCGCCTGGGCCGTCCAGTCCATGAACTCGCCGAGCCCGAACCGGTTGGTCTCGATCTGCCGCCAGGCCAGGTCGAGCCGGGTCGGGCGGTCGGGGCCGACGCCGTCCTCCCAGCGGTAACCGGAGACGAAGTTGCCGCCGGGGTAGCGCACCACGCTGACGCCCAGCTCGCGGGTCAGCTCCAGCACGTCGCCGCGGAAGCCCTCGGGGGTGGCGCTCGGATGACCGGGCTCGAAGATCCCCGTGTAGACGCACCGGCCCATGTGCTCCACGAACGAGCCGAACAGGCGCCGGTTGACCGGTGCGATCTCGAAGGCCGGGTCCAGGCTGAGGTGTGCGTCAGTCATGGCAGCCTTTCTACATCGTTGTCTGCAACGTTGTAAATGGCCTATTCCATCGTTGTAAACGCGGTAGAGTGCCGTCATGCGGCCCAGGCTGAAAGACGTCGCCGAACACGCGGGCGTGTCCATCAAGACCGTCTCCAACGTCGTCAACGGCTATCCCCACGTCCGCCCGGACACCCGCGCCCGGGTCGAGGCGGCCATCGCCGAACTCCGCTACCAGCCCAACCTCTCCGCCCGCAACCTGCGCAGCGGCCGCTCAGGCGTGATCGCGCTGGCCGTGCCCGACCTGTCGATCCCCTACTTCTCCGAGCTGGCGACCAAGGTGATCGAGGTGGCCGACCTGCGCGGCTGGACCGTCCTCATCGACCAGACCCAGGGCGAGCGCGACAAGGAACAGCTGGTCATGTCCGGCATCCGCGCGCAGCTCATCGACGGCCTGCTGTTCAGCCCCCTCGCCCTCACCCCCGAGGACGTGCGGGCGCGCACCGACCAGACCCCGATGGTCCTGCTGGGCGAGCGCGTCGGCGGCGGCACGCTCGACCACATCGCCGTCGACAACGTCGCCGCCGCCCACCTGGCCACCACCCACCTCATCGGCCTGGGCCGGCGCCGCATCGCCGCCATAGGAGCCCAGCGCGCCGCCCGCGCAGCCACGGCGGAACAGCGCCTGCGTGGCTTCCGCCAGGCGCTGTCGGACGCCGGCATGTCCGAGCACGCGGTCGCCGGCGTCTCCGACTACCACCGCGCCGACGGCGCGGAAGCCATGGCCCGCCTGCTGACGCACACCCCCCCGGACGCCGTCTTCTGCTTCAACGACACCCTCGCCCTGGGCGCGCTGCGCACCCTGCTCTCCCGCGGCGTGCGGGTTCCTCAGGACGTCGCCCTGATCGGCTTCGACGACATCGAGGACGGCCGCTTCTCCACCCCCACGCTGACCACCATCGCCCCGGACAAGACGCACATCGCCGAAGCCGCGGTCGGCCTCCTGGCCGCCCGCCTGGCCGCCACCGGCCCCGAACCCCCGCAGGACCTCTGCGCCCCGCACCGCCTGATCGTCCGCGAGAGCACGGCAGGATGACGATCGTCAGCGGCGCAGGGCGGCGAACGCCTTGACCACCGTCTCCAAGGGGAAGCCGCCGGGTGTGCGGGTCCGTCGGCGGGCGCGCGGTCGTTCAGCCCGCCGGTCAGGCCCGCCTCGGAGAAGCTGGTGAAGCTCGGGCGCACGCTGCCAGGCCGTGGCGCGGCCCCGCACGAACCCCGTGCCGCGCGGCCCGAACAGCCACTTGCGGGTCCCATGATCGGGCTCGCTCATCCGACGGTACGCTCTCACGGCCCGGCCGCTACTCTCGCCTAGGACATCTCACCGGAAGAGAGCATGTTGGGCATCATCGGGCAGGCAGCCGGACTGTTCGCCGTCACCAACCTCGACGATCTCGTGATCCTGGCCCTGTTCTTCGCTCAGGGAGCCGGCCGGCGGGGCGCCGCCGTCCGCATCGTGGCCGGGCAATATCTCGGGTTCCTCGCGATCGTGGCCGTGGCGGTGGCCGCCGCCTTCGGCGCCACCTTCCTGCCCGCCCCGGTCCTGCCCTACCTCGGCCTGCTGCCCCTCGCCCTCGGCGTCAAGGCCGCCTGGCAGACGTGGAAGGACCGCCGCGACGGCGACGGCGACGGCGACGAGGCGCCGCGGGAGCGGGCGGGCGGGCCCGGGGCGCTGGAGGTGGCCGCGGTCGCCTTCGCCAACGGCGGTGACAACATCGGCCTGCTCATCCTCGTGGAGGGCGGGGTCTTCGCGTGAGCCGGGTCAGAAGGTGGCGATCGGGTTGACTGGGCTGCCGGAGGTACCGGCGAAGCGGACCGGCGCGACCGCCAGGTGGAAGTCCCACTGGCCGAGCTCGGCGGCCGTCGCCGCGCACGCCTCCAGGTCGCAGTTGTCGAGCATCCACAGGCCCATCGCGACCAGGCTCACGGCGTGCACCGGCATCAGCACGTCTTCGTACCCCGACGGCTGAACGTCCTGGGGGGTGTCGGCGCCGATCAGCGCGACCTGCCGCTCGTGCAGCCACGGCAGGCAGGACGCGTGCCAGCCGGCCTGCGTGAAACCGCCGGCCGGACCGCTCTCGTGCCGGGCGCGGCCATGGCCGGTGCGCAGGAGCACCGCGTCGCCGGGGCGCACCCGCACGCCCTGGCGGCGCTCGGCCTCCTCGAGATCGGCGGGGAACACGCCCTGCCCCGGCTCCAGCCACGGCACGTCCCGCACGCTCGCGATGTCCAGCAGGACGCCCCGCGTGACGATCCCGTCGGCCGCCGCCGTGACCGCCGCCCACGCCGAGCCCGTCGCGGCCTCGACCAGCGTGTGCGACCGCCCGTTGTACATCGTGCCGTCCCAGTAGAGGTGGCACGGAGAGTCGAGGTGGGTGAGGGTGTTGCCGTGGAAGGTGATGCCGAGCCGCTCGGAGGAAAAGCCCCAGCGCCGGTCGGCGTGGAACGCGGCCACCGGCATGTCCTCGGCACCCGGCATGTCGGCGGCGCACGGGCACGTCGTCGTCGACCGCTCCATGTCCCGCGGCACGGCAACCTCCCACGCGCACGACACGCTCCTGCCGTGGCGCACGGCCCGCGCCGCGGCCAGCCGGACGTCGTCGGTGATGTGGTTGAGAGTGCCGAGCTCGTCGTCGTCGCCCCACCGTCCCCAGTTCGACAGCGTGTTGAAATATCCGAGCACGTCGTCCTGGGTGGGCATCGGTCGCTCTGCCGTCATCCCAGCAGGGTATACCGGACCGTCACCAGCAATTATCCGCGGCCGGATATGCTCGCGCGAACCGGGCGATTGACATGAGGTAAGGGCCCCCAGTGGATTCATGTTCCTTGTGGCGATACCGCGCCCGGCGCATCCTCGGAGTGGCACCCACCCACAGCGGCCCGAGGAGGTCTTATGGCGTTGTCGCGTTATCATTTCGACCACGATCATGCGGGGTTGATCGCGCTCAAGAAATCAATAGAGCCGATACGCCGCAAAGTGCTCGCACACGATGTCTACCTCTCCATGAAGGAAATAGGCGACGTCGCCACCTTCATGGAGCACCACGTATTCGCGGTCTGGGACTTCATGTCGCTGCTCAAGAGCCTGCAGTTGCAGCTGACCTGTGTCCGGGTCCCGTGGGTACCCTCGGGCCCCAGCGCCTGCCGCCGCCTGATCAACGAGATCGTCCTGGTCGAGGAGAGCGACGAGCTCGGCGAAGGGTACATCAGCCACTTCGAGCTCTACCTCGAGGGCATGCGGCAGGCCGGAGCGGACGCCAAGCCGATGGAGTCGTTCATCGCGCGGTTGCGCGGCGGGACCTCGGTGCCCGTGGCCCTCAAGGCTCCGTCCATTCCTCAGGCGGCCGCGAAGTTCGTCGGGACCACATGGCGCATCCTGGACGGCGCCCCCGTGCACTGCCAGGCCGCCGCGTTCGCCTTCGGCCGCGAAGACCTCATCCCGGATATGTTTGAACAGGTCATCCGCATCGACGACCACGGCGGCAAGCTCGCCCACTTCAAGGACTACCTCGCCCGCCACATCGAGGTGGACGCCGACGAGCACACGCCCATGGCGATGCGCATGCTCATCGACCTGTGCGGTGACGACGACCGCAAGTGGATGCAGTGCGCCGACACCGTCAACACGGCGCTGCGGGCGCGCATCGCGCTCTGGGACGCCATCTACCACGAGATCCTTGCCGGGCGCCACCAGGTGCCCGTCGAGCTGGGCTAGTCTCCAGCTCCCTCCGTGCGGGGATCCGCCCCTTTGACAAACCCGGAACCGATCCAGGGACGAGGCCCTGCGTACGGCGGGCCGCGCGGCCCGCCGTACGCAGGGCATTCCGCCGCCGCATGATCGCCATAAAGAACTTGACCGGCGTCATGGCCGAGTTCCCCGGTAAGAAATGTCACCGCCAGGGCAGCGTTTGATGGCTGGACCGGCCAAAACGGGCGGTGATGATGGTGGGGAATCGACGGTGGAGGGGATTTCATGCCGGGGTGGTATGTCCATTTGGAGTCCGCCCGGCTGGCGGCGGACCGGCTGCGCGCAGGTGATATTCCACCGGATTTTTCCGCTGCCTGCCGCCGAGGCGCGGCAACTGGGGGAGACGGCGCACAAATGGCGTAATTATCTGGCCGCCGGCGCATTGGGGCCCGACCCGTTCTATCTGCTGCCCGACTTCGCCGGCGCTCCCGGGCGCGGCCTGCGCGAGCTCGTCGACGTCGGGCTCGACGTGTGGGAACTCGTCGACGAGGTGTTTCTCCGCCACTGGGAGCGGTGGATCGACCCGATCGCGGCCAACGACCAGGACCTGTCCGCACAGCTGACGGGCGGGCTGAGCGCCCAGCTCGGCGAGACGCTCAATCTGCTCGTGGAATCGCGGTGCGGGACCGTGCCCATCCCGACGGGAACACCGACGAGGAGCGGCAGGAAAGCGTCGACGACGCCGAGGCGAGAATGGCCTTCGTGCTCGGGTGGATGTCGCACTGCGCCACGGACGCCGTCGGGCACGCATGGACGAACGCCAAGACCGGAGGGCCGTTCCGGCTGCACTGGCAGCGCCATCACCTGGCCGAGAACCACATGGACGCGCTGAACTACCTCGGCCGGTTCGGCAACGGGCCGTTCTACGGTGAATACGGGACCTCCGCGCTGCATTTCCGCATCGCGTTCCGGACCGGTGCGCTGCCAGCTCTTCGACCTGGACTCCGAGCCCCTGCCCGAGCATCTGTGCGAGGCGCTGATCGACACGATGGAGGCCGTGTACGGGAACGCGGCGCCCAGAATCCCGGAGTCGGACCCCGCCTACCACGACGACGGCTCGGGACGGCCCAACAACGCCGCGTTGCAGCAGATGTGGCAGGTGGTCTACCGCTACCTGAAGATGGTCGCCTCCGACGGGCTGGAGCCCGGCGCGCCGGTCCCGCCGTCCCTGATCAACGACCACGCGCCGCCGATCCCGCCGGGGTTCACACCGAGGTTCACCTTCGACGTCCCGTGCACGGTCCCCGAGTTCTACGACGAGGACAAATACAACAAGGGCCAGACCCAGCCGGCGTACGACCCCAGGCGCAACCTCTCCCTCCACTACCTGGACGACAAGGCGCCGCACCCCGGCCGGTGCGCGCCGAAACCCGTGACCGGTGACCAGATCGAGCAGGCCAAGGGACTGGCCCCGGAGGGCGAGGGAGTGTGAGACATGCACGACGACGAAACCCCTGAACGCGGTGGCAGCAGCTCCCGGGCCATCGGCGGCCGGCCCATGCCCCGGCCGTTCGAGCCGACGCCGGGCTGGAAGCCCGACCCGGCGCTGCTCGACAGCCTCAGGGCGACGATGGGCAGGCTGACCGAAGGCCGCCCGCCCACGCGGCAGCGGGGACTGTTCCCCTTCCTCATGATTCGCGGCACGGTACCGGGCGACCGCGGCGCCCGCCCTCTGTGGCCGCCCACGCACTGCTGGGTGAGCCCCGACATCCTTCTCATGAACGCCGCCTACACCGGTCCCTTCGATCCGTCCCGCCTGGTCCTGCAGCCGCGGGCGGGACAGGCATACCGGGTGTTCGTCCACGTCTGGAACCTCGGCCGCTTCCCCGCGCACGGCGTCGCCGTACGCGCCTGGTGGGTCGATCCGCAGATGGACTCCACCGCCCCTCTGGTCCACCACCTGATCGGCGGACGCTGGGTCGAGGAGCTCAGCGACCGCGCGCAGCCCGGCTGTCACCGGTTCGTCGAGATCGAGCGGCCCTGGAAGGTGTTCCATGACAGGGACGGGCACGAGTGCCTGCTGGCCGGCGTCGACTGCTTCGGCGATCCCTGGAACCAGACGCTCGACCCCAACCGCGACCGGCACGTCGCCATCATCAGCGGCGAGGAGAGCCGCCGACCGGCGCTTCCGCGGCGGCTACTCCATCGTCGCCGTCGACCGCCCGCCCCGCGCCTAGGTCGTCGGCGGCTCCACCACCCGCCGATCGCCCGGAGCGGCGAGGTTCCGCCGCAGGAAGTCCCGTTCGATGGCCATGACGTGCTCGGTCATCCCGCCGGGCGTCATGTGGCTGACCCCGGGCAGCAGCACCGTCGCGTGCGGCCGCCCGGCCCGGGTGAGCGCCTCGGACAGGCGCAGCGTGTGCAGCGGGTGGACGTTGTCGTCGGCGAGGCCGTGGATCAGCAGCAGCGGACGCGACAGGCGAGGCGCGTCGGCGATCAGGGAGTCGGCCGCGTAGCCCTCGGGGTTGTCCTCGGGCAGGCCGAGGTAGCGCTCGGTGTAGGCGGTGTCGTACCAGCGGAAGTCGGTGGGCGGCGCCCCGGCGCAGGCCGCGTGGAAGACGTCGGGGCGGCGCAGCACGGCCAGCGCGGCGAAGTAGCCGCCGTAGGACCAGCCGCGTACCGCGACCCGGGACAGGTCGAGGTCCGGGTGCTTGCCGGCCAGCTCGCGCAGCCCGGCCACCTGGTCCTCCAGCGCTACCTTGGAGAACCTGCGGAAGATCGCCCGCCCGAAGGAGACGCCGACGTTGGGCGTGCCGCGGTTGTCGATGGTGACGACGGCGAAGCCCTGGTCGGCCCACCACTGCTTGCGGATCCACCGGCCGGGCTCCCGGGCGATCACCTGGTGGCCCGGCCCGCCGTACACGTCGAGAAGGACGGGCAGCCGCTCGCCGGCGACATGACCGGCCGGGTAGAGGACCGCGGCGGGAAGGCCGTGCTCGGTCACCCGCTCCAGGACGGGCCGCGGCCGGTACGGCACGGCCGCCGACAGGTCGCGCAGCTCCACGTCGCCGGCGAGCCTGCGGGTGCGCATGCGCTCCAGCGACCCGGAGGTCAGCACCAGGGTGGCGCTGCTGACCACGGCGCCGTGCACGCCGGGCTCATCGGTGATCCTGGTCAGCCGGTCGCCGGGAGACAGGCGGTAGACGTGCTGCTCGGCCGGCTCGCTCTCGTGCGCCTCCAGGACGAAGTCCGCGCCGAGACGTCCGGCGACCCGCCGGACGTACAGGCCGGGCGGCGTGGCGATCCGGCCGTCGATCGCCAGCGCCTGGATCTCGCCGCTCTCGACGACCTCCAGGATCTGCCCGCCGTCGAGGGCGGGCGCGTGCTCGATCCACTGCGGGTGGCGGAACGTCCACAGCTCGGCGGTGGTGCCGGTGGCGGGATTGACCTCCAGGAGCCTGCCGTGCTGCTGGAGCCGGTCCAGGACGGTGATCACCAGCCGGTCGCCGCTCCAGCCCGCATCGGCCACGTAGGGGAAGCGGCGCTCGTCCCAGAGCACCTGCCCGCGCCCGCCGTCCAGCCGGAGCAGGTGCAGCTCGACCCGCGCGTTCGGCCCTCCGGCCTGCGGGTACGGCTGGCGTAGCGGAGCCTGCTCGGGGCTGGCCGGGTCGGCCAGGTAGCGGCGGGGCACCGCGGATTCGTCCACCCGCGCGGCCAGCAGCGTCCGCCCGTCGGGAGACCACCAGTGGCCCCGGGTCCTGCCCAGTTCCTCGGCGGCGGCGAACTCCGCCACCCCCCAGCTCACCTGGGACTCCGCCGCCAGGATCCGGGTGATGTCGCCGTCGAGCAGCAGCAGCCGTCCGGAGACCACGTAGGCGATCCGCTCGCCCTGGATCCGGGGGTCGAAGGCCGGGCCGCCGGTGGGGAGTTCCTCGGTCTCGCCGGTGGCCAGGCGGGTGCGGAAGAGCCGGCCGCCGAGGGTGAAGACGGCGTGGACGCCGTCGCTGTCGTAGGCGCCGATGCCCGGCGCCCACAGGCGAACCCGCTCCCGGAACATCCGCTCCTCGGGCGGCAGGTCGTCGCAGTGCGGGGCGAGCACGGCGGGGTCGGCCAGGAGGCGTTCCTCGCCGGTGCTGAGATCGGTGGCCCACAGGCACTCGACCGGGTCCTCTGGGCCGTTCGAGCGCAGGAAGAGCGCCACCTGGCCGGCGTGGACCGTGATCGCGCGGGGTGCGCCGTAGGTGAAGCGGCCGGTGCGGGAGAGGAGTTCCATGACATGTGAAATATCACATTTTTCTAAGAAAGGGACCGCACCGGCCCGGTCAATCTCAGCCGGTGACCGTGGCCCAGACGGTGATCTGCTCGATGCACTGCCGCTTGCCGTCGGGGCCCGCCGGGCCGGTCAGCGTGGGCTCGCAGTACGTGGCGCCGTCCGTGCCGGCCAGGGTGCCGGTGCCGATCCGGCCGGGCACGTAGAGCGTCGCCCGGATGGTCTGGCCCGCGGTGGCCGTGGTCGTGTGGCCGTCGAAGCGTACGGTGTTGCCGGCGACGTGGACCGTTCCCCGCGTGTCGCCCACGGGCGTGGCACCGTTGTGGCTGAGGACGCCGACCGGGACGTCGCCGGTGCTCGTGGAGCTGACCAGGCCGTAGGTGGTGGCCTGGGTGCCGGTCACATCAACACAGGACTGGAGGTACCGGTCGCCGACCGGCTTCCAGGCGCTGCACTTGGTGACGGTCGCGGAGGCCGAGGCCGAGACGGCGGGGGCGGTGGCCGCGAGCGTGCCGATGAGCAGGGCGCCGAGCGTGCTGACGATCTTGTTCATGGTTTCCCTCCCGAGAGGATCGAAGGTTCGCTTAGTAATATGTCACACATCATATGGCAAACTCGTGATCAAGAAATGAAGCCCGGATGGCGGCTTGGCGATCAACACGGTTTGGTCACGCACTCTTGTCAGTGCAATGTCACACATTTACAGTCGCCCTCGTTTCGAACGTTCAACCCCGGGAGCGACGCGTGACGACGAACAAGGGCCTGTTATCCCTGGCCATCTGCCTCCTGCTGGGCGCCGCGGGCTGCGGCGGCGGCGGGAAGCCCCGCGCCGCCACCGCACAGGGCGGTCCCGTCAAGGGCGGCACCCTCACGGTCTTCAACAACGCGGACTTCAACCACCTCGACCCGGCCCGCAACTGGACCATGCGCGACATGGGCTTCGGCGCCCGGCTGCTCTACCGCACGCTCACGACCTTCAAGCCGGGCAGCTCCGAGGTCGTCCCCGACCTCGCCACCGACCTGGGCCGGCCGTCCGAGGGCGGCAAGGTCTGGACCTTCACCCTCAAGGACGGCGTGGCCTACGAGGACGGCAGCCCGGTCAAGGCACAGGACGTCAAGTACAACGTCGAGCGCTCCTTCTCGCCCGAGCTCACCGGCGGCCCCGACTACGCCCGCAAGTACCTGATCGGCGACGACTACAAGGGCCCGCTCACCGGCAAGCACCTCGACTCCATCGAGACGCCCGACGACAAGACGATCGTCTTCCGCCTCAGGCGCCCGGTCGCGGAGTTCTCGCAGACCACGACCCTGCCCACGTTCTCCCCGGTGCCGCAGGCGAAGGAGGCGGGCGTCAAGTACGACGACCGGCCCTTCTCCTCCGGCCCCTACAAGATCGAGAAATATCAGCGCAAGGTCGAACTCGTCCTGGTGCGCAACGAGCACTGGTCCCCGGCCACCGACCAGGTGCGCAAGGCATACCCCGACCGCATCGTGGTCAACATGTCCGTCGGCGGCGCCGCCCGCGACACCCGGCTCATCGCCGACCAAGGGCCCGACCGCTCGGCCATCGGCTACACCGACGTCGCCCTGCCGGTGCTGCCCAAGGTCTTCACCAACCCCCGGGTCCAGCAGCGCATGAGCAGCATGGTCGACGGCTGCACCGGCCTGATCTACCTCAACACCGCCAAGCCCCCCTTCGACCGGCAGAAGGCCCGCATGGCCGTGCACTACGCCGCCGACAAGACCGCGCTGCAGACCGCGGCGGGCGGCCCGCAGATGGCCGAGGTCGTCGGCGCCATCCTCCCGCCCGGCCTCACCGGGGGAGCGCAGCGCGACCTGCTCAACATCCCGCCGGCCGGCGACGTCGAGAAGGCCAGGGCGCTGCTGGCCGAGGCGGGCGTCCAGACCCCGGTGAAGATCCGCATGGCCACCAGCGCCGGCGGCAAGGCCCAGGCCGAGGCCCTGCAGGCCGGACTCAAGCGGGCCGGCTTCGACCTGCAGATCGACCTGGTCGACACCTCCGCGCTCAACGGCATCAACGGCACGCCCGCCAAGATGCCCGAGCTGCAGTTCGGCGGCTGGTGCCCGGACTACCCGTCAGGCTCCACCTTCCTGCCGATGATCGCCGACAGCCGCCTCATCAGCGAGGGTTACCACGGGGGCAACGCCTCGCTGCTCAAGGACCCGGCGATCGACAAGAAGATCAGCGAGATCGACGCGATGACCGACGCGCAGGCCGCCGGCAAGGCGTGGCTGGAGCTGGAGGAGCAGGTCATGGCGACCGGCGCCTACGTGCCCGTCACGCTGGTGAAGCAGAACAACCTCTTCGGCTCCAACGTGGCGGGCGTCAAGGGCAACCCGATCTGGGAAGGCAATCCCGACTTCGCCGAGATCGGGCTCAAGGATCCGGGCCTGTCGAAGTGATCGCACGGCTGCGCCGTACCAGATCCGCCATGATCGGGCTCGGCATCGTCTGCTTCTTCGTCCTGCTGGCGCTGGCGGCGCCGTTGCTGGTACGGCTCAGCGGCTGGGACCCCGCTCAGCCCGATCCCTCGGCCGTCGACCCGAACCTGGCCGGGCTGCCCCGCGAGGTGTTCAGCGCCGAGCACTGGCTCGGCGTCGAGCCGGTGAGCGGCCGGGACCTGTTCTCCCGGGTCGTCATGGGGACCCAGGTCTCGATGCTGGTCGCGTTCGCCGGGGCCGCCGTGGTGCTCACGCTCGGCGCGCTGTTCGGCGTCACCGCCGGGTTCTTCGGCGGCTGGGCGGACGCGGTCATCAGCCGGCTGATGGACCTGCTCATGTCGTTCCCCGGCCTCATCTTCATGATCGCCATCATGTCGGTGACGCCGCACGTCAACCGGCTGGTCATGCTGATCACGGTGATCGGCCTGTTCAGCTGGCCCGGCGTGGCCCGCATCGTGCGCGGGCAGACGCTGTCGGTCAGGGAGCGCGAGTTCGTGGAGGCGGCCAGGATCAGCGGGTCCGGCGCCGGCCGGATCCTGCGCCGCGAGATCCTGCCGAACGTGGCCGGGCCGCTCATCGCCTACGCGACGCTGCTGGTGCCGGGCATGATCAGCGCGGAGGCCGCGCTGTCCTACCTCGGCATCGGCATCCGGCCGCCCACCCCGTCCTGGGGCCAGATCCTCGCCGACGCGGTCACCTACTACGACGTGGCGCCCACCTACTTCGCCATCCCCGGCCTCTGCCTCTTCCTCGTCATCCTCGGCTTCAGCCTGCTCGGCGACGGGCTGCGCGACGCCGTCGACCCCAAGGGGGCGCGCCGATGACGGCCTACCTGCTGCGCCGGCTGGCCGCCGCGGCGGCGGTGCTGCTGGCCGTCTGCCTGACCACGTTCGTCATCTTCACGCTGCTGCCCAGCAATCCCGCGCTCATCGCGTGCGGCAAGAGCTGCACGGCCGAGCGGCTGGCCGAGATCAGCAGCCAGATGGGGCTGGACCGGCCGCTGCCGACCCAGTTCACCGACTACGTCACCGGCATCTTCGCCGGGCGCTCTCTGGGCACCGGGCAGTACGCCATCCGCTGCGACTTCCCCTGCCTCGGCTACTCGTGGCAGACCGGGCAGCCCGTCTGGGACATCCTGCTGGAAGGGCTGCCGATCACGTTCTCGCTGGCGCTCGGCGCGAGCGTGCTCTGGCTGACCGGCGGCCTGGCCGCGGGGGTGGCCTCCGCGCTGCGCAAGGACACGCTCACCGACCGGCTGCTGGTCGGCTCCACCGTGGTCAGCGCGGCGCTGCCGATCTACTTCGTCGGGCCGATGCTGCTGTTCCTGACGGTCCGGTGGCTGGAGCTCATGCCCTACCCGGGCTACGTCGCCTTCGGCGAGGACCCGCTGGCCTGGGCCCAGAACCTGCTCCTGGCCTGGGTCGCGCTGGCGATGCTCTCGGCCGCGATGTACGCCAGGCAGAGCCGGTCGTCGATGATCGAGACGATGGCGGAGCCGTACATCAGGACCGCCCGCGCGAAAGGGCTGCGACGCAGGACGGTCGTGGTCAAGCACGGGCTGCGGGCCGCGCTGACGCCGATCGTCACGTTGTTCGGCATGGACCTGGGCGCGCTGATGGGCGGCGCGATCATCACCGAGTCGATCTTCAGCCTGCCGGGCATCGGCAAGATCACCGCGGACAGCATCACCGGGCAGGACTACCCGGTGATCCTGGGCACCACGCTGCTGGCCGCCTTCTTCATCGTCTTCGCCAATCTCGTCGTCGACCTGCTCTACGGCGTCGTGGACCCGAGGGTGCGCCATGCTTCTTGACGTCAACGGGCTGAGCGTCTCCTTCGGCGGCCTGCACGCGGTCCGGGACGTGAGCTTCGGCCTCGACCGCGGCCGCACGCTCGGCATCGTCGGCGAGTCCGGCTCGGGCAAGTCCGTGACCAGCCTGGCCCTGCTCGGCCTGCATCTCGGCGCCGAGGTGACGGGCTCGGTACGCTTCGACGGCCGGGAACTGGTCGGCGCGCCGGAGGAGGACCTGCGCAGGCTGCGCGGCCGGCGGATGGCGATGATCTTCCAGGATCCGCTGTCGTCGCTGCACCCCCACTACACCGTGGGCGAGCAGATCGCCGAGGCATACCGCCTGCACCTCGGCGCCTCCCGCCGGGCCGCGCGCAACCGGGCCGCCGAGGCGCTGGCCGAGGTCGGCATCCCCGCCCCGCACCGGCGGGCGCGCGACCATCCGCACCAGTTCTCCGGCGGCATGCGCCAGCGCGTGATGATCGCGATGGCGCTGGCCTGCGAGCCTGACCTGCTCGTGGCCGACGAGCCCACCACCGCCCTGGACGTCACCGTCCAGGCGCAGATCCTGGAGCTGATCAAGCGCATCCAGCAGGACAGAGGGCTGGCCGTCATCATGATCACCCACGACCTCGGCGTGATCGCCAGGGTCGCCGACGAGGTCCTGGTCATGTACGGCGGGCGCGTCGCCGAGCGGGCGGCGGCCGAAGCGCTCTTCGCCACGCCCCGCCACCCCTACACCCGCGGCCTGCTCGACTCCCTGCCCCGCCTGGACGACCCTGAGGACACCCCGATGCGGGCCATTCCCGGCGCCCCGCCCTCACTGCTCCAGCCGCCGCCCGGCTGTCCCTTCCACCCGCGCTGCCAACACCGGATGACGGTCTGCGAGAACGACCTGCCCGCCCTGGCCGAGCTCCCCGCCGGCCACCTCGCCGCCTGCCACCTGGGGAGCCCGTGATGCTGACCGTGACCGACCTGGAGATGCGCTTCAAGGACGTGCGGGCCGTGCGCGGGGTCTCCTTCACGGTACGGCCCGGCGAAACGCTCGGCCTGGTCGGCGAGTCCGGATGCGGCAAGTCCACCACGGCCCGCGCGATCGTCCGCCTGCTGGAGCCCAGCGCGGGCACCATCCGCTTCGGCGGCCGCGACATCACCCACCTTTCGCACCGGGAGCTGCGCCCGCTCCGGCGCGACCTGCAGATGATCTTCCAGGACCCGCACTCCTCGCTGAACCCCCGGCAGACCGTGGGCCAGATCATCGCCAACCCGCTCGTCGTCCAGGGCGTGCCCGGCGTCAAGGCCAAGGTGGCGGAGCTGCTCGACATGGTCGGGCTGATCCCCGAACACGCCGGGCGCTACCCGCACGAGTTCTCCGGCGGCCAGGCCCAGCGCATCGGCATCGCCAGGGCGCTGGCCACCCGCCCCAAGCTGGTTATCGCCGACGAGCCGGTGTCGGCACTGGACGTCTCCGTACAGGCGCAGATCGTCAACCTGCTGGAGGAACTGCAGCGCGAGCTCGGGCTGACCTACATCTTCATCGCCCACGACCTGTCGGTGGTACGCCGGGTCAGCGACCGGGTCGCGGTCATGTACCTGGGCCGGATCGTGGAGGTCGGCGCCAGGGACACGCTCTACGACCATCCCGCCCACCCGTACACCCGGGCGCTGCTGTCGGCGGTGCCGGTGCCGGACCCGAAGGTGGAACGCACCCGCGACCGCATCGTCCTCCAGGGCGACCCGCCCTCCCCGGCCGCCCCGCCGCCGGGCTGCTCCTTCCATCCCCGGTGCCCGCGGGCCGAGGAGCTCTGCCGGGCGGACCGGCCGCTGCTGAGGGTCCATCGGGGGCGCGAGGTGGCCTGCCACTTCCCGCTCTGACAAGGGCCCCGGCTGGACCGGAGTCCCGGCTGGACCGGAGTCCCGGCTGGACCGGAGTCCCGGCTGGGCTGGGGGCTCCGGTTGGGCGTGGGAGTCGGTCGTGCACCGTGAGCGGTGCTGTCCTGGAAGGCGTTCGCCGGGCTGGGGTGGGGCGGCGGTGTCTGGAAATATCCGGACTCCGCCGTCCCACGGTGTGGCTAGGAAGACCGGCTGACCCGGACCGTGGTGCGCAGCCCCTGGTCGGCCTCCCTGATCACCTCGATCCTGGTGCCGGCGGCCGGCGGCCGGACCCCGAGCTGCGGATTGGTGCTGTACCAGTAGACTCCCGCGCGGTCGTCGAAGGCGGGCACGCCCGGCCGGGCCGGGAACACCGTGGGCGCCCCGTCCTTGTGCAGCCGGACCCGATCGGTCCCGCCCAGCCCGAAGGTGGCGTCGAACAGCTGCAGCCGCCCGTTGACCTTCGTGTTGTCACGCCACAGCAGCGGCACCGCCCGCGCGTCGATCGGCAGCGCCATGCCCTCGCCCGGATGCACGCTGGTGTTGTTGTCGGAGTAGTAGGTGTCCCACAACCACACCAGCACCCCGTCCTGGTACGGATACCGCTCGTAGATGTGCGCCCGCCGCGGATCGTTCTGGAACCCCGCGCTGTAAGGCCCGGTCCGCAGATACTTCCCGTATCCCGTGTACCGCCGGTTCTCCACCAGATACGCACGCGGATGGTCCTTCACCCCGATCCGCCCGGCCCGGCTGAAGCCCTGCGGGGTCCACCCGTTGTCGCCCTGCTCGGCGTCGTCGGCGAAGACGCCGGGCAGCGAGAGGGCGTCGACGACGAAGCCGTTCTCCACGGTGTTGGTGTCGGTGAAGTACCGCAGCCGGAACAGCACCTTCTGCCCGGCCCACGGCCCGAGGTCGTAGGCCAGGTCGGCCCACTCGCTGCGCCCGGTCAGGCCGGGTACCCCGTTGACGCTGGGAATGGGCTGCCCGGCCAACGTGCCGCCGACGCCTTTCCAGGTCTTCCCGTCGGCGGACACCTCGGCGTACAGGTAGTCGAAGTCCTGCTCGATGCGGAACCACGTCCTGGCCGTCAGCGTGGTCGAGGTGGCCTTGGCCAGGTCGATCTCGCGGGTGAGGGTGTTGCTGAGGTAGTCGCCGCGCCCGCTCCACCACTGCCACCGCCCCTGGGCGGGGTCGGTCAGCTCGGCCTGCTCGGTGTGCGGCGGCAGCGGGACCAGCAGCGCCTGCGGGTCCCTGGTGTTGTACGAGCTCACGCCCAGCGTGTGCGTGGAGGCCGTGGCCGCCGCCCGCTCGTAGGACAGCCAGCCCAGCCGCAGTTTGCTCCAGGCGTCCAGGTCGCCGGGGTACTCCCCGAGCGGCCCGCCGCGCTCGGCCAGGTAGGAGGCGTCCGACATCAGCGACCAGAACTTCACGCTGTTCTCGCCGCCGGCCGTCTCGTACAGGTCGGGCAGCCCCAGGTCGTGGCCGTACTCGTGGGCGAGCAGGCCGACGCCGCTGTTCTCGCCGACGGTCAGGAACTTGCCGATCCAGATCCCGGTGTCGCCGATCTGGGTGCCGCCCTGCTTGTTGAACTCGGGCCCGGCGTCGCCGCGCAGGTTCCAGAAGGCGTCGTGGCTGACGGCCCACAGCGCGTCGGCGCCCTGCGCGCCGCCGCCCCAGGTCTCGTCCACGCCCGCGTGCACGATCTGCACCCGGTCGAGGTAGCCGTCGGGCTCGTTGAACTCGCCGTCGTTGTCGTGATCGTTGCGGTCCCAGACGTCGAAGGTCTTCAGCTCCGCGACGATCTGCTCCTTGGTGCGGCCCTTGGCCAGCTCGGCCCGGTACCAGGCGTCGCCCGCGTCCTTGGCGAAGTCGAACAGCGGCAGGTCGCAGTCCAGGCCCCGGTCGCAGCGCGGCGTGCCGTACCGCGACTCGTTGTACGGCAGGCGCACCCAGTCGGAGACCTTGCCGTCGAGGTCGTAGCGCCCGGAGGACTGCAGCCGGTAGAAGTTGCGCAGGGAGTTGGCGCCGGGGGAGGCGTCGAAGAAGGCCCGCTGGTAGGAGGCCCGGTCGAAGTCGCGCCGCCACAGCGTGTGGTTGTCGTGGCCCGGATCGGGCCGGGGGATCGTGTTGTGCCGCGGCCCCGGGGTGCCGCCGTAGCGGATCTGGCCGTTGTGCAGGGTCTCGTTGTCGATCCGGTCGCCGAACTCGGCGAGGATCGCGAAGGCGCGGTCCCTGCGCTCGAGTGAACGTTCAACGTACCGGTGGCCCACCTTGACCTTGCCGGCCCGGGCCGGGCCGGGCTCGTCCAGCGCCTCCTGCACGGCCGTGGTCCTGGCCGCGCGTTCCTCGATCGCGATGGGGCTGTACGGCTGCGCCGGATGGCGGCCGTCACCGGGTTGGACAGGTCCCGGAACCGGGTCGGCATGGGCGAGACCCTGCAGCGGGACCAGGGCTAAGGCCAGGCCCGCGAGCAGGGCGGGGAGCTTGCGCACCGCTCTCCTCCAGAGTTGAGTGATGTGTCGCGCGTAATATGTCACATGGTGAAGAAGAGGGCCAGACCTCTTGCCCACGATATGAACGTTCAAATAAGCTCCGGGAAATCCGCGGTTCCGCGACGGCCCACGTGGTGCCGATATGAACGTTCAAACTTCGCGCGCGACTCATCCCCCCAACGCCCGGAAGGACGCAATCGCATGATCAATCGTCGTGGCGCCCTCGCGCTCGCCCTGGCCGCAACCACCCTCACCGCCGCCTGCGGCGGAAACACCCCGCAGAAGAGCGGCGGCCCCGTCACCGTCACCGTCTGGAGCTGGAAGCCCGCCTCCGACGGCCTGGCCGCCGTGGCCAAGGACTTCGAGCAGGCCAACCCCGGCATCAAGGTCGACGTGCGCGCCGTCGGGAACCCGGCCATCTGGGACAAGATCACCATCGGCCTGGCCGCGGGCGGCAAGGGCCTGGCCGACGTCCTGCACATCGGCATCGACTACCTGCCCGGCTACATGGACAAGTTCCCCGGCGGCCTGGCCGACCTGCGCGAACTGGGTGCGGACCGGCACAAGGACGCCTTCGCCAAGGGCCTGTGGCCCACGGTGACCGGCAAGGACGGCGGCGTCTACGCGCTGCCCTGGGAGGTCAACCCGGCCGGCTTCTTCTACCGCAAGGACCTGTTCGAGAAGGCGGGGGCCGACCCGGCGAAGATCCGGACCTGGGACGAGGCGATCGAGGCGGGCAAGGCGCTCAAGGAGAAGACCGGCGCGTACCTGATCGGGCTGAACAAGCCCGCCGCGGGCGGCGTGGACATGGACTTCTACCAGTCGCTGCTCCAGCAGCAGGGCGCCTTCTACTTCAACCGGGAGGGCGAGGTCACGCTCTCCTCGCCGCCCGCCGTACAGGCGATGACGCTCATCAAGAAGATGAACGACGCCGGCATCGTCGCCGACACCTCCGGTGAGAACGCCGCCAAGCAGCTCATCAGCAGCGGCAAGCTGGCCGTGCTGCCGTGGGCGGCCTGGGCGGTCAGCTACATCCCCGAGATGCGCCCCGAGCAGAAGGGGCTGTGGCGGGTCATGCAGCCGCCCGCGGTGACGGCCGGCGGCAAGCGCGCCGCCATCGTCAACTCCACCCACCTGGCCGTCGCCGGCGCCAGCCCGCGCCGGGCCGAGGCGTACAAGTTCATCGAGTACGCGCTGACCAGGCCCGGCGTCGTCAACAAGGCGTTCAGGGAAGGCGGCGTCTTCCCCGCGCTCACCGCCGCCCACGCCGACCCGGCCTTCACCGCGGCCCAGCCGTACTTCGGCGGCCAGCCCGCGCTCAAGCCGTTCACGGACGCGCTCGCCGAGGGCGCCGACGCCACCTACTACTCCGGCGACTACGCCAGAGCCCTGAAGATCGCCGGCGACGCGCAGACGAAGGTCCTGCTCAAGGGCGCCGACCCGGCCGCCGCGCTGACCGAGGCCGCGACCCTGCTGGCGCAGCAGACGAACAGGAAGCTCGCCGGATGACGCTCACCCTCACGCGGGCCCGGCACGCGCCCGCGTCCCGGCGCTCCCTCGTCACCAGGCGGAACATCCCGTACCTGCTGATCCTGCCCGCCGTACTCGGCTTCGTGGTCTTCAAGGCGTACCCGATCGTGGCGGCCTTGTACATCAGCCTGACCACCGGCGCGGGCGCGGCCCGCACCTTCGTCGGCCTGGACAACTACGTCCGGCTGGTCAACGATCCGCTGTTCTGGACCTCGCTGGGCAACACGGGGCTGATCCTGGTCGTGCAGGTCCCGCTGATGCTCGCGCTGGCGCTGCTGCTGGCCCTGGGGCTCAACTCCCCGCTGGTCCGGCTGCGCGGCCTGTGGCGGCTGGGCGTGTTCATGCCGTCGCTGACCGGCCTGGTCGCCTACGGCGTGATGTTCTCGGTGATCCTGCGCAAGGACGCCGGCCTGCTCAACTGGCTGCTGAGCCTGTTCGGCGTGGAGGCGATCGACTGGCTGGGCACCCCGTTCTGGGCGCGCATCGCCATCGTCATCGCCCTCACCTGGCACTACACCGGCTACAACGCGGTGATCTACCTGGCGGGGCTGCAGAGTATCCCGAAGGACGTCTACGAGGCGGCGATGGTCGACGGCGCGGGACCGGTGCGCAGGTTCTGGTCGATCACCGTGCCCCAGCTGCGGCCGATCCTGCTGCTGACCGTGGTGCTGTCCACGATCGGCACCCTGCAGTTGTTCGACGAGCCGTTCGTGCTGACCGGCGGCGGGCCGGACAACTCCACCCTGACCATCTCGCTCTACCTCTACCAGAACGGCTTCCGCTACTTCGACTTCGGCTACGCCGCGGCCATCGCCTACGCGCTCACGCTGATCGTGGCCGTGTTCGGGATCGCGCAGATGAGGATGCAGAAACGATGAAGGGCTGGACGCTCACCTTCGTGCTCGCCGCGGTGTTCGCGCTGTGCGCCGGGCCGTTCTACTGGCTGGCCATGGCGGCCACGCACGCCAACTCCGACATCTTCTCCTGGCCGCCGCGCTTCTACCCCGGCGACCGGCTCGCCGCGAACACGGCCACGCTCGAGGAGTCGATCGGCCTGCTCAACGTGCTGGGCAACACGCTGTTCGTCGCGGTCGTGCAGACCGCCGGCGCGCTGGTCGTCTCCTTGCTGGCCGGCTACGCCTTCGCCAAGTTCGCCTTCGCCGGCCGCAACGTCTTCTTCGTGCTGCTGCTGTCGACGCTGGTCATCCCCAGCGGCGTCACCATCATCCCGATCTTCGAGATGATGAACGACATCGGGCTCATCGACAGCTACCCGGCGCTGATCCTGCCGGGCCTGTCGGTGCCGTTCGGCGTCTTCCTCATGCGCCAGTCGCTGCTGGCCCTGCCCGACGAACTGCTCGACGCGGCCCGGGTGGACGGCGCGGGCGAGCTGCGGGTGCTGTGGCGGGTGGTCGTGCCGGTGATGCGCCCGGTGCTCGCGGCGCTGGCCGTCTTCCTCTTCCTCGGCGCGTGGAACGACTTCCTGTGGCCGCTCATCGCGCTGCGCACGCCGGAGATGTTCACGCTGCCGGTCGCGCTGGCCACCTTGCAGGGCCTGGCCAGGACCGACTTCGGCCAGGTCATGGTGGGCACCGCGATCTCGTCGCTGCCCATGATCGTGCTCTTTCTCATCCTCCAGAAACAGTTCATCTCCGGCCTGCTGGCCGGTGCCACGAAGGGATAGACATGCAGGTCTGGGAGCCTTACGCGCTCGGCGAGACGACCTCGCTGCGCGCCGGCGCGGTCGAGGTGGCCCTCGCCGGAGCGGGCGAGGCGCGGGTCACCCCGCTGGCCGGCGGCGTCTGGCTGATCGACGCGCCCGCCGCCACCGCGGCGCAGTGGCGGGTGCCGTGCGTGGGTGTGACCGCGTTCTGGACGCCCGCGGGCGGCGCCCGCTGGGTGCCGCCGATCTGGAGCGCGCCGCTGGTGTCGCGGCTGAGCGCGGGCGCGCCGGTGGTCAGCCTGGTCGGTACGGCCGGCGTCAACGTGTGCACGGTCGGCGCGGACGAACCGGCGGGCCAGGTGAGCTTCACCGGCGGCGTCGTCGAGGAGACCGGGGAGTTCGTCTTCACGCTGCGGGGGGAGGGGCTGCGCTTCCGCCTGGACCTTTCCGGGCGGCATTTCTCCGTGACCGTGGGGGAGGTGGCCGAGTGGTGGCGGGAGGCGGCCGGCGAGCTGCCGCCGGTGCCCGGCAGCGCCCGCCTGCCGGTGTACTCGACCTGGTACGGCATGCACCAGGACGTCAGCGCCGCCGCGGTGGAGCGCCAGGCGCGGCTGGCCGCGGACCTGGGCTGCGCGACCGTCATCCTGGACGACGGCTGGCAGACGGCCGACCGGGCCCGCGGCTACGCCTTCTGCGGCGACTGGGAACCCAACACCGCGACCTTTCCTGATATGTCCGAGCATGTCGCTCGGGTGCGCGAGCTCGGCATGGCCTACCTGCTGTGGTACGCCCTGCCCTTCGTCGGCAAGCACAACGCGGCCTTCGACCGTTTCCAGGGCAGGTTCCTGCGCTACCTCGACCACATGGACGCCGCCGTGCTGGACCCGCGGCACCCGGAGGTGCGCGCCTTCCTCGTCGGCCGCCTCGCCCGGGCCGTCGAGGAGTGGGGCATGGACGGGCTGAAGATCGACTTCGTGGACCGCTTCGCCACCCCGGGCGGCGACCCGGCGCCGGGCGAGGGAGCCGACTGCGCACGGGTGGACGAAGGGGTCCGGCGGCTCCTGCACGACCTGGACGTCCGGCTGCGCCGTACCGCTCCCGGGCTGCTCGTCGAGCACCGCCAGCCGTACTCGGGCCCGGGCCTGTGGCCGTACGCGAACATGATCCGCGCCACGGACTGCCCGCTCAGCCCGCAGGAGAACCGGCAGCGGACCGTGGACCTGCGGCTGGCCGCGGGGCCGGTGGCCGTGCACTCGGACATGATCCTCTGGCACCCGGACGAGCCCGCCGAGCAGGTGGCCGTGCACCTGATCAACGCGTTGTTCTCGGTGCCGCAGATCTCGGTGGACCTGGCGGCGCAGCGGCCGGACCAGCTCGCCGCGCTCCGGTTCTGGCTCGGGATCTTCCGGCGGCACCTGGCCACGCTGCAGCTCGGGGCGCTGCGGCCGGAACAGCCCGAGCACGGCTACCCGCTCGTGCGGGCCTACGATGGTCAGACCACGATCGTCGCGCGGTACTCACCCCTGCCCGTCGAGGTGCCGGCGAGCGGTGACCTGCTGGTCGCCAACGCCGTCGCCGACCCGCGCGTGGTCCTCCACGGCGCCGGAGCGGTGCGCGCGGAGGTCCGCGACTGCGGCGGCGCCCTGACCGGGACGGCTGAGCTGCGGCTGGACGGGGCCCGTGTCGTCGACGTGCCCATGGGCGGCCTGCTCACGCTGAGGAGAGTCTGAGTGACCACACGTCGGCCACGCGAGCGCGGGGTCACCGTCGAGGACGTCGCACGCGCGGCCGGCGTGTCCCGGCAGACGATCTCCAACGCGCTCAACGCCCCGCATCGGCTGAAGGCCGAGACCCTGGAGCGGGTGTCGGCGGTCATCGAGCAGCTCGGCTACCGGCCCGACCAGTCGGCGCGCAGCCTGAAGTCGGGCACCCGGCGGATCATCGCCTACCCGACGCCGGTGGACGACCCGGCCAACCCCAACCCGCTGATGGGCGGCTTCCTCGAAGCGGTCGTGGCGGCCTCGGGCGAGGCGGGCTACCGCATCCTGCTGGTGCGCCCGCGCCCCGGCCAGAGCCAGGAGCAGGCGCTCGACGAGCTGATCGCCGCGCGGACCGTGGACGGCTTCCTGCTGTCGGACGTGCTGCGCGACGACCCCCGCGTCGCCCACCTGACCGGCGCCGGGTTCCCCTTCGCCGCCTTCGGCAGGACCGCGCCCGGCCAGCCGCAGTCCTGGGCCGACGTCGACAGCGCGCAGGCGATGATCGACCTGGTCGGCCTGATCGCCGCCAAGGGCCACCGGCGGGTGGCGTTCCTGGCCTCAACCGGCGGCCAGCCCTGGATGGACGATCGCCGCGACGGCTTCCTGGCCGGCGCCCGCCGCCACCACCTGACCACGCAGGTCTACTCCGTGCCGGGCGACGACCCCGCCGGGATCGTGGCCGCCACCCGCGACCTGCTGTCCGGGCGCGCCAGGCCCACCGCCGTCGTGGTCAGCGGCGACTGGCTGACCCTCGGCGTCTACACCGCCGCGCGCGCCGAAGGGCTGGAGATCGGCAAGGACCTGGCCGTGGCCGCCTTCGACGACCTGCCGATCACCGGGTTCCTCCAGCCCGCCCTCACCACGGTACGGCTGCCGCTGCGCCGTATCGCCGAAGCCCTCGTCAACCGCCTCCTGCGGATCATCGAGGACGGCGTCACGCCGGAGGCCGGGCTGCTGCTGCCCGGCGAGCTGGTGGTGCGCCCGAGCCTGGGACCCTGAATGCGGCTCACCTCCTCCTCGGGCGAACTCGCCGCGATGTTCGCCTGGGCCCGCGACCGCGCCCTGCGCTGGGCGCACCCGGCCGGCACCCGCGGCCCCGTGAACGTCGACGAGCGCTGCCCGTCCGGCACCGGCTCGGCCGTCTACCTGCCGTCCTACTGGGCCGGATACGCGCACCGCAGCGGCTTCTACGCCCGCGACTTCGTCCACCAGGCTCCGGGCGCGCACCTGCTCGGGCTGGCCGAGGCCAACCTGGCGATGCTGCGCTGCTTCGCCGCCTCCGCCACTCCGGAGCACGGGCACCGGCCCGTGTGGGCGTTCAACTTCGACGGCTCCTACCTGGCGATCGACTACCGCGGCCCGGACGACTTCGTCAGGGAGGCGCCCGCCGTGTTCGAGCTCGTGGAGTGCGCGGCCGTCCTGCATCGCTGGACCGGCGACCCCGCCTACCTCCACGACCCCGCGGTGCGCGCCTACTGCGTCAACGCTCTCGCGCTGCCCGCCACCGGCCAGGGCGCCGGCATCTTCCAGGGCACCGCCACCTACAACGAACTCGACGGCGAGCCCTTGCAGATCGCCGGCGACGGCCTGGCCGCCCGGTACGCCGCATTCCTCGCGATGGCCCACCTGGCCGGGGCCCGCGGCGAGGACGCCGCCCCGTTCGCGGCGCAGGCCGCGGATCTGCGCCGCCACTACGAACAGGACTGGCACGGCGCCCGCGGCTTCACCTTCGACGGCCGCCCGGTCACCGGCTGGGGCGCGGAGAACACCTGGTTCCCGCCGCTGAAGGGCCTGCGCGACGACCCGGCCTGCCTCGACGAGATCGACGCCCTGGCCGGCGGCCCACGCCGTCCGGCGAACGTGGAGGCGTGGACGTACCTGCCCGACGTCTTCTTCCGCCACGGCAGGACCGAGCCGGCCTGGCGGTGGATGCGGGAGATCTTCGCCGCCCGCACCGCGCCGCACGTGGCCGGCGGCCGCAACGGCGACTACCCGGAGGTGTCCTTCACCCTGGTCGGCCAGGTCGTCGAGGGGCTGTTCGGCCTGCGCCCCGACGCGCCCGCGCACGCCCTGACCACGCTGCCCGGCCTGCCCGCCGAGATCGCCTGGGCCGAGGTGTCCGGCGTCCCCGTGGGGGCGGGCCGCGTCGCCGTCCGGCACGACGGCCCGCGCAGGACCACGCTCGCCAACCTGTCCGGCGAGCTCACCTACCGGTGGACCGCCCGCTTCCCCGGCGGCGGCACCGTCGTCCAGGACGTGCCGCCGCTCAGCACGGCAGTCGCGGAGAGCTGATCACAGGCGGCCCGCGATCACGCCGCGGAGCGAGCTGTCCGGCCCCCATTCGGTGAGCTCCTTGACGACCAGGCCGAACACCGGATGGCGGCGGCCGTGGCCGTCGACCACCCAGGGTTCCCAGGTCCGGCCGTCGGCGGCGAGGCTCATGTGCCACTCGCCGCCGGCCGCCGCCCGGAGGAGCTCCCCGGCGCGGGCGATGAGGCGGGGCAGCTCCTCGGGGGTCAGGAACGAGGCCGCGCCGCGCCGCCGTACCAGCTCGTCGACGTCACCGTCGCCGAGCTCGGCCGTCAGGCGGGCGACGTGCGCCGGGAAGTCGCGCCCCTGGGGCAGCAGGCCGTGCAGGGGGTGGACCGGCTGGGTGCGCGCCACCTGGTCGGTGAGGGCGAGCAGGGCGGCGCGGGACTCCCACAGCCGCCCCTTGCCGTCCTCGAACACCAGCACCACCTGGTCGCCGGGCAGCCGGTAGGCCGCGGCCATGGCCACCTCGGCGACCTCGGGGTCGGGCGTCCCGGCGCCGCCGCCAAGCAGCTCGCGGACCTGCTTGGCGGACAGCCGCCTGGATTGAGTCACTGCACCTCCGCTGGGTCGGGATCGAGCGGGTTGGCCGGGGTCGCGGCCGGGCCGAAGGGTCTCGGGGTGAAGGGGCCGGTCGGGCCGGGCCGGGCGGTACCCCTGCCGAAGACGCTGGGGTTCAGGAGTATGGCGGGATTGAAGCCGATCTGCGCGGCTCCGCCACTCGAGGGAACCTCGAAGGCGGTTATCTGCCATAGTGCCACGCCCCGCCTGGTGGCCTCGGTCACCACGTCGGGACCGATGATCGTATCGGCCGTGGTGATGAAGGTGACGACGGGCAGCGGGCGGCCGGGTCCCGTCGCCATGCCCGCCGGCGAACGGGCGGCCACGTCGATCAGGCCGCGGATCTGATGGTTGCTCGACGACAGGGTCAGCGTCCCGCTGACCGCCTTGACCTCGGTGAACGAGCTGTTGGCGAAGGGCACCAGCTGCGGGATGATCCACCAGCGGAGGGTCACCTGCGTCACGTGCCGCACCGCGTCGGGGATGACCGACCTGGGACCGCCCGGGCCGGTCGCCGCCGCCCTGGCGGGGGAGGCGAACGAGCGGAAGTTCTCCAGCAGGCCGTACCTGTTCAGGGCGAAGTCCTGGAAGGCCCGGCCCACCGCCCGGTTGAACTGCACGCCCGACAGGCCCGCGCCGATGCCCTGCGCGGTGGCGATCGCCCGGAGCCGGGTGGTGGTCAGCGGTACGGCCTGCCGCCCGTCCGGGTCGATCTTGGACAACGGGTTGGCGTCGGCGTAGTTGTAGACGTTGAGGAAGGTCGGGACGGAGGTGTCGAGGTTCTGGTCCGTCCGGGTCCCGCTCTCCGGCAGCTGCCCGAGGTTGGTCTCCAGGGCCGGATCCGGGCTCTGCCACACTCCGGTGCGCGGGTCGTAATATCGCGCGCCGAAGTAGTACAGGCCGGTCTCCTCGTCCAGCTCCTTGCCGCTGAACTGGTACGGCGTGCGCTGGGTGTTGTTGTGCTCCTCGGCCCAGGTCTCGCCGGAGGGGAAGTACTCCAGGTGCTGGTAGAGGCGGCCGTCGGCGTCGCTCACGAAGTTCGTGCCGCCCAGGTGGTCGGAGTGGTAGAAGTACCGCTCCTGCTCCACGACCTGCGGATCCTGCTTGACCAGCTTGGACACCATGCGGGAGCCGCCGGCGAAGACGTGCTTGGTGCCGATCTGCCCGTTGCGGACGGTGAACCACTGGTTCACGTACGCGGTCTCGCCCTGCGGGCCGCGCTTGATCACCCGCTCGCCGGCGTCGTCGTACTTGTAGGTCTTCTCGTGCCCGTTGTCGAACAGGCTCTGGATCCGGTTCTCCTCGTCCCAGACGATCGTGCGGCGCCGGCCGTTCTGGTCGTCGGTCCAGCCGGTCTGGTTGCCGCCGGCGTCGTAGGTGTAGGTCTGCCCGCCGATGTGGGTGGGGGCGTGCGGCTGCGGCCCGCCGTACTCGTAGGAGAAGGAGTAGGTGGTCTTGTGCTGCTCCACCACGCTGCCCGACGGCTGCACGATCTCGTGCGCCTGCTGCTTGGCCGTCAGGTTGTGCAGGTTGTCGTAGGACTGCGTGAAGCGGTAGCGGTCGGTCTTGTTCGGCGCGAACCGCCAGCTTCCGGTGGAGGCGACCAGGCGGTCCAGGTCGTCGTAGGCGAAGGTCTTGGTGACCGGGCCGCCGTACGTGGGCGGCTGGGGGACGGCCACGTCGTTGGCCAGTTCGGTCAGGTTGCCGACGTCGTCGTAGGTGTAGTCGAGGTTCTGGAACAGCGACTCCGGCTGGGGCCCGCCCGCCGGTCCTGACTTGAGGTTGGCCAGCCTCCGGTCGATCGGGTCGAAGGCGTACGAGGTCCGGATCCCGTTGCCGTCCTCGACGAAGGCCCGCTGGCCGAACTTGTCGTACTCCATCCGGTTGACGTAGGCGTAGGCGTGGCCGCCCTTGACGCCGGTGGCCTGCCGTACCATGCCGCCGGAGTCGTAGCGGTAGGTCAGCACCTCGCTGTCGGGGTAGACCAGCGACTGCAGGCGGCCGAAGGTGTCGTAGGTGTAGGAGGTCGTGTAGGTCTTGGGCGGGCTGCCGGTGAACCCGGCGATCGTCTTGACCTCCTTGACGACCTCGCCCAGCCTGCCGTAGAAGCGTTCCTCGCTGCCCGACTGGTCGGTGACGCGGCTGACCCGCCCGGCCCGGTTGCCGTCCGCGCCCGGCGGGCCGTAGGCGTAGGTGACGTTGTTGCCGGGGAAGTCCGGGTAGCCGATGGCGGTGACCCGGTTGAAGTCGTAGCTGAAGGTCGTGCGCCGGCCGCGTGCGTTCATCCGGGCGACGGCGTTGTTGGCCAGGTCGAACTCGGTCCTGTTGCGGCCGCTGTCGGGGTTGTGGACCTCGGTGCGCCGGCCCAGGTTGTCGAAGGTCTGGGTGGTGGCGTTCCCCGCGTCGTCCTCGGCCCGGAGCAGTTCCTTGAGCGGGCTGTAGGCGTAGCTGGTCCAGATGGGCTGCCCGTCGTGGGTTTCCCGCAGGCCGACCAGCACCTCGCGCACGTCACGGAAGGTCGCCTTGCTGTGGCCCTTGGGGTCGGTCACGACCTGCCGGAACTGGGTCCTGCCCGAGCGGTCGGGGCCGAAGCCGTACTCGGTGGTGATCTCGGTGTCGTCCGGCTGGGTCAGCCGGATGTTGCGGTCGAGCACGTCGAAGGCCAGCCGGGTGGGCGCCACGCTGTCGGCCGCGGTGTTGAACGCGCCCGGCGTGCCGAGCGGCTCGGTCACCGGGTAGCGCGAGGCCACCTGGCGGCCGAAGGCGTCGAAGGTGACCCTCCCGGAGACCGACATCACGTCGGCGGGCGTGCCGCCCTCGCCCGTGTGGACGGTGGCGTCCTGCTTGGACTGGATCCCGCGGCGCAGCCCGTCGACGAAGGTGACCGTGTCGACGGTGTCCGCGGCGCTGCGGAACTTGTCGTTGTGCCTGGTCAGCGCCCATGGGACGGCCGCCTCCTGGTGGTACTCGAACCGGATCGTCGGCGTGCTCTCGCCCTGCTCGTAGGGGCCGGTGATCGCGGTGGCGCGGCCGAACTCGTCCAGGACGTAGGTGGTCCGGTTGCCGTTGAGGTCGGTCTCGGTGAGCGTGGTGCCGAACCGCAGGTCGTAGGTCGCGCTGGAGAAGAGGCCGAAGCTGTCGCTGACCTTGGCGATGTGGGTCCTGGTCGGGGTGTCGTACTCGTAGGTCAGCTTGTAGCGCTGGCTGCCGGCGTTCGGCGGGTTCTCGACGGTCTCGAGGGTGCCGTCCGCCGTGTAGGTCAGGTCGGTGGCCTGGAAGGCGCCGCTCTCCAGGTACTGGCGGATCTGCGAGGGGTCGCCCGTGGCGCAGTCGATCGTCGCCTCGCGACGGCGCATGATCTGGCCGCCGCCGGTGACGGTGATCCCGGTCGCCGCGCTCACGTGGGTGCCGGGACAGTCGGAGTAGGTGGTCGTCGCGACGACGTCGTCGGCCGCGCCGGTGTCTCCGGCGTCGGTGAAGACGTCGATGTTGCCCAGCTCGTCGTAGTGGTTGGTGGTGAAGGTGCTCTTGCCGGGCGCCCCCTGTCCCTCGTTGAAGCGCTCGTCGGTACGGCGGAGCTGCGGGAAGATCGTCGCCGTGGTGCTGCCGGCGCCGGCGGGCTCGTCGCCCGTGGTGACGTCGCGCAGCACGTAGGTCTGCTCCAGGTCGGAGAAGACCGCGCTGCCGGCGTCGAGCCTGCGTTCCCTGCTCAGCAGGCCGCGGGTGTAGTAGCTGTCGGTGCGGTACTCCCGCACGAAGCTGCGGTAGACGGCGTTCGCGTCCAGGGTGTCGCGCTGCTGCTCGGTGACCTTGGCGTAGCCGTAGAACTCGCGCTCCAGCCGGTTGAAGACGCCGCCCTCGTAGGTGTAGGTGCTCACCTGGGTGTCCGCGCCGTCCCCGGCGTGCCCGTCGGTCAGGGTGACCTTGCTCATCACCCAGCGGGAGGCGGGGCTGGCCACGGTGTTGCCGTCGCGCTCGTACTCCAGCGTGAACGACGCGCCCAGCGGCCGCTGGACCGACTTGAGCAGGTTGGTGCGGCCGGTCCGGTTGCGCGCGACCTTGAGCGAGCCGTCGCCGGTGCTGGCGACGTGGTCGGCGTAGCCGTCGCCGTCCACGTCACGCAGGCCCGCCTCGTCGCGGGACATGTTCTGCGAGCCGTCGGCGCCCGGGTTGATGATGATGTAGCACAGCGGGGTCGGCCAGCACAGCGGGCCGATGCCGATGGTGAAGTACGCGCCGGCGCCCAGGCCGGTGTTGCCGGAGCAGATCCGGGCCTTGTCCCAGTCGATCCCGGCCAGCCCGACGCTGGTGTCGTCCTCGCACACCCCGTTGAGCGCGCCCTGCCACGGCACGGGGGCGGCGAAGCCGTTGCCGGTGTTGAAGCCGACGCGCATGCCGTCGCCGCCGGGCAGCACGCGGTCCATCAGCCCGTCGCCGTTGACGTCCTGGAGGGTGAAGGAGGTCTGCGACTTGTTCTTGCTCAGCGACAGGCCGCCGGCGAAGTCGTAGATGCCGGAGTTGAAGCCCAGCGACGCGCCGATGGAGCCGTTCTCGCTGGCCCCGTCGTTGACCCCGCCGGTGCCCCACGGCTCGGGGGCGGCGAAGGCGTAGCCGAGGTTGAGCGCGACCCGGCCGTCCTGGAACGCCCGGTCGGGCAGCCCGTCGCCGTTGACGTCGAGCAGGTCGTGCTGGGGCGTGGAGTCGCCGCGGCCGAGCCCGGCCGAGAGCCCCAACTCGGTCATCAGGCCGCCGGTGTCGCTGCCCTTCGGCGGCGCGTGCCCCGAGGTGTCGACCTCGCCGCGGCCGTTGGCCTTGAAGTGCGCCGGGCTGCCGCCCACGCCGACGTTGACCGCGCTCGCGTCGCTGTCGCGCGGCTTGCCCAGGCCGGCGACCTGGCGGTTGGCGGTCTCCAGGCCGCCGGTCATCGTCGAGTACTGCACGCGGCCGTTGCCCACGATGTCGGGGAAGTGGTCGCCGTTGAGGTCGAGGAAGTCGACCTCGCCGGTGGCGCTGCCGTCGGAGGCGGAGCCGGACAGGAACGACACGCCCGCGCCGACCGCGGTCTGCGAGGCGCGGCTGAGCCGGTTCACCGCGCGGCCGCCGGTGAAGTCGCCGGGCGCGGGGACGGTGATCTGGTCCAGGCCCATCCGGGAACTGGCGGCCGTGGCGGCCTTGACGTACTGCCGGTCGTCGGCGCTGCGCCAGGCGGCCTGGTCGGGGAACGGGCTGAACAGGTACGCCTTGGCCGTGCGCGGGTCGTAGGTGGAGTTCTCGTCGAACTCCTGCAGCAGGTCGGTCTCCACGATCGGCTGCGCCGCCCGGTCGCGGTTGCCGTTGTACCCGGCGTAGGCCCAGCCCCGGTACGGCTGCGCCAGCAGGCCGGGGAAGGCGGCCCGGTGGACCGCGCTGGGCACGGTGACCGTGCCGCCGCCGGTGGTGACCTCGACGCTCGCGCCGGTGATGGCCTCGCCCACCTGCGGGTCGTAGGCGGAGAAGTCGAAGAACAGCTGGTCGCCGGCCTGGACGTCCGCGCTCAGGGAGGCGCTCGCGCCGACGTTGACCGTCTGCTTGGCCAGGCGTTCGCCGCGCCGCTTCACGGTGAAGGTGACGGAGCCGGGGACGCTGCCCGTTGTCTGCGGATTTATGGTGATGGTTTCGGTCGCTGGGGCCGTCCACGCCTGCTGCGGGGCGGTGAGCCCGTTGACCGGGTACATGTCGATGTCGTACGGCGGGCGCAGCTGGACCAGCGGGTCGCCGTTCTCGTCCGTGATCGGCCCGGCGCCGGGCGCCTCGGTGTAGAACAGCTTCGGCGTCCACTCCAGCTGCCGCAGGTCGATGGCGGAGTCCACCTTGACCCGCAGCAGGATGGCGTCCTGCTTGGCGACCGGGATGTCCAGGTTGACGGGGATGGCGCCGGTGTCCGCGGCGGCCAGGCTCTGGCTGGAGATCTGGCTGCCGTTGCGGAACACCAGCAGCTCGACGTCGTCGGTGGTGGCGCCCAGTTTGCGCAGGTCACCGGTGAGCTTGACCTTCCCGTCCAGCGGCGCCTGCACCTGGACGCCGCGCCGCCCGGCCAGCACGAAGTCCTGCGCCGCCCGGTAGCCGTAGACGTTCAGGTTGTTGACGTCGGTGGCCGGGGTCACGTCGAGGTAGTCGATCGCCGGATCCCACGACACCTCGTCGAAGGCGCCGTCGAAGCGTGACTGCACGCGGAAGTAGAGGCGGTCGCCCTTGGCGACGGTGATCTCGGCCACGCCCGCCGGGGTCTTGGGGGCGTGGTCGGCCGCCCCGATGTCGCTGGACCACAGCTCGCCGCCGTTGTGCTGGATGGCCACGCGGACGCCGTCGGCCGTGCCGTACTCCTGGCGGGCCGGGCTCGTGTCCTCGATCAGCGCCACGTCGCCCGTGACCCGGACCTTGCCCGCGAACGGCGCCACCCAGCGCCGGAGGGTGTCGGCCAGGGGGTTGTTGTCGATCTGCTGCTCGCGGACCGCCGCGAAGTCCTCGACGATCCCGGTGCCGTCGACCGCGCCGGAGCCGATGGGCACCGGGGTGTCGCCGCTGTTGGCGGTGAAGGTCGGGATGCCGTCGCCGTCGAGGTGGTTGAACCGGACGCTGCCGCCGGTCACCAGGTCCATCAGGCCGTCGCCGTTGACGTCGCTGAAGTACACCGAGTTGGTGGTGAACGTCTCGGCCCTGTTGGTGAAGACGTTGGCGACGAAGTACACCTCGCCGCCGAAGGAGAAGGTGCTGGAGGTCTCCTTGGTGAGGTCCGGCAGGGTCGGCACGCCGGCGGGTGCCCGGAAATCGGTGGATCCGTCCGGCCCGGAATCGTTCAGCCGGAAGGAGATGCCGTTGCCCTTCTTGAACACCTTGTCCGGCAGGTTGTCGCCGTTGAGGTCGACCATGGCGAGCTTGCCGTCGGTGCGGCTGTGCTGGAAGCCGACCTTGCCGCCCGCGCTGAACTGCTTGGTGGGCGCGGTGGGGTTGAAGCCCACGTACAGGTGGCCGCCGACGCTGGTGCTCAGCGCGCCGGACATGGCGCTGGCCTGGCCGTGATCGAGCAGTCCCGCGGTCACGCCGTCGCTGCCGACGCTCCAGTTCGTGCCGGCGGCGAAGCCCTCGTACCCGCCGCCGCCGTCGCGGACCTCGTCGTAGTAGCCGAAGGTGTGGGTGTGGAAGGCGGTGCCGTCCGCGCCGCGCTGGGTGACCGAGCGCAGCAAGCTCTTGCGGAAGGCGCCTTCCGTGTAGTCCAGGTCGTAGCTGCGCACGGCGGCGCCCTCGAACCTGATCTCGATGCGCTTGAGCAGCTCGGCGGTGACCATCTTGAAGCCGCCCTTGGCGTCGATGCCCACATCGGCGCGGCGGGTGTAGCCGGGCAGCTCGCTGTCGCGCACGAACCGCACCGTGTACGGCCCGGCCGCGCTGCCCGACCCGGTGTAGTTGATCTCGCGGGGGTAGAGCTGCTTCCCGGGGACGGTGCCGCCGGCGACACCGGCGTCGGTGACCGTCTGGTAGGTGTAGCGGACGGCGTTGCCGTACAGGTCGCGGACCTCGCTCAGCGCCCAGCGGAAGACGTTGCCGGCGGCGTCGGTCAGGCGGCTGGCCGCGTCGGCGCCGTAGAAGGAGCGGGTGCCGTCCTTCTCGGTGATCTCCCAGGAGTAGGTGTCCGGGCTGCTTCCATGCCGGACGATCGTGCGGAAGGCGCTTTCGACGCGGGTGTGGAAGACCTTCTCCGCGGTCCGCGGCTGTAACGCGCCGCGGTGCGCGACCGGGGTGAGCTGCTCGCCGCCGAAGACGTAGGTCTCGGTCTCGTCCTCGTCGTCGTAGCGGGGCACGCCCCAGCGGGTGTCGATCGTGACGGCGGGCGTGTCCAGGTCCCATCCGACGCCCAGCCAGCCGTTGCCCTGGGCGGAGGAGTAGCCGATGGTGAGCGAGGGCTGCATGCCGTGGCGGCCCTGCGGCAGCACGATCGGGTAGCTCAGCTTGGCGTCGCCGTGGCTGTCACCGGCCGGCGGCTCGACGAGGTTCATCCCCTCGGCCGGGTCGGCCGCCTTGATGCCCTTCATCGTCGTCGGGTCGTACGACAGGGTGCCCGGGTGGTCGGGCACCGTCACCGTGGCCGCGATCATGTCGGTGAAGTGGTCGGACACGCTGCCGACGCGGCGGGCCGCCGTGTCCAGCTTCTCCCGCTCCAGCGCCGTCCAGCGGCGCGCCGCCTCGTCGTAGTAGAACGCGCGGACGTCCTCCTCGCCGAGACCCGCCGGGATCAGCGCCGGGTCGTACGGCAGGCTGATCTTCAGGTCCGCGCCGAACGTCATGTGCGGCAGGAACCGGTAGCCCCGGCGCGGACCGGCCGTGACGTTGGTCATGCCCTGGTCCAGCGGGGGCAGGCTGTCCGCGCAGAGTGAGGTCCCGGTGATCGTCGTGGCCGTCGTCACCGCCTTCTCGCCGACGGCCACGCTCGCCGCGTCCTGGTTCAGCGTGGCCGTCGCGGTGGGGGTGGCGACGACGGCCGAGGTGGCGGGCAGCGCCGCCGCCGCACAGGCCAGGTCGGCCGTTTTCACCGCCTGTCCGGGAATCGGCGCGGAATCGGCGGGACGGGTGCTGACCATCAACGCCGTGCCGAGTAATGCCAGAACGGTCGCGATACGTAAAAGGCATAATTTCCGGAATTTGGGCGCGCGTAAACCAGGGGTCATGACGACCTCTCCAGGGCGACTACCGGGACGGCTGTTGTTCAGAGCCGGACGAACAGCCTGGAATGTATGACGGCATCGACGGGTTGCCTAGAGCGATGGCCGCCTCCGGTCAGGGGCCTTGACCACGGTAAATCAGCCCGTCCGCATCGCGCCGCCGTACCAGAGCTCACAAGCGGCGCATATAGGACCAAGCACCCACGACCAGCGCGCCCCCGAGCCCGCCGAAGGCCAGACCCCCGAACAAGACCATCCAGGTGATGTCCGCGCTGCCGGTGAAGGGGGCCGTCGGCGCGAACCGCGGCGTCACCCCGAGAAGACCGAGCACCACCATGACCAGCAGCACCACCCCGTACAACCCCAGGACCGCCCCCACCCCCCAGGCCGGGACCAGCGGCAGCCACGCGGGCACCCGACGCCCGGCGAGAAGGGGCGTCCATCGCGGGAACACCATCCCCCACCGCTGCACCAGCCCGAGGCCGAGGAACACCCCGAGCAGCGCCGCCAGCACGGTCAGATCCACGCCCACGGCTGCCAGCGCCCGATAGACGGCGCCCCCGTCGGCCTCGACCCCCCTCAGCCAGGTCTCGCCGGCCACGCCCAGGGCGTCGCCCCCGAGCGTCCAGACCGTCTTCACCCCCGCCCACGGCACCAGCCCGCACAACAGCAGGTAGACCGCCACCCGGACCCGCAACGACGCACCCATGCGCCCTCCCTTCCGACACCACCCAGGGTCGTGCCGGAGGGCGGCGGCGCGCTTCCCCCGCACGGGGGAACCTCCGCTGACATGAAATGTCCGCCTTATGAGGAAGTCATGCTCCAAGTGGTGACGAGAACTCTGGGACGTACGGCCGGCTCCCGGCAGGCTTGCCGGACATGAAGATCGGACCCTTCGTCGCGCTGGCCCTCGGCGCCCTGCTCTTCGCCACCACCGGGCTCGTCCTCACGGCCGCGATCACCGGAGGCCAGGCCGCCCCCGGCCGCTACGCCGCCGCCCCCGCCGTCGTCGTGACGGCCGCGGACCTGGCCGAACCCGGTCACGTCGACTACGCCGGCGGCGTCCCCGACCGCACCTTCTACGCCCAGCTCGAGGACGGCCCCGCCGAGCAGATCGGCCGCCCCTGGAGCGCGGCGGCGTTCTCGGGATACCGCCTGACCGCCGGCCGCGCCCCCCGCGACGGCGAGATCGTCGTCCCCGGCGGCACGCCCGGCCGGCGCGTCGGCGTACGGACGGCGGCCGGCACCCGCGCCTACACCGTGTCCGGCGCCACCGGGCAGGCCGAGTTCGAGTCGGCCGTGTTCTTCTCCGATGCCGAGGCCGCCCGGCTGGCGCCGCGCGCCGACGCGGTGATCCTGACCGAGCCGCCGCGCACGGTCCCGGCCGGGCTCAGGGTCCTGACCGGCGACGACCGCGCGCTGGCCGACCCGCGCGCCCGGCGCGACGCCGCGGCCCTGGCGGGGCTGACCACGGTCATGGGCCTGGCCACGGCGGTGGCCGCGTTCGTGTCGGTGTTCGTCGTGGCCGCGACCTTCGCCTTCTCGGTCACGCAGCGCCGCAGGGAACTGGCTCTCCTGCGCCTGGCCGGCGCCACCCCCGCGCAGGTCACCCGCACGGTGCTGGGCGAGGCCGCCCGGACGGGCGTGGCCGCCGCCGCCGCGGGCTGCGCCCTGGCCCTGCTCGCCGCCCCGGCGCTGGCACGGCTGCTGGCCGCCGCGGGCGCCGCGCCCGAGTGGTTCACCGTCGCGCCCTCGCTCGCCGCCCCGCTCGTGCTGCTCGTGGCGTTCGGCGCGGGCGTCGCGCTGGCGATCGGGGGCTCGGGGGCGGCAGCCGTACGCGCGGGCCGCATCCGCCCGATCGAGGCGCTGCGCGACGCCGAGGCGGACGAGCGGGCGATGACCCCGTTCCGCTGGGCGGGCGGGGTGGCGGCGCTGGCCGTCGCGGCCGGCGCGCTGGCCCTGACCTTCGCCCTGCCCGGCCCCTACGGCGCCGAACTGGCCCGCTACACGGGCCCCGCCCTCATCGTCGCGCTAGCGCTGCTGTCCCCGCCGGTCATCCGCCCGCTCACGCGCGTCCTGGTCCCCGGGGGCCTGCTCGTCCGCGCCAACACCCTGGCCTCCGTACGGCGGGCCGCCGCGGTCACCGCCCCCGTCCTTTTGACCGTGGGCCTGATGAGCACCCTGTGGGGCACGGCCGAAGCAGCCGGCGCCGCCGCCTCCCGGGCCGAGCGCCACGAGTACGCCGCCGCCACCTCGGTCGTCCTTCCGAAGGGCGCCCCCGGCCTCAACCGCGAGGTCACCGGCAGGCTCGCGGACCTCGACGCGCTGACCGTCGCCACCACCACGCTCTACGCGGTGCCCGAGGCGGGCGTCCTCTACGGCCCGTCCCCCCAGCCGATCCCCTTCGACGCCCGCGCCGTCAACCGCGCCGACCTGCTCACCCTGCCCGTGCTCGCCGGCCGCCCTGCCGACCTGGACGACTCCTCGATCGTCGTGGACGAGACCCTGGGCCGCGCCGTGGGGGACGAGGTACGCGTCCTGCTGGCCGACGGCCGCCCCGTGACGCTGCGCGTGGTGGCCGTCACCGGGCTGGGCGGCTCCGGAGGCGGCGCCGTCGTCACCGCCAGGCACGCGGGCACCGCCCTCCCCGCCGCCGCCTACGTCCGCGGCGACCTGCCCGCCGGCCTGCTGCACGACCTCCCCGTGACCGTCCTGCCGTTCGCGCAGTGGTCCGCCGCCGGCGAGGCCGGCCGCGCCCAGCAGGCACGGCTGGCGCTGCTCGCGGTAGGCGGCGTGGCCGTGCTGTACACCGGGGTGGCCGTGGCGAACACGCTGGTCATGTCCACCCGCCGGCGCTCCCGCGAACTGGCCCTCCTCCGCGCCGCCGGCGCCACCCCCGGCCAGGTCCTGCGCATGGTCGCCGCGGAGGCGGCCCTCGTGGTGACCATCGGCGCCCTGCTGGCCGGCGTCGTCACCGCCGTGACCTCGGGCGGACTGTGGCTCGCCCTGAACCGGGTCGCCGAAGGCACCCCGTGGTCGTTCCCCCTGGCGCCCTTCCTGGCCGGGACCGCCGCCTGCCTGGTGACCGCCCTGCTCTCGGCCGTGCTCCCCGCCGCCGGGGCCGCCCGATCACTGCCGTCCGCCTGCCCGTCGGCCCGTCCCTGACAGGAGATGACAGTGAGAGCCGTCTAGGTTCGCCGCATGAACGACTTCGACTTCTTCGAGGGCGCCTGGCATTCACGCCAGCGCAAGCTCACCAAGCGCCTGGCCGGCAGCGACGACTGGGAGGAGTTCCCCGGCTACACGGTCGCCACCCGGCATCTCGGCGGCAACGCCAGCGTGGACGAGGTCACCTTCCCCACGAAGGGGATCTCCGGGCTGACCGTCCGCCTGTTCGACCCCGCCACCGGCCTCTGGTCGATCTACTGGGTGAGCGGCACGGACCCCGTGCTCGGGCTGCCGCCGACCGTGGGGCGCTTCGACGGCGACCGCGGCGCGTTCTTCTGCGACGACCGGCACGAGGGCACCCCCGTCCGCTGTCGCTTCCTGTGGCTCAAGGCAGGCCCGGACCACTGCCGCTGGGAGCAGGCGTTCTCGGTGGACGGCGAGCGAACCTGGGAGACCAACTGGACCGCCGACTTCACCCGGGCCGGCTGAGGCGGGCGCCGGGCTCTCACCGGAGACGACCGAAGGGCTCATCCCGGGCGGTGCGGAGAGGTTCCCGGCCCACCACCCGTACCGATGAGGTGGTCGTAGAGCACCCGGTGCCCGCCGGGGCCCGGGTGCAGGCCGTCCACGAGGAGCTCGGGCCGGTCGCGCAGCGGCTCCCACATGTCGAGGAAGTCGACGTGATGCTCCGCGCACCAGCTCCGCACGCCCGCGCGCAGGGCCAGCGCCCGCTCCTCGGTGAATCGCAGCCCCTCGTAGTCCCGCGTGCGCGTCTCGTCGAGCCACGCCGGCCCCAGGACGACGAGCCGCGCGTTGCGTGACAGGACCGTGGCGGCCAGCGCGCCGAGATGGCCCGCCCAGCCGTCCTCCTGCCGGGCCGAGTCGTTGACGCCCGCCGCCACCAGGACGGTGTCCGGCAGGCGCGGCGCCAGGACCGCGGGCGCCTGCGCGCTGACGTCGGCCAGCGTGCTGCCGGGAACGGCCAGGTGGAAGACGCGGTGCTCGGCCTCGTCCGCCGCGATGTGCGCGGCGGCCAGCCGGCCCGCCCACCCGCCGCCCGGATCGGAGCGGCCGTAGGCGATGCTGTCACCCATGATCACGATGCGCGCGGCCGGGCGCAGCGGCCGCGCGTCCACGTAGGCCCAGGCGCTCTCGCCGGAGGCCAGCAGCACCCGCCGCCGCACGTAGTCGTCGACCTCGTAGGCGTCGGCCGCGGCGAGGTCCTCGCCGGTGAGGCGCAGCACGCCGCCCTCGACCTCGGCGCCGATCTTCCGCGCCAGGGTCAGGTGCACGTCGAGCCCGCTCGTGGCGATCACCGACGGGTCCGTGATCGTCAGCGGCCTGGTCGTGTAGCCCGTCAGGGACGCCGGAGAGACGGGTACGGCCCGGCCGAACAACGCCTTCTGCACCCGTTCGTCGAGAAGCGTGCCGAAGGAGAACAGGTTGTGGGACACCGTGCGCGCCATGCCCTTTCCGCCGAGAACGACCAGGTCATCCTACGTGTTCGGCCGCCGGCGGCTATCCTGTGCCGGTGTCACCGCAGCAAGCCCAGACCGAGCGCTGGTTCGTCCGCCACGGCGTGCCCACGATGATCGAGGGCTACGCCTTCGCCGGCCACGTGCTGCCCCGGATGGTGCCGTCCCTGGCGTTCTTCGCGCTGGTGTCGCTGCTGTGGCTGGTGCCGGTCAGGACCATCGGCTCCGGGTGGTGGATCCTGCTCGGCTGGGTGATCGTGGTGGCGGCAGCCGTACGCCTGGTGGGGTCGGTCTCGGCCCGGCGGCGCGTGCGCTTCTCGCCGGGGGCCACCGTCGTGGTCCTCGTCCTCTTCGGGCTGATGCCCTTCACCGTGCCGCTGCTGCAGGTGGCCGTGGACGGCGCCATCACGCCACCGCCCGGCGGGCGGCTCATCGGCGTGCTCGGGTTCGTGGTGTTCTTCGCCGGCGTCTTCGTCCTGACCATGCTGGGCACCACCTACGGACTCGGCGCGCTGCTCGGCCGGGCGCTCCGGCGCACCCTCGCCGACCTGCGCAACAGCGTCCACCTGGTCGGCCGGGCGCTGCCCGCGCTGCTGTTCGTCACGTTGTTCCTGTTCTTCACCGGCGAGCTCTGGCAGGCCGTCAACCGGCTCGACTGGTGGCGGCTCACGCTCGTCGTGGTCCTGTTCGCCGTGGTCGCGGTGCTCGCCGCCGCCTCCCGCCTGCGCGAGGAGATCGGCCGCGTCGAGCAGGACTTCAGCCCGTCGCGCCTGCGGTCGGCCTGCCGGGGCACGCCGCTGGCCGGCGCGCCGATCGACGAGCTGACCCGCGACGGCACGCTGGCCGCGGTCCCGCTCACCGGCCGCCAGGTCCGCAACCTGCTGCTGATGCTGGCCATCCGCCAGCTCGTGCAGGCGGCCGTCCTGGGGGTGGCCCTGTTTACCTTCTTCCTCGTGCTCGGCATCCTCATGGTCACCCCGGAGACGGCCGAGCAGTGGATCGGCGCCAAGCCCGTGCCCTCGCCCCTCATCCCCCTGCTGCCGGTGGCGTTGCTGCGCATCGCGACGTTGTTCGCCGGGTTCGGGGCCATGTACTTCGTGGTCACCTCGATGAGCGACGGCGACCATCGCCAGCAGTTCTTCGCGCCCATCATCGACAAGATCGAACGCGCGCTGGCCGTCCGCGCGGTCTACCTCGCCGTCATTGAAGATGATCGCTCGAGCCGCCCAGCGGCTCCCGGACGAAGTGCGCCGGGGTGAACCGCACCCCGGTGGCGCGGGCGGCCAGGGCGAGCGCCTTGGGCACAGGGTCCTCGGTGCGATCGTCGCGATCCAGGCCCAGCTCCTTCAGGTAGGCGATCAGGTGCTGGGGCACTTCTCCGTCGCGGTAGGTGTAGGCGTACGGGGAGAACCTGACGATCCGCTCGCCGTCGGCGAAGAGGGCGACGTCATCGCTCTTGACGGTGAAGAAGACGAGGGCCGTCGTCGTGTCCTGCGACAACCTTTTCTGCGTCTCCGTCAGCGACGTGCCCCATCCGTAGTCGGCGAGGACCGTCCCGCCGTCGGCCTCGTAGGCGGCGACACCGAACTCGCCCGCCACGTTTCCCGGGACGACGCCGCTCCGGCCCAGGGCTTCCTCCGGGCTGAGCCCCCGGGCGAAGGTGACGCAGAGCCAGGTGTCACCGGCGCCGTCACCGAACTCGTCATGAAGCCAGGCATACTCATTGCTCACCCTCCGAATTCTGTCCGGCGGGACCGACAATCCGCGGAGGCGGCGGGCGGGTCAGGCGGGCACGTCCCACGGTGACTGCGGCAGGACGTCCCCGGTCTCCAGCAGCGACTTCAGGTTCGCCAGTACGGCGGGCCAGCCGTGTGCGATGCCGCGGTACATGTCCTGGTTCGGCAGGTTCTCGTGGGTCACGGTGAGGCGGACGATGTCCTGGTGCGGTTCGAGCAGGAAGGTGACGACCGACGGGTCACGCCTGCCCACCTCCTCCGGGCTGTCCTCGAACGTGATGACCAGCCGCTTCGGCGGCTCCGTCGCCAGCACCTCGCCGACGACGTCGGCGGCGTCCGAGCCGTCGGTGCGCCGGTGCTCCCAGGGTGAGCCGGGCTGCCAGTCGGAGACGTTGGCGTGCCCCCAGTAGCGGGCGGTGAGGTCGGCGTCGGTCAGGGCCTGCCACACCTGCTCCGCGCTCGCGCGGATGTAGGTGACGTACACGTAGGCCGGGATGGTGGTGGTGCTCATGGCTTGCTCCTCTGCCTCGTTCTTGATGGCCGCCAGCATCTGCAGGCGGGGTCGGTCGAAGGCCGCGATCCAGCGCTGCTCGATCTCGTGGATGGGCACGGGGTTGAGGTAGTGCAGGCGTTCCCGGCCCCGCCGGACGACGGTGACCAGGCTGGCGCGCTGCAGGATGTCGAGATGTTGTGTCGCCGACTGGCGGGCCATGCCCAGGCGTTCGCACAGCTCGCTCAGCGTCTGGCCGTTGGTCTCCCGCAGGCGGTCGAGCAGCAGGCGCCGCGTGGAGTCGGCCAGCGCTTTGAAGACCAGGTCCATCTGGGTGGGTTCGGGCGTCACGTCTCCATTATGCAGGTAAATACCTGCATATCGTCAAGAGGCCGGTCAGCCGGTCACCAGATCGGCGACCAGGTTGATGGTCGTGGCGAGGATGCTGGTGCCGAAGACGTAGGACAGCAGGCAGTGCCGCAGGACGACGGCGCGGATGGCGCGGCTGGACACGCCGGTGTCGGAGACCTGGTAGGTCATCCCGAGGTTGTAGCTGAAGTACAGGAAGTCGCGGTACGCCGGAGGGTCGGGGGAGTTGAAGTCGATGCCGCCCGCGGGCGCCCGGTAGTAGAGGTAGGCGTAGCGGGCGCAGTACATGAGGTGCAGGGCGGCCCAGGCCATGAAGACCCCGCCCAGGGCGGTGGCGGCCGCGGCGTGGCCCGGGTCGTCGCGGCCGACCACGAGCAGGATGCCGATCGCGACCAGGCAGCCGAGCGCGGAGGTGACGATGACGAGCTCCTCCAGGAACGGCTGGAAGTCCTCGCGCTGGGTGTTGGCCCGGGTGGCGGCCGCGTCCATCGGCCACAGCACGATCCAGCCCGCGGTGACGAACGTGGCCTCCGCGGTCGCGATGCCGGCCAGCAGGCCGAGGGGCGGCGCCTGCGTGGCGAGGCCGATGGTCACGCCCGTGACGCCGCCGATCGCCGCGGCGAGGATCAGCCGGAGGACCGACGACGTCGGGTGCGAGATCTTCATGCGGCCTCACGTGCCGCCCGTGCCGTGCCGTACGCCATGAAGGGATCTTCGCCGGGCACGCGCGGGAAATCGAGGTCCCTCGCCGTCGTCAGCCCGTTCCGAAGAGGGCGTTGACCTGGGTGTTGGCGGTGGTGAGGGCGTCGGCGGCGGGCTTCTCGCCGAGCCATACCTCCTCGAGCGCGGTGGAGACGATCTCGTTGATCTGGTCGGCGTGGTCGCTGACCGGCAGCAGGTAGAGGGCGTCCGGGTCGTCGGCCTGCTCGACGAAGAGCTTGACGTCGCGCCCCGCGGCCTCGTGGGCCTTGAGCGCCTTGGCGGCCGACGGGGTGATCGCGGGGAAGACGACCGCGCTCTCGGCGACGATGTCCTGGCAGGCGGGCGAGCCGAGGAACTTCACCCACTTCCAGGCGGCGTCCTTGTGCTTGGTGCCGGAGTAGATCGTGTCGGCCAGGCCGTTGAACGCGGTCTTGCGGCCCTGCGGCCCCTTCGGCAGCGGCGCGAAGGCGAACTTCTGCTCCTTGGACCCCAGATAGGTGGTGATCATCCACGAGCCGGTCATCCCGAGCGCGCCCTTGCCGGCGTCCAGGACCGCGTCCACCCCGAGCGAGCTGGTCTTGTCGTACGGCGGCGCATACCCCTTCTCGATCAGCCGCCGGAACCAGGCCGCGGTCTCGGCCAGCTTCGGGCTGTCGTAGAAGTACCTGGTGCCGAACGGGTTCTTGTCGATGAAGGAGAACCCGTTGGAGACGGCCAGGTTGCCCCAGGAGTTCTGCCCCTGGGAGCCGTCGTTGAGCTCGGGGACGATGCCGTGGACCGCGACCTCGGTCTTGTCGAAGCCCGGTTCGTCGCCGCGTTTGCCGTTCTTGTCCACGGTCAGCCGGGCGATGGCCTTCTCGAACGTGCCCCCGTCGGCCGGGTTCCAGGTCAGGTCCGACAGGTCGACGCCGGCCTTCTCGGCCAGTTCCCTGTTGTAGACGACGGCCATCGTGTCCCAGTCCTTGGGCAGGCCGTACCGCCGGCCGTCCTTCACCCACGCCTCGGCGAGGCCCGGCCGGTAGATCGACAGGTCCACCTTGTCGGCCTCGGCCAGCGGCTGAAGGTCCATGAGCTGGCCGTTGGCGGCGAACTGCGGGTAGTACGACGCCTGCATGGTGATGACGTCGGGGGCGCCGCCGGCGACCATCTGGGTGGTGAGGTTCTGCCAGTACTGGTCCCAGGCGTGCTGCGAGATCTTGACGGTGATCCCGGGGTTGGCCTTGGTGAAGGCGTCCGCGCACTTCTGGTAGGCGGGCTGCTGGAGGTCGTCCCAGAGGCCGTAGGTGAGGGTGACGCCACCCGAGCTCTGCCCGCCGCTGCCGCATCCGGCGGCGAGCAGCAGAAGCACCAAAAGCCCTCTCTTCATGATTTATCCCTTCATTCCGGTGAACTGGATCGAATCCACCAGGCGGCGGCCGAAGAAGGCGACGAGCAGCAGCACGGGGATCACCGACAGCACCGAGCCCGCCATGAGGCCGGTCCAGTCCGGGTGGGTGTTCGGCGACTGTTTGAGGAAGACGCCGAGGGCGGCCGTCAGCACCCGGCCCTCCTCGCCGGGCGTGACCAGCAGCGGCCACAGGTAGTCGTTCCAGGTCCAGACGGCGGTGGTGAGCGCCAGCGTGAACAGCGGGCCCTTGGTCATCGGGAGCACGACCCGCCAGAAGATCGCCCACTTGGACGCCCCGTCGATCAGCGCGGCCTGCTCGACCTCGCGCGGGAAGCCGAGGAAGAACTGGCGCAGGAAGAACACCGCGAACGGCGTCATCAGCAGCGTGGGCCCGGCCAGGCCCGCCAGGCTGTCGATCAGGCCGAGGTCCTTGACCAGCACGAAGTTGGGCAGCAGCGTGAAGATCGGCGGCACCATCAGCGCGCCGACGAACAGGCCGAACAACGCGTCGCGGCCGGGGAAGCGCAGCCGGGCGAAGGCGTAGCCGGCCATGGCGCAGAACAGGGTCTGGCAGACCGTGACGAGGCCGGTGTAGACCATGGAGTTCCCCAGATAGCGGAAGAAGTCCAGCTCCGCCCCGGATCCGCCGGCCGCCCGCGCCTCCTCCGGGCTGACCAGCCCCAGCACCCTCTCAAAATTCAACAAAGTCGGATTTGTCGGGAAAAGGGAGGCGTTGTCCATCGGCAACTCCCGCCCGGGCGTGATCGCCGTGCGGACCATCCAGTACAGCGGGAACAACGAGACGATCACCGCGGCGATCAGGCACGCCCAGCCCAGGGCCCGCTTCACGCGAGGTCCGACGTCGAGGCGCGCAGCAGCCGCATCTGGACGAAGGTCAGGACGCCGAGGATGAGCACCAGGCTCAGCGCCATGGCCGAGGCGTAGCCCATCTGGAAGTTCGTGAACGCCCGCTGGTAGATGTAGAGGTAGATCACCCGCGTCGCGTTGACCGGCCCGCCGGCCGGTTTGGTGCCCACCGCGACCGTGTCGAACACCTGCACGGCCGAGATCAGCGACACCACCAGCACGAAGGCCAGGATCGGCCGCAGCAGCGGCAGCGTGATCTGGAAGAACAGCCGGATCTCCCCGGCGCCGTCGAGCGCGCTGGCCTCGTAGACGTGCTTGGGGATCAGCAGCATCCCGGCGTACAGCAGCAGCGCGGTGTACCCGGTGCCGCTCCAGGAGTTGATGACCGAGACGCTCGGCAGCGCGAGGTCCGGCGAGGTCAGGAAGCCCTGGTTGCCCAGCCCCACGCCGGTGAGCAGGTGGTTGACGAAGCCGAGGTTGGCGTCCAGCAGCCACATCCACAGCAGCGCCGTGGTGACGCCCGGCACCAGCCAGGGGACCAGTAGCAGCGTCCGGAGCACCAGCGACCGGGTCAGCCGGTGCAGCAGCGCCGCGAGCAGCAGCCCGAGGCCCAGCTGCACGGTCACGGTCATGACCACGTAGAGCCCGGTGACCTTCAGCGCGTTCCAGAACAGCGGGTCCCCGATCAGCCGCTCGTAGTTGTCCAGCCCGACGAACGACGGCTCGGACAGCATGTTCCAGTCGGTCAGCGACACCCAGGCGCCCCGGGCCGCGGGATACACGTAGAACAGGCCGAACCCGATCAGCACGGGTGTCAGGAAGATCAGGGCGAGCCGGCCGTCGCCGCGCTTGCGGACAGGTGGCGGGAGATGCTTGGCGGGCGCCCGCCGTACCAGCGTCGACGTCATTGGACCTCCAGGCGGAAACGCGTTGCAGCCCATCATGGCTACTTTCGAAACCTTGTCAATAGGCCGTAGAAACGAAAGTCTTGACAAGTTATCGAAGGCGCTGCGAGGGTCCAGGGCATGGACTTCGACCTTCTCGTCGTCGGTGACGCCAATCCCGACGTGATCGTGGCCGGCGCGCCCAGAGCGCCCGCCTTCGGCCAGCGCGAGCAGCTCGTCGAGGCGGGGCGGCTCACCCTCGGCGGCTCCGGCGCGATCACCGCCTGCGGCGCCGCCCGGCTGGGCCTGCGCACCGCGTTCACCGGCCGGGTGGGCGACGACGCGGCCGGCTGGTTCGTCCTGGGCGAGCTGACCCAGCGCAACGTCGACGTCTCGGGATGCGTGGTGGAGCCGGGCGCCGACACCGCCCTCACCGTGGTGCTCACCGACGGCGACGACCGGGCCATCCTCACCGCGCCCGGCTGCCTGGACCGGCTGACCGGTGCCGACATCACCACGGGTGTCACCGTCCGCTCGGCTCACGTGCACGTCTCGTCGTACTTCCTGCACCCCCGCCTGGCCGACGGCCTCGCCGCCTACTTCCAGAGCACCGACGCCACCACCTCGCTCGACACCAACGACGACCCCTCCGGCGCGTGGAAGGGCCTGGACGACGTGCTCGCGGTCACCGACTACTTCCTGCCGAACGACCGCGAGGCGCGGCACCTCACCGGCCACACCGACCTCGGACGCGCCGCCCGCGAACTGGCCGCCCGCGGCACCACCCCGGTCATCAAGTGCGGCGCCGACGGCGCCCTGGCCTACGCCGACGGCGAGCTCGTGCGGGTCCCCGCCGTCCCGGCCGCGGTCGTGGACGCGGTGGGCGCCGGCGACAGCTTCAACGCCGGCTTCCTGGCCGCCCGCGCGAAGGGCCTCGACGTACGGCGCAGCCTGGAGGTCGCCGTCCGGGCGGGAACGTTGTCCACCCGAGCCGCAGGGGGCACGGCGGCACAGGCCACCTGGGAGGAAGCCACCTCATGAAGATCGCTTTCATCGGCGCGGGCAGCGTCGTCTTCACGCAGGGCCTGCTCACCGACCTGATGGCCTACCCGGAGCTGCGCCAGGCCCGCATCGCTCTGCACGACATCGACCCGGAACGCCTGGAGGTCGCCGAAGCCGTCGCCCGGAAGCTCGGCGTCACGAACCTCACCGCCTCGCCCGAGCGCAAGGCCGCGCTGGACGGAGCCGACTTCGTCATCAACATGATCCAGGTCGGCGGCCACCGGGCCACGCTCGCCGACTTCGAGATCCCCGCCCGCTACGGCCTGCGCCAGACGATCGCCGACACCATCGGCGCCGGCGGCGTCTTCCGCGCGCTGCGCACCTTCCCCGTCCTCGACGCGCTGGCCGCGGACATGGCGGCGGTCTGCCCCGACGCCTGGCTGCTGAACTACACCAACCCCATGGCCATGAACGTCTGGTACCTGTCCGGCAAGGTCAGGAACGTCGTGGGCCTCTGCCACTCGGTCTACTGGACCATGCGGGGCCTCGCCGACCTCGTCCGCGTGCCGTACCCGGAGGTCTCCTATCTCGCGGCGGGCGTCAACCACCAGGCGTGGGTGCTGCGCTTCGAACGCGACGGCGAGAACCTCTACGACCGGCTCGACACCGGCGACCCCGAGCTGCGGCGCCGGGTGCGCGTGGACATGTTCCGCCGGTTCGGCTACTACCCGACCGAGACCAGCGAGCACTCCGCCGAATACCTGCCCTGGCTGCTGCGCCACGACAGCGAGATCGCCCGGCTGCGCATCCCCGTGGACGAGTACGTGCGCGTCAGCGAGGAGAACCTGCGCGAGTACCGGCGCACCCGCGAGGCCGTACGGCAGGGCCGCCGGCTCGAGGCCGAGGGCACGAACGAGTACGCACCCCAGATCATCCACAGCATGGTCACCGGCACCCCGCGTGTGATCTACGGCAACGTGGTCAACGACGGCCTGATCACCAACCTCCCCGCCGGCTGCGTGGTCGAGGTGCCGTGCGTGGCCGACGCGACCGGCGTGCGGCCCACGCGCGTCGGCGCGCTGCCGCCGCAGTGCGCGGCGCTCAACCGCGCCTACGTCAGCGTCGGCGAGCTCACCGTCCGCGCCGCGCTGGAGGGCAGGCCCGAGCACGTACGGCAGGCGCTCATGGTCGATCCGAACACCTCGGCCACCCTGACCCTGGACGACATCTGGCGCATGGCCGACGACCTGACCAAGGCGCACTGGGACCTGCTGCCCGAGCCGCTACGCCAGCTGGATCTCTAGCCCGCGCTCCCGCAGCGCCTTGAGGACCTCGGGGTCGGCCTGCTCACCGGTGATGAGCAGGTCGGCGCCGGCCAGCTCGCAGATCGGCGCCATCTCGACGACGCCCAGCTTGGCCGAGTCGGCCACCACGATCCGCCGGGCGGCGGCCCGCAGCATGCGCTGCTTCATCTCGGCGTCCGGCAGGTTGACGTTGGTGAACCCGGCGTCCGGGTGCACGCCGCCGCAGCCGAGGAAGACGGTGGCGGCCCTGATGCCCTCCAGCAGCTTGCCGCCCAGCGGATCGACCAGCGAGTGCTGGGCGCGGCGCAGGCTGCCGCCGGTCACCACGACGGCGAAGCGCGGCAGCGCGGGCTCCAGCTCCAGGGCGGTGCGCAGGCCGTTGGTGAAGACGGTGACGTCGGTCAGGTCGTGCCGGGCGACGAGTTCCCTGGCGACGTAGGCGGTCGTGCTGCCCGCGCCCATGAGCACGCTCTCGCCCGAGCGCACCATCGCGGCGGCGACCTTGGCGATGCGCGCCTTCTCCACGGCGGCGGTGCCGAGCGACAGCTCGAAGGACGGCTCACCGGCGGGCGCCACCGGCCCCGCCGCCACCGCGCCGCCCCGCACCCGGCGCACCTTGCCCTGCTCCTCCAGCGCGTCGAGGTCGGCCCGCACGGTCACCGTCGAGACCCCGAAGGCGTCGGCCAGTTCGGCCACCCGGGCGAACTCCTGCTCCACCAGCAGCCCGAGCATGCGCTCCCGCCGCACCTCGGTGGGCATCGACTCGGTCACCGGCGGATCCCCTCCGGCAGCAGGTCGCCATGGGCGGCGATCAGCTCGCCGCACATGGCCTCGATCGCCGGCAGCGGCAGCGTGGCCGCGGTGTTGGGATCGACCATGGCCGCGTGCAGCACGTGCCTGCGCTCACCGGCGAGCACCGCGCGCACGGTCAGCTCGACGACGTTGAGGAAGGTGCGGTTGAGCGCGACGAGCTGGATCGGCAGCTCGCCGACGCGCTCCGGGTGGATGCCCGAGGCGTCGACGCGGGCGGGCACCTCCACGCACGCCTCGCGCGGCAGGTTGGCGATGAGCCCGTCGTTGGCGACGTTGACGTAGACCTCCTTGGGGCGGCCGGTCAGCATCGCCAGCAGCGCCACCGAGGCGGGCTCCTGATGCTGCCACCTGACCAGCAGGGAACGGCCCGCCGACAGCGCGCGCCGGGTCTCCTCGTAGCGGTGCAGGCTCTGGCCGCTGCGCCGGAGATACTCCTCCGCCTGGACGTTCAGCCGGCTGGTCTCGCCCTGGTGACGCATGAACCACGGGAAGTACTCGGCGGCGTGCTCGCTCGACTGGGTCGGGAAATAGCCGAAACGCCGGTAGATCTCCACGCGCACGTGCTCGTCGTCGCCGGCCAGGGCCTCGTCGAGGTCGGGGTAGAGCGACCGGCCCCCGGCCTCGAAGCGCAGGACGAACGACTGGTGGTTGAGGCCGGCCGTACGGAACGCGACCTCCTCCAGCTCCCGGCCCACCAGGTCGGCCAGGTAGATGTGGGTGTCGCAGACCGCGTGGCACGATCCGGCGAAGCGGGTGAAGTCCGTGCCGAGCTGGACCGCCAGCCCCGTCATCGCCATCGGGTCGCTGACGCTCAGCAGCCACGCCTCCGGGCAGCGCCGGGCCATCTCGCGGCCCAGCTCGACGAAGACCGGGATGCTGCGCAGGCCGCGGAAGATGCCGCCGACGCCGATGGTGTCGCCGATCGTCTGGCGCAGGCCGTAGCGGTGGGGGATCTCGAAGTCCTTCAGCGTCGCCTCGAACCCGCCCACGTCGACGTTGGCGACCACGAACGCGGCGCCGTCCAGAGCGCGCCGGCGGTCGGGGGCGGCGACGATCGAGGCCCGCCCGTCCGCCTCGGCGTCGAGCGACTTGACCAGCGCCTCGGCGGTCGCGAGCAGCCCGGGGTCGGCGTCGTGCAGGACGATCTCCAGCTCGCCGCGCAGCTCCGGGGCGAGCAGGAGGTCGGACAGGACGCGGCGCACGACCTCGACGTCGCCCAGCCCGACGAACACGATCCGTCGCACCGCGTCACCTCCCATCGCAGGAAATCCTACTTCCGGCCGCGCCGGGCCCCGCCGCGCGCCGGGCCCCGCCCGGCCGGTGTGATCAGGTCAGCGGCTCGAGTTCGCGCAGGATGGCCTGGCCCGCCTCGCGGTGCCCGGTGGCCGCGGCCGGGTCGCTCTCGTCGAGCACGGCGGCGATCCCCTCGTGGGCCTGCGCCTCCGCGTGCCGGTTGCCCAGCTTCGGCGCCAGCTCCAGCGTCTCCCGGTGCAGCCGCAGCGCCTCCTCGGGCAGGCCCGCCAGGCGGCAGGTCTCGGCGTAGCCGTTGAGGAAGTGGATCTTCCAGTGCTCCACGAACAGCTCGTCCATCAGCGCGAACGCCTGCCGGTGGCTGTCCAGCGCCTCCTCGTAGCGGCCCATCTGGCGCAGCGCGACACCCAGGCAGTTCAGGCACCATGCCTCGTTGTGCCTGTGGCCGTCCTCGCGGGCCAGGGCCAGCGCCTGGTTCAGGTGCTCGACGGCCTCCTCGGGCTGCTCGCGGGCGATCGCCACGCCGAGGGTGATCCGGGCCGTCAGCGTGGGGGCGCCCGCGGGGTCGGAGTCCTGGATGTCCAGCGCCCGGCGGGCCAGGAGCGCCGCCTGCTCGCGGTTGCCCAGTTGCAGCGTGGCCCACGCCTCGTAGGCGGTGGCATATGCCGTACCCAGGTGATAGCCCGCGTCGGCGTAGAGCTGCCCGGCCTCCCGGAAGAGGCCGAGCGGCTCCTCGACGTACCCCTCGTCCCAGCGCAGGTAGCCGCGGCGCATGGTCAGCTCCGCCGCCGACCTGGCGTCTCCGGTCTGGGACACCAGGGGCACGGCGGCCGCGTACTCGGCGCCGGCCTCGGCCATCCGCCCGGCGTTGTAGCGGGCGAAGCCCAGGTCGCTGTGCGCCTCGGCCAGGTTCACCGGATCGCCCAGGCGCCGCGCGGCGGCCAGGGAGCGCTCGAACAGGACGTTGAGATGGGTCGTGCCGCAGCGGCGCGCGAAGAACGCCCGCATGAAGCGCGGCAGCTCGCACACGTGCGCGTCGGCTCCGGTGGCCACCGCCGCCTCGAAGATCCCCATGAGGTTCGTGTACTCGGAGGCGAACCACAGCAGCGCCGAGTACTTGCTGGTGAACACCGGCAGCTCGGCGGGCGGCGGGCCCGCGGAGACGGCCCGGCTGGGCGACAGGAACGGCATCGCGGCGTCGGCGGCGGCCGCCGCGTGCACGTAGTAGTCGAGCACCCGGCTCAGCGCCTGCTCCCGCTCGGCCGGCGAGTCCTGCTCGACCGTGGTACGGCGGGCGTGCTGATGGACCAGGTCGTGCAGGGTGTAGCGACCGGCGGCCGGCTGCTGGACGAGGTGGGCGTCGAGCAGGTCCTCCAGGTACGCCCGGGCGTCGCGCAGCGGCACCCCGGCCAGCGCCGCCACCACGTACTCGTCGAACGACGAGCCCGACAGCAGCCCCAGCAGCCGGAACAACCGCCGCTGGGCCCGGTCCAGCTGCCGCACGGACATGGCGAAGGCGGTGTCGAACTCGCTGGCGCCCTCGGCCATCCGCTCGACCAGGATGCCCACGGTCCAGCCCGGCCGGTGCCGCAGGCGGGCGGCGGCCAGCCGGAGCGCCAGCGGCAGATGGCCGCACAGGCGCAGGACCTCGGCCGCGGCCTCCGGGTCGCGGGCCAGCCGGCCGTCGGGCCCGGTGGGGTCGCCGCTGGCGCGGGCCAGCAGCTGCGCGCTCTCCTCCGGGGACAGGACGTCCAGCGAGACCGGCGGCACCTCCTCCAGGCCCAGCAGCCGGTTGCGGCTGGTGATCAGGGCGACGGACGGGCCGGCGCCGGGCAGCAGCGGGCGGACCTGCTCGGCGTCGGCGACGTTGTCGAGCACCACGACGGCCCGGCGGGTGGCCAGCTCCGCCCGCCAGCACGCGGCCAGCGGCTCGATGCCGCCCTCCTGCGGGATCTTCTCCGAGGGGACGTCGAGCGCGGCGAGCAGGGTCCGCAGCGCGGGGTCGGGGCCGAGCGGCGGCCGCCCGTCGGTGAAGCCGTGCAGGTCCAGGTAGAGCTGGGCGTCAGGGTAGGCGGCCGTCAGCTCGTGGGCGGCGTGCACCGCCAGGCAGGTCTTGCCGACGCCCGCCATGCCGTCCACGGCCACCACCCGGCTGGTCTCCACCGCGGCGAGCACGGTGGCGAGCGCGGCCTCGCGGCCGGTGAAGTCGGGCACGTCGCGGGGCAGGTCGTTGCGCGGCGGGCGGGGGGCCGAGGCGGGCGGGGACGGCGGGATGACCTGGCGGCTGGTCTTCGGCGGCGCCGGCAGGGGGTTCGAGGCCCGCTCCCAGATGGGGCGCAGGGGACGCGGGTCGCGCTTGACCAGGCGGCACAGCGCGATCACCGCGGGCCAGGGCGGCACCGACTGGCCGCTGAGGTAGCGCGACAACGACGACGAGCTGAGGCCCGTGTCGCGGGCGAGTGCGCGTACGCCGAGGCCGGACAGCTCCTGGATCAGGCGCAGGCGAGTGGCCAGGTCGTCCTGGGGGTCCGTTTTCGCCGTGCCGTGTGGTGCGACCACCGTTTCCTCCGCTTTCCGTCCCGCCGCGGAAGAAACTCTCTTCGGCGGGTAACCCCTGTTCAACCCCGATCTAGCTGTCCCACGGTGTCCCATTCGCGGCGTCCTTGCAAGTCCGTCCCGCTGTGATGGAGTCACGCCCCCGGGGACCGGGGACGAAGCGACTGGAGGAACTCATGGCCGGCGGCAAGCAGGGACCCGGGGCGTTCTCACGCTGGATGCAGCACAGGATGAACGCCCGGATGAACCGCAAGGTCAGGCGCGGGCGCGGCACCTTCATGGGCATGGACGTCCTCATCCTGCACACGGTGGGCCGGCGGAGCGGGCAGCCGCACGAGACGCCGCCGGCCTGGAAGGACATCGCCACCGCCCAGCCGCGCTACGTGAAGGAGGCGCGGCCGGCGCGTGGCCCTCAAGGTCAGCTGAGCGTCCAGGGGCGGAGCTTCTCCGGGTTCCGGACGGCCCAGATGCGCTTGATCCGGTCGTCTTCGACGTCGAAGGCCATCACCAGCACGATGGCGCCCTCATGCTCGGCCGCCAGCCCGGGCCGGCCGTTGACGCTGCGCTCCAGGAGCGTCAGGCCGGCCGTCCTGGAGGCGATGCTCACCATGTAGCGCGCGACCAGGTCGTCCCCGTGGACCGGGTCGAGCCGCGCGGGGACCAGGCCGCCGCCGTCGGCGACCGCCGTGACGTCCGGGTCGAGGAGGACGACGAGGGCCTGGACGTCCTTCGCCTCCCAAGCCTTCTTGAAGTCCCTGACGAGGCCCGCCTGCCGGGGCGGCGGGGCCGCGGGGACGTGCGCGGCGCCGATGCGGCGCCGCGCCGAGGAGGCGAGCTGGCGGCAGGCCGCCGGGGTCCGGCCGACGATCTCGGCCACTTCGGCGAAGGGGTAGCGGAAGACGTCGTGCAGGATGAACGCCACCCGCTCGGCCGGGGTCATCGACTCCAGCACGACGAGGAAGGCCATGCTGACCGACTCGTCGAGAGTGACCCGATCGGCCGGATCGTCCGCGGGGTCGGGCAGCGGTTCCGGGATCCATTCGCCCACGTAGCGTTCGCGCCGGGCGCGGGCCGAGCCGAGCAGGTCCAGGCAGATCCGGCCGGCGACTCGGGTCAGCCAGGCGCCGGGGGAGCCGATGCCGGCCCGTGCGGCGGGCGGCATGGCGTACCAGCGGGCGTACGTCTCCTGCACGGCGTCCTCGGCGTCGGCCAGCGAGCCCAGGAGCCGGTACGCCAGGTTGATCAGCTGGCGCCGCTCGCTCATGATCGTGCTCAGCTCTGGCTCGGATGGGGTGGTCATGGTGCCGCCTCGCCTTGTCGGTTCCGCCGTCCTCGTTCCGACGACGTATCCCCGTGAAACGTCAGGGCTGACCGGTCACCGTCAGCGCGTGGTAGGCGGCCGGTCAGCGCCCCCGAGCATCGTGCCAGGCATGAACTATGCCTTGACCCATGTCACCGTCATCGACGCGACCGGCGCCGCCCCGAAGCCCGGGCAGACCATCCTCATCAGGGACGGCCGGATCACCGCCATAGGAGCCGGCGTCCCCATCCCCGAAGACGCGGACGTCGTGGACCTGACCGGCAAGCACGTCATCCCCGGCCTGGCCGACATGCACGTCCACCTGGAGGACATGCCGGGGGACGTGCTCAAGCTGTACCTGGCCGCCGGGGTGACCACCGTCCGGGAGATGGCGGGGCTGCCCTTCCACCACGAGTGGCGGCGCAAGATCGGCAGCGGGCTGATGCAGGGTCCGCGGATGACGATCGGCAGCAAGATCATCGATGGGTCGCCCACGTTGTGGACGCAGATGCCCGCTCCCTTCTGGGTCGAGGTCGCCGACGCCGGGCAGGCCCGGGCCCAGGTACGGCTGGCCGCCAAGGAGGGCGCCGACTTCATCAAGGTGTACTCCCGGCTCAGCAGGGAGTCGTACTTCGCCATCGCCGACGAGGCGGGCAAGGCCGGCCTGCCGTACGCGGGGCACATCCCCGACGCGGTCCCGATCGCCGAGGCCGTCGCGGCGGGACAGCGCAGCTTCGAGCACGTGCACGCGCTGTTCGCCGCGCTGTCGCGCAACGACGCGGCGCTGCTGCAGGCCCAGGCCGACCTCAAGACGGAGGGGCCCGACCACTACACCAGCTGGCTGCGGGAGATCTACGAGACCGACTGGCTGGGCGCCAACACCGTCGACCCCTACAAGGCCGACCGCGTCTTCCAGAGCCTGATCGGCGACGACGCGTACTTCACGCCGACGCTGGTCGTGCACGAGGCGGTCGACCAGCCGGCGATCATCTCGGTGCGCGACCCGGACCTGAAGTACCTGCCGCGGGACCGGCCCGCCATGTGGGAGCACATCACCCAGACCATGTTCGCCGGCGGCAGGCAGGCCCAGGAAGGGGCGGAGCGGCGGCTGCTGTTCCAGCGGCGGCTGGAGATCGTCAAGGTCATGGACCAGGCGGGCGTGCCCCTGCTCGCCGGCTCGGACACGAGCCCGCTCACCGTCCCCGGCTTCGGGCTGCACCGGGAGATGGAGCTGATGGCCGAGGCGGGCATCCCGCCCATGCGGGTCCTGCAGGCGGCCACCCGCAACGCCGCCCGCTTCCTGGGCACGCTCGGCGACCTCGGCACCGTCGAGGAGGGCAAGCTGGCCGACCTGGTGGTGCTGGACGGCGACCCGCTGGCCGACATCGGCAACGTCCGGCGTGTCCACTCCGTCGTGCTCGGCGGGCGGATGATCACGCCGGACGACCGGCGGCGCATGCTGGAGGAGGTCGAGCGGGCGGCGGGCTGACCCGCCGCGATCAGCCGGATCGCGGATGGAAGACCAGGGCCAGCGAGCGCAGCGCCAGCAGGAACCCGATCAGCAGCAGGACGCCGCCGATGACCGGCAGCAGCCGGATGTTCGGCGTGATCATCGGCCCGACGTCGGCCACGATGAGGATGATCGAGCCCAGGGTCGCGCTGCCGGCCAGCACGGCGATGACGAGCTGCTGCACCAGCCCGGTCAGGAATCGCCGGTCGCCGTCGTCGGCCAGGGGCCGCACGTTGACGGAGAGCCTGCCGTGCTCCAGGTCCTCGACGAGGTGGTTGATCCGCCGCGGCAGCCGCTGGAGGACCGGCAGGTAGCCGGCCAGTCGTTCCTCCAGGTTCGCCCGGACCGCCCCCGGCTCGACCGCCTCGCGCATGAGGGCGCGGCCCTGCTCGCGGGCCGCGCCGAACATGTCGAGGTCCGGGCTGATCAGCGCGAGGGTCCCGTCGAGCGCGGCCAGCGCCCTGAAGGCGCCGGCGATCTGCGGCGGTACGGCGAAGCCGTAGTCGTGCACCACCTTGAGCAGGCTGCCGAACATGCCCGTCGACCCGCCGCGGCCGTACCCGGTCCGATAGCGCACCATGAGCTGGCCGACCTGCCGCTCCAGCTCCCGCTCGGCCAGCCCGGGCGGCCGGTCGAGCAGCTCGATCAGGGCGTCGGTCGCGGCGATCGCGTCGTCGCGGTCCACGGCCAGCAGCAACATGCCGAGCGCGGTCCTGGTGGAGTCGTCGAGCCGGCCCACGGAGCCGAAGTCGAGCAGGCCGAGCCCGCCGTCCGCGTCGACCAGGACGTTGCCCGGATGCAGGTCGGCATGGAAGATCCCGGTGCGGACCTGCTGCCGCAGCACCTCGCTGAGCAGCCGGTGGGCCATCTCCTTGCGCCGCTCCACGCTCAGCCCGGCCAGCACGGCGCCGGCGGCGCCGACGGGCGTGCCCCGCAGCCGGGTCATGACCAGCAGCGTGCCGCCGGAGTGCTCCTCGACGACCTCGGGTACGGCGATGCCGCTGTCGAGCGTGGCCGCCACGCTGCGCAGGTTGTCGAGTTCGACCGTGTAGTCGAGTTCCTCGTCCAGCGCTGCCGCGAACCCCTTGGCCAGCGTGAACACCCGCAGCGAGCGGCCCCACGGGGTGCTGCGCTCCAGCCGGCGGCTGAGCCTCAGGATGATCTCCATGTCGGCGGCGACCTGCGCGCGGGCCCGCGGCCGCTGCACCTTGAGCACGACCTCGCGGCCGTCGAGCAGCGTGGCGGCGTGCACCTGGGCGACGGAGGCGGCCGCCATCGGCTCGGGGTCCACGACGGCGAACACCTGCTCCAGCGGCTTGCCGAGGGCCGTCCGGATGGCCTTCTCGATCTCGGGCCACGGCTCGGGCTCGGCGCTGGTCTGCAGGGTCGCGAGCTGGTCGGCGAACTGCTCGGGGATCAGGTCGCGCCGGGTGGAGAGCATCTGGCCGAGCTTGACGAACGTGACGCCGCCCTCGTTGAGCGCCGCCCGCAGCGACCGGGCGATCTTGCCGGCGCCCTGGTAGGGGTCGGTTCTGCGCCTGCCGCGCAGGTAGCCGCCGAGGCCGTGCCGTACCACGATCTTCATGATCTGCGCGTAGCGGCGGGTGCGGCGGCGGCGGGCCTTCCAGCCTCTCAGCAGGTCGAGCGGGGACGGGAGCGTGCCCGTGGGGACGACCACCTCCATCATCACGAGGGCGGTGAGGCCGAGGACGAACACCCACGCGACCACCAGGCTCAGGACGAGGACCGTGGCCGGCATCGAGACCGTGATCCCGTCGTCGGCGACGATGCCGGCGAACTGGGAGAAGGAGGTGACGGCCGACCCGATGGCGCTGGTCACGAGCATGCCGACGACGATCGTGCGCGGCCAGCCGACCGGGATGCCCAGGGCCCGCCTGGCCACGATCGCGGCGAGCCAGGCGGTGAAGGCCAGGCTGAGGGGAGCGAAGAGGTCGACCATAGCTAGGAACGCTCCTCGTCCTCGTCCTTTTTGCGCAAGGACTCGAGCACGCGGGACTCCTCCTGGTCGATCCAGCGCATGGTCGACTTCGTGAAGTGCTTGCCGTAGCGGAACAGCAGTTCCGGCGCACCCAGCGAGGCGGCCTGCTCGGCCTCGGGCAGCTGGTCGCCCGGCAGCACCGCGTCGATCACCTTCTCGAACTGGGAGAAGATCTTCTTGCGTTCCTCGAGGAGGCGGCCGACGAGGTCCGGGCTGGCGGCGCCGGCGAAGAAGAGCTTGACCAGGTTCTCGTCCCTGATCTGGACGGGGGAGGACAGCGACTCCAGCCAGGCGCGCAGCGCGGCGCGGCCGGCGTCGGTGATCTCCCACCGCTGACGCGAGCGCGGCCCCTCCGCCTCACCGTCGGGCCGGATGAGGCCCTGCTCGGCCAGGTGGCGCAGCTGGGGGTAGAGCTGGCCGTTGCTGATGCCCCAGAACGCCTCCATCGACCGTTTGGCGGCCCGCAGGATCTCGTACCCGGACTGCGCCTTCAACGACAGGAAGCCGAGAATCGCCCACGCGGTGGGGGTCAGGTCTGGCAGGTGATCGTCGTGTGCCATGCGGTCAGCATAATAGGTCTAGGAGATATATGTCGTAGTTCGCTGACCTGGTCACACTTTCCGGGTTTGGTGCATGCTTACATGTCTGGCAGGCATATGACGCGGTGAGTCACGGCAGGTGTGCCCCGCGCCGGATCGCCCGGGTAGTGCCGCAGCCGGCTCGCCAGGTCGGTCTCCTCGCCGGCCTCGGCCGCCATGTACACCGCCTGCCCTTCGCCGGGCCGTACCCCGGAGTCGAAGATCACGATGCCGGCCTCGGGACGTACGGCGAGGTTGCGGGAGCGCGCCGCCTCGGGGGCCGAGATCCACAGGAAGTCCCGGTAGCCCGCGTGGGCGGAGAAGACCGGGGCGGCCCACGGCGTTCCCGGCTCGCCGGCGGTGCCGACGGCTTCGTCGATGATCGCCTTGGCGGTGTCCGCGAGCGTCATGGCGCCTCCGTGGGACGGTCGGTGCGGTAAACGTAGTGGGCGGGGGCGTCGATCGGGTTGTCGGGTTCCAGGTCGCCCTCGCCGACCCGGCGCAGCCCGGCCTTCTCCAGGGCGCGCCACGACGCCGTGTTGGCCGCGACCACGGGGACCACGATGCAGGTGGCGGACGGGTGCTCGGCCCAGGTGCGCTCGACGAAGCGGCGGATCATCTCCGCGCCGATGCCCCTGCCCACCTGCTGCGGATCGCCGATCAGGTAGTCGATCGTCAGGGCGCCGTCCGGGACCTCGGCGATGGCCGCCAGCTCGGCCCGGTAGTCCGGGTAGTCCGCCAGGCGCGAGCGCTGGAACAGGCCCAGCGGCCGGCCGTACCGGGAGACCAGCAGGTCCTCGGACGGCTCCTCGCCCCTGATCACGCCGCCGAAGTCGCGGGCCACCGCCTCCGCGGAGGTCTCGTGGTTCCACCAGCGGGCCACGTGCGCTGCCGGAGCCATTCCGCCAGCAGCGGGAAGTCCCCCTCGCGCAGCGGGCGCCATGTGAACATCAGCTTCCTCCGGTGGTGAGGTGGCGGCGGTAGTACCTGGCCTGCCGGTCCCGGTGGCCGCAGGAGGGGTGGCACCAGCGGCGGCGTGAATGGTTCTTGACGAACAGCAGCGAGCAGCCCGGGCCCTCGCAGCGCCGCAGGCTGGCCGCGTCCGGTCCCGCCAGCAGCTCGACGCAGCAGGTGGCGAGGCGGCCGAGCGCGGCGGTGCTGCCGCCGGTGGTGTCGATCCAGCGGGCGGCGGGTGCCTGGCCGGCGGGCCAGATGAGGCGCAGGTAGGCGGGGGCGGCCGCGGCGAAGGTGTTGACCAGTTCGACGGCGTCGGGGGCGGGCGCCTCTCCGGCGGCGGCCGCCGACAGCAGGCAGCGGATGCCGTCGCGCAGGGCGCGGACGCGGCCGGCGTGATGTCCCATCCGGCCGTGCCCGGGAACGAGCAGGGCGAACCAGGCGTCGATCCACTCCGCGTGCCGGAAGAAGTCCTCGTCGCCGTAGAGGGTGTTGGCCAGTTCCACGACGAGAGGTTCGGTTCCGAGGATGGGAAACTCAGGATCGGTCACGATGCTGACGGTAGCATGCTTTCTCAACCGTCAGTATCGGGAGAGGCGTTGACTCCGCCGGATAGATCATTGACAGTGCGCTTGTGGCGTTACCTTCCTCGAACGTCCCCGGCCGCAGAGCCGGCATCCTCATCACGATCGCCGCCGCCGCGGTGCTGCTGGCGGTCCTGTTCGCCGCCTACCAGCTGCTGCCCCGGGCGCCGGTCAAGCTGGCCGCCGTACCGGAGGGGGCGCTGCCCCAGCAGAGCCGGATCTGGGTGATCCTCTGCGGCAAGGGCAGCCCCCAGAAGACCTGCGCGCTCAACGTCGGCGCGGACTTCACGCGGACGTCGATCGAGGACGTCCTCAAGGACAAGGCGTACGTCACCTCCATGAGGTTCGTCTCCAGCCAGGACGCCTATCGCTGGAGCAGGCTGGCCAAGCTGCCCGAGGAGATGGTGGCCGGCGAGCTGGACGGGCCGCAGTGGTTCGAGATCACCCTGAAGGACGTCAGCACCGCCGGGGCCGTGGCCAAGGTCATGGGCGAGTTCCCCGGCGTCGCCAGCGCCACCCGGACCACGGTCGACTTCTGGGCGGGCAGGGCCGAGATCAACCTCATGCTCTGCCCGCGCAGGCAGTCGGACGTGCTGCCCGCCGCCTCGTGCAAGGGACGAGGGGCGGCCAGCGAGGCCGAGAAGCGCGCCATCGGCCGGCTTCTCGACGATTCGCCCCGGGTCCAGCGCTTCTTCTTCGTCAACCACGCCAGGGCGACGCTCGAGGACGACAACCAGAGCCCGGTCTTCACCTCGGGACGGACCCACCCGGACGAGATCCGCGAATCCTTCAAGATCAAACTAGCCTCCGCCCAGCCTTCGGACGACCTGATCAAGCGGCTCAAGACCATGCCGGGCGTGGCCACGATCGGCCCGATCTTCCCCTGACCGCGCAGGGCCCGGGCCGGTCGGGTCAGCCCAGTACCGAGAGGCTGTGGCAGTGGTGGGCGACGAGCGCGCTCAGCCCGGGCGCGAGGGCGATCGCCGCGGGACCGGCCACGAGCAGCGCGACCGCCGCCAGGCCCGTGGCCCTCTCGTACCCGCACAGCGGTACGGCCGGCTGGAGCATACGGCGTACCCGGGCGAGGGCCGTCTCCCCGGCGGCGCCGAGCGCGAAGGCCGGGGCGCGGCCGGTGGCCAGGCTCACCAGGGCGGCCGCGATGTGCACCCGCGGATGGCGGCGGGCGGCCACGTCGTCGGCCCGCAGCTCGACCAGCCGCACCACCTCGTCCCGGGCCCCGGTGAACAGCGGCAGCCGGGGAAACGCCCGGCTCAGGCCGTCGGCCAGAGCCAGCACCAGGTGATGCCGCCCCGCGATGTGCGCCCGCTCGTGGGCGAGGACGGCGGCCAGGCACTCCGGGGACAGGGTGCCCAGCGCGGCCGTGGTGACGACGGTCTCCGGCCGGCGGCCCGGCAGGCAGTAGGCGAGCGGCTCGCCGTACTCCAGGACGGTCGCGCCGAGCTCGCCGTTGTAGCGGCCGAGCAGGCGCAGCATCCCCGCGTGCCGGCGGCGCTCGCGCCACGCCGTGAACAGCACCGCCGCCGTGCAGAAGCCCGCCCTGGCCATGATCAGCGAGCTCGCGGCGAGCGCCGGCCACGAGCCGGCGGGGATCGACGCGGCGTCGAAGCCCTCCTCCAGCATGGCGAAGCAGGCTTCGATGAGGCCGGCGAGCTCGTGGCCGAGGGTGTCGGCGGGGACCGCGGTCGCGACCGACGCGAGGGCGGCCGAGGCGATCGCGGACGCGCACGCCGCCAGCCACAGCGAGATCGCCAGCCGCGGCGCACGGTCCGACCAGTGCGCCCTGGCCAGCAGCCGGGGCAGAAGCGTCGTGGCGAGCAACGTGTAGACCGCAAGAATGGCCGCGATCATGAATGTGGCCTCCGCAGGGGGAACACCCGGAGCGCGGTCTCAAGCGCCGCGGCCTCCTCGGGACTGAGCCGCTCCAGAAAGTGCACCAGCGTCGCCGCCTGGTTGCCGCTGCCGGCTAACGTCTCGCGCATCTGCTGGGCGGTGAATGCCTCCTTGGTCAGCAGCGGCTCGTAGACGTACGCCTTGCCCTGGGGGCGGCGCTTCAGGAAGCCCTTCTTGTACAGCTTGTCCATCACGGTCATGACGGTCGTGTAGGCGAGGTCCCGGTCGCGCCGCAGGTCCTCCAGCACGTTCCGCACCGACGCCGGCCGATGGTAGGACCACAGGAGATCCATGATCGCCGTCTCCAGTCCACCCAGGCCGCGTGTCATGATCGCCCTCCCGTCTCAGGGTACTATCTGCGATCGTAGACGCTCTGGCCGGGTACGGCGCCGCCAGCCGTACCTCGTCAGGCCGCGCGGCTTGTACACGGAGAGAACCGTCGCGATCACCAGCACCGCCGTGCCTCCGATCGAGTGGGGCAGTGTCGTCGGCAGGAGGCGGGGGTCGGCACTGGTCAGCCCTGCCTCGGCCAGGGAGCTCACCGTCCGGCTCTCGACCACCAGGACAACGGTGGCGGCGGCGGTGAGCACGAACTTCACCACCACCCAGTAGTGCCGCACCAGCCCCCACGGCGTGCCCAGGGCGTTGACCAGCCCGACGGCCAGGGAGGCCACGGCCAGCGGCACGATCGCGAACCGGACCAGCACGTCCATGGCCGTGTACGCGCTGCGGACGGCCGGGGTGTCCGTGCTGAGGGTGGCGGTGAGGTCGAGGGCCAGGTAGGCGAGGACCGCGCCGAGCCACCCGACGGAGGTGGTGATGTGCGTGGTCAGGATGAGTTTGCGCAGGCTGGGTGACATCGCGGGCGGGGCTCCGTGGTGGTGGGCGGTCGGGGTGGGGCGGCGCTGGCCGGTCGGGATCACGCGTACGGCCCCATGACGACGACCGGCACCGGCACCCACACCGACGGTGCCGATGTGGGTGCCGGGGCCGGTGCCGGTGCCGGGACCGAGGCCGGGGCCGGGATGGAGCCGACGGCCTGGGTGGAGGTCGAGGCTGAGAGCAGATCTGGCGCCGGGACTCGGGCGGATGCGGGAGGCGGGACCGGGGGCGGAGGCGGTGGCTGGGGTCGGGGTGGACGCGGGAGGCGGGAGGCGGGACCGGGGGAGGCGGTGACTGGGTCGGCGCGGAGGCGGGAGGCGGGACCGGGGTGGATGCAGAGGCCGGGGCAGGGGCGGACGCGGGGAGGGAGGTGGATGTAGGGGCCGAGGTGGATGCCGGGGCCGGGGCGGAGGCGGGGAGTGGGGTGGATGTAGGGGCTGGGGTGGAGACGGGGAGCGGGACTCGGGCGGACGCAGGGGCCGGTCACGAGGTGGAGACGGGGAGCGGGACTCGGGCGGACGCAGGGGCCGGTCACGAGGTGGAGACGGGGAGCGGGACTCGGGCGGACGCAGGGGCCGGTCACGAGGTGGCGGCGGGAGTGGAAGCCAGTGCCGGCGCTGGGGGTGGGGGTGTGTTCGGCGGCTGGGGGAGGGAGGCGTGGCGGCCGGGGCCGTGGGGGCCGCCGATGCCGAAGACCTGGGCGATGAGGAACGCCAGGACCAGGATGGCCACGGCGATCGCGGAAACCTTCACCCACCTCGGGGCTCGTGGCGGTGTCTGGGACGACATGATGTTCTCCTTTTTGCGAGACAATATGTCACGGCGCGAGACATCTGTCACGACCCTGTCGTGACGTATGCTTAGCCGGTGCCCAAACTCTGGAACGAGACCATCGAGACGCATCGGGCCGCCGTTCGTGACGCGATCCTGGATGCCGCCTGGGCGCTGGTGGCCGAGCGGGGGCTGATGGCCGTCACGATGGCCCAGATCGCCGAGCGGGCGGCCATCGGCCGGGCCACGGTGTACAAGTACTTCGCCGACGTGGAGTCGGTCCTCGCCGCCTGGCATGAGCGGCAGGTCTCTGCGCATCTCCGGCAACTGGCCGAGATCGCGAACCGGCCGGGCCGGGCAGGCCGGCGGCTGGAGTCGGTGCTGATCGCCTATGCGCGCATCCTGCAACAGCGCGGCGAACACGGCCCCGACCTGGGCGTGCTGCTGCACCACGGCGGGCACCCGGTCGAGGCCCAGCAGCACCTGACCGCCCTCGTCCGCGGGCTGCTCGACGAGGGCAGGGGGAGCGGGGAGTTCCGGGCCGACGTGCCCGCCGACGAGCTCGCGCGCTACTGCCTCCACGCCCTGTCGGCCGCCGCGGCCATGCCCTCGGAGGCGGCCGTCGCACGGCTGGTCGGGGTGATCATGGCCGGAGTCGCAGCCGGTTAGATCGCCGTCCTCACGGCAGCCGGTGAATGGGCGCGGCCGGGCGTGGTCGGGCCACGCCGGGGAGGCGCGGGTGAAGTGTCAGGTCGCCGCAGGGCGGTGGGTGGGGGCTGGGTGATGCTAGGTGACCGTGTACACGCGGGTCGTGCCGTAGATGCCCTCGACCTTCCGCCACCGGGGAACCACCGTCCGCACGTGCTTGAAGCGCCCGGTCTGCAGGAGGTGGGGCTCCTCGACGGGGTTGAAGTAGATCATGGTGATCGGGCGGGGGGCACGGCCGGCCGAATCGAGGAGGCGTTCCATGGCCGAGGCGAAGATCTCCCCCCTGAACGGGTTGTTGAGGAAGACCACGCTGACGTCGTCGGGGATGTCGTAGTCCAGGACGTCCGACTGCACCACCTCCACGTCACGGGCGCGCAGGCGGAGCCTGGTGGCGGTCAGGTTGCGCCGGGTGACCTCGGTGAGTTCCGGTGAGAGTTCGACGCCGATCACCCGCTTGAACGCGTACCCGCTGGCCGCCTCCAGCATCATGCGGCCCTTTCCGGCGCCCAGGTCGAGGAAGACGTCGTGCTCGCCGACGTCCCGGGCGGGCAGTGCCCGGCGGAGCGTGCCCCAGTGCGCGGGTGAGTAGTAGACGCGTTCCGGGTGCTCCAGGCCGAGGTCGGTGAGCGTGGCGAAGTCGGCGGTGTTGACGCCGAAGCGCCGGTCGTACCACAGCCTGGCCAGCGCGCGGCGGGCCAGGGGGAGCTGCACGAGGAGTCCGCTGCTCACCGTGGCATCACTCAGTTCCAGAACGTCGGCCAGCACAGGACGCCCCTTCCGGATCGGCAGTTCAGTCAACTATTAATCGTAGTAGATCTTGGTGTTGCTACTATGTGATTAAGTAGTGCTCTGACGGGAACGATCCAGCGCACGCCTGGCCGTCTCGCCTGTTCCGGGAACTCGGTGCCGCGAACCTGCACGCCCGTGCCGTCGTTTTCGTTCCTTCTCGTTCGCGAGGGTCTGGCTGAACTCGGTGACGCGTACGGCGGGCGCCGCCGGGTCCACGCGGCGCTCATCCCGGCAGGCATCGTCCACTCTAAACCGCCGCGGGACGAGGCACCCGTGTTTGTCTCGATCCGGCCGCGCCGACCGATCTAGTCGTGGCGGGGGATGCCGGAGACCTCGTGGTCGGCGTGGAAGAGGGCTTCCTGGATCAGCGCGCGGACGTGGGCGTCGCGGGCGCGGTAGAGGATCCGGCGGCCGTCGCGGCGGGTGTGCGCGAGCCCGGCCATGCGGAGCTTGGCCAGGTGCTGCGAGACCGAGGGCCGGGCGACGCCGACGGCGGCGGCCAGGGAGGTGACGTCGTACTCGCCGGCCGACAACAGCCACATCAGGCGGAGCCGGGTGGCGTCGCTGAGCATGCGGAACGCGGCCACGGCCGTCTCGACCTGCGGGCCCGTCGGTTGCTCCTGCGGGTGACTCGCACCTGATCCGTTGTCGCGTGCATACATGACTACATATAATCCAGGCAAACGGCTCAAAGGCAAGTGAGAGGGACGTCATGCCGGGTTCCCAGGGGCATGAGCACGGACACGGGCATGGCCACGCCCACGGCCACATCCATGACAGTGATCACGGCCGCGTCCGGCGGTCGCTGGCCAAGGTGGGCCACCTCGTCGTCCCGCACAGCCACGACAGCGCGGACAAGACCGACGCCGCGCTGGAGTCCAGTTCCCGGGGCATGCGCGTGCTGGCCGTCTCCTTCGGGGTCCTCATGGTCACCGCGCTGGTCCAGGCGGTCATCGTCGGCCTGTCCGGGTCCGTGGCCCTGCTGGGCGACACGCTGCACAACTTCGCCGACGCCCTGACCGCCGTCCCGCTGGCCATCGCGTTCTCGCTCGGCCGCCGTGCCGCCACCCGCCGCTTCACCTACGGGTACGGCCGCGCCGAGGACCTGGCCGGGATCGTCATCGTGGCCCTGATCGCCGCCTCGGCGGGGCTGGCCGGCTACGAGGCGGTCAAGCGGCTCGTCGACCCCGAGAACGTGCAGGCCCTGGGCCTGGTCGCGGCGGCGGGCGTCGTGGGGTTCCTGGGCAACGAGTGGGTGGCCCGCTACCGCATCAAGGTCGGCAGGGAGATCGGCTCGGCGGCGCTGGTCGCCGACGGCCTGCACGCCAGGACCGACGGGTTCACCTCGCTGGCCGTACTGCTGGGGGCGGGCGGCGCCGCACTCGGCTTCCCGCTGGCCGACCCGCTCGTCGGCCTGCTCATCACCGCGGCCATCTGCTTCGTGCTGCGCGACGCCGCCAGGGAGATCTACCACCGGCTGATGGACGCGGTCGACCCCGCCCTGGTCGCGCAGGCCGAGCGCATCCTGGCGGCCGTGCCCGGCGTGCGGCGTGTGGGGTCGGTACGGCTGCGCTGGATCGGCCATGCGCTGCGCGCCGAGGTGGAGATCGCGGTCCGCCACGACGTCTCCCTGGTCGAGGCGCACGCGGTGGCCGTGGAGGCCGAGCACCGGCTCATCCACGACCTGCCCCGCCTGCGGGCCGCCACCGTGCACGCCGACCCGGACGGCCCGGACGGAACCGACCACCACACTCCGTTGCTGGCGCATCGCTGACCCGTGCCAAGCTGTCGGCCATGCGTATCGAGAACGGGATGATTGATCATGTCTATCCGGTTGCCGAGCTCCATGCGGAGAGCTGGCGGACGGCCTACGCGGGCATCATGCCCGGCTCCTTCCTGAACGAGTCGCTGCTGGAGAACCGGCTGACGTTGTGGCGGGAACGGCTGGCCGTACCCACGCCGGGGGCGGGGTTCTTCGTGGCCCGCGACGACGACGGACGGTTGCGTGGTTTCTGCTATTTCATCCCGCAGCCGGACGGGCGCATCCTGCTCGACAACCTGCACGTCCGGCCGGGACTGACGGGCTCGGGCATCGGCGCCGCCCTGCTGCGGCACGGCCTGGCCTGGGCGGCGCGCGAGCACCCGGCGGGCGAGGTGTACCTGGAGGTGCTGAGCGCCAACACCCGGGCCATCGCCTTCTACGAGCGTCACGGCGCCGTCCGGACCGACGCCAGGACCTGCTTCTTCCCGCAGGGCTTGGAACTGCCCGAGTTCGAGTACGCCTGGCGCGCCGCTAACTGAGCGCGATCGCCTGCGCCGGGCAGATGCGGGCGGCGTCCTCGACGTCCTCGTGCAGGCGGGCGTCGGGGGCGTCGTCCAGGAGCACGACGATGCCGTCGCTGTCGCGCTGGTCGAACACCTCCGGGGCGGCGTACACACACTGCCCGGAGCCGACGCAGGCCCCCTGCTCAACGGTGATCTTCATCTGTTTCCTCCTCCTACCAGGTGACGGGCAGTTCACGGACGCCGTAGAAGACCGCGTGCTCCTTGAACCTCAGTTCCTCCAGGGGTACGGCCGGCGCCAGCGTGGGCACGCGGCGGAACAGCGTGCCGAAGACGGTCTGCAGTTCGACCCGGGCCAGCGGCTGGCCCAGGCACTGGTGGGCCCCGTAGCCGAAGGCGACGTGGTGGCGGGCGTCGCGCCGCACGTCGAGGGCGCCGGGGCCGCCGGGGAAGGCCGCCGGGTCCCGGTTGGCCGTGCTCTTCACCGCGATGATCCCCTCACCCGCGCGGATGAGCTGCCCGCCCACCACGAGGTCCTCGCGCGCCACGCGACGCGCCTCGGTGTGGGTGATGGACAGGTAGCGCAGCAGCTCCTCGACCGCGCCCGCCACGTCGGCGCCGTCCTTGAGCGCGGCGAGCTGGCCGGGATGGGCGAACAGCGCGGCCGTGCCCAGCGCGATCATGTTGGCGGTCGTGTCGTGCCCGGCCACGAGCAGGAGCTGGCCCATGACGGCGATCTCGCGCCGGGTCATCGCGCCGGTGCGGTACTGCTCGACGGCCAGCCTGCTGAGCACGTCGTCGCCGGGCTCGGCGCTCTTGCGCTCGGTCAGCTCCTCCAGGTAGCCGTTGAGCTCCTCGCTGGCCGCCAGCGCCCGCGCGGGGTCGCCGCCGTCCATGACGAGCTCGCCCGCCACCCGCTGGAAGAAGCCCCGGTCGGCGTACGGCACGCCGAGCAGCTCACAGATCACCAGCGACGGGACCGGAAGGGCGAGCGCCTCGTACAGGTCGGCCGGCTTCGGCCCGGCCAGCATGCCGTCGACGAGGTCGTCGACGATCCGCTGGATCCCGGGCCGGAGCTCCTCCATCTTCCTGATCCGGAAGTCGGCGGTCAGCATCCGCCGGTGGACGGTGTGCTCGGGGGCGTCCATCTGCATCAGGGTCTTCATCCGCGCGTCGCGCGCCTTGCTCACCGCGTTGGTGTGCGGGAAGCCCGGCTGGGCGACGTCCACGCTGACGCGCGGATCGGAAAGCAGCGCGCGCACGTCGGCGTATCCGGTGACCATCCACGCGGTGCCGCCGTCCCAGAGCCGCACCCGGGAGACCGGCTCCCGGCTCAGCCCCGGGGCGGGATCGAAGGGGCATCCGGCGGCGCGAGGCATCGGAAAAACATCGGACATGACATCTCCCAAGGTCATGAGGCCCTGCGGGCGGTGAGGGCGCCGATGGCGCAGATGACGGCGAAACCGAACAGCGTGTGGCGGGCCGCCTCGAGCATCGAGGTCCCGCCCAGATTGACCAGGACGCCGGCGACCGCCGTGCCGAAGGCGATCGACAGGCTCGTCACCGTGGCGATCGCGGCGGCGGCGCGCCGTCCCTCCTCCGGGTCCCGGGTGCTGGCCATCGCGGCCACCGCGAGATGCGGGTAGGCCAGCCCGACGCCGGACCCGGCCGCGATCATCATCAGCGCCCACACGATGACCAGCCACAGCGGCGCCTCCTGCCGCTGCAGCAGCCCCAGGACGAGGAACCCGGCCGCCAGCACGAGCGGCCCGAGCACGCGCAGCCGGCGGACCGTCGCCTCCTTGACCGCCGAGGAGCTGACGACCTGGGTCGCCGACCACCCGAGCGAGATCGCGGCCCCGAGGAATCCGGCCGCGATCGGAGGCAGGCCGCCCAGGCGCTGGCCGAACAGGGGGACGAACGACTCCACCGCCACGCCGAAGGCCAGCAGCGCCAGCGTCAGGTACACCCACTTCAGCGGCGAGCCGGGCGCGTAGGTCGTGCGCGGGAACACCCGCAGGCCGCTGCGCCGCTCGTGGGCGGCGAACCCGATCAGCAGCAGCAGCGCCACCCCGATCGCGGCCGCCATGGCCACGGCGCCGGACAGCACCCCCGCCACGCTGACCGCCAGCGTGGCCCCGGTCACCAGCAGCAGCGACCCGACCGGCACCGGCGCCCGCCCGTCGCCGCGCTCCCCGCGGGGCAGCACCCGGGGCACCATCAGCCCGCACCCGGCCGCGATCACCGCCATCAGCACGAAGGCCAGCCGCCACCCGCCGAACTGGGCGAACAGCCCACCCAGTGCCGGGCCCGCGAAGTTGCCCACGCCGTACATCGCCGACATCAGCGCGTTGCCGCGCGTCCAGAGCCGGGGCGGCAGGGCCGAGCGGACCACGGCGTAGCCGAGCCCGGACAGCAGCCCCGCGCCCAGCCCCTGCACGCCGCGGCCGGCCAGCAGCACCGCCATCGACGGGGTGACGGCGCACACCAGCGAACCGGCCAGGAACACGGCGAAGCCCAGCAGGTACGCCACGACGTTTCCCCAGCGCCCCAGGACGCGGCTGACCAGCATGGTCGCGATCACCATCGCGACGAGGTAGATCGTCATGTTCCAGGCGTAGAAGCCGGCGCCGCCGAGCTCGGCCACCGCCGTCGGCAGCAGGCTGGAGGCCAGGTAGATGTTGACCGCGCCCACCAGCACCCCGACGGCCAGCACGATCGCCGAGCCGCCGTGTTCCCGGCCCAGCAGCTCCCGCCACGAGGGCGGGCTGAGCTGCTCGTTGTCGTAAACGCTCATGTCTTCAAGGCTGTCGTTGAACCGGCCCCGGAAGCTTTCCCGCCGTCACCGGCGGCCACCGGCCCGGAAGTCTCAACCGGGGGGACAGGGCCGGGCCGCGTATCGTCGCCCTATGACCGAGGTGTGGGCCGCCGGCGCGGCGTACGAGGCGTTCATGGGCCGCTGGGCCGGCCGGATGGCGTCGGTCTTCGTGCCCGGGCTCGGCGTGCCCGCAGGCGGGCGCTGGCTGGACGTGGGCTGCGGCACCGGCGCCCTGACCGCCGCCGTGCTCTCGCTCGCCGATCCGCGTGAGGTGACCGGCATCGACCCTTCGGCGGGGTTCCTGGCCCACGCCCGCGCCCGGGTCGCCGGCCCGCGGGTGACCTTCTGCACCGGTGACGCGGGGGCGCTGCCGTACCCCGGCGCGTGGTTCGACGCGGTGGTCAGCGGGCTGGTGCTCAACTTCCTGCCCGACCCCGCACGCGCGGCGGCGGAGCTGGCCCGGGTCGCGGCGCCCGGCGGCGTCGTGGCGGCGTACGTGTGGGACTACGCGGACGGCATGGCGATGCTCAGGCACTTCTGGGACGCCGCCGCCACGCTCGACCCGGCCGCCGCGGCCCTGGACGAGGGCGCGCGGTTCCCGCTGTGCCGCCCGGAGCCGTTGCGCGCGCTGTGGGCCGGAGCCGGGCTGACCGGCGTGCGGACGGAGCCGATCGTGGTGCCGATGGAGTTCACCGGCTTCGACGACTTCTGGACGCCGTTCCTCGGCGGGCAGGGTCCCGCTCCCGGGTACGTCGCCTCGCTGCCCGGCGACCACCGGGCCGCCCTGCGCGATCTGCTGCGTGAGCGTCTGCCCGCCAGCCCCTTCTCCCTCACCGCCCGGGCCTGGGCCGTGTACGGGCGCCAGGGGCGATGACCGGCGAATCACGTGTTTTACCTGCTCACGACCTGTCATCTGTCATGGTGAAGCATGGACGCCCCGGGGGAGGAGCGCTGGCTCGGCACGCTGCGGGGGCACGCCGCGCGCCTGGCCTTCCCCGAGTGGGCGCCGGGCCCGGACGACTGGACGGACCTGTTCACCGGCTTCACCGACGCCGGCGCCCCGTACACGGAGGTGTCCGTCTACCGTGATCACGACCGCATCCATCACCGGGTCTACCGGGGTGGCGAGCTGACCGCGTTCTGGTCGCGCCTGCTGGACGAGGTCGCGGAATAGGCGCCGCCGTACCCGCTGCCGGGCTCAGGCGAGCCAGTCGGCGAAGGCGGGACCGGCCAGCCGGGCGCCCGGGCCCGGCAGCAGGGCGCCGCCCTCGAACGCCTCGGCGTCGCCGGGGTCGCGCACGGCCTGCACCTTCACCTCCAGCCCGCGCCGCGCCACCACCAGCTCGGCCAGCGCCACCATGCTCTCCTCGCGCGGCCCGGCCACCTCGGCCACGTCCGCGCCGGACACCGCGACCGCCACCACCGTCTCGGCCACCGCCCTGGCGGCGATGGGCTGGGTGCGCATCGCGGGGATGTACGCCACGCCGTCCCGGGTGCCCCATTCGAGCATCTGCCCGACCAGCTCGTGGAACTGGGCGGCCCGCACGACGCGGGCCGGGACCGGGCCCGCCTGGATCTCGCGCTCGTGCACGAGCTTGGCCGCGTTGTAGCCGCCGGTGGAGCCGTCGATGCCGATGATGGAGACCGCGACGATCTCCTTGACCCCGGCGGCCCCGCCGTACCTCTGCAGGTTGGCCGAGGCGGTGGTGAAGAACTCCGTGGCCTCCTGCTCGTCGGGAGAAGGCGAGCTGGCCACGTCGATGACGACGTCCACGCCCGCCAGCGCCTCGGCCAGGCCGGCGCCGGTCACGATGTCCACGCCGGTGCCACGGGACATGGCCACCGCCTCGTGGCCCTGCTCGGTGATGACGTCCACGACGTGGCGGCCAAGGCGTCCGGTGGCTCCCGCAACTGCGATCTTCATGGTGTGCGCTCCTCGGTGAGTGTTCTGCACCTATGACGGAGCGCGCGCCGGAGGTGTGACCGGGCGGGTCAGCTGTGTGGATGGCTGGTGAGGTAGCCGCCCATCGCGCGGAAGAAGTCGACGGCGCGGTGTGCGCGGTCGTCGTCGGTGCGGATGCGCTTCAGCACCACGCCGTACTCGGTGCCGCTGCGCGCGGCGGGGCCGCAGACGACGGCCACGCCGTCGCCCTCCGGGCGGAAGACCCGGCCGGGCGTGCCGCCCAGGCGGAGCTTCGACACCGATGCGGACAACACCCGGATGCGCTCGCCGCCGAAGTGGGCGAACGCGTTGGGGTACGGGTCGGCCTGGGCCCGGACCAGGTTGACGATGTCCTCGGCCGGCCAGGTCCAGAAGATCCGGCTGTCCTCGGCCGAGCGCTTGTGGAAGAACGTGGCCTTGGCCGGATCCTGCTTGGTCCAGTCGGTGCGGCCGGAGTCGATGAGCTCGATGGCCTCCAGCGTCATGGGCGCGAACAGCTCGATCGTCTTGTGGAACAGGTCGGTCACGGTGTCGCCGTCCTCGACGGGAACCCGGCGCTGCAGCACGATGTCGCCGAGGTCGAAGCTCTCGTTCATGAAGTGGACGGTGACGCCCACCTCGCGCTCGCCGTTGATGAGGGCCCAGTTGAGCGGGGCGAAGCCGCCGTAGCGGGGCAGCAGCGCGTCGTGGATGTTGATCGCGCCGTGCTTGGCCAGGCCGTAGATGCGCGGCGCCACCCAGGTGCGCCAGTCGGAGGAGACCAGCAGGCCGGGAGCCAGCTCACGCAGGAGCTCGGCGACCTCCTCGTCGTTGGCGTAGCGGCGCTCCAGCACCGCGATGCCGTGCTCGGCGGCGAGGCCGGCCACCGAGTCGTTCCAGATGGTCTCGTAAGCGTGATCGCTGGTGGGATGGGTGATGACGAGGGGGATCTCGTGGCCGGCGGTCAGCAGGGCGTCGAGAACCCGGTGACCCCACGTCTGATATCCCATGAAGACAAGGCGCACGCCGTCGTTCCTTTCCTTCGCGCAGGTTGTGCAAGGAGAAATGCGGTCTCTCCGCCGGAGGGTCTACTCCTGCGGAAGAGGCCCGGTACGCAACGTCCTGATCTCGCGGGTGAGCAGGAGCGGCAGGCACACCAGCAGGGCCAGCGAGCCGAGGACCCACAACATCGGCCGGACGCCGAACACGTCGCCGAGCAGGCCGCCGAGGGCGGCGCCCAGCGGGAGCGTCCCCCACACGGCGAAGCGCATCGAGGCGTTCATCCGGCCCTGCAGCTCCGTCGGCGTGATGGCCTGCCGCAGGCTGATCTGGTTGATGTTGTAGACCGAGATGCCCGCCAGCATCGTCCCGATCGCGATGGAGATGAGCAGCGCGCCCGCGCCCCGGCCCGCGGCCGCGACGAGCATGATCGGCAGGGTCGCCAGCAGCGCCGCGGCGATCAGCGTGCGCCCCAGCCCCAGCCTCTTGATCACCCAGCCGTTCACCACCGCGCCGAGCAGCGCGCCCGCGTTGCCCAGGGTCAGGATGAGCCCGAGCGCGCCCGGGGTGAGGTCCAGGTCGTTGAGCGCGAACACGGTCAGCAGCGCGGTCAGCGCCCCGCCGAGCCCGATCAGGTTCATGGATCCGGTGCACATGGCGATCGCCCGCAGCGTGCGGTTGCCGAAGACGAACCGCAGGCCCTCGCCGATCTCCGTGAGCATCCTGCGCCGGGGGGCGTCCGCCTTCGCCGCGGCGGCCGGGCGGTAGGAGATCCGGCCGATGAGCACGGCCGACAGCAGGAAGCTCCCCACGTTGATCAGCAGCACCAGCGGCGCGAGCACCACCTGCAGGAGCAGGCCGCCGACGCTCGGCCCGCCGAGGTAGGCGATCGAGCGGGACACCTCCAGCCGCGCGTTGCCCGCCGGGATGTCCTCGGTCTCGACCACCGACGGCAGGAACGCCTGGTCGGCGATCTCGAAGAACACCGTCTGCACCCCGACCAGCAGGCCGACGACCAGCATCAGCGGAATGCTCAGCATGTCGAACAGGAAGGCCAGCGGCAGGATCGCCAGGACCGCCATCCGCCCGAGGTCGGTGAAGATCAGCGTGCGGCGCCGGTCCCAGCGGTCGACCCACACGCCCGCGGGCAGCGAGACCAGCAGGAACGGCAGGGTCTCCGCCGCCGCCAGCAGGCCGACCTGCGTCGTGGACGCGTTGAGCACGGTCAGCGCGATCACCGGGATGGCGAAGAAGGTGATCTGCGAGCCGATCTGGCTGGCCGTCTGAGCCGCCCACAACAGGGTGAAGTCGCGGTGGCGCCACAGACTCTTCCTGGTCGCGGCGGGTGTGGCCTTGCTGTCCATGGGAGGCGTCCCTTCTCGTTACGAGCCGGCCAGGTGCTCGCGCAGCGAGCGCGGCCGCATGTCGGTCCACACCTGCTCGATCCGGTCGAGGCAGGTCTCGCGGTCGCCGACGGTGCCCTCCTCCGTCCAGCCGAGAGGCAGGTCGCGGCCGACGGCCCAGATCGAGTACTGGTCCTCGTCGTTGCGCACGACGCGGTAGCGGGTGCTGTCGGTCATGGAGACACTCCTTCTAGTCGGGTACGGCCGGCAGTTCGGCGACCGGCCGGTCCAGGCCGTCCGCCAGGACGTCGAGCACCCGCCGGACGTGGCGCAGCAGGCTCACGGCACGCTCGTCGGCCACCAGGTCGCGGTAATAGCTCACCTTCAGCAGCAGCGCGGGGTCCGGCCAGACGGTCAGCCGCAGCGTCTCGTCGCCGGGGCCGCCGTTGGCGATCGGGTTCCAGCCCGCCAGGCGCGACTGCAGCCGGCCGTCGAACGGGAAGTTCTCCACGACGATCTCGGAGTCGTAGAGCCGCTCGGCCTCGCCGACACCGCACCAGCGCTGCACGTCCAGCGGGGAGACGTGCTCGAACCCGCTCGCCCGCGCGTGGTTGTCCTGCAGCCCGCGCAGCCAGTCGCGGCAGCGTGCCGCGGGGTCCACGACGACCCGGCTGGGCAGCCGGTTGTTGAGGCAGCCCACGATGTCCTCGGCGCCGTCCACGCTGTCGGCCCGGCCCGAGACGACGGTGCCGAAGACCAGGTCCCTGGCGTCCAGCGCGGCGCCGAGCGCGATCGCGTAGGCGCCCTGGACGAGGGTGTGCAGCGTCAGCCCCGCCTCGGCGGCCCGCCGGTTCAGCGCCGCCGTGCGCTCGGCGGGCAGCCAGATCCGCTGGTCGGCATGGAGCGCGCTCTCGCCGGACGCGTCGAGGGCGGGCGCGGCGCCGCCCGGGCCGAGCGCGGTGCCGAGCAGGCCGCGCGGCGTCCCGGCCAGCCGCTCGGTCCAGTAGGCGCGGGCGGCGGCCGGATCGCGCTCCTGCCACCAGCGCGCGATCGCTCCGGGCTGCGGCCGGGCGGCCAGGGTGACCGGCGCCCCGGCGCGGAAGCCGTCGTGCAGGTCGAACAGATCCCCCATCAGCACCGCGAACGACCAGCCGTCGAGGCTGAGATAGGAGTAGTCCCACACCAGGTACGCCGCGCCCGGCCCCACGTCGAAGACGGTCAGCTCGACCGCGCACCGGCGCAGCGGATCGACCGGGGTGCTCCTGAGCGCCTCCAGGTGCTGCTTGACCACCAGCATGGCCGCGCCCGTGCCGGCGCCGTCGAGCTGCACCCGGCGCACGTGCAGCGCGGCGTTGCGGTGCACCGCCTGGAGCTCCCCGCCCTCGTGCGCGTGCAGCGAGGTGCGCAGCGCGGGGTGGTGCTCCACCAGCGCGTTCCACGCCAGGACCAGCATGTCCACGTCCACGTCGGTGCCGCTGATGTCGAACGCCTCGTACACCCGGTACATCCCCGGCCGCGGCTGGTGCCGCAGCCGGTTCAGCCCCCACCGCTGCATCGGCCCCGCGGGCTCGACCCGCTCGGCGTCCAGCAGCCCGGCCAGCAGCCGCGTACGGCCGGCCGCCTCGATCCCCATGTGGGTGGTCTCGGGCAGCCGGTACACCCCGGGCAGCACGGGCGTCACCGGCGCCTGGACGGCGGGCGTCCAAGTGGCCCCCAGCGCCTCGGTCAGCTCGCGGACCGTCTGGCGGGCGAAGACGTCCCGCGCGGTGAACGGCATGCCCGCCGCCCTGGCCAGCGAGACCACCCGGATGCTGGAGATCGAGTTGCCCCCGGCGGCGAAGAAGTTGTCGTCGATCGAGACGTCCTCCCGGCCGAGCACCTCCTGCCAGATGCGCAGCAGCGCCGCCTGCCTGGCGTCGGCCGGTTCCGCCGCGGCCGCCGCCGCCGTCCCGCGCACGGGTTCGGGCAGCGCGCTCGGGACCAGCTTGCCGCCCGCCGTACGCGGGAGTATGGCCATCTCGACGAGGTGGGCGGGCACCTGGTAGCCGGGGATGCGCTCGACGAGGAAGCGCCGCAGGTCCGCGAGGTCGAGCGTGCCGCCGGGGCGCGGGACCACGTAGGCGATCACCTCGTGCGAGCCGTCGGTGCGGGCCGCGCGGCAGACCACCTCCTCGACGTCCGGGTGGGCGGCCACGGCCACCTCGACCTCGCGCAGCTCGACCCGGTGGCCGCGGACCTTGATCTGGCCGTCGACCCGGCCCACGAAGCGCAGCACGCCGTCGGCGTCCACCTTGGCCCGGTCGCCGGTGCGGTACATGCGCGCGCCCGGCTCGTCGCCGAACGGGTCGGGGAAGAACCGCTGGGCGGTCGCGGCGGGCAGGCCGAGGTAGTCCCTGGCCAGGATCGGGCCCGCGACGTACAGCTCGCCGGCCAGGCCGGGCGCGACCGGCCACATGTCCGCGTCGAGCACGTAGGCGCGCACGCCGCGCATCGGCAGCCCGATCGGGATGACGGGGCCGAGCCGGCCGTCGCTCACCGCCGCGGTGTGGGTGATGGACGTGATCAGGGTCTCGGTGAGGCCGTAGGCGTTGACCACCGGAACGCCGGTGGGGCCGGTCCAGCGTTCGAGGTCGGCGACGTAGCCGGCTTCGGCGCCGATCACCACCAGGCGCAGCGACGGGGGCAGCGGTCGCGGGCGGCGTTCGAGGTCGCGGGCCCACTCGGCCCAGTAGGAGCTGGTGAAGTCGGCCAGCGTGCCGCCGCCGGCGGCGAGGACCTGTTCGAGGTCCACCGGGGCGATCTTGTTGTCCTCCAGGAGCAGCACCCCGCCGCCCAGGCACCACACCGGGACCGTCTCCTCGAAGCAGACGTCGAAGGTGAGCGCGGCGAACTGCAGGAACACGTCGCGGTCGGTGATGGCGAGCCGTTCGGCGAAGATGCCGGCGTAGAAGGCGAGCGCGTCGTGCCCGACGGCCACCGGCTTGGGCAGCCCGGTCGATCCCGAGGTGAACAGCACGTAGGCCAGCGCGTTGAGCGGCACCTGCGGCAGGCCCCTCATCTCGGTGCCGCCGGCGTCGGCGCTCTCCAGGTCCAGCCAGGTGAGCCCGGCCTCCAGGTCCAGCCGTCCGGCGATCTCCTTGGCCGCCTGCACCGACTCGGCCACCCCGACGCGCAGGTCGGCGGCGGCCACCATCGCGCGCAGCCGCTGGTCGGGCAGGGTCAGGTCGAGCGGGACGACGGCGGCCCCGGCGTACCAGGTGCCGAGGACCGCGACCGCCCAGCCCACCCCGCGCGGGAGGGCGAGCAGCACGGTGTCGTCCGGTCCCGCGCCGGTCGCGAGCAGGCTCGCGGCCAGCTTCCTGGCTCTGCGGTCCAGCTCGGCGTAGGTCACCTCGACGCCCCGGGAGGTCCTGGCCGCCATGGCGCCCGGGCTGAGCGCGGCCCGTTCGGCGATCTGCCGCGGCACCGGCACGTGGGCCGGCAGCACCGGCCCCTCGGCCCGGACCGGCCCGTACAGCAGGCTGCCGCGCCCGCCCGCGTCCAGGTCGCGCACCAGCCCCTCGCCGTCGTCGCCGGCGAAGGCGGCCAGCAGCGCCTGGTAGGCGCCGGCCAGCGCGGCGACCGTGCTCTCGTCGAACAGGTCCGTGCGGTACTCCCAGTCGGCGACCACGCCCGCGGCGGTGACCTCCACACTGAGCCCCAGCTCGAACTTGGCGTTCGTGCACGGCGTGGCCATCCGCTCGGCCGCCAGATCCGCCCCGAAGGCGGGACAGGCCGCGTCGAGCTGGTCGAGGCCGCACACCGCCTGCACGATCGGCGCGTACGCCGTCGAACGCGGCACCCGCAGCCGGTCCACCAGCTCCTCGAAGCCGACGGCGCCGTGGCTCATCGTCTCCAGCACGAGACCGCGCACCTGGCCGAGCAGCGAGTCCACGGTGTCGGCGGCGCCCACCCGCAGCCGCAGCGGGACCGTGGTGACGAACATGCCCACGGTCTCGGCGTCGGCCATGGACGTCCGCCCCGACGACGGCGAGCCGATCACCAGGTCGCGCTGCCCGGTCAGCCGCGCCAGCAGCACCGCGTACGCCGCGAGCACGATCATGTACGGCGTGACGCGCCGGACCGCGCAGGCGGCCAGGAGCCGCTGCCACAGGTCCGGCGGGATCTCCCGGCGCAGGGCGCTGCCCGCGCTGCCGCCGCCCTCCGGACGGGGCCGGTCGGCCGGCAGGTCGAGGACCTCGGGGGCCTCGCGCAGCAGGTTCTCCCAGTAGCGCAGGGCCGCCTCGTGCTCGGGCGGGTCGCCGGTGTCGCGCTCGAACCAGGACGCCGCCGCCGCGAGCGCCGGCCGCGACCCTCCGGCGTACGCCTGATACAGCAGACCGAGGTCGCGGTAGAGCACCCGCAGCGACAGGCCGTCGCAGACCAGGTGGTGCACCACCAGCACGAGCACGTGCCCGGCGGCGGACAGGCGCAGCAGGACCGCGCGCAGCAGCGGGCCGCGGGCCAGGTCGAACGGCCGGGCGACCTCGTGGGCCAGCCTGGCCCGGGCCATCTCCGGCGCGGTGTGCGGCGAGGCGGACAGGTCCACCACCGGCATCGCCGGCGTGACCGGGCCGCCGTCGGCCAGCGCGGGCCGCTCGCCGGGCACGACGTGGCCGCGCAGGACCGGGTGCCGGTCGAGCAGGGCGGTCAGGGCGCGGTGCAGCGCCCCGGCGTCGAGAGGGCCGTCGATCCGCAGGGACAGGTTCATGTGGTAGAGCGCCGCGCCGCCGTCCGGCTGCAGGGCGCGTTCCCACTGCTCGCCGAACCAGAGACCGAGCTGCGCCGGGGTCAGCGGCGTGCTGACCGGGCGGCCGGTCACGCCGGGACCCCGGCGGCGGCCACGCGACCGGCCAGCTCGGCGACGGTCGGGTGCGCGAACAGGTCGGCCACCGCCAGGTCGGCCCCGGTGGACTCCTTGATCCGGTGGCGGATCCGCAGCACCGCCAGCGAGTGCCCGCCCAGGAGGAACAGGTTGTCGTTGCGCTTGACCTCGGGCACGTCCAGGACCTCCGCCCAGATGCCGCTCAGCGTGCGCTCCAGCTCCGACCGCGGAGCCTCGTCGCGGGACGCGCCGGGCACCTGCTCGGGGGGTTCCGGCAGCCGGGCGCGGTCGACCTTGCCGGAGGTGGTCAGCGGGATCTCGTCGAGCGTGACGTACGCGGACGGCACCAGCCCCGAGGGCAGCAGGCGCCGGGCGTGCGCGTCGAGCTCTCCCGCCGGCGGCTCGCTCCCCGAAGGGCGGATGTAGGCGACCAGCGTCTGCGCGGGCGCCTGGCCGCGGACCACCACGTAGGCGGCGGCCACCGCCGGGTGCGTGGCCAGGACCTGCTCGATCTCGCCCAGTTCGATGCGCAGGCCACGGATCTTGACCTGGTGGTCCCTCCGGCCGAGGTACTCGAGCCGGTCGTCCGGCGACCAGCGGGCCCGGTCGCCGGTGAGGTAGAGCCTGCCGCCGCGCCGCCCGCCGTACGGGTCGGGGACGAACCTCTCTGCGGTCAGGCGGGGGCGGCCGAGATAGCCGTCGCAGACGCCGTCGCCGCCGATGGCCAGCTCACCCTCGACGCCGCGGGGCAGCAGGCCGCCGTCCGGGTCCACGACGTACGCCTCGACGCCGGGGCCGGGGACGCCGAGCGGCCAGGGGCGTCCGGGCTCGGAGGTGACCGGGCCGCCGGTGACGAAGACGGTCGTCTCGGTCGGGCCGTACAGGTTGCGCACCAGCGGCACGCCCGCCTCCTCCAGCAGGCGCACCAGCGGCGCGGTGCCCGCCTCGCCGGCCAGGTTCACCGCGCGCACGCCGGCCGGGATCGCGCCCTCGCGCAGCAGCTCGGCGAGCATGCTGGGCACGACGTTGACCTGCGCGGGAACCAGGCGCTCCGGCAGCGAGGGCAGCGCGAACACGTCGTCGGCCAGCACGATCGTGCCGCCCGCCGCCAGCGTCGGCAGGAGCTCGTGCACCGAGACGTCGAAGGTCAGCGCGGTGGCGGCCAGCGTGCGGGCAAGCAGCTCCTCCGGGGTCTGCTCGAGCGTCCAGCGCACGAAGTGGGCGAGGTTGGCGTGCGTCACCCGGCAGCCCTTCGGCCGGCCGGTGCTGCCCGAGGTGTACATGACCCACGCGGTCGCGGCCGGGTGCGCGGTCCGGAACGGCCGGCCGTCCGCGGGCGCCGGGCCGGTGACGTCGATCGCCGTCCAGTCGCCGGGCGGCAGCAGGCCCGCCGTACCGGGCTCGACGAGGACCGTGCGGGCGCCGGAGTCCTCGAGCATGTAGGCGATGCGCTCGGCCGGATGGGCGGGGTCGAGCGGCAGGTAGCCGCGGCCCGACAGCACCGTGCCCAGCAGCGCGATCAGCGCTTCCGGGGTACGGCGCAGCAGCACGCCGACCGGAGCGGTGGCCCGCGCGTCCGGCGTGGTCGCTCGTGCGTCCGGCGCGTCTTCTGCGTCCGGCGTGGTCGCTCGTGCGGCGGGCGCGTCTTTCGCGGCCGGCGTCCTTTCCGCGTCGGTGGCGTCGAGCAGCGCGGCGACCGCCCCGGCCCGCCCGGCGACCTCCGCGTAGCTGAGCGTCCGCGTGGTCGTGCTGATCGCGGGCGCCTGCGGTGCGCGTGCCGCCGCGGCGGCGAACAGCTCGGCGAAGGGCGTCGCGGGCGCGGTCCGGCGGCCGGTGCCCAGGGCCAGCAGGCGGTCGCGGACGCCCGGCCGGACCAGGTCCGCCTCGCCGATCCGGGCGTCGGGCCGCTCGGCCATGACGGCCAGCAGGTTCAGGTAGGTGCCCGCCACCTCGGCGATGAACTCCCGGTCGAACAGGTCGCTGTTGTACTCCCACAGGAGCGTGACGCGGCCGTCGAAGCGGCCGTCGGCGCCCGGTTCCGCCTCCGCGCGGGGGATGACGACCACGTTCAGGTCGACCTTCGCCGAGCCGTTGTCCCGCTCGTACACCGTCGCCGAGCAGCCCGGCAGCTCCAGGTCGGGCATTCTGGCGTCGTTGGCGCTGAACATGATCTGGAAGTACGGGTTGGCCGCCGGGTCGCGGTCGGGGTTGAGCGCCCGCACCAGCTCCAGGAAGGGCAGCTCCTGGTTGGCCGTGGCCGCGCGCACGGTCTGGCCGCTGCGCCGCAGCAACTCGGCGAAGGACGGCTCGCCCCCGGCGTCGCAGAGCAGGACGACCGCGTTGACGAACATGCCGATGACGTCCTCGGTCTCGGCGAGCTGCCGGTTGCCGAAGGCGGAGCCGATCGCGAGGTCGTCCTGGCGCGTGTAGCGCCACAGCGTGGCGTAGAAGCCGGCCAGCATGGCGCTGAACAACGTCGTGTGCCGGTTCCTGGCCAGCTCGCGCAGCGCGGCGACGGTCCTGGCGGGCACTTCGGCGCGGACCATGCCGCCGGCGAAACTCTGCGGGCGCGACCTGGGCCTGCTCGTGGGCAGCGTCACCGCGGGCGGGCTGTCCGCCAGGACCGCGGCCCAGTGCTCACGCCGGCGGCGCATGCCCTCCCCGGCCAGGGCGCGCTCCTGCCAGCGCGCGTAGTCGGCGTACTGGACGGCGGGCTCGGGCAGCGTCGCGGGCACCCCGGTGACCTCGGCGGTGTAGGCGGCGCGCAGCTCCTTCATCAGCAGCCCGAACGACCAGCCGTCGTGCACGAAGTGGTGCTCCACCAGGATGATCTCGTGGGTGGTACGGCCCAGCCGTACCACCGTCCAGCGCACCAGCGGCAGCTCGCCCAGGTCGAACGGCGTGGTCATCTCACGCACGACCAGCTCCTCGACCCTGGCCCGCCGTTCGTGCTCCGGCACGTGCGACAGGTCCACGAGGCGGATCGGCATCGGGCCCGTGGCGTGGACGCGCTGGTAGGGGATGCCGTCGGCGTCGTGGAAGGTGGTCCGGAAGATCGACTGGCGGGCGGTGATCGTGTCGGCCGCGCGCTGGAGGGCGCCGAGGTCGAGGTCCCCGGCCACCCGCATGGTCGTCTGCGCGTGGTAGGCGATGTTGCCGGGGGAGAGCCGGTCGAGGAACCACACCTGCTGCTGTTGCGCGGTCAGCGGTACCCGGTCGTCGTCGCCGCCCCGCTCGATCGGGGGCAGGCCGTCCGCGTCGCCACGGGCGCCCCGGTCCACGAGCGCGGCCAGGTCGGCGACCGTGGGATGCGCCATCAGGTCGGCGACGGTGACCTCGGCCGGCCAGCGGGCCCGGATCCGGTTGGCGATCTGCACCGCGGCCAGGGAGTGCCCGCCGAGGTCGAAGAACGAGTCGTCCGCGCCGATCCGGTCCACGCCCAGCGCCCGGCTCCAGATCTCGGCCAGCGCGAGTTCGGTGGCGCCCGCCGGCGCGCGGAACGGGACGTCCTCGGCGCGCCGCCACAGCTGGGAGCCGGGCAGCGCGGCGGCGTCGACCTTGCCGCTGGGCAGCAGCGGGAGCGCGTCGAGCACGACGTAGCGGGCGGGCAGATGGCCGGCGGGCAGGGAGCGGGCCAGGTGCTCGCGCAGCCTACCCGCGGTGGGCACGCTGCGGGAGTCCACGGGCACGAGGTAGGCGACCAGCAGCGTCTGGCCCTCGCCTCCGGTCTCGGCGCGCACGTGGGCCGCGGCCACCTCGGGGTGGGCGGCCAGGTGGCGGACGACCTCCTGGGGGTGCACGCGCTGGCCGCGGATCTTCACCAGGTCGTCGGCCCGGCCGAGGATCCGCAGCACGCCGCCGGGGGCCAGGGCGCCGCGGTCGCCGGTGCGGAACAGCCGTGCTCCCCGGCGGCCCGGGCGGGGGTCGGGGACGAAACGGTCGGCCGTGAGCCGCGGGTCGCCGCGATAGCCGCGGGCCAGCCCCAGGCCGCCGATGTACACCTCGCCCTCGCCCGTCCGGCCCTCGCTGCCCCGGTCCTCGCCGGTCTGGTCGTGGTCCGTGCCGAGCAGGACGATCTCGGTGCCCGCGACGGCCGTGCCGACGGGCAGCGTGGCTCCGGGGTCGGCCGCGTCCGCCCCGGTCAGCGGGTGGGTCGCCGAGGTCACCGCGGTCTCGGTGAGGCCGTAGGCGTTGACGGTCTCGACCTGGCTGAACCGCCGCCAGGCCGCCAGCGTCGCGGCCCGGCCCATGTCGCTGCCGATGACGAGCAGGCGCAGGCTGTCCGGTACGGCGCCGCCGTACTGGTCGAGGTCGCGCACCCACTGCTCCCAGTAGGGCGTGGGCAGGTTGGCGACGGTGACCCGCTCGGTGGCCAGCAGGGCGGTGAGCTCCTGCGTGGACGGGGCCGTCGCGGGGGTGAGCACGAGCGCGGCCCCCGCGAGCAGGGCCGGGAAGATCTCCTCCAGGGCCACGTCGAAGCCGACGCCGGCGAACTGCAGGACCCGGTCCCCGGGGCGCAGCGCGTAGGCCGCCCGGACGGCCGCCGCGTGGGCGGCGAGCGCGCGGTGGGGGATCTCGACGGCCTTCTGCGTGCCGGTGGTGCCCGAGGTGAACATCACGTAGGCCAGGTGTTCGCCATGCGGCGCGTGGGGTGTTTCACCTGGCGGGAACGTTCCCACGGACGGCGCGGAGACGGTCTCGGGGAGCAGCGGGACGCCCGCCCGCGCGGCCACGGCGGTGCCTGCGGAGTCGGTGACGCACAGGTCGGCGGCGGCGAGCATGCGCAGCCGGCGGCCGGGTGGCAGCTGCGGGTCGATCGGCAGGAAAGCGGCGCCGGACAGCAGCACGCCGGTCAGCGCGGCCACCAGCTCCGCGCCCCTGGGCAGCATGACCGCGACCACGGTCTGATGGTCGGCGGATGCCGCCGGACCGTCCGTGCGGGTGTCGGCGGATGCCGCCGGGCGGTTCGTGCGGGTGTCGGCGGATGCCGCTGCGCCGGCGGTGCGGGCGGCGATGCGCAGTGCCTGATCGTGCAGGTCGCGGTAGGTCAGGTTCGTGGTGCCGGTCCGGATCGCGAGGCGCTCGCCGCCGGTGCGCAACGACTCGGCGAGCGCGGCGCACAGGGTGGCATCGGCCGGTTTGGTGTCCACACAGCCTCCTTGGTCGTCAAACCGTGCTCAAGCAACGCCTGGCTCGTGAAAGACGGGAACGCAGGGCCCATGGCGGGAGCCGTGCGCGGCGTTGAACCGCCTCACCGGGCATAGGCGAACCGCCGCCCGAAACTTCGGATGTCCTTTACTGGATTTCCGTGACATCCGCTCGCCGAAATACGACGGAGAACCCCGGCATCGACACGGGATCTCATGGCTGATTTGCCGGTTCGTTCACCGAACCAGATAACGACCAGGACCGATACGCACTTACCCCCTGCCCTCATTTCCGAGCCACAGCAGAGCACAGCGGGTTGTCGGCCAACAAGAGTGCGAGACCTTTTCGTTATTGTCAATAATTACCCCTAAATGGAGGCTTGTCGGATTCTGGGTTGTGGGGTAAGCGCTGGTTGAGGGGCGATCGGTGCAGCCTATCGGCCGGTTTTATCCGGACAACTAACCATTGACCGGCCTGGAACGGCTGGTGCACTATTCAGGCGGCGTCGTCCGGGTGGGGGATTGTGTGCCGGCGGCAGGCTGCCATTTTTCGCCTGGTGTCATTTATATGGTGATCTAAGGAACGGCACGTGACAGACAAGTTATGGGGCGGACGCTTTGCCGAGGACATCACTCAGGAGGTTCTCGACTACACGCTGACCGTCGACGTCGACGAACGGCTCGTCTTCGCCGACCTCTGGCAGGACCTCGCGCACATGCTGATGCTCGGCGCAAGGGGAATCGTCACCGGCGAGGTCGCGCAGGCCGTGCTCGGCTCGCTGCTACGGCTCTGGGACCGCGCCGAGCGGGGTGAGCTGCGGCTGCGCCCCGAGCTCGAGGACGTGCACTTCAACCTCGAGCAGCAGGTCATCGAGGAGCTCGGCCGCGAACGCGGCGGCCACCTGCAGACCGCCCGCTCGCGCAACGACCAGGTCTCCACCGACACCCGCATGTACCTGCGGCGGATCCAGCTCGACGCCGTCGCGGCGAACCTGGACCTGATCGGCGAACTGCTCGCCTTCCCCGAGACGGACCTGCTGGCGATCCTGCCCGGCTACACCCACAGCCAGGCCGCCCAGCCGATCTCCGTCGCGTTCTGGAAGAGCGCGCACGCCAGCATGCTCCTGCGCGACGTGCGCCGGTTGCGCGGCGCGTTCGAGCGCACCGACGAATGCCCGCTGGGCGCCTGCGCGCTGGCCGGCACCTCCTTCCCGCTCGACCGCGAGCTCACCGCCCGGCTGCTCGGCTTCGGTGGCGTGCTCAGCCACGCGCTGGACGCCACCAGCGCCCGCGACTACCTCATCGAGAGCGCCGCCGCCTTCGCCGTCGGCGGCAACAACCTGTCCCGCATGGCGGAGGAGATCGTCATGTGGAGCGGCCACGAGTACCGCCTGGTCGAGGTCGCCGACGCCTACGCCACGGGCAGCTCGATCATGCCCCAGAAGAAGAACCCGGTGGTCGCCGAGCTGGCCAGGGGCCGCGCCGGGCGGACCGCGGGCACGCTCGTCCAGCTCCTCACCATGGCCAAGGGCGTCACCCTCGGCTACAGCTGCGACCTGCAGGAGGACAAGCCCTATCTCTGGCACGCCATCGACGCCTACCTCTCCACGCTGCGCATCGTCACCGGGCAGACCAGAGGGCTGCGCTTCGACGGCGCCCGCGGCGAGCAGCTGTGCTGGGACAACTTCTCCACGGCCACCGAACTGGCCAACCACCTCGTCACCGCGCACGGCCTGCCCTTCCGCGAGGCGCACCACGTCAGCGGCGCTCTCGTCGCGGCCCTGCTGAAGCGCGGCGCCACGCTCAGGGACACGGCCGCCGCCGCGGAGATCCTCGGCGAGCTGGGCCACCCCGTGGACGAGCCCGTGCTCGCCCGCATCTTCGCGCCCGCGGCCGCGGTGGCCGGCTACACCAGCCCCGGCGGCACCTCACCGCGAAGCGTCACGGCGGTGCGCGCCGAGCTGAGTTCCGCCGCAGAGTCCCACGCCGCCTGGCTCGGCGCGGCCCGGCGGCGGCTCCGCGACGCTCAGGAAGCCACCTTCGCCGCGGCCCGCGACGTCGCCGCCGGAGCCGCGATCGCCAAGGCCCTCGACCGCATCGCCCCCTCGCTCAACGGAGAGCAGTGATGAAGATAGTTCTGGCGTACTCAGGCGGCCTCGACACCTCGGTGGCCCTGCACTGGCTCAAGCAGCGCTACGACGCCGAGATCATCGCCTTCTGCGCGGACATCGGCCAGCTCGAGCCCTTGGAGACCGTGCGGGAGCGGGCCCTGGCGACCGGCGCGTCGAAGGTGTACATGGAACCGCTCACCGACCGGTACCTCAGGGACTTCGCCCTGCCCGCCCTGCAGGCGCACGCGCGCTACGAGAACAAGTACCTGCTGGCCGCGCCGCTCTCCCGGCCCCTGATCGCCCAGCGGATGGTCGAGATCGCCCACGCCGAAGGGGCCGAGGCGGTCGCCCACGGCGCCACCGGCAAGGGCAACGACCAGGTGCGCTTCTTCACCAGCGCGACCGCGCTCGACCCCGGCCTGAAGGTGCTGGCGCCGGTCATCGACTGGGAGCTGACCAGCCGGGAGGCGGAGCTGGCCTATGCGGACGAGCACGGCATCGAGGTCTCGGTCAGCAAGGCCAAGCCGTACAGCATCGACACCAACATCTGGGGCACCAGCATCGAGTGCGGCGAGCTCGACGACATCAACCAGCCGCCGCCCGGGCACGCCTGGCAGCTCACCGCCGACCCCAGGACCGCCCCCGACCGGCCCGAGCGGGTCACGGTGGGGTTCGAGGGCGGGGTCCCCGTCACCCTGGACGGCGACAAGCTGGACCTGGCCGCCCTCGTGACCCGGCTCACCGGCCTCGCCGCCCGCCACGGGGTGGGGCGCATCGACATCGTCGAGAGCCGGATCGTGGGCTTCAAGACCCGCGGCATCTACGAGGCGCCCGCGGCGACCGTGCTGATGGCCGCGCATGAGGAGCTGGAGGCGATCATCTTCGACCGCGAGACCCTGCACCACAAGCAGGGGCTCGCGCAGCGGTACGCCGAGCTGGCCTACTACGGATACTGGTTCTCCGACCTGCGGCGCGCCCTGGACGGGTTCGTCGCCACGCTGCAGCCGCAGGTGACCGGCGAGGTGACCATGGAGCTGTACAAGGGCGGCTGCACCGTCGTCAGCCGGCACTCGCCGAACTCCCGCTACAGCGACACGCTGGCCACCTACGAGGCCGGCGACACCTTCGACCATCAGGCCGGAGCGGGCTTCGCCTACGTGTGGTCGCTGCCCATCCGCGGCTCGCATCGCTGATCCGCACCGTGCTTTGTTGCTGAAACAATTCGCTGACCTGGGCATTCCTCGGTCATGGCGCTGCTTGCGTAGTCAGCCGGTTACTCCTGAGGTGCGAGCCGACTCGGGCTCGCCGACCGAAAGGACTACGCATGAAGAGCACCCTGGTCAAGGCCGGCCTGGCCGCCGTTCTCCTGGCGGGCGCGACGGCGGCCGCCGCCACGCCCAGCGCAGCCGCCACGGCGGGCGCGGCCGTCGCCCTGCGGCCGGTCAACGTCGACTGCGGGTGGGTCACCTGCAGCCTCTACTTCAGCCGTTCCCTCACCAAGCGCATGACCACCCCCTACGAGGCCGCGGCGTCGCTCAGCGGCCTCTGCCCCCACATCGCCTGCAAGGCGTTCGGCGCAGCGGCCGGCGTCCTGGCCTTCAAGGCGAAGGAGGCCGCGGGCAAGAACCAGTGCCTGCGCGTCCGCTACGAGCGCTTCACCTACAAGGTCGTGGGGCTCTACTCCGACGGCAGCAGGCACTGCCACGACTCCTAGCGCGCGGGTAACCGGCCCGGCTACGACGGTGGTTGTAGCCGGGCCGCCTCTCCGGGGCGGATGCCTGTCCGGGCCGCCCCGGGCAGGCTGGCCTCATGTCGGGTTATCAGCGTTTCGGGTACGGCGTGGCCGCGCTCCTGCTGGCCAGCAGCGTGTTCCACGGAGTGGTGTACGTCGTGGACGGCGGCGCCTGGGAGGGGCCGGTGTCGTGGCGCAAGCCGATCCTGTTCGGGTTCTCCTTCGGGGTGACCCTGCTCAGCCTCGTCTGGATCGCCGGGCGGTCGCGCCTTCGCCCGCGGACCGGCCGGCTGCTCGTGCTCACCCTGGCCGTGGCCAGCCTCGCCGAGACCGCGCTCATCGATCTGCAGCGCTGGCGCGGGGTGCCCTCCCACCTCAACTTCGCCACTCCTTTCGACACGATCGTCTCCGCGTGCCTGGCCGCCGTCGCGATCCTGGGCCTGATCCCGCCGATCATCGTGCTCGCCGTGCTCGCCTGGCGGCGCTTCGACGGCTCGCCCAGCATGCGGCTGGCCGTACGGGCGGGGCTGGCCTCGCTCCTGCTCACGCTGGTGTCCGGCGGGCTGCTCATCGCCAACGGCCGGGCCATCGGACTGCCGCCCGAGGCGACCGATCTGTCGATCTTCGGTGCGGCCGGGCAGCTCAAGGTGCCGCATGCGGTGAGCCTGCATGGGGTGCAGGCGCTGCCGGTGCTGGCGTGGGTGCTCACCATGACCGGGTGGAGCGAGGCGGCCCGCGTCCGGCTGGCGGGGCTGGCGGCGGCGGGGTACGGGGGCGTGGTGCTGGTCAGCATGCTGCAGGCGGCCGGCGGGCTGGCGCCCGCGGATCTCACGGTGGTTTCCGGAGTGCTGTTGCTGGGGGCGGCCGGGGCATTGACGGGCGCGTCCGCCGCCACGCTGGTGAAGGTGCGGATCCGATCCCCTAAAAAGGGTGTGGAATTCTCTGGGGAATACAGGTAGTTCATATTCCCCGAAACACATCTCTGCTGGACAGAGCACTGATCTCCGTACATGTCACCCGCCCGCGTGGACATTCTCGTGAATTCGCGATCTCATGATCCTGTTTCCATTCCCCGGAAGAGGAGAATCGCGTGCATAAATCCCGGAAAATCACCCGAATCGCCGTCGCATTCGCGGCGGCGATCGTGCTGGCGGCGACGGATGCAGGTCCGTCGGTCGCGGCTCCGGCGGACGAGTCCGCCGGAGGTGTCCGGATCACCCGCTTCCTCGGCGAGCAACGCCTGCCGCACCGGATGCTGTTCGGCGGCACCACCGTGGGCGGCCTGTCCGGCCTCGACCGCGACCCGCGCACCGGCGCCTGGTACCTGATCTCCGACGACCGCTGGCGCTACAACGCCGCCCGCTTCTACACCGGCGAACTCGCCATCGACCCGGCCACCGGCGCGTTCACCGGCGTGAGCATCACCGGCGTCACCACGTTGCGGCGCCCGGACGGCAGCCCCTACCCGGCCTACGGCCGGCCCGAGTCCGCCGACCCGGAGACGATCAGGTTCGACCCGCGCCGCCGTACCCTGCTGTGGGGCCACGAGGGGGACCGGCCCGATGAGCGCAACCCGGGCATCCCGCTGTCGGACCTGTTCATCCGCCGGGCGGACACCCGCGGGCGGCACCTGGGCGAACTGGCCGTGCCCAGCAACCTGCACCTGACCACCACGGCCAACGGCCCCCGCCGCAACCTCGGGATCGAGGGCCTGGCCCTGGCGCCGCGCCGGATCGCCGCGATCGCCGAAGGGCCGCGCTACGAGGACGGCGAGCCGCCCGCGGCCGGGCGCGGGGCGCCGGTCCGCCTCACCCTCTGGACGCGGGGCGGGCGGCCGCTCGGCCAGTACGCCTATCCGGTCGATCCGCTGCCGGGGACCCCGGTTCCGCCTGACGGGCTCGCGGACACGGGTGTCTCGGAGCTCCTGGCCGTCGACGACCGCCGCTACCTGGCGCTCGAGCGCGCCTGGCTCGAAGGCGTGGGGTATCGGGTCAAGGTGTACCAGCTCGACGTGCGCGGGGCGACGGACATCCTGCGCCGCGACAGCCTGGTGGACGGCCGGCCGTACCGGCCCGTGACCAAGCGGCTGGTGCTCGACGTGACCTCGCCCGCGCCCGCGCAGAACCTCGAGGGGCTGGCCTGGGGCCCTCGGCTGGCGACGGGCGAGTGCACGCTGGTCATCGCCTCGGACGACAACTTCGACGCGGGCGAGGCCACCCAGTTCCTGGCCTATGCGGTGCGTGGCTGTCCCGCATAGGTTCTACGATCGGTAGAAGTTCTACCCGTTGTAGAAGCTGGCTGGAGGCTCGGGATGACGCTGCGCGCGTGGCTCCTCGGTGTGGCAGGCGCCGCGACGGTGGCCCTGGTCACCGGCATGCTGGCGGGCGGGTCCGCCTTCGGGGTACGGATCGCCGGGCTGGCCGACGCCGGCGCCGTCACCCGGTGGGGCCTGCCGTTCTCCCGGCTCGCCGCCGACCTGGCCGCCGTGGCGACCGTGGGCCTGCTGCTCATGGCCGCCGTCCTGCTGCCCTCCGCCAAAGGGGTGCTGTCCCCGGAGGCCGGCGGCTACGCGCGGCTGGCCTCCCGCTCCGCGCTGGCCTGGGCCGTGAGCACCGCGGTGACCACGGTGTTCACGGTCTCGGACATCCTGGCCGTGCCGCTGCCACGGCTCACCGGGGCGCTGATGCTCGACTTCGTCACCACCATCCCGCAGGGCGGCACGCTGCTGGCGGTGCTGGTCCTGGCGCTCGTCGTGGCCGGGGCCGCGCGCGGGGCGGTGAGCGCCTCCGGCGCCCTCGGCGCGCTGGGCCTCGCCCTGCTGGCCCTGCTCCCACCCGTGCTGACCGGCCACTCGGCCACCTCCCCGAACCACTCGATGGCCATCACCGGGCTCGGCCTGCACCTGGTGACGCTCGCCCTGTGGGCCGGCGGCCTGGCCGCCGTAACCCTGCACGCGGCACGCGACCGGGCGGCGCGGAACGGGGCCGGGCGCCCGGAGGCCGCACATGGTCAGCTCGTGCAGTCGCACGCGGTGCAAGGCCGTGCTGTGCGATCGCACGCCGCGGCCGGCCGAGCCGGGCTCGAGGTGGTCGCGGGGCGGTTCTCGCGGGTGGCGGGGTGGTGCCTGGCCGGGGTGGCGGTCAGCGGGGTGGCGGGGGCGGCGGCCCGGCTGACCGAGGCCGGTCAGCTCGTCACCTCCGCCTATGGGTGGCTCGTGCTGGCCAAGGCCGGCGCGCTGGCGCTGCTGGCGGGCGCCGGGCTGGTGCACCGGCGGCGGACGCTCGCCGCGCTGCGCTCCGGCCGCCCGGGCGCGTTCGCCCGGCTGGCGGCCGGGGAGGTGGTGATCATGGCGGCGGCCATGGGGCTGGCGGTGGCGTTGTCGCGGACCTCCCCGCCGCTGCCCGCCGCGCCGCCCGACCCGGTCCGCGACCTGCTCGGGTATGCGATGCCACCCGAGCTCACGGCTGAGCGGCTGGCCACGCTGTGGCGGCTGGACCTGTTCTTCGCCCTCGTGGTGCTCGCCGCCGCGGGCGGTTACGCGGCCGCGGTGGTACGGCTGCGCCGCCGGGGAGACGCCTGGCCCCTCGGGCGGTCGATCTCGTGGGCGATCGGCGTCCTGCTCCTCCTGGTCTTCACCCAGAGCGGCCTGGCCACCTACGCGCCCGTCCTGTTCAGCGTGCACATGATCCAGCACATGGGGCTGGCCATGCTGGCGCCGATCTTCCTGGTGCTCGGCGCACCGGTCACACTCGCGTTGCGTGCGGTACGGCCGGCCGTACGGCGTGGCGACCGGGGCCCGCGCGAGTGGATCGTGGCGGCGCTGCACAGCCGGGCCGCCGAGATCGTCTCGCACCCGGTGCCCGCGATGGTGATCTTCATCAGCGGCTCCTACGCCCTCTACTACACCCCGCTGTTCGAGACCGCCATGCGGCAGCCGGTCGGGCACATCCTCATGAACGCCCATTTCCTCCTGTCGGGGGCGCTGTTCTTCTGGGTCGTCATCGGGGTGGACCCGGCGCCGCGCCGCCTGCCGTACGTGGCCAAGCTCGGCACGCTCATGATGACCATGCCGTTCCACGCGTTCTTCGGGATTTCCATGATGATGATGGGCAAATCCGTGGCGTCGTCCTGGTACGAGCAGCTTGCCCGTCCGTGGGGCAGTGACGTGCTGGTGGACCAGAACGTCGCCGGCGGCATGGCCTGGGCGTTCGGCGAGATCCCGACCATGATCGTGGTGGTCACCATCGCCGCCCAGTGGGCGCTGAGCGACCACCGGCAGGCCCGGCGACTGGACCGGGACCGCCGTGGCGACGGTGAGCTGGCCGCGTACAACGACTATCTGGCCCGCCTCCACCAGCAGTCCGGAACCGGTAAGATCGCGGGCAATGCCCGGGTTGTGGAGTAGGGGAAACTCGCCTCCCTGTCAAGGAGGAGACACCGGTTCGATTCCGGTCGCCCGGGCAGCTCCCGGGTCCCGTAGCGCAGAGGCCGACGCACCTCGACGCCATCGAGGGGGACGCTGGTTCGAATCCAGCCGGGACCCCGATGAACGCCATCCCCGACGAGGAGATCGCCGCCTTCCACCAGCTCGTGGGGCGGCTCCGAGCCCTGCCGCCGGACGACCCGCAGCGGCTGCGCGCCGAGCAGGTCGCCGCGTCGTTCGTCCACGACGGCAAGCGGCGGCGCCGGCAGGACCGGCGCTCCCGGGCGGCCGAGGCCGACGCCGCCCTGGTCGCCGCCACCGCCACCGGCCGCGCCGAGCGCCGCGAGGGCGCGCCCCTCGCCACGCGCCACGGGCAGGCCGGCGTGCTCAACCGGCGGCACACCTGCTACGTCTGCGGGCTCGGCTACCGCGAGCTCGACGCGTTCTACCACCGGCTGTGCCCGGCGTGCGCGAGCGAGAACAAGGCCCGCCGCACGGCCGGCGCCGACCTGACCGGGCGGCGGGTGCTGCTGACCGGCGGACGGGTGAAGATCGGGTTCCAGCTCGCGCTGATGATGCTGCGCGACGGCGCCCACGTCACGGTGACCAGCAGGTTTCCCGGAGACGCCGTGCGCAGGTTCCGGCGGGAGCCGGGGAGCGACGCCTGGTTCGATCGGCTGTCGGTGATCGGGGCCGATCTGCGGGATCCCCGGCAGGTGCTGGGGTTGTGCGCGGGGGTCTCCCGGCTGGACGTGCTGGTCAACAACGCCGCCCAGACGCTCCGTCAGCCGGCGGCCGCCTACGCGGCGCTGGCCGAGGGGGAGCGGCGGGCACTGCCGCCGGGCAGCCGCGTGTCCTACGCACCGGGCTTCGACCCGGCCGCCGCGATCAGCCCGGCAGCGCCCCTCGACCCGGCGCACGCGGCCGGTCCGGCGGTACCGCTTGACCAGGCGCACGCGATCAGCCTGGCAGCGCCGCTTGACCAGGCGCACGCGGCCGGTCCGGCGGTGCCGCTCGACCCGGCGGATGCGCGCAGCCCGGCGGCATCGCCCGGCCCGGCCTTCACGGCAGGTCCGGCGGCATCGCCCGGCCCGGCCTACATGGCAGGTCCGGCGGCCGGGGACGGTGGGGCGGCCGGTGGTCTGGTCCCGGTGGCCGGGGCGGTGGACGAGGCGGGGCTGCTGCCGGACCCCTCGGCCACGAACTCCTGGACCGCCCGGCTCGGCGGTCTCGACCCCGCCGAGGTGCTGGAGGCGCAGCTCGTCAACGCCATCGCCCCCGCCCTGCTGTGCGACCGGCTGCTGCCGGTGCTGCTGGCCTCGCCGTACCCCTCGCGCTACATCGTCAACGTGACCGGGGCCGAGGGGCGCTTCGCGGCCGAGGGCAGGCCGGGCGCGCACCCGCACACCAACATGGCCAAGGCCGCGCTCAACATGCTCACCCGCACCGGCGGCGCCGACCTGGCCGTGAAGGGGGTGTACATGTGCGCCGTGGACACCGGGTGGATCACCGACCAGAGCCCGCTGCCGAAGAAGGTGTCCATGGCCGCCCGCGGGTTCCGCCCGCCGCTGGACGTGGTGGACGGGGCGGCCCGGGTGTACGACCCGATCGTGCGGGGCGAGGCGGGCGACCCGGTGGCGGGCGTGCTGCTCAGGAACTACCGGGAGGCCGCCTGGTAGGTCAGCGGCAGAAGCGGCTTCCGTAGAGGCCGGTGAAGGTCTTCACGAAGTCGTTCCAGTCGCCGTTGAGGTTGGCGACCAGGCTGTGGCCGCCGTTTCGCGCGCCCATGGCGTAGGTCATGGAGCCCTGGATGTACCCGCCGCCGCCCCAGAGCGTGACGCCGCAGGGCAGCCGCTGGGAGAAGACGCCGAGGCCGTAGCGGGTGTCCGGCACCCAGTCCGCGCCCTCGGTCGAGACGGTGGTGAACATCTCCTTCTGCTGCTTCGGCGCCAGCAGCTTGCCGGAGAGCAGCGCCTTCAGGAAGCGGTGCACGTCCGAGGTGGTGGAGACCATGCCTCCGGCGGCCCAGGCCCAGTTCATCTCGACCGAGGTCACGTCGTGGACGGGCACGGGCCTGCCGTGCTCGTCGAACTTGGAGTAGTGCCGGGCGTGCGGGGTGCGCAGGGGGTTGCCGGTGCCCGGCATGTACGTGCCGGTGAGCCCGAGCGGGCGGGCGATGAGCCGGTCGATCTCCGCGGTGAGCGTGGCACCGGTGGCGCGTTCGACGATCATCCCGGCCAGGGTGTAGTTGATCTTGGAGTAGATGAACCGCTTGCCCGGCTCCTCGGGGGGCGGGGTCTGGCCGGGGTAGGCGTCGGGCAGGCCGCTGGTGTGGTTGAGCAGCTGCCTGACACTGATCTTGGTGCCGTCCGCGCCCAGTTGCTCCTCGACCACGCCGGGCAGCCAGGTGGCGACGGTGTCGTTCAGGCTCAGCTTGCCCTCCGCCGTCAGGCGCAGGACGACGGCGCCGACGAACGCCTTGGTGAAGCTGCCGATCCGGAAGTGCTCTCCGGGCTGTCTCCGCGCACCGGTCTCGGTGCTGGCGACGCCGGCCGTGCCGAACCAGGGCGCCGAGCCGTCCTTTCGCAGTTCGGCGACGATGCCGGGGCCGCCTCCACCGGCCACGGCACGGTCGAGGGCCTGCTGGAGTCCCGGGGCGGGGGTGGCGACGAGCGCCGCGGTCAGGGCGCCGGCGAGCATGGACATGTGTCCTCCAGGGGTAGGGCGGGGAGTCCCGCACAAGCAACTGTAGTTGACTAATTTCGCGATAGTCAACGTGAGTTGCTTATTGTCGGTCTCCGTGCGGCCGGGTAGCCTGAGCTGATCGCCGCGGCCGCGAGGGAGGGCCCATGAGATCTGGCAAACCCGTCTTACGGATCGTCGTCATCACGCTGGCAGCCACGCTGACCGCCCTGTTCCCGGCGGTGGCGCACGCCGGCGGCCGGCCGGGGGCGCCCGGACTGCGGATCAAGGAGCACGGCGACCACCTCAGGGCGATCGGCCCCGGGTTCGTGCTCAAGCTGTCACCCCACCGGATCGACCTGCGCATCGACGAGGACCGCTTCGGCGACCCCGGCACGGGCAACCCGATCGTCCGCGAGAACATCGACCTCACCGGGCGCACCCTGAGGCCCTTCGAGTGCCGCAACGGCACCTACACCATCAAGACGGGCACCTTCCAGCGCACCTACCGGGTCTCTCAGTTCGCCAAGCGGCCGCCGCCGTACACCGACGGGTTCGCCACCGCCGCGCCGGGCATCTTCACCCCCTTCGCCGGCGTGCTGGAGGGAACGGTCACCGACGCGGACGGGCGGACGCTGCGCTTCCTCATCTCCGACCTGGTGCAGGAAGTGCTGAGCGCGGACGGCTTCGCGGCCACGGCGCCGATCCACGGGCTGTTCGTCGACGAGCGGGGGCGGGTGCGGGATCGCATCTCGCTCGTCGGCCGGTTCAACTCCGGGCGGGACGGTCAGGGCGCCGTGTTCGGGATCGAGGATCGCGGGACGTGCCGGCAGATCGCCGACCTGCCGTTCGGGCCGGGCAGCGAGCAGGCCGTCGTGACGGGGCCGCTGTTCGTGCTGCCGTTCAAGGCACCGGTCACGCGGCCGTAGTCGGGTGCCGCCGTTCATGGCGCCGCGCACGCGGCCGTGGTCAGGTGCCGCCGGTCACGCGGCCGCGGCCGGCCCCGGCGCCAGGGACCATCGCGCGATCGCGGCCTCCAGCGAGGCGCGCGAGGCCGCGTCGGGTTCCGGCGCGTCGGTCGCCCATGCCACGTACCCGTCCGGCCGCACCAGCAGAGCCGTGCACGGTACGGCGGAGCCGCCCTTCACCTGGGGCCGTCCCCAGTCGCCGCCGGTGAAGTCGATCAGCAGGGGCCGGGCGCTCCTGGTCAGGTCGGCCAGCCGTACCTCGTCGTGGAGGACCAGGTCGGGCGCCCACGTGCCGACCAGCGGATGGCCGTCCCCCGCGTACCTGATGTCGTCGCCGGCCATGAGGCGGGCGAGGCGGTGGACGGTGCCGGGGTCGTCGAGGAGTTCGGCGAACAGCGCGCGCAGGCCGGTGACCTCGGCTCCGGGGGCGATGAGGGCGGCCTGGGCGCTCGCGGACATGATGACGCGTTCGGCGACCGGGCGGCGTTCGGCCTCGTAGGTGTCCAGCAGATCCTCTCCGGCCCTGCCCTGGAGGACGGCAGCCAGCTTCCAGCCCAGGTTGACCGCGTCCTGGAGGCCGAGGTTGAGCCCGGGGCCGCCGATCGCGGAGTGGACGTGGGCGGCGTCGCCGACGAGCAGGACGCGCCGGTCGCGGAAGCGCTCGGCCAGGCGGGTGTTGCCGCCGATGAGCTTGCGCAGCAGGTACGGGCCCTCTCCCTCCGGCGGGCGCAGGTCGAGGTCGGCGCCGAGCACGCGGCGGACGCTGGCCCGCAGCTCGGCGAAGGTCAGCGGGCCGCCGGCGTCGGTCTTGTCCCATTCCAGGGTGGTGATCAGCGGGTACGGCCCGGCCGGCAGGGGCGCGTAGACGAACAGGCCGCGCTCGGTGCGCTGGTACAGGAACGGCGGGATCGGGCCGTATCCGGGCAGGTTCAGGCCGCCGGTCGCCGGGTCGGCGAGGGAGCCGGGCACCACGGCGTGGGCGCTGCGAACGACGGTGTCGTCGCTGCTCACGCCGGGAAAGGCGATGCCGGCGCGTTTGCGGGTGACGCTGTGGCCGCCGTCCGCGCCGACCAGATAGCGGGCCTCGATCGCGGACCCGCCGGACACCTCGGCGACGACCCGGTCGTCATGCTGGACCAGCCCGGTCAGTTCACAGCCCCGCCGGATCTCCGCGCCGAGTTCGATCGCCCGTTCCTCCAGCATCTGCTCGATCCTGGTCTGGGGGACGGGCAGGAGGTAGAGCGGGTTGCCGGGCAGCGCGCTCAGATCCAGCGGCATCCCGCCGAACATGAAGCCGGGCGCCGGCGTCGGCGGATCCTGGTTCCCGGTGAGCCGCTCGTGCAGGCCGCGCCGGTCGAGCATGCGCACCACCTGGCCGACCAGGCCGTTGGCGCGGTTCTCGCGGGTCCGCGCGGGGAGACGTTCCAGCACCAGGGGGCGCACGCCGGCGAGGGCGAGCTCGCAGGCGAGCATCAGGCCGTTGGGGCCCGCTCCGGAGATGACGACGTCGGTGACCATGACATCCCTCCTCGGGGATCTAGGGTGTGGGCAGCCCGGCGGCGATCTGGGCGAGGGCGTCGCGCAGCAGGTCGAACAGGGGAGCCGGGGGGTCGTCGCGCAGGCTCAGCTCCGTCGCCGCGTCGATGGCGGCGCCGACCGCCCCGGCGACCAGGCGGGGGTAGAGGTCACGTCCGGGGTCGGTGCCGGTGCGCTCGGCGACGGCGGCGGCCAGCTCGGCCGCCGCGGCCTGCTCGGCCTTGAGCAGCTCGCCCATGACCGCCGGATGCCGCGTCATCCGCCTGACCCCGGCGGACCACTCCCCGTTGTCGTCCGGTTGTTCGCCGCCGGTCAGGCCGAGGGCGAAGCGGGCGAACACCGCCTGGGTGACGGCCTCCCAGAGGGGCTCGTGGCCGGGCCGGGCACGCAGCTCCTCCGCGATCTGGGCCACCCGTTCGAAGTGCCGGGCGGCGATCGCCTCTGCCTTGCTGGAGAAGTAGTTGTTGAACGTGCGGGGCGAGACGCCCGCGGCGGCGGCGATGTCCTCCACCTTCACGTGGTCGAAGCCGCGCTCGACGCTCAGCCGGATCGCCGCCCAGCTGAGCGCGATCCGCGTCTGCTGCTTCTTGCGCTCTCGCCACCCCATGAGGAGCACTCTACTCAAAATTGCGGGTCACGCAATAATGCGGGTCACGCAAAATTTGTCGATCTCTGGCGGAGCGCGGGGTGTGGCCAGGGACGTGCGGCGGCACGGACTCCCCATGTCTGGCGAAACGCTCCCGGCGCGCGCGGCGATCACCCGGGGTCTCCTGGTGCTCGCGCTGGCCGCCCCCGCGCTCGTGCTGCGGCTGTCGGGCCCGAGCCTGCCCGCGCCGGCGCAGATCGCGGTGTTCGGGGCCGGCGTGCTGGCGGCGGCCGTGGTGCTGATGTGGGCGTCGGAGACGGCCAGGGCCGACGTCTCGGGGGCGCTGGCGCTGGCCCTGCTGGCGCTCATCGCGGTGCTGCCCGAGTACGCGGTGGATCTCTACTACGCCTACACCGCGGGCAGCCGGCCCGAGTACGCGGCCTACACGGCGGCCAACATGACCGGCGCCAACCGGCTGCTGGTCGGCGTCGGCTGGGCGCTGGTGGTGCTGGCGTTCGCGCTCGGGCGCGGGCGGCGTCCCGCCCGGGAGGTGCGCCTGACCGATCACCACCGCATCGAGCTGGGCTTCCTGTGCCTGGCGGCGCTGGTGGCCTTCCTGATGCCGCTGACGGCGAGCATCGCCTGGTACGTGTCGGTGCTCATGGTGGCCCTCTACGTCTGGTACATCGTGAAGATCGCCAGGTGCGGCGGCGAGGACCTGGAGAAGCTGACCGGCGTCCCGGGCCGGCTGGCCGCCCTGCCCAAGGGGCCGCGGCGGGCCGTCACCGCGGGCGCGTTCCTGCTCGGCGCGCTCATCGTCTTCGCCTCGGCCGAGCCGTTCGCCGAAGCCCTGGTGAGCGCCGGGACCACGCTGGGCGTGGACCGGTTCCTGCTGGTGCAGTGGCTGGGGCCGCTGGCCTCGGAGGCGCCCGAGCTGATCGTGGCGGTGGTCTTCGCCTGGCGGCTGCGCGACGGCGACGCCATGGGCGCGCTGCTGTCGAGCAAGGTCAACCAGTGGACGCTCCTGGTGGGGACGCTGCCCCTGGCCTACCGGGCGGGCGGCGGGGAGTGGAGCCTGCCGCTGGACTCCCGGCAGGTCGAGGAGGTGTTCCTGACGGCGTCCCAGACGGTCCTCGGGCTGGCGATGCTGGTCGACCTGGTGTTCCGCCGCGTCGAGGCGGTGCTGCTGTTCGGCCTGTTCGCAGTGCAGTTCGTCCTGCCCGATGAGCGGGTCCGGCTCTGGCTCGCCGTGGTGTACCTGGTGCTGGGCGTGGCGTTCCTGGTACGGCGCCGCCGCGACCTCGGCCTGGCCCTGCGCGCGGCTATCCGGAGATATCCCCACGCGGACTGACGGCCAGAAGCTCCGGCACGCGGCGCTGGAGGCGCTCGTCCGCGCGGCCTGCGCGCGCACACCGCCCTGATCGCGGTCCAGGGGCCGGCCAAGACCGTGCTGCGGCCGCTGCCGAGGACCCGCTCCTTCGCCAGGATGAAGGGGGAGCCCGCGCGGGAGATCGCCAGGGTGTGGTCCGGGCGGCCGGTGACCGCGCGACGGGTGTAGGCACCGAGGTGATCTTTGGACAAGATGGGGGCCATGGACGCCGACACCGCCGCGCTCGTCGTGTCGATCGTCTCCCTGCTGGTGGCAGGAGGGGCCGCCGCGTGGGACGCGTTCACCCACTCCCACGGCCGCGAGGAGGCATTCCGCCGCTACAGCGGGAAGACGGTGGTCGCGGCCGGGGCGCTGTCCGCGGTCTTCGGCGTCGTCGCGTGGCTGGCGGGCAGCGAGGCGCCGATCTGGCCGGTTCTCTGCCTCGCCGTCCTGATCACGGCGTACGGCGGCGCCCGCGCGCTGCGCGCCTACCCCGAGGAGATCCAGGACCTGCACCGGATCGCCGGCGCGGCGATGGAGCTCACCGAGGCCGGCGCCCCCCATCCCAGCGGCCTGGCCGCCCGGTACGTCGACGCCGGCCGCCGCCTCGCCCGGCACCGCCCGGCCGGACGCCAGCTCCTGCGGGCCGGCGCCAAGGTGAGCTTCCTCGTGGGCGACATGGGCGCGGGCAAGACCACGACCCTGCGCCACACGGCCACCCTGCACGCCCGGCGCACGCGGGACAGGCGACGCCGGCCGCGGACGTTCGTCCTGTACGTCGACCTGAGCGGCTACGACGCCGCCGACCTCACCGTCGACCTCCTGCGCGGCCATCTGCGCACGACGCTGACCCGGGCGGACTCCGACCTCGAGGCGGTGCTCGCCCGGGTGCTCAGGCCCCTGCGCCGGCCGCAGGTGACGTTCCTGATCGACGGCGTCGACGACGTCGAGACCGCCCTGCCGGTGCTGCGCAGGTTCCTGTCCACCGGCCACAGCTACCGCGGCGTCATCGCCGCCCGCGAGGAGCCGCCCGCCGAGCGCGCCGAGCGGGTGCTGCGCCTGCTGCCGCTCTCCTTCGCCCAGCAGAGCTGGCTGGCCGGTCGCCGCGGGCTGGACCAGGACCGCTTCTTCGCCGGTGACACCGAACTCGCCCAGCACACCGGCAACCCGCTCCACCTCAGCCTGTTCCTCGACGTGGCCGCCGACGGCCGGCCGCCGAGCACCCTCCACGACCTCATGGAACGCACCGTCGCCGCCCGTCTCGGCGGCGACATGGCCGGCCTCGTCACCACGGCGGAAGCCCTCGCCGCGCACGCGATCGGCGGCATCGCCATCGCCCCCGACGTCCTGCACGACGCGGACGTCGCCACCCTCACCGCCCTCGGCATCCTGCGCCCGGCCCAGACGGCCGCGCCGGTCTTCGTCACCCCGCTCCTGGCCGACCATTTCGCCGCCCGCTGGCTCTTACGCACCGGCCACCGGCTCGGCGCCGCCGACCTGCGCGAGGTGCTCACCAACCCGGCCTGGGAGCGCGCCGCCGCCACCTGCCTGCGCGCCTCCGGCCCCGACCTGCGCGCTTCCGGCTCCGACCTGCGCGAACGCCTGCTCGGCGCCGCCTGTGACGCCCTCGGCGACCACCTCGCCGCCGCGACCTGGGCCATCCCCGATCCCGTCCCCTACATGAGCACCCCCCAGCAGGGCGCCGCCAGTCACCCGCGCATGCCGTACAGCTGGCCTGCGCCCATGCGCCAGATCCTGCGCGTGCTGGGGCAGGCGAGCACCGACCGGCAGCCGATCGCCCCGCGCCTGTCGGAGCTGGTCGACCGGATCATCGTCAGCGCCTTCGCCCGCGGCACCGCCACCGAGCAACGGCGCGCCGCGGCGCTCCTTCCCCTGGCCTCCCCGGAGGTCGGCGCGTGGACCGTCACCCGGCTCACGGCCCGCAAGGGACCGTGGGACGTCGATCCGGAGCTGGTCGGGCTGGCCCAGACGGTGTTCCCGACCCTGCCGCCGCCGACCAGGCTGAGGCTGCTCGGCACGGCGCTGCTGTCGGCGCCGACCCTGAACCGGCTGGTCCCCGGCCCGGCGGCCCGGCCGGGCGCCGCCGGGCTGGCGCCGGCCCTGCGCGCCACGCTCCGCGTGCTGCAGGCGCTGAGCGTCGTGTTCCTCGGCACCATGGTGGACGGGGCCGTCCGCGGCTTTCCCGAGAACGCCGTCCTGTTCGGCGCGCTCGCCCTGCTGTCGGGGCTGTTCCTGATCGCCTCCGGCGGCGTGCCGATGCGGCGGATCCGGGATGGGATGTACATCGGCGCGCTCGCCCCGGTGCTGCTCGGCGCGTTCTGGAGTACGGCCGGCTTCGTCCTGGCCGGGCAGGCGCTGTTCGCACTCCTCACGGGCAGCCCGGTGGAGGCCGTCAACCTCGCGGCCCGCACGCTGATCCTCACCTGGCCCATCGCGCTGGTGCTGCACCTGGCGTGCGCGGGCCGGGTGCCGGACCGGCCCCTCGACTGGATCCTCCCGCACCTGCGCCCGGTCACCGACCTCGCCCGCCACTACGGCAGGCCGCGCATCACGTTCCCCGCCCCCTCCGCCCGCCGCCTGCGCGCCGTGCTGCTGCAGGCGGGCATCGTGGTCCCCGTCGTGGCGGCGGGCGTCTTCGTGCAGGTGACCTACGAGGTGTGGTCCACCCCGATGCAGGTCGGCATGGGCGTCGCGGTCTTCCTGGCCTTCCTGGCCGTCAACGTCGTCATCATGCGCCGCAAGGAGGCGAACCGCTGGCGGGACGTCGCCGCCCGGGTGCGTGCCGGTTCCCTCACCCCCGAGCACCTCCTGGACCTGCTGGAACAGGCCGGCACCCGCGACCACCGGCGCCGCTGGGGCGCGGCCAGGCTGAAGACCGTCGCCCGCCTGCTGACCACGCTCGAGAGCGCCGGGCCCGCCGCCCTCAAGCACGTCGCCCCGGTCCTCGCCGACCTGGAGGCGGCCGTCGCGCACATCACCAGATACGTCAACACCGACAGCTCCCAGACGGTCCCCCTCGGCGTCTGGGAGCTGGCCCCCGCGTTCCGGCATCCTGGCTTCCTCGACTGGATCAAGCAGTTCGACGCCAGGTTCCCCGGACTGCTCATCCAGCTTTCGGCGCTGCACCACGCCACGCTGGTGCGGATCGTGCCGGGGTGCTGACCAGTCTGGCCGGGGCCGCGGGCGGCCCGCATCGGCGCGGGCGCGGATTCGCACATCAGCCCGCCTGCGTATTGACAGGCCGCCACCTGCATGGAATCTTCACATCCCTCCGGCCGCACCTGCACGCGCGACTTCTAGGGTGAGCCGGTGATCTCCAAACCGGTCCTGGCCGCCGCCCTCCTGACGCTGGCCGCGCTCGGCTTCGCGCTGCACACCGGCTGGCTGCTGACCCGGCTCTGGATCCTGGCCCTGCCGGTGTTCGCCGTGGCCTTCGCGGTCGTCCTCGCGCTCTTCTGCCTCGCGGCGTGGCGGGCCGCGCGGGACCCGCGCAGGTGGCCCGTCGTGGCCACCGCCGTTCTCGCGCTGGCCGGGCTGGGCGGCGGCGTCTTCCTCCACCTCGACTCGGAGGCCAGGGCGTGGACCCGGTTCTGGGTCGAGCGCCCCGCCTTCACCGCCGTCGCCACGACCCCGGTGAGCGGTGACTACTACGGCGCCGAGCTGCCCGGCCACCTGTGCTTCGTCTCGGCCAACTGCAAGGTCGCGGTCATCGGCACCAGCGGCGGGCAGCCGGTGCGCTTCGTGCCCGACTGGATCGGGATCCCGGACGACGCCGTCGGCTACGGGCACTTCACCGGCGCACCGGAGGCCGGGCCGTACGACGGGTTCGGCATGGAGCTGTGCCCCCGGATGGAGCTGGCCGGCGGCTGGTGGTGGCTCGGCCCCTGCCGCTGACTTGTGGTGACGACCCAAAACGGCACCCGTTTTTATGGCGACGCCATCTTGGCCGCACCAGCCCCGGCGGCGATAGTCGTGCCGTGCGCCACAACCCTGACTACCTGCTCGACGACGACACCCGAATCCGCGCCCTGATCGCCGGCAACCCCTGGGCGACGCTGGTCAGCGCCGGCTCCGGGGGCTTGACCGGGTCCCATCTGCCCGTCCTGCTCGAGGACGGCCCGGAGCTGTCTCTGGTCGGCCACCTCGGCCGGCCCGACGACGACCTGCACGAACTCGGCGAGCACGAGGTCCTGCTCATCGTGGAAGGCCCGAACGGCTACATCTCACCCGGCTGGTACGGCACCGGCCCAGCCGTGCCCACCTGGAACTATCTGGCCGTTCACCTGTACGGCAGGCCCGAAGTGCTCGGCCCGGAGGAGACCTACCGGGTCCTGATGGACACCGTGGACCGCTTCGAGCGCGTGCGGCCCGAGCCGTACCGGATCGAGCACGGCTACGGACGGGCCATCGCGCCCGGCGTGACCGGCTTCCGGCTGCGGCCGGAGCGGGTGGTGGCCAAGGCCAAGCTCAGCCAGGACAAGTCCCCGGACGTGGTCCGCAACGTCATCCACGCCCTCGAGCACGACCCGTTCTACGCCAACCCGGCGCTGGCCCGTGAGATGGAGACCCGATGAACGTGACCTTGCTGCGCGCGGCGCGCACCGGCGGCGCGCTCCGCGACATTCTCGTGGCCGGAGGATGCGTGGCCCGCATCGCCGAGCACATCGCGCCCGCGCCCGGCTGGGAGGTGGCCGACCTCGGCGGCCGTCCGGTCCTGCCGGGACTGTGGGACCACCACGTGCACTTCGACCAGTGGATCACGGCCAGGCAGCGGCTGGACCTGTCCGCGGCCGCCTCCGCCGCGGAAGCCGCCGCGCTGGTGGCCGAGCGGCTGCGCACCAGGCCGCCGGAGCCGGGCCGGCCGCTCGTCGGATACGGCTTCCGCGACGCCCTCTGGCCGGACCCGCCCCACCGCGACCTCCTGGACGCCGCCGCCCCCGAGGCCGCGCACGTGCCGGTGGTCCTGCTCAGCGGGGACCTGCACTGCTGCTGGATCAACAGCGCCGCCGCCACCCGGTACGGCTGGGCCGCCCACCCGACCGGCATCCTGCGCGAGTCGGAGAAGGAGGCGATCGCCGCCGACGTCACCGACCTGCCCGAGGCCCTCCTGGACGGCTGGGCCGTGGAGGCCGCGGACGCCGCGGCGGCCAGAGGCGTCGTCGGCGTCGTCGAACTGGAGGCGCCCTGGCGGCTGGACGCCTGGACCCGCCGGGTCCGCGACGGCAACCGGGCGCTGCGGGTGGTCTGCGGCGTCTGGCCGGAGCTCCTGGAGGAGGCGGTGGAGCGCGGGCTGAAGACCGGCGACGTGATCGAGGGGACCGGCGGCCTGGTGGAGATGGGCCCGTTCAAGGTGATCACCGACGGCTCCCTCAACACCCGCACCGCCTTCTGCCACGACCCCTATCCGGGCCTGGACGGCGGCGCGCAGCCGCGGGGCATGCTGCTCGTCCCGCCGGAGGAGCTGGTGCCGCTGATGGAGCGGGCCTGGTCGGCAGGGCTGCGCCCGGCGGTGCACGCGATCGGCGACCGGGCCAACACCCTGGCCCTGGACGCCTTCGAGCGCGTGGGGGCCCAGGGGGCGATCGAGCACGCCCAGCTCCTGGACACCGCCGACCTCGCCCGCTTCGCCGCCCTCGGGGTGGTGGCCAGCGTCCAGCCGGAGCACGCGATGGACGACCGCGACGTGGCCGACCACCACTGGGCGGGGCGCACCGGCCGCGCGTTCGCGTTCCGCGCCCTGCTGGCCGCGGGGGCCCGGCTCGCGCTGGGCTCCGACGCGCCGGTGGCGCCGCTGGATCCCTGGGTGACACTGGCCGCCGCCGTGGACCGCGGCCGGGACGGCAGGGAGCCCTGGCACCCCGAGCAGGCGATCCCCGTCGAGGCCGCGATCGCCGCCTCCACCCGCACCGGCCGGGCGAGCCTGGCCGAGGGCGATGCGGCCGACCTCGTCGTCACCGGCGCCGACCCCTACACCGCCTCCGGCGCCGACCTGCGGACCATGCCGGTCGAGGGCACCATGCTGGCCGGCCGCTGGACCTGGCGGGAGGGCATCTAGGCACCCGACCCCGAACGCCGCGGCCGGCCCCGCTGGGCCGGCCGCGGCCTTTTCCGCGCGCTGAGAAGGCGGGCCGCTCAGGCATTGAGAAGGCGGGCCGCTCAGGCGTTGAGGCGGGCATTTTCAGGCGTTGAGGAGGCGGACCCGGCAGGCCAGTTGCAGGGCGAAGCGGGTGTCCGGGTCGGCCAGGTCCGCGCCGAGCGCCTCGGAGATCCACTTGATCCGGTAGGCCACCGCGTTGGGATGCAGGTGCAGCGCCTCGGCGGTCCGCGTGGGCGAGCTCTGCGCGTCGAGGTAGGCCGACAGGGTGACCACGCCGATGCTGGCCCGCGCCGCGCCCATCGCGTCGAGCGGGGCCAGCATCTCGCTGAGCAGGTCGCGGCTGAGCGGTGAGGACGACAGGCCCGCCAGGATCCGGCGCAACCCGGTGGCGTCGGTCTCGGCCAGCGTGCCGTGCCGCCCGGCCGCGCGGGCCGAGTCGGCCGCCACCCGTGCCTCGGCCGCCGACTGCCGCAACCCGTCGGGCCCGGCCTGCGGCGTGCCGATCCCGCCTGTGACCACCACGTCGCCGCGCGCGGTCAGGACCTCGACCAGCCGCTGAAGCTCGGCCCGCGCGCTGCGGTGCGGATCGGTCCCGGCCGGGCCGGTGCAGACGACCACCAGGTCGCCGCCGAGCGTGGCCACGTGCCACTCGCCCGGCTTGGCGTGCAGCACCTGCAGCGCCGACAGCTCCGCCTCGTCGAGCACCTGGCGGGCGCGCTCCATCGACGCCTCGCCGCGGGCGGCGGCGTCCTCCACCTTGAGCCAGGCCACCACGTGGGTCTGCTCCACCGCGAGGTCGAGGTGGAACGCCTGGTCGACGAGCTGAGGCAGCTGCGCCCTGTCGCACAGCACGATCTGGACGATGAGCCCGGCCCTGGTCATGGCGGGCGCGAAGCGGCGGCTGAGCTCGCGCTGGCGCAGCCGGGAGACGAGCGCGGCGATCGCCGGCAGGGCGACCCGGGTGGCGTCGTCGTCCAGATCGGCCACCACCGCCGCGACCGGCTGCCGCCCGACCACCACCGCGCCCGGGTCGGATTCGGCCACGGGCCCGGTCTCGTCCAGGACCAGCCCGCAGCCCAGCGCCTGCGCGGCCGCCTCCAGCAGCGAGCGCACCGCCTCACCGCCGCCCTCTTCCGCGGCCGCCTGCGCCAGCCGGATCGCGGTCTCCGCGCGGGCCAGCGAGTCCGAGGCGCCGCCCCGGACGTACCGGTCGATGTCCAGCAGCAGCCCGGCCCCGTCGCGCGCCCTCTCCGGCGCCAGCACGGGCAGGTGCGCCCGGTCGGCCAGGCGCGTGGCGGTGATCGGCAGCCGCAGCGGCGCCGCGAACACCAGCCCGGCCAGCCCCCGCGCGGCGGCCTGCCGGATCGCCACGTCGATCTCGTAGCCGGAGCCGGACGGCCCGCCCAGGATCACGATCAGGCTGTCGGCCGGCACCCGCTCGATCGCGGCCAGGGTGTCGGCCCCGGCCACGTGCCGGATGGGCGCCTGCGCGGCGGGCCCGGCGACGAGCGACAGCCCGAACCTCGCGTGGTGCCGCAGCAACTCTGCGACCGTCGCCGTCTGTGGCATGGCCACAGATTAGGGCCAAGCGTTGTGATTGCACCATATGGGAAGCCGGTGGACCGATGGCCATACTCGACGCATGCAGGCAGCAAGTGAGATCCGGCTGACCGAGAGTGACCTCCCCGCACTCGCACGTGGCTGCGCCGTACTCGGCACAGGAGGCGGCGGCTCGGTGGAGACCGCCATCCCCAGCGCCCTTCAGGCACTGCGCGACCACGGGCCCGTCCCCCTCGTACGGCTGGCCGACCTCGACGACGACGCCCTCATCGTCCCCATGTCCAGCATCGGCGCCCCGACCGTCGGGCACGAGATGCTGGCCAGTGCCGAGCAGCCGATGCGGCTGCGCGAGGAGGTCGAGCGGGTCGCCGGCCGCCCGATCGCGGCGATCATGGCGGGCGAGATCGGCGGCAGCAACGGCGTGGAGCCGCTGGCCTGGGCCGCCCAGCTCGGCCTGCCCATGCTCGACGCCGACGGCATGGGCCGGGCCTTCCCCGAACTCCAGATGGTCTCGATGCACGTGGCCGGGCTCACCTCCGACCTCGTGATCCTTTCCGACGTCGTCGGCAACGTCGCCACGCTGCGCCCGATCAGCGCGATCTGGTCGGAACGGCAGGCCCGCGCCCTCTGCGTGGCCAGCGGCGCCAGCACGATGATGGCCAACTACCTGATGCCGGCCCGCCAGGCCAGGGGAGCGGTGATCGAGGGCAGTGTCTCGGCCGCGCTCGACATCGGCCGCAGCACCCAGGGCCACGCCGACCCGGTCGCCGCGCTGACCGAGCGGCTGAAGGCCAGGCGGCTGCTCGACGGCAAGATCGTCGAGCTCGAGCGGCAGACCGGCGGCGGCTTCGTCCGCGGCGCCGTGGTCGTGGACGGCACCGGCGCGCACGCCGGCCGCATGGTCCGCATCGAGATCCAGAACGAGAACCTCGTCGTCTTCGAGTCCGGTGAGGTCCTGGCCAGCGTGCCCGACCTCATCACCGTGGTCGACACCCAGACGGCCGAGGCCATCTCCACGGAGACCCTCCGCTACGGCCAGCGGGTCAGCGTGCTGGCCTGGGCCTGCGACCCTCTCTGGCGCACCCCGCAGGGCCTGGCCGTCGTCGGCCCGCGCGCCTTCGGCTACCACATCGACTACCGCCCCGTTGAGGAGTACCTGCATGTCGGCCTCTGACCCCCGGCGCGATCTGAAGATCGGCATCGACGTCGGCGGCACCAACACCGACGCCGTCGTCCTCGACCGCTCGGACGCCATCGTGGCCAGGACCAAGCAGGCGACCACCGAGGACGTCACCGGCGGCATCCGCCGGGCGCTGGCGGTGGTGCTCGGCGAACTCGGCGAGCGCGAACGCCACGTCGGCCGGATCATGCTCGGCACCACCCACGCCACCAACGCCGTCCTGCAGCGCAGGGGACTGGGCCGGGTCGCGGTGATCCGCCTCGGCGCCCCCGCCGCCACGGCCGTGGCACCGCTGACCACCTGGCCCGCGGACCTGCGCGCGGTGGTCGAGGCGGGCTCGGTCATGCTCGGCGGCGGCCACTTCGTGGACGGCTGGCCCATCGCCCCGCTCGACCGCGACGGCATCCGCCGCTTCCTCGGCTCGGTGGCCGGGCGGGCGGACGCGGTGGCGGTCACCGGCGTTTTCAGCCCGGCCTCCGGCGAGCAGGAGCAGGAGGTCGCCGAGATCGTCCGCGAGGAGCTCGGCGCCGACGTCGCGCTCTCGCTCAGCCACGAGATCGGCTCGCTCGGGCTGCTGGAACGTGAGAACGCCACCGTCCTCAACGCCGCCCTCTACCGCGCCGCCGGCGAGGTGACCCGGGCCCTGGACGCCGTGCTCGCCGAGCGCGGCCTGGACGCGGCGGCCTTCTTCGCCCAGAACGACGGCACCCTCATGGCCCTGGAGTACGCCTCCCGCTACCCGGTGCTGACCATCGGCTCCGGCCCCGCCAACTCGATCAGGGGCGCGGCGTTCCTGTCCGGCGTGGACGACGCCATCGTCGTGGACGTCGGCGGCACCTCGACCGACCTGGGCGTGCTGGTGCGCGGCTTCCCCCGCGAGTCGTCGTTCGCCACCGACATCGGCGGCGTGCGCACCAACTTCCGCATGCCCGACATCCTCAGCGTCGCCGTCGGCGGCGGCACCATCGTGAGCGGCGCCCCCGAGGCCCCGGTCGTCGGCCCCGTCTCGGTCGGCTACCGCATCACCTCGGAAGGGCTGGCCTTCGGGGGCGAGACCCCCACGCTCACCGACGCGGGCGCGCTGGCGGGCCGGGTCGCGCTCGGCGACGGCGAACGGCCGGCCGCCCGGATCCGGGCGCTGCTGGAGGCCGCGCTGGAGGTCGCCGACACGATCATCGGCGACGCGGTCGACCAGATGTCACTGGGCCGAAGGGACCGGCCCGTCGTCGCCGTCGGCGGCGGCGCCTTCCTGGTCCCCGACTCCGTCCCGGGCGCCGCCAAGGTGCTGCGCCCCGACAACGCTGATGTGGCCAATGCCGTGGGCGCCGCCATCGCCCTCGTCAGCGGCCGCTGGGAAACGCTGGCTCCCGCCGGGGACGGCCGCCGCCAGGCGATCGAGGAAGCGAGCGAGAAGGCGGTCCACCGGGCCGTCCAGGCAGGGGCCGACCCCGAGTCGGTGCAGGTGGTCGAGATCACCGAGACACCCCTGTCGTACCTGCACGAGCCCGCGGTCCGCGTCAACGTCAAGGCCGCAGGCCGCCTGGGTTGGTTGTGAAACCGAAAGGAACACCATGTCCACCTTGCTCCCCGGCCGCCGTCGCGCGGCCCAGGTGTGGTGTGCCGTAGCAGTGCTGGCCGCGGCGGCCACCGGATGCGGCGGCGGCAAAACCCCCGCCCCCGCGTCCGGGTCCGCCTCCACGGGCGGCATCCTCAGCGTGGGCGTCACCGCCTCGCTGGGACGGATGACCTCGCTCAACCCCCTCGCCGACAACCTGTACGGGTCGTGGATCGCCCGCCAGCTGATCTACCCCGCGCTCGTCCAGCTCAACGGCACCAAGCTCGAGCCCTCCTGGGCCACGAAATGGGACGTGTCCGGCGGCGGCCGGGTCTACACCTTCCACCTGCAGCCCGGCACCTGGTCCGACGGCAAGCCGCTCACCGCGCACGACGCCGCCTGGACCGCCGAGTTCGAGCTCAAGAACGCCGGCGGCGCCGCGGGCCTGGTCTCCTTCGCCCTCGAAGGGATCAAGAGCGTCAAGGCCGTCGACGACACCACCCTCGTCGTCACCTACGCCGAACCCGTCGCGGAAAGCGTCCTGACCCTCCTGGCCAACTTCCACGTGCTGCCCAAGCACGTCTACGAACCCCACGCGGGCGGCGACGGCTCCAAGGTCCTCGCCTTCCGCCCCGAGGACAAGCTCCCCGTCGTCTCCGGCGGCCCGTTCACCGTGACCGAGTTCGCCGGCGACGGCACCACCATCTTCGAGCCCAACAAGGGCTACTTCGGCGCCAAGCCCAAGGTCGGCGCCGTCGGCCTCCAGGTCTTCCAGAACGACGAGGGCCTGGCCCAGGCGCTGCGCGCCGGAACCGTCGCCTGGGGCTACGGCGGCGGCTCCGCCGTGGCCGCCTCGGTCAAGGGCAGCGCCGGGCTCGACGTGGTCACCTCCCCCTCCCAGGAGGTCGCCCTGCTCAACGTCAACACCAACCCCAAGAAGCCGGACCATCCCGAGCTGCGCGAGGTCCGCGTGCGCGAGGCGATGTCGCTGGCGCTCGACCGCGCCCAGCTCGTCGAGGTCGTCCTCAACGGGTACGGCAGGCCCGGCCGCAGCGTGCTGGCCCCCTTCCAGGACGAGTGGATCCCGAAGGACCTGCAGCCCGACGCGCACGACCCGGCCGCGGCCAACAAGATCCTCGACGACCTCGGCTACAAGCGCGGATCCGACGGCGTCCGCCGTACCCCCAAGGGCGAGCGGATGGCGTACGAGGTCGTGGTCTGGAAGGAGATCAGCAGGGTCGCCGAGATCCTGCAGAAGAACCTGGCGGAGATCGGCGTCGAGCTCAAACCGGACATCGCCTCCGACTACACGGCCGCGGTCACCGCGCCGGAGGGCAAGTACCTCGACTTCGACCTGGCCTACTCCTACTGGACGCTGTCCCCGGACCCGGGCGGCATGCTGCGCGTCTACAGCTGCGACAGCTGGGGCAGCGTCAACTTCGCCGGCTTCTGCGACAAGGACTTCGACGCCCTGCTGAACAAGCAGCGCGGCATGCTCGACCCCGCCGAGCGGGCCGGCGCCGTCGCCACGCTGCAGAAGACGCTGCTGCGCGACACCCGGGCCGTCCTGCCGCTCTACCACGCCGAGACCGTCCACGTGGTCAGGAAGGGCTGGGCCGGCATCGAGACCCAGCGCTTCGGACCGGGTCTGTGGACCCAGATCCAGCAGGGCTCATGAGGCGCGGCGGTTACCTGGGCCGGCGGGTGGCCTCGGCCGGGATCACCATCGCGGCGGCGGTCACGATCAACTTCGTGCTCTTCCGCGCCGCGCCCGGCGACGCCGCCACGCAGTACCAGATGTGCCGGACGTGCAGCGCCGAGTTCCGCGACTACCTGCGCGCGGAACTGGGCCTGGACCGCTCCCTCCCGGAGCAGTTCTGGCTCTACCTCTCGGCGCTGCTCCGCGGCGACCTCGGCTTCTCCTTCCAGACGCGGCGCCCGGTGTGGGACGAGCTGATGGGCCCGCTGGCCAACACCGTGCCCATGGTGGGGCTCGGGCTGGCCTTCGGGCTGGCGCTCGGGCTGCTCATCGGGGTGGTCGCCGCGTGGCGGCGGGGCACGGCGGCCGACTGGGCGCCGGTGTCGGCCTCGATGTTCCTGTCGGTGCTGCCCATCCAGTGGATCGGGCTCATGCTGCTGCTGATGTTCGGCGGCATCCTGCCGACCGGCGGCATCGCCGACCCGTACCTGCGCTTCAGTGATCCGTCCTGGTGGCAGGTGCTGGCCGACCGGCTGGAACACCTGGCGCTGCCCTCGCTGGCCATCGGGCTGGCCTGGTGCGGCTCGTGGGCGCTCATCGCCCGCTCGGCGCTGGTCGGCGCGCTCGGCGAGGACTACATCCTCACCGCCCGCGCCAAGGGCCTGTCGAGCTGGCGGATCGTGCGCCGCTATGCCGTACCGAACTCACTGCTGCCGATCTCCACGCTGATCTTCCTCACGTTCGGCTACATCGTCGCCGGGTCGCTGCTGGTGGAGACCGTGTTCTCCTACCCGGGCATCGGCCTGGCCCTCTACCAGGCGGTCCAGAACCGCGACTACGCCGTGCTCCAGGGCGGGTTCCTGCTCCTGACCGTGGCGATCGTGCTCGCGAACCTGCTGGCCGACCTGCTCTACCTCAAGCTCGACCCGAGGATCAGGACGTGAACGTGCTGCGAAGGTACCCGGGCGGCGCCCTAGGCGCCGCGATGCTGGGCGCGATCGTCATCCTGGCGGTGCTGGCGCCGTGGCTCGCCCCTTACGGCGAGCACGAGAAGGCGGGCGCGGTCTACCAGCCGCCCTCGCCCGCGCACCCGCTCGGCCTCGACGACGCCGGCATCGACATGGTCACGCTGCTGCTGCAGGGCGCCAGGACCTCCCTGCTGGTCGGCTTCGCCGCCGCGCTCATCGCCGTGGTCGCCGGCGGCGCGATCGGCCTGGCCGCCGGGTACGCGGGCGGGCGCACCGACGCGCTGCTCATGCGGCTGACCGACTACATGCTGGTCATCCCGGACATCCCGCTGCTGCTGATCGTGGCCGCCATCTGGGGGCGCAGCATGACCGGCGTGATCGCCATCATCGGGCTGCTGTCCTGGCCGCGGCTGGCCCGGGTGGTGCGCGCGGAGACGCTGAGCGTGCGCGAGCGCGCCTACGTCCGGCGGGCGCTGACCATCGGCGCGGGCAACGTGCGCGTCGTGGCCGCCCATGTGCTCCCGCACGTGGTCCCGCTGCTGCTGACCCTGGCCATCTTCGCGGTCGGCAACGCCATCCTGGTCGAGACCGCCATCGCCTTCCTCGGACTCGGCGACCCGTCGGCGATCTCCTGGGGGCGGCTCATCCAGAACGCATTCGCCGGGCAGGCCGTCTCCCGGCAGGCGTGGTGGGCCATCGTGCCGCCGGGGCTGGCCGTCGGCTGCCTGATCCTGTCGTGCACGCTGATCGGCCGCGCGCTGGAGGAACATCTCAACCCGCGCCTGCGCACCGGGCACCTGTCCGTGCGCACCTTCCGCCTGGCCCCCTCGGGAGGTGAGCGCCGATGAGCGCGCCGCTGCTGGAGGTCCGCGACCTGCACGTGTGGTTCGGCCTGCGCGAGGGCAGGGTGCACGCGCTGCGCGGCCTGGACCTCACGCTCGCGGCGGGCGAGGGCCTGGGCCTGGTCGGCGAGTCGGGCTGCGGCAAGACCACCGCGATCCTGGCGATGATGGGCCTGCTGCCGCCCTCGGCGACCTTGTCGGGCGAGGTCCTGCTCAACGGCGAGAACATCCTGGCCAGGGGCGAGGCGAGCGTGCGCCGGCACCGCTGGACCGACCTCGCCATGGTCTTCCAGGGCGCCATGAACGCCTTCAGCCCCGTCGCCACCATCGGCGACCAGATCGCCGAGCCGATGCGCCTGTACGGCGTGGCCGACGGCAAGGCCGCCACCCGGCGCGTGCACGAACTCCTGGAACTCGTCGGCATCCACCCCGACCGGGCCCGGCGCTACCCCCACGAGTTCTCCGGCGGCATGCGCCAGCGCGCCGCCATCGCGATGGCGCTGGCCTGCGGGCCGAAGGTGCTGCTGGCCGACGAGCCCACCACCGCCCTCGACGTGATCGTGCAGGCCCAGGTGCTCGACCTTCTCGACCGGCTGCGCACCGAACTGGGCCTGGCCGTCGTGCTGGTCACCCACGACCTGCCCGTGGTCGGCCGCGTCTGCGGGCGGGCCGCGGTGATGTACGCGGGCCGGGTGGCGGAAAGCGCCCCCATCGGCGACCTGCACCGCGACTCCCGCCACCCCTACAGCCGCGCCCTGTTCGCCGCCGGAGAGGGCCACTTCATCCCCGGCGCCCCTCCCCGCCTGGACGAGGAGGCGCCCGGCTGCTCCTTCGCCCCCCGCTGCTCCCTGACCGAAGACCGCTGCCGCACCGAGACACCCCCGCTGCTCTCCCTCAGTTCCGGCCACGACAGCGCCTGCCACCTGGCCGCGTCACTCTCAGGAGGTACGGCATGAGCCTGCTCGACGTCGAGGACCTGGCCACGCACTTCCCGCTGCGGGGCCGCCCGCGCCGGGTCGTGCGGGCCGTGGACGGCGTCTCGTTCACCGTCGGGCCCGGCGAACTGCTGGCCCTGGTGGGCGAGTCCGGCTCCGGCAAGACCACCACCGCGCAGACCGTCCTGCGGATGGCCGACCCCACCGCGGGCACGATCAGGTTCGCCGGGCAGGACATCACCACCCTGCCCCGGCGCCGGCTCAAGGCGGTGCGCCGCCGGATGCAGGTCGTCTTCCAGGACCCCTACGAGTCGCTGGACCCGCGCTTCCGCATCGGCCGATCGGTCGCCGAGCCGCTGGCCGTCCACGGCGTCGGCACCCGCGCCGAACGCCGCGAGATGGTGCTGGACGCGCTGGAGCGGGCCGGGCTGGCGCCCGCGTCCGCCTTCGCCGAGCGGTTCCCGCACGAGCTGTCCGGCGGCCAGCGCCAGCGCGCCGCGATCGCCGCCGCCATCGTGCTCGGCCCCGACCTGCTCATCGCCGACGAGCCCGTCTCCATGCTCGACGTCTCGGTCCGCGCCGGCGTGCTGGCGTTGTTCGACGAGCTCAGAGCCGCCGGGCTCGGCATCCTCATGATCACCCACGACCTGTCCACCACCGCCAGGCACGCCGACCGCATCGCCGTCATGTACCTGGGCCGCATCGTCGAGGAGGGCCCGGCCGCCGAGGTCATCGCCAACCCGGTCCACCCCTACACCCGGGCCCTCGTCGCCGCCGTCCCCCGCGCCGGGCAGGAACGCCGGCCGATCCCGATCCTGCCGGGCGAGCCCGCCGACCCGTCGGCCGTCCCCGCCGGCTGCCGCTTCCACCCCCGCTGCCCGATCGCCCAGGAGGACTGCAAACGCCACGACCCGGGCCTGACCCCGGTCGCCTCCGCTCACCACCGTGCCGCCTGCCCGGTCGGCAATCCGCCCGCCGTACCGACCGAGGAGGATCAGTGCGCCCCGTCCCGTCCCCGCTGAACCCGCCGCCCGTGCTGCCGGCCGATCTCGACGAGATCGTCCTGTCCGCGCTCGCCCGTCATCGCGCCCCGGGCTGCGCGGTCGCGGTGGCGTACGGCGGGCGGCACTGGACCGGCGCGTACGGCCTGGCCAGGACCGAGCCCGCGATGCCGTTCCTGCCGGAGACCCGGATCCCGGTGGCGTCCATGACCAAGCCGTTCACCGCCACCGCCGTGCTGGCGCTGGTCGAGAGGGGTCTCGTGGACCTGGACGCGCCGGTGGTGGCGTATCTGCCGGGATTCCGCGTCGCCGACCCGGCGGCCACGGCCGCGGTGACCGTGCGGCACCTGCTCACGCATCTGAGCGGCTGGCTCGGGGACGAGCCCGGGCTCGTGGGCGGGAGGGGCGAGGGGGCGCTGGCCGAGCAGGTGGCGGCCTTCGCCACGCTGCCGCAGATCCTGCCGCCCGGCACCGCCTTCTCCTACAGCAACACCGGGCTGGACGTCGCCGGGCGGCTGGTCGAGGTGGTCAGCGGGCGCGGGTACGAGGCGTTCGTGGAGGAGGAGATCCTGGCGCCGCTCGGGATGACGGACTCGGCGTTCTTCGCCGAGCGGGTGATCTCCGCGCCCGCCGCCGCGGGGCACCTGCGTGACGGCGACGGCGGCGTACGCCCGGTTCAGGAGGCGTGGCTGCTGCCCCGGGGCGTCAACCCCTCCGGCGGCCTGATCTCCACCGCCGGCGACCAGCTCCGGTGGCTGTGCTGGTGGCTGGGCGAGCTCGACGTGGGCGGGCCGCTGTCGCCCGGGACGCGCAAGACGATGATCGCCGACCCGGTCCCCGTCAGAGCGGGGGCCGGGACGGGGCTCGGCTGGCACCTCGACGACCTGCCCCGCGGCCCGGCTCAGGTGAGCGCCGTCTACCACGAGGGCAGCCTCGAGGGCACGGCCACGGTCTGCCGGTTCGTGCCCGAGGCCGGGCTGGCCGTCGTGGTGCTCACCAACGTGGACGACGGGCAGCTCGTCCACCGCGAGATCAGCGACCGGCTGCTGGCCGAACTGGCCGGGATCGGCCGGCCGGAGCGCCCGGTCGACCGCACACCCCGGCAAGAGGACCTGGCCGGATACGCCGGCCGCTACACCACCCCGGACGCAGACGTGGAGGTGACCGCCGCACCCGGCGGACTACGCCTGCGCGTCCACCTCGGACGGCCCCTGGAGATGAGCGCGGGCCGGGTCGAGGGCGACGACTTCACCCTGATCGACGGCACATGGCAAGGGGAACCCGTGACCTTTCTCCGCACCTCCGACGGTGACCTGCTCGGCCTGCGCATCGCCGGCCGCGTCTTCCCGCGCACGGGCGGTGCCGCATGAAGCGCCGCCTCACCCTGGACGACCTCTGGGACTTCGCCATCCCCAGCTCCCCGGCCCTCGCGCCCGACGGCTCCCGCGTGGTCTACGTCCTGCGCACCGCCGAGCGCGGGCAGGACCGCAACGTGCGCGCCCTGTGGTGCGCGGACCTTTCCGGTACGGCGCAGCTGACCGACGGCCCCGCGGACACCGCGCCCGCCTGGTCGCCCGACGGGACCCGGCTGGCGTTCCTGCGCGGCGGCGACCTGTTCACCCTGCGGCCGGGCGGCGAGCCGGAACGCCTCACCGAACTGCCGCACGGCGCCGGGCCCGCGCACTGGAGCCCGGACGGGACCAGGATCGCGTTCACCGCGGCGGTGCGCACCGGCCCGCCCGGCGGCCCCGTCGTCATCGGCCGCCTCGGCTACAAGGCCGACGGACTGGGCCTGCGGGCGGGCTTCCGCCGCCAGGTGCACGTCCTCGACCTGGGCACCGGCAAGGTGACGCAGCTCACCTCCGGCGACTGGGACGCCGGGGAGCCCGCCTGGTCACCGGACGGGACGCGGCTGGCCTACACCTCCTCCTCGGGCACGCAGGCCGACCTGACCCACGTCGCCATGCCGTACCTGGTGGCGGCGGACGGCGGCGAGCCCGAGCCGGTGGGGGAGGAGAAGGGGTGGATCGGCGGCGTCCACTGGTACCCGGACGGCTCGGCGCTGCTCCTGACCGGGCTGCCCGAGGTGCGCATCGGGCACACGCGGCTGATGAAGCTGCCCCTGGACGGCGGCCCGATCACCGACCTGGCCGGGTCGCTGGACCGCAACGTGCTCCCCGGCGGACCGGAGTGGCCCGGCGGCACGCCGCAGTTCACCCCCGGCGGCGACATCCTCTTCTGCGCCCGCGACCGGGGCAGCACCCGCCTGTACCGCGTGGGCCCCGGCGGCGGGGACCCGGAACCGGTCCCGATCGAGCCGGGTCAGCCCGGGGCCGGTCAGTCCGGGGCCGGTCAGCCTGGGGCCGGTCAGTCCGGGGCCGGTCAGCCTGGGGCCGGTCAGTCCGGGGCCGGTCAGCCTGGGGCCGGGCTGTCGGTGGCGGGGCTTTCCGTCGCAGGTGACGTGGCCGCCCTCGTCCTGGCCGGCACGTCCTCCCACGGTGAGATCGCCCTGACCGACCTGCGCACCGGCCGCACCCGTGAGCTGACCGCGCACACCGCGACCGCCCTGCCCGAGGTGGAGTTCATCCAGCCGGAGCCGCGCACGTTCACGATCGGCGACGGCTCCACCGTCAGCGGCTGGATCCTGCGCGAACCCGGGCGGACCGGCCCGCTCCTCCTGGACGCGCACGGCGGCCCGCACCTGGCCTGGGGGCCGCACCTGGAGCCCGCCCACCCGTACCACCAGCTCCTGGCCGCCCGGGGGTGGACCGTCCTGCTGCTCAACCCCAGGGCCAGCGACGGCTACGGCGAGGAGTTCTACGCCGCCAGCGTCGGCCACTGGGGCAGGGGCGACGAACGCGACTTCCTGGACCCGATCGACGAACTGGTCGCCGAGGGCAGCGCCGACCCGGCCAGGCTGGCGGTCTGCGGTTACAGCTACGGCGGCTTCACCGCCTGCCACCTGACCTCCCGCACCACGCGCTTCGCCGCCGCCGTGGCCGGAGGCCCGGTCACGAACCTGCTCAGCATGTCCGGCAGCTCCGACGACAGCCACGTCTTCGCCGCGCTGGAGTTCGGCGGCGACATATACGCCGGCGGCGAACTCCTGCGCGCCCAGTCGCCCATCGAGCGGGTGGGAAACGTGCGCACGCCTACCCTGCTGGTCCATGCGATCAACGACGACCGCTGCCCGGTGGGCCAGTCGGAGGAGTGGTTCACCGCGCTCCGCACCCTCGGCATCCCCACCGAGATGGTGCTTTATCCGGATGAGTCCCATCAGTTCATGGCCGACGGAAAGCCGTCGAACCGCATCGACTACAGCCACCAGATCGTCCGCTGGCTGACCGCCTGGATCAGCCCCTGACGAACCCGGAAAACCCCTACCGATCCACCGCCCGCGGCACGGCGGAGCGTCCCCCGGGGACGAACCGGATCAGCCGCAGCGCGTCGACGCGCTCGCGGCTCAGGAGGGTCACGCTGGTGGCGGGGGCCGGGTCGCCCCGCCGTACCTTGGAGACCAGGCGCCGCCAGCGGCGGCCGTGGCGGCGGAACGTGGCGGTGCCGACCACCCGGCCCCGGGCGTGCTGGCCGGCGAGGGCGGTCCGGGCGTCCACGTCCAGCATGATCAGGTGGAACTCGCGGCGGTTCCGCCTGGCCAGGTGGGCGAAGCCGTACAGGACGTGGGGCCAGGCGCCGCGGTTGTGCGCGACGACCGTGTGGCCCGCGGCGAGCGCGCGGGCGATGCGGGAGACGTGCGTGAGGTGGACGATCAGCGTGCGCAGCGGTTTCGGGGCCGAGGACAGGCGGCGCGCCCAGGTGTTGCGCGCCTGGCGGGAGTCGATGACGCGGACCCCGTCGCCGGCCGGCACGGGGGCGGTCTCGGCGCCGGTGAGGCCGTACAGGCGGGTGAGCAGGGTGGTCTTCCCCGCGCCGGGCAGGCCGGTGAGGATGACGAGCGAGCCTTCGGGGAAGGTCAGGACGCCGTCGATGGCACGGCTGGTCAACGGCAGCCCCTCGGGGTCGGGGTGGATGGTCGCGGCCCGGGGAGGCGGCGCCGTTCGGGACTTTTCAGTATATAGCCGGTCACCGTGCTTGATCAGCCGTTTCACCGCCGCGGAGGGGCGGCGCGCTGCATGATGGAGGGGACAGGCGTACTCCCCACCGACCCCCACGGAGCGGACCCTTGGTCACCGCCCGCCGCATCGCGGAGCGCACCGTCCTCGCCCTCATGGCCGCGGCCGGAGTGATCATCCCTCTGGCCGGCCTGTTCGGCTGGCTCGACGGCACGATGATCAGCGACAACCTGCCCAAGATCACGTTGCTCATCCTCAGCACGGTCACGGTCTTCCTGCTCATGGAGGTCGACCGGCTGAAGGTGGTCGACGACATCCACCAGGTGGTGACGCGGCTCGACGTCGACGCCATCGCCCGCGACCGGCTGCAGGACCGCTACGGCGGTGTCACGCGCGTCCACCGCGACTTCGCCGCCGGTCCGTTCGTCGGCCACCTCGCCACGGTCCGCAGCGAGGTGGTGATCCTGCAGACGTGGATCCCCAACCTGGACGACTTCGCCGGCGACCTGCGCCGGGCGATCGAGGAACGCGCCGTCCAGGTGCGGGTCATGCTGCTGTTCCCCACCTCACCCGTGGCCGGGCTGCGCGACGAGGCGCTGCGCACCGGCGGCGCCGAGCCCCTCGGCGCCGCGGTCGGACCCGGCGTGGAGGACTGCCTCAACACCTTCGCCGCCGTCCACGCCCGCCTGCCCGGCGACCTGCGCGGCCGGCTGCGCGTGCACGTGTACAACTCGCTGCCCTCGGTGGCCGCCTACAAGGTCGACGACCGCTATTTCGTCAGCTCCTTCCTGCACAGCAAGCTCGCCATCAGGTGCGCCCAGATCGAGATCGACGGCGGCGACACCGAGATGGGCCGCGAGGTCCAGCGCGAGCTCGACACCATCTGGTCGATCAGCCGCCGGGTGGACCTCGACGACTGGCGCACCTGCATCAACAACATCACCTGGCGCATGGGAGAGCACGAGTGAAGGACCTCGACGCGTGGGAAGACGGCCTCATCCTGCGGCTCAAGGAGCACCCGGTGCTCAAGCTCGTCCCGTCGCTGGGCGAGGAGGAGTTCACCGGCCTGCTGCTGCAGCGCCGCTTCGTGTCGCTGGCGTTCACCCCCGCCTACGACCTGGCCATCGACCTGCTCACCGACGAGGCGGCCAAGCAGGCGGCGCGGGTGATCCTGCGCGAGGAGTACCCCGACGGCACCGGCCGCACCCCCTCGCACCGCGAGGACATGAAGGAGGACCTGCTCGCCCTGGGCGTGAGCCGGGGACGCCTGGTCACCACCCGGCCCACCCCGGCCACCGCCGAGGCGATCACCGCCACGATGGAGCTCATCGCCGATTGCGGCGCCGCCCCGGACAGCGATCTGCGGCTGGTGACGATGTTGCGGTTGTGGGGGGAGATCCTGGTCTCGGTGGAGTACGGCGCGTTCTGGCCCAGGATGAAGCCGGTCTTCGTCCGCGACGGGCGCAACCACTCGCGCTTCTACCATCCGCACTACGTTCACGACGAGAAGACGACCCCGCTGTCGCAGGTCTCGCTCCTGTCCACGACCCACTCCGACCGCCTCGCCGTACGGCTGGCCGACCTGCTGGCCCGCGACGGGGGCGCGGCGAGCTTCCGCGAGGTGGAGGAACGGGCGCTGGCCGTCAAGCTGGGCTTCTACGCTCAGTTCGCGGTCGGCTGAGGGTCCTCCAGGAGGCGCACCACCTCGGCGTGCCCGGTGCCGAGCGGCCGCTCGGAGCGCAGCCGGCCGTCGGGGCCGTAGACCTCGGCCACGAGCCGCTCGTCGCCGCCTTCCGAGCGCTCGCGGCGCACCGTGACCCGCGAGCCCTCCGGCGCGTGCTCGCCGGCCTGAGCCAGGAGCTCCGCCTCGAGGTCGCGCCCGGCGTACTCGCGGGCGAGGTCCACGGGGCGAAGGCCGCGGGCGTCGGCCGCGGCCGGGTCCGCGCCGTGCTCGAGCAGCACCTTGACCACCGCGGGCGCGCCGCGGCCGGCGGCGTGCGAGAGCGCGGTGCGCCCGGCGGCGTCGATGGCGTCCGGGTCGGCCCCGTTGGCCAGCAACGCCCGCACCACGGCCAGATGTTCGCCGGAGGCCGCCCAGTGCAGGGCGGCCATCGCGCTGCGGCCGGCGTCCTCGCGCCGGTCGGGGTCGGCCCCGGCGTCGAGCAGCGCCTGCACGGTCTCGGCGTGTCCCCAGCTCGCGGCGGCGCACAGGGGCAGCCCTTCGCCGCTCTCGTGGTCGGGGTCGGCGCCCGCGTCCACCAGCATGCGGACGACTCCGGCCCGGCCCTGGACGGCCGCTTGGTAAAGGGCGGCGTCGCCGTCCCGCGCGGTCTCCCCAGGTATCTGATCGTCGTCCCTCATGCTTCCAGTTTGATCAGGATTCTGTCCGGCGATCAACCCGATTTGCGGACAAACTACCCGGCCTCCGCGGCGGCCACGAGTGCCGCGCACACCGTGGAAAGGTCGTCGTCGCCGATGACGTAAGGGGGCATGGTGTAGACGAGGTCGCGGAACGGCCGGATCCACACCCCGTGCCGCGCGGCGGCGCGGGCGGCGGCGGGCCCGTCCACCGGACGGTCGAGCTGGATCACCCCGATCGCCCCCAGGACCCGCACGTCACGCACGCCGGGCACCTCCCGGGCGGGGGCGAGGCCCGCCCGCAGCCCGGCGCCGATGCGGGCCACCTCCGCCTCCCACGGCTGCCCCAGCAGCAGGTCGATCGAGGCGCCGGCGACCGCGGCCGCCAGCGGGTTGCCCATGTAGGTCGGGCCGTGGGCCAGCACGGGGAAGTCGCCGCGGCCGATCCCGCGCGCCACCTCCCCGGTGCAGAGCGCGGCCGCCATGCTCAGGTAGCCGCCGGTCATCGCCTTGCCCACGCACATCACGTCCGGCGCCACCCCGGCGTGCCCGGCCGCGAACAACGTGCCCGTGCGGCCGAACCCCGTGGCGATCTCGTCGAACACCAGCAGCACCTCGTGCCGGTCGCACAGCTCCCGCAGCACCCGCAGATACCCGGGGGACAGGAACCGCATGCCGCCCGCGTTCTGCACCACCGGCTCGACGATCACCGCGGCCACCTCGTGCGCGTGCCGCTCGACCAGGTCGGCCAGGTGGGCGCAGTAGGCCGGGTCCGGATCGGCCGCGAAGCCCGTGGGCGGCGCGTCGGCGAACACCTGCCGCGGCAGCACCCCGGTCCACAAGGCGTGCATGCCGCCGTCCGGGTCGCACACCGACATCGGCTGGAAGGTGTCGCCGTGGTAGCCGCCGCGCCAGGTCAGCAGCCGCGTCTTGCCCGTACGGCCCCGCGAGCGCCAGTACTGCAGGCACATCTTGACTGCCACCTCGACCGAGACCGAGCCGGAGTCGGCCAGGAAGACGTGCTCCAGCGGCTCCGGCGTGATCTCGACCAGGCGCGTGGCCAGCCGGATGGCCGGTTCGTGGGTGAGGCCGCCGAACATGACGTGGCTCATCCTGCCCACCTGGTCGCGCACGGCGGCATCCAGGACGGCGTGGCCGTACCCGTGGATGGCGGCCCACCACGAGGACATGGCGTCGATCAGCTCGTCGTGCCCCTCGACCGGGCCGGCCAGGCGCAGCCGTACCCCCGAGGCGGACTCCACCAGCAAAGGGGCGTCGCGGCCCGGCATGGGGGCGTACGGGTGCCAGACGTGGGCCCGGTCGAGATCCTGGAGCAGCAGGGTGTCAGGCATTGGGCGGCAGGTCCGTTCCGGCGCCGCGTTTGCGCAGGGCCACGGGCTCGTGCCGGTGCGCGGGCATGGTGACCTCGCCGGCCCCCTCGACCTCGAACCCGGCGTCGGCGATCAGGTCGAGGTCGGCCTTGCCCGGCTGGCCCTCGCTGGTCAGGTAGTCGCCCAGGAAGATCGAGTTGACGATGTGCAGGGCCAGCGGCTGCAGGGTACGCAGGTGGATCTCGCGGCCGGCGGCCAGCCGTACCTCGACGTCGGGGCAGACGAAGCGGATCATGGCCAGGATGCGCAGGCAGCGTTGCGGGGTCAGCGCCCACCGCCCGGCCAGCGGGGTGCCGTCGAAGGGGATGAGGAAGTTGACCGGCACCGAGTCCACGTCGAGCTCGCGCAGGGCGAAGGCGACGTCCACGAGGTCGGCGTCGGTCTCGCCCATGCCGGCGATGAGGCCGGAGCAGGGGGACAGGCCGGCGGCGCCCGCGGTGCGGACGGTGTCCACGCGGTCGGCGAAGGTGTGCGTGCTGCAGATCTCGGGGTAGGACTGCTCGGCGGTGTTGAGGTTGTGGTTGTAGGCGTGCACGCCGGCCTCGCGCAGCCGCTCGGCCTGGGCGCCGGTGAGGAAGCCGAGACAGGCGCAGATCTCGACGTCCGGGCTGGCCTCCTTGATGGCGGCGATCGTGGTGGCGACCCGTTCGACGTCGCGGTCGGTGGGCCCGCGGCCGCTGGCGACCAGGCAGACGCGCTTGGCCCCGGCGGCGGTGCCCGCGGCGGCCGCGGCGGCGGCCTCGCCGGCCTTGAGCCAGGTGTAGGTGAGGATGCCGGTCTGGCCGCCCACCCGCTGCGAGCAGTAGCCGCAGTCCTCGGGGCACAGCCCGGACTTGAGGTTGACCAGGTAGTTCAGCTTCACCCGCCGGCCGAACCAGCGGCGGCGCACCTTGCCGGCGGCGGCCACGACGTCGAGCAGGTCGTCGTCGCCGGTGGCCAGGACGGCCAGGGCTTGCTCGCGTGTGGGCGGCTCGGCCCGCAGGCCCTTGTCGACCAGTTCGGTCAGCATCTCCATGCCGCCGATCTTCGCCAAGAGGGCGGGCCCGGCCAACCGTCGAAGTACACAAACAGCGGGGGGCTGATTTTGTCGAGCCCGGAGTGAAACACCGATTCAGCCGGCTGCGCCGACGCGGCGGGCCAGGCCGTCCAGGAACGTGGTCAGGCCGAAGCGCAGCGAGCCCTCCGGGTCGCTGGCCATGCCCGTGGCCTCGCCGACCGTGGTCGAGACCCGCTCGGCGATCGGATAGGAGGCGCCCGACATCGCCGTGGCCAGGACCGGGCCGACGCTCTCCCACCACTGCCGGTCGGTGAGCGTGCTCTCCTCCCTGATCCGGCGCAGCGACAGCACCTGGCGGGCCGTGCTCGAGACCAGGCCGAGGACGGCGACGAGCGCCTGGTCCATCTCCATGTCGCCCAGGCCGATCCCCTCGAAGGCGGCCAGTTCGGCCTCGTACTTGCCGGAGACGCCGGGTCCGGGGACCGGGCGGCCGGGCGGCAGTTCGACGGTCCACGGGTGGGCCATGTGGCAGGCCCAGTTGGCGTGGGCGACGCGCTCCACCCGCTCCCGCCACGCGCCCGCCTGCGCGGGCAGCGGGCCTGCGGCGTACACCTCGGCGGCGACGGCGTCGAGCATGAGCTCGATCAGCTCGGGGCGGCCGGCGATGTAGGGGTAGAGCGCCATCGGGCTGACGCCGAGGTCGCCGGCGATCCTGCGGATGGTGAGCGCGTCGATGCCCTCGCCGTCGGCGACCGCGATCGCCGCTTCGGTGATGCGCCGGGGCGTCAGCCCGGACCTGCTCACCGCCTCCGCGGGCCGCCACAGCAGGCCGATCAGCTTGATCGGGTCCCCGGGCCGTTCCGCTCGCTTCGCCATTCGGCGTCTCCTTTCGATCTACTATGTATTATACATTGTCTAAAACGAAGGGAGTGCAGGTGACACCCATCCACGCCCGGGGAGTGCGCAAACATTTCCCCGGCAACGAACGGCCCGCGCTCGACGGCGTCGACCTCACCGTCGGCACGGGCCGGGTCTGCGCGCTGCTCGGCGGCAACGGCGCGGGCAAGACCACGATGGTCCGCATCATGACCACCCTGACCAGGGCCGACGCCGGCACCGTCCACATCGCCGGGCACGACGTGCGCACCGAGGGCACCCGGGTGCGCGCCGCGATCGGCCTGGTCGGCCAGTACGCCGCGCTCGACGAGGTGCTGAGCGCGCGGGAGAACCTGGAGCTGTTCGCCCGCCTGTCCGGCCTCGGCCGCCGCCGCGCCCGCGAGCGCGCGGAAGAACTCCTGGGTACGGCCGGCCTCACCGGCACGGGGCGGCGGCCGGTCGGGGCGTTCTCCGGCGGCATGCGGCGCCGGCTCGACCTGGCCACCTCGCTGATCACCACCCCCGGCGTGCTCTTCATCGACGAGCCGACCACCGGCCTCGACCCGCAGGCCAGGCGCGAGCTGTGGGCGTCGGTGACGTCGCTGGCCCGCTCCGGCACCACCGTCCTGCTGACCACCCAGTACCTCGACGAGGCCGACGCGCTGGCCGACGACGTGGTCATCCTGCGCGAGGGCCGGGTCATCGCGCAGGGCACGCCGCAGGACCTCAAGAAACTGGTCGGCGAACCCCGCATGGAGCTGCGCGAGCCCACTCTCGAGGACGTCTACCTGCACCTGCACACAGAAAACCCGCACACAGAGAACCCGCACACAGAGAACCCGCACACCGAGGGGGGTCGAGTCGCATGACGACCACGTCCGTGCCCGTGCGCACGCATCCGCTGCGCGAGGGCCTGATCCTGGCCGGCCGCACCGTCCGCCACTGGCGGGCCAGGCCGGTGTCCCTCGCCGTCCAGCTGCTCTTCCCGGTGCTCGTCATGCTGCTGATGGGCGGCCTGCTCGGCGGCGCGATCGCGGGCAGCGCGGGCGACTACATCGTCTTCGTCGTCCCCGGCATGCTCGCGCTCACGATGCTCTTCGGCGTCGAGACGACCATGATCGCGATCACCACCGACGCGGCCAAGACCGTCACCGACCGCTTCCGCTCGCTGCCGATCTCGCCCGGCTCGGTGCTGCTCGGGCGGGTCCTGGCCGACCTGATGACCTCGGCCGCGGAGCTGGTCGTCATCACGCTGGCGGGCCTGGCCCTCGGCTGGCGGTGGGAGACGGGCCCGGGCGCCGTGCTGGCGGCCTACGGCCTGCTGCTGTGGCTGCGGTTCGGGCTGCTGTGGTTCGGGGTGTGGGTCGGGCTGAGGGCGGGCTCGCCGGAGGCGGTCGGCGCGGCGCAGATCCTGGTGTGGCCGGTCGGGTTCCTGTCGACGGTGTTCGTCCAGCCGGTCACGATGCCCGCCTGGCTGGGGGCCGTCGCCGAGTTCAACCCGTTGTCGGCCACCGCGAGCGCGGTGCGCGGGCTGTTCACCGGGGCGCCCGCGCAGGGGCTGACCTGGGCCGCCGAGCACGCCCTGCCCCTGGCGCTGGCCGCGCCGCTCCTGCTCACCGCGGTCTTCTGCCCGCTGGCCGTACGCGCCTTCCAGGGCCTGAGCCGATGAGCGAGGTCATCCGGGTGCGCGGCGCGCGCCAGAACACCCTCAAGAACATCGACCTCGACCTGCCCAAGCGGCAGCTCACCGTGGTCACCGGCGTCTCGGGCTCCGGCAAGTCGTCGCTGGTCTTCGACACGCTCGCGGCCGAGTCGGGGCGCCAGCTCAACGAGACGTTCACCACCTTCGCGCAGGGCCGCCTGCCCAGTTACGGCCAGCCGGACGTGGACCACCTGGACAACCTCTCCGCGGTGATCGTCGTGGACCAGAGGCGGCTGTCCGGGGGCCCGCGCTCGACCGTGGGCACCGCCACCGACATCGGGGCCCGCCTGCGGCTGCTGTTCTCCCGGCTGGGCGAGCCGCCGGCGGGCTACTCCAACGCCTACAGCTTCAACGACCCCGCCGGCATGTGCCCGGACTGCCAGGGCCTCGGGGTGGCGGCGACGGTCGTGGAGTCCGAACTGGTCGACGACGGCCGCTCGCTGGCCGAGGGCGCGATCACGTTCCCCGCCTTCGCGCCCGGCCAGTGGCTGTGGAAGGCGTACGCGCGCTCCGGCTTCTTCGACGTGGACAAGAAGGTCGGCGACTACACCCCGGCGGAACGCGAGCTCCTCCTGCACGCCCCCGCCGGCACGCTGAAGCCGCCCGCGGGCATGGACGCCGCCGGCACCGCCTACGAAGGCGTCCTGACCCGCTTCACCCGCCTCTACCTGCACAAGGAGCCCGAATCCTTCAAGGGCGCCCAGAAGGCGGCCTTCGACCGCATCGTGACCAGGCGGACCTGCCCGGGCTGCGGCGGCACCCGCCTGGCCCCGGCGGCGCGGGCCAGCCTCGTGGCCGGCCGCTCGATCGCCGGCTACAGCGCCATGCAGGCCGACGACCTGCTGGCGGCGACGGAGGACTTCGACCGGCCGGAGGTCGCGCCGCTGGTGCGGGCGCTGCGCGGGCAGCTGCGCCGCATGGTCACGCTCGGCCTGGGCTACCTCAGCCTCGACCGCGCCACCGCGACGCTGTCGGGCGGCGAGTCGCAGCGCGTCAAGATGGTCCGCCACCTGGGCAGCGCCCTGACCGACATGCTGTACGTCTTCGACGAGCCGACCGCGGGCCTTCACCCGCGCGACGTGGACATGCTCGGCCGGATGCTGCTGGCCCTGCGCGACCGGGGCAACACGGTCATCGTGGTCGAGCACGCGCCCGCCGTCATGGAGATCGCCGACCACATCGTCGACATGGGACCGGGCGCCGGAGCCGCGGGCGGGCAGGTCGTCTTCCAGGGCGCCTACGACGACCTCAGGAAGGCCGGCACCCCGACCGGCGCGGGGCTGCGGGCGGAGCGGGCCGCGCGGCCCGAGCCGCGCACCGCCACCGGCTGGACGCTGATCGAGCGCGCGAGCACCAACAACCTGCGCGACGTCACCGTCCGGATCCCGCGCGGGGTCATGACCGTCGTCACCGGCGTGGCCGGGTCCGGCAAGAGCAGCCTCGTCCTGGGCCACCTGCCCGCCGCGGCGCCGGACACGGTCGTCGTCGACCAGCGGCCCATCCGCGGCTCGCGCCGCTCCAGCCCGGCCACCTTCACCGGGCTGCTGGACGCCGTCCGGCAGCAGTTCGCCAAGGCCACCGGGCAGCCGCCCGGCCTGTTCACGCCCAACTCCACCGGCGGCTGCCCGGCCTGCGAGGGCACCGGGCTCATCTACACCGACCTGGCGTTCATGGAGGGCGTCACCACCCGGTGCGAGACCTGCCGGGGCCGCCGCTTCACCCCGGAGGCGCTGCGGCACCGGGTCGACGGGCGCACGATCGCCGACGTCTTCGAGATGAGCGTCACCGAGGCCGCGGCGTTCTTCCCCCACCGGGCGCTCGATCGGCTGGCGGACGTGGGCCTCGGCTACCTGAGCCTCGGGCAGCCGCTGACCTCCCTGTCGGGCGGGGAACGCCAGCGGCTCAAGCTCGCCGCCGAGCTGGCGACGCCGGGCCGTACCGTCATCCTCGACGAGCCGACGACGGGCCTGCACCTGGCCGACGTCGAGCGGCTGGTGGGGCTCCTCGACCGCATGGTCGAGGGCGGTTCGACCGTCGTGGTCATCGAGCACGACCTCGACGTGATCCGGGCCGCCGACTGGATCGTCGACCTCGGCCCCGAGGCCGGGCACGACGGCGGCCGGGTCGTGTTCGAGGGCACGCCCGCGCAGATGGCGGCCACGGGTGCCGGGCACACCGCCCGCCACCTGCGCAGGCATCTCGAGCAGCTCAGGTGAGCAGCCGGTCCAGCCTCATCGGCAGGTCGCACAGCCGGACGCCGGTGGCGTGCCGGATGGCGTTGCCGACCGCCGCCGCGACGCCCACCACGCCCACCTCGCCCGCGCCCAGGATGCCCAGCGGCATGGTCGGGTCGGCGCCGGCCAGGCAGTGGATGTCGATCGGCGGCACGTCGGCGTGCACCGGCACGTGGTACTCCGACAGGCTCGGGTTGACGATCCGGCCGGTGCGCGGGTCGAGCAGCGTCTCCTCCTGCAGGGCGATGCCGATGCCCATGACGATGCCGCCGCGCAGCTGGCTGGCGGTGGTCTTGGCGTTGATCACCCGGCCGACGTCGAAGACCCCGGTCCAGCGGGTCAGGCGCACCTCGAACGTCTCGGGATCGACCCGGACCTCGCAGAAGTGGGCGCCGCACGCGGCCTTCACCCACCGGCGCCCGTCACGGACGGTCCTGGCCAGGAACCCGACCCGGCCGGCGAACCGGCCGAACGCGCTGTCGGAGCCCACGGAGCCTTCCGCGTGGGCCCGGCCGGTGCGGGCGAGCACATCTGCGTACGACTCGCCGGGACGCGGCGTGCCGATGGACTTCTTCAGCTTCTCGCAGGCCGCCACCACGGACCGCGCCACGCTGGCGGTCTGGGTGGAGCCGCCCGCGCCGGGCCCGCTGGGCAGGTCGGTGTCGCCGTAGGAGACCGTGACCGCCGCCACGTCCAGCCCGAGGGCGTCGGCGGCGACCTGCGCCTGGGCCGTGGCCGCGCCCATGCCCATCTCGTGGAAGCCGCAGCGCACCGCGGCGGTGCCGTCCGCGTTGAGCCGGACCGTCACGTTGGCGGGGAACAACCAGGCCGGATGGTAGGCGGCGGCGGTACCCCAGCCGACCAGCCAGCGGCCGTCGCGCATCGAGCCGGGCTCGGCGGAGCGCCCCTCCCAGCCGAACCGCTCGGCGCCCTCGGCGAAGCACTCGCTCAGCCGCCGGTGCGCGAACTCCTTGCCGTCCATCGGGCTGCGCGCGGGCTCGTTGCGGCGGCGCAGCTCGACCGGGTCCAGGCCGAGCCCGTAGGCCAGCTCGTCCATCGCCGACTCCAGCGCGAAGGAGCCGATGGACTCGCCCGGCGCCCGCCACACGCTGGTGGAGATCGTGTCCAGCTGCAGCGTCCGCTGCTCGTGCCGGATCGCGGCGGCGTCGTACATGTGCTGGGCCATGGAGGTGATCTGCTCGGCCCAGCCGCCGACCTTGGCGAGGGGCGCGGTGCTGACGTGGATCAGCGCCGTCAGGCGGCCGTCGCGCCCGGCGCCGATCGCCACCCGCTGCGCCGACGGCTGCCTGCCGCCGGTCGCCCGGTAGACGCCTTCGCGCGAGAGCATCATCCGCACCGGGCGGCCGGTGACCCGCGCGGCCAGCACGGTCAGGATCGTGCCCGGCCAGACGTTCGACTTGCCGCCGAACGCGCCGCCCACGAACGGCGAGATCACCCGGATGCCGGCGGCGGGCACGCCGAACTTGTGCGCCAGGTGGCCGCGCAGCCACCACACGTTCTGGGTGGCGTCGTGCACGGTGAGCCGGTCGCCGTCCCACACGGCGGTGGTGGCGTGCGGCTCGATCGCGTTGTGGTGGTGGCGCGGCGTGGTGAAGCGCAGGTCCACCGAGACCGCCGCGGCGGCCAGCGCGCCGTCGGCGTCGCCCTTGCTGCCCGCCGTCGGCATCAGCGGGTTGCCCCTGGCCCGGGCCGCGGTGTGCTCCACGGCGGCGAAGTCCGCCTCGAACGGCAGCGGCTCGTAGCTCACCCGCACCAGCCCGGCCGCGTGCCGGGCCGCCTCCGGCGTCTCGGCGACCACGATCCCGACAGGCTGGCCGTCCCAGTGCACCTCGCCGGTGTTCAGGTAGTTGACCGAGGTGCCGCCGGCCAGGGTCTCCAGGTTCAGGATGCTCCGCTTGGGCGGCGGCTTCATCGGCGGGGCGTTGAGGTGGGTGATCACCGCCAGCACGCCGGGGACGGCCTCGGCCGCCGCGGTCTCGATCCCGGTGATGCGCCCCCGGGCCACGGCCGCGTGCACGAGCGCCGCGTGCGCCAGCCCCTCGTAGGGGAACTCGGCGGCGTAGCGCGCCTGCCCCGTGGTCTTGGCCGGGCCGTCCAGCCTGTTGACGGGGGCGCCGATGGCGGTCGAGGTCATGTCAGGCTCCGCAGGGTCGCGACGGCGGTGCGCCGGGCCAGTTCGATCTTGAAGGCGTTCTCGTCCCCGCCCTCCGCCGGGGCGAGCTCCTCCTGTACGGCCAGCGCGAAGGACTCCGGCGTGGCGGCCTCGCCGTACAGGAGGCGCTCGGCGGTCGTGGCCCGCCACGGCTTGGTGCCCACGCCGCCCAGCGCCAGCCGTACCCCGGAGACGACGCCGTCGGTCACCTCGAGGGCGGCGGCGACCGAGACGAGGGCGAAGGCGTAGGAGGCGCGGTCGCGGACCTTGCGGTAGCGCGAACGCGCGGCCATCGGCAGGCGCGGGATCTCGACGGCGGTGATCAGCTCGTCGGGGGCCAGCTCGGTCTCCACGTGCGGCGTGTCGCCGGGCAGGCGGTGGAAGTCCGTGATCGGGATGCGCCGGGTGCCGCGCGAGCTGACCGCCTCGATCTCGGCGTCGAGCGCGGCCAGGGCCACGCACATGTCGGAGGGGTGGGCGGCGATGCAGCTCGGGCTGGTGCCGAGGACGGCGGCGGAGCGGTGGAAGCCCTCCCGCGCGTCGCAGCCGGAGCCGGGCTCGCGCTTGTTGCAGCGGGCCTCGGTGTCGTAGAAGTACGGGCACCGGGTGCGCTGCAGCAGGTTTCCGCCGACGGTGGCCATGTTCCTGAGCTGGCCGGAGGCGCCGCTGAGCAGCGCGTGGGTGAGCATCGGATAGCGCTGGCGGACCAGCGGGTGCGCGGCCAGGTGGCTGTTGCGGGTGAGGGCGCCGACGCGCAGGCCGCCGCCGGGCAGTTCCTCGACCTCGGTCAGGGGCAGGCGGCTGATGTCCACGAGCGTGCCGGGGCGCTCGACGTTCTCGCGGATGAGGTCGACGAGGTTGGTGCCGCCGCCGAGGAACTTCGCGCCGGGACGCGTGGCGACCGCTTCCAGCGCGGTGGCCACGTCGGGGGCGCGGACGTAGTCGAAGGGCCTCATGAGGCCACCTCCGCGATCGCCGCGACGATGCCGTTGTAGGCGCCGCACCGGCACAGGTTGCCGCTCATCCGCTCCCGGATCTCCTCCTCGGTCAGCTCGCCGGGGGACTCCAGGTCCTCGGTGACCGCGCTGGGCATGCCGGACTTGTGCTCGTCCAGCATGCCGATCGCCGAGCAGATCTGGCCGGAGGTGCAGTACCCGCACTGGAATCCGTCGTGCTCGACGAAGGCGTCCTGCAGGGGGTGCGCCACCCCCTCGATCGTGGTGACCTCGCGGTCCTCGCACTGCATCACCAGGGTCAGGCAGGACAGCACCCGCGTGCCGTCCACCAGGACGGTGCAGGCGCCGCAGGCGCCCTGGTCGCAGCCCTTCTTGGTGCCGGTGAGCCCGAGTCGTTCACGCAGCGTGTCGAGCAGGCTGACCTGTGGCTCGACCACCACACTCCGCGGCTCTCCGTTGACGCGCATTCGCACTTCGGCCATGGCCGCACCTTTCAGGATTGTGTATGTAGGTACCTACCTACATCACTCGGTAGGCTACGTCCATGGCCCGCAACGCTGAAGTCACCCGCCGGAAGATTCTTGACGCGGCGACCGAGGAGTTCGCGCGCCACGGCATCGCCGGCGCCCGGGTCGACCGCATCACCAAGGCCGCCGGCGTCAACAACGCCCTGCTCTACCGCTACTTCGGCAGCAAGCTGGAGTTGTTCGACACCGTCCTCAGCGGGCTGGTCGCCGAAGTGGTCGACGCCGTGCCGCTGGACGTGCGGGATCTGCCCGGCTATGTGGGCCGGCTCTACGACTTCTACGAGGAGCGCCCCCACGTGGTACGGCTGACCGCCTGGCGGCTCCTGGAACGGCCGGAGCACGAGATCCCGAAGAACGTCTTCGCCTCGCACGAGGCCAAGGCGGCCCTGATCGCCCAGGCCCAGCGCGACGGCGTCATCACCAGCACCCTGCCCGCGGGCGAGCTGCGCGACCTGATGATCCTGCTGTCGCTCAGCCAGAGCATGCTCGCCCCCACGATGGGCGACGAGGTGAGCCGCGAGGTACGGCGGGCCACCGTCGTGGCGGCGGCCGCGGCCGTGCTGCGCTCAGGCTGACAGGAGGCGCTTCGCCTGCTCCCAGACGCCGTCGAGCAGCGCGGGGTCGTTGCCGAGCTTGGCGAACAACACCATGCCCTCCAGCTGGGCCACCATCGCCCTGGCCGTCTCGCGCGAGCCGCCGATGGCCGTCCTGACCAGCTCCACCTGCTCGTCGAAGACCTGCTCCAGCCGGGCCCTGACCGCCTCGTCCTGGTTGCTGAGCTCCAGGGCGAGGTTGGCCAGCAGGCAGCCGTTGACCGCGCCGGTGTCCTTCTTGGCCGCGCGCTGGGCCTCGGCCTGGGTGCGGAAGAGCCGTTCGAGCCGGTCGTGGACGGGCGCGTCGGCGGTGAGCAGGGCGGTCCAGGAGGCGCGCTGGGCGCTCCAGTGGGAGTCGATGACCTCCAGTGTGAGCGCCTGCTTGGAGTCGAAGAAGTGGTAGAAGCTGCCCTTGCGCACGCCGGCCTCCGCGCAGATCTCGGCCACGCCGATCGCCGAGTAGCCCCGGCTGTGGATCAGCCTGCAGGCCGCGTCGAGGAGGCGGTCGCGGGCGTCGCTCTGTCGTCCCATGCCGGCAGTCTACTTGAAAAATAGTTGACCGGTCGTCTACTTTGGCGCTCATGACGACAACAGTTGCGATCGCCTACGCCAGCGGCTACGGCCACACCGCCCGCCAGGCCCGGGCCGTAGCCACCGGAGCCGCCTCCGTCGCGGGCGTCCGCGCCGACCTGCGCGACATCCAGGTGCTGGACGACGCCCTCTGGCAGGCGCTGGCCGAAGCCGACGCCATCATCTTCGGCACCCCCACCTACATGGGCAGCCAGTCCGCCGCCTTCCAGACGTTCGCCGAGGCCAGCGTCAAGGTCTGGAGCCAGATGGGCTGGCGGGACAAGATCGGCGCCGCGTTCACCAACTCCGCCGGCGTCAACGGCGACAAGCTCAACACCCTGACCTCCCTGGCCGTCTTCGCCGCCCAGCACGGCATGCACTGGGTCTCGCTCGGCCTGCCGCCCGGCTGGCTCTACACCTCCGGCGGCACCCCAGAAGACCTCAACCGGCTCGGCGGCTTCCTCGGCGCCATGGCCCAGTCGCCTTCCGACCTCGGCCCCGAGGCCGCGCCCCCGGACGCCGACCTGCGCACCGCCGAACACCTCGGCCGCCGCGTCGCCGAAACCGCCCTGCGCTTCGCCCTAGGCCGCAGCCCGCAGGCGGTGGCCTGACCATGGGCCGGCTCACGGACCTGCTCGGCATCGAGCACCCCGTCGTCCAGGGCCCCTTCGGCGGCGGCCTGTCCTCGGTGGCCCTGGCCGCGGCCGTCTCCGGCGCGGGCGGCCTCGGCTCGTACGGCGGGCACATCCTCACCCCAGCCGCCCTGGGCGCCCTGGTCGCCGAACTGAAGGCGGCCACCGCCCGGCCGTTCGCGGTCAACCTGTGGGTGCCGCAGCCGGGGGAGGCCGAGGCGCGAGCCGTACCGGAGGACGTCGAACGGCTGCGCCCGTACTACACCGAACTCGGCGTCACCCCACCCAACCTGCCCGCACCCCCGGACTCCGCTATCGCACCCCCGGGCGCCGCATCGGGGCTGGGCTCAGGTGCGCTCCCGTCTGGCGCTGCCGAGCCGGGTGTGGACTCTGCCGGCACCGCTCCAGGGCCGGGCGCCCTTTCAGGGCCGGGCTCCGGGCCGGGCTCGCGTGGTGCCGCCGTGCGGCCCGGCTTCCCGGGTGGCGTCCTGCCCGGTTTGGACCCGCAGCCGGACTTCGCCGAGCAGGCCGAGGCGCTGCTGGCCGCGGCGCCGCCGGTGATCAGCTTCGTGATGGGCGTGCCGCCCGCCTGGGTTCTGGAGGGGGCCAGGCGGGCGGGCGTGATCACGATCGGCACCGCGACCACGGTCGAGGAGGCGCTCGCGCTGCAGGAGGCGGGCCTGGACGCGATCGCCGCCTCCGGCAGCGACGCAGGAGGGCATCGGGGCGCGTTCCTGCGCCCGGTGCGCGAGTCGCTCGTCGGCACGTTCTCGCTGGTGCCGCAGGTGGCCGACGCGGTGAAGGTGCCGGTGATCGCGGCGGGCGGCATCGCCGACCGGCGCGGGGTGCGCGCCGCGCTCGCGCTCGGCGCCGACGGCGTGCAGGTCGGCACCGCGTTCCTGGCCGCCGCCGAGTCGGGCGCGAGCGCCGTGCACAAGGCGGCGCTGCTGGGCCCCGAAGCGCGGGTCACCGTGCTGACCCGCCTGTTCTCGGGTCGTACGGCCCGCGCCATCCCGAACCGGTTCCTGCGCGAGATGGAGGCCCACGAGGACCGCGTCCCGCCCTACCCGGTGCAGAACGCCCTCATGCTGCCCATCCGCCGCGCGGCCGGAGCGGGCGGGCAGCCGGGGCTGGTCAACCTGTGGTCGGGACAGGCGGCGCCCCTGGCCCGCGCCGCGAAGGCGGCCGACATCCTGGCCGCCCTCGCCGGCGAGCGGTGAGCGAGCGGCGGCCCGAGCCGGATGTCCGGCAAGGCGCCGCGGGTGAGTGGCGTGCCCGGAGTTCCGGGCACGCCGCTTCGCCCGGTGGGTCAGCCGGTGGACGTCGGCCAGGGTGATGAGTAGTCCCCGTCCGGTTCCGGTGACGGGGTCACGACGCTGCCGTCCGCGGCGTTGATCTTGACCTTCTTCCTGGCCCCGTCCGGCGTGACGGTCTTGGCCTCCCAGACCGCGACGCCCTTGTCCATGTCCAGTTGCAGCTCGGTGATCTCGGCGCCGGGCGCCTCGGCGGTGACCTTGTCGGCGGCCTCGGTGTAGGTGACCTTGGCCGCTTCGACCAGCGCCTTGTACGCGGCTTTCTCCATGGGGTCGTTCGCCTCGGCGCTGGGGCCGGCGACGACCTTGCCGGTGCCGTCCACGCGGACGTAGTTCTCGGTTCCGTCGTCGCCGACCACGACGACCCGCCAGACGCCGGTGTCGCCCGCGCGGTCGATCTCCGTGACGGTGCCGCTCACCGAGGCCAGCGCCGCCGCCCCCGCGGCGACGGCTCCGCCCGTGCCCGGCGACGCGCTGGGCGTGCCCGTCGCGTCCGGTGACTCCAGCGGGGCGTCCGTGGGCCCGGACGGGCTGGCCGCGGACCCGGCCCATGGTTGTGCACCGGCGGCCGCTTTGGCGCCTTCGGCGGAGTTGGTTCCCGTGGTGCCCGTCGTCCCGCAGGCCGCGGCGGCGAGCAGGGCGGCAGCCACGGCCGCCGCCCGAACTGTGTTATTTGATGCTATTTCCCCCATGTGGCGCATAGTCCCCCATATCACCTCCAGGCATGCCCCTCTGCGGGTAAACCCAGCCAGAGCAGACCGGAAGGCGCAGGCGGGCCGGTCGTCCCGTGATCGGCACCCGGCGCGGTGGCCTGGGAGGGCCGGGCGAACCGCCGGGCATCGGTGAGGCATGCCGCCGGGAGGCGGTGGAGGGCGGGCCGTGCCGTACCTGTAGGCCGGGGGCGGCGTTGGGCGGCCGTGCCGTACCTGTAGGGCGGAGGCGGCAGCGCCGTACCTGAAGGCCGTGAGGTGGAGTTGGGCGGCCGTGCCGTACCTGGAGACCGTCGGGCCGGAGACGGGGCGCGCTGTGCCGCGGGCGGGTGGCAGATCTTGGCCGGTCTGCCAGGTGGCGGGGGTTTTCAGGTGGCGCAACCCAGCCGTTATCCCCATTTCCCTACCGGATTGCTAGGTTACGGTGTGTGGAGACACGGCGACGGGCCGACAGGGCCCGGCAGGTGGCCGATCTGCTGCGTGGCCAGATCGTGCACGGACAGTTCGGACAGGGCAGGCTGCCCCGCGAGGCGGCCCTGGCCCGTGACTTCGGCATCTCGCGCAACACCGTGCGCGCGGCGCTCGACCTGCTGCGGGAGGAAGGACTGGTCGACCGGTGTCCGGGCGTCGGCACCACGGTGGCGGCCGAGAAGTACCCGCACGGCCTGCACCGCCTCCTCGGCCTGGCCGAGACCCTGCACGAGCACGGCGAAGTGGTCAACCTCGTGCGCACGATGACGCTCATCGAACCACCCGCCGCCGTGAGCCGGCGGCTCGGCGTGCCGCCCGGTGAGCAGGTCGTCTACCTGGAACGGCTGCGGCGGCTCAACGGCGTGCCGCTCTCGCTGGACCTGACCTATCTCGTGCGCGAGGTCGGGTATCCGCTGTTCGACAGGGATCTGGCGCACAACGACATCTTCGTCCTGCTCGAAGCCATCGCCGGGCAGCCGCTCGGCACGGCCGAGCTCACCCTGGAGGCGGTCAACGCCGACGCCCACACCGCCGCCGCGCTCGAGGCCCCCCGCGGCGCGGCGCTGCTCATGGTGGAGCGGCTGACCCACCTGTCCGACGGCCGCCCCGTGGATCTGGAGTACATCCGCTTCAGGGGCGACCGGCTCACCATGCGCGGTCATCTCAACCGGGAGTAGCCATGGCCCTGATCACCCAGCGGGTCGAGGTGCCCGTCACCATCGACGAGTCGCTCTGCATCGACGGCTGCACGCTCTGCGTGGAGGCATGCCCGCTCGACTCCCTCGCGATCAGCGACGAGACGGGCAAGGCGTTCATGTACGTGGACGAGTGCTGGTACTGCGGCCCGTGTGCCGCCCGCTGTCCCGTCGACGCCGTCACCATCAACATCCCCTACCTGCTGCGCTGAAAGGACGGGCCATGCGCAAGCTGCTCGCCGCCGCCCTCCTGCTGGCGGTCTCCGGCTGCTCCCTCTCCGGTACGGCAGGCTCCGGTACGGCGAAGGCGAAACTGGTGATCGGTTACCAGTCCAAGACCATCAACACCGTCACCGCCGGTACCCTGCTGCGCTCCCTCGGCTACCTGGAGAAGCGCCTGGGCGGGAGGTACGCGGTCGAATGGCAGGACCACGACACCGGCGCCCCGATCACCGCCAAGATGGTCGCCGGGAAGATCGACATCGGCTCGATGGGCGACTACCCGCTGCTCATCAACGCCGCCCGTGCCAAGAACACCGAGCTGGTCTCGATCACCGGCTACAACCTGCGCGGCGGGCTCAACATGGTGCTCGTCCCGCCCGGCTCCACCGCCAGGACGCTGGCCGACCTCAAGGGGACCAAGATCTCCGCCAGCGCCGGCTCGGCCGGGCACGGCACGCTGGTGCAGGCGCTGGAGAAGGCCGGGCTGGACCCGTCCGCGGACGTCGAGGTGGTCAACCATCAGCCGCAGGTCGGCGCCTCCCAGCTGGAGTCCGGCGGCGTGCAGGGGTACGCGCAGTTCGTGGCCTGGCCGGGGCTGCTGGTCTTCCAGGGCAAGGGCCGGCTGCTCTATGACGGCTCCGCCCTCGGCGTGCCCACCTTTCACGGGGTCGTGGTCCGCGGGCCGTACGCGAAGGACCACCCGGACGTCGTGGACGCCTTCCTCAAGGCGCAGCTGGAGGCCACCCGGTTCCTGCACGAGCAGCCGCTGAAGGCGGCGGAGCTGGTGGCGAAGGAGACGGGACTGCCCGCCGAGGTGGTCTACCTGTACAACGGCCCGGGCGGCATCGCCACCTTCGACGCCACGCTCAAGCCGCAGCTCAGGGCCGCCCACCAGCACGACATCCCCTACCTGAAGCGGATAAGTCAGGACTTCTCGGGGGTGGATCTGGGCCGGTTTGTCAACGACTCCTACCTGCGCCGGGCATACGGGCCCGGCTACGACGCCGACGTCGCCAGGACCGGCAACCCGGCGAAGATCACCGGCGCCGACCCCGCCTGCGGCACCCAGGTCACCGACCCCGGGACCGCCTCCGAACTGTGGCTCGAAGGCGCCGCCGCCACCCAGCCCGCCGCCACCCCCACCTGCCTGCTGCGCCAGATCGCCGCCGCGGGCCCGTCCGCCGTGCGGGCCGCGTACGTGCCCGACACCGTCACCGGCACCCGCTGGTTCGCCGACAAGGCCGTCTGGCTGAAGGCGAAGGGCACCTACCTGCCCTTCACCACCCAGACCGGCGCCGACGCCTACCGCAAGACCCATCCCGGGGCCGAACCGGTCACCTACGCCCGGGCGCTCGAGACGGACGCCCGATGAAGAGGATCGGCTCCCTGCTCGCCGCCGCCGCGCTCTGGCAGGTGCTCACCGTCACCGACGCCCGCCTCTGGCTGCGCTTCGACCGGCTGCCCACACTCGACGAGATCGCGGTGCGCTTCGCCCACGAGCTGACCACCTCCCTGTACTACCTGGACCTGGCGCAGAGCCTGCTGCGCATCCTCACCGGCTTCGCCGTCGCCGCCGTCGCCGGGGTCGCCGCGGGGGTGCTCGTCACCCGTTCACGCCGGGCTGGGCCCTGGCTGCTGCCGCTGCTGGAGGTCGTCCGGCCCATCCCGGCCATCGCGCTGGTGCCGATCGCGATCCTGCTCTTCCCGGCCGACGAGCAGGGCATCGTCTTCATCACCTTCGCCGCCGCCTTCTTCCCGATCATGGTGAGCACCCGGCACGCCGTACGCGCGCTGCCGACGCTCTGGGAGGACGCGGTCAGGACCCTCGGCGCCGGGCGGCGGCACGTGCTCTGGCACGTCGTCCTGCCCGGCATCCTGCCCGGCGTGTTCGGCGGGCTGTCGGTCGGCATGGGCGTGGCCTGGATCTGCGTCATCTCGGCCGAGATGATCTCCGGCGAGTTCGGCGTCGGCTACCGCACCTGGAACGCCTACACCCTGGTCGACTACCCGGCGGTGATCGTCGGGATGGCCACCATCGGCCTGCTCGGCTGGCTCACCTCGGCCGGCGTCGAACTGACCGGCCGCCGGGTCACCCGGTGGCTGCCGCGCGCAGAGGGGAGCGGCGCATGACCACGCTGGCCGAGCGGGCGCCCGCCGTACGCGGGCTCGCCTTCGACGTCGAGGGGCTCAGCCTCGGGTACGGCCGCGCGCCCGTGCTGCGTGAGCTGGACCTGGCCATCAGGCCGGGCGAGGTGCTGGCCGTCGCCGGGCTCTCCGGCTCGGGCAAGTCCACGCTGCTGCGCGCGCTGGCCGGGCTGCTCGCCCCGGTCGCCGGGCGCGTGCTGGCCGACGGCGTCGAGGTCGCGGCCACCTCCGCCGACCGCGCGATGATCTTCCAGGACGACGGCCTGCTGCCCTGGCGCACCGTGCGCCGCAACGTGGAACTGCCGCTGGCCCTCAGGAAGACGCCGCGCGCCGTCCGCCGGGCCGCCGCGCTGGCCTGGCTGGACCGGGTCGGCCTGGCCCGCTCCGCCGATCTGCTGCCCCGCGAGCTGTCCGGCGGCATGCGGCAGCGGGTCCAGCTCGCCCGCGCCCTGGCCGGCGCGCCGCGAGCCGTACTCATGGACGAGCCGTTCGGCGCGCTCGACGCGCAGACCCGCGCCGAGATGCAGCGGCTCCTGCTCGACGTGCTGCGCGACACCCGCGCCACCGTCGTCTTCGTCACCCACGACGTGGACGAGGCGCTGCTGCTCGGCGACCGCGTCGCGGTCATCGGCGACGGCGCCGTCCGCACCGTGATCGAGGCCGGCGAGGGGGCCGACCGTGCCGATCTGCGCGCCCGCGTGCTGAAGGAGCTGTAGATGGAGATCCCCGCGCTCGCCGCGCGCCAGGAACTGGAGTGCGAGGTCCTCGTCGTCGGCGGCGGCACCGCGGGCACCATGGCCGCGATCACCGCCGCCGAGCGCGGCGCCCGCGTCCTGCTGCTGGAGAAGGCCCATGTACGGCACAGCGGCGCCCTGGCCATGGGCATGGACGGCGTCAACAACGCGGTCATCCCCGGCAAGGCCACCCCCGAGGACTACGTCGCCGAGATCACCCGCGCCAACGACGGCGTGGTCAACCAGAAGACGATCTACCAGACGGCTGCCCGCGGCCACGAGATGGTCGCCCGCCTGGAGCGGTACGGCGTGAAGTTCGAGAAGGACGAGTACGGCGAGTACGCCGTGCGCCAGGTGCACCGCTCCGGCAGCTACGTGCTGCCGATGCCCGAGGGCAAGGACGTCAAGAAGGTGCTCTACCGGGTGCTGCGCCGGCGCGAGATCCGGGAGAAGGTGCGCATCGAGAACCGGGTCATGCCCGTGCGCGTCCTGGTCGCCGGCGGCCGGGCCGTCGGCGTGGCCGGGTTCGACACCCGTTCCGGGGCGTTCGTCACCGTCCGGGCGGGCGCGGTCATCCTGGCCACCGGCGCCTGCGGCCGGCTCGGCCTGCCCGCCAGCGGCTACCTCTACGGCACCTACGAGAACCCGGCCAACGCCGGTGACGGCCACGCCATGGCCTACCACGCCGGGGCCGAGCTCAGCGGGATCGAATGCTTCCAGATCAACCCGCTCATCAAGGACTACAACGGGCCCGCCTGCGCCTACGTGGCCAACCCGTTCGGCGGCTACCAGGTCAACAACCGGGGCGAGCGCTTCGTCGACTCCGACTACTGGTCCGGTCAGATGATGTCCGAGGTGGCCGCCGAGATCGCCTCCGCCCGCGGGCCCATCTACCTCAAGCTCACCCACCTGCCCGACGAGACGATCACCGCGGTGGAGAACATCCTCCACACCACCGAGCGGCCCACGCGCGGCACGTTCCACGCCGGGCGCGGGCACGACTACCGCACCCACGACGTCGAGATGCACATCTCGGAGATCGGGCTGTGCGGCGGGCACTCCGCCTCCGGGGTGTGGGTGGACGAGCACGGCCGCACCACCGTGCCCGGCCTGTACGCCGCGGGCGACCTGGCCTGCGTGCCGCACAACTACATGATCGGCGCCTTCGTCTACGGCGACCTGGCCGGGGCCGACGCCGCGGCGGCAGCCGTACCCGTGCCGGAGGCGCTGCCCGAGGACCAGGTGGCCGCCGCGCACGCGCTGATCTACCGGCCGTTGCGCAACCCGGAAGGCCCGCCGCAGCAGCAGGTGGAGTACAAGCTGCGCCGCTTCGTCAACGACTACGTGGCGCCGCCCAAGACCGCCGCCAAGCTCGGCCTGGCCCTGGAGTCGTTCGAGCGCATGCGCGAGGAGATCGCCCAGATGGGCGCCCGCACCCCGCACGAGCTGATGCGCTGCGCCGAGGTGGACTTCATCCGCGACTGCGCGGAAATGGCGGCCCGCGCCTCCCTCACCCGTACCGAGAGCCGCTGGGGCCTCTACCACGACCGCGCCGACCTGCCCGCCCGCGACGACGCCGGCTGGCTGTTCCACCTGAACCTGCGCAAACGCGCCGACGGCGCGATGGAGTTCGTCAAGCGCCCGGTCGAGCCCTACCTCGTGCCGGTCGCGGAGTTCACGCCGCGTCCCGCCGAACCCGTCGTCCTGGCCGCCCGCACCACGACCACGGTACGGCGGGCCGCCGTCAGACCGGCCGAGCGCACCGGCGTCGGCCGCTCGCCGCGCATCCTGGAGCTGCACCGGCTCGCCGAGGAACAGCCCACCGCCGCCCAGCTCGCCCCCTACCTGGCCGACCCCGACCCCAAGGTGCGCCGGGCCGCCATCGCCGCCCTCACCGAGACCGTGCCCGACGGCGCGGGTCCCGCGCTGGCGGCCGCGCTCGCCGACCCCCACGGCACGGTACGGCGGGCCGCCGCCACCGGGCTGCGCGAACTGGTCGAGGTGCTGCGGCCGCCGCTCGCCCTGGAGCCGGCGCTGGACAGCCCCGACGCGCTGGTCCGCGCCACCGCCCTGGACGTCCTGCGGGCGCTGCGCCTGGGCGGCGCCGAGGTGTTCGCCGCCGCGCTCGGCGATCCGGACCGCCGGGTTCGCATCGAGGCGATCCGCGGCCTGGTCTCGCTGGACGAGGCCGGCCCGGTGGCCGCCGCCGCGGCAGACTCCTCGCGCGAGGTACGCGTATGGGTGGCCAGGGGCCTCGGCCTCATCGGAAAGCAGGTCTCCACCCCGGCGGCGCCGGCCTCGCGTGCCGATGTCCTGATGCGGTTGCCCGTGCTGGAGAAGCTGGCCGCCGACGCCGACCCCCTCGTGCGGGCGGCCGCCCTGGAGTCGTCCGGGGCCGTGGGCGCGCCGCTGGAGACGCTTGCCGTACGGGCGATGGACGATCCCGCGTGGCAGGTGCGGGTGGGCGCGGCCCGGGCGCTGGCCGCGGCCGGACCGGGCACGGCGGTGCCGCCGCTCGTGGCGGCACTGGCCGACGCCAACCTCGACGTGCGCAAGGCCGCCGTGCTGGCGCTGACCCGCTGGGCCGCGCTGGCGGAGGTCACGGCCCCGCTGGAAACGGCTCTGGGCGACTCCGACGCGGACGTGCGCGCCTACGCCCGGCGGGCGCTGGCCGGGCACGGGTGAGCCGTCGTGGCGGTGCTTTTCCACCATTTGTCATCACACTTACGGTGGTTTTGGTGACACCTGGGTACACCGCCGCGCCGGCTCGGCGGCTAATGTCTGCGACGACCGTCCGATAAATGCCCTATTTCCCGAAAAAGCTGGCTTTTCGGATAAATGGTGACATGTTGGGAAATAAGGCTTTGCTTCCTAGCGGGAGACCTGGCGGGGTGCCGCCGGTTAACGTCGGGTACGTTCATCAGCGCCGTTTCCGTGCGTCCTGTTGACCCGGAATTCGGCGCCATCCACCTGCCCAGACATCCGCTGGGCCGTCAATCGGGGAGTGATCTCTGATGCTCAAGCGCCTTTTCATCGGCACGATGATCGCGGCATCGGCATTCGCGGTCACCGGAACGGTCATCACCACACAGGCGGCAAGCGCCTCGACGCAGGCCGTCTGTTCGGCTCCAACCGGCAAGGTCACCACGGCGGCGAAGAAATGCCGCTGGCGGTGGAACAAGCACGGCAAGAAGTGCTGGTACTGCTGGCACCACCACCACTGGGAGAAGAAGTGGTGCAAGCACTGGGATAAGAACAAGCACTGACGGCGGCGGACAAGGTCCGCGCCACCCCCGCCCGCACGGGCGGGGGTTCATCGCGTCACTGGGTCAAGTCTCCGCCAGGAACCACGCCCCGCCCGGCTGAACGGGTATCCCGGGAAAATGGCGTACACACTCACCCGAGGTGCGCGGGTGCTGCACCAGGCCGCCGCTCACTGCCTGGTCCACCCGGACGAGGAGTTCCGGGGGCGACTGCCGCTGCTGCGGGACGCGCTGACCGCCGCGCCGCATCCCGCGGGAGCGAGGCTGTGGCCCTTTCTCGCCTACGCCGAAGGCGTCCCGCCCGCCGCCCTGGCCGCGCACTACGTCGAGGTCTTCGACTTCAGGAGCCGCCACAGCCTCTACCTGAGCTGGTGGCTCGACGGCGACACCCGGCGGCGGGGCGCGTCGCTGGTGGCGATCAAAGAGGTGTACCGGGCCCACGGGCTGGAGTTCCGCGACGGGGAACTGCCCGACTTCCTGCCCGTGGTGCTGGAGTTCACGGCCGCCACCGGTGCGGCGGGGCTGCTGCTGGAGCACCGGCCGGGGCTGGAACTGCTGCGGCTGGCGCTCGGGGAGAACGGCTCGCCGTACCGGCACGTCGTGGAGGCCGTCTGCGCCACGCTGCCCGGGCCCTCGCCCAGGGACCGGGCCGAGGCCCGCGCGCTGGCGGCGGCGGGGCCGCGTGTCGAGCAGGTGGGGCTGCCGCCCTTCCCGGGGCGGGCATCTCACCACTGACGCGGATATGTCACGATAGGTCCGCAAATTTCAAGAAAAGTGCGGCGACGGCGGAACGAGGAAGCCGGTGTGAATCCGGCGCGGTCCCGCCACTGTGATCGGCGAGCGGATCCCGACGAACGCCACCGCCCTCCCACCGGGGGCGGGAAGGCCGGGACGAGCGTTGACCCGAGAGCCAGGAGACTCACGCGGTCGCCACCTCACGACCTTGGGGCGGATCTCCCCATGAGAGGAACGGCATGCGCGTCCCCCTGCGCCGTTGTGCGCTGGTCTCCGTGCTCCTGGCCACGGCGGCCTGCGGAGGCACCCGACCGGCGGCCCGGCCCGCCCAGAACGCCCCCGGCTTCCCCGTCACGGTGACGAACTGCGGCGAAACGATCACCTACGAGCGCCCGCCCCAGCGCGCCGTCACCCTCAACCAGCACGCCACCGAGATCATGCTGGCCCTCGGCCTGGAGAAGTCCATGGCGGGCACCGCCTACCTGGACGACGCCATCCTGCCCGAGTACAAGGCGGCCTACGACGGGATCAAGGTCCTGGCCGAGGAGTACCCCAGCTACGAGGCCCTGCTCGCGGCCGAGCCCGACTTCGTCTACGCGGGCTTCGAGAGCGGCTTCGCCGCCAAGGAAGGCCGCGGGCGCGACGTGCTGGCCAAGGCGGGCATCGACACCCACGTCAACATCGAGGAGTGCCCCGCGGGCCCGGTGACGGCGGCGCAGGCGGAGGAGGAGATCCGCACGATCGGCCGCATCTTCGGCGTCCAGGACCGCGCCGAACGCCAGGTCGCCGCCATGCGCGCCACCCTCGACCGGGTCGGCGAGGCGCTGGCCGGGGCGAAGCCGGTCAAGGTGTTCGTCTACGACAGCGGCGACAAGACCGCCTTCACCGCCGGCGGCACCGGGATCGGCAACGAGATGATCAAGCTGGCCGGCGGCGTCAACCTTTTCGCCGACCTGCCCAAGGCGTGGGGCGACGTCTCCCTGGAGCAGGTCGCCGAGCGCGCCCCCGAGCTGATCGTGATCTACGACTACGGCGACACGCCGCTGGAGACCAAGAAGAACTTCCTGCTGTCCAGCCCCGCGCTCAAGGACGTGCCGGCGATCAAGGACAGGCGCTTCGCCGTGCTGCCGCTGTCCTCGGCGGTGCTCGGGGTGCGGGTGCCCGCCGGGGTGGAGACGCTGGCCAGGCAGATCCACCCGGACCGGGTCAGGTGACGCTACGGCGGCGCCTGCCGTACACGCTGGTCCTGGCGGCCTTCGCCGCCGCGGTCCTGGCGGCGGGGACGGCGGGCATCGTGGCCGGGTCCGTGGGCATGCCGGTCGCCGAGGTGTGGGGGATCCTGCTGCACCGCATGCGGCTGCCGCTCGCCGAGCCCACGTGGACGGCGGTGCGCGAGACGATCGTCATGGACGTGCGGCTGCCGCGCGTGCTGCTGTGCGCGATCGTCGGCGCCGGGCTGTCGGTGTGCGGGATGGCGCTCCAGGCTCTGGTGCGCAACCCGCTGGCCGATCCGATGCTGCTCGGCGTCTCCTCCGGCGGCACGGTCGGGGCGGTGCTGGTGATGGTGTTCAACGTGACGTTCCTGGGCGCGTTCTCGCTGCCGCTGGCCGCCTTCGCCGGGTCGTTCCTCGCGCTGGTCCTCGTGTACGGCCTGGCCGGGGCGGGCGGCCGGCTGACCACGGTCCGGCTGGTGCTGGCCGGGGTGGCGACCGCCGAGGTGCTGTCCGCGCTCGCGAGCTTCCTGATCGTCACCTCCAACGACCCGCACAAGGCCGACTCCGCGCTGCGCTGGATGCTCGGCGGCCTGGCCGGCACCACGTGGGACCTGCTCTGGATCCCCGCGGCGGCGGTGCTCCTGGGCACCGGCGTGCTGCTGGGTGTGAGCCGGCCGCTCAACCTGCTCCTGGCCGGGGAGGAGGCGGCCGCCGCCCTGGGGCTGGACGTGCACCGCTTCCGGGCGGCGATGTTCGTGCTCGTGGCGCTGATGATCGGGACGATCGTCGCGGTCAGCGGCTCGATCGGGTTCGTCGGGCTCATGCTGCCGCACGTGGTCCGGCTGCTGGTCGGCGCCGACCACCGGCGGGCGCTCCCGGCGGCGGCGCTGCTCGGCGCGGCCTTCCTCATCGCCGCCGACCTGGCGGCCCGCAGCCTCATCGCGCCGGAGGAGATCCCCATCGGCATCCTGACCGCGGTCACCGGCGGGCCGTTCTTCCTGTGGCTCATGCGAAGGAGGGCGGCACGATGACGCCCGGCGATCTGCGTGCCGACGCCGTCAGCGTCGTGGTGAACGGCCGCGCCCTGGTCGAGGAGGTGACCCTCGTCGCGGCGCCAGGGGAGGTGGTCGCGCTCGTCGGGCCCAACGGGGCGGGCAAGTCCACGCTCCTGCGCACCTTCTACCGGGCGATGCGGCCCAGCGCGGGCCGGGTGACGCTCGACGGGCAGGACGTCTGGGGCATGCCGGGCAAGCAGCTGGCCAGGAAGCTGGCCGCGGTCCTGCAGGAGGCGCCCGGGGAGTTCGAGCTGACCGTCTACGACGTGGCGGCCATGGCCCGCACCCCCTTCAAACGGCCCTTCGAGCGCGACGGGGCCGCCGACCGGCGCATCGTCATGGACGCGCTGGCCGAGCTGGACGTGGCCGAGCTCGCCGGCGCCCCCTTCGACCGGCTGTCCGGCGGCGAGAAACAGCGGGTGCTCATCGCCCGCGCGCTCGCCCAGGGCACCGGGACGATGGTCCTCGACGAGCCCACCAACCACCTCGACCTGCGCCACCAGCTCGACGCCCTGCGCCTGGTGCGGCGGCTCGGCGTGACCGCCGTCGTCGCGCTGCACGACCTCAACCTGGCCGCCGCCTTCTGCGGGCGCGTGTGCGTGATGGACGCCGGGCGGCTCGTCGCCGACGGGCCGCCCGGCGAGGTCCTCACCGAACGGCTCCTCGCCGAGGTGTACGGCGTGGCCGCCGAGGTCCGCCCGCATCCCGCCACCGGCCTGCCCCAGATCAGCGTGCACCCGGGAACCTAGCCGATCAGGGCCCTGGCGCGCTGGGCCAGCGAGGTCATCCCCTTGCCGATCGCCGTCTCCAGCACCTGCTCGACCAGCTCGGCCGCCTCCGCCCGCTCGCCGCGCAGCATGAGCGCCCTGGCCCGGTCGTAGCGCACCCGGGCCAGCTGGGTGCGGGACCCGGTGACGAGTCCTTCGGCGACGCGCAGCCGGCGCAGCGCGAGGTCCGTCTGCCCGGCCACGGTGGCCGCGGCCGCGCCGTACCGGGCGGCGGGGCCCATGAGCACGGCCGGCCACCCCGCCAGCGCGACCTCCCGCACGTGCGGCACGAGCAGCTTGGACACGTGCGCGGCCAGGGCGGTCAGCTCGCGCCCGCCCGCTCCCGCCTCGTCCAGCAACGAGCAGGTCTCGGCCACCAGTGCCAGCGCCGGCGCCCGCCAGCCGTGCGGCGGGAAGGCGGCGAACCGGTCGGAGTGCGCGGCCAGTTCGGTGAGCGTGTCCCACGCCTCGCCGGGGTGGCCGGTCTGGGCCAGGGCCATGGCCAGCGCCGCCCGCCAGATGGGCCAGTAGCCGTGCTGCTCCACCCGCCCGGCCAGGTCGGAGCGCATCAGCACCTCCAGCTCGCCGCGCTCGAACAGCAGCCAGAACACCTGGGCGTCCCAGGTCATGCGCAGCGTGCCGGCGGGCAGCACGCGCGCCTCCTCGAGGTCCTTGACCGAGCGCTCCTGCTCGCCGAACAACCGCGCCGCCGCCTCGTCGAACCGGCCCCGCCACAGGTCGAGCAGGGTGTCGAACGCGGTCTGCAGCCAGTCGCCGAGCACACGGGGGTGGTGGGCGATCTGGGCGCGGTGCCGGTCCACGAGCGCGGCGGCCTTGTGCACGTCGCCGAGCCTGAGATGGTCGACGGCCAGCGCCACCAGCGCCTCGCTGTGGAAGTAGGACGAGCCCGCGCGGATGCCGGCGTCGTGCAGCGCCCTGGAGATGCCGAGCAGCTCGGCGGGCGGCGCGAAGTCGTACATGCCCATGCGGCACTCGTTGAGCACCTCGCAGCGCACCTCGGGCGGGCAGTCCGCACGCAGCTCGGCCAGGGCACGGCGGGCCAGCTCCGGGCCCCGGTGGGTCAGGGCCTGGCCGCCCTCGCCGACCGGGCCCTCGCCGACCGCCATCGTCGACTTGTGCGCCAGGTGGGCGCTGAGCTGCACGCGCAGGTCGGCGGCCTCCTCCTCGTCGTCGCCCGACAGCGCCGCGAGCGCGTCCTCCAGAAGGCCGAGGAGCTGCTCGTCGACCTGCCCGGGGTCGGTCCAGCGGCGGGCGAGCTGGATGGCGGCGACGGCACGCAGCCGGGGCAGGTCGGCGGCCGCGTCGTACGCCTCCCGGTAGTGCACGCCCGCCGTGTGCATGTCGCTCCCGGCGATGCGCGCCTCGCCGAGCGTCATCAGCAGGCCGAACCGGGTGACCGGACCGGACGGCAGCCGCAGGCCGTACTCCGCCCAGGAGCGGGCGGAGCCGAGGCCGAAGGCCGACAGCTCCGCGCGCGCCGCGGTGAGGCAGGCGGTGGCGACCTGCTCGTCGGAGACGGCGGGCCGGGCGGCGCGGGCGTGCATGGCCATGCGCACGGGCAGGTCGGCGGTGACCTGCTCGGCGGTGCGCAGCCGCTCGCCGAGCACCTCGAAGGCGCGCCGGTGCAGCCGCCTGGCCAGGGCCGGGTCCTCTTCGAGCGCGGCCAGGACCTCCTCGCGGCGCAGCTCGTGGCGGAAGCGCACGCCGCTGTGAGCCTCCACGGCCGCCAGGGTGACCGCGGCCGCCTGCTGGCGGTCGGCCTCGGCGGAGTCGAGGTCCAGCATGTCGGCCAGGAGCGCGGGGTCGATCTCGCCGCCGCCGCAGGTGATGGCGGCCGCCGCCAGCCACGGCAGCAGGGGTCCCGGCCGGTGGCCGAGCCCGGGCAGGACCGACAGCTCGCCGTCGGCGGCGCGTACCTCGCACAGCCGCTGCGGCAGCCCGCCGGTGAGCTGGAACGCCTTGGCGACCTCCCGCTCGGACGGCGGGCGCTCCCACACCTCGCCCAGCCACGCGCGGACGTGGTCCGTGGTGAGCGAGACCAGCGTGACCGGCGCCGCGGGCATCTCGCGCCACGGCCCCTCGGGCCGCCCGGCCAGCACGAAGCCCACCGCCGCCTCGCCCAGCCCGCGGCGTACCTCCGCCAGCAGCTCGCACGCGGCGCGGCTGAACAGCTCGGCGTTGTCGAAGGCGACCACGAGCCCGCCGCCCCTGGACGCCCAGCGCAGCAGCCCGGACAGCAGCGACAGCAGGCGCTGGCGGAAGTCCTCCAGCCCGGGCGGGGCGGGGGAGCCCGGCATGGCCGAGACGAAGTCCACGAGCGTCTTGTGGTCGGCGCGGCCCAGCGGGTTGACGCCGGTGGCCAGGTCGCGCTGGAGCCGGGCGTAGAGCATGCCGGTCAGCGAGCGCCAGGGCTGCAGCTCGCCGCTGTCCTGGCAGCTCACCACGACCGTGCGCGGCCTGCTGTCGGCGCTGCGCGCGGCCAGTTCCGACAGCAGCCTGCTCTTGCCCACGCCGGGCACGCCCCGCACGGCCAGCAGCCCCGGCAGGTTGGCGCGCAGGGCGAGCAGGGTGTTCAGGTGCTCCTCGCGGCCGACCAGGTCACGCGGGACCTCGGGCCCGCGCACCTCGGCACGGGTGCCGTCCGGCGGCCGGTGCACGTCCACGCCGTGCTCGTGCAGCATGAGCAGCGTGAACGCGCGGTCCACGGCCTCGTCGCGGACCTCGGCGGCGCGCAGGTTGAGTGCGCGCTCGGCCGCCGCCCCGCCCTGCTCGCGCAGCATGCGCATGAAACGCAGCAGCCAGACCGCGCTCACCTCGCCGTGACCCTCACCGACGGGCCCGGAGAGCAGCGCCGCCACCTCGTCGTAGCGGCCCAGGCGCAGCGCGGTCTGGGCGAGGTTGCGCACGAGGTCCGCGCGCAGCGTCTCCAGCCGGCGCGCGTGGCGGGCGCACGCCTCCGGCGGCCCGTCCTCCCACAGCGCGTACGGCCGGCCGTGCCACTCGCCCGCGGCCGCGGTGAGCCGGGCCAGCGCCGCCTCGTCCTGGCCGGATCCGAGCAGGCGCAGGCCCTCCTTGACGCCGCGCTCGAAGCGGTGGGCGTCGACCACGGCGGTGGCGTCCCCGGTGAGGATGTACTCGTTGGTGCCCCGCCGGGAGGTGATGGTGAGCCCGCCCCTGGCGAGGACGGAGCGGAACCTGGACACCAGCGGCGCGATGCCCTCGCTGGCCGGTGCCTTGCCCGTCTCCCAGAGGGCGTCGGTGAGGGTTTCGCGTGAGACGGGCCGTCCCGCCGCGATCAGCAGCGTGAGGACCCTGGCGGTCTTGCCCGGCACGTTCTGCGGGAGCCCGTCCACGAGCACGGTGGTACGGCCGAGCACCCGGATCTCAAAGGTCACGTCTTCTCCACCCATCAATGCAAGATCATTGCAATGAGCGGCCCGCACAGTAGTAAACACGCCGACCCAGCAAGATTCCAGATTTTCGGGAGGGTGTTACGTGCGGGTGTCCAGCCCCTTGTCCGCAGAGCAACTGGAACGCATCAAAGCGGATGTATGGCATAAATACGAAACAGAGGCTTCCAGGCCGCTGTCCGTGGCGATCATGGGACAGACGGGCGCGGGGAAGTCGTCTCTGCTCAACGTTCTCTTCGGCGCGGACCTCCCGACCGGCGACATCCGCCCGGTGACCAAGGCTCCCGAGGCCATCACCCTGCCTGTCAACATATCCGGCAAAGATGGCCATTCTCTTACATTCTGGGATATGCCGGGAATAGGGGAATCGGTCCTGGCGGATGCTGATTATTTGGCGATGTATCGGGAAAAGCTCACCGCCTGTGACGTCGTCATCTGGGCCCTCCACTCCGACAACCGGTCCACCACCTACGAGGCCATGTGCCTGCGCCGGATCCTGGAAGGCGACGACGACGCAGCCCTGGTCAACAAGCTGACCTTCGCCATGACCAAGGTCGATCTCCTCACCCCGCCCTCCTGGATCTTCGCCCTGCACGGCGGCAGCGGCGTCTTCGCGCCCGGCACCCGCCTGGCCGCCAAGCTGTCGGACAAAGCCCTCCACTACGAGGAGGTCTTCATCCGCCCCTTCGCGAGCCTGCTCACCGCCAGCACGTACAACCCCGGCGGCTTCGCGGTCGGCGACGAGCGCCTCACCTTCGACGACTACACCGTCCGCTACCGCGGCTACGTCAGCGAGGCCGTGTGCGCGGACTACCAGAGCCGCTACCCCGAGGACGCCGACGTCTTCGCCCGCCTGCGCGACAACCACCGCGTCCTGGCCTGCTCGGCGTTGTTCCGCTTCAACCTCGCCCAGGTCCTGGTGGCCGTGGTCAACAAGCTCGGCGTCGGCGCCACCGCACGCTTCCGCCGCCTGCTCGGCGAGGCCGAGCACCTGGCGGAGGTGCCCGTCGACACCATGCGCGGCCTCGGCAACTTCCTGATCTGGGACGGCGTCCGCAAACTGCTCGACCTGTCCGACCCCGCCATACCCCCCACCCTGTGATCCCCAACCCCGAAAGAGGTACCACGACCATGCCGACGATCAGTGACGAGGACATCCTGTACGCGGTCAGCCAGCGCAGCCGCCAGGACGCCGAATACCGGCGCCAGCTCGACCGGGCCATCAAGCGCAAGGACGAGGACGACATCGCCCGCCTCGTGCGCAAGGCGGTCAAGAAGATCCTCGGGATCATCGTCGACGTGACCTTCGACATCATCGAGATCCTCCTGGGCGGCCGAGGCCGCTCATGAGACCCCGCCCCGCGAGCCCCAGACCGACCACCCGCACCAGACCGACCACCCCCACCAGACTGGCCACCCGCACCAGACTGGCCACCCGCACCAGACTGGCCACCCCCACCAGACCGACCACCCGCACCCGGCTTGCCGCCGAAACGCGGATTTCCACCCGCACCCGGCTTGCCGCCGCCGGGTGGCCTGCGACGCTCGGCGACGAGTGGTGATCGACGGACCATCTCCCGCCCTGGGGCCCTCCGCTGCCGCCCCTGGGGCAGCAGGCCCGGCTCGGGCTGCGCTCCGAGCCGGGCCCTGCGGCAACTGGTGACCATCCGCCACACATGGCACGATTGCCGCGTGCACCTCGGCCGGCCACTTCCCCGCGCAGCCCGCGCCACGGTCTTCTCCGTGGCCTGCGTGCTGTCGTCGCTGGCCATGCACGTCCTGGCAGGGGGCGCACCCGTGCGCCCCGTCACGCTGTACGGCGCCATCGCCGCCGCCTGGGCGGGAGCGTACCTGCTCGGCCGCCGCCAGCGCGGCGTCAACGTCCTGCTCCCCGCCTGCTTCGCCGCCCAGTACGGCATGCACCACCTGTTCACCTGGGGCGCGATCCCGGTACCCGGCCAGCACGGCCACGGCGCCGGCATGGGCACCGGTCTGGGCATGCTGCTCGTCCACGCCATGGTCGCGGTGATCTCCGCATGGTGGCTGGAACGCGGCGAATCCTCCCTGGCCACCGTCATCCGGCTGCTCGCCGCCTCACTGGGCCGCCTGTGGACCGCCCTGCGGCTGCTGGTGAGAATCCCCGTCACGATCCGGTACGGCACCCGCCGCCCCGCCTGGCCGGAGCGCGACACCCCGCGCGACCGCCTCCTGCGCACCGCGCGGCACACCCGCCGGGGGCCTCCGGCGTTCTCCTCCGTTCTCTGACGCGGCTGCCCGCCCGGCCATCCCCGGCCCAGCGCCACCTGGCCGTCTCCGACCCAGGCGCCTGCCCGATCGCCCGTGACCCGGGTACATCCCGGCCGCTCGTGACGCGGCCAGGTCCCAGTCGCCTGTGGCCTGGCAACGTTCCTGGTCGGCCCTGCCCTGTCCACGTTCTGGTTGCCCCTGATCTGGGCCTTGCCTGGCGTGCAGCCGCGGCCTCCGCACTGCCGTGTGCTTTTTCGCCGTACCCGCCACCGGGTTGCGGTTGAACCCTTAACCCCGGTGACGCGTAGCTCCCCATGCGCGCGATCACCCTTGAACGGAGAGACCGTCCGATGACCTCCACCGCCGACCTCCGGCGTACCACCACCGACGCCGCGCCGCCCCGGGAGACCACCTGGACCGCGCTGCGCCCCCTCGTGCTGCGGCTGCACTTCTACGCCGGCATCCTCATCGCCCCCTTCCTCCTGGTGGCCGCGGCCACCGGCCTGCTCTACGCCGCCTCCTACCAGCTCGAGAACCTCGTCTACCAGCACGAACTCACCACCCGGCCGGTCGGCGCGCCGCTCCCTCTCGCCCGTCAGATCACCGCCGCCCAGACGGCGCAGCCCAAGGGCACGATCACCGCGGTCCGCCCCGCCGCCGAGCCGGGCGCGACCACCCGCGTCCTCATGGACACCCCCGGCCTGCCGGAGAGCACCCAGCTGGCCGTCTTCGTCGACCCGTACACCGCCGAGGTCCGCGGCGCCCTGGAGAGCTACGGCAGCTCCGGAGCGCTGCCCCTCCGCACCTGGCTGTCCGGGCTGCACCGCAACCTCAAGCTCGGCGAACCGGGCCGTATCTACAGCGAACTGGCCGCGAGCTGGTTGTGGGTGGTCGCCCTCGGCGGGGTGACGCTCTGGCTGGCCCGGCGCCGCAGGTCCCGCCGCCTCCGGGGCGCGAGCGGGCCGCGCCGTACCCTGTCGTGGCACGGCTCGATCGGGTTGTGGGCCGTGCTCGGCCTGCTGTTCCTGTCCGCGACCGGCCTGACCTGGTCCAAGTACGCCGGGGAGAACGTCGACCAGCTCCGCGCCGCCTTCGGCTGGACCACCCCCAAGCTCACCGCCTCGGCCGGCGACCACGCGGCCCACTCCGGCGGCGGCCACCACGCCGCCGGGCCCGCCGCGGACATCGACCAGATCGTCACCGCCGCGTCGGCCAGGGGCCTGTCCGGCCCCCTGGAGGTCACCTGGCCCGCCGAGCCCGGCGCCCCCTACCTGGTGAAGGAGATCGACAAGACCGCCCCCACCCGCCTGGACCAGGTCGCCGTGGACCCCGCCACCGCCCAGGTCACCGGTGAACTGCGCTTCGCCGACCACCCGCTGGCCGCCAAACTCACCCGATGGGGCATCGACGCCCATATGGGCCTGCTGTTCGGCCTGGCCAACCAGATCGTGCTGGCCGCGCTGGCGATCGGCGTGATCACGATGATCGTCCTGGGTTACCGGATGTGGTGGCAGCGCCGGCCCACCCGCGGCTTCGGCCGGCCGTACCCACGAGGCGGCTGGCGGCGCGTGCCCTGGCCCGTTCTGGTGCTCCTGGTGGGTGTCACCGTGGGCGTGGGCTACTTCCTGCCGTTGATGGGCATCTCGCTGGCCGCCTTCCTGGTCCTCGACGCCCTGCTCGGCCTGCGCGGGCGCGCTTCCGGCGGCTGACGACGCGGGATGGAGCCGGTGCCCGGTGACGCGGGCGCCGGCTTCAGCGTCACCGGCCACGGTCGCCGCCGCGGTCCCACGACGCCGTCAGCGGCCCGTCACCGTCCGGTGGGAAACCCGCCGGGCCGGGGGAGGGGCGCCGCTAGCCTGGACCCTGGGCACACAGGGAGGTGCGGGGTGGGGCGGAGGCCGACCATCGACCGGGACGAGCTGGCGCGGCTCGTCGGGCGGGGGCTCAGCGTGGCGGAGCTGGCGCAGCACTTCGGGGTGAGCGAGTCGGGGGTGCTGCAGGCCAAGCGGGCCGCCGGGCTGTCGCGGGACATGCTGGACCACAAGGCGGCGCTGCCCTGGAAGGTGGCGCGCGAGCACGCGCAGTCGGGGCCGGCCACCAACCTGCGGAATCTGTCGGCGGCGGCCCAGGGGCGGGCGCCGCAGGCGGAGCGGCTCAACACGGCGTTGCGGTGGGCGCAGCGGCTCGTGGACAGCGGGCTTGACGTGGCCTACGACCCGGCCGGCGGGTTCCGCGAAGTGGCGGCCTCGGGCGGGTACTCGCACGTGGGCACGGTGCTGGAAGCGGCCCGGCGGGGGATGGGCGGGGAATAACCCCGGCCTTTCAGGGCAGTCGCCAGGTCTCAACCAAAGAGACCGGAGGCGATGAAGATGACCGCCGAGACGTGGATCTGGGTGGCCGTTGTCGTGGTCGTGCTGGCGGCGCTCGCAGCCGTGGGCTACCTGGTGCTCCAGCAGCAGCGGCGCAGCAGGCTGCGTTCGCGGTTCGGGCCCGAATATGAGCGGATCATGGCCGGGCACGAGAGCCGGCGCGCGGGCGAGCAGGACATGATCGCCCGCGAGCAGCGGCTTGCCGAGCTGGATATCAAACCGCTCACCCCGCAGGCGCGCGACGGTTACGCCGCGCGGTGGACCGAGGTGCAGGAGCGCTTCGTGGACACGCCCGGGTTCGCCGTGACCGAGGCCGACCAGCTGGTCACCGCGGTGATGGCCGAGCGCGGGTATCCGACGGAGGACTACGAGCAGCGGCTTGCCGACCTGTCGGTGGGGCACGCCGCGACGCTGGACCACTACCGGCAGGCTCACACGATCAGCAGGAGGGCCGCCCACAAGGAGGCCTCGACCGAGGAACTGCGCCAGGCGATGGTGCACTACCGGGCGCTGTTCGAGGAACTGCTGGCCGAAACGACCCCGGAAGGCCGACATGCACGCTGACAACCGGCGCCACGAGGACGAGATGCTCGTCCCGGGACCGCGCCAAGACGACCCGAACGACCCGAACGACCCGAACGACAGGTACGAGGGATCCGGCAGGGGGGACACCGCCCCGGACCTGGTCACCGACCAGCCGGACGTGCGCGATCCGGACATGCGCGAGGCCGACATGGCCGAACCCGGTATGCGGGACCCGGACATGGGAGAGCCGGACATGCGTGAGCCGGACATGCGTGAGCCCGGCCTCACCGGGGTGACCAGCCCCGAAGCCGCCGCGCCGTACAACGGGAGCCCGGACGGCGAGAGCCTGCGGCCCGCAGCCGACGATCGGTGGCGGGACGTGCAGGCGGGCTTCGTCGACGACCCGCGCGCCGCCGTGGAACGCGCCGACGACCTCCTGAAGGACCTGCTGCAGGAGGTGACCCGGCAGACCGGCGAGATGCGCGAGCGCTGGACGAGCGAGAACGACACCGAGCAGCTCCGCCTGGCCCTGCGCGAGTACCGGTCGGCGATGGAACACCTGATGGCGTTCTCAGAGAGAAGGTGACGACATGCTGGCGATAGTCTCAGCGATCATTTTCGGCCTCGGCTTCGTGCTCGACCTGCTCGGCACCAGGATCGCGGGCGGAATCTCGGGCACCACGTTCATGCTGCTCGGCCTGTGCCTGCTGGCCCTTCACCAGGCCGGCATCGGTACGGCGAGCTTCCGCGGCACCGGTTCCTGGCGGGGCCGCGCCCGGCGATGAGGCGTACTCGAACTCCCGCCGCGGCTGACTGAGCGCCCCGAGCGCCACGACGTCGCGGCGGAAGAAGAGCGCGAGCGTCCAGTCGATGAGCACGCGGACCTTCCGGTTGAAGGTGGGCACGCGGGAGAGGTGGTAGCTGCGGTGGACCCACCAGGCCAGCGGGCCGCGCAGTTTGCGGCCGTAGATCTGGGCGACGCCCTTGTGCAGGCCGAGGCTGGCCACCGAGCCGGCGTAGGCGTGCCGGTAGTCCCGGCCCGGCCGCCCGCGCAGGGTGGCGATGACGTTGTCGGCCAGCACCTTGGCCTGCCGTACGGCATGCTGGGCGTTGGGCGCGCAGAACTCGCCCGGGCGGGTGAGGTCGGGTACGGCGGCGCAGTCCCCGGCGGTGAAGACGCCGGGGCGGCCTTCGACGGCGAGGGCGGCGGTGGCCTTGACCCGGCCCTTGTCGTCGATGGGCAGGTCGCCGGAGCGCACGGTGGGGTGGGGTTTGACGCCGGCGGTCCACACGAGGGTGGCGGCGTCGAAGGCGGTGCCGTCGTCGAGCACGATGTGGCCGTCCTCGGCGGATTCGAGGCGGGTGCCGAGGCGGACGTCGATGGCGCGGGCGCGCAGTTGTTCCAGGGTCCAGCGGCCCATGTCCTCCCCGACCTCGGGCAGGATGCGGCCGGTGGCCTCGACGAGGTACCAGCGCATGTCCTCGCGGCTGATGGAGGGGAAGTAGCGGCAGGCGTCGCGGGCCATGTCCTCGAGTTCGGCCAGCGCTTCGACGCCGGCGAAGCCGCCGCCGACGAAGACGAAGGTGAGGGCTTGGTCGCGGATGGCCTTGTCGTCGGTGGAGGCGGCCAGGTCGAGCTGGGCGAGGACGTGGTTGCGCAGGTGGATGGCCTCCTCGACGGTTTTGAAGCCGATGCCGGTCGCGGCCAGCCCGGTGATGGGCAGGGTGCGGGAGACGGATCCGGCGGCGACGACGAGAAGGTCGTAGGGGATGTCGCGGGGGGCGCCCCGGTCGGGCTGGAAGGTGACCTTGCGGGCGGCGGTGTCCATGTGGGTGACGAAGCCGTTGAGGATGGCGCACTTGGCCAGGATGCGCCGCAGCGGTACGACGACGTGGCGGGGTTCGAGGTTGCCCGCGGCCGCTTCCGGGAGGAAGGGCTGGTAGGTCATGTAGGAGTCGCCGCCGATGAGCGTGATGCGGGCCTCGCCGGGTCTGAGGCGGCGTTGCAGGCGCAACGCGGTGTACATCCCTACGTATCCGCCGCCGACGATGATGATGTGCTTCATACGTCACCCTTTCCCCGCGAAGCGGAGAATCACCGTGCTGCCCTCCTCCCCGAGCCGGAAGTCCACCTGCCCGGCCAGCAGCCGGGCCACCCACAGGCCCATGCCGCTGGTGGCGTGCCGGGCCGGTGGGTGCTGGCCGAACGCGTGGCCCGCCCAGACGCCGTGGTCGCGGATCTCGATGACCAGGTCGCCGCGCTCGGTCCAGGAGCGCACGCGGGCGGCGGGGGAGCCGTGGGTGACGGCGTTGGTGGCGACCTCGTTGACCGCGAGCACGAGGTCGCCGACCTCGTCGTCCTGGAGCCCGGCCCGCCGGGCCACGACCTCGGCGAAGTGCCGGACTCCGGGCAGGCCGGCCAGGGTGAACTCGAACCCGGCCACGGGCACTCCCGGTGGCGGGCCGTTCCACGGCTTGTCATTCACCCCCGTCTGCCGATCAGCGGGTGAGTTCCTGGCGCAAGTGGTCGAGCACCTTTCTGAGGATGCGGGAGACGTGCATCTGGGAGATGCCGAATTCGGCCGCAATTTCGGCCTGGGTCAGGTTGCCGAAGAAGCGCAGCAGAAGGATGTTCTTCTCCCGGTGCGGGAGGGCGTCGATGAGCGGTTTGACGGACTCGCTGTCCACGAGCTTGCTGAGCGAGTCGTCGTCCTCGGGGATGATGTCGCCCAGTGAGGCGGCGTCGTCGTCGCCGCCGAGCGGGGCGTCGAGCGAGAGCGTGCTGTAGGCGGCGGAGGCGTCGAGGGTGAGCAGGACGTCCTCCTCGCTGATGTCCATCTTCGCGGCCAGTTCGGCGACGGTCGGCGAGCGGCCGAGGTCCTGGCTGAGCTCGGCGACCAGCCGGTTGAGCTCCGAGCGTCGTTCCTGGTAGACGCGGGGCACCCGGATCGCCCAGGTGCGGTCGCGGAAGTGGCGTTTGACCTCGCCGGTCATCGTCACGACGGCGTAGCCCCTGAAGGCGTGGCCGAGCGCGGGGTCGAAGCCGTTGATGGCCTTCATGAGGCCGACGTAGGCGGCCTGGAGAAGGTCCTCCGCGGGCTCGCCGCGGTAGCGGTAGCGGCGGGCGATCTCCATGGCGAGCGGGCGGTGCATTTCGACCAGGCGCTCGCGCAGGCGCTCCTTGGCGCTGTCGGGGGTGTCCGGGTGAGTCATCTCGCCCAGAAGCTGCTCTGCGGTCAGCTCCTCGAGAGCGTATTCCTTCACAGCCATCGCTGCTCCTAGATGAAGTCGCAAGGCGGCCGGCTGCCACATGCAAAAAAGCCCAGGCAGAGGCACGCCTTGCGGCGTTGCATAGGGAAGCCCTCTGCTGGACTTCGCTTCCTAGTATCCCCGCTTTCGCCGGAAGTATTCCTGGGCCACCGGGTGACAGTAAGGTTGCCTCGTGACATTGACCTTGGCGTCGTCGTCCGAGGACGGCTTCACGGTGATCAAAGTTGACGGTGTCCTGGACGCCACCACGCGCGAGCAGTTCGCCGACTACCTCGCGGCCGCCGGCCCCGACGTGGTCCTCGACCTGGCCGGCGTGACGTTCATGGATTCCCGCGCGCTCGGCCTGATCGTGCACCAGTGGCAGACCAGTGTCACCCAGGGCAGCCGCTTCGCCCTCATCGGCGTGCAGTACACCACCTCGAAGGTGATGTGGATCACCGGCCTGGCCACCCGGCTGCCGCTCTACGACACCCTCGACGAGGCCAAGCGCGCCCTGGCCTAACCCCCGCCCTGGCTGTGCTCCTCCACCAGGAGCCTGGCCAGGTCGGCCACCTTCACCTGGTGGTGCTGGGAGATCCGGCGCAGCTCCTCGAAGGCGGCCTCGGCCGAGCAGCCGCGGGACTGCATGATGATCCCCTTGGCCTGGTCGATGACGGCCCGGCCGGCGAGGGCCTCCTGCATCTGGGCGGCGTCGGTGCGCATCTGCTCGAAGTCGCCCAGGTTGGCCATGGCCACCCCCACCTGCCCGGCCAGCATGGCGGCCAGCGCGGGCGCGTCGTGCTCGGGCAGGACGCCGGGCCGTACCGCGTAGAGGACGACCACCAGCAGGACCGGCTCGACGGGGACGGGCAGCGCCAGCACCGAGCGCACGCCCTGGCCGACCGCCAGCGGGGCGTACTCCGGCCAGGGCGGATGGCGCAGCAGGTCGGGGGCGCTCACCGGCTGCCCCGTGCGGCGGGCCTCCACGCTCGGGCCCGCGCCGAGCTCGCGTTCGGCCTCCACGAGCGCGATCAGCTCGCTGTGAGAGCCCGAGACGAGCACCCGGTCGCCCAGCCACTGCTCGGCCGAGCCGCCGGAGCAGCCCGGCACCCCGGCCGCCAGCGCGGTCGTCAGCCCGCGCAGCACGCTTTCGGCGGAGGGCTCGTCTCCGAGGCGCCCGAGGGCGGAGAGCTCCCGGGCGAGAACCATTGTGTCCATAACGCTTGCACACCTTCCCCGTATGGCCGGGTTAATCCATGATGGCGTAGCGTCGGCACCATGACGGCCTCGCTCGAACATGCTCTGGACGCGCTGACGGAGCGGGTGTCGTCGTTGCGCGCGGCCCGCACGGCCTATCCCGCGGAGGCCGGGCAGACGCTCGACGCCGCGCTGGCCGAGCTGGGCACCGCCCTCGAACTGCTCGCCGGGGCCCGCAGGGAGCTGCGCAAGGCGCCCAAGCAGGGCGGCAAGAGCGGCGCGCAGCGTGAGCTCAAGCTGCTGCGCCAGGTGTTCCGGGCCTTCCCGGTCCCGGTGTTCGTGCTGGACGGCGGCGCCGTGGTCCGGCGCCTCAACGCCGAGAGCACCCGGCTGCTCGGCAGCTCCGACGGCTTCCTGGTCGGGCGCGGGTTCCCGCTGCTCGTGGACGCGCCGCGCCGGGCCGCCTTCCGCTCGCACCTCACCGCGGTGCTCCGGAGCGGGGAGCCCGCCTCGTTCGAGACCCGGCTGAGCCACCAGGGCCGCACGCACACCGTCCAGCTCGCGCTGACCCGCCTCACACTCGCGGGCGAGCCGCAGCCGCTGGTCGCCGCCGTCGCGCTGCCCACCGAGACCGACGTCTCCGGGTACGGCGCCGCCGTAGCGCCCACCCGGCCCGAGGGGGCGCTGCTCATGGCGGCGGCGCGCAGGCAGGAGCTGCTGGCCGAGACGGCCAGGACCCTGCTGGAGGAGGAGAGCATGCGCCGCCCGGTGGCCCTGGCCCGCGTGGCCCGGCTGCTGGCCGCCGACTGGGCCGACTGGGTGATCGCCGACGTGCTGCGGCCCGGCGGGCTGCGCCGCGTCACCGTGCTGGCCCCCAAGGACGAGCCGCTGGGCGAGCTGGTGCGGCTGGTGGAACGTGCCGACCCGCTGGCGGGGCCGATGGTGACCCATGTGCTGGAGCAGGGCACCGGGGTGCTGCACGAGATGGTCGACGACGAGGGGCTGCTCGGGTCGGACTCCGGCGGGCCGCTGCTGGCCGCGATGGGCGCCGGCTCGGTCATGAGCGTGCCGATCGGCCCGGGCGAGGGCGTGCTGACGCTGGTCAGGACGCACGAGCGGCCGCCGTTCACGCTGGGCGACCTGGGGCTGATGGAGCAGATCGGGGTCCAGCTCGGCCTGGCCGTACGGGCTCAGCAGGGGTTCCAGTCCCAGTCGCGGGCGGCCGACGCGCTGACCGCGAGCGTGGTGCCGCGCACGTTGCCCGCGCTGCCGGGCTTCGACGTGGCGGCCGTCTACCATCCGGGCGCCCTCGTCGGCGCCGAGTTCTACGACGTCTTCCCGGTCTCCGGCGGCTGGGGCTTCGCCCTGGGCGGCGCCATGGGCAAGGGGGAGGAGGCGGCCTCGGTCAGCGCGATGGTCAGGGGCGGGCTGCGGGTGCTCAGCGTGTGGGAGTCCGATCCGGACCGGGTGGTCAAGCGGGTGGGCGAGGCGCTGGTGCGGCAGGGGTGCGGCATGTTCGTGATGGCCCTGGCCGGGTTCGTGCGGGGCAGGACGCTGCGGCTGTCGTCGGCGGGCCATCATCCGGCGGCGCTGGTGACGGCGGACGGCATGGTCCGCTTCACCTCCGGCGGCGGGGTGCCGCTGGGCATCGCGCACGAGGCCGAGACCGCCTGCGAGGACGTCACGCTGGCCGCGGGGGACACGCTGGTGGTCTTCTCCGAGGGCCTGATCTCCTCCAGGAACGATCACGGCGAGCCGTACGGCGAGGAACGGCTGGCCGACGTGCTCGCCCGGCACGCGGGGGAGGCCCCGGCCACGCTGGCCAAGGCCGTGGAGGACGACCGGCACACCTTCTCCGGCGGGCAGGTGTGGGACGAGATCGTGGTCATGGCCCTCAGACCGGCCTAGGTTTGCTTTTCCACTGGTTTGGGTAAGCTTGATGCGCAGAGTTCGCGTGCCTAAGACGCAGGCACACCTTTACCGCGCTTGTTTCGCTGAGGTGTGCCATGAACATCGCCCTTGTCGCCACCCCCACCGGCAGCCGCCGTGACTCCATGCTCGCCATCGCCCGGGAGCTCGGGCACCGCCATCGCGTCACCATCTACGCGCGCCGCACGAACGCCGAGGACAAGCCGCGCACGCGCCTGGCCTCCGGCGTCACCCTCGAGACCATCGACGCCGGCCCCGCCCGCGAACTGGCCGACGTCGACGTCGTCTCCTACCTGCCGGAGCTGAGCCGCTATCTGATGCGCACGTGGAGCGCCGAGGCGCCGGACGTCATCCACGCCCACTCCTGGACGTCGGGCCTGGCCGCGGTGGCCGGTTCGGAGGGGCTGGGCGTGCCGGTGACGCAGACCCTGCGGCCCTCGGGCCCGGCCCGCCTGAAGCTGGAGCAGGCCCTCGGCCGCCGCGCCGACGCCGTCATCGCCGGGTCCGGCGACGAGGAGTCGAAGCTGATCCGGCTGGGCGTGCCGCGCCGCAGCATCGCGATCATCCCGGCCGGGGTGGACGTGGACAGGTTCCGCAGGCACGGTGCGGTGGCCGCGCGCGGCGCCGGTCAGCGCATTCTGTACGTGGGCGACCTCACGCCGGACAAGGGCGCCCACACCGCCGTGCGCGCGCTGGGCGCCCTCCCGGAGGTGGAACTGGTCGTGGCCGGCGGCCCCGACCCCGCGGACCTGGCCACCGACCGCGACGCCCGCCGCCTGGCCGGTCTGGCCGCCGGCCTGGGCGTCGGGGACCGCGTCCGCCTCCTGGGCCGGGTGCCCAGGGCGCAGATGCCGCGGCTCATGCGCAGCGCCGACGTGGTCATCACGCTGCCGCGCGAGGCGCCCGGCGGCATCGTGGCGCTGGAGGCCATGGCCTGTGGCGTCCCGGTCATCGCCTCCGCCGTGGGGGCCCACCTGGACTCCGTGGTGGACGGCGTCACCGGCCTGCTCGTCCCGCCGGACCGCCCCGCCCGCACCGCGCGCCTGGCCCGCAGGCTGCTCACCGACGTGACGCTGCGCACCGCCCTCGGGTACGCCGGGGCCGACCGGGTCCGTTCGCGCTACTCGTGGGAGCGCATCGGCCAGGAGTTGGTGCGGGTCTACGAGGACGCTCTGGTCAGATCCTGAAATTTCAGGGTACGGCGGCGCCGCACGGGTCTCCCGGGCGGCGCCGTCCTATTCCCACACGTCAGGCATGGTATGAGCGATTTAAGTGGCATACACCACACTTTTTCCGGTGTTGACGAGGTTTCTTGGCTGATGTTTATTTAGGCATGCCTTGCCTAAGTTTGGTAAGGCATGCCTAACTTTTTGGAGAGGTAAGTGCTGAAGGAGCTCACAGGGCCGCCGCCGCTGCCCGCGACCGACGGACGGTGGCAGGTGTCGGTGGTCGATCCCCGCGCCGGTGACGCCGACCTCGTCCACGCGTGGATGAACGCGCCGCACGTGGCCACCGCCTGGGATCAGGCCTGGCCCCTGGATCGCTGGACCGCCGAGCTGGACCGGCAACTCGGCGGCGAGCACTCCCGCCCCTGCCTGGCCCACCTCGGCGGCGAGCCGGTCGCCTACCTGGAGATCTACCGCGTGCTGCGCGACCGCCTCGCGCCGCTGTATCCCTTCCGCCGCGACGACCTGGGCGTGCACATCGCTATCGGCGCGCCGGGCAACATCGGCCGGGGCCTCGGCCGCGACCTGCTGCGCACCGTCGCCGAGGGCCTGCTCGCCGCCGAGCCCGCCTGCACCCGCGTGGTCGCCGAGCCGAACGTCCTCAACACCGCCTCCATCCGCGCCTTCACCGCCGCCGGCTACCGGCGGGCCGGCGAGGTCACCATGCCGCACAAGACCGCCGCGCTCATGGTCTTCCCGCGCACCGAGGGGGACCTCCCCCGATGGTGAACACCGTTCACGACCTGGTGGGGATCGGTTTCGGCCCCTCCAACCTGGCCCTGGCCATCGCCCTGAACGAGGCCGAGGGCGCCGGCGTCGACGCGCTGTTCCTGGAGAAGCAGGAGGCGTTCGGCTGGCACCGCGGCATGCTCCTCGACGGGGCCACCATGCAGGTGTCCTTCCTGAAGGACCTCGTCACCATGCGCAACCCGGCCAGCGCCTACAGCTTCGTCGGCTACCTGCACGCCAAGGAGCGCCTGGCCGAGTTCATCAACCAGAAGACCATGTACCCGACCCGGCTGGAGTTCCACGACTACCTCGAATGGGTGGCCGCCCACTTCGAGCACGTCGTGCGCTACGGCACCGAGGTCATCACCGTCGACCCGGTCGTGCGCGACGGCGAGGTCCGCGGCCTCGACATCGTCAGCCGCGCCGACGGCGAACTGCTCACCCACCGCACCCGCAACGTCGCCATCGCCGCCGGCCTGCGGCCCGTGCTGCCCGAAGGCGTCATCTCCGGCGACCGGGTCTGGCACAGCCAGGAACTCCTGCACCGCCTGGACGCCTTCGCCGAGCCGTACCCGCGCAGGTTCGTCGTGGTCGGCGCCGGGCAGAGCGCCGCGGAGGTCGTGGAGCACCTGCACACCCGCTTCCCGTCGGCCGAGATCTGCGCGGTCTTCTCCCGGTACGGCTACAGCCCGGCCGACGACAGCCCCTTCGCCAACTCGATCTTCGACCCGGCGGCCGTCGACCACTTCTTCGAGGCGCCCGGCGACGTCAAGCGCCAGCTCATGGGCTACCACGCCAACACCAACTACTCCGTCGTCGACCTGGACCTGCTGCAGGAGCTGTACCGGCGCATCTACCAGGAGAAGGTGGCCGGGCGGCCGCGGCTGCGGATCATGAACATGTGCCGGGCCGCCGGGCTGGAGACCCGCCCCGGCGGCGTGTCGGTGGGGGTGCGCTCGCTGGTGTCGGGAGAGTCCGCGACCCTGAATGCCGACGCCGTCGTCTACGCCACCGGCTACCGCCCCACCGACCCGCTGGACCTGCTCGGCGCGGCGGGCGAGTACTGCCTGCGCGACGCGTCCGGCGAGCTGAAGGTGGGCCGTGACCACCGCGTCGAGACCTCGCCCGAGATGATCTGCGGCATCTACCTTCAGGGCGCCACCGAGCACACCCACGGGATCACCTCCACGCTGCTGTCCACCACGGCCGTGCGCTCCGGCGAGATCCTGCGCTCGGTGCGCGCGCACGCCAGGTCCGGGGTCGGGGAGCCGGCCCGGTGACCAGCGCACCGCGCACCCTCCTGGACCTCATCGAGGACCGGATCGCGGCCACGCCGCAGGCGCCCGCCGTCCGGCATGGCACGGTCCAGCTCACCTTCGCCGAGCTGGACCATGCCGCCGGGGCCCTGGCCGGGCGCCTGGCCGCGCTCGGCGCGGGGCCGGAGCGGACCGTGGCCGTCTGCCTGCCGCGCTCGCCCGACCTCGTCGTCGCCCTGGTCGCCGTGCTGAAGACGGGCGCCGCCTATCTGCCGCTCGACCCGGACTATCCGGCGGAGCGGGTGGAGTACATGCTGGCCGACGCCCGTCCGGTGGCCGTGGTCCGCCCCGGCTCCGTGACGCCCGGCGCCGGCGCGCCGCGGGAGACCGGAGGGCGGGCCGCGCCGGGGAACCCGGCCTACGTGATCTACACCTCCGGCTCCACCGGGCGCCCCAAGGGCGTCATGGTCGCGCACGAGGCCATCGTCAACCGGCTGCGGTGGATGCAGGCCGAGTACGGGCTCGGTGCGGACGACCGGGTCCTGCAGAAGACGCCGTCCAGCTTCGACGTGTCGGTGTGGGAGTTCTTCTGGCCCCTGATCGCCGGGGCGACGCTGGTGCTGGCCGACCCCGGCGGGCACCGCGACCCCGCCTACCTGGCCGCGCTCATCCAGCGGGAGCACATCACCACCGTCCACTTCGTGCCGTCGATGCTGCGGGCCTTCCTCGCCGACCCCTCCGCGGCGGGGTGCGCCTCACTGCGCCGGGTGATCTGCAGCGGCGAGGAACTGCCCGCCGACCTGGCCGCCGCCTTCCACCGGGTGCTGGGCGATCGGCTGCACAACCTGTACGGCCCGACCGAGGCGGCCGTGGACGTCACCTCGTGGGCGTGCCGGCCGGGTGAGGGCGGGACGGTGCCCATCGGGCTACCGGTGTGGAACACCCGGATCCACGTGCTGGGGCCCGATCTGCGGCCGGTGCCGGACGGGGAGCTCGGGGAGCTGTACATCGGCGGGATCCAGCTCGCCCGCGGCTACCTCGGGCGGCCGGGGCTGACCGCCGAGCGGTTCACCGCCGACCCCTCCGGGCCTCCGGGGAGCCGGATGTACCGGACAGGGGATCTGGCCAGGCGGCGGCCCGGCGGCGTGGTGGAGTACGCCGGCCGGGCCGACGACCAGGTGAAGATCCGCGGGTTCCGGGTGGAGCCGGGGGAGATCGCCGCGGTGCTCGCGGACTGCCCCGGGATCCGGCACGCCGCGGTCGTCGCCCGCGAGGACCGGCCGCACCTGGTACGGCTGGTCGCCTACGTGGTGCCCGAGACCGGTGGCGCCGGGGCGGAGGTTTCCGGGGTCACGCCCGAGGCGGATGCGCGGGCCTTCGCCGCGTGGGCGGAGGGCTGGCGGGAGTTCGCCGCCGCGCGGCTGCCCGCGCACATGGTTCCGTCGGCCTTCGTCCCGATGGCGGCGCTGCCCGTGACGGTCAACGGCAAGCTCGACCGGGCGGCGCTGCCCGAGCCCGAGCGGGAGACCGGCGAGGCCGCCCCGGACACCCCGGCCGAGCGGACGCTGGCCGGGTTGTTCGCCGAGATCCTCGGGCTGCCCGAGGTGGGCGCCGAGGACGATTTCTTCCGGCTCGGCGGCGACAGCATCCTGGCGCTGACCCTGATCGGCCGCGCCAGGGCGGAGAACCTGACGCTGACCGCCCGGCAGGTGCTGGAACTGGGCACGGTCCGGGCCCTGGCCGCCGCGGCCGGGCGAGGCGTGGCGCACGAGCCGCCCGGGGCGGCGCTGGGCGTCGTCCCGGCCACGCCGATCATGCGCTGGCTGCTGGAGCGCGGCGACCCGATCGACGGGTTCAGCCAGTCGGTGACCCTGCGCCTGCCCGCCGACGTGGACGCCGACCGGCTCACGGCCGCGCTCCAGCGGGTCGTGGACCACCACGACCTGCTGCGCGCACGCCTCGCGGGCGAGACCCTGGAGGTGCCGCCGCCCGGCACGGTGGACGCCGCCGCGATCCTGCGCCACGCCGGCCCCGCGCGCGGCCTGGCGCAGGAGGCCGAGGACGCCAGGAAGCGGCTGGCGCCGCGGGAGGGCGTGATGCTTCAGGCCGTGTGGTCACGCGGCGCCCGGGAGCTGCGCCTGGTCGCCCACCACCTGGTGATCGACGGCGTCTCCTGGCGCATCCTGGCCGAAGACCTCGCCCGCGCCTACGCCGGCGCCGAACTGCCCCGCTCCACCTCCTTCCGGACCTGGGCCGGCGCCCTCGCCGCGCGCGAGCACCGGGACGAGCTGCCCCACTGGGTCGCGGCGCTCGCCGGAGCGCCCACCGGGCAGCCGCGTGGCCCGGTGGGACGCCTGACCGTGAGCGTGCCGCCGGAGGAGACCGCGCCGCTCCTGGGCTACGAGGGCGCGGAGAGCACCGCGGAACTCCTGCTCACCGCCCTGGCCGCCGCCCTGTCCAGGGACGGCTCCGCCGTACTGGTGGATCTCGAGGGGCACGGGCGCGAGGACGAGCACGCCGACCTGTCGCGCACGGTCGGCTGGTTCACCAGCATCTTCCCCGTCCGGCTGGACCCGGGCCCGCTCGACTGGGCCGACCTGGTCGCGGGCGGGCCGGCGGCCGGGCGGGCGCTGGAGCGGGTCACCGGGCGGCTGCGGGCGGTGCCGGGCAAGGGCGCCGGGTACGGCGTCCTGCGTCACCTGGACCGCGCGCCCGAGCTGGCCGGCAGGCCCCGGATCTGCGTCAACTACCTGGGCCGCTTCACCGCCTCCGGCGCGGACTGGGCCATGGCGCCCGAGCCGGGCTCGCTGGCCGACGCCGTGGAGGAGCGGCTGCGGCCCGCCCACGAGCTGACGATCGACGCCGCCGTGGTCGAGTACGCGGCCGGGCCGCAGCTCGACCTCACCTTCACCTGGGCCGCCGGCGCCTTCGACGACGAGCGCGCCCGCGACCTGGCCGGCGCCTGGGCGGCCGCGCTGGGCGGGCTGGCGGGCACGGGCCGGATGCCCTCCCTGGTCACCCTCGACCAGGACGAACTTGCCGAATTCGAGGAGATGCTCCATTGAGCCGCGTCCAGGACGTCTGGCCACTGACCCCCCTGCAGGAAGGACTGCTCTTCCACGCCCTGGGCGACGAGGCCGACCCGTACGTCGTGCACACCGCCGTGGACCTCCACGGCCCGCTGGACGCCGCCGCGCTGCGGGCCGCGGCCGAGGAGCTGCTGCGCCGCCACGACAACCTGCGCGCCGCCTTCACCCACCGCAGGAACGGCGAGCCGGTGCAGGTCATCGCCGCCGAGGTGAGGCTGCCGTGGCGGGAGGCGGATCTGAGCGGGCAGCCGGAGCAGGCGGCCGCGCTGATCGCGGAGGAGGAACGGGCGGCGGGCTTCGACCTGACCGCGCCGCCGCTGGTGCGGTTCGCGCTGCTGCGGCTGGCGCCGGGCCGCCACCGCCTGCTGGTCACCAACCACCACCTGCTGCTCGACGGGTGGTCGCTCACCCTGCTCCTGCGCGAGCTCATGGCCCTGTACGGCGGCGCCGCCCTGCCCGCGGCCGTGCCGTACCGGGACTATCTGACCTGGCTGGCCGGGCAGGACCGGCAGGCGGCGGTGGCCGCCTGGCGAGAGCACCTGGCGGGGCTGCCGGGGCCCGCGCTCCTGGCGGGCGGGCCGGGCGAGCCGGGCGGCGCCGTGGGGGAGGTGGTCACGGAGCTGCCCGAGGAGCTGACCGCGCGGCTGTCCGGGCTGGCCAGGGAGCACGGGTGCACGCTGAACATGGTCGTCCAGACGGCCTGGGCGGTCGTGCTGGGCGTGCTGACCGGGCGTGACGACGTGGTGTTCGGCACCACGGTCTCCGGCCGCCCGGCGGAGCTGCCCGGCGTGGACGGGATGGTGGGGTTGTTCATCAACACCGTGCCGGTGCGGGTGCGGCTGCGGCCCGGCGCCACGGTGGGGGAGCAGCTGTCCGGGCTGCGGGCGGAGCAGGCGCGGGTGAGCGGGTTCTCGCACGTGTCGCCGGCCGAGATCCGGGCGGGGGCGCTGTTCGACACGCTGCTGCTGTTCGAGAACCACCCGATCGGCGGGCTGAGCGGCGCCCGGGGCGTCGAGGTCGCCGGGGCGGCCGAGCGCGATGCCACCCACTATCCGCTGACCGTGTGCGTGCGGCCGGGCGCGCGGCTGCGGGTGGAGTTCTCCTACCGGGAGGGCGCCTTCGACCGGGAGACGGCCGGCCGGTTCCTCGGGTACTTCGTGCGGGCGCTGACCGGAATGGCCGATGACCCCGGGCAGCCGATCGGGCTCCTTGACGTGCTGCCCGAGTCCGGCGTGATCCTGGGCGAGTGGGCCGGGGCCGTCGCGGCGGCCCCCGAGGACACCCTCGACGCGGCCTTCCGGGCCCAGGCGCGCAAGACGCCGGCGGCCGTCGCGACCGTGGGCGCGGACGGGGCCGCGCTCACCTTCGCCGAGCTGGACGCCGAGGCGAACCGGCTGGCCAGGGCCCTCATCGCCCGCGGCATCGGCGCGGAGGACCTGGTCGCCCTGCAACTGCCGCGCGGCACCGGGATGGTCGCGGCCGTTCTCGGCGTCTGGCGGGCGGGCGCCGCCTACCTGCCGGTCGACCCCCGCTACCCGGCCGACCGGATCGCGCACATGCTGGCCGACGCCCGTCCGGCGCTCGTGCTCACCGGCCTGCCGGAGGAGGGCCACGACTCCGGGCCGCTCGCGCCCGGCGAGCGGGTGCGGCCGCTGCTGCCCGCCCACCCCGCCTACGTCATCTACACCTCGGGCTCGACCGGCCGGCCGAAGGGCGTCTCGGTGCCCCACGCCGCCGTGGTCAACCTGCTGGCCGCCCACCGCGCCGACGTGATCGCCCGCGGCGAGGACGCGGTGGGCGGGCGGCGGCTGCGGGTGGCGCACGCGGCCTCGTTCTCCTTCGACGCCTCCCTGGATCCGCTGCTGTGGATGCTGGCCGGGCACGAGCTCCACGTCCTGGACGAGGACACCTGCCAGGACCCCGAGCTGCTGGCCGCCTACGTGGCGCGCGAGCGGGTCGACTATCTCGACGTGACCCCGTCGTACCTGCCGCCGCTGCTGGCGGCCGGGGTGTTCGGCGACGGGCATCGGCCCGCCGTCCTGGCCGTCGGCGGCGAGGCGATCCCCGAGCCGCTGTGGCGGCGGCTGCGCGACGTCCCCGGGCTGGTCGCCCGCGACCTGTACGGCCCGACCGAGTGCGCCGTGGACGCCTATCTGCGCCGCGAGGACGGCAGCGCCGCCCCGATCCCCGGCGACCGGGTCTACGTGCTGGACGCGCACCTGCGCCCGGTGCCCGCCGGGGTGACCGGCGAGCTCTATCTCGCGGGCGCCGGGCTGGCCCGCGGCTACCTGGGGCGGCCCGGGCTGAGCGCGGAGCGGTTCGTCGCCTGCCCGTTCGGGGCGCCGGGCGAGCGGATGTACCGGACGGGCGACCTGGCCCGCTGGAGCGCCGGAGGCGTGCTGGAGTTCGCCGGGCGCGCCGACGACCAGGTGAAGATCCGCGGGCACCGGGTGGAGCCGGGCGAGGTGGAGTCGGCGCTGGCCGGGCATCCGCTGCTGGCGCACGCGGTGGTGGCGGTCCGGGAGGACCGGCCGGGGGAGCGCCGGCTGGTCGCCTACGCCGTGCCGTCCGGGGCGGCGGTGGAGCGGGACCTGCGTGCCTATCTGGCCGCGCGGCTGCCCGCGTACATGGTGCCGTCGGCGTTCGTGCTGCTGGAGGCGCTGCCGCTGCTGCCCAACGGCAAGGTGGACCGCGCCGCGCTGCCCGCGCCGGGCGCGGCCGCCGCGCCCGAGGGCCGGGAGGCGCGCGGGGCGGTCGAACGGCGGCTGTGCGAGCTGGTCGCCGAGGTGCTCGGCACCGGGCCGGTCGGCATCGACGACGACTTCTTCGAGCTGGGCGGGCACTCGCTGCTGGCCGCGCGGCTGGTCAGCCGCGTGCGGGCCGAGCTCGGCTCGTCGCTCGGGGTGCGCGCGGTGTTCGCGGCCCCGACCGTGGCCGCGCTGGCCGGGCGGCTGGGCCCGGCGGGCGACCGTCCCGCGCTGGTGGCGGGCGAGCGTCCGGTACGGCTGCCGCTCTCGCACGCCCAGCGGCGGCTGTGGTTCCAGCACCAGCTCGAAGGGCCGTCGGCCACCTACACGATGCCGCTGGTGCTCTCGCTGGGTGAGACGGCCGAGGTGTCCCGGTTGCGCGCGGCGCTGGGTGACGTCGTGGCCCGGCACGAGGTGCTGCGGACGCTGATCGGCCACGAGGGGGGCGAGCCGTACCAGGTGATCCTCTCGCCGGAGGAGGCGCGGGCGCGGCTGCTCGTGCTGGCCGGGGCGGGGGATCCGGCGCACGCCTTCGACCTGTCGGCCGAGCTGCCCGTGCGGGCGTGGGCCGACGGTTCCCGGGTGCTGCTGGTGCTGCACCACATCGCCGGGGACGAGTGGTCGGTGCGCCCGCTGGTGAACGACCTGACCGCGGCCTACCGGGGGCGGGCCGCCGACCTGGCGCCGCTGCCGGTGCAGTACGCCGACTACGCCCTGTGGCAGCGGCGCTGGCTCGGGTCCGCGGAGGATCCGGCCAGCCCGCTGGCCAGGCAGCTCGCCTACTGGCGGCACGCGCTCGACGGGGCGCCCGCGGCGGTGCGGCTGCCGGTGGACCGGGCCTATCCGGCCGAGATCTCGTGGCGGGGGGCGAGCGCCGGGTTCCGGGTGCGGGCGGCCGGGCTGCGGGAGCTGGCACGGCGGACCGGGTCCTCGACGTTCATGGTGGTGCACGCGGCGGTGGCGGCGTTGCTGTCCCGGTTGGGGGCGGGGACGGACATCGCGCTGGGGACGCCGGTGGCGGGGCGTTCGGATGAGGCGTTGGCCGATTTGGTGGGATTTTTTGTGAATACGGTGGTGTTGCGGGCCGACACCTCCGGGAATCCGGCGTTCCTGGAACTGATGGAACGGGTGCGCGACGCCGACCTGGCCGCCTTCGACCACGCCGACGTCCCGTTCGACCTGGTCGTCGAGGCGATCAGCCCGGCCAGGGAGCCCGGGCGGCATCCACTGTTCCAGGTCATGATCGCCTACCAGCACGGCGACTCCGGCGTGGCCGACGTCGGGCTGGACGTGGCCAAGTTCGAGCTCACCTTCGCCTTCACCGAGACGGGCGAGGTCATCGAGGGGCAGGTCGAGTACCGCACCGACCTGTTCGGCCGGGCCGCCGCCGAGGGGCTGGCCGACCGGCTGGCCGCGCTTCTGGAGCAGGTCGCGGCCGAGCCGGAACGGCCGATCGGCGAGCTGGCCGTGCCCGCGATGGACTCGGCCGCCGTGCCCGCCGTGGCGGCGGCGGACGGCGGGCACGAGCCGCGCACCGCCGCCGAGCGCGCGTTGTGCCGCCTGTTCGCCGAGGTGCTCGACGTGCCGCGGGCCGGCGTCCACGACGACTTCTTCGCGCTCGGCGGGCACTCGCTGCTGGCGGTGAAGCTCACCGGCCGGATCCGCGCCGATCTGGGGGCCGAGGTCGCGCTGCGCGAGGTCTTCCGGTTCCCGACCGTCGCCGGGCTGGCCGCGCGGCTGGCCCCCGCGCGGCGGCAGGGGCCGGCGCCGGTGGAGCGGCCCGAGCGGGTGCCGCTGTCGGCGGCGCAGCGGCGGCTGTGGTTCCTGCACCGGCTGGAGGGGCCGTCGGACACCTACAACATCCCGATCCGGCTGCGGCTGCGCGGACCGCTCAAGACCGGGCCGCTGCGGGCCGCGCTGGGTGACGTGGTCGCCCGGCACGAGGTGCTGCGCACGCTCATCCGGGACGTGGACGGCGAGCCGTACCAGCTGATCCTCCCGCCGGAGGAGGCGCGGGCGCGGCTGCTCGTGCTGACCGGGGCCGGGGATCCGGCGCACGCCTTCGACCTGGCCGCCGAGCTGCCCGTCCGGGCGTGGATCCGGGCCGAGGGCGACGGCGCGCACGTGCTGACCCTGGTGCTGCACCACATCGCCGGGGACGAGTGGTCGATGGGGCCGCTCATGGCCGATCTGGCCGACGCCTACGCCGCGCGGGCCGAGGGCAGGGAGCCGGAGTTCGCGCCGCTGCCGCTGCAGTACGCCGACTACGCCGTCTGGCAGGAAGGCCGGGGCGGTGACCTGGAGTTCTGGGCCGAGGCGCTGGCCGGGCTGCCCGACCGGATCGAGCTGCCCGCCGACCGGCCCAGGACCGCCGGCCAGGAGGGCGGGACGGTGGAGTTCGCCGTGCCCGCCGGAGTGGCCGAGGCGCTGGCCGGGCTGGCGCGGCGCTCGGGAGCGACGATGTTCATGGTGATCCATGCCGCGGTGGCGGCGTTGCTGTCCCGGTTGGGGGCGGGGACGGACATCGCGCTGGGGACGCCGGTGGCGGGGCGTTCGGATGAGGCGTTGGCCGATTTGGTGGGATTTTTCGTGAATACGGTGGTGTTGCGGGCCGACACCTCCGGGGATCCGGCGTTCCTGGAGCTGCTGGAACGGGTGCGCGACGCCGACCTGGCCGCCTTCGACCACGCCGACGTCCCGTTCGACCTGGTCGTCGAGACCCTGGCACCGGGCCGGGCCGACAGCCTCTTCGAGGTGATGATCGCCCACCACGCCGCGCCGCCGGCGCCCCTGCGGCTGCCCGGCCTGAGCGCCACCGAGGAACCGGTCGGGCACGCCACCGCCAAGTTCCCGCTGACCTTCGCCTTCACCGAGACCGGCGACGGGCTCGGCGGCCTGGTCGAGTACCGCAGCGGCATGTTCCGCCCGGAGACCGCCCGGCGGCTGGCCGGATACCTGACCCGCCTGCTGGAGCAGGTCGCCGCCGACCCCGGCCGCCGGATCGGCGAGCTCGACCTCATGCCCGGCGACGAACTGCGCCGGATCCTGCTGGAGTGGAACGACACCGACCGGGACGGCGACCCCGCCACCCTGCCGGAGCTCTTCCGCGCCCAGGCCGCCGCGACGCCCGAGGCGCTCGCGCTCGTCTGCGAGGACGAGAGCCTCACCTACGCCGAGCTGGACGCCTGGACCGACCGGGTCGCCGCCGCCCTGGCCGCCCGCGGCGCGGGACCGGAGCGGGTCGTGGCCATGGCCCTGCCCCGGGGCACCGGGATGGTCGCCGGAGTGCTGGCCATCGCCAAGGCGGGCGCCGCCTACCTGCCGATCGACACCGCCTACCCGGGCGAGCGCATCGCCATGATGCTGGAGGACGCCGCGCCCGTGCTGGTGCTGGCGAGCAGGGAGACCGTGGCCGCGCTGCCCCCGGCGGCCGTGCCGTACCTGCTGCTGGACGAGCTCGGCGGCGGCCCGGCGGAGGAGCCCGGCGGCGGCGTGGCGCCGCTGCCGCGCAACCCCGCGTACGTGATCTTCACCTCGGGCTCCACCGGGCGTCCCAAGGGCGTCGTGCTGGAGCACGCGGGGGTGCGGCAGCTCGTGGCCACGGCCGTCGAGCGGTTCGGGGTCGGGCCGGGCAGCAGGGTGCTGCAGTTCGCCTCGATCAGCTTCGACGTGGCGTTCTGGGAGCTGACCATGTCGTTGTGCACGGGCGCCACGCTGGTCGTGGTCCCCGCCGAGCGGCGGGTGGCCGGGCCCGAGCTGACCGGCTACGTCCGCCGCAACCGCATCACCCACCTGGCGCTGCCGCCCGCGCTGCTGTCGGCGCTGCCGGAGGGGTGCGACCTGCCCGAGGGATCCACGCTGCTCGTCGGCACCGAGACCGTCACCCCGGAACTCGTCCGCCGCTGGTCGGGGCGGCACCGCCTCTTCGACGCCTACGGGCCCACCGAGGCCATGGTCAACTCCACGCTCTGGGAGGCGCGGGGCGACCTGGACACCCTGACCAGCGTCCCGATCGGCCACCCCGACGTCGGCAAGCGCGTCTACATCCTGGACGCCGAGCTGCGGCCGGTGCCGCCGGGCGTCACCGGCGAGCTGTACGTCGCCGGGGCCGGGCTGGCCCGCGGCTATCTCGGCCGGCCGGGGCTGAGCGCGGAGCGGTTCGTGCCCGACCCGTTCGGCAAGCCGGGCGAGCGGATGTACCGCACGGGTGACCTGGCCCGCTGGCGGCACGACGGCGCGGTCGAGTTCGGCGGCCGGGCCGACGGGCAGATCAAGATCCGCGGGTTCCGGATCGAGCCCGGCGAGGTGGAGTCGGCGCTGCTGTCCTGCCCCGGGGTGCGCGAGGCCGCCGTGGTGGCCTGCGAGTACGCGCCCGGTGACACGCGGCTGGTCGCCTACGTCACCGGCGCGCAGAGCGACCCCGCCGTGCTGCGCGGCCATGTCGCCGACCGGCTGCCCGCGCACATGGTCCCGGCCGCCTACGTGGCGCTGGCCGCCCTGCCGCTGATGGTCAACGGCAAGGTGGACCGCAAGGCGCTGCCCGCGCCGTCCGGCGGGGCCGCGGTGAGCTCGCGCGCGCCGCGGACCGCCGCCGAGCGCGCCCTGTGCGAGATCTTCGCCGACCTGCTCGGGGTCGCCCGCGTGGGCATCGACGACGACTTCTTCGCGCTCGGCGGGCACTCCCTGCTGGCGGTACGGCTGGCCGCCCGGATCCGGGCCCGGCTGGGGGCAGAGGTGCCGTTGGGCACCCTGTTCGCCGCCTCCACCGCGGCCGGGCTGGCGGCCGCCCTCCAGCGGCTCGGCGGGGCGCCCGCGCGATCGCGGCCGGCGCCGGTGGAGCGGCCCGACCGGGTGCCGCTGTCGGCGGCGCAGCGGCGGCTGTGGTTCCTGAGCCGGCTCGAGGAGGACTCCGCCTACCACGTGCCGCTCCGGGTTCGGCTGCCGGTGGCCTCCGCCGCCCTGGCCGCCCTGGCCGACGTTCTCGCCCGGCACGAGGTGCTGCGCACGGTCGTCCGGGACGCGGACGGCGAGCCGTACCAGGTGGTCCTTCCCCCGGCCGAGGCGCTGGCCCTGGTCGGCCGGGACCCGGTGCGGCCCTTCGACCTGGCCGCCGAACCGCCCGTGCGCGCCTGGGCGGCGGACGGCGAGCTGCGGCTCGTGCTGCACCACATCGCGGTGGACGAGTGGTCGATGGGGCCGCTGCTGCGGGATCTGGCCACCGCCTACGCCGCCCGGGCCGCCGGGGCGGAGCCGGAGTTCGCGCCGTTGCCGCTGCAGTACGCCGACTACGCGCTCTGGGAGGCCGGTCAGGACGCCGACCTGGGGTTCTGGACGCGGGCGCTGGCCGGGCTGCCGCTCGAGATCCCGCTGCCCGGCGGGGAGTCCGAGGGCGGGGTCGTCGCGTTCCGGGCCGATCCGGGCGGGTTGCAGGAGCTGGCGCGGCGCTCGGGGTCGACGATGTTCATGGTGGTGCATGCGGCGGTGGCGGCGTTGCTGTCGCGGTTGGGGGCGGGGACGGATGTTCCGCTGGGGACGCCGGTGGCGGGGCGTTCGGATGAGGCGTTGGCCGATTTGGTGGGATTTTTCGTGAATACGGTGGTGTTGCGGGCCGACACCTCCGGGGATCCGGCGTTCCTGGAGCTGCTGGAGCGGGTCCGGGCCGCCGACCTGGCCGCCTTCGACCACGCCGACGTGCCCTTCGACCAGGTCGTCGAGGCGGTCAACCCGGAGCGCGCCCCCGGCCGGCACCCCCTGTTCCAGACCATGATCGCCTACCAGCGGGCCGAAGACCTGCCGCTCGAGGTGACCGAGCCGGACGACCTCGCCCAGCCGGGCAAGTTCGACCTGGCCTTCGCCTTCACCGAGACCGGCGACGCCCTCGAGGTGGAGATCGAGTACCGGGACGGCCTGCCCGGCGATCTCCTCGCCCAAGGGCTGGCCGCGCTGCTGGACCAGGTGGCCGCCGACCCCGGGCTGCGCCTGGGCGAGCTGGACCTGCCCGCGCCCGGCGCCGGACCGGCGCCTCGCAGGGCCGCCCGGCGGGTGGCCGCCGCGCTGCGCCGGGCGCCCCGCGGAGCGACGGAGGAGCGCGTGGTGGAGATCTTCGCCGCCGTGCTCGGCGTGCCGGAGGCCGGCGCGCTGGACGACTTCTTCCACCTCGGCGGGCACTCGCTGCTGGCCGTACGGCTGGCCGGGCGGATCAGCGCCGAGTTCGGCGTGCCCGCGACCGTCAGGACCGTCTTCGAGGCGCCGACCGTCGCCGGGCTGGCCCGGCACGTCCTGGCGGGCTCGCCCGGCGGCGAACGGCCGCCGCTGACGCCCGCCGTACGGCCCGAGACGGTGCCGTTGTCGGCGGCGCAGCGGCGGCTGTGGTTCCTGCAGTCGCTGGAGGGCCCCTCGGCCACCTACAACGTGCCGTTCGCGGTACGGCTGCGCGGCCACCTGGACCGCGGGGCGCTGCGCGCGGCGCTGGGCGACGTGGTCACCCGGCACGAGGCCCTGCGCACGCTCATCGGGGAGCGCGACGGCGAGCCGTACCAGGTGATCCTCCCCGCAGGGGAGGCGGTGCGGCGGCTGAACCTCCTCGAGGGGCCGGGTGAGCCGGAGCTGCCCTTCGATCTGAGCGCCGAGCTGCCGATCCGGGCCTGGGCGTCGGACGGCGAGCTCATGCTGGTGCTGCACCACATCGCCAGCGACGAGTGGTCGGCCGGGCCGCTGTGGGCGGACCTGTCGCTGGCCTACGCGGCCCGGGTGGACGGGCGGGCGCCGGAGTTCGCGCCGCTGCCCGTGCAGTACGCCGACTACGCGCTGTGGCAGCAGGGGCGGCCCGGCGACCTCGGCCATTGGCGGGAGGCGCTGGCCGGGCTGCCGGAGTGCCTGCCGTTGCCGCACGACCTGCCGCGTCCGGCCGTGGCCGGCACCGGCGGCGACTCGGCGGGCTTCCAGCTCGGCGCGGAGGTCCTCGACGGGCTGACCGGGCTGGCGCGGCGCTCGGGGTCGACGATGTTCATGGTGGTGCATGCGGCGGTGGCGGCGTTGCTGTCCCGGTTGGGGGCGGGGACGGACATCGCGCTGGGGACGCCGGTGGCGGGGCGTTCGGATGAGGCGTTGGCTGATTTGGTGGGATTTTTCGTGAATACGGTGGTGTTGCGGGCCGACACCGCCGGGGATCCGGCGTTCCTGGAGCTGCTGGAGCGGGTCCGGGCCGCCGACCTGGCCGCCTTCGACCACGCCGACGTCCCCTTCGACGAGGTCGTCCGCGCGACGGCCCCGGCCCGCAGCCTCGCCTGGCACCCGCTGTTCCAGGTCATGATCGCCTACCACCCGGCCCAGCCGCCGCTGGAACCGCTGCCCGGCCTCGACGTCACCCCCGTCGAGGCGGGCACCGGCACGGCCAAGTTCGACCTGGCCATCGCCCTGGCGGAGGACGGCGGCGGCGTCATCGAGTACCGGACGGACCTGTTCACCCGGCCACGGGCCGAAGCGCTGGCCGGCGCCCTGGCCGCGCTCCTGGAGCAGGTGGCGGCCGACCCGGAGGCCAGGCTGTCGGACCTCGTGCCCGGCGCCAGGGAATTGCTCCCCGCCAAGACCGCCGCTTCCCTCCCCGGCGCGCCCGCGGACGTGGCCGCCGACCCGGCGGTGACGGAGCGGATGGCCGGGCTGTTCGCCGAGGTGCTCGGAGGGCCCGCCCCCGGCCCGCGGGAGAACTTCTTCGAGCTGGGCGGCCACTCGCTGCTGGCCGCCAAACTGGTCGGCCGGGTCCGCGCCGAGTTCGGGGCGCCGGTCACGATCAGGACGCTGTTCGAGGCGCCCACCCCGGCCGGGCTGGCGGGGCGGCTGGCCGTACCCCAGGAGGACCGCGGCGCGCTCGAGGTGATCCTGCCCATCAGGACGGGCGGGGACCGGGCGCCGCTGTTCTGCGTGCATCCGCTGTTCGGGCTGGCCTGGTGCTTCATCGGCCTGGCCGGGCTCGTGGACGGCCCCGTCTACGGGGTCCAGGCCCGCGGGCTGGCCGGGCCGTACCCGCTGCCCGCGACGCTGGAGGCGATGGCCGCCGACTACGTGGAGCAGATCCGCACGGTCCAGCCCGAGGGTCCCTACCGGCTGCTCGGCTGGTCGTTCGGCGGGGTGGTCGCCCACGCCATGGCCGCCGCGCTGACCGGGGCGGGGGAGCGGGTGGAACTGCTGGCCATGCTCGACTCCTACCCCCTGCACCCCGGCGAGGAGCCGGAGAGCGGCGACGACGAGCAGGACGCGCTGCGCTTCCTGCTGCGCCTGTCCGGCCACCCCGAGCCCACCGGCCCGGTGGAGCGCGCACATGTGGTCGCCGCGCTGAAGGAGCGGGGCGGCGTCCTGGCCGAGCTGGACGAGCCCACGGTCGGCGCCATGATCGACGCCGCGGTGAACGCCGAGGACCTCATCCGTCCCGGCGCGCACCCCGTCTTCGACGGCGACCTGCTGTTCTTCACCGCGACCGCCGGCAAGGCCGGGACCACGCTGGACTCCGGGCGCTGGCGGCCGTTCGTGACCGGGGCCATCGACGATCACCCGATCGACTGCGAGCATTATGAGCTGGCCGACCCCGTTCCGCTGGCCCGCATCGCCGACATCCTGAAGGAGAAGCTGTCATGACCAACCCCTTCGAGGACGCCGACGGCGTCTACCTGATCCTCGTCAACGACGAGAACCAGCACTCCCTGTGGCCGCAGCGCCTGCCCGTGCCCGCCGGCTGGACCCAGGCGTACGGCCCGGCCTCCCGCACGGCCTGCCTGGAGTACGTCGAGGCGAACTGGACCGACATGCGCCCGGCCAGCCTCATCCGCGCCATGGGCGGCTGACCGCGGGCCGTACTCCCGGCCCGCGCCCGGACGGGCCGGGAGACCGCAACGCGCAGGCCCGCGCTCCCCACGGGCTGCTTCCACGGGCCTCTTCCACGGACCTGGTGACGGTCCTTCTGGAGGCACGGGCACGATGCCCCGAGGGTCAGGAGGTGGCGGCCGGGTCCGTGATCGGGCGGGCGCGGCGCAGGGCGGGGACCGCCAGGGCGAGGCCGGCGACCCCGGCCACGCAGGCCAGCCCACCGGCCACCGCGGCGCCCCCGGGCCCCGCCACTCTGGCCAGCCCGCCCGCGACCACGTTGCCCAGCGCGGGGCCCACGGTCGCCTCGGTGAGCCAGAGGCTCGACACCCGCCCGAGCAGGTGGTCGGGCGTGCGCGACTGGATGACCGCCCCGGCCACCACCTCGGAGATCACCTGCCCGACCCCGGACAACGCCAGGAACGCCAGCATGGCCGGCAGCCACGCGCTGGCCCCGAACCCGGCGATCGCCACCCCCCACAGCCCGATGGCGGCGAGCAGGACCACGCCAGGCCGCCGTACCCGCCCGGTCCACCCGCTGGCCAGCGCGGCCAGCAGCGCCCCCGCGGCGGGCGCGCTGTAGAGGAGCCCGAGGGCGGCCGGGTCCCCGCCCAGCCGCTCGGCCGCGAACGCGGGGAACAGCGCGTACGGCGTGGCGAACAGCGTCCCGCTGAGATCGAGCAGGATCACCCCGGCGATGACCCGATCGCGCCTGGCGAACCGCACCCCTTCGGCGATCGAGCGTAGCGGATGGCTCCGGGCGGCCGGGCCGTCGGGCCGCAGCGGGCGCAGCAGCAGGAGCAGCAGCGTCGTCACGAGCGTGGTGGCGCAGGTGATCGCGTAGCAGGCCCCGAACCCGGGCCCGGCCAGGAGCAGCCCGCCGAGCGAGGGCCCCGCGATGGTGCCGACCTGGGTGGTGATGGAGGTCAGCGCCTCGGCGGCGGTCAGCTTGCCGCGGCCGACGAGCGCGGGCACGGCCGCCATGAGCGCGGTCTCGCTGATCCCGTCGGCCAGCCCGATGAGCCCGGCACACGCGTAGATGGCCCACAGGGCGGGCGACGGCGTGAAGGCGTTGACGGCCAGCAGGGCGAACCCGGCCCCGGCCAGGGCCCGCGAGCCCACGATGAGCAGCCGCCGGTCGATCCGGTCGGCCAGGACGCCGCCGCCCAGCGTCCCCGCCAGCAGGGGCCCGCCGAGGGCCAGGCTGACGAGGCTGACGTGGAAGGACGACCCGGTCATCGTGTACACCTGCACGGCCAGCGCCACCCCGGTGACGCCGATGCCGAGCAGGGAGACCACCCGGGCGGCGAAGACGTAGCGGAAGTCCCGGCTGTCACGTAACGGCGTGAGGTCGATGGCGAGCTGCCCTAGGCGCACGAGTCTCCCCAGATCGTCAAGATGAGGCTAGATTACCGTAAAAAAGGTTAGCCTTACCTAACTGACAAAGGGGCTCTTCATGGCATCCGGCATCACTCGCCGTCAGGCGCTCAGAGGCGGATCGTTCCTCGCGCTCGGCGCTCTGGCCGCAGCGTGCGGCACGGCAGGCCCCGGCGGCCCGGCCGCCGCCCCGGCCACGTCGCCGGCGGGTACGGCCGGCACTCCCGCCGGCCCCTGGACCTTCACCGACGACCGGGGCAAGCAGGTGACGGCCCCGAAGCCGCCCCGGCGCATCGTCGCCTACGTCGGCGCCGCGGCGGCGCTGCAGGACTTCGGCGTGCCGCCGGTCGGCCTGTTCGGCTCCACCACGCTGAAGGACGGCTCCAAAGACCCGCTGGCCGGCGACGTGGACCTGGCCAAGGCCACCTCGATCGGCACCGGGTACGGCGAGTTCAACGTCGAGAAGTACGCCTCGCTCCAGCCGGAGCTCCTGGTCACCACCAAGTTCAACGACCTGGTCTGGTACGTGCCGGAGAAGCAGATGGGCGACATCGAGGCGCTGGCGCCGCTGGTCGCGATCGAGACCGTCAAGGACACCGACCTCAAGAAGGTGCTGGCCCGCTTCGAGGCGCTGGCCGTCTCCCTGGGCGCCGACGTCTCCGCGCCCGCCGTCGCGCAGGCCAAGGCGGCCTTCGACGCGGCCTCGGCCAAGGTGGCGCAGACGGCGAAGAAGGGCCTCAAGGTCCTGGCCGTGGCGGGCGGCCCCGACCAGTTCTGGGTGGCCAGGGCCGGCGCCGGCGGCTACACCGACCTCACGTACCTGGCCTCGCTCGGCCTCGGCCTGGAGAAGGGGGCCGGCGACGACCCGCTGTACGAGACGCTGAGCTGGGAACAGGCCGGCAAGTACAAGGCGGACGTGATCCTCTACGACGCCCGCAGCCAGTGGCTGACGCTGGCGGACATGAAGAAGAAGGCCACCTTCGCCGAGATGCCCGCGGTGAAGGCGGGCCAGGTGATCCCCTGGGCCGTGGAGACCCCCTACAGCTACCAGCGGCAGGCAGCCTGGCTGGACAAGCTCGACGGGCAGCTGTCCGGCTTCAAGCCGCTGTGACCCGCTTGCGGCCCAGCATCCACAGCAGGTAGCCGCCGCCGATCGCGCCCGTGACGACCCCGGTGGGCAGCTGGGCCACGCCGAACAGCCGCTGGGCCGCCAGGTCGCTGACCGCCATCAGCAGGGCCCCCATCGCCGCGCTGGCCCACACCGGCGGCCCCGCCGCCCCGGTGAGCCGGCGGGCCAGCTGCGGCGCGGTCAGCGCCACGAACAGGATCGGCCCGGCCGTCGCGATGGCCACGCAGGTCAGCCCCACCCCGCAGACGAGCGCCACCAGCCGGGTCCGCTCCACGCGCACCCCCAGCCCGGTGGCGACCTCGTCGCCCATCTCCAGCAGCCGCAGCCGGGAGGCCAGCGCGGCCAGTACCGGCAGCACGACCGCGCAGGCCGCCCAGATCGCCGCCACGTGCGCCCACCGGCTCCCGGCCACGCTGCCGACCAGCCAGGTCGCCGCCTGGTTGGCCGCCCACAGGTTGGCCCGTGTGATGAGGTAGGCGTTGACCGCCCCCAGCATCGCCGCCACGCACACCCCGACCAGCACGAACCTGGCCCCGCGCAGCCCGCCGCGGAAGGCCAGCAGATAGATCGCCACCAGCGCGAGCGCGCCCCCGGCCATCGCCGACCCGGACACCGCCCACGACCCGCCGCCCAGGACCAGAATCCCGATCAGCGCCCCGGTGGCCGCCCCCCGGTCCAGCCCGATGATGTCGGGGCTGCCGAGCGCGTTGCGGGTCACCGTCTGCAGGACCGCCCCGCCCACGGCCAGCGCCGCCCCGACCCCGAGCGCGGTCAGCAGGCGGGGCAGCCGCAACCGCATGATCACGAACTGCCCGGCGGCGCCGCCCTCGCCGGTCAGCGTCCGCACCACCTCGGCGGGCGACAGCGGATAGTCGCCGCTCCCGAGGCTGACCACCCCCACGGCCAGCGCCGCCACCACCAGCAGGCAGGTGACCACGGCCGCCCGCACGGAAAGCGGATACGACCACCCGTACGCCCTGAGGGTGAGCCGCCGGCGCGCGCCGGGGTGCCACGCCTTGGCCGTCGCACGCCCGCTCACAGCTCGCCCACCTTCCTCCGGCCGCGCAGGAGCGCGATCAGCACCGGTGCGCCGGCGAAGGCCGTGATGATGCCGACCTCCAGCTCCGCCGGCCGTACCAGAAGCCGCCCGAGCACGTCGCAGGCCAGCAGCAGGGTGGGCGCCAGCAGCATCGAGTACGGCAGCAGCCACCGCTGGTCGGCCCCGATCAGGGCGCGCACGATGTGGGGTACGGCCAGCCCGAGGAAGAAGACCGGCCCCACGGCCGCGGTGGCGGCCCCGCACAGGAGGGTCACGGCGGCCACGGCCAGGAGGCGCGCCCGGCCGACGTCGACCCCGAGCGACCTGGCGGTGTCCTCGCCCAGCGCCAGCGCGTTGAGGGAGGGCCCGAGCCTGAGGGCGAAGAGCGCCCCGGCCGCCAGGAAGACCCAGATCTGGCTCAGGGTGGCCGCGTCCACCGCGGCCAGGGAGCCGACCGACCAGAAGCGGTAGCGGTGCAGGGTGTCGGAGTCCAGCAGCAGCACCGCCCAGACGATCGACAGCAGCGCGGCGTCGGCCGCCGTGCCCACCAGGGCCAGCCGGATCGGGGTGGCTCCGCCGTACCCTCGCGAGCCCAGCGTGTACACCAGCACGGTGGCCCCGGCGGCGCCCGCGAACGCGAACCAGACCGAGCCGCGCAGGTCCGTCAGGCCGAAGAAGGCGAAGGCCAGCGCCACCCCGGTGGCGGCGCCCGCGTTGACGCCGAGGATGCCGGGGTCGGCGAGGGGATTGCGGGTCAGCGACTGCATGATCGCACCCGCCAGCCCGAGGGCGGCGCCGACGCCGAGCCCGACGAGCGTGCGCGGGATGCGCAGGTCCCAGATGGCCGTGACGCCTTCCGCGCCCTCGCGGCGCAGGAGCGCGTCGGCGAGGGCGGACGGGGAGAACTCGGCCGAGCCCAGGGCCACGCTCAGGGCGCACATGAGCAGGAGCGCGAGCACGGCCAGGGTGAGGTTGCGGACGTGGCGGGCCCGGCCCCTGGGCCTCTGAGGTGGGCCGCCCTCACGGGCGTGCGCAGTGGCGTCCAGACGGGCGTCCGGACGGGCGTCCGCATGGGCGTCCGCAGGGGTGTCCGGACGGGCGTCCGCATGGGTGTCCGCAGGGGCGTCCAAAGGGGCGGCACGGCCGTCGGGGGCCGTCGGGGAGGTCACGGGGTCTTAGGCTAGCCTAGCCTTATCCGTTCATCGAGTCTCCCAGCAGGTGAACGGCCTTGAGCCCCAGATGGATGACCAGCCGGTCGTCCCCGTCGTCCAGATCCCGGTTGAGCGCCCGCTCGGCCTTGCCCAGCCGGTAGTAGAGCGTCTGCCGATGCACGCCCAGCTCCGCCGCCGCCTTCTGGGCGTGCCCCCCGAGGTCCAGGTAGACCTCCACGGTCCTGGCCTGCTCCGCCTCCAGCGCGGCCACCTCCGCGGCCAGCTCCCGCAGGTCGTCGCGGCCCAGGCGGGCCAGCAGCCGGTGCACCCCCAGGTCCTCCCAGCGGGCGACGGGGGCGAAACGGGGGAAGTGTTCGGCGATCCGGAGCGCCTGCTGCGCCTCACGCCAGCTCCGCCAGGCGTCGGCCGGGTCCCGGCGCGGCCCGCCGATGCCCGCGGCCGTGCCGTACACCCCCTGAAGGGTCTGCGCGACCTCCGCGGCCAGCTGCGCCGGAGCCAGCAGCGCGACCGGCGAGCCCGTGCGGGCCAGGACGCCGCGCGGCAGGGTCCAGAGCGTGGCCACCCGCTCGGGGGACTCGCGGACGGCCACCGCTGCGACCGGTCCCGGCATGTCGACCGAGACGCCGCCGCGCTCCTCCGGGTCGCCCGAGAGCAGCGCGCGCAGCACCCGGCCGGCGTCCTGGCGGCTGCGCGCCTCGTGGGCCAGGGCGAGCGCCGCCTGCGTGACCAGGCCCGCGGCGCGGGCCAGGACGTCGTCGGTCAGGTTGCCCGAGTCGAGCAGCCACAGGTAGCCGTAGGTCACGTCGCGATGGCGCAGGGGCCAGCAGATTCGGGCCTTCAGGTGATGGTCGTGGTCGGCGGGGATGCGGACCGGGCCGAGCGCCTTGGCGATGCCGAAGCCCTCGAAGTAGTCACGCACGGCGCCCGAGGCGCGGCGGCGCAGGATGACCTCCTGGCGGACCGTGTCGATCTCGTCGTGCTGCGCGTTGTAGGCCAGCAGGCGGAACGAGCGGTCCTCCAGCGTCGCCGAAGCCCCGAGCACGCGGGCGATCTCGTCGACGGTCTCCTGAAGATCGGCAGTGTTGTGCATTTGTATGACAGCCTGCCACATCCCGCGTTACGCGCGTCGATGGCTGGCGTCTGAACAGCGGTTTTAGGCTGGATACATGCTCGGTCAACTCCTACTCGCCACGTCACGGAGCAAGCTGGTGCGCCGCTCCGTGTCCGGCTTCCCGCTCACCCGCAAGGTGGTGAACCGCTTCGTCGCCGGTGAGAGCGCCGCCGAAGCCCGTGCCGCCATCGAGCGGCTCGTCGACGGCGGACTGACCGTCACCGTGGACCATCTCGGCGAGGAGACCCACGACGCCTCCGCCGCCGCGGCCACCGCCCGGGCATACGTGACCCTCCTGGAGACCCTGCGCCCCCTGAACCTGGGCGAGCGCGGCGAGGTCTCGGTCAAGCTGTCGGCCGTCGGCCAGGAACTCTCCGACGACATGGCGCTGGAGCACGCGCGGGAGATCTGCGCGGCCGCCGCGGCCAACGGCTCCCACGTCACGCTCGACATGGAGGACCACACCACCGTCGACTCGACGCTGAGCATCCTGCGCAAGCTGCGCGAGGAATACCCGTCGACCGGCGTCGCCATCCAGGCATACCTGCACCGCAGCGAGGACGACTGCCGCGAGCTGGCCCACGAGGGCAGCCGCGTCCGGTTGGTCAAGGGCGCCTACAACGAGCCCGCCTCCGTCGCCCACCAGGGCAAGGCCGACGTCGACAAGGCGTACGTGCGATGCCTGCGGATCCTCATGGCGGGGAAGGGGTACCCCATGGTGGGGACGCACGACGACCGCCTGATCTCGATCACCGAACTGCTGGCCGACCGCTTCGGCCGCGCGATCGGCGACTACGAGTACCAGATGCTCTACGGAATCAGGACCGACCGGCAGGAGGCACTGGCCGGAGCGGGCCACACGGTCCGCGTCTACGTGCCGTACGGCGACGACTGGTACGGCTACTTCATGCGCCGCCTCGCCGAACGCCCCGCCAACGTCGCCTTCTTCCTTCGCGCCCTTGGAGGCAAATAGATGGACGCCATCAGCAACGTTCCCGCTCCGGCCAACGAGCCGGTGTACGGCTACGCGCCGGGCAGCGCCGAGCGCACGGCGCTGGAGAACCGGGTCAAGGAGCTGGCCGGCAGCTCCATCGACCTGCCCATGACCATCGACGGCGTGTCCCGCATGGGCGGCGGCGCGCCGATCAACGTGGTGCAGCCGCACAACCACGCCTCGGTCCTGGGACGTACCAACGACGCTACGTCCCGGGACGTGCAGGACGCGGTCGACGCCGCGCTGCGCGCCGCCCCCGCCTGGCGGGCGCTGTCGTTCGACGAGCGGGCCGCGGTCTTCCTCAAGGCCGCCGACCTGCTGGCCGGGCCGTGGCGGGCCACGCTGAACGCCGCCACGATCCTCGGCCAGTCGAAGTCGGCGCAGCAGGCGGAGATCGACGCGGCCTGTGAGCTGATCGACTTCCTGCGTTTCAACGTGGCCTACGCCCGGCAGCTCTACGCCGACCAGCCGATCTCCTCGCCGGGCGTCTGGAACCGGATGGAGTACCGCCCGCTGGAGGGCTTCGTCCTGGCGATCACGCCGTTCAACTTCACCGCCATCGCCGGAAATTTGCCGACTTCTGCCGCTTTGATGGGTAATGTCGTCGTCTGGAAGCCGTCGCCCACGCAGCAGTTCGCCGCGCACTTCACCATGAAGCTCCTGGAGGAGGCGGGGCTGCCGCCGGGCGTCATCAACCTGGTCACCGGCAACGGCGCCGCCGTCTCCGAGGTCGCCCTGACCCACCCGGCGCTGGCCGGCATCCACTTCACCGGCTCCACCGCGACCTTCCAGCACCTGTGGAAGACCGTCGGCGAGAACATCACCGGTTACCACGGCTACCCGCGCCTGGTCGGCGAGACCGGCGGCAAGGACTTCGTCCTGGCCCACCCCTCGGCCGACCCCGCCGTCCTGCTGACGGCGCTGGTCCGCGGCGCCTTCGAGTACCAGGGCCAGAAGTGCTCGGCCGCCTCGCGCACCTACGTCCCGCGCTCCCTGTGGACCCGCATCAAGGACGACCTGGTCGGCACCGCCGAGTCCCTGACCGTGGGCGACGTGGCCGCGGACCTGTCCACCTTCATGGGCGCCGTCATCGACGACCGCGCGTTCGCCAAGCACAAGGCGGCCATCGACCGGGCCCGCGCCGCCGCGAACATCGAGGTCCTCACCGGCTCCTACGACGACGCGACCGGCTACTTCGTCAAGCCGGCCGTCCTGGTCTCCGAGGACCCCACCGACGAGATCTTCGTCAAGGAGTACTTCGGCCCGATCCTCGGCGTCCACGTCTACGACGACGCCGACTTCGACTCCGTGCTCACGCAGATGGAGTCGGTCTCGCCGTACGCGCTGACCGGCTCGATCATCGCCCAGGACCGCTACGCCATCGCCTCGGCCGCCGACAAGCTGCGTTTCGCCGCCGGCAACTTCTACGTCAACGACAAGCCGACCGGCGCCGTCGTCGGCCAGCAGCCCTTCGGCGGCGCCCGCGCCTCGGGCACCAACGACAAGGCGGGCTCGATCTTCAACCTGATCCGCTGGGTGAACGCCCGCACGATCAAGGAGACCTTCGTCCCGCCGACCGACCATCGTTATCCGCACATGGGCTGACCAGCCCATCCGACGCCCCCGGCGCCTGCCACGCCGGGGGCGTCGTCATGTCCGGAGGATCACCGCCCATGTGCGGCGCCTCAGGCGTTCCCACCGTGACGACTCGCCGTGACGACTACGAGCCCAGCGCCCGCAGGAGCCAGTCGATCACCGGCCGCTGGTCCTCCGGAGGCGGCCAGCCGTTGACGATCGCCAGCAGCCGCAGGTAGCGGGCCCAGCGCGGGTCGGCCGCCGCGGCCAGCAGGTCCGTGTCGACGCGCTCGTGCCCGGCCCGCACCGCGGCCACCACCCCGGCCGCCTCGGGCGCGTCCGGGCCGATCCCGGCCGCCAGCGCCGGCCGTACGTGCTCACGCACGACCGCGACGAGGTCACGGTACGGCGGAGCCGCCCCGTAGGAGTGGCCGGCCACATGCAGGTCGCCCATGCGGTGGACGGCGGCGCGGAAGTCCGGGTCCCGGGTCAGCTCGGCCAGTTCGACCCACGCCTCGACCTGCTCGTCCGTGGGATCCTCCGGCAGTTCGGGGGTGAGCGAGCTGCGGATGCAGGCGAGTTCGGGCTGGGACAGGGCGTGGTCGAGGAAGTCGGCGACGAGCCGGCGCCGTTCGTCCTCGGACAGGCGGGCGAGTTTGTGCATGATGTCCATCTCCTCGGGGCTGGATCCCCGCCGTGCGACCACCCGGAGCACCGCCCGCCGCAGCCGGAGGGCGCGCACCTGCGCGTCCAGCGCCTCGGCGTGGGCGGCGGCGACCTCGGGCAGCGGCAGTTCCCGGTCCACGACCTTGCGGATGGTCGCCAGGTCGAGGCCCAGGTCGCGCAGCGTGCGCACGAGGTCGAGGCGGGCGGCGGCGCCGGGGTCGTACAGGCGGTAGCCGGCGGCGGTGCGTCCGATCGGCGGCACGATGCCGGCGTCGGAGTAGAACCTGATGGTCTTGACCGATAGCCCGGTCCTCCTGGCCAGGTCGCCGATCGTGTAACGCATGCCCTCAACCTTCGCGTCTCCCCTTGGTGGAGACTCAAGCTATGCCCAAAGTATTGATCACCGGCATGTCCGGCACCGGGAAGTCGTCCGTCGTGCGCAGGCTGGGCGAGCGCGGTCACCGCGCGGTCGACACCGACTACGGCGATTGGTCCCACCGGGTGGACGACGAGTGGATCTGGCGTGAGGACGCGATCGCGGGCCTTCTGGACGAGGAGGGGAGCGTGTTCGTGGCGGGCTGCATGTCCAATCAGGTGCGGTTCTATCCGCGCTTCGACCACGTGGTCCTGCTGAGTGCCCCGGCCGAGGTCATGCTGGCCCGGATCGAGGCGCGCACCGGCAACCCGTATGGCAAGAGCCCCGGGGAGCGCCAGGCGATCCTGGACGACCTGGCCGAGATCGAGCCCCTGCTCCGGCAGAGCGCCTCTCTGGAGATCGACACCCGCGCCCCTCTCGACGAGGTCGTCCGCCGCCTGGAGCGGCTCATGTAAAGAAAAGTAGACATGATGTCGGCGATGTTTTACATTGAGGGGCATGAAAGCCATCGCCCACCAGAGGTACGGCCCGGCCGGCGTGCTGGCCCTGACCGACCTGCCCATCCCGGCCCCCGGGGAAGGCGAGGTGCTGGTCCGGGTCCGCGCCGCCGGGGTGGACACCGGGGTCATCCACCTCATGACCGGCCGGCCGTACCTCATGCGCCCGGCCACCGGCCTGCGCGCGCCCAGGAAGCAGGTGCGGGGCACCGACGTGGCGGGGACCGTCGAGGCCGTGGGCGCGGGCGTCACCCGGTTCCGGCCGGGGGAGGCGGTGTTCGGCTCCTGTGACGCCGCCTTCGCCGAGTACGCGGTGGCCCAGGCGGGCAAGCTGGCCCCGATGCCGGGCGGGATCGGCTTCGAGGCTGCCGCTGCCGTGCCGACGTCGGGGGCCACGGCGCTGATGGCGGTGCGCGGCCGGGTGGCCGCGGGGCAGAAGGCGCTGATCATCGGGGCGGGCGGCGGGGTCGGCGGCTTCGCCGTGCAACTGGCCAGGGCGCGGGGCGCGCACGTGACCGGCGTGTGCGGGCCCGGCAAGGCGGATCACGTGCGGGAGCTCGGCGCCGACCACGTCGTCGACTACACCCGCGAGGAGGTCACCGGCCGCTACGACCTCGTCGTGGACACGGCCGGCGGCCGCCCGCTGCGCCGCCTGCGGCGCCTTCTCACCCCGGGCGGCGCCCTCGTGATCGTCGGCAGCGAGCGGGGCGGCCCGTGGCTCGGGGGTATGCACCGGCAACTGCGGGCGGCGCTGCTCAACCCCTTCACCCGCCAGAGCCTGCACGCCCTGTTCGTCTTCACCACCGCCGCCCACCTGGACGAACTGGCCGGATACCTCGCCTCCGGGCAGGTGCGGCCGCTCGTCAGCGCGACCTACCCGCTGGAGGAGGCCGCCGCCGCCGTCGCCCACGTGGCCCGCGGGCACACGCTCGGCAAAGTGGTCGTCACGCTCGGTTCCGCCTGACCCGCCCGCCGCGACCGGTACCCTTCCAGGCGAAACCCCGTTCACCCACCCCCGGTCGAGGAGCCCATGGGCGCCAATCACACCCACGTGCCCACCTCGCGACGTGCCGCGCTCGCCGCGGCCGCCGTCCTGGTCCCGCTGGCCCTCGCCACCGTCGCCGCGCTCGTGTGGCTCTGGCCCTCGCCGCCCAAGGCGCCCGCCGCGCCCGACAGCGGCCTGGCCCGCTACACCGCCGCCGTCCAGGCCGTCACCCTGACCCCGTGCCAGGAAGAACCCCCGATCGAAGGCGGCCCCCGGCTCCCGCCGCCCGACCCCGCCACCTGCGGCGAGGCCGTCGTCAAGCTCACCAGCGGCCCGAACGCCGGCACCGAGACCAAGCTCCAGCTCCCCAGCGGCCCCGGCGCCCAGGTCTTCCACCCCGGTGACGCGGTGATCGTCCTGTACGCCCCGGAACCCACCCTCGACGCCCCGCCGTACCGGCTGTCCGACCACGACCGCTCCACCCCGCTGTGGCTGTTCGGCCTCGCCTTCGCCCTGGCGGTGATCGCCTTCGGCCGCTGGCGGGGCCTGTCGGCCCTGTTCGGGCTGGGCATCACGTTCGCGATCCTGCTGCTGTTCGTGCTGCCCGGCATCCTGGACGGCAAGCCGCCGCTGCTCGTGGCCATCGCCGGCGCCTCGGCGATCATGCTGACCGTGCTCTTCCTCACGCACGGCTTCACTCTGGCCACCGCCATGGCCGTCCTGGGCACGCTCGCCGCCCTCGTCATCACCGGCGCCCTGTCCTACGTCTCCCTCGACCTGGCCCACCTGGCCGGCATCACCGACGAGGCCGCCTTCAACCTGGGCATGAGCTACCACATCGACACCCAGGGCCTGCTGCTGGCCAGCATCATCATCGGCTCGCTGGGCGTGCTCGACGACGTCACCGTCACCCAGGCGGTCACCGTCGGCGAACTCGCCCACGCCAACCCGACGTACGGCTTCCGCCGCCTGTACCGCGCGGGCGGGCGCGTGGGCCGGGCGCACATCGCCTCGGTCATCAACACGATCATCCTGGCCTATGCCGGGGCCTCCCTCCCGCTGCTCCTGCTGATCAGCGTGGGCCGCGAGCCGCTGGGCCAGGTCCTGACGAATCCGGTCATCGCCCAGGAGATCGTCCGCAGCGTGGTCGGCACCCTGGGGCTCATCTCGGCCGTCCCCATCACCACCGCCCTGGCCGCGCTCGTGGCCCGCCGTACCACGGAGGCCGAACCGGCCCCGCAGGCCCACCGCCCGCGCCACGCGGCGCATTCCTAGGCGCGGGGGCGCCCTGGCCGGTAGGACAAACAGGGCGGTGTCGCTTGTGGGCGACCGGTCTATCCCCGGAAGTGGGACATATACCAACATAGGCTGCAAAGTGCCGTCTATGAGGAGTTGCCCTGTGGTTGACCGCCTGGCCTGCGAAGCCATGGACCAAGAGGACCCGCTTCGCGCGTTCCGCGCTGAGTTCGTGCTCCCCGACAAGGAGATCTACCTGGTCGGCAACTCGCTGGGCGCCCCGCCCCGCACGGCCGCGGAGAGAGTACGGCAGGCCGTCGAGGACGAGTGGGGCCGCCATCTCGTCGGCGGCTGGAACGAGTCGGGCTGGTACGCCCAGCCGCTGACCACCGGCGACCGCCTGGCCCCGCTGATCGGCGCGGGACCCGGTGAGGTCGTGGCCGGCAACACCACCTCGATCGCCGTCTACCAGGCGGTCAGCGCCGCCCTGCGGCTGCGCCCCGGCCGCCGGGTGATCGTCGTGGACCGGCGCAACTTCCCGACCGACAACTACGTCATCGAGGGCCTGGCCGAGCTGCGCGACGTGAGCGAGGGCCGCTTCGACGACGCCGCGGCCGTGCTGCTGTCGGAGGTGGACTACCGCACCGGCGCCCGCTACGACGTGCCCGGGATGACCGCCCGCGTGCAGGCGGCCGGCGCGCTGATGATCTGGGACGTCTGCCACAGCGTCGGTGCCCTGCGCGTGGACGTCTCGGCCGCCGACCTGGCCGTCGGCTGCACCTACAAGTACCTCAACGGCGGCCCCGGCGCCCCCGCCTTCCTCTGGGTCAGCCCGCGGCACCAGGAGGCCGCCGAGAACGTCCTGTCCGGCTGGTACAGCCACGCCGAGCCGTTCGCGTTCGAGCCCGGCTACCGCCCGGCCGAGGGCATCCGGCGCTTCACGGTCAGCACCCCGCACGTGCTGTCGTTCGCCGCGCTGGAGGCCGCCCTGGACATGTGGGACCGGGTGGACCTCGACCGGGTGCGCGCCAAGAGCATGGCACTGACCTCGCTCTTCATCGACCTCGTCGGCGACCGGCTGGAGCTGGCCTCCCCGCGCGAGGCCGAGCGGCGCGGCAGCCAGGTGAGCTTCTACCACCCCGACGGCTACCCGGTGATGCGCGCCCTCATCGACCGCGGCGTGCACGGCGACTTCCGCGCCCCCGACATCCTGCGCTTCGGCTTCGCCCCGCTCTACACGCGGTTCACGGACGTCTGGGACGCCACGCAGATCATCGCCGAGGTGCTGGAGAAGGAGCTGTGGCGGGACGAGAAGTACGCGGTGCGGCTGGCCGTGACCTGATATACGCCATAATTCGGTAAATGCGCACGAGGTTGTACAAAGACGGAGCCGTCGTCAAGAAGGGTTTCCCCATCGCCGACGTCTCCGACTACATCTGCGACGACGACTGCGTGGTCTGGTTCGACCTGTGCTCGCCCACCCCCGAGGAACTCGGCGTGATCAGCGAGGAACTCGGCCTGCACGAGCTGGCCGTGGAGGACGTGCTCAACGACCACCAGCGCCCCAAGCTGGACGTCTACGACACCCACCTGTTCATCACGGTCTACGGCATCTACCTGGACGAGGCGGGCGACCTCGACCCGGTGGAGATGAACGTCTTCGTGACCAAGAACGCGCTGGTGACCGTCCGGGAGAACGACCGCTTCGACATCGACGAGGTGGTCGCCCGATGGGACGCCAGCACCCAGACGGCCCGGCACGGCGTCGCGTTCCTGCTGCACGGCCTGCTCGACTACGTCGTGGACGGGCAGTTCGAGCTCGTCCAGACGCTCGACGGGCAGGTCGAGGAGCTGGAGGACGCGCTGTTCGGCGGGGACGGCGGCAGCACCAGGGAAGTGCAACGCCGAACCTTCCGGCTGCGCAAGAACATGGTCCGCTTCCGCAAGGTCACGCTGCCCATGCGCGAGGTCGTCTCCACGCTGGTGCGGCGCGACACCCAGGTGGTCAACGCCGAGATGGGCCCGTACTACCAGGACGTCTACGACCACGTGCTGCGCGTCACCGACTGGGTGGACTCGCTGCGCGAGCTCATCAGCAACCTGCGCGAGACGCACCTGGCCCAGCAGGGCTTCCGGCTCAACGAGATCATGAAGCGGCTCACCGGCTGGGCGGCCATCATCGCGGTGCCCACCGCGATCACCGGGTTCTACGGGCAGAACGTGCCCTACCCGGGCGAGGGCCAGCCCTGGGGCTTCTGGATGTCGTCGGTGACCGTGGCGGGGGCCTCGGTGGCCCTGTACACGATCTTCAAGAAGAAGGACTGGTTGTAGCACGGGTCGCCGGACGGAGCCCCCGGCGGGCTGACGCCCACGGCCAGCCGTACCTCGGCCGATCCCGCGGCGGGATGGAGCGGCAGGCAGCGCCCGCCCGCGACGAGCGTGCGGCGCCCGACGGCGGAGGCGATCAGGTCCAGGCGGTCGTAGCCGACCGGCGTGGCCAGGCGCAGCAGCCACAGGCCCTCGGGGGTGCGCGAGCGGACGCCGTCGAGGGCGTAGTAGTCGAGCACGCCCGCGCTCTCCGACAGCACCGCGCGCATGGTGAAGCGGCGGCCCTCCACCGAGAACAGCTCGGCGGCGGGCACACGGTACATCGAATGCACGTAGGCGAGGGCGAAGCCGCCCCCGCCCAGGGGCAGGCCGTGCACGGCCGGGCCGCCCGCGGCGGCGCCCGAGCCGAGCGCCAGCGCCGCGAGCAGCGAGAGTGCGAGCCTGATCAGCCCTGCGTCTCCTTGAACCAGCGGGCCGCGCCCGGGTGCAGCGCGACCGGCTCGACCTGCCGGCCGAGCTTCGGGTCCAGCTTGTTCGCCTCGCTGTGCACCTTGACCAGCTCGGCCTTCTTCCCGAACAGCGTCTTGGTGATGTCGTAGGCGAGCTGCTCGCCCATCTTGTCCGGCACCAGCAGCACGTTGCCCACGGCCATGGTCTTGATCGCGCCCTCGAGCTTGTAGGAGCCGGCCAGATCGATGTCCAGCGTCACGTACTGCTTGCCGAACTTGGTCTGCATGGCGCTCAGCACGTCGCTGGTGTCGAGGATCTTCATGTCCGGCTTGCTCGTGGCCAGGTCCACGATGCCCGCGGTGGGCACGCCGCCGACCCAGAAGAAGGCGTCGATGGTGTCGTCCTTGACCGCCTGCACCGAGTCGTTGATCGACAGCTGCGACTTGTTGACGTCGGTATCGGGGTTGAGCCCGGCCGCCTCCATCATGCGGCGGGCCATGACCTGGGTGCCGGAGTTGGGCGGGCCGAGCGAGACCCGCTTGCCCTTCAGGTCGGAGATCTTGGTGGCGGTCACGCCGGGCGCCACGACGACCTGCGCGTAGTTGTCGTAGATGCGGGCGATCGCCTTGATCGGCTGCTTCTCGGTGAAGGAGCCGGTGCCGGTGACCGCGTCGGCCGCCGTGTCGGTCTGGGAGAAGCCGATGTCGGCCTTGCCGCTGACCAGCAGCTTGATGTTGTCCACCGACGCCGAGGTGACCGAGGCCGTGGCCTGGGTGTTGGCGATGCCGGACGACAGCTGCTTGGCCAGGCCGCCGCCGTAGACGTAGTAGACGCCGGTGGTGCCGCCGGTCGCGATGGACAGCCGGTTGCCGCCGGCGCAGCCCACGGCCGTGGCCAGCGCCACGACAGCCGCCGCCAGGGTGATGAGCACTCGTTTCACGCGGGTGTTCTCCTTCTTCTGATGACATGTACGGCTGTCGCCACTGCGAGCACCGCGAAACCTGCGACGATCGGAACGGGTTCGAGGAAGAGCAGGAGCACGCCGGCGACGGCGGCGATCACCCGCTCCGGCACGCCGGTGAAGCCTCCGGTGGCCATCGCCAGCGCCGCGACCGCCACCGCCGAGACCGCGCTCAGCGCCAGCACCGTCCCGATCGGCCCCTGCCCGAGCAGCGCCTGCCCGTTGGGCGTGAGCACGAAGGCGAACGGCACGAGGAACGCCGGGAGGGTGTAGCGCCAGGTCATCATCATCGTCTTGTAGCTGTTGCCGCCGGTGATGGCCGCCGCCGCGACGGCCGACAGCGCCGTGGGCGGGCTCACCTCCGACAGCACCGCGTAGTAGAAGATGAACATGTACGCCTCGGGCCGGGTGACGCCGAGGGTCATGAGGGCGGGGGCGATGATGACGGCGGCGATGATGTAGCTGGCGGTCACCGGCACGGCCAGGCCCAGCAGCATGACCGCGAGCCCGGCCATGAGCGTGGTGAGGATGAGGTTGCCGGCGGCCACGTCGACGATGATCGAGCTGAGGTTGAGCCCGAGCCCGGTCTGGGTGATGACGCCGACGATGATGCCCGCCGCCGCGCAGACCGCGGTGACCGGCAGCACGTCCAGCGAGCCCTTGGCCAGCGCCTGGGCGATGCGCTTGGGTCCCATGCGGTGCTCGGGGTCGAGGAAGGACAGGGCGAAGGCGACGGCGGTGGCGATGACCACCGACTGGAAGGCCGAGCGGTCCAGCGCCATCAGCACGACGATGAGGATGAGCGAGCTGAAGTGGTAGCCGAAGCGCAGCAGGAGCCGGCCGGCCTTGGGCGCGTTCACGTCCACGGCGTGCGTGCCGAAGCGCCGCGAGTCGATCTCGATGGCCAGGAAGATGCCCAGGTAGTACAGCAGCGTCGGGATGATCGCGTACAGCAGCACCTGCAGGTAGCCGACCTGGAGCTGCTCGGCGATGATGAAGGCCGCCGCGCCGAGCGTGGGCGGCGACAGGATCGCGCCGATGCCGCTGGCGGCCAGGATGCCGCCCGCGGGCTCCCTGGGGTAGCCGGCGCGCTTGAGCACCGGCCAGGCCACGCTGCCGAGGCTGACGGTGGTGGCGGTGCCGGAGCCGGAGACGGTGCCGAGCAGGAACCCGGCGGTGGTGACGGTCCGGCCGGGGGCGGCCCGCGAGTTTCGGAAGGCGGCGAAGCTGAGGTCGATGAAGAACTTGCTGGCGCCCGAGTAGTCGAGGACGGCGCCGTAGATGGTGAACAGAACGATGTAACTGGCCGCCACCTGCATCGGGACGCCGAAGAATCCCTCCGTGCCCGTGTAGAGCTGCGAGACGATCTGGTCGAGGTCGAATCCACGATGCGAGATCGGCCAGCTGATGGGCAAATAGTTCCCGAAGTAGGCGTATACCAGGAAAATTCCGCAAATGATGCTGAGGGCGCTGCCGACCGTCCGCCGCACCGCCTCCAGAAGCAGCACGGTCAGCCCGACGCCGCCCAGAACGTCCCAGGCGTTCAGGCTCGAACTCGAGCCCCGGTCACGGAAGGCGTCCATGTCGAGCAGCGGGTAGAGCAGCACCCCGAGCGCCAGCGCCGCCAGCACCCAGTCGAGCGCGGACGGCCGCTCGTCGCGCTGCTCAGGGGCCTCCTGCCCGCGCCGGCGCCGCACGAAAGAGGCCAGCCCCGAGCGGTAGCACAGGAAGACCAGGGGCAACGCCACCGCCAGGAACGTCATCCGGTGCTGGACCGGCTCGATCGGCTGAAAGACCACGACGACGGAGTACGCCGACAGCAGCCCGCCGGCGGTCCACACCATGAGCCGCAGGGGCCCGGACAATTGGCGGGCGGGGCGTTCCCCTTCGGCGGCCGAGACGAGCTCGGCCGTTCGCTCGCCACTGACTTCTGTCAACACTGGCCTCCCCGTCATGGCTTTCGGGGGGACTTTACGAGGCTGTTTAGGTCCGTGGGAAGAGGCCGTTATCTCATTGGTTTCTCGCCGACAATTCCCCGGTCAGAAAACCGGCCGCGCGCGTGCCATCAGTTCCGCGACGGGCACGTCGCCCGCCTGCCCGCCGTCGCGCAGCCGCACCGCCGCCCCGCCGGAGGCCGCCTCCCGCGGTCCCACCACCAGCTGGTACGGCACCAGCCGATGCGCCCGGATCCTGGCCCCGAGGCTGCCCCGGCCGGGGCCGGCCAGCTCGGCCCGCAGCCCGGCGGCCAGGCAGCGGCGCAGCAGGTCGTGCCCGGCCGCCAGCTCGGCCTCCGACAGCGGCACCACCACCGCCTGCACCGGCGCCAGCCAGGCGGGCAGCGCGCCGCCGTGCACCTCGACGAGGTGGCCCAGCAGCCGCTCGACGCCGCCGACGACGCTGCGGTGGACCATGGCCGGGCGCCCGCCGCCGGCGTAGGACAGCTCGAAGCGGCCGGGCATGTAGAGGTCCACCTGGACGGTGGACAGGGTGGACTCGCGGCCCGCGGAGTCGGCTATCTGGATGTCGATCTTCGGGCCGTAGAAGGCGGCCTCGCCGTACTCCTCGTCATAGGGCCGCCCGCGCTCGGCCAGCACCGCGCGCAGCACGCCCTCCGCGTGCGCCCACAGGGCGGGATCGTCGACGAACTTGCCCGAGGAGCCGCCCAGCGACAGGCGGTACCGCGCGGCCTCGATGCCGAGCTGGGCGTGGGCGGCCTCGATGAGGTCGAGCGCGGCCGAGACCTCGGCGGCGGCCTGCTCGGGCGGGCAGAACACGTGGCCGTCGTTGAGGTGGATGGCGCGCACCCGGTTGAGGCCGCCGAGCACGCCCGACAGCTCCGAGCGGTACTGCCCGCCCAGCTCGGCCAGGCGCAGCGGCAGCTCGCGGCGGCTGCGCCCGCGCGAGCGGTAGATGAGCGCGTGGTGCGGGCACAGGCTCGGCCGCAGCACGAACTGCTCGCCGCCGACCTCCATCGGCGGGAACATGTCCTCGGCGTAGTGGTCCCAGTGGCCGGAGCGCTCGTACAGCTCGCGTTTGCCGAGGACGGGGGAGTTGACGTGCTGGTAGCCGTTGCGGCGTTCCAGCTCGTGCACGTAGTCCTCGACGGCCTTGCGGATGGCCGCCCCGGCCGGGAGCAGGTACGGCAGGCCGGAGCCGATGAGCGGGTCGGTGCCGAAGAGGCCGAGCTCGCGGCCCAGCTTGCGATGGTCGTTCATCGTGGTTCCCCTTGTCAGGAAAGGGGGCGAACGACCGTCGCGGCGCGTCTCCGGGCGTTCGCCCGGAGTGCAGGAATCAGCGCGCCGGGACGGTGTCCGGCGTCGTCGTGACGAAGGCGCGCTGCATGCGGCTCACCGTAGCATCAGCCGCCGCGGGCCGCATTCACGATTCGGGTGGTCGAGCGGTCGGGGATGGCCTCGAGCTCCCAGCACTCGGCACCGAGCAGCGCCGCCGCCGCGCACCGGCCGCCGGCGTGCGGGTCGCCGGCGGTGTGGGCCAGCGCGCCCGGGCGCATCGGCGCCATCAGGTCGATGTAGTCCTCCGGGCCGTGCGCCTCAGGCGGCCCGGTCACGATGAACACGCCGCTCACGCAGCGCAGCGCGGCCAGCACCTCGGCACGCTCGGCCGCCGGGTTGACCGGGCGGGTCGGGCCCTTCCAGGCACGCACCCGGGGGTCGTCCTCGACGCCGATGACCAGCGGCAGCCCGCGCGCCGCCACCTCCTCGAGATAGCGGACGTGGCCGACGTGCAGGATGTCGAAGACACCGGTCACGTACGCCGCTCCCGGCTGGTCGTAGGGGCGCACCCACACGGCCTCGAGGCTGCTCACCCGTGCTCTCCTCCGTCCGCGGACTCGTCGATCGCAGCGTACTTGGTCTTCGGGAGCACCCGCGCAGGCGACCATGGGAAAGGGCATTCCTACCTTTTCGCGATAGTCTGCGACCCCCGGGCGGCGCGTCTCATGACGATGCCGGAATCGGGGAGGTTGCCATGGCAGCGCCGGACTTTCATACCCATGCCCACGTGGTGCTGCCGGGCGTGCCCGCCCAGGTCGCCCGGGCCCGTCACGCCGTGACGGACGCGGTGGGCCGGGGTCATCCCCTGCACGACGAGGCCGTCCTGCTCACCAGCGAACTGGCCACCAACGCCGTCCTGCACACCCAGTCGGGCGCCGGCGGCACCTTCTCCGTCACCGTCCAGGCCACCGGCGAGCTGGTGCGCGTCTGCGTCGAGGACGCCGGCTCCGACGCGCCGCCGTGCGCCTGCCACTCCGGCGCCCTGGCCACCGGCGGCCGCGGGCTGCCGCTGCTGGAGGCGCTCAGCCATCGCTGGGGTTTCGAACGTTCCAACGGCGTCAACCGCGTCTGGTTCGAGCTGCTGCTCGTCACCGTCCCCGCCGGATGGGTCCTAGAGGTCTAATCGGCACAACCCCTCGGCCAGCGCCTTCGTGGTCAGCCGGGTCCGGCTGTCGCAGCCGAGCTTGGTGAAGATGTGCTCCAGGTGCGTGGTGACCGTCCGCACGCTCAGCACCAGCGCCGCCGCGATCTGCGGGTTGGAGTCGCCCGCCGCCACCCGGGTCAGCACCTCCACCTCCCGCCCGGTCAGCTCGTACGGCAGGGCGCACGGCCGCTCGGCCACCACCGCGCCCTGAAGGCCCCCCTGGAACCCCACTCCCGCCCGGACCACCCGCACGTCCCGCCACTGGCCGGAGGCGTCCAGCCACAGGCCGCGCCGGCTCAGCTCGCGCGAGTCGATGAACGCGCGGGCGAAGGCGGCCATCCCCGGCTCGCCGAAGAGGGCGGGGGAGTGCTCGGCCCCCGGGACGGCCCGCCGTACGCCGGCCCGGTCGAAGGCGACCGCGCGATAACCCGGCGGCAGCGCGGTCGGGGTGAGCACGCAGCGCGACAGGTCCGTGACGTGGGCCAGCGTGGGCGCGGCCGCCGACACCAGCGCCGGGGCCGTGCGCGGCGGCTCCCGGCGGTAGGCCAGGTGCAGCAGGCCCGTGTAGCGGCCGTCCGGCAGGAACAGCGGCGCGGTCAGGCCGCAGCGCCAGCCGTAGGGCTCCAGGTGGCGGCGGAAGTAGCGGCGGGTGCCCGGCTCCGGCATCACGACCGGGCTGCGGGTGGCGATGGCCCGCCGGTATGCCTCCAGCGTGGCGTACTCCTCGGCGGCGTCATGGTCGATGCGCTCGTGCCCGGCGGCGGCGACGCTGTGATGGCCGCCCGTGGCCGGGTCGTAGGCGACGAACTCGTACCCCTCGACCGGGAGCACCCGCCGCAGGGCCGTCATGGCGCCGTGCGCCCCGCCACCCCCCGCCACCTGGTAGCCGACCTCGGCGAACGCCTGCAGCAGGGAGATCTCGGCCACGGCTCTTTATATCATCCGCGTAAATCTTCCCGGATGTACCGCCAAACGCCGCGGGCCCGGCGGATGACCGATTCGGCCGCCATGTCATGATCGCTGGCATGACGGCCGACCTTGTCGCCCGAAAGGTGACCAACCTGCTCGCGCCGCAGGTGCTGGTGATCGCGATGCCGCCGCTCGTCGGCGTCCTCGCCCAGGGCTGGACCGGCGCCGCCTGGGGCCTGCTCGCCTCCGCCCTGTGCGGCGGCGTCCCCGCCCTGGTCATCGCCTCAGGAGTACGCGCCGGGCGGCTCGACTCCCACCACATCGTGGACCGGACCCGCCGCACCGGCCCGCTGATCAGCGCCGTCGCCGCCGTCCTGGCCGCGCTCGTGCTGCTGATCCTGCTGGACGCCCCGGTCCTGCTCACGGCCACGGTCACCGCCATGCTCGCCGCCCTGGCCGTGACCGTCCCCATCACGCTGCGCTGGAAGATCTCCTTCCACGCCGCCGTGTGCGCCGGCACGGTCGTGGTCCTGGCCCACGTCCTGCCTCCGGCCCCGACGGCACTGGCGGGGGCGCTCGTGGTGGCCCTGGTCTGCTGGGCCCGCGTCCGGCTCACCCACCACACGACCGCCCAGGTCCTCGCCGGCGCCGCCGCCGGCCTGCTCACCACCCTGGCCACGTTGACCGCGTTCGGGGTGTGAGGCCGGAATATCCCGTGGGCGGGCCGGGTTGGGCCAGCCATGAAGAGCCGGTTGCGAGTTGAGCCGACGGCCAAGCGGGTGCGCGCCTACCTGGGCGGGCATCCGGTCGCCGACACCACCCGGGCCCTGCTGGTCTGGGAGAGCCCTCACTACCCGACGTACTACCTGCCCCTGGCCGACGTCACCGCCACGCTCACGGCCACGGGGGCGACCAGCCACTCGCCCAGCCGGGGCGAGGGCGTCGTGCACACGGTCGGCGCGGGCGGCAGGACGGCGGCGGAGGCGGCGCTGACCTATCCGGACTCGCCGATCGAGGAGCTGCGCGGGCACGTGCGTCTCGAGTGGAGCGCGATGGACGCCTGGTTCGAGGAGGACGAGGAGGTGTACGTGCACGCGCGTGACCCCTACACCCGCGTCGACATCCTGCCCAGCTCGCGGCGGATCCGGGTCGAGGTGGACGGCGTCACCGTGGCCGACTCCACGCACGCGATGATCCTGTTCGAGACCGGGCTGCCGGCGCGGTACTACCTGCCGAAGACCGACGTGCGCATTGACCTGCTGGAGTCCACCGACACGGCCACCCGATGCCCGTACAAGGGGACGGCCGAGTACTGGACGGTCAACGGGCGGGCCGATCTCGCCTGGTCCTACCGGACGCCGCTGCCGGAGAGCGAGCGCGTCGCCGGGCTCATCGCCTTCTACAACGAGAAGCTCGACGTCTACGTGGACGAGAAGCTGGAGGAGCGGCCCAGGACCCAGTTCTCCTAGAGCCCGGACGCCGTAAGGTGGTCGCCATCTCTGAGGGGGTGTCGCGGTCGTGGTGAGTCTGGGGCAACTGGGCATCGCGGAGGGTGACGCGCGGGTCTACCGGTCGCTGCTGGCGGACCCGTCGGCGCCGGTCGAGGACGCCGCGGCGGTGGCCAGGCTGGCCGAGCTCGGGCTGGTCACCGAGCGCGACGGCGGGCTGGTGGTGACCGACCCGGAGACGGCGCTCAGCGAGCTGGTCAAGCGGCGCATCAGCGACACGTTCTCCGAGATGCGGCATCTGGCCTCGGCCTGGCAGGATCTGGCCCGGCTGCAGGCGGCGGCGCGGGCCGAGCAGGTCGAGACGATCGAGCGTGTCGACGATCAGGACCAGGTCGGCCAGCGCGTCGACTCGCTCGCCCTGCAGGCGCGCGAGGCGCTGAGCATCCATCCGGTCCGGCGCCCGCCGAAGCCGGGCGAGCAGCTGCCGCGGGCGCTGGCCAGGCTGCAGGACGGGGTGCGGTGGCGCACCGTGATCGGGCTGGAGTGCCTGCGCGACCCCATGGTGCTGGCCTACTGCACGGCCCTGCACCGCGCGGGCGACCTGCACCGGAGCAACCCCGCGCCCCTGCAGCGGATGGTCATCCTGGACCGTGAGGTGGCCTTCGTGCCGACCGAGCCGGACCGGGCCGGCTCCGGGGCCTTCATCATCCGCCAGCCGGGGGTGGTGGCGACGCTGGTGCACCTGTTCGAGCAGACGTGGGCGGCCTCGGCCGACCTGGAGCCGCCCGCCGATCCGCTGTCGGCGGTGGAGCGGCAGGTGCTGCACCTGCTGCTGGCGACGGACAAGGACGAGGTGGCCGCCCGCGAGCTGGGCGTCAGCCTGCGCAGCTACCGGCGGCGCGTGGCCGAGGTCCTGGAGCGGCTCCAGGTGGCCAACAGGTTCCAGGCGGGCGCCAAGGCCAAGGAACTGGGCTGGATCTGAGCCGTCAGGCGGGCGCCCCGGTGACCAGGTCCTTCTGGCGGACCAGGACCAGCGCGATGACCGCGGTCAGCACCGCCAGCCCCGAGGCGGTGTACATGACCAGCGAGGTGCCGCCCGCGGTGTACGGCAGGCTCAGCAGGCCGACTCCGGCGGCGGCGCCGATCGCCAGCATGGTGTTGACCATGCCCGAGGCCATCCCGGCGCGCTCCTTCTCCACGACGTTGACCGCGAGCGTGGTCTTCGGGGTGGCCGCCAGCCCGCCGCCGACGCCCCACAGGATGAGGCCGGGCAGGAAGCCGGGGGCGGAGGCGGTGGAGGAGAAGGCCAGCGCCAGGTGGACGCCGCCCGCCGCCAGGACGGCCGAGCCGGCGGCGATGAGGACCGAGGGGGAGAAGCGGGCCTGCAGCCGGCCCGCCGCCAGGCCGGTCAGCAGCTGGGGGATGAGGATCGCGCTCAGCAGCAGGCCGGTGGCCAGCGGGGTCAGGCCGAGCTGCCGCTCGAAGGACAGCACGTAGTAGACCGAGCTGCCGATCGTGGCCACGCGGGAGACGAAGGCCAGCAGGGAGGCGGCCACGAACGTCGGGATGCGGAACAACGACAGGTCGAGCACGGGCGCCTCGGCCCGGCGTTCGGCGGCGAGGAAGGCGGCCAGCAGGATCGCGGCGGCGGCGCCGTACCACCACTGGCCGAGGGTGAGGCCGAGGTTGGCCGCGGTGAGCAGCAGCACGAGCAGGCCGGCGCCGAGCCAGTCGATCGGTGCCCGGCCGCGGGCGGCGTCGGCGGGCAGCACGCGCCGGCACAGCACCAGCGCGGCCACCCCGACCGGGACGTTGACCAGGAACAACGCCCGCCAGTCCGCGACCGCCAGCAGCAGCCCGCCGATGACCGGGGCGGCGGCTCCGGCGGCGCCCAGGGTGGTGCCCCAGACGGCGATGGCCATGTTGCGGCGCTGGCCCTCGTAGGTCTGGGCGAGCATCGGCAGCGCATTGGCCATGATCAGCGCGGCCCCGGCGCCCTGGGCCAGGCGGGCGAGGTCCAGCGCCAGGGCGGTCGGGGCCATGCCGCAGGCCAGCGAGGAGAGCGTGAACACGGTGATGCCGGCGGTGAACATCGTGCGCCGGCCGAGGCGGTCCGACAGCGCGGCGGCCGGTTGCTGCAGGGCGCCGAAGGTGACGGTGTAGCCGATGATGATCCACTGCGTGGCGGCCAGGCTGCCGCCCAGGTCGGCCTGGATGGCCGGCAGGGCGATGGAGACGATCGTGATGTCGATGACGAGCAGCGCGGTCGCGGCGATCGTCATGATCAGGACGGCCAAGGGACAACTCCTTAGGTAAGGCTTACCTGAACATTAAAGTCCACATGTGTGAACTTCAAGGCTGATAGGCTGCCCGCGATGGAGCGCACCAGGAAACGGCCCGAGTTCCGCAAGGGGCGGCCCACGCTCACGCGCGAGGCGATCGGGCGGGCCGTCCTCGACCTCGGCGACGCCGAGCTCACGATGCGCGCCCTCGCCGCGCACCTGCAGGTCACGCCGCGCGCGCTGTACAAGTACGTGGCCGACCGCGACGACGCCGTACGGCTGGCCGCCGGTCAGCTCCAGGCCGCCTGGACCCTGCCCGAGCTGGACCCGGGCGACTGGCGGGCGAGCCTGGGCACCCTCTGCCACACCCTGCTCGGCCTCTACCGGCGCCATCCCGCCGCGCTGCGCCTGGCCGAGACCACAGCCCTCGACGAGCACGAGAACACCCGGCGCGGCAACGAGGCGATGCGCGCCTTCTTCACCGCCGCCGGGCTGAGCCCGCACGACGCCGAACGCGCCTGGCGGCAGACGATCGCGGTCGTGGCCGGGCACAGCGAGATCGAGCGCTGGCTGGGCCGGGCGACGGCCCACCGCCCGGAGGCGGAGGCGGAGGCCGGGCTTTCCTTCACCGACGTGGTGGAGATGCTGACTGCCTGGGTCGGAACCCTCCGCAGTACGTAAACCATCCGATGTGCGACAAGCGGCACGAAACCACAATGGTGTCGGTGCCCGTCTCCTACACCAGGCTCACCCCCGGCCACGACACCCTCGTCGAGCTGGGCTTCGCCGCCACCGAACTGGTGCCCTCCTGGACCGCCGACGCGCCCGAGGGCACGTGGATCGAGGTCTCCCTCCAGGCCAGGCTGGCCACGGGCGAGCTGACCAAGTGGTACGTGATGGGCCGCTGGTCGGAGGAGCCGGGCCGCGCCTCCGTGCCCGGCCAGGGAGACGAGCACGGCGACGTGGCCGTGGACACCTTCGTGGCCAAGACTCCGGTCACCGCCTGCCGGGTGCGCGCGGCCGCGCACGGCGCCGGCGCCCGCGTCAGGTCGCTGGGCCTGATGGCCTCGGCCGTCCCGCACCGCCCCAGCGTGCCGCCCAGCCCCGCGAGCTCCGCCGAGCCGGTGACCCTCGACGTCCCCCGCTACTCCCAGCGCGCGCACACCGGCCACCACCCCGAATGGGACGGCGGCGGCGCCCACTGGTGCAGCCCCGTCTCGGTCGCCATGGTCCTGGCGTACTGGGGCCGCGGCCCCGGCCCCGCGGAACTGGCCTGGGTGGCGCCGGACGACCCCTGCCCGGCCGTCGACCACGCCGCCCGCGGCACCTACGACCGCAGCTACCAGGGCACCGGCAACTGGCCCTTCAACGTCGCCTACGCCGGCCGCTACGGCCTCGACGGCCTGGTCACCAGGCTCCATTCGGCCGTGGAGCTGGAACGCCTGGTCAGGGCGGGCGTCCCGGTCGTGACGTCGCTGTCGTTCAAGGAACACGAGCTGCCCGGCTCCGGCTTCTCCACCGGCGGCCACCTCATGGTCGTGGCCGGGTTCACCGCCGGAGGCGACATCGTGGCCAACGACCCCGCCGACCCGCAGGTGCGGAAGGTCTATCCGCGGGCAGCATTCGAGAACGTGTGGCTGCGCAGCTCGGGCAGCGCCGGCATCGTCTACATCCTGCACCCGCCCGGGCACCGGCTTCCCCCATCCGACGGCAATTGGTGAGTGAATGAGCATCAGCGCGACAGACGTGGCCAGAACCGACGGCGGCGCCCAATGGGTCGAAGCGGTCGAGACGCCGGACGGCGCCGAGGTGTGGTGGGACGAGCCCCGCCCGCGGGAGGGCGGGCGCCGCTGCGTGGTGCGCCGCCTGCCGGACGGCTCGCGCCGCGACGTCCTGCCCCCGGGGTGGAACGCGCGCAACCGGCTGATCGAGTACGGCGGGCGGTCCTGGCGCCCGCTGCCCGGCGGCGCGCTGGTGTTCACCCACTGGGCCGACCAGCGCCTCTACCTCGTGAACCCGGGCACGGACCCGGTCCCGCTGACCCCCGAGGGCCCGTGGCACTACGGCGACCTGTACGCGCCGCCCGGCCGGGAGGAGGTGTGGGCCGTCAGGGAGACCCATGGGGCCGCCCGCGACCTGGTGGCCGTCCCCCTGACCGGCGGCGAGCCGAGGGTCGTGCTCAAGGCCCACCACTTCCTCATGAACGCCCGGCTCTCACCCGGCGGGCGGCACGTCTCCTGGATCGGCTGGGAGCATCCCCAGATGCCCTGGGACGGCACCGAGCTGTGCGTGGCCGAGCTCGACGCCGAGGGCGTGGCCGGGCCGTACCGGGTGATCGCCGGCGGCGCGGACGAATCGGTCGTGCAGGCCGAATGGCGCGACCCGGACACCCTCTACGCCGTCACCGACCCCACCGGCTGGTGGAACCTGCACGAGATCGGCCGCGACGGCGTCCGGCGGCGCAACCTGACGCCGCTGGAGCTGGAGTTCGGCAACGCCGTGTGGAAACCGGGCGCCACCTGGTTCGCGTTCGCGGGGGAGCGGGTGGCGGCCGTCTACGGCACCGCCGACGACCGGCGGCTCGGGCTGCTCGATCCGGCCACCGGGGAGATCCGCGATCTGGGCGGCGCGGCCACCCACTGGACCGCGTCGGTCTCCGCCGCCGGCGGGATCGCGGCCGGGGTGGCGGCCTCGCCGTACACGCCGATGGAGGTGACGGCGGTCAGCCTGGCCGACGGCGCGCACACCGTGGTCTCGGCGCCCAAGCCGCTGCCGCCGCGCGAGCTGCTGCCCGCCCCCCGCGTCACCGTGATCGAGGGCGTGCACGCGCACGTGTACCCGCCGCGCGAGCGGCCCGCGCCGTACGTGGTCTTCGTGCACGGCGGGCCGACCGGCGCGCACCCGCTCATGCTCGACCTGGAGATCGCCTACTTCACCTCGCGCGGGCTCGGCGTGGCCGTGGTCAACTACGGGGGCTCCACCGGGTACGGCAGGGCCTACCGGGAACGGCTGCGGCACCAGTGGGGCGTCGTGGACGTGCACGACTGCGCCAAGGTCGCCCGCGGCCTGGTGGAGCAGGGCCTGGCCGACGCCGGGCGGATCGCGATCAGGGGCGGCAGCGCGGGCGGCTGGACGACCGTGGCCGCGCTCGTGCACAGCGACGTCTTCGCCGGCGGCGTCGCCCACTACGCGATCACCGACCCGGCGGGATGGGCGGCCGAGACGCACGACTTCGAGTCCCGCTACCTCGACGGGCTCATCGGGCCGCTGCCGGAGACCGAGCAGCGCTACCGCGAGCGCTCCCCGCTGCTGCACGCCGATCGCGCGTCGGGCCCGTGCCTGATGCTGCACGGACTGGAGGACAGGATCGTGGACGTGGGCCAGGCCGAGCGCTTCGTCGCCGAACTGGACAAGCATGGCAAAGAGTGGGCCTTGCTCACCTTCGAGGGTGAGCAGCACGGCTGGCGCCGGGAGGAGACTATCGTCGCGGCGCTCGAGGCCGAGCTGGCCTTCTACGGCAGGCTGTTCGGGGTCGAGACGCCGGACGTCGCCGCGATCGAACTCCGGGGGGCCAAGTGAAGAGCGTCGCCGAGATCTGCTCGGATCTGATCAGATTCGACACCACCAACCCGGGCAAGGGGGAGCGCCCCGCCGCCGAGTACGTCGCGACCCTGCTGGCCGACGCCGGCATCGAACCGGCCGTCTTCGAGCCGGCGCCCCGGCGCACCACCGTCGTGGCCCGCATCGACGGCGACTCGGCCGACGCCCTGCTCGTCCACGGCCACCTCGACGTCGTCCCCGCCGACCCCGCCGAATGGCGCATGCACCCCTTCTCCGGCGAGATCACCGACGGCTGCGTGTACGGCCGCGGCGCCGTGGACATGAAGGGCTCCTGCGCGATGACGCTGGCCACCGTGCTCGGCATGGCCGCCCGGGGGCAGCGGCCCAGGCGCGACCTCGTGCTGGCCTTCCTGGCCGACGAGGAGGCCACCGGCGAGTACGGCTCCCGCCACGCCGTCACCGCCCACCGGGAGCTGTTCGACGGCGTCACCCAGGCCATCAGCGAGTCCGGCGGCTACAGCGTCCCGGCCGGCGACGAGCGCGTCTACCCGATCTCCGTCGGCGAGCGCGGCACCGCCTGGATGAAGCTGACCGCCCGCGGCGTGGCCGGCCACGGCTCCAGGCCCGCGGTCGACAACCCGGTCGCGACGCTGGTCCACGCACTGTCCAGGGTCGCCTCGCATCAATGGCCGGTACGGCTCACGCCGTCCGTCGCCGCGCTCGTCCAGGCGCTGTCGGAGATCACCGGGCAGCCGATCGACCTGGACCGGCTCGACGAGGAGGCGGTACGGCTCGGCGCCCTCGGCACCCTGTTCGCCGGCCAGATCCGCAACTCCGCCAACCCGACCATGCTGGAGGCCGGCTACAAGGTGAACGTGGTCCCCTCCACGGCCTCGGCCCACGTGGACGGGCGCTACCTGCCGGGGCTGCAGGAGGAGTTCCTGGCCACGATCGACGACCTCCTCGGGCCCAAGGTGGCCCGGGAGTTCGTCAACCTGGAGGACGCGCCGGCGGCGCCGTACCCCGCGCCGTTCTTCGACGAGATGGCCGCGGCGCTGCTCGCCGAGGACCCCGTGGCCCGGCCCGTCCCGTACGTGATGAGCGGGGGCACCGACGCCAAGTCGTTCGCCAGGATCGGCATCGACGGCTACGGCTTCGCCCCGCTCATGCTGCGGCCGGATCTGAACTACTTCGGCATGTTCCACGGCAAGGACGAGCGGGTGCCGGTGGAGGGCCTGGAGTTCGGCACCCGCGTGCTGACCCGGCTGCTGGCGGCCTAGAGGTAGGGGCCGATGGGCTCGCGGACGGCGGCCGGGGCGAGGGCGGCGCCGTTGCGCTTGGCATACAGCTCGGCCAGCGTCGCCCCCTCCGGGCCCAGGCCCGCGGGCGAGCCCATCCAGGCCGCCGCCTCGGCGTGCGACAGCGCGCCCACCTCGATCTGGGCCAGGCAGCGGCCGGGCCGTACCACCGCGGGGTGCAGGCGGGCGAGGTCCTCGTTGGTGGTGATGGCGACCAGCACGTCGCGGCCCTGGCCGAGCAGGCCGTCGGTGAGGTTGAGCAGGCGCGACAGGCCCTGGCCCGTCACCTCCTTGGCGCCGGAGCGGATGAGCTCGTCGCAGTCCTCCAGGACCAGCAGGCGCCAGCGGGGGTTGCCCTCGTCCTCCTCGTGGTCGTAGCCGACCGCCACCTCCATGAGGTAGCCGGGCTCGGCGAACAGGTGCTCGGGGTCGAGCACGCAGTCCACCTGGCACCACTCGCGCCACTGGCCGGCCAGCGTGCGCAGCAGCGTGGTCTTGCCGGTGCCCGGCGGGCCGTGCAGCAGGATGAGCCGGCCGCTGACCTCGGCCGGGGTGATGGCCATGAGCGCGTCGATGGAGGTGCGGGCGGTGCCGGAGTAGTTGCGGCCGATCTCGGACCACGACTGCGTGGTGATGGGCTTCTCGGAGCGGTGGCCGCCGTGCGGGCCGCGCCACCAGAAGCCCATCCGGGTGTGGTCGTCGGCCGGCTCGGGCTCCTCGGCCCCGTCGGTGCACTCCCGTAGCACCGAGCGGGCGAGGTCCTCGCTGACGGCGGTGACCGAGACGGTGGCCGTGCGGTTGCGGTGGCGGACCACGCGCAGCGTCCACCCCTCGCCGGTGACCAGTCGCGACTCAGAGCCGTCCTCGACCTTGGCGGTGCGGACGATCTGGCCGGTGGCGGGCTGGAGGACGGCGTCGGGGCGGACGCGCTCGAGGTCGGCCGAGCGCGACCACGGCTGGGTGCCGGTGGCGAACGGTGACAGCGCGAGAGCGTCGATGACGTCGATCGCCGAGTCGGCGTCATCGAGCCACAGATTCATAGGGAGGCCGGAGGACATGTGGTCAATGATCCTGGTCAGAGCCATCCAGTGTCGAAGTATTTTGCTGGAAATAGCGGTATACCACTAATCTTTCCGACATGACCGATCTGCTGCTCCGTGACGCCCTGCTCTGGCACCCCGGCTCCGCCGGCGACTCCCTGACCGACGTGCTCATCCGCGCCGGCCGGGTCGCCGCCGTCGGTCCCGGCCTCGAGGCCGGGGACGTGCCCGTGGAAGGGCTCGGGGGCAGGCTGCTGCTGCCCGGGTTCGTGGACGCGCACGCCCACGTGGACAAGACCCTGTGGGGCGGTCCCTGGGTGCCGCACGACGCCGGGCCCGGCCTCCAGGGCAAGATCCGCAACGGCGTCGAGGCCAGGCCCGCGCTCGGGCTGCCGAACCCCGGCTACATCACCGCGCTGCTCCAGCAGATGGTCGCCTGCGGCACCACGCACGCCCGCACCCACGTGGACGTCGACACCGCCATGGGACTGGCCGCCGTGCACGCCGTCCGCGAGGCCGTGGCCAGGCTCGACGGGCGGATCACCGTGGACCTCGTCGCCTTCCCCCAGGCCGGGCTGCTCACCGCCCCGGGCACCGCCGAGCTCATGGACGCCGCGCTGGCCGAAGGCGCGGACCTGGTGGGCGGCATCGACCCCGCCGGGCTGGAGAACGATCCGGTCGCGCATCTCGACGTGGTGTTCGGGCTGGCCGGCAAGCACGGCGCCGGCGTCGACATCCACCTGCACGACGGCGGGCCGCTGGGGGTGTGGCAGTACGAGCTGATCATCGAGCGGGCGCGGGCCCTCGGGATGCGGGGGAAGGTGACGATCTCCCACGGGTTCGCGCTCGGCGAGGCCGCGCCCGCCGTGCAGGAGCGGGTGATCGCGGGGCTGGCGGAGGCCGGGGTGAGCCTGGCCACCGTCGCGCCCGCCGCGGCCGCGCCGCTGCCCCTCGTGGCGCTGCGCGAGGCCGGGGTGCCCGTGGGGGCGGGCAATGACGGGGTGCGGGACCTGTGGAGCCCCTACGGCGACGGGGACATGCTGGAGCGGGCGTTGTTCCTGGCCCAGCGCGGGCGGTTCGTGCGCGACGAGGAGATCGAGATCGCGCTGGAGGCGGCCACCCTGGGCGGGGCCCGGGTGACCGGGCGGCGCGCGGGGTTCGCTCCCGGGGACCCGGGGGACTTCGCCGCCGTTCCCGCGCGCACGGCGGCCGAGGCGGTGTGCGTGCGGCCGGTGCGCTCGCTGGTGGTCAAGGGCGGGCGCGTCGTGGCCAGGGACGGGCGGCTGGTGTGATCACCTCTTCCTGAGGTCGCCGGTCTGGGTGTCGAGGCCGAAGCCGGGAACGTCGCGCCAGGTGTACTTGAGGACGTCGCCGTCGAGGTCGAGCCAGATCGTCCCCGTCATGCAGTCGCCCTTGATGTTCTCCAGCGCGAACGTCAGGCGCCTGTCCTCGACGCCGCTGAGCCTGATCCGGGACGTGCACCTGACCGCCTGGTCCGTCTCGGTCCAGGCGGCGGCGGCCTGGCCCGCCTTGAGCACGATCGTGTTGTCGGCCCCGTTGGTGTCCGCCGGGTTCTCCGACTTCGTGTGACCGGCCCACGTGCCCGCGAACGCCTCCGGGATCTTCAGGCCGGTCTGCGCCTGAGTGGACGGCTGGGTGACCTCCCGGGTCTGGGCGACGCTGGGCGGCGTGGTGGTCGCGGTCTGCCTCCTGACGTCGTCCGGGCGCTGGTTGAACAGCACCAGCGCGCCCCCGGTCACCGCCAGCGCCACCACGGCCGCGATGCCGCCGAGGAGCGCGCCCCGCCCGCGGTTGCGCGGAGCGCTCTGGGTGGTCAGGGCCGAGTGCTGCGGGCCCGTCCGATGGGGCGGCCCGCCGTACGGCCCCGCGGTGTTCACCGCGGCCGGGCTCGGATCCACCAGGGCCACCATCAGGTCGCGGGCGGTCGGGCGGTGCGCGGGATCCTTCGACAGGGCGGCCGCGATCGGCCCGCGCAGCCGCGCGGGCAGCGCCGACAGGTCGGGCTCGAGGGTCAGCACCCGTTGCATGGCCGCCGGCACCGTCTCGGCCCCGAACGGGCTCGCGCCGTTGGCCGCGAAGACCATCGTGGCGCCCCAGGCGAAGACGTCCGAGGCGGGCGCGGCAGGGGTGCCGTGGATCTGCTCGGGCGACAGGTACGCCGGGGTGCCGATCAGCCCGGAGGTCATGGTCGCGGCGCCCTCCGCGCGGGCGATGCCGAAGTCCACCACCCGCGGCCCGTCGGGCCCCAGCAGCACGTTGGCGGGCTTGAAGTCGCGGTGCACGATCCCGGCCGCGTGAATGGCCGCCAGCGCGGTGGCCGTGCCGACGATCAGGCGCTCGAGCTCGCCGTCCCGCAGCGGCCCGCGCATGCTCACGCGGTCGGCGAGGGAGGGCCCGTCCACGAACTCGCTCACCACGTACGGCCGGCCGCCGTCCAGCGAGACGTCCAGGACGCGGGCGGTGCAGAACGAGGCGATGCTCTCCATGGCCTCGAGTTCGCGGGCCAGACGGGCCCGGGTGTGGGCGTCGCCGGCGCTGAGGAGTTTGACCGCGACCTGGTCCCCGGAGCGGGTGCGGGCGAGGTACACGATGCCCTGCCCGCCCTCGCCAAGACGGGCATCCAGCGCATAATCGCCCAGAGTCTCCGGATCACCGGCTGTCAGGGGGCTCACCATGGCCGCTACGTTACCGGTCGGCATGCGCGACGGCAGATCGCCAGGTACCTTGTGTCGTTGGCAAATATCCCCTTATTGGTGGAGGTATCTGGGTGTCCAGGGTGACGTTCCGCGAGCGGGCTCGGTACTGGTTCGACAACACCATGTCCAAGGGCACCGCGTCGCTGATCGGCTGGCTGGCCCTGATATCGCTGGCCCTCATCCTGATCGTCACCGGCCTCACGCTCTGGCTGGCCCCCGGCGAGCCAGACGGCGCCGGCGGACCGGGCGGCGTGCTCTGGATCGCGCTCATGCACGCCCTGACCCCCGGCAAGCTCGCCAGCGACAAGGGCAGCATCTGGTACATGGCGGTCATGTTCGCCGGCTCGCTCGGCGGCCTGTTCATCGTCAGCCTGCTCGTCGGCCTGCTGTCCAACGGCGTCAAGATGAAGGTCGAGCGCCTGCGCCGCGGACGCTCCCGCATCGCGGAATCCGGCCACACCGTCGTGCTCGGCTGGTCCGACCAGGTGTTCACCATCATCGGCGAACTCGTCAAAGCCCACGCCAGCCAGCGCGGCTCGGTCATCGCCGTCCTGGCGGACCGGGACAAGCTCGCCATGGAAGAGGAGATCCGCGAGCGCGTCGGCGACCTCGGCAGAACCCGCGTCGTCTGCCGCACCGGCCGCCCCACCGAGCCGCGCGACCTCGTCCTCATGAACCTCGCCGCCGCCCGCTCGGTCGTCGTGCTCTCGCCCGAGGGCGAAGACCCCGACGCGCACGTCATCAAGATCCTGCTCGCCCTGGCCAAGCGCGCCGGCATCCACCCGCCGGTCGTGGCCGCGCTCGCCTCCGGCCGCAACATGGCCGCCGCCCGCCTGGCCGGCGGCCCCCTCGTGCACCTGGTCGACTCCGACGACACCGCCTCCCGGCTCATCGTCCAGTCCTCCCGCCAGTCCGGCATGTCCGTCGTCTGCATGGACCTGCTCAACTTCGACGGCGGCGAGATCTACCTGCGCCCCGCCGGGCTGCTCGACGGAAAGACGTACGGCGAGGCCCTGCACGGCTACCACTCCGCCACCGTCATCGGCCTGCGCACCAAGGCCGGCATCGCGCTCAACCCGCCCATGGACACCGTCATCGGCCCCAGGGACGAGGTCATCGTCATCGCCCACGACGACTCCTCCATCTGGCCCGCCGCCGGCGCCCCCGCGATCACCGAATCCGCCGTCGTCACCGCCGAGCGCGCCAAGCACGCCCCCGAGCGCACCCTGCTGCTCAACTGGAACGGCCGCGCCGAGCAGATCGTCCGCTACCTCGACGGCTACGTCGCCCCCGGCTCGGTCCTGGAGATCGCCGCCGACCACCCCAAGGCCGGCAACGGCCTGTCCGGCCTGGAAAACCTCACGATCAACGTCAAGGACTGCGACACCACCGACCGCTTCGCCCTCGAAGCACTCGGGCTCGGCCTGTTCCAGCACGTCATCGTGCTCTCCGACGACCGCTACCCGGCCCACCACGCCGACACCCGCACCCTCATGACGCTGCTGCAGCTGCGCGACATGCAGACCAAGCTCGGCGAGCACTACTCGATCGTCAGCGAGATGCACGACGAGAACAACCGCGCCCTGGCCGAGGTCACCGAAGCCGACGACATCGTCATCAGCGACACCGTCATCGGCCTCCTCCTCGCCCAGCTCGCCGAGAACCAGCACCTCGCCGACGTCTTCGGCTACCTCTTCGACTCCCGCGGCTCCGAGATCTACCCACGCCCCGCCTCCGCCTACGTCACGACCGGCGAGGAGATCGGGTTCCCCACCGTCGTCGAGGCCGCCCGCCGCCGCGGCGAGACCGCCATCGGCTACCGCATGGCCTACGCCCGCAACAAGCCCCCGCACTACGGCATCGTCCTGAACCCCGACAAGACCCGGCGCATCTCCTTCGGCCCCCACGACTCCGTGATCGTGCTTTCGGAGCGCTAGCGGTCACAATGGGAAGGGTGAGGACCATCGACTGGGTGGACGACGCCATCGAGCTCGTCGACCAGACCAAACTCCCCGACGAACTCGTCACCCTCCGCATCACCGACGTCGACACCCTGATCGGCGCCATCGGCCGCCTGGCCGTGCGCGGCGCCCCCGCCCTCGGCGTGGCCGGCGCCTTCGGCGTCGTCCTGGCCCGCGGCGACGCCGCCCGGATCGCCCGCCTGCGCGCCGCCCGCCCCACCGCCGTCAACCTCGCCTGGGCCGTCGACCAGGTCAGCGCCCTCCCGCCCGAGCAGGCGCTGGCCGCCGCGCTGCGCATCCGCGACGACGACATCGCCGCCTGCGTCGCGATGGGCGAGCGCGGCGCCGCCCTCCTCGAAGGCGAACGCGTGCGCGTCATGACCGTCTGCAACACCGGCGGCCTGGCCTGCGTCGAACGCGGCACCGCCCTGGGCGTCGTGCAGACCCTCCACGAACGCGGCCGCCTCGAAGAGGTCCTGGCCCTGGAAACCCGCCCCCTGCTCCAGGGCGCCCGCCTCACCACCTGGGAACTGGCCCGCATGGGCGCCCCCCACCGCCTGATCATCGACTCGGCCGGGCCGTACCTGCTGGGCAGGGGCGGCATCGACGCGGTCCTCATCGGCGCCGACCGGATCGCCGCCAACGGCGACGTCGCCAACAAGATCGGCTCGTACGCGCTGGCGCTCGGCGCCGAGCGCGCCGGCGTCCCCTTCATCGTCGTCGCCCCCGAGTCCACCATCGACGAGTCCGCCCCCAACGGCGACAAGATCACCATCGAGGACCGCGACCCCTCCGAGGTGACCCGCGTCCGCGGCGTGCGCCTGGCGCCCAAAGGCACCCAGGCCCTCAACCCCGCCTTCGACGTGACCCCCCACGACCTCATCACGGCCATCGTCACCGAGAAGCGCGTGATCAAGCCTTAGGCCAATCGGCCCAACTCCCGGACCTGTCCGCACATCCCGCGTTACGCTCAGTCGTCAACTCCTTGTGATCCCCCGCACCCGGGAGCGACTGTGGCCATCGACCTCATCCTGCGCCGCGAGTGGAACGCCCGCCCGCCGCGCGGCGACTACACCAACCTCGACCGCACCCGCGGCGTCAAGGTCCACTACACCGGCGGCCGCGTCGAACCCGCGCTGGTCACCGACCACGACCGCTGTGTCGCGCTGGTGCGCTCCATCCAGAACCATCACATGGACGGCAACGGGTGGATGGACATCGGCTACAGCTACGCCGTATGCCCCCATCAGAAGGTGTTCGAAGGGCGAGGGCCGCACCACCTGCCCGCGGCCAACGGCGCCGGGCTCAACGCCGGCCACTACGCCGTGCTCGGGCTCGTCGGCAACGCCGGGCTGGTGCAGCCGCCGGACGCCATGCTGCACGGCATCGTCGACGCCATCGAGCACCTGCGGGCCAAGGGCAACGCGGGGCGGGAGGTCAAGGGGCATCGCGACGGTTATGCCACGGACTGCCCGGGTGAACCCCTCTACGCATGGGTACGGCGGGGCGCGCCACGGCCGGGCGGCACGCCCAATCCGCCTGCCGCACCGCCCTTCCCCGGGCGGCTGCTGAAGTATCCGCCGGTGATGACCGGGCAGGACGTGCGCACGTGGCAGGAGCAGATGAAGACGCGCGCGTTCGAGATCGAGGTCGACGGGGCCTACGGGCCGGCGTCGCGGGACGTGTGCCGCCGGTTCCAGCGCAACCAGGGCATCGAGGACGACGGGGTGGTGGGGCCGCTCACCTGGCGGCTGGCGTGGGAGGCACCCCTGCCCTGAGGAGCCGCCAAACCGTGCCCCGCGGCGTTGCGGGGGTTCGGTTCCGCTTACTATCCGAGACATGAAACTGGCAGCCGGGTATCCCCCCACCACCCGTGACGACTGGCACGCGATGGCGGTCGCGGTGCTGAGCAGGTCCGGGCTCGAGTTCGACGCGCTGACCAGCCGCACCTACGACGGGCTCACGCTGCAGCCGCTCTACGACGCCGCCGACCTGCCCGCCGGCCCCCGGCCGCCGCTGGGCGCGCGGGGCTGGGACGTGCGGCAGCGGCACGCCGTGGCCGACCCGGAGGCGGTGCTCGCCGACCTGGAGAACGGCGTCACCTCGCTCTGGCTGGTCGTCGGTGACGACGGGATCCCGGCCGGGGAACTGCCCCGGGTGCTCAAGGACGTCTACCTGGACCTCGCGCCGGTCGTGCTGGAGGCGGGGGAGTCGGTTTCCGCCGCGGCGGAGGTCCTGCTGGGGCCGGCCGCCGCGGGTCAGGGGTCCGTGCGGGGGAATCTGGGGGCGTCCCTGGGCGCGGCGGGGCCGGCGGTCGTCGCGGCGCTGGCCACCCGGTGTGCGCGGGAGCATCCCGGGCTGCGGGCGGTGGTCGTGGACGCCACGCCGTACCACGATGCCGGGGCCGGTGACGCGCAGGAGCTCGGGTGCTCGCTGGCGCTCGGGGTGGCCCATCTGCGGGTGCTGACCGAGGCCGGGCTGAGTGTGGAGCAGGCGCTGGGCCAGCTCGAGTTCCGGTACGCGGCGACGGCCGATCAGTTCGCGACCATCGCGAAGCTGCGCGCGGCCCGGGTGACGTGGCGGCGGGTGGCCGAGGCGTGCGGTGCTCCGGCCAAGGGGCAGCTGCAGCACGCGGTGACGAGCTCGGCCATGATGACGGCGCGGGATCCGTGGGTGAACATGCTGCGGACCACGCTGGCCTGCTTCGCCGCCGGGGTGGGCGGGGCCGACGCGGTGACCGTGCAGCCGTTCGACGCGCGGTTCGGGGCGCCGGACGCGTTCGGGCGGCGGATCGCGCGCAACACGCACGCGCTGCTGATGGAGGAGTCCGGGGTGGCCAGGGTGGCCGATCCGGCGGGCGGCTCGTGGTACGTGGAACGGCGTACGGCGGAGCTGGCCGAGGCGGCGTGGGCGTGGTTCCAGGAGATCGAGGCCGCCGGCGGGCTGCCCGGCGGCGGCGAGGAGGTCGTGGCGGCCGGGATCGCGCGGGTGCGGGCGATGCGCGACGGCGACATCGCGCATCGGCGGTTCCCGATCACGGGGGTGAGCGAGTTCCCGAACCTGGCGGAGGAGCCGCTGCGGAGCACCCGGGCGGCCCGGCCGGGACCGGACCTCCACTACGCGGACGCCTTCGAGGAGCTGCGGGATCTGGCCGACGCGCAGCCGGAGCGCCCCACGGTGTTCCTGGCCACGATCGGTCCGGTCGCGGCGCACACGGCGCGGGCGAGTTTCGCGGCCAACCTGTTCCAGGCCGGCGGGCTGGCCACCGAGAGCGCGGGGCCGGGGACGGATCCCGGGCAGATCGCGACCGCCTTCGCCGTCAGCGGGGCCCGCGTGGCCTGCCTGTGCTCGACCGACAGGCTGTACGGCGAGCACGCCGAGGCCGTGGCCGCCGCGCTGAAACGGGCCGGGGCGAGACGGGTCTGGCTGGCGGGGAAGGGGGAGTACGAGCACGTGGACGGGCGCCTGTTCGCCGGGTGTGACGCGCTGGCCGTGCTCAGGACGACCTTCGAGGACCTGGAGGTGGCTCGATGAGCATTCCGGACTTCACCACGGTGCCGCTGGCGGGCGGCTCCGCCGTACCGCAGGACGCGGTCGAGGGGGAGGCGTGGGAGACGCCGGAGGGCATCGAGGTCAAACCGCTCTACACGGCCGCGGACGTGGACGGGCTTGACTTCCTCCGCACGTATCCGGGGGCGGCGCCGTACCTGCGGGGGCCTTATCCCACGATGTACGTCAATCAGCCGTGGACGGTGCGCCAGTACGCGGGGTTCTCCACGGCCGAGGACTCCAACGCCTTCTACCGGCGCAACCTGGCGGCGGGGCAGAAGGGGCTGTCGGTCGCGTTCGACCTGGCCACGCACCGGGGGTACGACTCCGATCACCCGCGGGTCGCCGGTGACGTGGGCATGGCCGGGGTGGCGATCGACTCGATCTATGACATGCGTCAGCTTTTCGAGGGGATTCCGCTGGATCGCATGTCGGTGTCGATGACGATGAACGGGGCGGTGCTGCCGGTCCTGGCGTTGTACATCGTGGCGGCCGAGGAGCAGGGGGTGGCGCCGGAGCACCTGGCCGGGACCATTCAGAACGACATCCTCAAGGAGTTCATGGTCCGCAACACCTACATTTATCCCCCGGCACCCTCCATGCGGATTATTTCGGATATTTTCGCGTATACCAGCGAGAAGATGCCGAAATTCAACTCCATCAGCATTTCTGGGTACCACATCCAGGAAGCCGGGGCCACGTGCGACCTGGAGCTGGCCTACACGCTGGCCGACGGGGTCGAGTACCTCCGCGCGGGCGTCGGCGCCGGGCTGGACATCGACGTCTTCGCGCCCCGGTTGTCGTTCTTCTGGTGCATCGGCATGAACTTCTTCATGGAAGTGGCCAAGCTCCGGGCCGCGCGCCTGCTGTGGTCGAAGCTCGTCTCCGGATTCGGTGCGAAGAATCCGAAGTCACTCTCGCTGCGCACCCACTCCCAGACCTCCGGCTGGTCCCTGACCGCTCAGGACGTCTACAACAACGTCGTGCGCACCTGCGTCGAAGCCATGGCCGCCACCCAGGGCCACACCCAGTCGCTGCACACCAACGCCCTCGACGAGGCCCTCGCCCTGCCCAGCGACTTCTCCGCCCGCATCGCCCGCAACACCCAGTTGCTCCTGCAGCAGGAATCGGGCACCACCCGCGTCATCGACCCCTGGGGCGGCTCCTACTACGTCGAACGCCTCACCCACGACCTCGCCGAGCGCGCCTGGTCGCACATCCAGGAGGTCGAGCAGGCCGGAGGCATGGCCAAGGCGATCGACGCCGGGCTGCCCAAGCTGCGCATCGAGGAGGCCGCCGCCCGCGCCCAGGCCCGCATCGACTCCGGCCGCCAGCCGGTCATCGGCGTCAACAAGTACCGCCCCGGCGCCGACGAGCCCGTCGACGTCCTCAAGGTCGACAACAGCGCCGTGCGCGCCCAGCAGATCGACAAACTGCGCCGCCTGCGCGCCGAACGCGACGACGAGGCGGTAGGGCAGGCGCTGGAGTCCCTGACCAAGGCCGCCGACGCCGCCCAGAACGGCACCCGGGACCCCGGCCTGGAGCAGAACCTGCTGAAGCTGTCCGTGGACGCCGCCCGCGCCAAGGCCACGGTCGGCGAGATCTCCGACGCGCTGGAGAAGGTGTACGGCAGGCACGCCGGTCAGGTGCGTACCATCTCCGGCGTGTACCGAGACGAGGCCGGGCCCGCGGCCGACATCGAGCGCGTGCGCGCGGCGTGCGCCGACTTCGAGCGCGCCGAAGGCCGCCGCCCGCGCATCCTCGTCGCCAAGATGGGCCAGGACGGCCACGACCGCGGCCAGAAGGTGATCGCCACCGCCTTCGCCGACCTCGGCTTCGACGTGGACGTCGGCCCGCTGTTCCAGACGCCGGAGGAGGTCGCCCGCCAGGCGGTCGAGGCCGACGTGCACATCGTGGGCGTCTCCTCGCTGGCCGCCGGCCACCTCACGCTGGTGCCCGCGCTGCGCCGGGCGCTGGCCGGCCTGGACGCGGAGGACGTCATGATCGTGGTGGGCGGCGTCATCCCGCCGGGCGACTTCGCCGAGTTGCGGGCCGCCGGGGCCGCCGCGATCTTCCCGCCCGGCACCGTCATCGCCGACGCCGCGCTCGGACTGCTGAAGGACCTGACCACGCGTCTCGGCCACTGACAAGAATCTCGCAAGCGACATGCATGTGCCTGGCGGTTGAATCCCGTCTTGTCAGCCATGACGGGAAGGACGTGTGGTGTCCATGTCGTTGACCGAGAACACCGAGGCCCCGGCGCACTGCGGCGTCGGCTGGGGGAGCCTCGTGCTCCGATAGGTCCGCTATGACTCTCCCCGGGATGACCCGGGGAGGGTCAGGTCGATCTGGTACTTGATGAAACCCGGATTGTCGGCCACCTGGTCGTACAGGCGGCGGGCCGTGGCGTTCGTCTCCTGCGTCATCCAGTAGACGCGGGCGCAGCCGCGCGAGGCGGCCCAGCCGGTCACGGCCGCGATCAGGGCCCGTCCGGCGCCGTGGCCGCGGGCGTCCGGGGCGGTGAAGAGGTCCTGGAGGTAGCAGATCCGGGCGTCGGGGGCAGAGGTGCTGCCGTGGAGCAGGAAATGGGTGATCCCCACCAGGCGGCCGTCCAGGCGGGCGCCGAGGGCGTGCAGGCGGGTGTCCTCCTGGAACTCCGCCCACGCCCTGTCGTACATGCTCTGGGGTTCGGCGCGGCCGTAGAAGGCGATGTAGCCGCGGAACAGCTCTTCCCAGGCTTCCCGGTCGCCGGGGTGTAGCTTCTCGACTGTCAGTGTGTCCTGCACCATGCCCGGAAATTTACGGATACGTCATCGCAGGTGGGAGAGCCACTCGGCGCTCCAAGCGGCCGACCACTATTCCTCGGGCCAGGGGGCGCCGTCGCAGGTGCTGAAGGAGAACGAGCGGGACACGGCGTTGGGGGACAACACCTTGAACCGCACGGTGTGCGGCCCGTCCGAGCGGATGTGCGCATAGCCGAGAACCAGCTTGACCGGCGCGGTGGCGGCGGCCTTGCCCATGTCCCTGCCGTCCAGGATCCACCGATAGGTGAACGGCGTCCTACCGGAGGCCGCAACCGAGGCGGCGATGTTGGACTGCCGGTAGCACGTGCCGGTCAGCAGCCCCTCCGACCGCAGACTCACCGCCCCGATCCGGCCGGCCGGGCGGGCGGTCTTCGAGGTCGTGGCAGGGGTGCCCACCGGGCTCGAGGACGTGGTGGGCGTCGGCCTTGACGACGGGGTGCGCGCCGCCGTGGGCTCCCGGCTCCGGGTGCGCGTCACGGTCGGCTCCGAGGCACGGCCGCGCGTTGTCGCGGACCCCGGGGTACGGCTCCGCGTCGTCGTGGCCCCCGGCTCCGCGGCCGGCGTGGCGGTCTTGCCGTCCTTCGCCGGTGCCGGCCCCGTGGTCCCCGGCCCGGCCGACGGCAGCGCCACCGGCGACCGGCCAACCGGCCAGGACACCTGGGTCACCAGCACCACCACCAGCCCGGCCACCACCACCGCGCCAAACATCGCGCCACCCACCACCAGCATCCGCCCACCTGAGGTCTGACCATCCAGAGTCCGATGGCCCGTGCCCCCGCTCGCGGGTGTGGGCGCGGCCGGCGGGACGTGGCTGCCGCCGATGAGTTCGAACAGCACATCCTGCATGGAAGGCCGCAGAGCGGGATCCTTCTCCAGGCAGCGGGTCACGATGGGCCGCAGGGCTGCGGGCAGGTCGCCGAGGTCCGGGCCGGCCCGCTGGATGCGGGTGATGACGGCGGGCAGCGAGTCGTCGCCGAACGGCGGCCGGCCGGTCGCCGCGAACACCATCACCCCGGCCCACGCGAACACGTCCGCCGCGGGCCCCACCGGCACCCCGGCGAGTTGCTCGGGCGCCATGTAGGCGGGCGTGCCCACGATGCCGCTGGTCATCGTCAGCGCCGTCCCCGACCGCGCGATCCCGAAGTCGATCACCCTTGGCCCGCCGGGCCCGAGCAGAACGTTGCCCGGTTTGAAGTCGCGGTGCACCACTCCCGCCCGGTGGACGGCGGCCAGCGCGGTCGCGGTGGCGACCGCGAGGCGCTGCAGGCCGGCGCCCGTGTGCCGGCCGGCCTGTGCCAGAGAGGGCCCTTCCACGTACTCGGTCACGATGTACGGCGTGCCGCCCGCCGAGGCGTCCAGCACCTGAGCGATGCAGAACGGCTCCACGCGCCGCGCCGCCGCGATCTCCCTGGCCAGGCCGTCCCCGCCCGAGCGCAGCACCTTGACCGCCACCCGGGTCCCGTCGCGCCCCTCACCCAGGTACACCACACCCTGCCCGCCCTCACCCAGCCGGCCGATCAGCCGGTACGCGCCGACGGCGGGCGGGTCGTCGTCTCGCAGCGGCCGCATCTAGGCCGTCGCGCACATCGTGAGCGACACGGAGGCGGAGCCGCCGCCGGCCACCCGGTACGTGATGGTGCGCGGCCCGTAGGACAGGGACACCTGCTTCTCGGAGAAGACGTGGCCACCCTCGCCGAACCGCCTGACGATGCGCTTCGGCCCGACGTCCGGCGGGATCAATACTCCTCCATCGGGCAGACGCTGAACGGCACCGTCTTGGCCGCGCTTCCCGGCGCCGTGACCTTCAGCGTGACCGAGTGGCCTCCGGTCTTGAGCATGTACTGGTGGGCCAGCGCCGGCGCCGTGAACTCCCCCTTGGGCACCCAGCTGCGGTTGCGCATCTTGACCACGCCGTCCACGACCCACGCGTAGCTGATCCACACCTCCGACCGCGAGGACTCCATCGAGCCCGAGAACCCGACCGGCGGCATGTAGCAACTGGCCGAGTGATCCTGGCCGGGGCCGCCGCGCAGGTCGATGCCGAGAATCCGGATCCTCGCGCCCCCGGCCGCGGGCCTGGTGGTGGACGTGGTGGGTTCCGGGGTGGTCCGCTGAGCCGCAGGGGTGGTACGCACCGGTGCGGGGGTGGTGCGCCGAGGCGTCGGGGTGCGCGCGGGCGAGGGCGTGGTGCGCGGGGGCTTCGGCGTGGCGGGTTTCGGCTTGGGCGTCCTTTTGGCGTACGGCTTCCGCCCCGGCGTGACCGGCGTCGGCCCCTGGGACATCGCCACCGCGGGCCCGGCCCCCGCGTCCGGCAGGCCCGGCCGGAACGAGGTCACCCCGTACACCAGCCCACCGGTCACCACGACCGCAGCGGCCGCCGCCAGCGGCACGACCACCCCCGCCCGGACCGGCCCGCCCGCCCTGCGGGAAGCACCCGGCCCCGCGAAGGCTTCAGGGCCACCGGATCGACCGCGCCCCGCGAAGGCGCCGGATCCGCCGGATCGACCTGGCCCCGCGAAGGCGCCAGATCCGCCGGATCCACCCGGTCGCCCAAAGGCTTCACGGCCACCGGCTCCACCCAGGTCGCCGTCGGCGTGGCGGCCGCCGCGGCCGTGCCGTACCCGATCGACCGTCCGATCCCGCCCCGCGGGATCGGTGAAGGGTCCTGGAGAGTGCGTCGCGGCGGGAGCGGGGGCAGCGGCGGGGGAGCGCTCCCACGCGGGCGTGCCCTCCGCGCCGGCCGCCTCCCGGTCACCGCCCAGCAGCCGTAACAGCACCTCCCGCATCGGCGGCCGCGCACCCGGGTCCTTGGCCAGGCAGTCGTACACGACCCCGCGCAACTGCCGGGGCAGGTCGCCGAGGTGAGGTTCGTTGTGCAGGATGCGGTTGATGATCGCGGGCAGGGTGTCGTCCCCGAAAGGCGGCGTCCCGGTGGCGGCGAAGACGATGACGCCGGCCCACGCGAAGACGTCCGCCGCGGGCCCGGCCTCCTGCCCCGCGAGCTGCTCCGGCGCCATGTACGCGGGGGTGCCCACGATCCCGCTGGTCGCGGTGGCCACGGCGCCGACCGCCCGGGCGATGCCGAAGTCGATCACCCGCGGCCCGCCGGGCCCGAGCAGGACGTTGGCGGGCTTGAAGTCGCGGTGCACCACCCCGGCCGCGTGGACGGCGGCCAGCGCGGTGGCGGTGGCGACGGCGAGGCGCTGCAGGTCGGCGCCGCTGTGGCGGCCGGCCTGGTGCAGGGAGGGCCCTTCGACGTACTCGGTCACGATGTACGGCCGGCCGGCGGCGGAGGCGTCGAGCACCTGGGCGATGCAGAACGGCTCGACCCGCCGCGCCGCCGCGATCTCCTTGGCGAAGCGGTCGTCGCCGCCGAGCCCGCCGCGCAGCACCTTGACCGCGACCCGGGTCCCGTCGCGCCCCTCGCCCAGGTACACGACGCCCTGGCCGCCTTCCCCGAGGCGGCCGAGCAGCCGGTACCCGCCGACGGCCGGGGGATCGCCGGCCCGCAGCGGCTCGGCCGGAGGGTTCATCTACTCGGTCCCCGCGGGGCAGACCTCGACCGCGATCGACTCGCGGGCGGGCACGGGGGAGGTGACGCGCAGGGTGACCGTGTGCCGTCCGGGGGCGGTGATGGCGGGCGGGGCGGCGATGGCGCGGGTGCGGGCCTGGGTGATGTAGGCGGCGCCGCGCCGTACCACCTGGCCGTCGACGATCCAGGCGTAGCGGAAGCGGACCGGCCACCGGGTGCCCTCGACCAGGCCGCTGACCACGGTGTCGCCGACCTGGCAGTCGCGGCTCTGGGCGGTTCTGGCCCCTTGGGCGCGGACGTACAGGACCCTGATGCTGCCGACGTCGCGCGCGGAGGAGGAGGCGCTGGGGGTGGGGCGGGTGCGCTTGGGCTTGGGGCTGGTGGAGGAGACGGCGGCGGGCGTGACCGTGGCGGTGACGCGGGGGCCGGCCTCGCCCCGGGGGTCGTCGGAGGTCAGCCAGACGATGGCTCCGGACAACGCCAGCACCATCACCCCGGACACGCCCGCGATCAGCGCTCGGCGGACCGTGCGCCGCATAGGCGACCTGGGCTTCCTGGGGGCGGGCAGCGGCTGCTCGCCGCCGAGCAGTTGCACGACGACCTGGCGCATGGCGGGCCGGAGCGCCGGATCCTTGGCCAGGCAGCTCTGGACGATGGCGCGCAACGGCTGCGGCAGGTCGCCCAGCCGGGGTTCCTCGTGCAGGATCCGGTGGATGACCGCGGGCAGCGCCCCGTCGCCGAAGGGCGGCTTGCCGGTGGCGGCGAAGACCACGACGCAGCCCCAGGAGAACACGTCCGCCTCGGCCCCCGCCTCCAGGCCGGACAGCTGCTCGGGCGCCATGTAGGCGGGCGTGCCGGAGATCCCGCCGCCGGCGCTGAGCGTCTGCCCGCCGGCGGTGATCCCGAAGTCCACCACCCGCGGCCCGCCGGGCCCGAGCAGCACGTTGGCGGGCTTGAAGTCGAGGTGCGCGACCCCGGCCTGGTGGATGGCGGCCAGCGCGGTGGCCGTGGCGTTGGCCAGCCGCTGGACCTCGGCGCCGCTGTGCCGTCCCACCCGCTGCAGCGACGGCCCGTCCACGTACTCGGTCACGAGGTACGGCCGGCCGTGGAAGGAGGCGTCGAGCACCCGGGCCACGCCGAGCGGTTCCACGCGGCGGGCGGCGGCGATCTGGGCGGCGGCGCGGTCGTCCCCCGCCAGGTCGTCGCGCAGCACCTTGACCGCGACCGGCACGCCGTTCCTGGCCTGGCCCAGATAGACCACGCCCTGACTGCCGGCGCCGAGCCGCCCGACCAGGCGGTAGGGTCCCACGACCGCCGGGTCGCCCTCGCGCAACGGGTCTACCTGAGGCATGAGGGGAGTGACTCCTGTGACGGCTGAGATGGATCTCCAAGACCCTAGCGCCAAACCACATCCTTTGTCGGAAGTTAGTCCGATAAATGCGTCAACGACGCTAACTGTCAGGTCAAACTCCGCCTGACCCGGCACGCGAATCCATGACATATGACACGTCCCCTGTGCACCTCGCCCGTTGTCTACTGGCGAGGCAAAGATCGGATCGGGTGAACGGGAGAAAGTCCTATGTCCAGGATGATTCTGAGCGCGCCCGCGGGCCGCCGCGATTTCCTGCGCGGTGTCTCACTCGCCGGGGCGGGCGCCGTCCTCGCATCGGCCGTGCCGCCGGCCGCGGCCGCCGCGGGCGAGGCCATCACGGTCCTCCGGCGGGCCACCCTGATCGACGGCACCGGCGCGCCTCCGCGACCGGCGACGACCATCGTGATCATCGGCGAGCGGATCACCTGGACCGGCCCCGGCCACGAGGCGCCCCGTCCCGGGAACGCCCTGGTCATCGACCTGAACGGCAAGGTCGTCATCCCGGGCCTGTGGGACATGCACGCCCACGGCAGCCTGCAGGAGAAGATCGCCCCGCCGCTGTACGTCGTCAACGGCGTCACCGGCATCCGCGAGATGATGGGCCTGCCCGGCCACCACGCGCTCCGCGCCAGGATCGACCGCGGCGAGGTGCTCGGGCCGCGCATGGTCATCGGCAGCGCCATCGTCGACGGCCCGGTCTCCGTGCTGGGACCGCTGCCCGTCAAGGTGGGCACCGAGGCCGAGGCGCGGCAGGCCGTACGCGAGGCCAAGGCGGGCGGCGCGGAGTTCCTCAAGGTCTACTCCTACCTGCCCCGCGACCTCCTGCGCGTGCTGGCAGACGAGGCCGCGAAGCTCGGCCTGCCCATGGACGGCCACCTGCCGTACCTGGTGCCGATGGAGGAGGCGAGCAGGCTCGGCCAGCGCAGCATCGAGCACCTGACCGGCCTGACCCTGGCCACCTCCAGCCGGGAGGCGGAGTTCCGCAGCCGGCTGGAGTCCACCCCGATCACCGACCCCTTCTCCTGGTACGCCATGGCCCGCGACCTGGAACGGCAGGCCGCCGCCGGCTACGACCCGGCCAAGGCCCGCCGCCTGTACGCCGAGCTCATCCGCAACGGCACCTGGCACACCCCCACGCTGGCGGTGCTGAAGGTGTTCTCCCAGCCCGCCGACGCCTGCACCGGCGACCCGCGCCTGAAGTACATCCCCGCGGCCGACCGGCGGCAGTGGCTGGCGACCCTGAAGGCCGCCGCTCCGGACACCCCGGAGGAGATCGCCCGGGATCGCCGCTTCTTCCGGCAGCTCCTGACGCTGACCGGCCGGTTGCACCGGGCGGGCGCCGGCCTGCTCGGCGGCACCGACAGCTACAGCCCCTTCGTCATCCCGGGCTTCAGCGCCCACGACGAGCTCTCGCTCCTGGTCCGCGCCGGACTGCCGCCGATGGCGGCCCTGCAGGCCATGACCAGGGACGCCGCCCGTTTCCTCGGCCGCGCCGCCACCACCGGCACCGTGACGCCCGGCAAGCTCGCCGACCTGGTCGTCCTGGACGCCGACCCGCTGGCCGACATCCGCAACGTCCGCCGCATCCACGCGGTCATGACCCGCGGCCGCTACCTCGGCCCGAGGGACCGCGAACGCATCCTGGCCGAGGTCGAGAAGGCCGCCCGGAACCCCGCCGCCCCGGACTCCGCCGCCCCGGACTCCGCCGCCCCGGACTCCGCCGCGCAGGCGGCCGCGGCCGCCTGCGCCTGCCGCTGACGCCTCGGCTCAGCGGGTGCCCTTGATGCCCACCACCATGCCGTCCAGCGCGGGCAGCCGGGTCACCGACGGGGAGGCGAAACCGGCCTCGAGCATCCATTCCGCGCAGTCGGCGCCGGTGAAGTCGAAGCCGCCCAGGGTGTTGACCAGCATGTTCAGGCTCATGAGCAGGCCGGGGGCGTTGGTGGCCCGCTCGTCGTCGATGAGGGTCTCGTAGACGATCAGCGCGCCCCCCTCGGGCAGGGCCTCGTACGCCTTGCGCAGCAGGAGCCGCTTGGTCTCCAGATCCCAGTCGTGCAGCACGTGACCCATCACCAGGATCTCGGCCTGGGGCAGCGGCCCGGTCAGGAAGTCGCCGGCGTAGAAGCTGAGCCGGTGCGACAGGCCGTGCTCGGTGACGTACTCGGTGAACAGCGGACGGACCTGCGGCAGGTCGAACACGCCGCCGGTCAGGTGCGGGTGCGCCTCGGCGAGCTGTACGGCCAGCGCCCCGCGGGCCCCGCCCACGTCCAGGAACGTCGTGTACTTCTCGAAGGGGAAGGCGGCCGCGATGGCCCTGGCCGTGGGCAGGGTGAGGCCGGTCATGCCCTTCAGGAAGCGGCGCATGGCCTCTTCGTCGGTGTACATCGACTGGAACAGGTCCTCGCCCCCCGCCGTCTCGCTGCTCTGCGCCCGGCCGGTACGCAGCGCGGTCGTCAGCGAGGCCCAGGACCCGTAGCCGCGGTCGCCGGCCAGCTCCATCAGGTCGCCGATGTAGGTCGGCCTGGCCCGGTCGAGGTAGTAGGCGGTGGCGGGGGTGTTGGCGTAGAGGCCGCCGGAGCGCTGGAGCATGCCGAGGGCCACGAGGGCGTCGAGGAAGTCGCGCGCGCCGCGCTCGTGCAGGCGCAGCCGCTCGCGGAGCTGCTCCAGCGTCAGCCCGCCCTGCGCCAGCTCGGTGAAGACACCCAGCTCCACGGCGCTGATCAGCGTTCTCGCCCCCCAGAACGCCCGGCCGAGGATCATGATCGGGGCGGCGTCCGGCGGTTGCGATGGGTTAGCCGTCATCGTCCCAGTCTTGGTCATCGGGCGCCGGGCTGGCCAATATCACTCGCGGGATGATTCCGGCGGGCGGCCACCGTGCGGTCCATGAACGCCCGGATCCGGCCGTCGGCCGCCGCGGTCCGCCACAGCCGCGCCGTCGCCGGCTCGGCGGCGAGGCGGCCGGCCGCATCGGCGTGCAGCTGCCGTTTGGTGTGCCGGAAGGCGTCGGCGGGGATCGCCGCGGCCAGCCGGCCGGCTACGGCCATGGCCCGCTCGAGCAGGGTCTCCGGCGCCGTCACCTCGTCGACGAAACCCCGGGCCAGCGCCTCGGCGGCGGCATGGTTGCGGCCGTCCAGGATCGCCCGCCGGGCGCCTACCGGGCCCAGCGCGTACTCCATGATCTCCAGGGCCGCGGCCGGGAACGGCACCCCCACGAGCAGCTCGGGCACCCCGATCGTCCCCCCGGCCATCACCCGGTGGTCGCAGGCGGCGGCCAGCACGCACCCACCGGCGATCGCATGGCCGTTGATCGCCGCCACCACGGGCTTGCCCAGGTCGAAGACGGCGCGGAACGCCTCGGAGAGCGCCGGCAGGAACGCCTCCACGTAGTCCGCGCCCCCCGACACCACGCGCTCCAGGTCGACCCCGGCCGAGAACGCCCGCCCGGAGCCGGTGAGCACGACGGCCCCGGCCGGCCCGGCGTCCACCTCGCGCGCCGTCGCCGTGATCTCCTGGCACAACTCCAGGTCCAGGGCGTTGACCTTGCCGTGGGCCAGCCGTACCACGGTGACGTCGCCGGAGGTCTCGACCTCGATCACGGCGCTCCCTTCCCGGGCTCTCGATGATCGCCCATGGTAGGGCCGTACGATCGGGGGATGCGATCGGTCGAGGACTATGTCGAGGGCGTGAAGGCCGGGTCCAGGACGTGGATCGGGCGGGCCGTCACGCTCGTGGAGTCCACCAAGGGCGATCACGCGCGCATGGCCCAGGAGATGCTGGTCGCGCTCACCCCGCTGGCGGGCCGGACGTGGCGGATCGGGGTCTCCGGGGTGCCGGGGGTGGGCAAGTCCACGTTCATCGACGCCTTCGGGAGCATGCTCACCGGGCTGGGGCACCGCGTGGCGGTGCTGGCGGTGGACCCGTCCTCCACCCGGACCGGCGGGAGCATCCTGGGGGACAAGACCCGGATGGCGCGGCTGGCGGCCGATCCGCACGCCTACATCCGGCCGTCGCCCACGTCGGGGACGCTCGGCGGCGTGGCCAAGGCGACCCGGGAGGCCATCGTCGTGGTGGAGGCGGCCGGGTTCGACGTGGTGCTGGTGGAGACCGTCGGCGTCGGGCAGTCGGAGACGGCGGTGGCCGACATGGTCGACACCTTCCTGCTGCTGAGCCTGGCGCGGACCGGCGACCAGCTGCAGGGGATCAAGAAGGGCGTGCTGGAGCTCGCGGACGTGATCGCGGTCAACAAGGCCGACGGCGAGCACGAGGTGGCGGCCCGCAAGGCGGCCAGGGAGCTGGCCGGGGCGCTGCGCATGCTCCGGTCCGAGACGGCGCCGCCCCCGGTGCTCACCTGCAGCGCGCTGACCGGGGCCGGGCTCGAGGAGCTGTGGCGGCAGATCGGCGCCCACCGCGAGCGGGTGGACGTGCCGGCCAGGCGGCGGGCCCAGCAGGTCCGGTGGACGTGGACGCTGGTGCGCGACCGGCTGCTGGCCGAGCTGCACGCCGACCCCCGGGTGGCCGGCCTCACCAGGGAGGTCGAGCGCGAGGTGCTGGCCGGCGAGCTGACCCCGGCACTGGCCGCCGACCGGCTCCTCGCCGCCTTCAAACGCCCCTGACGACCGCCGACCGCCCCTGACAACGGGCAGCCGCCCCTTGACCGCCGCCCAGAAAACTAAACGACCGGTCGTTCGTATATAGTGGCTCCCATGACCGATGGACGCAGGCTGCGCGGCGAGCGCAGCAGGGAGTCGATCCTGGCGCGGACCGTCGCCCTGGCCTCCGTGGACGGCCTGAGCGGCCTCACTCTGGGCCGCCTGGCCGAGGCGGCCGGAGTGAGCAAGTCCGGATTTTTCGCGCATTGGCGTGACAAGGAGGAACTCCAGCTCGACGCCGTCGACTGGGCCGCCCGCCAATGGGTGGACCACATCGTCCGCCCGGCCATGCACGCCCCCGCAGGCGTGCGCAGGCTGCTGGCCATGCACGAGGCCCGCCTGCGCTTCTACGAGGACGGCGTGCTGCCCGGCGGCTGCTTCTTCTTCGTCGCCCAGGCCGAGTTCGACGACCGGCCGGGTCCGGTGCGCGACAAGGTGGCCAAGGCGATGTCCGACTGGCTCAAGGCGGTCCGCGGCATGGCCGAGGAGGCCCTCGCCCTGGGCGAGCTCCTCCCCGGCACCGACCCCGGCCTGCTCGCCTTCGAGATCAACGCCCTGGGCGAGGCGACCGTCGCCCACGCCCGGCTCATCGGCTCCGCCGAGGCGTACGCCTACTCCCGCGCCGCGGTCCTGCACCGCCTGCGTGCTCTCTGCCCCGACCCCGAACTCCTCCCGGAGGCCTGACCGTGACCCAGCTCCAGCCCGTCCAGGTGTACTTCGACGACCTCGACGCCATGGGCATGCTGCACAACTCCCGCTACGCCCTGCTCGTCGAGCGCGCCGTCTCCGCCTTCTGGACCGACCTCGGCTGGCGCTTCGACCCGGCGCAGTCGGCGTTCAAGGACGTCTTCTTGGCCGTGCGGGAGTTCAAGATCGTGTACAACGCGCCGGTCCTGGGGGCGGGCGAGGTGCTCGTGGAGTTCTGGCTGGAGCGCATGGGGCGCACCAGCGGCGTGTACGGCTTCCGCGTCCTGTCGGCCGACGGCTCGGTGGTCCACGCCGAGGGGCACCGGGTCAACGTCAACCTCGACCCGGCCACGTTCCGGCCCGCGCCGTTCTCCGACGAGATCCGTGCGGCGGCCGCGGTCCTGCTGCGCGAGCCGGCCGCGCTGTGAGGGAAGAGGCACATCCCACCGGGTGACCGATGTTTCCCTCTCAGGGGAAATATCGTTACTGGTTTCCGCACGTGCGCCTGCCCGATCCGATGGCGTGTGCCACCATGGCGCGCAGTCGACGACGGGGAGACCGCGCATGTGTGATGACCCGATGCTGCCCGAACCGGTCGCGGGGGCGCTGCGGGAGTACTGCGGACTGCTGGGCGAGCACGGCATCACCTGGGGCGAACCGGAGGTCCACTACGTGCGGCTCTTCGCCCGCAGGCGCATCCTCCCGCCGCACCTCATGGGCCGCTTCTGGCGGGTGGCCTTCCACCGGCTGGCCGAGCGGCACCCCGGCGAATCACCGAACGACCTGGGCGCCCGCCTGGCCGAACCCGACTACGACGAGGTCCTGCGCGACACCCTGCGCGGCGACCTGCCCGCCCACGCCGCGGCCCTGCGCCTCGATCCGGGCGGCCACCTGCTGGAAGGCGGCCCCCGGGTCGTCCTGCGCGCGCACCCGCGCCGCCCGGTGGACCCGGTCCGGATCCCGCTGCTCGTCGACTCCCGGCGCGACGAACCGGCCACCGTCCGGATCGGCGGCTTATGCCGCGACATCCCGCCCCGCGGCGCCTGGCTCGCCGAGATCACCCCGGACGCCGACCTCACCCTCGACGGCGCCCCGGTGGACCTCGCGCCCCTGCTCAGGATCGCTCCAGCGGCCCGGCTCCGGCTCCGCTCGCCGTACCCCTGCCGATGGAGCGTCACCGGTGAGAACGGCCAGGGCTGGTTTCCCCACGGCGTGCCCCAGCGCCACGACTTCCACGGCCGCCCCTATTTCCACGGCGACGACCTGGCCCTCGACGTCCCCGCCGAGCCGCTCACCGTCACCGCCGCCCGCGGCATGGAGTACGACGAGGCCGGCACCGGCCTGACCCCGCGCCAGGGCCAGGAGCATCTGGTACGGCTGACGCCGCACCGCATCTACCACGCGGCCGCCCGCGGATGGTACGGCGGCGACCTGCACACCCACCTCAACTGGGCCGGTGACCTGGTCGCCGCCCCCGCCGCGGCGGCGGCCGCCCAGCACGGCGAGGACCTGCACATCCTCAACCTGCTCGCCGGGAACGTGGCCGGGGCCAGGGTGTACGACCGCGAGGCGCTCGAGCACTGGATCGGGCGCGACCTGCCCTGGTCCGACGCCACCCACATCGCCAGGATGGGCGCGGAGTACCGCAACGACCTGCTCGGCCACGCCTACGCCTTCGGCCTGACGGGCCGCCCCGGCCGCCTGCACTCCGGCTTCGACGGCGACGCCGACTGGCCGCCCAACTCCGCCGGCCTGGCCGAGCTGCGCGAGCTGGGGGCGCTGCTCGGCTACAGCCACCCGTTCGGCCTGCCGGTCCGCGACGACGACCCGGCCGGGGCGCTGTTCGGGCCGGTGGCCCGCGACTGCACGGCCAGGGAGCTCGTCGCCGACGCCGCACTCGGCCTGGTGGACAGCCTGGACGTGCTCACGCACGCCTCCATCCCGGCCACGGCCGCCGTCTACCGCCGCCTGCTCGGGGCGGGCAACCTCCTCGCCGTCACCGCGGGCACCGACACGATGATCTCCTTCACCCGCTCGGACAACCAGTCGAACCCGCCGGGCTGGGCCCGCGTCTACGCCCGGGTGGACGGCGTGCTGAGCGCCGAGTCGTTCGCCGCCGCCGTCCGCGCCCGCCGCACGTTCGCCACGACCGGGCCGTGGCTGGAGCTGTCGGTGGACGGCCACGGCCCGGGCGCGGTGATCGAGGCGGAGCCGGGGCGGCGGCTGTCGGTCACCGCGACCGCGATCGGCCCGGAGGTGAGCGCGGTGCGCATCCGCACTGCCGACGGCGTGCGCGCGGGCGCGGGCCGGCTCGGCGGCGGTGACGACGCGCTGACCGTCACCGCCGAGCTGGACGTCGCCGAGCCCACGTACGTGCTGGCCGAGGCCCTGTGCGAGGCCCACCCGCGCACGCTCACCACCTGCGGGTACGCGCTGACGAGCCCCGTGCACGTGGACGTGGCGGGCCGGCGGGTGGCGCGCGGCCCGGACGTGCGCTGGTGCCTGGACTGGCTGGACCTGCTGGAGGATCTGGTCAGAACCCGGGCCCGGCTGCCGAAGCCGGGCCAGCTCGGCGACCACCTGACGGTGATCGAGCGGGCCAGGGAGGTCTACCGCGCCCGGCTAAGCTGATCAACGATGGACGTCAAGAACCTCCTGCGCGAGCATCCCGCCTGGCTGGCGCACCTCGAATCGCTGGGGAGCATCGAGGCCCGCTTCCCCGCCGACCCGATGACCGAGCTGATGCGGCTGACCGTGCCGCACGAGGACGTCGCGGGCGTGCTCGCGAGCGTGCCCGAGCCCGGCACCTCGCACCGGTGGCTGCTGGAACGCTGCGTGCACTCGCTGGTCTCCACCATGGGCGGCTTCGACCGCCCGCCGGCCTTCCCCTACGTGCCCGAGCTGGGCCCGTACTTCTTCGTGCACGCCTTCATGGCCGCCCTGCCGTACACCCGCGACTATCACCGCGAGCACGGCGTCCCCGAGGACGTGTCGCAGGCGACCTTCGCCGACCTCGGCCGCAACATGGCCGTGCACCGCAAGCGGCACGGCACGGCCGGGCTGCACGCGCCGTTCTGGTTCATGCTGCACACCCGCGGCCTGCTCTACCAGCTCGGGCGGCTGCAGTTCGAGCGGGCGCGGCTGGGCCAGACCACGCTGCGGCGCGCGGTGGAGGACGGGGCGCCGGTGGGGCCGGAGGGGCTGGCGGTGGCCGTGCACATCCCCGACTTCCACGGGCCGGTGACCCCGGCAGCCTGCACGGACTCCTTCGAGCGGGCCCGGGTGTTCTTCCCCAAGCACTTCCCCGAGGAGGACCTGCGGGTGGCGACCTGCCACTCGTGGATGCTCGACGACCAGCTCGGGCGCCACCTTCCCGCCACGTCCAACATCCTCGCCTTCCAGCGCCGCTTCCGCCTGCTGCACCGCTTCGACGACAGCGGAATGATGGAGTTCGTCTTCGGCGCGGACGCGAAGGCCGACCCGCTGCCGCGCCGCACCAGCCTGGAGCGCGCGATCGGCGACCACCTCGCCGCGGGCGGCACCTGGTACGGCACAGCCGGCTGGCTGGCCCTTTAACGGGCCTCCAGCAGCCGGGCGATGCCGTCCAGGTGCAGCCGGAGGCTGAACTCGAAGATCTCGTCCAGGTCGGAGAGGTCGGCCATGACCCCGGGGTCGCCGCCCAGCGCGGCCTGCCTCGGATAGCGGCCGGGGCCCAGTTCGGCGAGGGCGGCGGGCACCTGGACCGTGCGCCACTGGCCGAGCGTGCCGCGCCGCTCGGCGGTGATCTCGCTGACCCGCAGCAGCGCCAGGCCCTGCAGGAGGCCGCTGACGCCGAGGTAGAGGCGGTGCACGGTCACGGGATCGAGGCCGAGGCCGTCGAAGGCGCCGAGCCCGCGTTCGAACTGGGCCAGCAGGCTGGGCACGAGCGGCGGCCGGACGGTCGCGATGATCTCCAGGACCCACGAATGCCGGGAGTAGAGCGCCCACTCCCAGCGGGCGGCGGACTCGAGTGCGGCCCGCCAGCCGCCGTGCTCGCGTGCGCCGGGGTCCTGCTCGCGGAAGACGGCCTCGACCATCAGGCCGGTCAGCTCGTCCTTGCCGGCGAGGTGGGTGTACAGCGACATCACCTTGACGCCGAGCGCGGTGGCGACATGCCGCATGGACAGGCTCTCCAGGCCGTGCGCGTCGGCGATCAGGATGGCCGAGCGCACGATCCGGTCCCGGGACAGGCCGGGGTCGGCGGGGCGGCGGGCGGGGGGCGCCGGGGTGGCGCGCGTGTGGAGGCGGGCCCGGTAGGCGCGGGCCTGGCAGGCGCGGGAGCAGTAGCGGGGCTTGCGGCCGCGGGCGGGGACGTCGAGCGGACTCCCGCACTCCACGCATGACGCCATTTCATCACACCTCTCTACTTGTGACGAAATCATAGTATCCGTGATGAAAAAGGCCGAGATAGGGCTATCCGTATGGTGTTGTGAAATATCACGTACAGCGTATGGAGGAATGGATATGACCGTCACAGAAAGCGGCGCCAGAGCGGGATGGCGGCCGTGGGCCGGGCTGGCGATCCTCATGCTGCCCGTCCTGCTCATCTCGATCACGGTGACCGTGCTCTTCTTCGCCCTGCCCGCGCTGACCGCGGCCCTGGAGCCGACCGGCACGCAGCAGCTGTGGATCGTGGACGTCTACGCCTTCCTGCTGGCCGGGCTCCTCATCCCCATGGGCAACCTGGGCGACCGGATCGGCCGCAGGCGCCTGCTGCTGACCGGCGCGGTCGCCTTCGGCCTCACCTCGGCCCTGGCGGCCTACGCGCCCAGCGCCGAGCTGCTCATCGTCGCCCGCGGCCTGCAGGGCGCCGCCGCGGCCACGCTGATGCCGCCCACGCTCGCCCTCATCCGGGTGCTGTTCACCCATGCACGCCGGCTTCAGCTGGCCATCGCCGTCTGGGCAGCCGTCTTCACCCTCGGCAGCGTGACCGGGCCGATCGTCGGCGGCTGGCTGCTGGAGACGTTCTGGTGGGGCGCGGTCTTCCTGGTCAACGTGCCGATCATGCTCCTGCTTCTGCTGCTCGGGCCGCTGCTGCCGGAGTACCGCAACCCGGAGCCGGGCAGGTTCGACCTCCTCAGCGCGCTGCTCGTCCTCCTGGCCGCGCTGCCGATCGTGTACGCCGTGAAGAAGGCCGCCGAGCAGGACCACACGCCCGCGACGTGGGGCGCCGCCGTGGCCGGGCTGGTCTTTCTGGCGGCGTTCCTGGGCCGCCAGAGGGCGCTGGCCGACCCCATGCTCGACCTGGCGCTCTTCCGGCGGCGGGACTTCACGCTCGCGCTCCTGGCCGCCACGCTCGCGGTCTTCGCCCTGGTCGGGACGTTCTACTTCATCACCCAGTACCTCATGTCCGTGCTCGGCCTGAGCCCCCTCGCGGCCGGGCTGATGACCGTGCCCGCGGCGCTCAGCTCGGCGGCCGGATCGGTGCTCGGTGCGGCGCTGACCCGGTGGATCCGCCCCGGCCACGTCATGGGCTCCGGCATGATCCTGGGGGCCGGAGGCTTCCTGCTGATCGCCCGCCTGGACGGCCAGAGCGGCCTGCCCCTGCTGTTCGGCGCGTTGTTCCTGCTCGGCTGGGGGATCGGCGCGGTGCAGGCGCTGGCCTCCACCCGGGTCCTGGCCGCGGCGCCGCCCGAGAAGGCGGGTGCGGCCTCCGGCCTGTTCGAGTCGGCCACCGAGTTCGGGCAGGCGCTCGGCGCGGCCGTGCTCGGCAGCGTCGGCATGGCCGTCTACCGGTCCTCGCTGGCCGCGACCGTGCCGCCGGGAGTGCCGGAGCGGAGCGCCGCGGTGGCGGGGGAGACCCTCGGCGGCGCGCTGGCGGTGGCCGGTGAGCTCGCCGGAGACGTGGGTACGGCCCTGGCCGCCGCGGCCCGCGCCGCGTACGTGGACGGCATGCAGACCGCCGCCTACGCCGGCGCGGCGACCATGCTGATCATGGGGCTCGCCGTCCTCCGGGTCCGATAGCCCGCGCAATCCTCTGGCCGCATGTGCTAAATTCTGGCCATGCGGTCAGAAAATAAGCCCGAAGGTCAGAGAACCTTCATCGAGGAGGCCAGGCGAGCGCAGATCATCGCCGCCACCATCGAGGTCCTGGCCGAGGCGGGCTTCGCCGGCGCGTCCCTGGCGGCCATCGCCAAGCACGCCGGCATCAGCAAAGGCGTCATCTCCTACCACTTCGCCGGCAAGAACGAGCTGATGGAGGAGGTCGTCGAGCAGGTCTACACCCGGATCGCCGAGCACGTCGTGTCCCGCATGCAGAGCGGGACCACGGCGAAGGAGCTGCTGCGCACGCACATTCTGGCCGTCGCCGAACACATGCGGGACAACCGCGCCCAGGTCAAGGCGCTCGGGGAGATCTTCACCAACCTCCGCGACGACAAGGGCGGGCTCCGCTACGGCATGCACACCGATGAAGTGCTCTACCAGGGGCTGGAGACCATCTACCAGTGGGGTCAGGAGAACGGCGAGTTCCGCCCCTTCGATCGCCGGATCATGGCCGTCACCCACAACGCGGCCGTCAACGCCATGTTCGCCTACTGGGTGATCACCCCTGGGCACGACCTCGACGCACACGCGAACGAGCTGGCCGACCTCTTCGAAAGGGCTGTCACGTGACAACCTCGACGCGCACCCGGCTCCTGGGCATCGACAACCTGCGCATCGTGCTCACCGTACTCGTGGTCATCCACCACGCGGCGGTCACCTACGGCAACATCCCCGCCTGGTACCACCACGAGCCCGCCCGGGACGGCACCGGCCTCGTCCTGGACGTCCTGGTCATGTTCAACCAGGCGTTCTTCATGGGCTTCTTCTTCCTCATCGCCGGCTTCTTCACCCCGGCCTCCCACGACCGCAAGGGCTCGGGAGCGTTCCTGCGCGACCGGCTCAAGCGGCTCGGCATCCCGCTGCTGGTCTACCTGCTCGTGCTGCGCCCGTGGGTCATGCTCGGCTTCTACGACGGCTCCATCCCGTACTGGCTCTTCTACATCGGCTCCTGGGACCCGGGCCCCATGTGGTTCGTGGAGGTCCTGCTCGTCTTCTCCGCCTGCTACGTCCTGTGGCGACGCTCCGGGCGCCCGGCCGAGGTACGGCAGAGCCCGCTGAGCCTGCGGGCGATCGTGGTGTTCACCGCGGCGTTGTCCCTGGCCGTGTTCGCCTGGCGGTTCCTGGTGCCGGTCGGGCAGTACTGGCCGATCGTCGGCCTGCCCACCCCGTCCTTCCTGCCGCAGTACGCCGCCATGTTCGCCGTGGGCGCCCTGGCCTACCGGCGCGGCTGGTACACCTCGCTGCCCCCGGCGGCGGCCACGTGGGGTCTCATCGCGGCCGGCGTCACCTCCGCGGTGCTGCTACCGGTCGGGCAGGTGCTGACCCAGGGCTGGGCCGCCCAGCTGGCGAGCGCGGCCTGGGAGACGTCCTTCGCCGTCTCGATGGCCATCGGGCTGAGCGTGTGGTTCCGCGAGCGCTTCAACACCCAGGGCCCGATCGGCAGGTTCCTGGCCGAGAACGCGTTCACCGTCTACATCATCCACCCGCTCGTGCTGGTCGGCGTCGCCCTCCTGCTGTCCGGCCTGCACACGCTCGCGGTGGTCAAGTTCGCCGTCCTCGTGCTGATCGCGCTGCCGGTGTGCTGGAAGCTGGCCTCGCTGGTGCGCAAGATCCCCGCGGCCAGGAGGATCCTGTGAGCGCGCCCTGACCCGGAACCCCCCGTGCCCCGCCGGTGTATCGCAGACATGAGACGAACGACCCTCGCCACCGCGGCGCTGCTCCTGAGCGGCTGCACCGCCGCCACCGGCGGCACGCTCTCCACGACACCCACGACGGCCGCGGCCGTGCGTGAGCCCCCCGGGCAGCGCATCTGCGCCGGCGCCAACCAGCAGGACTTCGACCCCGGCCTCGGCTCCCGCATCGTCACCTCGGGCCCGGCCGCCCTGCTCGCCTTCGTCCTGGCCCAGCGCCCCAGCCCGACGGCGACGGTGCGCAGCTTCAAGCTCGCCGTGCGCGCCGAGCCGGGCGCCGACTTCACCGTCACCACGGGCACGTCCGGCACCGCCCTGCTGTTCGACCGGGCGAGGTACCGCGCCGACAACACCTACACCCTGGCCGACGGCGCCCCCTCCTACCGCTTCACCGGCTGCCCCGACCGGCGCGCGCTGTGGGTGGGCAGCATCCTGACCACCGGCCCGGCCACGGTCTCGCTCACCATCCGGTACGGCGCGGCCGTCCGCGAGATCACGGTCACCGCCTACGAGAGACGGTGATGCCCGGCGGCGATTGGGCAGTATGGGGTGTATGCGACTCCGTTCCCGCCTGCACCGCTGGGACAAGCGCCTGTTCAAGGCCGTGGCCAAGGCGCACCTGCCGGGACTCGAGGGCGTCCTCCCGCCGCTGTCCCGGGCGGCCGACAACTGGGTGCTCTGGGGCGTGATCTCGGGCGGGCTGGCCTTCACCGGCCGCCGCAGGCTGCGCCGCGCCGCCACCCGCGGCATGCTGGCGATCAGCCTGGCCAGCCCGCTGGCGAACCTGGCCGGCAAGCCCGCCTTCAAGCGCAAGCGCCCGCTGGCCGACATGCTCCCGCTGTCCAGGGTCCTGAAGACGCCGCTGTCGGCCTCCTTCCCGTCCGGTCACTCGGCCGCGGCCGCCGCCTTCGCCACCGCCGTGGCCATGGAGGCGCCGCGGCGGGTCAGCGTGCCCGTGGGCGTGGTCGCCGGCGCGGTGTGCTTCTCCCGCGTGTACACCGGCGTGCACTACCCGGGCGACGTGCTGGCCGGGGCGGCCATCGGCGTGGCCGCCGGGTTGTTCACCCGGTGGCTGTGGCCCAGGGCGGGCGAGGCCGTCCTCGTGCTGAGGAAGACCCCGCCGCGCGCGGCCGTACGGGAAGAGCGGGAGGACCCGCCCGCGAGTGCGGATCAGCCGGAGTAGAAGCCGTCGAGCACCTTGCCGTGGTGCTCCTCGACGACCTTGCGCCTGATCTTGAGGCTGGCGGTCAGCTCCCCGGTCTCCACGGTGAAGTCGGCGGGCAGGACGGCGAACTTCTTGACCGTCTCGTAGGTGGCCAGCGTGGCGTTGACCTGGTCGATCGCCGTCTGGACCTCCTGGAGCATCCGCGGGTGCCCGCGCAGCGCGTCGGCGTCGGCGGGCAGCCCCTCGGCCTCGGCCCAGGGGCGCACCACGTCCATGTCGAGCGTGACCAGGGCGGTGCAGTAGTTGCGGCGGTCGCCGTGGACGAAGACGTGGGACAGGTACGGGCAGGCGGCCTTGATCCGGCCCTCGAGGTAGGTGGGCGCGACGTATTTGCCGCCCGAGGTCTTGATGAGCTCCTTCTTGCGGTCGGTGATGCGCAGGCGACCCTGCTCGTCGAGTTCGCCGATGTCGCCGGTGTGCAGCCAGCCGTCCTCGAGGGCGTCGGCGCTCTCCTCGGGCAGGCCGTGGTAGCCGCGCATGACGCCGCGCCCGCCGATCAGGACCTCGCCGTCCTCGGCGATGCGCACGGTGGTGCCCGGCAGCGGCGGGCCCACGGTGCCGAACTTGACGGTGGCGGGCCGGTTGAGGAAGTTGCCCGCCGACGACTCGGTCAGGCCGTACCCCTCCAGGATGGTCAGCCCGGCGGCGTCGAAGAACTCGGCCATCTCCATCGACAGCGGCGCGGCGCCCGAGATGAAGAAGCGGATGCGCCCGCCGAAGCGCTCGCGCAGCTTGGCGAAGACGAGCCGGTCGGCCAGCTTGTACTCGGCGCGGGTGGTGAAGGGGACGGCCGCGCCGCGCTGGCGGGCCCGCGCGACGCGCAGGCCGGTCGCCTTCGCCCAGGTGAAGATGCGCAGCTTGAGCCCGCCCTCGGTGCGCATGTTCGCCGCGACCGTGTTGTGGATCTTCTCGAAGATGCGCGGCGCGGCGGCCATGAACGTGGGCCTGAGCACGCCGAGATTGTCGGCGATCTTGTCCAGGCGGCCGTCGATGGCGGTCGGCACGCCGATGTCGATCATCACGACCTCCAGCAGCTTGCCGAAGGAGTGCGACAGCGGCAGCCACAGGAAGTGCAGGTCGGCCGGGCTCAGCAGGCCGAGCTCACGCACGGAGGCGGCGGTGAACAGCCAGTTGTCGTGGGTCAGCTCCACGCCCTTGGGGCGGCCGGTGGTGCCGGAGGTGTAGATGAGGGTGGCCAGGTCGTTCTCGGAGATGGCCTCGACCATCGCGTCGTAGTCGCCCTCGCCGGCCAGCTCGTCCATGCGCACGACCCAGCCGTCGTCGCTCGCCGTGCCGTCGACGACCACGACGGTGCGCACGCCGGGCAGTTCCTCCCGGACCGAGCGCAGCTTGGCCACCTGGTCGTCGTTCTCGGCGATGACGATCGAGCTGCCCGAGTCGTTGATCACGAACGCGGACTCGGCGGCGGTGTTGGACGGGTAGATCGTCGTGGTGGCCGCGCCCGTGGACAGCACGGCCAGGTCGGCCAGGACCCACTCCAGCCGGGTGGAGCACAGGATCGCCACCCGCGTGTCCGGCCCCGCGCCCAGCCCGGCCAGGCCGAGCGCCAGTTCCCTGACCCGGTCGCCGGTCTCCCGCCACGACAGGGAGGTCCAGCCGTTCTCGGACGGGGTGCGGTATGCCTCGGCGTCCGGGGTGGCGTTGACCCGGTCGCGCAGCAAGGCGGGGATGCTGGACATGCGTGACCTCCTGAGGGGGTGTTGGTGCCGACAATAGGACGAACACCCTCGGAGAGTCGATGGCGCCGGTCAGTCACCTCCCGGGCGTGTCGCCGCGATGGCCGCGTCGAGGCCGGCGGTGGTGCGCACCTCCCACGCCCCGCAGGCGCAGCGGTAGTACGTGACGAGTCCTTCCGAGGTGTGGTGGGCGGAGGCGGCGGTCAGGTCGTGCAGGTGAGTGGAGTGCATGGCTCCAACCTGATGTAATGGCCTTGTGCATTTCAACACTTACGGCGGCAACGGGGCGGCCCTGTCGGCCGACCTGGTCAACACCCGCGACCACGCGCCGCGCACGCTGGAGCGCATCCTGGCGGCCCACTCGATGCTCCGGCCCGAGCTCACCCCCGCCCAGGCCGAGGAGCTGCGGATGTGGGCGGAGCGGCTCGCCCCCGTCTTCGGCGAGCGCGACCAGGACGTCCAGATCGAGCTGGTCAACGCGCTGCTGAAGATCTCCGCCGCCACGCCGTACATCAGCGCGCACGACGGGCGCAAGCCGCACCTGCACTTCTTCTCCGTCGACGCCGACATCGTCAACCGCGCCAAGGACACCACCGCCGGCGGCCTGGCCATGGCCATCTCCTTCTCCGACGGCCGCCGCCTGGGCCGCTGCGACCGCGAGGGCTGCTCGACCGTCTACGTCGACACCTCCCGCAACGGCCGGCGCCGCTTCTGCACGCTGGCCTGCGCCAACCGGGTCAACGTGGCCAACCACCGGGCCCGCCGGGTCACTCCCTGATCAGCCGGTCCAGGCGCGGCGCGTAGGTGACGTGGAAGACCAGCGAGGCCGCGCCGATCGCCGCCGCGTCGGCGGCGATGGGGGAGACCGCCACCCGGACGGCCTGCAGCCCCCGGGCCAGCACCCGGGTGGCCACCGCCCGCCCGATCACCTCCCGGTAGAGCCCGCCCAGCTCGCGTACGGCCGGCCCGCCCACCACGAGCAGGTCCACGTCGAGCATGTTGACCACCGAGACCGCGGCGTCGGCCAGCCGGTCGGCGGCCTCCTCCGTCACCGAGACCGCCAGCGGGTCACCGGCGGCCGCGGCGGCGCAGACGGCGGCGTGGCTGAGCCGCCCCCGGGTCAGCGCCGACTCCGCGCCCAGCGCCAGCCGCTCCCTGACGGTGGCCACGATCGCGTCCGGGCAGCACAGCGCCTCCACGCAGCCGCGGTTGCCGCAGTAACACGCCGGGCCGTCCGGCATGACCGTGATGTGGCCGAACTCGGCGGCGTTGAGCGTGCGGCCCCGGTAGACCTGCCCGTCCAGGAACAGGCCCCCGCCGATCCCGGTGCCCAGGTAGAGGTAGACGAAGCTGGGCACCGTGCGGGCCAGGCCCGCCCAGCGCTCGCCGATCGCCGCCGCGGTCGCGTCGTTGTCCACGGTCACCGGGTAGCCGACGTGCCGCTCCAGCAGGCTCCTGATCGGCACGCCGTCCCAGCCGGCCAGGCGCGGCGGGTTGACGATGACGCCGTCGGGGTCGAGCGGGCCGGGGGAGGCCAGGCCCACGCCGAGCACCTTGCCGTCCGGGACGCCGGCCTCCTTCAGCAGGCGGCGGGCGGTGCGGGCCAGGCTCCTGACCACCGGCTCCGGCTCGGCCCGCCGTACCGGGCGGTGGATCTTGACCAGCGGGCGGCCGGCCAGGTCGGCGAGCACGTAGGAGACCGACTCCGGGTCGAAGTGGATGCCGACGGCGTACCCGGCGGCGGCGTCCACCCGCAGGATGGTGCGGGGTTTGCCGCCCGTGCCCGGCGCGGAGCCGTCCTCGACGACCAGGCCGTCCTCCAGCAGCTTCCTGACGATGACCGAGACGGCCTGCGGGGTCAGGCCGGTGCGCTCGGCGATCTGGACCCTGCTGATGCCGTCGGAGACCTGCACGGCCTCCAGGACTACCGCCCGGTTGTAGTCGCCAACCTTGGGCAGATTGGTGCCCATTCGCATGAGACCCATGTTGTCATGTAAATCAAATTGATTTACGTTCGGGGAACCAGCGACATCCCGGGGGTGCCCCGATGAAACATGTCCTGATCACCTCAACCCTCGTCATCGGCCTGGCCGCCTGCGGATCCGGCGCCAAGGAGCCCGCCGCCTCCGGGGCCAAGGAGCTCGAGGTCCTCTACAAGGTCGAAACCACCTGGCCGCACCTGGAGAAGATGCTCCAGAACGCCAAGAAACAGTACGAGTCCTCGCACAAGGGCGTCACCGTCAAGCTGACCCCGGTGCAGGGCAACAACGAGGCGTACTACACCAAGCTCGCCCTGCTCAACCGCTCCGCCGACTCCGCGCCCGACCTCTACTACCACGACACCTTCCAGGTCAACGCCGACGTGGCCGCGGGCAAACTGGCCCCGCTCGACGAGTACCTGGCCGGCTGGGCCGACTGGAGCACCCAGTTCCCCGACTCGGTCAAGGCCGCGGCCAAGGGCGGCGACGGCAAGATCTACGGCGTCCCGATCAGCACCGACACCCGCGGCCTGTGGTACCACAAGGACGTCCTGGCCAAGGCCGGCATCGCCGTACCGTGGGAGCCCAAGACCTGGGCGGACGTGCTCGCGGCGGCCCGCGCGATCAAGCAGAAGGTCCCCGGCGTCGTCCCCTTCAGCATGTACTCCACCAAGATCCACGGCGAGGCCACGACCATGCAGGGCTTCGAGATGCTCCTGTACGGCACGCCCGGCGGCACCCTCTACGACCAGGCGCAGAAGAAGTGGGCGGCGGCCGGCAAGGGCTTCACCGACTCCCTGGCCTTCGTCAACACGCTCTACCGGGAGAACCTCGGCCCCAAGCTCGCCGACGCGCACAACGCGAAGCTGGCCGACAAGAACAACCTGGAGTGGTTCCCGCAGGGCAAGCTCGGCATCTCGCTCGACGGCGCCTGGACCGCCGCGGCCTGGAAGCCGACCAGCCCCAAGCCGTGGCCGGAGTGGCAGCAGAAGATCGGCTGGACCAGGATGCCGACGCAGAACGGCCAGGAGCCGGGCGCGGTGAGCATGTCCGGCGGCTGGGTGATGGCGATGAGCTCCTACACGCCGAACAAGAAGGAGGCGTTCGACTTCATCGCCACCGCCACGAACAAAGAGAACCAGATGCTCTACTCCATCGGCACCGGCGACCTGACCACCCGCAAGGACGTCGCCGCCGACCCCGCCTACAACGCCGACAACCCCTCCATCAAGTTCTGGACGGACCTGGCCGCCGTCACGCACTACCGGCCGGCCTTCGAGGAGTACCCGAAGGTCTCGGCCGAGGTCCAGGAGGCCATGGAGGCGGTCACCACCGGGACGCGCAGCCCCGAGGAGGCGGCCAGGACGTTCTCCGACCGGCTGCCCGGCGTCGTCGGCGGCCCGGACAAGGTCGTCGCGGGCGGATGACGGCCACGGCGGTCGCGGGCGTGGCCGGGACACGCCCGCCGGGACGCGGGTTCCGGGCCCTGCGCCGCCTGGCGCCGCTGGTCCCGGCGCTGGTGCTGCTCGTGCTCTTCCTGGCCGGGCCGGTGTTGTGGAGCTTCTACGCCGCCTTCACCAACGAGACGCTGACGGGCACCAACTCGGTCAGCCCGCGGTTCGTCGGCCCGGCCAACTTCGTGCGCATGTTCGCCGACGCCGACTTCCTCAACTCCTTCACCCTCACCTTCGTCTTCGTCGTCGGCTCGGCCGTCGTCGGGCAGAACACGCTCGGCCTGATGATCGCGCTGCTGCAACGGGGCCGCTCACGGTTCACGCGCAGCACGGTCAACGGCGTGGTCATCGCGGCCTGGGTGATGCCCGAGGTCGTGGCGGCGCTGTGCTGGTTCTCCTTCCTGGCCGAGGAGGGCACGCTCAACACGCTGACCGGCCTCGGGCAGGAGTGGCTCTACACCGCGCCGATGGTCGCGGTCATCCTGGCCAACGTCTGGCGCGGCACCGCCTTCTCGATGCTGGTGTACTCGGCGGCGCTGTCGGAGGTGCCCGCCGACCTGGTCGAGGCGGCGGCCGTGGACGGGGCGGGGAGGTGGCAGCGCCTGTGGCACATCACGCTGCCGCTGATCCGCCGCTCGATCATGGCCAACCTCATGCTCATCACCCTGCAGACGCTGGCCAGTTTCGGCCTCATCTACACCCTCACGGGCGGCGGCCCGGGCAACGCCAGCCAGACGACGCCGCTGTACATGTACGACAAGGCCCTGAGATACGGCGAGATCGCCTACGGCTCCGCCATGGCGCTGGTGATGCTGGTGATCGGGGCGTTGTTCTCGCTGATCTATCTCCGGCTGATCAAGGTGGAGGACTGATGGGCCGCCTGGCCGCACGGCTCGCGCTGCTGGTCGTGGCGATCTCGTTCGCCGCGCCGTTCCTGTGGGTGGTCATCGCCTCGGTCCAGCCGGGCGCGGGGTTGTCGGCGCAGCCGACGGGGGAGTTCTCGCTGGGTAACTTCCGGGCGGTGCTCACCTGGGAGACCACGGTGCTGCCGGTGATCAACTCCATCGTGATCTCCGGCGGGACCGCATTGCTCACCGTGGCCGTCGCCGTGCCGGCCGCCTATCCGCTCTCGCGCTACGAGCTGCGGTACAAGCGGTCCTTCATGCTGACGCTGCTGTTCACCACCGGCCTGCCGCTGACCGCGATCATCGTGCCGGTCTACTCCCTGTTCTACCGGTTCAACCTCTACGGCTCGGTGCCGGCGATGGTGCTCTTCCTGACGGCCAGCGCGCTGCCGTTCGCGATCTGGCTCATGAAGAACTTCATGGACGGCGTGCCGGTCGGCCTGGAGGAGGCGGCCTGGGTGGACGGGGCCGGATGGGTGCAGTCGCTGGTGCGGGTGGTCGGGCCGCTGATGGCGCCCGGCGTCGCGGTGGTCGGCATCTTCGTCTTCGTCGGGCAGTGGGGCAACTTCTTCGCCCCGTTCGTGCTGCTGGACGAGCCGGGCGAGGCGCCGGCGGCGGTGACCATCTACACGTTCTTCTCCCAGTACGGGCAGGTGGCCTACGGCGAGCTGGCCGCCTTCTCGATCATCTACACCGCGCCGGCCGTGGCGTTGTACGTCGCGGTCAACAAGTATCTGGCCGGATCGTTCAGCTTCGGCGGGGCGGTCAAAGGCTAGGCTTGCCAACCGATCCGTGGCCGGGGTACAGTTCCCGACGTCTTATCGCCGAGCCCAGGGGGCAGTTGACGTGAGGGTCTGAGGTCGCGGGCACCGCGCCGTTCCGCCCCGTCGTGGGCACGCGCGCACTCCTGGACCTCGGCGTTCGCCACCTCACACGGGCGTTTTCGCGGTGATTCCCGCCAAGTCACATTTCATGCTGATCTTTGTGACGGGAGCCGCCTTATGTCATTTTCCGTGGTAATCGACCGCGTCTCGTACGGCTGGGCCGACGGCACCTTGGTGCTCGACCAGCTCGAGGCCGCCTTTCCCGCCGGCCGTACCGGTCTGATCGGGACCAACGGGTCGGGCAAGTCCACACTGCTCAAGATCCTCGCCGGGGAGCTGAAACCCGCCGGGGGCAGCGTCACGCTGGCCGGACGGGTCGGCTACCTGGCGCAGAATCTCACCCTGCGCCGGGAGAGCACGGTCGCGGATCTGCTCGGGATCGCCCCGATCCGGGCCGCGCTGCACGCCATCGAGTCCGGTGACGTGGCCGTGGCGCACTTCGAGGCCGTGGGCGACGACTGGGACGTCGAGGAACGCGCCAGGGCCGAGCTCGACCGGCTCGGCCTGGACCACGTGCACCTCGACCGCACCGTCGGCACGCTGTCCGGCGGCGAGGTGGTCATGGTCGGGCTCGCGGCCCAGTTCCTGTCCCGGCCGGACGTGCTGCTGCTGGACGAGCCCACCAACAACCTCGACCTGGACGCCCGCACCCGGCTGTACGCGGCGGTCGAGGCGTGGCCGGGCGTGCTCGTCGTGGTCAGCCACGACCGGGCGCTGCTCGCGCTCGCCGACCAGATCGCCGAGTTGCGCGAGGGCCGGGTGCGCATGTTCGGCGGCGACTTCGCCGACTACGAGCGCATGCTCGCCGCCGAGCAGGACACGGCCGAGCGGCTGGTCCGCGTGGCCGAGGCCGACATGCGCAAGCAGAAGCGCGAGCTGGCCGACGCCCTGGTCAAGCTGGATCGCCGGGTGCGGTACGGCAACAAGATGTACGCCCAGAAGCGCGAGCCGAAGATCGTCATGAACGCCCGCAAGCGCGAGGCGCAGGTCTCGGCCGGCAAACACCGCACCATGCACCAGGACAAGCTGGAGGAGGCACGTGACAAACTGACCGAGGCCGAGCAGGCCGTCCGCGACGACAAGGAGATCCGCATCTCCCTGCCGGAGACCGCGGTGCCCGCCGGGCGGGTGGTGCTGGAGCTGCCGCTCGATCCGGCCCCGGAGGCCGGGGACGGCGCCGCCGTACTGGAGAAGCTGCTCGTGCAGGGGCCCGAGCGGATCGCGCTGACCGGCGCGAACGGCTCGGGCAAGACCACCCTGCTCAAGCGCATCGCCGCGCACGGCGTGCCGGTGCCGCTGCGCTACCTGCCGCAACGGCTCGACCTGCTGGACGAGAGCATGAGCGTGCTGGACAACGTGCGTGCCTTCGCGCCGCAGGCGAGCGTGACCGACGTGCGCTCGCGGCTGGCCCGCTTCCTGTTCCGCGGGCAGAAGGTGCACCAGCCGGTCGTCACGCTGTCGGGCGGCGAGCGGTTCCGGGCGACGCTGGCGGCGCTGCTGTCGGCCGACCCTGCGCCGCAGCTGCTCCTGCTCGACGAGCCGACCAACAACCTGGACCTGGCCAGTGTGCGGCAGCTCACTCAGGCGCTGTCGGCCTACCGGGGAGCGCTGATCGTGGCCAGCCACGACCTGCCCTTCCTGGAGGAACTCGGCATCACCCGCTGGCTGGTGCAGGACAGGGAGACGGGACTGTCGGAATCGTGAATTGACGCAAGGGGATCAACCGGGCGATAGTGTGGCAGGTGGCTGCCCCCCGGTTGATGACCTGCGTACTCGCTCTCGCGACCCTCACCGCCTGCTCCTCCGGCGGCGGCACCCTGACCGGTGGCGAACCCGTCGCCCGGGGCGTGGCCGGCGGCCCCGGCAGCGCCCCGCCGAGCACGGGAACGAGCTCCGCCCCGCCCAGCGGCACCGCGCTCACCCCCGAGGGCTACAAGAGCGAACTGTCCACCCGCAAGCAGGAGCTGACCGCCGCCATCGGCTCGATGATGGGCGCGAAGTCGGTCAAGACCCTGGACCAGCGGATGGAACGCGCCGAGGCGGCGCTGCGCGGCGCCGCCGACGCGCTGGCCCTGGTGAGCCCGCCGCCGGAGGTGAAGGCCCAGCACGACGCCTACGTCGGCAGCCTGCGCGCGGCCGCCGCCCAGTTCGGCGCCACCCTCGGCAAGGTCGGCAGCCGCGACGTGTGCACCGCGGGCGGCGTGCTCACCGACCTCGGCGCCCCGCTCAAGCAGCTCGACGAGGCCGGCGCCGCGCTGCAGGCCGCCGGCGACTACCCGGCCGACGTGGTCACCGTGAAGGCCGCGGCCAAGCAGAGCCGGCGGCTGAAGACCGGGCAGTTCCTCAAGAAGGAGAGCCTCACCGGCCGCAGCTCGATGCAGATCCACAACGGCGCCTCCCGGGACGCGGTCGTCACCCTGATGCGCGGGGACACCAAGGCGTTCAGCGTCTACGTCGGCAAGAAGAAGAAGTACAAGGTCAGCGGCGTGCGCGACGGCAAGTACCGGATCTACTTCACCCATGGCGTGGACTGGGACGGCAAGAGCAAGGCGTTCACCCGCGACTGCAGCTTCGAACGCTTCCAGTCGTCGGTGCGGTTCAAGACCACCTACACCGCGACGCAGATCCGCTGGAACGATTGGAAGATCACGCTGCACGCCATCACCGGCGGCAACGCGCCCACCGACGAGGTGGACCCGGAGAGCTTCCCCAAGTAGGCCCGGAACACGGCGAAGGGCCGCGCGGCGGCCGCGCGGCCCTTCGCACGTTCCAGCGTCAGGACGAGAACAGCATGCCCATGAAGCTGTCCTTGCGACGCCGGCCGTGACCGTAACCACCGTGGTGGCCGCCGTGTGACGGCGCGCCCCAGGCCGGGCCGCCGGGCGCGGGCGGCGGCGCAGCGTGGTACTGGGACTCCATCCGGGTCAGGGTCTCGAGCTCGCCATAGTCGAGGAAGATTCCCCGGCAGTTGTCGCACTGCTCGATGTGGACCCCGTTGCGCTCATATGTCCGCATGCTGCCGCGGCACTTGGGGCACTGCATCCGCTTGATCTCCTTGCCGTCAGGGGAAAACTCCTTGCGTGCGCCACTATGGCAGGCTCTGAGGGAGCCCGACAATTCTGCCGCACGCCTCGATCAACGAATGCTCCACCTCGTCGAGTTCCCGGCCGTCGCGGGTGGCGTTCACCACGGCCACCGCGGCGAGCTGCACGGTCAGCGCACGGGCCGGGACGTCGAGGCGGGCCCACGGGTCGGAAGGGTCCAGCGCGGGGCCGCCGGAAGCCAGGTAGGCGCCGAGAAACCGCTCCCAGATCGGGGTGGCCAGCAGCCCCGCCGCGAACCACGCCGCCGGGCGGGCGAGGTCCCAGGCCGGGTCGCCCACGCCCACGTCGTCGATGTCGATGAGCAGCCAGCGCTCGCGCCACACCAGCTGGCCCAGGTGCCAGTCGCCGTGGGTCAGCAGGCCGGGGTGCGGCTCCGGCTCGGGCAGGCTCTCGAACGCCCGCCGTACCAGCTGCTCGACCGGGCCGTCACCCGGCATCCGCCGCACCGCGCGGGCGGCGCGCGCCGGACCGCCCGCCTCGGGCAGCGGCCCCAGCGTCGGCAGCGGTACGGCGTGCAGCCGCGCCAGCAGCCTGGCCCCCTCCTCCCAGGGGGCGGTGTCCGGGTCCACGGTCGTCCCGGCGGGCCAGACGGTGACCGCGCGCCCGGAGACGGTGAGCATCTCGGGCTCGAGCGGCGCCAGCATGATCCCGCTCAGCGCCGCGGCGCCGGCGGCCCGCAGGCGGGCGGGCAGCAGGAGCGGGTCGTCACGCTCGGAGTGCGCCTTGACCACGACCTCGCCCCTGCGCACCACGACCACGTCGGTGCGGGTGGGATGGACCGCGATCTCGCCCGTGCCGCCGTAGGCGGCGGCGACCCCGGCCAGTTCTTCCGTGAGACTCACTTGATAAGACTAGGTGTCGCCGGAGGTCGTTCTTCACGGGAGTCGTCATGAAGATCAGCTTTGGAGTGCCGCTGTCGGGTCCGTGGGCGCGGGCGGAGAACATGCGGCGGGTGGCCCAGCGGGCCGAGGAACTGGGGTACGCGGGCCTGTGGACCTTTCAGCGCCTGCTCTACCCCGAGGGCCACGCCATGGGACCCGTCTACCGCAGCGTGCACGATCCGCTGATGACGCTGGCCCACGTGTCGGCCGTCACCCGGCGGATCGAGCTCGGGCTGGCGGTGGTCAACGTCTTCATGCAGCCGGTGGTGCTGGCCAAGCAGCTCGCCACGCTCCAGACGCTCTCCGGCGGACGGCTGGCGGCCGGGGTGGGGCTGGGCTGGCTGGAGGAGGAGTTCACGGCCGCGGGGGTGGACTTCGCCGCGCGGGGGCGCAGGGGAGAGGAGTTCGTCCAGGTGCTGCGGGCGTGCTGGAGCGAGGACGTCGTGGCGCACGAGGGGGAGTTCTACCGGATTCCGGCCTCCCACATGGATCCCAAGCCCGAGCCGGGACCACCGCCGGTCCTCATGGGCGGTGCGGCGGAGCGGGCGCTGGAGCGGGCGGGGCGGCTCGCGGACGGCTGGATGAGCGCCAGCCGGGAGAACCTGGCCGCGATCGACCAGAAAATCTACACTGTAAAGGCGGCGGCCGAGAAAGCCGGGCGCGACCCGGGCGCCCTGCGCTTCGTCGTCAGAGGCGTCACCCGGATCGGGGCCGGGCGCGGGCCGCTGGCGGGGACCTACGAGGAGATCCGGGCCGACGTGGACGCGCTGGCGGCCAAGGGGGTGACGGAGGTCTTCCACGACCTCAACTTCGACCCCGCCATCGTCACCGCCGAGCCCGCGCAGGCCATGCGCCGCGCGGAGGAGGCCCTGGAGGCCCTGGCGCCCCGCTGAGACGGCCCCGCAGGCACCTAGGAGAGGGCCAGGCGCAGTCCTTCGGCGGCCACCGCGTGGCGCAGGGCGCGGATGTCGTCCCGGCCGCGTACGGGGTGCACGGCGTTGGTCAGCAGCACCACCGTCAGCCGGTGGGCGGGGTCGACGACCAGCGAGGTGCCGGTGAAGCCGGAATGCCCGAACGAGCCGTGCAGCGGTCCCGCGATGGCCGGGTCGCCGAGGCGCACGCCGAGCCCGTGCCGGAACGCGGCGCCCTCGGCTCCCTGGTCGCGCAGCATCTCGGCGACGGTCTCCGGCCGCAGGATCGGGCCGCCGCCCTGCCGGAGGGTCTCGCCGAAGCGCAGGACGTCGTCGGCGGTGGCGAAGATCCCGGCGTGACCGGCGACGCCGCCGAGCCCGTAACCGGTCTCGTCGTGCACCTGCCCGCGCACGCAGCCGGGGCCGGGGCGCTCCGGCTTCCACTCGGTGGCGGCGATCCTGGGCAGCTTGTCCGGCCCGGGGGTGTAGCCGGTGTCGGACAGCCCGAGCGGTCCGGTGACGCGCGCCAGGACCAGCTCGTCCAGCGGCGCCCCGCCCGCCAGCTCGGCCACGCGCCCGGCGGTGACCATGCCGACGTCGGTGTACAGGTACGGCCCGCCGGTCTGTGAGGTGATGGGCGTGTCGAGGATGGCGGCCATGCGGGCCGCCGGGGTGGCGCCGGGGAGCTCGAGGTCGATGCGCCGCGTCGGCTGCAGCCCGGCGGTGTGGGTGAGCAGCCGTCGCGTGGTGATGCGCGGATCGCGGCCGGGCAGCCAGGCGGCGATCGGCTCGTCCAGCCCCAGCAGCCCGTCCTCGCTCAGCGACAGCAGGACGGCCGTGGTGAAGAGCTTGCTGATCGAGGCCAGGTCGAAGATGGAGTCCCGGCGGGCCGGCGGCCGCTCCTCGGCCAGGGTGAACTCCGCGTCGTCGTAGCGCACCAGCTCTCCGGCGACCGACGAGGCGACCACGGCCCCGTCCACGGCGACGAGCGCCACGGCGGCCGCGGCCGTGCCGGGCACACCTCCGGCCAGGATCTCGTCCAGCCGATCCGACATCAGGAACCCCCGCCCTTCCCGGCCTCGGACCTCGGTCTCGCGGCCTTCCGCGCACATCCGTCCATCGCCCGCCCTCCGCTCGCCGTCATGTCCGCCCCCCTTTCTCAGCTCTGCGCGCTCTCCAGGGCGTCGGTCAGCCGCTCACCGTGCTCCTCCAGCAGGGCGCGGGCGGCGTCGGCGCCGAGGCCGTGCCGGATCATGAGCACCGCCACCTTGGCCTGGCCGTCGGCCGCCGCCAGGGTCTTGCGGGCGGTCTCGGGGTCGGCGCCGGTGATGTCACCGACCATGCGGACGGCGCGGCCGGCCAGCTTGGAGTTCATCGCGGACATCTCGATCATCTTGTTGCCGTAGGTACGGCCCAGGCGGATCATCGAGATGGTGGAGATCATGTTGAGCACCAGCTTCTGCGCGGTGCCCGCCTTGAGCCGGGTGGAGCCGGTGACCACCTCGGGCCCCACGACGACCTCGATGCCGTGCTCGGCCGCCGCCGACAGCGGCGCCGCCCGGTTGCACGACAGGCCGACGGTGAGCGCCCCGCGCCCGGCGGCCTCGCCGAGCGCGCCGATGACGAAAGGGGCGCGTCCGCTGGCCGAGACGCCGACGACAGCGTCGCTGGGGCCGACCTCGAGATCGGCGATGGCGGCGGCGCCTGCCCCGGCGTCGTCCTCCGCGCCCTCGATGGAGCGCGTCAGCGCCTCGTGGCCGCCGGCGATGATGCCCTGGACCAGCGACGGGTCGGTGCCGAAGGTGGGCGGGCACTCCGAGGCGTCGAGCACGGCCAGGCGGCCCGAGGTGCCCGCGCCGACGTACAGGAGCCGGCCGCCCGCGCCCATCCGCGCGGCGATCGCGTCGATGGCGGCGGAGATGTCCGGCACGGCGGCGGCGACCGCGGCGGGCACGGACGCGTCGGCCTGGTTCATCAACTGGGCGATCTGTTCCGTCGGCAGCCGGTCAATCTGGCTGTAGCGCGGATCGCTCTGTTCCGTGGACAGCTCCGGATCACTCATGACGCTAATTTCCACCATCTACTTCTCTCTTGTAAATAACTTTCAGACAATGGGTTCATGCAACACGTACGAACCGGAGCGGAACGGCTGGTTGCCGACCCCTCGCTCGTGCCGGGCGAGCGCATCGGCCTCATCACCAACCCGACGGGCGTCCTGCCCGACCTGACCCCCACCCTGGAGGCGCTGCTCGCCGCGGGCGTGCCGATCGCCGCGTTGTTCGGCCCCGAGCACGGCATGCGCGGCACCGCCCAGGCGGGCTTCAGCGAACAGGACGCCACCGACCCCAGGACCGGGCTGCCGGTCCACGACACCCACCAGATCTCCGGACCGGAGCTGGACGCCGTCGTGTCCGCCTCGAGGGTGGACACGCTGGTGTTCGACATCGCCGACGTCGGCACCCGGTTCTACACCTACATCTGGACGCTGTACGACCTCTTGATGTCCGCTAAACGGCTCGGCGTGCGCTTCGCCGTACTCGACCGGCCCAACCCCCTCGGCGGGACCCTCACCGAAGGCCCGCTGCTGGAGCCCGCCTTCGCCAGCTTCGTCGGCCGCGCGCCGCTGCCCATCCGCCACGGCAAGACCGCCGGCGAGCTGGCGCTGGGCTTCGACCCCGGCGTGACCGTCGTCGCGATGGACGGCTGGCGGCGCGAGATGGCCTTCGAGGACACCGGCCTGCCCTGGGTGATGCCGTCGGTCAACATGCCGACCACCGACACCGCCCTGGTCTACCCCGGAACCGGGCTGTTCGAGGGCACCACCTTCTCCGAAGGCCGCGGCACCACCCGCCCGTTCGAGCTCATCGGCGCGCCGTACGCCGACGAGCGCTACGCCCGCGAGCTCAACGCCCTCGGCCTGCCCGGCGTGCGCTTCCGCGAGGTGTCCTTCACGCCCACGTTCCAGAAGCACGCCGGGACCGTCTGCCACGGAGTCCAGCTGCACGTGCACGACCGGACGGCCTTCCGGCCCGTGCTCACCGGCCTGTCGATGCTCCACCTGGCCCGGGCCCTCTACCCCGGCGACTTCGCCTGGTGGGGGCCCAACCTGTTCATGGAACACCTGTGGGGCTCCGACACGCTCACGCGCTGCCTGGATGACGGCGGCGACCCGCGCGAGCTGTGTCCTGACCCCGGCTTCCCCGACGGTCACCTGCTCTACACCAGCTCGCGGCGGTAGAGCCAGAAAACGCGTTCGGCTCGCGCGCCCACCGCGCGCGAGTAGAACCGCAGCGGCCCCACCCACCCGATCTGGGCGCTCGTCTGTCCCTCCGCCCGCTGACCGGCCAGCGCCAGGCGCAGCAGCACCCGGCCCACGCCCAGTCCCTGCGCGGCGGGCGCGGTCCCCATCGGGCCGAACCAGCCCGGCCGGGCGCCCCAGGCGGCGAAGCCCAGGATCTCCCCGTCCCGCTCGGCGTAGGCCACGCCGTCGGCGGTCTCGGCCTCCCAGGCCCACGCATCGTTCCAATGCCGCCGCGTGAACTCCACGACGGCCGCCCGGCCGGGCCCCTCCGCGTCCTTCCGGTGGACGGCGATGCGGACGCCCCGCTCGGCCAGCCGTACCGTGTCCTTCTCGACCGAGAGGTCCGCGGTGAGGTCGGCGGTCATGTTCCAGGCCACGTGGTAGCGCTCGTAGCCCAGGCGCTCGGCCAGCGCGGCGGCGGGCGTGTAGCGCACGTCGATGCCCGGCCAGGCATAGCACGGCGGGTTGCCGGCCATCCGCGCCTGCGTCGCGCCCTGGGCGCGCAGCCACTGCTCGGCCGCGCCCACCAGGTCCCGGCCGCATCCCTTGCCCTGCTCATCGGGGTGTACGGCCAGCAGATCGATGTGCCCGAGCCCGGGATCACGCGTGGACATGGAGGCGAAGACGACCCCTCCGCCCTCGGCGATCGCCGTCCACCGCCGGTCGGCCGGAGGCGCCGCGAGCCGCCGGACCAGCGCCTCGCCCTCGCCGGCGTCGTAGGTCAGCGCCGCGCGCGCGATCCGCCCGGCCTCGGCCAGGTCCGCGGTGTGCGTTCCCCCCACGGTCCCTCACACCCCGCTCATCGGGCGCGCGATCACGTCGCGGCGCTCGGGGAAGAAGCAGGCGTGCTCCTGCGGCGACCCCTCGGTGATCTGCAGCGCCGGCCGCTCCGACTCGCAGCGGTCCTGCCGGAACGGGCAGCGGCGGGCGAACAGGCAGCCGGTCGGCTCCTGGCTGCCGTCCAGCGCCTCCACCGGGACGACCGGCTGCGCACCGGGCTCCTCCAGGCCGTGCAGCACCGGGATCGCCGACAGCAGCGACTGCGTGTACGGGTGCACCGGGTCGGCGATCACCGTGTCCACGGGTCCGCGTTCGACGACCTGGCCGCGGTAGATGACGTACATCTCGCCGTCGTCGCCGATGTAGCGGGAGGTCGCCACGTCGTGGGTGATGAACAGCACGCTGACGCCCAGCCGTTCGCGCAGGTCCTTCAGCAGCGCCAGGATGCCCAGCCGCAGCGAGACGTCGATCATGGAGACCGCCTCGTCGGCCACGAGCATGTCGGGGTCCACGGTGAGCGCGCGGGCGATGACCACGCGCTGGCGCATGCCGCCGGACAACTGGTGCGGATAGCGCGACAGCACCGAGCCCGGGTCCAGGCCGACCAGCGCCAGGACCTCCGCCGCCCGCTCCTCGATCCACCTGGCGTCGCGGCCGGTCTGCTTGGCGCGCAGCTTCAGCGGCGCGTGCAGCGTCTGATGGATGGTCCGCGTCGGGTTCAGCGCCGAGTACGGGTCCTGGTGGATCATCTGGATGCGCCGGAAGTGCGGCTGGCGATCCTTCGGCTTCAGCGACGACATCTCGGTGCCGTTGATGCTGATCCGGCCGCCGTCGTAGGACTCGAGCCCGGCGATGATCCGGCCGAGCGTCGTCTTGCCGCAGCCGGACTCGCCGATGAACGAGGCGGCGCCGCCCTTGGGGATGGAGAAGTCCACCCCGCGCAGCGCCTGCACCTCCCGGCCGCCGAGCACGTTGCCGCGCTGCTTGAAGGTCTTGGTGATGCCGGTCCCCGTGATCACGCGTGCTCACCCTCCCTGGACGGCACCTTGACGGCCTGGTCGACGGCGTGGCAGGCCACGATCCTGGCGCCGTACGCCCGTGCCGCCGGGTCGGCGGTGTCGCAGACGTCCATGCGCAGCGCGCAGCGCTCGCGGAACACGCAGCCCTCCTTGGGGACGGTGGCCAGCGTGGGCGGGCGGCCGGGCAGGGCCTGAGCCTCATTGATGTCGCCCACCAGGCGCGGGATGGCCCGGATCAGGCCCTTGGTGTAGGGGTGTCGCGGGTCGGCCAGGACCTCGCGGGTGGGGCCCTGCTCGACCAGCCGCCCGCCGTACATGACCGCGAGCCTGTCGGCGACCTCGGCCACCACGCCGATGTCGTGGGTGATGACCAGCGTCGTGAGGCCGCGTTCGGCGTGCACCTCGCGCACGATCTTGAGGATGTTGGCCTGCGTGATCATGTCGAGCGCGGTGGTCGGCTCGTCCAGCACGACCAGGTGCGCGTTCAGGACCAGCGCGAGCATGATGCCGACGCGCTGGCGCATGCCGCCCGACAGCTCGTGCTGGTGGGAGTCGAGCACCCGGGCGCCGTCCAGGCCCATCCGGCCCAGCAGCTCCTTGGCCTCCCTGACCAGGGCGCGCAGGTCCTCCACGCCGTGCGAGCGGCCGAGGTCGAGCAGCTGCTTGCCGACGGTCTTGAGGGGGTTCAGGGAGTTCTGGGCGGCCTGGAAGACGTAGCCGATGTGCCGGCCGCGGGCCTTGCGCAGCTGCTCGCCCTTGAACTCGGCGACGTTGCCCAGCCCGTCGATGTCCACCCGGCCCGCCGCGATGCGGCCCGGCGGCTGCACGGCGTTGAGCAGCGACAGCGCCATCGTGGACTTGCCCGAGCCGGACTCGCCCACGATGCCGGTGATCGTGCCCGGCTTCAGCTCCAGGCTGACGTCGCGGACGGCGGGCAGCTCGCCCGCCGCGGTCTTGTAGACGACCGTGAGGCCGTCGATGCGCACTCCCGGCGCTTGCTTGGCCACCTCTACTCCTCGCGCAGCCGGGGGTTGAAGATCTCGTCCATGGCGTCGACCACGAGCACGATGCCGAGCGTGAGCAGCAGGATCGCCAGCAGCGGCCCCAGCAGGTAACCCAGCGCGAGCGGCTGGATCATCGCCCCGGCCTGGAACACGGCCAGGTTGAGCATCACGCCCCAGTTGTCCGACTCGTAGGGCAGCACGCCCAGGAAGAACAGGCCGACCTGCGCGTAGACGGCGCCGGTGACCGCGATGAGCATGTTCATCGCGATGTAGGGCGCCATGCTCGGCAGCAGCTCCTTGCCGACGATGTGCGGCGTGGACAGGCCCAGGCCGCGCGCCGCCTCGATGAAGCCGCGCTCGCGCAGCGACAGCGTCTGCGCCCGTACGGCACGCGCCACGCCGCCCCAGCCGAGCAGCCCGAGGACCAGGCCCATCTGGAACGGGTTGCCGAACTTCCACACGGTGGCCAGCACCAGCAGCAGGGGCAGGCCCGGGATGGTCAGCTTCATGTCGGTGATCCGCATGAGCACGGTGTCCCAGCGGCCCCGCTTGAACCCGGAGAACAGTCCGAGCCCGGTGCCGACCACGACCGTGATGACCGCGGTCACCGCGGCGCTGAGCAGCACGTACCGCGAGCCCTTGACGACCAGCGCGACGACGTCGCGGCCCTGCGGGTCGGTGCCGAGCCAGTGCGCCCAGCTCGGCGGCTTGCTGATGAGGTCGGCGTCGCCCGGCAGCAGGTCCGGGTAGAACATCGGCCCGAAGACGGCCATGAACGCGAAGCCCAGGAGGATGATCGCGCCGGCCATGCGGCTGGGCTTGCGCTTCATCACCCGCCAGACGCCGCTCCAGAAGTTGCGGCGCATGGTCGCGGTCGTGCTCTCCAGCACGATGCTCATGAGACCTCCTCCCCACTGCGAACCCGCGGGTCGATCACGGTGTAGAACAGGTCGGCCACGATGTTGGCGACGATGACCGCGGCGGTGATGAGCAGGAACGCGCCGCCCATGAGCGGGTAGTCGCGCAGGCTGACCGCGTCGATGAGCAGCAGGCCCAGGCCGGGGTAGTTGAAGATCTTCTCGATGAAGACCGCGCCGCCGAGCAGCAGGCCCAGCGAGAGCGCCAGGATCGTGAACAGCGGCAGGATCGCGTTGCGGGCGATGTAGCGGAAGACGATCGAGCGCTTCATCCCGCGCAGCTCGGCGGCCAGGATGAAGTCGTCGCCCAGCACGGTCACCACGCTGGACTTCATGGCCAGGATCCAGCCGCCGTACGCCGACAGCGCGTAGGTCAGGACCGGCAGCACGGCGTGCTCGGCCAGCGAGCCGATGTAGCCGGCGTTCCAGCCGGGGTCGAACAGGATGTCGACCGGGCTGTCGGCGGGCAGGATCGGGATCAGCGTGGCGAAGATGACCACGAGCAGCATCGCCAGGATGTACTGCGGGATGCCGTGCAGGAGCGAGCCGGAGACGGCCAGGGCGTCACCGAGCTTGCTGGTGCGCTTGATCGCCGCGTACACGCCGAAGATCACGCCGACCAGGAAGCTGAGCAGCGTGCCGATGAGCACCGGAAGAACGGTCCATTTCGCGGCGTCGGTGAGCACGTCCAGCACCGGCGTGCCGGGCCGGGTGATCGAGATGCCGAGGTCGAGCCGGAACAGGCCGCCCATGTAGCTGAGGTACTGCTCCCACATCGAGCCCGTGGGCAGGAAGCCGTACATCACCGCGGTGGCCTGCCGGGCAGCCTCGGGCGACATACCGCCCTCGATGAGCTTCTCGTACCGCGCGGCGACGGGGTCGCCGGGGATGTTGTTGACGATGAAGAAGCTGATCGTGGCGACCACGAGGATCATGACGATCCCGCGGGCCAGGTGGCCCGCGAGTCGCCGAGCGATAACCGTCATGGATGCGTTACTGCTTCTTCTTGATCAGGCCCTGCTGGATCCAGACACCCGAGGGGAGGACGCCCTGGCCCATGCGCAGGAGCTCGTCGTCGTGCGGCCAGCCGGTGAAGCGGCTGTTGTTGACGAACTGGTTGTTGATGTAGTCCCACAGCTGGATGACCGGCAGGTCCTGGTTGGCGGCCTGGGCCAGCTGGCTCATGATCGGCTTGGCCTCCTCGGGGCCGACCGAGTTCAGCTTGGCGGTCAGCTCGCCGGGGTTGACCTTGGTGCCGTCGACCTCGATCTGCTCGGGGCCGCCCATCCAGTTGTTGTTCTTGCCGGGCGCGGAGTGCTTGACCTTGCCGCCGACGTTGGCCCAGCCGTTCGAGACGCCGTAGAGGCGCTGGAAGATGTCGTACGGCGCGGGCCCGAGGGCGATCAGCCAGAAGCCGACGTCGTACTTACCGGCGGCCAGCTCCTCGAGGTAGACCGGGTAGTCGGCGGTGGTGACGACCTCGGCGTCGACGCCGGCCTTGACGAGCTGGCTCTTGATGTTCTCCTGGGCCGACAGCCAGTCGGAGAAGCCGGCCGGGGCGTGCATGGAGACCTTCCACGGCGTGCCGTCGGCGAGGGTCCACTTGCCGTCCTTCTTGGTCAGGCCGGCCTGCTTGAACTCCTCCTCGGCCTTGGCCGCGTCCGGCTTGTACGGCTCCAGCTTGGGCAGGGTCTCGGCGATCCAGGCGTCGGCGGCCTTCTGGTGGATGCCGCTCGTGGTGGTGGCCGCGGTGCCGCCCTCGGGGGAGGCGACCTTGGTGACCTGGTCGCGGTCGATCAGGTAGGCCAGGCCGCGCCGTACGTGGACGTTGTCGTAGGGCTTCTTGCTCTGGTTGAACGCCATGCTGACCGCGACGGGGGAGTAGCCCTTGATGACCTCGCTGCCCGGAGCGGCCTTGATGCGGGTCATGACGTCGGTGGGGGCGGCCACGAAGCCGGAGTGGTCGAGCTTGCCCTGGCTCAGGTAGTTCCAGATCTGCTCGTTGCCGGTGTAGTTGAGAACCTTCACCTGGTCGGGCACGACGTTGGCGACGTTGAAGAAGTGCTTGTTCTTGACCAGCAGCGCCTCGCCGGGATTGGCGCGCTCGAGCACGAACGGGCCGCCGGCCACGTCCTTCTGCGGGGCGAAGGCGATGACCTGCTGGCCCAGCTTGGTGATGTCCTCGCGGGCCTTCTCGGCCTCGGGGCCGTCGCCGCGGGCGGTCTTGATGGTGTCCCAGATGGTGGCGGGGACCGCGGTGTTCCAGATGTGCGAGGGCAGGACGGTGGTGTCCAGCACGCCGCGGGCGAACTTGGGGCTGGGGTTGGCGAGGTCCTGCGTGACCTTGACCGTCTTCTCGTCCACGACGGTCACGTCGGCCGCCGCGCCCGCGGCGCCCGGGGTGACGGCGAAGGCCGTGCTGCCCTGGGTGTAGGCGATGGCGATGGACAGCTTCACGTCCTCGGCGGTCACCGGCTTGCCGTCGGACCACTTGGCGTTCGGCTGCAGCTTCAGGGTGATGGAGGAGTTGTCCGGCGGGATCTCCCAGCTCGCCGCCATGCCGGGAAGCGCCTTGTTGGGATCGGTCAGGTGGTTGACCACGAAGCCGAGCTTCATCGTGGTGTAGCCGGGGAAGGCGTTGCCCTTGGGGTTGTACGGGTTGGGCGGTGCGCTCGCGTCGATTCCCGGCCTGTTCACGTCGATTGTGGTGAAGAGCCCGCCACCACCGCCCGAGCTGGACTTGTTGGTGGCGCCGCCGCCGGCGCACGCGGACACGCCGGCTGCAAGGCCCAGCAACGTCACTACCGCTGCTAGTCGCTTCATTTACCGCTCCGGAGATAGTTCTGGGGTTGTCCGGACCTTATGGGCACGCGGAAGTTGCGTCAATAATCTCCAGCTGTTGTGAGGCTAATGTAACTTTCCTTCATTGACCCTGCGGGTGGCGCTTGGCTCCATCACCCGATGATAAGGACGGCCGCCCCGCTGACCTGCCCGTTTGCCAGGTCCTCCAGCGCGCGGGCGGCTTCCTGCAGCGGGTAGGCGCTCGTGGTCACGCTCGGCGGCTGCTCGGCGGCCAGCCGGAGATAGGCGCGGCCGTCCTCGCGCGTGTTGGCCGTCACGCTGCGCAGCACCCGCTCCTGGAACAGGTGGCGCCGGTAGTCCAGCACCGGCACGTCGCTCAGGTGGATCCCGGCCACCGCCAGCGTCCCCCCGCGGTCGAGGGCCTCCAGGGCCGGCGGCACCAGCTCGCCCGCCGGCGCGAACAGGATCGCCGCGTCCAGCGGCTCCGGCGGCTCGTGCGCCCCGGCCGAGGCGGCCCCCAGCTCCAGCGCCAGCCGCCGCGCCGCCGGCGACCTGGTCACCACGTGCACCGTGTGCCCCAGGGCCAGCGCCGCCTGCGCGGTCAGATGGGCCGAGGCGCCGAAGCCGTAGATGCCCAGCCTGCCCGGCTCCCGCAGCCCCGTCTTCAGCAGCGCCCGGTAGCCGATGATGCCCGCGCACAGCAGCGGCGCCAGCCGTTCCGGCGCGACGTCGCCGGGCAGCGGATACACGTACGCCTCGGGCGCGGTCAGGTACTCGGCGAAGCCGCCGTCGGCGTCCCACCCGGTGTAGACCGACTCCGGGCACAGATTCTCGTCCCCGCGCGCGCAGTAGCGGCACTTCCCGCAGGTGCCGCGCAGCCACGCCACCCCCACCCGCCGCCCGGCGAGCTCCGTGCGCGCGGAGACGACCCGCCCCACCGCCTGATGGCCCGGCGTGGTCCGCGGGCGGCGCGGCTGCAGGTCCCCCTCGGCCAGATGCAGGTCGGTACGGCACACGCCGCACGCCTCCACCTTGACCAGCACCTCACCCGGCTCCGGCACCGGGACCGGGCGCACCTCCAGGACCAGCGGCCCGGAGGAGATCGGGCCGGGCGCGGCCACGGCCCAGGCGCGCATCAGCGACGGGGTATCGGATCCCATGGTGTGGCCTCATAAACGGTGAGGATGCGAGACAGGACCTCGGGCGAGTACGGCACGGCCGCGCCGTCCACCTCGCCCACCGGACTGATACCCCAGGAGTTGGCCAGGAAGACCGCGCGGAACCCGGCGAGGTCGCCGGCCTTGAGCGGCCGGGTCTCCTGCGGGATCCCGGCCCGGGCCAGCTCGCGCCGCAGGAGCCGCAGGGTGATCCCCGTCAGCATGGGCGCCTTCGGCCACACGACACGCTCGCCGTCGAAGCAGCCGAGGTTCGTGATCGTGCCCTCGGAGATCGTCCCGTCCTCGGCCACCAGCAGCGCGTCGTCGAACCCCTCGGCCGCGGCCCGGCGGCCCAGGTGGATGGAGGGGAAGCCGCCGCCGTGCTTGATGTGCGGCAGGAAGCGCCGGTAGGCGACGGTCATCAGGCGCCGCGGGGTCGTGGGCGCGTCCACCGGGGCGCCGGTGGAGACGATCACGTGCACCCGGTCGGTCAGCGTTACGTTGACCCGGACCGAGGCGTCGTCCGGGTCGCCGCCGAGCGCGGCGGCGATGCCGTCCAGCACGAGGGCGCGGTCCAGGCGCTGGCCGAACAGCTCCCGCGTCGCCTGTTCCAGCCGCTCGAGGTGCAGCTCCAGGCCGCGTACGGCGTGGCCGCGCACCTGCATCGCGGTGAAGTGGCCGCCCCGGGCGGCGAGCGCCAGGCCCAGGTCGGCGCCGGTGGCGGGCCTGCCGTCGACGATCGCGCGCTCCTGAGAGGTCACGCTCCCAGCTTAGGGGCCTACAATGCCGCGTCGAGTGATCTTTACATCAAACGTGAGAAATGGGAACAGATGTCTGTGATCAAGCGCACGGCCTTCACTCTTGCGGCCGGCTCTCTCTTCCTGGTGGGACTCGGCGCCGCTTCCGCCTCGGCCTCCGCCGCCGCCCCGTGCACCGGCAGGTCCGGGCTCACCATCATGGCCAAGGGCGAGACCCAGGGCAAGGCGTGGGCGGACGTGCTCAACTGCGGCCGGACCGGCCTGGTGACGCTCGACATCTCCTGGGGCCCGGACCCGCTGTGCCGGGAGATCCGCAACGGCGTCACGGCCAGGATCACCGCCCCCACCGCGGTCGGCAGCGTCAGGAAGGCCAAGTACTGCTGACGCGCTGCGACGATCCCGCCCGATTCCGGGCGGGATCACCCTTCGCCTAGTACGCCGCGAGCCGCTCGAAGGCCAGCGAGGCGTACAGGGCCGCGCCGTCCGGCAGCACCGCGTCGTCGAACTGCGCCTCGGGGGAGTGGTTGTAGGGCGCGCTGGCCGGATCCCGGCCGGCCGGGCAGGCGCCGAGGAAGACGAACGCCCCCGGCACGTTCTCCAGCACGTAGGAGAAGTCCTCCGAGCCCATCACCGGCTGCGGGGAGACGAAGAACCGCCCCGGCCCGAACAGCCCCTCGACCGTCCGCCCGGCGAAGTCCGCCTCCGATTCGGTGTTGACCGTCACCGGGTACCCCATCCCGAACGAGGCGTCCACGCTCAGCCCGTTGGCCGCCGCGATGCCCTCGACCAGCTCCACCACACGCCGCTTGACCCGCGTCCTGTTGTCCTTGCTGAAGGTGCGGATGGTCGCCTGGAAGCAGGCGTCGTCGGGGATGACGTTGTCCACGGTGCCCGCGTGGAAGCTGCCCACGGTGATGACGACCGGGTCGAACACGTCGAACTCCCGGGTCACCAGCGTCTGCAGCGCGGTCACCATCTGGCAGGCGGCCGGGATCGGGTCCAGCGCGCGGAACGGCGTGGACCCGTGGCCGCCGCGGCCCTTCACCGTGACGAGGAACGTGTCGGCCGCCGCCATGATCGGCCCGGGCCGGCTGGCGAACAGCCCCGGCGGCAGCATCGCGGAGACGACGTGCATGCCGTACGCCGCGACGACCCGTTCGCCGGCCGAGTCCAGCACGCCCTCGTCGATCATGTACTTGGCGCCCTCGTAACCCTCCTCGCCGGGCTGGAACATGAACACCACGTCCCCGGCCAGGTCCTCGCGCCGCGCGGCCAGCAGGTGGGCGGCGCCGGCCAGCATCGCGGTGTGCAGGTCGTGACCGCAGGCGTGCATCCGGCCGTCGTTCTGCGAGATGTAGGGCAGGTCGTTGCGCTCGGCGACCGGCAGCGCGTCCATGTCGCCGCGCAGGAGTACGGCGGGGCCGGGCTTGCCGCCGCGCAGCACGGCGGTGACCGAGCTCAGCGCGGCGCCCGTGGTGATCTCCAGCGGCAGGCCGTCGAGCGCGGCCAGCACCTTCTCCTGCGTGCGGGGCAGAGTCAGGCCGATTTCTGGGGTGGTGTGCAGCGAGTGACGGAGCTGGATGAGCTCGTCCCGCATCTCCTGGGCGGAATCCGTGAACGACGACATGTCGTCATTCTTCACATCCCGGTTGCCCTGTCGATATCTGGGGCTCGCTACGATGTGATCGTGACTGAGCGTAAGCGAATTGATTCGTGGTTGTCCGATATGGACGGCGTGCTCGTGCACGAGGGACTGCCGGTGCCCGGCGCCGACGAGTTCATCAAAAGGCTCGACGAGTCGGGCAAGCCCTTCCGCGTGCTCACGAACAACTCGATCTACACCCCGCGCGACCTGTCGGTACGGCTGCGCGCGGCGGGCCTGGAGGTGCCCCCGGAGTCGATCTGGACCTCGGCCCTGGCCACCGCCCAGTTCCTGCACGACCAGCGCCCGGGCGGCTCCGCCTACGTCATCGGCGAGGCCGGCCTCACCACCGCGCTGCACGAGGTCGGCTACATCCTGACCGACCTCGACCCCGACTACGTCGTGCTGGGCGAGACCCGCACCTACAGCTTCACCCAGCTCACCCGCGCGATCCGCCTCATCGAGAGCGGCGCCCGCTTCATCGCCACCAACCCCGACCCGGTGGGCCCCTCCACCGAGGGCTCGCTGCCCGCCTGCGGGGCGGTCGCCGCGATGATCACCAAGGCGACCGGCGTCGAGCCGTACTTCGTCGGCAAGCCGAACCCGCGCATGATGCGCAGCGCCCTCAACGCGATCGAGGGCCACAGCGAGACCACTGCGATGATCGGCGACCGGATGGACACCGACATCGTCTCCGGCATGGAGGCCGGCCTCTTCACGATCCTCGTGCTGACCGGCGTCACCCAGCGTGACCAGGTCGACCGCTACCCCTACCGCCCGTCGCTCGTGGTGGAGTCGGTGGCCGATCTGATCGACCTGATCTGACACTCCCTGACAGGTATGGATGTGAGGCTGAGCCCATGACCCGCATCTACCTTGAAGCCGGCGCCAAGAAGGTCTTCGCCTGCTCGCTGGAGTGGCCCGGCTGGTGCCGGAGCGGCAAGTCGGAGGAACTGGCCATCGAGGCCCTGGCGCACTACGCGCCCCGCTACGCCGTGGTGGCCGGGCGCGCAGGGCTGCCGTTCGCGCCGGGGGAGCCGGTGGTGACCGAGCGCGTCAAGGGCGGCGCCACCACCGACTTCGGGGCGATCGAGCAGCACGCGCGGGCCGACCACGAGCCGGTGAGCGCGGAGACGGCCGCGCGTGACGTCGCTCTCATGCGGGCCGCCTGGCAGTTGTTCGACGAGACCGTGGCGATCTCGCCTGAGGAACTGCGCAAGGGCCCGCGGGGCGGTGGGCGCGACCGGACCAAGATGGCCGCCCACGTGACCGAGGCCGAGCGGAACTACGCCCGCCAGCTGGGGGTGCGGCATCCGCCGTACACGTCGATCGCGGATCGCGACGCGCTGCGCGAGGAACTGGCCGCGGTGCTGGGCGGGCCGTCGCAGGGGCCCTGGGAGACGAAGTGGACCCCGCGCTACGGGGTGCGCCGGATCACCTGGCACGTGCTCGACCATCTGTGGGAAATGGAGGACCGCTCGGCCTGATCCTTGTGGGTTTCGCACAGAAAAGTGGGTTTTGCCCATCGGGTAGCCTAACCTACGGTGCCGTAACTTCAAGGAGACGATCTGTATGGCGATGACTCAGACGGAACTTCTGCACGAGCTGGAGCCCGTGGTCGCGGGCGAGCTCGACCGTCATCTCAAGGTGGCCAAGGAGTGGTTCCCGCATGAGTACATCCCGTGGAGTCAGGGACGCGACTTCGACGGCATCTATCAGGGCGAAGCCTGGCAGGAGAGCGACTCCAAGATCCCCGAGGCGGCCCGGATCTCGCTCATCGTGAACCTCCTCACCGAGGACAACCTGCCGAGCTACCACCACGAGATCGCCACCACGTTCGGCCGCGACGGCGCGTGGGGCACGTGGGTCCACCGCTGGACCGCCGAGGAGGACAAGCACGGCACCGCCATCCGCGACTACCTCACCGTCACCCGGGCCGTCGACCCGGTGGCGCTGGAGCGGGCCCGGATGATCCACATGGAGCAGGGCTTCCAGACCGAGTACGGCACGATGCTGCAGCAGCTGGCCTACGTCTCCTTCCAGGAGCTGGCCACCCGCATCGCCCACCGCAACACCGGCAGGGCCGCCGGCGACGAGGGCTGCGACCGCCTGCTGGCCAGGATCGCCGCCGACGAGAACCTGCACATGCTCTTCTACCGCAACCTGCTGAACGCCGCCTTCGAGCTGGACCCCAACCAGACGATGCGCGCGGTCACCGACGTGGTCACCACCTTCCAGATGCCCGGCTCCAGCATCCAGGGCTTCGCCCGCAAGGCCATGATCATCGCCAACGAGGGCATCTACGACCTGCGCCTGCACCTGGACGACGTGCTCATGCCGGTGCTGCGCCAGTGGTCGGTCTTCGACAAGTCCGGCCTGGACGCCGACGGCGAGAAGGCCCGCGAGGAACTGGCCGGGTTCCTGGAGAAGACCGAGACCGTGGCCGCCCGCTTCGTCGCCCGCAGGGAGGAGCGCAGAGCCAGGTCCGCGACCATGGGATGATCTCCCGCATGGACGTCCCTACCTCCCTGTTTGTCTCCATCGCCAGCCTGGTCATGGTGCTGATCGTGGCCAGGCTGGCGCAGCGGTTGCTGGGCGTCCGCTTCGGCGGGTTCCGCGTGTTCGTGGCGGCGGTGGTCGGCTTCGCCATCGCCCCGGCGATCGCCGGTCCGATCATCGCCGGATTCGAGAACCTGAAGCCCGGGGACGACCCGGGCTTCGGCGCCGTCTGGGTCATGGTCATGGTGGCCATGCTGGCCGTGCTCATCCCGATGGTGATCCTCGTGCTGGCCGAGGCGCTGGTCCCGCCCGGTTCCATCCCCGGCCCGATCGAGGTCCTGCGGGGGCTGCGCGGCCGCGTCTCGCGCGGCCGCCGCTACTCGCAGATCACCCGCATCGCCGTACGGCACGGCCTCGGCCCCTACCTGCGCGGCCGGGGCGAGAGCCTGGAGGACCGCTCCGGCAAGGTACGGCTGGCCCGCTCGCTGCGCCAGGCCCTGGACGACGGCGGCGTCACCTTCGTCAAGCTCGGCCAGATCCTCTCGACCCGGCGCGACCTGCTGCCGCCGGAGTTCGTGGAGGAACTCGGCAAGCTGCAGGACCAGGTCGCGCCGCTGCCGTGGGAGCAGATCGAGCCGGTGCTCACCGCCGAGCTGGGCGGCCCGGTCGAGCAGGTCTTCGCCGCCTTCGACCGGGTGCCGCTGGCCGCCGCCTCCATCGCCCAGGCGTACACCGCCCGCCTGCACACCGGCGAGGACGTCGTGGTGAAGGTGCAGCGGCCGGGCATCGGCGCCGTCGTGGCCAAGGACCTCGACATCGTGCGCCGCCTGGCCGCCACGCTGGAGGCGCGCACCAAGTGGGGCCGCGCGCTGGGCGTGCGCGACCTGGCCGAGGGCTTCGCCGTGGCCATCCGCGAGGAGCTCGACTTCCGCATCGAGGCCGCCAACATGGCCGCCGTCTCGGCCACGCCCAGCGCCCAGGTCACCTACCCCGTGCCCCACACCCGGATGTGTACCGACCGGGTGCTGGTCATGCAGCGCCTGAGCGGCAAGCCGCTGGCCGGAGTCCCGGGGGAGAGCGCCCGCCTGGCCCGCGACCTGCTCGACACCCTGCTGCGCCAGATCCTGCTGGAAGGCGTCTTCCACGCCGACCCGCACCCGGGCAACATCATGGTCCTGGACGACGGCAGCCTCGGCTTGCTCGACTTCGGCTCGGTCGGCCGCCTGGACGCCTCGGTGCGCGCCGCCCTGCAGCGCTTCCTGCTCGCGCTCAACCGCCAGGACCCGCTCGGCGTCACCGACGCCCTGCTGGAGGTGGTCCCGCGCCCGGAGGACATCGACGAGGCCGCCCTGGAACGTGCCCTCGGCCAGTTCATGGCCCGCCACCTCGGCCCCGGCATGGACAGCGTGGCCATGTTCACCGACTTGTTCAGGATCGTCTCGGAGTACGGCCTGTCGATCCCGCCGGAGGTGGCCGCCGTCTTCCGCGCGCTGGCCACGCTGGAAGGCACGCTGGTACGGCTGGCGCCCGGCTTCAACCTCATCGCCGAGGCGCGCAGCTTCGCCGGCCGCTACCTGGCCGAGCAGATGTCGGGCACCGGCCTGAAGGAGGCGGTGGCCCAGGAGGCGGTGGCGCTGCTGCCGATGGTGCGCCGCCTGCCGCGCCGCATCGAGCGCATCGCCAGCGCCGCCGAGCACGGGCGCTTCACGGTCAACGTCCGGCTCTTCAACGACGATCGCGACCGGCGCTACCTCACCGGGATCCTGCATCAGATCCTGCTGACCGTGCTGGGCGCGACCGCGGGCCTGATGGCGGTCATGCTGCTGGGCACCGACGGCGGCCCGGTGGCGGTGGCGGCGCTGGACCTGAGCCTGTTCGAGCTCATCGGCTACAACCTGCTGGTCATCTGCGCGATCTTGGTGCTGCGGGTGCTGGTCCTGATCTTCCGCCGCCGAGAGGAATCCCCGTCATGATGTATCCGCCCAAACCGCGGCCCGGCGACAAGATCGCGGTCCTGTCCACCTCCGCGGGCCTGCCCGGCATCCTGCCGCTGCCCTTCGACGCGGGGCTGCGGGCCCTGCGGGAGGAGTTCGAGCTGGTGCCGGTGGAGTTCCCCGTCACCCGGGTCATGGGGGCCGGCGCCCGGCGGCGGGCCGACGACATCAACGCCGCCTTCGCCGACCCGTCGATCAAGGCGATCGTCGCCAGCATCGGCGGCGACGACCAGATCACGGTCACCCCGCACCTCAACGACGCGGTCATCCGGGCCAACCCCAAGCCGTTCTTCGGCTACAGCGACAACACCAACCTGCTCGTGCACCTGTGGAACCTCGGCCTGGTCGCCTACCACGGCGGCTCGGTGATGTGCCAGTTCGGCCGGTGCGGCGGCATGCACCCGGTCAGCGCCGGCTCGCTGCGCGCCGCGATGTTCACCTCGGGCCCGTACACGCTCCCGCAGGTGTTCTCCTACAGCGACGTCGATCTGCCGTGGGACGACCCCGCCTCCTTCACCACGGCCCCGCCGGAGCAGCCGTGCGAGGGCTGGTTCTGGCACAACCCCGGCGCGGTCGTCGAGGGCCGGACCTGGGGCGGCAACCTGGAGATCCTGTCCTGGCTGCTCATGGCCGACCGCGGCGTCCAGGCCCCCGCCGCCTACGACGGGATGGTGCTCGTCATCGAGACCAGCGAGGAACTGCCCTCCGCCGAGGAGGTGTTCAGGATCCTGCGCACCATGGGCGAACGCGGCCTGCTCGCCCGCTTCCCCGCTGTCCTCGTCGGCCGGGCCAAGGCGTGGTCGCTGCACCGGCGCACCTCCCCGCAGGAGAAGGCCGCCTACGCCCGTGACCAGCGCGCCGCCGTACTGAAGGCACTGGGGGAGTACGCGCCCGCGGCCATGGCCGTCTTCGACGTCGACCTCGGCCACACCGACCCGCAGGTGGTCATCCCGTACGGCGGGCAGATCCGGGTGGACGGCGCCGCCAGGTCCATCACCGTCACCTACTGAAGACGTCCGCGGTCAGGGTTCGCGGCGCAGGCGCTTGACGTCGGCGCGGGCCTTCTTGGCGGCCAGGCGGCGCTCGACCGAGCCCCTGCTGGGTTTGGTCGGGCGGCGCCGCTTGGGCGGGGGCGCGATGGCCTCGCGCAGGCGCTGGGCCAGGCGCTGGACGGCGGCCTCGCGGTTGCGGAGCTGGGAGCGGTGCTCGGAGGCGGCGATCGTGATGACGGAGTGGCCGAGGCGGGCCAGCGCGCGGTCCTTCAGCGCGGGCGGCAGGGCGCCGGTGGCGGCCACGTCGAAGGTGAGCTCGACCCGGCTGTCGGTGGTGTTGACGCCCTGGCCGCCCGGCCCCGACGAGCGGGAGAAACGCCAGACGAGCTCGGCGTCCGGGATGACGACCGAGTCGTTGACGACCAGCGGGGCGGGCATGACGGGTGCTCCTTCGTGTCTTCGGGCCGGATCCGAGTATGAGACTGGCACATGCCGCCAGCAAGGGATTTTTCGGATGTGCTGAACGGGGTGGTCATGTGACTATGGGATGAACGCTCAGCGGGAGAGGCGGATTCCATGGGCCTGGCCGGGCAAATTGCTCTGACGGTGGGATTAGCGGTGGTTTCGGCGACAGGCTTTCTGCTCTTGCGATGTCAGGGCAAGGGGCGGCCGTTCGGTCCCGGGGGGCGCCGGCTGGCGGTGACGATCGTGCTGCTGACCGGGACCATCTCGGCCGCGGTGGCCCTGGTGTTCGGCACGCTCCTCGACGACATGCTGGCCACGGCGCTCGGCGCGGTGGCGCCGAGCGGACTGTGGCTGAGCCAGGTGCGCTCGCGCGAGGACGAGAAACGCTCGCTGGGCCGGGAGGCGGCGACGTTCTGGCTGGTGACCCTGCTGGCCAGGCTGGACCAGGCGATGGCCGAAGACCAGTGGATCTGGTGCGAACGCCGTATCGAGGACGAGTGGAGCATCTACGAGCTGAGCCTGGCGGCCCACCGCTACCACGACCGCATCGGCGAGCGGCTGAACCCCGAGGAGCGCCGCCGCGAGCGGATCAACGTGCGGCTGGAGGCCATCGACCGCAAACTCGACGTGGCGGCGCTGATCGAGGACGGCGCGCCGCGTGCCAAGGTCGTCACCGCGCTGAACGGCTCCCGCCACACCCGCCTGGCCCGCTACGAGCGCTACCTGAACGACCTGAACCGCCTGCACGGCAACCTGCGCCACGACGCGGAACGCGAGTTGCTGCGCCTGCTGGCCGCCGCCTATCGCGCCGGCTATCGCTCACTGCCCCGCTTCACGCCGCCCTCCCGCCGGCCGGCGGCGGAGAGCCTGCGCTCGCATCCGTAGCTAGGGCTGCCGGTCCTCGGCGTCGGACAGCGTGAAGTCGAGACGGGCGCCCAGCGCCGTGATGACGGAGCCCAGAGTGCGCAACGTGAGGTTCTCGTCCCCGGACAGGATCTGGCTGACGCGGCCCGCGGACACACCCATCGTGGCCGCCAGATCGGCGCGGGTTATCTTGTGCTCCCGCATGTACCAGGTGATCTCGTCCACTACGTCCTGCGCGAACGTCGAGGTGTCCTCGTGTCTCGTCGCCATCTTGGGCTCACTCTCTGCCGTCTGTCCTCACTTTAGCTCTACCTAAACCTTTAGGCAACCCTAAAGGTGGTTAATCCAACTGCAAGCCACTTATGCCACGATCTCCGGCAAACACAACGGGGCTGAGTGGGGAGGCGCTGTGACGGCTATCGTCGGCGTGCACGGAATCGGGAAGTTCCGCTACTACCTGGAGGCGGGGAACGACGTCGCTCGCGCGGCGGAGGCGATGCGCGTCAAGTGGGATCGCTACCTGCACGCGGCCATCGGGGGCGAGGCCAAGCCGTACTTCGCCGAGATCGCCTACTTCGCCCACCTGATCAACGACCCCCGCCCGCCCGAGGCTCCCGAGGCCGAGCCCCTGTCGGCGCCCGCGCAGATGGTGCTGGCCGGATGGGCCAAGGAACTCGGCGTCGGCGAGCACCTGACGGGGGCGCTCAAGGCGTTCGCCGGCTGGCTGCTGGGCCGCCTCGACGGGCGGGCGTCGGCCTTCGCCAAGCTGTTCTGCCCCGAGGTGGCCGTCTACCTCACCGACTCCGCCCGCCGGCAGAAGGCGCGGCAGGTCGTGGCCGAGGTGATCCGCCGCCGCCGGCCCGGGGTCGTCGTGGCGCACTCGCTGGGCAGCGTCGTCGCCTACGAGGCGTTCTGGGCCAACCCGGACCTCGAGACCGACCTGCTCATCACCCTCGGCAGCCCGCTCGGGATGCGCAACGTCATCTTCGAGCGGTTACTGCCGGCGCCGGTCAACGGCAGGGGCGAGCGGCCGCCGGGCGTCGGCCGCTGGGTGAACATCGCCGACAAGGACGACATCGCCGCCATCCCGCCCGAGCTGTGCGACAGTTTCGCCGGCATCGACGAGGAGCGGCTGGTCAACCTGGACTGGCTGGACTTCCACACCGCGGGCAAGTACCTCGGCTGCGAGGCGATCGGCCCGTATCTGCGACCCTATCTGGCATGAACTGGATAGTTTTCGACTACGGTGACGTCCTGTCCACGCCGCAGCCGGACGCCGAGGTCGAGGCCCTGGCCCGGGCCGCGCGCAAGGATCTGGACACCTTCACGCGCGGCTACTGGGCCCACCGGCTGGAGTTCGACCGCGGCGCGCTGAGCGACGAGCAGTACTGGGAGCAGGTGCTCGGGCGCGAGCCCGGCGCGGGGGAGGTGACCCGGCTGGTCGCGCTCGACGTGGCCAGCTGGTCGCACCCGTGCGAGGGTACGGTGACCCTGCTGGGGGAGTTGCTGGCCGAAGGGCGGAACGTGGCGCTGCTGTCCAATGCCCCCGCCTCCATGGGCGACGGGCTGGAGCGGCTGCCGTGGATCGCCGCGATCGAGCGGCGCTTCTTCAGCGGCCGGCTCGGGCTGGTGAAGCCGGACCGCGAGATCTTCGACCAGATGGCCGGGCGGCTCGGCGCGGCCCCGGACGAGATCGTCTTCATCGACGACCGCGAGCTCAACGTGGCCGGAGCCGAGCGCGCGGGCATGACCGGGCTGCACTACCGCGACCCGGAGACGCTGCGCGCCGACCTGGCGCCGCTCTTGTAGGCCAGTGCGCAGAATGATCTAGGGTGGCCGCCATGGACGTCGAGAGCCTGCTCGAGGAAGCGGACGGCATGCCGTATGGCGAGGCCAGGACCGTGCTCACCGAGCGCGCGCTGCGGGCGGCCGAGGCGGCCCGCGACCACGACCTGATCCGGCGCGCCCGCTTCGAGCTGACCAGCGCCTATCACTTCGGCGGCGAGCAGGCCAAGTCCTTCGCGGTCTTCACCCGCAACCTCGCCGACCACGACCGCGACCCCGGCAGGTTCGGCGAGCGGGAGCTGTGGCGGCTGCTGTGGCAGTACAAGTGGATCGTGGCGACCCTCCGGCGCTTCCCCGAGATCCCGCTGCGCCGCACCCTCGACGGCGTGGACGACATGGAACGCCGTTACCGCGCCGCCGGTGAGGGGCTGCACGCCGTCTACGCCCGGCGCTGCCACATCGCCCAGCACGTGGGCGACCGGGAGGCGGCCGAGGAGTGGTACCACCGCTGGACCACCACCCCGCGCGACGACCTGTCCGACTGCGCCGCCTGCGACGTGGGCGGCGTCGTCTCCTACCTGGCCTGGGTCGGCGACGACGAGCGGGCCATCGAGCTGGCCGCGCCCGTCCTGTCCGGTCACATGTCGTGCACGTCGCAGCCGCACTCCATCCTCGAGATCCTGCTGCTGCCGTTCCTGCGCACCGGCCGCCTGGAGGACGCCGCCTCCGCCCACCGGCGGTCGTACCAGATCACCCGGGGCAAGCCCGCCTACCTCGACGACATGGGCACGCACCTGCGGTTCCTGGCCCTGACCGGCAACGAGGCGCACGGCCTGGAGCTCCTGCAACGGGAACTGCCCCTGCTGGAGCGCCCGCCCTCGCCCAGCGCCGCCGGCTCCTTCATGGCCGGCGCCGCGGTGCTCCTGGCCAGGCTGGAGGAACTGGGCCACGCCGGGACCCCGATCCGGCGGGGCGAGGCCGACGTCCCGGTCGCCGCGCTGCGGGCGTCGATGGAGGCGGGCGCCCGGGAGATCGCCGCCGCCTTCGACACCCGCAACGGCACCGGTGAACACACCCGCGAGCTGGAGGGGGTCCTGGCGGCCCGGCCGTACACCGACCGGCTCCCGCCGGCACCGCGGTGAACGCCGGGGTCATCCCCGCTCACCCGGCCAGAGGACGACCGACGCTGTTCATCTGGCCTTGACTCCGCAGTCACGGCCGGGTCAGCGGAGCCGGACATATCTGGATTGTGGACCGCAGATCCTTCCTCGCAGCGGCAGCCGCCACCCTCGCCCTCCCCGCCACCTCCCGCACGCTGGCCCGCGACCCCTTCACCCTGGGCGTCGCCTCGGGCGACCCGTCCGCCGACGGCCTCGTGCTCTGGACCCGCCTGGCCCAGGACCCCCTGGGCGCCAACGGGCGCGGCGCCATGCCCTCCCGCGACCTCGACGTGGAGTGGCAGGTCTCCACGGACGAACGCTTCGCGAAAATCACCACATCCGGTACGGCTACCGCCCGCTGGAAGGACGCCCACAGCGTCCACGTGGAGCTGAAGGGCCTGGAGCCGGGCCGGGAGTACTTCTACCGTTTCCGCGCGGAAGGCCGGGTCTCGCCCGCCGGCCGTACCAGAACCACGCCGACCGGCGCCACCCAGCCGCTGGCCTTCGCCGTGGCCGCCTGCGCCCACTACGAGCACGGCTTCTACACCGCCTACCGCCGCCTCGCCGAGCAGGAGCCCGACCTGGTGCTCTTCCTCGGCGACTACCTCTACGAATACGGCCCCAGCGGATACAGCGCCCTGGCCGGCCGGGTCCGCACCCACACGCCGGGCAAGTGCGCCACGCTGGCCGACTACCGGCTGCGCCACGCGCAGTACAAGAGCGACCCCGACCTGCAGCGCGCCCACGCCACCGCGCCCTGGCTGGTGGCCTTCGACGACCACGAACTGGAGAACAACTGGGCCGGCCCCGTCTCCAGCACCGGCGCCCCCGCCTTCGCCCGCCGCCGGGCCAGCGCGTTCCGCGCGTACTACGAGAACATGCCGTTGCGCCGCGAGACGCTGCAGGGGACGGTGCTCCGGGTGAACCGGCGCGTCTCGTGGGGGAAGCTGGCGCGCTTCCACATCCTCGACACGCGGCAGTTCCGCGACGACCAGGCGTGCCTGGACGGGGTGCGGGCGGGGTGCGACGAGCGGCTGTCGGCCAAGCGGACCCTGCTGGGGGGCGATCAGTGGCGGTGGCTGTCGGAGGGGCTGGCCTCGTCCGACACCCAGTGGAACCTGCTGGGCCAGCAGATCCTCATGATGCAGCGTGACTACAAGCGGGGGCCGGGGCGCGAGGTCAACCTGGACGCGTGGGACGGCTACGCGGCCGAGCGCACCCGGCTGCTGGAGCTGATGCGCGGGACCTCGAACCCCGTGGTGCTGACCGGCGACGCCCACATGCACCACTCGGCCTCGCTCAAGCTCGACTTCGACGACCCGGACTCGCCGGTGATCGCTCCCGAGCTCGTCACGTCGTCCATCGCCAGTGACGGGGACGGGTATCGGGACAAGGTGTGGATCGCCGAGGGACTGGCGGAGAATCCGCATATTTCGTACATCGACCAGCGGCGGGGGTACATCATGGCCCGGCTGACCTTGACCGAGCTCTCGGCGGAGTTCCGGACGCTGGAGTACATCTCGCGCAAGGGGGCTCCGGCCAGGACGACGCACCGGGTCACGGTTCCGACGGCTGCTCGTTGACGAAGCTGATCTCTTGGCAGGCCCAGCTGATGAACAGCTCTTGCATGACCGGACCGACCGGGAGGGGGCAAGCTCGGCGTCGATGCCGAGCCGCCGCTGCACCGTCAGCCTGATGACGTCGACGATGAGACCACTGACGGTTCCCCCGGCGAGTGCCATCCGGCGAGCGTATCCGGATATCTCACGACGGTTCAGCCGAACGCATACCCGTACAGCCCAGACCCGGAGCTCAACTTCCTGGCCTCCCCGGCACGCAGCCCCGGATATGCCCCGGGCCGCCGCCCCCCGGGCACCAGCGTGAGCACCCCGTCCCCGGGCGCCGCCACCACCAGCCCGAACACCGGCCGCGAACGGGCGAGGAGCCGATACCGAGGCGCGGCGCCCAACGCCGCCAGCGAAGAGCCGAAGTCCCGCCCCTTGCCCGTGATCAGCAGGTTCCCCTTCCGCGTGAGCCCGCCGGACCGGGTCCCGGCCAGCACCTGGACGGCCCGCTCCCCGGGCACCCCGATCGCCAGCTCGGAATCCCCGTCCCCGTTGAAGTCCCCGGCGGCCAGCGCGGCCCCGAACCGGTCGTAGTACCGGGGCTCCCCCTGGAGAACCCGCTGCGTCCACGCCTCGCTCCGCGTGGTCCGCAACCCCGAGCCCGTCCCGTAGACGACATGAACCATCCCATCCCCGTAATCCATGGCCCGCTGGTTGGCGCTGAGCCCCTCCCCGGGCGCCCCGATGGCCAGATCCGCCCGCCCGTCGGCGTTGAAGTCCCCGGTCGCGAGGGAGGCGCCGAACGCGTCCCACTTCTCCGCGGACCCCTTGATCCCGGGACTGTCCTGAGTGAGCAACGACGCCCGCTTCCGCAGGGGGTCCAGGACGGTGACGGACCCCTGCCCGTCGGTGGTGACACTGTCGGCCGGCGCACCCACGACCAGCTCGGCCCGGCCGTCCCCGTCGAAGTCGCCGGTCGCCAGGGCCGCCCCCCACTGGTCGGTGGCGTTCCCCCGCTGCCCGACCCACCCGGCCTGCTGAGTGATCTGATACGGCTTGCGTTTCCCGAGGAAGTGCACCGTGACCCCGCCACCTCGCCCCTGCCCGGGAGCCCCGACCGCGAGCTCGTCGTCGCCGTCTCCGTCGAGGTCGCCGGCCGCCAGTGCCGCGCCGTACCGGTCGCCGCCGGGGCGGGCGGGGGTGAGCTGCCGCCAGGGGGTGAGGCCGCGCGGGCCGCCGCGGTAGAGCTGCACGGCCCCGTCGCCGTCCGCGCCGGGCCGGGCCGTACCCGAGAACTCCTCCGAGACCCCCACGGCCAGGTCGGCGCAGCGGTCGCCGTCGAAGTCGCCGGCGGCCAGCGCCGAGCCGAACGAGTCGCCGCGCTCGGCGCCGTCCTGGCGCAGGGTGGCCTTGCGGCCGGAGCCGTAGAGCACGGTCACGGATCCGGCCCTGGAGCCGGTGTACGGCGCGGCCACCGCCAGGTCGGCGCGGCCGTCGTCGTCGAAGTCGGCGGGCCGGCCGCCGCACCCGGGGGCGGCGCCCGCCGAGGCAGGGGAGAGCAGGGGCATGACCAGGCATGCGGCCACCAAGGCATTCATGTATCCAGTCATGTCCGCACCGGCCGAACCCGGTATGAACAGGGCGGGAACGTGCCACGATAGGCACGTGGCCATCGACCTCGCGGACCTGGACTTCTGGCGCAGACCCCTGAAAGAACGCCATGAGGCGTTCGCCCGGCTCCGCCAGGAGGAGCGGCCGGTGTTCTTCCCGGAGAAAAAGGTTCCGTTCCTGCGCTCGGGCACGGGCTTCTACGCCTTGGTCCGGCACGCCGACGTGGTGGAGGCCAGCCGGAACGCCAAGGTGTTCTCCAGCGAGCCCGCGGTCACGAACCCGGAGCCGCCCGGCTGGGTCAAGCACGTCTTCGGCGAGTCCATGGTGAACATGGACGATCCCCGGCACGCGCGGCTGCGCCGGATCGTCACCCGCTCCTTCAGCCCGCGCATGCTGGAGCGGCTGCAGGACGACATCGCGGCCGCCTGCGCCCGCATCGTGGACGACCTCCAGGCCGAGGGGCCGCACGACTTCGTCGGCCAGGTCGCGGCCCGGCTCCCCATTCACGTCATCTGCGACATGATGGGCATCCCCGCGGAGTACCGCGCCAAGGTGCACGAGCACGTGGACGTCTCCACCGCCTACACCGGCGTGCGCCCGAGCCTGCTGCGCAGCGTCACGCTGGCCGGGCAGAACATGCTCGCCCTGCTGGCCCTGCAGCGCCTGGTCATCCGGCTCGGCCACGAGCGCCAGCGCGAGCCCGCAGGCGACCTGGTGTCGTTGCTGGTCAACGCCAATCCCGACGGCGAGCGGCTCACGGACAAAGAGCTGGGCTCGTTCTTCTCGCTGCTGCTGGTCGCCGGGAACGAGACCGCGCGCAACACGATGGCCCACGGCATCAAGCTGCTCACCGAGCATCCGGCGCAGCGCGAGCTGCTGCGGGCCGACTTCGACGGCCACATCGGCGGGGCGATCGAGGAGATGGTGCGGCACGTCTCGCCGATCATCCAGTTCCGCCGCACGGTCACCGAGGACTACGAGCTGCGCGGCCTGCACCTGCGCAAGGGCGACAAGGTCGTGCTCTTCTACGGCTCGGCCAACCGGGACGAGAGCGTCTTCCCGGACCCGGACGTCTTCGACATCACCCGCGACACCAAGCCGCACGTCGGGTTCGGCGGCCCGGGGCCGCACTTCTGCCTGGGCGCGAACCTGGCCAGGCAGGAGATGCGCACGATGTTCAGGGAGTTGTTCACGCGGCTGCCGGAGATCCGGTCGGTGGGGGAGCCGGAGCTGCTGCTGTCCAATTTCGATAACAGTGTCCGAAGGCAAGCGTTTACATACTAAACAATTCGGACTTTGTCCCCTGGGGCAACTAGGGTGACTGGGCGTGGAGAACGCCTTTCAAGTTGACCTGCGCGGTGTCGTCGATCTGCTGAGCCGTCACCTGTATTCCAGCCCACGCGTCTACGTCCGTGAGCTGCTGCAGAACGCCGCCGACGCCATCACCGCCCGCCGTACCGGCGACCCCGGGGCCAAGGCCGAGGTCACGATCGAGGTCGCCGACGGGCGGATCCAGGTCAGCGACAGCGGCGTGGGCCTCACCGAGGACGAGGTGCACATCCTGCTGGCCACCATCGGCCGCTCCTCCAAGCGCGACGAGCTCGGCTTCGCCCGCCACGAGTTCCTGGGCCAGTTCGGCATCGGCCTGCTGTCCGGCTTCCTCGTGGCCGACGAGATCCGGGTCGAGACCAGGTCCGTCACCGGCGCCCCCACCGTCGTGTGGACCGGCCGCTCCGACGGCGTCTACCAGGTCGAACCGGCCGCGGCCGAGCGAGCCGAGCCGGGCACCACCGTCACGCTGGCCGTCCGCCCGGACGCCGCCGAATGGGTCACCGAGCGCACCGTCGCCGAGCTGGCCGCGCTCTACGGCTCGCTGCTGCCGGTCGAGGTCACCGTCAACGGCCGCCCCGCCACCGTCGCCGGCCCGCCGTGGCTGGCCCGCCACGGCAACCCGGCCGAGCGCCGGGCCGCCCTGCTCGGCTACGGCCGCGACCTGTTCGGGTTCACCCCGTTCGACGTCCTCGACCTGAACGTCCCGGAAGCCGGGCTCACCGGCGTCGCGTTCATCCTGCCCACCCAGGCCAACCCGGCCGTCAAGGGCGCCCACCGCGTCTACCTCAAGCGCATGCTCCTCACCGAGCACGCCGAGGGACTGCTGCCCGGCTGGGCGTTCTTCGCCCGCTGCGTCGTCGACGCCGGCGAGCTGCGCCCCACCGCCTCCCGCGAGGCGCTGTACGAGGACGACCTGCTCGAGCACGTGCGCGAGCAGCTCGGCCGACAGCTGCGCGAGTGGCTGGTACGGCTGGCCGAGACCGACCCCGACGGCCTGCGCGCCTTCCTGCGCCTGCACCACCTCGGCGTCAAGGCGCTGGCCCTGCACGACGACGACATGCTCCGCCTGGTGGACCGCTGGCTGGAGTACGAGACCAGCTCGGGCCCGATGACCCTCGCCCAGTTCCGCGCCCTGCACCCGCGCGGCCGCTTCACCGCCAGCGTCGACGAGTTCCGCCAGCTCGCCGGCGTCTCCGGCGCCCAGGGCGTCGGCCTGATCAACGGCGGCTACGTCTACGACAGCGAGATCCTGCGCGCCCTGACCCGCATCGACCCCGGCGTCCGCCTGGAGCCGCTCGACCCGGCCGAGCTGGCCACCCACCTCGCCCCCGTGGACCCGGCCGCCGAGCTGGCCGCGCGCCCCTTCCTCAACGCCGCCGCCCGCGCCCTCGACCCGCTCGGCTGCGAGGTCGTGCTGCGCGACTTCGACCCCGCCTCGCTCTCGGCCCTCTACCTGACCAGCCGCGCCGCCGCGCACCACGCCCAGCTGCTGGAGGCCAAGGAGGCCGGCGACGAGCTGTGGGCCGACGTGCTCGGCGCGATGGAGCGCTCCCTCGCCGCCGACCGTCCCCGCCTGGTGCTCAACCACCGCAACCCGCTGGTGCGCAAGGTGCTGTCGCTGAGCGACCTGAACCTCGCCGGCACCGCCGTCGAGGCGCTGTACGGCATGGCGCTGCTGCACGGCCACCACCCCCTGCGCCCGGCCGACAGCGCCGCCCTCAACCGCTCCTTCCTCGGACTCCTCGATTGGGCCACCTCGTGATCGATCTCGACGACCTCATGGACGAAGCCGCCGACCTGCCCTACGGCGAGGCCAAGACCCTGCTGCTGGAGCAGGCGTTGCGGCAGGCGGAGACGGGCGGCGACCGCGGCCAGGTCCTCACCGTGCGCATGGAGCTGACCGAGGCGTACCAGTTCGGCTCCGAGCCGGCCAAGTCGTTCGCCACGTTCTCCCGCTGCGTGGCCGACTACGACGCCGACCCCGGGTTGTTCGACGACTGGCAGACCCACACGCTGCTGTGGCAGTACAAGTGGATCGTCGACTCCATGCGCGACTTCCCGCAGATCCCGCTCAGCCGCGCCCACGACGCGCTGGCCGAGATGGAGCGCCGCTACCGCGCGGCCGGCGTCGGCCTGCACGCCGTCCACGCCCAGCGCTGCGCGGTCGCCGAGCACGTGGGCGACCGCGCCGCCGCCGAGGAGCACTTCCACCGCTGGAGCACCACGCCCCGCGACGAGATGTCCGACTGCGAGGGCTGCGACCCCGACGGCAAGGTCGTCCACCTGGCCTGGACGGGCCGCGACGAGGAGGCCGTCGAGCTGGCCGCGCCCGTCGTCGCCGGGCACCTGACCTGCGAGAACCAGCCGCAGAGCATCCTGAGCTGCCTGCTGCTGCCGTACGTGCGCACCGGTCGGCACGCCGAGGCCGCCCAGGCCCACCTGAAGGCGTACCGCCTCATCCAGGCGCTGCCGCACTACACCAGCGACCTGGACCTCCACCTGGAGTTCCTGGCCAGGACCGGCAACGAGCACCGCGGCCTGGAGATCCTGCAGCGTGAGCTGCCGCGCCTGGAGGAGCGGGCCGCGCCGCACACGCTGATGACGTTCCTGAGCGCCGCCGGGCTGCTGCTGCGCCGCCTGGAGGAGACGGGCCACGGCGGCCTGCCCGTCGGGCAGACCACGGTCGCCGCCCTGCGCGACGACACCACCCGGCGGGCGCGCGAGCTGGCCGCCGCCTTCGACGCCCGCAACGGCACCGGCGAGCAGAGCGCCCGCGTGGAGGCCAGGCTGGCCGCCGAGCCGCTGGCCGAGCACCTGCCGCTGGTCCCGCACGCCCGCCGTACCACCCTCCCCGGTACGGCCCGGCCGCCCGCGCAGGCGGCGCCGCACGAGACGCCCGAGCAGCTGCTGGACACGGCCGAGGACGCCTGGCGGCGCGGTGAGCACGCGGCGGCCCTGGCCGCGTGGGAGCGCTACGACGAGGCGGGCGGCGAGCCGGGCGGCCGCAGGACCGACGGGCACGGGCTGGCCGCGGCGGCCCAGGGCGACCTGGAGACGGCGGCCAAGCACTGGGAGCACGCGGCCGAGCTGCACCGGCGGGCCGGTGACGAGTCCCGGCGGCAGGCGTCCCGCGGGCGGGCCGCGATGGCCGGGCCGGACGGGCTGGCGGTCGTCGAGGAGACCTCGCGCTACCTCCTCGCCCACGGCGCCCCCGGCCAGCGCCCGGCCGCGCTGTCGCGGCTGGCGCAGGCGTACGTGACGGCCGGGCGCCGGCAGGAGGCGCTCGACCTGCTGGCCGGCGCCGAGGACGGGATGCTGCTGTTCCTGCGCGCCCGGATGGAGGACCCGGTCACGGCCGCCGCGACGCTGCCGCTCGCGCGCGCGGCGCTGCGCGCGGAAGGCGTCCACGTCCAGCTCGCCGACGCCGCGCTGGCGCACGGCGAGCTGCTGCGCCGCCTGGCGGCCGACGGCCTGGCCGAACCGGACCCGGAGGAGGTGACGGGCGCCTACGCCGAGGCGGCCGCGGTCACCGCCAACCCCGAGCAGCGGGCCGTGGCCCTGGCCGTGCGGGGCGAGCTGCTGGTCGCCGCCGGGCGCGAGGAGGAGGCCGCCGAGGACCTCATCGAGGCGGTCGCCCTGTTCACCGCGCTGAGCAGCACGGGCAACGCCGCCCTGGCCCGGGTGGACCTGGCCGCCGCCTATCTGGCCACGGACCGGCCGGTCGAGGCGGCCATCACCGCCGAGGAGGCGCTCGGCCTGCTCGACCCGGACGACTACGACAACCGGGTCAACGTCCAGTGGCTGCGGGCCTGCGCCCGGCGTGCGCTCGGCGAGATGGAGGCGGCACTGGCCGACTTCACCGAGCTGGCCGGGCGCTACGCCGAGCCGCTGCGCGTCGCCCGCGCGCGGGAGTCGGCCGCCGTCATCCTGTCCGACCTGGATCGCGACGACGAGGCCGCGGCCGGCTTCCGCGACGCCGTCGAGGCATACCTGGCCGCCGGCGCCCGGGACGAGGCGGGCGCGGCGATGCGCCGGCAGCTGTCGGCGCTGCACTGGTCGGGCAAGACGGCGGCGGCGCTGGAGGCGGTCGAGCCGGTCAGGGAGTTCCTGCGCACGCTCGACGGCCCGGACGCCCCCTTCGAACGGGCCGCGCTCGACTACGACGAGGCCAGGATGCTGCTGTCGCAGGAGCGCGGGGAGGAGGCCGCCGAGCGGGCCGGGCAGGCGGCCGCCGCCTTCACCGCGCTCGGCCTTCCCGACCTGGCCGAGGCGGCCACCGACCTGCTCGGCTACATCTGACCCTTCGCGGGACTCGGCCGGGCGGCGGGCTCGTCCGCCGCCAGGACGTTCTGCCGGATCGACACGACGGTGATCAGCGCGGCCACGCCCATCATGACCGCGCTGATCAGCATCGCCTTCTCGAACCCGGCGTCGAAGAGCGCCTTGTCCTTGAACGCGTTCCCGACCAGCCCCACCGCGGGCGGGATCGCGGCCACCGCGAACAGGCTGCCGGTCCTGGCCACCGCGTTGTTCACGCCGCTGGCCGTACCGGCATAGCGCTCGTCCGCGGTGGCCAGCACGGTCGCGGTCAGCGGCGCCACGGCGGCCGACAGGCCCAGGCCGAAGACGGACACGGCCGGGATGACGTGCAGCCAGTAGGAGGAGCCCTCGCCGATCGTGGCCATCCACAGGAAGCCGGCGCCGGACACCAGGATGCCGATCGTGATCGGCCAGCGCGGCCCCACGCGCTTGGCCACCTCGCCGGCCCGCGCCGACAGCAGCATCATGAGGATCGTCGCCGGCAGCATCGCCGACCCGGCCGCGATCTCGTTGAAGCCGGAGACGACCTGGAGCTGCACCACCAGCAGGAAGAAGACCACGCCCATCGCCGCGTACATGATCAGCGTGACCACGTTGATCGCGGTGAACACGTGGTTGCGGAAGATCCCCACGGGCACGAGTGCCTGCGGCGAGCGCCGTACCTCGACCCAGACGAACGCGGCGCCCAGCACGAGACCGGCGATCAGCGGGATCGGCATGCCCGTCTCGATCAGCCCGTAGGTGATGCCGGCCAGCGCGAGCGCCGCCAGCACGGAGCCGAGCACGTCGAAGCGGCCCGCCGCCTGCTCGTCGCGGGTCTCGGGCACGTGCCGCAGCGTCACCAGCACCACCAGCGCGGCGAAGGGCAGGTTGATGAGGAAGGCCCAGCGCCAGCCGGCCGTCTGGATCAGGAAGCCGCCCAGCAGCGGGCCGATCGCGCTGGCCACGCCGCCCAGCCCCGACCAGGCGCCGACCGCGCGGGGCCGGTCGCCGCGGACGAACGACGCCTGGATGATCGCCAGTGAGCCGGGGGTGAGCAGGGCGCCGCCGACACCCTGCAGGGCACGGGCGGCGATGAGAACCTCGATGTTGGGCGCCAGCCCGCACAGGGCGGAGGCCAGCGCGAACCAGACCGTGCCGATGAGGAAGACCTTGCGCCTGCCGTAGCGGTCCCCGAGGGAGCCGCCGAGCAGGATCAGGCCGGCCAGCGTGAGCGTGTAGGCGTTGATCGTCCACTGGAGACCGGCCATGTCGGCCTTCAACTCGTCGCCCAGGCGGGGGAGGGCGACGTTGACCACGGTGCTGTCGAGCATGGCCAGCCCCGAGCCGAGCACGGTCGCCGCGAGGATCCACCTGCCTTGAGCGGACTTGAGAGTGATAAGGCCGTTGTCCATGTTGCCAATCTTGTCATCGGTATCTGGTACACCTGGTCTCCCCCCGCCACGAGGAGATCCGTTGTCCATCCACGAGCACCTGACAACCTTCCACGGCCTGCCCGTCCACATGGCGGGCGATCCCGGCGCGCCGCCGTCCGATCAGGCCGCCTGGGGGATCTCGACCGACTCCCTCGAGGAGTCGGGGCAGAGCTTCCAGAGCGCCCTGGACGAGACTCTGTCCCAGCTCGATCCCGGCCGGGTCAAGGCGCTCGTGATCGGCTACTGGGGGCCCGGATGGGAGAACGTGACCTCCAGCGTGGCCGTCTCGGCGCTGACCGGCGCCGCCTCGCGGCTGACCGCGCTGGAGGCGATCTTCCTCGGTGACATCACCAGCGAGGAGTCCGAGATCTCCTGGATCGAGCACGGCGACATCACGCCGCTGCTGGAGTCCTTCCCGCGGCTGCGGCGGCTGGAGGTGCGCGGAGGCTCCGGGCTGGTGCTGCGGCCGGTCCGGCATGCGGCGCTGGAGGTGCTGCGCTTCGAGTCCGGCGGGCTGCCCGGCCGCGTCGTGCGGGCCGTCGGGGAGAGCGACCTCCCCGTGCTGCGCACCCTGGAGATGTGGCTCGGCGAGGAGAACTACGGCGGCGATTCCCGGCCCGAGGACTGGGCGGGCGTCCTGGCCGGGGCCGGGCTGCCCGCGCTGGTCGAGCTCGGGCTGCAGGACAGCCAGATCCAGGACGACGTGGCCGCCGCCGTGGCGGCCGCGCCGATCGTGGCCCGGCTGGAGGAGCTCAACCTGTCCATGGGCATCCTCACCGACGCCGGCGCCGAGGCGCTGCTGTCCGGGCAGCCGCTCACCCACCTGCGCAGGCTCGACCTGAGCCACCACTACGTCTCCGAGGCCATGCGCAAGCGCCTCCTCGCCGCCCTCGACGGCGTCGAGGTCGATCTCGGCGATCCGCAGGACGGGGACGACGATGACGGCTGGCGGTACATCGCGGTGTCGGAGTGACGCCGGTGGTCGTGGTCGGCGTGCCGGGGGATCGGCGGGTGCGGCTGTTCGGCGAGGCGCTGGTCCGGGGCGGCCACGCCGTACCCCTGGTGGTGGCGTGGCGGCAGGTCCTGACCGAGGGGATGCCGCCGCTGCCCCCGGGCGCGCTCGTGCGCGTCGAGTCGCCGGGCGAGGACGCCGCGACCGGCGCGCTGCTGCGCGGTCCCGGCCCGGCCACGCGGGCCGGGGGCGGGCGGGCCTGGTACCTCGCCTTCCTCCGGGCCCTCGACACGGTACGGCGGGCGGTCGCGGCCACCCCCGGGGCCCGGCTGCTGGGGGACGTGGCGGAGATCGGGGTGCTGTTCGACAAGCGGCGCTGCCACGCGCTCCTGGCCGGGGCCGGGGTGCCCGTTCCCCCCGCCCTGCCGGGGCCCGTGGGCGGCTACGCCGATCTGCGGGCCGGGATGGCCGCCGCCGGGTGGAACCGCGTGTTCGTCAAGCCCGCCCACGGGTCCTCGGCCTCCGGGGTGCTCGCCTTCCAGGCGGCGGGGGCGCGGCTCAAGGCGACCACGTCCGTGGAGCTCGACTCCTCCGGGGAACTGCACAACTCGCTGCGGGTGCGCTCCTACACCGGTGAGCGGGAGGTCGCGGCCATCGTGGACGCGCTGGCCCCCGAGGGGCTGCACGTGGAGCGGTGGTTCCCCAAGGCGTCCCTGGGCGGGCGGGTGGTCGATCTACGGGTCGTGGTGGTGGGCGGGGTGCCCACCCATGCCGTCGTCCGGTCCTCGGCGAGCCCGATGACGAACCTGCACCTCGGCGGCTCACGCGGCGACCTGGCCGCGTTCCGCGCCGCGCTGGGCCCGGAGCGCTGGGCGCGGGCGCTGCGCGTGTGCGCCCGCGCGGCCGCGTGCTTTCCCGCCGCCCCCTCCGTCGGAGTCGACCTCATGGCCGGGAGCGACCTGCGCCGCTTCGCCGTCGCCGAGGTCAACGCCTTCGGCGACCTGCTCCCCGGGCTGACCGGCCTGCCCGGCAGCGGTGCCGAGGGCCTGGACACCTACGACGCGCAGGTGGCCCGCTTGCCTGGCGCGGAGGTCTCGTGCTCTCCGAATGCGGAGGTCGTGTGCTCTCCGGGTGCGGAGGTCATGTGCGGGACATGAACGCCGTCATCGGCACCCACGACCTGCTGCTCGTCACGCTCGACACCCTGCGCTACGACGTCGCCGAACGCCTGCTGGCCGACGGCCGCCTGCCCACGCTGGCCCGGTTCCTGCCCGGCGGCGTCTGGGAACGCCGGCACACCCCGGGCAGCTTCACCTACGCCGCCCACGCCGCGATGCTGGCCGGGTTCCTGCCCACCCCGGCCGCGCCAGGGCCGCACCCGAGGCTGTTCGCCGCCGACTTCCCCGGCAGCGAGACCACCGCCCCCGGCACCTGGCGGTTCGCCGCCGCCGACCTGCCCACCGGCCTCGCCCGGGCCGGGTACCACACCGTGTGCGTGGGCGGTGTCGGCTTCTTCAACAAGCTCACCCCGCTGGGTACGGCGCTGCCGTCGTTGTTCGCCGAGTCCCACTGGGAACCCGGCTTCGGCGTCACCGCCCCCGACTCCTTCGAACGGCAGATCGCCTGCGCCCGCGGGGCCGTGGCCGCCCGGCAGGAGCCCGTCTTCCTCCTGGTCAACGTCTCCGCCCTCCACCAGCCCAACCACTTCTACCTGCCCGGCCGCTCGGGCCACGACGGCTTGGACAGCCACGCCGCCGCCCTCGCCTACGTGGACCGGCACATCGGCGAACTGTTCGCCCTGATGAGCGAGCGCCGCCCGTGCCTGGCCATCGTCTGCTCCGACCACGGCACCGCCTACGGGGAAGACGGCCACACCGGCCACCGCATCGGCCACGAGGTCGTCTGGACCGTGCCCTACGCCGAGTTCGTGATCCCGAAGGGAGGCCGGCCGTGACCGCCGGGCCGTACCAGGGCAAGATGGCCGAGCGCCCGGATGAGGCTCGCGCGGCCGGGCCCTACCAGGGCTACGTCTACGCCTACCCGCACAAGACGGCCTACCGGCCGCTCGAGGACCGCCCCGCGCTCACCGACGTGTGGTCAGGCGAGCGCACCGGCGCGCTCTTCCTCTACCTCCACATCCCGTTCTGCGAGATGCGCTGCGGTTTCTGCAACCTGTTCACCCGCACCGGCGCGCCGGAGGAACTCGTCACCGCCTACCTCGACGCCCTGGCCCGCCAGGCCGCCGCCGCCCGCGAGGCCGTGCCCGGGGCCCGCTTCGCCGCCGCGGCCATCGGCGGCGGCACCCCCACCTACCTGGCGCCCGCCGAGCTGGAACGCCTCTTCGACCTCGCCGGCCTGCCGCCCGGCATCCCCATCGGCATCGAAACCTCCCCGGCCACCGCCACGCCCGGCCGCCTCGCCGTACTGCGGGAGCGGGGGGTGAGCCGGATCTCGATCGGGGTGCAGAGCTTCATCGACGCCGAAGCCCGCGCCGCGGTGCGTCCCCAGCGCCGCGCCGAGGTGGAGGCCGCCCTCGCCGCCATCCGCGACACCACGACCGCCGCGCTCAACATCGACCTGATCTACGGCATCGACGGCCAGGACGCCGCCTCCTGGCGGTACTCCCTCGACGCCGCCCTGGCCTGGCGGCCCGAGGAGCTCTACCTCTACCCGCTGTACGTCCGGCCGCTGACCGGCCTCGGCCTGCGCGGCCGCGACCGGGACTGGGACGATCAGCGCCTGACCCTGTACCGCCAGGGCCGCGACCACCTGCTGGCCGCCGGGTACGAGCAGGTTTCCATGCGCATGTTCCGCCTGCCGGGGACCGGCGCCGGGACCGAGTACCACTGCCAGCGCGACGGCATGCTGGGCCTCGGCTGCGGCGCCCGCTCCTACACCCGTGACCTGCACTACTCCTTCGAGTACGCCGTGGGCGTGCGCCATGTGCGGGCGATCATCGACGAGTACGTCGCCACCGCCGACTTCACCCGGGCCAACGTCGGCTTCCGCCTCGACGACGGCGAGCGGCGCCGCCGCCACCTGCTGCAGTCGCTCCTGCAGGCCGAAGGGCTCGACCGCGCGCTGTACAAGGAGAGCTTCGGCGCCGACGTGCTCGACGACTTCGACCTGTACGGCATGGCCGCCGCCGGCTGGCTCGAGGACGACGCCGAGACGGTCCGCCTCACCCCGGAGGGCCTGGCCCACTCCGACGCCATCGGGCCCGCGTTGTTCTCCGGCCGGGTCAGGGAGCTGATGGACGCCTATGACCACCGCTGACCACCTCACCATCCTGTACCGGGGGCCGCTGGCCAGCTGCGACTACGACTGCCCGTACTGCCCGTTCGCCAAGCGCCGCGACACGCCCGCGCAGTTGCGGGCCGACCGCGCGGCGCTGGGACGGTTCACCGCGTGGGCCGCGTCGGCGGGCAGAGAGGTGTCGGTGTTGTTCACGCCCTGGGGTGAAGGGCTGGTCCGGTCGTGGTACCGGGAGGCGATGGTCGAGCTGAGTCACCTGGACCACGTGCGCCGGGTCGCCATCCAGACGAACCTGAGCGGCCGGACCACGTGGCTGGCCGGGGCGGACCTGTCGAAGCTCGCCTTGTGGGCGACCTACCATCCGGGCCAGGTGTCCGCTGACCGCTTCATCGCGAAATCTCACGACTTGGCGGGGCAAGGAGTGCGTTTCAGCGTAGGCGTGGTCGGCCTCCCCGAGCACCTGCCCGCCGCCCGCCACCTGCGCACCGCTCTGCCCCCGTCGACCTACCTCTGGATCAACGCCGCCGAGGGCCACACCTACACCGATGACGAGGCCGCCGAATGGACCGCCCTCGACCCCCTGTTTCCCCTGAGCCGCCATCCCCACCGCAGCCTCGGCCTGGCCTGCCGTACCGGAGACACCGTGATCTCGGTGGACGGCGACGGCGAGGTACGGCGCTGCCACTTCGTCCCCCGGCGCCTGGGCAACCTCTACGACGGCACCGCCCTGGCCGCCCTCCGCCCGCGCACCTGCCCGCTGGAGACGTGCGACTGCCACATCGGCTACGTGCATCTGGAGCCGCTGGGCCTGTACGACACCTTCGCCGGCGGCATCCTGGAACGCATCCCCGCCACCTGGCCTCCCACGACCTAACCCCTAATCACCCGCCCACCACCGGTCCTCAGCCGAGAGCTTTCCCATCTGGCCCACCGCGGCGTAACCCCTGCCCCGGCATCCTGCTTCCCGACCGGCCCCCATGACCGGCCCCGTCCTCGACCACGTGTTTCCAGTCGGCCACCGCCCACGACCAGGCGCTACCTGGCCGTCTACCCGCTGGCCCCGCCCTCTGCCGGGCCGCCCCGGGCCGTGGCTCCGTAGGGCCAAGGTTGCCCCGGTCGCGTGGAAGGACCCGTCCCGGGGGACGCGGCGGGGACGTGTGACCGCGTAGTGGCCGGCCCTGCTGGCCGGGACACCCCGGGACGGGAGCGGTGGGGCGCGGGAACGGCTGGATGGCGGCATCGGGGCCTGGCCCGGGGGAAGCGGGTCAGGTCTCCTGGTCGGGCTGGTAGGTCTCCTCGGTGAGGCCGAAGGTCCAGGCGACCCCTTGGCGGGCGGTCTGAACCCACGGCGGGACCCGGAGGAAGTACGTGCGGCTCGTGCCGTCGGGCTCCGGGGTGGCGTTGATGACCTCCACGGTGACGATCGGCTCATCGTCGGGCATGTCCACCCTCCACAGCACCCCGGTCGCGTCGCGATGTGTCGGCCGTGCGCCCGATTCGGCCAGATAGCGGTCGATGCCGTAGTGCTCGACCATGGCGCGCCTGAGCTCGGCGTTGCGCTCGCTCGCGATCCGCTTCGCGTCCAGCCCGGTCATCGTCTCCCCGAACCAGGACGGCACCGGCATCCCGTGCCAGGCATGCAGCGCGAAGCCGTCGGGGTAGGCCATGGCCGGGCCGTCCGCACGGTGCAGGCGGCCCAGGTCGTCGCGGTGCAGGCACACGGGGCGCTCCGACATCAGCGCCACCCGCTCGAACGGCCACCACCACCCAGCCGCCCTCGCCACCTGGGCCACCGCCTCCAGCGCCACCGCCTCCCCGCCCCCGCGCGGCACCCGGCCCACGGCCGAAGCCCGGCCCTCGCCCGGATCCCACGTGGTCGTGGCGGTCAGCTGCTCGAGGCCGTCGAATGTGGACAGCCACGCGGCCTCGTGCTGGCCCAGGACGGCGTCGAGAGTGGCCTGGCGCAGCAACCTCTCGGCCTCCTCGACCGCCTCGTCGGTGGGCTGCTCCCCTCGGCCGACTCCGGTTCCGCCCGTCAGCTGCCCGGCCGCCCCTGGACCCGGCTGCCCGGCTCCGCCTGGCCTCTGCCCGGCGGCGCTCGGACCCGGTTGCCCGGCCACCGCGACGGTCGGATCCGCCCCGGTGACCGCTACCCCGGCGTCCGGGACGCCGGCGTCCCGGACGCCGGGGGCGGCCTGGTCGCCGATGGCGGTGCGGAGTTGCGTGGTGAGCCGGTTGACGTCCGGCCAGAGGTGGCCTCCGGTCAGCGCCCATACGCGGGACCATGCGGCGGGCCCCAGTGCCGCCGCTGCCTTGGCGCGGGCCGCTTCCCAGGGCCGGGTCCGGACGAGGTCGCGGACCGGGCGGCCGGGCGTGTGGACGTCGGTGGTGGTCAGGCGGGTCAGGATCTCGGTGACTAGGGCGTTCAGGCCGGCGGCGGTCAGGGTGGCGACGGCCTCGGCGCCTCCCGACAGGACGGCGGCGGCGACGGCGGCGCGGGCGGGGGAGCCGAACCAGAGGATGCGCTCGGGTCCGGGAAGGCCGGCGGCCCGGTAGGCGGCGCGGACCGCGGACTCGGCCTCCGCGCGGGCGGCCGGGCCGGTGGCGAAGGCGGTGGTCTCCCAGGCGGAGGCGGCCCGGACCAGGGCGGCCTCGGCGTCGAGGGACAGGATGTCGGTCATGGAAGGGGGGCTCCGGCGATGCTCAGTCGGCGACGTACTGGAAGGAACGGACGGCTCCGGGAACGTACTCACGCTGCCTGACCACCTGGAACCAGCCCTTGGGCAGCGCGATGGCGGAGTGTTCCTCGTGCACGAGGCGGCCGCCGGACGGCAGGTGGAGGAAGCCGCCGCCGTCGCGCTCGAGCACGAGCGTGCCCGGGCCGGGGATGGCGTGCGCGTGCCCCGTGGCCTCGCCCAGCGCCAGCACCAGCCGCCCCCGCGCGTCGCGAGCCTCCGGCGGCGTCGATCGCACGTGCTCCGGCACCGAGTCCTCGGCCACCGGCAAGATCAGGATGTCACCCTGGCGGAACATGGAACCTCCTCTGCGATGATCTACCGGGAACGGTAGCGAGGAGGTACGACAGTTTCCGCGATCGCGGAGGAGGGCCAGGTCAGAGCGTTCTAGGCGGAGCCCAGCGCCCTCAGCACGAAGCCGGACACGAGCTTCTCCGCCTCGTCCAGGGTCAGCGCCCCCGACAGCAGCGGCACCCGCTCGGCCCCGATCACCGCCAGGATCATCCGCGCGGTCGCCGCCACGTCGCCGACCTGGAAGGCCCGGCTGTCCAGGATCTCCTCCAGCACCCGCTGCATCGGCGCCACGTGCTCGGCCAGCTGCTGGTAGGCGTCGGGCCCGAGGGTCGCGCTCAGATCGGCGGCGCCGGGATGCGGGTGGGCGAGCAGCCCGGCGAGCTGCAGCCGGATGAAGGCCCGCAGCCGGTCGGCGGGCGAGGCGTCCTCGGGCAGCTCACGCTCGTAGCTGTCCAGGAAGTACTGCGTGACCCGCTCCGTGAACGCCAGCAGCAGCGCCGCCTTGTCCGGATAGTAGTTGTACAGCACGGTACGGGTGATCCCCGCCTCGCCGGCCACGTCCGTCATCGAGATGGCGTCGATTCCCTGCACCCTGGAGAGACGAGAAACCGCCTGCAGAATGCGGTCCTGCGTCTGGGCGCGGTGTTCACCGATCGTCGCGGCGGATATCCGGGGCATAAGCTCATGTTAGGCGTACGGCGCGGCCTAGGCCGCCGCCTTGACCGAGTGAAGTAGCTCGGCGAGAACCTCGGTGTTGAGCTGGTACGCCAGCTTCACCTCGCGGATGATCCGCTGCTGCTCGCGCTCGTCCAGGTCAAGGGCGTCCAGCCGAGCCCGGTACTCGTTCTTGAACCGGGGCAGGCTGCCTACCTCGTCGAAGATGTAGAAGTCGACGCCGCCGTCCCTGCCGTACCCGTAGATCTTCTGCAGTTCCATCCGGATGAACTGGCCGCCGGAAAGGTCGCCCATGTACCGGGTGTAGTGGTGGGCGATGTACCCGCCCGGCCAGGAGGCGACCTGGTTGATCCGGGCCACGAGCGTCTGGGTGGCCATCGACGGTCCGATTCGCGCCCGCCAGTTACGCCCGTAAACGGTGTGCAGGTCGCGCTCGAGCGCCTCCTGCCGGTAGAGCTCGGGGAAGACGAACCGCCCCGCGACCGGGTGCCCGGCCAGTGCCTTGGACGCCCCGTCGAGGGCCAGGTAGGCGAAGTAGTGCTGGGCGACCATCTCGCCGTACTCCTCCGTGCTCAGGCGCCCGCCCATGAGTTCCTTGAGGTAACTCTCGTCCTCGGCCGACTCGTGGTCGGCCCAGGTGGCGGTCTTCAGGATCTCGGAGAACGACGTCACGGCTCACCCCGCACTGGACTGATGTTTCACGACACAGTGTCACAAAGCTGCGGGGCCGTCGTCAAGCTGACACTGTGTCATTAACCCCTGGCCGGTACGGCTCCCGCCGCGGAAAACTGCCGAGTCGCATTCCAGAAGCGCGCCGGCGAATGCCCCACGAAAAAGATCACTCCTTACTTTCGCATGCCGAGTGACGCGGGAGATATTTGTCGACCAGTGGGGTGTCGCCTCTGAACACCGTGGCATGGAGAAGTCGGATACGCTCTTGGCTCAAGCGCGCACGGCAGACGTGAGAACGACCGCGTCCCAGGCCGCGCTCCCACCCGAAGAATCACCCCGGGAAGAAACCTCGGGGCGATTTCTCGATTTCACATTTCGGGGCCCCAGTACCCCTTAGGGGACGAGAGGGAAACACCCGCGGCGTGCTGTTCCCGCAGGACGACGCGGACCCTCTCGTCCCTTCGACTCACCAAAGTGAAGGTAAGGAGTCGAGTGATGACGAAACATCATCGTCAGATGTTCATCATCGCGAGCAGTTGCCCTGTTACGCGCAACCCCGAGGCTCGCCCAAGGTGCCCGTACGGTCACCCGCCCGGTCCCCAGGATGCCCGGTTCCGGCTCAGGAGTCGACCGGAACCCCGGTGAACTCCTTGACAGGTAAGGGCAATGGCCACTGCTCGTCAGGAGACGCCGGAGCGGCGCCGGCGGTTGACATGCCCTGCCGAACTCACACCTCACCCCGCCCCACCCCACCGCCGCACACCCCATCGCCGCACACCCCACCGCCCAGGCACGCTCCCGGCACCGGGCGTCCATCCCCCCGCGGGGCCGCGCCGCCCGCCACCGCCCCGACCGGCGCCCCACCCCACCTGCCTCCCCATCCCCGGACTCCCCGGCCCCGAACCCCCTACCCACCACCCCGCCACCGGCTCACCCACCTACTTCGATCCCACCTCACCCGGCTTCCACCTCACCCGGCTTCCACCTCACCCGGCTCCCACCTCACCCGGCTCCCGATCCCACTCGGCTCCCGATCCCACTCGGCCAGGGCTCGCCACACTGCCGCTCAGCGCCCCCTGCCGGCACGCCTTCAGCCAGTACGCCTCCGGTCCAGTACGCCCTCGGGGCTGGTCGGCTGTTGGCACGTGCCAAGCCACGGGTCAGGAGGAGGAAACCCCGTGGGTGGCCGACGGGGGCCGTGACGGCGGGGACCACGTCCGACGTGAGAAGCGACCCCCACGATCGGCGCCCGCCCGCGACGGCGGGTGGCGTCTGCTCGGCTCCGCCGTAACAACGCTTGAAACAACGCGCCGCAAGAAACGCGCCGCAAGAAACGCGCCGACATTAACGGCGCAGCCAATCAGGTGCGCGCAGCTACCGGGTGTAGCGGTGTTTGGCGCCCGGCGGGAAATACTCGGGGTCGGCTGTTTGGCGCAGGCGGATGAAGGGGTTCTGGTGGACGGCCGGCACATACGCCGTGAACTCGCTGTTCAGGCGCCGCAACTGGGTGAGGATGGACGTCCCCGCCAGGGTGGCGAGGTCGGTGGAGGGCGCGGTGCCGGGGGCGAGTTCGACGGTGATGGTCAGGTGGCGGTCGTGGGAGCCGTCCTCCACGATCTCCATCACGAACTTGCCCGTCACCGACCCGCTGATCTCCGGCTGCTCCAGGCCGACGGCGATGTTCTCCGGGTAGATGTTGGCCCCGTAGTACGACACGGTGAAATGGCTGCGGCCGAAGACGTAGACGAAGGGGCGTTCCGGGCCGGTGGACGCGGGCGTGAAGCCGTGGCCGGCGGCGAATCGCAGCATGTCGGCGTAGGGGATGACGCCGCCCTCGTCGGCGATGTGGTAGCGGATGAGCGGGATGCCGTTGTCCCCGGTGAACGCCAAGGTGCCGTCGATCTCCTCGAAGTAGCGCACCCCGGGGTCGTACTGCACCAGCGTGGGCAGGCGGGACTCGCCGAACAGCGACCGGGCGAGCGAGGGCCGGGCGGCCAGGAAGCGGCGTAGTTCGATGGACAGCGGCGTCTCGTTGCCCAGGACGCCCGCGTCGGCCGTGCCGTACAGGCTGGCGGTGCCGCGCACGGGGTCGGCGATGCCGGCGCGCTCGCACACCAGCGTGCGCCACTCCTCGCTGAACACCTCGCCCGCGGTCACGAGCTTGAGGTCCCATGCGTCCCAGCCGGTGCCGGCGTCGATGACGTCCTTGAGGAACGGCGGATAGCCGAGCAGGACGACCTGGTCGAAGCAGGGCGCCAGGGGCGGGATGACGCGAAGGATCTCCCGTTTGTCGCTGCCGGGGGCGACGACGGTGATCGGATAGCCGCGTTCGGCCAGGTGGCGCAGGCAGTTGAGGGTGAACAGGCCGCCCACCCAGGTGCCCAGGGCGAAGCAGATCACGGCGAGCGTGCGGCGGGAGCGGCCGTCGAAGGTGTCGAAGACCTCGGCGAAGCGGTCGGCGATGACGCGTTCGTCGGCGGCCGAGCGGGGCCAGAACGACGGTTCGCCGGTGGAGCCGGAGGAAACGGCGATCATGTCGCCGAGCACGCCGCCCCGGCACAGGTCGGGCAGGGGGTGGCGGCGGGTGTAGGCGTCCTTGCCGGTCAGGGGGAGGTCGTGGAAGGCCGTGTTGTGGGGGTCGATGCCGTGTTCGGCCAGGAAGGCGCGGTAGGCGGGCACGGTTGCGGCCACGTCATGGAACAGCTCGACCGGATCCACGAAGCCGACTGTACGCCACCGGTGGCTTGCGGTGTGGCAGTCACAGAATCACGAAAACTTTCATTGAAGGATTGCAAGTCCGGAAATGCCCCGGTAGCGTCCCCGGCACGTCCTCTCGCACCCCCACAGGAGACACGCCCATGGACCGTCGCCGTTTCCTCCAGCTCAGCGCCCTGGCCGCCGGGGGCACTCTGCTCAGTGCGTGCGGGGGAGGCGGCGGTCAATCGGCTCGGCCCGGTCCCACGGGCACCGCCGCGTCCGGCGAGATCACCGTGTGGAGCTGGCAGGGGCCGGCGGCGATGATGAAGGAGCTGGTCCCGGCGTTCACCAAGGAGTTCCCCAGGATCAAGGTGGACGTCCAGGACATCGGCAACCCGGCCATCTGGGACAAGATCACGACCGGGCTGGCGGCGGGCGGGCAGGGGCTGGGTGACGTGCTGCACATCGGCGTCGACTATCTGCCCGCGTATATCGAGAAATTTCCGGACGGCCTCGCCGACCTCACCCCCCTCGGCGCCGGCCGGCACAAGACCGGGTTCGCCCAGGGCATGTGGGAGACCGTCAGCCGCGGCGGCAAGGTCTACGCCCTGCCCTGGGAGGCGAACTCGGCCGGCTTCTACTACCGCGCCGACCTCTTCGAGAAGGCCGGCGTCGACGTCGAGGCCATCGCCACCTGGGACGAGCTGATCGACGCCGGCGCCAAGCTCAAGGAGAAGACCGGAGTCCAGCTCCTCGGCATCGACAAGGCCGCCACCCAGGCCGACTCCGCCAACCTCTTCCAGGCGCTCATGCAGCTCCAGGACGCCTTCTACTTCGACATGCAGGGCAACATCACCCTCGACTCGCCCGCCGGCGTCACCGCGATGACGATCGTCAAGAAGCTCAACGACGCCGGCCTGGTCGCCGACTACGGCGGCGGCTGGGAGGCGATGATCGGCTCGATCAAGAAGGGCAGCGTGGCCGTCCAGCCGATGCCCACGTGGTTCGGCGGCATCATCGAGGAGACCGTCCCCGCCGAGAAGGGCAAATGGAGGGTACGGCTGCCGCCGGCCGTCACCGCCGGAGGCAAGGTCGCGGCCGTGGTGAACTCGACCCACCTGGCCGTGGCCGGCACCAGCAGGCACCGGGAGGCGGCCTTCGCCTTCGCCGAGTACGTGCTGACCCGCCCCGGCAACCAGGTCGCGATCTACAAGGGCAAGGGCATCGCCCCCGCGCTCATGGCCGCCTACGACGATCCGGTCTTCCACGAGGAGTCGGCGTTCTTCGGCGGCCAGAAGAAGGGCGAGATCTTCCTCGGCGCGCTCAAGCAGCCCTCGTACGTCACCAACTACTCCGCCGACTACCCCCGCGCGCTCAAGGCGGTCACCGACGCCCAGACGAAGGTGCTGCTCAAGGGCGCCGACCCGGCCGCGGTCCTCAAGGAGGCGGCCGACCTGATCGGCCAGCAGACCGGCAGGAAGGTCCTCCGGTGACGGCGTTCGCCGCGCGCCGCCCCGCCGTGTGGAAGGCGGCGCCGTACCTGTTCGTCCTGCCGGCCGTGGCGCTGTTCGCGATCTTCAAGCTGTATCCGATCGCCTGGTCGTTCGTGCTGAGCCTGTTCCGGACCGACGGCGCGCTGCAGACGTTCGCCGGCGGGGCCAACTACGCGCGGCTGGTGAACGATCCGCTGTTCTGGACGGCGCTGCGCAACACCGCGCTCATCCTCGTTGTGCAGGTGCCGGTCATGCTGGGCATCGCGATCGGGCTGGCGGTGGCGTTCAATTCCCGGCTGCTCGCGCTTAAATCGTTTCTACGGCTGGGCTTCTTCCTGCCGATGGTGACCGGGCTGGTGGCGTACGGGATCCTGTTCGGCGTCCTGCTCAACCCGCAGGGCGGGCTGGTCAACTGGTTCCTCGGGCTGCTCGGCATCCCCGCGGTGCCCTGGCTGACCGACACCCTGTGGGCGCGCATCGCCGTGGGCCTGGCGCTGACCTGGCACTACACCGGCTACAACGCGGTCATCTACCTGGCCAGGCTGCAGTCGCTGCCCAAGGACCACTACGACGCGGCGGCCGTGGACGGGGCGGGCGCCTGGCGGCGGTTCCGGCACGTGACGCTGCCTGGGCTGCGGCCGGTGCTGCTGCTGACGGTGGTGATGTCCACGATCGGCACCCTGCAGCTGTTCGACGAGCCGTACGTGCTCACCGGCGGCGGCCCCGACAACGCCACTCTGACGCTCGGCATGTACCTGTACGTCAACGGCTTCCGCTACTTCGACTTCGGCTACGCCTCGGCCATCGCCTACGCGCTGGCCGTCATCATCGCGATCCTCGGCATCGTCCAGTTCAGGTTCCTGGGTGACAAATCATGAAAAGGGTGATGCTGACCTCGTCGCTGCTCATCACGGTCACCGTCGTCCTGGTGCCGTTCTACTGGCTGGCCGTCGGCGCCACGCACGACACCGGCGACATCTTCGGCAGCCCGCCGCCCCTGCTCCCCGGCGGCCACCTCCTGGACAACCTCGCCAACCTGGAACAGGGCATCGGCTTCAGCCGGACCGTGCTCAACTCCCTGCTGATCTCGCTCGTCTATACGGTGCTGTCCGGCGCGGTCTGCACACTGGCCGGGTACGGCTTCGCCAAGTACTCCTTCAGGGGCAGGGAACCGCTCTTCGGCCTGCTCATGCTGGGCCTGGTCATCCCCAGCCAGGTGACGCTGGTGCCGTTGTTCAAGATGATGCTGGCGCTCGACTGGCTCAACACCTACCAGGCGATCGTTTTACCGAACCTGGCGCTGCCGTTCGGCATCTTCCTGATGCGGCAGAGCATGTCCGCCCTGCCGGACGAGTTGCTGGCCGCAGGGCGCGCCGACGGCTGCGGTGAGCTGCGGTTGTTCGTGCGGATCGTGCTGCCGCCGATGCGCCCGGCGCTGGCCGCCCTGGGCATCTACCTGTTCCTCTACCAGTGGAACGATTTCGTCTGGCCGCTCATCGCCCTGCGGACCAAGGACGCCTACACCATCCCCCTCGCCATCGCCTCCTTGCAGGGCGCCACCGAGACCGACTACGGCCAGATCCTCGCCGGCACCGCCGTGGCCGCCCTGCCGATGGCCGTGCTGTTCCTGTTGCTGCAACGACACTTCGTGTCCGGACTTCTCGCTGGAGCTGTGAAAGAGTGAGCGTCACCACGGCCGGGCTGGCCCCCGCGCCCACCGCGCCCCTGCTCGACGACGTACGGCTGGCGGTCCTGCCCGCCTCCGCCCGCTGGGAGCTGACGCCCGGGCCCGGAGGCGCCGCCGTCCTCGAGATCCACTCCGAGGAGGAGTTGGAGATCAGGCTGTCGGTCCCCTTGGGGGACGCGGTGGGCTTCTGGCACCCCGACTGCCGCTGGAGCCGCACCATCGTCGCCGACTGGGCGGGACGGGCCGAGACGTCGCTGGTCAAGGGGGCGGCCGCGGGGTGCCTGTACGACAGCGCAGGGGAAACCATGCTGACCTTCGCCGCCGCCGACCCGGTGCCGGAATCCTCGATGCGCTTCGGGGTGTCGGAGGAGAACAAGGTCTTCGTGGTTCACCTGAGGGTTCCGGGCGGCCTGCCGTACCGGCTGCTGCTGGCGCCGCGCGCGGCGAGCGTGGCGACGGCGATGCGGCTCCTGCGGTCGGAACTCGCGGAGAGGCTAGCGGGTCTTGCGGAGGGGCCAGCGGCTCTTGCGGGGGGCCCGCCAGGGCTTACGGAGGGCCCGCCGGAGCTTGCGGAGGGCCCGCCGGGGCTTGCGGAGGGCCCGCCGGGGCTTGCGGTTGGGACGGCGGTGCCGCGGGCTGGACTCGCGGGCGAGACGGCGGGGGCGGGGCGTGCGCCGGTGCCTGAGGCGGCTCGGGTGCCGGTTTACTCGACCTGGTACGGCTTCAGCCAGGCGGTCGAGGCGGCGGCCGTGGAGGAGGAGGCGCGGCTGGCCGCCGAGCTGGGGTGCGGTGTGGTCATCGTGGACGACGGGTGGCAGGAGAAGGGGAACGGGCGCGGTTATGCGGGCGTAGGCGACTGGCGTCCGGATGTCACGAAATTTCCGGATCTGGCGGGGCATGTTGCCCGGGTCCAGGCGCTCGGGCTCACCTACATGCTCTGGGTGGCGCCCCTGCTGCTCGGCGCCGAGGCCGACTGCTTCGACCGGCTTGCCCAGTATGCCCCGGCGTCCGGCGGCTCGCCCGGCGCCCGCGTTCTCGACCCCCGCCACCCCGAGGTCCGCCGCCACGTCGTGGAGACCTGTGCCCGGCTGGTACGCGACTACGGCCTCGACGGCCTGAAAATCGATTTTCTCGACGAGGCCATGGTCTACGCCGGCAAACCGGCCCACGGCGACGTCACCGACGTGGGCGTGGCCATGCGCCTCCTGCTCACCGAGGTACGGCAGGCGCTCGGGCCGGGGAAGCTCACCGAGCTGCGCCAGCCGTACACCGGGCCCGGCATGGCCGGGTTCGGCACCATGCTGCGGGCCGACGACTGCCCGGCCGACGCCGTGGCCAACCGGGTGCGCACGATCGACGTCGGGCTGCTGGCCGTGGGCGGCGCCGTCCACGCCGACATGCTCATGTGGGACCCGGCCGCGCCGCCCGCGAGCGCCGCCAGGCAGCTGATCGGCGCGCTGCACGCCGTACCGCAGATCTCCGCGCGGCTCGCGGGGCTCAGCGCGGACCACCGCGCGATGCTGCGCTTCTGGCTCGCGCAGTGGCGGCGGCTGCGCCCGCTGCTGCTGGACGGCGAGGTGGAGCCGGGGCGGCCCGACGAGCTGTATCCGGTGGTGCGGGCCGAGCGCGGCGACGCCTGCGTGATCACCGTGAGCGCCGCGCGCGTGGCGGCCCTGGACACCGCGCGGCACCGTAAGATCACGTTGGTCAACGGTACGGCGGCGCCACGGCTCGTCCTCGAGGTCACCGGGCCGGGAGGCGCCTTCGCGACCGTGGTCCACGACGCCGCCGGCCGTATCATCGAGCGGGCGGAGCGGCGGCTCGAGCCCGGCCTGAGCGTGCTGAGCGTGCCACCCTCGGGGCTGGCGATTCTGGAGGGGACCCCGTGAAGATCGGCATCACCGAGCTGGCCGCCCGGGCGGGCGTGAGTGAGGCCACGGTCAGCCGGGTGATCAACCGGCGCTCCGGCGTCGCCGCCAAGACCCGCGAGGCCGTCGAGCGGGCCATGAACGAGCTCGGATACGAACGTTCCACCCGCGGCCAGATCGTCGCCGTGATCACGCCCTGGCTGTCCAACCCGTTCTTCTCCGACGCCGCCGAGCTGATGGAGGCCGCGCTCGCGCCCCACGGGCTCAAGGGAGTGCTCTGCCCGGCGCTGCCCGGCGGCATACAGGAACGCGAGTTCGTCACCTCGCTGGCCGACCACGGGGTCGCGGCGGTGGTGTTCCTGTCGGCCAGCAACACCGTCGAAGGCGCCGACCCCGAAACGTTCAACATCCTCGCCGCCCGGCGCATCCCGTTCGTCGGCGTCAACGGCGGCTTCGAGGGCCACGACGCGCCGGTGTACTCCACGGACGACTACCAGTCGGCCGAACTGGCCGTCGACCACCTGTGGGCGCTGGGCCACCGGCGGATCGGCATCGCCTCGGGCCCGGCCGGCAACCAGCCCGCCGACCGGCGGGTCAAGGGCTTCCGCGCGGCGCTGGCCCGGCGCGGCGTGCCCGACTGCGAGCCGTGGATCGTGCGCCAGCACTACACCATCGAGGGCGGCCAGTCGGCCACGCTCAGCCTGCTCAAACAGGACGTCACCGCGATCGTCGCGGCCAGCGACTTCATGGCGCTCGGGGTGATCCGCGGTGCCCGCCGCGAGGGCCTGTCGGTGCCCGCGGACCTCTCGGTCGTCGGCCACGACGGCTCCATGATCATGGAGTTCGCCGACCCGCCGCTGACCACGGTCCGCCAGCCGGTGGACCGCCTGGCCAAGGAGGTCGCCAGGGGCGTGGTCGCCCTGGTGAGCAACCGCGAGGTGCCCTCGGGCGAGCTGTTGTTCAGCCCCGACCTGGTCGTGCGCGGCTCCACGGCCCCGCCGCGCGCCTGACGTCCCCGCAGCCGGTACGGCGCGGCCAGTCAGCCGGCATGGCACGGCCGTCCGCACAGCCGGTACGGCGCGGCCACGCCGTACCACCACCACGAGCACGCCCTACGCCCAGCTAACCGCCCTATGCCCAGCTAACCGCCCTACGCCCAGATAAGCGCCACGAACACGACATAGAGCGACATATCCAGACCTCTGATACACGCACGATTCATCCGATCATCGGGAGACCCCATGAAACGCATCGTGTTAACCACCACCCTGCTCGCCGCCGCCCTCGTCACCCCCGCCCAAGCCCAGGCCCGGACCGCCACACCCCCGCTCGTCATCCTCAACCCCGGCTTCGAGAAGGGCGCCGAAGCCTGGACCTTCACCCCCGGCACCGGCGTGGCCACCAACAACCCGCACGGCGGCACCCGCCTCATCTACCTCGACTCCGGCCCGGGCAAGAGCGTCCGCCAGACGATCACCGTGCCCGCCACCGGCCGCTACTCGATCTCCGCCTGGATCGCCACCGGCGGCGCGGGCGGCACCTTCACCGCCACGGTCAACGGCGCCCAGGCGGACTCCGTGACCCTCCCAGCCCGCAGCATCTACAGCCGCTACACCCTGACCGGCCTCAGTCTGACCGCGGGCGACACCCTGGAGATCGCCTTCGGCTCCGGCAACGGCTGGGTCAACGCCGACGACCTCATGATCTCCCCGGCCGCCCCGGCAAGCCCGGTGATCACCTCGGGCAACACCAAGATCGTCGCGATGTTCGACTGGGCCAAGGCCAAGGCGGCGAGCTGGGTCCACCAGGACGGCGTCGTCGGCCCCATCAACATCGGCGCCACGAACCCGGTCGACCCCGGCGAAGCCCCGTACACCCCGACCTACTGGGCGGGCTACGCCCACCGCACCGCCTACTACTCCCGCGACCTGGCCCACCAGCTCGCCGGCGCCCAGATTCTGGGCTTCTCCGCGGAGAACAAGAACATGCTGCGCTCCTTCGCCGCCTCCGCCACGCCCGAGCACAAGTACTACCCGGTGTGGGCGATCAACTTCGACGCCAAGACCTGGCACACCATCGACTACAAGTCCCCGGTCAACTTCGTGCGCGAGGTCCCGGCCACCTTCGAACTGGTCGAGAAGGCCAACCAGGCATTCCGCTGGACCGGCGACCGCTCCTACCTCGACGACCCGGTCTTCTGGGACTACTACCGCAACGCCACCACCGGCTTCGTCGCCCAGCACGACGGCGCCAGGCCGAACGGCGTGGCCGAGGGCACCGGCAAGGGCATCTTCCAGGGCGTGGCCAGCTACAACGAGGTCAGCCGGGAGCCCCTGGCCGAGGCGGGCGACGGCATCGGCGCCCAGTACCAGGCATTCCGCGCCCTGGCCGAGATGGCGCAGGACAAGCACGAGGTACGGCTTGCCCGCACGACCGCCCGGCAGGCCACGGACCTCAAGCGGTACTTCAACCAGACCTGGAGCGTGAAGCCGGGCACCGGCGAGTTCGTCCGCGCCTACACCATCGATGGCACCCCGCTGACCGGCTTCGGCAAGGAGAACAGCTGGTTCATGCCGATGAAGGGCATCGTCGAGGCCGGCCCGCGCAACGAGGCGTACCTGGACTTCATCGACACCGAGGCCACCGGCGCAGGGCGGCCGGCCAACATCGAGGCCATCACCTACCTGCCCGACACCTTCTTCCGCCACAACCGCAACGAGACGGCCTGGAAGTGGATGCAGCACGTCTACGACGAGCGTGAAACCCGCCACGTCAGCAACCGCCAGGGCCTCAACGGCGACTACCCGGAGGTTCCGTTCACCCTGGTCAGCCAGACGGTCGAGGGCCTGATGGGCGTCCAGCCCGACGCCCCGAGGCGAGCCGTCGCCACGCAGTCCCGCCTGCCCGGCGACATCCCCTGGCTCCAGGTGGCCGCGATCCCCGTCGGCGCGGGCACCGTGGACGTCCGCCACGACGGCCGGGCCTCGACCACGTTCACCAACCGCACCGGCGCCAAGATCGCCTGGGAGGCCCGCTTCCCCGCCGGGCACCGGTGGCTGACCGTCGACGGCCGGCGCAAGCCGGGCACCCAGAAGGTGATCGACGGCGTCACGTACACCGTGACCGTCGTCAACGTCCCCGACGGCCGGAGCACGAACGTCACCGTCGCGAGCTGACACCCCACGCCGGGCACGGGCGGGCAGAACGCAACCCGCCGCCCGCCCGTGCCGGGTTGTCCGGGTCTCAGTCGCCCGGCCGGATGAGCCCGCTCTCGTAGGCGTAGACGATGGCCTGAGCGCGGTCGCGCAGCCCCAGCTTGGTCAGGAACCGCCCCACATGGGTCTTGACCGTCTGCTCCGACAACACCAGCTTGCCGGCGATCTCCTGGTTGGACAGCCCCCGCGAGACCAGCACGAGCACCTCGGTCTCCCGCTCGGTCAGCTCGCCCAGCCGCCGGGCGGACGGGGCGCGCGGCCCGCCGAGCCGGGCGAACTCCCGGATGAGCCGCCGGGTGACGGCCGGAGCCAGCAACGCCTCGCCGGCGGCCACCACCCGGACCGCCTCGGCGAGCTGAACGGCGGAGGCGTCCTTCAACAGGAACCCGCTGGCCCCGGACCGCAGCGCCTCGTACACGTAGTCATCCAGATCAAACGTCGTCAGGATCAGGATTTTCGCCGAAATCTCGGCGTGCTCGGAGATCCGGCGTGTCGCCTCCAGGCCATCCATCACCGGCATTCGGATGTCCATCAGCACCACGTCCGGCTGCAGCTCGACGGCCCGCTCGATGGCCTCCCGCCCGTCGGCCGCCTCGCCCACCACCTCGATGTCCGGCTGCGCGCTGAGGAAGACCGTGAAGCCGGTCCTGACCATGCCCTGGTCGTCGGCGATGAGAACCCGGATCACGCCGCACCCACCGGAAGCCGCGCGACCACTTCGAACCCGTCGTCGATGGGCCCGGCCTCCAGGCTCCCGCTGAGCATCTCCACCCGCTCGCGCATGCCCACGAGCCCGTGCCCGGCGGACTTCGCCGCGGGCCGGGCGACGGGATGCTTCGACGGCCCGTTGGCGACCCGGACCACGAGCTCGCTCCCGGTCCGCGCCACCTCCAGGGACACGGTCGCGCCCGGCGCGTGCCGCATCACGTTGCTCAGGGACTCCTGCACGATCCTGTACGCCGACAGCGCCACGGCCTGCGGCACCCCTTCCGTGGTTCCCGATCTTCTGAAGAGTACGGCCAGCCCGGCCGCCCGTGCGTTGGCCACCAGCTCGTTCACGCGCTCGAGATCGGGCTGGGGCGCGGTCTCCTTGCGGCCGTCGGCGTCACGCAGCACGCCGAGCACCTGGCGGAGCTGGGCGATGGCCTCCAGCGAGAGCGCGCGGATCTCGGCCAGTCCCTCCTCCAGCTGCTTGGCGTTCCCGCGGGCCTTGAGCGGCACCGCCTCCGCCTGGATGGCGATCACCGACATGTGGTGCGCGACCACGTCGTGCAGCTCGCGGGCGATGCGCGCGCGTTCCTCCAGGACGGCCTGCGCCCCTTCCGCCGCCCCTTTGAGCTTCTCCTCCTCGGCCAACTTGACGGCGGCCTGCCGCCGGGCCCGCACGTTGTAGCCGAGCACGATCGGCACGGCGAAGATGATCCCGCCCACCGCCAGCACGTACACGTTGATCGAGGCGAGGAAGACGATGGACACGACCCAGGTGGCGACGGCGACGGGCATCTCGGTCCTGGAGGCCACGGTGTAGAGGACCAGCACGTACATCGTGATCATGGGCCAGGTGTAGGTGATGCCCTGGGGGCTGAAGCCGTCGATCCACCTGTCCAGGTACAGGGCCACCGGCAGCAGCCCGATCGCGAGGCGCCAGGCGGCCATCGGCCAGCGATCGCGCACGAGCACGGGCAGCGAGTAGCACAGCGTCGTGAGGATGAAGGGAAGCTGCGGAGGCTGGGTGATGCCCCTTTCCTCGAGCCTGGCCCAGAGGTCGGAGGAGGTGGTCAGGTAGATGACCAGCGCGAGTATCGCGTCCGCCAGCCGTACCGCGTCGAAGGTGAACGGGAAGACGGCCTCCGGCGCGGCGTAGCGCAGGCGGCGGCCGGCGAGCGGGGCGGGATCGGCCGTGCCCGTGAACAGTGCGAGCTTGAGCGGCCGCACCAGGGCGGGGAACATCATCACGACCCTAAGGGGGGCCAGGGGTAGCCGACGTCACTCTCAAGGGTGACTTACATGATTACGATCGCCGTGAGCGAACACCGGCAAGCTTGGGAACATTCACGGGCTCCAATGAATTGAGTCCGTATAACTCAACCCTTTGGAGTTCGCATGAGTGAGAGCCTGATCCTTCCGGTGCTTCCGCTGGACGACGAGGTCGTCCTGCCCGGAATGGTGGTACCGCTGGACCTGTCCGACTCCGAGGTGCGGGCTGCCATCGACGCGGCCCAGGCATCCGGTGGCAACAAGCCGCGGGTCCTTCTCGTTCCCCGGATCGACGGCCGATACGGCGCGATCGGCGTGCAGGCGGTTGTCGAGCAGGTCGGACGCCTGCCCGGCGGCGAGCCCGCGGCGGTCGTGCGCGGCGTGAACCGGGTGCGCGTGGGCACCGGCACCACCGGCCCCGGCGCGGCGTTGTGGGTCGAGGCGCACACCGTGGACCGCGTGGAGGCCGGCGAGCGCGCCCAGGAACTGGCCCGGGAGTACAAGGCGCTGGCCACGACCATCCTGCAGAAGCGCGGCGCCTGGCAGGTCGTCGACCAGGTCAACCAGATCGACGACCCCTCCGTGCTGGCCGACAGCTCCGGCTACACCCCCTGGCTGAGCACCGCCCAGAAGGTCGAGCTGCTGGAGTCGCCCGACCCGGCCGACCGGCTGGACAAGCTGGTCGAGTGGTCGCGCGAGCACCTGGCCGAGCTCGACGTGGCCGAGACGATCCGCAAGGACGTCCAGGAGGGCATGGAGAAGCAGCAGCGCGAGTTCCTGCTCCGCCAGCAGCTGGCCGCCGTCCAGAAGGAGCTGCGCGAGCTCAAGGGCGACTCCGCCGAGAGCGAGGAGGAGGACTACCGCGCCCGCGTCGAGGCCGCCGACCTGCCCGACAAGGTGCGCGAGGCCGCCCTCAAGGAGGTCGACAAGCTCGAGCGCACCTCCGACCAGTCGCCCGAGACCGGCTGGATCCGCACCTGGCTGGACACCGTCCTGGACATCCCCTGGAGCACCAGGACCGAGGACACCTACGACATCTCCGGCGCCCGCGAGGTGCTGGACACCGACCACACCGGCCTCGACGACGTCAAGGACCGCATCATCGAGCACCTGGCCGTGCGCAAGCGCCGCCAGGACAAGGGCCTCGGCGTGGTGGGCGGCCGGCGCAGCGGAGCCGTACTCGCCCTGGCCGGTCCTCCCGGAGTCGGCAAGACCTCGCTCGGCGAGTCGGTGGCCCGCGCGATGGGCCGCAAGTTCGTCCGCGTCGCCCTCGGCGGCGTGCGGGACGAGGCGGAGATCCGCGGCCACCGGCGCACCTACGTCGGCGCGCTGCCCGGCCGCATCGTCCGCGCGATCCGCGAGGCCGGCTCGATGAACCCGGTCGTCCTGCTCGACGAGGTGGACAAGGTCGGCGCCGACTACCGCGGCGACCCGACCGCCGCCCTGCTCGAGGTCCTGGACCCGGCGCAGAACCACACCTTCCGCGACCACTACCTCGAGGTCGAGCTGGACCTGTCCGACGTGCTCTTCCTGGCCACGGCCAACGTCCTGGAAGCCATCCCGGGGCCGCTGCTCGACCGCATGGAGGTCGTCACGCTCGACGGCTACACCGAGGACGAGAAGCTCGCCATCGCCCGCGACCACCTGCTGCCCAAGCAGCTGAAGCAGGCCGGCTTCGAGACCGAGGAGATCACCTTCGAGGAGGGCGCGCTGCGCCGCCTGGCCGCCGAGTACACCCGCGAGGCCGGCGTCCGCTCCCTGGAGCGCTCGGTGGGCCGGGTCATCCGCAAGGTGGCCGCGAAGGACGAGGTGCCGGTGACGGTCACCGCGGAGTCCCTCGTCGACTACCTCGGCCGCCCGCGCTTCGTCCCCGAGTCGTCCCTGCCGGAGTCCAAGCAGCGCACCTCGGTGCCCGGCGTGGCCACCGGACTGGCGGTCACCGGAGCCGGCGGCGACGTCCTCTACGTCGAGGCGTCCCTGGCCGACCCCGAGACCGGCGACACCGGCCTGACCCTGACCGGCCAGCTCGGCGACGTGATGAAGGAATCGGCCAGGATCGCCCTGTCCTACCTGAGGAGCCACGGCGCCGAACTCGAACTCCCCGTCACCGCCCTGAAGGACCGCTCGATCCACGTGCACTTCCCGGCCGGCGCCGTCCCGAAGGACGGCCCGTCCGCGGGCGTCACGCTGACGACGGCCCTGGCCTCGCTCCTGTCCGGGCGCCTGGTCCGCAACGACGTCGCGATGACCGGCGAGATCTCCCTCACCGGGCGGGTCCTGCCGATCGGCGGCGTCAAGCAGAAGCTCCTCGCGGCCCACCGGGCCGGCATCACCACGGTGCTCATCCCGGCCCGCAACGAGCCCGACCTGGACGACCTGCCCAAGGAGATCCGCGACGAGCTGACCATCCACGCGGTCGGCGACGTGCGCGAGGTCCTGGACATCGCCCTCACCCCGGCCAAGGTCGCCGCCTCCGCGGCTGCCTGACGCCTCCCGCGCCTGCCCCGCCGTGCCAGCTGGATCTGGTACGGCGGGGCAGCTTTATGCGGACGAATCGCCGTGCTGCGGGACCTCGAGGACATGCGGCAGGACCTGGCACAGGTGCCGCCCGGTGCCGGCCGCCAGAGGCCGGGAGGCTCATCTACGACGTAGGTCTGCTCAACGCGAGTACTACGCCGTTCTCGGCGAGGTCGGCCGGAAGTGGTGGAGCCCGCACGGCAGCACCCTGCCCTGGGTCCGATTCTGCCTGCGGGCCCACCACACGCAGGCTCAGCGGCTGCGTGAGGCGGAGGAGGTCTGGGCGCTCCTGGAAGAACAGGTGGACGGCCTCAACCCTCGTGTCGTATCCGCCCTGTACGAGGTCTTCGTCAACCGGTGGCTGCGCCGTACCCCAAGAGGGCGTTTCTACGCGCCCGGGCCGCGGATGGCGGCCATCAAGGCGGAGTTCGCCGAAAGGCGGGGGCCGCCGCGTGATCCCTACCGCAGTACCGGGTAAGTCACTGTCGGTGATCTCCCCAGGTAGAGGACTTCCGTGGACACTGCGCTCGCCAAGGCCCGCCGTCGCATCCTGCCCCTGATCGTCGCCTGTTACGTCATCTGCTTCGTCGACCGGACCAACATCGGCATGGCCCAGCTCACGATGGGCGCGGACCTCGGGCTCGGGCCGGCGGGGTTCGGGCTGGCGGCGGCGGCGTTCTTCGTGGGGTACGTGGTGTTCGAGGTGCCCAGCAACCTCATCCTGCACCGGGTGGGGGCGCGGGTGTGGATTGCCCGGATCATGGTTACCTGGGGGCTTCTGTCAGCGGCGACGGCGCTGGTCGGCAGTCCTCAGGGGCTCTATCTGGTGAGGTTCCTGCTGGGGCTGGCCGAGGCGGGGTTCTATCCGGGGATCATCCTGTACTTCACGTACTGGTTTCCGCAGCGGGAGCGAGCGCGGATCATCGCGTTGCTCATGGCGGGGATCCCGGTGTCGTTCCTGATCGCCAATCCCCTGTCCGGGTGGCTGGTGGAGCACGCCGGGTGGCAGGCGATGTTCGTGGTCGAGGGGCTGCCGGCGGTGGTGCTGGGCGTGGTGGTGTGGCGGGTGCTGCCGGACCGGCCGGTCAACGCGCGGTGGCTGACGCAGCGGGAGAGCGAGCTGCTGACCGTGGAGCTGGCGGCCGAGGCGCCGCCGGCGGTGGCGGTCCGGCGCACGCTGGTCAGCACGCCGGTGCTGCTGATCGCCGTGGTGGCTTCCGGGACCGTTCACGCGGCCTATCTGCTCAGCCTCTTCCTGCCGCAGATGATCGCTCAGCTCTGGCCGGAGGCGGGGGCGACCGCGGTCGGGCTGACGTCCGCCATTCCGTACGGCTTCGCGGCCGTGGCCATGGTGTATTGGGGGCGGCACTCGGATCGGTCGGGGGAGCGGATCTGGCATGTGGCGTTGCCCGCGCTGCTGTGCGCCATGGGGTTCGCGCTGGCCGCGGTGGTGCAGCAGCAGCCCTTGCTCGTACTGGGGGCGTTGACGCTGGCGGCCGTGGGCGGGCATGCGATGGTGCCGGTGACCTACACCCTGCCGACGCTGATGTTGTCCGGGCGCGCGGCGGCGGCGGGGATCGCGCTGGTGAACTCGCTGGCGCACATCGGGGCGATCTTCGGGCCGATGGTGACCGGGCGGCTGCGGGAGGCTACGGGCGGCTTCGCCGTACCTCTGGCGGTGGCGGCGGCGGTCGCGCTGGTCAGTGCGCTGGCGGTGCTGGTGTTCGGGAGGACGCGGGGAGCCGTGAGTCACATCACAGGAAATGTCGGGAATAGGGCGTAGTAAAGGGGTCGTTGTCACCAGCGTGAACGAGGCATATGCGAACGACATGACCGCCATGGGCGCCGTCATGTGCCGCGGCATGCGCCGAATGCCGGCGATGGCCTGTCAGGCCCGCTGAGCGAAACCGCCCGCCCCGTTCTCCATGAAGGTCGAAACCCACATGATCGCACCCAGCTACGTGCTGCGCAGGCTCAGCCACCTGCCCTTCCACCCCGGCACGCGCTAGCCCTTCCCCCGCTCACCGCTTGTTGTCGGCAACTCCGCTTGATGGGGAAATTTCGTGATCCAGGCTTCCGGCCTGCGCAAGCAGTACGGTGACACCGTCGCGCTCGACGGCGTCGACCTGCACGTGCGCAGGGGCGAGATCTTCGGCGTGCTCGGCCAGAGCGGCGCCGGCAAGAGCACGCTGCTGCGCTGCGTCAACCTTCTGGAGCGGCCCGGCGCCGGCACCGTGACGGTGGACGGCCAGGTCCTCACCCGGCTCGGCGACCGCGAGCTCAACCAGGCCCGCCAGCGCATCGGCATGATCCACCAGCACTTCGCCCTGCTGTCCTCGCGTACGGTGGCCGGCAACGTGGCCTTTCCCCTGGAGGTCATGGGGGTCGCCAGGGCCGAGCGCGAGCGACGCGTGGCCGAGCTGCTCGACCTGGTCGGGCTCGGCGGACGCGGCGGGGACCGGCCGAACCAACTGTCCGGCGGGCAGAAGCAGCGGGTCGGCATCGCCCGCGCGCTGGCCGGCAACCCCTCGGTGCTGCTGTCGGACGAGGCCACCTCGGCGCTCGACCCGGCCACCACCGCCTCCATCCTGGACCTGCTCAAGCGGCTCAACCGCGAGCTCGGCCTGACCATCCTGCTCATCACCCACGAGATGAACGTGGTGAAGGCGGTCTGCGACTCGGTCGCCATCATGTCCGGCGGCCGGATCGAGGAGTCCGGGACCATCGCCGAGCTCATCCGCACCCCGGGCGCCCGGCTCACCCGCGAGATCTTCCCGCTGCCCGCCCCGGCGCCGGGCGACATCACGCTGACGTTCACCGGCCACGCGGACGAGCCCGTCATCTCGGAGGTCGTGCGCAAGTTCGACACCGACGTGAACGTGCTCGGCGGCGCGATCGAGGATCTCGCCGGCTCGCGGGTCGGACGGCTGCGCGTGACGTTCTCGGGCGACCCCGCCCCTGCCCTGGACTACCTGCGTGACAAGGGACTGCTGGTGGAGGTGGCATCGTGACCTGGGACGAGATCGCCCCGCTGCTGTGGGAGGGCACCGGGCAGACCGCGGCCATGGTGGGGCTGTCCACGGTGTTCACCGTGCTGCTCGGCCTGCCGCTCGGCGTCGCGCTGGTCGCCTTCGACCGCGGGGGACTCAAGCCGCTGCCCGCGCTCAAGAGCGTCCTCGGGGTCGTCGTCAACGTCGGGCGGTCGCTGCCGTTCATCGTGCTGATGATCGCGATCATTCCGTTCACCCAGTTCGTCGTGGGCACCAGCATCGGCACCACGGCCGTGGTGGTGCCGCTGACCGTGGGCGCGGTGCCGTTCTTCGCCCGGCTGGTCGAGACCTCGCTGCGCGAGGTGGGCGGCGACGTCGTCCAGGCGGCCCAGGCCATGGGCGCCGGGCGGCTGACGATCGTCAGGAAGGTCCTGCTGCCCGAGGCGCTGCCCGGGATCATCGCGGGGATCACCGTCACCGTGGTCGCGCTGATCGGGTACTCGGCCATGGCCGGGACCATCGGCGGCGGCGGCCTCGGCGACCTGGCCGTGCGCTACGGCTACCAACGCTTCGAGGTGCCCGTCATGATCGCCACGGTCGTGGTGCTCATCGTGATCGTGCAGCTCATCCAGAGCCTCGGCGACCTCGTCGCCCGGCGCCTGTCACACAAGTAAAGGAACCACACCATGAAGATTCGTGCTCTCGCGGGCGTCGCCGCTCTGTCCCTGTTGCTCGCCGCATGCGGAACGTCGCAGTCCGCGACCGGCTCCGCCAAGCCGGCCGCCGAGTCGGCCGACACCGTGCTGAAGGTGGGCGCCAGCCCGGTGCCGCACGGGGAGATCCTCACCTTCGTGAAGGACAACCTGGCCAAGCAGGCCGGGCTGAACCTCGAAGTGGTGGAGTTCACCGACTACGTGCAGCCCAACGTGCAGCTGAACGAGGGCCAGCTCGGCGCCAACTTCTTCCAGCACAAGCCGTACCTGGACGACTTCAACAAGTCGAAGGGCACCAAGCTGAGCTTCGTCACCCCGGTGCACCTGGAGCCGCTGGGCCTGTACTCCAAGAAGCTCACGGACGTGGCGGCGCTGCCGAACGAGGCGACCGTGGCGGTGCCGAACGACGCCACCAACCTCGGCCGCGCGCTCAAGCTGCTCGCCGACAACGGCCTGATCACGCTGAAGGACGGTGTGGGCACCGCCGCGACCGAGCGTGACGTCACCGGCAACCCGAAGAAGCTGACCTTCAAGCCGCTGGAGGCTCCGCTGCTGCCGCGCGCGCTCGGCGACGTCGACGCCGCCGTCATCAACGGCAACTACGCCATCGAGGCGGGCCTGAAGCCGGCCTCGCAGGCGCTGGTGCTGGAGAAGACCGAGGGCAACCCGTACGTCAACGGGCTCGTCGTGCAGACCGGGCACGAGAAGGACGCCAACGTCGTGACCCTGGGCAAGCTGCTGCAGGACCCGAAGGTCAAGGAGTTCATCAAGAGCAAGTACGAGGGCGCGGTCATCCCGGCCCAGTAGTCCCCGCTTCACGGAGCCGCGATCCCGGAGAACGGGGTCGCGGCTTCGCCGTACCCGGACGAAATCCCGGGTTGCTCCATGCCCGGACCGGGCGACCTATCACGGCATGCGCATTCTGATCACGATATTTCTGGCGATGCCGGGACAGGGGATGGCGGGGGAGGGGCAGGTCGCCTACCGGCGTGAGGCTCCCGTGACCGCCGCGACCTTCACCCGTGAGGGCGCGTGGGAGGTGGCCCGCTGGACCGGGCCCCTGCGGCGCATCGGCTTCGCCGCCACCGAGATCGTGCCGTCGTGGACCGCCGAGACCCCGCCCGGCACCTGGATCCGGGTGGACCTGCGGGTGCCCGGATCGCCGTGGTACACCATGGGCCGCTGGTCGTACGCCGGCGTGCGGACCAGCGTGCCCGGCCAGGCCGGCGACCGGGGCAGCGTCGCGGTGGACGTCTTCCGGGCCCGGCGCACGGTCACCGCCTACCGGCTCCGAGTCTCCCTCTACCGCAGACCGGGAGCACCGCCGCCCCGAGTGAGCACGCTGGGCGCGGTCGCCTCGCGGCCCGGCGGGGCGCGGGCGCGCGGCGGTGTGGCGTGGGGGCGTGAGCTGGCGGTGCCACGCAAGTCGCAACTGGCCCACGCCGGCCACGGCGGCAGGGCGTGGTGCAGCCCGACCGCCACCGCCATGATCCTGGCCTACTGGAAGAAGGGGCCGCGGCCGGAGGAGATGACCTGGGCGCCGCCCGGGGACCCCGATCCGGCGGTCGACCACGCGGCCCGGCACGTCTACGACAGGGCCTACCGCGGCACCGGCAACTGGGCCTTCAACACCGCCTACGCAGGGACGTTCGGGCTGGACGCCCATGTGACCCGGCTGCGCTCGCTGGCCGAGGCCGAGGCGCTGATCGCGGCGGAGACGCCGGTGGCGGCCTCGCTGGCCTTCACCCGTGAGGAGCTCGGCTACGCCTCCGGCGGTCACCTCATGGTGATCACCGGGTTCACCCGCGACGGCGACGTCGTCGTCAACGATCCGGCCGCCCGCGGCGTGCGCGCCGTGTACCCGCGCGCCGCCTTCGAGCGCGCCTGGCAGCGCTCCAGCACCGGCACGGCCTACGTCATCAGGCCCTTCCGGGCGCACAGCTAACCGAATATCGTTCGGTTATGCATCCGGGAGCCATCGCAGCAGTCACCCCCGACAAGCCCGCTGTGATCATGGCGGGCTCCGGGGAGGTCGTCACCTACCGCCGCCTGGACGAGGAGTCGAACCGGCTGGCCCATCTGTTCCGCTCCGCCGGGCTCAGACCGGGCGACCACATCGCCTTCATGCTGCCCAACCACCCCCTCTTCATGGCCGTGGCCTGGGCGGCCCATCGGTCGGGGCTCTACTACACGGCCGTCAGCTCCCGGCTGCAGGCCGACGAACTGGCCTACATCATCGACAACTGTGAAGCGCAGGTCTTCATCACCGCCGCCGAACTGGCCGGCGTCGCCGGGGCGATCACCGCGAGAACCCCGCGGGTACGGCTGCGCCTCATGCTGGACGGCGTGGCCGACGGCTTCGACTCCTACGAGGAGGCCGTCGCGGCCCAGCCGTACACGCCGATCGCGGACGAGTCGCAGGGCGCCGACATGCTCTACTCCTCCGGCACCACGGGCCGGCCCAAGGGCGTCAAGTCCAGGCTCTCCCATGTCGCGCTGGAGGAGCCGGGGGCGTTGTTCAAGCTGGTCTCGTTCCTGTTCGCGCCGGGGAACGACAGCGTCTACCTCTCGCCCGCCCCGCTCTACCACGCGGCGCCGCTGCGCTACTGCATGACCTTCCAGCGGCTCGGCGCGACGATCGTGGTGATGGAGAGGTTCGAGCCGGTTCGCTACCTGGAACTGGTGGAGAAGTACCGGGTCACGCACACCCAGCTGGTGCCGAGCATGTTCATCAAAATGCTCAAGCTGCCGGAGGAGGACCGGCTCAAGCCCGACGTCTCCAGCCTGACCTGCGCCATCCACGCCGCCGCCCCCTGCCCGGTGCCGGTCAAGGAGCGGATGATCGAGTGGTGGGGGCCGATCGTCCACGAGTACTACGCGGGCACCGAGGGCAACGGGTTCCTCTACGTCGGCTCGCAGGACTGGCTGGCGCACAAGGGCACGGTGGGCCGTTCGCTGCTGGGCACGGTGCACATCTGCGACGAGGAGGGCAACGATCTGCCGCCCGGCGAGCACGGCACCGTCTACTTCGCCGACGGCCCGAGGTTCGAGTACCACGGCGACCCGGGCAAGACCGCCGCCGCCGGGGATCCGCGGGGACGCGGCTGGACCACGCTCGGCGACATCGGCTACCTGGACGAGGACGGCTACCTCTACCTCACCGACCGCCGCTCCTACATGATCATCTCGGGCGGGGTGAACATCTATCCGCAGGAGGCGGAGAACATCCTGTCCATGCACCCCAAGGTGGCCGACGTGGCCGTCTTCGGCATCCCGGACGAGGAGATGGGGGAGCAGGTCAAGGCCGTGGTGCAGCCGGTCTCCCCGGAGGACGCCGGACCGGGGCTGGCGGCCGAGCTCATCGCCTACTGCCGCGACCGCCTCGCCCACTACAAGTGCCCCAGATCCGTGGACTTCCGCGCGGAGTTGCCCCGCCACCCCACCGGCAAGCTCTACAAACGATTGCTCCGCGACGAATACCGGCCCGCGAAAAGCTGAAAATTCCCTGGCAATGCCCCCTCCGGGTACCTGCCCGACCAGCGCCGATAAAGCCCGCGTCAGCCCGTTCCCGATCTCCCGATCACGGCCTTAACCTGCCTTAACAGCGGAGTTGGCACCCTTGAGTCATCGGGACTTCAGGGAGATGACGATGGACGCGAACGAGCCTCGCGAGCAGGGCTGGACCCAGTTCGGCGCCAAGCCGCCGGCCGCCGGGGGCTTCCCCCAGCAGGACACGGCGATCCTGGCCCCACCGCCCCCGCCGCCGGCGGAGGGGAAGAAGACGGGATTCACCGGGGGGCAGAAGGCAATCGCCGGACTCGCCCTGGCGGCCATGGCGCTGGGCGGGGGCGTCGCGGGGGCGGCCATCGCCAACGCCTTCCAGGCGCCGCAGATCGTGCAGTCGGCGCCGAGCCCGTCGTTCAAGCCGGCCGCCAACGCGATGACCATCGCCGACGTGGCCACCAAGGTGCAGCCGTCGGTCGTCATGATCCAGGGCCGCCAGGCCGGCGGCTCGGGGGTCGTGCTGTCCAAGGACGGCCTCATCCTCACCAACAACCACGTCGTCGCCGCCAACGGCCAGGGCGGCGAGCTGTCGGTCAAGTTCAGCGACGGCAAGACCGCCAAGGCCACCGTCGTGGGCACCGACCCGTCCACGGACCTGGCCGTGATCCGCGCCGAGGGCGTCTCCGGCCTGGTTCCGGCCGAGCTCGGTGACAGCGACCAGCTGAAGGTCGGCGACGCCGTACTCGCGATCGGCAGCCCGCTCGGCCTCGACGGCACCGTCACCTCCGGCATCGTCAGCGCACTCGACCGCACGCTGAACGTCGGCGGCGAGCAGCAGCAGATGCCGCCCGGCTGGGGCCAGGGCCAGGGCCAGGACTCCGCGCCGCCCGCCACGATCGGCGGCGCCATCCAGACCGACGCCTCGATCAACTCCGGCAACTCCGGCGGCGCGCTGGTGAACGCGGCCGGTCAGCTCGTCGGCATCAACACCGCGATCGCCACCAACGGCAGCAACGGCAGCATCGGCCTCGGCTTCGCCATCCCGGTGAACACCGCCAAGCAGGTCGCCGACCAGCTGAGCACCGACGGCAAGGTACGGCATGCCTTCCTGGGGGTGAGCGTGACCGACGCCACCGGCGACGTGCCCGGGGCGCTGGTGCGCCAGGTGACCGCCGGCAGCCCCGCCGCCAAGGCCGGACTGAAAGAAGGCGACCTCATCACCAGGATCGGCGACAAGGCCGTCGATGGTGGAGATACTGTGGTCGGACAGGTCAGAGGTTTCAAACCGGGCCAACAGGTCAAGATCACATATATGAGGGGCGGGACGCAGAGCGAAGCGACCGTTACTCTCGAAGAGAAGAAATAGAGCCCCCTCACGGACGGGTGCGCCGTCGAGATCGCTGCGGACTCGGCGGCGCACCCCACCCGTTGGTACGGCCGGGCGGGCGGTGCCCCCGTTTCCGCCCGCCGTACCGTCAGGAGAAGCGACGGCCCTCGTCGCGCCGGTAGGCCCAGACGGCGAGGGCGGCGATGACCACGGTCCAGACGGCCAGGGACGCCAGCGCGACGGGGTCGGGCGATATCCCGGCGATGGCCCACCACATCAGCTCGCCGCTGCCCCGGCTGGGCAGGTAGAGCGAGAGGGTCTGGACGAAGCCGGGCATCGCCTGGATCGGCAGCAGGATTCCGCCCAGGATGGCCAGGGGGAAGAAGGCCACCTGGGAGACCGCGATCGCCGCCTTCGACGACATCATGAAGCCGACGAACAGGCCGAGCAGCATGAAGGGCAGCGAGGCCGCCACGAGCGTCAGCAGGGCCAGTCCCAGGGTGGCCGGGGTGAGCCGGGCCTCGCTGAACGCCAGCGCGATCACCACCACGGGGATCACCGACAACCACATGCCGGCCAGGGACGACAGGATGCGCCCGGCGAAGCGGGGCAGCGGCCCTGCCGGCAGCGTGCGCAGGTAGGGGTTCCACGGCTGCTCGCGGTCCTGCGAGACCGTGATCGACAAGGAGATCACGGCCGAGGACAGCGCGCCCAGGAGCATCATGGAGCCGGTGGCGCGGGTGGCGGCGGCCGGGTCGTCCCCGGCGAAGGGGATCACGAAGGCCAGCATGCTGACCGCGGGGAAGAAGGCGCTGGCCACCAGGCCGATGGGGACCCGCAACTGCTCGATCATCAGGTAACGGGTGTGGGCCAGGGTCAGGCTGGACATCGCTCGCCTCCTCAGGCTGCGCCAGGGGTCTGGGCGGTCAGGGTGAGGAACGCCTCCTCCAGGGAGGTCGGGCGGATCTCCAGCCCGGAGAACGGGGCCCCGCTGGTGACCAGCGCCACCACGAGCCGGTCGGGATCATGGGTGACCAGATGCGTCCGCTCGCCCTCCCGCTCGGCGGACAGGACGCCGGGCAGCTCCGGCAGCAGCGGCGCCACCAGCGAGATCTTGTGGACGCCGACCATCTCGCGCACCGCCCGCACGGTGTCGTCGGCCAGCACCCGCCCGCCGCCCACGACGACGACGCGCTGCGCCAGCGCCTCGACCTCCTCCAGGTAGTGGCTGGTCAGCAGCACGGTGCCGCCCTCGTCGTGAAAGGCGCGGATGCCCTCCCAGAGGGTACGGCGGGCCTCGACGTCCAGCCCGGTGGTGGGTTCGTCGAGGAAGACCATGCGCGGCCGGCCGGCGAAGGCCAGCGCCACGGCCAGGCGGCGCTTCTGGCCGCCGGACAGCCCGCCCACCTGGCGGCGCTCCAGCCCGGTGAGGCCGAAGCGCTCCAGGAGTTCGCCCTTGGCCAGGGCCTTCGGGTAGTGGCGGGTGACGAAGCCGACGATCTCGCCCACGCGCAGGGCCTCGGGCAGGCCGGTCTCCTGCGGGGTGACGCCGATGCCGCGCCGTGCCACGGGGTCGGCGGGGGAGCCGCCGAGCAGCTCGACCGTGCCGGAGGTCGGGCGGCGCAGGCCGACGAAGAGGTTGATCAGCGTGGACTTGCCGGCGCCGTTGGGCCCGAGCAGGCCGACCAGCTCGCCGGGGCGGATCTCGATCGAGACGCGGTCCAGCGCGAGCACGCCGCCGTAGCGGCGGGTGACGTCGATGGTCCTGGCCAGGACGCTCATGTGGTGCCTCCAGCGTTGTCGAGCAGGGCGCGGATCGCCTTGGTGTATTCGTCGAAGGCCGCGCGGCCGAGTTTGGTCAGCGCGACGTAGGTGACCGGCGTGCGGCCCTTGTGGGTCTTGACGATCTCCACGTAGCCGGCTTCCTCGAGCTTGGTGAGGTGCACCGACAGGTTGCCCGCGGTCATGCCGAGCAGGTCCTTCAGCCCGGGGAAGGCCAGCCGGTCGCCAGGGGGCAGCGCGTTGAGCGTCGCCACGACCTTGAGCCTGGCCTGGGCGTGGATCACGGGGTCGAGCTCGGGGGTCACCGGCGCCGCCGCCACCACAGCAGGAGACCGGTGACGATGACGCCGCCGCCGCCGAGCACGGCCATCAGCAGGTAGATCAGGCCGCCGCCGAGAGAGACGCCGACCACGTCGACCGCCAGAACCCAGGCGCCGAGCACGAACAGGGCCCACTCGCCGAAGACGGCGCCGCCCGCGGCGTACATGATGCCGACGGCGAGCATGTAGGAGCCGGTGTAGTACGGGCCGGCCTCCTCGGGCGGAAGCTGGAGGACGAAGCGGGTGCCGAGGACGCCGACGGCGACCATGGCCAGCATCCAGGTGATGCCGTACATGGCGCCGCGGTGCCCGCTGGAGCCCCTGACCATCGAGCCGGAGCGGAAGATGGCCATGGTCATGAGCACCAGCGCGATGAGCTGGGTGCCCCAGAGCACGGCCAGGCCGGTCTGCCAGGTGATCGGCAGCGGGCCGCCCTTGCCGCTGACGCCGGCGCCCAGGAAGAGCACGCCGAAGCCGGCCAGCCAGGCCACGCCCCACGGCAGGTACACCAGCAGCGGATTGGGGATCAGCAGCCGCAACGTCGCCGCGTGTTGCCGCTCGATCAGCCGGAGCGTCTCCTCCGGGCTCGCGGGGGCCTCGTCGTCCACCATGCCAACTCCTCGCTCATCCAAACTGGTTTGAACTATAAACCAGAGTGGTTTGCGAAGCAAACTCCCTGCCAAGGGGACGTCAACGGCGGGTGAGGGCCTCCGACTGCCACAGATCGCGGTAGTAACCGGGCACCGCGACCAGCTCGTCGTGGCTGCCACGCTGGATCGCCCGGCCGTGCTCCAGGACGATGATCTCGTCCACCTGCTCCAGGCCCTTCAGCCGATGCGTGACCAGGAGCGTGGTGCGATCGTGGGTGACGTCCAGCAGGTCGCTCATCAGGGCGTCGGCCGTCTCCTCGTCCAGCGCCTCGGCCGGCTCGTCCAGCAGCAGCACCTGCGGGTCGTACAGCAGCGCGCGGGCCAGCGACAGGCGCTGGAGCTGGCCGCCGGAGACCGTCCTGCCGTCCTCGCCGAGCTCGGCGTCCCAGCCGGTCCGCTCCACCCACGTCTCCAGCCGGGCCTCGCGTACGGCTCGCGCCAGGTCGTCGTCGGAGGCGCCGGGGCCGGCCAGGCGCAGGTTGTCGCGCAGGGGGGCCTGGAAGATGTACGGATCCTGGGTCAGGCCGGTCATCAGCGTCCTGACCTGGTCGGAGTCCAGCTCCTTCAGGTCGGCGCCGTTGACGCGCACCCGGCCGGACTCCGGCTCCAGCAGCCGCATGAGCGCCGCCAGCACCGTGCTCTTGCCCGCCCCGCTCGGGCCCACCAGGGCCAGGCGCTTGCCGGGTTCCAGCGTGAACGAGATCCCGTCCACCGCCGGAGGGGCGCCGGGCGCGTGCCGTACGACGAGGTCCTCGACCTCGACCGTCAGCGGCCCGGCGGGGAGCGCGGCCGGTCGCGCGGGCTCGGTGACGGCCGGCGCCGCGGCGCGCACCTCGCGCAGGCGGCGCAGCGCCCCCGTGATGCCCGCCAGGCGCTCGCCCGCCGCGGCCAGCGGCAGCACCGGCTCGAACGACACCAGCGCCGTCAGCGCCAGCACCGCCGTCGCCACCGTGTCCGCGCCGGCCGCCTGGGCCACCAGCACGATCGCCACCACCGTGAGCCCCTGCACCAGCGTGCCGACGCCCAGCGAGCTCGCGTGCACGCGGGCCTGCCGGCGTTCGAGAGCGGCCAGGTCGGCGTCGGCGTCCATCGCCTTGGCCAGCGCCCGCTCGCCCGCGCCGTAGGCGGCCAGGTCGGCCGCGCCGTGCACCAGGTCGGCCACCCGCTCGGCCAGCGCCGCCCTGGCCGGGGCCAGCCGGGCCGACCACCTGCGGGCCGCCGCCGCCGTGCCCGCCGGGAGCGCCAGACCGGCCACCAGCAGCCCGGCCAGCAGCACCAGCGCGGCCAGCGGCGCCACCGTCAGCGCGATCACCACCGCCGCCACACCGGTGACCAGCGCCGCCGCGGCGGGAAGGAAACAGCGCACCAGCAGGTCCTGGACGGCCTCGGTGTCGTCCACCATGCGGCTGAGCAGGTCGGCCCCGCCGTGCCGCGGGCGCTGCGGCGGGATCAGCGCGTCGTAGAGCCGCTCCCTGGTCTGCGCCTGGGCCCGCAGCGCCACGTCGTGGCCGGTCAGCCGCTCGGCGTAGCGGAAGACGCCCCGGCTGGTGGCGAAGGCGCGCACGCCCACGATCGCCACGCTCAGCGCGGCCAGCGACGGCTGCTCGGCGGCACGCGTGATCAGCCACGCGGCGGCGGCGATCAGGCCCAGCCCGGCCAGCTCGGCCGCGGCCCCGGCCAGCACCGCCCACACCAGGCGCAGCCCCATCCGCCGGTTCACCGGGCCTCCCTCACAGTCGCGTCCGCCGAGTCCGCTGAACCCGCCGAGTCCGCCGAATCCGCCGAGCCCACTGAACCCGCCGATCCCGCCGCTCTCTCGCCGTCTCCCGGAGATCCGGCGGTGTCGGCGACCACCCGGCCGCCGTGGATGCGGATCACCCGGTCGGCCAGCTCGATCATGGCGGGCCGATGCGCGACGATGACCGCGGTGCGCCCCTCGGCCAGGGCGGCGGTGGCCGCCACGACCGCGGCCTCGCTGCGCCCGTCCAGCCGGGCGGTCGGCTCGTCGAGCAGCAGCACCGTGGCCCCGGGGCGGCAGAAGGCGCGGGCCAGGGCGATGCGCTGGCGCTGCCCGGCGGAGAAGTTCGCGCCCCGCTCGCCGACCTGGGTGTCGTAGCCCTCGGGCAGCGCCTCGATGAAGTCCCCGGCGTGGGCGGCCGCGGCGGCCCGCCGTACCTCTGCGAGGGGGGCGCCGGGCGCGCCGAGGCGGATGTTCTCGGCGACGGAGGCGGCGAACAGGTGCGGGCGCTGCGGCACGAACGCCAGCTCGGCACCGGGGCTCGGCTCCCTGCCGTCCACCAGCACGCGGCCGGAGGAGGGGGTGACGAAGCCGAGCACCAGGTGCAGCAGCGTGCTCTTGCCGCCCCCGCTCTCGCCCACGAGCGCGACCCGCTCGCCGGGCGCGATGACCAGCGAGACGTCCTCCAGCGCGGCGTCCTCGCGGCCCGGGTAGCGCACGGTGACGTTCTCCAGCCGGATCTCGGGCGGCCGCGCGCCGGGCCGGGCCGCCGCCCGCGCGGGCGCGGGGGACGCCTTCTCGTCGAGGACGGCGAAGGCGGCGTCGGCGGCGGCGACCCCCTCCATGGAGGCGTGGAAGCGGGTCCCCATCATCCGCAGCGGCAGGTACGCCTCGGGCGCCAGCAGCAGGACCAGCAGCGCCGTGGTGAGGTCGAGGGTGCCGCCGAGCAGCCGCAGGCCGACCGGGACGGCCACGAGCGCCAGGGACAGCGACGCGCACAGCTCCAGCACCAGCGACGACAGGAACGCCACCCGCAGCGTCCGCATGGTGGCGCCCCGGTGGGCGTCGGCGACCTGCCGGATGACGTTCGCCTGGTAGCGGGCGCGGCCGAAGGCACGCAGCGTGGGCAGCCCGCGCACCACGTCGAGGAAGTGCCCGCCGAGCCGGGCCAGGGCGTGGAACTGGCGCTCGGTGGCGGCCTTGGTGTGCATGCCGACCAGCGCCCCGAAGATCGGGATGAGCGGCAGCGTGACCAGCACGATCACGGCGCTGGCCAGGTCGGCGGCGAACAGCCGGACGAGCACGGCCAGCGGCACCACGGCGGCCACCGCCATCGCGGGCAGGTAGCCGGTCAGGTAGGGGTCGAGCCGGTCGAGCCCGCGCCCGGCCAGCGTGACGAGCTCGCCGGAGCGACGGCCGGCCAGGCGCGCGGGTCCCATCTCCTGCAGCCGTCCGAGCAGCCGCTCGCGCAGCGCGGACTTCACCCCGGTCGCGGTACGGCCGGCGAAGACGCCCTGGCTCCACCCGAGCAGCGCCCGCAGTCCGACGACCAGCGCCAGCACGCCGAGCGCGGCCAGGGTGAACCGGCCGGACAACACTCCGGCCAGCAGCTCGGCCTGGACGAGCACGAGCAGCCCGGCAAGGACGGCGGCGACCAGGGTGACGGCCAGGTGCCGGCGTACCGACTGCTCGGCCCGCATGAGGCGCAGGAGATCCTTGTGCACGAAGGTCCTCTAGAAGAATGACGGGGCAGGGGCGGCTCGCCGGAAGGTTCGCCAGACCCATACTTGCGCGCCCACCATGACCGGCGCGAAAGGCAACACCATGAAACTCAGCACACTCAGCGTAGAACCGGGTGCGGTCGCCCCCAGGAGGTGGGGTGCGGCTGCGGCCAGCAGCGCGATGACGGGCGCGGCGGCGGCCAGGCCGGTGAGCAGGAACCCGCGGGCCTTCCCGCCCTCTCGCCAGGCGAGGAAGGCCCGGCCGTGGAGGGCGAACAGCGCGGTGGTCACCAGGCCGAGGGCGAGGCCGAGCGGGTGGAGGGGCGAGGCGGTGAAGCCGGTGGCGGCCGAGTACAGCGCGACGCCCCATCCGGCCGACAGCCCGAGCGAGCCCAGGCTGATCATGACGTCCCAGAAGGAGCGCCCGAGGCGGCGCCGGAACCAGAGCCCGGCGTCGCGAACCACCCAGGCCAGCAGCATGACCACGACGATGGGGTAGAGCCCGAAGAGCACCTCGCCCTCGAGCATGGGGTAGACGCCGAACAACGTGCCGGCCACCGCGACCAGCCACACCTCGTTGGCCAGCACGAAGGGCGCCATGGAGGAGACCATGTGGTCCCTGCGCTCCTGCGGGCGGCCGAACATGAGCAGGCCGACGCCGAGGTCGAAGCCTTCGAGGGCGAAGTAGCCGGTCAGCAGGACGGCGAAGATGACGAACCAGATCAGTTCCATGGGAGGGCTCCTAGATGCCGCTCATGACGGGCTCGCGCGGCTGCTCCGCCGGGGCGGCGCCGAGGGCCAGGTCGGTGGTGCCGCGCCGGACCGCGCGGGCGATGAGCACGTAGTCGGCGACGGCCAGCAGGCCGAGCACGCCGGCGAATCCGATGAGCGAGGCGGTGATCATGCCGGGGGTCAGGCCGGGTGACATGGCGTCGGCGACGGTGAGCTTCTGCCAGATCATCCAGGGCTGGCGGCCCATCTCGCGGGCCACCCAGCCGCAGATGGCGGCGATGAAGGGCAGGGGCGTGAGCAGCATGACGATCGGGTGGGTCCAGCGCCAGCGCGGCAGCCAGTGGATCAGCGGCAGCAGGAAGAACAGCAGCACGAACGTCAGGAGGTCGCCGATGAGCATCATGACGGCCAGGCCGGTGCCCGCGCCCGGGTTGCCGTCGAACTTGCCGACCTCGATGACGCCGAACTGGGCGTAGCCGAAGCCGACGGCGACCATGCCGCCGGCCACGGCGAGGATGACGCCGGCGCGCATCGACTTGGTGAACAGCTCGTGCTCGTGGGTGCGCCGCCTGAGCTGGTAGGCGCTGGCCGCGGCCATGACCATGCCGCCGGTGAGCAGGGCGGCGCCGATGACGTGCGGCATCGCGAAGATCAGGGTCTTGTTGGTGAGCAGGGCGCCGAAGTCGACCAGTTCCATCCGGTCGCCGTTGACGACGGCGCCCGCCGGGTTCTGCAGGAAGGAGTTGGCGACCATGATGAAGAACGCGCTGGCGAAGGCGGTCAGGGTGACGAGCCAGATGCAGGCCAGGTGGAGCCACTTGGGCAGCCGGTGCCAGCCGAAGATCCACAGGCCGAGGAACGTCGACTCCAGGAAGAACGCCACCAGCGTCTCCATGGCCAGCGGCGCCCCGAAGACGTCGCCGGCGTAGTGGGACAGCCCGCCCCACGACAGCCCGAACTGGAACTCCATCACCAGCCCGGTCACGATGCCCAGGGCGTAGTTGATCACATAGATCTGGCCCCAGAAGCGGGTCATTCCCTCGTGCAGCCGCTTGCCCGACAGCACCCACCGCGTGTTGAGGACGGCCACCACCGGCGCCAGCCCCAGCGTGAGCACGACGAACAGGAAGTGCAGGCTGCCCGTCAGCGCGAACTGCAGCCGCGCCAGGTCCAGTGCCTCCATGATGCTTCCATCTCGTTGTAGTTGTGTCTGCCTACATATAGAGAGCCTACATGTAGACTGCCTACATGACGAACGGGAACCTAGGATTGTGGCCATGAACCCGGACGCGCTCCGCGGGCATCTGGACGCCCTGCTGCTCTCCGTGCTGGAGCACGAGCCCCTGCACGGCTACGCGATCATCGAGGCGCTGCAGGAACGCAGCGGCGGCTCGCTGAGCGTGCCCACCGGCACCGTCTACCCGGCGCTGCGCAAGCTGGAGCGCGTCGGCTACCTCGTCAGCGAATGGGCGACGGTCGGCGGCCGCAAGCGCCGCACCTACCGGCTCACCGACTCCGGCAGGCGGCAGCTCGAAGGCGAGCGGTCCGCCTGGCGGGAGTTCACCGCCACGATCAGCGGTGTGCTACGGCCGTCCGGGTGATGCGCAGGCAGCGCACGGCGCAGTAGAACTGCATCCCGGCCAGGGCGTAGGTCGCCAGCGTCACCAGTACGCCCGGCGGATAGGCGGCGAACCCGGTCATCCCCTTGGCCCCGACCGACAGCAGCCAGCCCAGGACCATGGTGGCGACCAGCATCGCGAGCACCAGCCCGCCCAGCGTCCTGGTCACCGCCCGGGCCCGCGGCAGCAGCCGCGCCCCGCGGCCGAGCGCGAGCAGCGCCAGCCCGCCGGCCACCCCGACCCCGAGCTGCACCAGGTCGAGCGCCCGCGAGCACGCCTCGAACCACTCCGGCTTGCTCGCCCACACCTCCGGCGCGAGCGGGAACACCTTCCAGATCATCGCCCAGGCCAGCGCCGTCAGCGGCACGCTCACGAACAGCAGCCCGCCCAGCCTGCGCCCCGCGCACGCCGTCAGCTCGCTCTGGTAGCCGGGCGCGATCTCCTCGACCGTCCCGAACTCCCGTACGGCCAGCAGTTCGGCCTCCTCGCGGGCCAGCCCGTCCGCCTCGAAGGCGTCGGCGGTGTCGATGAGGCTGTCGCGGGCCTCGACGACCATGTCGCGCTTGGGCCCCGCGGGACCGGCCAGCGCCCGCCCGAGATCGGCCACGTAGTCGTCGATGAGCATGCGCCCAGTCTAGAGACGGGCCGGTCAGGGAACCCATCGGGGTTTTCCCCGATATTTGATATGTAGGAATTATCCGACATATACTGGCCGACATGCAGATCTCTACCGTGACGGTCCCCGTATCCGACCAGGACGCGGCCCTCGACTTCTACACCCGCGCCCTCGGCATGCGGATGCGCACCGACAACCCGGCTCCGATGGGCCGCTGGCTGACCGTGGCCCCCTCGGAGAGCGGCACGTCTCTCCTGCTGGCCTCGTGGTTCCCCGAGATGGCCCCGATCGGCGGCCTGATCCTCACCGCGCCCGGCCTCGACGCGCTGGCCGAGCGCCTGGCCGGGTACGGCGCGGCCACGGAGGGCCCCAGCGACCAGCCGTGGGGCCGCCGGCTGCTCGTCCACGACCCGTTCGGCAACGGTTATGTCGTCAGCGAAGAGTGACATCCTTGGGGGTATGTCCGACGCGCTGTTCACCGCTCTCGCCAGCCCGGCCCGGCGCCGCCTGCTGGAGCTCCTGCTCCACGAAGGCGACCAGCCCGCCGGGCGGCTGGCCGAGCGGTTCGACATGACGCGCCCGAGCGTCTCGGAACACCTGAAGGTCCTCAAGGACGCCGGCCTGGTGGCCGAGAGCCGCCACGGCAGGGAGCGGCGCTACCGCCTGGAACCGGAGCCGCTGATGGCGCTGCGCGACTGGCTCAGCCCCTATGAACGCTTCTGGCGCGAGAAGCTCGCCAACCTCGGCACGGTCCTGGACGAACTGGACGATTTCGATGACTGACGACCTGACCGCCCTCCACCTCGATCACTTCTACCCGCACCCGCCGGCCAAGGTCTGGCGCGTGCTGACCGAGCCCGAGCTGATGGCCCGCTGGCTCATGCCCAACGACTTCAAGCTGGAGGTCGGGCACGCGTTCACCTTCACCACCGACCCGCTGCCCAGGTTCGGCTTCGACGGCGTCGTCCACTGCCGCGTCCTGGAGATCGAGCACCAGAAGCTGCTCAAGATCAGCTGGACGGACCGCAAGACCGCCGACTGGACCGTCAGCTGGCGTCTGGAGGGCGAGGGTCGCGGCACCCGGGTCTTCCTCGACCACGAGGGCTTCGACCCGGACGACCCCATCCAGCAGCACAGCCGCAGGGTCATGGGCGGCGGCTGGCGCAGCCGTCACTTCGCCGCGATCGAGCGCCTGCTGGCCGAGCTGCCCTGACCCGTCACGGCAGGTAGAAGGCCGGGCCCGGGGATTGGTCCCGGCGGGCGGCGTGGGAGGCCGACGTCCAGACGACGGCCCCGGCCATGATGGCCGCCAGCAGGACGAACCAGGCCGCCGCCCGGCCCATCCGCAGGCCGTACCCCCACACGAGCCACGACAGCACCAGCAGCCAGCGGCGGCTCGCGCCCGCCTTGCGGCGCATCTCCATGGCGCCGAAGGCGAAGTCGCCCGCGACGGCCGCGTCGTCCAGCCCGGCCTGGAGGCCCGCGTAGAGGGCGGCCAGCCGTTCGGCGCTGGCGGCGGTGCCGCCCGGCGGGCCCCATCCGCGTAAGAGGTGCTCGTCGGCCAGGGATCGCCGCCGGGAGAACCAGCGCAGCGGCGGCCAGCGCAGCCCGAAGCGCACGCCGCTGGGCGTGAAGGCGAACGTGCAGTCCTTCAGCCGCAGCCCGGCGGGGTGGGCGAGGCCGGCGAAGCGGCAGGCGGACAGGTCCATCCCGGTGATGGACAGCGACTGGGCCCGTACGTCGCGCAGCGAGCTGAGGGCGGAGCGGCCGCGGCCGGCGATCGACGACGGGCTGTGCAGGACCGCGTTCCCCAGGTCCGCCCGGGAGTCGGTCAGCCGGAGCGCGAGGGGCCCGAAGACCTCCGTGTGGCGCAGGTCCGCGCCGGAGCCGTTCACGCACAGGTCGAGTCCGGCGTCGGCGCGCACGTGGGCGGCCGACAGGCGGCCGGTCAGCGAGATGTAGGCGTTGCCGAGGAAGTGCGCGGTGTCGAAGCCGGCGCCGCCGGAGACCTTGCGGAAGGACAGGGTCCGGGCGAAGCGGGCGCCGCGGAACCCGGCGGCGTCGCCGAGGGAGGCGCCGTCGAAGGTCGCGTACCCGTCGAACCGGGTGCGTTCGCACGACAGGCCGCGGCCGCAGACGGCCTGGCTGAACAGGGCGTCGCGGGAGAGCACGGCTCCGTCGAGGGAGAGGTGGCCGCGCACGCGCACGCCGTGGAAGGACAGCTCACGCTCGAACCGGGCCCCGGCCAGCGAGACGTTGCCTTCGAAGCGGGCGCCGAAGAAGGAGGCGAGCCGGTCGAAGCGGGCGCCGTCCAGCGAGACGTCGCCGAGGAAGGCCACGCCGGAGAAGCGCGCGTCGCAGGTGAAGCGGGCGCGGTCGAGCCGGGTGCGGCCGGGCCGGTGCTCGGTGGCCTCCAGGACCAGGCCCAGCAGCTCGGCGTTGATCGTGGTGCCGCGCAGGTCGATCAGGCGGCCCGGGGTGAACGTCCGGAGGACCTCGGCGCGCTGCGCGGGCGTCAGGTGGAACAGGCATCGGTCGAACGGCCGGTGGGAGAAACCCGTGCAGGCGTCGGAGTGCGCGCAGGAGAGCCAGTCCATTCTGTGGTCATACCCGGGGTGCGCGGCGGTCAAGGTTAGATGAATTAACGCTCGATCCACTTTCATGTGGAAATATGCGACCGCTACCGTCCGTAAAGGGCGGGTCACCCGTGTTTTAACCCGGGCGGCCGGTGCTGGGGCTCCGGCTGCCCGCGCGGCGAGGCCCGGCATGGAATGCTGGAATGCGGTGATTGGTTGACACCGTAGCAACTTCAACGACGATACGAGGAGCCACTTGTGGCGACCATCGAAGTAACCGAGAAGAACTTCAACGACATCGCCGACAAGGGGATCGTCCTGCTCGACTTCTGGGCTGCCTGGTGCGGGCCGTGCCGTACGTTCGGTCCCATCTTCGAGAAGGCGTCGGGCAAGCACGAAGACATCACCTTCGGCAAGATCGACACCGAGGCCGAGCAGGCGCTGGCGCAGGGGTTCGAGATCACCTCGATCCCGACCATTATGGCCATCCGTGACGGCATCGTCGTTTACGCCCAGCCCGGCGCACTCCCCGCGCCGGCGCTCGAGGACCTCATCGGCCAGGTGCGCGCGCTGGACATGGACGCCATCCGCGCCGAGCTCGCCGAGGAGCTGAAGAAGGCCGACCAGAGCTGACGGCTCGCGCGACGCACCCCGCCCGGAGACGCCGGGCGGGGTTTCTCATGACCCGGCCAGCTCGGCGAGGGTGCCGGCCACGCCGGCCAGCGCGCGGGGGACCAGCGAGTAGCAGATGGTGTTGCCGTCGCGCCGGGTCGTCACGATGCCCGCCTCTCGCAGCACCTTCAGGTGCGCGGAGACCGTCGGCTGGCTCACGCCGAAGTCGTCGGTGAAGTCGCAGGCGCAGATCTCGGCCTGCTCGGCCAGCTTCCGCACGATGCCGAACCGCACCGGATGGGCCAGGGCCCGCAGGATCTCGATCTCCACGATGGACAGCATATAGGGATATTGCTATATATGGCTAAGCCTATATAGACAGGAGACGATATGCTGGACGAAGCCCTGGAACGCCTCGCGCGCACCGGCCCGGAGTTCGGCGGCGGGCTGTCCAACCACGGGCCCATGGCCGCGGAGGCGCTCGTCCGGCTGGGCCACGCCGACGCCGTGTCCACATGGGTGGGCGCCTACCTGCCCAAGCTGGAGGGCGCCGCCGGGCGCGGCGGCCGCATCACCGACTGGCGTGCCGGCCTGGGCAGCCACCATCGGGTGGGCGATTGGGAGGCGTACTTCGAGAACGAGCTGGAAGAGGCGTCCTGGCAGGCCGTGCTGGCCCGCTGGTGGCCGCGCCTCCTGCCCGGCATCGCCGCGGCCGCCACCCACGGGGTGATCCGCACCGCCCACGCCGTGCGCGGCCTCGCCGAGCACGATCATCCGGTACGGCGGGCCGAGCTGGCCCACGCCCTCGCCTACTGGGCCGCCGCCTACGTGGAACTACCCGGCCGCCCCGTGGCGGCGGGCACCCTGCCCCTGGAGGCCGCCGTGGCCGCCCTGCCCGGCCACGACGTCGACCACTCCGGGCTCATCGTCGACAGCATGCTGGCCCTGTCCGGCGCGCCCGCCTTCCCGGACGCCGTCGCCGTCCTGCGCCCGCCCGCCGACCCGGCCGCCGCCCTCCACGAGCTGACCGCCGCCTTCGCGGGCCTCTTCCTGCGCCGGGGCGGCCGCGCCACGATCACCTGGATTCACTCGGTGACCGCGCCCGCCGCCGTCGCGTCGATCGTCCCCCACCTGCCCGCGGCGGCGATCCGCCCCACCCACGACGCGCTGTGGCAGGTGGGCGCCGCCATCCACAGCGCCTTCTCCCGCATCTCGCCGCACGAACCCCTGCCCGAGGGCCCGCCACCCGGGCGCGACGACCTGGCCGAGCGGGCGGTGGCCCACGGGGACGAGCACGTCATCAAGCTCACCGAGGCGTGCCTGCGCGAACACGCGCTGGGCGGCGACCCGATCTTCCTCCACGCCGCCGCCGCGGGCCTGCGCCGCCTCAGCTGAAGCCGGTCGGAAGGGGGCCGTGCCGTAGGGAGGTGCGGCATGCCCGCCGGCCCAAGAAGGCCGTGCCGTACGGCGGAGCCGGGCTCCGCCGTACGGGAAGGGACGGTCAGGCCGAGCGGTAGAGCTCGGCCACCTGGAAGGCCAGGTCCAGCGACTGCGACCGGTTGAGGCGCGGGTCGCAGGCGGTCTCGTAGCGCAGCGCCAGGTCATCCTCCGCGATCTCCTGGCCGCCGCCGACGCACTCGGTCACGTCGTCGCCGGTGAACTCGATGTGAATGCCGCCCGGGTGGGTGCCCAGCGCGCGGTGGACCTCGAAGAAGCCGGCCACCTCGTCCAGGACGTCGTTCAGGCGGCGGGTCTTGTGGCCGCTCGGCGCCTCGAAGGTGTTGCCGTGCATCGGGTCGCAGATCCACGCCACCTGCGCGCCCGACGCGGTGACCTCCTTGACCAGCGGCGGCAGCAGCTCGCGGATCTTGGGCGCGCCCATCCTGGTGATGAACGTCAGGCGGCCGGCCTCGTTGTCCGGGTTGAGCTTCTCGATCAGCGTGAGCGCCTCGCTCGCCGTCGTGGTGGGGCCGAGCTTGACACCGATCGGGTTGCGGATCCGGGAGAAGAACTCGACGTGCGCGCCGTCGAGCTGCCGCGTGCGCTCGCCGATCCAGACCATGTGCGCCGAGACGTCGTACGGCCGGCCGGTGCGCGAGTCGATGCGGGTGAGCGCCTGGTCGTAGTCGAGGATCAGCGCCTCGTGCGAGGAGTAGAACTCCACCGTGTGGAACTCCTCCGGCTCGGCGCCGCAGGCCCGCATGAACGCCAGGGCCTGGTCGATCTCCCTGGCCAGCTGCTCGTAGCGGCGCCCGGCGGGCGACTCGAGCACGAAGTCCTGGTTCCAGGCGTGCACCTGGCGCAGGTCGGCGTAGCCGCCCTTGGTGAAGGCGCGGGCGAGGTTGAGCGTGACCGCCGAGGAGTGGTACGCCTTCAGCAGCCGCCACGGGTCGGGGACCCTGGACTCCTCGGTGAAGTCGAATCCGTTGACCATGTCGCCCCGGTAGGCCGGCAGCGTGACGCCGGCGCGGGTCTCGGTCCCCTTGGAACGCGGCTTGGCGAACTGCCCGGCCACGCGGCCGATCTTCACCACCGGCACCTTGGCCGCGTAGGTGAGGACGATGGCCATCTGCAGCAGCGTCTTGAGCTTGTTGCGCACGTTGTCGGCGGTGGCCCCGGCGAAGGTCTCGGCGCAGTCGCCGCCCTGCAGCACGAACGCCCGTCCTGCGGCCACCTCGGCCAGCTGGTCCTTGAGCTGGTCGCACTCGCCGGCGAACACCAGAGGAGGGAGAGTCCGCAGCTCGGCCACGACTTTGCCGAGCTCGGCGGGGTCGGGCCAGTCGGGCTGCTGGGCGGCGGGAAGCGCCCGCCAGGAATCGAGGTTGCTCAGTGCGCTCACGACAAACGAGAGTATTCCACTCCGCCCTCGTATCCGACCGTCCGTTCCACACTCTGAGAACGTGTTCTCACGTTCAGGAAGATTCCGGTACGGCTGGGCCGTACCGGAAAGACGGTCAGGATGAGGCGCGCGTGGTCACGTGCTCGGGGCGGATGCCGAAGCCGACGAACCGCCTCAGGGCGCCGCTCAGAACGGGGATGCGCGTGATGCCGGTGGGGACGCGCGGCGGTTTGCCGCCGTCGAGGCCCAGGGTGGGGCGCAGCAGGCGTTCCTGGACGAACCGCTGGGCCGCCTGGGTCGCCTTCGTGGGGAACATGCGGCGTTTCTGCAGCAGGTGCAGCGTCGACTCGGGGATGGGCGCGCCGGAGCGCAGGGATCCGGCCAGGAGGTTGGCGGTGGCCACCGCGTCCTGGACGGCCAGGTTGATGCCCACCCCGAACACCGGCGACATGGCGTGCGCGGCGTCGCCGATGCACAGGAAGCCGGGCAGATGCCAGCGTTCCAGGTGGTCGACCTTGACGGTGAGCATGCTGAGCTGGTCGTAGCCCTCGATGGCGGCCAGCCGGTCGTCCAGGAACGGCAGCAGGCGGCGCAGCGGCTCGCGGAAGGCGTCGATGCCACGGGCCCGCAGGTCGGCGAGGCCGCCCTTCGGGATGACGCAGGCCATCTGCCAGTAGGTCTCGCGGTTGATGGCGACCACGAAGTATCCGGCGGCCACGCGCAGGAACGTCTCCTCGGTGTCGGCCGCCGCCCGTGGCAGGCGGAACCAGAGCACGTCGATCGGCGCCCCCAGGTTCCTGACGGGCAGCCCGGCCACCTCGCGCAGCGTGGAGTTCCGTCCGTCGGCGGCGACCGTCAGGGCGGCGCGGATCTCGTGCTCGCCGGTCGGGTCGCGGTAGCGCAGCCCGCGGACGGCGCCGTCCTCGCGGATCAGGTCGTAAGCCTCGGCGTTCATGATCATCTCGAATCCGGGGTGCCGCTTGGCCGCGCCGGTGACCAGGTCGAGGAAGTCCCACTGGGGGACCATGGCGATGTAGTCGTAGCGGCTGCGCAGCCCGCTCAGGCGGGTCAGCTCCCTCATGCCGTCGTCGGTCATGAGGATCAGCCGGCGGGTCTTGCGGTGTGGCAGTGCGAGGAAGTCGTCGATGAGTCCGACCTCGTCGAGCACCTGCATGGTCGATGGATGGATGGTGTCGCCCCGGAAGTCCCTCAGGAAGTCCGCGTGTTTCTCCAGCAGCGTCACCTTGACGCCGGAGCGGGCGAGCAGCAGGCCGAGCATCGCGCCGGCCGGGCCGCCTCCCGCAATCACGCAACTCATTATTCATCACCCAATGAAACTGTTGCCCCGCTCCGGGAAATGCGCAAGGTCCGGCATCCGGGAAGCCCGAGGGGCCGAATGAGGAATGTGAGCGCCCAGGCCCGCCCCCGCCTCGACCAGGACGGTCCCGTGACGCTCCATCCCGTGCGCGGCATTCCTTGCGCGACGGGTCATACCGGCTGGGAGCGAACCCATGAACGAAGACCTCCACGCCCTGACCGGCGCCTACGCCGTCCACGCGCTGCCGGGTCCGGAGAGCGTGCGGTTCGAGCGCCACCTGGCACGCTGCGCCGACTGCCGCCGGGAGGTGCGCCATCTGCGCGAGACCGCCGCACGCCTCGCGCTCGCCGCCGCCGAACCGCCGCCCGCCGCCCTCCGTCAGCGCGTCATCGCCGCCGCCCGGCAGGTACGGCAGGCGCACGCGCCCGCGCCGGGCGGGTCACCCGCGACCGTCCACCCGTGGCCCGTCGCCGGCACCGCCACTCCTGCCTGGCGCACGGGCAACCCGGTTGTCACCTGGTCCGCGCCCGCGCCCGCCCAGCCGGTCGCGCAAGGCCGTGAGAACGGCCCGGCCGGGGAGGAGCCGGAGGGGCGTGTGGCGGTGCTGCCGGGAAGGTGGGCGCGCCGGGCGACGACCGGGCTGGCGGCGGTGTCCACGGCGGCGGCGCTGGTGCTCGGGGCGTTCGTGATCCAGGGGCAGCGGGAACTGGGGGAGGCGCGGCGCGGGCTGGCGGCGCAGGGCCAGGCGCGCGACGCCGCCGAGCGGGAACTGGCCGAGCAGCGGACGGCCACGACGGCCAGGCAGCGGGAGATGATGGCGGTCGTGGCCGCGCCCGACGCGCGGACGATGCGGCGGCCGGTGGCGGCGGGCGGCAGCGCGACCATCGTCGTCTCCCGGGCGCGCGGCCGGATGGTGCTGGCCGTCTCGGGACTGCCGGAACCGGAGGAGGGCAAGGCGTACAAGCTCTGGCTCATGGAACCGGCCGGGCCGCGGCCCCTGGGCATGCTGGGCGCCAGGAACGGGATGATGCGGCCCGTGCCGAAGGAGGGGGTGGCGCGGGTGGTGCTGACGCTCGAACCGGAGGCCGGGCCCGAGCGGCCGACCACCGTGCCGCTCATGCTGGCCGAGCTGCCGCCGGCTTGACCCGGGGTCATCCCGGTCGGGTTCCCGGCTCGCCCCAGGGGTCAGCTCGTGGCCACGGCCTTGCGGAAGGCGAGGAGGCAGAGGCTGAGCGCGTCGTGCTTGGGCGCCTCGTCCTCGCGGATGTGCTGCCAGGAGGCGTACAACAGGGCCCACATCACCTGCTGCACCCACGAGGCCGGCATCCGGCCGTCGAGGTCGCCCTCGCGCTGGGCGCGTTCGATCGTCGCGGTGAGCACCCGGTCGCTGGGGCTCTCGGTCTCCCAGTCGGCCGAGGTGATGATGTGCGGTTCGGTGAAGGCGAGCATGAGGTAGTCGCCGAGCTCGAAATACTCCTGGCAGAGCCGGTCGAGGGCCTGAATGGCGGGCCCGTCGTCGGGCCGGGCGCGGCGGGTGGCGATGGCGATCTTGTCGAGGAGGTCCTCGGATATGGCGGTGATGAGGTCGGAGCGCTCGGGGAAGTAGCGGTGGATGGTGGTGCGGCCGACCCCGGCGGCCGCCGCCACGTCGCTGAGTGACGCGCCCGAATTGCCGGTGAGGGTGGCGAAGGCGGCGTCGAGGATGGCGCGGCGGGTGCGCGCCCGGAGTCCTGTCTCAGCGAGGGTCATGGGCTCACCGTACCACTATGAAACTCATTTGCCCTTTGCGGAACAAGTGTGTTCCACTGTTGTCCATGAGTGCTCCGAAAAGGTTTCCAAGGCTCCACATCCTGTGGACCTTCGCCCGGCCGCACAAGGGCAAGCTGATCCTCGGCCTGTTCCTGGCCCTGCTCGGGTCGGCCATGAGCCTGACCACGCCCATGGTCACCAAATGGGTGCTCGACTCACTCGGCGCCTCGCTGTCGCTGGCCGCCCCGATCGCCGCCCTGCTCGGCCTGCTCGTCATGGGCATCGTGCTCCTCACCTGGCAATGGATCATGCTGGGCGCCCTCGGCGAACGCGTCGTGCTGGAGGCGCGCGAGTCGATGGTGCGCCGCCTGCTGCGGGCCACGGTCCCGGCGATCGCCAAGCGGCCCTCCGGCGAGCTGGTCACACGAGTCACCTCCGACACCGTGCTGATGCGCGAGGCCGCCTCCTCCAGCGTCATCGGCCTGGTCAACGGCGCCGTCATGCTCGCCGGCACGCTCGTGCTCATGGGCGTGCTCGACCTCGTGCTGCTCGGCACCACCGTCGCCGCCGTGGCCGTGGTGGGCCTGTTGTTCGCCACGCTGATGCCGGCGATCGCCAAGGCGCAGGAACAGGCCCAGGAACACATCGGCCGCGTCGGCGGGCGCCTGGAGGGCGCGCTGCGCGCGATCCGGACCATCAAGGTCAGCCGCGCCGAGGAGCGCACCGCCGACCAGATCATCGCCGACGCCCGCCAATCGGCCGGGCACAGCATCCGCGCGGTCCGCCGGGAGGCGTTCGCGTGGACGCTGGCCTGGTCCGGCGTCCAGATAGCGATCATCCTCATCCTCGGCGTCGGCGCCTGGCGGGTCAGCCTCGGCGCGCTGGAGGTCTCCAGCCTGATCGCCTTCCTGCTGTACGCGTTCGCGCTCATGGACCCGATCACCGAGCTGAGCCAGAACGTCACCAGCCTTCAGGGCGGCATCGCCGCCGCCGAGCGCATCCGCGGCATCGACACGCTCGAGCAGGAGAACACCGGCCCGGCCGCCGCCGGGGCCACCCCTGACGGGCCCGCGGCGGCGATCCTGGAGCTGCGCGGCGTGCACGCCGCCTACGCGCCCGACGCCGAACCGGCCGTCAACGGGGTGGACCTGGTGGTCCCGCGCCGCGGCCACCTGGCGATCGTCGGGCCGTCCGGGGCGGGCAAGACCACGCTGTTCTCCCTGGTCCTGCGCTTCCTGCAGCCGCAGGAGGGCGAGATCCTGCTGGACGGCGTGCCGTACCGGAATCTCAGCCACGAGCAGGTGCGCGCCAGGCTCGCCTACGTCGAGCAGGACACCCCGGTCGTGCCGGGGACGATCCGCGACAACCTGCTCCTGTCGCACCCCGAGGCCGGCGACGAGGAACTGGCGGCGGTCCTGCAGCAGGTACGGCTGGAGGAGATGATCGGCAAGCTGGACGAGGAGCTGTCGCCCACGTCGGTCTCCGGCGGGCAGCGGCAGCGGATCGCGCTGGCCAGGGCGCTGCTGCGCACCCCCGACGTGCTGCTGCTCGACGAGGCCACCGCCCAGCTCGACGGCCTGACCGAGGCGGCCGTGCACGACGCCGTCGCCGAGCGGGCCCGCACGGGCGCCGTGGTGACGATCGCGCACCGGCTGTCCACGGTGATCGACGCCGACACGATCGTCGTGCTCGAAGACGGCGGCGTGCGCGCCCAGGGCAGCCACGCGCAGCTCCTGGAGACCGACGAGCTGTACGCGCGGCTGGTCGAGGCGCTCAGCCTCGCCGAAGGCAAGAGCCCCGCGGCCGCCTGAGCACGTGCGCGGCGCCCACGAGCTTCTCGTCGGCACCGCGGCGGGGAGCGGGAGCGGTCCCTGGGCACGGGGTCTCCAGGGACCGCCACGATCGGCCACGCCGTCCGGGCGGCCGGCGCGGGGGACCGTCAGCGCAGCGCCTCCACCGCCTTCGCCAGCGAGGTGGTGGCCAGCTCCCGCAGCGGCGCGTAGTCCTCCTCCGGGTACTGCCGCGGTCCGTTCTCCACCAGCAGGATCAGATACAGGTAGACGCGGTAGAGGTCCACCCGGGCCAGCGCCGCGGGCGTCAGCTCCAGCGGGCGCACCTCCCGGTACCCGGCCAGCAGCGCGTCGGTCTCGGCCAGCTCACCGAAGATCGTGGGCGTGACCAGGTCGGCCAGCGGGTCGCCCCAGAAGGCCCGCTCCAGGTCGATGATCGCCTGGATGCGGCCGTTGGCCGAGCCGGGCGGGGCCAGGAAGACGTTGCCCGGCCAGACGTCGAAGTGCACCAGGCTCGGCGTGCGCACCTCGTCCAGCACCTCGGCGGCGGCACCGGCCACCCTCCTGATCTCCCCGGCGGGCACCGGCAGCGGCGTCGGGTAGCGCAGGGTGTCGGCCAGCAGCGCGTCGAGCATCGCCAGGTAGGCCGCGCGCCAGGTCGGCGCCGTGATGCCGTTGTGCGGGTAGCCGAAGACCTCGCCGGTCACCGAGGCCAGGCGCGCCAGGTGGCGGCCGAGCTCGCGGCGCACCCCCTGCGGGTCCTCGGGCGCGCTGCGGTTCCACGGCGTGCCGTCGAGGGCGGTCAGCACCAGGTAGTCGCCGCCGAGCACCGGATCGTCGAACCCGGCCCGCAGCAGCCCCGCCACCGGAACCCCGGCACTCCCGGCCAGCTCGATCGCCGCCGCCTCCATCCGCAGCAGGTCACGTTCGTAGGTGAGCTGCCGCAGACCGGGCGGCGGGGAGAGCTTGAGCACCACCTCGCGGCCGTCGTCAAGGGAGAGCCGCCAGACCGCGTTGGCGAAGCCGTCGGTCAGCTCGACGGCCTCGCTGACCCCGACCCCCATCGCCCGCCGCGCCAGCGCGTCGAGCTCCGAGGGGGACAGGCGGCGCTTCGTTCTGCTCTCCACACAACCGGATTCTTCCCGGCATACCTGGAGATCGTCCAGGGGCCTCAGACGGCGCCGATGGTCCAGCTCGCCTCATGGCGTTCACCCGGCTGGAGCACCACCAGCCCGGCACCGGAGTTGAAGGCGTCCGGCGGGCAGGTCATCGGCTCCACCGCCACGCCCTCGTAGCCGAACTGGGCGCCGGTGCACACCTGCACCCAGGGCAGCACGGCGGGGTCCCAGGTGAGGCGGGTGCCGCCCACGCGTACCTCGCCCTCGGCCAGGCCGGTGTAGGTGTGGTCGACGGTCAGGCCGCCGATCGGCCGGGCCGTACGGAAGTCGAGCGGCGTGCCCGCCACGCTCTTCGGCGCGCCCGGAATCATCCGCTCGTCGGTCACCAGCAGCTCGGCGGCCGGGACGTGCAGCATGTCGGCGTCGGCGAGCAGCCACGGATGCGGGCCGCACCCGTAGGGCGCGGGGGCGGCGCCGGCGTTGACCGCGGTGACGGTCGTGGTCAGCCCGCGGGCGTCCAGCCGGTACGTCACCTGAAGGTCCAGGCGGAACGGGTAGCCGGGCGCCGGGGTGAGCGCGTGGGCCAGCCGTACGAAGGCGTGGTCGTCCTCGGCGGCCAGCCATTCCACCACCCGCCAGCCGGCATCGGCGACCAGCCCGTGAAGGGCGTGGCCGCGCTCCGGCTCGCTGATCGTCAGCTGATGCTCGCGGCCGTCGAAGGCATAGGCGCCGCCGGCGATCCGGCCGGGCCAGGGGGCCAGGATCGTGCCGGCGTAATACGGGATCGGGCCGCCCTCGGGCCAGGAGGTGACGAGATCGCGTTCGCCGTGCCGCAGCACGCGGAGCGCGGCGCCGCGCTCGCTGATCTCGGCGGTGTAACCGCCGCCGGCAAGAGGGGGCACGGGGATTCCTTTCGCCAACTCTGGATGATGTTCAGGATATCGGCTGGTCAAGCCCGCGCCCGCCCGCCTGGAGCCCGCCGGGGGCGGTGCCGGGCGCCGGGAACCCGCAGGTGCCCGTTCCCCCGGCGGCCCGGTCACGGGCGGTGCCGCCGGGTAGCCGAAGACCTGGGTTTGACCTGCGTCGTGTCAACGTTGCGTTGCTACCGGGCCCCGGGGGCGGCCGCCGGGGTTGGCTTGGTGCGAGGCCGCCAGACCGGCGCCTCCACGGACAACACCAGGGAGAACACATGAGGTTCACGCAGGCTGCGGTGCGACTGGCGGTCATCGGGCTGGCCGGCGCCGCCATCGGCATGGGAGCGTTGCCGCCCGCCGCCGCCGAGGCCGGCACGCACTGCAAGCCGGGCGCGCTGGTGGCGAAGGCCAAGAAGAACGGCAAGACGCTCAGCAAGGCGCAGGCGAAGAAGCTGTGCAGGAAGCTGGCCGGTGCGGAGGGGCCGGGCTCCCCGGCCCCGTCCTCCGGGAACCTGCTGCAGAATCCGCTGGCGAGCCTGCCGCTCGGCGGCTGACGGGCGCGCCGGCCGTCCGGTCACCGCCACGGGCGGTGCACGACCCTCTCCGCGGACCGCCCCGGGTAGACGACGACCAGGTGCTCCTCGGCGGGGACGTCGGGGTCGTCCCGGTCCTGCTCGGACCGGCGGGCGTAGACGCGCACCCGGTAGCGGCCGGGGCCGGCGATCGCCAGGTTGGGCAGGGCCCTGATCGCGCCGCTGTCGCCGCCTTCGGGGTAGGGCGGCACGACGAGGCGCCCGTTGCGGCTGACCAGGCCCACCTCGACCACCTTGTCCCAGCCCGCGAGCCGCAGCGGCGGGGCGGCCCGGTACGCCTTGACGGTCAGGCACATCGGCTCGTTGGTGCCGTAGGTGGTGACGGCGGCGCTGCCGCCCGCCGCGTCGATGAACCCGTCGTCGATGGCTTTGAAGGGGTCGGCCGCCGGGCCCTCGCCGTGATCCCGGTCGTCGTAGAGGTCGTAGCCGCCCCCTTCGAAGAGCAGGTACGCCGAGGTGCCCTGCCGCCGGCCCGGCAGCTTCGGCCAGGGATCGGCGCACCGGGCGTTGATCGTGGCCAGCCGGGCCTTCCACGCGGCCTCGGCCCGTGCCCGGTTCCGTTCGTGCTCCGCCTGCTCCCGGGCACGGCCCGCCCGCCGTACGGCGATGACCTCAGGGCACAGGAACTCCAGGGCGTCGTCCATCTCGTCCTCTTCCCCGGCCCCGTCCACCCGGCGCAGCAGCGCCTGCCGCTCCCCGGCGCCCGGCAGTGCGCACAACCGCGCGCCGTACCCCAGGATGCGCTGATCCGGAAGTTCCGCCGGGAACATCCCCCGCCTGGCCCGGCAGAGGAACGCCTTCCGCCGGTCCTGCGCCGCGACCTGGGCGTACGGCGGGGCCGGCTCGTCGCACGCGGCGCCGAAGCTGAACCGCGCGGCCTCCTCCGGCCCCACGACGGCGAGGGGGAGCACCAGCGCGCCGGCGACGAGCAGCCGCGGCCCGCGCGCGGGTGCGGCGGAGGGCGCGCCGGTTTCGGCGGCGAGCTCGTGGGCGGTACGGGCCAGCCACGCGGTGCCGGCCACGTCGAGCGCGCTCAACACGAGCCCGGTGCCGTTGACCACCATGTCCACGCTCGAGAGGACGAGGGTGAGCATCAGGAAGGCCATCGGGGCGACGAGGGAGATCCACCCGATCCCGATCGTGGCGCCGCTCCACCGGCCGTCGCGGCGCTGCGCGAGGAGGATCATCACCGTGGAGCCCGACCCGGCCAGCACCATCAGGGTCATCGCGGAAGGGACGAAGCCGAGGGAGGCCATCACGGCCGGGCCCAGTTTGCCGATCAGGCACAGGGCCAGAGCCGCCGCCCGGAACGAGAAGGAGACGCCGGGCACTGCGCGCAGCAGCAGGAACACCGTGACGACCCACATGAGGCGGCTCGCGACGTTCACCGCGGGACGGGACAGCAGCTCGAGGAGCTCCCAGATCACCCAGTCGGCGGCGATGCCCGCATAGAGCAGCCGCCGCACCCAGACCACGCCGCGCGGCGACCCCTGGCCGCGCGGCAGCGCCGGACCCCGCAGGACCTGCCACACCATCCACGCGTTGAGCCCGGCGATCCCCACGAGCAGAGGCCCCAGCCAGCCGTCCCGCACGGCCAGAGCCGCCGTCGCGCCCGTCGCGGCCACCGACAGGGCCACCAGGTCGCCGGACACGACGGCGTGCGCCGCGGCGGCGGCGACGGCGATCAGGTAGAGCGCGACGGCGACGGCGGCCAGACGCCCGAAGCGGTATCGCCCGGCGGCCGCCCATACTCGGGTGACGATGCGGATGATCTTAGCGGTGTGTGGTCTTTAGTCTGATATGGATGGCCGAAAGACCGATTCGCGGTTCGTCCCGGGGAAGGAGGCCGCGTCCCGCCCGCGCTGCGAGTCTCGGAGTGCGGTCCAGACACAGCGAAAGGGTACCGATGATCAGAAGACTTCTGGTGGCGGCCACCGTCCTGACGGCCACCGTGGCAGGCGTTCCCCGAACGGCCACGGCCCTGACCGGCGAGGACCCGGTGAGAGCCGCCCTGGACAAGGCGTTCGCCGCGGCGACCGGCGGTGCGGACGGTCCCGGGGTGCAGGCCGTCGCGATGCGGAACGGCAAGGTCATCTGGTCGGCGAAGACCGGCAGGGCGATCGACGACCCGCCCGCCCCCGTCACCGGCACGACGATGTTCAGCCTGGCGAGCTTCGGCAAGTCGGTCCTGGCCACGTACGCCCTGCACCTGGTCGAGAAGGGCAAGCTGGCGCTGGACACGCCGATCTCCGCCTACACCGGGAAGAAGGTGGCGGGCTCGGGCGTGGTCACGCTCCGGATGCTGCTCACGCACACCGCCGGCTACCCGGACGTGTACGCCGACCCGCGCGTCGCCCCGCTCTTCCCGCCCGGCAAGCAGTACAAGCCGGACAGGCCCTACACCTTCGCCATGCTCGCCCCCGGCATCCGCAAGCCGGTCAAACCCGGCACCAGCTACGCGTACTCCAACACCGGATTCATCCTCCTGGCCCACGTGCTGACCAAGGTGTCCGGCGGGGAGAAGGCCCTGGAACGCGACCTGGCAACCTTCTACCGCAAAACCGGCGAACGAGGCGACCACCTCACCGCCGAACGCTCCAAGAGCGCCTACCCCCGCTTCGCCCACGGCTACGCGGAAGAGAGCAACGGCGCCCTCACCGACTACTTCACCGCCTTCGGCGCCACCGGCATCCCCACCGACGTGTACGGCCTGCCGTTCGGCGACGGCCTGTTCGCCGGGACCGCCTACGGCGCCGCCCGCTACCTCGACGCCCTCTTCGTCGGCAAGCGCCTCCTGCGCCCCGCCACCCTCACCGCGATGACCACCCCGACACCCCAGGCGGTCGCGGCCGGCGAGACGTACGGCATGGCCACCTACCGCACCGAAATCGCCAAGCGCACCTGGCAGGGCCACGCGGGCGCCTACGGCGGCTTCACCTCGATGGGCGCCACCGACCTGACCCGCGGCGTCACCCTGACGGTCGTCACCAACCGCCTGGCCACCACCGGAAACGCCCAGACCACCTGGGAAAACCTGGCCAGGGCCTACGCCACCGCCACCTCCTGAGGCTCCCGCGGCCGCGCGCGGCGGCCTCCAGCAGGAGGTCTACGCCGGTCTCCTGGGCAGGGTGAGGGTCAGGACGGCGCCGCCGCGAGGGGCGTTGGCCGCGGTGAGGGTGCCGTCGTGCAGGCGGGCGTTCTCCGCGGCGATGGCCAGGCCGAGGCCGCTGCCCTCCGTTCTGGTGCGGGCGGTGTCGGCCTTGGTGAAGCGGTCGAAGACGTGGGGCAGCAGGCCGGCGGGGATGCCGGGGCCGTCGTCGGTGACGGTCACCGTGATCTGGTCCGGGGTCGCCCGCAGCCGGAGGCGCGCCGCCGTACCTCCGTGCCGGAGGGCGTTGCCGACGAGGTTGGCGAGGATGACGTCGAGGCGGCGCGGATCGACGCGGGCGCGCAGGCCGGCGGGGAGGTCGGTGCCGACCCGGTCCTGCCAGTGCCGCAGCGCGAGCGTCTTGGTGATGAGCTCGCCCAGATCGACCTCGTCGAGGTGGAGCACGGCGGCGCCGGCGTCGAAGCGGGACACCTCGATCAGGTCCTCGACCAGGCGGGTGAGCTTGCGGGTCTCGTCGGAGACCAGCTGCAGCGCCTCGGCGGTCAGCGGGGACAGGCGGCCGGAGGCGGCGTCGGCGTCGAGGACCTCGGTGACCGCGCCCATGGCGGCCAGCGGCGTGCGCAGCTCGTGGGAGACGTCGGCGGCGAACCGGCGCGCCCGCGCCTCCATGGCGCGCAGCGCCGCCGCGTCGGCCTGCAGGGTCGCCGACATGGTGTTGAACGTGCGGCCCAGGTCGGCCAGTTCGTCGTCGCCGGTGACGCGCACGCGGGTGTCGAGGCTGCCGCCCGCCATCTGCTCGGCGGCCGCCCGCAGCCGCCGCAGCGGGCGCAGCAGCCTGCGCGCGGCCAGCAGCGCGGGGATGACGGAGGCCAGCGCGACCGGTACGGCTCCCGCGCGGGCGGCGGCCGCCAGGGAGTCCACGTCCCGCTGCTGGGAGGCCAGGGAGAACGACGCGTAGACGACGACCGGCGCGGGACCCTGCGGGCGGGCGGCGGTGACGGGGGTGACGGGCAGGGCGACGGCCAGCCAGGGCGTCTGGCCGTGGTGGAAGCGCTGGGTCAGCGCGGTGCCCGCCGTGGCGGCGCGGGCACGCAGGTGCGCGGGCAGCGGCGGCGCCCGCGTCCCGGCGGTGACGAGCGGGCCGCCGCGGTAGGACACGGCCGTCAGCCACGCGCGCGCGCCCGCCGCGCGGTCGAGCTGCACCGCCAGCGCGCGCAGGTCGGTCTCGGCGGGATCGGCGGGCAGGTCGGGCGCCCGCGCGGTGACGTGCGCCCGCAGCTCCCGCAGGGCGTCGTCCTCGGCGCGCTCCACGATCGCGGTACGGCCCTGCCGGAAGGTGAGCGCGGCGGCGGTCACCCCGCCGAGCGTGGTGACCAGGAGGAAGACCAGAACCAGCTGGGCCCGCAGGCCGCGCGCCGCTCGCAGCCGGATCACAGCGGCCCGAACCGGTAGCCGAAGCCCCGCACCGTCTGGATGTAGCGGGGCGCGCGCGGGTTGTCCTCGACCTTGCCCCGCAGCCGCATCACGCAGGCGTCGACCAGCCGGTAGTCGCCGTGGAAGGAGTGCTCCCACACCTGCTCCAGGAGTTGCTGGCGGCTGAAGGTATGTTCCGGCGCGGCCGACAGGAACAGCAGCAGCTTCAGCTCCGTCGGCGCCAGCGCGAGTTCTTCGCCTTGCTTGAGCACCCGCAGGGCGACCCGGTCGACGGCCAGGTCGCCGTGGGTGGTGCGGGCCTGGCCGGAGGCGGCGGGCTGGGTGGTACGGCGCAGCACCGCGCGCATGCGGGCCTCGATGACCTCGGCGCTGGCCGGCTTGATCACGTAGTCGTCGGCCCCGGCCTCCAGCCCGACGACGACGTCCACGTCGTCGTCGCGCGCGGACAGGATCACGATGGGCACCTGGCTGAAGGCGCGGATGCGGCGGCAGGTCTCCAGGCCGCTCATGCCGGGCAGCATCAGGTCGAGCAGCACGACGTCGGGCGCGCCGGCGACGAGCTCGGCCAGCCCGTCCTCGCCGCTGGCCACCAGGAGGGTCTCGTGGCCGCGGTGGCGCAGCCCGACGCTGAGCCCGCGGCGCACGGCCGGGTCGTCTTCGATCACCAGGACGCGGGTCATGAGGCTCCCTGCCGGGCCGGGACGGCCGTTCCGTTCTCGTCGCACTTCACGGGCCACGGCTCGTCCGCCGCGACGGGCTCGAACACGTCGACGATCGTGCCGTCGCCCCGGGCCGCGGCGGCCGTGCACACGAGCTGGCTCACCGCCTGCGGCGGAAGGGTGCTCACCAGCCAGGGCACGCGGAGTTCCACCCGGCCGCGGGCCGGCTTGGCCCGGATCGGCCCGGCCGCCGCGGGCACCTGCGTGATCAGCCCCCGGGCGCGCTCGGCCGCCGTGGGACCGGCCAGCAGCGCGTCCATGGCCGGTTGCAGCCGGTCTCCGGCCGGTGCGGGCCGGGACACGGGCCAGGTGCCCTGGGGCGTGACGAAGTACACCCGCAGCAGCCGGTCGCCGGCTTCGCTCAGTCCGCCCTGCGCCGGCGGGCCCGCGGGGCGCGCGCCGGTGTCGCTGATCCCGCACCCGGCCAGCGCCGCCGCGGCCAGGACGGCCGCCACGCGGCCGGCTAGCTGTGGCATGTGTTCGCCTCCTGGAGGGTCATGGCCGGGTGAGCCTGCTCACGTCCACGGTTCCGGCACCGGGCTCGGGTCGTGGGATGGCCGCCCACAGTCCCGCGACGAGCACTGCCGTGGCGGCCAGCGCCGCCCATCCGCGCCGGCCGCGGGTCCACCGGGCGCGCCGCCGTACCGGATCCTCGACGGCGACCTTCGAGACTACCGCAGCCAGCAGCGACAGCCCCGCCGCGAGGACGGTCATGGACCGCGGCAGCAGGAGATAGAGGGGCCAGTGCCACAGATACAGGCTGTAGGACAGCTCTCCCAGCACCCGCGGCACGGCGCTGCCGATCACTCGGCCCACCGGGCTGCCGGGGGCGTGGGCGAGCAGCGCGATCAGGACGGCGCTGCCCAGGGAGTGGGCGAACATCCCGCCCTGGAACAGGCCGGGCGCCTTCTCCCCGCCGGTCAGCAGCCAGGCGGCGGCCAGCGCGCCCAGCAGCGGGAGGCAGATCGCGGTCACGGCGGTGTGCGACAGCCGGGACACGGCGGCGCGGGCGGGCGCGGTGGCCGCGGCGGCGCCCAGGAGCAGGGAGAAGGCCCGGGTGTCCGTGCCCTCGTAGGCGCGGGTGGTGTCCACGGCCGCCCCGAGCCTGATCATGAGCAGGAGCGAGACGAGCGCGCCGGCCAGCGCGACGAGCGCGACCCGCCGATGCCCGGCCGGCCCCCGTCCGGCCAGGATCACCACCGGCGGCCAGACGAGATAGAACTGCCACTCGACGCCGATGCTCCACAGATGGGCGAACAGGCGGGTGCCGGAGGCGTTCCAGTACCCGATCCGCTCGCCGATGTAGTGCCAGTTCACGCTCTGGGCGGCCACCCAGGGCGCGTCCTGGAGGGCGGCGGCGAGCAGGTTCCTCTCGGCCAGCGCCCACGCCAGCACGAGGGTGCCGGCGACCATGAGTGTCAGCGCGGGCAGCAGGCGGCAGGCCCTGCGCCCCCAGAAGGCGACCAGGTCCAGGCGGCCGCTCCCGCCGAGCTCCTCCAGCAGCAGCCCGGTGATCAGGAAGCCCGACAGCACGAAGAACAGGTCGACGCCCAGGAAGCCGCCGTCCAGGATCCCGGCGTGAAAGAGCAGCACCGCGGCGACGGCCAGCCCGCGCAGCCCGTCCAGCGCCCCGACGTGCGACCGGCCGGCGGCCATCAGCCGCAGCCGAGCTTGGCGAACCGTTCGTCGCCGGTCCACGCCCCGGTGGCCCACGCGCCGGGCTCGGCCGGGGTGTAGGCGACCAGCGTGCCGAGCTGCTTGCCGAACCAGGCGGCGAAGGCGGCCGAGCCCTGCTGACAGGAGTGGATGCCGTCCTTGGCGCGCTGGGCCTGACCGGCGGCGTAGTCGCGGCCCCACAACTGCGCGGCGTCGAGGTAGCGGGCCTGCCCCGCCTCGGCGGCCTTGGCGGCCATCGCGGGCGCGCTCTCGATCGCGCGCTCGTGCGGCTTGTAGAACGCGTCGATCTTGTACGGCGGAGCGGACACCAGCACCAGCCGCGCTCCGGAGTCCCGGACCGTCTTGGCGAGTTTCCGGTAGGCCGACAGCTGCTGCTGCGCGGTGCCCCAGTCGTAGGTGGTGACCTGGTACGCGACCACCGTCGGGCGGAAGGAGGCCAGGTTCTCCTTCAGCGCCTTCCAGGTGTCCTTGGCCGCCATGGTGGTCACCTCGTGGCCGCCGGAGACCACGTTGCCGCCGCCGTCGGAGGTGATGTCCTTGAACGCCGCGCCGCCGGCTTTCATGGCCGCCTCCAGCGCCGGGGCCTGCGCGCCGGCGATGGAGTCGCCCATCCACAGCAGCCTGACGCCGCTCCCGGCCGGAGCCGGTTCAGCGGTGGAGGCGCCGCCGCAGCCGGCGAGGACGGCCATCCCGGCCACGGCCAGGACGGCGGAGAGGTTTCTCGTGTGCATGACCAGCAGGCAACCAGGCGCATCGGCGGACCGGCCGCGTTGTCATCGTTTCATCACATGATGGGGGAACGGCCGTCACAGCCGGTCAGGCCGACGCCCGCCGTACCAGATGGGTGTCGAGGATGACCACCGGCTGGCGGAGCTCTTCGCCGTTGATGCGGGCCACGAGCAGCCGGGCCATCTGGCGGCCCATCAGCTCGGTCGGCTGGTGCACGGTGGTCAGCGGCGGGTCGGTGTGCAGGGCGGCCTTGGAGTCCTCGAAGCCGACCACCGCCACCTCGCCGGGCACCGCCCGCCCGGCCGCCTTGAGCTCGCGCAGCGCGCCCACGGCCATGAGGTCGGAGGCGGCGAAGACCGCGTCGAGCCCCGGGTGCTCGGCCAGCAGCCCGCGCATCGCCGCCGCGCCGCTGTCCTCGGAGAAGTCGCCGTAGGCCACCAGGCCGGGGGCGCCGGAGGCGAGCAGCGCGTCGTGGTAGCCGGCCAGCCGGTCCACGCCCACGCCCATGTCCTGGGGGCCGGCGATGGTGGCGATCCGGCGGCGGCCGGCGCTCAGCAGGTGCCGGACCGCCTGGCGGGCGCCGCCGCGGTTGTCCATGTCCACGTAGCTGTAGGGGTCGAGGCCGACCGGACGGCCGCCGAGCACGGTGGGCACGCCCATCGCCTCGAGGCGGCCGGGCAGCGGGTCGGCGCCGTGCAGCGACAGCAGCAGCACGCCGTCGACGTGCTGGCCGGTGAGGTAGTGCTCGAGCCGGTCGTGCTCCTCCTGAGACTGCGCCATGGCCAGGATGAGCTGCAGGCCCGTCTCGGCCAGCGCCGAGCCGATGCCGCGGATGGTGCCGGCGAAGTACGGCTCGTCGAAGACCCGCAGCTCCGACTCCGACACCACCAGCGCGACCGTGTCGGTGCGCCGGGTGACGAGCGTGCGGGCGGCCCGGTTGGGAACGTAGCCGAGCTCCTCGATGGCCTGGCGCACGGCGGCGCGGGCCTTGGCGCTGACGTTGGGCGAGCCGTTGATGACCCTCGACACCGTGCCACGGCCCACCCCGGCGCGGACGGCGACGGCTTCAAGAGTCGGTCGGTTCATGGCGTTTATTCTGCCGGATGATCTCGGCGTACCAGAGTGCGCTGTCCTTGGGCAGCCGCCGCTGGGTGGCGAAGTCGACGTGGACGAGCCCGAACCGCTTGCCGTACCCCCACGCCCATTCGAAGTTGTCCAGAAGCGACCAGGCGAAGTACCCCTGCAGGGGGATGCCGAGCCGGATCGCGGACAGGCACGCGGCCAGGTGGTCGCGCAGGTAGGCCACGCGGCCGGGGTCGTGAACGCGGTCGCCGGCGACGACGTCGGGGAAGGCGGCCCCGTTCTCGGCGACCACCATCGGGATCGGCCGGTAGTCGAAGGCCACCCGGGTCAGCACCTCCACCAGGCCGGAGGCGTCGATCTCCCAGCCCATCTCGGTGACCGGGCGCCCGCCGGAGACGAACGAGACGTGCTCGCTGCCGACCCAGGGCGAGGCGGTGACGGTGGGGGCGGCGACGGCCGAGGCCGGTCCCGGGCGGGAGGAGACGGTGAAGCGGCTGTAGTAGTTGACGAGGAGGAGGTCGATGGGCTGACAGATGACCGCCAGGTCCCGGCATTTCATGAAATCCAGCTCCATGCGCAGGTCGTCCAGGACGTCCTCGGGGTAGCCGCCCTTCAGCATCGGGTCGAGGAAGAAGCGGTTCTGCAGCCCGTCGATCCGGCGGGCGGCGTCGTGGTCGTCCCCGGTGGCGGGCGTGATCGCGTAGAGGTTCACGCAGCCGCCCACCCGCGACGGCTTGATCGCCTGTACGGCCAGCCCGTGCGCCAGGTTGAGGTGGTGCGCCGCCCGCACCGCGCCGGCCGGATCCCGGCGGCCCGGCGCGTGCTCACCCGAGGCGTGGCCCAGGAAGGCGGCGCACCACGGCTCGTTGACCGTCGCCCACGTGTGCACGCGGTCCTTGAGCGCCTCGTGCACGGCCGCCGCGTAGTCGGCGAAGCGGTAGGCGGTGTCGCGCTCCGGCCAGCCGCCCTTGTCCTCCAGCGCCTGCGGCAGATCCCAGTGGTAGAGCGTCAGCCAGGGCTGGATGCCGTGGGCCAGCAGCTCGTCGGTGAGGCGGCGGTAGAAGTCCAGGCCCTTCTGGCGGATCGCGCCCGTGCCGTCCGGCTGCACGCGCGGCCAGGAGACGGAGAAGCGGTAGGCGGTCAGCCCCAGCTCGGCCATGAGCCGCACGTCGTCGCGGTAGCGGTGGTAGTGGTCGGCGCTCACGTCCGCGTGGTGGCCGCCGACCACCCGGCCGGGCGTGCGCGAGAAGGTGTCCCAGATGGAGACGCCGCGCAGGCCGGCCGCGCCCTCGACCTGGTGCGCCGAGGTCGCCGCGCCCCACACGAAGTCCGCCGGGAATCGATCCGTCATGCCTTGACCGCGCCTTCCATGAGCCCGCCCACGATCTGGCGGCCGAACAGGACGAACACCACGAACAGCGGCAGCACTGAGGCGGCCGTGCCGGTGAACACCATCACGTAGTCGGTGCCGTGCGCCGAGTTGAGCGCCGCGATCGAGGTCTGCACGACAGGGTTGTCCGGGTCGAGCACGATCAGCGGCCACAGGAACTCGTTCCACGTCTGCATGAACACCAGCAGCGCCAGCACCGCCATGCCCGGCCGCAGCGCGGGCAGCACGACCCGCCAGTAGATGCCGAGCGTGGCCGCGCCGTCCACGCGCGCCGCCTCCACCAGCTCGCCGGGTACGGCCTGCGTCGCGTACTGCGTCATCATGAACACGCCGAACCCGTTGACCAGGAACGGCAGGATCACCGCCTGGAGCTGCCCGGTCCAGCCGAGCGCGACCATCAGCTCATACAGCGGGACCACGCCCATCTGCTGCAGCGGCACCATCATCGTCACCAGAATCAGCCCGAGCAGCGCCCGCGCCCCGGGGAAGCGCAGCCGGGCGAAGGCGAACCCGGCCAGCGTCGAGATCGCCACCACCGACGCCGTCACCGTGCCCGCCACGATCGCCGAGTTGACCAGGCCGGTCAGGAAGTGCGCGTCCTCGGCGGCCAGCAGGCGGCGCACGTTCTCGCCGAGCAGGCCGCCGGGCAGCAGCGGCGGCGGGGTGTCCAGCGCGTCCTCGTTGGACCGCGTGGCCATGACGAACATGTAGTAGATCGGGAAGGCCGACAGCACGAGCGCCACCGCCAGCCCCGCCCTCGTCAGCACGGTCGCCTTGGTCATCGGATCCGCCTCGTGAACAGGTAGTTGACCAGCGTGCCGAGCAGGATCAGCACGAACAGCAGCCACGCGGCCGCCGCCGCGTACCCCATGTCGAAGTCGCGGAATGCCTCCTTGACCACGAACATCGCCACCGTCTGGTACTGGCCGGTCGTGCCGCCGGTCATCATCGGATTGCCCTCGAACATGACCGGCTCGGCGAAGAGCGTCAGGCCGCCGATCGTGGAGACGAACACCACGAAGACGAGCGTGGGCCGCAGCATCGGCACGGTGATGCGCCAGAACTGCCGGCGCGAGGAGGCTCCGTCCATCGCCGCAGCCTCATACAGCTCGCGCGGGATCGTCTGCATCGCGGCCAGCAGGATGATCGCGTTGTAGCCGGTCCAGCGCCAGTCGACCATCACGGCGATGGCGATCCAGGCCGACCACTTCTCGTTCTGCCAGGTGACCGGGCCGGCGCCGGTCAGCCCGAGCACCCAGTTGACCAGCCCGTAGTCGCGGGCGAACAGCTGGCTGAACACGACCGCGACCGCCACCACCGAGGTGACCAGCGGCAGCAGCACGCCCAGCCGTAGGAGCAGCCGCCCTCTGAGCCGCTTGTGGAGCGCGCCGGCCAGCAGCAGGGCCAGCAGCACCTGCGGGATCGTGGCCAGGACGAACATGCCCGCCGTATTGCCCACGGCGTTCCAGAACGCGGCGTCGGCGACCAGCTCGGCGTAGTTGCCCAGGCCCAGCCAGGCCCTGTCCCCGGCCAGTTCCCAGTCGTGCAGCGAGATCCACAACGTGTAGCCGAGGGGGAAGGCGCCGAAGACCGCGAACAGCAGGTAGTAGGGCGAGACCAGGACGTACGGCATGCCGCGCAGGTCGAAGCGGGACCACCGGCCCCCCTGGGAGGCGGGCTCCCGCGCCGGCGGCCGCTGCCCGGAGGACGGGCGCGGCCGCGCGGGCGGCTGGTGAGCGAGGCGCACGGACATGCTCAGCCCGCGGCCTTCACACCGGCGGCCACGAACCTCGCCCACGCCTCCTCGTACGGCACCGCCCCCTGGTCCATGCCCTCGATGACCTTCTCGACCGCGGTCTTCACCTGGGCGTGCTTCTCACCCAGGAAGACCGGCAGCAGATCCTTGACCGAGGCGGAGAAGATCCGCCCCGTGGGCGCGTCGCTGAAGTAAGCGTTCGTCAGCCCCGTGACCTTGGGATCCCGCTGGGCGGGCAGCGAACTCGGGAAGGCGCCCGCCTCCTCGAAGGCCATGACGTGCCCGTCCTTGCCGGTCAGGAAGTCGAGGACCCGCGCCGCCTCCCTGGGATGCCTGCTCTGCCTGGGCACGGCCAGCCAGGATCCTCCCCAGTTGCCCGAGCCGCCCGGCACCGCCGCGACATCCCACTTGCCCTGGCCGGCCGGGCCCGCCTTGCCCTCGATGACGCCGAGCATCCACGACGGGCAGCCCATCGTCGCGAACCCGCCGCCCTTGATGGCCTTGTCCCAGGCCGGGCTCCACGCCTGCAGCTTGGCGGTCATCCCGGCCTTGCTGAACGCCTGCACCCGGTCGAACGCGGTCCTGATCGCCGGATTGCTCTCCAGGACGAGTTGATCGCCCTTGTCGAAGTAGGCGACGTTGCCGTGCTTGGGGGCCTCCTGGCTGAGGATGACGTTGTAGAGGGTGTTCGGGCCGTCGATGAACTTCGCGCCGGTCCCGGCGGCCTCGAACCTCTTGCCGACCTCCAGGTAGGCGTTCCAGTCGGGCCACAGCCTGCCGACCTCCTCCCGCGCGGTGGGCAGGCCGGCCTTCTCGAACAGGTCCCTGCGGTAGCACATGGTCATGCCGCCGATGTCGGTGCCCAGGGCGAACAGCTTGCCGTCGGCGTTGACACCCGCCTCCCACTTGGCCGCCGGGAAGTCGGCCTTGCGGTTCTGCAGGCCGTACTGGCCGAGGTCGGTGAAGAACTGGGGCCGGGCGGCCATCAGGCCCATGGCGCCCTCGTCCACGGCCACCACGTCGGCGGCGCCGCTGCCCGCCTGCAGGCGCTGGAGGAGCTGGGGGAGGTAGACGTCCTCGAAGCGGTCGGTCAGGTTCTGGTAGACGACCCGGATGTCGGGGTGGGCGGCGTTCCAGGAGGCGACGGCCTGGTCGTAGCCGAAGTTCTCGCCGCCGCCGAAGGTGTGCACGGTGATCGTGATCGGCGCGGGCTTGGCGGGGGTCTGGGGTGTGGCGGTGGTGCCGCAGGCGGCCAGGGCGGCGGTCATGATCACGGCGGTGGTCGGACGCGTGGGCTTCATCGGGTGCGCCTCTGGGTGGGGGATGGTGTGGGAGCACATCTGGGAGCGCTCCCACACAGGGTGCATCGGGCGGCCCTGGTCGTCAACGGTGTGAGGCGTAACCGTTACATTCCGCTGGATTTTTCAGGATTTTGAAGGACAAAGCCGTCTGGACGGCTCTGGGAGCGCTCCCGTGGGATGTTCTACGCGAAACCGGGTGTTGATTTCGCGGCTGAAGTGGAGGGTGTTACGCGTGTTACTCGAGTGGCGGGATATCACGAAGTGATTACGGCCTGGCAAATTCGTGGGCCGGATAAAGGGTCGGCAGAAACCCGAGAGTTTCACCGGGAACCGGCGAGGGGGCGGTGGCGGAGAACGGGGAACCCGGAGTGGGAGTGGTGGAGGGGAGGGAGGGGCGGAGCCGGGAGGGGCGGAGCCGGAGGGGCGGAGCTGGGAGGTGCAGCCGGAGGGGTGCAGCCGGAGGGACGGAGCTGGAGGGGCGGATCCGGAGGGGCGGAGCGGGGAGGTGGAGCCAGAGGGGTGCAGCCGGAGGGGTGAAGCGGGAAGGTGGAGCGGGAAGGGCCGAGCCGGGAAGGCGGAGCCCGGAGGGGCGGTTCCCGGGGTTTGGCGCCGGGTCGGCGAGGGGGTGTGCGGCGGGGTCCGGCGCAACGTGGTCGGCGGGAGGCCGGGGGGACTGGCCAAGGGGGCGTCGTGGCGGTGAGAACGCTGTCCGACGTGAGAAGCGCCCGACGATCGGCGCCCGCCCGCCGCGGCGGGAGGCGGGGGCGGCGGCCTGCCGTAAAAGACCCTGATGCGCACCGCGGCGGGAAAGGCGAACGGCGCGCCCGAGGGGAGCGGGCGCGCCGTTCAGGGAGAGGAGAGGAGAAGGAGATAAGAGGAGCACTCAGGCCGAGTAGTCCGGGTAGCCGTAGCCGACGACCTGGGAGGTGGGGCGGGTGCGTTCTTCCACCTTGCCGTTGCCGGTGTTGCCCTCGACGGTGGTGATGGTGCCGTTGCCGTTGTCCTTGATGACGAAGCCCACGTGCTGGATGGCGTCGAGGTTCTTCCGGCCCTTCCAGGAGAAGAAGACGACCGCGCCGGGCTTGGGGGCGGCGCCCCAGCGGCTGTTGTTCTTGAACCACCTGGCGTAGGTGACGGTGTAGGCGTCCCAGCCGACGGTGGAGCGGGCGCCCATCTCCTCGCCGACCCAGCTGACGAACATCGCGCACCACGCGGCGTTCAGGTAGCCCTGGCGGTCGCCGCCGTCGCGCTTGATGGTTTCGGCGGCGCGGGGGGAGTCCATGTACCACTTCTGGAACTTGGTGCCGCCGCCCTTGGCGTTCTCGCTGGTGCCGATCTGCTTCTTGGCCAGGGCCAGGAGCTGGGCGGCGGTGGGCTTGGGGCGGTCCTCGGCGGACTTCTTGCCGGCGTCGGCCGGCGGGGCGAGCCGCTGCTGCGCGGGGGCGGCCTCGGGGACGGAGGACGCCTGGGCGGGGCAGGCGGCGAAGGCCGTTGCGGCGATGGTCGCGCCGAGAGCGGCGCGGGTCAGCGTAGCCTTGGGGGCACGGGTAAGACGATGACTGGCCATCGGGTGGGGTAACTCCTTGCTTCCATGCCGCTTACCGGGTTAGCTGACGGGTTCGGGCGTGGAAGCTGCCCTACGGCGCGGGTGCGCCGATTCACCCCAAGGACCTGGGTCCCCGGTTCCGCGAGGGTGCGGATTCAGCGGTCACAGGCAAAGCCTGTGATGTCGTGTGCGATGGTCTGGCAACGAACGGGTAGCCCGGACGTATGCCGTGGATGGCCCGAAGGTAATACATGGGGCAAGGAAATTACAAACCCATAAATGATCTGGCAAGGCTTGGTGCGGCCAAAAGGCCGCACCAGCCGGTCATCCCATCCAGTTAAAATTTGCCGGATCGGGGCCCAGCCGAGTGCTGGTGTTCATGGCTCCGATGGCGGCCATGTCCTCCGGGTCGAGGGTGAACCCGAAGACGTCGATGTTCTCCTTGATCCGGGCCGGCGTGACCGACTTGGGGATCACCACGTTGCCGAGCTGGATGTGCCAGCGGAGCACGATCTGAGCGGGCGATTTGCCGTGTTTTCCGGCCAATGTGGCGAGGGCGGGCTCGTTCAGGAGGCCCTTGCCCTGGCCCAGCGGGCTCCAGGCTTCGGTGAGGATGCCGTTCGCCTCGTGGAAGGCGCGCAGCTCGGCCTGCTGGAAGTGCGGGTGCAGCTCGACCTGGTTGATCGACGGGGTGATCTCGGTCTCGTTCATCAGCCGGGTGAGGGCGCCGACCGTGAAGTTAGAGACCCCGATGGCGCGGGCACGACCGTCCCGGTAGATCTTTTCCAGAGCCGTCCAGGCCTGGGGGTATTTGTCCTGTGAGGGGACGGGCCAGTGGATGAGATAGAGGTCGAGATAGTCCAGGCCCAGCCGGGCCAGGCTCTCGTCGAATGCCTGCTCCGCCCTGTGGTGGTCGGAGTTCCAGAGCTTGGTCGTGATGAACACCTTCTCCCGCGGCAGCCCGGAGGCGCGGAAGGCCCGGCCGACCCCCTCCTCGTTGTAGTAGAGCCTGGCGGTGTCGATATGGCGGTAGCCGACCTGGAATGCCGTGGTCACCGAGCGCTCGGCCTCGTCGTCGGGCACCTGCCAGACGCCGAAACCCAGCTGCGGGATCTGCACACCGTCGGTGTTGAGCAGCAGCGAGTTCATGCTGCCCATTGTTCATATGCCGTTCCCTGCCGGTTTAGGCGACCGGGCTAGCTTGAACCCGTCGTGAAGAAGCAATGGGCTTGGGTGGAATCGCCGCTCCAGATGCTCTGCGCCGTCGAGGCCCATCATGCCGGGCTGCTCGGTGAGCGCACGGTCATCGTGCCGAGGGCGCGCCAGCGTGCGCTGGTGGCGACGCGGCGCGAGCTGGCCGGGCTCGACCTGCCCGACGGGCTGGAGCTGGCCAGGCCCAGCGAGAAGATGCCGCGGCCGGTCCAGGTCGTGGGGGACGCCTTCTCCGGGCGGGTGCAGCTGCGCTGGCTGACCTCCAGGCCGGGACACATCGTCATCGTCGACGACGGCCTGGCGACGCTCCGGCTGCTGGAGCTGCTGGCGGCGGGGCCGTACCGGCCGTTGCTGCGCGCCCGGCACAAGGCGGGGACGCTGCGCAAGGTGCTCGGGGCGGCGACGGCGCTGCGGCTGGCGGGGGCCAAGGCGTCGGTCTTCACCGCGCTGCCCGTCAAGGACGAGCTGGCCACGGCGGTCCGGGGGCGCGGCTTCGAGCTGGTCTCCCACGAGTTCGACTGGTTGCGCGCGCAGCCCCTGCGCTCGCCCATCCCCGCCGAGCGCACGGTCGTGCTCGGCACCTCGCTGGTGCGCAACGGGCTCGTGCACCGCGAGCGGTATCTGCGCTGGCTGACCGAGCTGGCGGCCAGCGAGCCCGTCGCCTACTTCCCCCACCGGCGCGAGGACCCCGTGGACGTGGCGGAGATCCGGGAGCGCCCCGGCATCACCGTGCACGACGCCGGCGTCCCCGCCGAGCTCACGCTCCGGGGCCTGGACTCCGGCCACCGCGTGCTGAGCCTGCCCTCGACCGCGATCACCTCGCTGCGCGTGCTGCTCGGCACCCGGGGGGTTGCGGTCGAACCGGTCGAGGTGCCGGACGACTGGTGGACAAGCCGGGCAGAACCGGCGCTTCGCTCACATCTGACGGGGGTTGCCGGGTGAGGATCCTGGCTGTGGCCGACTCTGACTCATATCTGAAGTGGGCGGCCTGCCTGCTCGCCGACCTGCCCGCGGACTGGGAGCGCGAGCTCGCCGTGGTGCGCACGCCGATCGTGCCCTCGCCGCTGCAGATCGCCGCCGCAGTCGGAGAAGGGCCCCTGCCGCCGGTGCTGTCCGCGCGCTCGCTCAGGCGTACGGCGCAGCGCACGAAACCCGACGTGATCGTCGTGGCGTGCACCGGGCCGGTGGTGGACGTGCTGGTCGCCGAGGTACTGGACGAGGTGCGGCCCAGGCCCGTCTTCGTCACCGGCCTGCCCGGCATCTCGGTCCCGGCCACCGACAAGGCGTGGTTGTTCCGCAGCGGCTGCGACCTGTTCGTCGTGCACAGCGAACGGGAGGTGGCCGAGTTCGGCGAGGTGGCCGGCCGGCTGGGCGGAGGCGGCCTGCTGGGCCTGGCCCGCCTGCCGTTCCTGCGCGGCCCGGTGCCGCCCGGCTTCGAGCCCGACGGCCGCGAGCGCGACCGGGTGGTCTTCGCCACCCAGGCCAAGGTCCCGCGCGCTCGGGAGGAGCGCGAGCAGGTGCTGCTGGCCCTGGCCAAGCTGGCCGAGCGGCGGCCCGACCTCGACGTGGTGGTCAAGCTGCGCGCCCTGGACGGCGAGCGGCAGACCCACAACGAACGCCACCCCTACCAGCGGCTCTGGCAGGACCTCGGCGAGCCGGGCCGGTTGCGGTTCGCGGCCGGGTCGATGGACGAGCACCTGTCGCTGGCGGCCGGCTTCGTGACGGTCAGCTCGACCGCGGCGCTGGAGGCGATCGACCGGGACGTGCCGCTGCTGGTGCTGGAGGACTTCGGGGTCAGCGCCGAGATGATCAACCTGGTCTTCGCCGGCAGCGGGCTCCTCGGCACGCTCGACGACCTGGCCGACGGCGTCTTCCGCGCCCCGGAGCAGGAGTGGCGGGCGGCCAACTACTTCCACCCGGCCGCGGCCAGCACCTGGGTGTCCCGGCTCGGCGAGCTCCTGGGCGGCGAGCGGCCGCCGCCGCGCTCGCTCCTGGACGGGCCCGTGCACGCGGCGGCCCGCCGCCGGGCCCGGCTCCGGGTGGAGGTGCCGCCCGAGGTGCTGCGCCTCGGCTACAAGACCAAGCGCAGGCTCGCTCGCGTCCTGCGCTAGCCGGCCAGGTGCGGGCGCAGCGCCTCGAGGTGCTCGGTACGGCCGGCGGCGACGACGTTGGAGCGGTAGAGGCCGACGGCGCCCGGCCGGTCGAAGTAGGCGCGCTCACACGGCACGAGGGCGTTGCGCAGCTCGTCGATCAGGTAGACGTGCGGGTAGCGCGCGTAGACCAGATCGAGCAGCTCGCCGGTGTCGAAACCGCAGTTGGCCTGGAGCTCGGGGTGCAGCTCGAACAACAGCGCGGGCCGGGCCGCCAGCGTCTCGGCGGCCCCCCGGAGCACGAACCCCTCGTACCCCTCCACGTCGATCTTGATCAGGTCGGCCCCCTGGCCGTCCAGGTAGGCGTCGAGCGTCGTCATGGGCACCGTGACCGACTGCCCGCCCGGCCCGGCGTTGCGGGCGTCGGCCGAGTGCTTGCCGGACTGCTCGGCCGACAGATGCAGCTCGAGCGTGCCCTGCGCCGCTCCGACGGCCACGGCCGCCACCTCGACCCGTCCGGCCAGGCCGTTGCGCTCGACGTTGGCCCGCAGGTGGCCGAGGTTCTCCGGCACCGGCTCGAAGGCCAGCAGCCGGCCCGACGGCATCCGGGCGCCGCCCGCGCAGGCGTAGACGCCGATGTTGGCGCCCACGTCCACGACCGTCCCGCCGAGCCCGGCGAGCTTCTCGAAGAGCGAGACCTCGAACTCCTCGTAGTAGCCGCCGGAGATCGACGGCATGATCGTGTTGTCCCATGCCGGGCCGCTCAGGCGCACGCCCCGGTACGCCACGACGGCGCCCGGGGCCACACCCATGCGGAAGACGCGATGGTAGAGGACGTTGACCAGCGGCAGCCTGCGCACGCTGCGCCCGCGCAGCAGCGTCCTGGCCACCCGGCTGCGGTTGGCGGCGCGGGCGGCACGCATGATCCCCACCGCCAGCCGGCGACGTAAGCTCATGATCGGCCAGCCTGTCACACAGGCAGGCCGCTTGTCAGGAAATCTCAGGACAGTGCGCGGCTCAGCCTCCGCTTGAGCCGCGACAGCGGGCTCGGCTGCTCCGACCCCGGCAGCAGGTCGAGCGCCGCCAGCCGCTGCTTCTTGAAGTAGCGGCCGCTGCCGTGCGCGCCGATGAACTCCGCCGCGTGCGGGCGCAGGTCCGGATGCGCGTCCGGCTGCATGCAGTACCCCACCGCGCGCACCACGTCCGCCAGCGGCGGCCGCCCGTCACACAGCAGCGCGTCGACGATCGTGGCCGGCACGCGGTTGCTGTTCTCGTACGGCGTGAGCCGCTCCAGCACCAGCTCGGTGCCGAAGGCGGCGGCCGGCAGCCCGTAGAAGTGCCGCGCGCTGACCAGCCCGGTCGAGAAGCAGCCGACGACCAGCTCCGGCCGCAGCGCGGCGAAGCACACCTCGGCCGGGACGCTCTCGTCGGCCACCGACAGCTTCACGCCCAGCGGCTCGGCCGCGGCCCGCAGCAGCCGGGCGTGCCGCCGCCCGGCGGCCGGGTGCGGCTTGAAGACCACATTGGTGTGACCGAGGTCGGCCAGGGCGCGCAGCATCGACTCGTGCAGCGCCGCCTCCTCCTGCGGGGTGAGGATCTCCAGCGCCGACAGGTACTGCCCGAGGAGCATCGCCTGCCCGGCCAGCATGTCCGGGGCGGTCCCGGCCACCTGGGTGACCACCTCGAGGAACGCCTCGTCGGAGATGGTCGAGGCGGGCACGCCGTACTCACTGAGCAGCATCGGCGTCAGGCCCGGCACCAGGTCCAGGTGGAGCAGGCGGGTGATGCGGCGGAAGATCTCGGCGGGCAGCGGGTCGCGGGTGGGGCCGTAGCTCATCAGCCCGTCGGCGTAGACGGTGATGGGGCAGTCGCGGATCAGGCCGGCGATCGTGCGCGCGGGCGCGACCGCGATCGACTCCAGCACCAGCTCCGCGACCTCGTCGAGGCCGAGCCAGGTGCGCAGCAGCCGCTCCAGCATCGGCACCTCGATGACCCGCGCCTTCCACGCCGACGGGTGCAGCGGCGCGATCAGGTCGTTCCACGACACCACCTCGTCGAAGCGGGAGCGCAGCACCGCGAAGCCCGGCATGCGGTCCAGCGGCAGCGCCACCTCGGGCACCGCCGCGTTGTTGGAGACCAGCAGCATGCGCCGGCCCTCGCGCGGGCCGAACGCCCCCTCGTCGATCGCCGCGGCCAGCGACATCGCGCCGTAGAGCGTGGAGGCGTAGAACACCTGGGTCATGAGGCCCCCCTCGTCGGCCGCACGACCTCGGCACGCTCGGTCATGTGAGCTCCTCCCGGTCCCGGCGCAGGCGCACGGACCTGCCGGGCAGTTCTGGGACAAGCGCGCGCAGCACTTCCTCGCGCTCGACGGACATCCGCGCGACCGACTCGGCCACGAGGTCGGCGGGCAGCCCGCGCACCATGGCGGCGCCGCGCTCGGTGAAGCGGGCGCGCAGGTCCGGGGTGAAGCGGTCGGCCAGCTCCAGATGGTGGGCGAGGAGGGCGCAGAAGTTGCGCACCGCCTTGCCGAGATACTGCGGTTCGAGGTCCTTGAAGACCAGGTCGAAGGCGTCGAAGAAGTGCAGCTGACGCTCGTCGCCCACCTGGGTGAGCGAGCCGCTGACCAGCCGCCGGTAGAAGACGCCGGCCATGGAGACCACCGCGAACGTGGCGGCCTCCCGGTGCAGGCGCCAGATCCACGGCCGGTCCTCGGCGGTGTGCAGCGAGCCGGGGAAGTGCAGCAGGTCGCGCAGCGAGCGCCGGTAGATCCCGGCCCAGGCGTACGGGTAGTCGACCATTGTCTTGACCTCGGCGGGAAGGATCGCGCTGCGGGGATCGAGCACCATGCCCCTGCGCGCCCAGGGGGCGCGGTGCACGACCCGCTTGCGGTCCTCGACCTGCACGTGGTCGGCGCGCACGAAGTCGCAGCCCAGGGAGTCGATCGCGCTGACCAGCTCGGCCAGGTACCCCGGGGCCAGCCAGTCGTCGCCGTCGAGGAACGTGACGTAGCGCCCGGAGGCCGCGGCCAGCCCGGCGTTGCGGGCGTCGGCCAGCCCCACCGGCGTCAGGTGCCGGATCACCGACAGCCCCGGCACCGCCGCGTCCTCGACGATGGCGCCCGTGCCGTCCACGGAGCCGTCGTCGACCAGGATGAACTCGAAGTCCGGCCGGGCGTTGCGGGCCAGCGAGGCGAGGGCGTCGGCGATGTACGCCTCGCCGTCGCGGACCGGCACGATCACCGAGAGCATCGCCCCCATCAGACGGTGACGCGGCGCAGCCGGGCCTTGGGGGCCTCCTCACCGGGGAAGACGCGCTTGACGCCGTCGCCCAGAGCCTGCTCGATGATCCGGATGTCGCGCACCAGGTGCTCCAGGCCCGACGGCTCCAGGGAGGCGGCGTGGTCGGAGCCCCACATGGTCCGGTCGAGCGTGATGTGCCGCTCCACGGCCACCGCGCCGAGCGTGACCGCGGCCAGCGAGATCTGCAGGCCGCGCTCGTGGCCGGAGTACCCGACGGGCACGCCGTACCGCTGCTTGAGGGTGGTGATCGTGCGGAGGTTGGCCTCCTCGGGCGGCAGCGGGTAGGTCGAGGTGGCGTGCATGATGACGAGCTTGCCGGTGCCGAGGATCTCGACCGCCTCGTCGATCTCGCTCAGCGTGGACATGCCGGTGGACAGGATCATCGGCTTGCCCGTGGCGGCCAGGGCGCGCAGCAGCTCGTGGTCGGCGACGCTGGCCGAGGCGATCTTGTGGACCGGGACGTTCATCTCCTCCAGGAACTCCACGGAGGGCACGTCCCACGGCGAGGCGAACCACTGGATGCCGCGCTCGTCGCAGTACTTGGAGATCTGGGCGTACTCGTCGTGGCCGAACTCGGTCCGCTCCTTGTACTCCAGGTAGGTCATCTCGCCCCACGGCGTCTGCCGGATCTGCGAGCGCTGCTCGACCGGCACGCAGATCGACGGGGTCCGCTTCTGGAACTTCACCGCCTGGCAACCGGCGTCGGCGGCCACGTCGATGAGCTGGCGGGCCAGGTCGAGATCGCCGTTGTGGTTGATGCCGATCTCGCCGATCACGTACACCGGCTGGTCGTCGCCGACCATGACGTCCCCGATCGCGACCGGGGTGGTGGCCAGCCGCAGCGCCGCGCGGGGCTGCGACGGCTCGGCCGCGGGCTCGGGGCGCGCCGCCGACACCCGGTCACACAGCTCGCGTACGGCTCCCGCCCCGCCCGCCCTGGTGAGCACGACCCGCGCCGCGGCCCGGACCTTGGGGTGCGCGTCGGGCACCGCGATCGGCCAGCCGACCAGGCCCATGGGACCGAGGTCGTTGACGTCGTTGCCCACATAGGCGACGCGGGCGGGATCGAGGCCCTCGATGGCCAGCCAGTCGCGCAGCACGGTCGCCTTCTCGGCCAGGCCCTGCAGCACCGGCACGCCGAGCTTGCGGGCCCGGGCGGCCACGACCGGGTTGTGCTCGGTGGACATCACCAGCACCTTGACCCCGGAGCGGCGCAGCAGCGAGATGCCCATGCCGTCCGACCGGCTGACCAGGACCATCTCGCGGCCCTCGGAGTCGACGTAGGCGCGGTCGTCGGTGTGCACGCCGTCGAAGTCGGTGATGACCGCGTCCACGTCGATCGGTTCCGGCGCGTCCACGAAGGGGGCGAGCGCGCGCACGATCTCCAGGTCCGCGGGGGTGTCCACCTCGACCGCGTGGGTGGGGGAGACCGGCTGGACGGCGACCTCGCCGAAGAAGCGGTGGCCGTGCTCGCGCAGCCCGGAGGCGCGCATCACGTAGAAGGCGCCGGTCTCGCGGTACTGCGGGTCGAGCTCCTGGCGGGGCAGGCGGACCGAGCGGTCGTGGTTGATGCCGACGCCCGCGGCGTCCCACAGGAACTCGTGGGTGGCGGTGGCGGAGAAGACCGCGTCGGCCGTGCCGTCCAGCACCTTGGCGATGGCCGCGTCGAGGTCGGCCGGGTCGATGAAGGCGCTGGTGCACTGGACCAGCAGCACGACCTCCGGCTCACCCTCGCCCGCGTCGAGCGCGTGAAGCACCGCTGACTCGCTGGAGGCGCTGGGGCCGCTCAGCTCGGCCGGGCGGTCCACGACCTCGGCCCCGGCCTCGCGTGCGGCCGTCGCGATCCCGTCATGGTCGGTGCTGACCACGACCCGGTCGATCAGCTCCGCCCGGACGCAGGCCCGGACGGCTCTGGTGACCAGCGGGATCCCGCCCACCGGAGCGAGGTTCTTCAGGGGTACGCCCACAGAACCTCCGCGGGCGGGAATGACGGCCAGGACTCGCAAGGTGACTCCTCGAAATGGGTAGGTGCCACCCGAAGCTAGGCCCCGGAATTGAACCCTCGATTAACTGCGGGGTGTCATCCGGTAGAGAAGTTCTGGCCTTCCGACAGCTCCGTACTGCGGCAGCCGTACCGCTGATCCGATTTCCACCAGATACTCCAGGTATCTGCGGGCGGTCACCCGGGACATTCCGGTGGCCGAACCCACTGCCTGCGCGGACATGCCCGCTTCTGCCGAACGCAGCTTCGCCGCGATCGCGTCCAGGGTGTCCTGTTGCATGCCCTTGGGCAGACTCGAACTGCCGCGCAGCGTTCCCAGCACGCGATCTACGTCGCCTTGGCCGATGATTTGCCCGGCGTCTTCGCGAAATCTTGCGTACCTCTTGAGTTTCTCCTGAAGGGCGGAGAAGGTGAACGGCTTGAGAAGGTACTGCGAGATGCCGAGCGAGACCGCCGAGCGCACCATCGCCAGGTCGCGCGCGGAGGTCACGGCGATGACGTCGCACATCAGCCCGCCCGCGCGGACGGCCCGGCAGACCTCCAGGCCGTGCATGTCGGGCAGGTAGAGGTCGAGCAGGATGAGGTCCACCGGAGTGCCGCGCAGGAACCGCAGGGCCTCGCCCCCCGAGCGCACCACGCCGGCCACCGTGAAGCCGGGCACCCGCTCGACGTAGATGCGGTTGGCCTCGGCGGTGATCTCCTCGTCCTCGACGACCAGGACGGAGATCACGGCAGCCGCACCGTGAAGGCCGAGCCGTCCACCTCGATGCGCCCGCCCAGGCGGCGCACCGCCTGGCCCACCAGCGCCAGCCCGAGGCCCCGGCCGTCGCCCTTGGTCGTCCACCCCTTGCCGAAGGCGCCCGGGTCGGGCAGCCCCGGCCCGTCGTCGCTGACCCGGATCAGGGTCCCGTCCGGCTCCGTGCGCACCACCACCTCCACCCGCGAGGCCACCTCGATGGCGTTGTCCAGCAGATTGCCGACGATCGTCACGAGATCGCGCGGGGCCACGTCCACGTCGTCGAGCCGGCTGTCCTCGCTGATCACCAGCTCGACGCCGCGCTCGCCCGCCTGCGCGCTCTTGCCCAGCAGCAGCGCCGCCAGCACCGGCTCGCGCACCGAGCCCACGACCCGGTCGGTCAGCTGCTGGGCCGAGCGCAGCTCCGCCGTGCCGAAGGCCACCGCCTGCTCGGTCCGCCCCAGCTCGACCAGCGTGATCACCGTGTGCAGGCGGTTGGCCGCCTCGTGCGCCGCCGCGCGCAGCGACTCGGCGAACCCGCGCTCGGCGTCGAGCTGACCGGCCAGCGCCTGCAGCTCGGTGCGATCGCGCACGGTCACCACCTGGCCCAGCTCACTGGGCGTGCTGCTGACCTGCAGCACCCGGTCGCCGACGACGTGCACGCGGTCGTCGCCCAGCTCCGGCGCGGGCCGCCCCTCGGCGTCCGGCGGCAGGGCCAGCAGCGTGCGGGCGGCGTCGTTGCACAGCGTCAGCGTCCCGTCCCTGCCCACGAGCAGCAGCCCTTCCCGTACGGCGTGCAGGACGGCCTCGTGGTGGGCATGGATGCGCCCGAGCTCCACCGGCCCGAGGCCGTGGGTCTGGCGGCGCAGCCGTACCGTCACCAGCCAGGTGCCGGCGCCGCCGGCGGCCAGCGCGAGCAGGGCGACCAGCGAGCCCCACATGAGCTGGTCGTACAGGCGGGCGGTGATGCGGTTGACCGTGATGCCCGCGCTGACCAGGGCCGTGACCCGGCCGTCGCGCACGACGGGGGAGACGGCGCGCATGGAGTCGCCCAGCGTGCCCTTGTAGGTCTCGGTGAACGTCTCGCCGCGCTGCGCCGGTTCGATGTGGCCCAGGAAGCGTTTGCCGATCTCCTTGGGATTCGGATGGGTGTAGCGGATGCCGTCCGCGTTCATGATGGTCACGAAGTCGACGCCCGTCGCGTGGCGCACCCCCTCGGCGTAGGGCTGCAGCGGGATCGTCGGGTTCTTCACGGTGAGGCCGGACAGGACCTCGGGAGAGGCCGCCACGGTCTTCGCGACCGCCACGGCCGTGCTCGCCGCCTCGTCGTTGAGCAGTTCGTGCGCCTGCACCAGCGCGAGCACGCTCCCGCCCGTCACGGTGACGGTGACCACCGCCAGCTGCAGCAGGAGCATCTGACCTGCCAGGCTCCAGCGCCGCATCGGGGCCCTCCCGGTTTACGTAATGAACGAAATCGTGACCTGGGTCACTCTGCAGCGCATATTCGCACAACCAGAACCTGCCTCCAAAGCCGGAGACCTCCCATGCGTGATCGAACTCGCTACCTCTACCTGGCCGTCATCGTGGCGGTGCTGCTCGGCATCGCCGTCGGCTTCATCTGGCCGGATGCCGGCAAGGCGCTCAAACCCCTGGGCACGGGCTTCGTCAACCTGATCAAGATGATGATCAGCCCGATCATCTTCTGCACGATCGTGCTGGGCGTGGGCTCGGTGACCAAGGCGGCCAAGGTCGGCAGGGTCGGCGGCCTGGCGCTGGGCTACTTCATCGCCATGTCCACCGTCGCCCTCGTCATCGGCCTGGTCGTGGGCAACCTGCTGGACCCGGGCGCCGGGCTGCAGATCACCGACGCCGCCCGGCAGGCGGCGGGGGAGGAGGCGGCCAAGGGCGGGGAGGCGAGCACGGTGGACTTCCTGCTGGGGATCATCCCGGCCACGCTCGTGTCGGCCTTCACCGAGGGCCAGGTGCTCCAGACGCTGCTGGTGGCGCTGCTGTGCGGCTTCGCCCTGCAGGCGATGGGCGCCAAGGCGGCACCCATCCTCAACGGCATCGGGCACATCCAGCGGCTCGTGTTCCGCGTCCTGGCCATGATCATGTGGGCCGCGCCGGTGGGCGCCTTCGGCGCGATCGCCGCGGTGGTCGGCTCGACCGGGATCAAGGCGCTGCAGTCGCTGGCCGTCATCATGATCGGCTTCTACGTCACCTGCCTGCTCTTCGTCGGCCTGGTGCTCGGGCCGCTGCTGTGGCTGGTCGCCCGGATCAACCTGTGGTCGCTGCTGCGCTACCTCGGCCGGGAGTTCCTGCTGATCCTGTCCACCTCGTCCTCGGAGTCGGCGCTGCCGCGCCTCATCGCGAAGATGGAGCACCTGGGCGTCAGCCGTCCGGTCGTGGGCATCACGGTGCCCACCGGATACTCCTTCAACCTGGACGGCACCGCCATCTATCTGACGATGGCCACGCTCTTCGTCGCCTCGGCCACCGGGGCGCCCCTGGGGCTTGGGGAGCAGATCTCGCTGCTGCTGTTCATGATCATCGCCTCGAAGGGCGCGGCGGGCGTCACCGGGGCGGGCCTGGCCACGCTCGCGGGCGGGCTGCAGTCGCACCGGCCGGAGCTGGTGGACGGGGTCGGCCTCATCGTGGGCATCGACCGCTTCATGTCCGAGGCGCGGGCGCTGACGAACTTCGCCGGCAACGCGGTGGCGACCGTGCTGGTGGGCACCTGGACCAAGGAGTTCGACCGGGACCGTGCCCAGGAGGTGCTGGCCGGGCGGGCGCCGTTCGACGAGGCCACGCTGCTGGACGAGGACGGGGACGGGGGCAAGCCGAGGCCCAAGGAGATGGCGCCGGTCGGCTGAGGCTCACCAGGGTTTGCGGCCGATGCCCGCGTACCCCATCCTGGCCGGATCCACATCCGGGACCATCGTGTCCTCCGGGCCGGTGAACGGCCACGCGGTGTCCAGGCCCGGCGGGAGGAGCTCGAAGTCGCCGAAGAACGACTCGATCTCCGCGCCGGGCCCAGGGTCAAAAGATGCGCCGGCGCTGCGGTAGAGCTCGATGGTACGGCCGGCCCGCTCGTCGGCGCCGATGTGGGTCAGCGCGAGGAAGCTGCCCGGCGCCAGCGCCTCCCGGTAGTCGCGGACGAAGTCACGGGGATCGCCGGAGTCCGGGATCAGATGCAGGAAGAACAGCATGAGCACCGCGACCGGCCGGTCGAAGTCGATGAGCGCCCGCACCTCCGGGTCCTGCAGCACACGCTCGGGGGCGCGGGCGTCGGCCTCCAGCATCAGCACGCGCCCGGGGTCGGCCAGCAGCGCCCGGCCGTGCGCGCACACGGCGGGGTCGTTGTCGACGTAGACCACTTTGGACTCGGGTGCGTGACGGTGGGCCACCTCGTGCACGTTCTCCCGCGCCGGCAGCCCGGAGCCGAGGTCGATGAACTGCCTGATCCCCTGCTCGACGAGGTAACGCACGACCCGGCCGAGAAACAGCCGGTTCTGCTGCGCCCCCTCACGCGCCTTGGGCAGGACGTTCAGCACCATGTCGGCTAACTCCCTGTCGGCGGGGAAGTTGTCCGTCCCGCCGAGGAAGTAGTCGTACATCCGGGCCGCGTTCGGGACCCTCGGGTCGACGCCCTGGGGAGCCTGATCGGTCATCCCCACATGATCCCGGCTCGGAAGCGTTGTTTCCAGAGGTTTCCCGATGTTTGTTTGGTACTATCTGCGTGCTCTCGAGATCGCCGTGAGCTGGCGTTACTTCTTCGCAAACGATTTCGCGTTTGCGCAGGTCAGGGTGAAGGCGTAAACCGATGGGCGGCGAGTTACGCCGAAATTCCTGCTCATAACGACCTTTGTTCCTCAACGCCTGATCGATGGGCCTGTCATGACTGCGGCGTTCAATGCGGGCCGCATGAACGCTTTATGCGGGCCCGCTATGCGCGGACCTCCACCGTGTGCCCGCGGTCGGCCACCAGGTGCCCGATCACCGGCGCGCCCGGGATCTCCCCGGCCAGCAGCAGCCCGCCCGAGGTCTGCGCGTCGGCCAGGAGGAGCAGCGTCTGCTCGGCCACGCCGTCCGCCGCCAGGTGCGGACGGACCCAGTCCAGGTTGCGCCGCGAGCCGCCCGGCACGTAGCCGTCGCGCACCGCCTCGCGCGCCCCCTCCAGCAGCGGCACCGCGGCCGCGTCCAGCACCGCCGTCACCCCGGAGGCGCGCGCGAGCTTGTGCAGGTGCCCGAGCAGCCCGAACCCGGTCACGTCCGTGGCGCATGAGATCCCCTGGGCCGCCGCGGCCCGTGCCGCCTCGGCGTTCAGGGCCGCCATGGTCGCCACGGCCTGCGGGAACACCTCGCCGGTGCTCTTGTGCCGGTTGTTCAGCACGCCCAGGCCCAGTGGCTTGGTCAGCGACAGCGGCAGCCCCGCCCGGCCGGCGTCGTTGCGCATCAGCTCGCCGGGGTCGGCCAGGCCGGTGACGGCCATGCCGTACTTCGGCTCGGGGTCGCTCACGCTGTGGCCGCCCGCGACGTGGCAGCCCGCCTCCCTCGCCACCTGCGCTCCGCCGCGCAGCACCTCGCGCGCCAGGTCGTACGGCAGGACGTCGCGCGGCCAGCACAGCAGGTTCAGCGCCATGATCGGGCGCCCGCCCATCGCGTAGACGTCGGACAGGGCGTTCGCGGCGGCGATCCTGCCCCAGTCGTAGGGGTCGTCGACCACGGGCGTGAAGAAGTCCGCGGTGCTGATGACCGCGGCGCCGCCCTCGATCCGGACCACGGCGGCGTCGTCGCCGGTCGCCAGCCCCACCAGCAGTTCGGCCTCGGCCTCTTCCGGAGGAAGCACGCCGAACCCGGACAGCACCTCTTCGAGTTCGCCCGGCGGGATCTTGCAGGCGCATCCGCCGCCGGTCGCGTATTGCGTCAACCGCTCCATGATCATAACTTTAGGCGGATGGCGAATCCCCGGCGCACGATCCCCAGGACCGATGTCCTCCTCGCGGACCCGGTTCTCGCGCCGGCGGTGGAGCGCCTGGGCCGCGACCGCGTCAAGGCCGTGGTCAACCGGGCGCAGGAGCGGGCCAGGCAGGGCGAGATCCCGCCCGGTGCCGTCCTGGCCGAAACGCTCGAGGCGCTCGAAGCGCTCCCGCACGGCGGCCCGCGCCGCGTCCTCAACGCCACCGGCGTGCTCCTGCACACCAACCTCGGCCGCGCGCCCCTGTCCGCCGCCGCCACGGCCGCCCTGACGGCCGCCGCCGGCACCACCGACGTCGAGCTCGACCTGGCCACCGGGCGCAGGGGCCGCCGCGGGCGGGCCGCCCTCGCGGCGCTGGCCGCCGCCGTTCCCGCCGCCGAGGCCGTGCACGTCGTCAACAACAACGCCGCCGCCCTCGTCCTGGCCGCCACCGCGCTGGCCGCCGGGCGCGAGATCGTCATCAGCAGGGGTGAGCTCGTCGAGATCGGCGACGGCTTCCGCCTGCCCGAGCTGCTCGCCTCCACCGGCGCCCGGCTGCGCGAGGTCGGCACCACCAACCGCACCTCCGTGGCCGACTACACCGGCGCCCTGGGGCCCGGGACGGGGTTCGTGCTCAAGGTCCACCCCTCCAACTACCGCATCGAGGGCTTCGCCGGCACCCCGGACGTGGCCGACCTGGCCCCGCTGTGCGAGCGCGCCGGGGTGCCGCTGGTCGCCGACGCCGGTTCCGGCCTGCTGCGCCCCGACCCTCTGCTGCCCGCCGAGCCCGACGCCGCCACCTGGCTGAAGGCCGGCGCCGGGCTCGTCACCGCCAGCGGCGACAAACTGCTCGGCGGCCCCCAGTGCGGGCTCCTGCTCGGCCGCTCCGGGCTCGTCGAACGCCTGCGCCGCCACCCGCTCGCCCGCGCCCTGCGCGTCGACAAGCTGACGCTGGCCGCCCTGGAGGCCACGCTGGCCGGCCCGAGCCCGCCGGTCCACACCGCGCTGCACGCCCTCCCGGCCGACCTGCTGGAGCGCGCCCGCGCGCTGGCCGCCCGCCTCACCGCCGCGGGGCTGCCCGCCGAGGCGGCCGAGACCGACGGGGTCGTGGGCGGCGGGGGCGCTCCCGGTGTACGGCTGGCGGGGGCGGCCGTCGCCGTACCGGAAGGGCTGGCCGAGGCGCTGCGGGCGGGCGAGCCCGCGGTGCTGGGCCGGATCGAGCACGGACGCCTGCTCCTCGACCTGCGCGCGCTCGCGCCCGCCGACGACGAGGCGCTCTACGACGCCGTGATCGCCGCCCGCAAGCGGTAAGGTGCCCGGTGGAGGCGCGAAGGCGCCTGGTGGCCCTCCCGGTCTTCAAAACCGGTGGCGTTGAGCATCTCAGCGCGGCGGGTTCGATTCCCGTTCGCCTCCGCCACTACTCGCGTACGGCCAGCGGCAGGCGGACCACGAAGCGGGCGCCCCCGGTGGCCTCCTCGGCCATGATGCTGCCCATGTGGGCCAGCGCCACGTCACGGGCGATGGCCAGGCCCAGGCCGGTGCCGCCGGCGTCGCGGCTGCGGGCGGCGTCGAGGCGGGTGAACCGGTCGAAGATGCGCTCGCGGTCCTCCGGGGCGATCTCCGCGCCGTCGTTGGACACCTCCAGGACCGCGAACCCCTCCTCGGCCCGCACGCCCACGCCGACCTCCGATTCCGCGTGCCGTTCGGCGTTGTCCAGGAGGTTGGTGAGCAGGCGGGCCAGTTGCAGCCGTACGCCCTCGACCAGCACTCCCTCGGTGAGCGACGGCCGGACGACGATGTGGTCGTGCCGGCTGACCAGCTCCTCGCGGACCAGCCCCGACAGGTCGACGGGCTCCTTGACCACGTCCACCCGGGAGCCGATGCGGGCCAGCAGCAGCAGGTCGGTGATGATCGCCTCCAGCCGGTCGGTGTCGCGCAGGGCGCCGCCCACGAGCTCGGCCACGTCGGTGTCCTCGGGGTAGAGCTGGGCGCTTTCGAGCTGGGCGCGCAGCCCGGCGATGGGGGTGCGCAGCTCGTGGGAGGCGTCGGAGGCGAACTGGCGCTGCTGCTCGGCGGAACGTTCCAATCGGGCCAGCGTGCTGTTGATGGAGCGGGCGAGCTGGGCCACCTCGTCGTCGCCCGCCGGTTCCGAGACGCGGCGGCTCAGGTCGCTGGCGTTGACGGCGTCGAGTTCCGCGCGCATCGCGGCGACCGGGCGCAGCGAGCGGCCGGTCACCAGCCACGTGGCCCAGGCGGCCAGCCCGATGAGGATCGCGACCTGGCTGGCCACCACCGCCTCCAGCAGCCACGTGGACAGCACGCCCGGCGTGAGGCGCCCGGCGTAGACGACGGGGGAGCCGGCGGCGGTCGTGACCCGGACCGCGGTCAGGTGGACGCACTCGTCCCGGTGGCAGTCGGTGGTGCTGACGACCCGGTCCTCGGCCGGCGGCCAGATCTGGCTGAGCGGCCGGCGGCCGGCGGCGGCGGAGCTGTGGGCGATCACGCGTCCGCCCGGCTCGACCACCTGCAGCAGGTCGACCGTGGGGTCGGAGAGCGGGATGACGCCGGCGCGCAGCCCGCCGTCGCGGACCTTGGCGGTCACGTGGGAGGCCGCCTCGCGGGTGGCCCGCCACACGCCGGCCTCGACGACCGATCTGGCCACGCCGACGCCGCCGATCCCCACGGGGATCAGCACGGAGGCGGCCACCGCGGTGGCGATGAGCGTGACCCGGCCGCGAAGGGACCTCGCCCATATGCGTGACACGTCCTGAGGCTACTAAGCGTGATTTGTCGGACACACCGGTGAGACGAAACGTTTGCAGGATCCAAACGCAGCTTGTACCGGGTGAAACGCCTCGTCAGCGCCGCGCGGTCGAGCCGCGGACCACCAGGGAGACCGGCATCAGCAGCGATCGCGCGGGCCGTCCGGGGTTCTCGATGCCGTCCAGCAGCATCCGCGCCGCCTCCACCCCGATGTCGTGGTGCGGCACGCGCACGGTGGTCAGCGGCGGGCGCAGCTTGTCCAGGAACGGCATGTCGTTGAAGCCCACCACGCTGACGTCCTCCGGGCACGACAGCCCGCGCTCGCCGAACACGTCGTAGCAGCCCAGCGCGATCAGGTCGTTGCCCGCCACGATCGCCGTCACCCCGCTCTGGGCGCCGAGCAGCGTCCGCGTCGCCCGTGCCCCCGCCTCCTCGCTCCAGCGCGCGCACTCCACGACGAGCCCGGGGTCGTCGGGCAACCCCCGATCGCGTACGGCATGCCGGAACGCCCGCGCCCTGGCCACCCCGGTCGAGGTGCCCTGCGGCCCGGCGAGGTGGGCGATCCTGGTGTGCCCGAGCCCGGCCAGGTGGGCGACGGCCGCGCTCACCCCGCTGGAGTCGTCGGCCGTCACGCACGGCAGGTCCACGCCCTCGACCCGCCGGTTGATCAGCACGAGCTGCACACCGGAGGCGTGCAGCTCGGCCAGCAGCGGGTGGTCCATCCGGGCGGTCGCCACGATCAGCCCCTCGACCTGGCGCGAGCGCAGCGAGTCGATGAGCTTGCGCTCCCGCTGGGGGTCGTTGTCGGTGTTGACGATCCAGCCGCTGTAGCCCTCGGCCTCGAGCGCGCTCTCGATCCCGCGCACGATCGGCGGGAACAGCGGGTTGGTGATGTCGGGGATGACCAGGCCGACCGTGCGCGAGCGCGAGGTGCGCAGGCTCAGCGCGATCGGGTTGGGCTGGTAGCCGAGCTCCTTGGCCGCCTTCTGCACCCGGCGGACGGTCTCGGCGCCCACCTGCCCCTGCGTGCGGGGGTTGAGCGCGCGTGAGACGGTGGTCGTGTGGACGCCGACCGCCTGGGCGATGTCGCGCAGCGTCGGCGCGGAAGGCCGGTTGGCTTTCATCGGCCGAGCTCTCCTTCAGGTCGGATCCAACGTTTGCGCCCCAGTGCGCCGAACAGGCCGAGCGGAGCGGCCAGCGCCGCCGCCCAGCCGAAAATCTGAGCATACCGGTGCTGCTCGGCCGCGCCGGCTACCACGACCGCCGCCACGGCGCTGCCGAGGAACAGCGCCCCGGCGAACGCCGACACCACGGTCGCCCTGGCCGCGGGGAGCACCTCGGTCGCCCAGGTCTGCAGCGAGGAGTGCATCGCCGCCCACGCCGCGCCGAGCAGCCCGGCGGCCGTCAGCGCCATGGCCGGCGACCGGGACAACGCCACCAGCCCGCAGGCGGCCACCGCGGCGGCGGCGCCGTACGCGATGAGCCGCCAGGCAGGGACGCGGCGGGAGAGCGCGCCGACGACCTGTGAGGCCACCAGGACGGCGGCGCCGTAGGCGGCGGTGACGGCGCCCGCGACGGCCGCGCTCGCGCCCGCCGCCTCCACCGCGGCCGGCAGCAGGGTGAGCACGCCGATCAGCACGCCGCCCTCGACGAACGCCAGCGCCAGCACCAGCAGCGCCGGTCGCGAGCGCGCGACCGAGGCCAGCGGCGCGATCACGCCGAGGTGGGCCCGCGGGCGCGGCGGCGCGGGGAGCCTGCCGAGCGCCCACGCCAGCGCCAGCGCGGCCAGGCCGGTGGCGGCGAAGGCCACGCGCCAGCTCGCGTACTCGACGAGGACGCCGGCGGCGGTCGAGGCCACCGCGGTGCCGACGGCCACGCCCGCCATGAGGTTCGTGATCTCCCGCTGCCGCCGCTGCGCCGGGACCGTGTCGCCCAGGTACACCAGGCTGCCCGGGATCGCCGCCGCGAAGCAGGCCCCGGCCAGGCCGCGGGTCAGGGCCAGCGCGAGCGCCGAGCCGGTCAGGGCCGAGGCGATCGTGGTCACCGCGCCGAGGGCCAGCGCCAGCCGCATGGTCCGCACCAGGCCCGCCCGGTCGGAGATGACGCCCCAGACCGGCTGCATGACCCCGTAGGCCAGCACGTACGCGCCCACCGCGTGCACCACCTGAGACAGCGGCAGGCCGAGCTGGGCGGCCATCGAGACCATCATGGGCGGCATCGCGAAGCGGTCGAGGGTGCTGACGAAAGGGACGGCGAGCAGCAGGCGGGGCGCGGGGGTCATGCGTCGATCAGACCACGCGCCGGATCGAGCGCCCCGGCCAGCCCCTCGTCGGGCAGATGCCGCACCCGGAGCGCCAGCACCGAGCGCAGGGCGTCCAGATCCACGGTGTTGCCGGGGACGAGCCCCTCGACCGGATCCTTGAGCCGTTCCAGGTAGCGCGGGGCCAGGTGCCCGGACAGCCCGAGCACGCGCCCGGCCTCCTCCAGCACCAGCTCGTCGGCCCGCCCGTCCAGGATGTGCGCCGTGCACTCGCGCAACGCCGCGGCCAGCTCCCGCGCGGCCGCCAGACGCCGGTCGCCGACCACCGTCAGCACCGTTCCGAGGTACGGCCGGCAGACCTCGGCCAGCCCGGCCAGCCGTACCATGCCCCGGTCCTCGGCGATCAGCTCGTTGCCCGCGTTGAGCATCGTGACCCCGCACTCCCCGGTCAGCAGCGCCTGCAGGCGGCGGGGCGTGGAGCCTATGGGCTCGACCCGGTAGCCGCCCAGGCCCAAGTGCTCCATCAGCGCATACAGGCCGAAGGCGAAGCCGGAGCCGGGTACGTCCACCCCGGCCACGACGGCGCCCTCGGCGCCGGGACGGGCGTAGAGGCCGAGGCCGAGGCCCCGGTCGACGGCCGAGACGATGCGCACGTCGGCGGTCTTCCCGAGGGGGTTGGCGGCGGTGAAGCGGTAGGCGAGGACGTTGTCGGGGCTGGTGAGCGCGGCGTCCACGCGGCCGTCCAGCAGGGCGCGGAACTGGCCGGGGGAGGAGGTCACGGGCTCCTCGGTCACGGTCAGGCCCCGGGCGTCCAGAAGGCCGAGGCGCCGGGCCACGCGCAACGGCACGGATGGGCTGAATGTGCCGACCGTCAGCGAAGTCGTTTGCTCAGCACTTGACATACGAGGAATCTACTTCGATGCTGGCCGCGACGCAATCGATTGCGTAATCGAGGGAGGCACTATGAGAGTCGGCTGGATCGGCACCGGCCGCATGGGGTACGCGATGGCCGCGCGCCTGGCCGGGCCGGGGACGGACCTGGCCGTGTGGAATCGCACCCGGGCCAAGGCCGAGCCGCTCGCGGAACTCGGCGCCGAGGTCGTCTCGTCGATCGCGGAGCTGAGCGCCAACGAGGTCGTGTTCACGATGGTCTCCAGCTCCGGGGACCTCGCCCAGGTGCTGGACGAACTGCTCGGCGGCGAGGTGGCCCCCCGCGTGGTCGTGGACTGCTCGACCGTCTCACCCGAGGCGTCGGCCGTGGCCAGAAGCGCCTGCGCCGAGCGGGGCACGGCCTTCCTGGCCGCGCCGGTCAGCGGCAACGCCAAAGTGGTCGCCTCGGGCGGCCTCACGCTCGTGGTCTCCGGGCCCAGGGAGTCCTACGAGCACGTCGCGCCGCTGCTGGAGCGCATCGGCCGGTCCGTCACCTACGCCGGAGAGGGCGACGTCGCCAGGCTGGTGAAGATCGCGCACAACCTGATGCTCGGCGTCGTCACCCAGTGCATGGCCGAGATCACCGTGCTGGCCGAGAAGGGCGGCGTCCCGCGCCACGCCTTCCTCGACTTCCTCAACGACAGCGTCATGGGCTCGGCGTTCACCCGCTACAAGAGCCCGGCCTTCGTCAACCTCGACTACACGCCCACGTTCACCCCGCTCCTGCTGCGCAAGGACTTCGACCTCGGCCTGGCGGCCGCCCGCGAGCTGGACGTGCCCATGCCGCTGGCCGCCCTGACCGCCCAGATCGTCCAGGCCAGCGTGGGCACCGGCCGGGTGGACGAGGACTTCGCGATCCTGCTCGACCTGCAGGCCGCCGCCTCGGGCGTCGCGCTCAAGCCCGAAGGCGTCACCGTGGACGACGGTCTCGGCCATGGCTGACCACCCGCCCGCGGGCCGGGCCGTACCGGCCGCGCCGCTGCCCGCGCCCGGGCACATGGGCGTCGACTTCGAGCAGCGCGTCGACTTCGGCCGGTTAAGGGACTACCGCCTCGCGCGGGCCCGCGCGGCCCTGGAAGCCAGCGACTGCGGCGCGTTCCTGCTGTTCGACTTCTACAACATCCGGTACGTGACCCAGACCTGGATCGGCGGCGCGCTGGGCGACAAGATGACCCGCTACGCGCTGCTGACCCGGGACAAGCCGCCCATGCTCTGGGACTTCGGCTCGGCCGCCCGCCACCACCGCCTCTACAGCCCCTGGCTGGACCCGGCCGACTGCCACGCGGGCATGCTCGGCCTGCGCGGCGCCATCGCGCCCAGCGCCGGGCTGATGGCCGAGGCGGTCGCCCAGGTCAAGGACCTGCTCGACGACCCGTCCGCGCCGGTCGGCGTGGACATCGTCGAGCCGCCGTTCCTGTTCGAGATGGAACGGCAGGGCCTGCGCGTCCGCGACGCCCAGCAGCACATGCTCGACGCCAGGACGATCAAGTCCGCCGACGAGGTCATGCTGCTCACGCAGGCCGCCGCCATGGTGGACGGCGTCTACCAGGACGTCGTGGAGGCCCTCAAGCCCGGCGTCCGGGAGAACGAGATCGTCGCCCTGGTCAACAAGCGCCTGTACGAGATGGGCTCCGACCAGGTCGAGGCGGTCAACGCGGTCAGCGGCGAACGCTGCAACCCCCACCCCCACAACTTCTCCGACCGCCTCATCCGCCCCGGTGACCAGGCGTTCTTCGACATCATCCACTCCTTCAACGGCTACCGCACCTGCTACTACCGCACGTTCTCCGTCGGCAGCGCGACCGCCTCCCAGCGCGATGCCTACACCAGGGCGCGCGAGTGGATGGACGCCGCCATCGCCGCGGTCAAGCCGGGCGCCGGCACGGACGAGATCGCCTCCCTGTGGCCCAGGGCCACCGACTTCGGCTTCGAGAACGAGATGGCCGCCTTCGGCCTGCAGTTCGGCCACGGCCTCGGCCTGGGCCTGCACGAGCGGCCCGTCATCTCCCGGCTCAACAGCATGCGCGAGCCGGTCGAGCTGCGCCCCGGCATGGTCTTCGCCCTGGAGACGTACTGCCCGGCCGGCGACGGCTTCTCCGCCGCCCGCATCGAGGAGGAGGTCGTCGTCACCGAGGACGGCGCCCGCCTGCTCACCCTCTTCCCCGCTCAGGACCTCGTCATCGCCAACCCCTACTAACCCTGGAGGTTCCCATGCTCCACATCGGGGGTCGATCGGTAGCCGCCGCCGACGGCGGCCGGTTCGACGTCATAGATCCCGCCACGGGCGAGGTGATCGCCGCCGTGGCCGACGCCACCCCGGGCGACGCGCTCGCCGCGGTCTCGGCCGCCGCCGACGCGGCCGAGTCCTGGGCGGCCACGGCGCCGCGCTATCGCTCGGAGGTCCTGCGCCAGGCGTTCGAGCTCATGTGCGCGCAGGCCGAGGACCTGGCCGTGCTGATCTCCCAAGAGAACGGCAAGGCCCTGCCCGACGCCCGTGCCGAGGTGGCCTACGCCGCCGAGTTCTTCCGCTGGTACGCCGAGGAGGCCGTGCGGGCGGACGGGTCGATGCTCACCGCGCCGTCCGGCGCCAACCGCATCATGGTGCTGCGCCGCCCCGTCGGCGTCTGCGTGCTGGTCACGCCGTGGAACTTCCCGGCGGCCATGGCCACCCGCAAGATCGGCCCGGCGCTCGCGGCGGGCTGCACGGTGGTGCTCAAGCCCGCCAGCGACACCCCGCTCACCGCGCTCGCGCTGGCCCGCCTGCTGGAGGAGGCGGGCGTGCCCCCGGGCGTGGTCAACGTCATCCCGGCCCGCCGGTCCGGCGAGGTCGTCGCGGCGATGCTGCGCGATCCGCGCGTGCGCAAGCTCTCCTTCACCGGCTCCACCGAGGTCGGCCGCGTGCTGCTGCGCGAGGCGGCGGGCCAGGTGGTCAACAGCTCGATGGAGCTCGGCGGCAACGCCCCGTTCCTCGTCTTCGCCGACGCCGACCTCGACGCGGCGGTCGAGGGCGCCATGACGGCGAAGATGCGCAACGCGGGCGAGGCGTGCACCGCGGCCAACCGCTTCTACATCGAGGAGCCGGTGGCCGAGGAGTTCGCCCGCCGCCTGGCCGCCCGCATGGCCGACCTGCGCGTCGGCCCCGGCACCGAGCCGGGCGCCGAGGTCGGCCCCCTGGTCAACCAGGACGCCGTGGACAAGGTGGACACCCTGGTGCGCGAGGCGATCTCGGACGGCGCCAAGGCCCTCGCGGGCGGCCGCCGTCCCGACCGGCCGGGCTTCTTCTACGAGCCGACCGTGCTGACGGGCGTGCGCCCGGACGCGCCGATCCTGCGGGAGGAGATCTTCGGTCCCGTCGCGCCGGTCGTCACCTTCGCGACCGAGGAGGAGGCGGTACGGCTGGCCAACGACACCGAGTACGGCCTGGTCGCCTACGTCTTCACCGGCGACCTGGCCCGCGGCCTGCGGGTCGGCGAGCGGATCGAGGCCGGGATGATCGGCCTCAACCGCGGCCTGGTCAGCGACCCGGCGGCGCCGTTCGGCGGCATGAAGCAGAGCGGCATCGGCAGGGAGGGCGGCCACGAGGGCCTGCTGGACTACCTGGAGACCCAGTATGTGGCGGTCAGCTGGTGACCCCGCGGTCGAACGCCTTGCCGCCTGGGTAGGAGACGAGCTCGAACTGCATGCCCCACGGCGCGAGGAAGTAGATCCAGCGCTGCCCCTCGCTGGGGCCCTTGCTGGACGTGGGCTCGCCGAGCACGGTCACGCCCTTGTCCTTCAGGTAGGCGACGGCGGCGTCCAGGTCGTCGACGTACAGGGCGACGTGGTGGCCGCCGATGTCGCTGTTGCGTGGCTGGACCTGGTTCTGGCCGGGGGCCTCGTACTGGAACACCTCGAAGACGGCCTGGCCTCCGCAGCGGAAGAAGTGCAGCTCCCGCATGACTGCCCGGGGGTGCACGCCGAGGTGCTCGGCCATCCAGTCGCCGGCGTCCGCGTAGGGCCCGAGCGTGTACATGTACTCGCAGCCCAGCACGTCCACGAGGAAGTCCCTGGCCGCGTCGAGATCGGGCACGGTGAAGCCGACGTGGTCCAGCCTGGCCAGTCCGGGAAGCATTCCGACCCCCTCCTGTCGCGTAACGCAATCGATTGCGGAGACTAACATGAGCGAGCACCACCGGCTAGATCCCGCCGTCCCCTGGGTGGAGGTGAGAACGGGCGAGGCGGACTGGGACGCCGCCGACCCGGCCCTGCTGACCACCATGTACGGCCAGCTCGTGCTCCTGCGGGCCTTCGAGGAACAGGTCCTGGAGCTGGCCAAGGCCGGCCTGGTCCACGGCCCGGCCCACTCCAGCATCGGGCAGGAGGGCGGCGCGGTCGGCTCCGTCCTCGCTCTGGCCCCGGGCGACACCGTCAACGGCTCCCACCGCGGTCACCACCAGTTCCTGGCCAAGGTGCTGAGCCACGTCGAGCCCAAGGGACTCGACCCCCGGCAGGACGTCTCGCCCGAGGCGCGGGCCGTCCTGTTGAAGAGCCTCGCGGAGATCTGCGGGCTGGACCGCGGCTTCAGCCACGGCCGCGGCGGCTCCATGCACCTGCAGTGGAACGAGGCGGGGGCCATCGGCACCAACGCCATCGTCGGCGGCGGGGTCCCCCTGGCCGCCGGTTCCGCATGGGCCCACCGCCAGGCCGGGACCTCGAACGTGGCCGTCACCTACTTCGGCGACGGGGCCGTCAACATCGGCTCGACGCTGGAGACGTTCAATCTGGCCGCCGCCTGGAAACTGCCGCTCTGCTTCTTCGTGGAGAACAACGGCTACGCCGTCTCGACCGGGGTGGCCGAGGCCACCGGGGAGCCGCGGCTGTCGGCGCGGGGGCCGGGCTTCGGCATCGCCAGCTTCAAGGTGGACGGGATGGACGCGCTGGCCGTGCACCTCACCATGCTCGAGGCGCTGGAGCTGCTGCGATCGGGGCGCGGGCCGGTGCTGATCGAGGCGGACGTCTACCGATATTTCCACCAGAACGGCCCCTTTCCCGGGAGCGCGTTCGGCTACCGGAGCAAGGAGGAGGAGCGCGAGTGGCGGGCCCGCGACCCGCTCGACCAGGTGGCCGGTCATCTGGTACGGCGCGGCCTGTTCACCCCCGGAGAGGCCGAGGACGCCCGTGCCAGGGCGTCCGCCCTCATGGCCGGGATCGCGGACACCCTGCTGGAACCGGACCCCGGCGACGAGCCGGGCGCCGGGAAGGCGGGGCGCCGGCGGATCAAGCCCGGAGAGTGGCCCGATCCGTCCTTCGCCGACGTCGGGATCCGGGGGGATCTGTCGGAGTTCGCCGACGCCCGGTTCGCCTTCCAGGGCACGCTGGGCGAGCAGAGGTTCATCGACGCCGTCGCCGCCGTCATGGCCCGGCGCATGGAGACCGACCCCGGCGTCGTCGTCATGGGCGAGGACGTGCACCGCCTCGGCGGCGGCACCAACGGCGCCACCCGCGGGCTCAAGGAACGTTTCCCCGACCGCGTCCTCGGCACGCCCATCAGCGAGAACGCCTTCGCCGGGCTCGGCGGCGGCATCGCCCTGGACGGCCGCTTCCGCCCTGTCGTGGAGTTCATGTACGCCGACTTCATGTGGGTCGCCGCCGACCAGCTGTTCAACCAGATCGGCAAGGCCAGGCACATGTTCGGCGGCGGCGGGGCGGTGCCGTTCGTGCTGCGCAGCAAGGTCGCCATGGGCACCGGGTACGGCTCGCAGCACTCCATGGACCCGGCCGGGATCCTGGCCACCGCCCCCGGCTGGCGCATCGCCGCGCCGTCCACGCCGTACGACTACGTCGGCCTGATGAACAGCGCCCTGCGCTGCCAGGACCCGGTCGTCGTCCTGGAACACGTCGACCTCTACGGCTCCGTCGGCGAGGGGCCTGCCGGAGACCTGGACTACTGTCTGCCCGTCGGCCGCGCCGCCGTCCGCCGCACCGGCGCCGCGGTCACCGTGCTGACCTACCTCGCCATGACCCGCCACGTGCTCGAGGCCGCGGGCGAGGTGGACGCCGAGGTCATCGACCTGCGCTGGCTGGACCGGGCCAGCCTCGACTGGGACACCGTCGGGGCCAGCATCCGCAAGACCGGCAACGTGCTCATCGCCGAGCAGGGGGCGCTGGGCACCTCCTACGGGGGCTGGCTGGCCGACGAGATCCAGCGGCGCTACTTCGACTGGCTCGACCAGCCGGTGCAACGCGTGACCGGAGGCGAGGCCTCGCCCAGCATCAGCCGGGTGCTCGAACGCGCCGCCATCGCCGGGGCGGCCGAGGTGGCCGCCAAGCTCGCCGAGATGACGAGGTGAACCATGGCCAGAGTCCTGCACATGCCCGAGGTGGCGGCGGGCGCCCAGGAGGCGGTGCTGCAGACGTGGGGCGTCACCGCCGGGGTCCCGTACGCCAAGGGCGAGGTGATCGCCACCGTCGAGACCGACAAGGCGGTGGTGGAGGTGGAGGCCGAGGAGCCGGGCGTGCTGCTGCGCACGCTGGTGGGGGAGGGCGCCACGGTGACCGTGGGCGCCCCGATCGCGGTCGTCGGCGCCCCCGGCGAACCCCCGGAAGCCGCCGGACCCGTCCTGGCCGATCCGCCGCCTTCCGCGGCTCCGGCCGGTCCGCCGCCCGTCCGGGGCCTGCCGCCCGACGTGCCCTCTCCGCCTGGCCGGGGGCGGCCCTCCGGCGCACCGGCCGCCGTGGGCGGTAGCCGTACCCCTGAGCGGGTGTTCTCCAGTCCGCTGGCCAGGCGGCTGGCCGGGGAGGCGGGGTTGCGGGTCGAGGACATCCCGGGGTCCGGTCCCAACGGGCGGGTGGTCCGCAAGGACGTGGAGGCCGCGGTCGCCGCCCGACTCGCCGGCGAACCGGCCGTCGCCGAACCGGCCCAAGCGAGCGCGGACCCGGGGGCGTACACCGAGATCCCGCACACCCGGATGCGCCGCGCCATCGCCGCGAGGCTGACCGAGAGCAAGCGCACCGCCCCCCACTTCTACCTGCGCGGCACCGCCCGGGCAGACGCCCTTCTGGCCATGCGCGCCCAGCTGAACCAGGGCGACCTGCGTGTCTCGGTCAACGACCTGATCGTGAAGGCCGCCGCCCGCGCCCACGTCCGGGTCCCGGCGATGAACGTCACCTGGTCGGAGGAGGCCGTGCGCGCCTACCGGCAGGTGGATCTCGCGGTGGCGGTGGCCACGGAGGCGGGGCTGGTCACGCCGGTGCTGCGGGACGTGGCGGGCATGACGCTCTCCCGGGTGGCGGCCGCGATGCGGGAGTACGGCGAGCGGGCCCGCACCGGCCGCCTGCGCCAGGACGAGCTGGAGGGCGGCACGCTGACCATCACGAACCTGGGCATGTACGGCACGGAGGAGTTCGCCGCGATCGTGAATCCGCCGCAGGCGGCGATCCTGGCGGTCGGCGCGGCCAGGCGGCAGCCGGTCGTGGAGGGGGATGCGGTGGTGGCGGCGAGCGTGCTCACGGTGACGCTGTCGGTGGACCACCGGCCGGTGGACGGCGTGGTGGCCGCCGAGTGGATGAAGGCGTTCCTGGAGCTTCTGGAGAACCCCGTCGCGATCCTGGCCTGACGCTTGAGCGATCCCGGCCCGGCCGGGGGTTTGTGGAACCCGCGACATACGCTGGCCCGCCCGCGGGGCCGCCGCGCAGGATGTCGGCATGAGCCTCACCGACGACACCGCGGCGGTTCCCGCGGAGCTGTTCAAGGCGCTGGCCGGCTCGTTGCCGACCGGGGTCACGGTGGTGACGAGCCTGGCCGGGCCGGGGCGTCCGGCGGGGATGACGTCGGGGGCCGTGTGCGGGCTGTCGGCCGATCCGCCGCTGATGCTGGCCTGCCTCGGCCGCGGCTCGCGCACGCTGGCGGCGATCGAGCGCTCCGGCGCCTTCTGCGTGAACGTCCTGGACGCCGGCGCGCAGCGGCTGTCCGAGCGCTTCGCGGGCAGCGGCGACGGCAAGTTCGACGGCGTCGCGTGGCGGCCGGGGCGCCACGGGGTGCCGGTGCTCGACGCGGGCGCCGAAGGGGGCACGGTGGCGCACGCGGTCTGCGAGGTGCTGGAGACGGTCGGGGGCGGCGACCATCTGATCGTCATCGGTCTCGTGGTCGCCGGCGCCTGCGATCGGGAGGCGGCGCCGCTGCTTTACCACCGCCGCAGGTATGCGGCGTTCCCGCGTTAGCAAACGTTTTCGTCACCGCCGCCGAAACGGCGATGTTAGCTGTTCCACATCCCCTTGACCTCCGGCAATCGCCACTTAAGACTCGATTCTCGTAAGCAATCGATTGCGGAGCCGGTCTTCATCTCACGAATGAGGCACCATCCGATGCGCTTTTCCATCTATCTCAACGCCCAGACCCGCGGCCCGCACGAGGACGTCGGCATCATCGAGACGCTGACCCGCCAGGCACTGGAGGCCACGCGGGCGGGCGTGCGGGGGATCGTGCTCACCGAGCACCACTTCTCCGGCTACAACACCTACGGCGACAACTTCGTGTACGCCGCCCACCTGGCCGCCCAGGCCCCGCCCGGCACCCGCTTCTCGCTGGCCGTGGCGGTGCCCCCGCTGCACAACCCGATGCGCCTGGCCCAGCGGTGCAACCTGCTCGACATCCTCACCGGCGGCGAGCTCATCGTCGGCTTCGCGGCCGGCGGCTCGCCCCTCGAGTACGCGGGCATGGGCCGCGACCCCTCCCAGCGCCACGCCCAGATGATCCACAACCTGGAGATCCTCGAGGCGGCCCTGGCCAAGAAGCCGGACGACCCGCCCCTGGAGTGGGAGACCGCCTTCGAGCACGGCACCCTGCACACCCGCATCATGCCGAGCGCCTTCCACCGCCCCGCCCCGGCCTTCGCCCGCGCCACCCAGAGCGACTCCGGCGCCGAATGGACCGGCCGCAAGGGCTGGTACCTGTTCACCGCCCGCGAGAAGCCGCAGCCGCTGGCCGCTCGCTGGCGGCTGTACGAGCGGGCGCTGCGCGAGGGCGGGCACGACGAGGCCACGATCCAGGAGCGGCTCGACTGGAGCATGGTCCAGAAGCAGGTCTACCTGGCCGGCACCGGCGAGCAGGCGGAACGGGAGATCCGCGAACGCCTCGTGCTCATGGCCGAGCACCAGCGCCGCAGCTTCGGCTTGGTCGAGGACCTGCGCGACGCCGCCCACCTCAAGAGCGTCGTCGGCGTCTCCCCGCAGAACCCCGACGAGTTCCTCGACCACGCCATGCTCATCGGCGACCCGGGCTCGGTCGCCGAGCAGATCCGCGAGTACGAGGCGGCCGGGGTCCGGCACATGGCCCTGCTGTTCAACTACGGCTTCATGCCGCCCGGGATCTCCGACCGCTCGCTGCGCCTGTTCCTCGACCAGGTGCTTCCCGCCTTCAGCTGAACGGAGCACGGAGATGGACATCGGGTTGCTCGTCCTCCGCCTCGTGGTCGGCCTGGTCATGGCCTACCACGGCACGGAGAAACTCTTCGGCTGGTGGGGCGCCGACGGCCTGAAGGGCGCGGCCGCCTTCTTCGGCCGCATGGGCTACCGGCCGCCGCTGGTCATGGCCGCCGTCGCCGGGCTCACGGAAACGGCGGGCGGCCTGCTGCTGGCCGCCGGGGCGCTGACCCCGCTCGCGGTGCTCATGCTGGCTGGCACGTTCGCCAACATCGTGATCCTGCACCTGCCGAACGGCCTCTCGCGCCGCCGCAACGGGTTCGAATACGAGCTGGTGCTGCTCGCCGCCACCGCCTGCGTCGCCTTCACCGGCCCCGGCGCGTTCGCGGTGGACGCCGTGTACGGCCTCGCGCTGAACGGCGCCGTCTGGGGGGCGGCTCTGGTCGGCGCGGGCCTCCTGGCCGGGGTGGCCGTGTCGGCCGGCCGTACCCGCTCGATCTCCGCGGGACCGGCGGGGGCGCCGTGAACACGCCCGTCACCACCACCGGCGTGCGCGCGGAACCGCGCCGCACGGGCGAGCGCCGCCGTCCCTCCCGCGGCGCGGCCGGCGCCATCCTCAGGGGTACGGCGGGCGCGGCGGTGCTGACTCTGGCCTTCGAGGTGTTCGCCCGGCTGGAACCGGTGGACGCCAGGCTGCTGCCGCCCGCGACCGTGATCCTGCCCGAGGCGCTGCGGCTGCTGGCCGAGCCGGCGTTCCTCGCCGAGGTGTGGGCCACGCTCGTCGCGGTGCTGGGCGGCGTGGCCGTCGCGGCCGCGATCGCGGTGCCGCTGGGCGTGCTGATCGGCTCCTACCGGCTGGCCGCGCTGGGACTGACCCCGATCATCGACTCGCTGCGGTCGGTGCCCGGGATCGCGATCATCCCGCTGCTCGTCCTGGTCATGGGCCAGGGGCTGCAGATGAAGGTGACGATCGTGGCCTTCGTGGCGCTGTGGCCGCTGCTGTTCAACACCGTGTACGGCGTGCGGAGCGTGGACCCGGTCGCGCTGGAGACGGCGCGCAGCTTCCGGGTGCCGCTGCTGCGGACCTGGTGGCGGGTCGTGCTGCCGAGTGCGCTGCCGCTCATGCTGACCGGGCTGCGCCTGGCGCTGGCCACCGGGCTGACCGTGGGCATCGCCGCCGAGATCGCCGTCGGCACGCAGGACGGGATCGGCTACGTCATCCTGCGCGCCGGCTACGCGGGATTCCGGGCGGACACGGTCTTCGCCGCGGTCACGCTGGCCGGGGTGCTCGGCTACGTCATGAACTGGGTCACCGTGGCGGGCGCGGCCCGGCTCGTGGCCTGGGACGGGAAGGGGCCCTCATGAGCGCTTCACGGGGATGGCCGGGACGGCTGGCCGTACGGCTGGGGCCGATCCTGCTGGCCGTGCTGCTCTGGCAGTGGGCGGCGTGGGCCGCCGGATCCCCGTTCTTCCCGCCGCCGGCGCGGATCGCGGCGCGGATGGCCGAGCTGTGGTTCGGCGAGCCGCTGCTGACCGAGCGGTTCTGGCTCGACGCCGGGCCCAGCGTGCTCAGGGCGCTGGCCGGGTGGCTGGCCGGGGCCGTGGCCGGGGTGGCGATCGGGCTGGCCGCGGGGCAGTGGACGGCCGCGGCCGGGTACGTCGATCCGCCGGTCGACTTCCTGCGCTCGCTGCCCAAGCCGGCGATCGTCCCGGTGTTCCTGCTGGTCTTCGGCGCGGGCGACCTCATGCGCATCGGGCTGATCACCTTCGGGTGCGCCTGGCCGGTGCTGCTCAACACCATGCAGGGCGTGCGCTCGGTGGATCCGATGTACCGGGAGACGGCCCGCGCGTTCCACATTCCCACCCGGACCCAGCTCGTCAAGGTGGTCATCCCGGCGGCGCTGCCGAAGATCGTCGCCGGGATGCGGGTGACGTTGTCGCTCTCGCTCATCCTCATGGTGCTCTCGGAGTGGCTGCTGGCCGACCACGGGCTCGGCCACTTCCTCATCAACGCCCAGCGCACCTTCGAGATCCTCGACGTGTGGGCGGCCATCGTCCTGCTCGGCCTCATCGGATACCTGCTCAACGTGCTCTTCCTCGCCGCCGAGCGGCGCGTTCTAAGGAGTCGCCCCGCATGACCGCTCTCCAGGTGCGCAACCTGTCCAAGACCTACGGCGAGGGGCACGCGGCGCTGCACAACCTCTCCTTCGAGGTGAAGGAGGGCGAGCTGCTGTCCATCGTCGGGCCCTCGGGCTGCGGGAAGACGACCCTGCTCAAGTGCGTGGCGGGGCTGATCCCGGCCACCCGCGGCCAGGTGAGCGTCCACGGCCGCGAGGTGACGGGCGTCCCGGACGGCCTGGCCGTCGTCTTCCAGGACTACGGCCGCTCGTTGTTCCCCTGGATGAAGGTCGGCGCCAACATCGCCTTCCCGCTGGAGACCTCCCGGCTGCCGAAGGGCGAGATCCGCGAGCGGGTGGAGCACTCGCTGGCGGCCGTCGGCCTGGACGGCAAGGCGGAGCGGTACCCGTGGCAGCTGTCCGGCGGCATGCAGCAGCGGGTCGCCATCGCCCGCGCCCTGGCCTACCGGCCCCAGGTGCTGCTCATGGACGAGCCGTTCGCCTCGGTCGACGCCCAGACCCGCTCGGGCCTGGAGGATCTGACCCGCCGGGTCCACCTGGAGTTCGGGATGACGATCATGTTCGTCACCCACGACATCGACGAGTCGGTCTACCTCGCCGACCGGCTCATCGTCTTGCGCAGGTCGCCGGGGAGCGTGCTGGCCGAACTCGTCATCGAGCTGCCGCGCGTACGCGACCAGATCGCCACCAAGTCGCTGCCGGCCTTCGTGCGCCAGCGCAGCGAGGTGGCCCAGCACATCAAGGACGCGTCCTGAGGAGAGCCCCGTGACCCGCACGTTCATCGTCTGCTCGGTTCTGCTGCTGACCGCCGCCTGCGGCGCAGGCGCCACCCCGACTACCACGACGATCACCATCAGCAACCCGGCCAACGTCAGCAACGTCCCGCTGCACCTGGCCATCGACAAGGGGTACTTCGCCGCCGAGGGCCTGACCGTCAAGGCCGACGTGGACCTCGGCTCGGGCAGCACCGTCGAGGCCGTGGTCGGCGGCCAGGTGGACATGGCCTGGTCCAACGTGGTCAGCAGCCTGTCCGCCTACGCCAAGGGCCTGGGCGTCAAGCTCGTGGCCCTCACCGACACCGCGGTCACCGGCTCGCAGCAGGTGCTGGTGAGCAAGAACTCCAAGGCGCGCGGCCTCGGCGACCTGAAGGGCCAGAAGGTCGCCGTCCTGTCGCCGAGCACGATCTGCATCCTCAACGTCCGCTCGGGGCTCAAGGCGCAGGGGCTGCCCGCCGACACCGTCCAGTTCACGCCCGTCGCGCCGCCCGAGCACGCCAACGTGCTGGACTCGGGCGAGGTGGCGGCCACGTGCACCAGCGACCCGTTCCGCACGCTCATGATCGACCGGCTCGGGGCCCGGTCGATCTACGACACCTCCTCCGGCGAACTGTCCGGGTACGCCGTGGGCGGCTATCTGGTGTCGGAGAGGTTCGCCGCGGCCAACCCCAAGGCGCTGGCCGGGTTCCAGCGGGCACTGCTCAAGGCCACGGCCTACGCCAACGCCAACCCGGCCGAGGTGAAGGCGGCGCTGCCCGAGTTCACCACGATCGAGGCGGGGGTGGCGGGGAAGGTGATCGTCAACACCTACCTGGAGACGGCGGACCCGGTCGCGCTCCGGCCGCAGGTCCAGCGGATCGCCGACGCGATGGTGACGTACGGCTTGGCGGACAAGCCCATCGACTTGTCCGGATATTTCGTGATTACACCCTGAAAGGGGCTGAGATGCTCGCCGAGCCGCGGATCGCACCGCTCCATACCGAGGAGGAACGGCGGAACCTCGAGGTGATCAGGGCGCTGCGGCGCGCCACGGTCGAGGGCCGCCGGGCGTACACGGCACCGGAGGCCGTCGTGCACCGGCGGGGCATGGCCCACCTGGCCGTCCGATCCGGCCGGCCGTACCGGCCGGAGGGCATCCCCGACCGGTACGACGAGGTGCTCGCCATGATCGCCAAGGGGGACCGGGTGTGGGCGGTGTGGACCGTCCGCGGCACGCACGCCGGCACCCTGTTCGGGCAGGCGGCCACGGGCCGGCCGGTGGAGGTGCTGGAGGTCGGCATCTGGCGGCTGTCGGGCGGCAAGGTCGTGGAGGCATGGTTCTTCGCCGACGAGTACGCCCTGGCCCAGACCCTCGGAATCCTGCCATGACCCCCGTCCCCGCCCCGACTCCAGACCCCGCCCCGGGATCCGGCTCCGCCATGGCTCCCGGCTCCGCCACGACTCCGGGTTCCGTTCCGGGATCCGGTTCCGTTCCGGGATCCGGCTTTCCCGTGGGGCCTGGTTCCGCCGCCGGAGGCGGCTCTGCTGCCGGGTCCGGCTCTGCCGCGGGGCCGGGCCGCGGTGGGGGGTTCCGGGGTTCCTGGAGTGCCGGGGCGCCGGGTGATCTGGCCGCCGTCCCCCTCCTGGCCGGGTTGCCCGGCGCGGCGGTGGCGGACTTCCTCGGGCCGGCCGTGCCGGTGGCCTTCCGGCGGGGTGAGCGGCTGTTCGCCGAGGGGGATCCGGGTGATCACGTTCTGGTCCTGCTGAGCGGGAAGGTGAAGCTCACCCGGCCGGGGCCGCACGGCGGCGAGAGCCTGCTGACCATGTCCGGGCCGGGGGAGTTGCTGGGTGAGCTGTGCGTGTTCGACGCCGCCCCGCGGCAGGCCACCGCCGTGGCCGTCCGGGACACCGCCGCCTGCCGCACCTCCGCGACGGACATGTCGGATTGGCTGGACAGGCACCCGGAGGCGTCGCGGCGGCTCATGAGCCTGCTGGCCGCCCGGATTCGCCGGATGAACGACCGGTTCGAGGACGCCGCCGGGGTGGACGTGGCCACGCGCGTGGCGCGGGTGCTGGTGGAGCAGGGGGCCCGGTTCGCCCGCCGTACCGGCATGGGGTTGCGGCTGACGCTGGACCTCAGCCAGGACGACCTCGCCCACCACGTGCGGGCCTCGCGCGAGCGCGTGAACCAGATCCTCGGCGACTTCACCCGCCGCGGCTGGATCGCGCGGGACGGCGGCGACCTCATCATCCTCGACCCCCCGCAGCTCACCCGCCGCGCCCGGCACCGCTCGCGGAGGCCGACGCTCATGTGATCGCGTCCCCGTGTGACCGGACTCACCGCCCACACCGGGTCCGCGTGTAGTAAACATGAGACAGCTAGATCCATTCGTCTCAGCGTCTCGTGTTGAGGAGGGTCGATGGAGACCCGGCGAGAGGAACTCCAGGCCGCGCTGGCCAGGGCCAGAAGCAGCGGCGACCCCGCGGTTCCCGAGGACGTGCTGAGGGATCTGGCACGGCGGTGGTATGCCGCACTCGGGGCACGCATGGACGCCCTCCTGGAGCAGGGCGCCCCGCCCGACGCGGTACGGCAGGCATACGACGAGCTGGCCGCGGCCGACCCCACGTGGCGCTGGGTGCTCGACGCCCACCGCGACCACCCGGCGGTCGCCGGCACCGAGGAGTGGTTCATGCGGGTGACGCTGGGCGGGCAATCGCTGCCCATATGAACCGGGCGATCTCCCGGCTGCCGCCCAGCGTGGTGGTCGGGTGGGCGATCAGGCTCAGCACGACCCTGGTGGTGAACTCCACCGCCTGCTCCGGCGCCACCCGCAGCAGGTGCGCGTGCGGGCCCGCGGCCAGCAGCGGCGCCATCCCCTCGGTCAGGAACGTGATGAACGCCGTGTGCCCCGGCCGCTCGATGAGCATGGTGAACAGCTCCTCCGGCTCCTCCATGAGCATGCGCTGCAGCACGTCGTGGCCGGAGGTGAACTCCAGCGCGAACTCCACGGCGGCGGCGATCTGCTCCTCGGGCGGCACGTCGGCGGCGAAGATGCGCCGCACCTCCTCGATGAACCGGGCGCCCTCGTGCCGCACGATCAGCTCGCCCAGCCGGTCCTTGGAGCCGATCGCGCGGTAGACCGTGGCCCGCGAGACCCCGGCCCGGGCGGCCACGTCGCTGAGGGAGGTCTTGCGATAGCCGTACGCGGCGACGCACTCCATCGCCGCCTGAATGAGCCGCTCCACAGGCGCAGATTCTAGGTCAGGTCACGAACACCGCCGCGGTTCTGCCGGGGACGGTCAGGGTGCCGGTCGCCGGGTCGAAGGCCGAGCCCGCGGCCACCGGGTCGGCCTGCTCGGGGTGGAGCGTGGTCGCGGTGCCCTGCAGCTCCTTCACGGTCGCCCCGGCCGCCGACGGGGTGGCGTTGAAGACGACGGTGATCGAGCTCCAGCGCGGGTCGAGGCCGGTTCCGTCCAGCCGCATGACGATCACCCCGGGCCGCGTGACCGGGAAGGAGATGCGCGCGCGGGCCTCGGCCGCCGGCAGCGCGAACAACGGCGACGAGCCGCGGATGCGCAGGAACTCCCCGAAGCGGGCGCGGGCCGTCGTGATCGCCGCGCAGTCCGGGCGCAGCGCCGGATCGGCCAGCAGCGGTCGCGCGTACGGCCAGCGGCCCGCGTTGTCCGCTTCCGGCGGCAGCCCGGCCCCGAAGCCGTTGCCCTGCGCGCAGTCCCAGTGCAGGCGGTTGAACCAGTCACCGGAGTCGTAGGAGTTGCGGTCCAGCGACTTCGAGCGCAGCCGTTCGCTCCCGGCGTGCACGAACGCGGTCCCCTGGGCGAGCAGGACCGTGGCCAGCGCGAGCCCCTGCATCCTGACACGTGCCGACATATCCCTTTCTTGCGGCAGTTTGTAGGCCAGGGCATCGAAAAGCGTCTCGTTGTCATGGGCATCGACATAAGTCACGACATCAGAGGTCTGGGCGGCATATCCGGCTGGGGAGCCGTTGTAGGACACCTCCGCGCCCGTCCGGCCGCCGGGCAGCACGTAGTCCCGCAGGTTCCCGGTCAGGCCGAGCATGACGAGGTCCTGGTAGTGCCGCAGCCGCGCCGCCGCGTCCCGGTTGCCCGGGGCGTCGTTGACGTCACCGGCCAGCCCCGAGCCGAACCCCTGGAGCCGGGGGTCGGCGTCGAACGGCCCGCCGCCCCGCACTCCGTCGCGCAGGCGGTCGTTGAACGTGCCGATCCCGGTCCCGGCCAGGTTCGCCTGCGTGGCCTGCGGGAAGCGGGCGCCGCCTGCCACCTCGCCGAAGTCCCAGCCCTCGCCGTACAGCAGGATCTCCTTGCCGTTGACGCCGTCCCCGGCGGGCGTGAGCCGGTCCAGGGCCTTGCGGACGGCCAGGATGTTGCTCTTCGGGTGGTGGCCCATGAGGTCGAAGCGGAAGCCGTCGATCTTGTACTCGCGGGCCCAGGTCACCACCGAGTCGACCACGAGCCGGCCCATCATGGCGTGCTCGGGCGCGGTGTTCGGGCAGCAGGTCGAGGTGGCGACACTGCCGTCGGCCAGCAGCCGGTGGTAGTAGCCGGGCACGATCGCGTCCAGCGTCCGCGCGGAGTGGGTGTGGTTGTAGACCACGTCCATCACCACGCGCAGCCCCGCCCGGTTCAGCCCGGCCACCATCGCCCGGAACTCCCGGGTGCGCTGATCGGGGTCCGCGGCGTACGATCCCTCGGGCACCGAGTAGTGCAGCGGGTCGTAGCCCCAGTTGAAGGCGTCCCTGGCCGCCGTCCTGGCCACGCACTCCTGCTGCAGCGGCGAGTCGGGCGGCATCGCGGCCAGGTCGCAGCCGGGCTCGGCGCGGTCGGCCGCGCGCTCGGGGATCGTGGCCACGTCGAAGACCGGCAGCAGGTGCACGTGCGTGAGCCCGTCGCGGGCCAGGTCGCGCAGCGCCCGCATGCCCGCGCCGTCGCCGGTGAACGCCCCGTAGGTGCCGCGCACGGCCGCGGGGACGCTCCGGTCGGCGGCCGAGAAGTCGCGGACGTGGAGCTCGTAGACGGTCTTCGCGGGTTTCGCCGGGGGTTTGGCCAGGGTCTCCCAGCCGGTGGGACGTTGCCGCGCCAGGTCAGCCAGGCGGCTGCGGACGCCGTCGGGGGCCACGGCCACGCTGTAGGGGTCGGTGACCTCGTTGGTGACGACCCTGCCCTCGGCGGGGGAGTAGACGGTGACCAGGTAGGTGTAGTCCCGGCCCAGCCACGACGCGGGCGCGCGCACCGACCACACGCCGGTCTTCGCCTCGCGCCGCATGTCGTGCTCCGTACGGTCACCGCCGTCGTACAACGCCAGCCTGACCTGCTGGGCGGTCGGCGCCCAGAGGGCCAGGCGGCCTCCGGCGTACCCCAGCGGCTCGTCCGTCGCGTAGAGGTCGTCCAGGACGCCGGGGAGCTGGACGCCGGTCGCGCTCACCAGCCTGCCCGCGGCGCTGCGCTCCACCGCCGCCACCTGGCCGCGCAGCGCCTCCGGCACCAGGCCGGTGTCGCGCGGGTCCACCTTGTAGGCGGGCAGCGCCTTCAGATGCGGCCACGCCGCCTTCTGCGCGTCGGTGAGCGTGCCGGGAAGCAGGCGGATCAGCCGCTTGGCGGCGCCGTGCGCGGACTCCAGGGCCTTGACCGTGTCTCCGGCCGCCGGCCACAGGACGGTGTCGCGGGAGATCCAGTGGGCGCGCAGCTTCGTCAGGTCCACGTCCGGGACGCCGCCCGCGGGCTGCGGGAGCACGTGCCCGTCCACGCCTGCCAGTTTCCACGCCTCGTTGCCGTCGAGCCGCTGGTCGGCAGCCTGATCCTTCTCGTCGCCGTTGTGCACGATGTAGCTCAGCCCTTTCGCGCCCTCCGCCAGTGGCACCCTCCAGTACACCCCGAAACCGTCGCGGCCCGCCGGAGGCAGCGGGGCGTTCCAGCCGGTCGGCGTGGCGGCGCCGCCCCACACGTGCAGGCCCCAGCCGTCGTAGCGCCCGTCCGGGCGGTGGTAGTGCAGCACCGCGACGTTGTCGGCCGCCGCCCTGGAGGCGTGCACGGCCGCGTCTCCCGAGTTCACGTACGCCTCCGCCCCGGTGAACGACTGGTCGGGGCCGGGGTCCTTCTCGTCGCCCCGGTGCACGATGAAGTTCACCGGCTGCTCGGGCGCCTTGAGCGGAACCCGCCAGTGCGCGCCGGACGCGCCGATCCCATCGGGCGGTTCCGGGTTCGCCCAGTCGGTCGGCTCGGCCACCGCCTCGCCCCACAGGTGCAGGCCCCAGCCCTGGTAGGCGGCGTCGGCGCGGCGGTAGTGCACGGTGGCGTACCCCTGCGCGGCCTGGCGGGAGCCGTACACCTGCTCCCTGCCCTCGGCCAGCCACACCTCGCCGCCGCGCGCGGGGTTGACGATCCGCTCGCCGCCGTCCTTCTGGTCGCCCCTGTGGGGGAGGACGACGACGCCGGCGGCACCCGGCTTGAGCTTGATCCAGGCGAAGCGGCCGAAGCCGTCCTCGCCCTGGAACGGCAGGGGGTCGTCCCACGTGGTGGGCCGCTCGACGTCGCCCTGCACGTGCAGGCCCCAGCCGTCGTAGTCCTGGCGCTGGTAGTGCACGACCAGCCAGTCCCGCTTCACCGGAGGCTCGGGCTCGGGGCCGGGTCCTTTCCCGGCCTGCGCCTTCGCCGAGGCGTACCGGCCGGCGGAGTCCTTGACGACCGCCTTGTAGGTGATCGGGGTGCCCGCCGCGATCCCCCTCAGGTCATGAAATATACGGAAGGTACGGCCGGCGCCCGGCGCGTCATCGGTGCCCAGGACCTTCCACGGCCCGTCGCCGGCCCGGGCGGCGAAGGTCACCTGGTCGAACCCGGTGCCCGGCACCGTTGCCCGGATCTCGACGCGCTCGTCGCCGGGCGTGCCCCGCAGGTCGCCGCCGGGCAGGGTGAGGGAGATCCGGGGCGCCTGGTCCGGAGCGGCCAGTCTGCCGGCGGCCCGGAAGACGACCGACGACATCGCCGGCACGGTCACGGCCAGCACGGCGTCGGCTCCGCTGGCCGGGGTGGCGGCGCCGCCGTACAGCTGCTGGAACGGCATCGACGGCGAGTACGTCGGGATGCGCGCGGTCACCGGTGCCGCGGCGTTGTTGACCGCCACCACGTACTCGACCTGCCGGCCCGCGTCGATGCGGGAGAAGGCGTACAGACCCCCGGTGGCCAGGCGCTCGATCTGGGCGCCGTCGGCCAGGGCCGGGTGGTGCTCGCGCAGGGCGGCGAGGGCGGCGATGTGGCGGTAGAGGGGATGCGCGGGGTCGTAGTTGTCGCGCGCGTGGGTGGCGTCGGTGCCGATCAGGTCGTCGTCCAGGTAGTCGGGCGTCGCCGAGGCGAACATCGGGGCCCGGGCGTCCTTGTCGCCTCCGGCACCGGTGAAACCCTGCTCGTCGCCGTAGTAGACGACCGGCTGGCCGCGGGTCAGGTACATCAGCTCGTGCGCGAGCCGATCGCGGGCGAGGGACTCCGGCTCGGGGGCGTCCTGGCGCAGGAAGTGGCCGATGCGGCCCATGTCGTGGTTGCCGAGGAAGGTCGGCAGCGAGGCGGCGTTGGAGTCGGCGTCCAGGTGCCGGTCGTCGGCCGCGTACAGCTCCGCCAGCTTGGCGGCGCCGCCCCGGCCGGAGGCGTAGGAGCGGGCGGCCTCCTGGAAGGGGAAGTCGAGGGTGGCGTCCATGCCGCCGCGCGTGGAGTAGCGGCTGGTGAAGGCCGGGTCGGCGCTGAAGACCTCGCCGAACACGAAGAAGCGGCCCCGGTTGAGCGCGGGGGAGAAGCGCTCCCAGAACTCCATGTTGACGTGCTTGGCGGTGTCGACGCGGAAGCCGTCGACGCCCGTCTCCCGCACCCAGGTCCGGTGGATGTCGATCATGCCCTGGACGACCTCGGGGCGTTCGGTCCACAGGTCGTCCAGGCCGGCGAAGTCGCCGTATTCGGAGCTCTCGCCGGTGAAGGTGGAGTCGCCCCGGTTGTGGTACATCGTCGGGTCGTTGAGCCAGGCCGGGGTCTTCGCCGTGCGCGAGCCGATCGGGGTGTAGGGGAAGGAGCCGATCGTGACCTTCGGGAACGGGCCGACCCGGTCGTCGAAGGGCCGGCCTTCGGCGTCCACGTACGGGTAGGCGCCCTTGGATCGGTACGCCGTGCCGCCCTCCCGATAGGAGATGACGTCGGCGGTGTGGTTGGTGATGATGTCGAAGAACACCTTCATGCCGCGCCGATGCGCCTCCTTGACCAGGCGTTTCATCTCGGCGTTGGTGCCCAGGTGCGGGTCGATGCGGGTGAAGTCGGTGATCCAGTAGCCGTGGTATCCGGCCGAGTCCCCCTGGACGGGACGGTTGTGGAAGGCCGGGGTGATCCACAGGGCGGTGGTGCCGAGGCCCTGGATGTAGCCGAGCCGGTCGATCAGGCCCTTCAGGTCGCCGCCGTGGTAGTAGCCCTTGCCTGCGGGGTCGAAACCGGTGCGCTGCCGGTCGCCGGTCAGGCCGCCGCGGTCGTTGCCCGGGTCTCCGTTGGCGAAACGGTCGGTCATGGCGAAGTAGAACCGTTCGCGGGTGAGCTCCGTCCGCGTCGCGTCCCTGGCCAGTTCCCTGCCGGAGGGCTCGGAAGAGGCCGAGGCGGGGACGGCGAGGCAGGTCGTCAGCAGCAGGGCGGCGGTGAGCGTGCGTAAGGAGGGGCGCACGGGAGGCTCCAGGAGAAATGTGGGCTGTTGCCCGGAAGTTACGCTTCCGGCCCGCCCCTTGCAATGCCTTGCAGCGGATTACAGCAAGACGGCCGGTGATCGACCCTTCAGATGTAACAAGTTTGCAGACCTTGCAGAAAATTCTTCCGAATCTCATGATCCGGGCGTAACCTCCGGGGTGCTTCACCGGTTCCCTGAGTACTTGAGGAGATGGACCATGCGGCGAGCCTTTCCGGCTGCGGCGGTCGTTGCGGCCCTGGCCCTGGCGGTTTCCGCCTGCGGCGGTGGTGAGAGCGCGGCGCCCGCCCCCGCGCAGTCGGCGGCCGACCCGTCGAAGATCAGCGGCGAGATCACCTGGTGGGACACCACCCGGCCGGACAGTGAGGGGCCCGTCTTCCAGGAGCTGATCAAGGAGTTCCAGGCGAAGTACCCGGCCATCAAGGTCAAGTACGTCAACGTGCCGTTCGACCAGGCGCAGAACCAGTTCCAGACCGCCGCCCAGGCGGGCGCCGGCGCGCCGGACGTGATCCGCGCCGAGGTGGCCTGGACCTCGCAGTTCGCCTCGCTGGGGTACCTGCAGCCTCTGGACGGCTCGCGGGCGATCGACAACGAGTCCGACTTTCTCCCCGGCCCCCTCAGCAGCACGAAATATCAGGACAAGACGTATGCGGTGCCGCAGGTCACCGACACCCTCGCCCTGCTCTACAACAAGAAGCTCCTGGAGAAGGCCGGCCACACCGCGCCGCCCAAGAACGTCGCCGAGCTCAAGCAGGCCGCCCTCGACGTCAAGTCCAAGACCGGCGTCACCGGCCTCGCGCTCAACGTGGACGCCTACTTCCTGCTCCCCTTCATGTACGGCGAGGGCGGCGACACCCTCGACGTGGCCGGCAAGAAGATCGTGGTCAACTCCCCGGCCAACGTGAAGGCCATGCAGGCCGTCAACGACCTGGTCGCCTCCGGCGCCGCGGCCAAGCCCGCCGTCCAGGACAGCTACGTCAACGCGATGACCGCCTTCAAGGACGGCAAGACCGCGATGATCTACAACGGCCCGTGGGCATTGTCGGAGATCTACCAGGGCAAGGAGTTCTCCGACAAGGCGAACCTGGGCATCGCCCCGGTCCCCGCGGGCAGCGTCAAGGCCGGCGCCCCGACCGGCGGCCACAACCTGGCCATCTACGCCGGCTCCAAGAACATCCCGGCCGGCTACGAGTTCGTCAGGTTCATGACCTCCAAGGAGAGCCTGGCCAAGATGTCGGGCAAGCTCGGCCTCCTGCCCCCGCGCACGTCCGCCTTCTCCGACCCGGCCGTCCAGGCCAACAAGGACGTGACCGTCTTCAAGCCGGTGCTCGACTCGGCCGTGCCCCGGCCGTGGATCCCCGAGGGCGGCCAGCTCTTCCAGCCGCTGCTCGAGGGCTACCAGGCGCTGGTCGGCGGCAAGGAGACGCCGGAGCAGATGATGAAGACGGTCGAGGACAAGTACCGGGGCATCTTCAAGGACTGGAGCTGACCTTCCATGGCGGTCTCGCTGACCGAGAAGCGGCCGGGCGCGGCGGCGCGCGCCCGCGCCCGGCCACGCCCCTGGCATCGCCACTGGTACGCCTGGGCCATGGTGGCGCCGGTCCTCATCGTCATGGCGGTGCTGATCGGCTGGCCGCTGGCCCGCGGCGTCTACCTGTCGCTCACCGACGCCACCGAGGCCAACGTCGGCCGCACGATCGGCGTCAACGTCATCCCGTCGCGCTATGAGTTCGTCGGCCTGGAGAACTACCTCGGCATCCTGACCAGCGGCCTGTTCTGGGCGAAGCTGGCCTGGACGGTCGTCTGGACCGTGGCCTGCGTGGCCCTGCACTACGGGCTCGGGCTCGGCCTCGCCGTACTGCTGCACCGCAAGCTGCGCTTCCGGTCGGTCTACCGGGTGCTGCTGATCCTGCCGTGGGCGATCCCCGCGTTCGTGGCCGCCTTCATCTGGCGCTACCTGTTCAACAGCGACTACGGCGTGATCAACGCGATGCTCGAGGCGGCCGGGCTCGGAGCCGTCGGCTGGCTGAACGATCCGTTCACCGCCAGGATCGCGGTGATCGCGGTCAACGTCTGGCTCGGCGTGCCGTTCATGATGGTCGCCATGCTCGGCGGGCTCCAGTCGATCCCCAAGGAGCTCTACGAGGCCGCCGAGGTGGACGGGGCCACGCCGTGGCAGCGGTTCACCAACATCACGCTGCCGTCGCTGCGCGCCGTCTCCAGCACGGTGATCCTGCTCGGCACGATCTGGACGTTCAACATGTTCCCCGTCATCTACCTCGTCACCGGCGGCGGGCCGGGCAGCGAGACCGAGATCCTGGTCACCTACGCCTTCCGCGAGGCGTTCACCGGGGTGCGCAACTACTCGGGCTCGGCCACGTGGGGTGTGATCATCCTGCTGCTCCTCGTCCTCATGGCCTTCGGATACCGGCGGGCCCTGCGCAAGACCGGGGAGGTGTGGTGAAAAAGCAGCTGAAAAGGGATGCGAGAGGCCCGCTGGCGTCGATCGCGTTGCACGCGACCCTCATCGTCGCCTCGCTCATCTCGATCCTCCCGGTCGTCTGGCTCATCCTCACCTCGCTCAAACCGCGCGACGGCTGGCTCTCCACCGAACTGGAGATCTTCAACAGCCCCTCGCTCGGCAACTACGGCCGCGTGCTGACCGAGACGGCCTTCCCGACCTGGCTGCTCAACTCGGTGCTGGTCGCCGGGCTGACCATGCTGCTGGGCGTCTTCCTGGCCGCCACCACGGGGTACGCCATCAGCCGCTTCCGCTTCCCCGGCTACCGGGGCGTCATGTGGCTGCTGCTCATCACCCAGATGTTCCCCGTGGCCATCCTCATCGTGCCGCTCTACAACCTGATGGCCTCGCTGAAGCTGCTCAACCAGGTTCCCGGCCTGGTCATCGCCTACATGACGGTGGCGGTGCCGTTCTGCGCCTGGATGATGAAGAGCTACTTCGACACCATTCCGCAGGAGATCGACCAGGCCGGGATGGTCGACGGCCTCACCCCGTTCGGCGCGTTCTGGCGGGTGGTGCTGCCGCTGGCCAGGCCGGGCCTGGCGGTCACCGCCTTCTACTGCTTCATGACCGCCTGGGGCGAGGTCGCCTACGCCACCGTCTTCATGACCCAGGAGGAGAAGCGCACGCTCGGCGTCGGCCTGCAGCAGTTCGTCGGCCAGCACTGGTCCGACTGGGGGCTGCTGACCGCCGCCGCCGCGCTCATCGCGATCCCGGCCGCGGTCGTCTTCCTGCTCGTGCAGCGGCACCTGGTCACGGGCCTGACCGCGGGCGCCACGAAGCTGTGAGGCTCGCCGACATCGCCGCCCGGGCCGAGGTCAGCGAGGCCACGGTCAGCAGGGTCCTGAACGGCCGGCCGGGCGTCTCGCCCGCGACCCGGCAGGCCGTCCTGGCGGCGCTCGACGTGCTCGGGTACGAGCGTTCGCCCCGCCTGCGCCGGCGCAGCGCGGGGCTGGTCGGCCTGGTCACGCCCGAGCTGGAGAACCCGATCTTCCCCGCGTTCGCCCAGGCTTTCGAACGGGCCCTGGTCCAGCACGGCTACACGCCCGTGCTGTGCACCCAGACGCCCGGCGGCGCGGCCGAGGACGAGTTCACCGAGCTGCTGGTCGAGCGCGGCGTCTGCGGCATCGTCTACCTGTCGGGCCGGCACGCCGACACCACCGCCCGCGGCGACCGCTACGTGCAGGTCCTCGGCCAGGGCGTGCCGATCGTGCTGCTCAACGGCTACGCCGCCGACGTGCCCGCGCCGTTCATCTCCCCCGACGACCGTACGGCGGCGCGGCTCGCGGTCCGGCACCTGGCCGACCTGGGCCACAGCCGCATCGGCCTGGCGGCGGGCCCGGCCCGCTTCGTGCCGGTGATCAGGAAGATCGAGGGCTACCGGGCGGCGGTGGGCGGTCCCGGTCAGGTGGCCCACTCGCTGTTCTCCGTGGAGGGCGGCCAGGCCGCCGCCGCCCAGTTGCTCGACCAGGGCTGCACGGGCATCGTGTGCGCCAGCGACCTGATGGCGCTGGGCGCGATCCGGGCCTGCCGCGGGCGCGGCCTGTCGGTGCCCGGCGACGTCTCCGTGGTCGGCTACGACGACTCGCCGCTCATCGCCTTCACCGACCCGCCGCTCACCACCGTCCGCCAGCCCATCCAGGCGATGGTGACGGCGGCCGTGCTCACGCTGATGGAGGCGGTGGCCGGGACGGCGCAGCGCCACTCCGAGCTGATCTTCCAGCCCGAGCTCATCGTCCGCGGCTCGACGGGCTCCGGCCCGAACGTGGTCCGGGGCTCCGCTTGACAGGCACGGCAGGCCCTTGTAGGCAACCGGTTAGTCATGAGACTCGACAGTCATGAACGCTGGACGCCACCTTCGCCGCCCTGGCCGACCCCACCCGCCGGGCTCATCATCCGGGGCCGCGAGGCCCGGCGCCGCCGGTGCCGGCTGGCCGCCGGGCCGCTCAAGGACGCGGTCGACTGGCTGGAGACCTACCGGGACTTCTGGCGGGAGAGCTACCAGCGGCTCGACGACCTGCTGGGCGAGCTGAAGGAGCGCTCATGACGCTGACGGTCGAGGCGCTGGGCGAGACCGAGCTCGTCATGATCCGGTCCTTCGACGCTCCCCGCAGGCTCCTGTGGGCGGCGCTCACCGACCCCGACCTGGTGCCCCGCTGGCTGGGGGCGCACGGGTGGCAGATCGTCCGGTGCGAGATCGACCTGCGGGCCGGCGGCGCGTGGCGGTACGTCTCCACCGGGCCGGGCGGGGCCGAGATGGCCCATGGCGGGATTTTCCGGGAAATCGTGCCCGAGATCCGGCTGGTGTTCACCGAGTCCTACAACGACCAGTGGGTGGCGGGCGAATCGCTCGTCACCCAGACCCTGGACGAACACGGCAACCGGACCACCCTGACCACCGACATCACCTACCCCTCCAGGGAGATACGCGACGTGGCCCTCCGGTCACCGATGGAACGCGGAGTCGGCGAGGGCTACACCCGCCTGGACGCCCTCCTGGCCACCCTGACCTGACGCCGCGGGTTCACGCCCGGCCACGCGGGCGGTCTGCCGGGCGCCGTTGCGGCGCCCGGCCCGTCCGACGTGAGAAGCGATCCCCCCGACCTGCGCCCGCTCACGGCGGCGGGTGGCGGGTGTGGCGGCCTGCCGTACTTCTAGAAGGAGCGCACCCCCTACGAGTCGCGCGCCACCGTGGAGACGGCGACGTCCACCTCGGGGACCTGGTCGCGCCAGGCATGCCAGGCGGCGACCGTGCGCCTGGGGTCCTTGGTCTCGCGGGTGCGGGGGCCGGTGCCGCCCTGCTGCCACGGGTGGGGCCCGTCCAGGGGCCGGTACTCGCAGCCCGCGGCCTCCAGGCGGGCCAGGTGGGCCTCGCGCAGGCGGCGGGTCAGGTCGGCGTGGCCGGCGGGCCGGCCGGTCCAGACGGCCTCGGCGATCGCGCAGGCCCGCGGGAAGGTCATGTAGTCGAGCGCGCGCTCGTCCGGGATGTACTCGGCCCACACCTGGAACTGCCCGCCCAGGACCCGCCCGCGCTCCTCCTCCGACCAGGAAGCGGGCAGCACCTCGAAGCTCGCCGAGTCCTCCAGCGTGATGGGGCCGCCGATGGACAGCGGTTCGGAGGGCAGGTCCGACTGGTCGTAGTCGAAGTACGTCGGGTAGACCGGAGCCCGGACGACCTCGAGGCCCGCGGCGGCCGCCTGGCGGGCGATGGCGTCGCCGCGCCAGCACATGACGATGGTGTCGGCCAGGGCGCCCCCGCTCTGGAAGCCCTCGTCCCAGACGATCATCCTCTTGCCCCGCCCGGCCAGGTGCTCGCCGATCTGGCGCAGGAACCAGCCGTGCATCGCCCGGGCGTCCGTGACGCCGAGCGCGGCCATGTGCCCGGCCACCTCGGGGTCGAGCGGCCAGTCCTCGGTGGGGCACTCGTCCCCGCCGAGGTGGAAGTAGGGCGTGTCGACGACGTCGAGCACCTCGTCCACCAGCTCGCACACGAGCTCGACCGCCGCCGGGACGGGCTTGAGCACGCCGGAGCCGATGCCCCACCCGCCGAGCACCTCGCGCGAGCCGGTGCCGAGCTCGGGGAAGGCGGCCAGCAGGGCCGAGGCGTGGCCGGGCAGGTCGATCTCGGGGACCACCGTGATGCCGCGCTCGGCGGCGTAGGCGGAGATCTCGGCGAGGTCGTCGAGGGTGTAGTAGCCGCCGTGGGGCGTGCCGTCGTAGTCGTTGGAGTGGCGCCGGTGCCCGATGAGCGTGTCGGGGCGGTGGGTGGATCGGCGGTTGATGACCGGGTGGCGGCGGCTTTCGATGCGCCAGCCCTGGTCGTCCGTCAGGTGCAGGTGCAGGCGGTTCATGCGGTGCATGGCGAGCAGGTCGAGGTATCGGAGCACCGTGTTCTTGGTCCGGAAGTGCCGGGACACGTCGATCATGCCGCCGCGCCACGCCGTCGCGGGCGCGTCGTCGATCTCGCCGCACGGGAGCTCCCAGCGCGTGCCGGCCGCCGCCGCCCGCCAGGCGTCCGCACCGAGCAACTGCCTGAGTGCCTGTACGGCGTGGCGCACGCCGTCCGGATCGGCGGCCGCGATCTCGACGCCGTCCCCGGTGACGCGCAGCCGGTAGCCCTCGGCCGCCCCGCCGTCCTCGAGGCGGACCGACACCGCGCCCTGCGGCGCGGAGCCGGGGGCCAAAGGCAGGTTCAGCGGGTGCAGCAGGCGCCGCACCAGGTGCGCGAGGCCGGGCTCGGCGTGCAGAAGGGTGCCGGCGTCGAGGGTGAACGTGCCGTCGTGGGCCACGGCGTGGCGCGGGGAGGGAACGAGGAGTGCGTATCGATCGCTCATGTCACGAAAATTAACAGGACGGGATCCAGAAAGAAAGGGGGTGTGGTAGACCTTCCCCCATGCCGCCCCGGACCGCGTCGCCGCACACCGCCCGCCTCATCAACGACCGGGCCGCCTTCGACCTGCTGCTGGAGCACGGTCACCTGTCCAGGGCGGAGCTCCAGCAACGCACCGGGCTGTCCCGGGCGACCATCGGCGACCTCGTGGACCGGCTGGAGGCGGGCCGGCTCATCACGCCCGTCGGCGAGTCCCCGAGCAGGCGGCGCGGCCCCAACGCGGTCCTGTACGGTCTGGTCGCCGACCGTGCCCACGTCGCCGGGGTCGAGGTGCGCCCCGGCGAGGTGCTGGCCTCGGTCAACGACCTGACCGGCGGCCAGGTGGGCTTCGCCAGGGGCCCGCTCGACCCGGCCGCCGAGCCCGACCGCCTCGTGCACGACACGATCGGCGCGGCCCTGGCCGACGCCCGCCTCGGCGCCGACCGGCTGGACGGCGTGGTCATCGGCACGCCGGGCCTCATCGACCCCGAGACCGGGGACGTGGCGTTCGTCGGCGCGCTGCCGACCTGGCACGCCAACCTCCTGCCCGGCCTGCGCGCCCGGCTGGGCGGCCTGCCGGTGCTGGTCGAGAACGAGGTCAACCTGGCAGGGCTGGCCGAGCACCGGCTCGGCGCGGCCCGCGGGGAGGACACCTTCGCCCTCATCTCCCTGGACGCCGGGGTCGGCATGGCGATCGTGCTGGGCGGGCGGCTGCACCGAGGGCGCTCGGGCGGCGCGGGGGAGATCTCCTATCTGCCTGCCAGCCTGGACGGCGCCGCCTTCCCCCACCTGGTCTCCGGGCCCGCCCTGCTCGCGCTGGCCGCCGAGCACGGGGTGGCGGCACCCGGCGCCGGCGGGCGGCTCGCGGGGGAGGACCTGGCCACGGTGGTGCGCAAGGCGCCCGGTTCCTTCCTGGACGTGCTGGCCGAGCGGATCGCGTTCGGCGCGCTGGCCGTGTGCGCGGTGCTGGATCCGGGCTGCGTCATCCTCGCGGGTCCCGTGGGCAGGGCGGGCGGGGAGGAACTGGCGGCGCGGGTGGAGGAACGGCTGGCCGGGCAGATCCCGCTGCCGACCCGGGTGGTGCCGGGCACCGTCGAGGGCGACGCGGTGCTGCGCGGCGCCGTTCTCGTGGCATTGGAGCGGCTCTACCAGCAGATGTTTCGGTAGTCGACCAGCAATAATGCGAAATAGCCGCATCATGCGCGACATATCCGTGGAACGTGGTCGAAACTTCGACACGGCACCGTGGACCCTCAGAAAGGGGGCGGAACGATGCTGCTTCGACTCAGAGTGTCCCTGCCTGACCGGCCCGGAGGGCTGGGGCAGGTGGCCCGCGCGCTCGGCGCGCTCGGCGCCGACATCCTGCAGGTGACCGTGCTGGAACGCGAGAGCGGGCGGGCGGTGGACGAGTTCACCGTCGAATGGGCCGGCGGCGCGGCCGAGATGGAGGAACGCCTGTCCGGCCTGCCCGGGATGCGGGTCGACGGCGTCTGGCCGACCAAGGACGTCCCGGGCACGGCGCCGGACTACGACCTGCTCACCCACGTCGCCGCCGAACCGGCGCGCGGCTTCGCCACGCTGGTGGACGCGCTGCCCGGCCTGTGCGGGGCCGACTGGGCGCTCGGGCTGGCCGACGGAGTGGTACGGCACGCCAGCCTGTCCGCCCCGTCCGCCTACGACCTGCCCGACCCGCCGCTGCGCGCCGTCACCCGGGCCGGCGGCGACCTGCGCCTGCTGGTGCTGCCCGTGGAGGGCCTGCACATCGTGGTGGCCCGCAGGGTCGGCCCCGCCTTCCACCGCGCCGAACTCCACCGGGCCGCCCGCATCGCCGAGGTGGTGGCCAAGCTGGCCGGCCGTACCGCCGAAGCGGCGGGGGCCGTTGACCCGTAAAACGTCAGACGATTAACGTGGCGTAGGTGACCGTGCACGAGGCGGCCATCGGCCGCTACTACGAGGACTTCGTGGTGGGCGACGTCTACCAGCACCCGCTCGGCCGCACGATCAGTGAGGCCGACAACACGTGGTTCACCCTGCTCACCATGAACACCAACCAGAACCACTTCAACGCGCACTTCGCCGCCAGAGCCCCGACCGGCAAGATCATCGTCAACTCGGGCCTGTCGGTGGCGATCGTCCTGGGCCTGTCCGTCATGGACGTCAGCCAGACCGCGATCATGAACCTGGGCTGGGAGGACATCAGGCTCACCCACCCCGTCTTCGTCGGCGACACCGTCTACGCCGAGTCGCTGATCACCGCCAAGCGCGAGTCGAAGTCCCGCCCCTACGCCGGGATCGTCACCGCCCGCACCCGCGGCCTCAACCAGGACGGCGACGAGATCATGTCCTGGACCAGGACGGTCATGGTGTACAAACGCGGCGCCCCGCACGACAAGGGCTACTTCCCGCAGGCCAGGAGCGGCCCCCTCACGCCCGACCCGGAGAAGGAGTGACCCCGCCCGTGGACTTCGAGCTGAGCGACGACCAGAGGGCCTTCAGGGAGACGCTGCGCGCCTTCGTCGACAAGGAGATCCTGCCGGTCGCCACCGAATGGGAGCACTCCGGCAGATATCCCACCGAGATCGTGGACAAGATGAAGGAGATGGGCCTGTTCGGGCTGACCGTGCCCGAGGAGTACGGCGGGCTGGCCGCCGACATGGTCACCTTCGCGCTCGTCTTCGAGGAGATCGCCAGGGGCTGGATGGGCGTGGCCGGGACCATCGGCTCCCACACGCTGTCCACCTGGATGATCGCCCGCCACGGCACCGAGGAGCAGAAACGCCGCTACCTCCCGGAACTGGCCAGCGGCGCCCGCCGTACCGGACTGGCGCTGACCGAACCCGGGGCGGGCACGGACCTGCAGGGCATCCAGGCCCGCGCCGTGCGCGACGGCGGCGACTACGTCGTCAACGGCGCCAAGACGTGGATCACCAACGCCCGCCACGCCGACCCGCTTCCCGTTCTGGTCAAGACCTCGATCACCGAGCCCGCCCACAAGGGCATGTCCGTGCTGCTCGTGGACGCGGGCGCGCCCGGCTTCACCGTGGGGCGCGACCTGCCAAAACTCGGCTACAAGGGTCCCGAGACCTGCGAGGTCACGCTGCAGGACGTGCGGGTGCCCGTCGCCAACCTGCTCGGCGGCGAGGAGGGGAGGGGCATGCAGCAGGTGCTCGGCGGGCTCGAGATGGGCCGCATCAACATCGCCGCCCGCGCCGTCGGGGTCGCGCAGGCCGCCTACGACGCCGCGCTCGGCTACGCCCGCGAGCGGTCCGCGTTCGGCCGCCCGATCGCCGACTTCCAGGCCATCCAGCTCAAGCTCGCCGACCTGGCCACCGAGATCCAGGCGGCCCGGCTGCTCACCTACTGGGCGGCCGCGCGAGCCGACGGCGGCGCCCGGGTGGACATGGAGGCGGGCATGGCCAAGTACTTCGCCTCCGAGGTGGCGCTCAGGGCCTCGCTGGAGTCGATGCGCGTGCACGGCGCGTACGGCTACAGCCAGGAGTTCGTGGTCGAGCGGCTGTATCGCGACGCCCCGCTGATGGCGATCGGCGAGGGCACCAACGACGTGCAGCGCCTGGTGATCGCCAAGGCGCTGATCAGCGGGAAGCGCAAGGTCGGCTGGTAGGACGGGACGGCGGGCGCGTCTGGGCGGGCTGGGATCCCGGGTCGGCGGGCAGGCGGAGCATGGCGTTCCTTTCGTCGTGGACAACAGGAACGATCACACACCCCCCGCCGGGCGGTCCGGGGCGGGTTTCCCGTCGCCGCCGGATTCAGGCGACGGGAAACGCCACTGGCCGGGCGGTGAATCGAGCCCCGGGTCAGCCCCGGTCGCGGGCGCCCGTGGCGGCCACGGGGGACACGGACAGGGACAGCAGCTGCGTGGCCGAGGCTCCGGCGCGGGCCGCCGCGACCAGGGCCGCCACCCGGTCCTCCGGCAGCGCCCGCCCGGCGTTGTCGCGGAACTTGCGGGCCAGGTCCTCGACGGTCAGCGGGTGCTCGGGACTGCCGCGGGAGGAGTCGACCCGGTGTTCCAGCACGGCCCCGCCGGCCAGCCGTACCCTCAGGACCGCCGCGAACGAGCGCGGGAACAGCTCGGTGGCGCGCGCGTCGGCCACGCACCGCACGCGGGCGGCCAGAGCCAGGCGCGCGGGGTCCAGGTCGGCGAAGTCGTCCGGGGAGACGCCCAGGACGGCGCCGGAACCGAGGAACGCGGTCGCGACCGTGTAGGGCCCGGAGAACTTCGCGTGGTACGGCGAGCGCGGCGCCGCCTTCTCCTCCGGCGGCTCGGCGATCGTGCGCAGCACCGGGGCGGCCACCCCCAGCTCGATCTCCTCGATCTGCACGGGGTCAAGGCGCTCGCGCAACGCCAGCGCGCAGTCGATGGCCGGATGGGTGAAGTGGTTGGTCGGATAGGGCTTGTAGACCGTGCGCAGGAGCTCCCAGCGGTCGCCGAGGTCGTCCAGCAGGGCGCCGGCGTCGTAGCGGCCGTCCAGCCACGCCTGGAAGAAGCCGAAACGTCCCTCCAGCACGGTCGGCGGCCCGGTCACGCCCTCCAGGGCCATGACCGCGGCGCTCACCCCGGCGTGCGCGGCCCAGCCGCAGTGCACCCGCTTGACCGTGCCGCCGGTCCGGTTGGCCTCGATCACGCCCGAGCCCATGCTGGCCGCGATGCCGATCGCGTCGGCCAGCCCGGCCGCGGGCAGGCCGTACACCATCCCGGCGGCCACCGCCGCGCCCAGCGTCCCGCAGATCGAGGTGGCGTGCTGGCCCCGGTCGAAGAAGAGGGAGTTGCCCGCCTCGGGCAGGTAGGAGGCCATGCCGAGGCGGTTGCAGACCTCGATGCCGGCGGCGACCGCCGCGGCCAGTTCCGCCCCTCCGGCGCCCGTGGCCTCGGCGGCGGCCAGCGCGGCGGGCACCACCGGCGCGCTCGGATGCAGCACCGAGGGCAGGTGGGTGTCGTCGTAGTCCAGAGCGTGCGCGAGCGTGCCGTTGACCAGGGCCGCCGAGGGGGCGGGCAGCCGGTGGCCGCTGCCGATCGCGGTGGCCTCCTCGGCGCCGCTCCACCGGCGTACGGCACGCAGCACGGCCGGGGCGGCGTCGCCGTCCGGCTCGGCGTAGGCGGCCAGGCAGTTGCCCAGCACGTCGAGGACGCGCCCCTCGACGTCGGTGCGGACGGCGGCGGGCAGCCCGTCGCGGCAGCTCGCGGCGAAGTCCGCCAGGAGCCGCACGTGCGTGGTCGTCATGAACGCTCCCCGGGCAGGATCGCCAGCGGCCGGACCGGCGCGCCGGTCGCGCCCACGATCGACAGCGGGTTGAGGATCAGCAGGAACTCACCGACCTGGGCGTCGAGCAGCTCGTGCAGGCGCATGGTCTCGATGATGTTGACGCCGGACTCCACCAGCATGATCCGGTGCACGGGCAGCGTGGCGTGGCCGCGGCCCGGGGCGATCTGCTCGAAGGCGATCGTCTCGCCGCCGACGGCCCGCGGGCGCTTCTCCGTCAGCCAGCCGGCCGCCTCGACGCCGGGGCCGGGGACGCCGCCGGTCAGGCCGATGAACCGGTCCGGTTCATGCCATAACCGGGACCAGCCGGTGCCGACGAGCACGACGTCGCCCTCGCGGATCTCGACGTTCTTGGCGGCGGCCTCCAGGTCGGCCGCGGTGACCTCGTAGCCCGCGGGCAGGACGGGCGTGTTGTGCACCCGGGCCACGTCGAGCAGGACGCACCGGCCCACGTACGGCTCGAAGGCGTCGATGCCCAGCTCGCTGAAGCCGTCGTTGGTGGTCAGCGTGGCCGGGTCGGCGCCGCCGTACAGGAGGCCGTCGTGGGAGACGTGGGCCAGCGCGTCGACGTGGGTGCCGACGTGGCCGCCGGTGACGATCAGCTCGTTGGCCGCCGAACCGCCGTCGGTGCGGACCACGTCTCCGTGACGGCGTTCCAGGAGCATGCGGAAGGGGGGATGATTGGGCGACTGGGGCATTCCCCTGCGCATCGGCTGCGCCAAGTCGTACACACGCGCGCCGTCGTGCCACATGGCTCACTCCTGGTGTTCCAATTATTGGAATTAGGTTTCAAACTGTACCCATGATCTACCTGGTCTACAGGATGCGGCTCGCCGAGCGTGCCCGTCGGGACATGCCGGCATTCTGGGAGTGGCTGGAGGAACGCGAGCGCTGGTTCTATCGTGACCTGCCAATGGTGAAAGAGGTCCGGTGGTTCTACAGCGTCGTCGGCGAGGTCTACATGCTGGAGAACTGGGCGGCCTTCGAGGACGAGGCGGCCTGGGGCGCCTACCGGCAGGCCCTCGGCGTGCTCAAGAGCGATCCTCCCTGGGAGTCGCAGCGGGTCTCACAGGAGGAGTGGTGGGACTTCGTGGACACGAAGATCATGACTGATCCACCGGTCCCGGTGGGGTTGCAGCGTAGGTGAAGGGCCCGAGCATGACCAGCATGTCCAGCCAGACCGTGGCGACCGTCGAGCGCGCGGCCGACGTCCTCGTCTATTTCGCCGAGTCCGGCACCAGCACGCTCGGCGTGACCGAGATCGCCGACGGCCTCGGCATGTCCAAGGCCGCGGTCCACCGGGTCCTGGCCTCTCTGCGCAGCCGCGGCCTGGTCGAGGTCGACGAGGAAAGCCGCCGCTACCGGCTCGGGCTGACCGCGATGCGCCTCGGGCTGGCCTATCTCGACCGGATCGACGTCCGCCGCATCGCCGGGCCCGAGCTGACCGGGCTGAGCGCGCGCACCCACGAGACGGCGACGCTGTCGATCAGGACCGGGACCAGCCGCGTCTACATCGACCAGGTCACGCCGCCGCGGGAGGTGATCATGTCGGTCTCGCTGGGCGTGCCGTACCCGCTGCACGCGGGCGGCTCGTCCAAGGCGTTCCTGGCCTTCCTCACCGAGGAGGAGATCTCCACGTACCTGGAGAAACCCCTCGATCCGGTGACCCCGGGCACGGTCACCGACCCCGACCGGCTGCGGGTGGAGCTGTCGCTGATCCGCCGGCGCGGCTACGCGATGTCGATCAACGAGCGCCAGCGCGGCGCCGCCTCGGTGGCCGCGCCGGTGCTCGACCACCACGGCATGCCGGCGGCGGTCATCAGCGTCTGCGGGCCCGCCGAACGCTTCGTCGGCGAGGCCGACGCGTGCGCGGCGGCGCTTTTGGAAACCACGGACCAACTTTCCGCCAGACTGGGTTACCGGGGTTGACCTCGTGATTTCTCATTTTCCTCAGAAAAGGGCATTGACACGAGAGCCATAGATTGGAACGCTGTTCCCAGAAGTGGAACGGGGCCCCTCGCCAACGAGGGGCGAGCACGGCTGAATCGGCCTCACCGTGGGGGAGGCCGAATCGGCCCCCGGCTCCTCGCCGGCCCCGTCCGGGAGGCGCGCCGGGCGGGGCCGATCCCCGCACAGGCGCCCAGTAGGGTCTTTCGGTGTGACCAAGACGCCGCCCGCCTACCAGACGCTCGCCGCCGAACTGCGCGAGCTCATCGTGGCCGGCCGCTTCCGCCCCGGTGACCGGCTGCCCGTCGAGCCCGAGCTGTCGGCCGCCTACGGGGTTAGCCGGAGCACGGTCAGGGAGGCGCTGCGCCTGCTGGCCAGCCAGAACCTCATCGCCACCGTGCGCGGCGTGGCCGGGGGCAGCTTCGTGGTGACGCCGCAGCCCGAGCAGATCAGCGACTACCTCGCCACCAGCCTCAACCTGCTGGCCGTGGACACCCAGCTCACCGTCGACCAGTTCGTGGAGATCCGCGACCTGCTGGAGGTGCCCGCCGCCGGGCTGGCCGCGCTCCGCCGTACCCCTGAGCATCTGACGGCGCTCCGGGCCACGCTGTTCGACCCCGCGTCCTCCTCGCCGGAGGAGATGTACGAGCCCAACAAGCGTTTCCACGCGCTGCTGCTGGCCGCCTGCGGCAACCCGCTGCTCGAGGTGGTGGCCCGGCCGATCTTCCAGGTGCTGGACGAGCGGTTCCTGCGCTCGCGCGCCCCCGGCCGCTTCTGGCACGAGGTGGACCGCGACCACCGGGAGATCCTCGCCCGCATCGAGGCCGGCGACGAGGCAGGCGCGCGGCAGGCCCAGCACGCCCACCTGACCCGCCTGCGCGGCACCTACCTGGCCATCGACCGCAACGCCACGTCCTGATGCTTAGCTGGTTTCGTGATGCTTTAACTGGTTTCGTGTGTTTTGACTGGCTTCGTGTGTTTTAGCTGGTACGGCGGGCCGCGTCGATGCGGGCGCCCTCCAGGGTGAAGACCATGATGCGGGACAGGTCCACGGCAACCTTGGCGGCGTCGGCCACCCGCCAGGCCGGCCGCACGCCCAGGCGCACGATCAGGTCGGTCCTGCGGTGGTGGCCGCTCTCCTGCTCCTCGTCGTGCTCGTCCTCCTCCGTCATGACGCGGGAGGTGAACATGCGGCGCAGCATCGTGGTCAGGCCGGTGCGCTCGGGGGCGTGGCCGTTGGTCTTGCGGCGGGGGTCCGGCGGCTCGGGCACGGGCATGCCGGGCGTGCCGCACTCCACGTAGGCCAGCCACTCGTGGCCGTGGTACTCCAGCGCGCGCACGCGGCCGAAGAACGAGGGGCCGTCGTAGGACTCCGGCACCGGGGCCAGGCCGTCGGGGCGCATGCCGACCAGCACCTGGCCGCCGGTGTACTGCGAGATGGCGTAGGCGCGGGGGTCGCTCCACGGCAGCGTCAGCTGGTGCGGGCCGAAGTCCAGCATCACGAACTGGTTCTGCGGGGTGCGCACGGTCGCGCTGAGCAGGTTCAGCTGCTGGGAGTTGAGGAAGGCGGCCACGAACGCGGTCGCCGGGTCGTTGTAGATCTGCGCGGGGGTGCCCACGTCCTGCAGGACGCCGCGGTTCATGATGGCGATCCGGTCGGCCAGGGTCAGCGCCTCCACCTGGTCGTGCGTGACGTAGATCGTGGTGACGCCGAGCGACCTGACCAGGGCGGAGATCTCCATGCGCAGTTCGGTGCGCATGCCGGCGTCGAGGTTCGACAGCGGCTCGTCCATGAGGAAGATCTTCGGCTGCCGGACGATGGCGCGGCCCATGGCCACGCGCTGGCGCTGGCCGCCGGACAGGGTGCCGGGGCGGCGGTTCAGGGTCTCGTCGATGTGCAGCGCCTTGGACAACTCGGTGACGCGGTCCTTGACGAACTGGGGGTCGGCCTTGGCGATCTCCAGCGGGAAGGCGATGTTGCCGCGGACCGAGCGGTGGGGGTAGAGCGCACCGCTCTGGAAGACCATCGCCACGTCGCGGTCACGGGGCGGCAGGTGGTTGGCGAGCTTGCCGTCGAGCCACAGGTCGCCCTCGGTGACCTCCTCGAGGCCGGCGATCATGCGGAGCAAGGTCGACTTGCCGCATCCTGACGGGCCCAGGAGGACGAGGAACTCCCCGTCCTCCGCCTTCAAGCTCATGCGGTCGACCGCCAGGTGGTCCCCCGGGTAAACCTTGGTCACTTTGTCGAGTACGACCGAGCTCATGGGCAGCACCTTGCAGCCAGGTTCCGCTGTGATTGATGAGGTAGTACATCGCGGTTATAGCCCCATGTCCACCCTTGACATCAAAAATCTCGATAGTTCGTGAGGTGGGGGCTTGACGCCGCCGCTGACAGTAAAGCCGCTGGTCACGCAAAGGTTCTGGGGGCCGGAGTGGGGTGGCAGGTCAGGACGTCAGCCTCGTGTCCGGATATGTCATGGAATAGGGGTGCATGGAAGGGCTTGCGTAAACTTGCGGTAAGGGATTTCATGGACGGGACTCTCGGGGGGAACTCATGACCGCATGGTGGCGTAACGCCGTGATCTACCAGGTGTACGTGCGCAGCTTCGCCGACGGCAACGGCGACGGCGTCGGCGACCTGATCGGGGTGCGCGACCGCCTGCCGTACCTGAGAAGCCTGGGTGTGGACGCCGTCTGGCTGACGCCGTTCTACACCTCGCCGATGGCCGACTTCGGCTACGACGTGGCCGACTACCGCGACGTGGATCCGCTGTTCGGCAACCTGGCCGACGCCAAGGCGCTGATCGACGAGGCGCACGGGCAGGGCCTGCGGATCATCGTGGACATCGTGCCCAACCACACCTCCTCGGCCCACGCCTGGTTCCAGGAGGCGCTGCGCGGGCTCCGGCGCGAGCGCTACATCTTCCGCGACCGGCCCAACGACTGGGAGTCGATCTTCGGCGGCCCGGCCTGGACGCAGGTCGAAGACGGACAGTGGTACCTGCATCTGTTCGACAAGGAGCAGCCCGACCTCAACTGGGACAACCCGGAAGTCCAGGCCGAGTTCGACTCCGTCCTGCGCTTCTGGCTCGACCTCGGCGTGGACGGCTTCCGCATCGACGTCGCCCACGGCATGGTCAAGCCCCGCGACCTCCCCGACATCGGGCACTCCGACCAGATCCGGATGATCGGCAGCGACGTCGTCCCGTACTTCGACAACGACGGCGTCCACGCCATCCACCGCCACTGGCGGCACATCCTCGACTCCTACCCGGGCGAGCGCATCGGCGTCGCCGAGGCGTGGGCCCCCACGCCCGAGCGGCTGGCCCTCTACATCCGCCCCGACGAGCTCCACCAGGCGTTCAACTTCCACTACCTGAGCACCCCGTGGGACGCCGGCCTGCTGCGCGCGGCCATCGACTCCTCCCTCGCCACCGCCGCCTCGGTCGGCGCCCCCTCCACCTGGGTGCTGTCCAACCACGACGTCAAACGGCACGTCACCCGCTACGGCAGCCTCGAGCGCGCCCGCGCCGCGACCCTGCTGACCCTGGCGCTGCCCGGCTCCGCCTACGTCTACCAGGGCGAGGAACTGGGGCTGCCCGAGGTGCTCGACCTGCCCGAGGAGGTCCAGCATGACCCGCAACGCCTGCGCGACCCCGACAGCGGGCGCGACGGCTGCCGCGTGCCGCTGCCCTGGACCCGCGACCTCGGCTGGAACGACCCGTGGCTGCCCATCCCCGCGGCCTGGTCCGAGCTGAGCGTCGAGGCGCAGGAGGGCGTGCCCGGCTCCACGCTGGAGCTCTACCGCTCGGCGCTCACGCTCCGCCACGAGCTCACCGGCGACCTGCGCTGGCTCGACTCGCCGGCCGGCACCCTCGCCTTCGCCCGCGGCGACGTGGTCTGCGCCGTCAACCTCACCGCCGCCCCCGTGGACTTCGGCATCGACGGTGAGATCATTCTGTCCTCATCCGGCACGCGTGGCACGGCCGTCACTCCCGATTCGGCGGTGTGGTGGAAAGTAAAGTAGCGGCCATGAACGGACACGCCCGCCTAGCCGACATCGCAGCCCAGGCGGGGGTGAGCGAGGCAACCGTGAGCAGAGTTCTCAACGGCAAGCCCGGCGTCTCCGCCGCCACCCGCCAAGCCGTCATGACCGCCCTCGACCTCATGGGGTACGAGCGGCCGCCCCGCCTGCGCCAGCGCAGCAACGGCCTCGTCGGCCTGGTCATCCCCGAGCTCGACAACCCGATCTTCCCCGCCTTCGCCCAGGCCATCGAGAAGGCGCTCACCCAGCACGGCTACACACCCGTCCTGTGCACCCAGATGCCCGGCGGCGCCCCTGAGGACGAGTTCACCGAGATCCTCGTCGACCGCGGCGTCAACGGCATCGTGTTCGTCTCCGGGCTGCACGCCGACACCACCGCCCGCATGGACCGCTATACCCGCCTGACCGACCGGGGGCTGCCCATCGTCCTGGTGGACGGCTACAGCGACCAGATCGACGCGCCCTTCATCTCGCCCGACGACCGGCTCGCCGCGCGGCTGGCCGTACAGCACCTCGTGGACCTCGGCCACGAACGCATCGGCCTGGCCCTCGGCCCCCGGCGCTTCGTCCCCGTCATCCGCAAGATCGAGGGCTACCGGCAGGCGATGGCCCAGCTGCTCGGCGCCACCGACGTGGACGACCTCATCGCCCACTCGCTCTTCTCGGTCGAAGGCGGCCAGGCCGCGGCCGCCCAGCTGCTGGCCCGCGGTTGCACAGGCATCGTGTGCGCCAGCGATCTGATGGCGCTGGGCGCGATCCGGGCCTGCCGCGAGCGCGGCCTGTCGGTGCCGGGGGAGGTGTCGGTGGTCGGCTTCGACGACTCGCCGCTCATCGCCTTCACCGACCCCCCGCTGACCACTGTCCGCAAGCCGATCGGCGCCATGGCCTCGGCCGCCGTACAGACCCTCCTGGAAGAGGTCAACGGCGCACCGGCCCGCCACGTCGAACTGGTCTTCCAGCCGGAATTGGTCGTCCGCGGCTCAACCGGCTCCGGCCCCCTGGTGAACCGATGACCCATGCCACCGGCGCACGGCCCTCGACCGGTTGAGGCCCCCTGGCGAATCGATGACCCATGCCACCCGCGTACGGCGGTTGACCGTTGCCGCCCTCTGGTGAACCGATGACCATGCCAGACGAGCACGGTCCTTGACCGGTTGCAGCCCATGGAGAACCGATGGCCACACACGACATCCTCGTAGTCGGCGGCGCCGGCGTGGACACCACCGTCTACGTGCCGGCGCTGCCCCTGCCGTACGCCGACACCCACACCGTGCCGCCGGTCATCGACCGGATCGGCAACACCGGCGCCGGGGTCGCGCTGGGCTGCGCGGCGCTGGGCCTGCGCACGAAGTTCGTGGACCTGATCGGCGACGACCCGCAGGGCGAGCTGGTCCGCCGAGCGCTGAGCGGGATCGACTGCTCGTACGGCACCGCCGTGGCAGGCACGCGCCGCAGCGTCCTGCTCGTGGGCCCGGACGGCCGCCGCAGCTCGCTGTTCGACCCCAGAGCAACCCCCGGCGAGGAACTGCCCGCGAACCTGTACGCCACCGTGCGCCCCCGCCACGCCCACCTGTCGATCACCGACTTCAGCCGCAAGCTCTTCGCCACGCTGCAGGGTGTCCCCACCTCCACCGACCTGCACGACTGGGACGGCGTCAACTCCTACCACGAGGACTTCGCCTACCAGGCCGACCTCGTCTTCCTCTCGGCCGCCGCGCTGCCCGACCCCGCCGCCACCATGCGCATGATCCTGACCAGGGGCCGCGCGACGACGGTCGTGTGCACGCGTGGCGCCGACGGCTGCCTGGTGCTGGAGCGAGACGGCCACCTGCGCACCTTCCCCGCCGCCCCACTGCCCGGACCGATCACCGACACGAACGGAGCGGGCGACGCCTTCGTCTCCGGCTTCCTGTACGGCAGACTGCGAGGCCTCCCGCCGGCCACATCGGTCCAGCTGCGGCCAGCGGCGTCGTCAGTCCCCTCGGTGTCGTCGGCTTCGTCGCTCCAGGAGACATTGTCGGCCCAAGAGACTTCGTCGGTTCAGGAAGATCAGTCGGTTCAAGAAGGGCAGTCGGTCCAGGAGGGGCAGTCGGCGCCGTCGGTCCAACCGGAACCATTCGCTTCGTCGGGGCAGTCGGGTGCATCGGCTCAGCCGGGGCCGTCGGACGGGATGACCCCGGCGCGACGGTTGGGCGGGATGGCTCAGGTGGGGCGGTTGGGCGGGATGGCTCAGGTGGGGCGATCGGGCGGAATGGCCGAGTCGGGGCTGTTGGCCACGTCGGTCCAACTGGGGGCGTTGGCCGGGGCGCACGCGTGCACAGTAGAGGGCACTCACGAGGCGCCGATCACCGAGCCGGCACTGCTTGCCGCTCATTCTCACACCTTCGGCACCCAGGCCGAGTCCGGAAATAGTAGCCCAGAGTAGCCATCCCGAGCGCGGCCGCCCAGAGCGGCCAGTACGCCATCGGGCTGGTCAGCCACGCCTGAGGGTCCGTCCAGTCGGTGATCCGGATCGCCACCATGCCCGCCGACGCCAGCACCCCCGTGACCAGGGCCCCCAGCGTGACCGGCAGCCGCGGGTTCACCGCCCGCCCCGCCAGCACGGGAACCCACCGCGGCCAGATCCGTCCCCAAGGCCGGGCCAGCCCAAGCGTCAGCACGCCGCCCAGCGCACCGAACGTCGCCAGCCCCGCCCCAGCCCAAGCCATCCCGGTCTCATGCAGCCACTTGACGCCCTCCTCCGAGAACAACAGCGGAACCCCGAGCGCCCAGGCCCACCGGACCACCGAGTAGAACAGCGGCACCACGAAGCCGACATACGCGGCCCACGTCCCCCACCGTGCGGCCCTGCCCACCCATACCCCCGAACGACCATGAGTCCTGCCGCAGCTCTCGCACGCCCCGGCCGTCCGCCGCTGGAACGCCAACGCCGCACCCGCCCACAGAACACCGCCCCCGGCGCACAGAAGCATGTTGACCACCGGCCAGGGAAAGGCCAGTTCGAAGTAGTTGGCATCCGGCCACCCGAACGGCAGCCCGACCAGGAAGATGGGCGCATAACCGACGGCTGTCATGATCCGGGCATCGGGTATCAGCGCCACCAGCACAAACGCCGCAACCCAAGCAAACGCCACCACCACCCCCCTGACCACCCGCGCCAGCCCGTTGTGCCCTGCTCCAACCTTCCTCGCTCCGTCGGATGCCGCACCGTCCTGCTTCGCTGTGTCGGGTGCCGCTCCGTCGTACTTCCCTTCGTGGGGTGCCGCTGTGTTGGGTGCTGCCCTGTCGTGCTTCGCTCCGTCGGGTGCCGCTGTGTTGGGTGCTGTCCCGTCGTGCTTCGCTCCGTCGGGTGCCGCTGTGTCAGGTGCTGCCCTGTCGTGCTTTTCCGTGTCGGCTGCCACTCTGCTGGATGCCGCTCTGTTGTAGGTGGCTCTGGTTTCCGCTGCTCCACCTGAAGTGGGTGCGTCCTCGACCGCCGCCAGGCTGTACTCCATGCCAAGCCGGGCGGCGGCGCCCTTCGCGGCCGTGCCCGGACCCGTGGCTTGTTCCGTAGCCCCGCGTCGGGTAGTGCCGTGGGCGGCTGTGCCCGCGACTGCCGTGCCCTGTGCTGCCCAGCTTCGAGGTGCCTCAGGCTGTGCTCCCGGGCGTGTGCCGGGATTCTGTGGTGTCCGGTGCGGCCATCGGCGTGTCATGGCCACGGCCACCAGCGCGCCGGCGGCACCCAGGGACGCGATCACCGGACCCGTGCCCGCGGCCGTGGCGGTGCCCAGGAACGACTCGGCCCGGGCATCCGGGATGTCGCCTTCGCCGAAGGGGAAGCCCGCTCCGCCGTACGCCCAGAAGAGGCCGAGCGCGCCATAACCCAGCGACCACGCGGCCGCTCCCCACGTGGCCAGGCGCGGCCAGCGTGCTGCCGTCGTCATCTCGTTCATGGCCTCAAGCCTTCCAATGAACGGCCGGGCGGCCCATCTGCCGATCGACGGATCCTGGTACGGCCGCAGCCGCCTCATATCCACCGTTCGGCAGATCCCCGCAGCTCGGCGGGACCTCTAAAGTCATGGCATGCACGTGATCCCAGCCCTGGTCGCCGTCATAGCGGTGGTGACGGCCTTGTCAGGGCGCGCGTTCTCGGCCGACCGGTTGAGAGCGCGCGCAGAGCCTGGCCATGCGCCTGCCCGGGTGCCGGCCAGGCGGACCTTGGGCGCCGCCTGGCCGACTCCCGAGACCGCCGCGCTGGTGGCCGGGTGCGTCTCGATCGCCGCGACCGCCGCCTCCGTGGCCTGGAGCGCGGCCTCTCAGAGCGCGGCCTCCCAGAGCGACACTCACCTCGGCCAGCCCTCCGGCACGCCGGAATCCGGGTGGGGCTCGGGCCCGCCGGGCGGTGTCCAGGGAGCCGGGGAATCCCTGCTGTCCGGGACCGGGTGGGTGTTCGTGGAGGTGCCGGCGCTGCTGGCGCTGACGCACGTGGCCGCCCGGCGCCGCCCCGTGGCGGCCGTGGTGCCCGGGCTGGCGGTGGCGACCGTCCTTCTCAGGCAGGTGTGGAACGCTCCCTGGCCCGTAGCCCTGGGCGGATGCGCCACCTGGGCGCTTCCGGCAGTGGCGGCGGCCGGCGCGGGCCTATATCTGCGCTGGCTCGACCGGATCCGCGTGCACGCGGTGGCGGCGGCCGTCCAGGACCAACGGCTCGGCCTCGCCCGCGACCTGCACGACTTCGTCGCCCACGACGTGAGCGGCATGCTCGTCCAGGCGCAGGCGGCCCGGCTGGTGCCGGGGCTGCCCGAGCACGTGGCCGACGCCCTGCGGCGCATCGAGGAGGGCGGTCACCGCGCCCTTGCCTCGCTCGACCGCACGGTGCACATGCTGAACGACCCCGGCCGGGCGCCCACTCCCGGGCTGGAGCGGGTGGCGGACCTGGCCGAGGGGTTTCCGCCCGCGGTCGCGGTGAGCTTCGACGTCGAGACGGATGGGGTGTCGAGGGAGGCTTCCGCGACGGCGTATCGGGTGGTGAGCGAGGCGCTGACCAACGTACGAAGACATGCGCCGCGAGCGAGCGCGGTGTCCGTGCGCGTTGCCGCCGAAGGGGAGGAGGTGACCGTCCAGGTGGAGAACGACGGGGCGACCGGCCGTACCGACGGGCAGAGGGGCGCACCGGGCCGGAAGGGTGGATTCGGGCTGGCAGGGCTCGGCGAACTCCTGGCCGCCACCGGCGGGTCGCTGGAGGCGGGGCCGTATCGGGAGGGTTGGAGGTTGACGGCGGTGATCCCGGCATGAGGGGTGATCCGGCAGGAGAGAGGGCGTTGACGGGGCCGGGACGGGTGGACCGGGTGATGGTGTGTCCGGGTTGTACGGGCGCTTGTAATGCGGTGTCCGGACTGCGGTTGCACTGCGGTGTCCGGGTTGTGCGGACGGTGTACTCGGGGGGCGGGACGGTGAGACCAGACGCATGACAAGGCTGGTATGTGGGCGTGTGACCTGAGGGCGAGGTCTCCGTGGAGGGACGTGATTGAGGGGGGATTGGGCGGATGCGCGGGAGCCCGGACGGAGCGCGGGCGTGATCGAGGGCCGGGACCGTGTGAACGGATGTGATGAGGCTGGGGCAGATGCGATCAAGGCCCGGGGCCTGGGGTGAGTGCGGTCAAGGCCCGGGATCGTGGGGATGGGCGTGATGACAGGGTTGGGGTTGTGAGCTCGGGTGTGATGGAGGGGTTGGAGTCGTGAGGGCGGAACTGATGGGGAGGCCGGGGTTGTGAGCACGCGGATCCTGATTGCGGATGACCAGGACGACGTGCGGATCGGGTTTCGGCTCATTCTCGACTCGCAGCCGGATATGACCGTGGTCGGCGAGGCGGCGGACGGGGAGCGGGCGGTTGAGCTGGCCAGGCATGTGAAGCCGGATGTGGTTCTGGCCGACATCCGCATGCCCGGGCTTGACGGGCTGGAGGTCACCCGGCTGCTGGCGGGGGAGACGCGGGTGATCGTGGTGACGACGTTCGACCTGGATGACTATGTGCATACGGCGCTGCGCAACGGGGCCGCCGGGTTCCTGCTGAAGCGTTCGGGGCCGACGCTGCTCATCGAGGCCATCCGAGCGGCCATGGCGGGTGACACCCTGATCAGTCCGCAGGTCACCGTACGGCTTCTCCGGCACCTGCGCAGCCCGGCCCCCGACGCGACCCCGTCCCACGAGGCGCTCACCGACCGCGAGCGTGAAATCGCCGTCCTAGTGGCACACGGCAGGACCAACGCGGACATCGCCAGCGAATTGTTCATCAGCCCCGGCACGGTCAAAACACACTTGGCCAACATCCAGCGCAAGGTAGGCGCGGCCAACCGCGTGGGCATCGCCGCCTGGGCCTGGAGCTCCGGTGCCGCTCAGTGAGGCGTTCCCCTGACGGCTGAGGTCTTCCGCTGGTACGGCGGAGCGTGCCAGAAGCCTGATCCAGAGCGCCTCCGGCCATCGGGTGGGGTGAGTCCCTGAGCAGCGTCGGCCTGCTCCTCTGCAGTGGGCATACCGGTGCGTGTCGGGCGAGGACATCCTGCTCGGCGTCGGGCGAGGACATCCTGCTCGGCGTCGGGGGAGGGCGTCCTGGTCTGTCCCGGGCGAGGACGTTCCGGTGCATGTCGGGCGAGGACGTGCCGGGTAAGGGCGTCCTGGTGCCGGGCGAGGGCATCCTGGTCCGTGCTGCGTGGGGTGTCCTGCTCCGTGTCGGGCGGGTCTCTCGGCAGGGCTGGCCCCTCGGCGGAGCGTCCGGTTCGTGTCCTGTGCCCTCACGGCAGCGCCCATCGGTCTCACGGCAGCGCGCCCACCGGGTCTCGCGGTAGTTCGTCCAGCGGTTCTGGTGGCGACTTGGCCGGTGGTTCTGGCGGCGACTTGGCCAGGGGTTCTGGTGGCGACTTGGCCGGGGGGTCTCGTGGTACTGCCGGCTGACGTCTCTGCGGGGTGTCCTTTCCCAGTTCCGCCGGTCACCCGGTGGTGTCGGCTGGCGCCCGCATCCAGTCGCCCTCCCGGTGCCAGTCGCCCGGTCGCCGCCCCGGGCTAACCCTCGGGTCATCCGATGGTGCCCGCCGGATCCTCCAGCCGCACCGGCTCCGCGGCGCGCAGCAGCGGGTGGACGAACAGCAGGACCAGCACCAGCCCCATGATGACCACGGCGATGACCAGCGGAGCCAGGGGCGACAGCTCGTACAACCCGGTGGCCAGCACAGGCGCGAGGACGAAGGTGAGCGCGTTGTTGGCGGCCACCACCCCGGCCAGCCCGCCCTGTTCCTCCTTGGTCATCGCGAACGTGGGCCCCGCCGAGTACCCGGGGATGGCCAGCCCCAGCCCCAGCCCGGTCACGAACACGGCCGCGACGAACACCGGGATCCCCAGGTCGGGCACCAGCAGCGCCAGCCCGGCCAGCGCGACCACCGCCCCCACGCGCATGAGCTTCCTGGCGGGCCACGACGTCCTGGGCACGACGACCACCTGGGCGAGGAGCATGCCGATCCCGGCGGCCAGCATGGTGCCGCCCGTGGCGGTGGCGGTCGCGGTGGCGGGCAGGCCGTTGCGGTCCTGGAGGAGGAAGCCGACGAGGATCTGCACGAACCCGAGCGAGGTGAAGATCCCGAACCCGGCCAGCAGGAACGGCCACACGCGCCGGTCGAACGGGTTGACCCGCGGCGGCGCCGTCACCAGTTCCCGTGGGTCCTGCGGCTTGACCAGCGCCAGCACGATCACGGCGCCGATGCCGAGCAGGAGCGGCACGACGTAGAGCGGCGCCAGCATCCCGAGCCCGCCGAGGAGCCCGCCCACGGCGGCCCCGGCGATCATCGCGATGCCCTGGGCGGCGCCGATCGCGGCCATGCCGGCCAGCCGGTCGCGTTCGTTGCCGGTGGCGTCCGCGACGTACGCCGAGGCCGTGGGCGGGACCGCGGCGAAGGCGGCGCCGAACAGCACGCCCCGGGTGAGCACGAACAACCCGAACAGCACCCCGCCGCCCAGGACGGCGGCGATGCCGAGCTGGGCGAGTACGGCGAAGGCCAGCATGGCCAGCGCCGCCCCGGCGAGTGCGCCGGCCAGGACCGGCTTGCGCCCCCACTGGGTGGATTTGCGGCCCCAGAACTGGCTGGTCAGGACGACGACCACGGCGGCGGTGCTGATGATGACGCCGACCTGCCACTCCTCCAGGCCGACCTCGCGGGCGAGCGGGGCGATGAGCGGATTCAGGGTCTGCTGGCCGAGAAACATGATGAAAACGCTGAGATAGAGGACACGCAGCCGCGCCATGGCACTCCTAAACTTAGGTAAGCCTTACCAAACAGGGAGTGTAGGAGTGGGTGCGCGAGTTTTGCAACGGCATTCGCAAAACCTGGATACTGAATCCATGCAGGGAAACAAGCGCGGCGGACGGCCCCGGGTGATCGACCCCGAGGCCGTGGCCAGGGCCGTCGTCGAGCACGGCTTCACCGGCCTGAGCGTGGCCGCCGTCGCGCAGCGCCTCGGCGTCAACCAGGCGAGCCTGTACCGGCACATCGGCGGCCTCGACGACCTCATCGACACCGGGGTGTCCCTGCTGATCAGGACCGCCGACTGGCCCGCCGGCGGCACCGGCTGGCGCGATCACCTCGAGCGCGCCGCCTGGACCGTCTGGCGCATCCTCACCGATCATCCGGGCCTCATCCTCGCCGCCGGCCGCCGCCTCCTGGCCAACGACGAGCTGATCATCGCGTTCAACCGCCTCTGCCTCGAGCTCATGGGGTACGGCTTCGCCCCGGCGAAGGCCACGCTGGCCGTCGACTTCGTCCTGGACCTGGCCTGCACCACCGTGCTGTCGCGGGACTTCATGCTGGCCGGAGCCCTGGGCGAGGACCGGGCGGCGCCACGCGCCTGGGCGGAGCACTTCGACCCCCGGGTGCGGGAGATCATCACCACGGCGTCCGGAGACGGGCACGAGGAATGGTTCGCCGGGAAGCTCGCCCTCGCCCTCGACGGCATCGAGCACACGCTGTGACGGCCGACGGCGTCGTCCTGCTGCACGGCGGCATGCACGGCTCCTGGTGCTGGTCCCGGGTTCTGCCCCGGCTGGCGCTGCCCGCGATCGCGCCCGACCTGCCGCGCGCGGACGCCACCCTGGACGCGTGGGCGGACGCCGTCCGGGAGGCGATCGGCCGGACCGGCATGCGGGCGCCCGTGCTCGTCGCCCACTCGCTGGCGGGCCTGACCGCGCTTCACACCCTGTCGGGCGGCGGTGTCGCCGGGGTCATGTTCGTGGCCGCGGTGATCCCGCGCGACGGCCAGTCGTACTTCGGCATGCTGCCCCGCCCTTTGGACCGGCTGCGGGAACGGCTCGGCGTCGGCCGCGACGGGCAACTCGTCATGCCGCGCCCCGTCGCCCGGCTCCTGCTCTGCCACGACCTGCCGCCCGCCGACGCCCGCCTCGTGCTGGACAACCTGACCTCCGAGCCCACCCGCGTCCTCGAGGCTCCGGTACGGCACCGCGTTCCCGACGGGGTACGGCTGGCCTACGTGCACACCACCCGGGACCGGGCCGTCACCCCCGGCGCCCAGCGGCGGCACGCCGCCCGGCTGCGCGCGCCCGTCACCCGGCTGCGGCTGGAGGGCGGGCACAGCGTCTTCTTCACCCGCCCGCGCGAGCTGGCCGGGCTGATCAACGCGTGGTGCTGAGATCCACCCGCACACCCCGGCTCAGCCCGGAGTCGTGCAGCTCCACACCCTCCGCGCGAGCGGTCTTGGGCAGCTCGAACTCCAGCACGCCGGTGAACGACGCGCCCGGCTCGACGCGGAACGGAGTGATCTCCTTGCCGTCCTTGTCCAGCAGCCGGGACGCGCCGTGCAGGGCGTCGTTCTGGTCGACGAGCTTCTGCTGCCCCGGGTAGAGCACCCTGGCTTCCGGCCCGACGTTGTTCACCTGCACGGACAGGCGGCACTGCCGCATCTGCGCGGACTTGGCGGGTTTGGGGCACTTGGTGGCGGTGACGGTGAAGCGCAACGTCCCGTCCTGCACCGGCGCGCCCTCACCGGCCGCCGACGGGCCCCTGAACAGCCAGGCCATCGCGGTGATGAACAGCGCGATCACCACCAGGACGACCACCGCCGCGATCAGGCACCCGGCCGCGCCCCGCCGCTTCTGCGGTACGGCGAAGCCGCCCCCGGGCGGGAGCGGGCCCTGGCCGGTGGCGGACTGCCGAGGCGGCCTGCCCGCGCCGGGGCGGCCGTGCGGCAGAGGCCCGGTCATCTCCGGCAGTCCGGGCGGCACCGGTCCCGTCATCTCCGGTCGTCCGGGTGGCACAGGTCCCGTCATGTCAGGACTCCGGCGTCCGGGCGACATGTCAGGACCTGGGGGTCCGGGTGGCACAGGTCCCGTCATGTCAGGACTCCGGCGCCCAGGCGACATGTCAGGACCTGGTCGTCCGGGTGGCACCGGTCCCGTCATGTCGGGGCTCGGTCGTCCGGGCGGCACGGAGCCGGTCGTCTCCGGCCCCGGGCGGCCGGGCGGCGGCGGCCCGGTCATCTCCGGGTTGCGGCCCGCGGCCCGGGGACCTGGATGGGGCGGCTGCGGCAGGTGACCGGTGCCGGTCTGCGCCAGCCGGGGATCGGGACCGGGCGGGCCCGGCCGGGAGCCGGGCTGACCGGGCCGGGGCCCCCGGGGAGCGGATCGCGGATCCGGGGATCGCCGGTCGGGTGCGCCCGCGGGCGGGCGGCCCGCCGTACCGGGGGGTGGGCCGGGCATGGCCGGAGCGCCGTGGTGCGGCCGCCCCGCGGGGCCGGGACCGCCGCGCGGAGGGCCGGGCGGGAACGGCGGCTGGGCGACGGCCGGGTCCCACATCGAGGTCAGGTGACGGGTGGCGGCCGGTTCGTCGGCGGCGCCCACCAGTTCGAGCAGGAGCTGCTTGGAGGCGGGCCGGCGAGCCGGGTCGGGGTGGATGGCGGCGGCCACCAGCCGGTCGAGGGGCGCGGGCAGGCCGCGCAGGTCGGGCGGGGCGGTGCGGGCCCTGGCGGCCATCACGTAGGCGTCGCCCTCGCCGAACGGGTGCCCGCCGAGCCCGGCGTAGGCGATCAGGGAGCCCCAGGCGAAGACGTCGCCGGCGGGGCTGGTGCGGCCTTCGAAGACCTGCTCGGGCGCGATCCAGCCGGGGGTGCCCATCACCATCCCGGCGTTGGTGTGGCGGGAGTTGACGTTGGTGGAACGGGCCAATCCGAAGTCGATCACGCGCGGACCGGCGAGGGTGAGCATGACGTTGGCCGGCTTGAGGTCGCGGTGGACCAGCCCGGCGGCGTGGATGGCGGTCAGCGCCGCGGCCACGCCCACGGCGGCGGCGTGCAGGACCGACGGCTCCAGCGCGCCGTGCTCGATGAGGTGGTCCTCCAGGGACACGCCGGCGATGTACTCGGTGACGAGGTAGAGCAGGCCGTCGTGCTCGCCGTGGTCGAGGACGCGGGCGGTGCAGAAGGAGGCGACCTTACGGGCGTTGGACACCTCTTCGTGGAAGCGCGCCCGGTAGACCGGGTCGGCGGCGAAGTCGCGGCGGATCGCCTTCAGCGCCACCTTGGCGCCGTCGGGCGCCTTGGCCAGGTAGACGGTCCCCATGCCGCCCGAGCCAAGGCGTTTGACCAGCTCGTACGGGCCGATCTCGGACGGGTCTTCGGGGGTCAGCGGACCGCGCTGTGCCACCCTCTCCGCCCTTTCGCCGTCGTCATCCCGCCGTCTCAAACCGACCGATCCTCCGCCCGGCATGCCATTTCTCCCAAGACTCTAACGGCTCGGGGGCGATCAAGCGTTGCGCTCGGCGTCTTCGCACGTCGCAGGCGTGCTCCGGAGAGCCCGCGAAGGACCCTCCGGAGGCGGCGGCCTTTCACAGGAGGGCCCAGCTGACGCCCGGGCCGGACTTCATGGTGATCACATCCTTTCTGCGTACGTGACGCCGGCGGCGTCCGGGACGGGCGTGGAAGCGCGCCTCGGACACGTGCCACGTGGACCGGGCGCCGCCGGGCCCCGTCGTGCCATAGGGGGCACGCGGGCTTCGAGCGCGCTCGCGCCGCCCCGGGATGTGTGGGCGGGCGGCGCGAGCGCCGGGAATCAGGCCGGTCGCGGACGGCCTGCTGTGGCGCGGGGCGTGAGCTCAGGGGCCGCTCACGGGGACTTCGATGAGCATGGGCAGATCGGAGGCGGTGGCGATGCGGACGGCGGCGGTCAGCGCCCGGCCGGACTCCACGTGGCAGGCGGCCAGGCCGTACCCCTTGGCGACGGCGCGGACGTCGACGTCGAGCCCGGGCCCGTCGAGGTGGCGGAACCAGCGCATCATCGCGTGCTCGCGGTCGGTGAGCACCACGACGGTGACCGGCACCCGATAGGCGGCCGCGCTCCACAGCGCGGTGACGGCGTGGTGCAGGGAGCCGTCGCCGATGACGGCGACGACGGGCCGGTACGGCCGGCCGAGCTGGGCCCCGACGGCGGCGGGCAGCCCGTGGCCGGGGCCGCCGTCGGCGGCGCACAGGAACGAGCCGGGGCGGTCGATCCTGATCTGGTCGTGGAAGGCGGGCCGGATCGACGGGGATTCGCTGACCCAGATCGTCTCCGGCGGCGCCCCCTCGGCCAGCGCGGCCAGGGCGGTGACGGGGCTCATCGGGCGGCGGCCCGGGGGCGCGGGGGAGGGAGCGGGCCAGGCGCCGGGCAGGGGTTCCTCCCTGACCTTGGTCAGCTCGGCCAGGGCGGCCAGCGCCTGCCGTACGTCACCGCAGATCACGTGCCCGAAGGGCGCGTCGGCCGGGTCGCAGGTGAGCAGGACCGCCTCCGCGCCGTCCGGCAGCGGCGGCGGTGGCGCGCCCGCGACGACGACCAGGTCGTGGCCGGCGAGCTGGCGGGCGGCGGGCTCGGCGTCGGGCAGCAGGGCGCCGCGGTAGTGCGGATGGCTCTGCGGGAAGGAGACGCGGCTGGCCGGCGGCGCCTCCCAGACCGGCAGCGCGCACCGCTCCGCGAGTTCGACCGCGGCCGCCCAGCCGCCCGATGCGTCCACGTCGGCGCCGACGACGAGCACGGGGGAGTGTGCGCGGTCGAGCCGTTCGGCCAGGAGGCCCAGCGCGATCGGGTCGGGGGCGGCCGCGGCGGCCATGGGGCGGAGCGGTGGCACGGCGTCCGCGGCGATCGTGTCCGGGCCGGGCAGGGCCAGGCAGACGGGGCCGCGGGGCGGGGCGAGGGCGAGGTGGTAGGCCCATTCGAGGGCGTCGGGCACGTCCTGCGGCCGGGGTTCGCAGGACCATTTGACGGGCGGGCGTCGTGGCGCGGCCGTGAACAGGGCGTCCATGGTGAGCATCGCACGCAGCCGCGGCCCCGCCGTCAGGATGAGCGGGGTACGGCCGGCGGCGGCGCCCTGGACGGCCCCCAGCGCGCCGGGCGTCTCGGCGCATAGGTCGACGAGGGCGGGGCGGCCGGTGACGGAGGCGTAGCCGCCGGCCATGGCGACGGCGACCGCCTCCTGGAGGGCGAGGATGCGGCGGACGTCGCCGGGGAAGACGCCGGAGGCTCCCGGACCGCAGAAGACGGTGGTGAGTTCCCGGCGCCGCATCCAATCGGCGACGGCCCGGCTTGTGGTACTCATACCATCGATGGGAATCCTACTGCCTCGATGGGGCAATCATCCGTTTCGGCACACGGAACGCCGGATGGGTAATTCCCGTATGCGTTCCGTCTGGGAAAACCGCAGGTCAGAGGCGTTGCGTGCCGCGATGGATGGACTGCAGGACACCGATCGCGGCCAGCGTCGCCACCGTGGCCGACCCGCCGTACGAGACCAGGGGCAGCGGCACGCCGATCACCGGCGCCAGCCCGAGCGCCATCCCGACGTTCACGAACGTCTGCACGGCCAGCCAGCACACCACCGCCGCCGCGGTCACCGACCCGTGGGAGTCCGCCCGCCCCGCGATGCGCAACCCGCGCCAGAACACCACCGCCAGCAGCGCCACGATCAGCGCCGAGCCCAGGAACCCGAGCTCCTCCCCGGCCACGGTGAAGACGAAGTCGGTGTGCTGCTCGGGCACGAACCGCCCGGCGGTCTGGTCGCCGTTGAACAGGCCCCTGCCGAACGTGCCGCCGGAGCCGACCGTGACCAGCGCCTCCTTGGCCGTGTACCCGGCGCCGAGCGGGTCGGCGCCCGGCTCGGCGAAGGCGATCAGGCGGCTGACCTGGTGGGGCTGCAGAAGGCCCAGGAACCACGCGGCCGCGCCCGCCGCCGCGGCGGTCACGAGCAGGGCGGCCGGCCAGCGCAGCGCCACCCCGGCGGCGAACAGCGCGCCCAGGACCACGGCGCCCAGGATCAGCAGCGTGCCCATGTCCGGCTGGAGCAGGATGAGCAGCCCCGGCGGCGCCGCCAGGGCCAGGGCCGGCAGGACCTGCCGCCAGGTCGGGCGGCGCTCGCCGTCCCCGCGCTCGGCCAGGACCGCGGCCAGGGCCAGGACCAGCGCCAGCTTCGCGGGTTCCGACGGCTGCACCTGCAGGGGTCCGAGGCCGAGCCACGCCTGGGCGCCGTTGACGGTACGGCCCAGCGGGGTGAGCACGGCCGCCAGGGCCAGGCAGGCGGCCAGGTAGGCCCACGGTGTGTAGGCCCGGAGGGTGCGGTGGCCGGTGAGGGTGAGGACGATCATGGCGGCGACGCCGGCGGCGATGTTGAGGAGCTGGCGGTTGAGGTAGGTGAGCGGGTCGTCGCCGGAGTCGAGGAGACGGGACTCGGTGGCGGACCAGACGAGGAGCGCGCCGGTGCCGCACAGGGCGAGGGCCGCGGCGGCCAGGATCCAGTCGAGGCGCGGGGCTCTGAAGGGGCGGCGGGCCTTCATGGGGCGGCCTCCGTGGATCTTCCGCCCAGTTTGGCCTTCTCTCCCCGTGCCGCCTTTCCGTCCAGCGCTGATTTTTCGCCCAGCGCGGCCTTTTTCCCTTCAAGTCCGTACATGCCCGACCAGATCTCCCGGACCGCGGGGGCGGCGGCCCCGGCGCCGGTGCCGCCCTGGGAGACGACCACCACGACGGCGTACCGGGGCCTGCCCGCAGGGGCGAAGGAGGCGAACCAGGAGGTGTCCTTCTTGCCGTACGCCTCCGCCGTCCCCGTCTTGCCCGCCACCGGCAGCCGGTCCAGCGGGAACCCGGCGAACGCCCCGGCCGCCGTCCCGCTCTTGGGCACCTCGGCCAGCGCCGCGCGGATGTAGGCCAGAACGCGGTCGGGCACCGGCAGCCGCCCGGTGAGCTTGGGCTTGATCCGGCGCACCACGCTGCCGTCGGCCCGCACCACCGCCTTCCCCACCCGCGGCGTGTAGAGCCTGCCGCCGTTGGCCAGCGCCGCATACGCCCGGGCCAGCTGAAGCGGCGTCACCAGGACGTCTCCCTGCCCGATCGAGAAGTTGGCCGCGTCACCCGCCCACCACGTGTACCCGTCCCGGCAGGTCTCGCGGGCGATCGCCCGGACGTAGGCCGACTTCGCCAGTTTCGCCGTACGGCAGGCCTGTCCCTTCGTCTCCTTCCAGAACGCCCGCTTCCAGCTCCGCGACGGCAGCCGCCCGGCGGCCTCGCCCGGCAGGTCGATCCCGGTCCGCTTGCCGAACCCGAACGCCGCCGCCATCTTCTGCATCGGATCCTTCGGACGTCTGACCGGCTTCGTCCCGCCGTCCTTGAGCCACATCTCATAGGCGAACCGATAGAAGATCGTGTCGCAGGATGCGGTCAGCGCCCGGCTGAGCGGCATGCTGCCCAGCCCGATCCCGCGGAAGTTCCTGAAGGCCCGCGCCCCCACCTGGAACGACCCGGGGCACCCGTAGATCCGGTTCAGCCCGTACCCGGCCCGCACCGCCGCGGCCGCCGACGTGACCTTCCACGTCGAACCCGGCGCCCACTGCCCCTGGATCGCCTTCGGCTGTAACCGGCCCCGCAGCTCCCGGTACTCCCTGGACGAGATGCCCTCCGACCACACGTTCGGGTCATAGCCGGGATACGACGCCAGCGCAACGACCCGCCCGTCGCGCACGTCCATCACCACGGCCGCCCCGGAGTCCGCGGGCAGCCGCTGCTCGCGCGCGCCCTCGATCGCCCGCCGCAACGCCTGCTCCGCGACCCCCTGAACCTTGGCGTCGATGCTGGTCACCAGGTCGTGACCGGCCCCGGGCGCCGTCTCCGACACGGTCCTGACCACCTGCCCCGTCGTGTCCACCACCACCTCACGCCGCCCGGGCCGCCCGCGCAGGTCCGCGTCGTACCATGCCTCCAGCCCCTCACGCCCCGCCAGCCCGATCCCGGACGCCGGATCACCCTCGCCGGACGGCGCCACGTACCCGAGCGCGTGCGCCGCCAGCTCACCGTTCGGGTGCTCGCGCACCGGCACCGGCTCCGCGCTCACCCCCGGGAACAGCTCCGGCCGCTCGGCGATCTGCAGCGCCGCCCGCGTGCTCACGTCCGTCGCGACGGGAATCGGCTGGTACGGCGAGCCGGGCCAGCACGGCCGCCCGACGCCGGCCGTACACAGGCGCACCAGCTCGGTCAGCCGCGCGGCCGGGACGTCCAGCACGGCCGCCAGCCGCTTCAGCACGGCCCGCCCGCCGTCGTGCCGCCGGGTCAGCGCCACATGGTCGACCGTGACGGCCAGCACCGTCCGGTTGCGCACCAGCGGCCGTCCGCGATCATCGAGAATCTCGCCACGGACCTGGGGCACGACCACCTGCCTGACGTGATCTTCGGCGGCGGCCCTGGCGTAGTCGTCGCCGTGGCGCACCTGCACGTCCCACAGCCGGATGAGGAGGATGAGCGACAAGGAGACGATCAGCACGTGCAGGACGAGCAGCCGGGAACGCATCACGCGCCTTCCACCGGAGCGGGAACCAGACAATCGGCATGGCCGCCACCCCGTAGGCCGCGGCCAGCGGCAGCACATGCATCAGCGCGGGGCCGTCCGCGCGCGGATCGCCGAGCGCCGCGTGCACCCCCGCCGCCACCACCACGCCCGCCACGACCCCGAGCGGCAGCCCCAGCGCCGCCGGCAGCCTGCGCAGGTGGCCGCCCGCGTACCCGGCCACGCACAGCGCCAGGGCGGTACGCCCCACGGGATGCGCGGCCGGGGGGATGAGGTCCAGGAGGAGCCCGCTCACGAACCCCGCCACCGCACCCTCCACCGGGCCCCGGAGGCGGGCCAGGGCCAGGACGCACAGGAGCGTGAGATCCGGGGTCACCTGGCCGGGCAGCGTGACGCGGTTGACCAAGGTCACCTGGAGGAGGGGCGCCGGCACGACCGCCGCCCACGCGCGGGCGCCGCCGTACGGGGACATCGCCGTGCTCATGGCGGAATCACCACCGCCACCGCGTCGAGCGCGGTCAGCCGGGCGGCCGGGCGCACCAGCGCCGTACGGGTCAGCGGATCCGTGGCCGGGCCCACACTGACGACCGTCCCGATCGGCACGCCCGGGGCGAACGGCACCATCCGCCGCGAGCCGAACGTCACCACCCGCTGCCCCGGCGCGACGCCGGCCGCGGAATCCAGCAGGCTCAGCTCGAGCAGCCCGCCCGGCTTGCCGCCGCCCGTCACCGTGCCCACCTCGCCGGCGCCGGCCAGCCGTGCGCCGATCACCGACGTGGCATCCGTGGCCAGCAGCACGGTCGCCGTATCCGGACCGGCGGCCACGACCCGGCCCACGAGGCCGTCGCCGTTGACGACGGTGAGGTCGGGGCGTACGCCGGCGGCCGTGCCCGTGTCGATGGTGACCGTGCCGGACAGGCCCTGCTGCCCGCCGTACGCGATCACCTGAGCCGCCACGAACCGCACGCCCTCGAGCGTCGGGTGCGTGGCGGGGATGCCGGGCGGGGTGCCCGGCTGGGCGGATCGGGTCCACAACTCGGCCTTGAGCCGGGCATTCTCCTGCTCCAGGGCCCGGATCCGCTCGTTCCCGCCGGAGGTCAGGCCGGCCACCGCCCTCTCCACCGGCCCGGCCACCGCCGCGCCCGCCGTGAGCAGAGGCTGCAGCGCCTGTTGCCGGTCGGCGGCGATCAGCAGGATGGCGGCCAGCACCAGCGCACCCACCACCAGTCGCCCGTGCCCGCCTCGTCTCATGTGCCCACCCCCCGGAGGGGAGTGACGGCCTCGTCCGGTGACTGGCTATCGGTCAGGGCGCCTGTCCAGGCGGCACCCCCATGCACGTCCGCCCCGTCTGAGGCGGGTCGTTCCAGCGCGGCCCCGGCGCGCATCCGTGGTCGCCTCCTTCCGGGTCAGCGGCGGGTTTCCGGTACGAAGGTGTCCTTCAGGCGCCCGAACTGCTCCACGCATCGCCCGGAGCCGAGCACCACGGACTGCAACGGGTTCTCCACGAGCTTGATCGGCATCCCGGTCGCCTGGGAGAGGCGCTGGCCGAGGCCGTGGAGCTTGGCGCCGCCGCCGGTCAGGGCGATGCCGCAGTCCATGAGATCGCCGGACAGTTCGGGCGGGCACTGGTCAAGGGTGGTCTGGACGGCGTCCACGATGGCACTGACGGGTTCGGTCAGGGCGTCGCGGATCTCGGCCGAGCTCACCTGCACCGTCTTGGGCAGGCCGCTGACCAGGTCGCGGCCGCGGATCTCGGCTACCGGGTCCTCCCCGTCGGGGCAGGCGGAGCCGATGTCCATCTTGAGCTGTTCCGCGGTGCGTTCGCCGAGCAGCAGGGAGTGTTCCTTCTTGGTGTGGGCGATGATCGCCTGGTCGAGTTCGTCGCCGCCCACGCGGATGGACGTGGAGCTGACGATGCCGCCGAGCGAGATGACGGCCACCTCGGTGGTGCCGCCGCCGACGTCGACGACCATGCTGCCGGCCGGTTCGTGCACGGGCAGACCGGCGCCGATGGCGGCGGCCATGGGTTCCTCGATGAGGAAGACCTGCCGCGCCCCGGCCTCGTAGCACGCCTCCTTGACGGCACGCTGCTCGACCCCGGTGGTGCCGCTGGGCACGGCGACCACCACGCGCGGGCGGACGATGTAACGGCGGCGATGGACTTTCTGGATGAAGTACCGCAGCATGCGCTCGGCGATCTCCAGGTCCGTGATCACGCCGTCTCTGAGGGGACGGATGGCGACGATGTAGCCGGGGGTCCGGCCGATCATCTGCTTGGCGTCGCCGCCGACGGCGACGATCTTGTCGGTGCGAGTGTTGATCGCCACGACGGACGGCTCGTCGAGCACGATGCCGCGGTCTCGGACGTAGACGAGCGTGTTGGCGGTGCCGAGATCCACCGCCAGGTCACGGCCAAGGAACGGAAACGGTATGGGCATGGGCGACACCAGCCCTCAACTGGGGGATAAATCACGCCCTTCCCCGCCGATTCAGCCTCAAACGGCCAGGTCAGAAGGTTTCACAATCGTTAGCAAGAGCGGTGTGCTTGATCCCCGCATCGGGTAAACCGGAGACCAAGGATCGCAAGCTCGGGGGAAGCCTTTCCTTCTCCTTGGTGAGGGATAGGGATGGTGGAGATGCCCGGGAACTCGATCGTGCAATATCGCCGCGCACCGGAGGCGGCCCAGCCGGGCAGCCTCGAGAAGGGGATCGACATCCTCTTCTCCCTCAGCGCCGCCGCGCAGCCGATCAGCCTGTCGCAGCTGTGCCGCAACACCGGCCTGCCCAAGTCCACCGCCCACCGCATCCTGGCGGTCCTGTGCGCCCGCTCGCTGGCCAAGCGCGCAGGCACCGACTACCTGGCCGGCGACCTCCTGGCCCGCCTCGGGGACTCCCGCGGCCGCATCCCGGGCACCCGCCGCGCCGTCCTGCCGTACCTTCTCTACCTCTACGAAACCACCCGCCAGACCGTGAACCTCGCCGTGCTGTCGGGCCTGGAAGCCGAGTACGTCGAACGCGTCTACGGCCACAACAGGGTCGCCTCGCCCTCCGACGGCGTCGACCGCGCCCCGCTGCACTGCACCGCGATAGGCAAAACCCTGCTCGCCTACGACCCCGCCCTCCGCCACACCCTCGCCGACCAGGGCAGCCCACCCCGCCTGACCCGCCGCACCATCACCAGCCTGACCGGCCTGGACCGCGAACTGGCCCGCGTCCGCCACTACGGCGTCGCCTACGCGCAGGAGGAGTTCGCCGACGGCGTCGCCTGCGTGGCGGCCCCGGTCTTCGACGCCGCGGGCAAGGTCGTCATGTCCGTCTCGGTAGCCGGCCCCGCCGCCGCCCTGCCCTTGGCCCGCCTGGGCATCTCCGTCCGGGGCGCCGCCCAGGCCATCGCCGCCTCCCTGGCCCGCCTCCGCTGACCCGGACCGGGAGAGTGAGACGGACCGGCGGATCGAGGCGAGCCCGGGGCTAGCGGGGGCGGAGGGCGGCGGCTTCGGCGGCGAGTTTCTCCACGCGGGCCCAGTCGCCGGTGGCCAGGGCGTCGGCAGGGGTGAGCCAGGTGCCGCCCACGCAACCGACGTTCGGCAAGGCCAGGTAGTCCGGGGCCGTCGCGGGCTTGATGCCGCCCGTCGGGCAGAAGCGGACGTCCGGGAGGGGGCCGGCCAGGCTCTTCAGGTACGGCAGGCCGCCCGCGGCCTCGGCGGGGAAGAACTTGAGTTCCCCGATGCCCCGCTCGGCCAGGGCCATCGCCTCTGAGGCGGTCGCCGCGCCGGGCAGGAAGGGCACGCCGGCGCCAGTCAAGGCGTCGGCCAGGGCGGGAGTGGTGCCCGGTGAGACCAGGAACCTGGCGCCCGCCTTCACGGATGCGGAGATGTCGGCAGGGGTGCGGACGGTTCCGGCGCCGATCACGGCATCCGGCACCTCGTCCGCGATCCGGGCGATCGACTCCAGGGCGGCAGCCGTACGCAACGTGACCTCGATGACCGGCAGACCGCCCGCCACGAGCGCCCGCGCCAGGGGGACGGCGGTGGCGGCGTCCTCGATCACCACGACCGGCACGACAGGGGCGAGATCAAGCAGGCTCATAGACACTTCTCCTCGAAAGCTGCTGGGTCAGCCAGGCCGCCGCGCCGGTCAGCGCGGGCTGCGGGGCGGTGATCAGCGCGGTGGCGATCGTTGACAGGTAGCCGGACATGCTGGGGCTGGCCTCGAACCGCCGGCGGAAGGCGCTGGCCCGCACGCGTTCCACGATACGGGGGAGGACGCCGCCGCCGATGTAGACGCCGCCCCGGGCGCCGAGGGTGAGGGCGACATTGCCGGCGAACGTCCCCAGCATCGCGCAGAACACCTCGATCGTCTCGGCGCACAGCGGGTCGTCCTCCCGGGCGACGATCTCCGAGGCGGTCAGCGTCTCCGCGCCCGCGACGCCGTTGACCAGGGCGAGGGCCCGGTGCAGCCTGGTCAGGCCCGGCCCGGACAGCACGTGCTCCGCCTCGACGTGCCGCAGCCCCTGGGCTCGCAGGGCCGAGACGATCTCCTGCTCGCGCTCGTCGTACACCGGCACGCTGACGTGCCCGCCCTCGCCCGGCACCGGAATCCACCCCTGGTCACCGGGCACCAGCCCGGCCACCCCGAGCCCGGTGCCCGGCCCGAGCACCGCCTTGATCCCGTCGCACGGCGGCGGCCCGCCCAGCCAGACCAGGTCGTTCCCCGCCAGGTGCGGCAGGGACACGGCCAGGGCCTCGAAGTCGTTCAGCAACGTCGCGTACGGCAGGCCGAGCGCACTGATCGATCCGGCCCATGGCAGGTTCGTCAGCTCGTAGGCGTCGCCGCCGATGGGCCCCGCCACGGCCACACACGCCGCCCCCGGCCGCACTCCGCCCGCGTGATCCGCGAGATAGGCGGCTACGGCATCCGGAAGGCTCGCGTACTCGGCTCCGGCCAGCACCGCGACCTGCGAGGGAGCCTCGCCGGGCGCGGTGACCAGCCCGAACCTGGCATTGGTGCCGCCGACGTCGGCGACCAGCCAGGGCAGCTCACTCACTGGCCGGCTCCGCACCCGGCACCGCGGTCCCGCTCACGCCCGGGCCTGCGGTCCCGGGGGAGGTTCGTCCTCCTGGGGCGGTGGGGATGTGGTGGGTGTGCTCTTCCAGGCCTTCAGCCGCGACGGCGTAGCCTCCGAGTGCGCGGCCCCGGCCGGTGCCGCGAACCCCAGCCCCGGCCCGTGCTCGGCCTCCTCGGCCCCGCTGACCCCGAACACCCCCCCGCCGAACTCGGCCGCCCCCGCCATCCGCCGGAAGGCGGCGAAGAGCTCACGCCCGGTCCCCACCCACTCGGCATCGCTCAGCGCCTGCCCCTGAGGCTCGCGCCCGGACAGATCGGCCAGCACCTCGAGCGTCCCGGCCGCGGAGTCCAGCCGGATGACGTCCCCCTCGCGCACCAGCGCGATCGGACCCCCGTCCGCCGCCTCCGGCGAGAGGTGGATGGCGGCCGGCACCTTCCCCGACGCCCCGGACATGCGCCCGTCGGTCACGATGGCCACCCGCTGCCCCCGGTCCAGCAGCACGGCCAGAGGCGGGGTCAGCTTGTGGAGCTCGGGCATGCCGTTGGCCGAAGGCCCCTGGTAGCGGATGACGGCGACGAAGTCCTGCCCGTCCAGGTCCCCGGCCTCGAAGGCGGCCAGCAGGTCGAGCTGGTCGTCGAAGACCTTGGCCGGCGCCTCGATCACCAGGTGCTCGGGCTTCACGGCGGACACCTTGCTCACGGCGCACCCGAGGTTCCCCTCGACCATGTGAATCCCGCCGTCCGCGGAGAACGGCGCGGTGACGGGCCGCAGCACGTCCAGGTCGGCGCTGCCCGAGGTCCGCTCCTCCCAGACGAGCGCCCCTTCCTTGAGCGCCGGCGCGGAGCGGTAGTGGTCCAGCCCGCGCCCGGCCACGGTGAGCACGTCGCCGTGGAGGAGCCCGTTGTCCAGCAGGTCCCCGATGAGCACCTGCATGCCCCCGGCGTCGCGGAAGTGGTTCACGTCCGCCTGCCCGTTGGGGTAGATCTTGGTCAGCGACGGCACGACCTTGGACAGGCACGCCAGGTCATCCCAGGTCAGCACGATCCCGGCGGCGGCCGCCATGGCGACCAGGTGCAGCGTGTGGTTGGTGGACCCGCCCGTGGCCAGCAGGGCCACACAGGCGTTGACGATCGCCTTCTCGTCGACGAGCTCCCCGATGGGGGTGTACTCGGACCCGTGGGCCGTGATCTCCACCGCGCGGCGCCCGGCCGCCTCGGTCAGGGCGTGGCGCAGCTCGGTGTGCGGGTTGACGAAGGTGGAGCCGGGCAGGTGCAGGCCCATGACCTCCATCAGCGCCTGGTTGGAGTTGGCGGTGCCGTAGAAGGTGCAGGTGCCGGGCGAGTGGTAGGACTTGGCCTCGGCGTCGAGCAGTTCGTCCCGGCCGACGAGCCCCTCGGCGAACAGTTGCCGGGTGCGCGCCTTCACCTTGTTCGGCAGCCCGGAGGTCATGGGCCCGGCCGGCACGAAGATCGCCGGCAGGTGGCCGAAGTGCAGGGCGCCGATGAACAGGCCGGGCACGATCTTGTCGCAGACGCCCAGCAGCAGCGTGGCGTCGAACATGTCGTGCGACAGCGCGATGGCCGTGGACATGGCGATCACGTCGCGGCTGTAGAGCGAGAGCTCCATGCCGGCGCGCCCCTGGGTGATGCCGTCGCACATGGCGGGCACGCCGCCGGCGACCTGGGCGACGCCGCCGGCCGCGCGCACGGCCTTCTTCAGCTCGGCCGGGTACGTCTCGTACGGCTGGTGGGCGCTGAGCATGTCGTTGTAGCTGGTGACGATGGCCACGCCGGGCTTGGCCGTACCGCGCAGAAGCGGCTTGTCCGCAGAGGACGCGGCGGCGAAGCCGTGGGCGAGGTTGGCGCAGCCGAGGTGGGCGCGGGCGGGTCCCTTGGCTCGGGCGGCCTCGCCGTCGCGGCGGATGCGCGCCAGATAGGCGGTACGGCTGGCGGCGCTGCGCTCGGCGATCCGGTCGGTGATCGCCTGGATCTCCTGGTTGGTCATCACGCCTCCTCGTGCCAGGCCCGGCCGCTGCGGCCGAGCAGTTCGTGGGCGCCCGCCGGGCCGGGGCTGCCGGCGGGGTAGGGCTCGGGCAGTTCGGGAGATGCCTCCCAGGCGGCCAGGATCGGGTCGATCCAGCGCCAGGCGGCCTCGACCTCGTCACGGCGCATGAACAGGGTGGGGTTGCCGCCCAGCACGTCCGACAGGAGGCGCTCGTATGCCTCGGGGACGCGGGTGGTGAAGGTCTCGCCGAAGCTGAGCGAGAGCGGGACGGGCTTGAGCGTGGTCTCGCCGGCGCCGGGCTCCTTGGCCATGATGTGCAGCTGGATGCCCTCTTCCGGCTGCAGGCGCAGCACGAGCCGGTTGGGGGAGCCGCCGGGGTAGATGGAGTGCGGCACGTCCTTGAACTGCACCACGATCTCGGAGACGCGGCGCGGCATGCGCTTGCCGGTGCGCAGGTAGAAGGGGACGCCGGCCCAGCGCCAGTTCTTGATCTCGGCGCGGATGGCGGTGAAGGTCTCGACCCGCTCGGAGTCCCGGGTGGGCGGGGTGGAGCCGGGCTCGTCCAGGTATCCGGCCATCGCGCCCTCTGCGACGTACTGGCCGCGGACGGTGAAGCGGTCGACCTCGCTGGCCTCCTGGATGGGGCGCAGCGCCTGCAGGACCTTGACCTTCTCGTCGCGGATGGCCTCGCGGTCGTTGCGGGCCGGAGGCTCCATCGCGGTGAGGGTGAGGAGCTGGAGCAGGTGGTTCTGGACCATGTCGCGCAGCGCGCCGGCCTGGTCGTAGTAGCCGCGGCGGCCGGGGGTGCCGACGGTCTCGGCGACGGTGATCTGCACGTGGTCGATCCAGAGGGAGTTCCAGATCGGCTCCAGGAAGGCGTTGGCGAAGCGGAGCACGAGCAGGTTCTGCACGGTCTCCTTGCCGAGGTAGTGGTCGATGCGGAAGATCTGGCGCTCGTCGAAGATCGCGCCGACCTCGTCGTTGATGCGCTGGGCGCTGGGCAGGTCGCGGCCGAGCGGCTTCTCCAGGACCACGCGCGAGTGCGGGGTGACCAGGCCGGCCGCCTCCAGCTCGCGGCAGAACGGGCCGAAGGTCATGGGCGGGCTGGCGAGGTAGAAGACGCGGTCGCGCTGCTCGTGCCCGGCCAGCAGCCGCGACAGGGCCGACCAGCCCGATCGGTCGGATCCGCCGACGTCCACGGACACGTGGTGCAGGCGGCCGAGGAAGCGCTGCCAGACGGCCGGGTCGTCGGCGGGGACCTGGTCGCGGACGTCGGCGTCCACCTTGCCGCGGAAGTCGGCGTCGGTCAGCCCGCCCCGGGACATGGCGATGATGCGGGTCTCGGGCGCCAGGCGGCCGTCGCGGTCGCTGTGGTACAGCGCCGGGATCAGCTTGCGCATGGACAGGTCGCCGGTGCCGCCGAAGACGACGAGATCGGCGGCGTGGACGGCGGCGGGAGACGAGAGGGGGGACACGAGACAGGCTCCGATGATCAGCCAAGCAAGGACAGAACGGACATTAGCCAGAGTTTGGGTCTAACACAAGCAGGCTTTTGCTATTTGAGATAAGAAAGTCAGGACTGTTCATGACTTAAGCAGGTGTGATTCACTAAGTCGATGCCACGACGTACCGCCGCGACACTCGCCACCAGTGGCGAGATCCTGCGGCTCATCCGCACCGGAGAGGCCGTGACGCGCGCGGACCTCGGCCGGGTCACGGGCCTGTCCCGGCCTGCCGTGCAACTGCGGGTGGGCGAGCTGATCGAACGCGGCCTCGTCGTGGAGCGCACCGACGCGCCCTCCACCGGCGGGCGGCCGCCGGTCAGGCTGGAGTTCAACGCCGCCGGCGGCGTGGTGCTGGTGGCCGCGCTCGGCGCCAGCCGTACCCGGGTGGCCGTCTGCGACCTCGCGGGCGGGGAGCTGGCCGGGCGGCGCTTCCACATCGACGTCGAGCAGGGGCCCGACGTGGTGCTGCCGCTGCTCATGGACACCTGGGAGGAGCTGCTCGGCGACACGCCGCGCGAGCGGGTGCGCGGGGTCGGCATGGGCGTGCCGGCGACCGTGGAGTTCGCCAAGGGGCGCACCGAGAGCGCCCGCGTCATGGCGTCCTGGACGGGCGTGGTCATCCCGCCGCTGATCCGGGCCCGCTTCGACGTGCCGGTGCTGGTGGACAACGACGTGAACGTGCTGGCCATCGGCGAGCACGCGGGCGCCTACCCCGAGGTCGCCGACCTGATGTTCGTCAAGGTCTCCACGCGGATCGGCGCCGGGATCATCTCCGGCGGCGGCATCCTGCGCGGCGCGCTCGGCGCCGCGGGGGAGATCGGCCACATCCCGGTCAGGGACGGCGGCGGCGTGCTCTGCCGGTGCGGCAACATCGACTGCGTCGACTCCGTCGCCAGCGGCACCGCGCTCCTGCGCGACCTGCGCGCGGCGGGCAAGGACGTCAAGCGCATCGAGGACGTCACCGCGCTCGTGCGCGCCGGCGACGCCGAGACGATGGCGACCGTGCGCGAGGCCGGGCGGCGCATCGGCGAGGTGCTGGCCGGGGCGGTCAACATCCTCAACCCGTCCGTCCTGGTCCTGGGCGGGGACGTGGCCGAGACGTTCGGGCCGCTGGTCTCCAGCATCCGCGAGGTCGTCTACCGGCGTTCGACCGCGCTGGCCACCCGCACGCTGCGCATCGAGGCCAGCCGGCTGGGCGCGGGCGCGGGCATCACGGGCTGCGCCGTCATGGTCCTGGACCACGTCCTGTCGCCGGACGCGGTGGACGACGCCCTGATCGGCGCCGGTCAGCCCGCCACGGGACGCTGACAGCTTCCTGCCACCGGTGTCACCTTGCTGACACGGAGGGTGCCGGATTTTTCGGTCATGGCACAATCTCGCCCATGCTTAACCGGATCCTGGCCCTGGCAGCGGCCGCGACGCTCGTCGCGGGGTGCGGCGCGCTGCCCCAGCAACAGCAAGCGCAGCCCCGGCAATCGGCCGAACCCCCGGCGACCAGCGCGCCCCCTTCCACGGATCCGGCGACCCCCAGCCCCGCCCAGGACACCCGCGAGGCCCTCGCGGAGACCCGCAGCACCCTCACCCCGGACCTCAAGATCGAGGTGGTCGGCCTCAACCGGGTCAAGGGCAAGCATCTGGTGGTCCAGATCCGCCTCACGAACACCGGCGCGGACAAGGACCTCCCCTGGACGGGCGAGATGGGCGACGAGACCCGCAAGCTCGGCGAGATCAGGTGGGCCTCCGGCATCGGCGTGCTCGACGAGCAGGCCCGGACCTGGATCCTGCCGTACAAGCCCGCGGGCGGCCCCTGCCTGTGCTCCGACGAGAAGCGCGACGACCTCGGCTACTTCATCAAGCCCGGCGCCTCGATCTCCCTCTACGCCGTCATGCCCGCCCCCAGCGGCAACCAGCAGACCGCGACCGTCGTCACCCCGCCGGCCCCGCCCATGCTCGACGTCCCCGTCAGCGACGACCCGCCGCGGGGCGAGTTCCCCGATCCCGGCGCCGAGCCCGTCACCCCGCTCGTCCACCGTGTCGTCCTGCCGTCGGAGTCGATCGACAGGACCGAGGAGACCGCGGACGACGGCAAGGACCTCCAGGTGAACCTGTCCTCCGACGTGCTGTTCGCCGTGGACAAGGCCGTGCTCACCCCGCGGGCCAAGGCCGTGCTCAGCCGTACCGCCGAGCTCATCGACGCCTCGCCCGCGACCGGCGTCAAGGTCGAGGGCCACGCCGACTCCTCCGGCAACGACGCCATCAACGACCCGCTGTCCGCGCGCCGCGCCCAGGCCGTGAAGGCCGCGCTCGCCCCGCTGCTGACGCGCGACGGCGTCGCCTTCCAGACCAAGGGGTACGGCTCGCGCCGCCCCCTGTACGGCAACGACACGGAGGAGGGCAAGCGGCGCAACCGGCGGGTCACGGTGACCTTCACCAAGCCGCAGGCCGCCGCGCAGCCGTCCCCCGCCGAGGACGTCGTCTCCACCGTGGGCCCGGACGGCGACCTGACGGGCAGCGCCAAGGCCGGCGGCCAGCCCTTCGCCATGGAGGTCACCGGCCTGCGCCGGCTGCCGGGCGGGCTCGGCCTGCTCACCTACACGATCGCCAACGAGGGCACGGCCGAGGCATGGTACAACGACCTGCACAACGGGCAGGACTGGCAGTCCTACAAGTACCAGTCCGCCAGTGCCGTCGTCCTCACCGACCAGGGCGCCCGCCGCCGGTACCTGCCCGGCCGCATCGAGGTCCAGACCGGTGACGACCCGGGATCGTACTGCGCCTGCAGCGGCGTCTCCGGGGTACGGCTGGGCGCCGAGAAGTTCGCGCCGGGCCAGAAGCGGGAGTTCTGGGGGCTGTTCGCGCTGCCGGAGCAGGCCAGGGCGCTGCAGGTCGAGATCGCCGGATTCCGTGAGCTGGAGGTCCCGGTCCGATAGCGGTCACAGGATCGAGCGGACCGCGTCCTCGGTCCGGCCGACCACCGCGTGCCCGTCGTCGGCGGTGATGATCGGCCGCTGGATGAGGATCGGGTGGGCGGCCAGCGCCTCGATCCACCGCTCGCGGCTGCCCGGGTCGCGTGGCCACCCGGACAGCCCGAGCTCCCCGGCCGCGCTCTCGCCGGTGCGCGTGATGTCCCAGGGCTCCAGGCCCAGGCGGGAGAGCACCTCGCGGATCTCCGCCGCGGACGGCGGGTCCTCCAGATACCGGCGCACGGTGTACTCGGCCTTCTCCGCGTCCAGCAGGGACAACGCCGAACGGCACTTCGAGCAGGCCGGGTTGATCCAGATCTCCATGCCGGGTTCCTCCCCGCGGCGAACGGGGAGGAACCCCTCGGGGTCAGGCCAGAAGGCCGTCACCCACCCAGCCGCCCTCGCGGCAGCCCGGCGGGATGTAGAAGACCGCCGAGCCGATGGGCGTGGTCCACTGGTTGAGCAGGTCCGCCTCGGCCAGGCGCCGCTGCACCGGGGTGAACTGCCGCTCCACGTCCGCCTGGTACGAGGCGAACAACAGCCCCGTGTCCCCGTCGTCGTAGTTGTACACGCGGCGGAACATCCGCGAGCCCGGATCCTCCACCCGGGCCCGGCGGATGTGCGCGTACTCCGCGATGATCGGGAATCCGATGGCGTTGAGCTTGGCGAAGTCCGCCTCGTCGTGCTCGGCCCGCCCGGTCAGCGGGGCCCCGTCGTCCAGCCGCCGGCCCACCGTGAACTCCTTGGCGACGCGGTCGGCCGCGTCCCAGCTGTCCATGAGCATGCGGATGCGCCGCAGGACCAGCATGGTGCCGCCGGCCAGCGGGCCGTCGCCGATCCACACCGCCCGGTCGAAGTCCGGGGTGCCGGGCCGGGGGTTGACCGTCCCGTCGAGCTGCCCCATGAGGTTGCGCTGGGTCAGGCCCGGCTTCTGCGCCGCCTGCCTGAACCCCCGCTGCACCCATCGGACCTCGGCGAACGTCTTGGCGTCCTTGAGCGTCATGCGCAGCGCGTGGGCCAGCGTGACCGGGTCCTCACAGCAGATCTGCAGCAGCAGGTCGCCGCCGGACCACCGCTCCTCCAGCCGGTCCACGGAGAACCGCGGCAGCTGGGCGGGCCCGCCCTCGATCCTCGCCTTCGTGAACAGCCCGGGCCCGAACCCGAACGTGATCGTCAGCCTGGCGGGCAGCGCGGCCAGTTCGGGCTCGGTGTCGGCCAGCGCGCCGCGGCCCGAGGTGAGCCGCCGCGCGTCGTCGGTGAGGATCCGCATGAGCCGCCCCAGCGCCTCCTTGCCGACGCCCTTGCGCAGGTCGAGCCCGGCGAAGGCGGCGTGCGCCTGCGGCCGCGTGGCCACGCCCGCCTGGTGCGCGCCGTGGAACGGCTCGACGGCCGCGCCCTGTGCCGGCTCGGAAGGCGGCGGGGTGTCGCCGGCCCGCGCCGGGCGGCTGTCCACGACGCCGGCGACCGCCAGGCCCGCGCCCCCGGCCAGGCCCGCCGCGCCTCCCGCCAGGAGGCCCCGGCGGGAGATGCCGTGGGAGGCGCCGCGGGAGATGCCGCGCTCACTCATGGCCGGGCTGGTACTTCTCGTTGGCGCCGGCGAAGTCCTTGCCCACGGCCTTGAACTCCATGGTGGCGCCGTCCTTGAACGTGAGCGTGAAGCCCACCTCCGCGCCCGGCTGCACCGGCGTCTTGACGTCCATGAGCATGATGTGGTCGCCGCCCGGCTTGAGCTCCAGCTTGCCGCCCGCCGGGATCGTGAAGCCGCCCTCCTTGGGGCGCATCGTCATCTGGGTGCCCTCGCCGACGGTCTCGTGGAGCTCGACCCGGGGCGCGCCGGTGGAGGTGGCGGAGACGACGGTGAGGTCGGCGGCCGTCGGGTTGGCCAGGGTCCCGAAGGCCGCGGTCATGCCGCTCTTGGTCGTCTTCACCCACGGGTCGGTGATGGTCAGCGCCGTCGCGCCGCCGCTCGGGGCGGCTTCGGCGGCCTGCTTGGCCGGCGCGGCGGACGAGGTGGCGGCCTGCTGACCGCCGCAGGCGGCGAGCGTGGCGACGGCCGCGGCCGCGAGAAGGGCATGGCGAATACGCATGATGGGTCTCTCTTCCAAAGTTCCTGAAATTTCGGGCATGCCGGTGAAGCTCGGGATCATGCGAGCTTCGGGGGATGGATCAGACAGGAAGGAAGAGAGGCGGTCCCCGCAGGGAGACGCTGTGCTCGAGGACGGCCGAGCGCACCAGGGCCGGCTCCGCGTGCCGCACCGGCGCGGGACTCGTCACCACGGGTACGGCCGGCGGCAGGCTGAGCCGGACCAGCACGCGGCGGAACAGCCCCCACAGGGCCGCCTCGCCCCGCGCCAGCCACACCGACGTCAGCCCGATCGCCCAGCCGTGCATGATCAACATGCCCAGCCCCGGGACCAGCCCGGAATGCGCGTGCGCCACCGCCACGGCCGCCGTCACCGGCGCCGCCTCGTGCGCCAGCGAGAACATCACGTGCAGGAGGGCCTGCAGCAGGGTCAGCAGCACGAGGATGCCGCCGAGCGAGCGTTCGCGCCCGGTCACCGGCAGCGCCGCCAGCAGCGACACCCCGAAGGCGGCCAGTGCGCCGGGCAGCGCCACCGTGCCGCCGCCGGCCAGGTGCGCCCCCATGCCGAGCACCGCGCAGACCGCGGCGAACACCACGGCGCGGGCAAGGCGGAACGGCAGGGAAGCAGGCATGGCGTCCGCCATCATCCCATCACCGCCGCGCGCCCGCGAACCCGCCCTGCGCCGATCAAGGGCGGCCGGTCAGCGGCCGCCGGGCTGGGAGCCCTTCTTCTTGCCGGGCTCGCGGGGCTTCACGGTGCGGGTCTTGGTCGGCTTCGGCCTGGTCGGGCTGGGCGCGGCGGTGGGAGCGGGGCCGGTGGGCGGCAGGGTGACGGGCGGAGGTTCGGCGGTGGCCTCGGCGCCCGGGCCGATGGGGGAGACGGCGGAGGGCGACGTCGTGCCGGGCTTGGCCGGTCCGTGGCTGGGGCGGCCGCTCTGGCGCACGGGCTGGGGCGTGCGCGCGGGCGGCTGGCCGTTGATGTGGCGGGGCGGACGGGTACGGGCCGTCGCGGTCGGCTGAGGGGCCGGGTGCGGGGAGTGGGCCGAGGGGCGGGGAGTGGACGAGCGGCTCGCCTCCGCCTGGGCGGTCTTCGACGGGCCGGGCGCGCCGGGCGCCGACGCGCCGGGCCAGCCCACGATGCTCAGCGAGGCGCCGCCCAGCGCGGAGCCGGCCAGCACGGCCGCCAAGGCCAGCAGCAGCACCCCTCCCAAGATCGCACCGACCGTCAGAGCCCGGTTCGCGCGAGGACGCGTCTCGTTCACAGCCGCCGATGCTAGTCACTATTTTGGGCAAAGTGCACCAATGGCTCACAGCGGGTTGTGATCCACGGCTGGCATGCTGAGAGACCGGCGCGGGCCGGACGTGGTGCGGACAGGCCCGGCCCGCGCTCATCGCGCCACCTGGCCCCGGGTGTGGCATGCGCCGCGGGTGGCGTGAGAAGCTCCATCGGGTACGGCAGGCGGTCAGCCGTGACGCCTGCCGTACCCCACGAGGTGAAGGGTCAGCACGCGCAGATGAGGCCGCGCAGCGCGGTCTCCAGGCAGGTGCCGCTGCGCGCCGGCACCGGCCAGGGGAAGCGCACGAGCATGTCGTCCGCCCGCACCGTGGCCCCGTAGCGGTCCAGTTCCCACAGCCATGCCTCGCCGACCGGGGTGCCGAGGTGGGTGGACACCGCCCCGCGCAACTGCGCCCGGTGGGCCTCGTTCAGGTGGGCCAGCACCCGCTCGGCGTCCTCGGCCAGCGGGTCGGGCTCGGCCTCCAGGTATTCGTCGGCGTCCAGCACCCCGGAGTCCTGCCCGGTCAGGTAGACGACCTGGGCGACGTCCATGCGCAGCAGCCGGGGCGCGCCGGGCTCGCCGTACCGCTCCAGGGCCTTGAACAGGTCTTCGTCGGCGCAGTGGGTGGCGACCGCGACGGCGGCGGCGCGCGCCTCCTCCTCCGGTACGGCCAGCGCCCAGCCCTGCACCTCGACCAGCCCCCGGGGGTGCTCGACCTCGCCCAGCACGCGGGTGGCGGTGAGGTTCACCGCGACGACCGCGTCGCCGTCGAGTCCGTGCAGGCGCTCGCCCGGCTTGACCAGGAGGACCGGGCGGCCCTGGTCGTCCACGCCGCCGCGGGCCGGGGAGGGGACGCCGTCGAGGGTGAGCCGGGCGATGCCGGCGCCGGCGGCGAGGGTCCGGACACGTTCCGCGATCGGCGGCATGGGGTCTCCTTGAGTTCACATCTTGTAGTAGGTTAGCCTTGCCTAAGTAAGCATTACCTAACCACATTGAGGTGAACATGCGCTACACCGGGCCGAAGGTACGGCTGTCCCGCCGGGCAGGCGTCCCTCTGACCAGGAAGGCCGTGCGGTACTTCGAGGCGCGGCCGTACCCGCCCGGCGAGCACGGCAGGAAGACCAGCCGCCGCAACACCGGCGACTACGGCATGCGGCTGATGGAGAAGCAGAAGCTGCGCTGGTACTACGACGTGTCCGAGCGGCAGCTGCGCCGCTACTGGGACCTCGCGGTGCGCAAGGAGGGCGCCTCGGGCACCGAGCTCGTGTCCATTCTGGAGAGCCGCCTGGCCTCCCTCGTGCTGCGGTCCGGGCTCGCCCCCTCGATCTACGCCGCCCGGCAGTACGTCGCCCACGGCCACATCACCGTGGACGGCCGCAAGGTCGACATCCCGAGCTACCTCGTCAAGCCCGGCCAGGTCGTCGCCGTGCGCGAGAAGTCGCGCAAGATGCAGCCGTTCGTGGCCGCCGCCGAGGGCATCTACGCCGACGAGCGCACCGCGGGCTACCTGTCGGTCGAACTGCCCGAGCTGCGCTTCACGCTGGTGAGCAAGCCCGAGCGCGAGCAGATCGCCATCCCCGTGGACGAGCAGCTCGTCGTGGAGTTCTATTCTCGGTAGGCGTGACTGAAACGGGTGGAACTGGGACAGAACCGGCGGACCGCCACGCGAGCTGGCTCGAGCTCTTCTTCGATCTGGTCGTCGTCGTGGCGGTGGCCCAGCTGGCGCACCGCCTGCTCCACCCGGCATGGTCGGACGTGGCGCTGTTCGTCATGCTCTACTACGCGGTGTGGAGCATCTGGACCTCCTTCACGCTCTACGCCAACGTCCGCGCGGACAAGACCCGGGTGCGCCTGATGCTCGTCGGGATGTTCGGCATCGCGGTGATGGCCGCCGCCGCGCCCGACGTGGCGCACAACATCCCGGGTGTCGGCGTCCACGACGACTGGTTCGCCGCCGCCTACATCGTCTGCCGCCTCAGCGCCTCCCGCGCGATCCAGCGGTCGGGCGCGGTCATGACCGCCTGGCCGGCCGCCCAGCTCGGAGTCGGCCTGTCCCCCTGGATCGCCTCCTTCTGGGCCGAGCCGCCCGCGACCTACTGGATGTGGGCGATCGGCATCCTGCTCGACCTCGCCTTCACCCTGCGCCAGTCCGTCAGCCCCGGCCGGATGCTGCAGGAGTTCCAGGCCCAGGCCGAACGCCTCAACGCCCGGCTCCGGCGGCACGCCGCCAGGGGAGGGCCGGCGCGCGTGGTGCCCACGCCCCACGACGCCGTCCTGCACCCCGCCCACCTGGGCGAGCGCCTCGGGCTGTTCGTCATCATCGTGCTCGGCGAGGCCGTCATGCAGATCGTCGTCGAGGGCTCCGGCCAGGACTGGGGCACGCCGCTGCGCCTCGCCGCGGCGTGCGCCTTCGCGCTGGTCGTCTGCCTGTGGTGGCTCACCCTGCAGTACGGCCTCAGCGCCGTCCCGGAGGCCGCCGAGCGGGGCCTGCACCCCGCGGTGGCGCTGCCCGCCCACTTCGTCATGACCGCCGGGCTCGTCGCCGCCGCGGCCGGGCTCGGCGCCGTCGTCGGCGAACCGGACGCGCACCTGCACACGGGCATCCGCTGGGTGCTCTGCGCCGGGCTGGCGGTGTACTTCGCCGCCTCGGCGGTCATCGGCGCCGCCACCGGGGCCCGCCGGCTGTGGTTGTGGGGCTGGGCGCTGCCCGCCACGCTCGTCCCCGTCCTGCTGGGACTGCTGGGCGGGCCGCTGCCGGCCTGGGCCGTGGTCGCCGTGCTCCTGGCCGGGGCGCTGTGGCGGGTGACCTACCGGCCACCCGCCCCGGCCGCCGCCCCGGCCTGAGACCTCACACCAGGGCGGCGCTCTTGCGTGGCAGGAGCGCGAACGCGCCCAGGTAGAGCACCGCCGCCACGATCAGCAGCCCCTGGTAGCCGATCAGCAGCGCCAGGTACTCCAGGCAGCCGCCGACCATCGCGCCGAGCAGGTTGGCGCCGAAGGAGGTGGTGGCGTCGGCCGACTCCGCGAAGCGTTTCGAGAAGACGACGTTGGCCGCGAAGATCGGCAGGAAGGCGATGGTCACCGCCGTCACCGCGCGCAGCGGCACCGGCAACGACAGCAGCCACGCGTTGGGCACCAGCCAGGCCAGGAGCAGGCCGGCGAGCAGCACGCCGTACATCACGGTCAGCGGCGGGGTGCGGAAGCGGCGGGTGACCTCGACGGCGGCGAGCACCGCGATCAGCACGCCGGCGAAGACGACCGCGTTGACCACCCACGTGGTGCCGAACAGCAGCGCGAACCCGGTCACGCTCTTGGTCTCCAGCAGCAGGAAGCCCACGCCCAGCAGGAACAGGTCCGCGTACGGGCGCATCCTGCGGTACGGCCCGGCCACCACGCGCACGGCCAGCAGGCTGACGACGAGGATGAGGCCGAGCGTGATGAGGTAGATCGCCGGGATCGTCCGGTCCTTCAGATACAGGAAGGGCCGGTCGTCGTGGGCGGGCGCCGGGGTGCCCGCGGCGGCCCCCGGCCACTCGCCGGCGCAGCGCTGGGCCGCCGTCGTGACGCCGGCGGTGATCACGGCCTGCTGCCCCGCGGTGCTGACCACGTCCACGCAGGGCTTGTGACCGAAGGCGTTCTGCACGGTCCAGGCCAGCCGGTCGACCAGCCAGGGCTCGCGGTAGTAGTTGTACATCGAGAAGGCGCCGCCCGGCTTGAGATGGGCGCGGGCCGCCTTGATGGCCTCCTCGGTGAACAGGTAGCTCTCCAGCCGCAGTGAGCTGGCCCCCGGCACCAGCGTGAGCGAGTCGGGCAGCGCGAACAGGATCAGGTCGAATTTGCGGTCGGTCTGCTCCAGGAAGGCGCGCCCGTCGGTGATGTGGGTGGTGACGCGCGGGTCGGCGTAGGGCCGGTCCGGATGCAGCCGCCCGCCGAGCTCGCGCAGCTTGGGGTCGATCTCGACCGCGTCGACGGTCCCCGCGCCCTTCGACAGCGCGATGGCCACGTCGGTGCCGCTGCCCGCGCCGACGATGAGCACCTCGCGCGGCGGCGCCACGGCCCGCTCGTAGGGCAGCGCGTACTGCCGCTCGACCTGCAGCCGGGTCGCGGCGGGCATGGCCTGCTGGTGGGGGATGCCGTTGACCGAGATGTCGTAGACGGGCATCGGGTACGGCAGGCGCTTGTAGGTCACCTTGTAGTAGGGCGACCACAGGGCCCCGGCGGTGACGCTCTCGGCGGCCAGCAGCCCGGCCACGATCAGCGCGGGCACCGCGACCAGTCCCCAGTAGGGCACCCAGGGCCTGGGCGTGAGCAGGAGCAGGAAGCAGGCGGCGGCGATCGTCCCCCAGATCACCGGCGGCGCCGACAGGAACGACAGCGCGGTGAAGGCGGCGATGCCGGTGAGGCTGCCGATGAGGTCGTAGCGATATGCCTCCAGCCGGGGAAGCTCGGGGAAGCAGCGCCCGACGAGCTCGGCCGGGCCCATGAGGGCGAGCGCGGCGGCGATGAAGACCAGCGGGAGCGTCACCCAGGCGGGCGGGCCCTCCAGGGACAGGCTCGTCCAGTACAGCACGCCTTCGGTGTCACGGTTGACCGTGACGGGAAAGGCGAGGACCACGATCACCAGGATCGCGAGAACGACCGGTGAATAGTACGGCTGGCGCTTGGTGCGCCCGACGCGCAGGAATCCCAGTCCGATGCCAAGAAAGGAACCGAGCAGGACGAAATTCGTGAAATAGCTCAGGTGAACAATATTCGAACCGGTCCACCGGATCAGTGCGAGTTCCAGAAAGAGCATGAAGGCGCTGGCGAGAACCAGGCGCGGACGCACGGCCAGCCAATGCTCGGAGGATGACTCCTGAGGGGCGGCCTGCACCTGTGTGGTCATGACGACTCACCGTAGTTTACGGACCGAAACCGGGGAAGCCTGACGCCCGAGAACAATTGTCGTCCGGTTCGTGAGTTTTGAGGCATTTCAGCAGGTCAAACCTCTGGAGATGCGCTGGACGCGCACCAACGGATGAAGGAATGTTGGGAGGTTCGTTCCCTCCAACGTCCGGTGGTGCCTCATGCGGGTCCTGATTCAACTCCGTCCATCTCCCGATTTGGTCGCGGCCGTCGCCGACCCCGGCCAGACGGCCACCACGGCAGACGTCGCCGACGGCCTGCCCGGAGTCGAACTCGACTCCGCCTTCATCCCCGTGGCGGTTCCCCGGCCCGTGCCCCCGGCCGGCGGCGATCCGCTCTCGCTCAACCAGCCGCTCGACTTCTCCCTGGCCGCCGAGGACGCCTCGGTCCTGGTCCGCGGCACGATCTCCGACGACGAACTGGCCACCCGCGTCACCATGCTGCCGATGATCAGGCCGGACGTGGTCGGCGTCTTCGCCGACCCGGTCATCGAGTCCAGCCTGACCTGCGGCGGCGACCCGCCGGTCGGCGACTGGCACGACGTCGAACGGCTGATCAACGCCGCGGGGCTGGCCGCGGAGGGGCTCGACGGCTCCGGGGTGGCGCTGGCCGTGCTCGACACCGGCATCAACGCCGCGCACGTGGCCAGGCACCTCGGCCGCGGCGTCAGCCTCGACGCCGAGCGCAGCTGGAACCCCGCCGGGGTCACCGGCCGCCCCGGCGAGTTCGAGGTGGACCACGGCACGATGTGCGCCTTCGACACGCTCATCGGCGCCCCGCAGGCCAGCCTCATCGACATCCCGGTGCTGCTGTCCACCCGGCCGGGCGGCTCGGCGCTGGACGGCCTGCTGTCGGACGCGGTGGCCGCCTTCGCGCACCTGCGCACCGTGCTCGACGCCCAGCCGGCCGAGTCGCGCTCCCTGGTGATCAGCAACTCGTGGGGGTCGTTCTCGCCCGCCTGGGACTTCCCCGTCGGCCACCCGGGCAACTACTCCGACAACGCCGCCCACCCCTTCAACCTGATCGTGGCCAGCCTCGACCGGGCCGGCGCGGACGTGCTGTTCGCGGCGGGCAACTGCGGGCGCGACTGCAAGGACGGCCGCTGCGCCTATCCCGACCGGCCGATCGTGGGCGCCAACTCCCACCCGCGGGCGTTGTCGATCGGCGGCGTGGACGTCGCGAACGAGCGGGTCGGCTACTCCTCGCAGGGACCGGGCCGCCTGACCGCCCGCAAGCCGGACGTCTGCGCCTACACGCACTTCTCCGGCTCCAGGGCGTTCGGCGAGAACGAGCCGGACTCCGGCACCTCCGCCGCCTGCCCGGTGGCCGCCGGCCTGGTGGCGGCCGTCCGCACCCAGTGGCCGTCCTCGCGGCTGTCGCCCGCGCAGCTGCGGGCGCTGCTGCGGCGCACCGCCGAGGACCGCAGCGAGGTCGGCTTCGACTTCGACTACGGCTACGGCATCGTGGACACCACCGCCATCCTGGCCGCCCTGCGGCGAAGGGCGAAGAGCGTAGCCTGAGAGGCATGGTCCTCATCACCGTACGGCTGCCGCGAGGCGCGACACTGGAGGACGCGATCAGCAGGCTGGGCCTGGCCGAGGAGGATGTCGACACCGCCTACGGGCTGGTGCTCATCGACCCCGACCAGGGCCTTTACGGCCTGCGGGTGACGGAGGAGGCGGGCGGCAGGGCCGGTCCGCCTTTCTCCGACCCCAGGATCGAGCCCTACGGGCCGCCTAAGCGTTCTCGCGGTTGAAGATCCGCCCGCCGATCACCAGGCTGGCCGCCGTGAACACCACCACGACGGCGGCGCCGGCGGCCACCGTGCCGTTCCAGTAGTGCCCGGCGAACAACTCCCGCATGGCCTCCAGGACGTAGCGGAAGGGACTCACGCGCGAGAGCGCCTCCAGCCAGCCCGGCGCCATCGACATGGGCAGGAACGCCCCCGACAGCAGCATGAGCGGCACCACCGCGGTCGTCATGACCGGCGCGAACAGGTGCTCGTTCAGCGTGAGCGCCGCCGCGTACGACAGCGCCGCCAGGCTCACCCCGAGCACGATCACCAGCACCATCGCGGCCAGCACGCCGCCCACCGGCGCGCGCAGGCCCAGGGCGTAGGCCGCGGCCACCAGCAGCACCGTCTGGATCATCAGCGTGAAGGCGTTGTTGAGCACCCGCCCCAGCAGCAGCGCCAGGCGGGAGGCGGGGGTGACGCGCAGGCGCTCCAGCACGCCGGAGCGCCAGTCGAAGACGACGCCGAACCCGGCCAGGCCCGCGCTGAGCAGCCCGAGCTGGACGATCAGGCCGGGCACCAGCGTCTCCCAGGTGCCGATCGTGGCGAAGATCGGGCCGAACAGCACCAGGAAGCACAGCGGCTGCACGGCCGAGAACAGCAGGCCCGCCTTCTCCCGCAGGCCGATGCGGGTGGTGTGGTGGAACAGCAGCCAGGTCTCGCGGATCGCGGCGGCGCTCATGAGGGCACGTCCTCTCGCAGGGAACGGCCGGTGATGTCGAGGAACGCCTCGTCGAGCGTGCGCCCGCCGCTCTTCAGCTCCGCGGGGGAGCCCTCGGCCACCACCCGGCCGTGGTCGATGATGACGATCCGGTCGCACAGGGCGTCGGCCTCGTCGAGGTAGTGGGTGGTCAGGAAGATCGTGGTGCCGCCCTCGCGCAGGGCGCGCACGTGGCCCCACAGGTTGGCCCGGCTCTGCGGGTCGAGCCCGGTGGTGGGCTCGTCCAGGAAGAGCAGGGCGGGCTCGTGGACCAGGCCGAAGGCGATGTCGAAGCGGCGCCGCTGCCCGCCCGACAGCGCGACGCCGGGCAGCTTCTCCATGCCGGTCAGCTCCAGGGCCGCCAGCACCCGGGCGATCCTCGCTCGCGCCTCGGCGCGCGGCAGGCCGTACAGCATGGCCTGGAGTTCGAGCTCCTCGCCCACGGGGTTGAAGGGGCTCAGCGCGCCGTGCTGGGAGACGTAGCCGATGCGGCGGCGCACGCCGCGCGGGTCGGCCAGCAGGTCGTGGCCGGCGACGGTGGCGGTGCCCGCGGTCGGGGTGAGCAGGGTGGTGAGCATGCGCATCGTCGTGGTCTTGCCCGCGCCGTTGGGGCCGAGGAAGCCGACGATCTCGCCCGGGTCCACGTGGAGGTCGACGCCGCGCACCGCCTCCGTCCCGCCCTTGAACGTCTTGCTGAGGCTCTTGGTGGTCAACATATTTTTAGGGTAACTGAAATTTTGGTGTCACTGCAAAGTTGGTATGATGGCAGCATGGAAGAGGGGCTCAGGGAGCGGAAGAAGCGCGAGACCAGGCTGCGCATCGCCGACATGGCGATGGGGCTGTTCATGACGCGCGGGTTCGACAACGTGACCGTGGCCGAGGTGGCGCGGGCCGCCGACGTCTCGGTCAACACGGTGTTCAACTACTTCCGCACCAAGGAGGACCTGTTCATGGACCGCTGGGACGAGGTGGAGGACCTGCCCAGCAAGGTCGTGCGGGAGCGGCGGCCCGGGGAGGGGATCGTGGCCGCCTTCCGGCGCGACTTCCTCGACGCCCTCGACACGGGCGACTGGCGCTACGGGCTCCACGAGGGGGCCGACCACTTCGGCAGGCTCGTGGCCGACAGCCCGTCACTGACGGCGCGGATGCGCGAACTCGAACACGCCACCGACGTACGGCTGGCGCGCACGGTGGAGGAGGAGACCGGCGCCGATCCGGACGACCTGGCGCCGGTGATCGTGGCCGCGCAGATCCTCGTGGTCACGCGGGCCCTGGCCCGGACGGCCATCCGGCGCAAGCAGGCGGGGGAGGGCTGGGCGGAGATCCTCCCGGACGTCAGAAGGCAGGCCGAAGAAGCCTTCGACCTGCTGGCGGACGGGATCGGCGACTACGGCAGAGCGCTCAGTTGACGGCGCTCATGACGATGGCGAAGCCGATGATCAGGGCGTAGACCACGACGACCACGATCATGAGGATCGTGGCGATCATGCCGCAGATCTTGCCGGCGTTCACCTGGCCGCGGTTCTCGTAGTAGTAACCGCTCGTGTCGATCTCGCGCAGCGTCTTGTTGCCCATGATCCAGGCAACCGGGCCGAGGATCTGGCAGAGCGCGAGGCTGAGGATGCCCAGCACCAGGATCGTGGTCCCTTGGGGGTGGGTCATCGGCGGAGGGCCGTACGGAGACGGGCCGTGGGGATACGACATAGCAGGGGATTTATACCACATACCCCTGTTGACCGAGCGTTTGCTTGGGGCGTAGCGTCTGGCGCGTGAAGGCGTTCTTCCAGTGGCTGGCGTCGACCGGCTGGTTCCTGCGGCTCGCGCCCCGGTTCGTCCCGCGCCTGGACCGCCTCGTGCACCGCCTCACCCGCGGCAGGCTGGCCAGTTCCCGCGTGGTGCCCGCGCTGCTGCTGATCACCACCGGCGCCAAGACCGGCCGGCGGCGGGAGACCCCGCTGGCCTGCCTCCCCGAACCCGGCGGAACCATCCTCGTCGTGGGCAGCAATTACGGGCGTCCGCAACACCCGGCATGGACCGCCAACCTCCTGAAGAACCCCTCGGCGGCCGTCAGCTTCCGCGGCTCGAACTACCCCGTGACGGCAACCCTGCTGGACGAGGGAGAACGAGCCGAGGTTTGGCCCCGGCTCATCGAGATGTGGCCGGTCTACGACCACTACACCCGTGTATCCGGACGGATGTTACGGGTGTTCCGACTGAGCCCGATGCGTTGATCGACTGTTTATCTACCGTCCATAAGTGTTACGTCATCATGGACGGGTCTTGATCAACCTTTGGGGAGCCTGCCACGTGCGTGAACGCATTCGCACCTATATCGAACATCCGCGCTTCCAGCGCTTCGTCATCGTCGTCATCCTGATCAACGCGGCCACGCTCGGCCTCGAGACCTTCCCCGCGATCGTCGCGTCCTACGGCGGCGCCTTGAGCGTCATCGACCACGCCGCGCTCTACATCTTCGTCGCCGAGCTCCTGGCCAAGCTGTATGTGGACCGCTCCCGTTTCTTCCGCGACCCGTGGAACCTCTTCGACGCGGTCATCATCGCCATCGCCCTCATGCCGGCCAGCGGCAACCTGTCGGTCCTGCGGGCGCTGCGCATCCTGCGCGCGCTCCGCCTCATCTCGGTCGTGCCCAGCCTGCGCCGCGTCGTGTCGGCCCTGCTGCGTGCGCTGCCCGGGATGACCTCGATCGTCGTGCTGCTCTCGCTCGTGCTGTACGTGGCCGCCGTCATGAGCACCAAGCTGTACGGCCACACCGCCCCGGCCTACTTCGGCGACCTGCAGACCTCGTTGTTCACCCTGTTCCAGACCATGACCGGCGAGGCGTGGCCGGACATCGCCCGCGAGGTCATGACCGAGCACCCCTACGCCTGGGTGTTCTTCGTGGTCTTCATCCTCGTGTGCTCGTTCGTGGTGCTCAACCTGTTCATGGCGGTCGTGGTGAGCGCCATGGAGGAGGAGTCGGCCGAGGAGCGGGCCGAGATCGAGATCCACAACGAGCTGTCCACTCAGATGATCCTGGACGAGCTGGCCTGCCTGCGCCGCGAGGTGGCCGCCCTGCGCCGCCCGGACGGCCTCCGGCCCGACGAGGCCGGCTCCCCGGCCGGGAGGTAGGGACCCTTCGCTCAGAGTCCGCAGAGTTCCGACAGGGACTTTGCGGACTTGTTCGTGTTCCGGGTCGGTGTCTGGGTCGGGCCGGCCGCCGTGCGCGTGGGCGACGGGCTCGGGGTGCCCGAGGCCGTGCCGGGACCGCCGGAAGCCTGGGCGACCTGCGTGGTGCGGGCCGGCTTGAGCGAGTCGCTGATCGCCTTGGCGGACGCCTTGCGGATCTTGACCCAGTCGGGGCGGCCCGAGTAGAACTCCGGCGGCACGAACTGCAGGCTGGTGATCCGGCCGCCCTTGACCTTCACGGCCAGGTTGACCAAGTGCTCCAGCAGGTCCTGGGGGATGTTGGTGGAGGCCATGCGCTTGGCGGCGGCGGCGATGCCCTTGAAGTTGCTCAGGACCTTCACGGGCGTGGCCTGCTGGGCGAACGCGCCGATGACGCACCGCTGGCGGGCCATGCGGGAGAAGTCGTCGCTGCCCACGCGCGAGCGGCCGTACCAGAGGGCCTCCTCGCCCGACAGGACCTGGAAGCCCGCCTTGATCGTGCCGGCGGTGCCGTACAGGCCGCCCCATTTGATGTCCTGGTCGACCCGGATCTTCAGGCCGCCGATCGCGTCGACCAGGTGGGCGAAGCCGTACATGTTGATCAGAGCGTAGTAATCGATCTTGAGGCCGAGCGTGTGGCCGATGGCGTCCATGAGGACGCGCGGGCCCTTGTTCCTGCCTCCGGCCGCCTGCGGGTTGTCGTTGGCGAACTGCCAGACCTCGTTGAGCAGGCCGCCGTTGGGCAGCTCCGCCTGGAAGCCGTTGGGGAAGTGCTTGCCCATCGGGGTGCCGGGCGGGAAGCGCACGTGCTGGAGATTGCGGGGGAGGCTGAACAGCACGGTGTTGCCGGTCTGGACGTGCACGCTGGCCACGGTCATGCTGTCGGTCCTGACGCCTTCGCGGTTGCCCGCGCCGTCGCCGCCCACCAGCAGGAAGTTGACCCGGTCGCGGCCGTTCCAGGGGTCCTCCTGCTTGACCGGGGCGATGTCGGGATCTTTCTCGCCGCTCGGGAAGATCTGCTGGATGGCGTCCTCGCCGCTGCGCACGAGCTCGGCGGTCAGGGCGAAGGGCGACATGACGGCGACGCCGAGAATGCCCACGGCGACGCCGGAGACGATCTGCCCCATCTGGCTGAGCCGGCCGGGCCGCAGCGCGATGTAGGAGGCGAGCAGGAGGGCGAACCACGCCAGCGCGCCGGCGGCCAGCGCGATCGTGATGCCGGTCGTCCAGCCGATGTAGACGCCGACCTCGGTCCCGTTGATCAGGACGATGGCCAGGACGGTGACCAGGATGGCGGCGTAGACGCCGATGAGCGCCAGGCCGGTACGGCGATGCCCGGCGCGCAGGTGCGCGGCGCCGGGCACGAGGACGGACAGCAGCGTCCAGCCGAGCATGGACGCGACGGTGAGCGGCTTGGCGAAGCGCGGAGCGGCCGGCCTGGCCTTCTCCGCGGTGGCTGGACCGGCGCCGCGGGTCCGGCGCGGTGCCGCCCGCCGTTTCTTGCCCGCGGGCGCGGTGCCGACCTCTTCGTCCTTCGTCACACCGGCTCCTTCAAGCATTTACCAGGCAAGACCATGGCTTTGCCGCTGGTTGCACAAGATTGCCAGATTCTAGCCCCCATATAGGGACATCACAGACAACTGGCCAATCTGGGCTGAACGTCGGGTGACGTCAGGACGTCGAGGACGAGGAGGCCATCCACGTGTTGCACTGGTATGCCTGGTTGCGATCCCAGCCCTGGCGGAACCAGGCGTGGTTGTTGGCCGGAGAGCCGTGGTCGCGGGGATATCCGGGCCAGTCGCCGACCCGGGAGTAGAACCAGAACAGCTTGCCCCGGTTGGCCGGGCTGATCGGGTACGAGCTCGCCACGGCCTTCATAAACATGCCGCCGAAGCACGTCGCCTGGAGCTCCAACCTTCTACTGAGGGCGAGCTTCCCGCTGCGGCTGGTGGAGTCCAGGGTCTTCGACCACCAGGAGTCCATGACGCCGGTGATGTTCTGCACGTGGTGGCCGTACTCGTGGGCCATCATGCTGATGATCGCCCCGTTCCACGCCACGATCCGCCCGTACCCGAGCGCCTGGCCGTTCCCCCTGGCCATCGCCGAGGTGGAGGCGTAGATCGTGTTGTTGCGCGGGCAGTAGTAGGGCACGATGCTGCCCGGCGACGGGTAGTCGCCGCAGGCGCCCCGGCCGCGCTTGGCCGCGATCGCGTAGCCCGGCGGGCTCCAGTCGATCCCCTGACGCTCCAGGATCGGGCGCCACGCGTTGTTCATGCACGCGCCGGTCTTCAGGATCAGCGCCTTGAGCCTGCTGTGGCTGAAGATGCTCACGTTGCCCGCCCGGCACTGCGTCCTGGGCAGCGCGCCCGCCCGGTACAACGTGTTCGTCCGCAGGCTCGTGTCCAGCTTCACCTGGGCCGGCGGGGTGACGGAGTCGTCGTCGTCCCGGGTGGGCGTCCGGATCGGGGTGGGGACGCGGGTGGGCTGGATCGGCTCCCTGCCGGAGTCCGGGGTGGGCGGCGTGTAGGTGGGGCTGTAAGTCGGGATCGCGATGGGCGTCGTGGTCTCCGTGCCGGACTCGCCCCGGCCGAGCAGCCAGGCGCCGAGCACCAGCAGCACGCCCAGCGCGGCCACCACGCCGAACACCGCCCCGAGCACGGCCGCCGCGCCGGTGCCCTGCTTCCTGCGCGGCGGCTGCGGCCACTGGCGGAACTGGGCGGGTGGCGGGGGATTCCACTGCCCGGGCGGGAAACCCTGCTGCGGGTACGGCGGGCCCGGCTGATACGGCCCCTGAGGCGGCGCCGGATGCCGGGGCGCGGGATGCGGCGGCGCGTGGGGCGACTGATGCCGGGGTGGCTGAGGCCGGGGCGGCGCGGGTTGCGGATAGGGCTGGTTCGGCGCGGCCGGGTGGGGCTGGTTCGGCGCGGCGGGGTGGGGCTGGTTCGGTGCGGCAGGGTAGGGCGGACGTCCCTGTGGCGGCCCTTGCGGCGGCCCCTGAGGCGGTGGAGGCTGCTGGTAGGGCCCCTGCGGCGGTGCGGGCTGTGATCGGGGCTTCCGGTAGCCGGGTGGCGGCCACGGCCGGGACGGAGGCATCTGGGGCTGCCCCGGTCCCTGGGGCGGAGGTGGATATTGCCCGTTGCCTGTCACCGTGAGCCCCCTTTGCCCCGATGTCCGCAATGTCGTGAACAGTCAGGACCTTTGCCGAATTTGGGGCAGAAGCATACTGATTTATCACCCGTCACGGATGTGGGCGTGCTCGGTTACAGACCGAAATCATTCGAGGTGATCTCTGCTATGTGCCGGACCGACAAGGCCCTCGTGTCCTAGCTTCATTGGCATGAATCTGCAGCAGCTCCGCTATGTGGTCGCAACTGCGGAGCACCGCACCATGACCGACGCGGCCAGATCGCTTTACATTGCGCAACCTGCGCTTTCGCGGGCGATCCGGGACCTCGAACGCGAGCTGGGCATGACGCTCTTCGCGCGCTCGGGTCGCGGCGTTGTGGTCACCGCACAGGGCAGGCGCGTCATCAAACTGGCAAGGGAGGCACTCGATGCCGTAAGTGAGATCGAAGCACTCGCGAGCCACGGCGGATCCCCGGACGTGGAGCTGCGCATCGCCGCCACTCCGAGTCTGGAGGCCGGCCTGGCGGGCCGTCTGGTCCCCGCCTACAACGCCGAGCATCCGGGGGTGCGCGTGCAGATCGTGCGCTGTGAGGGACGTGAGGGCGTGGTGATGGCCATCAGGGAGTCGCGGGCCGACCTCGGCCTGACCGACCTCCCGGTCCCCACGGACCTGATCACCCATCCGCTGGAGCGCCAGGAGATCGTGCTGATCTCGCCGCCCGGCCTCGACCTGCCGGACCCGGTGCCGATGGGACGCCTGCACGGCATGCGGCTGGCGCTTCCCTCGCGGGGGTCCGTGCGGCGCAGGGAGCTGGACGCGATGTTCGGCAAGTTCTCCGTCACCCCGGTGGTGGTGCTCGAGACCGACGAGCGCAACGGCTGGCTCAACGCGGTCCGGTCGGGGCAGGCGTCCCTGCTCTGGTACCGGGGGCTGGCCGAGATGGCCGTCCGCGCGGGCCTGGTGGTCCGCTCGCTGGAACCCGCGGTGCGGCGCGTCATCGCCGTCGTGCACGCCCGCAAGAGGCTGCCGCTGAGCGCCCAGGACTTCCTGGCGACAGCGGAGAAGGGAAGCGCCGCCTAACATCCTCCTCATGGATCACCTGGTATTCGCCACCCCGTACCTGCGCGACACCGTTCACGAGGTCGGCAGGCTGCTCGGCGTTCACCCCGTCGAGGGCGGCAGGCACGTGGGCCTGGGCACCCGCAACCACCTCCTGGGACTCGGCGGCCGCCGATACCTGGAGATAGTCGGCCCGGACGAAGACCAGCCCGATCCCGAGTCCCCCCGTCCCTTCGGCATCGACACCCTCACCGCGCCGCGCCTGATCACCTGGGCCGTCGAACCCCCGGACCTGGACGAAGCCATCGCCAGGGCCCGAGACGTCGGCTACGATCCCGGACCGGCCGTGCCGATGTCCCGCCGTACTCCCGCGGGAGACCTGCTGGAGTGGCGGCTGACCCTCCCTCACGAGGGCACCCACGACGGAGTGGTGCCCTTCCTGATCGACTGGGGCACGACGCCCCACCCGTCGGGCACGTTGCCCGAGGTGAAACTGGCCGCCTTCCACGCCGGCCACCCCGACCCGGACGCGGTCCTGTCCGACCTCGCGGCGCTGGGCGCCGAGCTCGAGGTACGGCAGGCCGACGCGCCCGTCCTGGTCGCCACCTTCGCCGGCGGGCAGACGCTGTCATGACGGGCATCCTGCGCCTGGGCGGGCGCACCTTCGCCCCCGGCGAGTTCGCCATCATGGCCGTCGTCAACCGCACCCCCGACTCCTTCTACGACAAAGGCCGCACCTACGGCTTCGGCGCGGCACTGGACGCCGTGGACGCCGCGGTCGCGGGCGGCGCCGACATCGTCGACATCGGCGGCGTCAAGGCGGGCCCCGGCGACGACGTGGACGCCACCGAGGAGATCCGCCGCGTGGCCGGACTGGTCGAGGCGGTCCGCGACCGCCACCCGAGCCTCCTGATCAGCGTCGACACCTGGCGCGCCGAAGTGGGCGAGGTGGTCGCCCGCGCCGGCGCCCACCTGCTCAACGACACCTGGGGCGGCGTCGATCCCCGCCTGGCCGAGGTGGCCGCCCGGCACGGCGCCGGCCTGGTGTGCGCGCACGCGGGCCGGGTGGAGCCGCGCACGCGCCCCCACCGCATCGCCTACGCCGACGTGGTGGGCGACGTCGTCTCCCTGACGGTCGAGCTGGCCGAGCGGGCGGCGGCCGCCGGCGTGGCCCGCGAGTCGATCCTCATCGACCCGGCCCACGACTTCGGCAAGAACACCTTCCACTCGCTGGAGGTCAGCAGGCGGCTCGACGAGCTGGTGGCGACCACCTGGCCGGTCCTGGTGGCGGTGTCGAACAAGGACTTCGTCGGCGAGACGCTCGGCGGCCTGCCCGTCGACCGGCGGCACGCCGGGACCATCGCCACCCTCGCCGTCTCGGCGCTCCAGGGCGCCCGGGTCTTCCGCGTGCACGACGCCGCCTCCGCCCGCGCCGCGCTCACCGCGATCACCGGCCTCGCGTAGCCGCCGATCCGGGCTGCAAACGGAGTGCAAGACCTTGGTCATGCGTTGTGCAACACCGGGTTGGCAGGATTTGCGGCGGAGGAGAGCGGATGCGATTCAAGATTCTCGGACCGCTGCTGGTCGAAGACGAAGGAGAGGAGCTCCACCTCGGGGGCAGTCTCCAGCGCGTCGTCATGGCGATGCTGCTGCTCGAAGCCAACCGGGTCGTCCCGCTGGAGCGGATGATCGAGGCCGCCTGGGGCGAGAACCCGCCGGGCACCGCCCGCAACCAGGTGCAGATCCGGATCTCACAGCTGCGCCGCGTGCTGCGGGACACGGCCACGCCGTACCAGACGCTCATCACACGTCCGCCCGGCTACCTCGTGAAGGTCGGGCCGGGGCGGCTGGACCTCGCCGAGTTCGACGAGCTCGTCGCACGGGCTGGCGGCGAGCAGCCCGTCCAGGCCGCGCGCACGCTGCGCGCGGCGCTGGCGCTCTGGCGCGGACCGGCGCTGTCGGACGTGGACAGCGACCTGATCCGGCCCGTGGTGCACGACCTCGAAGAGCGCCGCCTGCTCGCCCACGAGCAGTGCCTGGAGCTGGAACTGGGGCTCGGCCGCCATCTGCAGCTCGTCGGCGAGCTGCGCAGGCTGACCCAGGCCCACCCGCTGCGCGAGCGCATGCACCAGCACCTCATGCTGGCCCTCTACCGGTCCGGGCGGCAGGCCGAGGCGCTGGACGCCTACCGCGCCTACCGCGAGATGCTGCTCGACACGCTCGGCCTGGAGCCCGGCGACGAGCTGCGCCGCCTGGAACTGGCCGTCCTCAACCAGGACAGCGAGCTCGACGGCCCGGCCCCGCTCGTGCGGCCGGTGCCGGTGCCGCGCCAGTTACCGCCGATGATCTCCACGCTGTCCGGCCGCGACGAGGAGATGGTCCGCGTCGCCGGCATGCTCACCGGCGAGCCCGCCCCCGGCCCGCTGCCCGTGGCCGCGATCGTGGGCCGGGCCGGCGTCGGCAAGACCGAGCTGGCCGTGCACGCCGCCCACGAGCTGGCCGCCCACTATCCCGACGGCCAGCTCTACGTCGACCTTCGCGGCGGGCAGAACGACCCGGCGGACGTGCTCAGCATGTTCCTGCGCGCGCTCGGCACCGGCACGATCCCGCGCTCGGCCGAGGAACGCGGCGCGCTGTTCCGCTCCACGGTCGCCGGCCGGCGCCTGCTCGTCCTGCTCGACAACGCCGGCTCCTTCGAGCAGGTCTGGCCGCTGCTGCCCGGCGGCGCGCCCTGCGGCGTGCTGGTGACCTGCCGCGAGCGGCCCGTCGGCCTGACCGAGCACTGGGTCGTCAGGCTGGAGGTCCTCGACGACACCGGCGCCCTCACCCTGCTGACCGGCGACGTCGGCGAGGCGCGCGCCGCCGCCGAACCCGCCGCGCTGCGCCGCCTGGCCGTCCAGTGCGGCGGGATGCCCCTGGCGCTGCGCATCGCCGGCGCCCGCCTGGCCCGGCGCCCGCACTGGACCGTCGAGACCCTCGTCGGCATGCTCAGCGACTCACGCACCATGCTCGACGTGCTCAGCCACGGCGACCTCGAGGTGCGGGCCAGCCTGGAGGTCTCCTACCGCGGCCTGTCGGCCAGGGCGCGCACGCTGCTGCGGCGCATCGGCCTGACCGACAGCCCGCAGATGACCGGCTGGCTGGCGGGGGCGCTGCTCGACGCCGACGCCACCGCCGCCCTCGACGAGCTGGCCGACGCCTCCCTGCTGACCCGCAGAGGCGACCGCCACGTCATCCACGACCTCGTCCGCGCCTTCGCCGGCGAGCGCGCCCTGGTCGAGGAGACCGGCGACCAGCGCCTGGCCGCCCTGGACCGGGCCTGCTCGGTCTTCTTCCACCTCAGCGAACGCGCCCACGAACGCTTCTACGGCGGCCACTTCACGCTGCTGCGCGGCAAGGGCGGCAGCGCGCCGGCCACGCCCGCCCAGGCCGACGAGATCATCGGCGCCGACCCGCTGGCCTGGCTCGACGGCGAACGCGCCACCCTGCTCGCCCTGGTCCGCCAGTCGGCCGCGCACGGCCTGGACGAGCTGTGCTGGAGCATCGCCATGACGGCGATCACGCTGTTCGAGACCCACGGCTACTTCGACGAATGGCGGGCCGTCAGCGAACTCGCCCTGCGCGCCTGCCGGGAGTCCGGCAACATCCGCGGCGAGGGCGCGATGGTCTACTCCCTCAGTTCCCTGGCCGTCTTCCAGCAGAGGTACGGCGAGGCCCACCCGATGCTGACCCGGGCGCTGGAGTTGTTCGACCAGGTCGGCGAGACCCACGGCCGGGCCCTGGCGCTGCGCAACATGGCGATGGTCGAGCGCATGCGCGGCGAGAGCGAGGCCGCCCGGGGCCGCTACGAGCAGGCGTTACCGCTGCTGCGCGCCGTCGGCGACCGGGCCGCCGAGGCGCACGCGCTGGTGAACCTGGGCGTCATCCATCTGGAGCGGGGCAGCCTGGACGAGGGCGGCCCGATGCTGGAGGAGGCCCTGTCGATCTTCCGGATGGAGGGGGTGCCGCGCGGCGAGGCGCAGGCGCTCAACTCCATCGGCCGCCTGGCGCTGCTGCGCGGGGAGAACCAGCGGGCGCTGTCCGCCTTCGAGGCCGCGGCCGTGATCGTGCGCGGGGTACGCGACCGGATCGGCGAAGCCTATGTGCTGCAGGGCATCGCCGAGGCCAGGATCGCGCTGGGCCAGGCCGAGGAGGCGAAGGGCACCCTGTCGTCCGCCCTGGACCTGGCCGAGCGGCTGGGGGAGCGGCTCATCGCCGGCCGCATCCGGCTGAATCTGGGGCTGCTCATGATGGAGGACGGCGACCGGGCCGCCGCGGACCATCTGGAGGAGGCGTACGCGCTGTTCGAGGAGATCGGGGCCGAGCCCTGGCGGGCCAAGGCGGCCGCCGCCCTGGCCCGCACCCGGTGAAAGCCGGACGCCCGGTGAAAGCCGGAGGCCCGGTGGAAGGCGGACGCCCGCTGAAGGGCGGGCGCTCGCCGGCCCCTGGTCGCCCGCGCCGGGCCCCCTCAGCGGTCCGTTCCCCGTGAGACCGGAAGCTCGACCACCACGCGCAGCCCCGGCGCCGCGTCCTCCAGATACACCCGCCCGCCGTGCGCCCGCACGGTCTCGCGGACGATGGCCAGGCCCAGCCCGGCGCCGCCCTCGTCCCGGCCCCGTCCTGAGTCCAGGCGGGTGAAGCGGTCGAAGACCCGTTCGCGGTCCTCCGGCGGGATGCCGGGGCCGTCGTCGGCGACGGTCAGCACGCCGTCGGCGGTCAGCGCCACCTCGACCTTGGACGCGGTGTGCCGGGCGGCGTTGTCCAGCAGGTTCGTCAGCACGCGGGTCAGGTCGAGGGCGTCACCGGTCACCTGGACCGGGTCGCAGGCCACCAGGCGCGCCTCGCCGTACCTCTCGACGCAGCGCCGTACCACCTCGTCGAGATGGACCGGCTCGCGGCGGGCGGGCCGTCCGCCGCGCTCGTCCAGGCGGGCCAGCGCGAGCAGGTCCTCGGCCAGTCGGGACAGCCGCAGGGTGTCCTCCAGCGCGCCCTCGGCCGTCTCCTGCCAGTCGGCGCCCTCCGGGTGGCCGAGCGCCACCTCCAGCTGCAGCCGGATGCTGGCCAGCGGGCTGCGCAGCTCGTGGGCGGCGTCGGAGACCAGCGAGCGCTGGCGCTTCTCCGCCTCCTCCAGCCGGGCCAGCATGTCGTTGAGCGTCAGCGCCAGCGCGTGCACCTCGTCGCGCGCCTGCGGCACCGGCAGCCGGCGCGAACGGGCCGTGTGGGTGATCTCGGCGGCGCCCCTGCGCAGCGCGGCGATCGGCCGCAGCGTCCGGCCGATGATCAGCCACGAGGCCGCGGCCAGCAGCACGACCAGCGCCGGCGTGCCGACGAACAGCACGTTGCCCGCCACGCCGAGGCTGCGCTCGATCTCGCCGATCGGCCGCGCGGCCAGCACGGTGCGGCCGCGGTCGGCGCTGACCGCCACCACGCGCAGCGGCCCCGGGATCGCGTACGGCCGGCCGTCCAGGTAGAGGGCCTCCCCGGTGAGGGCACGCCGCCGGGCCGGCGCGTCCAGCAGGGGCACCAGCCGGTCGGCGCCGTAGGTGACGTTGGAGATGCGCCCGTCGCGCTCCAGGACCTGCACGACCGTGCCGTCATGGGTGACGATCGGGCTGCTCAGCTGCTCGGCGTCGGCCTTGACCCGCACGGTCTGGGCCTGCTGGCGCAGGGAGTCGTCCACGGTGCCCATGAGCGCCCGCTGCAGCACGGTGAGCAGGACCGACGCCGAGATGGCCAGGGCGAGGGCGAGCACCGCGGCGGCCGCCACGGTCAGCCGGTGGCGCAGCCCCTGGCGCCGCCACCAGGCCAGCGGGGAATCAGCCACCGTCGCCGGCCAGGCGGTAGCCCGCGCCGCGGACGGTCTGCAGGGCGTTCCTGCCGAAGGGGGCGTCGATCTTGCGGCGGAGGTAGCCGACATACACCTCGACGACGTTCGGGTCGGTGTCGAAGGTGTCCCAGACGTGCTCGAGGATCTCCGACTTGGAGACGACCTCGTCGCGGCGGCGCAGCAGGTACTCCAGCAGGGCGAACTCACGCGGCGTCAGCTCGACCTGGGCCTCGCCGCGCTCCACGCGCCGCCTGGCCGGGTCGAGGGACAGGTCCCCGGCGGTCAGCACCGCGGGCCGGCGCCCGGCGTCGCGGCGCAGCAGGGCGCGCAGCCTGGCCACCAGCACGACGTAGGAGAAGGGCTTGGTCAGGTAGTCGTCGGCGCCGAGGTCCAGGCCGTCGGCCATGTCGTACTCGCCGTCCTTGGCCGACAGCATGAGGATCGGCACCCAGTTCTCCTCGGCGCGCAGCTGTTTGCAGACGTTGTAGCCGGACAGCCGGGGCAGCATGATGTCCAGCACGACCACGTCGTAGTCGCCCTGGCGGGCCAGGTGCAGGCCCTCCTCGCCGTCGTGGGCGAGGTCCACGGCGAAGCCCTCCGCCTGCAGGCCGCGTTGCAGCGCCGCCGCCATCCGCCGTTCGTCCTCGACGACCAGAACCCTCATGCCCTGGAGTGTAGGGACAGATGCCTGAGAGCCCTCTGAGAGAGGGGGCGCCCGGCGGCCAAACCGGACGTCCCAAAGTCGCCTTAGAGTGGTGCCGTGGACCAGCGTGCCAGGCTCGCCGCCGCCTCCCGCGACGGGCACCTCGCACTGCGGCGGGTGGAACGCCAGCAGGCGCTCATCGAACGCCTTCACGCGGCCGGAGGACAACGGGTCCGGCTGGCGCAGCTCGCCCGCGAGCAGGGCGTCTCCGCGCGCACGGTCGCCCGTGACGTCGAGCGCCTGCGGCTGAGCGGCGTCCCCTTGCAGACCCATCGCGGCCAGGGCGGCGGGGTCAGTCTCGCACCCGCGCGCGGCGCGATCGCGGTCGAGTTCGACCTGCCCGAGGCCGCCGCCCTGATGTCCAGCCTGGCCGTCCTCGGCCCGTCGGTGAGCCCGAGCGCCGCCTCGGCGATGCGCAAGCTCACCACCGCTCTCGCCCGCGCAGTCTGAGAGGGCTCTCAGATCCTCTCAGGATCACCTAAGGCCGCATGCCGCACGGTGGTGACATCCGAATACCGTGAAGGAGTGAGATGCGCAGAGGAACGATCGTGAGGTGGGGTGTTCCGATCGCGGCTGCCGCCGTGATCGGAGCGGCGATCGGCGCCGGTCCCGTGATCGCCGCCGTGAGCGGCGACCCCGTGCTGCCGGAGCGTTCGGCCGAGCAGCTGCTGGCCGACGCCGCCGCGGCGGCGAAGAAGGCCGGCGGCCCGCCGCAGATGTCGGGCACCGTCCAGCAGACGGCCTCGCTCGGCCTGCCGGCGCTGCCCAGCCAGGGCGGGAGCGCCTCGCCGCTGGCGATGCTGTCCGGATCCCGCGAGATCAAGGTCTGGTACGGCGCGGAGGACCGCCTGCGGGTGGCCCTGCCCGGCCAGATGAGCGAGACCAACCTGATCGTCAACGGCGACCAGGCGTGGTACTGGGACAGCGGCACCAACACCGCCACCAAGCTCAAGCTGCCCGCCGAGGGCGAGCAGAGCCCGGCCAAGCCCGTGCCCAGCCCGACGGACCTGACGCCGCAGCAGGTGGCGCAGGGCTTCCTGGACCGGGTCGACGAAAGCACCGGCGTCTCGGTGACCAACACCGCGGAGGTGGCCGGACGGGCCGCCTACCAGCTCGTGCTGACGCCGAAGGCGCAGGGCTCGCTGGTGCAGGAGGTGCGCCTGGCCCTGGACGGCGAGAACTACATGCCGCTGCAGGTTCAGGTGTTCGCCAAGGGCTCGGCGGAACCGGCCTTCCAGGTCGGGTTCACGCAGGTGACGTTCACCGCGCCGGCCGCGGAGAACTTCGCCTTCACCCCGCCCGCCGGGGCGAAGGTCGAGGAGCAGGATCTGGGCAAGCTCGGCGGTCAGCAGCCCGAGCACGGCAAGGAGGCCGAGAAGGCCGCCGAGGACGTCAAGGTCGTCGGCGAGGGCTGGACCACCGTGGCCGTGCTGCCGTTCAAGCCCGGCGAGCAGAAGCCGGCGGAGCAGAAGCCCGGCGAGCAGAAGCTCGGTGAGCTGAAGCCCGAAGAGCAGCAGAGCGGCTCGAGCGAGGCACAGGCGCTCACCGCCATCCTCGAGCAGGCCACGCCGGTGAGCGGCGCGTGGGGCTCCGGCAAGATGATCAAGACCAAGCTGGTCACGGCCCTGCTGACCGACGACGGCCGCCTGCTGGCCGGCGCGGTCACCCCGGACGAACTCGTCAAGGTCGCAGGACAGTGACGACCGAGGTCACGTTGGAAGCGGGGGCGCCCTTCGGGGCGGCCCCGCCCGCCGCCATCACCACCCGCGGCCTGACCAAGCGCTTCCGCGGCGGTCAGGTGGCCGTCGACGCGATCGACCTGCACGTGCCGCGCGGCGCCGTCTACGGCTTCCTCGGCCCCAACGGATCGGGCAAGACCACCACGATCCGCATGCTGATCGGCCTGATCACGCCGACCGAGGGCATGTTCGAGATGCCGCCGCTGACCACCGTGGGCGCGCTGGTCGAGGGCCCGGCCTTCTACCCCTACCTGTCGGGAGAGGCCAACCTGCTGCGCTTCGACGCCGCCGACCCCTCCGCCCCGCCCAGGACGGCCAGGGCACGGGCCGGCGAGGCGCTGGAGCGGGTGGGGCTGGCCGCCGCGGCGGGCAAGCGGTACCGCGCCTACTCGCTGGGCATGCGCCAGCGCCTGGCCATCGCCGCCGCGCTGCTGCGCCCCCGGGAGCTGCTGGTGCTCGACGAGCCCACCAACGGCCTGGACCCGCAGGGCACCCGCGAGGTGCGGGCGCTGGTCAAGGAGGTCGCCGCGGACGGCACCACCGTCTTCGTCTCCTCCCACCTGCTGGCCGAGGTCGAGCAGATGTGCACCCACGCCGGGATCATGAGCTCCGGCAAGCTCGTCGCGGAGGGCACCATCGCCTCCCTGAGCGGGGGGCGCGCCGCGAGGATCCGCATCGACACGCCCGACCTGGGCGAGGCGGCCCGCGTGCTGACCGGGCTGGGGCTGCCGGACGTGCGGGTGGGCTCCGACGTGACCGCGGAACTCGCCGGGCAGGCGCCGGAGCGCGTCAACGCCGAACTGGTCGGGGCGGGCGTCGCCGTACGCGGGCTGTCGGTGGTGCGCACGAGCCTGGAGGACGTGTTCGTGGGACTGACGGGGGAGGGCTTCGATGTCGACGGCTGACACCGGCACGCGCCGGACGCCGGGCCTCGTGCCGGTGACCGAGACCATCCGCAGCGCCGAGCGCGCCGAGCCGGCCGCGGAGGACGGCGGGAGCGTGGTGGCCGTGCCCGAGCGGGCCGGCGGGCCGGCGGCGTTCTGGCGGCTGCTCCGCTCCGAGCTGGGGCTGACCTTCCGGCGCCCGCGCAACCTCATCATCCTGGCCGTGCTGGCCGTGGTGCCGGTGATCATCGGCATCGTGCTGCGGAGCATCGGCGCCGAGGAGGCCGACGGCGGCATGGGCGCGCTCGTGGCGGCCACGGCGGGCAACAGCCTCATGCTGACGTTCGTGGCGCTGTCGGCGCTGGTGCCGCTGATGATGCCGATCGCCGTCGCGGTGGTGGCCGGTGACGCGATCGCCGGCGAGGCCGGGGGCGGGACGCTGCGCTACCTGCTGGCCGCACCGGCCGGGCGGGGGCGGCTGCTGGCGGTGAAGTACCTCAACGCGGTGATCTACGGGGTGGCGGTGACGGCCGCGGTGGCCGCGGCCGCGCTGATCGTGGGCGTGGCGTTGTTCCCGGTGGGGCCGGTGACGCTGCTGTCCGGGACGACCGTGACGTTCGCGGAGGGGCTGCTGCGCATCCTCATCACCGTCGGGTACGTGAGCGCGGGGATGGCGGCGCTGGCCGCGGTGGCGATCGCCCTCTCGACGCTGACCGAGGTGCCGATCGGGGCGATCGCCTCGACGCTGGTGCTGGTCATCGTGACGCAGGTGCTGCGGATGTTCCCGCAGCTGGACGCCCTGGCGCCGTACTTGCTGCCGACGCACTGGACGGCGTTCGACGGGGCGCTGCGGGCGCCGCTGGGCGACCTGTCCGGCGGGCTGCTGGCCTTCGCGGCCTACATCGCCCTCTTCCTCTCCGTCGCCTGGGCGAAGTTCTCCGGCAAGGACATAACATCGTGATCTTTTACGGCGGGGCCGGCTTGCCGCCACCCGCCGTCGCTCGCTCGCGCAGGTCGGGGGGATCGCTTCTCACGTCGGACGTGGTTCGCGCCGTCACGGCCATCGTCTGACCGGGCGAGGGGCCGAACGTGGAGCGGCGCCCGGCCCGGGGGAGGGGTTGGGCCGGGCGCCGCGTTCCTCCCCGAGCCGGGCTCGCGCTCGGGCTCGGGCTCGCGCTCGGGCTCGGGCTCGGGCTCGGGCTCGGGGAGGAGGGCTTCAAGCCGGTGTGGTCATGACGACCTGCGGCGCAGGGCCAGGGCTGCTATCACGAGGCCGATGACGCCGGCCGCCAGCCCGGCGCCGCCCAGCAGTCGGGCGGTGCCGTCCGATGCCGACGAGGCGGCCACCGGGGTGACCGAGGGCTTGGCCGCCGCCTCCGTGGCCGGGGACGTGGTGGCGGGGGTGCCGTGGGCGTCGCCGGTGGCGGGGGTGAGCTTCAGGACCGGGGCGGGGCGTTCGGCTTCGGTGCCGTCGGTCTTGGGGGCGTCGGCCCACTTGACCACCTCGCCGCCCGAATACGTCTGGGTGGTGGGGAAGACGAGCTGGTCGGTGTCCTTGGGCAACTGGCCCATCGAGACCTCGAACTCCTGGAACTCGCCGGGGTTGATGGTGCCGCCGGTCCACTCGACCTTGGTCACCGCCTCTTCCAGGTCGCCGAACTCGGTCTTGACCGGCTTGGGCAGCTTGCCCTCGGTGACCTTGACCTTCCAGCCGGGCACCGGCTTGACGGAGACGAAGGCCAGCGGATGCTCGGCGGGGAAGGCGACTTCGACCTTGACGGTGCCGGCGTCGTCGCGTTCGTTCGGCACCCGGAAGGCGACCTTGGTGAAGCCGCCCTGCTCGGCGGTGCCGGGGTTGATGGTGACGTGGGCCAGCGCGGGGGCGGCCAGGGCGAGGGTGAGGGCGCAGGCGGCCGCGAGCACGCCCGCGGCACGTCGGAGGAACGACATGACGGATCTCCACTTCGGACGATCGGAAAAAGGGATGAAGGGGTGTCAGATGGTCAGGCGGGAAGTGGAGGACCACGCCTGCTGACGGTGAGCGTGACGGCCGGGCTGACCGGGACGCGGCGGGAGGTGAAGAAGGCGGCCTGCCGTACCTCGGGAATGCGCGAGGGCGGCGGCAGCGGGATCAGGCGGCGGGCCAGGCGGTGCAGGAGCGACCAGACCACGTGCTCGCCGCGCGCCAGCCACCAGCCCGTGAGCAGGGTGGCGACGACGTGCGACAGGAGCATGCCGGCGTTCTGGCCGAGGCCGTGCTCGGGATCGGTCAGCGGGGACGGGACGGCGGGGGCCGAGCCGTAGGCGAAGGCGTTGTGGAGGGCCGCCTGCGTGGCGGCGAGCGCGAGGGTGATGGTGACGGGGCTGCGTTCGCGGCCGGACAGCAGCAGGCCGAGGGCGAGCACGCCGGCCAGGGCGAGGGCCAGCGTGGCCGGGCTGGGGGCGGTTCCGCCGCCCAGGGCGTGGGCGAGCGCGCTGAGACCCACGCTCACCGCGGCGAATGCGGCCGAGCGTGTGAGCCGGAGCGGGAGGTGGGCTCGCATGTGTGTGCCCCATGGTCTCACGGGGCAGGGGACGTGGTAGTCCCAAGCCTGGCTGATTTGCGACCTTTGTCGCTAGGGTCTGTGCCGACCGCGTTGACATGAGGTGATGACGTTGCGGCACTTTGCTGGATTGCTCCTCGGCGTGGTGGTCACCGCCGCCGTGCTGGTAGGCGGAGGCTGGGCCGCGCAGCAGGCGTTCGCCGCGGGCATGGCCGTCCCGCCGGGCGGCCAGCGGTTATGGATCGCGCTCGGGTCCATGGCCGCGGTCGGCCTGGTCGTCGGGCTCGTGGTGGCGGGGCGGGTCTCGCCCCTGGCCACGTTCGTCCCCTCTCTGGTGCTGCTGGCCTGGACGGTCGTCTACGCGCTCGACCCGGGCCGGGCGCTGTCGCTCATCCCCAGCCGGCCGACGATGCACTGGCTGGTCAACGAGGCGGGCGCGGGCAACAAGACGCTGCTCTCCCTGGGCGTTCACGGCCTGCTCGGCGTCGCGCTGTTCATCCCCGTGCTGATCCCCTCCCGCTGGGCGCGCCGCGACGACGACCTGGACGAGGAGTACGAGCCCTCGCAGGAGGGCTCCTACTACTGAGCGCCCGCCGTGTAGAGGCGGGTGACGACGTCCTCCAGGGAGCTCTCGCCCGCCATCAGCTCCTCGAGCGTGCCGTCGAACTGCATGCTGCCCCGGTCGATGACCATGACCCGGCGGCACAGGCGCTCGATGTCGCCGAGGTCGTGGGTGGTCAGGAGCACGGTGGTGCCGCGCTCGGCGTTCACCCGGCGCAGGAAGTCGCGGATGCTGTTCTTGCTGACCACGTCCAGGCCGATCGTGGGCTCGTCGAGCACCAGCACCTCCGGCGCGTGCAGGAGCGCGGCGGTCAGGTCGCCGCGCATGCGCTGGCCCAGGCTGAGCTGGCGCACCGGCGTGCCGAGGAAGCCGCCGAGGTCAAGGGTCTCGACGAGCTCGTCCAGGCGGCCGAGGAAGACCTTGCGATCTACTTTGTAAAGGAGCCGGATCAGGTCGAAGCTGTCCCTGAGCGGCAGGTCCCACCACAGCGTCGTGCGCTGCCCGAACACCACGCCGATGCGCCGGGCCACCGCCGTGCGCCTGCGGGTGGGGTCCAGGCCGGCCACGCGCACCGAGCCGGAGGTCGGGGTGAGGATGCCGCAGAGCATCTTGATGGTGGTGGACTTGCCCGCGCCGTTCGGGCCGAGGTAGCCGACGAACTCGCCGGGCGCGACGGTGAACGACAGATCTCGTACGGCGTGCACGAGGTTCCTCTTCACCTTGAAGGAACGCCCGGCCCGGTCCAGCTCGATCATGGTGGTCAACTCCCGGTGGATCGGTAGTGGCGAAGCCCCTGACGCCAGGCCAGCGCGGCCAGCAGGGCGAGGACGAGGGCGGCGAGCGGCCCGAGGAAGCGCATGAACTCCGGCGTCCCGAACGGATCGGGCATGCCGAGCACGTAGAGCCCGGGCTGCCAGTTGACGAAGGCCAGCGGCAGCACGTAGGTCACCCCGCGCACCAGCTCCTTGCCGTAGATCGCGAACGGGTACTGGGTGAGCTGCCCGCTGCCGTAGGTGAAGGCGTTGGCCACCTCCGGCGCGTCGGTCAGCACGACCTGCATCGCCCCGGCCAGCGTCCAGAGCGAGGTGAAGATGACGATCCCGCACCCGATCATCACGGGTACCATCCACAGCCGCGACCAGGGCAGGTCGAGCGCGCCCAGCGCGTACCCCAGCGCGATGGCCGCCTGCAGCACCCGCCCGGCCCGCGTGGGCATGAAGCGGTCGGTGGCCATCTGGATCCAGGTGCTGACCGGCCGGATCAGCATGGTGTCGAAGGTGCCGGCCTTGACGTGCTGGCTGATCCGGTCGAGGTTGCTGACCAGCATGTCGCAGAGGGCGAAGGCCACGTTGGCCGTGCCGTACAGGAACAGGACCTGCTCGCGGCTGAAGCCGGCCAGCGTGGTGGTGTTGGCGAAGATGACCAGGATGGCGGCGACGTCGAGGCCGGCGACCAGGAAGCCGAGCACCACCGAGAGCGCGAACGACAGCGGGTAGGCGGCCGCGGCGCGGGTCCAGGTCCAGGCCAGCAGGACGTAGGTTCTAACCACCCTGGATCACCACCCGGTGGCGGACCAGGCGGGTGGCCAGCGCGCCGAGCGTGAGCAGCGCCGCCGCCCAGAGCAGCTGGGTGCCCAGGGCCTGCCAGAGGCCGGTCGTGCCCAGGTAGACGTCCATCGGGATCTGGACCATCGCCGCCCACGGCAGCACGGCGGCCAGGTCGCCGAGGAAGCCGGGGAAGATGTGCAGCGGCAGCATCATGCCGCTGAAGAAGAGGGTCAGGACGAGGGAGACGGCCAGGACGCCGCGGTCGTCGCTCAGCCAGCACACCGACAGCGAGACCAGGTAGCGCCAGCCGAAGCTGACGACGACGCCGAGCGTGAAGCTGAGCAGGAAGGCGGCGGCGTTGGCCGGGGCGGCGATGCCGAACAGCAGCGCGCCGAGGAGCGTCGGCGGGATGCCGCGCACGAGGAACAGGTAGGCGGCCCGGCCGAGGTCCTCCGACAGCGAGCTGAGCTGCAGGGAGGCCGGGCGGACCAGGTCGAGGGCGATGTCGCCGCTGCGGATGCGCTCGGGGATGGTCAGGCCGCCGCCGAACAGCTGCATCGGGCCGATGAACGCCTGGGTGACGAAGCAGAAGGTGACGGCGTCGACGACGTCGTAACCGGCCAGGCCGGGGCGGGCCTGCCACAGGGCGATGAGGACGTAGGCGCGCAGGATGCCGAAGACGCTGTTGGTGAAGGCCCCGGCCAGGGCGGCGCCGACGTAGGTGGCGTGCTTGCGGAAGCCGTACCGGGCGAGGCGGAGATAGAGGGGGATCAGGGTTCACCTCCGGAGGGTGAGGGCATGGCGACGGCCCGTGTGCGGGCGTGCACACGGGTAGGCCAGGTGAGCCCTGCATTATGCGCCCGTCCCGGTGGGGGTGGCAACGGGTTTTCTAGCGGTCTTCCAGCCGGTGGACGAAGCGCAGGGCGGACCAGGTGGCGTCCACGGCGGCGGCCTTGACCCGGTGGCCCGCCTTGACGCCGGGCTTCTGCGGCAGCGGCGTACCCGGAGAGCCGGTCATGCCTAGAAGGATGCCAGGTGGGAATGGATATATGCGGGAGGAATGGATGCACCTTGACCGGGATGTCTACCCCGACCACCCTCTCAGCTGGCAGGCCCGCGCGCTCAACGGCGTGCTCCGCGGCACCCTGAAGCCCGCTTCCAGCCTGCTGCTGCGGCACCGGCTGGCGATCGAGGCGGCCGCCCGGCTGGGCACGCTGGCCGCGCTGGTGCCCTCGCGGCTGCCCCGGCACGTGAGCGTGACCCCGGCACACCTCGGCGCGTGCGGGGGCGAGTGGCTGCGCGCGGGTCGGGAGGCGGACGAGGGCAGGGTGCTGCTCTACTTTCACGGCGGCGGCTACTTCTCCTGCTCGCCGCGGACCCACCGGCCCCTCACGTGGCGGCTGTCGGCGGCGGCCCGCCGCCCGGTGCTGGCGCTGGACTACCGCCAGGGGCCGGTGCACACGCCGGCCGAGTCGCTGGCCGACGCCCTGCACGCCTACGGCTGCCTGCTGGAGCGCGGGTACTCCGACATCGTGCTGGCCGGGGACTCCGCCGGCGGGCACCTGTGCCTGGTGACGCTGCTGGCGCTGCGCGATCGGGGGATGCCGCCGCCGTCCGGCGCGATCTGCCTGTCGCCGTGGGCGGATCTGAGCGACGTCCCGCGCCGGGCCAACCGGTGGCAGGATCCGATGCTGCCCGCCGGGCGGGTGCGCTGGCTGGCCCGCCACTGGACCGCCGGCCTGGACGCCCGTGACCCGCTGGTCTCGCCGGTCAACGGCGACTACACCGGGCTGCCGCCGCTGATGATCGTCGTCGGCTCGACCGAGGTGCTGCGGGACGAGGCGCGCCGCGTGGCCGTGCGGGCCAGGCGGGCGGGGGTGCCGGTGCGGTACGAGGAGTGGGCCCGGATGCCGCACGTCTTCCCGATCCTGGCCGACGTCCTGCCGGAGGCGCGGCTGGTCTACCGGCACATGGCCGAGTTCGTGGCGGCCGCGGGCGGGACGGCTTTCCTCGAAGATGCCGCCTGAGGGCGCATCGCTGCTTACCCGGGTGTAGGTTAGGTATACCTAAGTTCAGCGCCTGAGGGGAAGGGCCTGTATGCCGAAGAACGAGCACAAGGCGACCGTGCTGCGGACCGAGCAGCTCACGCCCCATATGATCCGCGTGGTGGCAGGCGGCGAGAGCCTGCGCGGGTTCGCCACCTCGGGGCTGACCGACCACTACGTCAAGCTCGTCTTCCGCCACGAGGGCGTGGAGTACCCCGAGCCGTTCACCGTGCAGAGCTGCCGCGAGCTGCTGCCGCGCGAGCAGTGGCCGCGGGTGCGCACCTACACCGTCCGCGCCTGGGACCCCGACACCCTCGAGCTGACCATCGACTTCGTCTACCACGGCGACGAGGGCGTGGCCGGGCCGTGGGCGGCCGCCGCCAAGCCCGGCGACACGCTCTACATGCTCGGCCCCGGCGGCGGCTACGCGCCCGACCCCGAGGCCGCCTGGCACCTGCTGGCGGGGGACGAGAGCGCGCTGCCCGCCATCGCCGCGGCCCTGGAGGCGCTGCCGGAGGACGCGACGGCGCACGTGTTCGTCGAGATCGAGGGCCCGGCCGAGGAGCAGAAGACGCCGCGCCCGGTGACCTGGCTCTACCGTGGCGACCGGCCGGTGGGCGAGCTGCTGGTGGAGGCGGTGCGCGGGTTGGAGTTCCCGGAGGGCGACGTGCACGCGTTCGTGCACGGGGAGGCGGGCTTCGTCAAGCAGCTGCGCCGCCACCTGAGGATCGAGCGCGGCATCCCGCTGGAGCGGCTGTCGATCTCCGGCTACTGGCGGCTCGGCGCCGACGACGAGGCGTGGCGGGCGGTCAAGAAGGAGTGGAACCAGGCCGTGGAGGCCGAGGAGGCCACGGCGCTGTCGTCGTAAAACGCCACTTCAGGCCGTCCCGTCACAGCACTTACTAGCCGGAAGGTAGCAGCAACCTTACTCGCGATACCCCTTGGGAAAACCATGCGGAAACCCTCACCCGGTTGGGGCCACAGTGTGCTTGCCAGGTCCCAGACAGGAGAGGCGAGGTCCGGATGGCGCGTGGTGCGAGCGGCATGCCTGGTGCGAGTGACATGCCCGGTGCGAGCGGCACGCCGCAGGGCGTGGGGCCGCTTACGGTGGGCGACCCGGTCATCATCGGCCGATACCTCCTTCTCGGCCGGCTCGGCGCCGGCGGCATGGGCGTGGTCTACCTCGCCGAACATCCCCGGGGCGGCGTGGTCGCGCTGAAGACCCCGCACCCGGCGCACCTCGGCGACCCGACGCTGCGCGCCCGCTTCGCCGAGGAGGTCTCCTTCTCGCGGCGGGTCGTGCCGTTCTGCACCGCCGCCGTCATCGAGGACGGCACCGACCGCGACCGGCCCTACCTCGTCACCGATTACATCCCCGGCCCCGCGCTCTCCCACGTCGTCGCGGCCGGCGGGCCGCTCACCCCCGATCTGGCGTACGGCGTGGCCCTCGGAGCCGCGGCCGCGCTGGCGGCGGTGCACGACGCCGGGCTGGTGCACCGCGACCTCAAACCGGCCAACGTGCTGCTCTCGCCCAGGGGCCCGCGCGTGATCGACTTCGGCATCGCCCGCGAGGTGGACACCCTCGCCGCCCACACGCAGGCCGGGCAGGTCATGGGCAGCCCCGGCTGGGTCGCCCCCGAGCGGCTCACGGGCGGCCCCGCCGTACCGGCCTCGGACGTGTTCGCCTGGGGGTGCCTGGTGGCCTTCGCCGCGAGCGGGCACCATCCGTTCGGGCGGGGGGAGCAGGACGTGCTGTCGCGGCGCATCCTGCTGGAGGCGCAGCGGCTGGACGCCGTGCCCGCGATGCTGCGGCCCGCCGTGGAGGCCGCGCTGGCCAAGGAGCCCGGGGCGCGGCCCCGGGCGGCGGACCTGCTGCGGGCGCTGCTCGCCGCGGGCGGGGTCGGGGACCCGTGGGATCTGCGCGCCGCCGTCGACGGGGTCCTGGAGGAGTTGTGGACGCCGGTTCCCCATCCGCAGGGAGAGGGGAGGGTACGGCCGGCGGCACCTCCCCGGCGGCGCCGGGCCCGGACGGGTTCGCCGGCGTCGCATGCCGGCTTCGCCGCGCTGGCCACCGTCTCGATCGCGGCGCTGACCGTGATCGCGGCCGGGAACCCGTCGTCGCCCGGCTCCTCAGGCGGATCCGTCATCCCGGAGGCGCCGGTCGTGATGCCGCACGGCTCGGCCGGGTCGACCGTCCGGCCGCCGGGCGGCGGCGCCGTCCCGGTGTCCGTCGCGCCGGTCGTCTCCGCGTCCGCCTCAGGTCCCGCTGTCACCCTTACGCGCACGCTGACCCCGTCCGCGGTGGCGACGCCGCCTCCGCCGAGCGTGCCGCACGCCACCGGCAGCCCGCCGCCGGGAACGTTCCGGCCGGAGCCGTCGCGGGAGGACGACTGCGCCAACCCGGCCGCCCGTGACTGCCCCGTGCCTTCGGGCGGCATCACGACGATTCCGCAGGAGGGACCGGGCGAATCACCCGAACCATCGCTCACGCCTACCGACGTGCCCACCACCCCGGCCACGCCCGCGGTCACCGGCTGACGGCAGCGGCCGTTCGTGCCGCCGGATGAATCTGTGCCCGAGGGTCCGGCGAGATCGTGCGGCACGTCAACACCGCACCTCACCGATGGGCAAGCGTCCCCTTCGGCGGCTTCTTCGTCGTCCCCGCCGTCCGGGAAGGCATACCGTCCAGACGCCATGGACGGCCCGGGGTGTTAACGGGCGTTCACGTTGTGTGATCTTGCAGGGCGGTTCATGATGCCGGTATGCGCGGGAGCGTGAGCTACGGAGCGGTGCCGGCCCTGACAGGGCCGGGCGTCGATGTCGCGGCAGTGGGGCTGGGCAAGCCGGCCGGCGTGATCGGGGTGTCCGTCGCCCTGATCGGGCTGGGAGTGGCGATATTCGGGGCGCCTGCCAACCGGAAACCCGGCAACGGCGCCGGCCGGGAAACGCCGAGTGTTGCCGCCTCCGGGCAGCGGCCGATCACCATCCGCGGCGCCAACAGCCGGATCGCCCCAACCGGGGATGATACGACCACCCTTCAGAGGTGATGAAACTCCGCTGGTGGCGGCGGGCGTCGGCCAAGCCCGGCACCGATGCGCCGTCGCCGCCGCCCGCCCCAGCCCAGGCCGCCGGGCCGGGAACCACCCGGCCCGGCGCGCGATCGGTGCGGGTGAGCGGGGACAACCTGGGCATCATCGCCACCGGCGATCACACGACCAACGTGCAGACGGTGCTGCCCGCCCAGGCGTTCCGGCCGGTCGCGCAGGTCACCGCGTCCTTGAGCCTGGTGAACGTGCCCGCGCATGCCGGCGTCTTCGTCGGACGAGTCGAAGAGCTGGCCGCTCTGCAGCAGGCGCTGTCCGTCGCGGAGCCTGTTGTCGTGGCCGCGGTGCACGGGCTGGGCGGTATCGGTAAGTCCACCCTGGCGGCCCGCTACGCCGCCGGACGCGCCCGCGCCGGAGTGTTCAACCCGGTGTGGTGGATCACCGCTGACACCCCCGCCTCGATCGAGGCCGGGCTGGCCGCCTTGATGGTCGCGTTGCAGCCTGAGCTGGCCTCAGCGTTACCGGCGCGGGCGCTGGCCGAGCGAGCGGCCGGCTGGCTGTCCTGCCATCCCGGGTGGCTCCTGGTGCTGGACAACCTCGCCCACCCCGACCACATCACCGGCCTGCTGGACCGCACGCTGGCCGGCCGGCTGCTGGTGACCAGCCGGCTCGGCACCGGCTGGCACCAGCTGGGCGCATCGGTCGTGCGCCTGGATGTGCTGAGCGAGACCGAGGCGATCGACCTGCTGGCCCGCATCGCGGGCCGCCTGCCCGGTGCCGGCCTCGACGGGGCGGCTGAGCTCGTGCGCGAGCTGGGCTGCCTGCCGCTGGCCGTCGAGCAGGCAGCCGCCTACCTGAACCAAAACCACCTGTCCCCACGCGCCTACCTGGACCTGCTCACCGCTCACCCAGCGCAGATGTATGACCAGGCCGCTGAGGGCGGCGACGGCGAACGCACCGTCGCCCGGATCTGGCGGCTCACCCTCGACCGGCTCACCACCACGCCGCTGGCCGGGGACCTGCTGCGGATCCTGGCCTGGTACGCCCCAGAGCAGATTCCCCGCGACCTGCTGGACGGCTTGGCCACGGCACCCCGGACGCAGCAGGCGCTGGGACGGCTGGCCGCCTACAACCTGATCAGCCTCGATGCCGCCGGGGTCACCGTGCACCGTCTGGTCCAGGCCGTCGCCCGCACCGGCGACCCAGCTGATCCCCATCGGCAACCCGACGACATCGACACCGCCCGCGTCCGCGCCGTCACCCTGCTCGATCGGGCCCGCCCCGACGGCTATGACGCTCCGGCCTCCTGGCCGCGGTGGCGCAGGCTACTGCCCCATATCGAGGCCCTGTTCGCGCGCACCGCACCCGACGCCGACACCGCGGACGCTCAAGAACTGCTCCGCAACACCGGCCTCTTCCTGGAAGACCAAGGTGCCGTCGGCCGTGCTTTGACCTACCTCAAGCGGTGCATGGCCCTGGCGCAACGGGTCCACACCCTCGACCATCCCGCCGTTCTGGTCGCTCGCGCCAGCTTGGCCTTCGCCTGCAAATCGGCGGGGGACCTGGGCCAGGCGATCCCGCTGTACGAGCAGACGCTGGCCGAGCGGGAGCGGGTGCTCGGCCCCGACCACCCCGACACCCTGACCTCCGGCGACAACTTGGCCGGCGCCTACCGGGCAGCGGGTGACCTGGGCAGGGCCGTTCCGTTGTACGAGGTCACCCTCACCAAGCGGGAGCGGGTGCTCGGCCCCGACCACCCCGACACCCTTTCCTCCCGCAACAACTTGGCCGGCGCCTACCAGGCGGCGGGTGACCTGGTGCGGGCCGTCCCGCTGTACGAGCAGACGCTGGTCGACTGCGAGCGGGTGCTCGGCCCGGACCACCCCCATTCCCTGACCTCCCGCAACAACCTCGCCTACGCCTACCAGGCGGTGGGTGACCTGGTGCGGGCCGTCCCGCTGTACGAGCAGACACTGGCCGACTGCGAACGGGTGCTCGGCCCCGACCATCCCGACACCCTGACTTCCCGCAACAACTTGGCCGGCGTCTACCGCGCAGGCGGCGACCTGGTGCGGGCCGCCCCGCTGTATGAGCAGACGCTGGCCGAGCGGGAGCGGGTGCTCGGCCCGGACCACCCCGACACCCTGACTTCCCGCAACAACCTCGCCTACGTCTACCAGGCGGCGGGTGACCTGGTGCGGGCCGTCCCGCTGTATGAGCAGACGCTGGCCGAGCGGGAGCGGGTGCTCGGCCCCGACCATCCCAGTACCCTGATCTCCCGCAACAACCTGGCCGGCGCCTACCAGGCGGCGGGGCACGTGGGCCGGGCTGTCTCGTTGTACGAGCGAGCGCTGGCCGACTGCGAACGGGTGCTGGGCTGCCACCACCCCATTGCCAAAGCCGTGCGGGGCAACCTGGACAGGGCCAGGGGATAGGGCTGTCCGGGAAAAAGGCCGGAAGCACCGCCAGGCGCGCGAACTGCCGGGGCAGCGCGAGCCGGGATCACGACCTGGAGGGCAGGAGACAGACTCCCGGCGCGGCGTGCGCCGTACCTTGCGGCCCTTCCCGGCGCAGAGGCAGGGGCTACGGCCGCGATCACGCGATCAACCACCAGCGCCGATGGCGCGCGCCAAGTCGTTCAATTCCACCCATGCTGGCCGGGCAGTAATACGGAGGCGGTTCACCGGGTTACGATCGAGCCGCAATCGACGGCGTGACCGGATTAATCGGTGGTGGCTTAGATTGTTTGATAACCGACCGATATCGGCCATGAGGTGCTGCTGCATCGGGCATTTGATTTAACGGAATTAACTACCCAGGGGCCGAACACCGTGGTGTAGCTACCGCTACTATTCTGGCAGAAGAGTACGACCCGTGTCTGAGTCACTCCGGTGCCGCTGCACATCGCCCAGCCGGTGCCGCCGGTAATGCCAATCTGCGCGCTAGTGCTGCAGGTCGCCGCCTGAGCGGGAGCGGTCGGTGACATGAGAGTTGCCGCGGCGGCGACGGCGGCCACGGAAACGCCTAACTTCTTGATACGGCCCATTAGTACCTCCTTCGGCGTCGGTGTTTCCTGCTTGATGGTAGCCACGGCTTTGGTGGATATCCATAGGGAATGGTACGTAATTTGTTTGGGCGGTTTACGGGTTGGCCGCGGGGCCGCAGATCGTAGTCCGGAATGAGGTATTCCAGCACGTGGCTCAGATCGCAGACGATACGGATACGCACGCCGCGGCGTTCGGCCTGCGGCAGCCGGGTCCGGTGGTGATCGCCGTCGTCCAGCACCGCTCAGGTGCGCGCGTGCAGGCTGTCGCGGTCTCGGCTTGGTCGAACGGCGCCGATGACCGAGGCGTAGATCCACAGTCCGGACGCGTGACCCGGCCCGCACCCGGCGGTCGCCGAGGCTGATCGCGTCGTGCGGGCGGCGAAGCGCGGGACCGCGTCGTCGAGCACCGCCAAGGTGGCCACGCGTTCGCGACAGGGCTGCTCGCCCGATCACGTTGCCGCACCGGCCGGTGATCACGGAAACCCGCACCGAGCGAACTACAGCCGGTTACTGACCACACGTCGCGACAGAGCCGGCCGGCCATGGCCGCTGTCAAACGCCTTGTGTCGTTCTGATATCGGCACACCGGCGAATCTGCGAGGGTATGACTCCGGGCTACCCGCGAGCCCGGAGCAGGTCCTGGAGACATTCCTGCGCGCCCTGGGCGTTCCCGCGGGGAGGATCCCCTCCGATGTGGAGGCGCAGTCCGGCCTGTATCGATCGCTGCTCGACGGCCGCCGCATGCTGATCGTGCTGGACAACGTCAACCACGCCCGGCAGATACGACCGCTCCTGCCTGCTTCGCCGAGTTGCCAGGTGGTCGTGACCAGCCGTAGCCGGCTATCAGGCTTGGCCGCGCGGGAAGGTGCCTCCCGGGTCAGCCTCAATCCCTTGAGCGCGGCCGATGCGACCGAGTTGCTCCGTCAGATCATCGGCACGGCCCGGGTCGAAGAGGAACCCGGCGCGCACGCGGCCCTTGCCCACCGGTGCGTGAACCTGCCCCTTGCGCTGCGAGTGGCGGCCGAGCGGGTGGCCGCCCACCCTCAGTCGAGGCTGGCCGACCTGGTCGAGGAGCTGGATGTCGAGCGCAACCGCCTGAACGTGCTCGCCACTGACGACGACGAGACCACGGTGGTCCGCACCGTGTTCTCCTGGTCGTATCGCGCCTTGCAGCCGGAGACTGCCCAGGCGTTCCGGCTTCTCGGCCTGCATTCCGGGTCGGATCTCGACGCCCAGGCCGCCGCCGCGCTGATCGGCACCACGGTCACCGAAGCCAAACGCCTCCTGGGCCTTCTGAGCAGTGTCTGCCTACTCGAGGAAGGCGGACGCGACCGCTACCGCTTCCACGATCTCCTGCGCATCTACGCCACCGAGCTCGCAGAAGCGGAAGAGACGGAGACCATCAGGAAGGACGCGATCCTCCGTCTCCTTTCCTGGTACCTGCACAGCACCGACGCCGCCGACCGGATCCTCATGCCGCAACGCCGCCATGTGTCACTCGAGCCCGCGCACCCAGATCACCCGCCGCGCTCGTTCTCCACGCACGGCCAGGCCCTTGACTGGTGTGAAGCCGAACTTCCCAACCTGATCGGCGCCATCCGCCAAGCGGCCGATCTCCGCTTCCACGAGATCGCCTGGAAACTCCCCAACGCGCTGTGGAGCTACTTCTACCTCCGCAAGCACTGGGCGGACCAGCTCGCCGTACTCGAAATCGGTGTCCATGCCGCCGAGCTGGCCGACGACCCGAACGGCAAAGCCGAGAACCTGGTCATTCTCGGGCTGGCACTCCGTGACCTCCACCGAACCGACCAGGCGATCAGCGTGCTGGAAGAATCCCTGGCGATGGTGCGGGCATGCAGCGCTTCGAGGAAGCGATCACCTGCTACGAACAAGCCCTCGGCATCGCCCGTGAGATCAACGACCGCTGGGGAGAAGCCTACGCACTGCACAACGCCGGTGACGCTCACTACGGCCTACGGCGGTTCCAAGAGGCCATCACTCATTACGAGAAAGCCCTCAACATCCGCAAGGACATCGACGACCGGCAGGGCCAAGCACAAACCCTGCACCAACTCGGCACATGCCACTTCGGCCTGGCCCGGCCAGAGGCGGCACGCGAACTCTGGAACTCGGCCCTGGCTCTCTTCGAGGACCTCGGCGCACCTCAAGCAGAAGAGACCCGCAGCCTCATCAACCGGAGCGCTGCTCCATGACGGCGCGATGGACGGCGGGCGTCGTCAGCGTATTTCCGCCGCACACGACCAGGTGCTGATCTCCAAGACCCAGGCCTTAGGGGAGCGCAACCTCATGTGAAGCCTTCCTGCGGTGTACGGCTACCGCCGCCCCCAGAGCAAGAACGGCATATCCACATGTCACGCTCAAACCCGCCCATGGAGGGAGCGAGTAATAGCCCCCGATCAGCGACTGATCCACGTCCACATGCGCAAACGTGGGGACACTCTGCGTGATCGCGAACCCGGCGGCAGGAGTGATCATCAGCAGCCACGGCGCCAGCCCCGCGGCCGCCAGCAGGTAAGGCACGACGACCAGCGCGATGGCCAGCCCGATGGCCACGATGGACCGCCTGACCAGCGCGGCCAGGCCCAGTGCCAGTACGGCGGCGGCCGCGCTCAGCGCCGCGTAGCCGGCGATCACCCGCAGCTCGGTGCCCAGGGTGATCGGCTGGATCGGGTTCTGGTTGGCACGCAGTATCGCCAGGCCGAGAGGGACCACGGCCCCCGAGGCCACCAGCCCCGCCACGAACGCGACCGCACCAACCACCGCGGCCTTGGCCACCAGCAGCCGCGCCGGATGCGGCCCGGCCCCGCGGCCGGCCCCGCGGCTGACCCCGATCAGCCCGCGCCGGTGTTCCGCAGTGAAGAACGTCACCGCCGCCACGAGCACCGGGATCAGCCCCAGGGCCCCGCCGACCAGCATGAGGTCGGCGCGCAGACCGCCCTCCATCGTGGCGGGCCCGATGTCACCGCCCCCGGTCACGATGAGCTTGCCGCCGGACTCGACGACTCCGCCCGGGTGATGGGGGGTCTTGCCGTCGGACTCCATGACGACGCCGACGTCGTCGCGGCGCCACGGACCGTTCGCGCCCTGGAGCTTGATCTGGTCGAAGGTGGCGGTGGCCTGGGCGAAGGCTTGCGCCATGCCCCACAAGGCGCCTGGCGAGGTGGTGAACAGCCCGATCTCGACCGTCTCCGGCAGCCCGGTCAGCTTGACCGTGCTGACCTCGGTCCACGTCTGTCCGTCGTCCGACTCGTAGCCGGTGATGGTGTCGCCCGACCTGGTCAGCCGCAGCCACTGCGGGCCATGGTGAGGACCGCCGGGCACGTCGTGGGTGAAGTTGTGCTGCATCCGCACGCCGTGCTCTCCGGTGAGCATGACGGCGGCATACGGCGTGCCGTGCTTGAGGCTCTGCCTGACCAGAAGCCCGGCCTTCGCCCAAGGCACCACCCCCTTCTTGACGTTGCGCACCCCGGGTACGGCGTCCGGCAGCCGGATCTGCCCGGTCATGTCCGACACACGGGCGGTGATGCCGCCGTTCCCCGTGAGCGGCTGGTGCACGAAGTAGTACTTGTCCTTCACGGCCGTGCCATCAGGTCCAACCAAGGGCGCGGGGCAGGGGCCCTCTCCCTTCCCGGTCACGCAGGTGCTACGGGTGCCCCCGGCGATCAGCAGTCCGAGCGACACGGTGACCAGGACGGAGGCCGCCATGGCGAGCACCCAGCGCGGGGCGGAGCGGAACTTGGTCCACTCCGCGCGCAGCAACTGGCCGGATCGGTGAGGGGTGAATGCACTCATGCCGACGGTTGTACGCGGCACCCGGTTCCAGCCGGGTCGCAGTTGCTGCGACCCGGCTGGAACCTGGGATCTGCCATCGTTGACCCATGGCACCTCGACTCGGCGGCCGCCCCGCCCGTACGACGATCGGCGGTGAGCGGCGGTGAGGGTCCTCGTCGTCGAGGACTTCGAGGTCCTCGCCCGCTCCATCGGAACCGGGCTGCGTCGTGAGGGCATGGCCGTCGACGTCGTCCTGGACGGCACCGCCGCACTCGACCGCCTGGCCGCCACCCGCTACGACGTGGTGATCCTCGACCGCGACCTGCCCGGCGTCCACGGGGACGAGATCTGCCGGCGGCTGGCCCATGATCGCTGCGAGAGCCGCATACTGATGCTCACCGCCTCCGGCACGATCGAGGACCGCGTCGACGGGCTCAGCCTCGGCGCCGACGACTACCTGCCCAAGCCGTTCGCGTTCGCCGAACTGGTCGCCCGCGTACGTGCCCTGGCCCGCCGCGCCACCCCGCCGCTACCGCCCACTCTGATAGGCGGGGACATCACCCTCGATCCGGCCCGCCGTACCGCTTTCCGGGCAGGCCGGCGGCTGGAACTGACGGCCAGGGAGTTCGCCCTGCTCGAGTGCCTGCTCGCCGTACCCGGCCTGGTCATCTCCGCCGAGGAACTGCTTGAACGCGTCTGGGACGAGGCCGCCGACCCCTTCAGCAGCGCCGTCAAGCACACCATGCACCGGTTGCGGGCCAAGCTCGGCGACCCGCCCGTGATCGAGACCATCCGCGAAGCCGGCTACCGTTTCGGACCGGCATGACCTCCCGGCGGCTCGCCAGAAGGCCCCTGCAGACGCGGCTCGCGCTCGCCTACGCGGCGGGCTTCTACGCCGCAGGGGTCTTCGTGCTTGTCCTCGTCGCCGTCCCGCTCGCCGGCATCGATGCGGCCATACCCAAGGGCCGGCCCTCAGCGAGCGCGACCACCGAAACCGGGCCCGGGATCGGCCTGCCCCACCTCCTCACGGGATCCGCCGTCGCCCTGGTCGTTCTGATTCCCGTCGCCCTGGCTCTGGGCTGGTTCGTCGCCGGCCGCTTCCTGCGCCCGCTGCGCGCCATCACCACCACCGCCCAGATCATCTCCGCCGGAGACCTCCACCGGCGGCTTTCCCTCGGCGAGCCCACCGACGAGCTGACCGAACTCGGCCACACCCTCGACGACCTGTTCGCCCGCCTTCAAGCCTCCTTCGACGCCCAACGCCACTTCGTCGCCAACGCCTCGCATGAATTGCGCACCCCTCTGGCCGGCCAGCGCACCCTGCTTGAAGTCGCCCTGGCCGACCCCGACGCCGGCACCGACACCCTGCGCTCGGCCTGCCAGGAGGCCCTCGCTCTGGGCGAACACCAGGAGCGGCTCGTCCAAGCGCTGCTCGCGCTGGCCACCAGCGAACGCGGCGTCACCCGATGGGACACCCTCGACCTCGCCCACGTCGTCGACGGAGTGCTCGCCTCCCGCCGCGACCAGGCAACGGAGAAAGGCATCGACCTCGCCGGACACCTGACACCCGCCGTGACGGCCGGAGACCCGAAACTGATCGAAAGCCTCGTCGCCAACCTCATCGACAACGCCATCCGCCACAACCAAACAGACGGGCACGTAAAGGTCACCACGCAGACCTCCGGTGTGCAGGCGGCCCTTACGGTCACCAACAGCGGGCCAGTCATCCCCGGCAACCAGATCCAGCGCCTCTTCCAACCCTTCCAGAAACTGGCGCCCGATCGTCACGGCCGTCGCGACGGCTACGGCCTCGGCCTGGCCATCGTCCAGGCGGTCACGCAGGCTCACCACGCCACCCTCACCACCAGCGCACGCCCGGAAGGCGGCTTGTCGATCACCGTGCGGTTCGCGCAGAACCGCCACTAGCGTCGGGTGCAGCCGTTCGGCCGGCGCCGACCGGGCAGCTCCACGAAACACCTCCTCTACGCTTCTCAGCGTGCTGAACAGACGGACATACCGGGTCGTGGACGGTGAGCGGATCGAGGGCACCTGGCGGCCGATCTTCATCAACAACGGCGGAACCTACGTCTTGACCGATCTGCTGATCTACGCCGACGGAATGATCGACTGCTGGGACACGGTCGATCTCGACGGACTGCGGACCAAACTGGAGCAGGGGTGGATCGCGACCCGCATCGAGCCCGGCGCGCGGGCATCGGCCGGCGACCTGGCCGGCTGGGTCATGCACGATGCCAGCGTCTGGATCGATCCGGACGACTTCCTCGTGCAGGTCGCCGACCAGATCGACCGGCTGAACGACCGCCCGGACTCCACGGGAAGGTGCCTGCTGGCGCTCGAGCGATACCTGACCAGCCGGAGCGACGCGGACCGACGCACTCTGGCCGGCCTCTATCTGGCGATCCCGGCGATGGACCGGCGCTACGCGCTGGGCGACATGGACCACAAGGACTGGCCGTTACGCGTCGTGTGCACAGAGGCAGGCGACCTGCTGATCGGCGAGGGCGCGGCCGGGCACCGTCCCGTCGTCACCCACGAGATGCGCCAAGTGGCCTTCGACTACTTCGCCGAGCGCGACCGTTCCGTCGCCGAGTACCGCCGCCGCGAACCCGACGATCCATCGCAGCCTCGCCGCGCACCCGTGCAGCTCAACGCGGTCGTCTTCCCCAAGGGCTGGCCCAAGGACGCGGGCGTCCTGGTGCTGCGCAACGAGTATCCCGCCCCGATCGAGCACGCGGGACGGCTCTACCCGACCGTCACCCACGCCTACTGGGCGCTGTCCACTCGGGATCCGGAAGTCGCCGAGCGCATCCGCACGGCACCACGGCCCCATGACGCCGCGCAGATCGCCGAGGGTACGGCCCGCCGTACGCACTGGTCCGACATGCGGGCCGCGGTCATGGCGGCCCTGCTCCGCGCCAAATACGCCCAGCACCCCGCGCTCGCGGATCAGTTGCTGGCCACCGGCGACGCCCCCATCCGCTACACCGGACTCGGTTCTGACTACTGGCTCACCGGCGGTCAGAAAGGCGCCAACTGGATCGGGCGGCTGCTGGAGCTGGTCCGTGCCGAACTGACCGCCCAGCGCGAAGGGTTCCCGACCGGGACCGGAGACGCAACGCGCTGAAGCGGATCACGCGCACCCGACGGACAGCGCCTACGGCCGGACTAGCACGACGTTGCCGAGCGAACGCTGACCGGTGGCGTCGGAGGGACGGTTGACGATGCCAGTGGGCGCGGTGACCATGACGCTCGACCCGCCGCCGTCGAGGTTCATGGCCTCGTGCGCGCCGAGCCGCTTCATCAGCGCGGCCGTCTGCGCGATCCCGAGCCCCTCGCTGTACCCGGCCTGCCGCCCGTCGACGACCACCAGCATCAGCCTGCCGCGCCCGTCCACGCCGATCATCGAGCGAGGGTTGCTCCTGATCAGCCAGTTGTAGGTGAAGGTCTGGTCCGTGCCTTCACGGATCAGCCCGTCGGCCATGGCGTTCACCGACACCTGCCCGTCGCGCACGAGCGTGGGGCCGACCTGCAAGATCGTGGTGTCCTTGGTGAGCGGGACGCGACGGCCTTCGCCGTCCTTGACGCGTTCGGTGAAGGTCACCCGCTTGCCGGCGGACAGGTGCCCGAGCAGCCACGCGGCGCTCTCACCGATCGCCTGAACGGTCGATCCGCCGACGGGAGCGGCCGCACCGCGCGTGGTGTTCACCGCGATCACCTTGCCGCGGGCATCGAGTACGGCTTCCGCGCCCTCGCCCGCGGGCGGCTTGCCCCATTCAGGAGTGAACCGCACAAGCTCACTGCCGTCAGTACATTTCAGATCATGCTGCGGCTTCTCGGTCGGCTGGTCACCGCCGACGCCGCCGCAGTTCCACACCTCACCGGGCAGCCTGTTGACGCCGTCGAGCTCGATCGAGTCGCGGCCGGTGCTGAGCGTCACGTGGGCGGTGTAAGCGTCGACGTCCACGCGCCGGCCGCCACGGGTGATCTTGATGCCGCCACGCCCTTGGGTGGCCGAGCCGATCAGCTTGCCGTCCTTGACGTACAGGCCGCCAGGGGCGCTGTTGTAGAACCACTGAGCGTTGATCCCGGCGACGGCGCCCGCGGCGGCGGCCAGGTCGGTGAGCCTCTCCGTGCCGTTGAGCGTGGGCCCGAAATCGGTGCCGACCGTGCCGCGGAACGTGCGGAAGTCCACCCGGAGCACGTGCACCTTCTGCGGCGCGCCCGCGTCGGCGCCGTCCTGCGCGGTGTAGCGGGTCCCACCGGCGAACCCGGCCGCGCGGATCCTGCTCAGCATCGCCGACGCCTCGCCGCCGGCCGCGAAGCGCCCGACCCGGACGATCCAGCCGAGAACCCCGGCCGGATGGTCGGCGAAGGCGGGCGAGTCCACCTGCTCGACGCGCGGCTCGAACCCCTTGTCCCGCAGCGCCGTCGCCACCCGCTCGGCGATCTCCTTGGAGCCGAGCGCCGTGCCCGCCGTGCCCAGCGGGCCGTCGATGGTCGCGGGCAGATACACGTGAACAGTCCAGACGTCGTCGCCGTCCACGGCGCCGAGCGCGAACGAGGTCAGGGTCACGCCTGGCGCCACCGTGGTGGTCGCCGGCTCTTCCCGTGCCCCCGCGGGCGCGCTGTTCAGCAGTACGGCTGCCGCCACCGCCACGGAGAGGAGTTTCCTGGGCATGTGCCTCCTTTGTCCGTCGGCATGTTGCCAGCAGGCCGGAAACATCGGGTGACACGCGCCTGAACAGAGCCACGGGCCCTTCACCGCCGCATTGCCCGGAAGTTCAGGAAGAGGTCACCGGATGCCGGTGTGATCGCCGGGCGGCTTCCTTTACGTTGGTACGGCTGGCGCGAAGGCAGGGAGCGGCGATGTCGATCTCTCGACGTACGGTGCTGGGCGGCATGGCGGCGGTCGGCGCGGCCGCGGCCACGGGTGTCGCCGAGGCCGCGGCGTGGGCAGGAGGACCGCGGCGGGCCAAGCATGTGATCGTGGTGGACTGGGATGGCTTCGACCCGAGCTACCTGGGGCGTGTGGCGACCCCTCAGCTGGATCGGCTGGCCGCGCGGGGGACCCTGGCGGTGGCGGAGGGGACGTTCCACACGGTCTCCAATCCCTGCCGCGCGTCCATGAGCACGGGGGCCTATCCCGAGGTGCACGGCAACGTCGCCTACGTGTTCGATCCGGTGAGCGGCAGGGCTCAGGGGCAGAGCCGGTTCCTGGCGGCGCAGACCATCGCCGAGGCGCTGGCGGCCGAGGGGCGGACCGTCGCCTCTGTGCAGTGGTACATGATCCAGAACCACGGCGTGCGCTACGGCGATCCGGAGCATCTGTACGTCCAGCCCGGCGGCGGGTTCGGGCAGCGGGTCGACGTGGCGATCGACATCCTCAACCTGCGCCCGGTGCTGTCGGACGGTCAGTGGGTGACGGTCCCGAAGGTTCCCGACCTGCTCGCCGTCTACAGCTCCGACCTCGACGGTCTGGGCCACGCGGAGGGCCCGGACAGCCCCGGTATGGCCGCGCTGCTGGCCGCGCACGACCGTCAGCTCGGCAGGCTGGTGCAGGCCACCAAGGATGTCGGGATATATCCGGATACCGCATTCCTGCTCACGAGTGATCATGGCATGACGGCCTGGAACCGCAGCGTGCTCCCCCACGTGGTCGAGGCCGTCGAGGCCACCGGTCACAGCGTGGAGATCGTCCCCTCGGGCGCCGCCCCGGATCCCGGCACCGAGGTCGTCATCGTGCCCAACGCGGTCCGGGTGGGCGACATCACGCTACGCGGTCCCGCCTCCGGCCCGCGCGCCCGCGTCAGGATCCGGGCGGCGCTACAGCGGCTTCCGCAGATCGGCCGTGTACTCGACGACCGCGCGTTACGGTCGCTGCACGCCGGCGACAAGCTCGGCGACCTGGTGGCCGAGGCGAAGCCCCCGTGGGGATTCGGCTACCCCGAGCCGCCCGCAGGGGAGTGGCGCGGGGCGCACGGCAGCCTGCGGGAGATGAAGGTTCCCCTGCTGCTGTCCGGAGCGGGTGTCCGGCCGGGCCTTCGCCTGCGCCGGCCACGGCTGATCGATGTCGCCCCCACGATCGCGGCCTTGCTCGGCGCCCGTCCGCCCGCACATGCCCAGGGGCGGGACCTGACCGGGAACGCCGGATTCCCGCTGACTTAGCGATCTAGGGAGCGGGCGGAAGGGCCGTGCCCGGCACGGCCCTTGTGGTCGCCGGATGAACCCATGCCCGCGGGTCCGGCGAGATCGTGCGGCCGCATGGACGCCACCGGCCGGCGGATCACCTTCGACGCCGTTGCGCGCGAGGCCGGCGTCTCCCAGCCCTGGCTCTATGTCCAAGCCGATCTGTGCGCCGAGATCCAGACCTCCGTCCAGCGCCATCCCGCCTCGACGGCGGCGCAGAGGAAACCGGTGATCACTGGTACGCTCCGGGCATTCCTGAAGATCAGTCGATCGACTGCCACGCCCTCGAGGGACCTGTATATGCGCCGGTTGCCAGCCTTATTCTCCGCTGTCCTCATCGGTTCAACGACGGCACTCACCATCCCGGCTCCGGCCGAAGCCGCCGTCCCCGATGTGGTGCGTGCCGTGCAGAACCAGATGGCCAAAGGCGCCACCATCAGATACACGCAGTACGGAACTGTCTCCCTGGGCAGCAGAAACAAATACGGCGGTCAGGCCCGGGTCTTCCGCTACCAGATACTGCAGAACGGAACGATGCTCGTCGGCAAGAGCGGCGTCAGCGCGGTGAACACCACCCGCCGGGTGGAGTTCAACCGTCACCTGATCTCGCTGCCCAAGGAGCGCGCCGCCGAGGGCGACCTCGTCTCGCAAAGCCTGCTCGCCCAGATCCAGCCGCACCGCTGGGTCAACACCAGCGGGCGCTTCTACAGCACCGGACGCCTGTGGACCGCCGAGCTGCCCAAGGGTAAGACCTGGGCGCGGCGAACCAACCGCAGCCCCGCGGCCACGGCCTTCAGCGACTCGCTCTTCAACCCCTTCGAGATCCCGACGCTCAGGGCGCTGATCCCGCGCGCGGAGAAGAAGAGGTTCAACCTCCCGAACCCGGCCGGCAAAACCCCCGATCGCAAGGTGACCGGGTTCTACGCCGGCTGGCTCAGCGCCGCCGAATGGTACGACCTGTCACCCACGTTCCGCGAAGTCGTGGGCCAGCGCCCCGATGCTAGCTACGCCAACCACATGATCGGCTGGAAGATCGACTTCGACAAGCAAGGGCTGCCGTTCAAGTTCGGCGCCGGCTGGTCGAAGGATCCGGGCAGGGGACCCGAAACCGGCGGCGGCGCCGGGATCGAAATCCAGAGCTGGGGGCCGCTCACTACCATCGCCGAACCCCGCCCGGCCCAGGCCGCCGCCGTCCGTGCCCCAGCCGGAGGGCTGCCTGAGTTCGACGACTTGGGAGAAGTGATCAGAGAGGCCGTCCGGCCGACAAACAAGCCGTGAGACGAGCCGACGCCGCTGCAGGCCACGCGGGGCGGCCGGGGCGCCATGGGTGTGCGACACGATGCCGGATCATGTGGATGTTGCGGCGTTTGCGCTTGTTGTGGCGGACCTACTGGTCCCCGCCGGTCCCGCGTGGCCGCTTCCGGCGTCGGCCCTTCGGTCTGATCACCGAGCGGAGCATCTGCACGCTCAGCTGATCGTCGTCCGGCTGGAGGCGACCTTCGGCCACGGGGAGGGGCTGAGCGCTGGGCGTGGCAGGCGCGGATCGAGGCCCGGCTGGGCGAACTGCAGGCTGAGTGACGGCCTGGCTGTCCGGCCCTGGAAGGTGGCCTTCAGTCGGCGAACACTGCACTGGACAGTGCGAGGGAGGCCATGAGGTGGCAGGATCTGCGGGATCGGTTGCTGCTCGGTCCGGCGACCGGGCCGGTTGAGCAGGTGGCCCTCCCGGGCGGGTGGCCGCAGGAACTGCGGGCGCTTGTCGCCGAGCAGCACGGGAAATCGACGCGATCCGGGGCGCGACGCCGAGGGAGAAGACGCGGATGAAGCAGGTCAACGTGGAGCACGCGGGCCGAACGTTTCAGGAGCGTTGCTGAGCTCCGAGCAGCCGCGCGGCCGCTTTGCTTGGAGGTGAGCGAGGGCTTGCGCCATGTGACGTGGGCGTGGCAGGCCGTAGGCGACCTCGTGCTCCACCAGGTGCGTGGGGATCACGAACTGGTTCACCTTCCCGCAAGTCTCGTCCGATGGCGGAGTAGATCAACAAGACGTCGCGCGGCGATCATCAGCGGGCCGTGTCTGGCCCCCGGCCTGTATCCGGTCGCTGTCCATGATGCGCCGCACGCCCGGTTCCTCAACCCCCCGGTGATCACCCTGGAGTGCGGGACGCAGGTTCCTGGGCCAGATCGGTATGAGAATGGGGGCGCGTTTCTCACAAGTTGCCGGGTCACCGGCTCGCCGTAGGTGGAAGCAGAGCCCGGCGGCAGTGGGGTGCGGCCGCGCTCCATCTCCCGGGGTAGGACCTGCAACGGAACCTCTTGCCCCAGATCTGGGCCGGTCATGGCTTTGCGCGTGACCGCGGTCGGAAAGGACATCCGCAGAGATGGGGCTTTCGGGGAGCGGCTCGGAAATGAGGTGCTCGACGTGCGGAGGTGAGCGATGCTGCCCTACCTCCAATCGCTGGTCGCCGGGGTGATCGTGGGCGGCGTGTACGGACTGATCAAGGTCCCGTCGCCGGCTCCGCCGACGGTGGCTTTGGTGGGGCTGGCGGGGATGCTGATCGGCTACGGGCTGCCCGGGTTGTTCGGATGACCCGCACAGTCTTGGCCTACGTCATCTCCCTCGGCGCCGGGATCATCGCGGGCCTCGTGTATTGGCTCATGGGGGTGGCGACCCCGGCTCCGCCCTGGCAGGCGCTGTGCGGACTGCTCGGGATTCTCTTCGGTGAGGCATGCATCAGGCGACTACGCGAACGGCTACCGCGCCGCCGCGGCCAGGGCACGCCTGCGCCATCCGATCGAACCGCAGGAAAGGACTGAAACGGCATGATGCCCGTCACCTACTACCCGATTCCCACCCAGGACCTGTTCCGATCCAACGCTGAGCGGATCAAGGGCAAGCCCTACGCCAAGTACTTCAACGGGGACCTGTGGCTGCACGACGAGGTGCTACCGCAGCTGAAGAAGCCGATGGACGAAGCCGACATCCTGCCTAAGTCCGATCTCAACACGCTTCTAGACCCCGGATACCACCGGGTCGAGACGGGCTTCGGTGCCACCAAGGACAACGACGCGTACGTGACCAGCCTGGTCCGCTACCCCGGCTGCAGGGTCGAGATGTTCACCTGGTGGTTCTGGTGGCATTCGGTGGAACCCGAGCGGTACTCCTTGTGGTATCCCTTCAACCACGACCACGCCAACCCCCGGAACCGGGATGCGCTCACCGAGCCCGGACTCACCGACGCCGAGCGCTACATCGGCAACACCCACGACATCGTCGAGTACGTCGGCCCGACCCGCGCCGAACTGGTCATCGAGTTCCATGACGCCGGCGACCTCGGGATCGACAGCAGCCGCATCAAAGAGCCCGAGTACTCCCAAGCCTGCGGCATCATCAATGACAAGAGCTGGATGATCCATCTCCCCCGCGCCACCGAGGACGGGTTCGAACTGCGCAGCCGCTACTACTTCGACAAGTCGATAGCCGCCGCGAGCTCGTCAGGGGTCAGCGCGTACGAGGCGGCTCTGTCCTTCGCCTACGAGATGGTCATCCACGACCAGACCGAGTTCACCCACCTGTCGACCTTCCTCGCTGACATCTACCACGAATTCGGCCCGAGTTCCGCCTGATACGGCAGCCGCCACGCTCTGGCCGAGGGGATGACTCGCCCGGCTGATGCCATCTGGTGAGGGGAGGCTGGCACGAGGGGGTACAGCCGCTCGCGATTATGTCCCTGTGGACGAGCGTCGACGTCGTCGTCGAAGGCCGGCTGCAGGTCCTCGCTCATCCACCGCGCCCCCGTCATCAGCCAGCTCGGGGATCTCGCCGAGCCGGCGCAAGCCGTCGGCCGGCTCGATCGTGGATATGGATGGATGGTCATGGTCGCCCTCCGCACTCGATGTCCGGCCCGATGACCTGCCCGCGCTCCGCCGCTTCGCGACCAGCCTCATCCGTGACCACGACGCCGTCACCGCCGGGCTCACCCTGCCCTGGGGCAACGGTTCTACAGAAGGCACCGTGAACCGACTAAAAATGATCAAGAGAAGCACGTACGGCCGAGCCAACCTCGACCTACTCCGCTGACGGCTCTTGATCATCTGAACTTACAGCTTGAGATTCTGATGAGTAATCCCGAAGAACTGAGAAGCTGTCTGCGGGGAATCTGTCGCGAGAGAGCCATCGTCGACATCATTGCTAGATGGCATGGGCGTGGTTGGCGCCCCTCGCTACCGGTGTCTCCGGCGTCGCGGGCATCGTGTTTACATGGCTGGCGGGTGCCCAAGGACGTAAACATGCCCAGTACCTGCTCGCCGAGTCCCGCGAGGCAGACGCACGCGAGCGACTGCTCAAAGAACGCAGGGACGCCTACCTGGCGATCCTCCGCATCATAGAAATCAGCCGCAAGTGCGAGAAATACAGAATCCGAAACGAGACTGAGAAGCTTCGTCAACTGGACGAATGGTGGCCTCGCTCCGAACGAGCCCGAATGGAGATAGAGGCGACAACCGCTCTCCGCGCCTTCGGCAGTGACGCGATTCAGGCTATGGCGGAGGGGTGGATAGCAGCCCGTATCGACGGCGACTATGCGGTGCTCAACGTACGGACCAGAGCCCTGCGCCAGCAAGTGCGGGACGAGTTACAGGGAGAGACTGACTGGCATCGCCCGTCTGAGGAAGTTGGTTCACAACCTGCTGCGCCAACATCGTGCCGAGATGACGTGTCGGACGCGCTTGTCGGCTTGAGCGGTGATGTCCATGCAGATGCCGGTGACCAGACCGACGTCCCAGTGCCGGCGGCGGAGCGGCCATCTCCAGGTGCGTGACTCCTTGCCGATTCTCGCCATCTCCCGCCGAAGAACCCGCCCTCAAGCCGAAACCGTCAGCCGCCGGCGTCTGTGCCGTCGGGTTCGGCGGGCCGACAAGCGATGAGCGCCGTCCCTGGCCTCTCCTGCCCGGTCAAGCACCCGGTCGCCGCAGAGTCCGACCGATCGCGGATGACACGATCACCGAAAGGCTATCCGTCACGATCTTCATCTGGCCGGGTATCGGCCAGGCCGGCCGGGAGAGGGTCAGACGGCGGGATGGTGCTGTCGGTGACGATGGTCTGGCTGCTGTAGATGGGTACGGTGCGGTTGGGCTGGCCGGGGCCGATGACGGTGGGCATGTAGGTGTCGACGCTGTGGTAGCGCGGTGGGTCGTAATGGTAGTCGTGGTTGCCGCGGACCTGCTGGCGCTGGTCGTCGATGAGCCGCAGCGCGGCCTCAATCTGGTCCTGACTGGCGCCGACCGCGCGTAGTTGGGCGGGTGCGGCGGCGCGGGTCGCGTCGAGCTGGTCGATGAGGCCGGTCAGGATGTCGTTGACGATCTCCGCGGCCTCTTGCAGCGGGCGGTCGAGGTCGCGGCTGGTGATCAGGACGGCGTTGTAGGAGTAGCCGACGGCGGCTTCCTTGTCAGCGGAGAAGATGTCGTTGCACAGGCCCATGTGCTCGCATGCCAGCTCACGCGTTCGGGCAAGAGCGGGGTGGGCGCGCAGGTGGGCGGGCATCTCGATGCCGCGCGTGTACTCGTGCAGGTGCAGGAAGATCTGCTCGTTGACGCCGTGGCGACGGTGCGGCAGGTAGGTGTGCAACCGCATCGGCTCGCCGGCCTGGTGCGCGTGGGCCTCGACGGCGTAGGTGGCAACCCAGGAGGCGTTGGCGTGGCCGAGCAGGCGGCGCCAGACGGGAGACCGTCCGACGCTGAGCGCATCCAGCAGCTCGGCCAGGGCGCGCCCTGCCGGGCTGGCCGGGGGCGCCTGGCGGGACACGCGGAGCAGGTCGGTGGACAGATGCCGCACGGTCGCGACGTCGTGGCCGGTGATGGCGTCGTCGAAGGTGTCGTCCACGATGAAGGCCAGCACCATGTAGCGGTGGATGTGCCGCAAGGCATTAGCGTCGGCGTAGGGGTAGTACAGGGCGGTGGTCAGCCACGGCTGGGTGCGCTCCAGATGCTCGCGCATGGCGTCATTGGCCAGCAGGTCCCGGCTTTGTGCCCACTGCCAGGTGTCGGCCTCCAGTGCCTCCATCGCCGGCGATGGAGGCTGAGAGGGGAGCGGCATGTGGAAGGAGGGCAGGCGGAAGGACAGGGACATGGACCACCTCCGCGGATAGATCTGACCACCCGTTCGCCAACCACGAATATTACTAACTGTAATTATTCGAATGCGTTACGTCTCCTGTCGGGACGGCTATCTTCCCCCTCCGGGCGGCCAAAGTCGAGATCGACATCCACCCGCTCCGGCGCGCCCACGCCACCGAACTCATCAACGTCGGTGTCTCCATCGAAGCGGTCCGCCGGCGCCTCGGCCACGCCTCCGCCGAAACCACCCAGCTCTACACGCTCCTGGCCGACGACGACGCCGGCGCCGAAACCGCGCCGCCCGACGCCGCCGAGACCAGACAAAGATCAACTGACATGCGCGGGTGGCCAACTCCTTCAGGCACGCGGTTGCACCCACACCTTCAAAGCCCTGGGGAACTTCGTCTGGCACAGGGTGATCTCGTGGTGGATGGTGCTGCCGATGGAAGTGGAAGGACGTACGCCCGACCCTACCGGCCGGTGGCGCAGACCCCTCGGCGGACGGGATCGACCTGTTTGATCTCCGAGCGGTGTCGATCACACGCTACCGCTATCGGGGCAACACGATCCCCACCCCGTGGACCCCTGCCTGACCAAGCCTAACGATAGAGACCGTGGAGAACCCGTTGCTCAGTATTGGGCACGGCGGGTTCGGTGAGCGGCCTGGGGAAACGGAGCGGCGGCAACGTTGGCACCGCGCCCCAGACCGACTCAACCGTACGGCACGCGCCGCCCAACTGCCGCCCGGCCTTACTGAGCAGCTCGGCGAAGTACGGCCGCGCGGGTCTGTCCAGTGGTGTGTGTGGTGACCGGCTCTGGCCCGTAATCGGTGGTGGCGCCGAGTGATCACCTGCCAGCCTGGGCCGTGCTGAAGATCGGCGATCTTACGGGTGTGGCGTTTGCGGGGCTGTCTGCCCTGCTCATCCAGGGTGTTAATGACGAGGACCATCTCATTCGGGTGATGCCCCGCACTCGCGACGAGCCAGTACCGTGCCCGGTGTGCGGGACGCTGACCGGCCGGGTGCATGGCTACGGCATCCGGACGGTCACCGATGTCCCGGTCGATGGGCGGCAGGTGGTGGTGTCAGTACAAGTACGGCGTCTGGTCTGCCCGGCGTGGGGATGCCCTCGGCAGACCTTCCGTGAGCAGGTGCCCGGGCTGCTGGAGCGCTACCAGCGTCGAACGAGCAGACTCACCGGGCAACTGGGCGCAGTGGTCAAAGAACTGGCCGGCCGGGCGGGTGCCCGACTGTCAGCGGCCCTGGCCGTCACGATCTCGAGGTCCACGGCACTGCGCCTGCTCAAGCGAGTGCCGCTGCCACCGCTGCGGACCCCGCGCGTGCTGGGTGTCGATGACTTCGCCCTCAAGCAGCGCCACCGTTACGCCACCATCCTCACCGACGCCGAGACCGGCGAGCGGGTCGATGTCCTGCTCGGCCGCGGCGCCGACGTCCTGGAGACATGGCTGCGCCCCCACCCGGGGGTAGAGATCGTCTGCCGAGACGGCTCAGGCGCCTACGGCGAGGCGATTCGACGCGCCCTGCCGGACGCGGTGCAGGTCAGCGACCGATGGCACCTGTGGGCCAACCTCTGCGACAAGACCCTCGCCGAGGTTCGCTCCCACAGCGCCTGCTGGGCCACGGTCAACCCAATCCGGCCCGCCGGCGTGCGTGAACAGAGCACCCGCGAGCGTTGGCAGCAGATCCACGACCTGCTGAACAAGGGCGTCGGCCTCCTGGAGTGCGCCCGACGGCTGAACCTGTCCCTGAATACCGTCAAACGCTACGCCCGCACCCAGCAGCCCGAGGCCCTGCGCCGTGCCCCGCGCTACCGGCCCACTCTCGTCGACCCATACCGCGACCACCTGCGAGAACGGCGCGCCGCCGACTCCGCCGTTGCGGTCCAGCAGTTGTTTCGCGAGATCAAAGAGCTCGGCTACACCGGCAGCCTCAACCTGCTCTACCGCTACATCACCCAAGGCCGAGCCGAAGGCGAACGACCCGTCATCCCCCGCGCCGCCTGGCACGCCTCCTGCTCACTCACCCAGACCGGTTGCGTGACGGCGACACTCAACTGGTGCAGGAGCTCACGGCCGCCTGCCCCGAACTGACCGCACTCGCCCGCCAGGTCCGCAGCTTCGCCGCACTCCTCACCCCAGCCGAAGGCAACGACGCAAAGCTCACCACCTGGATCATCACCATCCGAGCCGCTGACCTGCCTCACCTGCACGGCTTCGCCAACGGCCTCGAACTCGACCGCGACGCCGTCAACGCCGCCCTCACCCTTCCGCACCACAACGGCCGAACCGAAGGCGTCAACACCCGCACGAAGAGGATCATGCGACAGATGCACGGCCGTGCCGGGTTCGACCTTCTTCGCCACCGCATCCTGCTGAAGTGAAGATCACTCGGCGCCACCACCGATTACGGGCCAGAGCCGATCACCACCCACACACTGGACAGACCCCTCAAGAACACCTGAGGCGCCCTGAAGTTTCCGGACAGTCAGGAATATAACCTGACAGAGAGTCTGGAAGAGGTAGGTACGTGACGAGGCGTCGCAGGCAGTTCTCGCCTGAGTTCAAGGAGGAAGCCGTCCGCATGGTGCTGGACGGTCCGCGCACCGTGGCCTCGGTGGCCCGGGAGTTCGACATGAACCCGACCACGCTCGGCAGCTGGGTGAACATGCACAAGGCCATCCACCCCGAGCCCGAACAGCCGCTGTCGGGTCCGGAACGGGCGCGGATCCGTGAGCTGGAGCGGGAGAACGCCGAACTGCGCGAGAAGCTGGTGTTCTTGAAAAAAGCAGCCGCCTTCTTCGCGGCCGAGACTCGATGACGCTCGCCAAGTTCGAGCTGATCGAGGCGGAGAAGGCCAACCATCGCATCACGGCGATGTGCCGGTGGCTGCAGGTGTCGCGCTCGGGCTACCACGAGTGGCGGGAGCGGCCGGCCTCGGCCACCGCCCAGCGGCGCGAGCACCTGGCCGCGCTGATCGAGCAGATCTTCGCCGACAGCCATGAAACCTATGGCTACCGGCGTATCCATGCCGCCCTGGCCCGCCGTGGCGAGGTCTGTTCGGCCGAACTGGTTCGCGCGCTCATGCGGGAGCACGCCCTCACCCCGGTGCAGGTGCGAGCCTTCCGTCCGATCACGACCGAGCAGGGTGACTTTCGCAGCATCCCCGACCTGGTCCGGCGCGATTTCACCGCTGACCGGCCCGGTATCAAGCTCGTCGGCGACGTCACCTACATCCGCACCTGGGAGGGCTTCCTGTATCTGGCCACCGTCATCGATTGCCACAGCAAGGCGGTGCTGGGCTGGGCGATGGCCGATCACTACCGCACCGAGTTGATCACCGACGCGTTGCGCATGGCGGTCGGTACGGGCCTCATCCCCACCGACGCCGTCTTCCACACCGACCGCGGCTCGAACGGCGGATTCAACCGGTCGTCGCAACACCCTGATTTCGGAGGTGTTGATGGGTCGGCCAGCTGGATGGATGCAGGCGTTGACGGGGCGGTCACCAATGAAGTCGCCGGGCGCGCCGACGACATCGCGGCAGTCGCAGCGACGCTCAACGCCCGCCCACGCAAGAGCCTCGGCTGGAGGACCCCTGCCGAGGCCTTCAACGATCATCTAGAATCGCTTCTGAGCAGCAGTGTTGCGACGACCCCTTGAACCTAAGCAATACACCTGTTTCGCCTTCACCGCCCACCTGCTCCAGGCCGGGATCGACGCCTCAATCGGCAGCGTCGGCGACGCCCTGGACAACGCCCTGATGGAATCGCAGATCGGCCTGTTCAAGACCGAACTCATCAAACCCCGACGACCCTGGAAAGGCCTGGCAGACGTCGAACTGGCCACCGCCGAATGGGTCGACTGGTTCAACCACCAGCGACTCCACACCGCCATCGGCGACATCCCACCCGCCGAACACGAAGCCATCTACTACGCTCAACACCAGCCCCAACCGGCGGCTGGAGTCAGCCAATAGCGTCTCCATCGATCCCGGTGCGGTTCACGACTTGTTGACCAGACTCGGCTTCCTCACCCCGCCCACGACTCGCTCCGACGATGAACTCGCCGTCGCCTACTACCTGGGACGCGTGGCTGAAGCCGCCTGGCGGGCAAGCACCGCGGGCCGCCTCACCCGCACCTGGCGGTACGGACGCCTGCACGCAGTACACCTAGAGGCCCGCTGGCACACCGACCTGGCCACCAACCCCGACACCCAGCGCACGCTGGCGGCCACGATGGACAGCCTGTTTTCCGAGGGCGACCTCGTCGCATGGCAAGCCAGCTCACCCTGGGTTCGCACCCTGGCTGAGAAATCGGCTGACCACCTCGCTGAGGGCTCGAACCATCAGAGACCGCCAAACCAGGCCGATAGCCATCCTGCGCACGGCACTGAGAAAGCTCTCACGCCTCCGAAGGCTCAACCAGACGGGCCTGGTGAGATCACCGCCGACATCCGGCTCGACTGGGACGTCTATCGCCTCTACGAGGCAGATCCGCAGGTCTCAGTCAATGCCGTGGCCAAGCGCCTGCACATCGCATGGGCCACCGCGGACAAACGGCTCCGCGCCGTCAAGGACCTCGTCGACGAAGTAAGGCAGGGCGCCTCCCCACCCTCTAGCAGGACTGTGTGAATTCTCAGCACCTCTCAATGAGAGGCACCTTCACAGCTGAACGGGTGAGAAAGGGCCTCACATCTCGGGCGCTTGCCGGAGGAGAAGCTTCTCGCTCGCCGGGAAAGAGCCAGAGTGGCGCCAAGCCGCAGATCCGGCCGATCCCGCCCGCGGTCGCGCACGCCTCGAACGCTACCTGGCCGCCCGCGCGCCAAGGCGAACGCCCCGTCGACCAACTCGAAGGGCGGCTGCCGCCCACCGCGACCGGCAGCCGCCTCGACCGAAAGGGCGGCTCCGACCTCGTCGCACGCATCGGCCGCGCCGCTGGCATCACCGGCCTGGCCGTACCATCAAATGACATGCTGCACGGGATTCGTGACGCGATCGAATACGTGCAGCGCGAGGGCGGCGCGGGACCAGAGATCCAGGGACATCGAGACGGCTACTCGACCGATTACCCGGGACCGCGGCTGTACGCCTGGGTCCAGCGCGGTTCGCCGCGTCCTAGTGGTGGCACAGCGGTACCGCGGCCGTCGGCGGGGCTCCCGCCATTCCCTGGCCGGTTGTCGGCCTACCCGCCGGTGATGGCCGGCGCAGACGTCCGCACCTGACAGGCGCGCATGAGAACCCGCGGGTGGCGGATCGACGTCGACGGCGCGTACGGCCCCGGCTCGGCCGACGTGTGCGCGGCCTTCCAGCGCGAGTGCCTGGCCGAGGGACTTGCAGTCGGGCCCGCCGATGGGATTGTCGGCGCTCGCACGTGGGCTGCGGCCTGGGAGAAGCCCATCACCTAAAAGGAGAGATCTTGATCCCCATCGCTCGCCTCGGCTACGTGTTCCGCCGGCTGATGTGGTCGACGGCTGGCCTGGAGATCCCGGATCGGTGCCGTCGCTGGGGGTGGCCACCACGTTCCTGCAGGCCGCAACCGAGACCGATCTGGCTGTGGGCGGCCGGGCGGACATCGAGGCGCTGCTCGCCTACGCGGCCACGACGAGTCCGGACACCACCACCCAGGAGCTGATCGATCGGCTGACGACCGACATCGACGTTCCGCCCGCCAGCGCGCCTTCGTTACGCTGGCTCTCCATTCGTGGCCGCCACGGAGAAGCCGCGGCCCTGACCTCCAGCGGAGGTTGACCATGAATACCGACACCAAGCGCGCGTTGCGCACCATCCTGCAGACGGCTGTGGGTGTCGCTGCGGCGCTGCCGATGATCGTGCAGGCCGTCCGGGGTCCCGGAGGCGCTGCCCCGGGTGGCCGGCTCGCTGGCTGTCGCCGGTGGGTTCGCGCGCGTGATGGCGCTGCCGTCCGTGCAGCGGCTGCTGCCGTCGTGGCTACGCACGGAGGAGGCGGACAACAGCTGACGGGCTGATCGTCCACGACGGAGGCACGGCGACGATCGCCATCTCCTACTGCCCGTGGTGCGGCCAGAAGCTATGAAAGAGGCCGAGCCGCCCGAAGGCGGACCCGAGCTGCCGTCGGTCGCTCTCCATACGAGGGCGTCCGGCCACTCGAACGGGTCGGCATGCTGATCGCAAGCCCAGTCCAACTGACTCGTCATCATGGAGCAGCAGGCCGAAGTCACGATGATCAGTCTGCCAGGTTGGCGAAAGTACGCACGACAGGCGAACGTCAGAGCGCCGACAGCGGCCGTGTCTAACGTCGACTCCACGAATGCGAACTCCGGCCCTTTTCGGCGATGCCGGGCGGCCGGGTTGTTCGCTCCAGTTGAGAGGAGTCCACCGTGAGCAACACCGAAGTTGAGGCCAGAGGGTCCAAGCTCCGGCGTCGCGTCGTGACGCCCCTTGCCGTTCTCGGCGCCGCCGTCGCCGTCGCCACCGCCATCGTGACACCGGCGTCGGCGGACAGCGGACGAAACGGCTCCCTGTGGATCCGTGCGCACAGCGGGGTCGTTGATTCGCAGCACTACCCCGGCCCTCCGTCCGGTACCTATCACATCCAGTACTGGCAGGCGGGCGGCGGCTGGTCCGCGAACGGCCGTGATTATCACTTCCCTGGCCGGACGGTCTACGGAAGGATCGCGGCTCCCGTGCCGTCAGGGGCAACGGTGTGCGCCCAGCTCTGGTATCACAAGCCCGAGGGCGGGTACGGCTCCTACGGCCTGCCTTGCGTGCGCATGAGCTGATTGCGCCGTGGGCGGGCGCAGGCCGCAAGGAAGGAACGGCTGGGTCCCGCTGGCCGCCTGTTGTCCAAGGGGCGGATCAATCCCGGCGCTTTGCCCATCCCGTACCTCCTCCTCCACGGCGTCCACCGAGCTGCAGTTTCGTGCAGAGAGCGACGTGGAAAGGGTTGCGATGTCGCGTTGAACTCGACATCGCGACAGGTCTGAGGCGTATCGTCGTGGAGCCGCTGTAGTCGCGACGCACAGTACCCCGCTCTTCTCCCCGCTCCGGCAGGGGGAGGAGGGCGGGGGTTTCGCCGTGTGAGGAACGCACGGGCGCCGGTGATGTGCGCCTCTATGCGGCTATGGCGGCTCGGTCTACCGTCCCGGCCATGACCGTCAAATGCTTCGCCACCATCGTGGGCGCGGTGCTGCTTGCAACCTCCACGCTGGCAGCACCAGCGCAAGCACTCGCGTCACCGGCCGTCACCTGCGAGCGTGGCGGCGTCGCCGATGACGGCTACGGCGTTCTCCGCTTGGCGGGCTCCCCCTGCAGCGGCTTGCCGGGGCGTGTCAGCAGCGTGGAGGTCCTCCTGAAGTCGGGCCCGGACGCGGGGACCTACTTCTGCAATTTCGTGTTCGTCTCCATGTACAACGCCGTGATCGGGCTCGGCTGCCGGCGTCTGTGATGCCCCGAGCGCGACCGCCCCGCACCTGGCATCGCGCGGTTGGGGTTCGAGGGCGGGAGCGGATCAATCAAACGCCAATCAATCTGGCGTGAGGAATGCACGGGTGCCGGTGATGTACGCCTCTGGGCTGAAATGGTGGCGCGGTCTACCGTCCGGGCATGTTGGTCAAACGTTTAGCAACTCTGATGGGGACAGCACTGCTGACCGGTGGCATGCTGTCGGCGCCCGCCCAGGCCGCGGCCTTCTACTCCTGCGTCGAGGGCACACGGTGGGAAAGTCAAGGCGCCTACAACGTGCTGGGAGAACACTGCATCGGTACGGGCAATTTCGACGTCGAGATGCGCGTCTACCAGGGCCCGGCGGCAGGCACGTATCAGTGCCGGATCGCGTACTTCAGCTACGACCTTCGTCGCGCTTCGGGCGCAGGATGCGTTCCCAAGTAGCGGTCCTGGTGTCCGGCCGCCGCTCCTGCGCAAGGCTTTGGCGGCCGGATACTTCCCTCGCCTGTGAGGGGCCGCCCGCCCCTCAGCTTTTTGGATGCCCTAATTCATGGATGGGTTCACGCTGGGTCGGTGTCCTTATCCGGACACCACCGCAAAGCCCTCACCCCGTTCGGGTGGGGGCTCGATGGGCGCTGCAGCTCAGCCGCCGGTATGCAGATCAACAAGCTGCCGCACCCTGGCCAGCGCCCGCGCATGGGCCGGCGCCCTCCATACCTGCCACAGCCGTGGAGGAGACAGCAGAAGAGCCACAGCCGAGGCGAGTTCCTTGATGCCGTCAGCCTGATCTGTGCGCGGTCGCGCGGACATGAGCAGTCCCTGCAACACGCTCGTGTAGCCGACCACCAGCGTCAGAAGAGGCGGCAGGAAGGTCCTGGCGTGTCGTCCTGCGTCGTCGGCGAGTCGCTGGACCTCGCCGACCAGCCGCTCGTATTGCCGGTCCTGCTCCACGTACACGTTTCCGCGGACCGCAGGCTCCGCACCTCCTGGCACGTGTGCGGACACGACATCCGCCGCCTGGACGATACGAACGGTCGCGGCGAGGAGCTCGCGCCGGGAGCGATGCGCGTCGAGGATCTCCTCCTTGCGTGCTTCAAGCCGCGGCTTGGCGAAGTATTCGATGCCCAGGGGCACGATGACGGAGATAGTGGCGGACGCGATGAGCGTCTCCCAGTTGATCGACATCGTCCCTCACACCCTCCGCCAGCGGGCCTGCGCCCCGTCCCGCGAGGTGCACCGCATCAACGTGCCCGCGGTCGTCCTGCCCAGAGCTCCCTGCGGCGAGCAGAACGAGCCCGAGTGAACGCCTGACTGGATTGATGGCCTGGGTTTGCGCGTCCGAGTGGGCTTCGGCGTCGGCTTGGGAGTGCGGATCTTCACCTTGGGCATCTTCGGCCGCGGCCTGGTGGGCGACACCGTAAGTATAGGCGTCGGGCTGGGAGACGACGTCGTCTCGACCGCCAGGGCCGGTGTCGGCGTGGCGGATTCTGCGACGAGGGTCGAGCTCTCCGTCGGAGTGGGGAGCGCTGCCGGCGTGGAGCCGGTGGCGGCAGAGCAGCCCGCGGTGAGAGCGAGCGCGAGTACCGCAAGGTGAAGAGAGCGCATCGTTGCACCCTTCGAGGTTGGTGGGTGGCGGCCCGAAGAGTAAGACGACTGAGTGTCACGCAAGGTTGTCGCAGAGTGGCGTTCTGTTGGTATCCCAGTGGGTGCCTTCGGCCTCTCGCGACGCCGAGGGCGCCATGGGGAGGGCAGCTAGGCGCGGCGGGCTCGAAGTGAGCTGATGTTCACCACGTTGGTGATGCGGCGGCTGGTAGCTCGCTCCCGGTCGCGTGCCGGCTGAGAACGTCCTCGGCGAACGCGGGCGTCCAGTTGGCCGATCTCGCCAGCCCCTGGGCCGGGTGCGGGCCGTACAGGGTTTCTGCCATGGCGCGGAAGCCGCGCGGCTTGATGGGTGCGATGGCCGCTCGTTCTCGAAGTCGTTCGCCGCGGGCTGCCATCTGCTTGAACAGGTTGGTGTAGCGCTGCTCGTCGATGCGCTCTAGGCGGCGAGGGTGCGGATGAGTGCGGCGATGGACACGCCCCAGCGTCTCTTCAGGAGAGCGAAGCCCTCTTGCGGGCAAGGGTCTCCCCTCAGCGGCTACCGGAGTGGGAGCATCGTCTTGTTCATCGGGGCTGGTCAGGCAGGCGCGATGGGCACGGACGTACTTCTTGACGTTCTCGACCAGGTTCGTCCTCCCCAATGGAACCCGTCCGCGACCGAATCGCGCCCCGCAGCGGTGCGCAAGGCCCGAACTCCTGATCCCCGCCGACGGCAACGACGCCAAACGCCGGTTCACCCCCACGCCCGTGGGGGTGAACCGGAGAAGGCCGACCTGAAGTACAACAAGGCGGCGAGGTCCCCACGCCCGTGGGGGTGAACCTCTACCTGACATCGACGCAGCGCACCGTCGCGAAGTCGATCGCCCGCAGGTTTCGCGGCCCCACGGCGACACGGTCAATGCGGCTGGCCAGATGCAAGTCCCAACTCGCTGGACGCCGGTGAGCAAGGGCGCGGCAGTGAGGTTGCAGGAGCTGCCGGTCCATGATCGGTGACGGCTCGTAGAGGTTGGCCTTCTGATAGTGGGGCTCCTCAACAGGCCGGATGTCGCGCGGCCATTCGTGCGAGGTTCAGTAGGTCCCTGTGCCGACAGCCTGCCAGGACCTCCTCGATCAGCGTGGCGTCCCCGTCGTACGCGCGGCGTTCGACCAGCGGATGACATGGCCGCTCCAAGATTCCCGGCCGGCGACAGGCTGGGCGGAAGGCCCGGCCCTCGACGTGGACGAGGGCCGGGCCTTCCCGTTCAGGGGGACTTCCCGTTGGGCTTCAGGCGCCGATTCCCACGCGGAACCCATCAGGGAGTCTCTGATATAGGTAACCCATGACTCATGGGCCATCCATGACTCGACCAATGATCCAATCCGCGAAAAGTGACACGCGAGCTCATGAAGAACCCATGACAAACGCTACTAAGCGCTACGATCGGATACCAATAGATACCGGAGTCGTGACTCAGGGTAGGTGATCATCTCATCGGTTCCGTGTCCGAATTGGTCGAGTCTGTCGGACTCTAGTGCGCGGTGGCGAACTGCTCCTCTTCGGTGGAGCCCTTGAGGGCGGTGGTGGAGGAGTCGGGTGCGATGGCGGTGCTGACCAGGTCGAAGTAGCCGGTGCCGACCTCGCGCTGGTGGCGGGTGGCGGTGTAGCCGCGGCGCTCGGCGGCGAACTCGGCCTCCTGGAGCTCGACGTAGGCGGTCATGCCGTCGGCGGCGTAGCCCTGGGCCAGGTCGAACATGCTGTAGTTCAGCGAGTGGAAGCCGGCCAGCGTGATGAACTGGAACTTGTACCCCATGTGCCCGAGCTCGCGCTGGAACTTGGCGATGGTCGAGTCGTCCAGGTGCTTCTTCCAGTTGAACGACGGCGAGCAGTTGTAGGCCAGCATCTGGTCCGGGTACTCGGCCTTGATCGCCTCGGCGAACTCGCGGGCGACGTCGAGGTCGGGGGTGCCGGTCTCCATCCAGAGCAGGTCGGAGTGCGGGGCGTAGGCCAGGCCGCGGGCGATGCACGCCTGCACGCCGTTGCGGACGCGGTAGAAGCCCTCGGCGGTGCGCTCGCCGGTGGTGAACTGCTGGTCGCGCTCGTCCACGTCGCTGGTCAGGAGCGTCGCGGCCTGTGCGTCGGTCCGCGCGATGATCAGGCTGGGGACGCCGGCCACGTCGGCGGCCAGGCGGGCGGCGTTGAGCGTCTTGATGTGCTGGCCGGTCGGGATGAGGACCTTGCCGCCCAGGTGGCCGCACTTCTTCTCGGAGGCGAGCTGGTCCTCCCAGTGCACGCCCGCGGCGCCGGCCGCGATCATGCCCTTCATCAGCTCGAAGGCGTTGAGCACGCCGCCGAAGCCGGCCTCGGCGTCGGCCACGATCGGGGCCAGCCAGTGCGGGGCCTCGATGCCCTCGGACCAGGTGATCTGGTCGGCGCGCAGCAGCGCGTTGTTGATGCGGCGGACCACGGCCGGCACGGAGTTGGCCGGGTACAACGACTGGTCGGGGTAGGTCTGCCCGCCCAGGTTGGCGTCGGCGGCAACCTGCCAGCCGGACAGGTAGATCGCCTGCAGACCGGCCTTCACCTGCTGGACGGCCTGGTTGCCGGTCAGCGCGCCGAGCGCGTGGACGTAGTCCTCGCTGTGCAGCAGGTTCCACAGGCGCTCGGCGCCGAGCCGCGCCAGCGTGTGCTCTTCCTGGACCGAACCACGCAACCGGATCACGTCGCCGGCGCTGTAGGTGCGCTCGACGCCGGCCCAGCGGGGATTGTTCTCCCACTCCTGCTGCAGCTCCTCAGCCGCTCCCTTGAGGCGATCGTTCATGTTCGCTCCTTATGTCGTCCCCTGGGTGCTTGCTGTTGAGTCTGTGCCCCGCCGTACCGCTTCCATAGAGGTTTTCTGAAGCGAAGAACGCTCAGATTTCTGTCTCAGAAAATACTGACGCGTATTCGTACCAGAAAAATTCGCGAAGTTTTCCGTTGGCCTAGACCAATGACTGGGCGGTCAGGTTGGGCCGCCGAACCTCTAGAAGAACGGGCGATTTTCTGTCTAAGCTCAGCGCATGGCCTCGCTGCTGCGTGAAGAACCGCTGTCTTTGACTCAGGAGCTCGATCTCATCGCGTTCGGGCAGCGGCTCCGCCACCTGCGCAAACAACGCGGCCTGACCCTCTCCGACCTCGGCGAACGCGTCAGCCGCGCCCCCAGCCAGCTTTCCCTGCTGGAGAACGGCAAGCGCGAGCCCAAACTCTCACTGCTGAAGTCCCTCGCCTCCGCGCTCGGCGTCCCGGTCGAGGAACTGCTGCGCCGCCAGGCCCCCAACCGCCGCGCCCAGCTGGAGATCCAGCTCGAAGAGGCGCAACGCGACCCCATCTACGCCGGGCTCGGCCTGCCGCGCCTGAAGGTCTCCGCGCGCGTCCCCAACGACGTGCTCGAGCACCTGCTCGGTCTGTACGGCGAGCTGCGCGCCCGCCAGGCAAGGGGTACGGCCACGCCCGAGGAGGCCAGGGTCGCCAACGCCGAGCTCCGGCTGCGCCAGCGCGAACTGGGCAACTACTTCCCCGAGATCGAGAAGGCCGCCGCCGAGGCCCTGTCCGCGGTCGGCTACAGAACCGGCGCCCTGTCGCAGTCGATGGTCCAGGCCCTGGTCACCCACCTCGGCTACACCGTCCACACCGCCCAGGACCTCCCCCGATCGGTGCGCTCCATCACCGACCTCCGCAACCGCCGCATCTACGTCAAACACGAGCAGCTCGGCATGCACACGCCGCGCACGATCCTCCTGCAGACGCTCGGCCATCTGGCCCTGGGCCACGACAAGCCCCGCGACTTCGCCGACTTCCTGCGCCAGCGCACCGAGGCCAACTACTTCGCCGCCGCCGTCCTCGTTCCCGAGAAGGCGGCCGCGCCGTACCTGCGCGAAGCCAAGCAGGACCGCGCGCTGTCGGTGGAGGACCTGCGCGACGTCTTCGCCGTCTCCTACGAGATGGCCGCCCACCGCTTCACCAATCTCGCCACCCACCACCTCGACCTGGTCTGCCACTTCGTCCGCAACGACGCCGGCGGCATCATCTACAAGGCGTACGAGAACGACGGCATCGTCTTCCCCGCCGACGAGCAGGGGGCCATCGAGGGGCAGCGCATGTGCCAGCAGTGGTCGGGCAGGCAGGTCTTCCTGTCGCCCGACCGCTTCTCCGTCTTCTATCAGTACTCCGACTCGCCCACCGGCACGTACTTCTGCGTCGCCCACGTGGACCCCTCACGCGAACGGGACTTCGCCATCACCCTCGGCGTCCCCTACCGGGAGTCCCGCTGGTTCCGCGGCCGCGAGACCACGAGCCGCACCAAGTCCAACTGCCCGAACGGCGATTGCTGCCGCCGGCCCCCCGCCGAGCTGGCCGAACGCTGGGAGGGGTACGCCTGGCCGTCGGCCCGGGCCAACTCCCACGTCCTGGCCGCCCTGCCGCCGGGCTCGTTCCCGGGCGTGGACGAGGCCGACGTGTACACCTTCCTCGAACGCCACGCGACCGTCTGACCTCCCCGGCCCCTCGATTCACAGGCGGCCGTAGGCGATCGGCCGGCCGGTGCGGGCGTCGAGCACGGGCCGGTCGCCCAGGGGCGTGCGCAGGGTGAGCGTGCGCCGGTCGAGGAGCCCGAGCTCCGGGCACGGCCCCTCGGGGCCGAGCACCCGCGGCGCCACCACGACCGCGTCCGCCTCCTCGCGCACGTTCACCCCCAGCATGCGCCCGCATCTGGCCCGGATGAAGTAAAGGGTCACGGCATCGCCGGGCCCCTGCTCGAAGGTCCCGTCGAACGGCGTCGTCGGCCCCAGGCCGCCGGGCGATCGATCGATCGCCGCATCGGCCACCGCCACCTGGTGGATGGGCCCGGGCAGCCCTCGGACGTCCAGCCGCCAGGCGGGCACCTCGGCCGGACCCCGATGGGTACGGATGGTGACCCGCTCCAGGATCACCCGGGTGATCTTCGCGGGCTTGCAGGGCGGGTCGTCCCCTTCCAGCCGGTCGCGCGGGGCCGCGGGCTGCTCGCCGATCGGCACGGCCTGGCACCGCGGGTTCCGCGCCGGTATGCCCGATGCGCCAGCCGGCCCGTCCGCCGCGGCGCCGGCGCGGTACTGCGCGTCCTCCGCCGGGGTCAGGGGCACCTCCAGCGTGCGCCCGTCCGCCCATCGGACCGTTCCCGTGCTCGGCTCGGGTACGGCCGGCCTGCCGTGCACCAGCATCAGGCCCGGATCGGCGCGCAGGGCCGCGGCGGTTTCAGGCGACATGATCGTCAGATCCTGCCGGGGGCGGAACCCGGCCCGCCACTCCGCCGCCGGTCCGTCGCGCCAGGTCATGAGCACCCGTTCGGCCCGGCCGTCGAACGTAACCGGCTCCGCGCCGGGGCTCCGCGCACCGGGGAGCAGGAAGGCCAGAAGGACGAGGGCGGCGAGGTATCTGATCATCAAGCATCAAGGGTGCCATGAGGGGCAGAGGGTGGCATGGGGTCTTTACCGGAAATACTGCACCTTAAGCTGGAGGCGTGTGGACGATGGGGGAGGGGTCGCGTGCTGCCTGAGGTGGAATCCTGGTGGCATCGCCGCACCTCATCCGCTGCCGACTGGCCCCTCGCCGGCCTTCTCGAGGCGAAGGGCGGCACCACGATCAGCGTCGTCCTGCCCGCCCGGGACGAGCGCGAGACCGTCGGCGACATCGTCACCGTCCTGCTGCGCGAGCTGCCCGCGCTGGTGGACGAGGTCGTGGTCATCGACTCCCGCTCCACCGACGACACCGCCCTGGTCGCCGCCCGCGCCGGCGCCGCCGTACACGCCCAGGACGACATCCTGCCCGGCCTCAAACCCCTGGACGGCAAGGGCGAAGCGCTCTGGAAGTCGCTCGCGGTGACCTCGGGCGACATCGTCGCCTTCGTGGACTCCGACATCCGCAACTTCCACCCGTCCCTGGTGACGGGTCTCCTCGGGCCGCTGCTGGCCCACCCCGACATCGCGTACGTGAAGGGCTGCTACGACCGCCCGCTGCGCGGCGCCCCGACGGGCGGCGGCCGGGTGACGGAACTCGTCGCCCGCCCCCTGCTCAACCTGCACTGGCCCGAGCTGGCCGGATTCATGCAGCCCCTGGCCGGCGAGTACGCGGGCCGGCGCACCGCCCTGGAGCGCATCCCCTTCATCACCGGGTACGGCGTGGAACTGGGCATGCTCATCGACCTGCTGGCCCTGGCCGGCCTCGACGCCCTGGCCCAGGTGGACCTGGGGGCTCGCGAGCACTCACACCAGTCGACCGAGGCGCTGGGCGCGATGGCCGCCCAGATCATGCTGGCGGCCTGGTCCCGCCTGGCCCGCGAAGCCAAGATCCACACGACCCACGAGCCCGCCCCCCGCCTCACCCAGTTCCGCCGCACCCCGACCGGCCACCACATCACCGACCGCGACGTCTCCATCGCCGAACGCCCGCCCATGCTCACGGTGGACGGCTACCGCCCCTGATCCCGGAGCCGGAGGGTCAGGACTTCGAGACCTCGGCGGCGGACGGCAGGGCGGAGGCCACGAACGCGGCCAGGTGCTCGCGCATGACCTCCTGGCCGGCCAGGGAGTCGGCGTCCTCGCCCAGCATGATGCGGCCGAGCTGAGGCAGCATGGCCGGCAGCAACGCCAGCCCCGTGAGCAGGAACATCGTGCGCGCGGTCTCCCGGGAGGGCGTCTTCCCGAGCCCCTCGGCCAGGGAGACGTTCTTCCTCGCGCAACGCTCGACCCGGACCTCCTGCCCGGCCAGCAGGTCCTGGCCCCGGTAGTTGAGCGCCTCCCACATCAGCAGCCGCACGAGCTGGGGATGCTCGGCGTAGTAGGCCGACAGCCGCTGGACGTAGGCGGCCGGATCCCCGCCGGGCAGGGCGATCTGGGCGGTCAGCTCGTCGAGCGCTTCGTTGATGACGGCGTCGAAGAGCTTCTCCTTGTTGCCGAAGTGGCCGTAGATGCGCTCTTTGTTCACCCCGGCGCGCTCGGCGATCCGGTCGACGCGCGCGCCCGCGATGCCGTAGGCGGCGAACTCCTCGCGGGCCGCGTCCAGCAGGGCGGCGCGGGTGGCGGCGGTGGAGACCTTGGGTGCCATGTCCGGCATCTTACCTGCATCCAACCAGTTGGTTGCTATCCAACTGTTCAGTTGACATCCAACTAGTTGGTTGGCTACGTTCCCGAGCCATGGCAATCACGTCATCCCGCAAGCCCCGCCCCACCCCCACGGCCCCCGCCCCGCAAACGCGGCCGCCCTCGCCACCGGGCACACCCGCGGCAGAGCCGCCAGAGCGCTCCGCTCCCTCGGCCGGTGCCCTATCGGAGGGTGCTTACGAGGCGGGCACCGCCAAGAGTGACGGCTCCACGACGGATGCGCCCCCGCGAACCGTCACCCAGCCGGACACCCCCGAGCGGTACGCCCCCTTCGCCCGGACCCTCACGGTCTTCACCCTGGCCGCCGTCCTGGTCAGCGGCCAGCTCTACATCGTCATCCCCCTCCTGCACGACATGGCCACCTCCTGGTCTGCGACCACGTCCGGCCTGGCCTGGCTGGTGACGGCGTTCGCCATCGGCTACGGCGTCGGCTTCCTGCTGTTCGGCCCCCTGTCCGACCGCTTCGGCCGCCGCCGGCTCCTGATGTACGGCCTGCCGCTGGCGGCCGTGGCCACCGCGGCGGTGACCCTGAGCCCGACCCCTGAGGCGGCCACCGCCCTGAGGCTGATCCAGGGCGTGGCCGTGGCGAGCTTCCCTCCGGCCGCCCTGGCCTACCTGGCCGAACGCGTCGACCCGAGGCGCAGGGCCATCGCCGTCTCCGCCGTGACCGCCGCCTTCCTGGCCTCCGCCGTACTGCTCCAGGTGGGCGCGCAGCTCCTCGTCCCCCTGACCGGCTGGCGGGCCCCGTTCCTGATCTCGGCCGCCGGCCTGGCCCTGGCGGCCCCGGCCATCGCCCTGATCATGCTCCCCGACACCCCGCGCCCCGGGACCGGCGGCTCCGTTCTGGCCTCGTACAGGGCGCTGCCCGGCCTGCTGTTCCACCGCACCCTGCTGCCCCGCTACCTGGCCACGCTGATCCTGATGGTCGGTTTCGTGGCCGTCTACACCGCCCTCCAGCTCTACGGCGTCACCTCCCCGGCCCAGCTCCTGGCCCTGCGTGCCGCCGGCTTGCCGGCGATCGTCCTGATCCCGCTGCTCATGCCCTGGCTGGGCCGTATGCCGGCCCCGGCGAGAGCCGCCACGTTCCTGGCGATCGGCGCGCTCAGCCTGGCCGCCGTGGCCCTGACCACTCCGTCGATCACGCCGCTGGCGGTCCTGCTGGCCCTGTACGTGGCGGCGATCGCAGGCGCCCTGCCCGGCCTGAACGAGGCGATCTCCGCCGCCGCCGGCCCGGCTCGCGGCAGCGCCCTGGCCCTGTTCTCCTTCGCCCTGGCGGCGGGCAGCGGCGTCGGCCCGCAGATGGCGGCCGCGTTCCCCGCCTTCACCCCTCTGGTGTACGGCGTGGCCGCCACCATGACCGTCGCCGCCGTGGCAGTCGTGATCTCGGCCCGCCGCGCCGTACCCCTCAGCTCTTCTCCGCGCCCTCGTTCGGGTCGCGGATGAAGTAGCGCTGGAACACGATGAAGATGACCGCGACCGGGATCGTGGCCAGGAGGGCGGCGGCGAGCTTGAGCGGGAACTGGGTGCCGCCTCCGAGCGAGCCGCTGACCAGGTCGGCCAGTCCGCGCGGGAGGGTGAACAGGGCCGGGTCCTGGACGGCGACCAGGGTGTGCGGGAACTCGTTCCAGGAGCTCTGGAACGACAGGATCGTCAGGGTGATCAGCGCCGGCCGGGACATCGGGAGCACCACGGACCAGAAGACGCGGAACGTCCCGGCGCCGTCGATGCGGGCGGCCTCCTCGACGCTGCGCGGCACCGATTCGAAGAACTGTTTCATCACGAACACCCCGGCGGCGTCCGCGACGATCGGGAGGATCAACGCCAGGTAGGAGTCATACATCCCCAACGTATTCAAGACCAGAAATTTCGGGATAAAGAGCACGACGCCGGGCACCGCCATCACCGCGATCACCGCCGCGAACACCCCGGCCCGGCCCCGGAAGCGCAACCGGGCCAGCGCGTACCCGGCCATCGAGTCCAGCAGCACCCGCCCCAGCGTGACCACCACCGTGACCAGCAGCGAGTTCCCCAGCCAGACCGGCAGATCCGTCCCGAGGAACACCCGCTCGAACGCCGACGACGTCGCCGGATGCGGAATCGGCGACAGCGGATGGGCGGCGGCGTCGGGGTCGGTCTTGAAGGCGTTCGCGATCTGGAGGACGAACGGGAAGACGAAGACCGCCGAGAAGACGATCAGCGGGATCCGCCTCATGGCCGCCGCTCCCTCATGACCCAGCGCTGGAACAACGTCAGCAGCACGATGATGAGGAAGAGCACGAACGAGATCGCCGTGCCGGCGCCGTAGTCGAAGTCGCGGAAGGCCGTCCGGTACGACAGGAACGCCGGGGTCAGCGTGGTCTTGGCGGGATCGCCCTGGCTCATCACGTAGATCTGGTCGAACACCTGCCAGGTGCCGATCAGCCCGAGCGTCAGCACGAGGAACATGGCCGGCTTGAGCTGCGGCAACGTCACCCGCCAGAAGCGCTGCGCACGGGTGGCCCCGTCGATCATGGCCGCCTCGTCGAGCGCCTTCGGGATGTTCTGCAACGCCGCGAGGAACATCAGCATGAACGTGCCCGACGTCGTCCACACCACCAGCACGATGATCGCGCACATCGCCACGCTCGGCCCGGACAGCCAGTCCCACCAGGTCAGCCCGAGCACGCCGTTCTCGGTCAGTACGGCCGGCGGCTCCCCGACGATCAGCTGGATCACCCCGCGCGGGTCGGAGAACCACTGCGGCCCCTCCACTCCCGCATACGCGAGCAGCTGGTTGACCGCCCCCGAGTTGCTGAAGATGAACAGGAACACCACGCTGATCGCCACGGAACTGGTGACCGAGGGGAAGTAGAACGCGGTCCGGAAGTAGGCCCTGCGCTTGTTCACCGCCAGCGCGAGGAACAGGGCCAGCGCCGTCTGCAGCGGCACGACCACGGCCACGTAGTAGACGTTGTTGCGGATGCTGGTCATGAAGTTCTCGCGGGCCAGGCCGTCCTCGGTGAACAGCCGCGCGTAGTTGTCCCCTCCGACGAACGGCACGCCGGAGCGGAAGGGACTGCCCTGCCCGTTCCACCCCGTCAGGCTCACCCAGAGCGCCATCAGGATGGGCAGCAGCAGGAACAGGCCGAGGATGGCCACCACCGGCGCCACGAACAGCCACCCCGCGAGGTTCTCCCTGGTACGGCTGCGCATGACGTCAGCCGAGGGCGCTCTCGGTGTTCTTCTGCAGCCTGGCCAGGATCTCCTTGGGGTCCTTGGCGGCCAGCTGCTGCAGCCCGGTGTCGAAGTCGGCCAGGACGCTGTCCATCTTGGGGACGTTCACCGGTCCTTGGGCGTATGCGGCGCCGTTGACGAAGGCGGCGTCGCCGGGGAACTCCTTGAGGTAGGCGTCCTTGGCCGACTGCCGCGAGGGCATGACGCCGAAGGCCCTGGCGAAGGCGAGCTGCCGCTCGGGCCTGGTCATCGCCTCGACGAAGTCGACGGCCGCCGCCTTGTTGGCCGAGCGGGCCGCGATGCCCCAGCAGTTGGTGAACGACAGGGTGCCCTTGCCCTTGGGCCCGGCGGGCAGCTCGTGCACCGAGTACGCCACGTCGGGATAGTCGGCCCTCATCGCCCCCCTGATCCAGTTGCCCTCGATCGTCATCGCGGCCTTGCCCTTGCCGAACGCCTCGCCGCCCCACTCCGCGTCCAGCGCCTTGGCGTACTGGATCCGCTTGCCGGCCAGCAGTCCCTTGACGTACTCCAGCGCGGCGAGGTTCTCCGGGCTGTCGCCGGTGGCCTGCTTGCCGTCCTCGCTGGTGATCCAGCCGCCGGCGGCCACCATGAACACGCCCAGCCGGTCCCTCGTCTCGCCGAACGCCAGCGGCGTCACCCCCTTGATCTTCTTGGTGACCGCCGCCAGTTCCTCCCAGGTGGCCGGGATGTCACCGGGCCCCAGGCCGTTCTTCTTCCACAGCTCGTCGTTGACGATCAGCGCGAGCGTGGAGAAGTCCTTGGGCGCGCAGTAGAACGTCCCGTTGTAGGTGAACGTCTCACGCAGGGTCGGGTAGAAGTCCTGGCTGCCGGAGAGCTTGCCGGCGTACGGCTCCAGCGCGCCGACGCTGGCGTAGTCGGCGAAGCGCGCGGCGTCCACGTAGAAGACGTCCGGCGGGCTGCTGCCGGCCAGCGCCTGGCCGAGCTGCTGGTGGATGTCCTGGGCGGGGGTGACGGTGGCGGTGTTCCCGCCGGCCGCGGCCCATTCCGCGGCCGCCTGCTTGACCGCGGCGGTCTCGGCGTCGCCGGAGGAGGCCATGAGGACCTGGAGCGCGGCGGGGCCGCCGGTCCGCTGCTTCGGCGCGGCCCGCCGGTCGTCGAAGCCACTGCCACAGGCCGTGGCCGACAGGAGTACGGCTGCCGCCGCGGGGATCGCGAGGCGTTTCATGGGCGGGGGTCCTTTCGGATGACCAGGGAGGGGGTGAGCAGCACGTGGGAGGCGCCGGGCCGGTCGGAGAGCCGGTCGGTGAGGAGCTCCACACAGCGCGCCGCCGCCTCGGCCAGGGGCTGGCCGAGGCTGGTGAGCCCGACGGCCGCGGCCACGGGCGTGTCGTCGAACCCGACCACGGCCGGGGTGACCTGCAGGGCGCCCAGGGCCACCGCGTCGCTGACGCAGACCAGGGCGCCGGCGCCCCGCGCCACCAGGTCTTCGGCCGCCGCCCGCCCCTGGGCCACCGAGCCGTCGGTCTCCGCGGCGAGCGCGGCGTCGAGTCCTTCGGCGGCCAGCGCCCTGGACCAGCCGGCCCTGCGGTCGTCGCCGACGCCGGAGCCCGCCTCCCAGCCGATGAACCCGATCCGCCGGTGCCCGCCGTCGAGCAGGTGCCGGGTGGCCGCCTCGGTACCCGCGGCGCCATCCACGTCGACCCAGGGGTGGGCGGCGGCCGGCGCGTCCCAGGGGCGGCCGAAGGTGACGAACGGCAGCCCGCGCTCGGCCAGCCAGGCGGCGCGCGCATCGCCGTGGTGGGTGCTGGTCAGCACGAACCCGTCGGGCTCGAACTCGCCCAGCAGCTGATCGATCGTGGCGATCTCGGAACGATCGTCGTCGGCGGCGTAGAGCAGGACGCGGTAGCCGGATCTGGCCGCCGATTCGGTGAGCCCGTGCAGGAAACGGTCGAAGACGTTCATGCCATCCTGGGTCGCCTCGATCCGGATGGCCAGCAGCCGCGACCGGCCGGTACGCATCTGCCGGGCCGCGGCACTCACCCGGTAGCCGAGTGCCTCCACGGCCGCGAGCACGCGCTGCCGGGTCTCCTCCTTGACGATCTCGGGGGAGTTCAGCACGTTCGACACCGTCTGGCGGGACACGTTGGCAGAGCGCGCCACGTCGGCGATCGTCACCTTTTCCGCCATTTATGCCCTTTCTAAAGGTTTGATCGATCTAAAAGGCTTGTGACAGGATTAGATCGATCAAATAGACGGAGTGTCAAGGGGGCTTCACCGTGCACGACCACCGCCCGCAACCGCTGCTCCACGACCTCGTCGGCACCGTCATGGCGCCGACGAGCGCGCTGAGCGGCGCCGACGGCCAGATCAGGTCCCTCGGCGTGCAGGGACTCTTCCACGCCGACGCACGGGTGCTCTCCCTGGCCAGACTCGAGCTCGACGGCCGCGAACCCGAGCCGATCGGCCACGCCGTACCCGCTCCCGGAGTCTCCCATTTCGTCTCCCTGGCACGCTGGCTCGGCGACCGCGCCACCGACCCGACCGTCCGCGTGGACCGGGTCCGCACGATCACGCCCGGCGCCATGCGGGAGGAGATCACGATCGCCTCCACCGCCTCCGCGCCCGTCACCTGCACGGTCACCGTCGCGCTGAGCTGTGACCTGGCCGCCGTCGAGGTGGTCAAGTCGGGCGGCGCCGCCGTACCCCTCACCCCCGAGGCCGCCGGCGCCACGCTGACCTGGCAGGCGAACGGGACCCGGGTCATCGCCACCGCCGCGTCCGGTGACGCGGGCGCCGCGGCGTTGCGGTGGGAGGTGACCGTCGCGCCCGGCGAGCGCCTGACCACGCGCTGGGAGGTCTCCGTCACCGACTCGGGCGCGGTCGTCGCCGCGCCCCCGGGGCCGCGGGAGTGGAGCAGGCCGCGGGTCGAGGCGGACGACACCCGTCTGGTACGGCTGGCCCGCCAGTCGCTCGACGACCTGGAGTCGCTGCGGCTCACCGAGATCGCGGCGCCGGGGGACACGTTTCTGGGGGCCGGTGTGCCCTGGTATCTGACGTTGTTCGGCCGGGACAGCATCTGGGCGGCCCGCATGCTGCTGCCGCTCGGGACCGAGCTGGCCGCGGGGACCCTGCGGGTGCTGGCCCGGCGGCAGGGCGTCAAGGTCGACGCGGACACGGGCGAGGCGCCGGGCAAGATCATGCATGAGCTGCGGCGGCACGAGTTCGCCGTCGAGGGGAGCGGGTTCCACCTGCCGCCCGCCTATTACGGGACCATCGACGCCACTCCGCTCTGGATCGCGCTCCTGCATGACGCGTGGCGGTGGGGGCTGCCCGAGGGCGAGGTGGCCGCGTTGCTGCCCGCGCTGGAGGCGGCGCTCGGGTGGCTGGCCGATCATGGGGACGCCGACGGCGACGGGTTCCTCGAGTACCTCGACACCAGCGGGCGCGGGCTGGCCAACCAGGGCTGGAAGGACTCCGGCGACGCCGTGCGCTTCCGGGACGGCCGGCGGGGCGAGCCGCCCATCGCGCTGGTCGAGGTCCAGGGGTACGCCTACGAGGCGGCCGTCGCGGGGGCGGCGTTGCTGGAGGCGTTCGGACGGCCGGGGGGCTCGCGCTGGCTGGACTACGCGGGGCGGCTGGCGGAGCGCTTCCGGGAGCGGTTCTGGGTGGACGGCGGATATCCGGCACTGGCCCTCGATCGGGACAAGCGGCCGGTTGACGCGCTGACCAGCAACATCGGGCACCTGCTCGGGACCGGGATCCTGTGCGCGGCGGAGGAGCGGCAGATAGCCCAGACACTGAAAAATCCGGCTATGTCGGGTGGGTTTGGGTTGCGGACGATGTCGAGGGACGACGCGGGGTTCAGCCCCCACTCGTACCACTGCGGCTCCATCTGGGCCCACGACACCGCCATCGTGATCTCCGGCCTGGCCCGCACCGGCCACGGGGAACTGGCCGCCGGACTGGCGCAGGGAATTCTGGCGGCGGCCGAGACCTTCGGCTACCGGCTGCCCGAACTTCACGCCGGGGACGACCGCCGCCTGATGGGTCGGGCCGTGCCGTACCCTGCGGCCTGCCGTCCCCAAGCCTGGTCGGCGGCGGCGGCGATCGCCATCTTGCAGGCTGCCGCAGGGATCTATCCGGATGTTCCCGGCGGGCGGGTGACGGTCCGTCCGCTGCCCGGCGCGCCCCTGGGCGCACTGGCCGTGCGCGGGCTGCGAGTGGCCGGGGCGGCGGTGGACGTGACGGTCGACGGGTACGGCACGGCGCAGGTCACCGGGCTGCCGCCGGGCATCGAGGTGGTGTGAGCCGGGCTTGGGCACGTCGTCCGGCGTACGGGATCTGGTGCGGCCGTCGGTCAGGACGGGTGGATGAGACGCGTCTCGTAGGCGAAGATGACGGCCTGGACACGGTCACGCAGGCCCAGTTTCTCCAGAATCCGCCCCAGATGCGTCTTCACCGTGGCCTCCGCCAGATGCAGCGCCGCCGCGACCTCGCCGTTGGTCATGCCACGTCCGACCAGGACCAGCACCTCGAGCTCACGGCCGGTCAGCCGCTGGAGGCGCTCGTCCTGGCCGGGGCCGCTGCCGTTCAGGAGCTGGGGCGCGAACGTCTGCAGCAGCCGCCGGGTGACCCGCGGCGAAACCACCGCGTCCCCCGCCGCGATGCTCCGGATGGCGCCCAGCAGGTCGTCCGGCCGCGAGTTCTTCACCAGAAACCCGGACGCGCCCGCCTTCAGCCCCGCGAACGCATACTCGTCCAGGTCGAACGTGGTCAGAATGAGCACCCGGGTCTCCGGGCAGTCACGGACGATCCGGCGGGTCGCCTCGATGCCGTCGCCGCCGGGCATGCGCACGTCCATGAGGACGACGTCCGGGCGCAGTTGCCTGGCCAGCCGTACGGTCTCGGTGCCGTCGGCCGCCTCCGCGACGACCGTCATGTCCGGCTGGACGTCGAGGATCATGGTGAAGGCCATGCGCAGCAGGGCCTCGTCGTCGGCCAGCAGGACGCGGATGGTCATGGGGTGTGCGCCAGGTCGAGGCGGGCGATGACCTCCCAGCCGCCGTCCGGCGTCGGCCCCGCCCGCAGCGACCCGCCGTAGGCGGCCACGCGCTCGCGCATCGCGCGCAGGCCGTTTCCGCCGTGGGCGGCCACGTGCTCGGGTGGGACGTCCCCGCCGCCGGTGGTGCGGGTCCGGCTGGTCACTTCGATGACGGCCGCCTTGGGGGAGAGTCTGACGTCGGCGTGCACGCGGGTGCCGGGAGGGGCGTGCCGCAGGGCGTTCGTCAGCGCCTCCTGGACGATGCGGTAGACGGTGAGCTGCGCCAGGGCCGGGACAGGCGCGGGGTCGCCGTCCAGGGAGAGATCCACGGGCAGCCCCGCGGCCCGTACCTGCTCGGCGAGGCCGGGAAGCTGGGCGATGCCAGGAGCCGGGTCGCCGGAACCGGGGCCGGGGCGGAGGGCGGGCAGGGTGCGTTGCATGTCGGCCAGGGCGAGGCGGCCGGTCCGGGAGATCTGCTCCAGGGCGGCCGCGGCCCTGCCGGGCGAGTGTTCCCGGACGTAGGAGGCGCTGTCGGCCAGCGCGATCATGACCGACAGGTTGTGGGTGACGATGTCGTGCACCTCCCGCGCCGTGCGCGCCCGCTCCTCGGCGAGCGCCAGCCGGGCCCGCCGGTCACGGTCGCCTTCGAGTGCCGCCACGTACGCCCGCCGGGCACGCATCGCCGTACCGGACAGCGCGGCGGCGGCGACCGTGACGCTCAGCGCGACCACCGACAGCACGAACTGGCCCTCCGGCGCCCAGCGCGCGGAAGCCAGCACCACCCCGGCCTCGGTCACCGCCGCGGCCACGAGCGTGTGCCGCCACGGCGCGTGGGCGCCCACGGTGTAGAGGGCCACCAGCAACGCCACGTCGGCAGGCAACTGAATGCCGCGCATCCACTGCGCCAGCGCCACCCCACTGATCACCGCGAACACCGGCTCCGGCGCCGCCCTGCGCCACACCAGCGGCAGCAGCAGCGCCACCTGGAAGAGGATGAATTCGGGCCCGCCCCGCAGCACCTGACCGGGGCCGAGGGTGAGGACGAAGAGCGCGGCCGCCGCCAGGGCGTCGAGCATCCAGGGCCGGATGCCGGTGGTCATGCGGCCCACATTAGTGGACCTACATGGACAAACTTCCTCCTCCTTGGGGAGGAGGGTCAGCCTGCGGTCGTACCGGACCATCATGCCCAGGACGCTCGTCGCCCGCGCCCGGCCGCTGGCAGCCTCGTCGGCACAACCTGCCAACCAAGGAGCTGACCACCTATGCCCCACATCGCCCTGACCGCAGCCACCTTCGGCGTCCTCGCCGCACTGGCCGTACCGGCCGCCTCCACGACGAGCGCGGGTTCGCCGGCCCGGGGTCTGACGAGCCTGGGCAGGACGGACGCGGGTACGGCGGGGCCGCAGACGCTGACCCTGCCCGCGCCGACCGGTGCCAAGCCCATCGGGACCCGGAACCTGCGCCTGGTCGACCGCTCGCGACGCGACCCCCTGCTCCGAAGCCGTCCCTACCGGGAACTGATGGTGAGCCTCTGGTACCCGGCGGCGCCCTCCACCCGGCCCTACGCCCCCCACATGGCCCCCCGGGCCGCAGCCGACTGGGACGAGCACTCGGCCCCCGGCATGGGGGTGAAGAAGGGCCTGGCCGACTGGGCCGCCACCCGTACCCATGCCCGCCAGGACGCCCCGGTCGAGCGTGGCGCGGGCAAGCTGCCGGTGGTGGTGTTCGAGCCGGGTGACGGCGGCCCCCGCACCCTGGGCACCGCGCTGGTGGAAGAACTGGCCAGCCGCGGCTACACGGTCCTCACCATCGACCACACCTACGAGGCCGACCAGGTCGAGTTCCCCGGCGGGCGGGTCGAGCGCGCCGTGCCCCTGCCCGGCAAGCTGACCCCGCGCGTCATCGAAAAGCTGCTCCGCCTGCATCACAAGGCCCGCGTGGCCGACGTCGGATACATCCTCAGCCAGCTCCCCGCCCTCGGCGAACGCGAGATGGGCGGCATGCTGGACCTGTCCAGGATCGGCATCCTCGGCCAGTCGATCGGCGGATCCGTCGCCGCCCAGCTGGCCCACGACGACGCCCGCGTGGACGCCGCCGCCAACCTGGACGGCTCCTACGTCGGCCCGGTCGCGCGCACCGGAGTGGCCAAGCCGTTCCTGCAACTGGCGGCCGAGTCCCACACCCAGGCCGGCGACCCGAGCTGGAAGTCGTTCTGGGCCAGATCGACCGGCTGGAAGAAGGAGGTACGCCTGCCGGGCGCGGCCCACGGCTCCTTCACCGACCTGCAGGCGCTGTTGCCGCAGCTGAAGGGTGTGCCGTCGAAGGACCTGATCGGCACGATCGACCCGCAGCGCTCGATCGCCCTCCAGCGCGCCGCCATCACGGACTTCTTCGACCAGCACCTCAAGCCCTGACCCGCCGCAGGTCGCCCACGGTCGGACGGTTCCCGGTCATCACCGGTTGCGGGCCTCACCCGCCTCCGGGCGGCGGCAGGAGGCCGCCTATCGAGACGTCCGGCCGTTTCACCCGCGCCTCCGGCAGCAGGCCGGAGGCGTCCAGGCCGGCGTGGTTCAGCGCCCGCCCCAGCGGGTTGAGCGGTTTCAGCAGCGGCTCGCACTGGGCGGGCGGCGTCCCCATCGCGGCGGCCAGCGAGCACAACCACATCGCCAGGTCGTCCGTCTGCGCGTTGAGGTCGAGCCGGGCCCGGAACGTCCCGGATCGCGGGTCGTAGGCGTTGTTGGCGTTGTTCACGGCCAGCGGCGCCGTCTGGAGAAAGGACTCGATCGAGGCGCGCTGCCGTACCAGCAGCTCGGTGATGTCCGCCAGGTCGCGGGTGCCGGCCGTGATCTCGCCGCGATTGTCCTCGACGAAGCCGGCCACCTGCTCGAGCGTCCGGGACAGGCCCTTGAAGACGGCGCGCAGCTCGTCCCGCTCGTCGTCGAGCCCGCCGGAGACCGTCGCCAGGTCGCGCATGAAGGCGCGGATCCGGGCGTCGTCCTCGGTCATCGCGCCGGTGATCTCGGCGAGGTTGCGGATGGTCCGGGAGAACTCGTCCCGGTTGGCGGCCAGGGCGGAGGCGGCGTCGGACAGGCTGCGGACGCCGGCCCCGACCGTGGCCCCCTGGCCGCCGAAGGTGTCGGCCGACACCTTGAGCAGGCGGGACAGCGAGCCGTCCGCGTTGGCGCCCTCGGGCCCCAGCGCCCTGGTGAGCGTGTTGAAACTGGCCAGCGCCTCGTCGATCTCCACGGGCACGCGGCCGGCGGCGAGGGTGGCTCCCTGTTTGAGGATCGGGCCCCCGGTGTACGGCGGGGCGAGCTGGACGAAGCGGTCGGCCACCACCGACCGGGCCACGATGACCGCCTCCGCGTCCGCGGGCACCTTGTGGGCGGAGTCGTAGGCGAGGTCCACCCTGACCTGGTCGCCCATCGGGGTCACGGCGGTCACCTCGCCCACCTTGACGCCCAGGATGCGCACGTCGGAGCCGGGATACAGGCCGACGACGCGGTCGAAGCGGACGCTCGCGCGGACCGTCCCGCCGGGCTGCAGCAGCAGGAATGCGGCGCAGGCGGCCAGGGTGGCCAGGAGGGCGGCGAGCCAGCGGTTCATGGGGGGCTCCCGGGCGGTCGGGAATGGTGAGCGAAACGCTACCGAGCGTCACCGACATTCGCGGGGCTTTCCGGCCTGGCGGCGCCGTCTACCGCCCGGTAGGGTGTTACCGGCGGTAACGTTTCCGGGTCCGCGGCTGCGCCGTACCGGAAGTCTCAGGGGAGCAGAGAGATGAGCGGCTTCTGTCCGGAGCTCGGCGGCGACGTGCTCGAAGTGCGTGACTGGGTGCGCACGTTCGCCCGCGACGTCATCCGCCCCGCCGCCGCCGAATGGGACGAACGCGAGGAAACTCCGTGGCCCGTCATCCAGGAGGCGGCCAAGATCGGGCTCTACTCGCTGGACTTCTTCGCCACCCAGTGGTTCGAGGAGAGCGGGCTGGCGCTGCCGGTGGCGTTCGAGGAGATCTTCTGGGGGGACGCGGGGATCGGGTTGTCCATCGTCGGGACCGGGCTGGCCGCCGCGGCGCTGGCCTCGAGCGGGACGCCGGAGCAGATGGGCGAGTGGCTGCCGCAGATGTTCGGCAGTGAGAACGACGTGAAGCTGGGCGCCTTCTGCGCCTCGGAACCGGACGCCGGTTCCGACGTCGGGGCCATCCGGACCCGGGCCGTGCGGGATCCGTCCGGCGACTGGATCCTCAACGGCGTCAAGACCTGGGCCACCAACGGCGGCATCGCCAACGTCCACGTCGTCGTCGCCTCCGTCGATCCGGCGCTCGGCGCCCGGGGGCAGGCGTCGTTCGTCATCCCGCCGGACACGCCGGGACTGTCCATGGGGCAGAAGTTCAAGAAGCACGGCATCCGGGCCTCCCACACCGCCGAGGTCATCCTGGACAACGTACGCGTGCCCGCGTCATGCCTGCTCGGCGGCCCGGAGAAGCTGGAGTCCCGCCTGGCCAGGGTCCGCAACGGCGAGCGCTCCGGCGAACAGGGGGCGATGCGCACCTTCGAGACCACCCGGCCGTCCGTGGCCGCCATGGCCGTGGGGATCGCACGCGCCGGGTACGAGTACGCGCGCGACTACGCGGTCGAACGCGAGCAGTTCGGCCGCAAGATCGGGGAGAACCAGGCGATCGCCTTTCTCCTGGCCGACATGGCGACCCGGGTGGACATGGCGCGCATGCTGACCTGGCGCGCGGCCTGGATGGCGCGGAACGGCCGGCAGTTCGAGCAGGCGGAGGGGTCGATGTCGAAGCTGGTGGCAGGGGAGACGGCCGTCTGGGTGACCGAGCAGGCCATTCAGATCCTGGGCGGCGCCGGATACACGCGCGAGCATCCGGTCGAGCGCTTCCATCGGGACGCCAAGATCTACACGATTTTTGAAGGCACCAGCGAGATCCAGCGGCTGATCATCGGTCGGGCGGTCACGGGGCTGCCGGTCCGCTAGCCGGTGAAGGCCGGACCGCCCCCGGCCCTCACCCGTGGTTCGTCAGCAGGGCGTGAAGAAGACCTTCACCGGGCCCGACAGCGTCCCCCACTGCCCGCCGGGCTGGCCGCAGCCGAACCAGCGCTGGCCGATGACCTGGTCACCGCTGTAGTAGCTGAAGACGATGAGGTTGTCGCCCCCGGGCGGGGGAGGAGGAATGGCGTGGGCGGGTGCCGAGCCGAGGGCGAGCGCGCCGGCGGCCAGCACCGCCGCTAAAACTCCTCGCTTGGTCTTCATGAAGGTCCTCCGGATCAGAGCGGATGCCGAGGTCGATGGTGTGATCTGACATCATCACGGGATCCGCCTTCGATCAAGGCCGGAGAATGGTGGAGGAGGGTGCGTGGAGCTTCCCCGGAGCCTGGACGAAGCGATCGCCTTCGAGCGTGAGGGGCGCGGCCTGCGGTACCTGTTCTTCTGGGGCCACCAGCCGGGCAAGGACGGCGCGGGCTGCCTGTCGCAGTGGTGGCCGGTCTCCTTCACCGAGGACGGGCACACGTTCACCTCGGCCGAGCACTACATGATGGCCCATAAGGCATGGCTCTTCGGCGACCACGACACCGCGCGGCGCATCCTCGGCGCGGCGCATCCGGGTGAGGCCAAGGCACTCGGCCGGGCCGTGACGGGGTTCGACGAGGAGCGGTGGCTGGCGCACCGCTTCGGCATCGTGGTCCGGGGCAACGTCGCCAAGTTCGGCCAGCATGCCGAGCTGGCCGCCTACCTGCTGGCCACGCGGGACCGGGTGCTGGTCGAGGCCAGCCCGGTGGACCGGATCTGGGGGATCGGCCTGGCCGCCGCCGACGAGCGGGCCGGTTCGCCGGCGGCCTGGCGGGGGCTCAACCTGCTGGGGTTCGCGCTGATGGCGGCGCGGGACGCCCTGGGCTGAGCTCAGCCGGCCACCAGGCGGTGGGCGGTGAGGGCGAGGCGGGCGCGGGCCAGGCCCGCCGGGTCGGCGAGCGGGATGCCCACCGCCGCGGCGATCGATTCGAGGCGGCGGGCGACGCTGCTGTGGTGCAGGTGCAGCAGCTCGGCGGCACGCCGCAACGAGCCGGTGGCGCAGTAAGCGTCGAGGGTGTCGAGGTCCGATTCCGGCAGCAGCGAGACGGCGGCCACGTCGGGGTTGGCGCGGGCGGCCGCCTCGGGGACCTCCGCCAGCAGGGCCAGCGCGCCCAGCTCCGCGTGGTGGACGACGGGCGCGCGGGGGCCGGTGAAGCGCAGCGCGGTGCGGGCCTCGCGCCAGGACAGGTCGGTACGGCCGGCGGCCCCGACCCCGGCCCGCACGCCCTCGGGGAACGAGCCGACGGTCGTGGCCAGGATGACGCCCGCCTCCGGCAGGGGCGCGGCCTTGGCGGGACGGCCGGGGCAGATCAGGCGGGCGACCTGGTCCAGCGGGAGGGCGGAGCGCACGGCGACCACCCGGATCGGATGCCCGGCGGGGAAGCCGAGCAGGCGCAGGGCACGGGCCCGGGCGGGCTCGTCGGTTCCGGCGCTGATGGCCAGCTCGACCAGCGCCGGGTCGGCCATGGTCGTGGCGGCCGGGCCGTACCTCTCGACGACGGCCGTGACGGCGAGGGCCAGGCGTTCGAGGACGAGATCGTCGAGCGGGCCGGGCGGGCCGGGGCGTTCGAGCCAGACTGTGCCGATGTGCTCGCCGTCCAGGACGACGGGCGCGCGGGAGGAGGCGGGGGCCTCGGGCCTGTCCTGGCCGTCGGGGCTCATGCGGGTGCCGCGGCCGGCGCCGGTCAGCCCGATCCCGGTCACGCACTCGGCGAACCCGGCCGTGGCTCTGGCCAGCGCGGGCAGGTCGGCGCGGCGGCGCGTCAGCGTGTCGTAGAACATGATGACGCGCACGGCGCCTTCCGCCTGCGGATCGAGCTGCGACAGCCGTACGGCGAGGGCCTCCATGGATCGGGAGCCTACGCGGCGATCGTCGCGTGCGGGGGCCTGGATGCGCGCCGGATGGCGGATGTACGGCGGCGCGCGGGCGGCCAGGATGTCGTGCATGGATTCCGAACTCGAACCGTTCCTGTCGCTCATTCCGCGAGCCGACCTGTCCGACCCGATCGGCGAGCGCAAGACGCTGGCCGGCCTGATCGCCGCGCTGCCGCAGCCGGACGTCTCCGGGCTGGAGGTGAGCGACAGCGACGAACCGGGCGTGCCTGTGCGGATCTACCGGCCGCCGGCGGCGCACGGCACCATCGTCTGGATGCACGGCGGCGGATTCTGCACCGGCACCCTCGACAGCGAGCACCCGTTCGCCGCCCGGCTCGCCGTGGACTCCGGCGCGGTGGTGATCTCGGTGGACTACCGGCTGGCGCCCGAGCATCCCTTCCCCGCGGCCCATGACGACGCCTACCGGGTGACGAACTGGGCGGCCGGGCACGTGGCAGAGCCGGGGCTGCTGGCGGTCGGCGGCATGAGCGCCGGTGGCGGCCTGGCGGCCGGGGTGGCGCTGCGGGCGCGGGACGAAGGTGGGCCGCGGATCGGGTTCCAGCTGCTCAACCAGCCGGTTCTGGACCACCGGCGGGAGACGGTCTCGGCTCGGCGCTTCACCGAGACGCCGCGCATGGACCGGGAGAACGTCGGGCACGCCTGGGAGCACTACCTCGGTGGCGGCCCGGTCACGCCGTATGCGGCGCCGGCGCTGGCCGATGACCTGTCGGGGCTGCCTCCGGCCTACGTCGCGGCGGCGGAGTTCGACCCGCTGCGCGACGAGGGCATCGCCTATGCCGCGCGGCTTCTGGAGGCGGGGGTCGAGGCCGAGCTGCACGTGTGGCGTGGCACCTTCCACGGTTCGCATGCGATCCTGTCCGCCGAGGTCTCCCAGCGGCAGATGGCCGAGATGGCGGCGGTGCTGCGCTCGGCTTTTCGCTGAATTGACAAAAGGCGGAGGCGTAGGGCATTCTATAGATGCGCCCCCGATCGTGGGGTTCGCGTTAGCGTGGACAAATTCTGGTGAAGCGAGTACGCTCATGCTTCCACGCTGCCTTCCTTGACGACCCGCGGTGCTCGCTCACACCGTGACGTTGTCTGGCGTGCGTGTAGTCAGTCCGCCGCGAGCCCTCGGAAGGACATCTGTTGGCAGCCTCGCGCAACGCCTCCGCCGTACCCGCCGGTCCCCGTCGCGTCTCTTTCGCGCGTATCCAGGAGCCCCTCGAAGTTCCTGATCTCCTCGCCCTGCAAACCGAGTCGTTCGACTGGCTGCTGGGCAACGAGAAGTGGAAGGCCCGGGTTGAGGCGGCTCGCCAGGCCGGGCGCAGGGACGTCCCGACCCAGTCGGGCCTCGAAGAGATCTTCGAAGAGATCAGTCCCATTGAGGACTTCTCGGGGACCATGTCCTTGTCGTTCCGCGATCACCGGTTCGAGCCGCCCAAGTACTCAGTCGATGAGTGCAAAGACAAGGACATGACCTTCTCCGCCCCGATGTTCGTGACGGCGGAGTTCATCAATAACACCACCGGTGAGATCAAGAGCCAGACGGTGTTCATGGGCGACTTCCCCATCATGACCCCCAAGGGCACCTTTATCGTCAACGGCACTGAGCGGGTGGTCATTTCGCAGTTGGTGCGTTCGCCGGGTGTCTATTTCGGCCGCAGTGTCGACAAGACCTCCGACAAGGATCTGTTCGACTGCCGGGTGATCCCCTCGCGGGGCGCCTGGCTGGAGTTCGAGATCGACAAGCGTGACAGCGTCGGCGTCCGCATCGACCGCAAGCGCAAGCAGCCTGTCACGGTGCTGCTGAAGGCGCTGGGGTGGACCAGCGAGCAGATCCTGGAGCGCTTCGGCCAGTACGAGTCGATGCGGGCCACGCTGGAGAAGGACCACACCGCCGGTCAGGACGACGCGCTGCTGGACATCTACCGCAAGCTGCGGCCGGGTGAGCCGCCGACCAAGGAGTCGGCGCAGACGCTGCTGGAGAACCTGTACTTCAACCCCAAGCGGTACGACCTGGCCAAGGTGGGTCGCTACAAGATCAACAAGAAGCTTGGTGTTGATTCGGAGATCACGCAGGGCACGCTGACCGAAGAGGACGTCGTCTCCACTATCGAATACCTGGTGCGCCTGCACGCCGGCACGGAAGTGGACGGCCGCCTCCTGGAGATCGACGACATCGACCACTTCGGCAACCGCCGGGTGCGCAGCGTCGGCGAGCTCATCCAGAACCAGGTACGGCTGGGCCTGGCCCGCATGGAGCGCGTCGTCCGCGAGCGCATGACCACGCAGGACGTCGAGGCGATCACGCCGCAGACCCTGATCAACATCCGCCCGGTCGTGGCTTCGCTCCGGGAGTTCTTCGGCACCTCGCAGCTGTCGCAGTTCATGGACCAGACCAACCCGCTGTCCGGCCTGACGAACAGGCGGCGGCTGACCGCGGTGGGCCCCGGCGGCCTGTCCCGGGAGCGGGCCGGCGTGGAGATGCGCGACGTGCACCCGTCCCACTACGGCCGGATGTGCCCGATCGAGACGCCGGAAGGCCCCAACATCGGCCTCATCGGCTACCTCGCCTGCTTCGCCCGGCTCAACGCCTTCGGCTTCGTCGAGACGCCCTACCGCAAGGTCGTCGACGGCAAGGTGACCGAGCAGATCGACTACCTCACCGCCGACGAGGAGGAGCGGTACGTCATCGCCCAGGCGAACTCCCCGCTGTCGGCGGACGGCGGGTTCGCCGAGCGGCGCGTGCTGGTGCGCACCAAGGGCGGGGAGTTCGAGTACGTCCGCTCGGACGAGGTGCACTACATGGACGTCTCGCCGCGTCAGATGGTGTCGGTGGCGACCGCGATGATCCCCTTCCTCGAGCACGACGACGCCAACCGCGCGCTCATGGGCGCGAACATGATGCGCCAGTCGGTGCCGCTGCTGCGGAGCGAGGCGCCGCTGGTCGGCACCGGCATGGAGTACCGTGCCGCCACCGACACGGGCGACATCATCCTCGCGGAGAAGGCCGGTGTGGTGGAGGAGGTCTCCGCCGACTACGTCACGGTGATGAACGACGACGGCACCCGCACCACCTACCGGGTGGCGAAGTTCAAGCGCTCCAACCAGGGCACGAGCTT
>NZ_VRLV01000010.1 GCF_009760925.1 Nonomuraea typhae
CATCAACCGACTCAAACGCCACCGAGCCCTGGCCACCCGCTACGACAAGCTCGCGGTCCGCTACCAAGCCAGCGTGCACGTAGTCGCCATCAACGACTGGCTCACCCGACTTTGAAACACGTCCTAGGAGCGACAGGCGTGTCGCGTGCCCACTCAGGGTTCCTAGATCACCTGGCAAATCGCAGGCGGTCGCTTTGCGTCGCTTCGCGCGGATGCCTGCACATAGGGCTTCGCGCGTGCTCGCGGACGTCGACGGATTGACCAAACCTTGCCATGCGGGATGGTCCGATTTCGTGGCTGGCGGCAGGTATTTGGACTGGTGACAGGATCTTCGCCGTTGATCGCCGGATACCGGCAACGGTGTGCCGGTCCGGGCTGGGGTGGTGGTCGTGAAATTGCGGAACGGCGACAGGCGATCGGATTGGGCTTGACCGATGCCGTGCAGGTGGGCGTCGATACACCCCCGCCCAACAGGACATGCATCAGCCCCGGCGTTGGTCAGAACCGTGCTCGCCGCACGCCCGGCTGCGCCCGTGGCTGTGCTGTGCGTGGTTCATGCCCTGGGGCGGGAGAAGACAGCACAGGATGAGGGGAGAAAGGCGATGGCTGACGGCACCACCTACAAGCGGTGCTCCTGCACCGGAACCGACGGCAAAGCACTGGGGCAGAAATGCACCAAGCTACGGCGCCCCGGCGGCGGCTGGAGCCACCGGCACGGCATCTGGAGCTACCAGATCGAACTGCCCGCCACCGCGGAGGGAAAACGCCGGGGCCCGCTGCGGCGCAGCGGCTTCGCCACCCAGGACGCCGCCAACGACCAGCTGGCACAGGTACGCGAACTCCTCGCGCTGGCCGAGCCCAGCGAGCTGACCGTCCGCAATCAGATCGCGGATCTGATCAAGAGGACGCTGGCCGAGACCGACGTTCTGCCCAGCGTGGAGGTGACCCGCCGCAAGATCCGCACCCGCCAAGACCTGACCCAGGAGATGACGGTCGCACAATGGCTGGAGGAGTTCCTCAAGCGCAAGCGGAAGATCGAAGAAACGACCCGGCGCTCCTACGAAGGTCACATCAGGCTGTATCTGACCCCCTATCTGGGCCATATCCGGCTGGATCGGCTCAAGGTCGGGGACGTGGCCGGGATGTTCGAGCAGATCGAGGAGTTCAACGACGTCATCGCCGAGCGGCGCGCCAGCGCGGAGCGTGAGGTGCGGGCCAGCGTCAAGTATCGGCGGCCGGTCAGCACGGCCACCATGCACAGCATCCGGGCGACGCTCCGGCATGCGCTGAACCTGGCCATCCGCCAGGATCGGCTGATCGACTTCAACCCCGCCGCCGTGCTGGAGATGCCGGCCAAGACCCGGCCCAAGGCGCTGGTGTGGACCCGGGAGCGGGTCGAGGAATGGCACCGCGCCTTCCGCGACTACCGCACAGCCGAGAGAGCGCGCCGTGGCGGACGGCGCATCGATCCGATCGACGCCTACATCCGGGTGCCGCGCCCATCAGCGGTCATGGTGTGGACGCCGGAGCAGACCCGGCTGTTTCTCGAAGAAGCCGGCCGGCACCGGCTGTTCGCCCTGTACAAGCTGATCACCCTTCGAGGGCTACGACGCGGCGAGGCATGCGGGCTGCGCTGGAAAGACCTCGACCTCGACGCCGGAACCGCGCACATCGCCTGGCAACTGGTGCAACTGGCCGGGCGCGTACACGAGGGCAGGCCCAAAACCGACGCCTCCATGCGCACCATCGCCCTGGACGCCGGAACCATCGCGACCTTGCGCGCCCACCAGCGCCGTCAACACGAGGAACGGCTCGCAGCAGGAGAAGCGTGGAAAGGCACCGGCTTCGTCTTCACCCAATCCGACGGCGATCGCCTCCACCCGCAGCACGTGTCCGACCAATTCCTGTGGCTGGCCTACCTGGCCGGACTGCCACCCATCTGACTCCATGACCTACGGCACGGCGCGGCGTCGTTGATGCTGGCGGCGGGCGTGGAGATCAAAGTGGTGCAGGAGACGCTCGGGCACACCTCCAGCGCCTTCACCGCCGACACCTACACCTCCGTCTTCCCCCAAGTGGCCAAGGCCGCGGCGGAGAAAACCGCCGCGCTGCTGCTCGGCGACGACGACCAGCAAGAACAGGGCACACTGCTGCAGCTCCACATCTGACCGACGCGAGCATGTCTGACCGGATGGAAGAACGGCCTCGTCTCGCCGCAAGCACGGCGGAACGGGGCCGTTCCTCTGCCCACTGCCCCGGCGTACAGCACGCCGGAGGGCATGTTGATCATGGTGTGTACGCGGTTGGTACGGGCGAGCACCGCGCGAGCACGGATGCCCTAGAACTGTGTTCCACAGAGGGCAAGCGATGCGCGTTTCCGCAGGTCAACGGCATGATCAAAGCGCGCCCTGCAGGATTCGAACCTGCGACCGTCGGATTAGAAGTTCTAGGCGTGGGGTTCCTGGAGGGCCCCCCAGAGCCGCTTCGCTGTTCACCGAACCTCCAGGACCCTCCAGGCACCTAGGGGACTACCCGGCCGTTGCTACACCCGTTGCTGCACAGGACGGCCACTCCCCCGGCTACTTCTTCTTCGGCACACCACCCCTCGGAGCAGGCTCGATGCCGTTGTCCCGAGCGAGCTTTCTTACGTGCGCAGCAGTGAAGGGTGAGTGCTCCACCACGTCGGTGGGGCGCTTGCCGGCCTTTAGGGCGGCGACGACGTCGTCCACGACTTCCTGTTGCGCCTCGTCGTGCGCGGCCTTGGTGTCGCGGTATCGGCGGGTGCTCTCGTCGAGCTTGTCGAGTGGGTCCATCTGGGCCATGCCAAACAGGCTAGCGCAAGTCTCTTGCGATTCCTACTGGCGTTCTCTACTCTGGAGTCAAGAGCAATCGCCACATAGAAGCGATTGCGGTAAGCGGTTAGACGGCCCCCGCCGTGCGACTCCACCGCAGGACGAGGGCCTGGACCGGGAAGAGAGCTCCCAGCTTATGAACGATCGTACGACCCTCAATGACGAGGCCGCCCGCACCACCGGCCGTGCCGATGCCGAGACGGCGCAGCCGCGCGCGAAGTACGACCGCACCCGTTACGCAGACGGGTACGGCCCGCAGGTCCCCGAGGCGTGGGAAGACAAGGCGTACCGCGAGGGCTTCGCTGCGGCGAACAAGGTCCGCTTCCAGTACGTGGGCATGGCGAAAGCGCGCGAGAACGAGCGCGACGACGAGGCCGCCTACTGGTTGGAGAGCCACCCGTGCCCGGAGTGGTGCTCCCGTGCCCTGCACCTGGGCAGTGACCACCCCACCGACCGCATGCATGACAGCGCCATCGGGTTCGTCTCGCTGAACACGATGGAGCCCGAGGTGTACCCCGACCCGGACCGGTTCGGCGCTCCGCAGGTGAACTTCCAGCTGACCCAGCACTACCGCGAGGTCGAGCCGCGCATCTACGTCAGCAACAGCGCCCAGGACTTGAACCTGTACGCCTCGCTCGACGAGGCGGAGCAGTTCGCGAACGCCCTGCTGACCCTCGTCGCCCGTGGGCGCGGAGAGGGCAGCCCCACATAGCCGAACGGCCCTCAGCCGGTGCGTCAACACCGGCTGAGGGCCTGGACCAATCCACCTGACGTAACCAGGGGAGAGATCGTGACCACGAAGGTACAGCAGTTCGCCACGCCGGATGAGCGGCGGCAGGTGTACGCCGGAACGGAGGCGTACGCGTGACCGCGCACAACTACCCCTTGCGCCTCGATGGCGATGACCCGCGTTTCAACTTCGGGCTTCTCTACGACATGTCCCTGTTGCTGGAGAGCGCCGGGTACCCGCGCCTGACGGGCGACGACGTCGTGTCCCTGAGACAGGCCCTCTACGGGTTCCTGTACGGCCCCCGCACCTGATGAGCCGGTCCCCGGCCTGGCGACCCTACCGCCGGCCGGGGACCTCAACCGATCCCAAGGAGATCGATCGTGAACGAATGCTCCCATGACCTCCTTGCCCTCAACGAGGGCAAGGAGGTCGAGCCCATCCCGACCGCGAGCCCGCCCGGCCGTATCTGGGCGATCGGGGTGCTGGTGCTGTCGGCGCTTGTGTCGATGAGCATGAACACCTGGCACGCATGGAATGCCACCAGCCTGCCCAAGCCCCTCGCCGTCCTGTACGGCGTCGCACCCGTGGCGCTGGCCGCGATGCAGTCTCATGCCGTCGCGCTTCGAGCGCTGCGCAAGGAAGAGGTCGGCGCGTTCCGGAAGGGCCTCACGTTCGCCCTGGTGCTCGGCGGTCTCGGGCTGTCGTTCCTGGGGATCTACGACCTGTTGCGGCATGCCGTACCTGACCCGATCCCGGCCGTACCTCTGCACGAGCCCGCGGTGTTCTTCTCGATCGTGCTCGACGTGATGGCGCTGGCCGCTCTGCACGAGCTGCTGCGTGAGTCTCCGGCGTTCGCGAGTGCCGCGCTGGCCACCGTCCCGGCTGTACCTGCACCCGTGGCAGTCTCGCCCACGGTTGAGGGTGAGAGGGCCACCGAGACACCCGCCATCACTTCGGCATCTCCCGAAGTGATGGCGCCGGAAGCACCGTCCGCGCCCGCTGTACCTGACCCGATCGAGGGTGTACCTGCGCAGGTCAGCCACCAAGTAGCTATCAGCAACTCGGTACCTGCTGTCGCGGCTGCCGACCCTCTGTTTAGCCACCAGGAACGGCCCGGTACAGAGTCCGTGTACGACGACCCGCTTCGCGGAGAGGCGCTCAAGCAGTACCTTCCCGATCTCCTGCAAGGTGGTCTTCCCACCGTCCGGACGATCAAGGATCAGATGTCGGTAGGTACAGATCGCGCCCGCGGCCTGCAGGCTTACCTCGGGCGGCTCGTGGAGGCATCCCAGTGAACCGTCTCAGACTGATCCTCTTCCGCGCGGCGCTGCTCGTCCTCCTCACGCTGGCCGTGTTCGGGCATGTGCTCGTGCTGGTGCTCGGGGCGCTCGACGCGCTCGTCACCGCGTTCGTGGGTGTGCCGCGCCTGTCGTACGCCTCGGGCCGCCTCGTGCGGGTCGTGGCCGCCACTTGGAAGGAGAGCCTGTGAGCGAGCGGCCGGGCCGGGCTCGTATCCCGGAGCTGTCATCGATTCCCTGGGAAGGGCCCAAGTCGATCACGCAGTACGCGCGCAACGGCCGGGACCTGTGCCGGGACCTCACGCAGGAGTTCGAGCTGGGCGCCGATGAGCTGTACGCGGTGCTGGTGCGCTCGTTCAAGGGGCACGCTTTGCTGGCCATCGTCGGCGCTCCGGACGTGCGGCTGCGCGCCAGGCGGGTGGTGAAGCGGCTGAAGCGCGCCGCCGAGCTGCAAAAGGGCGCCGGGGTGGAGCTGGTGAAGTTCCACGCCCAGTTCCGCAAGGAGTTCGTGGACATCCTGCCGCAGGCCAAGCCGGACAAGCGTAGGACCGCCTGGAAGTGGGAGGACTGATGGCCAGCAAGGAGCTGGTGCCGGTACAGGAGGAGTCCTCCCTGGCCAAGGTGACGGCCAGGGAGGTGTCCAAGCTCGTGTCCCTGACCACCCCATGGATGGTCGGGGCGTTCGCGTTCGGCCTCGCCACCGCACTCCACTTCATCCTCTACAGCCCGGACACGATCGCGGGCTGGTCGAGCCTCACCACGATCTGCGTGCTCGTGCTGACCGGCGTGACCTACGGGCAGTCGCACGCCCGCGGCCCATGGGGGAAGACGCACACCACGCTGTCCACGTTCCTGGCCGGGATGTGGACGGTGTCCATCGTCATCTCCGGCCCCGGCCATCCCATCCTGTGGAGGCTCGGCGTCCTGGGCGGCATCACCATGGCCCTGTCGTGGAACATCCGGACGGTCATCAGGATCAAGGGCTGGGATCAGCCGGGGGCGATCACCGACCCGCTGTCGTTTCTGTTCGGGCAGGGTGCCGAGAAGGCGGGCATGCGGAACGTCGAGGCCAAGACGGTCAAGGCGACCGCGCACAAGGTCGAGGGTGAGGTGCAGCTCGACGACGGCCGCCAGATCGCCGAGGACCTGCAGAAGAAGGTCGCCTACGTCGAGTCGGGGATCGGGCTGCCGCCCGGCTCCATCGTGGCCAGCATCGACCCCGACCGCGCCGACAAGGCAAAGGTGGTCATCTCCGATCCGCGCGTGATGAAGCACCCCATCGCGTGGGACGGGTCGTCCCGGCCGGGCCTGTCGATCGCGGACCCGCTACGGATCGGGCTGTGGCAGGACCTCGACGAGATCGAGTACGTCATCGTCGGCCACCACCTGCAGATCATGGGACAGTCCGGCGCGGGCAAGAGCATCGGCGGGGCGTGGAACATCCTGGCCGAGGTCGTCACCCGCTACGACGTCGCGGTGTTCGCCGGCGACATCACCAAGGGTAAGCAGACGCTCGGCCCGCTGGAGGAGGCGCTGCACCGGTTCGAGACGACCAAGGCCGGAGTCAAGCAGATGATCCGGGACCTGCAGTCGAAGGTGAAGGAGCGTACCGACTACCTGGCGTCGAAGAACCTCACCAAGTGGAAGAAGGGGTGCGGGCTCACCTACTGGCTGATCTGGTTCGAGGAGTTCCCCGACATCTTCGACTGCCTGTCAGACAAGGAGCAGGAACTCTTCCTCAGCATGCTGAAGGCGGTTCGGTCGGCGGGCGGCACGATCGTCATGAGTCTGCAGCGCTCCGACTACACGCAGATGCCCACGCTTGCCCGAGGTCAGCTCGCGAAGATGTGCTTCGGCGTCGAGAGCGCCCAGGACGCCGGGTTCGGCCTGTCGGAGCGGCAGCAGGACGCCGAGTGCCGTCCGGAGGTGTGGGCCAACGGCCAGCCCGGCATGGCCTACCTGGACGCCCCCACTCTGCCGGAGGGCCGGTTCGCGATGCCCGGCCGAACCTACGCGTGGGGCATCGACGCGCGAGGAGAGTTCGACGACGAGGCGGCGGTGGCGGCGATGCGGGCGCACGCCGCCGACTGGCCCGCCAGCGCCAAGCCGGTGGATGCCACCACAGCGGAGGTGTCTCGGCTGTCGTCTGGCGCAGCGCTGGCCGCCCCGGCGTCCGCGCTGGAGGCCGACAGCGACGACGAAGACGATGAAGAGGTGAAGAACGTGGCCAGCGAGTACCTGGAGACCGACGACCCTGACCCCGAGGTGACCGCAGACATCGACGACGAGATCCCCGACCTGGAGGAGGGAGACCCGCCACTGTCGTTCGCCCCGCCGGAGAAAACCATGACACCCGAGGAGCGCGGCGCGGTCCTCATCGCACGCCTGCAAGAGCTGTGGGACAACGGGGCTCGAACGGTCAGCACGGGCGACTTTAAAGCCCTGTGGGAGACCACGGATATCTCACGGGCATGGTTCCAAAAGCACCTCAAGAAGCTCGCTGAGGCGGGCGTCGTCGGGGCCTATGACGAGGACCGGCAGTGCTACGCGCTGGAGGAGCGGCCGAACCTTTCTTGATCCCGTGGCCCCTCGCCGGGCCGGGGCGGGGGGCTGGGGGAGGGTGTTACAGGTCGAGGAGGGGGCCACGGACGCGTGGCCCCTCGTGGCCCCCATGCGTGGCTCCCCACTGTGGCCCCCGCGTGGCCCCTTCCGTGCAAGATCAAAAAGTGGAGTGCGTGTAACCCACGCGCAGCCGCGCGTCATGCCCCCAATGGGAAGTCGTCCAGCAGTTCCCGGACCTCGGGCACGGTGGTGTACGGTTCGAGACGGTTGAGGACCACGAGCGCCCTCTCATGGGTTCGGTCGCTGGCCACATCCGCCGAGAGCTGCAGCATCCGCCGTGCCTGCGTCGCCGCTTCCTCCGGCTCGTTGGCGTCCGCGAGCGCCACGGCCAGCCACGACAGATAGAGCGCGAACTCGCGTGTGTGGGTGGTGTCGTAGCGGGAGAGCACGTCCGTCAGCAGCGGGACAGCCCGAAGCGGGCGACGCAACTCGGTGTACACGCGAGCCTCCATCACTTGGAGTTCGCCCGCGCTGACCCAGTACAGGTAATCCGGTCCGGGCTGGCCTCGATCTGATGCCAGGGCTTCGCCTGCTTCACCCAGGGCCCGCATCGCCGACTGTGCGTCGTTCTCGCTGGCGTGGGCCCAAGCCAGCCGATCCCATGCCAGGGCGCGGGCTCGCCCCGGGCCGTGTGTGCCCGCGGCCCTCACGGCGGCTTCGGCCAGCGAAACGGCGTGGGACGTGTCGCCGGTGTTGGCCAACTGGTAGGCGAGGGACCCGACGAGGTTGGACTTCAGGACGCTGTCCCCCGCCTCCTGTGCCGCGCTGATACCCAGCCCGTACGTCTGGGCTGCCTGCTCGTGCTGGCCAGCATCGGATGCCACCCAACCGGCGATCTGGGCGAACTCGCCGATGACGGCTAGAAGCTTCCTGCCGGTGTCCTCGGTGTGCGTGGACTCGCGGTAGATGCGCACGGCGGCGTCCAGCTCGCGGAAGGCCGGTCCGATCAGGTCCTCCCCGCCGAGGACATCATCGGCCAGGCGCAGGCCGTGCACCTGTGCGGCCAGGTCCTCGATGGTGCTTGCGCCGACGCGGCGGCCCGTTCTGGTGGCGAGCGGCGCGAGAGGGTTACTGGCGGGCAGGATCGTCTTGAGCACCTCGTCAGGGCTCTTGCGGGGAGGCTTGAGCGGGTCGGAGAACAAGCTCTTCTCTTCCAGGTTGAACGCGATGGCGTATAGCCGCCGATAGACGCTGCTCGGCTTCCAGCGCCCGGCTTCCCAGTCCCGGATCTGGCGGATGAGGGAGCTGCGGGTGGGGAGCTGCGCTTGGAGCTCTGGTGGTGCGGCGTCGTAGAGCTGTTTGGCCATCTCCTTCTGCGACCAGAAGCGCGCCTCCCGCTCGTTCTTCAAACGTGTGGCCCAGGCTGGAGGCGGCCTGCGTGTGCGCTCGTTGCCCATGACGGAACCTCACGGGGGCTGGGGGACTCTCCGCTTCTCTCCTCTATCCTCTCCTGTTCGCCCCCCGCTACGCAGCGTTGTGATGGGTTCGTGGATGAGACTCCTGCCGCCGGACAGCCCGCGATCGACGTCAACATCTCGACGTGTCGCGAAGCCTTGGGGTACACGCTCGCCGAGCAGTTCGACCGCTGGCGTCGGCTCACGTGCTCACAGCTTCATGATCGTGACGTCACCTTCCGTCTGGCTGAGGTGGCGTGGGTGTCGGCGATGCACCAGACCACCTACAGCTACTCGATGACGTCGGCGACTCGGGCCCTGCTGCAGAAGGCGCCGGTGTCCTCGGTCGTGGCCGCGCTCGGCGTGGTCGATGTTGAGGCGCTGGTGAGGATGTGGCAGCCGTGGGCGTCTGGGCAGGCGGTGCTGTTCGTTCAGGGCTACGGCGTGGTGTCTCCACAAGATTGCGCGCGGGTCGGCCGACTGCTGGCCAAGGAGCGGCTATGACCGCGCGCCTCGATCCCCCCGGCCTGTCGCTGCCGATGCTGTCGGCGGGGCGGGGCTTCAACACCCGGAACTGCCCGGCTCGTGGGGGCCGGGCTGAAGACGGGCACGGCGGTGACCCCGTACAGGCAGGCCCCGCCGCGCCCACGAAAGCGAACCGTCATGAGCGCATGGGAACCGCATCGCCCGCGAACGCCGAAGACGCGCGTGCTGGAGACCTCTCCCTGTGGCACCTACGAGTGGTGCGAAGAGGGCGGCCAGTACCTCATCCTGCGCCGATCCGGCACCCACTACGACGAGACCGGCCGCGGCCTGCACGCCGAGGCCAGGGAGGTGTGGAAGGCGCTCACCGGAAGGAAGTGATCTCCACCAGTTCGGCAAGGTCCGCACCAAGCAGTCCGATGGGAGTAACCATCATGACCACGTTGACGCCGGATCAGCCTCGACAGGCTGGCGTCGTCGAACCCCGCACGCTGATCAGCGACGAGTTGTTCGGGCGGCTGACCGCCCGCATCGAAGCCGACCACTACCTGCCTGCCGAACAGGCCGAGGCCATCATGGAACAGGCACTCGGCTTCCTGTACACCTGCGCCCGCAACCCCGGCGTGGCGCTGACGCCGTCCCCGCAGGTGGATCTCGGCTGGCACGCGTTCCTGACCTATACCCGCGAGTACGCCGCCTTCTGCGAGAAGGTGGCCGGGTGGTTCATCCACCACCAGCCCGACGAGCCCGGCACCGCCAGCCGCGACACTGGGACCGCCCGGCTCGGCCAGACCATGACCGCCATGCGCGCCGCCGGCGTCACCCTGCAGCCCGAGTTGTGGCTGCTGCCCGCCGAATGCAGCCAGTGCTACGCCGGATGCACTGACGATCCGAGCCCGATCGAAGGAGCCGACCGATGACCCGTCCGCAGTGGGAAGACCTCCCGGCCGCCGTCCGCGATGCCGTACAGGAACACAGTGGACCGGTCGTCAAGGCCGAGACCGCGGTCGGCGGCATCATGCCGGGGATGGCCACGATCCTGCACACCGAGCCCGGCGACAGGTTCTTCCTCAAGGCCATCGAGATCAGCGACCCGGGCGCCATCCTGCATCAGCGGGAACGCTGGGCGGGCCTGCACCTGCCCGAGCAGGTCCCGGCACCGTGGATGGTGTGGAATGCCAGCTTCGACGGCTGGCACGTCGCGCTGTGGGACTACGTCGCCGACGCCCATCACGCCGACCTCTCGCCGGGATCACCAGACCTGCCCAAGATCGTGGACACCGTCGGGAGACTCGGCGCATGGCTCACCCCACCTCCGGCCGGCGCGAGGCTCGTCCAGAGCAACATCGAACCCCTACAGGCCAAGGCCAAGGCTATGCTCGCCAAACCGTCCGGCGAACTGGCCGACCGGGACGACTACGAGCGAGCGCTGGACGGGTTCGACGTCGCCGCGCTGCGCGGTAACACGCTCCTGCACTACGACCTCAGCGCCGGCAACCTGCTCATCACCACCAAGCAGGTCTACGTGATCGACTGGGCGTTCGCGGCCCAGGGCGCGTCCTGGATCGACGCCGCGATGCTCGCCCCGCGCCTCATCCAGGCAGGGCACACGCCCGAGCAGGCCGACACGCTGTTGTCCGGCCTGGTCGCCTGGGGTGCGGCGCCTCACCGTGCGGTGACCGGCCTCGCAGCGTTGTGGACCCTGTTCCGCCTCTATAAGGCCCAGCATGGGCCGGTGGAGGTCAGAGACGATCGTGCCCGCGCCGCCGAGGCGGGCAAGGCGTGGATGGGGTACTGGCTCTCCAAGAGCTAACAGGGAACGCCCGGTAGCCGCCCCACGCCCTGCCGGGTCAGGCCCCGCCCGTCCGGGTGGGCGGGGCCTGCAGCTTCTAGACACGACGAAAGGCCCCCACCCTGACCCGATTTAGGTGCCCTATGTGGAGGGCACCTAAATCGGGAGGCGGGTGGGGGCCTTCTCGGTCGAGGTCAGCGGGTGTCGGTGGTGAAGCCTGCGGTGGCCGGGTCGCCGCCCGTGCCCGCCACGATGGATGTGAGCAGGGACACCACGGCGGCGAGACCGGCGACCGAAGCGACCGCGCTCCAGGGCACGGCGAGGATGCCGACCATGTCGGCTCCGATGGTGGCCAGGGCGCTGGATGCGGCGGCGCGGATCATGCGCTCGGCGGCGTCCATCCAGAACAGGCCCGTGAGGAGTCGGCGCTGGGACATGAGGATCTCCCCTCAGATCGGGTGCGGGATCTATAAGAGCTTGATCATTTTGCGGGTGGAGTGACGGTGACAGCCCAGGTCAGAGCGCCGACGATCCCGTCGTCGTCGAGGTTGGCGGCGCGCTGGATGTGGCGGCAGACGGTCCGGGAGTCCGGCCCATAGGCGCCGTCCGCGTCGAGGTGGTAGCCGAGGGCCTTTGCGGCGGTCTGCCAGCGGCGCACGTCGTCGCCGCGCATGACGGGCGGATACTTGAGCAGGCGACCAGGCCACGCGTCGGGGTCAGGTGGGGGGCCGCCGGGGCGCGGGCATCCGCGCCGCACCCAGCCATACAGCGCATCGCCAGGACAATCCGTCGAGTACCCGTCGCGGTGTCCCTTGATCTCCCGACCGGCGCCGCCACGCTGGCGCAGCAGTTCGATCGCGTCGAGGATGCCGATGAGCATCTCGTCCGAAGGCTCCGCCAGGCCGGTGGAGCCCAGCATGCCGAGAACGGCGTAGTGGTCCTCGTTGAGACCGGACCCGTTGGCCGCGACCAGGACGCCGGGGCCGCGGCCTTCGAGGATGTCGCCGTGCGGACAGACCCCGTACGAGTAGGCAAAGTCCACCCACCCGTTGCCGTCCATGTGCCAGCCCTGAATGTCTCGCATCAGGTCCAGGCACAGCTCATGGTCAGTCTGGAGGTTCGGGTTCACGCGCTGCCCGACGTAGTGGACCTTCACCCCTCGCGTCCTGGTGACCTTGGTGACGCTGCGGGGTCTGCGGGCGCCCCACTGTCTGCGGGTGATCACGGGCATGGGGGTTCACCATCCCTGTGGTAGGAGAGCTTGAACTCGGCGAGTGTGAGCTTCACCGGGCCGGGTGCGTTGTGTTTGACCATGAGCGCGATCGAGGTTTCGGGATGGACGAACATTCCCCACGTCTTCGCTATGTACTGGCCGCCTGGGGTGATGGCCCGGTCCTCGGTGCATGTCGAGTCGTAGCCGGTGCTCAACCCGAGCGGGTCTCGGACGAAGCGGTCGCGCAGTTCGGTGTAGTTGTCGGCTTCCCAGTACATGAGCGCGTGCAGGGTGGCCCACGCGTCATGTTTCGGCCAGATCAGGCCCGAGCGCGGGTCCGGGTAGGCAGATGTCACTCCGTCCGGCTGGGCCGGGTCGTGCATGCCGTGCGCGTCGTAGGACTCGGTCCCGAAGGGGAAGCGCACGATGTAGTAGTCGGCGCCGGTTACGGGGATGGTCTGGGTGTTGGCCAGCAGGCTGCACACGTAGTCAGGCATGGCGCGTCAGTCCTCCAGGTTCTCCAGGTGGGTGGTGAGCTTCTCCTCGACCCGCCTGACCGCGTCCTTCAGGCTGGAGCCGTCATTGGTCTGGACCTCGTGCTCGATGACCTCCAGGCGTTCCATCACACCCGGCTGGGGCGGATGGCCGGGCCGGGCTGGCTGGCCGCGCCAGTCATCCAAAAAGTCGTCAACACCCTGGAAGATCCGCCACAGGCGCCGCCCGATCCTGCCGAGGACGAACAGCAGGCCCAGCCCGGCCGCGATGATGCCCGCGACCACGAACACGTCGAGCAGGTAGTTGCCGGTCATCCAGCCTCCTCGGCGGCGCCGTGCACGCTCTTGAGGCCCTCCAGTTCCTTCTCCAGCTCGCGAACGCGCTGTCGGCGTAGCTCGCCCGGGTCGGCTGGTTTCGGGCGTGCGGGCAGCGTGAGACCGCGCCGGGCGAATAGATCTGTCTTCCTCGCCTCCATCAGCGCCTCGTCGTCGCCCTCGACTCGAAGCACCCGGTCCTCGGTCTTGAGTGGTGCCGAGCAGCCGGGGCAGAGGTCCGGGTCTTTTCCGGTCTCGGTGAAGTAGGCCGCTCCGAAGGTGTGCTTGCCCTGGCAGGCCGGGCAGAAGTAGATGGCGGACACCAGGTCGGCGGGCAGGTTGAGCTTCGCGGGCAGTGGTGTCGTCATGAGATCCTCGTCAAGATCAGCAGGGAGTTCGCTCGGACGAACGTCGCGTTGGCGCTGGAGGTCTGCTGCGCCCAGGTCAAGGTCAGGTTTCCCGCCGTTCCCGCAACGCGCAGGATGCCCTTGTGGAGGGCGACCAGGAGCGTCGAGTTGTTGGTGATGCCGCCGTGTGAGGGTGTGCCGGACACGGACTGCGCGGTACGGCTCACCTGGTCCACGGTCGCCGTGGCGGACTGGGTGATGGCGTCGGCGACCCAATCGAACGTGGCCCCCGCCGGGGCGTCCCAGTCGGTTTTGATGTCCGCGGCCGGGTCCGCCGAGTAGATCAAGAAGACTTCGACGAAGTAGTCCGTGTTCGCCGAGACCGCCATCACCAGCTCGTTGTCCGCCTGCAAGACCGTGCTGCTGGTCACGGACTCGTCGGCGGCCTTGATGATGACGGCCTGCTGGGCGAAGTACTGCGTCATCTCGGAGGCGTCGAGGACCTCGAACGGGGTGAACGTCTTGAACCCTGGCATCAGGCGATCACTCTCGTACAGCGCAGGAATGAGTTCACGAACACGCGGGTCGCGGTTCCGCTCGACGTGCCTTGCGCCCATTGGAGCTTGAACGTGCCGCCTGAGGCGGCGGTGCGGATGATGCCGGCGACGTGCACGATGCTGCTCGTGCCGGCGGCGATCGTGCCCATGACCGTGGTCGTGGCGCCCACCTTCCAGTTGCGGTCCACGTCCGTGACGGTGCCGGTGGCGCCGGAGACCGGGCCGTTGGCCAGCCACCGGACCGTGCCGCTGGGGACGACGAACTGGAGGCGGAAGTCTCCGGCCAGCGCGCCGTCCGTGATGAGGATGCCGTCGAGCCAGTAGGTGGTGTTGGCGTTCAACGTCATCGACAGATGGTCGTCGTCTTGCACGGTGGTGGACGAGGTCACGGACTCGGTGGCGGTCTTGCGCGCTACCTGCTGCTGGGTGAAGTAGGCGTTGACGTCCGCGGTCAGCGGGTACTCGTTGACGCTGAAGGTCTTGAACGCCATGTCACACCAGCTTCGTGACGATGAGACAGGACAGCGCCTTGACCTTCGTCGCGGTCGCCGAGCTGGACGATTGCGCCCACCGGAAGCCGAACACTCCGGCGGTTGCCCCGACCTTGAGCAAGCCCACGGCCGGGACGATGAGGAAGCTTCCGGCGCCGTTGGTCTGCATGTCCGGGACGCTGCCGATGGTCTGCCGGGTACGGGACACCGGGCCGAACCCGTCCGCGTCGTCGCCCAACGCGTCCGAGCACCAATCGAAGGTCGCCCCGCTTGGCCCGTACCAGCCGAGTTGGATGCCGCCGCCTGTGTCCGCCCCGTCGATCATGAGGTACGACTTGATCCAGTAGTTCGTGGTCGCGACCGCGTTGAACTTCAGGTGGTTGTCGTTCTGCATCGTCGTGGACGACGCCACGCTCTCATCGGAGGGTTTGTCCACGAGCAGGCATTGGACGATCTTCGTGTTGGCGTCGGTGGCGCCCCACTGCGCGCCGTCTACCCAGGTGCCGAACGCCATCAGAACCCCAACGGGTTGAGGTCGAGGCGGCCTCTGGTCGCGTGGCCGATGATGAAGAACGAGCCGCCGGCCGCGGTGGATTGCAGGGTCCAGCGGGTGACCCACGCCTGTCCGGGGACAGCTTGGTGTTCGATGCCGCGGATGAAGTAGTCCTGCTCGGTCATGCTGCCGCCCCCTGGTGGCCGCCGCCGGATGGTGATCCGGTCGCCGATGAGCCGGTTGAACGCCTGGGGGAAGAGGTCCGCTTCGCTTCTTCCGGGCTTGATCTCGATGGACTCGAATCGCTGCTCTGGCTGGGCCGACAGGCTCAGAACCCACTGCGCCATGTTGAGCGCGGAGGAGTCGTTGTTGAACAGCAGGTTGTCCCTGGTGTAGCTGCGGACGAGGTACTCAGCCTGGCTGGCCAGGTCCTCGGCCACCTGCTGCGTTCCGCCGGCCCGGGTGATGATGACCCGGTTGACGAGCTGGGTGTCGTCGTTGGCCAGCGCCAGATCGGTGTAGGGCAGTTCGGCGCCGCCGCCATCGCCGAACGTCGCCTGCGAGGTGGTCGAGCGAGAGTCATTGTTGATCGCCGCCCGGTTCCTGAAGAACACCTTCCCGTCAGCGGTGACGTACAGCTCGCCGACCTCGGTCTCGTTGGTGAGCAGCAGCTCGTCCATCAGGTTGCCGTCGAGTGTGGTCGCCTGCAGGGTGACGTCCCCGGTCGCGATGCTGCGCAGCGAGGCCGGCCAGCTGGCGTTATCGAGGATGCGGTTGATCCTCGCGCTGGTCAGCTCGGAGGGGGCCGCGACCGAGTCGGAGGCCCGCCGGTCGAAGCTACTGAAGATCTTGAAGGCGTCGGTGCACGGCACGACGCACGTGGACTTGTTCGGCCCCTCCCACGTGACCTTCCACAGATCGGCGTAGCCGCGGAACAGGTCGTAGGTGACGCTGTTCCAGATCGCCCTGATGCGAACCGGGCGCATCGCCTTGACCAGCGTGCCGCCCGACCCGCTCGACAAGCCCGCGAGCGACTTGTGCGCCATCGAGCCGGTGGTGAAGTTGCCCGACTGCGCGTCCTCGGCCTCGGTGTACGGGCCCTCGGTCGCCGACCAGTCCCAGCTCGCACCAGGCCCACCGCCCACGGCGGAGACGAACCGCAACTCGTAGTCGGCCGTGCCTGCCGGGGTGATGGACGGCGTGTCAAAGAACGCCGTGCCGTCGTTGTCCGTGCTCGCGAACGTGGGCGTGCCTGACGCGTCGCGCACGGCAGCGATGATGACGACCCCATCCGAGGCGCTGGCCTGCGTGAAGCCGTAAGTGGACGGCTCGCTCCCACCGGCCACCTTCCACCACACCTTGGAGTGCAGCGCGTTCTCGCCGGCGTCGCGCGAGGTGAGCAACTGCCACGTCGTACCACCGGTCGGCGTGGCCATGGCCGAGGCCGTACCCCAGTCGCCCGCCTGAAAGGCCACCAGGACGTCGCCGCTCACCACGCCGGACGGCTTGGCACACGTGTAAGAGGTGGACGTCGAGGTGGCCACGGTCGAATCCCGCAGGCTGGCCTCGATCGTCTCCGGATCAGTGCTGGCCACCGCCACCGTGAAGCCGTGCCCGAGCACCTGCACAATGGCGCAGGCGGCCTGCTGGATGCCCGAGGCCACGGAACCGGACGGCAGCGTGTACGGCCCGGTCAGGTGGGTGGGGTCGAACCTCCTGTCGCTGTTGTTCAACTGCAGTTCGCAGGTTCCCGCCTCATACCGGATCACCGGGGACTCGACCCGGCTGGAACCGCGCTTGATGGTCAGCTTCTGCAAGAAGGCGGAGATGTCGATCCAGGTGCCGTTGTTCTCGAAGTCGCAGGCCACGTTGATGATCGGGAATGCCATGTCACCCCCGGATCTTCAAGGCGATGCCGCCGCGGTCCTTGGCGTACCGCTGGAGCTTCTGGACGAAGTCGGCGACGTCCTGGACGCCGTGGAAGTGGGCGTTCTGGATGATCAGGTCGCCGCCGCGCATCTTGTCCACGTTGGCCAGCGGCTCGGGGGCGCCGGTGCCGTTGTAGACCATGGACCACTCGGGCGGGAGCATGCCGCCGTCGTCGAACTTCAAGCCGTACCGGCGGGAGAACAGATCGTTGCTGGCGCCGCGTGCTGCCGGGCCGACGACGACGCCGCGGCTTCCGCGGGACTCGACGTTGGTCCCGCCGAGCGTGCCGGCCATGTGGCCGACGCCGGCGTCGGTGACGCCGACCATGAAGCCGCTCTGCCGGTTCCGGATGAAGCCGTCCGGGCCGCCGCGGGTGCCGAACGAGTGGGTGGTGTGGCGTCTGCTGTAGGGGCTCCGGCCCTGGATCACGTTCGTGATCGCAGAGGTGAAGCCGGAGCAGTCGTAGCCGTAGGGGCCGACGCCGCCCCAGATGTACGGCTTGCCCGCCTGCGCACGAGCCCACGTCAGCGCGTTCTGTACGCCGGGACCGCCGAGCCAGACCTTGTTGTAGGCGCCTGAGACGGCCTTGCCCATCTGAGAGGCCCACGAGCCGTACAGGGCGTTCGCCTTGGCGGCCATGGCCTGCACCGACGACAGGCCGCTGATGGAGTGCTTGGCGATGATGCCGCCCGAGGCGTACCCGACGCCTTCGCCGCCCATCCGGGGAGCCCAGCGTGGACCGACACCCATCGCCTTGGCGACCGCGGACGCGCCGCCGTGGCGGGCGATGGCGTTCATGGTGTGGACGTAGCCGCTGCCAACGGCGCGGGTCCACTCCGGCCTCATGACGGCTTCACCGCCGGACAGCCCGATTTTGCCGCGCCCGTCTGGGGAGTAGAAGAAGTGGTTGTCCTTGCCGGGGCTGTAGCCGGGCAGGATGTCCGGCATGACGCCGCCGGTGGCGTTCAGCACGGTGCCGGTTGAGCCGCCGACGTTGACGCGGAAGCCGACGAGCTTGCCGCCGGCCTTGACCTCGATCATCACGCGCCGGTTCTTGATCTTGTCGGTGGCGCCGTTGATCTGCGATGGGAGTTTGAGGTACCGGGCGACGAGCTTGTCTATCTCGGCGCGCGACAGGCCGGACTGAACGAGCACGCCGCGCAGCCGGGAGATCTCGGTGGCGAAAACCTTGTTGGCTCTGTCGACGCTGTTGGTCTGGTCGTTGACCTTCTTGGAGTGCTCGACTGCGGCGTTGATCGAGCCGATCAGCACGCGGGTGGCTTCGCGACCGGCCTTGCTGTTGATGTCGATCTTGCCGGTACGTTCGTCGATCTTGACGTTGTTCTTCCGGAACGCCTCGGTGAGTTCGTCCAGCGAGTCGCGGAACGCGATACCGGCGAGGTCGGCGTCGCCCGTCTTGTTCTTGTACTTCGCCAGCTCTGCTGTCAGCCCGGCGACCTGGACCTTGGCGTCCTTCGCCGAGGAGCCCACCGAGGACATGCTGTCCGCGACGTTCTTCGACGCCGCCGACGTGCTCGGCGCACCCGCGACAATGCGCTGATAGCGCCCGGTCGCGTCCGAGATGGCTTGGTTTTGGCCGGTGATCGCGTTGCTGAGTAGGAGCGCATCGCCGGTCAGCTGCTTCTGCGCCGTCCGGAACTGGCCGACCCTGCCGCCTGCGGCGTTGACCGTGGTGGCGTGAGTCTGCAACTGGGCGGTCAGCTCGGCGAGCGTCTCCTTCTCGCCGAGCGCCGCGTCGGTCACCTTCTGCAGGTTGATGCCCAGCCGTTCGGCGGCCTTGTACACGCCCTGGGTTTCCAGCGCGGACTGGATGCTCTTGACCGAGGCGTCGTCCAACGCGCCGTTGTTGGCGATGAGCGCGTCGGTCAGGTTCTTGACGTGCTGCTCCGCCTCGTCGTTGCGGCTGGAGAAGATGAGCAGACCGGCCGCGGCGGCCGTGATGGCGAGCCCCCACGGGCCGCCGAGGAACCCGGCGAAGCCGCCGAGAGCGACCCTCGACTTCCCTGCGGCACCGCTCGCCGAGGAGAGGTTCTCCCGGAACTTCGACACCGGCCCGTCTGCCGCGCGGAACGCAGCCGCAGCCGTTCCGACCACGGCCAGGAGCGGACGCAGACGGGATGTCACCGTACCGATGACCACGCTGAACGCGAGGAACTGTACGACACCGTTGCGTAGCGGCTCGGGCAGGCCGTTGATCAGCTTGACGACGCTGGCGAGCGGACCCAGCAGGATGGGCAGCACATCGGCCACTGCGACCGCCGTGTCCTTGAGCAGGCCGAACACCTCGGCGGCCTGCTTCTGCCCTTCGACGCTTCGCGACCAGGCGGCGAAGCGGGCGGTCCCGGCCTCCAGGGTGTCGAGCAGCCCATCGCCGGTGCTCTTGGCCTGGCTGAACATGCCGACCAGGCCCTTGATCGCGTTGCCGCCGATCCGGCCGAGCTGGGCGAGGGTGTCGCCCGCCTTGACCGCGCCACGCTGCAGCATCGCGGCACCGCGCTCGGAGGAGACGAACGCGTCAGCGGCCTTGGCCCCGTTGACCGCCCACCCGGCCATCCGCTGCGCCAAGGTGAAGCTGGGACCGACGAGCCCGGACACCGTGCGCAGCAGCGGCTGAACGGCGCCGGTCACGGTGCCCATGATCCGGCTCGTTCCGGCGAACACCCGGTTGACCGTGCCTCGGGCGAGGTCCGTCTTGCCGAACGCGGTCACTTCCCTGGCGCCGGTGTTGAAGGCGCCGGCCACGGCGAGCATGCCGGTGCGGGTCTCCGGCAGGAGGTTCACGGCGACCGGCCGTAGCTCGTTCGCCAAGCCCGCGAAGATCTTGTCTTGGACGGCCTGCTGGATGGGGTCGAACGACCTCTTCAGCCCGGCGACCTCGCGGACGAACCGGCGGGCGTTGGGAGAGAGCTTCTCCAACGCTTCGTCGAGCTTGGCCGCGTCGTCTTCGGCGACCGCGCTCATGGCGTCGCCGACCCCGATCAAACCGACCTTCAGGGTGGCGCTGGCCGCCTTCGTGGCCAGCAGCACCGCGGGCATCGCACCCACTGCGGCCACCGCGGGCAGGACCGCTTGGGTGAGCGCCACCGCTCCGCCCGCCGCCGCGGCCAGGCCGACGCCGGTCCGCGCGGTGGACTGCACCTTCTGCATCCGCGCTTCGAGCACGTCGATGTCGTGCGCGACGGACTTGAACACCTTCGACGCGCGTTCACGCGCGAAGATGGTGAACCCAAGGGCGGTCTGGTTGGCCACAGCTCACCCCCAGATCAGTCAGCGGAACGGGCGCGGGAAAAGCTCGGGAGGAGCAGGAGGCGGCGCGCTGCCCCGGGTGGCGGACCGGAACAGGTAGTTCGCCTCAGCCAGCAGGTCACGCGTCTGCGCGAGCAGCTCCATCTGGGTGCTCCACGGGCCGAGGTCGGCGGTGACCGTGGCAGAGTCGCGCGGCAGACGGGACACCAGCACCAGCAGCCGGCGGACGCTCATCCGGCCGGCCCAGAACTCTTCGAGCTGGTCGGCGTCACGCGGGTAGCGCCACGCCAGGTCCGCCTCGATGTCCTCCTCGTGGGCGACCAGCAGACGGCACAGCGCGGTCAGATTTTTGGGTCAGCGTCGGAGAGCGCGTCAAACAGCTTGATCTGCAGGTCCGCCCACTCGCCGGCGGAGAACTCGATCTCGACGAACGCGGCCATCTCCTCCGCCGTGAACATCGAGTCGAGGGCGCCGACGAAGTCGTCTTGGGCGAAGCAGCGGGCGAGCTTGCCCCGCTTGATCCGCTGGGGGATGACGAAAGTGACCTTCTGCCCGACCTCGCCGGTCCACTCGAACACGCGCCCCTCGTCGGCCTCCCTGACCGGCTTCGGGCTGTTCTCGTTCCTGGTTGCCATGGCGTTCTCCTTCGTGCGGTTCTGCGGTTGGTGACGGGGCGGCTGGACCGCAGCAGCCAGCCGCCCCGCGTCTAATCGGTGATCTGTTCCGCCACGCGCTCCATCGCGGCCCGCATCTCCTCGCGGGCTTGGGGCGCGGTCTTGGCGATCGTCGAGCGGAACCACGGATGGCCGGGCTGCTGAACCCAGCGCTCCCGGTTGCCGTACACGGGGTGGCGCCAGCCTTTGGGTGTGTCGAACCCTCTGGGGAGCATCTCCATCCCGGCGGGCATCCGGGTGACGATCCGCACCCGGCGGGCGTCCGCTTGGATGCCGACGCCGCGGGCGATCCGCCGGCGCAGCCCTCGCGAGCGCGGCCCCTTCGCAGGGATGGTGCGGGCGGCGATCTTGGCGGCATCGCGGCCGGGTCTGGCCGCCTCACGCACGGCCTTGCGCAGCTCCTTCTGCAGGCCCTTCTCTCCGGCCAGGCGGAGACGGCGGTTGACCTCTTTCCACTCCCGCCCAAACTGGAAGGCGACCTCCCACTGGGAGGGCATCAGGCGTAGGTACCGCGCGTGACCACGCCGTCCACTTGGAACTCCGCGGAGAAGCTCACCTTGTCGGAGACGCTCGACTCGGCGGTGTAAGAGGTGATCCAGCACTCACCGCTGTACTTGATCTTGCCGGTGGTGGAGCCCTCCGGCCCGTACTCGAACGTGGCCGTGGCCGTCTGCCCCGACAGCAGGCCGCCCAGGACGACGTCCGGTCCGGTCGTCGCCGTGGAGTCGAAGTGACCGGAGACCGAGAACGTCGAGTTGACCAATCCGGGAATGTTCTTCACGCCCTGGTCGCCAAACGCCGTCACCTCCGACAGGTCCCGGCTGCCGGGCAGGCCGGACACGTTGTCGACGTACTGGGAGAGAGTCCGCAGCGTGCCACCGGTGTCATCCACCGCGAAGACACTGCCCTTGCCGTGCACGAAAGCCATCTCGCCCTCCGGGCATAAGAAGACCCGGCGACATGGCCGGGCAGATCGAAGAGGAAGAAGGAGGTCAGCGGCGAGCGAACGCCGCCGCGTACGTGAAGGACGGGGTGGTGCCGGAGATCGTGTGCTGCTCGCGCACGTACCGGTTGACCGTGCCGGTGACCGTCTTGCGCTCGGACGTCGCGGCTGTGGCGGCCGTGAACGTGATCAGGTCCACGAACGACACGTTGTCGGCGCTGTGCTGCACCTTCACCGTCAGCGACGGGGTGGTGCCCGTGACGGCGGTGACGTGCAGGGCCGCGACCCCGCCGTTGGTCGACGACGCGCCGTTGTCCACCGACGTGCTGTTGCCGGTCGTCGTCTCCGCAGTGTGGGCGTGGATGACCCGGCCGTGGTCGACGCCGTCGTCCGGGGTGGACTCGATGGTCAGGGAGACGGTCTCCGACACCGACGACTCGATGCTGTAGGACGACAGGTTCGAGGTGGTGATGAACGCCGGCTTGCCGATCGTGAAGCCGTCCGGGAGCACGCTGGCCAGCAGCCCGTTCTGGACGCCGTCGGTGGCTCGGATCATCTCGTCGATGTCGCCAGCCGCGCCGTCGAACAGGCCGTTGAGGCTGATGCTGCCGGAGCGCAGGCCGGGCAGGAACCGCGCCCCGATGTCCAGCAGGGTGGTGGTCTCGCCGAGGCCGCGTTCACCGCTCACCGTCCATCCGGTGATCCGCCCCGACAGGTGGGTGCTATTCACCATCACCCGGCTGTTCTTGCTGTGTGCGAACGCCATCGCCTCTCACCTCCTCCACCGCTCCCTGCTCGATCAGCCAGCCCACGCTTTCTCTGGGCAGATCGCTGACCACGTCGCCCGGCTCGGCTCGCTTCAGCCCGCCCTTGCCGGGATAGTCCAGGCCGCACAGGACCCGGTAGTTCTTGGCCATCCGCCCTCCTACGCGGTGATCTCGATGCCGAAGTCCACGCCGACGTAACGGGTTCCGCCGCTGCCGCCCCACTCGGTCGGGCCGTAGTTTCGGGCCTCGCGGACCCGGACGAAATCGGCTGTGCCACCGAGCGACGCGTCGGTCTCCAGGACTTGCTTGATGGAGCGTGAACCTGATCCCTCCAGGTAGGCGTCCAGCTCCACCTGTGAGGAGGTGTCGTCGCTCGCCTGCACGTACACCGACACCGTGAACAGGAACTCGTCGCTACCTCGCGCCATGGTCGAGTCGAAGCGGACACAGGGTTCGCCCTCGAAGCCGGGCATGATGACGGCGGCCGGCGGGTGGATGTTGTCCGGCACCTGCGTGTGCACGGTCAGGACAGGGATCGTCTTCAACCGCGTGGCCAGCGCCGCGCGAATGGCGCTCAAGCTGGCCATCAGGCGAACCCGGGAAGCATGAACGGCTCGATCAGGGCCCGCACGTCAGGGTCGAGGTGAGGCACGCGCATCAACCCCCAGTCGGCCGAACCTGCGACGCCTTCCGGCGTGTCCTTGCGCTTGTACAGGCGGCTCGCCTGTAGCAGAGTCGCCTGCTCGATCTCGTCGGGGACGGCCGGCCAGCCCCACCGGGCGGTGACCCGCACCCGGCTGGTTCGCGTGCCCCAGGTGCCGGTGGCCAGCAGCAGCCCGGTCACCGGGCGGCCGTCGAGCAGCGCGTTGTCCGGCGTCGTCTCGTAGCCCGTTACGGCCGACCAGGAGCCGCCGCTTCCGGTCTCGATCACCAGGCCGGACGCGCTCCCGATGTCGTCCACAAGCAGCAGCTCGCCGCGCTCGTCCCGGACGACCCGCCCGTACGGGTTGAACGTCCGCTGAACCACGCTGCCGTCCAGCCAGAAGCGGCGGCCCGTCTTCTTGTCGATCGCCCTCGATGCCGCCGCGATGGCGTTGAACAGAACGTTGTCGCGGGCGTTGTCGGTGATGGCGAGGTACTCCTTGAGGTCGGCCAGGGTCGCGTACTCGTTGGCCATGGCCGCCTACGTGGTGTCCTTGCGAGGCGCCCGACGACTCTTCGGTGCCTCGGTACGGGCCTGGTCTCCCGGAGTGGTCTCGTGGCCGCGCAGCCTGAGTTGCTCGTCCACTTGTGCCACCCGCTCGTCCATACCGCGCTGCACGTAGCCTTCCCGCTCCCGCAGCAGGGCGGCGATCATCGCATCATCTGTCATCGTCACTCCTGGAAAGGGCGCTGGGGCCCGCCGCACCGCAGGCCCCAGCAGTCGAGGACTAGGCGAACGTCGGGGTCACCAGGCCGGTCCCGGAGACCTTCCGGGAGTGCGCGTACCGGGTGAACGTGTACGCGATGTAGCCGTAGACCACGAGCAGCACGCCGAGGTTGGCGGCCTTGGGCTGCTCGGCCCGGATGAACATGGGCGCGCTGGAGTCCTCCCACAGGTGGCATTCCAGGCGGTCCACCAGGTAAATCTCGTCTTCATTTGTGCCCGCGCCGAGGTTGGTCGCGACGTTGTTATCGACGATCACGGGTGTCCCGTTGGGGAGTACACCGCGCACGCCCCGGCCGTAGGTCTCCCCGAAGTTCGCGCCGAGGGTCTGGACGACGATGCCCGGCTGAGTGATCATCGGCCACGTGCTGCCCATGGCTGCCTGCAGCCAGTACCAGCGGCGCGAGTGCATGATCGCGATGTTGTCGCCGGACGCCTGGTCGAGCATCGCGGCTTCCACCTCGGAAAGACCCTGGATGATCTTCGGGTATGCCTCAGCGGCGGTCGGGCTCGCGTCGGTGTAGGTCACCGCCGTGGCCGCAGCCGACAGGCCGGTGGTGGCCTGGTTCAGCAGAGTGGAGTCCAGCGTGGTCGCGTACCGGCGGAACAGGTCATCCAGGACAACCGCCTCAATACCCGTGCCACGCTCGATCGACTGCCGAGACAGGGTCTGCTGACCAGCGATGGTCTGCACGCTGATCGTCAGCAGCGTGTCGTCCATGTTCGTCTCGGACACGGCGTCGTTCTCGTTGGCCTGCAGCGCCGTGGACGATCCCGTGGTAATCCGGGAGATGTTCACCGTCATGCCGTCCGGCGGGAGCTGGTGGCCACGGCAGGCGTCGGCAAACGGCCGCATCGCCTGCGCCGCCGGCGCGTACATATCCGTGAGGTACTGCGGCACGACCAGGCCGGAGAAGGCACCGGTGCCGACCGCGCGCTGCTGCTGGCCTCGGTCGAGCTGGTCGCCGCGCTCCACCCGCTCCTCACGCATGTGCTGCGCCAGGCGGGCCTGCGCCTCGTAGTCGCCGAGGAATGCGGCAGCGACATCCCGCTCGAAGCCCTGGCCGCGCGGGTCCAAGTCGCGCCGATAGGTACGCTCCTCCATGCTGATGCGGGCGGACCGCTCGATCCCACCAGCGCGCACGCCCGTGGGCTGGATGCGCTGGGACAGGGCGGCGATCTCCTCCTCGCGGGCCTGCTCGGCGAGCAGCTCGTCCAGGACCGCCTGACGACGGGTCACCTCGGCGTCGGCTGCGTCCCGGGCGGTGACTCGCTCGGTCACGGCCTCCTCGGTCAGGTTCGGGTCCTCCCGCAGCGCGATCAGGGCGTCCTGCTCCTGGCGCCGGTTGTTGATCGCGGCGGTGAGCGCTTCTCGCGCCTGCGCGATCAGGTTGTCGAGCGTCATGGCTCGTCACTCCTTGCTTGTGATGGAATCCAGACGCCCCGGTCCAGGTCAGACGGCCATCCGAGGCGGTTGCGCCGGATGGGCTCGTGCGCGTGAGCGCAGGGCAATGCACCCGCCAGAGGGCGGGAAGCTCAAGGGGGTACTCACTAGTGAGGGGGGTACACGCTGTCGTGTATCCGGAGATCAGCGGGCGAGCGCGAGTTCCAGCAGCGCACGAGCCCGGCTGGACGTCGCGGGCTTCTCCCGCAGCGCCGCCTCCGTCGCCGGGTTGGCGCCGTAGCCGACGATCGCCACGTCGCCCCGGTGGATGTCGTAGCGGGTGATCCGGTACTCGGTGTAGTCCGGCGACCATTGGCCGGCGTCGATACGGAAGGCGAAGCTCATCTCGTCAATGAGTCCGGCGCGCAGCTTGGGGACGATGTACGCCACGTCGTAGTCGGCGGGGTCGAGGGACGGCGCTCGGACAGAAAGGCCGCTATCGTCCTCCACCAGCTCAAGCGTGCCCGTAGTGGTGCGGGCCAGGCGGCGGAGCTGGTCGTGGCCGAGGACGAGCGGCACGTCGAGGTCGGCGCGAGCGAGCGAGTCGGCGCCGGCCCCGGCGGACACGATCTCGGTGTACGGCCCCCACATGTCCCACATCTCATATCCGCGCTCGTAGATGGTGGCGCGGCCGAGGAACTCCAGTGAACCGCCGTCGCCCTGCTCGCGCAGGTCGATCGCGGCGGGCACCCGGGCGAGCGCGCGGGAGCCGGCATGCTCGCCGCTGCGCCGCTGTGACGGCCGGTCGCTGCGTTGCCGTACGTGCTGGGCGCGCTCGGCGGCGGCAGCAGCTCGATCATTCATGAGGTCGGTCCTCCTGCCGAGGCGGTGACGGGTTGCGTGCGCGGGCTGCCGAACAACGTCTCGAACTCCGCGAGCTGCTCAGGCGTAAACGGCGGCAGGTCCTCCAGCGCGCGGGCCTCGGAAGGCGCCAGCGTGCGCGAGGTGATCCTGGTCATGATGGTGCGGGCGCGGGCCTCGGGGTCCATGGCCAGCAGGGCGCTGCGGTTCAGCTTCACGTACCTGGGACGTGGCACCAGGCGGCGGGACAGAGCATCCTCTCGACGGGAAACAGCGGGCCCCAGATGGAAGATCAAGAATTGCAAGTTGCGCTGCGTGATCGAGGCGTAGGTGACCGAGCCTGTCGAGACGGCGGCGTCGATGAGGTCCGCCGGGCAGCCGAAGAAGCGGGAGATGTCCGTCAGCCCGAACTCGCGTGACTCGATGAAGGCCGACTGCTGCGCAACCGCCTGAATCGGCCTGTACTCCCAGTCGTTGCCGTGCACGAACAGGTCGCCGTCCGCGACGGACGCCCGGAAGTGCTCCTTGGCGACCTTGGCCTCGGCCTTGTTGATGGTCTTCGCCTTGTTCACCAGCTCGGCCAGCGGAATGGCTCCGCCGGCGAACCAGTCACGGGCGAACTGCTGGGCGTTCAGCGACTCCTCGATACCCCACGCCGCGTAGGCGACCGGAGACAGGCCCAACGGCATCCCGGCCACGGTGAACTGCCGCTCGTGCCATACCTCGTGCGGCTCGTACTCGGCGCCGGCGATGACGTACTTCGTGATCTCGGCGCCGGTCGCGCGCACGGTGACGTCCGACAGCGCGACGAGGTCGATGCGTGCGGGAAGGCCGCGTCCGTCCGGGCCGAGCACGCCCGATCGCTCGGTGATCAGCCCGAAGCAGTTGCCCGCCCGGTCCAGGTCGAACTGAGTGGAGTAGAGCCACTCCATCATTCCGACCTGTTGACCTCCCGGGTCCACCAGGACGGGAGGCTTGGCCACCTCGATCTGGACGCCGTTCACCCGCCGGTAGACGTCCACCGGCATGACGGACACGAGATCGGCCCGCACCCGCAGGCAAGCCCACACGGCGCTTTGCCGCAGCGCGCTTTCATTGGTGACCAGGACGCCGCCCGTGCCCGTACGCCGATCGCGCGCCATCGCGAGCAGTTCCTCAGGGGTGGTGATCTCGGCGTGGCGAGACTCCCCCGGGGAGGACAGCCAGCCCCGCACCGTCGACAAGATGCCCATGACCCTCCCCTCAGCCGAACGAGTCCGCGACGTCGTAGTCCTCTTCAAGCAGGTGCATGCGCATCTCGTACGCCCAGCGCGCGATCGTGACCGACACCACCGGGCTGATGTCCGTGGACGACACCCGCCGCCCCCACGCCCACGCCTCACCCAGAGGCCGCGTCTTCACCCCGCGCACAGCGGAGTCGAGGACCTCCTGGCCAATGTGCCGAAGCGTGCCCTGCCGTACCGCATCAGCGAACTGGCCACAGGCCGCCCCCACCTCCTGCACGCTCGGGATCGCCAGATCCCCGCGTCTCGGGTGCTCGGCATCCTCGGGCGAGGTGATGCCCGCCTTCTCCAAGGGGACCAGCAATGAGCCGGCCGGGCCCTTCACATCCAGGCCGATCGCGACCGGATCCCAGCGCTCCCTCAGCGCCACCAGCCGATCCACCACCCAGTCCGTTCCCGGCCGATGGTCGGCGACCTCCACATGACCGAGCCCATCACTGCGCAGCCCATACACGGAGATGCAGGACGAGTCCCGCGACGGGGTGACATCCACGGCGAACGCCACATCACCCTGCCGGCGCGACTCCGGGTCGGTCAGCTTCAGCCACGCCTCGACACTCAACTCGCTCGCGCCGTCGCTGGCCCGTGGCAGCCACGCGCCCAGCCGCTCGACGGAGAACTTGTCGCCGAGACCGGACGGCTTGGCCTCGTCCTCGACGAACTCCTCGGTGATCCGGATGCCCAAGCTTGGGTTGCACGCGTACCACAAGTCGCGGTCCCGGGCAGCTCGCCGCCGGTCGGCCTCGTTCGTGACATCCAGGTCGGCGCCCCAGTCGAAGTGCGCGATACGGTCAGCGCCCGCTTCGCCATCCGCGCGCAGGCCGTACGCCCACGCCGCCGGGTCATCAGGTGGGGTGCCGAAGAACCACTCCTGCGGGTTCGGCTGAGCCGACAGGGTCGGCAGCATGGCCGCCCGTTGTTGGGCGGTCAGCTCTTGCGCCTCGTCGAGCACGTTCTTGCCGCCCGAGAAGCCGCGACCCGACGTCCGGCTGCGGGCCACGAACCTCAACCGTGCGCCGCCGGCCGACTTCGTCAGCTCGATGCCCTGCTCTCCATTCGCCTGCCAGTAGCGGTTGACGCGCCGGTCCAGGTCCGGGGTCTGCTCGCACAGGCCCTTGATCCGCAGGTAAGCCTCTTGGGCAGTTTTGTACTCGTGCGCGCTGTGCAGGATCAGCTTCTCGCCGAGCAGGAACAGCCAGCCGAGTTCCAGCGCCTCGATGATGCCGCCCTTGCCGTTCTGCCTGGGCACCCAGCACGAACACTTCGTGGCCGCCCACCGCCCGTCAGGGCGTTCGCCCAGGCCATGCGTCAGCACGAACTGCTGCCAAGGATCGAGCACCAGCCCCGCGGACTCGGCCAGGTCGATGAACTCCGGAGCCGCACTCACGGCGTAGCCAGGCCACCTACCCACCCGCGGCGTTTGCGCGCCGATCCGCACGTCTGGAAGCAAGCTCGTCAAGGCGACTCACCTCCTTGCCGCCGGGCAGGCTCTCCAACTCCGCGATGGTCGAGCGCAGCTCTTTCGCGAGGGCGGCTGTGTCGCGGCCGGACGCATCGCGCAGCTCGGCGGCGAGCTTGTCCCGGATGGCTTCCAGCGAGGCCCGGCGGTCGCCGCTCAGCACGGCCGAGGCAAGATCAAGCTCACTCATGATCACCGCCTAGGGTTTCGCGGGGAGAGAAAAACGGACGCCTAGTCGCGGGGTCATCCAGACCCTTGGTCAAAAGTCCCTGACCTGCGGAAACGCGGAAGCTACCAGTCTTGCGAGGTTCGCAGGGGTGTGCTGGTCAGGAGCTTGTCGCCCTTCTCCTGGTTGCATTTGCGACCACACACGGGGCATGGGGCGTTGGCTCCGTGGCTTGGCCGCATGGCGTGGGGGTCTACGGGCTGGTGTGGGTCCAGGCTGATGGGGATGAGGTGGTCGGCTTCGCCTGCTCCGTGGTGTCCGCAGATCCAGCAGTCCGTGCCGTAGATGAGGAACATCTGCTTGCGTGCTCTGCGGTAGGGGCGTCCGCTGCGGTGCCTGACGTTGCGCTGTCTACTCGTGGTCACCGTTGTGGCCTGGGGGTTGAGGGCACCAGCGGTACGGGTCGGGTGGGTTGAGCAGGACACCGCACTCGGTGGCTGGTGAGGCGACGGGGCTGTGGTCACCGTGGTGGTTGGCAGGTTCACGGCACCACTGCTGTTCGTTGCGTGGGTCCACGGTTCCGCATTCGCCTGGTCTGGCGTCGCCGTGTCGGCGTTCTCCGGTGGCGAGGTAGGTGAGGACTTGGGAGGCGGTCATGCCGTGTGGTGTGCCGACTGCTGAGGCTATCTCGGTGAGAGCGTCCGTCATTGCGTCACCTGCTCTCTGGTGTTGGGGAGGTGAGGCCCGCACGCTCGGGGGTACGTGGGGCCTCACCTCGTGCCGTGCGGGGCACCCTCGGGCCTGCACGGCTGGCGCAGCCGGGTCCCCCTCCGGCGTGCGCGGCTTCTGGTCTGGGTACGGGAGAAGCCCCAGCTCACGGGGAGCTGGGGCTTCTGGACAACCGTGACCACGCTATCGATTCACAGCATGTCACCTGGTGGTTGCGTGCGCAACTTTATGGCGCATGAGGGTGGCGATGTCGGTCAGCCGGTAGAGGTTGCGGCCCTTGTCGTCTACGCCTGCGGGGGTGAGTTTGCCGCGTGCGGCCCACGTGCGGATGAGGTCGGGCTTGATCGGTCGGATGAGGATGGACAAGGTGAACGCTGCCTCGGGTGGGGCCATCATCGACACCTGGAGGGTGGCGAGCATGGCCTGCTTGCTGGCTTCTACGTCGTGGTGAAGGTGTTCTCCTTCGGCGTCTACGCAGGTCTGGCAGTAGGCGAACTCGGCTCCCTGCTTGGCGTACAGCGCGGTCCCGCAGACGGTGCACTGTCCGGCGTAGATCCTGGGGACGGGCCGGTCGATGACGTGGCGTACGGCGCGTACGGCGTCGCGGATCTCGGTGACGGCGTCGGGGCCGGCGGGGTGGTGGCGGAGCCACTCAAGGTGTTCGAGTAGCCATCGACTGAGGGGTGCGAGGCCGTCGAGCGGTTGGGGGAGGCCGCGCTGGTCGGCGATGAGCGTGCACCAGGAGGCGAGGAGCGCCTTGAGCGCGCGGCCTCGTGCCTCGGCGTCGAAGTTGGCGGGCATCTCGATTCGGGTGGGTCCGCCTCCGCCGAGGCTCGTTTGCTTCGAGAGGGCGATGTCGAGTTCGTGGTCGAGGCCGGGGACGTCTTCGAGATCTCGGCGTAGCGCGTGGGTGCAGCGCGTGCAGACGTTGGCCAGGTCGGCGACCTCGGCGCCGCAGAGCTGACAGGTTACGGTCATCGGTCCCCCTGAAGTCGAAGCCAGCCCTGCACGACTTGGGAGCCGTGCAGGGCTGCGGAAGGCTATCGGCCCATGACCTGGGCGACGGCGGTCAGCATGCCTTCGTCGAAGGGCATGGTCGGGTTCATGAGGAATGCACGGTCGGGGAACCACCATTCGGAGATGTCGCCGCCGTAGTCCTGGTGGAAGGCGCCGCTGAGGGTCTTGCCGTCCTTGACCGCGTAGCGGGGGCCGAACTTGCGCTCGTGTGCTCCGTCGCGGCTGTTCATCGTCATGAGGAAGCCGGGGAACTTGGCGGCGTCGAGATAGACGGCGGCGCCCACCTCATAGTTGGGTCCGCCTTTCAGGTTGCTACGGGCGATGTCGGCCAGCTCTTCGGCTTCGACAACGGGTGCGCCGACCACGAACCAGGTGAGGGCAGCGCCGTACCCGGCGTGGAACTCGCTGGTGTACGAGCGGTCGATGACGCTGAAGTCGACGAAGGGTCCGCGGTGGATGCGCCGAATGGGTGTGGGCTCCATGGCTGCCTCAAAGGTTGACGGCGATGTAGACGCCCTGCATGACGCCTTGCCAGAACGCGGATTCGGAGTGGAAATACCAAGTGCGTTCCCACGGGATGTCGCTTTTCCAGGCGTTGCCGAGTTCGGCTTTGCGCTGGGCGGTGTAGGTGGGCCCATGGAGGACTTCGACGCCTTGCCCGGCCTGTTCGAGGTAGGCGAGGAACGTCGGATAGAGGCTGGCGTCGAGCCAGTACGTGGACCAGTCGCCGTCTTCTCCGGCCCGGATCTCCATGTGGATGTCGGCGAGTCGCTGTGCCTCCTGCTGTGTGGGATGGGTCTTCACCCAGCCGAGGGCGGTTTGGAGGCCGACGTTGAACTCGGTGATGTAGTCGTGGGCTTCCTTGCCCACGTTGAGGATTGTGGTCCTGATGGGTGTGATGGTCATTGCGCGGCCTCCTTTACGGCGTGCTCCTTGATCCGGTTGAGCCCGGCGAACGTATGGATGACCTTGTGGGCTTCAGCTCGGAGGGCGCGGAACTGGGCGGCGAGACACACCATCGCGGTGTCGATATCACTCGCGCTGAGCTTGCTCGTAGGGATCATGACATGGGCGCCGTCGTCGCGGATGACGTCTACGCACCCGGCCATGGCGATCGTCTGGTCGCGGAGGTTGAGCGCTTCGTCCATGAGGGCGGTGTGTTCTTCGAGGATGTCGGCGGCGGTCATCTCGGGAGAGGTGTCCTCGAACCCGAAGGCGTAGTCGACGCGGCTTTCCGCTGACCAGGTGGTCATGAGGGTCTTGGCGTAGTGCTCGGCCAGAGCGGCGAGCTGGTTGTTGGTCATACGATGCTCCTGACTGGCCGGGCCCGATGTGAGCGGGCCCGGCCGTAGTTGTTAGCTGGTGGGAACGTGCTCCGGCGCGCAGTCGAGATCCGTGCAGGCGTAGGACGGGCGCAGCAGGTGGAAGTCTCCGTAGATGCCGTTCCGTAGGTCGTGAACCGTCCACTCGGTGGCCGCGGTGGCGGTGCCGCTGGTGTTGTCCACGGCGATCAGGCCGTGGTGTGTGTCGATGTGGACGGCAGTGAGCCCAGAGAGGTGGATGGTGAGGACACCTTCTGTCAGCGCCATCTCGTGGGCGTGCTCGTGCTGGCGGCGCCTGAGATTCGCCGAGGTGATGAAGTCCTTGAACATGTCGTCGGTGTAGCGGGCAGGCAGCCTCTCGAACACTGGGTCACAGGTCGCGGCTTCGCAGGCCAGGAAGCGGTTGCGGCCGTCGATGAGGACGGTCCCGTCGTAGTTGAGCGTGATGGGCTGGCGCAGACCTTGCCGCTTGATGTCGGCGACGAGCGCCTCGAAGTCTGCTCCTTCCATAAGAGGGAAGGCTGCGAGCGCCGGGTGGATGGTGAACGGGCCGAGCTGGTTCATGGTGATCTTCCTGTCTCGTGAGAGGGTGATCGGGGCCGTGCCCGCCGTAATCGGGCACGGCCTCCTACTTCGTGGCCTGCTCGGTGACGGCCCGGTAGATGGCCGTCGTCAGGGCGGGGTCGTGGCTGGGGCAGCGCGGACCGATGCCCTGGTGGAGGCGCACCTTGTGGGTGGTACCGCAGTACGACTGCGTGGAGGCCGACCAGTACGAGCAGTGCCGGACCGTGAGAACGACAGGGGTCTCCTCCTTGTAATCCCTCTCGTTCACCCGGAGCTTCTGCAGTTCGCGGAGGGTATGGCCCTCGCCGCCCATGTAGCTGCAGCGTGGGCAGCAGTGGGGGCGCGGTCGGCCGGGAAAGGGGTCCTCCGGCTTCACTCCGGGCGCCGGGATTTGGTTTGCGGACAAGGTCAGTCCTCCTTGGGGCCGGTGTAGGAGCTGTTCAGGTTGCGGAGGCGTTCGGTCATTTCGTTGACTCGAACGGTGTTGCGCTGCAGGTCGGCCAGCCGCTCCTCGTGGAGCTTCCGGTTGCGCTCCCACGCCTCGTTCCGGTCGGCGCGCGCCTGCTTAAGGGACTCCTTGAGTCCCCTCCGGTCGGAGATCAGGACTCCGATCAAGATGGCGGCGGCCATCACCACGTAGATGAGGATGATCACTGCGGTTTGCATGGCGGTCTTGCCTTTCGTTAAGCCGCGGTCGCGGCGTTAGTGAAGCGGGTACGGGGAGTGCCCGAGTAGCCGGGCAGATTGGCGATGCGCCACTCGTGGGCGACCTCAGCGGCCTTCTCCTTGTCGGCGAAGGTGCCGAGGTAGAGCGAGCGGCCGTTGAGCTTGGCCTGGGCCACCCACTTGTTGCCGGCGCGGACGACACCGCGCATACCGGTGGAGGAGAGGGCTCGGCGGTTCCCGGCGTTGGACTGGTGGGTGGCCCAGCGGAGGTTGCTGAGCCGGTTGTCGAGCGGGTCGCCGTTGACGTGGTCGACGAGGCGTCCGTCACCGCGGCGGGCGTTCATCAGCCAGCGGTGGAGGGGCGTGTCCTGCTGCTCCACTCTCAGTGCGGCGTAGCCGTGGCTCCCGAGGTGGAGCCGCCGCTTGCCGAGACGTTCGGCGCCCTCGGGGCACAGCCACACGATCACGGGGCCGTTCCGGGTGGAGGCGGGGACGGCGACGGCTGAGGGGTCTTCGAGGTGGAGCGGAGGTTGGAAGTTGGCTGACATCGGATTCCCTACTTTCCGTGTCGGATGGCCGGTGTATGGCTAGCCATGTGTCGGCGCAGGTCAGACCGGGTGTGTAGGGATGTGCATGGTTTTCCGTAACTCGCTACGCGCGCACACGCATGAGAGATTCCGGGAAACCCTTCACAGCCCTACACTCCTGCAGGTCAGCGGCCCTCTTCCTCGTCGTCGCCTTGACGCTCGACAGTGAGAACGAGCCCGCGGTAGATGAACCCGCCGCTGGTCCGGACCTTCTCGAAACCGCGCTTGGCCATGGACTCGGCGAACATGACCTCGCTGCTGGGGACTTCGCCGCTGGCGAGACACCAGCTCGACCAAGCGGCGTAGAGTTCACGGGCCTTCTCGCGGCCCGCGTTCGTGGAGTGCGTACGTTCGGATAGGAACCGCGCCATGACGTCGCTGGTGGCTTGGTACTTCTGGGTGCGGACTCGTACTGCTTCGGGTGGATCGAGGCCCTTGTCCTGGTAGTCCCGCCACCCTTGATAGGCCCACGCGAGTACAGCGGGAGCAGCGGCTTTGAGCCTGTCGGGCAGGTCGCTGTCTCGCTCGTCCTCGGGGATGACGACGTCGAAGGGGACCACCAGGATTCGCCGCCACACGGCCGGGTCGTCGCCGCTGACGATCGGGAGGAAGTTCGTCAGCATGATCAGGGTGTGGGACGGATCGAACGTGATCGGGTTCTTGTGCATGAGGTTGGCCTCGATGGGGTCGCCACCGACGAGCCGCTTCATGGTCGCTTCAGCGAACCGGCGTCCCTTCTCCGTCTCTGAGCAGAAGACGAGGCGGGCACCCCGAAGGCGCATCTTGAACGCGCCATGCCGTTCGTGCTTGGACTCCATCAAGATGGCCGGGTCCACTTCAATGGCGTAGTCGCCGAAGGCGGCCATCAGGGCATCCCTGAGGGTGCCCTTGCCGTTGGCACCTGTCCCCGTCCAGATGGGCATGACGTGCTCGGTGACCTTGCCCAGCATGGAGTAGCCGACAAGCCTCTGAACGAAGGCGCGAACGTCTTCGTCCGGCAGGATCTTCAGGAGAAAGGAGTCCCACTCGGCGTTCTCGTCTGAGTGGAGATTCCCGCCCGCGACCTTGGTGATCAGATCATTCCGGTCGTTTGGCCCACTGGACCCGGTTCGCAGGTCGAGCGTGCCGAAGGGTGTGTTGAACAGGAAGGCGTTGGCGTCGAGCTGGTCCGATGCGATCGCGAGGGGCTTGATGTTCGCAGCGATGCGGAGGACGCCCTCCAGCCCGGAAGCGGACTCGCATCTCCCTGCATCCTCTAGGAGCGCCTTCTTGGCGTCCTTGTTGAGCCGCGCGGCCTGGTTGCGGGCATCCTTCACGGTCTTGATGGCGCAGCGGTGCGCCCCGCCGTCCTTGTCCTCGGCCCACCGGGTGTTATCCCAGCGGTACCAGCCAAGCCCGTGGACGTAGCGGAGGGCGTCAGCGTGCTGGCTGGTGAACCGTTCTGCGATCCGGAGTTGCCCCCTGTGCTGTTCCTGGACCGTGTTGCTTCGCACTAGCGGACCCCCTGCAGGCGGCGCGGGTGGCGCATGCCGGCGGTCAGGCCGGACCTGATGGTTCTCGTGATCTGGGAAGGCCCGCAGTTGGGATCAACGTCGAGGCCGACGCCGTACGCGGCGTCAGTGAGGGCGCGCTCGGCGGCGGCCTGGTCGAGGGCGCCCGCGCCCACGAGGGTCCCGAGGATGAACGCGCTCTTGTTGAGCTGGTCGCATCTGCCCGGCCGACCCTTGCCGCCCTTGGGGGCATCCATGATCGCCTGGACCTCACCAGCTACGGCGGCCGAGACATACCGGTCGCGAAGCTGAGGAAGGTCAGGAGCCCGGCGGGCCTTCTCTGGAAGAGGCTTCTCGCGCAGGTAGTCCGCGAGCCGATGGTGAAGCGGCGTCAGGGGGAGGCGGATCGTGTCCCGGTCCCACCTGTACGCCTGGCCGGTCTTGCTGCTGACGGACGGCGCGGTGACGAAGTAGCCCCCGTCCGCCTTGACATCGAGTCCGCGGCCCAGCCGGTTGGAGCCACCCTTGATCCGTCCGCCGGGGTGGGCGTACAGGAGGTGCATGCCGCCAGACGGGGTGCGCTGCACGACGGTGTCCGGGAGGTAGCCCGCTTTCCGTCCGCGCTCGGCAGCGGCGTAACCGTCGACGCCGTGCCCGGCCATGCTGTCGATGTCGAGGACGACGAGCCCGGACGGTGCCCCTGTCCGGATGGCGACAAGCCCACGCGGGATCAGCCCGGCCATCTCCCGCAGCCTCTCGGGGTCGCTGGTGGCTGCGTAGAAGCCATGGCACGTGACGTGTGTGCACGCCTCGCGCTGGTCGTTGGTGAGGTGGTGCTTGTCGCAGTAGTCGCAGTTCTTGGTCGGAACCTTGCCGGAACTGAGGAGGAACGGCTTCCAGCCACACGCTGCGTAGGCGAGCAGCGCCTCATACGCCGAGGTTTCCGGCGTGATGCTGATCGTCGCGGGTGTCGCCGCGAGCTGGTAGTAGGAAATGGTCGTAGCGCCGTTGGCGGCGCCGGAAATTGGCGTCACCACGGTCCCCCGGGTTCTTAGTTCTGGTTGTACGTCGGGGGAAGAAGGGGACCGTGGCTAGCCAACAGCGAGGGCGTCGTCGTGCGACGCCTCAGCCTTCATCCACTCGATCCACGCAGCGAAGCACTCCACCGGAATACGGCGGGAGCGCGGCGTGGGCTTGACGCTCTTGAGACGCCCGGACTGAATTGCCCTGCGGATCGTGCCCTTGGACAGGGACGACTCCTGCTCAACACGGCGAGGAGTCATGAGCCGCGGGAGGTGCGCGTACGCGCTGAGGTCGATCTCGATCGGGTGGTTCGTGGACGACTTGCGCAGAGGGCGCTTCGGGGCAGCATCCGACAAGGGGGTTCCGACGTGCGTCTGTGCACACGTAGAATCAAGGCCGACTTGGCCCATGGTGGTTCTCCTTGTTCCTGGAAGTTCAAGCGGGGTCATGCTGGGTTAAGTTGTCGGCCCCCTCAGTGGGATCGTGCGGTAGCAGGAGTTGCACCTCCTGTTACCTGCACCCCGCTGGGGGGCTTTGTGCTTTGCGGACACCAAGAGTCTCCGGGATTCCCCCAGACCCCTCCTTGGTCCACTACATAAGCTAACGGGTCCGATGGTGGTTCACAACTCGCCTCGACCCTTGCAGCTTGCGCAAGGCGCAGGACGGGAGCCCAAGGACTTATGCGCATCCGCATAGCGCGACACAGAACGGCGTGTTCGAATCCTTCTGGGCACGTTGCTACTCGTTGCTACTCGTTGCCACTCGTTGCAGGAGACGAGGCTGATCGAGAGCGAAGCAATGTAACGCAGGACAACGCAAGCAGATGACTGAAGATGCATGAAGATCAGAGATAGTCAGAGATCGCCTGGTAGCAAGGCAGTCCTGGGCAGTTTTAGGCACCCGGACGGTGCGAAGGCTCCTCTGAACTGGTAGGGAACAGTAGGGAACAGAAGGAATCGTGTCGGCCTGGGGTTTCATGACAGCCCGCCATTCCTAAGCAGTGATCTCCGATGTGCACTTCTTCGCACACCCCAGGCAGTCCAGGAGATCCATGGGAGTCCCTAGAGTCTGTATAGGTCTGTAGAAGACTTGCGGCCATGCATGATGAAAGCTACCTTCTCATGCATGAGCTGTCCGCGATGTGCGCACCCTTGGCGCGTTCTGGACGCTCCTAACCCCACTCTGGAGATGCTCTTGACCGAGTTCGCCGACTGGCTCAGCACGACCGCGAGGGGCCTCGGCTACCGCACGGACGCCCAGCTCGCTGCCGCCCTTGAAGTGCAGCAATCCACTGTCACGCGGTGGCGCAAGGGCAACCAGCCGCAGATCAAGCACCTGATCGAGATGGCCCGCCTCTTCCAGATGCCGGTGGCTCCCCTGCTTGTCCTGGCAGGCCACGTGCCGGCGGACCTCTTGGGGGGTGTAGAGCCTGCTGGGCTGCCAATGACGGAAAGTGTGCGACGGATTCGTGATGCGCCGCTGACTGACCTGCAGAAGAAGGCGTTGACCGTCTACTGGGACAAACGTCTCGCTGACGAGCGCCAGAAGTTGTCATATCTCATCGACTGGATCGCGGCCGGTGACAGCACGTCTCGGCAAGAGGCAGGTGACTCGCTGTTGGACCTGATCACGCAGGGGGTCCGATCGCAGGCAGCCACTCACCTCATGGAACTGATCGAGACCCTTGTCGCAATCGAAGCGACGCCGCGAAAGCGACGCCGCCGCACAGTCCGCCAGGACTCCCCCGACGACATACCGGAGTAGCCATGGCCGAGAGGAAGCCACGGACCCGAGGAAACCGCGAAGGCCGCCCCTACCAGCGCGCCTCTGACGGTCTATGGGTAGCGACCGTCTACCTACCGAACGGCCGAAGGAAACCCATCTACGGCAAGACCCGCGCGGAAGCAGTCAGCAAGAAGAAGACGGCCGAGAAGGAGATCGCTGCGGGCCAGCCGGTCACTGCGGGGCGTACGGACACCCTCGCCCACTACCTGCTGAAGACCTGGGTGGGCGTGACCCTCCCACAGCGCGTCGCCGCCGGCCGACTGGCACCGAGCACACTCGACAGCTACCGCGAGAAGGTCGACCTGCACATCGTCCCGCACCTGGGCAAGGTCAAGCTGGTCGATCTTTCCACGAGACACATCCGGACCTGGTTACTGGAGTTGGCCGACAAGCCCAGCGGCAACCGGCGCCGCAAGCTCCGGCCGGGCGAGAAGAAGCTCCCCGAGCCCGAGAAGCTGTCGGCCCGGACTATCGCCTACTGTCACGCCGTGCTGCGCAAGGCGCTCGCCGACGCGGTGGATGACGAGATCATCGGGAAGAACGTGCTCACTCTGGTGGACGCGCCCTCGGTGGACAAGAAGGAGTTCAAGCCCCTCACCAAGGAGGAGGCTGCACGCTTCCTGGTCGAGGCCGCGCATGACCGGCTGTGGGTGTACTGGCTAGTGCTTCTGGCCTTGGGCCTGCGCCGCGGCGAGGGACTCGGAATGCGGTGGTCGCACATCGACCTCGACGCGGGCTCCGTACGCCTGGAGAAGTCAGTTCAGCGGCTGCGCGGCGAGAAGAACGAAGCAACGGGCAGACGGAGCGGCCAACTGGTCGAGAAGCGGCTGAAGACCGTCGCAAGCAAGGCGACCGTGGCCATCCCCTCGACTGCTCTCCAAGCGTTGAAGGACCTGCATGAGACGCAGGAGGCCGACCGCGAGGGAGCCGACGTATGGATTGATCCCGACCTCGTCTTCTGTACCAGCCTCGGCACCCCCCTGGAGCCTCGCAACGTCAACCGGGCCTGGTACGCGCTGTGCAAGCGCGCAGACCTGCGTCAGGGGGATGACGAGGACGGGCTGAGGGTGCATGACCTCCGGCACGCCTGTGCCAGCTTCTTGTTCGCGAAGGGCAACGACATCAAGACGATCCAGAGTGTGCTGCGTCATGCCCGCCAGTCGACCACCAGCGATCTTTACGTGCACATCTTCGACGAGGTGAAGCGGAAGGCCGCCAAGACCATGGACAGCGTGCTGGTGGATCTCACGCAACAGCGCGCGAAGCGCAGGAAGGCGGCCTCATGAATCGCCTCGTCCAAGATCAAACGCACGCGTTGCTACACACGTTGCTACATACGCGATCTTGGCATTCTGCGCGATCAAGGAAGTGCCTGGTCAGTACAAGCGCGCCCTGCAGGATTCGAACCTGCGACCGTCGGATTAGAAGTCCGATGCTCTATCCAGCTGAGCTAAGGGCGCCAGAAATGCAACGTTGACCAGCAATGTCGCCGGTCCCATGAGAGAGTAACGCATCCGCACACTGCGCCAACAGCATCGGATTCCGACTCCGAAAATGATCTTGGAGACGCCCTCTCATGGACCGACGCCGAAACTCTACCCCGCTTTATGCCCGTACCACCCTTAAGATCGCCGTGCTCGAGGCCGCGTCCCGTGGGGAGTTGGACAACCCCGAGGCCGTCATCGAATCCCTCATGCCGGCGGCCGACGCATTCGAGGCCGACGCACGAGAGCAGCTGCGCGCGCTTCACTCCCGGCTCGCCGAGCAGCAGGCGGCACACGAGGCGGAACGTGAACGCTGGGCCGACGAGAAGGCGCGCCTGATCAGGCAGTGCCAGCGTGCGGAGCGTGACCTGGTGGCAATCTCCGGCTGCCCGCAGAACGGCCCGCTGGAGGATCCGCATGGGTTCTACGTCTACTACCTCTGGGATCACCTTCAGCGAATCCTCTACATCGGCCGCTCGGCCAACATCTTCCGCCGCCTCGGCGAGCACGTTCTCAAGCGGGGCATCGGCATCTACCGAATTACGACGGTGCAGTGTCCCGATGCCGCCACCATGGAGCGCCTGGAGATGCAGGCGATCGCCGAGCATCAGCCGGAGTGGAACGTTCAGGGGGTGTCGGCGTGATGGCCCGGCGCCCGGCCAAGGCCGCCAGATCCCCCAGACTCGCCGCACTCCTCGACTCGTGGGTGCTGGCGCTGGAGTCGGCCAACCGCTCCCCCGGCACCATCACCAGCTACCGCCACACGGTCACCCTGCTCACGACCTACCTGAGCCGGCACGAGCTGCCCGACACGGTCGCGGGCGTCGGGGCCGCGGAGATCCGCGCCTTCCAGCTCGCCACCCTGACCGGCTGCCGGGCCGGCGACGAGGCCGGCGGCGAAGGCGCGCCCTGCCCGTGCGGCGTTCGGCGGAGCAGCGCCGGCAATGCCGACAAACACCATCGCAATCTGAAGGCGTTCTTCAACTGGCTGATCGCCGACGGCGAGCTGGCCGGCCCGCATCCCATGACGACCGTCGCCCGCCCCACCGTGCCCGACGAGGCCGAGCCGGTCCTCACCGACGACGAACTACGCGACGTCCTCAATGAGTGTTCCGGCACCTCGTTCGAGGAGCGCCGCGACACGGCCATTCTTAGGATCTTCATGGACACCGGCGCACGCCTGGACTCCCTCGGCGGCCTGCGCTACAGCTCCGACCCCGAGGAGTCCGACGTCAACCTCGGCAAGAAGCTCTTGCGCATCCGGAAGAAGGGCGGCGACGTGATCTATGTGCCGCTCGGTAAAAAGGCGGCTCGCGACCTTGACCGTTACCTGCGCATCCGTGCCCTTCACCCGGACGCCGACAGCGAGTGGCTGTGGCTCGGCAAGCGCGGACGCCTGCAGAACTCCGGCATCCAGCAGATGCTCAAGCGCCGCGGCACCCGGGCCGGGGTGAACAACCTCCACGCCCACCGCTTCCGGCACCGCTTCGCCGACGACTGGCTGTCCGCGGGCGGTAACGCGCAGGACTTGATGCGGATCGCGGGATGGTCCAGCATCCAGATGGTGGGCCGGTACGGCAGGGCGGCGGCGGACCGGCGGGCGTGGCAGGCGCATGCTCGCCTGTCACCTGGTGACCGGATTTAGCCCTTACCTGAAGGCAATACCGCCGTAGCCTTTCTCTTTAAGTTTTAACTACGCAATTCGGCGCGAATTCCACAATTCGGCGCGACCGTTGTCACGCTCGGCGATGCCATCGTCCGGGATCGTGAGGATTGACAGGTAACTGTAAGGAACGGTCCGTTCACAGAGGGCGCGGCGAGGCGTAGTCTCATCCAATCGCGTCTCGCTGTGGGAATCGAGATCGGTGATCGGGAATCTCGGGGGTCCCGGCCGGAAGGCAGGAGCAGTGACCCAGAAGCACCACCCTCGGCGCATCCTCAACTGCGCCGCAGCCGTCACGATTGGGGCCCTCATCGTCGAGCTGTACGTAGGCGTTCTCACACACCGGACCTTTCTGGTCCTCCTGGCGGGGGCAGCCACGATCGTCATCGTGATCGCCCTGCAGTGCCACGCCGATCGCGTCGAGGCCGTCACCCGGGAGCAGGCCACGACGATCAAGAAGTACTCGCTCACCCTCGATCGAGTGCTCGACGTGGGCCTGCATGGCGTCGCGTCGGCCCAGGCCGAGGCGCGCGGGTTCTACGACAGCCCGGGCGTGCACGTCTCCGACAGCCCGATTGATGTGCGGTCGGACACTGGACCGTTCCAGATGCACAACGGGCGCAACTGACGACACGGTGCCGGCCGGGTGTTCACTCGCCCGGCTGGCGCCTTTCCCGATCCCGGCGTCGCCGCTCGGCGCGGAGGCGTTCGGCCTCGAAGATCTCGGCCCGGCGCTCCAGATACTTCTTGATCAGACGCTGCTTGACCTCGTCGGGGATGTCCTCAGCCTCGATCGCCGCGATGTGCCTGTCCTTCGGCAACGCGTCGGGAATGACCAGATCGCCCTCGTCCGCCAGGCCGGCCTCAAGGAGCAGCTGAGCCAGCGAGCGACTTTCAACGCGCGCCAATTCTTTGAGGTCGGCGACCGCCTGGCGCGCCTCGTTCGGCACCAGAGGTAGGGCAACTTCGGCCGAGTCTTGGCGTAGAAGATCTCTCAGGAAATCGGCGGCGTCCGTTCTTCCGGCTTCGGCAAGTTCCTCGGGCGTGAGCTTCGCAGCTCTCGCCATGTGAGCCAGAGTCGAGGCTGGCGCGATCACCTCTCGTGGAGGCTGGTCCTTGCCCATCGACTGGTACCCGCGCTCGATGTGGCCCCAATAGTCGGCAGTGATGCCTGCTTGCTCGGCCGCGTCACCCATGGAGAGTTTGGGCCGCAGGCGCTGACGTGCTACTCGCAGCAGAGCGCCTTCCTTGGTGGACGGCGTGTGCTCGCGGGCCATGCCCGTCCCCTCATCAGACTTATACAGACCTATATCCGCAGCATAGTGCACTGATGCAGCTCGCCAGACAACCCCCTACACCGCCATTCATTCATCACTACAGATCACTACTGAAAAATGCAGGCGAGGTCTGTTGTAGAAGTCTGTATAAGTCTGTAGTGTTCTTCTCATGACGACGATTCCCCGTCCTCCCAAGCTGCGGAGCCCTGGTCGCCCCCGCTACGCCAACGGCCTGGCCGTCCGCGAGAAGCGCGTGAAGGCCAAGCTCACTCAGGTTCAGCTCGCCGAGCTCGCCAACATCACCCAGCCGCACGTGTCCGCTATCGAACTCGGGCGTTCCAGCCCTGGCGTCGAGGTCCTCCACCGACTGGCCGACATTTTCAAGTGCGAGGTCGGCGAGCTGATGATCAAGGCGGAAAGTTGACCGCCCAGTCGGAGCGCTCGAACCTCGCGAGCATCGCCGCCAACGAGCGCTGGGCCCGCGAGCGCGACCGGACCGCGGCCACGGCCGCCATGCGCGCCAAGAGCCCCGCTTCGATCGAGTACTGGCTCAAGAAGGTCAACCCCGACGGCCAGCTGCCGCACGCCGAAGCGATCAAGCTCGCCGAGAACGCGCAGAAGGCGCACTTCAAACGGCTCGCACTCGCCAGCCGCCGTGCAAAGGCCGCCAAGCGCAAGGCGGCCCAGGCCACCGCAGGCGACCCCTCCTAACGAAGTGCGGGCCCCAGCAACGCCAGCAGCCGGGACCCGCGACCGCAACCTCCCATCCCGAAAGGTGCGGCCATGCCGACCATCCTTCCATCCACACCCGAACAGAGGCTCGCGCAGCTGCGCAACCTCGGCCGCAAGCTCGACCTGTACCGCAGCGAGCTGCGCAAGCAGGGCGGCTACGTCCCGGCGCCCATCATCGCCGGCCACCGCATGGTGGCATCGGTGGTCCGCGAGCTGGCCGACGTCATCGGCGGCACCCCCGGCAACCAGCTGGCCAACGACCTCCGCAAGGCCCTGGCCAGCGACGAGGGAGTCAGGGACGAGCTGACCAGGCTGCACGACGCCAGCGACACCGACTACCGCCACCACGCCGCGCTGCTGCGCGACTCCGCCCTACAGCAGGCCGAACACGCGAGGGCCGCGCTCAACGACGCCGCCATCGCCATCCGCGCCGAGCGGGGCGACGCCCTCGCGGGCGCGATCGACCGCATCCTGGCCACCCTCGCCACCTACACGGACAAGCACGGCACCGACAAGGGCGGCCACCACCAGCGCAGCATGCTCGTCGCCGCCATGCTCACCGCCCGGCACGATGTGCCCCCGCAGGAAGCAGTCGAGCTGGCCCGTCACGGCTTGGGCGACGAGCGCGTGGACGCCAGCTACCAGGAGAGCCGCGACCTGCTGGAGCGGGCCGAACGCATCCGCCAGGACGCCGAGAACCTCTCGGCCGCAACGCAGGTCCCGGCGGGTGAGACCCGATGACGACCACCGACGCGGCCACGGACCAGCGACACCGGCAGCAGCTCGCCGTCGCAGCCCTCGCCCACCTGCTCACCCTGCCCGCACCCGACTGCTTGACGTGGGACATCCGAGGCGACGGGACGATCCACGGGCAGCTGCCCGCCGGGTCGCCGGACGCGACCCGAGTCCGGCTCGCCCAGTGGGCCGCCATTCTCGAAGAACCCCAGTGGAGCTACCGCGTCTACACGGTCGCCCCGGACCACGCGCACCTGTCGGTGGCCGGCACCTTCCTCGGCCGCCACGTCGAGATCTGGGACGGGATCGACGCAGTCCCCGAGGACCAGGTGGCCGAGCTCACCACGCCGCCGCAGCCCGCCGGGCAGGACGAGGCGGTGACGGCATGACGACCTCATCCACCCCCGCCCTCTACACCCGCACCGAGGTGGCCGCCGTCCTTCGCGCCACCGCCGACCGCTTCGACCAGCTCACCTACGACCGCGTCGGCCTCCTCGACATCAGCCACGAGAGCCGCATCATCACCACCCGGCGACACGGCAGGCCCGCCGAGTACTGGCTGCGCCTGGAGACCCTCAACCACCTGGAGGCGTGGCTGCGCGCGACCCGGCAGCCGCACAGGTGGCTGACCACCTACACCGTGCTCGTCGGCCGCCAGGAGGTCGCCGCCCACATGCGCGCCTGCGCCGACGCCATCGAGACCGCCCAGAGCGGCGAGGCGGTGCCCCATGGCTGACCTCCTGGCCCGCATCGCGCTCGCCACCGGCCTGCGCAAGCTCGCCGACGCCTACGTCACCCACGAGCTCCCCCTGCCGTGGGACGGTCTCGGCCGGCACGTGAAGATCTTTTTCCACGAGGGTGATCTGGCGAAGATGGCCGCTCTCACGGCCGTCCTGGATGACCCGATCGTGAAGATCGAGGAAAGCAACACGACCTGGCTGGAGGTCCGCGGCAGCCTCGCCGGTCTGCGCATCTGTCTGGCCGGGCCCGCTGACGAGCTTTGTGAGCGCAGGGTTTCCGGCGTCCACAAGGCGTCGGACGGCAGCCTCCACGAGATCACCGAGTGGGTCATCCCGGCCGCCCTAATTCGGGCGGGTGAGGCCCGATGATGCACGACCAGCCCCACCCCCTCGCCGGCCCCACCCCCGCCCAGGTGCTGCGCGACGCCGCCAATGCGGTCGAGCAGTACCCGCGTGTGGAGGCCCTCGACGCGATCACGATGGCCGCCGCCGTACTCACCAGCACCCACCACGCCGCCCGGCCGCTCGCCCAGGACGCCCGGGCCGCGCTCGCCCGCCAGCTGTGCTACGCCGCCGACCGCGACCACGCCGCCGACCTGGCCGCCTGGGACAAGACCACGCCGCGCGAGGAGATCGCGGCCGCCATGCGAGAGGCCGCCGACCAGGCCGAACGCAGCGTGCCGGTCCGCGGCGGACCCGCGCTCGACCCCACCACCGAAGACGACTACCGCGCCGAGCAGCGCGACTACGACGGCGGAGGCGCCTGATGGCCATCCGATCACGCAAGCCCACCGGCCGCGCCCCCTGGCCCCTCATCCTCATCGAAGGCCCCGAAAAGTGCGGCAAGAGCTGGGCCGCCGCCCAGCTCAGCGCCAGCGACAAGGTCGGCCAGACCTACTGGCTCGACCTCGACGAAGGCGCCGGCGACGAGTACGGCGCCATCCCCGGGGCGCGCTACGAGGTGCTGGAGCACGACGGCACCTGGGCGTCGATCATGTCCCAGGTCTCCGACGTCCGCGACGAAGCCGCCCGCGCCCAGACGGCCGGCGAGCCGCCCGTCGTCCTAGTCATCGACAGCATGACCGCCGAGTGGGAACTGCTGAAGAACTGGGCCGCCAACCGCGCCAAGAACTCCACCAGCAACCAGAAGCGGCTCCAGGCCGACCCGCACGCCGAGGTCCAGGTCACGTTCAACCTGTGGAACGACGCCACCGCCCGCCACCGGCGGCTGATGACGATGCTGATGACGTTCAGCGGCATCGTCGTCATGACCGCCCGCGGCAAAGAGGTGGCGGCCATGGACGCCGCCGGCCGCCCGGTCGAGGGGTCGAAGGAGTACAAGGTCGAGGGACACAAGACCCTGGCCTTCGACGCCTCTCTGTGGCTGCGGCTGTCCCGCGAGCACGCGCCCATGGTCATCGGCGCCCGCTCAGTGCACGCCGGTATCCGGCCCGGCATCGACAAGCCGCAGCCCATGAACGACTTCACCCTGGAGGCGCTGATCTTCGAGGCGCTGCGCTGCGGCGTGGGCAAGTCCCAGGCACGCCAGATCACGCCAACCCAGGCGGGCACCGAAGCCCCCGACATGGACGAATTGTCAGAGGTCGCCCGCGAGATCCTCAGCCTGGCCGAAGACGCCTCAACCGTCGATGAGCTGACCACCTGCTGGAAGGCGACCGGCGCCGCGCTGAAGGCCGGGCAGATCAACCAGGCCGAGGCCGACTTCATCGCCCGCCGGATCAAGGCGCTCGGCGCCGAGCTCGGGGCCGGTGAGGCCGCGTGAGCCCGAAGGAGCAGGCGCTGCGCCTGGCCGTCGTCCGCGTCCTGAAAGACCTGCTCGCGGCGGCCGACGCCGGCGACCGCGAGCAGGTAGCCGCCGAGTGGCTGCCCGGCGACCGGCTCGGCGGCGCCATCAACCGGCAGGCGGTCGGCCACGTCCAGCTGAAGAACGGCACCAAGACCGCTTCCGTCACCGATCCGAAAGCGTTCGAGAACTGGGTGACCCTCAACCGGCCGGAGGAGTGGGAGACGATCACCACCACCCGGGTACGGCCCGCCTACCTGTCAGCCGTACTGGACGCCGCCAAGAAGACCGGCGACGCCGTCACCTCCGACGGCGAGCCGATCCCCGGCATCACCGTGAAGACGGGTGACCCGACGGTCGCGGTCACCCTGGCCAACGACGCCCACCAGGTGGTGCGGCAGGCGTGGGAGTCGGGCGAGCTGTGGGAGCTGATCGGCTCCGTCCTGCCCGCCCTCGACCCCACGCCCGGCCCGGCCGAGCCCGTCGACGAGCCCGCGGCGGCCGGCGATGGGTGACCTGCGCTCCGCCGCGCTGGCGTACGTGCGCGCGGGCCAGGTCCGCGCGCACACCGTCGCCACCCCGCCCGGCGCCCCCGCCCCGGTCCTGGTCGTGGCGACGGTCCACGGCCACAACGGCCGCTACCAGATCGTCTACGACGCCACCCGCCCGCCCGAGGACCGCTGGTCATGCCCGTGCCGTCACAGCGACCTGTGCCCGCACATCGCCGCCGTCGGCCTGTGGGCCGGACACCCGGGCCTTGCCGCCCGCACCATTCCCGAGAGGACCCGCCTGTGACCAGCCGAGGCCGCCACAGCCCGGTTCCCGCCCCGCCGAGGCCGAGCCAGCACACCACCCAGATCCGCGTCATCGGCCCAGCCCACGCCGTCGAGGCCGTCAAAAGCCTGCTCGCCATGGCCGACGACTCGCTACCCGGCTTCAAGGTCCTCAAGGTCTCCCGCGACCAGAGCGCCGAACGCGCCGGCCACGTCCGCATCTACATCGACGTCCGGGTGGAGAAGGCCGATGGCTGACCAGCCCACCATGCCGCGGCTGCTCACCAGAGTCGAGGTCGCCGCCCGCTTCGGGGTGGACCCGCACACGGTGACCCGCTGGCCGCCGACCGTCCTGCCCTACACCCACACGCCCGGCGGCCACCGCCCCTAAACCAAGGAGAGCCTGATGCCCACCAGCCGTGAGACCCGGATCGCAGAGGGGACCGTCTCCGCGATCGACTTCTTCTCCCGCCTGATCGGCGCCATCGAGTCCGGCAACTGGCACTACGCCGACGACAAACTCAGCCAGCTCGGCCGCACGCTCGGCGAGCTCGACCAGCAGCTGACCCGGACCGACCAGCCCGCGTCCGGCCAGCCGGTGGCCGCCTACGTCGCCGAGCACTCCCAGCACTACCGCATCGGCCGCGCCCTGTACGGCACCCCCAAGGAGCGGGCCACCGAGCCGGAGATCCGGCCGGAGGTCGCCGCGCACGTACTCCACCACTTCGGCTGCGACAGCGGAGTGCCGACCTCCGGGTTCAAGACCGCGCTCATGGCGGCCATCGCCCAGGCCGACGCGCCCAACCGCGAGCACCTGGCCAAGGCGTTCCCCGACTATGTGGCCGCCTTCAACCTCGCCCAGACCACAAGCCACGGCACCGCCGCCCTGCAGAAGCTCGCTTCCCGGGACTGATCATGAGCGACGAGCCCAACGACCGCGTCCCCAGCCAGGACGCCATCGCCGAGGAAGGCGAGCACGAGCAACAGCCGGCCTGCGAGTGCGGCCCGGACGACTCCTGTACGGCGTGCGTGCCCTGCGACGTCTGCCGCGAAGACGAGGAGGAGTGCGGCTGCGACGGCGACGGCTGCTACTCGTGCGACGGCTCCGGCTACCGGATCCCCGAGCACTGCTGCGACTGCGGCGGCTCCCCCTACTGCGTGAAGTGCCACACGTGCGGCGTCGAGTGCATCGGCGAGTGCCGGTGCCCGGTGACCGTCCAGCTCTCGGACGGCGGCCGGCTCGTCCTGTAAAGCCCGGTGGGTTCCCGCCGCTCGGGGTTCGGCGGGAACCCACCACCCTCCCGAACAGCACAGCCAGCTCAGCCGGAAGGAACGACCCCCATGAACCACCCTACGTCCGCCAACGCCGTCGGATACCCGGTGTTCGACGTCGCCGGCCGCCTCAACCTCGAGGGCCACGCCGAGTTCCTCGGCGTCAAGCTCCACACCGACCGGCCGCCCACCAGCGCCCTACGCGTGATGGGCGTGGACATCGAATTCAGCGACCCGGCCGAGGCCGACCGCTTCGCCCACGTCGCGAAGGTCATGGCCGACCAGCTGCACCTGGCCTACGAGCGCGGCATCGCCCGCGAGCCCATCACCGCCGACACCGCCCCCCGGAGCGACACATGACCAGCCACCCGCCGTACCAGCCCGCCACGCCCGCCGAGCGGGTCGGCCCGCAGGCAAAGCGCACCCTGCTCACCGACGCCCGGCACCAGCTGGCCAGGCTCGACCAGCAGATCCGCGACCTCGACCAGAGCATCGCCGACCTGCAGGCCGACCGCGCCGAGGTGGCCGACGCCCGCAGCCTGGCAGCTGAGACGGTCGCGCACTACCAGAAGAAGATCTCCGACGCTCCCGAGTGGACCGGCCCGCAGACCGGAGCGATCAACCTCCCTCCGGCCACGGCCAACGCCGACGAGATCCTCGGACTGCCCCGCGCATCGAAGGCCCGCCAGCTCGTCAACCCGCAAACGCCTGAGGCGGGGTCGTGAACCGCCTCCGCGAGCTCTGGCGGCGGCTGACCCGCCAGCGCCGCCCCGGCCGCCACCGCACCCCTGAGCAGGCCACTCACGCCATCACCGCGCTGGCCGAATCGTGTGAGTTCTTCGGCCGCGCCTTCGCCCGCAACGAGCCCCGGCGCCCGCGGGTGATCCCTCTCGACCCCGGGGGCCGCACGTGATCACCGTGGACCTGCAAACGCTGGCCGGCATCGTCGTGATCATCGGCTCGATCATCACGCTGACCGCGGTCATCTGGCGGCTGCCCGAGAGCCTGACCGGCAACGCGGAAGCCCGCCGCCGCCACCCGTGCAACCGGCCACTCGCCGACCGGCTGGATGCCGACGACACGGTGTGTACGCCAGCGGGCCACCCGGAGCCGTGGTCGGACCGACCGGAGGCCATCGACGCGGCGCTGGCCGAGCTGCACAACCGGCTGTGGCCCGGCGAGGAGTACCGCGCGACGCTCACCTGCCGGACGCCGGAGCTGACCGGGTACCACAGCGTGGCCGAAGCGATCGAGGACATCGGCCCGACCGCGGCCACATACAGCTGCCGCTGCGGCCAGGTACACGCCCGCCGCCGCAAGATCCGCCTCACCTGGCTGGGAGGCCGCCGTGGATGACCGCCTCCTCGACCCGCACCGGCTCATCCTGCCCCTGTACCACGCCCGGGACAGCCGGGGCTGGACGCAGGAGAAGATCGAAGACACCGCGGGCATCAACAGGCGAACCGTCTCCGAGGCCGAATCTGGCACCGCCTGGCCGAAGCTCAACCCGCTGATCTGGTGGGCGGGAGCTCTGGATCATCACCTCACCGCCATCACCCGCCAAGGGCGCCACACAGTCACCGACATGCGCATGCTCGCCTACCTCCTCTACCTGGAGCGCGACAGCCGCGGCTGGTCCCGGACCACGACCGCCAAGACGGCGGGCGTCTCGCCGGAACGCCTGACCGTGTGGGAGGACGGCCAGCACGACCCGCAGCTGCGGAAGCTGCTGCGGTGGGCGGCCGCACTCGACACCCGCTTGGCTATCGAGCCCGCGCGCAGGCCCTCATGAGCAGCCCGCCGCGCCGCGCTCTCGGGACAGCGTGCGCTGCGGCGGGCCTGGCGCTGGCCGCCGCTGCGGGGCTCGCGGCCTGCGGCACGGCCAGCGCCCCCACACAGACCCCATCGCCTGCCCCGCAGGCACCCCCTACGCCCACCTGGAGCACACCATGAGCACACCCACCTACCGCCCCGGCGAACGCCTGCAGATCATCCTCGACGTGGAGGTGATCGCACCGCCGGACGAGTCCGGCACCTACCTCCTCAAGGCCGGCGCGCTCGAGCTGGACCTGCCGCTCGGCGACCCCGCTTTCAACGCCGAGATCCACCGCGCCATGCCAGCCGACGGCATCCCCAAACCGTGCGAGATCTGGGCCGACGCCCACGGCGCCGAACTCTGGGCCGTCTACGTCGCTGAGGACGAAGTCCACCTCATCGACTACCTCGGCTACAACCGGCATTGGCGACACGTCCACGCCGACCCCGAGACCGGCCCTATCCGCCTGGTGCGCCCGGCGCCCGGCAAGCCGGGACCCGCGTGCACGACACCCGCCCCGATGACAGCGGGACAGTCCTGATGGACCCCCTCTACTGGGTCGGGCTCGTGATCCTCGCTGTGTGGCTCGGCTGGCGCGCCTGCACCTGGCGGCACAGCCAGGCGAGCCCGGACGAGCCCGCCCACCACGAGTGCACCGCCCCGGCCGACACCGTCGAGGCGCTCGAGGCCGACCTCGAGCAGGCGCGCAAGCGGCTCGCCGCCGGCGCCCGCGAGCGAGAGGGACTGCGCGCAGAGCTGACCGCCGCACACCTGGCCTACCGGTCCGCCGAAGCCGAGCTCAAGCACGTACGCGCCCAGACCTCGACCGCGGTGGACGAGGGCTTGCTGAAGCGGATCGACGAGCTGGAGGCCCTCAACGCCCTGCTCACCGACAACCCGTCCAGGTCCGAGGTGCTGCGCCTGCGGGAGACCATCCGCCGCCTGGACGCCGAGGTGACCCGGCTCAGCCTGGCCAGCCAGGCCGCCGACGTCGGCGTCGCCGCGCCCTGCCAGTGCACCGCCGCCACCACATGACCACGGAGCCCAAGATGAGCACACCACTCGCCACCCGGCTGGCCCTGGCCTGCGGCCTTGCGCTGAGCGTCAGCATCATGACCATCGTCCGCCTGGCCGGCCGCCCCGACACGATCGACCCGCCCAGCGTCGCCCTAATCAGCATCAGCCTCGCCGCCGCGGGCGCGCTGTGGTCGGCCGTACGCCGCATCCGCCGCCGCGGTGGCCTCGCCTACATCAGCACCGCCAGCGGGCACGCGGCCCTGTACTGCAGCACCTGCAACCTGCACCTGGACGCGCTGAAGGAAGGCGCCCGCCTCGACGCCCTGGCCGGCAAGCGCGCCAACCACACCTGCGACCACTCATGAGCACGGCCACCGAACACCCCGTCAGGATCCTGGTCGCCGTCGAGCTCGCCGCCGGCGCCTGGGTCCAGGCCGTCTGCCGCACCAGCGGCTGCCCGTGGCGCGGCCCAGCCCGGCCGGAGCGCTGGCTGGTCGAGAGGGACCAGAACAGCCACCGCCAAGACCACCTCGAGCCCAGGCGGTAGACGTGACAGACGCCCTGTTCGACATCGATACCCCGCCGCGGCCGCCCGCGCCGGAGCGCGAGTCGGCCACGGTACGGCGCACCCGCCGCCAGGCCGAGCAGTTGGCCCGCGGGATCCACCCGCTGGCCGGTCGCGGCCTGCACGAGCAGGCCGCCCCCGCCGACGACCGCGACGAGGTCGGCCGCCGGTGCGGCAACTGCCGCTGGCGGCGGACGCTCAACTACCGGAGCGGCAGCTACCCGAAGTGCGTCCACCCCGGTACCCGAAGCGCCGAGGACTACGAGGTCCTCGGCCCGCCCCGGGCCGCACACAGCGAGGCCAGCGACTGCCGCGCCTGGTGGCCGGCATGCCGCGACCACGAGCCCGGCGACCCCCGCCTGCCCGACGCCATGCGCTGGGTGCCCGACCCGGCGGTGATGCGCTGATGCCCGCCTCTGCCTGGTCGCTGCACCACACCGACGAAGCCCGCGCCCACTCCATCACCCACGTGCCATACGCCGACCGGCAAGGACAGCAGGCCGAGCGGCGCGAGCGAGTCAAGGTCGCGCTCATGGTGCTGCTGCGCGTCGAGGGGGCAGCCCTGATCCTCGACATCCTCGGCATCCCGGCCGACGAGATCGCGCTCGCCCGCCGCGTCCACGCCCGGCTCCTCGAGGAGATGGGCCTGACGCCGCGGCCCGAGCCGTCGCCGACGGTCCCCCCGGCCGCAGCCGACGGTCCGGCAGCCAGGTGGTGTCCGCGCTGTCGTACCACCAAGACCGAGGCCGACTTTCACCGCAACGCCTCCAGACCCGACGGCCTGGCCGTCTGGTGCAAGCCCTGCATGGCCGAGGTCCGCACCCGCACCCCGGGAGCGGGGGCGGCCCGATGACGCCCGACGCCAAGACCCTCAGCCGCCTCGCCGACGCCTACGGCGATCCCGCCACGACCATGCGGGCGCTGATCGATGCCTGCGCCCATGCGTGTGGTCTGGCCCGCCCCTACGAGCTGCCGCCCGCGGACGTCGATCTGACGCCGCTGGGCGATCTCGCCGCGTGGGGTGCCTACGAGCTGGGCACCAGCTACGAGCAGATCATCGCCAAGGACGACCGCGACCAGCAGGGCGCCTTCTACACCCCGGCGCCGGTCGCGGACTTCCTGGCCCGGTTCGCCCTCGGCCTCGACGTACGCGGCGGCCTGTACGCCACCCCGGATGACGCGCTTGACGCGCTCGTGCTGGACCCGTCCTGCGGCGCCGGCGTCGTCCTGGAGCACGCCGCCTGGGTCACTGCCGTCCTGTACGCGGCACTGCTGTGGGAGCGGCCCGACCCGCCCCGCTACGCCATCAACACCGTGCTGCCCGACGTCTACACCGCCACCGTCTACGGCGTCGACATCGACCCGGTCGCCGTCGAGGTCGCTCGCGCGGCGTGCTGGCTGGATGTGGGCGGCCGGGCGGCGTTCGACTTCATGGCCGACAACATCACCGTCGGCGACCCGCTGGCCGGTCATCTGCCCGCCGCGCTCGACAAACGGCTGGCCGAACCGGTCCCGCTGCACATCGTCGGGAACCCGCCCTACCGCGAGCACGCCAAGGGCGCCGCCCCGTGGCTCGAAGCCCGCCGAGTAGCGGGCGCCGAAGAGCTCACGCCGCGGCCGTCGATGGACGAATTCCGGGCTAGCAGCCGCACCGACGGCAAGTTGGCCAACCTATGGACGTTCTTCTGGCGGTGGGCCCTCTGGCAGGCCCTGGAGGCCCGTCAGCAGCCCGGTGTCGTGGCGCTCGTCACCCCCAGTGCCTATCTGTGCTCCGACACCTTCGCCGGAATGCGCGAGCACCTACGCCGCACCGCCGACGAAGGCTGGATCATCGACCTCACGCCCGAGGGTCACCAGCCGCCAGTCCCCACCCGGATCTTCCCCGGTGTCAAGACCCCCGTCGCCGTCGGCATCTTCGCATGCCGCGGTCCGGCCGACACCGGCACCCCGGCGCCGATGAAGTACATGGCGATCGAGGGCGCCCGCGAGGAGAAGTTCGCCGCGCTCCGTCAGCTGGTGGGGGTGGCGGCGTGACGCCCGAGCAGCTGCACGCCGCCCTCGAGGAGCACCGCCTCGCGCACGACCTCACCCGCTGGGAACTCACCGTCGACCTCGACTGCGGGCTCTCCGATCTCCGGGACATGCGCATGGGCCGCGTCAGCGCCAACCTGCGCGACCGGGCCGAGGAGTGGCTGCGGCGAAAACAGAACCAGCCCAGGAAGGAGTGACCGAGACCACCCCTGACACCGAAGGACGGCAAGCAACACCATGACGTGGTTCAAGGTTGACGACTCGTTCCACTCCCACCCGAAGATCCTGGCGAGCCGACCGGCGGCGCTGGGCCTGTGGGTGGTCGCCGGCTCCTGGTCAAGCGCGAACCTCACCGAGGGGTTCGTGTCAGACCAGGTGCTCCCGCGGCTACTCCCGGGCGCGGCCAAGCTGGCGCGCGAGCTGGTGAACGTAGGGCTGTGGACGCGAACGAAGGGCGGCTACCACTTCCACGACTGGACCGATTGCCAGCCAACGAAGGAAGAAGCCACCGCAGCGCGACGAAAGAAGTCACTCGGCGCGAAGCTGGGCAACCACCGACGATGGCACGCAGACAGGGGCGTCCGTGACCCCGAATGCCCCTTCTGCCTGGACGAACGCGGAAAACCAGGATCAGATAACCGATCGGACTCCGATCACTCCAGCGATGCCGAAGCGAATCGCAATCCGATTCCCCCGTCCCGTCCCGTCCAGTCCCCGAAGGGGACTAGGACGGATACAGGTAGTCAGTCATCGTCCCGCCGTAACGCGCACGCGAGAGACGACGAGGACGACACCATCGATCGCGCCATCATCACCCTCCTGCACGAGCTGGCCGGCGCCACCGTCGACGGCTGCTGGGCCGCCCGCGTGCGCCGCCGCATCCTCGACGGCCACAACATTCGGCACAGCCGCCTGGCCTACGTCACCGCCTCCGTGCGCAACGCCCCCGCCAAGTGGCTACCGCCTGACCAGCAGCCACCCGAGGTGACACCGCTCCGCGTGGTGCCCGACCGGCCGGAGTGGTGCGGCACCTGCGACGAACGCACCCGGCTGCTCGACGTGCCCGGGGCGCCGATCGCGCGATGTCCCGTCTGCCATCCCCTAGCCCATCGGAGGAGCTCATGACCACCCTCGACCCGTACGAGGCGACCCTCCAGCACATCGAGCTGATCGCCCGCAAGCGCCAGAAGCTCCTCGCCGTGCAGCGCGACGCCGAACGGCAGGTTCTCCACCGAGCGGGCCGGGATTACGTTGCCGGCCTGCTGCCGCCAGAAGCGCTCGTCGCGCTCTACCAGCGCTATCGCGATCTCATCGCGATCAACGCCTGGCGGGCAACGACGGACCTGTGGTACGCCGCGATCCCCGTTCGGCCCGAGCAACTGCGCATGCGCACCAGCCCAAGGCCCAACATCGACGGGACCTGGCGAGGGGACTTCCCCTTCGCCGAAGACTGGCGGCCGCCCACCGGCCAGAGCGTCGTCTACGTGCTCTACGACGCCGCCTCGACGCCCTGCTACGTCGGTAGCACTGACCAGTTCAACGCCCGGCTGAACGCACACTCACGCGGCAAGAGCTTCACCCGATGGATCGCCTACCCGTGCGACGACCGCGAGGCCGCCTACCAGCTCGAAGACCGCCTGCTGAAGGAGCACAAGCCGTACCTGAACAGGAGGGCCGGCCGATGAGCCCCTGCCCGCACGGCCTGGCCAACCCGTTCATGTGCCCCGACTGCCGGGCCGCCGACCGCCGCCGCAGCGACAAGCCGCCGGCCGACATCCACCGCGCCAGCGCCGAGCTCGTCGCCCTCGCCCTCGCCGTACGGCCCGACTGGGACGAGGCCGACATCCGCGCCGCCCTGGCCGGAGCGCACGCGGTCGGCCAGACCTGGGAACAAGCCCTGGTCGGCCTGGCCCGGCTCATGGTCGACGGCCGCGCCGTACCACGCGAGCTCGTCCCCAACGCCCGCGACCCCCTCGCCCTGCGCCGCATCCCCGAGCCCGACGTCGCCCACCGCGGCGCCGAGCTCGCCCGCGAACTCCTCACCCAGCCCGACCAGCCTGGAGAAGTCTGATGAAGGCTCTGTCCATCAAGCAACCCTGGGCGTTTCTCATCGCCTCCGGGCACAAGGACATCGAGAACCGCAGCAAGGGCACCTCGCACCGTGGCGTCATCGCCATCCACGCCAGCCTCACCCTGAACCGGGGATTCCGCATCCCTGTCCGAGAAGGGGCGGTCGCCCTCGACGAGGTCGGCGGGCTGGGCAACCTCTGGGAGCCGCGCTACGCCGTCGACGGGCTCGCGCCGACACCGTCGCCGCTGCTCGCGTGCGGCGCCATCATCGCCGTCGCCGAGATCGGTCACGACCACAACAGCCACGACGGTCAGGACGGCTGCTGGGACAGGCCACGCTGCTACGACCGTGAGCATGGCGTGTGCTCGCCCTGGGCGGTCCCCGGGCAGCACCACTGGCCCATCACGAACGTCCGCCCCCTGCCGAAGCCAGTAGTCGCGCGCGGCTCGCTCGGGCTGTGGAAGGTACCGCCGGACATCGAGGCCGCCGTCCATCACCAACTCAAGACCAGCGAGCCCGAGCCGTGAGGGGCGCCATGCCGGCGGACCAGCCCGGCCTGTGGGACCTGCCCGAGGTACGGCCCGCGACGCCCACCCGGCCGCCGCGGCCGCGCATCCACGCCTCCGCGCCCCGCCGGGCCAAGACCCAGCGCGAGCGCGACTGCGACCCGCGCTGCCTCGTCTGCGGCCACCCCGAAGGCCGCGGCCTATGCACGCCACGCTGCGCCGTCGTCTGCGTCCACGCCGCCCAGCCCTACCGCGCCGAGGTGTGCATCGCCACCGTCCACGTCACCGCCCAGCTCGCCGTCGGCCTGCCCGGCGCCCGCCCCGGCCGCCACCTCGCCGTCGTGGACCCGTGCCCGCGCTGCGGCCAACGCCATGCCCATGCCGAGCGATACGGCCGCGCCTGGAGGCTCGCCCCCTGCGGCCAGCCGTACATCGTCCACCTACCGCGCCCCGCCGCCCCCGGCCCGGCCGCCATCGATGAGCCGCCCCCAGCCGGGCGACAGACCACCACCACCCGCGGCGCCGCCCTCGCACGCCAAGCCCTCACCCGAACCGAAGGAGTCGCATGATCCCGCTTCAGATCCGCCCGAACCTCGAAACGGCCCCATGGGACGACATCACCGACGACAACCTGGCCGACGGGGGCACGATCGAACGCGTCGGACTCCTGCCGAACGCCACCAGAAGGGGGCGACCGGCCTTCGTGCTCGTCGTCCGCCTGCCGGACGGCCGCGCCGTCCTCGCCCAAACCACCTGGGCCCTGATGGAAGGCGCCGTCCGCGCACTGGGCGCATCGCCGGTCGCCGATCTCGACCGGCGGGAGCACGGATCATGACCCAGCTCGGCCCAGGAGCGAGCAAGCTCCTGCGCATCATCAACGACCACGACGAGGGCGAAGGCGTCGAGTTCGTCCCCGCCCCCTACGGCCGGTGGCGACTTGCAGGAAGCACCTACGTCGTCAACACCCGGACCTTCCGAGTCCTCGCCGCCCGAGGGCTGATCGACGTCGGCAACGGCCACACCGACCCCGTCCGCGCCACCCAGGCCGGCCGCGACCATCTCGCCACGAGGGGGACCCTGTAATGGACGTGATCACGATCGTGCCCGGCCGGGATCCCGACGCACCCACCGACTGCCTCATCTCCTGGCAGGGGCACGACTGGACGGCGTCCGTCGAAGTCGTGCGCGCCACAGCCGTAGACCTCTTCACCGTCGCCACCTGGGCCGACGTGATGATGCACGCGACCCTCAAGCTCAAACTGGACCCGCACACGGCGAGCGAGTTCACCGGCACCCGCCCCGCTCCGCCCGCCGGGCCGTACAGCGGTGCGCCGACTGCAAGCGCCGCATCTGGTCGGCCAAGTCGCTCCGCCCGCGGCTCGGCGTCCTGCTGGGCGAGGGCTGCTACCGCAAACGGGTCCAAGCTGCCCGCCGCCGCGGCGTCCGGATCCGCGTACGAGACCCGGGCCACATCCCCACCCAGCTCGTCATCTTCGTCTTCCCCGACCCCGACCAGGAGACCTAGTGATCATGATCCCTGTACGCCTGCCCGCCACCTTCGAGCCCTACATCGTGCGCGACGACTGCACCCTAAGCGCCGACCACCCGCTATACGGCAGCCCCTGCCCCGTCTGCCCGACCCCGCTCGGCACCGACGGCAAGCCCGTCGCCCTGGTCGCCGTCGGCATCGACCCGGACGATCGCAAGCCCGTCGGCTGGATGACCGGTGCGGCCGTCGCCGTCCACACCGCCTGCGCGCGCCGGCCCCGGCCGGACAGCCAGTGAACCGCCGCCTCGGCATCGCCCTCGCCGTCGCCGTACCGATCGCCTACGGCTTCGGCCACATCGCCATGGCCACCGCGAACTACGTCGTGCTCGCAGCCGTACTCGGCTACCTGCTGACCATGGTCGCCATCCTGCTCGTCGTCCGGCGCCGCCAGATACGCCGCCGGAACCGGCCGTGATCTGGCCCTGGCACCGGCACCGCTGGGTCACGGTCGAAAACACCGGCCGCGTGATCACCCAGAAGTGCGCGACATGCCCGAAAACTCGCGTACGAGTCCTCTAGGAGACCCATGAGCACCGACGGCCCTCTCGCACGCCTGGGCACAGCCCTCAAGAAGCGGGCCCGAGCCGACTACCTGCGCAAACTCTGCTGCTTCGCCGCACTCGGCTACGCCCTCGCACAAGAGGCGTGGACGATCGCCGCCTTCCTGGTCGCCATCCTCATCGCCTCAATGGTCATCAGCGTCAAGGCCGCCCGCACCGGGCCACCACGCAGCCTCACCCGCGTCCTCACCGTCCTGCTCACCGGAGGCGCCAACATCAGCGGCGCCACCATCCAGCTCCTCGTCGGCGGCTCGGCCTGGAGAATCTGCGACCACCTCGACCAGCTCGAAGAAGACGGCTGGATCACCCGCACCATCGAGACATCCGCATCGGCCGACCGGCCGCCACACCACTACTACGCCCTCACCCGGTATGGCCGCGCCCAAGCCCTCGCCTTGCTCAACCTCGGCACCGAGGCCGCTCGGCCCGGAGGCGACCAGCCATGACCTACCGGGAGATCACCACCAAGCTGACAGCCGCGACATCCCAGGCCCTCGGCGAGCTCACCGGGCCCTGCAGCTGTACGCCCGCCTCGAAGCCGAGCAGCCGCCGGACGGCAGATCCTCGCCCACGACCCGGAAGGAGAGACGCATGTCCTCACCTGGCACTGACGACCTCCGCCACCGCAGACACGGACCCGAGATCGTGGGCCTTCGCCGGAGCGTCCGGTTCGCTGTGTCGCTGACCCTCTTCGGACTGGGTGCCGACCTCGGCTGGATAGCCATGGAGGCTGCTACGAGGTTCGCCCTCGACCAGGACTTTGGCTGGGCAGCGGCCTTCGGAGCCGAGGGCATGGCGTTGATGGGCATCGCTCTCCGTGCGTCCCAACGGCAAGTCGAAAGGACGGCCCAGAATGGATGACAACCTCTACCAGCAGGCGGCCGACCTGCTCGGGCAAAATGCGAAACCCGGCCAGATCCATCTCGCGGCAACGCTCCTGAGGAGAACGCAGGAGGCCGACCGCTGCTTTCTGGAGGATCACAAGGGACGCCTAGAGCACGCCGAAGGCCAGGTGAAAGACCTTCGAGCCGCCCTGGAGCGCATCCGTGAGGTCCACCGCTGCGTCACCCACAGGAAGCCTCGCGGCGAGGAAGTTTCGACGTGCGCCCACTGCAGCGAGGACTCCTACCCGTACTACGAGGTGCTCTGGCCCTGCCCAACCATCGCGGCCCTCAACGGCCCCCAGGAAGAGACATGAGCACGCGCGCCAGGTGCGATCACTCCTCCGCCGTACCCGTCGAGTCCGCGCTCACCGGCGAGACCCTCGCAGCGCTCTGCCCCACCTGCGACACGCAGCTGCCGGCCGAATTTCTCGGCTGCGAGCACGCGAACGCCATCGACATCTACACCCTCGCCGGGCCGCCCGGCGAGCAGATCTGCAACGACTGCGGCACCTACGGCTGGTACGGCACAGCCACCACGCCGACCGTCCTCCCGTACCAGGCCGGCCCAGACGGTCCCGGCATTCCCCCTCGAATCGCTGTGGGAGCACCATGACGAGTAAACCGCCGGTCCCCGGCGTCGCTGACCCATTCCCCCTCATCCCCGTGGATGAGAACGCCGACAGCCCCTTCAGCCTCATCCTGCGGATTGGCTGCCGCGCCGCCGACGGCTGGGCCGTGCGCTCCTGGGCACAGCTCACCATCGGCATGTCGCCCAGGGACATCGCACGAAGCCAGATCCGCGAAGCCCTCCTTCACCTCCTCGAACTGGGCCTGATCGACATCGACGAAGACCGGCTCGACGCCGTCGAGAACCACCCACTGCCCGCCTGGAGGGAGGCCGCCGGTGGCTGAGATCGAGGCACGACCATGACGCGCCGCGCCGTCGCACCGGCGCTATGCCTGGCCACACACCGGCATGACCCGGAGCGGCCACGCCAGGCCGCACCCGGGCTCAACCTGTGCCCCGGCTGCCACGTCGGCCTGGCCCGCCACCTGGCCGACCTGCCCGGGCTGCACGACGACGTCCTCGACCAGCTCCCCGCGAACGGGACCGTGGCCGGGCCCGCCGTGTCCGGCAGCCCCGGCCAGCCCCTGCCATACAATCCCGCCGCCGGCGACCTGCTCTCCCAACTCCGCCACGACCTGACCTGGCTGACCCGGCTCGTCGCCGAACAGCGCGGCCTCACCACACCCCCACCACGACCGCCAGACCAATGCGCCTGGCTCTCCCGCCACACCGACTGGATCGCCGCCCATCCCGACGCCGGAGCCATCAAAGGCACCCTGACCGAACTCGTCGGCCGCGCCTGGGCCGTCATCGACCCCGCCCGGCGCCCCCTCCTCATCGGGCCCTGCCTCGAAACCATCGACGACCAGCCCTGCGACGGAACCCTGCGCGCCACCGTCCGCCGCGACGGCGACCCCACACCCTCCGAGATCTACTGCGACACCTGCCCCCTGAGCCTGGACACCACCCAGTGGCACCGATTCGGCAAGCGCTACCTGGCCGAGCGCGCGAGGATAGCCGGATGAACGCCGACGACGCGCTGAACGGGGCCGCGGCCCAAGCCGCTGCGCAGTACGGCATGAGCGCCGAGCAGGCCCTCGCCTACCTCACCACCACCGACGCCCAGCGCATATACGACATACCAGCCCGCACCATCCGCCGCTGGATCCACGAAGGCCGCCTCACCCACCAGCGCGACGGACGCACCATCCTCGTCTCCTGCGACGAACTCGACCAGCTCGCCGACATTCGCGCAGGCCGGCGCTTGCCACGAACACCCAAATGACCCCATCATCTGAATAACCTCAGATCACTTGTCGGCCCGGCCAAGCCCGGGCCATCGTCATGCCAGGCACCTGGTGGGGGCCAGGCGTCGGGCCCGGCCGGCACGAAGGTGCGGGCGGAGCGGCCGAGCCCGACACCCCCGCCCCTGCCGCAGAAGGGCCGTCATGCCCCAGCTGATCCTCTACCTCGTGATGCTCATCTGCTTCGCCCTGGCCGCCTTCAACATCGGCGGACGCATCAACCTCATCGCGGTCGGCCTCACAGCCTGGGCACTCGCCCTCGTCTGGGACGCCATCCCCTAACTCCAGCGCAAGCCGGGGCTCATCAACAGGGGGCCACCCCACCAGCCCCAGGCCACAGCACACGGCCGCCCTCCCCACCCCACCGCCACGCTGCCCGAGACACCAGCACCACGCATCAACCCAACGCGCTGGACCCCAGCGCGCACCTGGCCCACACCACCTCCGGACACCACCCGCCCCCACCCCCGCGCAAGGGATCGAGCATGGCAGCCAAGGCAGGACGCAGCGGCTCACGCTACCGAGAGCTGCGCGCATGGCTGAAGGCCCAGCCCCACGGCTGGATCTGCTGCCGATGCCAGCACCCCATCGACCCTGAGCTCCCGCCCCGACACCCGATGTCTTGGACACTCGACCACCTCGTCGCCCTCGTACATGGTGGTCCACTCCTCGACCGAACCAACGCTCGCGGCGCGCACTACTCCTGCAACAGCCGCCACGGGCGCTCCATCCAAGACGCCACCACCTCACGCCGGTGGTAAAGCTGCAGGTCACAGGCCCGGACGGGTAGGGGGGCACCATGCCCGCGAAGACGATCAATACCCCTGGGAGACCCCGCCCTCTCCCATTTCTCTCCCCAAGCGGTTGCTTGGGCGGCCAAGTGGTTGCTTGGTCTCATGGCTGAGCTGGTCGAAGAGGTCGGGTCAGGCGACCGGCGCAGGGCGTTGAAGGCGTTGAGGGACAAGCTGGCGGCCGAGCTTTCGGGCTCGGAGGGGCGGACGTCGGCCGCGCTGGCGAAGGAGCTCGTGGCCGTGCTGAGGGAGCTGGATTCGCTGCCGTTGCCGAAGGAGGCGAGCTCTGTTGACGATCTCGCCGCCAAGCGTGCTGCTCGGCGCGCAGGCGCCTCGGGTCTCGACGGTTCCACCTCGGTTCAGTAGCGCCGGCCAGGAGGCGGTCGAGCTCGCGGCGAGCGCGGGCCTGCATCTGGATCCGTGGCAGGCGCGCGCCCTGGATCTGGCGCTGGGTGAGCGTGCTGACGGCACGTGGGCGGCGTTCGAGGTGGGGCTGATCGTCGGCCGGCAGAACGGCAAGGGATCGGTGCTGGAGGCCAGGGAACTGGCCGGCCTGTTCCTCTTCGGCGAGCGGCTGCTGCTGCACTCGGCGCACGAGTTCAAGACCAGCGGCGAGGCGTTCCTGCGGGTGAAGGCGCTGATCGACAACACCGATGATCTGCGGCGCCGGGTGGCGCGGATGCGGACCTCGCACGGCGAGGAGGGCATTGAGCTGATCGGCGGCCAGCGGCTGCGGTTCGTGGCCAGGTCCACCGGGTCGGGCCGCGGTTTCTCGGGCGACACGGTGATCTTGGATGAGGCGTACGCGTTGACGGCGCCGATGATGGCCGCGCTGCTGCCGACGCTCAGCGCGAAGCCGAATCCGCAGGTCTGGTACGCGTCGTCGGCGCCGCTGCGCACCAGCGAGGTGCTGAAGAAGATCGTGGCGCGGGGCCGTGAGGGGTCGCCGCGGATGGCGTACCTGGAGTGGTCGGCGCCGCAGTCGGCCGCGTTGGACGATCGTGAGGCGTGGGCGCAGGCCAACCCGGCGCTGGGGATCCGGATCAGCTCGGAGTTCGTCGAGGCCGAGCGGGTGGCGCTGGAAGAGGAGGAGTTCGCCCGGGAGCGGCTGGGCATCGGGGCGGACGACCAGTCCGGCATGGTGATCGACTTGGGCGCGTGGGCGGCGCTGGCCGACCCGGCGTCGCAGATGGCGGATCCGGTGGCGTTCTGCATGGACATGACGCCGGAGCGGTCGGTCGGGTCGATCGCGGCGGCCGGGCGGCGCGCGGACGGGCGGCTGCACGTCGAGGTGGTCGAGCACCGTCCGGGCACGGCGTGGATGGTGGCCCGGCTGCAGGAGCTGCGGGAGCGGTGGAAGCCGTGCGCAGTCGTGATCGACCCCGCCGGGCCGGCAGGGTCGCTGATCGCCGAGGTGGAGGCGTCCGGTGTCGAGGTGGTCAAGCCGTCGGCGCGCGAGCACGCGCAGGCGTGCGGCCAGCTGTACGACGCGGTGATGCCGTCGCAGGGCGAGCCGACGCTGCGGCATCTGGGCCAGCTGCCGCTGAACACGGCGCTGGCGGGCGCCCGCAAACGGGATCTGGGCGATGCGTGGGCGTGGGCCCGCAAGGGCGTCTCGGTGGACATCAGCCCGCTGGTGGCGGTGACGCTCGCGGCGTGGGGGCACGCCACCCGTGCGCATCTGGAGGGGAGATCGACGCCATGGGTCGCGTTCGGCTGAGCGATGCGCAGAACTGAGGCGGCGGCGCTGCTGACGGCGGCGCTGGCGATGGTCGTGGGTGGGCTGGTGTGGCTGCTCGGCGCCATCGGCCTGATCATCCCTGGGGTGCTGCTGGCCGCGTTCGTCCTGCTCGTCGTCGAAATCAAGGAGTGAACGCGTGAAGCTCTGGCGGTCACTGCTCGGCCGAGACGATGAGAAGCGGTACAGCTTCTCCGACTGGGCCGCCGACAAGATGCTGTTCGGCGGCATGACCTACCCGCTGCTCGGCGGCGGATGGTCGAAGTCGGAGGAGATCGAGCAGACGTTCCCCGGCTACGTGCAGGGCGCCTACAAGGCCAACGGCGTGGTTTTCGCCACCGTCTTGGCCCGGCTGCTGCTGTTCACCGAGGCGCGTTTCCAGTGGCAGCGCATGTCCGGCGGCCGGCCAGGCGACCTGTTCGGCACCCCAGACCTGGCGATTCTGGAGACGCCCTGGCCGAACGGGACAACGGGCGAGCTGCTGGCCAGGATGGAACAGGACGCCAGCCTCGGCGGCAACTTCTACGCCGCCCGCGAGACTGGCCGGATACGCCGGCTGCGGCCGGACTGGGTGTCGATCATCCTCACCGCGCCGCCGGACGAGGCCGTCGAGTCGGACGTGGCCGGCTATCTGTATCGGCCGGGTGGAATCGGCTCCCGGGCGGAGGGCCAGATCTACCTGCCGGACGAGGTGTGTCATTGGTCGCCCGTGCCGGATCCGGAGGCGCAGTACCGGGGCATGTCGTGGGTGACGCCGGTGGTGCGCGAGGTGCAGGCGGACAAGGCCGCGACGCTGCACAAGTCGCGCTTCTTCGACAACGCCGCCACGCCCAACCTCGCGGTGTCGTTCAAAGAGAGCGTCACCAAGGAGCAGTTCAAGGAGTTCATGGAGGCGATGAACGCCGCCCACCAGGGCGTCGACAACGCCTACCGGACCCTGTATCTCGGGGGCGGCGCGGACGTGACCGTCGTCGGCGCCGATCTGCGCCAACTCGACTTCAAGCAGACCCAGGGTGCCGGGGAGACGAGGATCACCGCCGCCGGTGGTGTCCCCGCGGTGATCGTGGGCCTGTCCGAGGGGCTGCAGGCCGCCACCTACAGCAACTATGGGCAGGCTCGCCGCAAGTTCGGCGACCACTGGGCGCGCCCGCAGTGGCGTTCGGCCGCCGCTGCTTTGTCGGTTCTCCTTCCCGCGCAGGGCGGCGGCGTGCGGCTCTGGTACGACGACGCCAACATTGCCTTCCTGCGTGAGGACCGGAAAGACATCGCCGAGATCCAGGCGATGGAGGCCCAGACGATCCGCACCCTTGGCGACGCCGGATACGAGCCTGATTCGGTGAAAGCTGCCGTCAAGGCCAACGACTGGAGCCTGCTCGTGCACTCGGGCCTCTACTCGGTTCAGCTTCAACCCGCCGGGACGCAACCGGCCCTGCCTGCCGCATAGGAGCACTCATGGAAACCCTGCGCGAGCTCGATCTGGTTCGCGCCGTGCCGGCGTGCGTGGAGCTGCGCGCAGACGGCGACGGCGGCGAAGGGACCGACACGCTCGGCACCATGGTCGGCCACTTCTCCGTGTTCGACACCTGGTACCGGATCCGCTCGTTCTGGGAGGGCGACTTCATGGAGTCGATCGCCCCGGGCGCCTTCCGCAAGACGATGGCCGAGCGGCGCGATCAGATCGTGGTGGCCTTCGACCACGGCTATGACCCGGTCATCGGCGACAAGGTGCTCGGCCCGATCGACGACCTGCGCGAGGACGGGACGGGCGGCTACTACGAGGTCGGGCTGCTGGACACCAGCTACAACCGCGACCTGCTGCCCGCCCTCAAGCGCGGCCTGTACGGCTCCAGCTTCCGCTTCCAGGTGATCAAGGACGAGTGGGACGACGAGCCCGAGCGCTCCGACCACAACCCCGACGGCGTCCCCGAGCGCACCATCCGGGAGGTGCGCCTGTATGAGTTCGGGCCCGTCACCTATCCGGCCAACCCCGCCGCGACCGCCGGGATGCGCTCGATGAGCGGCATGACCGACCAGTACTACGAGCGCCTGCGCGCCAGAGGCGCCCAGCAGATCGACGACCTGCTGGCGCGAGCGCGCGCGCTTCGCACTCCCGACCTCGCAGCCGCCCCCGCGGGCACTGCGGAGCAGGGAGCCGCACCCGTTGCCGACGAGCCGGTGAACCACCACTCGCGCGGTCTGTCCGTGAGCTCCAGGAGCCGACTCCTGGAGCTTGAGTTCCTTGCTTCATAGGGAGCAGACCATGAATCCGAGTGAGAGGCTGGCAGCCGTCGAGGACGAGCTGCGGGCCATCCACGAGGCGGCCGGAGACGAGCCGCTCACCGACGAGCAGCAGGCCCAGTGGGATGAGCTGCGCAGCGAGCGCGGCCGGCTGCAGGAGACGATCCGCCGCCAGGAGGAGCGCCGGGAGGAGGTGCGCAGCCTGGCCGAGCGGCCCGGCCGTACCGAGGCCGGCGACGGCGCCCGCGGCGCCCCGCAGGTTATGACGAAGGTGGACCCGTTTGCCGTGCTGGAGGATCGCAGCCTGCACGGCGGCGACCTGCAGCGGGCGCTGACCGACGCCAATCTGAAGGCGCTGGAAGAGCGTGACCTGGGCGGTGCCGACAACGAGCGGCACGTCGAGACGCTGCTGCGGCGGCATGGCGGCGACACCCGGTGGGCATCCAACCTGCTCGCGCGCTCCCGGCCGGAGTACGAGGCCGGGTTCTCCAAGATGATGACGGGCAGGCAGGAGTACCTGACCTACGAGGAGCGCGCCGCGATGGCCGTCGGTACGGCTACCGCCGGCGGGCTGCTCGTGCCGACCCACCTGGACCCGACGCTGATCCTGACCAATGCCGGGACCTCGAACGTGATCCGTGGCATCGCGCGGGTGGTGACGCTGACGGTCGGCAATGTCTGGCACGGCGTCACCACGGCGGGCGTGACCGCGTCGTGGGACGGCGAACTCGTCGAAGTATCCGATGACACGCCGGCGCTCGCCGCCGCGACCGTCTCGACCGTGCAGGCGCAGTCGCTGGTGCAGGCGTCCATCGCCGCGTTCGAGGACATCGCCGGCCTCAGCTCGGACGTGCTGATGCTGTTCGCCGACGCCCGCGACCGGCTGGAGGGCGCCGCGCACGCGACCGGCTCCGGTTCCGGTCAGCCGAAGGGCATCTTCACCGCGGTCAACGCCTCCGCCTCGCTGCAGGTCACCTCGACCACGGCGGCGACGATCGGCCTGGTCGACCTGCACTCGCTGTATCGGACGCTGCCGGTGCGTTGGCGCGGCCGCGGCACGTGGCTGACCAACCCGCTCTACAGCCTGGCAATCAAGGCGCTGGGCACCGCGGTGTCGGCGAGCTTCTCGACCGACATCACGCAGGCGATGGCAGGAAGCCTGCTGGGCCGGCCGCTGGTGGAGTCGGACGACGCGCCGACTACGCAGACCACGACCGCGCTCGACAACGAGATCATCTTCGGAGACTTCTCCGGATACACGATCGTGGACATGCCGGGTGGGTTCTCGGTGGAGTTCATCCCGCACATGTTCAACACCGCCAACAACCTGCCGGACGGCCGCAGGGCCTGGTTCGCATACTGGCGCAACGGCGCCGACGCGACCAATCTGGCCAGCTTCCGGATGCTGGTGGACAAGACCAGCGCCTGACGTGTGGAGGCCCTGGCGCGCTGCGGGGCCGGGGCCTCCATCACCTTCCCGCCGGCCCCTACTAAGGAGATGTCGCCATGCCGATGCGCGTGCGCGAACGCTACAAGGCCGAACCGTGCGCCCTGCTCGACCCGAAGAGCGGCGCCCACATCGTGCCCGACCCGACCCGCCAGTACGCCGACGACGATCCGGTGGTGCTCAACGCGCCCTGGTACTTCATCGCCGAGGGCGAGCAGGACGAGCCTGCGCCGGACTCTGTGCGGATCGCCGAGGTCGAGCAGGCGACGACCGCGCCCGGCGAGCGGCGGACGACGCGGCGGCCGAAGGCGAAGTGAAGCGCGGCAGCGTGGTCGTCGGGTTCCTCGACGACGGCCAATGGGCGGCATCGTTCGGGCTGTCGTATCGGGACCTGTGCCTATATGACGTGATGTCGCAGCAGCGGATCGTGCGCGAGGGCGGCCGGGAGTTGCGGCAGATGTGCGGGACGGGCGGCATCGCCGAGGGCCGCAACGAGGTAGCCAGGAGCTTTCTCGACCAGACCGACGGCGAGTGGCTGTTCTTCGTCGACACCGACATGGGCTTCGCCCAGGACACCGTGGACCGCCTGGTGGCCGCCGCCGATCGCTACCGGCGGCCGGTCATGGGCGGGCTGTGCTTCGCCCAGCGCCGCACCGGGACCGGCGAGCTGTACGCGCCGGAGTTCGCGATCGTGCCCACCTGCTACGCCTACGCGGAGCTGGAGGACGAGCTCGGGTTCGTGCCGATGCCGGACTACGGCCGCGACCAGGTCGTCGAAGTGGCCGCCACCGGCGCTGCCTGCCTGCTGATCCACCGGCGGGCGCTGGAGAAGATCCGCGAACGCTACGGCGAGGCGTGGTTCGACCCGATCACCCACCCGACCGGGCTGCGAGGCGGGCGCCGCGTCTTCTCCGAAGACCTGTCGTTCTGCGTCCGCTGCCAGGCCGCCGACATCCCGGTGCACGTGGACACGCGGGTGAAGACGAGCCACGAAAAGGGCGGCATCTATCTGACCGAACAGGCGTTCGACCGCCAGCAGAAGGGCAAGGAGGTGGGCGATGGCGCTGGGCGACCCCTACGCGACGCTGGCACAGCTGAAGTCGTACCTGCAGGTGTCTGACGCCGTCGACGACGGCGAGCTGACCGGTGCGCTGACCTCCAGCTCGCGCGAGATCGAGAAGCACTGCAACCGGCAGTTCAACAAGGCGACCTCGGCGACGGCCCGCATCTACTACCCCGACAGCGCCTGCCTGGCCTACGTCGACGACTTCTGGACGACGTCCGGCCTGGTCGTGAAGACCGACGACGGTGACGACGGCACGTTCGAGACGACCTGGGCCACCACCGACTTCCAGCTCGAGCCTCTGAACGCAGTCGTGGACGGCGAGAGCGGCTGGGCGTACTGGAGGATCCGGGCCATCTACAGCCGGTGCTTCCCCATCACCAGCCGGCGGGCGCCGCTGCAGGTGACCGCGCAGTGGGGCTGGGCCGCCGTGCCGGCGCCGGTGCAGCAGGCGTGCCTGATCCTCTCAGCCGAGGTGTTCAAGCTCAGGTCGGCGCCGTTCGGGGTGGCCGGGTTCGGCGAGTATGGCGCGATCCGCGTGCGGGAGAACCCGAAGGTGTGCGCGCTGCTGAAGCCGTATGAGCGCAACCGGATCCTGGTCGGCTGATGGCGCCGACTATCGCGCAGGTGATGCAGGGCATCGAGGCCCGGCTGGCCACCATCGCCGGGCTGCGGGTCGACGACGTCGTGCCCGACCAGATCAACCCGCCGGCCGCGCTGGTCGGGGTGCCGCCGATCCCGACCTACCACCAGACGATGGGCCGCGGCCGGTTCATGCTCGAGCCGACCGTGACCGTGCTGGTGTCGGCCGCGGTCGACCGCGCCGGCCAGCTGGCGCTGGCCGGCTACGCCAACCCGACCGGGCCGCTGTCGGTGCTGGCCGCCATCGAGGGCGACCGCACGCTCGGCGCGGTGGTCGAGGACTGCATCGTCATCGACTTCCGGCCGCTCGGCCTCGAAGAGGTGGGCCAGATCGGCTACTACGGCGGCGTCTTCACTCTGCGCGTCATCGCGCTCGGAACCTGAGGTGGGTGGCTGTGGCTGAGGAGCTCTCGTTCGCCGAGAAGATCCGTACCGTCGGGCTCCTGTCACGCGGGCGGTCGGGGCCTCGAGTGCGTGAGGGGCGCCGCGCGGACGGGGTGCGCGTCAAGGCGACGATCGACGAGCTCGGCAACACCACCACCGAGCACGCCACCCGCGACGACCGGGTCGATGTCGCACTACGCCCACAAACGATCACCGTGTTGCGGAATGGAGAGTCGTGATGTCCTCAGCAGAACGCGCGGCCGGCCTGCGCGCTCAAGCGGACGCACTCGAGCGCCTGGCGGAGCTCGAGGCGGACCTGGCCACGGCCAAGAGCGCCCATGCCGCAGACCCGACGCCGGAGAGCAAAGCGGCCAAGCAGGAGACGGCGCTGGCTCTGCGTCAGGCCCGCGCGCTCGTCCGTGAGGACGGAGTGGCGGTCGGCGGCGACGCTTTCATCAGCACCGAGGGAGACTGAGTCGTGGCCATCACCGCATCGGGCCTGTACGTGGCCACGTTCGTCGACGTGCTCGACACCACCCAGCTTGCGCTGGACCTCGACCTTGAGACGCACAAGGTCGCCATGTTCACCAATAGCATCACGCCGAACTTCACCTCGGACACGGCCTACGGCGCCTCGCCGTACGACGCCAACGAGGTGTCCGGCACCGGCTACAGCGCGGGTGGCGTGGCGCTGACGTCGACGACGTTCACCGGCGCATCGGGTACGTCGACGTTCGACGCCGCGGACACCTCGTGGTCGTCCTCGACGATCACCAACGCGCGCGGCGCGCTCATCTACGCCGACGCGCTGGCCGGCAACAACGCAATCTGCCTGGTGAACTTCGGCGCCGACTACTCCACGCAGGCCGGCCTGTTCCTGATCACCTGGAGTGCCTCCGGCATCTTCGCCATCGACCTCACCCCGTAGGAGATGTGATGGCCGTCCTGAGCGCCCTCGCCCGGGCCCGCACCGCAGCTCAGTGGATGCGGGAGAACAAAGAGGTCTGCACCTTCAGCAAGACCGATCTGCGTGCGGCGATCGACGCTGCCGACGACTGGCTCGAGGCCAAGCTGCCCGAGTACAACCTGGCCCTCCCGGCCGCATTCCGGAGCGCGGCGAGCCCCGATCAGAAGGCGTGGGTGCTCGCGTTTGTGCTGTGGCGGCGGATCGGCCGGCTGCGCGCGGATGAGGATGGCTGATGGCGACGGTCTACTGCCCCCTCATGCCGGAGGGCGCGTCCTTCCTCACCTCCTCCTTTCCCGCCTTCCGGACCATCCCGGGCACGAACTTCCCCGTCACCGTGCTGGCTTACGACGCCGCGGCCCAGGAGAACGCCTACTGGAAGTTCATCCCGTTCAACTACGGATCCGGCAACCTCACGCTGGAAGCCTTCTGGTACGCCGACACCGCGTCGTCCGGCGTCGTGCGGTGGGACGCGGCCATCGCCGCCATCACCGCGAACACCGACAGCCAGGACGTCGAAACCGATGGGCTGGCGACCGCCCAGGCCGTCGACGACACCCACCTGGGCACCACCGGCCAGCGGCTGCACTCGGTGACCCTGACGATCTCCAACCTCGACTCGATCGCCGCCCTGGACGCCTGTTTCATCCGGGTCTCCCGCCTCGGCAACCACGCCAACGACACCATGGCGGGCGACGCCTTCCTCGAGCGCGCCTACCTGAGCTGGTCCGACACCTGACGAGGCGAGCGTGGCGCACCGGTTCAACGCCGACAACCAGGACTACTTCCGGACCGCGGCCTGGGGGCAGACCGCGCAATGGTCGATCTGCATCTGGGCCAAGATCTCCACCGACCGCAACACGTACAGCACAATCTGGTGCGTCGACAACGGCACCGGCGACCTCTACGTGCTGCAAAGCAACAGCGACGGCACCACAATGGAGCTGCTGGATGACGCCCTGACCCCCAAGGGCAGCCTGGCCATGACGGTGGGCACCTGGTACTACTGGGGCGTCTCGATCAACGGGGCCGCCGGGACGATCGTCACCCGCCCCGCCACCAGCAACACCTTCACGCTCACCACCTGGGCCTCCGGGCTGTCACCGCACACCACCATTCAGACCATCGGCATCGGCGAGTCAGCCTGGAACGGCGAGTGGTTCAACGGCTGCGTCGCCGCCTGCAAGATCTATCGCAACGCCAGCCTCACCCAGGCCGAGCTCGAAGAAGAGTCGTGGACGATCCTGCCGCGACGGACCACGGACCTGTACGCCTGGTATCCGTGGACGGTCCCGAGCCAGGTCGACTATTCGGGTAACGGCAACACCCTGAGCGGTGGAGGCGCGAGCCCCACCACCGAGGATGGCCCGCCCATCTCCTGGGCCGGCGCGGCACCGCTCATCTTCCGGCCGCTGAGCGCCAACGCCACCGCCACGCCGCCGGTCATCGCAGGCACCGCATCGTGTCCGGCGCCGTCCCTGTCGGCCGACGCCGGCGTCACGCCCGGTGTCGTCGCCGCCAGCGCGGCAGTGCCGGCCGCGACCGTCTCGGCGGGCGCGACCGCGGCTCCGGGCGTCATCTCGGCCGGCGCGTCCATCGCCGCCCCCGCGCTGTCGGCAGGCTCGACGGTCGCCGTCGACGCCGTGGCGGCCGCCGCATCCACGCCGCCGGCCACGCTGTCGAGCGGCGCCGCCACCGCGCCCGACGTGACTACCGCCGCGGCGACGGTCGCCGCGGCGGCGCTGACCATCGGCCCAGAGGCTGCGGCAGTGGCCGTTGCCGCGTCGGTACCCGGCCCGGGCCTGTCGGCCGGGGCGTCTGCGGCGCCGCCCGCGGCCGAGGCGGTTGCATCGGCGCCGAGCGTCACCGTCTCGGCCGGGGCGACGCCTACGCCGCCGGCCGCCGCCGTAGGGGCTTCCCTTTCTGCAGCGGCGGTCTCGGCCGGTGCCGGCGCCGGTCCGCCGGTGGTCACCGCCTCCGCGGCGGTTCCGGCTCCGGGCCTGGCGGCCGGTGCGGGCGTCGAGGCGGTCACGGTTTCGGCGGCTGCCAGCTTGCCCGCGGTGGCCGTCACCCAGGGTGCCGAGGTGGCCGCCGCGCCGGTGACGGCCCTGGCGACGCCGGCGGGGCCGGTTGTTTCCGCGGGCGCGACCCATTCGGCGGCCGCGGTCACAGCGGCAGCCACACTGGCCGCGGCGTCGCCGTCCGCAGGCGCCACGGCCGGACCGGCGCTGGTCCAGGTCGCGGCCGCCGTATCGGGCGTGACGGTGTCGGCTGGAGCTTCCGCCGCACCCGGGGCGGTGCCGGCCGCCGTGGCGCTGCCCGCGCCGGGCGTGGCCACGGCCGCAAGCGCGGCGCCGCCCGTCGCGACCGCCGCCAGCTCGCTCGCCGCGGCGACGCTGTCGGCGGGCTCCGGCGTGAGCTCCTCCGTCGTAGCCGGCAGCGCCGAGGTGTCCGCGCCGGCCGTATCGGCGGGAGCGGGAGCCGCACCGGCGCACGTCGCGGCCACGGCGGCGCTGCCCGAGGCGGTGGTGTCGATCGGCGGCGACGCCGGCGTCAACGCCGCGGCGGTGGCCGCCACGGCCGCCGTCGGCGTCCCGGCGCTGTCAGCCGGGGCGACACCGGCGGCCGCCGCGATCACAGGCGCGGCCTCCATGCCGGCAGCGGTGCTTTCGGCGGGTGCCGCGCTCGCGCCGCCGCTCCTCGCGGCTACGGCCGTGCTGGCGGCCGCGAGCCTGTCGGCCGGAGCCGCAGCCGGCCCGGGGCCGGTCGTGGTCGCCGTCGCCATCCCGGCGCCGCTCGCGGCGGCCGGTGCGGGCGTGGGGCCCGCGCTGGTGACCTGCCTGGTGGCGATCACCGCGCCGGACGCTGCGGCGTCGAGCAGCGTGAGCGCGACCGTGGTCACGGCCGCGGTATCGCTGCCGGGAGCAGCCGTTTCGGCCGGCGCGGCGCCTGCCCCGGCCGTGATCGCGGTGAGCGTGCAGGTCGGCGCCGAGGCAGAGACCGGCACAGCGCTGGCCGACCTCGACGCCGAAGCCCTCGTGGCCGGACTGATCCAGGCGGTCGTGCAAGTCGTCGCCCGGCGCGACGCCGAGGCGCTCGTCGTCGCCCGGCGGGAGGCCGCCGTGCAGGTGGCCGGCGGCCGCGACGCCGATGTGACCGTGGCAGCCCGGCTGGATGCCGCCATCACCTGAGCGAGGGAGCCCTTTGTGACGACGCGCCGCGATCTCACGCTCATCCAGGTCAACGACGAAACCGTCGACCTGGCCATCACCCAGCACGACTCGGGAGCGGCGCAGGATCTGACCGGCGCCACGGTCGAGTGCTACCTGAAGCCGACCGCGCAGACCGCCGACGACGGCGCCGGCGTGACGAAGCTGTCGACCGCAACCGGCGAGATCACCATCACCTCGGCCGTCGGCGGCACCTGCCAGATCGCCGTGCCCGCCGCTGCGCTGACCACCGCCGGCACGCGCTGGTGGCGCGCCGACGTGATCCTGTCGGGCAAGCGCCGGACCTGCGTGTACGGGCCGCTGCACGTCGTGGACGCCTGATCTGAGCCCTGCCATCTGAGTTGAAGGAGACGACGTGCCCAGATATCGCGTGATCGGGCCCTGCGAGGTCGCGGGCGTGCAGCCCGGCGGCGTCATCACCGAGTTCCCCGCCGGCGTCAACGTCGAGGCGCTCATCCAGGGCGGCCACATCGAGCCCACCGAGGACAAGCCCGCCGAAGCCAAGCAGGCAGCCAAGCCTAGGGGCGGCACCCAGTGAGCTCGTTCGCCTTCACCGACGCCACCACCTACGTCGCGGGCTACGACTTCACGACCGACCTGAACCAGATCACCCTCAAGGTCGACGTCGAGGAGAAGGACTGCACGACCTTCGGCGGCGGCGGCTTCCGGTCTCGGCTGGCCGGCCTGCGCAACATCGAGGCTGAGCTGCAGGGCTACTGGCAGTCGGCCACCTCCGGCGCGGTGGACCCCGAGAGCTTCCCCGACCTCGGCGTCGTGGACCGGCCGGTCACGATGACGCCGACCGGCGCCGCGGGATCGGCCGCCTACATCTTCCAGGCGGGAAAGTTCTCCTACCAGATGTTCGGCCAGGTCGGCGAAGTCACCCCGTTCACGCTGTCGTGCCTGGGCACCAACGGGGTCGGCGTGGCCCGCGGTCAAGTGGCCGCGGCCAAGGGCGCCGTGTCCGCGACCGGCGCGCTCGGCTCCGTGCTCAACCTGGGCGCCCCCACCTCGACCCAGTACGTGTACGCGGTCCTGCACGTCTTCTCGGCCGGGACCACGATCACCGTCCAGGTCCAGTCCGACGACAGCGCGGGCATGGGCTCGCCGACCACGCGCGGCACCATCGGCCCGATCACCACGACCGGCGGCACCTGGATGACCCGTGTCGCCGGGCCGTTCGTCGGTGAGACGCACTGGCGGATGAACGTCTCGGCGATCACCGGGACGTTCAGCGTGGCCGGCGCCATCGCCGTCCAATAGCCCACCCGACCCCTTTTAGCCATCGCGAGCGCGGTGGCTTTCGTCGTTCAAGGAGAAGCGATGGCCTCGTTCGCGTTCATTGATTGCCGCGTCGAAATCAACTCCGTCGTGCTCAGCGCGTTCGCCCGCTCGGCGACCCTGAAGGTCGAGGCGGCCGAGCTCGACGACACCGCCTTCGGCGACACCTTCCATTCCCGGATCGGCGGCCTGAAGGACTGGTCGGTCGACATCGAGTTCAACTCCGACTTCGCCGCCTCGGCCGTCGACGCCACCCTGTGGCCGCTGCTCGGCACCACCACCACGGTCAAGATCCGCGCCACGTCGGCGGCGATCTCGTCGACCAACCCCGAATACTCCGGGACCGTGCTGGTCAAAGAGGTCAACCCGATGGGCAACAGCGTGGGTGACCTGGCGACGGTGAGCGTGTCCTGGCCGGGCGCCGGCACGTTGTCGAGGGCGACCGCGTAGTGGAGTTTCGGGGGCACGAGGCGCTGGAGCGGCTGGCGCTGGATATGCGCAAGTACGGCTCCAAGGAGATCGAGCGCCGGGCCCGCGCCGAACTGCGCAAGGTCGCTGTGCCGCTGCGCGAGGCCGAGAAGGCCGCGGTCCGCGCGCTGCCATCGAGGTCGAGCGGTAGGCTGCGCGCCGAGATCGCCAAAGCAACCGTGATCCAGGTCTCGATGAACACCCGCTGGAACGGCGTGACCGTGTGGGTCAACCCCAAGCGCATGCCCGCCTCCCGGCGGAACCTGGGCGCCTACATGGAGGGCGTGAGCCCGTTCCAGCGCTGGCGGCACCCCGTGTATGGGCGCCGGTCGGCCGCCTGGGCGGTGCAGCGTGCCAAGCCGTGGTTCTACCGGACAGCGCGCGGCTCGGAGCGGCGGGCAGAGCAGGCGATCGATCGGGTCGTTGACCAGATCGCGAAGGAGCTGGGCTCGTGACGATCATCAGGTTGGAAGACCCCGACGGCAAGGTCCACGAGTGGGAGTGGGACGGCATGCCCACGCTGGCCGAGGCCCGCGTGATCAAAGCCCACACCCGGATGTCGACGTACCAGTTCCTCGACGCGCTGGTCGAGGGCGACGCCGACGCGCTCACGGCGCTGCTGCTGATCCTCTACCGCCGTAGCGGCGAGCAGATCCCCTTCGACGAGATCGACTGCGACCTGAGAAAGCTGCACTTCATCGAGCCCGACGAGGGCGACGACCAGCCCGACGCGCAGGGCCTGGGCGAGGCTGCCGCGGAGGGAAAAGGCCCGACGTCCTCGACCGCCTCTGGGGCGACGAACGGGGAGGCGTAGAGGCCCAGGTGCTGGCCTACTCGCTGGGCTTGGCGCAGCGCTTCGGCATCACCTACCTGGACGCTTGGGATCTTCCGGTGGACGTCTTCTGCGAGTTCACCGCCGTGATCGACCGCATGAACAAAGCCGAGGAGCAGAGGGGGTAGCGTGGGCCGCGTTGTCGCCGTCGACCTGGTCGGCCGGGACGTCACCCTCTCCAAGACCATCAAGTCGGCGCGCGAGCGCGTCACCGACCTGCACAAGACCATCGAGCACGCCAACCGCAAGCAGCGCGAGAGCCTGGATGCGCTCGGCCAGGGCGCGGTCGTCTCCGGCGCGGCCCTGGTGGCCGGGTTCGGGGTCGCGGTCAAGGCGACGATGGAGTTCGACAAGGCCATGAGCCACGTCGGGGCCGTCTCCAACGCCTCGGCCAAAGACCTGGACGGGCTGCGCAAAGCCGCGCTGCAGGCGGGCAAGGACACGAAATACTCGGCCACCGAGGCCGCCCAGGCCGAGGCCGAACTGGCCAAGGTCGGCATCTCCGCGGCCGACATCATGGGCGGCGCGCTCAAGGGCGCCCTGTCGCTTGCCGCGGCGGGCCAGCTGGAGCTGGAAGAGGCCGCCACGCTGTCCGGCCAGGCGATGAAGATCTTCAACCTGCAGGGCAAGGACGTCGAGCGGGTCGCCGACGCGCTGGCGGCGGGCGCGAACAAGTCCGCCGCCGACGTGCATCAGCTGGGCGAGTCGCTGAAGGCCGGCGGACAGATGGCGGCGCAGGCCGGGCTGGATCTGGAGGACACCGTCGGTGTGCTGGCCGCGTTCTCCGACAACGCCCTGATCGGCTCCGACGCCGGCACCTCTCTCAAGACGATGCTCATGCATCTGGCCAACCCCACGAACAAGAGCGCGGACCTGATGGAGGAGCTTGGCCTGTTCGCCTACAACGCGCAGGGCAGTTTCGTCGGGCTGGAACATCTGGCCGGGCAGCTCAAGGACAGGCTCGGCGGGCTGACCCAGCAGCAGCGCGACGCCGCGATGGCGCAGATCTTCGGCTCCGACGCCATGCGCGGCGCGGCGATCCTGTACAAGATCGGCGCGGAGGGTGTGCGCAAGTACACCGACGCGGTCTCCGAGCAGGGGGCGGCCTCGAAGGTGGCCGCCAAGAACATGGACAACCTCGCCGGCGACCTGGAGAAGCTGAAGGGCAGCGTCGAGACGGCGCTGATCGAGGGCGGCTCGGCCTCCACCGGGGTGCTGCGCCGCCTGGTGCAGGCCGCTGACAGCGTCGTGAACGCGTTCTCGGCGATGCCGTCCGGGGCGCAGGGCGCGGTCGTTTCGATCGCCGGGGTGGCGGGCGCCGCCAGCCTGGCCGCGGGCGGGCTGATCTTCCTCATCCCGAAGATCGCCGAAACGAAGGCGGCGATGCTGGCGCTCGGCATCACCGCCGACGGGCTGAAGGCCAAGCTCGCCACCCTGGGCAAGGCGCTGGCGCTGATCGCCGCGACAGTGATCGCGGTCGACCAGGTCAACAAGCTGACCTCGACCCTGGCCGGCGCTCACGTGGAGGCCGACCAGCTCACCGAGGACCTGAAGAAGCTGGCCGCCACCGGCAAGCTGTCGGGCAAGATGTCCGAGCAGTGGACCGGCGCGTTCGACGATGCCGCCGACGCCCCGAAACGCTTCGGCGACGCGATCCGGGAGATCGCCGACCCCACCCTGTGGGAGCGGCTGATGAGCCACCCCATCGACGCGATGGCCGACGCCCTGCCGATCCTTGACGGCAACTTCCAGCAGCTGCAGCGCAAAGTCGAATCGGTGGACAAGGCGCTGGCGGCGATGGCGACCTCAGGCAACGTCGAGCAGGCCAAGCAGGCGTTCGGGAAGATCGCCGAGCAGGCCAAGGCGGCCGGCGTCCCCGTCAACCGGCTGGCCGAGGTGTTCCCCCTCTACACCGCGGCCGCCAACAGCTCGGTGGCCAAGACCAACGCCGCGGCGGTGACACAGCAGAAGCTCGCCGCCGACTCCCAGAAGGCCGCCGAGTCCATCGACCGCCAGCGGGCCGCGCTGGACCGCTTGAACAACGCGCTGCTGGAATCACGCGACGGCGAGCTGGAGTTCGAGGAAGCCCTCGACAACGTGACGTCGGCGTTCAAAGAGAACGGGGCCGCGGTCAACAAGAGGACCGGCGCGTTCAACATCGACACCGCCGCAGGCCGGGCCAACGAGCGCGCAGTGATCGCGGCGGCGCGGGCGGCCCGCGATCACGCACTGAAGGTCTTCGACCAGACCAAAAGCGCCAAGGACGCCAACGAGGCGTTCAAGAAGCACATCGAGAAGCTGGTCGGCGTCAAGGGAGCCTCCAAGGAAGCACGCCAGGCGATCAAGGACCTGATCGCCAAGTACATCGAGATGCCCAAGGCGATCAACGACGCAACCGACAAGATCAAGACGCCCAAGAAGGTGCAGATCAAAGTCTCGGCCGACGGGACAACCTTTACAGCAGGCAAGGTCCGGGCCACGATCTTCGCCAAAGGCGGCGAGGTGCCGATGCAGCCGGGCGGCTCGCGCCACAAGGACAGCGTGCACGCCATGCTTCGGGTCGGCGAGCACGTGTGGACGCCAGAGGAGGTTGACAAGGTCGGCGGTCAGCAAGCCATGCTGCGCCTGCGGCAGATGGTCCGCTCCGGCCGGACGCAGCTGCCCGCCTTCGCCCAGGGCGGCCCTGTCGGCTACAAGACACTCCCCACCCCGTACCGGACTGGCCCCTCGCTCACCCAGCTGCGCGGCTACCTCGCCAGGCGAGAGAACGCCTACCAGCGGATGACCAACGCCATCGGCACATTCCTGGCCAAGGAGATCACTGCCCGCATGGGCGGCGTCGGCCTGAAGGCCGTGCAGGCCGCCCGAACCCAGATCGGCGTCCCCTACAGCTGGGGCGGCGGCGGCCCAGGCGGTCCCGGCTACGGGTTCGCGCAGGGCGCCGGGATCCGCGGCTTCGACTGCTCCAGCCTGATGCAGTACGGCTGGTACAAGGCCAGCGGCAAGGTCATCCCGCGCACCACCTACGGGCAGTGGCCGTGGACCAGCCACATCTCCAAGCCCGCCCCGGGCGACCTGGGGTTCACCAGCTGGGGCCGCAACGGCCCGGGCCACGTCGTCATGTACTCCGGCCCCGGCCGGGTCATCCAGGCGCCCTTCACCGGCGCCCGCGTCAACGAGGGCCCCGGCAGCGGCTACCGGTGGGGCCGGCCGCCGATCGGCCGCTGGCGCGGCGGCCGGGTGCAGCCGGGCCAGGCATACATGGTCGGCGAGCGCGGCCCGGAGATGCTGCACGTCGGCTCCCCGGGCCGCATCCAACCCAGCGCGGGCGGCCTGACCATCACCGGCGATGTGCATTTCCACGGCGTCAGCGACATCCGCGCGATGGTCCAGGAGCTGCAGACCTACGCCAAGAACACCGGTGGCATCACGTTGAAGCTGCGCACCTGACATGGCGTTCCCGATCCTGAACGTCGCGATCGACTTCGAGAACAACGGCACCTTCACCGACGTCAGCGCCTACTTGATGCACTTCAAGATCAATCGCGGGTCCAGCCGGGTGGACGGGCCGCTGATCCGGTACGAGGCCGGCACGTGCGAGCTGAAGCTCAACAACTCCGACAGGCGCTTCGACCCCAGCAACGGCTCGGGCCCGTACACGCTTCCGTCCGGCAGCGCGGCCTCGGGCATCCAGCAGGCCGCGTGCTCGATCACGCAGGTGGTCGGGCATGGCTTCTCCGTGGCCGTGGCCTCGACGGACCCCGAGACGATCGAGGCGAGCCTGCGCGACTCCACCGTCGCCACCTCCACCTCGACGAGCTACACCTGCGCCAAGCCGACCGGCACCGCCTCCGGCGACATCCTGGTCGCCTACCAGTCCGCGGACTGGGGGAACGCCTCGTCCATGTCCACGCCGACCGGCGGCGCCACCTGGCAGCCGCTCACAAGCCGGGACGCGGGCGCCAACAACTTGCACTCCAAGGTCTGGTGGAAGGTCGCGGGCGCCTCAGAGCCGTCCACCTACACCTTCGCGCAGGCGTCCGGGTCGGACGGGGTGACCATCGTCGCGGCCATCCGGGACGCCTCCGGCACACCGACCTTCGACTCGACCGACAACCCTGGCACCGCCTACTTCGACACGCCCTCGCTGGTCCCGTCCGGCACGGCCGACTATGAGATGCGGTTCGTGTCTGCTGTCGGCGGCGGCTCTGGGGCGTCGTGGGACTGGACGGCCACGGACTCCTACACCGAGGCGGAGGACGCCCAGAGCACGTCGTTCACGACCGCTTCCATGGCTCACAAGTCGTTGTCGGGTCTGTCCAGTGGTTCCGGCGGCACGCTGGTCAAGCCCATGCGCCCGGTCAGGGTCAGAGCGATCTGGAACTCGGTGACATACGACCTGTTCAGAGGGTATGTGGACGCCTGGAAGGTCATCTGGGACGGTCCGAACTACAGCGAGGTGACCGTGCCGTGCACCGACGCTTTCAAGATCTTCTCCAACTTCGACCGGCGCTCCACCGACGCCGTCTCGGCCCCCTCCGAGCTGTCCAGCGCTCGCGTCAGCCGCATCCTGGACAACGCCGGCTGGTCGGCCAGCCTGCGCAGCATCGCGACCGGCGACGTCACCCTGCAGGCGACCACGCTCGACGGCAACCTGATGGACGAGCTGCTGATCACCAACGAGACCGAGGTCGGCGAACTGTACGTCACCGCGGACGGGAAAGTGTTCTTCAGGAACCGGGCGGCGATCAACAACGACTCTCGCTCCACCACCTCGCAGGCGACCTTCGGTGATGCCGGCGGCTCCGAACTGCCGTACACGGACCTGACGCTGGCCAGCGATGACACCCAGCTGGTCAACAGGGTCATCATCACCCGGGTGGGCGGCTCCGAGCAGGTGGCCGAGGACACCGCCTCACAGGAGGAGTTCCTCGTCCGCACCTGGGAGCGGTCGGACCTGCTGTTCAACAGCGACAGCTCCGCGCTGAACATGGCGCAGTGGGTGCTGTCGCTGAGCGCGCAGCCCGAGCAGCGCTTCGAGACCATCACGATCATGCCGCAGTCCGACGAATCCAACCTGTTCCCCCAGTCCCTGAACAGGCTGATCGGCGACCGGATCACGATCCGGCGACGGCCACCCGGCGGCGGCGACATGATCGAACAGGACTATTTCATCCGCGGCATCGAGCACGACGCGAGCCCCGCCGGCCCCTGGTACACGACCTGGACCCTGCAGAGCTCGGCTGCCGGCGGCAGCTTCTTCCTCATCGGCGACTCGACCAGAGGCCGCCTCGATCTGAATCCGCTGGGATTCTGACATGGCGTTCGGTACCTGGACGGACGGCAACCAGCTGGGCGCGACCGACGTCAACACGAAGATCGTTCAATGCCTGTTCGTGGACAAGACGGCGCACGAGACCGTCACGAGCAGCGAGACCATCCAGAACGACAACCACTTGAAGTTCACGGCGGCGGCCAGCACGAACTACTGGATCAAGGCGCTGATCATCGTGGACGGGGCAGATACCGGCGGCGGGATCGAGTTCGGCTGGTACGGGCCGTCCGGCGCGACCTTCGATTGGTGCTCCGACGCGCTCGGCGACGACGCGGACGGGTTCGGCCCGGTCTCCCGCACCCGCCAGCAGATCGGCAACCTGCCCGCCATGGCGACCAACGGCGTCGCCACCAACCTGATCATCCCGGCGGTAGGCGTGCTGAAGGTCAGCACCACCGCCGGGGTTTTCGGCTTCCGCTGGGCGCAGGACACCAGCAACGCGACCGCGACCAGAGTCAATACCGGTTCCGGCATGATCGTCACCAAGCTGGTGTGAGGCAGCCATGGCCTTCAAGACCTTCGGCGTCAACGAATACCTGACCAGCGCGGACGTCAACGCCTACCTCACCCAGCAGCAGGTCGCCCGCAAAACCTCGACGGAAAGCGTCACCTCGTCCACGACGCTCCAGGACGACAACGATCTGTTCATGACGCTGTCGGCCAGCACGAACTACTGGCTCGACGGGATCCTGATCACGGACGGCGCCGTCGGCGGCGACTTCAAGCTCCAGTTCGTGCTGCCCTCAGGCTGGATCCGGTGGATCGCCAACGGCCCGGTAAGCGGTGCGACCGCCACCGTGACCGACACCGACAGGAACTGGAAGGTCACCGCGACCAGCACCGTGATGGGAACCATCGCCTCAGGCACCTCCAGCATCGTGCACGTGGCCGGCATCCTCCGCATCGGCACCTCCGGCGGGACGTTCAAGCTGCAGTGGGCCCAAGGCACCAGCTCCGGCACCGCGACCAGAGTGTTCGCCAACTCCTTCCTACGCTGCACAAGGATGCTCGCCTGATGACCGGCTTCAAGACCTTCTCCACGAACGAGGTGATGGACGCCTCGGAGATGACCACGTACCTCGTGCAGCAGGCCGTCATCATCAAGTCGGTGGACGAGTCCGTCACCTCGTCCACGACACTGCAGGCCGACAACGAACTCGTCGTCGCCGTCTCGGCGAACACCGACTACCTCGTCGAGTGCTTCCTCATCTACGGCGCCGATCCGGCCGGGGACATCAAGACCGACTGGGACGGGCCAGCCAGCGCCACAATGGACTGGGTCGCCGACGCGATCACACAGTCCGCGACGGCAACGGTCGACCAGGTGAGCCGCACCGCGCAGTCGATCAGTGGCACCCCGTCGCACGGCGGCATCACGAACAACTCGACGAACCTGGTCGCCCTGCACAAGGGCATCGTCCGCGTCGCCGGCACCGCGGGGAACCTGACCCTCACCTGGGCGCAGCAGGCGTCCTCCGCCAACGCGACCTTCGTCCGCGCCAACAGCACCTTGATCGTCACGAGGATTTCATGAGCAAAGCCCAGCCTCCCGGCCTGCCCGTCGACCTAGTGTCCGCCGTCTACTTCTGCCCCGGCTGCGGCGGCAAGCACACCTTCGGCGCGGCCTTCTTTGCCGAGACCGGCCAGAATCCCGACGTCTGCCCCGGCTGCGGTGCGGCCCTCACCCCGGACGATCGCATGTTCCACGTCGAGGCCGACACCGAGGCCGAGCTCGCACAGAAGAAAGCGGCTCTCTTCGCCCGGCGCGACCAGGCGCTGCCCGCCACGCCGAAGCCGGCCGACCCGGAAGAGCTGAAGCGGCAACGCATCCACAACCTCGAGGCCGAGCTCGCCCGGCTGAAGGACGACTGACCCACGGAGGGCCGATGCCGAACCACGTGTGTTCCCTCATCGCCAGGTCACCGCAGCTCATCCCAGCCGGGCCGAACTACACGCTGCTCCGGTTCCCGTACGGCAGCACGACCGGCGAGTCCTACGACGCCGACGGCATGCACAACCCGGCCCAGCCCGACGGCGTCACCAGCGCCTACCCGGACCTGCGCAGCGGCCTGATCTGGCCGGCGCATGACGCCTGGGCGCAGCTGTACGCGATGGTGCAGTGGGAAGACGGCACCTACGACGAGGTACGGGATCGGTTCACGCGCGACCCGCTGGCCCTGTTCGGGCCGCCGGACTCCACGTGTACCGAGGACTACGCGGCCACGCCGGGCGGCCAGTACCGGTCCAAGAGCTGGGGCATGTTCGTGCACCCGGGTGTCCCCCTCGGCCTGATGGTCCGCCACAACGCCTCCACCGCGGTGGCGGTCACGCTGGCCGAGTTCAAGCTCGCCTACCACCTGGATCCGGACCCCGCGTGAAGAACCCGCTGACCCATCTGGTCTACCGGCTGCCCCTCTGGGTGCAGACCCAGCCGCTGGACACGATGTTCGCGCTGCTCGGCATCGTCCCGGGGATTGCCTCGCTGACCGGAATCGCCTCCTCGCGCGCCCTGGCGCTGATGCCGTGGTGGGCGGGCCGGCTGTGGGGGCTGGTTCTCCTGGTCGGCTCGGTGTGCTGGCTGGTCGGCGCCGCCGGTGTCCGCGAGCGCGACGGGCTGCTGGTCACCACCCGGCGGCCGCTCATGGTGCTCGGTCTGCGGCTGCTGTCTCTGGCATGTCTGATCTACGGGGTATCCATCATCGCCTTCGGCGGTCTGTCCGGGCTGCTGGCCTCCTACCCGCTGGTCGTCGGTGCGGTCGGCCTGCACATCCGCAAGGTCGGACTCACCCGGAGCAGGCTGTGAGCGGCGACGTGCTCGGCGTGCTCGGCACGGTCCTGGCGGCGCTGCTCGGCGGCGGCCTGATCACCGGCCTGCTGACCTACCTGCGCGACCGGCGCCGCGACAAGGGCGAGCAGTCCATCGGCGTGGTCACCAGCCTGGAGCGGCTCAACGACAGGCTCACGCAGCAGGTGGCCGACCTGCAGACCGCGCTCGATGAGGAGCGGCGCCTGCGCCGGACCCTGGAAGACAAGATCGACGAGGAGCGGCGGGCGCGGCGCGCGCTGGAGGCACGGCTGGAGGACCGCATGGCGCTGCTGGAACGACGCACCGAGGAAGGAGAGGCAGAGTCATGACCGTAATCACTCGTAGGCAGTGGCGCGCCCGAGCCCCCAGGAAAGTCTCCAGGATCAGCAAGACGCGCGGGGTGAAGGTCCACTACGTCGGCGGGCGCGTCGACCCTCGCCTCACCGGCGACCATGATCGGTGCCTGGACCTCATGCGGCAGATTCAGGGCTGGCACATGGACGGCAACGGCTGGAGCGACTTCGCCTACAGCTACGCGGTCTGCCCGCACGGCGACATCCTCACCGGCCGGGGCCCCGGCGTGCTGGTGGCCGCCAACGGCCCCGGCAACAATCAGGCGCACTACGCCGTCCTCGGCATGGTCGGCGCCACCGGCCTGGTCGAGCCGACCGACGCCATGCTGGTCGGCATCCTCGACGCCATCGAGATCCTTCGAGAGCGCGGCGGCGCTGGCCGCGAGATCAAGGGCCACCGCGACGGATACGCCACCGATTGCCCTGGTACCGCGTTGTACGGCTGGGTACGGCGCGGTGCCCCGCGGCCCGGCGGCGCGCCGGCGGACCCCAACGCCTGGCCCGGCCGCCTGCTGGAGTACCCGCCGATCACGCGCGGAGAGGATGTCCGCCGCTGGCAGGAGGCCGCCGTACGGCTGGGCTACGGCCTGGCGGTGGACGGCGCGTACGGCCCGGACTCCCGGACGGTCTGCCGCAACATCCAGCGCGCCGCCGGCCTGGAGGATGACGGCATTGTCGGGCAGCTCACCTGGGCCGCCACGGTCAACCCGCCTGCCAAATGATCAAGCCCTTATAGTTTTCCGCCCCGACGTCAGGGGCACCCCCAGCCCCTCTATGCCCCTCGACCTGGGCTCCTACGTGGCTGGTTCCACTTTCCCCACCCCGACTGAGGGGAGATCATCATGTCTCAGCGACGACTTTTGACCGGCACCTACTGGCTCGACACCGGCGAACGCATGCTCCGCGCGGCGACCGCGGCCGCGCTCGGCTTGATCGGCACCGGGACGGTGGGCATCGTGGACATCGCCTGGCCGGCGGTCGGCAGCATCGCTGCGGGCGCCGCCGTGGTGTCCCTGCTGATGTCCATCGTGGCGGGCGCCGGGGGCGACCCGGCAACCGCGGGGTTCACCACCCGGACTGGGCCACGCATGTAGGCGGATCACGCCATACTGGCTGTGGGCGGATTCCGGTCGGTCACACGAAGCCCGCCCCCGGGTCTCCGGGGGCGGGCTTCGTCGCGTTCTCAGCTATCTGGCCTTCACATGGCCATCTGAAGGTTCTTCAGCGGTAGGACGGTCTGCGGGCCGCTCTCGACCTTGGTCACGACTGCGTGCATCACGCCGACGTACAGGTCGCGGGTCAGGTCCTTGCGGGGCACGATGACGGTCATCTCCAGCCGGTCGCCGACGGCGAGGGCGGCTGTGATGTCGCAGCGGGTCAGTGCGTGGTCGAGGGCCTTGCGGAAGTCGGCGCCCTCGGCCTCGGCCAGTCGCTCGACTAGTTCGTCGTCGACGGGGGCGTAGATCCAGATGTTGACGTCCCAGGCGTGCCCTTCGAGGCAGTCGAAGACGTATGCCTGGTCGTGCTGGCGGAGTAGGCCGGTGATGGGCCGGTCGTGGCGGTCGTAGACCTCGATCAGTTCTGCGTTGTCGGCCGGCTCCCAGGGAAGAGCGCCGAAGCGGAGGTCTATCTGTTTAGACACGGTCGGCCTCCATCCAAATAGGCGAGCTAAAGCATTCATCGAACTGGGCACTTTCATACTCGGTCCATTCTGTGCCTGCGTCCAGGCTGACCGATACGTGGCGGGGGTTACTTTTACCGCCGTCGTGGGTGACGGTGAATCCGGCTTGCCGTAGTTGACCTGCGGTTGTGTGTCGTACGCCGTCGCCGATGGCGGGGCTGCGGCGCCTGACGATGAGGTCGATCATCTGCTTGACGTCCAGATGTCCGAGTGTCAGGGACATGGCGGCTTCGTTGGGGCGCAGGTGGTTGCGGAAGGGCACGATGCAGATGCCGGGCGCCAGTTTGCTGCCGAGCTGGGTGAGCACGGCGTCGTCGGGAAGGGGTGGCCGCGGCGGCCGGTTCGCCTTCGGTGAGGGATGCGGCATAGGCGGTCATCTTCGCTGGCACGCATGATCGCTCGCAGCGGAATGAAAGGCTCTCACGTTCTGATGCGCACCTGGCGAGCTGCAGGCGGTGTCTTTGCCGATACGATCAGCTCGATTCGCTGCGCTGGGGGCGCACGATGGCGGGGCCCGGCGGCTGCGGGCCGGGCATGCGCAAGGCCCGTCCACCACAGTGGGCGGGCCTTCGTCGCGTTGTGGGCTCTCCCGCGGTGTGGTCTGCGGGAGAGCCCCTGGAGGAGAGGCTGCCGCACAGCCTCTGTGTCTGGTGAGACGCCGCGGGCGTCCCGGTTGTTCGCGGCGTACCATCGGCGGTGTGGATGAGCAGGTGTGGACCGTGGCCTGGTGGGGCTCCGGCTGGGGGGTGTGGCGCGGCGAGGAGCCCGACCTCACCGCCCCTCCCGTGTACGCCACCGGCAACCTCACCCACGCAGCTCCGGAAGCCGCCTCAAGTTGGGCGCTTGGTGTGGTGCCGAGTCATCCCAGGCTGAGTGTTCAATGCCGGTTCCGCGGCGATCCGGATGGCGAGGCCAAGTTCATCGCTCGTATGCGGGAGCGGCAGTCGCGCCCCTGGTGGCGGCGATTGTTCGCCTAGTTGCTGAGGTCGCGGGCGTTCTCGCAGTCCACGCTCGCCTCCTGGGTGTCGCTGGCGCGGAACTCCTTGCCGGTGTCGAAGGTGCCCGCCTGCGAGACGTGCGCCTTGTAGCGGCCCGACCAGCAGGGCGAGTGCGCGTAGGAGTAGGCGTGGTCACGGCCGGGTAGCTCGGCGAACTCCCGGCTGCCGACGTCGAGCCACGTTCCCCCGAAACGGCTCTCCTTGTAGGACAGGGCGATCCGGGTGATTTGGGTGGCGACGACGGTGGGGCTGTTGCACTGCTGGTGCACCTGGACGCGTACGCGCGGGGCCTCGCCGGCGAACCTGACGGCCTCGATGTGCACGGCCTGGAAGCAGCCGACGCCCGGCGCCCCTGCGGGCGGGGGCGGGGCGTCGGTGGTGCCGCTGCAACTGGTCGGTGCTGCGGTCAGGGTGAGGGTTGTGCCGATCGCTGAGACGACTCTGATGAGCGGTGTCATGGCTTGTCCTGTCTGGCTGACAGATGAGATAGCGAGCGGGTGGTGGACGGGTCCACCTGTGTGACGCTGGGGGCGGCCCGGCGGGTTCGCGCGGGCCGCCCTGGGCCGCTACCCGGTGGTGGAGCCTGCTCCACCCCAGTTGCTGTCGTGGTCGCGCATGTGATCACCTCCTCCCGCCCCGGGGGATCTTGTGTCCCGGGGAGACTCTAGGGTCAGGCGGCCAGGCCGACCTTGAGGCGGCGGCGCTGTGGTGGGCTGAGCCCGGCCCGGATGCCGTACGGCTCGTCTCGCTCGAGCGCGTCTTGCAGACACGGCTCGCGCACGGGGCAGCTCTGGCAGATCTGCCGGGCGGCGATGGCGTGCTCGCCCGCCTCCGGGAACCACGCTTCTGGGTCCGCTTGGGCGCATAGGGCGGAGTCCTGCCAGGAGCCTGTGGCGTCGGTGTCAGACATGATCACTCCTCGATGGGGGTCCGGGGTTGTGGCGGTGGCCCCTGCCACGGGGTGCCACGCCGGGGTGCCACGGGCCTGCCACGGGCCTGCCACGGCGGGTGCCACAGGGGGTGCCACAGGGGGTGCCACGAGGCCGTGGCACCTCCCCTGACCTGTAGGCCCCCGCGTCCGGCCCGTTACGGGTGCCACGCGCCCGCCGGCGTGTCACGCGTCCACCAGCCCGCGGTCGCGCTCGCTCACGAGCCGGTCGGGGAGCAGGATCCAGACGCCGCCCTCGCGGCGCAGGAGTCCGTCCTCGTAGAGCCTGCCGGCCACCTTCTGCGCCCAGGGCCGGGAGTAGCCGAGGGCTTCCCAGATGGGGCGCATGTCGGCGGTGGCGATCTCGGTGCGGCCTTCCTCGGCCCACTCGCACAGCGTCTCCAGCATTCGGCGGCGTGCCTGCTCGGGGGACGCCTTCGGCTTGGCCGGGGGCGGGGCGGGGAAGGTGATGCTGGGGTCGGCGCTCGAGACGATCGGCTGGCGGGGGTCGATGTCGTCGTCGCCTGGCTCGGGGTGGATGCCGGCCTCGCGCAGCGCCTTGTCGGCCTGGCTGTTGTCGGCCGCGGTGCCCTTGTCGCGCTCGTCTCGGGGGTCGTCGTGGCTGTGGCCGTTGCTATCGCTCGCGGGTGCGGCGGCGCGGGCTCGTGCGGCGGCGACGATGCGGGCGGTGAACTCGTCGTCCGGTGTGGTCTTGGTGTGGGTGTGCTCGGCGACGTGGGCCCGCATGGTGGCGTAGCGCTCGGCGTCGGTCTCGCCCCAGTTCCAGGTGTGCAACGGTACGGTGGCGAGCTCGGCCGCCAGGCCGTTGACGTCGATCAGCGCACGGCCGGGGAAGTCCGCCTTCCAGTCTTCCGGGGAGCTGCCCGGTGCCAGCTCGGCGCTATTCTGCCGGTCGGTCAGGGACCGGCCTGCCGCCGCGGCGGTCATCATCCCGAACGTCATCCGGCCGAACTGCCCCTTCACCACGCCGATGTCGTCGACTTCGCTGTGGTGCAGGTCCTGCAGGGATACGAACACCCGGCCGCCGGCGGACCGGATCTCCTTCAGTGTGGACTTGAACGCATCCCAGTCCTCATCGCTCATCTCGAGGACGAGCTTGGGGAACTCCTCCAGCCAGACGATCCAGTACTTCAGGCCGCAGCCTTGGCGCCAGGAGGCGTAGCCGCGCTCGGCCAGCCACTTCGTGCGCCGGGGGATTTCGGCGTTGATGCCGTTCAGCAGGGCGATTCCGCCCTGGGCGGTGTATTCGACGACGTGCAGGGCCGGGGCCAGGACGCCGAGCGTCTGGGAGTCCTTGGCCGGGTCGCTGGCGAACACGGCTGCGTCGGTGCGGGTGATGGCCTCGCCGAGCCAGCCCCAGGCGCCGCCGAACCCTTTGCCGGCGCCGGTGGTGCCGGTGAGGGCGACGTTGCCGTCGATGATGACGACCTCGCACACGTCCAGGGTCTGGAATAGGCCGAGATGGGCCGGGTCGGCGATGCTTGCGCCCGGGCGGGAGGGGCCGGGCCAGCGCGGCGGGGTGTCCAGCGCGGTCGGGTCGGACAGGTCGATGTGGAGCTCGCGGCGGGAGGTGCGCGAGGGTGCGCCGTTGAGGGCGCCCGGGGGGAGGTTCGCCCCGGACTCGACCGTGGCCAGGCCGCCGTTCTGGAGGAACTGTTCGGCGTCTTCGCCGGGGTCGAGCCGGAGCACTCCGGAGATCTTGTGCAGGCCCGCCTTGGTGGTGCGGACCGTCATCGGATCGGCTTGGGTCTCGCGGGCAGCGAGCGCGAACACCGCCTGCAGCGGGTCGTCGGCGGCCGCGATGGCCTTGGGCCCGCCCGCCTGGGGGTCGCGCGCGGACTCCTCGACCAGGATGCGCAGCACCCAGGAGATGGCCAGCGTCAGCCACAGCAGGGCGCTCCACTGCCAGATCGCGGCGAACGGCAGCAGTTCGTGCGCGAGGCAGGCCCCGGACACGGCGGCGGCGGTGCCGGCGAGATGCAGGCGGATCTTGCGCGGGCGTGTCCGGGCGTGGACCCATAGCCACGCGGTCAGCAGCGTGCCCAGGACGACGAGTACGACCCGACCGGCGGGGGTGTCGGGGGTGAAGGCCGTGGTGATGCCGATCAGCCCGGCATAGCCGATGAAGGAGACGAGCCCCACCATGATCGGTAGCGTGCGGGAGACGTAGCGGTGGGTGACCTGGGCCCGCACGGACTCCGCCGGCTGTTCCTTGCTCATTTTCGTCCTAGTCGTCGAGGGTGAACGCCGGGCGCCGTACGGTGCGCTTGGTCTTCTTGCCCTGCTTGGCGGCCTGGCGCTCCTCGTCGTCCTCCAGCGCGGCCAGCACCTGCTCGAAGTCGCGGTTGAGCTTGACGGCGTTCTTGGCGAACGCCTCGGCCAGCCGCTGCAGCGTCTCGCCTCGCTGTCGGAGCCTGCGCGTGCGGTAGCGGGCGGCCATCCGGCCCATCTTGTAGGTGTCGCGGATCATCGCGACGAGGTTGTCGTCGAGGTCTTCGACCGATCCTTCGACTCCCACTTCCAGCCGCATTCCGACGGCGCGCAGCTGGTCGGCGAAGTCGGCGACCGCGCTGGGTGAGGTCATCGGGATGGCGAACAGGGTCCGCAGGTCGGCCTTGGATTTGCCGGTTTGGGCGCGGCCCTTCCACACCATGCGCTTGCGAAGGGTCATGCCGTACTCCAGGACGAGGGATGAAGCTGCCGGGCCAGCCGGCGGAGCAGAACACGGGCGGGCGGCCCGCCGGCCAGCGCGGCGGCCAGGTCAACGCTCCAGACGATCGCGCCCGCGATGAGCGCGCCCAGGGCTTGGAGGGCGATGATCCATAGGTGGACGGGCGCGCCCAGGGCGAGGCGCAGGAGGTAGAGCGCCCACCAGACGGCGATCACTGGCGCCTCCGCGCCTGCTTGGAGATGCCGAGCCGGTCGCCCAGGCGCTGGCACCAGCCGGGCAGCGCGGCGCCGAGGATCAGCCCGGCCACCAGCCCGCCGGCCGCTCCGGACCAGCCGGGCTCGAGGCCGGCGTGGCGCAGCCCGATCCACACCGCGGCGGCGAGTACCGCGGTGGCGATCAGGAGCGGGCCGGGCGCGGGCCCGGCCGGGCGCCGGGCCGCGGGGGCGGCGGGTTGCGGTTTGCGGCCCGGGCTTGGCCGGGCGGCGACTGGCTGGAACGAGGACGGCCGGTCCTCCCCGGCCGCGCTCATGAGCCGCCCCCGGCCGGTGCCGGGCTGCCCCCGGAAGGTGATCCGTTCACGCGTGCTGGGTCGCTCTGGTTGCTGCCGTCGGCGGGGTCGAGCGCCTTCAGCGACTCGGCGATCTTGGCCGCTTGCTCCCGTGCGAGGTTGACGTCGGCGATGACGTAGCCTGCCTGCCGATCACTGATTCCGAACGTCCCGGCGATCTTGGTTCGGGACGGTGTCGCGCCCGCGTCCAAGATCAGGTTCACGGCGCAGGCGGCGAACCATTTGCGGATCTCGCGCTCGGTCTCCTCGTCGAGGGGCGGTTGCTCGTCCATCTCGGATCGCCCAGTTTCGGGCGGCCCGTCCTCGGCGTCCAAATCGTTGTCGATCTTCTTTCTCGTTGTTGAGGACGGCTCCGCGGTACGGTCCGGGTCCTGTTGTGCCTGGTCATACAGGGCGCTCGGGAACAGGTGCCGGAGCACGTACACGAACAGGTGGGTGGCGCAGAAGATCGTGCCGATGACGAGGGCCGCGACGAGCGCGACCACCTGCCAAGGCAGCGCCGGATCACCCCCTGCCCCCTGATCCGGCGCGGTCAGCCCGCGGCCGTGCAGGTACTGCAGCAGGCCGCTCGCCGCGGTGAAGAAGCCGACGACGCCGAGTGCGTACCAGCGGGCCCAGGGGTCGTGGCGCAGGACGACGGCGGCGATGATGGCCACCACCACGAGGCCGTCCACGCCGATCCACCAGAGGCTCGCCGCGGTGGGGTCGATGTGTACGGCGAGCGCGGTGTCGCGGAGCGGGCCGAGGCTGACCGACAGGCCGACGGCGACGATCGCGAGGACGAGGAGGGCGAGGCCGACCACTCCGGCGATCGCCCATTTCGAGCGGCCCGTCGGCGCAGGGGGCCGCGGGCGCCGGCGGGTCGCGCGCTGCTCCTGGAGGCGCTGCCACCATTCGTTTACCCGCCGGCGAGGAGCGGCTGGAGGGGTGGTGGCCGCGTCCTCGCCGGGGGCCGGATCATCCATCTCGGGGTGATCCGGCTCGATCTCCCCGGTGAGCCCTTCGGCGGAGGGCTCACCGGGGACGATCATCGAACTCGTGTTCTCTGGCGCACTCGGGGTGCGCTCCTGTACCTCTGACATGCTCGATCTCCTGTTGCTGCAGGTGGTCGGGTCCCTCCGGTCGGCGAGGTCGTGTTCGACCGGCCGGAGGGGTTCAGAACCAGGGGGCGGTGGCCGTGGCCGTGGTGGGAGGCCGGGGCAGCGTGGTGAGGGTGGCTTGCCACCTGGCGGTGACGTAGCGGATTGCCTCGAGCTCGCTGACGATGATGTGTGGCCGGTCGCCGGTCACCCACTGGCCGGGGCTGACGCGCCAGGCGTAGGCCAGGACGACGCCGTCGTCGCCCTGGGCGACGGCGTCGGAGGCGGTGATCCTCAGCACGGCTTGCCGCCTACCACGGATACCAGGGGATGGTGACGGCCCCGCCAACCCGGAAGACGGGGCCGTCACCGCCGGGCGCCGCGCCGGGCCCGGCGTCCTGGGCCCGCTCGAGCGGGCAGGGGTGGGGCAGGATGCGGTGCGGGCAGCAGATGGCCGCGATGTGGAGGAGTTCGTAGCCGATCACGAACTCTTCCCAATGCTGGTCGAAGCCTCCTCGCAGCGAGTCCGCTGTGTTCCGGATGCGCTGTTCCTGGTCGATCCGGTCGGGGTAGCGGATGCGCGGCCTCAGCGCCTCTCGCACCGTGACCATCCAGGCGACGGCCCCGGCGGCCTCCTCGTGGTTGTCGGCGATCCGGTCGGGGTCCTTGAGGAGCCAGTCGCCGCGGTGGATGGGCGGCACGGGCGAGGCTGCGAAGCCCGGTGCGTCCGGGCGCCGGGGTGTGTCGGCGCTGCGGAGCAGGTCTGTGGGGCCGGTCCAGGTGTAGCCGTGGAAGTGGGTGTGCATCGGGATCCTCGTGTGGTGGTTGGTGGGTGGCCCCGGCTTGTGCCTCCACAGCCATGCGCGCGGGGCCACCCGGCCCGGCCGTCCCCGCCGGTAATAGGGGCGGACGGTCAGCTCGATGGCGTTAGGTGTAGATGGGGGCGGGCGGGTTGTGTCCGCCGCTGGCCTGCCCGGGCACGCCGGCGACCAGCCAGCGGGGCAGTTTCGTTGCGGGCCTGGGGAGTTCGGCCCACACCTCTTTGCCTGGGTGCCGAGTGGTGACCCACCACCTGCCGTCGGTGACGGCTTTCACGATGGCCAGTCCGCGGCCGCGCTCGTCGTGGCTGCCGGGCTGGCCGGGCACGAGCTGGCGGGGTGAGGCGTCGGCCACGCAGATGCGGACCCGGTCGTACAGCACGTGGACGGCGAGCTCGATGGGCGGGGTGCCGTGCCGGATGGCGTTGGTGACGAGTTCGGAGACCGCGAGCACGGTGTCGTCGAGGAGGGTGGGCTCGAGCTGATAGCCGGCCAGCGCCTTGTGGACGAGCTCGCGCGCCCGGCCGACCTCCTTGGGATCTAGGGTCAGAGGCCAGCCGAAGACATTGCGGCCCTTGGCCAGCGCGGTCATGACCCCAATACCCCGCGCAGGACGTGCTGGATCGCTGCCACGACCTCATCAACGCCGACGCCGTCGATCACACGGCCGTGCGGCCAGCGGTACAGGCCGTCGCGGCTGATCACGTCAATTTGTAGCCCGCCGTCGTCGGGGTTACGGACGCGCAGCGCAGCGCGTTGAGCGGTGCCTACGATGTCGGCTGGCCAGCCGTCCTCCGCCAGCGCTGCGCGCAGCTGCTCAAGGTGCTCGCGAGGCTCCACGGCCGTGTCGGTCTCCATGACACCGGACGGTAGAACCAGGCCGCGTGATCTAAATCACACGAGTGATATGGCTTGAAATTAGTGCGGGATACCGAGCCGGGAGGCGATGCCTCGCAGCTCGCGGCTACTGGCCGCCACCCGGTCCTGTTCGAGTGCCACTGCGACGACCTCCTTGACGCGGCTGTTGTTCCGGAAGCGCTGCGGACCCGCCTTCTCGGCCTTCAGCAGCCACTGCTCAGCGTGGCGGCGAGTCCTCCGTTCGCGCGCCAGCCCGCGCCCCACCTCTGTTAGGAAGTTTGCCTTCCGAGCCGGATAGGACTCCAGCTTGCTCTCGTCTACGTCTTCCGCCAGTTCCAGCATCTTGCCGCCGGACTCGCCCAGTTCGACGCCGATCTTGATACGCCAGACTGCGACGTTGGTGGCGCTGAAGGACTGCCAGTTCCGATCGATGTCGTCGGGGACTAGCTCGGCGATCTCCGCGGCCTCGTCGAGCAGAGCTCGCGCCGTGTCCGAGTCGCGGCTGGCGGCCGCGGCCATGGACGCGTTCAGGGCAAGCATGCCAAGCACCTGATAGTCCTCGGAGCTGCCCGCCGCAGCCTGGAAGCGGCTGAACTCTTGCTGCGCCCGTCGAGCTGCCCGCGACCAGTCGCCGCCATCCGAGCGCGCGAAAGCGTACATGGCTTTCCCTCTCGCGAGGGGATCGCCCAGGCGGGCCGCGGCCTCGGCCGCCTTGGCGGCGCCGATATGGCCGAGGTCGGGGTAGCCGAGAATGCGAGCGAGGCCGGCCGCGCCCATGGCGGCGTCCACCATCGTGTTAAGGGCTGCTCGATGGGTTGCTTCGTCGGCGGGATCCGCGATGTGCCAGTGCAGTTCGTCGATGACGTCGGGCAACAACTGACCCATGGTGATGTAGTCGTTGGCCCGCCACGCACGCTCGATGGGGCCGAACGTGCGTCCGTCTCGTCTCATCAGCGCTCTGAGGTCGCCAATGGGACGAGCTCGGTCCACTGCGGATTCGCCAAGCTCGGCGCTAGTGAGGGCGAACCTGAGGGCTGCGACGGTGGCATGGGGCCGAGCCTGCAGCGGGTCTTGGGTGAGGTGTGGCCCTCCGGTCAGATCCGACTCCGAGATCTGCAGAGCCGAGGCCAGATCGGCGATGATCCAGCGATTGTCGATGGCTCTCTGTCCCCGCTCGGCCATGGATAGATAGCTCTGGCTGATTCCGGCCAGACCGGCCAGTTCGGCCTGCTTCATTCCGCGCCAGCGGCGGAGGGTCCGGAGGCGGAGTCCGATGGTAATCTCGTCCATAAGCCCTGCACCTTCCTGTTCGGGTCGCACCATTCAGGCTATGGCGCAGGGCTCACTTATGCCACTGGTCCTGGTCACGCCAGCTATTTGATCTGCCATTCCAGTACGTTTCCGCTGCTGGGCTGATTGTGAATAGCTTTCATCTTCTTATTCGTGGGGACCTCAAATGGGTAGAGCTGTTCCTGCAACCGGCTACGTTGCGATGCTCGTGAGCTCAGCCAGCGAGGTGATCCTCCAGTCTGCCGCTGCCGCGGCTGGGGCGTCTGCCCACAGGTAGCCCCATGGGCCCCGGCGAATGTGTGCTGTGCGCAGGCCAGCGGCCTTGGCCGGTCCTATGTCGTTGGCCGGGTGATCGCCGACGTACACCACCTGGGACGCGGGCGCCCCTGCTAGGTCCAGGACGCGGGCGAAGAACCCAGGAGCTGGCTTCGCCGTACCCCATTCGCCGGACGTTGCGATGGCGTCGGCGGGGAGGTCGAGGCCGCGCAGGAGTTCGGCCATGCGCGCGGTCTGGTTGCCCGTGATCAGCACCCGGTGCCCGACCTCACGTAGGGCCGCCAACGCTGGCCGTACGTCTGGGTAGAGGTCGGACTCGTCCAGGACTTCGCCTTCGCCCGCGGCCTCGCGTGCGGCGTACTCGGCAGCGACGTCCACACCAGGTCGCAGGAGCCGCACCGCGTCGGCGTTGTCTCGGCCCTGGGCGACGACGGCTCCCACGAGAGCTGAGAGCGTGTGGCGAGGGACATCAAGCCAGTCAGCCCAACCTGCCCAGTGGCGGTCGTCGTGGACGAGGGTCTCGCCGATGTCGAAGGCGAAGGTGAGGGTCACGCACTGAGCGTAGGCGACCCGTGAGTCAGGTGCCGGCCGGCGGGTAGCGGCTGCCGCGCTTCACGTCGAACGGCCGGAGGTCGGTCGGCGCGTCGATCACGGCGGCGGGGCGGCGCTGGGGCGTCTCGGCGGGCGGCGGTTCTCCCGCTGGCGGATCTGGTGCCGGCGGGGCCGCGGGCGGCGGGGTGGCCAGGTACTCGACGACTTGGGCCAGCTGGGCCTCGGTCCAGCCGACCTTGCGGCCGTTGCGGGTGTGCGGGACTTTCCGCTCCCGGGCGAGGCGGGCCAGCGTGCTGGCCTTGATCACCTTGTTGCCGAGCCGCGCGGCACCTTCTTCGCAGGTGTAGACCCAGAAGCTGGGTTCGTTATCCGTCATTGGGTCTCGCCCCTGAAGCTACTTGATCCGCCACTCAAGGACGGTGCCGGCGCCTGGCTGGTACAGCACGAGCTCCGGCTTCTTCCCCTTGGGCGCCTCGAAGGGGATCCACCCGCGGACGCATCGGCCGGTTCGCACGATGTGGTCCTGGGGGTAGAGCGGCTCGGCCCAGGCGCCGAGGTTGTACGAGCTCGGTGTCTTGATCACCGTGCCGTCCTCGTAGGAGAGGGCCCAGGGGTCCCAGGACACAGAGAGCTGCAGTGAGCTGTTGTTGCGGGTGAGGCACAGCTTGACCTCGATGCCGCCGTACTCGTAGCCCTTGCGGTCGATGAGATCCGCGATAGTGGGGGTGAACGGCTGGCGGTAGCGCAGCAGGGTGACCTTGACCGCAGAGTCTTCGGCGACGGACTCCTGGGTGGAGCCGGCGGGTGCCTGGGCCGGAGGGGACGGCGTCGGGGATGCGACGATCACCGAGGGCGTTTCGGCGGTCACTGTGGGGGTGGCTGCTGGCGCCGCGGCGCAGGCTGCCGTGAGCCCGATGACGAGAACGAACGGGCCGAATGGGTTCAACAGCCGCATTATGACTCCCTGTCTCGATTCGATGCCAGAGAGTGAGACGCGTAGTCGTCGCGAGAGGTTGGCGCGAGGTGCCGGTATGCACTCCGGTATGCACCTGTCCGGCCAGGCAGGTGCATCGGTAGGGCCGGACTGGGGCAGACGTACGGTCAGTCCGTGCCCGAGATTGAGCACCGTAGCGCGACGCCGGTCTACCGCCAGGTGGCCGACGCGATCCGTGCGGACATCGAGGAGGGGCGGCTCCGGCCGCTCTATCCCTTGCCGAGCGAGAAGCACCTGCAGCAGGAGTTCGGGATCTCCCGCGACAGCGCGCGGCGCGCGATCGCGCACCTGACGTCGCTCGGCCTGGTCCACACCGTCCCCAACAAGGGCACCTTTGTGAAGGCGCGCGAAGCGGTGGTCGTTCAGTGCGAGCCGGGGCTGCGGATCCTCGCCCGGGAGGCGAGCGACATGGAGCGCAAGACGATGGAGCTCCCGGCCGGGGAGTGGGTGCTCGTGATCGAGCGGCACGGCGCGGACGTTCAGGTGCTCCCGGCCGGCTCAGCGGAGGTGAGGGTCGAGCGGTAGGGGGCCCTCGGCGGCGCCGCCGACCTCTACCAAAATGTGAGAGGTCGGCGCATTCGGACCCTGAGCGGGGTTCTGTGGGGACGGTGACCTGCCCGCTCTGGGACGGGTGACCCCGGGCAAATCGAGTGTCCGGGGCCACCCGCCACCCCACAACCGCACCACCGTCGCATCGCGCTGTGGGAGTCGGATAGCGGCGGCGGTGCGGCGCTCTCCCTCGCCAACTGAGCAGCGCGGTGACCGCATCGTATGTGATCGACCGCGGTGTGTCACTGTGATCTCGTTAAACGGTCCTTATGGACGCACACCGCGGAACCTGCCCCCGACCGGTAGAGTTGCCTTACCAGCGAGCGTGAATCGGCCGCTGAGCTGGGAACTTTTTCAGCATCGGATTTTCCGCACACCGCTGACGGACGACCTGGGAAAAGGCACGTCAGCACACCGCTTGCGACTTAGAGGATTAGAAGTCCGATGCTCTATCCAGCTGAGCTAAGGGCGCTCCCGCCTTATTGTGCATGATCCGGCGAGTTGTCACGCACTCGATTTTGCCCGTGTCACTCCGTTAGGCCGATCACCAGCCACATGAACAGTGTCCCCGCCAGCGTGGCGGTGAGGGTGAGGCCGGTGGCGCGGCGGGGGGTGTGGGCTTCGGGGAGGATGTCGGAGGTGGCCAGGTAGAGGAGGAATCCGGCGAACATTCCCAGGTAGGCGCCCAGGATGGTGTGGGGGATGGGGATGACGGTGGTCAGGGTGGCGCCGGCGATGGGGGCCAGGGCGTCCAGGGTCAGGAGGGTGACGGCTCGGCGGCGGGCGTTGCCGTACAGGGTGGTGAGTGTGTAGGTGTTGAAGCCGTCGGTGAAGTCGTGGGCTATGACGCCTATGGCGACGGCCACGGCCAGGGTGGCGTCGGTTTGGAAGGCGGCGCCTATCGCGGCGCCGTCCAGGAAGCTGTGGATGACCAAGGCGCCGGCTGCCGTTAGGCCGAGGCCGGCGTGGGAGTGGCGGTGGGCGGCGTAGTCGCCTTCGTGGGTGTCGTGCATGGCCACCGCGCGTTCCACCATGTGGACGGCCAGGAAGCCGGCCGCGAAGGTCAGCATGGGCAGGGGGACGCCGTGGATCTTTCCTGTGTCCAGGGTCAGGGCTTCTGGGAGGAGGTCGAAGGCCACGACGCCGAGCATGACGCCGGCGGCGGCGCCCAGGACGAGGTTCCGGCGTTCGCGGACGCGGTGTGCGACCAGGCCGCCCAGAAGCGTCATGAGGAACGCCGCCATGGACAGCAGGATCGGCATACCGGCCACGCTAGAGGCAGGGGGCGGCGGGGTGGTGGTACGACACAAAAAGCCAGGCGGGATCGGTGCAAAGAGGTCTAAGATGCCTTGGCATGGTCGCGTCGCTCCTACATGAGGTTCCCCTGCAGGGCGGGGATGTGACTGGTGGCGTGGTCCGGGTGGGCAATACTGTTCGCCGGCCGAAGAGCCCCTCCACCCCCGCCGTGCATGCCCTGCTCAGACATCTCCAGGCTGCCGGGTTCGAGGGGGCGCCTCGGGTTGTGGGCGTGGATGAGCTCGAGCGGGAGATCATCACGTTTGTCCCCGGGAGTTGCGGGCTCGATCTGCACAGTGCCGGCCTCGACGGGCTTGCTAGTTTGGCGCGGCTTTTGCGGAAATTTCATGATGCGACTGCTGGGTTTCGGCTGGGCTCCGACGCGTGGGCCAAGGGGTCCAATGACGATCGGGAGCCTGAGGTGATCGGGCACTGCGACCTGCGACCCGAGAACGCGATTTTCCGGCGTGGCACGGCTGTCGCGCTGATTGACTTTGATCAGGCCCGGCCCACTACGCGGCTTTTCGATGTGGTCACCACCTTGCGGCACTGGGCGCCGATCGCGGATCCGGTCGATCGGCATCCGCTGTTGCGCGAGGCCGATGTCGGGGCGCGGTTGCGGGTCTTCTGTGATGCGTACGGCCTGCGCTCCCGGGACCGGCGGCGGCTGCTGGAGCTGGGCCGGCTGCGGTTTCATCGTAGTTATGAGGTGATGCGCGCGCGGGCCGAGGAAGGTGGCGCCTGGGCCGCCATGTGGGCGGATGGCGCGGGCGAGCGCATCCGCCGGGCGGCGGCATGGCTGGATGTGCATGAAGATGAGCTTCATGCACATCTCGTCTAGATCTGCCGGCATCGCGCTCGGGGTCGCGCTGGACGCCGTGTTCGCCGATCCGCGCCGAGGGCATCCGGTCGCGCTTTTCGGGCGGGCCGCATCCGCTGTGGAGAAGCGGGTGTACGGCGATGCCCGGCCGAACGGCGTTGCCCAGGTCGCCCTGTGCGTGGGGGCGGCGGCCGGGATCGGGGTCCTGGCCGAGCGGGTACGGCATCCGCTGGTCCGGACGGCGCTCACGGCGGCGGCCACCTGGGCGGTGCTGGGCGGGACCACGCTGGCTCGCGAAGGCGCCTACATGGCCGACGCCCTGGAGGCCAAGGACCTCGAGCGGGCCCGGACGCGGCTGCCGCACCTGTGCGGGCGGGATCCGTCCCAGCTCGACGCGGCGGGACTGGCCAGGGCGACCGTGGAGTCGCTGGCCGAGAACACCTCGGACGCCGTGGTGGCGCCGTTGTTCTGGGGGGCGGTGGCGGGGGTGCCCGGGTTGCTGGCGTATCGGGCGATCAACACGCTGGATGCGATGATCGGGCATCGTTCGGCGAGGTATGAGCGGTTCGGGTGGGCGGCGGCGCGGCTGGACGACGTGGCGAATCTGGTGCCCGCGCGGCTGACCGGGCTGATCACCGTGGCCGTGGGGCCGGACAAGGCCGGGGCCTTCGCCGTACTCAAGAAGGACGGGCACCGGCATCCCAGCCCCAACGCGGGGCGGTGCGAGGCGGCCTTCGCAGGGGCGCTCGGGGTGCGGCTCGGCGGGACCAACGTGTACGGCGGGCGGGTCGAGCACCGGCCGGTCATGGGCGGCGGCCGCGCGCCAGAAGTGGGTGACATCCGGCGCGCGGTACGGCTGACCAGGGCCGTCAGCCTGGCGTCGGCCGGGTTGGCGGTGCTGGCGGCCCTCCGGCCTCTAGCCGCGATCCGGCCCCTGGCCGCGATCCGGCCCGGGTCTCGTCCAGGACCGGCCGGGGTGCCGATGAGACCGCTGTAGGAACCGGCGGTGGCCGGGCTTGGAGGCGCGGACCAGCGGACCAGCGGACCAGCGGACCAGCGGACCAGCGGACCAGCGGACCATGAGCGTGGGCAGCCGGAAGATGGGCGGATGTGAAAAAATGCCGCGGTGAAAGGAGCACTGCTGGTCGCCGGGACGACCTCGGACGCCGGGAAGAGCGTGGTGACCGCGGGCATCTGCCGGTGGCTGGCCCGTCAGGGAGTGCGGGTGGCGCCGTTCAAGGCGCAGAACATGTCACTCAACTCGTTCGTCACCGCCGGAGGCGCGGAGATCGGGCGGGCGCAGGAGGTCCAGGCGCGGGCGGCCGGCGTGGAGCCTACGGCGGACATGAATCCCATCCTGCTCAAGCCGGGCAGCGACCGGCGGAGCCAGGTGGTCCTCATGGGCCGTCCTCTGACGGACGTGGACGCGCTGGAGTACGGCGCGCTGAAGGACATGCTCCGGGAGAAGGCGCTGGAGTCGCTGAACCGGCTGCGCGCCGAGTACGACGTGGTGATCTGCGAGGGCGCGGGCAGCCCTGCCGAGATCAACCTGCGGGCCGGCGACATCGCCAACATGGGCCTGGCCAGGGCGGCCGGGTTGCCGGTCGTGGTGGTGGGCGACATCGACCGGGGCGGCGTGTTCGCCGCCTTCTACGGCACGGTCGCGCTCCTCGACGCGGCGGATCAAGCCCATATTTCCGGCTTTGTGGTCAACAAGTTCCGCGGCGCCGTCGAACTCCTCCAACCCGGCCTCGACACCCTGAAGGACCTCACCGGCCGCCCCGTCTACGGGGTCCTCCCCTGGCTCGACGGTCTCTGGATGGACGTCGAGGACTCCCTCGCCCTGGACAACCGCCGCGTGACCGCCCGCCGCCCGCACGGCGCCCAGACACTGCGCGTGGCGGTGGTACGGCTCCCGCGCATCTCCAACTTCACCGACGTGGACGCCCTGGCCGCCGAGCCCGGAGTCGTCGTCCGGTTCGTCACCGACCCGGCGGAACTGGACGACGCCGACCTCGTCGTGCTGCCGGGTTCCCGGGCCACGGTCAGCGATCTGGCCTGGCTCCGGGAGACCGGCCTGGCGCATGCCGTACAAAACCGCAAAGGCCCGATCCTGGGTATCTGCGGTGGCTTCCAGATGCTGGCCGGGGAGATCCACGACCCCGTGGAGTCCGGCGCGGGCCACGTCAAGGGCCTGGGCCTCCTCCCCGTGGACGTCGCCTTCAAGCCGGACAAGACGCTGGCCCGCCCCACCGGCGTGGCGTACGGCCACAAGGTCACCGCCTACGAGATCCACCACGGCGTGGCCACGGTCCACGGCGGCGAGCCTTTCCTGGACGGCTGCCGCGTGGCCGGCGTCTGGGGCACCACCTGGCACGGCGCCCTGGAGAACGACGGTTTCCGCCGCGCGTTCCTGTCCGACGTCGCCGGACGCGCCGGGCGCGCCTTCACCCCGGCGCCCGACACCAGCTTCGGGGCGATCCGCGAGCAGCAACTGGACGCCCTGGGCGATCTGGTCGAACAGCACCTGGACGGGGCCGCGCTGAAGCGCCTCATCGAGCACGGCCCGGCCGGCGTTCCGACGCTCACCGCGCACATTTCCTGAGTGACCCGCGGCCCGCGACGGGTGACAATGACGGCATGGTCGTGGTCTTCACGGCGCTGGCCGGTCTCGGCCTCGTCGCCACGCTCTTCATCGCCGGCGTGGGGCTGGCGGACCGGCTGCGCAGGAACGCCGCCGAACCGGTCGAGGACATGTACGAGCTGGCCGTGCTCATCGGCGGCCGGTGGCGGCTGGCCGACACCGTGCTGCTCAGCCTGGTCTGCCGCGATGCCATCCGCGTGTCCAGGGACGGGCAGTGCACCCCGGTGGCCGGCGGCGGCAGCCCCCATCCCGTCGACCGGGTGATCCTCGGCGAGCTCGCGGTACGGCCCGGCGGGGTTTCCCGGAGCACGCTGATGAGACTGCCCGCCTGGGAGCCGGTCGCGGAAGACCTGCGGCGCGCGCTGGTGAAGCGCGGCCTGTTGCGGCCGGAGTGGGTGAAGACGGGCGTCATGCTGGCGTCCCTGGCCATGGGCGGGCTGATCCTGGGCGGCCTCCTGGCCGGGTGGTCGCTGGTGCTCACCGTGGGCATGATCTTCACCGGGGGGTTCGACGCCGCGCTGGAGCTGATCAGGATGACGGGCGTCATGCTGGTGGTCGTGCCGGTGGGGTTCCTGCTTCACCACGTGACGAAGTGGAGCGACGCGGAGAGCGAGCGGACGCGCTACGGGCAGGCGGCACTGGCCGCCGTCAGGAAGCGGCATCCGTTCCGCAACACGACCCCTACCGCCCTGGCCTTGTACGGGGACCCGTTTCCTCCGCCGGCCCGGCCGCCGGCGCCGGTGACCGTACCGGCACCGAGCAGGGAGAACGGCACAGACGACGCCTGCGGCGGCGGAGGGTGCGGCTGCGGGTGCGGGGAGTAGCGGGTCAGGGACGCAGGCGGGACCAGCTCGGCGCGTGGCCCCACAGCGAGGCCGGGTCCACGTAGTGGCGCAGGAGTTCGGTCAGCTCGGCGTCGCCGCGGCCGTTCAGCTCCTCCGAGGCGATCTTCCTGGCCACTCCCGCCAGGAAGTCGGCCATCTGGACGCGGGCGTCCACGAAGGAGTCGGCCAGCGTCAGCCCGGCCAGGCGGGCGCGGGCGGCCAGCCGGGGATCGCCGAGGATCTCCTTCAGCTCCACGATCCGCTCCTCCGACAGCGTGGTCTGCTGGTCGTGGATGATCGAGACGGACCGCCCGCCGGAGCTCCAGGCGAGCACGCCCTGGACGATGGCGGGGATCAGCGGGTCGAGCACGGGGATGGCGCGGGGGTCGTCGGCCCGCCTGGCCAGGGCCGTCTCGAGGTTCGGCCGGGTCGCGCCCAGGCGCTCCAGCAGCTCTGCCAGCTCAGGGCTGCGCAGGGCGGACACCTGCGCGTAGAACGCCTCGGTCTCGGCGCGGCCGCGGATCACGTCGTTGAAGGTCTCCAGGAGGCGCGGCCAGCCGTCGAGCCGGGGCCCCCACCGGTACAGGGCCTCCGTCTCCTCGCGGCGGTGGAAACCGAGGCTGGGCCCGTAGGGATCGACCAGGTCGGCGATGCGGCTGACGAGGAAGAAGCGCTTCTCCAGCAGGTAGACGCGGGCGACCCCGTGAATGGGGCCGGACGGGCCGAGCAGCCACACCAGCGCCGAGCGGTGCTTGCCGCGCAGCAGGTGGTTGGCCTTGTACTCGGTCGCGGGCGAGCGGATGCGCTCGCGCAGCTCCACGATGACGGCCTGCGCCGCTTCGGCGTCGAGCAGGACGCCGGCGTGGGCGAACACGTCGGTGACCGGGGTGGTGAGGTTCTCCCCTTCCGACCCGGATTCGTCGCAGGCGATCTCCAGATCGCGGCCCGTGCCCATGGGGCACCATCGTTTCCCGTGCCGCGAACCAGGCGCAATGGGTTTAGGACTTCATCAATCCGGTGGCCAGCACGCCGCCCTTCCCGGCGTCCAGGGCGGCCTTGGCCTGCCGTACCGCCTCGATGACGTTGCCCGCGGCGCTGGGTGAGTCCTCGACGCTCATCCGCACCTCGACCTCGACCGGCGAGTCGCCGAACCCCTTGCCCTGGAGCCGGATGTAGGCGATCTTGCGGTCCTCCAGGAAGGGGATGTAGGCGGCCGAGACGTGCGCGCCGGCGCCGGCGCCCGCGACCTTCGTGGCGCGTTTGCCGGCGAGGCTTGCGGGGTTCTGCAGGTTGAGGAAGTCGGCGTTGCCGCCGCCGAGCAGCTGGTAGCCCTCCTCCAGTTCGACACCGCCCGCGGTGAGGGCGTCGGCCAGGGCGCGGTGCACGAGGGTGGCGCCGAAGGAGCTCTTGAGGTCGTCGCCGATCAGCGGCAGCCCGGCCGCGGCGAAGCGGGCGGCCCATCCGGGGTCGCGGGCGAGTACGGCGGGCATGCAGTTGACGAAGGCGCAGCCCGCCCGGAGGGCCGCCTCCGCATAGAGCTCGGTGGCGGCCTGGGCGCCGGAGGGCAGGAAGCTGACCAGCACGTCGGTGTCGTGGAGAGCGGCTGCGACATCGTCCAGCGCCGCCTGGCCGCGGGCGTCGGGCACACCGGCGACCGGTTCATCGGCCAGGAGCCCTTCCAGGACGCGGATCCCGGCCGGGGGCACGTCGGCGAAGGCGCGGGCGTTGTTGGGCGCGGCCCAGATCGCCTCGGCGAGGTCCCGCCCCACCTTCCCAGGGTTCACATCAAAGGCCGCACTAAACGATATATCCGACAAATCGTAGAAAACTGCGCCCTGCACCAGCGACGACGCACAGTTCCCCACACCCACCAATCCGACGTTCACCATGAAGCAGATCATGACAGACCCGGTTGACCCGGGAACCCACCCCTTCTATGGTTCGTTAGTGGAGTAACGAACCCAAGAAGCAGGAAGGTCATGTTCGACGACCGGAGCCCCATTTACCGGCAGATCGCCGAGCGCATCAAAGCCGAGGTGCTGAGCGAGCAGCTGAAGGGCGACGAGCAGGTCATGTCGACCAACCAGTACGCCGCCTTCTACCGCATCAACCCGGCCACCGCCGCCAAGGCGTTCCAGCAGCTCGTCGAGGAAGGCGTGCTCTACAAGAAGCGAGGTATAGGCATGTTCGTCAGCCCGACCGCCCGGGACGCGCTCAGGGCCACCCGCCGGGAGAGCTTCTTCACCGAGGTCGTCGACCCCATGGTGAGCGAGGCCAAGGCCATCGGCATCCCGCTGGAGGACGTCATCGCCCGCATCGAGGGGGCGCGATGAACGTCGAGGTCCGTGACCTGTCCCTGCGCTACGGCGAGGTCACCGCGCTCGACCGGCTCTCGTTCGAGCTGGAGGAAGGCAAGATCTACGGGCTGCTCGGGCGCAACGGCTCGGGCAAGACGAGCCTCATGTCCGTGCTGGCCGCCTTCCGCAAGCCGACGGACGGCGCCGTGCGGGTCGGCGGCCGGCCGGTCTGGGAGAACGCGGCGGTCACCAGCCAGGTCTGCCTGATCCGCGACACCGGCGAGACCGTCGACCTCGGCACCGCGGCCGACGCGCTCTACTTCGCCGAATGGCTGCGCCCCCACTGGGACGCCGCCCTGGCCAAGGAGCTCATGACGCTGTTCGGGCTGAAGCCGAAGGTCAACGTCACCTCCATGTCGAAGGGGCAGCGTTCGGCCATGGGCGTGGTCGTGGGCCTGGCCTCGCGGGCGCCGCTGACCATGTTCGACGAGTCGTACCTGGGCATGGACGCGCCCTCCCGGCAGGCGTTCTACGACGTGCTCCTGGCCGACTACATGGCCCACCCGCGCACGATCATCCTGTCCACGCACCTCATCGAGGAGGTCAGCCCGCTGTTCGAGGAAGTGGTGATCATCGACGCGGGCCGGCTCGTCGTCCACGAGGAACGCGAGCGGCTGCTGGAGCGGGGCAACGCCGTCACCGGGCCCGCCGCGGCCGTCGACGCGTTCGTCGGCGGGCTGACCGTCCTCGGCGAGAAGGTCCTCGGCCCCACGAAGTCGGCCATGGTCTACGGCGAGTTCGACGACGCCCACCGCCGCAAGGCCGCGGAAGCCGGGCTGGATCTCGGGCCGATCGCCATGCAGGAGCTGTTCATCCACCTGACCGGAGGTCCCAAGTGAGGTTCCCCACCCGGCTGCTGGCGGCCAACCTGTGGGTCGCCTTCTTCACCTGGCTCGCCTTCACCGGCGCGGTCATCGTGCTCACGCTCGGCATCCATCTGTTCGGCAACCTCACCCGCAGCGTGTGGGAGGGCGCCTCCCAGCTGCCTCGCTGGGCGGTGATGTTCGTCGGAGTGGCGCTGGTGCGGCAGTTCCTCCCGCTGTTCATCGCCCACGGGCAGACCCGGCGGCAGTTCGGCTTCCAGGCGGCGATCACCGCCGCGCTCTACGTGCCGTTCGCCGCCGCGCTCATGTCGGCCGGTTACCTGGTCGAGCGCGTGCTGTACGGCCTCCTGGACCGGCAGCAGGTGCTCGACCGGCCCCACCTGTACACCGACCCGGCGCAGGTCCCGATGGTGTTCCTCGAGTACACCGTCGAGTTCATGGCGTGGATCACCGCCGGCCTGGTCATGGGCGGCGGGTTCTACCGCTGGCGGGCCGGCGGGCTGCTCACCATCCCGATCGGCGTCGGGCTGATCGCGCTCGGGCTGAGCGCCATCGGCACCCAGTTCCAGGTGCCGTTCAGCAGCTTCGCCCTCGGGCTCGACCTCGAGCAGGGACCGCTTCTGGCGGCCGGGCTCGGCCTGGTCACGTTCCTGATCGGGCTCGCGCTCGCCTGGTCGGTGATCAGGGACACGCCGCTGCGGAACCAGGGGTGAGCGGGCATGGCCGTCTTAACGGTTGACGGGCTGCGCAAGAGCTACCACGACCTGGTCGCCGTGGACGGGCTCGGCTTCGCCGTATGGGAAGGCGAGACCTACGGCCTGCTCGGGCCGAACGGCGCGGGCAAGACCACGGCCATCTCGATGATCGTCGGCATCCTCGCCCCCGACGCCGGCAGCGTGCGCGCGCCGGACAAGGCCGCGATCGGCTACGTGCCGCAGGAACTGGCGCTCTACCCCGACCTGACCGGCCGCGAGAACCTGCGCTTCTTCTGCGGCATGTACGGCATGCGCCGCGCCGCCGCGAAGGCCAGGACCACCGAACTCCTCGCCACGGTCGGCCTGTCCGACAGGGCCGACAAGGCGGTGGCCACCTACTCCGGCGGCATGCAGCGGCGGCTCAACATCGCGATCGGCCTGCTCAACCGGCCGCGCCTGCTCGTGCTCGACGAGCCCACGGCCGGGGTCGACCCGCAGAGCCGCAACGCCATCCTCGACAGCGTGCGCCGCCTGACCGGCGAGGGCCTGGCCGTCCTGTACACCACGCACTACATGGAGGAGGCGCAGCGCCTGTGCGACCGGGTCGGCATCCTCGACCACGGCCGTCTGCTGGCCGAGGGCAGTCCGGACGAGCTGGGCGAACCCGACCTGGAGGCGGCCTTCCTGCGGCTGACCGGCAGAGAGCTGAGGGACTGAGATGCTCCGCATCCTGCTCAAGGACCTGCGCCGCCGCTCCCGTGACAGCACGCTGCTGGTCTTCGCGCTCGTCCTGCCGCTCGGCCTGACCTTCGTGTTCGGCCTGACCATGGGCGGCGGCACCCCGTCCACCCGGTACGGCGTGGCCGGCCCGTCGGCCGCCGAGTTCGCCCAGCGCAGCGGCCTGTCCGGGCTGAAGCCGGTCGCCGACGCGGCCGAGGCCAGGCGGCTGACCGAGGACAACGAACTCGACGCGGTCTTCGTGGTCTCCCCCGCCCGGGTCGAGGTGGTCGGCAGCGTGGACGCGCCGCTGGCCGTACAGGTGGCGCGGGAGGCGGCGGAGTCCTACGCGCTGCCGGGCGGCGGCGGGATCCAGGTGATCACGGATGCCACGCTCGGCACCCGCGAGCTCGACGCGCGCACCTACCACGCGGCGGGCGCGGCGATGTTCTTCATCTTCTTCGCGGTGTTGTTCTGCGTGACCGGGATCTTCGAGGAGCGCGCGTCCGGCACACTGCCGCGGCTGCTGACCATGCCGGTGCCGCGCCGGTCGATTCTGGCGGCGAAGCTGCTCGGCGGCGTGCTCGTCGGCCTGACCGGCATGGCCGTTCTGGTGACCGTCTCGACCGTGCTGCTGGGGGCGCGGTGGGGGCCTCCGGCCGGGGTGGGCGCGCTGGTGGTGGCCGCGGTGCTGGCGGCGACCGGGCTGATGACGGTGGTCGCCTCCTTCGCCCGCACGGCCGAGCAGGCCGCCAATTGGCAGTCGGGCGTGGCCTCGCTGCTCGGGCTGCTCGGCGGCTCGTTCTTCCCGGTGGCGCCGGAGCTGAGCGTGTTCACCCCGCACCACTGGTTCCTGGAGGGGCTGGCCGAGTTGCGGGGCGGGGCCTCGATCCTGCCCGCCCTCGCGGTCCTGCTGGCCGTGGCGGCGCTCACGCTGCCGGTGGCGGTGGCGCGTACGGGAAGGATGGTGACGCCGTGAAGGTCATGCTGATGGCCGGGCTCAGCCTGCGCCGGATGTTCAGGGACCGCACGAACATCTTCTTCGTGATCGTCGCGCCGTTCCTGCTGATCCTGGTTCTCGGCCAGCTCTACGGCGGCGGCCAGCAGCTCAGGCTGGGCGTGGTGAGCGGTCCCGGGGCGGCCGCCGAGCGGCTGGCGGGCGCGCTGGGCTCCGGCAGCCGGGTCGTGGTCGAGCGGCTGCCCGACGAGGCGGCGCTGCGCACGGCCGTGGAACGGGGACGGCTGCACGCCGGGCTGGTGATCCCCGGCAGCGGGCCGGTGCGCCACCTGGTGCGGGCGAACGATCCCCGGAGCCACGACACCGGCACCTGGGTCCGCTCGATCGTCCGGCAGGAGGCCGCCCGCGGGCAGAGCGGCCTGGAGGTGCGCGTGACCACCTCGGGCACGACGCCCTTTCCCGAGGGGCTGAGCGCGTATGCGATCTCGGCGCCGTCGCTGCTGCTCATGTTCACCTTCCTGACCTCGCTGACGGCGGCGCTGGGCCTGGTGGAGACGCGGGCGCGGGGTGTGACGGCCCGGCTGTCGGCGGGGCCGACGCCCCTGCGCACGATCGTGGCCGGGGAGGCGGCCGGGCGGATCGCGATCGCGTTGTTCCAATCCTTGCTGATCATGGTCGGCTCGATGGCGTTGTTCGGCGTCTCCTGGGGCGACCCGATCGGCTCGCTGGCGGTGGTGACGGCGTTCTCGCTGGTCGGCGGCGGAGCGGCCATGCTGCTGGGCGCCTCGTTCCGGACGCCGGGACCGCCGATCTCGCTGGCTCTCGTGCTGGGCCTCGGCCTGTCGGCCATGGGCGGCGCGACGATCCCGCTGGAGTCGTTCTCCGGGACGATGCGGACGCTCGCCTACCTGACCCCGCACGCCTGGGGATACGACGCCTTCGCCCGGCTGATCCGCCACGACGCCTCGCTCGCGGGCGTGCTGCCCCAGCTCGGGGTGCTCACCGCGGCGGCGGCCGTGTTGTTCGCCCTCGGCGTGTGGCGGCTGCGCCGCGCGCTCAGCGGGTGAGCTCGACGCCGACGGTGATCTCCTTGCCGAGCCGGTGCCCGAGCAGGAGGTCGAGGTCGTCGCCGCTCCAGAAACGGCCGGGGTCGTACCAGTTGGGCCGCTTGCCGCCGGCCAGCAGGCCCATCGCCTCGTAGGTGACGGCGACGACCTCGGCGCAGTAGGCGCTCTCCAGCGCGCTCTCCTGGACGCCCCTGCGCAGCCGCGGGATGCGTCCGCGGGCCCAGCGCCCGGCCAGGCGGGCCGTGGACGGGAACGGCGTGCCGTCCAGCCTGGCCACGGTGCGCAGGGCGGCGTCCTCCATCTCCTGCGTGGCCTGCGGCTCCAGCTGGCGCAGCCAGGCGCGCTGGCCGTACCGGTCGGCCCAGACCGTCACGGCCGCGCGCAGGTCGTGCAGCTGCACGCCGCGCTGGTGCGTGCCCGACCACAGGTCGAGCAGCGACTTGCCCAGCTCGGCGTGCCACATCATGGGCGGCATGTCCTCGACCACGATGGCCATGCCGACGTGGTTGACCGGGCTGTTGGTCATCGTCTGGATGGCCCGGTCGGGCACCGAGCGTCCGCGGAAGACCCATAGGTCCCCGGTTCTGGTGACGTTGGCGGCCTCGTCGAGAGTCAACACCCTTGTAGCCTAAGCACATGCGTTGGTGGAAATGGCTGGGGCTGGCAGGAGTCGCCGGAGTCGCCGCGACCGGCGTCGTGATCGCGCGGGCCGAGCGGCGCCGGCGCGCCTACACGCCGGAGGAGATCAGGAGCCGCCTGCGCGAGCGGGTCGAGGCTCAGGCCGACGGCCTCAAGTCGTAGACGAAGACCACGTCCGGGTAGGCGGGGTTGTCGTCGTAGCCGGAGATGGCCCCGAGGAAGGCCCGCTGGTAGTTGACCACCCAGGGGAAGACGGCCACCGCGCGCACGTCCAGCAGCCGGTCGGTGAGCCGGTAGAAGGTCTTCTTGGCGGTGGCCGGGTCGGTCACGTTGAGCATCGGCAGCATGTCGATCATGCCGTCGGCCTCCGAGTCCTTCAGATACGTGAGGTTGAAGACCGGCGGCTTGCCGCTGCGGAAGACGTTGCCGAACCACGACCACCCATCGGCGTAGTCGGGCCACCAGTACATCACGAAGATGTCCTGGCCCTTCTCCTTGCCGCGTTCCCACTGGGCCAGCCACTCCATCGGCCGGCTGTCCAGGGTGACGTTGAGCGGGCGCAGCGTCTCGGCGAGCCGGGTGACCAGGATCTTCTGGTCGGCGTCGCCCTCGGCGTAGGTGAGCGTCAGCGTCAGCGGCCGTCCGCCGGGGCCGTACCCGGCCTGCCGCAGGAGTTGCTGCGCCCCGGCGAGGTCCTGGCGGGGCAGCCGCTTGCGCTGATGTCCCGGCAGCCCCTCCGGCACGATCCCACTGGCCGGTACGGCGCCGCCGCCCAGCGCCTCGATCAGCCCGCGGTAGTCGACCGCCTTCTGCAGGGCCTTGCGGAGCCTGACGTCGCGCAGCGGGCCGCGTTCGGTGTTGAACAGCAGCATGGCGGTGTTGAAGGAGGGCATGTCGGCGGTGCGCACGCCCGGCGTCCTGGCGGCCCGCTTGTACAGCCCGGGGCTGAGCCGGTCGACGAAGCTGATCTCGCCGTCCTGGAGAAGCTCCCAGCGGCGGCGCGGGTCGGGCACGACGCGGAACTTGACCGTGCGGTAGTGCGGGCGGTCCCAGCCGCCCCAGTAGCCCTCGAACGCCTTGAGCGTGAGCTCGTGCTCCGCGCCCTTGCGCCAGCCGGCGACCGTGTAGGGGCCCGAGCCGGCGTCCCGCTTGCCGTCCTTGACCTGGTCGACGACGGAGACGTCGTAGATGTAGGCGGCGTAGGCGGCCGAGGCGGTGAGGTCCAGCGGGGCGGCGTACTTGAGCTGGAAGGTCACCGTGAGCGGGCCGGTGACGCGGATGCTCTCGACCGCGTCCCAGATGTAGGAGGCGCCGGCGTCGGTCTTCATCGTGCGCTCGATCGAGGCTTTGACCGCGGCGGCGTCGAGGGGGCGGCCACTGTGGAAGGTCACGCCGGGACGCAGGGTGAACGTCCATGACTTGCCGTCGCCGCCGCTGGTCCAGGAGGTGGCCAGGCGGGGGCTCGCCTTCTTGGTGACGGGGTTCCAGACGGTGAGGGTTTCATAGATGTTCTGGAGGGCGATCACCTCGTTGGAGTAAGAGGTGGCCGGGTCCCAGTCGGTGACCACGTCGAGGTTCTGCGCGTAGACGAAGGCCGCTTCTCCCTGCGCATCCGGCCGTACCTCGGAGGGCGGGGCGGGCGCGGTGCACGCCGCCAGGAAGAGAACGAGCACGGCCGCAGTCAGACGACGGCGCATGCATCTCTCCCCTGTGATCGTTGTTGCGCCTGAAACTACTGCAAGATGAGGTGACAGACGCCCGAAAGTCCTGAAAAATAGGGAATTCTGGTGATCGAATTGCTATCCTCGACGCTTGTCCCGTCCGGGGTTTCCAGTGGGGACCAGCCGGAGTGAGGTGCCATGGCCCGCAGCAGAACGATTCGGATGAAGATCGTAGGTCTGTTGCTGGTTCCGCTCATGTCGATGGTGGTGTTGTGGGGTGTGATCGCCGCGGTGACCGCGGGCGAGAGCCTGAAGCTCAGGGAGTACACCACGCTGTGGACCAACCTGCGCGTTCCCGCCTACCTGGTGATCGGTGAGATCCAGAGGGAACGGCTGGCCTCCGTGCAGATGCTGCGCAAGAAGGGCTTCAGGGAGCGTTCGGCGACCAACGCCCAGCGCGCCCGCACGAACAACATGGTCGAGGAGTTCAGGGCCAAGTCGGCCAAGTCCAAGAACGCCTCCCCCACGATCAGCTCCCAGGTGGACCAGGTCCTCATCCAGCTCGGCAAGCTCGACGCGCTCCGTGGCGAGATCGACGCCGGCCTCACCGCCCGCGTGCACGCCATCGAGACCTACAACGCGATGATCGACTCGTTGTTCGGCCTGCACCAGCGCGTCGCCTTCATCGACGACATCCCCATCTACGAGCAGTCGCGCGTCGTGATCGACCTCGGCTTCGCCAAGGAGCTCCTCACCCGCGAGCAGGCCGTCGCGGCCGGGCCGACGACGGAGGAGGAGCGCCGCACCTTCACCCAGCTCGTCGGCAACCGGCGCTTCCTCCTCAACCAGGCCGTCGCCGGGCTCGACCCGAGCCTGCGCGACGCCCAGGTCGCACTGCTCGCCTCGCCCGACTACCAGCGCATGCGGGTCATGGAGGACCAGATCATCGCCGGGGAGAACCCGGACCGCTGGGCCGCCACCACCGAACGGCTGGCCGGCTCCTTCCAGGAGTTCCAGATGGCCGCCAGCCGCGAGCTCACCCAGCGGGCCGCCCCGGTCGCGGACTCCGTGCTGCTGCGCGCGGTCGTCCTGGGCGGCACGGGCCTCGTGCTCGTTGTCGTCTCCATCGTGATCTCGCTGCGCGCCGGCAACCGGCTCTCCAAGGATCTGGCCGCGCTCAGGTTCGCCGCGCTGGAGGTGGCCGAGGACCGGCTGCCGCAGGTCGTCGACAAGCTGCGCAAGGGCGAGCAGGTCGACGTGCCCGACGTGCAGGTGGTCAGCACCACCGCCGAGATCGACGACGTCGGCCAGGCGTTCTCCACCGTGCAGCACACCGCGGTCGAGGCCGCGGTGGGGCAGGCGCAACTGCGCGAGGGCGTCGGCCACGTCTTCCGCAACCTGGCCCGGCGCAGCCAGACGCTCCTTCACCGCCAGCGCATCCAGCTGGAGGGCATGCAGCACCGGGCGACCGACCCCGACGCCCTGGACGACCTGTTCCGCCTGGACCACCTCACCACCCGCATGCGCAGGCACGCCGAGGGCCTGATCATCCTGTCGGGCGCGACGCCCGGCCGGGGCTGGAGCAGGCCGGTGCCGCTGCACGACGTGGCCCGCGGCGCCGCGGCCGAGGTGGAGGACTACCAGCGGGTGGCCGTCGAGCCCATGAGCAGCCACGCGCTGGACGGCGGGCTGGTCGGCGACGTGATCCACCTGATCGCCGAGCTGATCGAGAACGCCACCGTCTACTCGCCCCCGCACACCCCGGTCATCGTGCGCGGCGAGGCCGCCGCCCGGGGCTTCGCCATCGAGGTGGAGGACAGGGGCCTGGGCATGAGCCCGGAGGAGCTGGCCGACCTGAACACGCGCCTGGCCTCCCCGCCCGAATTCGACCTCGCCGACAGCGACAGGCTCGGCCTGTTCGTCGTCGCCCGCCTGGCCGCCAGGCATGACATCCGCGTGACGTTGCGCGGTTCACCATATGGAGGGACCACCGCCATCGTGCTGATCCCGGCAGAGCATGTGACCGAGCAGAGCGAGACGCCGGCCGAGCCACCAGCCCGCCCGATCAAGGTGGTGCGCGGTGAGTGACGAGCGCTGGCTCGACGAGGACGCCGGTCCCATCGTCCCGGCGTACCTGCTGACCCGCGGGCGGACCGTACCCGCCAGCGAGGCCATCGACCTCATCGCGGTGATCATCACCGCCGGCGGCCTCACGCCGCCCATGGGCCTGGGCCCGGAACACCTCATCATCATGCAGAAATGCACCAAGCCCACGCGCCTGGTGGACGTGGCCGCCGAGCTCAACCTGCCCATCGGCGTGGTCCGGGTCCTCGTGGGCGACCTGCACGCGCAGAAGCTCGTCCAGGTCGAGCACCCGCCTCCCGCGCCCGACGCGCGCGTCCTGCTGGAGGTGATCAGCGGGCTGAAGGCTCTGTAGCCGTGGTGTGGACGACCACCTCGGAGCTGAGCGTGCGGTGCACCGGACACTTGTCGGCGATCATCAGCAGGCGCCCGCGCTGCTCCTCGTCGAGGGGTCCCTCCATGCGGATCTCACGCTCGATGTGGTCGATCATCCCGTTCTGCGTCTCGCATTCGGCGCAGTCCTTCGCGTAGATGCGCGTGTGGCTCAGCTCCACCGTGACGCCGGTCAGCGGGATGCCCTTCCGCTCGGCGTACATGCGCATGGTCATGGAGGTGCAGGCGCCCAGGCTCGCCAGGAGCAGGTCGTACGGCGTGGGCCCCTCGTCCGCGCCGCCCACGTCGAGCGGCTCGTCGGCGACGAACGTGTGCTTGCCCGCGGTGATCCGCTGGGTGAACCGGCCTGTGGCCTCCACCCGGACCGTCGAACCCATGGCTGTCCCCTTCCCTCGGCGAAACCTACCCGTGCCGTCCAAGCGATCCGCCGCCGTCGTTATTTCCGGCCAGCACGTCCTCCGCGCGGTGACAGGCCGCCGCTCGCCCCTCCGCCACCTGCCTGAGCTCGGGGCCGCGCTCACACTCCGGTACGGCCAGCGGGCAGCGCAGCCGGAACGCGCACCCCGTCCCGGCCGGAGGCGCGCCGACCCCCGGCTCCGGCGGCGTCCCGCCCAGCTTGGGCACCGCGTCCCGCAGCGCCCGCGTGTAGGGGTGGGCCGGGTTGTCCAGCAGTTCCCCGGTCGGCCCCGATTCGACCACCCGCCCGGCGAACAGCACGTGGCTGGTCCGGCAGAGCCGGTCCACGACGGCGAGGTTGTGGGTGATCAGGAGGCGCTCCGTCGCCAGCCCGGCCAGCAGGTCGAGGACCTTCGCCTGGACCGTCACGTCCAGGGCGCTGGTGGGCTCGTCGAGGATGAGCAGCTTCGGGCCGACGGCCAGGGCGCGGGCGATGACCACGCGCTGGCGCTGGCCGCCGGACAGTTCGTGCGGGCGCCGCGTGGCCAGGGACGGGTCCAGGCCCACCTGCTGGAGGAGGTCGCCCACGCGGGCCTTGTCGGTCAGGGCCTCGGCGATCGAGGCGGCCACGCTGCGGCGCGGGTTCAGGGACTCGGCCTGGAAGACCGGCTGGACGTCGCGCCGGAAGGCCCGCATGTCAGCCTTTTTCAGGTCCTGCCCGCCGTACCAGATGGTGCCCCCGCGGGGGCGCAGCAGGCCGAGGAAGGCGCGGGCGAGGGTGGTCTTGCCGGAGCCGCTCTCGCCGATGAGGCCGACGCCGCCCTCGGTGATGGCCAGGGAGACGTCGTGGACCACCGTGCTCCTGCCGTAGCCGAGCGTGAGGGCGTCCGCGCGCAGGATCGTCACGGCGTGGCCTCCAGCAGGTCGCGGGTGTAGGGGTGGGACGGGGCGGTCAGGACCGCGGCGGCCGGGCCCGACTCCACGACCTCGCCGTCCTTCATGACCAGAACCCGGTCGGCGATGGTGCTGACCAGGGCCAGGTCGTGGGAGACCAGCAGGATCGCCAGGTCGCGCTCGCGCTGCAGGCGGCGCAGGACGGCGATCACCTCGGCCTGGACCGTCACGTCCAGGGCGCTGGTGGGCTCGTCGGCCAGAATGACCTCGGCGCCCAGGGCGATGGCCAGCGCGATCGCGAAGCGCTGCGCCTGGCCGCCGGAGATCTCGTGCGGGTAGCGGCGCAGGATGGCGGGGTCGAGCATGACCGCCTTCATCGCCGCCTCCGGGTCGGCGGCGACTTTGTGCAGCTTGAGGGCCCGGCGCATGAGCGTGCCGAGGCGGGTGGTGGGGCTGAGGGCGGCCTGGGGCGACTGCATGACGAGGGCGGCCCGGGCGCCGCGGATCGCGCGCAGGTCCTTCGGGGAGGCGGTGCGGACGTTCAGCCCGCAGACGCTGATGTTTCCGGAAATTTCGGCGTTCTCGGTCAGGCCCAGCAGCGACATCAGCGTCGTGGACTTGCCGGAGCCGCTCTCCCCCACGATGGCCACGCACTCCCCCGCGGCCACGTCGAGCTCGGGAACCCGGGCGACGGTCCGCGCGCCGTACCTGACCTCCAGGTCGCGCACCTCGATCATCGCACCACCCTTCTCGGGTCGAGGGCGTTGCGCAGCCCCTCGCCCAGCACGTTGAAGGCGAAGGCGGTCAGCACGATCGCCAGGCCCGGGAAGGTGACCACCCACCAGTTCGTGGTGAACAGGGTCTGCCCCTGCTCGACCATCAGCCCCCACTCCGCGGTCGGCTCCTGGGCGCCGAGACCCAGGTAGGACAGCGCGGCGGCGGTGAGGATGACGCCGCCGGCGTCCAGGGAGACCTGGACCAGCACGGGCGTGAGCGAGTTCGGCAGCACGTGCCGCACGATGATCAGCGGCGCGGGCACGCCGAGGCAGCGCGCCGCGTCCACGTACGGCCGGCCCGCGACGGAGGCGGCCACAGAGGCGGCCAGCCGCGCGTACCACGGCCACCAGGTGACCGCGATGGCGACGATCACCGTGGTGACGCTCGGCTGCAGCACCACGGCCAGCGCCAGCGAGAGCAGCAGCGCCGGGAAGGCCAGGAACACGTCGGTGACCCGCATGATCACATCGCGCACCCAGCCGCCCGCGTACCCCGCGATCATGCCCAGGCTCACGCCGATCAGCGCGGAGACGGCCAGCACGCTGACCGCGATGGCCAGCGAGGTCTGCCCGCCGTACAGCACGCGGGTGAGCACGTCGCGGCCCGCCTGGTCGGTGCCGAACCAGTGCGCCGCGCTCGGCGCCTGCAGCGCCTCCAGGGGCCGGGGGTCGTCCAGCGGGTACGGCGCCAGCCACGGCGCGAAGAGCGCGGCCAGCACGATCAGCGTGATGAGCACGGCCCCCGCGGCGGCGAAGCGGTCGGGCAGGCGCGGCAGCGTGCGGCGCAGTTCCCCGGCCTTCATCGCGCCCTCGCCCGCGGGTCCACGACGCCCTGCAGCAGGTCCACGGCCAGGTTGGCCACGACGTAGACGATCGCGATGAGCAGCGTGACCCCGGCGATGGCCGGGGTGTCCAGCGAGCGGATCGACTCGACGGCGTAGCGGCCCAGCCCCGGCCAGTTGAACACCGCCTCGACCAGGAACCCGTTGACCATCGCGTAGGCGAAGACCAGCGCGATGAGCGACAGCACCGGGTTGAGCGCGGCCCGCAGCGCGAAGCGGGTGAGGACCTTGGTCTCGGAGAAGCCCAGGGCGCGTTCCAGCCGGGCGTGGTCCTGGCTCGCCTCCTCGATCAGCGAGGCCCGGGTGAGCTGGGCGACCACGCCGGCCGGGTAGGCGGCCACGACGAGCGCGGGCAGGATCAGGTGGTGCAGGGTGCTGGTGAAGATGGGCCAGTTGCCGGTGATGAGCGCGTCCACGATCGTGATGTTGGTCCAGAGGGTGAGCGGGCTGGTGGTGTCCAGCGCGGTGTCGTACTCCCCGGCGACCGGGAACCAGCCGAGGTTGCTGGCGAAGACCATCTGCAGCGCCAGGGCCAGCCAGAAGACCGGGACCGACACGGCCAGCATGGAGCCGAGCCGTACCCCGACGTCCGGCAGCCGGCGCTTGAAGCGGGCGGCGAGCACGCCCACCGGGATGCCGACGGCGACCGCGAGCACGAGCGCCGTCCCCACCAGCTCGAGCGAGGCGGGGAAGGCCAGCATCAGGTCATCGCGGACCGGGCGCTTGGTGTGCAGGCTGGTCCCCCAGTCACCGGTCACCAGGTCCCGCACGTAGTTCCACAGCTGCACGGGAATGGGGTCGTCCAGCCCGAACCGCGCCCGGGCCGCCGCCAGCTCCTCCGGGGATGCCTTCGGCCCGGCGAAGGCCACCGCGGGATCGCCGGGCACCAGCCGCATGATCACGAAGGTGAGGACGACCACGCCGGCCACGACCAGGAACGCCTGGCCGAGCCGGCGCAGCAGGTAGTACCACATCCGGGTCAGCGCGACAGCTCGTAGAAGAACACCACGTTCGGATAGGCCGGGTTGTCCGTGTAGCCGCGCACGTCGTCGCTGAGCGCGCGCTGGTAGGTCTGCACGTACGGCACCGCCACCGCGGCCTTCTCCTGGATGATCTTCCGCTGCAGGCCGGCGTAGGACTGGGCGGCCATGTCGCGGTTGGTCGCGGTCAGCTCGGGCAGCTCGTCCACGGCCTTGTCGATCTCGGCGTCCTTCAGGTACGACAGGTTGAACTCCGGCTTGTCCTTGCTCCGGAAGACGTTGAAGAACCAGCTGTAGGCGTCGGCGTAGTCCGGGTACCAGTACATGACGAAGATGTCCTGGCCCTTCTTCTTACCCTGGTCCCACTGCGCCTCCCAGGCCATCGGCTTGGCGTCTAGGGCGACGTTGACCTTCTTCAGCGCCGAGCTCAGCAGCGTGACCAGGAGCTTCTGGTCGTCGTCGCCCTGGGCGTAGGTCAGCTTGAGCTTCAGCTCCTCGTTGTCCGGGCCGTACCCGACGGAGGCCAGCAGCTCCTGCGCCTTGGCCAGGTCCATCGTGGGCTCCAGGCCGGGGGTGTGGCCGAGCAGGCCCTGCGGGACCAGGCCGCTGGCCTTGGACCCGGCGCCCTTCAGCGCCGCCGCCAGGCCGTCGTAGTCGATGGCCAGTTGCAGCGCCTGCCGTACCTCCGGGGTCTTGGCCGGGCCGGACTCGGTGTTGAACAGCACCAGGAGGTTCTGGAACGAGGGCGTCTGCGAGGTCTGCACGCCCTGTGTGGACCCGGCCTGCTGGAACAGCTGCGGGTTGAGGCGCTGCACGAAGTTGACCTCGCCGCGCTGCAGCAACTGCCAGGCGGTGGTCAGCTGCGGGGTGACCCGGAAGGCGACCTTCTTGTACTGCTCGGGCTTCCAGCCGCCCCAGTAGCCCTCGAACGCCTTCAGCGTGAGCTCGGTCTCCTTGCCCTTCTGCCACTGGTCGATCGTGTACGGGCCGGTGCCGCCGTCCTTCTTGCCGTCCTTGTCCACGCCGTCCACGTCGTAGATGTGGGCCGCGTACCCGGCCGAGGCGACCAGGTCGAGCGGGGTGGCGTACTTGAGCGTGAACTTCAGCGTGGCCGGGTCCGGGGCCTCGATCGTCTTGACGGCGCTCCAGATGTAGGCGGGGCCGCCGTTCATCTTGATCGTGCGCTCGATGGCCTTCTTGGCCGCCTCGGCGTCCAGCGGCTTGCCGGTGTGGAACTTCACGCCCTGGCGCAGCTTGAAGGTCCACTCCTTGCCGTCGGGCGAGGCGGTCCATTCGGTGGCCAGGCGCGGCTCCGGCTTCTGCGTCTGGGAGTTGTACCTGGTCAGGCCCTCGTAGATGTTGGACATGGCGACGATCTCGTTGGAGTACGAGGTGGCCGGGTCCCAATCGGTGACCACGCCCAGGTTGGGCGCGTAGACGAAGGTGGACTCGTTCGCCTGGGGCGCGGGCGTGCCGCTCCCCGTGGAGGTGGCCGGGCGCGGCGTCCCGCCGGCCCCGCGCACCTGCCCGCCCGCGCACCCGGTTGCTACCACGGCAACGGCGCCGGCGACCCCGGCAACGGCAAGTTTCTGGTGCCAATGCATAGTAAGGGGTCCTTTCAATCAGATTTGTCCGGCTTCAGCCGCGGCATGATCGTAGCGACGCCTGACCGCCCATGGGCGTCAATTCGATAGCGGACCTGCGGCCTTTACATGAAGGCGAACCGCGGGCTCGGACAGGTAGCTGAGCGGAACCTCGTGCACGTCCACGAGCTCCACCCGCTCCGGGTCCGCCCCAGCCCGTACGGCTCTCGCCGCCGCCTCCTCCTTGGCCCGCTCGATCGCCGCCGCCCTGCCCGGCCCCGCCGGGACGATCGTGTCCACCCGGCCGCTGGCCAGCGCGATCGCCGCGCCCACCGCGTTGGCCACCTCGGCGTGCTGCGGCCGCACCACCCTGCTGACCCCGGGAACCTCGTCCGCCAGCAGGAACGCCCCGCCGCCCACCGCCACCAGCGGGCGGTCGGCGCGGCCCAGCGACATGCGGTCCACCGCGTCGGCCACCATCTCGTCGGCGGCCGCCAGGCCGTCGGCCAGCGCCCGCTCGTCCCGCGGCACCGCGTCCAGCCGCTCGCGCCAGCCCTCCGGAACCTCGCGCATGCGCCCGCCCCGCACCCCGGCGTCGGTCAGCGTCATCACCCCGCCGCCGAAGACCAGCGCGGACTCACTCAACCGGAACCCCACCGAGTCCGGCCCGATCGCGCCCGGCCGCACCCGGGTCCCGCCGCCCATCGCGATGGCCAGGATGTCCGGCATGCGGAAGTTGGTCAGCACGCCGCCGATCTCCACCGCCGCCGCCGACTCCCTGGGGAAACCGGCCGCCAGCACGCCCAGGTCCGTGGACGTGCCGCCGACGTCGGCCACGATCGCGTCCTTCACCCCGGACAGGAACGCGGCGCCCCGCAGCGAATTGGCCGGGCCCGAGCCGATCGTGGAGACGGGCAGACGGGCCGCGTACTCCACCGTCATCAGCGTGCCGTCGTTCTGCGCCAGGTACGGCCTGGCCGTCAGGCCCCGCTCGGCCAGAGCGGTGACCAGCGCCTCGGTGACCGCGGCGGCCACGCCGTACAGGGCGGCGTTGAGGACGGTCGCGTTCTCGCGCTCCAGGAGCCCGAGCGAGCCGATCTCGTGGCTGAGGCTGACCGGCAGGCCGTACTCGCGCTCGACCATCTCGCCGACCAGCCGCTCGTGCTCGGCGTCGGCCGGGCTGAACACGCCGGAGACCGCGACCGCGTCGGCCTCGCGGCCGTCCAGGAAGCGGCGGACGGCGTCGAGGTCCAGCGGGCTGATCGGGCGGCCGTCGACGTAGTGGCCGCCGGGCAGGATCGCCTCGCCCGCCGAGACCGCCGCCTTCAGCTCGCCCGGCCAGTCGGACAGCGGCGGCACGGAGGTGGTCGCCGGGGCGGCCAGCCGTACGACCGCGACCTTGCCCAGGTTGCGGCGCTCCAGGATCGCGTTCGTGGCGTGGGTGGTGCCCAGCATGACGCGCCCGACGTCCGCGGTGCGGGTGATCCCGGCGGCGTTGATCCCCGCGTCGTTGATCTCGGCGTCGTTGATCTCGGCCAGCACGGCGTCCAGAGCCGCGCGCAGGCCGCCCGTGACGTCGGCCGTCGTGGGGCGCTTGACCTTGGCCAGCACCCGGTCGGCGGCGTCGAGCACGACCGCGTCGGTGTTGGTGCCGCCGACGTCGATGCCGATGCGCAGCGTCATGCCAGCTCCTCCACGGGCACATAGGGGAAGTCGTAGCCGAACGCGGCGGGGCCCGCCGTCTCCAGTCCCTTCCGCGTGCGCCAGAGCGGATCGCACGCCCAGGCCAGCACCGTGACGCGCTGGCCGTAACGCAGGCCCTCGGTCTGGATGGCGTTCGCGGTCTCGGTGTCCACCACCGTGATCAGGTCCGGGACGATCGCCCTGACCCTGCCGTCCTCGAGCGCGACGAGGTTCTCGTTCTGCAGTTCCAGGGTCAGCGTGCGGCCCCGGTCGGCGCCGGTGCCCTCGATGACGGCCGCTCCCCTGACGAAGCCGCCGGTGGTGCGCCGTTCGACGTCGGTGAGCTTGCCGGTGATCAGCCGCCGGGCCTGGAGCTCGTCCTGAAGGGCGCGCAGCGGGTCCGCCGCGTGCTCGGTCGCCCGGCCCACGGCCAGCGCGCGGGTGACCGTGCCCTCGATGACCGCGCCCCTGGCCTGTACGGCGGGCAGAATGTAGTCGGCCATCAGCGCGCTCGACCCCGCGGCCACGCAGACGGCGCGGGCCATGCGCTCCGACCACAGGCCGTCCACCGGCCGGATCGTCACGACGTTGCCGGCGACATCCGACATGATCACCAGATCGGCCGGCAGCCCCGCCACGTACATCGACACCATCTGGACCTCGGGGAACGCCCTCCCCATGCCGTCCGCGTCGAGCAGCGGTAACCCGAGCCTGGCCGCCCACGCGACCGGCGCCACCCCGTTGGAGCCGCCGATCTCCGACGTCATCACCGCGGACGGCGGGCGCCCGAAGATCCGCTCGACCTCCTTCGCGACGCGCTCCGGCTCGTCCTCGCCGTGGATCATCTCGTGGCTGACCGTGGGCGCGCCGATCCCGGACAGCGGCAGAACCAGCGCGTCGTCCGGCAGATCCGCCAGCCGTACGAGCGGCACCCCGCCGTGCGCCCTGATCGCCCTGCGCGCGGCTAACGCGCCGGTCCGCACGTCGCCACCGCCGCCGGTGCCCAGCACCGCGCATCCCCTCGCGAGCGCGGGGACGTCTTCCTCGTTGATCAGCACAGAAGCCACCGTAGTGGTCGTTTACCACTTATCACCGCGAAGTCCCGTTCGGGCCCACATGACGCCTCGCGGCTGCGAACCTGGTGGAGACCGACAATAAACCCGTTGCCTCGCTCACCCCCTCCACGGCATCCTCGACCCAACGCCCAGAAAGGACCCCTCATGTACACCCTCCGAATGCGCCACCGTCGCGGCAGCGGCATGTCCTGGGCCTAGGAACCATCTGAACCGTGCCCCGGGACCTGCTTCCCGGGGCATCCGCATGTCCGGGGCCGGGCGGGTGAGGGTGCTGGTGTGCCCGGCGGTTTCATAAGCCGCTCCAGGCGGGTTCGATCCCCGCACCCGCCACCTCCCCACCCCGCTCAACGCGGCCCATCACTGCCTTACCCGCCCTGCCCGCGCCCACCCGACCAGCCCACCAGCCGGAACACCCACCTCTTCAAACCGGAGCACCCGCCTTCGTAGCGCAGTGGAGAGCGCGCCTGCTTGCGGAGCAGGAGGCCGCTGGTTCGAATCCAGCCGAAGGCGCGAGATCATAGAAACGTGATGATCTCTGTGGCGGCCGACAGCCTGGACGGCGTGGCCGGGAACATGGTGACCGGCCTGCGAGCGCGCGGCCACGAGGTCACCACGCACGGCGCCCTCAACGAAGCCGAGACCGGCGACTGGGCGTGGGCCAGTGAGGCCGCCGCCCGCGACGTCGCCGAGGGCCGGGCCGAGCAGGCGATCGTCTGCTGCTGGACGGGCACCGGCGCCTCCATCGCGGCCAACAAGGTCCCCGGCGTCCGTGCCGCCCTCTGCACCGACGCCTTCACCGCCCAAGGCGCCCGCACCTGGAACGACGCCAACGTGCTCGCCCTGAGCCTCCGGCTGACGTCGGAGCCGCTGCTGGAGGAGATCCTGGACGCCTGGTTCGCCGCGGCTCCCAGCACGGCCGAGAACGACCGGGCCAACATCAGCCATGTGGACGCGATCCGATGACGTTCGAGGACCTGGCCGCCGCGCTGCGGGCAGGCGCCGCGCTCGACGACGACCGCGTGCTGGATCTGGCCGCCCGCCTGGAGAGCCTCGGCGTCGCCGTACCCGGGGACGCGGACCTTCGCGCCCTGCTCGGCGAGATCGCGCGGCTGGACGAGGCGGTCCGGGCGGTGCAGCGCGACCTCGAGGCCACCGGCGTGCCCGGGCGCGTGACGCTGACCGTCCCGGAGTGGGCGCCCGGGTGGCTGCGGGTGACGTACGGCGGGCAGGCCGCGTCCATGGGCATCGTCCTCGGGCAGCCGGGCGGCCTCGACCAGGCGGTGATGGACGTGGCCGACACCGCCCAGGCGATCATCGTGGAGGAGGTCTGGACCGGCTGGCCGACCTGTCCGGAACACGGCTTCGGCCTGCATGTGGACGAAGGCGCGCTCTGGCGCTGCAAGGGGGCGGAACCCCACGTCGTTTCTCGAATCGGGCAGCTCGGCGAGGGCTGAGAATCGTCGGTGCCCCGGTCTATGGTTCTGCCATGACCGCGACACTCCTGCGCGGCGGCCGCCCCTGGGGGCTCGGCGCGCCGGCCGACATCCTGGTCGAGAGCGGACTGATCCGCCAGGTCGGCCCCGCCCTCGACGCCCCGGCCGCGCACGTGGTCGACGTCTCGGGCCTGCTCGTGCTGCCCGGCCTCGTCGAGGCGCACTGCCATCTCGACAAGACGCTGTACGGCGGGCCGTGGGTGCCCCACTCGGCCGACGACACCCTGGCCGGCCGCATCGGCAACGACCTGGCCAGGCGGGCCGAGCTCGGCGTGCCCGACGTCGGGCGGATCGAGGCGCTGCTGCGCCGGATGAGCGCGTTCGGCACCACCCATGTGCGCACCCACACCGACATCGACCCGGAGACCGGCCTGCGCGGCGTCGAGGCGGTGCGCGAGGCGGCCGGGCGCGTCCCGGTCACGGTCCAGCAGGTGGCCTTCCCCCAGCACGGCGTGCTCACCAACCCGGGCACCGCCGAACTGCTGGAGGAGGCGCTGAAGAGCGGGGTCGAGGCGGTCGGCGGGCTCGACCCCGCGGGCATCGACCGCGACCCGGTGCGCCATCTCGACCTGATCTTCGGCCTGGCCGAGCGCTATGGCGCCCACCTCGACATCCACCTCCACGACGGCGGCACGCTCGGCGCCTGGGAGCTGGAGCTCATCACCGAGCGCACCAAGGCGCTGGGCCTGGGCGGCCGGGTCACGGTCAGTCACGCCTACGCGCTGGGCCGGCTCGACGACGCCCATCAGGACAGGCTCGCCGAGGGCTTCGCGGCGGCGGGCGTGGCGCTGGCCACCGGCGCCGTCTACGACTTCCCGGTGCCTCCGGTCAAGAAGATGCGCGCGGCCGGGGTGGTCATCGCCTGCGGCCACGACGGCATCCGCGACCTGTGGGGCCCCTACGGCTCCGGCGACATGCTGGAGCGGGCCATGCACCTGGCCTACCGCAGCACCTTCCGCGCCGACCCCGACATCGAGCTAGCTTTGGAGGCGGCGACGTACGGCGGAGCGCGGGCGCTCGGCCTGACCGGTTACGGCCTGTCCGCGGGCGACCGCGCCGATCTGGTCGTGGTGCCGGCGGCGGGGGCGGCCGAGGCCGTGGTGACGCATCCGTCTCGCTCTCTGGTCATGAAGGACGGCTCGGTCCTGCACAATTGACCGGCGGGGACCATCGAAAGGCAGGCAAGTGCTCTCTATTCACCAGCGGATCGCGGAAGAACTCGGGGTGCGCGAGGGGCAGGTGCAGGCGGCCGTCGACTTGCTCGACGGCGGCGCCACCGTGCCGTTCATCGCCCGCTACCGCAAGGAGGTCACGGGCACTCTCGACGACGCGCAGCTGCGCACGCTCGAAGAACGGCTGCGCTACCTGCGCGAGCTGGAGGAGCGCCGGGCGGCGATCCTGGAGTCGATCGAGTCGCAGGGCAAGCTCGACGACGAGCTCAGGGCGCAGATCATGGCGGCCGACACCAAGGCCCGCCTGGAGGACATCTACCTGCCCTACAAGCCCAAGCGGCGCACCAAGGCGCAGATCGCCCGCGAGCTGGGCCTGGAGCCGCTGGCCGACCAACTGCTCGCCGACCCGGGCCTGAGCCCGCTGGCGACGGCCGAGGGCTTCCTGACCGAGGGCGTGGCCGACGCGGCCGCCGCTCTGGAGGGCGCCCGCGCCATCCTCATCGAGCGTTTCGCCGAGGACGCCGACCTCATCGGCGACCTGCGCGAGCAGCTGTGGAGCCGGGGGCAGCTGGCGGCGAAGGTGCGCGAGGGCAAGGAGGAGGCGGGGGCCAAGTTCTCCGACTACTTCGACTTCGCCGAACCGTTCACGAAGCTGCCCAGCCACCGCATCCTCGCGATGTTCCGCGGCGAGAAGGAGGAGATCCTCTCGCTGGCGCTGGAGCCCGACGAGGGCACCGACTACGAACTGCGCATCGCCTCCCGGTTCGGCGTGAGCGACCAGGGCCGCCCGGCCGACCAGTGGCTCGGCGAGACCGTGCGCTGGGCCTGGCGCACCCGCATCCTCGTCCACCTGGGCCTCGACCTGCGCATGCGCATGTGGCAGGACGCCGAGGAGGAGGCGGTGCGCGTCTTCGCCGCCAACCTGCGCGACCTGCTGCTGGCCGCACCCGCCGGCACCCGCGCCACCATGGGCCTCGACCCCGGCCTGCGCACCGGCGTGAAGGTCGCCGTGGTCGACGCCACCGGCAAGGTCGTGGAGACCGCCACCATCTACCCCCACGAGCCCAAGCGCCAGTGGGACCAGTCGCTGGCCGTTCTCGGCGCGCTGGCCCAGCGCCACGGCGTCGAGCTGGTCGCCATCGGCAACGGCACCGCCTCCCGCGAGACCGACAAGCTCGCCGGCGAACTCGTCAAGCACATGCCCGGCCTCACCAAGATCGTCGTCTCGGAGGCGGGCGCCTCGGTGTACTCGGCTTCGCCGTACGCCTCGCAGGAGCTGCCCGACCTGGACGTCTCGCTGCGCGGCGCCGTCTCGATCGCCCGCCGCCTGCAGGACCCGCTGGCCGAGCTGGTCAAGATCGACCCGAAGTCCATCGGCGTCGGCCAATACCAGCACGACCTGTCGGAGACCAAGCTCTCCCGCTCGCTGGACGCCGTGGTCGAAGACTGCGTGAACGCGGTAGGCGTGGACGTCAACACCGCCTCCGCCCCGCTGCTGACCCGCGTGTCCGGCATCGGCTCCACGCTGGCCGACAACATCGTCCAGCACCGCGACGCCAACGGCCCCTTCCGCAGCCGGACCGCCCTGAAGGAGGTCGCCCGCCTGGGCCCGAAGGCGTTCGAGCAGTGCGCCGGGTTCCTGCGCATCCCCGGCGGCGACGACCCGCTGGACGCCTCCAGCGTCCACCCCGAGGCGTACCCGGTGGTCCGCCGCATCCTGGGCTCGGTCCAGGGCGACCTGAAGACGCTCATCGGCAACTCGGCCACGCTGCGCTCGCTGAAGCCCCAGGAGTTCGTCGACGACACCTTCGGCCTCCCGACGGTCACCGACATCCTGCGCGAACTCGAAAAGCCCGGCCGCGACCCCCGGCCCGCCTTCAAGACCGCCACGTTCAAGGAGGGCGTCGAGAAGCTCTCCGACCTGGCCCCCGGGATGATCCTGGAGGGCGTGGTCACGAACGTGGCCGCCTTCGGCGCCTTCGTCGACATCGGCGTCCACCAGGACGGCCTCGTGCATGTCTCGGCCATGTCCAGGACCTTCGTCAAGGACCCGCGGGACGTCGCCAAGCCCGGCGACATCGTCAAGGTCAAGGTCCTCGACGTGGACATTCCGCGCAAGCGCATCTCCCTGACCCTGCGGCTGGAGGACGAGTCCGAGACCGACTCCCGCCCCCGGGGCGGCAGGGGCGAGCGCCGCCCGTCCGACAACCGCGCCGGCGCCCAGGCCGGCCGCGGCGGCCGCGACGCCAACCGCGGCCAGGGCACGGCAGGCAGCCGGGGCCAGAGCGGCGACGGCGCCCAGGGCGGTCAGGGCGGCGGCAACCGCGGTCAGGGCGGCCAGGGCGGCAACCGTGGTCAAGGTGGCAACCGTGGTCAAGGTGGTCAGGGTGGTCAGGGTGGCGGCAACCGCGACGGCCAGCGCGGCGGCAACCAGCGCGGCAACCGCGACGGCGGCAGGCGTTCCGCCCCGTCGGGCGCCATGGCCGAAGCCCTCCGCAAGGCGGGCCTGACCGGCGAAGACCCCCGCTAGCCTCCGCCCAGGCCCAAGCCCACCCACACCACCAGGCCCCGCCCACCAGGTCCGGGTTCGATCCCAGGACCCAGGTCCGGGGCCTGGACCATCCAAGCCGCCAGGCCCCCGGGCCCACCGCCCATCCAGTCCCTCAACCCACAACCCGGCCCCAGCCCACCAGGTCTGGGCCCGGGTTCCCGTCCGGGGGCCCGGGTTCCGGTCCGGGGGCCCGGGTTCCGGTCCGGATCCGGGATCCCTGCCCACCCCAGTTGCCAAGCCCCGACCCGGCCCACAACCCACCCAGGCTCCCGGCCCACCGCCCCAGCCCGGCCAACCCGGTCCTGGCCCACAACCCACCAGGCACGATCCCGGTCCCGCTCCACCCAGGCCCACCAGCCCACCAAGCCCAGGCCACCCACCGGAGCCCGGCCCACCCACCCCAGCCCGGCGTCCCGGCCCACAACCCACCAGCCACGATCCCGGGCCACCCAGCCCACCAGATCCGGGCCACCCAGCCCACCAGGTCCGGTCCACCCACCGGAGCCCGGGCCACCCATTCAGCCAAGGGCGCGCGCTAGCGTGCGTGGGCAGGGGGCGCGCCAGCGTGGGTGGGCAAGGGCGGCGTGCGTGGGCAAGGGCGGCGTGCGTGGGCAAGGGCGTGGCGGCGGTCTGGGTTTCAGGGGGTCCTGGCCTGAGGGGAGTTCTGGGTGGGGGTAGGCGATACGGTCGGAGGATGACGATGAGCGACCGTTACGCCGCGGCCACGGTTGAGGCCAGTGACCTGTTGAGGTGGCGTTCTCCCCTGCGTGCGGAGTTGTGGGCCAGTCGGCTGGTCGCCGGGTTTGAGGAGGGCGAGGACACCGGGCGGGCGTTCGTTGAGCGGGTGAGCGGGGATCGGAGTCCGGAGGCGGCGCTCATGGCCGCGGCGCTCACCGCGGTCGGGGTTGCGGCTGCGGCGGGTACGGCGGGGCCGGGGTGGCTGGCCAGGATGGGGCGGGTCACCTGCGACGGGGCCTGGTATGGGCGGGGCGATGCCTTTGGGGAGCAGGTGCTGGGGGCCCTGCGGTTCCGGTATGCGGATGGCAAGGAGCCGCATGTTCTGGTGGTTGCCCTCGATCAGGTGCATGGGGGGATCGCGGTCGATGCGACCGTGGAGGAGCCGAAGTTCCTGGATGATCTGAGTCTCGGGGCGGAGGAGCCGGGGGTCGTCGCGGCGCGGGTTCTGGAGGGGCTGTCGTTGCGGGAGATGGTGCTGGATGCTCCGGCCGCGGACACGTTCGCCGCGGTTCGTGCGTTCGCCCGGGCTCGGGCGGGGGTGGTCCCCGGAGCGGGTTTCCACGCGGGTGGTGGAGCGGCCCTGCCTGAGTTGCCTGATGTTCCGGGGGCCGAGGAGGCGTTCGGGGTGCTGGCGGAGTTCGTCGGGGATCGGATCTTGTGGTGGAGTCCCGCGCGGGTGTCGGCCTTCTTGACGGCGTGGCTGCCTCGGGAGGCCATTCTCAGCGAGGCGGCGGTCGCGGCGATGCCCGAGGTGGTACGCGCCTGGACGCGGCAGGCCGGCGACGAGCCCGCCGTACATCGGCAGATCGACCTGGACGCCCCGGAACTACCGCGGCGCATGGCCGACGAGTCGCTGGCCGGGCTGCGCAAGCGGCTCAGGCTGCAGGGGTGACGTCTCCCACACGTGCGGCGGCGTGGACGGAGTTCTCATGTGGGGCGGCTATAGTGCACGTTGACATTTCCGCGGCCCGCGATCGGGCGACCTGAGGGAGATCTACACGATGTACAAGGAGTTCGCTTTGGAGGCCGTGGTCTGGGTTGTCCCGATCGTCGTGCTGATCGGGCTCGCTCTGATGATCACCGCCTAGGTCAGACGCAACACGGCGAGGGGTCGAACTGGTTCGACCCCTTTTTGTGGTGCCCGGACCACCGCCGCGCTGGATCGTTCTAGTGACGGAGCGGGGTCAGGAGTAGTACCTGTAGTGCACGACGGTGTTGACGCGGGTGTCCCAGCGGATCTCGCCGTCGAGGTAGCGGTCCCACAGGCGGTTGAGGCGGTTGGAGCGCACGGTGCAGGCGGCCCATCGGGTGCCGCGGGGGCTGATCTGGCCCACGTAGTCCCGGCACGAGCCCATGGATCGGCCGTTGACGCGGAGTTTGGCGGTCAGGCTCACGGAGTAGAGGCGCTTGCGGGAGATGTTCTTGATGCGGACCTTGACGCGGCAGGTGTCCTTGCACCGGCCCCAGTAGATCTTGGTGCGGATCAGGTGCCGCCTGGCGGAGGCGGCCAAGGGCGCGACCGTTCGCTTGGCGACGGTGGTTGCGGCTGTCTCGCCGGCCGGGGCGATGGCCGTCTTGGTGGCGGTGGTCGCCTTGCTGGCGGTGGCTGGTGGCGTGGTCAGGATCGTCGCGGCCACGAAAGCGGTGGCGAGGGCTAAGGCGCCGGCTAAGGGTCTGGTCACTATTCCCCCAGAAACTACGCGAAGGGCCGCTTCCCCCAGTTGAAGCGGCCAAGATACCTCGATTAACCACTACCCCAACCAAACCGTCAATAAATCCCGCTATACGCCCAAAAATCGTGACAAGCAGCTCATGATGCCCATGCCACCAATGGCTCACACTCACCCAACCGCTTAAGAGCCTGCTTCTCGAGTTGCCGGATGCGCTCCCTGGTGAGCCCGAGACGGGATGCTATTTCGGTATAAGTCTGCTTTGGAGCTCCAGCCAAGCCATACCGAAATTTCAGGATGAATGCCTCCCGGGCCGGAAGCGTGTCACATACCAGTGCCAAGTCCGCCGTCAGCGCCTGCCATTCCATCAGCTCGTCCACCCCCACCCCATCCGTTTCGGTAATGAGGTCGGCCATACTGGCATCCCCGTTCTCCCCCACAGCCAGATCCAGGCTCAGCGTTTCCTGGGCGAACGTGCGCAATGTCGCAATCTCGTCCAGCGAACGCTCAGCCGCTTCGGCAAGCTCGGCGTCCAGCGGCTCCCGCCCCAGATCGAGGGCCAACCGCCGCTCTATCCTGAAAAATCGGGAAACGTCCTCGGCCACGTGCATCGGCAACCGCACCGCCCGGCTCTTCTCATGAATGCCACGCTCGATCGCCTGCCGGATCCACCACATCCCATAGGTGGAGAATTTAAACCCCCGCCGGTAGTCGAACTTCTCCACCGCCCGGATCAGCCCGAGATTGCCCTCCTGGATCAGATCGAGCATGGGCAGCCCGCGATGCGCGTACCGCTTGGCCGTGGCGACCACGAGCCGCAGGTTGGCCCGGATCAGCTGGTCCTTGGCGGCCTCGCCGTCCTCCCGGACCTGCTCGAGCTCGGCCCCCGATGCCCCGCCCGCGAGCAGGTGCCCGGCGTACAGCCCGGCCTCGATGCGCTTGGCCAGCTCGACCTCGTCGGCGGCCGACAGCAGCGGCGTCCGGCCGATCTGGCGGAGGTACATGCCCAGCAGATCGGGCTCCTGCGATGCCATGCACCGGCGACTACCCGGTAAACGGCGGCGAATTCCCGTCGTCGCTGAGTTCGGCGATGGCCAGCTCGGCCGTGGGCCGGATGTCGAAGAACTTGTCCAGCGCCGTGATGGCGAACAGGTGCTTGCAGCGGCCGTTGAGCCCGGCCAGCAGCAGCCGCCCGCCGGAGGCGGTGACCGCCTTGTGGAGATAGACCAGGACGGACAGGCCCGAGGAGTCGCAGACGCTGACGGCCTGCATGTCGATGACGAGGGTGGGTGGCTGGGTGAGGTCGAGGGCTTTGGTGACCCGGTCGCGGACCTCGGCCGCCGAGCCGAAGTCGAAGTCCCCGGTCAGCCTCGCGATGACACAGGGCCCCTGAAGGCCCAGGCTGATCGACAAGGCTTGGTCCGAAGTCACCCAGCTCCACCTACCTGAGTCGCTCTTGCCGTCCCTGACACCCTACGAGAAGTAGCGGCTCGGGTTGAACACCAGCATCTGGTCGATCTGCTCGCCGGTCACGCCCGACTCGCGCAACGCGGGCAGGACGTCGTTGTGAATGTGATCGTAGCGCCAGTTGGGGGCGGCCGTCGTGAGGGCGTCATCCCACATCCCCCCGAAATAGTCCATGAAGCAGCCCGTGTCGTGGCTGAGCACCATCCGATCGGCGTAGCCCCTCCGGCACAAATCGGCAATCGTGGACACCCGCTGGGGTGTGGGGTTGTAGAAGTCCAGCCCGAACCGGTCCATGCCCAGCGTGGCTCCGGTGTCGGCCATCCGCATCAGGTAGTCGAGGTCGTTGCTGTCCCCGGCGTGTCCCACGACCACCTTGGCCAGATCGACGCCTTCCTGGCCGAACAGCTCGAGCGCGATCAGGCCGGACTGCGTGGTGGAGTTGGTGTGCACGGTGATCGGCGCGCCGGTCTCGGCGTGCGCCCCCGCGACCGCCCGGCAGATCCGCTCGACGCCGGGGGTGAGCCCGTCCGCCTCGACCACGCACTTGAGCATGGCGGCCTTGACCCCGGTGTCGGCGATGCCCACGGTCAGGTCGCGCACGAACTCCCGCGTCATCGGCTCCGGCACGTCCATGAGCAGCCCGGGCCCACGATGCCGGAACTGGTGGGGCAACTCGTGGTAGCTGTAGATGCCGGTCGCCACGATGATGTTCAGATCGGGTACGGCTGCCGCGATCCGCTGGATTCGCGGGATGTAGCGCCCGAGCCCCCAGACCGTGGGATCCACGAGGGTCCGCACGCCTTTCGCGGCCAGCGCGTTCAGCTTCTCGATGGCGTCGCCGACCCGGACCTCCTCGTCCCACCAGGCGCCCTTCCCATAGTTGTCCAGGTGTTCGGTGGACAGGACGAAGATGTGCTCGTGCATGAGGGTCTGGCCGAGCTCTGCGACATTCACGGGACCGCGGACGGTGTCGACGGTAGGCATGCGTACCTCCCATACCGGCTGGTCTGCCGGGCGACACGGTAGGCCGCCCTCCCCTGCACGTCAACGTCCCAGCCGCGCGAACAGCGGCCGTGGCGGCGGTAGCCGTACCCCTGCGACGGCCGCGTGCACCCGCGCCGCCGCAGTGGGCAGGAAGGGCGCCAGTTGTCCGGCCAGCGTCCGGCAGGCGGCCACGAGTGTGCCCAGCGCGGGCGCCGGATCGGCCTGTTGCCAGGGGCGCTCCCGCTCCACGTACTGGTTGGCCTCCTCCACGATCGACCACACGGCGCCGGCGGCCCGCCGGAAGTCGTAGCCGTCCAGCGCTTCGGCCACCGCGGCCGGCACCCCGGCGCCGATCACCGTCTGGCCGGGGTCCGGCACGTGGCCGTCCAGGAAGCGGTGAACCATGGTGACGACCCGGTTGACCAGGTTGCCGACGCCGTTGGCGAGGTCCTCGTCGGCGCGGGCGACCAGGCGGGCCTCGGTGAAGTCGGTGTCGCCCACCCGGGGCACCTCACGCAGCAGCCACCAGCGCAGCGCGTCCACGCCGTACCGGGCGGACAGGGCGGCCGGATCGGCGTTCACCCCGGACGATTTGCTGATCTTGCGCCCGCCGGCGGTCAGGTAGTCGTGCACGACGATGTCCGTGGGCAGCGGCAGCCCGGCCGACAGGAGCATGGCCGGCCAGTAGACCGCGTGGAAGCGGATGACGCCCTTGCCGACCAGGTGCGTCCTGCGCCCGTCGCCCGCCCACCACCGCCGGTAGGAGTCGTCGTCCAGGGCGGTGACGTAGTTGGCCAGCGCGTCCCACCACACGTAGACGACCTGGCCCGGATCGCCCGGCACCGGAATCCCCCAGCCGCGGGCACGCGCTGCGGAGCGGGAGACGCTGATGTCGCTCAGCCCGGCCTCCAGGAAGGCCAGCACCTCGTTACGGCGGGCGGCCGGCTCGATCCTGAGCCCGCCGCCACGGATCAGCTCCAGCAGCCGCTCCCGGTAGCGCGACAGCCGGAAGAACCAGTTGGTCTCGGCCACCCGCTGCAACGGCTCGGCATGGCCTTCCGGGCACGGCCCCTCGGGGTAGAACTGCTCGCAGCCCACGCAGTAGAGCCCCTCGTAGTGCCGCTGGTAGAGGTCGTGCCGGGTGGCCTCCCACAGCTTCTCCACCCCGGCCCGGTGGGAGGGGTCGCGGCTGGTGCGCACGAAGGCGTCGAACGACAGGTCCAGCGGCTCGCGCAGCGCGTGGAAGGCGGCGGCGTTGGCGTCGACCAGCTCGCGCACCGGCACGCCGGCCGCCTCGGCGGCCAGCACGTTCTTGAGGGAGTTGTCGTCGGTGCCGGTCTGGAAGCGCACCTGCCGGCCGAGCAGGCGGTGGTGCCGGGCCAGGACGTCGGCCTGCACGATCTCCAGCGCGAAGCCGAGGTGGGGGCGGGCGTTGACGTAGGGAATGGTGGTCGTGATGTACATCGGGAACCTCCCACGGGGCCCCGGAACGACGAAAGGCCCCGCGAATCGCAGGGCCATGCCGGTTAAACCCCGCTACGGGGCCATCATCACCGGCTGTCGTGTCATATCCCGATCCTACCGGAGAGCCGCCCGGTGGCGCAGGAACCACAGCAGAACGCCGACCGCGAAGACCGCCAGCCCCGCCACGACCGCCTGCCACGGCAGCGTGAACGCCAGCACCAGGCACAACACCAGCCCGATGACGGGTACGGCCCGGCGCGGGGCGCCCTCGCCGGCCCGCAGGGTGAGCGCGGAGGCGTTGGCGATGGCGTAGTAGACCAGGACGCCGAAGGAGGAGAAGGCGATGGCCCCGCGCAGGTCGGCCAGCATCAGCAGGACGATCACGGTGAGCCCGACGGCCAGTTCGGCGCGATGCGGCACCTGCCGGCCGGGATGGACCGCGTCCAGGAAGCCCGGCAGGTCCCGGTTGCGGGCCATCGCCAGCACGGTGCGCGAGACCCCGAGCACCAGGGCCAGCAACGCCCCGAGCGCGGCCACGGCGGCCCCGGCGGTGACGACGGGCACCAGCCAGGGCAGCTGAGCCGCCCGCGCGAGCTCGGCCAGCGGCGCCGGCGAGCGCCCGAGCCGCTCCGGCCCCAGGGCCTTCAGGGCGGAGATCGCGACCAGGGTGTAGACGGCCAGCGTGATGACCAGCGCGATGCCGACGGCCCGGGGGATCGTCCGGGAGGGGTCGCGCACCTCCTCCCCCAGCGTCGCGATGCGCGCATATCCGGCGAAGGCAAAGAACAACAGCCCGGCGCCCTGCAGAACGCCGGGAACCGTCCCGCCGCCCGCGGAGGTGACGGCCACCGGCGGAGGGGCCGAGGTCGCCAGCAGCCCGGCGGCGATCACCGTGCCCAGGACCGCCAGCACGAAGACGATCATGATCCGGGCCGCACCCGCCGAGCGCTGCACGCCGAGGAGGTTGAGCCCGGTCACCCCGGCAACCGCCCCGATGGCCAGTGGCTGGGCCAGCGCGGGCGCCACGTAGGCGCCGAAGGTCAGGGCCATCGCGGCGCACGAGGCGGTCTTGCCGACGGTGAAGCCCCACCCGGCGAGATATCCCCAGAACGGGCCCAGGCGCTGCCTGCCGTACACATAGGTGCCGCCGGACTCGGGATAGAGGGCGGCCAGGCGCGCGGAGGAGGTGGCGTTGCAGTAGGCCACGACGGCGGCGAGCGCGAGGGAGGCGAGCAGCCACGAGCCGGCGGCGCGGACGGCGGGCGCGAAGGCGACGAACACGCCGGCGCCGATCATCGCGCTCAGCCCGACCACCACGGCGTCGGTGGTGCCCAGCCGCCGGGCCAGCCTTTCGGCCACGTCGTCCTCCTCGAACCTCTCGTCCCGATGGAGAACTCTGCACCATCCGGCTGACACGTCGGTGAACGGACGGTGAAGCGGGCTACTCGTCCTTGGCCGGAGCGGGCACGACGAGCACGGGCCGGTCGGCGTGGTGCACGACGCGGTCGGAGGTGCTGCCGAGCAGGAGCGACTTGACCCCGCCGAGCCCGCGCGTCCCGGTGACGATGAGCGCCGCATCGACGTCGGCGGCCACGTCCACGATCGTGGACCAGATCGCGACCCGGTCGAGCTCGACGCGTGGCGTGGCGGTGAACCCGGACTTCCTGGCCAGTTCCGCGCCCTGGTCGGCCAGGTGCTGCATCGCCTCCCCGACCGCCTGGTCCTCGGCGGCGGTCAACTCGGGGGAGATGACCATGCCCATCGAGGCGTGGGCGGCGGTCATGGCCAGGCGTTCCCAGACGGTGAGGACGACCGCGCGGTCGCCCTGGAGCAGCCGACCGGCGGCCTCGATGGCGGCCTTGGCGTCGTCGGAGCCGTCGTAGGCAATCAGAATCGTCATTTGGGCCATCCCAAAATAGAGGTCGTCGATTCCTACCTGCCCTGTTTCACCTTCCGCATTCGGGTAGCGGATGTTCATGACAGTGACGAGATTCCAGGACCTGCCCCTCGCCGACCGGGAGCGCGAATGGGACGCCGCCGCCGCGGACAAGCGGGTACGCAGGTGGGCGGGGGCCGAGGACGAACCCAACGAGAAGTTCCGGCGCGCCTTTCTCTGGTACGACGCCGACGACGCCGACGAGTACGGCGCTTACAAGCTGCCGATCGCCGACGTCGTCAACGGTGAGCTGAAGGCGGTCCCGCGGGCGGTGATGTCCGCGGGCGGGGTCCTCGACGGCGCCAGAGGCGGAGTGAAGATCCCCGAGAAGGAGGTGGACCGGGTCAAGGGCCACCTCGCCAAGTACTACGACAAGATGGGCGACGTGCCGCCCTGGGACCGCTGAGCGAGCGACCGGCCGGCCCGGGACCGGTGGGCGAGCATCGAGAGCCCGATCAGCGCCAGCACCCCGAGCTCCGTGACCACGACCACGCGCTGGGTCAGCCCGGCGGGGATGTCGTCGTTGGCGAGCGGGATGCCGAACATGCGCACCACGTACGGAATCACGACCAGCAGCAGGGCGCCCATCGCGATCCCGCACAGCCACTTCATCGCCGGCGCGTACCGGATCCGCGCCTTCGCCAGAAGCATCCCCGCGACAGGCATCGCCAGGAACGCTCCAAGGGCCGCATACCGGTGGATGCCACCTGACAACGACAGCGGCACCCCGGGCCGGTCGGTCGGGAAGGCGCCGATGAGGAACATGCACGTCCCCCAGGCCACCAGCAGCCACACCACCCGCCGGTCGGCGCCCGAGCGCCGCAGCGCCTCGGCGATCAGCGCCGAGCCCGCGGCGAACAGGGTCAGCGAGGCGGGCAGCAGCCAGCCGCCCGAGGCCCACGCGTACTCGCTGATCACGCTGTGGAACGGGTCGAGCCCGGCCTCCGCGTGGAGGGTGAGCATGGCGCCGGTGCCGGTGCCGATGGCCGCGAATCCGCTGACGAGCAATGCCTTCATGGGTTCTAAGCTCGCGGAACGCGGCTTTCGCGAGTATCGGAGATCAACCCTAAGTAGCCCTGGTAGACCCCCTAATACCTTGGTCGGGGGCTGTCCGGGAAACCCGGGCTGACCTGGGCGGGGACAGACCCTGGTAGGGCCAGCCTCCTCAGGGTCGGGGTCGCCTGCCGTACCTGCGGGGGTCGCTCTTGCGAGTGACCTCGGTGATCACCACGAGCGCGGCCGTCACCCCCGCGATGACCGGCGCCGGCGCCGGCGTCAGGGGCGCCAGCAGGACCAGCAGGGTCGCGCAGAGGACGGCGGCGGTGTCGGCCGGGCCGTACCGGTGCGGGCGGATGTGCAGGAGCCAGACCATGAACAGGAAGACGGCCACCGGCACGGCGATCGTGTAGCCGACGCCGGCGGCCGACAGGTGGGCCTTGCCGGTGAGCTGGTCCACGGCGACTTCGACGCCCGAGCTCACCGCGCCCACGGCGGCGAAGATCAGGAAGTGGCCGTAGCCCCAGGGAATGGCCTGCCGGTTGGAGGTGAGCAGTTCGGCCGCGGGCGGGGCGAAGTAGATCCACCAGAGCGCGAAGACGATCACCAGGGCCGAGACCGACAGCAGGATCAGGCCGGGCTCGATGCCGCGCTCGCTGCCGGCCTCCTGCACGGCGATGGTGGCGGCCAGGATGTTCTCGCCCATCATGATCAGCGTGAACAGCCCGTAGCGCTCGGCGATGTGGTGCGCGTGCCACGGGGTACGGCCGGCGGACTCCGCCCAGACCGGAACGGCCAGCTCGATCAGGGCGCAGACCACGAATCCCGCCAGGAGCCACTCCCGGGGGACGAACAGCAGCAGGATCGCCCAGGCCACCTGGGCCGCGCCGATGCCCGCCGCGTACCGCAGCGCCGTCCGCCTGCCCTCAGGGTGCCCGGCGGCGGCGCGCAGCCACTGCGAGGCCATGGCCAGGCGCATGATGACGTAGCCGACCAGGAACAACGTGATGTCGCGTTCGGTGAAGGCGCGCGGCACCCCTGCGGCCAGCACGAGCACGCCGGACATCTGCACCAGTGTCGTGACCCGGTACCACCAGTCGTCCACGTCGTAGGCGGAGGCGAACCAGGTGTAGTTCATCCACGCCCACCAGATGGCGAAGAAGCACGTCAGGTAGCCGGTCAGCCCCAGGCCGACGTGCGCCTCGGACAGCGCGTGGTGAAGCTGACTCCCGGCGAAGGAGACGGCGACCACGAAGCACAGGTCGAAGAAGAGCTCCAGCGGGGTCGCCACGCGATGCGGCTCGGTCGTGTCGCGCGGGCGCATCGGGCGCAGGGCGTTCATGTGACGGGTGTACCCGGGCGGGGCCACGATCAGGTCATGGCGAAGTATGCCCGCACCACAGTGCCCCCGGCGTGGGTGTGAACCCGGACCAGGTCGCTGAGCAGGTTGACGATGAGCAGCCCGCGCGAGCCGGCTATGCGCGGATCGACGAGACGGCGACCGGCCAGCGGGTCGGTGATGTGCCCGGCGTCGCTGACCTCGCAGACCAGGTGCCCGTCGGCGATCCAGACGCGGGCCAGGCCGGAGCCGCCGCCGTGGTCGAGGCTGTTGGCGCCGAGCTCGGCGATCACCAGGCGCACGTCGTCGAGGCGGGTGCCGCTGAAGCCGGCCAGCGCGGCCTGGGAGGCGGCCAGCGCGCGGGCGGCGGCCAGGTTGGTGCGGTCGAAGCGCAGCGAGATCGCCGCGCTCGGCTCGGGGAAGGGCTGGTTGTGCCAGGTGATGACCTCGTCCGGCGCGTAGTCCGCGCTGTGGCGCTCGCCGGAGGCGTCGCGCAGCACCGGGTGGGTGCGGGTGGCCTCCTTCAGCACCTCGGGCGAGAGCCGTCCGGCGTCGTAGGGGCACAGGATCGTGGCCTGCCGGCCGGTGAAGGCGTAGTTGATCAGCGCTTCGTGCAGCGCGCACGCCGGGTATTCGAGGGCGGAGCGGCCGGGCCATATGGGTTCGCCGACGATGCGCACCCGCTCGGCCGGATGGCGGTCGGCGAACTCGGCCAGCACGGCCGGGATGATCCGCCCGGGATTGCGCCCGGCGTGGGTCATGTCGATCAGCATGACCCGGTCGGCCTCGCCCGCCAGCGCCGTTTCGAGGAGCGCCAGCCGTTCGGCCGGGACGGCCACCGCGACGGGTTCCACGCGGGCCAGCCCTTCACGCACGTAGGCCGTCACGGCAGCGACGTACTCCCGGTCGCCGCGGTAGAACAGCGCCGGATGCGTGAACGGGTCTGCCAGCATCACCTCACACGGTACTCCGGGGATAGGACTTCATGGCTTTCCGCTGGGTATCTCATGAGTGTGAAGAGAGTCGTGACCGTGCGGCGACCCCGCCTCCCCCGCCAGCCGCTTCCCCTCGATCTGCGTACTCCGTCGGGCCGGAAGCTCCCGTTCTGAACGCCGGAAACCTATGCTCAAGGCATGTCGGAATTGCAGATGCGCGTTGCCGACGTAGATCGGGATCGCACGGCCCAGCAGTTGCAGCACGCCTTCACCGAGGGCCGGCTCACCCGGTCCGAGCTCGACGAGCGGCTCAGCGCCGCCCTCACCGCCAGGACGTACGGCGATCTGCTCGCGGTCGTCTCCGACCTGCCCGGGCCGGCCCCCCAGGAGGAGACGGTCCACCTGGACGCGGCGAACGGCCACATCAGGCGCTCGGGCGACTGGGAGGTGCCGCGCCGGCTGCGCGTCACGTCGAAGCACGGCAGCGTCGACCTCGACTTCTCCCAGGCGCTCGTGCCGCATCCGGTGGTCGACGTGGAGATCGATCTCAAGTACGGCTCGGCCTGCCTGACGCTGCCGCCCGGGGCCTCGGCCAACCTCGACGGGTTCACCAGCCGGTGGGGGTCGAGCGGTTCCGACGTCGCGGGCCGGCCGCAGCCCGGCGCGCTGCACGTCAGGGTGAGCGGCTCGAGCAAGTACGGCTCGCTGAGCGTGCGCTATCCGCGCAAGCGCTGGTTCACCCAGTGATGGAAGGCGGAGATGTGGTGCTCGCTGGGCACCAGCACGCCGCCGTCCCGGTAGGCGCGTGAGGACATGCCGGGCTGGGTGCGTTCGCAGGCGTCGAAGTCCTGCTCGTTGACCCGGTGGAAGAGCTCGACGGAGTGGCTGAGGTCGGCGCCCGAGGCGACCACGTCGGGGTGGTAGAGCCAGTCGCACTCGACGATCGTGCGGTCGGCGGCCAGCGGGATCATCCTGTGCATGATCACGTGGTCGGGCACGAGGTTGATGAAGACCTGGGGCCGGACGGTGATGGCGTAGTAGCGGCGGTCCTGCTCGGCCGAGACGCCGGGCAGCTTGCCGAACCCGGCCCGGCCGTCCACGGTGAAGCCCTCGGCCCGTTCCGCGAACTCGGCGCCGTGGCCCACGTAGTACTGCGCCGCGTACCCGCCGGCGAACTCGGGCAGCACCGCGGTGAGCTCGGGGTGGATGGTGGCGCAGTGGTAGCACTCCATGAAGTTCTCGACGATGAGCTTCCAGTTGGCCTGTACGTCGTAGACGATGCGGCGGCCGAGGGCGAGCTTGTCGACGTGGTAGTGCTCGATGGCGGCGGGGTCGCCGAGGCGTTCGGTGGCGGCGCCGGTGACGCTCTCCTCGAAGGAGGGCGGTTCCCCGGCCAGGCAGAGCCAGGCGTAGCCGAGCCATTCGCGCAGGTGAACGGGGATCATGCCGTAGGCCACGCGGTCGATGTCGGGCATCTTGGCGAGGTTGGGCGCGGCCGCGAGCTTGCCGTCGAGGTCGTAGGACCAGGCGTGGTAGGCGCACCTGATGGTCCGTTTGACCTGGCCTTCCGGCTCGGCGCAGAGCCGGGCGCCGCGGTGCCGGCAGACGTTGAGGAAGGCGCGTAAGCCGTTGTCGTGCCCGCGTACGACGATCACGCTCTCCCTGCCGACCTGGATGGTCTTGAAGGCGCCTGGCCGGGCGAGTTCGTCGGTCCTGACCGCGCAGAACCAGAGGGCTTCGAAGATCTTCTCCTGTTCTCGGCGGAAGATCTCGGGGTCGGTGTAGGAGCGGCCAGGAAGGGTGGAGACCAAGCTCGACATATTCCCTCGCTGTTGCGTATTACGCGACGAGTTGCTCTATATGCGACATCGTCGGGCGGCGCTCAGCGGGGTGTCAAGAGGTAGCCGGACGCCCGGCGCAACCACCACGTGTAGAGCCTGGTCATGGCCCCGCCAGGCACAAGTCCGGCCACCGGGGTCGGCTTGTCGGTGCGTCCGGTGGCCGACATCCTGGCCGAGCGCGCGACGACCCGGGCCCGTTGCCGCTCGTAGGCCCGCAGGTCGCCGCCGACCGCGCGGGACAGTGCCCAGGCGTCCTCGATGGCCTGGTTGGCGCCCTGGGCCATGGTCGGCGGCATCGTGTGCGCCGCGTCGCCCGCGAGCGTCGCCGGCCCGGCGCCCCAGACCTTCCGCACCGGGTGGTACAGGTGCGGGAAGAATTCCGCCTCCTCGATCCGCTCCAGGACCTTCGCGGCCACGCCGCCCCAGTCGCCGAAGAGCTCCTTCAGCCGGCCGACCGGGTCGGGCTCGTCCTCCCAGAGCGGCCGCCCCGGCCCGGTGCGCACGTCGAACCACCACAGCTGCCGCTCCGGCCCCGCCGGGGTGAGCCCGAGGGAACCCTGCTCGCCGACGACCATGAGGACCTTGGGCTGGGTCGGCCAGGTGATGAACCCCTGCCAGGTGGCCCAGCCGACGTATCGGGCGGGGTCGGCGCCCCACAGCGCCTGCCGTACGACGGAGTTGCGGCCGTCGGCGCCGACCAGCACGTCGCCGCGGGCGGAACCCCCGCCGGCGAAGCGCACCTCCGCCCTGGCCGGATCGACCTCGCTCACCCGCGCGCCGAACGTGACGGGGATGCCCTCGGCCAGGCACTCGACCAGCTCGCGGCGTTCGACGTGCACGGAGGGGAAGCCGTAACGCCGCTCGGCGTGGGCCAGATCGATGGCGGCCTGCTTCCACCCCCGCACGGTCCAGGAGGCCATGTGGGTCAGCCGGACGCCGCCGGGCCGCAGTCCCAGCTCATGGAGGATGGCGACCGTGCCCGGCCACAGGCCCACCGCCCCGCCGGTGGCGCGCAGCTCGGGCGCGGCCTCGTAGACCTCGGGCTCGTGGCCGTGCTTGATCAACGCGTGCGCGAGGGCGAGTCCCGCGACTCCGGCGCCCACGACGACTACTCTCATGTCAGCCCCTCATATTGAGACTAGAAGTATCAGATACTTGGAGTATCACTATGCCTGCCCGCGGACGCAAGCCGGACCCGACGCTCGACACGAAGATCAGGCAGGCCGCCGCCACCCTCGTCCTCGCCCAGGGACTCGACTTCACGATGGACGACCTGGCCGCCGCCGCCGGAGTCGGCCGCGCCAGCGTCTTCCGCCGCTACGCCACCAAACGCGAGATGCTCCTCGACACGCTGACCGGCTTCATGGACACGCACGTCGCCATCCCCGACACCGGCACGGTCGAAGGCGACCTGATCGTGGTCGCCCGCGACACGCTCGCGCTGTGGGAGGCTCCCGGCTTCGCGCGCATGGCCAAGCAGATGTACGGCGAAGCCGGCCGCGACCCCGCGGTGGCCGAACTGATCAAGACGACCATGCGCACCCGGATGGCGCGCTCGTGGATCGTCTACGAGCGCGCCATCGCCCGGGGGGAACTGCCGGAGGACGCCGACCTATGGCTGCTGACCGATCTGGTCACCGGTCTCGTCGCCTACCGGGGACTCCTCGGCCTGCCCCTCCCCGACCCCGCCGCCCTCATCAGAAACCTGCTGGGCGGGTTCGGGACGCCGCCACAGGCGTGAGACCAGCGGATACAGCAGCGCCACCGCCACCAGCAGCAGCCCGGAGGTGAAGATCCACTCATTGGAGCCGCCCGGCGGATACACCTGCAGCGGACGGCCCACGTCCACCGCCCGCACGGCCTGCCCGGCGGCCATGGTCTCGCGGGCGCTGCCGTACAGCGAGACCTCGCGCGAGCCCCTGACGGCGGCGAACGTGCCGTACCACGAGCACACCTCGTGATTGCCCGGGTGCACGACACACGACAGGCGGCTCGCCGTGAACGTCCCCCAGGTGCCGTCGGCCCGCGCGGCGCGCAGGACGGGACCCAGGTTCGGCACGGCGAGCGCCAGCAGGATCACGGCCACGGCGGTGGCCACGACGATGGTGAAGCGGCTGTTCACGCCCGCGCGCAGGAGCAGGACATGAGCGCCCGTTCGCTCTGGCTCGGACGGGCGTGAAGGATCATTGCGACGACCATCGGGATGAACACCACCGTGTTGTAGAACAGGTGCAGTTCCACCCGGGGGAAGACCAGTTGCAGCACGCTCGTCTGCATCGGGCGCCCGGCCAGGAACCACCCCGACTGCGCCTGGACGAGCAGCAGCAGGTGCTCGACGTGGTGCCAGATCTGGACGCCGAGCGCGACGTTCCACCACACGCGGGCGCGCCCGGTGAACCCCTTGCGCAGCACCCAGAGGGCGGCGAGCATGACCAGCGCGTAGCCGTAGTGCAGCGCCTCCGAGGTGACCAGCCAGGGGAAGAACTGCCCCAGCACACCCCTCGCCTGCGGCGTCGGCCAGCCCAGCACCCAGATCTGCACCGCCTGCACGATGTGTTCCGCCCAGTGGGCCAGCACGACGATCAGAAAGACGTTGAGCGCGGGCCGGTGCAGCCGCCCGTTGAGGGTGCCGGCCAGGCCCGTGGAGATCGGTATCGCGGTCATCAGCCCTCCGTCCGCGGGGATACCTGTTGTACGGCCCGGCCGGCGCCCCGGGATTCAGTCGTCCGAAGTGATCTTCTCGGGATCGACCCTCGTCACCCGGCCGTGGAAGAACCAGTTGATCACCCACAGGAGCACGCCCAGGACGACCAGCCCTCCGGCCCGGAGGTAGACGTCGGCCGTCCGGCCGGTCACCGGCAGCGCCAGGAACAGGCAGACCACCGCCCCCAGCACCGGGGCCCACGTCGGCGCACGGTAGTGATCGTGGCCGGCCTCGTCCTTCCGCAGGACCAGCACACAGATGTTGACCAGTGCGAACACCAGCAGGAGCAGCAGCACGGTGGTGTTGGCCAGCGGCGCCACGTCACCGGTCGAGACCAGCACCGCGGCCACCGCGATGGTGAACACGATCGCGATCCACGGCGTCGACCGGGTCGGATGCACCGTGCCGAAGACGCCGGGGATGATGTGCTGGCGGGCCATGCCGTACACGAGCCTGGAGGCCATCAGCATGTTGATCAGCGCGGTGTTGCCGACGGCCAGCAGCGCGATCAGCGCGAAGAGCTTCGGCGGGAAGGCCAGCCCCGCCACCTTCACCACCTCCAGCAGCGGGCCGTCGGAGGCCATCAGCGTCTTGGTGTCCACGAGCATCGTGGCCGTGAACGCCACCGCCATGTAGATCAGCGCCGCCACGATGAGGCCGCCGAACAGCGCGCGGGGGAAGTCCTTCTGCGGGTTCTTGGCCTCCTCGGCGAGGTTGACCGAGTCCTCGAAGCCGAGCAGCGCGTAGAAGGCCAGCGCCGTGCCGCCCAGCACGCCCAGGAAGGCGCCGTTGGCCGGGTGGAACTCCAGCGCCCTGGCCGGCTCGCCGTCCCCGGCGAACAGCGCGAAGACGCCGATCACCACGATCACCAGCAGGCCGAACGCCTCGATGATGGTCAGGACCACGTTGACCTTGACCGACTCGGAGATCCCGGCGAAGTTCACCAGCGCCACCAGGGCCAGGAAGATGAACGCCCCGACCAGCACCGGAAGCGAGACGAACTCGGCCAGGTAGTCCCCGCCGAAGGCGCGTGCCGCCGCGCTGGCCGAGGTGATGCCGCTCATCATCACGGTGAAAGCCACAATGAACGTGACGAACGGGATCCCGAACGCCTTGTTCACATAGAGCGCCGCTCCGGCCGCTTGCGGGTATTTACCCACCAGTTCCGCATAGGCGGTGGCAGTCAGCGCAGCGAGGACGAAAGCCACCAGGAACGGCAGCCACAACGCTCCTCCCACGTGGCCGGCGACCTTCCCGACCAGGGCATAGATGCCCGCGCCCAGGATGTCGCCGACCACGAACAGCAGCAGCACACGGCGCCCGATGACGCGCTTCAGCGAGTGATGTTCTACCTGACCTGTGCTCATGACCTTGCCCTACCCCGGTCTGTCATTGGTGATGTTGGCAACGTGCAAGCCAGATTCAAGGAATGGTCCATAATGTCCCTTCGTCTCCAACCGAAGAAGGGCACCAACCATGACTTCCTCCCGCCGCCGCATCACCATCACGATCGCGGCGCTGGCTCTTGCCGGGTTCGCCACCGCCTGTGGAGCGGTGGACAAGGCCGTGAACTGCAACGCCGCCGCCCAGGAGGTCACCAAGATCTCCAACGAGTTCACGCAGGCGATGACGTCCGCCGCCACCGACCCGGGCGCCCTCTCCAAGGCTGCCGACGAGGCCGCCGGCAAGGTCAAGACCCTCGCCGGCAAGCACGACGGCGAACTCGCCGCCGCTCTCAACGACCTGGCCAGCGGCTTCGAGGGCATGAAGGACCCGAGCTCCGCGATGGCCGGCGCCAACAAGATCCAGGGCTTCATCACCAAGATCCAGAGCGCCTGCAGCTGATGATCTCCCGGCCGCCGCACCGCCCGTGGGGGGCGGCGCGGCGCGGCGGCCGTGGGGGCTCGGTCTCTGCGGGGGCTTCGGCGGCGACGGCCGTGGGGGCGGGTGCGGCTTTTGACCGCTACCCTTGCTGCCCGTGACGGCGGACACCCTGACGGCCGAGCACCCCACCCCGGCCCGCCCCCGCCGCCATCGGTACGCGGTGGGGCTGATCGCCCTGGTGGCCGCGGCGGTCTACTCCCTGCTCGGGCTGGTCAAGCTCCACACCTTCCGGGCCAGCACCTTCGACCTGGTCATCGTCGACCAGGCGGTGCGCAACTACTCCCGCTTCCGCCCGCCGTACATCCCCGTCGTCGGGGGCTGGCACGAGCGGGGCATGGACTACCTCCAGATCGTCGACCACTTCTCGCCGATCTACGCGCTGCTGGCGCCTTTCTACTGGGTCCACGACGGGCCCGGGTCGCTGATCGTCGCGCAGGCGCTGCTGTTCGCCGCCGCGATCCCCTTCCTGTGGATGTTCACCCGGCGGGTGCTCGGGGTGCCGCCCGCCTACCTGGTCTCCCTGGCGTACGCGCTGTCGTGGCCCATCGCCCAGGCGGTCGCGTTCGACGCCCACGAGGTCATGTTCGTGCCGCTGCTGACGGCCATCATGATCGAGCGCTACCACGCCGGCCGGGCGCTGCCCGCGTTCCTCGCGATGGGCGCCCTCCTCCTGGTCAAGGAGGACATGGGGCTGATGGTGATCGGGTTCGGGCTCTACCTCTTCGTCGTCGGCGACCGGTTCCGCGGCGCCTGCTGCGCGCTCATCGGGGTGGCCGGCATCATGCTGACCCGCGGGGCCGTCATCCCGATGCTGGGCGGCGACACCGCCGACTTCTGGGCCTACAACCACCTCGGGCCCGACCTGCCGGGCGCGTTGCTCGGCATCCTGCGCGACCCCCTCGGGACGCTGCTGCTGCCCTTCAGCGAAGCGGCCAAAGTGGACACCCTCATCCTGCTGGCGTGGCCGACGCTGCTGCTGTGCCTGCTGTCGCCGTTGTCGCTGGTGGCGCTGCCGCACGTGCTGGAGCGCATGCTCTCCGACCGGGAGTTGTGGTGGCAGGCCGACTTCCAGTACAGCGCCTTCACGGTGGTCATCCTGTTCTGCGCCGGAGTCGACGGGCTGACCCGGTTGCGGCGGTGGCTGCGCCGTGACGACCTGACCCCGGTCTGGTCGGCCGCGGTCCTGGTCGTGGCGCTGACCCTGGTGCCGCGCTTCGCCCTCGACCAGCTCTACCAGCCCGACTTCTACAAGGGCGACCAGGCCAAGATCGCGGCGGCGAGCGAGGCGGTGGCGATGGTGCCCGACGGGGTGGTCGTCGAGGCGGGCAACTCCTTCGGGCCCGCCCTCACCCGGCGGGCGACCGTGCTGCTGTTCACCGGCAAGGCCCACGACGCGCCCTGGATCGTCGCCGACACCTCCCGATGGGAGTTCCCGTTCGGCTCGGCCGACGAGCAGCGCGCCCAGGTGGAGGAGCGGGTGGCCCGGGGATACACCAAGGTCTTCGACCGCGACGGCGTCGTGGTGCTGCGCCGCTGAATTCTGTCGGTGGCCTCCGGCATGCTGCTGCCCATGAAACTGGGGAAGATCGTGCTGACCGGGGCCGCCGGGCGGGTGGGGACGGCCATCCGTCCCGCGCTGCGCGAGCGGGCGACCCGGCTGGTGCTCGTCGACCGGGTGCCCATGACCGCGGCCTCGGCCGTGGAAGAGGTCGTCCAGGCCGACCTCGAAGGACTGGACGAGACGCTGGAGATCGTCGGCGGCGCCGACGTGGTGGTGCACCTGTCCGGCCTGCCCGACGAGGCGCCGCTGGCCGACCTGCTCCAGGCCAACGTGCTCGGCACCCACCACGTCCTCGAGGCCGCCCGGCTGAGCGGCGTCCCCCGCGTGGTGCTGGCCGGCAGCAACCGCCTCACCGGCCACTACCCCGCCACCCAGACGCTCGGTCCAGGCGTGCCGCCCCGCCCCGACGGCCTGTACGGCGTGAGCAAGGCGGCCGTCGAAGCCCTCGCGAGCCTCTATGCCGACACCTTCGGCCTCCGGGTCATCAGCCTGCGCATCGGCAGCCTCGAACCCGAACCGGGCAACGCCCGCCACCTCGCCACCTGGCTGAGCCCCCGCGACTGCGCCGGCTTCTTCGCCGCCGCCCTGACCGCCCCGGGCAACGGCTTCACCGCCGCCTACGCGGTCTCGGCCAACGCCCGCCGCTTCTGGGAGCTGCCCTCGCTGGGCTACACCCCGCTGGACAACGCCGAAACCTTCGCCGCCCGTTTCCCGGACGCCGACGCCTTCTTCGTGCCCACCATGCCGCAGGGCGGTCACTTCGCCGGGGCCGACTACACCCTTGACCACGGCGGGCTCCGGCGCGGTCGATAGAGGCGCATGGCCGGGAGCCGGCCGGCCGGTGCCCGGTAAGGGGCCGGGCGGAGGTCAACCCGTGGCCCGGGCGGCCCGACGGCCTGTGACCAGGTCCCGGGGGCGGGCCGGGTTAGCCGATGGCCTGGGTGTAGGCGTGGTCGAAGCCCTCCAGGACCGCCTTCCAGGAGCCTGCCGTGGGTTCCGTGGAGCGGTTGTGGGTGGCCATCGCGGTGCGCAGGGCGGTGTCGGTGGTGAGGCGGGCGATGCAGCGGGCCAGGTCCGCTTCGTTGCGGGCCAGCAGGCCCTCCTCGCCGTGGCGGACGAAGTCGGCCACCCCGCTGCGTTCCCTGGCGATCACCGGCAGCCCGGCGGCCCTGGCCTCCAGGGCGGCGATGCCGAAGGACTCCAGGGGCGCCGGGGCGACGAACAGGTCGGCGGCGGCCAGGAGCTTGGCGATCTCCTCGCGGCTCTGCCGGCCGGGTAGCGTGACCCAGCCGGTCATGCCGTTCTTGGCCAGGTAACGTTCCATCGAGGCGCGGGCGGGGCCGTCCCCGACGATCGTGGCCCGCATCGGCACCGAGGGCGGGACCTTCGACCTGGCCGCGTGCAGCGCCCGCAGCAGGCGCACCGGGTGTTTGCGCGGCGCCAGGCGGCCGACCGCCACGATGTGCGCCCCGGGTTCCGCCGGAGGCGCTCCGACTCCCACCGGGCGCCAGCCGGACAGGTCGAGGCCGTTGGAGACCACGTGCACCGGCACCCCGCGCCCGGCGACCCTGCGGATGGCCACGGCGGCGGCGTTGCTGACGGTCGTGGCGACGACCCCCCACCGGTGCCATTCGTAGACGAGGCGCAGCAACCGGTAGACCGCCCGGGTGCCGGGGTCCCACATGCTGTGGACGGTCACCACGACGGGCAGTCCGGCGCGTACGGCGGCGCGTACCCCCATCCAGGCGAACGGCGAGACCGCCCCGGTGTGAACGTGGACCACGGCCGGGCGGGAGGTGGTGAGCAGGCGGGTGATGTGTCCCACACCCCGCGGGTGCACGGGCAGGTCGAAGGGCATTCTGGCGACGATCCTGTGCACGCCGTCGAGGGGCTCGCCGCGGGTGGCCGTGGCCACCTCGACCTCGTGGCCGGCCTCCCGCTGCTGACGCACGAGGTCGGCCACCTGGACCTCGATCCCCCCGAGCCGCGGCAGGTAACAGTCACTCACGTGAAAGATCCGCACCTCTCCCAGACTAATCTGGGCCCTGTGCCAACAAAGCCACGCACAGCTGTGTTCTTCCACGCTCACCCCGATGACGAGGCCCTTTTGACGGCGGGCACGATGGCGATGCTCGCCGCGGAGGGTCATCGGGTGGTGCTGGTGGTGGCGACCGCCGGTGAGCGCGGCCTGGCCGAGATGGGGCCGGGTGACGAGCTGGGCGAGACGCGGCTCAAGGAGCTGTACACCTCGGCGGCGCTGCTGGGGTGCGCGCGGGTGGAGTGCCTGGGGTACGGCGACTCGGGGCTGAGCCCGAAGGGCGGCATCGCCGAGGAGCGGCCGGACAACGCCTTCATCGACGCCGACACCGACGGGGCGGCCGGGCAGCTGGCCGCCATCCTGAAGGAGGAGGAGGCCGACCTGCTGGCGATCTACGATCCGGCGGGCGGCTACGGGCATCCGGACCATGTGCAGGTGCACCGGGTGGGCCGGCGGGCCGCCGAAATGGCCGGGACGGAGATCGTCCTGGAGGCGACGGTGAACCGGGATCCGTTGCTGAAGGCGCTGAAGTTCGCGGGAAAGGTGTACAAGTTCCCGCCGGAGTTCGATCCGCGCACATTCGAGAGCGCATACACACCAGGCGACCAGATCACGCATAGGGTGAACGTCAGGAAGTACACCAAGCAGAAGCGGGCGTCGATGGCGGCGCACGTCACGCAGGCCAGCGGCGGCGACAGTGATCGCACGCTGGCCGTCATGCTCAAGATCCCCGGCCCCCTGTATCGGCTGGTGTTCGGCACGGAATGGTTCGTCCGCCGGGACGTGCCGCCGGGCACCCGCCTCACTCACCCCTTCGAGCAGGCCTGATGAAGAACAAGTGGCTGCAGGCCACGCTGTCGGTACTGTCGCTGGCCCTGGCCGTGATGCTGGTGGTCTACCTGCCGCAGATCGTGCAGACGCTGACCGGCAAGCCCGTCTCCTGGCGGGAGATCGGCGCGGAGTTCGGCCAGCTGAGCGTGGGCACGATCGCGCTCATGGTCGGGTTGTGGCTGCTCAGCCTGTTCGCCTACACGTTCGTGCTGACGAACTCGATGCCGGGGCTGAGCAACCTGCAGGCGATCACGCTGAACGCGGCGGGCAGCGCGGTCAGCAACCTGCTGCCGTTCGGCGGCGCAGCGGGCGTGGCGCTGACGTTCGGCATGTGCAAGGGCTGGGGTTTCGGCTACCGGTCGATCGTGGTGATGACGCTGGTCAGCGGCGTGTGGAACACGTTGTTCCGGTTCGTTCTGCCCGCGGTGGGCATCATCGCGCTGCTCATGGCCGGCGAGGTGATCAACCCGACCGTGGAGCGGGCCGGCTGGGTGGGCGCGGTGTCGATCCTGGTGCTCGTGGCCGTGGTGGCCGCGGCGCTGTACTGGGATCGGGCCGCCCTCGTCCTGGGCAAGGTGCTCGACATGCTGGCCAGGCCGTTCAAGAAAGAGGTCTCTCCCGCTCTCGACCGGTTGCGCGCCGACACCGCGGGGGTCGTCAAGACCCGCTGGCCGGGGCTGTCGGCCTCGATGATCGCGTTCCTGGCGCTGCAGTGGGCGATCATGGTCGTCTGCATGCAGGCCACCGGCGCCTATCCGGGGCTGGCGCAGTCGATCGCGGTCTTCGCGCTGTCGCGGGTGCTCACGGCGGCGCTGATCACGCCGAGCGGCGCCGGGATCATGGAGGGCGGGGTGGTGCTCCTGCTCGTCACCTTCGGCGTGGACACGGCTCCGGCGACCGCGACCGCCCTGCTGTTCGGCTTCTGGACTTACACTATCGAGATCCCCTTCGGTGGCCTGGCGTTGGGCGCGTGGGCGCTGCTGCGCAGGCGCAACAGCCGTGACGCCGCCACCGAGACGACGTCCGAGAGCTTGAAGGCCCCGCAGTGACCCTTCCAAACCCCTCAAAGACCTTGTGCGTGATTCGGAAGCGCGCATAGCGTGGCGGCTGACATGGTGGCGTTCCGAGTACTGGGGCCAGTCGAGGCGTACGAAGACGACGAACTCGACCTCGGCGGGTTGCGGCAACGGGCCGTGCTCGCCCGATTGCTCGTGGCCAGGGGTCAGGTCGTGCCGGTCGACACCCTGCTCTACGACCTGTGGGCGGACGACACGGCCAAGGGCGCGCAGTCGGGGCTGCAGGTGTACATTTCGCGGCTGCGCCGCGTGCTGGAGCCCGGCCGCCCGCGCGGGGGTCCCAACCGGCTGCTGGTGACGGTCGCCTCCGGGTACGCGCTGCGCGTGGCGCCCGACCAGGTCGACGCCCTGCGCTTCGAGCAGCAGGTGCGCAACGCGGGCGAGCGCCTGGACAGCGACGATCCGCAGGCGGCCAGGACGTTCCTGGAGAAGGCGCTCGGGTTGTGGCGCGGCACGCCGTACTCCGACTTCGCCGACCAGGCGTGGGCGGAGGCCGAGGTGAACCGGCTGACCGAGCTGCGGCTGGTGGCGCGGGAACGGCACGCCGACACCGGGCTGCGCCTCGGGCTCAACGCCGAGACCGTACCCGACCTGGAGGCGATGACCACCGAGCATCCGCTGCGCGAGGAGGGCTGGCGGCTGCTGTCGCTGGGCCTGTACCGCAGCGGGCGGCAGGGGGACGCGCTGGCGGCGCTGCGCCGGGCGCGCGGCATCCTGGCCGACGAACTGGGCATCGACCCGGGTCCCGCGCTGCGCAAGCTGGAGTCCGACATCCTCGCCCAGGCGCCGGAGCTGGAGCTGTCGCCTCCGGCGCGACCGGCGCGGCCCGCGACGCCGGTCACCGACACGTGGCCGCCGCGGCCGGCCACGCCCGTGGAGCCGCCGCCGCTGGAGCCGGAGCCGTTCGTCGGCCGCGACGCCGAGCTGAGCCGCCTGACCCAGGCCGCCGCCCGCACCGGGCGCTTCCAGGTCGCGATCGTCACCGGCGTGGCCGGCGCGGGCAAGACGACGCTGCTGCGCCAGCTCGAGAGCAGGCTCACCGCCGACGGCTGGATGACCTCCTCGGGCGCCTGCCCCGACTCGAGCGCCACCCCGCCCGGCTGGGCGTGGGTGGAGATCCTGCGCACGCTGGTCGGCGTGACCGGCGCGGGCGAGTACGCCCAGCTCCTGGCGCCGCTGCTGGAGGACGCCGACCCCGATCCCGACGACGACGAGGTCTCCGGCGGCTTCCGGCTGCACCGCGCGGTCGGCGGCTACCTCGCCGGGGTGGCCAGGCGCGCGCCCGTGCTGCTGACGCTCGAGGACCTCCACTGGGCCGACGACCAGACGCTCGCGCTGCTGCGCGCGCTGCCCAGCCTGCTGGCCACCAGCCGGGTGATGCTCGTGGTGACCTGCCGGGAGGGCGAGCTCGACGACCGGCAGTCCGACGTGCTGGCGGCGCTGGCCAGGCTCGGGCCCGTGCGGGTGGTGCTGTCCGGGCTCGACCCCAAGGCGGTGGCCGAGCTGGTGAAGGCCACCTGCGTGCGGGAGATCGACGAGGACGCGGTCGAGTCGATCGTGGAGCGCACCGGCGGCAACCCGTTCTTCGTGCGCGAGACCGTGCGCCTGCTCGACTCCGAGGCCGCGGCCGCCGGGGAGACGACCACGACCGCGGTGCTCTCCCGGGTGCCCTCCGGCGTACGCGACGTGCTGCGCCGGCGCATCTCGCGGCTGCCCGCCGACGCCCAGCAGATCCTCCTGCAGGCCGCCGTGATCGGCCGCGACGTGGACATCAACGTGCTCATCAGCGTGGCCGGGGGCGAGGACCCCGTGGTCGAGGCGGTGGAGGCGGCGCTGCTGGCCGGCCTGGTCACCGAGCCGGGGCCCGGGATGCTCAGGTTCGACCACGACCTCGTGCGGGACACGATCTACTCCGACGCCTCGCGGCTGCGCCGTACCCGGCTGCACGCGGAGGTGGCGACGGCGATCGAGGAGCGCAACCCGGCGGACGTGGCGGCGCTGGCGCACCACTACTTCCTGGCCGACGCCGCGGAGAAGGCGGTGCACTACTCCGGGCTCGCGGCCGAGCAGGCCGAGCGGCGCTTCGCGCACCGCGAGGCGGCACGGCTCTGGGAGCAGGCGATCGCGGCCTTCGAGCGGACCGGTGGCGACGCTCGTTCCTATCCCGCCCCGCCGAACCCCAGGGAACGCCTGCAGCTCATGCTCCGCCAGATCAAGGCGCTGGCCGTCTGCGGCGACATGACGGCCGCCCGGCTGCTGCGCCGCCAGGCGATGGACCTGGCGCTGCCGCTGCAGGATCTGGAGATCACCGCGCGGGTGGCGGCGTCGCTGGCCGTACCGCACAAGGGGATGGCGCGCGACTTCACCCGCACCGCGTGGGAGATCGTGGACGTCACCGAGAAGGCGCTCATGGAGCTGCCCGAGGGCGAGCAGACGCTGCGGGCGAGCCTGCTGACGACGCTGGCGCTGGAGCTGGAGGGCTCCTCGGCGCCCGAGCGCGGGCGTCAGGCGTCGCTGGAGGCGCTGGAGCTGGCCCGGCAGAGCGGCGACCCGGCGCTGATCGCGGCGGCGCTGAGCGGGCGGCTGCGGCAGTCCTACGACATTCCGGCGGTGGACACGCGCGAGAGCATCGGGCGCGAGCTGCTGGAGGTGGCGCAGCGCTCCGGCCAGATGGCCACGCAGGCGCTGGCCCATCTGGTGCTGGTGGAGTGCGCGGCGGCGCGCGGCGAGTTCGGGGTGGCCGACCGGCACGCGGCGGCGGCCGATCGGCTGGCCAAGCAGTACGACCTGTCGGCGCCGGCCGCGGTCTCGGCCTGGTACGCCGGGCAGCGGCTGATGATCGCCGGCGACTACGCGGGGGCCGAGCGGGCCTACCGTGACGCGGCCAGGCTGACGGCGCGGGCGGGCATGCTCGAAGGCCGCCAGGACCTGCCGCGGATCACCACGTTCTGCCTGCACCTGGTCGACGGGCGGGCGGCCGAGACGGTCGAGATGCTGAGCGACCTGCACCTGCGCGGCTCGAAGTGGACGCTCGACGCCTACGCGCTGGCGCTGGCCTCGGCCGGGCACATCTCCGACGCCAAGGCGGTGGCGGCCACGCGCCCGCCGGTGCGGCCCGACTTCCTGTACGAGCTGGCGATGACCTGGCGGGCGCTGGCCGGGATGCTGCTGGACGACCGCGAGCGGATGGTCGACTGCTACGACAAGCTCAAGCCGTTCGCCGACCGCATCGCGGGCGCGGGCACGGGCGTGGTGGCGCTGTGGCCGGTCGCGCTGACACTGGGAGATCTCGCGGTACGGCTGGGCCAGCCGGAGGCCGCCCGCGACCACTACCGCAAGGCGCTGGAGGTGGCCGAGCGGGTCGGGGTGGAGCGCTGGGTGGAGGCGGCGCGGCGTTCGGTCAGCAACTCACTTGGAAACGGTCACTCTTGATCGTCTTGCCGTCGCTCCGCACGGTCAGCTCGATCCGGTACCACCCGGGGTTGTCGGCGACCCTGGGCTCCCAGGTGAGCGTGCGCTTGAGGCCGCCGAAGCCGGAGTGGTCGACCAGGTAGGCGCTCCACTGCTTGCTGCGCGGGCTCCAGCGGGACAGCTGCCAGCGGTAGAGCACGGTGGTGCCGGGCTCGGGGTTGATCACGACGCTCCTGGCCAGGTAGGTGCGGTCGCAACCGGCGGCGCCCGCCTTGGCGCTGACGGCGATGACGCCGGGCGCGGGGGCGGGGGTGTTGGAGGTGATCGGCACCTCGCGCGCCTGCAGCGTGACCGGCTGCGCGGGCTTGGGCGCGGAGTTGGCGGTGTCGTAGGCGGAGAAGCCGAGGTAGGCGCTGGTCGCGGCGAGCGCGGCGACGCACAGCCGGGCGGCGGTGGCCGAGCCGGTGGTCAGTGCGGCGGTGGTTGCCTTGCTCATGATCGACACCTCGTCTCTTCTCATCCTCAGGTTTAGGTGAAGGGAGTTGAGGGCCGCTTGTCGCGCGCTTGCAGCCGTGGTCACACTGGCGATGTGACACGGGCTTGAGGGATCAAATAAGGTAAGGCTGGCCTTATGGTGCGCTAGGTGAGGTGGGGTGTCTGGTATGCGATTCCTTGCGGGCATCCCCGATCCGGCCAGGGCTTCGCTCTTCGGCCTGCCGTACTGGCTCATCGTGCTCGTCGGGGCGGTCGCGCTCTTCGGTGCGTTCCAGGCGTACTACTGGATCGGCTACAAACTCGGCGAGAAGCTCTACGACTCGAAGATCGGCAAGAGGCTGCCGCGGGCGCAGATCGCCCGGGTGGAGAAGGTCGTCGAGAAGTGGGGCGCCCTGGCCGTCTACGGCTGCTTCTGGGTGCCGGTTCTGCGGCACACGCTGCCGTGGGTCGCGGGCGTGCTGCGCATCTCCTACCCGTGGTACGTGGTGGCCAGCGCGCTGGGGTGCCTGACGTGGGTGCCGGTGACGTCGTTCGCGCTGTACGGGGTGATCTGGGGCTGGGTCCAGCTGGCCACGCACTCGCCGATCACCGCGGTGGCGGTCGCGGTCGTGGTCGTGGCGGTGGTCGTGGCCGTGATCATCCGGCGCAGGCGGCGCAGGGCGGACCGGGCCCTGGCCGCCTGACGGCCGGAATCCTCAGACCGCGGCCAGGCTCTGGTCGTCGATCTCCGCGGTGGCCGCGTTCCTGCGCACGGACTCGATGCCGTTGATGCAGGCGGCCTTGGTCGTGTAGCCCTCGCTGACGGCGATGGTCTGGCCGTTGCCGGCGACCAGCTTGAAGCGGTACTCGTCTCTCTTGTCCTTGGAGATGACGAATTTCCCAGCAGCCATGGTGAACCCCCCGATTTGGCCGATGTAACGATCATTTACCCCCATCAAGCTGTAGTTTTCCCGCCCAAAGGGCCGACTTCGGCAAACGGACCTTAGATCACCTGTCACCATGGCTGACATGCATATTGGGGGAATCTTCGCTTCTGCCGCGGTAGCCGTACTCGTGGGTGTCGCCACGCCCGCCTACGCAGCCGCGAAGCCCGACGTCGGTGCCAAGCAGGCGTACGTCGTCGACTCAGCCGGAACGATCCACGTCGGCAAGCGCCAGACCAAGAGGGTCCCGGTGGCCAGCCTGGTCAAGGTGATGACCGCCTACGTGGTGCTGCGCGAGGCCCGGCTGACCGACACCGTCACGATCACGGCGGCGGACGTACGGCACGCGGCCGACAACGGCGCCACCAGCGCCGCGCTGCGCAAGGGCGAGAAGCTGACGGTCGAGGAGCTGTTGTACGGCCTCATGCTGCCCTCGGGCGCCGACGCCTCGAACGCGCTGGCCAGGACCTACGGGCCGGGCAAGAAGGCATTCATCGACAAGATGAACGCCACCGCCCGCCAGCTCGGCCTGGCCGACACCCACTACACGAACGCCGACGGCCTGCCCACGCCCGCCCGCGGCGGCTACTCGACCGCCGTCGACCAGGCCAGGCTCGCCCAGGTCGCGCTGAAGAACCCGGCCTTCACCCAGGTCGTCTCGGCGAAGAAGCACAAGGTCGCCAAGTCCGCGGACAACCGCGCCCACACCTGGAAGAACACCAACAAGCTGCTGGAGCGCACCGACGGCGTGCTCGGCGTCAAGACCGGCTACACCCGCGCGGCCGGCTACTGCCTGCTCTTCGCCGCGGAGCGCGACGGCAGGCAGGTCGTCGGCGTGCTCCTCGGCGACCAGAACGAGCGCCGCTTCACCGAGGCGGAGGAACTGCTCGACTACGTGAGCGCGCAGATCGCGGCGGGCTGAGCACCGCCTCGGCCCTGGCACACAGGTACGGCCGCGCCAGGGCCAGGGCGGTGACCGTGAGCGCCATCCCCAGGAAGACCGGCGCGAGGTGCCAGAGATCGACGTAGCCGATGGCGCCGTGCACCACGACCGCGGGCAGGAATCCGGCCGCCCCCGCCACCGCCAGCACCCACCACAGCCACGCCTCCCCGCGCCGCCAGGCCCACATGCTGAGCAGCGTGATCGCCGCCCCGGCCGCGACCAGCGCCCCGCCGAAGGTGACCCGGTCGTGCGCGATGAACGGCAGCAGCCGCGGGTTGGCCGCCCGCATGGCGTCCGGATCGGCCCCCAGGAACTCCAGGTCGCTGGGGACGAACACCTCGGTCAGCCCGACGGCCGAGACCACGATCCCGCCGATGAGCAGGCCGAATCCGGTGACCACCATGAGCAGTTGCCCGGTGAGCGCGCGGCGCCGCAGCCGTTCCGGCCCCTCGGGCAGCACCCGCCAGCGCGGCGGGCCTGCGGTGCGCCGCGTCGCCAGGAGGAACATCGGCAGCAACACCACGGTCGCCGCCGCGTGCACCGGCTCCAGGAACCCGAAGCCCGCGAAGGAGAACCAGCTCAGGAAGCCGATGGCGCCCGAGACCAGATAGGCCCGCCGCGCCCACGGCCAGCGCCGCCGCAGGCCGCCCGCCGCGATCCCCGCGTACAGGACCCCGATGGCCACCATGGAGCCCGCCAGGGTGATCCGGTCATGCTGCAGGAACCCCGGCAGGCGGTGGCTGATCGCATGCAGATGGTACGGCCCGGCCCCCAGGAAGTCCCGGTCGTACCAGAGCAGGATGGGGCCCAGCGTGACCACGGCCGCGCCGAGGGCGAACGCGATGACGCCCGCCCCCATGAGCACGCCCCACCACCAGCCTGGCCATCGCCGTGGATCGGCGCCCAGCGCGCGCAGGCGGGGCGGCGCCTCGGCGGGCGTGGCGGCCTCGATGACCCGGGCGAACCATCCCGGCCCCGCCTCGATCAGCACGGCGGGCGTGGCCAGCACGGTCTTCCGGGGATCGGCGAGCACCCGGGCCGCGTCGTCCACGGACGGAGAGCACGTGCGGACGAGATCCGGATCAGGTCCGAGGACGGCGTCCACGTGCCCTTTCACGGCTTCCGCGACCCAAGGCTCATCGGTCCGCACGACCACCGGAACCCGCCGTCCCGCCGCCGCCCGGCGCACCTCGGGCACGTCCTCCGAGGTCACCGGTGCCACCTCGATCAGCCCGGCGCCGAGCGGTGCCATGGCACGCACGGCCGCACGGGCCGCGGAGGGCGGGACGACCACGCCCACCCTGGCCCGCACCAGGACGCCGGAGACCGTCCCGGCCAGGCTGGGATGCGGGTGGAGATGGCCGAGTCCCTGGGCGATGAGCCGCGCCCCGCCGGGCAGTGACCCCACGGCGGCCAGAGCCCGCAGCGCCAGGTGGCGCGAGCGCCCCTCGCCGAGCATCGCGGCGGCGATCCCCCGCAAGGGGTGATAGGTCCAATCGGGCATCGACCGGCCTCCCGTTAAGCAGTCGCTCAAATCAACATGGAGGCTATCTTAAGCGATCGCTCAAGTCAGAACAGCCCATCCAAAAGAGCCAGGAGGGTAACCGCCAGGGCGCCCATGAGGGTGACGATGATGGCGTCCTTGTTCCGGCGGAAGAAGCCGGGGCGGTCCCGTTCCGGGCCGTTGTACATGGAGGCGTGACAGATGACGCGGCGGAAGACGAATCTGCACGCGGGCGCCAGGAGCAGGGCGGCGGCCGGGCTCGCGGCCAGGAGCCACCACGTGGGGCCCGCGACCGCCGCGATGAGGAGAACCAGGACCTCGGCGAGCAGCAACGCGAAGACATATCCCACCACGGGCTTCTTGAGCACGTGCCTGATCCATCGTCGCCAGTACGGCCGGCACAGGTCGTCAATCGTCTGGGCGGCTTCCAACACGTCTCCCGAGCTGCTGCTGTGGCGGAGTTTCGCGCGTTCGCGGCAGAGCTCGACCCACAACGTGGGCTCCGTCATGTCCGGGCGGGTGGCCCACATGCCGACGTATTTCAACACCCGATCGGCCTTGTCGGGCAGATCCAGGAAGTCCGCGGGCGAGGAGAGCAAGAAGCAGGTGCCGCGGGCGTCCTGCACCTTGCACGCGAAGTCGCCGACCGAGGAAACCGCTTCACCGATCTCCACGAGGACCGTTTGGTGGAGCACTACCGGCCCCAGGTCGCACTTTTTCCCAGAGGGAATTTTTCGAATGCCCATTGCATGTTTTCTCTTTTGGACTCTGCCGCACTCGCGAGGAGTGCGGATGTGCGTGGATTCTGAGCCCCGTACCATGCCCGGACGTCATTACCGTTGCCCCCAGACGCCCGGCCGATCATGAACTTAAGCGGTTTTGGCTCCTCTCCATTGCCGGACGGTGACAAGTGGGTATCGATTGCCCGCGAGACGCTCGCGTACAGGTGTTCATGGAATGATGAAGCAGGCCCCCTTGAATCCTTCGTCGGTCACAGCGAGGACGGTATGAGGGTGACGGAGTTCGACCTCCCGAGGTCGGCATGGCGCAGAAGCACTTATTGCGGTTCCAGCGGCGCATGCGTCGAAGTGGCCGTGCTCGACGACCAGACCATCGCGATGCGGTCATCGGCACAGCCGGAACGCCCGGTGCTGATCTTCGCCCCCGAGGCGTGGATCAGCTTCCTCGGCAGCCTCCGTGCCGGCCATCAGGAGGAGGACATCCCTTCCAGCAGGGCGGCCGACTCTCCGGCCGGCCGGGCCAATGACTGGATGACGCCGAAGACCCGCTCGTAGACGGCGGTCCGGTCCGCGTCGTCGAGCAGGTGGGACTCGTTGAGGTGCTCGAGATAGACGACCTTCGGCTCGACCGGGTCACGGAATCCGAGCATGATGAACGCTCGTCCCTCGGCCGGGTGAAGGCCCACGTCGCGGGAGATGACCTGGACGGAGACGCCGGGCCGCCGGCCCATCTCCACGAGATGACGGAGTTGCTCCTTCATCACCCCGCGGTCGCCCACGGGCCTCCTCAGCGCGTCCTCCTCGATGACCACGTGAAGGTTCGGGGGCGAATCGCCCGCCAGCAGCGACTGCCGTTGTTTCCGCAGCGAAATCCTTTGTTCCGCCAGCTCGGCGGGCACGCCACACGTGTGCATGACCGCGCGCATGTACGCGTCCGTCTGCAGAAGCCCCGGCACCAGGAAGGGCTGATAGAAACTTATGTCGGTGGCTTCGTCTTCAAGGCTGACGAAGAATTCATATCCCTCGGGAATGATGTCCGCGTATGCCTGCAGCCATCCCTTCTTTTCCCGGGTCTGCCGGACCCAGGCCAGAAATGCCGCCCGGCGTGCGTCGCCCACCCCGTACAGGCCGAGCATCTCGCGGACGTCGATCGGCCGCACCGCCACCCGGCCCGTCTCGATCCGGGAAATCTTGGCCGGCGAGCACTCCAGGTGCGCTGCGGCTTCTTCGAGGGTTTTGCCGCTCTCCTCCCGGAGCTCCCGTAACTTCGCGCCGAGCTGGAGGCTCGCCATGGCCCTGTCCCTGATCATGCGGTCACTCACCCCATCTAACGACACCAAGGGCAAAACCTAGCACGCTTCACGATACGACGAAATGCAAGGATTTGCACCACTGTGGGCGTCTGAATAGACAGCAGATGGGCATAAATCGCTTATTTAGTAGGAAATGGGACCATTAGCCCATGGCAGGCGATGGCCGCCGCCGCCACGACGTTCAGCGAGTCCACCCCGGCGGCCATCGCCACCGGGCTCATCGGGATGCACACCGCCTCGTCGGCCTCCTCCAGCCAGTGCGAGGACAGCCCATCGCCCTCGGCGCCCAGCAGCAGCGCCACCCGGTCCTTCAGCGCGGCGGCGTGCAGCGGCGTGGCGGCCTGGTCGGGGGTCAGGGCCAGGGTCTGGAAACCCGCCTCCCGCAGCTGCGCCAGCCCGCCGAACCAGTCGTCCATGCGCGCGTACGGGATCGAGAACACCGAACCCATCGAGACCTTGACCGCCCGCCGGTAGAGCGGGTCGGCGCAGCGGGGCGACAACACCACCGCGTCCACGCCGAGCGCCGCCGCGCACCGGAAGATGGCCCCGATGTTGGCGTGGTCGACCAGATCCTCCAGAACCACGATCCGCCTGGCCCCGGCCAGCACCTCCGGCACGGACGGCAGCGCCACGCGCTCCAGCGAGGCCAGCGCACCGCGGTGCACCTGGAACCCGGCGATCCCCGACACGACCTCGTCGCCGGCCACGTACACCAGCGCGTCGCCGACCGCGTCGGCCAGCGAGCGCAGCCAGCGTTCCGTGGTCAGCACCGAGCGCACCGGGTATCCGGCGGCGATCGCCCGCCTGATCACCTTCTCCCCCTCGGCCAGGAACAGACCGCGGGACGCCTCCAGGCTCTTGCGGAGTTCGACGTCGCGCAGCCCGGTGTAGTCGGCCAGGCGGGGGTCGGCGGGGTCGCTCACGTACTCAAGCACCATCAGATGGTACGCACCCGGCGCCGCCTGACCTGCCAGGTCACGGCGTAGCCGGTGAGCACCAGGCCGAGGCCGACCAGGGTGCCGGCGCCGATCCGGGTGACCAGGCTGGCCAGGCTGCCGTGGTCGGGATGGTCGATCAGGGGCCAGACGGCCGCGCCGAGCACGATGCCCGCCGCGCAGGCCCACAGGACGGCCCGCCGTACCGGCCAGGGGGTGTGGAGATGCCCGGGTACGGCTGCCGCCGCCATGCGGGACAGGCCGCGCACGGCCCACCAGGCGACGACGGCCAGGCCGGCGATCGAGGAGAGGTACTGCAGCAGGCGGAAGACGCTGATCACGCCGAGCACCCGCTCGTCGAAGAAGGTCCACCCCCAGACGTCCACGCTGTAGGAGTGGGTGAAGGAGTCCCAGAAGACGTGCGTGGCCGATCCCAGGAGCGCTCCAAAGACGATGGGCAGCAGGCGGAAGGACGGCGTCAGCGTGGCGGCCCTGCCGCTCAGGGCGGGTGGCAGGAGGGCGATCAGGGGCTCGCGGTACAGCCCGTGGAAGAGGTAGACGAGCACGACGACGGAGAGCAGGTCGAGGGTGAGGATCCCCTGCAAGGAGTGCCAATCCGCATAGGTGGGCAGAAAGGGCAGGAAGATCGGCAGGTCGGGAACCATCGCGCCGATCGCCAGGGCCCACGGGTCGAGCACGGGGCGCAGCCTGGCCGACGAGATGAGAGGCAGCACCGCGGCCACGTGGGCGGGAGTGAACGGCATCGGATCACCCTACCCGGCGGATCTTGCCCATTCTTTGCGTAAACTGCCCAAGATGACCTTATGTAGTGGGTAGGTTACTCACCGCTGTCGGCGGCCGGACGCGGGATCTCGGGGGTTCAAGGTGCCTGAGCAGCTGGTTCATGCGCATCCGGCCGCGTCAGCCGACTGGTTGCGCGATGCGCGCCTGGCGCGGCGGCTCAGCGTGATCACGCTCGGCTGGCTGGCGGTGGAGAGTTCGCTCGGGCTGGCGGCGGGGTTCTCCTCGCATTCTGTGGCGCTGATCGGCTGGGGCCTGTCGGCGCTGGTCGAGGCGGGGGCCAGTCTCGTGGTGCTGTGGCGGTTCACGGGGTCGCGCGTGCTCTCGCCTTCGGCCGAGGGTACGGCGCGGCGAGCCGTGGCGGTGAGCTTCTGGCTGCTGGCGCCCTATCTCGTCATGCACGTGGCGCACGACCTCGAGGCCGGGCATCGGGCCGTCCCCAGCGTGCTGGGGATCGTCGTCACGGCGGTCGGCCTCGCGGGGATGCCGGCGCTCGCGGCGGCGAAGCGGCGGCTGGCGCGGCGGCTGGGTTCCGCGGCCACGGCGGGCGAGGCCGTGCAGAACCTCATCTGCGCGGGGATGGCCGGGGGCGTGCTCGCCGGGTTGTGGCTGAACACCCTGGGCTGGTGGTGGGTGGATCCGGCGGTGGCGGTGGCCCTGGCGGGCGTCGCCGGGCGCGAGGGATGGCGGGCGTGGCGCGGTCACGCGTGCTGCCACTGACGACTACCAAACGTAATCAATGCATCAAAACTAGTGTTTTGTTGGGCCAAGCCCACCGAGTATCGTTCACCGGAGTATTGAGGGAGCATCTACCGCCAGGATCTCCGAAAGGTCTCGAGACACCGAAGAGGACATCGTGGGGCGACACCGTACAGACGAGCTCGATGACGGGTATCGGGCCCAGGATCCCGGCCCGCGCCGCCGCAACCGTGGCGGCAGTGGGCGCGGCAAGGTACTCGTCCCCCTGGCCGGGGCGGTGGCGCTGGCGGTGCTCCTGGGCGTGGCCGCGTTCGTCATCTTCAACCGCGACCACGACTGCTCCGGCGGGAAGCTGCCGCTGAGCGTGGTGGCGGCGCCCGACATCCAGCCGGCGCTGCAGAAGATCGCCGAGAAGTACAACAAGTCGCTGGCCTCGATCGACAGCAAGTGCGTCGAGGTGAAGGTGGCCAAGGAGAACCCGTTCAAGGCGGCCAACAACATGGCCTCGGGCAAGCTGACGCCCGACGTGTGGATCGCCGACTCCAGCCTCATGGTGAGCGAGGTGCGCGGCACCACCGCGGGCGCGCAGATGCCGGAGCCGTCCGGCTCGGTGGCCAGCTCCCCCGTCGTGCTGGCCGCCGCCAAGTCGATGGCCGGCAAGCTCTCCGGCAGCCTGCAGCCGAGCTGGGCCGGGATGATCGCGGCGGCGAACGTGGCCAACCCCGACGGCCCCGGCCGCAAGGTCCGCGTGCTGGCCCTCGATCCGAAGAAGAACTCCGCCGGGCTGAGCGCGCTGCTGGCCGCGGCGGGCGCGGCCAAGGAGGCCGACCTCGACGACAAGGCCGTGGTCGGCGCGCTCAAGGAGCTGTCGGACCAGGTCGTGCCCAGCCCCGACGCGCTGCTGGCCAGCCTCGCGGTCAAGTCGGGCAGCAAGGTGCCGGTCGGCGTCGCCGCCGAGCAGGCCATCTACGCCCACAACAGCAAGAAGCCCGACTCGCCGATCGTCCCGCTCTACCCGCAGGAGGGGACGCTCAGCCTCGACTACCCGCTGGTCATCACCACCAAGAGCCCGGACGCCCGCAAGGCCGCGGAGGCGTTCAAGACCGAGCTGGCCGGGCAGTCCGCCCAGAACACGCTGCGCGCCCACGGCTTCCGCAGCCCGGACGGCAAGGCCGGGGACGTGCTCACCAAGGAGAAGGGCTTCGAGCCCAAGGCGCCCGAGGCGCTGAAGAAGCCGGACGTCAAGACGGTCGCCTCGATGGCCCAGTCGTGGTCGCGGCTGAGCCTGGGCACCCGGATGCTGGCGCTGCTGGACGTCTCCGGGACCATGGCCTACCCGGTGCCCGGCAGCGGCATGACCCGCATGCAGGCCATCACCAAGATCGCCAGCGAGGGGCTCGGCCTGTTCGAGGCGGACTCGGAGATCGGCGTGTGGGCGTTCTCCACCCACTTGCAGGGCACACAGGACTGGCGTGAGCTCATCTCCGTCGGCCCGCTCAGCGAGTCGGTCAACGGCGTGCTGCGCAAGGAGGCGTTCGCCAGCCAGCTCGGCAGCATCCAGGCCAAGCCGACGGGCAACACCGGCTTGAACGACACCCTGAAGGCGGCCTACGCCCGGATGACCGAGGAGTACGCCGACGACAAGATCAACACTGTGCTGGTCCTCACCGACGGCGCCGGCAACGACGACCCCGAGGGCGGCATCGGCAACAGTGAGATCCTCAGCTATCTGAAGAAGACCTACGACCCCAAGCGGCCGGTGAGCATCCTGCTCATCGCCTTCGGCCCCGACGCGCCCAAGGGCAAGGCCCAGATGGACGCGCTGGCCAAGGCGACCGGCGGCGAGGCGTACATCGCCAAGAACATCCTCCAGGTCCGCGACTTCTTCGCCCAGGGCATGTCGCGCCGCCTGTGCGCCCCTCGTTGCGATGGATGACAGCACAGACGGATAAATCCGCCCTTATGCCCAAGTGGTATAGAGCGCCAACCCCTCTTTAACAGGAGGCGTCCTCCCCCGAGGACATGCACCTGCGGGGAGGGTTTGTGGCTGGATGGCCTACCGTCGATCGGGCCGACGATCATGAGCTGGTGGCGGCGCTGCGGCGGGCCGGCAAGGACGCCCCGGCCAGGCTCTACGACGCCTATGCCGAGCGGCTGCACGACTACGCCTGTGCGCTGACCGGGGACCGCGACAGCGCCGCGGACTCCGTGCACGACGCCCTGGTCACCGCGCAGGCCGGCGTCGAGCGGCTGAAGGAGACCACCCGGCTGCGCCCCTGGCTGTACGCGCTGACCAGGTTCCAGGCCGCGGCCCGCATGGCCCGCGCGGACGCCGCCCCGGGGACGCCGCCGCCGGTGTTCGACGAGCCGGAGGACCCCGAGCTGGCGGCCCTGGTCCACGAGGTGCTGAACGAGCTGAGCCGCAACGAGCGGGAGGTCCTGCAGCTGTCGCTGCGGCACGGGCTGACGCCCGCCGAGGTCGGCGCGGTGCTGGGGCTGACCTCGCGGCAGTCGGCGGCACGGCTCACCCGGGCCCGCGACCACCTCGAGAACGCCGCGGCCGCGGTGGTGCTGGCCAGGACGGGGCGGGCGCACTGCCCGGACCTGTCGGCGATGGTCGACTCGTGGGAGGGCCCCCTCACGCCGATGTTGCGCCGCAGGTTGTCCGGCCACATCGGCGGCTGCGAGGTCTGCACCGAGGGCAAGCAGCGGCAGGTGGCGGCGGCGGCCCTCCTGGACATGGTCCCGGTGGCCTTCCCGCCGATCTCCCTGCGCCGCCGGGTCGTGGGCACCTGCCTCGATCCCGAGCTGGAGCACACGCGCACGCTCATCCTGGAGCGGGGCGAGAACTTCGACCGCACCGGCTTCCCGGTGAACCACCACACCGACCACCACACCGACCGCCACACCGACCGCCGCGCGGACCGCCGCGCCGGCCGCCGCACCCGGCGCCGCCGTCCGCGCAGGCTCGCCCCGGTGCTGCTGGCGGGCGTCGCGGTGCTGGCGGGGACGGGCGCGATGGCGCTGATGGGCGCCGAGGACGGCACCCCGGCAGCGGTACGGCAGGCGCCCACCCCCACCGGCTCACGGGCGCCGATGGCGATCCCGACCGACGAGCCGCCGGAAGAGGAGCCGGTCGAGGAGCCGGAGGAGACGATCCAGGAGCCGGAGGAGACGACGCCGGAGCCCTCGGCCACGACCCGGCGCCCGGCGCCCTCCGCCACGAGGCCCGCCGGCAACCCGACCCCGACCCGCCGCCCCGCGCCCGCCGCCGCCCGGCTGTCCATCGGCTGCCCGGACTCGATCACCGGCGCCGCCAAGATCGGCCTGCGGGCCCGCAACGCCAGCGTGACCTGGTCGGCCGCGGTCTCCGCGGGCATGGGCGTCTTCCCGGCACGGGGCACGCTCAGGGCGGGCGGGTCGGCGTCGATCTGGGTGACGATCGACGACCCGGACGCGGCGGGCGGCGGTTCGGTCGCCTTCACCTCGAACGGCGGCACCGCCTCGTGCTCGCTGTCGTGGCGGGGACGGCAGCCCACCGGGGAGCCCACCCCGTCGGAGGACCCGACGCCGACCGCGGAGCCCACTGAAACGCCCGATCAGTCCGCAACAGGTGATTTGGTGGCGTCGAAATAGTCGGGCCACCTCAGTGACAGTTCAGTGATATCCAGGGATATATCAGGCACTAGGTCGAACTTCCGGTATGTGATAGGGCATCCTGATTGGCTTGGGGGGACGTACCGGGATCAGGCGCGCATTTATCCTTAAAAGATCTTCAGGCTAGAAACCTGGCGCCCAGGTAAACCGGTACGCTCCGCCAAGCGTCGGCATTGACTCGCCCGTGGGCCGATTGGTCCCATGAATGGGCGATCAATCGTGCGATCACCGCTTATGGAGCCAGGAGAGCCGGACAGATGCCCGATCATGCCGTTCAGACGCAGCCGACCCCGCAACGCGTTGCGGCTGCCGTCAGCCCGTTGCATGATCGTGATGGAGTGGGGGCAGCCAGGTGAACATCACAGTCGTTCGCCCCGGAGATCTCGGTGAGACGGAGCGGTCCCGCTGGCGGGAGCTGCAGAAGGCGGACCCGAGCCTCGACAACCCGTTCCTGTCGGTCGAGTTCACCCTGGCCATGGGCAGCCTGCGCGACTACGTCCACGTCGCGATCGTCGAGGACGCCGGGCAACTCACCGGCTTCTTCCCCTACGAACGTCACCCCTTCGGCATCGGCAAACCCCTCGGCGGATTCCTCACCACCTGCCACGGCCTCATCTCCGTGCCCGGGCTCAAGCTCGAGGCCAAAGCCCTGCTGCGCGCCTGCGGGCTGAACGTCTTCGGCTTCGACCACATGGTCGCCGGCCAGCCGACCTTCGCGCCCCACGAGAGCGACGTACGGCCGGCCGCGGTGATGGACTTCACCTCCGGCTACGACGCCTGGCTCGACCAGGTGAAGCGCAACTCCGCCAAGAACCTGAAGACCTGGCGCTACAAGGAACGCAAACTCGCCAGGGAACACGGCGAGCTGCGCCTGTCCTGGGCGGGCACCGACCCCGCGGAACTGAGCAGGCTCCTGGCCTGGAAATCGGACCAGTACCGCAGGACCGGACGAGTCGACCGGTTCGCCCAGCCCTGGATCGTCCGGCTGACCGAGCGGATGCACGCCGAGCAGTCAGCCGACTTCGCCGGGGTGCTCACCATGCTCTACGCCGGGGACGTCCCCGTGGCCGGGCACTTCGGCCTGCGCACGGCCACGACCCTGGTGGGCTGGTTCCCCGCCTACGACACCGAGTTCGGGAAGTACTCGCCCGGCATCGTGCACCACCTTCACATGGCCGAGGCGGCCGCCGGGGCGGGACTGCACATGGTCGACATGGGCAAGGGTGGCAAGGACTACAAGCACTGGCTGCAGAACGGCGCGCTGCACGTCTCCGAAGGGCGCGTCTCGCGGCCGTCCGCGGCGGCCGCCGTGCACTGGATCGGCCGCGTTCCCTTCAACAAGGCACGAACAATTGTCACCGATTCGCCGTCTCTCTATAGAGCGGCAGATCGTGTGTTGAAGGGCTTTGGGCGTATGCGTAGTACTCGAGGCCAAGAGTCAGGCACCAAAGAACCATCGGGAGCGCGCTGAGCGCTCCCCGTCCCGGCAGCACAACACCAGCACCCTCACTCCCACTGGACCGGCAATGCGACACTTACCGCTTTCGGCATTCCCACGGCACCCGGGCGTCGCCGAGCGCGGCCTGCGGCGAGTGGTCCCGGAAGGATCGTCCCCGAAATGAGTCCCGATAACATCAGGCACAACGGCAAGCCGCAGGTCACGTCCCTGCGGTCGATGCCGCCGCTTGAGCGTTTCACCCCTGTGACCCCGCACCTGGCGATATCGCGCAGGGTCAGTGTGGTGGTCCCCGCCATGAACGAGGCGGAGAACCTCCCGCACCTGTTCGCCACGTTGCCCCAATGGATCGACGAGATCGTGCTCGTCGACGGCAACTCGATTGACGAGACGGTCGAGGTGGCCAGGCGACTACGACCGAGTTTGCGGATCATCACGCAACCCGGCAAAGGCAAGGGCAACGCCCTGGCCGCCGGTTTCGCCGCCTGCACGGGCGACATCATCGTGATGATCGACGCCGACGGCTCCATGGACGGAAGGGAGATCGTCTCCTTCGTCGGTGCCCTGGTGACCGGCGCCGACTTCGTCAAGGGCTCGCGCTACGCCACCGGCGGCGGCAGCGACGACCTGACCTTCGGCCGCAGCATCGGCAACAAGGCCCTGACCACCCTGGTCAACCTCATGTACGGCACGCGCTACACCGACCTGTGCTACGGATACAACGCCTTCTGGGCCCACCATCTGGACGTGCTGGACCTCGACTGCGACGGTTTCGAGGTGGAGACCCTGATGAACGTGCGCGCGGCCAAGGCCGGGCTGACGATCCACGAGGTGCCCAGCAACGAGCGGCAGCGCATCCACGGGCAGAGCAACCTGCGCACCTTCCGCGACGGGTTCCGGGTGCTCCGGACCATCCTGCGGGAGTGGCGCCGCCCACTGGCCGCCTCGTACCCCGAACCCACCGCCGCGCCCGCAGCCGACCGAGGCGTGGCCTAGCAAAGGCCCATCCGTGCGTACATCCGTCGTCATCTGCGTCTACACCGAGGAGCGATGGGAGGACATCAGGCAGGCCGTGGAGTCGATCGAGAACCAGCGCCGGCAGGCGCACGAACTGATCCTCGTCGTCGACTACAACCGGGACCTGTACCTGAAACTCACCCGCGCCTACCCGAAGGCCGTCGTCGTGGAGAACAGCCACGAACGCGGCCTGTCCGGCGGCAAGAACACCGGGGCCGCCGTGGCCACCGGTGAGGTGGTCGCCTATCTCGACGACGACGCGGTGGCCGATCCCGGGTGGCTGGAGGCTTTGGAGGAGGGCTTCCAGGAGCCGGGGGTGGTCGGCGTCGGCGGACGCACCGACCCGCTGTGGGCGTCCGAGCGGCGCCCGCGGTGGTTCCCGCACGAGTTCGACTGGACCGTCGGCTGCACCTATCGGGGCATGCCGGCGGTCCGGGCGCCCGTCCGCAACGTCATGGGCGGCAACGCGGCCTTCTTACGCGCGGTCGTCGGCGAGGTCGGCGGCTTCCACAGCGGCATCGGCCGCAGCGTGCAGGGCAGAAAGAGCCGCCCGCTCGGCTGCGAGGAGACCGAGTTCTGCATCCGGCTGACCCAGCGCAGGCCGGGCTCGGTCATGTTGTTCGAACCCCGCGCGGTCATCGGGCACAAGGTGCCCAGGCAGCGCGAGACGTTCGCCTACTTCCGTTCCCGGTGTTACGCGGAAGGGCTGTCGAAGGCGCTGGTCACCCGCGAGGTGGGCGCCCAGGACGGCCTGGCCAGCGAGCGCGCCCACGCGCTCAGGACGCTGCCGCGCGGGGCCCTGCGCGGGCTCGGCGAGGCGCTGCGCGGCGACCCCGGCGGGCTCGGCCGGGCCGGCGCCATCGTCGTCGGGCTGGCCTGGACCGCGTGGGGATACGCGGTCGGCTCCTGGAGGCTGCGATGATCCGCGTGCCGATCCTGATGTACCACTCGGTCACCGACCGGCCCAACGACGCCACCCGGCCGCTGGCCGTACGCCCGGGGGACTTCGCCGAGCAGCTCGCCTGCCTGGCCGACGGCGGGTACACGCCGATGACCTTCGCCGACCTCGTCGCGGCGGTCAACCAGCACCAGGTGCCGGACAAGGCGGTCGTGATCACCTTCGACGACGGGTACGCCGACTTTCACTCCCAGGCGCTGCCCGTGCTGGAACGCCACCGGTTCCCCGCCACGATCTTCGTCACCACCGGCTGGCTGGCCGACGCCGGCAAGGACTCGGCCGGCCGGCCCCTGGACGACATGCTGAGCTGGGGGCAGACGCGCGAGGCCGCGGCCAGCGGGATCGAGATCGGCGGCCACAGCCACAGCCACCCGCAGCTCGACCAGCTCCCCGACGAGGAGCTCCGCCAGGAGCTGCGCCGCAACAAGGGCCTGCTGGAGGAGCGGCTGGGCGCGCCGGTGGCCACCATGGCCTACCCGTACGGCTACTCCAGCGCGCGGGTGCGCCGCGAGGTGCGCAAGGCCGGCTACTTCGCCGCCTGCGCGGTGGGCAACGCGGTCGCCGCGGACCGGCACGACATGCTGGCGGTGCCGCGGCTGACCGTGGCCAGGCGCACCTCGATGGAGAAGTTCCGCCGCGCGGTCGAGGGCCGCGGCGTCCCGCTGCTGTATCTCAGGGAGCGGACGCTGACCAAGGGCTACGCGCTCGTGCGGCGGACCCGGTATGCGATGCGGCAGGTAAAAGCCCGTGACTGACTCCGGCCTCCGGAGGTTCCTCCCTGCCGACCTGAACGACCCGCTGCTGCGCAGCGCCTACTCGCTCATGCTCAACGCGGGCGCGGGCGCGGTCATCGGCCTGGGGTACTGGACCGTGACCGCCCGCGTCTTCGACGAGAAGGACGTCGGCGTCGGCATGGCCATCCTGGCCGCGATGCGGCTGCTGGCCGCCGTCACCTCCTTCGGCTTCGTCGGTACGGTCGCCCGCTTCGTCCCCGAGGCCGGCCCGCGCACCTCCCGCTTCGTGGCCACCGTGTACGGCGCGGCCGCCGCGCTGACCGTCGCCGGGTGCGCGCTGTTCCTGCTGACGCTGAGCAGCTGGGGCGAGACCTACAGCCTGCTGTCCGGCTGGGGGGCCGGGGTCGTCTTCACCGTCATGGTGATCGTCTGGAGCATCTGCACGCTGCAGGACGTGGTGCTCACCGGGCTGCGCAAGGCGCCCTGGGTGCCGGTGGCCAACCTGGTCTTCTGGGTGATCCGCTTCGCCGTCCTGGCCGGGTGCGCGGTGCTGCTGGCGCGCTCCACCGGCGCGGCCGTCTCCTGGGCGGTGTTCCTGGCCTGGATCGCCCCCGGCCTGGTGGTCGCGCTCTGCCTCAACACGATCGTCTTCCGCAGGCTGATCCCCCAGCACGCCCGGCAGACCGCGGACAAGTCGCTGCCGCCCGCCCGGCAGATCGGGCGCTTCCTGGCCGGCGACTACGCGGGCTCGATCTTCACGCTGCTGTTCAACTACGGCGTGCCGGTGCTGGTCGCGGCGCAGGTCTCCAAGGAGATGAACGCCTACTACGGGCTGACGATCACGCTCGGCGCCATGCTGGAGATGCTCAGCTACACGATGGCCTCCTCGCTGACCGTCGAGGGCGCCTTCGACGGGGCCAAGCTGGCCGAGAACTGCCGCCGGGCGCTGCGCAGGACCTTTCTCATCCTGACGCCGCTGGTGCTGGCCGCCACGCTGCTGGCGCCGGTCGCCCTCTGGTTGTTCGGCGAGGGGTACGCCCACCACGCCACCGACCTGATGCGGCTGATCGCGCTGGCGGCGCTGCCCCGCGCGGTGGTTGAGCTGTATCTGGGCGCGCTGCGGGCGCTGCGGCGGGCGAGCATGATCGTGTTCGTCCAGTTCGGCATGGCCACGATGGCGATCGGCGGGGCCCAGGTGCTGCTGCCCGTCTACGGGATCACCGGGGTCGGGATCGCGATCCTGGCCGCCCAGACGATCACCGCGCTGGCGGTGCTGCCCAGCCTGTGGCGGATCGCCTCAGGGCGCGCCCAGGCCGCGCGCCTCCATCCGCCGGACGACCCAGGCGGGGTCCAGGCGTAGCAGGGCGATGGCGGCCACGCCGTACGATCTGATCTCGCGCGGGTCGGTGGTGAAGGCGCGTAGCGACCAGCGCAGGGCTTCGGCGCGGCGGCCGACCGCGACCCTGGTGAAGGCGACCTGCCCGGCCAGGCGGGAGTAGCCCTTGCGGGAGGTGCGGATCTCGGGGTAGCGCTCCAGCAGCCACTGCAGGGCCTCGGCGATGACGTCCCAGCGGCCGGCGAAGTGCGACTGGGCGTGCATGCGCACGTGCAGGTGCTCCTCGGGGACGTGCACGATGGGCGCGTGGCGGGCGGCGCGCAGGAGCATCTCGTAGTCCTCGCCGTAGCCGCTCGGGATGGTCTCGGAGAACAGGCCGACCTCGTCGCCGACCAGCGCCGAACGGCGGGCCAGGAAGCCGGAGGGGTGCATGGCGGGCTGCCGGCCGTCCAGGAGGTCGGCGAAGGGGACCAGGCGCTTGTCCAGGTGGATGTGGCGGGTCCACTCGTCGTGGACGATGCGCGAGCCGCACGTGGAGAAGACGGCGTCGGGGTGCTCGCGGACCGCCTCGACCTGGGCGGTGATCTTGGTGGGCAGCCAGGTGTCGTCGTCGTCGCAGAAGGCCACCCACTCCACGTCCGCGCCGTGGGCGAGGATGCCGCTGTTGCGGGCGGCGGGCAGGCCGCGCACCCGCTCGTTCCTGATGAGCCGCACCGGCCGCGAGGCGGAGCCGGAGGCCAGGTCGGGATCGGGGTCGTTGCCGTCGAAGACCACGATCGTGGTCACGGTGCCGGGATAGTCCTGGGCGGTGATGCCCGCGATCGTCTCCCTGATCATCTCCGGCCGGTCGCCGCGCGTGCACACCACGACACCGACCTCGGGCCACGACTCGGATTGCGCCATCGTTTAGACCGCCCTGGGGGGAACAAGAACCTGCGATCGCCGACGTTACAGCGTATCGTTCCATCCGTGCCGAAGTACCAGGGAAAGCGGGACGATGTCCTGCTCGCGCCGCTGGTCCGGCGGACCGGACGCCCGGCGGTCTACCTGCCCTCCGCGCGGCTCGGGCTGTGCCTGGCCCTCCGCGCGCTCGTGGAGCCGGGACAGCGGGTGCTCATGTCCCCGGTCAACTGCGAGACCGTGCTGTTCGCCGCCGTGGCGGCCGGGTTGCGCCCGGTCATGGCGCCCCTCTCGCCGGACGACGCCACCATCGACGCCGCACGGGTCGACTGGAGCGGAATCGGCGCCGTGGTCGCGACCCACATGTACGGCCTGCCCGGGCAGATCGCCCGCCTGGCCGCCGAGTGCGCGGCCAGAGGCGTGGTCCTGGTCGAGGACTGCGCCCACGCCTTCCAGACCAGCGTGGCCGGGCGGCACGTCGGCACGTTCGGCGCGGCGGCCTCCTTCAGCCTGTCCAAGCACCCGCGGGCCGGGGCGGGCGGCGTGCTGGTGCTGCGCGAGGAGGCGGTCGCCGAGCGCGTGGCGGCCATGCGCGACGACCTGCTGCTGCCGCCGGCGACCGGCGGGGAGCTGCGCGCGGTGGCCGGGCCCCTGCTGCGCGACGCCGTCTACGCGCTGCGCCTGAGCACCCCGGCCTGGCGGCTGGCCCGCGCGCTCGGCATCGAGGCCACCTACGTCAGCGACGACTCCCGCGCCCGCGACCTGGCCGCGGTCACCGACGGCGAACTGCCCGCCTTCGACCGCTGGCTGTCGGTGGGCTCGGGCGGCTACCGCACCGCCCACGGCGGCGTGCTGCGCCGCTTCGCCGCCGCCCGCCAGCGCACCGCCGAGCGCGAGCGCGAGCGCCGCGTGCGCGGCGTGCGGCTGCTGGCCGGCCTGCCCGTGACCGCCCCGCCGGTGCGGGAGCTGAGCGACCAGCCGCTGTTCCGCGTCCCGCTGCTGGTCGAGGAGCGCGACGCGGCCATCGCCGCGCTGGAGCGCCGCGGCGTCATCACCACGGCGCTGTACATGCCGCCGCTGGACGAGGACTTCGGCCCGGTGACGGAGCCGGGCCCCACCCCGGAGCTCGCCGCGTGGTGGACCCGGCACGTGCTGCCCGTCGACCCGCTCCAGGCCGCCCGTGCGCTGCCCGTGCTGCGCACGCTGACCTCGCCGGTACGGCCAAGCGTTCGTACAGCGGATTGAAGGCGCCGCTCCCTACACTGGAGGCCGATCCGAGCGCCCCTACGGAGCCCCCCATGCCCCAGGAATCGGCGGGCCGGCACGCCGTGCCCCGCAGGAGCCGCCGTGCCCTGTGGAGCGTGCTCCTCGTCCTCGCCGTCCTCGGCGCGGCCACGGTCGTCTACCTCCGCCTCACGGCCACGCCCGGCGGCCGTGACTGCTCCGCCCCGGCCACGCTCAAGCAGGGCCCCGCCTGCGGCGCCTGGTGGGGCGTCTACACCCCGCCGGCCGCCGCCGGCATGCTCGGCCCGGTCACCGCGCTGGAACGCCAGGTCGGCAGGAGGTTCGACGTCGTCTTCGCCTACCACGACATGTCCGAGACGATCAACGGCCAGATGCTGCGCGGCGACGAGCCGCAGGCCGGCCGCGACCGGCTGCTGCTGCTCGGCTGGGAGTCCGAACGCTGGAACACCGGCGACAACATCCCCTGGGCCAGCCTCGCCCGCGGCGAGGCCGACCACAGCGTGATCGACCCGCAGGCCCGGCGCATCAAGGAGTACGGCAAGCCGGTCCTGCTCGGCTTCGACGGCGAGATGGAGATGCGCAAGAACGCCGGCTCCCCCGCCGACTACGTGGCCGCCTACCGGCACATCGTCGAGCGGTTCAGGCGGCTCGGCGTCACCAACGTGGCCTGGGTGTGGGGCGTGACCGGCTACTACCCCTTCCGCCACCGCTGGAAGGCGTTCTACCCGGGCGACGACTACGTGGACTGGGTCAGCTACGACCCCTACAACTTCGCCCGCTGCCGCAACGCCGAGTGGCAGGACTTCGAGACGACGATCAAGCCCACCTACGACTGGTTCACGGCCAACGGGTTCGGCAGCAAGCCGTTCATCCTCAGCGAGTACGGCACCGAGCACGACCTGCGCAGCGACGCCGCCCGCGGGCGCTGGTACGCCGACGTGCCCGAGGTGCTGGCCGATCTGCCCAACATCAAGGCGGTCGTCCAGTGGAACGCCGTGGACGCCGACGGCTGCGACTTCACCCTCACCGGGCCCGGCACGCTCACGGAGTTCACCCGGGCGGGCAAGGCCCCCTACGTACGGCAGAGCCTGCCGGCCGCCCGCTAGGGTGAGTCCGCGAAGTCCGGCTTCTCCGCCGGCTCGAAGCGGAAGGTCTGGTCGCGTTTGCCCGAGCACGCGTCCTGCGCCAGCTCGCCGCCCGGGTGCACGTCAGCCTCGCCGTCCAGCAGGCCGATGCATTTGCCGCTGTGGACGGGACGCAGGATGTAGCCGAGGTTGCCGTCGCGCTCGAACAGGAACCGCTGGTGCGCCGCCCCGATGCAGTCGGAGGGGGCGACCAGCGCCTCGTCGCCGAGGTAGGCGCCGTCCACGGTCAGGCAGCCGGTGCCCTCCGTGGGGTGGAACCACTGGATCTCGTAGACGTCCGGGCCGAGGGACCTGACCTTGGTGGCCGGCCCCGGGTCGGAGCAGGGGCGCTGGACGGCGAGCGGGCGGTCGGTCCGGCCCGAGCGTTCGCGGCCCTCGCCCACGCACAGTCCGCGGCCGGCGACGTGCGAGGGGATCATGCGGTACCAGCCGTCCGCGAGCGGTCCGGGGGCGGCCGTCTGGCTGGCCGCCGCCTTGCCCTCCAGCATCTCGCCGATGCCCCTGATGAGCGTGGGCGCGAACACGAGGGCGGCGGCCAGGCCCACGGCGACCGCGACCGCGGGCCACCAGCGGCGCACGAGCGAGCGTCCGCCCGCCTCGGCTCCGGCTCCGGGTCCGGGTCCGGGTTCGGCGGAGGGCTGGGGTTCCGCGCCTGAAGGCGGCGGCTCGGCGTCCGAGGCCAGGGCGCGGCGGGCGTGGACCCAGCGGCCGATCTCCGCCTCGTCCAGGCCGCAGGCGGCGGTGAAGGCGAGCACGAAGTCCTCCCTGGGGAGGGTGGCCCGGCCGAGAACGCCCGCGACCGTGCTCGCGGGCAGCGTGCCACCCGCTTTGGTGGCGAGCTGGCGATAGGTGAGGCCGCTCCAGCGGCGTAATCGCGACAGCGCGGTGACGTACTCGGCGGCTGTCGTGGCTTGCGTGGGGTCGGGTGGGCCGGCCTGGTCCAACGCTGCTTCTTCCGCTCGGTAGCCCTCTTCTCCTGGCTCGGGCGGTCATGCTAACAAATGGCCTTAACGCGAGTCATCCCCCTGCCTGGACACGGGAGGCGGCAGGGGGATGAGTCCGTCAGCCGGTCAGCAGCAGATGTCCGGACCGGACAGGACCGGGCCGTGCCGCGGACACGGCGCCCTCCTCAGCCGTCCGCGGCCAAGCCGGGGCCCCTGTATCCGGCTTGGACACCGACCGCCTCCGAACGGACACGGTGGCGCGTTCGCGATGTGCATCGGGCGACCTCCGATGGAGAAGGTTGGTGCGAGCACTCCGTACGTTGCCCAACGGGCGCCGCCCAGCCAAGATCGAACGGCGTTCCGAACTGTTCGGAACGGCCCCGGCCACCCCCGGCGGGACCGAGTAAAGTCCTGGGTATCCGTCGTTCCGCTGAGGGTCGGGAAAGGTACACACGGTGGAGGAGAGGGCGACGCGTGAGGTGAAACGGCCCGCCGTACCACCACCGCCGGCCGAGCCGATGCCCGGCGAGGACGACGACGCCACCGTCACCCGGCCGATTCCCAAGATCCCGCCGGCCGCGCTGGACGGGAAGACGGTGCCCACGCTCTCGGTCGTCGTCGTCACCGGCGAGGTCGGCGCCTGGCATCAGCTGCGGGTCACGCTCGCCTCCCTGCGCGCCCAGCTGGAGCCGCCCGAGCAGATCATCGTGGTCGTCGACCACTGCCCCGAGCTCGCCGAGCTGGCCCGCACCGGCCTCGACGACGTCATGGTCCTGCACAACGAGGGCCAGCCGGGCGTGGCCGCCGCCCGCAACCTGGGGCTGGCCGCCGCCACCGGCGACGTCGTGGCCTTCCACGACGACGAGACCGCCGCCGAGCCCGACTGGTCGGCCTGCCTGCTGCGGGCCTTCACCGACCGGCAGGTGCTGGCCGTGCGCAGCGCGCTGACGCTGCGGTGGGTGGCCGGCCGGCCGCGCTGGTTCCCCGAGGAGCTCGCCTGGCTGATGGGCGCCTCGTGCACGGGCTCGCCGGAGGAGTCGGGGCCGCTCGACGACCTGTACGGCGCCGGCCTGGCCTTCCGGCGCGACGCGCTCACCGAGGTGGGCGGATTCCCCGCCGACCTCGACCACCAGGCCGGCAACGTGCTGGCCGAGCCGCCCGGCGGCGTCAAGGCCGAGTTGTTCCACCTGCTCACCGACCAGAACCCCAACGGCGTCGTCCGCTTCGAGCCCGCCGCCCGCCTGCGCGCGGGGATCTCCGCCCGCCGGGCCTCCCGCTCGTACGTGATCTCCCGCTGCCTGGCCGAGGGCAAGTCGCTGGCGGCCGTCCCCCACCGCGACCGCGGGCGCCGGGCGCTGAGCGCGCACCTGGCCCAGGTGCGCTCCTCGCTGCCGCGCACCACCTTCCAGGCGATCACCGTGACCGGCCCCGGCAACGTACGGCCCGGCCAGGCGCTGGTCACGCGGCTGCTGGCGATGCTGGCCACGGTCATCGGCTACATGAGCGGCCGGATGGACTCCACCCGCGCCGACCAGGTCCCGGCCGCGGGGAACGTCACCTGGTTCGTCGCCCGCACCGCGCTGCCGATAGCCACCATCCTGTGGGGCCTGTCGCTGCGCCGGGTGAACCTCGACGAGATGACCGACCTCGGGCTGCTCACGGTCCTGCCGGCGACGTTCTGGATGGCGATCGTGGTCATGATCGTCGGCTTCGTCGCGCTGCTCAACGACCGGCACGCGCTGGAGTTATGGCACGCCGGCTACGTGCTCATCCTCATCGCGGTGCTGCATGCCACGCCCAGCCTGCTCTACCCGACACTGCGCTATCCGTGGGCGTGGAAGCACGTCTCGATCATCGACTACCTGATCAGGCACGGCGCCACCGACCCGGCCGCCGGCGCGCTGTCGGCCTACCACCAGTGGCCCGGGTTCTTCTCCTTCTTCGCGCTCATGACCGAGGCGACCCGACTGGAGAACGCCCTCGACATCGCCAAGTGGGGGCCGCTGGTCTTCAACGTGGCGACCCTGCTGCCGCTGCTGCTGCTCTTCCGGACCGTGACCAGGAACCGCCAGCTCATCTGGGGCGGCATCTGGGTGTACTTCTCCTGCTCGTGGGTCGGCCAGGACTATTTCTCGCCGCAGGCCACCACGCTCGTGCTCTACCTCATCGTGCTGGCCGTGGTGGTGCGCAGGTTCCGCCGGGGCCCCATCCGGCCGGGGCCCGATCCGCACGGGCTGGCCGCCGAGCCGCCGCCCATGACCACCACCTACGCCCGGCTGACCTGGACGCTGCTGCTGGTCATCCCGATCGCGGCCATCGCCTCCTCCCACCAGCTCACGCCGCTCATGCTGGTGGCCACGCTCGGCCTGCTGTTCATCCTGCGCCGCCACCGCAACTTCGGCATCCTGTTCGTCAGCGCCGCGCTGGCCGGTGGGTGGGCGGTCGGGATCGCCTGGCAGGTGCTGCAAAGCAAGATCAGCTACATCGTCGGCTCGCTCGGCGACGCGGGCGGCAACCTCGACGCCGGTCTGGTCGCGCTCGGCGACGTCGCCCCCGGCCAGGTCATCGTCGCCTACGCCGACCGGGCGCTGTCGCTGGGCCTGTGGCTGCTGGCCATCGCGGGGGCGATTCTGCGCCGCCAGTGGCTGCGCAGGCCCGGGCTCCCCCTGCTGATGATCGGCCTGGCGCCGCTGGCGTTCTTCGCGGCAGGCAGCTACGGCGGGGAGATCCTGTTCCGCGTCTACCTGTTCACGCTGCCGCTGACCGCCTTCCTGGCCGCCGCGGTCTTCCTGCCGGGCCGCCGGGCGGTCGTCCGCCTGCTGGTGCTGCCGGTCGTGCTGCTGCTCATGGTCGCCGGGTTCTTCTTCGGCAACTACGGCAAGGAGCAGGGCAACTACTTCACGCTGGACGAGGTGGAGCTGGTCCGCGAGCTCCACCGGATCGCGCCGGACAACTCGCTCATCGTCGCCCCCACCTTCTTCTTGCCCGGGGCCTACGACGAGTACGAACGCTTCGACCAGAGCTGGCTGGACGAGCTGCCGCCGACGCGCGCGGCCGTGCCCAACCTGCCGTCGTACGTTCCCACGCTGAGCGAGTTCGTCGAGCGGCCCGCTCCTTCGCTGATCAGCCTGATGAGCAAGCTGCCGCCCGGGGCCAAGGGCTACCTCGTGCTCAACCGCACCCAGCGCCCCGCCACCGAGACGCCCGGCATTCTGCCCAAGGGGACGATCAACCGGCTCAAGCAGGACGTCGAGGCGTCCAAGCGGTTCAAGCGCGTGCTGAGCAATCCCGGCGGGGACGTCTACGAGCTGCTTCCGGAGAAACCATGACCTTCTCTCGGCTGTCGCTGCTGCTTCTGGGGCTGTCCGGCTGGGTCGCCGTGCTCGCCACCCTCCTGTCGCCCGGCTCGCCGATCTGCGTGGTGGTGAACGTCGTCTTCCTCCTGTTGTGCCCGGGGGCGGCCGTCCTCGGGCTGGTCCGCCCGCTGCTGGGGCGCCGGGACCACACTGGGGACGCGATGGAGAGCGCGGCGCTGGCCTTCGCCATCAGCATCGGGATGGGGATGCTGGTCAGCGAGGCGTACTTCCTGACCGCCACCTTCACCCTGGAGCGCACGCTGATCACGCTGGCCGCCATCACCTCGGCGGCCGCTCTGGGCGCGGTGATCACGTCGGCGCGCGCCCGCCGCGTCCCGCTCGGCCGCCGGGAGGGCGTCGTGCGCCGCCGTCAATAGGCGGCGACGGGGCCGGAGGCGATCCAGTCCTTGACGGAGACGACCTCCGCCCACTGCGGGAACAACGTCTCGACGAGGAAGCGGTGGGTCTCGGGGTCGAGGTCCAGGCAGGCGTCCTTCAGGATGGTGAGGCCGAGGTCGCGGTCGTTGGCGTGGCACGCGGTGTGCAGCACGACGCCGCTGGTGGCGATGCCGGCGAGGGCGAGGTGGTCGATGTCGCGGGACCGGAGGACGAGCTCGAGGTCGCTGCCCGAGAACGCGCTCCCCCGCCTCTTGGTCACCACGACGTCGCCCTCCTGGGGCGCGATGTCGGGGTGGATCTCGAGGCCGGGGCCGCCCTCGTCGAAGATGCCGGTCCGTACGGCGAAGGCGATGGCCTTGCTGCGCGGACTGGCCGCCGCCCAGCTCTTGCGGACCTCGATGGCCACGTAGATCACGGGGACGCCCGCGGCGCGGGCGCCGTCGATCGCGCTGCGCAGGCTGGGCAGGATGGCGGCGCCGCCGTCGACCATGTCCACGATGGTCTGCTGGACGTCCATCACGAGAAGAGCACTGTTCGCCATGATCACACGGTAGCCACCCTAAAAGGCGGGCGGGCGCTGGCCGGTGGCCGGGCCGGGGACGCCGGCGAAGCGGTACGGGATCGGCTGCCGCCCCGGCTGCACGACGAGGATGGCGCCCGGCTCCTCGGCGTAGAACGCGGACTCCACGGCCGCCGCCACGTCCTCGGCGTCCAGGAGGGGGAAGCCCGCCCCCACGAACACGTCGCGCATCCCGGCCACGAGCGGGGTGTCGGTGAAACCCGGGCAGACCGCGCCGATCCGGATGCCGCGCGCGGCCAGGGGCGCCGACATGCCCCGGACCAGGCCGACGACCGCGTGCTTGGTCATCGTGTACACCGGGTCGCCGTCGTAGGCGACGAGACCGGCCAGGGAGGAGGTGACGACGATGGCGCCGCCGCCCGATCGGGACAGCGCCGGGGTCGCGGCGGCCACGCCGTACACGACGCCGTCGATGTTGACGGTGACGGCCGTGCGGTACTGGACGGGGTCGAAGGCGGCCATGTCGACGCCGCTGGGGATGCCGGCGTTGAGGTGGACGAGGTCGAGGCGGCCGTATTCGCGCTCGGCGGCCTCGACGGCCAGGGCGGAGGTCTCGGGGAGGGCGACGTCGCCGGTGACGGCGGTGCCGCCGATCTCCTTGGCGAGGCGTTCGGCGCCGTCGCGGTCGATGTCGACGAGGACGCAGCGCACGCCGCCGCGGGCCAGCCGCCGGGCGACTGCGGCGCCGATGCCGCTGGCTGCCCCGGTGATCAACGCGACGGAACTCATGGTGCCTCCCGGTCGAGCATGCGGTGAGCGCGGGCGAGGAGGGTGGGTACGGCGGCTCCGATGCCGTCGAAGCCCTCTCCCACGGTCTTACCTTGCCGGAACCGGGCGTGAATACCCTCGACGATGACGGCCAGCTTGAAGTTGCCGAAGGCCACGTAGTAGTCGACGTCCGAGACGTCGCGCCCGGAGACCTTGGCGTAGTGCGCGGCGAACTCGGCGGCGTTCAGGAAGCCGGGCGCGAGCGTGACGTCGCCGGCCACCGGCACACTGGCCCGCTCCGCGTCCCCGGGGTCCTGCCAGTACGTCAGCGTCAGCCCCAGGTCGGCCAGCGGGTCGCCGAGCGTGGACATCTCCCAGTCGACCACTGCCAGGATCTCGGGCGGATCGCGCCTGATCAGCGTGTTGTCGAGCCGGTAGTCGCCGTGGACCAGCGTGCTCTCCGAGCGCCCCGGCATGCGGGCGCGCAGCCTGGCCACCAGCCGGTCGTACTCGGGCAGGTCGGCGGCCTTCGAGCGCTCCCACTGCTGCTCCCAGCGCTGGAGCTGGCGGGTCATGTAACCCTCGGGCCGCCCGAAGTCACCCAGCCCGGCCGCGCGGTAGTCCACCTGGTGAATGGCGGCCAGGACCTCGGCCAGCCGCTCGGCCAGCCGCCGGGCCCGCTCGGCCGGCACGTCGCCGAGTTCGTCCTTCGTGCGTACGGCGGCGCCGTCCACGTGCCCCATGACGTAGAAGGGCGCCCCGATGACCTCCTCGTCCGCGCAGAAGGCCAGGGCGGGCGGCACCGGCACCGGTGTGCCGCCCAGCGCCGAGATCACCCGCCATTCCCGGCGCATGTCGTGGGCGGTCGGCAGCACGTGGCCGAGGGGAGGCCGGCGCAGGACGACCGGGTGTTCGCGGCATTCGATGCGGTAGGTGAGGTTCGACTTGCCACCGGAGATCAGCGCGGCGGACGACGGCTCGCCCGCGCCGGGGACGTGCGCGGCCATCCAGGCGGTCAGTCGGGGCCAGTCCAGGCCGGGAACGGTCATGGGACCACATTAGAACGTCGCTCTGGTCCGGTGCGCAATGAGCTCCGCGACGACCGCGCAGCCCCTGCGCACGTCGCCCAGCGAGGCCGAGCCGTACCCGATGACCAGGCCGTGCACGCGCGGCGGCCCGAAGTGGTGGCGCTCCACCGAGTCCAGGCGCACCCCGCGCGCGGCGGCCTCGCGCACGAGGACGGGTCCCACGCCAGGGGGCAGCTCGGCCAGGACGTGCAGGCCCGCGGTGTCGCCGTGCAGGCGGCAGACCGGGCCGAGGATCTCGACCACGACGGCCCGGCGGCGCGCGTACTCCAGCCGCATGCGCCGCAGGTGCCGGTCGACGTCGCCGTGCTCGATCAGGGTGGCCACCGCCTGCTGGACCGGCCCGCTGGTGCGGTCGCCGAGATCCTCGCGCAGGCCGGCGAGCACGGCCAGCAGGTCCTCCGGCCCGACCAGCCAGCCGAGGCCGATGTCCGGCGACAGCGCCTTCGACAGCGTCCCCAGCAGCACGACGCGGGCCGGATCGAGCCCGTACAACGCCGGCAGCGGCGCCACGTCGTAGCGGAACTCGGCGTCGTAGTCGTCCTCCACGATCGTCGCCCCGGTCCGCCTGGCCCAGGCCAGCAGCCGCTCCCTGCGCGGAATGGGCAGCCGGCCGCCGAGCGGGTACTGGTGCGCGGGCGTCGTGTACAGCAGGCCGAGATCGTCCGGCAGACCGTCCACGATCACGCCGTCGCCGTCCACCGGGCACGGCACCACCTCGAACCCGCGCCCGGCGAACACGTTGCGCGCCACCCTGTACCCCGGGTCCTCCACCCCCGCGCGGCGGGCCCGTTCCCGCAACGCCAGCGCGACCAGGTCCAGCCCGTTGGCGGTGCCGCGGGTGACCAGGACGTTCTCCGGCCCGACCGCCACCGCCCTGGTCCGCCGCAGGTGCCGGGCCAGCAGCTCCCTGAGGTGCGGCAGGCCGTACGGGTCGGGGTCGTCGCCGGGAGGCAGGTCGGCCGCCCTGCGCCAGGCCCGCTTCCACGCGGCGCGATCGTAGTCGCGCACCCACGGCTCGCCGGGGACCAGGTCGATGGACGGGGCGGGCTCGGGCTCCGGCCGCCGGACCGGCGCGGACGGCTTCGGCGGCGCGGGCGCGGGCAGGTCGAGCTCGGTCACGAACGTGCCGGAGCCGTGCCGCCCGTCCAGCCATCCCTCGGCGTAGAGCTGCTGGTATGCCTCGGTGACGACGGTACGGCTGACGCCGAGCTGGGCGGCGAGCCCGCGGCTGGACGGCAGGCGTTCGCCGGGCGCCAGCCGCCCGCCGCGCATCGCCTCGCGCAGCCACCCGGTCAGCTGGGCGGCCAGGGGCTCGGCGGCGTCCCGCGACAGGGCGACGGGCAGGTCAACGAGGCTGCGCACGAAGTGGTCTCCATGAATCGGCATTTAGTGGCCCTAATCTACAAGTCCACTTCGGCGTGAAGATGGCCGCATGCTCTCCACGACACCCCGCACCACGCTCGGCCGCGAGAAGCAGCGTGCCGCCACCGACCGCGCCGAGTTGTACGAGGTGCTCGACTCCGCCCTGATCTGCCACCTGGGCGTGGTGCGCGACGGCCACCCGATGGTCGTGCCGACCGGCTACGGCCGCATCGGCGAGACCCTCTACCTCCACGGCTCGACCGGCGCCACGTCGCTGCGCTCCGGCCAGGGCACCGAGGTGTGCGTCACGGTCACCCACGTGGACGGCATCGTGCTGGCGCGCTCGATCTTCAACCACTCGTTCAACTACCGCTGCGCCATGATCTACGGCACCGCCCGCCTGGTCACCGACCCGGACGAGCGCCTGGAGGGGCTGCGCGCGCTCAGCGAGCACCTGGCGCCCGGCCAGTGGGACTACACCCGCCGCCCCACCCGCAAGGAACTGGCCGCGACCTCGGTGCTGGCATTGCCGCTGGAGGAGGCGTCGGTCAAGCTGCGCCGCGGAGCGCCGGACGACGAGGACGCCGACTACGCGCTGCCGATCTGGGCCGGGGTGCTGCCGGTGGTCACCGGGTTCGGGACGCCGGTGCCGGACCCCGTTCTGCCCGAGGGCACCGCCGTACCGCCGCACATTCTGCACCGCCGTTGAGCCCGACGATCATGCGCGCCCGCGATGCCGTATCGGGATGGTAGCCGCTTGCCCATTCCCATCCGGAATCTCCAGTAGTTTCATGAAAACCTGACCGCTGAATCGCACGTCCAACCTTGTGGGCCGCCTCCTGATGGGAGTTGGCGATGGAGTGGAGCGCCCCCGGGTACACCGAGGTCCGACAGCTTGGTGCGGGTGGAAGTGGCCGGGTCGTGCTGGCCGTGCATGACGACACCGGCGTCAAAGTCGCGATCAAATATCTCAACGAGCAGCTCAGACGGGACCCGGCGGCCCTGGCCAGGTTCCAGTCGGAGGCCAGGCTGCTGACCACGGTGCGCGATCAGCACATCGCGACCATGTGGGAGTACATCCAGGAGCCCGATGGCGCGGCCATCGTGATGGAACTGGTCAACGGCGTCTCCCTGCGGGCGCTGCTGCGGGAGAACGGCACCACCGGGCCGGAGGCGGCCCTGGTCGTGCTCAAGGGCTCGCTGCTGGGGCTGGCTCGGGCGCACGCGCTCGGGCTAGTGCACCGGGACTACAAGCCGGAGAACGTCCTCGTCCGCGAGGACGGGGCCAGCAAGCTGGTCGACTTCGGCATCGCCGTACGGGAAGGGACGGCCGCGCACCCCGAGGGGACGCCGCCGTACATGGCGCCGGAGATGTGGGCGGGCGGCCCGGCCTCGCCCGCCACCGACGTGTACGCGGCGACGGCGGTCTTCTTCGAGTGCCTGACCGGGCACCGGCCCTACCGCTCGACCGAGCCCAGCGTGCTGGGGTACCAGCATCTGCACGCGCCGATCCCGGTCCAGGACGCGCCCGAGCCGGTCCGCGAGCTGATCACGCGGGGGATGGCCAAGGAGCCGGACCGGCGTCCGGCCGGGGCGGCGGAGTTCGTCGCCGAGCTGGAGACGGTGGCCCGCGCGGCCTACGGCGAGGACTGGGAGGAGCGCGGACGCCGCCGCCTGGCCGCGCTCGTGGGCCTGCTGGCGCTCCTGTGGCCGATGCCGCAGGCGGCCACGCCGCAGGTCGGCACCGCGGTCACGCGGACGGTCTTCCGCGCGATGCGGGCCAACGCGGTCCGGATGGGCGTGGGCACCGGGCTGGCGGTCGCGGTGGCGGTCGCCGCGGTGATCGCGCTGAACAACCGGGTGCCGGTCACGCCGGTGGACACGGTGGCGGCGGCGCCGTCCGAGACGCCGGAGCTGAGCCCGGCGCAGTTGGGGACGCCGACGCCGACCCTGCCGACGGAGACGCCCGAGGTCGTCGACCCGAGCGCGATCGCCTCGGTGCCGGTGGCCGTGGTCCCGAGCGTCGCGCCGCCCACGGATCCGCCCACCGGCCCGGAGACGGGTCCGGTCACGGACCCGCAGGTCACGAACCCACCGGCCACGAACCCACCGGCCACGAAGCGGCCTCCGACGAAGAGCCCGCCCACGACGAAGACCCCGACCAAGCCGACGAAGACCCCGACCAAGCCGCCCACGAAGCCTCCGACCAAACCTCCGACCAAACCCCCGACGAAGCCCCCGACGCCGACGATCACCCCTGTCCCGCCCACCACCGTCTCCGCCCTCTCCCTGGGCAGGCTGACGCTCAGCGAGGGCAACGTGGCGTCGGGATCGGTCACCGTCCGCGCGACCGGCACCGCCGAGGTCACGCTCACCGCCCGCCTGACCGTGGGCGGGACCACGGTCAGGTCCACGCAGGCCCGCCTGCGTGGCGCGCTCTCCTACACCCGCTCCTTCAGCCACACGCTGCCCGAGCGCCCGTGCGGGGAGAACGTGACGCTGACGGTCACGACCTCGCCCGCCGCCCCGGGCGGCCCGCGCAGCAGCACCGTGGCCGTCCCGGCGTGCCCGACCGAGGTGACGAGCCTGCGGGCGGCGCTGGCGGTGGCGCAGGCGCCGGGCCGCGCGGTGAGCGTGCGGGTCCAGGTGGGCGCCAGCGGCACGGCCGCGATCCCGTTGTCGGCCAGGTTGTCGCTGAACGGCGAGCAGGTGCTGACCCGGCAGGCGACCCTGGCCGGGCAGCGGTCCTACACCCGGGCCTTCAGCCACACCTTCGCCAAGCGTCCATGTGGCGGGACGCTGTCCGTGCACGTGACGGCCGGCAGCCGGGAGACCTCCGCCCAGGCGGCGGTGCCTTGTCCGGCGGGGGTGGCGCGGATCGCCATTCTGCGCGCCGTCCTGAGCACGGGCGGCAAGGCCGTCGCGACGGTCGGCGTCACGACCCTCAACGAGCAGGCGGTACGGCTGAGCGTCGCCTTCACCGCGGCCGGGCGGACGATCGGCAGCCGGGTGCTGGAACTGGCCGGCCAGACCGCCTACAGCAGGACGGTGGCCTTCTCAGCAGGGAAGGTGTCCTGCGGCACGGGGTGGTCGGTGACCGCCTCGGCCGGCGGGAAGTCGGACAGCGCCTCCGGCCGGACTCCGGCATGTCCCCCTGAACCATCAGAAACCCCTTCTCCACCACCAACAGACAAGAAACCATCAGAGAACCCCACGGAAACCCATAAACCGGAAGAGTGAAATATCCGACTCTTCAGGAGTAAGAGGGGTTACACTGCCGTGCGTCTGAAGTGGGTGGGGGCCCTGACGACTCCAGAGAAGAGGCGTTATGGATGGGCAGTGGGGGGTTCCCGGCTACACCGAGGTCCGCGAACTGGGCTCCGGTGCGTCGGGACGCGTCGTCCTGGCCGGCCGGGACCACGACGGCACGCAGGTCGCCATCAAGTACCTGTCCGAGGAGCTGCGCCTCGACGTGGCGTTCGTCGCCCGCTTCCGGCACGAGGCGCGGCTGCTGGCCACCATGCGCAGCCCGTACAACGCCCGGCTGATCGAGTACGTCGAGAACGGCGAAGGCGCCGCCATCGTCATGGACCTGGTCAACGGCGTCTCCCTGCGCGAGATCCTGAGCTCAGAGGGCCCCACCGGGCCGGAGGCCGCGCTGACCGTCCTCAAGGGCTCGCTGCGCGGCCTGGCCTCCGCCCACGCGCTCGGCGTCGTGCACCGGGACTTCAAGCCGGAGAACGTCATCGTCGAAGGTGACGGCACCAGCAAGCTGGTCGACTTCGGCATCGCCGTACACGTGGGGCAGGGGACGAACACCTCAGGAACCCCGCCGTACATGGCGCCCGAGCAGTGGGCGGGCGGCGCCGCCACGCCCGCGACCGACGTCTACGCGGCCACCGTCGTCTTCTTCGAGTGCCTGACCGGCGCCCGCCCCTACCGGGCGACCAACCTGGCCGCGCTGGCCCGCCAGCACCACAGCTCCCCGCCGCCGCTCGAGGAGGTGGCCGAGCCGCTGCGCGGGCTGGTCGAGCGCGGGCTGGCCAAGCATCCCGCCGAGCGCCCGGCGACGGCCGACATCCTGCTGGCCGAGCTGGAGACGGTCGCCGTCCAGGCGTACGGCCCCGACTGGGAGGAGCGCGGACGCCGCCGCCTGGCCAGGCTGGCCGGGCTGTTGCTCCTGTTGTTCCCGGCGCCGCCGGAGGGGACCGCGCAGATCGCGACCTCCGTGGCCGAGACCCAGTTCCGCGCCCCGGCCAGGCTGATGAGCAAGCTCGGCGCCAAGATCGCCGTCGGCGCGGTCTGCGTCGGCGCGCTGGTGGCCGTGGCGATCGTGGTGACCACCGCCTCCGACGGCGAACCCCGGCTGCAGGCGGCCAGCAGCTCACCGACGATCAGCGTGACGCCGCAGGAGGTCCCGCTGCCCGAGGAGACCTCCGAGGAGCCGGCACCGGAGGAGACGACCGAGGAGCCGACGCCGGAACCCTCCAGCTCGGCCAGCGCCGCGCCGCCGCCCGTGACGCCCCCGCCGCCCGCCGTGACACCCACGCGGAAGCCGACGCCCACGCCGACTCCCAAACCGACCAAGCCCACCAAGACGAAGTCCAAGAAGCCCACCGTCTCGCCCACCCCCGAGGAGGAGGAGACGCCGGAGGAGGGCATCACCGGCCGCGCCAGCACCGACGAGAGCACGCCGCCACCCACGACCTCCGCGCCCCCGCCCACCACCTCCGCGCCCCCGACAGTCCCGCCGACGACCCAGCAGCCCCCGACCAGGACTCCGAGCGGCGAGGGGGTGGGTGCGGGCTCAGGATCGGGTGCGGGCTCAGGATCGGGTGCGGGCTCAGGGGAAGGCGCGGGCTCGAGGCCGGGAGCCGATGCGCCGGAGGCGGAGCAGATCCCGGCCGCGGTCCTGGCGTTCGGGCTGATGACGTCCGGCGCGGTACCCGTCACACTTGCGGTGAGGCGCCGCATGGCGGGGCGGCATCGCAGGCGGCGCTAGGAAACCCGGGGAGCGACGGCGATGAGCAAGGCGAACGGGTCCATCGCCGGTTACCGGCTCACGGACCACACCCGCATCACCGAACTGGGCACCTGGGCCGACGCGATCACGCCGGACGGCCGCCGGGCCGGGGCGCTGCGCTTCGACCCCGGCCTCGTGGGGCTGCCCGGGGTGCGCGAGCGCGTCGTGGCCGCCGTGGTGGCCGACCGGCGGCTGGCGCAGGGCGGTCCACCGGGTGCGCAGGGCGGACCACCCAGTCCGCAGGGCGGGTCGTCGGGGCTTGTGCAGGTGGCCGACGTGGTGGCGGCGGGCGCGGACGTGTGGCTGCTGACCGCCGCCGCGATCAGCCCCTCGCTGGGCGATCTCATGGCGGCAAGGGCCGTGGATCCGCCGGGGGCGGCAGCCGTACTCGTGGAGACCGCGCAGACGCTGCAGGCGCTGCACGCGTCGGGGCTGGCGCACGGGTCGCTGCACCCGGGCACGATCGTGATCGCGGAGAACGGCGCCGCGCTGCTGATCGAGCGCGGGCTCCTGGACGCGGTCCGTGACCAGGAGGCGTCGCCGGAGCGTGACGTGTCCGCCTGGGCGACGCTGGCCAGGTCGCTGGGCGCCTCCTGCCCGGAGCCGTCCGCTCGGCTGCTGGACCGGGCGGCGGCCACGGCCACCCTGCACGGCCTGGCCGCGGCCGGGGACGTCCTGCTCGGCCAGCGGGAGGCGCTGCCCGGCGGGCAGATCACCCGTGACCGGCTGGCCCAGGAGGTGCGCAACCGGACCACGCTGGAGATCGGCCTCAACCCGATCCCGGAGCGGGACGAGGGCGAGATCGTCACCCTGCTCCACGCCCCGGCCTTCGAGCACTTCGGCCCCGGTGTGGGCACGGGAGAGCCGCAGGTGGAGACCACGGCCGCGCGCATGTGGCGGCAGGGCGCCCAGGAGGCCGCGCCCGCCAGAAGGAGCGGGCGCGCGGCGCGGGCCCGGCGGCGGCGCACGGTGCTGGCCGCGGCGGTGTTCGCGGTCGTCGTGGCCGGAGGGCTGCTGGCCTGGTTCCGGCTGAGCGGCCCGTCGACTCCGCTGGCGGTGACCGCGATCGAGGTGAGCGCCCCGAAGAAGGCCCAGGGTTGTGACGCGGACGTGCTGATCACCGGCAAGATCAGCACGAACGGCGGCGCCGGGGAGATCCGCTACGAGTGGGCGCAGAGCGACAGGAAGGAGAAGATCCTCCAGACGCAGCGCACGACCTCGGACAAGACCTCTTACTCGCTCCCGCTGAAGTGGAAGGTGTCGGGCAGGAGCACCGCCAAGCTCACGGCGACGCTGACGGTCACCTCCCCGCAACGTCTGCAGGACAAGGCCACCTTCACCTACAAGTGCTGACAATGCATCTCATTGCACTTCTTATTACGCTGGCGACATGACCTCGCAGACCCCGGCGGGCTGGTACCCCGACCCCTACGGATCGCCCCAACTCCGCTGGTGGGACGGCAACCAGTGGACCGACGCCACACACGCGCAGGAACAGGCGCCCCCGCAGCCTCCGCAAGCCCCGCAGCCCGCGCCGCAGGACGGCACGGACTGGTCGGCCCACCCCGCCAACCCCACACTGCAGTACGGCACGCCCTTGCAGGGCCAGGGCCAGTACGGCCAGCCGTCCTCCGGGTCGACCCCGAACCCGACGACCCCCTTCGCGCAGCCGTCCTTCGAGCAGCGCCCGTCCTACGAGCAGAGCACGTACGGCCAGCCGAACCCGTACGAGCAGCAAGGCAGCCCGCAAAGCGGCCCGCAGAGCACGTACGGCCCGCCGAATCCGCAGGACCAGCTGACCCAGAACGCGTACGGCCAGCAGCAGCCGACCGCCGTGTACGGCCAGCAACCCGGGCAGTTCGGCCAGTGGGGCGGCTCCCTGCCGCCCGGCCCCGGCGGCTACGGCCCCCCGCCGAAGAAGGGCGGCCCGCTGCCGTGGATCCTCGGCGGCGTGGGCGTGCTCGTGGTGGTGGCGCTGATCGTGGTGGCCGCCGTCGTGGTCGTCAACCAGACGAGCGGCGGCACCGCGGCGCCCCCGTCCACGCCCCCCACGTCCTCCGAGGCCCCGTTCCCCACGGAGACCGAGGACCCGGGCTCCCCCGTCCCCACCGCGCCCGGTTCGCCCGCCCCGATCCCCACGGAGCTGCCCGGCGTCGAGGGCGGCCGCATCACCGACACCACGGCCGGCCTGTCCTTCGAGATCCCGCAGGGCTGGAAGGTGCCGCAGGCCAGCCAGGTCAACGGCACCGAACCGGACCGGCAGAACTGGAGCAGCGCGGCCGAGGCGGTCTCGCACGAGAAGTACGACGGCAAGTCGAACTGGATCGGCAACGTCTACGCCGGCGCGCTGAACCCGCTCTACCCCTACCAGGGCACCCAGAGCCTGGGCGCGACGGCGAACACGGTGCTGGCCACGTTCGCCGGTTACTACCAGCTCCCCCACACCAGGAAGCTCGTCAAGAACGAGGCGATCAAGATCGGGGACAAGGACGCCTGGGTGCTCCAGTTCGAGCTGGACTTCTCCAAGGTCGCCAAGGAGAAGGGCTACAAATGGAAGAAGGAGAACGCCGCCATCGTGCTGATGGACCGCGGCACCGGCGAGCGGCCGACCCTCCTGTACGTCTCCGTCCCCGACAACTTGGGCACCGATGTGGTGAACCAGGTTCTCAGCTCTCTCAAGCCCGCCTGACCAGGGGCACTAGGCTGAACCCATGAGTGACTTGCTCGTTTGGATCGACTGCGAGATGACCGGCCTCGACCTCGGCCGAGACGCACTCGTCGAAGTGGCGTGCGTGATCACCGACAGCGAGCTCAACCAGGTGGACGAGGGCGTGGACGTGGTCATCAAGCCGCCGCCCGAGTCGCTGGAGCAGATGTCGGAGGTGGTGCGTGAGATGCACACCGCCTCCGGGCTGCTGCCGCTGCTCGGACAGGGGGTGACGCTGGCCGAGGCCGAGTCGCTCGTGCTCGACTACATCCGCCGGCACATCCCGGAGCCGAAGAAGGCACCGCTGTGCGGCAACTCGATCGGCACCGACCGCACGTTCATCGCCCGTGACATGCCCGCGGTCGACGCCTTCCTGCACTACCGGATGGTCGACGTCTCGTCGATCAAGGAGCTGGTGCGCCGCTGGTATCCGAGGGTGTACTTCGCCGCCCCGGAGAAGCAGGGCGGGCACCGCGCCCTGGCCGACATCACGGAGTCGATCAGGGAGTTGCGCTACTACCGGGCGGCCGTGTTCGTGGGTCAGCCCGGTCCAGACTCGATGACGGCCAGGGGACTCGCCGAACGCGTCAGCGGATAATCGGGTGGCGTAAAGACTCCCGAACACCGCTACACTTTTCCTGTGCCGCCGCGATGCGGCACGCATGGTGGGCGTAGCTCAGTTGGCAGAGCGCCAGGTTGTGGTCCTGGATGTCGGGGGTTCAAGTCCCCTCGCTCACCCTGGAACGACAGGCCCGGTCACAGTGGTGGCCGGGCCTGTCGCATGCCCGCGGGACTGCGGTCACGCGGGCGTCGCGGCTCGCGTGACGCACCATGTCGTACGGCTCGCGTTCCCGATTCGCCTTGTCCGCGCCGTGTGGCTCCAATACCGTTCTGATACTGCCTGGACCCCATCGACGCGCCTCCGTTTTCTCCAGCAACGTCCCCAAACCAGGTCTTTGCGAGTTATGCTCGCTGTCTACCGCTAGCGCCGGATGCGTGGGGGGCCCTCGGCGATCTGACCGACATCGCGCCCTCGGAGGCCGGATGAGAGTCGACGACACCGCCTTCGGCGGCGTGTTCACGTCCTTAAGCAAGCGCGAGGCAGAAGTCATGGACCTGATCGCCACCGGTCAGTCCAACGGACAGATAGCCCAGCGCCTGTTCCTGAGCGAGAAGACGGTGAAAAACCACGTCAATCGCATATACGCCAAGCTGGGCGTGGACTCGCGAGTCACCGCCATAGGTCTGTGGAACTCCCGTTCCCGCGACTGACCTCTTCTTTCCAGCAGGTACGGCGGAGCCGCCCCGCCGCTGCCCGCGGCCGGTTCCCGCAGCCGCGGGCCTGACACGCTCGGTCTAGGGAAGGGCCTTGGCCAGGGAGGCCAGACCACGGTTCAGGTCGTCCTCCGGAATGTTGAGGGCCGGGCGCAGCCGTACAGAACGCTCGCCGCACGGCAGGACCAGCACGCCCTCCTCCTCCCGCAGGCGCTTGATCAGGAGATCGCGCTCCTCCGCGTCCGGCAGGTCGAAGGCGATCATGAAGCCGCGGCCGCGCGCGCCGGAGACGACGCCGGGGTGCTCGGCCTGCAGCTTGGTCAGGCGTTCCAGGGCGTGCGCGCCCAGGGTGGCGGCGCGGGTGATCAGGTCGTCACGCTCGATGATCTCCAGGAGGGCGCGGGAGCGGACCATGTCGACCAGGCCGCCGCCCCAGGTGGAGTTGATGCGGCTGCTCACCTGGAAGACGTTGTCGGCCACTTCGTCCACCCGGCGCCCGGCCATGATGCCGCCCACCTGGACTTTCTTGGCGAAGGCCACGATGTCGGGCTCCAGGCCGAGCTGCTGGTAGGCCCAGGGCGTGCCGGTGGTGCCGCCGCCGGTCTGCACCTCGTCCAGGACGAACAGGGCGTCGTACTCGCGGCACAGGTGCTGCATGGCCTGCAGGAACTCGGGGCGCAGGTGGTTGTCGCCGCCCTCGCCCTGGATCGGCTCGGCGATGAAGCAGGCGATGTCGTGGGGGTGGCGTTCGAAGGCGGCGCGGGCCTGGGCCAGGGCGCGTTCCTCGGCGGCCTCGACGTCGCCGAAGTGGATGGCGGGGACGTCGATGCGGGGCCAGCCGAAGGTCGGGAACCTGTCGGTCTTGGCCGGGTCGGTGTTGGTGAGGCTGAGGGTGTAGCCGCTGCGGCCGTGGAAGGCGCGGGTGAGGTGGAGAACCTTCGTGCCCAGGTCGCGGCTGCGTCCTTCGGCCTCGTTCTTGCGGCTCTTCCAGTCGAAGGCGGTCTTCAGCGCGTTCTCGACGGCCAGCGCGCCGCCTTCGACGAAGAACAGGTGGGGCAGGTCCGGGTCGCCGAGCACGCGACTGAAGGTCTCGGTGAAGTCGGCCAGGTGCTCGGTGTACATGTCCGGGTTGGCGGGCTTGTTCCTGGCCACCTCGCCCAGGATCCGAGCCGTCTCCTTGTCGAAGGGAGGGTTCACGCCGAGCGGAGCAGAGGCGAAGAACGTATAGAAGTCCAGATATTTCCGGCCGGTGCGCGCGTCGGTCAGCCAGGAGCCCTGGCTGCGCTCGAGGTCGAGCACGAGCCGGTAACCGTCGACGAGAAGATGGCGAGCGAGGCGGTCGAGTACGTCCATGTGTCTTCCTCTCGGGGCGAGCCAGACACGAGATACCTTCCCTATAGATGCCGTAAATACCCGTAAACTTTGCGTGCCCAGCGCTTCATGACGCCAGCTTCTTCACGTTGAAGGACAGGACCACCATCGCGATGCCGTAGATGATCGCGAAGATGCCGAGCAGCCAGGTCAGCGTGAGCATCCCGGTCGCGGGCCAGATGATGAGCAGGATGCCGAAGATCACCGACAGGATGCCGCCCAGGATGAGCATCCACTCGTTGTCGATGTCCTTGCGCAACTGGACGCCGGCCACGATCTCCGCGACACCGGTGAAGATCGCCCAGAAGGCGATGACGTAGAGCAGGGCGAGCGCGGTGATCCCCGGCCAGGCGAAGGCCACGATGCCGGCCAGGATGCCGATGATGCCGGAGATGATGAGCCACGCCCTCGACTGCACGTTGTGGCCGAAGGCGGCGAAGAGCGAGAACAGGCCGCTGACGATCGCGTAGGCGCCGAAGAAGATCACCAGGACGTACAGCGTGATCCCCGGCCACACGAGCGCGAGGATGCCGAAGATGATGGCGCAGATGCCTCGGATGAGGATGAGCCACCATGTGCGCGCGATTTGCTCCATGCCCCGATGTTTTCCAGAAAGATCGCGCGTGCAGACCCTAAGGCGGTCAAAAGTCGGTCATGCATGGGCGTAGACCACGATCGAGACCGCGACGTACTGCACCAGGTAGGCGGCCAGGGTGAAGGCGTGGAAGACCTCGTGGAAACCGAACCAGGCGGGAGAGGGGTCCGGGCGGCGCAGGCCGTACACGATCGCCCCGGCGCTGTAGAAGACGCCGCCCACGGCCACGAGCACGACGGCGGCGATGCCCGCGCCCGCCAGCAGCTGCGGCATCACGAAGACGGCCGTCCAGCCGAGCGCCAGATAGAGCACGGTGTAGAGCCAGCGTGGCGCGCCTATCCAGAAGACGCGAAAGAGCACCCCGGCCAGGGCGCCGCCCCAGGTGACCACGAGCACCGCGATCCGGGCGGCGCCGGAGAGCGCGAGCAGGGCGAAGGGGGTGTAGGTGCCGGCGATGATCAGGTAGATGTTGGCGTGATCGAAGCGGCGCAGCGCCTCGGCCAGGCGGGGGCCGAGCGTGCCGCGGTGGTAGGTGGCCGAGATGCCGAAGAGCAGCCCCGAGGTGATGGCGTAGATCGCCGAGGCCAGCCGTGCCTGCAGGGTCGGGCCCAGTGCCACGAGCGCGAACCCCGCGACGAGCGTCACAGGCAGCGCCCCCGTGTGCAACCAGCCGCGCAGCCTGGGCTTCGCGAGAACGGTCGTCATATAACCTACGGTACCGTAGGTAAGGTTCCCCTTAGCAACCCCTACATGCCCTGGAGAAACCGCGCGGCTATCGGCACCGCCGCCGACCTGCCGGAACCGCCGTTGCGCACGAACACGCAGAAGGCCACGTCATCCCGGTAGCCGATGAACCAGCCGTGGTCCTTCTGCTCCTCCACCTCGGCGGTGCCGGTCTTGCCCGCCGTACCCTCGGGCAGGCCGGACTCCGCGCCGGTGCCGTACTCGACCACGGCCCGCATCATCTCGCGCAGCCCCTCGGCCAGCCCCTCGTCGAGCGGCACGTCCGCCGGCGGGGCGCCCTCCTGGTTGGCGGCCTCGTCGCCGGGCAGCAGCCGGGGCGAACGCCAGACACCGCTCTCGACGGCGGCGGCGACCATGGCCATGCACAGCGGCGTGGCCTGCACCGAACCCTGGCCGATGACGTCGGAGCCGAACCAGTTCATGTCCTCGGGCACGCGCATCTGGCCGCAGACGCCCCCCGCGCCCGTGGGCAACTGCACGCCGCGGAAGCCCCACTGGGAGACGGCCTCGGTGAACTCCTCCGGCTCCAGGCGGGTGGTGGCCTGCTCCACGAACGTGGTGTTGCAGGAATGGGCGAAGGACTCGGTGAAGGTGATGCTGCCGCGGTCGGTGCCGCCCGCGTTGTCGAACGGGCGGAATCCCGGGATCTGGTAGCGGCCGGGGCACTCGACCAGGTCAGACGTGGACAGTCCGGTCTGCATCAGAGCCGCGGCCACGACCGTCTTGAACGTCGAGCCGGGCGGGAAGAGCGTCGAGAACGCCTTGTCGCCGTCGGCCAGCCGGTCGGCCACGGCCAGGATCTCGCCGGTGCTGGAGCGGATCGCCACGATGGCCGCGTCGGTGACCCCGTCCAGGGCGCGGGCGGCCGCGGCCTGGACCGGGCGCGAGAGCGTGGTCTTGTGCGGCTTCGTCTTGGGCGCCTTGCTGAGCAGCACCCGGGTGCTGTCGTCCGGCATGATCACCTGGAGGGCCGTGCCGCTCTTGACGGGATACGCCGCGGACAGCTTCCCGAGGTAGTGCTCAGCGTAGTTGTCCTCGGGCAGGCGGTCGCCCTCGGCGGTGACCAGCTCGACCGTGGGGCCCTCCACCGTGGCCAATTCCAGGATGCCGTTGTCCTTGAGCAGCGGGTGCAGGGTCTCCGGCGCCCAGATCACCTGCCAGGTGCTCTCGCGTACGGCCAGCCGCAGGGTGCTCTGGAAGTCCCACCAGCCGAGATCGCGTAATTTGCGCCTCCCGCTGAACGGCACCTCGGCGCTGTCGTCCCCGGTCATCCTGAGCGCGCCAGGCGTCAGCTCGATCGCGTCCACCCGCAGCGTGGCCGACAGCGACGTGTGCCGCTGCGCGAAGTCGTCGGGCGCCCGGTGGACGAGGCGGCGCATGGCCGGCACGTCGCCGCGCCGCCAGGAGGTGAAGTACGACGCGGCCGTCTGCTCGGGGCTGCCGTGCGTGCTGTTGGCCGCGAGCACGGCGAAGGCTCCAGCCCCCATGACCGCCAGAAGCGCAATGAGGAGGACAATCAGCCTTCGTCGTCGCATACCGTTTCTCCCAGGGAAGGGGACAGAAAGTGGCACGTGGACAGCGGGAACCGATGCCCGGACGGTACCCGGTGACGTTCGGCGAGGTCGAGCTTCTCCGGGATCTCGACCGGCAGGACGGCTGGTTGCTGTTCAAGGATGGCGTACCTCAGTCGTATGTCGACCTTCAAGACCCCACATTTCTGGAATTCGAATATGTGAGGCTTATGGCCGATGTCATCGACGTCATGGACGACGGCCCGCTCTCCTGCCTGCACGTCGGCGGCGGCGCCTGCTCCATCCCCCGCTACGTCTCGGCCACCCGCCCCGGCTCCCGCCACATCGTCCTCGAGCCCGACGGCCTGCTCGTCAACCTCGTGCGCGAGCAACTCGACCTGCGCTCCATACCCAAGCTCAAGGTCATCGTGGCCGGGGGCCGCGAGGGCACCCAGAAGATCTGGGACGAAAGCGCCGACCTCGTCGTCCTCGACGCCTTCACCGGCGCGACCATGCCGGTCGAACTGGCCACCGCCGAATACCTCGCCGATCTGGCCCGCGTCCTGCGCCCCACCGGCACCCTGCTGATCAACATCGCCGACGGCAAGGGCCTGGCCTTCGCCCGCCGCCTGCTCGCCACCGTCACCGGCGCCTACGGCCACGTCGCGCTGCTGGCCGAGCCCGCCATCATGCGCGGGCGCCGCTTCGGCAACCTCATCGTGGCCGCCTCCCGCACCGCCCTGCCCGTCGATCTCCTCACCCGCCGCGCCGCCGGCGGCCTCACCCAGGCCAGATGCGTGTACGGCGCAGCCCTGACGAACTTCATCGCCGGAGCCGCCCCCATCCACGACGGCGACCCGGTCCTCGCCCCCGTGCCGCCCCCGTCGGTGTTCGGCTGATCAGCCCTCCAGGTAGGCCAGCACCGCGGCCACCCGCCGGTTGACGTCGGCGCTGTTCTCCAGCCCGAGCTTCGAGAAGATCGCGTTGACGTTCTTCTCCACCGACGACAGCGACAGGTGCAGCTCCCGCCCGATCGCCGGGTTGGAGCGGCCCCGCGCCATCTCCCGCAGCACGTCACGCTCCCTTTCGGTCAGCGACTCGGTGCCACCGCGCACCGCCCGCCGCGACATCAGCCCCTCGACGACCTTCGGATCGATCACTGAGCCGCCCTCGGCCACCGCGGCGATGGCGCCGAGCAGCTCGTCCATGTCGCCGACCCGATCCTTGAGCAGGTAGGCGAACCCCTCGGTGCCCTGCTTGAACAGCTCCAGCGCATACAGCGCGTCCCCGAACTGCGACAGGACGACCACCCCGACCCGGGGATGGGCCGCCCGCACCGCATGGGCCGCGTCGATGCCCTCGAACCCGGCCCGCCAGCCGCCGCCCGGCATCCGGATGTCGGTGATCACCACCTCCGGCGAGAACCGGCGCACCGCGTCCATCAGCTCGTCGGCGTTGCCCACCGCCGCCACGACGGTGACCCTGCCGGTGGTCTCCAGCAGCCGCCGGGTCCCCTCGCGCACCAGGTAGTGATCATCTGCCACGACCGTCCGCAGCGGCTCAGTCATGCGCCGGCACCCACGCGCTCACCGTGGTCCCCTCCCCGATCGTGCTCGTCACCTTCAGCCCGCCGCCCAGCGCGCTCAGCCGGTCGGCCAGCGCCCCGAGCGCCCCGGGAGGCGGGTCGAAGCCCCGCCCGTCGTCGCTCACCTCGGCGCGCAGCCGCCCGCCGGTCCGCGACAGCCGTACCAGTATCTTCGCCGCCGCGGCGTGCTTGAGCGCGTTGGCCAGCGCCTCGCTGACCGTGAAGTACAGCGCGCCCTCGACCTCGTCGGGGAACCGTTCCGTGCGCAGGCCCGGATCGGCCAGCACGGTCGTCGGCACGGGCAGGCGCGCGCCCCGCGACTCCACCGCCTCCACCAGCCCGCCCTGGGTCAGCACGGACGGGTGGATGCCCGTGGCCAGCTCCCGCAGGTCGTCCAGCGTCTGCCGGGCCTGCTCGCGCAAGGGGGGCAGCATCTCGGCGTCACCCGAGGCACGGGCCAGCTCCAGCCCGGCGATCAGGGCCACGAGCTGCTGCTGGACGCCGTCGTGAAGGTTGCGCTCCAGCCGCCGCCGCTCGGCCTCCTGCGCGTTGACCAGCCGCGTCGCCAGCGCGGCGCTGCGAATGGCCAGCCCGACGGGCACCGCGAACGCGTGCAGCAGCCGCCGGTCCTCGGCGCTGAAACGGCCCTGGTTCTTCGGCCCTGCGGTCAGCTCGCCCAGCCCGCCCGCCACGCTCTCCCGCACGCTCGCCGCGCCGTCCTTGGCCCCGGCGAGGAAACTCCCGCCGCCCTTCAGCGACACCTCCGCCCAGCGCACGTCCAGCCCTTCCTGTACGGCTCGCGCCAGCGTGGTCAGCTGCGCCCCCGGCTCGGCGTCCTGGAGCGCCGGGGACAGGTCGGACAGCAGCTCGGAGACCGTGGGCCGCATGTCGAAGACGAGCGAGAGCCGGGAGCCCCGGATGCCGAGACGGATGTCGAGCAACTGGTGGCGCACCAGGGCGACGGCGATCGCCGCGGGCACCGACAGCAGGACGGCGAGCAGGCCGAAGGATGCCGCGGCGGGCGAGCCGCTGCCGAAGGAGAAGTACGTCACGATCAATCCGGCCAGGCTGAGGGCGCCCCCGATGACGATCCATCGGTAGGCGCGCCGCTCCGCCGCACCCGCCCGGACGGCGCGCACGATCAGGCCGGTGAACGCGACGAACGCCAGGATCATCACGATGCCCTGGCCGAGCGCACCGGCCAGGGCGGCGATGAGCCCGGTGGTGCCGTACTGCGCGAGCGGGTTACGCATCTGGACGTAGTCCAGGGGAAGGAAGGGCATGGAGAGCGCGTGGAGCACGATGGCGCCGGCGGCGAGCCTGGCGATCCACCGCCACCGTGGCGAGGGCAGCCGCCCGTCGGGGAACAGCAGCGGCAGGAAGACCCACTGCAGGCCGTAGAAGACGGGGAAGAACGCCGTCAGGAGCTGTCCGAGGACGTCGAGCCCGGTGCGCACGTTCAGGCCGACGCCCAGGGTGCCGAGACCGAAGCCGGCGGCGGTGGCCAGCAGCACCCAGCCGTAGCGGACGTCGGGCCGGCGTACCGCGATCAGCCAGCCGAGCACGGGCGTGATCAGCCCGACGCCGATATAGATCATCTGCGCGGCGGTCATGCCCTCCATCAGCGCGCCGGCGACCAGGCTGCCCCCGGCCAGCAGCGCCAGGGCGCCCGCGAGTGCTCTCATGAGTGTCCATCCTGTTCAGCGGGCGTGTGCGACGTCTATGCGGTTGACCGCATATCGGGGTGCGGTCAGCCTGGTGGGGGCAGCCGGCAGATCTTGCCAAGGTAAGGGCATGTTCCCTCGGATGACATCGAAGTCCTTGCTCGCCCTGGCCGTCGCCGGAACGCTGGCGGCCGGATCCGGCGGTGTCGCGGCCCCGGCCGGCGCCACGACCACCACGGCCGCCACGACCGCCACGACCGCCACGACCGCCACGGCCGTCACGGCCTCCTCGGCCTCCTCGGCCTCCTCGGCGGACGTGGAGATCCCGGCGACCCCGGCCGGGCGGCAGTTGCGCTGGATGCTCGACGCCCTCACGCGGGCGCCGGTCCCGGAGAGCGAGATCAAGGAGCACGTCGCGGCCGGCTATCTGGAGCAGGTGCCGCCCGAACAGTTCAACCAAACCTTCCAGGGGTGGAAGGCGTTCACGCTGACCGCGGTGGACGGCGCCGGACCCACCTCGCTCACCGCCAAGGGAACCCTCGGCGGCCAGGGCGTGCGCGTCACGCTCAGAGTGGACGGCGACGGGAAGATCAACTGGGTGAGTTTCGATGCGGACGTTCCGCCCGCGCCGACGAGCTGGAAGGAACTGCAGGGGCGCCTGGCCGAGGCGGCCCCGCAGTACAGCTTCCTGGCGGCGGAGATCACGGACCGCCGATGCCGTCCCGCGCAGGTCGCGGGCGCGCAGAAGGCGCGGCCGCTCGGCTCGATGTTCAAGCTCTACGTGCTCGGCGCGGTGGCCGAGCAGATCCGCGCGGGCGCCTACACCTGGGACACGCAGCTCACGATCACCCCGGAGCTGAAGAGCCTGGGCGGCGAGCTGTCGGCCCGCCCCGACGGCAGCAAGGTCAGCGTCTTCGAGACGGCCAAGCTGATGATCGGCATCAGCGACAACACCGCCACCGACCTGCTCATCCACAAGGCCGGCAGGAAAGCCGTCGAGCAGACCATGCGCGCGTGGGGCGGGCGGAAGGAGGGCAACGTGCCCTTCCTGACCACGCGGGAGCTGTTCGTCCTCAAGGGCGCCGACTATCCCGAGCACGCCGACGCCTACAAGCGCCTCGGCACCCGGGCCAAGCGTGCCTATCTGCGCGACACCGTCGCCAAGGTGCCGCTCACCGCGATCAGGCCGTGGGTGAAGCCACGCGAGCTGGAAACCCTCGAGTGGTTCGCCTCGCCCGCCGAGATCTGCCGCGCCCACGCCGAGCTGCGCCGCTCGCCCGACCCGAAGGTCGACGACGTGATGTCGAGCAACTCCGGCCTGCTCGCGAAGGGAACCTGGTTCAAGGGCGGCGAGGAGGTCGGCCTCACCGACCTCGGCTACTCCTACCGGGCGGGCAAGAAGGTCTCCTTCATCACCGTGATGACGACCAACCCGTCCTCGCCGTTCCCGCCCGGCCACACCTACGAGCTCATCAGCCTCGCCCAGGGGGCGGTCAAGCTCCTGAAGTGATCGCCAGGTCCGCGAAGAGGGCGGCCGACCAGCCGAAGCCGGTCGTCGCCCGCTTCGCCTTCCTGCCCGTCTCCGGGTTCCAGTACTCGTAGAGGCCGCCGCCGTCGCGCACCATGGCCAGGGTCCTGGTCACCAGTTCGTCGGCGGCCGCGCCGTACCCGGAACGGCGCAGCCCGTCGGCGAGCAGGTAGTTGACGTTCAGCCAGACCGGACCGCGCCACATGGCGTCCGGGTCGTGCCGGGGGTCGTCGAAGGCCACGGTGGGGACCGGGCGCTCGCCCCAGAAGGACGGCGAGCGCAGGTCGGCCACGAGGCGGTCGGCGATCTCCTTCGGCAGCCGGCCGGTGAACAGCGGCATGAGGTCCAGGGGGGTGCGGACCTCGGCCACGACGTCGCCGACCAGCGTGCGGAAGCGCTCGCCGGTCCAGCGGCGCTCGATCATCAGGTCGGTCAGCGCCTGGGCCTTCTGCCGCCAGGCCGCCGCCTCGCCGTCGCGGCCGAGGGCGGTGGCGATGTCGGCCAGCCGGTCGTACTGCAGGGCCAGGTAGGAGTTGAGGTCCGGCGGCTCGGCCCGGGGGCCGTCGTCCCAGATGGGGCTGTCGTCCAGGCCGGAGGAGTACGGGTGCAGGTACTCGGCCAGGCCGTCGCCGTCCGGGTCGGAGCGCTCGAACCACCACTCCTGCGAGCGGACCAGCTTCGGGTAGACCTCCTCCAGGAAGCCCGCGTCGGGGGCGGCTTCGTGGATCTTCCAGACGGCCCACGCGGTCAGCGGCGGCTTGGTGACCGGCACCACCTCGCGGATCGGCTCGCCGCCCACGTGCTGGGCGAGGCGGGCCAGGTCGGAGCGGGGCAGGTCGGTGGTCTCCGACAGCACCCCGTGGTCGTGCACCACGTCGGGGATCAGCCCGTCGGGGCGCTGGTTGTCCAGCAGGATGCGGATCTGCTCGCGGGCCAGTGCCGGGTCGGCGTGCCGCAGGGCGATGGCGTGGAAGTAGGAGTCCCAGTTCCAGAGCCCGACATAGCCGTACTTCGACGGCACGAGCGACTCGCGGCCCTGGATGCCGATGAGGTTGACGGCCAGGGTCCACCACGCCATCTCGGCGCGTTCGCGCAGATCCTCCCGTACGGCGGGCAGCTTCGCGAACCAGTTCGCCCACCGCGCGGCGGCCTTCTCCGGGACGCCCTCGTGCCTGCCCTCGCCCACCAGCGTGAACGAGCCGTCCACGGCCGCCTCGCCGCCCTCCCAGACCGCCCGGGCCCCCGTACCGGTGAGCACGAGGGTCTCGGGGCCGGCGAAGGCCAGGGTCAGGCCGCCGTCGAAGTCGATCCGGTCCGGGTACGCCTGCCGTACCTCGAGCTCGTCGTCGCCGCGGAAGAGCCGCAGGCCCTTCAGGACGGTCGTCTCGCTCAGGCGGGTCTCGTACAGGGCGCGGGCGATCCACAGGGAGCCGTCGTCGGCGGCCATCACCAGCAGGCGGGAGCCGCGGTCGGTGAAGGGTCGCTCGCGCAGGTCGAGGGTGAACACGGGTCAGCGTCCTCCGAGGCCGGAAGCGGCCATCGAGTTGATGATCTTCCGCTGGCCGATCAGGAAGGCGATCAGCGTGGGCACGACCGCGATCGAGGAGGCGGCCAGGATGAGGCCGTAGTCGATCGCGCCGAACTGCTTGGCGTAGGTGGCCAGGAGCAGCGGGACCGTGAAGAGTTCCGGCGTGTTGAGGAAGATCAGCGGGAAGAAGTAGGAGTTCCAGGCGGCGAGGAAGGCGATGATGCCCATCGCGCCGAGGCCCGGCTTGATGTTGGGCAGGACCACCCGCCAGAAGATGGTCCAGCGGTTGGCGCCGTCGAGCCTGGCCGCCTCCTCCAGCTCGACCGGCACCGCCCGGATGAACTGGCGCAGGAGGAAGACGGCGAAGGGGTTGACGATGGTCGGCACGATGAGCGCCAGGTGCGAGTCCACCCAGCCGATCTTGGCGAGCATGATGTACAACGCCGTGATCGTCACCTGCGGCGGGACCATCTGGGTGGCCAGGAAGAGCACGAACAGCGCCCCCGAGCCCCTGAACTTGATCCGCGCGAAGGCGTAGGCGGCCATCGCCGAGGTCAGCAGCGTCAGGACGACGTTGACGACGGCGATGTAGAAGCTGTTCCAGTAGGCGGGCAGGATCGTGCTCTCGCCGAGCACTTCGCCGTAGTTGCCTCCCACGAACGGGCTGGGCAGCCAGTCGGTGGGGTTGTTGAGCATCTGGTGCGTGCCCTTGAAGGATGTCAGCAGCATCCAGACGAAGGGGAACAGCATCAGGAGCCCGCCGACGGTCAGCGCGACGTGCAGGGTGACCTGCCGGTTTCGCATGGCGGATCCCTAGGAGTCGTAGTGGACGAAGCGCTTCTGCGCCAGGAACTGGACCAGGGTGACGATCAGCGTCAGCAGGAGCAGCAGGACTCCGGCGGCGCTGCTCATGCCGAACTCGAACTTCTTGAAGCCCAGGTCGTAGAGGTGGTAGACGATCGTCCGCGCACCCTCGTTGTCCTTCGGGTCGACCAGCACGTAGATCAGGTCGAACGCCTGGAGCGAACTGATGACCGCGACCACGGTGGAGAAGAAGATCGTGGGCGACAGCAGCGGCAGCGTGACCCGGCGGAACGTCTGGAAGGCGGTGGCCCCGTCGATCCGGGACGCCTCGAAGATCGCCGGCGGGATCGTCTGCAGGCCGGCCATGAAGATGACCACGTTCAGCCCGAGCGAGGACCAGATCGTCACGACCGCGATCGAGACGATCACCCAGCCGGGGCTGCCCAGCCAGTCGGGCCCGGTGAGGCCGAACCAGTTCTTGAGCGTGGTGTTCAGCACGCCGTTCTCGTCATTGGCCAGGATGACCTGCCAGATCAGCGCGACGGCGACCGAGCTGGTGACGACCGGCATGAAGTACAGCACGCGGTAGACGTTGCTGCCCCTGAGGTTGTTGAGGGCGACCGCGATCAGCACGGCCAGGGCCAGGCCCAGGGGCACGGTGATCAGCGCGATGGCGACCGTGTTCCACAGGGCCCGGCCGAAGTCGGGGCTGGTGAGCTGGGCGGCGAAGTTGTCGAAGCCGACGAACTGCGTCACGCCCAGCCCGTCCCACTTCATGAACGCCAGGACCACGGCGAACAGCAGCGGCACGATGAGGAACACCACCATGCCCAGGACCTGCGGCCCGAGGAAGAAGGCGGCCCACAGACCGTCCCGGTTCCGTACCTTCTTCGAGGAGGAGGCGTGGGCCGGGGCGGTCCTGGGGCGGGTGAGCGTGGCCACTAGCCGAGCTTGCCTTCAACGAGTTTCTGCAGCTCGGTCATGCCGTCCTCGAAGGAGAGCTTGCCCTGCCACACCTTCATGAGGTGCTCGTTGATCTCGGCGGTCAGGCCGGGGATCGCGACCTCCTCCGGGTAGTTGGCGAAGCCGTTGTCCCGCACGTCGATCAGGGTCTGCGCGTGCTCGGGGTAACCGTCCAGGACGACCGACTCCGCGCCCTTGATCGACGGCACGCCGCCGCCGCCCTTCATGCGGGCGATCTGGCCGTCCTTGCTGACGAACGTGGTCAGCCAGGCGAATGCCTCCTTGGCGTTCGGGGAGTCCTTGTTGAGCGCCAGGTAGGAGGCGGCCACCGCGCCCTTGATCGGCTTGCCGTCGGGGGACGGGAAGGGAACGATGTCGTAGTTCGCCTTGTCGCCGCCCTTCTTGAGGATGTCGATCACCCAGCGGCCGCCGGCGTAGAAGCCGGCCTTGTGCTTGAGCAGCTGCGTGTTGCCGCCGTTGCTGGCCGGCAGCAGGTCGATCGAGGTGAACGTCTTGTCCTGGTAGCCCTTGGCCAGGGTCTGCAGCGCCTCACGGGCCTTCGGGTCGGTGGTGGCGGTGAACTTGCCGCCGTCCCACGCCTTGCCGCCGAAGCCGTGGATCATGCTGTACGTCGAGCCGTACCAGTTCCAGAACAGCGAGCCGGTCTTGCCGGCCTTGACCAGCTTCTGGCCCATCTCGAGGTACTTGGGCATGGTCCACTGGCCGGCGGCGTACAGCTCGGCCGGGTTCTCGGTGATGCCGGCGTCCTTCAGTGCCTGCTTGTCGAACCACAGGACCTCGGGGTTGACGTCGTTCGGGACGCCGTAGATCTGGCCGTCCTTCTTGGCTCCGCCGTACACGCCGTCGAAGAAGTCCTCGGGCTTGCTCTTGGACTCGGCGCTCGCGAGCTTGTCGTTGAGCGGAGTCAGCACGCCGGCCTGGACGAACTTGCCGATGTTGTCGTCGCCCACGAAGAAGACGTCGGGCGCGGTCTTGCTGGTGAGCTGGGTGAGGAGCTTGGGGTGGTAGTCCTCGTACTTGGCCACCGGCTCCAGCTTGAGCTTGATGTTGGGGTTCTTGCTCTCGAACTCCTTCACCAGGGGCTCGTACATCTTCATGTCTTCCGCCGACCCCCAGGCCGACCAGCGGATGGTGACCGGGCCGCCGGCGGCGTCCTTGCCGCCGCCGGAGCCGGGCACGCCCGGTGCGCCGCCGCCGCCACTGCACGCCGTGGCAGCGATCGCGAGGATGCCGATGACGGCCGCCGCACGCTTCATGTCTTACTCCTGAGGGGTGTTACGCGAGCCCGCCGCCATCGACGACGAGCGCTGATCCGGTGATGTAGCTGGCGGCGTCACTCGCCAGGAAAAGCACGGCCTGTGCGATCTCCTCGGGGCTGCCCGAGCGACCCATGGGCCGGTCGGCGGCGTCCTTCTCGAACGCCGCCCAGTCCTCGTTGAGCTGCTTGGCTTCGTCGCGCAGCATCGGGGTGTCGGTGTCTCCGGGGTTGACGGAGTTCACCCGGATCCCGGCCTTGGCGTGGTCGATGGCCAGCGCCCTGGTCATGTTGACCACGGCGGCCTTGGAGGCGCAGTAGGAGATGGCGTTGCCGCCGCCCTTGAGTCCCCAGCCGGAGCCGGTGTTGACGATCGCGCCGCCGTCGGTCATGGCCGGGATGGCGTACTTGCTCATGAGGAAGACCGAGCGCACGTTGACCGCCATGACCTTGTCCCACTCCTCGACGTCGAGGTCGAGGGCGGTGGTGCGGCGGATGATGCCGGCGTTGTTGAACAGCACGTGCAGGCCGCCGTAGGTCTCGACCGCGGTGCGGACGATCCGCTCGCAGTCCTGCGGCTGCGAGACGTCGGCTTGTACGGCGGTGCCGCCGATCTCCGCGGCCACCGCCTCCGCGCCGGCGGCGTCGATGTCGGCCACGACGACCTTGGCGCCCTCCTTGGCGAACAGGGTCGCGGTCGCGCGGCCGATGCCCGAGGCGCCACCGGTGACGATGGCTACCTTGCCGTCGAGCATGCTCATAGGTCGAACTCCTCACTTGCCGGACTGATCCGGTAGATCGTGCCCTCGCGGTAGCCGGTGATCACCCGGACGTGCCCGCTGAGCTTGGTGTCTGTCTCCTCGTCGCCGGTGTCGGCCAGCAGCGGGCGGCCGTTGAGCGCGGCCAGCTTCTGCTGGGTGGCCAGGACGATGAGCTCCCCGCCGCCGTCGCGGACCGCGTCCAGGACCCGGGGCGAGACCTGCTGGTTGCCCCGGCCGAGAACGAAGCCCTGGCCGCCGATGACCGACAGCACCAGGGCGGTCGGCCCGTCCTTGGCCAGCTCGAACAGCTGGGCCTCGGTGACGTCGGCGCCGACGACGACCCCGCCGACGCCGCCGAACCCGGAGCCGCCGCGCTCGACCACGTCCACGCCGAGCAGCGTCGTGGCCAGGCCGAGTTCCCTGCCGACGGCCAGCGTGGTGGCGCCGGGGCCCAGGATGTAGCGGGTGCCGGGGCGCATGCGGGCCACGACCTCGCGGGCGATGCCTTCGACGGTCCCCTCTGCCGTCGTGGACGAGCCCGCCTTCCTGCCCGACAGCGCCTGGCGGGCCGCGGGCACCTTCAGCGAGCCGTACAGGCGGGGGCTGACCGCGCCGCGCCGGTACAGCTCCTCGTCGAGGTCCACCACCTCGGCCTCGGCCGTCGTGCCGTCGAAGCCCGCGGCCACGAAGCCGGCCGTGGCCGGGCTGAGGGCGAAGCAGCCCGAGTAGACCTTGACACCCGCCGGGATCCCGAGGACCGGTGGGGCCGCTTCACCCAGCTCGGTGACGGCGTCCAGGACGTCGCGGGCCGTCCCGTCGCCGCCGGCGAACAGCAGGAGGTCCACGTGACCGAGCGCGGCCACGGCCGCCCTGGTGTCGGCCGCCGTGGTGACGCCGGCCTCACCGTGGGACGGCAGCCGCACCAGCTCGTGCGCGCCTTCGGCCCCCATCGGGCCGGAGATCGACACGACGCGGGCGTCCGGACGCCGGGACAGGAGCGTGCGGACGGCCTGCGCGGCCCGCTCCCCCGCCCTCGGCCGGGCGCCCCTGGCCAGGGCCTCGCGCTGGACGTCGAGCCCGTCGCTGCCCTTGAGCCCGGCGGCGCCGCCGAGCCCCGCCACCGGATTGACCACCACTCCCACGGTGAACATGACTCAGCCCTGGCCCTGCAGGTGCTTGCGGACGTAGGCGCGCCAGGTGGGCGCCCACTGCTTGGGGTCGTCGAGCGAGGTCATGTCGATCTTGTGGATCGTCTGGTTGTACGGCGCGCCCTTGACGAACTCCGGATCCCGGCGGGCCTCGTCGGCGACGTGGGCCAGGATGGCGGCGTACTCGTCGAGGTCCTCCTTGGCGTAGGACTCGGTCGGCTCCAGCGTGAAGGGCTCGGGCACCAGGTAGGGGTGGTGCGAGGTCCAGTAGTGGACGCCGAAGTCCGCGGCGCGCACGCCGATCTCCTCCGAGTGCACGCCGGTCTCCTCCGACAGCTGCTGCCAGGAGTAGCGGGCCTGCTCGACGTGGCGGTGCTTCCAGGGGAGGGAGGCGCCGGGAATCTGGAGGATCTTGTGCATGAGGTAGTTGTTGTTGAGCACCGCGGTCTCGGCGACCTGGCGGAGCCCTTCCGCGCCCAGGGACATGATCCACGCATATGCCCGCACGACGTTCGGGGTGACGCCGAGGAACGGGCGGATCTTGCCAACGGACTTTTCCGGATATTTCAGCACAAAACGCTCGTTGCCGTCGAATTCCACGCGCTCAACGGTCGGCTCGGGGAGGAACGGCTCCAGCGCGGGCGAGACACCGCTCGCGCCGGCCGCCGGGCCGCCGCAGGCGTGCGGGGTGGAGAACGTCTTGTGCAGGTTGAAGTGGCACAGGTCGAAACCGGCGTCGCGCGCCCGGGTGATGCCCAGGATGCCGTTGGCGTTGGCCTGGTCGTAGCAGGCCAGGCCGCCCACCGAGTGCACCAGGTCCACGAACTCCTTGATGCGCGGGTTGAAGATGCCCGTGTCCTCGGGGTTGGTGATCATCAGTGCGGCGGTGCGCGGCCCGATGGCCGCCTTCAGCGCCTCGATGTCCGGCAGGCCCTGGGCGTCCGGCATCAGCGTGATGACCTCGTAGCCGGCCGTCTTGGCGCAGGCCGCGTTGGACGGGTGCGAGAACATCGTGGTGATGACCCGGTCGCGCTCCTCGCCGCCGTTGGCGGCGTGGTAGGCGCGGATCATCGCGATGTTGGCGTAGATCGCCGCCGAGCCGGAGCCCGGCTGCAGCGAGACCCGGGACATCCCCGAGATCTCGGCCAGCATCCGCTCCATGCGCCAGTAGATCTCCAGCACGCCCTGCACGGTGTCCGGGTGCTGGTGCGGGTGCAGCGGCCCGGTCGCCTTGGCGAACAGGTCGTTGACCTTGGGGCTGTACTTCATCGTGCAGGTGCCCTGGCCGACGTCGATGTTGAGGTCGAAGCCCAGGTTCTCCTGCGACAGCCGCAGGTAGTGCCGCAGCACGTGCAGCTGCGACATCTCGGGCAGCTTCGGCGCGCGCTCCCGGCGCACCGACGCGGGCAGCTCGACCCCGGGCCCCTCGGCCCTGGGTACGGCGATGCCGCGCCGCCCCGGCTTCGAGAGCTCGAAGATGATCGGCTCGTCCCACCGGGCCTGGTGGAAGCGGCGAATCGGCGGCTTCGGCGCCACCGGCAGCTCGGCGAACGACTCTCCGGTACCGCTCATGCGCCCAGAACCTCCTTGACGGCCGTGGCGAGCCGGTCGATGTCGTCGGTGGAGTGGCACTCGGTCACGCACACGAGCACCGTGCGGTCGTCGAGGGCGACGCCGCCGAAGATCCCCTTGGCCCGCAGGCCGTCCAGGAGCGCGGTGGCGGACGGCACCTCGATCGCGAACTCACGGAAGTGCACGGCGTCCTTGTGCAGCAGTGTGACGTGCTGCCCCAGGGCGTCCATGGCGTACCGGGTGCGGGCCAGGATCGTCTCGCCGACCTCCCGCATGCCCTCGGGGCCCATGAGCGCCAGGTAGACGCCGGCCGTGATGCCCCACAGGGCGGCAGCCGTACCCACCCATTCCTTGCCCTCTTCGCGGTGGGCGAAGGAGGTGCGGTCGTAGTAGACGTCGCCGAAGCCGTACTCGCCCGGCACCTTCGTCGGCGCGATGCCGAACAGGCGCGAGGGGAACTCGGCGACCAGCGGCTCGTGGTCCTGGGTGGCGATGTAGCCGGCGTGGCCGCCGCCGAAGCCCGGGTGCATGCCGAGCGGCTGGATGTCGCCGCAGGCGATGTCGGCGCCGTAGGCGGCGGGCGGGGCGAGGACGCCGAGGGAGATCGGGTCGGCGCCGACGACCAGCAGCGCGCCGTGGGCGTGCGCGAGGTCGGCCAGCTCCTTGCCGCGGGTCTCGACGACGCCGTAGACGTTCGGGGTCTCGAGGTAAATCGCGCCGAACGTGTCGTCGATCTCGACCTCGCCGATCTCGCCGTTGGCGGCGACCGGGGCGAAGACCATCTCGATGTCGTGGCTCAGGAAGTCACGCAGCTTGCTCAGCTTGTCGGCGGCGATGGCGCCGCTGAGCAGGACCTTGGGGCGGCCGGTGTAGCGGCAGGCCATGCGGATGGCGGTGCCGGACGCCTGGTAGCCGTCGTAGGTCGGGACGTTGACCACGTCCATCTCGAGCAGCTCGCCCATCATGCTGACGTACTCGAACAGGGCCTGGAAGCGGCCGTGGTCCTCGTACGGCTCGCCGGCGTAGGCGGTGAGGAACTCGCTGCGGGAGTTCACCTCGTCGCAGACGGCCGGCACGTAGTGCGCGTAGCTGCCGTGCCCCAGGAAGCTCAGGCCGGGCACGTTCTTGCCGAACAGGCCCTCCATGTGGCGCACCAGGTCCTGCTCGGCCACCAGGGGCTCGGGCAGGTCGAGGGGCCGGTTCAGCCGGAGCTCGGCCGGGATGTCGGCGTAGAACTCCTCGACGCTCCGCGCGCCGACGGCGGCGAGCATCTCGGCCCTGACACCTGGCTCGGTGTTCGGGATATAGGGGTGCGTCAACGGATCTCCTTCAACACAATCGCGTCTCGGGGTGCGAGGGTGGTCTGGCCGTGCAGGTCGGTCTGGGTCAGCAGGTCCACGCCGGGGTACGGCAGGGCGACCCGCTGCCCGGTGGAGGTGTGGTTGAGCAGGAAGAGGTAGCCGCCGCGGCGCACCGCCTCCACGCCTTCGGGGACGTCGATCCCGGTGACCCCTGCCCGCGCGAGCACGTCGTCCAGGACGGGCGTGAGGTCGTCGAGCAGGCAGCTCAGGTACGTGGCGTTGCCCTTGCGGGTGACGGCGGCCTGTCCGTCGAGGTCGCCGCCCTCGTAGCGGGCCAGGACGTCGGCGCCTTCCGGCCGGATCCACTCGGCCCAGGTGCGCGCGGCGCCCATGGAGGTCTGCTGGGTGACGCCGTCGGGCAGCGGCCACCACTCGTCCACGGCCACGCCGAGCAGGTCGCGCAGCGGGCCGGGGGCGCCGCCGTCGTGCACCTGGTCGCCGGCGTCCACCACCCCGCTGAAAGGGCCCACGACGAGCTCGCCGGAGTAGCCGGTGAGCTCGGTGCCCGCGAGGTAGAGGTTGGGCGCGACGACCAGCTTGTAGCCGGACAGGTCGCGGCCGGGCGGGGCGAGGTCCACGGCGATGCCCCGGGCGTGCAGCGGCGCGTACCAGGCCAGCAGCAGCTCCTTGAGCTTGAGCCGGTTGGAGGGCATCGACTCGGGGGCCTCCAGGCCCCACCAGCTGTCCCAGTCGAGCACCAGGGCGACCTCGGCGTCGCTGTGGGCGCCGGCGACCTCGCCGAGGTTGCGCAGGTCGGCGCCCAGGCGCAGGGTGTCCTGCCAGCCGCGGGTGGCGGTGCCGCCGTGCGGGAGCATCGCCGAGTGGAACTTCTCCGGGCCGTACTTGGCCTGGCGCCACTGGAAGAACATGACGCCGTCGGAGCCGTGGGCCAGCGCCTGCAGGCTGTGCAGGCGCATCATTCCGGGGGGTTTGGGGGCGTTGATCTCCCGCCAGGAGACCGCGGAGGGGGACGATTCGAGGAGCAGCCAGGGCTGCCGCTTGAGCGAGCGCATGAGGTCGTAGCTGAGGGCGACGGCCACGTGGGAGTGCGGGTCGGCCGGGTCAGGGTAGGCGTCGTCGCTGACGAGGTCCTCGGCCGCGGCCCACTTCCAGTAGTCCAGGCCGTGCAGGATGCTCATGAAGTTCGTGGTGACCTTGACGCCGGGCGTCACCCGGCGCAGCACGGCCTTCTCGGCCTCGAACAGCTCCAGGAGCGCGTCGCTGCAGAAGCGGCGCCAGTCCAGGAGCTGGGCGGGGTTGACCGGGCCGGGGGCGGTGCGGGGCGGCTCGACCTGGTCGAGGCCGGTGTAGTGCTGGCCCCAGCAGGAGGTGCCCCAGGCGGCGTTGAGGCCGTCGACGTCCTTGTAGCGCTCGGTCAGCCAGCGGCGGAAGTGCCGGGCGGACTCCTCGCAGAAGCATTCGAGGGTGTGGTCGGCGTACTCGTTGCCGATGTGCCACATGGCCAGGGCCGGGTGGTCCTTGTAGCGCCGGGCGATCGTTTCGGCCAGCCGTACGGCGTGCTCTTTGAAGACCGGCGAGCTGGGGCAGTAGCCCTGGCGGGAGCCGAACTCCAGGCGCACGCCGTCGGCGCTCACGGGCATGACGGAGGGGTGCTCGCGCACGAGCCATGGCGGCGGGGTGGCGGTCGCGGTGGCCAGGTCGGCGGCGATCCCGTGCGCGTGGAGCAGGTCGAGGATCCGGTCGAGCCAGCCGAAGTCGTACTCGCCGCGCCGCGGCTCGAGCCGTGACCAGGAGAACACGGCGACGGTGGCCATGTTCACGCCGGCCTCGGCCATGAGCCGCATGTCCTCGGCCCAGACCTCCTCGGGCCACTGCTCGGGGTTGTAGTCCCCGCCGAACAGGAGCCCCGGCACCCGGGTCAAACCCACTCTTCTCTCCTCGATCGCTGTGTACTATTTTGTACACAGAATTCATAGTGCAGTATTTTGCATCACGTCAAGCGCTACGCTGAGCAGGGAAGATCACACCGAAGGAGTGCCATGCCGATCGAGCGGCGACCGCTGCGCGAGCAGATCAGGGACGAGCTCCTGAGGAGGCTCGATCGCGGCGACTTTTCCGCGGGCACGGACATCAACGAGGCGACACTCGCAGGTGAGCTCGGCGTTAGTCGTACCCCGTTGCGCGAGGCGCTGATCACCCTGGCCGGCGAGGGCGTGCTGGAGAGCTCCCAGGGGCGGGGATTCCGCTTCGCCCCGGTCAGCCGCAAGGAGTTCAGGGAGCTGTGCGAGATCGTCGCCGCCCTGGAGTCCCTGGCCCTGGAGACCTCCGACCCCGCCTACCTGCGCAAGATCGGCCCCGAGCTGCTGCGGCTGGCCCGCGACTTCCCCGATCCGGTGGCCGAGCAGCAGGTCATAGAACGCCACGACGACGAATGGCACGACCTCCTGCTCAGCGGATGCGCCAACGAGCGGCTGCTGGACCTGATCACCAGCGTGAAGGCGGGCATGCGGCGCTACGCCCACCTGATGGCCGGGGACGACGCGCCCCTGGAGCGCGAGGCGGCCGAGCACACGCAGGTGGCCGAGCACCTCATCGCCGGCGAGCTCGGCCGGGCCACCCAGGCGCTGCGCGACAACTGGGTCAACGGGATGGAGCGAATGATGTCCCGCATACCTTCCGCAGCGGAATAGTTGAAAGATAAACTGGGTTAGCTCCTCCAGACCCCGCAGGAAGGAGCAAGAGATGCCCGCCGTAACCGTCGAGAACCCGCTCACCCTCCCCCGCATCCCCGCCGTGACCGGCCAGGAGCGCAAGGTGCTCGCGGTGGAGACCGCGCCCAGCGGCTTCGAGGGCGAGGGATTCCCCGTGCGCAAGGCGCTGGCCGCGATCAAGCCCGCCTACCTCGACCCGTTCGTCATGATGGACCAGATGGGCGAGGTCGACTACGCGGCCGGCGAGCCCAAGGGCACCCCGTGGCACCCGCACCGCGGGTTCGAGACGGTCACGTACATGATCGACGGCGTGATCGACCACCTCGACTCCAACGGCGGCGGCGGCACGATCACCAACGGCGACACCCAGTGGATGACCGCCGGCGCCGGCATCCTCCACAAGGAGGCCCCGCCGGAGTGGCTCGTGCAGAAGGGCGGGCTGTTCCACGGCGTCCAGCTCTGGGTCAACCTCCCCGGCGCCAAGAAGATGATCGCCCCGCGCTACCAGGACATCGGCAGCTCCAGCGTCGTACTCCTGAGCAGCGAGGACGGCGGCGCCCTGGTCCGCCTGATCGCCGGCGACCTGGCCGGGCACGCCGGACCCGGCTCCACCCAGACCCCGATCACCCTGCTGCACGCCACGCTCAGCCCCGGCGCCCGCCTCGCCCTGCCCTGGCGCAAGGACTTCAACGCCCTGGCCTACGCCCTGTCCGGGCAGGGGCGCGCGGGGACAGCGCCGCTGAACAGCGGCCAGCTGGCCGTCTTCGAGGGGTTCGGCACCCGGCCCGGCCTGGCCACCACGGCCGAGTACTTCACGCTCACCGCGGGCCCCCGCGAGACGCTGGAAGTGATCGTCCTGGGCGGCGAGCCGATCGGGGAGCCCGTGGCCCACTACGGGCCGTTCGTCATGAACACCCGCGCCGAACTCGTCCAGGCATTCGAGGACTACCAGGCGGGCAGGCTCGGCGTCATCCCGGCGGAACACGCCTGACGGGAGCCGTGCCCGGACCAGGCGAGGTCAGCTCGGTGCGCTCCGAGCACCGGGCACGGCGGACTGTATGCCCCCGTCACCGCTTGTGGTTGCGGCTTTGTCGAGACCATAGTCAAGAGCGGGATAATTCCGGTTTAAGGCAGGTTCACGGGTGGCGCACTTCGGGATTCTGGGGCCTCTGCGCGTCTGTCACGACGACGACGAGATCCGGATCCCCGGCGTGCGCCCGGCCACCGTCCTGGCCGTCCTCCTGGTACGGCAGGGCGCGGCCGTACCCATGGACGTGCTCATCCGCGAGGTGTTCGACGGCGAGGAAGACGTCCGCGACCCGCGCAAGCAGGTCCAGATCCACGTCACGCGGCTGCGCAAGCTGCTGCAGCCGCTCGGGGCCGGCATCGAGTGGCGGGGCGCCGGGTACGTGCTGGCACTCGGCAGTGGAGCGCTCCTTGACGCACACGAGTTCGAGCGGCTGCGGGACAGCGGCCAGGCCGCGGCCCGCTCGGGCAGGATGCTGGCGGCCGCCGGGGACTTCCGCGCGGCCTCCGCGCTGTGGCGGGGCCCGGTGCTGGCCGGGCTGCACGGGCCGGTGATCAGCGCGGCGGCGGCGCGGCTGGAGGAGACCCGGCAGGACGTCGTCGAGGATCGCATCGACGCCGACCTGGCCGTCGGCCGGCACCGCGAGGTGGTGCCGGAGCTGAAGGGCCTGCTGGCCGAGTACCCCCTGCGCGAACGGCTGCACGGGCAGCTCATGCTGGCGCTCTACCGGTCCGAGCGGCCCTCCGACGCGCTGGGCGCCTACGAGGAGGCCCGGCGCAGGCTGGCCGCCGAACTGGGCGCCGACCCCGGGCCCGCGCTGCGCCGGCTGCACGAGCGCATCCTGCGCCAGGACCCGGACCTGGCCGCCACGCCCGAGGAGCCCCCGCCCGCCGAGCTCCCCATGGACGTGCGCGCCTTCGTCGGGCGCCGCGACCAGCTCCGGCACCTCGCCGCCCGGCTCCACCGGCCGCCGGGCGAACGCCCGGGAGAGCCCGTCGTGCTCGCCATCGACGGACCCGGCGGCCTCGGCAAGTCGGCGCTGGCCATCCACGCCGCCCACCGGGCCGCGCCCCACTACCCCGACGGCCAGCTCTACGTCGCCCTGCACGGCGCCACCCCGGGCATGGAGCCGCTGCCGCCGTACGAGGCGCTGTGCCGGCTGCTGCGCGCGCTCGGCGTGAGTGACGAGCGGCTGCCCAAGAACACCGACGAGGCCGCCGCGCTGCTGCGCACCGTCACCTCGCGGCGCCGCCTGCTGTTCCTGCTCGACAACGCCGCCAGCGCGGCCCAGGTGCGCCCGCTGCTGCCCGGCGGGCCGGGATGCGCGGTCCTGATCACCAGCCGGGCGCCGCTGCTCGCCGTCGAACATGCCGACCGGCTGCACCTGGGCGAGCTCGACGAGCCGGAGGCGGTCGCGCTCCTCGCCGCCCTGGCCGGCGCCGGACGCGTCCGCGCCGAGCCCGAGGCCGCCATCGAGGTCGCCGCCCTGTGCGGGCGGCTGCCGCTGGCCCTGCGCGTGATGGGCGCGCGGCTGGCCGTACGCACGGACTGGACCATGGCCGAGGCGGCCGCGCGGCTGCGCGACGCCCGGCACCGCATCGACGAGCTGCAGGAAGGCGACCTGGGGATCCGCAGCACGTTCTCCTTCAGCTACGAGGCGCTGTCGGCCGAGGAGAGCGGCGAGGCCGCCATCCGGCTGTTCGCGCTGCTCGGGCTGCTGGAACTGCCGGTCGTCGGCGCCGACGTGGCCGCCGCGCTGGCGGGCCGTACCGACGCCACGGTACGGCGGGCGCTCGACCGGCTGGTGCAGGCCCAGCTCCTCCAGGTCACCGGGACCGGCAGGTTCGCCATGCACGACCTGATGCGGCTGTTCGCCAGAGAGAAGGCGGCCGAGCACCTCGGCTTCGACGAGGCGCGCTCGGCGATCCAGCGCGCCGCCCACGCCTACCTCGCGACCGGGCGCGACGCCCAGCTCATGCTGCTGCCGGCGCTGGCCGGCCGGACCCCGCTCGGGCCGCCGGAACGCCCCCACGACGGACCGGCCTTCGGCGCCGTCGACCAGGTCGTGACCTGGATCGACACCGAAGGACCCAACCTCCTGCGCATCGCCCGCCAGACCGGCGGCCTGCCCGACGACCAGCTCACCATCGGCCTGGCCGCCGCGCTCTTCACCTGCCTGCAGTTCCGCGGGCCACTGCCCGACCTGGTCGAACTCGCCCTTCTCGGCCTGACCGCCGCCCGCCGCAGCGGCGACGGACGCGCCCAGGCCACCATGCTCGGCAACCTCGCCTTCGCCCACGACCGCCGCCACCGCCTGGACGAGGCCGCCGCCTGCCTCGGCGACGCCCTGCGCCTCTGGGCCGCGCTCGGCGACACCGACGGGCAGATCCGCACCCTCAACAAGCTCGGCATCGTCCACGTGCACCGCGACGAGTACGAGCGGGCCGCCCACTGCTACACCGAGAGCCTCCGGCTGGCCCGCACCCGCGCCAGCAAGATCCAGGAGGCGTCCATCCTCAACAACCTCGGGGCGCTGATGAACAAGGTCGGCAAACCCGCCGACGGCCACCAGCTGCTGCGCGCCGGGCTGGCCGCCTGCCGCAACGAACCCGACGTGCAGCTGGTCGGGATGATCCTGGGCAACCTCGGTACGGCCAGCCGGCTGCTGGGACGGCTGCACGAGGCGGTGTCGTACTTCGTCGACTCGCTGCGGCAGGTGACCAAGACGGGGGACCTGTTCACGGAGGCGGAGTCGCACTGGTTGCTGAGTGAGGTGTACGACGAGTTGCGGGAGCACGGGCGGGCTCGGCAGTCGCGGGAGAAGGCGGTGGCGATCCTGCTCGACCTCAAGGAGATCTCGGCGGGTGAGGCGGCGCGCATCCTGGGCGACCCGTCACCCGAGATGCCCGAACCGATCCGCCGCCAACGCTGACCTGGTGCTCCTCGGCGACCCACCCCTGCTCCCGGCCGGCCCTTCAGATGCCCTCCATTACTCCGAGGCGCTCGGGGTGACCCAACTCCAGGGCCGGCGGAGGTTCGGCGCCTGGAAGTGCCGCTGAGTGATGATCTCGTTATAGCCATTTGTCACGACGTAGCGCTCGAAGCGGGCTACAACTGCCTTATGGGCGAAGATCGTGGCTCTTGGGCCGGACTCCTCGAAGGGGGCCGTTCCGAAGCCGTGGCCGATGGGCCCGTGCCAGTAGAATGCCGTGGTCAGAGGCGCTTTGGACCATGTGCGGACATCCTCGTGGAGCTTGGCCGCGGAGAAGGGGCTGCCGGTGTCGCAGAGGATCAGCTCGCCCTCGGTCTCGAACGTGATGACGTTACCGAATCCCGGCCACCGGCCGAGCCCTTCGGCGACGAGCCGGACTCCCTTGCCGTCCATGCCGGTGTCCACGATGCTGTCGTCCGACTCGCCGTTCCAGATCCGGTCCGCGTACTCCTCGATCATGAGCCTGACTTTGTTCTAGAGCACCCTTCTAGACAAGGGGTCACGGAAGCGCCTCACAAGGTCACGGCTCGATTGCACCCTCTTGACGGGAGTATCCGGACATTCATACGTTCGGCAAAACGTTTAGGAAACTTTCCTAATTGATCCCGTACAGGAGAGTCTGTATGTCCCACCCCGGAGAGATCACGCGGCGCCAACTGCTGCGCCGGATCGGCCTGACCGCGTTCGTCGCCGGCCCCGGTATGGGCCTGCTCTCAGCCTGTGCCACCGGCGGCGGGAACGCCGGGCCCACCGCCTCCGCGGCCCCCGCCACCACCGCCGCCGGCAACCCGAACAACCCCTTCGGCGTCGACGCCAAGAAGGGCCTCGAGGTCGTCATCTTCACCGGTGGCCTGAAGGACGACTACGCCACCGCCGTACACGAGCCGATGTACACCAAGGCATTCCAGGGCGTGCCGATCAAGCACGCCGGCACCCAGAACGTCGGCACCATGCTGCGCCCGCGCTTCCTCGCCGGCGACGCCCCCGACGTGGTCAACAACTCCGGGCCCGAGGCCATGGACGTGGCCGCGCTCGCCGCCGAGGGCCAGGTGCAGGAGCTCACCCAGCTCTGGGACGCGCCCGCCATGGGCGACCCCGGCAAGAAGGTCCGCGACACGGTCACCCCGGCCGCGATCGACGAGGGCAAGCTCAACGGCAAGGACATGACCCTCAACTACATCGTGTCCCACCGTGCCCTCTGGTACAACGCCAAGCTCTTCGAGAAGGAGGGCTGGACGCTGCCCCAGACCTTCGAGGAGTTCAAGGCGCTGGGCGACAAGGCCAAGGCCAAGGGCATTCACCTCTTCGCCTACCCGGGCCAGAAGGGCCCGTACTACATGCTCTGGAACATGCTGTACCAGGCCGCGAAGATCGGCGGCAACCAGGCCATCATCGACATCGACAACCTCGTGGACAACGCCTGGAAGTCAGAGGCGTTCAAGGCGTCCGTGACCGCCTGGCATGAGATCTTCACGAAGTACAGCGACAAGTCCTACCTCGGCCTGGACCACACCCAGACCCAGATCAAGCACCTGCAGGACAAGTTCCTCTTCTACCCGACCGGCTCCTGGCTGGAGGGTGAGATGGCCAAGGACAAGCCGGACACCTTCGAGTACGCCATCGCCCCCTTCCCCAGCGTCACCGCCGCCGACAAGATGCCCTACGGCGCCATCCAGGTCGGCACCGGCGAGGTCTACTTCGTCGCCGCCAAGGGCAAGAACCCGCAGGGCGGCCTCGAGTACCTGCGCATCATGCTCTCCAAGGAGGGCGCGAAGGGCTTCGTCGAGAAGACCAAGAACCTCACCATCGTGAACGGCTCCGCCGAGGGCGTGGACCTGCCCCCGGGCCTGGCCTCCGCCGCCAAGGCCCAGGACGCCGCCGGGCAGAACATCATCACCACCGCCCGCTTCGAGGGCTGGTACAAGGAGCTGTTCGACTACGCCTGGGCGCAGCAGAACATCCTCATGGGCGGCCGGATGACCGTCGACGAGTTCCTCGACAAGGTGCAGAAGAAGGCCGACGCCATCAAGAAGGACTCCTCCGTCACCAAGCAGACCAGGAACGCATAAGTTCGATGGAGCGGCTTCGCAAGTACGGGTTCATCCTGGGATTCCTCGCCGTCCCGGTGACCCTCTATGTCGTTTTCGTGATCAGTCCGTACATACAGGCTTTTCAGCTCTCGCTGACGAGCTGGAATGGCTACCAGGCGACACCGGCCTTCGTCGGGTTCGAGAACTTCACCCGGCTCTTCCAGGACGAGGTCTTCTGGAACGCCCTGCGGACCCACGGGATCGTCCTGCTCGTGATGCCGCTCGCCGTACTCGCCCTCGCGCTCGTCTTCGCCTTCCTGCTGAACCTGGGCGGCGGCGCGCGGGGGGCGGGCATGCGGGGTGTGTGGGGCTCGACCTTCTACAAGGTCGTGTTCTTCGCACCCCAGGTGCTCGCGCTCGCCATCGTCGCCGTGCTGTGGAAGGCGATCTACCGCCCCGACGAGAGCGGCGTGATCAACGGCGCCCTCATAAGGCTCGGCTTCGACCCGGTCGGCTGGATGAGCGACCCCAGGCTGGCGCTGTGGTCGCTGATCGCGGTCATGGTCTGGCAGGCCGTCGGCTTCTACGTCGTGCTGTTCTCCGCCGGGATGTCCTCCATCCCGAAGGACTACTTCGAGGCCGCCATGCTCGACGGCGCCGGCCGCTTCACCCTGTTCTTCCGGATCACGCTGCCGCTCCTGCGCGACACCCTGCAGGTCGGCTGGGTCTATCTGGGCATCGCCGCCTTCGACTGCTTCGCGCTGGTCCAGGTGCTCACCCTGGACCAGGGCGGCCCGGACGGCGCCACCACGGTGCTCCCGGTCGAGATCTTCAAGACGGCCTTCTCCTACAGCAAGGTCGGGTACGCCTCCGCGATGGGCGTGGCCCTGTTCTTCCTGACGATCACCTTCGCGGTGCTGACCCTGCGCGTCACCCGGCGCGAGAAGATCGAGCTCTGAGATGACGACCGTGACGCGCCCCAAGCCCAAGTCCGCCGACGTCGGCTCCGGCAGGCCGGCCAAGCCGAAGCCCAGCGTCCTCAGCGGCCTGTCGCACGTCGCGCTGGCCATCTGGGCGCTGCTGATCATCCTGCCGCTGCTGTGGACGTTCCTGGCCGCCTTCAAGAACAACACCGAGATCTTCGGCGACGCCCTCCAGCTCCCCGCCGCCCTGCGCTGGGACAACTGGGCCCGCGCCTGGGACAAGGCCCACGTCGGCCAGTACATGATCAACACCGTGATCGTCGTGTTCTTCAGCACGCTCGGCACGATGCTGTTCGGCTCCATGGCCGCCTACGTGCTGGCGCGCTACAAGTTCTTCGGCGGCAAGCTCATCTACCTGCTGTTCGTCTCCGGCATGGCCTTCCCGGTCTTCCTGGCGATCACCCCGCTGTTCTTCGTGGTCAAGCAGGTCGGGCTGCTCAACTCCTACCTGGGCCTGATCCTCGTCTACATCGCCTACTCGCTGCCGTTCACCATCTTCTTCCTCGCCGCGTTCTTCCGTACGCTGCCGGAAGCCGTGGCCGAGGCGGCCAGGATCGACGGCGCCTCACACACCCGGACCTTCTTCCAGGTCATGCTGCCGATGGCGAAACCCGGACTCGTCAGCATCACGATCTTCAACGTGCTCGGCCAGTGGAACCAGTACCTGCTGCCGCTGGCCCTGGTGCCCGCCGACCGCTCCAAATGGGTCATCACCCAGGGCATCGCCGACATCTCCACCATCGCCGGCTACGAAGCCGACTGGCCCGCCCTGTTCGCCGCCATGAACCTGGCCATCATCCCCGTGCTGGTCATCTACATCATCTTCCAGCGGCAGATCCAGTCCGGGCTCGGCGCGGGGGCCGTGAAGTAACGTGTCCCCATGAGTGAGTGGACACGCGAGGGAGAGGTGCTCCGGCGCACCGTCACCGCGCCGGACTTCCCCACGGCCATCCGCATCGTCGACGAGATCGCGGTCGAGGCCGAGAAGATGAACCACCATCCCGACATCGACATCCGGTGGCGCACCCTGCACCTGGCCCTGACCACGCACGACAAGGGCGGCATCACCGAGCTCGACCATCAGCTGGCGGCCGTCATCGACGGGATCGCCGCAAAACACGGAGCGTGATCTAGCCATTACCCATTAGAGTGACCGCCTCGTCACTCTCATGGGGAGAAGACATGCGCTGGGTACCCGTCGTCCTTCTGTCCGTCCTGGCCGCCGCCTGCGCGCAGACCGCCGAGCCCGTCACGACGAGCCCGGCCGGCGCGATCACCGTCTCGGGCGGCGGCAGCCTGACCGACGCCGACACCGCCGCGATCGCCTACGACCGCAAGCTCGCCCCGGCCGGCGCCCAGGCCAGCGCCACCGCCGAGTCCGTCGGCCCCAAGACCACCTCCTCCCTGGTGGTCGAGGGCCTCCTGCCCAGCCGCGCCTACGGTGCCCACCTCCACACCAAGCCCTGCGGCGCCAAGCCCGACGACGCCGGCCCCCACTTCCAGCACCACCCCGACGGCGCCAGCGCGGCCAACGAGGTCTGGCTCGACCTCACCACCGACGCCGAGGGCGCCGGCCGCGCCACCGCCCGCCACCCCTGGTCACTCGACCGCGCCCGCCTGCCCCAGTCGCTGGTCATCCACGCTCAGGCCACCGTCTCCTCCGGCCCCGACGCCGGTACGGCGGGGCCGCGCGTCGCCTGCCTGACCCTGCGCTGACGTCGGCGAGGTGCAGGCATCCCCTAGGATGCTTACACAATTACGTCGAAGGGCTCGTGCGATGTCTGAACACCGGTGGCAGCCACCCCGATTAAGGCTGTTCGAGGGCGAACACCGCCGGGCCACCTGGCTGGAACTCCTCTACGACCTGGTGTTCGTAGTCGCGGTGGCCGAGCTGGCCGACGTTCTGGCCCAGGGCAACGGCCTGGCGTTCGTGGGCCTGTTCGTACCCCTGTGGTGGGCCTGGGCCGGGTACGTGTTCTACGCCAACCGCTTCGACACCGACGACGTGAGCCACCGGCTGCTCATGCTGCCGCAGATCCTGGCGATCGCGCTCATGGCGGCCAGCGTGGGCGACATCGGCTCGCGGTCCGCCCTGTTCGCCGGATCGTACGTGGTCGTGCGGGTCCTGCTGATCGTCGCGTACGTGCGCGCCCGCCGCCACGTCCCCGAGGCCCGCGCCCTCACCACCGCCTACATCGCCGGCTTCGCCCTGGCCGCCCTGCTCTGGCTGGCGTCGCTGGCCTTCGAGCCGCCGGTCCGCTACGTCGTGTGGGCCCTGGCCGCCGCCGTCGACCTGGCCACGCCGTTCCTCGCCCGACGGCACCAGGGCTCACTGCCCCCGCAGACCGAGCACCTTCCCGAGCGGTTCGGCCTGTTCGTCGTCATCGTCCTCGGCGAGGTCGTCGCCGCCGTCGTCTTCGGGCTGAAGGGCCACGCGGTCACCCCGGGCGCCGTCGTCGTCGCGCTGGCCGGGATCGCCGTGGCGATGGCGTTCTGGTGGCTGTACTTCGGGCACCTCGACGAGTCCGTCGTGCTGCGCACCCGCCTGGCCGGCCAGGTCTGGGTGTACGCGCACCTCCCGCTGGCTCTCGGGCTGGCCGCGTTCGGCATCGGGGTGGAGCACGAACTGGCCGCCCCGGGCTCCTCCGGCTGGGCGGTCGGCATCCCGGCGGCGCTGGTCTTCGCCACGCTGGGATTGCAGCATCTGTGCTCGGGTGACCGGCGGTCGTCGGCGATCCGGGCGGCTTCGGCGGGGGCGGTCCTGCTGCTGTCGTGGCGGCCGGGCGCCGCCGTACTCCTGCTGGTTCTGGCGCTTGGGGCGGCTCAGGTCGTTTATCTCCTGAAATATCGTGCATCTGAGGAAATTTCATGATCCGTGAGCTTTTCGACCGGCAGCTGACCGCGATCGCCGAGGGCGACCTGGAGACGCTGCTCAGCCAGTACCACGAGGACGCCCTCGTCGTCCGCCTCGACCGCGTGGCCAAGGGGACGGCTGAAATCCGGGCCTTCTTCACCGGCTACCTGGAGCTCAAGCCTCGGGTGGAGGAGATCAAGGCGGTGCAGGTGGTGGACGACACCATCTTCTACAACGCCGTCATGACCATCGCCGGCAACCGGGTGAGCGCCTACGGCACCCTGGTCACCCGAGACGACCGCATCTGGCGCCAAACCGCCTCCGCCGTACCCCTCCCGAGCAGCTGAGGCGCGCCAGAGCCCGGGCCGTCGGAACAGGCAGCAGAACCTGACCGATCACGACGGACACCGGGTCCCGGGCCCGCGCGGCCGGTCAGCCGAAGCGGGCGCGGGTCTCGGCGAAGGCGGCGTCGGTGCCTTCGAGGGCCCGGGCCACGTCGGCCTCCGTGTGGGCGGCGGACATGAACCAGTTGTGCCACGGGTGGAGGTACACGCCGTGGCGCAGGCAGGCCGAGCTCCAGTGCATGGCGACCGACAGGTCGGCGTCGCCGTCGAAGCTGAGCCACGGGATCGTCACCGGCCCGGTCTGCTTCACCGTGAAGCCGTGGGACTCGGCCTGCGCGTACAGCCCTTCGCGAAGCTGCGTGCCGGCCGCCTCCATGGCGGCGATGGCCGCGGTGTCCCGGATGGTCTCGACGGTGGCCTTGGCCGCGGCCATGGCCACCGCGGAGAACCAGAACGAACCGGTCGAGTACAGGGTCTGGGCCGGGCCGCGCAGGGCGTCCGTGCCGGTGACGGCGGCGATCGGGTAGCCGTTGGCCATCGCCTTCGACCACGCCGTCAGATCGGGCCGCACGCCGTACGGCTCCCACGACCCACGCAGGTCGATCCGAAACCCGGCCCGCACGTCGTCGATGACCAGCGCGGCACCGATCCGGTCGGCCAGCGCCCTGGCGCCACGGGCGAACTCCGGCTCCACGAGCTCCTGATCCTCGAACGAGTCGTGTTTGAACGGCGTCACGATGATCGCCGCCACCTGACCCTCCACACTCGCCGCGGCCTCCTCCAGGCCGGCCAGCGAGTTGTAGGCGAACTCCACCAGATCGGCCCGCTCATTGGGCGTGGTCCCGGCCGTGGACGGCGTGCACCAGGGATCCGCCCCATGGTAGGCGCCGTGCGCCAGCAAAACCTTGTGCCGCCCGGTAGCCGCCCTGGCGACCATGAGCGCCTGGGTAGTGGCATCGGTGCCGTTCTTGGAGAACATCGCCCAGTCGGCGCTGGGGATGGTGTCCACCAGCAGCTCGGCCAGCTCGACCATGACCGCACCGGGCCCGTTGAGACAGTCCCCCTTGGCCAGCTGCGCCGCGGCCGCCCGCTCGACCACCGGGTGCCGATGCCCAAGCACGACCGGTCCCCAGCTGCACATGAAGTCGATGTACTCGCGCCCGTCCACGTCCCACTGCCGGCAGCCGTCACCACGCTCGAAGAACTGCGGATAGGCGGGTGTGAAGATGGCAGCGTTCAGATGCCCGTACATGCCACCGGGCACAACCTTGCTCGCCCGCTGACGAAGCCCGCCATCCGCCACCCGGGCACCTTCCGGCCGACGGAGTCCGTCATCTGTCATGTGCATTCCTTCAGTCCGCTGGATTCCAGGAGTTGACGTCCACGCGTCATTCACCGCCCGAGAGCCGAGTTGGCCGGGCCAGGAGACGGTTCGTCGAGAAGCGCCAGGGTGGAGGGGAGGTCGGTGATGCCGGCGTCCGAGCCCAGGCCGGTGGCGACGCGGGCCGCGGCTGCCGTGCCCCAGCGGGCAGCGGTGACCACGTCCTGGCCGTGGAGCAGTCCGGTGATGAAGCCCGCGCAGTACGCGTCGCCGCACCCCGTGGTGTCGCTGACCTCCACCTTCAGCGCCGGCACACGCGTCTCCCCCACCTGGCGAGCGCCCACGCCTGGGCCGTTCTCCGGGCCGGCCGGTGAGTGGCCGGGGGTGGTGACGATGAGGCTGCCCTCAGCTCCCAGGGTGATCACGACGCCGCGGGGGCCCGCGGCGAGGAGGCTGTGGGCGGCCTCCTCGATGGCGGGGGCGCCGGTCATGAGGAGGGCCTGGGACTCGTTGGGCAGGACGTAGTCCACGTGCGGCAGGAAGGATTTCGCCATTTCCAGCAGGTCGGGCATCTCGGACAGGAAGTCCATGGTGATGAGGACGCCTGCGGCGCGCAGGGAGTCCAGGAGGGTGAAGAAGGCCGGGTCGCCCAGGCCGAAGGTGACGTCTACGCCGCCGAGGTGGATGGCGCGGGCCGACCGCAGGATGTCGGGGTCCAGGTCTGCCGGGGTGACGCTCAGGTTGGCGCCGGGGACGTGGAAGCTGGGGCGGCCGCCGTCGGGGCGGATGGGGAGGACGGAGGCGGCCGTTTGTTCTCCGGTACGGCGGCGCAGCCTCGAGACGTCCACGCCGTGGCGGGACATGACCATGAGGAGGAAGTCCCCGAGTTCGTCGTCGCCTATGGCGCCCAGCGAGATGACCTGGTTGCCCAGTTTGGCCAGGTCGACGGCTGTTCCGGCGGCGGCGCCCGCGGCGGTCAGGCGGATCTGGTCCACGAGCACGGTGTCCTGGCCCCGGGGGATGTGGTCCACCGGGCGGGTGAGGATGTCGACGATGTGGACGCCGACTGTGACGACCGTCATAACGCGTTAGTAGACAGACGTCCGACTAAAAAGTCAATACAATGCCTCCATGCCGAAGATCGTGGATCACGACGAGCGCAGGCGGGACGTCCTGACCGCCGCCAGCAAGGTGATCGTCCGGGACGGTATCGACGCGGCCACCACCCGTGCCATCGCCAAAGAGGCCGGGTTGTCCAATGGCGTGCTTTCTCATTACTTCTCGGACAAGGAGGAGATCCTCTTGTCGGCGTTGCGCGCCTCGCATCGCCGGATACGGGAGCGGTTGACCTCCAAGGTCACCGGGCTCACCGGGGTGGCCGCGTTGCGTGAGATCCTTCTGGACAACCTGCCCCTCGACGACGAGCGGAACCAGGAGACCAGGCTCGAGGTCAGCTTCTGGAGCCGGAGCCTTGCCTCGGAGGACCTGGCCGAGGTTCAGCGCGCGGAAGTCGGGGAGCTGCGCGAGGCCGTACACGACCTGCTGGAGCAGGCGCGGGCGGCGGGAGAGGTGCGGGCGGACGCCGACCTGGATGATGCGGCCGAGCACCTGCTCGCACTCGTGGACGGGCTGAGCGTGCACCTGCTGTTGTACCCGGGGTGGCTGGACCGGGCCCGGGCCGAGCGGCTCATGCTCGCCGCCCTCGAGGGGCTCGTGACACGGTAGTCCGCACGCGCCGGCGTTCGCCCCAAGGTTCCCCCAGAGACAAGTCAGGCTTGTCGCGACGACAACGACAACTTAACGTTGTCACCATGGACAGCCCAGCGCTGAACACCCAGGTGATGATCGACGCGGTAGCCGAGCGGGCCGGTTCGGAGGATCCGCTGGCTTTGCTGGAGGCGGCCATCGGCTACGCCGCCCTGCTGGGCAGTGCCGCCGACGCCATGGTGGACCACTACGTGCAGGCGGCCAGGACCGCGGGCCTGTCCTGGACCGACATCGGGGACCGGCTCGGCATCAGCAAGCAGGCCGCCCGGCAGCGGTTCGCGCCGCGGCTGCAGGTCAGCGGTGGCCCGGCGGCCGAACCGGTGCCCGTCGCCCCCCGGCTGGCCGCGTGTGTGGCGGCGGCGCAGGCGGCCGCGGACGCGGAGGGCGGCGTCCCGGGGAGTCAGCATTTGCTGCTCGGGCTCATGGAGGTGGGCGTCGCGGCCGGGGTGCTGGACCGGCTGGGCGTGACGCGGGAGAGGATCCGCGAGTCGGCTGCCCGGCTGCTCGAGTCGCGGGGAGACGGGGAGGCGTACGACCACGTTCTGCGCGCTCGCCGGTTCGCCGCGTCCAGGGGGCAGAACCTGGCCAGGACCGAGCATCTGCTGTGGACGCTGACCATGGATCCGGGATCGTCGGCACGGCGCATTCTGGACGATCTCGGCGTGGCCCCGGCGCGGATGAAGAAGGAGCTCAACGACCTGATCCCGCCGCCTCCACGGCCGGGACGGCGGGGGCGGAAGCCGGGCAGGCGGGACACGCTGGCCTGTTCCTTCTGCGGCTGCGCCGACGGGAGCCGGGCCATGGTCAACGGGCCCGGGGTGCAGATCTGCGGCGAATGCGTGGCTCTCGCCGTGGAGATCATCGAGGCCGCTCATGGCAAGACCACGGCATCAGGCCGCCGCCTGATTCCCTGACGCGAGGGTGGATTCGTGCTGACCGAGCTCAGAGAGCAGATGTGCGCGTACGGCAGGCAGGCCGTCGGCCAGGGCCTGGTGATCGGGTCGTCCGGGAACCTGAGCGCCCGCGAGGGCGACCTGGTGACCGTCACCCCGTCGGGCGTGCCGCTCGACCGGCTGACGCCCGAGATGTGCCCGATCGTGGACGTCGACGGCTACCTGGTGGACGGCGACCTGCAGCCGTCCTCGGAGACCCCGATGCACCTGGCGATCTACGCCGCCACGCAGGCGCGGGCGATCGTGCACACGCACTCGGTCTTCGGCACGGTCGTGGCCACGACGATGACCGAGCTGCCGCCGGTCCATTACAACGCGCTCCTGCTGGGCGGCGTGATCAAGGTGGCCGAGTACGCGACGTACGGCACGCCCGAGCTGGCCGCCAACGTGCGGGCGGCGATGGCGGGCAAGCAGGCCGCGCTGCTCGCCAACCACGGCGGCGTGACCATCGGCGCCACTCTGGAGCAGGCGTTCGAGGCGACCCGCCTGCTCGAGTGGCTGTGTGAGGTCTACGTGCGCGGCCTGGCGATCGGCAAGCCGGTCGTCCTCGACGAGGAGCAGCTGGCCGCGGTGGTGGAGCGCGCCGCCACCCGTCAGGAGTTCCCTAGGCGCTGACGCCCACGGCCTGCTCGGCCAGGCCCAGCGGCAGCCCGCCCGAGCCGGCGAGCCGGTCGTGGAAGTCCTTGAGCGAGCCGTCCCACGACTCCCGGATGCGGTCGATCTCGATCGCCCCGGTCAGGTAGGAGGGCGCCTGTGTCGGCCAGGCGCAGTACCGGTTGACCTCCCCCTGCGCCGTCCCGGGCGACAGCGACGCCTTGGTCGCCATGAACGTCTCGGCCTGCTCGATCGTCATGTCCTCGCAGTGCAGCGCGGTGTCCACGACGATGCGGGCGGCGCGGAAGATCCGGCAGTCGAGGTGCGCGAGCTCGGTGGCGGGCGTGTCGAAGTAGCCCTGCTCGTGCAGCATCTTCTCGACGTACAGGGCCCAGCCTTCGGTGAAGTACGGCGTGCGGAACACTTTCCTGGCGGTCCGGGGGTTTCCGGCGATGTGCGACAGGTGCCAGTGGTGTCCTGGATACGCCTCGTGCACGGCGATGGAGGGCATCTGGGCGCGGGAGTTGGTGCGCAGGCGCTGCCGTACCTGCTCCTCGGTGAAGGTGTCCGGGGTGTAGGGCACGAAGAAGATGCCCGTGCGGGAGCTGCTGAGCGGCGGCGGCGCGAGGTAGTGGGCGACGGAGAGGATGGGCCGGGTGTATTCGGCCGAGGGCAGGACCTTGCACTCCTCGCCTTCGGGGAAGGTGACGAGGTCGCGCTCGCGGGTGAAGGCGCGGGCGCGTTCGGTTTCCGCCTCGTACTCCGCGCGCATGGCTTCCAGGGTGGGCGGGTGGTCGTCCATCAGGGAGTCCATGGCGGCCCGCCAGTCGCCGCTGCCGTTGACGCGCTGGGCGACCTCGCGCATGCGGGTGTCCAGGAGGGCCCATTCGCGCTCCCCCTTGGCGTGCAGTTCGGCCGCGCCGTACGCGAGGAGTTCGCGCTCGCGCAGGAGCGTCGTGTAGAGCTTCTCGCCCATGCGCCAGGTGCCGCCGCACGCGAACGACTCCAGGAAGGCGACGAGCTCGTCGAAGGCCGCGGCGGCGGGTTCGGCGGCGGCGGCCAGTTTGGCGCGCAGGCCGGGGTCCTCGACCTGCGCGGGCAGGGTGGAGGTGAGGAAGGCGCGGCCGGTGCGCGCCTGGCCGAGTCCGCGCTGGACGAGCAGGGGCGCGGCGATCGTGGGGTCGAGGTTGGTACGGCAGGCGGCCAGCACCCCGGGCACCTCGGCCAGCCGGGCCAGGGCGCCGGCGACGAGTTCGGGCTCCGGCTTGAGGCGCTGCTGGAAGGGCGTGTTCAGGGAGACGAACACCAGCGACAGGTAGAAGGAGGGGTCGCGCCGCCAGGCGGGCCATTCGGCGGCGGCCACGGAGCCGCGCAGCTGGGACAGCACGAGGTCGCGGTCGATCGCGTCGCCGGGGCCGGGCGTGTCGAGCTCGGACAGGCGGGCGATCCAGCGGCGCTCCTCCCGTTCGACGGCGGTGAGACCGGCGGCGGTGAAGTCGCCGAGCGTGTGGTCGTAGCCGTCGGCGCCGAGGTAGCTGGCGAGGATGGGGTGGTTGGCGAAGTACCAGGCGAGAAACTCATCCACGTGTCGCACAATATCCTGATGAAATGCCCCTACAGATCACCGGCGCGCTGGGTGACCCCGACCTGATCAGACTCCCGTGGGAGACTCCGCTCGCCGAGTGGCCGCAGCATCACCTGGTCGACCTCCCCCGTGGCATCTCCCGGCACGTGGTGCGCTTCGCCCGCCTGTCCGGCAAGGTATACGCGATCAAAGAGATCAGCGAGCGGTACGCCAAGCGGGAGTACCAGCTCCTGTGGGACCTGGCCAGGCTGGACGCGCCCTCGGTGGAGCCGGTCGCCTACGTCACCGGCCGCGACGAGGGGCTGGACGCCGCGCTGATCACCCGGCACCTGCAGTTCTCGCTGCCCTATCGGGCGGTGATGTCGGGCACGCTGCGGCCCGACACGCTGAACAGGCTGCTCGACGCGCTCGCCGTCCTGCTGGTGCGGCTGCACCTCAACGGCTTCTACTGGGGCGACTGCTCGCTGTCCAACACGCTCTTCCGCCGTGACGCGGGCGCGTTCGCCGCGTACCTGGTCGACGCCGAGACCGGCGAGCTGCACCCGATGATCAGCGACGGCCAGCGGATGGCCGACATCGAGACCGCGCACGTCAACATCTTCGGCGAGATGCTGGACCTGGAGGCGGGCGGCCTGCTGCACCCCTCGATCGACCCGATGGAGACGGCCGAGGACATCGTCACCCGCTACCACCGGCTGTGGAACGAGATCACGCAGGACGAGATCATCGAAGAGGTCGACTGGCACAAGGTCGAGCAGCGCATCCGGCGGCTCAACCTGCTCGGCTTCGACGTGGCCGAGATGATGGTGCGCCGCAAGGTCGGCACCGGGCGGCTGATCGTGCGGCCGAAGGTGGTGGACGCCGGGCACCACCAGCGCCGCCTGCTCCGGCTGACCGGCCTGGACGTGGAGGAGAACCAGGCGCGCCGGCTCCTCAACGACCTGGACGGCTTCCGCGTGGCCAAGGGGCTGCGGCACGAGGACGAGGCGATCGTGGCGCACCGGTGGCTGGCCGAGGCGTTCCAGCCGACGATCGAGGCGGTCCCGGCCGAGATGCGGCGCAAGCTGGATCCGGCCCAGATCTTCCACGAGGTGCTCGACCACCGGTGGTACCTGTCGGAGGCGGCCGGGGCCGATGTGGGGCTGGCGGCGGCGGTGCAGTCGTACGTCGACCGGGTTCTCATCCACAAGCCGGACGAGAAGGCTCTGCTGCCGGACGAGAACCCCACAATGTGAGGAAATTTCGCCTGTAGGGCGGCGTTCTCGCTGGTGAGGGCATATTTCCTATCCGGTACGTGATTCTTCCTCTGCAGGCGGAAAGCTCTCCCTCACCCCGGGAAGGCGGCGGGCCCCGGGGTTCTAGGCTGCCTCAGTGCTCGCACTCGACGACTGCCTCCTCAGCGTGATGGACATCCCCGGCGCCCTCGACGCCCTGGTGCTGGATCATCTCAGCGGGACCGTGATGGCCTCCGGCGGCCGGGGTGAGGTGGAGAAGTCCGCACCCGCCCTGGGCGAGACGCTCCGCGTCGCGATGGACGCGCTGGCCGGCTGCTCCGAGCGTGGAACGGTCCGGATCGACGACATGATCGTCGTCACCGACGACGGCTACCACCTGCTCCACCCGGTCGAGATGCCCTTCGACGGACCGCTGGTCATCTACGTCCGGCTCGACCTGCGGCGGGCCAACCTGGCGCTGGCCCGCCACCACATGCAGGCGATCACCGGCCAGTTGCGGGCGTGAAGCCGTGACCGCCGTCTACACCCTGCTCGCCGGCCTGGCCAGAGAACGGGCCACCGGCTCCGTCAGCGTGAGTCACACCGGCAAGGTCTACCTGCGCGACGGCCGGGTCACCCACCTGGAGAGCCCGCGGGCCCCCTCGGTCGAGCGCCTGCTCACGGCCAGGGCGCGGCCCGCGGGCTACACCCGGGCCGAGCTGCAGTTCTGCGTGGTCGGCGCGGTGCTCGACGCCGCCTACTTCGTGCTGCCGGCCGAGCTACCGGTGGACCGGCCCAAGTTCCGCCCCGGTGAACGCCCGCCGCTGGATGCCCGGCTGGAGTTCGAACCGGCCTGGCTGGTCCGCGAATGCGCGCGAAGGAGAGCTCAGTTGGCGCAGATCTGGCCGTCGGCCGACCTGGACGAAGCCCCCGTGACCCCGGCCGCCCGGCTGCCCGGCCACCGGGTCACGCTGAGCCGCCTGGAGTGGGAGATCCTCGTCAGCGCCGACCGGGTGGCCACCCCCGCCGACCTGGCCGACCGCCTGGGCCAGCCGGCCTACACGGTGCTGCTGGCGGTACGCCGCATGGCCGCGGCCGGGCTGCTGGTGGCGCCGCTGACACCACGCCGCCGGGGACGCGGGCTGGATCGGGCCGTGCCGCCGGCCGTACCGATGAGTGATCCGACCATCCTGGCCGCGGTGAAGAAGGCGCTGGAGGACCTGGCGTGAGGCTCGCGGCGTTCATGAAAACCGCGCTCAAGAAGACAGGAAGGAGGCCGTCCATGGAGATGTGCGAGCAGATGCTCCACGAGATGGTCACACTGCGAGAACGCGCACCCGAGGTGAGCGGCAGCGTCGCCTGCACCGTGGACGGACTGCGCATCGCCTGCGACCTGGCCGGGGACCGGGCCGACCAGACCGCCGCGCTCTCGGCCGCGCTGCTCTCGCTGAGCCGGCGCATGGCCGACATCGCGGGCAAGGGCGCGATGGAGGAGACGCTGGTGTCGGCCAGCGCCGGATTCGCCGCCCTTTATCCCGCGGGCCCCACCATCGTCCTCACCGTCGTGGCCGAGCCGGGGACCAACCTCGGCCTGCTCCGGCTGGAGGGGCGCAAGACGGCGGCCGCGCTGGCCGCCATCGCAACGCGAAATCCCTGAGAACACAGGAGGTACGGCATGGCCGGCATCGACGTCTCCCTCAAGGAGATGATGACCGTCGACGGCGCCATCGGCGCGGCGGTGGTCGACTACGGCAGCGGCATGGCCCTCGGCGCGCTCGGCAGCTCCAAGGACCTCGACCTGCAGGTCGCCGCCGCGGGCAACACCGAGGTGGTCAAGGCCAAGATGCGCACCATGGACTCGCTCGGCCTCAAGGACGCCATCGAGGACATCCTCATCACGCTCGGCTCTCAGTACCACATCATCCGCCCGATCAGCGGGCGCGGCGGCAAGGGGCTCTTCCTCTACCTCGCGCTCGACCGGAACCGGGCCAACCTGGCTCTCGCCCGCCACCAGCTCCGCGGCGTGGAGGAGAAGCTGGAGGTCTGAGCACGCCTCGCGCGGCCGCCGTGGGGGGACGGCCGCGCGATGCGGGGTCACCCTGCCGTGTGCTTGGTGATCTCGTCGACGATCCGCGGCCACAGCGGCCTGGGCAGGTCGTGTCCCATGCCGGGGAAGGTGACCAGCCGCGCCCCGGGGACGGCCGCCGCGGTGGCCCGTCCCGCGGCCACGGGGATGAGCGCGTCGTCCTCGCCGTGCAGGACGAGCGTGGGTACGGCCAGCCCCGCCAGCCGTTCCGTGCGGTCGCCCGAGGTGAGGATGGCGGCCAGTTGCCGCGCGGTGCCGCCGGGGTCGAAGGCGCGGTCGTAGGCCAGCCCGGCGACGCGCGAGATCCGCTCGGTGTCCATGGGGAAGCCGGGCGAGCCGATCACCGCCCAGGTGCGCAGGGCCGCCGCGATGGCGGCGTCCCGGTCGGCGGGCGGCTCGCCGAACAGCGTCGCGCTCGCCTCCGGGGTCGGGGGCGCGACGTGCGGTCCCGGCGTGGACATGATCGAGGTGAGCGTGCGCACCCGCTCGGGGTGGTCGAGCGCGAGCTGCTGGGCGACCATCCCGCCCATGGACGCGCCGGCGACGTGCGCGGCGGGCCAGCCGAGCGCGTCGAGCAGCCCGGCCGTGTCCGCCGCGAGGTCCGCCAGCAGGTACGGCGAAGCGGGCGACCCGAATTCGGGTACGCCCGCCTCGTGCAGGTGCGTGGACTGCCCGGCGTCCCGGTTGTCGAACCTGACGACGTGGTGGCCCTGCTCGGCGAGGAGCTCGCAGAACTCCTCGTCCCAGTGGATGAGCTGGGCGCCGAGGCCCATGATGAGCAGGAGGGGCCGCCCATCGGGTGAGCCGAAGCTGTCGTAGGCGATCTCGATGCCGTTGACGGTCGCGCGCGTGGTCACGAGAAATAGAATCACATTCTAATCTCGCGCCGTAAAGAGCGGATTTGTCAGGCGCCGGCCTGGCTTCAGGGTCGGAAGCTCAGGCTGCGGCGCTTGACGGGCCGGCTCAGCGCTTGGTGGCGCGGCGCAGGCGGACGCGGCCGAGGAACAGGCCGCCGCCGAGCAGTGCCAGGCCGCCGACGACGGCGATGGCGCCGGCGCCGTTCGACTGCGGCTCGCGGGTGGTGACGGCCGCGGCCAGCTCTGCCTCGGGAGCCTTGCCCGGCTGGGGCTTGGCGGGCGCCTGCTCGGCGGTCTTCTCCGGCGCCTTCTCGGCGACCAGGGCGGGCGCCTGCTTCGGCTCGGCCTTCTTCTCGGCCTTCTCGATCTTCTCCTCGGCGGTCACGACCGGGGCCTTGGCCGGGTTGCGGTCCTTGCGGCCCCAGGCGCCGGTGGCGAAGGCGACCGGGTGGTTCTTCTTGCCCACGCCCGGGCCCCACTTGGTGATGACGTAGTCCACCTTGATGTGGCCCTCGCCGCCGATGCCGTTGACGGTCAGCGAGCTGGCGTTGAACTTGCCGCCGGTCAGCGCGGCGAAGGTCTTGGCGTCGAGGTCGAGCATGACGCCGCGGTTCGACGGCGTGCCGGGGCCGCGGTCGCCGACGAAGAACGGCTCCTTCTTGCCCTTGTAGACGACGTAGCCCTCGGTGAACAGGGGCCAGCTCGGGCTGGCGGCCAGGCCCTTCTGCATGGGCTTGCCGCTGGCGGGAAGACCCGTGTCGCCGTTACGGCCGGAGGCGTCGTCCCAGTAGTAGGAGGCGGTGGTGGAGCCCTTGAGGAGGGGCTGCTTCTCCAGGAACTTTTCGGTGAAGTCGTTGTCCGCGTGTGCGGTCCCGCCGGTGCCGAGGGTGACCGCGCCGATGACGGCGGCGGAGGCGAGCAGGGTGAAAGAGCGCATGCCAAAGCGGGCAGACATAAAGCAGAGAAATCCTTCGTGCGGGGACGGGGAATTGGGCGCTCGTCAAACACGCGTAGCCGGGCAGAATGCCGAACGGACGCTACGCGGGAGCGCCAGGGAAAGCCTGGGGAAGGGGGCCGCTGATCAGTAAGCGGCGGGTGACACTACGCGGACTGGGGGTTGGTCGCGGTGGTGCATGAAAAGATCGGTCCTCTCCATCACGCCTACCGGGTTAGCTGACGGGTTCGGGCGTGGAGATGCCCTACCGACCAGTGGTCGGATTCACCCCAAAGGAACGTTGGTTCCCCGGTTCCCGCCGGAGCGGGATTCGGCGCCAGCCGGCCGCCTCTTCCTTGTGAAGGGCCAGGTCACCGGCTAGTAACTTCCAAGGACTGTAAGCGCCCTTCCCGGCAAAAGCAAAACAATCCCCATGAAAATCGCGAAGATCTACCTAAGAAGGTCAAGAAAAAGGGGGGTACGGCCGTGCCGTACCCCCCTGAAATGCCGCGTCAGCCGCCGCTCTTGCGCCGGAATGAACGCTTGCTGGCGGCAGGGCCGTGCGCGCCGTGGATCTTTGACTGATCCGTGCCCCTGCCACCCGCACCCGAGTCGGCATGCTGGTTGCGCTTACGCTCCAGGGCCTCCCGGAACTTGCGCTTCATCTCGTCCTCGGGAGTTTCGCTGACTTCCGGCTCCGGTGATTCCGCCATGAGGACCTCCTGGTGTTGGGGACAGTCCCAGCTTCGCACGACGGCTGTCCCTACGCGAAACCGGGCGCGATCAGCCAAGGCGGGCAAGCTCCTCGGCGGTGAGGTCGAGCTCGGCCGCCGCCAGCGAGTCGAGGATGGTTTCCGGACGGCTCGAACCCGGGATCGGGATCATCACCGGGCTCCTGGCCAGTTCCCACGCCAGGCACACGCGCTGCGGGGAGACGCCGCGCTCGCGCGCCACCTCGCCGAAGGCGGCGTGCCGCTCCCCCAGCGCGCCGACGTTGCTCATCCCGCCGAGCGGCTCCCACGGCAGGAACGCCACCCCCATCTCCGCGCAGACGTCCACCTCCGGCTCGCTGCTGCGAAAGCGCGGCGAGTACTGGTTCTGCACGCTCGCCAGCCGCCCGCCGAGCACCTCGCCGGCCAGCCTGATCTGCGCCGGATCGGCGTTGGAGACGCCCGCCATCCGGATCTTCCCCTCGTCGAGCAGGTCGCGCAGCGCGCCGATCGACTCCTCGTACGGCACCGCCGGATCCGGCCGGTGATGCTGGTACAGCCCGATGGCCTCGACACCCAGCGCCTTCAGCGACCGCTCGCAGGCCCGTTTGAGGTAGTCGGGGCGGCCGTCGACCTCCCACCGCCCGCCGGGCCTGGTGTGCCCGCCCTTGGTGGCCACGAGCACCGCGCCGGCGTCGCCGCCCCAGCTGGCCAGCGCCTTGGCCACGATGCGCTCGTTGTGCCCGACCTGCGCCTCCGTCGGGGTGTAGGCGTCGGCGGTGTCGATCAGGGTGATCCCCGCGTCCAGGGCGGCGTGGATCGTCCTGATCGACTGGGCCTCGTCCGGCATGTGACCCGCCACCGACATCGGCATCGCGCCGAGGCCGATCGCACTGACACTCATCTGACCGATCAGTCGTGTCTGCATGGGTCCATGGTCATACATGCGGACTACGGCGTCGCGGTGGTGACCGTGAACAAGCCGATCTTCTCCCGCCTGCTGACCACGTCGCCGTATCCGGCCGTCTTCGCCCAGGTGTGCAGCTGTTCGGCCGCCCGGCACTTCATCACCCACAACCGCCCGTCCCGGTTGGGCAGCACGTTGGCGATGAACTCCAGCTGCGGGTGACGGGTCTGCGTGGTGAAGATCAGCACGCCGTCGGGGGCGAGCAGGTCGCGCAGCCTGGCCAGCGACTTCTTGATCGTCTCGTCGTCCAGGATCAGCTCGTACAGGCCGGAGACCACGATGATGTCGGCCGGGCTGCCCAGCGGCTCGGGGTCGAAGGCGTCGCCGCGCTCGTAGCGGACGTTGGCCAGCCCCCGCTGGGCCGCCAGCCGCCGGCCCAGGCGCAGGCCGTCCTCGGCCAGGTCACGGCAGACCACCTCGACCTCCGGCTGCTCCTTGGCCACGTCCTGCAGGTACCGCCCTGGCCCCGCGGCCACGTCCAGGATCAGCGCCCGCCCGGCGCGGGCGGACACCTCGTCCCGGATGATCTCGCGGAGCAGGTCGCGGCGGGCGCGGATGGCCCGCCAGCCGACGGAGTTGAGGTAGATCCGGTCAAGGGGCCAGCCGTGGGCCTTGTTGACGTAGACGTAGTCGAGCATCGTGCCGCTGTCGAAGCCGTGGCGGTATCCGATGCGGATGCCCCGGCTCGTCCGGCCAAGGGTGCGCATGAGGAGCCGCATGAGTGCCCATTTCACGATATTTCCCCTTTTGAGAGTTGTCGGTGCGCCGCCTCCAGATCGTTGACAGGCGGCAAGAAGCTCACGGTCACCAGGGCCCTGCGCAGCCGGCCGTGCACGGGCAACACCCGATCGGTCCCCTCCAGCAGCACCGGCACGATCGGCACCCCGGCCGCCTCGGCCAGCCGCGCCGCCCCACGGTGAAAGGCGCCCACCCGGCCGTCGCGCGACCGCGTGCCCTCCGGGTAGACGACCAGGACGCGGCCCTGCTCCAGCAGGTGTACGGCTGCCGCCAGGTCCGCGGAACCGCCGCCGCCCCGCCGTACCGGGAAGCCGGAGACCAGCGTCCGGCAGACGAGCGCCCGCGCCCGGTTGGCGAACCAGTAGTCGGCGGCGGCCGCCACGGACGGCCGCAACCGGGCGGGCAGCGCGGCCAGCAGGGCGGCGGTGTCGGCGTGCGAGCAGTGGTTGGCCACCACCACGCACGCCCCGTCCGGCAGCCGTCCCCGCACCGCCAGCCCGCCGCTGCACGCGAACGCCGTCCGCCAGAGCCGCCTGCGCAGCCGTGCCCCCGCGCTCACGCGAACACCACCACGACGGCCAGCGCGACGAGCAGGGAGTCCACGCGGTCCAGCAGGCCGCCGAACCCCGGCAGCCAGCCGCCCGCGTCCTTGACCCCCGCGCCGCGCTTGAGCATCGACTCCAGCAGGTCGCCGAGCGGGGCGCCGGCCACGACGGCCAGCGCGGTGACCGGGGTGAGCGCGCCCAGCAGCATGAGTACGGCCAGGCCACCGGCCGCACCGCCGGCCACGCCGCCCCACGTCTTCGCCGGGGACAGCCGGGACAGCGCCGGGCCGCCGATCAGCCTGCCGCCGCACCAGGCGCAGACGTCCGCGAGCGCGACGGCCAGGCAGAGGGCGAACGCCGTGGCCGGCGGCATCGTGACCAGCCCCGTCAGGGGGGCCAGCCAGAGCACGCCGAACACGCCGTAGGCGGCCCGCCTGCCCCCATCCTCGGCGTCGCCGCCGATCACCGGCGCCAGCGCCACGGCCAGCAGCGCCACCGGGACCGCCTGGACCGCGGGCAGGAACGGCATGAAGGGCAGGGCGGCCGCGGCTCCGGCCAGGATCACGGTCTCGGGCGGGCGGAGCCGTACCAGACGGGCGTACTCCCCGGCGCACACCAGGCCGATGAGGGCGGCCAGGGCGGCCGCGCCGTACGAGCCCGCCAGGAGCGCGAGCGTCACCACCGGGGCGGCGACCGCCCAGGTCAGCCAGCGCTGGATCAGCTCGCGCCGCTGCGAGGCCCACACCGCCAGACCGCTCACGCCCAGGGCCCCGGCCAGGTAGGGGGCGGTGTCCAGGATCATCGGGGCGCCTCGAGCTCGTTGTGGACGCGCGCCAGCCGTACCAGGGCGGTGAGGGCGGAGGCGGCGGCGAGAAGGACGAGCCAGCCGGCCCAGCCCGTGAACGCGAAGACCACCAGCAGGACGCAGCGCTCGGTCTTGCCCATCGGACCACCCTGCGGACGCCGCGCCCCCGCGGCGGCACCCGCCAGGGCGACCCAGGACGGCAGCGTGGCGGCCAGCGCGGCGGTCGCCACCAGCGCGGGCGGCGCCAGCGCGAGGCAACCGGCGAGGACGGCCAGTTCGGCCACGCGGTCGCCGAGTTCGTTCACCACCGAGCCGAAGCGGGTGGCGCGGCCGCTCTCACGGGCGACGCCGCCGTCGAGGTTGGCGCAGGCCAGCCGGGCGGCCAGGAGAAGCGCGACGGCCAGGGCCGCGACCGGGCCCGGGGTGAGGGTGGCGAGGACGGCTCCGGCCGCTGCGGCGAAGGCGACACCCGCGGCGGTGACGACCCAGGGACGGACGTCATGGGCGACGAGGAGGGCGCGTACGCCACCCAGCCGGGCGGCGTACCAGGGCTTGAGTGCGTAGAGGCCGTTCATGGGACCAGGGTCCGGCCGGCGGGCTGCCTGACACATGGGGCATTAAGCGCATTTCCCGCTAAGTACCTCTACTCATCTGCCCACCCGCCCGAATCCCCGCCCGATCCGGGGCCAACGGGATCCAAAGGGTCTCTTGAGGTTGTGGTGAAAGTTCCTAGGACATGACGACCCATATGAGGCAACGACTGATTGACCCGATATGAACCCCATGTGTGTCCTGGGCAAGGATCTGGCGCTGGACCTGGGGGCGGCCAGTACGCAGATCTACGTCAGAAAACGCGGCATCGTCATCAACGAGCCCTCGCTGGTCCTGCGCAGCGGCGCCACCGGCCGGGTGGTCGGGTTCGGCGCGGAAACCCCGAAGTCACCCGACCCGATCGCGATCCGGCCCGTGCGCCGCGGCGTGCCCGCCGACCAGGACCTGACCACCCGCCTGATCCGGCACTTCCTCCGCAAGGTGCACGGCCACCCGTTCTCCCGGCCGCGCATGGTGATCGCGCTGCCCGCCGACACCACGGGCCGGGCCGGGAGCCTGCTGCGTGACATGGCGTTCGAGGCCGAGGCGCGGCAGGTGTACCTGGTGCATCACGGCCTGGCCGCCGCCCTCGGGGTGGGTCTGCCGGTGCGGGAGGCCACCGGGAACATGATCATCGACATCGGCTGCGACACCACCAGGATCGCCGTGGTGTCGTGCGGCGCCGTGGTGTGCGCGGCCACCGTCCAGGCGGGCTGCGGCGACGTCAACCGGGCCATCGCCGCCCGGGTCAACCGCGAGCTCAACGTGCACCTGGGCGAGCAGGCCATCGAACAGGCCAAGCGCCGCATCGGCTCGGCCTGGAGACCCGCCAACCAATCCGCCACCCTCTACGGCGGTGACGACAGCGGCCGGATCGGCGCGGTCACGATCACCGCCGCCGAGATCTACGAGGCCGTCCGGCAACCGGTCATGATGATCGTGCGGGCGGCCGCGCAGATCCTCGAACGCTGCCCGCCCGAGCTCGCCACCGACGTGGCCGACCGGGGCGCGGTGCTGACGGGCGGCGGCGCGCTCATGCGCGGCCTGGCCCGCCGGATCCGCCTGGAGCTCGGCATCCCCGTCCAGCGCGCGGACCGCCCGGTCGAGGCGGTCGCCCTGGGCCTCGGCCGCTGCGTGGACGACCTCAGCCTCACCCGCAAAGAACTCGTCACTCGTCCCTGAACCCGATCGCCGCGTGGCTGCCGTCGCAGAACGGCTTGTTGCGCGAAGCCCCGCACCGGCACAGCGTGACCCGGTTGCGCACCTCGTAGTCAGTCCCGTCGGCAGCCGTGACGGCGATGCCACCACGCACCCATATCGGCCCCGACACCCCCTGGACCGGATCCTCGACCAGCCCGATCGACGGCGGCAGGTCCGGTTCCAGCGGGGTGCGCGCGGCCAGGTCCCAGGCCACCAGCCGTCCAGAAGGACAGTTGCCCGCCTCCTGCCGCACCGCGCTCCCCTGCCCGTCCATCTCCACGAGCGACCAGACCTGCCCGTCCGCATCACAGAACCTCGCGAACGCACACAAGGCCGGCGCATCCGTGAGCGTGACCTCGGGCCCGTCCTGCTCCCCCGCCTGCATCAGGTACGGCTCGCGCGAGGCCACCTCGGTCCCGTCGAACCCCACGCGCTCATGACTGCCGTCGCAGTACGGCTTGCTCCCCGACCGCCCGCAGCGGCACAACCGGTACGTCTCCTTGGCCGGATACTCCGCCCCCTGCTCCCAGCGCACCGACTGACCCTGGCCGTCGGCCCCGATGCTCTGCTTGGCCAAGGGCACCGACCCGGTGACCTCGTACGGCCCGTCCTCCGTGACCTGGATGTGCATGATCGACACTTTGCTACAGAACGTGACCGCTTAGGCTCAAAGCATGCACGACACGCTGCGCATCTCCCTGCTCGGCCCGGTCCGCGCCCACCGTGGCCAGACCGAGCTCGACCTGGGCTCCCCCAAGCAGCGCCTGCTGCTGGCCGCGCTGACGTTGGCCGCCGGCCGCACGCTCGGCCGCGACCAGCTCATCGACGTGCTGTGGGAAGACAACCCACCGGCTACCGCCCGTAACGTCCTGCGCACCTACGCCTCCCGCCTGCGCGCCGCCCTGGGCCCGGACACGATCTTGTCAGTGGGCTCCGGATACCGCCTGGCCCCCGTAGCGACCGACATAGCCGACTTCGCCCACCTGCACTCCACCGGCCGCCCCGCAGAAGCCCTGGCCCTGTGGAGGGGCGAGGCACTGAGCGGCCTGCCCGGCGCCTACGCCGCCGCCCAGCGCGCCGCCCTGGAGGAGCAGCGCCTGGACGTCCTGGAACGCCGCCTGACCACGGACGTGTCATCCGGCCTGGAGGTCACCGCCGAACTGACCGCCCTCGTCGCCATCCATCCCCTGCGCGAACGCCTGCGCGGCCTCCTGATGCGCGCCCTGTACCGCTCCGGCCGCCAGTCCGACGCGATCCAGGTGTTCACCGACACCCGCCGCATCCTGGACGAGGAACTGGGCGTCGAGCCGTCAGCCGAACTGAGCGACCTGTACCAGCAGGTCATCACCGGCGCCCTCCCCAGCGGTACGGCGGAGCCGCGCCCAGCCCAGCTACCGGGCGACATCCCCGACTTCACCGGCCGGACCACAACTGTGAACCACCTCCGGGCACTCCTCCAGAAGGCACCCCGGTCCGACGGGCCCGTGATCGTGGCGGTGTCCGGGCTCGGCGGGGTTGGCAAGACCACGCTGGCCGTGCGCGTGGCGCACCTGGTCACAGGGGCGTACCCGGACGGGCAGCTCCACGTGGACCTGCGAGGTGCCGGTGGCGAACCGGTTGGGCCGGGGCCGGTGCTTGAGCGGTTCCTGGGCGCCCTTGGTGCTGGGCGGATCCCGGTGGGCCTCGACGAGCGGGCTGCCCTGCTCAGGACGCTTACCGTGGATCGGCGGGTGTTGTTCCTGCTGGACAACGCGGCTGCCGCGGCCCAAGTGCGGCCGCTGCTGCCCTCCGGTGGAGGCTGCGCGGTGCTGGTCACCAGCCGGACCCGGCTCACCGACGTGGCCGGAGCCGTGCACGTGGACCTCGATGTGCTGCCCGAAGGCGAGGCGGTGGAGCTGTTCACGAGGATCGCCCGGGTTCCGGGCGACGCTCTGGTGGCACGGGTGGTGCGAGAGTGCGGGCACCTGCCGCTGGCCGTACGGGTCGCGGCCGCCCGGTTGGCCGCGCGGCCCCGGTGGAGCGTCGTGGATCTTCTGGACCGGCTTTCCGATGAGCGCCGCCGGTTGGCGGAGCTTCAGGTGGGCGATCTGGGGGTGGAGGCGTCGTTCGCGCTGAGCTATGAGCAGCTGCCGGCGCCCCTGGCCAGGGCGTTCCGGCGGCTGGCCGTACCCGATAGTGCGGAGCTGACGGTGGAGTTGGCAGCCGCGGTGCTTGGTGACGGGCGAGAGGTCACGCAGGTCCGGGCCGAGCGGGTGTGTGAGGAGTTGGTTGACCTCAGCCTTCTGGAGACGCCCGGGCCCGGGCGGTATCGCTTTCACGATCTTCTGCGGGCCTTCGCGCTCCAGCGCACCGGCGAGGAGGAGCGCAGGGCCGCTCTCGGGCCTGTGCAGGACAGGTGGCTGGCGGGGATCGCCGACGCGGCCGTGCGGGCCGCGGACGATCCGGAGGCGCGTGAGCTCCTGCTGGCCGAGGCGTCCTGCCTGGCTGCGATGGATCAGCGGTACCAGGGCTCGCCCGACCCCGATCTGACGGTCGGCAGCACGCTGGTCGTGGCGCGTGCCCTGGCCCTGGTCGGGGCGCTTGATCCGCCCGAGGGCGACCCGTTCGGCCCTGCCGACCCGCACCTCGCCTACGCCCGTGGCCTGCTGGCCCTGGGGCTCTGGGAGAAGGGCGCCCACGAGATCGTGCGCGGTAAGGCCGCTCTGGAGAGCGCGCTGGCCGCGCTCGGGCGGTGAAGGCGGGCAAAGCGGACGGGAGCCAGGCGGTGAAGGCGGCACGAAAGTGTTGACGGCCGGTTCCATTGTTTTTCAACACACCCGCCGCACAGTGACCCCATGACGAAAATCGACGGCTTCGACTACCACCGCATCCCCGTGGACGGCGACATCGCGCTCAACGTCGCGACAGGCGGCGCCGGTGCGCCGATCGTGCTGTTGCACGGATTCCCGCAGACCCACCTCATCTGGCGCCACGTGGCCGCGGACCTGGCGGCCGATCACCAGGTGATCGTGCCCGACCTGCGCGGGTACGGCGCCAGCGACAAGCCCGCCGACCTGGACGGCCAGACGTACTCCAAGCGCCGCATGGCCCAGGACGTGGTCAATCTCGCCCGGGCGCTGGGACACGACCGGTTCGCGCTGGCCGGGCATGACCGGGGCGGGCTCGTGGCCTTCCGGGCGGGGCTGGATCATCCGGAGGCGGTCACCCATCTGGCGCCGATCGACATGCTGCCCACCGCCGACATGTGGGAGGTGATGAACGGCGTCGCCGGGGTGATCGGCTTCCACCTCTACCTGATGGCCCAGCCGCCGGGACTGCCTGAGCGGCTGATCGGGGCGGCGCCGGAGGCGTTCTTCGGGTACTTCCTCGACGCCTGGACGCGGGATCCGGCGGCGATCCCGGCCGACGTGCGCGCGGCCTATCTCAGTGCGTCGCGGGAGGCGGTGACCTCGATCGTGGCGGACTACCGGGCCAGTGCGGGGGTGGATCGGGAGCACGATCTGGCCGATCGCGCGGCGGGGAGGCGGTTGCGGATGCCGGTGACCGTACTGCAGCAGGACTGGAGTTCTGTGGTGCCGTACGACGGGGTCGCGCTGTGGGGGGCGTGGGCCGCCGACCTCGAGCATCAGACGATCACCACCGGGCATTTCGTGGCCGAGGAGGACCCGGGCCTCGTGGCCGGGGCGCTGCGGGCCCTCCTCGAGCGTGGGTGAGCTACCTGGCGCTCCATGCGGCGGCCTGGGCGCCCACGAGGTCGGCCAGGCCCCCGTCCACGTTGTAGTCGAGCACGTGGAGGCCGAGCGCGGAGTTGGAGGGGCGGATGCTGCCGAGGTCGTCCACCTGGAGCCAGTCCATCCGGCCCTTGCTGGTCTGCGTCTGGGCGCAGCGGCCGGAGGCCATGTCGGCGTAGGCGGCGAATCCGGTCGGGTGGCTGGTCGGGGTGAAGTTCAGGAGCAGGTCGAGTGAGCCGGCGGGGGCCAGCAGGTTGCCTCTGAGCAGCTTCTTCGTGGGCATGTAGGGGCGGAAGGGCGTGGTGGCGTCCCGCGGGCCGCCGGTCAGGACGGCGGCCGGGTTCACACAGAGCACGCGGTGTTGCGGGTCCGGGGCGCGGCCGAAGGCGGCCGTTTCGGCGTGTGCGGGGGCGAGGTCGGCGGAGTTGTAGGCGACGACGCAGCCGACCGGGATCGGGGTCGCCGCGGTGGGGCGCTCGCAGGCGGGCAGGTGCTGGAACGTCGAGACGGGGTCGGCGCCGCCGCCCGCCGGGGCGTCCAGGGGTACCCGGACCTCGGCGCCGACGATGTAGCCGGCGACCAGGCTGCGGGTGGCCTCCGCCTTGCCGTCGAACTCCTCCTGTAGCAGGCGGGCGAGGTGGAAGGCGCCCTGGGAGTGCCCGAGTATGACCACGCCGCGCCGCTTGCCGGTGACGGGGTCGATGTTGTCGTTCTCCCAGTACTGCCCGAACGCCTGCTTCAGGTCCTGGTAGGCGGTTTCGAAGTGGGGCGGGATGATCTGGCCCAGGAGGTAGCCGGTGAGCGCGACCTGCCGGTACAGCGGGACGAACAGCCGGCAGTGCGGGGCCAGGCGGCTGACCTGGGTGAGGGTGACGGCGATTTCGCTCTCGCGGGCGACCGGCGGGTTGGCGCCGATCAGCAGCAGCGGGTTGGCCAGCAGGTTGACGGTCGGGTAGGCGTAGAAGCAGTCCACCTTGGGGGAGGCGGGCGGGGTGAGGGGCTCGTTCGAGGTGCTGCCGTCGGGCTGGATCACGGTGGCGTCGAGGCCGACGGTGTGGCCGTCCTTGTAGCGGCCGGTGATGACGGGGCCGACCGGGTTCCCGTTGGCGTCCTGGCCGCAGGCGTTGCCCGACATCCCGGGCCGGCACATCCACACGGGCTCGGCCAGAGGCCACGTCAACAGGTCCGCCTCAGCCTCGGCCTCAGAAGCCCCAGAAGCCCCAGACGCCTCGGAAGCCCCAGACGCCTCGGATGCCTCGGATGCCGGCGCCTCGGATGGCGAAGAGGCCGACGTCTCAGCGCCTGACGCCGCACCGGAGGCCGCGCCGGCCGGAAGGGCCGCGGCCAGAAGGGTGGCGGCGATGAGTAAGGCTGCCGACGTCACACGTCCGCGCATGTGCTCCTCCAAAACCTACCGACTGATTGGTAGCCTCACCGTAGGACCGCCGTACCCTACCGTCAACGGTTGCCTACCAATTGATAGGTAGTTTTTGTTAGCCTCCCGACACCCCCTCAGAAAGGACCCCCATGGCAGACCACGTCCTAGCCCGTCTCACCCTCGCCGAGCGTGCCTCGCTCACCTCGGGCGAATCCCTGTGGCGGACCCAGGCGATCGAGCGGGCCGGGATACCGTCGATCACGCTCAGCGACGGCCCGCACGGCGTGCGCCGCCAGCCCGATGGCGGCGACCACCTCGGCGTCGGGCACAGCCTGCCGGCCACCTGTTTCCCGCCCGCCGTGGCCCTCGGCTCCTCGTGGGACGCGACCCTGGTGCGCACGGTCGGCGAGGCGCTCGGGCGGGAGGCCCGCGCCATGGACGTGCAGGTGCTGCTCGGCCCCGGCGTCAACATCAAGCGCTCCCCTCTGTGCGGACGCAACTTCGAGTATTTCTCGGAGGACCCGCGCCTGTCCGGCGTGCTCGGCGCCGCGCTCGTCCTCGGCATCCAGGCCCAGGGCGTGGGCGCCGCGGTCAAGCACTTCGCCGCCAACAACCAGGAGACCGACCGCCTGCGCGTCAGCGCCGAGGTGGACGAGCGCACGCTGCGCGAGATCTACCTGTCCGCGTTCCAGCACGTGGTCACGGTGGCCAGGCCGTGGATGGTGATGAGCGCCTACAACCGGCTCAACGGCGTGTACACCTCGGAGCACCGCTGGCTGCTCACCGAGGTGTTGCGGGAGGAATGGGATTTCCGCGGGGTGGTGGTCTCCGATTGGGGCGCGGTCGACGACCGGGTGGCGGCGCTGCGGGCGGGGCTCGACCTGGAGATGCCCACGTCCGGCGGCGGCACGGACGCCTCGCTGGTGGCCGCGGCCGAGACCGGCGCGCTCGATCCGGCCCTGCTGGACGTCTCCGCCCAGAGGGTCCTGGACCTGGTCGGGAAGGCCGTGCCGTACCCCGGGGAGAGCTTCGACGCCGAGGCCCACCATCGGCTGGCGCGGGAGGTGGCGGGGCAGTGCGCGGTGTTGCTGAAGAACGAGGGCGTGCTGCCGCTGCGGCCCGAGGCGAGCGTCGCGGTCGTGGGCGAGCTGGCGCGCAGCCCCCGCTACCAGGGCGCGGGCAGCTCCCAGATCGTGCCGACCCGGTTGGACGACGTGGTGTCCGAGATGTCGGCCCTGGCGGGGCGGGAGCTCGCGTTCGCGCCCGGTTACCGGCTCGACGACCAGGAGCGGAACCCCGCGCTGGAGGAAGAGGCCGTCCGCCTGGCCGGGAACGCCGAGGTCACCGTGGTGTGCGTGGGGCTGCCCGGCGAGGAGGAGTCGGAGGGCTACGACCGGACCCATCTGGATCTTCCGGCCGGCCAGCTCGCCCTGCTGGAGGCGGTGGCGGCGACCGGGACGCGGGTGGTCGTGGTGCTGTCCAACGGCGGCGTGGTGCGGGTGGCGGGCTGGGATCACCTGACCGCCGCCGTCCTGGAGGGCTGGCTGCTCGGGCAGGCGGGCGGCGGGGCGATCGCCGACATCCTGTACGGCGTGGCCAATCCGTCGGGCCGCCTGGCCGAGACGATCCCGCTCCGGCTGGAGGACACCGCGTCGTACCTGAACTTCCCCGGCGAGCTCGGCACGGTCCGCTACGCCGAGGGCGTCTTCGTCGGCTACCGCTACCACGACGCGATCGGCGGGGAGGTGAGTTATCCGTTCGGGCATGGCCTGTCCTACACGGAGTTCGCCTACGACGAGCTGGATGTGCGGGTTCGCGGCGAAGGCGAGGAGATGGTGGTCAAGGTGAGCGCCCGGGTCACCAACGTCGGCGAGCGCGCGGGCCGGGAGGTCGTGCAGGTCTACGTGGCGGCGCCGAGCGCGAACGTGCGCCGCCCGGAGCGGGAGCTGCGGGCCTTCCAGAAGGTCGCGCTGGCGCCGGGCGAGAGCACCACGCTCAGGTTCACGCTGGCGTTCGGGGATTTCGCCTACTTCCATCCGGTACGGCGGCTCTGGACGATCGAGCCGGGCGCCGCCACGGTCCACGTGGGCGCGTCCTCGCGCGACCTGCGGCTGAGCGGCACGCTCGAGCTGCCGGGCACGCTGCCGAGGGTCGTGGTCACGCCGGATTCGCCGCTGGCCGACTGGATCGCGGTGCCGGGCGGGCTGGAGGTGCTGCGCCGGGAGATGCGACCGCCGGCGGAGACCGGGCAGCCGCACTCGCGGTTCCTGAACGATTCCGCGCTGCGGATGGCGGCCTCGGTGCCGTTGCGGCGCCTGGCCCGCTTCCCCGGCGCCTATCTGGACCCCGAGCGGCTGGAGACGCTGGCCGCCGAGGTCAACGGGGGAGCCGATCAGCTGGTGATCGAGTCGAGGTAGGCGTCGAGCGCGCCGAGCAGGTCGAAGTCGTTCTCGATGAGCCATTGGATCTGCAGGCCGTCGAGCACGGCGATGAGCACGGGGCCGCCGACGGGTCGGGTGATCTCGCCGGTGGCCCTCGCCTTGGCGAGGGTCGCGGAGAACAGTTGCCTGCTCGTGCGGTAGCGCTTGACGAAGAAGTCGTGGGCGGGGTGCCCGGGGTCGGTGGCTTCGGCGGAGAGCGTGGTGAACAACCGCATGACGCCGGGTTCGGCCATGTTGCGCACCATGAGTTCGCGTACGGCCAGCCGGAAGCTGCCGACCTCTTCCCACTTGGCCTCGAACCAGGGCACGTCCACGTCGGTGCGCTGCTGGAGGACCTCGGCGAGGAGGTCCTCCTTGGAGGGGAAGTAGTGGAGGACTCCGGCCAGCGTCAGCCCGACCTCCGCCGCCACGTCCCGCATCGAGGCGCCGCGGTAGCCGCGCACGCTGAAGAGGTCACGGGCGGCCTGGAGGATCTGCGTCCGGCGGGCGATGCCGACGGCGTACGGTCTTCTGGATGGCATGCCGGCATCCTAACAAACTAACCAACCAGTAGGTGGTTTTTCCGCTCGGCCAGCTCGGCGGCGGCTTGCTCGGCCACGGCCTTGGTGATCGGGTAGGCGGCGAACACCAGCGCCCCCACGGCCCCGATCGCCGCCGGGATCAGGCTCTGCGCGTACAGGACGCCCTGGATCGCCTCGGGGTTCTGGCCGACGCCGCCGCTGCGGTAGCCGGTGGCCGCCAGCGTGTAGGCCAGCAGCCCGCCGCCCACTCCCCCGCCCGCCTTCGTGGCGAACGAGGTCATCGCGGCCAGGGACGCCTCGGTGCGGAAGCCGTGCTTCCACTCGGTGTAGTCGGCCAGCTCGGCCAGCAGCACGAGCCCGAGCGCGACCGCCCCGCCGAGGCCGAACCCGGTGAACGCCAGGCAGACCAGCACCGGCAGCGTCGCAGCCGGCACCACCGCGATCAGCGCCAGGCCCGCGATCGCCACCCCCAGGCTCGTCAGGTACCACGGCTTGACCCCGCTGCGCCGGGCCAGCCCCGGCACCGCCACCGCCCCGATCACCATCGGCACCGCCATCGCCAGCGCCGCCGCGGACAGGAACGCCTGGTCGCGGAGGTAGTACAGGGCGAAGTACGGCAGCGCCGCGGTCAGCGAGCCACTGGCCGCCTGCACCGCCACCTTCGAGGTGAGCAGGATCGGCACCGCCTTGTGGCCGAAGAAGATGCGGCGCACGTCCTTGAGCCTGTACCGCTCGGGCGACAGCGGCTGCACGCGCTCGCGCACCCGGACCGCCATGATCGTCACCAGCACGCATCCGGCCAGGGCCATGACGCTGACGTACTTGAGCCAGCCCGCCGTGCCGCCGCCGAGCGCGGCGACGATCGGCAGCGTGGCGCCCGTGCTCAGCGCGGCGGCCAGCAGCCCCGTCAGGCCGACGATCGCGGCGAGCTGGCCACGCGTGCGGGGGTCGCCGGCGACGACCGGCAGCAGCGAGGTGACCGGGATCTGGAACAGGTCCAGCAGCAGGCCCCACAGCAGGTAGGTGATCCAGGCGGCGAGCAGCGCGTCGGGGAACCAGGCCGGCGCCGCGAAGAGCGCCACCAGGCAGAAGGCGCACAGGATGCCGCCGATGAGCACGTAGAGCCGGAAGCGGCCCCAGCGGGTGACCGGCAGGTGGTCCACGACGTAGCCCATGATCGGGTCGCTGGCGCCGTCCACGATGCGGGCGACCAGCATGAGCGTGCCCACGGCCGCGGCGCCGATCCCGACCACGTCGGTGAGGTACAGCAGCAGGAAGCCCGAGGCGCCGCCCATGAGCGCCCCGCCCGCCACCCCGCCGAAGAAGGCGAGCTTTTCCATGAAGCCAGGACGGTCGTTCATACGCGCTCCAGAAACCTACCAACTGATTGGTAGTGAGAAGATTAGGTGGTGGAGCACGCACCGTCAATGATCAGATCGGCACGGTCCAGTGGTGCTCGCCGGAACCCGTCTCGAACGGCTCCGCCCCCGGCAGACTGACCAGCGCACCGGTGTTCGGCGGCACCGTCGCCCGCACGTCCAGCACCTCGCCGTCCACCCGCCAGGCCACCTCCGCCGGGCCGTACGGCGTGCGGAGCGCGGCCCGCGCGTGGGTGAGCCCGCCGCCCGGCCGGGGTGCGACGGCCAGGCGGCGGTAGCCGGGCGCCAGGGGCGCCAGCCCGGCCACGGTGCGATGGAGCCAGTCGGCCACGGCGCCGAAGGCGTAGTGGTTGAAGGAGGTCATCTCGCCGAGGTTGACGGTGCCGTCGGGCAGCATGCTGTCCCAGCGCTCCCAGATCGTGGTCGCGCCCATGGTCACGGGGTAGAGCCACGAGGGGCATTGGCGCTGCAGCAGGAGCCGGTAGGCGGTGTCCAGGCGGCCGGCCTCGGTGAGGGCGTCGCAGATCAGCGGGGTGCCGAGGAAGCCGGTGGCGATGTGGTGACCGGCCTCCTCGGCCACCTCGGCCAGGCGGCGTCCGGCGTGGGCGCGCTGGCCGGGGCCGGGCAGGAGGCCGAAACGCAGGGCGAGCGCGTATCCGGTGGCCGAGTCGCCGAGCACGGTGCCGTCGGGCGCGACGTAGGCGGCGGCGAAGGCGGCGCGGACGGCGCCGGCCAGGCGGGTGTAGTGCTCGTGCTCCCGGTCGCGGCCGAGCGCCGCGGCGGCCTCGGCCAGCACGGCCGCGGCGTGGGCGAGGTAGGCGGTGGCCACGACGGGCTTCGGGGTCCGGCCCTCGCCCGGTTTGTCGGGCGGGGCGGCCGGGTCGAGCCAGTCGCCGAACTGGTGCCCGCTCTCCCACAGCAGCATGGGCCCGGCCAGCAGGGCGACGTGATCGACATAGCGGCACATGGCGGGGAACTGCCGTTCCAGCAGGGCGGCGTCGCCGTACCGCTGATAGAGCGTCCACGGGACCAGGACGACGGCGTCGCCCCAGCCGGCGGCGGCGAAGACCGCGCGCTCCCCCAGGACGTTGGGCACCGCCACCGGGACCGCGCCGGAGGGTGCCTGCTCGGCGGAGAGGTCGGCCAGCCAGGAGGTCAGCATGCCGGCGCAGTCGTGCAGGAAGGCCGCGGTCGGGGCGAAGACCTGAAGGTCGCCGGTCCAGCCGAGGCGTTCGTCACGCTGGGGGCAGTCGGTGGGCAGGTCGAGGAAGTTGCCGCGCATGCTCCAGACGACGTTGGCGTGCAGGCGGCTGACCAGCGGGTCGGAGCATTCGAAGTGGCCGGTGCGCCGCATGTCGGTGTGGCAGACCACCGCGCGGATCAGATGCGGGTCGGCGGGGCCTTCGACGGTGGCGTAGCGGAAACCGTGGAAGGTGAAGCGGGGCTCCCAGACCTCCTCCTCGCCGCCGCGCAGGATGTAGACGTCGGTGGCGGCGGCCGAACGCAGGGGGCGGGTGCACAGCTCGCCGTTCTCCAGGACCTCGGCGTGGCGCAGGATCACGCGCTCGCCCGCGCGGCCCCGGGCGGTGATGCGCAGACGGCCGACGAGGTTCTGGCCGAAGTCGAGGACGGTCTGGCCGGAGGGCGAGGTCAGGACCGCGACGGGGGCGAGCTCCCGGGTACGCCGGACCGGCGGGCCGTTCGGGGCGGTCAGGGTGGCGAGGTCGTGCTCCAGCGGCTTGACCGGGACCCAGGTCTGCCCGGCTTCCAGGCGCGCGTCGTGGGTCTCTCCGTCGTAGATGCTCGCGGCCACGAGCGGGCCGTCGGCGCAACGCCAGGAAGGGCTCGTGCAGAAGCGGTCGCCGGAGCCGTCGTCGTAGGTGATCTCCAGCTGGGCCAGGAGGCCGAGGTGCTCGCCGTAGGTCGCGATCGTGCCGCCCTGGAAGCCGAGGCGGCCGCGGTACCAGCCGTCGGCCAGCGTCGCGCCCAGCGTGTTGGGGCCGGGGCGCAGCAGCGCGGTGACGTCGAAGGTCTGGTAGCGCAGGCGGTGGCCGTAGCTGGTCCAGCCGGGCGCCATGACGTGGTCGCCGATCGGGGCGCCGTTGAGCTCGGCCGCGTAGACGCCCAGCGCGGTGATGTAGAGCCTGGCCGAGGCGACGGCCCGCCGTACCTCGAAGTCGCCGCGCAGGAGGTGCTCCTCGTCCGGCGGGGCGATGAAGCGCGCGGTCCAGTCGGCGGGGTCGAGCAGGCCGGCTTCAAGAACGGTGACGGGGCTCCAGCCGGACCACTCGCCCGCTGAGCGCACGCGCACCCGGACCGGGACCCGCTCACGCGAGGCCAGCGGCTCGAAGGGCCACGGGATCAGGACGGATTCGCCGGACTCCCGGACGACGCGCTCGCCGCGGGCCTCGATCTCGCAGGCGTCCTGCCGCCAGCCCGGCCGGTCCGTCTCGATCGTCCAGGAGAGCCGGGGCCGGCTTTCGCCCAGGCCGAGGGGTTCGTCCAGGTGTTCGGCGCGGGGTGCGGAGACGTTCACCGTCACCGCCACAGGGCGTGGATGTCGGCCCGGTGGTTCTCGACCACGATGGAGGGCGTGTCGAAGACCATGGTCGGCCGGGTGGAGGGGTTCCAGGCGGGCCAGCCGGGGTCGCCGGTGGACGCGAAGCGCACCCAGGCGGCGTGCATGGTGTCGGCGAGTTCCTGCGGGGCCTCGGTTCCGGTCAGCATGTGGGCGTCGGGGCAGGTCAGCGCGTCGAAGACGAACGGGATCTCCATGGCGTGCGCCGCGCCCAGGTCGCGCTGGGGCGAGCGCCAGGCGAACTCGTACAGCCAGGTGTTCCCGATCGGGCGGCGCTCGGCGAGGCGATGGTTGCCCAGGCGCACGAGGCGGTCGGTGAGCATGAGGCCGACGACCTCGCCCGGCTTGGCGTCGGGGAACAGGGTGCGGTAGCCACGGTAGACCCGGCCCTTGACGCCCATCTTGAGCGTTGCCAGGCGGGCCACCAGCGGGCTCGTGCGCTCGACGCCGCCGGTGGGCACGAACCACAGCCGGTACTCCTCGGTGGTGTGCCCGATGAGGACCGCGATGTCGGGGTCCACGTGGTCCTCCGGGGGCCCGGTGACCAGGTCGCCGTCGACGACCGGGCCCAGTTCGGGGCCTCCGGCCAGGCCGCTGCGGCTCAAGACGGCGGCCTGGGCGTCGAGCAGCCGCTCGCGGTCGGCGGCGGCGAAGGCCGCGGCGGTGGCGGGCAGGCCGAGGCGGCGGGCGATGCGCCGGGTGGTGTCGGCGACCTTCTTGCGCGGGGCGGCGGCGGGGCCGCCGCTCTGGATGATCGCCCGCCGGATCAGCCGCCGGGCGGCGGGCACGGCCAGCAGGTCGGCGATGTCGATGGCGCCCGCGGACTCGCCGAAGACCGTGACGTTGCCCGGGTCGCCGCCGAACGCCTCGATGTTCTCCCGTACCCAGGTCAGCGCGGCGATCTGGTCGAGCAGGCCGCGGTTGTCCGGCGCGTCGGGGAAGGCGGCCCAGCCCTCGACGCCCAGCCGGTAGTTGATCGAGACCATGACCACGCCGTCGCGGGCGAAGGCGTCGCCGGCATACAGGGGCACGGCGTTGGAGCCGTTGCGGTTGGAGCCGCCGTGCACCCACACCATGACCGGGCGGCGGCCGTCGAGGCCGGGCGTCCAGACGTTGAGGTTGAGGCAGTCCTCGCCGGGGATCACGGCCTCGGGCAGGATCTCGTCGAGCGGCGGCCGGTAGCCGCGGCTGGTCGCGGTGGGGCCGTAGGCGAGCGCGTCGCGCACGCCCTCCCAGGGTTCGGGCGGCTCGGGCGCGCGGAAGCGCCGCTCGCCGAAGGGCGGTGCGGCGTACGGCACGCCGAGGAAGACGGCGACGCCGTCCTCCATGCGGCCGCGCAGCTTGCCCGGCCTGATGTCGACGGTGATCTCCACGGGGCCTCCAGCGATCGGAGCGGTACCTCCATCCTGCTGGAAGCTTGTTCTGGCGGCACTGGGCCGGAGCCCCCGCTTTCACCTCTTGGCTTGTGCGGCGGCACACGGGGTGATGCGGTGCCCGATCAAGGCGGCGTACAGGGCCGCCACGTCCCCGGGACGCTCCAGCGAGCGGCCGGTGAGCCGTTCGATCCGGCTCAGCCGGTTGCGCACGGTGTTGCGGTGGCAGTACAGGCGGCGGGCCAGCTCGGCGGTGGGCGCGCCGCTCTCCAGCCAGGCCGACAGCACCTCCAGCAGGGCGTCCGCGTCGGGACGGGCCAGGACGGGCCCCAGCACGGCGGCGGTCACCCGCTCGGCCAGCTCCGGGGCGGCGGCGACCAGGGCGGCGACCGGCCGGCTGTCCACCGTGGCCACCTCCCGGCTGCCCGGCGGCAGGCTGGCCCAGACGAGCTGGGCCAGGCGGAAGGCGGCCGCCGTCTGCGGCAGCCGTTCGTACGGCGTGCTGACCCCGATCCGGCCCCGCCCGGCCAGCGCCGTCAGCACGGATCCGGTGTCGGCCACGATGCCCACCTGCTCGTCGGCGCGCAGCCGCCAGGCCCCGCGCAGCCCGGCCGAGGCCATCGACACCGAGGGGTCGGCCACCACGCACACGTACGGCCCGCGCGCCGGCAGCCCGAGCGCGTGGGCGCTGCCGCCCAGCACGCTCCAGTCGGTGACCCGGCCCTCGATCAGCGCGTCCAGCAGCACCTGGCGTTCGCGCTCGTCCTGCCTGGCCAGCTCCACCATGGCCTCGTGGTAGCTGGCGGTGACCGCGACGGAGTAGCCGTCGATGAGCCTCCAGATCGTGGTCATGGAGGTGGCCAGCGTCTCGACCGGGTAGCCGGGGTCGGCCATGGCCCGCTCGACCAGGCTCTCCCAGATGATCCGGAACCCGATGCGGTAGGCGTGCAGCAGCGCCCCGAGCGGCAGCCCCTGCTCGGCCCGGCGGCGCGCGGTCTCCCTGGACACCTCGGCGTTGACCGGACGCTGTTCGGCCAGGTCGAGCAGGTGCTCGACGAGGTTGCGGCGGTTGTACTCGCGGACCTCGGCCAGGCGCTCGGGCGGCAGCGCGGCGTAGGTCTCGTCCTCGGCGACGATGGCGGCGAACATGCGGTCGGTGAGGCCCGGCACGTCCTGCAGCAGCTCCGCCGCCAGGCGCGCGATCAACGGGTCACCCATGGGCCGCAGCGTAACAACGGCTTGTGCCCCGGCACATCACCCGCGCCGGGTCAGCAGGTCGGGACCGCGCCAGGAGCCGGTCAGGGCGGCGACGACGAGCGGCGGGCCGAGCAGCACCGGACTCTCCCACGGGGAGGAGGCCAGGAACACCCAGATCGCTTCGGCGGCGCCGACCACCGCCACACTGGCCAGGGCGGTCACCAGCCGCGCCCGCAGCGGGACGGGCGCGGCCCATCCGCCGGCCAGGATGAGCACGAGCGCCACGGGCAGCGCCATCAGCGCGCCCAGGGGGATGCCGACGACGGTGGCGATCAGGATGACGTTGAGCAGGCCCGCGACACCGGCGACGTTGACACTGGCCTCGGGACTGGCCAGGCCGACGACCAGGAGGCTGACGCTCAGCAGGGTCCCGGCGGTGACGCCCGACACCGCCCCGGCCAGCACGCCGGTGATCAGGGTCCGCCCCAGCACCCCGCCAGGACCACGCCGTACGGTCACTTCTCACCTTTCGCCCGGTTTCCCCCCTGACCGTATGTCAGCGCCTCATGGCGGCCGACACCGAGTCCACCACGATGGAGCGCCACTCCCGGGAGCTCGCCAGCAGCCCGGTCAGCGTGTGGGAGCCGTGCACGTGCCCGGGGAACTCGCGGAAGGTCACCGGCACCCCGGCCGCGGCCAGCCGGGCGGCGTACTGCCTGGCCTCGCCGGAGAGCGGGTCGCACTCGGCCGACAGGATGACCGCGTGCGGCAGGCCGCTCAGGTCGGGCGCGTGCAGCGGCGAGGCGATCGGGTCCTTCGGGTCGTGCCCGTTGAGGTAGGTGGTCATCACCCATTCCAGCTCCGACCTGGTCAGCACGTGGCCTTCGCCGTACGTCTCGATGGTCGGCGAGGTGCGGGTGAGGTCGAAGGCCGGGATCTCCAGCACCTGGATGACCGGCATGGGCCCGCCGCGCCGTTTGGCCAGCAGGCTGACCGCGGCGCTGAGGTTGCCGCCCGCGCTCTCGCCGCCGATGCCGACGCGGGCGGGGTCGTAGCCGAGGCGGCCGGCCTGCTCGACGGTCCACTCCAGCGCCCGGTAGCAGTCCTCGGCCGGGGTGGGGAACGGGTGCTCGGGGGCCAGGCGGTAGTCCACGTTGACCACGACCACGTTCGCGCCCGCCGCGACGGCCCTGGCCCGGCGGTCGGTGTCGTCGAGCGTGCCCATGAGCCAGCCGCCGCCGTGCAGGTAGACCATCGCGCCGGCGCTCTCCTGCGCCGGGCGGTAGATCCGGACGGTGATCTCGCCGTCGGGGTCCGCCACCTTGATCTTCTCCTCGAAGATCTCCGCGATCCCGGGCTCCTCCTGCACGTAGTCGCCGTAGGGGTTGGCGTCCTTCGCCCTGCGCTCGGCGTTCATCCGGCGTCGCTCGACGGCGTCCCGCGGCGCCGGAGGCGCGGAGTGGATCATCTCGAGCAGGTGGGCGATCTTCGGCTCGACAGGCATGTGAACTCCAGGAATCGGCATCGTTACCGAAACCCTACCAATTGATAGGTAGTTTTTGTTAGCCTCGCCACACGCTCGATCCGAGGAGGTTCCGATGCCGAGATCGCGTGTGGCCGCCGCCACCCTCGCCCTCGTGCTCACGGGCACCGCTTGTTCCACCGGTGCGTCCAAGGGCACCGACACGAACGGCCAGACGCTCACCCTGGCCGTGGCGGCCGACGTCTCGACCTGGGACCCCGCTGTGGGCGCCGGAGGCAACTCCCTGGGCTACCTCCAGGCCGTCTACTCGTCCCTGACCACCCTCAACCCCGCCGACTTCACCATCGCGCCCGGACTGGCCACCGCCTGGTCCTACGACCCGCCCAAGACCACGCTGACCCTGACCCTCCGCGACGGCATCACCTTCTCCGACGGCACCCCGCTCGACGCCGAGGCGGTCCGCGCCAACCTGCAGCGCGGGCTGACCACCCCGGGCGCGACCCAGTCGGTGCTGGCCGCCATCAAGACCATCGAGGCCACCGGGCCGAACGAGGTGCGGATCACGCTCAAGAAGCCCGACCCCGGGCTGCTCTACCAGCTCTCGATGGTCCCCGGCATGATCGCCAGCCCCAAGGCGTTCGCCACCCTGAAGACGGACCCCGTGGGCAGCGGGCCGTACGTGCTGGATCTGAAGGCCACCACCCGCGGCACCTCCTACACCTTCGTCCGCAACCCCACGTACTCCCTGCCGGCCAAGTACGCCTTCTCCCGGCTCGTCATGAAGGCGCTGCCCGACACCAACGCGATGGTCAACGCCGCCCTCAGCGGCCAGGTCGACGCCGGCGGCGTCCCGGGGGCCACCCTGCCCCAGGTGGAGTCCGGCGGCCTCGCCTACCGGAAGATGCCCGGCCTGATCCTGGGCATGTGGATCGTCGACCGGGCGGGCAAGCTCGCTCCCCCGCTGGCCGAGCTCAAGGTACGGCAGGCCATCAACCACGGCCTCGACGCCGAGGGCATCCTCAAGGCCGTGGACAAGGGCAACGGCTCCCGCCGCGCCCAGATGTTCGCCGCCGGCACCCCCGGCTACGTCGAGTCGCTCAACAGCCGCTACCCCTACGACCCGGCCAAGGCCAAGAAGCTGCTGGCCGAGGCGGGCTACCCGGACGGCTTCGAGCTCACCCTGCCCAGCGAGAACACCTACCTGCCCGCGCTCTACCCGATCGTCGCCCAGCAACTCGGCCAGATCGGCATCAAGGTGAAGTACAAGCCGGTCTCCAGCAACCTCATCACCCAGCAGTACCTGGCCGGCACCTATCCGGCGTTCATGTACACCTACACCTCCACCGAGAACTGGCTGGACGCCTCGCTCTTCCTGGCCAAGGGCGGTGTGTTCAACCCGTTCCACACCGCCGACCCCACGGTCGAACGCCTCATGGACAAGATCGCGGTCGCCGAGGACGCCGAACGCGGCCCGTTGTTCCAGGAGCTGAACACCTACGCGGTCGAGCAGGCGTGGTTCGCCCCGCTGTACGCCTCCACCAACCTCATGGTCTGGAAGAAGGACAAGGTCAAGGTGGAGACCGGTGACGACCAGCTGTTCGTCGTCCTGAGCGACTACAAGCCGGTCACATGATCAGGCTGTTGTCCCGCCGGGTGCTCGCGGCGGCCGTGCTGCTGCTGGTGATCACCGCGATCACCTCGCTGCTCACCGTGCTGGTGCCCGACCCGACCCACAACCTGCTGGGCACGACCGCCACGGCCGAGCAGATCCTCGCCAAGAAGCGCGAGCTCGGACTCGACCGGCCCGTGCTCGAACGCTACCTGGAGTGGCTGGGCGGGGCCGTGCGCGGCGACCTCGGCGTCTCCTGGTTCACCGGGCTGCCCGTGGCCGAGACCATCCTGGCCAGGCTGCCGATCACGGTCTCGCTGGCCGTCATCGCCACGCTGGTCTCGGCCGTGCTCGGCACCGCGTTCGGCATGGCGGCCGCCATCCGGCGCGGGTGGCTGGACCGCGCCCTTCAGGTGGTGGCCGCGCTGGGCTTCGCCGTACCGGGGATGTGGGTGGCGCTGCTGCTGATCATCGTCTTCGCGGTGCAGCTGCGGTGGCTGCCGGCGACCGGATACGTGGCCTTCGCCGACAACCCCGCCGACTGGGCACGCTCGCTCGTGCTGCCGGTCGTGGCGATCGCCTCGGGCTCGGTGGCGGCCGTGGCCGCGCAGACCCGCAACGCGGTCGCCGCCGTGCTCGGCCAGGACTACGTCCGCACGCTGCGCAGCCGCGGGCTCCCGGCCTGGCGGCTGCTGCTGCGGCACGTCCTGCGCAACGCCGCCCCTGCCGCGCTGACCGTGGTCAGCCTGCAGTTCATCGGGCTGCTCGGCGGGGCCATCATCGTCGAGCAGATCTTCGCCATCAACGGCCTCGGCAGCCTCGCCGCGGCCTCCTCCAACCGCTCCGACATCCCGATGGTGCTCGGCGTGGTGGTGGTCGGCGTGCTCATCGTGCTGACCGTCAACCTGATCGTGGACCTGCTCGTGAGCTGGCTCGACCCGAAGGTACGCACCCGATGAGGGCCTCTCTCCTCCTCCGCCGCCCCGCCGCGCTCGCCGCCGCGGCCGTGCTGCTGCTGGTGGCCGTCGCCGCGCTGGCCGGGCGGTGGCTGGCGCCGTACGAGGCCGACTACGTGGACCTGGCCGCGGCACTGGCCGGGCCCGGCGGCGAGCACCTGCTCGGCGGCGACGGCTCCGGCCGCGACGTGTTCAGCCGGCTGCTGCACGGCACCGGCGCCACGGTCGCCGGCGCGCTGCTGGCCACCGGCGTCGCGCTGGGCCTGGGCGTCGTCGCCGGCACCCTGGCCGGGTACTTCGCCCGCTGGGTGGACGCGATCGCGAGCTGGTTGTTCAACCTGCTGATGGCGCTGCCGGCGTTCATCGTCGTGCTGGCCTTCGTGGCCGTCATGGGCCCGAGCCTGCTCGGCACCATGGCCTTCGTCGGATTCCTGGCCTCGCCGTCCATCTACCGGCTGGTCCGCGCGGTGACCATGCGGGTGCGCGGCGAGTTCTACATCGACGCCGCGCGCGTCTCCGGGCTGTCGGACCTGCGCATCGTGCGCCGGCACGTGCTGCCCGTGGTCCGCTCGGCAATCATCGTGCAGGCGCCGCTGCTGTTCGGCGCCGCGCTGCTCATCCAGGCCGGCATCGACTTCCTCGGCCTCGGCGAGCCCGGCGCGGCCAGCTGGGGCGCGATGCTCAACGACGCGGCCGCCAACGTCTTCCGCGCCCCCTGGCTGTCGATCTGGCCAGGGCTGGCCATCGCGGCCACCGTCCTCGCCGTCGCGGTGCTCGGCAACGCCGTGCGCGACGCCCTCGAGGACGCCCCGATCCAGGCGGCGGGCCACGCCCCACCCACCCCAAACGGGCCCGCCGCCTGCCCCACCCCCGCCGACCCCGCCGCGCTCCTGGCGATCGCCGGCCTCACCGTCACCCACCGCACCGCCGCCGGCGAGGTCACCGTCGTCGACGGGGTCACCCTCCAGGTACGGCCCGGCGAAGTCGTCGGCCTGGTCGGCGAGTCCGGCTCGGGCAAGACCCAGACCGTGCTGGCCGCCCTGGGCCTGCTGCCGCCCAGCGGCCGGATCGCCGCGGGGTCGGTGCACTTCGACGGCGCCGACCTGGCCGAGCTGGGCGAGCGGGCGCTCAACCGGGTCCGCGGCCCCCGCATCGGCTACGTCTCCCAGGAGCCGATGTCCAACCTGGACCCGAGCTTCCGCGTCGGCGGCCAGCTCGCCGAGCCGCTGCGGGTGCACCGGGGGCTCTCGCGCCGCGCGGCCCGGCTCCGGGTCCTGGAACTGCTGGCCCGCGTGGGCATCGCCGAGCCGGAGCGCATCTATCGCGCCTACCCGCACGAGATCTCCGGCGGCACCGCCCAGCGCGTGCTCATCGCCGGGGCCATCGCCTGCGACCCCGAGCTGCTGGTCGCCGACGAGCCCACGACCGCGCTGGACGTCACCGTCCAGGCCGAGGTGCTCGACCTGCTGCGCTCGCTGCGGGCCGAACGCGGCATGGCCGTACTCCTCGTCACCCACGACCTGGGCGTCGTGGCGGACATGTGCGACCGGGTCGCGGTGATGCGCCACGGCCGCCTGGTCGAGGAGGCGGCCACGCGGGCGCTGTTCGCCCACCCCGCGCAGCCGTACACCAAGGACCTGCTGGCCGCCAACCCGCACAACGCCGACCCGCGCCCGCGCCCGGCCGCCGCCGGGGCGCCGCTGCTGGAGATCGGCAGCCTGTGGGTGGCCTACCCGCAGCGCGGCCTGGGCGCGGTGCCGCTGCAGGTGCTCAAGGGTGTGAGCCTGGCCATCGCGCAGGGCGAGACGCTCGGCCTGGTGGGCGAGTCCGGCTCGGGCAAGACCACGCTCGGCCGCGCGGTGCTCGGGCTGGCGCCCGTCTCCGGGGGATCCATCCTGTTCGCCGGGCAGCCGCTGCCCGGCCGCCAGGCGCGTGCGCTGCTCGTCCAGGCGGTCTTCCAGGACCCGTTCAGCTCGCTCAACCCGGCCATGAGCATCGCCGACATCCTGGTCGAACCCCTGCTGGCCCACGGCCGGCTCGGGTACGAGGCGGCGAGCGCCCGCGTGGCCGGGCTCCTCGACCGGGTCCGGCTGCCGGCCGGCACCGGCGAACGCCGCGCCCGCGAGCTGTCCGGCGGGCAGCGCCAGCGCGTGGCCATCGCCCGCGCGCTCGCGCTCGGGCCGCCGCTGATCATCTGCGACGAACCCGTCTCCGCCCTCGACGTCTCCACCCAGGCCCAGGTGCTCGACCTGCTCGTGGAGATCCAGCGCGACACCGGCGTCAGCTACCTGTTCATCTCGCACGACCTCGCGGTGGTGCGCAACGTGTGCGACCGGGTGGCCGTCATGTCCGGCGGCGTGCTGGTCGAGACCGGGCCCACCGAGCAGGTGACCACCCGTCCCCACGACCCGTACACGCGGCGGCTGCTGCTGTCGGCGCCGGTGCCCGACCCGGAGGAGCAGGCCGCCCGGCGGGCCGCGCGGCTCGGCCTGGCCAAGGAGAGCACGTGATCGACAGGGAACGGCTGGTCCGCCGGCACAACGTGGTCCTCACCCGGTGGCACCCCTCGTGCACGCTCAGCCTGGGCAACGGCGACTTCGCCGTCAACGTCGACGGCACCGGCCTGCAGACCTTCCCCGAGGCGCACGAGCTGCCGCCCCGGCCGGCGCTGGTCACCGGCCCCGACGGGGTGCGCAGGCTGCCCCGGCTGCGCTTCGACCCGGACGACTTCCCGGTGCCGCTGCGCATCCAGTCGAGCTGGGGCTGGTACGCCACCGACCCCGGCAGGACGCACCGGCTGGAGGACACCGGCACCGCCTACCGCACCCGGACCGGGACCGTCCGCTACCCCGACCGCATGCGCCTCGGGCCGGACGGCGTGGCCTCCGGCGACGCGGGCGGCTGGCTGTATGCCAACCCGCGACGGCTCGACCTCGGCCGGATCGGGCTGCGCTTCGATCCGGCGCTGGAAGTGACCGCGTTGTGCGTGGAACTCGACCTGTGGACCGGGAGCGTGCACTCGGTCTTCTGCCTCGGCGGGGCACCGGTCGAGGTACGCACCGCCGTACACCCCGAGCTCGACGTGCTCGCCACCCGGGTGCGCTCGCCGCTGCTGGCCTCCGGGGAACTGGCGGTTGCGATCACCTTCCCCGGGCAACGCGACCCGCTCTCGCCCGGCGAACGGCTCACCGAGGGCGCCGTGTCCGTGCCCGGCGGGGTGGAGCGGCGCGTGGGCGACGCCCGCTACCACGTGCGCGTGACCACCAACGGGCGCATCCGCGCCGACGGGCACGTGCGGACCAGCAGATACCTGCGGACCGGCGGCGGCGCGCCCGCCGAGGCGGGCACCGGACCCGGGCTGGAGGTCGAAGCCCCCGGGTCCGAGCTGGCGCTCAGCGCCGCCTTCTCCCCCCTCCCCGCCGACGAGCCGCCCTGCTTCGACCAGGTGCACAAGGCCGCGGCCGAACACTGGCGCACGTTCTGGACCACCGGCGCCGCCGTCAGCTTCGCCGGCAGCACCGACCCGCGCGCCCCCGAGCTGGAGCGCCGCGTGGTGCTCTCGCAGTACCAGACCGCCGTGCACTGCGCCGGTTCGGCGCCGCCGCAGGAGTCGGGGCTCGTGCACAACTCCTGGGGCGGCAAGTTCCACCTGGAGATGCACTGGTGGCACGCCGCCCACTTCGCCGTGTGGGGGCGGCCCGAACTGCTGGAGCGCGGGCTCGGCTGGTACCGCGAGATCCTGCCCGCCGCCCGCCGCACCGCCGCCGAGCAGGGGTACGGCGGAGCCCGCTGGCCCAAGCAGGTCGGCCCGGACGGCCGCGAGGCGCCCAGCCAGGTCGGCCCCTTCCTGATCTGGCAGCAGCCGCACCCCATCTACTACGCCGAGCTGCTGCGCCGCAACGACGTGCCCGGAGCCCTGGAGCGCCACGCGAGCCTGGTCTTCGAGACGGCCGAGTTCATGGCCTCCTACGCGGAACCGGACGACGGCGGCGTCTTCCACCTCGGCCCGCCGCTGGTCCCCGCCCAGGAGACCTACTATCCCGACCGGGCACGCACCGCCGACCCCACCTTCGAGCTGGCCTACTGGCACTGGGGCCTGCACGTCGCCCAGCGCTGGCGCGAACGCCTCGGCCTGGAGCGCCACCCCGGCTGGGACGCGGTCCTGCGGCGCCTGGCCAGGCCCGCGGCCCGGCAGGGCGTCTACCCGGCCGTCGCCACCGAGCCGTACACGGTGCCCGACGACCACCCGTCGATGCTCATGGCCCTCGGCTTCCTGCCCGCCACGCCGGTCATCGACCGCGCGATCATGTCGGACACCTTCGACCACGTGCTGCGCACCTGGGACCTGCACACCACGTGGGGCTGGGATTATCCGGTGCTGGCGATGTGCGCCACCCGGCTGGGCCGGCCCGAGGCGGCGGTCGAGGCGCTGCTCATGGACACCTACAAGAACCACTACCTGCCGACCGGCCACGTGCCGCAGTTCCCCGGCGGGCTGTCGGTCTACCTGCCCGCCAACGGCGGCCTGCTCGCCGCCGTCGCGCTGATGGCCGGCCGGTTCCCGCCGGGCTGGCGGGTCACGGCTGAGGGGCTGGGCGTGTTCCCGGCGGACCTTCCAGAGACCGGCGGTCAAGGGCTTGAGCCCATTTGACGGCCACGGCGGCCACCTGGATCAGTTCGGTGCGCAGCGCCTCCGGGTCGGTCTCGGCCAACGACTCCAGCACCTCCTCGAGGAGGATGTGCCGCCAGGTCAGCGTCCCTTCGCCGAAGGCGGCCGAGGTCTCGCGCTTGGCCGCGTCGGCGGCAGCCGTACGGGAAGGAGAGGTTCCATCGGGGATGTCCTGGATGCCCCACCTGGCGTCCTGTGCCCGGCGTTCGTCGGCGATGTCCGCCAGCACCCGGGCCAGCGAGCCGGGCACGCCGTAGTCGCCGTTCACAGGGTCTCCAGCAGGCGGAAGCGCTCGGTCACCACGAGCGTGTCGTCGTCGATCACCGGCGTGCGGCCGAGATAGGCGACGTGCTCGGGGCTGAGCCAGAACCGCTCGTGGGCCGCCCGCCACTCGGCGACCCCGGCGAAGCCCTCGCCCTCGTCGCGGGCGAACGCGTCGTCGATCTCGCGGATCGGCACCACCCTGACCTCGGTCGTCTCCAGCAGCGCCACCCGGCGGCCCGCCGAGTCGATCAGCGCGTCCCAGGATCCGGCGACCGGCAGCTCCTCGCCGGCGTAGTCGGCCAGCATGGAGCTCGTCGCCGTCTTGCGCCCGCTCAGGATGGCGGCCACCAGGGTGTCCCGCAGCGGCCCGGGGAAGGCGAACTCGGCCGCGCCGACCTCGCCGAACGGGAAGCGGGCCCGGCGCCGCCACCTCTCGCCGTCGAAGAAGTCCAGCGTGACGCCGCTGACCCGCATCCGCACCGGCAGCCCCTCGAGCCCGGCCTCGACCGCCGCGGCGCTCTGCTCGTCGAGGCCCTGGCCGACCGTGAGGTGCGGGACGACCTCGGGATACTTGCCTTGGTACGGCGGCGCCTCCGGCCAGCGGGCCACCACCGCCTCGGTGAGCTCCTTGACGGGCTCGGCCGGCTCCGGCGCGAGGTAGACGAGGCCGGGGAACCGCGCGGTGCGCTCGAAGACCAGGTCGAAGGGCTCATACGTGGCGAACAACGCCCGCAGCTCGGCCTCGTCCACCCGGTCGGCGGGCAGGAAGGGGTAGAGCACGGTCACGTGCGCGGGCACGCCGTACGGCGTGGCCGGGTCGTAGCGCTCGCGCCACCGGCCCACGACCCGCTCGGTCGCGGGCGCGTGGATGGTCAGGGCGGTCTCTCCAGGGGTGAACATGGCCTGCCTGTTGGTCGGTGCACACTTCCAGCCCTGTATTCCAGCACGCCCGGCCGTTGCTTATCGCCCCTTTTTACGGGTTCTCCACCTCGGTGAGCCGGAAGGGCGCCGTCGCCCGGACCACGCCGTTGACCACGATCTCCAGCGTGCGCGGCCCCGGCGGCTCCACCCGGGTCGTCACCGGGCGGAAGGAGTGGGACTTGGTCACCGCGATGGCCTGGCCGGCGTCGGCGGCCGTGCGCTCGCCCAGGTGGAAGACGCGCCGCGAGCCCGGGCGCACCACCGCGTAGCGCAGCACCAGCGGCCCCGGCGCATCCGCGGCCAGCTCGACGGTGAAGGCCAGCTTGCCGCCCACGGCCACCTGGTCGGCGGCCAGCGTCAGCGCCGTGACCCTGCCGCCGCCGGGCGTGGCGCCGACCAGGCCCAGCGCATCCGGGTGCCCGTCGCGCAGCAGCCCGCGCACCGCGTGCCTGACCACCTTCTCCACGTGTGAGCCGCCCTCGGCCCGCCACCCGGCCAGCAGCGCGACGGCCGCCTCCGGGTGGTCTTTGGCCAGGTCGTTGACGTGGTTGGCGACCGAGCGGCGGACATACTCGCTCGGGTCGTCGCGCAGCCGGGCCAGGATCGGCAGCGTCGGCCCGGGCGTCATCAGCCAGCCGACCCGGGTGGCCCACGGCAGCCTGGGCCGCGAGCCCTCCGAGGCCAGGCGGCGCAGGTGCGCGTCGGGCGAACCGGCCCACCCGTGCATGATCTCCAGGGCGGCCGTGCCGTGGCGCTCCAGATAGGGGCGGACGGCGAACTCGGCCGTGGCGTGCGGGGTCAGCGCGGCCAGCGTCTCCATCGCCACCTCGAGGTGGTCCAGGCCGTGCAGCGCGACGTAGTCGGTGGCGGGCCAGCCGCTCCACATGTCGAGCCCGGGCGCGCAGGCGCGCAGCGCGGCCGCCGCTTCGGCAAAGGGCACGCCGAGGACGCCGCCCAGCGTGCGGGCGACATGACGCACGCGGTCCTTCAGCTCCATCGCCGCCAGGGCGCCGACGGAATCGGCCACGAAGCGCTCGCGCGCGAAGCCGGGCAGGGCGGCGGCAAGGCCGTCGGCCAGCACGCCGACGGAATCGGCGTTGACGAACTCTTTCAGCGGTTGACCCACAGCTCCTCACCGTGCCACACGCCACCGACAGTTCTGGCCCGCTCCAGCAGGAACTCCTGCTCGGCCGCGTTGCCGCTGAGCGCCAGCGCGGCCCGGTACGCCTCGACCGCCTCGGCGTCGCGGCCCAGCCGGTGCAGCAGGTCGGCCTTGGTCGCGGGCAGATAGCGGTAGCCGGCCAGGCGTCCCTCCCGCTCCAGCTCCTCGACCACCTCCAGCGCGGCGGCCGGGCCCTCGACCACGGCCAGGGCCACCGCCCGGTTGAGCGCGACCACCGGTGACGGCCAGATCCGCAGCAGCTCGCCGTACAGGATGAGGATCTGCGGCCAGTCGGTCTCCGCGTAGGAGGGCGCCTGAGCGTGCAGGGCGGCGATGGCGGCCTGCAGCGTGAAGCGGCCGGGCGGGCCCGCGGTGAGCGCGCCGATGATGAGCCGGTCGGCCTCGGCGATCAGCGCGCGGTCCCAGGCGGAGCGGTCCTGCTCCTCCAGGCGCAACAGCCGTCCGGCGGCGTCGGTCCTGGTGGCCCGGCGGGCCTGGTGCACCAGCAGCAGCGCCAGCAGCCCGCGCGCCTCCCTGTCGCGGGGCAGCAGCCCCACCAGCATGCGAGCCAGGCCGAGCGCGCGGCCGGTGAGCTCGTCGCGCACCAGCTCCTGCCCGGTGGCGGCGGTGTGCCCGGTGGAGTAGAGCAGATGGATGACGGTCAGCACCGCGTCCACGCGCTCCGGCAGATCCTCCTCGTACGGCACCGCGTACGGAATCCCCGCCGCCGCGATCTTCTTCTTGGCCCTGGTGATCCGGGCCGCCATCGTCGCCTCCGGCACCAGGAAGGCACGGGCGACGTCCGGCGTGGCCACCCCGCACACCAGCCGCAACGTGAGCGCGACCCGCGCCTCGGGGGCCAGCGCGGGATGGCAGCAGGTGAAGATCAGCCGGAGCCGGTCGTCCCGGACGGCGCCGGTCTCCGGCGGCTCGTCCTCCTCGACCCCGATGAGCAGCGGCAGCTTGGCGGCCAGCGTGCGCTCCCGCTTCATCGCGTTGAGCGCGGCCCTGCGGGCGACCGTGGTCAGCCAGGCGCCCGGGCGCTCGGGCACACCGTCCCTCCCCCACGTGCGCAGCGCCTGCACGTAGGCGTCCTGGACCGCCTCCTCGGCCGCGTCGAGGTCACGGGTGAGGCGGACGGTGGCGGCCAGCACGTACGCCCACTCCTCGCGGTGGGCTCGCTCGACCGCCTGCTCGGACATCGTCGTCACACCTCCTCCGACAACCATGCTGTCCGGAAATCGACAATGGGAATCCATCGGTCCGCCGTGGACGAATCAGCGGACATGGCAGAGGTCATTCATATGGTGATCGTGCTCGAGGGGGAGCCTCCGCCGCAGCGGCCGAAGTTCTCACGGCGGGAGCGGGCAGTGCTCCTCGCCTACACCTCGGGGATGACGCTTCAGAAGGCGGCCCATCGCATCGGGATCAGCCCGGCGACGGCCAAGACATACCTCCAGCGGGTCAAGGCCAAGTACGAGCAGGCGGGCCGGCCCGCCTACACCAAGCTGGAACTGGCCGAACGAGTCCGCGAGGACGAGGGGAGATCGGAGTGAACGAGCAGGAGTACCGCGCGCTGATGCGCACCCGGCTGGCCGACTATCTGCGGCTGCGCGAGGACATGGGCGACGAGCGGGCCCGCGAGTCCATCCTGGAGTCCTACGTGCGCAGGCAGGAGCAGCGCATGGGCACGCTGATCCGCGACAACACTCTGGCCGAGGGCTTCTCCAAGGTCACCCGGGTGTTCGACACCATGGGCGTGCACATCGAGATCGTGGACGTCTCCGGCGACGGCGTGGACGCGGCCGTCGAGATCCTCACCACCTGCGAATGCCAGTCCACCTGCGACGACCTCGGCCTGACCGAGCCGCTGACGGTGCTGTGCGAGCTGGACAACGAGGCGGCCCGGCGGGCGTTCCCCGGCCTGAAGGTCGAGGTGCTGCGCCAGCACGTGCGCGGCGCCCACATGTGCGTCTTCCGCTACAGCCGCCAGGCCCCCTGAGCGCGTGGGGCGGGGGACCCCGCCATGGGGATCCCCCGCCCGCTCATCTCACCCGCCGGTCTCGATCGGGGTCATGCCGCCGCCGTCGCGCGTGCAGCTGCCGCCCTCCGCGCCCATGCCGGGGTGCCCGCCATGGATCTCGTCGAGCTCGGCCTCGCTCAGCTCCGCCTCATGCGGGTTCACGAGCTGTTCCTTCATCGTCATCACCTCCTCTCGCTAGGCGTCGAGCTGCGCTCCGACCAGCGCCGCGTAGCCGCCGCGCCGGGCCAGCAGTTCCTCGTGCGTGCCCTGCTCGACGATCCGGCCGCGCTCCAGCACCACGATCCGGTCGGCGTCCCGCACCGTGCTCAGCCGGTGGGCGATGACGATCTGCGTGCACCGCAACGCGCGCAGGTTGCGGTGGATGCGCGCCTCGGTGACCGCGTCCAGGTGGCTGGTCGCCTCATCGAGCAGCAGTACGGCCGGCCGCCCGATGAGCGCCCTGGCCAGCGCGAGCCGCTGCCGCTGGCCGCCAGAGAGCCCGCCGCCCCGCTCGGCCAGGCGGGTGTCGTAGCCGTTGGGCAGGGCGACGATCTCCTCGTGCAGCTCCGCCGTACGGGCTGCGTCGACCACCTCGTCGCGGGTGACGGCGGGGTCGTGGAAGGCGATGTTGTCGTGGATGGTCCCGCTGAAGAGCGAGGGCTCCTGGAGCACGGAGCCGACGCAGCCGCGCAGCCCGCCGGGGTCGTGGCCGTCGATGCCCACGGAGCCGGCCTCGGCCCGGTAGAGGCCGAGCAGCAGGAGCGCGAGCGTGGTCTTCCCGGCGCCCGTGGCGCCGACGACGGCCACCCGCTCGCCGGGCCGGGCGCGCAGGGAGACCCCGAGCAGCGCGGGCGGGCCGTGCCGGTCGTAGCGGAAGGTGACCGCGTCCACGTGCACGTCGCCGGTGAGGCCGGTCGGGGCGGTCCGGCCGGGCTCGGGCCGGGACTCCAGCACGTCGGCCAGCCGCTGGAGGTAGGCCCCGGCGAGCTGGAGCCGCTGAGCCCCGGCCACGAGCAGCGACAGCGGCGTCACGACGGAGGCGGCCATCCAGGTGGCGGCGATCATGGTTCCGGCGCTCACGTCCCCGGTGAGCACGCGGGAGGCGCCCAGCCAGAGCACGGCCAGCGGGGTGAGCACGCGCAGGGAGGCGGCCACGGAGTCGAGGACCGCGCTTGCGTGCCCGCGCCGCAGCGTGGCCCGCATCCAGGTGACGAACAGCCCCGACCAGCGTTCGAGCGCCCGCTGCTCGGCGGCGGCGGCCTTGACCGTCAGCACCCCCTGGAGCATCTCGATCAGGTACGCCTGTTCCCGGTGATGGGTGTGGACGTCGGCGGCCATGCGCTCGCGCACCACCCGGGTGGCCCGGACGAACAGCCCGAACTGCACCGCGACCACGCCGAGGACCACCAGGGCGGCGGCCGGGTCGATCACGGCCAACACGGCCAGGTAGGTGAACAGCGTCGCCGTGTCGAGGACCGCGGCCAGCGTCTGCCCGGTGAGCTGCTCGCGCAGCAGCACGATGCCGCCCATCCTGGCGGCGATGTCGCCGGTGCTGCGCTGCTGGAAGTAGGTCAGCGGCAGCCGGAGCAGGTGCTCGCAGAAGCCGATCATGGCGTGGGTGTCCAGCCGCCCCTGCAGGTAGAGCACGAGCGAGGCGCGCAGGTACCCGGTGACGAACTGGGCCGCGGCGATGACCGCGATCCCGGCGCCGACCAGGCCGAGCACCCCGCCCAGCGGGCCGAGCTGGTCCACCACCGCGCGTACGGCCAGCGGCATGGCCAGCCCGAGCACCTGCAGCAGCAGCGAGGCCAGCAGCACCTGGGCCAGCAGCGCCTTGGTCCCCCGGAGCGCGAGCAGGCGGCGCACGTACACCCGCCAGAACGGCTCGCCGGCCGACTTCCTGCGGGTGAACCCGGGCCCCGGCCACAACCCGATCGCCACCCTGCCGAGCCCGGCCGCGAACTCCTCCTGGGTGAGCCGCCTGCGCCCGGTCTCGGGGTCGACGACCCTGACCCGGCGCCGGCCGACGTGCTCGACCACGACGTAGTGGTCGGGCGCCCAGTGCACGATGGCCGGCAGGTCGAGGCCGCGCAGCAGCTCGGGCGAGGCGCGGTAGCCGGTGGCCGTCATGCCGAGTTCCTTGGCCGTCCTGACCAGCGTGCCCGCGGTGGTGCCCGCGCGCCCCAGGCCGCAGCGCTCGCGCAGCTCCAGCAGGGAGACCGCGTGGCCATGATGCCCCAGAACCATGGCCAGGCAGGCGACGCCGCACTCGATGCGGCTGGTCTGGAAGACGACCTTCATGCCAGCCACCGGACCCCTGCCGCCATGAGCAGGGCCAGGGCCAGCAGGGTCAGCCACAGCGCGCGGCGGACGAGCGGGCGCAGCGCGCGGGGGAACAACTCGGAATCCTCGGGGACCATGGCCGCAGGCTGTCAGCGCCGGCGAACCCTGTCATGACAGCAAAAATGATGACATGACAGGGGGCGTGGTCCCGGATTTGCTCGAAGCATCGACGATCCGGGGAGGGACCCATGTCCAGCGGCATCGGCCGCCGCCGCCCGCGACGGCTGCGGCGCACGCCCGCCCTGCGCGGGCTGGCAGCGGAGCACCGGATGTCGCCGGGGGACCTCGTTCTCCCGCTGTTCGTCAAAGAGGGGATCACCGACCCGGTCCCCGTCCCCTCGATGCCCGGCGTCGTCCAGCACACCGCCGACTCCGTCCGCAAGGCCGCGGCTCGCGCCGCGGCGGCAGGGGTCGGCGGGCTGCTGCTGTTCGGCGTGCCCGCGTTCAAGGACGATCGCGGGAGCGGCGCCGACGCCGAGGACGGGGTCGTGCAGCGCGCCCTGCGCGACCTGGCCGCCGACCTCGGCGGGCGGTGCGTGCTCATGGCCGACCTGTGCATGTGCGAATACACCGCCCACGGCCACTGCGGCCTGATCCAGGACGGGCAGGTGGACAACGACACCACGCTCGCCCGCTACCAGGCGATCGCGCTCAGCCAGGCCGCCGAGTCGGCCCCCGCCGGCGGCGACCGCGCGGGCCACCAGCGCTCGCCCGCCAACGCCGGGGAGGCGCTCCGCGAGGTCGCCCTCGACCTGGAGGAGGGCGCCGACGCCGTCATGGTCAAGCCCGCGCTCGGCTACCTGGACGTGGTCCGCCGGGTGGCCGACGCGGCCGACGTGCCCGTGGCCGCCTACCAGGTCTCCGGCGAGTACGCGATGCTCGAGGCCGCCGCGGCGCACGGCTGGCTGGACCGCCGCCGCGCCGTCGCCGAGTCCCTGCTGTCGATCCGCCGCGCCGGCGCCGACCTCGTCATCACCTATTGGGCCCTGGAGGCCGCGGAGGAGCTGCTGCGATGAGCACCGGCATCGTCATGCTGAACATGGGCGGCCCGTGGACACTCGGCGACGTCCGCCCGTTCCTGCGCCGCCTGTTCGCCGACCTCGACATGCTGCCCGCCCGCCGCGTGCTCGGCCCGCTGCTCATCCGGGCCAGGCTCGCCCGCGTCACCCGCCAGTACGCCGAGATCGGCGGCGGCTCCCCGCTGCGCGACTGGACGGAACGCCAGGCCAAGGCTCTGACCGCCGAACTGGACGAGCTCTCCCCCGCCACCGGCCCCCACCACGCCTACCTGGCCTTCCGCTACGCCGAGCCGGGCGCCGCCGCCGCGCTCGCCGCGATGCGCGCCGACGGTGTACGGCGGGCCGTCGCCTTCCCCCAATACCCGCACTACTCGGTCACCACGACCGGATCGAGCATGGCCGACCTGTGGCGCACGCTGACGGCGATGGGCATGGAGGACGCCTTCGAGTGGACCGTCATCGACCGCTGGCCGACCGAGCCCGCCTACGTGGCGGCACTGGCCGAGACCGTCCGCGAGGGCCTGGCCGCCTTCGACCGCCCGGACGAGGCGACGGTGCTGTTCAGCGCCCACTCCCTGCCCGAGCGCATCGTGGCCGCGGGCGACCCGTACCCGGTCGAGACCCGCGCCACCGTCCGCGCCGTCATGGACCACCTGGCCGTCCCCAACCCGCACCTGCTCGCCTACCAGTCCAAGGTCGGCCCGATGCCGTGGCTGCGGCCCGGCACCGAGGCCACGGTCGGGGACCTGGGCGCGCGCGGCGTGAAACGGCTGCTGATCGTGCCCGTCTCGTTCACCTCCGACCACATCGAGACCCTGTGGGAGCTCGACGTGGAGGTCGCCGAGGCGGCCGAGCGGGCCGGCATCACCCACTACCGCCGGGCGCCCGCACTGAACGACCGCCCGTCGTTCACCGCGGCGCTGGCCCGGATCGTCGAAAAGAGGATCACATGAATGACAAGGAAGCCGCGTTCCGCGCCGAGATGCGCGACCGGATGGCCCGCTACCTGGAGCTGCGCGACACCGTCGGCGAGCGGGCGGCCCGCGAGGAGCTGATGGCCGGATACCCGGCCCGCCAGCGCGCCTGCATGGCCCCCTACCTCGACAGCTCCAGCTCGCTGACCGAGGCCATCGCCAAGGTGCTGCCCGTCTTCGAGGAGATGGGCCTGCAGGAGGAGGTCGTGGACTGCTCCACGCCCGAGCGCGAGTGCGCGCTGGTCGTCACCCGCACGTGCCTGTGCAAGGCGGCCGCCGAGGACCTCGGCATCACCGACCCGCCCTCGCTGCACTGCGAGCTGTCGGTCGAGGCCACTTCGCGCGCCTTCGACGACATCACGGCCGAGGTCATGCTGCGGCAGGTGCGCGGCGCGCACGCCTGCGCCCTGCGCTACATCCGGCCCGTCTCGACGGACTCCTGACCGGCCACCGGCCCCCGAGGCAGCCGCGGCCCCGCCCAGTCGCGGGGCTGCAGGAGCTCGGCCACCGCGCTCTCCGGGCTGCCCGGCTCGGGGATCAGCTCGAAGCCCCAGCGCGCCAGGGGCGGCATCGACATGAGGATCGCCTCGATGTTGCCCCGGGTCTGCAGCCCGAACCGGGTGCCCCGGTCGTAGACCAGGTTGAACTCGACGTAGCGCCCGCGCCGCGCCAGCTGCCAGTTCCGCTCCCGCGGGCCGTACGGCATGCGGCAGCGCCGGTCCAGGATCGGCAGGTAGGCGGGCCCGATGGTGGCCAGCCCGTCGGCGACCAGCGCCCGGCAGCGCCCGAACCCGCCGGGCCCCTCCTCGCTGATCCGGTCGAAGAAGACGCCGCCCACCCCGCGCATCTCGCCCCGGTGCGGGATCGTGAAGTACTCGTCGCAGGCGGCCTTCCACTCCTCGTAGCTGGCGCCGGGATGCCGGTCGCACCAGTCGCGCAGCGTGCGGTGGAAGTGGGCGGCGTCGTCGGCGAAGCCGTACATCGGGGTGAGGTCGCAGCCGCCGCCGAACCACCAGTCGAGGCCGGGCACGCTGAAGAAGCGGAAGTTGGCGTGCATGGCCGGGGCGTAGGGGTTGCGCGGGTGCAGCACCATCGAGATGCCCGTCGCCGCGTACGGCAGGCCGTCGGTGTGCGGGAACGTCTGGACGATCGTCTGCGGGACCCGCTCGCCGTGGATGAGCGAGACGTTGACGCCGGCCCGTTCGAAGACGTGCCCGCCCTCCAGGACGCAGGCCCGGCCGCCGCCCAGCGTGCTGCGCTCCCACTGGGCCGGCCGGAAGCGCCCGCCCTGGTCGTAGTCCTCGAAGACGGCGACGAGCCGGGACTGCTCGGCGCGCAGCAGCGCGTGCACCTCGTCGATCATCTGCTGGGTTCCTTGTCCAGGAGCAGCGCGGCCAGGTCACGGCCGATGCGGCAGGCGTCCTCGATCGGGCCGGTGTGCGCCGCCCTGACCCTTCTGTCGGCCAGGACGGCCTCGAGCGTGAGCGTTCCGTCGTCTCCTGGCGTGGCCAGCGCGCCGACCGGGGCCGTGCAGCCCGCCTGCAGCGCGGCCAGCAGGCTGCGCTCGGCGGTGGCCGCCGCCCGCGTGGGCGGGTGGTCGAGGGGCGCGAGCGCGTCGATGGCCCGCAGGTCGCCGGCCCGGCATTCGACGGCCAGCGCGCCCTGGGCGGGGGCGGGGAGCATGATCCCGGGGTCGAGCGGCAGCACGCCGGCGGAGCTGAGGCCGAGCCCCAGCCGGTCCAGCCCGCCGGAGGCGTGGGCGCGGCCTTGGGTGTTCGGAGCGGTCAGGCCGAGGCGGTCCAGGCCGGCCAAGGCCAATACCAGCGCGTCCACTTGGCCGTCGGCCAGCTTCCGCAGCCGGGTGTCCACGTTGCCACGCATCGGGGCCACCACGACATCGTACGCCTGCCGTACCTGAAAGGCCCGGCGTGGCGAACCGGTGCCGACGCGGGCGCCGGCCTCCGGCACGCGGCCGGGACGCAGCACCAGCGCGTCACGCGGATCGGCGCGCTCGGGGACGGCGGCCGTCACGATCCCGGGCATCGGCGCGGTCGGCAGGTCCTTGTAGGAGTGGACGACCACGTCCACCTCGCCGCACAGCAGCGCCTCGCGCAGCGCGGTGGTGAAGACGCCGGTCGCGCCGATGCGCTCGATCGGCGCGTCGGTCCGGTCGCCGGCCGTGGTGATGCCCACCAGTTCCACGGGTACGGTCAGCCGTTCCGCCACCCAGCGTGACTGGACCATCGCGAGTCTGCTCCGCCTGGTGCCGAGCCTCATGTCGTCTCCTCAAGGCCGTAGAGGTGGGCCAGCGCGTCGAGGTAGCGCGCCCCGCCCGGTGTGGCGGACAGCCGCTTGGCCCGGATGGTCGGTTCGTGCAGCAGCCGGCCGGCGACGCGGCGGATGGCGGTCTCGGTCTCCCGGCGGGCCCGCTCGTCCAGGCCGGGCAGGCGGCGGTGCAGGCGGACCACCTCGTCGGCGACGACCTGCCCGGCCTGCCCGCGCAGCGCGGTGATCAGGGGTACGGCGGCGCGCTCGTGGCCCTCGGTGAGGTGGGCGGCCACCTCCTCGGCCACGATCGCCCTGGCCCGCTCCACCTCCTCCGGCAGTCCCCGTCCGGCCAGATGCCTGCCCAGGTCCTCGATGTCGGCGACCCTGACGCCGGGCAGCGTCCGCACCTCGGGCGCCACGTTGCGCGGGAGGCCGAGGTCGAGCACGAAGGCCGGTCCCGTCACCCGGCCGGCGGTCACCACGGGCTCGGGCGCGCGGACGGCGGTGACCATCAGATCGCAGCGGGGCAGCGGCCCTTGGGACAGGTCCCCCGCGACGACGCCGCCCACCTCGGCCGCCAGCCTGTCCGCCGCCGTCCTGCCCCGGTTGGCGATGAGGATGCGGCCCGCGCCCAGCGCACGGGCGCGCCTGGCCACGGCCCGGCCCACCTCGCCCGCCCCGATGACCAGCACGGCCCGGCCGGCCAGCCCGTGCAGGTACCGGACGGCCAGGTCCATCCCGGCGCCGGCCAGCGACAGGCCGGCCGTACCCAGGTCCGTCTCGGCGCGGACCCGGCGACCGGCGCGCAACGCCGTACGGACCAGACGGTGCAACTCGGGGCTCATGCTCTCCGCGGCCGCGCGGACGGCCCGCCGCAGCTGCCCGGCGATCTCGCGCTCTCCCAGCGCCATGGACTCCAGCCCGCCGGCGACGGAGCACAGGTGCTCCACGGCGCACACCTCCCGCCGCACCAGCGGATGCCAGTCGAGCGCCCGCTCCAGGGCGGCCGGGGCGCGGGTGTCGCCGTCGGCGTAGAACTCCAGCCGGTTGCAGGTGGCCAGCAGGAAGACCCCGTCCACGCCGGGCGCGTCGCGCAGCCGTCGCAGCAGGTCAGGACGTTGTTCGTCCGGTACGGCCAGCCGTTCGAGCACCCCGATGGGCACGTGCTCGTAGGTCAGTCCCGCGCAGAGAATCGACACGCCTGACGGTAAAACGGCGGCACCCGGGATTTCACGTCCGCAATTCGGATGACAGACCCCGAACGTTGACAAAGTTGAAGGTTAGCCTAACCTAATCTCCGTGACCGGGAAGATCTCGCTGGCCGGAGCCGACCTCCGCCTCAGCTACCACGGAGCCTGCGTGGTCGAAGAGGGCCGCATCAACCTGCCTCCGGGCCAGGTGACCGCGCTGGTCGGCCCGAACGGCAGCGGCAAGTCCACCTTGCTGCGCGCGCTGGCCAGGCTGCACCGGCCCGACGCCGGGACGGTGTGCTTCGGCGACGGCAGCTCCGCCCTCGACCTGTCGGCGCGCGACTTCGCCCGCCGGGTGACGCTGCTCGCCCAGAGCCGCCCCACCCCGAGCGGGGTGCAGGTCCGCGACGTGGTCGGCTACGGCCGCCACCCGTACCGGGGCCGCTGGAAGGCCGGGGACCCCGGCGGCACCGAGGCCGTGGCCCGCGCGATGACGCTGACCGGCGTCAGCGCGATGGCCGAGCGTCCGGTGGACGAGCTGTCGGGCGGCGAGCTGCAGCGCGTGTGGCTGGCCACCTGCCTGGCGCAGGACACCGCGGTCCTGCTCCTGGACGAGCCCACCACCTTCCTCGACCTGCGCTACCAGGTCGAGCTGCTGGAGCTCGTCCGCGACCTGGCCGACGAGCACGGCGTCGCCATCGGCATCGTGCTCCACGACCTCAACCAGGCCGCCGAGATCGCCGACCGCGTCGTGCTGCTGCACGGCGGCAAGGTGCGGGCCGACGGCCCGCCCGCCGAGGTGTTCACCGAAGAACTCCTCAGCGACGCCTACGGCATCCGCATCGACGTCACGCACGACCCCCAGACGGGCACGGTGCGCACCCGGCCGATCGGCCGGCACCTGCCCGTCACGACCTGACAGGAACCACCATGCTCTCCCTGCGCAGCGCCCTCGTGGCCCTGGCCGCGATCGCCGCTCTCAGCGCCTGCGGCACCACCGAAGCCCCCGTCGCCGCCCCCGCCTCCTCGGCCCCCTCCCCGAGCTCCACCCCGGTCAGCGTCACCGACGGGCGCGGCAAGAAGATCGACCTCGAGCGTCCGGCGGCCCGGGTCGTCAGCCTGGAGTGGGGCGAGACCGAGATGCTCGCCACCCTCGGCGTGATGCCGGTGGGCGTCGCCGACGTCAAGGGGTACGGCACCTGGGTGACCTCCGCCAAGCTCGACGCGAGCGTCAAGGACGTCGGCATGCGCAACGAGCCCAGCGTCGACTCCATCGCCGCCCTCCAGCCCGACCTAATCGTCATGGAGTCCGACGACGCCGCGCTGGTGGGCCAGCTGGAGAAGTTCGCGCCCGTCCTGGTGTTCAAGGGCAGCGACGCGTCGGGCAACCTCACGCGCATGCGCGCCGACCTGAACCTGCTCGCCACCGCGGTCGGCAAGACCGCCGAGGCGCAGAAGGTCCTGGCCGACTTCGACGCCGCCATGGCCGACGCCAAGCAGAAGATCGCCGCGGCCGGCGGCGCGGGCAAGCCGTTCGCGATGGCCGACGGCTGGAAGGAAGGCAGCACGATCTCGGTGCGCCTGTTCGGCAAGGGCGCGCTCGTCTCCGACGTGGCCGAGGCCGTCGGCCTGAAGAACGCCTGGTCCGGCAAGGTCGACCCCGTGTGGGGCCTCGGCAACACCGACGTCGAGGGCCTGACCGCGCTCAAGGACCCCGGCACCCGCTTCTTCTACAGCGCCTCCGACGGCGACGACGTCTTCGCCGACGGCCTGGCGAGCAACGCCATCTGGAAGTCGCTGCCCTTCGTCAAGAAGCAGAACGTCACCAAGCTGCCCGACGGCATCTGGACCTTCGGCGGCCCGCTGTCGTGCAAGCAGTATGCCGAGGCGCTGGTCAAGGCATACACCACTTGAGCACGCTGACGTCCGCGGAGGTCCCGGTCACGCCGTTGCGGCGCGTCGGGACCGCCGGGGTCTTCCTCCTCGCGCTGGCGGCGGTCGTCCTGCTCGCCGCCGTCCACGTCACCCAGGGCAACGCCGACGTCGGCGCGCTGGACCTGCTGTCCGGCGTGCTCGGCGGCAGCGACGAGGGCGCCCGGGTGCTGCTGGCCTCCCGGCTGCCCCGGCTGCTGGCCGCGGTGGCCGTCGGCGCCGCGCTCGGCGCCGCCGGCTCGCTCATGCAGTCGATCGCGCGCAACCCGATGGCCTCCCCTGACACGCTGGCCGTCAGCGCCGGCGCCTACCTCGCGGTGGCCGCCGCCGCCGCGTTCGGCCTGTCGCTGCCCCTCGCCCTGTCCGGCGGCCTCGCCCTCTTCGGCGGCCTGGCCGCCGCCGCGCTGGTCCTCGCGCTCTCGGGCGGCGGGCGCACCGGCACCACCCGGCTCATCCTCGCCGGCTCCGCCACCGCGCTGGCGCTCGGCTCCCTCACCAACCTCGTCATGATCCTCTTCGAGGAGGCCACCCACGGCCTGTTCGCCTGGGGCAGCGGCTCGCTCGTGCAGAGCGACCTGAACGCGGTCACCCAGCTCGGCCCGCTCATCGTGGCCTGCCTGCTGGCCGCCATGGTCGTCGGCCCCAAGGTGGACATCCTCGGCCTCGGCGACGACACCGCCGCCGTGCTCGGCGTCAACGTGCGCCGGTTGCGCCTCTGGCTCACGGTGCTGGCCGTGGTGCTGTCGGCCGCGGCCGTGACGATCGCCGGCCCGATCGGGTTCGTCGGGCTGTGCGCGCCGGTGATCGTCCGCCTGCTGCCCAAGTCGATCCCCGGGCTGCACCGCAACCGGTCGCTGCTGCCGCTGTCGGCCCTGGCCGGGGCGATCATCGTGATCGGCTCCGACATCCTGCTGCGCGCCCTGCTCGGCGCCCAGGCCGGCGTGGACGTGCCCCCCGGTGTGGTCACCACGCTGCTCGGCGCCGGCGTCATGATCTGGCTGGCCCGGCGCTACCGCGACGCCGGACCCACCCGGCAGCCGCCCGCCGTCCGCACCGTCGCCGCCCGCTCCCGCCGCGCCTACCTCGTCATCGTCGCCGTCTGCCTCGCCCTCCTGGCCGCGGCGCTCGTGCTCGGCATGCTGGGCGGCGACCGCTGGCTGCTCACCGGCGACGTGGCCAACTGGCTGCAGGGCCGTACCGGCCGGGCGCTCACCTTCGTCCTGGACCAGCGCTACCCGCGCGTGCTGGCCGCCGTCCTGGCCGGTGCCGCGCTGGCCGTCGCCGGCACCGCCGTACAGGCCGTCTGCCGCAACCCGCTGGCCGAGCCCGGCGTCCTCGGCGTCACGGCCGGCGCGGGCGTCGGCGCGATCGCGCTGCTCGCCTTCGTGCCCCTGGCCGGGGTCTGGTCGATGTCGGCCGTGGCCTTCGCCGGCGCCCTCGCGGCCTTCGCCGTCGTCTACGGCCTGTCGTGGCGCGGCGGCCTGAACTCCGACCGCCTCGTGCTCATCGGCGTCGCCGTCCAGGCCGCGTGCACCGCGGTGACGATCCTCATCATCGTCAAGTCGAACCCGTGGAACACCGCGATGGCCCTGACCTGGCTGTCCGGCTCCACCTACGGACGGCTGCCGGTCCAGTTGATCCCCGTGGCGCTGGCCCTGGTCGTCTCGATCCCGCTGCTCGCCTGGCTCCGGCGCGACCTGGACCTGCTCTCCCTGAACGAGGACACCCCGCGCGTCCTGGGCGTCCCCCTCGAGCCGGTACGGCTGGCCGCCCTGGGCGCCTCCGTCCTGCTGACCTCGACCGCGGTCTCGGCCGTGGGCGTGGTGGGCTTCGTCGGCCTGATCGCGCCCCACGCCGCCCGCGCCCTGGTCGGCGCCAGGCACTCCCGGGTCCTGCCGGTCGCGGTCCTGCTGGGCGCGGTCCTGGTCAGCCTGGCCGACACCCTGGGCCGCACGGTCATCGCCCCCGCCCAGGTGCCCGCCGGGCTGGTGACGGCGCTGATCGGCACGCCCTACTTCGTCTGGCTGCTGTGGCGGTCCCGGGCCCGCTAGATCCACTCCAGGAGCTGGCCGTGTGAGCCCGTGCGCGCGACGGGCTCGCCGTCCAGGAGCAGCGCGAACCTCTTGCCGTCGATGACGGCGGGAGCCTCGTTGGAGATCCAGCGGACGGGCAGGCGGCGCATCGTCCCGGTGAAGCGCCGCCGGTCCGCCGCGGTGAGGTAGGCGAGCACGGCGCTGTGGAAGACCACCGTGGTGGCGCCCTCGGGGGCCTGCGCGACCAGGTCCTCGACCGTGTCGTTGAGGTCGCCGCGGACGATCCTCGGCGGATCCGCCCGGACGATCTCGATCGCCGCCCGCAACCGCGCCAGCCGGTCTCCCTGCTCGGGCCAGACGAGCGCCTCCAGCCAGCGCCGCTGCTCGGGGTCGGCGAGATCGACCGGGTTGAGGTCGATCCCGGCCCGCCACGCGACCTGCGGTAGCTGCCGGGGAATGACGGCGTTGGTACGGCAGGGCAGCACGACCGGGCTGTCCGGGCCGAAGGACGGCTGGCCGTTGTAGGCGTAGCGGTATTTGTCGGGGAACAGGCAGAGCCCCGCGGAGGCGCCCACCTCGATCAGCGCCAGCGGCTGCGGCAGGCGGGCCAGCAGCGGCATCAGGGTCGCGCACCGGCCCGCCTCGTTGGTCTGGGTGCTCCTGGCGAGCATGACGGCGGTGACGCCAGGCCAGTGGGCCGTGGTCCAGGGGAGGAAGGACTCGTCCACCGGGCCGTCGAGGAAGCGGACGGCGCCGAAGAGCAGGTTGGGCTGGCGTTTGGGTTCGGGCAGGGCGTCGAGGAGAGCCAGGAAGTCAGGATTTTTCGCGATTTCTTCGCATCGGGCGGCGTAGCTGGGTGAACTGCCTTGGGCAGCTATCCGGCCGAAGCGCAGGTATCGTTCAGCCGTGGTGCTTTCGGACATCCCAATCACAGGGGTATTCGTACCACTTGGCCGGTCTGCGTGGGTCGTTCCGCTTGGCCGGTCTGCGTGGGTCGTTCCGCTGGCCGGTCTGCATGGGTCGTTCCCCTGGCCGGTCTGCGCTGGTCGTTCCGCTTGGCTGGTCTGCGTGGGTCGTTGCGGTGGCGCGTTCGTCCGACGTGAGAAGCGACCCCCACGACCTGCGCCCGCGCACGTCGGCGGGTGGCGTGGGGGTGGCTTCGCCGTACTTTATGGGGTTTGCCTTTCTGGGGGGTGCTGTCAGCGGCCGAAGCCGATCGTGCGGCCGGACACCACCTCGTCGAGCTTGTAGGCGACCTGGTCGATCAGCACGCCCGAGCCGTCCGTCAGGATCAGCGTGTCGCCCTGGTTGCCGAGCTGCACCGCGCCACCCAGCGTCACCTGCAGGACGTCGCCGCCCCCGAGCGTGCCGGTCAGCCTGTGCCGGCCGCCCGCCGCGTCCAGGATCGCCCAGTGGGTCAGGTCCACGGTGGCGGCCGTGGTGTTCAGCAGCGTGACGCGCTCGTGGCCGCGGTCGGTGCCCGCCGGGTCGGGCAGCGCCGCGATGATCAGCACGGCGCCGATCGCGGCCGGGCGCGGGCGGATCGGCGCGCCGGGCGGGGCCGGGTCCGGGCTGATGATGAAGTCCTCCGGCCAGGCCGTGAGCTGGATCTCGTGCCCGGTGGCGCGGACGATGTCGTGCATGTTGCCGTACTCGCCCCTTTCCAGCAGGAAGAGCTGGTCGTCGCGGTTGACCGGGTCCTCGCGCAGCCAGGCGTCGAAGCCGTCCAGCGTGGGGCGGCCCGAGGCCAGGTAGGGAACGAGCCTCCTGAACAGCTTCGGCCAGATCACGAGCTGCTGGAGCGCGGCCAGGTCGGCGATCTTGGCGGTGGCTTCCGGGTGGCCGGTCGAGCGGGGCCAGATGCCCGCCTGGTCCGCGCGGGCCGCCCTGGAGGTCCCGGCCAGGTGGACGCGCAGGCTCGCGGGCAGCGTCGCGTAGAAGGCCGGGAAGGCCAGGCCGGTCTTGAGCAGGTGCGCGTTGACGGAACGGTCCACGGTCTCCTCGTCCAGGAAGACCGCCGACCCGTCCGTGCCCGGATGCTCGCCCGCGTAGGCGAAGGCGATCAGGCGGCCGTTGCCGTCGATGCCGTTGGACAGCACGTGGCCGCGGATCGTGTCCTGGTCGGCCGACTTGATCTTGTTCGGCATCTCGGGGAAGAAGATCACGTTGGTGAAGCCGAGCAGGCGCAGGAGTTCGTCGCGGGCGGCGTTGGCGCCGGCGAGTTCCTGGTGGGTGTCGCCGAAGTGGGTCTCCAGCGCGTCGATCGCCTCCAGGCGGGTGGAGATGCCGCGGGCGTTGATCTGCGGCGGCGTCCCCGACGGGCGGCGCAGGCCCTCGACCAGGGCGGGGGTGTCGGGTCTGAACTTGATCGTGTCGCCGTCCGGCTCCGGGCCCTGGCGGGGAAGATCGGGGTAGCGGATGACGAACTCGCCTTTGAGTAGCGTGTAGCTCATGGGGCCCCCTCGGCGGGACTGGGTGTCTCTCACGGAAAATAACGCGAGGTGGGCCTAGATGTCGCTATTTATGCGAGAGTCTCGATGAATGCTGTCAGCTGCTGGACATTTCTGCATTCGTGCATGGGAACGACTCCCGCGTAGGCGGATGCGATGGAGTCGCCGGTGTCCCACTGGTGGCGGGGCTCGGGGTTGAGCCAGTAGGCGTGGCGGGCGCGATCGGCCAGGGTTTTGAGGGTGTCCAGGGCCGGGGGCTGGTAGTTGCCGCGGGCGTCGCCCAGGATGAGGAGCGAGGTCTTGGGCCCGACGGCGTCGCCGTACCGGTCGAGGAAGCCGTCGAAGGCGTGTCCATAGTTGGTCCTGCCAAACCGCACCATATCCGACTTATTGGCCAAGTTGGTCATTGCTTCTGCTACGTCGGTGCCTGGTGCGAAAAATCGTGTTATTTCATCCACGCGATCCACGAACCCGAACGCCCGCACCCTCGCAAACTGCTCACGCAACGCATACGTCAGCAACAACGTGAAATGCGCGAACGACGCGACGGAGTCGCTCGTGTCGCACAGGATCACCAGCTCCGGCCGATGCGGCCGCGGCGGCTTGAACACCGTCGTCAACGGCACTCCCCCGCTCTGCAACGACGCCCTGACGGTCCGCCGGAAGTCCAGCCGCCCCCTGCGCCCCCGGCGCTGCTTGACCGTGAGCCGCGCCGCCAGCCGCCTGGCCAGCGGATACACCTCCCTCCGCAACCTCGCCAGATCCGCCTTGGCCGCCCGCAGAAAGTCCACCTGATCCAGTGGCGGCTTGACGCTCGCCCTGGCGATCCGCTCGATCCCCGAGTCCTCGGCGATGCGCCGCCGCACGTCCGCCGCCACCGCCTCCTGAAACCGCGCGATGTTGGCGTTGACCCGCTGCCTGGCCGCCTTCTCCGCCAGCCCGCCCCGTTCCCGGCCCGCGAGCACCTCCTGGAGAATCCGCGCCATGAGCGTCTCCGGCGACAGCTCCCGCAGCACGCTGTAGCTGAACCAGTTCTGCCGCCCCGGCCCCGCCGCCTGCCGCCCGAACCGCTCGACCATGGCCCGGGCGAACTCCGTCATCTCCGCGTCGCTCGACTCGACCAGCAGCTCGGCCAGCCGTACCCGAGGATCATCAGGACCGCTGTCATGGACCGACACCCCGACAACAGCGGGAAACCACAGGTCGAACAGCACATCGAACCCGGCCCGGTACCCGGGCTTCTTGATCAGCGTGGCCGCGTAGGCCGCCCGAAGCGTCTCCCGCTCCCGCAGATCGATCACCCGCAACGCCCGAGCCGCATCCAGCCCCTCGGCCAGCGAAACCGGCATCCCCGCCTCGCGCAACGCGTGCACGAACCCGACATGCCTCTCCACCAGCGACATCACAGCCCAAGCTCCTTGACGGCCCGCTCCTGATCGGAGCGATGCTTGAGCACCACCCCCAGCGTCCCGGCGACCGTGGCCTCATCGAGCTCCTCCCGCCCGAGCGCCAGCAGCGTCCGCGCCCAGTCGACGGTCTCGGCGACGGACGGCGCCTTCTTGAGCTCCAGCGCCCGCAACGTGGCCACCGTCCGCGCGAGCTGCTCAGCCAGATCCGCCCGGATCCCGGGCACCTGGGCCAGCACGATGTCCCGCTCCCGCTCGGCCGACGGATACTCGATGTGCAGATAGAGACACCGCCTCTTGAGCGCCTCCGACAGCTCCCGGGTCGCGTTGGACGTCACCACCACGTACGGCCGGCGAACCGCCTCAATGGTCCCCAGCTCCGGAATCGTCACCTGGAAGTCCGACAACAACTCCAGCAGCAGCCCCTCGACCTCGACATCCGCCTTGTCCATCTCGTCGATGAGCAGCACGGTGGGCCCGGTGGCCCGGATGGCCTTGAGCAGGGGCCGCTCGAGCAGGAACTCCGCCCCGAAAATATCCTCATCGGTGTTGGTCGCCTGGATCCTGAGCAGCTGCTTCTTGTAGTTCCACTCGTACAGGGCGCGAGCCTCGTCCAGCCCCTCGTAGCACTGCAACCGCACCAGCTCGGCTCCCGTGGCCTGCGCCACCGCCTTGGCCAGCTGCGTCTTCCCCACCCCCGCCGGCCCTTCGGCCAGCAGCGGCTTCTCCAGGGCACCGGCCAGGTAGACGGAGGTGGCGATGGCGTCGCCGGACAGGTAACCGGTGCCGGCCAGCCTGGCGGACACGTCGGCGGGCGATGCGAACATGGCACTCCTGGGGTTCGGGCACTGAGGCTTGGGCCGAACTTTATTCTAATCGGAGGGCGGGGCGGGTATCGATTCGCGCTTGGTGGGCAGGACCGGTATATTCCTCTCTGCACGCGCCGCTAGCTCAGTTGGTTAGAGCAGCTGACTCTTAATCAGCGGGTCCGGGGTTCGAGTCCCTGGCGGCGCACCCCGATGAAACCCCAGTTCAGTTCGCTGAGCTGGGGTTTCTGGGTTCTCGGAGCGGCCCTGGAGGGCGAGCGCCGTCCCGCCGGCGCCGGTGATGGCCACGGTCGTCCCCACCGGAGGCCGCGGCTGACATATTCCGCCCGCGCCTTCGGGTTGGCTCTCGGAACGGTTCCATTCTTTGGCACCTCGCCGTGCGAGCCCCGTCCACGGGAACGTGCGTGCGCGCCGCCATCCGGTAACCAGGCAGCCCGTCATCCCCAGAGGCTCGCCGAATAGTCCAACCAGGATAGGCGTCACGCAGCCGCCGCAGGTAAAGCATCATGATTTGCCCGCGCCATTCTTTTCGACTAAGCCTCGGCAGACCGTCGATGACGACGTCCGCCAGATGCCGGTCGAATTCCCACCACAGCGAGCGGTACCCGTCCGGGTCCGCCCCCCGCCGCGGCCGATGACATGCGCCGCTGTGCGGGTCACGCCTGGTTGCTTCATGTCTTCTTTGCCCCTCGATGATGATCAGTGTTCGTATTGCGATCGTTTGCCCATGGCCCACAGAAGATTCGATCTACATTTTTTCTACATAAATTCCCGACATGCGCGATATCAGGAAAATTCGCCTTGTTTATATGAGGCTTCGATGTCATAGTGGCGCCCATGGCGGCCGATCAATCGACCACGAATGATGCCAGCGCCGCGCAAGGCGAGGGTGACGCCTTCTCGGATCATTTGCGGGTGGGGTTGCTGGGGCCGGTTCTGGCCTGGCGGGACGGTAGCGAGATCAGCCTGGGCGCGGCCAAGCAACGGGCGCTCATCTCGGCGCTGGCGTTGAACGCCGACAAGAGTCTCAGCCATCCCTGGCTGATCGAGGCATTGTGGGGCGACGACGCTCCCGAGACGGCGGTGCAGAGCCTTTACACCTACGTCTTCGAGTTGCGCAGACTGCTGGAGCCGGCCCGCCCCCATCGCTCGGCCAGGCTGCTGGTGTCGGAGAACGCCGGGTACCGGCTGCGGCTGGATCCGGAGCGGGTCGACGCGGTCGCCTTCCCCCGGCGGGTGGCGCAGGCCCGGCAGCTTCTGGCCGCCGGACGCCACGAGGAGGCGCTGGAGGAGCTGGAGTCGGCGCTGGAGATGTGGCGGGGCAACGCCCTGACCGGAATTCCCGGCCCATACGCGGAGGCGCAGCGCATCCGTCTGGAGGATGTACGGCTGGCCGCGCTCGAGGAGCGAGCCCAAGTGCTGCTGGCCACCCGGCGGCACGAGGAGGCGGTCGCGGAGCTGGCCGGCCTGGTCAAGGAGTTCCCGCTGCGGGAGAAGCTGCACAGCCTGCTGATGATGGCCTTGTACCGGTGCGGGCGTCAGGCGGAGGCGCTGGAGCACTACACCCTGGCGCGGAGCCGTCTGGTGGCGGAACTGGCCGTGGAGCCGGGCAAGGACCTGCGAGGTCTGCATGAGCGGATCCTGCGCGGCGATCCCGCCCTGGACTTCGCCGCCGACCCCCTGCGGCCGGCCCGCGCGCTGCCAGTCGTGCCTCGGCAGCTTCCCTCGGACGTGCCGGACTTCATCGGCCGGTCTGCCGCCCTGGCTCGCCTGGAGGAGATGGTCGCCCGCCCATCCCCCGCGCCGGTGGTGATCTCGGGGATGGGCGGGGTCGGCAAGACCGTGCTCGCGGTGCATTTCGCCCATCTGGTGGCCGACCGGTTCGCCGACGGTCACCTGTTCGCCGACCTGCACGGCTTCGACCCGGCCCGGGAGCCGACTCCGCCTGGAGAAGTGCTGGGCCACTGGCTGTGGGCGCTGGGCGTGTCGCCCGCGCTGATCCCCGACGAGCTGGACGCCAAGGCCACGTTGTTCCGCAGTCTCGTGGCGGACAAGTCGATGATCATCATCGTGGACAACGCGCGCTCGGCCGGTCAGGTCCGGCCGCTGCTGCCCGGTTCGGCTTCCTGCCTGACGCTGGTGACCTCCCGGCGGCGTCTGACGGGGCTGATCGCCCGCGAGGGGGCCAGGGACATCGGCCTGGAGGCTTTCGCCCGCGCCGAAACCGTGGCGCTGCTCAACGCGGTGGTGGGCGACCGGGTCGCGGCGGAACCCGCTGCGGTGGCCACCATCGTCAAGCTGACGGGCGGGCTGCCGCTGGCGGTGCGGATCGCCGGAGCGCGGACGGCGCTGGGATCGGCGCGGACGCTGCACGGCGTCGCGGACCGGCTGGCGGCTGACCGCGGCCTGGACGCCTTCTCCTTGGCTCCCGGCGACGACGCCGCAGACCTGCGCGCGGTGTTCTCCTGGTCCTTCCGGGCGCTGGGGCCGGCCGCCGCCCGCTTGTTCCGCCTGATCGGCCTGCATCCGGGCCCGCTGCTCACCGCCCCGGTCGCGGCGGCGCTGGCCAGGACCAGCCTGGCCGCGGCTCACCAGGCGCTGGATGCCCTCAGTGAGGCGCACCTGGTCCAGGAGAGCGGCCCCGGCTGCTTCCGGCTGCACGATCTGATCAGCGCCTACGCGGTTGAGCTGGCCGAGGAGCTGCCGCCGCGGGAGCGGGCGTCGGTGACCGAGCGGATGCTGCGCCACTACCTGCACACCGCCCACGCGGCGAGCCTGTTGCTGATTCCGCCGGGCGGGGTGTCCCCGCTCGGGCCGCAGTCGTCGGCCGGACCCTTCGCCTCGCGCGCGGAGGCGCTCGACTGGTTCCGCATCCATCTGCCGAACCTGGCGGCCGCGGTGCCGCTGGCCGCCCGGACCGGGTACGACGAGATCGCCTGGCAGCTGCCGCTGGTGGTGTGGGAGTACCTGCTGCTGACGAAGCCGTGGACGGCGTGGCTGCCCGCCTACCGGGTCGCGTTGGAGGCGGCGACCCGGGTCGGCGACCGGGCGGCCGCCGCCTGGGTGCAGCATGATCTCGCCTTCGCGCACAAATGCCTGCGCCACTTCGGGGAGGCGTACGTCCTGTTTCAGCAGGCGCACCGCACCCGGCACGAGATCGGCGACCGGTGGGGGCGGGCGTGGAGCCTGATGGGGATGGGGACGGCGCTGTCCAGCATGGGCCGTCACGCGGAGGCCATCGTCTGCCTGCAGCCCGCTCGCGCCGTGTTCTCGCAGGTGGGTAACACCTATGGCGAGTCCATGACGTTGATCGGGTTGTCGGAGGCGTGCAGCGCGATGGGCCGCTATGAGGACGCGCTCGCCTTCGCCGTACTCGCGCTGGAGGAGCATGCGCGCCAGGACGGCCAGCTCGGGATGGGGTACGCGTTGCACTGCGCCGGTCACGCCTGCCGTCTGCTCGGCCGGGACGGCGAGGCCGTCGGCTACCTGGAGCGGGCGCTGGAGGTCCGGCAGCGAATGGGCGACCGGTGGGGACGGGCGCAGACCCTGAAGGTGCTGGGCGAGCTGTTGTGCGATGGCGGCCAGGTGACGATCGGTGTTGATCTGCTCCATCAGGCGCTGCGCACCTTCAGTCAGGTCAGCGACCCGCTCGCGGAGGACATCTGTGCCTTTCTCGCCGCTTCCGACTACAGGTGAGCACACGATCACGGTCGACGGCACCGGTACGGCTCACGCGCGTCGCCGGCGGGATACGTGTCCGCCGGCCCGCATAAGGAAGACAGTTCTGCGGTACCACCTCCCCGCACGTTCCCTGAACCTGGCAACGCAGTGGTAGCCGTATGCCGACAAGGAGTTCCGATGACCGTTTCAGGGCGGGTCCCCTCTCCCTCCCGGCTGTTACCGACGCTGATCCTCGCCGTCGTCGCCTTCCAAGTCACCCTCACCATGGTCACGCCCGCCCTTCCGGCGATAGGTGCCGGACTCGGCGCCGATCCCGGCGCGCTCGGCCGTGCCCAGGCGCTGTATGCGATCGCCGGTGCCGTCGCCACCGTGGCGCTGCCGCTGTCGGACCGGTTCGGCCGCCGCAGCGCGCTGCTGCTCGCGCTGGCCACCGGCGCGGCCGGGTCGTTGCTGAGCGCCCTGGCCTCGGAGCCGGGCTTGTTCACCGCCGGACGCGTCCTGCAGGGCATCGGCGTCATCGCGCTGCCGCTCGCCACGCTGGTGATCCACCGGCACGTGCCCGAGCAGCGCTTCGGCCGGGCACTGGGCTGGCTCGGCATGGTCAGCCTCGGCGTCAGCGGCGCCGACACCCTGCTGGCCGGGTGGCTGGCCGACACCTACGGCCACCGCGTCCTGTTCTGGATCATGCTCGCGGTCCAGATCGTGGCCGCCGTTGCCGTTGCCTGGGTGCTGCCCGCCGAAACCCTCGATCGCACCGTCCGCCCTGACGCCATCGGCATGACCGTTCTCGCGCTCGGTGTGGCGTCGCTGCTGACCGGCATCTCCTTCAGCCAGTCGAGCGGCTGGACCTCCCCGCTCGTCCTCGGCGCCTTCCTGATCGGGCTGCTGCTTCTGGCGGTGTTCCCGGCGGTGGAGCGGCGTGTGGAGCGACGCGGACGGCACCCCCTCATCCGCCTGCGGCACCTGCGCTCCCGCAGCACCTGGCCGCTGCTGCTGGTGCCCGTCTTCGGCATGGGCGCGCTGGCCGGACTCGCCTACTTCATCGTCCCTCTGTATGCCCAGCACCCCCGCGGCCTGGGTCTGTCGGCGCTGGAATACGCGCTGTTCATCGGGGTTCCGGCGGCTGTGCTGGTGGTGCCGTGCGCGCCGCTGGCGGGGATGCTCGCCCCGCGCATCGGCTGGACGCGGGTGCTCGTGCTCGGTGTGGCCGTCATGACCGTCGCAGCCATCGCACTCACCGCCACGCTCCCGATCCTGATCGCTGTGATCGTCTTCGCCGCCCCGCTCGGCGCGTGCTTCTTCGGCGTCACCGGAACCGCCGCCAACGGCCTGTCCGTCCTGCTGTCCCCACAGGAGAATCCGGCGTTCCTTCCCGGCATGCTGCAATGCTCCATAGCCGTCGGCGGCGCGGTCGGCTTCTCCGTCGCCGCCTCCGTCCTGACCGGGCTGGGCACGGGCCAGGTCGCGTTCACCGTCGCCGCCGGAGTGCTGGCGGGAATGGCGGCGCTGGCGGTGATCGCCGCGACGCTCGTGCCGAGCCCCGAAACGGCTCCGTCGCAAGCCGCGCCGGCCCGTTGAACACGTGATGCCGGCGTTCAGCCGGTGCCGCGGGGTGTGATGCGGATGGTCACCGTGCGGTTGCGGGTGTCGTCGCGATAAGGCCCTTCGCGCTGGTCGCCTGTGGCCAGGGTGAAGGCGGTCAACGGCAGGTGGCCGGCGGCGGCGAGCGCCTGGGCGACCGCTTGGGCCCGGGCGAGCGCCACGGCCGAGCCGCCTTTGGCGGGCCCTCCGGGTACGGCTACCGCATGGCCGATCACGGTGATCGCCATGCCACGCCCGGGCAGGCGTTCGCCGATCCGGCCGAGCAGTGCGCGACGGCTGGGGATGGGCCGGGTGCCGTCTGGGAGGAACAGCCCGTTCGTGAAGGTCACGCGCAGGCTGCCGCCGTCTCGGCGGACCCGGACGCCCGGTATGGTCAGCCGGCGCTTCGCCCGGTCGAGGGCCTTCGCGCGCCGCTCGTCACGGGCCACGCGGATCCACCGCTCCGGCGCGTCCGGTACGGTCACCTGCCGCGACGGAGGGGACGCCGGTGCGCGCGCGTCGGCGGGGACGGACGGGCCGGAGGCGTTGCCGATCGCGATCAGGACGCCTGCCGCCAGCACGGCGACCGCTGACACCCCGGCCAGGGCGCTCCGTGCCGGACGCCAGGGCGCGAGCGCGGCTCGCCGTCCGGCGGTGATGTCGGCGATGGTGCGCCGCCCCGCAGCGGCAGCGCCCCCGAAGACGCCGGAGGCGCCGGCCTGAAGGCGGGACCAGCACGCGTCCGCTTCGGTGAACTCGCCGCGCTGAGCGTGGACGCGGGCGAGCAGGTCCAGCGCCGCCGCGTCCGCCTCGCCGGCGACGTCGAGCTCGCGCAGCAGCCGCAACGCCTCGTCCAGGTCGCCCGATCGCGCGCTGGCGCGGGCCCAGTCGAGGGTGATTTCCGTCCGTACGGCCCGCAGCGCGTCGGGTCTGGTGGTGTTCACGATTTCTGCACTCCGAGAACGGGGTTTTCCCGGGCATCCGGCGGCAGCAAGCGGAAGAGCCGCTCGTTGACGCCGCCCAAGGCGGCCAGGTCGCCGGCCGCCATGGCCTTCTCACCCTCGTGGATCAGGGCGTCCGCCTTGGCGGCGGATCGCATGGCGGCGCGTTCCTGCCGCAGGTAGCAGAAGAGCTTGACCGGCCAGTCCTGGCCCCGCCGTTCCAGATCGATGATGAGCGCCCCGGTGCGGTCGATCAGCTTGCGGATGGCGGCCGGATCCTCGGCGTCGATCGCGTCGTCCGCGCGGCGGCGCAGGTCGGCTGCCTCCTTGCGAGCCGCCGGACTGCTGGTGCGCTGGAGGAGCGTGTCGAGTTCGTCGAGCATCGCCCGCAACTGGTCGATCAGTTCGGGCAGGATCAGCACCTCCTCGATGTCGTCCATGTCCGCCTGGAGGTTGCGCAGGCGGTCCTCGGCGACACCGGCGGCGCCGACGTCCACGGAAGCGGCGTTCACCTGCTCGCGCAGCGTCTCCATGTCCACCTGGGCGAGGGGACGCCTGGCGGATTCCGAACCGCTCGCGTCGACGTCGGCGCGCAGCCTGCCCAGCCGGGATTCGGCTTGCTGGAGCCGTTCCTCCAGTTCCCGCGCCGAAGGGGTGCCGACGTTGTCGAGGTCGATCTCGGCCTCGAACTGCGTCTGCACCAGCGGCACGTCCGCGACCACGGTCACCAGGCTCGACATGTCGACTTCGAACGTCACCTCGACCTCCGTGCCCGCGGGCAGATCGATGTGCACGTCCTGGGGCCGGATCTCCAGCATCCCCACCTGGCGGTTGCGGTCGCCGCGGCTGCTTTCTCCCTGCACCACGGGGATGCGGATGACGACGTCGGCGTCCTTGCGGTGCAACGCGCCGGAGGTACGGAACACCTCGCGCACCCGCGCGGGCAGGGTCGCGCCCTTGCGCAGCAGGGGTGCGAAGGCGCGGTCGGCTTGCTGGATGCCCAGGGAATGGGTCAGCGTGACGCTCGGCACCTCGACGGGGCGATGCATGATCGTCAGCGTGTCCGGCGCGATCTTCTGGCGGCTTCCCGTGCTGTCCAGCAACTCGATGCCGAACCGCGACGTGGTGTCCGGGTCGATGTCGACATCGGTGATGAAGGCTCCCTTGGCGTTCGGCGTCACCCGTGGCGATCGATAGGGCGGCTGCGCCCGCGGGTTGTCGAACACCAGCGAATAGGCCGTCCAGTCGACCGGCTCGGTGCTGCGCAGCTCCCCGGCGACGGCCGGGCGGGTGGTGGTGACGACGGGCGCGTGGGTGAAGGAGACGCTGAACGCGCCGGCCGCCGGATCGTGCTCCTTGGGCGGGCGCCGCAGGGTGCCGGCCAGGATGGCGGCGCCGCGGGCGACGACCGTGGTCGGGTCCACGCTGTAGTCGAGCTCGATGCCCAGGCCGTGCCGCGGGTCGGCGAGCCGTTCGCGCAGACCCGGCATGAGGGTGACGCCGCCGACCAGCACCAGGCGGTCGATGTCGGCGGGAGTGAGCCCGCCCTCGGCGAGCGCGTTGTGGCAGAGGTTGATGGCCCGGACGTACTGGGGCTCCGCCAGGTCGTCCACCTCGCCGCGGCTGATGGTGTGCCGGAACGTGCTCTGCCGGCCATCGGCGTCGTTCAGCTCGGCCATGACGAGGGCCGTTTCGGACCTGGAGAGCCGGATCTTGGCCTTCTCCGCCGCCTGCTTCAACTTGCCGAAGCTGACCCGCCAGGCCGGATTGTCCCGGCGGAAGTCACCGAGCCCGAGCTGGCGGCTCACCTCGGGCGCGAGCAGCCGCTCCACGATCACCCAGTCGATCAGCTTGCCGCCGAGGTAGGGGTCGCCGGCGTGGTTGAGCACGCGCAGGTCGCCCTCGCGCTTGCTGACGATGGCGGCGTCGAACGTGCCGCCGCCGAAGTCGAACACCATCCAGTACCCCTGCTGCACCGACTCGTCGAAGCCGTAGGCGACGGCCGCCGCGGTCGGCTCCTGCACCAGCGGGCAGGCCGTACCCAGGCCGGCGAGCATCGCGGCGTTCTTGGTGGCGTTGTTCTGGTTCAGGGTGAACGCCGCCGGAACCGTGATGACCGCGGCGTCCGGTTCCGTGCCGTAGACGTGTGCCACGTCGTTGCGCAGCGACTTCAGCACCTCCGCCGACAGCTCCGACGGGCTGAGCGACACCCCGGCGTTGGCGAAGGTACGGCCGGCGTCGGCCCGGCCCATCTCCAGCTTGAACTCGGCGGCGCAGTCGTCCGGATCGCTCTCCATCCGCTCCCGTGCCGGCCGGCCCACCTCGACCGTGCCCCGCTCGGGGATCCACACCGCGGACGGCGTGGTGTCCCAGCCGTCGTTGTTCTTGATGACCGTCGTGCTGCCATCCTCCTCGACGACGGCGATGGCGCTGTTCGTGGTCCCGAGGTCGATCCCGAAATCGATGGTGTCACTCATGGCTCTCACTGACGCTCGGTGGCGGGTGGGTGGGCGGGACGACCGACGATCACCTGTCCCATCTGGATGCGCCGGTCGTGAAGGTAGATCGAGGGCCGTACGGTCTCCAGCACGGTCTCGGTCGTCAGCGCCGGATCGTCCTCGAAGACCAGGACCTCCAGGGAGCGGCCGGGGTGGAAGGCGTCGCCGTCGTGGTCCTGCACGACCAGCCCGGCCTCGGCGAACGCCTCGCCTGAGTTGCGCAGGTAGCGGCCCGCCTGTTTGGCCTCCTGGGTCGGCCGGCGGCCGTCGGCTCGCGGCTGGGACAGCTTCCGGCGCGCGCTCCACAGGTTCGTCACGGCGTCCGCGAGCGCCTTCTCGCCAAGGTGGCTCAGCGCGTCGTCGGCGGTGTCCAGCCCGGCGAGCATGCTCTGCAGAGTGGCGCGCCGCCCGCCGTCCCAGCCGGGCGGGCCGATGCGGAAGGCCCGATGGTGGCGGCGCTGCCGCAGCTCCGCCCGTACCCAGGCCGTCAGCCCGTTCACATGATCACCCCTCGGTTCCAGAGTGCGAGTTTGGGCAGATACCGCACGCGCAGCGCGGGATCCAGGTCGATCGCCCCTTGCATGAGCTGGACGGCCTGGGTGAGGTCCGCCTGCCGTACCGCCAGATCCAGCGCTTCCTCGGCCATCCGCAACGCGCGCGACGACTCCTTGGACGGCTTGTGCCGCCGGCGAAGCTCCTCCGCGAGCACCCGGGCGCTGGCCGGACGGTTGCCCGGCTCGAGGTCGAGCATGGCCAGCACGATCCGGTCGAGGTCGGCGTCCACCTCGTCGTTGAACCTGCTCGGCGGCTGCAACGGGCGGTTGAACCGGAGGGCGGAGAACGATGCCATCGGTCCCTGGCCCTCGTAGGGGAAGTGGTTGGTGAGCAGGAGATAGGCGATCGTGCCGACCGACCACACGTCGCTGGCGCGCGAGTAGCCCTGGCGTTGCACCACCTCCGGCGCCATGAACGCGTAGGTGCCCTGCGCGCTGGCCAGCAGCGAGCCCGGGTCGGCCCGTTTGGCCAGGCCGAAGTCGCTGATGCAGGTCCGCAGCCGCTTGCCGTCGACGCCGTAGAGCACGTTCGCCAGGGTCAGGTCTCGGTGCAGGATCGGCGGAGACTGGTCGTGCGCGACCGTGAGCCCGCCCGCGATCTGCTCGATGACGTCCACCGCGAGGTCCACGGGCACGCCGGAGCGGTATCCGGCCAGCAGCCCCTCCAGGCTGCCGCCCTGGACGTATTCCATCGTGAAGAAGCCGCGCAGGCCGTCCGCGGTCTGAACGGTGTTCGCGTCGAAGACCCGGACGATGTTCGGATGCCCGAGCGTGGACAGCAGTTGCGCCTCGCCCAGCATCCTGCCCGTCTCCTCCAGCGAGGCGACCCTTTTGAACAGCTTCAGCGCCTGCAGGCCGAAGTACTCGTGACGGACCCGGTGCACCTCGGCGAACGCGCCCTCCCCGAGCAGCCGATCGATGACGAGCGTGTCGGTGACCCGATCGCCGGGAGACAGCAGCGCCATCACACGCCCTTCCCGCCGCCGTAGTCCACGGCGATCAGCGAGAGATCGTCGATCACCCCGCCCGCGACCGCGGCGCCCTCCAGGCGCCTGCTCACCTCGGCGACGTCGTCCGTGGAGCTGAGCAGGTCCGCCAGCGTGACGTCGTCGACCCGGCTGTTGAGGCCGTCGGTGCACAGCAGGAGCCGGTCTCCCGCCCGCAGGTCGTGCACGGACACCTCCGGGGTGGCGAGGCCGGGCATGCCGACGTATCGGGTGAGCCGCCCCTCGTGGCTGTGGTCGTCGGTGAGGCGGCGCAGAACACCGTCGCGGGCGAGGTAGATCCGGCTGTCACCGAGGTGGACGGTCAAGGCGCGGTCGCCGCGGAGCAGCAGCAGCGCGATGGCAGCTCCCGTCGTGCCCTGGCCGAGCCGGGCGGTCCGCCGTACGCGCTCATTGAGGTCCGCGGCGACCGCCGAGACCTCCGCCGTGACCTCGGGCACGGTCAGGGTGGTGACGCGAGCGTGCACGTGCGCGGGGAACTCGTCGACGACCACCTGCGCGGTGGCGGCCGCGTCGGCGAGACCGCCGATGCCGTCGGCCACGATGAACGTGCCCTGCGCGGCGTCGGCGGCGAGGCGGTCCTGGTTCTCCGCGTGCAACCGGCCCTGCCGGGTGCGGGTGGCGTATGTGATCACGATCGTCCTCCTGCCAGGTGGACGTTGAGGCGATAGCCGATGCCGGTCACCGTTTCCAGGACGCGCGGCGACGACGGGTCCGCCTCGACGCGGAGGCGCACGGCGCGGACGACCCCGGCGAGGTCCGCCCGGGTGTAGGAGCGGTGCGCGGGCCACTCCTCGGGCGCTCCCCACAGCGCGGTGATCAGCTCGGCGTGGTCGCAGGCCACCGCCGCGCCGCTCTGGCTGCGGCCGGCCATGTACCGCAGCAGCTGGTGGCCCTGCGGGCGGAGTCCGGTGATCAGCACGTCGCCGTCGGCGTCGCACCGGTACGCCCGGGCGGCGACCCAGTCGTACCTCAGGCACGGCCCGGCCGGAAGGACGTCGACCGGTGACTCGAACGGCGCGGGCTGCGTGGTGTGCGGGTCGAGGAACGTCAGCTCCCAGTACTGCGGCTCCCCGTCGGAGGTCATGTCGCCGAGGATGAGGAACACGTCGCCGTGCTGGAGCCGTTTGCGCCCCTGAAGCCGCTCGGTGCACGTGCCGTGGCGCAGCAGGGTGCCGTTGACGCTGGCGTTGTCGGTCACGGACCAGATGCCGTCGGCCAGGTCCAGAGTGCAGTGCGACCGTCCGACCCAGCGCTGCGGATCCGGTTCGAGCACGATGCCGGGATCGTGCTCGGGGGCGCGACGGCCGACGGTGACCGGCCCGGTTCCCAGGCGGACGCCGTGCGTCACGCCGCTCGGGGAGCAGATGCGTAAGGTTGCTGATCTCTCCGGCACGGCTAACCCCTCATCGGCTTGTTGTCGGTCCGGTAGATCAGGCAGGTCGCATATCGAGGCTCCTTCGTGCCGGTGAAAAAGCTCTTGCTGGGCCACACGGTGTGGACGGTGCGAGAAGCGGTGTGCCGTGACTTGCCCAATCGCAGGCAAGCCGCCTCCGCCTTGGCGAGGACTCTTTTCTGGCCCGGCCATTTCGTGCCGCGCTTGTACAGCACGGGATAGCCGAGAATCCTGGCCCAGTGCGCCTGTGAGCAAAGGACGATGGAGAGATAGAACACCGTCCTCTTGAAGTCTTTCTTGGTCCGCACGCAACTCCCTACAGGCGCGTTGGCCCAGATCACATGCGACGACAGTTCCATCCGGGTCGCGACGTCGTCCGGCAGCGGCCCTTTGAGCCGAATCACCCGTCCGGACGTCAGCAGAGCGTTGTCGGCGCGGTGCACGATGCAGGTCGCATGCTTTCCGCCGGATTTCCAGAACGCGTAGTCCGGATACAGGTACGCGAACTCATAGCTCGCGGGCAGTTGCTGGTAGTCGAGCATCCGGCCGCAGTGGAATCGCGACAACGCGATGGCCTGGTCATGGCCGGGGTAGTCCGCGGTCCGGCTCAAGCCGGGATAGCCCAGGACCTCGCCCCAGTGCGGCTCGTCACAGGGCACGGTCGGTACGCCCGGCTTCTTTTCGAAGTCGTCCCAGCCCTGCTTGGTCGCGAGGCACGTCCCGGCCGGCGCGTTGTCCTTGCTGCTATAGGCCGACAGCATCGCGAGCTCGGGCGGCTGCTTGGTCTTCTCAAGGGTCGCGGTCACGGTGGCTGTAGGAGTCACGACCGGGGGTGTGGGCGCCGAGGCCACGCTCATGTCGATCATCCACACGACGACCAGGATCACCGCCACGGCGAAGGCGATGATCACCCCCCAGCGGATCCGGCGTGCCCGCACCGGAGAAGGCGACCACGCCGGCCGAGAGGGGGCCCGCCTGGGCCGGCGGGTCGCGGTCTTGCCCGCGTTGCCCGTGCGCCAGACCAGCGGCCCGTCCCAGGTGTCCGCCTGGTCGAGCAGTTCCGCCAGGGCGCCCGATCCGGCGCCGTCACCGGCCTGCGCGAGAAGCTGGCGCAGCACCGACTTCGCCGCGCGGCTCTGCCCCGCCGCCACCAGTTGCTTGACCTGGTTCCCGACCTGGTCCAGCGCCTTGACGAGCTGGTCCAGCTCGGCGAGGTTCCTTCCGAGGAGCTGACGCAGCGTGCCGTCGTCGGTGACGCCCTGGGCCAGGGTGAGCCACTCGCGGGCGGCCGCGTCGTCCAGCACCCCGGATGCGCAGATCACGCTGTGGGCGCTGTTGTTGATCGCGGTGGCGGCATCGTCGCGCGCGTTGGCGACGCGGTGGTGCTGGCCGCGCGGGAAAAGGCCGTCCAGGCGGTTCAGCAGGGGCAGGACCGAGTTCTGCACCGCTGTCACGGTCTTGTACGGGTCACCGGCGTCGACCGCCTGCTTGAGCTGGGCCTGAAGGGTCTCGAACAGCGGCGCCGCGATGCTCTCGAACTCGTCGTCGAGCACGCTGGACGGCACCGGCCAGGCACGCGCGGCCTCGGCCAGCCGCGCCGGATCGTCCGCGGAGGCGGCCAGCTCCACCAGCGGCTTCACCAGAAAGGCAGCCAGCTCGGGACGCAGCAGGTCGACCGCAGAATCGTCGAGGCGCCGGTCGTCCAGCCTCTGGATGCGGTGCCGTACATGATCCCAGAAGGCGGCGCGGCGCAGGAGAGCCGCCCACTGCCGCCCGGCCTCGCCCCAGAGGCGGGCGAGCTCGCGCTGCTGGGCCGCGTCCGGGGCGGTGAGCTGGGCCTCCCGGTCGAGTGCGGCGCTGTGCGCACGGACGGCGGCGTCATGATCCAGATGCAGCGACCGGGTGCACGAACAGGTGGTATCGGGCGCGTCCCAGTGCCAGAACAGTTCGTGGACCAGCCGCCGCGGGGCGTCGCGGATCCGGTCGAAGGCGACCCGGAACTCGTCCGCGTCCCCGTCCAGATCGGTGTCCGCGCCCGCCGACATCGCGGCGCTGACCCGCTGCTGCCGCCCGCGGACGGTCCCGGCGTCGGCCAGGGTTCCCAGCCCCGTGACGCGGAACGCGTTGCGCCGGTACATCTTCGGACCGGCGATCTCCCAGAGCTCGGCCACCACGGCAGCATTCCGGTCGCTAGATCGTGACATGTCCTCTCCACGCGGATTGAGCAGCTCGGGGTTGTCCGTCGGTTGTCAGCTTCACAAGGCCCCTCGGTGACAGTCCGTAGAAAGCGGATGGAAGCCACATGGACGCCGCCGGAACCACACGGTCAGCACGATCACGCTGTACGGCGGAGCCGCCCCAGCACGACCACTTCAAGACCCAAATTGACAGGTGATCACGCCATATTTCATGATCCCTATCGCTACCCTTAGGCGAAATTCAACTCACCTCGACTACCTCATGTCAATAAACTTCGCGAAATTCACCAACATGCCATTTGTTGTGCGTTTTATCCATTAGATGGCGATTTCGTGCTGCTTGGAGAGACCGGCTATTATGAGCCTCGCTCCTTTGCAGGGGTGCCGGGTTTCAGGATCCGCCCGCCTTTCCGGGACCCGTCCCGGCCCGATCGGTACCCTGGCCCGGTCGATCGAGGATCGGGGGAACTTCGTGAAGGACCATGGGCAGGTCGTCGCCGAGCTGACGGCGGACATCCGGGCGGCGCGGCCCGCGATGACCCGCGTCGCCGCCGGCGTACGGGAACTCCTGGAAACGGGGGCCTGGCAGGAGTTCACCGGCCCAGGGGGCGAGCTCGTGGAGCACGGCGAGCTCGTGGAGTTCGTCACCGCCGACCCGCCCCGCGGCCTGGGAATCACCCCCGGGCTGATGCGCGCCCTCGTGGCGGAGGACCTCGACACGGCGGCCCGGCTGGATCAGGCGCTGCTGGCGGCACCCGCGGTGACCTCCGCGGTGACCTCCGCGCCTCCCGCGGAGGCGCAGGAGGCGCAGGAGGAGACCCCGGCCCGCGAGACGCCCGCGCTGCGCCGCCTGCGGGAGGATGCGCCCGCCCTGCACAGCAGGGTCGTCGCCGGGGAGATGAGCACGAACGCGGCAATGGTCCAGGCTGGCTTCCGCCCCAAGACGATCAGCGTGCCGGTGTCCAGGCCGGAGACCGCGGCGCGGGCGCTGCGTAACAACATGCCCAGGCAGGACCTGGTCGAGCTGGTGAACCTGCTGTCGGCGGAGCTGTGATCCGACCGGGGAAGCGTCAGGCGAAGACGTCCTGCTGATAGCGGCCCTCGGCCTCGAGGGCCGCCAGCCACGTCTCGCCCTCCGCAGCACTAGACCCCGTTTTATCCCGATAGATCGCGATAAATGCCGAGCGTACGGCCGGCGCCATCCGCAGCCCGTCACCACAGACGTACACGTGCGCCCCCTCCCCCAGCAACGCCCACACCCGATCCCCGTCGGCCAGCACCTCGTCCTGAACCAGCCGCCCGTCCCGCGCGGAGAACGCCACCCGGGCGTCGGGCGCCCAGGCCGTCACGTCATCCCGGTACAGCCAGTCGTGATCAGGATGCCGGCACCCGGTGAAGACGGCGCACTCCCCCGAGGCCCCCCGAAGCGCCCGATCCTCCAGAAAGCCCCGCAACGGCGCGAACCCCGTCCCTGGCCCCACCAGGATGACCGGCGTCGAGGGATCGGCCGGCAGCCGGAACGGCGGAGCCGGCACCCGGACGTAGCCGTAGAAGACCTCGCCCGCGCCCAGCCCCGCCAGGTAGGCCGAGCACATGCCCCGATACGCCCCCGCTCCCGACCAGGCCGCCCCCTCCACGAGCCCCACGGTGAGCCGGATCCGCCCGGGCGCGGCCAGCGGCGAGGACGAGGCGGAGTAGTACCGCGGTTTGATCGGCCCGGCCGTTTCCAGGAAGACCTCCAGCGGCAGCGAGATCGCCGGGAACCGCTCCAGCAACGCCAGCACCGAGACCCGTTTGGCCAGAATGTCCTCGGCGTAGTCCCGGGACAGGGAGGAGAGCTGCCGCGTGGTCCAGGGGCACTCGGTGCGGGCGGCCAGCGTCGCCAGATCGCCGCGCGTGGCGACCTGCTGAAGCTCCGCGAAGTCGGTCAGCAGCAGCCCCGCGGTCACCGGCGTGCCGACGGGCAGATAGGTGGCCCCCTGCGCGCGCAGCCGTACCACCTGATCACGCGGCACCCGCAGCGTCCGCAGCGCCCACTCCACCAGCTCGGGGTCGTTCTTGGCGAACACCGCCAGATGATCACCGGCCTCGTAGGTCACGCCTTCCGGCAACTCGGCCACGATCGTGCGGACGCCGGCCCGCGGCGCCTCCTTCGAGAAGTCCCAGAGCCCGTCCGGGTCGCCGGTCAGCTCCTCGTTGGAGACCACCCGGAGAGGGACGGCCCGCTCGGAGACGACCGTCGGCCGCACCTCGGCCTCGGTGAGCACCTCCAGGGAGTACCGCGGCCCGCCGGCGCTGGCGGAGTACTCCCACGCGAGAGCCGCCCAGAGCCCCGCCATCCAGGAGGAGACGTCCCCGTCGAAGTCCCCGTCCGCGTCCGCCTCTCCCCGGTCGACCAGGGGTACGGCTCCCGCCGCCACGAGCTTGTCGAAGGCCCGGCGCGGGAAGTCCTGGTAGGTGGGCCACTGCGTGTTGCCGCAGCCGAGCACCGCCAGCCGTACGCCGGAAAGGTCGGGCAGGTCGGCGAGCGCATCGAAACGCTGGGCGTTGTCCGGGGCCCGCCCGTTGTAGGAGGAGGCGACGACCACGAGCAGGCCCTCCTGAGGCGGCCGGAGGTCGTCCAGAGGGGTGAGGGTGGTGGCGAAACCGGCCTGACCGGCCCGTGCGGCCAGGCGTTCGGCCAGGTCGGAGCAGGTGCCCAGGTTGGAGCCGTAGGCGACCGTGAGGGGGACGCCGGTGACGGCGAGATCCGGCCGCACCTCGGAGGGGGCGCTCTCGACGAGCGCCGCGCCGCGCTCGTGCGGCTTGCGGTCACGGACCCGGACCGTGAAGCCGTCCGGTTTGAGGGTGAGCATCTGCTTGGTCCGCATCTTGTACGCCGTGGGGTCGGCGACGGCGAAGCGGCGCAGGATCATGGCCAGGGCCAGTCTGGCCTCGGTGAGAGCGAACTGGCGGCCGATGCAGGCCCGCTCCCCGTTCCCGAAAGGCTTGTAGGCCGCCTTGTAATGAGATTTCCGGTTCTCCGGCAGCCACCGATCGATGTCGAACTCCTCCGGCCGCTCCCACGCCTTCGGATGCCGGTGCAACGATGGCAGCACGACCACCGCCGGCTGCCCGGCCCGCACCGGGAAGCGGCCGATCGTGGTGTCCGAGAAGGCCGTGACCGAGAACGCCGGGATCGGCGACCACACCCGCAGCGTCTCCTCCAGCACCCGCGCGATCACGTCCAGTTTCATGATCGCCTCGTACGTGGGCGGCTCGTCACCCGGCAGCAGCGCGTCCACCTCGGCGTACGCCCGCGCCAGCGTGTGCGGATCCCGCAGCAGGTTGTACAGCGCGAACGACAGCAGCCCGCTGGTCGTCTCGTGCCCGGCGATGAGGAACGTGATGACCTGGTCGCGGATGTTGGCGTCGCTCAGCCGTTCCCCGGTGCGCGGGTCGGACGCCTCCAGCATGAGCCCGAGCAGGTCCGAGGCCCCGCTCGGCTGCGCGGCACGCCGCCGGATGACCTCCTCGACGAGAGTGCGCATGGTCTGGATGTCCCGCTGGAACGCCTCCTCCCGCTTGCGCAGCATCTTGGTGACCACGGGCGGCTGGCGCAGCCGTACCATCGCCTCGGTCAGCGCCCCGCCCATCGCCTGCAGGAACGGGTGCAGCTCCGGCTGGTCGAAGGAACGGAAGCGATACCCGAAGCCGGTCAGCGAGATCGTGTCCAGGGTCAGCCGGGTCATGTCGTCGGGGACGGGCAGGTCCTCGCCCTGACGACCGGCCCACGACTCGATCAGCTGCTCGGCCACCTCCAGCATCTGCGGAAAGTAGGCCCGCATCGAACGCTGGCTGAAGGCGGGCATGAGGATGCGGTGCGCGTGCCCCCAGGCGGGCTCGTCGTGCCGGGCGGTGAACAACGCGTCGCCGGCCAGGTCGCGCAGGAACGACAGCGGCGGCTCGATGCCCTTGTAGAAGCGGCTCTCGTCACACAGTTCGGCGACCAGATCGGGGTCGTAGACGAACAGGACGTCCTTGCCCAGGAGGGTCAGCTTGAACAGGCCCTCGTCGTAGCGTGCGGCCAGTTCGTCGAAGTAGGCGGCGGGCGAGTGCGCGGGCACCTGCAGCGTGTTGCCGAGCAGCGGCAGGCCGGGCGGCGAGGGGATCATGAGCGCTCCAGACGAGTCAGCCATACACCGTATGGGTGACGCTACCATACGGTGTATGGCAGTTGGTCCGCGAAGGGGCGTCCCCCTCACCCGGGAAGAGATCTACGCCGCCGCGTGGCGGCTCATCGACGCCGGCGGCGTGGAGGCGCTGTCCATGCGCAAGCTCGCCGCCGAGCTGGCCGTCAACCCGATGTCGCTCTACCACCACATCGAGAACAAGACGGCCCTGCTGCACGAGCTCTGCCTCAGGGTCGGCGAGCAGATGGCGCCACCGCCCGACGACGGCTCCCCCTGGCAGGAGCAACTCCTGGCACTGGGACACGTCTACCGCGAGCTCGCCCACGCGCACCCGGCGCTCTGGCAGTACGTGTTCAACCACCCCGAGGTGATGAGCGCCCAACAGGGCGGGCTGTGGGAGGCGCTCGACCGCATCCTGCTCCTGGCCGGAATACCGGAGCACGACCTGCGCACGATCGCGGAGATCCTCAGCGCCTTCGTCAGCGGCTTCATCGTCTCCGAGTCGACCGGCGGCGTCCGACCCGACACCTTCGATCAGGCCGCGGCCCTGCTCATCGGCGCCCTCGAAGCGCACATCAGGGCAGGCCGTACTTCCTCCTGATCGAGGCGGCCTCCTCCTCGGTCACCTCGCTCGGGGTACGGCTCAGCGCCTGACGCAGCTCATCCATGATCGCCTGCCCGGACGTGCGGGCCCGGCTGGCGTACTGGGTGAGCTGGGCCTCGAACTGCTGAGCCGTCTTACCGGTCCAGACCTTGCCGGTGTGGAACAACCGCGAAGGGCGGTCGACGTCGGCGTCGATCTGGTCGATCATGGGGCCGATCGTGAGCATGGCCTGCTGGAGCGCCTCATGCAGCGGATTGCGCACCATTGGGGCCATGGGCTCAGCCCTTCTTCTTCGGGGCGGGGGTCGCGGCGGTGATCAGCTTCGGCGCGATCAGCCTCATGAGGGCCACGACGTCGGCGGCGTTGTCCCGGCCTTTGACGCCTCGCTCCAGCTCGATGATCAGACGGTCATAGCCACGCACCAGCATGGCTGCGGCCCGCGCGGTTCCCGGGCTGCGACCCTGGAAGTAGAAACCGACCCCACCGGGAACGATGTCCGGCAGCCGCGTGGCCCCGGTGCGGATTTGGTCCTCGACCTCTTCTTTCGATCCGGCGGGCGAGAGTGTCACATCCAGAACCTTCGGCTTGTTGCCGATCGGCGAGTAGATGAAGCAACCGCCGCTTCCCCACTCTTCGGTGGTCGTGGGGTCGAAGTCCCCTCTGACCAGCGGGTCTTGCACACCTGTCATCAGTCGAACCGCATCGGCCGGGATGAGGTCACAGAGGTACGGCCCAGCGACCACGGACGGCAACGGCGCCGTGTTCACCGGAGGACTTTCCTGCTGGCACGCCGCCAGGAGCACCGAGATGCTCAGCGCAGCAGCGAGGCCGCCCGCCCGCCTCGTCATTTGTACTCCGAGAATCCCCTGTTGAAGCCCGCTTCCAACTCCCCGCCAACCTTCTCCCATTGTTCTCCGGCGTGGAGGTCGTTGAGCCACGTTTCGTACGCCTGGAGGCGCGGGTGGTTACCGTGGTCATACGGCGCCATCTCTTGCAAGGTCATCAGCGACTTCCCGTCGTCCTTCAGGAAGTTGAAACGCGATTCACGAGGATCGTCTCCCTTATCGGCTCCCGACAGGGAGGCCCAGGGATGTGTATCGGCAGGAGGGTCGGCCTTGCCGAACAACTCATGCTTCAGCATGGCATCGGCGGCCATTTGATCAAGTAAGAACTTCGCCTTCCCCTTGGCCACGTTTGCATCATACGTCGCTCTGTTCGTATTCACGTCGGTCTTGGCCAAGTCTTCGATTGTGCTGCTCCAGCTTCCCACGACCCCGGCTGCTATCTCCCAAGGGGTGGCCTGCGGAATCGCCAGCCCGGAATTCATCAGCGCCATGAATACTTTCATATTCCGCTCTTGCGCGTCATCCAGCTCCTCGCCTTTCTGGATCGCGGCGAGGCCGCTGGAGTCCGTGATCAACCCGAAGCCTGCACCGGCCTCTCTCGCGTTGGCCTTGAGGACTCTGGCGTCCTTTGTGTCGGACATCTGCGCGGCGCCATGGTCCAACAACGTTTTCGCCCATGCTGTCTGCGCCGCCGCGACCACCACCAAGGCTTTCGGATCGCGCTTGAACACGTCTTTCATGATGGCCCGCAGATCCTCCTTCTGGAACTGCGCGCCCCAAACCTGAGCTTCCTTCGGCACGTTCTCGCGGTCAACCACAAATACGGAAGAGTCATCGTGACTCGTCGCGTCGGCGGCACGACTCACGTCGTTGATGTATGCGGCCAGGATGCGAGCCGTTGTCCCCGTGGTCGCGAAAGAAGGCCCTTCCGTACCCGCCAGGATGCGCTGAGCCTCCCAATGGATGAAGTCCGAGGCTATCCGAGCCGAGTTGAACCCCGGCGACGGCTCCGCAGGCGTGCCATCGCGGTCCCGGTACGTCATCGTCGCCGCCTCCAGCGCCTTGCCGAAAGCCGCCCCGCCGTCATACATGGGCCATTCGGTCACATACCGCTTCATCACACTGGGATCCCCGAGGAAGAATTCCTGGGCCGCCCGAGGATGGTTGGCCAGCGCCTTCATCACGCCGATCATCGGATCGTGGGGAACGCCTCCCGCGTAGGGCGCCTTCGACGTCTTGCGGTCCAGGGCTTCGAGAGTCGTGGCCACCGCCACCAGGAAGTCCCGGCTGAACCTCCCGTGCGGAAGCAGTTCGGCCAGCGCATGCTGGCCCACCGGCACGCTGAGCCCCGTGAGCAGGTCCTTCCGCCATGAAGAACCCAGCCGTGAGCTGGCCGCCCCGAGCGCCTTGCCCAGCGCCGCCTGCGCCCGCTGCTTCGTGGCGTCCTTCTTGTACACCAGCGCCGCCATGACCAGGCCGAACCGCTCGGTCCCGAGCGCGTACATGAGCGACGTCGCGAACGTGGCGTCCCCCGCCCGTTTCTCCAGTTGGGCGACGGTCTTCTCGTCCAGCCTGCCGGACCGGCCGAGTTCGTCCAGCTTGACCGCGGCCGCGTACACGTCGGGGTTCCCGGAGGCCCCGCCGTACAGGGCCTCGTCGAGGGGGCGCATTCCGGCGGGTGGCGGTGGGCCCCATTCCGTGCTCACGGCCTGGATCGCGTCGTTGCGGCGGCGCAGTTCCGGGCGTTTGACGCCGATCCAGTTGGCGAGTTCCCGCATCGCGGCCAGCCGGGAGGCGTCCAGGTCGAGGTTCTGCAACGTGCGGCGGATCAGCGGTTCGTTCCTGCCGAGTGTGGCCTCGGCCCGGCCCAGGTCGCGTTCGAAGTCGCCCATCAGCTTGGGATCGATCCCCGAGTATTCCCAGTCGGGCGGCGGCGCGACCGCCGGTGGTGGTTCTGGAGGCGGCTGGGGAGTCGGTGAGGGCGTCGTCACGGCGGATCTCCGGCATGGTCGACAACAGCCGGATCTTCCCACAACCGAAGATCCCGGCGAAGGGTGCATAACGTAACAGCATCCCCCAGAGGCAATCCAGGCCACGCTACGGTGGTCTTGTGAAACTGCACGTGGGCTGCGCGATGTGGTCACATGCCCGGTGGAACCTCCCCCAGGAGGAGCGGCTCGGCGCCTACGCCACCTGGTGCAACGCCGTGGAGGGCAACACCACCTTCTACGCCACGCCGTCCAGGAGCACGGTCGAGACCTGGGCCGCGCAGACGCCGCCCGAGTTCCGGCTGGTGCTCAAGCTGCCCAAGACCGTCACCCACGACCGCCGGCTGGGGGACGTGGCCGAGCCGGTGCGGGCGTTCCTGGACGCGATCGAGCCTCTGGGTCCCCGGGCGCATGCGTTGTGGGTGCAGTTGCCGGGTTCGTTCTCGCCGGGCGATCTGGGGGTGCTGGCCGCGTTCCTGCGGAGGATGCCGGCGTCCTACCGCTACGCGGTCGAGGTACGGCACCGCGCCTTCTTCGACCACGGCCCCTCGATCCGGAACCTGGAGCGGCTCCTGGGCGAGTTCGGCGCCGAGTGGGTGCCCTTCGACACCGTCACCCTCTTCGAGAGCCCGCCGGTCAGCGACGCCGAGCGGGACGCCTGGACCAAGAAGCCACGCGTGCCCCGTCGCTCCGAGGCGCTGACCGAGCGGCCGATCGTGCGCTATCTCGGGCGTGACGACGTCGGCCGGACGGTCGCGGGCTGGCGGCACTGGGCCGAGGTGGCCGCGCGGTGGCTGCGCGAGGGGCGTTCGCCGACCGTGTTCATCCACACGCCGGACAACGCCGAGGCGCTCGGGTTGTCCCGGCGTTTCCACGAGGAGGTCAGGACCCTCGTGCCCGAGCTCGAACCCCTGCCGGAACCTGTGGCGGACGAGCCGCCCCTCACCCTGTTCTGAGGTCGCCCAGCAGGTCGGCCAGGACCAGTTCCTCCTCCACCCGCACCGCCCGCGACCGCATGGCCGCCGAGAGCGCCGGATCCCACGGCGTCGGCGCGGGCCGGCCGCCGAGCGGGGCGTCGCAGGTGACCTTCTCGTAGGAGGAGGCGTCATAGCGCCACGGCGTGAACCCCACCCGGTCGTGGAGGGCGGCGGCGATCGCCACGCCGCCCCAGTCGAAGTCGCCGTGGTAGGCGAAGCGGGCGCCTCCGGCGGCCAGCAGGTCGAGCAGCCGCCACACCGCCAGGGACGGCCGGCCGTTCACGCAGACCAGCGGCGGGCAGGCGGCGCCCAGCTCGTCGGCCGCCGCGGCCACCACGACCGGGTTCTCGCAGACTCGCACCATCCCGGCGGAGATCGGCCCCGAGCGCCGTAACTGCCGCAACGTGCGCACGTGCGGCTCACCCGGCACGGGGTCACCGGGCAGCCCGAGGCTCAGGACCAGCGACGACAGCTCGTCCAGGTGCACGCCCACCGCGCCCCACGCCGCCCGCCTGCCGTCCGCGCCGCCCTCGGCCGCGTACGGCAGGCCGCCCAGCGCCCGTGCCGCGGACAGCGCCAGCGTGCCCAGGGGCCGCCCGTCGTCGAGCGCGTGCGCGTCCCCGGACGCCTCGGCGGCCAGCCGCCCGATGGGCACCCCGGCGGACGGCACCCTCGACAGCACCGCGGTCAGCCGCTCCAGCAGCGGACCGGCCTCGGCCGCCTCGGGCGCCAGCCGGCGCACCAGCCCGGAGGCGTCCAGCCAGGCCCGCCACGCGGCCAGCTCGGGCCGTCCGGCCACGTGGGCGTCGAGGGCGGCGAACGCGGACCGCCAGGCGCCGTCTCGTTCGGCGGCCAGGGCGGGCAGGTCGCGGACCGGGCCGCGCAGCCGTACAACCGCGTCGGCCAGGCCCGCGCAGGCGCCGCTGGCGCGCACCACGCGATCGACCTCGTCCAGCGAGACGGTCAGCGACCGGCCCGTGCCCGCGCGGCGGCCGAGCAGCGTCTCCACCGCCCGGCGCTGGCCGGTCGTGGCGGCGGTCAGTGACACGGTCCCGGTCAAGGGGCGGCCGTGTTCGAGCCGGTGGCGGGCGCGCTCCACCAGCCACGCCAGGTCGTCGCCGCCGAGAAGCCTGGCCAGGTGGCCGGCCGGGTTGCCGACCGGATGGCCGACCGGCTGTCCGGCCGAGTGGTCGCTCATCGGACGTCCTCCGGCGCGCGGCGGCGTTCCCTGCCGTCCCACCACCACGAGGTGACCAGGACCGCGTCCACGCCGTCGCGCCGGGAGAGCTGAGCGATGGCCAGACCGGGCACCTGCGGATAACAACCCCACTCGCGTTCGCTGGTCATCACCACGTCCATGTCGAAGGTGGCCAGGAGGCCGAGGCATTTGGCCCGCGAGTCGTCATCCACGCCGGCGAACGCCTCGTCGAGCGCCACCAGCCGCGGGGCGTACGGGTTTCCGGCCGACTTGTAGTGCGCGGAGGCGGCGGCGAACAGCGGCACCGACGCCGCCAGCACGCGCTCGCCGCCCGAGGCGGGGCCGGTCGCGGGCCGCCACTGGCCTTCCTGGAGTCGCTGGATGTTGAACTCGTGCCAGGTCCGGTAGTCCAGCGCCCTGGTCAGCGCCTCGATCCAGCCTGCCGCCGGGTTGTCGGCGTGCTCGCGGGCGATGCGTTCCTGGAGGAAGGAGCCGACCGCGATCCGGTCGTCGGGGGACCAGGCGTCGACGGTCTGCCGCAGCTTCCCGCGGATCCGGTCGAGTCCCTCGGGCGCGTTCTTCGCGGTCTTCCACACCAGGCGCAGCATCATGCCGGTGGAGGTCGGGCGCGACCGCAGTTCCTCGTTCATGCGGCCCACCTCCTCCTCGGCCGCCGCGATCAGCTCGTGCAGGGTCCCGGCGACCTCGTTGAGCAGGTGGTTCTCCAGCAGCTCGCGTTCCTTGGCCGACAGCAGCCTGGCCCGCTGGGCGGTTTCCCGCGCCAGCGCCTCGACCAGGCCGGGGACGTCCCGCGACCGGCCCTGGAACGTCACGTCCACGATCATGACGCCTTCTGTCACGGTCAGCCCGGCCGAGTGGCCGTGCCTGGCCATCGCGTCCGACAGGAGCTTGTGCTCGTCGGCGACCTTGCGCTGCACGCGCTCCCAGGGGCCGTCATTGCCGTCGATCCCCTCCAGCTCGGCGTTGACCGAGCGGGCGAGGACGACCGTGGGCGTGGGTGACCAGGACGTGGCCGGGTCCGGCAGTTCCAGGCCGGGCAGCGCGACCGTGAGCAGCCCGGTCGCCGCGAACGCCCGGAACTCCCTGACCGCCTCGTCGCGGGCCGCCGTCGCCTCGGCGATCTCTCCGGCCAGCCGCCCGCGCACGCCCTCGGCCCTGCCCCACTCCGTGCGCAGTTCCTTCTCCCTGCGGCGTACGTCCTCCTCGTCCCGCTGCCGCCGGCGCAGCTCCTGCGTGACCTCCTCCAGGCGCCGGTTCAGCTCCTCGACCGCGGCACCCGCGGTCTCGGCCAGCGAGCGGTACATCTCGGCGGCGGTGTCCGCCTGCTCCTGCGCCTCGGCCGCGAGCTGCGCCGCCTCGGCCATCCGCCCGGCCGCGAGCGCCGCCTCCTGCTCGGCCTCCGCCGCCGCCTCGCCGGCCGTGGTCATCGCCCGTACGGCGGGCCACAGCCTGGCCAGCGCCAGCCGGTAGGCGGCCAGCCCGGCGGCGACCTCGGCCAGCTCCGCGCGATCGCCGGGCAGCCCGACGTCGGCGGCGAACTCGGCGGCCGGCGTCCTGGCGGCGTCCAGCTCGTCCCGCCGGGCGGCCGCCGTCTGCTCGGCCCGCCGGTGCCGCCCGGCCAGCGCCCCATGCGCTTCGTGGGCGGCGGCCAGCTTCACGTGCGCCTCCCGCACCGGGGCATCCGCCGGGCAGGCCCGGTGCTCGGCCGCCAGGCGGCTCTGCCGTACGGTGAGGGCGGTTTTCTCCTCGTCGAGCGTCTCGACGCGCTGCCCGAGGCGTGCCAGTTCCTCGGCGAGGGCGGCCAGGCGGGCACGGCGCGCGGCCTCGCGGGCGCCTTCGCCGATGTGGCCGGCCCTGGGTTTGCGCCAGGAACCGGCCAGCACGCCGTTGGCCCAGCGGCCGTCGGTGGCGATCCACGTGTGCGCGCCCGGTCCGAGCCCGATCCCGGTGAGGACGGCGGAGACCGCCTCGTCGGTGAGCGCGCCGGCCTGCGGGTCGGCCCGGTCGATGGCCGGGCGCAGCACGGTCGCCGCCGACAGCCCGGCCACGGTGCCGCGCAGGACGACGGTGTCACCGGCGATGAGGTCGCCGCGCGGGGTGACCCAGGCGTCGAGGATGCCCGCGGCCTCCAGCGCGGCCTCCAGCCCGGCCCGGTGGTCGTCGGGCACGCCCTCGGCGAAGTCGACGACCTTCCACAGCGGCGCGCCCGGCCGCATCGGCGGGCGCGGGGCGCGGGCGTGGGGCGCGGGCGGCGCGTCGTGGCCGCCCGCCTCCAGCCGGGCGATCTCGACGGCCACCTCGTCCCCGTCGCGGCGGGCGGCGCCCAGCTCGGCGTCCAGCTCCGCCTCGCGCCTGGCCAGCGCCGCCGCGGCCGCCTGCAGCGCGTCGTCGAGCGCCGCGACCGCGGGGTTGGCGCCCTCCGCGTTGGCCGCCCAGCCCTCCAGCCCGGCCAGCACGCCGTCCGGGTCGGGCACCGGCAGCTCGATCAGCCCCGCCAGGTACCCGGTGAACGCCCTGACCAGGTCTGCCCCCTGCTCGGCGGCCACCCGGCCCGCCTGGTCGATCGCCTCCGCGGCCTCGGCCAGCTCGCCGCTCAGCCGGTCCGTGTCGGCGCGGGCCGCCGCCAGCGCGGACTCGGCGCCAGCCACGGTGGCGAGCAGCCGCTCCAGCTCGCCGACGGCGTGTTCCCGCCGGGCCGCGACCTCCTCGGCCGCGCCGGGCGAGTCCGCGAGCGCGCAGCCGGCCCGGTCCGCCTGCGTCGCCGCCTCCTCGTGGATCTCCGCGTGCTCGTCCGCCGCCCTTTCGGCCTTCTCGCGCGCCGCGCCGGCCCTGGCGGCCAGCCGTACGCTCTCGCCGCGCACCCGGGCCAGGTCGCGGGCGGTCCTGGCGGCGTGCTCGGCCAGCCGGTTCGCCTCCTCGCGGCTCTGCTCCAGCCGCTGCGCGTCGCGCGCCTCCGGGCTCTGCTGCAGTGCCGTACGGCGGGCGTCGAGCAGGTTCTTGGCCGTGGCCAGCTCGCTGAAGCGGTCCTCGACCGTCTCCAGCTCGGCCTCGGCCTGCTGCTGCCGGGTCTCGGCGTCGGCCAGGTCGCGGCCGAGCTGCTCGTAGCGGCGCTGGGTCTGCCGGGGACCGGCCGCCTTCCGCTTGGCCGCGATCGCCGCGTACCTGCGGTAGTGCAGCAGGAAGTCGGCGGCGGCGCGGCGGGCCTCGTCCAGGCCGCGTAAGGTGTCGCGTTCCTCGTCCAGGCCGCGGAACGCCTCCGCGACCGTCGCCAGCAGCGCCGGGCTCAGCGGCGGCAGCGCCTCGGTGAGCGCCCTGGACAGCAGGCGCTCGTCCGGCTTCTTCGACAGCTGCGGCTGGCGGAGCTGGATCAGCAGGTTGACCAGCGCCTCGTAGCGGAGCTCGCCCAGGCCGAACAACGCCTCGTCCACCGCGCGCCGGTAGTCGGCGGCCCGGTCGTAGACCAGGCCGTGGCCGTCCAGCTCGTCGCGCAACTTCTCCCTGGTCAGCGCGACCCCGGTCGGCGAGACGAGGTTCAGCCCGGCGCCGACGCGTCGCGGGGTGACGAAGAACCAGTGCCGCACGACGCCGCGGTCCTTGACCGCCTTCAGCCCGCAGCCGATCGTGCGGAACTCGTGGCTGCCGTCGGCCGCCCGCCGCCCGAACTCCAGCCAGGTGTAGCCGAGCCGCTCCGGATGGGGATGGCGGCCGCCGAGCAGGAGGTTCCACTCCATGCGCTTCTGCCGGTCGCCGTCGGGCTCGACCCGGTGGGAGGTCAGCTCGCCGTCCAGCAGGAACGGCAGGGTCAGCGCGAGCACCTTCGACTTGCCGGTGCCGTTGTTGCCGCGCAGCAGCAGCCTGCCGTCGTGGAAGTGGAACTCCTCCACGTCGTAGTAGAACATGTCGACCAGGCCCGCGCGCAGCGGCTTCCAGCGCTCCGAGCCGGGGATGGGCAACATCAGCGCGGTCCTTTGATCGTGGGGGCGTCGAGGGCGTACCTGGAGATCGCCGGCAGCCCGGTGACCCGCTCGCCCTGCACGATCGCCAGCCGCAGGGCCGTGAGCTTGCCGAGCGCCACCGCCAGCAGCCCGTCCTCGGCGCCGGGATCGGTGACACCCTTGCGCCAGAAGGAGGCGTGCTCGGCGGCGGCCTGCCGGACGAACTGTTTGAGCTCGTCGAAGGAGGCGGCGCCCAGCTCGGCCAGGCGCTCGGCCACCAGCAGCGTGACGTGGCCGTCGGTGCGCTGCTCGGGCAGCCGCACGTCGGTCAGCTCGTCGTCCGGGTCGGTCATCGCGATGCCCTCCGCGCGCACCTCGGCGACCAGGCCGGTGGCCTGCTCGATCCGGCGGATGATCGCGTGGCGCTGCGAGGTCAGATAGGCCAGCTCGTCCTCGTCGAGGTCGGCGAAGTACACGACGGGGTCGTCCAGCAGCCACCGCGTCAGCCTGCGCCGCAGCGCCTGGTTGCGCAGGTCGTCGGTCTCCGCGTACGGCTCGGCCGTCAGCTCGGCCAGCCGCTCTTCGAACGTCTCGGCCGTGATCGTGGACGGCCCGCGGACCCCGGCCAGCAGCCCGGCCAGCACCTTGCGGCGCACGTCGTAGAGGACGTCGCCGCCGGCCGTCAGGTACGCCTCCTCGTCGCCGGCCACCCGGTCGAGCACGCCCCAGGCCAGCAGCGCCCGCACCACGGCCACCAGGTCGCCGCGCTCGGACCTGGTGTCGAGCGTGAAGGCGTAGCCTGTGCCCGCCTCCAGCACCTCCTCGGCCAGCCGGCCCAGCGTGGTCTGCGCGTCCGCCCGCTCCAGCACCGACAGGGCCAGGCAGAGCACGACGTACCGCCGCCTGCCGAAGGGCTCGCCCGCCCGGCCGAGCGCCGGCCTGGTGGCGTCCCGGGTGTCGGCGACCGTCTTGAACAACCGGGCCGTGTCGGAATCCACCACCAGCCGCCAGCCGGTCTCCCTGGTCAGCCAGTCGCGCAACTCCGCCGCGTGCCGCCGCACCAGCACCAGTTTCTCCGGGTCGCGCAGCAGCGGGCGCATCAGCAACGCGCGCAGCGCCTGCTGACACTGAGCCAGCTCCTCCTCCGGCGTCACGCGACCACCGTGATCTCGATGACGTGCTCCGGCCCGGTCAGCACCCCGTCCCGCGTCACGATCTCCACCGTGCCGCCGTCGGGGACCAGCGTCAACCGCACCTCCATCGAGCCGTCGCCGGTCGTCGTCTTCACCTCGGTGTCGCCCGGGTGCCGCGCCGCCAGGGCGTCCCCGAGCAACCCGAGGAACAACCGGAACGCCGGCGGATCCAGCGCCCCCAGCTGGGACAGCAGCACCGGCCCGCGCGTGCGCAGCCGCTCCCGCGCCGCGGCGGTCTCGGCGGCCTCCCGCTCCACCTGCTCCCGCAGGAAGTCACGCGCCGCCGACCGGTCGGCGACCTTGTTGGGGCGGCCCCGCCGTTCATAGAAGCCGGTACGGCGCAGCTGCGGCGAGATCCGGATCGGCGGCGCCTGCGCCCACGGCGTGGCGGCGGGCACCTCGGCCGCCTCCTGCGGCGGGGCCGTCAGATGCCGGGCCGGCGACAGCCCGAAGGCCGCCCGCCAGAGCCGGTGCATGGCCGCCTCGTCCGGCGCCTCGGCGAACCAGCGGGCCAGCGTCCTGAAGTCGGCCGACCGGTCGGACCGGCCGGACCTGCGCTCGTTGAGCAGGCCGACGGTGTCGATGAGCTGCTTGATCGCGGTGACGGCCGACTGGCGCAGGAGCCGCGCCTGTGACGGGTTGGCCGTGTCGCGGGAGACGAACCAGTCCCGCAGCCCGCGCCACCGGTTCTCCCACGCGGCCAGGGCCGTGCCGTACTCGGCGGTGACGTCCTCGCCGTCGGGGACCGCGTCGGCCGCCTCCCGCGTGGCGGCCAGGTGCAGGAACCCGCGGTGCCCGCGTTCTTCGAGCTCCAGCAGCAGCCGGGCGATTCTGGCGCCGGAGTTGGCCAGTTCGGCGATGAACCGGTTGATGTAGTCGATCAGCCGTTCCTTGTAGGCGATGAACCCGTCCACGTCGCCGTCGCTGAAGTCGATCGCCCTGCGCAGGGAGGACATGAACGCCTGCGCGTTGTCGGCCAGCGAGCCGAACCGCTCGACCAGCGAGATCAGGATCAGGTGCGCGGCGGCCGGATCCGGCTCCTCCTGCCCGGCCAGTGCCACGAGCGCCTGCAACTGGTCGGCGATGTCGCCCAGCGCCACGGCCTGCAGCCGGCCTCTTCTGCCGATCGCCTCCTCGTAGAACGCGATGGCCTGCTCGGCGGCCTGGCCGGCCGGGGTGAGCTGGAACAGCAGCCGCTTGCGATGAAAGTCCTCGACGGAGGAGACCCTGCCGGTATCGGCGTCCGCCCGGAGGTTGCCCCACTCGATGAGCTTCTGCAGCGCCTGGCTCAGCTGCTCGTCGTTGTCCCGGCCCGTCTCCGCGGCCACCTCTTCGGGGCGCAGGTGCACGATGAACCGCTCCTTGGCCCGGGCGAACGCCACCAGGATCGCCCGGTAGAGCGCGGCGTTGGGCGCACTCAGATGAGCGAACGCCAGCGGCTGGGGCGGAACCGGGGCTGCGGCGGTCATACACCTAGTGTGGCCTTTTCGCCCGCCATGTCACCCGGATTGATCATTCCCGTATGAGACGGTCCGCGCGGGCCGGCCGGCTTCTGCGTGACGACGCTGTCAAGCAGAGGCCGGGCCGGAGGGTCAGATGCGCTGGAGTTCCCGGGCGGCGACGCGGGCCAGGGTCTCGACCTGGTCGGCGCTGAAAGCGGCCGAAGAGGTGGCGCGGATCATGCGGGCCGCCAGCCGGGGCTTCAGCAGGGTCAGTCCTTCGGCGGTCACCAGGCCGCCCCTGGGCATCATGCCGCAGTGGACGGCGATCATCGGGGTGATGGTGACCGGGATGCCGGTTTCCTTGGTGAGGAGGCCGGCGAAGGCGTTGCCGGTGTCCACGAGGCCCGTGGCCACCTTGGTGCCGAACTTCTCGCCGAAGAACAGGCGGCCGCCGTAGCTGGCGATCTCGGTGTCGGGGCTCCAGGACTCGTTGTCGATGATCCAGACACCGCCGGGACCGATGACCAAGTGGTCGATGGATGCCTGGCCGCGGATGGAACGGCCGTCGAGGATGCGGTAGCCGTGCTTGCCGAGACTGCTCCGCAACAGCTTGCCGGTGATGGTCTCGCCGCGGCGGCGGCCGCGCCAGACGGCGGTGGCGCGGAACTTGGACCAGTGCCAGTACCAGTCGCCCGCGGCCACCAGGGCGGCCAGGCCGAGGGCGTAGGCCACGGAGAAGGGAAGGTTGAAGCGGATGGCCAGCGCAAGTCCTATCGCGAACCCGACGGCGGCCATGATGGCGCGGTTGCGACGGCGGGTTCTGGTGTCCTCCCTCCAGTACTTCTCGTAGTACCACTGGGGCGACGCCCCTGTGAACTTCGCGTCCTGCTGCACATAGATCGAGCCACCAGGCACGGCAAACTCCCCGAGTCAGTAGGAAATACTTGGATCTGCCACGCCGGAGATCCCTCGCCACTTCACGTGATACCCAACATCCAACAAAGGCCACCCTAAGGTGAGGGAAATAGCACCGGGAAGCATCGCAACACATCGGACAAGACGCTCAACCGACCAGTCGGTATGCTGGGTCCGTGACGGGGAAGGATGAGCCGGTACGCCGGAGGCTCCTCGGCGAGGCCACCAGGCTGTTCGCCGAGCGCGGGTTCGAGGGCACCTCGGTGCAGGAGATCGTCGCTGCGGCCGGGGTGACCAAGGGCGCGATGTACCACTACTTCGATTCAAAGGATGACCTGCTGCACGAGATCTACGCGCGGGTCCTGCGGATGCAGATGGAGCGGCTGACGCAGATCGCCGACGAGGACCGGCCGGTCAAGGACCGGCTGCGTGACGCCGCGGCCGACGTCGTGGAGACGACCACGGCCAACCTCGACGACTCCAAGATCTTCTTCCGCTCGATGCACCTGCTGGCCCCGGAGACGCAGAAGAGCGTGCGGGCCGAGCGCCGACGCTACCACGAGCGTTTCCGGGACCTCGTGACCGAGGGGCAGCGTGAGGGCGTGTTCCGGGACGACATCCAGGCGGAGATCGTCGTCGACTACTTCTTCGGCTCGGTGCACCACCTCGGGACCTGGTACCGCGTCGACGGGCCGCTGTCCGGGGCCGAGGTGGGGCGCCAGTTCGCCGAACTGCTTCTGACGTCGCTCAGGCTCTCCCCATAGACAAGAGCCGAAATTTTCGCATCATTTAATTCTTTGTGAAGACCGATCCCGAACAGCTCGGCGGCTACTGGATCGCCGGCCGCCTCGGCAGCGGCGGCCAGGGCGTGCTCTACGAGGCATACGACGACCACGGCGAGCGCTACGCCCTCCGGGCACTACGCCGCAGACCCGCCCGGCAACGCGTCGCGGCGGCGCTTCGGGTTCCCTCCTTCTGTACGGCCCGCCTGCTCGCCGCCGACCTGGACGGGCCGACGCCGTACTTGGTGACCGAGTACGTCCCCGGGACCAGCCTGCGGGTGAAGGTCGGCGAGTCCGGCCCCTACCAGGGCGAGGACCTCTTCCGCCTGGCCGTCGGCGTCGCCACCGCGCTGACCGCCGTCCACGAGGCCGGCTCGGCCCACGGCGCGCTCACCCCCGACGACGTGCTCCTCGGCCCCGCCGGGCCCCGCGTGATCGACTTCGGCCTGGTCCCGAAGGCGTCGCAGGCGGACGACGTCCACTACTGGGGCCAGATCCTCCTCTTCGCCTCCGGCGGCGCGCTGCAGCCCTCCTTGCGGGAGCTGGTCACGCGGATCTCCGACAAACGGCACTCCGCTCGCGAGGTGCTGGTGAAGCTGCTGGACGGCGCGGCGGGCGACCCCCTGGCCGAGGGGAGCCGGATCGCCGCGCCGCTGCGCGTGGAGGTGGCGGATCCGTCGCTGGGCGTGGTGGCCGAGGAGGTCTACGCCGGGCTCGGCCCGGCCGAGCGGGCGGCCGTGCCCGGTGTCTTCCTGCGCCTGGTCACGCCGGGCCCCGACAGCCGCCGCATCGCGCCGCTCGGCGAGTTCCCCGACGGCACCGGTCAGCGCGTGATCAGCCGGTACGGCGAAGCCGGGCTCCTCCAGGCGGGACCCGGTGAGGAACGCACGGTCATGCTGGCCCATCCGGCCCTCGTACACGCCTGGCCGCGGTTGCGAGGGTGGCTGGTCCCTGGAGACGGGAACCCGGCGGAGGCAGGGGAAGAACCCTCCGTCCGGGAAGCGCCGCCGGCCGGACGGGCGACACCGGTCACCCAGGTGCCGCCGGTCGGGCAGGAGGAGCGGGCCGTCCCGAAGACGCGGGTCATCCCGGAGCGCGCCGCCCAAGACGAACCCGGCGTCCCGAAGGAACGGATCGCACCGAAGGAGCCGGGCGTCCCGGGCGTCCCGGCGGCGCACGGCACCACGACCGCACAGGACACCGCGGCACCGCACGACACCACGACCGCACAGGGCACCACGACCCCGCACGGCACCACGACCGCACAGGACACCGCGGCACCGCAGGACACCACGACCGCCCGGGAACCCGCAGGCCGTGGCGCCCCTGCCCCGCCCCAAGACCTCCGGCAGGCGCTGGCCCGGGCGGCCGACGGCTGGGAGCGAGGAGGTGGGCGGGCCGGGGACCTGCTCCGGGATCGCCGGCTGGACGAGGTGCTGGGCTGGGCCGGGTCCGGGGGGCTGAGCCGTACGGAAAGGGCGTTCGTCGACGCCAGCGCGCGGCTGGCGAACCGGCGGCTGGGGCGGCGGCGGGTGGTGGCGAACCTGCTGGCGGTGCTGCTCGCGGCGGCGCTGGCCGGGGCCGGGGTGGCCGTCTGGCAGGGGAGCAAGGCGCGGGAGGAGCTGGTGGGCACCACCGCTCAGGCGCTGGCCGCGACCGTGGAGGACGTGCGGGGGTTCGATCCGGTGATGGCGCGGCGGCTCAGTGCGGCGGCCTGGCGGGTGGCTGCGGTGCCGCAGGCGCGTTCGGCGTTGATGGCGTCGGTGACCGATCCGGTGCGGGACGTGTTCGCCGATCCGGATGCCGCCGCGGACTCGGTCTACGCCTTCGATCAGGCGGGGCGGTGGCTGGTGGCGGTGCGTGGCGGGACGGCCAGGGTGTGGGATCCGGTGGCCAAGACGCTGCTCATGGAGATCAGGGGCGCGGGCCGGTCGGCGCGGCTGGCGGCGTTGAACCCGGCGGGTACGACACTGGCGGTGGCCACGACCGGCGACGTGCGGGTCTTCGACACGCGTTCGGGGGTGCTGGTGCGCTCGCTGCCGGTCAAGGCGGCCGTGGCGCTCGGGTATCAGGGGGAGACGCTGGCCACCACCGACCGGGCGGGGCTGGGGGCGTTGTGGCGGCCGGACGGCAGCCAGGTGATGTTCGTGCCGATGAGCACGCTGGCGACGGACGGGCGGCGGGTGCTGGCCGTCCCGGTCGGCAACAGCGAGGAGCCGGCGCGGATCTGGGAGAACGGGTCCCGGCTCGACCTGCCCTGGCTGGCCGACGGCACGTTCGGCGCGGGCGCGCTGGCTCCCGACGGCGCCTCGGTGGTGTTGTCGGGCCCGGCGGGCACCCGTGTGCACGACCTGGCCGGCGGGCGCGTCCTCGCCGGCCTCGGCCCGGCGGCCACCTCCCTGGCCTTCTCCCCCGACGGAAAACTGCTGGTCACCGGGTCCCCTGACGGCGCCACGGTCTGGCGCACCACCGACTGGGCCAGGCTGCTGGATGCCCGCGAGCCGAACGGAAGGGCCCAGAGCGCCGCGACGCGGCCGAACGGGACACAGAACCTCGCGGCCCGCACAAGCGGCACCGAGCACGCCGCCAACCCGGCGATCGGGAAGCCGAGCGCGGCCCCCGGGCGGCCGGGCGGGCCGCGGAGTGCCGTGGCCGGGCCGGGCGGGCTGCGGTACGTGGACGCGGGCGGCCTGGCCAAGACCTACACGATCCCGGCCACGCCGGCGACCCCGCTCGGCCGTGAGGCGGCGGCCCGCGCCCTCAGCCCGGACGGCACGACGCTGGCCACGGCCGACGGCGCCTCGATCACCCTCTGGAGCCTCGCCGAGGCCAGGCCCCTGGCCACGCTCCCGAGCCGGGCGACCCTGATGTCCTTCGCCCCCGACGGCCGGCGCCTCGCGGTGGCCGTCCCGGACCAGCCGGGCGTGGACGTCTGGGACCTGACCCAGCACAGCCGGGTGACGACGCTCACGACCTCCCCGGTCAAGGCTCTGGCCTACTCCCCCGACAGCCGGACGCTGGCGGTGGCCGCGGCGGAGTGGGTGGAGCTCCACGGCGACCGCGGAGCGCGCCGGGTGGCAGGGGTGAACGGCCAGGGCCTGGCCTGGCGTCAGGACGGTCTCCTGCTGGCGGTGTACGACGAGGACCGGGTCTACACCGTGGATCCGGTCGAAGCCGCCCCGATGGTGCCGAACGCCGGCGTCAAGGCCGCCGGCGTGGTCGCCTTCAGCCCGGACGGCCGCACGGCCGCCACCGGCAACTCGCTCGGCCAGATCACCCTCTGGGACGCCGGTCTCCGGGCCCCGCTGGGTCCTCCGCTGGTCACCGGGGACCGGCTGGAGTCCCTGCTGTTCTCCCGCGACGGCCAGGTGCTGGCGGCCGCGGGCGGCACGCTGACCCTCTGGGACGTGCGCACCGGCACCCGCCTGGGCGGCAAGGTCCGTATGGCGGCCGGAGGCGACCGGCCCGCGCCCGCCCTCGCCCAAGGCGCGGACCTGGTCGCCGTGGACGCGGCGGGCGAGCCCCGCACGGTGCCGCTGGACCCGGAACGGGCCGTCCGCCGCATCTGCGCCCAGGACGGCGAGCTGCCACCCGTCGCCTGGGACCAGTACCTCCCCGGGACCTCACCCAGGAAGGTCTGCTAGGGAGGCCAGCGCGGCCCGATGGTCACCGGGCGTCCCGAGGGCGATCTCGGTGGCCTTCGCGCGCTTCAGGTAGAGATGAAGGGGGTGTTCCCAGGTCATCCCGATCCCGCCGTGCAACTGCAGCGCCTCCTCCGCCACGTGGACGGCCACGCCCGCGTTCCACGCCTGCGCCACCGCGACGGCGAGCGCGTCGCCCGCGCAGGCGTTCCGCGCCGCGGCCCGGGCCCTGACCACGTCCAGCCACAGATCGGCCAGCCGGTGCTTGAGTGCCTGGAACGACCCGATCGGCCGCGCGAACTGGTGCCGCTCCCGGACGTAAGAAAGCGTGGTGTCCAGGCACCATTCGGCCACCCCGAGCTGCTCGGAGGCCAGCAGCCCGGCCCCGAAGCGCAACACCGCGCCGAGGTCGCAGACGCCCAGGTTCCTGGCGGGCGCCGCGTCGAGGACGACGGTCGCGATCGGCCTGGTCAGGTCGAGCGAGGGCAGCGTGGTGACCGCGGCGTGCCGGGCCTCGACCGCGAACACCGTCCCATCGGCCGAGGGGACGAGCAGGACGTCGGCCACGTCGGCGCCGGCGACTCCGGTGACCGTGCCCGTGACGGTCCCGTCGCCGATCTCCAGCGGCGCACCCGCCACGTGGTACGGCGTGGCCGCGAAGGGCACCGCGAGGGCGGCGGTCTTCTCCCCGGCGGCCAGTTGCCGGATCAGGTCCCGCTCGCCCAGGTCCAGCAGCGCCTTGGTGGCCAGCACGGAGCTGGTGAAGAACGGCACCGGCGCCACTCCCCTGCCCAGTTCCTCCAGCACGACCGCCGCCTCACGGGCGGAGGCGCCGGCGCCGCCGTACTCCTCGGGGACGAGCAGCCCGGCGACGCCGATCTCGCGTGCGAGCGTCTTCCACAGCTCGAGGTCGTGGACCTGGGCGCTCTCGGCGCGGCGGAGGACCGCGGCCGGGGGGCAGCGGTCGGCCAGCAGCGCGCGGACGGCGGCCCTGAGCTCCTCCTCGACCTCGGTGTAGAGCAGCGACCGCGCGCCGTCCTCGTTCGCTGCGCGAAGCGCGGCGGGTTGGTTCATCGGGGCAGATCCTTCCAGGGCACGTCCTTGTCGGCGCGGGGTTCGGACGGCAGGCCGAGGACGCGCTCGGCGATGATGGTGCGCAGGATCTCCGAGGTGCCGCCCTCGATCGAGTTGCCCTTGGCGCGCAGGTAGCGGTAGCCGGGGCCGCGGCCGAGCATGTCGACCTCGTCGGAGCGCCGGAAGGACCAGTCGTCGTAGCCGAGGTCGCGGCGCAGTTCCAGGTCGAGGCCGGTGAGTTCCTGGTTGAGCTTGGCGAAGGAGAGTTTCATGCCGGAGCCCTCGGGGCCGGGCTGGCCGGCGGCCAGTTGTTCGCGCAGCCGTACCGCGGACAGGCGCGTCACCTCGGCTTCCACCCAGAGCTTGAGCAGGCGCTGGTGGAGTTCCGGGGTGCGCAGGGCGGGCTGGTCGCGCCAGGTGCCGGCGACGATGCCGATCATGCCGCCGCCCTGGCGGCCGGGGGTGCCGCCGATGGCGACGCGCTCGTTCATGAGCGTGGTCTGGGCGACCCGCCAGCCGTCGCCGATCTCGCCGAGGCGCAGGTCGTCGCCGAGGCGTACGCCGGTGAGGAAGACCTCGTTGAACTCGGCCTCGCCGGTGATCTGGCGCAGGGGGCGTACCTCGACGCCGGGGGCGTGCATGTCGCAGGCGAAGTAGGTCAGGCCGCGGTGTTTGGGGACGTCCGGGTCGGTGCGGGCGACGAGGATGGCCCAGCGGGCGTGGTGGGCGCCGGAGGTCCAGACCTTCTGGCCGTCCACGATCCATTCGTCGCCGTCGCGGACCGCGCGGGTGGCGAGCGTGGCCAGGTCGGAGCCGGCGCCGGGCTCGGAGAAGAGCTGACACCAGATCTCCTCGCCGGTGTACAGCGGGCGCAGGAAGCGCTTCTGCTGCTCGGGGGTGCCGAAGGCGAGGATGGTCGGGGCGGCCATGCCGAGGCCGATGGCCTGGCGGCCGATGTTGGGCTGCGGGGTGTGGGCGAGTTCCCTGTCCACGAGCTGCTGGAGTTCGCGCGGGGCGCCGAGGCCGCCGAGCCCTTCGGGGAAGTGCACCCAGGCCAGCCCGGCGTCGAAGCGCGCTCCCAGGAAGTCGCCGGTGCCGGCCGTGGCGAGCAGCCGGGCGATCCTGTCCCTCACATCCACTTCTTCAGCTCCCGGTAGGCGAGGGAACGCTTGTGCACCTCGTCGGGCCCGTCGGCCAGGCGCAGCGCGCGGGCGCCGGCCCAGAGGGCGGCCAGGGGGAAGTCCTGGGAGACGCCGCCCGCGCCGTGGACCTGGATGGCCTTGTCGAGGATCCATTCGACGGCGATCGGGGTGGAGATCTTGATGGCCTGGATCTCGGTGTGGGCGCCGCGGTTGCCGGCGGTGTCCATGAGCCAGGCGGTCTTGAGCACGAGCAGGCGCAACTGCTCGATCTTGATCCGGGATTCGGCGATCCAGTCCTGGATCACGCCCTGCTGGGCGACGGGCTTGCCGAAGGCGGTGCGCGACAGGGCCCGCTTGCACATCAGCTCGACCGCGCGCTCGGCCATGCCGATCAGGCGCATGCAGTGGTGGATGCGGCCGGGGCCGAGGCGGGCCTGGGCGATCGCGAAGCCGCCGCCCTCCTCGCCGATGAGGTTCTCGGCGGGCACCCGGACGTCGTCGAAGAGGACCTCGGCGTGGCCGCCGTGGTCGGCGTCGGTGTAGCCGAACAGGTGCATGCCGCGTTTGACATGCAGGCCGGGGGTGTCGCGCGGGACCAGGATCATGCTCTGCTGGCGGTGGGAGGCCGCCTCCGGGTCCGTCTTGCCCATGACGATGAAGATCTTGCAGTGGGGGTTCATCGCGCCGGAGATGAACCACTTGCGGCCGTTGATCACGTACTCGTCGCCGTCGCGGGTGATCGAGGTGGCGATGTTGGTGGCGTCGGAGGAGGCCACGTCGGGCTCGGTCATCGCGAACGCGGAGCGGATCTCGCCGTCGAGCAGGGGCCGCAGCCACTCCTTGCGCTGCCATTCGCTGCCGAACATGGAGAGCACCTCCATGTTGCCGGTGTCGGGCGCGGCGCAGTTGGTGGCGACCGGGGCGATGGCCGGGGACCTGCCCATGATCTCCGCCAGGGGCGCGTACTGCAGGTTGGTCAGCCCCGCCCCGTGCTCGCCGGGCAGGAACAGGTTCCACAGCCCGCGTTTCCTGGCCTCGTCCTTGAGATCGGTCAGCAGCGGCGGCGGGCTCCAGCCGCTCGTGGCCGCCTGTTCCTCGAAGGCGGCCTCGGCCGGGTAAACGCACTCGTCCATGAAGCGGAGCAGGCGCTCGCGCAGGTCCTCGGTGACGGTGTCGAAGGCGAAGTCCATGGGGCCGACCTTACCGACCGGTCGGTATGACCGTCCACAGTGGTTCCCCGCATTTCGCCATATGTGGCCATAAAGCCAGGTCAGCAGGCCCGTTAAGGTGGCCGCATGTCCGCACGCATGCCCGCCCCGACCGTGCTCGAGAACGACGTCGTCCGCCTGGAGCCGCTCACCCTCGGCCACGTCCCCGACCTGTTCGCCGCCTCGGGACCCGACGACGAGCTCTGGCGCTGGCTGTCCCACCCCGCCCCGCGCGCCGAGGAGGACCTCGCCGCGATCGTCAAGGGCGTCGTCGCCGATCACGTGGCCTTCGCCGTGATCCACCGGGGACGCGCCATCGGCCAGACGACCTACGCGGACGTGCCCGGGTTCGACGAGAGCATCGAGATCGGCTGGACCTGGTACGGCAGGGCCTTCTGGCGCACCGCCGTCAACACGAACTGCAAGATCCTCCTCATCGACCACGCCTTCTCGCTCGGCTACAACCGCGTGATGTTCAAGACCGACCACCTCAACGAACGTTCCCAGGCCGCCATCCGCCGCGTCGGCGGCGTCTACGAGGGCACCCTGCGCAGGCACCGCAGGCGCCCCGACGGCACCTGGCGCGACTCCGCCTACTTCGGCATCCTCGACGAGGAGTGGCCCGCGCACCGCGCGAGGCTGAACGGTGGCTGAACCACTCACCCGCGAGGCGCGTCTAACCGAGCATGGATGATCGGCTGGGTGACTACTGGCTGGGCGTCCGACTCGGGGGCCGCACCGTCGAGGCGTACGACGGGACGGGGATGCGCCACGCCCTCACCCTGTGCGTCCCGCCCGAGGACGCCGAGCCTCTGCGCCGCGTGAAGAGCCTCCACGTGGCCGCGATCGTCGAGATCGCCGGCACCTACCTCGTCAGCCAGTACGTCGAGGGCCGCAGCCTGCGCCACACCGTCGAGGAGCACGGCCCCTACCGTCACGACGACCTCTACCGGCTGGCCGCCGCCACCGCGACCGCGCTGGCCGCCATCCACGAGGCCGGCGCGGTGCACGGCGCGCTCGACCCCGGCGCCGTCGTCCTCACCGGCGACGGCCCCCGCCTGGTCGGCCTCGGCACCGGCGCCGATCGCGAACCCGCCTGCGACGTGCGCGCCTGGGGACAGGTGCTGCTGTTCGCCGCCGGCGACAGGGCCGCGCTGGAGCCCGCCCTGGCCGAACTCGTCACCGCCGCGCTCAACCCCGATCCGGACCGCCGCCCGGGCGCCCGCCAGCTCCTGATGTCCCTGCTGGACCAGCCGCAGTCGCAGCAGGGCCGATTACTCCCGCCCGAGCCGGTGGCCGACCCGCCGCTCGGGACGCGCGCCGAGCAGCTCTACGCCGGGCTGAGCCGGGCCGAGCAGGAGCTCGTCCCCGAAGTGCTGCTCCGGCTCGTGGGCATGGACGAACACGGCGACGACAGCCGGCTGCAGGTCGCGCGGGCCGAGCTCGTGGCCGGGCGCACGCCGGAGCAGGCCGCCGCGATCGAGCGCGTGCTCGAGGTGTACGGCGCGGCCGCGCTGCTGACCGGCGACGGCGACACGGTGACCATGGGCTGCGGGGCGCTCCTGCGGGCCTGGCCACGGCTGCACGAATGGCTCGACGCCGACCGCGAGGGGCTGGCCGTACACCGGGAGCTGGCGCGGGCGACGCGGCGGTGGGAGAGCGGCGGGCGGCGCGCGGCGGACCTGCTCCACGACGGCACCCTGGACCGCGCGCTGGCCTGGGCGGCGACCGGGCGCAGGCACGTCACGCTGAGCCGCGAGGAGCAGGAGTTCCTCGACGCCGGGCTGGCGTCGGGCCGGCGCAGAGGCCGGCGGCGCTGGCTGATCTCCGCGCTGGTCGCCACGGCCGTGCTCGTGGCCGCGACCTGGCTGTACGGCAGCGCCCAGGACCAGGTTGACGAGGCGATGGCCCAGCTCGCGGCCACCAGGGCGGAGGCGCTCAGGCCGAGCGACCCGGCGCTGGCCCGCAAGCTCAGCTTCACCGCGTGGGCGCTGGCCCCGGTGCCCGAGGCGCGGCGGCAACTGGCCAAGTCCGGCAGCGACCCGGTGCTCGCCTCCTTCACCGACCCGACGGCCACCGAGCGCTCGCTGCACGCGCTGAGCGCCGACGGCCGGCGGCTGGCCGCGCTGACCGACGGCGAGGTGCGCATCTTCGACACGCGCACCGGCGAGCTGGTCAGGCAGGCGACCGGGCCGCCGGAGAAGATCCGGGCGATGGCCTGGTCCCCCCTGGGCCGGGAGCTGACCATGGTCGGCAGCGAGTACACCTACACCTGGGACACCACGCTGAACCCCGACGTGACCGAGAACGACTACGCCGTCGAGAGCGTGCGGCCGATGGTCAAGCGCGGGCTGACCCAGCCGGGGCGGCACACGGTCTGGTACAGCCCGGGCGGCGGCTTCCTGTTCGCCGAGGGCAGCGAGTACGGCGAGCGCTGGGCGTGGGATCTCAGCCGGGGGGCGGAGGCGTTCTCCGGCCGCTCGGTGGTCGTGGGCCCGGACGACCGGCGGGTGCTGGAGTTCAACGGCCGCCACTCGAAGATCCACGACCTGCGCACCGGCCGCAGCGGCCCGGCGCCGTGGCTGGAGCGCATGCCGCAGGACTACACCGCCTTCAGCCCGGACGGCTCGCGGGTGGCGATCGCCGGGGAGGACGGGATCCAGCTCTACGACCTGACCGGGGTGCCGATCCTCCAGGCGCCCCTGCAGCCCTCCCCCGGCACGCTGCGCTTCAGCGCCGACGGCAGGTACCTGGCCAGCACCGACAGCGACCGGGTGCGCGTGTGGCGGATGGGCGAGCCCACGCTCACGGTCGACCGCCAGGTGCCGCTGACCGGCGGGGACCGGCCGGTGCAGGCCGTCTTCGACCCCTCGGGCACGACCGTGATGGTCCTGGCCGGGCGCGGGACGGTGCTGACGATCGCGGCCGACGGGAGCCGGCGGCCCGTGCCGGACAAGGAGGCGGCCGCTGCCGTCTGCGCCTCCTCCGGGGGGCTCACGCCTGCGGAGTGGGCCCGGCAGCTTCCCGATCTGCCTTATCGGGATCTGTGCGCGAACCGGCCCGGGTATCCGTACTGAGCATGCCGCGGAGGAGCTCCTCGATGCCCTGGCGCAGGTTCTCGAAGGAGGGGATCTCGCCGGCTCCGGCCAGGGCGTCGAACATGACGCCTTCGGCGTAGGCGATGAGCTGGCGGCCGTGCCGTACCGGATCGGGTGAGCCGAGGGCGGCGACCAGGGCCACGGCGGGGTCGCGGAACTGGACGCCGGTGCGGTCGTAGATTCGGCGGAGTTCGGGGCGGCGGGTGGCCTCCAGTGCCAGCTCGAAGCGGGCCAGCGTGCGGCGGCTGTCCTGGAGCTGCTTCTGGAGGGCGACGGCGATCAGGGTGATCGGGTCGTCTTGGGCGTCCATGAACGCCTCGAAGACCTCGCGTTCCAGGATGGTCAGCCGGGTCAGGGTGAGCTCCAGGAGCGCGGCGCGGGTGCGGGCGAGGTTCGAGGTGGAGCCCGGGGGCAGCCCGGCGGCCTCGTCCACGGCGCGGTGGGTCAGGCCGCGCATGCCCACCTCGGCGAGCAGGGTGATGGCGGTCTCCGCGATGAGCTCGGATCTGGTCACCCGGCCGATACTACGCTTGTAGTGCCGACTACATCTGTAGTAGCGTCGCGAGGGAAACTACAGGCGTAGTGAGGAGTGGGCATGCCCAGGGCAGTGGTGATCGGCGGCGGGGTGGGCGGCTTGAGCGCGGGCGTGGCGCTCAGCCGGAGGGGCTGGGAGGTGACCGTGCTGGAGCGGGCCACGGCCCTGGAGAACGTCGGCTCCGGGCTGGCGCTGGCCCCCAACGCGCTGCGCGCGCTCGACACCGTGGGACTCGGGGACCCGGTGCGGGAGCTGGCCCGCGTCCAGGGAACGGCGGGGCTGCGCCGCCCGGACGGGCGCTGGCTGTCGCGGACCTCGCAGGAGCGCGCCCGCGCCCGCTACGGCGACGGCGTCGTGCTCATGCGCCGCCGCATTCTCGTGGACCTGCTGGCCGACGCGCTCGACCGGCGCAACCTCCGCCTGGGCGCCGAGGTGACCGAGCTCGACCCCGGCAGCGGCACCGTCGGGACCGAGGCGGAGACGTTCCGGGCCGACCTGGTCGTCGCGGCCGACGGCATCCACTCGCGCACCCGGCGCCGGATCTTCCCCGGGCATCCGGACCCCGTCTACTCGGGGGTCACGGCCTGGCGCGGGCTGCTTCCCAGGCCGGCGGGCCACGCCCTGCAGAGCGTCGAGACCTGGGGCGCCGGGCTGGTCTGGGGCACCCACCAACTCGCCGGCGACCTCGCCTACTTCTACGCCACCGACCTGGCGGAACCCGGCACGCGCGCCGGCGACGAGCGGGCCGAGCTGCTGCGCCGCTTCGGCGGCTGGCACGATCCGATCCCCGCGCTGCTGGCGGCCGTGGACCCGGAGGCGATCCTGCGCAACGACGTGTATTACCAGGCCACGCCGCTGCCCCGCCTGCACCACGGCCGGGTGGCCCTGCTGGGCGACGCCGCCCACGCGATGACGCCGAACCTCGGGCAGGGCGCCTGCCAGGCGATCGAGGACGCCGTGGTGCTCGCCCACCACGCCGGCGGCGACCTGGCCGGCTACAGCGCGGCGCGGCTGCGGCGCACGGCCGGCGTCGTCCGCACGTCCATGAGGATCTGCCGGGCCACCAAGCTCCGCCATCCGCTCGCCACCGGCCTGCGCGACCTGGGCATGATGGCCGCCGGGCGGCTCAGCCCAGATCTGATGTTGCGGGCAATGGACGAGGTTCTGGACTGGCGGCCACCGGTTTCTTCGAATGGTCGGGCGCCAGCCGGCCGAGGGTGATCGTGCCGCCGATGGTCAGCGCGGCGGCGACGAGCGCAGGGACCGCGGTCGAGGCGCTGGTCGGCAGCGGCTCACCGAGCAGCACCGCGCCGGCCAGCACCGAGGTGATCGGGTCGACCACCTGGACGCCCGCGTAGGCGATGCCGAAATAGCCGACCGCGTACGACTTCTGCAGCAGCACCACGGCACACACGAGCAGGGTCGGCACCGCCAGCGTGAACCAGTGGATCAGCCTGCTCCAGTCGCCCTCCATGCCGCCGCCGACCACGCGCACGAACGTGGACACGCTGGCCGTGACCACCCCCGCCCCCACGGACAGCAGCAGCGCCTTGTTCGCTCCGTGCACCCTCCTGGCGGCCACCTGGGTGACCAGCACGACGGCCCCGATCACCGCGATGAAGCCCAGCGCCGCCGGGGTGCCCAGCCGCGGCGTCACGTGCTGCTGGGGCACCAGCAGCATCAGCCACAGCAGCCCGACCGCGACCGCGATCGAGCCGAAGATCTCCGCCTTGTACGGCTTGCGCCCGTACATGAACGCCGCCAGCGGCACCGCGAACACCAGCGTCGCCACGCTGATCGGCTGCACGACCACCAGCGGCGCGAAGCTCAGCGCCACCGCGTGCAGGCAGGCGCCGGTGAATCCGATGACCCCGCCGATCCACCAGCGCGGCCGTTTCATCAGCTTGAGCGTCGCGCCCTGGGCAACCGCCTCATACTGCTGCAGTGCCGCGCCGAGCGCGTATCCCAATGCCCCTGCCAGAGCAATCGCCAGACCGACCCACGTCATGGGCGCCCGCACAGGCGCATGGAACCTTTCAAGAGCATTGACCCAGCTTATGGCCCGGTGTCCGCTCCCGGATCAGTCTTTAGGAGGAGGGGCACACGCAAAAGAGATGCCCTTCGGGATCCTGCAGGACCACCCAGCGCGTCCCCTCGTCCGTCACACCCGGCTGGAACGCGGGCCTGGTGGCCCCCAGCGCCACGTACTCCCCGACCGCCTTCTCCACGTCCGGCACCCGGAAATCGAAGTGGAACTGCTTGTCCGGGCTGGGCCAGGAGACCGGCTTGCGGTCGGGGACGCGGCCGAAGTAGATGCTGACCGTACCGTCGCCGACGGCCGCGTACTCGTCCTCGGAGTACTGGATCTCGAAGCCGAGGACCTGGTGATAGAACGCGGCGAGCTTCTTCGGCTCGGCGCAGTCGAGCGTGATGGCCAGGAGGCTGGCTTTCGTCGTCATGTCCGTCATGGTGTCAGCCATACCTGCCATCTCTTGTCAGGTACTAGGGTGAGCCTCGTGCATCGGAATCCGATCTGCTCCCCGCCGCCCGCGCGCTAGCGGGCGGCCGATCTCCCGATTTTTCCGGACCTCGGTGGTTCCGGTGGTGATGGCTGCCCGCCCACGGGCCCCCTTTTCACCACCTCCCCGATCCGGAGAGATCATCCATGCACCCGATTTCCGCGCGCCGTGGCGCGGTGTACGCCTCCATCGCCGCGGCGGCCTGGGGCACCGGCGGTGCCGCCGGCTCCCTGCTGTTCGCCTCGCTCGACCCCGTGGCCGTCTCCTTCTGGCGCCACCTCCTCGGCGCCGCCTTCCTCCTGCCGTTCCTCCTGCGCCGCCCCCTGATCCGCGCCAGGGGCTGGGCCGGGCACGTGCTGATCGTCGGCGCGGGCATGGCCGTCTACCAGGCCGCCTACTTCACCGCCATCGCCGAGTCCGGCATCGCTCTGGCCACCGTCGTGACCATGGGCGCCACGCCGGTCTTCACCGCCCTCGGCGGCAGGCTCCTGCTGGGCGAGCGCCTCGGGCGAGCCGGCGCGGGCGCGATGGCCGCCGCGATCACCGGGCTCGTCCTGCTCACCGGCCTCAGCCACGCGGGCACCGGCGCCGGCGTCACCTGGTCGCTCCTCTCCGGCCTCGGGTACGCGGGCGTCACCCTGTACTCCCGGCGCCACCACGGCGACCCGGAGGCGACCGCGGTCGGCGGATTCGCGGTGGCCGCGCTCTGCCTCCTGCCGTTCGCGCTGGCCGGCGGCATCCTGCCGGAGTTCACCCTGCTGTCGGCCGGGGCGCTGCTCTTCCTGGGCGCGGTGCCGACGGCCCTGGCCTACGGGTTGTTCTTCCGTTCCCTGACCGCGCTCAAGGCTACGACGGTCTCGGTCATCTCGCTGGGCGAGGCGGCCGGCGCGGCCCTGCTCGGCGTCGTTCTGTTCGGGGAACGGCTGACTCCTCTGGCCTGGTCGGGAGGGCTTCTCTTGCTGGGCGCGGTCGTGGTTCTGACCGTGCACGGGCAAAGGTGAGTTAGGGTCCGGTACGGCGGTGCCTGCCGTACCGGACCCCTTTTGGGGGCATCAGGGGGAACGGTGCCGACGGAGCGCGCGTTGGAGGAACCGTGGCCTCGATTTCGGGAATGCTGAGGAATCTCCTGGACCGTCCAGGAGGGGTGAGCCTCAGCCCGTTCATGAAGATCGTCAAATCGGCGAACACCCGCGCCGACCGGATCGGCAAGCTCGAGGAGCTGCCCGAGCCGTCGATGGACGATCTGGCCGAGTTCTGCGCGGTCGCCCGCGAGGCCGCCGATCGCACCCTCGGGCTGCGGCCGTACGACGTGCAGTTGCTGGGCACGCTGGCGCTGCTGCACGGCCACGTGGCCGAGATGGCGACCGGCGAGGGCAAGACGCTGTCGGGCGCGATGGCGGCGGCCGGGTACGCGCTGCAGGGCAAGCGGGTGCACGTGATGTCGGTCAACGACTACCTCGCCCGGCGTGACGCGGAGTGGATGGCGCCGTTCTACGAGGCCATGGGCGTCACGGTCGGCTGGCTGGGGCAGAACTCGACGCCCGAGGAGCGCCGCGCGGCCTACGCCTGTGACGTCACCTATGGGCCGGTCAGCGAGATCGGGTTCGACGTGCTGCGCGACCGGCTGCGCACCGGCCCGGACGAGATCCTCGTGCCGGAGCCGGAGGTGGCGCTGATCGACGAGGCCGACTCCGTTCTCGTGGACGAGGCCCGGGTGCCGCTCGTGATGGCGGGGGCGGCCGACGCGGGCAGCGCCGTACCCGAGATGGCGGCGCTGGTGCGCACGCTGGTGCGCGGCTACCACTACGAGATCGACGAGGGCGCGCGCAACGTCTATCTCACGCCCAAGGGCGCCGACAGCGTGGAGAACATCCTCGGCGTCGAGCTCTACGACGAGAACGAGCCCGGCACGCTCATCGAGCTGAACCTCGCCCTGCACGCGCACGCGCTGCTGGCCAAGGACGTCGACTACATCGTGCGCGACGGCAAGGTGCAGCTGATCAACCCCTCGCGGGGCCGGGTGGCGCTGCTGCAGCGCTGGCCCGACGGCCTGCAGGCGGCCGTGGAGGCCAAGGAGGCGCTGCCGCCGAGCGAGAAGGGCGAGATCCTCGACTCGATCACCATCCAGGGCCTGATCCGCCGCTATCCCAAGATTTCCGGCATGACCGGCACGGCGGTGGCCGTCAGCGAGCAGCTCGGCGAGTTCTACGGCCTCAAGGTCGCCGTCATCCCGCCCAACACGCCCTGCGTGCGCGAGGACGAGCCCGACCGCATCTACCCCACGGTCCCCGACAAGGACGCCGCCCTGGTCGAGGAGATCCAGCAGGCGCACGAGAGCGGCCGCCCGATCCTCATCGGCACCCTCGACGTGGCCGAGTCGGAGAACCTCGCCAAACTCCTGCAGCGGCGCGGCCTGGAGCCCGTCGTCCTCAATGCCAAGAACGACGCGGAGGAGGCGGCCATCATCGCCAGGGCCGGCGAGCCCGGCGCCATCACCGTCTCCACCCAGATGGCCGGCCGCGGCACCGACATCCGCCTCGGCGAAGGCGTGGCCGACCTCGGCGGCCTCTACGTCATCGGCTCCGGCCGCCACGCCAGCAGCCGCCTGGACGACCAGCTCCGCGGCCGCGCCGGCCGCCAGGGCGACCCGGGCGCCTCCGTCTTCTTCGTCAGCATGCAGGACGACCTCATCACCCAGTTCGTCCCCGACGAGCGCCCGCCCGCCGCCGACCCCGACGGCCTGGTACGGCACCGCCGCGGCGCCTACCTGGTCGGCCACGCCCAGCGGGTGGCAGAAGGCGTCAACCTGGAGATCCACCGCAACACCTGGCGCTACACCCGCCTGCTGGAGCACCAGCGCGAGCTCATCCTGGAGTGGCGCGACAAGGTCCTGCACACCGACGCCGCCGCCACCGCCCTGGCCGAGGCCGACGCCGGACGCTGGGCGGAACTCCCCGAGGACACCCGCGACGAGACGGCCCGCCAGATCGTCCTGCACGCCATCGACACCTGCTGGACGGAGCATCTGGCCTTCCTCACCGACCTGCGCGAGGGCATCCACCTGCGGGCGCTGGGCCGGATGAGCCCGATCGACGAGTTCCACCGGGAGGCGGTGGCCGAGTACAAGTCGCTCCAGGCCGAGATCGAACGCCGCTCGAAGGAGTCGTTCGAGGCGCCGGAACCCGACCTGAAGCGCCCCTCGGCGACCTGGACCTACCTGGTGCAGGACAACCCGTTCGGCACCGAGTGGGACCGCATCCTCAAGCGCGTCACCTCCGCCGCGCGCCGCGGCTAGGACAGGCCGCGGAAACGGCCGAAACCTACAAGACCACGCGCGGCGGCGGGCGGAGGATGGGTTCATGACCGTCAACCTGACCGCGGCCGCCGAGTTCATGGCCACGCACGCCCGTGTGCTGGACCGGCGCCGCTTCGACTTCCTGCTCGGCTCCGGTGACGCCGCCGGAGCGCTGTCCGCCCTGGACGCCTACCGCAACCCGGACGGCGGGTACGGCTGGGGCCTCGAACCCGACCTGCGTTCGCCGGAAAGCCAGCCGGGCGCCGCGCTGCACGCGTTCCAGGTGTTCGAGGAGATCTCCCCGCAGGCCGCCCCGCGGGCGGCCGCGCAGGCAGAGGGCCTGGCCGGCTGGCTGGCGTCGGTGACGCTGCCCGACGGCGGCCTGCCGTTCTCGCTGCCCCTGACCGTGCGCGCCGGAACCGCGCCCTGGTGGTCGGGGGACGACCACACCACGTCGTCGCTGCAGATCACGGCGGTGACCGCGGCGGCGGCCCACCGGGTCCCGTCGCTGGCCGGGCACCCGTGGCTGGCCAGGGCCACCCGGTACTGCCTGGACACGATCGCCGCCCTGGACGAGCGTCCGCACGCGTACGTGCTCTCCTTCGCCGTCCATTTCCTGGACGCCGTGCACGCCACCGAGCCCGAGGCGCCGGCGCTGCTGGAGCGGCTGGCGACGTTCATCCCGGAGAGCGGGGAGATCCAGGTGGAGGGCGGCACCGCCGACGAGAAGCTCACGCCGCTGGACATCGCCCCCTACCCCGGCCGCCCGGCCCGCGCCCTGTTCACGCCCGACCGGATCGCGGCCGACCTCGACCGCCTGGCCGCCGGGCAGCGCGAGGACGGCGGCTGGACGGTGGAGTACGCCAAGATCTCCCCGGCCGGCGCCCTGGACTGGCGCGGCGCGGTCACGGTCGGAGCCGTCACCGTGCTGCAGCGGAACGACCGCCTTTGACCGGCGGCCCCGCCGAGGGCCGATAAGCTCGCGGGATGACCCCTTCTGACCGGCCTGTCGTCGTGCCGTACGATCCCGCCTGGCAGGAGGACGCGGCGGCGTTGTGTGCCGGGATCCGCGACGCGCTCGGGCCCCTGGCGCTGCACGTGGAGCACATCGGCAGCACCTCGATCCCGGGCATGGCGGCCAAGCCGATCTTCGACGTCCAGGTGAGCGTGGCCGATCTGGACGCGGCCGAGAAGGCGTTCGGCGGGCCCCTGGAGGCGCTCGGGTTCGGGTTGTCGCGTTACCGGCGTGACCACGTGCCGGAGGGGCAGGCCGATGAGCCCGGGCGGTGGGCCAAGCGGCTGTGGGTCCGGCCCGGCCGGGTCAACCTGCACGTGCGGGTGGCCGGCGCGCCCAACGACCGGCTCGCCCTGTTGTTCCGTGACTGGTTCCGCGCCCATCCGGAGGCGGTGCCGGCGTACGCGGAGTTCAAGCGGCGCCTGGCCGGGGTGGCGGGCGGCACGGGCGCGTACGCCGACACCAAGGACCCGGTGGTGGACCTGGTGATCGTGGTGGCCGAGCGCTGGGCGGGCGCGACCGGGTGGAGCCCGCACTAGGGTTTGCGCGCGACACCGCCGAGCAGGAGGCGTTCCCAGGTCGCCAGGGGGCCCGGGCTGCTCTCCGGCCGCCATTCCGGCAGGTGGACGACACCCGGGCGGACGAGTTCGAGGCCGTCGTAGAAGCGGATGATCGACTCTCGGCTGCGGAAGTAGCCGGTGCCCATGGTGGCCTGGAGCATCGCCTCCAGCGCCTTGGCCTTGGGGTTGTCGGAGGACATCATGATGGCCGCGGCCAGGTGGCTGCCTCTGGGCAGGGCGTTCATGTACGCCTTGACCAGGCCGTGGGGGTGGTCCCGGTCGGGGAAGAGGTGCAGGAGGCTCATCATGAGCAGCCCGACCGGCCGGGAGAGGTCGATCAGGTTGGCCAGGTCGGGATGGCAGAGGACGGCCTTCACGTCCATCGCGTCCGCGGTGATGGCCGTGGCCCGCAGGTTGGTGCGCAGGATGGAGCGGGCGTGCGGCTCGACCATCGGGTCGAGGTCCACGTAGACGACGCGCGCCTCGGGGTTGGCGAACTGGGCCACCTCGTGGGTGTTCTCGACGGTCGGCAGCCCCGAGCCCAGGTCGATGAACTGGAGGATCCCGGCCTCCCGCACGAGGTAGTCGACGACCCGGCCGCTGAAGGCGCGGTTGCACCAGACGAGGTCCACCACTTCCGGCACGGCGTTGGTCAGCCGCTCGACGACCTCGCGGTCCACGCCGAAGTTCTCCGTCCCGCCCAGCAGCGCGTCGTAAACGCGGGCGAGGCTCGGCCGGGTGGGGTCCACTCCGGGTGGGATCCATTCATGGTGCATCGGCGGCTCCCGGCCAGCGGTCCGTTGCCGCGGATGCTATCAAGGACGTTGCCGTACATGGAGTCCCATGTCACGGGTAGCGCGAGAAAACATGACGCAAACGGACGAGTCACACAAAGATCGGGTCAACCGCGAGCTTCAGGAATTGCTCCAGGGCCTGCGCGTGGCCGTCACCGGGGTGCAGGTGCTCTTCGCGTTCCTTCTGACCGTGCCCTTCCAGATGGGCTTCAGCAAGATCGACACCGTGGGGCTGTGGCTGTTCTTCGTCGCCCTCATGAGTTCGGCGATGGCCTCGGTGTGCTTCATCGCCCCGGCCGCCCAGCATCGGCTGATCTTCCGGACGGGACTCAAGGAGCGCATGCTCAAGCGGGCCAACCGGCTCGGGGTGGCGGGGGCGGCGTTCCTGCTGGTCGCCATGACCGCGGCGGTGGCACTGGTGGCCGAGGTGATCCTGAACGCCTGGCCGGCGACTCTTTTCGGCGCCGCGGTGGCGCTCACGGCCGGGTGGTTCTGGCTGATCCAGCCCCTGGTGGACATTCGCCGGGCCAAGGGGGAGTTACAGCTCGAGACCTGAGGGCAGCAGAATGCCATGGCTACACTTCTCTGGATCATCGCCGTTATCCTCGTCGTCGCCGGGATCTACGTGATCCTGGCCCGACGTGACATTCTGTGGGGCATCGTCCTCATCGTCCTGGGCTTCCTCGTGGGGCCCGGTGGAGTCAGCATTTTCAATGTGTGAGGTACGGCGGGCCGGGCCGACCGGCCCGCCGTCTCTCACCGCGACGCTTCCCAGGTGCTGAGGTACGCCTCGGCACCCTGGGCCATGTCCTGGACGAACGCGTCGCCGGCCAGCGACCTGACGTCCTCGAGCCAGTCGGGGACCAGGCCGTAGTTGGCCACGCCGTCCACGTTGTAATCCCATGTGCGCTGCCCGGTGGCGTGCCGGCCGAAGCTGACCGAGCCGTCGTAGGAGCTGAAGGGGTACGGCACGGCGCTGCCGGCACGCGGCGCGGGCAGCCTTCCGAGCCCGTTGGCGTCCAGGCCGTATCCGAAGCCGGGGCGGCCGGTCGCCTCGCGCAGCGGCTTGGTCTCCCGCCAGGCGTCGGCGAAGCCCTCGGCGCCGTGGCCGTAGGAGGTCACCATGCCGCCCAGCCGGTAGATGCGCGCGTAGTTGGCCGGGTCGGTCCAGCTGTGCGAGGAGATGACGCCCGGGTAGCTCGCCTGCTCCAGCAGGTTCAGCGTCGCCGTGGCCGCCTTGACGCTCATGTGGTCGATCTCGATGAGCATGCCGCGTTGCATCATGCCCTTGACCATGTGCTCGCCGAGCGAGGTGAGCCCGCGCCGGTTGCAGTGCGGTCCCGGCGGGTAGACAGGCAGGCTGACGCCGGGCGGCAGCCACCTGGCCAGTTCGGGCGGAAGGACCGCGGGGGAGATCGTGTTGTCGCGCTGCGGGCCGGTGCACGCCTCGACCTGCCAGAAGCGGCCGGAGGACAGGAAGTTGCCCAGGTTGACGATGGCGCCCTGGGCGCCGGAGTCGAAGCGCACGCCGCACAGGGCGTTGTCGTACTTGTGGCAGACGAACATGGACCGCACGCCCAGGGCGTACATCTCGTCGAGGCCGCTGTCGATCTGCGCCTTGGTGCAGTGCGGGATGCCCAGCGTCTGGCGGCAGCCGAACGGCTCGGAGGTCTCGATGCCGAGGACGACGGCGAGTTTGCCGGCGGCGATGACCGCGCGGGCCTCCTCCGGCGTCTTCACCACGCGGAACCAGCCCTGGCCGGGTCCGCCGCTCTGCTGGTCGATGTAGTCCTGCATCTCGAAGGTGCGCTGGGCCTCCAGGCGGATGGAGCCCATCTCGTCGCAGGGGTTGGACCTGATCGGGTAGATGGCGCAGAGCTGCCGGTTGGCCACGAGGTCGTTGACCATGATGCGCAGCCCGCCGCGCCAGGCCCGCTCGATCCAGGTGTAGTATGCCTGCTGGTGGGTGAGCGAGTCGGCGGCGGGCCAGCTCTTGAAGGTCGGCCAGCCGACCGGGTCGTGGGTGCCGGTCGGCGAGCCGGTGCGGGTGAAGTTCTCGAACCAGGCGGCTTCGCCGTTCGGGAGGTGGTCGAGGCAGTCGACCAGCGCCCTGGCGATGCCGCCCGGGTCGAACGGCTTGCCGCAGAGCAGCTTGCCGCCGAAGGCTTCGTAGGACATCAGGTGGCTGTGCGCGTCGATGAAGCCGCTCACGGGCTGCTCGCTGCGGGATAACGCGGGGGTGGGTAACGCGAGCAGGGCGATGGCGACCAGGACGGCGAGAATGCGGCTGATCACGCCCCAAGACTGAGCTTCTTACACAGCCCGGTCAAGGCCCAATGTGAGCCCTACTCGCCATTGATGTAGACCTCGCCGCCACGCTCGGCGAACTCCGTGGACTTCTCCTTCATGCCCGCCTGCAGCGCCTCCGTGTCGGTCAGGCCGTGCTCCTCCGCGTACCTCCTGACGTCGTGAGTGATCTTCATCGAGCAGAACTTCGGGCCGCACATGCTGCAGAAGTGCGCCGTCTTGGCGGGCTCGGCCGGCAGCGTCTCGTCGTGGAAGGCACGGGCCGTCGGCGGGTCCAGCGAGAGGTTGAACTGGTCCTCCCAGCGGAACTCGAAGCGCGCGTCCGACAGCGCGTCGTCCCACTCCTGCGCCCGCGGGTGCCCCTTGGCCAGGTCCGCGGCATGGGCGGCGATCTTGTAGGTGATGACCCCGGTCTTGACGTCGTCCTTGTCCGGCAGGCCCAGGTGTTCCTTCGGGGTGACGTAGCAGAGCATGGCGGTGCCGTACCAGCCGATCATCGCGGCGCCGATGCCCGAGGTGATGTGGTCGTAGCCCGGCGCGACGTCGGTCACGAGCGGGCCCAGCGTGTAGAACGGCGCGTCGTCGCAGATCTCGCGCTGCAGGTCCACGTTCTCCTTGATCTTGTGCATGGGCACGTGGCCGGGACCCTCGATCATCACCTGCACGTCGTGCGCGTGCGCGATCTTGGTCAGTTCGCCGAGCGTGCGCAACTCGGCGAACTGCGCCTCGTCGTTGGCGTCGGCGATCGAGCCGGGACGCAGGCCGTCACCCAGGGAGAAGGCGACGTCGTAGCGGGCCAGCAGCTCGCACATCTCCGCGAAGTTCTCGTACAGGAAGCTCTCCCGGTGGTGCGCCAGGCACCACGCCGCCATGATCGAGCCGCCCCGCGAGACGATGCCGGTCTTGCGGCGGGCGGTCAGCGGCACGTACTTCAGCCGCACGCCCGCGTGCACGGTCACGTAGTCCACGCCCTGCTCGCACTGCTCGACCAGGGTGTCCCGGTACACCTCCCAGGACAGGTCGGCGGCCACCCCGTTGACCTTCTCTAGCGCCTGGTAGATGGGCACGGTCCCGATCGGCACCGGCGCGTTCCTGATGATCCACTCACGGGTCGTGTGGATGTTGCGGCCCGTGGACAGGTCCATGACCGTGTCGGCGCCCCACCGGGTGGCCCAGGTCATCTTCTCCACCTCCTCGCCGATGGAGGAGGCGACGGCGGAGTTGCCTATGTTGGCGTTGATCTTCACGTGGAAGTTGCGGCCGATGATCATCGGCTCGCTCTCCGGATGGTTGACGTTGGCCGGGATGATCGCCCGCCCGGCCGCCACCTCCTCCCGCACGAACTCCGGCGCCACCCCCTCCCTGACCGCGACGAACTCCATCTCCTTGGTGATCACGCCCCGCCGGGCGTAGGCGAGCTGGGTCACCGGCGCCCCGGTGGCCCGCAGGGGCTTGCGCCCGTCTCCGGGGAACACCTCGACGTTCCTGCGCGCCCAGGCGTCCTGCTCCTTGAAGCCGTCGTCGATCGGCTGGACCTGCCGCCCGCCGTACCGTGCGACGTCACCGCGGTCCAGCACCCACTCCTCCCGCAGGCGCGGCAGGCCGCGGCGGATGTCGGGGTTACCGGGACCGGAGGTGTCGTACAACGTCACCGACGTGCCGTTGCTCAGGTGCACCTGACGCATGGGCACCCGCAGCTCACCGATGTGGACCTTGGAAAAGCGCGCGTCGCTCATCGCGCAAACTCCCTTCGCCGGCATTACCCGGATCAGGTTCTGGCGGTCGGCGGCTGCGATAGCCGTCCTCTCAGCCCGGTGGCACCGGGCTCCCGCGTTGGACGGCGCCACCGTACCCCGGCCACCCCGGGGGGGCGCAAGCCCCCCTACAGAGGCGGCTCGTCCGTACGGCGGCGCTCCTCGTAGACGGTCGTGGTACGGCGGGCGTGGGGATCCTCGTAAACCGGCTCCTCGATGACCCGGCGGGTAACGTGCATGCGGTAGAGACCGAACAGCAGGCCCACCAGACCACCGATCATGAGGACGATGCCGATCACGTTGATGTCGATCCCGGCGAGGTCGAATTCCACGGCCCAGGTCAGGATCGCGCCGAGCATGATGAGGATGATGCCTCCGGCGATAGTCATGACACACCTCCAGAGGAAGTCTCTATCCCCATGTCGAAGAACAAACCTGTCGTCGTGATCGGGCTGATGGGCTCGGGCAAGACCACGGTCGGCGCGCTGGTCGCGCGGGCGCTCGGCGTGCCGCTGCGCGACAGCGACCCGTTCCTGCGCGAGCGCTACGGCAGGAGCGCCGCCGAGATCGCGGCGGCCGAGGGCGCCGATGCGCTGCACCGGCGGGAGTCCGAGCACGTGCTGCACGCGCTGGCCGAGCGCCCGCCTCCGGTGATCGCGGCGGCGGCGAGCACGGTCGAGGATCCGGAGGTGCGCGCGGCGCTGGGCGGGGCGTTCGTGGTCTGGCTGGACGCGCCGGACACGATCCTGGCCCAGCGGATGCGCTCGTCGGACCACCGGCCGGACTTCTCCCCCGCCGCCATGCGCGCCCGGCGCCAGCCATTCTTCGAACAGGTCGCGGACCTGCGGCTGGACGTCTCCACCGCGACCCCGGAGGAGAGTGCGAAAATCATTTGCGACGCTCTATAGGTTGGAGGAATGTTCGCCAGCAAACCCACTCTGACCGGCGACCGGGTGACCTTGCGGCCGGTCGGTCCCGAGCACGTCGAGGGGCTCGTCGAGCTGTGCGCCGACCCCGAGGTCGGCAGGCTGACCGGCTCGCACACGCACACCGATCTCAGCGCCGAGGCCGCCCTGGAGTGGTACTCCACCCGGAGGAACCACCCCGACCGGCTCGACCTGGCGATCATGGCCGGGGCGGAGTACGTGGGCGAGGTCGTCCTCAACGAACTGGACGCCGACAACCTGTCCTGCAACCTGCGCATCGCGCTGGTCGGCCGGCGGGCCTTCGGCAAGGGCTACGGCACGGAGGCGATCCGGCTGGTCCTCGGCCATGCCTTCGCCACCACTCCGCTGCACCGCATCCACCTGGGCGTCTACGCTTTCAATGCGCGTGCCCGGCACGTCTACGAGAAGGTGGGCTTCGTGGAGGAGGGCGTGGAGCGTGACGCCCTGCTGTGGGAAGGCCAGTGGTATGACTCGGTCCGGATGTCCGTGCTACGTACGGAGTGGAAACCCCTGCAATAATGATCATGACGCACGGGTCCCCCGAGGCGCGCGGGGGACCTGTGACGTTCCAATGCCAACCAAATGCCCGTTGTGCGCATCTAAGGGGCAGTGACGATGCGCTTGGTGCCTGGGGACCCCGAACGCCTTGGCGGCTACTGGCTGGCAGGCCGCATCGGCGCGGGCGGCCAGGGCGTCGTCTACGACGCCTACGACGGTGACGGCCGCCGCTTCGCGGTCAAGGTCCTGCACGGCGGCCTGACCGGGCAACTGGCCAAGGAGGCGGGCGCGGCCCGGCGGGTCTCCTCCTTCTGCACCGCCCGCGTGGTCGAGGTCAACCTGGAGGCCGAGCGGCCCTACATCGTCAGCGAGTTCGTCGAAGGGCCCAACCTGCGCCAGGCCGTCGAGCGCGACGGCCCCTACGGCGGCGACGCGCTGCTCCGGCTGGCGATCGCGCTGGCCACGGCGCTGGCCGCGGTCCACGCCTCCGGCGTCGTCCACCGCGACCTCAAGCCGGAGAACGTGCTGCTCGGCCCCGACGGGCCGCGGGTGATCGACTTCGGCGTGGCGCGCACCGCGGACGCCTCCAGCACCAGCTTCATCGGCGGCACCCCCACCTACATGGCGCCGGAGGTCTTCACCGGCCGCCGCGCCGGGCCGCCGGCGGACGTGTTCGCCTGGGGCGGCGTGGTCCTCTACGCCGCCTGCGGCGCGGACCCGTTCCAGGCCGACAGCCTCGGCGGCGTCATGCACCGGGTGCTGACCGTGGACCCCGACCTCGGCGCGCTGGCCGAGCCGCTGCGCCCGCTCGTGGCCCGCGCCCTGGCCAAGGACCCGAACCTGCGCCCGTCCGCCACCGACCTGCTCCTCGGCCTGCTGGGCAGCGCCGAGCCGAGCGCCGGGGCGGAGCTGGCGGCCACCGTCCAGCCGCCCGCGGGCCTGCCCGGCCGCCGCCCGCTCGGCGAGGTCGCCGAGGAGGTCTACGCCTCGCTCACGCCCGAGCAGCAGCAGGCCGTCCCCGGGCTCCTGCTGCGGATGCTCGACGGCGACGGCATCCGCCGCATCCCCCGCGAGGAGGTCGAGGACCCCGGCGTGCTGGCCCGCTTCGCCGAAGCCGGGCTCCTGGTACGGCGCAGCATCAGGGTCAGCCCGCAGGACACCGAGACCGGCAGGCTGGTGGCCGTCTCCGACGACCAGGTGGCCCCGGCCAGCGCCGCGCTGTATCACGCCTGGCCACGGCTGCGCGGCTGGGTGGCCGACGACCAGGCCGGCCTGGCCGTGCACGGCAGGTTGCGCGATGCCGCGCTCACCTGGCGGGCCCACCGCCGCCGCACCGCCGACCTCTACCACGGCAGCGCCCTGGACACCGCGCTCGGCTGGGCCGCCACCACCCGGCGCCACCTGGGACTCAACGCCCTCGAACGCGAGTTCCTGGACGCCAGCGCCGCGCTGGGCCGCCGCCGGCGGCGCCGCCGTGGCATGGCGCTGACCGCGATGGCCGCGCTGGCGGCGGTCGCCGTCTCGGCGTCGGTGCTGGCCGTACGCCAGAGCGGTGACCTCGCCATGCAGTTGTCCGAGGCGAACGCGCGGGCGGTGGCGGCGCGGGCGGAGGCGCTGCGCACCACGGACCCGCGGGCGGCGATGCGGCTGAGCGTGGCGGCGTGGTCGCTGTCGCCGGTCTTCGAGGCCCGCACCGCGCTGCAGCACTCGCTGGCCCAGCCCGAGGTGGGCGTCTTCACCGATCCGGAGATCGTGGCCTCGGCCGAGTACCGTCTGGCCAGCGACGGGGTGAGCCTGGTCAAGCGCTCCGGCGACCAGATCGTCACCTGGGACGTGGCGGCCGGCAAGACCACCGGCCGCATCCGGGTGCCGGGCGGCGGCAAGGTCGAGGCGGTCAGCGAGGACGGCAAGAAGGCGGCGGTCGCCGACGGCTCGCGCGTGCGCACGATCGACCTGACCACGGGCAAGCAGATCGGCGCCGAGCGGCCGCAGGGCGACGTCACCGAACTGGCGGCCGACGGCCGGCTGCTGACCGTCTCCTACGCCGGGCGCACCGTGCTCTACCCGGAGCAGGGCCCGGCCTTCGCCTTCGACCTGAGCGGCCGCAGCTACACCGTCTCGCGCGACGGCCGGTGGGCCGCGTTCGACTCCCGCGGCGGCAGCGGCAGCAGCGTCGAGCTGTGGGACCTGCGCGCCCGCAAGCGCACCGCCCGGGTGGCGGCCGACCCGCCGGCCACCAAGAGCGGCGTGGCGCTGCCGGTCGCGTTCAGCCCGGACGGCTCGGTGCTGGCCATCACCGGCAGCACGGGCATCACGCTGGTCGAGACCGCGACCGGCGGGCGCCGGTTCCTGCAGAGCCTGGACGGCTCGCGCGAGCCGGTCGTCTTCAGCCCGGACGGCAGGTTCCTGGCCGAGCGGACCGACGAGCGGGCGACGCTGTGGCGGCTGTCGGACCTCAGCATCATCGGCTCCTACCCGGTACGGCAGGCCGGCGCGCCGCTGGCGTTCTCCGCCGACGGCCGCTCGCTGCGCTACGTGAAGGGCGCCGGCTCGGTCGTCTCCATCGACATCTCCGGGGCCGTGGCGCTGACCCCCGACGAGGAGGTCGCCGGCACGTCCCTGGTACGGCTGTCGCCCGGCGGCAAGGTGGCGGCCATCCAGGTCACCGGCGCGATCAAGCTCACCGACGCGCTCAAGCGCCGCCAGATCGGCCGGATCACCGGCACGGGCGAGCTGGCCTTCGACGGCGCCGGCAACCTGCTGGCCGTGGCCGGGGACCCGGTCGTGATCTGGGACGTGGCCGCGGGCCGCGGCGCCGGCACGATCGACGTCGGCCACGCGCCGGCGACCGTCCAGCTCTCCCCCGACGGCGGCACGCTCGCGGTCCTGCGCGAGCATGACGTCGACCTCTGGAGCGTGCGCGAGAGCCGCAAGCTCCGCACCCTGGCCGGGGTGGGCGGCTCGGTGCTGGAGTTCAGCCCCGACGGCAAGACCCTGGCCGCGGGCACCGACCTCATCGACCTGACCACCGGCGCGATCACCCACGACCCCGCCGGGGTGCGCAATCTGAAGCCGGACGCCGTCTCCTTCAGCCCCGACGGCCGCACGATCGGCTACGTGCTGGGCGAGGACGCCCGGATGCTCCTGTGGGATCTCGACACCCGGCGTGGCCGCAGCGTGGCGGTCTCCTCCGGCTCGACGATCCTGCGCTTCTCCCCCGACGGGCGCCTGCTGGCGGTCGGCGGCGACCGGGTGGAGCTGTGGGAGGCCGGAACCCTGCGCGAGGTCGGCCAGGCGCCCGTGGACGCCTACCCGGCCGACCTCGCCTTCAGCGCCGACGGGAAGCGCCTGCTGGTCGTGCAGCCGGGCGGCGAGGTGCAGCAGACGCCGATCGACCCCAAGCTGGCCGCCGCGGAGGTGTGCGCACGGGCGGGCGGGGCGCTCAGCGAGGCCGAATGGGCGAAGCTGATTCCGGAAGCCGCCTATCGCAGTAGCTGCTGATCCCTTCGGGTCGGCGGGGACACGGGTGGGCGGGCCGGAGTGTGAGGGAGGCCCCTCTCCTGATCAGGCCGGCACAGCGGCCAGCAGGGCGCGGACGTCCCCCTCCTCCGGGACGCCGAGCCGGGTGAAGATGTCCAGGGCCTCCCGCAGGCAGGCCCGCGACCGCCCCGGCTGGCCCAGTTCCCCGAGGGCGCGGCCGAGCGCGGTCAGGGCCATTCCCTGGCCCCACTCGTCACCCGCCTCCACCAGCACGGCCAGCGCGTCCTCGGCGTGGTCGAGCGCCCGGTCCGGGATCCCGGCGGCGAGGTAGGTCTCGGCCGTGCGGAACAGCGTGGCCCCTTCCCAGGTGCGCAACCTGAGCCGCCGGTACTCCGCGAGCGCGGCCGCCAGCTTGACCAGGGACTCGCTGTGCTGCCCCGCCTGGCACAAGACGATGCCGAACTGGTAGGCGGCCGAGGGGTCCTGGCGGCCGTCGCACAGCTCGAGCATGATCCGCTCGGCCTCGCGGGCCGCGTCGAGCGCTTCGCCGATCCGGCCGAGACCGGACAGGGCACGGGCCATGTTGCCGAGCCCGCTGGCCAGGTCGGCCCTGTTGCCGAGCGAGCGCCACACCTCGACCGCCTGCAGGTACCAGTCGGCCGCTTCGGCCAGTTCACGCCGGCTCATGGCGACGAGGGCGAGCATGTTCAGCGAGTCGCCGTACGTGCCCAGGTCACCGTGCTCGAGGCTGAGGTCGCGGGCGACCACGGCGTCGGCGTGGGCGCCGTCGAGGGCGCTTCTGCTGACCCTGGTGATCCCGCGCAGGTAGCGGGCCCGCGCCTCCAGGACCTTCTCCCCGCGCTGCTCGGTGACGGTCAGGAGCAGGTCGCCGAGCTGCTCGTAACGGGCCGGGTCGGACTCGTAGCCGAGCACCTCGGAGCCCAGGTCGAGCAGCGCCACGAGCTGCGGCAGGTCAGTGCCCGGGCAACCGGCGGCCTGCTCGATGCAGGAGAGCACGCCGGGCTCCTCCTTGTCGGCCCACTCGACGGCGCCGGCCACGTCGGCGAAGCGCAGCCCGGCCGAACGCGTCGGGACCAGGCCGGGGCGGCGGTCTCCGGGGAAGACCAGATCCAGCGCCACGCCCATCGAGGCCAGGTAGAAGTCGAGCAGCCGGTCGAGCGCCGCCTGCCGGGCGCCGGGGTCGTCGCGGCGGGACCTGGCGTAGATCTTGAGCAGGTCGTGGAAGCGGTAGCGGCCCGGCGAGGGCGACTCCAGCATGCTGACGTCCACGAGCGCCTCGCAGATCGCCTCCGCGTCCGGCTGGGGCAGGTCGAGGAGCGCGGCGGCGACGTCCAGCGACAGGTCCGCGGCATCGGGTACGGCCAGCAGCCGGAAGGCCCGGGCGTGCTCGGCGGTCAGCTGTTCGTAGCCCAGCGCGAACGTGGCCTCGATGGCCAGGTCCCCGGCGCGCAGCTCGGCGAGCCTGCGGCGCTCGTCGGAGAGCCGGTCGCGCAGGGTGGCGACGCTCCAGTTGGGCCGGGCGGCCAGGCGGGAGGCCGCGATCCGGATGGCCAGCGGCAGGAACCCGCAGGCGGCGACCAGGTCCATGGCGGCGCCGCGCTCGGCGGCCACACGCTCCTCCCCGGCGATCCTGGCGAGCAGCTGCAGCGCCACCCCGGGCCCCATCACCTCCAGGTCCACCTGGCGGGCGCCGCTGAGCCCGATGAGCCTGGCCCGGCTGGTGACCAGGACGCCGCAGGCGGCCGAACCGGGCAGCAGCGGCCGCACCTGGCCGGTTCCCGCGGCGTTGTCGAGCACGACGAGCACCCGCCGGTCGGCCAGCACGGAGCGGTAGAGGGCGGCCCGTTCGGCGAGCTCGTCCGGCGGTTCCTCCATGCCGAGCGCGCGCAGGAACGAGCCGAGCGCCACCTCCGGCTCCATCGGATGGGCGCTGGAGCCGCGCAGGTCCACGAACAGCTGCCCGTCGGGGTACTCCTCGGCCAGCCGGTGGGCGACGTGCACGGCCAGCGTGGTCTTGCCGACGCCGCCGGCCCCGGCGACGGCCGAGATGACCAGGGCGGCGGTCTCGCCGGAGCGCAGCGCCGCCAGCATGTCCTCGACCTCGCGTTCCCGGCCGGTGAAGTCGGCGGTGTCGGCCGGGAGCTGGCGGGGAGCGTACCCGGCCGCGGCCGGCGCGGGGACGGGACGGGCGGGGGCGTGGCCGAGCGCCGGGTCGGCGCTGATGATCCGCTGGTAGAGCCCGGCCAGCTCCGGCGAGGGGTCCACGCCGAGTTCGTCGGCCAGCAGCTCGCGGGTGTCGGTGTAGACGCCGATGGCCTCGGCCTGCCGTCCGGCCCGGTAGAGGGCGAGCATGAGCAGGGCGCGCAGCCGTTCCCTGGTAGGGTGCTCGGCGCACAGGGCGTTGAGCTCGGAGACGACCTCGCCGTGCCGGCCCTCGTCCAGGTCGGCGTCGAGGCGGTGCTCCAGCGCGGTCAGCCGGCGCTCGGCCAGCCGGGCGCGCTGGGCCTCGGCGTAGAGCCCGTCCAGGCCGGACAACGGCTCGCCCTGCCACAGGGCCAGCGCCTCGGCGTAGCGGCGCTCGCCGTACAGCCGCTCCAGCTCGTCGAGGTCGCGTTCACCGCCGCGCAGCGCGTAGCCGTCGCCGATGGAGAACACCACGCCGCCGCCGAGCACGCCGCGCAGGCGCGAGATGTAGGTGCGCAGCGTGCTGAGCGCCGTGCGCGGCTGCTCCTCGCCCCACACCGCGTCCATGAGCTGCTCGTTGCCGACCGTCCGGCCGTCGGCCAGCAGGAGTACGGCCAGCACCAGGCGTTGCTGGGGCGAGCCGAGCTCGAGTTCCCCGGCCCCGCGCCAGGCGCGCACCGGGCCCAGCAGCGAGAAGCGCAGGTCGTCGGCCATCGTGAGTCCTTCCATCCGTCGGTTCTCTCGTCGTCGTCAGTTCTCGGCCAGGACGATCACCCGGTCGCCGGGCTGGAAGGCCAGCGGGGCGGACTTGCCGGGGTTGAGGGTGACTCCGTAGTGGGGCGCCCGGCCGGACTCCGCGGCCAGGCGGTAGCCGATCGCGGTCTCGCCACGCCGCCGGGCGGCCTCGACGACGGTGGCGAACGTGGCGGTGACGCCGGGCAGGACGTAGTCCCCGGCGGGCTTGAGGTAGATCTCCGCGCCCTCGTGGGAGAAGAGCCGGTCGAAGACCTGGGCCAGGTGCCGGTTCTCGGCCAGCTGGGCGAGCAGGAGGCTGACCAGTTTGCCGCCGACCACGAAGTCGTCGGCCTCGGCGATCTGGGCGAGCCTGCGGTTGCGCTCGTCGTTCATCTCGCTGACGATGGCCGCGCCGGTGCTCATGTCGCGCAGGTGCAGGAGGGTCACGAGCGTCCTGGCGTCGGCCTTCTGCGCGTCGTAGGCGTCCTCCGACAGCACGATCGCGTGGTCGTAGGCGCCGACGCCCAGCGACTCCAGCACGGTGCGGCTGGTGATGTCCACCTGCTTGGCCGAGACCAGCACGCCGGGCGGCGGCGGCACGCCGGGCTCCTCCGGGCCGGCCAGGTGGATCTCCGAGCCGGGCAGCAGGTAGGGCCCGAGGTCGCGCAGGATGCGGGGCCGCCGGGCGTTGGCGCCGAGGATCAACGTCCTGGTCGGCTCGCGGCGGGCGGCGCGCGGATGGCAGATCGCCTCGGGACGCACCACGGGCGGGGAGCTCGCCAGGCGGATCGCCGAGTCGTCGGGGGCGATGAGGACGATCTGGTCGCCCGTGCGCAGCACGTGCTCGCTGGGCGGGTTGAGCAGCACGGCGCCGTCGTCCAGGCGCAGGCCGATCGGGGTGGCGCCGTCGTAGGCGAACAGGGCCTCGCCGTACATCCTGCCGACCAGGGCGGGCTCGACGCGCATGTAGATCTCGTCGCCGTCGAAGTCGAGCAGGTCGCTGTAGACGGCAGAGAGCCCGGACTGCCGCACCGACTGCACGACCAGGCGGGCGGCGAGGTCCTGCGCGTCGACGACCTCGGTGTGCAGTCCTCCGGCCAGGCGGGCGGCGGGCAGGTTGCCGCTCTCGGTGACGGCGGCCACGACCGGCGGCCGCCCGCCTGACCAGGTCCGGTTGCCGAGCGCCAGCAGCGTCTTGATCAGCTCGGCGTCGTCGGCGGGCAGGACCAGGATGGCGTGGGCGTCGTCGGGGTTGACCAGCTCCAGGGCGGACGGCTCGGCGGGGTCGCCGCCGCGCACCACGACGCGGGTGCGCCCGGTGTCGCCGAGGCGGGCCCTGAGCTCCTCCTCCATCTCGACCTTGTCGTGGTCGGCGAGCACCGCCACGACCGATCGCTTCTCGCTCTCCTTGGCCTTCACCAGCTCGGCGACGATCGCGAAGATCTCCTCCGACCAGCCGAGCACGATGGTGTGCCCCTTTTCTGCCACGCGGGAGCGCCCTTTGCGCAGCGAGTCCAGCTTGGCGTCCAGGCCCGAGCTCAGCACGCCCACGAGCGCGCTGACGATGAAGATGCCGCCGATGGTGACCAGCAGCATGACGAGCAGGAAGAGCGGGCTGCCCTCGTCGCCGCCCATGGTGCCCGGGTCGAGCGTGCGCAGCAGGCTCATCCAGGCGATCGTGAGGACGCTCTCGTCCGGGTGCCCGCGGAAGGGGAAGGCCAGGACGGTCGCCACCACGATGAGCAGCGCCGACGCGACGGCCAGCCAGCCGATCAGCGCGGGCGTGCCCTTGGACATCGTGTTGTCGAACCAGTACCGCAGCCGCTCGCGGGACATGGGCTACTGGCCCTCCGTCGGCTGCTCGTCTTCCTCGAGGCGGTAGCCGCAGGGCTCCATCTCACTGAAGTCCGGGTTGAGCTCGATCTTGTCCAGGATCGTGCCCTCGATCGAGCGTCTGATCGTCTTCATCGCGCCGCAGTCGTACAGGACGTAGGCGCCCTCCTTCTCGCCGAGAAGCATCATCGGGTCCCCGTCCATCAGCTTCTTGCCGTCGCCGTCCATGACCCGCGTCCACTGGTTCTTGAAGCCGACCCGCTCCAGGATGGGGTTGCCGTTGCCGTTGGCGTGGATGTCGAGGGCGCCGACGAACATGAAGAGGTTGAGAACGAAGCCGAGCCCGATGCCGAGCAGCACGCCGCTCAGCACCTTGCTGCCGGCCCGGCCGACGCGGTTTCTGCGCATCATGCGGAAGGGGACCAGCAGGCCGACGATCACGACGAGCACGGCGAGGAGCACTGCTTGGATCTCGCTCGGGTCGTCCACGAGGAAGGGGACGCCCATGACGAAGAAGTAGGCCGAGTAGCCTGCGACCGCGATGACCGCGGCGACCGCGGCGGCGATCCAGGGCCGTTCCCTGAGCTGATCCACGCCCCGGCCGACCACGCCGCCCGTCGCCTTGTTGACCAGCCAGCCCAGCCCCGCGACCAGGCCCACGAACGGAGTCAGCAACAGGAACACCTGGACGATCGTGCCCAGCAGGCGGGCGAAGATGGTCGCCTGGTCGAGGCCGGCCTGCTCCGGCGTGATGTTGAAGACCGAGTACATCTCCTGGTAGCCGAGGTAGAGCATGGCGTACAGGCCGACGGCCAGCGGGACGGCCACGCCGCTGACCTTCTCCACGAGCTCCAGCACGCGGCCGTGGGCGTTCTGCGGTTCCTGCGGCTCCTGCGGTTCCTGCGGGGTTTCCGGCTGAGGGACCGGGGGGACATACGTGTGTTCTGGCGAATATGTCATGACTGAAGAGGGTGCGCGGGGGGCGTCGATGGCTGGTTGACGCCGGATAAACGCCACCGTCCATCAGGCATCCATGCCGATGCCGTGTCATGCGGTACAGACCATGATCGGGGGATTTCGGGGGAAGGGCGTGATGTGAGCGGCCTGCGCTTCGCCGTACTCGGGGCAGTGCGCGCCTGGCGCGACGGGTACGAGCTCGACCTCGGCGGGCCCGCGCAGCGCGCCTTCCTCGCCCTTCTGCTCGTCCGGGCCAACCGCGTGGTGCCGATCACCGAGGTGCTGCACGCGTTGTGGGCCGACCGGCCGCCGCCCAGGGCCGCCGCGCAGGTCCGCCTGTATGCCGCGCGGCTGCGCCGTACCCTCGGACCCGAGGTGATCGTCGGCGGGGACGGCCACTTCCTGGCCCGGGTGGATCCGTCGGCGGTGGACCTGCACGCCGGCCGGGCTCCCCTCTGGACGCCCGCGCAGTTGCCCGCCGACCTCGCCGACTTCACCGGGCGGCGCCCCGAGCTCGCCCGGCTGCGGACGGCGCTCACCGCGGACACCGGGCGGGTGTGCGTGGTCACCGGCACGGCCGGGGTGGGCAAGACCGCGCTGGCCGTCCACCTGGCCCACGGCCTGCGCCCGCGTTTCCCCGACGGCCAGCTCTACGCCGACCTCGGACTCGGCGGCGGCGCGGACCCCTCGGCGGTGCTCGGCGGCTTCCTCCGCGCGCTGGGGGTGGCTCCCGGCATGCTGCCCCCGAGCCTGATGGAGCGGGCCCGCCTTTACCGTGCGCTGCTGACCAGGCGGCGCATGCTGGTCCTGCTCGACGACGCCCGCGACGACGAGCAGATCGACGCGCTGCTGCCGGGCACGCCGCGCTCGGCCGCGGTGGTGACCGGCCGCGCCCGGCTGCCCGGCCTCGCCGCCGACGAGCGGGTACGGCTCGGCGAACTGCCCCTCGGCGACGCCCTCACCCTGCTGGCCGCGATCACCGGCGCCGAACGCGTCGCGGTGGAGTTCGAGGCGGCCGTCGACGTGGTACGGCACTGCGGCCGCCTCCCGCTCGCCCTGCGCATCGCCGGAGGCCGCCTGGCCGCCCGCCCCACCTGGACCCTCGCCCGCCTGGCCGCCCGCCTGGCCGACGGCACGCGCCGCCTGGAGGAGCTGCGGACCGGCGACAGCGACGTCGCGGCCGCCTTCCGGACCGGGTACCGCACGCTGCAGCCGCAACCGGCGGCGGCCCTGCGGCGGCTGGCCGGGCATCCGCGCTTCTCGGCGGCCGAGGCGGCCGAGGTGCTCCGGGTGCCGCAGGAACGGGCGGAGGCGCTGTGCGAGACGCTGGTGGACGCCGGCCTGCTGGACTCGCCCGCATCCGGCGTCTACCACAACCCGGAGTTGCTGCGCCTGTTCGCCGCCACGACCGTGGAGCCGGGGCTCTCCCTGTGCCGATGACACGGGCCCGCGGCGGGCCGTGGCCCGGAAAACGTTTACACGCTCTCCAGCAGCCGCAGCGCCTGTTCCCTGATCCGCTGCACGCTGGAGGGCATGCCGTCGAGCGCCGCCTGGCGCAGCACCGGGTGCGCGAAGCGCAGCGGCGCGGTGTCGGCCAGGACGCGCATGCCGACCAGGGCGGGCAGGACGTCGAGCAGGTCGTCCACGCCGATCCCGGCCATGGCGGCCACCGCGGCGGGCTCGGCCCGGTCGCCGAGCAGGGCGACGGCCCTGGCCACCTCCAGCGCCGATCCCCCGGCCTTGCGCAGCCAGTCGCCCAGCCAGCGGGTGACGGTGGGCGGGCAGTCGCCGCCCGCCGTCAGGTACTCGGTGACCAGGAAGGCGTTGCCGCCGGTGTGGCTCAGGCAGGCGGCCAGGTCCGCCGGGTCCGGGTCGTGGCCGAGGATCTCGGCGGCCAGCGCGGCCACGGCCTCCGGCGGCGGGCTGCCGATCGCGGTCCGGCCGAGCAGGGCGCACAGCTCTTCCAGCAGCCCGGGGTCGGCCGCGGGGACGCCGCCGGCCCGCGTGGCCACCACCGCGACGGGCAGGCGGTCGCTGCGCCGTACCAGGTAGGCCAGGAAACGCAGCGACTCCGGGTCGGACCACTGCAGGTCGTCCACGGCCACCAGCAGCGGGCCGCGTTCGGCCAGCCGTACCGCCAGCCAGTACAGGCCGTGCAGGACGGCGGGGCCGCTCGCGGACGGGCCGTTGTCCCAGACCGCGGCGGCGGCGGGCGCCGCGACTCCGTCGAGGACCGCGGCCCGCTCCTCCTCGGGCAGCGCGTACAGCAACGGCTCGAAGACCTGCCGCGCCACCCCGTAGGCGTGCTCGCGCTCCAGCGGGTGGGTCTTGGCGCGGGCCACGCGGAACCCGCGCAGGTGCCCCAGCGCCTCGGCGGCCCGCAGCAGCTCGGTCTTGCCCGCGCCCGGCTCGCCCTCGAAGACCAGGTGCCCGCCCGCGCCCGACTCCGCCGCGGCCAGCGCGGCGCCGGTCGCGGCCAGCAGGTCGTCCCGGCCGAGGCAGCGGATCGGCGCGACGTTCCGCGCGTACGGCCCCGCCACCGCCCCGGCAGCGCCCACCGGATACGCGCCCGCGACCGGCTCGGCCGTCAGCGCGCCCCGCGCCCCGGCCCCGCACGGCCCGGGCGCGTGCTGCGCGCAGCCGTCCTGTGCCGGGGCGCCGTACGCCCCGGCGCCGGGGCCGGTCACGGTCAGCGGCGCGAAGGTCTGGTACGGCTGAGGCAGTTCGAGCCCGGCCGTCTGGGCGAGGATGTCCGCTTCGAGGCGGCGCAGCCCCGGCCCGGGGTCGACGCCGAGTTCGTCGGCCAGATACCGGCGGGCCTCGCGCAGCGCGGCGAGGGCGTCACCCTGCCGCGCCGAGCGGTACAGGCCAAGGGCGAGCAGGCGCCAGCCCTCCTCCCGCGTCGGGTGCGCCCGCGCCTGAACCTCCAGCTCGGGTACGGCTTCCGCGTGCCGGCCCAGCGACAGCAGGGCGTCGAGGCGGCGCTCGGCGGCGCTGAGCCGCAGCTCCTCCAGGCGGGCGGCCTCGCCCTCCGCCCACATGGTGGCGGCGAACTCGACGTAGGCGGGCCCGCGCCACAGCTCCAGCGCCTCCTCCAGCAGCCGCAGCGCGCTCGCGGGGTCGCCCGCGGCGCCGGCCTGGCGGAACAGCCGCTCGAACCGGGCGGAGTCGACATCCTGCTCGGGCAGGTGGAGCGCGTAGCCGCCGGGCTCGGTGACGAGCAGGCCGGGGTCGAGGACGCGACGGAGCTGGCAGACGAAGGTGCGCAGCGACGACAGCGCCTGCGGCGGCGCCTCGCCTTCCCACAGGTCGTCGATGAGCCGGTCGAGCGGGATCACCTTGCCGCGCGAGAGCAGCAGGCGAGCCAGCACGGCTCGGTTGCGCGGTGTGCCGATCTCGGTTCTGACGCCGTCACGCCACGCTTCGACACTGCCCAGTACGCCGAAACGCATGGCCGAAACCCCCCACATAGGTCCTGTCCCAACAAGGGACAAGAGTCGCGGCCCGCTCTCAACAAGACGTATACGAAACGTTTATGCGCAGGTCAGCGCATATATCAACCGGTCGTCAACGCGTCGTCAACCCAGGGTGGCGAGCCTCCCCTGTCATGAAGACCGACATCAGGCATCCGGGTTCGTTCGCCGTGGCCCGCTGCTACCTGAACCCCGGCGAGAGTATCCGGGTCGAGTCCGGCGCGATGTGCATGACCAGCGACGGCGTCCAGTTGCACGCCAAGGTCGAGGGCGGGCTGCTGCGCGGCCTGGCGCGCTCGGCGCTGGGCGGCGAGTCGCTGTTCACCACCCGTTACACCGCGCCGCGGGAGGGCGGCTGGGTGGACGTGGCGGCGCATCTGCCCGGTGACGTCCAGGTCGCCGCGGTACGGCCGGACCGCGCGCTTCTCCTGACCGCGGGCAGTTGGCTGGCCTCCTCCGAAGGCGTGGAGATCGTCACCAAGTGGGGTGGCATGTCCAACCTGATCGGCGGCGAGGGCGGCTTCCTCATCCGGGCCGAGGGCGACGGCGACGTGGTGCTCGGCTGCTACGGCGCGCTCGACGTCATCGACCTGGCGCCGGGCGAGAAGATCGTGGTGGACACCGGTCACCTGGTGGCCTACGACGAGACCGTGCGGAATAACCTGCGCCGGGCGGTCGAGGGCAAGACGATCCAGTCGCTGAAGTCGGGCGAGGGGCTGGTCTTCGACTTCGTCGGCCCCGGCCGGGTGCTCACCCAGACGCGCAACCCGGGGGCGCTGATCTCCTGGCTGACGGGCGAGCTGCCGTTCAAGCGGAACTGAACGTGCCGCTTTTGCCCCTACCTTAGGGGGCATGGAACCCGTGCTCAGCCTCCGGGCGCTCAACCGCACCGCCCTGGAGCGGCAGTTGCTGCTGCGCCGTACCGGCCTGTCCGCGATCGAGGTGGCCGAGCACCTCGTCGGGCTGCAGGCGCAGACCCCGCACACCTGGTACGCCGGGTTGTGGAACCGGATCGAGGGCTTCGACCCGCTCGTGGCCTCGGCGCTGCTGGAGAGCCGCGAGCTGGTCAGGATCGTCCTGCAGCGCGGGACCATCCACCTGGTGTCGGCGCGCGACTGCCTGGGGCTGCGGCCGCTGATCGAGCCCATGATCGAGCGGGGGACGCGCAGCACGTTCGTCAGGAAGCTCGACGGCGTCGATCTCGACGAGCTGGGCAGGTTCGGGCGGGCGCTGGTGGAGGAGAAGGCGCTGACGTTCGCCGATCTGGGCGCGGCGCTGGCCGAGCGGTGGCCGGGCAACGACGCGCACGCGCTGAGCCAGGTGGTGCGCTGGCTGGTGCCGCTGGTGCAGGTGCCGCCGCGCGGGTTGTGGGGGCGGAGCGGGCCGATCGCCCACACCTCGGCCGAGGCGTGGCTGGGCCGTACCGGATCTCCCATGGAGGCGCGGGAGATGGTGCGGCGTTACCTGCGGGCGTTCGGGCCGGCCTCGGTGAAGGACGTCCAGACCTGGTCGGGGCTGACCAGGCTGGCCGAGGTGGTGAAGGGCATGGACCTGGTGCGGTACCGGGGCGAGGACGACCGGGTCCTGTACGACGTGCCGGAGATGAGCCTGACTTCCGCCGAAATTTCGGTACCCGTCCGGTTCATGTATGACTTCGACAACGCCTTCATCGGCTACGCCGACCGCTCCAGGTTCATCACGCCCCAGGCTCTCGAGGTGGCGCCCGCGTTCGTCAAGGCGAACGTGCAGTGGCGCCTCGTCCTCGTCGACGGGTTCACCGCCGGCGACTGGACGACCACCAGCGCCAAGGGCACGACCACGCTCACCGTCCACCAGTGGAAGCCGTTCGCCCCGTCCGATCTGGACGAGGCGATGGCGGAGGGGGCGAGGTTGCTGGAGTTCCTCGCCCCGGAGGACCGGCACGAGATCGTGGCCGCGCTGGGCCCGTCCCGCGCCTAGTTCTTCACCGCGCCGCCCAGCCCGGAGACCAGCTTGCGCTGGACCGCGATGAAGAAGATCAGCACGGGGATCGTCATCAGCGTCGAGGCGGCCATGATCCCTCCCCAGTCGTTCTCGTCCGGCTTGAAGAAGACGAGCAGCGCCGAGGGGAGGGTCTGGTTGTCCTTGGCGGAGATGATGAAGGTCCGGGCGAAGATGAAGTCGTTCCACGCGGTGATGAACGAGAACACGCTGGTGGCCACCAGCCCGGGCGCCACCAGCGGGAAGAGGATCTTCCACAGGATCGTCGTACGGCCGGCCCCGTCGATCATCGCCGCCTCCTCCAGCGCCTCGGGCACCGCCGCCACGAACCCGCGCATCATCCAGATCGCGAACGGCAGCGAGAACGCCAGCTGCACCAGCACCAGCGCCCCGAGCGTGTTGAGCAGCTGCAGGTCGCGCACCACGAAGAACAGCGGGATCGTCAGCGCCTCCACCGGCACCATCTGCGCGACCAGGAACATGATCAGCACAGTGGTGCGGAAGCGGAAGTTGAAGCGGGTCACCGCCACCGCCGCGAGGAAGGCGATCAGCGCCGAGAGCACGACCACGGCCAGCGCCACCATCGCGCTGTTGAGGAAGTAGCGGCCGAAGCCCTCGCCCGTCAGCACCCGGGTGAAGTTCTCCAGCGTCGGGTTGAGCGTCCACGGCCGCGCGTCCAGGGACTGGATCTCGCCGTCGGGCTTCAGCGCCGACAGCACCATCCAGTAGAGCGGGAACGCCGTCAGCACGGCGGTCACGACCGCGACGCCGTTGGCGATCAGCCTGCCTTTCGTCACAGTCGCTCCCCCGTCCGGTAGAGGGCGCGCAGGTAGGCCAGCGTGACCACCAGCAGGATCAGCGCCATCACCACCCCGATCGCGGCCCCCAGGCCGTATTCGGACGACCCGAAGGCCGTCTGGTAGGCGTAGACGTTGAGCACCGAGTTCTGCCCCGCGATACCGCCTCCGTTGGTCATCACGTAGATCTGCGTGAAGATCTTGAAGTCCCAGATGATCGACTGGATCACCACGATGGTGATCAGTGGCCGGAGGATCGGCATCGTGATCCGCCAGAAGGTGCCGATCGCCGAGGCGCCGTCCAGCGCCGCCGCCTCCAGCACCTCACCGGGGATCGCCTTCATCCCGGCGTAGAGCGTCACCATGACGAACGGGAACGAGTGCCACACCACGGTGGCCCCGACCACGCCGAACGTCACCCACTTGTCGTAGAACCAGTTGTAGCCGTCGATCCCGAGCACCTGGTTGACCAGGCCGAGATCGGCGTCGAACAAGAACATCCACACGGTCGAGCCGGTCATCGCCGGAGCGGCCCACGCGCCCATCGCGGCCAGCGACAGCGCGGTGCGCGCCCACGGCGAGGCCTTCTCCATGACGATCGCGAGCGCGGCGCCGACGACGAGCGTCGCCAGTACCAGCGCCGCCGCGAAGACCACGGTCTGGGCGAGCACGCTCCAGAACCGCTCGTCCGCGAAGAGCTTCGCGTAGTTCCCGAAGCCCAGGAACCGGCTCGGCTCCCCGCCGCTGACCTGGGCCTGCCGGTAGTCGAAGACCGACAGCAGGCCCAGCATGTACAGCGGGTAGCCGAACATCGGCCCGAGCACGGCCGCCGTGGGCAGCAGGTACACCCACGGCCTGGCTCGTGAGGCGGTGCGCATCACCCGAAGGCGGCCTTCACGGCGGCAGCGGCCTCGGTGGTGGCCTCCTCGACGGTCGACTGCTTGGTGGCGATCTTCTGCAGCATCGTCGGGATGACCTTGCCGTTGTCGATCTTCACCCAGGCGGGGTCGACGGGGACGAACTTGGTGCCCTTGGCGACCGCGTCCAGGAACGGCTTGACGAAGGGGTCCTTGGCCGCCAGCTCCGTGCTCAGGCCGGTCAGCGTGGGCAGATTGCCCATCGCCTCGTACATCTTGGCCTGATATGCCTTGCCGCCGAGCAGCTTGATGAAGTCGTTGGCCAGGGTGCGGTGCTTGGCGCTCTTCATCACGCCCAGGTTGTTGCCGCCGGCGAAGGCGGGGGCGATCGAGCCGGGCTCGGCGCCGGGCAGCGGGATGACCTTGTACTTGCTGCCCACCGCGCCCGCTTCCACGGCCGAGCGGTTGAAGTTGCCGATGATGCCCATGCCCGCCTTGCCGCTGGCGAACAGCTCGACGGTCTTGCCACCGGTCAGCGAGGCGCACGCCTGGGGCGGGCAGATCTCGTCGGTGAGCAGGTCGGTGTACGCCTTGACGCCCTTGCGGGCCTCGGCGCCGTCGAGCGTGGTGACGTCGCCGCCGGCGTCCCAGACGAACGGCATGGCGCCGAAGGTGTACTCGCCGCCGACGGCGATGCCGTACAGATCGGGCTTCTTGGCGCGGATCGTCTTGGCCGTCTCGGTCAGCTCCGCGATCGAGGTCGGCGGCTTGAGCTTGAGCTCGTCGAAGACGTCGGTGCGGTAGTAGAGGGCGCGGATGCCGATGAACCACGGCAGGCCGTACACCTTGCCGTCGACGGTCGCGGACTTCAGCAAGGTGGGGCTGATGTCCTGGCCGGCCAGGTCGAGTTCGGCGAAGCCGCCGGCCGCGGCGTACTCGGCCAGGTCGGTGTTGCCGTACTCGGCCACGTCCGGGGCGCTGGCCGGGTCGTTGAAGGCGCCCTTGAACTTCTCGTGGCGCGCGGGGGTCGTCGGGACCCAGCTGATCTGGACGGTGACGTCCTTGTGCGACGCCGTGAACTCCTTGATCGCCTCCTGGACGACCTTGTCCTTGGGCGCGCGGTTGGGCTCGTCGAAGAGCCACACGTTGAGCGTTCCGGTCTTTTCGTCGCCTCCGCCCGTGGCCGGCGCGGTGGAGGGCGCGCACGCCGCCAGCGCCAGGAGGGCCACGGCACCGTAAAGAAACTTCACTGTTACCTCCCTTTGGCGCAGACCCTAGGAAGCCCACCGGAAGTCGGAAAGACTTGTCACGACTTGTTGTGCAATGCAGAACAGCGTGCTGCAAAATGTGACATCTATGGTTGCCGAGCCGTAATTTGGCGATCGTGTCTGACCGGAACCAGTCAGCCTCGCTGCGCCGCGCCCTGTTGGTCCTCGACCACGTCCGCCTGCACAGCGGCCTGACGCTCACCCAGCTCGCCGAGGCCCTGGACCTGTCCAAGAGCACCGTCTCGCGGCTGGCCGCCCCGCTCATCGAGGCCCGTCTGCTGGAGCGTGACAGGAAGACCGGCGCCTTCCGGCTCGGCCACGGCACGCTCCAGCTCGGCCAGGCGTACCTGGCCACCCTCGACCTGCGCGCGGTCGCCGCCGAGGAGTCGCACCGGCTGGTCGCCGAGGTCCGCGAGACCGTGCACCTGGTCGTCTACGACCCGCCGCACGTGGTCTACATCGACAAGGTCGAGAACCAGGCGACCGTCCGCATGGCCTCGCGCATCGGCAGCCGGGGCCCCCTGCACTCCACCGCCGTCGGCAAGGCCATCCTGGCCTGGCAGCCCGAGTCGGCGATCCCCGAGGAACTGCCCGCCAAGACCAAGCACACCATCACCGGCCACGAGCAGCTGCGCCGCGAGCTGGTCAGGATCCGGCAGCGCGGCTACTCGGTGGATGATCGCGAGAACGAGCCCGAGGTACGCTGCGTCGCCGCGCCGATCTTCAACCACACCGACACGGTCAGCGCCGCCATCTCGGTCTCCGGGCTCACCTCGCGCATCACCGCCGCGCGGGTGCGCGAGGTCGGACCGATCGTGGCCGCGGCCGCCGCCCGCATCTCGAGAAAGCTGGGTTCCTCACGATGACCGACCTGGTGACCTTCGGCGAGACCATGGCCCTGTTCGCCGCCCGGCGGACCGGGCCGCTGCGCTTCGCCCGGGACTTCGACCTCGGGCTGGGCGGCGCCGAGTCGAACGTGGCGATCGGCGTCAGCCGGCTCGGCCACGAGGCCACCTGGATCGGCCGCGTCGGCCGGGACGAGTTCGGCGAGCTGATCACCGCGACCCTGCGCGCCGAACGGGTGCGCGTCCACGCCGTCGAGGACGCCGAGGCCCCCACCGGCCTCATGATCAAGGGCAGGCGCACCGCCGACCTCATCGACGTGCGCTACTACCGCAAGCACAGCGCCGGCTCCCACCTCTCCCCCGCCGACCTCGACCCCGCGCTGATCGTCTCCGCCCGCGTCCTGCACGTCTCGGCCATCACCCCCGCGCTGTCGGCCTCCGCCCGCGCGGCCGTACGGCACGCCATCGACGTGGCCCGCTCGGCGGGGATCTTCGTCTCCCTGGACGTCAACTACCGCAAGGCCCTGTGGTCGCCGCAGGAGGCGGGGGCGTGGCTGCGCTCGGTGCTCCCCGACGTGGACGTGGTCTTCGCCACCGAGGCCGAGGCCCGCCTGGTCGCCGCCGCCGACGACCCCGTCGCCCTGGCCAAGGCCATGGGTCCGCGCCACGTGCTGCTCAAGTTCGGCGCGCGCGGGGCGCTGGAGCTGTCCGGCGACGAGGTACGGCAGGCCGCGCCGTACCAGGTGACGGAGGTGGACCCGGTCGGCGCGGGCGACGCGTTCGCCGCCGGGTGGCTGGCGGACTGGCTGGCCGGCGCCGACCCGGAGCAGCGCCTGCGCACGGCCTGCGCCGCGGGCGCGTTCGCGGTGACCTCGCAGGGCGACTGGGAGTCGCTGCCCCGGCGGGCCGATCTGGAGCTGCTGGAGGGGTCCGCCGACGGCGTCAGCCGCTGACTACTACTCATCATCGGATTTCATGGCTAGAGTGCTCCCACGACCTCGCATACCCCCCGGAGGTTCCGTGAAGTACCGTGCCGTTCTCGTCTTCCCCCTGCTCGTGGCCCTGGCAGCCTGCGGGCAGAGCGGACAGCAGCAGCCCGTGACCCAGCAAGCCAGAACCGTCACCATCGCGATCTCCTCCGACGAGGGGACCCTGACCCCGTTCACCAACGAGAGCGGCTATCCGGGCGACAACCTGGTCAAGCTCATCTTCGACACCCTCCTCGTGCAGAAGGGCGACGGAGTCGCGCCGTCGCTGGCCACCGCGATCGAGACCACCGACAACAAGGTCTTCAGACTCCCCCTGCGCACCGGCGTCACCTGGCAGGACGGCAAGCCGTTCACCGCCGACGACGTGGTGTTCAGCGTGGAGTTCTACCGCAAGAACATGTCCGGCGACTCGGCCATCGACGTGCGCCCGATCGAGAAGGTCGGCGCCGAGGGCGGCACGGTGACGATGACGCTCAAGGCCCCCGACCCCGAGTTCCCGCTGCGCATCCTCGCGGACATGGCCATGCTGCCCAAGCACCTGTGGGAGTCGGTGACCAAGGTCAACGAGGCCGGCACCGACAAGGCGATCGGCACCGGCCCGTTCAAGCTCACCGCCTACGACAAGGAACGCGGCTACACGCTGACCGCCAACCCCGGCTACTTCGGCGGCACGCCCAAGGTCGAGACCGTCAAGGTCAGCGTCATCCCGCAGGAGACCACCCAGTTCGCCGCCCTGCGCACCGGCGAGGTCTCCATGTCGGTCAGGAACGTGCCGCCGCAGCAGCGCGCCGCCCTGCAGAACCAGCCGGGCATCGGCATCGTGGAAGGCACCGAGTTCGCCTCTACCCTGCTGCAGTTCAACACCACCAGGCCGCCCTTCGACCGGGCGGAGGTACGGCGGGCCCTGTCCATGGCCATCGACGTCCAGGACCTGGTCAAGACCGCCCTGCTCGGCCAGGGCACGCCCGGCAACCCGGGCTTCGTGCACCCCGAGTCCCCGGTCAAGGGCGTCCCGATGCCGCCGCTGTTCGACGCCGCCGCGGCCGCCCGGCAGCTCGACGCGCTCGGCGCCAAGCCGGGGTCCGGCGGCGTCAGGGTGCTGGACGGCAAGCCGATGAGCTACGAACTCCTCGTCCAGAGCACCTCCACCGACCGGCTGCGCAGCGCCGAGCTCATCCGCGACATGCTCAAGACGGCCGGCGTCGAGATCAAGGTCACCGCACTCGACCCCGACTCGCTCGACACCAAGGTCTGGCCCGACTACGACGTCAAGAAGGGCCGCAACTACGACCTGACCATGTGGGGCTGGTCGGCCCCGATCATGCAGACGAGCAGCCAGATCGTCTCGTTGTTCGACGGCGACCCCGAGGACGGCACCCTCAACATCGGCGGCTTCGAGAACGCCGCCGTGGACCAGACCATCGACGAGCTCAGGGCCACCACCACGCCGCAGGCGCGCACCGCCGCCGCGGCCAAGCTCCAGCAGCAGGTCGCCGAGCAGTTGCCCTTCCTCACCCTGTACTACCGGGGCGGCGCCTACGCCTACCGCAAGGACGCCTACTCCGGCTGGAAGTGGCAGAACGGCCTCGGCATCCTGCACAGCGGCTCGTTCCTGCCATGAAACGGCTCCTCGAGTACGGCGCGGTCGTGGCCGTCGCGCTGTTGATCAACTTCCTGCTGCCCCGGGCGCTGCCGGGCGGGCCGATGAAGCTCTTCGGCAGCCCCGAGGCGCTGTCCAGGCTGACCGAGGCCGAACGGCTCCAGATCGCCCAGCAGTACGGCTTCGGCCGTCCCCTGCCCGAGCAGTTCCTCGACTACCTCACCGGCATCCTCACCCTCGACCTCGGCACCTCGCTGTCCGACGGCCGCCCGGTCACCGAGGCCATCGGCGGCGCGCTGCCCTGGACGCTGCTGCTCGTCGGCACCGCCATCGTCATCACCACCCTGCTCGGCGTCGCCCTCGGCGTGCTCGGCGCGCTGCGCCGGCGCAGGGGCGGCGGTGGCGGCCTGCTCGGCACCGCCATCGTCCTCGACTCGCTGCCCGCCTTCTGGCTCGGCATGCTGCTCATCGTGCTGTTCGGGGTCCAGCTCGGCGTCCTGCCGACCTACGGCGCCGGCAGCCCGGCCCACCTCGTGCTGCCCGTCACCACGCTGGTCGTGACCGGGCTCGGGTACTTCTTCCTCTACACCCGCTCGTCCATGCTGGCCGTGCTCACCAGCGAGCCCGTCCAGCACGCCCACGCCCGCGGCGTGCCGTACGGGCAGCTCGTCCGCCGGCACGCGCTGCGCCCGGCCCTGCTGCCCGTGCACACGATCGTGCTCATGGAGATCGGCTTCCTGGCCGCCGGGGCGATCGTCATCGAGACGGTCTTCGCCTACCCGGGGCTCGGGCGGCTGACGTTCGGGGCGATCACCGCCCGCGACTACCCCCTGATGCAGGGGGCGTTCCTCGTGCTGACGCTCATGGTCGTGGTCATGAACGCGATCGCCGACGCCACCTATCCGCTGCTCGACCCGCGGGCCCGGCAATGAGGGCGCTCGGCAGGCAGGGGACGGCCGGCGCCGTCCTGCTGGCCTGCGTCGCCGCCGCCGCCGGCTACGGGCTCCTCCTGCCGGACTCGGCGGGCAGGGAACGCATCGGCCAGCCGTACGCGCCGCCGGGGCCGGGGCTGCCGCTCGGCGCGGACGACCTCGGGCGCAGCCTGCTCGACCAGTTGCTCATCGGCGCGGCGGGCTCGCTCGGCGTCGGGTTCATCGTGGCCGCGATCGTCACCGTGCTGGCCGCGGTCATCGGCGGGGCGGCCGGGATCGGGCCCAGGTGGCTGTCCAGGCTGATCATGCGCTCGATCGACGTCATGCTCATCCTGCCGGAGCTGATCCTGTTCATCCTGGCCGCCGCCTTCCTCGGGCAGTCGTTCGGCATCAAGGTGGCGATCCTGGCCGTGCTCATGTGGCCGGTGCCCGCCCGCGTGCTGCGCGCCGGCGTGCTGACCGCGTGGTCGCGCGGCCACCTGGAGGTCGCCCGGGCCATGGGCGCCCCCCGCTGGTGGCTGCTGCTGCGGCACGGCTCCTACCTGATCGGGCCGCTGCTCATCCCGGTGTTCGTCCGGGCCGCCATGCGCGCCGTCCTCTACGACGCCACCCTCTCCTTCCTCGGCCTCGGCGACCCGACCACGCCGAGCTGGGGAACCACCTTGTACTGGGTGCAGGTCAACGGGGTCTTCCTGTCGGAGGCGTGGCTCTGGTGGGCGTTGCCGCCCGGCCTGGCGATCACGCTGACGGTGCTGTCGCTGGCGCTGATCGGCACCGCCGTCGAGGAACGGCTCAACCCGGCGCTGAAGGAGGTGCCCGCCTGATGCTCTCGATCACCGAGATGTCGGTCCGCTACCACGGGCTGGCCGCCGTGGACCGGGTCAGCCTGGAAGTCGGCGACGGCGAGGTCGTCGCGCTCGTCGGCGAAAGCGGCTGCGGCAAGACCTCGCTGGCCAAGGCACTGCTCGGGCTGCTGCCCGCGGGCGCCGAGGTGACCGGCTCCGCCCTGCTCGGCGACGACGACCTGGCCCGCCGTACCGACTGGACCGGCGTGCGCGGGCGCAAGGTCGCGATCGTGCCGCAGGGGGCGATGAGCGGGCTCAGCCCGGTCCACAAGGTCGGCGGGCAGCTGACGGAGATGCTGACGCTGCACGGCGGCCGAGCCCGGCCCGGCGAACTGCTGGAGCGCGTGGGGCTCGGCGCCGAGCACCTGACCTGCTACCCGCACGAGCTGTCCGGCGGGCAGCGGCAGCGGGTGGCCATCGCGCTGGCCCTGGCCGGCGAGCCCGCCCTGCTCGTCGCCGACGAGCCCACCACCGGGCTGGACGCGATCATCCAGCGCCAGGTGCTCACCCTGCTGACCTCGCTGGGCATCGGCATGCTCATCGTCTCGCACGACCTCGCCGCGCTGGCGCCGCACGCCGACCGGGTCGCGGTCATGTACGCGGGCCGGCTGGCCGAGGTGCGCGCCAAGGGGGCGCCGGCCCGCCACCCGTACACGCTCGGCCTGCTCACCGCCACCCCCGCCACCGACCGCGCGATCCCCTGGGGCAGCGTCCCCGGCGCGGCGCCCGCGCTCGGCCAGGCCCCCGGCGGCTGCCGGTTCGCGCCGCGCTGCCCGCTCGTGCGCGACGTCTGCCACACCGAGGACCCGCCGCTCGTCGACGACCTCGCCTGCCACCACCCCGGCGAACCGGTCTATCCCGTGGTGCCGCGCACCGCCCCCTCCTCCGGTACGGCTGTCGCCGCCCTCACCGGGGTCCGCCACGTCTACCGCGGGCGCGGCGTCGAGGCGCTCAAGGGCGTGGACCTGACGGTGCGGGCCGGGGAGATCGTCGGACTCGTCGGGGAGAGCGGATCGGGCAAGTCCACGCTGGCCAGGATCGTGCTCGGCCTGATCAGGCCCACGGCCGGGCGGGTCGAGGTCGCCGGGGAGGAGCTGACCGGCCGCCGCGGCAGAGCACTGCGGCAGGTGCAGCGGCGCGTCGGCTTCGTCCACCAGGATCCCTACGACTCGCTGCACCCGGGCATGCGCGTGGGCGCCCTGGTGGCCGAGCCCTTGGTGCTCGGCCGCGGACGGCCGGAACGGCTCAGCCGCGGACGGCCGGAACGGCTCAGCCGCGGACGGCCGGAGCCGCTCGGCCGTGCGGGCGGCGATCGGGAGGCCCGGGTGCTGGCGGCGCTGGAGGCCGCCGGGCTGCCGTGCGACCGGGACTTCCTGCGGCGCTTCCCCGGCCAGCTCTCCGGCGGCCAGCGCCAGCGGGTCTCCATCGCCCGCGCCCTGGTCAACGAGCCGGTCCTGCTCATCGCCGACGAGGCCACCTCGATGCTGGACGTCTCGACCAGAGCCGGGATCGCCTCGACCCTGCGCGCCCTGGCGACCGAACGCGGCCTCGCGGTCGTGTTCGTCACCCACGACCTGGGCGAGGCCGTCCAGTCGTGCGACACGATCGTGGTGCTGCGCTCCGGAGAGATCGTCGAGCACGGCCCCGCGGCCGGCCTGGCCGCCGCACCGACCCACCCCTACACCCGGGAGCTTCTCACGTGACCGATGTCTTCGCCCGCCTGGCCTCCTTCGGCGACCGCTACCGGCTGGAGACCGGGCCGTCCGGCGACGGCTGGCTGGCCTGCGACCGCCTCCTCGATCCCGGCTCGGCCGAACTGGGCCGGGTGCTGGAGGCCGAGCGCACGGCCAGCGGCCAGGTCTCGGCGCACGCGACCGCGCTGACCGTCATGGCGGTCTACGCCGGCACCGTGACCGCCTCCGCGCTGCTGGCCTGGGCGCTGGAGGACGTGCTGGTGGACATGCGGCCGGGCAACGTGGCGATCCGGCTGTCACCGCACCACGGCTTCGAGTCGGTGGCGGTGCGCGAGGCCGCCGTGCGCCCCGGCTCCCTGGAGACGCTCGTCGCCTGGACGCTGGACGAGCACCTGCTGCCCCTGGCCCAGGCGATGCGCGTGCGCACCAAGGCGGGGCTGCGCCAGCTCAACGGCGGCGTGGCCCACGGGTGCGCGGCCGCCTTCTGCATCGCCAGCCGCCTGGGCGCCGACGTGGACACCCTGCACGCCGCCTACCTGCGCTTCCTGGCCGCCGCCCCGGTGCTGGACCCGCTCGGGGAGGTGGTACGGCTGCGCGAAGGCGACCGGGAGGGCCTGTTCTACCTGCGCCGCACGTGTTGTCTGTTCTACACCTCGGCCGAGAAGGTGAAGTGCTCGAGCTGCTGCCTGGACAGCGTGGGCGACCGCCTGGCCGCCTACCGCAGGGTCCTGGCGGCCGGGGTCGTCCCCCATTGAAGTCGGTAGCATGTGCGCATGAAGCGCGGGCTGGGAGAACTCGAGTCCACGATCATGGACAGGATGTGGTCGTACCACAAGCCCGCGTCCGTGCGTGACGTGCTCGAGGATCTTCGCAAGGACAGGGAGATCGCCTACACCACGGTGATGACGGTGATGGACAAGCTCCACACCAAGGGCCTGCTCAAGCGCAAGCCGGTCGGCCGGGCCTACGTCTACGAGCCGGTCGCCTCCAAGGAGGCGTACACCGCCGAGCTCATGCGCGACTCCCTGGCCGCCAGCGGCAACCAGGCGGCGACGCTCGTGCACTTCCTGGAGCGGCTGTCGCCGGAGGAGGCCAGCGCGCTGGAGGCGGCCCTGCAGGTGTTCCCGCCCGGGGGCCGCAAGCAGTGATCGTCCCCGCGGCTCTCGCTCTCTACGCGGTCATGGCGGCCGTCGTGCTGCCGCGCGTGCTCGGCCGGGCGTCGTGGACGTCCAGGGCGCCCCGGCTGGCCATCGGGATGTGGCAGGCCGCGGGGTTCTCCGCGGTGGCGGCGGCGCTGCTGGCGGCGATCTCGCTGGCGGTGCCCACCGACCTGATCGGCCACGGCCTGGCCCGCTTCTTCCAGGCGTGCACGGAGCTGCCCGACCTGTCGCTGAACGGGGTGCGCGCCGGTCTGGTCATCGCGGCGCTCATCGCCGCGCGGCTCGGCTGGTCCGTCGCCGACGTCCTGGTCCGCACCCGCCGTGAGCGCCGCCGGCACGCCGAGATGCTGTCGCTGCTCGGCCGCCGCGACGGCGACCTCGGCGCGGTCGTGATCGAGTACGGCGAGCGGGCCGCCTACTGCCTGCCCGGGCGGCACGCGCAGACCGTGATCACCACCGGCGCGCTGGAGTCGCTGAGCCCCGAGCAGGTGGCCGCCGTCCTGGCCCACGAGCACGCGCACCTGCGCGGCCGTCACCACCTGGTGCTGAGCGGGGCGGAGATCCTGGTGCGGGCCTTCCCCCGGGTGCCGTTGTTCGAGCGCTCGCGGGCGGAGCTCGCCCGGCTGGTGGAGCTGCTGGCCGACGACGTGGCCGCGCGCCGCCACCAGCGCATCCACATCGCCACCGCGCTGGTGAGCCTGGCGACCGGCCGGGTGCCCGCGTTCGCGCTGGGCGCGGGCGGGGAGACGGCGCTGGCCCGGGTGCGCCGCATGCTGCACCCGGAGGCGCCGCTGGAGCGGCGCGAGCGCCTGTCCGGCCTGCTGGCGGTGGCCGGCCTGCTGTCCGGCCCGGCCGCGCTGGTGACGGTGCCGGGCGTGACCTCCTTCCTGGCCCACCACTGCCACGGCCTGTTCAGCTGAGCAGGGGCGCCGCCGTACGACCGGCCACGTCCTCGGGTGACACGCCCGGGGCGGTCTCCACCAGGCGCAGGCCGCCGGGGGTGACGTCGAGCACGGCCAGGTCGGTGATGATCCGGTCCACGCAGCCGCGTCCCGTCAGCGGCAGCGTGCACTCGGGCAGGACCTTGGCGGTTCCGTCCTTGGCCGTGTGCTCCATCAGCACCACCACCCGGCGGGCGCCGTGCACGAGGTCCATGGCCCCGCCCATCCCCTTGATCACCTTGCCGGGGATGGCCCAGTTGGCCAGGTCGCCGCGGGCCGAGACCTGCATGGCGCCGAGCACGGCCACGTCGATGTGCCCGCCGCGGATCATGCCGAACGACAGGGCGGAGTCGAAGTAGGAGGCGCCGGGGATGACGGTGACCGTCTCCTTGCCGGCGTTGATGAGGTCGGGGTCCACGTCGCCGGGCACCGGGTAGGGGCCGACCCCGAGGATGCCGTTCTCGGAGTGGATCATCACGGTCCGGCCGTCCAGGTGGTCGGGGATCAGCGTGGGCAGGCCGATGCCGAGGTTGACGTAGGAGCCGTCGGGCAGCTCGCGGGCGGCCCGTGCGGCCATCTCGTGCCGGGTCCAGGTCATGGGCGGCGCACCGTCACCTTCTCGATCGGCTTCTCCGTCCGTCCCACCACGAGCACCCGCTGCACGAACACTCCCGGCAGGTGCACCTGCGCCGGATCCAGCTCGCCCACCTCCTCGACCTCCGCGATCGTGACGCGTCCCGCCATGGCGGCCAGCGGGTTGAAGTTCCGCGCCGCCTTGGAGAAGACGAGATTCCCGTGAACATCAGCCTTCAGCGCCCGCACGAGCGCGAAATCCGTGACGATCGAACGCTCCAGCACGTACGGCCGGCCGTCGAACTCCCGCACCTCCCGAGGCGGCGAGGCCACCAGCACCGACCCGTCGCGCCCGTACCGCCACGGCAGCCCGCCCTCCTCCACGAGCGTCCCGACCCCGGCGGAGGTGTAGAAGGCCGGGATCCCGCAGCCGCCCGCCCGCAGCCGCTCGGCCAGCGTGCCCTGCGGGATGAGCTCCACCTCCAGTTCCCCCGCGAGATACTGCCGGGCGAACTCCTTGTTCTCCCCCACGTAGGAGGCGGTCACCCGCCCGATCCGCCCCGCGGCCAGCAACTCCCCCAGCCCCCGCCCGTCGGTCCCGCAGTTGTTGGAGACCACGTGCAGCCCCTTGCACCCCCGCTCCAGCACCGCCTTGATCAGCACGCCCGGAATCCCCGCCAGCCCGAACCCGCCCACGGCCAGGGAGGCGCCGTCGCCGATGCCCTCGACCGCGGCGCCCGCGCCGTCCACCACCTTGTTCACCACGGCATCCCCACATAGTTCTCCGCCAGCGTGGCGGCCGCCGCCTCCGAGGAGGTCACGTAGTCGAGGTGGGACAGCTGCAGCCGCCGCGCGTAGGCGTCGTCGTCGTCGAAGGTGTGCAGCAGGCTCGTCATCCACCAGGAGAAGTGCTGGGCCCGCCAGACCCGGGGCAGGCGCGCCGCCGAGTACCCGTCGAGCAGCCGGGCCGAGCCGGTGGCGAAGAAGGCGGCCAGCGCCTCGGTCAGCACCCGCACGTCGGCCACGGCCAGGTTGAGCCCTTTGGCGCCGGTGGGCGGCACGATGTGGGCGGCGTCCCCGGCCAGGTACAGCCGGCCGTACTGCATGGGCTCGGCGACGAAGGAGCGCATGGGCGCGACCCCCTTCTCGACGATCTCGCCCGTCGCCAGCGTGAACCCGGGCACGGTCTCCAGCCGGGCCTTCAGCTCGGCCCAGACGCGTTCGTCGGGCCAGTCGCCGGCGTCGGCGTCCGGCGGCACCTGGAGGTAGAAGCGGCTGAGCGCCGGGGAGCGCATGCTGTGCAGGGCGAAGCCGCGCTCGTTGCGCGCGTAGATCAGTTCCCCGGCCGACGGCGGCACCCGGGCCAGCACGCCCAGCCAGGCGAAGGGGTAGTCGCGTTCGTAAACGGTCAGCACGCCCTCCGGGATCGAGGGCCGGGAGACGCCGTGGAAGCCGTCGCACCCGGCGATGACCTCGCAGTCCAGCCGCTCGCCGCCGAAGCTCACGTGCGGCTCGGCACCGAGCCCGTGCACGGCCACGTCGGGCACCTCGAAGCGCAGGTCGCCGCCCGCGGCCAGCCGGGCGGCGATGAGGTCCTTGACCACCTCCTGCTGCCCGTAGACGGTGATCCTCCGGTCGGGGACGAGCTTGTCGAAGGCGATGCGGTGGGCGGCGCCGCCGTACCTGAGCTCGATGCCGCTGTGCGGCAGGCCCTCGCGCAGCAGCCGCTCGCCCACGCCGGCGGCGACGAGCGTGTCGACCGTGCCCTGTTCGAGCACGCCGGCTCTGACCCGCTGTTCGACGTGGGCGCGGCTGCGCCGTTCGAGCACCACCGAGGAGATCCCGCGCAGGTGCAGCAGATGGGAGAGCAGCAGCCCGGCGGGCCCGGCGCCGATGATCCCGACCTGGGTTCGCATGGGGAGAGCATCCTTCCGGCTGACCGGCAATCCCCAGAGATGTCTTCCGCTGGGCGGAAAATCCCGACACAATTGCCCGATGGGAGCCACCGTCACGTCGAAGGTGCTGGCCATCCTGGCGGCCTTCGACGCCGACCACCCGCAGCTCACGCTCACCGAGGTGGCCAAGCGCAGCGGGCTGGCGCTCAGCACCGCCCACCGGCTCGTCGGCGAGTTGCTGGCCTGGCAGGCGCTCGGGCGCGGCCCGGACGGACGGCTGCGCATCGGCCTGCGCCTGTGGGAGCTCGGCCAGCTCGCGCCGGGCAAACTGCAGGACGTCGCCCGCCCCTGGCTGCAGGACCTGTTCGCGGCCACGGGCGAGAACGTGCACCTGGCCGTCCGCGACGGCCTGGAGGTCCTCTACGTCGACAAGGTGTACGGCAGGCGGGCCGTGCCCATCATCAGCCGGGTCGGCAGCCGCCTGCCCATGCACCCGACCGGCGTCGGCAAGGCGCTGCTGGCCCACGAGCCGGGCTGGTTCGTCGACGCCTACCTCTCCCGCAAGCTCGAACGCCCGACCAGCCACACGATCACCGAACCCGGCCGCCTGGCCCGCGAGCTGGCCACGGTGCGTGCCCAGGGGTACGCGCTGACGTACGAGGAGATGACGCTGGGCTCGTGCTCGGCCGCCGCGCCCATCCTCGTGGACGGCCGGGCCATCGCCGCGGTCGGCATCGTGCTGAGCTCGCGCCGGGCTCGTGAACTGCCGCGGCTCATCGACCCCCTGCTCAAGGTCGCCACCGGTGTGGCCCTGGCGTGGGACGCCGCAGGCGGCTGACCTCCTCGAACGCGTATTTCGACGCGGACACGACACCTCTCCGATGGTTTGGTGGGATTCGCCAGCCTGAACAACTGTTGCTCCGGATTGACGTCCGTCGAGCCTTTTCCGGCGAACTAGGGGGAGTCATGCAATCGGCAGAGGAGAGACCGATCCATGCTGACGTTCGAGGCCGGGCGGCCGGCCGAGCCGCCCTTTCCCCGGGCCGGCGGCACTGGTCCGATGGATATGGAACGTTCCACTAATCCCTGCATACGGGCTGACCGAAACCACGGTTCTGCTGGGCCTGGCTCCTGGCCGGTCGTGCCCGGCTTCGCGGCGCCGTATCCCATGACGAGGAGCGAGGACATGTTCGACGACGACCGCCACTACGAAGTCGTCCGCAACGACGAGGAGCAGTACTCCATCTGGCCGGAAGGCCGCCGCATCCCCGACGGCTGGCACGCAGTCGGCGTGCGCGGCCGCAAGGAGGAGTGCCTGGAGCACATCCGCGAGGTCTGGACCGACCAGCGTCCGCGCAGCCTGCGCCTGGCCATGGGCGACTGAGATGGGCCTGCTCCGGTTCGGGCGCCCCTCCCTTCCCGGGTTCGGCTCCGGGTCCCGTGAGAGCCGGCCGGGGACGAGCCCGGCCGGGCGGCATCCGGTTCGACCACCTCATCACCGACCTCATGGAGAACTGACATGTACACACCCGTTCACGAGCTGGTCGCCGCCCGCGCGCGGTCCGCGCCCGGCCGGGTCGCGATCGTCCACCAAGGCACGGCCCTCACGTACGGAGCGCTTCACACACGCGCCCAGCGGCTGGCCAGGCAACTGGTCGCCCGCGGCGTCGGGCCGGAGACCGCGGTCGGGGTGTTCCTCGACCGCTCGCCGGAGTTCGTGCTCACCGCCCTGGGCGTGCTCCACGCCGGGGGCGCCTACGTCCCCCTCGACCCCGCCTACCCTCCCGACCGGCCGGCGTTCATGCCGGCGGCCACCTCGATCGTGATCACCACGTCCGAGCTGGCCGACCGGCTGCCGCCGGGGACCCGCGTGCTGACGCTGGACGCCGACGGCCCGGTCGCGCCGGGCCCGCTGCCCGCCGTCCATCCCGAGAACCTCGCCTACACGATGGTCACCTCCGGATCCACCGGCGTGCCCAGGGGCGTTTCCGTACGGCACGCCGGAATCACCCGGCTGGTCCGCGACCCCTCCTACGTCAGGCTGACCGAGGAGGAGACCGTGCTGCACGCCTCGCCGGTCTCCTTCGACGCGGCCACGTTCGAGATCTGGGGCGCGCTGGCCGGCGGCGCCCGCCTCGTCGTGGCCCCGGCGGGCCCGCAGTCGGCCGCCGACCTGGGCGCGCTGCTGCGCACGGAGCGGGTGACCACCGCCTTCTTCACCACCGGGCTGTTCCACCTGCTGGTCGACGAGTGCCTGCCGGACCTGGCCGGGCTGCGCCAGGTGCTGGTCGGCGGCGACGTGCTCTCGCCCACCCACGCCCGCGCGTTCGTGCGCGCCCTGCCCGCGACCCGCCTGATCAACGCCTACGGGCCCACCGAGGTGACCACGTTCACCACCAGCCACCACGTCGCCCTCCGCTGGGGCGAGGGCATCCCCATCGGCCGCCCCATCGACGACACCTGGATCCGCATCCTCGACGACGACCTGCAGCCGACCGGCACCGGCCACCTGTACGCCGGGGGCGCCGGGCTGGCCCGCGGCTACCACGGCGACCCCGCGCTGACCGCGGAACGCTTCATCCCCGACCCGTACGGCACCGGCGAACGCCTGTACGCGACCGGCGACCTGGCCAGGCTGCTGCCCAGCGGCGCCATCGAGTTCCTCGGCCGGGCCGACCAGCAGATCAAGCGGCGCGGCTTCCGCATCGAGCCGGGCGACATCGAGGAAGCCCTGCGCACCGATCCCCGCGTCCGCGACGCGGCCGTGATCGCGTCGGGCACCGGCGCCGAGCACAAGATCCTGACCGCCTGCGTCGTCCTGGACGCGCCCGCCCCCGACCTGCGCGAACGCCTGCGCGAGCGGCTGCCCGACTACCTCATGCCCGACCGGTGGGCCGTCCTCGACGCCCTCCCGCTGAACCCCAGCGGCAAGGTGGACCGGGCCGCGCTGGCCACCGTCGCCACCCGCCCGGAACTGGCGGCCGGCGCCGGGCCCGTCGGGGAACTGGAGTCGGCCATCGCCGCGATCTGGGGCGAACTCTTCGAGGTGGAACGGGTCGGGCGGCATGACGACTTCTTCGACCTCGGCGGGCATTCCCTGCTGGCCAGCCGCATGTCGACACGGCTGCGCCGTACCCTCGGCTCCGCCGTACCGGTGAGGGCGATCTTCGACCATCCCACCGTGGCGGAACTCGCCGAGCACATCCGGTGCGACGAGCCCTAAGCTGTGCGCGTGACCCCCGGACAAAAGGTGATCGACGGTCGTTTCGAGCTGCTGGAGCGGCTCGGCAGCGGCGGCATGGGCACGGTGTGGCGGGCCCGCGACCTTGCGCTCCACCGTGACGTCGCGCTCAAAGAGGTCCGCCCGCCCGGACCGGCCGACGACGACCCCGATCGTGCGCAGATGATGCGCGACCGCATCCTGCTGGAGGCGCGGGCGCTGGCCAGGCTCCACCATCCGAACGTGGTCACCGTCCACCACATCGTGGACAGCCCGGAATATCCCCATCCGTGGATCGTCATGGAGCTGGTCCCCGGCCGCTCCCTCCAGGACCGCGTCAGCCAGGGACTCCTCACCCCGCCGGAAGGCGCCCAGCTCGGCCGCGGCATCCTCGCCGCCCTGCGCGCCGCGCACGCCGCCGGGATCCTGCACCGCGACGTCAAACCGGCCAACGTCCTCCTGCGGGCCGACGGCAGCCCCGTCCTGACCGACTTCGGGATCGCCGCCCTGTACGACTCGCCCGGGCTCACCGCCACCGGAGAACTCGTCGGCTCACCCGAGTACATCGCGCCGGAACGCCTGCGCGGCCAGGAGGGCAACCCGTCCTCCGACCTGTGGTCGCTGGGCATGCTGCTGTACGTCGCCGTCGAGGGCGTCCACCCGATGCGCCGCGACACGCCGCTGGCCACGCTCGGCGCCGTCCTGGACGGCCGCATCCCGCCGCCGCGCCGATCCGGGCCGCTGACGCCGGTCCTCAACGCCCTCCTCATCCCCGACCCGGCCCTCCGGCCCAACGCGGAACAGCTCGACGCCATGCTGGCCGACGTCGCCATGGCCAGGCCGTACCCGCCGGGTGGGGACGGTGCGGCGGGGCCGTACGGACCGGGTGGGAGCGGCGCGGCGGGACCGTACCCGCCGCAGAGTGCTCCCCCCGCCTACACCACGCAGCCCCCGGCGTACACGCCCGCGCCGCCGGCCTACAGCGGCCCTCCTCCGGGATACGGCGGCCCTCCCCCGGGGTACGGCGCCGCCCCCGTGAAGAGCATGCCCACCGGCCCGAACGTGCACGGCTGGGCCACCCAGTCCACCCGGCGCCGGCGCTCCGGCCCGCTCGTGGCCGGGATCGTGGCCGCCGTCGCCGTGGCGGTCACGGCCGCGTTCCTGGTGCCCCAGTGGATCGCCGCGCCGTCCGGCGGCGAACCGCGTGACCCGGTCGCCGGGGGCACCACCGGATCCAGGCCGGAGCCCTCGTCGGAGGAAGAGCCTTCAGAGGAGATCTCCGAGGCGCCCACCCCCGACACCAGCCCCCTGCTGACCCCGGCCCGGATCCGCCAGGTGATCGCGGCCTTGGAGAAGGAGTCGGGCAGCAAGGTCTTCACGGCTTTCTCGGTGCACGAGCAGTTCGCCTCGGCCAACGCCCCGATCGCCGGCAAGAAGATCTACGACACCTACGACTACCGCGACGGCCAGGTCAGCAGGCGCAAGGGCAGCACCATGTCCTTCTCCGACCGCGCCATCAAGCTCAGCTCCCTGAACTGGGAGGCGCTTCCGGCGTTGTTCAAACGCGCGGAGAAGAGCCTGGGCATCGACAAGCCGACCTCCCGGTACGTCATCGTCCAGCCGGCCTGGCCGTTCAGCGGCACACCCCAGCCCGCCATCCTCGTCTACCTGAGCGACGACTACGGCGGCGCATACCTGGCGGCCAACAAGAACGGAAAAATCATGAAAATGTACGCCAGGGACAGCTGAACATGGACTCACCTCTCCCGGGTAGCTGACACACCATCGTCTATCCGTGGGAGGCGTCATGGACCTTTCCCGCAGCCCGATCCAGCTCTCGTCCATGGTCATCGGCGTACTCTTCCTGCTGGTAGGGGTGCTCGGCTTCATCCCCGGCATCACCACCGGCCTGGACGGAATCACGTTCGCCGGTCACCAGTCGGACGCCATGCTCTTGGGCGTCTTCGAGGTCTCCATCCTGCACAACGTCGTACACCTGGCGTTCGGCCTGGCCGGCATACTCCTGGCCCGCACCTGGCAAGGGGCTCGAGGCTTCCTCGTCGGCGGCGGCGTGATCTACCTGCTGCTCGGGGTATACGGCCTGCTCATCACCCACGACAGCGCCCTGAACTTCGTCCCCGTCAACAGGGCCGACAACTGGCTCCACCTGGGCCTGGCCCTGGTCATGGTCCTCCTGGGCGTAGTCCTCGGTCGCCGCCAGCCCGTAACGAGCTGACGGGGGGTCAAATGCGGACGACCTGACATTCACCTGAGAAGGCTCCCCCAGGGCTGCCAAGCTGACCGGGATCATGCCCGACCACAGCGCAGCCCAGGAGACCCTCGCCCGCGTGACCGCGCTGGCCGTCGCCCACCACACTCTGCTGGACGGCGCCGCCCGCCTGATGGCCGCCCACGCGTGGACAGGCGGCGGCGCCCCCGCGTTCGCCGCCACACTCGAGCGCCACCGCAGGGCCCTCCAAACGTCCCTGGCGGACGCCTGCCGCGCCCTGGCCACCACCGCAACCGCACCCCCCGCCCTCTCCACCGCCATCCCCCCGGCCCACCTGGCACCCGGCGCCTTCCACGGCATAGACCCGCAAGCCATGGCCGCCCTCATCACCACCCTCGACGAGGCCGCCCACGCCCTCCCCGCCCTGGCCACCCAGGTGTCCACCGCCCTGACGGCTCACGGCCTGTCCCCCACCCCCGCCCACCGCCTGACCGACGTGGCGACCTGGTCCGCCACCCAAGCCACGGACCTCCGCCGCCGCCTGTCCCGCATCCGATCAACCGCCCCCGGCGCCCCGATCCCGGCAGCCCTGGCCGCACACACGCTCTTCGCCGCGCACACCACCACCGCCCCCCTCCTGTCCCGCCTGACCGGCGGAGACCAGAACGCCCTGCAGTCCCTGCTGAACCTGCAGGAAACCGCCCAAGACCCAGCCCTGGCAGCCCGGATCAACGCCTGGTGGCACGACCTGGACGCCCCGCCGTACCTCCCCCGCATGGGCCTCCTGAACGGCCTCCCCTCGAAGACCCGCGACCAGGCCAACCGCCACCTGCTCGCCACCGAGAAAACCCGCCTGACCACCGCCCTGAACGAGATTTCCCATCACCCAGCCGACATGGGCCAATGGGAGAAGATCGCCAACCAGCTCCGCCGCCTGACCCTCATAGAGGAGCAACTCCGCCCCCACGACGGCTACCCCGCCCCGCTCCTCCTGGCCTTCGACCTGACCGGCCAGGGCCGCCTCATCATCTCCTGGGGCAACCCCGACACCGCCGACACGACAGTCACCGCAGTCTCAGGTCTGACCTCCGGCCTGGACGCCGCGAAAGGCGACCTCCAACGCTCCCGCGCCCTATGGCTCCAAGCCAGCAAAACCAGCGGCGAGCAGACGATCGCCACCATCACCTGGCTGGGCTACGACGCCCCACAGATCGACCCCGGCCTCTGGCACCCCGCCCGCTCCGTAGCCTTCGAAACCGCCGCCAAGACCGGCGCCGCCGCCCTCGCATCCTTCACCGACGGCCTGCGCGCCTCCCACCAACCCTCGGGTACGGCTCGCGCCGTCCTGATCGGCCACAGCTACGGCTCCCTCACCACCGGCCACGCCGCCACCCTCCGCCCGGGCAAACTGGCCGACACCCTCATCCTCATCGGCAGCCCCGGCGTAGGCGTCAACCACGCCGGCGACCTGGGCCTCAACCCGAAACACGTCTGGGTAGGCGAAGCCGGCGGCGACCCGGTCACAACCTTGGGCAGATTCGGCACCGACCCAGGCACCCCCGCCTTCGGCGCCCAACACATCCCCATCGGCCGAACCACCTGGACAACCGCCCACAGCAGCTACTGGGACCCCGACTCACCGTCACTACGCAACATGGGCCACATCATCAACGGCCAGTACGAGGACCTCATCCAACCGGCTCCGCTCAACACAAGGCCCCAACTCCTGATGCCGGAAGCCTTTCCCGACATCGCCCTGGAATCGGGGTAATGCCATGGTTCGCGCCGTACTCATAGTCCTCCTCACCCTGTCTCTTCCGGGATGCACCGTGAACGATCAGACGCTCACCCCTGACCAGGCTCTCGCTCGTGTCGACCACTTGATCCGCGACACCGCCACAGTCCTGACCCCCATGCCGCGACTCGAACTCATTACCTTCGGAACGGAAGCCAACGAATGCCCCTCCCCTGCTGCAGAGGGGTCCATCACCATCAATCGCGCCTATTGGCTCCGCGACATCCCGAAACACGAGAACCTGCGCATCTCCCAGCAGGTCCGAGACCATTGGCAAGCCCGAGGCCATCGAATCACCGGCTTCGGCGGGGAAGGCAGCCCCAATCTCAGCGGCGAGTCACAACCCGACCGCTACATCCTGGCTCTGAGCCGGGCCGAAGGCGACAACCTCTACCTAGCCGCCACTTCCCCCTGCATATCACCCACCCAACCCACACGATAAGCACGGGCAGTGTCCTTAACGGAACGCCTGTTCGGCACCTGGATGCGCCCAACAGCCTCACTCCTCCATCAGGGCCGCTGCCTCCTCCTCGGACAGTTGGTCGATCTCGGCCGCAAGATGGGCTTCCACCGCGGTGGCCAGGCGGCGGACGGTGCGGGTCAGGAACAGGGTGTTGAGGGGGAGTTCGATCTCCACCTCCGAGCAGATTCTGGCCACGACCCGGGTCCCCAGCATCGAATGGCCTCCGAGGTCGAAGAAGTCGTCGTCCACGCCGAACCCGGTCCGGCCCAGGACGTCGGCCCAGATGTCGTGGACCAGTTCCTGTGCTGCGGTTTGCGGGGCCGTGGGCGTGGTGGTGGGGAGGGTGGTCTGGGGGGCGGGGAGGGCTGCGCGGTCGAGTTTGCCGTTGGGGAGCTTCGGGAAGGCGGCGACGGCGATGTAGTGGCTGGGGACCATCGTGGACGGCAGGCGGTCCTGGAGGTAGGCGCGGAGGTCGGGTAAGGGGGCCTGGTCGTCTACGTACGCGACCAGGGCGCGGCCGCCGGGGGCGTCGTCGCGGACGGCGGCGGCGGCGCGGGTGACGTGGGGATGGGTGGCCAGGGCGGCTTCCACTTCGCCGAGTTCTATGCGGACGCCGCGGACCTTCACCTGGTCGTCCGCGCGGCCGAGGAATTCCAGGGTGCCGTCCTGGGCGCGGCGGACCAGGTCGCCGGTGCGGTAGAGGCGGCCGCCTGCCGTACCGAAGGGGTCGGGGACGAAGCGGGCGGCGGTCAGGGCGGGGCGGCGGTGGTAGCCGCGGGCCAGGGCGTCGCCGCCCAGGTACAGTTCGCCGGCCACCCCGGGCGGGACGGGGTCCAGGGAGGGGCCCAGGACGTAGGCGGTGGTGTTGGCCACCGGGCGGCCTATGGAGATGGCGTCCGAGGCATGGATGCGGTGGGTGAGGGACCAGATGGTGGTTTCGGTGGGGCCGTACATGTTGTGGAGTTCAGTGGTTTTCGTCAGCAGGCGGCGGGCGAAGGGGAGGCTCAGGGGTTCGCCGCCGCTCAGGATTCTGGGGATGCCTTCCGGCAGGTCGTCGTACATCTCGGCCAGGACGGACGGCGGGGCCTGGATGGTGGTGACGCCGGCCAGGATCGGGGCGACTCGGCCGTACGGCGGGGCGATCACGACGGCCCCGCCCCGGAGCAGCGGGCCGAAGAGTTCGAGGGCGGCGATGTCGAAGGAGAGCGGGGTCAGCAGCAGCACGCGCTCGCTCGCGGGGAAGGCGAGGCTTTCTACGAGGTTGACCACGCCGCGGTGCGGGACCATGACGCCTTTGGGCACGCCGGTGGAGCCGGAGGTGTAGATCACGTAGGCGAGGTGGTCGAGGCTGACGTCGGGCAGCGCCGCCGGGCGCGTCCCCGCCAGGTCCGTCATCACGGGGACGCCGGGGAGGCGTTCGGCCAGGCCGGGGGTGGTGAGGGTGAGGGCCGCGCCGGAGTCGTCGAGCATGAAGCGCAGGCGGTCCGCCGGGTAGCGCGGGTCGAGGGGGACGTAGCAGGCCCCGGCCTTCAGCACGGCCAGCAGGGCGATCACCAGGTCGGCGCCGGGCGGGAGGCAGACGGCCACCGGGGTCTCCACCTCGATGCCGGCGGTGATGAGTGTCTGGGCCAGGGCCGCGGCGTGGGCGTCGAGTTCGCCGTAGGTCAGGGTGCGGTCCTCGTGGGGGACGATCACGGCGGGCGCGTCCGGGTGCTCGGCCGCGCGATCCGCCACGAGGGCGTGCAGGGGGCGAGAGGGGTACGGCCGGCGTGGCCCGTGCCAGGAGCCGGCCACCTCCGCCACCCGCGAGTCCGGCATGAGCGGCAGGGCGGACAAGGGGAGCAGGGGGTCGGCGGTGGCGGCGTCGAGCAGGGCCAGGTAGCCTTCCGCCAGCCGGGTGATCGTGGCGGGGTCGTAGAGGTCGGTGCTGTATTCGAGCCAGCCGCTCATGTCCCCCTGCGAGTTCTGGAGTTCCAGGGTGAGGTCGGTCTTGGCGGTGCCGGTGCCGATCTGGCCGCGGGCGTCGAAGGGGAGCTGGTTGAAGGCGACCTGGTAGAGCGGGGTGCGGGCGGGGTCGCGGGGCGGGTTCAGGGCGCCGACGATGCGGGCGAAGGGGACGTCCTGGTGTTCGAGCGCCTCCAGGACGGTGGTGCGCACCCGGTCCAGGGCCTCGGCGAAGGTGGGGTCGCCGGCCAGGTCGGCGCGGAGCGGCAGGGTGTTGACGAACATGCCGATGAGCGGGTTGAGCTCGGGTTGTTCGCGCCCGGCGACGGGTGAGCCGATGACCACGTCGTACCGGCCGCTCCAGCGGGCGAGCAGGGCGGCGAAGGCGGTGAGCAGCACCATGAAGGGGGTGGCGCCGGACTGTTTGGCCAGGGCGGTGACCCGGCCGGTGAGGGAGGCCGGGACGGTGAAGGGGTGGTTGGCGCCGCGATAGCCGAGTTCGGCGGGGCGGGGACGGTCGGGGGGCACCTCCAGGGGGACGGATCCGGCCAGCCGTTCGCCCCAGTACTCCAGGTCGGCCGCGAAGGGCTGCGCGCGCTGCCAGACGGCGTAGTCGGCGTACTGCACGCGGAGTTTGGGCAGGGCGGGCGTGCGGTGCTCGCGGAGCGCGAGATACGCCTCGGCCAGGTCGTCGGCGAAGATCGTCGCTGACCAGGCGTCGTAGACGGCGTGGTGGAAGACGACCACGAGCCGCCACTGGCCGCCGGGGAGCTTCACCAGCCTGGCCCGCCAGAGTGGGGCGCGGTCGAGGGCGAACGGCTCGGCGGCATCCGCGGCGGCCAGGGAATCCAGGGCATCCGATGACGAGAGGTCCGTGTAGGCCAGTCGTACCGGCACCGAGGGGGCGACGAGCTGCATGACCTTCTCATCGCGCAGCTCGAAGCGGGTGCGCAGCGGCTCGTGCCGGTCGGCGACGAGCCCGAGGGCCTGCTCCAGCAGCTCCGGGACGATGCGATCGCCGAGCCGCTCCAGCCGGGAGACGGCGGCGATGTTGTACAGCGGCAGGCCGGGCTGCAGCGTGGAGAGGAACCAGACGCGTTCCTGCGCGGAGGAGGCGGGGAAGGCGTCTTCTGTCACAGACATGCGCGGATCTCCCGGGTGATCGGCTCCAGCGCGCTGACCTCGCCGATCGTGGCCAGCCAGTGCCATTGGTCGAGCGCGTGGTAGAGCCGGTAGAAGGCCAGCCGCTCGGCCGAGTCCGCGGGCAGCGTGCCGTACCCCTCCAGGAGGGCGCGGCGGCGGACGGGGTCGTCGCGGACGGCGAAGTAGTCGGTGCGGGCCAGGTCCATGAGGGGGTCACCGGCGAGGGCGTTCTCGACGTCGATGACGCCGGTCAGCTCCCATCGCCCGGCGCGTTCCTCGACCATGACGTTGCGCTCGTGGAAGTCGTGGTGCAGCAGGACGGGGGTGGTGCAGCGGGCCAGCAGGTGGCGGCCGGCCTCCACCCGGGCGGCCAGCGCCGCGTGCAGGTCCGGGTCGCCGCCGAATTCGGCGAACCGGGTGACCTTGAGCGCGAACTCGCCCCCGAGGTAGCGGGAGTTGCTGAGCTCCGGCAGGCCGTCCAAAGGCCCGAACGTGGTGAGTTCCACGCCGTGGATGGCACGCAGCAAGCGCCCCATGTCCCGATAAATCCGCTCAATGGCGGCTGGGTCGAGCGAGGCCGAGACCTGTGACAACGGCCGGCCGGGGATCTTCGTCATGACCAGGTACGCCTGCGGCAGCGCCCGTTTGGAGTCGTCGGCCAGGACCACGCGGGGCGCCACCGCCCCGGTACGGCCCAGCAGCGAGTAGACCCGCTCCTCCTTGCGCATCCGGTCGGTGAACATCCCCGGATAGAGCTTGAAGATCACGGTACGGCTTGCCGTGGCGACCTCGTAGACCGCGCTGATCTCGCCACCGGTGCGCAGCAGCACCTGCTCGACAGGCTCCCCCAGCAGTTCGGCGGCCTTGGCGGCGCTCAGCGGCATGGTCAGCGCCTTGGCGAAGGCGGGTGCGCTCCAGGCGAGGCTGACGGTGTTGCCCGCGCGGGCCCGCAGCGCCTGGGCGCCGACGAGGTCGTCGGGGTCGGCCTCGGGCACGTCGCGGTCGAAGGTGGCCAGCACCGGCAGCCGCATGGACACCAGCGCGTGGACGGCGATGCCGACGCCGAGCAGGACGTACATGAACGCGATCCCGCGGCCCGGCCCCACCCCGATGACCGCGCCGACGCTGGACGCCAGCGTGCCTCCCGGCATGAGCAGCGGCTCCAGCAGCCGCTCGCCGAGCGGCGCCACGACGGCCATGCCGACCGGCAGCGTGGACCAGGAGATCATCTGGTTGAACGCCATGACCCGGCCGTGGAAGCGTTGCGGCACCTTCACGTGGATGATCGTCATGAAGACGCCGTTGACCACGGACAGGCTGCACCACAGCCCGAACGCGCCCAGCCCGACCACCAGCGGCGAGGCGTGCAAGCCGGTGACGACGGCGAACAGGCTGAGCAGCAGCGTGCCCAGCAGCACGGCGCGCATGCGGCGCCGCCGCGGCCCGCCCCACAGGGCGACGATCATGCCGCCGAGCGTGGCGCCGAGGCCGCCGGCGACGGAGACGCGCCCGGCGGTGCCGAGGTCGGCGAAGGACAGCACCAGCGGCGAGATCGACATCAGGACCGCGGCCAGCATGACGTTCAGCACGGCGAAGTAGAGCAGCGCGGCCCGCAGGTGCCGGTTGCCGAGCGACATGCGGAACCCGCCGGCGATCTCGGCGGCCAGCGTCTCGCGCCGTTCCAGTCCCAGGGTCGCGGGGAAGCGGATGAGCGCCAGCACGGCCAGGACGACGCCGAAGCTGGCCAGGTCGATCACCAGGATACCGCCCAGCCCGACGCCGGCCAGGAGCGCGACGGCCAGCAGCGGGGCGGCGAACTGGGAGGTGCCGATGAGCATCTGCACGACGCCGGCCGCGTGCCCGAGGTAGCGCTTGGGCACGAGTTGCGGCAGCGCCGTCGAGTAGGCGAGGCGCTGGAAGACGAGCATGACCGAAAGCGCGGCGACGAGCGGATAGATGTGCCAGGTGGCCAGGTTGCCGGTCCACAGCAGCGCGCCGAAGATCAGCTGGACGCCGCCGGCCAGGCCGTTGCCGACGATCATCATCCGGCGTTTGCCCGAGCGGTCGACGACGGCGCCGATCAGCGGGGCGGCCAGCACGCCCGGCATGATCGCCAGGGCGACCAGCAGGGCGAAGTTCAGCAGGGAGCCGGTCGTGGTGTACACCCAGATCGGGATCGCGAAGTCGGTGACCGCGGTGCCGACCATGGAGACGAGCTGGGCGGCCGAGACGGTCAGGAAGCGCCGCATGCTCGGCGGGGGCGCGCCCGTCGACGGCATGGCCGCTGACGAGGTCTCCTCGATCCACCAGCCGGCGGACGGTCCTCTGGCGGGGCGGCTCAGCGCGTCGGCCGAGCCGTACTCCATCGCGATGTGGGTGTTGGTGAGGATCTGGGCGAGGTCGTCGGCGCGGTACTTCAGGTAGTAGTGCCCGGCCTCGTCGAGGATGACCAGCGCGGTGGCGGGCGACAGGAAGTGCCATTCCCGGTAGCGCTCACGGTAGTAGTCGGTGGCCGGGTCCTGCTCGCCGACGACCGCGATGACCGGGGCGCGCAGGGGCTCGGACCGCTCGGCCAGCATGCGGGTGAACGACTCCTCCGCGATCAGCGTGTCCCGGCGCTGGTTGCGGACCATGAACCTGACCTGTTCCTCGTCCAGGCCGGAGATGTCGTTGCCCATGGCCTTCATGCGGTTCTCGTAGGTGCGGTCGCCGCGCAGCCGGTCGGTGCGCAGCAGCCTGCCCAGGGGCCCGGCGACGCGGCCTTCCGGACGGGTGAAGGGGAAGATGGCGCCGATGTAGACGGCCCGCAGTTCGCGGCCCTGTGCTTCCAGCCGTCTGGCGACCTCGGCGGTGACGGCGCCGCCGATGCCGCAGTGGCCGTAGAGGGCGATCGGGCCGTCGATCCGGTCGAGGATCTCGCCCACGCACTGGTCGATGACCTCCTCCAGCGGCATCACCGGCTCGTCGGGGCGTCCGGGGTCGTGGCCGGGGAAGGCCATGGAGTACAACGCGCACTCCTCCGGCAGCGCGTCGGCCAGCGGCTGGTAGACCAGGGCGCTGCCCCCGCCGTACGGGAAGCAGACGAGGGTGAGCGCGGGCGTGGCGGCCGAGCGCGTGAGGCGGTGCAGCAGCTCGCGCGGCCGGTCCTCGGCCGGGGCGGGCCCTTCGATGAGCTCGGCCAGCGCGCGCACGGTCGAGTGCCGGAACAGGTCCATGACGCCCACCGACCGTCCTTCGACCGGCGCGAGCAGCTTGCGCAGCCGGGCCACCGCCTGGATGGCCACCAGCGAGTGCCCGCCCAGCTCGAAGAAGTCGTCGTCGGCCCGGATGTCCGGCACGCCGAGCAGCTCGCTCCAGATCCCGGCGACGGCCAGCTCGGCGGGCGTGCTCGGCGGCGCCCCGCCCCCGCCGGCCCGGGTGGGGGCGGGCAGCGCGGCGCGGTCCACCTTGCCGTTGGGGCTGAGGGGCAGCGCGTCCAGCGTCACGTACGCCGTGGGCACCATGTGGTCGGGCAGGGTCTGCTTCAGCGCGGCGCGGAAGTCGAGGCCGGGGACGTCGGTGACGACGTAGGCCACCAGCCCTTCCGCGTCGGCGACGACCAGCGCCTCGCGCACCTGCGGCCGCTCGCGCAGCACCGCCTCGATCTCGCCGAGCTCGACCCGCTGGCCGCGGATCTTGACCTGGTTGTCCATGCGCCCGAGGAACTCCACCGCGCCGTCCCGCCGCAGCCGGGCCAGGTCGCCGGTGCGGTAGAGCCGCGAGCCGGGCGGGCCGTAGGGGTCGGCCACGAACCGTTCGGCGGTCAGCGCGGGCCGGTCGTGGTAGCCGAGCGCGACCTGGACGCCGCCGATGTGCAGCTCGCCGGGCACCCCGAACGGCACCGGCCGCAGGTGCCCGTCGAGGATGTGGATCCGCGTGTTCTGCACCGGATGCCCGATCGGGATCCGGCTCTCGCCCGGCGCGCAGCGCCAGGCGGTCACGTCCACGGCGGCCTCGGTGGGGCCGTAGAGGTTGTGCAGTTCCGCGTACGGCAGGCGGTCGAAGAACCGGGCGGCCACGGAAGGCGGCAGTTCCTCCCCGCTGCAGATGACCCGCTTCAGCGAAACGCAGCGCTCGATGCCCTCCTCCTCCAGGAAGGCGGCGAGCATGGAGGGCACGAAGTGCAGGGTCGTCACGCCGCTGCCGATGACGAGGTCGCGCAGGTAGACGGTGTCCCGGTGACCGTCGGCCTCGGCCACCACCAGGCGGGCGCCGGTGATGAGCGGCCAGAAGAACTCCCAGACCGACACGTCGAAGCCCGCGGGCGTCTTCTGCATGACCGCGTCGGCGCCGGTCAGCCCGAAGCGGCGCTGCATCCAGTCCAGGCGGTTGACGATGGCGGCGTGGCTGTTGGGCACGCCTTTGGGCCGGCCGGTCGAGCCGGAGGTGTAGATCATGTAGGCCGGGTGCTCCGCCGTGAGCGGGACGTCCGGCGCCTGGCGCTTCTCGCGCACGGTCTCCTGCGGCAGCAGGATCGCGGCCTGCGCGTCCTCCAGCATGAAGTCCAGGCGATCCTGCGGGTAGTCGGGGTCCAGGGGCACGTAGGCGGCTCCGGCCCTGACCACGGCCAGCAGGCTCACGACCAGCTCGAGCGAACGTTCCATGCCGACCGCGACCCTGACGCCGGGTCCCGCGCCCAGCTCGCGTAATCGCCGGGCCAGCAGGCCCGAGCGCCGCTCCAGCTCGGCGTAGGTGAGGCGCTGCCGGCGGTACTCCAGGGCGGTCGCGCCGGGCGTGCGGGCGGCCTGCTCCTCGAACAGCTCCCCCAGCGTCTTCTCGCCCGGGTACGGCTCACGCGGCCCCTCGGCCAGGGCCAGGATGCGCCGGTGTTCCTCCGGGCTCAGCATCTCCAGGCCGGACACCCGGACCTGCGGCCCGGCGACGGCGGCGCGCAGTAGGTTCTCGAACCGCGCGCCCAGTTCCTCGACCGTCTCCTGGGCCAGCAGGTCCCGGTTGTAGACGAAGTACGCGTCGAGCCCGTCGCCCCGTTCGGTGAGGAACAGCTCCAGCTCGAAGGGCGCCGCCCTGGCGGCCAGGGGGTACGGCTCGGCCACCAGCCCCGGCCAGGCGAAGCTCGCCTCGTCATAGCTCTGCAGGGTGAGCGCGGCCTGGAAGACGGCGGTGCGCGAGACGTCTCTGGCCGGCCCGAGCTCCCCGATGAGCTGCTCGAACGGCAGGCGCTGGTGGGCGAAGGCGGCCAGCGTGCTCTCCCTGACCCGGGCGAGCAGGTCGGTGACGGTGGGGTCGCCGTCCAGGTCGGCGCGCATCGCCATCATGTTGACGAACATGCCGATGAGGGGTTCGAGCTCGCTGCGCGGCCGCCCGCCGACCGGGGTGCCGACGGCGAAGTCGGTCTGCCCGGTGTGGCGGCTGAGCAGCACCTGGTAGACGGCGAGGACGACCATGTACAGCGTGGCGTCGTGCTCCCTGGCCAGGCGGTTGGCGGCGGCCAGGAGGTCCGGGCCGAGCCGGAACGCGTGGGAGGCGCCCTCGAAGGTGACCACGGCCGGGCGCCGGCCCTCGACGGGCAGGTCGAGGGGCGGCACACCGGCCAGCCGCTCGCGCCAGTACGCCAGGTCGGCCTCGTCGGCCGGGCGGCTGCGCTGCCAGAGGGCGAAGTCGCCGAACTGCACGGCCAGCTCCGGCGGCTCGTCGCCGGCGTAGATCGTGCGCAGCTCGCCGGCCAGGATCTCCAGTGACCATCCGTCGCCGGCGATGTGGTGCAGCGTCACCAGCAGGATGTGGTGGTCGGCGGCCAGCCGGACGAGCATGGCGCGGATGGGCGGATCGGTGGCGATGGAGAAGGGGCGGGCCAGCTCGGCGCTCAGGAGCTCGCGGGCGTGTTCCTCGCCTTCGGCCGGAATGACGGGCAATTCGAGGTGTCCACTTTCGGACACCTCGACGCGGGGGCGCCCCTCGGCGTCGGCGGAATAGCGGGTCCGCAAGATCTCGTGCCTGGCCACGACTCTTCGCAGCGCCCGGTGAAGCCGTTCGGCGTCGAGATCCCCGCGCAGGCGCAGAACCAGGGGGACGGTGTAAGCGGCCGTGCCGGGAGCGAACTGCTCCATGAACCACAGACCTTCTTGGGCGAAGGTCAGGGGGATCTCGGCGCCCGGGTCACGGCGCGGGATGCCGGCCTGCCTGCCCGCCGACCGGCGGCGCAGGCGTTGCTCCAGCAGGGCCCGCTTGGTGCCGGACAGCTGAGATCCGTCTGAGGACAGCCCCGCCGAGGACGTCACTGCTGCCTCGCTTTCTGGGTGAACGCGACATTAAACGAGATTCATACACACTCATCGGCAGTCTGACAATCACTATTTTCCGCCACACCATTTCCATATTTTTATATGTCCGAAACTAGCGTTGACTTGGAATTATGTCCTTCGCTATAAGGATTTATCCGGACTCTAGTGAATGCCTGGTGAACCCCTTGAACGTGGCGTTCCCCCCACCCCCCGCCCTTCTCCACGAGCTGGTCCTCGACCAGGCGGACCGCACCCCCGACGCCCTCGCGATCCGGCAGTGGGACCGCACGCTCACCTACCGCCACCTGCGCGAGGCCGTCACCCGCGTCGCCGGCGGCCTGCGCGGCAGCGAGCCCGGGGACCGGGTGGGGATCTGCGCCCGCCGTACCCCCGACCTGCCGGCCGCCGCGCTGGGCGTCATGGCGGCGGGCGCCGCGTACGTGCCGCTGGACCCCGCGCACCCCCGCGCCCGCCTGCTGGAGGTGCTGGCCGACGCCGGCATCCGCACCGTGCTGGCCGACGCGGAAGGGATGAGCCTGCTGGCCGGCGCCGGGGCGCGCCTGCTGCCCCTCCACGGCGGGCCCTCAGGGCGGGAGCCGGTCCGCGTCGATCCGGCCGGCGCCGCCTACGTCCTGTACACCTCGGGCTCGACCGGCCGGCCCAAGGGCGTGGTGGTCAGCCACGCGGCCGCGGTCTCCTTCGTCACCATGGCCGGACGGCACTTCGGGCTCGACGCGGGCTGCCGCGCCATCGGGTTCGCCGCGCTCGGCTTCGACGTCTCGGTCCTCGACGTCTTCGCGCCGCTGGCCAGGGGCGGCGCGGTCATGTTCGTCCCGGACGAGGACCGCACCGACCCCGGCCGCCTCCAGCGCTTCCTCGAACACCACCAGGTCACCTGGGGCACCATCCCGCCCGCGCTGCTCCCCCTGCTGGACCCCGACCGGCTGCTCAGCCTGCGCGACGTGGTCACCGCCGGCGAACCGGCCGGGCCGGAGCAGGTCGCCCGCTGGCGCACCGGATCGCGCCGCTTCCACAACTGGTACGGCCCGACCGAAACCACCGTCTGCGTGGTCGGAACCGAGCTGACCGGCACCTGGGACCGTCCGCTGCCCATCGGCCACGCGCTGGCCGGGTCCGCCGCCCGCGTCCTGGACGAGCACCTCGCCCCCTGCCCGCCGGGAGTGCCGGGCGAGTTGTACATCGGCGGGCCGCAGCTCGCCCGCGGCTACCTCGGCCGTCCCGGCCTGACCGCCGAACGGTTCGTCCCCGACCCGCACGGCCCGCCCGGCGCCCGCCTGTACCGCACCGGCGACCGGGTGCTGGTCGAGCCCGACGGCCGCATCGGGTTCCTGGGCCGGGTGGACCGCCAGGTCAAGGTCCAGGGCCAGCGGGTCGAACTCGGCGAGATCGAGACCGTGCTGCGCGCCCACCCCGGCGTGGGCCACGCCGTCGTGGACGTGCCGTCGAGCAAGGCCAGCCTGGTCGCCTACCTCGCCCCGGAAACCGCCCCCGGCCTGGCCGAAGTCCGCGCGCACTGCCTGACGCGGCTGCCCGGCTACATGATCCCCGTCCGGGTGGTGCGCCTGCCGATCCTGCCGATGACGGTCGCCGGGAAGGTGGACCTGGCCGCCCTGCACGCGCTGACCGGGGAACACCCGGCCGCCGCGCCGGCCCGTCCCCCGCGCACCGCCGTCGAACGGGCCGTCGCCGGCGTGTGGGCGCGGGTCTTCGGCTCCGGCGCTCCCGGCCTGGACGCCGACTTCTACGCCTGCGGCGGGCACTCGCTGCCGGCCATGCGCCTGGTCGCCGCGATCCGCGCCGAGCTGGGCCGCGAGGTCACCGTCGAGGACGTGCTGGCGGGACGGACGCTCGAAGGGCTGGCCGCGCGCGTGGAACGTGCCGCCGCGGCCGACGACGCCGCCCCGCCCGCAGACGCCGCCCCGGCCCTGACCGCCGTGCAACGCCGCATGTGGTTCGTGGAACGGCTGGCGCCGGGCACCCCGGTGCACAACATCACGATGGCCCAGTGGCTGACCGGCCCCCTCGACCTCGCCGCCCTGCGCTCCGCGCTGACGGCGGTGGCGCGCCGGCACGAGATCCTGCGCTGGCGCATCGCCGAGGACGGCGGGGTGCCCCGGGTGAGCGTGGACCCGCCGGGCGAGGTGCCGCTGCCCGTGGACGCCCTGCCCGGCGAGGCGCCGGTGGACGCCCGGCCGGGCACGGACGCCGCCGCCTGGCTGAGCGCCGAGGCGCGACGGGCCTTCGACCTGGCCAGAGGCCCGTTGTGGCGGGCCCGGCTGCTGCGCCTCGGCGACCGGGAGCACGTCCTGGCGATCACCGCCCACCACGTCGTCTTCGACGGCGCCTCCCAGCGACTCCTGTACGACGACCTGTCCCGCGCCTACCGGGGCGAGCCCCTGCCGCCGCTGCCGACCGGCTTCTCCGGCTACGCCGCCTGGCTGGAGAGCCGGCCCCAGACGCTGGAGTGGTGGGCGGAACGGCTCGAGGGCGCCTCCGGCAGGCTCGATCTCCCCGAGGACCGTCCCCGGCCGCCGGTGCAGACCTTCGAGGGCGCGGCCGTCCACGCCGAGGCGCCGGTGGGCGCGGCGGTGCGCGAGCTGGCCGCCAAGCTGGGGGCCACGCCGTACGCGGTCATGCTCACGGCCTTCGCGCACGTGCTGGCGCGGCTGTCGGGCGCGGACGACCTCGTGGTCGGCACGCCCGTCGCCGACCGCCGCCACCCCGCGTTCGGCCCGCTGGTGGGGTGCCTGGTCCAGGTCCTCCCGGTACGGCTGGCGGTGTCCGGCGCCGCCTCCTTCGCCGAGCAGGTCGCCCGGTGCCGCGAGGCGCTGAGCGCGGCCATGGCCCACCTGGACGTGCGGCTGGAGCGGGTCGTCGAACGGCTGGGCGCGGGCCGGGACCTGGCGCGCAACCCGCTCGTCCAGGTCCTGTTCAACATGTACGACTTCACCGAGCCGCGGCTGGACCTGCCGGGGGTGCGGACCACGCCCCTGGCCGCCGGGTTGCCCGGCTCGCTGTTCGACCTCACGTTGTACGTGGGCGAGCGCGACGGGGACTACGTCCTCCAGGCCGTCTACAACCCCCGGCTGTATCGGGCCGAGCGGATCGAGGCGCTGCTGGCGGGGTATGTCCGCCTGCTCGGCCAGGTGCTCGGCGACCCAGAGGCCCCGGTGGACCGGGCTGCGTTGCGGCCGGCCGTACCGGATCCTCGGCTGCCCGACGGCCGGGGCGAGCCGGCCGGATGGGCGGGCGACGGCGTGGCCGAGCGCGTCAGGAAGCGCGCGGCCGAGCACCCGAAGCGGACGGCGGTCACCGGCGCGGGCGGCACGCTCACCTACGCCGACGTGATCGCGCTGGCCGACGCCACCGCCGGGCGCGTCACCGGCGGGGAGGTCGTCGCCGTGCTCGCCACCCGGTGCCCCGAGCTGCCCGCGCTGCTGCTGGGCGTGCTCGCCGGCGGAGCGCGCTGGGCCGTGCTCGACCCGGCGCTGCCCGCCGCCCGGCTGGCCGCGCAGGCGGCGGCGGTGGGGGCCGGGGCGCTGCTCTGCTGCCCGGGCGGAACGATCCCCGGGGAACTGGCGAAGCTGCCCCGCGTGGTCCCCGGGGAACCGGCGCACCCGCCCCGCGTGGTCCCCGGGCGACCGGCGCACCCGCCCCGCGTGGGTGCGGCGCGTTTACCCAAGGACGCGGCACGCGGCTACCTCTCCTTCACCTCGGGCACGACCGGCCTGCCCAAACCCGTGTACGCGACCGAACTCCCCCTGGCCCGCTTCCTCGACTGGTACCCGGCGGCCTTCGGCCTCACCGGCGACGACCGGTTCGCCCTGCTGGCCGGGCTGGCCCACGACCCGCTGCTGCGCGACGCCTTCGTACCCCTGGTGCTCGGCGCGAGCCTGCACGTTCCGGAGCAGGAGGCGATCCGGGACCCGGCCCGGCTGGCCCGCTGGCTGCGCGAGCAGGCGATCACCGTCGCCCACCTGACCCCGCAGTTCGCCCAGTTGCTGGCCGCAGCCGGGCAACCCCTGCCCGACCTGCGGCTGGTCGTCTTCGGCGGCGACCGCCTCACCTGGGCGGACGCGGCCAGAATGCGGGCGATCGCCCCCGCCGCCCGGCTGGTCAACGGGTACGGCACCACCGAGACGCCGCAGCTTCAGGCGGTGTACGAGCTGGGGGACGAGGAGGGAGCCGGTGACGTCCCCGTCGGCCGCGGCGTGGACGGCGCGGAACTGCTCGTCCTGACCCGGGACGGCAGCCCCGCGGCGGTCGGCGAGCTGGGCGAGGTGGTCGTCCGGAGCAGGCGGCTGGCCCAGGGGTACCTCCACGAGGACCCCGCGCACCGCTTCGCGACCGGCCCGGACGGCATAGGCCGCTACCGCACCGGCGACCTGGGCCGGTACGACCCGGACGGGAACGTCGTCCTGGCCGGGCGGCAGGACGGGCAGGTCAAGGTGCGCGGGCACCGGATCGAGCTCGGTGAGATCGAGCGCGTGCTGGCCGAGCACCCGCGCGTCAAGGCCGCCGCCGCCGCGCTGGCGGCCGGGCAGGTGCTGCGCGGCTACGCCGTGCCGGACGGGCCGGGGACGCATCCGGGCGAGCTGCTCGGCCACCTGCGCGCCCGGCTGCCCGAGGCGGCCGTGCCCGCCGAGGTGATCCTGCTGCCCGCGCTGCCGCTCACCGCGAACGGGAAGGTCGACCGGGCCGCGCTGCCCGCGCCGAAGGCCAGGCCCGCGCCCGCGCGGGGGCAGGAACCGGCGGGCCGCACGGAACGCCTGGTCGCCGGCATCTGGCGCGAGGTGCTCGGCCTGCCGCACATCGCGCTGGACGAGAACTTCTTCGACCTCGGCGGCCACTCGCTGGCCACCGCCGAGGTGCAGGCCCGCCTGAACGGCCCGCTCGGCCGCGAGGTGGCGATCGTCGAGCTCTTCCGCTTCCCCACCGTCCGCTCGCTGGCCGCCCACCTCGACGGCCACAGCCCCGCCTCCGGTCCCGATCGCGCCGCCCGGCGGATCGCCGCAAGCCGCGCCCGGATCCGGCCCACAAGGAATGGCTCCCAAGGAAAGAGTGAGACATGACAGAACCGACGGTCGAGCCCATCGCGGTCATCGGGCTGGCCTGCCGGCTGCCCGGCGCGGCGGATGTGCCGGAGTTTTGGCGCAACCTCGTGGACGGCGTGGAATCGGTGCGTTTCTACAGCCGGGAGGAACAGGCCGCGCTCGGCGTGCCCGGCTACCTGCTGGACGATCCGCACTTCGTCCCGGCCGCCTGCATCGCCGCCGACTACGACGCCCTCGACGCCGCCTTCTTCGGCATGTCCCCGCGCGAGGCCGAGCTGCGCGACCCGCAGCAGCGCCTCTTCCTGGAGCTGTCGCACACCGCGCTCGAGGACGCGGGCTACGACCCCGCGCGCTACGACGGCGACATCGGCGTGTACGGCGCCACCGGCTCCGACGAATACCAATGGCTCTATATCCGGCGCGACCGCAAGATCCACGCCTCCGCCGGCAACCTGGCCGTCCACGTGGGCAACCACCCCGACTACCTGGCCACGTTCGTCTCCTACAAGCTCGACCTGCGCGGCCCGAGCCTGACCCTGCACACCGCCTGCTCCTCCTCACTCGTGGCCGTGCACGTCGCCTGCGAGGCGTTGCGCGCCGGCGAGTGCGACATGGCGCTGACCGGCGGCGCCTCCCTCGAACTGCCCCCGGAGTGGGGGTACCTCTACCACCAGGACGGCATCTACGCCCCCGACGGCCACTGCCGCGCCTTCGACGCCGCGGCGCAGGGCACGATCTGGGGTGGCGGGGGCGGCGTCGCCGTACTCAAGAGACTGTCCGACGCGATCGCGGACGGCGACCACGTCCGCGCGGTCATCCGCGGCAACGCCGTCAACAACGACGGCTCCGCCAAGGCGGGCTTCTCCGCGCCCAGCGCCGAGGGACAGGCCGGAGCGGTCGCCGCCGCGCTGGCGGTGGCCGGCGTCGACCCGCGCACGATCTCCTACGTCGAGGCGCACGGCACCGGCACCTCCGTCGGCGACCCGATCGAGGTGAGCGCGCTGTCCGGTGTCTTCAGCAGGGGCACCGAGGAGGCGGGCTGGTGCGCGATCGGCTCGGTCAAGACCAACATCGGCCACCTGGGCCCGGCCGCCGGCATCGCCGGGCTGACCAAGACGGTCCTGGCGGTCGAGCACGGCCAGATTCCGCCCACGCTCAACTACGAGCGGCCGAACCCGGGCATCCCCTTCGGCGCCAATCCGTTCCACGTGGCCGCGGAGCTGACGAGCTGGAAGTCGAACGGCGTGCCGCGCCGCGCCGGCGTCAGCGCCTTCGGCATCGGCGGCACCAACGCGCACATCGTGGTCGAGGAGGCGCCGCCGCTGCCGCCCGCCGTGCGCGAGCACCGCAGCCACCACGTGCTGCCGCTGTCGGCGCGCACGCCGTCCGCGCTCGCGGCCATGACGGAGCGGCTGGCCGCCCGGCTGGCCGGCGAGGATCTCGACCTGGCCGACGTCGCGCACACGCTGCGCGCCGGCCGCCGCGTGTTCAAGCACCGCGCGGTCGTGGTGGCAGGCAGCCGCGAGGAGGCGGTCCGGGCGCTCGGCGAGGGCCGCCGCCTGGTCAAGGGCGTGGCCACGAACCCGCGCGTGGCCTGGCTGTTCCCCGGCCAGGGCGCCCAGTACGCGGGCATGGGCAGCGAGTTGTACCGGACGGAGGCGGTCTTCCGCGACACCGTGGACGACTGCGCGCGGCTGCTCGGCTTCGACCCGCTCGCCCACGACGCCGAGGCGCTGCAGCGCACCGAGCTGACCCAGCCCGCGCTGTTCACCGTAGAGTACGCGCTGGCCCGGCTGTGGCAGTCATGGGGCGTCGAACCCGGCGCGATGATCGGCCACAGCATCGGCGAGTACGTCGCCGCGACCGTCGCCGGCGTCTTCGGCCTACCGGACGCGATCCGCCTGGTCGCCGCCCGCGGCAGGCTGATGCAGAGCATGCCGCCCGGCTCGATGCTGGCCGTCCGCCTCGACGAGCACGAGGTACGGCCCGGCCTGCCCGACGGCCTGGTGATCGCCACCGTCAACGGCCCGGGCACCTGCGTGGTCGCCGGGCCGGAGAAGCTGGTCGAGGACTACCGCGACCGGCTCGGCGGCCAGGGCGTCACGTCGACCATGCTGCGCACCTCGCACGCCTTCCACTCCGCCATGATGGACCCGATCGTGGGCGAGTTCCATCAGCTCGTCGCCGCCACCGGACGACAGGCCCCGGCGCTGCCGTTCCTGTCGAACGTGAGCGGCACCTGGATCACTCCCGAGGAGGCCGTCGATCCGGCCTACTGGGCGCGCCACCTGCGCGAGCCCGTGCGGTTCGGCGACTGCGTGGCGGCGCTCGCGGCCGAGGGCGAGTGGCAGCTCGTCGAGTGCGGCCCAGGCAGGCAGCTGTCCGGCCTGGTCAGAAGCCAGTTCCCGAAGAGCGCGCCCAAGCCGCTGCCGAGCCTGCCCGGCCCGGCCGACGCCGGCGCCGACCTGCGGGTGCTGTACGCGGCGGCGGGCGCCCTGTGGGTGGCGGGCGTGCCGGTGGACCTGCCGGGCGAGCCGGGCCGCCGGGTGCCGCTGCCCGCCTACCCCTTCGAGCGCACCCGCCACTGGGTGCCGGCCGAGGCCGACGCCGAGCTGGTCCACCCCAGGTCGCCCAGGACCGGCGCGCTGCCGGTCGAGCAGTGGTTCACCCTGCCCGCCTGGCGGCAGAGCCCGCGGCCCGTCTCCGCCGGCCCGCTCGGCCACCGGCTGCTGGTGTTCGCCGGGCCCGCGAGCGAGCCGCTGCTGGCCGCGTTGCGCGCGGCGGGCGCCGAGGTGCTCGCCGTCACCAAGGGCGAGGAGTACGGCGGCGCCAGCGGCTCCTACACCGTGCGCCCCGGCTCACGGGAGGACTGCGAGCGGCTCCTGGCCGAGATCGGGACGCCCGGGCACGTCGTCCACGCCTGGGCCCTGGACCCGGGCGCCTCCCAGGACGACGGCTTCTTCACCCTGCTGGCGTTGTTCCAGGCGCTGGCCCAGGCCGGCCGGGACGGCGAGGTCCGGCTGGACGTGCTCACCGAGGGCACGCAGAACGTGCTCGGCACCGATGTCCGCAGGCCCGAGCACGCCACCGTGATCGGCCTGGCGAACGTGCTGCCGCTGGAGGCGCCGTGGTTGTCCGTGCGCCACATCGACGTGGAGTCACCCGGCGACCTGGACGCGCTCCTCGCCGAGCTGACCGGCGAGGCCACCACCCCGGTCGTGCTGCGCTCGGGACGCCGCTGGACGCTTCACCACGAACCCGTCGAGCTGCCGCCCTCCCCCGACCCCATGACCGGGCTGCGCGACGGCGGCGTCTACGTCGTCACCGGCGGCCTGGGCGGCATCGGCCGCACCCTGGCCGAGGACCTGGCCGCCCGCACCCGCGGCGCGCTGGTCCTGCTCAGCCGCTCCGGCACGCCCGGCCCGGGTGCGCAGGAGGCCATCGCGCGCATGGAGGCCGCCGGCGCCCGGGTGCTCGTCCTGGCCGCCGACGTGACCGACCCGGAGGCGATGCGCCGGGTGCGCGCCACCGCCCTGGAGCGCTTCGGCCGCGTGGACGGCCTGATCCACGCCGCCGGGCTGCCCGGCGGCGGCATGGCCGAGGTCAAGGACCCCGCCGAGGCTGCCCGCGTCATGGCGCCGAAGATCGCCGGAACCCGGGCCCTCCACGCCGCCTTCGGCGACCTCGACCTCGACTTCGTCATGCTCTGCTCGTCGGTCACCGCCGTGGCGGGCGGCTTCGGCCAGGTCGACTACTGCGCGGCCAACGCCTTCATGGACGCCTACGCCGCGACCTGGCCCGGCCGGGTGCTGTCGGTCAACTGGGGCGCCTGGCTGGACGTGGGCATGGCCGCCGAAGTGGAGGCGCCCAAGGTCTTCCGCGCGCTCCAGCGCGGCGACCGGACCGTCCCGCTGGCGCACCCGCTGCTCACCGAACTGCACGAGCCGGGCGACGGCCGCCCGGCCTGGTGCGGTGGCAGGCTGTCCCCCGCCACCCACTGGGTGCTGGACGAGCACCGTCTCGCCGGCGTCCCCGTCATGCCCGGCACCGGCTACCTCGAATGCGCCCGGTTCGCCTTCGCCGCCGTGCTGCCGAGCCCCGGCCCCGAGCACGTCGCCGAGCTGCGGGACGTCGCCTTCGTCGCGCCCCTGCCCGTCACCGCCTCCGCCGAACTCCGCGTCCTGTTCACCCCGACCGGCGACGGCGCCGACTTCGAGGTGGTCAGCGTGGCCGGCGCCGCCCCGCGCACCCACGTGAGGGGCAGCGCCGCCTGGGTGCCCGGCGGCGGCGCCGTACCCGCCGACCTCGCCGCGATCCGCGCCCGCTGCTCGTACGGCACGCGGACGGAGGACATGTTCGCCTCCGCCTCCGGCCTGGTCACCTTCGGACCCCGCTGGCGCAGCCTGCGCTCGGTCGCCCAGGGCGCCGGCGAGGAGCTCGCCCTCCTGGAGGCCGCGCCCGAGACCGCCGCCGAGCTCGGCCGGTACGGCCTGCATCCGGCGCTGCTGGACGAGGCCACCGCGTTCGTCAGCGCCGCGGGCGAGCACCGCTACCTGCCGCTCGGGTACGGCAGGCTCACCGTGCACGCGCCGCTGCCGGCCCGGGTGTGGAGCCACGCCGTGCACCGGGAGGGCGGCGGCGAGGTGATCGCCGTGGACCTCACGCTGTACGACGACGCCGGGCGACCGGTCGTGGAGATCTCGGAGTTCGTGTTGCGCCGCGTGGACGCCGCTTCGGTGGCCCGCAGCGTCGAGGAGACCGGGGCGCGGCCGGAGGTGTCCGAGAGGTCGGCCGCCGCCGGTGTCGCGCTCGACCGGGAAGGCGCCCAGCTGGGCATCCTGCCCGCTCTGGGCGCCGAGGCGTTCCGCCGCCTGCTCGGCCACCGGGTCGGCGCCCAGGTGGTGGTCAACGCCACGCCGCTGGCCGAGTTCGTGGCCGGGGTCCGCGCGCTGACCAAGACGACGCTGGAGGCGGCGCTGCCCGCGGGCGGTGCGGCCGAGGGCGGCGAACAGGACGGCGGCGGGTACGTCGCGCCGCGTGACGACACCGAGGGCGTGCTGGCGGCGCTGTGGTCGGAGGTGCTGGGCACGCCGCGCGTCGGCGTCGAGGACGACTTCTTCGAGCTGGGCGGCAACTCGCTGGTCGCGGTCCAACTGATCGCGCTGATCCGCAAGAAGCTGGGCGTGCGGCTGCCGATGCGCAGCCTGTTCAGGGAGGCGACGGTGGGCGGGATGGCCGCCCTGGTCAAACAGGCCGAGGTGGAGGAAGCGGCGCCGTCCGGCATCACGCCGCTGCCGCGGACCGCGCGCGGGTGAGCCGGGCCCCGTCTACGACAGGCCCGCCGCGGCCACCGCCGCCCAGGCGACCTCGTCGTGTTCGATGTCGCTGTGCGCTCCCGCGAGGAACGACAGCCGCCTGTTGACGACGGCGTTGGCGTCGAGGCTGCGGTACCCGCCGGGGCGGAAGGCGTACGGCCGGCCGGCGGCGGCGAGGGGTGTGGACGCGGCGCCGTCGAAGCCGTCGTGGCCCAGCGCTCCCCACCGGTGCGCGGCCTCGCTGCTGGTGTCCTGGCGGGCCAGGCGGCTGGCCATGGGGTACCACCAGGACAGGGCGCGGTCGGCCGTGGAGAACGTGCTGACCAGCGGCCCGGCCACGCGCGAGCCGTACCCGGACAGCGCGCCGCGGCCGGTGACGAAGGCGAAGTGGCTGAAGGCGGCCTGGATCAGCGTGAGCGAGCCGGCCTGGACGCCCGGGGACAGGCCGGTGAGCGCGTAGGCGGCCAGGCGAGCGCCGAAGCTGTGGCCCAGGAGGTGGACGCGTAGCCCCGGGTTGCGCCGGATCAGCCGGTCGAGGAGGGGGCCGAGGCCGTGGCGGCCGATGACGCCCGCGCGGTTCTTCATCTCGTAGTAGCTCAGGGCCCTGAGCGTTTCCCTGGCGCCGGCCCACAGCGTCTGGAAGAGGTCGGTGCCCTGGGTGAAGGAGCCGTCGGCGGGCGCGAGCGCGGCCATCGCGCCGAACACGTCCAGGTAGGGGCGGTCCAGGGCGGCGGCCTCGCCCGTGTCCTCCTCGCCGGAGGGCGGGCTGGTGACCAGGCCGGCGATCAGCTCGTGGCAGCGCTGGAGCTTGGCGGGGTCCTGCGGCCTGGAGTCCAGGAGGGCGCCGATCTCCGCCAGGTCGTCCTCCTGGCCGGGGAAGGCGCCCGCCAGAGCCGTGGTGACCGCTCCTCCGGCTACCGGGGCTCCTCCGGTCACCGGGGCTCCTCCGGTCACCGGGGCGACGGGCATCCCGGGTGCGGACTGCGTGGCCGTACCGATGACCGGACCGTCCGCGGCCGGTTCGTCCTCGGGGAAGAGCAGGGACGGCCAGAACACGCCCGCGAAGGCGGCCTCGCCGGAGAGCATGGGGGCCATCAGGCCGAACAGCGAGGAGTACAGGCGGCGGGCGCTCTGCTCCGAGCTGTTCCAGCCGTGGCTGAAGACGAACAGGTTCGCCGCCTGCCCGGCCTGGAGGTCACCGGTGAGCAGGGTGCCGTCTTTGCCGAAGCGGATGTCCTCGTAACGCATGGTTTCTCCTCAGACTCTGGACAGGGCGGCCAGCAGGTCCACCAGCCCGTGCCCCTCGAAGAAGCGGTCGCGGCCCAGGGAGACGGCCGTCTCGCAGAACAGGCGCTTGACCCGGTCGGGCAGGCCCATGAACTCCCTGCGCGCGGACAAGAAGGCGGCGATGGCGCCGGACACGTGCGGAGCGGCCATCGAGGTGCCGCTCGACTCGGCGTAACAGGCTTCGCCGTTGACCTCGGCGAAGACCGGGATGCGGGCCCGCATGGCCCCCACGGCGCAGGAGGTGATGCGCTCGCCCGGGGCCACCAGGTCCGGTTTGAGCCGGCCGTCGAGCGTCGGCCCCTTGGACGACAGGTAGGTGACGCCGTAGACGTGCGGCTTGTCCCGGTGCGTGGAGCCCACCGCGATCGCCCGATCGGCGTTGGCCGGGTCGGTGATGCTGGACAGCGTGCCGCTCAGGCCGTCCACGCCCTGGGTCCAGCCGCCGTTGCCCGCGCTGACCACGGCCACCACGCCGGTGCCGACCAGCAGGTCCAGTTCCCTGCACAGTGGGCTCTGCCCGGCCGCGTAGTCCCGGAAGTACCAGGGACAGCCCAGGCTCAGGTTGACCCCGTGAATGCGCAGCAGGCGTCCTCCGGCGTTGACCCGCCGTATGTGTTCCAGGGCCGCGATCACGGCGCTGGAGGTGGTGCGCGCGAAGCCCTTGCTGGTGTCCATCACCTTCAGGCTGACCAGGTGGGCCATGGGGGCGATGCCCGCCAGCGCCCGGTTGGGTTCGAGCACGCGCTGTTCCCAGGGCGGCAGCTGGAAGCCGTCGCCGGCCGACGGCCGCATGCTCGCGAGCCTGGCCTTGGCGTCCTGTGAAAGCCGGCCGGCGATGATGCCCGCGACGTGGGTGCCGTGGCCGTCCTCGTCGATCAGGGCGGTGGAGGGCAGGGAGTCGTCGGGCGCGGGCTCGTCGCGCACGATGTGACTGAAGTCCCGGTGCAGCTCGCAGACGTCGGGGGCGCTCAACGTGCCGCCGGCGAAGTGCGGGTGGGTGGCCTCGATGCCGGTGTCCAGGACCGCCCAGACGACGCCCGCGCCGTCCGCGGCGAAGGTGCGCATCGCGGCGTCCGCCTTCACCGTGCTCACGGACCGGTCGATCTGCGGATGGTGGAGGTAGTCGGGCCAGATGCGGAAGATGGTGTTCCTGCCCGGCTGCTCCTCGTCGAGGACGAGCAGGCGCATGATCTCCCGCCGGAGCAGGTGGCATTTCACGTAGGCCGCGGAGACGGGCAGAGGCGCGGGCCGGAGCTCCCCCAGGTTCTCCAGCGCCCGGGGCAGCACGTGCTCCAGGAAGTCCCGGCGGACCCGCTCGGGGTCCACGCTGGCGTGGAGGTTCAGTTCGACCAGGGTGCCCAGAAGTTCCTCACCGTGGGCCGGGGTGGAGTCCACGCTCTCACCGACCACGGCCTTGGGGATGCTGTCGTCGACCAGGAGGGGGCTGACCGCCCATCGTTTGCCGTTGGCTGTCATGAGCCGACAGTAGGAATCGCGGCAGATCGGCCGCCTCGGGGCACTGCCCAGGGGTTTCCCCAGGGTTTCAGGGCGGCGTCACCGTGATGACCTCGACGCTCCTTCCCACCTCGGCCGGCAGGCCGCTCAGGTCGATCGTGCGGTCCAGCCCGGGCGTGCCGAGCAGCGCGGTGAAGCGGTCCTCCGGCGCGGTGACGGCGAAGGAGAAGCCGATGAGCGCCCCCGTCTCGAACCCCTTCCCGTGGAACCAGGCGAGGACCTCGCCCGCCCGCGCCACGTCCGACAGGACCACGAGCGCCGTGCGGCTCCCTCCGGCCGCCGGAGCCTCCGTGATCGGGTGGTCCAGGGCCGTGCGCGCCGGGCGGTGGACGGCCAGCGTCAGCCAGTTGCGCCCGTCGCACACCATGAGCCGCCGCCGCAGGCAGTCCGCCAGGAACTCCCGCACCTGCGCCGGCCCGGCGCCGAGCCCGACGCCCACGGCCAGCGCGGTCCGCTCCGCCGTGACCCGGTCGCACCTGGCGTACACCGCCGCCCGCCAGCCCGCCAGGAAGTAGGAGGTGGACACGCGGGGGTCGGTCACGAGCAGGCTGCCGTCGCCCCGGCGGTAGACGACCGGCGCCGGGTCCGGGCCCTCCGCCACCCAGCGGGCGACCCGTTCCCTCGCCGGGCCCGTGTACGCGTCCGGGTCGCGGCCGTCGGCGTAGGCGAAGTCGAAGTAGTAGGCCAGCCGCCGCAGCGACTCCTCGGGGAAGGGATAAAGGTGCCGGTAGGCCGCCAGCGGCCGCACCCGCGTCAGCCCGAACCCCTGCGGATCCATGAAGAACGGGCTGAACCGGTCGAGCCTGACCGGCGTCATCCCGCTCGGCGGCGGCAGGAAGCCGATGGCGTCGACCAGGCCGGGAAGGTCGGCGTAGTCCTCGGCACGCTCACCCGGGAAGCCGTAGATCAGGTTCCACTCCGGGGCCACGCCGTACTCCAGGCACCACTTGAGCAGCTGGATGTTGCGCAGCGCCGTGGTGCCCTTGCGCATGAGGGCCAGCACGTGATCGCTGAGACTCTCCACCCCGGGCTGCACGTGCCGCACGCCCGCATCGGCGAGCGCCCGCACCTGGCCGGCCGTCAGGTTCGCCTTCACCTCGAAGAACAGCCGGTACGGCGCGCCCGCCGCGGCCAGCGCCGGCAGAAGGGTGGCGAAGTAGCGCATGTCCAGGATGTTGTCCACGGCGGCCACGTCGCGGACGCCGTAGCGGCGCAGCTCGTCGAGCTCGGCCAGCACCCGCTCCGCCGTCTTGCTGCGGAAGGCCATCGTCTGGCCGTTGAGCCCGCAGAACGTGCAGTGGTGCTTGGCCCCCCACCAGCACCCTCGGGAGGTCTCCAGCAGGAGCGTCGGCTCCACCCCTTCGGGCAGCGCGGCGAAGTAGTCGTCGTAGCAGGGAACGGGCAGCAGGTCGAGGCCGACCGGCGGCGGGGTGCCGCGCTCGCCCCGCAGATAGGCGGGGAAGCTCGTGTCCGCCTCGCCGGAGAACACCCGGTCGACGAAGGGGAACCTGGCCTGCAGTTCCTCGCCCATCTCGCCTTCCCAGTTGGCCCCGCCGAAGACGATCGTGACCGCCGGGTGGGCGGCCTTGACCTGCCGGGCGAGCGCGAGGGAGGCCACGTTCTGCTCGAAGGTGGAGGTGAAGCCGGCCACGTCGTAGCCGGACCAGTCGATCTCCGCCACGCACCGGCGCACAAACGCCCGGCACGCCTCCCGGAGTCCGAGCAGCCGCTCGACGGCGGCCTCCGGCAGCCGCCAGGCGCCGCGCAACACCTCCTCGGCGTAAGCGGCGTCGGCCTCGGGACGCTCGCCGTACAACGCCGAGGTGAACAGCCACTCCCCGGCGAAGGCGCGGTGCGGCAGGCCCTCCTGGACCCACTGGTAGGCGGCGTGCCCGATGCGCTCGGCGAGGGGGAAGCCGAGGTAGCGCACGTCGCAGTGCACGCCCTCCCGGCGCAGGGCCGCCTGGAGCAGGCTGAGTCCCAGCGCGGGCCGCTCCAGCGCGTGCCACGGCATGCTGACCAGCAGCACGCGTGGCGGGGCCGCGCTCAGAGCCGCTCCTCCAGGTACCTGGCCTCGGCGACGCCGAGCACGGGCGGCCCCCACCCGGTCAGGGTGTCCACGACCGAGACGGCCTCGGCCACCCCGCCGCGGATGCCCATGTTGGTCCTGATGCCCATGGACGTCACCGGCGCCCGCATGGCGCGCAGCTTGGCCTTGAGTACCGCCTTGTCCACGTCGACCAGCCCGGTGCCGGTCGCCAGGTCCTCTTTCCGCCTGGCCCGCCGTCCTCCGGTGGAGGGATTGCTGCCGCCCGTGGTGACGTCCCGGGCGGTGGACACCAGCATCTCCTTGACCTCGCGCGGAGTGGCCTGCGGCCACACCTGCTTGATGAGCGCGCAGGCGCCGGCGAGCTGGGGTGCCGCCGCCGAGGTACCGCTGATGGCGGCCCAGCCGTCGTCGGGCGCGGTCTCGTCGCCGTCGGGATGGGCGCCGCCGCCCGCGATCTCCCGGTCGATGGTGCTGTCCGGCGGGACGGGCAGCATGATGTAGGCGCCGCGTGGCCGCAGGCCGACCAGCCCGGCCAGGTCGGGCACCTTGCGGCCGGCGTAGATCCGGCTGGCGAAGCCGCTCGCGTAGTCGGAGGCGTGCAGGTCGCCGAGCTGGTCCACGTAGGCGCCGCCCGCCGAGATGACGTCGGGGTGCTGGCCGGGGAAGCCGAAGTGGCCGTTCCCCGCGGAGCACACCACGATGATCCCCTGCCGGACGGCGAGCGCGATGGCGGCCTCCAGCGCGTGGTCGGCCGCGCTGAGCGGTCCCTTCTCCAGGCTCGATCCCCAGCTGCAGCTGATGATGTGCGGGTTGAGCGCGACGGCGGCGTTGAACGCGCCGATCGTGTTGGCGCGATTCATCTTCACCATCGTGAGCTCGACGTCCGGCGCGATGGCGAAGAGGTTCGCCGACTCGGCCGTGCCGTGGCCGTACTCGTCGTCTCCGGGACGGTCGGTACCGGGTCCCAGCACGACGCGGACCTGGTAGTCGCGGGTGACGAAGAAGGGGTGCGCGTAGTGACCGGAGTCCACCATGGCGACCTTGATCCCGGCGCCCGTCACGCCGCTCAGGTGCGCCCGCTCGGCCTTGCAGTGGTGTGCCACGCCTTCGGGGGCGCGCAGATGCCAGTAGAGCTTCCGGGGCGCCTGCGCGTCCACCATGTAGTAGCGGGCCTGCTCAAGGGCGACGCCTTCGATCACGCTGCCGGCGGCGGTGTCCGCGGCGGTTCTGATCAGGCCCTGTTCCCTCGTGTCCCGGCAGTCCACGAACGTCGCCGGCTCGAGCTGGCCCTGGGACTTGAGCACCGGCAACTCCCGGGCATAGAGGTCGCATGCGAACATGCTCTCGAATGCCTCGGGCGTCCCCGAGACTCCCAGGGTGGAGGTGGCGTACGACATCTCGTGCAGAGTGAATCCCGCGCCCATGAGCAGGCTGCAGGCGGCGGTGATCGCGTCGGCGGTGGAGGTGAACTGGGAAACCGTGTCCTCGGTGATCCGCCGCTCACCGGCGAACACACTCGCGTCGAACAAGGACGTGCCGCGTGACCGCGGCGACACCTGTGCGTAGATGACTTTCGGCAGCGCGACATCCATGAGCACAAGCTAGGCAGGCTCTACCGCCTCGCGCCCCAGGGAAAACCCCGGCCGGCCCCCGTGTCCGCCCCAGGGTGACGCACGACGAGGGGCATCCCCTGCGTGATCTCGGAGGTCGTCCGGCCGCCCCGCTGCCTACGGTCCTCCCGAAGGAACGCAGAAGGAGAGACATGGCACACGAGAAGATCACCAGTGGACTGCGGCAGACGATGGTACAGGCCGGCACCGCCGACACCGTCACCGCGCTGGTCCGCACCCGCCTGCCCGAGCCCGCCCGGGAGAACCTGGCCAGGGTCAGGGAGCAGGTGGAGGGCGAGCACCTGGCCACCCGCCGCTCGGACCTGCTCCGCGCGGTGCCCGGCCGCTACGACAAGGGCGAGGAGTTCTGCACGGCCCTCCAGCGCGAGGTCACCGAAGCCCACGCCCCGATCATGTCCGGCGCCCCCAACGGCACCAGCCTGTGGCTGGCCGGCGCCATCGCCGTATCGGGCACCGCCGCCGAGATCGAGGACCTGGCCAGGCACGAAGACGTCACCCGCATCGAGCCCAACCCGGTCGTCGAGGTTCCCCGGGTCCTGCGCACCCCGCTGGAGGACAGCCCGGAATCGGTCGACGGCAGCGCCTGGGGGCTGGCCACGATCGGGGCGCCGGACGTCTGGGGCGGCTACGGCCGCGGCGACGGCGTGCTCGTCGGGCACCTGGACACCGGCGTCGACGCCGACCACCCGGCGCTGACCGGCAAGGTCGTGGCGTTCGCCGAGTTCGACGGCGCCGGCAACCAGGTGCCCACGGCCGGGCCGTACGACACCGACCAGCACGGGACGCACACGGCGGGCACGATCGTCGGCCGCACCCACAGAGGCGTCAACATCGGCGTCGCGCCCGACGCCCGGCTGGCCTCCGCGCTCGTCCTGCCCGGCGGGTCCGGCACGATCGCGCAGGTCATCGCGGGCATGCAGTGGTGCGTCGCCGAAGGCGTGCACGTGATCAACATGTCGCTGAGCGTGCCGAAGTACTCGACGGTGTGGAACGCGCCCATCATCAACGCCTGGCTGTCCGGGGTGATCGTGGTCGCCGCCATCGGCAACTCCGGGCAGGGGACGTCCGACGGCCCCGGCAACGACCCGCTCTGCATCGGCGTCGGCGCCACGCACCCGGCGGAGTCCACGGCCGGCTTCAGCGGCGGCCAGGTCCTGCCCGGCGTCCCGTGGGGGCCCTACCAGCTGACCTACATCAAGCCCGACATCTGCGCGCCCGGCGTCAGGGTCGTCTCGTCCGTCGGCAAGGACGGGCTCGCCGCGTTCAACGGCACCTCGATGGCCGCCCCGCACGTCGCCGGCGCGGTCGCGCTCCTGCAGTCGGCCGAGCCCGCGCTCAGGGGCGACCCGTTCGCGACCAGGGCGCTGCTGCTCGGCTGCGTCGAGGACCACGGCGAAGCCGGCCGCGACCCGCGCTACGGCTTCGGCCGCGTGGACGCCCGCTCCTCGGCCCACCAGGCGATCGCCCTGCGCTGACCTCCCGGTACGGCGGGCCGCCCCGTCAGGAGGGGCCCGCCGTCAGCAGCAGGGCGAGCTGCGTGCGGGAGCGGACCTGGAGCTTGTTGTAGACGTGGCTCAGGTGGTACTCGACCGTCTTGACGCTGACGAACAACGAGCTGGCGATCTGCCGGTTGGTCATCCCCCTGGCCGCGTGCTCGGCCACCGCGAGTTCCTGCGCGGTCAGCCCGGCGCCGGTCCGGTCGGCCCGCATCGCCCGCCCGCAGGCCGACAGCTCCCGGGTGGAGCGCTCCACGTACGGCCGGGCGCCCAGCGCCTCGAACACCACGTGGGCGCGTTCGAGGCGCAGGGCGGCGATGTTCCGCCGGCCCAGCCGGCGCAGCCAGGAGCCGAAGCTCAGGTCGGTGAGCGCGCCCGCGAAGGGCATGTCGAGGCCGTCGAGCAGGGCGAGCGAGTCCTCGAAGGCGGCGACGGCCGCCTCGGTCTCCCGCCGGGCCGCGTGCAGCGCGCCCCGGGCACGGGCACGGGCCGCCCGGACCGACGCGGGGGCGGCCGGCGGGCCGTCCGCGGCCCGGTCGAGGAGGCGTTCGGCCTCGGCCGGTTTGCCGAGGGTGACCATGGCCTCGACGAGCAGCCCGTCCTGCCGGTGCACCGAGAGCGGACGGGCCAGCCAGGCGGCCAGCACGCCTTCCGCGTCGCCCCGGGCGGCGGCGAGCTGGATCGCGGCCCTGGCCGCGCGGTCGCGGGCCAGCGGGGTGCCCGCGTGGGCGGCGGCGATGTCCCGTTCGGCGGCTCCCCACTCGCCGCGCGCCGCCCGCACCTGGGCGGCGACCGCCTGGGCGAGCGGGACGAAGAGCGGCTGCTCGCTCTCGCCGCCCAGTTGGACGGCCCGCGCGCAGTGCTCCAGGGCGCTGTCCCATTCCCCGGCCAGGTGGTCGGCCTCGGCGAGGAGGATGCGGGCCAGCATGCGGACCTGCACGGACGGGGCGGAGCCCAGGACGAGGATGTCCTCCAGGTCCTCCCGGGCGCCGGGCAGGTCGTCGTGCCACAGCCGGGCCGCGGCCCGGCCGAGCAGCGCGCCGGAGGTCTCCGCCGCGGCGGGCGCCTGGGGGGCGGGTGCCTGGGAGACGTGCGCGGCGACGAAGGCCGTGAGCTCGCCCGTGCCCTGCCGGTTCCATTCCGCGGCCGAGCGGTGGTGGCCCTGCATCAGCCGGAGCAGGGCGAGCTGGCCCGCCACCTTCCCCCGCAGCCGCGGCGTCCCGGCGGCCGGCCACACCTGCTCCAGGTGCGCCTCGGCCGCCTCCAGCCGCCCGGCGCTCAACTCCGCCAGGCCCAGCGCGTACCCGCGCCACGCCGTACCGGGAAGGGTGCGCAGCCGCGCGCTCACCCCGCGCGGATCCGCGCCGCCGACGGCGATCCTCGCCTCGGCCGCCTCCATGTCCAGCTCGGCGGCGAGATCGGGCGACAGGCGGGCCGCCGCTCCCAGCATCCGGGCGGCCTGCGCCCACTGGGACCGGTCGGCCAGGCGGCGCCCCAGCGCGGCCAGTTCCCGGGCGAGCTCCGGATCGGGGCCGACCGCGGCCTCGCTGAGATGCCACAGCCGGCCCGCCCGATCACCGGCCAGCGCCGCCGCGCGCCTGTGCAGAGCGGCCCGCCGGGACGGGCCCAGGTACTCCTGGCAGACCGCCGGCCGCGCCACCGCCCGGCGCAGCCGGACGACCCCGGTGCACTCCTCGGCCAGCAGCCCGGCGGCGATGGCACGCTCCAGCGCCACCAGCGGCTCGGCGATCCCGGCCACCTCGGCCGCGAGGTGCAACGCGCACTGCCCGTCCAGCACGCACACGGCCGCGACCAGATCGGCCGCCGCCGGCCCGGCGGCCGCCAGATCCGCCAGCACCCGCCCGGTCAGCGAGCGCGGCGCGGGCAGCACGGCGTCGAGGTCGGCCAGCCTGCGCACCGGCACGTCCCCGAGCAGCGAACGCAGGTGCAGCGGGTTCCCCTCGGTGTGCGCGCGCAACCTGGCCGCCTCCCTCGGCGAGGGCCGCCACCCGGTCTGCCGCGCGCACAGCTCCCCCACGGCCGCCACGTCCAGCCCGTCCAGGTGCAGCCGCAGCGTGTGGTCGGCGGGGAAGAGCCGCCCGGCGGCCGTGTCACGCACCGCCGCGAGGACCACGACCCGCGCGGACCTGACCCGGCGCACCATGTAGGAGATCGCCTGCAACGAGGGCTCGTCCGCCCACTGGGCGTTGTCGATGACCAGCGTCACCGGACCGGGCCGCCGCTCGACCGCCGCCACCAGCTCGGGGCCGCCGGACACCCCCGTCCCGAGCTGGTCGAGCAGCCCGTACGGCAGGCCGCTTTCGTACTCGGCCCCGGAGGCCCGCCGTACCCGGTCGAGGCCCGCGGCCAGCCGTACCATGAGCGCGGTCTTGCCGATGCCCTCGGGGCCCTCGATCAGCACGACCCGGTGCCCGCCCGGCCGCTCGTCGGCCAGGACCTCCTGGATCATCGCCAGCTCGGCTTCCCTGCCGACGAAGACGCTCATGACGACAGCGCGTCCGCGGCCGCCCGCCGCACCGCGGGGTACCGGTGCCGTCCGGCGGCCTTCTCCAGGGCGTCGCGGGCGGCGCCGGTGCCCGGGCGCGTCATCCGGGCCAGGGCGCCGACCAGTTCGAGCGCGGCCACCTCGTCGGGCTCGTCGCCGAGGAGCGGGGCGAGCAGGCCCTCGCCGGCCGCGATCGTGCCCAGGGCGCGGTAGGCGCAGCCGCGCAACGCCGCCTCCGGCTCCCGGGCCGCGTCCCCGAGGGTTGCGGTGTCCTTCTCGTCGCCGATCCTGCCCAGGCAGAGGGCGGCGGCGCACCTGACGATCGTCGGCTGCCCGGTGTCGGCGACCAGGTCCGCGACGCACGCGCGGGCCGCGGCGGCGGATTCGCCCAGGCGGGCCAGGGCCTGCAGGATGACCTGCGGGTTCGCCTCCTTGGCGGCCAGCGCCTCGATCAGGCGGGGCACCACGCCGGGGCCCAGCTGGGCGAGTTCCTCGCCGGCCAGCGCGGGGGTCGCCCGGGGGCCGGCGTCACGCAGGCCCTGCAGAATGGCCGTGACCTGGTCGGGCAGTTCGCTGGTCATGACAACTTCCCCCATCCTGCCGGTGTGGTGTCCGGCGGGGTGCGCCGGACGTTGGTGGCGCAGTGCAGCTCCCCGAAGAACTGGTGGTAGATCCACGTGTCCACGAAGCGCACCGCCAGTTCGGCCTTCCTGAACTCGCGCTCCACGTACGCCTCGAACAGGTCGACCTTCTGCTCCGGGATCCGGATCCGGGTCCAAGGTCCCCTCGTGGTGCGGTTGACGAAGGCATCCGGGTTCTCCTTCAGAAGGGCGTCCGGGGCGACCTCGAAGCGCTCCGCCAGCGCGTCGACCGTGGTGCCCGCCTTCTCCCAGTGCCACTGGTTCAGCAGGTGATCCGGCGGCCGGAAATCGATGATCGTCTCCACGTCGGCCGGGCTCAGCCGGGGGCCGTAAGGGCGGGGCATGAGGATGTGCTCGCCCACCACCAGCACGTTGACCAGGCTCGTGCTGAGCGCGGTGGTGCGCGTCAGGTCTGTCGGGTCCAGGATCGGGCCGAGCCGCCGCCCCGGCAGCAGAGTCACCGACTCGTACAGGACGGGCAGCCTGATGAGGGCCTCGTCCTGGAGGTCGAGCCCCGCTTTGAGCCGTTCCTCGATGGGGTTCAGATAGTCGGGCTGGATGATCTCCGCGTTGAACGAGCCGTGGTCGTCCAGCGCCTGATCCACCGTCAGGCCGTTCGCGTAGTAGGCCGTCTGGGCGTTCACCTTCCGCCCGCGGAACATCCTGGTGGCCGGGAACTTGCGCTCCCGGACGTCGCTCAGCAGTTCGACGGCGAGCCCGGACGAGGCGACCAGGAGCCGCCGCCCCGGCACCACACTGATGATCTCGTCCACGTGACCGACGCTGAGCCAGGACGTGTCCACCGACAGGATGGGCTGGAGGCCCTGCGCGGCCAGGAAGCGCCGGTATCCCGCCTCGACCGTGCGCACGAAGAAGACGTCAAGCCCCGTCGCCGTCTCCGTGATCAGGAACTGCCGGCGAAAGTGGATCTTCCATAAGGCGGTGACCAGCCACCTGCCGGCGCCCTCTCTGCGGATCTGGGCCTCGCCGAGCTGGACGAGCTTGGCGGAGAAGTCCCGCCTCAGTTGCTTGAGGTCCTCGCGGTCGAGGTCGGCGGCCCGATCCTTGGGCAGCGTGAACAGGTAGACCTCGCTCTCCCCGAGAAGGATCTTCCCGTGGGGGGCCGGTGGGTGCTCCGTGATCTCGGGTCCTGCCGGGCCGGACGGCATCGGCCCGGTCTTCTTGCCGACCGCCGGGAAACACTCCACGTTGCCGCCGAAGTCCGTACTGTCCTCCAGCGACTGGTCGGTCACCTCCAGAACCCCGAGGTGGACGGACGACATCGCCCGCCGTACCTGGGCGGACAGTTTCCCCTCGTTCGGGGTGACCACGGCGAGGTGCTGGGACCGGCCGCCCCCGATCCACCGGTAGCCGATCTCGCAGTAGTCCTGCACGAACGCGCTGTCGGGAACGTTCGAGCCGTCGATCACCTCGAGCGCCTTGTAGTCGCCCGGCGCGATCGGCTGCTTCAGCGGGTCCAGGTCCACCCGATCCGGGCCGAGCACCTCTCGCAGGACCTCGACCAGTTCGGCCACCGTGGGGTGGTTCAGCTCCCGGTGGTACCAGACGTAGATCTTCTCGACGGGACAGTCGTTGGGCAGCAGCAGGAAAGGCGCGACGCTGAAGAGCGCCGAATCCCCGGGGCCACTCCCGTCTCGTTCCGCCAGGACTGCGCGGAAGGTGCTCTCGGCCGCCACGTAGGCCGCCGCCTCGACCACGAGCGTGGTGTCGGCGGCGGGGTCCGCGGTGGCCTCCCACCCCTGCGCGGTCTTGGTCATGATGCTGACGTCCTTCGGCCGCGGCTCCAGCCGCAGGACGAGCCCGCGGTCCACCCCCGACGGCCTGCGGATCTTGAGCCGGGCCAGGCCCGGCACCACCTGTTCGGCCCGGAGTCCGGGCATCACGAGCACGCCCGGCGGATCGCCGCGGCGTCCCCAGGTCTCATAGGTCGCGGGCACCTCCCCCACCTGGGTGAAGTCGACGTGCAGGGTCGCTTTGTCCGGGGGCAGCGTAGACATGCTCGTCCTCTCGTTAACCGAATCGTCAGGCTGCTGTCTCGCGCTGTCAGTGTGCGCGCCCAAATTGGACACATCGCTGGAGTGACCGCTGGAGTTATCTTGGGTCGGTACGGCCCGGCGACCCGGAAGAGGCGCGGATGAGCGATCTGCGGTTCGAGATTCTGGGGCCGCTCCGGATCCTGGGAGAAGGACAGGAGATCGCCCTGGGCTCGGCCCAGCAGCGAACGGTCCTGGCCGTCCTCCTCCTCCACGCCAACCGGCCGTTGAGCAGGCAAGAACTCATCGACGCCGTGTGGGGCGAAACCGCCCCCACCTACGCCCTGAACCTCGCCCAGAAGCACATCTCCACCCTGCGCCGCCTCCTCGAACCCGGCCGCTCCCCCCACGCCCCGTCCCAGCTCCTCACCTGGACCGACCACGGCTACCTGCTGAACCTCCCGCCCGGCAGCCTGGACCTGTGGGAGTTCGAGGAAGCGGTACGGCAGGCCAAAACGGCGGCCGACCCCGACGCAGCCGCCGCCATCCTGGCCGGCGCCGCCGGACTGTGGCGCGGCCCGCTCTGCGACGGCCTGATCACTCCTCTGCTGGACGCCGAACGCTACCGCCTGGAAGAACTACGCCTCGACGCCGCCGAGGAGCGCGTGCGCATCGACCTGAGCCTGGGCCGCCACCACGAACTCGTCCCCGAGCTACGGGCGCTGGTGACGGCACACCCGCTGCGCGAACGGCTGCACGCCCAGCTCATGCTCGCCCTCTACCACTCCGGACGGCAGGCCGAGGCGCTGGCCGCCTTCCACCGGGCCCGCACCCTCCTGCTGACGGAACTGGGCGTCGAACCCGGCCCGCACCTGCGGCAGGCACAGGCGCAGATCCTCCAGACGCCCGCCGCCACCCCGGTTCCCGCGGGCTTCCCCGCTCCCGCCCAGCTCCCGTACGGCCTGCCCCACTTCGCCGGTCGTGAGGCCGAGCTCGACCGGCTGGACGCGTTGTGCCGGGGCGGCAACGCCGTACTGATCACCGCGATCGGCGGCATGGCAGGAGTGGGCAAGACCTCCCTGGCCGTCCACTGGGCCCATCGCGTCCGGCGCCGCTTCCCCGACGGCCAGTTGTACGTGAACCTGCGGGGATTCGACCCGTCCGAGCCCGCGATGGAGCCCGCCGAGGCGATCCGCGGCTTCCTGGACGCCTTCGGCGTACCCTCGCGGCAGCTCCCGATCAGCCTGCCCGCGCAGGCCGCCCTGTACCGGAGCCTGGTGGCGGACCGGCGGCTGCTGATCATCCTGGACAACGCCGCCAGCGCCGAGCAGGTACGCCCCCTGCTGCCCGGCTCGCCCGGCTGCCTCGTGCTGGTCACCAGCCGCGACCAGCTCTCCGGCCTGATCGCCGCGGAAGGCGCGCAGCCGCTGCCCCTGAACCTGCTCTCGCCGGCCGACGCCTGGCGGCTGCTCGCCCAGCGCCTGGGCGAGCAACGGGTGGCGGCTGAGACGGCCGCGGTCGAGGAGATCATCGCCCTGTGCGGGCGGCTCCCGCTGGCGCTGGCCATCGTCGCCGCCCGCGCCGCCACCCGGCCGCACTTCCCGATGTCCAGGCTCGCCCGTGAACTGCGCGGATCCGGCGACGTGCTCGACGCCCTGCGCTCCGAGGACCGCTCCACCGACATCCGCTCGGTCTTCTCCTGGTCGCTGTTACGCCTGCCCGGCGCCGCGCAGCGCATGTTCCGCCTGATCGGCCTGCACCCGGGCACGGAGTTCTCCCTCCACTCGGCCGCCGGCCTGGCCGCCTGCACGTTGCGGGAGACCCGGGCCAGGCTGAGCGAACTGGCCGGCGCCCAGCTCGTCATGGAAGGCCAGACGGGCCGCTTCCGCTGCCACGACCTGCTGCGCGCCTACGCGCTGGACCTGACCGTGCAGCACGAGACGAAGGCCGAGCGGCGCGCCGCCGTCCAGCGTGTCCTCGCGCACTACCTCCAGACCGCCTTCGCCGCGGAACGCCTGATCAACCCGTTCCGCGACCCGCCCGACATGCCGCCGCCCGACCCCTGCGTCGTCCCGGTCCCGCTGTCGTCGGCCGAGGAGGCCATGACCTGGTTCGCCGCCGAGCACGCCGCCCTGCTCGCCGCCGTCGACAACGCGAGCGCGCACGGCTTCGACGCGCTCTGCTGGCGGCTGGCCTGGGCGATCTCGACCTACCTCGACCGCCAGGCGCACTGGCACGACCTGGCCGGAACCAGCGGCACCGCGCTCACCGCCGCCGGCCGTATCGACGATCTGACCGGGCGCGCCCAGTCCCACCGCGGCATCGCACGGGCCCACGCCCGCCAGAACCGCCACGACGAGGCCCGCCACCACCTGCACAACGCGCTCGCCCTGTTCGACGAGCTGGGCGACCAGATCGGCCAGGCGTACGCGCACCGCAACATCGCCGCCATGCTCGACGCCCAGAACCGCGACCACGAGGCCCTGAAACACGCCGCCCGCGCCCTGGAGCTGTACCGCGCCTCCGGCCACAAGGCCGGGCTGGCCGACGCACTCAACGCCGTCGGCTGGTTCGAGTGCCGCGTCGGCGACCACCGCCGCGGCCTGGACCACTGCCGGGAGGCCCTGGCCCTGCACGAGGAACTCCACGACCTCGGCGGCCAGGCCCAGACCTGGGACAGCCTCGGCTACGCCCACCACCACCTGGGCGACATCGCCACCGCGCTGACCTGCTACGAGCGGGCGATCGAACAGTTCCGCTCGCTGGGCGACCGCTACAACGAAGCCGTCGCCTACAGCCGCATGGGCGACGCCCACCTGGCCGGAGGCAACGACCACGGCGCGCGCGCCGCCTGGCAGCGGTCGCTGGCCATCTTCGCCGAGATCGGCCACAGCGAAGCCGACCGCCTCCAGGCACGCCTGGTCACGCCGGGGATCCGTGGGCCACAATCAAGGCCACGAAGTGGGTGATCACGTGTCCCAGCCCGGTACTCCCGCCTGGCGCTATGCCATCGGCATGTTCGGCACCTCGATCCCGATCAATCTGATCAAGGGATCGATGATCCTTTTCTACGTCGACATCCTGGGGCTCGACGTGCGCGCCTACGGCGTGGTCATGGTGATCTACGCGGTCATCGACGCCCTCGACAACCCCCTCCTCGGCCACCTCTCCGACCACACCAGAACCCGCTTCGGCCGGCGCCGCCCCTGGCTCGTCGTGGGCGCCCCGATGCTGGCGGCCTGCATGATCGCGTTCTTCTCGGCGCCGACCACCCTCGAGGGCATGGGCCTCGTGGTGTGGTTCGCGGTGTTCGCGATCCTGTGCGAAGCCTTCGACTCCCTGCTCAACGCCAACTACGGCGCCCTGCTGCCCGAGCTGTACCCGCGCGAACGCGACCGTTCCGTCGCCAACAGCCTGCGCCAGGGCTTCCAGCTCGTGGCCCTCGTCATCTCGCTCGCCGTCACCCCCCTGCTCACGACGCAGGTGTTCGGCACCGAGACGACCACGGAAGGCTTCCAGATCACCGCGATCGTCTACGGCGTGATCGCGACCGCCGTCATCGTCTTCATGGCCCTGAGCGCCCGCGAGAACCCCCGCTACTCCACCCACTCCCGCCTGCTCCCCAGCCTGTGGTCGATCATCCGCACCCCGATGTTCTGGACCGTCGGCGTCGTCGGATCCTTGTACGGCGTGGCCATGGCCCTGGTGCTGTCCGGCGTCCAGTTGTACGTGCGCTACTCCCTCGGCCTCCCGGTCGCGAACGCCCTCTACCTCCAGGGCCTCGTCATCCTCATCGCCGGAGGCGGCCTGGCCGTGTGGACCCGCGTCATCGCCCGCCGCGGCGCCCTGTGGACCTGGCGGCTCGCCTTCGCGGTCCTCGCGGCCGGCTTCGCCGCCCTGTTCTTCGCCACCGGCCTCGTCACCGCGCTGGCCGCCGGGGCACTCCTCGGCGCCGGCTGGTCGGGCATGCTGGCCACGAACGACCTCATCGTCGCCCGCGTCCTGGACGCCGACGCCGCCCGCAACGGCGAACACCGCGAGGGCCTCTTCCTGTCGGCGTTCGGCTTCTTCGCCCGCCTCAACGGCGTCTTCGGCGGCCTCGCGCTCACCTCGCTGGGCGTCTTCTTCGGCTACAACTCGGGCGCCGACCCCGGCCCCGACCCCGGGCTGGCGTTCCGGGTGTACTTGTGCGTGTACCCCTTCGTCCTGACCGCGATCGGCGCCCTCGCCGCGCGCTTCGTCTCCGTCCCGCTCGAACCGCCACCCGAGGCGGCCGAGCCTGTCGACGAGGAAAGCACCCGATGACCGTGGAGAGCTACTGATGACCCGCCGCTGTGGACGAGGAGCGCGCCGATGACCCGTCACTGCGGACGAGGAGCGCGGCGATGACCCGCCGCCTCGTGATCACCGCCGACGACCTGGGCCGCGAGCCCGGGACGACGGACGTCATCGTCTCACTGCTGGCCGAGGGCAACGTCAGCGCCACGACCCTCATCCCCATCACCCCGGCCGCCCCGGAGGCCGCGGCCCGGCTCCGCGAGCTCGGCGTCACCCCCCGCCTCCACGTCACGCTCACCAGCGAGCACGGCCTGCCCCGCTGGCGCCCCCTCAACGCCGCGACCAGCCTCACCGACCCGGACGGAACGCTCAGCGACGACCCGTTCGCCCTGGGCGCCCGCGGCGAGACCGAGGACGTCGTCCAGGAGGCCGACGCCCAGCTGCGCTGGATGCACGACCACGGCCTGACCCCCGACGCCGCCGACTCCCACGCCGGCACCCTCTACGGCCTCCACGGCCGATCATGGCTCGCCGCGGCCCTGGAGTGGTGTGCCCGCCACGGCCTCGCCTTCCGCCTCCCCCGCGACGCCGAGCCGTACATGGGCGGACCGCTCCCGCCACCACTCGCGCAAGCCCACGAACAGGCGGTCACCCTCGCCGACGCCCTCGGCGTGCCCATCCCCCAGACGATCGCCACCAACCGCCGCCCCGCCCACGACCTGGGCTCCTACGAGCAGCTTCGCGAGGACTACCTCCGCCGCCTCACCGCCCTGCCCGAGGGCACGAGCGAGCTGTTCCTGCACCCGTCCGGCGAGGACGCGGTCGCCGGCCCCGACGGCATCGTCCGGACGTGGGAGACGCGGCTGCTGCGCGACCCGATCTGGCACAAAGCCCTGGACAGCGAGGCCGTGGAGATCGTCGGCGACTGGCGCGCCTAACCCGGCCGCTCCAGGGCAGGCGGCCGGTATGGAAGCTCCGCAGTACATCGCGGCCAGGGTCCAGCGGGCACTGGCCGAGGACGGCCGCACACACGAGCTAGGCATCCGGGTCGACGTCAGGAACGACCAGCTGTTCCTGCGCGGTCAGGTGACGGGCGCCCGGCACCGCGCGGTGATCGGGCAGGTGGCCAAGGAGGCCGCGCCCGGCCTGGAGGTGCACAACGAGATCCAGGTCGTGGACGCGCCCGTGCCGGGAGAGGAGGAGCATCTTGACTGAGCTGCGCATCGCCGCGGTAGGCGACATCCACCTGGGCGAGGACGTCAGAGGCCGCTACCGGGAACGCCTGGCCGGCATCGAGGAGCGGGCCGACGTCTTCTTGCTGGCCGGGGACCTCACCAGGCACGGCACGCTGGAGGAGGGCCGCCTGGTGGCCGAGGAGTTCCGCGGCCTGCCGATCCCGGTGGTGGCCGTGCTCGGCAACCACGACTACCACTCCGACCTGCAGAACGAGATCGCCGACGTGCTGCGTGAGGCCGGCCTGCGCGTCCTCGACGACGACGGGACCGTCCTGGACTGCGGCCCGGCCAGGCTGGGTGTGGTGGGCGGAAAGGGCTTCGGCGGCGGCTTCGCCGGCAAGTCCGCCAGCGAGTTCGGCGAACGCGAGATCAAGAACTTCGTGGCCCACACCCGCCGCATAGCAGAATCCTGGCAAAGGGCCCTGAAGGAGATCGAAGCCGACCACCGCATCGTTTTGTCACACTACGCCCCAATAAAAGAAACTTTGGACGGCGAACCCCCAGAAATCTACCCATTCCTCGGCAGCTACCTGCTGGCCGAAGCAGTCGACGCCGTAGGGGCCGACCTGATCCTCCACGGCCACGCCCACAAAGGCACCGAAAAGGGCCTGACCCCCGGCGGCATCAGAGTCCGCAACGTCGCCCTCCCCGTCCTCGGACGCGCCTACGGCATCTACTGCGTCCAATGCCCTGAGTGATCCCATGGGCAGCCACAGTCACGCCGTCACCGACGCCATCCTCGACACGCTCAAACGAGCCAGCTCAGGCCTGAAGGACGCCGGCGTCCCCTTCGCCCTGGCCGGAGGCTGCGCCGCCTACGCCAGAGGCGCCGCCCCCTCCCTCCACGACGTGGACTTCGTGATCACCGAAAACGACGTGCCCACCGCCCTGAACGCCCTGTCCACCCTGGGCTTCCGCACCGCCAAACCCCCCGAGGACTGGCTGGTCAAGGCCTACGACGAAGACCGCCTCGTCGACCTGATCTTCCGCATAGCCGACCGCCCCGTAACCCCCGCCCTCCTCACCCGCGCCGAACCCCTCCAGGCGTCGGCCGTCATCGTCCCCGTCCTGGAAGCCACCGACCTGGTCATCTCCTGGCTCCTGCCGATGTCCGAACACGCCTGCGACTACGGCGCCCTGCTCCCCCAGGTACGCGCACTCCGCGAACAGGTCAACTGGGACCGCGTAGCCGCCGTCACAGCCGCCTCCCCATACGCCTCCACCTTCCTCACCCTGCTCACCCGCCTCGCCATCCTCCCCCGAGAACCCCACCCCACCGGAACCCCAACCTGGCCCGACTAACACATTCATGGACGAGATGCCGATCACCTGAGAAGCCCCCACTCGCCCTGCCATCCTGAGGCAGGTCATGGCGGATCATTCAGCAGCATCGGCAGCCCTCAAGCGCGTCACGGCCTTGGCCCTCGAACACCACAACGCCCTAGATCCGGCAGCCCGGCTCATGCACGCCCACACCTGGGTCGGCGGCGGCGCATCGGCCTTCGCCACGGACCTGGCCGACCACCGCACCCAACTCCAATCCGCCCTGTCCACAGCCCTGCACGCCCTCGCCAATCTCGTCGTACGGCACGGCGGATCACCACCGGCGATCCCCGCCCTGACCACAACCATCACCAGCATGAGCACCCCGGCAAGCACCTTCCAGGGCATCGACCCAACCGCAATGGCCGCGCTCGCATCCACCCTCGACCACGCCGGCCACACGCTCCCAGCCGCCGGCACCCGGCTCGCGACCGAACTCACCACCCAGGGCTTGTCCACGCACCCCGGCCACTCACTCGGCCACGTCGCCACATGGGCCACCACCCAGACCATGGACCTGCGCCGCCGCCTGACCCTCATCCGGCGGACCGTCCCAGGAACCACCCTGCCTGCCGCAGTCACCGCCTACACCCTGTTCGCCGCCCACACCCCCGACCCTCAGGGCACAGCCACACTCCTGATCCAGCTGGCCAGAAGCGACACAGACGCACTCAACCGGCTTCTGACTCTCCAGGCACAAGGCCCCGCACCCGACCTGGCCGCCCGGGTAAACGCCTGGTGGCACACCCTGCCGACAAGCACCCAGACAAGCTTGACCACCCTTGCCGGATTCGGCCTCGTCAACGGCCTGCCCGCAACCGTCCGCGATCAGGCCAACCGAAGCTGGCTCACCACCGAGAAGATCCGCTTGACCACCGAACTGAACAAGGCCACCACCGCCGTCACGAATCCCCTTGACCTAGGCGGCTGGGAAGTCATCGCCAACCAGCTCCGCCGGGTCGACCTCATCGAGCGAGCATCCCGGTCAGTCCCCGGCTACCCGGCGCCTCTGCTTCTCGCCTTCGATCTGACCGGCCAGGGCCGACTGATCGTTGCCTGGGGCAACCCAGACACCGCGAACACCACTGTCACCAACGTCTCCGGTCTCACATCCGGTCTGGACGCGGCCCAAGGCGATCTCGGGCGCGCTCGAGCCCTCTGGCGGCAGGCTGCCGCCACCAGCGGTAGAAAATCCATCGCCTCCATCACGTGGCTCGGCTACGACGCTCCTCAAATAGACCCAGGGCTCTTCGAACCTGGCAGATCCGTCGCCTTCGAAGGAGCCGCTGCCGAGGGCGGGACAGCTTTGGCCGCGTTCATCGACGGCTTGCGCGCTTCCCACGAACCGTCCGGGATGGCCCGCGCGGTCGTCATCGGTCACAGCTATGGATCCCTCACCAGCGGCCACGCCGCAACTCTCCGTCCCGGCCGGTTCGCCGATGATCTCATCCTCGTCGGCAGTCCCGGCGTCGGCGTCAACCATGCGAGCCACCTTGGACTCGACCCCAAGCATGTATGGGTGGGCGAAGCAGGAGGCGATCCGGTCACGGCGCTGGGCAGATTCGGAGCAGATCCTGGGCGCTCCTCCTTCGGGGCCCAAAGTTTCCCCGTCGGACGGGACGTGTGGACTTCCGCTCACAGCAGCTACTGGAACCCGCATTCGGCCTCGCTACGCAACATGGGTTCCATCGTCAACGGTCAATACGACCAGCTCGTGGACCCTCCGAGCCGCAGTAACCGGCCGCAGCTCCTCATGCCAGAAGCCAGCCCCGACCTGGATGCCAAGCTGAGCAGGTGACCCGCCGTGCGCCATGTCCTCCCTCTCCTAGCCCTTCTCCTGACCGGATGCGCAGTGAACCAGTCCCGCACGCCCGAGGACCAGGCCCTCGCCCGTGTCGAACAACTCATCCACGACACTGCCGGGGCGCTCACGCATGAGCCACGTCTCGAAGCGATGCCGTCGTTCGCTTCACCCACTGCCTGCCTCGATGACGATCAGCCCGAGGCTCAGGTCGTGATCGCCCGTGCTTACTGGCTCAGGGGTGTTCCCAAGAGCGAGAACCTCGCGATCTCCCGGCAAGTTCGTTCCTACTGGGAGTCGCAGGGGCACAGCATCACCGGCATCGGCCGCTCGGGCAGCCCCAACCTGAGCGGTGAGAGCCGACCCGACCACTTTCTGCTCGCCTTGGTGTGGGCCGAAGGAGATGATCTCTATCTCGGCGCCTCATCGCCATGCATTCGGCCCGGCGGAGCACCGGAGCCTTCATGACCCCTCACCAGCGTGGGCACCCACGGCCGGGCGGACTAGGGAGCGGTGGTGACTGGTGACACCGATTGGGTCGCGTGACCTCGATTTGGTGAGGGACGCAACATTTCCTACGCTCCCGATTTGCGTAAATTTGTACGCAATCCAATACATGTACAGACTTCCGTGACACTTGCGAGCTACTCCCAACGCGGCAATAGTTGGAAAGGTGAAGATTCCAGAGGCCCTTCTGGAAGGGCTGGCGACATTGGGACGCGCTCAGATCTTCGAATCCGGGGAACCGATTCTCCATCAAGGGGATGCACCCGAGCGTGTCATCCTTCTTCTTGACGGGCAGGTCAGAGCAGTCAGAGAGCAGATCGACGGAAGGCCGGTCCTTCTCTCAATTGTGGAACACAAGGAGACCCTTGGAGCCACTGGCGTACTCGGGGGGATGCCCCGATCCTGCACGGTTAAAGCCGTGACCCGATGCAAATGCTCGATACTTTCGGCCGAGCAATTCCTTGCACTGGCCCGAAAGTCGGAGCTCGGCGACGAACTGCGACGACAAGCCATGATCCGCATCAACCAAATCGATGCCTGGCACACCCAGATCATGACACTTTCCGCTACGGGAAAGGCGTGTTACGCCCTTCTCCGCTTCGCCCGCCGCCGGCGGGACGGCCTCTACGAGGCCAAGCTCACCCATGAGGAGATCGGGAGCGCCGTGGGTCTATGTCGTCAGTCCGTAGATAACGCGCTCCACTGGCTTCGTCATGCTGGAACCGTCACGACCGGGCAGAAGCACATTGTGATCTTGAAGATAGATCGACTCGTTTCCCTGGCCGAAAGCAGACACCGAAAAGCAAAATCTTAGGCAGCGCCACCGAATCTCCATCGCTCATGGTGTGGGTGTCCGATCCGCCAGTCGAGAGGCCACCACCTATGGACGAGTATCGAGCACTGCTCGCCGCCGACGTAGAAGGCTTCACTGCCCATCCCGATGTTGCACTGCCCAGCGTCTCACTACACCTCCAGCAAGCCATTCGGGGTGCATGTGAGGCGTCCGGGCTCGGCCCGACCTGGGACTCCCTCGCTTTTCGAGTGGTCAAAGGCGACGGCGTCCTCGCGGCCTTCCCGATTCATGCACTCGCCCGACTCGTCGATCCCTTCGCTGCTCAAGTACAGCGGAGCCTGAGTGCCATGATGCCGACACTCCGCTCACGCGGCATCCGCCTCCGCCTCCGCCTGGCCCTTCACACTGGCCTGCTGGATGACAGGCGTCCAGGAGCTCCCGGCGTCTCCGCAGCAACGAACACCGTCTCACGACTCTTGAACAGCCGACCGTTGTACCGCGCTCTGGAAGCGAGTGATCCGGATACCACCTTCACCGCGCTTCTGCTGTCCTCCGAGGTCTTCGAGAACGCCGTCCTGGGCGGTCGAACAGCCCTGCGCCCAAGCCAGTTCACCAAGGTAGAGGCGACGGCGAAGAGATTCCGCCGAACGGCCTACCTCTACGTCCCCACCCCGTCTACAAGGCCGGATCAGGCTATCTCCACGACTGCCGCTCGAGAGGAGGGCGCTGACTCGCGGCCACCGACGTGGGTGAGCAACTATGTGCGACACGGAAACCTCAACAACGGCGTCGTCCAAGGCCACCAGATCACTGGGAGTCGCTATGTATGACGATGCATTGGAGGAACCCGTCCGATTCATCCTCAATATCGCGCACAACCTGAACAACGGAGAGGTCCGGGGCAGTCAATACTCCATCCACCCGGGAACTCTTCTGGAAGCGCCGTCCGCAGACCCCAACCCAGCTGGGTACTTTGTCGTCGAGCCCACGCCCGGCTTCGTACCCGTGAAGGGAATCCGCCATGCGAGGAAGTGTCTCCGCGATGGACTCCTATTCCTGGCCGGAGAACGCGGCACCGGACGTCGGACTGTGGCCAGAGTCCTTCTCGGAGGTCTCCGGAACGACAAGACGATCATTCGCTGTCTGAGTTCGGAGACCGACTTCACGACCTGGACTCCCGGACCAAGCGCGGCTGACGGCTATCTGATCGATGGCGCTCCGAGTCGATTGATGCAGTCCCACGCGACTATCGCGGCGGTCAGGGAGAGACTCTCAGCGGCCAGTGCCGTCATGATCGTCGTTCTCCCCGAAGGCTTCCAACTCGACGATCGGACTTTGGAGCTCCTCGGTCCTACTCTCGTACGCTGTCAGCCACCCTCTGCTGAGGAGGTCTTCGCGGCTCGCCTCAAGGCGGCTGTCCCTGACGATTCGGAGCGGAGACTGGTCACTCGCGGTCTTCCGCCGGAATTTCCCAGGAACGTTCTCTCCCGCGACAGCTCTCCCCAGGACGCCATGGACGTCCTGGAAGCAGTCCTCAACACGTCCGACAACCTTCGCAGCGGCAGACTCGCCGCGATCCGATCATCACTTGATGAGTCAGCGGATAGAGAGGTCCACGAACTCATCTCGAATTGGTTCTTCGACCATGAACGCCGCCACGCTCTGATAGCAGCCGCAGCCTTCGCCGGCCAGCCACCTGAAGTGGTATCAGAGCAGTCCCAGCGCCTGGCGCGCATCGCCGGAACGATCCCTCGGGAAACGACGCCTCAGTCTCTTGGAGAGCTTCTGCGCCCTGTCGGCGTACGAGTCGAGACAGCTAGGCACAGTCACGGCGACTCACCGGTCAGGGTGGTCTTTGCCCGCAGCCATTGGGCTAAGGCAATCCTCCGCCAGGTTTGGCAGGGTCCACTCGCTGAGCCAGCCACTAGGTGGCTGCAGAGTGTGACCAAGGCAGATCTGATCCTCCCTGCAGGACAGGCACTCGCGATGTCGGCCGTTGTCCAGCCCCGGCACCTGCAACTAACCCGGATTGGCGCCAGCGCCGTTTCTCGTGACCCGTGCGGCCCAAGGATCGCCGCTGCTGCGTTGCAAACCCTCGTGGCCGAAATGACCCATGCCGACGAGATCTTCGCGAGGCTAGGCGGCTGGGCCGGCAGTTCCGACGAGCGCTTACGCCACGTGACGGCGCTCGCCTGCGTCGGTGGCGCGGGGATGATGCCCACCGCACCCACCCTAGGCTTACTCGTCAGGCTCATCCGAAGCTCGGACGCCGACTCCGCCCCCCGTGTCGTCAACGCCATTGACGAAGCCATGATGGACCTGTTCCACCGAGGTGAACGGACGACCGTCCTGCAGGAGTTGACTCGCTGGACGGAGTCTGGTCAAGCAGAGACACGCTACGCCACAACGATCTTCCCTAAGGGTCTGCAGATTATTAACACGCGGGTTTGATCTTGTCTGCGGCTTTGGCATCTTCGGCGAGGACGCGTGCGTGCAGAAGGCGTAAGGCGCCGGGTGGGGTGCGCGCGGGAGCGATGTGGGTGCCGTGTCGGTCGAGTAGTTCGCCGATGCTGCGGGTAGTGCGGTAGGCG
>NZ_VRLV01000011.1 GCF_009760925.1 Nonomuraea typhae
CGCCGCCCGGCTCAGCAGTTCCGCACGCTCGTCCTCGGACAGCGTGACTTCCACAGCGGAAGGCCCCGGATGCGACATGCCAACAGGCTACTTCCTTACCCTCAGAATTTCTGGCGCATCACACTAGTCGAGAGGACGCATTGTCGCGGGAGATCTTCTCGGACGTCGCCAACAAGTGGGCACTGCTGATCATCGAACGCCTGGTCGAGCGCACCGTCCACCCCACGATCCCGCCGCGCGTCGACTACACCCTCACCGACGCGGGCCGTGCCCTGCGGGAGACGGTGAGCGGGATGTGCGACTGGACCCGGCAATGGCTCGGCCACATCGAAACCTCCCGCCGCCGCTTCGACACCCTCACCTCACCGTGACGTCACGACGACCGTCTCCTCGACGTCGGTAGAGGACGGTCCGGTGGAGATCGCGGTGAACGCGGCTGCCATCGCGACCACGGCGAGGGCGACGGGTCGCCACCAGGCGGCACGCGGCGGCGGCGGCGGGAAGAAGATCCTTTCCCGCGCGGTCACCCACTGGCCCACCTGTTCCTCGTCCAGCCCGCACGCCCTGGTGAACACCGCCAGGAGCGCCGCACGCGGCACCCGGTCCCGGCCGAGCATCGAGGCGGCCGTGGAGGACGGCAGCGCCTCCCCGGCCGCGGCCGCCCGGCGTTCGAGCTGCCGGAAGCTGAAGCCGGACCAGGTCTTGAGATCCCGGAGCCCGGCCATGAAGGCGGCCTCGCCGGCGGCGGCCGGCGGGGACGGCGGTGGTGTGGTGGTCATGGTCTCCCCTGTTCGACGTGCTCGTACGGTGTCCCGTACACACTCGGACGGCTGAACCCGTTGCCGGGTTCTGCCGGCTTCGGCCACCTTGTGCCCCATGAAGTGGTTGAGCGCGGCGGTGGTGGCCTTGGTGATGCTGGCGGCGTGTGCTCCGGCGGACCCGTTTCCCGAGGGGTTCGACGGCACGGTGCTCGTGGCGCGCGGCGACCGGATCACCTCCTGCCGGGGTTCCTGCGACACCGCCTACGACATCATGTCGATCACCAAGCAGTTCACCGCGGCCGCGATCCTGAAGCTGGAGACGATGGGCAGGCTCAGGACCGCCGCGCCGATCAGCGCGTATCTCGGCCCGGTCCCCGCGGACAAACGCCTGATCACCGTGCATCACCTGCTGACCCACACGGCCGGGCTGGTCGAGGGGCTCGGTGCCGACTACGAGCCGGTGACCAGGGACGCCATGCTGGCCGGGGCGCTGGGCTCCAGGCTGGTCGCGGCGCCGGGGAAGGAGTTCCACTACTCCAACCTGGGCTACAGCCTGCTCGCGGCGATCGTCGAGAAGGTCTCCGGGCTCGGCTACGAGCGGTTCCTGGCGCGGCACCTGTTCGCCCCGGCGGGCATGAGCTCCACCGGGTACGTCCTGCCCCGGTGGAGCCGGGTCGCCGTCGAGTACGACGGGCGGGGGAAGAGCATGGGCCGGCCGTACGAGCATCCGTGGGCCGCGGACGGGCCCTACTGGAACCTGCGCGGCAACGGCGGGATGTTGTCCACCGCGCGGGACATGTTCCGCTGGCATCGCGCCCTGACCGGGGACGCCGTCCTGCCGGCGCGGGCCAGGGCCCGGCTGTTCACCCCGTACGTCCCGACAGGGGAGCCGGGTGAGTCGTACGCCTACGGGTGGAACATCCTCCGCCGGGCCGCCTGGCACGACGGCGGCAACGACTGGTCGATGGCGGGCTTCGCACGCTCCCTCGACGGCGCGGCCATGGCGTTCTGGGTCACCAACCGGGCACAGCGGTGGAGGCTCGAGGATCGGGAACCCGATCTCACGCTAGGACTGTTGCGCTAGCTCGCGCAGCGCCTGCTCCGACGGGGAGCCCGGCTCGGCGGCGAACAGGTCCAGCCCGCAGCACGACGGCTCGTCGGGCAGCGCGATGAGCTCGCCGTACAGGGTGAGTTCGCCCACGAGGGGGTGGTTGAGGACGTAGGTGCGGTTGCGGATGCGCGCGACCGAGCGCTCGCCCCACATCCGGGCGAAGTCCGCGCTCAGCTCCCGCATCTCGTCGAGGTGGGCCGCCAGCCCGGCGTCCGCCCGGTAGCGGCCGAGCAGCACCCGCAGGTGCGCCACGTGCTCGCGGGCCGCCCGCTCCCAGCCGGTGCGGTGCAGGTCGCGCAGGAAGGGCTCGGTGAACAGCAGGTGCGAGAGCGTGCGCCGCTCCTCCGGCAGCGCGGGGAAGTCGCCGAACACCGCGACGGCGAGGTCGTTCCAGCCGACGATCTGGGTGTGCCTGCCGACCAGCAGCGCCGGGGTCAGCACGAACGACTCCAGCAGGTAGCGCAGGCCCGGCGTCGCCTGCGAGGCGGCCTGCACGCACGCCTGCGGCGGCCGGGCGATGGCGTGCAGATAGGTCACCTCGTCCGGGTTCAGGCGCAGCGCGGCGCCGATGGCGGCCAGGACGTCGTCGGAGACGCTGTCGGCCTTGCCCTGCTCCAGGCGCGTGTAGTGGGCGAGGCTCACGCCCGCGACCTGGGCCAGCTCCTCCCGGCGCAGGCCCATGACCCGGCGCAGGCCGCCGTAGTCGCGCAGCCCGACGTCCTCCGGGCGCAGGCGGGCCCGGCGCGACTTGAGGAACTCGCTCAGCTCGGTCCGATCATCCACCCCGACAACCCTAGTGCCGGGTGTTCACCCGGTGAGTACGCACAGGACGGACCTTGGCCGGGCGGTGACGGCAGCCCCACGCTGTCAGGCACCGACCGACGAATGGAGTACGACCCATGCTTGGACTCATCGGCAGCGGAATGATCGGTTCCGCCGTTGCCCGCCTGGCCGTCGCGGCGGGGCACGAGGTGATCCTCAGCAATTCCCGGGGCCCGGAGACGCTGGCCGGGCTTGTCGCCGACCTGGGCGGGCGCGCCCACGCCGGCACCCCGGCCGCGGCCGCCCGCGCGGCGGACCTGATCGTGGCGGCCGTCCCCTTGAGCGCCTTCGCGCACCTTCCGGCCGACGCCCTGACCGGCAAGACCGTGCTGGACACGGCCAACTACTATCCCGAGCGCGACGGCAGCCTGGCCGAGCTGGACTCGGGTGAGCTGACCTCCAGCGAGCTGCTCCAGCGCCACCTGCCCGGATCCCGGGTGGTCAAGGCGTTCAACACCATCACCCCGCATCAGCTGGGCACCCTCGCCCGGCCCGCCGGTGCGCCGGATCGCAGCGCCCTGCCCATCGCCGGCGACGACCCGGACGCCAAGGCGGCCGCCACGCGCCTGCTGGACGCCCTCGGCTACGACGCGGTGGACATCGGCGCCCTGGCCGACGGCTGGCGCAGTGAGCCGGACACGCCGCTCTACATCCGGCCCTACCTGGGCGAGGTGCCCGCCATGACCGTCGAGGACTTCCTCGCCTGGACGACCCGGACGCCCGGCCTCGCCGTACCGGCTGAGCGGATCGCCGAGCTGGCCGCGGCCGCGGTGCGCCTGCGGGCGGGCGCGGCCAGGCTTCCTAGCCGGGCCGCGCGATCGTGACCTCCGGGCTGCCCGGCAGTTCCGCGCGACCGCCGCGGAGGTGCCGGTCGAGGAAGGCCAGGACATACGTGCGCGTGAGCTCCACCGAGCGCGCCGCGGTCAGCTCACCTGGTACGGCGACGCCGGCCGCCTCCGACAGCAACGGGATGTCGGTGAACGACTGGTGATTCCCGCCGGGCAGGAAGAGCCAGCGCTTCCAGCCGGTCAGCAGCTTCCAGTCACGCTCCCAGGAGTTGTCCCGCCCGCCGGGCGCATGCCCGCTCGAGCCCAGGAACAGGAACGGCCGGGCCATGCCGCCGGGCATCCGGGCGTACGTGGTGCCGTCCATGTTGGCCCCGGCGCGGATCCGGGCGTCCTTCACCATCGCGGCCAGCGCGGCGGCCCCGCCGATCGACTGCCCGACCATCGCGATCTTCGACCGGTTGATCAGGCCGGACCCCTCCCAGGCCGAGCCGGTCAGCCGGTCGAGGACGAAGGCGACGTCCGCCGCCCGGACCCCGGCCACCTTCGTGCCGAAGCCGGAGTCCGAGTCGCTGTCGCAGGCCACGCAGTCGGCGACCCGCCCGTCCGGGAAGGTCGTCGCGTAGTTCTCATACGTGTGGTCGATCCCGGCCACGACGTATCCCCTGCTGGCCAGTTCCTCGGCCAGGGAGGTGAGCGTGCTCACGGGATTGGTGAACCCGGGAGACAACACCACCAGGGGCAGCCCGCCCACGCGCCCGGCCGGTTTCACGCCGGTGACGGCGTGGGTGCGCGTCCTGCTCAGCAGGTCGTACGGCACGCCGGTCACCCGTTTGCCCTTCAGCGCGAGCTCGGACTCCTTCGCCGTCATGTAGACGGCCGGCCGCCCCTCGCCCTTCTGCGCCGGATACCAGAGCGTGACCTTGAGCTCCCTGACCGGCGCCTCGGGCACCCAGGGATCGGGGCGCGCGGTGTCCTTCAGGTGGAGGGCGGTGGTGCCGACCGGTTGGGTACCGGTGGGCGCCGGCAGCACCGGCGGGCCCACCGGCTTGGCCGGGGCGGCGGCGACGGCCCTTGGCGGCACCGGCGCGGAGCAGGCGGCCAGGAAGGCCAGCCCCGCGGCGCCGGCCAGAACCCGCCGCACCAGGCGTACACGATGGCTCATCAGGACACTCCTAGGCGGGTGCGCGCAGCAGGGTCAGCGCCTTGGCCAGCGCGGGATCGCGCCCGGCGGCGGCGTCCGCCGCGGTCAGCGGCACGTGATGGTCGGGCGCCACCCCGACCCGGTCGATCACCTCGCGGTTCGGCGCCAGGTGGTGCTTCGACGGGAACCCCAGCGAGGTGTGGTTGCTCAGCGTGTACGGCTGGGCCGGTCCGGAGATCACGCCCGCGGTCCGCGACCCCACCAGCGGCCCGAGGCGGTGATCCTTGATCGCGGAGCTGAAGTGCTCGCAGGCCGAGGCACAGGCCCGATCGACGAGGACGACCAGCGGCAGGTTGAGCAACGGCACGCTGTCATCGGTGCGCATCGTCTCGCACGTGCCGTCGGCGGCGCACTGGTAGGCGGTCACCTTGCCGTGGGCGAAGCCGCTCACCAGCCGGGTCGCCTCCTCGGGGCTGCCGCCCCCGTTGCCGCGCAGGTCGAGCACGACGCCGGTGAGCTTCTTGCCCGTGCCGAGCCTGGCGATCGTCTTGAACACCCTGTCGGCTGAGTCGGGGGCGAAGCCGGCCAGCCGTACGTGGGCGATGGTCTTGTCCCGGACCGTGCCGGACACGGTCTGCACGGTGTCCGGGCCGGGCTGGAACAGGCCGGGCTTCAGGCGCACGCTCCAGCGGCGGTCGCCGTCCTGGCGGTGGAGCCGGAGCGTGACCGGGTCGGCCTCCGGGTAGCGCGGGTAGAGGGCGGCGAGCGCGGCGGGGGTGAGTGCGCCGCCGGTGAAGGGCGGCGAGCCGTTGATCGATTCGATGACGTCGCCGGGGCGCAGTCCGGCGGCCTCGGCGGCGCCGCCCGTGATCGTGGTGACGAACAGCGGGGGCAGGGCGGCCCCGGGGGTGGCCTGGCGGCCGAGACTGGCCTTGAGGCCCAGGCCGTACTGGTCGCCGTCGTAGTAGCCGGGCGGGCGTTTGCCGCCGCCGTAGGTCCATCGGGCGTGGTTGTCGTCCAGGGCGGCCACGATGGCCTCCAGGGTGACGACGGCCAGCTTCTCCCGGAGATCGGGCAACCGGTCGGTCAGGCGGCGGTAGAGCGTCTCGAACGCGGCCCAGTCGGTCTGGCGGTTGCCGGTGAAGGCGGGCATCGTGGCGTCGGGCAGGTCGCGGCCGTCCCGGTCGAGCTGCTGGGTGAGGGCGGCGAAACCGGCGCTCAGCAGCGTGCGGTGGTCGAGCGTGGCGGCGCCGTAGTAGGCGGTGAGGATGCACTGGTATGCCTGCTCGACGACGTCGATCGTGGTGGGCGTCTCCGGTGGCGGCGGGCCTGCGCCGGGCTTCGGCTGCGCGCATGCGGCGGCCTGCGGGAGCTTGCCGGGCTGGGCGCGGGGCGGCACGGTGGTGCAGGAAACCGCCAGGAGGAGGGCGAGGCCGGTCGTCACGGACCTGGCGATCATGACCGCCGCCTGCTGAGCCACCAGAAGCAGAACCCGGTCAAGCCCAGGGAGAAGAGGGTATAAATCCCGATCTCGAGCCATTGGAAGGTCCAGAACCTGGCGAAGGGCTGGTAGGTCGCGGCCTGCCGGTAGCCCAGCCGGTTGACCTCGTCGACGCAGGGGTCCAGGCCCCCTTCCGGCGCCGGGCGGCTGGACGGCGCGCACGGGCCCGACGTCGTCGACACCGGCATGGGCGCCTCCGCCCCCGATTCCGCGACCGTGCGGCCGGACGGATCGAGCAGGCGGCTGGACAGCACCCAGGCGCCGGTGTCCCCGGGGATCGCGGTGTCCAGGATGACCGTGGGCGAACCGTCACGCCGCACGCCGAACTGGTCCATGTTCGCCCGGCTGAGCTCGAAGGTCGCGCTGACCGGAGGGATCAGGTGCGCCCGGACCAGCATCGGCATGCCGAGCTGCACCAGGGCGAAGAGCACCAGGGTGAGCGCCATCGCGGGCAGGGTGTGCCGGACCAGCATCCCCACGGTCACCCCGAGCACGAAGCCGAACACCGCATACCCCATCGGGGCGATGCCGCGGGCGCCGAACACCAGCGGGTCCATCAGCCCGTAGCCCCCGGCGGCGGACCTGTCCAAGGGACCGGACCACCAGGTCACCACGAGGCTGCACAGCCCGGCGGCGGCCGCGGCGGCCAGGGCCGGAATGGCGATCTTGACGGTCAGCCACCGGGAGCGGGTGATGCTCTGGTTCCACACCAGCAGGTAGGTGCCGCTCTCCAGCTCCCGCGTGATCAGCGGCGCCCCCCAGAAGAGCCCGATCAGTGCGGGCAGGACCAGCACGAACGCGGTGACGGCCAGGAAGGGGATCTGGTAGTCGTCGAAGAACCTGTCGAAGAACCGCAGGCAGGTGTCGTCGCGCGTGCAGGCGGCCAGCCCGGAGGCGTAGTCGCCGGCCAGGCCGGGCCCGGTCAGCGCCAGGACGCCGGCGAGCGCCCCGAGGACGCCGACCATCATCGCGGCCGGAGCGCGGAACTGGCGCCACGTCAGCCAGATCATCGCTGGACCTCCAGGACGACAGGCCGCTCGGCGGGCTTCTCCATGTAGGCGAGGACGAGGTCTTCCAGGGTCAGCTCGCTGACCGTCCAGGCGGGGTCGAGGATCGGGCCCTCCGTGCGCACGACCAGCGTGCTCTGCCGGTCGGTGTGGCTGGCCGAGACGACGTGCTGGTCGCCGGGCAGGCGGCCGGGGTCCCGGCGCGGGCCGCTGAGCCTGCGGTGGGTGGCCAGCAGCCGGTCGACCGGGCCGGCCAGCCGTACCCGTGAGTCGACCAGGACGACCAGGTAGTCGCAGGCCCGTTCGAGGTCGGCGATCAGGTGGGAGGAGAGCACCACGCTGAGCTCCTGCTCGGCGACCGCCTCCATCAGGCCCTGCAGGAACTCGCGGCGGGCCAGCGGGTCGAGCGAGGCCACCGGCTCGTCCAGGATCAGCAGCTCGGGCTGCTTGGCCAGGCCCAGCGTGAGGGCGAGCTGGGCCCGCTGGCCGCCCGACAGCTTGCCCGCCCGGTGCGCGGGGTCGAGGCCGAGCCGCTCGATGCGCTCCCGCGCCAGGACGGCGTTCCAGCCGGGGTTGAGCCGTGCGCCCAGCCGCAGGTGCTCGGCGACGCTCAGCCCCGCGTAGACCGGGGTGTCCTGAGCGACGAAGCCGACCTTGGCCAGCTGTGCGGGACCGGCGGCCGGCTCGTCGCCGAGCACGGTGATGCGGCCCGACGTCGGGGTGAGCTGGCCGCCGGCCAGCTTCAGGAGCGTGGTCTTGCCGGCGCCGTTGGGACCGACCAGGCCCACCACGTGCCCTGCCGGGATGTCGACGGCGCACTCGCGCAGCGCCCACCGCCTGCCGTACCTCTTGCCCAGATCCTGAGCCTGCAGGATGGCCTTCACGCTATGTCCTCCTGAAAGGCGGTCCGAAAGGTGGTCATGAACAGGGCCTCGATGCTTTCGTCGTCGAGCCCGGCGCGGCGGGCCTTGGCCAGCCAGCGGCGCAGGTCCTGGCGCAGCGGGCCGTGGGCGGCCAGCGACGCGTCGGTCAGCGTCCGCGTCACGAACGTGCCGACCCCCGGACGCGCCGCGGCCAGTCCCTCGTGCTCGAGCTCCCGGTACGCCTTGAGCACCGTGTTGGGGTTGATCGCCAATTGCGCGACCACGTCCTTGACGGTCGGCAGCTGATCGCCCTCGAGGAGCAGGCCGAGACGCAGCGCGTTACGCACCTGCTGGACCAGCTGCAGGTACGGCGAGACCCCGGACTTTCCGTCCAGATAGAACTCGATCACCCGTTCCTCCATTTATCTAGTCTCCTAGTATTTTAGGAGTTTAGCTGTTAAGAGGCCGTAAGGTGAGACCGTGCGGATCAAGGAGCAGTTGCTGGGTCCAGGCGCCGACGGCGACCCCTACCCCGTCTACGCGCGGCTGCGCGACGAAGCCCCGGTACGCCCGGTGCTCCTGCGCGACGGCGTGCGCTGCTGGGTGATCCTCCGGTACGGCGAAGCCCGCGCGGCACTGTGCGACCCGCGCCTGAGCCGCGATCCCCGCCTGGCGGGCCCGGCCTGGCGGCAGGCCGACCGCGGCCGCCCGCTGGAGGACGGCGCCGGACTGGGCACGCATCTGCTGACCCTGGAGCCGCCCGACCACACGCGCCTGCGGCGGCTGGTGAGCGGCGCCTTCACCGCCCGGCGCACCGAGGCCATGCGCGACCGGCTCGGGGAACTGGCCGGCTCCCTGATCGACGCCTTCGCCGGCCGTGGCCACGCCGAGCTCGTCGGCGACTTCGGCTACCCGCTGGCGGCGACCGTGATGTGCGAGGTCATGGGCATCCCCGTGGCCGACCGGGACCACTTCCGCCAGTGGACGTCCAACGCCACCCCGGCGGACGCGCCGTCCCCGGGTGAGTACCTGCGGGGCGTGGTGGCCGCCAAACGGGCCGAGCCCGGCGACGACGTGATCAGCGCGCTGGTCGCCGCGGAACGCGCCGGGCAGCTCAGCGAGACCGAGTTGCTGTCGATGGCCTTCCTGCTGGTGATCGCCGGGCACGAGAACACCGTCGGCCTCATCGCCAACGGCGTCCTGGCGCTGACGGCCCACCCGGAGCAGCTCGCGGCCCTGCGCGCCGACCCCGGCCTGATCGAGGGCGCGGTCGAGGAGGTCCTGCGGCACGACGGGCCGATGGAGCTGGCGGCCTGGCGGTTCGCCACCGAGCCGGTGACGATCGGCGGGGTCACCATCCCGGCCGGCGAGCCGGTGGTCATCGCCCTGGCCGCCGCCCACCACGACCCGGACCGCTTCACCGACCCGGACCGCTTCGACATCACCCGGCCCGACGCGGACCAGCACCTGGGCTTCGGGCACGGGTTACACCACTGCCTCGGCGCGCCGCTGGGCCGCCTGGAGGCGGTCGCCGGGCTCGGCGCGCTGGTGCGGCGGCTGCCCGGGCTGGCGGTGGCCGTGCCGGTGGATCAGCTCCGGCGCCAGCCCAGCTCGATCGTGCGCGGCCTGTACGAACTGCCGGTCACGTTCCTCACGTGAGCACAGGTCTTACTTGAGCGGCCCTTACTCGAACGGCCCTCACTTGAGCGGCCCTCACTTGAGCGGGCCGCAGGCGATCCGGCCGCCCGCGTCGCCCGTCCTCAGCGTGGCCTCGTCGGGGCCGGAGGGGCTGTAGCGGGCGGGGATGTTGGCGAGGTTGTCCGGGAGCGCGTGGACGATGACGGCGCTGCCGTCGGCGTCCCGGAGCTGACGGACCCTGAACCGGTCGGTGACCGCCGCGGCGGTGCCGGTGCCGTCCTGGGCGACCAGCAGGGGCGGCAGATCCCCCGCATGGTTGCCGTGGGTGGCGCCGGCCAGGTCGAAGTGGCCGCCCGCGGTGAAGAACGGGGACACCTTCCCGGTCGCGGGATCGATGGCGGCCGGGTCGCAGATGCCGGTCGTGTGGACGTGGAAGCCGTGGTAGCCCGGCGGCAGGCCGGTGGCGGTGACCGACAGGCGGGTCTTCGTGAAGCCCTCCGGCTGGAGCAGGACCCGGCCGACCGCGGCGCCGTCCACGTCGCGGAGGGTGATCGTCAGCGGGCGCGCTTCCCCCGAGGTGGTCGCCTGGGCCACGGCGCCGACGCCGATGGCCGCGACGCCCGTGAGGAAGGTGGCGCTGATGGTCAGGTGGATCGTCCGGCCGAGTGTCCGTGGCTGCGCCATCGTGACCCCTTCGAGTCGAGGAAGACGGGCGTCGCCACCGAGGCTAGATGGTATAGGGTCATCGAGCCAGATAGTATATATGATTTTGTATAGCAATATACGTGGATATTTCGTGCTATGGCGGCACGCCTCGCCCGCCCCCGCGAGGGCATGGCCAACGGCGCGGCGTGCCGCCCCGAGGATTAGCCCTCTTCCCACGGCGCCGGCGGCGCCAGGTGCTTGCAGCTGTCGAAGATCTTCTTCGCCGCGGCCGACTTCAGGTTGACCTCCTTGAACCCCGCCGGCTTCTCCTCGTCGCCCACGGGGCTCCAGATCCCGCCGTCCTGCAGGCACTTGGCATACGCGGCGGACTTGGCCTGCTCCTCGGGCGTCAGCGGCTCGTCGCTGCCGAGGATCACCGAGTCCCACTCCTTGCACGCCTTCATGGCCGCGTCGAGCTTGGCCTGGGTGACCTTGCTGACCGCGCTGGTGTCGAGGTCCTGGCCCTTGACCGGGTCCGGGATGTCGATGCCGTTCTCCCTCATGCATCCGGCGAACTTCACCGCGGTCTCGTACCAGCTCGGCTTGGCGGCGGCGCTCTGCGCCGGGCTCGGGCTCCCCGTGCTGGCGAAGCTCTGCGCGCCGCATGCCGCGCTCAGCGCGAGGGCGGGGATGGCGGCCATGACGGCCAGACGTCGCTTGGTGATGAGCACTCTTTCCTCCAATGGGGTGACTGAGTGCCCAAGACTCTGGCGAAGCCGTGTGCGCGGCCCGTCCACGTCATGTCATGAACGTGTAATAGCTCCAGAACCCGGACAAACCCCATGTCAACGCCGCCGATACTGGAACACATGGCTCGCGTGCTGCTGATCGAGGACGACCCGGCCGTCAGGGACGGGCTGACGCTCGCGCTGAAGGGCAGGGAGCACGAGGTCGAGGCGGCGGCATCCGGCGAAGAAGGGCTGGACCGGCTGGCCGGGTTCGCCGCGGACGTGGTCGTGCTCGACCTCATGCTGCCCGGCATCGACGGGTTCGAGGTCTGCCGCCGGATCCGGGCGGGCGCCGCCACCTCGATCATCATGCTGAGCGCGCGGGGCGACGACTTCGACGTGGTCGGCGGGCTGGAGGCGGGGGCCGACGACTACGTGGTCAAGCCGGTGCGCCCGCAGGTGCTCGAGGCCAGGATCCGGGCGGTGCTGCGCCGTACCGAGAGTGTGTCCTCGCCCGTCGAGACCTACGGGACGCTCTGCGTGGACCGCTCCTCCCTGACCGTGAGCCGATGCGGGACGCCGGTCGCGCTGCCGCCGATGGAGCTGCGGCTGCTGCTGTATCTGTCGGCCGCCTCCGGGCAGGTGTTCAGCAGGCAGCAGCTCCTGGAGTCGGTGTGGGAGCACGACTACCTGGGCGACTCACGGCTGGTGGACGCCTGCGTCCAGCGGCTGCGCGCCAAGATCGAGGATGTGCCGGCCGAGCCTCGGTACGTGCAGACCGTGCGCGGGTTCGGCTACCGCTTCGGGCCGATATGACGTGGCTGCGGGGGTTGCGGGCCCGGCTGGTGATCACTTTTGTGCTCGTCGGCGGGCTGAGCGCGGTGGGCGCCGCCGGGCTCACCTATCTCAAGGCGCGCGACAACCTGCTGTCCGGGGTGCAGAACCGGCTCCTGGACGACTTCAGGAACCGGGTGCTGCTGCTCTCGCGCGACGTCCCGCTGCCCGCCGACGACAACGAGCTCGAGCTGCTGGCCGAGGACCTCGAAGTGGGCGACCGCGAGGTGTACGTGGTCAGGGACGGCGGCATCCCCAGCGACGCCCGCATCACCGCCGAACTGCGCCGGACGGTCTCCGGCCGGGAGGAGCTCGCCTGGCAGCGGGTGACCCGTGACGGCGTGCCGTACCTCGTGGGCGGCAGCAGGGTCATGTTCCGCGCGGGCGGGCAACCATCCGGGATCACCGTCTACCTCGTCGAGTCGCTCGCCCAGGCCGCCGACGACGAGGCCGCGGTGCTGCGCGCGGCGCAGGCCGCGGCCCTGCCCGTGGTGCTGCTGGCGGTGCTGGCCGGGCTGCTGGCCGCGCGCGGCGTGCTGCGCCCGGTCGCCGACCTGGACCGGGCCGCCCGCCGCCTGGGCGAGGGACGGCTGGAGACCCGGCTGCCCGTGCGCGGCGGCGACGAGCTGGCCAGGCTGGCCGGCCGCTTCAACGAGACCGCCGCCGCCCTGGAGCACTCGGTCGGCGAGCTGCGCGAGATGGAGGCCAGGTCACGGCGGTTCGTGGCGGACGTCTCCCACGAGCTGCGCACCCCGCTGACCGCCGCCACCGCCGTCACCGACGTCCTCGAAACCGGCGCCGACCGGCTCGACCCCGACACCGGAGCCGCCGCCCGCCTGGTCACCGCCGAGGTCGCCCGGCTCACGAAACTCGTGGACGACCTGATGGAGATCTCCCGCTTCGACGCCGGCGCCGCCGTGCTCAACCTCAACCACGTGGACGCCGGCGCCGCCGTCGCCGCCTGCCTGCGCTCGCGCGGCTGGACCGACGAGGTCACAACCGACCTGCCTCCGGACATCCGCGTCCCCGTCGACCCGCGCCGCCTGGACGTTATTGTCGCCAACCTCGTCGGCAACGCGCTGCGCCACGGCGCCCCGCCGGTCACGGTACGGCTGCGCGCCGACGCCGCGACCGTCACCGTCGAGGTCGCCGACCACGGCCCCGGCCTGCCCGCCGACGTCCTGCCGCACGTCTTCGAACGCTTCTACAAGGCCGACGCCGCCCGCGCCCGCTCCGAAGGCAGCGGCCTCGGCCTGGCCATCGCCCGCGAGAACGCCCTGCTGCACGGCGGCGACATCACCGTGGCCCCCGGCCCCGGCGCCGTCTTCACCTTCACCCTGCCGAGGTGCCGCCGATGAGAGGCCGCCCCCTCGCCCTCCTTCTCATCCTGTGTACGGCCTGCGGAGTCGGACCCACGGGCGTGGTCGGCGCCGGTGAACCGGCTCGCGGCTTCACCCAGGGCACCCGGCTGTACTTCGTGCTGCAGGGCGAGCTCGCCTCGGCCGGCCGCCCCGAGGGCCCGCTGAATGCCGCGGAAGCGGTCGAACTGCTGAGAGACGGACCCACCGCGAAGGAACGCGAGCGCGAGCTCGGCACCCTCCTGCCCAAGAACCTCTCCGTCCGGGTGACCGACGACGGCTTCACGCTGGACAAGGGCATGCCCATGCTGGTCGGCGGCAAGTGGCTGCCCCCGGTCTCGCGCCTGCCGCGGCTGGCGACCGGCCAGCTCGTCTGCACGATCGCCGAGGCCACCGCGGCCAAGCGCGGCCTGCCCGTGGCCGCCGTGCGGGTGACCGTACCCGAGAAGGGCGCGGTCGGCTGCGACGACTACCGCTGAGCCGGACGCGGGATCAGGGGCGCGAGCCCCACAGCGCCTTGCCGGACGCCGTGTAGACCACCACGTTGCCGTCGTCCTGAACCTGGAGGAACGCGCCCGGGTTGCCGGCGGTCTTGGTGCCCCACAGCGGCTTCTCGTCCCGGGTGTAGACGACGAAGTTGCCGTCGTTCTGCATGACCGCGAACGCGCCCGGGTTGCCGGCCGTCTTCGTGCTCCAGAGGGCGCTGTCCTTGTGCTGCAGGACGAGGTTGCCGTCCTCCTGCATGACCAGGAGGTAGGCGCGCTTCGGCGAACGCACGTAGTCGCCCGGCTCCAGCCGGCGGTCGGCGTTCAGCCTGGCGAACGACGCCTTGCGCTCCCAGAGCGCCGCCCCGTCCCTGCTGTAGATCACCAGGTTGCCGTCGTCCTGGACGGCGAGCGCCGCGCCCGGGGCGTCGTCGGTGCCCGAGGACCACAGCCCCTTCTTGGCGGCGCTGTAGACCACGAGGTTGCCGTCGTTCTGCATGACCGCCGAGGCCCCCTTGTTCCCGGCGGTACCGCTGGACCACAGCCCCTTCTTGGCGCCGTTGTAGAGCACGAGGTTGCCGTCGGCCTGCATGGACAGCAGGTACTGCCCGCTCGCCGAGCGGCGGGTCTGCCCGGCGGTGAGGGTCTGGCCAGGGCGCAGCCAGTTGTTCGCCTGGACCTGGACCTCAACGGCCGTGGCCGACGCCGCCACCGGCACCGGCGACAGGGCCAAGAAGGCGCCGATCGTGAAAACGGCGAGGTTCTTCATGGAGAACTCCGAGTTCGAGGATGGTCATGCCGAAAACCCCGAGGGTGGCAGCGCCGCCTCTCGTTTCCCTGTCGTCACCCTGGCGCGGTCCCTTCACAGCAGGTCCAGGGTCTGGGTCTCGCCCAGCCGGCACCCCGTCTCGCGGTGGATCTCCAGGGCGAGCTTGGCCTGCCGTACCCCCTCGGCGCGATCACCGGCGGCCAGCGCGATGCGGGCGAGCGCGGTGCGGGCCCGGCCTTCCTGGACCCGGAAGGAACGCTCGCGGGAGAGCAGGAGGGCCTCCTCGGCGCGTGCCGTCGCCTCGGCGCCGTCGATCACGCCCGCCAGCGTGTTGAGGGCGGCGGCCTTGGTGTACGGGTTGCCCCGGCCGACCACCTCCACCGCCTGCCGCAGGCACGTCGCGGCCTCCTCCCGGCGGCCGGTGACCTGGTAGACCCGCCCCAGGGCCACGAGCGCGAGCGTGCGGCCGAAGTGGTCGTCGACGCCGGGGCCGGGCAGCGCCGCGACGGCCGAGCCGAGCGCCTCGTCGTAGCGGCCGAGGTCGCACAGCAGCTCACTGAACCCGGCCAGGTAATGGGAGGCCAGGGAAGGGTCGGGAGTCCGCTCGAGGTCGGCGCGCACTCCGGTCAGATGCTCGTACGCCTCGTCGAAGCGGCCCATCAGGTGGCAGATCAGGCCCAGGTTGTAGCGGGCGTTGGCATGCCGCCCGGTGGGGATCTCCAGGACCTCGGAGAAGTGCTCGTAGGCCGCGTCCAGGCGGCCGAGCTGGGCGTACACCACGCCGAGGTTGGCGTGCTTGACCGCCAGCCGCGCCTGCCTGCCGCCGCGGACGTCCAGCTCCATGCCCTCCTCCAGCCAGTGCGCGGCCTCGGCCAGCCGGCCGTGCCGCAGGTGGTCGCCGGCCAGGTTGCCGCGCACGGTGGACTGGCCGTCCGCCCATCCGGCCGCCCCGGCCAGCGCGAGGGCCCGCGTGTACAGCGCGTTCGCCTCGGGCTGCTCGCAGTAGGCGTGCGCGTCGGCCAGCGCGAGCAGCGCCGCCGCCAGGCCGAGGGTGTCGCCGTCCGCCTCGGCCGCGGCGACGGCCGCCTGCCCGCAGGCGTGCCAGTCGCTCGTGGTGCGGACCGTCCAGAAGTAGCCGCGCAGGGCGTCGGTCAGCAGCCACGCCGACGCCCGGGGCCCGGACCGCGCCGCCTCGACGACGGCGGCGACGAGGTTGCGATGCTCATCGGCCAGCCATCCCACCGCCGCGCTCGGCCCGTCGAACGTCACGGACACCTCCCCGGTACGGCCGGCCGCAGGCAACCGGGCTCGGTGGGGATGGGTGTGCTCGACGGCGCCCAGCACACCGTGCAGGTACCACGCGTGCAACCGCTCCCTCGCCGCCCTCCCGTCCTCCACGTGCTCGGCCTTCTCCGCCGCGTACAACCGGAGCAGGTCGTGGAAGCGATAGCGGGACGGCGCGTGCCGATCGATCAGATGCGCCCCGGCCAGCGCGGCGAGCCGCCGCCTGGCCTCCTCCGCCGGGCAGTCGGCGAGGGCGGCGGCGGCCTCGGCGGTGAAGTCCGCGCCCGGCACGAGGCCGAGCAGCCGGAACATGGCACGCTCGCCGGCCGGCAGCGCCGCATACGACAGGTCGAAGGCTCCGCGCACGGCGGCCTGGTCGTCGCCGTCGACCCGCAGGGCGGCCAGCCGGTTGCCTTCGCGCAGCTCGGCGACGTACCCGGCGACGCTCTGGAAGCGGTCCAGGGTGAGGTTGGCCACCGCGATCCGCAGGGCCAGCGGCAGGTGGGCGCACAGCCGCCCGAGCTCGGCCGTCGCCTCGGGCTCCGCGCGGGTCCGCTCCTCGCCGAGGATCGAGGTGAGCAGGGCGGCCGACTCCTCCGGCGAGAACACGCCGAGCGTCACGTGCAGGGTGTCGCCGTGCAGGGACAGGCCGCGCAGCTGGTCCCGGCTGGTGATCAGCACCAGGCAGCCGGAGCCGGGCAGGAGCGGGCGCACCTGGGCCACGTCGCGGGCGTTGTCCAGGACCATCAGCACCCGCCGGTCGGCTAGCACGCTGCGCAGGAGCGCCGAGCGGGCGTCGAGTGCGGCCGGGACGCGCTGGGCGGGCACGCCGAGGCCCTGGAGCAGGGCCTCCAGCGCGGCGGCGGGCTCGACGGGGCCCTCCACGCCGAATCCGCGCAGGTTCACATACAGCTGCCCGTCGGGGAAGCGGCCGCGGGTCCGGCGGCCCCAGTGAACGGCCAGCGCGGTCTTGCCGACGCCCGCCGTACCGGTGATGACGGCGACCCTGGCCGGCCGGTCCGCGTGGTCGCCGTCCGGCGTCAGCAGGCCGTCCAGGGTGCGCAGTTCGGCGGCCCGGCCGGTGAACGCCGCGATGCCGGACGGCAGCTGCCGCGGCTCCACGGCCCGATCGCCGGGCTCGGCCCGCGGCATCAGCCGCGGCTCGCCGACGAGGATGGACTGGTGCAGGTCGCGCAGTTCCTCCCCCGGGTCGATGCCCAGCTCCTCGCGTAACAGCCCGGCGATCGTGTGGAACGCCTGCAACGCCTCCGCCTGCCGTCCCGACCGGTAGAGCGCGAGCATGAGCTGGGCCCAGAGCCGTTCCCTGAGGGGGTGCGCGCCGGTGGCGGTACGCAGGTCGGCCACGATCCGCTCGTGCCGGCCGGCCTCGAGGCCGAGCTGGAGCCAGCGTTCCAGCGCCTGGAGCCGCTCCTCGCCGAGGCGGGCGGCGTGGTCGCGGTGCAGCGCGGCCGACGGCACGTCCGCCAGCGCGGGCCCGCGCCACAGGCCGAGCGCCTCCTGGAGCAGGGCCTCCTCCTCGTCCTTGCCCGGCGCCCGCCCGGCCCGGCGCACGAGGGCGTGGAAGCGGGTGACGTCCACCTCGTCGTCGCCGGCCCGGATCAGGTACCCGTCCTGGTCGGTGTGGATGAGCCCGTCGCCGAGGACCTGCCGCAGCCGGGCGATGTGCGTGTGCAGCGCCGCCCGGGAGTCGCGCGGGGTGTCGCCCTCCCACAGGTACTGGATCAGCTGGTCCGCCGGCACGTGCCGGTTGGCCTGCAGCAGGAGCGCGGCCAGGGCCACGCGCTGCTTGGCCGCCGGGACGGGGATGGGCCGCCCCGCTCGCACCACCATCACCGGGCCCAGGATGCCGAAGCTGCTCGGTGCCAAGTCCGCTCCCGTCATGACGACCGCTGGGGAACCACTGGAATACTAAAGTCCAGTGAAATGGAGGGCGAAATGTCGGCACTTGAGATTTCCCTGCTACGCCATCCCCTTTCCGTCCCTGCCGATGACGTGGCCGAGCTCGTGAACCGGGTCTACCGGGAGGCCGAGCGCGGGCTGTGGCAGGACGACATCCCCCGCACCACCCCGGCGGAGCTGACCGACCTGGTCGCCGCCGGGGAGATCGCGGCCGCCCGCGACGCCGGGGAGATCGTCGGCGTGGTCCGCGTCCAGCGGCTGCGCGACGGGGTCGGCGAGTTCGCCATGCTCGCCTGCGACCCCGCCTACCGGGGCAAGGGGGTCGGCAGCGCGCTGGTGGCCTTCGCCGAGGAGCACAGCGCGCGCAACGGATGCCACACCATGCAGCTCGAACTGCTCACCCCGACCGGCTGGACGCATCCCGGCAAGGAGTTCCTGCGGACGTGGTATTCGCGGATCGGTTACACGCCTGTCCGCGTGGCCGCATTTTCCGATGATTATCCTGAACTTGCGCCACATATCGCCACGCCGTGTGAGTACACGATTTATCACAAGAAGCTGTTGGATTAAGGGCAGGGAGGCAGGTAGGTGACGCTGGGGAAGTGCCGCTGCCATTCGGCCGGGGTGATGCGCGGGTAGGCGAGCCGGCAGATCCGCTCGGCCAGCCGTACCGTGTCGGTGTCCCAGAGCAGTGCCATGCGGTCGTAACCGCCGGTGGCGAGGGTGTGCCCGTCTGAGCTGAAGGCGACCGAGGTGACCCGGTCGGCGTGCGCCTCCAGCGTGGCCACCTCCCGGGGATGCCTGGGGTCGGAGATGTCCCACAGGCGGGTGGTGCGGTCGTTGCCCGCGGTGGCCAGCGTGCGGCCGTCCGGGCTGAAGGCGACCATGTTGACGCTGCCGGAGTGGCTGGTCAGGGTGGCCAGCGGCCGGGCGCGGGCGGGGTCGCCGACGTCCCAGAGCCGGGCGGTGTCGTCGAAGCTCGCGGTGGCCATGACGTTGCCCCGGGGGCTTAGGGCGAGCGCGTTGATGCCGTCGCGGTGGCCGATGAGAGTGGCGATCAGGGCGGGGTTTCCCGGGTCGGCGAGGCTCCAGAGCCGGGCGTGGTGATCCCATCCCGCGGTGGCCAGGGTGCGGCCGTCGGGGCTGAAGGCGACCGTGTTGACGCCTTCGGTGTCGGCGACGAACCTGCCCAGATCACGGGGGTTGCGCGGGTCGCGGATGTCGACCATGCGGACGGTGTCGTCGACGCTGGCCGTGGCCAGCGTGCGGCCGTCCGGGCTGAAGGCGGCCGCGTTGACGTTGCCGCTGTGGCCGGTGACCGTCGCGAGCGCGCCGGTGCGGTCCCACAGGCGTACGGTGTGGTCGTGGGAGGAGGTGGCGATCATGCGCCCGTCCGGGCTGAACGCCACGCCCCAGACCGCGGCGTCGTGACCGGTCAGCATCGTGCTGGGACGGCCCGGGTGCGCCAGGTCCCAGAGGCGCAGGACACGATCCTCGCCCACGGTCGCCAGCGTGCGGCCGTCGGGGCTGAACGCCAGCCAGTACACGCTCGCCTGCCGGGTCAGCGCGGACCCCGGCAGGTCCCAGAGCCGGATCGTGTAGTCGTCGCCGGCGCTGACCAGCGTGCGGCCGTCCGGGCTGAAGACGGCCGACACCGCGTTGCCGGTGTGCCCGGTCAGTTCCCGCATCGACCGGGGGCTGCGTGGGTCGGTGACGTCGGTGAGCCGGACGGTGTCGTCGAGGCTGGCGGTGGCCAGCGTGCGGCCGTCCGGGCTGAAGGCGGCGCTCCGGACCACGTCCCGATGCTTGCGGATCGTGGCCGTCAGGCGGCCGCCGGGCTCCCAGAGCCGGGTCGTCCCGTCGTTGCTCGCGGTGGCCAGAAGGCGCCCGTCCGGCCGGAACGCCACCCAGGCCACCGGCCCGCGGTGCCCGGTCAGCCTTCGGGACGGGCCGTCGCCGCCGGGGTCCCACAGCACCGCCGTACCGTCGAAGCTCCCGCTCGCCAGAGTCCGCCCGTCCGGGCTGAACGCCACGGTCACGACCGCGTCCGTGTGCCCGGTGAGGGAGGTCGTGAGCCGGTGCTCCGCCACGTCCCACACCCGCACGACGCGGTCGGTGGAGGCGGTGGCCAGGAGACGGCCGTCCGGGCTGAAGGCGACCGCGTTCACGTGGTCGCCGTGGGGCAGTACGGCAAGCTCCCTGGGCCGGTCGGGATCGGTGACGTCCCACAGCCGCGCGGTGTCGTCCCAGCTCGCGGTCGCGGCCATGCGGCCGTCGGAGCTGAAGGCGGCGCCGTTCACGTTCTCGGCGTGCCCGGCGAGCGTGCCGAGCCGGCGGGGCCGGTGCGGATCGCCGAGGTCCCACAGCTGTGCCGTCTTGTCCCTGCTGGCGCTGAGCAGGAGGCGCCCGTCGGGGCTGATGGCGGCCGTGTTGACCCGGTTGGCGTGGCCGGTGATCATGGTCGCGTACGGCTTGGCGAACACCTCGAGCAGGCCGTTGCGCGCGTCGTCGGTCGGCGCCAGCCGGTAGGCGGCCAGGCTGAGCTGCGCCGCCAGCGCCGGGTTGACCTCGCGCAGCTTGCCCGCCTCCGCCGCGACCTTCTGGGAGAGCGCGAGGTCGCGTTGCTCGGTGATCCGCTCCTCGGCCCGGTAGGCGTGGATCGTGGTCATCGTCGTGAGAATCAGCAGCGCCGCCAGCAGCACCGTGAGCGAGCGCAACCGGCGGGCCCGGCGCCGGGCGGCGGCCTGGTCCCTGGCCGCGGCGGCGACGCCGGCCTCCAGGAAGGCGCGCTCCCGCGGCGACAGCAGCGAGTCGTGCCCGGCCGCCCACTCCCGGGCGACGGCCAGGCGGGTGCCGCGGTGGAGCGCGGCGGCGTCCCCGCCCTCCAGCTCCCACGCCTCGGCCGCCTGGGTGATCTGGCGGTGCACGCGCAGCCCCTCCCGGTCCTCCGCCAGCCATTCCCGCAGCCTGGGCCACGACCGGATGAGCGCCTCGTGGGCGATCTCGGCGGTGTCGTCGTGGAGGGTGACGAGCCGGGCGGCGGCCAGTTCCTCGAGTACGGCGCCGGCCTCGGGGACGCCGAGTTCGTCGCGGGTGACGCGGCGCTTGGTGTCCTCGGTGCCCTCGCCCAGGGCGGTGAGCCGGAGGAAGATCTGGCGGGCCAGCGCCCGGCGGCTCTCGCTCAGCGCCTCGTAGACGGCCTCCGAGGTCTGGGCGACGGCCCGTTCGATGCCTCCGGTGGACTCGTATCCGGCCAGGGTGAGCGTGTTGCCCCGGCGGCGGCGCCAGGTCTCCAGCAGCGCGTGGGAGATCAGCGGCAGCACGCCCGGCTGGCCGGTGGCGTCCGCGATCAGCCGGGAGACCAGCGCGGTCTCGACCCGGTAGCCCCGGTCGAGTGCGGGCTGGGTGATCGCCCGGTGGAGCTCCTCGGTGGTCATCGGCCCGACCAGCACCTGTGCTTCCTGCAGGACCGCCGCGAGCGCCGGGTGCTGGGCGCAGTGGCTGTAGAAGTCGGTCCGCACGCCGATCACGACCTTGGTGCGGCTGCCGGGGTCGGTGGCCGCGCACACCAGCGCGTCGATGAACCCGGCCCGTTCCGCCTGGTCCCGGCAGAGGGTGAAGACCTCCTCGAACTGGTCCACGACGAGGACGACGTCGGTGGGCGAGCCCAGCTTGGCGACGAGCTGGCGGGTGGCCAGGCCGAGGTTGCTCGGGTCCTCGGTGAACTCCCTGAGCAGCCCGGCGGGCGTGAGGTCGAGGCGGGCGGCGAGGGTGACCGCGCATTCGCGCAGCGGGTGGGGTCCCGGCGTGAGCACCAGGGCCGGATGGCCGGCGACCGCCGGGAGCAGGCCCGCGCGTAACAACGACGACTTCCCCGACCCGGACGCGCCGAGCACGGCGAGAAACCGATGCTCGGCGAGCCCTTCCACGACCCTTTCCACGAGGCGTTCTCGGCCGAAGAACCGGTCGCCGTCCTTCGCCTCGAATCCGGTGAGGCCGAGATACGGCGCCTGGTCGTCGGGCTGATCCTGGACCGGGGCCAGTTCCTCGGCGACGGTGTGCCAGCGGGCGGTCCATTCGGCGGCGTCGCCGTCGCACGCCTTCACGTAGGCCAGCGTCACGGCCAAACTCGGGAGTTTACGACCGCCGGCGGCTTCTGAAAGGGTGCCCGCCGAATAATGCGCGCGCCTGGCGAGTTCGCGATATGACGGCGCTCCTGCCTCGTCCCGCAACTTGCGCAGATCCGCCGCCAGCCGCAGGAGTGCGTCGTCACCCGCCTCCAGCGGCCGCTCCTGACGAGGCATCCATGTTCCCCTTTTCGGACCGGGACCGAAGGGGCTTCATTGTTCAGTGGTTGTTGTTCGGTGTCCAGCGGGTGAGACCGAACGATAACGCGGGCCCTATAACACCGTATTAGGGGCGGGCGCAGGACCTGTGCGAACGGGGGCCGGGTCGTGCTCCTGCCCATGCTGCCGCCACAAAACGTGAGCGGCTTTCGCCACCGCTAAACAAAAGCCGCCTCGCTCGGAGCCTGCACAAAAATGCCGGAAATATCCTGATATATCGGTGCAGAATCCGCCTACGGAAAGAGATCGCAAAGCGGATCACGCGCGGCCGCGCCCGCGGTCTACAGTTGCGTCCGTGGCCCCCCAGCCATACCTGGATGGCACCTTGCCGCCAGCGGGGAGCCCGGTGTCGCCGCCGGACCTGGAAAATGCCTTCCTCAGGTCCGGCACGACGTCCCGGGCTCCCTACTTCACACTCTCCAGGTCGTCGCCGGTCCACAGGTACGTCACCATGACCCAGTCATTGGTGGTCATACCCAGGTCATCCCAGTAGAGCTCGTCGGCCAGGTCGATGCCCGCCGGATTACGCACCCTGCGAGAACGATCGTCCCTTCCCTGGTTGTATCGGGAAAGATAAGCCGCCTGCGCCTGGGGAGTTCCCTTGGGCAGATCCGCCCACATCTGCCGGACCGGGCCCTCGTTCCAATAGTCATCGCGAATGTTCCACGGGCCCACATCCCAGATGGGCGCGATGACGCATCTGTTCGTGACCGGGTAGCAGATCTTGACCTCGTACGACTTGTCGTAGGTGTTCGCGTTGAGCGCCCGCCGGGAAGGCAGCGCCACGAAGCGGTCGGCGGTGCCGATGCGGTGGCCGTTCGCGGTCTTGTCGCCGATCTGGCCGATACGGGTGGCGAACACCCGCGTGGTCACCGGCGGCGTCACCGGCTCGCCCTTCTTCGCCGGCGGGGCGGTATTCGCCTCGTCGTGGGGCGGATCCGGCGCCTGCAACCGCAGGCCGAGCACCTCCGGCCCCTGTCCCGGGCCGCGCTGCACCAGTGTGATCCGCGCCTGCAGCCGGACCGCGGACGCCGGGAGCACGATCTCGGGGCTCTCCGGCATGGCCTCACGCCACTCCGTCCACCGCGAGGAGGCGGTCTGGCCGCGCAGCTCCAGCATGACCTCGCTACCGGGCGGCGTCCTGGCCAGCATGATCGGCCGGACGTGGCGCATGGGAGCCTGGGTACCGAGGGCCGCGGTGACGTAGAAGCCCTGGTGTTCGGTGTCCTTGCCGACGTCTTGCCGCGCTTGCGGGCTGAGCCGGATTCCGCGTTCCGTGTGGTCGATGTTGTATTGGCTCGCGCCCGCCGCGGTGAGGTCCACGGCCAGGCTCTGCGTTTCCGTCGCGGCTATCGCCGTGCCGGGCGGCAGCAGCCAGTAAACAGCCATGACCACCGCGGTCGTCGTTTTTCCCATTGCCCGAGCCAGTTGGTACATCGACCCGCTCCCCTGCTTACCCATATCCCGGCCTCATGCAATAATTCGGCCGTTTAACTCCTGACGGCTAATACCCCGTCATGTCCGAGCCTTATTGCACGAAACGGTATGGGTGTTGCCACGAGATGGGCGTCTCCGGCATAAGATTCAGGGGAAAATCATCACATGCGCACACTTCTTGCGCGATAGGCCCTAAGGGCTGATATGCCGTGGGATTCCGGGGCGGACGATGCCGGGCCGTACACACTGATCTCAGCGGGGAACGGGCGTCAGTGAAGCGGGCACCTTCACTGACGTCCCGGAACTACGTGTTCTTCAACCACCGGCGGAATCCGCCGGCGGCGCTCCCAGGTGTGTCACGGCGACTCGGCCACGGCAGGGGGCCGCGGCTTGTGGTTCGCGCCTGACGAGGGCACCACTCGTCGGACGGGTGCGGTTCAACGCCGCATGACACGACCCCGAGCAGTGAAGGCGGAGATCTCGGCCTCGGGAGCCGGCGCCCCTCCTTCAGTACTCAGTCTCAGGTGGTCAAGGGGTCAGGCCCTTGACCGCTTCGGCCGACTGGTCGGTGGAGTGAAGCGTGTTGCTCAGCGCCGCGGGCGCGCCCTTCGACTCGACGACCGGCGTCGAGGTGAGGGAGTTATCGACGAGCGGGGCGATCCCGTCGATCGGAACATCCGGCACCTCTTCCCCCTCCTCGTCGCCGACGCCGGCGCGCATCGGCTCGGTCATCTGCTGATCGCCCAGGATCGGCGCCAGCTCGCTGGCCACGGCCTCGGGCAGAGCCGCCGAGGTGGCCGCGTGCGGGCCGCTCAGCAGATCGTGCGCGGAGACGGCCGTCAGGTTCTCCGACATCGACTGGGCCATGAAGGCCATGTAGTCGGTGTCGTAGTCCAGCCGCTCGGTGATCTGCGGCATGGCGGCGGCCGTCAGCGGCTCCAGCGACGGGGAGTGCACGATCCGGTCCGTGCGGGTGGCCACGGCGCCGAACACGCCGGGCAGCGGGTCCGACTCGTGGTCCAGGCCGACGATCTCGCGCCCGTTCAGCAGGCCGAAGTTCATCGGGGCCGACTCCGCGCCGGTCAGCGGGCCGCCGGTGGTGCGCGGCTCGATGCCGGCGGTACCGGCCGCCTGGCCCAGGGGCAGGCCCTGGCGGAAGGTTCCCTGCGGCAGAACGCGGGCGGCGCCGTCCAGGGACTGGCCCGTGCCGTCCACGGAACTGGTGATCCCGTCCAGCGGGTTCTTGCTCTGGGTGATCTCGGTGAGCGGGCTGGTGACCGCCATCAGCGGGTTCTGGCCCTGTCCGCCGAGCAGAGTGTTACCGCCGCCCCCACCCAGCAGGTCGCTGAGCGGGTCGGTTCCGCCTACCCTGGCGGCCTGCGCCAGAGCGGGTCCGGCCAGCGCTGCTGCCATCCCCAGACATGCCATTGCTATGGCGGTGCATTTGACTACACGATTCATGATTGCCTTTCCGGCCTGTATCAGCCGCATTAGCGATTAACGCTTGACCTGCGCCGATTACTCCGAAAGCCGCGACGTGCGCGCCGTGGACACCTCACAAAGCGGTATCGCGGCCGAGCTACCGAGAAAAGTTCTATCACCGCGTTCTCGGGGCAACCGCCTTTCTTAGGAGTATGGGGAGACAGGCTTTGCCAACAAAGCCACCCGCACTACACGCGCGGCGTGCGCGGCAGATGCCCCATTTCAGCACGTCGTCCGGAAACGAGGTTATGCGCAGGTTGCCGACATCCATTCTGATCAACCCGCCAAATTGCCGATCGCTCACAATGACTAAAGATTTGCTCACGCATGGACGCCGCGCGAATCGGCAATCAGGATGTTTCGACGCTCCCGCCGATACCATCTCAACGATCTTGGGGCGCGAATGAACGCCACTCTTGTGTCCTTCGCACAAACACCTGCAGATGAAAACCCGCCGGCCCCCGTCCGGCAGCACCGACGTGCGACCGCGACCTTGGAGGCAACAGATGGCAGTAGCTGTTGGCACAAGCGAACCGACAGACGACGTCCTGGAATCCGAGCTCGCGCCGGCCCCCCGCGCGCCGCACTCCTCGGGGCTCCTGCGAGGGCTCGCCCGCCTGGCCGGCGCCCTGTCCCGCGAGACCGTGTGCCTGCTGACCGCCGTGGCCGTGACCGGCTGGGCGCCGGCCAACCCGTGCGCGGCCGTCGCGATCACCGTCCTCCTCCAGACCGCGCTGCGCACCGGACGGACTACCGCTCTCGCGAGCGTCCCGCGCTCCCTGGTCGTCGCGCTGAGCGCCCTGATGGTGGAGGCGTGGGCCTGCGCCCCGGCCCCCGCGCCCCCGTCGGCGGCCTGGCTGGCGACCGGCGCCACCTACACCGCCCTCATCTACCTGGTCCACCTCGTACGGCAGGCCGCCACGCACCTGGCCGCCCGGCGGCGCGCCCCCCGCGAGGCCGTCATCCTGTCCAGCGGCGAGCACGGCAGGAAGCTGGCCAGGACCCTCCTCCAGCACCCGGAGTACGGGCTCAAGCCCATCGGCATGATCGGCGACGGCACCGCCACCGACGGCGAACTCCCGCTCCTGGCGACCTACTCCACCTGCGTGAAGACGCTCAGGCAGGCGGCGGTCCGCACGGTCATCGTGGCGGGCCGCCCGCCCATCACCCGGGCGACGCTCCAGCAGATCAGGGACGGCGGCTGCGAGGTCCTGCTGGCTCCCGCCCCGGACGACCTCATCCAGGACTTCGCCCACCGCCCCGGGCAGCAACTGCACAGCCACCCCCTGCTGCCCATGCGGCCGCCCGCGCAACGCCGGCCGTACTGGATCGTGAAGCGCGCCGCGGACGCGGTGCTGGCCGGGATCGCGCTGCTCGTCCTTTCCCCGCTGGTGGGGTTGTGCCTGCTGGGGGCCCGGATCGAAGGCGGCCCCGGCGTGCTCTTCCGCCAGCGGCGGGTGGGCATGGGCGGCCGGCTCTTCGACATGCTGAAGATCCGCACGCTCAAGCCGGCCAGCGCGCACGACTCGGCCACCCGGTGGACGGTGACCGAGGCCCGCCTGAGCGGCCCGTTCGGCGGGTTCCTGCGCAAGACCTCGCTGGACGAGCTGCCCCAGCTCTGGAACGTGATCACCGGCGACATGAGCATCGTGGGCCCCCGGCCGGAGCGGCCGTTCTTCGTCGAGCAGTTCTCGCGGCAGATCGAGCAGTACGACCGGCGGCACCGAGTGCCCGTGGGGATCACCGGCTGGGCGCAGGTTCACGGGCTGCGGGGTGACACCTCGATCGAGGAGCGCGCCCGGCTGGACAACTACTACATCGACGAATGGTCACTGAAGCTGGACGTCAAGATCGTCGCCAGGACCGTCGGCTGCGTGCTGCGGCTGGGCGGCGCGTAGTGCTCGGCCTGGACCCGCGGCCGTCCCCGCCGTCCCCGCCGGCGGCGTCGGCGGCGCCGGGCCGCCCGGCGTGGTCGCGGCCCAGCGTGCTGGCGATGCTCACGGTCGCGCTGGTGTGCGTGCCGCAGCAGCGCGACACGCTCGCGTCCGGCTTCCACGTGACCGCGGCCGACCTGGCCGCGACCGGGCTGGCCGCCGCGGCGGCCGTGAGCGCGCTGCGGAGCCGGCGGCGGCTGCCCCGGCGCGTGTGCGTGCTCGTGCTGCCCGCGGTCGCGGTCGCGCTGGCCACGCTCACGTCCGCGGACGTCCTGGGCAGCCTGCCGGGATTCGTGCGCTACCTCCAGATCTTCGTCGTGGTGCCGCTGGCCGTGGTGATCGCCGTGCGGGACGAGACCGACCGGCGCCTCATCGCGGGCGCCGTGCTCGCCGCCGCCGGAGTGCAGGCGCTGCTCGGCACCTGGCAGGCGTACTCGGGCACCGGCGCCGCCTACGGCAGCGAGAACATCCGGGCGGTCGGCACGTTCGGCGCGGTCGACGTCATGGGCATGGCCACGATCGTCAGCTACGGCACGATCCTGGTGCTCGCTCTCCTGCTGATGGCACGCGGCTGGTGGAAGGCGGCGGCGGCCGTCCCGCTGGCCGTGATGGCGGCGGCGCTGGTGCTGTCGCTCAGCCGCGGCGCGTGGCTGGCCTGCTGCGTGGCCGCGCTGGTCATGGTCCTGCTGTCCGGGTGGCGCACGGTGCTGGCCACCGCGTTCGCCGGGGTGGTCGTGGTCGCCCTGGTGCTCGGCACCGGGTGGGGCTCGGTGACGCTCAAGCAGCGCGTGGCCTCGATCGCCGCCATCTCCGCACAACCGGACCAGTCGGTCAGCGACCGGTACGGCCTCTGGGAGACGGCCGTGGCCATGTGGAAGGACCATCCGTTCCTGGGCGTCGGCCCGCGCGGCTTCGCCGCCTACCGCGACACGTACGCGCCCCTCCAGGTGTCGGGGAGCAGCGACACCGACGATCCGGTGAACGGCTTCCAGCGCCAGGAGCTGCGCTCGCCGCACAACATGTACCTCCTGGTGCTGAGCGAGCAGGGACTGGTCGGGCTGTCGGCGTTCTGCCTGCTGTGGGGGGCGCTCATCGTCTGGACGGTCCGGCGGGGCAGGAAGGCCGCCCTGGTCGCGGCCGGGTTCCTGGCCTGGCAGCTCACCGACTTCGGCTACGCCGACATCGGCGGCGCCCCGACCGTGGTCATGTCGGTCATGCTGGGCCTGGTCATGTCCTGGGCGATCACCCATGACGAGGTGTCGGCGGCATGACTCCGCCGGCCGTCCCGAAACCGGCCACCCCGAAACCGGCCACTCCGAAACCGTCCGCCCCGCGACCGTCCGCCCCGCGACCGTCCGCCCTCGAACCGGACACACAGCGCGGTCACGCCCCGCTCGCCCGGGCCACGACGGTGACCATGGTCCTGGTCATCGCCGGCACCGTGACCGGGTTCGCCCGCGACCTCCTGGTGGCGGGCGTCTTCGGCGCCAGCGCGAGCACCGACGCGTTCATGATCGCCTGGACGGTGCCGGAGACCGCCGCGCCCCTGCTCATCGAGGGCGCGCTGTCCTTCCTGCTCATCCCCTACTTCAGCCGCGCGGTCGCGGACGGCAGGCCGCTGCGCGAGGTCGTGTGGGCCGCCCTGCCCAAGGTCCTGCTGGCGCTGGTGCTGCTGACTGCCGTCACGGCCGCGGCCGCGCCGCTGATCACGCGGGCGCTGGCCCCCGGCATGCCGGACCACTCCCTGGCCGCCCGCTGCATGCAGGTCACCGCGCTGACCGTGCTGGGCTTCGGCCTGGCCGGGTACGGCAGTGCCGCGTTGCGCACCCACAAGGTCTTCGGCCCGCCCGCCGCCATCTACCTGGCCTACAACGCGGCCATCATCGCCGCCATCGCCCTCGGCCACAGCGCCTGGGGGATCGTCTCCGTCGCGTACGGCGTGGCCGCCGGCGGCCTGGCCATGGTCCTGATCCTCGCCCCCTCGGTCGTGCGCCGGATCGGACCTCCCCTCCGGGGCGGCGCCGCCCTGTCCATCTCGTGGACCGTCTTCGCCCCGATCGCCGCCTTCACCCTGATCCGCCAGGCCCAGGTGTTCGTCGAGCGGTTCGTCGCCTCCTCGCTGCCCACCGGCTCGATCTCCTACCTCAACTACGCCCAGAAGATCGCCCAGGTGCCGATGGTGGCCTCGCTGATCGTCGCCACGGTCTCCTTCCCGGTGCTGGCCCGCGCGATCGCCGCGCGCGACGACGAGACCGCCGCCCGGCGGGTGCTCGGCGACATGCGGGTGGCCGCCGCGCTGGTCCTGTTCGCCACCGCCTTCCTCGTCGCCCACGCCCCGGACGTGGTGCGGCTGCTGCTCGAGCACGGCGCCTTCACCGCCGGGGACACGGAGGAGACCGCGTGGAGCATGCGGCTGTACTGCCTGGGGCTGCTGGGCCAGGTCGCCGTGGGCGTCCTGTGCCGCGTGTACTTCTGCGCGCAGCAGCCCATGTGGTACCCGGCCGCCGTCATGGTCGCCGGTCTCGTGCTGACCGCCGTCGCGGCGCCACTGCTGGTGCCGGCGCTCGGCGTGGGCGGGGTCGCGCTGGCCAACGCCGCCGGCATCACCCTGACCGGGGCGCTCCTGCTGACCGGTCTGCGCGCGCCGCTCCTGGTGCTGCCCAAGCGTGCGCTCATGTTCTCGCTCGGGCGGCTCACGCTGGCCGCCGCGCTCGCGACCGGCGCCTGCTTCGCGGTGCGGCCGGCCGTACCGGATCTGCCGGTGCTCGTCCTCGTGCCCTTGGAGGCGGCGGGCACGGCGGCGGCCTTCGTGATCGCGGCGCTGCTCGTCGGCGCCAAACGGGATCTCAGCGCGGCGCTGAGGCTACGCGAGGAAGGAGCGTGATGTGAGCGCCACCAAGCAGCAAGTGCTGATGTATCACTCCATCGACCACTTCGAGGAGGATCCCTACCTCATCACGGTCAAGCCCCAGCGCTTCGCCGCGCAGATGAGGTGGCTGAGCCGCCGCGGGCTGCGCGGGGTGTCCATGCGCGACCTGCTCGACGCCCAGCGCTCCGGTACGGCGGGCAGACTCGTCGGCCTCACCTTCGACGACGGGTACGCCGACTTCGTCACCCATGCGCTGCCGGTGCTGCTCCGGCACGGGTTCACCGGCACGGTGTTCGCGGTCACCGGGCGGCTCGGCGGGGACAACGCCTGGGACCCCCTGGGCCCGCGCAAGCCGCTGATGACGGCCGAGCAGCTGCGGGAGGTCGCCGCCCACGGCATGGAGATCGGCTCCCACACGCTGACCCACGCCTCGCTGGCCGGCGCCCCGGCCGCCGACGTGCGGCACCAGGTCGAAGCCAGCCGGATCGAGCTGGAGGGCATCCTCGGCCGGCCGGTCACGGGCCTGGCCTACCCCTACGGCCACGCCGACGACGAGGCGGTCGAGGCCGTGCGCGCCGCCGGGTACGGCTACGCCTGCGGCATCAGGCCGCACGCGGCCGGCCCCCACAACCTGCCCCGCACCCATGTGGGCGAGCGGGACAACCCGCTCCGCCTGCACGCCAAGCGCGCCCTCCACCGCTGGACGTGGGGGCGGGGCCGGTGAAGGTGCTGCACGTCATCACCGGCCTGGAGGCGGGCGGCGCGGAACGCCAGCTGCGTGACCTGGTCGCACACCACCGGGTCACGGCGGAGGTGGCCGCCCTGACGAAACCGGGGCTGATCAGCCAGGCCATCGAGTCTCTGGGCGTGCCCGTTCACCACCTCGGTATGACGGGCAACCGGGACCTGCGCGTGCTCATGCCCCTCTGGCGGCTGATCCGGGCGGGCGGCTACGACGTGGTTCACACCCACCTGTTCCGGGCCGGTCTCTACGGGCGTCTGCTCGCCCGGCTGGCCAGGGTGCCCGCGATCGTGGCCAGCGAGCACTCCATCGGCGAGCACCGGCTGGAGGGACGCCCCATCACCGGACCGGTCCGCTCGCTGGCCCGCGCCGGCGAACGGCTCGGGCACATGACCATCGCGGTCTCGTCGGCCACAGCCCGGCGGCTGGAACGCTGGGGCGTGCCGCCCAGCCGGATCGAGGTGATCGCCAACGGCATCGACCCGGCGGCCTTCCGCTTCGACCCCGAGGTACGGCGGACCACCCGGGCCCGGCTCACCATCCCGCCCCACCTCACGGTCGTCGGCGGCGTCGGCCGGCTGGAGCCGGGCAAGCGGTTCGACGTCCTGATCGACGCCCTCGCAGCCGTCCCGGACACCGTCCTGCTGCTGGTGGGCGACGGTCCGGAACGCGCCAACCTGGTGGCGCGCGCCCGCAGGCTCGGGGTCGCGCAGCGCATGATCCTCACCGGGCAGTCCAGCCAGGTGCCCGCCCTCCTGTCGGCCATGGACGTCTTCGCCGCCCCCTCGCAGGAGGAGACGTTCGGGCTCGCCGTCGTCGAGGCGCTGGCCTGCGGGCTGCCCGTGCTGTACAGCGCGTGCCCGGCGCTGGCCGAGCTGCCGCCGGGCGCCGCGCCGGGCGCCCGATGCGTGCCCTCGGCGGCTGACGCCTACAGCCAGGCCGTCCGCGAGCTCGCGGGCACCGGCCACGAGCGGCTCGCGCCGCCGCACGCCGTCACCCACTACGGCATCGACCAGCACGTCAACCGCATCGAGGCGCTCTACACGCGCCTCCACGAGCAGAGGTCCCGGTCACAAGGCATCACGCCCGCATGGGGAGAGCAACGATGACATTCATCCGTCAGATAGCCGCTGCCGTCCAGCAGTGGTGGCCGCAAGGCTGCGCCGTCATTCTGGGCATCTGCGCAGGACTGCTGTACACCGCGCTGACCGAGCGGATCTACACGGCCCAGGCGTACGTGGTCGTGGTCGCCAACGACCAGTCCACCATCGACCACACGACGAACTTCGCCCAGGCGTTCACCCGGATCGCCACCCAGCCCGGCATCATGACCGAGGCGCTGCGCCCGAACCTGCCGGCCAAGACCGTCGGCCAGCTTCAGCGCGAGGTCCGTGTCTCGGCCTCCCCCGACGCCCCTCTGATCAGCCTGACCGCCTCCGCGCCCCAGGCCGCGCAGGCCGCCGGCCAGGCCAACGCCCACGCGCAGGCGCTCATCGCCTACGCCGCCGCCCATGCGGCCGACACCGGCGTCAGGATCGCCAGCCTCTCGCAGGCCGCGCCGCCCGAGGAGCCGTCGGGACCCGACCAGCTCCTCAACATGGGGGTCGGCGGCGCCGCCGGTCTCCTCGTGGGCGGCCTCTTCTATCTCGTCTCCCCGCCCCGCCGCCGCGCCGACGAGGGCACCCGCGACGAGCCGGCCGCCCGCGCCCGCGAACGTTCACGCAAGCGCCCGGTCCAGGCATGAAGGCCGGCATCCGCCAGCCGGTCACCGGCTGGGAACGCATCGCCCCCGGCGACCTGCCGGCGCTGAAGCCCGCGTGGAACGACCTCTACGACCGCTGCGCCACCGCGACGCCGTTCCAGTCCCACGCCTGGATCACCTCCTGGTGGCAGCGGTACGGCGGGCGCAACGACCTGCGCGTGCTGGTGCTGCGCGGCGACGACCGCCTCCTGGCGGCGCTCCCCCTCATGCGCTCCCACCTGTGGGGGTGCCGGGTCCTGCGCCCCTTGGGCACCGGCCTGTCCGACTACACCGACATGCTCGTCGACGACGAGCACGCCGGCACGCTCCTGCCCGAGGCCACCCGGGCGCTCCTGCGCACGCCCGGCTGGGACGTGCTCGACTTCCCCGAGGTACGGCCCGGCGCCGCCGTGGAGTCGTTGCACCGCTGCTGGCCGGATCGCCGGTGGCTCATGACCGCCTCGGACTGCCTCTACATGCCGGCCATGCCGCTGGAGGAGCTGATCGCGACCATGGGCGCCCGGACGGCCGGGAAGCTCCGCCGTACCCTGCGCAGGTCCGGCAGCCTGGACCTGCGCATCACCACGGTCCACCCCGAGCAGGTGCCGGCCGCCATCGACGACCTGCTGCGCCTGCACGCCATGCAGTGGTCCGGCCGGGCCATCAACAAGGAACACCTGCGGCCGAGGTTCCGCCGGCACCTCGTCCAGTCCGCGACCGAGCTGATCGCCACCGGGCAGGCGGCGCTGACGGAGTTCCGGGTCGGCGACCGGCTCGTGGCCTCCGACTTCTGCCTCGTCGGCGGAGACTTCACCGGCGGCTACCTCTACGGCGCCGACCCCTGGCTGCGCACCCGCGTGGACACCTTCGCCATGGTCATCCAGCAGTCCCTCCGCCGAGCGCACGAGCGCGGCCTGCGCACGGTGAGCCTGCTGCGCGGGAACGAACCCCACAAGGCGAAATGGGGCGCGACAGCCGTCGCCAACCAGCGCGTGATCCTGGGCAGGACGCGCCGGGCCGCCGCCTACGCCGCCGCCGTCAGCGCGCGCATCCGCGCCGCGCGGGCGCTCAAGGAACACTTCCCCTCCGTCGCCGGCGCCCCGTCCCGGCCAGAGCAGTGAGAGACCCGACCATGCCGCTGTCCGTCCTGCACGTCAGCATGCCCGTGGAAGCGGGCGTGGCCGCGTACGTGAGCGCCGCGGTGGCCGACCAGGTACGGCGGGGCTGGCGGGTGACCGTGGCGGCCCCGCCGCACGGGCCCCTGCGCGACCGGCTCGCCGCGCTCGGCGTCACGCACCTCGCCTGGGAGGCGGCCCGTTCGCCCGGGGTGAGCGCCATCGGCGAGGCCGTCGCGCTGCGCCGGATCGTGCGCCACGTCGATCCCGACGTCGTCCACCTCCACTCGGCTAAGGCCGGCCTGGTGGGACGGCTGGTCCTGCGCGGCCGCCGGCCCACCGTCTACCAGCCCCACGGCTGGTCCTGGCTGGCCTGCCAAGGGGCGATGACCAGGGCCGCGATCGCGTGGGAGCGCCTGGCGGCCCGCTGGACGGCGGCGGTCGTGTGCGTCGGGGACGGCGAAGCGGACGCGGGCCGGGCTCAGGGGCTGTCCGCGAGGGTCGTCCGCAACGGCGTCGACCTGGAGCGCTTCGTGCCCGCGGACGAGGACGACCGGCTCCGGGCGCGCGCCGCGCTCGGGCTTCCCGAGCATGGACGGCTGGCGCTGTGCGTGGGCCGGGTCACCCGGCAGAAGGGCCAGGACACCTTGCTGCGGGCCTGGCCGCGGGTGCTGGGCACCTGTCCCGACGCGCTGCTGGTGCTCGTGGGCGACGGGGAGCTCCGGGCCGAGCTGGAGGACGAGGCTCCGGCCGGGGTGCTGTTCGCCGGTGCGCGGGCCGACGTGCGGCCGTGGTACGCCGCCTGTGACGTGGTCGTCATGCCGTCGCGCTGGGAAGGGCTGCCGTTGACGGCGCTGGAGGCCATGGCCTGCGCGCGTCCGGTGGTGGCCTTCGACGTTCCCGGGTTGCGCGAGGTCGTCAGCGAGGAGAGCGGGGCCCTGGTCACGGCCGGGGACCTCGACGGGCTGACGCACGCGCTGGCCGTACGTCTGCTGGACCCTTCGCTCGCCTGGCGGGAAGGGCAGCTCGCGGCGCTGGGGAGCAAGGAGTTCGACGCGCGCGCCACCATGGAGGCGCTGGCGCGGCTGACGGCCGAGGTGGCCGGGCGGGGATAGCCCGCCCGGCCACCACCCGTCAGCTCATCCAGTCGTCGTCACTGGCCGGGATGGCCGGCGGCATCACCGTGGGACTCGGGATGTCCAGCGGCACGGGAGGCAGCTCCACCAGCGGCACGGACGGCGGCGGCGGTGTTCCGGCGATGAGCGCCAGCAGGCTCTGCAGCACGCCGGTCACCACGCTCAGCAGACCGCCTTCCACGCTGACCAGCGTCGCGGGCGGCGACGGGACCACCGTGCCCGCGTCCTGCGGAAGGCCACCGGCCAGCGGGAGTCCGGGGGCGGGCAGCGACGCGGACGGTGCCGCAACCGGCAGACTGGCCGATGGGGCCGGAACCGGCAGGCTCGCCGACGGCGCGGGCACCGGAGCCGACGGCAGGCTGGCCGACGGGGCCGGAACCGGCAGACTGGCCGAAGGCGCAGGCACCGGAGCCGACGGCAAGGTCGCCGAGGGCGCGGCCACCGGCAGACTGGCCGAAGGCGCGGGCACCGGCAGGCTCGCCGACGGCGCGGGCACCGGAGCCGAGGGCAGCGACGCCGAGGGCGCCGGGACCGGCAGGCTCGCGGACGGCGCCGGGACCGGAGCCGAGGGCAGGGTCGCCGAGGGCGCGGCCACCGGCAGGCTCGCCGAGGGAGCCGGGACCGGAGCCGACGGCAGGCTGGCCGACGGGGCCGGGACCGGCAGGCTCGCCGAAGGCGCGGGCACCGGAGCCGAGGGCAGCGACGCCGAAGGGGCCGGGACCGGGGCGGACGGCAGTGACGCCGAGGGCAGCGGGACCGGCGCCGAGGGCGACGGCAGCGGCGGGTCGGTGGCCTTCGGCAGGGTGCCGGGCAGCATCTGGCGCAGGGCGGTGCGGTAGCCGTCCGCCGAGCGCGGGTTGGCCGCGCACTGCCACACCCCGTGCGGGCAGTAGTCGGACAGCGAGTGGTAGACGACGTTGTGCTTGCCGATCCAGTCGAGCATCCCGCGGACGTACTGCGGCCGGTCGCCGTACCGGAACAGCCCCCACTCGGGGAAGGACATCGGCTTGCCGTGCGCGGCGGCGAAGTCGGCGTGATGCTGCAGCCCATAAGGCTGAGAGACGTAGTCGCGGAACCCGTCGGCAGGCGGCTGGTCGTAGCTGTCGAGGCCGATGATGTCGACGACGTCGTCACCCGGGTAGCACTGGGTCCACGGAATGGCGTCGCGGCCGCGGGCGGCCGTGAAGTCGAAGCGGAACTTCTGCCCGGGGACCGCGCGCATGGCGGTCACGATCCGGCGCCAGTACGTCTTCCACGCGACGGGGTCCGGCGCGCAACGGCTGGAGTAGGTGGTGCCGTTCATCTCCCAGCCGAGGACGATGATCGAGTCGCCGGCTCCTTCGGCGACCAGGCGGTCGGCGAGCTGGCGAAAGGTGAGGTCGAAGGCGCCGTTCGCGCCCGCGTTGAGCAGGACGGCGACGGACGGGTCGGAGAGCCCGCCCTCGTTGGGCGCCACCATGGGCACGTTGATGGCCAGGACCCGGCCCGGCTTCTCGGCGCGCCAGCGCGTCCAGGGTTTGAGGATGAAATCGGGCCCCAGGAAGGCCGCCCAGGTTTCGCCAGGAATGTAGGTGCGGCCGACGGTGACGTCGCGGCCGAGCCAGCGCTCGAATTCCGCCAGCCGGGTGGTGCCTCGCCCGTCCGAGCCCGTGAATACGCCGAGCGCGGCTTTCTCTATGACGTTAGCGCGGAGCTTGGGCCCGGCCACCGCTACAGGTTGCGCGGCGACGGCCACCACCACCAGAAAGCCCGCCCCCAGCGCGCCCCAGACCCGAAGCCCAAGGAACTTGTGCCTTCTCATACAGCTAACTCACCATTCCTATGGATCACTGCTTTTCTGGGTTCCTCCATTCCCACTCACACCTTTGGTGGAACATAAAATCCTCATCAAACCTTTGAGACACATGTACTGAATGTCCGGATTGGGGATATAGGCCATGATTTACCCCCTAACCCTTCCTCGTTGAAGGACGACAAATAGCTAATCCATGGAAAAGGGCTTGGTAACGTCATGATATGAAAGACCGGTGAATGACCTGCCTATCGACCCCCGGGCGCCGGCTTTGCTCGTGCGCATGGACAGCAATCCATTTCACCATGGCACGCTTGCCGCCATCCGGACGCTTGGTCGCGTCGATATCGAGGTGCACGCGATTCTCGCCCGTCCGTACGGCCCCGCCGTACGGACGAAGTACCTGGCCGGTTGCACCGATTGGACCACGACCGGCGCGGACGCGGACACCTTTCTGCATACGGTACTTTCCGCGGCCGACCGCATCGGCGAAACCCCGGTTCTGCTGCCGATGGACGACATCACCGCCATCCACATCGCCCGGCACTCCCACGCCCTCGCGACCAGGTTCCGCATTTCCACGCCCCCGAGCGAGCTTCCGTCCCGGCTCGCCGACAAAGGGGAGCTGGCCACGATCTGCAGGAAGCTGGGCGTGCCGCACCCCGACACCCTGGTCATGGAGACGCCCGCCGATCTGGCCGAGGCCGAACGCGCATACGGCTACCCGATGATCGCCAAGTGGGCGAAGCCCTGGCTGGTCACCCGCGGCCGCAGTACCACCCTCGTGCACACGGCCGAGCAGCTCAGGACCCTCGCCGACCAGGCCAGGGGGCAGCCGAGCGAGCTCCTCCTCCAGCGGTACATCCCTCCCGCTCCTTCCGCAGACTGGTTCTTTCACGGATATTTCAGGAAAGACGCCACGTGCGGCTTCTCGGGCAGCGGGCGAAAAGAGCGGGCCTATCCCCCGGCGGCGGGAATCACCACCCTCGGCCGCTGGCTGGACAATCCCGACATCGAGCAGAAGGCCACGACGCTCGCCCGCTCCCTCGGTTACGCGGGCATCCTTGACCTGGATTTCCGATACCACGCGGGCGACGGCCAATATTATCTGCTCGACTTCAATCCCCGCGTCGGCGCGCAGTTCCGCCTGTTCGCCGGCTCGACCCGGATCGATGTCATCCGCGCCGCTTATCTGGACCTCACCGGCCAGCCTCTCGCGCCGGGCGCACCACAGTATGGCCGCACCTATCTGGTGGAAAACTACGACCTCCTCAGAAAGCTGGCCGGGGGGTCGTCCGGCGGCGGCTGGCTGGCCGCGACGCGGCATTCAGATGAGCTGGCGTGGTATGCGCGTGACGACCTCCGGCCGTTCGCCGGGATGGTCGGGCACACCTTTCTCCGCGCGCTCAGGGGACGCCGGGCCTGACCGGTCCCGCGTCCGTAGAACGAGAGGAATTCATGCAAGAGGAAACGCTCGATGTCGCTGTCGTCGGGGCGGGTCCGTACGGGCTCTCGGTAGCCGCATACGCGATCAGCGCAGGGCTCGGCACCCGCGTCTTCGGCACCCCGATGAACGCCTGGGACCGGCACATGCCCCAGGGCATGCTGCTCAAGTCCGAACCGTTCGCCTCCCACCTCGCCGACCCCCGGGAGGATCTCACGCTCGCCGCATACTGCGCGGAGCGCGATTTCCCCTATGCCTATGCGCAGCCGACCCCGGTGGAACGATTCGTCGATTACGGCCGCTGGTTCTGCGAGCAGGCGGTCGGCGACCGTATCACCCCTGCCGACGTCGCGAGCATCGACAAAAACGACGACGGGCTTTTCCAGCTCATTCTGGCGACCGGCGAGCGCATTCTGGCGCGCACGGTCGTGCTGGCCGTCGGGTTCCTGCCCTTCGCCCGTGTGCCCGCGACGCTGGCCTCGCTTCCCTCGTCCGTTCTCGCGCACAGCTGCCAGGTCCACGACCCGCGCCGGTACGCGGGCAAGGCGGTGGCGGTGATCGGGGCCGGGCAGTCGGCCATCGAGACGGCCGTCCTGCTCCGCGAGGCCGGGGCGGAACCGCACCTGATCGCGCGCGCCCCGCAACTGCTGTGGAACACCACCCCCGTCCCCGAGCGCTCGGTGCTCGCCCGCTGCCTGGCCCCGCAGTCGGGCCTCGGCACCGGCTGGCGGTCCTGGCTGTGGTCGGAGCGGCCCGCGCTCTTCCGTCACCTGCCCGCCCCGCTCCGCCGGCGCATCGTGCGGACCACGCTCGGCCCGGCGGGCTCGTGGTGGCTCCGTGAGCGCTTCACCGGCATCCCCACCAGCCTCGGCGCCCGCCTGCGCCGGGCGACGGCCGTGGACGGCGCGGACCTGACCCTCCAGGACGAGTCCGGCGACCCGTTCAGCCTGCACGCCGACCACGTCATCGCCGCCACCGGCTACGTCGTGGACGTGCGCAGGTTCGCCGTGCTCGCCCCCGAGGTGCGCACCGCCCTGCGGCACCTGCGGTACGCGCCCGTGCTGAGCAAGACCTTCGAGTCCTCGGTCGCCGGGCTGTTCATCGTCGGACTCGCCGCCGCGCCCACGTTCGGGCCGGTCATGCGGTTCGTGCACGGCTCCAGGTTCGCCGCTGCGACGCTCGTCCCCGGTCTGGTCGCCAGGATCGCCGACGGCCGGAAGGCCGGCTCGGGCGACCTTCAGCACAGCGGTGAGCCCTCATGCCGCTGAGCCCTCGCCGCTGGGCCCGCCCTGTGGTCGCGGGGCTCCTCGCCGCGGGCCTGTGCGCCCTCCCCTGCGGGGCGTTCGCCTCCGCCGGGCCCAAGGTGGTCGTCACCGCGCCGTTCATGACGGAGGAGGCGCCGTACGTGCCCCTTCCCGGCCCGGTGGACGTGCGGCAGAAGAGCCCGAGCGCACGGTCGATGACGCTGGTCGACGGCGGCGACATGACCGTCACCGTGCCTCCGGGCAGGGGGTTCGTCAGCCGCTGAATCGGGCGGCGGGGCCGGTACGGCTCCGCCGCCCCGGCACTTGGCATGGCCGTGCTGATTGCTGAATTGCCCTTGGTTTTCAACCGGCGGCACCTGCGGGCACCTTCTCCGAGACGCTTTTCACGAGACAGGTGCCATGAGGTTCACGTTCATCATCGGCGGGGCGCTGCTGGCGTTCACGTTCGCCCCCGCCACCGCCTACGCGCTCACGGAGTGCGCGTCCTGCCGGGAGTCGGCGGGGCTGCCGCCGGGCCAGGTGGCGGCGGACGCGGCCCTCGCCATGCTCGGCGTCCCCTACGCGTGGGGCGGCGGCGACGTCACCGGCCCGACGCTCGGAACCGGGCGTGGGAGGCGGACCAAGGGCTTCGACTGCGCCGGCCTCACCGAGTACGCCTGGGCCAGGGCGGGCCTCAGCATCGGCTCCAGCACGTATACGCAGTGGCGGTCGGGATCCAGAATTCCCCGCCACCGCGTCCAGGCGGGCGACCTGGCCTTCTACGAGACCAATGCCAAGCGGCGCGGCCCGGACCACGTCGGGCTGACCATCAATGGCGAGCAGATGGTCGTCGCGCCTTTCACCGGCGCGGTCGTGCGCATCGAGAACATCGACCGGCGGGGTTACGCCGGAATCATCCGCCCGGCGGGCGCCGACGACCGGCGGGGGATGTAGCACATGAAAATTGCCCCCGGCCCGGCTCCTCGGGAGTAGAGAGCCGGACCGGGGGCAACGTTTCGTCCAAGTGAGGGAGAGTGCCCGTCTACCGCTCACCCGTCCTGCGCCGCGACGACATCAGACGTGTCCCCGCGAGGTGTCCGCTCGGCTGCCGGCGCGCTCCGCAATCATTGCGAGCGCACCGGCGGCTCGCGAACGCAGACCCACCATGGTGGGATTTCAGCCGTCCTTGCCCTCAACATCGGTGATGCTGGTGTTGTTGGTCAGGAGGTTCAGGTTGATCCGCTCCAGGTGCGCGATCGTCAGGACGTCGACCTCGTTGTTGTTGAGGGCGTGGTTGAGCACCGGAATGACGATGGACGCCGGGCTGTGAGAGTTGCCGACGTTGTCGTCGCCGCCCTTCTCCCAGGTGGCCGCGGATGCCGCGGTGGACGAGGCGGCCAGGAAAGCCCCTGCGGCGAGCGCACCGATGACAATGCGACGAAGCATGTTTACTTCCTCCAGTGTACGAATGGAATTTCGTGTGACGCCGCCTATTGATTTCGGCAGCCGCACCACACATGACTACCTTGCCGCGCCACGCAGACTAGTTGCCACCATTCCCTGCCGCGTTAAAGTCAAAGACCGTTCTGGATTCCTTGACATTGCAGATAAAACCCATGGGGAGTAATCTGCGTTTCTCAGCTCGGCCAAAGGAAAATGAACTGGCCCGCCACGAATCCCGATAAATCCGGGCAATCCGCCTTGACCGCTTCTCACACCGGAGAAGCAGATCTGTCTTCCACGAACAGCAACCGGTTCGGCGACTCGCCACGAAGACCGGATATGACGTTCTTCGTGGACTCCTCCGCCAGCCGGGCGGCGATATCCGCGGGAGTGGACCCGGGCCGTCCCGCCAGCATCAGCGCCACGGCCCCCGCCACGTGCGGAGCGGCCATCGACGTCCCGCTGACCGTGAAACTCGACTCGTCATCGGTGATCCAGGCCGACGGTATCGCCGCCCCCGGCGCGAACAGGTCCACACAACGCCCGTCGTTGGAGAACGGCGCCCGCTCGTCGGCGTCCGTGCTCGCGCCCACCGTGATCGCCTCCGCCACCCCGGAGGGCGAGGCGTCGCAGGCGTCGCGCCCCTGGTTTCCCGCGGACACCACGTACGGCAGGCCCGTCGCGACCGAACTGCGCACCGCCCGGTCGATGGCCCGGCTCTTGCCCGCCTGCAGGCTGAGGTTCACCACGGCAGGCTCCCTGGCATGCCGGGTCACCCAGTCGATGCCGGCCACGATGTCCGCGGTGGTGCCGAAGCCGGCGCAGTCGAGCACACGCACGGCCACGAGGCCGACGTCCTTGGCCACGCCGTACGTGCGCCCGCCGAGGATGCCGGCCACGTGTGTCCCGTGCCCGTAGCAGTCGTCGGCGACCAGGTCGTCGTCCAGGGCGTCATAGCCGTGGCCGGCCCGGCCGCCGAACTCGGAGTGCGTGACGCGCAGCCCGCTGTCGAGGACGTAGGCGGTCACCCCGGAGGCGCTGCCCCCGCGCAGCGCCACGTCGTCCAGGGGCAGGTTCCGCTGGTTGACCCGGTCCAGCCCCCACGGGGTCGCCTGGGGGCTGAAGACCTGGTTCCGCTCGACCATCGCCACCCGTGGGTTGGCCGCGAGCCTGGCCGCCTGATCCGCGCTCATGGCGACCGAGAACCCGCGCAGCGCGGAGGCGTAAACATGGTGGACCCGCCCGCCGTACCGGCCGGTCATCGCCTCGGCCCGCGCCTCGGCGCCCGCGACGTCACCGTCCGGCGGGCGGCGCAGGGCCACGACGTACGTCCCGGCCGCGGAAGCCGCAGCCGAGACGCCCGCCGCGGCCGGGACGTATGTCGCGGCCGTCGCGTATGTCGTGAGCGGGACCTTCGTCCCGGCCGGGACGTATGTCGCGGCCGGGGCGTTTGTCATGGCCGCTGCCGGCGCGGGGGGCGGCGCGATGGCGGACCCCAGGCAGAAGGTCAGCCAGACGGCGGGAACCGCGGTCCACCTCATGTCACTCCCCTCTTCCCGGCGGGTGCCGGGGTCAGCGCTGGCGCACCGGGACGGTCAGCCCGCAGGCCGGACGCTCCGGCTGATCGGCGCACGCGCCCGTGCCGTCGCCGGACCAGCGCGTGCGCACCTGGCGGTTGCCCAGGTCCTTGCGCTTGGTGACGAAACGCAGGCGGAACTCCCGGGTGTCACCCGGCTTCAGCTCGCCCTGCCAGGTGAGCGTGGTGTCGGTGCGGGACGTGGGGGCCGGGTGCACCCTGCGGTGCCTGGCGTCGTCGAGCACGTCCTGCAGGTCCACCGTCAGTGTGTACGGCTCGGCCGTACGACCGGTGTTGGCGATCGCCGTGTGGAGGGTCAGTCCCTCGCCCGCCTTGGCGGCTCCGCGGGGGGTGGCCGCGTGCCTGACCTTGAGGGCTGCCGCGCCGTCCAGGCTGATGGGATGGTCCTCGACCTCGCCGCTGGCCGCCCAGCCGGTCGGAGCCGCCAGCTCAGCCTCGGTGTCGGCCAGCCGCAGGCGCATCCACGACTCCCCGGCGGTCGCGTCCTCGTGCCCCGGCCACGAAAGCCGCACCTGGGACGAACCCGGCGAGACCGCCGCCGACGCCCGCTCGTCGTTCTGGAACTTGCCATCCCTGTCGAAGTCGACCCACCCGGCGAGTACGGCCGGCCGTACCGTCTTGACGGGCACGGAGAGCTGCATCGGACGTCGCCCGTCCACGGCGCCGGCGGCCGGGAGCCAGCCCGCGGCGTCGTCGGTGTCGTCGGCGAGGCGGCGCGGGAACGAGCTCACCGTCGTGGAGTGGTCGGCGGTGGCCCGGGAGCCGATCGACAGGTCGGAGACCGTGTGGGAGGCCGCGCCGTAGGAGTCCGGGGCGTCGGAGCCGTCCTCTTCGAACGTGACGCGGAAGACGCCCCACATGAAGGCGTCGCCCGCGGCCATGATCCGGCGGACGTTGCGGGCGCGCACCTGCATGGTGAACGTGGAGATCATGCCGTTGATCTGGGCGGTGCCGCACATGTAGACGACGCCGCAGGTGGGCTCGCGCCGGGGTCCCCCGAGGTTCGCGGGGATGATGGCCTGGTCGCCGACCTTGAATCCGGGGAAGCCGGCGATGTTGGTGAACGTCGGGTCGGAGGGGGCGCCGCCGACCAGGCGCAGGCCGGTCCAGAACTCCTCCTGGTTGCCCGAGGCGTCCTCGGTGGCGCCGCCGGTGCCCGCGACGTGCAGGCGGGGGTTGCGTACCGGGCGGGAGAAGGTGAAGGTCAGCGTCGCGACGTCGCTCCAGCCGTTCGGCCGGACCTTGAAGCCCTCGTACAGGTCGCCGATGCCGGCCACGGCCTTCGCGTTGACCGGGATGAGGTATTCGTCGGCCGGGGCGCCGGGGTTGGCGCCGAGGGTCTCCGCCTTGCCGACCCGGGCGCCGCCGGCGAGCTTCTTCTCGACGGTCATGACGACGCCGGAGGGGGTTGCGCCTTGGGCGCGTTCGGCGGTGTTGGCCATCGTCCAGGTCTGCCCGGTTGGTGCCTGTCGGCTGGCAACCTGCGTCCCCCGGCTCGGTGGGGATATTTCCTGCTCTGCGGCAAGAGCGCTCGACGAACCCAACGCGCTGACTAGCATCGCCGCCGTGACATTGACCACCACTACACGCCGCAGCCTATACAATATTGAAAACATCCTTGATGACCTTCCATCCACGGAGCAGATTCACTACTTTCGCAGGCTGCTGCGGGAGCGAACCCGGATGACGCTCCTGCGAATGAGCAGAGAAAAAGAGCTCCGATACGAGCTTGCGGCCCTCATGCGTGACCACAGGCGTTGACCCACGTCAGTGACCATGGCCAAGCCTGCCCGACGAATCATGCCAGCGTGGATGGCGCCGACAACTGGTTGGCGGCATTTTCACATCAAAGATCTCTTCAGTTTTCCAAGGCGCTGCACATCACTTCGAATGTCCGAAATAGACGAATCGGCCGTAGGAGCCCTGTCAAATTCTGCACTGTAGCACGCGTTCAATGCCACGTTAATCGCGGCGATAAATACGGGCAGTCTGGAGAAATGGTGTCCGGTCAGCGCATAGCCAGCGATGTCGCTTGCGCCTGCCGGCCGGCCTGGAGCCAGTACCACCCGAGGGAGCCGGTGAGCCGCCCGGCCAGCCCGGTCTCGCCCAGGCTCATGGCCGCCTCCAGGGCGCCGCGCACGTTGGCGGTCTCGGCGTCCAGCCTGCCCGCCCAGCGGTGCCGGGCCGGTCCGGTGCGGTACGCTTCGGCGCACTCGGCGAGCTGGGTGTAGTAGGTGGCGTACCACCGCAGGACCCGGTCGTATTCACCGGCCTCGCGCAGCCGCTCCACCCCGTAGGCCGCCACGGACTCCAGCAGCCGATACCTCCCGCCCGAGCGCACCACCAGCGACCGGTCCACCAGACGGGCCAGCAGATCGGCCACGTCGGCCGGATCCAGCTCATCGCCGTTGCCGGTGGCCTGCGCCTTCGCGGCCAGCTCGGCGTCGGCCGCCGTGCCTCCGGGGATCGGCATGGGCACGGCGCAGATCCGCTCGGCGGCCTCCAGCGTGCACCCGCCCACCTGCACGGCCAGGCGGCGCAATACGACCCGTTCCGGGCCGGTCAGCATGTCCCAGCTCCAGTCGATCGCGGCCCTGAGCGTCCGCTGACGCGCGGGGCCGCCCCGCCGCCCGGCCGACAACAGCCGGAACCGGTCATCCAGCCGCTCGGCCAGCGCCCGCACCCCCAACGCCGGCACCCTGGCCGCCGCCAGCTCGAGCGCCAGCGGAATGCCGTCCAGCCGCCGGCAGATCACCGCCACCGCCTCGGCGTCCCCAACCCCGACCACACCACCGTCCCCAACCCCGACCACACCACCGTCACCGGCTGTCAGGGGGTGGCCCGCGTCGGCTGCGCGGAGGGTGAGGAGGCGGGCGGCGGACTCCGCGTCCAAGGGCGGGACCTCGCGGACGATCTCGCCCGCCACCCCGAGCGGTTCCCTGCTGGTGGCGATGATGCGCAGGCCGGGGGCGGCGCCCAGCAGCGATCCGGCCAGCGCGGCCACCTCCTCGACCACGTGCTCGCAGTTGTCGAGGACCAGCAACGCCCGCCGCGTCCCCAGGGCGGCGGCGATCCGCCGGCCGGGTTCGCCCGCGCCCTGGTCCTCTCGTAGCCCCAGCGCGGTGGCCACGGCCTCGGCCACCTGCGGGGACAGGGTCGCGGGCACGGCCGACAGCTCCACCAGGTGCGCGCCGTCGGGGAAGCCGGAGGCCATCCGGTGGGCGGCGGCCAGCGCCAGGCGGCTTTTGCCCACTCCGCCCATGCCGGTCAGCGTCACGAGCCGGGCCGTACCGGGCAGTGCGAGCAGGTCGCGCAGTGCGCCGGAGCGGCCCACGAGGTCGGTCAGCGGCTCCGGCAGCCGTCCGCCCGCGGGCGCGGGCACGTGCGCGGGGCGGCGCAGGGCCGGCCGGTGTTCCAGGATCGCCTGGTGCAGGGCGGCGAGTTCTGGGCCGGGGTCGAGGCCCAGGTCGTCGCGCATGCGCCCGCGGAAGGCGCGGTAGACGTCGAGCGCGTCGGCCTGCCGTCCGGATCGGTAGAGGGCGCGCATCAACAGGCTGTGGAAACCCTCGCGCAGCGGGTGCTGGGCGGCCAGGTCGGTCAGCTCGCCGACCAGCGCGGCGTCCTGGCCGAGGGCGAGCCGGGCGTCGGCGTAGGCTTCGAGGGCGGTCAGCCGTTGTTCCTCCAGGCGGAGCGCGGCCCGCCGGACCAGGGGTTCGCCGGGCAGGTCGGAGAAGTCGGCGAAGGCGGGGCCACGCCACCACGCCAGCGCCTCGGCCAGCAGCGCGGCGCGTTCGGCCGGCTCGGCCACGGACCCGAGTCGCCCGAGCGCCTCCTGGAAGCGGTGCGCGTCGGTGTCGGCGTCGATCAGGTAGCCGGGCGCCCGGGTGGCGAGCAGGGTCCTGGCGCCGGGCTCGGCCTCGTCGAGCGCCCGCCGTAGCTGCGACACCTTGGCCCGCAGCGCCCCGAGCGGATTGCCCGGCCGCTCCGGCCCCCACAAGCCGTCGATGAGCCGCTCCGCGGGCACCACCCGGCCGTTGTGGGCGAGCAGGCCGGCCAGCAACGCCCGGACCTTGCGCTCGGGCACGGCCACGGCGCGGCCATCGGCCGCGATCACCTCGAGCGGCCCCAGGACGGCGAAGCGCATGAACGCCACCCTAAACAGTCCCGAACATATCCATAACGTCCACCCTTGAGCCTGGTCACATGACGACTACCGCTACCCGTGACGGGGTGCGCGCATGGCTGGGGATGGCCGTGCTCGCCCTGGCCACGTTGCTGCTCGCCGTTGACAACACCGTGCTGGTGCTGGCCCTTCCCCATCTGGCCGCCGACCTGGATCCCAGCGCCACCGAGCTGCTGTGGATCACCGACGTGTACAGCTTCATGATCGCCGGGTTCATGGTCACCATGGGGTCGCTCGGCGACCGGATCGGCCGTCGCCGGCTGCTGGTGATCGGCGCGATCCTGTTCGGCGCCGCCTCCGCGCTGGCGGCCTACTCCCCCTCCACCGTGCTGCTCATCGTGGCCAGGGCGCTGCTGGGTGTGGCCGGAGCCGCGATGGGGCCGTCCGCGCTGGCGCTGGCGGCCGGGTTGTTCGCCGACGCCAGGCGGCGGGCCATGGCCATCGGGGTGTTCACCGCCTGCTTCATGGGCGGTGCGGCCCTCGGGCCCGTCGTCGGCGGGGTACTGCTGGAGAACTACTGGTGGGGGTCGGTGTTCCTGCTGGGGGTGCCGATCATGGTCCTGGTGGTGCTGGGCGGGCTCTTCCTGCTGCCGGAGACTCCGGCGCACGGCGCCGCCCGGCCCGACCCGGCCAGCGTGGCGCTGTCGCTGGCGGCGATCCTGCCGACCGTGTACGCGCTGAAGGAACTGGCCAAGGATCCGGGGCAGGCGGTGCCGTACCTCGCGCTCGGGGTGGGCGTGGCGGCGGGCGTGCTGTTCGTCCGGCGGCAGCGGCGGCTGGCCGAGCCGCTGCTGGATCTCGGGCTCTTCGCCAACCGGTCCTTCCGCACCGCGCTGCTGATCCTCGCGCTGGCCATGGTGACGCAGGGCGGCGTCTACCTGTTCGTGAGCCAGCACCTGCAACTGGTCGAGGGGCTGTCGCCGCTGGCCGCAGGGATGTGGATGGCGATCCCGGCGCTCGGCCTGGTCGGCGGGTCGCTCGCGGCGCCGGCCATCGCGAGCGCCTATCGCCCCAGTGTCGTCGTGGGCGCGGGGATGGTGGTGTCGGTCGCCGGGTTCGCGCTGGTGGCGGCGGGCGACGGCCTCGGCGTGCTGATGACGGGCATCACCGTCGCCTTCGTCGGCATGGCGCCCGTGGGCGCGCTCGGGCTCGGCCTCATCGTCGGATCGGCGCCGCGGGAGCGCGCCGGATCGGCCTCCGCGATCGCGGAGAGCAGCGGCGAGTTCGGGATCGCGCTCGGCATCGCGCTCCTCGGCAGCGTCGGCACCGCCGTCTACGGCAGCCTCGCCACCTCGCCCGGGGCGGGCGAGTCGCTCGGCGAGGCGCTCGACACGGCCGCCGGGCTGCGGCCGGGCCCGGCGGCGGCGCTCGTGGCCGAGGCGCAGGCCGCGTTCGGCCAGGGGCTGATCGTGGTCACGCTCCTCAGCGGGGTGATCGCGCTGGTCCTGGCCGTGGCCTCCCTGACCATGCTCCGGCACGTGCGCCCGATCGGCGCGGACGAACACTGACCTGACGCGACCTGACACCGCCGCCGGAGACGGTGTCAGGCCGTCGTCAGCCCCGATCCCCAGGCTGTGAGACGACCGAACGCATCCCACACGATCGGGGGGAACCCTTCATGCGACAGCTCGACGTCTCCGCCTACGAGACCGCGGAGAAGCTCGTCCTCCAATACCGGCACAAGCTCGTCTCCGGCGACCGGGTCAGGCCGATGTGGACGGGCGAGGGCGCCCAGTTCTGGTACCGCAGAGGCCGCCGGTTCGTCCTCGTGGACGAGGGCGGGCGGCGGCCGGCCTTCGACCATGTACGGCTGGCCAAAGGGCTGGCCGGCGCCTCCGGACAGGACGTGGACCCGGAGGCGCTGCCGTTCACCGCGATCGGCTACAGCGCGACGGCCGTGGAGTTCGCCGCCTTCGACGGCTACTGGCGCTGCCCGCTGGACACCTACCTGGTGGAGCCGGCCCAGCCGGGTCCGGCCGCCGGGTTCGACGAGGTGGTCTCGCCCGACGGGCAGCAGGCGCTGTTCATCCGGGACCACAACCTGTGGGTGCGCGACCTGGCCGGCGGCCGGGAGCGGGCGCTGACCGGTGACGGCGAGCAGGACCACGACTACGCCACCGGGCCGGACTGGTGGCACTACTCGGTCCTGCTCCGCAAGCTCGGCTTGCCCGCCATGCCTCCGGCCGCGATCTGGTCGCCCGACGGCGCCCGCGTGCTCACGCACCGCACCGACCACCGCGGCGTCCGCCGTACTCACTTCATCGACGCGCTGCCGGCCGAGGGCGGCCCCGCCCGGTTGTACACGCAGCGCTTCGCGCACACCGGCGACGAGAAGGTCGCCCTGGCCGAGGTCGTCGTCTGTGACCTCGCGACCGGCGCCGTGGTGCCCGCCGCGGCGGCCGCGCTGCCGATGTCGCAGACCTCGCCGGTGTTCCAGCGGTGGCTGTGGTGGGCCGGCGACGGCTCGGTCGCCTACTACCTGGGCTATCCCCGCAACCAGCGCAGCCTGTCGCTCAACCGGCTCGACCCGGCCACCGGGCGCGTGGAAACCCTGCTGACCGAGACCGGCCCGACCCGGGTGGAGCCGAACCAGTGGGCGGAGGGGCAGGCGCCCATGGTCGAGGTGTTCTCCGGCGGGGACGAGGTGCTGTGGTACTCGCAGCGCGACGGCTGGGGGCACCTGTACCTGTACGACGGGCGTACGGGCGCGCTGAAGAGGCAGGTGACCGCGGGCGAGTGGACGGTCCGCGAGATCCTGCGCATCGACGAGGAGGCGCGGGTGGTCTACTTCACCGCCTCCGGCCTGGTCGCCGGTGACCCCTATCCGCGCTCGGTCTGCCGGGCGGAGCTGGACGGCCCCGGGTTCGCGGTGCTGACCGAGGACGACCTGGATCACGCGGTCACGGTCGCGCCCGACAAATCATGCTTCGTCGACTCGGCCTCCACCGCCGAGATCCCGCCCGTGATCACCCTGCGCGACTGGAGCGGCCGGGTGCTGACCGAACTGGAGCGCGCCGACGTCAGCGGCCTGGTCGCGACCGGCTGGAGCCCGCCCGAGCGCTTCCGCGCCAAGGCGGCCGACGGCGTGACGGACGTGTACGGCGTGCTGTACAAGCCGCACGGCTTCGACCCCGAGTGCAGCTACCCGGTCATCGACCACCCCTACCCCGGCCCGCAGCGCAACCGCGTCGGCTCGGCCTTCGCGGAGATGCCCTTCGCCCACGAGGCCGAGGTGATGGCGGCGCTCGGCTTCGTGGTCATGGCCCTCGACGGGCGCGGCACCCCGGGCCGGGACAAGACGTTCTTCGACCACTCCTACGGCAACGTCGGGGACGCCGCCGACCATGTGGCGGCCCTGCGTGAGCTGGCGCGGACCCGGCCGTGGATGGACATGGACCGCGTGGGCGTGGCCGGCTCCTCCGCCGGGGGCCACCAGGCGGTCCGCGCCATGCTCGACCACCCCGACGTCTACAAGGCCGGGGTCGCGAGCTGCGCGAACCAGGACCTGGAGAGCTACCACGCCGGGTACGCGGAGATCTACCAGGGCACCCCCGGCGAGGCCGACTACAGCCGCGTGAACAACGTGGATCGGGCCGAGCGCCTGCGCGGCAAGCTGCTGCTGATCCACGGCGGCATGGACACCAACATCGCCCCCGACCACACCCTGCGCCTGGCCGAGCGGCTCATCCTGCTCGACAAGGACTTCGAGATGCTGATCGTGCCCGGCGCCGAGCACTTGTTCCTCGGCTACCACCACCACACCTACCGGCGGGAGTGGGACTTCCTGGTGCGCCACCTGATGGGGGCCGAGCCGCCCGCCTACCGGATCGCCCCGATCCCGTTCGACCCGGAGCTGCTATCCGACTGGTTCTGACAGCTTCGCCAGCGCCTCGTCCCTGGGCAGCCCGGCGCCCTCGCGGTAGGCCCGTTCGTACCGCTGGGCGCCGAGCAGGGCCGTCAGCTCGGCGGCGAGCGCGGCCAGCTCGGGCTCGCCCTGGTCGAAGGCGCCGCGGATGGCCTGGCTCAGGCCCAGGGCGGTGGCCGCGCCGTACGCGTCTCCCTCCAGCAGGAGCAGCCTGGCCAGCAGCTCGGCCGCGGTCGCGGCGTCCCTCTCGTTCAGGGAGGCTCGGACGGCCACGGGGAACAACGCGCGCGCCGCCCGCGCCTGCCCCGCGGCCAGCAGGTTGGCCAGGCGGGCGGTCGCGACGAGCCGGGCGACGGCCTCCTCGTCCATGGACAGGCCGCGGCCCATCGCCGCCAGCTCGTCGACCGCCCGCTCGGCCGCCTCCAGCTCTCCGGTACGGCGGTGCAGAGCGGCGATCAGGCGCCAGAGCCCGATCTCGGCATGTTGCCTGGCCCGCGGGTTCACCCGGCTCCTGGCCAGCTCCGCCTCGCGCCAGGCGCCTTCCCGGTCACCGGCGCGGGAGCGTTCGGCGGCCAGCCCGGTCCGGTGCCAGATCTCCTCCCCGATGCCGAGCTCGGCGGCCAGCACCGAGCTGCGTTCCAGCGCGGCGATGGCCGCCTCGTGCTCGCCGCGGATCGAGTGGACGCGGGCCAGGCTGCCCAACGTCATGATCAGCCCGGTGCGCTCGCCGAGTTCGTCGAACCGGCGCAGCGCCTCGGCCAGGGCCTTCATGGCGCCTTCCCAGTCGCCGTCCTCACCGCGCACGGTAGCCTCCATCCAGGACGCGGAGGCCCTGGCCCACGGGTCGCGGTGTTCGCCGGCCTTGGCCAGCTCGTCCTCGACCAGGTCGGCGAAGCCGTACACGAACGAGGCGGCGAGCACGAGCGGCACCGCCGGCACGAACCGCTCCAGCACGCCGGTGCGGATGCACTCCTCGATCAGGGGCCGCGCCTCGGCGGCGGGAGCGAAGACCCGGTCACCGGCCAGCGTGAGGAGCGCGGCCAGCAGCGCCCGCGCGTGGCCGGGCAGCGCGTCGCCGAACGCGAGCACCTCGGCCAGAAGCTTCTCCGATCGGGCGTCGAAGCGCGTGTACCAGTACCACCACAGCGTCGGCAGCGGCCGCCACGCGGCGTCGGCGTCGCCGTCGGCGATGGCCGCGCGCACCGCGAACAGCAGGTTGTCGTAGTCGGCGTCGAGGGCGGCGAAGGCGCGCAGCTGGTCACGCGAGCGCAGCGGCAGCTCGTTCTCCTCGGCCAGGAGCCGGAAGTGCCGGATGAACCGGGCCCGGACCTCGCCCTGCTCACCGCTGCGGCGCAGCTCCTCCTCGGCGTAGGCGCGGATCGTCTCCAGCATCCGGTACCGCCCGCCCGTCGCCACCACGAACGACTTCTCCACGAGCGAGCCCAGGACGTACACGCTCCCGCACACCGCTTCCACCGCGGCCTCGCCGGCGCCGCCGGGGAAGACGGCGAAGCGGCGTGCCAGCGTGCGTTCCTCCTCGCTCAGCAGGCCCCAACTCCACTCGACCACGGCGTGCAGGGTGCGCTGGTGCGGAAGCGCGGTCCTGTTGCCCGAGGTCAGCAGCCGGAAGCGGTCGTCGAGCCGACGGGCGATCTGCTCCAGGCTCATCGAGCGCAGCCGGGCGGCGGCCAGTTCCAGGGCGAGCGGCAGGCCGTCGAGGCGACGGCAGACGTCGGCGACCGTGGCGTCGTCCAGCTCGGTGCCCGGCAGCACGTCGGCCGCCCGGTCGCGGAACAGCCGCGCCGCCGGGGGCTCGGCCAGCGGCCCGAGCGGGCACAGCACCTCCCCGACGATCGCCAGCGACTGCCTGCTGGTGGCCAGGATGGTCAGGTACGGCAGGCGCCCCAGCAACCCGTGGGCCAGGTGGGCGACGTCCTCGACCAGCCGTTCGCAGTCGTCCAGCACCAGGACCGCCGCGCCGTCCTGGATCAGCTCGGCCACCTGGTCAAGGGGATCGGCCGGCCCGGTCTGCCGGGCGCCGCCAGACCTGAGCGTGCCGAGCACGACGTCGACCAGGCGCTCGGGGGTGTCGGCGGCGGCCAGGGAGACGAACCACAGCCGGCCGGTCCGGTACGCGGGGTGCCGGGTCACCGCCTCGACCGCCAGCCTGCTCTTGCCCGCGCCGCCCGGTCCCACGATCGTGACCAGTCGGGAGGTCTCCATCTGCGCCAGGACCTGCTTCAGCTCGTGCTCCCGGCCGACGAAGCTGGTCAGCCGAAGCGGCAGCCGGGGCTCCGCCCGTGCCGGGGACGTGCCGTACTCGCCGCGCAGCACGGCCAGGTGGGCGGCGCGTAGTTCCGGCCCGGGATCGACGCCGAGCTCTTCCGCCAGCGTGCCGCGGACGTGCTCGTACACGGCCAGCGCCGCGGACTGCCGGCCGGCGGCGGCCAGGGCCCGCATGCGCAGCGCGGCCAGGCGTTCGCGCAGGGGGTGGCGGGCGCTCTCCGACTCCAGGTCGGCCAGGATCGCCTCGTGCCCGCCGAGCCGGAGCTCCGCCTCGAAGCGGTCCTCGGCGGCCGACGTCCTCAGGTCTGCCCAGCGGGCCGCCGCGGCTGCGGCGAACGCGTGCTTCTCCAGGTCGGCCAGCGGCGTGCCGCGCCAGAGGCCCAGCGCCTCGCCGAGCAGTTCCGACGCCTTGCGCGGCCGGTCGGCGGCCAGCGCGTCGCGGCCCCGGGCGATCAGGTCCTCGAACCGCGCGGCGTCCACGTGCGGCGCCGGCAGCCGGTAGCCGCCGGGGACCGGCTCCACCTGCTTCGCCCCGCCCAGCGCCCGGCGCAGCCTGGACACCAGCGCCTGCAACGCGTTGGCGGCGTCGGCCGGTGGATCGGCGCCCCACAGGTCGTCGGCCAGCGTGTCACTCCGCACGGCCCGGCCGGGGGCGAGGGCGAGCCTGGCCAGGAGCGCGCGCAGTCTGGCGCCGCTGATCTCGATCGGCTTCCCGTCCTCCCCGAAGGCACGGATCTGCCCCAAAAGCTCGATGCGCACCGTTCCACCCCTCTCAGCGCGTCGTCGGGTGAGTAGGTGCCTACTCATGTGGTACTCGGACAACGCTCGCACTCTTGCCGCATGTTGCATCTATCACGATTCGCCCGACCGGCGATCATCCCGCTGGTCGTGCTCTGTCTCATCGCGCTCACCACGGTGCTGGCCCCGCCGGCCCGCGCGGCCACGGACGTCGTCGTCACCCTGACGATCAACCACGTCCAGCAGCACGAGAACCCGGACGACGACGGCGGGGACGGCGACTACTTCCCCGAGATCCGCATCGGCGACGGCCCGGGCGACCCCGTCTTACGCAAGCCGTACGTGCAGGACGACGTCTTCGACCCCAGCCGCTTCGCCGACCCGTGGATCTTCACCAGGACGGTCTCCGTGCCCGACGACAGGTTCACCGTCCCGGTGCTGGTCCGGCTGTGGGACTACGACGACGGCACCAACGGCGGCGACGACCTCATGGACATCAGCCCGGGCAACCAGGACGACGAGCTGAACCTGGAGTTCGACCTCGGCACCCGGTCCTGGCGCGGCGCCGCCGACGGGATCAGGCCGAACCAGAACCGCATCACCGGCGACGGCGACCCGAACTTCCCCGACACCAACGACGGCGTCGCCGCCACGATCGGCATCGACCTCAAGGTCGATCTCACCACCCTGCCCGACACCGACGAGGACGGCATCTACGACGTCATCGAGCGGTTCGGCATCAGGGAGATCGACGGCACGATGCGCTACGACCTGGCGGCCCTGGGCGCCAACCCGTGCCGCAAGAGCGTCGTCGTGACCATCGACTACATGTCCTCCCCGGCGGAGAACCACAAGCCCAAGACCGCCGCGATCAACGAGGTCAGGACCGCGTTCGCGAACGCCCCCGTCGATCCGGTACGGCCCTGCCGTTACGCCGGAGTCCCCACCCCGGTCGGCGTGGACTTCGTCTACATCGAGGGCAATCAGATCGCCGAGCAGGCCACGATCGGGCTGGACGCCGACTTCCGCAAGTTCCGCGACGACAACCTGAGCCCGCTGCTGCGCCCCTACGCGCACTACGCGATCGCCGCCCACGACCAGCCCGGGGCCGCGGGGGTGTCGGGAGTCTGCTGCGACGCGGACAAGGACTTCCTGATCACGCTCGGCTCCTGGCGCACCCTGTGCGTCGCGCCCGGCCCCAACGGCGTCTCCGACTCCACTCCGGGCGGCGACGACGCGCTGCTGGGCACCGGCGAGATCGACGTCGGCACCGACGGCGACTGCCAGAGCACCGCCGCCGGCGACGACGACCAGGTCATCCCGACCGGCACCGGCAAGGACGACGCCCGGGTCGGCACGGTCCGCGACCAGTCCGGCACGATCATGCACGAACTCGGCCACGCGCTCGGCCTCGCCCACGGCGGCAACCTCCGCACCAACCACAAGCCGAACTACCTGAGCGTCATGAACTACTCCTTCGACCCGGGCGGGATCCCGATCACGCCGGGCCGCAACCCCGTCCGCCGCCTCGACTACTCGCGCGAGGACCTGCCGGACCTGAACCGCACCAACCTGGACGAGTCCATGGGCATCCAGGACGGCACCGACCACACCCGCTGGCTGGACCCGACCGGCGCCGAGCAGTTCGGCCCCGGACGCGGCCCGCTCAACTGGAACTGGAACTTCACCCCCGCCGGGCGGGCCATCATCGACCCGCCGACGCCGCCCCTGGCCGTGGACGTCAACGCCGACGACGACGTCTGCGTGCTGGCCGGCCCGAACGGCATGCTCAACAGCACGGTGCACCCCAACGACTCCCAGGTGGGCAACGACATCCTGCGGGGCAGGGACGGCTCCTGCCAGTCCACGCCCGGCGGTGACGACACCGGCCGCGAGACCGTCCTGACCGGCTTCGACGACTGGGCCGAACTGGACTACAAGGGCGCCGCCGACACCGCCTCCGGGCCCGAGATCACCTACCGCCAGGCCGTACGCGCGGAGCTGGCCCAGCGCAACTTCTACGAGCCCGACGTCACGGTCGCCAAGACCGTGGACAAGGCCGCCGCGCTGCCCGGCGACACGCTGACCTACCAGGTGAAGACCACGAACGTCGGCAAGGGCCGCGCCGCCTCGGTGAGCCTCACCGACACGCCGCCCGACGGCGCCGCGGTGACCCGCGCCCTGCCCGGCCTGCCTCCGCAGGGCTCCCACACGGAGACCTTCACCTACGAGGTGCCCTGCACCACGCCCGACGCGGCCGAGCTCGTCAACCGCGCCGGCGTGACGGCCACGAACCTGGCCGACGAGGCGGAGACCAACACCGCCAACAACGGCGACGCCGTGACCACCCGGATCAAGGCGCCGCGGCTGACCCTCGCCGCCACCACCACCCCGCAGGCGGATGCGGCGGCGGCGGTGACCACCGGGCTCACGGTCGCCAACACAGGCAGCGCCGCCGCGACCGGGGTCACCCTGCGGTACACGCTGCCCGACGGCGTTTACTACAGCACCGCCCTCGACCAGGGCGCCGGGCCCCGCCCGACGAGCGTGACCGGCCGGGTCCTGTCGTGGAACCTGTCCTCCCTGGACGGCGGCGTCACCCGGAGCGTGGCGTTCACCACCCGCTCCAGCCTGCTCACCGAGGGCGGCACGCGGCTCACCGGTCAGGCCGAGGTCACGTACGGCAACGCCAACGGCTGCACCTACGCCCCGGTGACCACGTCGGCCACGACCACGGTCACCGAGACCCCGCCGAGCCGGGACCCGCGCGTCTCCACGATCTGGGCGACGTTCCCGAGCATGCGCACCGCCGAACTCCTGGCCAGGGTCCAGGCCACCGACACCCGCTTCGACACCTCCCCGGCCGACGGCCTGCTGACCCAGCAGGAGGTCAACGACACCTTCCGCCTGCCGCTCCTGCAGCCGAGGAGCCTGAAGGCCGAACTCCTGACCACGTACCTGAATCTGGCCGACCGCAGGATCAACGCGGCGACCCGCGTGCACACGCTGACCATCGAACGGCTCGGCCTGCGCACGGTCGGCGACGCGGCCCGGCACGCGCAGAGCGTGCTGCCGCGGCCGCCGCTCAGCAACGTGATCGCCTTCACCGACGCCACCCTGGCGCTCGTCGAGATCAACTCCGGCCTCGCCGAACGCTACTGACGCGGTGTGAACCGCTGCCCCGGGCCACCGTCCCGGGGCGGCGGCCCGCCTCAGCAGGTCCAGGCGACGTTGACGCCGGTCCCGCTGTTGGACTGGGCGCGTAGCTGGGGATAGGCGAGGTTCCTGCCCCAGGGAACGCTGCCCTGGCCGAGCCGGCCGAAGTCCGTGATGCCCATCGGGAACCACTTCGCCCGGCCGTTCTCGAACCCGAGCGCCTGAATGGCGACCTTGCCGCCGATGTTGCCGACGACCAGCCACTGGTAGTGCTTGCGGTAGCCAGGCCCGCCGGCGTAGGCCACCTTGGCCGTGGAGGCGTCGCCCATGACGAACCTGGGCTTGGCATAGGCGGTCCCCCCGCAGTACGGCGCGGCGGAGGCGGGCAGCGCGCCGAGGACGGGGGTGAGGATGAGCGCTGCGGTCATGAGGAGATGACGCATATCCATTCCTTTCTGTCGCCTCGACCATCGCCCGGGGGCCCGGCCGTCCTCCAGACCGCTGCGCAGCGGTCAGGACGCGGCGGCGGCGGAGCGGTAGTCCTCGACCTCCTGCGGGGTGATGCGCCCTTCCTCGATGCAGCGGGCCAGCAGGGCGGTTCTCGACTTGCACGGCCGGCCGGTCGCGGCGAATTTGAGCTGGGCCCGCTCGACGTACTGCTTGACGGTCTTGTCGCTCACGGTGCCGCCGCCCGACTTGGTCATGCGGCGGCCGATGGAGGCGTAGTCCATGCCCTGGAACAGGCAGAGCAGGGCTTCCTCCTCCCGCGGTGACAGGCGGGCGTCCACGAGCATGCTGCCGGCCATGGACGGGGTCATGCACGGCTGGTCGGCGGCGGCCTTCAGGATGATCTCGACGAAGTAGCCGCTGTCGGTCGCCTTGTCGAGGAAGGCCGAGGCCCCGGCCTGGATGGCCGCGCGCACGATGAGCGGCTGGACGTAGTTCGAGAAGACGACCACGCGGAGCCCGGCGTCGCACAGGCGGGAGACCCGCCGGGTCACGAGGTCGCGGGTGGGCGCGCCCTCGCCGCGCAGGTTGAGGTCCAGGACCACGACGTCGCAGGTGCGCCCGGGCCCGCTCAGCAGGGTCTCGACCGAGTCGGTGACCACGGACACGCGCACGCCGGGGGCCTCGGCGATCCAGGTGCGGACTCCGTCGATGATGACCGGGTGGTCTTCTACGATCGCGAGTGAGACGGGATGATCCATCGGGTCTGTACCCACAGCTGATCTCCTTGCAGGTCGTGGTCGCAGCGCACGGACGGGTGCGCGCCGTGCGCGAGTTCGGGGAGCGGCGCATCGGCCAGGATCGCCACCGCCACCTCCGCGGGCCTGGCGACGACGGTGATCCGGGCCCGCGTCCTGGTCGCGGCGAGCGTGACCAGGACGGGTTCGGTCAGCGCCAGCCGTACGGCGGGCGGCATCGGCGGGATCGTGCCCACGGCCGCCTGGAGATCCACCGCGGCTCCGCGGTGCTCGGCGGCGTCGGCGCCGGAGCGCAGGTCGCGCAGCAGCGGATCGGGCAGGTCCTCGGACTCGACCATCAGGCGGCGCAGCCGGGAGATCGCCACGCTGACCAGTTGCCCGGTCTCGGGCCTGGTCACGTCCAGCCGGCCGGCGGCCAGCTCGGCGAGGTGCCCGGCCACCACGGGGCGGACGAGGTCGTAGCGCCGCCGGCGCGCGGCCTGCACGGTCTCGGCGATGAGGCGCTGGGTGACGACGCGGGTGAGGCGGTCCTGGTCCTGCGCGGTACGGCCGGCGATCCGGGCGAGCAGGCGCCCGCCGATGAGGAGGGTGACCTGGATGACGCAGACGCCGTGCGCGTACACCAGGTAGCGGGCGAGGGGGACGGCGGTGAACTCCCCGAGGGCGGCCAGCGCGATGAGCCCGACGAGGGTGTTGCCCGCGACGAAGGCCAGGAATTCGGGCAGGGGCCGGCGCCAGAGCGCGACGAGGGCGAACCAGCCCACGGAGGTGAAGGCCCAGTTGTAGGGGTGGTAGAACGACGGGCTGCTGAGCGCGGTGGCCAGGACGCCGAGCAGGAGCGTGGGGACGATCAGCAGCCCGAGCCACGGCCCGTGCCCGCCGCCGCGCAGCACCACCGTCGCCGCGACCGCGCCCAGGACGGCGTCGAGGACCCAGGTGGCGGCGCCGTAGGTCAGGGGGACGCGGTCGAAGGACCACAGGAACACCGACGAGGGCAGCACGGGCATGACATGCCAGATGATCATCACGAGGATGGCGGCCCGGAGCGCGCCGTCGTCGTAGCGGCGCTCGACCGCGCTCACCGGGATGTCACTCATGGCGCCACTCCAGGACGATCGTCGTCCCCTCACCGGGCGCGGCCCTGATCGCCGCGCTGCCGCCGGCGGCGGTCATCGCGCCGGTGACGGCTTCGCGCAGCCCGAAGCCGGTGCGCCGGGGGTCGAAGCCGCGGCCTTCGTCGCGCACGGTCACCCGGACAAGGGGGCCGTCCGCGGTGAGCCGGATCGTGGCCCGGTCCACGCCGGCGTGCTTGAAGACGTTGGCCAGGGACTCCTTGGCGGCCTCGGTGAACGCGGCCGCGATGGTCGCGGGCACCTCGGCGGGCTCGAGCTCCAGGGTCACGGTGAGCTGGGGAGCGTGCCAGTCGGCGAGGCCGGCCAGGCGCCGGTCCAGGCGGACCAGCCGTTCGGGTTCCTCCCCGGCCTCCTCCGCCGAGCGGGACAGCTCCCGCAGGTCCGCCGCGGCGTGCCGGCGCAGGGCGGCGCCGGGGTGCGGGGTGGCCAGTTGGAGGGCGATGGTGAGGGTGGTCAGCGGCCCGTTGTGGATGGTCCGCAGGTGGGATCGGGCGTCCTCCCGCGCGGCCCGGCCGATCTCCAACCGGCGGATCTGGGCCTGGAGCTCGGTGAAGACCCGGGCCGCCGCCTCGCCGGTCCGGGTCGCCACGATCATCGTCGCCGCCGCCGCCAGGGCCTGCACGCACAGGACCACGGTCTGGTTGGCCGCCGAGACGCCGATCGAGGAGGAGCCGGCGAACAGGGCGGCGGGCACCAGCAGGGAGACGGGCACGGAGATCCACAGACCGCCCGCGAGCTGGGCGGCGATCACAGTGAGGCTGGCCAGCCCGGCCACCCAGCTCGCCCCGCCGGAGATCGCCTCCGCGGGCACCAGCTCCCCGATGAACAGGCAGAAGGCCGCCGTCATCAGCACGTCGAGGACGACCAGCCAGCGGTCCAGCCCCCGGATCCAGCAGATGGCCCCGTAGAGACCGGTCCAGGCGGAGAGCGTCACCAGCGCGAGGATCGCCCAGCCGGGGGTGTCGAGCTCGGCCAGGCCCAGCAGGGCCGACGGCACCACCACCACGACCGCGGAGCCGCGCAACCCGGCGGCCATCCGCGACATCGCCGCGCGCACGGGCTCCACGCGCAGGAGCCGGTCGACGTCGGCGTCCCTGAACGTGCCCATGGCTCAACCCCCACAGGGTGGGAGGCGGCCACCCCCAACGTGGCACGCCGCCCCGCGCCCGCGCAACCGGATGACCGCTGTGGAGCGGTCTTTTGGCCGCATCTCGCCACCGTCACGCTGACGCGTACGAACCGATGGCCAGGAAGGCAGGAACGGCCATGAGAACGATCTTCTGCATCGCGACCCTCTTATTCGTGCTCACCGCGCTCGCGCCACCGGCGGCCGCCGCCGCGCCGTACGTCTATGTGGCGCTGGGGGACTCGGTGGCGTCGGGACACGGCGTGGACACCAGCGCGACCGACGACTGCCGCAGGTCCACGGCGGCCTATCCCGACCTGGTGTACGCGACCCTCTCCAATAGCGACTTCCACGACCTCGCCTGCTCCGGCACCACTACCGCGCTGATGCTCAGCCGCCAGGTGGGGCACGCCGACCGGATGCTGGGCGGCGACAGCGGGCTGGTGACGATCACGATCGGGGCCAACGACTTCGAGTTCGCGAAGGCCATGACCTACGTCAGGGCCTTCCTCCCCGGGCTGTACGGGGAGTTCCGCAGGTTCCGCGACAGGGCGGCGGAGCGCGTGCGCACCAACCTCGCGACCGCCCTGGAACGGCTCGGCGCCGGCAAGCCACAGCGCACGATCATGGTGACCACGTACTTCAACCCGTTCAACGCCAAGTCGGTGCTCTACGAGACGGCCAACTGGCTGGGCGCCCAGTGCGACTGGACCCAGTACGGCCGCCCGCCCTGCCACCAGGTGATGGCGGAATCGGTCGAGGCGCTGAACGCGGCCATCCTCGGCGCGGTCGCCGACTACGCGGGCACGGGCGCCGACGCGCGCGTCATCGCCGTCGACGAGGTGGCCGCCGCGTTCGACGAGCGCCGCGCACCCAAGCCGTACTGCGGTACAGCCGACCCGACCTTCGAGGAGTCGTGGATCCAGGCCAGACAGGACGGCAGGCTGAACGTCTTCGACCCGCCCCGCAACGGCGACGACTGCTTCCACCCGAACGCCCGTGGGCAGGAGGAACTGGCCGGGATGGTGCTCCGGGCCATGCCCGGCAGCTGATACACGGCGGATACACGGCTGAGCGCAGGCGGACATCCGGTCAACACCGTGCGGAGGGAAGCGGCCGCCAAGGTTGCCGCACGGTGTGAGCCAACGGTTAGGAGTTCCGTGATGCGTGTGCTGGTGTTCGGTCTGTTCGGGCTGGCGGTGGTGACCGGGTGCGGGGCCAACGCCGCCGCCCCAGCGGAGAAGGCCGGCGTCTCGGCGGACAAGATTCGCGAGCGTGAGCACGTCATCGCCACCTGCATGAAGCAGAAGGGGTTCGCCTACGCTGCCCAGGTCAGCCAGCCGAAGAAGGAGCCGGTCAGCGCCGACTACGCGACGATGAAGGAGCAGCGCGCCAAGCACGGCTTCGGCGTCTTCTCCGCCTACGTCTACCCGAGGCCGTCCGCCGAGGCGGTGCCCGATCCCAACCAGGCCACGATCGACAAGCTCCCGGCCGGGCAGAAGGACGCCTACCGCACGACCATGAACGAGTGCCGGATCGGCGCCCTGCGGCAGGTGTACGGCCTGAAGGTCACCTCGGTCGACGACTACTACGACCAGATGAGCAAGGCCATCGAGGGCATCGACAAGGAGCTGAACGGCGATCCCAAGCTGGTGGAGCTGGCCGCGCCGTTCGCCGAGTGCCTGAAGGCCAAGGGCGAGCGGGTGGCCTCCGGCAGGCCGGGCGACCTGAGCGTCCGGGGCTCGGCGGTGTGGGGCGAGCAGGCCGACAAGCTGGCCAAGAACGGGAAGGTGTCGGCCGAGGCGGCCCGGCCGTACCTCGTGAAGGAGATCAGGTCGGCGCTGGCCGACCTGGAGTGCGGCAAGGACTTCTACGCCGCCTACATCCCGCTGAGCCAGCGGCTGAACAACGAGGCCCGCGTCCGGTTCGGGTTCTCCGAGCAGTGAAACGCAAGGCGCTGATCGTGCTGGCCGCGGTCCTCGTGGTGGCGGGGGCCGGGTGGGGGCTGAGCACGCGGCTGCGCTCCCCGGCCGACGAGGCCGCCGCGCGCAAGCCGCCCAAGCCGTCGCTGGTCACCGTGGCGGTCGAGCGGCGCAAGCTGGTCAGCACGGTCGTGGTCAGCGGTGCTCTGGAGTACGGCTCGCCGTACCCGGTGTCGCTGGCCGGAGTCGTCGGGGGCAGCGACACCGCGCAGCGGGCCACGCGCGCTCCCCGGCGCGGCACGATCAAGGAGGGCGGGGTGGTGATGGAGGTGAACGGGCGTCCGGTGTTCGCCTTCTCCGGGAAGGTGCCGATGCATCGCAGCCTGGTTCCCGGCGTCGAGGGGGACGACGTGCGGCAGTTGCAGAAGGGGCTGCGGCGGCTCGGGCACGCGGTGCCGGTGACCGGGGTGTTCGATGCGGCAACCGTGGCCGCCGTCACCCGGTTCTACGCCAAGCGGGACTACCGGGCGCAGCAGCCGACCCTGGAGCTCCGGCAGAAGCGGGATGAGCTGCGGCGGGCCGTACGCACCGCGCAGGAGGTGCTCGCGACCGAGCGGAAGGCGCTCGACCTGGGCAGGGACGTGCTCCCTCTGAAGGTCAGGCTGGCCAACGCCCGGCGGGATCTGCGGGAGGCCGAGCAGGCGCTGGCCCGGGCGCCGGAGGCCACTCCCGACGACGCGGCCAAGATCGAGGCGGCCGAGAGCGCGGTGCGGGCGGCCGAGGAGAAGCTGCTGGCCGCCCAGCAGGAGCCCACGCCGGCGCCGACCCCCACGCCTTCGGACAGCCGGCTGCGGGACTTCCAGCTCGCCAACGCCCAGGCCGAGCTGGACGCGGCCCGGCGGGCGCTGGAGCGGGCGCACGAGGAGGCCGGGCTCGCGCGGGAGAAGCGGCTGGCCGAGGCCGGCAAGAGCGTGCGGGTGGCCCGCGAGGCCGTCGTCACCGCCGAGCAGGCGCTCCGGCAGGCCAGGCAGCTGTCCCCGGTCAAGCTCAAGGTGGCCAACGCGCAGGCGGACGTGGGCGCGGCGCGGGCGCTGCTGGCCGAGTTCGACAAGACGTACGGCACCAGCGTGCCGCCGGGTGAGATCGTCTTCCTGCCCAAGCTGCCCGCCCGCCTGCACAAGGCGGGCGTCAAGGCGGGCGAGCAGGTGGACAAGCCGATCGCCACGGTGACCAGCTCCACGTTCGTGGTCTCCGGCTCGGTGGACGCGGGCGAGGCCGAGCGGCTGAAGGCGGGCCTGGCCGCGAGCATCGAGACCGAGTCCGGCAGGACCGTCGCGGGCACGGTGAGCGCGCTGGGCGGGCGGGACGCGAAGGGCGCGGTGCCGGTCGTGGTCACCCCGGCCTCGATGAAGGGGCTCAAGAAGCTGGCCGGGGCCGCGGTGACCGTGCGCGTGACGATCGGCGCCACCGGCGCGGAGGTGCTCGTGGTCCCGTCGGCCGCGCTCGTCACGGCCGCGGACGGCAGGGCGCGGGTGCAGGTGGAGACCGCGCCCGACCAGGTCAAGGAGGTCCAGGTGCGGACCGGCCTGGCCGCGGACGGCGCGGTCGAGGTGACCGGCGACCTGAAGCCGGGCGACCTGGTGGTGGTCAACGGTGGCTGAGCCGGTCATCCTGCTCCGGGACCTCACCAAGGAGTTCCCCGCCGACCCGCCGGTCAAGGCGCTCGACGCGGTCAACCTGCGCGTCGAGCGATCGGACTATCTGGCCATCGTCGGTCCCTCGGGATCCGGCAAGTCCACGCTGCTCAACATGCTCGGCCTGCTCGACCAGCCGACCGGCGGCAGCTATCTGCTCGACGGCATCGAGACCACCACGCTCAAGGACGGCGCCAGGACCGCGGTGCGCGGCAGCCGGATCGGCTTCGTCTTCCAGTCCTTCCACCTGCTGCCCCACCGCAGCGTGCTGGAGAACGTGATGCTCGCCGAGGTGTACGGCAGGGCCCCGCGCAAGGGCCGCCGCGACCGCGCCCTGCGGGCCCTGGACCGGGTACGGCTGTCGCACCGGGTGGACTTCCTGCCGGGCAGGATGTCCGGCGGCGAACGGCAGCGCGCCGCCATCGCCCGCGCGTTGCTGGGCGAACCGGCGCTGCTGCTGTGCGACGAGCCCACGGGCAACCTCGACAGCAGGAACACCGACGCCGTGCTCGACTTGTTCGACGAGCTGCGCGCCCAGGGCATGACGATCGTGGTCATCACCCACGAGAACGAGGTCAGCGACCGCGCCGACCGCCGGGTCCGGATTGCCGACGGGGTGCTCAGTGAAGCTCCGTGACCTGCTCGACGAGGCCATGGCAGGTCTCCTGGCCCGCCCGGTGCGCTCGGCGCTGACCGCGCTCGGCACCGTGCTGGGCATCGCCACGCTCGTCATCACCCTGGGCGTCTCCGCGACCGCGGGCAACCAGATCGTCGGCCGCTTCGACGAGCTGACGGCCACGTCGGTGACCGTCGAGGTTCCGGAGAACCCGTTCCCGCTGGTCGGCTGGGGCGACGTGGACCGGGTGACCCGTCTGCGCGGCGTGGTCTCGGCCGCCGCCCTGGCCGAGTCGAAGGAGGGGGCCAACCTCAGCGTCCGCGCCACCGACGTCGTGGACCCCGCCCGGGTCACCGACCAGCCGCTCACGGTCGTGGCCACCAGCCCGGGCCTGCCCGCCGCGGTGAAGGGCAGGATGATCGAGGGCCGCTACTTCGACGCCGGTCACCAGGCCCGCGGCGACAAGGTCGTGGTCCTGGGCGCGCAGGCGGCGAAGATGCTCGGCATCACGAGGCTGGACCGCGCCCCGGCCGTCTTCATCGGCACCCGGGCCTACACCGTCATCGGCGTCCTGGGCGAGCTGCGCCGCGAGAAGAGCCTGGCCGGAGCGGTCATGCTGCCGCCGGCCATCGGCAAGCGCTACGGCCTGGACACCGTGACCCGCGTGCTGGTCAACACCGGCCTGGGCGCCGCCGCCCTGATCGCCGAGCAGGCGCCGACCGCCCTGAGCCCCGGCCACGAAGGGCTTCTCCAGGTCATTTCACCGCCCAGCCCGACCCGGGCCCGCGACGCGGTGGAGGGCGACGTCAACGCCCTCTTCCTCATCCTCGGCCTGGTCTCGCTGGTCGTGGGCGCGGTCGGCATCGCCAACGTCACGCTGGTGACGGTGATGGAGCGCGTCGCCGAGATCGGCCTGCGCCGCGCCCTGGGCGCCGCCCGCCGCCACGTGGCCGCCCAGTTCCTGCTGGAGTCCACCCTCACCGGCCTGGTGGGCGGCGCCGTCGGCGCCTCGGCGGGCGTCGTGGTGATCGTCGCGGTGTGCGCGGCCAAGCAGTGGACCCCGGTCCTCGACGTACGGCTGGCCGTCCTGGCCCCGGCGGCGGGCGCGGTCGTCGGCCTGCTGGCCGGGTTGTACCCCGCCCTGCGCGCCGCCCGCATGGAGCCGGTCAACGCGCTGCGGTAGTCACCTGGGCCGGTTCCTGATCGCCTCGGCGTGCTCGGTCAGCAGGTGGCGGAATCGGCCCAGCAGGTCGGCCAGGCGGCGGAGGTCCTGGTCGGAGGCGGTGCCGAAGAGTTGCGTGGTGGCCTGGTAGAAGTCGTCGAACAGGCCGAAGGCGCGTTCGGCGCCCAGGGGCGAGGCGTGCATGAGGATCCGGCGGCGGTCCTTGGGGTCGATCTCCCTGGAGGCGTAGCCGCCCGCCTCCAGCCGGGCGGCCATCGCGCTGATCGCCGCCGTGGTCAGGCCCAGCGCGGCGGCGACCTGGCCGGGGCTCATCGGGCCGTGGCGGACGAGCAGGTTCAGGCACATGAGGTCGGTCTGGTTGATGCCGATCTGGCCGGCGGCGGCGTTGCCGATGAGGTCCAGGGCCATGCTCAGCTCGAACAGCTCGCCCGTCAGCTCGCGGGCCAGCTCGTCCTTAGAATCCTTCGACACGTTGATACTCAAATCACTTGACTATTAGACGACTTGAAGAAATGCTATCACCGTGATGGACCCTCGCCACCTCTACAACGTCGGCTACCGGCTGACCCGCATGCCCTGGGAGATCGGGCCGCGCGCGGAGCTGGTCGAACTGGTGCGCTCGGGGCGGCTGCCGCCCGGCAGGGCCGTGGACCTGGGCTGCGGCACGGGCGCCAACGCGATCTTCCTGGCCCGGCACGGCTTCGAGGTCACCGGCGTCGACTTCGCCACCGCCGCCCTGGCCAAGGCGCGCAGGGCCGCGGCGCGGGCCGGAGTGAGCGTGCGCTTCGTCGAGGACGACCTGACCGGGCTCCGGCACGACCACGGTGACTTCGACGTCCTGGTCGACTACGGGACGCTCGACGACCTGTCACCCGCCCGCCGCGACCAGTACGTGGCCAACGTGCTGCCGCTGGCCCGGCCGGGCGCGCGCTTTCTCCTGTGGTGCTTCGAATGGCCGCCCCGGCGCTGGGAACGGCTGCGGCCGATGGCGCCGGGCGAGGTGCGCGAGCGCTTCGGCGGCCACTTCGCCGTCGAACGCCTCACCCGCACGACCGCGACCGACCTGCGGCGCCTCGTCCCCGGCCACGCCGCCTACCTCATGACCCGGCACAACGAGGTGACCCTGCCATGACCGCACAGATCGCCGCCGCCTGGGCGCTGATCGGGCTCGTCACCACGATCGTCCTGGCCCTCGCCGCCGGCCGCATCGGGCGCGAGCGGGCCGCAGCCTGGCTGGTCGTGCTCGGCCTGGTCCTGCTCGCGGTCGAGGAGCCGCTGCTCACCCTGTTCTGGTCCGTCATCGGCCCCCGCGCCGACCGGGACGGCATGGCCACGCTGGTCACCGAGCTGGCCAGGGCCCACGTCCTGGACAGCGCGGCCCTGGCCGCCGGGCTGCTCGTCCTGCTCGGGTGGATCGCCATGACCGCCTTCCGGCGGGGCGAACGCTGGGCCGCGGGCGTCCTGGCCGTGGCATGGGCCGTGGTCGCCGCCACCGTGCTCACGACGACGCTGGCCGTACACGGGAGGGGGCTGCCCATCGGGCCGGGCAGCGGGTTCGGCTGGGAGCAGCTGGGCGCCGGGCTGCTCGCCTGGGCGACCGGCCTGTGGCTCGTGCGCGGGCGGGCGGCAGGAGCCCGCCCACGCACGACCGGTCAGGGCCCGTCGTAGCCGGCCGGCTGCGGTGACGGCGGATTGTTGTCGATCATGGTGGAGATCTCGTTGTAGACCTCGCTGATCCGGCTCCCCCGGTTCGGGCAGCCGCCCTGGCGGTGCAGGGCGAGCACCTTGTGGCTGGAGGCGGCCAGCACCGGTGAGCCCGAGTTGCCGCCCGAGGTGTCACAGCGGTAGCCGGTGAACACGCCCGAGGACACCACGTCGATCTTGCACGTGGCGCCGCCCTGCGTGTCCTCGAACAACGACAGCCGCTTCGGGCGCGCGTCGCCGTGGCCGGGGATGTAGATCCGCTCACCGGCGACCGGCAGGCGCGGGTCCAGGTAGAGCGTGCCGAACTGCTGGATGGCCGCGAAGTTGTTGACGGTGAAGAGCGAATAGTCCAGGGCGGTGTTCGGGCTGGACTTGAGGAACTGCGCGCCGGTCACCTTGACGCCCACGCGCGGGTCGTCGCCGCCGCAGGTGGCGCACTGGTAGTCGAACTGGAACTCGCTGGAGGCCAGGGCCGCGGCGTTCAGCAGGCAGTGGTTGTTGGTCAGCATGCGGTTGGTGTTGCCGACCCGCCAGGCGGTGCAGTGGCCGGTGCCGTTGAGGAGGTGGCGGGCGACCGCGTTGCTCCTGGCGTACTCGGTGGGGTGGCTGTCGCGGTAGCACACGACATCGCGCCGGGCGTCGGTGCCGCAGACGGAGAAGGCGGCCGGGGTGCGTGCGGCGAGTTCGTCCCGGGTGAAGCCGCGGTAGTAGCGGTCGATGCGGATGCCGTACCCCAGACCGGCCAGGCGGGCGGCGTCGCGTGGGCCGGCGGTGTGCAGGGTGACGACCGCGGTGTCGCCGTCGATGGACAGGGCGGCGAAGCCGGGCCCGCCGTGCTTGGTGTATCCGGAGCCGCCGGCGAGGTCGGCGTAGTAGGTGTGAACCTCGCGGCGGGCGGGGTCGGCGACTGTCACGTAGTCGCCGGGCACGAGTTTGAAGGCGGCGAAATGGACCTTGACGTAGCTGGAGCCCGGCCGGTGAATCGTCGTGGACACGGCCGGGCCGTACCGGAGCTTGAGGTTGGTCTCCTGCTGCTCTCCGGCGGGTGCGACGGGGTCGGACACCTGTTGACGTGCGGCTGCCGCCGCGGGGGTGAGGGGCGTGGTGAAGACCGCGACCAGGGCCACGATCGGTAACCAATGCCTGAATCCCATGCCGATGGCACCTTCTGCCTGGGGGACAACGGTGGGCGGAGGCTAACCCGGCGATGGCTCCGTACCGGTATCCGTGAGCGATACTGAACCTTGATCGGCTTGGGGCTCGTGCGTGGGCGGGCGGCAGGAGCCCGCCCACGCACGTCCGGTCAGGGCGCGTCGTAGCCGAGGGTGTAGGCTCCGCCGCCCTGGTAGGCGTGGACCCGGTAGCGGTAGCGGCCGGCGGTGCCGGTGTAGGTCAGGTTCTCGTCGGGGCCCGCGCTGGTGCTCTGGGCGACGTTCGCCCAGCTCGAGCCGTTCCACTTCTGCAGGTAGAGGTCGTAGTCGGTGCTGTTGGGCCCGTCCAGGCAGGCGCGGTGGGGGCCGGTCACGGTGGTCTCGAAGTACTGGCCGTCGGGCTGGTACTGGCTGGCGCCGCTGGTCAGCGTGCCGGACTTGTTCGTTTCGTATCCGGGGCAGCCGGTCGGGGGTGCGCCGCCGATGATCAGGGTGAAGATCGCTTCCTGGCTGGACGAGGTCCCGGTTCCGGCGACCCTGATCGGGTAGGTGCCCCGGGCCGCCTGAGCCGTGGTCACGATCGTCATCGACGAGGAGGCGCCCGCCTGGACGGTCGCCGGGGCGAAGGTCACGGTGACACCGCTCGGCGCGCCGGACGCCGTGAGCGTGACCTGCTGCGTGCTGCCGCCGGTCACGACCGTGGACACGGTCGACGTGGTCGCCGCGCCGGGGTCGATCGTGGCCGTGGTCGGCGACAGGGACATCGCGAACTCGTTGCCGCCGGTCGGCGGCACGTTGTCGATCATGGTCGAGATCTCGTTGTAGACCTCGGTGATCCGGGTGCCCCAGTTCGGGCAGCCGCCCAGGTGGTGCAGGGCGATCACCTTGTGGCTGGAGGCGGCCAGCACCGGTGAGCCCGAGTTGCCGCCCGAGGTGTCGCAGCGGTAGCCGGTGTTGACGCCCGAGGAGACCACGTCGATCTTGCACGTGGCGCCGCCCTGTGTCTCCTCGAACAACGACAGCCGCTTGGGCCGCGTGTCGCCGTGGCCGGGGATGTAGATCCGCTCACCGGCGACCGGCGGGCGCGGGTCCAGGTACAGGGTGCCGAACTGGCGGATGGTCTCGAAGTTGTTGACGCTGAACAGCGCGTAGTCCAGGGCGTTGAGGGGGCTGGACTTGAGGAACTGCGCGCCGCTCACCTTCACGCCCGCCCGCGGGTCGTTGCCCCCGCAGGTGGCGCACTGGTAGTCGAACTGGAACTCGCTGGAGGCCAGGTCGGCGGCGCTTTCCATGCAGTGGAAGTTGGTCAGCATGCGGTTGGTGTTGCCGACCCGCCAAGCCGTGCAGTAGCCGGTGCCGTCCAGGATCTGGCGGGCGACCGCGTTGCTCCTGGCGTACTCGGTGGGGTGGCTGTCGCGGTAACACACGACATCGCGCCGGGCGTCGGTGCCGCAGACGGAGAAGGCGGCCGGGGTGCGCGCGGCGCTCTCGTCCTGAGTGAAGCCGCGGAAATAGCGGTCGATGCGGATGCCGTATCCCAGACCGGCCAGGCGGGCGGCATCGCGCGGGCCGGCGGTGTGCAGGGTGACGACCGCGGTGTCGCCGTCGATGGACAGCGCGGCGAAACCACTGTCGCCGTGCTTGGTGTACCCCGAGCCGCGGGCCAGGTCCGCGTAGTAGGTGTGAACCTCACGGCGGGCGGGGTCGGCGACCGTGACGTAGTCGCCGGGCACGAGTTTGAAGGCGGCGAAATGGACCTTGACGTAGCTGGAGCCCGGCCGGTGGATCGTCGTGGACGCGGCCGGGCCGTACCGGAGCTTGAGGTTGGTCTCCTGCTGCTCTCCGGCGGGTGCGACGGGGTCGGACACCTGCTGGTGTACGGCTGCCGCCGCGGGGGTGGGTGGGGTGGTGAGGGGCGTGGTGAAGACCGCGACCAGGGCCACGATCGGTAACCAGTACCTGCTGCGCATGCCGATGGCACCTCCGCCTGGGGGGACGACGGTTGCCAGAGGCTAACCCCGCGGTGGCTCCGTACCGGTATCCGTCAGCGATACTGAACCGCGAACTGCTTGTCGGCTTCCTCCTGGATCCGGTCCTTGTCGGTGATGGCGAGCGCGTCGGGGACGGCGTCGGGCAGGTCGTCCTCCAGCCGGCGCACCGGCCGGTAGCGCAGGGCGGCCAGCCCGATGAGCACGGTCACCGCGCCCGCCACGATCATGAGCAGTGCGATGCCCCGCCCCTGCGCGGCCCCGGCGATGGGGTTGAACACGGTGTCGACCAGTGGCCCGGCCAGCAGGAATCCGACCGGGACCAGCGCCCAGCTGAGCATGAGGTTGGTCGCGATGACCCGGCCCTGGAGGTCGAGCCCGACCTTCTGCTGGACGATGGCGAACCAGTGCGCGTTCAGCAGCGCGGTGAGCAGGCCGACCAGGAACAACCCGATCGCGGGCAGCGCCGGGTGCGGCGCCAGGCCGATGACGGCGAAGGCGCCGCCCAGGGCGATGAAGCTGGCGAGGATGCCGTGGGTACGGCGGGGCAGGCCGCCGGTCAGCGTCATGACGAGGCTGCCCACGAGGAGCCCGACGCCGGTCATCGCCAGGGCCACGCCGAGGCCGCCGGTGCCGGTGAGGCTGAGCAGCAGCGGCGTGGCCAGGACCTCGACGATGGCGAAGGGCAGGTTCAGGAACGCGGTGAACAGGATGATCGCCAGCAGCCCGCGCCTTCGGGCGATGTACCGCCAGCCGCCGGTCACCTCCCGCCAGAACGGCTCCTCCCGCTTCTTGAACAACGTGCGGGGGAAGCGGACGGCGAGGGTGACCGTGACGGCGAAGGCGAACGTGGTCAGGTCGATCACGACGATGCCGCGCAGCCCGATCGCGGCCACGAGCGCCCCGCCGAGCAGCGGCGCGAGCACGGTTCCCGCCGCCTGGCCGAGCTGGGCCAGGCCGTTGGCCCGGCCGTAGTAGCGCTTGGGCACGAGCTGGGCGACGGCCGCCATGTAGGCGGGCTGGTGGAAGGCGGTGGAGATCGCCCCGATCGCGACGATGACGTAGATGTGCCAGAGCTGCAGGGTGCCCGTCCACAGCAGACCGGCCAGCGCCGCCGAGGCGACGCCCGCCGCCGAGTCCGCGGCGATCATGACGCGTCGCCGGTCGAAGCGGTCGGCCACCGCTCCGGCGACGGGCGCGAGCACGACGGCGGGCAGCAGCGCCATGACCGAGACGACCGCGAACAACGCGATCGACCGCGTCTGCTGGTACACCCACAGGCCCAGGCCGAACGTCGTCAGTCCGGTGCCGATCAGGGAGACGAGCTGCCCGACGGCCACCAGGAAGAACGTCTTCAGGCTGGCCTGCTGGTAGCGGGGCGGCGGCGGGGCTCCGGACGAGCCGTGGCCGAGGATCCCGGCCAGCTCGGGTGCCTGGTGCTTCTGGAAGTAGTGCCCGGCCTCGGGGATGACCTCCAGCGAGACCTCGCCGGAGAACGCCTCCCACTCGCGGTAGCGCTCCTGGTACAGCTCGGTGGCCCGGTCGTTCTCGCCGACCACGCAGACCAGGGGCGCCGCGAGCTTCGGGATGGGTTCCCGGTAGAGGTCGGTGTAGTAGTCCTCGCCCTCCTGGGTGTCGTGGAGGAAGACGCCCATGAGGAAGTCGCGCTCGCGCCTGTCCAGGTCCTCGGTGAAGAAGCCCATGGCCCGCAGGAACTCCAGCGCCTGGCGTTTGGAGGTCCACCGTTCCATCGGGAAGACCTTGCGGAACCAGGCGAAGGCGCGGCCCGGCAGGCGCGGCGCGGGGAAGTGGCCGCCGATGACCACCTTCTCCAACTCGACGCCCTCTTCCTCCAGCCTGCGCGCGAGCTGGACGGTGAGCGCGCCGCCCATGCAGTGGCCGTAGAGGGCCAGCGGCCCCTCGACCCGCTCCTTGATCTCCTTGACGCAGCCTTCGACGAGCTCGTGGAAGGGCAGCACGGGCTCGCCGGGGTGGCCGGTGTCGTGGCCGGGCGGCTCCAGGGCGAGCATGGTGACGTGCTCGGGCAGCGCGGCGGCCAGCGGCTGGTAGGTGATCGCGCCGCCGCCCGCGAACGGCACGCAGACCAGGGTGAGCGTGGCCGCCGGGCGCGGCGGGGTCAGTTCATGCAAAAGGCCGATATTTCGGGATGGCCCGTCGAGCGCGGCGAACTGCCGGATCGTCGGATTCTTGAACAGGTCCAGCACGGTCGCCGCGACCCCCGAGTCCCGTACGGCCCGCACCGCCTTGAACGAGTCCCCGCCCAGCGCGAAGAAGTCGTCGTCGATCCCGATCCCCGAGACGCCGAGAATCGCCGACCAGAGCTCGGCCAGCCGCGCCTCGGCCGGAGTCCGCGGGGCCACGCCGGTCGACGGGCTCTGCCCCACCGGCTCGGGCAGCGCCTTCCTGTCCACCTTGCCGTTGGGCGTGAGCGGCAGCGCCTCCAGGTGCGTGAACGACGACGGCACCATGTAGTCCGGCAGCTTGCGCCGCAGGTACTCCCGCCAGTCGTGCTCGCCGTCGGCCACCAGGTAGGCGGCGATGCTCTTGTCCGCGTCCGCGCCCCGCACCACGACGGCCGCCGCGCGCACCGCGGGATGGCCGAGCAGGAGCGACTCGATCTCCCCCAGCTCGATGCGGTACCCGCGGACCTTCACCTGACCGTCGGCCCGCCCGAGGAACTCGATCTCCCCGGCCGCGTTGCGCCGCGCCAGGTCACCGGTGCGGTACAGCCGGCGCTCGCGCCAGGTGACGAACCGCTCCGCGGTCAGCTCCGGCTGCCCGAGGTAGTCGCGGGCCAGCCCGGCGCCGCCGATGTACAGCTCGCCGACCACCCCGGAGGGGACCGGCTGCAGGGCCGCGTCCAGCAGGTGGATGCCGGTGTTGGCGATCGGGTGCCCGATCGTGACGGGGCCGCCGGCCACCCGGCTGAGCGTGGACCAGATCGTGGTCTCGGTCGGGCCGTACATGTTCCACAGCTCGCCCACCCGGCCGCGCAGGTCCTCGGCCAGGTCCGCGGGCAGCGCCTCGCCGCCGCAGAGCGCCTTCAGCCCCGGCTGCCCCTGCCAGCCCGAGGTCAGCAGGAGCCGCCAGGTCGCCGGGGTGGCCTGCATGACCGTGGCCCCGGCCAGCAGGGCGGCCAGCCGTACCGGATCGTAGGCGGCGTCGCGACCGGCGATGACCACGCGGCCGCCTACGGTCAGCGGCAGGAACAACTCCAGCACCGAGATGTCGAAGGCGAACGTGGTGACGGCCAGGAGCGTGTCGTCGCCGGTCAGGCCGGGTTCGCGGGCCATCGAGGCGAGGAAGTTGACCACCGAGGAGTGCTGGACGCGCACGCCCTTCGGCTTGCCGGTGGAGCCGGAGGTGTACAGGACGTAGCAGGCGTTGTCCCGGCCCGCCTCCGAAGGCAGGCGCTCCGGGTTCCCGTCCAGGCCGGAGTCGGCCAGGATGAGCTCGCCCTGGTAGCCGGTGTAGCGGTCGGCCAGCTCGCGCTCGGTGACCAGGACGCCGATGCCGGAGTGGGCGAGAATGTAGTCTTGGCGGTCCTGCGGGTACATCGGGTCGAGCGGCACGTACGCGCCCCCGGACTTCAGCACGGCGAGCAGGCCGACCAGCATCGTGGCCGACCGCTCCAGCGCCACGCCGACCAGCGTCTCGGGGCCCGTCCCCGCGGCCCGCAGCCGCCGCGCCAGCCGGTTGGCCCGCTCGTCCAGCTCGCGGTAGGTCAGCGAGACGTCCTCGAAGGTGACGGCCACGGCGTCGGGCGTCCGGTCGGCCTGCGCCTCCACCAGCTCGTGGACGCACCCGCCGGGCACCTCGGCGGCCTCCCCTTCCCAGGCGAGCTCCTCCCCGCCGAGGAAGGCCAGGCCGGACAGCGGGGTCTCGGGTGCTGCGGCGATGGCCGACAGCAGGCTCTCGTAGTGCCGCAGCAGCCGCCGGGCGGTCCCGTCGTCGTAGAGCGCGGTGTTGTACTCCAGCTTGCACAGCAGCTCGTCGCCCTGCTCGTAGACGTAGAGCACCAGGTCCACCTGCGCGCTGCCCACCGCCACGTCCAGCTCGGCGACGGCCAGCCCGTCCATGCCCAGGTCGTTCTCCGGCAGGTTGAGCAGGTTGAACAACACCTGGAACAGCGGGTTGCGCGACAGGTCCCTGGGCGGGTTGAGCTCCTCCACCAGCCGCTCGAAGGGCACGTCCTGGTGCGCGTAGGCGCCGAGCGCGTACGCCCGCACCTGCGCCAGCAGGTCCGTGTACGGCAGGCCGCCGTCCATCGTGGCCCGCATGACCAGGGTGTTGATGAAGCACCCCGCGATGCCTTCGAGCTCGGGCCGGGTGCGCCCGGCCACCGGTGAGCCGATGGTGATGTCCTGCTGGCCGCTGTAGCGGTGGAGCAGCGTGTGCAGCGCGGCCAGCAGGGTCATGTAGAGCGTCGCCCCGCGCTCCTGGCTGAGCTTGCGCAGGTCCTTGGCCAGTTCGGCGGGGAGCGCGTGGGTGGCGACGGCGCCGGCGAAGGTCTGCGTCGGCGGCCGTGGCCGGTCGGCGGGCAGGTCCAGGCTGTGCGGGGCGCCGCGCAGCCGCTCGGTCCAGAAGCCGAGGTCGGCGCTCTGGGCGCGCTGCCAGCGCGCGTAGTCCCGGTAGCGGACCTCCTGCGCGGGCAGGGTGCGCCCGTTGTACAGCGCGGCCAGTTCGCCGCGCAGCAGGGTGATCGACCAGCCGTCCACGACGATGTGGTGGAAGGCCAGCGACAGCACGTGGTGGTCCGGCGCCAGCCGCAGCAGCCGGGCCCGGAACAGCGGCCCGTTCTCCAGGTCGAACGGTTCCGCCGCCGCCCGGCTCAGCGCCCGGCCGGCGTCGTCGCAGTCCTCGATCGGCAGGTCCGGATCGGCCGCGGGCAGCACCACCTGGACCGGCTCGCCGTCCGGGGCGCGGAAGACCGTGCGCAGCGACTCGTGCCGCCGCACCAGCTCGCGCAGGGCGTCGTGCAACCGCGCCACGTCCAGCGGGCCCCGCAGGTCCAGCGCGGTGGCCACGGCGTAGGCGGCCGAGCCGTGCACCTGGTCGATGAACCACATGCGCCGCTGGATGAACGAGACCGGCGCGGGCCCCTCGTCCTCGACGACCGGGATCGTCGCCCGTGGCACGGACGCCACGAGCGCCCGCTGGCCGCCCAGCGTGGGCTGCTCGAAGATCGCCTCGATCGGCAGGCCGAGGCGGGAGGCGAGCTGGGTGGCCACGAGCGAGTCGCCGCCCAGGTCGAAGAAGTCGTCCCGGGGACTGGTGGGCGTGCGGCCGAGCACGTCGCGCCAGGCGGCGGCGACCACGTCCGGCTCCCCGACGACCGGTGGCGTCTCGGGGGTCGTCCTCGAACGCCGGCCGACCCAGTACCGCTGCCGCTCGAACGGGTATCCGGGCAACGAGGCGAGCCGCCCGCGCGGCCCGAAGGCCGCCCAGTCGACCTCGGCGCCGCCGGCCCACACCCGCCCGATGCCCTCGAGCAGCTCGGCCTCGCCGTCCTCCGGCCGGGCGAGCGGCGTGACCGCGTCGCCGCCCCGCCGCCGCACCAGCGTGGCCAGCGTACGGCCCGGCCCCGCCTCCACCACCACCGCTCCGGCCTCCACCAGCACCCGGGCGCAGTCGGCGAACCGCACGGTCTCCCGCAGGTGCCGCACCCAGTACCCCGGATCGCGGGTCTCGGCGGCGCTCACCCAGTCGCCGGTGACGTTGGAGAGGTACGGCAGGCCGGGCGCCCCCAGCCGGACCGAGGCGACCTCGGCGGCGAAGGCGTCCAGCACCGGATCCAGCATGGCCGAGTGGAAGGCGTGGGAGGTGCGCAGCAGGCGCCCGGTCACGCCCCGCGCGGCCAGCCGCTCGGCCACCTCGGTGATCGCCCGCTCCGGCCCGGCCAGCACGCAGGCGTCCGGGGTGTTGACCGCGGCCAGCGAGACCTCCGGCCCGAGCAGGTCGCCCACCTCGGACTCGGGCAGCGGGACGGCCAGCATCGAACCGCCGGGCAGGCTCTGCACCAGGCGGCCGCGGGCGGCGACCAGGCGCAGGGCGTCCTCCAGGCCGAGCACCCCCGACAGGCACGCGGCCACGTATTCGCCGATGCTGTGCCCGGCCATCATCGCCGGGCGGACCCCGCGCTCGATCAGCGTGCGCGCGAGCGCGTACTCGGTGACGAAGAGGGCGGGCTGGGTGAGCCGGGTCTGGTCGAGGTCGGCGGCGCCGCCGTACAGGATGTCGCGCAGGTCGAGGCCGAGGTCCAGGGCGGCGGCGCAGGTGTCCACGACGTCGCGGAAGACGCTGTCGGCCCGGTAGAGCGCGGCCCCCATCTGCGGGCGTTGCGCGCCCTGGCCGGGGAAGACGAAGGCGATCTCCCGTGGCCGCGCCTGCGCGGTGAAGAAGTCCCGGTTCATCGTGGCGTCGGCGACCAGGACGCCGCGGTGGCGAAGCTGGCGGCGGCCGTGCCGGAGCGTGGCGGCGACCTCGCCGAGGTCGAGGTCCGGGTGCGCGCTCACGTGCGCGCGCAGCCGGTCGGCCGACTCCGCGAGCGCCTGTTCGCTGGCCGCCGACAGCAGGAGCAGGTGCGGGCCCGGGCGCGGCGGGACCGGCGGCCGCGGCGGCGCCTCCTCCAGGACGACGTGGGCGTTGGTGCCGCCCATGCCGAACGCGCTGACCCCGGCCCGGCGCGGCTGCGGCCCCGTGGGCCAGTCCGCGTGGGCGGTGGGCACGTAGAAGGGGCCGAAGTCGATGCGCGGGCTGGGCGTGGCGAAGTTGACCGAGGGCGGCAGCGTGCGGTGCTTGAGCGCCATCACGGTCTTGATCAGCCCGGCCATCCCGGCGGCGGCGTCGGCGTGCCCGATGTTGGACTTCACCGAGCCGAGCGCGATGGGCCGTTCGCCGGTGAAGACCTGGGACAGCGCCGCGACCTCGATGGGGTCGCCGAGCGCGGTGCCGGTGCCGTGCGCCTCGACGTAGCCGACGGTGCCGGGCTCGACGCCCGCGGCGGCCAGCGCCGCGGTGATGACCTCGGCCTGGCCGTCCACCGCCGGCGCCGCATAGCCGACCTTCCTGGTGCCGTCGTTGTTGACCGCCGAGCCGCGGATCACGGCGTGGATGATGTCGCCCGCGGCGAGGGCGTCCTCCAGCCGCTTGAGCACGACGACGCCCACGCCGCCGGCGCCGATCGTGCCGCGGGCGGCGGCGTCGAAGGGCCGGCAGTGGCCGTCGGGCGAGCCGATGCCGCCGCTCTGGTACAGGTAGCCGCGGCGGGTCCAGGCGTTGACCCGCACCGCTCCGGCCAGCGCGAGGTCGCACTCGCCCGCGAGCAGGCTCTGCCTGGCCACGTGGAGGGCGACCAGCGAGGTGGAGCAGGCGGTGTTGACGCTGACGCTGGGTCCGCGCAGGTCGAGCTTGTAGGAGGTCCTGGTGGGCAGCGAGTCCTTGTCGTTGCTCAGCATGACCTGGTACTCGCCCACCGCCCTGAGCACGTCGGGGGCGGTCAGCAGGTTCTCGATGTAGTAGGTGCTCATCGCCGAGCCCGCGAAGACGCCGATCGGGCCGGCGTGGCGGGCCGGGTCGCATCCGGCGTCCTCCAGCGCCCGCCAGGCGGTCTCCAGGAACAGCCGCTGCTGCGGGTCGAGGATCTCGGCCTCGCGCGGCGTGAACTCGAACAACGTGGCGTCGAACAGGTCGATGCCGTCCAGCACCGTGCCCGACCTGACGTAGGCGGGGTCGGCCAGCCGGGCGGGGTCCTCGCCGTCGGCGAGCAGTTCCTCGTCGGTGAAGTCCTGGACCGCCTCCACGCCGTCGCGGATCGCCGCCCACAACTCCTCCGGCCCGTCGGCGCCGGGGAAACGGCAGGCCATGCCGACGATCGCCAGCGCGCCGCCCGTGACGGACGTCTCCGGCTTCCCGGCGCCTTCGCTCGCGGAGCCGCTCAAGAAGCCGGTCAGGGAGGCGACGGTCGGATAGCGGAACAGGTCGGTGACGCTCACCTCGAAGCGCCCACGCAGCCGCTCGTGCACCTGCAGCACCAGCAGCGAGTGGCCGCCCACCTCGAAGAAGTTGTCGTCGGGCCCGAACGCCCCGGTGCCCAGCGCCGCCTGCCAGGCCCGGGTGACGAGCCGGGCGATCTCGTGGCGCGGCATCGCCTCCTCGCCCATCGCCGTGGCCAGTTCCCGGCGCAGGTCGGCGATCAGCGCCCGGATCGTGCCCGCGCGGAACAGGTCCGTGTTGTACTCCACGAGACCGTCCAGGCTCTCCCCGACCGCCACGGTCAGGTCGAACTTGGACGTGGTCTCCGGGATCTCCACCGGCGTCACGGTCAGCCCGGCCAGCTCCAGCTCCGCCGCGGCCGCGGGCAGCATGTTGAACATCGTCTGGAACACCGGGCTGCGATCCACCCGCCGCTCCGGATTGAGCTCCTCGACGAGGCGCTCGAACGGCAGCGCCTGGTGGTCGTGGGCGTCGAGCACGGCCTCCTTGACCCGCTCGACCACCTCGGGGAACGACGGCTCCCCCGCCAGGTCGACGCGGATGGCCAGGGTGTTGGTGAAGAACCCGATGAGCCCCTCGTACTCCACCTCGCCCCGGTTGGCGATCGGCGTCCCCACGACCAGGTCCGTCTGCCCGGAGCGCCGCGCGAGCACCACCAGGTAGGCCGCGAACACCACCATGTACGGCGTGGCCCCCAGGCTCCTGCAGTAGGCGGCGAACTCCGCGCGGGGCAGCCCGAGCGAGAAGGGCACTTCGGCCCCCGCGTACGTCTGCACCGCCGGCCTGGGCAGATCCGCCGGGATCTCGGTGTACGGCGGCGCCCCGGCCAGCCGGTCACGCCAGTACGCGAGCTCCCTGCCGTGGTCGCCGCCCCGCTGCCAGATCGCGTAGTCGGGATATTGCCGGGGCAGCGGCTGGAGTTCGCCGCCGTTGTACAGCGTGCTCAGCTCCCGGCGCAGCACGTCCAGCGACCAGGCGTCGGCCACGATGTGGTGCAGCGTGAGGTGCAGCACGTGCCGCTCCGGGCCCTCGCGCAGCAGGTGCGCGCGGATGAGCGGCCCGGCGGTCAGGTCCATCGGCGTGGTGTCCGGGGCGTCCGCCAGCTCGATCGTGACCGTGCCCGCCACGACCTGGCGGGGGCCGTCCTCGTCCGCGGCGAACGTGGTGCGCAGGCTCTCGTGCCTGGCCACCAGGGCGTTCAGGGCACGTTCCAGCGCCAGGCGGTCGAGCGGGCCGTCGATGCGGAAGGCGAGCGGGATCAGGTAGTGGGCGGCGCCGGGCGCCATCCGGTCGAGGTACCAGGAGCGGAGCTGGCCGAAGGACAGGGGCAGCCGGTCGGGCCGTGGCGACGCGGCCGGAGCCTTCTTCTTCCTCAACGCTTCCAGGAGCTGCCGCTGGTGTGCCGACAGGCTCATTGCTCACCTTCCAGGGACCGCAGCAGCGCCTCGGCCTCGTCGTCCGAATAGGCGGCGACCATGAGATACAGCTCGGCCGCCGCCTCCACGTCGGGGGTGGCGAGTTCGGCGGCGAGTTCGGCGACGGTGGGATGGGCGAAGATCGTCCGCAACGGCACCCTGACCTCCAGCGCCGCGCGCAGCCGGGAGGCGATCTGGTTGGCGTTGAGCGAGTGGCCGCCCAGGTCGAAGAGGTTGTCGTGGCGGCCGATCCGCCCGCCGAGCACCTCCTGCCAGACGGCGGCGACGGCCTGCTCCAGCGGGGTGGCCGGGGCGGCGGCGACGGCGCGGGCGCTCTGGCCGGGCTCCGGCAGGGCGTGCCGGTCCACCTTGCCCGACGGGTTCACCGGCAGCGTCTCCAGCGCGACGAAGACCGCGGGCACCATGTACTCGGGCAGCCGCTCGGCCAGGTAGCCGCGTAGCGCGGAGGTGTCGGCGGCGACCACGTAGGCCACCAGCCTGCCCTCCCTGGCCATGACGAACGCGTCACGCACGGCCGGGTGCCCGGCCAGCACCGCGGCGATCTCGCCGGGCTCGACCCGGTATCCGCGGATCTTGACCTGGTCGTCGGCCCGGCCCAGGAACTCGATCTCCCCGGCGTTGTTGCGCCGGGCCAGGTCGCCGGTGCGGTAGAGCCGTCGTCCCCGCCAGGTGACGAACCGCTCCGCCGTCAGCTCGGGCTGGCCGTAGTACCCCCTGGCCAGGCAGGCGCCGCCGAGGTGCAGGTCGCCCGGCACCCCGTCGGGGACCTCGTGACCGGCGCGGTTCAGGATCGGCGTCTGCACGCCGGTGACCGGGCGGCCGATGGGTGGCAGCCGGGGCCAGTCCTCTGGCGGGCCGGTCAGCGTGTGGGCGATGTCGATGATGGCGCCCTCGGTCGGGCCGTACTGGTTGTGCAGCGTCATCCACGGCCGGATGAAGCGCTCTATCTGCGGCGTGACCTGGAGCTGCTCACCGGCGGTGATCACCTCGCGGAGCGTGGGCGGCGGCTCGATCCCGGCGCCGGCCAGCGACTGCAGCGCCACGAAGGGCAGGAAGATGCGCTCCACCCGGTGCGCGGCGATGTGCTCGAGCAGGGCGGCGGGGTCGCGGCGCACCTCCTCACCGACCATGACCAGGGTCCCGCCGTACGCCCAGGTGCTGAAGATCTCCTGCACGGAGACGTCGAAGCCGAGCGCGGTGAACTGCAGGCTCCGGTACACGCCGTGGTGCCAGGCCATGAGGTTGGCGACCGGGCGGTGCGTCATCGCCACGCCCTTGGGCCGGCCGGTCGAGCCCGAGGTGAACAGGATGTAGGCGAGGTTGTCCGGCGTGACGGCGCTGCCGGGACGGTGCTCCGGCCGGCCGTCGAGGTCGGTGTCGACGTGGACCGGCCGCTCGTGCGGCAGGCTGCCGGCCAGCGCGCGGTGCGTCACCAGGACCGGGGTCTCGACCCGGCCGAGCACCTGGGTGAGGCGGGCCTGCGGGTAGGAGGGGTCGAGCGGCACGTACGCGCCGCCGGACTTCAGGATGCCGAGGATCGCGACGGGCAGGTCGAGCGAGCGCCGCACGTGCAGGGCGACCGGCACCTCCGCGCCCACGCCGAGCCCGCGCAGCAGGTGGGCCAGTTGGTTGGCGCGCCGATCCAGCTCGGCGTAGGTGAGGGCGACGCCCTCGAACTCGACGGCGACCGCGTCGGGCGTCCGGTCGGCCTGCTGCTCGAAGAGCTGGTGCAGGCATCGGTCGGGCCCGTGCCCGGGCGGCTCGTGCTCGAAGGCCAGCAGCGCGGACAGGGGCACGCCCGGGTGGGCCGCCACCTGCTCCAGGACTCGCACGTAGTGCCGCAGCAGCCGCTCGGCGGTGGCCCGCTCGAACAGGTCGGTGTCGAACTCCAGGCTCATCTCCTGCTCTTCGGCGTAGAGCACCAGGTCGGCCTTGGCGCCGCCGTTCTCCACCTCTTCGAGCATGCGGAAGGCGACCCCGCCGCCGAGCCGTACGGCCGGGACGTCCTGCATCGCGAAGATCACCTCGAACGGCGCCCGCCCGTCCGGGCAGACCTCGCGCACGATCTCCTCCAGCGGCACGTCCTGCGGCGTGGCCCGCACCGCTGCCCGCACCCGTTCCAGCAGTTCCTCGAACGACGGCTGCCCGCCCAGGTCGGTCCTGATCGGCAGCGTCTCCAGGAAGAACCCGATCTGGGATTCGGCCCCCGGCGCCTCCCTGCCGGAGAACGGCACGCCGGTGACGATGTCGTCCTGGCCGGTGTAGCGGTGCAGCAGCGCCTGGAAGGCGGCGAACAACACCGTGAACCGGGTGGCCCGCGCCTTCAGGGCCAGCGCCTCCAGCTCGCCGAGCAGCCCCTCGGGCAGCGTGACCCGCGTGCGGGCGCCCCGCCGGTGCGGCCCCGCCGACCCCGGCCCGTCCACGGGCAACGCCAGCCGCTCGGACGGCGCCGCCAGCGCCGTCCTCCAGTACGGCAGGCCGTCCGGCCCCGCGTCACGCCGGTACGGCACGGCCGGCGCGGGCAGGCTCTCCCCCGCGTAGATCCGGGCCAGCTCGTCCATGAAGACGCCGATCGACAGGCCGTCGAAGGCGATGTGGTGCACGTTGACCAGCAGCCGGTGCCGGTCGTCGGCCAGCCGGAGCAGCAGCGCGCGCAGCACGGGGCCGTTCTTGAGGTCGAACGGGTCTCGGGCGGCGTGCAGCGCCAGCGCCCTGGCGCCTTCCGGGGTGGCGTCCATGATCTTGAGGCGGACCGGCTCGGCCCCTTCGCCCGGGACGACCACGGGGACCGGCTCGCCGTCGAACTCGTCGTAGCGGGTGCGCAGGGCCGGGTGCCGGCGCACGATCTCGTTGATCGCCCGTTCCAGGCGTCCGTGGTCGAGCGGGCCGTCGAGGGCGAACAGGATGGGGATGTTGTAGTGCCGGGCGGGCGCCACCTGGTCGATGAACCAGAGCCGGCGGCGCGCGGGCGTGAGCCCTTCCACGACCGGGACCGGCGGCGCGGCCGCGGGGAGGGCGTCGATCACACGGGCCAGCTCGGCGACCGTGGGGTGTGCGAAGAGCATCGTGGCCCGGACTGGTTTGCCCAGGATCGTGCGGGCGCGGGCGGCGATGCGGGTGGCCTGGAGCGATTGGCCGCCGAGGGCCAGGAAGTCGGCGTCGGCGCCGACGGGCCCGCAGGCGAGGACGTCCTGCCAGATCTCGGCGAGCCGCTCCTCGGTGCCGGGGAGGACGAGTGTGGCGCCGGTGGTGAGATGCGCCCAGATCTCCGCGATTGGGCCGCGTTGTGGCTGCTGGATCAGGTCGAGCAGCTCGCCGTGGGTGACGAGCAGGGCCGTGTTGCCCCCCGCCGAGCCCGTGGAGTGGATGACGCAGGCGAGATCGCCTGGCTCGACGTGGGGCGGGGGTAACGCGCCCGCCGGGACGAGGGTGTCGATGACCGGGATGCCGCCGGGCACGAGCGCTCTCCATCGCGGCTCGGTGACCACGACCGCGGCCTCCGCCAGGGCGGCGTGGATCCGCTCGGCGGGAGCGCCCGGGTCGATGGGCGAGAAGGCGAGACCGGCCTTCATCGCGCCCAGCTGACCGGCGACCTGCAGGATGGAACGTTCCGCCAGAACGGCGACCTGATGAGCTGGGGTCATACCATTCAGGTGATAGGCGACGCCGTTCGCGAGGCGGTCTAATTCCCGATAGGTGAGGTGTTCTGGACCTGCCGAAATGGCAACGGCTTCGGGGGCCGCGGTTAACTGTTCCCCGTAAAGGTGCAGAACAGATGCCAAGTTTGCTGCATCTGACGTCATTGTCACGCCTGCCGATTGTTGAGTTTTTGTACGTTTTGGTGCGCGGCCCGGATCAGAATGACTTGGCCGCCAGATCGATGTCAACCCTGTATGGATCGCGTATCGAGGGGAGCATCCCGGGAGCGCGGCGCGTTGAACCGGTGACAGCGGAATCGCAGACCCAAAAGGAGAGGCGATGTCCAGCATCACCGAGCGCTACGACGTGCCGGAACAGCATTTCTGGCTGCACGGCCCCCACTCCGGGCCACCGGTCGAATTCGACACCGCGATGGGGATGTGGAATGTCTACGGCTATCCAGAAGCCCATGACGTGTTCTCCGACACCACGACGTTCTCGTCCAACACCATGCGGGTGATCCCCAAGGACCTGATGCCTGGGGAGGAGTTCTCGCTGGAGGGTTTCCTCACCCAGCTCGACCCGCCCCAGCACGGCAAACTCCGCAAACTTGTCACCAGCGCATTCACCCGCAGGGTCGTCGCCGACCTGGAGCCGAGAATCGCCGCCCTCACGAACGAGCTCATCGACACCGCCCACGACCGCGGCCGGATGGAACTCGTGACCGATCTGGCCTATCCGCTTCCGGTCATCGTCATCGCCGAACTGCTCGGTGTGCCCAGCAGCGATCGCGCGTTGTTCAAGCAGTGGGCCGACGCGCTGTTCAAGCGGGATGCGAAGATCTCGCTGGCCAAGCCCGCCGCGGAGCAGGAAGTCGACATGAAGGCCACGCTGAAGCCGTGGATGGAGATGAGCGACTACCTCGCCGCCCACGCCGCCGAACGCCGGCGGCAGCCGCGCGCGGACCTGCTCACCCGGCTGGTCGAGGCCGAGGTGGACGGCGACCACCTGCCCGACGACCAGGTCGTCAACTTCGCGATCATCCTGCTGCTGGCCGGGCACATCACCACCACCATGCTGCTCGGCAACACCGTCCTGTGCCTGGACGCCTTCCCCGAGCAGCAGGACAAGGTCCGTGCCGACCGCTCCTCGATCCCAGCCGTCATCGAGGAGTCGCTGCGCTACCTCACCCCCTTCGCCGCCATCGGCCGCTCCACCACCCGCGAGACCGAGCTGGGCGGCGTGACGATCCCGGCCGATCAGCTGCTCATGCTCTGGCTCGGGGCGGCCAACCGGGACCCGAGGGAGTTCGCCGACCCGTTCACCTTCGACCCGGGCCGTGACCCCAACCCGCACCTGGGCTTCGGCCGCGGCATCCACTTCTGCCTGGGCGCCCCCTTGGCCCGGCTGGAAGGCCGGGTGGCGCTGAACATCCTGCTCGACCGCTACGACCGGTTGCAGACCGACCCGGACGACCCGGTGCAGCTCCTGCCGACGCCCACGATGACCGGAGTGCTCCGCCTTCCGCTGCTCTGACATCGGAGAGCCTTTCAGAGGGACTGGGCGAAGCGGAACACGCCGGTGGGATCGTAGGCGTTCTTCACCTGCCGGAGCCGCGCCAGGTTGCCGCCGTAGTACGCCTGAGCCCATCCCTCCAGGTCGGCGTCGGGATAGTTGGGGTAGACGCCCGACGCCCAGGGAGACAGCCGAGCCCAGGAGCGGTTCAGCCACGCGTGCGCGTCCTTCCTGCGCGCGTCCGTGGCCCGGAAACCCACCTGGACCGACTGCTTCAGCAGGAACCGCGGGCCGCGGTGGGCGAAGGCCGTGGCGTCGGGCGCGACCCGGCCGATCGCGCCCGCCCACGGCACGAACTCCAGGTCCCGGATCTCCCCGTACACCCGGTCGGCGGCCAGGCGCTCCAGCAGGTCCTCGATGGCCTGCCGGGGCAGGTGGCCGGGGAAGAATCCGGACTTGTTCAGGCGCAGGCCGGGCCGCTCGCCCAGGGGCAGATCGGTGACGGCGCCGCCGGAGTCGTCGGCGTAGGCGTGGTGGCAGGCGGCCGCGGCGCCCTCCAGGCGGGTGAGCCGGACCTCGTCCAGGGACGGGAGCTCGCCGAGCAGCTTCGCCGCCCGCTCCTCCGGCCCGGCGACGACGCCGAACAACACGGCGTAGGGCTCTTCGCCGGGTTCGTCGCCGGAGATCACGGCGATCTCCAGGTTGACCTCGTCCGGCGCCTCCGGGGCCCAGTGCTGCCAGGCGTCGACGAGGGCGGCGGCCGCGCCGTACGCGCAGGTCGCCTGGACGGTGGTGATCGGCACGACGGGGCGGGTGCGCAGCGTCAGCTCCGTGACCACGCCGAAGTTGCCCGCGCCGGCGCCGCGCAGCGCCCACAGCAGGTCGTCGGGCGCGTTCACGGTCCGGCCGTCGGCCAGGATGACGCGGGCGGCCAGGACGTGGTCGGCGCCGAGCCCGTGCAGGCGGCTGAAGACGCCGTAGCCGCCGCCGAGCACCGCGCCGATCACCCCGACCGTGGGGCACCAGCCGCTGGGCACCATCCGGCCGTGCCCGGCCAGGCGCCGGGCCAGCTCGCCGACCTGGACGCCGGGGCCCACCCGCACGGTGTCCGGGCCGATCTCGATCCGCTTCATCGCGCCGAGATCGACGACGAGCCCGGTCGTCGTGGAGTGCTCGGCGAAGCTGTGGCCGCCGCCCCGCAGCACGAACGGCAGGCCGCGCGCCCTGGCCAGCTCCAAGGCGGCCAGGATGTCCGGCTCGGTGGCACAACAGGCGACGGCGGCCGGCAGCTCCTCAGTGAGCGTGCCCAGGAACGCCTTGCGCCTGGCCTGGTAGCCCGGCTCGCCGGGGTGGATCACCTTCATCGCTTCACCGTGCCGGTCTGGAGGGCATACAGCTCGGCGTAGCGTCCCCGCAGCGCGAGCAGCTCCTCATGGGTGCCCTCCTCGGCGATGGCGCCCCGGTGCAGCAGGTAGATGCGGTCGGCGTGCCGTACGCTCGTCAGCCGGTGCGTGATCAGCAGGACCGTGCGCTCGCCCGCGATCTTGCGGAGGGTCTCGTAGACCGCGTACTCGGCCTTGGCGTCCAGCGGCGCGGTCGGCTCGTCCCAGATCAGCAGCGGCCCGTCGCGGAACAGCCCGCGCGCCACGGCCAGGCGCTGCCACTGCCCCGCCGACAGCTCGTGCCCGCCCCTGAACTGCTTGGACAGCAGCGTCTGCCATCCGGCGGGCAGCCCGGCCACCACGTCGTCGGCGGCGGCCAGCGCGGCGGCCTCGCGCAGCGCGTGGTCCCCGGGGTCCTGGCGGTCGTGGCGGCCCATGCGGACGTTCGTCCTGGCGTCGTGCGGCCAGCGGACCGGCTGCTGCGGCACCAGGACCACCCGGTCGGCCAGCGTGTCCTGGTCCAGCTCCGCGGTGTCGAGGCCGTCCCACCGCACGATGCCGCGGGTGGGCCGGTAGAGACCGGCCAGGAGCCTGGCCAGCGTGGTCTTGCCGGAGCCGTTCTCGCCGACCAGCGCGATCGTCTGGCCCGCGTGGATGGTCAGGTTGATCTCGCGCAGCGCCGGGTGCCTGCTGCCCGGATAGGTGAAGCCGACGCCGTGCAGGGTGACGCGCTCGGGCGAGCGCGGCGCCGCCGTACCGCCTTCGGGCCGTTTCCTCGCCTCGGCGTCGGCGAGGAAGTCGTGGTAGTCGGCCACGTACAGGAACTGCTCGAGGAGCTGGTTGGCGGCCTGGGCGAGCTGCCTGAGCGCCGTGGCGGCTACCCTGACGGCGATCACCGCGGTGCCCGCCGCGGCCAGCGCGATCCAGCCGTTGTGCAGCATCAGCCCGAGTACGGCCAGCACCCCGGCCATGGCCAGGCCGCCCGCCGCCCTGCCCATGGTCCTGACCCGCGCCATGGCCAGCCCGACCCGGGTCTCTTGCGCCTTCAGGACGTCGGCCACCTGCCGGTATTCCGACAGCACGTACGGCTGAGCCTGGCAGGCCCGCAGCTCGGCGGCCGGTTCGCGCTCGGTGACCAGGTCGGCCAGCATGTCCACCCGGCGGTTCAGCGTGACCGTCTCCCGCATGCCCGCATAACCGCGGCGCGCGGCCTTCAGCACCGCCCACGCCTCCGGGAGCACGCTGATCGCGAGCAACGGCAGCAGCAGCGGGTGCAGGACGGCCAGCCCGACGGCGGCCGCGGTCACCCCGCAGGCGGCGCCGATCAGGTCGATGGTGTTGGCGACCGCGCGGTCCAGGTGGAACAGCCCGCGGTCGCGGGCCCGGTGCAGGCCGTCGTAGAAGTCCACGTCGTCGAAGTCGGCCAGCTGCACACCGAGGGCCGCGGCGAACAGCCGTTCCTCGGCCGCCCGGCGCAGCGCCGGCTCCAGCCGCGCCCTGGCCAGCTCGACCGCGGCGTCGGCGGCCCCGCGCAGCGCCACGATCACGCCGACCAGCACCAGGCTGGGCAGCGCCGCCATCAAGCGCTCGGGCGCCGCCCCGGCGGCCAGCAGGTCGTCCAGCACGGCCGCGGTCGCCAGCAGGCCGCTGGCCGTCGCGACGCCCGCGCCCAGTTGGAGGATCAGGATGACCAGCGCCGGTCGCCGGCCCGACTCCCAGATGAGGCGCAGCACCGGGAGGGTGAGCGTGGGCAGGCGCCGGAGCGCGCGGGCGGACGGGCGGTCCAGGTGCCAGTAGGGGGTCTCGAGCTCGTCCTCCACGCATCACCCCAGGTCCGGCAGCAGGACGGACGGCAGCGTGCAGTCCGGGTGCATGCGCAGCAGCTGGTAGGCCACTCCGCCGAGGCCGGGCAGGATGCCGGGTGCGAAGGCGTCCCTGGCCAGGCCGCTGATCGGGCCGTTCTCCTCCAGGCTGCCCAGGATGTGGGCGTCGAGCCTGGCCCGGTCCACGGGGGCGACGCCGGCCGCCCGCGCGTGCTCGATCACCTCCCAGACGCCGAGGTCGCCGTGGCACAGGGTGTGGTTCCAGCCGGTGCCGTCACGCCAGCAGGCTTCGGCGGCGCGCTCCAGCCGGTCACGCCACCGGGCGCCGCCCTCGCGGGCCCACCGGTCGGCGGCCACGATCCCGACCCCGCCCGCGCCGTGGCACCACGCGGCCGCGGTGAAGCCGTCTTCCCGCAGGTCCAGCCAGCCGCGCTGGCCGGGGTCGTAGAGGGTGTCCTCGTAGGCGAACCCGGCATCGGCCAGCCGCCGGATGCGGCCCTGGTCGGCCAGGCCGGATGCGGCGGGCGTCCCGGTTGCGGCTGGCATTCCAGCGGAGGCGCGCAGGCCCGTTGCGGCGGGCATTCCGATTGCGGCGGGCAGGCCGGTAATGTCGGGTGTGGTGGCGTCGGCCAGGCGGGAGAGGGCCCAGGCGATGCCGGTGGCGCCGTGGGCCAGGCCGCCCAGGCCCTGCGGGAAGCGGGGGCTGGGCCAGCAGACGCCGCCCGGCCGCTCCTCGGCCAGCGTGGCCAGGCGGGCGCCGATCGAATGGGCCAGCTCGGCCCATCGCGGTTCCCCCGCCCGTTCGCCCAGCCGCAGCAGCGGCACGATCGCCCCGGCCATGCCGGACAGCAGTTCGTAGCAGTCGTCGGCCTCCACCGCCTCCGGCACCAGCTCGGCCAGCGCGCGGGCCCTGGCCAGTGCCTCCTCCCCCGCCGCGCCGAGCTCGCGCAGCAGCAGCCAGCCCCACACCTGCGAGGTGATGCCCAGGTAGGCGCCGGGAGGCTCCGGCCGCATCTTGATGTCCTCCTGGCGCTTGGCCGCGTCCCGGTCCTCGGCCAGGCGGATCGTGCGCAGGACCGCCTGCAGCAGCCCCGGCAGCTCCTCGACGGGCTCGGCCCGGCCCTCCGCGGCCTCGCCGATGTAGGCGGTCAGCAGGACGGCCACGCCGTGGGCGCCGCCGTACAGGTCTGCGGAGAGGGGTTGGACGGCCCAGCCGGTGGGGTTGAGCAGGGGCGTGATCCAGGTGACGGTGCCGTCCGCGCCGTGGATCGCGCTGTCCAGGACGCCGCGCATGATGCCGGCCGCGGCCGTGCGGCGCCGGGGTTCCAGGCGGTCGGTGCGGATGAGGCCGGGCGAGAGGCGCTCCTCGTCGGGCATCCAGCCCTCGTTGAGGTAGGCGCTGACCAGGGCGGCCTGCGCGACCCTGCGGTCGAGGCCGTGGTCGCGGGCGCGCCAGCGGGCCACGGCGTCGGCGACCAGGTCGGTTTCCGGCCCGCACCGGGTGTCGGCGGGACCGCGCAGCATGCCGACCCGCGGCGTGGTGTCGAACATCGGAATGTCGCCGTCGCACAGCTCGTCCACCTCGGCGGCGATGATGGCCGCGTCACCGGGGGCGCCGGGCACGTTCTCCGACATCTTGGCCAGCAGCGCGGCGGCCTTGGCCCGGGCGGGCACGTCGTTGTGCAGGGCGACGGGGTGCCAGAGCATGCGGGCCAGCTCGGCGTAGGACTCGGTGGAGCGCAGCACCGCCCGGACCGGGCAGTCGGCGAACCCGGCCAGCAGCGCTACCAGTTTGCCGGATCTGTCCAGCTCGGTCAGGCGCTCGTCCAGCTCGTCGAACCCGGCGACGATCACGCTCCAGTAGTGGCCCAGCACGGGCTCGGGACTGGGGTGGTTGGCCGCGGGCGGCAGCTCGAACATCTCGGTGCCCATCCGGGGGCTGTCGGTGCCCGCGTCGAGCACCACCGGCAGCTCGACCTGCGGCTGCTGTCCCGGCAGCGCGCCGGCGGCCGACATGTCCACGCCTCTCCACCCCAGGGCCACTCCGCGGCCCGGGAGCAGCCCGGTGCGCATGACCGAGGTGTCCACCAGCTCGACGGCCAGGTCGGTGGCCTGGCCGTACCCGGAGGGGCGGGCCTTGGCGTGCGGGGCGAACAGGCTCTCGCAGTCGACGACCACGGGGTGCGGTCCGGCGGCGATGACGTTCTCGGCGTGCAGGTCGCTGCCGCCGAGCAGGCGCATGAGCGCGAGCCAGTGGCCCATGCCGCGGTAGAAGGCGCGCAACTCGGCGTCGTCGGCGCAGTGGCGGTGCTCGATGTGCTCGGCCCAGCCGTACCCCGACCAGGTGACGACGGCGGGCACGCGCATGGGGGAGTCGCCGAGGTGGATGAGCAGCTCACCGAGCGCGGCGTCCACGGCCAGCGAACGCGGCTTGTAGATCACGTGGCCGTCCGCGCCGTGCGCCAGGACGACCGTCTGCCCGCCCCGGTGGCTGTCCCCGGCGCCGAACTCGACCCGTTCGAGCGGGCCCGACGGCGCTCCGGGCAGCCTGGACAGTGCCGGGCGGCCGGCGGCGAAGCGCTCGGCGAAGCGCAGGGCGGCCGCGCACCGGTTGCGGATGACCGTGCGGAGCCGCGGCATCATGCTCGGGTACGGCCCGGCAAGCCCTTCCCAGAATGCCGGTTTCGCCACACTTTGCTTCCATTCCTCCCAGCGACCTGCGGAATCACCGGCAGCCAGGCGGCCGGTCAGCCGGGCTGCGTTCACCTCCAGCACCAGCACTCGGGTGATCTTGCGGCGGACGTCTTCCTCCAGGGACCGCGTGGCTCCGGCCAGGATGGCGGCACGCTCGGCCGGCGCGAGGCCGGTGAGCGACCCCAGCCGGGCCTCCAGGTCGGCCAGAGCCGGTCCGATCAACGGGTCCAGCGGTGGGTCGAACTCACCGGCCATGTGCTCGCGACTCCTGGATCAGCAGCACATGCGGGTGCGCGAACCCGAGCAGGCGGTCCCGCACCTGCCGGAATGACCCGGACCGGTCATGGTGATCTCGGACTCGACGTACAGACCGGGCAGCAGGGGGCCGACCGGGCTGTCGGACTCCTCGCCGGCCCTCCAGGCGGCGATGATCTCCTCTGCCCTCTCGAGCGTGACGGTCATGCTTACTCCCTTCTCGGACTTGGCGCCATGTTCTGCTGCCGGATCCGTGCCCGGTAGCCGCCATAACTGCGGACTTGACATGACATTCCGGATATGGGAAAGACAGGCGTGATCACCCTTTCTGTTGTTGACGATGACCGGATGCTCACCGAAGGGCTGGCCGCCTGGCTGCACACGGTCCCCGATGTGCAGCTGACCTGGTGGACCGCGACGGTCACCGAGTTACTCCGGACGGAGCCGGCGCCCTCCGACGTGGTGCTGCTCGACCTGCTGCTGGCCGACGGCTCCGACCCCATGGACAACCTGCGCACCCTCGTCCGGCTGCGCCGCCGGGTGCTCGTGGTCAGCGTCGTGACCTCGGGCGACATGGCCAGGCGGATGGTCGAGGCCGGAGCCGGCGGCTACCTCACCAAGGACCACGACCTCGCGGCCCTGGTGGCCAAGGTCAGGGAGGTGGCCAAGGAAGAGGTCGCCCTCTCCCGCGAGCTCGCCCTCGGCTGGCTGGCCGACCGCGACGGCGACCGGCCCGTGCTCTCCCCCCAGGAACGCGCGGTGCTGCTCGCCTACGCCTCCGGCATGACCCTCACCGCGGCAGCGCGCAGCGCCGGCGTGCAGCCGGGCACCGCCAAGAACTACCTGGAACGTGTCAAGGACAAGTACCGCAAGGCCGGCCGTCCCGCGTACACGAAGCTGGAACTCGCCGAGCGGGTCAGGGAGGACGGTCTGGCCACCTGAGCTCCACGCACACGCCCTCACCCGGCGCCGTGATGACCGCCGAGCTGCCACCCACCTCGCGCATCCGCCCCGCGACCGAGGAGCGCAACCCGTAGCCGGGCTCGACCTCGCCGGGATCGAAGCCCGTGCCCCGATCGACCACCCGGACGGTGACCACGCCGTCCACCTCGACGGCGGTGAGCCATGCCTCCCGCTCGCCCGAGTGGCGGGCCACGTTGTTGAGCGCCTCCGTGGCGGCCTCCGCCATGGCCACCGCGACCTCGGCCGGCAGGTCCTCGGGCAGCGCCTCGGCGGCGTAACGCACGCACATCCCCAGCCCGGCCGCCCTGGCCACGGCGTGGGCCAGGCCGTTGCCCAGCCCGGTGGCGGGTCCCGCGTCGTCCTGCCTGATCAGCGCGCGCACGTACGCCGCGTCCGCCGCGCAGCGCCGCCGTACCTCCTCCTCGTGATGATCCAGCCCCCCGCGGGCGATCGCGGTCAGCGTGGCCAGGACCGTGTCGTGCAACTGCCGGTAGTGCGCCAGGCGCGTCTGCTCGGCCGCTCTCTCCGTCTCGGCGGCCAGCCGCTGCTCGGTCAGCTCGTCCAGCCGCCTGGCCTGGGCGGCCAGGTAGCGCCGGATGAAGTAGACGATGATCGCGAACCACACGTAGCTGTTCACCCGCACCGCCAGCTCCAGCGCGAACGGGAAGCGCTGCCCCATGTCGCCGGCGTGCGCGAGCGCGTAGACGCCGATCGGCGGCAGCAGGGCGACGAAGTGGATCGCCCGGTCGCTGACCGCGCCGATCAGCGCGCCCGTCGCCAGGAGCGCGTGCGAGGACCAGTTGGCCTGGCACGTGCCCGAGGTCTGTATGCAGTCGCCCGTCACCACCAGCATGAAGACACAGGTGGCGACCACGTCCACGACCACCATCCACAACGCGAACCAGCCGCGCCGCGCGACCCGGTGGAACATCGTCACGTTCCAGGACAGCGCCAGCGCCAGCAGGACCGCGTTGCGGGTGCGGTCGGCGAACAACGCCTCCTGGGCGAACAGGCTCGCGCACGCCGGCAGCAGGTAACTGAGCCGCTGCAACAGCAGCAACATCGCCACGAACCGGGACACCCGCTCGCCGCTGGGCACCGATGCCAGGAACGACGGGTCCCTCCAGCCCATGGAACCCCGATCGGGTGATGGAGGCATGCGCGATGACGCCCTTCCGAGGAGCCGGCTTCAAAGATCCACCGACCCCGGGCGTCATCTCAAGCGCGCGACCGGATCCGGACGCCCGGAGTTTTCCCGCCGCGCGGGGTGGCCCCGGTCCACTCCGCCTCGCCGTACTCGCTGATGAACTGGCGGGCCAGGTTCTGGAAGCGGTAGACGCCCGGCGCGGGCGAGCTCAGCACCGCCCGATCCACCAGGCTCTCCAGGATCTCCTCCGCCTCCTCCGCCGTCAGGCGGAGCGCCGGCGCGCACGCGGCCGGCGTCAGCTCGTCCTCCTCGCCGGAGGCCAGCACCAGCAGCGCGGTGTGCTCCCGGTCGCTCAGCTGCGCGTACGACCGGTCGAAGCTGGCGCGCAGCTCCTCCAGCCCGCCCAGCCGCCCGACGAGATGGGCCAGCCGCCAATTGGGGCGGGCCAGCAGCCGACCGGCCGCCAGCCGGATCGCCAGGGGCAGCAGCCCGCACGCCGCGACCAGCCGGCGCGCGCCCTCCGGCTCCGCCGCCACCCGCGCCTCGCCCACGATCGCCGCCAGGAGTTCCAATGCCTCCTGCTCCGGCATGACGTCCAGGACCACGTGCCGGGCCGAGGGCAGATGGGTGAGCATCGCGCGGGAGGTGACCAGCGTGGCGCACGAGGGCGAGCCGGGCACCAGGCTGCCGACCTGCGAGTGGTCGCCGGCGTTGTCGAGCAGCACCAGCAGGCGCTTGTCCGCGGTGAGGGAGCGGTAGAGGGCGGCGCGCTCGCTCTCGGTGGCCGGCATGGCGTCGGGCGGCCAGCCGAGCGCGACGATGAACCGGCCGAGCACCTCCGCGGGCGGCGCCTCCTGCAGGTCGGCGTAGAGCTGGCCGTCGGGGAACAACGGGCGGACCGCGTGCGCCGCGCGTACGGCCAGCGTCGTCTTGCCCACGCCGCCCATGCCGGAGATCGCCACCAGCGTGCAGCCGCTCTGGCCGGCGCCGCCCAGCCGTACCGTGATGCCGGCCAGCATCTCGGCGCGGCCGGTGAAGTCGCCGGCGTCGGCGGGGAGCTGGGCGGGGTGCGCGCCGGCGACCGGGATCGGCTGGACGACGTGCAGCGCGGGGTCGGCCCTGAGGATCGCGGTGTGCAGCTCGGCCAGTTCCGGGCCGGGGTCGACGCCCAGTTCGCCGGCGAGCGTCCTGCGCACCTGCTCGTAGATGGTCAGCGCCTCGCCCTGCCGGTCCAGCCGGTAGAGGGCGAGCATGTGGATGGCGTGCAGCCGCTCGCGGAAGGGGTGAAGGGTCTCGGTGCCCTGGAGCTCGGCGGCGATGGAAGTCTGCCGGCCCAGGTCGAGTTCGAGCTGGAGGCGGGCCTCCCAGGCGGTCAGGCGCCGCTCGGTGAGGGTGGCGCGCCGGCGTTCGGCGTACGGCCCGCCGCTGCCGGCCAGCGGCTCCCCTCGCCACAGGGACTCGGCCTCGCGGTAGAGGTCGAGGGCGTCGACCGGCGCCGCCTGGGCGGCCGCGGCGATGAGGTCGGCGAACCGGTTCACGTCCACGTGCTCGGGCGCGACGTCGAGCTGGTAGCCGCCGGGCACCGAGGCGAGGATCTCGCGGCCGAGGACGCGGCGCAGGCGGCCGACGTAGGTGGAGATGGTGGCCGCGGCCGTCCTCGGGTGCTCGTCGCCGAAGATGCCGTCGAGAAGGTCCGTGCTGGTCACGAGCTCTCCCGCGCGCATGGCCAGCATGGCCAGGACTGCGCGCTGCTGGGGTGTCCCGGTCGGCGCCTCACGGCCGGCCGCGTCCCGCAAACGAACCTGCCCCAGCAGGTCAACACGCCACAAAGCCACAGTCGCCCCCGATGCAGAACCAAGTGGATCAAGCAAGCTCGCATACTACGTTAAACGTATCTTAAATGCGCCGCGAACTGGGGCGAAACCACCCAACGGCCCCAGAACCCTGGCCTGACCTGGGCATCGAAGATTCGTCGAAGTCCCCTCGGTAGAAACTTGCCCATCTACTTTCCCGAGGGGGGCAGATATTGCGCTGAACGACGTCAATAAAGGGATGTGGGCACGCCTTCCGCAGAAGGTGTGCCTACCTTTATTTGTGCCGTCTGACCTGCGTAAACATATTTCTTTGAAATGGTTTTGCATTCCCTGGCAAACCGTGTAGTTTCACCGTCATTCCTCTCCGACGAAAGGAACGCAAAAGGCGTTCCTCGTCCGACCTAGGAGTTCGGTAAATGAAGCGCACCCTCATCGCGGCCGGCGGGTTCCTCCTCGCCGCCGGCCTCACCACCCCCGCCCTGGCCGGCGCCACCTCCTCCGATCCCGCTGCGGAGGCGCTGGCCAAAGACGCCAGGGAGGTCTCGGAGGTCCTGAAGTTCTGGACGGCCTCCAACAACGCCGCCCTCAGGCAGGCCACCGCGCTCACCTACGACTACAAGGCCGGCGGCGCCGCCATGACCGGCGGGTACACCGCCGACGGCAAGCCGGGGCTCGTCGCCCCGATCGGCGGCGAGAAGAAGAAGGTGGCCAAGAGCTACAACGTCAACTTCCCGAAGACGATTGGCAAGGTCTTCTTCGTCAACGCCAAGGGCGGCCTGAACTGGTGCTCGGCCACCTCGATCCAGTCGCAGCACCGCAACCTGGTCGCCACGGCCGGCAACTGCGTCTACGACGAGGCGGGCAATGGCCATGTCATGGACAAGTGGGTCTTCGTCCCGGCCTTCTACCAGGGCAAGACCCCGTACGGCATCTTCGTCGGCAAGACGGCGTACCTGCACTACGACTACGCCAACTACGAGGACGGCGACCGCAACTACGCCTTCGTCACCGTCTACAACGGCCTGAACCTCGGTACCGGCAAGACCACCCAGGTCAACAAGGCCGAGTTCGACAAGTTCGTCGGCGACAAGTGGGTGGACGAGAAGGAGATCACCAAGGCGGAGTACGACGCCGGGGTGGACAAGTACGGCAAGGACGGGCCGTACAAGTCCAAGATCGTTGACCCGAAGACCGAGACCGTGGCCAAGCCGGCCGGGGTCAACTCCGACGAGACCCTCAAGCCGTACCTCGCGGCCGAGGGCAAGGACGGGATCAAGGCGGTCACCTTCGAGGTCACCGAAGGCACCTACACCTCGTCGAAGAAGGACTACGAGAACAACTCGCAGTTCGCCTCGGAGACGGTGCCGATCTCCAAGGAGGACTACGAGCGCCTCCTCAAGGAGAAGGCGTCCGGCAACTTCCCCGGCAAGGTGGAGGAGGTCAAGGACGGCACGAACGTCATCGGCTGGAAGAAGACCACCTACTGGCTGCTGAAGTGGGTGAAGTCCAGCACCAAGACGGTGTACTACGTCGAGCAGTACTTCATCCGCGACGGCGGCCTGGTCTCCACCGGCCGCCTGGGCGACGCGGTCGGCGGCCAGGGCTTCGCCTACAACCAGCCGGTCGCCAAGTCCCCCGTCCGGGTCTTCGGCTACCCCTACGCCGAGCACCCGGACGGCAACAAGGCGTACACCGGCATCACACCCAAGACGTGCTACGGCAAGACCAGCGCCAAGAACGTCACCTGGGCGAAGTACCGCATCGAGGAGAACGTGGCGCTGAAGTGCGCCATGACCCCCGGCGCGGACGGCGGCCCCTGGCTGCTGAAGTACAGCAACGCCACCCGCCTCGGCTACGTCAACGGTGTCACCGGCGGCTTCCTCGACACCGACAGCAACGGCCGGATCGACCACAGCATCAGCGCCTACTTCGACGGTGAGACCAACTCGGTCTACCGCGCCGCGGAGAAGAACTGGAGCGGGGACATCCTGCCGGGCATCAAGAAGCCGTAACGCCCGCATGGCCCCGCACGGAACCTCCCCGTCCCGTGCGGGGCTTTCGGGTACGGCCGGCCGTACAGGATGGGGTCAGGGTTCCGGAACCCAGAGCCGATGCCCCCACCCGATGTCACAAGATTTCCGGACCTGCAGGGCAGCACGGGCGATCAAGTCCGCCAGCTCGGCGGCGGTCCGCAGCCCACCGCCGAACGTGCACGCCAGCCGCAGGTGCTCCAGCGCGTTCTCCGCCGACCGCAGCTCCTCCACCAGCACCACCGTCCCGCTCTCCCGCCCGATCTCGGCGAGTACCTGGACCGCGTCCTCGTCCGGCAGCCACCCGGTCACCTGCGACAGCAGGACGGTCTCCCCGCCTGCGGGCCGCAGCGGCTGAACCGGTCGCTGGAGTTGCTGGAGCGCGGGCACATGGTCGGCGCAAGAACTCTCGACAAAATAAAAATATAGCCGTATGATTATCGCCATGCCGAGAGTAGCCGACCACGCACAGCGCCGCCGCCAGGTGGTGGAGGCCACGCTGCGGGTCATGGCGGCCCGGGGCATGGAAGGGCCCACGATGGCCGAGGTCGCCGCGGAGGCGGGGGTCTCCGTGGGGCTGGTGCAGCGATATTTCCCGACCAAGGATGAGATGCTGCTGCTGACCTTCGAGCATCTCGGCGCCCGGCTGGTGGAGCGACTCAAGGCGGCCTGGGAGGCCGGCGGCCCGGTCAAGGAGCGGCTGCGCCGGTGCCTGCTCGAACTCCTTCCCCTGGACGACGAGCGCATGACCGAGATCCGGGTCTACCAGGTGTTCTGCGGCCGGGCGACCGGCAATCCCGCCCTGCGCAGGGTGCAGGTGACCGTGCACGCCACGGCCCGGGCCGACCTCGCGGCGACCATCGCGCGGGCGCAGGCCGACGGGGAGGTCCCGGCCGGGCGGGATCCGGGCGAGGAGGCGGCGCTGCTGTGGGCGCTGGTCGACGGGCTGGCGATGCACGCGTGCGCCGATCCCGCGGGGCTGCCGCCGGCCCTGGCCGAGCGCCTGGTCGAGCGGCAACTGGACCGACTCTTCGGCTGAGCCGTACCCCATGGCTTGTTTTTGTACAGACGTTCAGCAAATGAAATTGAACGCCCGTCCAGGAAAGGGGAAAAAGAGGATGACGGACACCGCGACGCAGATCCTCCCGCCGAGCACCTACTTCGACGCCGGCTGGTACGAACGCGAGCAACTGGAGCTGTTCAGCCGCACCTGGCGCTACGCCGGCACCACCGACGACCTCGACCGGCCCGGCTCCTACCGGTCGATCCAGGCGGGACGGCACCCGCTGGTCGTCGTCCGCGGCCAGGACGGTGAGCTGCGCGCCTTCCACAACGTCTGCCGCCACCGCGGCACCGCCGTCCTGTCGGGCAGCGGGCGCGTGGAGAAGCAGATCGTCTGCCCGTACCACAACTGGACCTACGGGCTGGACGGCTGCCTGCGCGCCGTCCCCCAGCGCAACGAGGTCGACCGCCACCTCGACCGCACCAAGCTCGGCCTGCACCCGGCCACCGTCGCGGTCTGGCGCGGCCTGGTCTTCGTCCACCCGGACCCCGGCCCGGAACCGCTGGACGACTGGCTGGGCGACCTGCCCGAGCGCATGGCGCCCCACGACCCGCTGCGCCTCGTCCAGGTCGCCGCCGACGTGCACCACATCAAGGCCAACTGGAAGGTGTTCATGGAGAACGCCCTGGACAACTACCACCTGGGCTACGTGCATAAGGACACCCTCGCCGGCTACGACCACAAGCGCCAGGAACAGCACGCCTGCGGCGACCGGCACTGGTTCTTCTACGAGCCGCCGCTCAAACCGGGGCGGGTCACGCCCCGTGAGGCCGGGCTCAAGCCGATCGCCACCGAGCCACGCTGGTACGGCTCGTCGTTCGGCCTGTTCTTCCCCAACCTGTTCGTGCTGTCGTCCGCCACCCTCTGGGCGAGCGTCGAGGTGACCCCCACCGGCCCCGAGACGACCACGTTCGAGATGCGCACCCGCGTCCTGCCCGGCCAGGGCGGCAGGCTCGCCGCGGCCGGGCTGGCGGAGGCCGTGCTCGGGCTCGGCAGGCGGATTCTCCGCAAGCAGCCCACGTACGACCTGATCGAGGAGGACGTCTTCTGCTGCGAGGCCGTCCAGACCGGCATCAGGTCACCGTACTTCTCCGTCGGCCCGATCGCCTACCGCTACGAGCGCGGCATCCAGGCATTCCAGCGCAACGTCCTCGACTACGTGCCGCTGGAGCGGTGATGGTCACGGATGACAGCGGGATCAGCGGTAGCGGTCGAGCACCCGGTCGAGGGTGGCGACCAGGCGGCGCTCCGGATACTCCGCCGGGTTCATGACCCCGTGCAGCGTCAGCCCGTCGACCAGCGCCACCAGCGCGTCGGCGATCTCCCCCGGGTCCTGCTCGGCGGTCATCTCCCCCACCGCCGCCGCGATCCGCACCAGCACGCGCACGGTGTCACGCCACTCGCGGTGGCTGGCGTAGCGCCGCGCCCGCTGCGCCTCGGAGGTCACCATCGTGCCCCAGGACATGACCAGCACCTGCGTCTCCACACTCGCCTCGCCTATCGGCAGCGCCGCCAGCAGCACCTCCCGTACGGCGTCGCGGCCGGATCGACCGGCCAGGCGGGCGCCCAGCTGTTCACGCGCCGCCTGGTAGGCGCGTTCCAGCGCGGCGTCGAGGATCGCGTCCTTGTCCGGGAAGTAGTAGGCGAGCAGTCCGTGCGCGTAGCCCGCCTCCTTGGCGATCTCCCGCGTCGTGGTGCCGGCCAGGCCGAGCCTGCGGATGGTCCGCCAGGTCGCCGCGATCAGCTCCTCGCGGCGCGCGTCGTGGTCGACCACCTTCGGCATAGGTCCGCATGTTACGGCAGCGGCCCCATGACGACCGCCGAGGTGCGCGCCGGCACGGCTCCCGGCTGGGGCGAGCTCTACGACCGCATCCACATCGGCACAGAGAAGAGGACATCATGATCGACATCAGCGTCACCAGCGACGTCGGCCTGCTCCGGGACGTGATCCTGGCCCCGCACAAGGCGTTCACCCTGGAGGAGCTCATCCTGGAGGCGGAGGCCGACGGCGCCCGCGGCGACGAGGCGCTGCTCGGCGAGCTCATGGCCCGCTACTCCATCGAGGCGCCGGACCCGGCCGTCGCCGCCGGGCAGCACGCCCAGCTCGTCCGGGTGCTGGAGGAGCACGACGTCACCGTGCGCTGGGCCGATCCCGTGGACTGCGTCGTCCAGCTCTACCCGCGTGACATGGGCTTCGCCATCGACGACGTCTTCTTCCTGGCCCGGCCGGCGACGCCCACCCGGCGGCGCGAGCAGGCGGAGTTGCTCAGCCTGCAGGCGCGCATGTCCAAGGTGCGCGCGCTGGACGCCGGTCACATCGAGGGCGGCGACGTGCTGGTCACCTCCTCCGAGGTGCTGGTCGGGGTGGGTGACAGCACCGATGAGGAGGGGATCGAGGCGCTGCGCCGAGGGATCGCCGCCGCGGGGCTGTCGCGCGAGGTGGTGCCGATGCGCTTCACCCATCTGGGCGTGGTCCACCTGGACGTGCACTTCACGCTGGCCTCGCCCGAGGTCGGCCTGATCAGCCCCGCCGCCTTCGACGCCGAGAGCCTCGACTACCTGAAGGGCCGCTTCGAGCTCATCGAGGTGACCCCGGAGGAGGTGCGGGCGCTGGCGGTCAACACGGTCGCGCTCGGGCCCGACCGCCTCGTCATCCAGGCCGGGCACGAGCGGCTGGAGGGCGAGCTGAGGCGGCGGGGCATCACCCCGGTGCCGGTGGACTTCTCGGAGATCACCCGCTTCCCCGGCGGCCTGCACTGCGCGACGCTCCCTCTCATCAGGGAGTAAGGGCCTTTTCCAGGACGCGCGACTCGGCGGCGTCGAGGTCGCGCAGGGGCGCCCGGCAGTGACCGGCCGGGCGCCCGTGCAGCCGCAGCACCCCGCGGTAGAGGGCCAGGTCGCTCACCCCGGGAATCGGCGGCCGGGCGAGCATGCGGCGCAGCGGCAGCAGTTCGGCCCAGGCCGCGCGGGCGGCGGCCAGGTCGCTGCGCCGCATCGCGTCCCAGACGGCGACCGCGCCGGCGGGCACGACGTTCAGCAGGCCGCTGATCCACCCGTGGGCGCCTCCGGCCAGGGCTTCCACGGGCGCCGCGTAACCGCCGTAGAAGGCGCGGAACCCCGGCAGCGCGGCCAGCTCGGCGAGCTGGTGCACCGTCGGCAGCGTGCTCTTCACCCCGGCGATGACGCCCTCGGCGTGCAGGGCCGCGAGGTCGGGGAGGTCGAGCGCCGGGATGGCGGCGTTGGCGGGGATGTTGTACACCCAGATCGGCAGCCCGCTCCCGGCGGCGACCGCGCGGTAGTGGGCCAGCACCTCTTCCCGGGAGGGCCGCTGGAAGTACGGGAGCACGACCAGCGCCGCGGTGGCTCCGGCCGCCTCGGCGTGGGCGGTCAGCTCGATGGTCTCGGCGGTGGTGTAGGCGCCGGTCCCGGCCAGCACGGGGACCCGGCCGGCGACCGTCTCCAGCGCCGCCTCCAGCAGGACGCGGCGCTCGGCGCCGGTGAGGGCGACGAACTCGCCGCTGGTGCCGCCGATCACCAGCCCGTGGACGCCCTGCCCGACCAGCCAGTCGAGGTGGGCGCAGGTGGCCTCCAGGTCCAGCCGCCCGCCGGGGCCGAACATGGTCAGCGCCGCGGGATAGACCCCGTTCACCGGGTGCCCCCGGCGTCGTACTCGGGCCGGAACGGATGCTTGACGATCTCCTCGATGCGCAGCTTCGGCCCCAGGCCGGGGGCGTCGGAGACCACCCATTCGCCGTTGCGCACGACCGGCGGGTCCTCGGTGTAGCGCTCCCAGAAGACCATCTGCTCGGGCGTGAGCATGGACTCGGAGATGAGCAGGTTCGGCAGCGTCGCGCCGAGCTGCCAGGTGGCCGCGCTGGCCAGCGGGCCGAACGGGTTGTGGAAGGCGATCGAGACCGCGTTGGCCTCGGCGAGCGCGGCGATGCGCTTGGCCGCGGTGATGCCGCCGCAGAAGATCACGTCGGGCTGCGCCACCGACAGCGCCCGCTGCTCCAGGAAGGGCGCGGCGGCGTACGGCCCGGCCCAGCGTTCACCGGCGGCGATCGGGATCGAGGAGCGGCGGGTGACCTCGGCCAGCCACTCGGGCCGCTCCGGCGGCACGGGCTCTTCCACGAAGGTCAGGCTGTACGGCTCCAGCACCTCGCACAGCCGGATCGAGTTGGCCACGTTGAGCCGCCCGTGGCAGTCGAGCATCAGGTGCACGTCGGGCCCGGCGACCTCCCGGGCGGCTTCGAAGTACTCGGCCAGCAGCGGCCAGAACCAGTTGGGCAGCAGCTCGGTCTCGGTCTGCCGGGCGGGGATGGCGGCGGGCGTCTCGTGGTGGACGCTGGAGACCTTGGTGTAGAAGCCGGGCAGCGTGGTCTTGATGGCGGTGAAGCCCATGGCCAGCCGATCGGCGATCTCGGCGGCGAACTGCTCGGGCGTCTCGGTGGCCCTGGCGTGGGTGTAGACGGGTACGGCGTCGCGAAACTTCCCGCCGAGCAGCCGGTGCACGGGCACTCCGAGGGATCTGGCGTTGAGGTCCCACAGGGCCACGTCGATGGCGGAGATGCCGATGGTCAGCAGGGTCCCGCCGAGGAAGGAGTCGCGGTACATGCGCTCGAAGTGCTGCTCGATGCGGGTGGGGTCCTTGCCGACGAGGTATTCGCCGAGTTCCTCGACGATCGCGGAGACGGTTCTGGTCCGGCGGCGCATCGCGACCTCGGCCACTCCTTCCACGCCTTCGTCCGTCTCGATCCTGACGTAGATCGCGTTGTAGTACCCGAATTCGGCGATCCACTGCCGCACGGCGGTCACGCGCATGCGTCGACTCCTTCTCCCGATGGTGTCCTCATCGTCTGGATAGAAAGGACCTAAGTCAAGAGTCGGAAGTTTTGGGGCTCCAAAACGGGCTCATGGTCTACGATGACGTGGAACATAGGACAGGGGTGGAGAGGGGCGAGGACGTGGAAACCGATTCATTACTGCGCGGTCGCGCGCTACTGGGCACCAGGGTCGCCGCCCTGATCACCGACTTCATCAGGCAACAGGGCCTGCGCGAGGGCGACGAGCTGCCGTCGGAGGCCAAGCTCGCCGAGGAGTACGGCGTGAGCCAGCGCGTGGTCCGCGACGCCTTCCGCTCCCTGAGCCAGCAGGGCGTCATCCGCACCCGGCAGGGCAAGCGGGCGGTCGTCAGCGAGCTGCGCCCGGTCGCCGTGCACAGCTACTTCCGGCTGGCCATGGAGGCGGACGGCTCGGCCATCGACGAGCTGGTCGAGATGCGCCTCGCGCTGGAGACCAAGGCGGCGGGCCTGGCCGCGACCCGGATCACCGACGAGGAGCTGGAGGGGCTGCGCACGCTGCTGGAGGCGGCCGACGCGGTCGGCGACGACCTGCACCGCCGGGTCGAGCTCGACCTCGCCTTCCACCTCGGCATCGTCAAGGCCGCCCGCAACCGCTTCTTCACCGCGGTGCTGGAGGCGCTGTCCGACGTCCTGGCCACCGAGCGGGAGAAGGGCAAGGAGCTGACGGAGTTCCTGGGCGAGACGCACGCCGAGAGCGACGCCGAGCACAGGGCGCTGCTCCTCGGCCTCGGCACCCGCGACGCGGCGCTGGCCGAGCAGCAGATGCGCGCTCACCTGGAGCGCGTCCAGCGCACGTTCCGCGGCGACGGCCTGGAATGACGGACACCGGTGCGGCCCGTTCCGTGGAGGGGGCGGGCCGCACCGGCTGCTCACTCCCAGACGGGCGCCCGCTCCGCCTGCCGATACAGCGTGTCGAACGCGGCCGTGCCGTCGTCCTCCCGCACCTCCAGCCGGGCCCCGCGCGGCTGCACCGGCAGGTTGCCGACATACCTGCACTCCTCGAACAGCTGCTTGATCCCGGCATACGTGCGCAGCCGCCCGTCGCCGAGATGGAAGCCCAGCAGCTTGCGCGAAGGCGAAGGCGTGAACCCGTCGGGCACCCGCCAGCGCTCCAGCGCCTCCTCGTCGAACTCGACGCCGAGACCGGGCGCCTCCGGCACCCGCGCGTAGCCGCCCCTGATCTCGATCGGCGTGGTGACGAGGTCGTCGGCGTAGACGTTCAGGCAGGTCACCGCCGGCCAGCGGGCGTGGGTGAGCACGGCGCCCAGGTGCAGCGTCCAGGCCGTGGTCAGCCCGGGGCCGACGATCTGCAGGAACAGGTCCTTGTTGAAGGCCGCCGCCTGCAGCCCCTGCGCGATCGTCCCGGCCACGCCCGCGTTGCACGAGACGAAGCCGTCGATGGCGTCCTCGCGCATCCAGACCGGGAAGAGCGCCTTGTTGTAGTGCTCGGCCAGCGGCCGGTCCACCCGGGCGCGCAGCGCCTTCTGCCCGGCCACGTCCGACTGCAGCACCGGCGACTCGTAAACCCCCACACGCGGGCTGCGATCCAGCTCACGCAGCACCTCGACCGCCTCGCCCGGCGTGCGCAGCATGCCGTTCCAGTCGAGGTCCAGCACGTAGGTCTCCGGGGTCACCGCCGAGATGGCCGCCACCTGCTCACGCACGTCGAACCAGGGCCTGGCCTTGAGCTTGTGCGCCAGGTAGCCCTCGGCCAGGGCGTCCTTGGCCTCCTCGGCCAGCACGTCCGCGGGCATCTTCGTGCTCCACCAGGCCAGCGGGCACCACTGGCGCACCATCGGCTGGCCCAGCAGCTGGTACACCGGCACCCCGAGCGCCTTGCCCACCAGGTCGTACAAGGCCATCTGGAGCCCGGCGCCCAAGGTGTCGTCGCCCATCAGCTCGGCGGGGTGCCGGCCGAGCACCCGGGCGACCGCGGCGTCGGTGGTCCTGGCCCACGTGTAATGCGGGAGGCTTTCGCCGTACCCGATCAGATCGGGCGCGTTGGTGCGGACCCGCACGACCTCCACGACGGCGAACTCGGCGACGAGGATCTCGTTCCACGGGCGCGAGCGTTCGCGGAAGGGGACGTTCAGGGTGAACCGTTCGACGGCGGTGACGCGCAGGCTCACGGCGCCTCCTTCGGGACGTTGAACAGGGCGATGTCGTCGAAGTCCACCGTGACGTCGGCGGCGCTGTCCACCAGGAAGATCAGTTCGACCATGCCCACGGGGGTGTTGCGGGCCTTGTCGGGGATCTCGGCGTCCAGCAGCAGCGGCGTCCACGTGCCCGTCGGGCGCAGGCTGATGACGGGCGAGCGGACCGAGCTGCTCGGGATGGCCACGCCCGCCGGGTCGAACAGGTCGAGGGCGAGCTGCACCGAGGCCGAGGTGCCCGCGGGCGCGCGGTACTTCGCGGTGAAGCGGGCCAGGCCGGGCGTGACGGCGATCTTCTGGCACGGGCCGCCCCAGCCCCGGCCGGTGACCCGCAGCACCGCCTCGTCCGCGGGCCGGGAGACCGCGCGGGTGCCGTTGGCGCGGGGCAGCAGCGTCCAGGGGGCCAGGCCGGTGTCGAGCGTGGGGTTGACGACGAGGTTGGGCGCGGGCACGCCGTGCAGGATCAGCTCGGCGTAGGGGCCGGACAGGCTTCTGGCCAGGTCGGTCACCGGGCCGCCGGTCGGCTCGTTCGCCCGGATGTAGGCGACCAGGGACCAGTACTCGCCGGGGTTCCAGCCGGTCCAGGTCAGGTTGGGGAAGGAGGCCGGGTTCATCTGCAGGACGAGCACGGGATCGGTGGCGAACTCCTTGATCAGCGCCAGCCGCCGCGCGGCCAGGTCGAGCCGTCGCTGGTGGCTGCCGACGCCGGACCTGAGCATCGCCAGCGCCGCCTCCTGCGTGACGGGCGGCGCGACCGTGCGCGGGTAGCTGAGCGCGCTGGCCTCGTAGAAGTCGTAGGCGCGCCGCAGCACCGTCGCCCTGGCCTTCTGCGGCGCGGTGGCCGCCCGCCCCGCCACCGAGTCCAGCAGGGTACGGCTGCGCGTCAGGTCCGATTCCTCGACCAGATCCAGGTACTGCGGCAGGTTGAAGGTCTGGTAGGTGGCGTTCGGCAGGAACCACGGCGAACCCGGCACCCGCTCGGCCCAGAACCTCTCCCACAGGTCGAAGTACGCGGACAGATCCCCGGCCGCCGCCGGGCCCACCGCCCGCTCGCACCACTCCTTCTGCAGCGCCGCCGGGTCGGCGTCGGCGTCCCACTGGAGCCTGGCGAACACCCACGGCTTCGGCCCCTCGCCCCAGTTCGGATACAGCTCGGCGTAGTGCGCCACGATGCCGCGCTGCCTGGCGTACTTCATCGTCCTGGCGTAGCGCCGGGTGAACATCCGCGGCAGCAGGTACGGCGCGCCGTACAGATAGTCGTAGAACCCGAGCTGCGAGCAGACCGCCAGCCACCGGTCGACCAGCGCGTGCGCGGCGGATTCCACGGCCGGGTCGGTCCAGGCGTAGCGGTCCTGGGTGAGGAAGGGCACGACCTGCTTGTGCAGCGCGAACCCCGGCGGCGTCTCCAGCTTCCGGTAGGCCAGCAGCCCGAACCGCTTGCCCGGGTGGGTGAGCAGCACCCGCCTGACCACCTCGTTGACCCAGGCGTAGTAGGCGGGCACCGGGTCGGTCTCGGCGAAGCCCTCGCCGTCGTTGACGCCCAGCGAGAAGGAGGCGGCGCCGGGGTTGGCGGCGAAGTACTCCAGGATGCCGGTGACCGCGGCGTCGATCGTGCCGGGCACGCTGAAGGCGGGCTGCCAGCCGGTGAGCTTGCCGGGCGGCGGGGGCTTGCCGCCCGGGTAGTACTCGGGGTGCGTCTGGCCGTAGCGCTCGACGGGGAAGAGCGTGTGCAGGTTGTGGTGGAAGGCGATGGGCTCGGTGGCGGTCGTCTGCATGCGGTTGCGCCGGGCCCACAGGTGCTGCAGCGGGTAGCGGGCGGCGTCGCGTAACGGGCTGAAGGAGCGCATGCCGAAGGAGGGCTTCTGGCAGAGCGCGACGGCGGGCACCTCCAGGCCGGTGAGCGCGGGCACGTCGTCGCCGTCCGGGCCCGGCATCAGCCAGCGCACCCCGGCGTAGCGTTCCAGGAACTCGCGCACGCCGTTGGCGGTGCCGCTCACGCTGGGCCCGACCACGGTGAGGCTGCCCTGGTAGGAGCGGATGAGGAAGCCGTCCTTGTCGAGTTTGGCCAGCAGGCCGGGCACCGCGGGGTCGGGGCCGGGCACGCCGACGTGCACGGGGGTCAGGCCGGCGCCGGGGGTCCTGGGCAGGCGGACCCCGGTGGCCCGCTCGACGTAGGCGACCAGCTCGGCGGCGGCCTCCTCCGAGTCGGGCGCGGCGAGGACGGCGGCGGCCGGCCGGCCGTCGCGGACGATGGGCAGGCCCGCCTTGGGGCGCAGCCATGGGGTGAGCGCGACGGCCCCGGCGAGGCCGAACAACTGGCGGCGTCTCATGTCACTTTCCGTATCCGGCGGCGATGCCTTCGATGAGGCGGCTGCTCATCCACAGATAGAGCAGCAGCAGGGGGATGACGACGATGCAGATCCCGGCGAAGAGCACTGACCAGCGGGCGCCGGTGTACTGCATGGTCTGGATGAAGTTCAGCAGGGTCAGCGAGATCGTCTTCTTCTCCTGCAGGAACGACAGGGCGAAGAACGTCTCGCCCCAGTCGCCGATGGCCTGAAGGATGAACAACGCCAGCAGTCCCGACCTGGTCAGCGGCAGCATGATCCGCCAGTAGGTGCGGTAAGGACCGGAGCCGTCGATGGCCGCCGCCTCCTCCAGCTCGCGCGGGAGCGAGGAGAAGAACGCGGTCAGGAAGAAGACGGCGAAGGGCAGGTTGGTGGCGATGTAGACGATGAGCAGCCCGCCGAGCGAGTCGATCAGCCCGAGCCGGTCCAGGCCCAGGTAGATCGGGATCATGATGGCCGGGGCGGGGATGCCCAGGCCGAGGGCGAAGAAGATGGTGACCGGGCCGGCCAGCTTCCAGCGGAAGCGCGACAGCACGTACGCGGCGGGGGCGGCGAGCACGATCGTGCCGAGGCCGCTGCCGATGACCAGCAGCAGCGAGTTGAGCACGCCGTCGCCGAAGGCGGCCGAGGTCCATGCCTCCTGGTAGTTGCCCCACTGCAGGGTGGCGGGCAGGCCCCACGGGTCCTGGACCACCTCGCGCGTGGTCTTCAACGACGACAGCGCCATCCAGGCCACGACGAACAGGTCGAACAACGCCAGCGACCAGGCCAGCGGCATGGCGAGGAATCTCATCAGGATCTTCCCTAGTAAGTCGCCTGCTCGCGGCGGCCCATGACCCGCCGGACCAGGATCGTGAGGACGACCGTCAGCAGCATGGTCAGCACGGCCGCCGCCGAGGCGATGCCGTACCTCGGCACGCCGTCGGACGGGAAGGCGCCCGCGTAGGCGTAGACCGAGAAGGTCCAGAGGCCGGTCGGCGGCAGGCTGCCGGTCGCGCCCGCGAAGACCAGCACGAACTCGAAGGTCTTCAGCGCGCCGATTGCCCACAGCACCGCGCAGACGCCGATGACGTCCCACATCAGCGGCAGCGTGATGGTCCAGAAGCGGCGCAGCGGACCGGCGCCGTCGAGTTCGGCGGCCTCGTAGAAGTAGCGCGGGATGCGGTCGGCGGCGGCCATGAAGATGACCGTGTAGGTGCCGGCGGCCAGCCACGTCATCCCGGCCATGACGGTGGTGAACAGGTTCTCCGGCGCCAGCCACATCGGCGGCTCGGCCACCCCGAGCGACTTCAGCACCTGGTTGGCCAGGCCGTCCGGGTCCAGCAGGAAGCCCCACAGGATCGCGATGACCAGCCCGGGCACCAGGCTCGGGAAGAAGATCACCGCGCGCACGAACTTCCGGCCGGCCATGTCCTGCAGCAGCATCGTCAGCGTGAAGGCGATGACGAAGACCGCCCCGCCGACCAGCAGCAGGATCTTCATGGTGTTGACGAACGAGGTGCCGAAGACCGGGTCGGCGACCATCTCGCGATAGTTGGCGAACCCGGCCCACTCCATCGCGCCGACGCCCGCCCAGTCGTTGAAGCTGATCCAGACCGTGAACAGGCTCGGCACGATCATCACCAGCGTGTAGACGGCCAGCGCGGGCAGCAGGAACGGGCCGATCATGCGCCGCCTGGCCGCCTCGAACGGGTTGCCCCGGTGTGCTCGGGGAGCGGTCTTGACCGGGCGCCGCTCCAATACCGCCGTCATCCCTTGGACTTCCAGTAGACGGCCGCCTGCTCGGCCATCCGCTTGGTGAAGTCGGCCGCGCTGATCTTGCCGAAGAGCAGCTGGTCGCTGAGCGGCAGCAGGACCTTGGCGTTGAAGTCGCCCATGTCCAGGACGTCGGCCTTGTTGATCTCACCGCTGTCCAGGGCGGCCTTCAGGTCGGCGACCTGCGGCGCGGCGGGCACGTCCCTGCGCACCGAGATCTCCAGGGCAAGGCTGGAGACCTTGTCCTGGTACTTCTTCTGCAGGAAGAACGCCAGGAACTTCTTGGCCGCGGCCGGGTTGGCGGCCTTGACCGGGATGCCGAAGCCGGTCGTGGTCACGTTCATCGTCGGCGCCTTGCCCTCGACCGCCGGGAAGCGGAAGGCACGGAACTCCAGGCCGGGCTTGGCGTACGGCGCGACCTCCTTGGGCAGGTAGGTGCCCTGGTAGAGGAAGTCGGACTCGCCGTTGGCCCATTTCTGCTGCATGGCGGGGAACTTGGCGGCGTTGAAGCCGTCGGGGAAGTACCCGCCCTTGGCCAGCGCCTCGACCATCTGGGCGGCCTTGAGCACCTCGGGCTTGAGCCAGCTCTGGCCGCTCTTGTCGGGGGCCAGCGCGTGCCAGCCCTCGTCGCCCATGATCGCGCGGGAGAAGTGCTCCAGGTAGCGGGCGTTGTAGTTGGGGATGCTGCCGTCCTGGCCGAGGGGTTTCCTGCCCTCCGCCTTGCGGGCGTCCAGGACCTTCACGAACTCCTCCCAGGTCTTGGGTGCCAGGTTCGGGAAGCTCTTGCCGTCGAAGAACCAGCCGTAGGTGGAGACCTGGTACGGCATCTGGGCCAGCACGCCGCTCTGGGAGGTGGCCATGCGCTTGTAGGACTCGCCGACGGTCTCGCCCACGGTGGCCTGCTCGCCCTGGACCTTCGCCGCGTAGACGTCGGACAGGTCGAGCGCGCCCTTGGCGGCGGCGAACTGGCGGGTCAGCTCCCGGTTGTTGCCCTCGATCAGGTCGGCGGGCACGTTGCTGGTGTTCAGGCTGGGCAGGAAGGACTTCATCGCGGTGCGGCCCTTCCACTGCACCCTGACCTTGACGCCGGTCTCCTTCTCGAAGTCCTTGAACGCCTCGGCCAGTACCTTCTGGTTGGGCTCGCCTTCCGACCAGGTGCTCCAGACCCGCAGTTCCTGCGCCTTGCCGCCGCTGGTGCCGGATCCGCACGCGGTCGCGGCCAGGGGGAGGGCGAGCAGGCTCGCAGCGACTCTTAACTTCATGTTTCTTGCCTCTCACCAAGTAAGACATAGGACAGACCATCGCGTGTGCTCACGGTACAGCTCAATGCACATGAGGCAATAGGCCCACTTGACGGGGATCTCGCCTCGGCATACATTCCGCTCAATCTTCCGTCCTAGGTCCTACTTTGAAAGGACTGATCGTGACAGCGACGAATCGACGGCAGGTGCTGGGCATGCTGGGAGTCTCGGCGGCGGCCATGGTCCCGCTCGCCGCCGCCCCCGCTGAAGCCCAGACCGTGTACAAGGAAAACGACATCGACGTCTACCCGGCCGCCGCCTTCGGCGCGGTCGGCAACGGCACGACCGACGACGCCGCCGCGTTACAACGCGCGATCGACGCCGCCGCGGCCGCCGGGGGCGGCACCGTCCACCTGCGCGTGGGCAAACGTTTCCTGCTCGGGTCGCCGCTGCGGCTCAAGAGCGGGGTCACCCTGCAGTCCGATCGCAACCGGGCCACGCTCGCGCTCAGCGCCGGCTACAGCCAGGGCCACGTGATCGACGCCGACCAGGCGAAAGTCGTGGCACTGCGCAACCTGGCCATCGTCTGCGAGCAACAGCCCAGCCTGACGCGAGCCGTACACCTGAGCGGCTGCTCGGACGTCGTGATCGACAACGTGCACCTGGAAGGCGTGAACCAGGGCACCTACGACGGGCCCTCGGGCGTCGCCTCGACCGCGCTGCTGCGGCTGACCGACTGCCACCGCGCGCGCGTCAGCGGCTGCAGCTTCACCCAGGCGTACGTCGGCCTCAACGTCAACGGCAACTCCACCCACATCACCATCGACGACAACGACTTCCACGACGTCACCCAGTTCGGCGCGCACGTGCTCGGCAACAACGCCTCGCACACCGAATACCTCACGGTCACCCGCAACCGCCTCGAACGCATCGGCGGCAAACCCGGCCAGGTCGGCTACCCGATCTACATCACCTGCGGCGGCAACGACGCCAAGGCCCACAAACACCGCTTCGTCCGCATCAGCGACAACCACGTCATCGGCAACAAACTCGCGTACGGCAAAGGCGGCAACGCCGACCTCCTGGCCGTCTACGACATCTTCGACGGGATCTTCGAGCGCAACTCGCTCTTCTTCGGCGGCGACGCGGGCCTGTCCACCGACCGGTGCCGCAAGCTCGTCATCTCCGGCAACATCACCGCCCACTGCAACACCGTCGGCATCAACGTCTGGCAGTCCAACGACGTCACGGTCGTCGGCAACATCGTCTACAACAACCACCAGAACTACGACGGCAAGCTGAGCGACGAGCCCCGCGGCGGCATCAGGACCTACGCCCGCAAGGACTTCAAGGCCGAGAACGTGGTCATCACCGGCAACCGCTGCTTCGACGACCAGGCGATCAAGACCCAGGACTACGGCATCTTCATCCACAGCCGAACCCGCGGCGTGGACATCGGCCCCAACACGCTGACCGGCAACAAGGACGGCATGTTCCGCACCGGCTCGACCGAGGACATCACCTATTCCTTCACCATCCTGCGCGACGCGCCGCCGACGGAGGGCTACTGGGAGAAGGGCATGATCGTGCAGAACCGGGCGCCCGCCGCCGGTCAGCCGTTCGGCTGGGTGTGCACGGTGGCAGGAAAGCCCGGCACCTGGCTGCCGCTGCCCGGACCGGCCGCCTGATGGACCGGCGCACCCTGCTCGGCGGCACCGCCGTACTGGCTGCCGGGGGGCTTGCCCTGACGGGCCCCTCGGACGTCGCCGGCTTGTACGTGGAACGGCTGGGCGAACGGCAGATCATGGTCTGGACCCGGCGCCCCGGCCACCTGTGGATCCGCTACGACCTGCGGCACTTCACGGACGCGGACAAGCGCATGGACGCCTGGCGCATTCAGGGCATCTCAGCGGTACGGCAGGCCGGCCCGCCTCCGGCCACAGGTGTCGTCACCCTCCTGACCACGGCCGGGGCCTACCCGTACGCCATCAAGCCGGAGGGCGCGGGTGACCACTTCGGCGGCATCCACGGTGACGAACTGCTGCGATCCCTGTTGTTCCTGGCCGATGGGCGGGCCGTGACACCTGCTCCCGGCGTCACCCGGGCCGAGGAGTTCGAGCTGGCCCAGGACACCGAGGTGTTCGACCCGGCCGTCAAGGAGCCCACGCCGCTCGGGCTGGTGAACGTGCGGCACATCTTCACGGCCGACGGCTTGCGGATCCGGTGGGTGCTGCGCTGGACCGCCGCTCGGACGATCATCTACGCCTACGGCGCCATGTTGCCCGCCATCAGGGACGATGCGGTCACCACGTGGTTCCGGTATCTGGACCAGGCGGGCGAGCAGGACATCTCCCGCCCCGGGCACGACGCGAAACCGTCTGACAGCTTCGGGGTGCAGATGTACAACAGGAAGAACGGGCTGGCCATGTCGGTCGAGGTCGAGCCCGGGTTCTTCAACGGGTTCTCGCAGTCGGACCGGCGCGGGATCTGGGTGTACGACGGCGACAAGTACAACAAGGTCTACCCGACGCGGGTCAGCTTGCCGGGTCGTGAGCAGGTGGCGCCCGGAGACGTGTGGAAACTGGACGCCTTCTACCGCTTCGCCTATCCCGAGCCGCTTGGTTAACCGTCTCCTCCTCTTCGGCCTCGGCCTGCTTGGTGGCCGGCCGAAGAGGATTCAGCGGCTGCCAGAGCCTCTTCCAAGATCGCCGCTTGCGGGGTTTTACGCCTCGCCACGTCTATCAGTTCCTTACGGGCGTGACGGTTCAGCTCGACCGCATCGGCGACGAGCGGCAACGCCACCTGTACGGCTGCCGCCGTGTCCCCGGCCTCGGCATGAGCCCTGGCCAGGCATGAGCCGTACCAGGCACGGTCACGCTTGTAGGACGGTGGGAGGCCGTCCAGCCCGGCCGTGAGCAGTTCGACAGCTCTGGGCCAGTTGGACAGGTACAGCTCGGTCATGCCGCGCTGGAGACGGAACCAGGTCTCGTCGTAGAAGTACATCCACACCGGCTCGTCGTCGGCGTGGCCGGCCGCCTGGCGGATGAGCCCTTCAGCTTCGTGGAGCAGAGCCCGTGCCGGTCGCGCGTCTCCTGCCAGCGCGTGACCCCTGGCGGCCATCTGGGTGGCCATGCCCCGGACACCCGGGGTCACCCGGCCGTCGTGCCAGCGGGCCGCCTCCGCCAGCCGTACCGTCCTGCGGGCGTTGCCGGCACTCCATGCCTGATGGGCCTTCATGCTGAGCGTCGTGGTCGCCATGTTGACGTCGCCGATCTCCAGTGCCCAGTCGTGTGCGCGGTCGTACCAGGCCAGCGCGGCGGCCTGGTCGTCGATGTCGAGTGACATCCAGGCGACGAACTGGGCGTACTGCGCGGCGAGGTCCACCATCGTGTCGGCGAGCGTGCCACGTGCGCTCTGGGCCAGTTCGACCACGATGTGCGTTTGCTGGCGCACCACGCCGAGGAGCGGGCGGGAGCCGATGCTGTCCTCGACCTTTCTGTGCTCGGCCAGGCAGGTGGCGAGCCAGTCTGCGGTGGGTTGATCCACGCGGCGCGGGTCCTCGAGGGTGCGGACGATGCGCTGGTAAAGGTCGGCATCGGGCGCGATCGACTGGAGTGACAACGCGGGCATCGGCACGTGCGGGCGCTCGTTCAGGTGGAACAGCTCCGCCTCAGTTGTGCCGAAGGCGCGGGCGCAGAGGAGACGGTACTTCTCGCTGGGATAGTGATCGCCTCGTTCCCATCCTCGAATCATCCGCGTGAGATCGGTGATGGAGGGGAGCTTGTCGCTCTCGCGTTTCATCGTGCGGGCCAGATCCGCGACCGTTCCGACCTTTGCCTTGCGCTCGTCGCGCAGCCGTACGGCCCACTCGGGGCGCGTCTCAGGGGTGTCCATCGTGCACCTCCGGATATTCGCGGATACGCCCGTGCCCCCGGCTATCTCCTCTTGTCATCGTGCCCTGTCCAAGCGCTGGGGCTTAGCTCAACGTGATGATTCCTTCACGAGTTTCCCCAGTCGCAGAGCCGGTGCCTTTGCGCCAGATGCTGCAGCTCCGCGCCGAGCTCGAACGTCTCGGGGTCGCCGCCGACCTCCACCACGGGTACGGCATGGCCCTGCTCAGCGTCTGGGTGGACCTGGTCGTCTGGTCCGACGGCTTCCGCTTCCTGTGGTGGGGCGGAGGGATCTCAGAGGCGACGGGGCGCAGGACGTACATCGTCCACTCAACAGGCAATCCTGCGGCCACAGCCCGGCGAATCGCGCAGCGCTATGCGGACCTGCGCCGCGAGCAATACGTCCGGTAGACGACCATTCCTGCCTCACCATTCGCGCGAGCCGCGCCGGAGGCGCGCACGGGCAAGGCGCCCGAGCGGAGCGAGGACCACCGATTGGGGCGGGCTCCAACTGGCTGACCACCTCGCCGGGTAACGGGTGGGACCTCAAAAGGACGCCCGAGCGGAGCGAGGACCTTGCTTGTGGGAAGGGAGGGCCGGGGATGCGGTATTTCTCCGGCCCTCCCCCTTTTTCCCTGCCTATGCGGCCTCGGAAGGCAGGGAAGCTCAGGCCGGGGTGACCGGTGCGCCCGTTCGGGCTGACTCGTAGATGGCCAGGACCAGGGCCAGGGCTGCTCGGCCGTCTTCCGAGGTGACCTCGGGGGGTCGGCCGTCCCTTGCGGCGGTGATGAAGTCCGTTAGCTGGGCTCGGTGCGCCTCTGGGCCCATTCTGGGGGGGAAGCCCTGGGAGCGGTCTTCCTCGCCCACGACGAAGCTGGTCGGGACTTCGTTGTCGACGATCGCGTGCCCGGCGTCGCCGTGGACCGCGACTCGTACGCTGGCTCCGCCGTACGCGGCGGTGGTGGCGAAGACCCGGCCCAGCGCGCCGTTCGCGAACCTGATGACGGCCACCACCGTGTCCTCGACCTCGATGTTCTCGTGCGCCAGCAGCCCCGAGTACGCGCTGACCGACTCAACCGGGCCCATCAGGCCGAGCAGCAGGTCGACCACGTGTACGCCCTGGTTCATGAGGGCGCCGCCGCCGTCCATCGCCCAGGTGCCGCGCCAGCCGCCGGAGTCGTAGTAGGACTGCGGGCGCCAGAGCGTGACTTCGGCGGTGCCGGAGGTGAGGCGGCCCAGTTCGCCGGCGTCTATGGCGGACTTGACGGCGCGGAAGGTGGGTTCGAAGCGGCGCTGGCTGATCACGGTGACACTTTTGCCGCTTTCGCGCTCGGCGGCGATGATGCGGTCGGCGGCGGCCAGCGTGATGTCGATGGGCTTTTCCACGACCACGTGCTTGCCCGCCTTCAGCGCGGGCACGGCCGCGTCCGCGTGCAGGCCGCTCGGCAGGCAGATCACCACCGAGTCGACGTCGTCCCTGGCGTACAGCGCCTCGGCCGAGCCCACGGCCTCGCACCCGTGCTTGCCCGCGAGCTCGGTGGCCCGCTCAAGGTCGTTGTCGGCGACGGCGACGAGTTCGGCCGTTCCTGTCATGTCCGCGATGAGCCTGGCGTGCAAGCCGCCGATGACTCCGCTCCCGACGATCCCGAACCGCACGGACCACCTCCAGATCGCAACTTATGACCTAGGACTCTAGATTGCTCCCGCGAAATAGGTCAATATGCCGTGTAACCCAGAAAAGGAGTGCAGCATGAGGCTCGGGCTCATCGGCCTGGACAACACCCACGCCGACCACGCCATCCGCCATCTCAACGCCGAGCGGGCCCTGGGCGACGTCCGCGTCGTGGCCCTCTGCGGAGGTACGGCGGAGCGCACCGCCCAGCTCTCCGGCCAGGGCGGCGTCGAGTTCGGCGTGGACCGGCCCGAGGACCTGATCGGCCGGATCGACGCCGCCATCGTCATGGACCGCGACCCCGCCCTGCACCGCCCGAACGCCGAGCCCCTGCTGAAGGCCGGAATCCCCGTCTTCGTCGACAAGCCCCTGGCCGGATCGGTGGCGGACGCCGAGGCGATCCTGGCCGCGGCGCGGACCGGCGGCGTGCCGGTGACCTCGTCCAGCGCGCTGCGCTGGGCGGTGGAGGCGCTGCGCGAACGTCTCGACGGCCTCGGGGAACTGCGGTCGGTCGTGGCCACCGGGCCCGTGCAGCGCGACAGCCCGTACGGCGGGGTGGCCTTCTACGGCGTGCATGCGGTGGAGATGGCGTTGCACCTGTTCGAGCCGCCCTCCGCGGCGCCGCTGGTCTCGGTGCTGCCCGGAGCGGTGCTCGCGACCGCTCGGGCGGGCGCGGCGCACGCCGTGGTGAACCTGGTCGAGCGGGACGCCGAAGGCGCCGTGCCGTTCACCGTCCAGGTCACCGGGACCCGGGGTGTTCTCGCCGAGCCGATGGCGCTGGGCAAGGACTACACGCTGCCCGCGCTCCGGAGGTTCGCCGACATGGTGGAGACCGGCAAGCAGCCCCTGGACGAGGCGGAACTGCTGGCGCCGGTGCGCTTCATGGAGGCGATCACCCGGGCGTTGCCCGCGTGACGAAGGCGTCGATCTCGGCCTGGGCGCGGGCGCTGTCCGGCGTGTCCGGGTCGTAGAAGAAGCCGTGCTCGGCCTCGGGCAGCAGCACCACCCGCGCGTCGTCCAGGCGCGCGGCCAGGCTGCGGACGTGATCGTGCGGGAAGTAGCGCTCCTTGCCGACCACGACGAACAGCATGGGCGGAGCGGTCGCCGGGTCGGCGTGATGCTCGGGCGAGGCGGCCGCGTAGTCGCCGCCGGCCAGGTGCTCGACCGCGGCCCGGATCTCCGGGTCCATGCCCGGCCACGGGTGCAGCGTGCCCGGCCCGTTGAGCGCCACGCACCCGGCGGGCGGCCTGATGCCGTCCGGCGGCGCGAGGGCGAGCAGGGTGGCGAGATGCGCGCCGGCGGAACTGCCGACCAGGAACACCGGCCGCGGCCCGTCCAGGTGCTCGAGGAACAGCCGGTACCCGTCGGTGACGTCGGCCATCATCGCGGGCAGCCGCTCACCGACCCGGTAGCCCAGCGAGGCGCTGATCACGCCGTACTGGGCGAACCTGCGCATCTGCCGATGCCACTGCGCGGGCTCGCCCGCCCGCCAGCCGCCGCCGTGGACGAAGCACAGGGCGTAGGGGGCGTGCGGGGCGGGCGGGCGCAGGAGGTCGAGGTGGCGTCGCGGATGGGAATCCTGGTCGTACGGCAGGGCGCGGATGTCCATAGATAGATCCTAGGTCCTAAGTTGAAGAGGATGACATATGCCGAATATCCAGATATGTCGGGCGCATGCGGAGTTCACAGATGTTGTGCTTGACCATCCCCTCAGGTTGGCTGGAGGTGATGTCGACCGGTTCACACTGGCGGTGGTGACGGCCGAGGCCGAGAGCGCGGACGGGCGGCTCGTCCGGGGACGTGGGGCGAGCATGTTGTCCGTGCCCTGGGCCTGGCCGCGGTCGCCGCTGGGGTGGAGGGAGCGTGATCGGGCGTTGCGGGAGCTCACCGATTCCCTGTGCGACCAGGCGGGGCGGACCGCGCCGGGCGATCCCCTGACGATCTTCGACGAGCTGGAGGCCCACCTGGACGCGCGGGACGGCCACCTGAACCAGCGAGGCGGCCGACCCGGCCCACGGAACGGCCATATGAACGCGCCGGACGGCTCTGGGCCCATGCCGCGGCTGGCTGCGGCGCTCGCGCTCGGGGCGGTGGACAACGCGGTGCACGACGCCTGGGCGCGAGCGGCCGGGAAACCCGCCGCCGACCTCTACCCCGACCTCCTCGGCGTGCCCGCGTGGGGTCCGCCCAGGACGCGCCTGCCGGTCCAGCACGTGGTCGGCGTCGGCGACCCGCTCGACGAGGTACGCGCCTGGCTGGCGCGCGACGGCATCCGGCACGTCAAGGTGAAGGCCGCCGGACGCGACCCCGAGGCGGACGCGGCCCGCGTCACCACGATCCACGCCCTGCTCAGCGAGGCGACGGCGAAGGCAGGGGCAGGGGCAAAGGCAGAGGCAGAGGCGGGAGCGGGGGCAAGGGCGAAGGCGACGGCGAAGGCAGGGACGGCGGCAAGGGCCGGGGCGGCGGCGGGCGCCACCGTCTCGGTGGACCTGAACGAGGGGTACGCCTCCCCGGCCGACGCGGTCGCGATGATCGACGCCCTGCCCCCCGAGGTCCTGGCCGGCGTGACCTACCTGGAGCAGCCGGTCGCCAGGGACGCTCCCCCGGACCCGGACGGCATGCGGGAGCTGACCCGCCGCCTGCCCGTCCTGGCCGACGAGTCGCTGGCCGCCACCGCCGACCTGGAACGCCTGGCCGCCGACGGCTGGAGCGGCGTCGTGGTCAAGGCGGCGCGGGGGCAGAGCCTGGCGTTGCGAAGCTGGCGGTTCGCCAGGGAGCGCGGCCTGGCGGCGATGGTGCAGGACCTGACGGCGGTGGATCTGGGCCTGGCCCACTCGGCCCGCCTGGCCGCGTCGCTGCCCTGGTCGTGGCCGGCATTCGAGTGCAACAGCAGGCAGTACGCGCCGGGTGCCAACGCGGGGCTGGACTTCATGAACGTCGTCGACGGCCACCTCACCCTGGCCCCGCCCGGCCCCGGCCTGGCATGAAATAGGACCTAGGTCTTTTCTTCTGACCGCTGTCGTCCTAGAGTCGAGGCCGTGCGCGTGGCATGGATAGGCACCGGGCTGATGGGCGAACCGATGGCACGGCGGGTGCTGGAGGCGGGCCATCAGGTCACGGTCTACAACAGGACACCGGCCAAGACCACGGACCTGGCCGCCCGAGGCGCTTCCGTCGCCGCTTCTGTGGCCGACGCCGTCCGCGGTCTGGCACTCCCCGAGCCGACGGTGGAAGTGACCTCCGGCCTGGGCACAGTGGCCGACGCCGGGCTGGACGCGGCAAGCGGCGGGCCCGATGGGGGCGCGTGGGCCGAGGTCGTGGTGACCATGCTGCCCTACCCCGACGACGTCGAACGCGTCTACGGCGAGGTGTTCGAGGCCGCGACCCCGGGCACGGTCGCGGTGGACTGCTCCACGTCCTCCCCCGCTCTGGCCCGTGCCCTGGCCGAGCGGGGGGCCGCCCGTGGCATCGCCGTACTGGACGCGCCCGTCAGCGGCGGACCGGCGGGGGCGCACGCGGGGTCGTTGTCGGTGATGGTCGGCGGCGAGGCGGCGGCGCTGGAGAAGATACGGCTGGTGCTGGGGGCGGTGGCGGGCACGGTCGTGCACCACGGCGGCCCGGGGGCCGGGCAGGTGGCCAAGCTCGTGAACCAGACGCTGGTGGCCGGGGTCACGCTGGCCGCCTGTGAGGCGTACGCGCTGGCCGAGCGGGGCGGGCTGGACATCGACAAAGCTCTGGCATCGGTACGGCCGGGCGTCGCCGGATCACCGCTGATGGAGTTCATCTGGACCCGGCTGCGCTCCGGCGACCTGGAGCCCGGGTTCAAGCTCGACCACTTCCTGAAGGACCTCGGCCTGGCCAGGGAGGCGGCCGGCGGGCTGAACCTGTCCGGGCTGGACCAGGTGATCGAGGTGGCCGAGCGGGTGCGGGCCGCCCATGGCGGGGACCGCGGCACGCAGGCCCTGGTGAAGGGGACCGAGTGATCGTCGACTCGCATGTGCACGTGGGCACGTGGAAATATCCCGAAATTTCGGCCTACCTCCCGGACATGGCCGGCGCCGGCGTGGACGCCGCCGTGCTGGTGCAGTTCGTGGGCAACATCGACAACGCCTACCTGCTGCGCTGCGCCGAGGCCCATCCCGGCAGGCTCGCGGTGGTCGCCATGGTCGACCCCGGCGCGCACGGCGCGCCCCTCCACGTCACCCGCCTGGCCGCCTCTCCGCACGTCAAGGGCATCCGGTTGTGGGCAAGCACCCGATCCCCCGGCCCCGATCCCCTCGCGCTGTGGCGGGCCATCGCCGCCGCCGGACTCGTGGCCAGCGTCCGCGGGCCGCTCCAGGACATCGCCGACCCGGCCTTCGCCGCCCTCCTCGACGAGCTGCCCGGCCTCAAGGTCCGCCTGGAACACCTCGGCTTCACCACCTACCCGGACGCCGACCGGAAGGACTTCGCCCGCTTCCTCGCCCTGGCCGGACGCCCCGGGGTTCACACCATGTGGGCGGGCTTCTACGCCAACAGCGGCCGGCCGTACCCCCACCCCGACGCCGACCCGTACCTGCGTGAGGCGGTCGCCGCCTACGGCGCCCGCCGGATCACCTGGAGCGGCGACTGGAACCGGCCCGACCCCGGTCCCGGCGACTACGCCGCGGCCATCCGGCACGTGCTGGAGCGCCCCTATCTGACCGACGCCGACAAGCGCTGGATCCTGGGCGGCTCCGCGGCCGAGTTGTTCGGGCTGGGCCGGTGAGCGTGCAGACCGGGGTACGCGGTGAACCGGTGAGCGTGCGGGCCGGGTGCGAGGTGGGGCCGTGAGCGTGTGGGGTGGTGGCACGGGGCCCGGGGCCGTGGGCGTCCGGGTTGGTGTCGTGGGACCCGGGGCCATCGCCGAGCGGCACGCCGCAGCGCTTCTGGCGGCCGGGGCGGAGCTGGTCGCGGTGGCCGGTCCCGAGCGGGAGCAGACCACGGCGTTCGCCCGCGGCTTCGGCGTCCCCGCCGCCTACGGCACGGCCGAGGAGCTTTACGCGCATCCGGGGCTGGACGCCGTCGTCATCGCCTCCCCGCACGCCCATCACGCGAGGCAGACCCTGACCGCGCTGGAGGCGGGGCTGCACGTGCTGTGCGAGATCCCGATCGCCCTGAGCCTGCCCGAGGCGCAGGCGGTGGCCGAGGCGGCACGGGCGGCCGGCAGGCACGTCGCGGTGGCGCACACGTTGCGGCACTGCCTGCCGTACCTGCGGGTGCGGGAGGAGGTGGAGCGCGGCGCGCTCCACGTGCGGCACATTGTGGCCCGCACGCTGATGTTGCGCCAGGACGACACCGGCATGGGCGGCCGGCCGCGCGGCTGGACCGACGACGTGCTCTGGCACCACGGCGCGCACACGGTGGACGCCGCGCTGTGGTTCCTCGGCGCGACCGGCGCGGAGGTGCGCGGGATGCGCGGCGAGTCATGGGCGCGCAGCGGACGGCCCATGGACGGCGGCGCCGTGCTGCGGACCCCGGACGGCGGGCTGGCCACGATCGCGCTGTCCTACCACGCCCGGCTCCCGTCCAGGGACATGACGATCATCGCCGAGGACCGCACCCTTCACCTGTCCGGCGGCGTCCTGCGCGAGCACGACGGCACGGTGCTCGTGGACTGCGGTGACCAGATGGAGGACGACGGCCTGGCCCGCCAGGACGCCGACTTCGTGGCGGCGATCACCGGCGGGCGGCCACCCGGTTGCGCCGTGGCCGACATCCTGCCCGCGATGCGGGTGCTGCACGAGTGGGGAGCACAGTGAACGACCTGGCCACCATGGTCGCCGAAGAGGCCGCGCGAGCGCTGGAGACGGCCCGGCTGGCGCTGCTGCCGATCGGCGCGACCGAGCAGCACGGCAGGCACCTCACGCTGGAGACCGACTACGCCATCGCGCGTGCGTTCGCCCGCCGCCTGGCCGCCGACCTGGACGGCGACGCGGTGCTGTGCCCCGGCCTGCCGTACGGGCTGTCCGAGCACCACCTCGGCTTCCCCGGCACGATGACGCTGCGCCCCGAGACCCTGATGGCGATCCTGCGCGACCTGGCCGAGTCGCTGGCCGCGGCGGGGGTGCGCAAGGTGCTGGTCGTGAACGGGCACGGCGGCAACGTCGACGCGGTACGGCTGGCCGCCAGGACCCTGCGCCGCGACCACGGCGTGGTCATGGCGCACGTCATGTGGGCCGGTCTGGCCGCGGACGTGATCCCGGAGCTCATGGGAAGCGAACGGTACGGCCACGCCTGCGAAGGTGAGACGTCGGTGGCGATGGTGCTCGTCCCCCACCTGGTCCGGGCCGAGCGGCTGGCCGAGCCGGCGGCGGCGCTGCCCATCCTGCCGCACACCGTTCCGCACGCTCCCCGGGTGGATCTTCACTACCCCTATCACCGGCTGTCCGCCTCGGGGGCGCTGGGCGATGCCCGGCTGGCCTCCGAGGAGCTGGGCCACACGATCGTGAACACCGCCTATGCGCGGGCGCTGGAGTTCGCCCGCGCGTTCGCCGCCGAGGAGGTCTGATGCGCGTTCTGGTCGCCGGGGGTTCCGGCGCGGTCGGCGCGATGGTGCTGCCCGCGCTGGCCGAGCGGCACGAGGTCCGGGTGCTGGACCTGCGTCCGCCGGGCACGCCGGTGGAGTTCGTGGAGGGCAGCGTCACCGATCCCGGCGCGCTGGCCCGGGCGGCCGACGGCCAGGACGCGCTGGTCTACATGGCGATGGGCAGGAAGACCGGCTGGCGGGACGGGCTGGAGTGGGCGCGCACCCATTTCACCGTCAGCGTCACCGGGCTGTACCTGACCGTCGAGGCGAGCGCCGCCGCCGGGGTGCGCCAGGTCGTCTACGCCAGCAGCATGTCCGTCTACGACAACTACCAGACTCGCGACTACACCAAGGCCCCCGAGCCGGACGCCACCGACGCCTACGGCCTCAGCAAGCGGCTGGGCGAGCAGGTGTGCCTGGCCGCGGTACGGCAGCACGGCCTGAAGGTGACCGCGCTGCGCCTGGTGGGCCCGATGCCGGACGAGGACTGGCGGGCCGCGGACGTATCCCCGGTCATGACCGCGGCCTCCGACGTGGCCACCGCGTTCCTGGCCGCCCTGGAGCGTCCGCAGCCCACGTTCGCCGCCTACACGATCACCGGCGACCATCGCCGCGAGGTCCTCGACTGGACCCCCGCGGAGCGCGACCTCGGCTGGCGCCCGATGGCCCGCCGTACGTAAACGCCGTACGTAAAACGCCGTACGGAGGACGCCGTACGGAGGACGCCGTGCCCGACCCGGGATGATGGGCGGGTGGAAGAGAGCGCGCCCCTGAACCAGCTCGCCCGGCGGCTCGAGGAGGTCGTGCGGGAGCTGCGCGGCATCCCCGTGGACGTCGAGCGGCTGGAGAACAGCGAGCAGGTCAGGCAGGAGATCTCCCGGATGGTCGGCGTCTCGCGCGAGCTGCGCGCGATGCATCCGGTGGGCACCGACGACCAGGGCCGCGCCGAGCAGCGCACCAGGCGGGACGTGCTCGACGCGCTGCGGCACGGCCTCACCATGCGCACGGTCGTGCACGCGAGTGTGCTGGACGATCCGCGCAAGGCGGCCCGGGTCAGGGAGCTGAACGCCGCGGGCGACCGGCACCGCGTCGTGGACGAGCCGATCCAGCAGTTGCTCGTCTTCGACCGCGCGGCCGCCTTCCTGCGGATCACCCCGGTGGACGGCGCGCCCGGCGGGCTGCTGGTCAGGCAGCAGAGCCTGATCAGCGTCTGTGTGGACCTGTTCGAGCGGACCTGGGAGCGGGCCCGGGAGGTGGAGGCACCGGTGGCGCGGCTGAGCCCGCGCGAGCGGGAGGTGCTGGCGCTGATCGCGGAGGGGCGGTCCAACGGCGCCGTGGCGCGGGCCCTGTCGATCACGGAGGCGGCGGTGGGCAAGCACGTGGCCGGCGTCTTCGCGAAGCTCGAGCTGCCGGCCGGCGACGACGTCAACCGGCGGGTGCTGGCCGTGCTGGCGTACCTGCGCGGGGCGGTCAGGTAGGGACGGCCCTACCCGGGGGTCGGCCTGGCACCCGTACCGGGGCGCCGCCGTACGAACTTGGATGAAGACCATGCAGCGCATGACTGGATTGCTGGTGGGCGCGGTGTTCGGCGCGGTCTTCGTGGTCGTCAACGCCGGCAGCCCGCTCGACGACGTGGTGGCGGTCGCCTTGAAGGCGGCCGCCTGCCTGGCCGCGCTGGGCGTGGCCGCGATGTGGATGGCGGGCGTGAAGAGGGAGAGGGAGAGGGCGGAGCCTCGTCGGCGGATGTACGGGCGCGGCTATCTCGTGGTCGTCGGGCTGGAGGTGGTCGCGCTCTTCGGTGGCCTGCGGGTCATGGCCGTGATGGGGGTGCCGGAGAAGGCGGCCGTGGCCTGGGTGGCGTTCGTGGTCGGCGTGCACTTCGTCGCGCTGGCGCCGGTGTGGAAGGACTGGTCCATCGGGGTCGTCGGCCTGGTGCTCACCCTGCTCGGCGTCGCCGGCGGCGTGCTGGCCGCGACGGCGGGACTCGACTGGGTCCCGCTCGTCAGCGGCGTGGGCTCCGGGGTGTTCCTGCTGGCGGGCGCGCTCGGCGCGGGCTGGCGGGCTACCCGCCGGCCACGCGTACCGGCAGCCCGGTCAGTCCGTGCATGAGCATGCCGACCCGCCACCGCGTCTCCCCTGCCGGTTCCAGGCCGGGGAAGCGGGTCAGCAGGTGAGTGAAGGCGACCTCGCCCTCGGTCCGGGCCAGGGACGCGCCCAGGCAGTAGTGGATGCCGTGGCCGAAGGCCAGGTGCTGGCCGGCACGGCGGGAGACGTCGAGGTCGTCGGGACGTTCGTACTGCGCGGCGTCGCGGTTGGCCGACAGCAGGGAGACCAGGACGAGCGCCCCGGCCGGGATGTCCGTCTCGCCGATCGTCACCGGTTCGGTGGTGAACCGGTAGGTGGAGGTGCTGAGCGGGCCGTCGAAGCGCAGGAACTCCTCGATGGCCTGCGGCACCAGCGCGGGGTCGGCGCGCAGCAGGGCCATCTGGTCGGGACGGCGCAGCAGCGCCCGCATGCCGTTGGCGATCAGGTGCACGGTCGTCTCGTGCCCGGCGACCAGGAGCAGCCAGGTGGTGCTGACCAGCTCCTCCATGGTCATCCGGCCCTCTTCGTCGTGGGCGTGGACCAGGGCGCTGACCAGGTCGTCGCCGGGGTTCTCGCGCTTGGCCGCGCACAGGTCGCCCAGGTAGGCGACGGTGGCCTGGGCGGCGGCCACGACCTCGGCGGGGTCGAGCGCCGAGCCCTCGATCGTGGTGCTGGACCAGTCGATCACCTTCGGCCAGTCGGGTTCCGGAATGCCGAGCAGTTCGCCGACGACCATGGCGGGCAGCGGGACCGCGTACTCCTTCATCAGGTCGAACTCCCCGCCGAGCCCGTCCAGGAGGCCGCGGCTGAGCTCTTCGATCCTGGGCCGTAACGCCCTGACGCGCCCGGCGGTGAACGCGGCCAGCACCAGGCGGCGCAGCCGCGCGTGGTCGGGCGGGTCGTTGAAGAGCATGTTGTCCGGGACGACGGCGGCGGCGCCGCTGCTGTCGCCGCCCTCGATCTCGTTGGCCTTCATGATGTGCGGGTTGTCGGTGAAGTTCTTGCTCATGCGCGGGTCGGCGAGGACCGCCTTGACGTCCTCGTACCGCGTCACCAGCCAGACGCGGACGCCCTGGGAGGTGACGGTCAGGGCCACGGGCTGCTCTTGTCTCAGCCGGGCGTAGACGGCGTGCGGGTCGCGCAGGTACTCCTGATCGAACACACGGTTAATCACGATTGCCCCTCTGCGTCGGGGATCACTCTATTCCGGAGAGCGCCGCCGCTCTATGCTCCGCGGGGCTCACTCCCGTCAGCCGTTTGAAGGCGGTGCTGAGCGCGAAACCGTTGGCGTAGCCGACCTTCCGCGCGATCGTGGTCAGCGTGGAGTCCGAGGAGCGCAGCAGCTCGGCCGCCATGCGCATCCGCCGGCCGGCCAGGTACGCCATCGGCGGCTCGCCGACCTGCGCGACGAAGCGGCGGGCCAGGGCGGCGCGGGAGACGCCGGTCTCGGCGGCCAGCATCGCCACCGTCCACGCGTGGTCGGGCCGCTCGTGCAGCAGCCGCAGCGCCCGGTCCACCACGGAGTCCCGGCCCGTCACGTGCTCCTCGAACCAGGAGCGCAGCGCGGTCACCAGGGCCAGGTCCAGGAGCCGGTCGAGGACGGCCTGCTGGCCGGGCCGTACCGCGGCGATCTCCTCGGCCAGGAGGCCGAGCGCCTTGTGGCGGCCGGCGGGCAGGACCAGCACGGGCGGCAGCTCCCGCAGCAGCCGGTTGCCGACGGGGCCCTCGTAGGCGCCGCTGAGCAGAAGCGCTTCGCTGTCAGGGCGTGCTCCGCAGGTTCGCGGGGCGAGGGTGAGCGCCCGGCCCAGCTCGCGGCCGTCGGCCCGCATGCAGTAGGACTCGGCGGTCACGACGAAGGCCGGCGGGGTGCCCGGCCGGTCGCCGACCTTGTGCGGCCCCTTGACGACGGCGACGTCGCCGGGGCCGATGCGCGCGGGCGCGCCCTGGTCGGGGACGACCCAGCCCTGCCCGCGCACCATCGTGGTGAGGGTGAGTTCGGCCCCCGCCGCGAATCTGATGGACCACGGCGGGTCCATCAGCGCCTGTCCGAACACGGCCCCCCGTGCCCGCACCCCGTCCAGCAGATCGGCAAGTGCGTCCATGGCCCAGACCATAGACGCTCAGACATCCCGGTGAGCGTTTCGGCCATGGATCGTCTGACAGGCCGGGACTTGACTGGTCACATGAACACCGAATCTCCGATCGTCGTCGTGGGCGGCACCGGCATCACCGGGCGCCGCGCGGTCTCTCTGCTGGCCGGGCGCGGGATCCCCGTGCGGGCCGCCTCGCGCTCCGGGCAGACCAGGTTCGTCTGGGACGAGCGCGCCACATGGGAGCCCGCGCTCGCGGGCGCGCGGGCGCTCTACGTGGTGCCGCTGGACGGCGCGCTGCTCACCGCGCCCCTCGTCGAGCTGGCGGTACGGCTGGGCGTGCCGAAGATCGTGCTGCTGTCGGGCCGCGGGGTGGACGTGCCCGGGTACGGCGAGGCCACCAGCCCGGTTGGCGCCACTCACACCCAGGGGGAGGCGGCCGTGCGCGCCTCGGGAGTGGCGTGGACGATCGTCCGGCCCGGCTGGTTCGCCCAGAACTTCACCGAGGGCTTCTTCCGCGAGGCCGTCGCGGCCGGGGAGATCCGCCTGCCGGCCGGGGACGGCGCCGTCTCCTTCGTGGACGCGGCCGACATCGCCGAGGTCGCCGTGGCCGCGCTGACCGAGGACGGCCACGCCGGGCAGGTGTACGAGCTGTCGGGCCCGCGGGCGCTGACCTTCGCCGAGGTGGCCGCGGCCCTCTCGGCGGCCTCCGGGCGCGCGATCCGCTACGTGCCGGTGGACGAGGACGCCTACGTGGCCGAGAAGATCGCCGAAGGCTGGCCCGTCGAGGACGCCCGGGCCCTCGCCGACACGGTCACGCCGGTACGCAAGGGGATGGACGCCCACATCTCCGACGGCGTGTGGCGGGCGCTCGGCCGGCCGCCGCGCGACTTCGCGGAGTTCGTCCGCGACGCCGGCTTCTAGCCAGAACGGCCAGCCGGCGGTCCTGGCCTTGTCCATGTACGGCCGCGCCGCGAATCCCCACTGTCACTCAAGCGCTCGGCACGAGGTGTTGACGCCCCTTTGACGACGTGATCACGGTGTCCGTCAATAGGGTGTATCGGAGGCGTATGAACGGCGTAGCGGTTGCTGATTTCCGGCCGGATGAAGCGTTGGCTGGATTCATGGAGACGCGTTTCTTGATCGTGGGCGGGTTCGTCGCCGCCGTGCTGTCCAGCGCGGTAGCGGCCCTGCTGTTCCTCGAGCCCGGCGCCCGCGTGGCGGTGGTCGCGGTGCTCGTGGGCGCCTACGCGACGTGGGGACGCAGCCTGGCCGCCGCGCTGGCGACCGGCGTGATGGCCTGGATGTTCGCCACCGGGTTCCTGGTCAACGGCCTCGGCGTGCTGAGCTTCTCCCCCGATGACCTGGTACGGCTGGCCGTCCTCCTGGCCGTGGGCGTCTCCGGCTACCTGCTGGGCGCGGGACCGGCGATGGTGCGCGCCCTGGGCGGCGCTACTCAGGCGTACGCAGTGCGGCGGAGGCGATCCGCCGCAGCGCCTCCGCGTGCCGCCGGAACGCCGTACGCCCCTGGGGCGTGAGCCGTACGTGGGTGCGCCTGGCCCGGCGGTCTTGGTCCTTGCGCACCTCGACGTAGCCTTCCCCGGCCAGGGCGGACACCTGCTTGGACAGGGCCGAGTCGCTGGTCCCGATGCCGTCGCGCAGGAAGGCGAAGTCCACCCAGTCGGCCGGGGCCAGCAGTGCCAGGATCGACAGCCGGGCGGGGACGTGCAGGAACTCGTCGAACTCGGGGTCCATCAGCCGTCCCTGCGCATGATCGCCGCCAGGGCGAGCCGGATCAGCGGCGCGGTGGCCAGGTAGGCCAGGGCGACGACCAGGGCGCCCACGGTGGCCTGTGACAGCAGTCCGCCGGCCGGGAGGTCCAGCACGGCGAAGGCGAGCATGCGCCCGACGCCGAAGATCAGGCAGAGCCCGAGGAGCCAGCCCGAGTACAGCATCATCTCGGCGGTGCCCGGCCGCAACCGGGCCAGGGCGCGGCGCTCCTGCACGATGCCGGCGACCACGTAGACGAGGAGGCCGGCGCAGAGGACGATCCAGTTCCAGGGCGCGGCGAAGTCGGTGCCGACGAAGCCGACGAAGAGTCCTCCGGCGGCGATGAGGGTGTAGGGCAGGGCGAAGCTGTGGCGGACGATGAGTTCGCGCGTGGTTCCCTTGAGACGATCGATGTCGTTCAGGGCCTTCTGAGCGTCGTGCGGGTCCATGAGACATCCCCCGAGAGTCGTTACGGCTTTCCTGAGAGGAAAGTAGCACAGACTTTCCCCGGAGGAAAGTCGTCGGTTGCGGTCGGGTCCCGTCATGGACACGGAGTGGATTTATCCCGATAATTCGGTTAACCCGGCGCGAGCCCCCAGCCTCGCAACCCTGTTGTGTCGTCATGTCCTGTGACCTGCCGTGCCCCCCAAGCGGCAGAAAGGGTTGTTCCGCCATGCAGCGAACACCGCGTCTCCTCGTGCTGGCCACATCGTTACTGTTGGCGATCGCCGCAGTCTTCGTTGTCCAGACCTCGGCCCAAGCGGCCAACATCCTCGTGAACCCCGGCTTCGAATCCGGCGCCCTGTCTCCCTGGTCGTGTACCGGCGGGCTGGGTTCGGTCGTCGCCACACCCGTGAAATCCGGCTCCAAGGCGCTGGCGGGCGCCGCGAGCGGATCCGACAACGCCAAGTGCACCCAGTCGGTCAGCGTACGGCCCAGCACCGCGTACACCCTCTCCGCGTGGGTCCGCGGCAGCTACGTCTACCTGGGCGTCACCGGCGGCAGCGCCCGCTGGGCCTCCTCCGGCGACTACACGCAGCTGACGGTCGCCTTCACGACCGGCGCTGCGCAGAACACCGCCGAGGTCTACCTCCACGGCTGGTACGGCCAGGGCACCTACTACGCCGACGACGTCAACCTCGACGGGCCCGGCGGCCCGTCGCCCACGCCCACCGTCACCCCCACCGTCAGCCCGACCCCGACGATCAGCCCGACGCCGACGATCTCCCCGACCATCTCCCCCACGCCCACCGTCACCCCGACCGACGGGACCTGCGCGGTCAAGGGCAAGCCGGCCGGCAAGGTCCTCCAGGGCTACTGGGAGAACTGGGATGGCGCGATCAACGGCGTGCACCCGCCCTTCGGCTGGACCCCGATCACCGATGCGCGCATGAAGGCCCACGGCTACAACGTCTACAACGCCGCCTTCCCGGTCATCCGCTCTGACGGCACCGTGCTGTGGGAGGACGGCATGGACGCCACCGTGAAGGTGGCCACCCCGGCCGAGATGTGCGCGGCCAAGGCGGCCGGCGCGACGATCCTGATGTCGATCGGCGGCGCGACCGCCGGCATCGACCTCAGCTCCAGCACCGTCGCCGACCGCTTCATCGCCACCGTCGTGCCGATCCTCAAGCGCTTCAACTTCGACGGCATCGACATCGACATCGAGACCGGCCTGACCGGCAGCGGCAACATCAACACGCTGTCGGCCTCGCAGTCCAACCTGATCCGCATCATCGACGGCGTGCTGGCCCAGATGCCGGCGAACTTCGGCCTGACCATGGCGCCGGAGACCGCCTACGTGACCGGCGGCAGCGTCACCTACGGCTCGATCTGGGGCGCCTACCTGCCGATCATCAAGAAGTACGCCGACAACGGCCGCCTGTGGTGGCTGAACATGCAGTACTACAACGGCAGCATGTACGGCTGCTCGGGCGACTCCTACTCGGCCGGCACCGTGCAGGGCTTCGTGGCCCAGACGACCTGCCTGAACAACGGCCTGGTCATCCAGGGCACCACGATCCGCGTGCCGTACGACAAGCAGGTCCCCGGCCTTCCCGCCCAGCCGGGCGCGGGCGGCGGCTACATGTCGCCGTCGCTGGTCTCGCAGAGCTGGAACAGCTTCAGCGGCCAGCTCAAGGGCCTGATGACCTGGTCCATCAACTGGGACGGCTCGAAGAACTGGACCTTCGGCGACAACGTCAAGGCGCTCCAGGGCCGCTGACGTCAACCGAAAGATGTAGCCGTGGATCGTCAGCCCGCAGGACGATCCACGGCTCGTCCTTCACTACCGTTCTACGCAGACAGTCATTAACAGGAGGAAAGAGTGTCTGCGGCCCGAAAGACGATGTTGACCGGCCTCGCCACCTTCGCCGTCGGCACGGCGTTGTGGTTGTGGGGTCTCGACGTCGAGATCGTGATCTTCACTCCGTCGAAGGTCGGCGTGGTCCTGATGATCGTCGGCGGCCTGGAGTTCGCCTACGGCCTGTTCAAGGCGGTCCGGCCCGAGCAGCCGTGATCGCCGCCGCTCTAGGCTGAAGGGCATGAGCTCTCCCACCGCCCAGCGCCTGGGCGTCGTGCCGTCCGTCTTCGCCGTGGAGCACCTGCCGCACGCCACCTTTCCGGAGGACGACGAGTGGATCGCGCTCGTGCGCGCTCCCGAGGGCCTGACCGTGGTGCGCGAGACGTGGCCGACCGGCTCCGGCGAGCGCTGGATCGGCCTGTACGGCGGCGCCACGGCGCACGGTCTGGACACCCCGGGCATGCTGGCGGCGGTCGTGAGCCCGCTGGCCGAGGCGTCCATCCCGGTGTTCGTGGCCTCGACCTTCCACGCGGACCTGGTGCTGGTGCCCGAGCACCGGATCGAGGAGGCGGTGGCGGCCCTGGAGGCGGCGGGCCACCGCGTGGACACCAAGCACCTGCCCGCCCGATAAATCACCTATTTACGGTCTGTCAATCGCCCTGGTGAAAGCTGTCCGTTATGGACAGGCGGACATTGATCAAGATAGGCGGGGCCGTAGCGCTGAGCGGGACGATCGCGGCGGGCGACCCCGGCGGACGACCGGGCCCGCGCCCGGTGACCGGGCTGAAGAACCGGGTGAAGGGCCCCGTGCTCTTCCCCGGCGACAAGGACTTCGCGGCGGAGACCAGGGGCTACAACCCGATCGTCACCCACCGCCCGCAGGCCGTCGTGGTGGCCTCCGACGCGGCGGACGTGGCGGCGGCGGTCGCCTTCGCCTCGATGAACGGGCTGCCGGTGGCCGTCCAGTCCACCGGCCACGGCATCGGCGCGAGCGCGCGGGACGGCATCCTGATCAACACCCGCAAGCTCGACCACGTCATCGTGCACCCCGACCGGCGCACCGCCCGCATCGGCGGCGGCGCCCGGGTCCGCGCGGTCGTGGAGAGCGCGGCCGCCGCCGGGCTGGCCATGCTCAACGGCTCCTCCCTCGACGTCGGCGCGGTCGGCTACACGCTCGGCGGCGGCCTCGGCCCCTTCGGCCGCAGGTACGGCTACGCGGCCGACCACGTGCGCAGCATCGACCTGGTCACCCCGTGGGGCCGGGCGCTGCGGGTGACCCCGCGCGCCCACCGGGACCTGTTCTGGGCACTGCGCGGCGGCCGGAGCAACTTCGGCGTGGTCACCGGCATGGAGATCGACCTCTTCCCGATCCCCGCCGTGTACGGCGGGGCCCTGTTGTTCCCCGGAGCGGCGGCCCCGCAGGTGCTGGCCGCCTACGCAGGACTGCGCCTGCCGGACGCCATGACCACCTCGCTGGCCTTCCTGCGCGCCCCCGGCAAGCCCATGGTGATCCGGGTGACGGCCGCCTTCCTGGGCACGAAGGCCGCGGGCGAGCAGCTGCTGGCCCCGTTGCTGGGCCTCGGGCCGATCCAGAACACGCTGGCCGTGGTGCCCTACGCCAAGGTCGGCACGATCTACAACGACCCGCCGGCGGCACCGATGCCGGTGCACGAGCGCTCGGCCTTCCTCGGCTCGTTCCCGGTCGAGCGGCTCCTGGCGGCGGCCGGGCCGGACGCGCAGCTCCCGCCCGGGATGGTCGAGGTCAGGCAGCTCGGCGGGGCGTTGTCCCGCGAGCCGCGGCTGGACAGCGCGATCGGCCACCGGAAGGGCGCCGCCCACCTGCTGTTCCTGGCCTCGCCGGCGCCGGCCGAGCAGGCGGCCCCGGTGGCCGCGGCGCAGCAGAAGGTCCTGGACACGCTGAAGGCGGACCTGTCCGGCGGCACGCTGCCCACGTTCATGAGCGCCGCGGACATCTCCCCGGAGCGGGTGCGCGCCGCCTACGAGCCGCGCGACTACGCGCGCCTGCTGCGGATCAAGAAGAACTACGACCCGCGCAACCTGTTCCGGGTCAACCACAACCTCAGGTGACGCGGGCGGCCTGCCGGACGGCTGCCTTGAATTCCGGGCACTCGACGAGCGGGTCGTGATCGCAGACGGCGGCGTGGCGGAGGCTGTCGCGCAGGCGGGTGAGCTGGGCGACCTTCGTATCCACCTCGCGCTCCTTCGCCACGAGGTGGGCGCGCAGGGCCGTGTCGTCGGGGCGGGCGCGCAGGAAGCGGGCGATCTCGGCGAGCGTGAAGCCGGCGTCGCGGGCGCAGGTGATGAGGTTGAGGCGGTCCAGGACGCCGGGCTCGTAGGCGCGGCGCAGGCCGTTGCGGCCGTCGGACTCGATGAGACCCTTGCGCTCGTAAAAGCGCAGCGCCGACGGGGCCAGGCCGGAGCGGTGCGCCACCTCGCCGATGTCGAGCAGCATGCGACCTCCTTGACTTGAAGCGTGGTTCAAGTAGCAGCCTATCCGGCATGCGTATTCACCACCTGAACCTGGGGTCGATGCGGGCCATCGACCCGACCTACGACTCCCTGCCGTCCGCGCCTGCCGTCTGCCACGCGCTGCTGGTCGAGACGGCCGGCTCCGGGCTGGTCCTGGTCGAGGCGGGGCTCGGCCGCGACGACATCGCCCGGCCCGGCGAGATGCTCGACGCGGAATGGGCCGAAGCGGTGGCACCCGCCCTGCTGAGCGCCGAGACCGCCGTCGAGCAGGTCGCCCGGCTGGGGTACGACCCGGCGGACGTGCGGCACATCGTGCTGACCCACCTCGACGTGGACCACAGCGGCGGGCTGCCCGACTTCCCGCACGCGCGGGTGCACGTGATGGAGGCGGAGCTGAAGGCGGCCTACGCCGAGGCGCCGAGCCGCCGATACCGGCCGGGACACTGGGCCCACGGGCCCGACTGGGCTGCCTACCAGCCCTCCGGCGAGCGGTGGTTCGGGGTGGAGGGCGTGCTCGAACTGGACGGGGTGCCGCCGGAGATCCTGCTGGTCCCCCTCGCCGGGCACACCCACGGGCACGCGGGCGTGGCCGTACACGATGGGTCGCGGTGGCTGCTGCACGCGGGCGACGCCTACTTCTACCACCGTGAGCTGGAGGAGAAGGACCCCGAGGTCCACCCGCTCATGGACATCCTGCAGAACTCCTCCCAGGTGGACGAGGAGCGGCGGCTGTCGTCGCGGGAGACGCTGCGGGCGCTGCGCAACGAGCACGGCGTGGAGGTCGTCTCCGCGCACGACCCGTGGGAGTTCGCCCGCCACGCATAAGCGTGCCCGGCGCGCGATCCGCGCGCCGGGCACGCCTGGTGGCCCGGGTGAGGCGGGGGGAACCACCCGGGCCCAGGGTCAGCCGACTGTGAGAGTCAGGCCGTAGGTCTGGAGGATCTCGTTCACCGGCTGGTGGAAGGTCGTCCCACCGCTGGTGCAGTTGCCCGAGCCGCCGGAGGTGACGCCCTGGGCCTGGCTGCCGGAGATGAACGAGCCGCCGGAGTCGCCGGGCTGGGCGCACGCGCTGGTGCGGGTCAGGCCGGAGACGGTGCCCTGCGGGTAGGTGACGGAGGCGTTGTGCTGGCGGATGGTGCCGCAGCGCCAGCCGGTGGTGGAACCGGAACGGCAGATGGAGGCGCCCACGGAAGCCTGGGTGGAGCCGCGGACGATCACATTCTGGCCACCGGAACCGCGCACCCACGGCCGGACCGTGTTACCCGGAGCCGCGACCCACGCGTAGTCGTTGCCCGGGAACGACGAGCCCTGGAAGGTGCCGGTCGGCTGGGTGGTCCGCGCACCGGTGCGGCCGCAGTGACCGGCGGTCACGAAGCCGGGGGTGCTGCCACGGGTGATGGAGAAGCCGATCGAGCAGCGTGTGCCGGAGCCGATGAAGTAAGCCGCGCCACCGATGATGTCGATGAACGGCTGCGGGCTCTCGGCGGACACGACGATCTGGACGAGGCTTCTGTCGACGCCGGCGCGGGTCACGAACGCCTCGCCGGCCTCCTGGGTGGGGGCCACGACGGCGACGGTGTTCGTGGTGACGTCGACGTACCACAGTGAGGCCGCGCCCCTGGGCTTGGCGGCAGCTCGGTCGAGCTGGTCCTTCACCGCGGTGAGCTGGGCGAGTGTACGGGCCACGACGACCGGCTGGGCACCCTGTGCCTCGATCGACGCGGCGGCGGACTTGTCGGTGGTGGCGACGTTGAGCTTGGAGGCGTCGGCATTCAGCCAGGCGCCCGCGTAGGTGTCGCCGAGTTGGGTGGTGAGTCTGGCCTCTGTGGCCGCGGCGCGCTGCTCGTTGGCGAGGCGGGTGTGCACCTGCTGCTCGGTGAGGCCGAGGTCTCGCTCCATGGCGTCGACCATGGCGGGCGGAGCCTGCTCAGGGGCTGCTGACGGTGGGTCTGCGTGGGCGGCGGTAACCGGGCCCGCTAAGCAGAGTGCCACCACGGTGATGCCGACGAGTGCGGAGCGTTTACTCGACATATGCACTCCTTTTTGGGGGGTGCTGTCAAATTAACGGCTCATATTCCGGACGTTGCATCCCAAAGGGATCCCCATCACCGCGTTATGAAAGCACGTTCTACCGCCCTCACCACGGGCTCCGCGCCGTCCTCGGCCGCGATCAGCCCGCCGACTTTCTCCGCTCTGGTACGGCGGGCCGGCGCGTCGGCCAGCGCCGCGGCCAGGCGTTCGGCAGTGAGCCGCCCGGTGAGCGGGGGCGGCGCCACGCCCAGCCGGTGCAGCTGCCTGGCCCACAGCGGCTGGTCGTTGATCCAGGGCATGGCCACCGCCGGCACACCGGCGCGCAACCCGGCCGCGGTCGTCCCGGCCGCCGCGTGGTGGGCCACCACCGCCATGCGCGGGAACAACCACGCGTGCGGCACGACACCCACGCCCAGCACGTCGTCGGAGAGCCGTCCCTGGACCCCGGTCTGCAGGACGCCGCGTAACCCGGCCCGGCGCAGCGCGGCCAGCGCCACCTCCGTGTGCCGCTCGGCGTGGCGGCCCAGGGTGGCCTGGCTGCCGAAGCCGACGAACGCCGGCGGCGGCCCCGACTCCAGGAAGTCGGCCAGTTCGGGGGAAGGCCGCCAGTTCGGCCTGGGCTCCGGCCACCAGTACCCGGTGACCTCCAGCCCCGGCCGCCAGTCGGCGGGCCGCGGCAGGACCAGCGGGCTGAACCCGTGGAACACCGGCCAGCGCATGGCCTCCCGGCGCCGGTAGGCGGCGCATGAGCTGATCGGCGGCAGCCCCAGCCTGGCCCGCAGCCGTTTGGCCGAGCCGGAGTGCGCCGGCGTGGGCATGGCGAACATGAGCCGCCCCGCCGTCCGGTTGCCCCACCGGCCGAGCGAGGACCGGACGGCGCCGTGCACCGGCGGGTACTCCGCCGACGGCTCGACCGGCTGCAGATGGGCGCCCATGCTCGGGATGCCCATGGCCTCGGCCACGTGCGTCCCGGCCGAGCTCGCCGCGTTGAGGATCAGCAGGTCGGCGCCCTGGGCCGCGGCGTCGGCCAGCCCGTCGGCGACCTGCCTGCCGTACTCCGCCCAGGCGGCGGGGCGCAGGGTGCTCAGCGCCGCCAGGGGGTCGCCCGGGATGGGGCGGAAGCCGAGCCCGGCCTCGGCCACCATGCTGGCGTAGGGGGTGTGGGCGGCGATGGTCACCTCGAACCCGGCCTCCCGGATCCGGGCCCCCAATCCCGTGTAGGGGGCCACGTCACCCCTGGTGCCGATTCCTATGATCAGTACCTGCATGCGTTTTACCATGCACTCGCATGGCAAAAGGAGTCAAGATGCCGAAAATCGTCGACCACGCGGTACGGCGCCGCCAGATCGCCGAGGCCGTGCACCGCCTCATCGACGCCAAGGGCATCGAGGCCGTCAGCCTGCGCGAGGTCGCCGCCGAGGCCGGGTTCTCCATGGGACTCGTCCAGCACTACTTCACGACCAAGGACGAGATGCTCCTGCTGGCCATGGAACACCTCCACCACCGCATCAGCGACCGCGTCGCCGAGGTGACCGGCACGCCCCGGGCGATCCTGCGCGCCGCCCTCCTCGAACTCCTGCCCCTCGACGAGGGGCGGCGCACCCTGTCCAGGATCGGGTTCGCCTACCTGGCCCGCTCGGTGGTCGCCGAGCCGCTGGCCAGGGTGCTGCGGGACGGCCTGCCGTACGTGCTGGGGTTCTACGCGGGGGTGCTCAGGGACGCCCAGGCCCGGGGCGAGGTGCCGGCCGCGCTCGACGCGGACCGGGCGGCGCGCGGGCTGTACGGCCTGGCCCTGGGCCTGGTGCACCCCGCCCTGGTCGGCCCCTACTCCGCCGAGGAGACGGAGGCGATCGTCGACCAGCACCTGGACCTGTTGTTCACCGGTCAGGGGGCGACGACGGCGACGGCTTCCACCTCGACGAGCTGATCCTCGTAACCCAGCACGGTCACGCCGAGGAGGGTGCTGGGGGCGTCGTGCTCGCCCATGTACGCGCGGTAGACCTCCCATGCGGCGACCAGGTCGGCCCGGCGGGTGGAGGCCACGTACACGGTGGTCTTGGCGATGTCGGTCAGGCTCGCGCCGGCGGCCTCCAGGGAGGTGACGAGGTTGCGCATCACCTGGTGGGTCTGGGCGGCGACGTCACCCGGCGCGACGGTCTTGCCGTCCAGGTCCAGGGGGCAGGCGCCGGCGACCCAGACGTTGCGCGCCGGGACGTCGGCCACGGCGGCGTAGGCGTAGTCGGCCCGGGCGAGCCGGTCGTTGTGCACAAGGCGAACACTCATGATCTCTCCATTCGTCAGGTGGCAGGCAGGGAGCGGCCCACCCGGTCCACCACCGCCACGCCGGCCCGCGCGTCCAAGCTCACGAAATCAGTAAGCATGCGCCTATCGTCTGCATGGGCGTATCGTAAGTCAATCGATTATCGTGGCGTGGTGACCGGACGCCCCGACCTCGCCGCGCTGCTGCAGCCGGTGGTGAAGGCGCTGATCGCGGCCGAGGTCCGGGTGCTGGCGGGCCATGGGATCTCCATGTGGGCCTACGTCGTGCTGAGCGCGCTCGACGACGGGCCGGTGCGCACCCAGACCGCGCTGGCCGAGGCGATCGGCGCGGACAAGACCCGCATCATCTCCACCCTGGACGGGCTCCAGGAGGCGGGGCTGATCTCGCGCGAGCCCGATCCGGGCGACCGCCGGGTGCGGCTGCTGGCGATCACCGCCGCGGGCCGGCGGGCGCGCAGGGCGGCGCAGGCCGAGATCCAGGCCGGCGAGGAACGGCTGCTGGCCTTACTGCCCCCGGACGACCGGGAGGCGTTCCTCCGAGCGGCCGGGACATTGGCCGATATAACAGCGCTTATATAGCCTGGCCGCGTGAAGCACGACGACCCCACCGAGATCAGCCACTGGCGGCCACTGCGTCTCCTGCAGGCGCGCATGGACGACGACATCGCGCGCCTGTACGCCGAAGCCGGGATCGACGGGCTCAAGCCCAGCTACGTCATGGAGCTCATCAAGCTGCACGCGCATGGCCCGATGACCATCAAGGAACTCGCCGCGGCCGTACGGCGCAGCCACTCCGCGCTCAGTCAGAAGGTCGCCGCCATGCGCAAGGCCGGGCTGGTCGAGACCGTCACCGGCGCCGACGCCCGCAGCAAGCAGGTCATGCTCACCGAACGCGCCGAGGGCCTGGTCGGGCGGCTGACGGCGGAATGGCGGGCCACCGAGGCCGCGCTGGCCGAGCTGGAGGCCGAACTCCCCTACCCGCTCGCGCGGGTCGTCGCCGACCTCGAGGAAGCGCTGGCGCGCAGGAGCTTCCACGACCGCATCGCCGACCGCCTCGCCCGGGACCCCGACTGGCGCTGAGCCGCCGCGACGGCGCGCTGTGCCGTACCTGTTATGACAAAAGCGGTTTCTGCCGAATTGACCGCTGATCGTCACCCAAATTCAGCAATAAATGATCAATCAATTGACCCGCCCCGATCGGCGCTATTGACGAATACTTCGGAATTCTTCAGAGTTTGAGCCGATCACAACACGGGGTGACGGGGAAAATGAGAGTGATCGTCCTAGCTTTTGCGGCATTGGCGCTGTCGTGGTCCTGCGCGCATCCACCCAGCGGCACGCGGGTGGTCGTGACCCTCGAGGTCCCCCTCAGCGCCCCGGCGGACCCCGACGACGCCCTCGCCGAACGCCGCTACGCCAAGGCCATCGCGGACGCCCAGGACCGGCTGCTGCAGGAGCTGCGCCCCTACGACACCCAGCTCCTCACCCGCTACCACAATCTCCCGCAGCTCGCCCTGGTCGTCGACCCGGCGGCGCTGCGGCACCTCCGGGAATCACCGCTGGTCACGGCGGTACAGGAGGACACCCCTGGATCACCGCCCAGCTAACGCGGAGGAACAAACCTTGAAAAAGCTAGGAATTGTCGCGACTACGGTCCTGACCAGCCTTATGACCGTTTTGCCACCAGCAGTGGCGAAAAATGCGGATCCGCCGACATCGCCGGAAAGAGCGCTCATCGCCAAAGCGGAGAAACAGGGCCCGCTCCGGGTCATCGTGCGCCTCAAAGACCAGGACGACCAGCAGCCCGTGCTGGCCGCGGTCAGCGAGGAGAGGGTGCTGCGGCGCTACGAACACTTCCCGCTGCTGGCCATGCAGGTCGGCAGCGAGGGCATCGCGCAGCTCGCCGCCTCCGCCCACGTCATCGGCATCCAGGAGGACCCGATCGGCGATCCGGGCCTGGCCTCCACCATCCCGCTCATCGGCGCCGACCGTGCCCACACCCGCGGCTTCACCGGCACCGGCCAGACCGTGGCGGTCCTGGACACCGGCATCGACCGCGACCACCCGTTCTTCGGCAACCGGATCGTGGACGAAGCCTGCTTCTCCAACCCGATGAACACCACCAGCCAGCAGTCGCTGTGCCCCAACGGCCAGACCACGCAGACCGGCGCCGGATCGGCCGACGCCGAGACGGCGCGCTGCCTCAACGGCACCGCCAACCTGTGCGCGCACGGCACCCACGTGGCCGGCATCGCCGCGGGCGGCGCGGGCGTGGCCGGCTCGCCCGGGCCCGGCGTGGCGCCGGCCGCGACCATCATCGCCATCCAGATCTTCGTCCGGTTCAACTCCGGCTGCCCCGGCGGCAACAACCCGTGCGTGCGCTACTTCGGCTCCGACCTGCTGGCCGGGCTGGACCGCGTCTTCGACCTGCGCAACAACTTCACCATCGCCGCGGCCAACATGAGCGTGTACGAGGGCGCCGTGCAGACCGCCGCCTGCGACACCGACAACCGCAAGGCGGCGGTGGACCGGCTCCTCAACGCCGGCATCGCCTCGGTCATGATCGCCGGCAACGAGGCCGACGACCCGGGCGTGCGCGCGCCGGGCTGCATCTCCACCGCCGTGACCGTGGGCAACTCCACCGACAACGACACCATCGCCAACAGCAGCGGCAGAGGCCCCCTGCTCGACCTGTTCGCACCGGGCACCAGCGTGGACTCGTCCGTCCCCGACGACGCCTGGGCGAACTTCGACGGCACCTCGATGGCCGCCCCGCACGTGGCCGGGGCCTTCGCCGTGATGCGCCAGGCGTTCCCCGGCGAAGGCGTCAACCAGATCCTGAACAGGCTGCGCGCGGCCGGGGTCGCCATCACCTACACCACCGGCGGTCAGCAGGTCACCACGCCACGGCTCGACCTGGGCGCCGCGCTGCCGCCCAACCAGGCTCCGCAGGTCTCCATCGACCCCGGCCAGGTCAAGGAGATCGACGAGGGCCAGGAGGTCACCGCCCGCGCGAACTTCACCGACGCCGCCGCCGACGGCCCCTTCACCGGGCAGATCGAATGGGGATTCGGCGACCTCGACCCCGGCACGATCGGTGACGGGACGCTCACGGGCGCGCGGCGCTACGGCGACAACGGCTCCTTCGAGGTCACGATGAGCGTGACCGACAAGGAGGGCGCCACCGGCTCGGCCGCCTTCCCGCTGACCGTCAAGAACGCGGCTCCGGCGGCGGTCATCGACGAGTCGGCCGCGGCCCCGGTCAACGGCACGCCCACGGTCGTCGGCCCGCGCATGGGCGAGCTCCAGCTCAAGGCCCGGATCACCGACCCGGGCAGCGACGATCTCAAGAACACCTGGACGTGGGGCGACGGCACGGAGACGACCACCACCTCGCTGGTCAACCCGCCCGACCAGGACCCGCTGCCCAGCCCGGACGTGCAGCCGCGCGACATCACCGACACCGGCCGGCACTCCTGGCCGGAGCCCTGCTTGTACGACGTCAAGCTGACCACGGCCGACGACGACGGTGGCGCCGGCGAGGACGCGGTCAAGGTCCTCGTCACCGGCGCCCACCCGCGCCGGCTGCCCACGGCCTACTGGGTCAGCCAGTACCGGCCGGGTCCGCGGCTCCCGACGGACCTGCCGGTGCGCACGCTCACCTGCTACCTGGACATCGCCCAGTACGCGAGCAAGGTCTTCTCCGAGGCCGTGGACGCCTCCACCCGGGACAAGGCGCTGCGGATCCTGGCGACGCTGAGCATCGGCCCGAAGGACAGGCTGGACGCCCAGCTCCTGACCGCCTGGCTCAACTTCGCCAACGGCTCCGTCGCCTACAACCAGCTGGTGGACACGGACTTCAACTTCCGCCCGGAGACGAAGTTCGCCGACGCCGTGGCCGCCGCGGAGGCGGTCCGGCTCAACCCGAACGCGCCCGCGGCCGACCTGCTGCGGCAGATGAGGATCATGGAGTGGATCAACCTCGGCTTCTAGCCGGGTGAAGCGGGCCCGTGCGTCAGGTGGCGCACGGGCTCTTCCTCGCCTCCGGCGAACACCGCGCGCACGCGCTCGCGCAGCCAGGCGTGCGCCGGATCGACGTCGTGCCGGGGATGCCACGCCTGCGAGAGCACCAGCGGCGGCAGCTCCAGCGGGAGCGGGAACGTCACCAGGCCGAGCGCGTCGAGGGTGGGCCCGACCATCCAGGCGGCCGCCATGCCGACCAGGTCCGTCTCCCGCACCACGAGCAGGGAGGTGGAGAACGTCGGGACCGTGCCGCCAACCCGGCGGGCGAGTCCCAGAGCGGCCAGCGCGTCGTCGATGGGCCCCCGGGTGCGTCCCTTGCGCGAGGCGATCACATGGTCGAACGCGGCGAAGCGCTCCGGCGTGACAGGGCCGTCCAGCAGAGGGTGCCCGGCCCGGACCACGCCCAGCGGCGCGCGGCTGGCCAGCGGCTCGACCAGGGTCTCCGGCGCCGGGTCGCTGATGATCGTGACCTCCAGCTCGGCCAGGCCGTCCCGCAGGGCGAGCTGGTCGCCCGGCCCCTCGGAGATGAAGCGCAGCCGCACGCCCGGCGCCGTCGCGGCCAGCTCGGTCAGCAGCGGGGCCGCAGCGGCCATGATCACCGGGTCTGAGGCGAGGATCACGAACTCGCGCACCAGCGTCGCCGGGTCCGGCGCCCCCGGCGGCGTGAACACCCGCCGCGCCCCCTCCACCAGTGCGCGCACCTCGGCCCGCACGGCCAGCGCCCGGGGCGTGGGCACCATCCGCTGCCCCGACCGGACCAGGATCGGATCGCCCATCGCCTTCCTGATCCGGCCGAGCGTCCTGCTCATCGCCGGCTCGGACAGGTGCAGCCGGTGCGCGGCGCCGGACACGCTGCCCTCGTCCAGCAGCACGTCCAGAGCGATCAGCAGGTCGAGGCTCGGTTGCGTCTGACGCATATATCTCCTGCAAAAGTTGCATTTGAGGTTAGGCCGACCCTCAGCCTACGGTGAGCGCATTCCCACCACCTCATCTCCCGGGGGACTCCCATGTCTGTCACCAGGCCCGGCCGTGTCCTGGCCGTCATGTCATCGGCCGTCGTCGTCGCGGTCGCCCTCGTGGCCGCGGTCAACCTCGCCCTGCCCACGCTGGCCGCGAGCGAGCTGAGACCCACGCCCGCGCAGCTCGTCTGGATCGTCGACGCCTACGTGCTCGTCTTCGCCTGCCTGCTCATCCCCGCGGGCGCCGCCGGGGACCGGTTCGGCCGCAAGGGCGTGTTCCTGGCCGGGCTCGGCGTCTTCGCGCTCGGCTGCCTGACCGCCGCGCTCGCGCCGGACGTGGCCGTGCTGATCGCCGGGCGGGCCCTCAGCGGCGCGGGGGCCGCCATGGTCATGCCCGGCTCCCTCGCGCTGTCCGTGCACGCCTACCCCGCCGAGCGGCGCGGCCACGCCGTCGCCGTCTGGACCGCCGCCACCGGCATCGCCGGGGTCGTCGGCAACATCGGCGGCGGGCTGGTCATACAGTTCCTGCCGTGGCGGGCGTTGTTCGCGGTCATGGTGCCGATCGCGCTCGTGCTGGCGCTGCTGGCCGCCCTCCTGGCGCCGCGCGTGGACCGGCACGACGCCGCGCTCGACGTGCCCGGCGCCGTCCTCCTGACCGCCGCCTCGGTCGCGCTGGTCGGCGGCATCGTCGAGGGACCCGCGACCGGCTGGGCCAGCCCGCTCGTCATCGCGGCCTTCGCCGGCGCGCTGGTGTTGTTCGCCGCCTTCGCCTTCCACCAGTCGCGTACGGCCCGGCCGCTGCTGGACCCGCGCCTGTTCCGGCTGCCCGGACTGCGCGCGGGCAGTCTGGGCGTGGCGGTGACGTTCTTCGGGATGTTCGCCCTGTTCTTCGTCAACGCCGGCTTTCTCCAGGACGTCAAGGGCTTCTCCCCGCTGCTGACCGGGCTGGCGATCCTGCCGCTGGCGATCCCGATGATCGTGTTGTCGCGGATGTCGGGGCGGTTCAACCGGTTCACCGCGGTCGCCGCTGGGATCCTCGGGAACGTGGCCGGGCTGGTCCTGCTGTCGTTCGCCGACGCGGCCATGCCGTACCCGGTCTATGCCATCGGGCTGGTGGCCATGGGGGCGTCCATGGGGCTCTGCCTGCCGGTGCTCTCGCACGAGATCATGGCCAGCCTGCCGCCCGCGCGGGCCGGGCTCGGGTCCGGGCTCAACAGCGCCGCCCGGGAGCTGGGCAGCGCAGTCGGCGTGGCGATCATGGGGACGGTCGCCGCCACCGCCGGCACCGGGGCCGCCTACCTGACGGTGGCCGCGGTGGTGCTGGCCGGTGGCCTGGTGGCGCTGGGCTGGTTCAGGAGCCGCTTGACGAGATCACACTCGTTGTCCCCGACTGCGTGACCGGGCGGCCGGAGACCAGGACCAGGTCGAGGTCGCGCAGGTCGGCCAGGCGGGTCAGGGGGTTGCCGCGGACCGCGATGACGTCGGCGCGCCGGCCCGCCTCCAGAACCCCGGCCACGCCGCCCAGCCCGATCGCCTCGGCCGCCCGGACCGTGGCCAGCTCGATGATCTCCGCGTTGCCGAGGCCCGCCTCCGCCCACGCCTCCAGCCCGCCGACGTAGCCGTCGACGGAGTTGGCCAGGGACCCCAGCACGAAGCCGGAATCGGTGCCGGCGATCAGCTTCACCCCGGCCGCGTGCATCCGGCTGACGACCGACAGCCAGCGCTCCATCCGCTCGATGCCGACGATCTCGCCCATCGTCCAGTAGAGGCCGTGGACGGTCGGGCACACGTAGGTCTCGGCGGCGGCGATCCGGTCAACCAGTTCGGGGTCGTAGGCGTGGCCGCCCGTCGCGTCGAGGAACGTGCAGTGCTCGATCGTGGCCACGCCCGCCTCGAGGGCGCTGCGGATCGCGTCCGGGGCGTGCGCGTGGGCGGCCACGCCCTTGCCCCTTCCCGCCGCTTCCTCCACCACGACCCTGATCTGGGCCGCGGTGTACTGCGACTGCCAGCTCTGGGGCCCGCCCGGCGTCATCCGCCCGCCCGAGGCCATGACCTTCAGGCAGTCGGCGCCCGCGCGCAGGTTCTCCCTGGCCACGCGGCGGATGGCGGCCTCGTCGTCGGCTTCGCCGCCCATGTGCCAGCAGTGGCCGCCGGTGATGGTGATCGGGCGGGTGGCGGCCACCACGTGCGGCCCCACGGCCAGCCCCGCCTCGATCGCGTCCCGTAACTCGAGGTCGAGGAACCCGCGCCCGCCCAGGTCACGGGCGGTGGTCACGCCCGCCGCGACGAGCTTGCGGGCGTTCTCGGCCATGCGCAGCAGCAGGCGGGCGTCGGTCTCCTGGGCCGTGCCGGAGGAGAAGCCCAGGTGCACGTGGGCGTCCACGAGCCCGGGCAGGACCGTGCGGCCGGGAAGCTCGACGATCTCCGCGCCCTCCGGCCCGCCGTCCCGTCCGCCCTCCGGTCGGCGCTCCGGTCCGTCCTCCGGTCGGCGCTCCGGTCCGTCCTCCGGTCCGTCCTCCGGTCGGCGCTCCCGGCGGCCCTCCGGGCGGTCCTCCGGTGTGCCGTTGCGCGGGCCGACGGCGGTGATGACGCCGCCGTCGATCAGGATCTCGCCGTTCTCGATGATCTCGCCTGGGCGGCCGGTGAGTATCCGGTCCGCGCGGATGATCCTCATTCGGCCCAGACTGCCACAGCCTTTTCGCCGGCGTACGGCGGAGCCGGGCGGCCCCGCCGTACCTCGTGGGTCAGTACTCGTAGGCGCCGGCCTCGATGGTGCCGTTGCCGCCCACGGGGGCGCCGGCCAGGTCGAGGTCGTTGTACTTGACGTTGCCCAGGCCGACGGCGGGGCTGCCGGCCTTCAGGCGCAGGGGGTTGGCGGTGTCGAACAGCGGGTCGGCGTGCTTGTTGCCGGTGCCGGGAGGCATCTGGTACTGGCCGCCGTAGAAGACGTTGCGGGTGTTGTCGGTGAAGCCGGATTCGGCGTAGCCGCTCTTCTTGGCGGCGTAGATCACGTTCTGGGTGAGCTTGAGGTGCCGGTTGGTGCACCCGGCGTCGCAGACCACGCCCTCGGCCGCGGCGTTGGTCAGGTAGATCGAGTTGTTGCGGAAGATCGTGCCGAAGACCGGGCCGTTGGGCTCGGGCTTGCCGTTGTCGTGGACGGCACCACGGGTGATCATGCCGCCGCGGCCCTTGGCGCCGTAGACGGCGTTGTACTCGAAGACGTTGTCGTCGGCGGTGCCGCCCGGGCCGATCCCGAGTTCGGTGAAGGTGTCGTTGTCGATCGAGACGTTGTGGTGGATGCGGTTGCGCGAGCCGTTGAAGATCTCGACGGCGGCGCCGTCCCAGTCGTAGTCGTAGCTGAAGGCGACCGAGCCCCGCATCGTGTTCCACGCGATGTTGGCGTCGTCACCGTGCACGAGCACGGCGAAGGCGCCGGAGTCGTCGTTGGGGTGGACTTCCTTCGGCGTGAGCTTGCTCATCTTGTTGTTGTTGACGAAGTCGTTGGCGGTCACCGCGGTGTACTTGGCGCCCGCGTCGATGAAGACGCCGGCCGCGGCACCGGTGACGAGGTTGCGCTCGACGACGTTGTCGTTGCCGCGCACCTTGATGCCGGACCACGAGCAGCGGCCCGCGTCGCCGTCCACTCCGATCTGCAGGTTGTAAACCTCCAGGTAGTTGCCCGCAAGGTCGACGCACGCCTCGCCGTCGTCCTTGACGACGGGCCGGGCGCCGGTGCCGTACGCGTCGATCACGATGGGGGCGGCGGCGGTGCCGGACTCGGCCACGGTCAGCCTGTCGGGGAACTGACCGCCGCGCTTCAGCAGCAGCTTGGCGCCGGGGACCAGGGTGGCCGACGACGCCTTGGCCAGGCTCCGCCACGCGGTGGCCGCCGAGGTGCCGTTGTTGGCGTCGTCGCCGTTGACATCATCGACGTAGTAGACGGGGGCGGCGGCCGCCGCCGCGCTGGTCGCTCCGATGCCGGCGCCCGCCAGGGCGACCGCGAGCGTCACACAGATCCTTAACAAGGATGGCCTCACCTTCACGACAAGATCGGTTAGGTTTGTGCGGCTCCCACCATAGGCGAAAAGTGGGAGCGCTCCCAGATCTTCGGAAAAGGTCAGACCCTACGCAGCAGATAGGTGTCCATGATCCAGCCCTTGCGCTCGCGGGCCTCGGCGCGCACCCGCCGGATCTCGTCCTCGACCTCGGGCACCGGCCCCTCCACCCGGATCTCGTCTGGAGTGCCCAGGTAGGCGCCCCAATAGATGCGCCACTCCGGGCCCAGCCCGGCGAAGGAGCAGTGGGCGTCCAGCATGACCAGGACGTCGTCGGCCGGCGGCCCCTCCGCGGCCAGGCGGCGGCCGGTCGTGACCTGCACCGGGCGGCCGACCCGGGTGAGGCTGGCGCGATGGGTGGCGGTCAGGGCGGAGATGCTCGTGATGCCCGGGATCACCGCGTAGGAGAAGTCCACCCGGCCCGCGGCCAGGACCTCCTCGACGATGGCCAGCGTGCTGTCGTACAACCCCGGATCGCCCCACACCAGGAAAGCCCCGGTCTGTCCGTCCGGCAGCTCGTCGGCGATCAGGCGCTCGTAGATGGCGGCCCGGCGGTTGCGCCAGTCCTCGACCGCACTGGTGTAGGCGGGCGTGGTGCGGTCCCGCTCGGGGTCCTCCGCCTCGACGATCCGGTACGGCTGCCGCCCGTGCTCCTCGATGAGACGCTGCCGCAGGTCGGTCAGGTCGTGCTTGACCGCGCCCTTGTCCAGGATGAAGAAGACCTGCGTGGCGGCGATGGCCTTGACGGCCTGGAGGGTCAGGTGGTCGGGGTCGCCGGCGCCGATGCCGACGATGAGGATGCGTTTCACCGGGTTGAGTCTGCCTTCGGAGGGAACGACGGGCGCGATTACGATATCCCCGGCTGTCCAGGCTTGGGGCGAAGGAGACGTGTGGAGCTATTCGAGCAGGGTGCGGGCTTTGCTGAGTTCTGGGAGGAACGTCACCTTTGCACGCTCACGACCATCCGGCCCGACGGGACCCCGCACGTCGTGCCCGTCGGCGTCACCCTGGACATCCCCACCGGAATCGCCCGCGTGATCACCTCGGGGACCTCCCGCAAGGCCGCGTTCGCCGACGGCGCCCGGGTCGCCGTCTGCCAGGTGGACGGGCGGCGCTGGTCCACGCTCGAAGGCCACGCCGTACTCAGGACCGAGCCCGAGCAGATCGCCGACGCCGAGCGCCGCTACACCCTCCGCTACAAGCCGCCGCGCCCGAACCCCGCCCGCGTGGTCATCGAGATCCACGTCACCCGCGTCATGGGCAACGTGTGATCACCGTCGTCGGCATCGGCGCGGACGGCTGGGCCGGGCTCACGCCCGCTGCCCGGGCCGCCGTGGAGAGCGCCGACGTGATCATGGGCAGCGCGCGGCAGCTCGAGACCGTTCCCGGCTCCTCCGCCGAACGCGTCACCTGGCCGTCCCCGCTGCTGCCCGCGCTGCGCGACCTCGTCGAGTCACGGCAGGGACGGGCCATCTGCGTGCTGGCCAGCGGCGACCCCATGTTCTTCGGGATCGGGACCACGCTGGTCCGGCTGTTCGGCGCCGAGCGGCTGCGCGTGCTGCCGCACGTCTCCTCCGTCTCGCTGGCGTGCGCGCGGCTCGGGTGGGCGGTCGAGGGAACCGAGGTGATCAGCCTGGTCGGACGGCCCGTGGCAGCCCTGAACGCCGTCCTCTCCCCCGGTCGGCGCTTCGCCGTCCTGGGATCCGGGCCGGAATCGCCCGCCGTGGTCGCCGCGCTGCTGACCGGCCGCGGGTACGGCCCCAGCACGCTCACCGTCCTGTCCGACCTCGGCTCCGCGACCGAGTCCCGGCTGGACGGCGCCGCCGCCTCCTGGCCGCATCCGCCCGGCTCCGCGCTGAACGTCATCGCCGTCACCTGCCGTCCCGAGCCGCTGGTGGAACCCCTCTCCCGGGTGCCGGGGCTCCCCGACACCGCCTACGAACACGACGGGCAGCTCACCAAGCGCGAGGTGCGCGCCGTCAGCCTGTCCCGACTCGCGCCGCAGCCAGGACAGCGCCTGTGGGACGTCGGGGCCGGGGCGGGCAGCCTCGCGATCGAATGGATGCGCAGCCATCCCGCCTGCACCGCCGTCGCCGTCGAAAGCCACGCCGGCCGGGCCGCCGCCATCCGCCGCAACGCCGACACCCTGGGCGTGCCCGCGCTGCGGATCGTCACGGCCCGGGCGCCCGAAGGGCTCGCCGGGCTGCCCGCGCCGGACGCCGTCTTCGTCGGCGGCGGCGCCACCGTGCCCGGGGTGCTGGAAACGTGCTGGGACGCCCTGCCTCCCGGCGGGCGGCTCGTGGTCAACGCCGTGACGCTGGAGTCGGAGGCAATCGTCGCGCAGTGGCAGGCCCGGTGCGGGGGTGAGCTGGTACGGCTGGCCGTCCAGCGGGCCGCGCCCGTGGGAAGGTTCACCGCCTGGCGGCCCATGATGCCGGTGACCGTGTGGTCGGTCACCAAACCCGGCCCGGCCGCCCCCGCGGCCGGGCAGCCCGATCTTGAGGAGACGCCGTGACCGTGTACTTCATCGGGGCCGGGCCCGGGGCGGCCGACCTCGTCACCGTGCGCGGGCTGAGGGTGCTCGAACGTGCGCCCGTCTGCCTGTACGCCGGCTCCCTGGTGCCCCGCGAACTGCTCGATGCCTGCCCCCCGGAGGCCAGGCTGGTCGACACCGCCAACCTCAACCTCGACGAGATCGTCGCCGAGATCCAGGCCGCGCACGCCGCCGGGCACGACGTCGCCAGGCTGCACTCCGGCGACCCGTCCGTCTTCAGCGCCGTGGCCGAGCAGATGCGCCGCCTGGACGCCATCGGCGTGCCGTACCAGGTGGTCCCCGGCGTGCCCGCCTTCGCCGCGGCGGCCGCCTCCCTCGGCCGGGAGCTGACCGTGCCCGGCGTCGGGCAGACCGTGATCCTCACCCGGATCTCCGGCCGGGCCACCCCCATGCCCGCCGGCGAGGACCTGGCCACGCTCGGGGCGAGCGGGGCCACGATGGTGCTCCACCTGGCGGTGCAGCGGATCGACCAGGTCGTCGCCGAACTGCTGCCCGCCTACGGGGCCGGATGCCCGGTCGCGGTCGTGGCGCGGGCCAGCAGGTCCGACGAGCTGATCCTGCGCGGGACCCTGGCCGACATCGCCGGCCAGGTGCACGAGGCCGGGGTCAAGCGCACCGCGGTGATCGTGGTCGGGCGGGTGTTGTCGGCCGCGGAGTTCCCGGACAGCCACCTGTACAGCGCCGCGCGGCCCCGGCCGTGAGCACGGTGCTCATCCTCGGCGGTACGGCCGAGGCCAGGGCGCTGGCCGCCGAGCTGGTACCCCTGGGCAGGAGGGTCGTCTCGTCGCTGGCCGGCCGGGTCACCAACCCCCGCCTGCCGGTGGGCGAGGTTCGCGAGGGCGGCTTCGGCGGCTCCGCCGGGCTGGCCGCCTGGATGCTGTCCGAAGGCGTGGACACGCTGGTGGACGCCACCCACCCGTTCGCCGAACGCATGAGCGCCGCCGCGGCCGAGGCGTCGGCCCGGACCGGGATCCCGTTGCTCATGCTCCGCCGCCCCGGCTGGCACGAGGGCCCAGGCGACCACTGGCACCGCGTCCCCACCCTCCAAGCCGCCGCCACCACCCTCACCCGCCCCCAGCCCACCACCGCCGTGGGCAGTCGGGAACCGGAGCGCGGGAAGGCGGGGATGCGGGTGTTTCTGACCACCGGCAGGAGGAGTCTGCCGGTGTTCGCGGGGTTGTCCGGGGTGTGGATTCTGGCCAGGTCGGTGGATCCGCCGGAGCCGCCGGTGCCCGGGAACGTGCGCGTGCTCCTGGACCGCGGGCCGTACACGGTGGAAGGTGAGCGTGCGCTCCTCCGGGAGCACCGGATCGGCGTGCTGGTCACCAAGGACAGCGGCGGCCCCATGACCACCGCGAAGCTGGTCGCGGCGCGGGAGCTGGGTGTCCCGGTGGTCATGGTGGACCGGCCCCAGCCGCCGCCGGGGGTGCGGCTGGCGGAGAGCGTCGGGGAGGCCGTGGCCTGGGTTCAGGCGGGGTAGCGGCGGGGCGTGTAGACGCTTCCGTCCGGGTTCACCCGGGTGGTCGAGGAGCCGATGATGAGCAGGCAGCGCATGTCCACCGCGGCCGGGGCGAGCGTGCCCAGGGTGGTCACCGTGATCGACTCCTCGGGGCCGCCGGCGTCGCGGCCGATCACGACGGGCGTGGCGGGGTCGCGGTGTTCCAGGAGCAGGTCACGGGCGGCGGCCACCTGCCAGGTACGGCTGCGCGAGGCCGGGTTGTAGAGCGCCAGCACGAGATCGGCCCGGGCGGCGGCGCGGAGCCGGTCGGCGACCACGTCCCATGGCTTGAGCAGGTCCGACAGCGACAACACGCAGTAGTCGTGCCCCAGCGGCGCCCCCGCCCGTGCCGCGACGGCCTGCGCCGCGGTCAGGCCGGGCACCACCCGCACCGGAATCCCGGGGAAGCCGGCCGACGCCTCCAGCACGGCGCTGGCCATCGCGAACACCCCGGGATCCCCGGACGACACCACCGCCACGCGGGCCCCGTCGCGCGCCATCTCCAGCGCGTGCCGGGCGCGTTCCGCCTCGACGCGGTTGTCGGTGCGGTGCCGCCGCTGCCGCGGGTTGGGCGCGACCCGGTCCACGTACGGCCCGTAGCCGACCAGGTCGGTGGCGGCGGCCAGCGCCTCCTGCGCCTCGGGCGTCAGCCAGGGCCGCCCGGCGGGCCCGAGCCCGACCACGACGACCTCCCCCTGTCGCTCCACGGCAGGCGGATCGGCGACGAACGTGTGCTCGGCCGGAGAAGGCAGCAACGCCAGCGAGAAGTACGGCACGCCGTCAGGGTCGACGTCCTTCAGCGGCGCCACCCGCTCGGCCCCCATCGTGGCCCGTTCCACGTACCAGGCGTCGTCCAGCCGCCCGGCCTCGGCCAGCGCGTCGCGGACCTTCTCGAACGTGCGCCCCAGCTTGAGCACCGCCGCGGAGTCGGTGGCGCGCAGCTTCTCGGCCAGCACGTCCCCGGGCAGCGTCCCGGGCAGCACGGTCAGCGTCTCGTCCCGCTCGACCAGGGGCCGCCCCAGCACGGCCGACGCCCCACTGATCGAGGTCACCCCGGGCACCACCTCGGTCGGATAGCGGTGGGCCAGCCGCTTGTGCATGTGCATGTAGGAGCCGTAGAAGAGCGGGTCGCCCTCGCTGAGCACCACCACGGTACGGCCGGCGTCGAGGTGGGCGGCGAGCCTGGCCGCGCACGCGACGTAGAAGTCGTCCAGCGCCCCCTGGTAGCCGCCCGGGTGGTCGGTGGTCTCGGTGGTCAGCGGGTACAGCAGCAGCTCCTCGACCTGCCCCTCCCGCAGGTACGGCGCGGCGATCGAACGGGCGATGCTGCGGCCGTGCCGGGCGGCGTGGTAGGCGATGACGTCGGCCTCCCCGATGAGCCTGGCCGCCTTCACCGTGATCAGCTCCGGGTCACCGGGCCCGAGCCCGACCCCGTACAGCCGTCCAGTCGTCTCCATCAATCCACCTCGCTCGCGATGGCGTTGACCGCCGCCGCCGTCATGGCGCTGCCGCCGCGCCGCCCGTGCACGACCAGGTGCTCCAGATCGCTCTCCGCCAGCGCCTGCTTGGATTCGGCGGCGCCGATGAACCCCACCGGGATGCCCAGGACCGCGGCCGGCCGTACACCGGTCTCGGCGACGATCTCCAGCAGCCGGAACAGCGCCGTGGGCGCGTTGCCGATCGCGACGACCGCGCCGCCGAGCCGGTCGCGCCACAGCTCAAGGGCGGCGGCGCTGCGGGTGGTGGCCAGCTTCTCGGCGAGTTCGGCGACCCCGGGCTCGCCCAGCGTGCAGACGACCTCGTTGCCGGCGGGCAGCCGACGCCTGGTCACGCCGGAGGCGACCATCATGGCGTCGCACAGGATCGGCGCGCCGGCGCGCAGGGCGGCGCGGGCGTCCCGGACGACGTTCGGCGACCAGCCCAGGTCGCCGGTCAGGTCGGTCATCCCGCAGGAGTGGATCATCCGGACCGCCACCTGGGCCACGTCGGGCGGCAGCCGGGTGAGGTCACTCTCGGCGCGGATGGTGGCGAACGAACGCCGGTAGATCTCGGCGCCGTCGCGTAGGTAGTCGGTCACTTCTGCCTTTCTTGGTATCCGTCGCCGGTGGCGACCATCTCGACGACCCGGCCCCTGGGCAGGCCGCATCGGCGTTCGCACCCGGCCCAGTGCACGGGCAGCGCGGGCCGGTGCGGCTGGGCGGCGACCCACCGGGCGGCGTCCCCTTGAACGTCGGCCAGCGACTTGGCGCACCCCGGGCTGCCGGTGCACGCGCTGACCCCGGCCCACGGGGAGTCCGGGTCGGTCACCAGGCCGGAGCCGGCCAGGTCGGGGAGGTGGCCGAGGTCCAGGAGGACGACCGTGCGCCAGGGCGTCAGCCGTACCGGGACGTCGAGCTCGGCGAGCAGGCGCGCCTGGGCGGCGGTGAGGCGGCCGAGCGGGACCACGGCCTCCAGCGCGAGCCGCCCGTCCGGGAGCCGCGTCACCCCGGCCGCGGCACCGCGGCCCTCAGCAGGGGATCCTGCGGCGGCGGGGCGGGCGGCCAAGTGGGCGGCCAGGCGTTCGGGGCCGCCGGGGAGCTCGGCCACGCGCCAGGCGCCGGTGTCGCCGCGTTCGGCCAGGAAGGCGGCGGCGGCCTCGATCATGGTGACCACGCCCGCGCCGGGCAGGACGTAGGGGCGCCCGGCCAGCAGGAGGCCGTCCTTGACCAGCGTGACGTCGGCGCCCAGGCCGGCCACGTCGCCGGTGCCGTCGTCCACGGCGAACAGGAAGCGGCCCGGCAGCTCGGCGAGGTCCGGCCGGGCGCACAGGGCGTGATCGAGGGCCGTCACCAGCGGTTCCGTGGCGAAGCCGGTCAGCCGTCCGCCGAGCGGCGAGGCGACGATGTTGCGGATCCGCTCGTGCGTGGCCGAGGGCAGCAGCCCGGCGGCCGCCATCCGCTCGGCGAAGGCGGCCGGGTCGGCCACCGCCCGCACCTGGACGTTGGCCCGCGAGGTCAGCTCGACCCCGCCGAACGCGGCCAGCTCACGGAGCTGAGCAGGGCTGATGGCGCCTCCGGGCACCCGGATCCTGGCCAGCGGGCCGTCCGCCGCGGCATGCGTCTGTAGCGCTCCCGGACAGGCATCTGGGCGGACTCGTCCGGAAAAGTCGGCTATGGACACGATGAGGATGGTAACGCCAGTAGGCTCACCCTTAGGCGACGGCAAAAGGAGGAAGCCGGTGTGAAACCGGCGCGGTCCCGCCACTGTAACCGGGGAGCGAACCCCACCGACGGCCACCGTAGAGGGAAGGCCGGGGTGAACGTCGATCCGGAAGCCAGGAGACTCCTGCCGTCGTGACACCCACGTACCGGGGCGAGGACCCCGAGGGAGGACTGCGGCGTGCCTGGCGTTCTGCTGCTCTCGACATCCGACACCGACCTGCTGAGCGCCCGCGCCAGCGGCGCCGGCTACCGCCTGGGCAACCCCGCCAGGCTCCTGACCGACGACCTGCCCGCACTGGTGGACGGCGCCGACCTCGTCGTCGTCCGCCTGCTCGGCGGGCGCCGCGCGTGGGAGGAGGGCCTCGACACCCTGCTCGCCGGCCCCCGCCCGGTCGTCGTGCTCGGCGGCGAGCAGGCCCCCGACGCCGAACTCATGGAACTGTCCACGGTCAGCGCCGGCGTCGTCGCCGAAGCGCACGCCTACCTGGCCCACGGCGGCCCGGACAACCTGGCCGAACTGCACCGTTTCCTGACCGACACCGTCCTGCTCACCGGGTACGGCTTCGCCGCCCCGCAACCCGCCCCCACCTGGGGCCTCCTCGACCGGCCCGCCGCTCCCGGAGACGGGCCCGTCATCGGCGTCCTCTACTACCGCGCCCACCACATGGCCGGGAACACCGCCTTCGCCGAGTCGCTGTGCGCCGCGATCGAGGACGCGGGCGGGCGTCCGCTGCCGATCTTCTGCTCCTCCCTGCGTACGGCCGAGCCCGCCCTCCTGGAAACCCTGGGCCGGGCCGACGCCCTGGTCGTCACGGTCCTGGCGGCCGGCGGCTCCCGACCGGCGACCGCCGGCGCGGGCGGCGACGACGAGGCGTGGGACGTGGGCGCGCTGGCCACCCTCGACGTCCCCATCCTCCAGGGCCTCTGCCTGACCAGCAGCCGCGCCGCCTGGGAGGAGAACGACGACGGCCTGTCCCCGCTGGACGCCGCCTCGCAGGTGGCGATCCCCGAGTTCGACGGCCGGATCATCACGGTGCCGTTCTCGTTCAAGGAGGTCGACGAGGACGGCCTGACCGTCTACGTGGCCGACCCCGAGCGGGCGGCCCGGGTGGCGGGCATCGCGGTACGGCACGGCCTGCTGCGGCACACGCCTCCGGCCGAGCGCAAAATCGTGATCATGCTGTCGGCCTACCCGACCAAGCACTCCAGGGTCGGCAACGCGGTCGGCCTGGACACCCCGGCCAGTGCCGTACGCCTCCTCGCCCGCCTGGAGGCGGCCGGCTACGACCTCGGCGACAACTTCCCCGGCGTCCGCGAGCAGGACGGCGACGCGCTCATCCACGCCCTGATCGCCGCCGGCGGCCAGGACCAGGACTGGCTGACCGAGGAACACCTGGCCGGCAACCCCGTCCGCATCCCCGGCGCCGCCTACGAGCGGTGGTACCGCACCCTCCCCGGCGACCTGCGCGAAGGCATGGAACGCCACTGGGGCCCGCCACCCGGCGAGCTGTTCGTGCACGAGGGCGACATCGTCCTGGCCGCGCTCCGGGCCGGGAACGTCGTGGTCATGGTCCAGCCGCCGCGCGGCTTCGGCGAGAACCCGATCGCCATCTACCACGACCCCGACCTGCCGCCCAGCCACCACTACCTGGCCGCCTACCGCTGGCTGTCAGCGGAGTTCGGCGCGCATGCCATGGTCCACGTCGGCAAGCACGGCAACCTGGAGTGGCTGCCCGGCAAGTCCGCCGGCATGTCCGCCTCGTGCGGCACCGACGCGGCCATCGGCGACCTGCCCCTGATCTACCCCTTCCTGGTCAACGACCCGGGCGAGGGCACCCAGGCCAAGCGGCGGGCGCACGCGGTGCTGGTGGACCACATGGTGCCGCCCATGGCCAGGGCCGAGTCGTACGGCGACATCGCCCGGCTCGAGCAGTTGCTGGACGAGCACGCCTCGATCGCCGCGATGGACCCGGCCAAGCTGCCCGCCATCCGCGCCCAGATCTGGACGCTCATCCAGGCCGCCCGGCTCGACCACGACCTCGGCATGAGCGACCGGCCGCACGACACGGAGTTCGATGACTTCCTGCTGCACGTGGACGGCTGGCTGTGCGAGGTGAAGGACGCCCAGATCCGCGACGGCCTCCACGTGCTCGGCCAGGCGCCCACCGGGCCGGCCCGGGTGGGTCTCGTCCTGGCCATCCTCCAGGCCCGGCAGATGTGGGCGGGCAAGGAGGCCCTGCCCGGCCTCCGTCAGGCGCTCGGCCTGGCCGAGGACGCCCCTTTGAAGGAGGTGGACCGGGTCGAGGGCATCGCCCGGGCCCTGGTGGAAGCCATGGAGGAACGCGCCTGGGACCCGGAAGCGGCCCGCGAGGTCACGGCCCAGGTCCTGAGCAGCCCCCGCGAAGCCCCCGCCGACCGGGTAGTTGTGCCCGGGCTGCGCGAAGTTGAGAAGATCTTGGTGTTCGCCGCCGCCGAGGTGGTGCCCAGGCTGGGCCGTACCACTGATGAGATCGACCACGTCCTCCACGCCCTGAACGGCGGCTACGTGCCCGCGGGCCCGAGTGGTTCGCCGCTGCGCGGCCTGGTGAACGTGCTGCCGACCGGGCGCAACTTCTACTCCGTGGACCCGCGGGCCGTCCCCAGCAGGCTGGCGTGGGAGACCGGGCAGGCCATGGCCGACTCGCTCCTGGAGCGCTACCGTGCCGACACCGGTGAGTGGCCGCGTTCGGTGGGGCTGTCGGTGTGGGGCACCAGTGCCATGCGGACCGCCGGTGACGACGTGGCCGAGGTGCTGGCGCTGCTGGGCGTCCGCCCGGAGTGGGACGAGGCGTCCCGCCGCGTGTCCGGTCTCGCGCCGATCCCCCTGGCCGAGCTCGGCCGCCCCCGCATCGACGTGACGGTCCGCATCAGCGGCTTCTTCCGCGACGCCTTCCCGCACGTCGTGGCGATGCTCGACGACGCGGTACGGCTGACCGCGAACCTGGACGAACCCGACGCGGACAACTACGTGCGCGCCCATGTGAAGGCCGAGACGCACGGTGACGAGCGAAGAGCCACGATGCGCATCTTCGGCTCCGCCCCCGGCGCCTACGGGGCGGGCATCCTGCCGCTCATCGACAGCCGCAACTGGCGCGACGACGCCGACCTGGCCGAGGTGTACGCGGTGTGGGGCGGCTACGCCTACGGCCGGGACCTGGAGGGCGTCCCGGCCCGCGCCGACATGGAGAACGCCTACCGGCGCATCGCCGTCGCCGCCAAGAACGTGGACACGCGCGAGCACGACATCGCCGACTCCGACGACTACTTCCAGTACCACGGCGGCATGGTCGCGACCGTGCGGGCGCTGACCGGCAAGGCGCCCGCCGCCTACATCGGCGACAGCACCCGCCCGGACGCCGTCCGCACGCGCACCCTGTCGGAGGAGACCTCCCGGATCTTCCGCGCCCGCGTCGTCAACCCGAACTGGCTGAGCGCGATGCGCAGGCACGGCTACAAGGGCGCCTTCGAGCTGGCCGCCACCGTCGACTACCTGTTCGGCTACGACGCCACCACGGGCGTCATGGCCGGGTGGATGTACGACAAGCTCGCCGCCACCTACGTGCTCGACCCCGAGAACCAGGCGTTCATGGCCACGTCCAACCCATGGGCGCTGCACGGCATCGCCGAGCGTCTGCTGGAGGCGGCCGAGCGCGGCATGTGGGACGAGCCGGACCCGGAGATCCTCCAGGGCGTGCAGGAGGTCTACCTCAAGACCGAGGGCGATCTGGAGGACGACACGAGCCGCTGAGCCAGTGCCGGGCTGCCCGCCCAGTGCAGGTGCAGGTAGGAGGCGGTGAGCAGCGGGTCGCCGTACCCGTCGCCGCCGCCCTCCCACCGGAACAGCGACCAGCCGCCCAGGTCGGCCGCGGTCCGGTGGAACTCGTGCCCGCGAAAGCGTTCTCCCGGCCGGGTCAGGAGGCTTCTGCTGACGGCGGTGGCGTCCCGGTAGCCGAGCGTGAGCCGGTCGGTCATCCACGCCCGGCCCGGCACCCGGCCGCACATCTTCTGGCCGTCGAGTTCCCGGCACAGGTACAGCAGCCCGGCGCACTCGGCCGCGATCGGGCCGTCGAAGGCGGCCACCGCCTCGCGCAACGGCTCGTTGGCGGCCAGTTCCGCCGCGTACACCTCGGGGAAGCCGCCGCCGATCACCAGCGCGCCCGCCCCGTCCGGCAGCCTTTCGTCGTTCAGCGGGTCGAAGGCGACGACCTCGGCCCCGGCCGCCCGCAGCAGCTCGACGTGCTCGGCGTACCCGAACGTGAACGCCGCCCCGCCCGCCACCGCCACGACCTTCTGGTACGGCGCCGCCGCGGCCTCCGGCTCCCAGGGGGTGTCGCCGAGCGCCGGGGCCGTGGCCGCCAGCCGTACCAGGGCGTCGAGATCGCACGAACGGGCCACCAGCTCGCCCAGGCGCGCGACCGACTCCAGCGCCTCGCTCCGGCGTTCGGCGGCCGGGATCAGCCCCAGGTGGCGCGAGGGCGTCGCGACCGCGTCGTCGCGGCGGATCGCACCCAGCACCCGCACGCCCGCCTCGGCCAGCGCGGCCCTGCACAACTCCTCGTGCCGGTCGGACCCCACCCGGTTGAGGATCACCCCGCCCACCCGGACGTCCGGATCGAACGTGGCGAACCCGTGCACGACCGCCGCCACCGACCTGCTCTGCCTGGCCGCGTCCACGACCAGCACCACCGGCGCCTCCAGCAGCCGCGCGACGTGGGCGGTGGAGGCGAAGTCCGTCTCCCCCCTGCCGTCGAACAACCCCATGACGCCCTCGACCACCGCCACGTCACACCCGGCCGCCCCGTGCAGGAACAACGGCGCCACCCGCTCCTCGCCCACGAGCCACGGGTCGAGGTTGCGGCCCGGCCGGCCGGTGGCCAGCGCGTGATAACCGGGGTCGATGTAGTCAGGGCCCACCTTGTGCGGCGAGACCGTCAGGCCGCGCCCCCGCAGGGCGGCCATCAGCCCGGTGGCCACCGTCGTCTTGCCGCTGCCCGACGACGGCGCCGCGATGACCAGCCGCGGGATCACCACTCGATGCCCTTCTGCCCCTTCTGCCCGGCGTCCATGGGGTGGCGTACCTTGCCCATCTCCGTCACCAGGTCCGCGGCCTCGATCAGCCGCTCGGGGGCGTCCCGCCCGGTGATCACGACGTGCTGGTTGCCGGGCCGCCCGGCCAGGGTGCCGAGCACGTCGTCCAGGTCCAGCCAGCCCCACTTGAGCGGATAGGTGAACTCGTCCAGCACGTAGAACCGGTACGTCTCGGCCGCCAGATCCCGCTTGATCTGCTCCCAGCCCTCGCGGGCGTCCGCCGCGTGGTCCTCCTCCGTGCCCGGCCGCTGGATCCACGACCAGCCCTCGCCCATCTTGTGCCAGGTCACCGCGCCGCCCTCGGCCGAATCCCCCAGCACCTGCAGGGCGCGCTCCTCGCCGATGCGCCATTTGGCCGACTTCACGAACTGGAACACGCCGATCGGCCAGCCCTGGTTCCAGGCGCGCAACGCCATCCCGAACGCCGCCGTGGACTTCCCCTTGCCCGGCCCGGTGTGCACCATCAGCAACGGCCGCGTCCGCCGCTGCCGCGTGGTCAGCCCGTCCTCCGGCACCACGCTCGGCTTCCCCTGCGGCATCCGTCTCAGCCCGCTTTCCGATATTCACGCACGACATCCCCCAGGTCATCCAGCGGGACCACCTCCGCGCCCAGCCGGGCGGCCAGCCGTACGGCCAGCCCCAGCCGGACCGGACCGCTCTCGCAGTCCACCACCACGCACGCCACCCCCTTGAGCAGCCCGGCAGCCCGGTCCACGTCACCCGCGGCGGTCGCCCGCCCATCGGTCACCACCACCACGAGCGGCCGCCGATCCGGATCCCGCATCCGCTCCACCCGCAGCACCTCGGCCGCCCTGATCAGCCCCGCCGCCAGCGGCGTCCGCCCGCCCGTCGGCAACCGCCGCAACCGCGCCGCCCCCGCCTCCACCGAGGACGTGGGCGGCAACGCCACCTCAGCCGTCGAGCCGCGGAACGTCACCAGCCCGACCTTGTCCCGCCGCTGGTAGGCGTCAAGGAGAAGGCTGAGCACGGCCGTCTTCACCACCGTCATCCGCCGACGCGCCGCCATCGACCCGCTGGCATCGACCACGAACAGGACAAGGTTGCTCTCCCTGCCCTCCCGGACGACCTCCCGCAGATCCCCGTCCCTGAGCAGCAGCCCGGGCCCGCTCCGCCCACGCTCCTTCTGGTACGGCGCCGCCGCCAGGAGAGTGGCGGTCACATGCAGATCCCTGACCCTGCCTTCGGGCACCCGCGCTCCGGTCCCGCGCCCCTGAGGCGTCCTGGCCCGCGACCGCCGCCCCGAAGCCCCGGCCCCGAGCCCGGGCACCTTCAACACCGGCACCCGATACGGCACCGCCACCCCAGCCACAGCACCGCCCTGGCCGCCCCCGGCCTCCGCGCCTTCCTTCTGTCCAAGCCGGGAGTCGTGCCCGGCTTCCCCGGAAGGCCCGTCTGCCCCCTGGCCGGCCTGGGAGTTGTGCCCGCCCTCCCCGGTGGGGCCGTCATCCCCCCGGTCAAGCTGGGAGTTGTGCCCGGTGCCGTCCGGACCCTCCCCGGAAGGCCCGCCTTCGCCCTGGTCGTGCCCGCTGCCTCCGGGGTCGGGGTCGTCGTCCCCCCGGTGGCGTTCCAGGAGGTCCTGCAGCAGCGCCTCATCCAGGCCGGGCGCGTCGAAGGGGTCCCGGCGCCGCCGGTGTGGCAGGGACAGGCGGCAGGCCACCCCCACGTCCTCACCGGTCACCACGTCCCGCCCCTGCCAGGCGGCGTGGGCCATGGCCGCGTGCGCGGTGACCAGGTCGGCGCGCAGGCCGTCCACCTCGAACCCGGCGCACACCCCGGCGATCTGCCGCAGCCGGGCGTCGGGCAGCTTCACGGACCCGAGCAGGGCACGGGCGCGGGCGATCCGCTCCCCCAGGGCCACCTCCTCCCGGGTCCACCGCGCGACGAACGCCTCGGGCGCGGCGTCGTAGGCGAGCCGGCGGCGCACCACCTCGGCCCGCTCCTCCGGCTCCCGCGACGCCTTGACCTCGACGGTCAGCCCGAACCGGTCCAGGAGCTGGGGCCGGAGTTCGCCCTCCTCCGGGTTCATGGTGCCGACCAGCAGGAACCGGGCGGCATGCCGTACGGAGACCCCCTCGCGCTCGACGTAGCAGGTGCCGAGCGCGGCGGCGTCGAGAAGCAGGTCGACGAGATGGTCGTGGAGCAGGTTCACCTCGTCCACGTACAACACGCCGCGATGCGCGGCGGCCAGCAACCCGGGCTCGAACGCCTTCACGCCCTCGGTCAGGGCCCGCTCCACGTCGAGGGAGCCGACCAGCCGGTCCTCCGCGGCGCCGACGGGCAGCTCGACCAGCGCGGCAGGCCGCCGGTGCCGCTGCTCACCGGGATCGTGCGGCCCGTCGGGACACCGAGGGTCGGCCGCCCGAGGGTCACAGGCGAACCGGCACCCGGCCACCACGTCCACGGACGGCAACTGGGCCGCCAGCGCCCGGACGATCGTGGACTTGGCGGTGCCCTTCTCCCCGCGGACCAGCACACCCCCCACCCGCGGGGACACGGCGTTGAGCACCAGTGCCAGCTTCAGGTCGTCCAGCCCGACGATGGCGCTGAACGGATAGGTGGCGATCAAGAGGTAGCCTTCCGGAGCTCGTGGGCCACCCGGTTGACGTGGGCGACCCGCCAGCCGCCGCGGGTGGCGGCCAGTTCGGTGGTGGACAAGGGTGCGAGGTCGATCCGCGCCGCCTGCGGCGGCGCCAGCCCGAGCGCGTGCCCGAGAGCGGCCCGGATCGCGCCGGCATCGCAGATCACCAGCAGCGGCCGTCCGCGCCGGCCGTCGAACCTGGCGGCCGTCTCGTCAAGCCACCCGGTCACCCGCGCGCTCATCCGCGCGAGGCTCTCCCCGCCGTACGGCGCCGCCTCGGGGTCGGCCAGCCAGCTCGCGAGCGCGTCCGGCTCTTCTTGGGCGACCTCCGCGTACGGCCGGCCGCTCCACCGCCCGAAGTCCGCCTCGGCCAGGGCGTCGACCACGATCGGGGCCAGCCCCATGGCGGCGGCGGTCTGCAACGCGGCCACCGAGGGCGCCACGAACGCCGCCCCGGCCTGACCGGCGGCAACGATCCCGCGCACTCCAGAACCACCCAGCCGAGGATCGGCTGCCCGGCGGCCGGTCGCCTTGCCAGGGTGTGTCGTGCCGGGGTTGCCGTCCTCTGGCTCTGGGGCGGGTGGGCCTGCGTAGGCCGTGGTCCTGGCCAGGTCGGCGGTCCCGGCCAGGAGCGCGGCCCTCGCCAGGCCGGCGCGGTCGGCCTGTTCCGGGGCGGGGAAGCAGGCCGTGCGCATGCCGGGCGTGCCGGCGTGCCGTACGAACAGCACTCCGCTCAGCTCGGTGTGGTGACGGGGACGGCGGCGGCCGTCCGGCGGGTGGCCCGTTCGCCCGCCCAGGCGAACAGCACCCCGAACGCGGCCCAGAACACCAGCTGGGTCCCCAGCGAGGCCATTCTGAACTCCCACAGCAGCGTGGCCGGGAACCCTTCCGGCACCTCGTCGACCCGGGGCAGCAGGATCCAGGCGGCGACGACGGGTACGAGGAAGGTGGCGACGGTCACGGACCAGCGGGCCCAGGGGCCGCCGGTGACGCGGCGTCCGCTGGCGATCGCGATGGCGACCGCGGCCAGGCCGGCCAGGATCATCACCACGTAGAGCAGGGTGCGGCTGTTGATCGTGTGGGGGTCGCCGACCGCGGGAGGGTTGGCCGGATATTTCAGGAATGGGAGGAGGATGATCGCCAGATAGGCGGTTCCCGCCGCGGCCAGGGCCAGCGCGGGGTCGGAGCGTGGGCCGACTCGGCCTCTCAACCCGGCGATGACCAGGCCGAAGATGCCGCCGACGGCCAGGCCGTACAAGCCGGTGGCGAGGAACAGCCCGGCCCTCTGCACGGGCCTGCCGACCTCGGCCCCGTCGCCGTGATGGTCATCGGCGGGAGCCTGTGCTGCGGCCGCCTCTTCGAGGGCGATCGCGCTGTCCACGTGGGGCTCTCCCACGACGAACGCGAACGCGCCCGCGATCAACCCGGCCAGGAGGCCCAGGAGCAGCCCTCTGACCACGAGTGTGCGCACCATGTGCCCGGGGCCCTAGTGGCAGGGCACGCCGAGCAGGTGCCGCCCGTCGTGCATGAGCTCGTGCAGGAAGGTGCCGGTCTGCGAGACCGCGCCGTTGTCCATCAGGACCAGGTACGCGACGAGCAGGAACAGCGGCACGGTGAGCAACCAGGGCCGCAGGCGGGGAAAGGGTACGGACGTGGAAGTAGTGGTGCCACTACTCATCAGTGCCTCCTCAGGGATGACGCGTCCCGACTATTGAGGTCACGACCGTCAGGCGACCTGGCTCCCGGGATCTAGTCCCGGATACAGTGGCGCGTCCGCACCGGCATCTCACCGGATTTCCCCTGACAGGCGTGAAATCTACCGGAACGTATCCTTTCACCCCGTTCCCGTCAACAGTTACTCGATCTTCGAGAGATCTATCTGGCGAAAAATCCCGATAAATACCTTTACCTACCGGTAAAGTGGGCTGAATGACAGACGAGCTGGACCGGATGTTCGCCGAGTTCCACGGGGAGATCTCCCGACTCCAGGGACTCCAGCACGAGATCGAGGAGATCCGCGGCCGGGGCACCGCCGCGGACGGCAGGATCGTCGCCGAGACCACCATGACCGGCGCCCTGGCCGCGCTCACCATCGACCCACGCGCCATGCGGCTGGGATCGGGCGAACTGGCCGAGGCCATCCTCGGCGCCGCCGCCGCGGCCGCCCAGGACGCCGCCGACCGGGCCAAGGCGCTCATGGAGCCGTTCACGCCCGACGAGCTGCGATGAGGATCAACCCCGGCCGCGCCTCCATCTACGGCTTCGGCGCCCTGGGCATCACCGGCTTCGTCTTCCAGATGCTGGCCGTCGACTACCCGGACGCCGACCCCGCGCGGGCCCGCCAGGCCCGCGACACCTGGGTACGGCTGGCCGACCGCCTGGACCAGAGCGCCGGCACCACCTACCCGGCCGCCGCCGCGGTGTGGCGGCACAACAGCGGCCAGGGCGTCGAGGCGTTCAAGAAGGCGGTCACCGCCGGCCTCTACCCGCCACCGCCCGGCCTCGGCTACCCGGGCAGGCTCGCCGCGGCGTGCCGGGCCAACGCCGCCGCCTGTGACGAGTTCGCCGACCTGATGGAGACTGCCCAGAAGGCGTACTGGACGATGGCGCTGGCCAACCTCGCCAGCTTCATCTTCATCACCACCTTCCCCTGGCAGGCGGGCGCGGCCTACCAACTGACCCAGTTCCTCATGCGCAGGGCGCAGGCGAAGCTGCTGGCCAAGCTCCTGGAGCACGCGGTCGCCAGGGTCGTGCTGGCCAAGCTGACCGAGTACTCCATCGGCAGCGCGTTCTTCGCCGTCGGCGACGTGGCCGTGGTGGCCGGGGTCAAGGCGCTGCGCGGCGAGGACCCGGGCTCGTTCGGCGACAACGCCCGCCAGGCGCTCAAGGAGTTCGCCGCCTCGGTCGCGTTCTACGGCGTCTTCGACGCCGCCATGCCGGTCGCCAGGGCGGTGACCAAGAACGCCGACCTGCAGTACTTCATCGCCCGCATGGCCGGCGGCTCCGTCGGCTACGGCCCGAGCTACGACGCGATCAACGGCCAGAGCGGCGAGGAGCTGATCCCCACCTGGAAGGAGACGCTCGGCCGCATGCTTCTCTACTTCACGATGGCCCACAAGCCCGCGGGGTGACACGCACATGGACATCGACCGCAGCCGCCTCAGGGCCACCGCCGAGGCGTATGACGTGGAACGCCGGGACCTGGCCGACGCGGTACGGCGGGCCGCCGACGAGCTGACGGCCATCGGCGACTTCTGGGGAACCAGCAAGCCGGGCACCACCTTCTTCAAGGGCGAGGGCCGGGGCTACGAGGCGGCCACCGACCAGATCGCGAAGGGCCTGACCCAGCTGGACAAGGGCCACGCCTCGATCGCGCACCGCCTGCGGCTCATGGGCGACGTCGTCCAGGTCGCCGACTGGGACACTATCGCCGAGATCCTCGCCAGGCTGCCGGAGCCGGATGAGGATCCGCACGTGTGGGGCGAATCACCCTGACGTCCTGAGGGAAGACTTCAGATCACCCCCCGACCGGAGAGGGGGGAGATGCGCGACTGGTTCGCCCGGGAGATCGTCGACGCGGGCAAGCTCCGGCTGTTCTGCTTCTTCGTGGTGTTCCTGCTGACGTTCCTGTTCATCCGGTTCAGCGTGCGGATGATCAGGAAGCGGGTGCGCTGGTGGCCGGGGAACGTCGCGCCGGGCGGGCTGCACATTCACCACGTGGTGTTCGGGCTGGTGTTCATGTGCCTCGGCGGGACCGGCGGGCTGGCCGTACAGGATGGGACCTCGGCCGGGGCGGCGGTGCTGGCGGGGGTGTTCGGCGCGGGGACGGCGCTGGTTCTCGACGAGTTCGCGCTGGTGCTGCATCTGGAGGACGTCTACTGGTCCGAGCAGGGGCGGCTGTCGGTGGACACGGTCTTCATGGCGCTGGCGTTGTGCGGGCTGGGGCTGCTCGGGGTCAGCCCGCTGGACGCCGACACGTTGTTCCTCGGGACGGACCTGGTCGACGGGGGGATCATCGTCGCGATGAACATCCTGTTCGCGGTGGTGTCGCTGGCCAAGGGGAAGGTCTGGACGGGGCTGATCGGGGTCTACCTCACGCCGCTGGCGCTCGTGGGGACGGTACGGCTGGCGCGGCCGGGCTCGCCGTGGGCGCGGTGGCGGTACCAGGAGGGCTCGCGGAAGATGCGCCGGGCCGTGTGGCGTGAGCGGAAGCTCCGGGAGCCGATCGAGCGGGTCAAGCACCTGGTTCAGGATGCGGTGGCGGGGCGGCCGAGCCTGTGATCCGGCCGCTTGCCCTCTGGGTTTTGGTGGGGTTTCATACCTACTGGGTCGTTCATCCCCCCCTGAGTGCTTGGCCGTACAGTGGCGTCACCCTACTGACGGACCGTGCGGAAAGAGTGTGACCGATGAACGACATGGACCTGCTGGCGGAGCGCTTCGAGTCGCACCGGAGCCATCTGCGGGCCGTGGCCTACCGCATGCTCGGTTCGCTCAGCGAAGCCGAGGACGCCGTGCAGGAGGCGTGGTTCCGGCTCTGCCGTACGGACGTCGGCACGGTGGACAACCTTCCCGGCTGGCTCACGACCGTCGTGGGACGGATCTGCCTGGACATGCTGCGGTCGCGGGAGTCCCGCCGGGAGGACCCGATCGGCGAGCGGTTGCCCGACCCCGTCGTGAGCACCGGTGACAGCGTGGATCCCGAGCACGAGGCGATGCTGAGCGACTCCGTCGGGCTCGCGCTGCTGGTCGTGCTGGACGCCCTCGCTCCGGCCGAGCGGCTGGCGTTCGTGCTGCACGACATGTTCAGCGTGCCGTTCGAGGAGATCGCGCCCATCGTCGAGCGCTCGCCCGCCACCACCCGGCAACTGGCCAGCCGGGCCAGGCGCCGGGTCCAGAGCGCCAACGTGACCCCCGACCCTGACGTGGCCCGCCAGCGGCAGGTCGTGGCCGCGTTCCTGTCGGCCGCGCGGGACGGCGACTTCGCCGCGCTGGTCTCCGTGCTCGACCCGGACGTCGTCCTGCGCGCCGAGGGCGGCGACGTGCCCTTCGGCACGCTGCGCGTGGTCCGCGGCGCGGCCGAGGTCGCGGGACAGGCGCTCACCTACCGCTCCATGGCCGAGCACGCGGTGCCGGTCCTGGTCAACGGGGCCGCGGGCACGCTCGGCACGATCAACGGCAAGCCGCTCGTGGTCTCCGCCGTCACCATCCGCGACGGCAAGATCGTGGAGATCGACATCATCGCCGACCCGGAGCGCCTGCGCCGCCTGGGCATCGGCGCGGGCTAGCGCGCCGGGGCACCCCGGCTGCCGGGCCGGCGGCCGGGGAGGACGTACGATCAGCGGGTGACCGAAAAGACCGAAACCGTACCCGGGTGGCTCGCTCCAGACGAGCTGGAGTCGATGCGCGGGCAAATGCCGATCCTCTACATCGACGCCGTCCCCGTGCGCGTCGACGAAACCGGCGTGGTGACCCACGTCGGCCTGCTGCTGCGCATCCTGTCGGACGGAACGGTCAGCCGGGCGCTGGTCTCCGGCCGGGTGCTGCACCACGAGAGGATCCGCGACGCGCTGCTGCGCCACCTGGAGAAGGACCTCGGGCCTGTGGCGCTGCCGAACATCCCGGTCTCGCCCCAGCCGTTCACGGTCGCCGAGTACTTCCCGACGCCCGGCGTCACCGCCTACCACGACCCGCGCCAGCACGCGGTGTCCCTGGCCTACATCGTCCCGGTCACCGGTGACTGCCGGCCGCGCCAGGACGCGCTCGACCTCGTCTGGTTCACCCCGGAGGAGGCGGCATCCCCGCTCGTGCAACAGGACATGGCGGGCGGACAGGGCGTATTGCTCAAACAGGCGCTCGCACACGTGGGCCGGCTCACCTGAACGGCCGGCAAAGGTAAACGCAGCGTCATCCATTCCTCAACTCTGCGTCATTTCCCTGTGTCAAAGTCGTTGTCATGCGACGACTGGGCCTCCTCATCGTGACCGCGTTGACGACCCTGACGACTCTGACGAGCTTCACCCCGGCGGCCGAAGCCGCCGACCCGACCAACGTCGCCCACCGCGGCGCCTCCGCCGACGCGCCCGAGAACACCCTGGCCGCCTTCCGGCTGGCCGCCCGGCAGGGCGCCGACATGTTCGAACTCGACGTCCAGGAGACCAAGGACCACCAGCTCGTGCTCATGCACGACACCACACTGGCCAGGACCACCGACGCCGAGCGGGTCTTCCCCGGCCGCTCCCCGTGGCAGGTCGGCGACTTCACGCTCGCCGAGATCCGCAAGCTCGACGCCGGCTCGTGGTTCGGCTCCCGCCACGACGGCGAGCCGGTGCCCACGCTCGGCGAGACCCTGCGCGAGATGGACGGCACGGGGCTCGGGCTGCTGCTGGAGATCAAGGCGCCGCAGCTCTACCCCGGCATCGAGGGGCGCGTCGCCGCCGAACTACGCGACAACGCCGCGTGGCTGCGCCAGGGACGGCTGGTCGTCCAGTCGTTCAGCTGGCGCTCCATGCGCACCTTCCACCGCAGGCTCCCCCAGGTCCCCGTCGGCCTGCTGGGCACGCCCGCCGTACAAGACCTGCCCGCGCTGGCCGCCTACGCCACCCAGATCAACCCGCCCTACCAGGACCTCACCCGCGCCTACGTGCGCCGCGTGCACAGTCTCGGCATGCAGGTCTTCACCTGGACCGTCGACGACCCCGCCACCTGGCGCCGCATGGCCTCCTACGGCGTGGACGGCATCATCACCAACAGACCCGGCATGGTCTGAGCCGGCCCCGGAGCCGGAGCGGTCCGACTCAGCCGCGGAGCCGGAGCGGTCTGACTCAGCCGCGGAGCCGGTGTGGCCTGAGTCAGCCGCGGAGCCGGCGGGCCAGTGCCTCGGCCTCGGCGCGATTGCCTGAGGCGCGCGTCAGCTCGATCGCCTCGCGCAGGCAGGCCCGCCGCGCCTCCTCGTCTCCAGCCAGTTCCGCCAGCTCCGCCCAGGCCAGCGCCTCCAGCGACGGGATGCGCCGCGCCCGCATCACGGCCGCGCCCCGGCGCAGCGCCGCGCCCGCCTCGTCGGTACGGCCCAGCCGCCGGTAAGCCGGCCCAAGCGCGATCGCCACCTTGGCCTGGGTCAGCTCGTCACCCGCCGCCAGCCCGGCGGCGTCCTCCAGAGCCCTGGCCGCGGCCCGATGCCGACCGGCGGCGTCCAGGGCCCGTCCGCGCTGATAGGTCTGTACGGCAGCGCCGCGCCGGTCACCCAGCTGCTCGTGCGCCCGCAGGGCGGCGGCAAACCACTCCGCCGCCTCGTCCGCCCGCCCCTGGGCCAGCTCGAGCAGCCCGCGCGACTCGGCCAGCTCCGCCTCCAGCCGCAGACCCGTGCCCGTGGAGGCATCCGGCTGGATGGCCGGGGTGGGTGGGGTGGCTAGGTTGAGTTCGGCGGTGGCGGCCGGGTAGTCGGACAGTTCGACGAGGGCTCTGGCCGTCTGGTTGCGGAGGCTGGCCTCGGCTGCCCGGTCGCCCAGCCGGTGCGCGGACAGCACGCCGAGTCTGCTGGTTTCCAGCCAGTCCGCGTAGTGCCTGCGGTGCGCGTACAACGCCCACATGGCTTCCGCGCTCTGCCACACCAGCCGGTCCCAGCCGGCCATCGAGGCCCGGCGCAGCAGCGCCAGCAGGTTGCCGCGCTCGTCGTCCAGCCAGTCGAGCGCCTCCCCTGCCCCGGTGAACACCTCGCCGTGCTCGGGCTGCTGGGCCAGGCGGAACCGCTCCCCGGTGACGAGGTGGTCGGCGGCGGCCACCATGCGCGAGTACCACGCCACGGCCCGGCGCAGCGCCTCATCCCGCTCGGCCGCGGGCTCGCCGTCGGCCGCGTGGGCGGCGTGCAGCCGGACCAGGTCGTGCAGCCGGTAGCGTCCGGGCACCGGCTCCTCGACGAGGTGGGTTTCCAGGAGCGTCCCGAGCTGCGGGCCGACCTCGCCGCCCGCCAGGGCGGCCGCCAGGTCCGCGGTGAAGTCGTTGCCGGGCAGGAGACCCAGCAGCCGGTAGAGGCGGGCGGCCTCCGGTGACAACCCCCGATATGCGCTCTCGAACACCGTTTCCACGACGGGTTCCCTTCCGCGGCGAACCTGCCGGACGTTGCGGACTCCGGTGTCGCCACGGGAGAAGTCTCGCGTCGTGCCGCAATCTGGGCAAGACACTTGAACCGCACTTCACATCCGGAAAGGCCGCCGACGGAAGGGAGGTGACGAGCTAGATCTCGCAGTTGGTCTCCGTGTCGGCGTCCGGGCCGCCGTCGCAGTCGTCCGCCGCGCCCGACCCGCCGTCCAGATGATCGAGGCCGTAGCTGCCGCGCAGGACGTCGTTGCCGGCGCCCGCCTCCATCGTGTCGTTGCCGGTGCCGCCGTTCAGGGTGTCGGCGACCGGGCCGCCGTAGATCGTGTCGTTGCCGGAGCCGCCGTACTCCGTGTTGGCCCCCGGCCCGCCGTACAGGGTGTCGTGGCCGCCGTCGCCGTACAGGATGTCGTTGTCCCAGTCGCCGAAGACCTCGTCGTCGCCCGTGCCGCCGGAGACCGTGTCGTTGCCCTCCACCCCGCTCACGAAGTCGTCGCCGGCGCCGCCGTACACCGAGTCGTCGCCGTCCCAGCCCATGATCGTGTCGTTGCCCGCGCCGCCGCTGAGGACGTTGGCGGCGGCGTTGCCCTCGATCGTGTCCGCCCCGGAGCCGCCGGTGACGTTCTCGATGCCGGGCAGGCCGTCGTTCTCACCGGCCTCCCCGCAGGGGCAGGCGGCGAGCTTGACCGTGACCGCGGCGACCCGGCCGGCGTAGCTGACGGTGTCGGTGCCGAGGCCGCCGTCGATGGTGTGGCGGCCGGGGCCCGAGAAGATCAGGTCGTTCCCGGCGCCGCCGCTGACCAGCGAGCCGACGCTGCCGGGGTAGCCATAGGCCACGTCGTCGCCGGCGCCGAGGCCGACCAGGGCGTGGTTGGGGCCGGTGGGGTTAACGCTGTCGTTCAGGTCGCCGACGTCGATGATGAGCTGGCCGGTGAAGCCGGCGGCGGCGGTGCACTCCACCAGCGTGAGGTCGGCCGGGTTCGGATGCGCGCAGCCGCTCAGCGGGGTGATGGGGACGATGTCGTCGACGAAATAGGTGTCGGCGTCGGGGGCGGTGAAGACCACCTGGTTGACCTGGCCCGGCGCGGCCTTGTACTCGAGCTCGCCGGACATGACCCGGGCGAAGGCGTCGGCGGCGTGGGCGGGGGTGACCGCGACGGTGGCGATGGCGATGGCCGCCGTGGCGACCATGGCTAACTTGCTGGTTGCTCTCATGGACGGACTGTGCGCCTGCCCGATTGAACCGGGCTTGCAGGTACCTAGCCGGTAGTTAGGGCGGATGCCCGATACCGTCTGCAGGTCGCGAAATCTAACGTTGTGACCTGCAAGAACCCCCTGACGAAGGAACGACATGAACACCGCCATCGCCGTCCAAGGGCTCCACAAGAGCTTCGGCAAGGCCCACGCCCTGGCCGGTCTCGACCTGACCGTCCGGGCCGGCGAGGTCCACGGCTTCCTCGGCCCGAACGGCGCCGGAAAGTCCACGACGATCCGCATCCTGCTGGGCCTGATGCGCGCCGACTCCGGCAGCGCCCGCCTGCTGGGCGGCGACCCGTGGAAGGAGGCCGCCGAGCTGCACAAGCGGCTGGCGTACGTGCCGGGCGACGTGAACCTGTGGCCGGGCCTGACCGGCGGCGAGGTCATCGACCTGCTGGGCCGGATCCGCGGCGGCCTGAACAAGGAGCGCCGCGCGGAGCTGCTGGAGCGCTTCGAGCTGGACCCGCGCAAGAAGGCCAGGACCTACTCCAAGGGCAACCGCCAGAAGGTCGCCCTGGTGGCCGCGTTCGCCTCCGACGCCGAACTGCTCATCCTGGACGAGCCGACCTCCGGCCTGGACCCGCTGATGGAGGCGGTCTTCCAGCAGTGCGTGGCCGAGCAGAAGGCGCTGGGCCGCACGGTGCTGCTGTCGAGCCACATCCTGTCGGAGGTGGAGGCGCTGTGTGACCGGGTGAGCATCATCCGGGCCGGGCGCACGGTCGAGTCGGGCACGCTTGCCGATCTCCGCCACCTCACCATGACCCAGATCAATGCCGAAATTTCGGGACAAGTCACGGCGATCCCCGGCGCCCGCAACCTCACCACCACCGGCCGCACGATCAGCTTCCAGGTCGACGACCGCGACCTCGACAAGGCCATGCTCACCCTGGCCCAGGCCGGGATCGTCAGCCTGACCAGCGCCCCGCCCTCCCTCGAAGACCTGTTCATGCGCCACTACGCCGCCGAGAAGAGCAACTGACCATGCACGGCACCTGGACCCTCATCAAGCTCGCCGTCCGCCGCGAACGCCTGACCACCCCCGCCTGGATCCTGCTCCTCGCGGTGCTGGCCGCCGGCCAGGCCAGCCGCTACGCCCAGACGTTCACCACGCCCCAGATGGTCGCCGACTTCGCCCGCGAGATGACCGCCAACAAGGCGCTCACCGCCTTCGCCGGCCAGGTCTACTCCCCCACGATCGCCGGCATGGCCGTCTGGAAGAACGCCGACGCCATCTACACGATCCTCGCCCTGATCGCGATCCTCACCATCGTCCGCCACACCCGCGCCGAGGAGGAGTCCGGCCGCGCGGAGCTGATCCGCGCCGGCGCCGTCGGCCGCTTCGCCCCGCTGACCGCCGCCCTGACCGTCACCGGCGTCTCGATGCTGCTGGCCGGCCTGGTCACCGCCCTGTCCATGGCGAAGCTCGGCTTCGACGTCACCGGCTCGCTGGCCTTCGGCGCCGCCGTCACCGGCATCGGCCTGGTCTTCACCGCCGTCGGCGCGCTGGCCGCCCAGCTCACCGAGGGCGCCCGCACCACGGTCGGCCTGGCCGCGCTCGGCCTGGGCGTGTCCTACCTGGCCCGGTTCATCGCCGACGGCGCCGGGAGCACCGCGCTGAAGTGGGCCACCCCGCACGGCTGGGCGCACCTGGTCCAGCCCTACGCCGCCAACTCCTTCGCCGCCCTGCTGCCCGCCCTCGCCCTCACGCTGATCGCCGTCGCCGCCGCCTACCGGCTCTGCGCCCGGCGCGACCTCGGCCACGGCGTCATCGCCCAGCGCCCCGGCCCCGCCCACGCCCCGCGCCTCACCTCGCCGCTGGCCCTGGCCTGGCGCCTGCACAAGGGCCTGCTGACCGGCTGGAGCATCGGCTATACCGTCGCCGGCCTGGTGCTCGGCGCCCTGGCCCTGTCGATCCCGGAGGTCTCCCGGCAGGGCGCCTCGGTCCAGGAGTTCCTCAACCGCTACACCGCCGCCGACACGGCCACCATGACCGACGCCTACCTGTGGCTGATCTCCCTCAGCCTCGGCTACGTCGCCGCCCTCTACCCCCTGCTGGCAGTCCTCCGCCTGCGCGCCGAGGAGAGCACCGGCCGCGCCGAGCTCCTGCTCGCCCACCCCGTCAGCCGCCTGCGCTGGGCCGCCGGCCACCTGGTGTTCGCCCTCGCCGGGCCGGTCGTCATCCTGACCCTCGCCGGTCTGGCCATGGGCATCGCCGTCGGCGACCCGCTGGGCGTCCTGCCCGGCACGCTGGTCCAGGTCCCCGCGGTCTGGGTCCTGGCCGGGTTCGCTACCGCCGTCTTCGGCCTGCTGCCCAAGGCCGCCGCCGCCCTGAGCTGGGCCGCCTTCCTCTTCGTCAACCTCTTCGGCGAGGTGCTCGGCCCGATCATCGGCATCGACTACTGGATCGCCAAGTACTTCGTCCCCTTCCCGAACCTGCCGATGGTCCTGTCCGGTGAGGGCTTCGCCGCCGGCCCCATCCTGATCATGACCGGGCTGACCGCCGCGCTCGTCGCCGCCGGCCTCACCGCGCTCAACCGCCGGGCCCTGGTCTGATGCACCTCATCGGCAACGACACCACAGCGGTGACGGAGGCGGCGCGGATCGCCGGGGAGATGGCCGTGGCCCTTCTGGACGCGGCCCGCCCCGGGGCCCGCGCCGCCGCGCCGTACCAGGCGGCCATGACCGCCGCGCACCTCCGCGAGGCCCGCGCGGAGGTGCGGGTCGAGCGCTACCAGAGCGCCGGCGGGGCGGTGCTGCTCGCGCAGCTCGTCTGCTGGTACGGCGGGCACGAGGTGCGCAGGGCGCTGACGGTGCCGGTCGGCTCGCCGACTCCCGGACTCGAATCCGCCCTCCAGGCGGCCGAGGAGCGCTACCTGGCCGGGCTGCGCGCCCTGAGCCCCGGGGCCACGCTCGGCCAGGTGCGCGCGGCCATGGGCCCAAGCGCCGACGTGACCGCCCGGGTGAGCCTGCTCAACCACCGGATGAGCGGCGACGTGCGCGTCGTGCCCGGCATGACCGTGGCGCTGGAGGTCGCCTGCGACCTGGACGGCAACCCGGCGCTGCGCGGCGGCACCGCCCTCACCACCGCGCACGGCCCGATCGACCTGAACCGCCAGCACCACCCGATCGACCTGGACCGCCAGCACGGCACAATCGACCTGAACCACCAGCACGGCCCGATCGACCTGAACCACCAGCACGGCCCGATCGACCTGGACCGTCAGGACTCCAGATAGGCCAGCACCGCCAGCACCCGCCGGTTCTGGTCGTCGGAGGGCGGCAGGTTGAGCTTGGCGAAAATGCTGGAGGTGTGCTTGCCGATCGCCTTCTCCGTCACCACCAGCCGGGCGGCGATGGCCTGGTTGGACAGCCCCTCGGCCATCAGCCCCAGCACCTCGCGCTCCCGGGGCGTGAGGGCCGAAAGCGGCTCGTCCCTGCCGCGCCGGGACAGAAGCTGGGCGATGACCTCGGCGTCCATGGCGGTGCCCCCGGCCGCGACCACACGGACCGACTCGACGAACTGCTCCACGTCCCCGACCCGGTCCTTCAGCAGGTAGCCGATGCCGCCCGAGCGGTCGGAGAGCAGCTCTTTGGCGTAGAGCTGCTCGACGTACTGGGACAGGATCAGCACCGGCAGCCCCGGGATGCGCCGCCTGGCCTCCAGGGCGATCCGCAGGCCCTCGTCGGTCTGCGTGGGCGGCAGCCGTACGTCGATGACCGCCACGTCGGGCCGGTGCCTGAGCAGGGCGGCGAGCAGCATCGGGCCGTTGTCCACGGCCTCCACCACCTCGAAGCCGTGTGTGCGCAGCAGCCGGGTCAGGCCGTCCCGGAGGAGGGCGAGGTCTTCGGCGATGACAACGCGCACGGCAGCTCCATGATCAGTTCGGTCGGCCCGCCGGGCGGGCTGTGGACGGCCAGCGTGCCGTCGAAGGCGGACAGGCGGCGTTCGATCCCGCGCAGCCCGGACCCGGCCAAGGGGTCGGCGCCCCCTCGGCCGTCGTCGCCGACCGTGAGCCGGATCAGGCCGCCGGAGTGGCGCAGCCGTACCCAGGCGCGGCCGGCGCGGCTGTGGGCGGCGAGGTTGGCGAGGGCCTCGGCGGCGGCGAAATACAGCGCGGACTCCACCGGCGCCTCCGGGCGGCCCGGCAGGTCAAGGTCCAGCTCGACCGGGACCGGGCAGAGCATGGCGGCGGCCCGGATCGCGCCGGCCAGCCCGCGGTCGGCCAGCACCGGCGGGTGGATGCCGCGCACCAGGTCACGCAGGTCGGTCAGGGCCTGCGCGGACGACTGCCAGGCTTCGTCGACCAGGCCGCGCATCTGGTGGATGTCCATGCTCCTCCTGGCCATGCCGAGGCTCATGCGCATGGAGATGAGCCTGGCCTGGGCGCCGTCGTGCAGGTCGCGTTCGATGCGGCGCAGCTCGGCGGCCTGCGCGTCCACGGCGGCGGCCCGGGAGGCGGTCAGTTCCCTGATGCGCCGGGCCTGGGGGCTCTCGTCGGCGAGCAGGCGCTTGTCCAAGCCCTCTTGGAGGCGCGTGGAGACGTAGGCGGTCAGAATGCCGACCAGGAAGATCGCTGCCATCGCCACGCTGAGCGAGAGGGTGACCTCCACCCCGGGCCTCGCCGAGATCATGAGAATCAGCCTGATCACGTAGAGCATCGCCGCGACGAGCACGGCGGTGCCCGGGCCGAGCAGCACGCGTACCGCCAGCCACGCGATCATCCTCAGGTCACCCGTCCCCGAGACCCCGGCCAGCGACCTGGCCGCGCGCAGCACCGGCGGCGGCGCGAACGGCAGCGCGAGCAGCAGCGCCAGCGCGGCCACACCGGTGACCACGTTGCGCGCGGCGCGAACCGCCCAACCCCGTTTCACCCCTGCAGTCTGCCTCCTCCACGCCGGCACTGTCGGTGGGCCTAGACCTACCCCCGACAGTGGGCATGCGCCGATGGCCTGCGCACACGCGGGCGGCGAGCCTGGATGTCGTGATCGAGATACACGGGCTCACCATCAAGTACGGCGCCGCCACGGCCGTGGACGATCTGACGTTCCACGTGAAACCGGGCCGGGTCACCGGGTTCCTGGGGCCGAACGGCGCGGGCAAGTCCTCAACGATGCGGGCGGTCCTCGGGCTGGAGACCCCGCAGGCCGGCGTCACGCTCGTGGACGGCCGGCCGTACGGCTCGTTCGGCAGGCCGCTGGAGCGGGTCGGCGCGCTTCTGGACGCGTCCGCGGCGCACGGCGGGCGCCGGGCGCGCGACCACGTGGCCTGCGTGGCGCGCAGCAACGGCATCGGCCGGCGCCGGGTGGAGGAGGTCCTGGAGCTGACCGGGCTCGCGGGAGTGGCGCGGCGGCGCGTGGGCGGGTTCTCGCTGGGCATGCGGCAGCGGCTCGGCATCGCGGTGGCGCTGCTGGGCGACCCGGGGGTGCTGATGTTCGACGAACCGGTCAACGGGCTGGATCCGGAGGGGATCCGGTGGATCCGCGGGCTGCTGCGCACGCTGGCCGGGGAGGGGCGGACGGTGCTGGTGTCCAGCCATCTGATGGGCGAGATGGAGCTGACCGCCGGGCACGTGGTGCTCATCGGGCGGGGGCGGCTGATCGAGGACACCTCGATGGCGTCGCTGGTGGAGCGGTTCGGGTCGCTGGAGGAGGCGTACCTGCGGCTGACGGAGTCGAGCGTGGAGTTCGCCGCCGGGAGGGCCGGGTGATGCGCGGTGGAAGCGGGAGCCAGGGGCGCGCGAACGGCGTGATCACGGATGCCGTCGCGGCGGAGTGGCTGAAGTTCCGCACCCTGCGCTCCAACCTGTGGCTGCTGGCCGCCTCGCTGCTGGCGGTGCTGGTCAGCACGGGGGTGGCCGTGCTGACCGTGCGCGGCTTCGCCGGTCAGGACGCGGCCGAGCGGATGCGGTTCACCAGCGTCGGCGACGGGCTCGGCCCCGGTCTGCCGGTGGCGTTCTTCGTCATGAGCGTGCTGGGCGCGCTCGCGGTGACGGCCGAGTACGGAACCGGGCAGATCCGGACCAGCCTGGCGGCGGTGCCCAACCGGCACGTGCTGCTGCCGGCCAAGGCCACGGTGCTGCTCGGGGTCGGGCTGGTGGCGGGGCAGGTGCTGGCGTTCCTGATGCACGCCGGGGCGATGGCGGCGCTGGGCGGGCACGCCGGATTCGTGCTGCTCGACGGGCAGACGCTGGGCACGCGGCTGACGGAGCCCGGCGTGCTCGGCGGCGTGCTGCGCTCGGGGCTGGCGATCGGGCTGGTGACGCTGGTCGGGCTCGGGGTGGGCGCCGTGGTGCGGGCCACGGCGGGGGCGATGACCGTACTGATCGTCGCGCTGGGTGTGCTGCCGATGGCCGCCGCGACGCTGCCCCGGCCGTGGAACGCACGGGTGGGCGCGGTCCTGCTCGACGGGCTGGTGGGTGACGGCCTGCTGGTGCCGGGGGCGGCGCTGGCACTGCTGCTGGCCTATCCGGCAGCGGCGCTCGGCGCGGGCGCGGTGGCGATCGCGCGCAGGGGCCGCAGGGCGCACCCGCTCATCGTGGCCGGGGCCGCGACGGGCGTGCTGCTGACCGCGGTCGTCGTGATCCAGCCCGCGCACGCCGAGACCTTCGCCTGGAAGCCCTGCCAGAAGGAGCTGGAGTGCGGGGTCGTCCAGGTCCCGGTCGACTGGGACCGGCCGGCCGGCAGGAAGATCGGCATCAAGCTGGTACGGCTGGCCGCCACCGGAGCCCATCGCCGGATCGGCGTCCTCATGGCGTTGCCCGGCGGCCCGGGCGGCTCCGGCATCGAGGACCTGGAGAAGAAGGGCGGCGCCTTCGACCGGATCCGCGACCGGTTCGACGTCGTCAGCCTGCTGCCGCGCAACGGCGTCGAGTTCGGCCGCATCCCCCAGGACTGCCTGGAGACGCCGGTGGAGATCGGCCTGCCGTACAGCGAAAGGGACTTCGAGCGGCAGGCCGCGGTCAACAGGCGGGCGGCCGAGCGGTGCCGGGCGGCCGACCCGGAGTTGTTCGACAACATGGACTCGGCCTCCGTGGCCCGTGATGTCGAGGCGGTCCGCGTGGCGTTGGGCGAGAAGCAGCTCAGCATCCTCGGCACCTCGTACGGCGGCGTGACCGCGACCAACTACGCCCGCATGTTCCCCTCCCGGGTCCGCGCGCTGGTGGTCGACGGCGCGGTGAACCTGCTCGACCGCCAGGTGCGCTACCCGGTGCTGGATACCCAGCTCGACCGCTTCGCGGACTGGTGCGCCGCCACCACCGACTGCGCGCTGAACGGCCAGGACGTGCGGGCGATCTGGAAGGAGGTGACGGTGCCCGACCGGCGGCTCCCGGCCAAGGGCAGAGGCGTGGTCTACACCGGCTTCGACGTCCAGATCGCGGCGGCGCCCCACCTCGTCTCCCCCGGCGAGAACCATGTCCGCTGGAAGGAACTGGCCACGGCCATCGCGCTGGCCAGGTCGGGCGACGCCGCCGGGTTCGCCGACTACGTGCGGGCGGGCACCCGGGGCACGAGCCGCAAGCCGCCGGCGCCCGTCGGCATGAGCATGACCCACTGCCTGGACTTCACGGGGCTGCGCGACTACGCCTCGGTCGTCGAGGAGAAGCGGCGCGGCGAGGAGAGGTCGCCCTACTTCCCCTACACCCGGCTCTGGCACGAGCTGGCCTGCGCGGGCTGGCCTTCCCCGGCCACGAACCCACCGCTGCCCATGCCCGGGACCGGGCTGCCGCCGGTGCTCGGCATCGCCACCTGGACCGAGCCCGACGTCAACGAACTGATCAAGCACGTGCCCGGCTCGGTGACGCTGCGGTACAAGGGCCACGGCCACGGCCTCTACCTCAGCGCGGAACCCTGCGCGATCGGCCGGGTCAACCGGTACCTGATCCGCCTGGAGACGCCGGACACGGCCTGCGTGCCCACGTCATGACCAGCGCCTGCGTGCCCACGTCATGACCAGCGCCTGCCTACCCATCTCATGACCAGCGCCTGCCTACCCATCTCATGACCAGCGCCTGCCTACCCATCTCATGACCAGCGGCGCAGGAGCGCTCCGGCGGCGGCGAACTCGGCCACGACCGCGGCCGCCGGGCGCTCCTCGCGCACCATGCCGACCGCCTGGCCGGAGTAGATGCAGGCGGTGTCGTAGTCGTCGTTCTCCCGCGCCGCCGCCAGCTCCGCCTGGGCGCCTTCGTCTGCGGCCAGCTCGCGCTCGCGGCCGTCCCAGGCGTCGAAGAAGCGGTTGCGCAGGGACCGCCCGCCGTACTCCCGGGGCCAGTCCAGCCGCTGGGCCACGTCGAAGACCCGGCCGTAGGCGGTGTCGTCCTCCTGCGCCGCCAGGATGCGCCGCTTGGCCGCCGCGGAACCCTGCGCCTCCTCGCAGGCCAGGAACGCCGTCCCCACCCAGGCGCCCTCGGCGCCCGCGGCGAGCACCGCGGCCAGCCCGCGGGCGTTGGCGATCCCGCCGGCCGCCAGCACCGGGATCTCCACCGCCTCCAGCACGCTCTGCAGCAGCGGCAGCGTGGCCACGTCGGCGCGCCCGTGCCCGCCGCCCTCTGCGCCGCGGGCCACGACGGCGTCCACGCCGGCCCGCTCGGCCTCGACCGCCTCGCGCGTGGTGCCCGCCTGGGTGACCACGGTGATGCCCGCCGCCTTCAGCCGTCCGACGTGCGGGGCGTAGTCGCCGAAGCTCACCGACACCAGGCTCGGCCGCGCCTCGATCACCGCGTCGACCTGCTCCGGGTTCCCGGCCAGCGCCCAGGCCATCAGCCCGATCCCGTACGGCAGGCCGTCCGCGCCGGCGACGCCCGCCTCCCGGGCGATCCACCCGGGTGTGGCCGCGGCGCCCGCCCCGAACATGCCCAGAGCCCCGGCCCGGGAGACCGCGGCGGCCAGCCGGCCGCCGCCGACCCCTGCCAACGGCGCCCCGACCAGGGGAAGCTCACGACCGAACCGCTCAGTGATCCACGTACGCATGAGTAACTTCCTCTCGATACCCTGTCCAGGCTAGATGTCAGGTTCGGCGATGGAGGCTGCGGTGCCGGCGGATCTTCGGTACGCGGTGCTCGGCCCCGTACGGGCCTGGCGCGGCGGCGAGGAGATCGCGCTCGGCTCCCCGCAGGCCAGGCTGACGCTGGCCGCCCTCCTGCTCGCCGAGGGCCGGGCCGTCGGCAAGGACCAGCTCGTCGACATGCTGTGGGAGGACGAGCCCCCGCGCACCGCGATCTCCACCGTGCGCACCTACATCTCCCGGCTGCGCACCGCGCTGGGCGCCGAGGCCATCGTCTCGGCCGGGGACGGCTACGCGATCAAGGACGCCCGGCTCGACCTGGTCCGGTTCACCGCGCTGTGCCAGGCGGCGGACTTCGACGCGGCGCTGGGCCTGTGGCAGGGCGAGGCGCTGGCCGGGCTGGACGGCGCCTACGCCAGGAACCAGCGCGCCCGGCTGGAGGAGCTCCGGCTCACCGCGGTCGAGCAGCGCATGGAGCAGGCCATCGAGAGCGGCCGCTCGGGCGACCTGATCGGCGAGCTCAGCGCCCACTGCGCCGCCCACCCGCTGCGCGAACGCCCGCGCGCCCTGCTCATGCACGCGCTCTACCTGGCCGGACGGCAGGCCGAGGCGATCGCCGTCTACGCCGACACGCAGAAGCTCCTGAAGGCCGAGCTCGGTGTCGCGCCCTCCGCCGACCTGGCCGGCCTCTACCAGCGCATCCTCACCGCGGACGTGGCGCCGCCCCCGCCCGTGCCCATGCCCGCGGCGGCGGCCAGGCCCGCCCAGCTGCCCGCCGACATCGGCGACTTCACCGGCCGCGCCCGCCAGGCCGGCGAGATGGCCGCGAGCCTCACCCCCGGGCGGACACTCGTGGTCTCGGCCCTGGCCGGGATCGGCGGCGTCGGCAAGACCACGCTCGCCGTCCACGTCGCCCACCGCGTCGCCGGCGACTTCCCCGACGGCCAGCTCTACATCGACCTCCAGGGCATGAGCCCCGGCCCGGTGGACCCAGCCGCCGCCCTCGGCTCCTTCCTGCGCGCCCTCGGCCTGACCGACCTGCCCGACGGGCTCGCCGACCGGGCCGCGCTGTTCCGCTCGGCGCTGGCCGGGCGCCGGATGCTCGTGCTGCTGGACAACGCCCGCGACACCCGCCAGATCCTGCCCCTGCTGCCGGGCGCGCCGGGCTGCGCGGTCGTGGTGACCAGCCGGGCCAAGCTCGCCGACCTGGCCGGGGCCACCCACGTGGCGCTGGAGGTGCTCGATCCGGGCGAGGCGCTGGAGCTGTTCTCCCGGGTCGCCGGGGCGGAGCGGGTGGCGGCCGAGCGCGGGGCGGCCCTGGACGTGGTCGCCGCCTGCGGGTTCCTGCCGCTGGCCGTACGCATCGCGGCCGGACGGCTGGCGGCGCGGCCCGCGTGGACCGTGGCCTCGCTGCGCGACCGGCTGGCCGACGAGCACGACCGGCTGGCGGTGCTCAAGATCGGCGATCTGGCGGTGGAGGCGACGTTCGCGCTCGGGTACCGGCAACTGACCCCCGCCGAGGCCCGCGCGTTCCGGCTGCTGGCGGTGGCGGGCGGGCCGTCGGTCTCGCCGGCGGCGGCGGCCGCGACGCTGGAGCTGCCGGAGACGGAGGCGGAGGACCTCTGCGAGGCGCTCGTGGACCTCAGCCTGCTGGAGTCGCCCTCGCCCGGCCGCTACCACTACCACGACCTGCTGCGCGTGTTCGCGCTCGGCCGCGCCGACCAGGACGAGCTGACCGCCGCCCGCCGCCGCCTCCTGGACCATTACCTGGTCGGCGCGCGAGCCGTGCTCCGCTGCACCTGGCCGGGCTCCTTCCTGATCGACCAGCTCGCCACCGCCGAAGCCGACTTCCCCGCCTTCCCCGGACCGCTCGAGGCCAAGGAGTGGATCACCCGCGAGTTCGCCGCCGTCGTCGCCGTGCTCGGGGCGCCGGGGACGCCGCCGCGCCACAGCGTGGACCTGCTCCAGGTGCTCATCCTGGACACCGACCCCGGCCAGCGGGGCGGCGAGCTCGTCCGCCCCCTGACCGCGCTGGCCGCGGCCGCCCACGACGACCCCCTCGTCGAGGGCCGCGCCCGCTACCTGCTGGGCTACGTCTTCTGGTACATCGGCCGCCCCGACGACTGCGCCCGCGAGGCGATGCGGGCCATGCAGCTCGTGGGCCAGACCGGCGACCTGCTCGTCCGCCTCGGCCTGGCGCAGGCCAACGGCATCCGCCTGCTCGCCGCCGGCGACCACGCCGCGGCCGCCGACTGCCTGGCCGACCTGGTCGAGGTACGGCGGAGCATCGGCGACCGGGCCGGCACCGCCTGGGACCTCGCCAACCTGGCCAACGCGCTGACCAACCTCGGCGACTACGTCACCGCCCACGCCCGGGTCGAGGAGAGCATCGCGATCGTGCGCGAGCTGGGCCACCACTCGATCCTGACCTACGCGCTGGGCGAGCGCGGCCGGGTGCTCCTGCGGCTGGGTCACGACCAGGCGGCCCGCGCCGACCTGGTCCAGGCGATCGCCATGGCCCGGCAGACGCGCGAGACCTACCTGGAGTCCAGGGCCAGGCTGGCGCTGGCCGAGCTGCACCTGACGGCCGGGCGCGACCTTGAGGCGCTGGCCGAGGCCGAGGCGGCCGCCGCCTACGTCGTGGACCACGGCACCGGCATCCTGCGCGCGCTGGCCGTCGCCATGCTGGGCCGCGCCCTGCTGCGGGTCGGGCAGGACGAGCGCGGCCTGGCGTGCCTGCGCACCGCGCACGAGGTCTTCGAACGGCTCGGCCACCCGATGGCGGCCGAGATCGCGGCAAAGCTCGGGGCAAATTCGCGCGCTGAGTAGGGGCTACGCATGATCTAGGCGGGCTTCGTGCATATCGTCCGAGCTGTGATGTGGATCATGCGTGCGTTGTTCGCGGGCCTGCTGGTCGTGGTCCCGACCGATCCGCCCGTGACGCCCGATACGCCACCGCCGCGGTTGATCAAAGTGCCGCCGGTCATCGGCCTCCCTTGGGCAGAGGCGACGGCGGCCCTCGAGGCGGCCGGGCTGACCTGGGAGAACACAGGCACCGAAGGCGCGCCGCCGTATGTGGTGACCAGCCAGGACCCGTGCGGCGGCTGCAGGACCAAGCCTGGCTCCTCCGTGGCCATCCAGCTTGGACACGACCCCGCGTTCACCCCGACCCCGACCCCGACGCCTACCCCGACCCCGACACCCACCCCAACCCCAACCCCGACACCCACCCCGGCCCCGACGCCGAGCCCGTCGCCCTCACCGGAGGTGAGCGAGACCCCCGAGACCACGGACACTCCCGATCCGGTCATCTCGGAGGAGCCGGCCTCCGGCACGTCCCCGTGGGGCCAGCTCGGGCTGGTGGTGGTGCTGCTCCTGCTGGCCATCCTGGGCGGCGCCTTCTGGCTCGTACGGCGGGCCTGGCCGAACCGGCCCCAGGCGCCCCCGCCCCTGATCCACTGCACCCCCTGCCCGGATCCCCGCCCCACGGTCGAGATCCACGAGACGGGCCCGCCCTTCGACCTCCGCCTCGAACCCCACCACGACCCAGGACACCAGGAGATCGAGGAGGTCACCCGTTGACCGTGTCCATCAGCACCGACCCGGGCAGCGCCGACCTCCTGCTCTTCGGCGACCCGGAGCAGGCGGCGGCCACGATCGGCCAGGCGATCGGGGCCCAGAACATGCTGGAGAACGTGCGGCGGCAGGCGGGCAGGGCCGACGCCGTCTTCACCCACGCGCTCAACGGCCGCGTGGCCGAGGCCGGCGCCTCGCTGCTGCAGGGCCTGAACCTGGGCACGGTCCTCCTGGCCGGCTGGCAGAAGTACCGGGCGCTGCGCGAGGCCGCCCGCCGTACCCTGGACCATCCCGGGACCGGCGAGATGGTCAGGCTGGCCGAGCACAAGATCTTCTCCAAGCACGCGCCGTGGGTGGACATCACGGTCAACGGGCAGCCGCTGGGGCGGGTGACGTTCGGCGTCGACCTGAGCTTCGACATCGCCTGCGTCCAGGCGAGCGTGCTGGCCGGGCGGCTGCTGCGGCTGACGGCCGGCGAGTGCACGGCGGCGATCGCCTGGAGCATCCAGGGCTTCGAGGTGGCCCGCAAGGACTGCGCCCCGGTGACACTGCCGTTCAACCTCTCCTTGGGCGACGGCATCCCGATCCTTCCTCCCCGTTCCGGTGAGGGGGGCGACCTGGAAGACAGGCACTAGGATCGCGTCCCGTGCTGTCGGATGGTTTATGGCGGATTATCAGGATCGGACTTGTAGGTCTGGTTCTTGCGGCGGCAATCGCGGGCCTGGTGCTCGGCGACGACTGGCTCTGGATGGCCACCACGTGGTCGCCGCCGGCCGACGTGCCTGGCGGGTTCAGCACCCTGACGACTGTGGCGCTGCTCGTGGCCGCGCTGGTGAAGGCCGCGTACCTGTGGCTGATTCTGCGTGCCCCCGTGCGGGGAGCGCTGGACGGCCGGGCGAAGGCGCTGCGCGCACTGCTGTATCTGGCGGTGGTGTACGCCCTCGTGTTGTGGTCCGTGATCGTGCTGCTCCCCGACGTGGTCTACCCGGCGTTCCAGCTCGCGCTGTGGACCGCGATCAACGTCCTCTACCTGCTCGTCATCCGCTGGCGGTCCCGCGTGCTGCGTACGGCGGCCGGAGCCATGTTCGCGGTCGGGCTGGCCGGGATGACCAACGGGCTGCTCGAGCAACTCGACCTTCCTGCGCTTGAATGGAGCGTCGGCGTCGAACTGAGCGTGACGCTGGGCGGGGTGGCGGCGACCGTCCTCACGGTCGTCGGGCAGCGGCGCGACGGCCGGTGGAGCCGCGGGACACAGGTCGCCGGGTGGTCGTCGGCGGGCTTCCACACGCTGATGGTCCCGCTCAACTTCGGCTTCGGAAGCGTCTACAGCGGCGATCTGGCGCTCCCGGTCCTGATCAACGTGGTGGGGCTCGTCGACATCGTGTGGTTCGCGGCGACCGCCCGTGAACTGCCCCTCGAGGGCAGCCCGGTGGGCCCTCCGCCCGTGCGGCGCGTGATCCGCGTCGCGGTGGCGGCCGTGGCCGTACTGCCGATCATCGCCCTGATCCCTCCGGAGCAGACCCCGCGCCTCACCTACACCGGCGGGTCGGCGGGGTGCTATGACCGGCCCAGGTTCGGCGACCTGAAACCTGCGGAACGCGAGGCCATGTTCCTGTGTCTGGCGCGGAGCACGGACAACGGATTCTCGCCCATGTTCCCGGACAGCCGATCGGACCAGGAGATCCTCGCGTTCGGGCGGGAGCTGTGCCGGGCGAAGGACCGCGACGAGCAGAAGGCGATTCTGACCCGGGCCGGGAGCGAGCGGCCCGACTGGGGCGTGGACTCCTGGGACCTCGTCTACGTCTGCCCGGAGATCGTCGGCGCGACCCAGCCCGACCTGCTGCGGTCAACCGAGGAGGCGGCGGAGGCGGGGGCCGCCTACATCGCCGAGCAGAACGCGAAGTGCCGCGACCCGTGGCCCAAGCGGAAGGGCGTCGTCCAGGCCACGGCCAAGTACTTCCTGTTCGTCGACGGCGACCACGGCTATCTGGTCCACGACCCCGAGGACAAGGCGGCCGACGAGGAGGCGGAGCGGGCGACGGACAGGGTCTACGACGACGGCCGCACCCTCATCGGCGTGTCCGGGAGCGCGGCGCTCGTCGGGCACCTCGACGACATCTCCGATCTGTGCCTCACGGTGAAAGCCTTCCGCACCGCGCCGCCGCGGCGGATGGCCGGCTGGGATCAGGTCACCGAGGTGCCGATCGTCAGCCGCAGCGGCCGGCTCACCGTGCCGTACATGGGCGAGGGCGGAGAGGTGGGCGCGGGCATCCCGATGCCGAACCTGGCGATCGCCGGGAAAGGCCGCTACCGGCTCCGCGTCTACGTGCGGGTCGACGCCGCGGGGGAGGAACACCTGATCGTCGTGTTCCCGGGCGCGTCGGAGGAGCGGCTCAAGCTGAAGCCGTGAGCGGGCCGCGCGCTCAAGCGGCTCAAGCTGAAGCCGTGAGCGGGCCGCGCGCTCAGGCGGCGAGGATGGCGTCGATGCGGGCCCGTTCCTCGTCGCCGGTGTGCTTGTGGTCCCTGCGGCGCCGGGCCAGCGCCGGGAGGTAGCGGCGGGCCGACTCGGCGTCGACGCGCTCGAGGAAGGCGTCGATCATGCCGGCGCGCATGGGCTCCAGCGCGGGGTCCAGGGGGGCGGCGGCCAGGACCAGCCAGGTGGCGGCCACGTCTGCGGCGGCGGCGCCCCTGGCGGCGTCGGCCCAGTCGATGACCTGGGGGCCGTCGGCCGTCAGCAGGACGTTGGCCGGGTGCAGGTCGAGGTGGAGCAGGCGGTTGCCGGGGCAGCCGTCGGCGGCGGGCAGCCAGCCGGGGGCGCGGACCGTGCCGAGCCTGCCGAGGAGTCCGGCCAGGAGCCTGCCGTACTCGAGCAGCCGGTCCGGGTGGGCGCGGGCGTCGTCGGCGATGCTCACCCCGTCCACGCGCTCCATGAGGATGTCGGGCCCGTCGGCGTCGTAGACCTCGGGTGCGGGGAAGCCGTGCCGGCGCGCGTGGCGCATGATCGACGCTTCGCGCTCCAGGCTGCGGCCGTCGCGGGCGCGCCGGATCACCTTGCCGGCGCCGGCGCAGAGAATGTGGCAGTCGCGGCCGGAGGCGATGAGGTTTCCCGCTTGCATGCCTCCCAGGCTATGCATAATCCGATAAATCCTGCACTGGCCAGAAAAGGCGGTAACTAGTGGCCAATGCAGCCTCGACGTCCTCTAATACCGGGCCACTTCCTGCCATCGGGTGCTTTATGTATCTACGGCTATGGTGGCCACAACGGCCGATCAAATCGCATTCAACTGCTTATTGTGCTGCATTCAATAAGGCACCGAGGAGGTGCACGTTGCTGGAAGTAGTCGAGCTTGTCAAGCGCTACGGCCCGGTCACGGCACTGGACGGCTTCACCCTGAGCGTGGCGGCCGGGGAGATCGTCGGGCTGGTCGGGCACAACGGCGCGGGAAAGACCACCTTCGTCGAGATCGTGTCCAACCTGCTCCGCCCGGACAGCGGCCACGTGACGATCGACGGCAACCCGCCCTCCGCCATGCGCGGGCAGGTCGGCGTCGCCCCCCAGCACATCGCGTTGTACCCCACGGTGACCGTCCGCGAGCATCTGCGGTTGTTCGGCCGGCTCGGGGGACTGCGGCGTGCCGCCCTGGACTCCGCCATCGACGACCTGGCCGGCATGCTCCGGCTCAACGAGATCATGGACCGGCGCACCGGCCGGCTCTCCGGCGGGCAGCAACGCCGTACCCAGGCCGCGACGGCGCTCATCCACCGGCCGTCGCTGCTGCTGCTCGACGAGCCGACCGCCGGCGCCGACCTGGAGACCAGGCAGGCCATCCTCGACGTGGTCAAGCAGCGCGCCGGTGAAGGCGCGGCGGTGGTGTACACCACCCACTACCTGCCCGAGATCACCGAGCTGCGGGCCACCATCGCCGTCGCCCGCAACGGCCGGGTCATCGCCCGCGGCACCCACGACGAGCTGCTCGAAGGGCTGCCCGGCGAGGTGCGGCTGGTCCTCGACAACGAGGAGGAGGTCAGCGTCTCCACCACCGAGCCCACCGCCACCCTCATCGACCTGCTCAAGAACGCCGAGCGCCCGATCAGCGCCGTGGACGTGCGCAACCCGTCCCTGGACGACCTCTACCATTCCCTGGCGGTCCGTGATGCTTCTTAGTGCCGCTCCCCGCGCGGGGGGCTCGTTCTACCGGATCGGCGCGATCGCCCGGCACAACGGGATCATCCGGCTGCGCGACCCGGGCCAGATGATCAGCTACATCGCCATGCCGATGGTCCTCATGCTCGTGCTCAAGCCCCTGTACGTCCAGGCGCTCGACGCCGGCGCCACCCAGGTCGCCACCGGGCTCATGGTGATGTTCTCGGTCTTCGCGATCTCGCTGGCCGGCAACTCGATCCTGTCGGAGCGCACCTGGCGCACCTGGGACCGGTTGCGGGTCAGCCGGGCGCCCGCGGTCGAGCTGCTGGTGGGCAAGACCTTCCCGATCTTCCTGGTCATGGTGCTGCAACAGACCATTCTGGTGATCTACGGCGTGCTCGTCATCGGCCTGCCGCTGCCCCGGGAGCCCTGGTGGGTGGCGGTGGCCATCCTCGTCTGGGCCTTCGCCCTGCTCGCGATCGGCGCGGCGCTGGCCACGATCGTCCGCAGCCACGGCGAGCTCAGCGTGATCTCCGACGTGGGCGCGCTGACGCTCAGCTCGCTCGGCGGCGCCCTCGTGCCGCTGAGCATCATGCCCGAATGGGCGCAGATCGCCGGGCACGTCTCCCCCGGCTACTGGGCGCTGACGATGCTGCAGGCCGCGGTCGGCGGCGACGAGGCGGCGATGGTGCTGCCCGGCGCCGTCCTGCTCGCGATCGGCCTGGTGGCCGGAGCCTTCGCCGCCCGGCGGCTGACGCTCGGCTGGGGCCGCGACCGCCTCATGTAACACCCACAGCTCTAGCCAATTCCGTGAAGAGGGGCATGTTGATGGACCAGCACCACTCACCGGGCGACGCCGATGTCGCGATCATCGGCATGGCCGGCCGGTTCCCAGGGGCCTCGGACGTGGGGACGTTCTGGCGCAACATCAGCTCGGGCACCGAGTCGTTCACGCATTTCTCCGACGAGGACCTGATCGGCTCCGGCGTCAGCCCCGCTACCTTCCAGCAGCCGAACTACGTGCGCATCCGGCCGATCCTGGAGAACATCAAGGGCTTCGACGCCGGCTTCTTCGGCTACAACCCGCGCGAGGCGACGCTGGCCGACCCCCAGCAGCGCATCTTCCTGGAGTGCGTCTGGGAGGCGCTGGAGTCGGCCGGCTACGCGCCGACGGAGAACCGCGGCAGCGTCGGCGTCTTCGCCGGCATGAACATCAGCGGCTACCTCCTGACCCGGCTCGGCGCCTTCAACATGGGCATCGACACCTCCGCCCTGATGATCGGCAACGACAAGGACTCGCTGGCCACGAACGTCTCCTTCCGCCTGGACCTGAACGGGCCGAGCGTGTCGGTGCAGACGTTCTGCTCGACCTCCCTGGTCGCCGTCCACCTGGCCAGTGAGAGCCTGCGCCGCGGCGAGTGCGACATGGCGATCGCCGGCGGCGTCTCCGTGCGCATCCCCGACCGCATGGGCTACCTGTGGGAGGAGGGCGGCCAGGAGTCGCCCGACGGGCACGTGCGCACCTTCGACGCCGAGGGCCGCGGCAGCATGTTCGGCGACGGCGCGGCCGTGGTCGCGCTGAAGCGGCTGAGCGACGCCGTCGCCGACCGCGACACCGTGCTGGCCGTCATCCGCGGCTCGGCCATCAACAACGACGGCGCGATCAAGTTCAGCTACCTGGCCCCGAGCATCGACGGCCAGCGCCGCTGCGTGTCGGCCGCCATCGCCAGGGCCGGCGTGGACCCGAACGACATCTCCTACGTCGAGGCGCACGGCACCGCCACCGAGGTCGGCGACCCGATGGAGGCGGCCGCGCTGACCCGCGCCTTCGGCCGGACGAACAAGAAGCAGTACTGCGTGCTCGGCTCGATCAAGCCGAACGTCGGCCACCTCGACCGCGCCTCCGGCGTCACCGGCCTGATCAAGGTGATCCAGTCGCTGCGCCACGAGCTGATCCCGGGCACCCTGCACTACACCTCCCCCAACCCGGAGATCGACTTCGAGAGCAGCCCGTTCTACGTCACCGCCGAGAACACCCCGTGGCCCCGCCGGGACGACCGCAAGCGCATCGCCGGCATCAGCTCGCTGGGCATGGGCGGCACCAACGCGCACGTCATCCTGACCGAGGCGCCGCCGCCCGCGCCGCGCGGGGAACGCGGCCGCCGCTGGCAGATCCTGCCCGTCTCGGCCAAGTCGGCCGCCGCCGCCGAGGCGTCCTGCGCCCGGCTGGCCGAGCGGCTGACCGGCGACGACGTGGACCTCGGCGACGTGGCCTACACCCTGCAGCTCGGCCGCCGGGTCTTCAACCACCGCAAGATCGTCGTCGCCGACTCGACCGGCGCCGCCGCCGCCCGCCTGGCCGACCCGGCCGGTTCGCTGGGCCGTAACGACGCGACCGTCGGCCGTAAGACCGGCTTCCTCATCGCCGGCGTCGGGGAGCAGTACCCCGGCATGGTCGCCGACCTGTACGCGGCCGAGCCGGCCTTCCGCGCCGACGTCGACGAGTGCCTGTCGGTGCTCGGCCTGACCGAGCCCGGCCAGCTGTCCGACGTCTTCACCGAGCCCGCGCAGGACACCCGCGACGACGCGGGCGACCTGGCCAGGCTGCTGGGCCGCGCCCAGGCCACGCCGGTCTCGGCCACCGAGTCCCACCTGGTCCAGCCAGCCGTCTTCGTCGCCGAGTACGCGCTGGCCAGGCAGTTCATCCGGTGGGGCGTGCGGCCGGAGATCATGGTCGGCTACAGCCTCGGCGAGTACGTGGCCGCGTGCCTGTCCGGCGTGCTGTCGCTGACCGACGCGCTGCGCCTGGTCGCCTACCGGGCCAAGCTGATCACCTCGCAGCCCGAGGGCGCGATGCTGGCCGTCGCCGCCGACGAGCGCCGGCTCAGGACCGTGCTGGGCGCATTGTTCGCCGACGAGCTGGACGTGGCGGTCAGGTCCGGCTCCCAGGTGACGCTGGCCGGCCCGGTCGAGGCCGTCGAGGCCGCGATGGCCAAGCTGCTCGAGGTCAAGATCGGCCACCGGCGGCTGGAGACCACGCATGCCTTCCACTCCCGCATGCTCGCCCCCGTCGCCGCCGAGCTGACCGCCTGGATCGCCGACAACATCACGCTCAACGCGCCGGAGATCCCCTACGTCAGCAACGTGACCGGCAGGCCCGCCACCGCCGAGGACGTCACCGACCCCGGCTACTGGGCCCGCCACATGTGCGAGACCGTCGAGTTCGGCGCCGGGCTGGAGCACGTGCTGAGCATCCCCGAGCTGGCCCTGGCCGAGATCGGCCCCGGCCAGTCATTGGGCGCGCTGACCCGCGGCCACCCGTCCTGCGACCGCAACCAGTGGCCGCTGATCGTCACCACGCTGCCCGCCGCCGGCGACCGCCAGGACGCCGGCGCCGCCGTCGCCACCGCGCTGGGCCGCCTCTGGCTGACCGGCGTCTCCGTCGACTGGGCGGCGCTCCACGACGACGAGAGCCGGCAGCCCGGCCGCGTGCCGCTGCCCACCTACCCGTTCGAGCGCCAGGACTACTGGCTGGACATCGACCTCAACTCCCCCATGATGGGCGGCGGCGCCGCGGTCTTCGACGAGAGCGACCCCACCAGCATCGCCAACGCCTTCCCGCGCCTGCCCGAGACCCAGTGGATCCACACCCCGGTGTGGAAGCAGACCTCCCACCGCCCCGCCCGCGCCGACGAGGCCGTGCGCTGGCTCGTCTACACCGACGCGGGCCACGCCGACGAGCTGACCGCCCGGCTGGCCGCCGACGGCCGCGAGATCGTCCAGGTACGGCCCGGCGACCGCTTCACCGGCGACGGCGACGTGCTGACCATCCGCCCAGGCTCCCCGGAGGACGCCGTCTCCGCGCTGCGCGAGCTGGCCAAGCGCGATTGGCAGCCCGAGCGCATCGTCCACCTGTGGAACGTCGAGCAGGGCGGCGAGCCGATCGAGACCTGCCTCCAGCGCGGCATCCACACGCTCGTGGCCTTCGCCCGCGCCGCCGGCGACATGGGCCTGCCCGGCTGGTGGCTGGACCTCGTCACCACCGGCAGCCACCACGTGCTGCCCGGCGACACGGTCACCCCCGAGCGCGGCACCCTGCTCGGCCCGGCCCGCCTCATCCCCGTCGAGTACCCGAGGGTCAGGACCCGCCTCATCGACCTGGACCAGGCCAGCGACCGCCAGGCCGTGGCCGAACTCCTCACCGAGCCCACCGACCAGGTCGTCGCCCTGCGCGGCGGACGGCGCTGGATCCCCGACTACGAGACGCTCGACGCCGCCTACATCGAGGCGGCCCCGCCCGCGGCCACGATCCGCGAGGGCGGCGTCTACCTGGTGACCGGCGGCCTGGGCGGCATCGGCCTGGCCATGGCCGAGCGCCTGGCCGAGGACTACCGCGCCAGGCTCGTGCTGCTGGGCCGTACCCCGGTGCCGCCGCAGGACCAGTGGAACCAGATCCTGGCCTCCGACACCACCGCCCCCGAGGTCCGCCGCCGCATCGAGGGCCTGCGCCGCCTGCAGGCGGCCGGCATCGAGGTGCTCACGGTCGCCGGCGACGTCTCGAAGCCGGACGACGTACGGCGGGCCGTACGCGAGACCCTGGACCGGTTCGGCGAGCTGAACGGCGTGCTGCACGCGGCGGGCGTGCCCGCGGTGGGCCTGATGCAGTTCAAGACCGGCGCCGACATCGAGCGGGTGCTGGCCCCGAAGGTCGCCGGCACGCTGGCCCTGGCCGAGGTGCTGAAGAACGTGCACGTGGACTTCCTGGTGCTGTTCTCCTCGACGACGTCGGCGACCGGCGGCGGCGCCGGCCAGGTGGACTACTGCTCGGCCAACGCCTTCCTCGACGCCTTCTCCTTCGGCGACGCGCTGCCGGGTGTGGCGGTGGCCTCGATCGACTGGTGCGAGTGGGAGTGGAACGGCTGGACCGACGGCCTGGAGAACTACGACGAGGGCTCCAAGCAGTACTTCGAGTGGTATCGCGGCCAGTTCGGCCTGTCGTTCGACGACGGCTGGCGGACGCTGCAACGGGTGCTGGCCAGCGGCGAGCGGCACGTGGTGGCCTCGACGCAGGAGTTCGCCCCGCTGGTGGCGATGAGCCGCCGCTCGTCCATCGAGAGCCACCAGGCGACGGTCAAGAAGATCCGTGACGCCTTCGGCCGCCATCCGCGGCCGGACCTGTCGACGGCCTACGTCGAGCCGCACACCGAGACCGAGACCAAGATCGTGGAGGTCTGGGAGGAGGCGCTCGGCCTGGAGCAGGTCGGCATCCACGACAACTTCTTCGAGCTCGGCGGCAATTCGCTGCTCGGCATGGAGATCATCGCCGACGTCAGGAAGGCGCTCGGGCTGACCTACCTGCCGCCGCACATCCTCTACCAGGCGCCCACGGTCGCGTCGCTGGCCGAGGCCGCCACCGCCGGCGAGGGCGGGGACGAGGAGCAGGACGAGGCGAAGGACCAGCAGCGCTCGAGGATCGCGCAGCGTCGCAACATGCTCAGGAGTGGGAGGAATTCATGACGGAGAGCACCGACTATGACTCAGCGATCGCGCTGATCGGGATGTCGGGACGGTTCCCCGGCGCGAGCAACGTCGACCAGCTGTGGAGCAACCTGCTGGCCGGCGTCAAGGGCCTCAGGACGATCACCGAGGAGGAGTTGCGGGATTCGGAGGCCGAGCCCGGCACGCTGGCGGACCCGCGTTACGTGCGCGTCGGCGGCCCGCTGGAGGACCTGGCGATGTTCGACGCCACGGTGTTCGGGATCAACCCGCGTGAGGCGGAGTCGATGGACCCGCAGCACCGGTTGTTCCTGGAGTGCTCGTGGGAGGCGCTGGAGAGCGCCGGCTACTGCCCGACGGACGTGCCCGGCCAGGTGGGCGTCTTCGGCGGCTGCGGCTTCCCCGACTACATCGTCAAGAACATCAACCATTTGATCTACCAGCCCGGCGGCGCCCTGCTCATGGCGGTCGGCAACGAGCGCGACTCGCTGGCCTCGCTGGTCGCCTACAAGCTGGGGCTGCGCGGCCCGGCCATCTCCGTCCAGACGTTCTGCTCGACCTCCCTGGTCTCGGTGCACCTGGCCTGCCAGAGCCTGCTGACCTACGAGTGCGACCTGGCGCTGGCCGGCGGCGCCTTCACCCCGCTGCCCCAGCCCTCCGGCTACCTGTACGAGCAGGGCGGCATCATGTCGCCCGACGGCATCGTGCGCAGCTTCGACGCCGAGGCCGGCGGCACGGTCATGGGCAGCGGCGCGGGCGTGGTCACGCTCAAGCGTATGGCCGACGCGCTCGCCGACGGCGACGTCATCCACGCGGTGATCCTGGGCTCGGCGTCCAACAACGACGGCCGGATGCGCGCCGGTTACACCGCGCCCGGCGTCGACGGGCAGGCCGAGGTGATCGAGTCGGCGCTCGGCGTGGCCGGGGTCAAGCCGGAGACGGTCGGCTACGTGGAGTGCCACGCCACCGGCACGATGCTCGGCGACTCGATCGAGCTGGCCGCGATGAACCGCGTGTTCACCGGCCACCGCGAGGCGCCGTGCGTGCTCGGCTCGGTCAAGCCCAGCCTCGGCCACCTCGACCGGGCCTCCGGCGTCACCGGTCTCATCCGGGCGGCGCTGACGCTCAAGAACGAGCTGCTGCCCGCCGTCCCCAACTACCAGACGCCCAACCCGGCGCTGGCCACGGCGCAGGACCGCTTCACCGTCCTGACCGAGCACCGGAAGTGGCCCGAGGGCCCGCACCCGCGGCGCGCGGGCGTCAGCTCGTTCGGCCTGGGCGGCACCAACGCCCACGTCGTCCTGGAGCAGGCGCCGCCGCGCGAGGAGCGGCCCGCCCGCCCCGGCCCGTACCTGCTGGTCTACTCCGGCGGCGACGAGCAGGCGCTGAAGGACGTGGCCGAGCGGCTGCGCCGTCACCTCGAGGACGGCGCCGACGACCTGGCCGACATCGCCTACACCCTGCAGGTCTCCCGCGGCGGCTTCGCGCTGCGCCGCGCGGTCGTGGTCAGGGACCGCGCCGACGCCATCGCCGCGCTGGCCGACCCCGAGCGCTGGATCACCGGCAAGACGCAGCGCCGCAACGCCAAGGTCAAGCTGGTACGGCCCGGCGGCGAGGTGCCCGAATCCTGGTGGGCCGACCTGCGCGCGGCTTCCATGCGGATCCTCACCGGCGAGGCGGCCAAGAAGCTGCGGGCCGTACCGGATGAGCCGGAGAACGCCAGGGAGGCGGCGCTCAACGCCTTCGCCTACGGCCTGAGCGGGCTGGGCGTGCGCGTCCTGCGCGACGGCAACGACCAGACGAACGGCGTGGAGCACCTCGTGGTGGAGCCGGACGGCGACCTGACGGCCGAGGAGTGGCTGCTGGCCGCGCTGGCGCGGTTGTGGCAGGGCGGCGTCCCCGTGGACTGGCCGGCGCTGCACAAGGGCGAGGGGCGGCGCGTGCAGTTGCCGACCTACCCGTTCCAGCGGCGCAGGTTCTGGGTCAAGCCGCTGCCCGGCGGCGGCAGTCAGGCGCAGGTCACCGACGGCAAGACCTTCGACCGTTCGCAGTGGACCTACCTGCCGGTCTGGAAGCAGCGCCCGCTGCCCGTCGCCGGCCTGGACGAGCAGGTCAGGGCGGCCGGGCCGTGGCTGGTGCTCGCGGCGGACGCGCGGGGCGAGGCGCTGGTCGAGCGGCTGAACCAGGCCGGGGCCGAGGTCGTCGCGGTACGCCCCGGCGAGCGGTTCGCGCAGGACGAGGCGGGTGACTTCACCGTCCGCGCGGACCAGCCGGACGACATGGCCGAGCTGATCTACTCGCTGCCGGTCAGCCCGCGCTCGATCGTGCACGGCTTCAGCCTGGCCTCCCCGGAGGGAGCGGGCGATCCGGTCGCGCACTTCGCCGCCGAGCAGGACCGCGGCTTCTACTCGGTGCTGGCCCTGGCCAGGGAGCTGGTGGACAACACGGGCTCGGCCCAGCGGGCGGAGCTGGTGCTGCTGACCTCGCAGGCGGTCGGCGTGGCCGGCGCGGACCTGCGCCACCCTGAGCACGCCACGATGGCGGCGCTGCCCCCGAGCCTGGCCCAGGAGAACCCGCGGCTGCGGGCCCGGCACATCGACGCCGACGCGGCCGGCGCCGACTCCCTGCACCAGCTCACCACGCAGATCCTGGCCGCCTCGGTCGCGCCGTACGAGGGGCCGATGGCGATCCGCGCGGGCGAGACGTTCGTGCGCGCCTACGACAAGTACCCGATCGCCGACCTCGACGCCGAGACCCGGCCGATCCGCGACGGCGACACGGTCCTCATCACCGGCGGCCTCGGGGACGTCGGCCTCGTGCTCTCCCGTCACCTGGCCGGCGCGTACGGCTGCCGCCTCGTGCTGACCGCCCGCTCCCCGCTGCCACCGCGCGAGGAATGGGACGCCTACCTGGCCGAGCACGCGGGTGACCGTACCTCGCGGCACATCGCCAACGTCCGCGACCTGGAGGCGAGGGGCGCCACCGTGCTGGCCCTGTCGGCAGACGTGACCGACGAGGAGCAGATGCGCGCGGTCGTCAAGGCGGCGGTCGCCCGCTTCGGCGCGATCGACGTCGTGGTCCACGGCGCGGGCGTGCAGGACGGCGCGTACTTCAACTTCGCCCACCTCATGGACCGCCGGCAGTGCGACGCGCACCTGGCAACCAAGGTGACCGGCTTCCACGTGCTGCAGAAGGTGCTGGGCGAGCGCTGCCCCGAGCGGCGGATCACGCTGTCGTCGATCGCCTCGGTGCTCGGCGGCATGACGCTGGCGCCGTACGCGGCGGCCAACGCGGCGCTCGACGCCTACGCCCGCCAGGCGCGGACGGCGGGCGACGGCCGCTGGGTCACCGTGGACTGGGACACCTGGGCGATCGACGCCGCCCGCGTCGAGGGCCACAGCGAGGCCGTCGTCGGCTACGCGATGGCCCCGGCCGAGGGCGTGGACGTCTTCGAGCGCACGCTGTCGGCCGGCGACCGCGTCGGCCACCTGGTCATCTCGACCGGCTGGCTGGAGACGCGCATCGCGCAGTGGGTCACCGGCGACATCCACGACACCGACGGCGACTACGACGAGTCGGAGCGCCACCCGCGCCCCGAGCTGAACAACCCGTTCGTCGAGCCCGCGGCCGGCACCGAGAAGACGCTGGCCGACATCTGGTCACGGGTGCTGCGCATCGAGCCGATCGGCGCGCTGGACAACTTCTTCGAGCTCGGCGGCCACTCACTGCTGGCGATCGAGCTGACCACCCGCATCCGCAAGGCGGTCAGCGCCTCCATCCCGGTGACCGGCCTGCTGGAGTGCCCGACGGTCCGCCAACTGGCCGCCCTTCTCGACGCGAGGGACGAGAATGAAGCAGCCTGAGTACCTGCGCACCGTCCAGGGGTTCGCCCGACGCGAGCTTCTCGGCAAGGACGCCTACCTGGACTCGCTGGCCGACGCTCCGCTGCCGCTCTACGAGCGGTTCGCGGAGACCGGCCTGGCGAACTGGTGGCTGCCGAAGGAGAGCGGCGGGCTGGGCCTCAGCCTGGAGGAGAGCGTGCGGATCACCGCCGAGCTGGCCTACGCCGACGCGGGGGTGGCCTTCACGCTCTTCGTCCCGATCCTGACCACGAGCATGGTCTCCTGGTACGGCAGCGCCGAACTGAAGGAACGTCACCTGGACCCGCTGGTCAACCGCGGCTACGCGGCGACCCTGGGCAGCGAGCACGAGGCCGGCAGCGAGCTGGCCAGGATCACCACGTTCGCCCGCAGGGAAGGCGAGCAGATCGTGCTCGACGGCCAGAAGGCGTTCTCCACCAACACCGACTTCGCCGACTTCCTCGTGGTGATCGCGCGGGACCGGGACGACCCGGCGGGCTACCTCGCCGTCCTGGTCCCGCGCGGGGCCCCCGGCGTCACGATCGACAAGCGCTGGGACGTCATCGGCCTGCGCGCCTCGGCCACCTACCAGGTCTCGCTGTCGGGGGTGCGCGTCCCGGCGGGCAACGTCCTGCGCGGCAACGGCCTGCGCCTGCTGGAGATCGGCCTCAACGCCAGCCGCATCCTCATCGCCACCACCGCCCTCGGCATCGCCCGCCGCATCCGCGACGTCTGCATGGAGTACGGCAAGGCCAAGCAGGTCAAGGGCGCCCCGCTGGCGAACAACGCGGTGTTCGCCGCCCGGCTGGGCCAGTTCGAGATGCAGATCGAGGTCATGGCCAACCAGTGCCTGGCCGCGGCGCGGGCCTACGACGAGGTGGCGGCGCGGCCGGACGCCGCCGGGGAGTGGCTGCGCACGGGCACGCTGAAGCAGGCGCTGACCACGAAGATGTTCTGCGGCCAGACCGGCTGGCAGATCGCGTCCACGGCGTCGGAGATGTTCGGCGGGGCCGGCTACACGCACGAGTCGGTCATCGGCAAGCTGGTGCGCGACATGCGCTACGTCTCGATCGTGGAGGGCGGGGACGACGTGCTGCGGGAGCTGGTCTTCAGCCGGTACGTGGTACCGGTGTCGAAGCGGTCGTGACCAGCGCGGCGGCGTAGCCGGGCGCCACGTCCAGCCAGCGCACCGGCCACCGCTCGGCACGGGAGCGCGAGCCCACCAGGGCCGCGCTCCCTTGCTGTGTCACCTCGGTGTCGCGCAGGCCGGCCAGGCCGACGCCGGTGGCCTTGACGAACGCCTCCTTGGCGGTCCAGAGGCGGAAGAACTCGGGCGCGCCCGCCGTACGGACCCGCTCGGCCTCCTCCGGCTGGTACATGCGCGCGGCCAGCTCCATGAAGCCGGTCTCCGCGCTGACGCGCTCGACGTCGACCCCGACGCGCTGCCCTTCGGGCGCCACGGCGATCAGCGCCCACTGCCCGGAGTGCGACAGGTTGAAGTCCAGGCCGTCGACCGACGGCCGTCCGCCCTGGTCGGCGCGGATGGCGAGGCGCGTGGCGGGCACGCCGGTCAGCTCGCCCAGCAGCCGCTTGAGGGTCGAGCGCGCCACCACCCAGCGGCGGCGCTCCAGCGGGTCGGCCAAGCGCAGCGCCCTGCGGCACTCGGCCGTGGAAAGCGACGACCAGCCGGGCATGCCCGGCCGGTCGAGGTTGACGCTCCAGACCTTCACACCCACGGCCGCAGCGCCTCCGCGAGGATGCGGTGGGTGAGCATGGCCTGTTCGAAGACGGCGAAGTGGCCGCCGTCGAAGGGGCGCAGCACGTACGCAGCCGAGGTCTGGTCCCGCCAGCCGACCACCTTGTGCTCGGCGATGCGCGGGTCCTTGGTGCTCGGCAGGCAGGTGATGGGCACGTCCAGCGGCGGTTCGTGGTCGTACTTGTAGGTCTCCTTGATGGTGAAGTCCGCCTGGATCGCCGGCAGGATCATCGCCATGGCGTCCTCGTCGTTCAGGAGCCATTCCGGTGTGCCGCCGAGCCCGCGCAGGAAGTTGACCAGCTGGGGCCGGTTCATCGTACGGACCGGCTGGCCGTCCTCGTAGGTGACCTGGGGGGCGTCGCAGCCGGAGACGAACAGGTGCACCGGCTCCGGTCCGCCCCGCCGCCGGATCTCCCTGACCAGCTCGAACGCCTCCAGGGCGCCCAGGCTGTGGCCGTAGAGCGCGTAGCGGTGCCCGGCCGCGTTGAGGTGCACGTCCGACAGGATGACGTCCGCCAGGTCGGAGACCAGGGCGGGCATCCGCTCGTAGGGCGGCTCGGAGTGCCTGGCCTCGCGGCCGGGCGGCTGGACCGGCTGGACCGCCACCCCCGGCAGCTTGCGCTGCCAGAGGCGGAAGGCCGAGGCCGCGCCGCCCGCGTGGGGCAGGCAGTACAGCGGGAGCGCGCCCGGCTCGGCGCCCGTCTGCGTGCGGAAGGGCAGCCACCGGTTGAGCGCGTCGGTGCTCATCACGTCGTTGACGGTCATGGCGGACGCCTCATTCCACGATCTCGAGCCGCACGTACGCCGGCGGCGGCTGCACCGCGCTCAGGTCCGCCTCCAGCACGACGTGGGAGCCGTCCCTGCTCACCTCCCGGAACCCGGCGAAGGCGTAGGTGATCTGCATCATGCGGTTGCGGCCGGTCTCCACGAAGTCGGCGCGGACCGCGGCTCCGGCGCCGGCGGCCAGGCGCATGATGTGGTTCAGCAGGACCATGCCGACGCCGCGCGACATCACCCGGCACGACATGAGCATCATGTTGAGCCGCCAGACGTCCTCGCCCTTCTCCACGAGGGCCAGCCCGATCTTTCCGTAGCTGCCGAATTTGTCGGTCAGCGAGGCCACCAGCACCAGGTGGTCCGGCGACTCGCGCAGCTCGTCCAGCTCCTCGTAGGAATAGGTGCGGCCGGTGGAGTTGAGCTGGTTGGTCCGGACGGTGAGCTCCTCGGCGCGCTGCAGGTCGGCCCGCTGCGCCGGGGCGATGGTGAACGACATCTCCAGGCTGGCGAGGAACTCCTCGTTGGTGCCGACGAACTCGCTCTCCAGCTCGTCGCGGGCGATCTGGCCCTGATACATCTCGCGCCGCAGCGCCGACTCGTCGGTGACGAACCGCGGCTGGAACTCGGGCCGCTCCAGCGCCTCGTGCACCTCCAGCACGTCCACGCAGGTCACCTCGGGCACCTCGTGGGTCACCTCGGCCAGCTCGAACGGCTGGTCGTCGACGAAGGCGAAGGCGTCCAGGCCCAGGTTGAGCGCCTTGGCGATCTTCTTGATGGACTCCGACTTCGCGTTCCAGCCGATCTGCGGGAACAGGAACATCTTGTCCAGGCCGAGCACGCGCAGCTTCTCCAGCGCGGTGTCCCGGTCGTTCTTGCTGGCGATGGAGTGGAGCACACCCTTGCGGTCGAGCTCGTGGATCGCCTCCACGATGCTCTCGCGCGCATGCACCTCCTCATCCTCCAGCAGCACCCCGTCCCAGAGCGTGTTGTCGAGGTCCCAGACGATGCACTTGATCCGCCCCTGGCGGGGTTTCTCGGGCAGGAGGGCGACGGACTCTTGCACGGTCATGGCTTCTCCCGATCTGCCTGACCAGCGATGGTCATCCGCTGGATCTCGTTGCTGCCTTCGATGATCTCCATCACCTTGGCGTCCCTGTAGAAGCGCGCCACCGGGTAGTCGGGGGTGAACCCGTTGGCGCCGTGGATCTGGACCGCCTCCGAGGCGTGCCTGGCCGCCGCGGTCGAGGCGAAGTACTTGGCGATCCAGGTGGCCATGAGCGTGGCCGAGTCGCCCGCGTCCTTCAGCCGGCCGGCCTCGGCCAGCAGCAGGCGGGCCGCCCGCGCGTCGGTGACCATGTCGGAGAGCTTGGCCTGGATGAGCGGCAGGTCGCGCAGCGGCCGGCCGCCCACCTCCCGCTTGGCGGCGTAGGCCGCGCACGCCTCCAGGCAGCCCTGGACGATGCCGACCGAACCGGCCGCCACGCTGTAGCGGCCGAGGTCGAGCGTGCCCGTGAGCACCATGCCGGCGGTGAAGCCGCTCGGGCCGAGCAGCGCGTCGCGCTCCAGCTCGACGTCCTCGAAGGTGATCTCGGCCAGCATCGACGCCCGGGTGCCCAGGATCTCCTCGATCGGGCGGACCCGGACGCCGGGCGTGTCCCTCGGCACCAGGAAGGCGCCGATGCTGTTCGCGGTCCGGGCGAAGACGAGATAGACGTCGGCGCGCCGGCCGTTCGTCGTCCACTTCTTCGTGCCGTTGATCACCCAGCCGCGATCGGTCTGGGTGGCGGTGGTGGTGATGCCCGAGGTGTCGCTGCCGGCGCCCGGCTCCGACAGGCAGAAGGCGCCCAGCGCCTGCCCGCTCGCCAGCACCGGGCCCCACTGCTCGCGCTGGGCCGGGGTGGCCCAGCGCTGCACGGTCCACGACAGCATCGTGTGGACCGTGAGCAGGCTGCGGACCGAGGAGCAGCCCCGGCCCACCTCCTCGTGCAGCTCGCCCACCCTCACCCAGTCCATGCCGGCGCCGCCGTACTCCTCGGGGAGGAAGGGGGCCCACAGGCCCGCCTCGCTCACCTTGCGGATCAGGTCCTCCGGCACGCGGCCGTCGAGGTCCCAGGCGTCGGCGTGGGGGACGATGTGCGCGTCGACGAACTCGCGGGCCGAGCGCCGGTCGGTGACCTTGGCCGTCACGCCGCCACTCTCGCCAGCCTGTCGACCAGCTCCGCCATCGAGTCGGCCGTACGGAAGTTGTCGATGCGCAGCTCGTCGTTGGGGATGGTGACCTCGAAGGTCTTCTCGACGAACATCACCAGCTCCATCGCGAACAACGAGTTGACGAAGCCGAGGGCGAAGATGTCCTGCGCGGCGTCGATCTCGGCCTGCGGGAAGCGGCCGCGGACGAAGTCGAGGATCTGCCCCTGAGCGGTGTTGGACATGAGGGATGGCCCTTCTCAGTTGTAGGTGTAGAAGCCGCGGCCCGACTTGCGGCCGTGCAGCCCGGCGTCCGTCATCTGCTTGAGCAGGGGGCACGGCCGGTACTTGCTGTCCGCGTAGTGCTCGTAGAGCACCTCGACGGAGTAGAGGATGGTGTCGACGCCGATCAGGTCGGCGGTCTCCAGCGGGCCCATCGGGTGGCCGAAGCAGCTGCGGAAGACCTCGTCGACGGACTCGGCGGTGGCCACGCCCTCGTGGACCAGGTAGGCCGCCTCGTTGACGGTCAGCATGAGGACCCGGTTGGAGACGAAGCCGCAGGCGTCCTTGACGTCGATGGCCTTCTTGCCCATCGCCGTCAGCAGCTCGCGCGTGCGCTCGACGGTCTTCTCGGAGGTGTGGAAGCCGGGGATGAGCTCGCAGGCGGGCTTGGCCGGCACCGGGTTCATGAAGTGCACCCCGACCACCTTGTCGGGGCGGTTGGTGATCGAGGCCATCTTGGTGATCGGGATGGCCGAGGTGTTGACGACGAAGATCGTGTCAGGGCCGCAGACCCGGTCCAGCTCCTCGTGGACGCTCCGCTTGATCTCCCAGTTCTCGGTCACGTTCTCGATCACGACCTCGGCCTCGGCCGCGCCGCCGACGCCCACCGACGTGGTGATCCTGGACAGGATCGCGTCGGCGTCCAGCGCGGGGCCGCCCATGAGGCGGCTCATCCGCGCGTTGCGGTTGATGGTCTCGAGGGCCTCCTTGAGGATCTGCTCGTCCTTGTCGACCAGGACGACGTCGTGCCCGGTCTGCGCGAGGTTCTGGGCGACGCCGACGCCCATGACGCCTGCGCCGATTACGCCGATCAAAGCCATGACATTCCTTTCGTTACCGGCCACGCCGACGGGCGGCCGAGGCTTCGAGTCCGGATCTGCGGAGCTGGGCACGCACCTGGCTGCCGCCGTCGGTGCCGCCGTTGGTCGGGGTTTCGCCCGAGGTCATCGCCTCGACGGTCTGGGCCAGCGCGGCCACCGTCGGCGCCTCGTAGAGAATGTGCGGGGGCAGCTCGGCCAGCTCGAACGCGCGCCGCACCGCGGCCACGATCGTGACGCCGAGCAGCGAGTTGCCGCCCAGTTCGAAGAAGTTGTCCAGGACGCCGACCCGCTCCAGCTTCAGCAGGTCGCACCAGATCCCGGCGATCCTCTCCTCCGACTCGCCCGTGGGCTCCTGGTAGGAGGTGACCAGCTCGGGACGCGGGTGCCGCTCGCCGCCCGACTCGGTGGCGGTGACCGCCTCCAGGGTGAACATCGAGCTGCCCTCGACCAGCGTGGGGAAGTCCTGGGTGGAGACCACGACACGGGGCTCGCCGCTGGCCAGGGCGCGCAGCAGCGAGCGCCAGCCGTCCTCGAACCCGATGCCGATGCGCGCCCGGTTCTTGCGGAAGAAGTCCTGCAGGCCCTCGTCGTACCCGGCCAGCCCGGCCTCCCAGGCGTTCCAGGTCCACTCGCCCCAGTCGAGCGCCACCACGCGGCGGCCGGAGGCGGCCAGCCGGCAGGCGTAGGCGTCGAGGTAGGCGTTGGCCGCGCAGTAGTCCACCTGGCCCGGCCCGCCGCCGGTGGCCGAGGTGATCGAGGAGAACAGGACCAGGAAGTCCAGCTCCACCTCGTCCGGCTCGCCCAGCCGCAGCGCCTCGGCCAGCGCCAGCGTGCCGGCGATCTTGGGCGCCATCACCTCGTCGAGCTCTTCCGGCCGCTTGAACTGCATGAGGCCCATGCCCGGCACGCCCGCCGCGTGCAGCACGCCGTGCAGGGCGCCGAACCGCTCGCGGGCCCGCTCGACCGCACGGGTGACGTCCGCCGCGCTCGCCACGTCGCCGACGACCACCTCGACCGCGCCGCCGGCCGCCTCGATCGCGGTCACCTTCTCGACCCGGTGGCGGGTCGTCTCGTCGACCGGGTCCGCGCCGCTCAGGATCGCCGCCCACCGGGCGCGCTCCGGCAGCCCGCGCCTGGCCAGCAGGACGAGCTTGGCCCGGCACTCCTTGGCCAGTTGCTCACCCAGGCCCAGCGCGATGCCGCCCAGGCCGCCGGTGACCAGGTAGACGCCGCCGGAGCGCAGCGGCTCGGCCGCGGGCGGCGGCATCTTGTCGTAGCCGGGCACCCAGCGCCTGCCGCGGCGCAGCGCCACGGTCCTGGCCGACTGCTCGCGGCCCAGCTCGGCCACCAGGGCGGCGTGGCCGTCCGGCTCGGCGTCGATGAACCGGGTGACCACGTTCGGGTACTCCAGCGGGATCACCAGGGCCGGGCCGATCAGCTGGGCGCCGTCCGGGTTCGTCACCTCCTCGCCCAGCACCTGCTGGGTCCCGGCCACCGCCACGTCCAGCGACCAGCGGTCCACGCCCGACTCGCCCGCCGCCCTGGCCAGCGCGACCAGCGTGTGCAGGCCGTGCCCGGCGTCCGGCAGCGTCTCGTCGAGCGACCACAGGTGCACGACCCGGTCCAGGGGACGGCCGGCGGCACGCAGGTCACGCAGCAGGGCGGCGGTGTCGGCCACGTTGCCGGGCCGTACCGTGTAGCCGTCGGGGCCGCCGGTGTAGGCGTCGCCGGGCCGTACCACCGAGACGGGCGCGCTCGTGGCCCGGCGCAGCGCGGCCAGCGCGCGGTCGGCGAGGCCGCCGCGGGAGTAGACCAGCCAGGTGGCCGGCTCGGCCTTGCGGGAGGCGGTGACCTGACGCCAGACGGGCTGGTAGAGCCATTCGTCCTCGGGCAGCTTGGCCAGGCTGCTGATCGCGTCGAGCAGCGAGCCCTCGGCGATCGCCTCCTCGACCGTCTTCTTCCTGGACCGGGTGGCGGACGGGTCGATCCAGTAGCGCAGCCGCTGGAACGGGTAGGTGGGCAGCGGGATCCGGCCGGCCCCTCCATCGTGGTAGGCCGCCCAGTCGAGCGTCACGCCCGCCAGCCACAGGCGCGCCAGGCAACCGGCGAACACCTGGTCGTCGGGCCGGCTGTCGCTCGCGGCGGGCAGTACGTGGGAGATGAGCGGCCAGCGCTGCGGCGGGCAGCCCGCCCCGCGCACCAGCGCGCCGAGCGACTGACCGGCGCCGATCTCCACGATCGCCAGCTCCGGGTCGGCCAGCAGGCTCTCCACCCCGGCGGCGAACCGCACGGTCTCGCACATGTGCCGGGCCCAGTAGCCGGGGTCGCGCACCTCGGCGCCGGCCACCTCGCCCGTCAGGTTCGAGATGTACGGCAGCGCCGGGGCGTTGAGCCGGATGTTCTTCTTGACCCAGTCGGTGAGCTCTTCCGCGATCGGCGACAACATCCTGGAGTGGAAGGCGTGGGTCGTCCGCAGGGACCGGCAGGGCACCTCGGCGGCCCGCAGCCGCGCGGCGAGGGCGTCCACCGTCTCCCCGGGGCCCGCGACGACCGTGACCTGCGGCCCGTTGAGCGCCGCGAGGTCCAGCCCGTCGAGCGGGAAGCGGCGGCGCAGGTCGGCCTCGGGCAGGGAGACCGCGAGCATCGCGCCGCCGGGCAGCCCGGCGATGAGCCCGGCCCGGTGGGCGACCAGCTTGAGGGCGTCCTCCAGGGAGAGCACGCCCGCCAGGCACGCGGCCACGTACTCGCCGAGGCTGTAGCCGAGCATGAGGCGCGGCTGGACGCCCCAGTCCATGAGCGTGCGCGCCAGCGCGTACTCCACGGCGAACAGCGCGGGCTGCACCGCCTCGGTGCGCTCCAGCGCGGCGCCCCGCCCGTCACCGCCGCGTGCGCCGGTCAGCAGGTCCTTGAGTCCTTCGTCCAGGTGTTCCAGGCAGGCGTTGAGATGCCGCTGGAAGACCGGCTCGTGCGCGTACATCCCGGCGACCAGGCCCGGATACTGCTCCCCGACCCCGCCCAGCAGGAACGCCACCTGCCGGCCCTGGACCGTGTCGACCCGGTTCAGCACCTCGGGGCCGGTCAGTCCCCCGGCCGCCTCCTCGACGCTCGCGGCGACCAGGGCCCGGCGGTGCTCGAACGTCTTGCGCCCCACCTGCAGGGTGAAGGCCACGTCCGGCAGCCGGACCCCGGCCGCCTCTCGCAGGTGCTCACCGAGGCGATGACACGCCTGGTCCGCGGCGGTCGCGTTGCGCGCGGACAGCGGGAGCACCTGGTACCTGCGCGGGGACTCGGGGGCGTGGTCCCTGGCAGGCGCTTGTTCGACCACGAGGTGCACGTTCGTGCCGCCCATGCCGAGGGAGTTCAGCCCGGCGATGCGCGGGCGGCCGTCGCGGGTGCGCCAATCGGCCAGCTCGGTGTTGACGTAGAACGGGCTGTTCTCGAAGTCGATCTCCGGGTTGGGGCTGGTGTAGTGCAGGCTCGGCGGGATCAGCCCGCTGTTCAGCGAGAGCGCCGTCTTGATCAGGCCGCTGGCGCCCGCGGCGCGGTCCAGGTGGCCGACGTTGGTCTTCACCGAGCCGATCGGGCAGTAGCGCCGCTCGCTGGTCTGGCCGAAGGCCCGGGTCAGCGCCGCCACCTCGATCGGGTCGCCGAGCTCGGTGGCGGTGCCGTGCGCCTCGATGTAGCTGATGTCGTCGCCGGTCACGCCCGCGTCGGCCATCGCGTCGGCGATCACCCTGGCCTGGCCGATCACGCTGGGCGCGGTGTAGCCGACCTTGAGCGCGCCGTCGTTGTTCATCGCCGCGCCGCGGATCACCGCCCAGATGTGGTCGCCGTCGCGGATCGCGTCCGGCAGCCGCTTGAGCAGGACGGCCGCGGCCCCGTCGCCGAACATGCTGCCGCGCGCCCGGGCGTCGAACGTGCGCACGTGCCCGTCCGGCGACTCCTGGCCGCCGGGGCCGAACTTGTGCCCCACCCGGTCCGGGATCCGGATCGAGACGCCGCCGGCCAGCGCCAGCTCGCACTCCCCCGCCCGCAGGCTCTGCACCGCCAGGTGCGCGGCCACCAGCGAGGTCGAGCAGAACGTCTGCACCGCCACGCTCGGCCCGTACAGGTCGAACAGGTAGGACACGACCGTGGTCAGGGCGTCCTTGTCGTTGCCCATGATGACCTCGAAGTCGCTGAACTCCTCGCTGCCCGCGCCCAGCAGCTGGTCGCTCAGGCGCAGCAGGTAGGTGGAGATGTTCGTGCCGCCGAACACCCCGACCCGCCCCCGGTGCTCCGGCGCGGCGTACCCCGCCTGCTCCAGCGCCTCCCAGCACACCTCCAGGAAGGCACGCTGCTGCGGGTCGGTCATCGCGGCCATGCGCGGGCTCATCCCGAAGAAGGCCGCGTCGAACGTGTCGATCTCGTCCAGCACCGGCCGGGCCGGCACGTAGGCCGGGTCCCGCACCAGCTCGGGATCCACGCCCGCCGCCACCAGCTCGTCCTCGCCGAAGAAGGTGATGGACTCGACGCCCTCCCGCAGGTTCCGCCAGAACGTCGCCACGTCCGGCGCGCCCGGGAAGCGCCCGGCCATGCCCACGATCGCGATCCGCCGGTCGTCGTCCTGCTCGCGCTGGACCACCTTGACGGGGACGACCGGCTGCGTGACCGCGCCGCGCTCGTCCAGGATGGCCGCCAGCCGGTTCACGGTCGGCGCCTCGAACAACATCACCGTCGGTACGGCGACGCCGAACCGCTCCTTCACCAACCGGAGCATCTGCAGCGCGACCAGCGAGTTGCCGCCCAGGTCGAAGAAGTTGTCCCGGGTGCCGACCGGCTCGACCCCCAGCACCTCCGACCACAGCTCCGCCAGGCCGCGCTCGGCGTCCGTGAGCGGAGGGCTGTACGGCTGCGGCAGCTCGGGCCGGGGGAACCGGTCACCCTTCGGCGCCGCGGGCGCCGCCGCCCTGGGCAGCCGGTCGTCCAGCCCGCCCGCCGCCACCACCAGGTCCGGCTGCGGCGCGGCCAGCATCTCGTCGAAGGCGGCCATGCCCTGCTCGGTGGACATCGAGTGCGCCACCATCGCCGCGCCCAGGCCGCCGCCCAGCCGTTCGAGCGTGATCGACCAGGTGTCCCAGCTCGCCGCCACCCACGTGGTGGCGGTACGGCGGGCGTGGTTGCGGTGGGCCAGGGCGGTCAGAGCGGCGTTGGCGGCGGCGTAGCTGCCGAACGTGATGCCGCCCAGGATCGCGGAGGTGGAGGAGAACAGCACCGCGAACTCCGGCGGGCCGTCCATCTCGGCGAAGACCCGTTCAAGGACCTTCGCGCCCGCGACCTTGGCGGCGAAGTGCCGGTCCACGGCCTCCTCGTTCAGGTCCCGGAGGGAGACGAAGGTGTCCGGGGTGCTGACGGCGGCCAGGTGGACGACGCCGTCCACGCCTTCCAGGTGGACGCGCATGGCCGCGGCGTCGGTGACGTCCACGGCCGGGGTGCTGACCTCGACGCCGCGGGCCCGCAGCCGCTCCACAACCTCGCGGCGCGCGTCGTCCGGGCCGGTGCGGCTGGTCAGGACGAGTCGCCCGGCTCCGGCGTCGGCCAGATGCTCGGCCATCAGCAGCCCGACCGGCCCCAGGCCACCGGTGACCAGGTAGGCACCACCCTTCCGGATGACCGGGGCGTCCTGGGCCGGGCCGCTCTGGGTGGCCGGGGCGCTCTGGGCGAGCGGGGCGCTCTGGTCGGGGGCGCTTTGCCGTACCGGCTCGAAGGTGCGCACCAGGCGGCGGCCGTCGCGGTAGGCGGCGAGGGTCTGCCCCGGAGGGGTGGCCAGTTCGGCGGCCAGCAGGGCGGCGGCCTCCTCGGGCGGGAGACCGGGTGCCAGGTCGACGGCTCGGCAGTCGAGGTTGAGGTACTCCTGGTTGGCGACCAGCGGCAGCGTGGCCACGGCGGCCTGGGCGGGCGACGGGCTGTCCCCGCCTATCGCCTGGCCGCCCGCGGTGACCACGAGGACCCGCGTGTTGTCGCCGCTCTCGGCACAGCCGTCCAGGAGCGCGGCCACCGGGAGCAGTGCCTCACGGCCGTCGGAGCCGGCGTCGGTGTGGTCGAGCATGCGCAGGTCCACCACGACGTCGGCGGTAGCGGTACCCGGCTCGACCTCGGTTCCGGCGGCCCGCAGAACCCTGGCGAGCGCGTCGGCGACCCCGCCGCGGTCGGCCACCAGCGCGACCTTCCCGGGCGGGTCCGCGGGGGCGGGGAGGTCGGCGGCCGTCCACGTCGGGGCCATCACGCGCACGTGCGGCTCGGGCTCCGCGACGACCGGCTCCGGGGCGGCAGCCACCGGCTTGGCCGTGGGCGCGTCCACCCAGTAGCGCTCACGCTGGAACGGGTACGGCGGCAGCGACACCTTGGCGACAGGGCGCCCGCGCTGGTAGCCGGGCCAGTCGACCGGTACGCCGGCCAGCCACAACCGGCCGACCGCCTCGGTGAGCACGTGCCCGGCGGAGCGGGTGTCGCTCTCGGCGGGCAGCGCCTGGACGATGAGCGGCCAGCGGTCCCTGGGGCAGTCCCGGTGGCCGCGGACCATCGCGCCGAGCGACTGGCCGGGGCCGATCTCCAGCAGGGCGGCCTCGCCGTACCCGATCAAGGTGCCGATCACCTTGTCGAACTGGACGGCCGCGCACATGTGCTCGGCCCAGTAGCCGGGGTCGGTCACCTGCTCGGCGGTGGCCAGGTCGCCGGTGACGTTGGAGACGTAGGGGATGCGCGGCGGGTTGAGGGTGACGTTGGCGGCGATCCAGCCGGTGAGCTCGCCGCGGATCGGCTCCAGCATGCGCGAGTGGAAGGCGTGCGTGGTGGCCAGCGGGCGGCACGGGATCGAGTCGGCCTCCAGGAGCGCCCGGACGGCCTCCATGCCCTCGGGTTCGCCGGCGACGACCGTGAGCGAGGGGCCGCTGACGGCGGCCACGTCCACGCCGGGGATGCCGGCGAGGCGGGCCCGTACCTCGGCCGCGGGCAGGGGGACGGCGCTCATGCTTCCGGCGGGCAGCTGGTTGATCAGCTTGGCCCGGTGGGTGACCAGCTTGAGCGCGTCGTCCAGGGACAGCACGCCGGACAGGCACGCGGCCACGTACTCGCCGAGGCTGTAGCCGGCCAGGATCGACGGCTCGATGCCCCACGAGCGGACCAGGTGCGCCAGCGCGTACTCGACCGCGAACAACGCGGGCTGGAGCCGGTCGGTGGTGGTGGCGTCGGCGGCTTCGGCCCGGCCCAGCATCCTGGCCAGCGCGCCCGCCTCGCCGCTGACGCGGGGGCGGAGCATGTCGGCCAGCGGGTCGGCGCCGCCCATGAGGCCGCGCAGCGCGTCGCGGCAGCGGTCCAGCGTCTGGCGGAAGACCGGCTCGCCGGCGTAGAGGTCGGCGGCCATGCCCGGGTACTGCTCGCCGGTGCCCGCGATGAGGAAGGCGACCTGCCGGTCGGTGCGGGTGTCGGAGCGGCCCAGGACGGCGGGCTCGCGCAAACCGGCCACGGCTTCCTCGGTGCTGCCGGCGACCAGGATCCTGCGGTGGCCGAAGAGCCGGCGGCCGGACTGCAGGGTGTGCGCCACGTCGGCCAGCCGGTCGCCGCCGTGGCTCGGCGGTACGGCCGTGCCGCCGGTCCGGTTGCCCGCGTCCCCCGCGAGATGGTCGGCCAGGCGGGTGGTCATCGTGTCGGCGGCCTCGGCGGTGCGGGCCGACCAGACGAGCAGTTCCGCCCGCGGCGCCGTCGAGGGGCGTGCCACCTCGGGCGCCGCCTCCAGCACCACGTGCGCGTTCGTGCCGCCGATGCCGAAGGCGCTGACGCCCGCCCGCCGGGTGCGTCCCGTCTCCGGCCAGGAGCGCAGTTCGGTGACCACCTCGATGGCGGCCTCTCCCGAGGCGAGCTGCTGGTTGGGGGTCTCCAGGTTGAGCGTGGGCGGGATCTCGCCGGTGCGCAGGGCCAGCGCGGTCTTGATGAGGCTGGTGACCCCGGCGGCCCGGTCGAGGTGGCCGAGGTTGGTCTTGACCGAGCCGACGAGCAGCGACTCGCCCCGGTACACCTGCTGGATGGCGGCCAGCTCGGCGGCGTCGCCCAGGGCGGTGCCGGTGCCGTGCGCCTCCACGTAGTCGATGTCGGCCGGGTCCAGGTCGGCGGCGGCCAGCGCCTCGGCCATGACGGACGCCTGCCCCTGCACTCCGGGCGCGGTGAAGCCGACCTTCTTGCCCGCGTCGTTGTTGACCGCCCAGCCGCGGATGACCGCGTAGATCTGGTCGCCGGCCTCCAGCGCGTCCTCCAGGCGGCGCAGCACGATCACGCCGACGCCGCTGCCGAGCGGGCTGCCGAGACCGGCGGCGTCGAAGGCGCGGCACTCGCCGTCCGGCGGCGCGATCCCGCCGGGCTGGTAGGCGTAGCCGACCCGGTGCGGCACGCTGACGGCGACGCCGCCGGCCAGCGCCATGTCGCACTCGAACCCGGCCAGGCTGGTGGCGGCGGCGCAGATGGCGACCAGCGAGGTGGAGCAGTAGCTCTGCACGCCGTAGCTCGGGCCGGACAGGCCGAGCGTGTGCGCGACCCGGGTGGTCAGCGAGTCCTTGTCGTTGGCCAGGCCGAGCGCCAGGTGGCCCATGACCTCGCCGACGCCGCCGGGGATCAGGTTGTTCTGCATGTAGGAGCTGTGGGCGCAGCCGCCGAAGACGCCGATCGAGCCGTCGAAGCGGGCCGGGTCGCAGCCGGCGTCCTCCAGCGCGGCCCAGCTGTGCTCCAGGAACAGCCGGTGCTGCGGGTCGAGGATCTGCGCCTCCTTCGGGGTGAAGCCGAAGAAGTTCGCGTCGAACAGCTCGATGCCGTCGATGACCGGGCCGGCCTTCACGTAGCTCGGGTCCTGGAGCTCGTCCTCGGTGACGCCTTCGGCGCGCAGCTCCTCGTCGGTGAAGCGGGTGATGCCCGACCGGGCCGCCCTGATGGCGGCCCACAGCTCGGCGACGCCGGACGCGCCCGGGAACCTTCCGGACATCCCGACGATCGCGATGTCGGTGCCCGTGCTCTCGTCACTCACGTTCTGCTCCCTTTTCGGCTTGTCCCCTGTGGGTGCCGGCCCGGGCGCGACGCCGCCGCTGCCCCCTCGCCGAGCTGCTGGTCAGTGCTTCCTGCGTGGCCGACGCGCCGCCGTCGACCGCCGCGGTGAACGCGGCCACGGTCGGATGCTCGAACAACACGGCCGGGGCGATCGGGACGCCGAGCTCCTTCTCGATGGCCAGCACCATGGCCATGCCGACCAGGGAGTTGCCGCCGAGGTCGAAGAACGGGTCGTGCACGCCCACCTGGGCGATGCCGAGATAGGCGCCCCACAGCTCGGCGACCAGCGCCTCCCGCTCGTTGCGCGGCTCGGCGTAGTCGGTGCGCAGCTGCGGCCGCGGGAACCGTTCGCCCCGGGGTACGGCTTCGCCGATGAGGTTGTCGATGTCGAGCATCGCGGTCCACTCGCGGACCACGTCCCCGAGCGGCTGCCGGGCGGCCAGCACGTGCCCGTGCCCGCCCCTGATGATCGTGTCGAGCAGGTCGTTGCCGGCCTCCTCGGCGAAGCCGTACCTCTCGCGGTAGTTCCTGACGCGCTCGGCCAGGCCGCCGGTGTTCTTGAAGTTCTCGGCCTGCCAGTCGTCGTGCAGCCAGGGGCCCCAGGAGATGGCGACGACCCGGGTGGAAGGGGCGGTGGCGGCCAGCGCCTCGCCGTACGCGTCCAGGACGGTGTTGGCGGCGCAGTAGTCGCCCTCGCCGATGCCGCCGAACGCGGTGACCGCGGAGGAGTACAGGACGAGCAGTTCCGGCCGCTCGTGCTCGGGGGTGTCCGCGCCGACCAGCCTGGCCAGCGGGCCCATGGCCAGGACCTTCGGCGCGAGGACCGCCCGGGCCTCCGCGACCGTCCTGCGTTGCATGAGGCCGCCCGCCGGGAGCCCGGCCGAGTGGATCACGCCGTGGAGCGCGCCGTAGTGCTCGCGCACGCCCGCGATGGCGCGCTCGAACTGCGCCGCGTCGCCGGTGTCCGCCGCCACCAGCAGCACCTCGGCGCCCGCCGCCTCCAGCGCGGCGACGTCGGCGAGCGTGCGCTCGGTCCGGCTGCCGGGCTCGGGGGCGGCGTTCCGGTCGAGAGGGGTACGGCTGAGCAGGGCCAGCTTCCTGACCCCGGTGCGCACGAGGTGCCTGGCCAGGCCCATACCCAGGCCCCGGGTACCACCGGTGACCAGATAGACGCCGTCGGCCCGCCAGGGGGAACCGGTGGCATCGGGCTCGCCGGGAACCTCCGCCCAGGCACGCACCCAGCGGCGTCCGCGCCGCCAGGCGGCCAGCGCGTCACTCCCGCCGGGCGCGGCCACCAGCTCACCGGCCACCTGCCCGCCGGCCTGGTCTGCGGTGGCCGGGTCCAGGTCGACGCCGGTCCAGGTCAGCTCCTTGAACTCGTGCTGTACGGCCCGGCCGAACCCGTGGGCCAGCGCCTGCTGGGGCGCGACGTTGTCGCCGCCCAGGACCTCGGCGGCGCCCCGCGTGACGGTGAGCAGGCGGGCGCCGGGCTCGACGGTCAGCGACTGGATGGCCAGCAGGAGGCTGTCGAAGCCGTGGCCGATCGCCGCCTCCAGGTCTTCGCGGGCCGTGAGCAGGCTCCACAGGTGGGCCACGTGCACGGGGCCTTGGGCGAGCCCCTGGAACACCTCGGCGTAGTGGGCCGGGTCCGCGGGGTCGATGGTCAGGCAGCGCCCGTCGCGGTGCAGCCGTGATCCGGCGAAGACCTCCACGACCTGGCCGCCGCCCGCCTCGGCCAGGTCGGCGAGAGCCGTACCGGCCGCGCCTTCGGAGAAGACGACCAGCGGGCCGGGCAGCGCGAGCAGGTCCGGCAGGACGGGACGGACGGGATCCTGCCGCCAGGAGGGCACGAACCGGAAGTCGGCCCCCTCCGTCCGGACGCCGTCGGCCCGTTCCCCGGAGCCGGTCGGGGCGCCACCGGTCCCGGCTCCGCCGGTCGAGGCGGCGGCCGTGCCGGAGGCGGGCTCGGGCCAGAAGCGGGTGCGCTGGAACGGGTAGGCGGGCAGGGTGACCACCCCGGCCGTGGCCGGTCCGGTCAGCTCCCAGCGGACCGGCGCGCCCGCCTCCCAGAGGCGTCCGGCGCTCTCCAGCAGCTCGGTCCTGGCGTCGCGGCGCTCACCGGCCGTCCACAGGGCGGGCAGCGTGCCCAGCACCGCGGCGGGTGCGCCGCCGGTCAGGTTCTGGCGGACCAGCCCGCCCAGCGTCTGCCCGGCGCCCAGTTCGACGAAGACGTCGATCTCCTGGTCCACGCAGTGGCGGACGCCGTCGGCGAAGCGCACGGGGCTGACGAGCTGGTCGGCCCAGTAGGAGTCGCTGATCGCCTGCTCGGGGGTGAGGGCGGCGCCGGTGAGGTTCGAGATGATCGTGAGGGCGGGCGCCTGGCGTGGCACGGTCTCCAGCAGGGCGAACAGCTTGTCGCGGGCGGGCTGCAGCAGCGAGGAGTGGAAGGCGTGCGCCGAGCGCATCGGGCGGCAGGCCAGGCCGGCGGCCATCAGGTCCGCGGTGGCCCGCTCGATCAAGGTGGGCAGGCCGCTCAGCACGGTCATCGACGGGCCGTTGAGCGCGGCGACGTCCACCTCGAGGCCGGGCAGCACCTCGCGGATGCGCTGCTCGGAGGCGGCCACGGCGACCATGCGGCCGGCCGGGACCGCGTTGATCAGGTGTGCCCGCTCGATCACGACCCGCACGGCGTCCTCGAGCGTGAAGACGCCGGCCAGGCAGGCGGCGACGTACTCGCCGAGGCTGTAGCCGATGAGCATGTCCGGCGTCACGCCCCAGTGGGCGAGCAGCCTGGCCAGCGCGTACTCGACGGTGAACTGGAACGGGTGCGAGATCGGCGCGTGCTCCAGCGGGTCGTCCCCGGCGTCCTGGCCGCTCTCCCTGCCCAGCATCGCGGCCAGGCCGTCCTCGCGCGGCGCGGGGTCGGCCTCGAAGAACGGGAGCAGGTCCAGGTCGGCGTGCCGGCGGACCAGTTCGACGCAGGCGTCCACAGCCTGTGCATAAACCGGCTCGGTGGCGTACAGCTCCTTGCCCAGGCCCGCGTACTGGTCGCCGACGCCCGGCAGCAGGAACGCGATCCGCGGATTGTCCTTGGCCCTGACGACATCCGGGCCGCCGGCCAGGGCGCGCAGCCGGGTGACGGCGCCGGCCACGTCGTCCACCACCAGGAGCCGCCGGTGGTCGAGCGCCGCCCTGCCCGTGTGCAGGGTGCGGGCCACGTCGGCCGGTTCCAGCCCGGGGTCCGCGGCCAGCCGGGCGGCCAGCCGTGCCGCCTGCTCGCGCAGCGCCGCCTGGCTGCCCGCGCTGACGGGAAGAGTGTGTACGGCGGGCCCGGCCACACCCGGGGAAACACGCTCGGGGGCGGCCTCCAGCACCACGTGGGCGTTGGAGCCCGACAGGCCGAACGAGCTGACCCCCGCCAGCCGGGGCGCCGTCTCCAGCGCCTCGGTCACCGGCCGGATCGTGCCGTCCTCGTGGATGGCGGTGGCGGGCCGGTCCATGTTGAGGTTGGGCGGGATGACCCCGTTCTCCAGGATGAGCACGGTTTTGATGAGCCCGGCCACGCCGGCGGCCGCCTGTGTGTGGCCGATGTTGGTCTTGATGGCGCCCACCCGCAGCGGCCGCTCGGCGGGGCGCCTGCCGAACACGTCGTGCAGCGCCGACAGCTCGATCGCGTCCCCGAGCTGGGTCCCGGATCCGTGCGCCTCCACGTAGTCGACGTCGTCGGCGTGCACCCGAGCCGCCACGTGCGCCCGCGTGATCACGTCCACCTGGGCGTTCCTGCTGGGCGCGGTGAGCCCGTTGCTGCGCCCGTCCTGGTTGGCCGCCGAGCCGCGGATGACCGCGCGGATCCGCCTGCCGTTGGCCAGCGCCTTCGACAGCGGCTCCAGCACGACCAGGCCGCCGCCCTCGCCCATCACATAACCGTCGGCGCCCTCGTCGAACGTCTTGCACCGGCCGTCGGAGCACATCATCATGCCCGCGCACGCCTGGATGAACATCGACGGATGCAAGGTCAGCGAACACCCGGCGGCCAGCGCCATGTCGCACTCGCCCCTGCGCAGGCTCTCCACCGCCAGGTGGACGGCGATCAGCGAGGAGGAGCACGCGGTGTCCACGGTCAGCGTGGGCCCGACCAGGTCGAACTGGTAGGCGATGCGGCCGGCGGCCACACTGGCGATCGCGCCCTGGCCGAGGTACGGGTCGGAGACGGCGTCCCGGCCCTGGATCTCGATCTGGAGCCGGCCGTACTGGAGGGTGTCCATGTAGCCGACCATCACGCCGGTTCTGCTGCCCTTCATCCGGCTGGGCGCCAGCCCGGCGTTCTCCAGGCCCTCCCAGGCCAGTTCGAGCAGCAGGCGCTGCTGCGGGTCCATGCGCAGCGCCTCGCGGGGCGAGATGCCGAAGAACTCCGCGTCCCAGCCGGTCACGTCGTCGAGGAAGCAGCCGTAGCGGGTGTACATGCCGCCGGGCTTCTGCGGGTCGGGGTCGTAGTAGGCGTCGATGTCCCACCTCGCCGGAGGCACCTCGCCGACCGCGTGCCTGCCCTCGCGCAGCAGTTCCCACAGGCCCTCGACCGTGTCGCCACCGCCGGGGTAGCGGCAGGCCATGCCGATGACGGCGATGGGCTCGTGGCGGCGGTCCTCGGCCTCGGTGAGGTTACGGCGCGCTTGGGCCAGTTCGACGGTCACACGCTTGAGGTAGGCGCGGAGCTTTTCCTCGGTCCCCATCGGCGAACCTTTCCGGTAACGGGAGTCAGTGGTCACAGTTCGTTGTCGATGAGCGCGAAAATCTCCTCATCGGAGGCGGCGTCGATCTTTTCGACCATGCCGTCGGCGTCGCTCCCGGCCCCGCCGTACCTGGTCAGGGCGGCCTGCAGGATGGGGACGAGCCGGCCGCGGATGGCCTCGCCCTCCCCGTTGGCGCTGGTGAGCATGGCCTCGACCCGGTCCAGGGCGCCCTGGAGCACGTCCTCGGGCGAGAGCGACTTGGGGGCCAGCGTGCGGAACAGGTAGGTGGCCAGGGAGGTCACGGTCGGGTGGTCGAAGACGAGCGTGGCGGGCAGCCGCAGGCCCGTCTCGGCGTTGAGCCGGTTGCGCAGCTCGACCGCGGTGAGCGAGTCGAAGCCGAGCTGGCTGAAGGCGGTGGTGACGTCGATCTGCTCGGGGCTGCCGTGCGCGAGCACGGCCGCGACGTGGGCGCGGACGGCGCCGGTGAGCAGCCGCAGCCCTTCCGCGGGCGCCAGCTCGGCCAGCCGCGCGGCCAGCCCGGCCGCGTCCGCCGCCGCCGCCGATGCCGTACGGCGGGGCGCGCGCACCAGGCCGCGCAGCATTCCCGGGAGGTCGTCGTTGTCGGCCCTGGCCCGGAGGCCGGCGGTGTCCCAGCGGACGGCGACGACGACCGGCTCGTCTCCGGCCAGGGCGGCGTCGAACAGCTCCAGGCCGGTGGCCGAGTCCAGTGGGGCGACGCCCGATCGGGCGAGTCTGGCCTTGTCGGCGGTGCTGAGGGCGCCGGTCAGTTCGCTGGAGCTGTCCCAGAGTCCCCAGGCGATGGAGACGGCCGGCAGGCCCTGCGCCCTGCGGTGTGCGGCCAGGGCGTCGAGGTAGCTGTTGGCGGCGGCGTAGTTGCCCTGGCCGGCGTTGCCCAGGATCCCGGTCAGCGAGGAGAACAGAACGAACGCCCCCAGGTCCCGATTTTTCGTGAGGTGGTGGAGATGCCAGGCGGCGTCGAGTTTGGGGGCGAAGACACGGTCCACCCGCTCGGGGGTGAGACCCTCGATCGTGGCGTCGTCCAGGACGCCTGCCGTGTGGATGACGGCCGTCAGGTTGGGGATGTCGTCCACAACTGTGGACAGCTTCTCGCGGTCTGCCACGTCACAGGCGATCACCCGGACCCGGGCGCCGGTCTCCCGGAGCCCGGCGGCCAGGACGTCGGCCCCGGGCGTCTCCGGTCCACGCCTGCCCACCAGGACCAGGTCCCGCACACCGTGCCTGTCCACCAGATGGCGGGCCACCAGGCTGCCCAGCCCACCCAGCCCACCGGTCACCAGAACCCCGCCGGTCGCCCAGCCGGCCACCGACACCTCGGTCCGGGCCCCCTCCGGCGAAGAGGTGCGGCGGGCCAGGCGGGGGGCCAGGAGTCTGCCGTCCCCGACCCGGATCTCCGGCTCGCCGGTTGCCAGCACGCGCTCCCAGTCCGCGAAGCCCTCAGGGGCGTCCACCAGGACGAACCGCCCCGGCTGCTCCACCTGGGCCGTCCTGACCAGGCCGGGCACCACCCCGGCCGCCAGGCCACGCGGTGCGAACACCACGTGGCGCTCGTCCTCGGCCATGGCCTCCAGCGCGCGGGCGGCCAGTTCGCGGGGTGTGCCCTCGGCCAGCGGCACCACGGTGTACGGCCCCACCGGCGCACCCGTGGAGGGAGCCTCCACCCAGTCCACGCCATACGGGACGATCTGGGCGGGCACCGGCCGGGTGGCGGCCTGCCGTACGCGCAGGGAGTCGATCGTGAACACCGGGCGACCGGAGGCGTCCACCGCCTCGATGGCCGCCTCGTCCGCGCCGCGCGGCGTGAGCCGTACCCGGAGTGAGCCCGCCTGCGCGGCCGACAGCCGCACGCCGCCGAAGGCGAAAGGCAGGCGGAGCGTACTCTCCCGGGCGGCGAAGAGCAGCGGGTGGAAGCAGGCGTCGAGCAGCGCCGGGTGGATGCCGAAGCCGGTGACGTCCACCCCCTCGGGGGCCGTGACCTCGGCGAACAGCTCCTCCCCCGAGCGCCAGGCCGCGCTCACGCCCTGGAAGGCCGGGCCGTAGGCGTAGCCACGGGCGGCCAGCGCCTCGTAGGCCACCTCGACCGGCTCGGCGTCCGCGGGAGGCCAGGCGGTGGCCCAGCCGGGCGAGGTGGCGACGGCGGTGGACAGGGTGCCGGAGGCGTGACGGACCCAGTCGTCGCCGGTTCCGGAGAAGATCGTGATCGTGCGGTGGCCGTCCGCCGAGGGGGCGGAGACGACGACCTGGAGGCGGGCGGCGCCGTCCAGGACCAGCGGCGCCTCGATGACCAGCTCCTCGACCCGCGCGCAGCCGGCGGCCGCGGCGGCTTCGAGGGCCAGTTCGGCGAAGGCGGCCCCGGGCAGCAGCACGCCGCCCTCGACGGCGTGGTCGGCCAGCCAGGGCGCGGCCTTGACCGACAGCCGCCCGGTCAGGACGAGCCCGCCGTCGGCCACCGGCACCACGGCGGTGAGCAGCGGGTGCGCGCTGCCGTCCACGCCGGGCGGGGTGCCGCGGCCGTCCGCGGCGGCCAGCCAGAAGCGGCGCCGGTCGAAGGCGTAGGTCGGCAGCTCGACGTGCCGATGGGGGCCGGCGGCGAGCGCGCGGGCCCAGTCGACCTCGGCGCCGAGCACGAACGCCTGGGCCAGCGCGTGCAGGAAGCGCCGCCAGTCGCCCGCGTTGCGGCGCAATGTGCCGCAGACGCTGCCGGACTCGGCGATCCCGGCCACGTCCACCTGGAGCACCGGGTGCGGGCTCACCTCCACGAACAGGCACGGGCCGGTGAACGCCCCGACCGCCTGCCGGAACAGCACAGGGTTGCGCATGCTGTCGAACCAGTACTCGGCCGTCAGTCCCTCGGGATCGACGAACCCCCCGGCGGAGGAGGAGCAGAACTCGATGTCGGTACGGCCCGGCCGTACCTCACCGAAGAGGCTGACCAGTTCCTCACGCAGGACCTCGACGTGCGGGGTGTGGGAGGCGTAGTCCACGGCGACCCGGCGCGCCCGGTAGGGCTCCTCCCAGAGGGGGGCCACCTCCTCGATCGTGTCCACGGCGCCGGCGATCACGCAGCCGGTCGGCCCGCTGTCCACGGCGATCCACAGGCGGCCGGCGTAGGGCTCGATCAGTTCGCGGGCCCGGTCGGCGGGCACGGCGACGGAGACCATGGCGCCGGTGCCGCCGAGCCGGTCGACGCTGACGCGGCTGCGCTCGGCGACGATGCGGGCGGCGTCCTCCAGGGAGAGCGATCCCGCGACGCAGGCGGCGGCGATCTCGCCCTGGGAGTGGCCGACGACCGCGGACGGTTCGACGCCGAGGGAGCGCCAGAGCTCGCCGAGCGCGACCATGACCGCGAACAGCGCGGGCTGGATGGTGTCGGAGCCTTCCATCTCCTTGCCGGTGCGCAACGCGTCCTCGACCGACCAGCCGGTGTGCGCCTTGAGCGCCTCGTCGCAGGCGCGCAGCCGGTCGCGGAAGACCTCGCTGGCGTCCAGGAGGTCGACGGCCATGCCGGTCCACTGCGAGCCCTGGCCGGGAAAGAGGAAGACCGTGCGCGCGCCGGTGGCGGCGACGCCGTCGAGGACGGCCGGGTGCGGCGTACCCGCGGCCAGCGCGTCGAGTCCGGCGACCAGTTCGTCCCGGGTCTCGGCGAGCACCGCGGCCCGGTGCGCGAACCTCGCCCGCCTGGCCAGCACCTGCCCCGCGTCGGCCAGATCAGCCTCCGGCGCGGCGGCGGCCCAGTCGCGCAGCCTGCCCGCCTGGGCACGCAGGGAACGCTCGTTCTTGGCCGACACCACCCACACGAGGAGCGCGCCCGTCGGCGGCGCGGGGTCCGGGTCGGGTCCGCGTTCCAGGATCACGTGGGCGTTGGTGCCGCTGATGCCGAAGCTGGAGACCCCGGCCCGCGGCGGGCGCTCGCCCTCGGACAGCTCGACCTCGCCGGTCAGCAGCCGGACGCCGCCCTGCGACCAGTCCACGTGCGGAGTCGGCTCGGCCACGTGCAGGGTGCGCGGCAGCACCCGGTGCTCCAGCGCCTTCACCATCTTGATGACCCCGCCGACGCCGGCGGCGGCCTGGGTGTGCCCGATGTTGGACTTCAGCGACCCCAGCCAGAGCGGCCGCTCGGCAGGCCGCCCGCGGCCGTACGTGGCAAGCAGCGCCTGCGCCTCGATCGGGTCGCCGAGCGTGGTGCCGGTGCCGTGCGCCTCGACCGCGTCCACGTCGGACAGGTCGAGGCGGGCGTCGGCCAGCGCCTGCTCGATCACCCGCTCCTGGGCCGGGCCGCTGGGCGCGGTCATGCCGTTGCTAGCGCCGTCCTGGTTGATCGCGCTCCCCCGGATCACGGCGAGGATGCGCCGCCCGTTGCGCTCGGCGTCCGGCAGCCGCTCCAGCAGCACCACCCCGGCGCCCTCGCCCCACGCGACGCCGTCGGCCGTCGAGGAGAACGCCTTGCATCGCCCGTCCGGCGACAGCACCCGCTGCCGGGCGAACTCCACGAACGGCACCGGCGACGGCATCACGGTCACGCCACCGGCCAGCGCCAGCGTGCACTCGCCCCGGCGCAGCGCCTGCACCGCCAGGTGGATGGCCACCAGCGAGGACGAGCAGGCGGTGTCGAGCGAGATCGACGGCCCCTCCAGCCCGTAGAGGTAGGAGACGCGGCCGGACAGCACGCTGGCCACGCTGTTGGTGAACAACGTGCCCTCCATCGCCCCGGGCGAGCCGGCGAGGAAGCGGTTGGAGTAGTGCTCGTACATGACGCCCGCGTAGACGCCGGTACGGCTGCCGCGCAGCGTCCCCGGGTCGATGCCGGCCCGCTCGAACGCCTCCCAGGTCGCCTGGAGGAACAGCCGGTGCTGCGGGTCGGTCCCGAGCGCGGTGCGCGGGCTGATGCCGAAGAAGGCGGCGTCGAAGTCGAAGGCGTCGGGCACGAAGGCGCCCTGGCGGGCGTACGTCTTGCCGGTGGCGTCCGGGTCCGGGTCGTAGAGGTCCTCGGCGTCCCAGCCGCGGTCGGCGGGGAAGCCGCCCATGGCGTCGCGCCCGGAGCGCACCAGCTCCCACAGGTCGTCGGGGGTGCTCACCCCGCCCGGGTAATGGCAGGCCATGCCCACGATGGCGATCGGCTCGTGGCGGCGGCTCTCGTCCTCGGTCAGGCGGCGTCGGGTTTCCGCGAGTTCCACGGTGGCGCGTTTGAGGTAGTCACGGAGCTTGGCCTCGGTCCCCATCGCTCGGGCCTTTCCTGTCATGGGTCACAGTTCCTTGTCGATGAGTGCGAAGATCTCCTCATCGGTGGCGGAGTCGATGTCGACTTCCTCGTCGCCGCCGCCGCTGGTACTGCTGCCTCCGAACCTGGTCAGGCCGCTTTGCAGCACGGCGACCAGCCGGCCGCGCAGGTCCTCGCCGTTGTCCTTGGCGGTGGTGAGCATGGAGCCGACCCGTTCGAGGACGCCACGCAGCAGGTCCTCGGGCGAAGGGGCGGCCGGGGCCAGGGTCTCGTGCAGGTACTTCGCCAGCGACGAGACCGTCGGGTGGTCGAAGACGAGCGTGGCGGGCAGCCGCAGGCCCGTCTCGGCGTTGAGCCGGTTCTGCAGCTCGACCGCGGTGAGCGAGTCGAAGCCGAGCTGGTTGAAGGCGCTGTCCACGTCGATGTGGTCGGCGCTGGCGTGGGCCAGCACCGCGGCCACGTGCCCGCGGACGGTGGAGGTGAGCAGGCGGATGGCCTCCGACTCGGTGAGCGCGGCCAGCCGTTCCTTGAGCTTGCCCGCCCCCGTCTTGTCGGAGGCGGTACGGCGCGGCGTCCGCACCATCCCCCTGAACAGGGGCGGCAGGGTGCCGTCGTCGGCCCGTGCCCTGAGGCCGGCCTGGTCCCACCGGGCCGCCACGACCACCGGGTCGGCGGCGGCCAGCGCGGTGTCGAACAATTCCAGGCCGTGCTCGACCGGGAGCGGGGCCACGCCGGCCCGGGCGAGCCGGGCGATGTCGAGCTCGGTGAGGTCGCCGCCCATGCCGCCGTCCCAGAGTCCCCAGGCGATGGAGACGGCCGGCAGGCCCTGCGCCCTGCGGTGTGCGGCCAGGGCGTCGAGGTAGGCGTTGGCGGCGGCGTAGTTGCCCTGGCCCGCGTTGCCCAGGATCCCGGCCAGGGAAGAGAACAAAACGAACGCCTTCAGATCCCGATTTTTCGTGAGGTTGTGGAGATGCCAGGCGGCGTCGAGTTTGGGGGCGAAGACCCGGTCGATGCGCTCGGGCGTCAGCCCGTCGATCGTGGCGTCGTCCAGGACGCCTGCCGTGTGGATGACGGCCGTCAGGTTGGCGGCGCCGTCCACAACTGTGGACAGCGATCCGCGATCCGACACGTCACACGCGACCACCCGGACCCGGGCGCCCTTCTCCCGGAGCCCGGCGGCCAGAACGTCGGCCCCGGGAGCCTCCGGCCCCCGCCTGGACACCAGGACGAGGTCCCGCACACCATGCTTGTCCACCACGTGCCGGGCGATCAGGCTGCCCAGCCCGCCGGTGCCTCCGGTGACCAGCACGGTCCCGTTCATCCAGGTGGAGGCGTCCGGGTAGGGCGTGGAGGCGTTTCCGGAGGCGGACGCCGTGGCGGCTTCCGCGGCACGGCGGGCCAGACGGGGCACCAGGATCTTGCCGTCCGTGAACCGGACCTCGGGCTCCCCGGCCCCCAGCACCCGCTCCCAGTCCGAGAACCCCTCGGGAACGTCCGCCAGCACGAACCGCCCCGGCTGCTCCGTCTGCGCCGTCCGCACGAGACCGCGCACCACCCCGGCCGCCAGGCCGCGCGGCGCGAACACCACCCGGCGCTCGTCCGGCAGGGCGTCGGTCAGCACGCCGAGCACCTGGGCGGCCACCTCACGCGGCGTCCCCCGGGTGACCGGCACGACCGTGTAGTCCCCGGCGGGCTCCCCGGCAGAGGGCGCCTCCACCCAGTCGACCCCGTAGGGCACGGGCCCGGCCGAGCCGCCGGACAGCGCGCCGGCGGCCACCGTGCGGATGCGGGCCGACTCCAGGGCGAACACCTGCTGCCCCGAGGCGTCGGCCGCCTCGATCGCGCAGCCGTCGGCGCCGTCGCGCGTGAGCCGTACCCGCAGCGAGGTCGCCCCGGGCGCGGTCAGCCGCACCCCGCGGAACTCGAACGGCAGGCGCAGCTCCGGCACGGGGTCGGCCATCAGCAGGAGGTGGAACATCGCGTCGAACAGCGCCGGGTGGATCCAGTGCCCGGCCACGTCGAGTTCGCCGACCGAGACGTCGGCGAAGATCTCCTCGCCGGAGCGCCACAGGGCGCGCACGTTCTGGAACGCGGGCCCGTAGTCGTAGCCCATGTCGGCCAGCGGCTCGTAGGCCACCTCGACCGGTTCCGCCCCTTCTGGAGGCCAGGTCGCCGCCCAGGCGCAGGCCGAGGCGACGGGCGGCTCGGGTGAGAGGACCGCGCGGACGTGGCGGGTCCAGGAGGCGTCCGGGTCGGCCGCGGGGCGGGAGAGCACGCGGGCCTGCCGTACCCCTTCCTCCGACGGGGCCTCGACCACGATCTGGAGGTGCACGCCGCCGCGCTCGGCCAGGACCAGCGGCGCCTCGAAGACCATCTCCTCGATCTGGCCGCCGGCCTCGAGCAGCAGGTCGGCGAAGGCGGCGCCGGGCAGGACGGGAGCGCCGTTGACGGCGTGGTCGGCCAGCCAGGCGGTGGCGGCGGGCGAGAGGCGGCCGGTCAGGACGCTCACGCCGTCGTCGGCCACGTCGAGTCCGGCGGTCAGCAGCGGGTGGGAGACCTCGCGCAGGCCGGTGACGGCCAGGTCGGCCACGCGGACGGGCGGGTCGAGCCAGAAGCGCTCCCGCTCGAAAGCATAGGTGGGCAGGTCGATGGCGGTGCCGCCGCCGGTCAGCGCCGCCCAGTCGACGCGGGCGCCGAGGGTCCAGGCGCGGGCGAGGCAGGCGGTCAGCGCGTCGGTCTCCGAGCGGTCGCGGCGGCTCAGGGTGAGGACGGTGGGGTCCACGGCGGGCAGGCAGTCGTGGGTCATCCCGGCGAGCACGGCCTGCGGGCCGACCTCCAGGTAGGCGTCGGCGCCGAGCGAGTCCAGCCGCTCGATCATGGCCTGGAACTGCACGGCCCGCCGGATCTGCGCCAGCCAGTACTCCCGGTCGGCCCACGAGCCGCCGTTGAGGTTCGTCGCGAACTCCAGCGCCGGCCTGGCGAACTCCACGCTCTCCAGCACGGCGGAGAAGGCGGCGAGCATCGGCTCCATGAGCGGCGAGTGGAAGGCGTGGCTGACCGGGAGCCTGCGGGTGCGGCGGCCGAGGTCCTTCCAGTGCTCGGCGACGGCCAGGCAGGCGTCCTCGGCGCCGGAGACGACCACGCTCTTCGGGCCGTTGACGGCGGCCACGCCGACCAGGTGCTCCTGCCCGGCCAGCGAGGGGGCGACCTCCGCGGCCGTGGCCTCGATCGCGACCATCGCGCCCGGGGTGTCCAGGCTCTGCATGAGCCGGCCGCGGGCGGCGATCAGGCGGGCGGCGTCGGCCAGCGACCAGACTCCGGCGGCGTGCGCGGCGGCGAACTCGCCGACCGAGTGGCCGGCGACGACGGCCGGCCGTACGCCCAGGGACTCCAGCAGCCTGAAGGCGGCCACCTCGAACGCGAACAGCGCGGGCTGCGTGTAGGACGTCTCGTTGAGCAGCACGGCCTCCGGGGTGCCCGGCTCGGCCCACATCACCTCGCGCAACGGGCGAGGCAGGTGGCGGTCGAGTTCCGCGCAGACCTCGTCGAGGGCCTTGGCGAAGGCGGGCGAGGCGGCATGCAGCTCGCGGCCCATGCCGGCGCGCTGGCCGCCCTGGCCGGTGAAGAGGAAGGCCAGCCTGAGCTCGTCCTTGGCGACGCCCTCGACCACCTCGGGCGGATTCTCGCCGCGCAGGTGGGCGCCGAGGCCCTTCAGCAGCGCGTCGCGATCGGCCCCGAGTACGGCGGTGCGGCAGGAGAAGGCGGCGCGGGTGCGGGCCAGGCTCCATGCCACGTCGGCGGCGTCGGCCAGCGGCTTGGCCAGGGCGAAGTCCCGGAGCCTGGCCGCCTGTCCGCGCATCGCCTTGGCGTTCTGCGCGCTGATCGTCCAGACCAGCGGCGCCCCGGTGACGGCCCGCTCGGCGGCGGGGGCCTTGACCGCCTCCTGGGCGTACTCCTCCAGGATGGCGTGCGCGTTGGTGCCGCTGATGCCGAAGGCCGAGACCCCGGCCCGGCGCGGCCGTTTGTCCCGGCGGGTCCACTCGCGGGGCTCGGTCAGCAGGTTGACCTTGCCCACCGACCAGTCCACGTGCGGGGTGGGCTCGACCACGTGCAGCGTGGGCGGCATGACGCCGTGCCGTAAGGCCATCACCGCCTTGATCACGCCGGCGACTCCGGCGGCGGCCTGGGCGTGGCCGATGTTCGACTTGACCGAGCCGAGCCACAACGCCTCCGCCCGATTCGCTCCATACGTTGACAAGATGGCCTGCGCCTCGATCGGATCGCCGAGCTTCGTGCCGGTCCCGTGCGCCTCCACCATGTCCACGTCCACCGTGGTCAGCCGGGCGTCCGCCAGCGCCTGCCCGATCACCCGCTCCTGGGCCGGGCCGCTGGGCGCGGTCATGCCGTTGCTCGCGCCGTCCTGGTTGATCGCGGTGCCCCGGATCACCGCCAGGATGCGCCGCCCGTTGCGTCGCGCGTCCGACAGCCGCTCCAGCAGCAGGATCCCCACGCCCTCGCCCCACGCCACGCCGTCCGCGGTGGAGGAGAACGACTTGCACCGCCCGTCGGGCGACAGCCCGCGCTGCTTGGAGAACTCCACGAACGTGTCCGGCGGCACCAGCACCGTCACGCCGCCGGCCAGCGCCATCGCGCACTCCCCGTTGCGCAGCGCCCGCGCCGCCAAGTGGATCGCCACCAGCGACGAGGAGCAGGCCGTGTCCACGGAGACCGACGGCCCCTCCAGCCCGAACGTGTAGGAGACCCGCCCCGACAACACGCTCGACGTGCTGGAGGTCAGCAGCAGCCCCTCCACCGCCTGCGGGATCGCCCCGTGGCCGAACCTGGCCGCGTAGTCGGTGTACATGCACCCCGCGTAGACGCCCGTACGGCTGCCGCGCAGCGCCGCCGGGTCGATCCCGGCCCGCTCGAACACCTCCCAGGCCGCCTCCAGGAACATCCGCTGCTGCGGATCCGTGGCCAGCGCGTTGCGCGGGCTGACCCCGAAGAAGGCGGCGTCGAAGTCGGCCACGTCGTGCACGAACCCGCCGTGCCTGGTGTACGACTTGCCCGGCGCCGCCGGGTCCGGGTCGTAGAGGTCCTCGTCCCAGCCCCGGTCCACGGGGAACTCGGTGATCGCGTCCACCCGCGACATGACCAGGTCCCACAGCTCCTCCGGCGAGCCCACCCCGCCCGGGTACCTGCAGGCCATGCCCACGATCGCTATCGGCTCATGGCTGCGCGCCTCCGCGTCGGCCAGGCGCTGCCGGGTCTCGGCGAGCTCGACCGTGGCCCGCTTAAGGTAATCGCGGAGCTTTTCCTCAGTTGCCATGATCGGGTCCTTCCGCCATGCCCCTGTTGTCGATCAAGGCGAAGATCTCCTCGTCGGAGGCCGAAACGATCTTCTCGGCGGCGCCGTTCGCCGCCGTGCCACCGCCGCTGCCACCGCCACCGAACCGGGTGAGGGCGCTCTGCAGGATGGCGACCAGCCGTCCCTTGATCCCCTCGCCCTCGCCGTTGGCGGCCAGCAACATGGACTCGACCTTCTCCACCGCCCCACGCAGCGTGTCCTCCGGAGAGGGCGTCCGCGGAGCCAGGGACTGGAACAGGTGCTCGGCCAGCGCGCTGACCGTCGGGTGGTCGAAGACGAGAGTGGCCGGCAAGCGCAGGCCGGTGTCGGCATTGAGCCGGTTACGCAGCTCGACCGCGGTGAGCGAGTCGAAGCCCAGTTCGTTGAACGACTTGTCCACGCCGACCCGGTCGGCGCCGCCGTGCCCGAGCACCGCCGCCACATGCGAGCGGACCAGCCCGGTCAGGTGGGCGCGCGCGTCCGCCTCGCCCATGACGGCCAGCCGTTCCACCAGCGCCGTCGCGCCGCCGCCCGCCGCCTCACCGCGCCCCCTGTCCGCGGTACGGCGGGGCGTCCGCACCAGGCCACGCAGGATCGAGGCGAGTTCCCCGTCCTCGGCCCGCTGCCGCAGGGCGCCGCCGTCCCAGCGCGCGGCCACGACCAGCGCCCCGTCGGCGTCCGGCACCCGGCCGGCCACGATGCCGTCGAACAGGTCGAGCCCCTGCTCGGCGGAGAGCGCCGCGACACCGGCACGCGACATGCGCGCGGCGTCGGCGCCCTCCAGGTGCCCGGCCATGCCGGTCTCCCACGCGCCCCAGGCCACCGAAACCGCGGGCAGCCCTCTGGCCAGCCGGTAGGCGGCCAGCGCGTCCAGGAAGGCGTTGGCCGCGGCGTAGTTCGCCTGCCCGGCGGTGCCGATCACCCCGGCCACCGAGGAGAACAGGATCAGCGGACGCGCACCGGCCAGCTCGTGCAGGTGCCAGGCGGCATCGGCCTTGGGGGCCAGCACGGTGTCCAGCCGGGTCGCCGACAACCCCGCCACGGTGGCGTCGTCCAGAACCGCCGCCGTGTGCACGATCCCGGCCGCCTCCGGCACCCCCGCCATCAGCCTGGCCAGCGCGTCACGGTCGGAGACGTCACACGCGGCCACGGTCACCCGGGCGCCCAGCGCCTCCAGCCGCCCCGCCAGCTCGGCAGCGCCGGGCGCCGCCGTACCGCTGCGGGAGACCAGCACCAGCGCACGCACGCCGTGCCGGGTGACCAGCCGCTCGGCCACCAGCCCGCCCAGCGACCCGGTCCCGCCGGTCACCACCACGGGCCCGCCGGCCAGGAGAGCGGCGAACGTGTCGCGCTCCCCCGCACCCGCGGCCGGGTCCGACGTGCCGGGGTCTGACGTGCTGGCAGGTTCCGGGGCCGGCGAGCCCGTGTCCGCCGAGAGCGGGCTCGCCGGTGCCCCTTCCGCCGTGGCCCCGGCGGCCCGGCGGGTCAGGCGGGGCGCCAGCAGCTTGCCGTCACGGGCCCGCAATTGGGGCTCGTCGGCCGCTGCCAGCAGCTCCCAGTCGATGAAGCCGAGCTCCACGTCGGCCAGCGCGAACCGGCCCGGGTGCTCGGCCTGGGCGGAGCGGACCAGGCCCCACAGCGGCGCGGTCACGACCTCGTCGCCCCTGGTCACGACGACCATGCGGGACTGCGCGAACCGCTCGTCGCCCACCCAGCCCTGGACCAGGTCGAGCGCCTGGTAGAGGGCGTCGTGCACGGAGTAGGGCAGGTCCTCGGCGTCGGGCTCGCACGGCACCAGCACCGTCTCGGGGACCTCCACGCTCATGTCGGCCAGCGAGGCCAGGTCGTAGTACCGCTGCCCGCCCACCTCGTCGGCGAAGGAGTCGTAGCCGACCACGGCCCAGGCGCGCGTGCCGCGCTCGGGCTCGGGCAGTTCGGTCCACGCGACGGTGTAGGTCTCGGCCGACGGGGCGGCGCCGGTCTTCGGGACAGCCCGGAGGGTCAGGTCCCGGACCGTGGCGATCTCCGTGCCGGTCTCGGTGTACACGGTCAGCGCGTACCGATCCTCAGCCTTGCGCGACAGCCGTACCCCCAGGGCCTGCGCGCCGCGCGCGGAGACGTTCACGCCGCTCCACGAGAACGGCAGCAGCAGCGTGCCCGGGTCGGTGGCGGTGTCGAGCACCAGCAGGTGGAGCGCGGCGTCGAGCAACGCCGGGTGCAGGGTGAACCGGTCGGCGTCCGCCCGGACGTGCTCGGGCAGCGCCACCTCGGCGTAGGCGTCGTCGCCGGAGCGCCAGGCGGCCCGCAGCCCCTGGAAGGCGGGGCCGTATCCGTACCCACGCTCGGCCAGCAGGTCGTACACGTCGTCCAGGTCCGCCGCGACGGCGTCCGGAGGCGGCCACGCCACCAGCGGCTCCGTCTCGGAAGCCTCGGGCGTCTCCGACAGGACGCCGGTTGCGTGGCGGGTCCAGGGAGCGTCGAGGTCGGCGGCGGGGCGGGCGTGGATGGCCAGGTCGCGGTGGCCTCCGGAGTCCGGGGCGGCGATGGTCAGCTGGATCTGCACCGCCTCCGCGGCGGTCAGGCGTAGGGGCGCCTCCAGCGTCAGATCCGCCAGCGACGTGGCGCCGACGGTCGCGGCGGCTTCCAGGGCCAGGTCGACGAAGGCGGTCCCGGGCAGCAGGACGACGCCGTCCACCGCGTGGTCGGCCAGCCACGGGGTGGCCGAGAGCGACAGCCGTCCGGTGAGCAGGTGACCGTCCCCGGCCGCGAGTGGTACGGCGGCGCCGAGCAGCGGGTGGCGCGAGGCTTCCAGGCCGGAGGCGGCCAGGTCCGCGTGGGACGATGCGCCGTCGAGCCAGTAGCGCTCCCGCTCGAACGGGTAGGTGGGCAGGTCGGGCACCGCTCCGGCGCCCAGGACGGCGGGCCAGTCGACGGGGGCGCCGAGGACGTGCGCCTGGGCGAACGCGGTCAGCAGGCGGGCCCGTCCGCCGTCGCCACGCCGCAGGGTCCCTGTGGCGCCGCCGGAGCGGCCCGCGGCCGCCAGCGTGTCCTGGATGTGGCCGGTCAGCACCGGGTGCGGGCTGGTCTCGATGAACAGCGGCGTCCCGGCGAACGACTCGACCGCCTCCTGGAAGCGGACGGGGTTGCGCAGGCTCGTGTACCAGTAGGCGGCGGTCAGCTCGGCGTGCTCGATCGGGGCGCCCGCGTGGGAGGAGCAGAACACGGTCCGGCCTTGGCGCGGGCTGATGCCGTCCAGGGCGGTGAGGATCTCCTCGCGCAGCGCCTCGATGTGCGGGGTGTGGGCGGCGTAGCCGATCGCCACCCTGCGGGCCTGCAGGGGCTCGCCGTGCGCGGCCGCGAACTCGTCCAGCGCGTCGGCGTCGCCGCCGATCACGCAGCTTTCCGGCCCACTGTGTACGGCCGGCCACAGGCGGCCCGTCCACGGCTCGATCAGCTCGCCGGCCCGCTCGGCCGGGACGGCCAGGGCCAGCATCCCGCCCCGGTCGCCCAGCCCCATCAGCGCCCGGCTGCGCAGGACCACAACCTTGGCCGCGTCCTCCAGCGACAGCGCGCCCGCGACGCAGGCGGCGATGATCTCGCCCTGCGAGTGGCCGACGACCGCCGTCGGCTCGACGCCCGCCCGCCGCCACACCGCGGCCAGGGCCACCATCACCGCGAACAGCACCGGCTGGATGACGTCGGACCCCTCCAGCTTGCCCTCCGCACGCAGCGCGTCCTCGGCGGACCAGCCGGTGTGCGCTTTGAGCGCGGCGTCGCAGCGGCGCAGCTCGGTACGGAACACCTCGTCGGCGTCCAGCAGCTCGACGGCCATGCCGGCCCATTGGGAGCCCTGGCCGGGGAAGACGAAGACGGGCTGCGCGTCCTGCTCGGCCACCCCGGTGACGACGGCGGCGTGCGGCACGCCGTCTGCCAGGGCGTCCAGGGCGGCGACCAGTTCCGCACGGCCGTGGGCGACCACCACGGCCCGGTGCGCGAAGGCGGTCCTGGCGGCCAGCGCCCGTCCGGCGGCGTCCAGGTCGGGCGCGCCGGCGGCGAAGTCCCGCAGCCGCTTGGCCTGGGCGCGCAGGGCGGTGCCCGTCTTGGCGGAGATCACCCAGGTCAGGAGTTCCCGGCCGGAGGCCGGGTGGGCCGGAGAAGCGGCCGGGGGTTGTTCGAGGATGAGGTGGGCGTTGGTGCCGCTGATGCCGAAGCTGGACACCGCCGCGCGCAGCGTGCGGCCCTCGGGCAGGGAGACCGGGGAGGTGAGGAGCCTGACGTCGGCGGCCGTCCAGTCCACGTGGGGGGTGGGTTCGGCGGCGTGCAGGGTGGGGGGCAGGGTCCGGTGCTCCAGAGCCTTGATCATTTTGATGACGCCGCCGACCCCGGCCGCCGCCTGGGTGTGGCCGATGTTGGATTTGAGGGAGCCCAGCCACACGTCCCCGTAGACCGACATGACCGATTCGGCCTCGATCGGGTCGCCGAGGGTGGTGCCGGTGCCGTGGGCCTCGACCACATCCACGTCGGCCCCGGTCAGGCGGGCGTCGGCCAGCGCCTGGCGCATGACGGCCTGCTGGGCCAGCCCGCTGGGGGCGGTGAGGCCGTTGCTGGCGCCGTCCTGGTTCACCGCGCCGCCGCGGATGACGGCGAGCACCGGGTGGCCGTTGCGGCGCGCGTCGGACAGGCGCTCCAGCAGCAGCATGCCGGCGCCCTCTGCCCAGCCGGTCCCGTCCGCGGCGGCGGAGAACGCCTTGCAGCGGCCGTCGCGGGCGAGGCCGCCCTGGCGGCTGAACTCCACGAACATGCCGGGCGTGGACATCACGGTGACGCCTCCGGCCAGCGCCAGCGTGCATTCGCCGCGCCGGAGCGCCTGGGTGGCCAGGACGATCGAGACCAGGGACGACGAGCACGCGGTGTCGGTGGTGAGCGCGGGCCCGCGCAGCCCGAGGGAGTAGGCGATGCGGCCGGAGGCGACGCTCAGCGCGGTGCCCGTCAGCAGGTGGCCGTCGGCCTGGCCGTCCGGCTGGTGCAGGCGGGGCCCGTAGTCGGGGGCCATGGCGCCGACGAACACGCCGGTCGCGCTGTCGCGCAGGGCGCCGGGGTCGATGCCGGCCCGCTCGACCGCCTCCCAGCTGATCTCCAGCAGGAGCCGCTGCTGCGGGTCCATGGCGGCGGCCTCGCGGGGGCTGATGCCGAAGAAGGCGGCGTCGAACCGGTCGGCGTCGTGCAGGAAGCCGCCGTGGCCGGTGTCGCTGGTGCCCGAGCGATCCTGCCCGGAGGCGAACAGCCGGGCAAGGTCCCAGCCCCGGTTCGCGGGGAACTCGGTGATCGCGTCGGCGCCGTCGCTGACGAGCCGCCAGAGGTCGGCGGGCGAGGCCACGCCCCCCGGGTACCGGCAGCCCATCCCGATCACCACGACCGGGTCGTCGTCCGGAGCGGTCGCCGTGACCCGATCGTGGTGATCGGGGATGGTGGCCTGAGTCCCGGGCAGCAGCCCGCGTACGTGGTCGATGAGCTTCTGCGGCGTCGGGTGGTCGAACAGCAGGCTCGTGGGCAGCTTCAGCCCGGTGGCCGTGCGCAGCCGGTTGCGCAGGTCCAGTGCGGTGGCCGACTCCACGCCGAGGTTCTTGAAGGTCCTGGCGGGCTCGATCGCGCTCGCGTCCTCGTGCCCGAGCAGCCCGGCGAGCGTGCTCAGCACCAGCTCCCGCACGTCCCCGGTGAAGGTCTCCGCCGCGCCCGGGGTCTCCGTCACAGCCGGTACGGCCGGCCGTACCACGCCAGGGGAGGCGAGCGGGTACGGCCGGCGCTGGAACGGATAGGTGGGCAGGTCCACGAGACGGCCGCTGCCGCACAGCCCGCTCCAGTCCACGTCCGCGCCCCCGGCGTACGCCTCGGCGAGGGAGCGCATGACCCGGTCGGGCCCGCCGTCGTCGCGCCGGAGCGTGCCCACGGCGGCCACCTCGTGCCCGGCGGCCTCGGCGGTCTCGGTGACGCCGCCCACGAGCACGGGGTGGGGGCTGCACTCCACGAACACCCCGGTCTCCTGGGCCAGCGCGACGCGTACGGCCTGCCCGAAGCGGACGTGCCGGCGCAGGCTGGCGTACCAGTAGGAGGCGTCCAGGTCGGCGGTGTCGATGGGCCTGCCGGTGAGCGTGGAGACGAAGGTGGTGCACGTGGAGGCCGGCCGTACCGGGGCGAGGGCGGCGAGGACCTGGTCGCGGACCTGCTCGACCTCGACGGAGTGGGAGGCGTAGTTGACCGGGACGATCCGGCTGCGGTACTCGGGCAGGCGGGCCTTGAGCTCGTGGAGGGCCTCGGTGGGGCCGGAGACGACGAACGAGCGGGGGCCGTTGACGGCGGCGAGGGCCATGTGGCGGGAGATGCGCGCCATGGTGGTCTCGATGACGTCGAGCGGCGCGGCCACGGACATCATGCCGCCCTTGCCGGCGATCCCGGCGATGGCCTTGCTGCGCAGGGCCACGACGCGGGCGCCGTCCTGGGGGGACAGGGCGCCGATGGCGGTGGCGGCGGCGATCTCGCCCTGGGAGTGGCCGATGACGAGGTCGGGGCGCAGGCCGTGAGCCTGCCAGAGCGCGGCCAGGCCGGTCATGACCGCCCACAGGGCGGGCTGGACGACGTCCACGCGGTCGAAGCCGGGGGCTCCGGGCTTCTCGCGCAGCACGTCCATGAGGTCGTAGTCGGTGAAGGGGGCCAGGGCGAGCGCGCATTCGGCGACGCGTTCCGCGAAGGCGGGCGAGCCGGCCAGGAGGGAGCGGGCCATGGCGGGCCACTGGGCGCCCTGGCCGGGGAAGACGAAAGCGGTCCGGCCGGTGCGGCCGGGGACGAAGGCGGTGCCCGTCACGGCCGCGTCGTGCGGGTGCCCGGCGGCCAGGGCGGCCAGAGCCTCACGCTTGGCGGGGCCGAGGACGACGGCGCGGTGCTCGAAGGCGGCGCGGCTGCGGACCAGGCTCCAGGACACGTCGGCGGGGTCGGCTTCGACCTCGGTCAGCCGCCTGGCCTGTTCTTTCAGTGCCTCGGGTGAGCGGGCGGAGAAGACCCACGGGGTCTCGGCCTGGCCGGAGGGGGCGGTCTGGCGCTTGCGGGCGCCGCCGATGCTGAGGCGGGGCGGCTCGGTGACGATGAGGTGGCAGTTGGTGCCGCCCATGCCGAAGGAGCTGACGCCGGCGACCAGCCGCCGGGCCGACCAGGGCTGCGTCCGCGGGACGACGCGCAGGTGGAGCGTGTCGAGGGGGATGTCGGGGTTGGGCGTGACGTAGTTCAGGCTGGCCGGCAGCTCGCGGTGCTTCACGCTGAGGACGACCTTGAGCAGCCCGGCGATGCCCGCCGCGCCCTCCAGGTGGCCGATGTTCGTCTTGACCGAGCCGACCAGCAGCGGCTCGCCGGCCCCGCGGGCCTTGCCGTACACGGAGCCGAGGGCGGCGGCCTCGATCGGGTCGCCGACCTTGGTCCCGGTGCCGTGGAGTTCCACGTACTGCACGGCACCGGGCGCGACCCCCGCCTGAGCGCAGGCCAGCTCGATGACCTCGGTCTGCGCCCGGCCGCTGGGGACGGTCAGGCCCGCGCCGCCGCCGTCGTTGTTGACGGCGCCGCCCAGGATCACCGCGTGGATGACGTCCCGGTCGGTGATGGCGGCGGCGAGCGGTTTGAGGACGACGAGCCCGCCGCCCTCGCCGCGCACGTAGCCGTTGGCCCGCGCGTCGAAGGTGTGGCAGCGGCCGTCGGGGGACAGCGCGCCGAACTCGCCGATGGCGTTGGTGGTCTCGCCCAGCAGGTTGAGGTTGACGCCTCCGGCGATGGCCAGGCCGGTCTCGCCGCGGCGCAGGCTCTCGCAGGCCAGTTGGACGGCGACGAGAGAGGACGACTGGCCGGCGTCGAGGGTGAGGCTGGGGCCGCGCAGGCCCAGCACGTAGGAGACCCGGTTGGCGATCATCGCCCGGTTGGCGCCGGTGTAGCCGTGCCTGCCGCCGGCGGAAAGGGCGGCGAAGTCGTTGGAGATCGCGCCCAGGAAGACGCCGGCCTTGCTGCCGCGCAGGTCGTCGGGGAGCACGCGGGCGCTCTCCAGGGCCTCCCAGGCCAGCTCCAGCACCAGGCGCTGGTGCGGGTCCATGGCCGCCGCCTCGTTCGGCGAGATGCCGAAGAAGGCGGCGTCGAAACCCTCGACGTCGTCCAGGAAACCGCCGTGGCGGTAGTCGGCGGCGTTCGGCCACCGATTCTCCGGGGCGGGGGTCACCGCGTCCACGCCGTCACGCAACAGGCGCCAGAACCGCGCGGGGTCGGCGGCCTGAGGAAGCCTGCAGGACATGCCGACGACGGCGATCCCAGCCAGCTGATTCGACTCACCAACCATCAGGACGCCACCTCAAGCCGGGTGTTGAATATTCGCGACTATTGGGCAAGTAATTAAGACCCTAATCGCGGACTTTGCCGGGGCCCATGGACCGGCGGTGGCACGTAGTTACCGCCGTTAGTGGCCGCCTGGGTCAGGTTGACGGTGCTGGCACATCTGGGCAATGAATGGCAATATGCCCGTAGAAGCTCCCCTCAGTTTCGGCCAGCTGTTCAGCTGGCGCGATATCGAGCGGCATCCGCACGACTGGGTCCACGAGGCGAACCTGCCCGCGATGTGGGATCTGCGCGGACTGACGCTCGACCGGGTGATGACGGCCCTGCGGACGCTGGCCGGCCGGCATGAGGCGCTGCGCACCACCTACCACGTGCGCGGTGGCACGCCGTACCAGAAGGTCCACGGGGCGGTCACGCTGCCGATCGAGCTGGTCGAGCGCGACGGCGGCGACCAGCAGGAGGCGGAGCGCACGGCGGCCGAGCTGATCGGCCGCCCCTTCCCCATGTCCGGGGACCTGAACTGGCGCGGGCTGCTGGTGAGCGTGAAGGGCGAGCCGAAGTTCCTCGCGCTGTCGATCTCCCACCTGATCATGGACGCCTGGTCGGTGCGGCACCTGCGCGACCAGTTCCGCGCGCTCGTCGAGGACCCCGGCGCGACGGCCGACCCGGGGCCTGTCCCGAGCGCGCTGGCGCTGCGCCAGCGCGAGGACGCGTGGGCCGCCCGCCGCACCGGCGCGGAACGGCACTGGCGCGGGGTCCTGGCCGAAGGGCTCATGGACGAGCTGCCCACGCTGCCGTCGCGGGCCTACCGCAACCGCCTCGAGGCCACGCTGCACTCCCGGCGCGTCAACGGCCTGTCGCACGTGGCCGCCAAGCGCCTCGGCGTGACCGCGCCCGCCGTGGTGATGGCGCTGGTCGCGGCCGGCGTGGCCAGGCACACCGGCGCCGAGCGGGTCACGATGAGCCTGATGGCCTCCAACCGGTTCTCCGCCGAGACCCAGCGGGCCGTCGGGACGCTCAACCAGCTCGTCCCCGTCGTCCTGCCGGTCGACCAGGGCGCCACCCTCGCCGAGCACGTGCGCCGCATGCACTGGAACGCGGCCAGGGCCTACCGGCACGGCAGTTACGACCTCGACCGGATCACCGAGGTCGCCGCCGAGTACGGCCGGCCCGGCCACGGCTGCTGGTTCAACCACCTGCTGCGCTGCTGGTTCAACTACCTGCAGATCGACGACGTGGTCGCCGACCCCGCCGACGACAGCCCCGCCGAGCTCGTGTGGACGCCGCTGGCCCAGCAGTACGGCCAGGCGTTCCGGGTCCGGGTGCAGGTGTCGCGGGGCCGTACCTCCCTGCTGATGCTCTCCGATCCCGACGTCATCCCGGCCGAGGGCATGCTCGACATCCTGCGCGGCGTGGGCCGCGGCGTGCAGCTCGCCGCCACCGACCCGGACGCCGGGCTCAAGGAGTTGTGGGGCGGCAAGGACCTCGACCCGTCGTTGTTTCCGCGCGAGCACTGACCATCCCGGGAGAAAGCCGTGGCACGCACCCTTTACCAGTGGTTCGCCGGCAGCGCCGCCCGGCACGGGGACGCCGTCGCGCTGGAGGTGGCCGGTGAGCGGCTCACCTACGCCGAGCTGGACGAGCTGGCCGGGCGCATCGCCGCCGCCGTCCGCGACCCCGGGCCGCGCATCGGGCTGCGGGCCGACCGGACGGTCCTGGCCTACGCCTCCTACCTGGCGATCCAGCGGCTCGGGCGGACCGTGGTGCCGCTCAACCCGGGCGCGCCGCGGGCGCGCAACGACACGATCGCCGCGTCTGCGGGGCTGGGCGAGGTACTGGCCACCCCAATTCCCGAAATTTCCGGACAGGCGGAGGGTCCTCAGGATCCCGACAGCCTGGCCTACATCCTGTTCACCTCCGGCTCCACCGGCGTGCCCAAGGGCGTGCCGCTGCGCCACCGCAGCGTGGACGCCTACCTGTCCTACGTGATCCCCCGCTACGAGCTGGGCCCCGGCTGCCGCGTCTCGCAGACCTTCGACCTCACCTTCGACCTGTCGGTCTTCGACATGTTCGCCACCTGGGGCAGCGGCGCCACGCTGGTCGTGCCGCTCAAGTACGACCTGCTCAAACCGGTCTCCTTCGTCACCAGGCACGAGCTGACCCACTGGTTCTCGGTGCCGTCGGTGGTGTCCGTGGCCGCGCGCACGCGCAGGCTGCCGGCCGGCTCGATGCCGTCGCTGCGCTGGAGCCTGTTCTGCGGGGAGCCGCTGACGTTGCAGCAGGCCGACGCCTGGCGGGCGGCCGCGCCCCTGAGCGTGCTGGAGAACCTGTACGGCCCGACCGAGCTGACCATCTCCTGCACCCAGTACCGCCTGCCCGCGCGGCGGGCCGACTGGCCGGTGACCGCCAACGGAACGGTGCCCATCGGCGTGCCGTACCCGCACGTCGAGCACACGATCGCGGACGGCGAGCTGTGCCTGAAAGGGGTGCAGCGCTTCCCCGGCTACCTCGACCCGGCCGACGACGAGGGCCGCTTCACCGGCGAGTGGTACCGCACGGGCGACCGGGTGGCCTGGGAGAACGGGCTGCTGGTGCACCACGGGCGGCTGGACCAGCAGGTCAAGATCTCGGGGCACCGCGTGGAACTCGGCGAGATCGAGGCGGCGTTGCGCGGGCAGCCGGGCGTGAGCGAGGCCGTCGTGCTCGCCCTGCCCGGCGTCTCCGGCGAGCTCGTGCTGGAGGCCGCCTGCACCGGCGCGGACCTGGACCCCGGGGTCCTGCTCAAGGGGGTCGGCGAGACGCTGCCGCGGTACATGGTGCCGCGGGCGGTGACCGTCCTTTCCGAGCTGCCGCTCAACGGCAACGGGAAGGTCGACCGCCGCGCGCTACGCGATATGTACCTCCAGCGCCTGCCATAGCGAGCCGACCGTGGCGAAGGTGTCCTCGTCGAGGATGTCATCGGGCAGGGCCACCGCGTAGCCGTTCTCGATGTCGACGAGCAACTGCACCACGCCCATCGAGTCGAGGCCGAGCCCGGCCAGCTCGTCGCGTGCCGAGAAGTCCCCCGCGTCGGCGTACGGCAGGTGCGGACGCAGGATGCGCTGAAACTCGTGCGGTATTTCCAACATATGCCACCTCACGCTTAAATCTGCCTACCACTAAGCGTCCCCTATTTTTCACGCGGACCGCTAGTGACAGCTTTTCGCTAGCCCCTAGCGGACACCGGCAAACCGTTGTCCATACCCCGGGAACAACTAATTCTGGAAGGGTGAAGACTGCGAAGCTGTGCTGGGGCCAGCGATACATGTGGCTGAGATTCCACCAGCTGCCCCCCGGCCACCGACACGAGACGCACGTCGTGCTCAGGCTGGGTGTCTACGAGGGCGTCACCGTGGCCAACTGCCGGGCCACGCTCACGTACCTGGCCCGCCGGCACGAGGCGCTGCGCACGACCTTCCACCTCGACGGCGACGGCGACCCCTATCAGAGGGTCCACCCCCCTGGCCCGGTGCCCGCGACCGAGGTGACGACCGAGCGGGACGGCACCCCGTCGCCCGCCGAGGTGATCGAGGAGCTGTCCACCCGCCCCTTCGACCTGGAGAACGAGTGGCCGATCCGCCTCTGCGTGATCACCACCGGCGGCGCGCCCAAGCAGATGGTCGTGGTCCTCAACCACCTGGCCGTCGACGTCTGGACGATCGAAGCGCTCAAGCGCGAGCTGCGGATGCAGCGCGCCGCCCACGCCGACCGCCGCCCCGCCGCCCTGAAGCCGGTCCGGCACCAGCCGGTCGACCTGGCCCGCTACGAGGCGTCGGCGGAAGCCGCCGTCACCGCCGCCCGCGCGGTCGCCCACTGGGAGAACGAGATCGCCCAGCTCCCCTATGACCTGTTCGCGGCCAGGCGCGGCCGCCCCTCCGACCCCGTCGCCCGCCACGCGACGCTCATCTCCCCCGCGCTGCTCGCCGTCTCCCGCGAGCTGGCCGCCCGGCATCAGGTGTTCCCCTCGCTGATCCACCTGACCGCCTACACCGCGATGATGGCCGCCTACACCGGCAGCGAGACCGTCGGCCACCTGTCGTTCGTGGGCAACCGCGACGCCCACCCCTACGGCGACGTGCTCACCTGCATGTTCTCCCCGACGCTGGTGCGGGTGGACTGCTCGGGCGACCCGGCCTTCGGCGACCTGCTCGCCCGCGTCTCGGCCGCCTTCGCCACCGCACGGGAACACGCCTACCTCCCCTACGACGAGGTGGTCGAGCTGCTGTCCCGCGAAGGCTCACGCCGCGCCCATCCGGTACGGCTGGCCACCGAGTTCAACTTCATCAAGCAGGCCGCCCGCGAGTACAAGGGCGCCAGGACCGCGTTCACCTCGAACCCGGTGCCCGAGTCGTGGGCGCGCACCGGCACTGACACCTACGTCCGCGTGGACGAGTGGCGCGACGCCGTGGCCGTGTCCCTGCACGCGGCCTCGGCGGTCATGGACGGCACCGCCGTGGAGCGGTTCCTGCGCGGCTTCGCCGCCTTCGTCCTCGCCGGCCTGGACAACGCGTCACTCGGCGACGCCGCCCGCCTGGCGGGTTTCGCGCCTCCGGACGGCCTGGCGGCGCCGCCGTACCTCGACGCCGGGGACGCCGACCCTGCGGCGGAACAGGATCTCGCGGAGATCGTCCGGCAGGTGAACGGCCTTTCCGAGGTGGATCTCGCGCGCAGCTACACGCTCGCGGGCGGCCGCGCCCTGCGCATCCCGCGCGTGCTGGCGGACCTCGGCGCCCAGGGCTGGACGGGCCTCGACGTCTGCCGGCTCGCAAGCCCCACGCCGCTCCGGGCGCTGGCCCGACGGCTCGTTTCCCTTTCCACGCACGACCGGAACAGACTCGGAGTGGTCACATCATGAGCGTTTCCAAGAGCCACGAGCTGGTGGCTTCCGAGCAGGAGCTCCTCGAGGTCGTCAACCGCGAGCTGGCCGGCGCCGGTCCGGGCGGCGATCTGGTCATCATGGGCGGCCACTTCATGCTCTTCGAGAACGAGGAGGGCAGGCTGGTCTCCGGCATCATCGAGGAGCAGGACTCCGAGGTGATGCGCCGCCGCATCGCCGGGCGGGTCGGCATCTTCCCGCTCTACACCTGGCGGATGTCGGTGGACCTGCTGCGGGAGCACCCGGAGGCGCGCCTGCTGCTGCTCGTCAACGACTGGCAGTACGTCCCCCAGAACGGCCGCCCGGCCGGTGAGCTGCGCGCCGAATACTACGACGGCTTCACCCAGTTGCCCTCCTCCTACGAGAAGGAGCTGCGCAGCGCCGGCCTGTCCCCCGACAGCATGCTGGCGAGCAGGAAGCACCCGCTGGCCTTCCCCGAGACCTGGCTGAAGTACCGCTTCCAGAAGACCGCCGCCAAGCTCGTCAAGCAGGGCCGCCTGGAGAAGAGGTACCTGGAGTCGAGCGAGAGCAAGCCCGAGGTCTCCTTCCTCGACGAGAACGGCAACTACCGCACGCTGATGAGCTGCGGCATCACCGGCTGCGCCGGCGAGATGACGGAGATGGTGGCCGAGGTGTACAACGCCGGCTACCGCAGGCTGCTGGTCTTCGCCCCCGGCGAGTGCCTGAACCCGGTCGAGACCGGCGTCGACATCGCGCTCAGCCTGTACGGCCTGCCGGGCATGACCGTGATCATCACCGACCCCGGCGGCAGCGGCGAGATGTCGGCCGAGGAGATCTTCGGCGGGCTCGTCACGGTGTGCACCATCAGGAGCTGATGGCATGAACATCATCTACCTGGACAACTGCGCGACCACCCGCGTGGACGAGGAAGTACTCGACGCGATGCTGCCCCACCTGCGCGAGGACTTCGGCAACCCGTCCTCGCCGCACGTCCTGGGCAAGCGCGCCCGCCGGGCCGTGGACCTGGCCGCGGTCTCGGTGGCCGAGCTGCTGGGCGCCGACCCGGGCGCCGTCGTGTTCACCTCCGGCGCGACCGAGAGCAACAACATCGCGTTGCTCGGCCTGTTCGGGCACGAGGACCGGGCGCCGGCCAACGCGGTCTTCTGCCCCACCGACCACAAGTCCTCCCTGTCGATCGGCGCCGCGCTGGCCGCCCGCGGCGTCGAGACCAGGTCGATGGCGGTGCGCCACGACGGCCAGGCCGACCTGGCCGACCTGCGCGGCAAGCTCGACGCCCACACCCGCGTGGCGACCGCCGCGTGGGTCAACAGCGAGCTCGGCACGATCCAGCCGATCGCCCAGATGGCCGCGCTCTGCCACGAGGCCGGCGCGCTGCTGCACGTGGACGGCGCGCAGGCGGCCGGGCGCATCCCGATCGACGTGGAGGGCGAGGGCATCGACACCCTGTCCATCTCCGCGCACAAGATCCACGGCCCGAAGGGCGTGGGCGCGCTGTTCGCCCGCCGTGACGTGCGCCGCCGGTTGCGTCCGATCATGTACGGCGGCGGCCAGCACGAACTGCGCAGCGGCACGATACCCACCCACCTGGTCGTCGGCCTGGGCGCCGCCTGCCGTATCGCCCAGAAGCGGCTCAACGACAACTGGGCGGCCGTCACCCGCCTGCGCGAGGTGGCGCTGGGCGTGCTGTCGGCCCGGGTGCCGGGCTTCCGGTTCAACGGCGACCCGAACGTCGCGGTGCCGCACGTGCTGAACGTGGTGCTGCCCGGCGTGCGGGGCGAGAGCCTGGTCTCGGGCCTGCGCAGGGTGGCGTTGTCCACCGGGTCGGCGTGCAACTCCGACTCGCAGGAGCCCTCGTACGTGCTCACCTCGATCGGCGTCGGCGCCGAGGACGCCAACAGCTCGGTGCGCATCTGCCTGAGCCCGCACCTGTCCGAGGAGGACCTGGTGACCGGGCTGGAGCTGGTGTGCGAGCGCGCCAGGGGCCTGGCCGAGGTCGTCGCCGGGGCGTCGGGACACTACGCGTGACGGAAGGGGCCGGTTGCCCGGCCCCTTCCGGAAGGACGGCTAGTGGGCGAGGAACTTCTTGGCGGCCTGCACCCCGGCCTGGAAGCGGCTGGTGGCGTCGAGGTCGCGCATCAGGGTCGCGATGTGCCGGCGGCAGCTGCGCACGGACATGCCGAGCTTCCTGGCCACGACCTCGTCGGTGTAGCCCTTGGCCATGAGCGCGGCGATGGACTGCTGGAGGTCGTCGGCGACGTCGGCGTAACCGGCCTCGATGCCCTCCAGCGGGGTGGCGCTCTCCCAGAGGTGGTTGAACAGGTCCAGGAAGAACTGGGCCACGCCCTGGTTCTGCACGCGGGCCACGTTCGTCTCGCCGTCGCTGACGCCGAAGAGCACCACCAGCGTGCGGTCGAAGACGATCGCCGAGCGCGGGATGTGGCTGACGGTGTAGACCGTCGCGCCGGCCTCGGTCAGCCGCTTCATCTTCATCCGTGTGGCCAGGTCGGCGCGGTTGCGGTGCTGGCAGATGATCCGCACCGAGATGCCCCGCCCGAGCAGCGCCAGATAGACCTCGGCCAGCTCGTCCCCGTCGATCCCGCTGGACTGCAGCACGAGGACCTCGTCGCGGCAGGCGTCACCGGCCATCTTCAGGAAGCCGCGCACCTCCATGCCGCCCACCAGGTAGTCGATGGAGCCGCCCGGCGCCGGGCCGTCGCCGTGACCGGCGTAGTCCTGGCGGAAGACGTCGATCCGCTCCTTGATCTGGTCGATCAGCTCACGCCGCTGGTAGATCTCCCGCTCCACGAAGGAGACGAGCGTGGCGGCGGCGACCTCCGGGTCCACCGGCAGGAACCGCCGGCCCCGCCCGTCGCCCGGCCGCAGCAGGCGGCTGTCGACGAGCTGGTCCACCGCCTCCCGCATCTCACGCATGCCGATGCCCAGGTCGGCCGCCGCCACGTCCACGGCCTCGATCGCCCCCTTCCGCGCCGCATAGCGGTACACCGCCGCCACGTGCTCCCCGTCGACCGGAGCCCGTCCCGTGAAGAACGCACTCGTCGTCATGACCTACCTCCCCTGTTCCGCGAACTGCTCGGCCACCGAGATCACGTACTGGCCGTACGCGGACTTCTCCAGTGCGACGCCGAGCCGGTGGCATGCCTCGGCGTCGATGTAGCCCATACGCAGGGCGATCTCCTCCAGACAGGCGATCCGCACCCCCTGCCGCTGTTCGAGGAGCTGGACGTACTGGGATGCCTGCAGCAGGGACTCCGGCGTCCCGGCGTCCAGCCATGCGAAGCCGCGGCCCAGATTGACCAGTTCGGCCTTGCCGCGCTTCAGGTAGTCGAGATTGACGTCGGTGATCTCCAGCTCGCCCCGCGCGGAGGGCGCGAGGTTCTTGGCGATGTCGACCACGTCGTTGTCGTAGAGGTACAGGCCCACGACCGCGTGATTGGACTTCGGTACGGCCGGCTTCTCCTCCAGGGAGAGCAGGCGGCCGTCCCTGTCGGTCTCGGCGATGCCGTACCGGTGCGGGTCGCTGACCGGGTAGCCGAACAGCACGCAGCCGTCCACGTCGTGGCAGGCTTCGCGCAGCACGCCCTGGAAGTCGTAGCCGTGGAAGACGTTGTCGCCGAGGATCAGCGCGACGCCGTCGTCGCCGATGTGCTCGGCGCCGAGGATGAACGCCTCGGCGATGCCGTTGGGCTCGGGCTGCTCGGTGTAGCCGAGGCGCAGGCCGAGCTGGGAGCCGTCGCCCAGCAGGCGGCGGATCTGCGGCAGGTCCTCCGGGGTGGAGATGATCAGGATGTCGCGGATGCCGGCGAGCATGAGGACCGACATCGGGAAGTAGATGAGCGGCTTGTCGTTGACCGGCAGAAGCTGCTTGGAAACGGCCAGCGTCGTGGGCAGCAGCCGGGTGCCGCGCCCGCCGGCGAGGAGTATCCCCTTCATCGTGGTCCGCCTTTCGCTCGCCATCAGGTGCCCGCTCTCGTTCTCCGGCTGAACAGGACGAGCGCGGTACCCATCAGCGCCGCGGCCATCGCGGCCAGCACCAGCAGCTCCCGCAGCACCGCGGCTATCCCCGTGCCCGGCCGCGACAGCGCCAGCAGCGCGTCCAGGCCCCAGGCGTGCGGGAACAGGTGCCCGATCGCGTTCAACGTCTCGCCCGCCGCCTCGCGCGGCCACAGGCAGCCGCCCAGCATGCCCAGCACCACGCCCAGCGACGGCCCGATCGCCGGCGCCTGGTCCGGATTGTTCAGCAGCGTGCCGACCAGGATCGCCGCCGCCGTCGCCACCAGCGCGAACAGGCCCACCACCGCGGCCACGCCCAGCGGGTCGCCCCACCGCACGCCGAAGGCCAGCGAACTGACCACCACGATGAGCACCGCCTGCGCGATCGCCACCGCGAACCGGCTCAGCGCCTCGCCCATGAGCACCATGCCCCGCTTCACCGGCGCGGTCAGCGCCCGCTGGAGCATGCCCAGGCGGCGGCTCTCCACCATCGCGGCCGCCACGGCCATCGAGTTGATGAAGGTGAACAGCAGCAGGTTGGCCGGGGCGGTGTAGGCGAAGCCACGCGGTTCGCCGCCGGGTGAGTCCCTGTCCACGACCGTGACGCCGCCGATCTCCGCGCGGGCCTGCCGTACCAGCCGGCCGGCCTCGGCTTCCGAGGCGCCCGCGGACCGTGCGGCGGCGGTGGCGGCGAGGACCCCCGACACCCGTCCGGCCGCCACCTCGATCGCGGCGCGCGCGGCCACGCCGCTGCCGTTGTTCTCGGTCGCCACCAGGTCGAGGCGCGGGCTGCCGGGGGTGATCACCAGCCCGGCGGCCAGCGAGCCCTCCCTGACAGCCGACTCCAGCCCCGCCTTGTCGCCGACCGGCGTGACCTCCAGGTCGGGGTGGGCGCGCAGCCCGGCCAGCAGCGCCGCCGTGACCGCGTCGCCGCCGGGCGCGACCACGCCCACGCGCAGCTTGTCGCCCATGCTGCCGCCGCCCAGCGCCAGGCCGACGAAGATGATCGAGATGAACGGCATGATCGCCATGAAGAACATGCCGGTCCGGTCGCGGGTGTGGCGGCGCAGATTGGCCAGCACCAGCGCCAGCACGGGCCGGGGCCTCATCCGAGCAGTCCCTTCTTGAGTCCGGCGGCGGCCAGGCCGCCCGCGGTCAGCGCGATCGCGCACAGGACGCCGATCGGCACCAGCACCTCGGCCAGGCCCCCGCCGGAGCCGGCCAGGTCGATGAGCGCGAACGAGGTCCAGCCGTTGGGCGTGAACAACGCCACGAACTGCAGCGGCTCGGGCAGGTTCGGGATCGGCACCAGGCTGCCGCCGAAGAACGCGGCCACGAACGAGACCACCATGATCACACCGTCGGCCTGGGCGTCGGTCTGGACCCGGCTGGCGACCAGCATCATGATCGCCGCGGCGGCCAGCACGTGCGCGCACAACACCGCGAACACGGCCACCGGGTCGCCCCAGGTCGTGCCGAAGATCAGCGCGGAGGAGGCCCAGGTGACGCAGACACAGAAGAGGGCGAGCGCGAAACCCACGATCGCCTTCCCCGCCACCGGCACCCACGGGGCCAGCGGACCGGCCCGCATCCGGTTGAGCGTGCCCAGTTTGCGCTCGGTCAGCAGGCTGCGGAAGGAGGCGCCGACCACGAAGAACGCGAACAGCGCCGCCATGCCGGAGCCGTGGTAGACCGCCAGGTCCACCTTGCCCCCCGACATGGGATCGGCGACCACGGTGAGCGCCGCGGGGCTCGTGCTCTCGGTACGGCCGGCCGGGTCGGCGGTTTGCGGGGAGTTAACCGGTTTGGCGGAGGCGGGATCGGGGTTGGCGGGGTTGGCGGAGGCGGAGGCGGAGTCGGGGGTGGCGGGGTTGGGGGTGGCGGGGTTGGGATGGGCTGCCAGGGTGGTCGTGCGTTCGGTCAGGGCGCCCGATTCCACCATGACCGCGATCCGGTCCGCCAGCGACCGGGTGACGATGCCGGCCAGCGGCGACTCGGGCGTGGTGAGCACGGTGACCGCGCCCCTGCCGCCCCGCTCGACCGTCCGGCTGAACCCGGGCCCGAAGACGATCGCCGCCCCGATCTCGCCCCCGTCCACGGCCTGCCGGGCGGCCTGCTCGCTGGGCAGGTCCCGGAGGGTGAGCGCGCCCTTGAACTGCTCGGCCGCGGCGATCTCGCGCCGTACCTCGGCGGGGAAACGCCCGCGGTCGAGGTCCACGACGCCCACGGTGGCCCGCAGCGGCGGGTCGTCCCCGCCCAGCGCGAGGCCGAACAGCGTGGCCAGCGTCACCGGCACGAGCACCGCGATGACCAGCGCCGTGCCGTCGCGCAGCCGCGTGCGCAGCTCCAGGGCGCTCACGGTCAACAGGGGTCTCAGCATGGTCAGTCCCTGAGCGTGCTGCCGGTGAGGTGCAGGAAGGTCGCCTCGAGGTCGGGTTCGATGACCTCGGTGGCGGTGACGGTGGCGTAGCCCTCCACGGCGGTGATGAGCGCGGGCAGCAGGTACCTGCCGCCCTCGGCGATCAGGCGCACGGAGTGCTCGCCGGTCCTGGCCGCCTCGATCACGCCCTCGACCGTGCGCAGCTTGGCGAGGGCGGCGTCCACGTCGCCGTCGAGGACCAGCTCGATCTTGTCGGCGCTGCCGACCATGGCGACGAGTTCCTGCCGGGTGCCCTCGGCGACGATGCGTCCGTGGTCGATGATGGCCACGCGGTCGCAGACGCGCTCGACCTCCTCCATGTAGTGGGAGGTGTACAGCAGCGCCATGCCGTCGGCGACCAGGTGCTCGACGCCGTCGAGGATGGCCTTGCGGCTCTGCGGGTCCACGCCGACGGTGGGCTCGTCGAGGATGAGGATCTCGGGGCGGTGCAGGAGGGCGGCGCCGATGTTGATGCGCCGCTTCATGCCGCCGGAGTAGGTGTCGAGCTTGCCGTCGGCGCGGTCGGTGAGGCCGACCAGCTCCAGCACCTCGTCGATGCGGACGGCGAGCCGCCTGCGCGGCAGGCCGAACAACCGGCCGAAGAAGCGCAGGTTCTCCCGGCCGGTCAGCTCGGGGTAGAGGGCGATCTCCTGCGGGACGTAACCGATCTTGGCCTTGGCGCGCAGCGGCTCGGCGCCGAGGTCGACGCCGCCGACGCGCACGCTGCCGGAGTCCGGCCGCAGCAGGCCGACCAGCATGGAGATGGTCGTGGTCTTGCCGGCGCCGTTCGGGCCGAGCAGCCCGTACGCCTGGCCGGGCTCGATGGAGAAGCCGACTTCGCGCACCGCGACGACGTCGCCGTAGCGCTTGCTCAGCCCGGTGCAGGACAGGGTCGCGCTCACGGGTTCCACCCCTTCGCGTCCACGGGGTCGCCCTTGTCGGCGCGGTTGCCCCAGATGGTCTGGCGGTCCAGGTCACAGCCGAACTGGAAGTCGAGCGGGCCGTTGCCGGTGACCTGGTTCCACAGGATGTGGTTGTCCAGGGCGTCGTCGCCGCCCCAGTCCTTGGAGGATCCGATGGTGAAGGCGGCGCCCATGACCGACTCCCCGCTCGGATGGTTGTCGTGGATGCGGTTGTCCACGACGCTCACCCGGTGGGTGCCGATCAGCGCCAGGCCGACGCCGGAGATCGGCGGCCCGGCGGCGCCCAGGCCGTCGGGCTGGACGCCGGAGGCCAGCGTGTTGGCGAACACCTGGTTGCCCGCCACCAGGCAGTCGCGCACGCCGCCCTCGGGCTCGCCCTCGTAGACCTGGTTGAGCAGCATGACGCCGATCGCGTTGTGGCGGCAGGCGTTGCGCAGCACCCTGGCCTGGGAGGAGTTGTCGACGAAGATGCCGAAGGCGTTGCGGAAGACCTCGTTGCCGGTGATCTCGCCGCGCGCGCCGGGACAGAAGCTGAGCGCGATGCCGCCGTACTGGGCGCCCGACGCGCGGCACTCCACGACCTCGCAGCCGCTCGACTCGCGCAGGTAGACACCCCAGACGGCGTTGTCGACGGCCTCCACCTCGCGGACCGATACGCCGGAGACGGTGTGGGCGTAGATTCCGGCGCCGGTGAAGCCGCGCACGGTCAGCCCCGAGATCCGCACGCCGGTGACGCCGCAGGCGCTGATGCCGCTGACCACCCCGGCGTCGGCGTCGTGCAGCTTGGGAATGTCGGGCAGCACGTCGCCGCCCGGCACGAGGACCGTCTTGCCGCGGCCGGCGCCGCGCAGGCAGACGTCGTCGTGCCTGATCCAGACGGTCTCCTCGTAGACGCCCTCCTCCAGGACGATCCGCGCTCCGGGGCCGGCCTCGTCGAGCGCGCGCTGGATGGACTGGCCGGGCTTGACCGCGTACATCACGGGTTCCCCTTCCTTCGGACGAAGACGATCGCGAGGGAGACGAACAGGCCGGAGCCGTGCCCCCACCGGGCGGCGCCGGACACCAGGCCCTCGTGCGGCGGCAGCCGTACCAGAGCGGCTTTTCTGCTGGCGCCGCTGACGGTGAAGACCGCGCGGCCGGGCAGCGCGAGGCCGGTGGAGGTGATCAGTTCGGCGGCCGCCTCGTCGAGCAGGCGACCGGCCCAGCCGGAGGGCGCATCGCCGGTCTCCTGGAAGTCGTGCCAGGTGAAGCCGGGTGGACGCCCGCCGACGGCCTTGATGAAGCTTTCCTTGACCGAGAACGTCGGCCCGCCGCCGCCCATGACGCGGTCGAACGTCTCGCCTCCGCGCTCGGCGGCCTTGGCGAGCCGGTCCGCGGCGACGATGTCGACCCCCAGGAGGACGGCGGGCGTGCTCACGCCAGTGCCCCCGCGCACCGGCCGACGAAGCCCTCGAGCGCCTCGGTGTACTCCGCGGCGCACTCGATCATGGGGATGTGGCCGCTGTCCTCGACGAGGACGATCTCGGCAGGGTATTCGGGCAGGACCGCCAGCCACGGGCCGACGGGCGTCATGCGGTCGTGGCGGCCCCAGATGTAGATCGACGGGCAGGTGACCCGGTCCAGGGCCCGCCTGACCTGGTAGGTGCGGGTGGCCTTGAGGCTGCGGGCCATGCTGACCATCGACTCCGGCTGCTGGAGCATGGTCCCGACCTCGTCCATGCGCTCCCGGGAGAAGGCGCGGGCGCGGTCGTGGAAGAGGGCGGCCAGCATGCGGTCGCCGAACTCCTCGCCGAACGGCCGGATGCTGCCGCGCCGGTCGAAGCTCAGGCCGACGTCGGGGTCGGGAGTGAGGCCGGGGGCGCCGCTGACCACGATGCCGCGCACCCGCTCCGGGTAACGCCCGGCCAGGTCCACGGCGACCAGGCCGCCCAGCGAGTTGGCGCAGACGATCACGTCGCCGACGCCCGCCTCGTCGCAGGAGGCCAGGAACGAGTCGCCGAGGCGCTCGATGGACCCGGCCACCCGGCGATCGATCGCGCAGATGGCCTCGTTGGTGCGCAGCACCGGCCAGCCGCGCTCTTCCAGGCGGCGGTAGGGGTGCTCCCAGATCCAGCCGCCGGCGAACAACGCGGACATGAAGACGACGGCCGGCCTGCTCCCGCCGTCCAGCCGGTGTTCGGTCGTGAAGTCGGTCATGGGGGCTCCGTTCAGAGTAAGGAGGCGTCATCGGGGAGCCATCCGCAGCCGCAGGCCGTACCCGTGCCGACCGGCACGACCGACGCGCAGCCCGGGCAGCGGGCGTACTCCCGCGACTTGGCGGGCAGCCAGATGCTGGTGTGGACACGGGTGCACAGGCCGCTCCTGAAGAAGCGGCGCATGGCCCGCTGGTGCGGCCGGGCGTGCACGGCGCGAACCGATTCGGGCGTGTCGAAGGCGCTCAGCGTGTACTTGCGGTTGCCGACGTCGACGGTGGTGACGCCGAGGAAGCCGCGCGAGGCGCGCAGCGACTTGACGATCTCCACGCTGAGCAGGTCCACGTCGGCCGCCTCCGCGGCGTCGCGGATCTCCAGCCAGGTCAGGGAGAAGGCGCCCGGCCGGTCCGTGCGCCCGCTCGAGGTCCGCGCGCTGGTGCCGAACTCCCGCACGTCATCGGCCTCCGGCACGAACCTGGCCGCGTACCCGAGCGCCTCGGCGAGGGCCAGCCGGTCGAAGGTGCGCCGCACGTGCCCGCCGGCGGTCACCAGGTCGGTGCCCGTGACGCGGGCGGTGCCGCCGGTGGCGGGCATGCCCAGGTAGGCCGCGCGGTGGTCGGCGGTCAGCGTCCAGGAGACGGTGACCGCGTCCGCGTCGCCGGTCACGGCCTCGACCTCGAAGCGCAGGTTCTTGAAGCTGTCCATGAGGGCGGCGGCGTAGGCGGCCAGCTCCGGGCCGCACAGCACCCCGCCCGATCCCGGGTCCTCGTAGCCGCTGACCGAGGCGACCGTCTCGGGGTCCTCGCGCCGCCAGGCGTCCAGGTGCTCCTCGGCGATCTTCCTGGCGTCCATGTCAGTCGTCCTCCGGGAGCCGTGCGGCCGAGACCGCGACGGCCAGGGCGTGACCGTCGGTGTGGCTGAGCGAGATGCGGATCCGCTCCCCCGACCGCGCCCGCGCCCGCAGCGATCCGCTCAGCTGTACGGCCGGCGGATGCCCGTCCAGGCAGGCCGTCGACTTCCGGCAGGCGGGCGTGGGCCGGGGCAGCACCTCGACCTGGCCCAGGAGCTCGGCGGTGGGCGGCATGTCCAGCAGCCGCAGGACGGCGTACTTGCCCGCCAGCCGCCCCGCCCAGTGCTGCAGGGTGCGCCCGGCGCTCGACCTGAGCCGTTCCGCCGGGGTGTAGACGGCGTCCACCGCCATCTGCCCGAGCAGTTCCTGTGGCCTGGACAGGTCGCCGAAGCGGATCAGGGCGCTGCCCCAGCGGTTCACGCGGCCACCTCCCTGGCCAGGCGGCGCAGGGTGCCGGGCTCGGCCATGCTGAGGCAGCGGGCGCCGGAGCGGCGGGAGAGCCCGGCCAGCACCTTGCTGTCGCCGACCTCGACGCTCGGTCCCATGGCGTCGACGACGGCCACGGTGCGGGTCCACAGGACGCGGCCGGTGAGCTGGGCGATGAGGGCCCGGCGGATGGCGACGAGGTCGAGCGTGGGCTCGGCGGTGACGTTGGGGACGACCGGTACCCGGGGCGGCGTCATCAGCGCGGCCTCGACCGCCTCGGTCCAGGCGGGGACGGCCGGTTCCATGAGCGGCGAGTGGAAGGCGTTGCCGACGGCCAGCTCCACGATCTTGCTGGCCGAGGTGGCGAGCTTGGCCAGCCGGTCCAGCGCGCCGATGTGGCCGGAGACCACCACGTGGCCGGGCGCGTTCTCCAGCCCGACCACCAGCGGCTCGTCGGGGGCCGTGGCCCACATGGCCATCTCCTCGACCTGCGCGACCTCCAGCCCCATGATCGCGTGCATGCCGCCGACCACGTCGATCTGCGCCATCAGCCGGGCCCTGAGCTCGACCAGCCGGGCGACCTCGGCCAGGTCGAGGACGCCCGCGGCGTACAGGGCGCTCAGCTCGCCCACGCTGTGCCCGGCGACCACGTGCGGCTCGTACCCCTCGTCGGCCAGGACGGCGTGCGTGGCCAGGTTGCAGGCGGTCACCGCGATCTGGGCGTGCTCGGTGGAGACCAGCCGGTCCAGCGGCCCGCGCGTGCAGATGGGCGAGATCGGCCGGGACAGCCGCTCGTCGAACGCGTCGAGCACGTTCCTGGCCACCGGGTTGCGGCGCAACCAGGCGCCCATGCCGACGCGGACCGTGCCCTGCCCGGGGAAGAGGTAGCCGACCATGGTGTGCTCCTTACAGGCGGCGCCGGGGCCGCCGCTCCGGCTCGGCGGGCTGCTCGGTGCCGAGGAAGCCGAGCAGCAGCTTGCTGACGGTCTCCGGGGCGTCGAGCGGGATGTAGTGGCCGGCGTCCTCGACCCGCTCGTACCGCCACGGGCCCTTGACGAACTTGCCGGAGTTGGCCATGCCCTCCTCCAGCAGCGCCTTGTCACCGGTGGACCAGATGCCGAGGGTCGGGGCGTACACCGGCGGGAAGGGCCGCTGGTGGCGTAACTCGGCCTCGGGCGAGCGGTTGGCGCGGTACCAGTTGAGCCCGGCGGTCAGCGCGCCCGGCCTGGCCATGTCGCGCAGATGCCGGTCGTAGTCGCCCTCGCGGCCCATGATCTCTTTCCACAGCCGCCAGCCGTTGCGCTTGAGCAGTTCCTCGGCCGCGGGCGACTGGTAGAAGAGCATGTACCAGGAGGCCGCGCGCTGCTCCAGCGTCGGGTAGGAGAAGACGCCCGGGTGCCCGACGGACAGCACGGCGAGGTGGTCGATGCGCCGCGGCATCAGGAACGCGTACATCCAGGCGATCGCCGCGCCCCAGTCGTGCCCGACCACGTGCGGCTTCTTGATGCCGAGCTGGATGGTCATGGCGACGATGTCGTTGACGATCGTCTGCATGGTGTATGCCTCGATCTGCTGCGGCTTGCTGGAGTCGCCGAAGCCGCGCAGGTCGGGCGCGATCACCCGGAAGCCGCCCTCCGCCAGGGCCGGGATCTGGTGCCGCCACAGGTAGGAGGAGTCGGGAAAGCCGTGCAGGAGGATGACGACGGGCCCCTCGCCCTCGTCCACGTACGCGAGGTCCACGTCGTTGACGTGGATGAACTTCTTCTCGGTCATGCCGACTCCCTGAACAACCGCTCGGCGAAGAACTCGCTGAAACCGAACTCGGGGACTTCCTCGGGGGCGACCATGTTGAGCAACCCGGTCACCTGGGCGGCGAAGTTCTTCGCCATCAACTTGCGGACCCTGCGCCGCCGCTCGACGGCGGCCGGTCCGAACTCCACGTGCAGCCTGCTGATGATCTGGGCGCCGAAGTCCAGGCGCGACAGGCGGAACTCGCGCTCCTTGACGTACGGCTCGAAGACCGGCGGCGACCAGTCGTCACCCTCCAGGAGGATGTCGCAGACGGTCCTGGCGTCCCGCATCGCGCACGACAGGCCGGTGCCGAGCACGGTGTCGGCGTTGCCCGCCTCGTCGCCGATGAGCACCACGCCCTCGGTCAACGGCGGGCCCTCGGGCACGCTGGAGACCGACGGCCACACCGACAGCGGGCCCGCCTGCCGGGACTCCACGACGGCGCGGCCCCGGTCGGGCAGGCACTCCAGCTCGAAGGCGCCGAGGAAGCGGTCCATGGCGCCCGGGCCGCGGTACTTGCGGCTGTCCTTGACGCCGAAGTTGAGATACAGGCGGGCCTTGCCGTACCCCTGGGGGAAGACCATGAACATGACGTCGCCCTCGGTGCCCATCGCCTGGACGTCGGCCGGCCAGTCGTCGAGCCCCTCGATCATCACGCCGCCGCCCCAGTGGTGCATGTGGTTGCGCATGGTGATGCCGACCTGGCGGCCGACCGTGCAGCCGCGGCCGGTGGCGCCGAGCACGAGCTTGGGCCGGATCTCCTCGCGGGCGCCTTCGGGCGTCAGGTAGCTGACCGAGGGCCGCCTGCCCGCCTTCACCTCGATCTTGGCGGCGTTCATGATCAGTGTGGCGCCGCTGTCCACGGCCTGGGCGGCCATCAGCTCGCACACCTGGTGGTGCGGGAAGGAGTACGGCCCGCCGATGCCCGGGATGAACCGGGTCATGTCCACCGCTTCCACCTCGTGCGGGTCGACCGCCTCGTCCCAGGTCATCCACTCCCGGATCTCCCAGGCGCCACCCGCGCCGAAACAGTCGTACACGCCCAGCCGCTGCGCCTCGCGAATGCCCCAGGGGGCCAGCCACTCGCCGCGGACCAGGTCGTTGTATGACTCCTGCTTCTCCAGCAGCACGACCGAGAGCCCTCCGGCGGCCAGCTTGCACGCCGCCGACGCTCCCGCGATGCCGCCGCCAACGATCACGACGTCGGTCACGACTCCCACCTCTCCCAATACGTGCGTTCCTTGGCGCTGACGCGATCCGCCGGGCGGAAGTCGGTGCCCACCGTGTAGGCGACCGGGATCAGGCACACCTGCGTGACTCCGGAGGGGATGCCGAGCAACTCGCCGACCGGGCGCTCGTGGGCCACGTGCAGGCAGGTGATCGTGCTGCCCAGTCCCCTGCTGCGCAGCGCGAGCTGGAAGGACCAGATGGCGGGGAAGATCGACCCGTAGAAGATGCTGGCCCGCATGGAGCCGTGGGTGGAGCGGTGACCCGGGTCGTCGTCCTCCTTGGTCGCCATCCGCCTGCGCCAGGCTTCGTCGATGGCCGCGATGTCCGGCGGCCGGCCCAGGACGCACGGGATCACCAGGATGGGCACTCGCGCGATGGCCTCGGCGAGCGCCTGCGCGGACTGGTAGTTCCTGCGCGCCTGCCGGTCGTTGCGCCGCCGGCCGGCGTTCGTCCACATGTCCATGCGGTGGAACTGCCACGACAGCGTGGTCAGCTCGCCGATCTTCGCCTTGACGGCGTCGTCGGTGATCACCAGCCAGCGCCAGTTCTGGGTGTTGTTGGCCGTGGGCGCCTGGACGGCCACCTCCAGCGACTCCTCCACCACCTCGCGCGGCACCGGCCGCTCGAGGTCGAGGCGCCGCCGTACCGACCGGGTGGTGGTCAGCAGGCGGTCGGTCTCGGCCACGTCGAACGGCAGGCCGGCCATGATCTCCACCGGGGCGGTCATGCCGCCCCCAGCAGTACGGCGCCGCGCACCGAACCCGGCGCCGCGGAGAGCACCAGCGCCCGCGCGACCGGCCCGGCCGGCTCATGCCCCGAGGGACCCCGGGCGGGTGTGATGCCGTCGCGGACGGCCAGGGCGCCCAGCGCCAGGTTGAGGGCTCCGGACGCCGCCTGGCAGTCGCCCGCCAGCCAGGCGCCGGTGGTCAGCGTGGTCCCGGGCAACGCCGCGAACACCATCTCGGCCTCGGCCCCGCCGCCGGTGCCGACGACGAGCGCGGGCTCCTCGCCGTCCAGGGGGTAGCGCAGGGGCCCGGGAGTGTGGCCGCTGCCCAGGATCTTCGCGTACGGCGTGCCGTCCCGCCCGGCGCAGTGCTCGGCGGACTCGACCACGAAGGCCACCGCCCCCGACCCCTGCACCGGCTCACCGGGCGGCCGGGCCGTACCCTGAGGGGCTTCGTCGGCGGCGACCACGAGCACGACCTCGGCCTTGCCCGCCCGGATCATCTCCACCGCGCAGTCCAGCGCGATCGAGGCGGAGGCGGCGCCGTGGCAGATCGTGGTGGTCGGCCCGCGCAGCCCGAGGGTCTGGCAGACGGCTCCGCCGGTGGCGTTGAGCACCACGTTGGAGAAGCTCAGCACGGCCGGTTTGTTGGGGTTGACGGCGATGCTGTCGTCGAAGCCGCCGGTGCTCTCGGCCGAGCCCGCGCCGGTCGCGAAGACCAGGCCGACGTCGTCGAGGGCCTTCCTCGGAAGCTTCAGGCCCGAGTCCTCCCAGGCCAGCCGGGAGGCGGCGATCGCCATGCGGGAGAGCTGGTTCATGTGCCGCCAGAGCGAGCGCGGGGCGAACGTGCGGCCCTCCAGCGTCGGCGCCCCGCCCGGCGCCGTGCGCCCGGCCACGATGGCGGCGCTGAGCTCGGCGATCCCGGTCGCGACACCCAGGGCGGGGCCGAGGCCGGTGATGACCGTCTCGCGGCGCGGGAACTCCTCGTGCTCGCGTGGCGGCTTCGGCGTGGTCAGCACCAGCGAGACGTTGTTGCCGCCGAAGGCGTAGTTGTTGGAGACGACGGTATCGATGGGCATCCGCCTGGGCCGGTTCGGCACGAAGTCCAGGTCGCCCGGCTCGGCGTCGTCGTCGAAGCCGATCGTGGGCGGGGCGATGCCGTGCCGGAGCGCCAGCACGGCGGCGACGGCCTCCACGGCGCCGGCGGCGCCGAGCGTGTGGCCGACGAACGACTTGATGCTGCTGGTCGGCACCTGTCCCGCGCGTTCGCCGAAGACGACCCGCATGACCTTGGCCTCCATGGCGTCGTTGGCCGGAGTGCCGGTGCCGTGCCCGCTGACGTAGCTGACGTCGCCGGTGGTCAGGCCCGCGTCGGCGAGGGCCCGCCGGACGGCGCTGGCGCCGCCGCGGCCGGTGGGGTCGGGGGCGGTCGCGTGGTAGGCGTCGGCCGACAACCCGTAGCCCGCCACCTCGGCCAGCGGTTCGGCGCCCCTGGCCAGCGCCAGGTCCAGCGGCTCCAGCAGCAGGAACGCCGCGCCCTCGCCCAGGTTGAGGCCGTCGGAGTGACTGTACGGCCGGCAGGGCCCGATGCTGAGCGCCTGGAGGCCGGCGAAGCCCGCGTAGGTGCCGAACAGGAGCGGGTCCACGCCGCCGGCCAGGACGACGTCGGCCTCGCCGGTGAGGATCTTGTCCTTGGCGAGGCCGACGGCGTTGCCGCCGGCCGCGCACGCGGTGGAGACCAGGATGCGGGGGCCGCCCAGGCCGAGGCGCTCGGCGACCACGTCCTGGGTGCGATGCATGGGCTGGTAGCGCCCGGCCGCGTCCGGGGTGGCCTGGCACTTGCCGAGGATGATCCCGAAACGGTCGGGGTCGAACCGGGTCAGCCCCGCGGCCTCGACCGCCTGCCTGGCCGCGACGAGCGCCAGCTGGGCGGTGCGGTCCAGGTCGGCGTCGGAGCCGGGGAGCTGACTGGTGATCCACTCGTCCGGGACCTGGCCGGCGTACCTGGCCTCGAACACCGCGTACGCCTCGTCCGCGACCGGGGTGAGACCGCCCCGGCCGTCGAGAAGCCGCTGCCAGAACTCGGCCGGGTCGCGCCCGGCGGCGCAGATGATCCCCAGACCGGTGACGACGATGGGCCGCAGCGCCATTGTCTTCTCTCCCCTTCAGATGATCGGGATGCTCCAGCTCTTGGGCACGATGTACGGGCTGGTGAGCGTGGTGACCGCGGCGCCGCCGACGGTGAACTCCAGCCCGGCGGCGGCCAGGTCGGCGTCCACGCGGGCCAGGCCGAGCGTGGTGCCGAGGCCCACGCTGTACACCGCGTGCACGACCGTCCCGACGTCCTCACCGGCCGCGAATACCCGGGTGCCCGGCGCCGGGACGCCCTCGCCGCCGGCGAAGCCGACCGTGCGGCGCCCGCCGCCGGCCTCGAAGGCCGCCTGGACCGCGTCCTTGCCGACGAACGCGTCCTTGGTGACGTCGACCAGCCAGTTGGCGCCGATCTCGATCACGGTCGCGCCCTCGGTGACCTCGCAGCGCGGGATCGGCTGGCGGACCTCCAGCATGGCCAGCTCCAGCGCGTCCTGGCCGGCGGCGCCGGCGTGCTCCAGCGACTGGGTCCACAGCTGGCCCGCGGCCTCCTTGGGCACGATCATCTGGTAGCCGTACTCGCCGGTGAAGCCGGTGCGGGCGAAGACGATGTCGGCGTCGTTCCAGGTGGTGTCCACGACCGACTCGAACGGCAGCGAGGCCAGTTCGCCGTCGATCAGGCGGCCGACCACGCCCCAGGCGTAGGGGCCCTCCAGGCCGAGAACCGTCAGGTCGTCGCGCTCGGTGATCTCCACGCCCTCGTCGTTGCAGGCGCGCAGGTGCTCCAGCAGCCGCGTGCCGGCGCCGGCGGAGCTCTCCAGCAGGATGCCGTCCTCCCGGCCGAAGGCCAGGACCTGGTCGACGACCTGCCCGGACTCGTCCAGGACCAGGCTCATCATGCAGCGCTCGGAGGTGAGGTACTCCACGTCGCGGGCCAGCACCCGCTGGGCGAAGTCCACGGCGGCCGCGCCAGAGACCTCGATCAGCAGATGGGCGCTCAGGTCGAGGACGGCCGCGCGCTCCCTGAGCACCTTGTACTCGGCGGACAGCGCGTCGGGGGCGGAGGAGAAACGCCGCGGGACGGAAGCGTCGCCCACGTCGCCGTAGACGGTGTCCTCCGGATGCAGGGTCGCGAGGACGCTAGCCATTCTTCACACCTTTCGGATCGGCGATCGTGAGGATTCCTTCTGCGGCCATCTGGCCGTCGACCCGGGCCGAGACCTTGTACTCGGCGAAGCCCCGGCCGCCCGCGGTCCGCTCGGCGCTCAGCACGAGCTGGTCGCCGGGGACGACCGGGCGCCGGAAGCGCATCGACCTGACCCCGGCCAGGTAGCTGATCTCGCTCGCCCCGGCCAGGGCGAAGACGACGCCGGCGAGCTGGGCCAGCGACTCGATGATCACGATGCCGGGCAGCACCGCCTCGTTCGGGAAGTGGCCCTGGAACCACAGCTCGGTCCCGGCCACGTTCTTGACCGCGCTGCCCTTGACGCCCGGCTCCACCCGGGTGACCCGGTCGAGCAGGAGCATGGGCCAGCGGTGCGGCAGGACGGCGCGGATCTGGTCGTGGCCGAGCCCGGTCAGGACCGGCGGCTGCGCCGTACTCGCCGTGGGGGCGGCGATCGTGGCGGAGGCGCCCGCCGTACTCGTCGTGGTGGTCATGACGCGCGCAGGGCCGGGTTGACCTCGTCGGCCAGGCGGGAGACCGAGCCGAAGACCGCCATCTCGCTGTCGTAGAGCGCCACGCCGAACTCGGCCTCGATGGCCACGTAGAGCTCGAGCACGTCGAGGCTGTCGAGCTCCAGGCCGCGGCCGAACAACGGCTGGTCGTCGGTGATCCAGTCGGGCTCGATCTCCAGGTCGAGCCGGGAGACGATCATCTTCTTGATCTGGGTGCAGGTCTGCTGGCGCTCGGCGGCCTTCGCGCGAAGCTCGTCGATGGTCATCTGTCCTCCTAGTGGTGACCGGGTCAGCCGAGGCCGCCGCCGTGGGCGACGATCACGGAGCCGGAGATGTACGACGCCTTGTCCGAGGCGAGGAAGCTGACGATCGCGGCGATCTCCTCCGGGCGGCCCATGCGGCCCAGGCGGATGCGCGACTCGTACTGCTTCCTGATGTCCGTGGGCACCTTGCGGGTCATGTCGGTGGCCACGAAGCCGGGGGCGACCACGTTGGCCCTGATCCCGTGCGGCGCGGCCTCGTTCGACAGGGCCGAGGTGAAGGCGATGATCGCGCCCTTCGAGGCCACGTAGTTGGTCTGGCCGGGGAAGCCGCCGTCGAGCCCGCTCGTGGAGGAGATCGTCACGATCGAGCCGCGCTTCTGGTTCTGCATGAGGCGAAGCGCCTCGCGGCAGGCCAGGAAGGTGCCGACGACGTTGACGTCGAGCGGGGTGCGGAACTGCTCCTGGCTCATGGTGATCAGGTAGCGGTCGAGGGTGAGGCCGGCGCTGGTCACCAGCACGTCGAGGCGACCGTGATCGGCGCGGATGCCGCGGAACATCTGCCGCACGGCCTCCTCGTCGGCGACGTCGGCCTGGACGGCCTCGGCGCTGCCGCCGGTTTCCTGGATGAGCGCCACGACGTCTTTGGCGTCACGCTCCGACCTGGCGTAGTTGACGATGACGTGGGCGCCTTCCCTGGCCAGGTCGAGCGCGACCGCCCGGCCGATTCCGCGCGAGCCGCCCGTCACCAGGGCCACCGAGCCTTCGGCAAAGAGCATCTTCGTTCTCCAGGAATTCGACTGCTCATTTTCTGGATCTTCACCACACAAGTTACTAAAGGGCGATATCACGCCTGTATCATCCATGTATTGGCGCATTGACTGGGGAAATTGGATATATCACCCTTGGTGCATGGACGAGCTCGACGTGGAAGTTTTGATCGTCGGTGGCGGCCCGGTCGGTCTGTCCGCCTCAATTGAGCTCTCACGCCACGGAATTTCGAGCCTGCTCGTGGAAAAGCACCCGGGCACCTCGATATTTCCGAAGGCCAGGCTCATCACCACCAGGACCATGGAGATCTTCCGTGCCTGGGACATCGTGGAGGAGGTCGAGCACACCGGCATGCCACGCGAGGAGTTCCTCGCCGTCGGCGTCGGCAGCTCGCTGTCCTCCGATGACTTCGTGCGCTCTGCCGCCGCCATCCAGCGCGACGCGCCGCAGAGCCCGACCTACACCTACCTGTGCTCGCAGGACCGCCTGGAGGTGATCCTCCGCCGGCTGGCGGAGTCGATGCCGCCCGCCTGGGTCCGCTACGGCGCCGCGGTGACCTCGTTGCGCGACACCGGCGACGGCGTCTGCGCGCTCGTCGAGAGCGACACGACCCCCCTGCTGGTCCGCGCCCGCTACGCCATCGGCGCCGACGGCGCCAGAAGCGGCATCAGGGAACAGCTCGGCATCGAGATCGAAGGCCCGCCCACGCTCGGCCACATGATCAGCATCATGTTCGACGCCGACCTGAGCTTCCTGCCCCTCGAGCGCCGTGCCGCCCTCTCCTTCCTGCGCAATCCCCCGTGCGCGGTGGAGGCCGTGGACAGCGGACGCCGCTGGATGGTGCAGACCGGCTACGAGCCCGAGGAGGGCGGCAGCCCCGCCGACTTCACCCCCGAGGTCTGCCTCGACGCCGTCCGCGCCGCCGTCGGCGTGCCCGGCCTGCCGGTGAAGATCCTCGGCGTCATGCCCTGGCTGCAGCAGGCCAAGGTCGCGACCGGCTTCCAGAGGGGCCGCGTCTTCCTGGCCGGCGACGCCGCACACGTGGCCACTCCACAGGGTGGTTTCGGGATGAACTGCGGCATCCAGGACGCGCACAACCTGGCCTGGAAACTCGCCGCCGTCCTCCGCGGTACGGCGGGGCCGGCTCTGCTGGACACCTACACCCCGGAACGCCGCCCGATCGCCGCCAGGACCGTCGACGAGAGCCTGAACAACGCCCTCATCACCTTCCACATGATGGAAGGCGACCTGTCGATGACCGAGGCGATCCGGCAGCAGGCCGGCCGGCGCAGCTCCGAGGGCCTGGTCCTGGGCTTCCACTACGACTCGGCCGCCGTGGTCCCCGACGGCACCCCGGCGCCCGAGCCCGAGGACCCCTACCGCACCTACGTCCCCGCCGCCCGCCCCGGCCACCGCGCACCGCACGTCTGGCTGACCGGCGAGCACGGCAGGGTCTCCACGCTCGACCTGCTCGGGCCGTGGTTCACGCTGCTGACGCCGGCGGGGAGCGGCTGGCTGCAGGCGGCCAAGGAGGTGGCGTACGCGAGCGGGGTGACCGTCAACGCGGCGGAGATCTCCGACGACGGTTCCGGCGGGCTGACGTCGTCGGCCTGGGCCGTGGAGTACGGGCTGGAGGAGACCGGCGCGGTGCTGATCCGGCCCGACGGTCACGTGGGATGGCGCTCATGCGCCGGACGGGCCTCGACGGAGGAACTGGCCGCGGCGCTGGAGACGATCCTGGCCCGGTCATGAGGCCGGTCATGAGATAGGTCACGGGCGCGTTCGCGGGCGGAAACCTCGCGAGCGCGCTCATCGGATTCACGCGCGCGCTCGTGCATGTCACGAGTGCGCTCATGTATGTCACGAGTGCGCTCATGCACGTCACGAGTGCGCTCATGCACGTCGCGGGACCGCTCGCGGGACGCCTCGCCGGGCGGCTCGCGGCGGGTGCGGTAGCGGGTGCGCAGGCGGGCCGCCGCCAGGCGGAGGGAGAGCGGGTTGCCCGAGGACGCGGCCAGGACGCGGCCCTGGGCGGAGCCGACGAGCAGGTCGGCCAGCCGCCGGGAGTCGGCCGCGGGGAGCCGGCGGACGAACACGCGGTGCGCCCCCTGCCTGGCCACCAGGTCGTCGAGGGGGTCGGTGCTGACCACGAGCACGCGGCAGTGCGCGCCCCCGGGCAGCAGCGGCAGCACCCGGGCCGCGTCGGTCACGTTGTCCAGGACGACCAGCAGCCGCCGCCGGGCCGTCCAGCTGCGGTAGAGGGCGAGCTTCTCGTCGAAGTCCAGGGGCAGCCCGTCCGCCGGGACGCCGAGGGCGCGAAGGAAGCGGTCCACGACCGTCTCCGGCTTCGCGCCCGACATGTCGGCGAAAAGCTGTCCATCGGGGAACCATTCCATCCGCGCATGCGCCCACCGGAGCACGAGCGCGCTCTTGCCGATCCCCGTGGGCCCGCTGACCACGGTCGTGGCCGGCAGCGCGGCCTCCTGCTCCTGGCCGAGCGCCGCGTCCAGGGCGGCCAGCTCGCTCTCCCTGCCCACGAACGGCAGGAGCTGCGGCGGCAGCTGCGACGGCACCACCTGGGCGGACACCGGCCGGGCCGTGGAGCGCATGAGACCGGCCTCGTCCCGCAGGATCTGGTCGTGCAGGCGGCGCAGCGCGGGCCCGGGCTCCAGGCCGATCTGCTCCAGCAGGTACCGGCGGGTCTCCTGGTAGGTGCGCAGCGCGTCGGCCCGCCGGCCCGCACGGTACTGGGCCAGCATGAGCTGGGCCCGCGCCCGCTCGCGGAACGGCGACTCGGCCACCAGCGCCAGCAGCTCGGGGATCACCTGGTGGTGGCGGCCGAGCTCGATCTCCAGCTCCAGGCACGCCTCCTGGGCCTCCAGCCGCGACTCCTCCATCCGGGCCACGTCGTAGCGCAGCCCCCTGATGTCCTCGAACGGGTTGCCCCGCCACAACGACAGGGCCTCGCGCAGCAGCTTGACCGCGTCCTCGCGGAACCCCTCGGCCACCGCCGCGCGCGCCCGCGTCACCAGGGCGCAGAAGCGCAGCCAGTCGATGCTGTCCGGCTCGGCGCGCAGCATGTAGCCGGGGCTGGAGGTCTCGATCACGGTCCGGCCGAGCGCCCGTCGCAGCCGCGAGACGCAGATCGCGATCTGCCGCCACGCGCTGGCGGGCGCCGACCCCGCCCACACCGTCTCCACCAGGCGATCCACGCTGACGACCCGGTTGGCGTTGAGCAGCAGGCTGGCCAGGATCGCCAGTTCCCTGTTGGCGCTCATCTGCAGTTCGAGGCCATCCCTGATGACCTTGAGCGGGCCGAGGACCCGGTAGCTGAAGGGCGAGCTCATCTCACGTACCGCTCTAACTCGTCCACGGCCCGGGTCGTGCCGCCCGAGGCGCGGATCTCGTCTCTCATGGCCGCCGTGGCCTGCCGTACCCGCTCGTCGGAGACGACCGCGAGCACGTCGCCGACCAGGCGGCCGGGCGTGAGCTGCGCGGGGTCGAGCACGCGGCCGAGGTGGAGTTCGGCCACGCGGCGGGCGAGCGGGCCGTCGATGGCGGTGGCCGGCACGATGACGGTGGGGCGGCCCCAGTAGAGGGCCTCCATGGCGGTGCCCATGCCGCCGTGGGTGACGGCCACGCTCGCGTGCCGCAGCACGCTCAGGTGCGAGACCCAGCGGCGGACCTCGACGTTGGGCGGCAAAGGTCCGAGGTCTGCCGCCTCGGGCACGGTGACCACCACGTGCCAGGGCAGGTCGCCGAAGGCCGCGACGCAGGTGCGGAAGAGCTCGGGACGGCTGGTTGCCACGGTGCCGAAGGTGAGCAGCGCGATCGGCCGGTCGTCGCCCGGCGGCGTCCAGTCGGACAGGAAGCTCCGCTCGCCGAGGCAGGGGCCGACGAACGCGAAGCGCCGGTCGAACGTCTCCCCCTCGAACTGGAACGACCGCGGCAGGTTGACCAGGGAGAAGTCCTGCACCGACCACCACAGGTCGGCCGGCGGCACGTCCACTCCGTGCGCGGCGGACAGCGTCGCGGTCCTGGCCAGCATGTCGTCCACCCAGCCGGGCAGCGCGCCGCCGTCGCCGCCCGAGCCGTAGACGGCCGACAGGTAGGAGAAGTGCTCGTTGGAGGCGAAGACCGGGATGAGTTGTACGGCCGGCCGCCCCCATTTACGCGCGAGAATGCGCCCCGCGTGCAGCACCGAGATGTCGTAGACCACGGCGTCGGCGCTTTCCCCGCGCACCGCGTCGAGCATTATCCGGCTCTCGTCGAGAAAGAGCGATATCAGGCCGAGCGGGTCGTCTTCCAGTTCCCGCAGATTCGCCTTGTGATAAAGGGAGTCGTACCCGATGACGCGGGCTCCGGTGGCGCCGACGACCTCGGCCATGCTTTCACCGGTGACGTAGGCGACCCGGTTGCCCCGCCGGACCAATTCGGCGACCACGGCCAGGTTCGGAATGACGTGGCCATGATCGGGCTGACACATGAAGAGATAATCGCGTGCCATACCCAACAAAGTAATGAGCGCACCGCGCGGTGTGTCACCCCTAACCTCGTGGATAGGGGTTACCCGCCTGCGGCACCCCGTGATGACGTTGGGTCATGCCCACTCGTGTATGGGACTACCTGCCCGAGTACGACGTCGAGCGCGCGGACGTGCTGGACGCCGTCGAGACCGTTTTCCGATCCGGCCAGCTCGTGCTCGGTGAGAGTGTGCGTGCCTTCGAGGCGGAGTTCGCCGCCTATCACGGCGTGCGCCACTGCACCGGGGTCGACAACGGGACCAACGCGCTCAAGCTCGGCCTCCAGGCGCTGGGGATCGGCCGGGGCGACGAGGTGATCACCGTCTCCAACACGGCGGCGCCGACCGTCGTGGCCATCGACGGCGTGGGCGCCACGCCGGTCTTCACCGACGTCCACGCCGACACCTATCTCATGGACGCCGAGCAGGTCGAGGCGGCCATCACGCCGCGTACCCGCTGCCTGCTGCCGGTCCACCTGTACGGCCAGTGCGTGGACATGGCTCCGCTGGAGCGGCTGGCCGAGAAGTACGACCTGGTGATCCTGGAGGACTGCGCGCAGGCGCACGGCGCCAGGCATCACGGCCGGCCGGCCGGTTCGATGGGCCGGGCGGCGGCGTTCTCCTTCTACCCGACCAAGGTGCTCGGCGCCTACGGCGACGGCGGCGCGACGATCACCTCCGACGAGGTGGTGGACGCCAACCTGCGCCGCCTGCGCTACTACGGCATGGAGCAGACCTACTACGTGGTGCGGACGCCGGGGCACAACGCACGGCTGGACGAGGTGCAGGCGGAGATCCTGCGCCGCAAGCTCACCCGCCTGGACGCCTACGCCGCCGGCCGCCGCGCGGTGGCCGAGCGCTACGAGCGCGGCCTGGGCGACACCGGCCTGGTGCTGCCGCGGACGGCCGAGGGCAACGAGCACGTCTACTACCTGTACGTGGTCCGCCACCCGCGCCGCGACGAGATCATGGAGGCGCTGCGCGCCTACGACATCCATCTCAACATCAGCTACCCGTGGCCGGTGCACACGATGACCGGTTTCGCCCATCTCGGCTACCGGCCGGGCAGCCTGCCGGTCACCGAGGAGCTGGCGGGCCAGATCTTCTCGCTGCCGATGTACCCGTCGCTCCCGATCCAGCTCCAGGAGAAGGTCATCGCCGCCCTGCGCGAGGTCCTGTGAGTCACCACTCCGGCAGCAACCCGCGCGCGGCCGCCTCGCCCAGGGTGGGAGCGGCCGCGTCCCGTTCCGACAGCATCGGGTCCAGCCCGGCGGGCAGTTCCAGCCCTAGGTCGCCGTCGAAGACCGACAGCGTGAGCTCGTTCTCCTTGCGGTAGGCGGCCGACAGCAGATAGCTGACCACGGAGTCGTCCTCCAGCGCCGCGAACGCGTGCCCGACCCCCGGCGGAAAGTACACCGCCCGCGCGTTGCCGGCGCTCAGCTCGGTCGCCTCCCACTGCCCGAACGTCGGCGACCCGGCCCGCAGGTCCACGACGTAGTCGAGCACCCGCCCGGCGGGACAGTAGACGTACTTGGCCGTCCCCGGCGGGATGAGCGTGTAGTGGATCCCGCGCACGACCCCGCGCCGGGAGATGTTCCTGCTGGCCTGCGCGACCGGGAAGAGCGGTTTCCCGGTCGCGGCGATGAAGGCCCCTTCCTGGTACGGCGAGGCGAAGGTGCCCCGCTCGTCCGGGTAGACCTCGGGCGTGAACTCGACGGCCCCGGTGACGGCCAGTTCCCGATGGCGCATCACACGAGGTGGACGTCGGGGACGTACAGGATCCAGCGGCCGCCGGACTCGCGGAAGGCCGTCTCCTTGGCCATGATCTCCTCGGCGTGGTTCCAGGCGAGCAGCAGCGCGTAGTCGGGGTAGGGGTCGCGGAAGGCGTCGGGCCCGAGCACGGGGATGTGCGAGCCCGGCGTTAGCCGTCCCTGCTTGGCCGGGGTGGTGTCGGTGACGAACGTGAGCAGGTCCGGGCCGATGCCGCAGTAGTTGAGCACGGTCGCGCTCTTGGCGGTGGCGCCGTATCCGTAGACGGTGGCGCCCCGGGCGCAGAGCCCCTTCAGCAGGGCCACGAGGCGGTCGCGGTTGCCCTCGACGCGGGCGGCCCACTGGTCGAGCGCGGAGATCCGGGTGATGCCGGCGGCGGCCTCGGCGGCCAGCATCCGCTCCACGGCGGGGGCGGGCGTCCTGGCGCCGGCGCGGGCGAGGGTGTAGCGCACCTCGCCGCCGTGGACGGGCAGCCGCTCGACGTCGACGAGCTCGAAGCCGTGCCGGCGGGCCATGGCGCGCACCGAACCGGCGGCGAAGAAGTAGAAGTGCTCGTCGTAGATCTGGTCGAAGGAGGCGCGCTCCACGATCTCGGCCAGGTACGGGTCCTCGAAGACGAAGATGCCGTCGACCTTCAGCAGCGTGTCGACGCCGCTGAGGATGGAGTCCATGTAGGGGATGTGGCACAGGGTGTTGGCCGCGTAGATCACGTCGGCGGGGCCTTCGGCGGCGCGTACCCGCGCCGCGGTCGCGGCCTCGAAGAAGTCCTTGGTCACCCGCACGCCCTTGGCCGCGGCCAGGTCGGCGACGCCGCCGGACGGCTCGACGCCGAGGTGGCGCACGCCCGCGTCGGCGATGACCTCCAGCATGGTGCCGTCGTTGCAGCCGAGCTCGACGACGAAGGGGTTGCTGCCGGTGAGTTCGGTGGTCAGCAGCCGCTTGGCCAGGGTGTGGAAGTGCTCCCGCATGACCGCCGAGCCGGAGGAGACGTACGGGTAGCCCTCGTGGAACATGCGTTCGCGGGGCACCTCTTCGAGGAGCTGCACCATCGTGCACCTCTCGCAGATGCCGACCGCGAGCCGGAAGAAGAACTCCGTGCGCGTGTCACCGGGTTCGACGAACGCGTCGGAGATCGGCTGCCGGCCGAAATCCGCGAATCGGCGAAGTCGGCCCGAGCAGATGCGGCACGCCATGCGATCCTCCTGAAGATTGCCGTCAGCGGCGATACCTCACCCACACGTCACCGGTCTGCACGTATCCGGTGAGCCGCACGATGACGGCGGCCTGGGAGGGCGAGACGATGGGCCTGTTGTGGACGGCGCCCATGAGACGGCGGACGACCTCGTCGTCCTGGACCCACCAGTCGACGGGAACGATGATCACCACGTCGCCGAACCAGGAGGTGATCTCCACGTCGACGGGGACCTCGCGGTAGGGGCACTCGGCCCGGGTGAAGTCGATGCGGACGGTGCCGAACCGGTGGGCCTTGGCGGTGATGCGCGGGGGCACCACCCAGCGGCCCTCCTGGCGGATCTTGCCGCTGCGGGTGTGTAACTGCAGGACCTCACCGGGCTGCGGCGCCGGGAGGGGCGCGTGGCGGGTCGCGGGCAGGGCCGCGGTCGGCGGCCCCGGCATCGCCTGGGTCGGCAGCCCGCCGCCGCCCGGCAGGTCGGCGACGACCTCGTCCAGCTCGCCGAGCGTGCGTGCGCGGTAGGTGCGATCCAGCCGTTCGTTCAGTTCTTCGAGGTCGATGCGGCCTTCGCTGACCGCGACCCGCAGCATTTCCCCAATTCTGTCGCGATCCTGGTCACTGGCTCGGATTTCCGGACGGTCGGTCATGGCGTCCACCCTAAGAGCGTATGAATGGCCGCTCCCAGAGATAACCCCTATTTTCTTCGAAGAAAAAGAGGGGTTGAGACGTTATGCGAGCGCATGCGAACTTCGGCGGTAAAGGCGCGTGTTAGGAGACGGCCATTCTTGACGTCCGGAACTGGTTCGAGGAAGTCGCCGAGCGCACCGCGATGACGGTGGAGCGGCTTCCTCTCGACGAGCTGGGCGGATGGAGCCGGTGCGCGAGCACGGGGAACATCCGCCACGACAGCGGGAAGTTCTTCACCGTCCAGGGCCTCGACGTGCGCTTGCCGGGCCGGGCCGTGGACGCCTGGACCCAGCCCATCATCAACCAGCCCGAGGTCGGCATCCTCGGCATCCTGATCCGGCGCCTGGACGGCGGGCCGCAGTTGCTGATGCAGGCCAAGAACGAACCGGGCAACCACGACGGCCCCCAGGTCTCGCCCACCGTCCAGGCCACCAGGAGCAACTACACCCGCGTGCACAAGGGGCGACCGGTGCCGTACCTCGAGCATTTCCGCAACCCGAGCGGCCGGGTGCTGGCCGACGTGCGGCAGTCGGAGCAGGGCGCCTGGTTCTACCGCAAGCGCAACCGGAACATGGTGGTCGAGGTCGGCGAGGACGTCGAGGTGCTCGACGGCTTCCGCTGGCTCACGCTGGAGCAGGTCCACGGGCTGCTGGCGGTGCCCGACCTGGTCAACATGGACGCGCGCACGGTGCTGGCCTGCCTGCCCGTGCTCGGCCGGCCCGCTCCCGGCGCGGACGGCTTCCGCGCGGCGCTGATCCGCTCCCGCGACCCGCGACAGGGGGCCGAGCACGGCATCGACGAGGTGCTGAGCTGGCTCAGCGGCATCCGCTCGACCGTGGACATCAGCACCGAGCCCATCCCGCTCAACCGGATCCGGCAGTGGCACCGGAGCGATGGGAGGATCTCCCACGAGAGCGGGCGCTTCTTCGACATCATCGGCGTGCGCGTCGTCTCGGCGGGCCGCGAGGTGAGCAGCTGGACGCAGCCGATGATCGAACCGATCGGCACCGGCGTCGTGGCCTTCCTCGTGCGCCGGATCGGCGGCGTGCTGCACGCGCTCGTGCACGCGCGGGTCGAGCCCGGATACACCGACGTGGTGGAGCTGGCGCCGACCGTGCAGTGCGTGCCGGCCAACTACGACCACCTGCCGCCCGCCGCCCGCCCGCTCTTCCTGGACGCGGTGCTCGGCGCGCCGCCCGAGCGGATCCGGTACGACACGGTGTTGTCGGAGGAAGGCGGCCGGTTCTACCACGCCAGGAACCGCTACCTGATCGTGGAGACCGACGAGGATCCGGCGCCCGGCCATCCCGACTTCCGCTGGCTGGCCATGCACCAGGTGGTGGAGCTGCTGCGGCACAGCTACTACCTCAACGTCCAGGCCCGCACGCTCAGCGCCTGCCTGGACAGCCTCACCTCAGCCGCTGGATGATCCGCCCGAAGTCCTCCATCGCCGCCTCGATCACCGTGTAGTAGGCGAAGCCGTACCTCTCACTGTCGCGCAGGACCTGCTCGGCGAGCTGCGCGGGCGTGCCGGCGAGCAGCGTCGGGACCTCCAGGAGCTGCTCGGTGGTGAGGTCGGGCGCGTAGCGGCGCAGGCCGTCCAGCCCGGCGCGGCGATCGCGGGTGATGACCGTCGCCTTGGGCAGCAGGTTGAGCTCCAGTGCGCGCCCGCCCGCCGCGGCCCGGACGAAGGCGACACGCTCGGCGAGGGCGTCGGCGTCCACGAGGGCGGTCCTGCCGTACTCCGCGCGGTACGGCGCGCCGGTGAAGCTGACCGTCTGGGCGCGCTCGGCGGCCAGGCGCAGGATGCGGTCGCCGTGGCCGCCGATCATCAGCGGCGGCATCGTGTCCCCGAGCGCCGCGTCGAGTTCCTTGACCACGCTCTCCAGGCGGTCGGCGCGGGAGGCGGCGGTGCCGAAGGGGATGCCGGCCTTCTCGAACTCGGCGCGCACGTAGCCGCTGCCGAGACCCAGCTCCAGCCGGTCGCCGACGAGCTGCCGGGTGGTGGCCACGTCCCTGGCCAGGAGGGCGGGGTGGTAGAAGCTGGTGTTGAGGACGTAGGTGCCGATCTTGGGGCGGATGGTGGCCTCGGCGGCCAGCACGGCGCAGGGGAAGGGCGCCAGGAGGTTCAGGTGGTCGGGGACGGCGACGACGTCGAAGCCGAGGTCCTCCGCCCGGCGGCATTTGCCCGTCCACTCGGTCTTGGAGCAGCCTTCGGTGATGAGCACCACGCCGAACCTGATCATGAGACGCCGACCCTCGCGATGGCGGTGACGATGAGGCCGTTGCGGATCAGCCACCGGCCCTGCCACCGCAGTCCTTCCGCCAAGATGTGGGCCGAGAACGTGCCGCCGACCGGGTCGACGTCGATCTCGGCGTCGTAGAAGCCGAGCCACCGGTTCGTCATGGGGAACCATGCCTTGTAGACCGACTCCTTCGCGCTGAACAGCAGCCGGTCCCAGCAGGGTCCGGGGCTGGTGATCGCCAGCCTGCGCAGCATCTCGCGCTCGTGCGGCAGGGAGACCGCCTCGATGACGTCGTCGCCCACGGGCGCGTCGGGTTCGGCGTCGATGCCGATCATGGCCGGCTTCCTGGTGAGCGCGGCGGCGCGGTAGCCGGTGCAGTGGGTGATGCTGCCGGCGATGCCCTCCGGCCAGGTCGGCTCGCCCCGCGGGCCGCGCAGCACGGGCACCGGCGCCATTCCCAGCTTTCCCATGGCCCGACGGACGCAGTATCGTGCGGTCGCGAACTCCCGGCGGCGCTTTTCCACCGCCCGCCCGATCAGCGCTTCCTCCTCGGGGAAGAGCACCGTGCCCGGGGGATCGTCGAAGGTCTCGAAGGCTTCGACCTCCGGGGGGAGGATGTCCTCGATCACCCGGCTAACTTACCCATACAAGGCAATTCGCCAAAAGGGTTCCAAAGGCACTTGTCCGGGTAAGCGCCGAAAATTAGGGGTGCGTCGTATGGGGCGGACCGAGCACGAGTTAACCCCGGATTTGACCAATTTTTGACTGCGTTTCGCTAAGAAGAGGGATGCGCTACACGAGGTTGGGACGGACCGGCCCCGCCGTCTCCCGCATGGGACTCGGATCCCTGGCCCTCGCCGGCGCCTATGGCCCCGTCGACCAGTACGAGGCCGCCGACCTCATCCGGCACGCCCTGGACGCCGGCGTGACCCTCATCGACACCGCCGACTTCTACGCCGGCGGCCAGGTCGAGCGCGTCATCGGCCGGGCCGTCGCCGGCCGCGAGCACGAGGTCGTGCTCTGCACCCGGGGCGGGGCGCGCGGACCCGGCCCCGAGGTCGTGTTCGACGGCCGCCCCGAACACCTGGAGCGCGCCTGCGACGCCTCGCTCAAACGCCTGCACGTCGACAGCGTCGGCGTCTACTTCGTGCACTGCCAGGACCGCCGCGTGCCGATCGAGGAGAGCGTCGGCGCCCTGGCCGCGCTCGTGGCCGCGGGGAAGATCCGGCACATCGGCCTGTCCGGCGCCACCTTGCCGCAACTGCGCCGGGCGCATGCCGTACACCCGGTGACCGCGCTCGCGGTCGAGTACTCCCTGTGGGTACGGCAGGCCCGCTCCGGCCTGCTGGCCGAGGCGGACCGGCTGGGCGTGGGCGTGGTCGCCGCGCGCCCCCTGGGCCGGGGCTTCCTCACCGGCCGGGTGCGCTCCACCGCCTGGCTGGCCGCCGGCGACTGGCGGCACGACGACGCCCGCTTCCGTCCCCAGCGGAGCATCCCGGCGCTGCGGCGGCTGGAGTCCGTGGCCGCCCAGCTCGACCTGGGCGCCGGCCGGCTGGCGCTGGGCTGGCTGCTGACGCAGGAGCAGGCCGTGGTGCCGGTGCCGAGCACCCGCGACCAGGTGCATCTGGAGATGAATCTGGCCGCCGCCGCGCTCACGCTGACGCCGGAGATCCGGGCCGAGGTGGCGGAGATCTTCCCGGACTACTCGCCCTCGCTCCTGCTCTGAGGCGCGATCAGCGAGGCGGCCACGGCCTTGTTGACCGCGTCGATCCGCGAGACCGCGTTGAGCTTGACGAAGATGTTGCGCATGTGGCGCTTCACGGTGGCCTCGGCCAGGCCGAGCCGCCGGGCGATCTGGGCGTTGCTGAGCGCCTGGGCGGCCAGTTGCAGGACTTCCAGCTCCTTCTCACTCAGCCCGCCGGCGGGCGGTCCCGACTCCACGTGCGCCAGGCTGTGCCGGGAGACGGCCAGCACCACGCGGGACGGGTCCTCGTGCACACTCTTGACCGCCGCGATCAGCTCGTGCCGGTGCACGCTCTTGAGCAGATAGCCGCGGATGCCGGCGGACAGCAGCCGGGTGAGCAGCTGCGGCCCGTCGTACATGCTGAGGATGATGATCTGGGTGCCGGGCGAGATCGAGCGCACCTTGGCGACCGTCTCGGTCACCTCCTCGCCCGGGATCTCGACGTCGAGCAGGAGCACGTCCGGTCTGGCGCGGCCGACCATGGCCACCGCGCCGGCCGAGTCGCCGGCCTCGCCGACGATGCCGATCTCGCCACCGGACTCCAGGATCTCCCGCAGTCCCTCACGGAAGAGCGCGTGGTCGTCCACGATGCCGACGGAGATCAGCGCGCTACCCGGTGTCGTCGTCATCTTGGCGTCTCTTCAGAGGGATGAAGACCTCGACGAGGCAGCCGCTGCCGGGGGCGCTGGAGATGGTGACCCGGCCGCCGAGCAGCTCGGTGCGCTCGCGCATGGAGCTCAGGCCGACGCCGCCCCTGCCGCGCGCCAGGGCGGGATCGAAGCCGCGGCCGTTGTCCTGGACGGTGGCGACCAGCTCGTGCGGGGCGATGTCCACCCGCATGAGGATCATCGTGGGCGCGGCGTGGTTGAAGGCGTTGCGCGCGGCCTCCCTGACGACGAGGAACGCCTCGTCGAGCACCCGGGCGTCGGCCCACGACTCGTCGCCGTTGACGTGCAGCCCGACCGAGACCGTGTCGTCCTCGACCGCCTCCAGAAAGCCGAGCAGCGCCTTCTCCAGGCTCTTCAGCGGCACCTGGGGATGCAGTTCCGAGGTCATCTGGCGCAGGTTCTCCATGGTCTCCTGGATGGCCTGCTGGGCTACGCCGATCTTGGTGGAGGCGCGGGCGGCGTTGGTGCCCCGGTAGACCTCGGCCAGCGCGAGCTGCTGGTGGGCGACGCTGATGCCGTGGCCGATGCGGTCGTGCAGTTCGCGGGCGATGCGCCGGCGCTCGTCCTCCTGCGCCCTCTGCACCTGGTTGAGCAGGAACCCGTGGTAGCTCTCCGACGCCTCCCGGATGCGTAAGGACAGGCTCTCCTCCATGCCGGTGGCCACCAGCGTGAAGGTTTCGGCCGGGGCCTCGGATCGCATCGCCACCTGTTCGGCGAGCCGCGTCATCGCCACGCGAAAGAAAAGTGAGCCTGCCTCAAGAGAGGCTTTCGGATGCACTCCGGTGGCGGCCCTCCGCGCGCCGACTTCCCACGCGTGGAATTTGTACAGGTTGTTAATCTGTACCTTTCCTGCACGTAGCGTAGCCGCCACGTCGTCCAGGACGTAACGCGCAGTCATTAAGGCCTGTCGCTTGGCCTGCGGATCCGTGTACAGAACGTTGCCCGCGGCCTGCAGTGCGGCCTCGAATTCGACGATGATTTGTTCCCGGCATGCGTCAACGATTCTCGCCGGGTCGCCCCCAACGCCGTATGCCGCATCCAAGGATGTCCCTTCCGCCCGTGGGACCAAGCACTCAACTATCTCGCAGCGTGGCCATCATGGCAACATATAACGTCAAATGCCAGATATCAGCGCGGTAATGTGAACCAGGTGTTGTGTCACCATGAACGCCCGGTACGGCCGGCGTTGTTGACGGCGCTCCGTCCAGCCTGACCGCACCCGCGCCGCCCCGATCACCGAGACCGCCCCGGCCAGCGCCGCCAGGGCGACGCCCAGCAACGCCGCCCCGAGCAGCGCCACCGCCGCGAACACCCCCACGACCAGCAGCGACGCCGACACCGACATGAACCACGTGGCGGCCCCGGCACCCCTGGTCACCACGATCGTGCGCCGACCGGCCGCGGCGTCCCCCTCGCAGTCCGACAGGTCCTTGGCCGGCACGCCCACGAGCGTCATCCAGCCGACCGAGAGGGCGGCGAAGACCAGCAGTTCGGTAGGGGCGGCCACGGCCTGGCCCCCTGACGCGATCGTGAAACCGCCCAGGTACGACAGCAGCCCGGAGACCACCAGCACCGCGACGGTCGCGCACGAACTCTCCTTCAGCGGCGCCGGAGGGCCGGAGTAGAGGTAGCCGAGCACCAGGTTCGCGCCGACGATCGCGGTCATCGGCGCCGGCAGGTCGAGGGTGGCGCCCAGGGCCAGCGCCGCCGCCGCGGCCGCCACGCAGGTGGCCGAGCGCGGATCCAGCGCGCCCCAGGCGATGGGCCTGGTCGAGCCGTTGATCCGATCCTCGGCCACGTCGTTGGCGCCGTTGAAGAGATAGATCGCGAAGATCGACAACACCCAGGCGGCCGCGCCCTGCGCCACCTTCAGCGGATCGGCCGGCCCGGTGACCGGCATGGACAGCACCACTCCGGCGAGGAAGCGCAGGGCCGACACCGTCAGCACCGCCGGCCTCGCCTCTACCACGCACAACGCCAGTACCGAAAAGATGGACCCCGTCGCCCGCCTCGTCGCGGTAGGTAAAGCCATGGCGGGATTCTTGCCCCCGGCAACGTGCCTGGATAAGGGGGGTGATACCAAGGTTGTAGTCCCCGATGATTCTTCGGATACCCGGCCTACAACCTCCCGGGAATCCGTCTTGCCCGGCCGGAGAGCGCCCGGTTAGCTTCGCCTGGAGTCCGCAGAACGCGACCTTAGGGAATGCCATGCTGGATTTCAAGCTGCTCGGGCCGATTTCGGTCCGCCATGAATACGCTGGAATACTGGCACTGCGCGGCGCCAAAGTGCGCCAGGCCATTTCCCTGCTCGCCGCGAACGCCGGCCGTATCGTCACCACCGCGCAATTCATCGACGAATTGTGGCCGGCCAGGACGCCGAAGGACGCGCTGAAGACGCTGCAGACGCACATTTACTATCTGCGCAGAATGCTCGGCCCCGCCGGCCCTCTGGTCGCGACCGACGCCGCGGGGTACGTGCTGCACGCCGATCCCGCGCGCGTGGACGCGCTGGTCTTTCCCCGCCTGGTGGAGCAGGCCACGCGGCACGCCCGCGCGGACCGGGTGGAGCGCGCGGAGCAGTTGCTGGAGCGGGCGCTCGGCCTCTGGACCGGCCCGTCCGCCCTGGCCGGAGCACCACTCGGCATGGTCCTGGCGCCGCTGGCCGGCGCGCTCGGGGAACAGCGGATGCGCGCCCTGGAGACCTCCGTCGCCCTGCGCATCCGGCTCGGCCGCCACGGCGAGGTGATCGAGGAACTGCGCCTCCTGGTCGCCGCGCACCCGTTGAACGAGACCTTCCACTCCCAGCTCATCACCGCGCTGACGCGCGCAGGCCGGCGGACCGACGCCCGGCGGGCCTATGAGGGGCTGCGCATTCTCCTGGACGCCGAGCTGGGTGTGCCGCCCACGTTCGACCTCCCCGCTCTGCACTGAAAAGGCCCGTGAAAGGAAAACCGATGAAGGGTGTCGAGCGCTACGCCGGATTCACGCCCATCGACCTGGTCGACCGTACCTGGCCCGCCCAACGAATTCGCACCGCGCCGCGATGGCTGTCCACCGATCTGCGCGACGGCAACCAGTCCCTGGCCAATCCGATGACGCCCGAGCGCAAGCTCATGATGTTCGAGCTTCTGGTGGATATGGGATTCAAGGAGATCGAGGTCGGTTTTCCCGTGGCCAGCAGGAGCGACCACGACTTCGTGCGCATGCTCATCGAGCAGGACCGCATTCCGGACGACGTCCGCATCACCGTGCTGACCCAGGCGCGCGAGGAACTCATCAAAGAGACGCTCGACTGCCTCTCCGGCGCGCCCCGCGCGATGATCCACATCTACAACGCCACCTGCCCGCTGTTCCGCGACGTCGTCTTCGGCATCGACCGCGACACCTGCAAGAAAATGGCCGTGGCGGCCACTCACGTGATGATGGACCACGCCGAGCGCCGCCTGCCCGGCACCGACCTGGGCTACCAGTACTCCCCCGAGCTGTTCAACGAGACCGAGCCGGACTTCTCGCTGGAGGTCTGCGAGGCGGTCATGGACGCCTGGCAGCCCGGACCCGGCCGCGGGATCATCCTGAACTTCCCCACCACGGTCGAGCGCTCCCTGCCCAACGTCTTCGCCGACCAGATCGAATGGCTGGGCCGCAACCTGTCCAGGCGCGAGCACGTCTGCCTGTCGGTCCACCCGCACAACGACCGCGGCACCGGCGTGGCCTCGGCCGAGCTGGCTCTGCTCGCGGGCGCCGAGCGCATCGAGGGCTGCCTGTTCGGCAACGGCGAGCGGGCCGGCAACGTCTGCCTGGTCACGCTCGGCATGAACATGTACTCCCATGGCGTCGACCCGGGGCTCGACTTCACCGACATCAGCACGATCCGGCGCACCGTCGAGCTCTGCAACCAGCTGCCCGTCCACCCTCGCCACCCCTACGGCGGCGACCTCGTCTACACCGCCTTCTCCGGCTCCCACCAGGACGCCATCAAGAAGGGCTTCGACGAGATGGAACGGCAGGCGGCCCGCCTGGGGGTGCCCTCCGCCCAGTTGCCGTGGCGTGTGCCGTACCTGCCGGTGGACCCCAAGGACGTGGGCCGCACCTACGAGGCGATCGTGCGGGTCAACAGCCAGTCGGGCAAGGGCGGCGTCGCCTACGTGATGAGCGCCTGGCACGGGCTGAACCTGCCCCGCGGCCTCCAGGCCGACCTGGCCGCCAAGGTGCAGGCGCACGCCGACGCGATGGGCGGGGAGCTCTCGCCGAGCCTGATCGGCACGCTGTTCGCGCAGGAGTACCTGCACCACGGCGACCTGGCCGAGACCTCCGCCTGGCAGGCGCCGATCACGGCCTCGTTGTACGTGGACGGGGACTTCGACCACGCCGGCCCGCAGGCCGGCACCTTCCGCACGCTCGGCGCGCTGCTCGGCCCCTGGGGCATCCAGGTGCGCGTCGTCCACCGCACGGGCCGCTCCCTCGACCACGAGGAACTCGCCCCGGGACGACGGCTGCTCGGCGGCGCTCAGCGGGCGGAGACCGTCATCTACGCGGAGTGCGCGCTCGGCGACGAGGTGGCCTGGGGCGTCGGCATCGACGCCGACATCGCCACCGCCGCCTTCCTGGCCGTCCGGGCGGCGGGCGTCCGCCTGGTCCGCGAGAGCGACACCGGCCGCGCCGCCGTCGGCGCCACCGCGGGGCACTGAGGGAACGGGGAGATCCCAATGTCACTGACCACACTGCGCGCGCTGCTGGACGAGGCGGTCTCGGGCAAGGGCCGCATCGCGATGGTCACCGGCGCGATCGCCACCGGCAAGAGCACGCTCCTGTACGGCTTCGCCGAGGGCGCCTTCGAGCAAGGGGCGCTCCCGCTCACCGCGACCGGCTCCCGGGCCGAGTCCGAGGTCCCCCTGGGCGTGCTGTCGCAGCTCGTCCACAACGCGCCGCTGACCGAGGAGCAGCAGGAGGCGACGCTCGGCCTGCTCAGCGAGGACACCAAGGCCAAGCTGGGCACGGGCCCGTCCATCGAGCACATGGACGTGCAGGTCGTGGACGCCCTCACCCGCGTCCTGCTGGACCTGTCGGAACGCTGCCCGCTGGTGATCATGGTGGACGACGTCCACTACGCCGACCGGGCCTCGCAGCTGTGCCTGTCCTATCTGGCGCGGCGGGTCAGGTTCGCCAAGATCATGCTGGTGTTCGCCGCGGCCGACCACAGCCCGCACCTGCAGAGCCTGTTCCACACCGAAGTGCTGCGCCAGCCGCACTGTCGCCCGGTGCGCCTGACGCATCTGTCGGCCGAGGGCGTGGCCAGGCGGACGGCGGAGCGCGCCGGCGAGGAGGCGGCCGCGCGGTACGCCGCCCCCTGCTGGGAGCTCAGCGGCGGCAACCGGCTGCTGGCCGACGCGCTGCTGGAGGACCTGCAGGAGACGGGCGCCCCCGCCTCCAGGTACGGCGACGCCGTCCTGGCCTGCCTGCACCGGGCCGACCTGCGCATGCTGATGGCGGCCAGGGGCCTGGCGGTGCTGGGCGAGCCCGAGCGGCTGGGCAGGCTGCTGGGCGAGAGCGAGGCGGGCACGGTCAAGGCGCTGGCGGCGCTCGGCGGCGTGGGCCTGCTGGACGAGGGCCGGTTCCGGCATCCGGCGGCGGGCGCGGCGGTGCTGGCCGAGGTGGACGCCGACGAGCGCCTGGCGCTGCACCGCAAGGCGGCCGAGCTGACCTACGACGACGGCGCGCCGGTCTCGCTGGTGGCCCAGCACCTGCTGAAGGCGACCTATGCCGAGGAGCCGTGGGCCCTGTCGGTGCTGGAGGAGGCGGCCTCGCACGCGCTGCGCGACGACGGCGTGGAGACCGCGATCGAGTACCTCAAGCTGGCCTCGCGCTCCTGTGACGACGAGCGCCGCCGGGCCAGGATCGCGACCATGCTGGTGCGGGCCAAGTGGCGCATCGACCCGATCACGCCGACGGGCCAGCTGGCCGAGCTGACCGACGCCCTGCACAAGGGGAACCTGGGCGGCGCCGACGCGGTGGTGCTGGCCAAGGCGCTGTTGTGGCACGGCCACGCCAACGACGCCAAGGAGGTGCTGAGCCATCTGGCCGAGCCCGACCGCCTCGACCAGGAGGCGATCGCCGAGGTGGCGGCGGCCCGGCCGTGGTTCCGCGGCACCTACCCCTCGTTCCTGCCGCACCTGCCCGGGCTCACGCGCGAGCAGGCGGGCACGGCCGCCGCGTCCCTGCGGGTGGGCCGGCGGATGGAGTCGGCGGAGGCGCTGGCGAGCGTGCTGGCCGAGGGTCCGCGCGAGGAGACGATCGCCACCGCCGAGCAGATCCTGCGCGGCTCGCACCTGGACGAGATGTCCATGGACACCGTCGAGAGCGCCCTGCTGACCCTCACCTACACCGACCGGTCCGGCAGGGCGGCGCCGTGGTGCGACGCCTTCATCGAGGAGGCGGCCGCCCGCCGCGCCCCGAGCCGCCAGGCCAGGCTGTCGGCGATCCGCGCCGAGATCGCCCTGCGCCGGGGCGACCTGGCCGGCGCCGTCGAGGACGCCACCCGGGCCCTGGAGCTCATCCCCGCCGGAAGCTGGGGCGTGGCCGTCGGCAGCCCGCTCGGCAGCCTGCTGCTGGCCGGCGCCGCCATGGGACGGCTGGACGACTGCCTGTCCCGCTTCGACGAGCCGGTGCCCGACGCGATGCTGGAGACCCGCTACGGCCTGCAATACCTCTACGGCCGGGGCCGCTTCAACCTGCTGGCGGAACAGCCCAGGCAGGCGCTGCGCGACTTCATGCACTGCGGCGAGCTGATCCGCAAGTGGGAGATGGACGTGCCGGGCTTCATCCCGTGGCGGGTGGACGCGGCCGAGGCGCTGATCCAGCTCGGCCAGCCGGAGGAGGCCAGGCGGCTCATCGACGACCAGCTCACCCGCTGCCGCGGCCGCTCCAACCGGGTGCACGGCATCGCGCTGCGCGTGCTGGCCTCGGTGAGCGAGCCGCGCACCCGGCCGATGCTGCTGCGCCAGTCGAGCGACCTGCTGCAGTCGTGCGGCGACCGATACGAGCTGGCCAGGGCGCTGTCCGACCTGACCGAGGCATACCACGCCAAGGGCGAGGCGCGCCGGGCCGGGATGCTGGGGCGGCGTGCCCGGGTCCTCGCCGAAGCCTGCCACGCCGCCCCGCTCAGCCGGGCCCTGGCCCGGGGGCGCAGGACCGAGCCGCTGCCCGAGCCCGAGCACCTGGGCGAGAGCCCCATGCTCAGCGACGCCGAGCTGCGGGTGGCGACGCTGGCCGCGGAAGGGTTCACCAACCGCGAGATCTCCGGCAAGTTGTTCATCACGGTGAGCACCGTCGAGCAGCACCTCACCCGGATCTTCCGCAAGCTCAACGTCACCCGCCGCACCGATCTGCCCACGAGCCTGGCCCGTGAGCACACCTAGGCGGCGGGCCTCACTCCGCGATCGCGGTGCGCATGACCCAGCGGAAGACCGGGAGGTTCTCGCCTCCCACGGTGGTGTTCTCGCCCTGGTGCCGGAAGTGCTCGTACCCGGCGCCCAGGGGCACCTTGACCGTGTCGGCGACGGTGCCGACCTGCTGGATGCGGCTCTCGGCGGGCAGGTTCGCCGGCCCGCCGACCAGCACGACCTTGACGGGGGACATGGCTGGCTCCTTCTACAGGGGGATGTTGGAGTGACGGCCCCTCGCCACCGGCGCCTCTGCCAGCGCCTCGGCCAGCCGCAGCCGGGTGGTCTCCGGGGCGATGACCTCGTCCACGGCGCCCGTCGCCAGAGCGCGCTGCACGCCGCCGGACAGGCGCCGGTGCTCCTCGGTCAGCCGGGCCACCAGCCCGGGCCGGTCGTCGTCGGTGGCCGCCGCCAGGGTCTTGCGATGCAGGATGCCGATCGCGGCCTCCGCCCCCATGACGTCCACCTCGGCCTCCGGCCAGGCGAAGACCCGCGTGGCGCCGAGCGAGCGGGAGTTCATGGCGATGTAGGCGCCGCCGTACGACTTGCGGGTGATGAGTGTGATGCGGGGGACGACCGACTGGGCGAAGGCGTGCAGGAGCTTGGCGCCGCGCCGGACCACGCCGCCCCACTCCTGGTCCACGCCGGGCAGGTAGCCGGGCACGTCCACCAGGACGAGCAGGGGGACGCCCAGCGAGTCGCACATGCGCACGAAGCGGGCGGCCTTCTCCGCCGAAAGGGAGTCGAGGCAGCCGCCCTTGCGCAGCGGGTTGTTGGCCAGCACCCCGACCGTGCGCCCGCCGAGCCGGCCCAGGCCGACGCACATGTTCCCGGCCCACTTGGGCTGCAGTTCCTCGAAGGTGTCGTCGTCGAGGATCGCGCGCACCAGCTTGCGGCAGTCGTAGGCGCGGCGCGGCGAATCCGGCAGCAGCGAGGCGAGGTCCCTGGGCTCGATCAGGTCGGTGAAGTCGAAGCGGCCGTGCCGGGCGAAGAAGCCGGCCAGGCGGCGGGCCTTCTGGTGGGCGGCCTCCTCGTCGGCCACCGTGACGTGGGCGACGCCCGACTTCGGGCCGTGCGCGCCGGGGCCGCCCAGCCCGGCCATGTCGATCTCCTCGCCGGTGACCGTCCTGACGATGTCCGGGCCGGTCACGAAGATTCTGGCGTCCTCCGACATGACGATGATGTCGGTCAATGCCGGGCCGTACGCGGCGGCTCCGGCGGCCGGGCCGAGCACGACGGAGATCTGCGGCACCACCCCCGACGCCTTGGTCATCGCGGCGAACATCCGGCCGACGCCCTCCAGCGACTCCACCCCGTCGGCCAGCCTGGCGCCGCCCGACTGCCACAAGCCGATCACCGGGGAGTTCTGCAGCACCGCGATGTCGATGGCCGCGCAGATACGCTGGGCGCCCGCCGCGCCGAGCGCGCCTCCCTTGAGCGTGGCGTCGGTGCAGAAGGCCACCACGGGCGCGCCGTCCACCAGGCCGCGCACGGCCGTGACACCGCACCCGTCCTCCTCGTGCAACGCCACCGCGGTGTCGGGATCGAGCAGGCGGGCAAGGCGGACCGCCGGCGCCCTCGTATCGGTGATTCGTTCCGACAGAACTGTCATCGCTGGGTTTTTCCTGACGCTCGGCAGTGTGTTAATGGCAAAAGTGCCAAGATCACAACGCCCTGCCAACCCTTATTGACCACTGGCCGATGGCAGCTTGTGACCGCCCCTTCTCCGCGTTGACCACGCTCGGTCATTGGAGTTTCCATATCGTGATCACACTTTTGGAGGACTGCAATGCCGCAATGGTCCTTACCGATCGCTTTCACCCTGCTGGCCGGGCTGGCCGTGCCGCCCGGCGCGACGTCCCTCCCTCCCCCGGAGCCCGAGCCCGCCGCCCTGGTCAACGTCTTCCACGGCACCAAGGAAGCGGCACCCGACTTCGGCCACGGCGGCGGCGGAGGCATGACCTTCCCCGGCGCCGTGCTGCCTTTCGGCATGATGCAGTGGAGCCCCGACACCGTCACCGAGGCCGGCGGCGGGTACGCCTACGAGGACAACCGGCTGCGCGGATTCTCCATGACGCACATCTCGGGCCCCGGCTGCAATGGCGCCCAGGATTTCCCCGTCATGCCGTTTTCCGGGGTGATCGGCCGCTCCCCCGCGACGAATGGCTGGGATTATGTCCAGACGTTCGGGCACGAGAGTGAAACCGGCCGCCCCGGCTCCTATTCCGTCAAGACCGACACCGGGGTGAGGGTCGAGCTCACCGCCACCACCCGCGCCGGCGTCGGCCGCTTCACCTTCCCCGCCGGCAAGCCCGGCACCGTCCTGGTGAACACCAGCGGCTCCATCAACGGCGTCGACGACGGCGAGACCCGGGTCAGCGGCAACACCGTCGAAGGCTGGATCCAGACCGGCGGCTTCTGCGGCCCGCCCATGCGCTACAAGATCTACTTCCACGCCACGTTCGACCGGCCCATCACCGCCTACGGCACCTGGAAGAACGACACCGTCACCCCCGGCGGCGCACGCGTCAAGAACGCCGGCCCCGCCCGGGTCGAGAACGCCGAGACCGTCGGCGAGAGCGACGTCGTCACCAACGGCCCGGGCTCGGGCGCCTACGTGCAGTTCGCGCCCGGGCAGCAGGTGCAGATGCGGGTCGGCCTGTCGTACGTGAGCCTCGAAGGCGCCAAGGCCAACCTCGCCGCCGAGGTCGGCGCGCAGAACTACACCCAGATCAGCGACCTGGCCTACGACACCTGGAACCGGCGGCTCAGCCAGATCCGCGTCACCGGCGGCACCCTCGACCGCCGGCGCACGTTCTACAGCAACCTCTACCACGCGCTCCTGCAACCCCACGTCAGCGACGACGTCGACGGCCAGTACCCCGGCTTCGACCAGAAGCCCCGGCGGGTGCAACCCGGCCGCCACCACTACGCGCTCTTCTCCGGCTGGGACATCTACCGCACCGAGGTCCAGCTGATCGCCCTGCTCGACCCGGCCGTCGGCAGCGACATCGCCCAGTCGATGTACGACAACGCGCAGGCCGTCGGCAACGTCTGGGACCGCTGGTCACACCAGATCGCGATCACCGGCGTCATGGTCGGCGACCCCTACCACTCGATCCTGGCCAGCATGTACGCCTTCGGCGCCCGCGACTTCTCCGCCCAGAAGGCGGTCGAGGCCATGGCCGAGGCCGCCCGCCGGGTCGGCCCCCGCGACATCGGCAGCCCGCTGCTCGGCTACGACGAACGGCCGGGCAACGAGCACTACATGGGCCTCGGCTACGTGCCCATCGACCCGGCCACCACGCTCGAGTACACGATCGCCGACTTCGGCATCGCGCAACTGGCCGCCCGCCTCGGGAACACGCAGATCGCCCAGGAGTTCACCGCCCGCTCCCAGAACTGGCAGAACCTGTACAACCCCGCCAACGGCTGGATCCAGCCCCGGGCCAAGGACGGCTCGTTCGTCTCACCGTTCGACCCGGCCAGCATGCAGCTGTACGTGGAGGGCAACGGGGCGCAGTACCAGTGGATGGTGCCGCACAACGTGCGCGGGCTGTTCACCGTGATGGGCGGCCCGGCCAAGGTCGTGCCCCGGCTGGACGGGTTCTTCAAGGCGCTCAACGCCGGGCCGCACGAGCCCTACGCCTACCTGGGCAACGAGCCGGCCCTGGGGACGCCGTGGCTGTACGCGTGGGCGGGCCGGCCGTACCGGACGCAGGAGCTGGTACGCCGGGTGCAGAACGAGTTGTTCACCTCCGGGGCCGACGGGCTGGTCGGCAACGACGACCTGGGTGCCATGGGCTCGTGGTACGTGTGGTCGGCCATGGGGCTCTACCCGGCCATTCCCGGGCGGGCGGAGCTGCTGGTCAACACGCCGGTGTTCGACTCGGTCACCATCGACAGGCCCCAAGGGGCGATCACGGTCACCGCCGCCGGGGCTCCGGTCAACCCCTACATCCAGAGCATGCGCGTCAACGGGGTCACCAGTGACAGGGCGTTCCTGCCGGAGTCGTTCGCCCAGCGCGGCGGGCGGCTCGACGTCACCGTGGGCGCCCAGCCCAACACCGCCTTCGGCGCCAGCCCTGGACACGCGCCGCCCAGCTTCGGCGACACGGCCAAGCCGTACCTTGCGGGGCTCGCGCCGGGCAGCGGGCCGGTCGAACCGGGCGGGACCTTCACCAGCGAGCTGGCCGTGCAGTCGGCCGGGCGGGCGCAGAGCGTGACCTGGGCGGCCAAGGCCCCGGCCGGGGTCACGGTCACCCCCGCGAGCGGGACGCTGCAGGTTCCGGGAGGCGGCAGCGCCACCCAGAAGGTCACGGTCACCGTGGATCCCGGGACGGCGACCGGGTTCCACGAGGTGGACATCGTAGCCGGTGACGTCACCACCGGGCTGCGGCTGAACGTGGCCAGGAAGGGCACCGTCGCCTGGGCGCAGAACGGCGCCGGGATCGGCGACCCCGCCCTGCCCGGCATCGCCAACCTGGACGGGTTCAACTTCAGCTACTCCAACCAGGGCCTGGCGGCCGGCGGGTTGCGGCCCGGCCTGCCGTACAAGTGGAAGGACTTCTCCTTCACCTGGCCGGACCGCAAACCGGGCGAGTGGGACCACCTGCGGGTCGGGCCCGAGCCGGTGGAGGTGAACGCGCCCGCCGGAGCGTCCAAGATCGCCTTCCTCGGCGCGGCGACGTTCGGCTACCCCGAGGTCACCGTGACCGTCACCTACACCGACGGCACGACCGGCACCGGCAAGCTGGGCTTCAGCGACTGGATCCTGAACTTCAGCAGCCAGCAGCCGCGCCACGGCAACGAGATCGTGGCCAGGATGCCGACCCGGTTGTTCGGCGGCTCGTGGGCCTTCCAGCCGATCCCGTCGTATCTGTTCGCCGCCCAGCCGATCGCGCTGGATCCGGCCAAGCAGGTGAAGCGCCTGACCTTCGGGCCGGTGCCCGAAGGGGCGATGCACATCTTCACCTGGGCGTTCGCCTAGGGGTCAGGTGGGGGCGGCGTCGAGGTAGACCCAGGCGCCGTTCTCCCTGACGAACCTGCTGACCTCGTGCATGTGACCGGTGCGCCCGGCCCGGCTGAAGTGGGCGCGGAACTCCACGTAGGGGGCGGGCAGCCCGCAGGGGCAGGAACGCTTGGCCATGGATCCATCGTGTCAGGTGTACATCACCGACAGGAACCGGATCAGGATCTCCTCCCGCTTGGCCGCGGGCAGCGCGTCGAGGATCGCGTTGACCAGCGCCATCCCCGGCTGTCCCGCGCTCGTCAGATCGACGCCGGCCGCCGCGGCCAGCTCGCCGAACTCGCGGTCGCCCAGCGCGTCGAGATCCAGCCCGGTCACCATCGCGATCAGCCCGTCCGGCACGGCCACGGGACCACGCTCGCGGGCCGCCGCGGCCGACTCCTTGATCACCGCCAGCATCGCATCCACGGTGGCCAGCGTGGCTCCGGTGACCGTGATGTGGAGATTCGCGGGGATCCCGGCGTACGACAACTGCGGCTGGATGAACCAGCCCCTGGCCCGCGCCTCGTCGGCCAGCACGAAGACGTCGATCTCCGCGGAGGTGAACGCGATCAGCGAGCCCGCCGGATCGCCCAGCACCCGCAGCCCGGGGATCTTCGCCAGCCCCTCGCGCAGCATGCGCGCCGCCTCCAGGGTGTCCCTGGCGAGCCGGACGTAACCTTCGCGCCCGATCGCGCGCAGCGTCGCCCAGGCGCCGCCGAGCGGCCCCGCCGACCGCGAGCTCTGCACGGTCGCGTTGATCACCGTGTACCCGGGCCAGGCCGCCGAGGCGAAGTACGCCCTGCGCCGCATGGCCGGATCGGCGAACAACACCACCGAGGCCCCCTTCGGCGCGTATCCGAACTTGTGCAGGTCGCACGAGATCGAGGTGACCCCGGGCACCGACAGGTCGAACGCGGGCACCTCCGCCCCCGCCTCCCGCAGCCAGGGCAGCAGCCACCCGCCCACGCACGCGTCCACGTGGCAGGGCACGCCCGCGGCGGCCGCGACCGCCGCCACCTCCGCGACCGGGTCCACCACGCCCTGGGGGTACGACGGCGCCGAGCACACCACCAGCACCGTGTCCGCGTCGATGCGCTCCCGTACGGCTGCCGCCGTCACCCGGAACGTCTCCAGGTCCACCGGAACCGCCCTGACCTCCAAGCCCAGGTAGTGCGCCGCCTTGTGGAAGGCCGGATGCGCGGTCACCGGCGCCACCAGGTTCGGCCTGCGGGTCTCGGCCGCGTCCCGGGCCGCCTTGACCGCCAGCATGATCGACTCGGTGCCGCCGCTGGTGAAGATGCCGTGCCCGCCGCCGAGCACGGCCGCGACTTGGCCGACGACCTCCTTCTCCATGGCGACCACGCTCGGGAAGGCCGTCGGGTCGAGGGTGTTGACCTCCAGCATCGCGGCGTAGGCGCGGGTGGCCGCCTCGTGGACCTCCGGGCGCCCGGTGTCGTAGACGTAGGCGGTCACCCGGCCGCCGCGGACCGGCAGGTCGTGCTCGGTCAGCCTGGCCACCGCGGCCAGCAGGTCGTCGGCGGTGCTCACCGCGTCTCCCCCAGCCTGGCCACCGCGGCCGGCAGGTCGTCGGCGGTGCTCACCACGTCTCCCCCGGCAGCGCCAGGGCCCTGTGGATGCTCTGGTGGAGATGGGCACGGAAGCGCCGCAGCACGGCCGGGTCCCCGGAGCCCCGGCGGCGGCCGTCGTCGTCGAGCACGCCGCCCTTGGCGAAGCCGTGCACGGTCCAGATGAAGGTCCAGACCGCCATCTCGACGTCCACCCCGGGCCCGATCGCCCCGGTGGCCTCCAGTGTGCGGGTGACGGTGGTGACCGTCGGGCGCGCGTACTGCCGTTCGAGGTCGGTGAGGTCGTCGGCGTCGGACAGCCAGCGGTGCATCCACAGGGCGGGGATCTCGGGGTGCTCGACGCAGAAGCCGAGGTAGTCGTCGATCAGCCGGTGGATGGCGGGGACGGGGTCGGTGGCGGCGGCCAGCCGTACCAGGGCGGATTCGAGCGCGGTGCGCTCGGCCACTTGGGCGCGCTCCATGACCGTGAGGTAGAGCTCCCGCTTGCCGCCGACGTGGTAGTTGACGGTGGCGATGTTGAGCCCTGCGGCGTCGGCGATCTGCCGGGTGGAGGCGCCGTTGTAGCCGAGCGCGGCGAACAACTGGGTGGCGACCTTGACGATGGCCTCCTGAGGGTGCACCCATGTCACGATATTTCGGGTACGACTCCCCGGTCAATCACTTGATGGAGGCCCTAGTTCAGCGTCCAGAGCTGACCGTTGGGCTTGTTGCAGTCGATCGCCCAGAGGTTGCCGTTGTCCCAGGTCAGGCAGCCGCCCTTGGAGAAGCCCGCGTCCCGGTTGTACCGGTTGACGATACTGTAGCGGCCGTCGCCGTCACCGTCCTGGAACATCCACAGCTGCTTGGTCCCGTGGTCGGCCTTGGCCGTCTGGACGGTCCACTTGTTCGGCACGACCTCGTAGAGCGTGCCGGTGGCCGTGGGCTCGATCTCCCAGTTGCCGTTGCCCTTGTCCCACAGCGTGACCGGGCCGAGCGTCTTGCCGTTGTCGGACTTGAGCGTCACCTTCTTCCCGTGCGCGGGTTTGTCACCGGGCTCCGGCTTGGGGTCGGGCTTGGGCTCCGGCTTGGGGTCGTCCTTGGGCAGGTCGGCGTCGTCGGAGTCCCAGTCGGCGCCCTGCGCCTTGTCGGCCAGGTCGTGCTTGCCGTCCTGGGGAGACTCGCTGAACCTGACCGTCGGGCCCTTCGGGTCGGGCTGGCCGTCCTTGTTCAGCCGGGTGAACCCGCCGGGCGCGAAGAAGCGCCAGTTGAGGTAGCCCCCGTCGCCCTTGTTGGTGAACGTGCCGTCCTCGTCGAAGATCCAGACGCCATAGCGCGTCGAGCCGATCGTGACCTGCTTGAACAGGTAGTCGGGGTCGGTCGAGGCCGTGGGCAGGCCGCTGTAGTCCGCCGTGCTGAAGTTGGCGATCATGATGTTGAACTCGTCGCGGGTGTCGGAGCGCATCTCCTCCATGAGCGCCTCGACGCCCTCCGAACGCTCCTTCTGGTCGCCGGCCAGCTTGATCAGCTTGTCGATCAGCTCGGCGGCCTTGAACACCCCGCCGATGAGCGCCGCCGGGCCCGCCGCCTGCGCCGGTGCGGCGGCAGGCACCATGAGCGCCAGGCCGGTGATCGCCCCGGCCGCGGTGGTCAGGATTCGCTTCTTCACGTGTCGCCCTCCTGAGGGTCGCTTGTGCGATCTCCGGAGCCTCACGTCCCGGCATTGACGAATGGTCGACAGATCCTTACTGCCGCTGGTCATCCAACGTGTCGAGGGCGCGCGAGAGCCGTTCCAGCGCCTCGAGACAGGCCGGCCAGTCGTCGCCGACCGCGGCGGCGATGCGCTCGGCCATCGCCTGGTGGGCGGGCCCGATCTTCTCCACGGCGGCAAATCCCTCGGCCGTGGGCCGCAGCAGCTTCGCCCGCCGGTGCGCCGGGTTGGGCAGATACTCGGCCAGGCCCTTGTCCACCAGCAGGTCGGCGATGCGCTGCACGCTCTGCCGGGTGATCCCCATGGCCCGGGCGATGCCGGCGACGGGCAGCGGCTCGCGCAGCACCGCGCCGAGCACCTGCCACCAGGCCGCGGTCAGCCCGGCCGGGCGGGCCAGTTCCTCGGCGATGGCGAGGAACTGGCCGTTGAGCCGGAACGAGGTGATCGCGCTGCCGGACAGCAGATCGGCCTCCTCGCTCATCAGTGCCCCGCCGCCTCGAGGACCATGAAGGCCGAGGCGTCGCTGTCGTGGAAGAGGCGGAACCACGCGTCGAGCACCTCGGGCTCGTAGACGCCGAGCTTGGCGAAGATCTCGCGGGCGAACGCCTCGGGCTCGGTCGCGCCCGCGGTGATCACTTCGCCGTCGGTGACCGCGTCGGCTTCGACGTAGCGCTCGGCGCCCTTGTAGCCCGGCGTCGTCATCGTGAGGAACTCCAGCACGTTGCTGGTGTGCGCGCGCTCGTCGAGCAGCCCCTGCCGGGCCAGCCCGACCGTCGCCCCGCAGATTCCCGCGACCGGGACGCCCGCCTCGACAAACTCCTTGGCCTTGGCGCCGAAGGCGTCGAGCTCGCCGGTCACCCAGGTGTCGGCGCCGGGCAGGATCAGCATCGCGCTGTCCTCGGGGGAGAGCCGGTCGAGCGTGATGTCGGGCACGATGCGCAGCCCGCCCGCGGTGACGATCGGATCGAGGGTGGCGCCGACCGTGACGATCTCGAAGCCGCCCGGCTCGCGGTGCCATGCGCCGTTGCGGAGGTGGGCGATGGCGTGCCCGGTCTCCCAGTCGGCGAGCGTGCTGTACAGGGCCTGGTGAACTGTGCGCTTCGTCATGACAGTATTCTGTCATGACGACAGGATGCTGTCAACACTGTGGGAGGGCAACCGTGCGAGGATGGCCCTTATGGCAGAGATCGTCGGCGGCGGCATTCCGGTCAACGACGCCGAGCGACGCGTGATCGCGCACCTCCGCGACCACGCTCCGGCCGACTGGCTGCTCCTGCACAACGTCGAGATCCCCCGCCGCGACGACCTGTTCGAAGTCGACCTCATCGTCCTGACCCCCCACTCCCTCGTCGTCGTGGACGTCAAAGGCACCCGCGGCCGCATCGAAGTCTCGGGCGCCCGATGGTTCCCCCAGCGCGGCGGCGCCGTCGGCTCTCCCGTCACCAAGCTCAGAGGCACCGCCCGCGCCCTGAAGGGCCTGCTCGTCGACGCCCACCGCCGCCTCGAACGCGTCTACGTGGACAGCCTCGTCGTCCTCACCTCCCCCGACGCCGAACTCGCCGACCCCGCCGGCCGCGACGCCGCCAACACCACCCACCTCGACGCCCTCATCGACACCCTCGCCGACGTCACCCGCGTGCGCCGCGGCGGCAGCCCCGACGTGCGCCCCTACGCCGACGCCATCCTCGACGCCCTCCACCAGTCGGTACGGCGCAGCACCGCCCCGCCCAGGTTCGGCAACTGGGAGGTCGAAGAACAACTCGGCGGCGACGCCAAGGTCACCGAGTACCGCGCCTTCAACGCCACCCTCCCCGGCAGCGAGACGGTCCTGCTCCGCGTCTACCAGGCCGACCCGCTGGCCGACCAGACCGCCCGCGCCGCCGAACGCCAGCGCATCGCCAACGCCTACCAGACGCTGGCCCGCATCCCGCCCCACCTCAACGTCGTCCGCTCCCGCGACTTCTTCGCCATCGACGACGAAAGCCGCTTCGTGCTCGTCCTCGACGACGTCCACGGCCAGTCCCTGCACGTACGGCCGGCCGCCCGCCTCACCGTCATCCAGGACATGCTGCGCGGCCTGGCCCACGCCCACGCCAACGGCGTCATCCACCGGGCCCTGACCCCGGCCAGCGTCCTGGTCACCGACGACGGCCACGCCGTACTGACCGGATTCGACTACGCCAAGCCCGGGGCCAGGAACTTCACCGTCGCCCACGAGCTGGGCAACGTGCTGGACATGCACTACGTGGCCCCGGAATGCCACGAACGCCCCGACCGCATGACCCCGGCCTCCGACGTCTACGCCGCCGGGGTGATCGCCTACCAGCTCCTCACCGGCGAGCTGCCGAGCGGCCCCGACGCCCATGGCGGGCCGGAGGTGCCCGAGGTGGTGACCAGGATGCTCGACCACTCCGCGGCCAAACGACCTACCGCCGCGGATAGCCTGGCGTCCCTCGAGGGCATTCGTCAGGAATCCCGTCTCAGGCGCCTCTTCCGCCGCGTACTGTCTTGATCATGGATGTTTCACTGCGTCCTGTGCGCGAAGATGACCTGCCCTTCCTCAATCACCTGACCAACGACGAAAAGGGCACGGGGGCCCACCAGTGGTACGGCTGGCACAATCCGCACCGTCACCGCAAACGCTGGGAGGAGAACGGCTACATCAGCGACGACGGAGGCTATCTGATCATCGCAAGGGGCGATGACCGGATCGGCTTCATGTCCTGGACGAAGCAGATGACCAGCAGGGTCTCCTACTGCTTCGAGATGGGCCTGATCGTGGCCCCTGAATTCAGGGGGCAGGGCTACGGCACACAGGCGCAGCAACTGCTGGCCAGATACCTGTTCGACCACTCGACGGTCAACCGGGTCCAGGCCAGCACCGAGGTGACGAACGTGGCCGAGCAGCGGGCGCTGGAGAAGGCCGGGTTCACCAAGGAGGGCATCCTGCGGGGCATCGGCTTCCGCGCCGGCCACTGGCAGGACGGAGTCCTCTACAGCATGCTGCGCGCCGACCTCAACTAGAGGCTGCGGCGTAGCGTGCTCGCGTGCTCCAGGTAGTCGCGGGCCAGGTGCGGGCGTCCGGCCGAGTGGTGCAGCTCGCCGAGCATCTGCGTGGTCTGCGCCTCTCCGCTGCGGTCGCCGAGCTCCTGGAAGACCTCCAGCGAGCGTTCGAGACCGGCGGAGGCCGGCGCCCACTCGCCGCGTGCTACCTGGAGTCCGGCCAGGCCCTGCATCGCGTAGGCCCCGCAGTGCCGGTCGCCGAGCGAGTCGAAGATGTCCAGCGCGTGCCGGTGAAAGGAGACGGCCTGCTGGAGTTTGCCGATCTGCAGGCTGACGCAGGCTTCCCGGTGGCTGTCGCCGAGTTCCTGCGCCAGCCGCATGGCCTGGTCGAGCCACTGGCCCGCCCGGGCCAGGTCGCCGTTGCCGAGGCAGAGCCGGCCGATGGCCTGGCGCACGAACGCCTCGCCGTTCTGGTCGCCGGCGGCCAGGAACATGGCCAGGGCCCGCCGGTAGTGGCCCAGCGCGCGGACCTGGTCGCCGCGGAACAGGGCGACCGCGGCCAGGCCGCACAGGGTCGTGGCCTCGGCCCGCGGCTCGCCCAGCGCCTGGAAGATCCGCCGGGCGCGGGCGAACTGGGCCGCGGCCTCCTCGTAGCGGTCCTGGTAGAGGCTGACCTGGGCGAGTCCCCTGAGCATGGCGGCCTCGCCGTACCGGTCGCCGTTCGCACGGGCGGCGGCCAGCGCGAGCGTGTGCGTGCGCTGCCAGGCGTCGAAGTGGCAGCGCAGATCGAAGTAGGGGACCAGCGCGGCGGCCAGCCCCCACGCGGACGCGGACGGACCGGCCTCGGCGGCCACGCCCACGGCGGCGACCAGTGTGTCGTGCTCGGCCGCGAACCATCCCGCCGGGTCGGCGGTGAGGCGGTCGAGCGTGCGGGCGGGCAGCTCCCAGCGCGGCGCCCTGGCCGAGGTCAGGCTGAAGACGACGGTCGGCAGGCGGGTCATGGCGTGCTCGGTGGCGGCGGTCCAGGCGGCCAGGACGCGGCCGACGGCGCTCGGGTCGGCGTGGCGCTCCAGGGCGTGGGCGCCGATCAGGCCGGGCACGACGTAGCGGGGCTGGCCGACCTGGTCGGTGCCGACGAGCCTGAGGAGGTTGGCGTCGACCAGCAGATCGGTCACGTCCTCCGCGCGCGGGCGGTCGAGCACGGCGCCGATCACCCAGCCCGGCTGCGCCTGGCCGCCGAGCCTGCCGAGCGCGCCCAGCGCGCGGGCCGCCTCCTCGGGCAGCGCCGCGTAGCTGCGGTCCAGGCTGGCGCGCACCTCCTTGAGCTCGCCGAGCAGGTCGTCCTCCAGCCGGTCGCGCAACACCGCCAGCGACCAGCCCGGGCGGGCGGCCAGCCGGGCGCCGGCGCTGCGCACGGCCAGCGGCAGCCCGCCGCAGGCGGCCACGATCGCCTTCGCGGCCTCGGGCTCCCTGGCCAGGCGGTCGGTCCCGGCGATCCGGCCCAGCAGGCGGAGCGCGTCGGCCGCCGGCAGCTCACCGACGTCGACCTGCAGCGCGCCGGGCAGGTCGGTGATCTTCTTGCGGCTGGTGACCAGGACCACGCTGCCGTTGCCCGGCAGCAGCGGCCGGATCTGCTCGGCGTCCCCGGCGTCGTCAAGCAGCACCAGCATCGGCCGCTCGGCCAGCAGCGTGCGCAGCAGCGCCGACCGCTCGTGCGCCGTGGGCGGCGGCGTCTCGACCCCCAGCGCCCGTAATGCCTCGGCGAGCACGTCGCCGGCCTCGCGACCGGCCAGGTCCAGATAGAGCTGCCCCTCGGGATACCGCTCGCGCAGCGCGTGCGCAGCGTGTACGGCCAGCGCGCTCTTGCCGGCGCCCGGCGGCCCGGAGACGATCGCCACCCGGAACGGCCCGGCCAGGGCGGCGAGCTGCTCGCCCCGCCCGGTGAAGTCCGGCAGGTCGGGCGGGAGCTGGCGGGGCACGCTCGGCGCCTCGTCGGCCGGGAGCCGGCGAGGGCCGCCCGGCGCCGACTCGTCGGCCAGGATCGTCTCATAGGCCCGGCGCAGGTCCGTGCCGGGTTCGACGCCGAGCTCGTCGACGAGCTGGGCGCGGATCTGGCCGTAGGTCTTCAGCGCCTCGGCCTTCCTGCCGGCCCGGTGCAGGGCCAGAAGGAGCTGACGCCACAGGTCCTCGCGGTAGGGGTGCTCGGCCAGCAGGGTCCTGAGCTGGGTGATGGCGCCTGTCTGGTCGCCGCGCTCCAGCAGATCGGCTATCAGGCGTTCGGCGGCGCGCAGCCGTACCTCCAGGAGGGGGTCGAGGCGGCGGTCCCACAGCGGGCTGCCGGGCAGGTCGGCCAGCGGGGCGCCGCGCCAGAGGGCCAGGGCCTCGGCGAAGCCGCCACGGGCCACCAGGTCCTCGAAGCGCAGGAGGTCGAGGTCGGTTCCGGACACGTCGATGGCGTAACCCGTGCCGTCGCCGCGCAGGTGCCCGCCGCCGAGGTCGGAGCGGAGCGAGCTGACATAGGTGCGGACGTTGGCCTGGGCCGAGCGGGGCGGCCGCTGCGACCACAACACCTCGACGAGCTGGTCGGTGCCCACCACGTGCCCCGCGTTGAGCAGGAGCGTGGCGAGCAGCATGCGGGGCTTCTTGCCGGAGACCCGGACGGGCTCACCGCCGGACCGGACTTCCAACGGTCCGAGCACAGCAAAAGTGACAGACATGACCGCATCCCGTCCCTTTTGGAGACTGACAGCCTCTTTGTATCTGTTCTGGACGCTTCTTATGCGGCTTATGCACACCCTGGTCGGAGAAGATCCCAGAAACCCCGAGAGGATCGTCATGAAGCTCAGAGCAGCACTGGTCGCAGGCGTCTCCCTGTTACTCGGCATCGGCGCCGCGCTGACCAGCGCGTCCGCGGCGTCGGCCGACCCCCAGCCGCTCTCCCCCGAGGCCGAGGTGCTCGCCACCAACTTCCAGCTGCCCTTCCCCTGCGGGCAAAGCTGGTACGGCAACTCCGACCAGAGCAGCGCGCACCGCTCCCATGAGATCGACTTCAACCGCGGCAGCACCCCCGACGCCGACCTGGGCGACCCGGTCGTCGCCGCCGCGGCGGGCACCGTGGTGATCTCCTCCCACCAGGGCTCGGTCAACCGCTTCGGCAACCTCGTCAAGATCGACCACGGTAGCGGCTGGGCCACCTACTACGCCCACCTGAACGTCCGCAACGTCACCGTGGGCCAGAGCGTCTCCCAGGGCCAGCAGATCGGCACCGTCGGCAAGACCAGCGCCCCGGGCAACAACATCAGCGCCCACCTGCACTACGAGGTACGGCAGGGCGACGGCTACCCGGGCAACATCCGCCAGGCGGTCTTCAACGGCACCACCTTCGGCTACCCGGCCCAGACGATCACCTCGCGCAACTGCGGCGGCTCCACCAACCCGTACACCCCGCAGGAGGCGTGCGGCGCCGGCTACGACGTCATCGACTCCGCCGCCCTCGGCTCCTCCGGCACCGTCTACCTGCTCTACAACAACGACAACGGCAACAACTGCGTGGTCACGATGAAGCACACCTCCCTCGGCACGCCCACCGCCGTCACCGCCTACCTGGAAGTCCAGGGAAGCACGAGAAAGACCGACTCCGGCAACTACAGCTACTACGCCGGTCCCGTCTACGCCAACGCCCCCGGCAAATGCGTCAGATGGGGCGGCAAGGCCGGCTCGTCCACCTACGACTCCCCCTTCGAGCACTGCGGATCATGAAAACCAGAACCCTCTTGCTGGCCGGACTCCTCGTCGTCTCCGGCCAGCAGGCCGCCGCGGCGGCCGCCTCCGCCGACCCCCTCGCCGCCGCGTTCGACCGGGCCGCGAGCGGCTATGACATCCCCCGCGACCTCCTGGCCTCGCTCGCCTACGCCGAGAGCCGGCTCGACGGGCACCAGGGGCGTCCCAGCGCCTCCGGCGGCTACGGCATGATGCACCTGCGGCCGAAGGCGCTGGAAGAAGCGGCCAGGCTCACCTCCACCCCGGCCGGCGAACTCAGGACCGACGACGCGGCCAACGTGCTCGGCGGCGCCGCCGTACTGCGTTCGAAGGCCGACGCGCTCGGCATGGACGCCGGCGCGCGCAAGGACCCCGCCAAGTGGTACGCGGCGATCGGCGCGTACGGCGGCTCGCCGAGCACCGCCACGATCTACGCCGACGCCGTCTACGAGGCGTTGTCCGCCGGCTTCGACACCAGAGGCGTGCGGGTCAAGCCGCAGGCGGTGGAGCCGGAGCGGCCCGGCGACTACGCCCCGTTCGCCGCCGCGGCGGTCGACTACCCGGGCGCGTTGTGGTCGCCCGCCCTCAGCTCCAACTACACGGTCGCCAACCGGCCCTCCAGCGCGGCCATCAACAAGATCATCATCCATGTCGCGCAGGGCACCTACGCCGGCACGATCGGGTGGTTCAAGGACCCCAGGGCCAAGGTCTCGGCCCACTACGTGGTCCGCTCCTCCGACGGCCAGATCACGCAGACGGTGCGGGAGAAGGACATCGCCTGGCACGTCAGGGGCGCCAACACCAACACCGTCGGCATCGAGCACGAGGGCTGGGTCGACAACGCCGCGTGGTTCACCGACCAGATGTACCGGGCCTCGGCGGCGCTGACCCGCAACATCGCCGACCGGTACGGCATCCCGAAGACCAGGGCGAACATCCTGGCCCACTCCGAGATGCCCGGCAACGACCACACCGACCCCGGCCCCCACTGGGACTGGGCCAAGTACATGAGCTACGTGACCGGCGGCAGCGGCAACCCGCACACGCCCGAGTCGGTCTGCGAGAGCGGCTACAAGGTGATCGACTCGCAGGCCCTGGGCAGCGCGGCGACGGTCTACCTGCTCTACAACGCCGCGAACGGCGGCAACTGCGTGGCCACGATCAAGCACACCTCGCTCGGCGCGGCCACGCCGGTCAGCGCTTTCCTGGAGGTTCAGGGCAGCACGCGGATCACCGACTCGGGCAGCTTCTCCTACTACGCCGGCCCGGTGCGCGCCACCGCCCCGGACAAGTGCGTCAAGTGGGGAGGCTCCGCGGGCGGCTCCACCTACACCAGCCCGTTCGAGCACTGCGGGTAGCGGCCGGTCACCGGCGGCCTACGCTGGTCATATGACCGCAGCCCGGCGCACGCAGGAGGAGCGCAGCACGGCCACCCGGGCGCTCCTCCTCGACGCCACGATCGACTGCCTGGTGGCCTACGGTTACTCCGGCACGACCACGATGCGCGTGGCCGGGCTGGCGGGTGTCTCCAGGGGTGCGATGGTGCACCACTACGCCACGAAGGCCGACCTGGTCCTCGCCGCCGTGGAACACCTGGCGGAAAGGCAGCTCGACGCCGCCAGGACCGGTTTCGCGCGGCTGCGCGAGGCCGACGACTGGGCCGAGACCGCCCTGGAGCTGATTTGGGAGGCGCACCAGGGGCCGCTGTTCGAGGCCGGTGTCGAGTTGCTGGTGGCCGCCCGTACCGATCCCCTGATCCGCGCCCGGCTCGCCGAGTGCGACCGGACCCTGACCGCCGGGCTGACCGCCGCGCTCGACGACAGGGTGCGCGAGGAGTCCCTGCTCACCGTCCTCGACGCGGTCCGCGGCCTGCGGATGCGCACCTTTCTCCAGCCGGGCCAGACCTCCGGCTGGCAGCGTCTGCGTGGCACGCTCCACGGCACGCTCACCCACTGAAGCCTCACAGGGCGTCGATGATGTCCACCACGTAGACGAGCGCGTTTCCCGCGGGCACGCCGATGCCTCCGGTGGTGGCGGAGAAGCCGCGCGTGGCGGCGGCGGGTACGGCGATGGCCACCCGGCTGCCCACGGCTTTGCCGGTCAGCGCCTCGACCCAGCCGGGCGGGACGGCTCCCGGCCTGAGCGTGAAGCCGCCGGGGCCGCCGCGCCGGTGGGAGGAGTCGAAGACGGCGCCCGAGGGCCATCGGGCGCCCACGTACTGGACCACGATCTTGGCGCCGGGCCGGACCATCGGGCCGGAGCCGTCGATCAGGGTGCGGGAACGTTCCGACGGGCGCAGGTTCGCGGGCAGCGCGGGCAGGCTCCGGCCGGGCTGGCGGGCGTCGGGCGGGTAGCCGCCGAGGATGTCGAAGACGATCACCAGTGTGTCGGCGGGCCCGGCCCCGGCGGGCCGCCCGTCGGGGCCGAACCCCTCGGCGGCCGGGGTGACGAGCAGCACCCGGCTGCCCGCGGCACGGCCGGTCAGCGCCTGCTGCCAGGCGCGGGAGGCGGGCCGGCCGTCGAGGACCACGGTGGCGGGCTGCCCGGTGTCGTAGGTGTTCAGGTACGACTCGTTCCCCGCCCACCCGCGGATCTCGACGTCGGTGACCACCACGTCGCCGAGCTGCGTCACCCGGCCCCGCCCCTCCGAGAGGACGACGGCCCGCGGCTCGGGCCGCCCGCTGGGCAGGGTGATCACCGGCCGGGTGCCGAACGCCCCGGTCACCTCGGGTACCGCCGCACCGGAACCGCAGGAAGCCACAATCAGCAACAGAAGCAGGCACAGGTGGCGCATGTTCACATTCGTTGCCCGGATCGCCCCAAGGGATTGGCATGCCAGGGCCAACGGATGCGGCATGCTGAGGGGGTGAGCAGGCCCAACCTCGCGCGACGGGTGGCGGAAGCGGCCGAGATCGCCCTGACCCACCGCAAGTACGTCACCTTCGTGGACATCGTCACCGGTCTGCGCTGGCTGCACACGCGTCACGTCGACACCTGGCGCCAGGGCCGGGCCACGACCCTGGCGGAGCTGGCCGCGGTGGACGACGCGCGCATGCTCACCGCCGCCGCCCTCCTGCGCGAGTGGGCAGAGGGCAAAGGGCTGCGCCCGGTGGCCACGCCGTACGTCTCCAGCAGCCGCGACCGGCGCGAGCTGCGCTTCACCGGCGGTGGCGACCAGGAGCCCTACAAGACCCACTGGCTCTCGCCCGGCCTCAGCGACGCCCGGGTCAAGCAGATCACCGAGCGGCAGGCCAAGGCCCCCGACCTGGTCGCCGTGCGGTCCGAGCGGCCCTGGGCGTGCGCGGAGTGCGGCGGCACCGGCGAGTTCCTGATCATGGAGGACGACCGGCCGCACTGCCTGACCTGCGCGGACCTGGACCACCTGGTCCTGCTGCCCGCGGGCAACGCCACGCTCAGCCGCCGGGCCAAGAAGGAGAGCGGGCTGTCGGCGGTCGTGGTGGAGTTCAACCGCCGCCGCAAGCTCTACCAGCGGGTGGGCGTGCTGGTGGAGGAGGCCGCGCTGGCGCTGGCCGAGGAGTCGTGCCTGGCCGACGAGGAGGTACGGCTGCGCCGCCGCGACCGCGACCGGGTACGGCGGGCCGCGGAAGACCTCGGCTTCCAGGCGCGGATGGCGGCGGAGATCGCCCGGTTGTTCCCGGGCTGTCCCGAGGACCGGGCCAGGGAGATCGCCGAGCACGCCGGGCAGCGGGGCAGTGGCCGGGTGGGCCGGTCGGCGGCGGCCCGCGCGCTGGACGAGAACGCGATCACGCTGGCCGTGGTGGCCTCGATCCGCCACCTGGACACCGGCTACGACCGGATGCTGATGTCCGGCGTCCCGCGCCAGGAGGCCCGTGAGCGCATCCGGGGCGCGATCGAGGCCAAGCTCGCCGAGTTCCGCGCCGCCGGCTAGGGGACGGCCAGCCGTAGCGCGAATCCGACCAGCACCACGCCGGTCACCCGCTCCACCCGGGCCCGTACCCTGGGCCGGCGCAGGAGGGCGCCCAGCTTGTCCACGACCAGGTTGTAGAAGGTGAACCACGCCGCGTAGAGCGCCGCGAAGATCGCCGACAGCAGTAGGGGCGCCACCCCGTGCATGAACTGCGGCAGGAACGTCACGAAGAACAGCAGCACCTTGGGGTTGAGCAGGTTCGACAGGAAGCCGTTGCGCACATGCCGGAGGGGGGATCCGGCGGGCGGGCGGTCGCCGTCGGCGGGAGCCGTACCCCTGGCGCGCAGCCCTTGGATCCCCAGCCAGAACAAGTAGGCGACGCCCAGCCAGCGCAGGACCGAGAAGGCCGACGGCGAGGCGGCCAGCAGCGCGGACAGTCCGATGGCGGCGGCGACGGCGTGCACTCCGAGCCCCAGCAGCCCACCGGTCATGGTGAGGAGCCCGGCGGTGCGGCCGTGGGCGAGCGAGCTGCGCATGATGAGCGCGGCGTCCGGCCCCGGAATCATGATCATGATCAGGGCGGTGACCGTGAAGGTCAGCAGCATGGCGGGGGTCTCCCTGGAAACTGAGGACGCGCTCCCGCCAACCCGCTGGTGTGCAGGCCGCACGAGAACGCGGGTTAACACAAATGTGCCTTGTGGGCGGACCCAATCCTAGGCGACGCGATCACCTGTCATGACACGGGGGGTCAGAAGGCGGATGGCGCGATCGTGGCGATCACCTTGTTGACGCCGTCGGTGTATTCGCGCACGTACCAGCTCTGCACGGGGTTGTGGCGGCGGTCCAGGGTGAAGGCGCCGCGCGGGCTGCGGATCTCCCCGGCACGCTCCAGCGCGTCGGCGAGCCTGCCGCCCCGGGCCGCCGCCTGGTCGATGAGGCTCATGGCGTCCCAGCTCTGCACCGCGACCACCGAGGGATTCTTGCCGGTCCTGGCCCGCCACTTGGCGGTGAACGCCTGGTTCTCCGGGTTGTCCAGCGCGGGCGAGTACAACCCGACGCTCACGATGCCCTCGGCGTCCTGGCCGATCGCCTGCAGCACGTCCTCGTCGGTGATGTTCTGGCAGGCCAGCAGCTTGACCTTCGCTCCGGAACGGCTGAAGTCCCGTGCGAACGTGATCGCCTCGCCGCCGGCGTAGAAGACGTAGAGGAAGGCGGCCTCCTCCGGGATCTGGCTCAGGTACGGCCGGAAGTCCCGCGTCTTGCCGAACGGGGTGAGGATCCGCTTGATCGGCTTGGCGCCCCCGCCCTTGGCGTACCCCTCGGCGAAGCCGTTCAGGGTCTCGGCGCCGGCCGAGTAGTCGGCGCCCATCAGCACCGCGCCGTCCTTGCCGTACGTGCGCGCGGCGTAGAGACCGGCCGCGAAGCCGTGGGCGTAGTTGGTGTAGGAGACGCGGAACACGCCGGGGCCGCCCAGGGCGTCGGCGCCGGCGTTGGCGATGACCACCGGCACCTGCTGGGCCGTCGCCTCCTTGGCCACCGCGACCGCGACCGGCGAGGCGACCAGGCCGGTGATCACGGCGACCTGGTGCTCGGCGGTGAGCTGCCTGGCCTTCTGCTGGCCGGTCTCCGGGGCGCCCGCGTCGTCGGCCACCACCAGCCTGGCCGCCCTGCCGCCCAGCTTGCCGCCGTGCTCGTCCAGGTAGAGGCGCATCGCCGCCTCCATGTCGTCGCCGAGTGCGGCGTAGACGCCGGTCTGGGAGATGATCGCGCCGACCGTCAGCACGGACTCGTCGGCCGCCCGGGGCGTGGCCGCGCCACCGCACCCGGCGGCCAGAACGGCGGCCAGAGCGAGCAAGGCGTACTTCATGGAGCCTCCCGCCACCGCTACGCGTTTCCGAGATACTCGCGCGTGCGGCGGCGGAAGGGAAGGGCGCCGACCCTCCATCAGGCGAACGCGGCGTCCGTCAGGCGAGCACGATCACCGTCAGGCGAACCGGCGTCCGTCAGGCGAGCACGATCTCCGTCAGGCGAACGCGGCCCGTACGGAGCCGAGCCCGTCGATGCGGGCCTCGAACACGTCCCCGCTCGCCGGCACGACGATCGGGCCCAGCGCCCCGGTGAGCACCACCTCACCGGCCCGCAGCGGATACTCCCCCTGCCCGGCCGCGTTCGCCAGCCAGACCAGGGCGTTGAGCGGATGCCCCATGCACCGCGCGCCCGAGCCCGACGAGACGTCCTCGCCGTTGCGGGTCATGGTCATGGCCGCGTCGCGCAGGCTCAGGTCACGCAGGTTCCTCGGGTCGTTGCCGAGGACGAAGGCGCCGCCGGAGGCGTTGTCGGCGATCGTGTCGGGCAGCGTGATGTCCCAGTCCTCGATGCGGGAGTCGGCCACCTCGATCGCCGGCAGCGCGAAGTCCACCGCCCTGATCACCTCGGCCGCGTTGAACGGCCCGCCCACCAGGTCCCGGGCGAGCACGAACGCCACCTCGGCCTCGACCTTCGGCTGCAGGAGGGACTCCAGGCGGATCGGCCGCCCGTCCAGGTGCGCCCGGTCGTGGTACAGCATCCCGAAGTCGGGCTGGTCGATGCCGAACTTCCGCTGCGTCTCGGCGTTGGTGAGCCCGACCTTGCGCCCGGCGATCCTGCGTCCTTCCTGGAGCGCGCGCCGCGTGTTGATCGCCTGTACGGCGTAGCCGTCGCCGGCGGTGCTGATGAGATCCCGGACCGGCGGGCACGGCTTGCCGGACTTGGCCGCCTCCAGCAGCCGGTCGGCCGCCTGGGTGCGCACGTCCACTGCCTCTGACCATTCATCGTGCATATGGCTTCACTCCGGCGAGGTCGCTTCTTTCTCGCCATACTCCCCCCGGCGGGCGATCTGCGCCAATTACGCTGCCGGGCATGGAGACACGTACTGATCTTGTGAGCACTTCCGACGGCGCCTTCGACGTCCACGTCTGGCTGCCGGAAGGGGGCCGGGGTCCCGGCATCCTGCTGCTGCAGGAGGTGTGGGGCGTCGGCCCGTACATCAAGAAGGTCGCCGAGGACCTCGCCTCGCTCGGCTACGTCGTGGCCGCCCCCGACCTGTTCTGGCGGGTGCGCCGCAACTGGGAGGGCGCCCACGACGCGGCGGGGCTGCAGGCGTCCTTCGAGGTGCTCGGGCAGTTCGATCCCGAGCAGGGCGTGAAGGACTGCGCCACCACGCTGGCCCACCTGCGCGCGCTGCCCGAGGTCACCGGGAGTGTCGGCGCGTTCGGCATCTGCTTGGGCGGCTCGCAGGCGTTCGCGCTGGCCGGTGGGGAGCCCATGGACGCGGTGATCGCCTACTACGGCTCGGCCGTACCGGACGCGCTGGAGCTCCTGGACTCGATCGAGGCGCCTTTGCTGCTGACCTTCGGCGGCCGGGACCCCTACATCCCGCGTGAGCGGGTGGCTGAGGTGGAGCGGGCGGCGGAGGGCCGTGCCAACGTCGAGACGTACGTGGACGAGCGCGCCGGACACGCATTCCACAACCATGAGGCGCCCGATTTCTACCACCCGGAGGCTGCTGCGGATCTCTGGCAGCTGACGGTCGATTTCCTCCGCCGCCACATTCCGGTCCGTCCGTAATAGGGCTGCACGAAAGCTGCACACGCCCCCTACACACCCTGTCTGGAGCGCCAGATTCCGGTACTCCACGATGAGACCGTGACCCAAGCCTGGGACGTGTGGGGAAATGTCGTCATAGCTGCGGTTATGGCACTCCCGCTGGCGGCGTACGGCGTCCTGTACGTCGCCCGCGGCCGCGCCCGCCGCGGCCACCCCGCGCCCCTCCGCACCGCCCTGGCCGATGTCGGAATAGCGGTCGGCACCGCACCCTGGATTTGGATGATCCTCACCCCCTCCGGCCGCCCGAGCACGATCACCCTCGCCCCCTTCAGCGCGCTGGCGGACATCGCCGCGTCCTCATGGAGCACCGTGTTCGTGCAGGTTGGCGGCAATCTGCTGGTGTTCGCCGCCCTCGGCGCGCTGCTTCCGATCCGCTCGGCGCGCTTCGCCTCACTCGCCCGCGTCGCCGCCGTGGCCGCCCTCGCCTCCGGAATTCTCGAGGTCCTTCAGTACGGCTTGCGCCTGGGCCGAGACTCGGCCGTGGACGACGTCCTGATCAACACGGCTGGCGCCGTCCTGGCCGCCATGATTACACGGCGCTGGTGGGCTACGGCAATACCGGATAGGACCGTTCCAAGGTAACGGCCTGGGAAAACCCCCGGAGATCACCACACAGGCACGATCCACCCAAAAGAAGCACGCGACCAACCTGCGTATCTGTGCGATCGTGGACAAGACGGGGCAAGTTCTCTGGAGACGCCAAACCCGGTTGGTGACAGAGGGTGGTCAAACGTGTCTGAATCCCCGGTACCCCACGAGCCCCCCATCTATCGGCGCATAGCCGACGGCCTCCGCTCACGGATCATGGCCGGCGAGCTGCGCGACGGGGATCGGCTACCGGGAGAGAACGCGCTCATGGCAGAGCACGACATCGCACGCGCCACCGCAAGGCAGGCGCTTGCCGTACTCATCAACGAAGGGCTGGCGGTGCCCAAGCGAGGTTCGGGGGTCTACGTGCGCCTGTTCAAACCGATACGCCGACACGGTTCCCGCCGGCTCTCCCGCGAACAGTGGGGCCAGGGGCGGGCGATCTGGGACGCCGACACCCGCGGGCGTCCCTTCACCGTCGATGAAGTGGAGGTGACCAGGGAGAACGCCACCGAAGACGTCGCGGCGGTGCTGGAGAGCACCGAGGTGTGGGTCAGGCGGCGGCGTTACTCGGTGGACACCCGGCCGGTCCAGCTCGCCACGTCCTACTTCCCCGCCGGCCTGGTCGAGGGCAGCGCGATCACCCAGGCCGACACCGGCCCCGGTGGCGTCTACGCCCGGCTCAGCGATCTCGGGCTCCCTCCGGCGCACTTCACCGAGGAGGTGCGCGCCAGGATGCCACGCCCGCGCGAAGCTGGTCTCCTGGACCTGCCCGGCGGCACTCCGGTGATCGAGGTCTGCCGGACCGCCTACACCTCGGGCGGACTTCCGGTCGAGCTGAACGAGATGGTTTTGGACTCGGCCGCCTATGTACTTCAGTACGATTTCGATGCTTAGGTCAAGCCGAAATGTCAAGCGATAGGTTGACGTATCCTCTTCGAAGCTTGTCCTCTCTAGAGAGGTGCCGCATCGTCGAAGGAGATGGAATCGTCGCCTGACAGCGGGTCCGGGAAGGGTACCCATGACCTTTGACCGGCATCTCGCGGAGATTGCCCGGGAGTTCCCTCACTGGACGATCTGGCGCAGCGACGCCGGTCGCTGGTGGGCCACGCGGCATCACCCGCTCAACGCCGAGCAGCGCGATGCCGGTTGCGCGATGACCATCGACGCCGATGACCCGGAAGGTCTGCGTGACCAACTCCGGGATCAACAGCGGCGCGCGGGGCCGGTGGAGCCTGAGCCCCCTTAGCCGCTGGAGCGTTCTATCGCTCCAGCGGCACACGAGCAGCCCGGTGCCGGGTCCAGCGTCTCGGCGGCTCCGGCACCGGGCCCCCAGAACGGGGCCAAGGTCGCGGAAGCCTCCGACCCGATCGGGGGCGGAGGCTTCCGCCCACGGAGTACGGTCGTGGCATGCTCTTCGAACAGCGCCTGCGCGAGGGCATCGCCGACGGCACGATCACGCTCGCCTTCCGCCGCTGGAAGCGCAGCCAGGTCAAACCCGGTGGCCGCTACCGCATGGGCGACGGCCGCATCGCCGGCGTGAGCGCGGTCGAGGTGGTCACCGACATCACCGACGACGACGCCCGCGCGGCGGGCTTCCCCGACGCCGCCACGCTCCGCCGCGACCTCGACGCCCGTGGCGCCGACCCGATCCACCGCATCGCCGTACACCTGGCCGAGGCGAAGGACCCGCGTGACACGCTCGCCGAGTCGGTCACCCTGTCAGAGGACGACGTGGCCGGTCTCGCCGGGCGCCTCACCCGCTTCGGCCCCTGGGCCGAGGCCACGCTGCGCCTCATCGCCGAGCATCCCGGCGTCCGCGCCGGCGACCTCGCGCCCGAGGTGGGCCAGGACCTGCCCACGTTCAAGCTCAACGTGCGCAAGCTCAAGAACCTCGGGCTCACGATCAGCCTGGAGACCGGCTACCGCATCTCTCCCAGAGGCCGCGCCTACCTGGACATGACACAGGCCCCGCCGTAGCGGGGCCCGTGATGTCACGGTCTTACTTGCGCACGTCGCTGAGGCTGATGGTGACGTCGGTGTCCTCACCGGGGTTGCGCCGCGGCTCGGGCTCCTCCAGCGAATCGGCCACGATCACCCGCACGTCCTCCTGAGCCGGTACGGCGGGCGCCGCCCCGGCCGGGATCGTCGCGTCCTCCTCGGCGTCGTAGGCAGGTGCCCCGGCGTCATAGGGCGTCACGGCCTCCTCGGCCGCGGGAGCCTCTGCGGCGGACGACTCTGCCGCGACTGTCAGGGGCTCCTCTACCGGAGGCGGCGCGGGAAGCAGCGGACCGGCCGCCGCCTCGTCGCGCATGAGGTCGCCCAGCACCGAGCTGATCTCGGTCAGGCGGCGCACGACCTCGCCGTGGGTGTCGGTCAGGTAGGCGACCCGGCGGCCCGCGTGCTCGTCCAGTTCGGCGGAGCGCTGCTGCGCCGCCGACAGCGTCGCCTCGGACTCGGCGCGGGCGGAGTCGAGCGTCTGCGCGGCCTCGGCGCGGGCCGCGGTCACCGTCCGCTCGGCCTCGTCCTGCGCCCCTTCGACCAGGCGCTCGGACTCGCCGGTCGCGGCGGTCACCATGCGGTCGGACTCGGACCTGGCCTCGCGCAGGGCCTCCTCCGCCTCGGCCCGCGCGGTGGTCAGGGTCTCCTCCGCGTCGGCTCCGGCCTGGGCCAGCATGCGCTCGGCCGCGCTGGTGGCCTCGGCCACGCGGCGCTCGGCCTCCGCCTGGGCGGAGGTCAGGATGTTGTCGGCGGTCTCCCTGGCCGAGCCGAGCATCTGGTCGGCCTCGGACCTGGCCGCGTCGCGGACGCTGGCGGCCTCGCTCTCGGCGTCCTCCCGCTTGGCGGCGGCCTCCTCCTCTCCCAGCTTGAGGATCTGCGCAAGCCTGGGGCTGAGGTCCTCGTAGCTCTGCGGGGACTCCACCATGCGCCGCCTGGCCTCGGCCAGTTCGATACGACCCTGCTCAGCCTGGTCGATCGCCCGTGCCAGCCGCTCTTCCAGATCCCGGATTTGGTTGCGGGTTCTCATCATGTAGTCGTTGACCTGACGGCGGTTGAAACCGCGCATCACGACTTCGAAGGTGTCCTCTTGCATCAGATCGGGGATGCTCTCGTGCTGGTTTTTCATGGGGGTTACCTATGGTCTGCGTGAGGCGGGGGAACTGCGATTTGTGAGTGTCTGACGACGAGACGTCAGGAATCGACTTTCCTGCCATCTGCCCACGTCCGCAACCGGAACGCCACACCTGGGGCAGGAATTACGATGTCCCGGGTGTACATAGCAGCGTTGGACAACGGGGCAGTTCCGGACATTCACCCCGAGGCGTACATTGCGCCGGGGGCGGTCGTCGTCGGCCGCGTCAGCGTCGGGCGGGCGGCCAATATCTGGTACGGCTCGGTCGTCCGTGGCGACGACGAGCGGATCGAGATCGGTGAGGAGTGCAACGTCCAGGATCTCTGCTGCCTGCACGCCGATCCTGGAGAACCGGCGATCCTGGAGCCCCGGGTGAGCCTCGGCCACAAGGCGATGGTCCACGGTGCCCACGTCGAGACCGGAGCCCTGATCGGCATCGGCGCCATCGTGCTCGGCGGCGCCCGCATCGGCGCCGGGACGCTCGTGGCGGCCGGCGCGCTGGTCGGTCCCGGCAAGAGGATTCCGGCGGGAGTGCTGGTCGCGGGCGTGCCCGGCAAGATCGTGCGCGAGCTCACCGACGACGACAGGGCAAGCTTCGCGCACACCCCCGACGGCTACATGGCCAAGGCGATCAGACACCGTTCGGCGTCCCCCCTCCGATCGTCATAACGGACATTCTGCCCCCAATTGCCCGCTGGTGTGGCTCGCAGGCGAAGTACGATGGCCGCCGTGCACCCGTGGGACCCCTTCTCGGCCGTCGAGGCGGACGTTCGCGCGCTCGTGGCGAACCCGCGCTGGCCCGGGCTCCCCGCGCACCTCAGGGCCGAGGCGCTGGCCGCCACGACGGTCGTCACCCCGGACGGCGGCCGCTGGATTTTCGGCGCCCACGCCCGCTGGTACCTCCACGACCCCCGCGACGGCCGCTGGCACCTGGCCGCGCCGCCGCGTGGCCAGCCCCTGCGCACCGGCCGCCACGGCGCCCCCATCCTGCCGCCGCACCTGCTGCCCGGGGGCGCCGACTTCATCGCGCCGGCCGGCTCCACCCAGGCGTTCATCGGCCCCGACGTGCACCCCGACCTGACCGAGGAGGTCCGTGTCCTGCTGCGGCGCATGGGGCGGAAGTCGGAGCTCGACTACCCCCTGGCCGCCTTCCAGGACGTCTTCGCCGGTGACGTGCCCGGCACCGTCGCCGCCGTCTGGGGCACGATCATGTGGTGCGCCTACGCGCCCGCCTTCGACGGCAACGAGCGCCTGCTCACCATCTTCGGCGAGTACCTGCGCCGCCCCCTGCCCGGCGACGAGTGGGTCCGCTGGCTGACCCGGCCGCGGCTCGACGCCCTGGTCGCCCTGTACGCCGAGCGCGCCCGCGCCACCGAGGACCGCGCCGCCCTGCGCCTGGTGGCCCTCATGGCCGACACCGCGCAGATCCTGGCCGACGACGCGCGGTTCGCGCCGCGGGCCCACGCCCTGCTGGCGATGCTCGAGCCGCTGCTGCACCGGCCGGAACTCGACCGGGCGGCGGTCCTCACAAGCGACGAGTCGGTACGGCAGGCGTGGCTGGCCCGGGTGCCGGAGGATCTGCGGCGCTGGCTGCTGCCCGACACCGATCCGGGGGCGGCGTTCCGGCACACCGTGTACGACCTGGTGGAGTCGCTGGGCTTCACCTCCGACGCGGTGCGGGCGGCGGCCTCGTTCCTGACGGACCTGCCCGGGGGCGGCCCGCGGTTGCAGACGTGGCTGGATCACCGGGTGCGGCACGCCTACGCCGAGCTGATCGCGCATGTGGCCGAGTACGGGGAGCACACCGAGCCGGACGGCTTCGCCGTACCCGCCTTCTTGTGGACGGGGGCCACGGGCGGGTGGCCGTCGCGGGCGACCTCGCCGGCGACGGCGCGCGGGGTCATCGTGGCGCCTCCGGACCGTGAGTCGGCGGCGGCGGTGCTGGGGGCGGCGTACGCGGCCGGGCTGGCGTGGTGCCGGCTGACCGGGGCCGAGGTGCCGGAGGACGGGTTCGCGGGGGCGCGGGCGATTGTGCGCCGGCTGGTGCACGAGCGCGACGACCATCCCCCTGTAAACCACTAATACCGTAATTTCCCCCTTACTCCCCCTATATCGTTTTTTCTCCTGAGTAACTGGCCGGTGTCTGAATTGTGATCTCGGAAACGGGAAATGATCCTGATGGGGCCCGGTGGTACAGAAAGGAATGACCCCGATGGGCCATGTCGCCTGAAGGGCCCCGGCCGTAACCTCGTAGAGGGTGTGGGCTGCGGAAGGAAGGACGACGCGGTGGGGCACGACGACCTGGACTCTCGGGTCCACGATCGTGTCGCGTTGGACGAGATTGCACTCTACGCCGAGGTGCTGACCGCCGTGGCTATCAGCGAACGACGGCTGACCTTGGACGAGCTCGACGACGCGCTCGGATTGCGGACTTCGGCCAGTCATTGACAGACCAGGCACAAAGACCTAGTCCCGGGCTCCTGAGGGGTCCGGGACAGTGTTTGAGGGACTAGTCACCCCGGCTACGAACGCACCAGGCGGGCAATGGCCGCTGACGCCTCCTTCACCTTGGCCTCGGCCTCCGGCCCTCCCGTGCTGATGGCGTCGGCCACGCAGTGCCCGATGTGCTCTTCCAGCAACCCGAGCGCAACCGCCTGCAGCGCCCGCGTGGCAGCGGAGACCTGAGTGAGAATGTCGATGCAGTAGGCGTCGTCCTCCACCATGCGCTGGAGGCCCCTGATCTGGCCCTCAACCCGCCGCAGCCGAGTGAGATACGCCTGCTTGTCGCCGCTGTACCCATGCATGGTTCTACGGTACCCGTAAGCGGTATGACGTCAGCGGAGTTCTGAGATCAGCTTCTCCCACTGCTCGCCCACGCCCGCGGCGGCATGCCTGACGGTGCTCTCCAGGGCGCCCGCCGCCAGCGAGCGACGTCGGCGTTCGTCGTCGATGAGCGCCAGCAGCGCCCCGGCGAACATCTGCTCCTCGCCCTCGGGCACCAGCACCCCGTTGTAGCCCGTGGCCACGAACTCGCTCGGCCCGCGGGCCCCGTCGAAGGCCACCACGGGCACCCCGCAGCGCATCGCCTCCAGCACGGCCATCCCGAGGTCCTCGCTGCGCGAGGTGGTGGCCACCAGCGACGCCTTGGCGAACTCCCCCGCCAGGTCGGGCGTGGTGCCCATGAAGTAGACGTGGTTGTGCAGGTTCAGCTCGCGCACCAGCGCCCGCAGCCGCTGCTCCTCGGGCCCGCCGCCGTACAACCGCAGCCGCCAGTCCGGCCGCTTGTCCGCCACCATCGCGAACGCCCTGATCAGCCGGTCGTACGCCTTGGCGGGCACCCACCTACCGCCCGCCGCCACGATCCGGTTGTCCATCCGCGAGCGCGGCCACGGCCCGCCCGGCAGCGCATCCGGTACGGCCAGCACCTTCGGCCCGGACTCCACCAGCCGCAGCCATTCGTCCCTTGCCGACTCGGTGGCGGTCACGACCGCGTCCAGCCGGGGATAGAACTTCCGCACCGGCGCGGGTACGGCGGGCCGCCCCCATTCCCGGGCGATGCGCAGAACCTCGCGCGGGCCGTACCTCGCGGCCTGGACAGACAGAGCTGGCCGGGTGGTGATCAAAACATCACTCTTGAGCGCGCGCATCATCCGCCACAGGGCCATCTCGGTGCGCATCTGCCCGCTGGGCAACAGGTGCCGTATGCCGGGCCGTACGTCGATGATCGAGCGCAGCTTGACCTTGGAGCCCACCGGGAAGAAGGGTTTGTCCTTCTGCCGCCTGATGCTGATCACCTCGACCTCGTGTCGCTCGGCGAGGGCCGTGGCGAGGTTGAGCGTGGACCGGATGTCGCCGCGCATGCCGTACGCGGAGGGGAGCATCAGGCTGACCTTCACCCACCTACCTCGATCCGCAACTCGTCGTCGGCGGTGTAGCAGGGCCGGATCGGCACGCCGTCCACCTGGGTGGCCGGGTAGTGGAGGCGGCGGCGCTTGCCGTCCACGTCGTCCAGGCGCGAGCCCAGCCGCAATGGCGTGGGCACCCCCTCGACCTCCAGGGACGGCTCCCAGGTGCCGGAGGCGTCGGGGTCGGCGGCGATGACGTCCACGAGGGAGACCGCGGCGTGGAAGCGCACGCCCTGGACGGTGGCGCGGGCGGCGACCGTGGCGGCCGACTGCCTGCGGTGCAGGGCGAGTTTGGCCTCGTGACGCGCGTCGTCGTCCTCCAGGCCGGTGAAGGCGAGCAGGCCCATCACCTCGAAGCGGCCTTCCCTGAACCAGACCGAGCGCACCTCGGCCACCGGCTCCGCCTCGTCGATCTTGAGGGCGAGGAAGCCGTTGCGGGTGCGGTAGGAGCGGTAGGCCAGCGTGCGTTTGCACAGCGCGTACGTGTCGAGGTGGTCCAGGGAGAAACCCGGATCGATGCTTCTCAGCCGGGTCCTGGCGCCGCCGTGGCGCAGATAGGCGTCCCAGCGGCCGGCGCTGAGCTGGAGCGGCGCCAGCGACACCGCCAGTGTCGCCTCGCGCGCGCCGCTGCCGGGTCCGCCGCCCGGCCTGCCGAGCATCACGTCACGCTCGACTCCCGTGCCCCGATGGCGCAGCACCAGTTCGGTGCCTTCATCGAGCGGGTCTTCGATCGCGAGTCGCAGGGAGAGCACGTCAGCCAGAGTGACTTCCGCGTCTGTGACGACGACGCGCATCGCGAGCCCCCTCCCCGTCGAATGAAGCCATGCGACGTTGAGGCTACCGTGATTTTCCCGTTATGTGGATGCCGGATTTCGTGCGGTTGACGCCCCTGACGTGCGGACTCCCCCACAAGAGCTGTGGAGGAGTCCGACTGTGCCGGGTCAGGAAGCTCCCTTGACCGACTTGATCAAGAGCTGGGCGACGTCCACGACCTCCAGCGACTCCTTCGCCTCGCCGTTGTTCTTCTTCTCGTTGATGGCGTCGCCGAGCATCACCATGCAGAAGGGGCAGGCGGTGGAGACGGTGTCGGGGTTGGTGGTCAGCGCCTCGTCCACGCGCTCGGTGTTGATGCGCTTGCCGAGCCGCTCCTCCATCCACATGCGGGCGCCGCCGGCGCCGCAGCAGAAGCCGCGGTCCTTGTGCCGGTGCATCTCCTGGGTCTGCACGCCCGGCACCTTCGCCATGATGTCGCGGGGCTGGGAGTAGACCTTGTTGTGGCGGCCGAGGAAGCACGGGTCGTGGTAGGTGATCTTCTCCTCGATCGGCGTGACCGGCGTGAGCTTGCCGGTGTCGACCAGGTGCGACAGCAGCTGCGTGTGGTGCACGACCTCGTAGGTGCCGCCCAGCGCCGGGTACTCGTTGGCCAGCGTGTTGAAGCAGTGCGGGCAGGTGGCCACGATCTTCTTGACCCCGGCCTCGTTCAGGGTCTCGATGTTCTGCTGGGCGAGCATGTTGAACAGGTACTCCATGCCCAGGCGGCGGGCCGGGTCACCGGTGCACGCCTCCATCGGGCCGAGCACGGCGAATTTCACGCCGGCGATGTGCAACAGTTCGGCCACGGCCTTGGTGGTCTTCTTCGCCCGGTCCTCCAGGGCGCCGGCGCAGCCCACCCAGAACAGGTATTCGGCGTCCTCGGGCATCTTGTCCTCGACCAGCTCGACCTCGAAGTCCAGCTCCGCGATCCAGTCGGCCCGCTTCATCTCGGACATGCCCCACGGGTTGCCCTTGTTCTCCAGGTTCTTCACCATCACCCCCGCCTCGGACGGGAACGACGACTCCACCATGACCTGGTAACGGCGCATGTCGAGGATGTGGTCGATGTGCTCGATGTCCACCGGGCACTGCTCGACGCAGGCGCCGCAGTTGGTGCAGGACCACAGCACGTCCGGGTGGATGACGCCGTCCTCGCCGACCAGCGGCTTCTCCAGCAGCGCGAGCACGTCGGTGTCCTCGTGGGTGCCGCCTTGAAGGAGGTAGGGAGCCACCTTGAAGGCGTGGTCACGCTGGTCGAGGATGAGCATCTTCGGCGACAGCGGCTTGTCGGTGTTCCACGCCGGGCACTGCGACTGGCAGCGCCCGCACTCGGTGCAGGAGTAGAAGTCGAGGAAGCCCTTCCAGGTGGTGTCCTGGATCTTGCCGCGGCCCAGCTTCTCGGGGTCGAGATCCTCGTCCTCGAAGTCGGCCGGCTTGCCGTCCACGCGCAGCACGTCGGCGCCGCCGAGGCCGTCGGGGCGGCGCGAGAAGAGCACGTTGAGCGGCGCGGTGAAGATGTGCAGGTGCTTGGAGTTCACCACGATGACCAGGAACACCAGCATGAAGCCGATGTGCAGGAGCAGCGCGATCTCCTCCAGCAGCGTGCTGGCGGGCAGCACGTCGCCCAGCGCGATCGAGACGAACGCCCCGCCGGAGTAGGGCAGGTTCCCGTTGGCGGCGGCCGCGCCGCGGGCCAGGAAGAGCGTCCAGATGATGTTGAAGATCATGAACAGGACGACCCAGGCGCCGCCCAGGTGCGAGCCGGAGAAGCGGGACTTGCGGCCCAGCGTCTTGGGCGAGTTCTTGATCCGGATGACCGCGAAGGCGATGAGGCCGAGCACACACGCCACCGCGATGAAGTCCTGCAGGAAGCCGAGGACCGGCCACTGGCCGATCAGCGGGATGTGGAAGTTCGGCCGGCCGGTGACCGCGCCCTGGATGATGCCGCCGTACGCCTCGATGTAGACGGTCAGCAGGATGAAGAAGGCCCACATGACGAAGAAGTGGGCGATGCCGGACGGCGTCCACTTCAGCAGCTTCTTCTGGCCGAAGACCTCGACGATCTGCGCCTTGAGCTCTTCCGGCACATGGGTCCTGGCGTACTCGACGCGCTCGGGGGCAGGCGGGCCGACGGTGGCGAGCTTGAACAGGAACAGCGCTCTGCGGCCCGCGACGGCCACGGCCGCCACGGTCATCAACAGCGCGAGCACGGCTACCCAGAGCACGGGTCCTCCCACAGACGACGTTGGCTGCCAGCGTACGGTCGCCGGTCATCCACGTTAACGACCAGGTGTCCCCAGAATCCTACCCGTGAGTAACATTCTGGGCCTAACGCGACCCACCCTAAGCTCCAGACATATACCAGAACAATGCTCTAGGCTGTGAAATAGCGCTGAATCGTCGGCGCGATGAGCGCCACCAGATCCTCGTCGTCGGCGCTGGCCAGCGGCTCCAACTGCAGCACGTACCGCGCCAGGATCAGCCCGACCATCTGCGAGAACGCCGCCTCGATGCGCAGGTGCGGCACGCCCAGCCCGTCGGCCACCCGGTAGAGCAGCGCGTTGGTGATGAACTCCCGCACCATGGCCAGCGCCTGCTCGTTCGTCATCGCCGAGCGCAGCAGCGCGATCACCGGCTGGCGGGCCTCGTTCTCCGCCGTCAGCCGCAGCAGCAGCCGGACCAGGCGCTCGCCGACCTCCTCCCTGGGCCCCTCCAGGATCGCCGGCACCACCTCGTCCGGGTTGATCGGCAACTGCATGGCCTCGGCGAACATGCCCTCCTTGGTGTCGAAGTAGTGATGCACCAGGGCCGGATCGACCTGCGCCTGCCTGGCGATGCCACGGACCGTCGCCTTGTCGAACCCCTTCTCCGCGAAAACCGTCCGCGCCGCCGCCAGGATCTCGCCCCTCGTGTCCGCAGACCCCGGACGGCGGCCGGGGCGTCGTTTGACGGTCATCTCCCCACCGCCAGATACACGCGCATCGGCACGCTCAGGATGCCGTCGGGAAAAGCCGCCTGCAGCTCCGCCCGGCGCCGCCCCACCAGCTCGCCGGCCGCCTCGTCGGGCAGCGCCGCCATATAGGAGTGCGAGCGCAGGTCCAGCAGGAACTCCTCGATGCCGATCCGCCGGGTCCACGGGATCCAGCGCTCCTCCACCACCTCGAAGGCGGTGGCGATCGGCGGCACCCGCCACTGCTCGTGCGCCGGGCCCCAATAACCCGGCGCCTCCGCCGACAGCCTCGCCTCGTAGTCGGCCAGCCACTCCACCGCGCGGGCGTCGGCGAGGTTCCAGCAGGCGGCCATCGCGCCGCCGGGCCGCAGCGCCCGTCGCGCCTCGGCGATCGAGACCGCGGGGTCCAGCCAGTGCCACGACTGCGCGTACGTCACCAGGTCGGCGCTGCCGTCTGCCACCGGGAGCACGTTGCCGTCCCCGATGACCGCCGCGACGCCGGCCGTACCGGACAGGCGGGAGACCAGGAAGGAGAGCATCTCCGCGCCCGGATCCACGGCCAGCACGCGGGCGCCGCGCGCCTGCAGGGCGCGCGTCAGGATGCCGGTGCCCGCGCCGACGTCCACGACGGTCGCGCCGGCGAGCGGCACCCCGGAGATCTCCGACAGCGCGCCGTAGACCTCGTCGGGGTAATGGGGGCGGGCCGCGTCGTACGCCTCGGCGACCCGGTCGAACACCTTGCCGAGTGCGCGTTCGATCATGTGCGCGCCGCCAGGAAGAGCCGGGCGAAGGCCAGCGCCTCCGCGAGGTCGTCGATCCGCTCGGTGCGCGAGGCCGCCTTGCGGGTGTTGATCTCCAGCACCACCAGGCCGTCGTAGCCGTTGCGCGCCAGCCGCTCCAGCATCGGCGCGCACGGCTGGTTGCCGCGCCCCGGCACCAGGTGCTCGTCCTTGTTCGTGGTCCCGAGGCCGTCGGCCAGATGCAGGTGGGCCAGCCGGTCACCGAGCTTGGTCGCCATCTCCATCGCGTCGGAGCCGGAGACCGCGGTGTGCGACAGGTCCAGCGTCACGTGGGGGAAGTCGTAGTCGACCGGGTTCCAGTCGGGTGAGTACGGCACCACGTCGTTGCCGCGCGCACGCAGCGGGAACATGTTCTCCACGGCGAAGACGACGTCGGTCTCCTCCCGCATGCGCGCCAGGCCCGTCTCGAAGTCGCGGGCGTAATCACGCTGCCAGCGGAAGGGCGGGTGCACGACCACGGTCTGCGCGCCCAGCCGCTCGGCCGCCTTCTGCGCCCGCACCAGCTTGGCCCACGGGTCGCGCCCCCACACGCGCTGCGTGACCAGCAGGCACGGGGCGTGGATGGCCAGCACGGGCACCTCGTAGTGCTGCGAAAGCCGCTCGATCACGTCGATGTCCTGGCTCACCGGGTCGGCGCCGACCATGATCTCGACCCCGTCGTAACCCAGGCGCGCGGCTAGCTCGAACGCATCGGGAGTGCGTTCCGGATATACCGAAGCGGTGGACAATGCGATCTTCGCATTGGGCACGCGGATGACATCAGCCACGTTGCCAGCCTAAGCCGGGTGAGGCGTGGGTGTGGCTGCGCCTACGGTTGATCCATGTCACGCATCGTCCACGGCGCCATCCCCAGCCCGAACATCTGGAACACCCCGCAGGTCTACGAGCTGGAGAACAAGGCCGTCGACCCCGACGGCGCAGCCGACGCGGCCATGCGCGCCATCCGCCCCTGGGAGGGTGCCGTCGTCCTCGACATCGGCTGCGGCACCGGCTACCACCTGCCGGCACTCGCCGCCTCGGCCGCCCGCGTGATCGGCGTCGAGCCACACGGCGGCCTGGTCAAGCTGGCCGAACGCCGCTGCGCCGGCCTGCCCGGCGTCGAGGTGCACCGCGCCACCGCCCAGGACCTGCCCGTCGCCGACGCCTCCGTGGACGTCGCCATCGCGCGCTGGGCCTACTTCTTCGGTCCCGGCTGCGAGCCCGGCCTGCGTGAGCTCAACCGCGTGGTACGGCGGGGCGGCGCCGCCTTCGTCGTGGACCTGGACGCCACCCGGGGTGAGTTCGGCCAGTGGTTCCAGCGCACCGTGCCCTCCTACTCGGCCGCCGCCGTCGAGACCTTCTGGACCCGGCAGGGCTGGCTGCGCCGTACCCTCGACCTGCGCATGAGCTTCGAGCGGCGGGCGGACCTGGAGGCGGTGCTGCGCATCGAGTTCGCGCCCGAGGTGGCCGCCGAGGCGATCCGGCGCACGCCCGGCCTGGAGCTGGCCTACCCGAACGTGCTGCGGTGGCGCACCTATTGACCTTGACGCCGATGTCAACGTTTAGCGTGTCGGTATGCGGATCGGCGAACTGGCCCGGCGGGCAGGAGTCAGCACCAGGTCACTGCGGTACTACGAGCAGAACGGCCTGATCAGCGCCCGGCGGAGGGCCAACGGGTACCGCGAGTACGACGAGGACGACGTCAAGCTCGTGAGCGAGATCCGCACGCTGCTCACCCACGGCTTCACGCTGGACGACACCCGGCCCTTCGTCGAGTGCCTGCGCGCCGGGCACACCTCCGGCGGCGACTGCGCCGGCTCGGTCGAGGTCTACCGGCGCAAGCTCGAGGAGATCGACTCCGAGATCCGCACGTTGCTGGCCAGACGCGCCGAACTCGCCGCCCAGTTGTGCGCCGGATGCGCGTTCAAAGGAGAATCATGATCACGTTGACCACCGCGAACTTCGACGAGCAGGTGCTGCAGAGCGACAAGCCGGTGCTCGTGGACTTCTGGGCCGAATGGTGCCCGCCCTGCCACATGGTCGCGCCGGTGCTGGAGGAGATCGAGGCGGAGCACGGCCTGACGGTCGCCAAGATCAACACGGATGAGAATCCCGCCATTCAGGCGCGGTACGGCGTGCTGAGCCTGCCGACGCTGCTGCTGTTCGAGAACGGGCAGCCGGTCCGGCAGATCGTCGGCGCCAAGCCCAAGCGGCTGCTCGAGCGCGACCTGGGGCTCGCGTAGTTCTTTCTCTGTAGGAGGAGATCGTCACCACGAGCGATCCGCCACGCAGGGTAATCGCCCTACTGTGACAGCTCGTGAGCCGATTTATCAGTCTTTTTGTGCTGGCCGCGCTGCTCGCGGTCACACTCGCCGACCTGGCACCGCCCGCGCCGCGGTCCGCGACCACCGGGTTCAGCGCCGTGCGGGCGCTCGGCGACGTCCGGGAGATCGCCAAGGCGCCGCACCCGACCGGCTCACCCGAGAACGACCGCGTCCGCGAACACCTCGTCCGCCGGCTCACCGCGCTCGGCCTCGACACGCGGGTGCACGAGAGCGTGGGCGTCTTCCCCGTCAAGCACGACGGCCCCGCCTCCGTCGGCAAGGTCCGCAACATCGTCGCCACCCGCCCCGGCACCGCCTCCACCGGACGCGTCATCCTGGCCGCCCACTACGACTCCGCCCCCGGCGCACCCGGCGCCGGGGACGACGGCGCCGGGATCGCGGCCCTGCTGGAGGTCGCCCGCAACCTGCCGCAGAACCTCCGCAACGACGTCATCTTCCTGCTCACCGACGCCGAGGAGCCCGGCCTGCTCGGCGCCGAGGCGTTCGCGCGGGACAACCGCTTCGACGGGCCCGTCGTCGTCCTCAACCACGAGGCCCGCGGCGTGCGCGGCACCGTGCAGATGTTCCGCTCCTCCGGCCCCTTCGGCGAGGTGTACGGCAGCGCCGCCCCGCACCCCTCGGCCGACTCGGCCTTCGCCTCGCTCATGGCCGTCATGCCCAACAACACCGACTTCCACGTCTTCGACCAGGCCGGCTGGATGGGACTCGACTCGGCCTTCATCGGCGGCGGCGCCTACTACCACACACCCCTCGACGACCCCGCCCACCTGGACCCCGGCAGCCTCCAGCAGATGGGCGACAACGCCCTGGCCGTCGCCACCGCGCTGGCCGGCCGTGACCTGCGCGCGCTGGGCACCGGGGAGTCGGTCTTCTTCACCGTGCCGGGTGGGATGATCCGGTATCCGGGATGGCTGGAGATCCCCATCGCCGTGCTCGCGCTGGCGCTCGTCGCCGGGCTGATCGTGCTGCTGCGGCGGCGCGGGCTGGTGACCCTGCCACGCACGCTCGGGGCGGCCGGGCTCTCGCTGGTGACCGTCGTGCTGGCGGGCGCCTCGGGGTATGCGCTGTGGCCGCTGCTCAAGGTGCTGCGTCCCGACTACGGCGCGATGTTCACCGGGGATCCCTATCGGCCCTGGTTGTACCAGGCGGCGTTGCTGGTGTTCGTGGCGGCGATCGTGCTGGTCTGCGTGACCCTCTTCCGCCGCCTGGCAACCCCCCGCCCGGCGACTCCGGCGCGGTCCGCCACGTCTCCCGTGCGGGGTTCCGCTGTGCCGGGCTCTCCCGTGGCTTCCGCTCGGGGCGGCGGTCACGAGCGGTCCCTCATCGGGCCGGCGGCCGGGGCGCTGCTCCTGGTCGCGCTGCTCGGGCTGCTGTCGGCACTGCTGCTGCCCGGCGGCTCGCACGGCTTCGCCTGGCCGGCGCTCTTCGCGGCGCTCGGCTGGATGGTCTCCTTGTTCCTGCCCCGGGGCGGGATCGTCGCGCTGACCCTCGGACTCGTCCCCGCGGCCGTCATGCTGGGCGGCACGGCCCTGACCAGCCTGGACATCGGGCTGCGCATCGGCGGCGTCATCTCGGCCCCCCACTTCGCCCTCCTGCTGCTGCTCCTGCTGCCGATCGTGGCCTTCGCGCCGCGCCGCCGTACCACTCTGCTCGTGCTGCCCGTCGCGGCGGTCGTGCTGATCGCGGCCGGACTGGCCGCGGACCGCTTCGACACCGCCCACCCGCGCCAGGACGCCGTCGCCTACGCGGTCGACACGGCGGCGAAGGAAGCGCGCTGGGGGCGTTTCGGCGGCGTCAGCGCCGACAGCGCCCGCTTCTTCGGCGAGGTGGACATGGTGACGAGCCCGGCGCCGGTCGCGCCGTTGCGGGCGCCGGAGCTGACCGTGCTCAAGGACGTCACCTCGGGCGGCACGAGAACGCTGACGGTCCGGCTCACCCCGGCGGGCCCGGCTCCGGCGGTCGGGCTGGGCGTCGGGAAGCCGGGGGCGAAGATCACGGTCGCGGACCGGGATCTCGGCGAGCGCAGCGGGTTCACCTTCCACGCGCCGCCGGCCGGCGGGGTGGAGGCCACGCTGGCGGTACCCGCGGGCGAGACCCAGATCCGGATTTTTCAGCATGTGTACGACATGTCGGTGATTCCGGGATATCGGCTTCCGGCGGAGACCATGCAGATGCGGCCGCTGGCGACCGCCTTCCTGACGAAGATTGTCGCCCCCGCCCGCTAGCCTGCTCCGCATGGCCAAGACTGCTACCGGTTACCGCTGCACCGAGTGCGGCTGGCGCACGCTCAAGTGGGTCGGCCGCTGCGGTGAGTGCCAGGCGTGGGGCACGGTCGACGAAGAGGGCGCCCGCGGCGCAAACGTCGTGCAGGCCGGCGCCACCACGGCCCCCGCCGTGCCGATCAACCAGGTCAAGGCCGAGGTGGCCGTCGCGCGCAGCACCGGCGTGGGCGAGCTCGACCGGGTGCTCGGCGGCGGCGTCGTGCCCGGCGCGGTCATGCTGCTGGCCGGCGAGCCGGGCATCGGCAAGTCCACGCTGCTGCTGGAGGCGGCGGCCTCCATCGCCCGGCGCGCCACCGTCCTCTACATCACCGGCGAGGAGTCCGCCGCCCAGGTCCGGCTGCGCGCCGACCGCATCGGCGCGCTGCGCGACAACCTCTACCTCGCCGCGGAGACCGAGTTGTCCGCGCTGGTGGCGCACGTGGAGAAGGTCCAGCCGCGCTTCCTGGTGGTCGACTCCGTGCAGACGATCGGCTCGGCCCAGGCCACCGGCGTGCCCGGCGGCGTCACCCAGGTGCGCGAGGTCGCGGCCAACCTCGTCCGCCTGGCCAAGGAGCGCAACATGGCCACCGTGCTGGTCGGCCACGTCACCAAGGAAGGCTCGATCGCCGGCCCGCGCACGCTGGAGCACCTCGTCGACGTCGTGCTCAACTTCGAGGGCGACCGCCACTCGCGGCTGCGCCTGGTGCGCGCGGTGAAGAACCGCTTCGGCCCCACCGACGAGGTCGGCTGCTTCGACCTGCACGAGCGCGGCATCGAGGGCATCTCCGACCCCACCGGGCTGTTCGTCTCGCAGCGCAGCAAGCCCGTCCCCGGCACCTGCGTCACCGTCACCGTCGAAGGCACCCGCCCGCTGCCCGCCGAGGTCCAGGCGCTGGTCGCCCGCACCGAAGCCCAGCAGCCTCGGCGCACCACCTCCGGCCTCGACTCCTACCGGGTGCAGCTGGTGCTGGCCGTACTCGAACGCAGGCTCAACGCCAAGCTGGGCGGCTGCGACGTGTTCACCGCCACGGTCGGCGGCCTGAAAATCGCCGACCCGGCCGTCGACTTGTCGGTTATGCTCGCGGTGGCCAGCGCGGCCGGCGACAAACCGCTGCCCGCCGGCCTCGTCGCGCTCGGCGAGGTCGGGCTGGCCGGGGAGCTGCGGCCGGTCAAAGACGTCCGACGGCGGCTCACCGAAGCCGCGCGGCTCGGCTTCACCCGCGCGCTCGTCCCCGCCGGCTCCCTGGAGGAGGCCGGCAACAAGCGCGCCGGCCAGCGCGCGCTGGTGCCCGTCGGACCGGTCTCCTTCGCGCCCGGCTTCGAAGTCGTCCAGGCCGAGAACGTGTGGGACGCACTCACACACGTCACATAGCCCGGCTAAGCTGGGATTGAGTACTACACGGGGGTCAGGTGCCAAACGACAGGAGTCTTGACGACCGCCGTCGCGAAGCCCTGGCCGCAGTGGCCCCGGGCACGCAGCTGCGCGACGGCCTGGAGCGGATCCTGCGCGGGCAGACCGGCGGCCTCATCGTGCTGGGCTACAACCCCACGGTCGAGGACCTGTGCTCCGGCGGCTTCGAGCTCGACGTCGAGTTCTCCCCCACCCGCCTGCGCGAACTGGCCAAGATGGACGGCGCCATCGTCGTCCACCACGACGAGGCCAAAATCGTCCGCGCCGCCGTCCACCTGGTCCCCGACCCGTCCATCCCCACCGACGAATCCGGCACCCGGCACCGCACCGCCCAGCGCGTGGCCCGCCAGACCGGCCTGCCGATCATCGCCATCAGCAAGTCCATGCGCATCATCGCCCTCTACCTCGACGGCATCCGCTACGTCCTGGAGGAGTCCGCCGCGATCCTCTCCCGCGCCAACCAGGCCCTGGCCACGCTCGAGCGCTACAAGCACCGCCTCGACGAGGTCTCCGGCACCCTGTCGGCACTGGAGATCGAGGACCTGGTGACCGTCCGCGACGTGGCCGCCGTGGCCCAGCGCCTGGAGATGGTCCGCCGCATCAACGACGAGATCAAGGGCTACGTGGTCGAACTCGGCACCGACGGCCGCCTGCTCTCGCTCCAGCTCGACGAACTGGTCGCCGGCGTCGACTCCGAGCGCGAACTCGTCGTCCGCGACTACCTCCCCGCCCCCGCGGGCCGCCGCCACCGCGCCTTCACCGAGGCCCTGCACGCCCTGGACCGCCTGGACGGCAGCCAGCTCCTCGACCTGACTGCCGTAGCCCACGTCCTGGGCCACAGCGGCAACGAAACCCTGGACAGCCCGGTCAGCCCTCGCGGCTTCCGCCTGCTGGCCAAGGTCCCCCGCCTGCCCGCCACGGTCGTGGACCGCCTGGTGGACCACTTCGGCGGGCTCCAGAAGCTCCTGGCCGCCAGCATCGACGACCTCCAGGCAGTGGGCGGCGTGGGCGAGTCCCGCGCCCGCAGCGTCCGCGAGGGCCTCTCCCGCCTCGCCGAATCCAGCATCCTCGAACGCTACGTATAGCCGCTCCGCGCTCGCTGCTCGCAGTCGCGCGGGCTTGGGGTTCATGATCGTGTACGGCGGGGCCTGGTTACCCGCACCGCCGTCGTGGGCCGGCCTCTGTCACGCGGTAGTCGTGAGGGCTCACGGGGTGCTCGCCGTTACAACGCGATCCTGAACACGCGGCGTGCCTGGGCCGGCCGCCGTCCCCGTTGCGCCGGAAGGCGGCCGTCGAGCTCCCCACCGCCCCGGCGCTTTGCGCTCCCGCGCCCCACACCCCTGCACCACCGCGCCTCTACGCCCCGGCGCCCTACCCTCGCCTCCCGCGCTCCCGCGCTTCCGCGCTCCCGGGCTCCCGGGCTCCCGCGCCCCACACCCCTGCACCACCGCGCCTCTACGTCCCCGGCCGCTCTACCCTCGCCTCCCGCGCACCCTCGTGCCCCCGCGCCCTGTCTCGCGGCACACCTGCGCTTCCCGCGGCCCCACGCCCCTGCGCCACACGCTCCCGCGCTCCCGCGCTCCGGCACCCTGCGCTTTTCGGGCCGAGGTGCTAGCGGAGGTGGAAGACGACCAAGGGGCTCTTGAGTTTGCCCATGCGGGCGACGGCCACGTAGGTGCCGGGGAGGGCGCTGACGCGGGCGGTGGTGCAGTCGGTGCGGGAGCGTTTGCGGTCCCAGTCGATCGAGCGGACGTACGGGATGCCGCGCTCCAGCCTTTCCACGCTGCTCGTGTCGCCGCTCACGCAGTCGGACGTGGACCAGATGCGGTCCTCTCCCGAGGTGATGCGGATCTCCATGGTGCGCGGGCCCACGTCGGTGGTGCACATGACGGGGCCGGTGTTGACCAGGGTGGCCATCAGGTTCGGCAGCGCGCCGGCCGGGTAGACGTCCTGCCGGCCCTTCAGGCTCAGGACCAGGTCGGTGTGGTCGCAGGGGGCTCCGGGGCGGCTGACCCGGGTCGGGGTCGGGGTGGCCTTGGTGGTGGTCGGGGTGGGGCTGGCCGTACCCAGGGCGAGGGTGCGGAGGCCGGCGAGCAGCGGATCGGCGGCGGGCGGCCCGCTGGTCGCGGTCTGGGCGCTGGAGCGCGGCTGCGGCCCGCCGGAGCCGCTGGAGCACGCCCACGCCACGACGGCGACCACCACCAGCACGCCGACCAGCACGCTCATACGTCGACGCCAGTAGACGTCGCCGCCATCGCCACGCATCGCATCCGAATCCATACGGACAGCATGGTAATCAATGAGCCACCGAGGGTGACGACACGCCGTCCGCGGCCATCTCGGCGTACGCTGGGGCGCGTGCTCGAGCCGATCCTCCTACACACCCCCGTTCTGGAGTGGTACGCCGACAACGCCCGGGATCTGCCGTGGCGTGCCGATGGCGCGACGCCGTGGGGCGTGCTGGTGAGCGAGATCATGCTGCAGCAGACTCCGGTCAGCCGGGTGCTGCCGATCTGGCACGAGTGGATGGAGCGCTGGCCCACGCCCAAGGCGCTGGCTGTGGCGCCGCCGGGCGAGGCCGTACGCCATTGGGGCAGGTTGGGCTATCCGCGGCGGGCGTTGCGGCTGCACGCGTGCGCCAGGGCGATCACGGACGAGCACGGCGGCGAGGTGCCGTGCGATCATGCGACGCTGCTGGGCCTGCCGGGGATCGGTGAGTACACCGCGGCGGCTGTGGCGAGTTTCGCGTTCGGGGGGCGGCATGCCGTCCTCGACACGAATGTGCGGCGGGTGTTCGCGCGGGCGGTTCGCGGTGATGAGTACCCGCCGACCGCGACGTCAGCCGCCGAGCGCCGGCTGGCCGAGGCGCTTCTGCCCGCATTGGGCGCGCCTCGGTGGGGTGTGGCCGTCATGGAGCTGGGCGCCCTGGTGTGTACGGCCCGCAGCCCGCGATGTGCCGACTGCCCGATCACGGACCTGTGCGCCTGGCGTCTGGCGGGCAAACCACCGCATGACGGGCCGGCGCGCAAGGGGCAGACGTATGCCGGGACCGACCGGCAGTGCCGTGGCCGGCTCCTGGCCGTGCTGCGCGCCGCCCACGGGCCGGTGCCGAAGGCGGCGCTGGACGCGGTCTGGGACGACCACGTCCAGCGCGAGCGCGCCCTCGACGGCCTGGTCACGGATGGCCTGGCCGAATACCTGGACGACGGCACCTATCGCCTGCCCGCTTAGGCGATCCATGCCGGGGTGCCGAACTCGGTGCCGTCGGTGCCGAAGGCCCGGGCGTCGCCCTGGGCGGTGACCACGGCGGTGTAGCCCTGGTCGGCGTCGGCCACGACGCGCCGGGCCGTACGCGGGGGCATGATCACGGTGTCGCCGGCCTGCACGGTGAGCGTCTCCTGGCCGAGTTCAACGGTGGCCGCACCGGTGAGCCAGGTCCAGATCTGCTCGGCGTCGAAGTCGTGCAGCGGCCCTTGGGCGCCGGGCTTGGCCTCGACCTGCCAGAGGGATCGGCTCGCGCCGCCCTGGGTGGGCGAGGCGAGGGTGGTCATGATGCCGTTGGGGGTTTCGGTGACGCGGGCGTCGGCGTGCTGGATGAGAGTCAAGGGGATCTCCTGCGGTAAGATAGACAATCAAGTTGTCCATTAAGGTAAATGAGGTTGTCTATCATGTCAAGCGAACCCCCTGGCTTCGAGTTGCCCCTGCGGCTGTTCATGGCGTTTCGCATGATCATCGATGCGCTCCATGCCGAGCTGGCCCGGCAGGGGCACCCGGACATGCGGCCCATGTACGGCTTCGTCATGCAGGCCATCGGGTCTCGTGGCACCACGGCCGTGGAGCTGGGGCGTGCCCTCGGCGTCTCCAAGCAGGCGGCCGGCAAGACCGTCGAGACGCTGGAACGGCTCGGCTACGTCGTGCGCACCGTCGACCCCGCCGACTCCCGCTACAAGATCGTCAACCTGACCCCGCACGGGGTGGACGCGCTGGCCAGATCGGCCCGCATCTTCGACGACCTGCGCCGTACGTGGGCCGACGCCCTGGGCGAGGACCGGCTACGCGCCCTGGAGCAGGACCTGCGCACCATGACCCCGCCCGACTTCTTCCGCCTGGACATCCCCGGCTGGTTCGGGGGCCTGTGACCCGGAGAAGCTCAGGCGGCCAGCTGGAGACCCAGGTTCGTCAGGCTGGTACGCGCCCAGTCCAGCTCCTCGGCCAGCAGCGACACCAGCGCGCCAGGCCCCTTGGCCCGGCCGGGCACCGCCAGGTTGTGGGTCTCGACCTCGATGTGGGCGGTGCCGTTGACCGCGCCCGACAACATCGCCGTCAGCGTGTCGTGGAGGACGGGACCGGTGCTCGGGTTCTCGTCCGTGTGGTTGTGCACGTGCCCCAGCTTGACGACCGGCGCACCGGCGGCCGCCAGCCCGCGCAGCGCCTCCTCCGGCTCCTCGACCCCGCAGGCCAGGTGACAGGCGTCCAGGCAGACGCCCAGGTGCTCGGAGTCGATCCCGCAGACCCGCTCCAGCGCCTGCTCGGTCGTCTCCAGCACGCATCCCGGCCACGGCTCGAAGCCGACCCGGATCGTCTTGCCGGTGACGCTGTAGATCCCGCGCAGCTCGCGGGCCAGCCGCTCCAGCCGCTTGGTCGCGATCGTGTGCAGATCCGACGGCCAGTCACGCCGCCACCCGATCGGGATGGTGGAGATGCTCCCGAACCGCACGTCCTCCGGCAGCAGGAACGCCAGGATCTTGGCCAGCGCCATCGTGTACCGGTACCGCTCCGGCTTCGCCCAGTCCGGCCCCGGCACCTCCTGGTTGCGCCCACCGGTGCCGTTGAGGCTGACGACCTCCAGCCCACGCTCCTCCAGCGAACGGCGCAGCCGTACCAGCTCAATGCGGTCAGCCGTCAGGTGATCGGCCACCGCGGGAGACAGCCACAGCCCGATCCCCATCCGCTCCACGCCCAGCCGCTTGCGCACCGGAACCGCGTAGCGGGTCAGGTGGGCGATCAGGTTCTCCAGGTCCTCCGCCGGGTGCACGCCTGCGTTGTAGGCCAGGTGAACGAGCGTTCCGTCGTCGTGACGCAGGCGCATCGGCTTCCTCCACGGCTCAGCACTGGTGTCGTACGCCCTGAGCATGTCTGCTCATCGGCAGGCCACGCGTCCACCCTGGGTTGATTCCTCACTACTCCCTGAGGAGCAGCCCAAAGGTGAGTGCGCCTTCTTGCGGCGCACATGGGCGAAACTTGGCACATTCAAGCTCTACGCAGTGTAGTACTACTCGCCGTGGTGATACACCCCACCCGCCCAACAATTCGGAAACATTGTTCTGTCACGCGATCCCACGCGCCACCCGGAACACGAAGAGAGGCCCCCCGCACGATGCGGAGGGCCTCTCTGAGGACTCGGATCGAGTCAGTTCTGGATCGGCGCGGCGATCGCGGCGGCGGAGTCGGGCACCTGGCTGGGCGCCGTCTCGCCGGTGAAGACGAACGTGGCGTTGTCCCCTTCACCCTCGATCGTCACCTTGATGACCTGGCCGGCACGCAGCTCGCCGTACAGGATCTTCTCCGACAGCATGTCCTCCAGCTCGCGCTGGATGGTACGGCGGAGCGGACGGGCGCCCATCACCGGGTCGTAGCCGCGGTCGGCCAGCAGCTGCTTGGCATCCTGCGAGACGTCCAGCGACATGTCCCGGTCCTTCAGACGCTCGGACACCTGGCCCAGCATCAGGTCGACGATCTTGATGATCTCCTTCGGCGTGAGCTGGTGGAAGACCACGATGTCGTCGACGCGGTTGAGGAACTCGGGCCGGAAGTGCTGCTTGAGCTCCTCCTGGACCTTCGACTTCATCCGGTCGTAGTTGGACTCGGCGTCGTCGGACTTCGCGAAGCCGACCCCGATGCCCTTGGAGATGTCCCGGGTGCCGAGGTTGGTGGTCATGATGATGACCGTGTTCTTGAAGTCGACCACCCGGCCCTGGGCGTCGGTCAGGCGACCGTCTTCCAGGATCTGCAGCAGCGAGTTGAAGATGTCGGGGTGGGCCTTCTCGATCTCGTCGAACAGAACCACGGAGAACGGCTTGCGCCGCACCTTCTCGGTCAGCTGGCCGCCCTCTTCGTACCCGACGTAGCCGGGCGGGGAGCCGAACAGCCTGGAGACGGTGTGCTTCTCCATGAACTCCGACATGTCCAGCATGATCAGCGCGTCTTCGTCGCCGAACAGGAACTCCGCCAGCGCCTTGGACAGCTCGGTCTTACCGACGCCGGACGGGCCGGCGAAGATGAACGAGCCACCGGGGCGGCGCGGGTCCTTCAGGCCGGCGCGGGTACGCCGGATGGAGCGGGACAGGCCCTTGATGGCGTCGTCCTGGCCGATGATCCGCTTGTGGAGCTCGTCCTCCATGCGGAGCAGGCGCTGGGACTCCTCCTCGGTCAGCTTGAAGATCGGGATGCCGGTCGCCGTGGCGAGGACCTCCGCGATGAGCTCTTCCGTGACCTCGGCGACGACGTCCATGTCGCCGGCCTTCCACTCCTTCTCCCGCCGCTCGCGCTTGAGCTGCAGCTGCTTCTCCTGGTCGCGGAGGGCAGCGGCCTTCTCGAAGTCCTGCGCGTCGATCGCGGACTCCTTGTCGCGGCGGACGTTGGCGATCTTCTCGTCGTACTCGCGCAGGTCCGGCGGAGCGGTCATCCGGCGGATGCGCATCCGGGAACCGGCCTCGTCGATGAGGTCGATCGCCTTGTCGGGCAGGTAGCGGTCGCTGATGTAGCGGTCGGCCAGACGGGCCGCGGCCACGAGCGCGTCGTCGGTGATCGACACGCGGTGGTGGGCCTCGTAGCGGTCGCGCAGACCCTTGAGGATCTCGATCGTGTGGCTGAGCGAGGGCTCGGCCACCTGGATCGGCTGGAAGCGGCGCTCCAGCGCGGCGTCCTTCTCGAGGTACTTGCGGTACTCGTCGAGCGTGGTGGCGCCGATGGTCTGCAGCTCACCGCGGGCCAGCATGGGCTTGAGGATGCTGGCGGCGTCGATCGCGCCCTCGGCGGCGCCCGCACCCACGAGCGTGTGCAGCTCGTCGATGAACAGGATGATGTCGCCGCGGGTGCGGATCTCCTTGAGCACCTTCTTCAGGCGCTCCTCGAAGTCACCGCGGTAGCGGGAACCGGCGACCAGAGCACCGAGGTCGAGCGTGTAGAGCTGCTTGTCCTTCAGCGTCTCGGGCACCTCGCCCTTGACGATCTTCTGCGACAGGCCCTCGACGACGGCGGTCTTGCCGACGCCGGGCTCGCCGATGAGAACGGGGTTGTTCTTGGTCCTCCGGGAGAGGACCTGCATGACCCGCTCGATCTCCTTCTCACGGCCGATGACCGGATCCAGCTTGCCCTCGCGGGCCGCCTGGGTCAGGTTGCGGCCAAACTGGTCGAGCACCAGGGACGTCGACGGGGCCGACTCCTGCGGACCACCCGCAGCCGCCGGTTCCTTGCCCTGATAGCCGTGCAGCAGCTGGATCACCTGCTGCCTGACACGGTTGAGATCGGCTCCAAGCTTGACCAGCACCTGGGCGGCCACACCCTCACCCTCACGGATGAGCCCGAGCAGGATGTGCTCGGTGCCGATGTAGTTGTGGCCCAGCTGCAAGGCCTCACGGAGCGACAGCTCGAGGACCTTCTTGGCCCGCGGGGTGAAAGGAATGTGCCCCGACGGAGCCGACTGGCCCTGGCCGATGATCTCCTCGACCTGCTGGCGCACACCCTCAAGGCTGATGCCGAGACTCTCCAGAGCCTTGGCGGCAACGCCCTCACCTTCGTGGATCAAGCCAAGAAGAATGTGCTCAGTGCCGATGTAGTTGTGGTTGAGCATCCTGGCCTCTTCTTGGGCCAAGACGACAACCCGCCTCGCTCGGTCGGTGAACCTCTCGAACATCTCGTCGCTCCTCACAGAGCGGTCAGTCAGGCCGGAGAATCCGGTCCCGTCATCCCGCATGCTAGCCCTGGCTCGGCGAACCGTGCCCACTGCCGCTGACACGCTCTATAGCTAGAGACGTTCCCCGAGAGCAGGGCGTTCACCCTCCATCCAACTACCGTTCGGGGGTGGTGTGTTCCCGATACGCCACCAGCGAACGAGGTTTAGGACGCCCTCCGCGAGCCGTCGGGAAATTACCGCCCGCCACACGAACGGACCGGGACGGCGCCGCGCCGGACAGTTCCGTAAGCCGTAGTTGACATCCTATGGGCACTCTCGGACCGGTCCGCAGCCGAGCAGCCAGCGACTCCGCGCCGGGCTCGAATCCTGAATCAAGGACGCGTAAACCGCGAGCGCATCGGCAAATCCGGCTGCGGGGAGTGAGTACTCCCCCGGTACGGCGGCGCGATATCTCCGGGAATCCCAGGTACCAAAAGACACGCAATGGGGCCCCCTCGTCCAGGATGCGAGACACGCAAACCAGGACAAAGAAGGCCCCTAAAAAACGATCATGCGCTTATGGCAGTCGCCGGGGTTCTAGGCGAACGTCATAAGCGCATGGTCGTCGGGCGCGACAGCGGTTAGTGCGCGGCTTCGTACTTCTCCACAACGGTGGAGGCGATACGCCCGCGCTCGCTGACGGGGAGACCGTGGGCCTTGGCCCACTGCCTGATCTCGGAGCTCTTCTCGCGGGTCATGGCGCGCTGACCGCCACGACCCCGACGACGAGTGGAGACGGCGCCGCCGCGACGGGCGTGCTGCACGAAAGGCGAGAGCGCATCCCGCAGCTTCTTGGCGTTAACGTCACTGAGGTCAATCTCATACGACGAGCCGTCAATAGCGAAGCTGACCGTCTCATTGGCCTCGCCCCCATCGAGGTCATCGATGAGAATCTCCTGGATCTGCTTGGCCATGTACGCAATCCTTTCCCGGAGCATTGTTTCATTCGCTCGCCCAAACATATACCCGGAAAGGCTGTAAGACAATTCAGGGAGACACGGATTCGGCTGACTCGCGGATCAGTTGCGCTTCTCGACCAGATCCTGGCGGTTTGGCCGCCGCCGGAGCCCCGTGCGGCCGCCGTCTTCACCCCGTCAAAGTCGAAGACGCCGGCGGCCCCAGCCCGTGGCGCGGCGGCCGCCAATGCTTCCGTTAGACCTTGCATTCGCCCTGGAGCCCCGAGCGCGGATCCGGGTTTCCGCGGCGGCGGTTATCCCCGGAACCGGCTGAACGCCCGGGCGGAACACGGTACGCGGCCCCGTGCGGCGACCTTCCCTCCGCCCCCACGGGGACACCGGCCCGTGCGACAGGACACCTTCTAGGGCGACCTGAGCGATGGACAGCCTAATGGCAGTCTCTCCAGGCTTCTTACCGGATCAAGGGAAATTTTTGCGTTAACCAGCCGAACCGGACGCCCGCTGGTCTTTGACCACTCGCGTCCCGGCCAGCCGGTCGTGGGGACCACGCAGCAGCGGCCGGTCCATGAGGATGAGCATCCCCACCCCGAAGGCCACCATTGGCGCCAGCACATTGAGCACCGGAATGCCCATCAGCATGGTCGGCCCGGGATACAGCAGAGCACGTTTCAGCAGCCCACGAGTGGTGACGACGGTCCCGTCCGCGGGCACCACCCGAATCCGCATGATCGCCTGCCCGAAGGTCCGCCCACCCCGCGAATGCGACACGCAGTCATAGACCGTATAAGCCAGACCGGCCCCCAGCCAGGCGAAGACCCCGGGCAACCGGCCCTCGTCGAAGACGCCCAACAACCCGACAGATCGGAAGAACGACCACAGCGCTATGAACAGAATGTAATAGAACACGCCGAAGACCAGGGCCTCAATGAGGCGCGCCACCAGCCGCTCCCACCATTCAGCGGTCACGGTGCCTTGGACGGGCGTGGCCATAGCCTCAACCTCTCGACGGCGTTTAGATCGCCTGTCACACCATTTTGGTACGGCGGAGCCGCACATGAAACAGGGGCCACCAGGTGGTGACCCCTGAATCTACGCCCGCCGCCGCTATTTGATCTTGACGACGACGGTCTTGGCGACCTTGTCGGCGAAGGTCTGCTGCAGCGGCTTATCCCAGAGCTGGGAGGCGCCGTTGAGCGCGACGAAGATGTAACCGAGCCAGCCCAGGAACGGGATACCCGAGATGAGGTAACCGCCCCAGGTCACGAGACCGCGCATCAGCGCCGTGTTGGTGTGCAGCCCACCGGGCGGCACGTTCGGGCTCCCGACCGGCACGATCTTGATGCCCATGACGAGCTTGCCGAGCGTCTGCCCGTTCATCTTGGTCATGATGAGCTCGTAGGCGATGTAGATGGCGCCCGCCAGGATCCCGGAGATGAGCCCGACGAGGACCGGGCCGAAGAAGCCCGACGAGACACCGCTGCTGGATGCGTAGGTCGCCAGGAAGATGCCGGCCATGATCAGGCCGATCACCCACCAGACGATGCCGAACAGCACACCGTCGATGATGCGGGCTACCAGGCGCTGCCACCACTCGGCCAGGGGCGCCGGCGCACCGGGCGGCTGCACGCCGACCGGCTGACCGTATGCCTGGCCGTAACCGGGCTGCTGCTGGCCGTACGCCTGGGGCTGGCCGTAACCCTGCTGCTGGCCGTACTGCGGCTGCTGGCCGTAGCCCTGCTGCTGGCCGTACTGCGGCTGCTGGCCGTAGCCCTGCTGCTGGCCGTACTGCGGCTGCTGGCCGTAGCCGGGCTGGGCGTACTGCTGCCCGGAGGACGGCTGGCCGTACTGCTGTCCGGACTGCGGCTGCTGACCGTAGCCGGGCTGCTGCTGCTGGCCGTAGTCGGGCTGGCCGTAGCCGGGCTGCTGCTGCTGACCGTACTGCGGCTGCTGGCCGTAGCTGGGCTGCTGGCCGTAGCCCGGCTGGGACTGCGGCTGCTGGCCGTAACCGGGCTGGGACTGAGACTGCTGACCATAGCCGGGCTGTGAAGGGGCCTGCTGGCCGTAGCCCGGCTGGGACTGCGGCTGCTGGCCGTAACCGGGCTGCTGCTGCTGTTGGCCGTAGTCGGGCTGCTGCTGGCCGTAGCCCGGCTGGGACTGCGGCTGCTGGCCGTAGCCGGGCTGCTGCTGACCGTAACCCTGCTGCTGGCCGTACTGCGGCTGCTGGCCGTAGCCCCCCTGTGAGCTGGGCTGCTGGCCGTATCCGGGCTGGGACGGAGCCTGCTGGCCGTACTGCGGCTGCTGCTGTCCATAGCCCTGCTGGCCGTAGGGGTCGCCGTCATGCCGGTAACCCACGACCGTCACATCCGGGTCGGCCTCGCCAGGGGCGCGACCTGCGGTGTTTTGTCCGTATTCGGGAGTCCCGGAATTGTCGCCGGGATCGTCCTGTGGATACGGCGGCTGTCCGGTGCTCACCGTGTCACCTCGCTTCGAGTGTGCATGTGGCACATGTCAGGACACATGCCTTCGCTGCCCAACGTATCGACATAGGTATCTACAATCACCTTTCCCCTTGGTGGAGGTCCGCGTCAAACGACGCCAGGTGCAGCAGCATCCTGGTGTTGCCGAGGGTGTTGGGCTTGACGTGTTCAAGATCGAGAAACTCGGCCACGCCTTCGTCATAGGAGGCGAGCAACTCGGCATAGACCTCGGGAGATACCGGCGTGCCCTGGATCGGGCGGAACCCGTGCGCGGAGAAGAAATCCACCTCGAAAGTCAGGCAGAACACCCGCCGCAACCCGAGTTCCCGGGCCGTTCCGATGAGGGCTGTAACGATTTGGCGGCCGATGCCCAGCCCGCGGGCTTCGGGGTCCACGGCCACGGTGCGGATCTCGGCGAGGTCCTCCCACAACACGTGAAGGGCGCCGCAGCCCACCACCCGCCCCCCGCGTTCGGCCACCCAGAACTCCTGGACGTCCTCATAAAGGGTGACAGTGGCCTTCTCCAGCAGGCGGGGGCCGGCTCCGGCATAGGTGTCGACCAGGCGCCTGATCGTCCGGACATCCGGCGTCCGAGCCCGTCTGACGACGACCTCCGTGTCGGGAACCGCCCGTTCGGCGACCTGCTCCATGGAACCTCAGGGTACAGAGCTAATTACGGCTCCCCCATATTTGCCCACGCATGTCCGCGACGATCTCTTCTAGTAGTCGTCCGTGCCGGGCTACCTGCGGGGCAATGCCAACGAGCAGCTGAATGGCCGGTGACGAGCGGTGATTCCCACGGTTACACCGAACCTCCCGTACGTCCCAAGCACTGGCAAAGTTCACATAAAGTCCCTCTGGTACGGCGGTGCACGTGATCACCCCGTGACACTTCGGTTGTGAAACCTCAACAGATCTGGCAGTTCTGGTTGAGCACGAACCAGGAGTGCACTAGTGTCCAGCGTCGATGTCACGCGTGTCACGCACGCGAGGGCACGCCTAATCCCCTTCCCTGGGGAGCCGGGGAACCGCCGGTAGCCGTAAGGCGCCTTCCGGGGTGAATCCGAGCTCTGCTCGGTAGGGCTGCTCCGGCCCGAACCCGTCAGCTAACCCGGTAGGCGGCCACGAGAGGAGCTGGTTGGTGAAGCGCACGCGTAACCGTGAGGGGAAGCCCGCGGGCAAGCATGCCCGCCCTCCCGAACCGGGCGACAGGAAGGGGCTCGCCGCCCTGGCCGCCGCCGTCGCCTTCGTGACGTTCACGGTGACACCTCTCGGCTCCGCCGCGGCGGACCCCAAGCCCTCGCTCAAGCAGCTCTCCGAGCAGGTCGAGAAGCTCCACACCGAGATCGAGACGCTCAGCGAGCAGTACAACGGCCAGCGCGTGAAGCTCAACGACGCGCAGAAGGCCGTCGCCGCCGCGAAGAAGACGCTGGCCGCCACCGAGGCCGACTTCGCCGAGAAGCGCTCCAAGGCCGCCCTGCTGGCCCAGAACGAGTACATGCTGGGCGGCTTCGGCCAGGCCCTGGCCTTCGCCTCCTCCGGTGACCCCGACCTCTTCCTCGACCGCGCCGCCACCACCTACGCCCTGGAGCAGCAGCAGAGCGAGCAGGTCAACCAGGTCGCCGCGGCCCGGCAGCTCGCCGAGAAGGCGCAGGCCGAGGCGAACACCCGCATCGAAGAGGTCAGCAAGATAGTCGAGGGCCTCGAGACCAAGCGCGACAAGATCACCAAGCTGGTCACGAAGGTCGAGAGCGACCTGTTCAAGCGGGCCATCGGCGAAGCCGGCCGGCCCGGTGGCCGCGCGGTCCGGGTCAGCCTGCCGATCGCCGGCTCCGGCAAGGCCGCCGAGGCGGCCAGGTGGGCCCTGACCCAGCAGCTCAAGCCGTACGTCTGGGGCGCGGAAGGCCCCGGCTCCTACGACTGCTCCGGCCTGGTCATGGCCGCCTACCAGCGGGTGGGCATCTCGCTGCCGCACTACACCGGCGACCAGTGGACGGCCGGCACCCGCATCTCGCGCGAGGAGCTGCGCCCGGGTGACCTGGTCTTCTTCTACAACGACCTGCACCACGTCGGCATCTACGTCGGCGGCGGCATGATGGTGCACGCGCCGCAGACCGGCGACGTGGTCCGCATCGCGTCCATCTCACGCCGTCCCTGGGCAGGCGCCGTCCGCATCGCGGGCTAGGCCCTCCCGGGTACGACCAAAACCGACCCCGCCGGATCACAACCCGGCGGGGTCGGACTCAGCCCACTAGATCAGCTGGCGACGTGCCGCCCAGGCCACCGCCTCGATGGCGGTGGCCACGCCAATCCTGTCGCATATCCCGCGCAAACGGCGGCGTACCGTGCGTCCGCTGATCTCCAGCCGGCGCCCTACCCGATCGACCGTGACTCCCTTGGCCAGCTCGGCGAGCAAGGCTAAATCGGCGTGGCTCAGCTCAACGCCTTCGGTGAGCACATCCATCGGGAGCCCTCCCCCCAACAGCAGAACTCGCAGACGTCTCGGACAGCGCAACGCGCTCGTCCCGCAGACGGTAAACGCATCCAGGAAAGGTCGTCAAGCTCGACAATTTCCCGGCTTGACCAGCTCTATTGACATGATCAAATCTATGTGAACTACTCGCCATATGTCGTCACACGTCGGGGCACGATGAGCGATCAGACTGATCCTTACAAGAGCCCGCCCGGACCTGCGCCGACCCCCGTCGACGTGCTGGGATTCGACCCCTACGGTCCTGACTACCGGCGTGAGCCGTACGAAAAGTACCGTCAGCTCGCCGAGCGTGGCGATTTATTTCATACCCGGACCGGTTTGGTGGTAGCCACATCACACGCGGCCGTCTCGGCCCTCCTGCGCGACCCCCGATTCGGACACGGCTCCACCCCGCCCGCCAACCCGGGCCAGCCGCGCGGCTCGTTCCTCGTCATGGACCCGCCCGACCACACCCGGCTGCGCGGACTGGTCAGCAAGGCGTTCACGCCCCGGATGATCGAACGGCTCCGCCCCAGGATCGAGGCCATCGCACAGGACCTGATCGGCGCCATGGGCAGGGAGACCGACCTGATCGCCGCCTATGCCTACCCGCTCCCGGTCATGGTGATCACCGAGATGCTGGGCGTGCCGCCGGAGGATCACGAGCGCTTCCGCGGCTGGAGCGAGATCCTGGCCCGCGGCATCGACCCGCTGCTGCCCGCCGGGCAACTGGCGAGCACGGATCGGGCCCGGACGGAGTTCCGCGCCTACTTCCGCGAGCTCGCCGCGGTACGGCGGCGCCGCCCCGGCGAGGACCTGCTGAGCGCGCTCGTGCGCCTGGAGGAGCTCACCGAGCCCGAGTTGCTGGCCACCTGCGTGCTGCTGCTGGTCGCCGGGCACGAGACGACCGTCAACCTCATCGGCAACGGCGTGCTCCAGCTGCTCCGGCACGACCTGCTGCACCTGGCCGCGGAGTCACCCGGGCAGGTCGTCGAGGAGGTGCTGCGCTACGACCCGCCCGTGCAGCTCACGCTCAGGGTCGCGCTCCAGGACGCCGAACTGGGCGACACGCCGATCCCCGCGGGTACGGCGGTGCTCGGGCTGCTCGGCGCGGCCAACCGCGACCCGGCCGTCTTCCCCGGCCCGGACCGCTTCGACCCCGGCCGGCCCAGCCCACGGCATCTGGCCTTCGGGCTCGGCATCCACTTCTGCCTGGGCGCCAACCTGGCGCGGATGGAGGGCGAGATCGCGTTGCGCGCACTGGCCGAGGCGGCTCCGGGTCTGAAGCTGGCCGACGCGGCGCCGCCGTACAAGGAGAATGTCGTGTTGCGCGGGCTGGCTGCCCTTCCTACCTGGCTGTCGTAGCCGGGACGGCTGCCCTTCCTACCTGGCTGTCGTAGCCGGGCCGGCGGCGCTTCAGAGCTGGCTGTCGTAGCGGGATCTGGCGGCTTCCACGTCCTCGATGTGCACCTCGGCCCATTCCTTGATCGCGGTCATGAGCGGCAGGAGGGTCTGGCCGAGCGGGGTGAGTTCATAGTCCACGCGAACCGGGACCGACACGGTGACCGTGCGGGCGACCAGGCCGTCGCGTTCCAGGCCGCGCAGGGTCTGGGTGAGCATCTTCTGGCTGACCCCGGCGATCGTCCTGGCCAGCTCGCTGTAGCGCTGGGAGCCGCCGGCCAGGGCGGTGAGGATGAGGCTCACCCATTTGTCGGTGAGCGTGGTGAGAAGCCGGCGGGAGGGGCATTTGGCCAGGTAGGCGTCGTAGGCCAGGCGGGCTGCCGCGCGCTTTTCCGCGGCCGTCTCGGTGGGCACGGCGGATCCTCCAGGTGGGTTACGCACCTTCAGGTGCCTTCTTACCAGGAGAGAGTATGCCTTTCTACGGTGTGGCGCATGACAACGATGCGTGCGCTCATCGGGCGCGAGGGCAAGGTGGAGATCGTCGAGGTCGCGGTGCCGGAGGCCGGGGCCGGGCAGGTGCGGGTGAAGGTGGCCGCGGCGGCCGTGCAGCCCGTGGACCTGTTCAGCGCCTCGGGGACGCTGCCGGACTTCAAGGTGGCCGATCCGCAGGAGGCGTACGGGCTCGGGTGGGACGTGGCGGGGGTGATCGACCAGGTGGGGCCCGGAGTGACCGGGTTCGCCGCCGGGCAGCCGGTGTTCGGGCTCGCGGACCGGCTGATGCTGCCGCACAAGGTGCACGCCGAGTACGTGATATTGGACGCCGGCGAGGTGGCCGCCGCGCCGGAAGGGATCTCGCCGGTGGAGGCCGCCACGCTCCCGCTCAACACGCTCACCGCCATCCAGGCGCTCGACCTGGCCGGGCTGGCGGCCGGGCAGAGCCTCCTGGTGACCGGGGCCGCCGGAGCGCTGGGCGGGTACCTCGTCGAGATCGCGGCCGCCCGCGGGCTGCGGGTCGTGGGGCTGGCGGGGGCCGGGGACGAAGGGGCGGTGCGCGGGTTCGGGGCCGAGTGGTTCGTGCCGCGCGGGGCGGATCTGGCGGCCGCGGTGCGGGCGGCGGTGCCCGGCGGGGTGGACGGCGTCGTGGACGCGGCGATCGTGGGGCTGGCCGCGCTGGACTCGGTGCGGGGCGGCGGCGCGTTCGTGGCGGTGGCGGCGGGCGCCGCGCCGGTCCCGCTGCGCGGCATCCGGGTCACGACCGTGTACGTACGCTCCGACGCCGGCCAGCTCGCCCAGGTGGCCCGCTGGGCCGCGGCGGGACGGCTGGCGCTCCGGGTGGCCGGCACCTACCCGCTGGAGCAGGCGGCCGACGCCTACGCCCGGCTGGGCGCCGGTGGGTTGCGTGGCCGCCTGGTGCTCACCCCGTGACTTAACCGGTGGGCTTGACCAGCGGGAACAGGATGGTCTCACGGATGTTCCGGCCCGTGAAGGCCATGATCATCCGGTCGATGCCGACGCCGACGCCGCCGGTGGGCGGCATGGCGAACTCCAGCGCCTGCAGGAAGTCCTCGTCCAGCTGCATCGCCTCGGGGTCGCCCCCGGCCGCCAGCAACGACTGCTCGACCAGGCGGCGGCGCTGCTCGATCGGGTCGTTCAGCTCGGAGTAGGCGGTGCCCAGCTCGGTGCCGAAGCCGATGAGGTCCCACTTCTCGGTGACCAGCGGGTTGTCGCGGTGGTTGCGGGCCAGCGGCGAGGTCTCCAGCGGGTAGTCCATGACGAACGTGGGCTGGATGAGGGTGTGCTCGACGAGTTCCTCGAAGATCTCCTGGACGAGCTTGCCCTGGCCCCACTTCGGGTCCCAGTGGATGTCGCGCTGGTCGGCGTACTTGCGGACCTGCTCCAGCGGGGTCTCCGTGGTGATCTCCTCGCCGATCGCCGCGGAGACCGAGCCGTAGAGGGTGATGCGCGGCCACTCGGCCAAGCCCAGGTCGATCTCGACGCCGTCGTGGACCACGACCGACGTGCCGAGCGCGGCCACCACGCACCGCTGGTACATGCGCTGGGTCAGATCGGCCATGTCGTTGTAGTCAAGGTAGGTGCCGTACGCCTCGAGCATGGTGAACTCGGGGTTGTGCGTGGAGTCGGCGCCTTCGTTGCGGAAGTTGCGGTTGATCTCGAAGACCTTCTCGATGCCGCCGACCACGAGCCGCTTGAGGTAGAGCTCAATCGCGATGCGAAGGTAGAGCTCCATGTTGTAGGCGTTGATGTGGGTCGTGAACGGCCGCGCCGTCGCCCCGCCGTGGATGGGCTGGAGCATCGGGGTCTCGACCTCGAGGTAGCCCTCCTCGTGCCAGAAGTCGCGGGCCGCGCGGACGGTCGCGCTGCGCAGGTGGGCCATCTTGCGCGCCTCGTCGTTGACGATGAGGTCGACGTAACGCTGGCGCACGCGCGCCTCGGGGTCGGTGAGACCGAGGTGCTTCTCCGGCAGCGGGCGCAGGCACTTCGCGGTGATCTGCCATGAGTCGGCGAGGATCGACAGCTCCCCGCGCCGCGAGGTGATGACCTCACCCTCGACGCCGACGTGGTCACCGAGGTCCACGTCGCCCTTCCAGGCGGCCAGCGACTCCTCGCCGACCTTGTCGAGCGAGATCATGACCTGGAGGTCGCCGGAGCCGTCACGCAGGGTGGCGAAGCAGAGCTTGCCGCCGACGCGGTTGAGCATGACCCGGCCGGCGACGGCGACCTTGTCTCCCGTGGCGGTGTCCGGTTCGAGGCCCTGGTATTTCTCCCTGACCTCGGCGTTGGTCGCCGTGCGGGGGAAGTTGACCGGGTAGGGCTCGACGCCCTCGCTGCGGAGGCGGTCGAGCTTCTCCCTCCGGATGCGCATCTGCTCGGGAAGTTCGTCGCTCACACCAACAAAGGGTAGGGGATATGGCGAACTGCAAGGGCTCGTCGGTCCCGTGCAGGGGCGCTGCAGGAACGTTGCAAGCACTCTCCGTTACCAATGTTTCACAGCACCTCGGGTTCCAGGAGAGACCATGATCAAGAAGATCGCGACCGGATTCCTCGCCGTCGCCGCCACCACAGCCCTTGCCCTCAGCCTCCCGACCGCAGCCGGCGCCTCCACCGCCAGCTCCTCCGACTACGACTACAGCGATTTCTGGGGCCCGGTCTTCGCCAAGCACCACCTCGCCAAGTCGCAGGGCTGGGTCGGCGTGGACTGGGACCACGACCAGGAGTCCAACACCGTCCGCGTGAGCGGCCGCCTCTACGACCTCGACCCCCGCAGCTACGACGAGGGCGGCAAGTGCGCCTACGTGAAGTTCCAGACCAGCGACTTCGACTACGACTGGTCCACGGTCTACACCAAGAAGTACTGCGGCTACCCCGGCTACAAGAAGTACTCCTTCTCCGAGGACGACGTCTACAGCCTGCGGGTGAAGGTCTGCCAGGTCGGCCCCTACGGCAACCACGTCTCCAAGTGCGGCCCGTGGGAGTACCTCTACACCGCCGAGTCCGAGTGACGATCCACTCCCCCTGTACGGCAGGCGGCCCCCTCATCCCGAGCGGGGGGCCGCCTGCTTTCATGCCGTGTTGCGGTTGTAGATGAGCCGCAGCCCGATCAGCGTCAGCCAGGGCTCGTGCACGTCGATCGAGCGTGACTCCCCCACCACCAGCGCCGCGTGCCCGCCGGTGGCCACGACGGTCACCTCGTCCGGGTCGTCGGCCAGCTCCGCCGCCATCCGCTCGACGATGCCGTCCACCTGCCCGGCGAAGCCGTAGATGATGCCGGCCTGGAGCGCTTCCACGGTGTTCTTGCCGATGACCGAGCGGGGCCGGATGAGCTCGACCTTGTGCAGCTGGGCTCCGGCCGCGGCGAGGGCGTCCACCGAGATCTCGATGCCGGGCGCGGTGACCGCCCCGACGTACTCCCCCTTGGCCGAGACGGCGTCGAAGGAGGTGGCGGTGCCGAAGTCGACGATGACGCACGGCCCGCCGTACTGGTCGATGGCGGCGAGCGCGTTGACGATGCGGTCGCTCCCGACCTCCTTGGGGTTGTCCATCCGGACGGGCACGCCGGTGCGCACCCCCGGTTCGACGATGACCGCGGTGACGTCGCCGTAGTAGCGGCGGCACATCTCCCGCATCTCGTTGAGCACCGAGGGCACGGTGGAGCAGATCGCGATGCCGCTGACGTCGGCCCCCTTGAGCAGGGGCGACTGTCCTAGCAGCCCCTGGAGCACGACGGCGATCTCGTCGGCGGTACGGCGGGCGTCGGTGGCCAGCCGCCAGTGCTCGATCACCTCTTCGCCCTCGAAGAGTCCGAGCACGGTGTGGGTGTTGCCGACGTCGATCGTGAGCAGCATCAATTACCCCCGTAGATCCAGCGCGATGTCCAGGGCCGGTGCGGAATGCGTGAGCGATCCCACCGCAAGATAGTCAACGCCAGTTTCAGCCACATCACGGGCCTTTTCCAAGGTCAATCCGCCGCTGGCTTCCAACTTCGCTCGATCTTTCGTGATTTGTACGGCATGAGCCATCTGTTCGACGGTGAAGTTGTCCAGCAGAATCACCTCGGCCCCCGCGGTCAGAGCCTCCTCCAGTTGCTCCAGCGTGTCCACCTCGACCTCGACCGGCACGCCGGGGAACCGCGCACGCACCGCCTCGAACGCCGCGGCCACCCCACCGGCCGCCACCACGTGGTTGTCCTTGATCAGCGCCGCGTCCGACAACGACATGCGGTGGTTGACCCCGCCTCCGGCCCTGACGGCGTACTTCTCCAGCGCCCGCAGCCCCGGCAGCGTCTTACGGCTGTCGCGCACCCGCGCCCCGGTGCCCTCCAGCGCCGCCACCCACGCGCCGGTCAGCGTCGCGATCCCGGACAGGTGGGTCAGCAGGTTGAGCGCGGTGCGCTCGGCGGTCAGCAGGGCGCGCGTGTCCCCTTCCACCGTCATCAGCACCTGGCCCGCCTCCACCCGCTGCCCGTCCTCGACCAGCCTGGTCGTATACGTAGAGCCTGCGACGATACGGCCGGCGCCCAGCCGGGCGAAGACCGCCTCGGCCACGCCCAGCCCGGCCACGATCCCCGCCTGGCGGGCCACCACGTCACCGGCCGAACGATGCCCCTCGGGGATCGTGGCCAGACTGGTCACGTCCCCCGCCTCCTGAAGGTCCTCGGCCAGCGCCCGGTCGATCACCGCCTGGATCTCCGGCGCACCGGCGTCCAGCGTGAGCCCATGCGGCGTGTACGTCATGTGCAAGCCCTCCTCCGTCAGTCGCACGTCCAGATGCCCGAGCCAGCGCTCGTCGTCACGCTCGCCGTGGTCCTCGCGCCAGTGCGAGCCCCTGGTCTCCTCGCGGGCGAGCGCGACGGCCGTGAGCACCGTGGCGACCGTCAGCAGGTTGGTCGCCTCCCACGCCTCGGTGCGCGGGTCCACCTTCACCGGCGTCCACCGGGCGTCGCGCAGCGCCTTGGCGGTGAGCGCCAGCGACTCGCGGCTGCGCAGCACGCCGGCCCCCCGGCTCATGTGCGCCTGGACCCTGGGCCTGATCCGGGGATCGCACAACCCCTCCGGGGCCGTGCCCTCGACCGCCCGCCGTACGGACGGCTCGATGTCCTGGGCGATGCGCTCGGCGAAGACCAGGCCCTCCAGCAGCGAGTTGGAGGCCAGCCGGTTGGCGCCGTGCACGCCGGTGCAGGCGACCTCGCCGCACGCGTACAGGCCGGGAATCGACGTGCGGCCGTGCAGATCGGTCCGGACGCCGCCGCTGGCGTAGTGCGCGGCGGGCACCACCGGGATCAGGTCCCTGGCCGGGTCCAGGCCGTGCTCCAGGCAGAGCGCGCGGACCGTCGGGAACCTGGTGCGCCACGTCTCCTCGCCGAAGTGGCGGCCGTCGAGGTAGACCTGGCCCGGCTGCCGCATGATCGCCTTGGCCACCACGTCCCGCGGGGCCAGTTCGGCCAGCTCGTGCACCTCGTCCATGAACCGCCTGCCGTGCTCGTCCACCAGGAGGGCGCCCTCGCCCCTGACCGCCTCGGTGATCAGCGGCTGCTGGCCCGCGGCGTCCTCGCCGACCCGCAACACCGTCGGGTGGAACTGCACGAACTCCAGATCCCGCACGACCGCGCCCGCCCGCAGCGCCAGCGCCACCCCGTCACCGGTGGAGACGAGCGGATTGGTCGTCGACTGGTAGATCTGCCCCATGCCGCCCGTGGCCAGCACGACCGCGCCCGCGTGCACCGCGCCCACGCCGTCGCGCGCGCCCTCGCCCATCACGTGCAGCGTCACCCCGGCGGCGCGGCCCTCGGCGTCCTTGAGCAGGTCCAGGACGAGGGCGTGCTCGATGACCTCGATCCCGTGCTCGTGCAGCGCGGCCACGAGCGCACGCTGCACCTCGGCGCCGGTCGCGTCGCCGCCCGCGTGCACGACGCGGTTGCGCCGGTGACCGCCCTCACGGCCCAGCTGGAGCTCGCCGCCGTCCGTCCGGTCGAACTCGGCGCCGCGCGCGATCAGCCGCCTGACCGCGTCCGGGCCCTCGGTCACGAGCGTCCGTACGGCTGCCGCGTCGCACAGCCCGACGCCGGCGATCAGCGTGTCGTTCAGGTGCTCCTCAGGGGTGTCGGCCGGGTCCAGCACGGCGGCGATCCCGCCCTGGGCGAACCGGGTGGAGCCGGCGCCCAGCACGTCCTTGGTGACGACCAGCACCTTCGCCTCGGGATTCAGCTCGGCATGGCGCAACGCCACGGTCAACCCGGCCACCCCGGAGCCCACGACGACGACGTCGGCCTCGCGGGTCCAGCCGGGTTCCGGGGCGCTGAGCCGCAGGGGGATCGCCGGTCCGCTCATGGGGGTCTCCTCACCGAGGGAATTTCGTCAATCTGACGATAACGCCTCCCGAGGAGTGACCCGGCGGCGGGGTGGGCCCTTTGGGGGGGGTGGGCCCTTCGCGGAGGGTGGGCCCTTCAGGGGTGGGCGCCCGGGACCGGGTGCCAGGGACGGGTTAGCCGGGCAACGTGAGGTGGAGTGCCCGGAACCCCGGGCAGCCGTTGGGGGTTGACCGGGGCCGGGGTGTCGCCCAGGAATCCTGATTGGTCAGGAGAGGCGGAGGACGGCGTTGTCGATGAGGCGCGTGGTGCCGACCTTGGCCGCTACCGCGAGGATGGCCTCGCCCTGGTGGGACTCGCCCACCTCGGTGAAGGTCGCCGGGTCCACGAGGACGAGGTAGTCGAGGGCCAGGTCGGCCCCTTGGAGTTCGGCCAGGGCCGCCGCCCTGATCCGGGACGGGGTGGACTCGAGCGCGCCGGCGAACAGCGCCCGGGACAGGGCCAGGGCGGTGCGGCGGTCGGCGGGTGACAGGTAGCGGTTGCGGCTGGACAGCGCCAGGCCGTCGTCCTCGCGCACGGTCGGCACGCCGGCGATCTCGATGGGCAGGTCGAGGTCGCTCACCATGCGCCGGATGAGCGCCAGTTGCTGGGCGTCCTTCTGGCCGAAGACCGCGACGTCCGGCTGGACCAGGTTGAACAGCTTGAGCACCACGGTCAGCACGCCGTCGAAGTGGCCGGGCCGTACCGCGCCCTCGACGATCGCGCCCATGCGCCCGGACGCGACGCTCACCTGGCGGTCGGGCGGGTACATCTCGGCGGCCGACGGGGTGAAGACGACCGCGACGCCCTCCTCGCGGCAGGCGTCGAGGTCGGCCTCGAGTGTGCGGGGGTAGCGGGAGAAGTCCTCCGCGGGCCCGAACTGCAGGGGGTTGACGAAGATGCTGACGACCACCCGGGATGCCAGCGCCTTGGCCTCGCGCATGAGCGCGCGGTGTCCTTCGTGCAGGGCGCCCATGGTGGGCACCAGGGCCACCCGGCCCTCTCCTCGTGATTTGACCAGGTCTGCGCGATTGCGCGCGACGATCAGCTCCACGCCTCAGCCTCCTGTGCCGTGATCAGGGCCGCCTTCGGGTCCCTGTCAGGTCCATATGTTGCCTCCCAGCGCGTCGAGCAACCGCTCGGCCTCCTCCGGTTTGAGCAGTCCGGCGGCCAGCGCGCGGTCGGCGGTCAGGCGGGCCAGGGCGATGTAGGCGTCGGCGGCCTCGGGGGCGGCCAGGATGAGCGCGTCCACGTGTTTGCGCACGGTTCCGGCGTCGCCGCGCACCACGGGCCCGGTCAGCCCGGCCATGCCGAGCCGCAGGACGTTGTCGAGGGCGGCGCTGAGCAGCGGGGCGAGCATGCGGCCCGGGTGTTCGACGCCGATGCGGCCCAGGAGCTCGGCGGATTCGGCGATCAGCGTCACCATGTGGTTGGCCGCCCCGGCCAGCGCGGCGTGGTAGAGCGCCCGGTCGGCGTCGGCGATCCAGACCGGCTCGCCGCCCATCTCGATGACCAGCGCCTCGGCGATCGGGCGCAGGGGTTCCGGCGAGGTGACGCCGTAGGAGATGCCGGTCAGCCGGTTGAGGTCGTCGTCACGGCCGGTGAACGTCATGACGGGGTGGAGCGCCAGCGGGAGTGCCCCGGCCCGCGCCGCGGGGTCGAGCACGGACAGCCCGAAGGCGCCACTGGCGTGCGCCACGAGTTTGCCGCGCAGGTCGGCGCCGGTGGCGGCCAGGCCGGCGACCAGGTCGGGCAGGGCGTCGTCGGGGACCGTGACCAGGATCAGTTCGGCGGCGGCCACCACGGCTTCCGGCGGCGAGGTCTGCACGCCGAGGCGTTCGGCGGCCCGGCGCTGGGACCGGTCGGAGACCCCGCTGGCGGCCACGATGCGATGGCCGGCCTGGGCCAGTGCGGCGCCGAGCGCGGAGCCCACTCTGCCCGCCCCCAGCACGCCGACGGCCAGCCGCGCCGGGCGGTCACCTGCGTCCATGTCATCCCGTCCTGTCAACCCGTTTGGCACTGCCGACCAGCGTAACCGCAGCTCTGCCGGACACAGGTGACCGGCCCTTTACCGCACGTTGCGTTAACGACAAAAAGGACAAGGGCATACAAACCTACGCACCCCCTGTCGGGAGAGATGAGGAGAGGGGAATTTTCATCGCATGGCAGCGGGCGCCGAGCCCACAGTGGACCCGACGCCCGCAATGACGATGTGCTGCCCCCTTAGGAGGTGCACCACTGGCCGGCCATCCGCCGACTGGCCGGCCAGAAAAGAGCTCGGACCGGTTTAGCGATAAATCGGTCCGGGCTCTTCGCCTTCTCATCAGGTGTGGGCCGTGCCCTTGCACCCTGCGACCGCGACGCCGATGACGGCCACCGCGTTGCCGCAGATGACGATCGGGATGTCGATCGGCGCGAACACCTGGTTGCCGCCGAGGACGCTGTTGTTGCCACTGGTGTTGAGGTCGGCGTGGGCGGGGGCGGCCATGGACAGCATGGCGAGCACACCGGCGGCGGCAAGAGTCTTCTTCAACATGAGGGGGCTCCTCTCCCTCGATGGGGGCGTGTGGTGACCGTCTGTAACGGTACCGCAAAGCGAGCACAATGAGTAGTTGTGTAATCACTAAGTGTGTCGGCATGTCGCCGTGAGATAGTCCGAGACATGTGGCTCACCTGGCGTGCCGCGATGGAACACGCCCTCTACGGAGACAGGGGTTTTTACCTTCGCGAACGCCCTTCGGGCCACTTCCGCACCTCGGTCAGCGCCGGCGACGCCTTCGCCGGCGCGATCCTCACCCTGCTGCGCCGGGTGGACGCCGATCTCGGCCATCCCGCCCACCTCGACCTCGTGGACATCGGCGCCGGCGAGGGCGCCCTGGTCAGCCGCGTGCTCAGCACCGCCCCGCCCGAGCTGCGCGAACGCCTCAACGTCACCGCCGTGGACCTCTCGCCCAGGCCGGACCGGCTGCCCGAGCACATCACCTGGGCGACGCGGATCCCCGACGAGATCACCGGCCTGGCCGTCGCCAACGAGTGGCTCGACAACATCCCGCTCGACGTGGCCGAGCAGACCGCCGACGGCCCCCGGCTGGTCATGGTCGACACCGGGTCCGGCGAGGAGCGCCTCGGCGAGCCCCCGCAGCCCGCCGACGCCCAGTGGCTGGCACGCTGGTGGCCCCTGCCGCGCGTGGGCGCCCGCGCGGAGATCGGCCGCGCCCGCGACGCCGCCTGGACCGCGGTCCTGGTACGGCTGGCCCGCGGCCTGGCGGTGGCCATCGATTATGCACATCCTGTGGATAACCGCCCGCTCTGCGGCACGCTCACCGGATACCGCGACGGCTCGGTCGTTCCCCCCATACCCGACGGGACCTGCGACATCACCGCACACGTGGCACTCGACGCCTGTGCGGCAGCAGGCGAACAAGCGGGCGCGATATCCACAAGGTTGTCCACACAGCGCGACGCCCTGCGTGCGCTCGGCATCACCGGCGCCCGCCCGCCGATCGACCTGGCGAGCACCGATCCAGCCGGCTACCTGAGGGCGCTGGCCCGCTGCACCCAGGAGGCCGAGCTCATCGCTCCCCACGGCCTGGGCGGCTTCGGCTGGCTCGAGCAGGGCACCCGATGACCGCCATGGCCGATCACTCTCCGTTATGAGACGATCGCGCTCATGGATCTGCTCCCTGTGGCTCCCACCCCCTGGAACCTCGCCGTCACCCACCACCCCGCCGGCACCGTCGTGGCCACGTCGGCCGCGCACGTCCAGGAGGCGGTCCGCCACGCCGCCGCGCACGGCCTGCGCGTCCGCGTGCACAACACCGGCCACGGCGCCCTGCGCCCGGCCACCGGCGACGATCTGCTCGTCGTCACCTCGGAGCTGACCGGCGTCGAGATCGACCCGGTCGCGGGCCTCGCCACGGTCGGCGCCGGCGTCAGGTGGAGGGACGTCATCGCCGCCGCCGACCCGCACGGCCTGACGCCGCTCACCGGCTCCAGCACCGGCGTCGGCGCCGTCGGCAACAGCCTCGGCGGCGGACTCGGCTTCCTGTCCCGTCAGTACGGCCTGGCCTGCGACGCCATCACCGCGGCCCAGATCGTCACCGCCGACGGCACCCTGCGCCGCGTCGACGACGCCAGTGAGCCGGATCTGCTGTGGGCGCTGCGCGGCGGCGGCCCCAACCTCGGCGTCGTCGTCGAGCTGCGGATCAAGCTGGTCCGCGAGCCCCGGGTGTACGGCGGCGCCCTGCTCTGGCCGGTCGAGCTGGCCAGGCAGGTGCTGACCGCCTACCGCGACTGGACGGCGGACCTGCCGGTCTCGGTCACCTCGGCCGCCGGTGTCCTGCACTGCCCCGACGCGCCCTTCGTGCCCGAGCCGATGCGCGGGCGGTCGTTCGCGCGGGTGTGCCTGTGCGCCACGGGCTCTGACGCGGAGGCCCTGGTCGCGCCGATGCGGGCGGTGCCGGGGCTGGTCGGGGACACCGCCGGGCCGATCCCGTTCACCGCGATCGACGTGGTGACCCAGGATCCCGTCGAGCCGCTGCCCATCACGATCAGGGGCGAGATGGTGGCGGAGCTGTCGGACTCGGTGATCGACTACCTGGTGGAGGTGGCGCCGCGCGGGGCCGAGCCGTACGTCTTCACTCTGGCCAGGCACGTGGCCGGGATGCCGCACGCCGACGATGCCGGGCTGGGCTACTGGCAGGGCGGCTTCGCCGTGGGCGCCGTGTGCCTGGTGCCGGACGAGACGGCGATGGAGGCGGTGACGGGCTTCGGCCGGCGGTTCTCGGCCGGGCTGGCGGGCAGCGCGACGGGGTTCGTGCCGCTCAACTTCATGGGCGATCCCGAACAGGCGGCCCGGGCCTTCACGCCCGAGCACCTGCGGCGGCTGACCGAGGTCAAGAGGCGCTACGACCCGGACGGCATGTTCGGCGGCGACCGGTCGATCCCGGCTAAACGGTGACCTCCAGCTCGATCCCGGTCAGACGGTGACCTCCAGCGACTCCAGGCCGCGGATGACGTAGCCGGGGTTCCACACCGGCTCGCGCACCAGCTCCATCGCGGGCGCCTTGTCCAGCAGGGCGCCGAAGGACTCCAGGAGCTCGATCCTGGCCAGGGGCGCGCCGAGGCAGAAGTGGATGCCGGCGCCGAAGGAGATGTGCGGGTTGTCGGCCCGGCCCACGTCCAGACGGTCGGGGTCGGCGAAGACCTCGGGGTCGCGGTTGGCCGAGCCGAACAGCAGCGCCACCTCCACGCCCTTCGGGATGGCCACGCCGTTCACCTCGATGTCCTCCAGCACCCAGCGCTCGAACATCTGCAGCGGCGTGTCCCAGCGCATCAGCTCCTCGATCGCCGTGGGCAGCAGGGAGCGGTCGGCGCGCAGGCGCTCCAGCTCGGCCGGGTTGCGGAACAACGACCACCAGCCGTTGCCCGTGACGTTCACGGTGGCCTCGTGGCCGGCGTTGAGCAGCAGCACGCAGGTGCCGACGAGTTCGTCCTCGGTCAGCTCCTCGATCTGGGCCAGCGCGCTGACGAGGTCCTCGCCGGGGTTTCGCCTGCGCTCGCGGGCCAGGTCCTTCAGGTAGGCGGCGAACTCCGACGCCGCGCGGACCGCGGTGTGCTGGGCCTCGCTCGAGGGGTTCAGCTCGTACATGCCGCAGATCTCCGCCGACCAGGGGCGCAGCAGGTGCCGGTCGGACTCGGGCACGCCGAGCATCTCGGCGATCACCGTCACCGGCAGCGGCTCGGCCACCTCGGCCAGCAGGTCGCCGCCGCCTTTGGCGACGAAGGCGTCCACCAGGCCGGCCGCGATCGCCGCCACGCGCGGGCGCAGCGACTCGACCATGCGCGGGGTGAACGCCTTGGAGACCAGGCGCCGCAGGCGGGTGTGGACGGGCGGCTCGACGTCGAGCATGCCCGCGTTGACCACCCGCCAGAACGGCTCCTGGAAGTCCGGCGGCGCCGGCTGGCCGAACTCCTCGTGCGTGGCGGCGTGCAGGTAGGAGCGGCCGAGCCGGCGGTCGCGCAGCAGCGCGTTGACGTCGGCGTGCCGGGCGACGAGCCACTGGCCGGTCGGCTCGAAGAAGCTGACCGGGGCCTCGCGCCTCAGCTCGGCGTAGACGTCGTACGGGTGAGCGACGAAATCCGGATTCCAGGGGTCAAAGCGCACCAACTCATCCTACGAGGTGGTGTCCTTCTCGCTTTCCTTGGCGACCTGCTTGGCATGCCTGCCGCGCATCCGGATGTTGAGCAGTTCCACGATGACCGAGAAGGCCATCGCGAAGTAGATGTAGCCCTTGGAGATGTGCTGGCCGAAGCCCTCGGCGATGAGCACCACGCCGATCAGCACCAGGAAGGCCAGCGCCAGCATCTTGATGCTCGGGTGCTTGTCCACGAACCGGCTGATCGGGCCCGAGGCGAACAGCATGACCAGCACGGACACGACCACCGCCGCGACCATCACGCCGAGCTCGTTCACCATGCCCACGGCGGTGATGACCGAGTCGAGCGAGAAGACGATGTCCAGGATCATGATCTGGACGATCACCGAGGCGAACGAGGTGACCTTGCGCTGCTTGCCGTCCTCGCTCTTCAGCTCCATGCTGTGGCCGATCTCGGTGACGCTCTTGGCCAGCAGGAAGAGGCCACCGAGGATGAGGATCAGGTCGCGTCCCGATATCGGATGCCCGAAGATCGAGAACAGCGGTTCGGTCAGCCTCACCACCCACGACAGCGCGAACAACAGCAGCAGGCGGCTGATGAGCGCGGCCGCCAGGCCCAGGACCCGGGCTCTGTCGCGTTGGTGTTCGGGGAGTTTCCCCGCGAGGATCGAGATGAAGATGATGTTGTCGATCCCCAGGACGATCTCCAGGGCGACCAGGGTGAAGAACCCGATCCATATTTCCGGGCTGCTTACCCAATCCCACATCTCGGCACCTCCATACGTTGGGGGAACTATCTCCGGGTACCAACGACCTAACCCCCGCAGAAGTTCACGATCTCGCTTAGTAGTGAAACCTCCCGCCCCACCAGCGGATCGATCATCGAGACAGCCGCGCACCACGGAGGCGTCCGAATACCGGCTTGCGAAAACCGCCCAGGTGTCGCTTATAGTGCTGGCTGTAGGTCATGAGTGCCAGCGTCAAGCCCCGGCTTGCTGGCCGGCAACCCTCGCGTCCGCGGCGGGGTGCCCCGGGTGAAGACCAGGCCTGTCACGCAGGGTGACAGGCAAGCGCGGGCTCCGAGGGCGAACCAAGGGGTCCCGATGACCCTGGAGGGTTCCGCCGTGTCCACGCTGACCATCTTCAACTCCGTCCCCGCCCAGGCCCCGGCCGAGCAGCCCCAGCAGAACCCGGCGCAGGCCGTCCCCGCCGTGCTCGGCGCCGACCTGCAGGTCCCGGTCAAGGGCGGCAGGCTGGTCGGGTACGCCAACCTCGACTACGCCGCCAGCGCCCCCTGTCTCGAGCCGGTCAGCGCCGCCGTCACCGCCGCGCTCCCGGCCTACTCCAGCGTGCACCGCGGCGCCGGCTACGCCTCCCAGCTCACCACCGCCCGCTACGAGCAGGCCCGCCACACCGTCCGCGCCTTCGCCGGCGCCCGCTCCGACGACGCGGTCGTCTTCACCCGCAACACCACCGACGCCACCAACCTCCTGGCCGGCGTCCTGCCCGCGGGCACGACCACCGTCGTCTTCGACAGCGAGCACCACGCCTCCCTGCTCCCCTGGCAGAAGACGGTACGGCTGGCGCCGCCCGCCTTCCCCGGCGAGGCCGTACGGCAGGCCGACGAGGCCCTGGCCGCCATCGACGGCCCCAAGCTGCTGGTCGTGACCGCCGCCTCCAACGTCACCGGCGAGCTGTGGCCCATCGCCGCCCTGGCCCACATCGCCCACCGGCACGGCGCCCGCATCCTCGTCGACGCCGCCCAGCTCGTCCCCCACCGCCAGCTCAACCTCACCGCCCTGGACCTCGACTACGTCGTCTTCTCCGGGCACAAGCTGTACGCCCCCTTCGGCGCCGGGGTGCTGATCGGCCGCCGTGACTGGCTGTCGTCCGGCGAGCCGTACCTGAAGGGCGGCGGCGCGGTGAAGTCGGTCGGCGACGACGGCGCCGAGTGGCACGAGGACGCCGAGCCCCGGCACGAGGCCGGCACCCCGAACGTGATCGGCGCCATCGCCCTGGCCGCGGCCTGCGACGCGCTCAGCGCGACCGGGTGGGCGCCGCTGGTCGTCGAGGAGGAGCGGCTGATCGCGCGGCTGCGCGACGGGCTGGCCGCGATCGACGGCGTGCACGAGCTGTCACTGTGGGGCCCCGACCACCCGCGGGTCGGGATCGTCTCCTTCGTCGTGGACGGCTACACCGCCCGCGAGGTCGCCGAGGCGCTGTCCGGCGACTACGGGATCGGGGTGCGGGACGGCAAGTTCTGCGCGCACCCGTTCGTCCGGCACCTGCTCGGCACGCCGGAGCGCAGGAGCTCGGGAGAGAGCGAGGAACGAGCCAACGACGAGCGAAGCGGGCGCGACCATAAGCACGCCGGCGGCTGCGAGGACGGCACGGCCTCGGCGGTGCGCGCCTCCATCGGCATCGGGACCACCGACGAGCACATCGACCGGCTCATCGGCGCTCTGCGCGAGCTGGCCGGCCGTTAGTCAGGCCCGGTTGTCCGGCGGGTTCTTGCGAGGCTGGTCGTCGGACATCAGGGCGTCGATCGCCTTCATGTCGTCGTCGCTCAGCCTCGGGTTCCCGGGGTTGCCCGGGTTGCCGGGGTTCTGCGGCGGCTGCGGGGGCGTGCTCCCGCCCGCCGGTGGCGGCGGTGCGGGCTGGCGCGGCACGTCGGTCACCGTGCGGACGTTCGGCGAGACCGTCGACGACGGGGCCGCCACGGGCGCCTCCGGCAGGCTCAGCTCAGCCGTCCTGCGCCGCCGGAAGAAGGCGTTGACGATCCCGTCCACGCCGATCCGGCCACCCCCGGTGGCCAGCAGGAGCAGGCAGCACGCACCCAGCGCGCCCACGAGCTCCCAGCCCATGTCGGCGACGAAGATGCCGTTCTTGGCGTGCACGAAGATGATCGCCCCCGCCGACACCGCCAGCAGGGCCAGCGCGGCCACGCGCACCAGCATGCCCAGGATGAGGAAACTGCCGCCGACCAGCTCGGCGATGGTCGTGAACCCGGCCGCGAGCTCCGGGTACGGCACTCCGGACTGGGTGAACATCTGCGCGATCGAGCCCGGTCCTGCCTGCCACTTCTGCCACCCGTGGGCCACGAAGATCACGCCGATCGTCACACGCGCGATCAGGGCAGCTAGATCGAAGACTAGCCTCATGGTGGTTCTCCCCCCGTTGCGGCAATTGTCGCACCCCTTCTGACCTGCGAATCTTTCCCCTACCGTCTCTTGACCACCCCGTGGGGCAGGGTGGGCCGTTGCGGCGGGTCATGTGTCCGACGTGAGAAGCGACCCCCACGATCGGCGCCCGCCCACGGCGGCGGGTGGCGTGGGGGCGGCCTGCCGTACGGGAAGGGAGAAACGGAGAGCGGCGGGCGTGCGGAAGGGGGAGAAACGGAGAGCGGCGGGCGTGCGAGGTGGATCAGGAGGACGTGCGGTGGGAGCATGAAGGTTATGACTGAGCGCATTGTGGGGATTGGCGCCGGGGCGAAAGAGCTGGCGACCGAGGACATGATCCTCAACATCGGCCCCCAGCACCCCTCCACCCACGGCGTGCTCCGCCTGCGGCTCACCCTCGACGGCGAGCGCATCTCCAGCGCCGAGCCCATCATCGGCTACATGCACCGCGGCGCCGAGAAGCTGTTCGAGGTCCGCGACTACCGGCAGATCATCATGCTGGCCAACCGGCACGACTGGCTGTCCGGCTTCGCCAACGAGCTCGGCGTCGTCCTAGCCGCCGAGCGCATGCTGGGCATGGAGGTGCCGGCCCGCGCCGTGTGGGCGCGCACGCTCCTGGCCGAGCTGAACCGGGTGCTCAACCACCTGATGTTCCTCGGCTCGTACCCGCTCGAGCTCGGCGCGATCACCCCGCTCTTCTACGCCTTCAACGAGCGCGAGCGCATCCAGGCCGTCATGGAGGAGATCTCCGGCGGCCGCATGCACTACATGTTCAACCGGGTCGGCGGGCTCAAGGAAGAACTGCCGTACGGCTGGCTGGACCGCGTGGCCGAGACCGTGGCCGAGACCCGCAAGAAGGTGCCCGACATCGAGGACCTCATCCTGCACAACGAGATCTTCATGGCCCGCACCAAGGGCGTCGGCGTGCTCGACCGCGAGACGATCATGCAGTACGGCGTGAGCGGCCCCATAGCCCGAGCCTCCGGAGTCGACCTCGACCTGCGCCGCGACCAGCCGTACCTGGCCTACCCCGAGCTGCCGGTCAAGGTCGTCACGCGGACCGCCGGAGACTGCTACGCCCGCTTCGAAGTCCTGCTGGACCAGGTGAAGGTCGCCCTCGACCTGGCCGACGCCTGCGTCGACAAGCTGCGCTCCCTGCCGCCCGGCCCCATCAACCAGCGCCTGCCCAAGGTGCTGAAGGTGCCCGAGGGCCACGCCTACGCCTGGACCGAGAACCCGCTCGGCATCAACGGGTACTACCTTGTCTCCAAGGGCGACAAGACGCCATGGCGGATGAAGCTGCGCTCCGCCTCTTACAGCAACATCCAGGTTCTTCGCGAGATGCTGCCCGGCCACCTGGTGGCCGACATGGTGGCGATTCTCGGGTCCATGTTCTTCGTTGTGGGTGACATCGACAAGTGACGCGTGACAAGTACGTCGACTGGCTCCGGGCGGTCAGTCTGATCGTGGTCGTGGTATGGCATTGGGCGTTCACCATCCTCGAATGGGGGCCCGACGGCCCCTCACCCACCAGCCCTCTCGGCTTCACCTCCGGTCTCTGGATCCTCACCTGGCTGCTGCAGGTGCTGCCGTTGTTCTTCTACGTGGGCGGGCACGTCCACCTGATGTCCTGGAACCGCGCCTGCGAGCGGGGCGTCGGCATCGGCGCCTTCGTCTGGCGCCGCATCCGCGCCCTGGCCCTGCCCGCGCTCGGGCTGTCGGCCGTGTGGATCGGCATCGGGGTCGTCGTCGCCACGGTCTTCGACGCGCCCTGGATGGGGCGGGTCGTGCTCCTGGTGCTCAGCCCGCTGTGGTTCCTCGGCGTGTACCTGGTGCTGATCGCCCTGCTGCCCGTCGCCCTGTGGATGCACCAGCGCTTCGACGTGCTCGCCCTCATCTGGCTGGGCGGCGCGGCCCTGGTCGTGGACGTCCTCCGCTTCCGCTACGACGTGGAGTGGATCGGCTGGCTCAACATGATCATCGTGTGGGGCCTGGCCCATCAGGCCGGATTCTTCTACGACCGCCTGGTCGCCCTGCCCCGGCGCTACGACGTCGGCGTCCTGTGGACGGGGCTGTTCATGCTGATCGGCCTGGTGTACTCCGGCATCTACCCGGGGTCCATGGTCGGGGTGCCCGGGGACAAGTGGTCCAACATGGCCCCGCCCACCTTCGTCATCGTGGCCCTCCTGATCTTCCAGATCGGGCTGGTCGAGGTACTGCGGCCCGCGATGGAACGCGTGCTGGAGAAGCCCGGCTGGGCCCGGGTCAACGACACGATCAACCGGTTCGCGCTGCCGTTGTTCCTCTTCCACACCACCGGGATGGCCATCGCGCTCGGCCTGGCCTGGTGGCTGTTCGGCACCCTCGGAGGCAAGATCCCACCGGACCTCATCTGGTGGCTGGAGCGCCCCCTGGCCATCCTCGGGCCGCTGATCTGCACGCTTCCGGTCATCTACCTCTTCGGCCGGCGCCGCCGTACACCCAAGGAGGAAACCCCCGTCACCACGTGACCCGCTACTTGGGGGTCTGAGGGGGGTTGTCGGGGTCCTTCGGGATGCGGCAGGCGTGTTCCAGGAACAAGGCGGCGGCGATCAGCACGACGAAGGACAGGAACGAGCCCGTGGCGATGAAGAACTCCGTCCGCGGCGTCGCCTTCGTCAGCATGGACATCGTGTGCAGCGCGAACCCCGCGAACACCCCCGCGAACAACGCGCCCGCGTACGACGAAGCCTTGGCCAGGGCGGCCAGACGGGCCACGGCCAGCGGTTCCACCGGCTTGGTGCCCTCCTTGCGGGCGATGCGGGCGCGGGTCATCCACCCGCTGTACGCCTCCCCGACGGCCAGGAGCAGGACCGTGGGGATCGCGGTCCACGGGACCGTGGGCAGGGTGGCGTAGAACTGGCGGACCAGGATCCAGGTGAGCAGCGCCACCACGACGAGGACGCCCACCAGGACACCGGGTTTGGTGGGCTTCAAGCCGGCCCCTGCAGCTTCAGGTCGTCACGCAGCCAGACGCCGGCCCGGTCGAGACCGGCCAGCAGGTCGGCCACGCGGCCCCTGCCCGGGATCTCGCCGTCGGGGTCCACCTGCGACCACGGCACCAGGACGAAGGCCCGCTCGTGCGCCCGCGGGTGCGGCAGGGTCAGCTCCGGGTCATCGCTGACCACGTCCCCGACCACGAGCAGGTCGACGTCGAGGGTGCGTGCCCCCCATCGTTCCTCCCGGACCCGGCCGAAGGCGTTCTCGACGCTCTGCGCCCGGTCCAGCAGCATGCGCGGCTGCAGCTTGGTCTCGGCGACCACGACCGCGTTCAGGTACGGCTTCTGCCCGGCGGGCCCGCCCACCGGGTCGGTCTCGTACACCGGGGACGCCCCCACGAACTGCAGCCCCGGGGCGTCGAACAACGTGTCCACCGCCCCCTGCAACGTGTCGAAGCGCCGCCCCAGATTGCTGCCCAGCGCGAGGACCACCTTCATAGACGGCTCCGCTCGATCGTCACGACCACGTCGTCGAAGGGCACCGGCACCGGCGCCGCCGGCTTGTGCACGCTGACCTCGACCCGGTCCACCAGGCCGTGGGCCAGGCAGACGTCCGCCAGCCGCTGGGCCAGCGTCTCGATCAGGTTAACCGGCTCGCCCTCGACGACCTTCACCAGCGCCTCGGCCAGCTCGCCGTAGTGCACCGTCCGGGTGAGGTCGTCCCCCGCCGCCGCGTGGACGGTCTCGAGGAACAGCGTCACATCGACCACGAACTCCTGGCCCAGCTCCCGCTCGGCGGCCAGCACACCGTGCCGGCCCCGGGCGCGCAGGCCCTTCAGCGTGATGCGGTCAGTGGTCAAGCTCGCCTTCTTCCTCGTCGTCGTCGCCCTGCAGCACCGGCGAACCGTGGTGCATCCACAGCCGCCAGCCCTGCGGGGTGCGGATGTAGACGTTGCTGGCCACGACCTTCCCGGCGGCGAAGCTGGCCTCGCCCTCCTCGCCCGCCGTGAGAATGTTCTCCACGCAGGTCAGCACCGCCACATCACCCAGCACCACCGTGCTCACGTCGGTGAGCACGAACTGGATGTAGGTGGTGTTCGCCATGATCAACGCCCAGGAGCGCAGCACCTCCGAGCGCCCGCTCAGCAGCGACCACCCCGGATGCACGCAGCTCACCTGCTCGCTGAGGGTGTCCTCGGCCCAGATCTCCGTCATCTTGTCGAGGTCGGCGTTCTCGATCGAGGTGTAGAACGCCTGGTTGACCGTCTCGATGGCCGCGGTGTCGACGCTCATGCTCCGGCTCTCTTCCATGCGGCGGCCACGCGCACGGCGTCCGCGTTGGGCCCTACCTCGTGCACCCGCACACACCATGCCCCCGCATGAGCGGCCAGCGCCGTCACGGCGAGCGTGGCGTCGTCAGAACCGCTGAACGGCCGCGGCCTCCCCTCGGCGTCAGCCAGCAACCTGCCGAGGAAGCGCTTGCGCGAAGCCCCGATCAGCAGCGGGTAGCCGAGCTCGGCCAACCGTCCGATCCCGGCCAGCACCGCCCAGTTGTGCTCGGCGTTCTTCGCGAACCCCAGCCCGGGATCGAGCACCACCTGCTCCGGCCGGACTCCCTCGGCCAGCACGTAGTCCACCCGCTTGGCCAGCTCCTCGCTCACCTCGGTGACCACGTCCTCGTAGAGGGCCCGCCGATCCATGTCGTGCGAGTGCCCCCGCCAGTGCATGACGACGTACGGCACCCCGGTCGCCGCCACGACCTGCGGCATGTCCGGATCCGCCATCCCGCCGCTCACGTCGTTGACCAGCCGCGCCCCGGCCTCCACCGCCGCCCGCGCCACCTCGGCCCGCATCGTGTCCACGCTGACCGCGACACCCTCACCCGCCAGCGCCCGGATCACCGGGACCACCCTGGCCAGCTCCTCCTCCAGCGACACCCTGGCCGCCCCCGGGCGCGTGGACTCCCCGCCCACGTCGACGAGATCGGCCCCCTCGGCCACGAGCTCCAGCCCGCGCCGGATCGCCGTCCCCTCGTCGAACCACTGCCCGCCATCGGAAAAGGAATCGGGCGTGACATTGACGACACCCATGACGAGGCACCGATCCTCGGCAGGCAGTCCCGGCACCCTCATCATGCTCCCAAGCCTAGGCGTCTGCGCGCCCATCTTTTACGGCGGGGCCAGCGTAACGCCATCCGCCGTCCCGCCTTTCCGGCCTCCGGGGAAACGCACCGCTACGGCGGGCACGGAGTTTTACGGCGGGCAAGGCGGGCTCGCGTGCCCGGTAAAGCAGGCGCACGTAACGGCGGGTCAGCGGTGCGGCGGAGGAGCGTTTCCCTGGAGGGCCGGAAAGGGCGGGCGGCGGGTGGGGTTATCCGGGCTCCGCCGTAAAAGCTGGAAAGTCAGCGGCAGAGAATCAGCGACATCGCCTCGGCGCGGGTTTTGTCGCTGGTGCGGAAGTCGCCGCGGACCGCGGAGGTCAGGGTCTTGGCGCCCGGCTTGCGCACCCCGCGCATCGTCATGCACAGGTGTTCCGCCTCGATCACCACGATGACGCCGCGTGGCTCCAGCACCCGCATCAGGGCGTCGGCGATCTGCGAGGTCATGCGCTCCTGGACCTGCGGGCGGCGGGCGTACACGTCCACCAGGCGAGCGAGCTTGGACAGACCCGTCACCTGGCCCTTGTCGTTGGGGATGTAGCCGACGTGCGCCACCCCGTGGAAGGGCACGAGGTGGTGTTCGCAGGTGGAGTACACCTCGATGTCGCGCACGAGCACCATCTCGTCGTGGTCTACGTCGAAGACCTTGGTGAGCACGTCCTCCGGCTCCTGGTGCAGGCCGGAGAACTGCTCGGCGTACGCCCTGGCCACGCGGGCCGGGGTGTCGAGAAGGCCGTCGCGGTCGGGGTCCTCACCGATGGCGATGAGGATCTCCCGGACGGCCTTCTCGATCCGTGCTTGATCGATGTTCACGCACTGTCCCCGGACGGCAGGGCGTCCTGGTGGCCCGCGGTGAGCGAGCCGTTGGCCGACTGCTCCTTCGGGGTCAGGATGGGCGGGCGGTCGGAGGGCAGCCGCTTGCCGTACCCGGCGTAGGACGGGCGGTGCTCCTTGACGACCACCGGGGCGAAGATCTGGAGCACCATCTCTCGGGAGAGGGTCTCCTTCTCCATCAGCTCCAGCACCAGGTTGTCGAGGACGTCGCGGTACTCGACCAGGATGTCCCACGCCTGGTCGTGCGCCGTCTCGATCATCCGGCGGACTTCCTCGTCGATCGTCGAGGCGATCTTCTCGGAGTAGTCGCGCTCGTGGCCCATCTCGCGGCCGAGGAACACCTCAGCCTGGCCGGAGCCGAACTTACGGGCGCCGAGCTGCTCGCTCATGCCGTACTCGGTGACCATGCGGCGGGCGACGGCGGTGGCCTTCTCGATGTCGTTGGAGGCGCCGGTGGTGGGCTCGTGGAAGACGAGCTCCTCCGCCGCGCGGCCGCCGAGCAGCATCGCGAGCTGGTCCATCATCTCCGAGCGCGTGGCGAGGAACTTGTCCTCCATCGGCAGCGTCATCGTGTAGCCGAGCGCGCGGCCGCGGGAGAGGATCGTGATCTTGTGCACGGGGTCGCTGTTGGGCAGCGCGTGCGCCACGAGCGCGTGACCGCCCTCGTGGTAGGCGATCATCTTCTTCTCCTTGTCGGACATGACCCGCGTCTTGCGCTCGGGCCCTGCCATGACGCGGTCGATGGACTCCTCGAGGGTGTCCATGGTGATCAGCTTCTGGTCGGCGCGGGCCGTGAGCAGCGCCGCCTCGTTGATCACGTTCGCCAGGTCCGCACCGGTGAAGCCGGGGGTACGGCGGGCGATGACGTCCAGATCGACCTCCGGCGCGAACGGCTTGCCGCGGCCGTGGACCTTGAGGATGCCCTTGCGGCCCTCCAGGTCGGGGCGGTCCACCGTGACCTGGCGGTCGAAGCGGCCCGGGCGCAGCAGCGCCGGGTCGAGGATGTCGGGCCGGTTCGTCGCGGCGATGAGGATCACGCCGCCCTTGACGTCGAAGCCGTCCATCTCGACGAGCAGCTGGTTGAGCGTCTGCTCGCGCTCGTCGTGACCGCCGCCCAGACCGGCGCCGCGGTGCCGGCCGACGGCGTCGATCTCGTCGATGAAGATGATCGCCGGGGCGTTCGCCTTCGCCTGCTCGAACAGGTCGCGCACGCGGGAGGCGCCGACGCCGACGAACATCTCGACGAAGTCGGAGCCGGAGATCGAATAGAACGGCACCCCGGCCTCACCGGCGACCGCGCGGGCGAGCAGGGTCTTGCCGGTGCCGGGCGGGCCGTACAGGAGCACGCCCTTGGGGATCTTGGCGCCGATCGCCTGGAACTTGGCCGGGGCCTGCAGGAACTCCTTGATCTCCTGGAGTTCCTCGATGGCCTCGTCGGCGCCCGCGACGTCGGCGAAGGTGGTCTTGGGGGTGTCCTTGGTGATCAGCTTCGCCTTGGACTTGCCGAAGCTCATCACCCGCGAGCCGCCGCCCTGCATCTGGTTCATGATGAACAGGAAGATCAGGACGATGATGACGATCGGCAAGAAGCTCACCAGGAGGCCGACGAGGAAGTTCTCCTGCGGCACCTCGGTGTTGAAGCTCTTGGTCTTGCCGGCGGTCACCTGCTTCTGCAGCTCTTCGGTGAGGGTCGGGCCGTAGCCGGTGACCCAGTCCGTCTGGATCATGTTCGTCGCCGGGTCGCCCGGCTTCACAGTGATCTTGTTGTGGAGGGTCAGCTCGATCCGGTTTTCCTTGTCAACAATCTTGGCGTTGCTGACGTTGCCGGTGCGGATCTGCTCGAGGACCGTGGACGTGTCGGCCTGCTTGAAGTTGCCCCCGCCGCTCCAGAGCTGAGTGACGAGCAGGAGCAGCACGACGATGCCCAGGATCCACAGCAGTGGCCCACGTGTAAATCGCTTGAGATCCATCCGATGCGGAACCCCTTGCGGGCCCGTCCCTTCCTGACCATGGCCTGGAACCCCGGGCAGAGCCCGGGGCCGCGGCATCCGACGCCGCGACTACTGACTACCCGAAGGGGACACGCGGTCACCCTCCCGTCGTCAGAAGGTACACCGGACAGCGCGCGGTGGCATCGCCCGCTAGACCGGCCTTGCCCTACCAACGTACGTCAGGTAGAGCGATGTTCCCGGCCCCTGCCGACAATGTCGGATTCGCTACTTGTAGACGTGCGGCGCCAACGTCCCGATGAACGGGAGGTTGCGGTACTTCTCCGAATAGTCCAGCCCGTAGCCGATCACGAATTCGTTGGGGATATCGAACCCGACATACCGCACATCGATCGGCACCTTGACGGCATCCGGCTTCCGCAGCGCGGTGCAGATCTCCAGCGAGGCGGGGTTGCGCGACTTCAGGTTCTCCAGCAGCCAGTGCAGGGTGAGCCCGGAGTCGATGATGTCCTCGACGATCAGCACGTGGCGGCCCATGATGTCGTTGTCCAGGTCCTTCAGCACCCGGACCACACCGGAGGACTTGGTGCCCGCGCCGTACGACGAAACCGCCATCCAGTCCATCTGCATCGGCGTGTGCAGGGCCCTGGCCAGGTCCGCCATCACCATGACCGCGCCCTTGAGCACGCCCACGAGCAGCAGTTCCTTGCCCGCGTAGTCGTCGTCGATCCGGCCGGCGAGCTCTTTGATCTTGGCCTGGAGCTCGTCCTCGGGAATGAGGACCTTCTCGAGGTCATTGCCCATGTCGGCTGCGTCCACCTGGGGTTCCTTACGGGATGGGGCTGATGGCGAGTATCAGCCTGCCATATCGCCGTATGGCGATCAGACCCCCGGGCAGGTCAACGCCCTTCTGCCCGTGCCAGGCGGTGATCAGCCGCTCCACGGCCAGCACGTGCGCGGCCGACAACGCCGAAGCCGGGGCTCCAGCTTCGAGCGCCGCCTTCTTGATCACACGCCTGCGCACCGCTCCCGGCAGCTCCTCAAGAGGCGGTACGGCCAGCGTGACGCGACCCGGAATATCGCTAAGAGCGCAATCCAGGAACGCCTTCTCCGCCCACGCCTGAAGCGCGTCCGCGTCCTCCCGCGCCAATCCGGCCGTCCGAGCCAGCGCCTGCGCCACCCCCGGCCCCAGCTCCCTCTCCAGCACCGGCAACACCGCCCTCCGCACCCGCACCCGGGAAAACCGGTGATCCTCGTTGTGCGGATCGTCCCAAGGCGTCAGCCCCATGCGTTCACACGCGGCCACCGTGGTCTCCCGCCCCAGCCCCAGAAACGGCCGCCGGTAAATCCCCTGCACCGCCGCCATCCCCGACAACGACCGCAGCCCACTGCCCCGCGCCAGCCCGAGCAGCACCGTCTCGGCCTGATCGTCCCTGGTGTGCCCAAGCAGCACCACGGCCGCCCCCAGCCTGCCGGCCGCCCGCCCGAGCGCCTGGTACCGCGCCTCCCTGGCCGCCGCCTCCGGCCCACCCCGCCTGCCGACCTCAACGGTCAGCACCTCGGCCGGCTCCAGCCCCAGCGCCATCCCCGCCACCTGGCGCGCCCGCTCCGCCGACCCCTCCTGCAACTGGTGATCCACGGTCACCAGCCCACCCCGCAACCCCATCCGCGGCGCCACGAACCCCAGAGCGGCGGCCAACGCCAGGGAGTCGGCGCCCCCACTGCAGGCCGCCAGAACCAGGTCGCCTCCGGCCAGGTCACCAAGCGCCTCTCGAACCGCCCGCCGTACGTCGGCGACCGCGGGATGTGGACCCATGCCCGCCATTCTCCCGGACCGGCCCGGATGAGGACCTCAGTCACGCCGCGACCCGATGGGCCACACCACGTGGACAGGTACGCCGCGCCGCCCGGCCTCTGCCACCACGTCGGCGGTGCCGGCGTATCCACGGGCGGCAAGGCCGTCCCAGACGGCGAGAAGGCCGTCGGCGCCGTCGAGCATGCGGGCGCTCGCGACCATGTGGGACTCGGACGTGGACTCGATGTAGTCCAGTCGGTGGACCACGGCTGCCCGGCCGAGGAGTTCGTCGTATCTCGCACGGGAATCGCCGGGCAGGGCATCGCGATACCGCTGCGCAGGGATCACCGCTTCCAGGGCGCCGCCGAGATCCAAGACCGCTTGAGCGAAGATCTGGTCCGCGCCGTCGGCCAGGCACGAGAGCCCGACGAGAGGGGGCGCATGGGCTCTGAGCGTCTCGCGTATGGCCTCGTCAATGAGCGTCACAGTCCGAGGCGGCAGACCCCGATGCCCGGACACGGCGATTCGGGTCATGATCCTCCTACAACACCGGTGCCGACCCGCTCGTCGAAGGAGCGGCTTTGGCCGTAGCGATCTCCGTCATGGGCGAGCACTGCTGCTTGGCTTCAGCACGATCATCCCTCGTATGCCTGAGCAACACGACCGCCCCCAGCCGGCCTTCGACGGAGGCGCCACAGGCCATCAAGCAACGCGGCCTACGAGCAGCGATCGCCGGTGACGGGGCATGTCGCGAGTGTGTACTCCCGTGGAGTCAGCACGCGCCGCGCGACGTCCTCCACGAAGGGGAGTTGGTTCCGGGGGTCGATACGGCGAGCGATCACTACCACGGTGACCTCAGCCGCCCCTGCCTGGCGAAGAGCGGCGGCCACGGATTGGGCGTGCCCCCCTTTCACCCACGTGTCATCGAACACGACCACGTGCCGACCCGCGACATCCCTGGGAGATGGCAGCGAAAAGTGACGGGCGCGGATCTTGCGGCGCTCAGATTCAGGAACCCCTGGAGCAGCGGCGACTTCTACCCTGCGCCAATGCTCGGGCAGAACCGACGAGATGCGGTTGAGCGGATGCGCGCCCGCACGCCCGCTGAGCGATGGAACAGTCGCCAGGCAAGAGACCGGGGAAGTCGAGACGCGATCCAGGCAAGGTGCGTGTGTTACGGAAAAGCCTAAGGCGAGCAGCAGCACACGCTGAAACGAAGGATTCTGAGCCCGCAGATGCTCGCCCATCGCATCCTTGTAGCGATACATGTCACTGTCGGACTGGGCGCCCACCACCGAATAGGTCAGTGGGACGACCAACCGTGCGATGGCCGTACCGAACTCTCGCTGATCCCTGTTGCACTGGTAACACCATTCATACTGTGCACCGATCGGGTGCGTGCAGGTCGCACAGGTCACAGACGGAACCCTCCAGGGGTTCAGCATGATAGCTGCCAGCCGGTCGCGGACCGTTGCTTCGAACCCTGGTATCGGCTCCGGCACGACCATCAGCCAATGCCGGACAGCAAACGCTCAATCTGCTTCGGACGCTCGAGCACATCGTCGACGATCGTCATGGCCGCTTCGACGTCCCCGGCCACGTGCACGTCGGGCTTTCCCGCGTACTCTCTGCCCCACTGAGTACGCTCGACGACCGATCGCATCAGGATCACCGGCCGACCGTGCTCAACGGCTTTCCGGGCCTGTATTCGTGTGCCGCTTCGCTCGTTGGCCTCAACGATGATCGTCGCCAACGCATATCCCGACATTGTCCCGTTACGCAGGGGGAAGGTGGTTTTGTCGGGCGTTCGATCGGGCCAGAACTGGGAGACCACCGCCCCGCGCTCCGCGATCAGCGCTTGGAGCTCACGATTGGCTGCGGGGTAGGTTCTCTGGATCCCCGTGCCGATGACCGCTACCGTCCGCCCTCCCGCATCGAGAGCCGACGTGTGCGCCACGGTGTCCACACCCTGGGCCAGACCGGAAACGACCGTGAGATGACGCTCCACGAGGCGGGCGGCCAGCTCAGCGGCATCCGAGCACCCGCGAGGTGAGACGGAGCGTGAACCGACGACCGCGATCCCCGAGTCGCCGGCGACCACCTCACCACGAGCGAAGAGCACGGCGGGTCTGTCGAAGACGTCCCTCAGCCGATGAGGGTAGTTTCGATCCCCCATGGCGAGAACCTGGATTCCCTGGTCCTCCCATGCGGCGATCTCGGCCTGTGCTTGCGCCAGCGCTTCTTCCAGGGGGTCGGAGAACAAGTCGACAGGGTCAAGCCGCTCCCGAAGCACCACCGAGGCGGACCCGGTCTCGGTGATTCGCTGAACGAGGGCACGCTCGTCCTTCTCGGTGGGCGTGCGCCGGAGCAGGGCTACTACAGCGGCCCGCTCGGTCGCATCCCAGCGCATCATGAGGTCACACTACTGTCTTGCCCGCTACGCCGTCACTAGCCAATGTCGAACGTTTGTACCAATTGTGTGTAATGCAATGCTTCGCTGTGCCGCGTCGGTGGAGTCGGTTTCACCCGGGCGCGAGCGGATAAAGAAGGCAGCCTCGCGAAGCGAGACCTCCAGGGGCCGGGCCCTTGGCCCGGCTGGGAGGCGGCGCGAAGCACCTTGCTTTTGTGGCCTTTGTGGCGGCGTTTGCCTGGAAGCTCCTTGCCGTTGCTGGGTTTAGGACTCCAGGGCGGGCTGGCCGACGACGCGGTTGATCCAGGTGTCCGGGTCGGCTATCTCCGCGATCGTGGGCAGGGTTTCCGGGGAGGTCCAGACCTTGTTGAAGTTGTCCATGCCCACCTTGCCGACCACGTGCCGGACGAACGCGGACCCCTCGGCGTACTGCTTCATCTTCAGCTCGATGCCCAGCAACTTGCGGACAGTCCGGTCGAACTTGGAGGTGCTCTCGCGGCGGGCGGCGAACTTGGCGCGGATGTCGGCCACCGACGGGACCACCGAGGGCCCCACCGCGTCCATCACGTAGTCCCCGTGGCCCTCGACCAGGGTCATCACGGCCGTCAGGCGGTCGAGGATCTCCTTCTGGGCCGGGGACTGGATGACGTCGATCAGGTTGCCCTCGCCGCCGCGGACCACGTCGGCCACGGTGTCGGCGGCGCTGCGCAGCCGTTCCAGGATCGTGGGCAGGTCGAGGTCGGAGGCCAGGAGGAACTCGGTCATCTGCGAGCGCACGTACTCCCGCAGCCACGGCACCCCGGTGAACTGGACCCGGTGCGTCTCCTCGTGCAGGCAGACCCAGAGGCGGAAATCGCGCGGGTGCACGTTCATCTCGCGCTCGGCGTTGACGATGTTCGGCGCGACCAGGGTCAGGCGGCCCGTGGGCTCCTGGCCGGTGGGGTCGGGCGGGAGGAACAGCTCGTACTGGCCCAGCACCCTGGAGGCCAGGAACGCCAGGACGGCGCCCACTTCGACGCCGGTGATGCGGGAGCCGACCGCGGTCACGATGGCCGGAGGCGGGTTGTCGTTGTTGCCCATCCGCTCGGTCAGCGGTTCGAGGACGACGCGGAAGCCCTCGACGTTGGCCCGGATCCAGCCGGGACGGTCGACGATGGTCGCCGGCTGCGGCGGGGCCTCCGTGTGGATCTTGGTGAACTCGCGCACGTGGCCCTCGGCTTCACGGGAGAGCGTGCGGAGTTCCGTGACCGCCTGTCTGGCCTCCTCACGGCTTACCTGCGGACCGGGGCGCACGAGGCGCGTGCCGGTCGATACGGCCAGATCCCAGTCGATCACCTGCATGCCTCCACCGTACGTGGTCGGGCGGACATGTGCGCTAGGAGCGTGCGACTATCGCGGCCAGCCGGTCGAGCACCGGCTCGGCCGAGGCCGGCACCTTGTCGGCCATGAAGGCGAAGGTGACCAGGCGGCCGTCCTTCGTGGTGGCGAAGCCGGCCAGGGTGTTGACGTTGTTGAGGGTGCCGGTTTTGGCGCGGACCAGGCCGACCTGGCCCTTGCTGTCGGAGGTGGTGAAGCGGCGGCCGTTGCCGAGGGTGCCGGAGAATCCGGCCACGGGCATGCCCGAGGCCACGGCGTGGAGTTCCGGGTGCTGCGGGGAGCCGGCCAGCGCGACGAGGCGGGCGAGGGCGTCGGCGCTGATGCGGTTCCTGGTGGACAGCCCGCTGCCGTCGGAGATCTGGATGCCGCGGGTGACGCCCAGGCGTTTGAGTACGGCGAGCACCGCCTGGGACCCGCCCTCGAAGGAGGCGGGCCGGCCTTCCTTGACGGCGACCTGCCTGGCCAGCGCCTCGGACAGGTCGTTGTCGCTGAAGGTCAGCGCGTGCTCGACCAGGGCGTAGACGGGCGGGGAGTCGACTTTGCCGAGTTCGGCGGCGCCCTGGGGGGCCTTGGCCGGGGCGATGGACTTCGAGACGGCTATGCCGTACTTGCCGAGCAGTTTGGCGAACGCGGCGGCGGCGACCTGCGGCGGGTTGGAGACGCGGGGCTGAGAGCGCGCCGGGTTCTGCTTGGCCTCGTCGATGGTCAGCGCGTGGATGGGCGCGACGTTGCCGTCGGGGATGTAGCTGGGCTTCCAGCCGGGGGCGACGGGTGAGCCGGTGTACAGGGAGGTGTCGTAGCCGAGGGTGACCTTTTTGACGCCCTTCGCCTTCAGGGCTTCTGCGGTACGGCCGGCCAGCGTGGCCAGGGAGGCGGGTTTGGGGTAGGTCGTCGGCTTGGCCGAAGGGCCCGCCAGTGTGGGGTCGCCGCCGCCCACGAGGATGACCGATCCCGGCGTCTTGCCCTGCACGACCCTCGTGGACAGGCGGGCGTCGGGGCCGAGCGAGGCCAGGGCGGCCACGGTGGTGACGACCTTGGTCGTGGAGGCGGGGACGATGCCGGCGTCGGCGTTCGCGGCGAAGATGCGCTGGCCGGACCGGGCGTCGAGGACGACCGCGCCGACGCTGCCGCCGAGCGCTTTGTCACCCAGCGCATCGGTGAGTAGTTCCGCCAAAGTACCCTTAGTCGGGAGAGGTCCGTCTCCACCCGAGGCCAGCACAGGTCCTGCGGTGATCACCGGGACGGAAGGAGACGCGGTCGGCCGCTCGGCTGGGTGCGGGGCCTGCCTCGTCAGGGCCGCCAGGCTGAATTCGGTCTGCACCGCGTAGACGCCGGTGATGATCGTCATGGCCTGGAGCAGGGCGAGAGTGGTCACCACCACCCACCGCTCACGCCGTGCCACGTCGCCTGACCCTCTCTCGCTAGTTCACCTACGAGACATTAACGCCCAGCCGGGGGTGCCCGGGGGCCTGAGCGGAGGAACCGCGGTGGAGTTCGACGTTGTCGTTGAGATTCCCAAGGGGCAACGGAACAAGTACGAGGTGGACCACGAGACCGGGAAGATCCGGCTCGACCGGCTCCTGTTCACCTCCACGCAGTACCCCGCAGACTACGGCTTCATCGAGAACACCCTCGGTGAGGACGGCGACCCCCTCGACGCGCTGGTGCTGCTGCAGGAGCCGACGTTCCCCGGCTGCTACATCACCTGCCGGGCGGTCGGGATGTTCCGCATGACCGACGAGAAGGGCGGGGACGACAAGGTCCTCTGCGTCCCCGCGACCGACCCCCGGATGGAGCACATCCGCGACATCCACCACGTCCCCGAGTTCGACCGGCTGGAGATCCAGCACTTCTTCGAGGTCTACAAGGACCTGGAGCCGGGCAAGTCGGTCGAGGGCGCCAACTGGGTCGGCCGCGTGGAGGCGGAGGCCGAGATCACGCGCTCCTTCCAGCGCCTCAAGGACCAGGGCCACCACTGACCCCCAGAACACCCACCCTTTTCGGTAGCAGGATCGGTGGTTGCCTAAAGAGGGGTGGGGCGTTTTGGTGGCCGAATCGGTGGTTGCCTAAAGAGGGGTGGGGCGTTTTGGTGGCCGAATCGGTGGTTGCTAAAGAGGGGTGGGGGGTTTGGTAGCCGAATCGGTGGATGCCCAAAGCAGGCGGCCGGTAGCCGAATCGGTGGGTGCCCCATAGCAAAGGGTGAGTGTCAGGTGGGGCGGGTGGCGCCGACCAGGTCGCGGCGCCACATGGAGGCGATCCTGACCACGTCCCCCGTCTGGGGGGCGTGCACCATGAGGCCCCGGCCGATGTACATGCCGACGTGGTGAATGTCACCGGGATTGCTGGTGATCCGGCCGAAGAACAGCAGGTCGCCGCGGCGTAGCTGGTTCAGCGGGACGTGGGGCCCCGAGGTCCATTGGGTGCCGGTCCAGTGGTCGATGCGGACCCCGGCCCGCTCCCACGCCCGCATGGTCAGCCCCGAGCAGTCGTAACTGTCCGGCCCGTCGGCCGCCCACACGTAGGGTTTGCCCAGCTGTGTCAGCACCCAGTTGGCGGCGAGGTCGCCGTTGGTCGACCCCGTTCCGACGTACGGCCTGGCCCCCGCGCTGAAGCCGGCCCGTTCGACGGCCGCGGCGCGTTCCCTGGCCAGCCGGTCGGCCAGGCTGCGCGCCGCGTCGACCTGGTCCTGAAGCTTGCTCTCCCGGACCCGCAGCGCCTTGGTCTGCCGTGTCTGCTCGGCGACGGCGGTCTCGGCGGCGGCCTTGGCCTTGGCGGCGTTCTCCATGGCGGCCTGCTGGACGGTGAAGGCGTCGTCGGCCTGGGCGCGCAGGATCTCGGCCACCTTCTGCGCGGCCCGCATCCGGTCGAGGATGATGGTGCGCTCGCCGCCCATCTGCTCGAGCACCGAGGCTCGGTGCAGGAACCCCTCGCTGTTGTCGGTCATGAGGGTGAGCATCGGCCCGCTGATGGTGAAGCCGCCGTAGGCTTCGGCGGCGATGGCCGCCACGGCCGATCTGGCCTGCTCGAAGTGCGCCTCGGCGCTGAGCAGCCGGGCGCGGGCGTCGACTGCGGCGGCCTTGGCCGCGGTGAGCTTCACCAGTTCCCCGTTGTACGCCTCGATCAGCCGTTCGGCGGTCGCGGCCAGTTCGTCGAGCCTGCCTTGGGCGGCCGCCAGCTTGGCGGTCGCCGCCCCGAGCGCCTTGTTCTTGTCCCGTACGGCGTCGCGAGCCTCGGCCACGTCGTCCGCGGATGGTCGCGGCTCGGCGTGGGCAGGCGGGCACAGGGTGGCGATCAGGCAGGCGACCACGAGTCCAGCTCTGACGGAGTGCATAGATCCCCCTCGCTCATGGTCACTCTATGCACACAGTTCCCAGTCGCTACTCGCTGCACACATGAACCACACGCAACGTAGTCATCGCAGGCGAAACAGGCGTTCTATCCAGGGCCGGACACCAATGGGGGGAGGTGTCGCAGCACGGGGGTAGGTGAAGACAGGTGTCTGGCTTCCGTACGCAGCGTGAAGTTCGGCGGCTTTACACCAGTCGGCCCCGACCCGGGCGGCGGCCCAGGCGGCGGCGATGGCCGGGCGTGACTCCTGGTGCCGGGCGTAGGTCTGGTAGAGGGTCATCGTGGCGGCGGCGGCGAGGTGGCCGTCGCCGGGGTAGGCGGTTCCGGCCAGGTAGGGGGCGGTGACCCGGCCGCCGTGGCCGGTGTCGAGTGCCCAGGTCCAGTTGGCCAGGACGAGGCCGAGCACGGCGTCGGGGACGGTGGCGGCCGCGCCGTACATGCGCTCCTGACGTGAGCCGGTGAGGCGGCGGGAGGTCCACAGCCAGTCGAGCTCGGCGGGCGGCTGGCCGCCGGCCAGCCAGGACAGGACGGCCAGGCCGCGGGCGGTGCGCAACCGGCACAGTTCGAGCAGGTCGCGCTGCATGCGAGGGCCGGTGTCGAGCCAGGTGGGCCAGGCGATGCGGTGGCCCTTGTCGACCAGGGCGAGCAGGTCGTCGCGCACGGGCAGCGGGCAGACGCGGCACCCGCGCAGCTCGAACGCCTCCACCTGGCTCAGCTCGCGGACGGGTCTGGGGCGGCGGGCGGCGTGTCGGCGGTTCGGGGCGGGGTGGGTTCCGGGCTGGCGCTCGGCGTCACCGGGCTGGGGGTGGCCGGGGGCGGGGTCGTGGGGCAGGGGGTGCGGGTGGGGCGGCCTTGAGGGTCCCGGGTGGGGCGGCCATGGGGGTCGCGGGTGGCCTGGCCGCCGCCGGGGATGCCCGGCTCGGCGCCACCGGGCGATGACGGGGCAGGGGTGGGCGCGGCGGATGAGGTCGGAGAGCGGGTGGTCCGGGAGGGGGACGGAGCGGGTGAGGAAGGGGTGCGGGTCGCGGGCGGGGCGGTGACGGGTGGCGTCACGGCCGGGAGGTCGGTCGCGGCGATCCCCTGGATCGGGCGGGTGGTGGCGTTGTCGGGGATGGGTTCGACCCGGATCGTGGTGTCCTGCGGGTCGGGGGCCCAGGGGAGTCTGATGCCGGGTGGCTCCCCGGTGGCGGGGAAGGCGCTGGTGGCCAGGCCGGACAGGTCACCGCTCCCGGTGCCGAACTGGTAGAAGACGATCCCGATGGCGATCACTGTGACCACGGCCGCCAGCGCGCCAGCCAGCGCACGATGGCGCTTACCGCCCTTCTTCTCCCCCGGGCGGGGAAAGCCGGCGGCGTCCAGGATGCCGGCGCGCCGGGCGACGTAGCGGCGGTAGGGCACGAGTTCGGGATCGACGAAGCAGCTCATCACCCGGACCCGCAGCGATTCCGGCAAGGGGGCGGCGGGCAGCAGTTCGAAGACCTTCGCGGCCGAGATCGCCCGGGTGTGGTGCGGCGCGCACAGCTCGCAGTGGGCGACGTGCCTGACGAGGTGCCGGCGCATCTCGACGGTGAGCTCGCCGGCGAAGCCCGTCAGGATGCGGGCGCGGCGCGGGCAGTCGTAGGGGCCCTTCCTGGCCAGGAACTCCGCGGTCACGGCCTCGCGCAGCCGCTCGCGGGCGGCCTCCTCGGCCAGTTCGACCTGCCGGGGCGCGAGGCCGAGGATGACGGCGAGGTCGGCGGTGGGCAGTTCGTGGCGGGTGCTCAGCTCCAGCAGCTCGCGGTCGCCGGCGGGCAGGCTGTGCGTGGCGTTCCACGCCATGATCCGCAGGTCCGCGTCGCCCGGGTCGGCGGGCTCCGGCGCCTCGGTCGGCGCCGGGGAGGCGTCGGGCGGGGCCGACAGCCGGCGGACCGCGCAGGCGCCGCGGGCCAGCGCGTACAGCCAGGGGCGCAGCCGTTCCGGCTCGGCCAGCGCGAAGATGTGCGCTTCCGCGGCGATAAGCGTGTCGCGAAGCGCCACCTGCGCGCTGTCGGAGCTGAGAAGAAGGGACCAGCAGTATTGGTAGATGCCCTCGGCGTACGTGTCGTAGAGCGCGGCCAGAGCACCCGGGTCGTCGGCACGGAGGGCCTCGACCAGCAGGCGGTCATTCATGTAGCCGAAGGTAATGGATTGGTAACTAGCAGTTCTACCGATTCAGCGCTAATGACAGAAAGGCCCCTGGATCATTTCCGATATTCCCGAGAGTTTTGACATCTGGGGCGTGAGTAATATTTATCGTAAATCGGTCAGGGCTTGTCGCCCGGCAGCACGGTCCGGCCCCGGTCCACGGCGAACGGCTCGGTCGTGGGCAGCACCGTGTGCACCGGCACCGCGCCGCCAAGCGCCAGTTCCTCGTACGGCCGGCCGGTCGAACCCCAGGTGCGGGCGACGACCTCGGTCCTGGCCACCCGCGCCCCCTCGGGCAGGCCCTCGACCGTGAGGATGAAGCGCGGCGGCTCGCCCGCCCGCACGTCGTCCACGAACGCGTATCCACCGCCGACCAGCTTGCCCGCCGCATCGCGCAGCAGCGCGTTCACGACCAGGCTGCTCGCGGGCAGCGAGTAGGGATTGTCCACATACCCGGTGATCAGGTAGGAGCCGTCCTTCTGCTTGAGCGTCTGCACGCCCGAGACCGGGAACTGCCGGAAGGCCGAGGCGATCCGGGCCGCCGGCCGCCACTGGGCCGGACGGTACTCGATCGTCACCTTGGCCGGCTTCTCCGACGCGCTCGCCTGCCCGGAGAAGGGCAGCGACCCGCCCGGCGGGACGGCGTCCAGCGGCTGATCCATCCGCACGACCTCGGCGCCCGCGGCGTCGCGGCCCACCACCGTGGCCACCACGTGCTCGCCGAAGTGCCACGGGTTGGCGTTGGTGAGCACGCCGGCCCAGGCCACGGCGTAGCCCGAGGCGGTCTTGACGGTGGTCGAGACCTGCTCCTTGAGCGTGAGCGGCTTGAGCTGGGTCGGCTCCGCTTCGGTTGAGCACCCGGTCAAGAAGATCGCGCCGAGTGCGAGGACAGTGACGGTTCGGCTACGCAGGATCACTTTGCCGTGATAGCCGGTGCATGGGTAGGTCATGCGCGGGACACGCGCAGGACCTACCCATTCTTTAAGAAGGGCCCCTTATCGAGGACGTACGACCCGCGTCTCGTCCCAGACCGGTTCCGCGGCCTCGTACACGCTCCCGTCGGCGCCGAAGACCAGGTAGCGGTCGAAGTCGGCGGCGAACCAGCGGTCGTGGGTGACCGCCAGGACCGTGCCGTCGAAGGCGTCCAGGCCCACCTGGAGCGCTTCCGCGCTGGCCAGGTCCAGGTTGTCGGTCGGCTCGTCGAGCAGCAGCAATGTGGCGCCGGACAACTCCAGCAGCAGGATCTGCAGCCGCGCCTGCTGCCCGCCGGAGAGCGTCTCGAACCGCTGGTCGGCGATGAGCCCGGCCAGCTCGTAGCGGGCCAGGATCTTCATGGCCTCGTTCTTGAGCCTGGCGTGCTCGGTCATGACGATCTCGACCGAGCTGCGGCCGTGCAGGTCGGGCCGGGCGTGGGTCTGGGCGAACAACCCGGGCACGACGCGGGCGCCGAGCCTGGCCCCGCCGGTGTGGCGCACGTCCTCGCCGGAGATCAGGCGCAGGAAGTGCGACTTGCCGGACCCGTTGGAGCCGAGGACCGCGACCCGCTCGCCGTACCAGATCTCGGTGGAGAAGGGCTTCATCAGCCCGGTCAGCTCGAGCTCCTCGCAGATGACCGCGCGCTTTCCGGTGCGCCCGCCCTTGAGCCGCATGCGGATGTTCTGCTCGCTGGGCGTCTGCTCCGGCGGCCCGGCCTCCTCGAACCTGCGCAGCCGCGTCTGCGCCGCGTGGTAGGCGGGGGCCATGCCGTCGTTGTAGCGCGCCTTGTTCTTGAGCATGATGACCAGGGCCTTGAGCTTGGCGTGCTCCTCGTCCCAGCGCCGCCGCAGCTCTTCGAGCCGCTCGTTGCGGGCCCGCCGGGCGTCGGCGTAGGTGGCGAAACTTCCGCCATGGATCCAGATATTTCCGGACTCGACGGTCACGATGCGGTCGGCCGCGTTGGCCAGCAACTGCCGGTCGTGGCTGACCAGCAGCACCGTCTTGGGCGTTTCCCGAAGCTGCCGCTCCAGCCACTCCTTGCCCGGGACGTCCAGGTAGTTGTCCGGCTCGTCCAGCAGCAGCGTCTGATCCGGCCCGCGCAGGAGCGCTTCAAGCACCAGCCGCTTCTGCTCGCCACCGGACAAGGTGGCCACATCACGATATTTCACGCTGTCGTACGGCATGCCGAGCGCGGCCACCGTACACGTGTCCCAGAGCACCTCGATGTCATAACCACCGGCATCGGTGTAGTCGGTAATCGCCTGGGCATACCGCAGCTGCGTCTTCTCGTCCTCGCGCTCCATCATGGCCAGCTCGGCCTTCTCCAGCCGCGCCGCCGCCTCCCGCACCGCCGGAGGCGCCACGCTGAGCAGCAGATCATGCACACTGGACCCGTCGCGCACGCTCCCGACGAACTGCCGCATCACGCCCAGCCCACCGGAACTGGCCACACTGCCCTCGACCGGCTGCGCATCCCCCGCGATCAAGCGCATGAGCGTGGTCTTCCCCGCCCCGTTGGGCCCGACCAGCGCGGCCTTGACACCGTCCCCGATCCTGAAGGACACATCGTTCAGCAACGGCCGCCCGTCCGGCAGCACGTACGTCAGGTGTCCGACCTCGACGTGTCCCACGACGATTCCCCTCCCTAGGCTCTCGCGCAGGCTACATGCCGCTCCAGCCGGGAGGCATTCCGTTTTTCAGCCCATACGCCCAGCCACACCGCCGCTAGCGGAGCCTCAGAAGCCAGGCAAAAGAGTGAGCGCCGGCACGTGAGACGGGCGGACGACAGAGAAATCCCTCGTGTCCAGTGTGAGCACGTCGGCGATGTGGAAGCGCTCGGCCACAGCCACGACCGAGGCGTCGGCGGCACCGAGCGGGAGGTCGCTATAGCGCTCCACCAGCGCCGCGATCCGCGCCAGGTCTCCCCATCAATGTTCTTGCCCGTACCCTTCGCGAAGGATTTCTTCCGTGGCCTGAGCGGCATCCGTACGACCCGCTCGGTAGCGGCCGAACCACGAGGGAAGGTCACTGTCATCGGCTTCCGTCTGAGACCGGACCAGACTGAGGACTTGCGCGTGCGCGACCCGCACCTGGTCTGGTGTCAGTTCGTCGACCAACCGGTGCAAGTCCTCATAGTCCGAAGCAGCGGTCATGGGTCCGAGTGTACGTGCCGCTCCATGATCAGAACGGGTCAACCGTTATCGGAGGGGTAGACAGTAAGTCATTTGATGACTAGAACTGTACCCAGCTCACCTCCTCCCCCCTGGATGTGTGATGAAACGACTGCGTCTGGCCATCGTCCCGCTCCTTCTCGCGTTCCTCCTGCCCCAGCAGGCCATGGCGGCAGGCACGGCCGCCTGTGCCCCCGAGTTCCAAGGGTCTTCGGTCAACTCCCGGCTGACCAGCCTGTTCACCAACTACGGCAACGACAACTCCCGCTTCGACGACTGGACCGGTGCCGACGGCACGTACTCGGTCCGCCTGCCCAGTGGCAAGGAGCTCTGGGTCTTCTCCGACACCTTCCTCGGCCAGGTCAACGCCGACGGCAGCCGCCCGCCGGTGGTTGAGGAGGGCGGGACGACCGTGTTCCTCAACAACACGTTCGCCCTGGAGCGCGACGGCCGGCTGCGGACCATCACCGGCGGCACGCCCCGCCGGCCGAAGGCGATCATGCCGCCCCGCGACAAGCAGCACTGGTTCTGGGCCGGGGACGCCACGCTGGCCGGTGGGCTGGTGGAGGTGACCTACCAGGAGTACGAGAAGTTCGGGCCCGGCCAGTGGGACTGGCGGTGGCACCGCAACGTGGTGGCTGCCTTCCCGCAGGGCCGCCTGGAACGGCCGATCCGCGTGCGCGACCTGCCCTCGGGCAACGGCGTGGCCTGGGCCTCGGGCATTCTCAAGGACGGGCGGTACACCTACGTCTACGGCGTGGAGGACAAGGACGCCACCAAGTACATGCATCTGGCCAGGGTCCGCGGGCAGAGCCTGCTGGGGCGCTGGGAGTTCCTCACCGCCGGTGGCACCTGGTCCTGGAACGAGAAGGACTCGGCCCGCCTGATGGACGGCGTCGCCAACGAGTACAGCGTGACCCGTGTCGGCGACGGGTACGTGCTGATCACCCACGACACCACCGAGCCGCTGAGCGCCAAGATCGTGGCGTACTCCTCCTGCTCCCCGTCCGGCCCGTTCACCGGCAAGCAGGTGCTGTACACGACACCCGAGACCAGCGGGAACATCTTCACCTACAACGCCCACGCCCATCCCGGCGTGGCCGGCGACGGCCTGGTCGTCTCCTACAACGTCAACAGCTTCGAGAACACCGACCACTACCGCGACGTGTCGATCTACCGCCCGAGGTTCATCGACGTGAGGTTCGGGTGAGGCGTAACTGGGCTGCCCGGCTGCGCCGGTTCACGCTCGACGGCATGGCGGCGGTGACGCTGGAGAACGAGGTTCTCCGCGTCACCGTCCTGCCCGGCAAGGGCGGCGATGTCGTGGAATTTCTGTACAAGCCCACCGACACCGATTTCGTCTGGCTCTCCCCGCAGGGCCTGCGCAACCCGGCACACCATCTCCACGGCGCCGCCGACGACGTGGCCCGGTTCGTCGACCACTACGAGGGCGGGTGGCAGGAGATCTTCCCCAGCGGCGGCACCCCCAGCGCGTACCGCGGCGCCCGGCTGGCCCAGCACGGGGAGGTGGCCGGGCTGCCGTGGGAGTGCGAGGTGGTCGCCGACTCCCCCGAGCTGGTGTCGGTACGGCTGAGCGTGCGCACCCGGCGCCTGCCGTACCGGCTGGAAAGGACGCTCACGCTCGCGGCCGGGACACCCGCGCTGGAGGTGGAGGGACGCGCGAGCAACGACAGCGGCCTGCCGCTGCACGCGATGTGGGGGCAGCATCTGGTGTACGGCCGGCCGTTCCTCAAGCCGGGGCACCGGATCAGGCTGCCGGAGGGCGTCAGGGTGGTGCCGCACCACAGTCCGATCAACGACGCCGGGCGGCGGGTCAGGGCGGGCGGGCCGTGGGAGTGGCCGGTGGTGCCCGCCGACGACGGCGGCACGACGGATCTCAGCATGGTGCCACCCCAAGGCGCGCCGAGCGACGTGGTGTACATCACGGGCTTTCCCGAAGGGTGGTATGAAATTTCGGGGGAAATCGGTGTGCGGATCCACTGGGATGCCACGCTCCTGCCGTACCTGTGGATGTGGCAGGAGTTCGGCGCCTCCACCGCGTACCCGTGGTGGGGGCGAGCCTATGTGCTGGGGCTGGAACCGTTCGCCGGCATGCCGACCGACGGGCTGGCGGCCGCCGTGGCCAACGGGACGGCGCTGACGCTGGAGCCGTACGAGAGCAAGGTGCTGAGATGGCGCGCGGAGGTGCTGGCATGAGTGACTTCGAGGGCAAGGTGGCCATGGTGACCGGCGGGTCGGCCGGCATCGGCGGGGCGGTCGTGGAGCGGCTGGCCGCCGGCGGCGCCTCGGTGGTGTTCTGCGGCGTCGGCACGGGCGTGCCGGTGGACGGCGAGCGGGTCACGGGAGTGGAGGCGGACGTGCGCGACGGCGCCCGGATGCGCGAGCTGGCCGAGCTGGCCGTCTCCCGGTACGGCGGCCTGGACGTCCTCGTCACCTGCGCCGGAATCCAGCGCTACGGCACGGTCGAGGACACGCCCGAGGAGACCTGGGACGAGGTCATGGACGTCAACGTCAAGGGCGTCTACCTGGCCTGCCAGGCCGCCGTCCCACACATGCGGGCGAGGGGCGGCGGCTCGATCGTGGTGGTGGCCTCGGTGCAGTCGTTCGCCTCCCAGACGAAGGTGGCCGCCTACGCCGCCAGCAAGGCCGCGCTGCTGGGGCTGACCCGCTCGATGGCGCTCGACCACGCCGCCGACGGCATCCGCGCCAACGTCGTCTGCCCCGGCTCGGTGGACACGCCGATGCTGCGCGGGGCCGCCGACCTCTGGCGGGGCGAGCGCACCCAGGAGGAGACGGTGGCCGAGTGGGGCCGCTCCCACCCCCTCGGCCGGGTGGCCAGACCGGCGGAGGTGGCCGAGCTGGTGGCGTTCCTGGCCGGTGAGCGGGCCTCGTTCGTCACCGGCTCCGAGCACCGCGTGGACGGCGGCCTGCTGGCCGGCGTCCCGGTGGCGCTACCGGAGTGACCTCCTGACGAACGCGGCCAGGTCCGCCGACTGCCGCAGGCGGCTCGGCTCGTGCACGTACATCATGTGACCGGCCTCGTAGTACTTGAACTCGACGTTGCCGGCCAGCTCCTTCGGGATGCGCAGCTGGGCGAAGGTGTGCTCGGCGGCGAAGTACGGCGTGGCGCCGTCGTGGTAGCCGCAGGCCACGTGCACGCGCAGGTGGTGGTTGTCGCGCATGGCCGCGCTCAGCTTGCTGGTGACGTGCACGTGCGCGCCCTCGAACTCCTTGTACGACCAGGGGTGGACCCGGCCGGTGAGGATCTCGTAGGGCAGGTCGCTGGTGAAGCCGAGCTCGGCGCGCAGGTAGTGGTTGAGCGCGGCGCTGTAGGGGCCGACGATCGCGCTCATGCTGGGGTCGCGCTCGAACTGCTCGCGCCCGCTGTCGGCGTCCCAGCCGGTGAAGCGGCCGTCGAGGCGGCCGACGATCTGGCGGCGCGAGCGCAGCAGCTCGGTGAAGAACCGGATGTGCTCCAGGCGCAGGTCCACCTGGTCCACGTACTCCTCGCTGAGGCCGGTGAGCGCGGCGACCTTGGCCACGGCCGCGGCACGCTCCTCGGCGGTCAGCCGGTTGCCCCTGGCCAGCGCCCACAGGTAGTCGCGCCCGGCGTACTCCTCGGCCTCGCGCAGCACCTCGGCCAGCGGCCGGTCGCCGTGCAGCCCGTGGTGGTGGGCGATGGCGGCGTAGGTCGGCAGGTAGAGGGCGTAGGCCAGGTCGTTGCCCGGGTTGAAGTCGCCGGTGATGAAGTCGAGCACCGAGGAGATCAGCATGAGCCCGTTGAGGTACATGCCGTAGCGGGTCTGCAGGTGGTCGGCGAGCGCGGCGGCCCGGAGCGTGCCGTAGGACTCGCCGGCCAGGAACTTGGGCGACATCCACCGCCCGTTGCGGGTGGTCCAGAGCCGGATGATCTCCCCGACGGACTCCACGTCACCGGTGAAGCCGTGGTAGGCGTCGGGCTTCTCCCCCTCCGCCGCCCGCGAGTAGCCGGTGGAGACCGGGTCGATGAAGACCAGGTCGCTGTCGTTGAGCAACGTCTCGGCGTTGTCGGCCAGGCCGTACGGCGGAGGCAGGAGCGCGCCCGCGTCACCCATGACCACGCGGCGGGGGCCGAGCACGCCGAGGTGGAGCCAGACGCTCGACGAGCCGGGGCCGCCGTTGAAGGCGAAGGTGACCGGCCGGGTCAGGGGGTCGGCGCCGTCGAGCGTGTAGGCGGTGACGAACATCTCGGCCTTGGCCTTGTGCCCGTCGAAGGCTCCGTCGGTGAACGTCTCCTCCCGCAGCACCATCGTTCCGGCCTTGGTGGTGTACGGCTGGCCCGAGGGAAGGGCGTGCCAGGTGGTGACGAGGTTGTCGGCGGGAGTGTCGTTCGTCATGGGAAGAGATTATGTCCGGACTTGAACTGAAATGGCGGGGTCGGCGAAGCGCTCATTCGGCACCCGGGCGTACCAGTCCGGCCGTCCCGGATCCCGGTCGTAGGGGTAGCCGCCCACCTCCCGGTAGAACTCGGCGTACCGCTCGACCTTCTCCTTGTCCAGCCGCACCCCGAGCCCCGGACCCGACGGCACCGCGATCGCCCCGCCCGAGTAGCCCAGCTTGCCGCCCTCGATGACGTCGTCGCGCACCTGGTGGTAGTGGGCGTCGGCCGCGTAGGTGAGGTTCGGCAGCACGGCCCCGAGGTGCAGCATCGTCGCCAGCTGGATGCCGAGCTCGCCCGAGGAGTGCACCGCCACCCCGAGCTGGAACGTCTCGCACACCCCCGCCGCCTTCACGCACGGCCGGATGCCGCCCCAGAACGTGGTGTCCAGGAGCACCACGTCCGCGCTGCGCCGCAGCACGTTCGAGGCGAGCTGCTCGAAGTTGACCACCACGGTGTTGGTGGCCACCGGCACCCGGACCTGCTCGCGCACCAGCCGCAGGCCCTCCAGACCGAAGACCGGATCCTCCAGGTAGTCGTTGTTCAGCCCTTCGATGGCCCGGCCGAACCGCAGCCCCTCCCCCAGCGACAGCACGGCGTTCGGGTCGTAGCGCAGCCGGTCGCCGGGGAAGGCGGCGGCCAGCGCCTGGTAGCACTCCAGCTCGTAGTCCGGCGGGAAGACCCCGCCCTTGAGCTTGTGCACGGTGAACCCGTGCGCCCGCTTCAGCTCCCGCGCGTGCTCGACCAGTTGCCCGGGCGTCCTGATCTCTTCCTGCCCCTCTCCGGCGTAGCGGAAGAACAGGTACGAGGCGAAGGGCACCTCGTCACGCAACCGCCCGCCGAGCAGGTCGTGCACCGGGACCCCGAGGTGCTGCCCGACCAGGTCGAGACAGGCGAACTCGATGGCCGCCAGGAGCTGGGTGCGGTTGTTGTAGAGCGAGGCCGTCGGATTGGCGATCTTGAACCGCAGCGCTTCGAGCTGGAAGGGATCGTGCCCGGCCAAGTAGGGCACCAGCGCCTTGAAGGCCGCCTCGGCGCTCTCGCCGCCGCCGCCCATCTCCCCCAGCCCGACGAGCCCGTTGTCCGCCTCGACCTCGACGATCGTGCGGATGAAGCGCCCCCAGTGGGCGCCGTTGCTGTGCCGCAGCGGTGCCTCCAGCGGCACGGCGACCGTGGTCGCCCGGATGTCAACGATCTTCAAGGGTCCCCCAAACGGCCGCCACCCCGCACGCGGGCAGCACGACCTTGACCGACTCTCCGTCAACCTCACCCGGCACCAGGCCGGTGCGCAACCCCGGGCTGACCCGGGCCGCACGCAGTCCGGGCACCGTCACCCGGACCTCCACCGGCTCGGGCGCGAGCGACTGCAGGCGCACCACCAGGCCGTCCTCCGAGCGGCCCAGCGAGGTCACCAGCACGTCGGGATGATCCACCCGCACATAGTCCCGTACGGCGGAGCCGCCGCCCAGAATCCCGATGAACGGCTCGGTCAGCCCTGCCGCGGCCCGCGCGCCCAGCCGCCTGGCCTCGACCCCGGCCGCGGAGGTGACCGCGTACCGGAACGTGGTCTCGCCCTGCTGCTGGGCCGGGAAATTGGTGTCCCAGATGTTGTTGAGCGCCCACGAGTACACGGTCCCCGGCTCGTCCTCCAGGGTCGGCGGGAACGGCGCGTAGGGCATGTGGATGGTCCCGAGCTGCACCAGCGGGGCCTCCAGCGTGGCCCAGGCGATGGTCAGCTCCGGGTCCTCGTAGCCGATCCAGTGCCGGATCGGCAGCATGTACTCCGCCGACCCCGGCACCCTCGGCACCCCCGGCCCGCCGACGCCGCCGGTCAGCTCCCAGGCCGCCGGGGCGCCCGCGGCGAACGGGAAGGCCAGGAAGACGGCTTCCTTGGCCGGGGTGCCCTGCTTGGCCAGCTGGTAGGTGAGGTCGAGGCGGGGCACGCCCCGGTGCAGCTCGATCGTGGTGCGCAGCCAGTCCACGCCCTTGCCCTGCAGCTCCACGACCAGTTTCTCGCCCACGGCGGTCCGCTCGGCCTTGACGAGGGCGGCGTTCCTCGCGATGGCCCGGTCGCCGAGGAGTGTGCGGTCATGCGCCCCCACATGTCCCGACATGTGGTTGAAATGCGGGGCGGTGGCATAGCGGTCATACACGTACTGCCCGAACCCGGCCGCCGCATCGGCGTTGACCAGCTCCCGCCCGGCCACCTTGTCGAAGATCGACCGGATGTACCCCTCGCGCAGGTCATAGGCCACCCGGTAGAACTCGTTCTCGATCACCGGCTCCGGCCCCAGCTCGACCGGCTCCGGCGCCTGCGTCCCGGCCGGCACCACCTCGACCCGGGCATAGCCGTACCCGGGAACGTCCGGCACGACCGCCCGCAGGTGGCGCCCGATCGGCCGCGTCGGCCAGTCGTCCGGATGCACCACCTCCTCGTGGTGCGGCAGGATCGCGCCGGTGCGCGCGTCCCTCAGCGCGATCGGCCGCTCGATCGGCACGATGTCACGCGGCAGGAACGCCTTCACCACGTCGGTCCTGGCGTGCGTGCCCGGGTTGAAGACCGCGAACGCGGGCGCATCCTGATCACCGAGCGTCGCGCCGAACCGGCGGATGCCCGCGTGCAGCAGATCCGCCGCGTCGTCCTGGGCGTCGTAGGCGCCGGCCGACTTCCTCGTCCACTGCAACCCGCCCGAGTCACCCGCCTCCTCGGCGTCCTCCCACGGGTTGGCCGCACCCCAGGTGTGCTCGTTGAACAGCGCCACCTTGTCGTAGGCGGCCGAGATCTGCTCGGTGGCGTCCACCCCGGCCAGCGTGTGCAGGGTCTCGGCCGCCCTGAGCGACGACTGCGCCCGCCGTACATAACCCAGCGGACGCGCGCCCGAGCCCAGCCCGTCGGCCCACCAGTCGGTCCAGTCGCCTTCGTGTACGGCCAGCCGATCGCCGTACCGCTCCTCCACGTGCTCGAAGAAGTCGCTGTTGACCGCCGAGCGCAGCCTCGGCCAGGCCCACTGCTCGTTCCAGCGCCGCGCGATCGACGCCGGCACGATCGACGGCCCCGCGTTGTCCGCGTGCGCGCCCTGCACCCGCAGGTGCAGAACGTCCAGCTCGTACGGCTCGCGCGGCGCGTCAGGCCCTTGCCAGCCGAACGTGCCCGGCCCGTACGGGTAGCCGCGCGTGGCCAGCGCCGACAGGTAGCGGGGCAGCAGGTCGTCGGCGAGCTCGTAGGAGTCGGTCAGCCCGACCGTGTTGCCCTCCATGTACGCCATGCCGTGCGGGGTGTCGGTGAACCAGACCAGCACCCGCCTGCCCGACGGCGCCTGCCACCAGAACGGCCTGGTCAGCTTGTCGCCGCCGTGCAGATAAGGCACCGAGCGGCCGGCCCAGTTGTGCGCCGCGGCCAGATAGAGCACCCCGGCCGCGTTCAACGCGTCCACCAGCCCGACCACCGCGCCGGGCACGTCGGTGTGCATCGCCGAGCGCACCGGGAAGTCGAAGACCTGGCGAAGCTGCCGGTACAGCTCCTCGGTCGAGCACGCCTCGGTGTGCAGCTGAACCGGGAACGCGGTGACCTCGATGATCCCCTCGCGCGCCGCCTGGTTGAAACGCTCCACCTGCTCCTTGGGGCGGGCCGCGAGCCACTTCGCCGCCGGCATCGAGGACTCGACCGTCCAGCGGAACCTCGCGTCGTCCGGCCACGAGGCGGTCTCGCCGGCCAGCCGTACCGCCGCGTCGAGGTACTCCAGATGATGGCGCAGGACCGTGCCCTGCGGGTCGGTGTAGCCGATGTCCAGATGCGAGTGGTGCACGACGAACACGCTCCACTTGCGCTGCGGCGTCACCGTGACCTCGGCGGTCCCGATCACCCCCTCGGCGTCACGCACCTCCAGCGTGAACGTCCGCGGCTCGTGGACCTCCGGCACCAGCAGGGTGACGTCGGTGCCGGTCTGGGAATCGACGTCCTTCAGGGAGATCTCCAGATCGGAGCCGATCAATCCGGTGCACGACACCCTCACCGCCTGCCGTCCGTCATGGGTGAACAACGGCAGTACGGCCAGCCGTACCTCCAAGCCGCGCACGCTGATCACCGGGATCGAGGTGTCGTGCCGCAGAGCCTGCCTGATCCCGTCGTAGTCCGGGGAGCCCAGGCTCCGCTGCAGCAACCGGCTCGTCATCACACACTCCCTAGAGAAAGGCCCCTGGCGAAGAGGCGCTGAGTGGCCAGGAACAACACGACCGTCGGCAGCGAGACCATCAGGCCCACGGCCAGGCCCACGGGGACCGGGGTCCCGGCGTAGACGTCGGTGATCAGGCCGGACAACGCGACCATGACCGGCCGCACCGTCGCGGTCTGCGTCAGCACCAGGCCGAAGATCAGGTCGTTCCAGATGAAGGTGAACTCGAGGATGAACACCGCCGCCAGCGCGCTCACCGACAGCGGCAGGTAGATGCGGAAGAAGATGCGCAGCGTCGAGGCGCCGTCCATGCGGGCGGCCTCGAAGATGGAGAACGCCACGCCGGAGTAGAAGTTGCGCAGCACGAACGCGGCCAGGGGCACGTTGATCGCCGTGTAGAGCAGCAGCATGCCGAGGCGGTCGTCGTAGAGGCCGGTGTCGCTGTAGCCGATGAACAGCGGCACCAGCAGCATCTGCGACGGGAAGATCGTGCCGCCGAAGATGAGCATGAACCAGAAGAAACCGTGGCGGAGCCTGAGCACCACGATCGCGTACCCCGCCATGGCGCCGACGAGCACGCCGAGCAGCGGCGAGACGACGGCGTACAGCGCGGTGCTGGCCAGGCTGCTGGTGAGATCCGCCTTCTCCATGGCGGCGGCCACGTTGGCGAACAGGGAGAAGTCCAGCGACGGCACCCACGCCTTCGCCGGGTCATAGGCGTCCGCCGGACGAGAGGCGTTGACCAGGAGCAGGTAGGTCGGGCCAAGCCAGATCAGACCCAACACGACGAGAACTGTGCGGCGGATCATCGCACCTGCCTCCTCAGATACCACCAGGAGGCCAGTCCCGCGACCACGGTCAGCAGCACCGCGGTGGCCGAGCCGTAGCCGTACTTGGTGGCCACGAACGTCTCGCGATACATCATCACCGCCAGCGTCTCGGAGTTGCGGCCCGGCCCGCCCTGGGTCATCACCCAGACGATGTCGAACGTCTTCAGGCTCGCCACCAGCGCCAGCCCGACCACGACCGCGGTCAGCGGGCGCATCAACGGCCAGATCACGTACCGGAACAACGACCAGCCGGAGGCGCCGTCCAGCCGCGCGGCCTCGATCGGGGCCTTCGGGATCGACTGCAGGCCCACCACGAACAGCAGCGTGTTGACGCCGAGCTGCTGCCACGTCCACACCAGCAGCATCGCGACCGTGTTGTACGGCGCCACCTGCATGTACGCGGTGTCGGTGCCGAGCAGCAGGTTGGCGATGCCGTCATGGGACAGGATCGGGCTCCACACCATGCCGAGCCCGGCGCCGCTGAGCGCGTACGGGAGCATGAACGGGACCCGGAACCACGCGCCCCCCTTGATGTCGTAGGACAGCACCGCCACCAGCAGGCCCAGGCCGACCGGCAGCACCATCGTGCCGGCCACCCAGAGCAGCGTGTTGCGCGTCGAGGTGAGCAGCGCCGGGTCCGCGAAGAGCCTGGCGAAGTTGCGCAGGCCGGTGAACTCGGGGTCGGCCAGGCCGTCGTAGCTGGTCAGGCTGAGGTAGGCCGTCCACAGGAAAGGCGCGTACAGCAGCCCGGCGACCAGGAGGACCGCCGGGGCCACGTAGCCGTACCTGAACCGCCCGAGGATGGGGGCGCTTCTCACTGGTGCGTGCTCCAGTACTCGTCGGCGGCCTTCTGGATCGTCTCCAGCACCTCCTTGCCGGTGCTCGGGTCGGAGACGAACTTGCCGAAGCCGTCGAGCGCGGCCGTCAGGATCGGCGGCGGCGTCGCCTCGAAGTAGCGGTTGACCAGGCGGTACTTGCCGCTGCCCGCGTCCTTGGTGATCGCGTCGAGCGCCGCGTCCTTGACCGTGACCTTGGGGTTGGCGCTGACGTCACCCCGGCTGGCGGCCCACTTCTCCTGGGCGCTCGCCGTCGTCCACCACTTGAGATACTGCATCGACTCCTGCGGGGACTTCTGGAGTGCGCAGAGGGGGCCGCTCTCGAAGATGACCGAGGTCTTGGGCAGGCTCGCGTTGACGTTGGGGATGACGAAGAAGCCGTAGTCCTTGCCGGAGACCATGGCGCGGGTGGTCATGCTGGTGGTGAAGAACGTGCCGAAGGAGACCATGGCGGTCTTGCCGGTCTTGAGCAGGTCCGCCGGATCGGTCTTATCACCCGCATTCACGAAATATCCGGCGTCGAGGAGCTGCTTCCACTTGTCCATCACCGCGACCACGCCCGGGTCGGTGTACTTGGCCTTGCCGGTGGACAGGCGGTCGTAGAGATCCGGGTCCATCCCCGCCATGAGCTGCTCGAACCAGACGAAGGAGAACAAGACGCTGGTGTGGTAGAAGGGCGTGACCCCCGCCTTCTTCAGCTTGTCGGCGGCCTGGATCAGCTCGTCCCACGTGACCGGAGGCTTGATCTTGTGCTGGTCGAAGACCGGCTTGTTGTAGAACATGCCCCAGTAGGCGACGTTGAGCGGGACGCAGTACTGCTTGCCGCCGATCGTGTAATAGGGCGCCAGATCCTGCGGGAGGTCGCCCGCCTTGATCGCCTCCTGCCAGACGGCGGTGGTGTCGGCGACCTGCTTCTGCTTGACGATCTCCTCGAGCATCCCCCCGGTCTGCCACGTGAACAGATCCGGCTTCACGTCCGTGCGGAACGAGGCTTTGATGAACGCCTGGTACTGCGCGGAATCGGTGTAGCCCACCGGCTTCATCGACAGGCTGATCTGCTGCTTGGACAGGGCGCCCATGTCCTGGAAGTACTTGCTCCACGCGCCCTTGTCGTTGTAGAGCGACAACTCGCTCTTCTTCTGTTCCGGTGCCGCGGCGTCGTCGCCGCAGGCGGCCAGTGCGAGTGTCATGGTCAATCCGAGCGCGGCCAGGGTGCGCATGCCGGACTCCTTACTCAAAGGGGGGTTGGTGCAGCCTCGTCTCGATGACGTTCTTCACGTCCACGAGATGGGCTTTCATCAGCCGCTCGGCGGCCTGGGGGTCACCTGCCTCGATCGCCTCGAGGATCTCCAGGTGCTCGTCGTAGTCACGCCGCCGGTCATCGAAAATCGCCAGTATCTCCCGCTGTTCGTTGGCGTGCACGGTGAGCAGGGAGTCGACGACCTCGTGCAGGACGCCGTTGCCGGCCAGCCGGGCGGTCACCCGGTGAAAGGTCATGTTGGCCTCGTGCAGCTCGGCGTCCTCGCCGCGCAGGTGCTGTGCCGCCTCGCTGAGCAGGCGGCGCAGCTCCGCCCTGCCGGTGGGGGTGGCACGTTCCGCGGCCATGGCCGCCAGCGGGGGCTCGATGACGATCCTCGCGCCCAGCAGCTCCAGGAGCTGGGTGGCGCGCATCTCGCGCATGTTGGGGTTCGGGAGCACGACACGCTCGATGGCCGGGCCGACGTAGATGCCGGAGCCGTGGCGCATCTCGATCGCGCCGGTGGCCTCGAGCCTGCGCAGCGCCTCGCGCAACGTCGGGGTGGTGACGGCGAAACGCTGGGACAGCTCCCTGGTCGAGGGCAGCCTGTCACCCGGGCGATGGTCGCCGGTGCGGATGAGCTCCAGCATGCGCTCGGTCAGCGCGTCGGACAGGGTAGGACGGGTGACTTCGGGTGACATATCAAGTCATCTAATCACCTTGGGGCACGGTCCGTCTACGGGCATTTACCGAGTGCGCGTCAGGCCGTCTTGAGCAGGGACATCATCTGATCGATCTGCGCCTCACGGGACTTGCCGACCTGGTCGGCCCACGCCTTGACTTCCGGATTGATGCCGTTCATCGTCTCGATCCTGGCCATCTGGACGGCATCGTCCTGGTGAGCGATGAGCAGGTTGAGGAAGTCCCGGGGAAAGTCCTTGGACCTGGCGAGGCGGCCGATCTTCTCGCGATCGGTCTCCGGCATGCCGCCGTGACCGGCGTGCGCACTGGTGGGAGCCACGGTCGGCTGGTCCCATGACCGTAACCAGCCCATCATCTTCTTGACCTCGTCACCCTGGGTCGTCTCGATGGCCGCCGCCAGCGTCTTGAGCTGATCCGGGACGGTCTTGCCACGCGCCTGTTTGACGATCTCGATGCCCTGCTGGTGATGCGGAATCATCATCTGCAGGAACATGACGTCTTCGGAGTTGACCGGCGGGGCGGTCTCCGGGGCGGCACAGGCTGCCGCGAGTAGCAGGAGCCCCAGGGCAAATGCTCTTTTCATGTCGTCCCGAGAGTGACACGTTACGGCTTCCGCGTCGAGACCTGACATAGGCCCTTAATTCCGCTTAACCCTCTCTTAAGCCACGAATACCCCTCCCTCCGCGGCCGACCCGGCGGCCAGGTTGCGCTCTACAGCCTGTAGAGTGTCCGCAAATCTGGCGAAAGGGTGCATAGTGCTGCGCTGGTTTCGACTTGTGGCGGTAGCCGAAGCCTGCTCGTGGGCAGGGCTGCTGGTCGGCATGTTCTTCAAGTACATAACCGAGACCGGCGAACTGGGCGTCAAGATCTTCGGCCCCATCCACGGCGCGCTGTTCGTGCTGTACGCGGCCGCGGTACTCCTCTCCGCCCGCGAAGCCGGCTGGAGCCGCGGAACGGTGCTCCTCGGCCTGGCCTGCGCGGTGCCACCGTTCACCTCGATCTGGTTCGAACGCCGCATGGCCAGCACCCAACCCACCGAAGCATAGAGAGCCTCCACCCAAGCCCTCCAAGACAGCGTGACCACCACCCACCCGAAGCCCATGGGAACTGCAACCGGAAAAGGCCCCCGCGATCTTCGCGAGGGCCTTTGACCTGGGAGCCGCCTTGGGGATTCGAACCCCAGACCCATGCGGCAGCCGATCGCCCCAGCCACCAACAGCGGGAACCGAAGTCAGAGATCGTCACGGCAGCAACCGAGCCAGTCCGCAGAGTTCGAAAGCACCCGCTTCAGAAGAGCGTGGGCGAAGTAGTTCGGAACCAGCCCCGACCTGCCGAAACAAGGCGATGATCTCGTATGGCGAGCTTGATCATCCCGCATATGTCCCGCGCAACCGCTGCCCACGGTCACCACGTCATCCGGTGGCAAGCCGACCCGGAGCGCAGGGTCGTCAGGCCCGAGTGCCGGAAGCGGCGCGGCAGATCAAAGCGCAACGTGAGGGGCTGTGCGTGGGCGGAGGTATTGGAGTGCGCAGCGTCGTCCAACCGTAGATAATCCGATGAATCTTGGGCGAACTTCACGGAATGATCACTTGATCCTGTGGCGGGAGTGATCTGTGGTATTCGTGCACGATGACCTTCGACTCGACTGAGCGGCTGCGCCCAGCAGACCTGCCCGCAAGCGTGTTCGCGATCCTTGCCCAAGAGTTCTTCGACACCACCGGTGCACCCGTCCCATTCTCTCTCGCTGGCAAGGGGAATACCCAAGACGACCCGTTCGACCGCCACGTAGCAGAGATCCTCAAGGATCGACTGCCGGCGGACTCCCTCGTCGTCTCGGCACACAAGCCACTGGTCAGTCCTGATGTGGTGATCGCGCGTCCGGAAGAATATGACCTCCTGACACAGGGTGGTGCTGATTACGACACTCGGGCGATCTTCGGGCTTGAGGTGAAGAAGGTTAATTTGACCGCGAATCGCACGTCAGCCAGAGGCTCGGGGATGGACTACAACACGACCCCTCCCTGCGCTACCATCCGCGTCTATACGAACAGAGGCAAAGAGATCAGAATTCCAGGCTTCTACCTCTTTGTGGTATTAGAGAAAGCCCTGTCTCCAGGTGACGTGTTCGTGCATTCCCTCGCCCTTGTCGCGGGCGCGGCTCTCAATAAGGATGTAGAGCTCTACGATAAGGTCACTGGTAGGCGCAAAAAGGCGATCGATCTCGGCACGTATGGCGACGGCCTGGATCGTCAGCGCCCTATGTTGGTCTTCTCCAACCCTCTCGGCTGGTCATGGATGCTCAATGCAGCGACTTTGATCAGCGAGCGGGATGACCTCGCGATGGAACAGCCCATTACTCTGGTGCGTGAGATCGTTCGGACAACGCGCCTGCCCGATGTGGCGGAAACCTTTCACTGCTATCGGCTCAGCGCACTGCACCCTGCTCTGGAGGAACCCGCGGTGGATCCTTTCCCGCAACCGAAGAACCGGACGGAAGAGACGACTCCCCGAGGGCGTTTCGTAGTTAACATGGGATCATTGATGATCGAATCGGAAACGCTCACGTTCGATTAGAGCGGATCTCCAGAGCAGCGGCAGCTCGCGAAACAGCTCCATCGGCTGCCGTCGCCAAGGCATCCAGCGGTATTTCGTTTGCAGGGGAAGTATAGAGCGAGAGAATTGAACCTCTAACGACCGATTCCACATCAGCGAAGCCGACCTTAACGTTGGCCTGCTGGCATTCTCGTAGCCCGGATACGGCTCGCAATTCGGCCTGTTCGATGTTCTTTGCTGCCGGATCGGCATATCCGACTGGGCGGCACACCACAATCGAGTCCAGGTTGGAGGGATCGGCGGCGCTTGATTTTACGGTACTCGTGCTCATCTCGGCCTTAACCGGTTGCACGGCAGTCACTACGAGTCCAGCTGCCTCTAGTGCCTTGACGAGTTCCAGCCAGCCCGCGATCCGCGCCTGGTGGAACGTAAAAGCCAAAATGCCGCTGTCCTTTAGGAGGCGAGAGCACTCCTTCCACACCGACGCAATGGCCTTACCAAACTCGACGGGATCGGCAGATTGAACCTCTTCTGAATTGCGTGTAGTGTCGATATCATTGGGATAGCCCTCAAACGGCCTGATCTGCTGAAGCCACGCATGAAAGAAGTCAGCCAGTTCGCTGTAGTGGACATTGTCCATAAACGGGGGATCCGTGATGACGAGGTCTACCGAGGAGTCTGGCAGGTCAAATGATGCTGAAGACCCGTGGCTGACGTAGATGTCCACGGCCCCGGAGGTGAATTCATCGGCGGTCCCTAGATCAAATTCAAGCGGGCCGGACAAACCGAAACGTCTGTCTGATCCGTCGCCATCGGGGATTAGATCGTGAGGTCGCTGCTTGTATTCCAAGGCTCGAATTATACGCGACTGGTAAAGCGTGGAAAAAGCTCCTGATGAAGCCGGAGTTCCCCACGGGTGTGCCTCAAGAGGAGTGCGCTCGGGTTTCAGGATATGATGGGAGAACATGTGCCGAACGGCGCCGGTTCCCTCACCCTTGAAGCTACAGAAGAGGTTGTTGAACTCGAGAACCCCTGAAAAAAGTGCAGCGAGCGCTTCTCGCTCCGGGCTTGGGGAGAGGTCCCGGATTGAGGCGCCCAAAAGTCCGAGGCTATACAGCTGGCGAGCGTTGAAGAACTGTCCCCAAGAGCGGTAATTCCACCGAGTAGCCTGGCGTGTGTTGTGACCATCGTCCAGTTCTCCGCGAGGAAGAACCAATTCTTGACGTCGCTCCGCAAGCCTACCTTCTGCGATCTTGTACAGCTCTCGATCGAAGTCGTCGATGGGCTCATAGAGGCGTGTTCCATCTGCGCTCAGGACCTGCTTGGCATACATTCTGAGGGCAGGGGGCCTGTCACCTAGTGCATCGAGAATCTTAGAGACATGGCCTTGTGGGCAAGTCATTGTGGCGCGGTTTACTGGCCCATCAATACTTGAAGTTATTCCACATGAGTGGCAGGTGAAGTCTCTGTCTTCGACGATGTTAACGACAATTACAGCATGGCATTTCGGGCAGGTCGCCCTGCTGGTTGGAAACCTCTTCGGATAGGCGTGCTGGGCGAAGATGTAGCGACTAAATAGTTCTACGGGCGGTACCCCAGGCGGGCACTCTTGACATTGTGCGAGAGTGACCCAGAAATAGTACAGAACTGGACGACCGTGCTTATCTTTATGAAGCTCATCAATTTCTCGCCGAACGCGCGACTCGACAGCCTTGAATGCGCTCTCTAGTGCGGCTCTATCCCATTTCGCTAGAGCCTGTCGCTGGACAAGCGTTGCTACGGGATTGATGTCTCTCCCAATAACTCTGGCACCGAGTTTCGCTGCCTCAGCGAGCGTCGTTCCTGATCCGGCGAATGGATCGCACACGACTAGGCCCGGAAGGTGGAGTGCGTTGGAATAACAGTCAACAGCGTCCGTCTTATCGTGCGAGATAGCGGAAGCTAGGATTCCTCGGAAGACTGATCCGAGACGCTGTGCCCACCACTTATGCGTGTGAGTAGCTGGTCTGTGGACTTCCTTCCGCCAGGACTCCCGTTCAGCGGCGGCCGACACGAGTCCAGCAGGAAAGCCTCTCTCTAGAGCGGTGCTGGCGGGGACCTCGCTGCGCGTGATCCGCTGCACCCTCTCCGGGGAGGTGCTGAAGATCGGCTCCTGCTCAAAGATGGCTACTTGCTGTTCTGGCACATGCGCAAGTATCCACGCTTCGTGGAGGGTGTGTGGCCGACTCGAGGTTCCCTGTGGATAACATGACCTCTCCGGGGACGCCTGTGGATGCCTAAGCGTGCGAGGTGGCTGTGCGCTGCTGCGACGACAGGTGGGCAGTCAGGTGGCCAAAAGGGCTGATGCGAGTGATGGCGGGTGAACTGGTGGTGCTGGCGGGGAACGAACTCGGGGCCTTGAACACTCGCAGGACTCTGTGCGCCATCCTGTTGAACCCCGCTTTGAGGCCGCTCGAGAGTACGACCACGTTTCGTAACGTTCGCTCAGCACTCCCGGTGGTCAGCTGCAACGAGTTGGTCGTCGCGAATCTGCTCAACATCCCCACAAAGGATGCACTCGCGTTGAACCGGACCAAGATCGATGATCAGGAGCTGCGCGAGGCCCGAGCACTGATTTCGCCGAAGCTGCAACAGGCTGATGTGGTGATCTTGGCGTGGGGAGTCGGCGGCATGAGCGGGCAAGCGCGTCTTGCGCTCCAGCGGCAGACAGCATGGTTGCGAGACATGCTCAACCGGACGAATCACGATCAAGTGTGGACAGTTACTGGTAGGCCACGCCACCCATCTCGCTGGCGGCAGTATGTGGGACCGGAGAAGCGGAGAGTATCCGGAAGCTGTTTTGAGGAGCGTCTAAGCATGGTGATGACCCCAACTCGCATAGATAGTGAGGCTGGTCGCCTCCTGTTCGAGCGAGCTTTCTGAGGGGTGGGAACGCTGGAGGCTAGTCGTGTTGGTCGCTGGATAAGGCGTAGAGATATTTGGCTTGCAGCTCAGGGAACGCCAGGTGCCGGGCTCGCTGCCGTCCATATGCGTTCGAGGCCGGCGAGGTAGACGGCGGTGGTGCCGTGGGGCTCGATGCAGCGAAGGTGGAAGACCGGGGCCTCTGATGCCTTGGTGCCGTAGGCGTGGGTGTTGACCAAGAGATCGTTGTCGCCGAGTACCAGAGGCGAGGCGTCGTCCATTTCCACGCGATCTTCCGCCTCGACCGCCCCGGTGGACCCACGCAACCCCCACCGTCCCGGGCCACAGCCGAGATCCTGGCACAAGCCGTACAAGACGCAGCAACCGCGATCACCGCAACCACGGCCGGCAGAACCCTGCAATGGGGCACCCAACTCGACATCCGCCCCGTCACCGAACACGCCGCGTCCTACGTCGCCAAGTACGCCACCAAAGCCGCCGAATGCGTCGGCGTCCTCGACCAGCGCATCAGACCCCTCACAGACCTGACCACACTCCCCATCCCCGACCACGCCCGCCACCTCATCGCCACCTGCCTCAAGCTCGGCACTCACAACGACCTGGCCCACCTCAACCTCACCCACTGGGCCCACATGCTCGGCTTCGGCGGCCACTTCTCCACCCGCTCCCGCCACTACGGCCCCACCCTCGCCGCCCTCCGCACCGCCCGCCAGGACCACGTCAAGCACGAGGGATATGTCGTCGCCCACTGGCAGTACGCCGGCCGCGGCCACTCCGAAAGCGACGCCATCCTTGCCGCCGCACTCATCCCGGGCGGTCCGCAATGACCGGCGACGCCATGCTCACCGTCCCCGACGCCATGACCTTTCTCCAGGTCAGCCGCTGGACCCTCGACAACCTCATCCGCTCCGGCGAACTGGAGTCCGTCATCGTCTCCCGCCGCTGCCGCCGCATCCCCGCATCCGCCTTGGACGCCTACATCACCCGCCTGAGAGAGGAGGCCGCGTAAATGCCGACCAAGACACCACTAGCCACCCCCGAGGAGCCCAAGCGCCCCCGAAAGCCACGCACCCGTGCCAACAACGAGGGCTCGATCTTCCCCTACAAGAACGGCTGGGCCGGCTACGTCTGGGTCACCACACCGGAAGGCAACAAGACCCGCAAATGGGCCTACGGCAAGACCCGCGAGGAAACCCACGACAAGTGGCTCAAGCTCCACGAACAGGCCGCCAAAGGGCCAGTCGCTACCAACCACGAATCCATGACGACGTATCTCAAGCGCTGGCTCAAGGAAGTCATCAAGCCCAACCTCGAACCCGCCACGTACGCCACCTATGAGGCCCTCGTCCGGCTCTATGAAACCCCGGCATCGGCAAGATCCGACTCGACAAGCTCACCGTCCGCGACGTTCAGACCTGGCTCAACAAGCTCCCCACGCTCTGCACCTGCTGCGCCCAGAAGAAGGATCACAAACGCCCGGAGAACGAACGACAATGCTGCGCAAGAGGCGAGTGCTGCACGGACGCCCCTTCCCGCGGCACTCTCACCAGCATCCGCCGCATCCTGCGTTCAGCCCTCTCCAATGCCGTCCGCGAGGAACTCATTTCCAAGAACGTCGTCAGCCTCACCCTGCTACCGAACCCAAGCAAGTTCACCAAGAAGGAACGCAAGCGTGGAGCCTGGAGCGTCGATGAAGCCCGCCGCTTCCTTGAGCACCTCCGCGCGGTCGAAGAGCCCCTGTATGCCGCCTACGTCCTGGTGCTTCTCCTCGGCCTACGCCGCGGCGAAGTACTCGGCCTCACATGGGACAGCGTGGACTACAAGGCAGAAGAGCTGACCATTGGTCACCAACTCACCCGCGTTCACGGTCAGCTCCTCCATCGCGACAACACCAAGACAGAGGACTCGTCCACCTCGCTCCCCCTCATCGGCCTCTGCGTCACCGCCTTGAAGGACCGCGCACAGTTCCAAGACCAAACCCGCGAGGACGCCGACAAGAGGTGGCACGCGAGCGGCCTCGTCTTCACCACGAGGTACGGCACGCCGATCGAACCCCGCAACTTCAACTGAGGGGCCTAGCGTTTTCCGGACAGCCAGCTTGCGGGCGTAGCCTACGCGGCCATCTGGGATGAATCGTGTTCGTTGAGGACTTCCTGGGGCGGCCGGTAGCCCAATGCGGAGTGCAGTCGGCGGC
>NZ_VRLV01000012.1 GCF_009760925.1 Nonomuraea typhae
GGCCGGCCGCCACGGCAACAAGGGCGTCATCTCCAAGATCCTGCCGGTGGAGGACATGCCGTTCCTGGAGGACGGCACCCCCGTCGACATCATCCTCAACCCGCTGGGCGTCCCCGGCCGCATGAACGTCGGCCAGGTGCTCGAGACCCACCTCGGCTGGATCGCCGCCAGAGGCTGGGACATCTCCGGCATCAAGGAGGCATGGGCCGACCGGTTGCGCGACAGCGGCCTCGAACACGCGGACCCGGGCACCAACATGGCCACCCCGGTCTTCGACGGCGCCCGCGAGGAGGAGATCATCGGCCTCCTCGACAGCACCCGCCCCAACCGCGACGGGGACCGGCTGGTCGAGCGCAGCGGGAAGGCCACGCTGTTCGACGGCCGCAGCGGCGAGCCGTTCCCCTACCCCATCGCCGTCGGCTACATCTACATCCTCAAGCTGCTGCACCTGGTGGACGACAAGATCCACGCCCGGTCCACCGGCCCCTACTCCATGATCACCCAGCAGCCGCTCGGCGGTAAGGCCCAGTTCGGCGGCCAGCGCTTCGGCGAGATGGAGGTGTGGGCGCTGGAGGCATACGGCGCCGCCTACGCCCTGCAGGAGCAGCTGACCATCAAGTCCGACGACGTCCTGGGCCGCGTGAAAGTCTACGAGGCCATCGTCAAGGGCGAGAACATCCCCGAGCCCGGCATTCCCGAGTCCTTCAAGGTCCTCATCAAGGAAATGCAGTCGCTGTGCCTGAACGTCGAGGTACTTTCCAGCGACGGCAGCTCCATCGAGATGCGCGACACCGACGAGGACGTCTTCAGGGCCGCCGAGGAACTCGGTATCGATCTGTCCCGGCGTGAGCCGAGCAGCGTGGAAGAGATCTGACGCTTCCGGGCACGTCCGCCCGCGAACCCCTGCGGTCCCGGCCGGTGGATGACCGGCCGGCACCGCGGCGCTTCGGCCCGATCACCCTGCCGGCGACGCGCCGGCCGTACGTGGCACTATCGGGACGATGTGGCGCACAGTGCGGTTCATCCGCCACTGTGACCATGGGCGACGTTCCATGAGAAGGGGGACACGTGACAGGGGCACGAGTACTGGTGGTCGGTCTTGATCCCGCCAAGATCCCGGGCTTCGACCCGGAGCCGGTGCAGGCGGCGATCGCCCTGGGTGAGGCCCGGTTCGGCGAACTCGGGATCGAGGCCGACTGGTGCCTGCTGGCACTCGACGGCGATCCCGAAGGGGAGATCGTCGAAGCGCTGCGCGGCAACGACTACGCGTGCGTGGTGATCGGGGGCGGCATCCGCAAGCACGAGCCGTTGCTCGAACTCTTCGAGAAGGCGGTCAACCTGGTCAGGCAGCACGCGCCCGGGGCCGCCATCGCCTTCAACGGCAGCCCTGACGACACCGCCGACGCGGCTCTGCGCTGGCTGCGCCGGCAGGACTGAGCTGCCGGGACCTCCCGGCGCGGCGTCACGCTCTGGAGACACCCACGGCCGTTCCGCCCTGCGAAGGCAGGGTGCCTGGTCAGCGCGGTTCTGCGGAAGGGTGCTGAAACCGCAGGCCGGCCACGACCACCTTACGAATCGCGATCACGACGGCGGTGGTGGCGAGGCTGCTCCAGGAGGGCTGGGCGGCCAGGCGGATCAGCGCGGCCGCGGTCAGGAACTCCAGGAGCAGCGCGACGGCCTCCTGAACGCGACGGGTGGCGATGCAGGTCCAGAGGAAGGTCGCCAGGCCGCAGGCGGTGACCAGGAGCGCGGCCTGCCCGAGCAGCCAGGCCGCGCTCATGCGGCCGAGGTTGGATCGGACAGGTCCGGGACGTCCCGCATGTGTTTCGCCTGTGCTTGCTGGACCTGCGCGCGTTCCTCGGCGATCTCTCGGCTGAGGAAGTAGTTCAGGGCGGTGCGGATGGTGGCGATGGCTGCCAGTTGCCCGATCTGGGTCCAGCTCGGGGCGATCGCGGTGCGCAGCACGTCTCCCGCGAGCTGGAACTCCAGACCGAGGGCCAGGAAGCGGCCCAAGCTGAGGCGGATCCGGGTGAAGTCCCGCACTTGGCCACGATCGCGCACCCCGGCGGTCAGGAACTGGGTGAAAGCCCACAGCGCTCCGATGAAGACGATCAGCGCACCGGCGCCCTCGACCAGTTTCTCCAGCAGATCGACGGCATCGCGCAGCACCGTGGACAGCGGATCCTCCTCCACTAGTGCGGAACGCCCAGGTAGGGGAAGGTGGTGGTGGTGTCGCTGTGCGGCTTGACGCCCTGGGAGGGCGCGTTGCCCTTGGTGAGGACGGCCAGTTGCTCATCGACGATGTCGTCGGCGAACTGGCGGCCGTTGGGGTAACCGGCGGTGCTGGTGCAGTCGTAACGCAGCAGGTCGGGCAGCAGCCGGCCGGCGACCTCGGCCACCTCGTGCTCGCTGTAGCCGCCACCGGCCGCCAGCAGCGTCGCGACGACCTTGCCGGTGTAGTCGCGCCGGTCGTTGGCCGGAGCGCCGCCGTTGTAGGCGTTCTTGTCGGCGTCGGCGGTGAACACGATGTTCATCAGCGGGCGAGCCATCCGCTCCACCTGCTTGCCGTCCAGGACCACGGTGGTCCAGTAGCCGACCGGCCGTCTGCCGAACAGCGTGTTGGGCACCTCCACCACGATGGCGAAGACGTTCTTGTCGGCGAAGAAGTCCGCGCCGGTGAAAGCCATCCCGGCCTTGAACCCCTCCAGGTCGAAGAAGAAGGCGTCGCTGCGGATCCCGGCGAAGAAGGTGTATTCGCCACTGGTCGCAACCTGCGCCTCGCGGCCGAAGCAGGCGGGCACGCCCTCGAACAGCACCTGCTCATCCAGCCGGACCGTAGCCGCCTGCGCGTCCTCATCGGAAAAGGTGACCGTGAACGTCCGATCGGCCACCGCGTCACCATCGGTGTCCAGGTGGAGGTTGTAGGCGGCACCCGGGTGGAACCGCTCGCCCATGGTCGGTGCCAGCGGATTGACGCACATCACCAGCACCGACCTGGTGGCATCGTCCGGCTTCTGGAAGGCGTAGATATCGGTGATGTCGATGCGCGCGTCGCCGTGCGGCGGCTTGAGCCCCGGCGCGTCAAGATGATCGGACATGGTTCCTCCCTGGTTCCCGACTCTGCTCACGGCCCCACTTCCCGCAAGCCGACCGGGCCGAAGTCAACCGGGGGCAATGACTCCACATGGCGCGACGTCTGACGGGGCCGGTTCATGGCGGTCGCTTCATCGTCGTCCCATGGGGCGCCGCGGACGAGCTATGGCAGCTGACCAAGCCCGCCGGGGATGCCCGCATCCTCGGCCCCGGCTGTGGCGAGGCGATGTGGATGTTGCGGCGCTGGAGCCGTCCCCGGCTCGGCCGCCGGGGACGCTATACGGAACGTCCGGTCCGGCCCGTTCGTCGTCATTGCGTGAGCCTCTCCTCGGACCTTGATGAACGGTTGCGCGAGGCGACCGTCAGGATGCACCGCGCCGAGCACGTCCGGCGCCTGCGCGAGACCATGGCGCAGCAGATCGCGGACGTCCGCCGCACTCTGGAGGACCTGGAGTTCGAACTGGTCGAGGAGGAGCGCGACGTCGCCCGGCTGGAGGGCGGGCTGTCCGCCCTTCTGGCCCGCATGCTGGGTAACCGCGAGGAGCGGCTGGAGCGCGAGCGTGCCGAGGCGGTGGTGGCCGGGGAACGCGTGGACGGTCACCGGGCCCGGCTGGTGCAACTCGAAGCCGACGCGGCGGCGGCCGGCGCCGAGCTGGCGGAGCTCGCCGCCGCGCCCCGGGAGTACGCCCAGCTCCTGGCCGAGAAGGAGCGGCAGCTCATCCGGAGCGGCGATCCGCGCGCGCGGGCGCTGGCCGATCTCGGCACCGTGCTCGAGCGGTTGAGCGCCGACGTGCGCGCATGCGAAGAGGCCCATCAGGCGGGGCAGGGCGCGCACGAGGCGCTCGGCGTCGTGCTGCGCTTGCTCGACTCCGCCAGGAACGCCTCCACCCTCGACATGTTCGGTGGCGGCCTGCTCGCCGACGCCTACGAGCACGGCAAGCTGACCAGTGCCGACAAGGCCGCCTGGCATGCCCAGCGGGCTCTGGACGTCTTCTCCCGCGAGCTGGCCGACACCGGGATCGCGGCCCGGCCGGTGATGCCCAAGGTGGACACGCGGTGGTTCGTCGACACCTTCTTCGACAACATCATCAGCGATGTGTTCAAGCATCAGCGCATCGAGAAGACCAGAGGCGAGGTGAACAGGCTGGCGCAGTGGGTCCGCGACACCGGGGCGTACCTCAAGGAGCGCCGCGCCGAGTTGCTGGCCGAGCGCGCCCAACTGCTGACCAGGCGCGAGGAACTGCTGCGCCCCGCATAGCCACTCGGCGACGGGGATGTCCTCGGGGTCGGCGCAGGAGGTTGCCGGGGCAAAGGACGACCCGACGACGGTGTGTCCGCCGCTGCCAGAGACTGGAGGCGGTGATCCGTGCATGCACGCTGCGGATGCCCCTGGATAGCGGCGCCTCAACAGCCTGACGACGCGGACGCCCACCTGCCGGCTCTCGATGCCCTAAATGCCGGTTTTCGATGGTGGTAGGCATTGGCGGAGGTCGTGGCCTCGAGGCTGAGCCGGGGCCTTGCGAGCCCGTTCTTGGCGTTCGGGCTAGCCGTTCGCGTTCCGAAGGCGTCACGGTGTGACGCCTTGGCGCGACGCTAACGACGAGCTGTTGCGTCCCATGGGGTCTGAAGCAGTGGCCGTCTGACCTGGTTGCCTTGGATAGACGGCGCAACGCAACACAGCTCAACGTCATCACGATTACCCGGTATGGCCACGGAAGCGTTCTACACCACCGCCGCACAGGTGTTGCCGACTATCTTGATCGCCCTGTCGGTGGAGATCGGCTTCTTACGGCAGAAAAGATCAGCGGACGCGGAGGCGTACTTCGCCGTAAGTTCCGGCCGAGGCCCATCCGGAATGAACCCGTACCGGGCGGGCCGGCAGGCGCACTATCTGAGGCAGTCAGTCCGTAGACTGTTCGTGGTATTCGGGTGGCTCTGCGTGACATTCGCGATTGGCGAGCTGACAGCGGTCCTGTCTTCAGCGTTTGGCTGGTTCAACGCCTGGACCCTGGGGCTGGTGGTGTCATGTGCGGTGGTTTTGGTCGTTGCGGCCGCGGTGGTCCCCTTCATGAGTCAGGAGTCGCTCGGATAGGGGCACAAGCCGGTCGTCCTGGCCACCACGCCTTCCTCTATGGCGTCAGCACGCTATCCCCGCCTGCGGAACACTGCGAGGTGAGCCTCACTAGGGGAGCGCAGGCGCTCGTAGTCGCGGCAGTCCTTCGCATCACGCCTGGCCCGCGGCCGAACCCGCCCCCACAATTCGGGCAGGAGCACCGCTTCTGGCCAGCCGGCATACGTCCAGTACACGCCCGGCGGCGGTCAGATCACCATCCCCATGACGGCGACATCACTCCAACCGAAGATCATCTTTGCCCTGGTCGGTTGTGACACAGGCACTGAACGTGTTCTCTTTCCTCTGGGCCGTTGCGATGGTGGAAGTCTGATCGTTTCGCGGACAGGGGGACGGCCTTGGAGTGATCATGTGCGGTGCTGAATCGCTGCTGATCGCTACAAGGCCGTGAGGGTGAGTGTGCTGAACGACGCTGCTCGTGTCGAGTCCCAGAGGGTGTTATCCGGGTTCCGGGACGATGTCTATGCCTGCCTGACCGCGCGGGCGGATGCGTTGTTCGAGCTGGTCGAGGCGTTGTTGTGTGAGCCGGGACCGGTGCGCTCGCCGGTGGATTCGACCCTGTTACCTGAGCACCGGCGCGGACACGGCGCCTTGTACAGCGGGCTCAATCACGGCCGGATCGACGTGGGGCGGTTGCGTGAGGTGCCGGCCCGCCTGCCGCTGCCGCGCCGGCCGGCTGGGCGGATCGTGCTGAGCGTGGAGGTCTCGCCGTGGCTGCGCTCGGATGCGGCCTGCTCACCGGAGCGGTTGTTCTGCCATGTGTACGGCCGCGCGAAGAGCGCTGCGCAGTTCATTCCGGGCTGGCCGTACTCGTTCGTGACCGCGCTGGAGCCGGGCCGCAGCTCGTGGACGGCGCTGCTGGACGTGCTCCGGCTGGGTCCGGTCGATGACGCTACCGCGGTTACTGCCGCGGTAGCTGCGTGCGGTCGTTGAGCGGTTGATGGCCGCCGGGCAGTGGAGCCCCGGCGGCCATCACAAGAAGGGCACCAAACTCCGGCGCACCACCTGATCACCGGCCTGGAGGTGATGGCCGGCGAAAGTGCCAGACCGCAAGACTCACCGCGCATACAGCAGATAGCCCCCAGACGGTGAAGGAGCGCCAGGTCAGCTCGCCGTACTGGACCCAGACGAGGAAGCCAGCGGCCACGGGCAGGATGACCAGCCCGAACCATGCCACCAACCAGTCCAGTTTCGTCTTTGGTCGCACCCCCTTATGCGCCGGCTCTGCGCGTCTCACTCTGCAGGGAGTGACGTACAGGAGGCAGAATGAGGCGGAGCACCCTACTCTGCATGGTCGCCTCCACCGCAGATTGCAGGAAGACAGTGAAGGGCGATTCTGGGATGTCGTGCCCTCTCGAACGCGGCCGCACCCTCGCCGATCTACAACGGGGCAGGAAGGTAAATCGCAAGCTAAGCCTTGGGCGGGACTCGTGGCGTGACCAGGCCGCTTTCGTAGGCGAAGATGGCCGCCTGGGTGCGGTCGCGGAGGCCGAGCTTGTTCAGGATGCGGCCGACATGTGTCTTGACGGTCTCCTCCGCGACGATGATGGAGCCGGCGATCTCGGCGTTGGACAGGCCCTGGGCCACCAGGACGAGGACCTCGCTCTCCCGGGCGGTGAGCGCGTCGATGGTGACCCCGGCCGCCGGCCGGGCGGCGGGGCCGAGGCGGGCGAACTCGGTGATGAGGCGTCTGGTGATGTCCGGGGCCAGGAGCGCGTCGCCGCGGGCCAGGACGTGGATGGCCTCGGTGAGCAACTGGCCGGAGGCGTCCTTGAGGAGGAAGCCGCTGGCGCCCGCGCGTAGCGCCTCGTAGACGTACTCGTCGAGGTTGAACGTGGTCAGGACGAGGATCTTGGTGGTCAGGTCCGGATGGGTGGTGATGCGGCGGGTGGCCTCGATGCCGTTGAGGACAGGCATGCGGATGTCCATCACGACGACATCCGGTCTGAGCTCCTCGGCCAGCGCGACGGCGACGGAGCCGTCCTCGGCGGTGGCCACGACCTCGATGCCCGGCTGCGCGCCCAGCAGGACCGAGAATGCCTCCCGGACCATGGCCTGGTCGTCGGCGATGATCACGCGGATCGTCATGCTGCGGTGTCCTTCTCCATAGGGGCCAGTGGGAGGACGGCGCTCACCTCGTAGCCGCCGTCGGACGTGGGGCCGGCGGCGAGGTCGCCGCCGAGCATGGCGGCGCGTTCGCGCATGCCGGTGAGGCCGTGGCCGGCGCCGGGGGTGGGCGGAGCGGGATGCTTCAGCGCGCCGGTGTGGATGCGCACCCCGAGGGCGGTGACCTGGTAGGACAGGTCGACGCTCGCCGCCGCGCCGGGTGCGTGGCGCAGCGCGTTGCTGAGCGCCTCCTGGATGATCCGGTACGCCGACAGCTCCAGCCCCGGAGCCAGGGGCCTGGAGGGCCCTTCGACGTGCACGGTCACCCGAAGACCGGCGGCGCGGACGTTTTCGATCAGGGCGTCGAGCTGTGCGAGGGAGGGCTGCGGGGCGGTGGGCTCGGCGGCGGTGTCCGCGCGCAGCAGGTCCAGCAGCCGCCGCAGCTCGGCGAGCCCCTCGAGGGCGTTGGCGCGGATCGCCGCGAACTCGGTCACCAGCTCGGCGGGCGGGTCCTGGACGCGGTAGGGGGCGGCCTCGGCCTTGATGGAGATGACGGACATGTGGTGGGCGACCACGTCGTGGAGTTCGCGGGCGATGCGGGTGCGCTCCTCCAGGACGGTGCGCTGGGCTCGTTCCTGCGCGGTGGCCGCGACCTGGGCGTTGAGGCGGGCACGATCCTCGCGACGGGCCCGGCCCATCGCGCCCAGGAAGAACGCGGCGGCGAAGATCGCGCAGGCGACGAGGACGAGCAGCCAGGGGCCGAAGGGCAGCACCGCCAGCTTCAGGGCCACGGCGACCGCGGCGCTCAGGGCCGCCGCCGTGGCCGCCGCGGCCGGCCGTACGCGCAACGAGAGCAGGAAGAGCACGGCGCCGTGCACGAACCAGGCCCACAGCTCGTTGTCGGGCGTGGGCGGATGGGCCACGGCGATGGTCACGACGAAGCCCAGCGACAGCCACCACGCCGGGACCGGCCAGCGGAGGGCGACGACGATCGTGGCCGCGTGCGCGGTGGCCAGCAGCCGCGCGACGTCGTCGGCGCCGGTCAGCGACAGGGCGATCGCACCCAGGACGATCAGGACGTGCGGCAGCCGGCGCAGCGCACGCGGCCAGGACATGGGCGGCATGGGCTGCGCTCGCAGGGTGAGCAGGTCCGTCCGCAGGGTGGACGGTTCCGCCTCGGGCATGGCTGGGCTCTTTCGACGGGCGTGACCGGCTTGAACAGGTGACCAGCTTAAACAGCTGTGCCGCCGGGAGGCGTCCCGCTGCGGAGCCGTCCTTGCCTAGCTCTCAAGAGCTACGCAAGGACGGCTCCGCCGGGGGACGCGAGGTGAGCCGGGCCGGCGAGATGGTCGGCAGGCATCCGTTTCGCGAAGGGAAACCCGGCATGATCGTTCTCAAGGTGGCCGCAGCCCTGCTCGCCTCCGTCATCGCCCTGCTCGCCGGGGCGCTCGTGCTGGGCGCCTATCTCCCGGACCTGCCGAAGGCGGGCGTGATCGGCCCTGTGCTCGTCGGCCAGTACCCCTTCCACACGGCGATCTTCGCGCTGGCCGGGCTGGCGCTGTCCGCCCCGGCCTGGCGCGGCGGACTGGTGCGCTGGGGCCGCACGACCGCCGCGATCACGGCCCTTTCCGCGGTCGCCGCGCTGGTCGTCGCCGGCATCCAGTACGGCGCGGCCGCCCGAGCGGGCACAGCCGTCTCCCTGGGCGACGTCTTCGGCGAGCTCACCTACCCGGACGCCGTCCCCGACACCACCCAGACCTACGCGACCCGCGACGGCAGGGCCCTGAACGTGGACGTCTACCTCCCCAAGGCCCGCACCGGGACGCCGGCGATCGTGCTCGCCCACGGCGGAGGCTTCCACACCTTCGACAAGAGCGACCTGCGCGGCACGGGCCGCTGGCTGGCCGACCACGGCGTCGCCGTCTTCGCCGCCGACTACCGCCTGGCCGCCCCCGGCCGCCCCACCTGGGACCAGGCCCCGCTCGACCTGGCATCAGCTCTGCGCTGGGTGCAGGACCACGCGCGGCAGTACGGCCTCGACCGCTCGCGCATCTCCCTGGGCGGCATGTCCGCGGGCGGCGTCCTGGCCCTGAACACCGCCTACCGGCTGCGCAACGGCACCCTGCAGATGCCCGGCCGCCCGGAGCCGCCGGCCTCGGTCGCCGGCTTCTACACCGGTGGCGACGTCGTCCAGATGTGGCAGCGGAACGTGGACGGCAGCCGCACCGCCGCGGAGCTGTTCACCGGCGGCACCCCACAGCAGTTCCCGCACCGCTACCGCGAGGTCTCACCCGTGACCCAGATCCGCCCCGGGCTGCAGCCGACCCTGCTCGTCGTGGGCGACCGCGACCGGAGTGCCACGCCCCGGCAGAACAGAGACCTGGGCCAGGCGCTCCGCGCCGCCGGCACCGATGTCACCGTGGAGGTGCTCCCCTTCGCCGTCCACGCCTTCGACGACGCCTACGGCAGCCTGTCCTCGCAGACCGGCCGCCAGATCCTGCTCGGCTTCCTCACCCGGGACGGCGGGCGGCCGCCGCAGGCCGGACAGGCGGGTCGCCCACGGGCGTGGACCCCGCCTTCCACACGCCGGTGACGACCGCACCGGCCAAGGTGACCACGCCGGCCCCGACGAAGGCGCCGCCGAGCCCGGCCACGAAGGAGGCGCCGCCGGATTGCTGCCCGCGGACGACGGCGCCGGGCACGGCCACGCCCGGTGCGGCCACGTCCGTTGCGAGCACGTCTGGCACGGGCACGTGTCCGGTGCGGCCACGCCCGGCACGGCGACGGCGGGTGGGGTTACGGCAGGTGCGGCCACGGCAGGTGCGGCTACGGCGGGTGGGGTTACGGCGGGTGGGGTTACGGCGGGTGCGGCTGGGGCGGGTGTGGCTACGCCGGGCACTGCCCCGATCTGCCGGGTGGTGCTGCCATGCCCGAGGCAAGGCCCCTCCTGCGGGCTGACCGCATGGATGGCCGCGCCGGTCAGCGGGGACACGGTCAGCGCGAAACCGGCGCCAGCCATCGCCAGCCGCCGCCACCACCGTGCCGTCGCCGTAGCTGGGGCTGGCGTCCACGAAGCCCGGCGCCGGCAGCCCCAGCCCGGCCAGCGTCGGCCCGGCCGGCGTCAGCCCGATGGTGACCACGATCCGGAACCCGTACCGGCCCGCGAACCGGCCCGCCTACCGGAACCCGTATCGGCCCGCCTACCGGGCGGCGAACTGGCCCGCGAACGGGCTGACGACCACCATCGCCAGGGTGGCGAGCAGGGTCTGCAGGCCGGTGCGCAGGATCGACCTGTTCCGCCCTTGCGGGCGGTCTGAACGTGCCGATGCCCGACGCTGTCCAACCACTGGCGGATCATGCGCGAGGCCGGCCTGATCAGCATGAGCGTCGACGGCCGGCACCGGCGGGTCCGGCTGCGTGCCGGCGACCTGGGCGAGTACTTCCCATGCCTGGGCGAGTGCTTGCCATGCCTGGGCGAGTGCTTGCCATGCCTGCTCGACCCGATCCTGCACCCCGCCGCCGCGGAATCACCCGCGAAGGCGCCGGACGCCGCCGGCACGATGCCCGGCCGGTCCTGATCACCTGAACGGCTTGGCGGCCCAGACCTCCTTGCCTCCCACCATGGTCAGCAGGACGTCGGTCCTGGAGATGTCGTCGAGCGGCACCGTGGTGATGTTCTGGTCGAGGACGATGAGGTCGGCCAGCTTGCCGGTCTCCAGCGAGCCGGTGACCTTCTCCTGGTGCATCTGGTAGGCGCCGTTGACGGTGACGGCCCGGATCGCCTCGGCCCTCGACAGCCCGGGCAGGGCGTTCAGCTTCCCGGCGTACTCGGGGTACGCCTTTCCCCAGTCGGCCTCGCGCAGGATGGACGCCTCCAGCCCGAACCACTCGTCGAACGGGTCGAGGCAGCAGTCGCTGCCCAGCGACACCCGGCCGCCCGCCCGCGTGATCGGCTCGGCGGGTTCGTACAGGTCGAAGCGCGGGCCCAGGTACGGCTTGACCGCTTCGGTGGAGTCGGGCGCCGGTTTGGCCCACTGCAGCCCCATCGACGCGGTCACGTCCAGGGCCGCGAACCGCCGGTAGTCGGCGGGGTCCACCACCTCGGCGTGCGCGATGGTCTGGTGGGCCCGGATGCCGGGGTTCGCCTTGCGCGCCGCCGCGAAGGCGTCGAGCGCGGTGCGGACCGCCCGGTCCCCGATGGCGTGGACGTGGGACTGGTAGCCCAGCCGCTCGAGCTCGGCGACGACCGGGCTGAGCAGTTTGCCGTCGATGTACAGCTCGCCGCGGGCCGACTTGCCGGTGCGCGGTTTGCCCTTGGCGTCCAGGTACGGCTTGAGCATGGCCGCGGTCTGGGCGGGGTACTGGACGATGCCGTCGAGGAGGATCTTCACCCCGTCGACGGAGACCCCGGGCTCGGCCACCAGGCGCGGCCCCTCCTGCTTGCCGGGGCGCCACGAGCGGACCGCGAGCGGGATCTGGTCGGCGCGCTCCAGCTCCTTGCGGATCCCGGCCAGGCGTTCGTACAGCGTCCTGGGCTTGCGCAGCTCGCCGATGCCGGTGGAGATCGCGAAGTGCGCGCGGGCGGTCAGCCCGCCCGCCGTACGCAGCCGCTGGAATGTCCTGACGGTCCCGGCGTCGCTGCCGGGGACGAAGAAGCTGGTGACGCCCTCCTTGCTGAAGTCGCGCATCCGCAGGCCGGCGAGTTCGACGGCGCGTTCGGCGGAGATGGGGGGCGGCGCCGGGATCAGCTTGGTGACCAGGCGCGCGGCGGCGTCCTCGAGCAGGCCGTTCGGCTCGCCGTTCCGGTCGTGGTTGATCCGGCCGCCCGCGGGGTCGGGCGTGTTCTTCGTGATCCCGGCCAGGTCCAGCGCCCTCTGGTTGACCAGCGTGGTGTGGGCGGTGACCGCCGCGCTGACGGTGATGGGGCGCTTGGTGGCGAGCGCGTCGAGCATGCGTTTGTGCGGCGCGGTCCCGGCCGGGCGCAGGAACTGCATGTAGAGGTTCGTCACCTGCAGGAAGTCGTCCGGCTCTGCGCCCAGCTCGGGGTCGGCCAGGCAGGCCCTGACCCGGCTCTGGAACTGCTTGACCGTCAGCGGATCCGCCTTGAGGTCGCAGGTCTTCCGGTCCTCGCGGGTGATGTCGTGGATGTGCCCTTCGTGCAGGCCGGGCATCACCATGCGGCCCTTGAGGTCGATGACCTTGGTCGTGCCGCCGATGTGGCGCCGCGCGCCCGCGTCGTCGCCGACGTAGACGATCTTCCCGTTGTCGATGGCGATCGCCTCGGCGACGCTGTTGCGCGCGTCGACCGTGTAGACGAACCCGTTTCGCAGCACCGTGTCCGCTCCGGCCTGCGCGGGAACCGCGACACCGGCGACCAGGGGGAGCAGCGCAGCCAGTACCCGTCTCATGAGCCCTCCGGATTCTGAACTTGAATCAAATTTAAGTTGGTACGGCCGCGCGTCAAGGGGGGAGGATCCTGCGCATGCCAGGCGAACTGCGGACGACCGAACGGCAGGGCCGTACCCAGGAGCGCGGCAGGCGCGCCCGCAGGCGCGTCCTGGAGGCGGCGCTGGAGATCATCGCCGAGCGGCCGGTCGGCGAGATCCAGGTCCAGCAGATCGCCCGGCGTGCGGGCATGAGCCCCGCCCGAGTCCTGTACTACTACCGGTCGCGCGACCACATCCTGGCCGAGACGTTCCTCTGGAGCGAGCAGGAGCTGGCCGCGCGCAGGTCCCGGGAACTGGCCGAGGTCACGGACCCGGCCGTCCGGCTGGAGCGCTACATCCGGATCTACCTGCCGGAAGGCCGCCACGACGTCTCGTGGAAGCTCTGGCTGGAGGCGTGGCTGCGCTCGACCTCCACCAGCGAGATGAGCCGGACGGCCGACGCGATCGACAGCGGCTGGACCCGCGACCTGGTCGCGATCATCGAGGACGGCGTGGCCGGCGGCACGTTCGCGGCCGTGCGCCACGAGGAGTTCCTGCCGGCGTTCAACGCGCTGCTCGACGGCTTGGCCGTCCACGTGCTGATCGGCCGGCTGGGCAGGGACCAGGCCGTGCGGGCCGCGCTGGCGGAGGCCGCGGACAAGCTGACCACCACCGGGTGAGCAGGATGGAACACTGAAGGGGTGAGTGAAGACGGCCGCCCCGCCCCGCCCGCGTCCAGTGCCTCCATCGTGGTGCTGACCCTGGCCAGGCGGATCGAGACCGAGCTCGCCGCCGAGCTCGCGCCGCTCGAGCTGACCGTCAGCCGCCTCGGGCTGCTGGGGCACATCGCGGGGGTGCCGGGGATCTCCTTCAGCGACCTGGCCCGCATGTCGGGCATCACGGTGCAGAGCGTGCACTCCGCGGTGAAGGCGCTGGTGGCGGCCGGTCTGGTGCATGATCACACGGCGCGGGCGGGTTCTGCCTCCGCGATCGAGCTGACGGCCGACGGCTGCCGCCTGCTGGGCAAGGCCCGGGAGGCCGTCGCGGCGGTGGACGAGCGGCTGTTCGGGCCCGGCGCCGATCCGATTCAGCGCCGGGTCGGCCGGGCCGTGCTCGAGGCGTTCCGCGGAGCCCCGCCGGGCTGAACGACCCCGACCTTCAGGGCGGCTGAAGCATGACCTAAGCTTCAGTCACCCTGAAGGTTGGAGGAAGTCTTGCTGGAACATGTCCTGCTGTCGGTGCACGTGCTCGGCGGCATCGTGTTCGTCGGCGGCTCGGCCGCCGCGACGAGCCTGTTTCCCCGCTACGCGCCCGCCGCGTCCGGCGACGGCGAAGGGCGCAGCCGGTCCGTGGCCGTGGCGCTCCACCGCATCACCGGCGGCTACGCCGTCTTCGGCCTCGTCGTCCCCGTCGCCGGGCTGATCCTGGCCGCGGTCCAGGGCCGCATGGGCGAGATCTGGATCACCGTCTCGATGATCCTCACCGCGCTCGCCGCCCTGCTGCTGGCCACCCAGATCCACCCGCGCCAGCGCGACGCGCTCGCCGCCCCCGGCGCGCCCGCCCGCCTGCGGACGCTCGGGATGATCTCCGGCTTCTACAACCTGACCTGGGCGGTCGTCGTGGTCCTGATGATCGTACGGCCCGGCTCCGGCGAAGGGGCGTGAGCCGGATGCTCCTGCTGCGCATCGCCTCGGCCGTCGAGGCCACCTCGCTGGTGGTCCTGCTCGTCAACCTGTTCACCGTGCACGCCAAGCCCGTCACCGCCTTCGGCGGCCCGCTGCACGGCATCTCCTACGTGGCCGTGATCGCGGCCGCTGCCATGCTCCCCGCCGCCGCGGCCACCGGCGCCCGGTGGCGGGCCTTCGTCCCGGGCATCGGCGGGCTGCTGGCCGTACGCGCCCTGCGCGGCGAGGCGCACGACGCCTGAGCCCATCCCCGGAGAGTCTTCATCGCCTCGCACGTGGCGGTCAGCCGCACCCGGCGCAAGCAGGCCGGGTCCGACCGGCTCGGCGCCTTCGTCAAGCACACGATCCCGCCCGGCGGCCCCCTAGCCGGCGATCTCCGACAGGTAGGCGTGCAGGGCGGCCGCGCCGGCGAGCATGGCCAGGCCGCGGGCCGACAGCCGGTCGTGCCAGCCGGCCAGCGCGGCCTCCAGCGGCTCCACGCCTCCGGCCGTGCGCACCTGCTCGAGCAGCGGCGCGATCTGCTCCAGCAGGTAGCCGCCACGCCTGAGCTGGTGGGCCAGCTGCGCGTCGCGCACGTCGGCCGGGGCGTAGACGCGGTACCCGGTGCGCGGATCGCGGCCCGGCCGGATGAGCCCGGCGTGCTCCCATTTGCGGAGGGTCGCCGGGCGGATGCCGAGCCTGCGGGCGAGCGGGCCGATGTGGGTGTGGCCGTGTTCCGGCGGGGTCGGGGCCAGGTCGCGCAGGGCGTTCTCGACGGCGGTCAGCGTGCGGCGGTCGTCGAGGAGCTGGGCGTGGCTCTCGTCGATGAGACGCAGCGCCTCCTCGGGCGAGCCCGCGTTGACGGCCCGCATGATGGACGTGGCCACGTGGTGGCCGTGGGAGGGGATCAGCGCGATGAACGTGCGCAGCGCCTGCGCGTGCAGCGGGGTGTAGACGCGGTAGCCGGTTGGGGTGCGTCCGGTGTGGGGGAGGATTCCCATGTCCTCGTAGTTGCGTACGGCCTGCGCCGACAGACCGTGTTCGCGGGCCAGGTCGATCGGCCGGAGCTGCCTCATGCTTTGAAGGTTACGGCCTCGCCGTACCGGATGAATCCGCCAAAGGTTCAACCGGCAGTTCAGAGATACCGTAGAAGGGAGAGAAAGGGGACGACATGCACCACGACCTGGGCGCGGCTGTGCTGCGGCTGACCGGGCAGCGAAGGATGCTGGGGCTCGGAGAGCCGACGCACGGCGTGGAGGACTACCTCCTGCTGCGCAACGAGATCTTCCGCTACCTGGTGGAGGAGGCGGGCTACCGCTCGATCGCGCTGGAGAGCTGCTGCCTGAACGGGCTGACGGCCGACGCGTACGTGGCCGGCGCCGACCTGGGCATCGAGGAGGCGGCGGACGCCGGATTCAGCCACGGCTTCGGCGACGCGGCGGCCAACCGGGAACTGCTGGACTGGATGCGCGCCTACAACCGCGGCCGCGGGGAGGACGAGCGGCTGCGGTGGTACGGCTTCGACGGGCCGCTGGAGATCACCGGCGCGGCCAGCCCCAGGCGGGCGCTGACCGCGCTGCGCGACTACCTGGCCGCGCACCTGGAGCTGCCGCCGCCACCCGGGGCCGCCGGCCTCGACCGGCTGGTCGGCGACGACGGGCGCTGGGACAACCTGGAGGCCATGATGGACGGCGCCAAGTCCATCGGCCGCTCGCAGGAGGCGGTCCAGCTGCGGCTGCTCGCCGACGACCTGGCCGGATACCTGGAGAGCGAGACGCCGCAGCTGATCGCGCGCACGTCCCGGCAGGAGTGGTGGCGGGCCTGCCTGTATGCCAGGACGGCCACCGGCCTGCTGCGCTACCACGCGGCGATGGCCGACGAGTCGCCCGCCCGGATGGGGCGGATGATGGCGCTGCGCGACGCCATGATGGCCGCCAACCTGCTGGCGATCGACGAGAACGAGGCCGCGCGCGGGCCGGTGCTGGTCTTCGCCGCCAACGCGCACCTGCAGCGCGAGCGGAGCAGCGTGAACCTGTGGGAGGGACGGGTGGAGTGGTGGAGCGCCGGGGCGCTCGCCGCGGCGCGGCTGGGCGAGGCGTACGCCTTCGTCGCGACCACCGCCGGCACCGGGCCGGAGCTGGAGGAGCCCGCGCCGGACACTCTCGAAGGCGTCCTGTCCGCCCGCCCCGGCGACCGCATGGTCGTGGACGTCAAGGAGCTCGACCGGGCCGAGCTGAGCAGGCGGGTGGTCACCACGCACCGCTTCGCCCCGTTCGACCCGGCCCACGAGCCCGACGCCCTGATCTTCCTCAGGGACGCCCGCTAACCCTCACGCCCGGCGGCGGTCATCTCCTCCCGCTCCTCGCGGGTGGCGATGAGCCCCGCCGGCTCGACGATCTTCGACTCCACGAACGGCGCCTCGGTGCTCGGCAGCGGCTCCGGCGAGCGGGCCGCCTTCACCCACACGCGGATCGCGTCCAGGATCACGATGATGATGAGCACCGCGAACAACGCCGCCAGGATGCCGTCCACGGTCGAGTTGACCACGATCTGCCGCATGGCCTCGGGTGTCTTCGCCGGGGCCAGGACCTGCCCCTGGTCGATCGCCGCCTGGAAGCGGGCGCGCTGGGCGAAGAAGCCGAGCGTCGGGTCGGCGGAGAAGACCTTCTGGTAGCTGGCCGTCAGCGTGACCGCCGCGTCCCAGGCCAGCGGAATGCCGGTCACCCACGCCCATTTCAGCCGCCCGCTCTTGATCAGCAGCGTGGTGGCGACGGTCAGCGCCACCGCGGCCAGCAACTGATTGGCGATGCCGAACAACGGGAAGAGCTGGTTGATCCCGCCGAGCGGGTCGTTGACGCCCTGGTAGAGGAAGTACCCCCAGGCGGCGACGACCACGCCGCTGGTGATCACGAGCCCGGGCCACCAGCTCACCCGCCCGATCGGCTTCCACACGTTGCCGAGCGTGTCCTGGAGCATGAAGCGCCCGACGCGGGTCCCGGCGTCCACGGTGGTGAGGATGAACAACGCCTCGAACATGATCGCGAAGTGGTACCAGAACGCCTGCAGCCCCGGCCCGCCGATAAAGTCGGAGAAGATCTGCGACAACCCGACCGCCAGCGTGGGCGCCCCGCCGGTGCGGGCGATGAGCGTCTGCTCCTGTACGGCTTGCGCCGCCGCCTGCAACTGGTCGGGGGTGATGACGAAGCCCAGCTGGGTCACCGCCTGCGCGGCCGACTCGACCGTCGCGCCGACGACCCCGGCGGGTGAGTTCATCGCGAAGTAGAGCCCGGGGCTCAGGATGGCGGCCGCCGTGATGGCCATGACCGCCACGAACGACTCCATGAGCATGGAGCCGTAGCCGATCATCCTGACCTGGGTCTCCTTCTGGATCATCTTGGGCGTGGTGCCCGAGGAGATCAGCGAGTGGAACCCCGACAACGCGCCGCAGGCGATGATGATGAAGACGAACGGGAACAACGACCCGGCGAAGACCGGCCCCTTGCCGTTGAAGGCGAACTCGGTGAACGCGGTCGTCTTGAACACCGGCATGGTCACCGCCACGCCGATCGCCAGCAGGACGATCGTGCCGATCTTCATGAACGTGGACAGGTAGTCACGCGGCGCCAGCAGCATCCACACCGGCAGCACGGCCGCGAAGAAGCCGTAGGCGATCAGCCACAGCGACAGCGCCGACGGGCTGAGCGTGAACGTCGCCGCCCAGCTCGACTCCTGCACCCACCCGCCGGCCACGATCGCCAGCACCAGCAGGCCGACGCCGATGACCGTGGTCTCGACGACCCGGCCCGGCCGGAGTTTGCGCAGGTAGAAGCCCATGAAGAAGGCGATCGGGATGGTCATCGCGATCGAGAACGTGCCCCACGGCGAGCGTGCGAGCGCGCCCACGACGACCAGCGCCAGCACCGCCAGCAGGATGATCATGATGGCGAAGACCGCGATCAGCGCGGCGGCGCCGCCGATCGGCCCGATCTCCTCGCGGGCCATCTGCCCGAGGCTCTTGCCGTTGCGCCGCATGGAGAAGAACAGGATCACCATGTCCTGCACCGCGCCGGCGAAGATGACGCCGGCGACGATCCAGATCGTGCCGGGCAGATACCCCATCTGCGCGGCCAGCACCGGGCCGACCAGCGGCCCCGCCCCGGCGATCGCGGCGAAGTGGTGGCCGAACAGGATGCGCCGGTCGGTCGGGTGGTAGTCGATGCCGTTGTTGAGCCGCTCGGCCGGGGTGGCCCGGCGCGGGTCGGCGCCCAACACCCGGCGCAGGATGAACCGGGCGTAGAAGCGGTAGGCGATGGCATAGGAACCCAGCGCCGCGGCCAGCAGCCATACGGCGTTGACGTTCTCGCCCCGCGACAAGGCGAGTACGGCCCAGCCGGCCGCCCCGATGGCGGCGACGGCCGTCCAGATGATGATGGATCGCAGTTTCACCGGACTGTCCCTCCTAGGCAGGGAAGGTCGGTCGTGAAGCGCCGCCAGCGCCCCCACCGGCGGCAGTCGATCGTGACCGCGGTCCCGGCGAGGTGCATCCAGGCGAGCGGGAGGGCGAAGGCCGGGCCGTCCCCGATCTGGCGCGCACGGCGCGGCAACCGGCCCCGGCGCAGCGGCCGGACCGAGAACTCGCCGTCGTGCGCACAGCACACGCCGGCGCCGTGCCACTCGAAGAAGATCACCTCATCCGGGCGCAACGCGTCCCGAGCTGCGGCGGTGAGTGTGACCGAGAACACATTCAGTAGTAAAGTCCTCGATCACCCCGCAGTAAAGGACCTGATCCAATTCGCCCGCCGGTCACGGCCTTCCGGCGTGGCTACGGATGGTGATGACTTCCGTGCAGCGAGCCCTCGACCGGTTACGGTCCCTCATGTCGCTCACCCCGGTGACGGTGCTGGTCGGCGGGGACACCGGCATGGGCAAGACGTGGCTGGCCCGCCGCGTCCTGGCCGAGTCGGCCGCGGCGGTGAAGGTGGCCGTGGGCTGCCGGGGCCTGCCGCCGGAGCCGCACGTGGTGACCAGGGAACTCCTCGCCCGCCTGACCACCGACGAGGTGGCCCTCGACGGCGGCGCCCACCGGGTGTGCCGGGCGGTCCACGCCGCCCTGGCGGGCGCGGGAGCGGTGCTGCTGGTGGTGGAGGACATCGATCAGGCGGACCCGGACTCCAGGCAGGTCCTGCGCTATCTGGCGACCAGGCCGCCTCCCGGAGCCGCGCTCCTGCTGACCTTCACCCCGGGAGATCACCCGCCCCTGGGCGCGCGACCGGCGTCGGCGGCCGGCGTGGTGGAGCGGGTCGAGCTGGCGCCCCTGACGGCGGCCGGCATCGCGGAGCTCGCCGGCCGTACGCCGGGACCGTGGGCCGAGCAGACGCGCGAGCTGACGGGCGGCGTGCCGCTGTACGTCGAGCAGGTCCTGGCCACCCCGGCGGGCGAGATCCCGCCGGCGGTCCTGGAGATCGCGCAGAGCAGGCTCGCCCACCTGGACGTCCGGGGACGAACGGTCCTCTGGGCCGCGGCGATCGCGGGTGCGGCGAGCGTCCCGCTGATGGCGCGGATCTGCGGGGTCAGCGCGCCCGAGGCCGGGAAGGCCTTGCTGGACGGCGTCGCGGCCAGGCTCCTGCTGCGCCGCGAGGACGGCACGTTCGCCTTCGCGCCGCCGCTGCTGGGAAGCGCCGTGGCGGCGGCCGTCCCGGCGGCCCACCGCTCCCGCCTGCACGCGGCCGCCGCCACGGCCAAGCAGGACGCGCCCCCGGAAGAGGTCGTCCACCACCTCCGCGCCTCCGGTCAGCCCGAGGCGGCGGCCAGGCACGCCGAACGCGCCGCGGAACAGGCGGTCCGCGACGGCGACACGGCACGGGCGGTGCGCCTGCTGCAAGCGCTGCTGGACGAGGCCAGCCTGCCCCCGCGAGCCCACGCCGCCCTGGCCGGCCGGCTGGGCCGCCTGGCGATCACCGGCCTCGGCTGCGCGGACACCATCGCCCTCCTGCGCACGATCCTGGCCGGCCCGCCGCTCCCGCAAGGGCTGCGCGGCGAGCTCCGGCTCCACCTCGGCCTGCTGATGATGAACCAGGCGGGCGACCCCTCAGGCCGCGGCGAGCTCGCCCGCGCCGCCCGTGAGCTGCGCCGCCGACCGGCCCTGGCCGCGCGGGCCATGTCCGCGCTCGCCCTCCCGTACGGCGGAGCCGCACCGCTGGCCGAACACCTGTGGTGGCTGGAGGAGGCAGAACGCGCCCGGCCACGGCGGCACCGGGACCCGGCGTTGCTCACCGGCGTGGCGGTCAACAGGGCGGCGTCGCTGATGCAGATCGGCGACCACCGGGCATGGGCGATCGCCGCCGCGCTCCCGGAAGACGCCCCGGCCCCGGCCGAGCGGCTGCAACTGGCCCGCGGCTTCTGCAACCTCGCCGGACCCGCCATGGCGCTGGGACATCCGGACGCCGCCGCCGGCTACCTGCGGCGCGCGGAGGAACTGGCCCGCCACGCCGGCCCGTCCTACCCCCGCGCCCGGATCACCGAGGTGAGCCTGTACCACGCGTGGGCCACCGGCCGCCGCGACGGCCTGGCCGAGCGCGCCCAGCGCCACCTGGCCGAGCACGCCGGCCGCCCGGCCGAGACCGCCGACGCCGCCCTGGTCCTGGGCCATCTCGCCCTGGCCAGAGGCGAATGGCGGGAGGCGGAGGACCTGCTCGCCGCACCGGGCCTGGACGGCTCCATCGGCTGGTACGGCATCGAGTTCGCCCTGGGCGCGGCGGGCCGGACCCGGCTGGCGACGGCCCGCGGCGAGTGGCCGGCCGGGCTGGAGGCGGCCCTGGAGGTGTTCCGGGTCAAGGGGGTGTGGGCCTGGGCGGGGGAGCTGGTGGACGCCGCCGTGGAGGCGATGCTCCGGCACGGCCGCGCCGACCGGGCCCGCCTGCTGCTGAAGGAGTTCACCGCCGACGTGCGCGCACGGGACTGCCCTTACGCGCACGCGATCGCCGCCCACGGCCGTGCCGCGCTGGCCGGCGCCGCGGGCAGGCCGGAGGCGGCCGGGCTGTTCACCCGCGCCGCCGCCGCGTTCGCCGCCGTCGCGCGGCCCCACGAGCAGGCCAGAGCGCTGGAGAACGCGGGCCGCTGCGCCCTGCCCGGCGGCCTCTCCCAGGTGACGGCCGCCGCCCGGCTGTTCACCGCGCTCGGCGCCACCTGGGACGCGGCCCGGTGCGCCCGCCTGTTACGCGAGTACGGCGGCGCCGCCGGGCCCAGGCGCGGCCGGCGCGGGTATGGCGGCCGGCTGTCACCCAGGGAGCGCGAGGTCACCCGGCTGGTCGCGCTGGGCCGTACGAACAAGGAGATCGCCGAGGTGCTGTTCCTGTCGCCGCGCACGGTGGAGCAGCACGTGGCCAGGGTCATGCGCAAGCTCGGCGCGACCGCCAGGGACCAGGTCCGCCTGGAACTCCTCGAAGGACCGGCGGCCAATACGTAGCATTTCCCGGATTGTTTCCCCTATCTGACATCGCGCAAGGTGCTCTCCAACACCCCCCAGTGAAGGAGACCCCTTCGTGCGCAGCATCAAAGCCCTGATCGCCGGGGCAGGTCTGGCCGTCGTCCTCGCGGCACCACTCTCCGCCGCGCCGGCGATGGCCGTACAGGAACCGCACAGCAGCTACGTGGTGCTGCTCGGCGACCCGGGCGCCGACCCCGCCGCGGTCGCCGCCCAGCACGTGCGCAGGTACGGCGGGCGGACCGGCCACGTCTACCGGCACGCCCTGCGCGGCTTCTCCGCCGTGCTCAGCCCCGGCGCCGCCGAGGCGTTACGCCGCGACCCGCGCGTCACCTCCGTCCAGCCGGACCAGGTGATGTCCGTCAACGACCAGGTCGTGCCCACCGGCGTGCGCAGGGCCGGCGCCGTCGCCAACCCCAACCTCAAGATCAACGGCACCGAGGACTACGTCGCCGACACCGACATCGCGATCATCGACACCGGCGTCGACGCGGGCCACCCCGACCTCACCGTCGTCGCCCGGGCCGATTGCCTGAACACCACCACCTGCCGGGACAACGCCGGAGCCGACGACCACGGCCACGGCAGCCACGTCGCCGGCAGCGCCGCCGCCCGCGACGACGGCAACGGGGTGACCGGGGTCGCGCCCGGCGCCCGCCTGTGGTCGGTCAAAGTCCTGAACGCCCAGGGCAGCGGCCAGCTGTCCGGCGTGGCCGCCGGCGTCGACTGGGTCGCCGCCCACGCCGGCGAGATCGAGGTGGCGAACATGAGCCTCGGCTGCGAGAACTGCGCCACCGACGCGCTCGACCAGGCCATCGCCAACGCCGTCGCCAAGGGCGTCGTCTTCGTCGTGGCCGCGGGCAACAACCACAAGGACGCCAGAACCTTCTCACCCGCCAACCACCCGGACGTGGTCACCGTCTCCGCCCTCGCCGACTTCGACGGCGCGCCGGGCGGCCGCGCCGCCTCCACCTGCCGCGCCGACCAGGACGACACGCTGGCCGACTTCAGCAACTTCGGCCCCGCCGTGGAGCTCGCCGCGCCCGGCACGTGCGTCTACTCCACCCACAAGAACGGCGGCTACGCCACGCTCAGCGGCACCTCCATGGCCGCGCCGCACGTCGCCGGCGCCGCCGCGCTCCTGACCGCGAACGGCCACCGGGCGAGCAACCGCGAGCAGGTCCGTGCGGTACGGCAGCGCCTCATCGACACCGGGACCGCCGACTGGCGCGACGACTCCGGCGACAACGTCAAGGAGCCGCTGCTGAGCGTCGCCTCCGCCGGCGACTACCCGGCCGGTTCCGCCGACCCCGGCCGGCCCAGCGCCGCGTTCACCGCCTCCTGCTCCACCGCTCACACGCGGTGCTCCTTCGACGCCGGCGCCTCCACCGACGGCGACGGCACGATCACCGGCTACGCCTGGGACTTCGGCGACGGCGGCACCGCCACCGGCAGGACCGCCTCGCACGAGTACGCCGCGGCCGGCTACCACAGCGTCCAGCTGACCGTCACCGACGACACGGGCAAGACCGACAGCACCCGCAGGCTCGTCAAGGCCGGCGACCTGCCGCCCACGGCCGCGATCTCCGGCCGCTGCCGCCAGTCGGCGTGCACCTTCGACGGAACCGGGTCCTCGGACGAGGAGGGCGCCGTCGCCGGGTACCGGTGGGAGTTCGGCGACGGCACGAGCGCGACTGGCCCGGCCGTCACCCACACCTACCCCGCCGTCACCGCCACCCACGCCGTCAGGCTGACCGTCACGGACGCCGCGGGCCAGAGCGCCTCGGCCGCCGCCCGCGTCCGGTGCACGAAGGTCGTCACCAGCGCGATCTGCTTCCTCCAGCCCTGACCCTCCGATGAGCGCGGCCGGGACGGGTTCACGCCTGACCCGGCCGCGACTGGTGCCCGGCGGGCTGCCGGATCTCCTGGGTGGCGTTGACGTCGGGAGTGGGCTGGGCGTCGCGGCGTTCCCTGTCGTAGATGGCGGCCTGGGTCCTGACCACCTTGGCCTCCAGCTCGGCCCTGGTCAGCCAGCCCTCCCAGCGTTGCCGCATGGGCCGGATCAGGCCGCCGCCGACGCCGACGACGAGGATGCCCGTGACCGTGGCCAGGAAGGCGATCAGCACGGGTGTGGTGACGGCGGTGGCCACCTCGATCTGGTTGAGGGCGGCGATCACGCCGAGCCCGAGGATGAACACGTAGGCGATGGTGGCCAGCGTCCCGCCATAGGACAGGCGGCTGAGCGCGGAGGAGACGATGTCCTTGACCGCGCTGGCGATGGCCGCCGCGATGACCACGATGACGATCGCCACGGCGGCCTTGGGCAGCCAGGCGACGATGGCGGTGAGCAGGGCGCTGACCGGGTTGGGCCCGAACACCGAGAAGGAGATCTGCAGCGTGACCAGCAGCACGGCGTAGTAGACGATGGCGGCGATCAGGCCCGAGGCGTCGTAGCGGCTGGAGGCCAGCATCCGGCCCACGCCCCCGCGCTCGACCCATCTGTCGAAGCCGACGCGTTCCAGCAACGCGTCGACGCCTTTGCGCAGCAGCTTGGCGAGCAGCCAACCGGCCAGCAGGATCACCAGGAAGGCGAGGAACTTGGGGACGAAGGTCGCGACCGATGTCCAGGCGTCGGCCAGGCCCCTTCGCCAGTCTTCGGGATTCATGGGCGTGAATCCTTCCCGTCGTCGGGTGCGGAGAGCATCGCCTGCCCCACCAGATCGCGCCCATGCTTCGACGGCGACATCCGGCGACATCCGGGACGTCACGACCCGTTCAGCAACCCCCACTGCTCGCTGTTGTACGTCGGGAACGCCAGGCCGTTCTCGCGGATGTTGCCGAGCTTCGCGTCATAGGCGAGGAAGGACCGGTTCTGGTAGAGCGGCAGCACCGAGTAGTCCGACGAGATGATCCTGTCCGCCTCCTGCAGCTTCTTCGTCGCCCTCTCGGCGCTGGTCTCCGACAGGGCGGCGTCGAGGAGCTCGTCGACCTTCGGGTTGCGATAGTTGCCCAGGTTGAACCTGCAGAAGCTCACGCCCTCCTCGCAGCTCAGGAAGTACGGGAGGTTGCTGCTCGCGGTGAACGGCGACTGCGAGACCGTGCCGACCGTCAGCGCCCAGTTCCCCTCCTGGACGGCCTCGACCGTGTTGGGCACCGTGACCACCTGCACGTCGACGCCCAGCGGGGCGACCGCGGCCTTGACCAGCTGCGCCTCGCTGGCCCGCAGCTGGTCGCCCGCCTGCACGGCGAACCGCAGCGGAGGTACGGCGGCGCCGCCGGGGGCGACGAGTTTCGTGCCGACCCCGGTGTACCCGGCGCCGGTCAGCGTCTTCTTGGCCTTCTCAGGGTCGCCGACGCCGTACTCGAACCGGCTCACCACGTCGGTGTAGCCGGGCGCCCCGGCGAGGAACAGCTGGCTCAGCCGGGGCTCCGCCGTACTGTCGAACTGCCCGATCGTCTTGGCGATCAGGTCCTTCACGTTCACCGCCTGGAAGATCGCCTTGCGCAGGGCGGCGTTCTTCAGGGCCGGGGCGTTGTGGTTGAGCCAGATCTGGTGCACCGACGCGCTCGGCGTCACCTGGTAGCGGACCGCGGGCAGGTCGTCGACCTGCTGGACGATGTCCACCTGCGGGTTCGGGTAGATCACGTCGACCTCTTCGTTGGCCAGCGAGGTCGGCTGCTGCGAGACGTCGGTGATGAGGCGGAAGACGAGCTTGTCCAGGTTCGGCGGCCTGCCGTACCACTTCTCGTTGCGGACCATCACCACCGAGCCGTCGGCGGTGAACTCCTCGATCCTGAACGGGCCCGCCGAGAACTTCGGGACCGTCGTGGCGAGGCCCTCGTTGAAGCTCTTCGCCAGGCCCGCCGGGGTGTCGGTCGGCCCGTAGGTCTTCGCGACGTGGGCCGGCAGGATCGGCGAGAACAATCCCTGCCAGTCGACGTACGGCCGGTCGAACACGACACTGACGGTCTTGCCCCGGTCCGAGCCCTTGACCGACGTGATCCGGTCGTAGCCGGCGGTGTTGCCGGCCTGGCACTTCGGGCACTGGCGGGGGTTGAGCGCCCGCCAGGTGTAGACGAAGTCGTCGGCCGAGATCGGCGTGCCGTCGGACCAGACGGCCTTCGGATCGATGGTGTACCTGATGGTCTGCGGCGTGTCGCGGGTCTTCTCGGCGCTTGTCACGAAGGTCGTGTTGCGCGTCACCGATCCGTCGGGCTGGGTGACGAACGCGTTCGGCAGGATCACGCTGGAGATGTCGATCACCGAGTACGTCGCGCCGCCGGTGTTGAGGACGTTCCAGTTCGAGATCGGGTAGGTGATCGTATAGGTGACCGTGCCGCCGGTGCGCACCGTGGCGGTGTTCACCGTGTTCAGCGGGCCGGTGACGCGGCCGTCGCCGGCCGCAGCCGTCTTCGCGGCGCCGCCGCCTCCCGCGCAGGCGGCGAGCAGGAGCATCAGAGTGGTGGTCGTCAGGGTCGTCGAGTGGGTGCGGCGGAATGCCATGGCGGGCTCCAGAGGGTGGGAGGGATCCGTTTCACCGGGCACGATCCCGGCGCAGGGCCCGGCCCGGCAGGCGGCCGGTGGGCCGGCCGTCGGCGAACGCGGTCTCCCCGTTGACCAGCACGTGGCGGACGCCGCGGGCGTAGCGGTGGGGGTCCTCGTAGGTCGCGAGGTCGGCGACCGTGCCGGGGTCGAACACGACGACGTCGGCGTAGGCGCCGGGGGTGAGCACGCCGCGGTCGCGCAGGCCGAGGTTGCCGGCCGGCAGGCCGGTCATCCGGCGCACCGCCTCGCCGAGGGTCAGCAGCCCCTCGTCGCGGACGTACGTGCCGAGAACGCGGGCGAACGTCCCGTAGGCCCGTGGATGCGTGGGCATGCCGAGGTGGGGTGGTTCGGCGGCATGGGTCTCGGCGTCGGAGCCGACGGAGACCCACGGGTTGCGCAGCGCGGTCCGCAGGACGTCCTCGTTCATCATGAAGTACACGGCGTGCAGCGCCGGATCCCGCTCGACCAGTTCCAGCAGCATCTCCACCGGGTCGATGCCGCGCTCCTGCGCGGCCTGCCGGAGGCTGAGCCCCCGGTAGCGGGCCGTGGGCCCCTTGGGGCCGGGCAGCAGCAGCACGCCGTCCGCGCCGCCCGAGGCCAGATAGATGTTCTCCCAGCGCTCCGACGGCGTGCGGACGCCCTCGCGGATGCGGGCGCGCTCGGCCGGGTCGGCCAGCCGGGCCGTGAGCGCCGCGTGGCCGCCCTCGTGGAAGTGCGGCGGGATCGCGGCGGCGAGCTGGGTCTGCCCGGCGAGGTAGGGGTAGACGTCGGCGGTCACCGGCTGGCCCTGGGCGCGGGCGGCCTCGATGCGTTCGACGGCGTGGGCCATCTTCGGCCAGTTGCGCCGCCCCGCCGCCTTGAGATGGTAGACCTCCGCGCGCACCCCGGCCCGGCGGCCGATCTCGATCAGCTCGTCGACCGCGTCCAGAAAGTGGTCGCCCTCGCTGCGCAGATGCGAGATGTACATGCCGTCGTGCCGTGCGACGACCTCGCACAACGCGACCAGCTCGGCGGTCGGCGCGAAGCACCCCGGCGGGTAGATCAGCGCCGACCCCAGGCCCAGCGCGCCGTCGGCCATCTCCTCGTCCAGGACGCCCCGCACGCGGGAGAGCTCGGCCGCGCTCATCGGCCGGTCGTCCGAGCCCGCCCCGATCATGCGCAGGTTGTGCGCGCCGACGAAGCTCGCGACCTTCTGGACCACGCCCTTGCTCTCCAGATGCGCCAGGAACTCCGACAACCGCTCCCACACCAGCGGGGGAGTGCCGGCACCGAAGCCCGCCTCCAGCTCCGCCCTGATCGCCGGGGTGAGGGGGCCGATCGACAGCCCTTCGCCGAAGATCTGGGTGGTGACGCCCTGGTAGAGGTCGGACAGGCCACGGCCGTCCGACTCCAGGGTGAAGTACGCGTGACTCAGCACGTTCACGAAGCCAGGCGCGACCACCAGCCCGGCGGCGTCGAGCACGGGCGCGCCGCGGCCGTCCAGCCCGGGGCCGATCGCCACGATGCGATCGCCCTCGACCAGGACGTCGGCCACGCGACCCGGGCCACCGTTGCCGTCATGGACAGTGCCACCGCGAATCATCACTGAAGACGCCATGCGGGCATCCTGCGACGGCCGGCTCGCCGAACCTTCATCGAATCCGATGAACTGACGCCGACTTTACGTCGCAGCCGACGAAGTGCACGCGGGACAGAACGACTGCACTGGGTTACCGACGCTCATCTCCGACGGATGCCGGTGACCCGATCGTGCTCACTTTCACGCTGCGCCGCCTCCTGATCGCCTTTCCGGTGATCGTGGCCTCGACCTTCGTCGTGTTCCTGCTCGTGACCATGTCCGGCGACCCGCTCGCCAACCTCAAGGGCCGCAACCCGCCGCCGTCCCCGCAGGTCGTCGCCGTCGAGGCGCAGCGGCTGCACCTGGACCAGCCCGTGCTGCAGCGCTACTGGACGTGGATCGCCGGCGTGGCCCGCGGCGACTTCGGCCCCTCGGTGCGCACCAACGTGGACATCGGCCACGAGATCGCCACCAGGTTCGGCGTCACCCTGCGGCTCATCGCCGTGGCCGTCGTCCTGGCGCTCCTGCTCGCCGTGGTGGTCGGCGTCCTGAGCGCGGTGAAGCAGTACTCGGGCCTCGACTACGGATTCACCTTCGCCGCGTTCCTGTTCCTGTCGATGCCGTCGTTCTGGTTCGCCGTCCTGCTCAAACAGGGCGGCATCTCCCTCAACCAGCTCGTCGGCGAACAGGTGGTGTACACGATCGGGGAGAAATCGGTCGTCGTGGACGGCGACGCCTGGGCCCGGCTGGCGGACACGGCCGGCCACATGGTGCTGCCGACGATCTCGCTGGCGCTGATCTCGTTCGGCGCGTGGAGCCGGTTCCAGCGCGCGTCGATGCTCGACGTGCTCAACAGCGACTACGTCCTGTTCGCGCGGGCCAAGGGGCTCTCGCGGCGCCGCGTCGTCGTACGGCACGCGTTGCGCACCGCGCTCATCCCCATGACCACGGTGACCGCGCTCGACTTCGCCTCCCTGATCTCCGGCGCGGTGATCACCGAGACGGTCTTCCAATGGCGCGGGCTCGGCGACTTCCTCGTCACCTCGGTCAACCAGCGCGACGCCTACGCGGTGCTCGCCTGGCTGCTCGTGGTCGCCGTGGCGGTCATCGTGTTCAACCTCGTCGCCGACCTGCTCTACGCCCTTCTCGACCCGAGGATTCGCTATGAGTGACGACACCGGGACGGTGCTCCGCCGCGCGGCGGCCCCGCCGTACCCCGTCGAGGTGCGCCGGCGCGGCCAGGCCGAGCTGGTGGTGCGCCGCTTCCTGCGGCACAGGGCGGCGGTGGCCAGCCTCGTGCTGTTCGCCGGCGTCCTCCTCCTGGCCTTCGCCGGCGGCGCGCTCTGGCGCTACGACTACGCCGACATCACCTCGGCGGTCTCCGCCCCGCCCTCGCTCGAGCATCCCTTCGGCACCGACAACCTCGGCCACGACACCTTCGCCCAGGTGTTGCGCGGCACCCAGCGCTCGATCGAGATCGCGCTGCTCATCGCGTTCCTGTCCGGGCTGGCCGGCACCCTGTGGGGGGCCTTCTCCGGCTACTACCGCGGCATCACCGACAGCGTGATGATGCGCTTGGCCGACCTGGTCCTCACCCTGCCGCTGCTGGCGGTCGCCGCCGTGCTCACCCGTGGGACCTCCGGTTCGTGGTGGTTCGTCGCCCTCGTGATCGCCTCCCTGCAGTGGGCGTACGTCTCCCGCGTGGTGCGGGGCGTTGTGCTGTCCCTGCGGGAGAAGGAGTACGTCGAGGCCAGCCGCGCGCTCGGCGCCACCGACCGCTGGATCATCTTCCGGCACCTGATCCCGAACGCGCTCGGGCCGATCATCGTCAACGTCACGATCCTCGTGGCCGCCGCCATCCTGGTCGAAACCGCCCTGTCCTTCCTCGGGCTGGGCGTCCAGCCGCCCGACACCTCCCTCGGCCTGCTGGTCAGCGAAGCCGACACGGCCGTCAGCACCCGGCCCTGGCTGTTCTACTTCCCCGGCGCGTTCATCGTGGTGATCGCCCTGACCATCAACTTCATCGGAGACGGCCTGCGCGACGCCTTCGACCCCACCCAGCGGAAGGTCCGCTCATGAGCGAACGCGAGATCGTCCTGGAGGTCGAGGACCTCACCGTGTCGTTCCCGACCGAAGACGGCCTGGTCAGGGCGGTCCGCGGCGTCAGCTACGCGCTGCGGCGGGGCGAGGTGCTCGGCATCGTCGGCGAATCGGGCTCGGGCAAGTCGGTCACCTCGATGGCGGTGATGGGCCTGCTGCCGGGCTCGGCCAAGGTCGGCGGCTCGGTGCGCTTCCGCGGCCGGGAGCTGATCGGGGCGCGGGACAAGGACCTGCGGGCCATCCGCGGCGGCCGGATCGCCATGGTCTTCCAGGACCCGATGACCTCGCTCAACCCCGTCTACCCGGTGGGCGACCAGATCGCCGAGGCGGTCAGGGCGCACAACGACGTCAGCGCCGCGACCGCGCGCGAGCGCGCGGTCGAACTCCTGGCGATGATGCAGATCCCCCAGCCGAGAGAACGCGCCCGCGACTACCCGCACGAATTCTCCGGAGGCATGCGCCAGCGTGTCGTCATCGCCACCGCCATGGCCAACGACCCCGACGTCATCATCGCCGACGAACCCACCACCGCGCTCGACGTGACCGTCCAGGCGCAGGTGCTGCGGGCCCTGGAGACCGCGCGGGAGGCGACCGGCGCCGCCATGGTGCTGATCACCCACGATCTGGGCGTCGTCGCCGGTACGGCCGACCGCGTCCTGGTCATGTACGCGGGCCGGCCGGTCGAACTCGGGAGCGTCGAGGCCATCTACTACGGGCCGCGCATGCCGTACACGCTGGGCCTGATCGGCAGCCTGCCCCGGCTGGACGAGGCCCGCCGGGGCGAGCGGCTGGTCCCGATCACCGGCTCGCCGCCGTCCCTGCTCGACCTGCCGCCGGGCTGCCCGTTCGCGCCGCGCTGCCCGATGCGCCAGGAGACCTGCGAGACGACCGAGCCCGGCCTGCTCGCCGCCTCCGCCCCCGGCCACCTGGCCGCCTGCCACTTCTCCGCCGACCTCGAAGGGCGGCGTCCCGCGGACGTCTTCGCCCGCACCTCGGCCGACACCACCGGAGGCGCACGATGACCCTGCTTTCCGTGCGGGATCTGGTCAAGCACTACCCGGTCCGCGGCAAGGGCGTGTTCCGGCGGACGACCGGACAGGTGCACGCCGTGTGCGGGGTCTCGTTCGACCTGCGCCGGGGCGAGACCCTCGGCCTGGTCGGCGAATCGGGCTCCGGCAAGTCGACCACCGGGCGCGCCGTACTCAACCTGCAGGCGCCCACCTCGGGACGGGTGCTGTTCGACGGCCACGACCTCGCCGCCGCCGGCGCCGCGGAGATGCGCAGGCTGCGGCGGCGCATGCAGATCGTCTTCCAGGACCCGTACGCCTCCCTCGACCCCCGCATGACCGTCGGCGACGCCGTCGCCGAGCCGCTGCGCATCCATGACGCCTACCGCCAGGACGGCCACGACCGGGTGCGCGAACTCCTCGCCACGGTCGGGCTCAACCCCGAGCACGGCAACCGGTACCCGCACGAGTTCTCGGGCGGCCAGCGGCAGCGCGTCGGCATCGCCCGCGCGCTGGCGATGCGGCCGGAACTGATCGTGCTCGACGAACCGGTGTCGGCGCTCGACGTCTCGATCCAGGCGGGCGTGGTGAACCTGCTCGAGGACCTCCAGGAGCAGCTCGGCCTGGCGTACCTGTTCGTGGCCCACGACCTGTCGGTGGTCCGGCACATCGCGCACCGGGTGGCGGTGATGTACCTCGGCCGGATCGTCGAGATCGGCGACACCGGCGAACTGTTCGACCACCCCGCACACCCGTACACGCAGGCGCTCATCTCGGCCATCCCGCTGCCCGACCCGCGGCGCGAACGGGTCAGGGCGCGCGAGCGCGTCATCATCGGCGGCGATGCCCCCAGCCCGGTCAGCCCGCCGAGCGGCTGCCGCTTCCGCACCCGCTGCCCGGCGTTCACGCAGCTGAGCGAGGGCGAGCGGGCGGTCTGCGCCGAGCGGGTGCCCGAGCTGATCGACCGCGGCAACGGCCACCCGGCCGCCTGCCACTACGCGGGCGGTGCTCACGCGCGTCCCCGCCCTTGACCGGAACCTCGTGCCCGCCGGGACGCGGTGTCCGCGCGCGGCACGCGCGCGGACACCGCCGCCGTCAGGCCGGCACGGGGGCCGGCCTGTTGATGAGCGCGATGTTCATCCAGAAGCCGGCCGAGGCGAGCACCATCATCAGGGTGGCCATCGCCTTGTCGTCGAAGTGCCCGGCGACCTCGAGGTACAGGTCGTCCGGCACCCGTTCCCGGCCACGCGCGCCGGGCTGGAACACGGCGTCGGTCAGCGCCAGCGCGGCCCGCTCGGCATCGGTGAAGTACGGCGCGTCCCGCCAGGTCGCCACGGCGGCGATCCTGGCCTCGGACTCGCCCGCCGCACGCAGGTCGGCCGAGTGCCGCATCACCTGGTAGGTGCTGCCGACGATCTGGCCGGCACGCAGGTAGACCAGGCTGGTCGTGGCCGTCGGCACCGAGCCGTTGCCGACGGCCCTGACCATCGTGCCGGCCAGCTCCTGGATCTCGGGCAGGTGGGTGTTGGCGTCGGGGATTCGTGCTCCCACGGTGTCCTCCATGTGCTCAGGAAATCGTTGTCGCCTCTATGAGCCCTCGCGCGCCGGCGATGTGACAGGAATCCCGGCGGCGTCGGCGAACCGGCTGACCAGCTCGGGGTCGCGGAGCCCGTCGATGGCGACGATCCTGTCGTCCGCGACGGTGAACACCAGCACGCCGAACGGCCGGCCGCCGACGGTGATCAACGCGCCGACCGCACCGTGGACCAGTACGGGCTGCAGCCGCCCGCCGTGCGGGCCGCGGGTTTGCGCGGCCACGGCTTCCGCCCCGCGGACCACGACCCGCCGCCCGTCGGCCCCGAAGTCGGAGGTCAGGACCACCTCGGGATCGAGGATCCGGACCAGGGCGTCGAAGTCACCGGCCCGTGAGGCGGCGTAGAAGGCGTCGACCACCTGCCGCTGGCGTGCCAGACGCGGGTCGGGCGACGGGATCTCGGCGCCGTTCACCCGGCGCCGTGCCCGGCTGGCCAGCTGCCGCGCGGCAGCCGGCGTGCGGCCCACGATCCCGGCGATCTCGTCGAACGGCAGCTCGAACATGTCGTGCAGCACGAACGCCAGCCGCTCGGCCGGACTGAGCCGGTCGAGCACCACGAGCAGGGCCAGCCCGACCGAGTCGGCCAGCAACGCCTCCTGTTCGGGGTCGAGCTCGCCGTCCCGGACCGTGACCGGCTCGGGCGGATGCGGCTCCTCCCGCCGCTGCCGCCGGGAACGCAGCGCGTGCAGGCATTCCCGGGCCACGACGGTGGTCAGCCAGCCGGCGAGGTTGTCGATCTGGTTCGCGTCGGATCGGCAGAGCCGCAGCCAGGCGTCCTGGACGGCGTCGTCGGCCTCGGCCATCGAACCCAGCATCCGGTAGGCCGCCGCCCGCAGCCGGGGCCGGTGCTGCTCGAAACGCTCGGCCAGCCACTCGGTCTCCTCCATCGGTCACATCATCCCCTCGTCAAGGCTCAAGGACATGAACCCGCGACGGCGGCGAATGTGACAGAAGCAACTCTGGTTGACAACGTGAATTAGTCAACTAGAGTTGCTTGTCATGGATGTCACGACAACCCGCTCACTCGCCGGGCAGCACTCCTTGCCGCTGTCGATCGGGCTTCACCTCGTTCCCGGTCTGCTGATCGTCGGGGCCTATCTGCTCATCGGATCGCCACTGGCCGCGGCGCTCGGCTTTCCCGCCCACATGGGGTGGGTGATCGCCATGTGCGCCGGGCTCGCGCCCGTCCAGCTGGGCCTGCTCGCCTACCTGGGCTGGAAGCGGAACGGCAGGCTGACGTTCAAGGGCGTCGTCGGCTACACCGGCAGGCCGCTCCGGCCGGGCAAGCTCACCGCTCTCGTCGCCCCGCTGGTCGTGGTGGTGTTCGTCGCGTCCGTGGTGATCGCGCCGCTGGACGCGGTCGTCTACCGCACCTTCTTCACCTGGATTCCGTTCGAGGTGACCAACGGCGCCGGCGGATTCCTCCAGGGCCACGACCGTTCCACGGTGGTGCTGTCGCTGTCCCTGTCGCTGGTGCTCACCGGAATCGTGCTGCCCGCGATCGAAGAGCTCTACTTCCGCGGGTTTCTGCTGCCGCGCATGGCGCATCTGGGCAGGGCGGCGCCGGTCCTGAACGCCGTGCTGTTCTCGCTCTACCACTTCTGGACGCCGTGGATGCTCCTCTCCAGGATCGGGTTCTTCCTGCCCGCCGTCTGGGCCACGTGGCGGACCAAGGACCTCCGGATCTCGGTGTGGGTGCACTGCCTGTCGAACACGATCACCCAGGCTCTGGTGCTCGCGTCCGTTGTGCTCGGGGTCGCGGCCTGACGACGGCTCGGTGCCGCAGGGTGGGCCTTTACGCTCTCCTGAGCACTTCGATGGCGAATCCGCCCAGGAGCATGGCGATTGTGCGGTCCCGGTGCCCTTGTCGCGCGTGGGGACGGAACGGACAATCGTTTGGGTGTTCCAGAGGGGAGGTCTGTTGGAGGGCGGCAATGACGGTGGTGCAGTTCGTGTGGGGGGCACGGTTCGCAGGGCGGTCAGACGGTGGACAGGTACGGTTCACGCGCTGTTGAGGCACCTGGAGGCGAAGAGGTTCGAGGGGGCGCCGCGCGTCCTGGGAATCGACTCGGAGGGCCGTGAGGTCCTGTCGTATCTGGAAGGTGAGACCTTGGGCGACCGGCTGGTGTGGCCCGAGTGGACTCGCACGGAAGAGGCGCTTCACCAGGTCGCCTGGTGGTTGCGCGACTATCACGAGGCCGTGGCCGACTTCGTGCCGCCGCCGGACGCCGTCTGGCGTACCGGCGTGCGCTGGTCGCCTGGCATGATCATCGCTCACAACGACGCCAGCACGTTCAACGCCGCCTGGTCGGCGGACCGGCTCGTCGGGTTCTTCGACTGGGACTTCGCCGGGCCGGCCACCGTGCAGTCGGATCTGGCGTGGATGGCGCTGGGGTGGGTGCCGTTGCACGCCCGCAGGGTGGCCGAGTCGGAGGGGTTCACCGACTTCGCCGCCCGGCCCAAGCGGCTGCGGATCTTCCTGGACGCCTACGGGTGGACGGGGGAGATCGAGCCGATCGTGGCCGAGATCGCGGCCAGGATGAGCGCCCGCGCCCGGGAGATCCGGCGCTTCGGCGTCGGCGGCGAGGACCTGTATCGGCGACTGCTCAGCCAGGGCGTCGCCGACGACATGGACCAGGCGGTCAGGGAACTGGCGGAGCTGCGGTTGTAGGGCGCCCGGCCTGTGGGCATCACCCCTTGTCATGATTGGCAATTTGTGGCAACCTATTGTCAATCATCGGCAAGGAGGGGTGGGATGCTCTGTGCCGGGATCCCCCGGGGCGCCGGCCCGGGCCGGTCATCGTCCGGTACGACGGAGGCGGTGACCGATCCCGGACCGTGGCCGCGCCGGCCGCGCCGGCCGGGGCGATGGTGGGGCGCTGGAGCGCGGCACCGGTTCGTGCGGGTGGGCGAACTGGGTGGGGCGGGATCTTCAGGTGCCGTCGGAGCGGAGGACGCCGCGTTCGGTGGCGCGGACGCCGGCCTGGAAGCGGCTGCGCGCCCCCAGGATCTGCATGAGTTCGGCGGTGATGCGCCGCGTGGTGCGGATGGACACCCCGAGGCGCCGGGCGATCGTCTCGTCGGTGTGCCCGTCGGCCAGCAGCCGCAGGACGGCCAGCTGCTGGGCGGTCAGTTCCTCGCCCTGCCTGCGCGGTTGCGCGACGCCGAGCTCGGCGGCGTGCTCCCACACCGACTCGAAGTGCTCGCACAGGGCGTTGACGATCCCGGTCCCCCTGACCAGGACGGCCCCTCGGGTCTCCTCCTCCGGATTGACCGGTACGAGCGCGGTCTCCCTGTCGTAGATGAGCAGCCGCTGGGAAAGTGCGCCGTAGGTGCGGACCATGGCGCCGGCGGCGGTCAGCCAGTGCGCGTACTCGAGGGTCAAGCTGTCGTTGTAGATGCTCTGCACGTAAATCGTTCGCATGAGGACGCCGCGGTCAAGGATGGCCTGGTCGAGCGGCCGGCTGGCCTCCATGGCCTCCCTGGTCTGGGCGCCGCGCGGGGCGAAGGCCATCAGCTCGGTGCGGCAGGAGGCGGCCAGCTCCTCGATGCGGGTGCGGATCTCGTCGAGGCCGGTCAGGTGATCCACCTCGGGGTGCTGGGCGGCCCGCTGCCTCGAGTGCTGCTCGATGAGCTCCATCACCGCCCTGCGATTGGCGGCCAGCTCCTGCTGCCGTTGCAGGAGCTCCTGCTCCTGGCGGGCAAGCAACGTGGAGAACCCCACCGCCGGGGTGACGGCCAGCAGGGTCTCCGGATGTTCCCACGACGGGCGGACCAGGGATAACTCGGCCAGTTCGTCGAGGATGTGACGCACGCGCCTGGGCGGCCAGTCGAGGAGCGTCGCCAGTTCGTTCACGCCGTACTGTGGGTTGTCCAGGATTGCGCTGTACAACGTAGCTGCGTCTGGGCCCAAACCGATGGACTCGAACACGCCGCCTCCCAAAGCTGCCAGACGGGCATCGTTGGACGTTGAGTCTCCCGTGGGGATTGTACTTTGGCAATCTTGACATGGCCCTTTCCTTTGGCCACTTTTTTCGGTTTGGCGAGTCCGGCTCGTGCTTTACCGGGCTGAGAAATAGCAGGTCCAGATAAGTCGGCGGCCGCCGGATCCGTTTGCCCTGGTGAACCGCTGATCGCCCGCCCGCCCCGCGCGCTCCGCCACCGGCCTCCGCGCATCGGCCGTCACCGTCACGACAGGCTCTACCCGCTGATCGTCACGGTGCGCAGCAGGTCGGATCGCCTGAGTGACGAGGTCTGGAGTGATCTGGCAGCACCCTGCCATCGCAGCTTCCTGACACGCCGCCGAGCTGCCCCGAATTTATGTGCGGTCATATACTCGGGGAGATCCATTAGGAGGAAAGCGCCGCGGTTGAATCAGGGATTGATGAATAGTGTATATCGTCACGGCCCGATTGACCGGGCAGTCGCCCGGAGCGCACGTCGACCGGATCGAACTCTCCCTGGGGAGCTTCGTGGGCCGCGGGAGCGGGCTGGAGCATTTTCATGTACGGCGGGCGCCCGACGGAATGAGTGTGGTCTTTTTCCTGTTGCACGTGACGCTTCAGGAAGCGGAGACCGAAGCCGTTGAGATATGCCAGAAAGCACTGGAGCTCGCCGGGTGCGAGGACTGGGTGATATCGCAGTGCATGGCCACGATCGTGGACCAGGCCGAGGATCTCATCATTTCTGACTGGGCCGCCGTGCAGGTGCCCGCGTTCCCGGAAAAGACCGCCCCAGAGCGCCCCGCCACGCGGGTGCGCGGCGCCGGTCCCCGGCTGATGGGCCTCATGAACGAGCGCTACGTCCTCGACCTCATCCGCCACTTCGGCAAGGTCTCGCGGGCCGAGCTCGCCAGGCTCTCCGGGCTGTCCAAGCCCACGGTCTCCTCGGCCGTCATGAACCTCGAGAACAACGGCCTGGTCGAGCGCTCCGGCATGCTGGACGGCGGGCCGGGACGGGCGGCCACGCTCTTCCGCGTCCGCAGCGAGGCCGGCTGGGTCATGGGCGTGGACGTGCGCGACGGCGTCGCCCAGTGGGCGATCTCCCGGCTCGACGGCGACACGCGCGCCACCCGCGTCTCCGCGCTGCACGGCGAGAGCGAGGCCGAGTGCTTCGAGCACCTCCAGCGCACCGTCGACCTGGTCTGCAAGCAGGCCGGCATCGCGCAAGAGGACCTCACCTGGGTGGTGGCGGCCTTCTCCGCCGCGCCCTGCGAGGTCGCGCCCAGCCCGGCCGGGACGAGCTGCCACGCCGCCGTGGACCGGGCGCTCGCCCGCCTGTTCGGCTCGCACTACCTGGCCAGGCGCGCGGTCGAGATGGAGATGCTCTACCGCTACCGCGTCAGCGACCGCGCCGAGGCCCGCGACATGGCATTCGTCTCGGTCGGCCGCTCCATCGAGATCGGCATGATCGTGGACGGCAGGCTCCAGGCGCCACCGGTGCCCATCTGCCTGCCGGAGGCCCTGTCGATGGCCGGAGCGCGGTCCGGGGGGCCGCGGCCGCGGGACTGCGAGGTGCCGCCGGCGGGAGCCGTACGCACGGATCTGGAGCGGATCCTGGCCACCCGCGGCCTGGACGAGCTCACGCTGGACGACCTCATCGGCCAGGCCGGACGCGGCTGCGAGCCCGCGCTGCGGATCGTGGCCGAGATGGCCGTCCTGACGGCCCGCCTGCTGGTGGCCGTCTCCGCGATCTCCCGCCCGGAGCTGGTGGTGTTCATCGGCCGCCTGGCCGCGCTGCCCGGCTTCCCCGAGCGGGTGCGTGCCGAGCTGGGCGCCATGGCCGCCTGGCTGTCTCCCGCGATGGAGGTCGCCCAGGGGCGGGGTGAGGCCGTCCTGGACGGCTGCCTGGCCGAAGGCTACGACCTCGCCTGGAATTCGATACTCGACGGCCTCGTCCGCGGATAGGTTCCGGGAGCGATATTCGGTCCTCCGGATGTCGTGCCTGCTGGGGCACCAGGACGTTCCCGGGCCATTGGGCGCACTTTTGCCTTGTGTTAAGTGTGCGTTCAGTGGGTCCCGGCGCTTTCGGCTGCCCGCGGAAAAGCCGCGCTGACACGGTCCTGCCATTGCAGGGTGCTGACACGAGAAACTCTCGATTTCGGAATCACGGCGGTCAAGAATCAAAGGCGAAGCAAGGGCTTCAGGAAATTATCTGGAGGAGGAAGACCAATGATCGGCACCATGGCCAAGCGTATCGCCCTCCCGATCCTCATCACCGCCGCCGCGTTCTCGTCGACCGCCGTCGTCGCCGGAGCCGCATTCGCCGACGCCCCCACCGCCACCGCCCCGGCCGACAAGAACACCAATGGGTGGGGCTGATTCCGGGAATTGCCGGAAAAGGGGTAATGAATATATGAGCAAGCCCGGCCCGAAGCACCCCAAGGATCGGCCGCCGGGCCCGCGCGACGGGGGCGCGAGAAAACTCGGATTTTCCGGTGAATGCAGGAGCAGTTGCCATACGGGGGGACCCGTGGAAGGCACGCGTCAGCCGCATCCGGCCGCCACGACACCGCTCGCCTTCCCCGCCACCGCCGCCTCGCCCGGGCGCGGCAGCCGTACCGGACAGCATCGCCTCACCGAACGGGGACATTCCGGTACCACGATGGCCACCGCCCTCCTGGCCCTCCTGACAGGAGTCTTCGCCCGAGGGAGCAGGGACATGAAACCTCGAACCACCCAGGCCGACGCGCACCCCGACCCCTCACGGGACCAGGGCGCCGCGCGGGTGCCCGCCGTGCAGGCCGACCTCGCCCGCGTCACCGCCACGCTGCCGGAAGGCGCCGAGATCGACTGGCCCTGACCCGCACTCCGGCGCCACCGGGAACCCGCCCCTCCCACCCGACACCCCGCACCCGCCCATGGGCGCGGCACCGCGCTGACCGCCGTTCCAGCGGTACGGCGCCGCCCGGCCGCTCCCCTGAGGCACCGCCACCCGCCGGGCAGCCCGTCGCCTCGCACCCCACCCCTCGTCCTCTCTCACGGCGGGGCCCCGCTCAGGCCGTTCCCCGCTGTAGGACACAGACCGCCCCCTGAAGGCGCAGCAGCTCGACCCAGACCGCTTCCTGAAAGCGCAGAGCATCGCCTCAGGCAGCAAAGCGCAGAGCATCGCCTCAGGCAGCTCTGGTGCGGCAGGGCATCGGGCCGGGCCCGCCTTGAACCCCGGGTCAGCCCCTGCATGCCGGAACGACCTGGACGGCCTGGCCGGCCGACGCCGCTCGCCCGCGTCGATCCGCTCACCCGGTCGCGCAGGCAGGCCCGCCGGAGCCGTCCTCCCCAGCGCCCGCGCCACTCCAGGCCGCGGGCGCCCTCCGTGTGCGGGGCCTCTGGGGTACGGCGCTGCGTGGGACGCTCTCCGCGCCCCGCTTCCGGGGTTCGCCGGTGCGTGGGACGTCCTCCTTGCGCACGCTTCCGGGGTTCGCCGGTGTGTGGGCCGCCCTCCTTGCGCCGGGCTTCCGAGGCGAGGAGGGGCGTGGGCCGCCCTCCTCGGGCCCGTGACGCCCGGTGCGGGCAGCTCCGGGAGGCTGGTAGCCCGCAAGGAGGCCCGCGACGCCCGGCCCCGCCGTAGTTCCAGGGTCGCCATGGGGTCAGTCCAGGGCGGCGACGCGGGCGGGGTGAGGGGCGGACCAGCGGGGGCCGTTGAACGGGTAGGCAGGCAGGTGGACCCGGCGGCCGGCGCTGCACAGGGCGCGGGGGTCCAGGGGCAGGCCGAGGGTCCAGAGGGCGCCCAGGGCGGACAGGACCTCGTCGGCGGGGCGGCGGGTGCGCGCGGGGGAGAGGGGGACGCTCGTCATGCGGGCCGCTTCGGCCAGCGACGACAGGGTGGCGCCGGGGCCGACCTCGACGGTGACGGCGCCGGGCAGGGCCAGCGCGGTGGAGGCCATGGCCTCGGCGTACCGGGCGGGCTGGCGGAGGTGGTCGATGAACGTCTCCGGGCTGACGACCACGCCCGCGGGGATGACGCGGCCGGTGCTGTTGGCCGCGTAGGGGATGGTGGGGCGCTGGAGGCGGATGTCGGTCAGTTCCAGCGCGAGCTCCGGTACGGCGGGCTGGATCAGCCGGGTGTGGAAGGCGTGGCTGGTCCGGAGCCTGCGGTGCGGGACGCTCTGGCCCAGGATCTCCTCGAAACGTTTTACCGCGGCCTCGGAACCGCCCAGGACGCAGGTGCCGGGTGAGTCCACGGCGGCCAGTTCCAGGTCGGCTCCGGCCTCGGCGGCCAGCTTGAGACCCCGGGCCTCGGGGCAGTCGAGGGCGAGCAAGACGCCGGGCGGGCAGCCCTGCATGGCGTTGCCGCGTACGGTGATGAACCTTGCCGCGTCGGGCAACCTCAGGACTCCGGCCAGGCAGGCTGCGATGATCTCACCCAGGCCGTGGCCGAGCAGGGACGCCGGCCGTACGCCCAGGGCCAGGAGCGCGGTCGCGGCGGCGTGTTCCAGGGCGAACAAGGCGGGCTGGGTGAGCTCGGTCTGGCACAGGTCGCCGGCGGGGAAGGCGGGGTCGAGAAGCGCCCGTTCCATGCGCGCCGCGAGGACGGGGTCGAAGGCGTCCAGGCAGGCTGCCAGCGCCGAGGGGAAACCGGGCAGGGATTCCGCGAGGGGGACGGCCATGCCGGGGTACTGGGTGCCCTGGCCTGGGAAGAGGAAGACGACCGGCGCCGGGCCGTCCGTGACGCGGCGGCCCGGAGACGCGCCGTCCGCGGACAGGGCCAGGGCCACCTCCGCGGCGGTCCGGCCGGTCACGGCCAGGCGTTCGGGGAGTTCTGCCCGGCCCACCGCCAGGGTGAAGGAGACGTCGGCCAGGTCAGGTGCCTGCGTGGCAAGGTGCCTGGCAAGCCGGGCGGCGGCCCGCTCCAGGGCGTCCGGGTCGGCGGCGGACAGCAGGATCAGGTGGGTCTCCGGGCCGGAGGCGTGGAGGCCCGGCGCGGCCGGGGGCGTGGTGCGGGGGTCGTGCGAAGGCGCGTGGATCGGATCCGGGGAAACCGACCTGGCCGGCGTCGTGCGCGGCGCCAGATCGGCCGAGGCCGTCACGTGGAGCGACGCCAGAGAGACGAAGGCGGGCCAGGACGTCGCGGCGCTGTGGCGTGCCGTGGGGGCGAGGCCGGAGAGGTCGGCCGTCCCGGCGTGGATGGAGGTGGGCACGCGGTCGGACGCGGTGACGGGCACGTGGTCGGGCGCGGCCACCAGGGAGGTGGGCCAAGGGTCGGAGGCGGTGGTGGGGACGTGGTCGGGCGCGGCTGCCGGGGAGGTGGGCAGGTGGTCGGGGGTGGTGGGGACGTGGTCCGGTGAGGCGGAGCGTGGGCGGGTGGAGGGGGTGGGACGCGGCCGGCCTATGGCGGACGGCGGTTGTTCGACGATGGCGTGGGCGTTGGTGCCGCCGACGCCGAAGGCGCTGATTCCGGCCCTCCTGGGCTCCGGCCCGCTCCAGGGCATGGCCGACCGGGGCACCCACAAGGGCGATCCGCCGGTGTCCAGCAGCGGGTTGAGCCGGGTGAAACCGGCCACCGGCGGCACCGTGCCGTACCGCACCACCAGGAGCGCCTTGATGAGGGCGGCGAGCCCGGCGGCCGCGTGGAGGTGGCCGATGTTGCCCTTGAGCGCCCCGACGGCCACCTGGCCGGGGCGCGCCCCCAGGGCTTTGAGGGCGGCGGAGGCGGCCGACCACTCGATGGGGTCGCCGAGCCGGGTCCCGGTGGCGTGCGCCTCCAGATAGCCGAGCGACGACGCCGATACGCGCGCGGTACGCAGGGCCGAGCGGATGACGTCTTCCTGGGCGGCGGCGGACGGGGCGTGGTAGCCCGGCTTGGCGGCCCCGTCGTTGTTGACGGCGCTGCCCAGGATGACGCCGTACGGCGGGGGCCCGTCCTCGAGGGCGTCGGCCAGGCGGCGCAGGATCACGCAGGCGACGCCGGATCCGGCGACCATGCCGTCGGCCCGTGCGTCGAAGGGCCGGCAGGCTCCGGCGGCCGACTGGGTGCCGCCGGGCCGGTGGAGGTGGCCGCCCTGCGGATGGGTGAGGCCGGCGGCGACGACCACGGCCTGGTCGCAGTCGCCGGACAGCAGGGCCTGCGCGGCCACATGCACGGTCGCCAGGGAGGACGAGCACACGGCGAGCGCGGGGCCGCGCAGGCCCAGCTTGTAGGCGATGCGCCCGGCCATGTGGTCGGGTTCGGCGTGCTGGGCGACCTGGGCCTGCGTGGCGGGGTCGAGCGCGCCCGCCGCGGCGACGGCGCGCAGGTAGCCGGACTCGCCCCCGGAGGCGTAGACACCGGTGCGGGGGCCTTCTCCGGTACGGCCGGCGGCGGCGTCCTCGAGGGCGGCCCAGGCGGCTTCGAGCATGAGGCGGTGCTGGGGGTCCATGAGGCGGGCGTCGCGGGCGGGGATGCGGAAGAGGGTGTTGTCGAACCGGTCGGCGTCCGCGAGGTGGCCGCGCACGGGCACGTAGCCGGGGTCGTCGGCCAGGCCGGCGGGGATCCCGGCGGCGAGCAGGGTGTCGCGGTCGTAGCGGGTGGTCATGACCTTTCCCGAGGTCAGGGCGGCCCACCAGGTGTCGAGGTCGTTCGCGCCGGGGAATCGGGCGGAGATTCCGGTGACGGCGATGTCGCGCGTTCGGTCGCGGGCCATGGGGCACCTCCGGGGAATGGTCAAGCAATAGCTTGCCGGACTTGGCAAGTCTATGGCAACCTTTTGACACAATGTTGGTAAGGGCCGCACGCGAGGGGAGTGGAACACGTGCAGCCACATTCCAGCTGGACGACGGGACGCCCGTGCGCTTCGCACGGCGAGGGACTGCATGAGGCCGTGGCGCGAACGGCGCTGGCGCGACCGAACGCGCCTGCCCTGGTATCGGGACAGACCACCATCACCTACGGCGAACTTCACCGCACGGCCGACGCCTGGGCCGCCCGGCTCATCGACGCCGGCGTGGCCAAGGGGCACTGCGTGCCCATCCTGCTGCCGAGAAGCACCGACCTGGTGATCGCGCTGCTGGCCGTACTCAAGACCGGGGCCGCCTACGCGCTGCTCGACTCCGCCTGGCCCGCGCACCGTCTCGCCGAGGTGGTCGCGGACCTGGGGGCCGAGCTCATCGTGTGCGCGGCAGGGGCCGCCGACCTCGGAGCCCGCGCGTGGTCACCGCCGGGCGGGCCGGTCCCGGTGCCGGACGGGTACCGGCCCGTCGCCGTCGGCGGGCGGGATCCGGCGACCGTCTTCCTCACCTCGGGCGGCACCGGCCGCCCCAGGTGTGTGCTCACCCCGCACGCGGCGACCGCCCGGCTGTTCCAGCACGACGGCTTCGCCCGTTTCGGCGCGCACACCGTGATGCCCCTGGCCGCGCCGCTGCCCTGGGACGCGTTCTCCCTGGAGCTGTGGTCGGTGCTGCTCAACGGCGGCACCTCGCTGATCGTCGACGAGCCCCACCTGACGGCCGCCGGCCTGCGCGGCGCGGTCGAGAACCACGGCACCGACATCGTCTGGCTCACCGGCAGCCGGTTCAACATGATCGTGGACGAGGACCTCGACGCCTTCCAGGGCCTGCGCCAGGTCATGATCGGCGGGGAACGGCTGTCGGCCGGGCACGTCGCCAGGTTCGTCGCCCGCCACCCGGTGATCGTGCTGCTCAACGGCTACGGGCCGGTCGAGAGCACGGTCTTCGCCACCACCCACCGCGTCACGGCCGCCGACTGCGAGCGTCCCGGCGGCATCCCGCTCGGCCGTCCGGTGCCGGGCACGCAGATCCACGTCCTGGACGGCGCCCGCCCCTGCGCAGTCGGCGAGACCGGCGAGATCTGCATCGCCGGCGCGGGCCTGGCCATCGGCTACCTGGGCGACGCGGAGCTGACGGCCGTCCGCTTCACCCATGTCCGCCTGGACGGCCGGCGCGTGCGCGTCTACCGGACCGGCGACCTCGGCGCGTGGGATCAGGACGGCGTGCTGCACCTGCGCGGCCGCCGGGGGCGGGCCGGCGGCCGTCGCGCCGTGGTGAGCGTGCCCGCCGTCCCGTTCACCGAACGCGGCAAGCCGGGCGAACCGCTGCCGCACCGCGCCGGGGAGCACGCCGGCGAGCTGGTCGCCCAGACCTTCACCGAGATCCTGGGCCGCGCCGACCGCCCCTTCACGGAGCTGGGCGCGGGCCCGCACGTGGCCGGCCGCATCTGCGCCCGGCTGTCGGAACGCCTCGGCCGCCCGGTCCCCATCTCCCGCCTGTACCAGCACCCCACCGCCGCCGGGCTGACCGCCTGGCTGGAGACCACGGACGGCACGACTCCCGCCACGAGCGACGTCACCCTCCTCACCCCTGCGCAAACCGCCCTCCTGACCAACCCACGCGGCCGGGCCGCGCACCGCCTGCTCACCTGGATCATCGACGGCGACCTCGACCCCGCCGCCCTGGAATCCGCCGTGGCCGCCGTGCACCGCGCGCACGACCCGCTGCGCGCCGCCTACCTGCTGCGGCCGAAGCCCGCCGCGTGGTCCTCGCCGGACGTCCCGCCGCCGCCGCTGGAGGTCCTGCCGCCGAGCCCGGACCGGGCCGCGGCCCTGAGCGCCCTGCGCCTCGCGCTGTCGGCCCCGCTCAACCCGGCCGAGGGCGAGGTGTGGCACGCGGCCCTGGCCCCCGCGGGCAAGGACCGCGCGGTCTTCGGCCTCGCCGTCCACGCGATCGCCCTCGAGGGCTGGCCGGAGCGGGAGCTCGCCGCCGACCTGGCCGCCGCCTACAACCACGGCCGCCTCACCTCACGAAGGCGCCCCCGCCCGGTGACCGCGGAGCCGGTCGCCGGCCTTCTCGCCGAGCCGTCCGGCGTCCCGCGACTGTCCTGGCCGGGCGAGCCGGACCCGGACGCCGGCGGCCCGCGCCACCTGGAGACCCCGCTGCCCCCGGCCGTCATGGCCCACGTGGACACTTTGGCCGCCCGCGCCCGCGCCTGCCGGCTCTCGGTGCTGCTGGCGCTGTGCGCGAGCAACCTGGCCGAGGTCACCGGCAGCCGCGACCTCGCCGTCGGCCTGCCCGCCCCCCAGGAGTACGGCCCGGCCGCCGGCTGCCACGCGCACCTGCTCGGCGTCCGCCTGCGCGGCCGGGCGCTGGCCGGCGACCCGGTCGCGGTGAGGGAGACCGGGACGGCCGTCGCCAGGGCCATGGCCGGCGGGGGCGTCCCCTTCCCCGAGGCGGCCGGGCCGCTCTGCCAGGTCGTCTTCGCCCTCCGCGACACCCTGCCGCCCGGCCTGCCGCTGGCCGGGCTCCGGACCGCGTACGCGCGCCAGCCGTACCTGGAGCTGACGGCGGAACTGCACGCGGAGACGTGGCCGCGCGCGGACGGCGGCATGGACCTGGTGGTCTCCTACGACCCGCGGATCGTGCCCGGCGCCGCGGCCGAGGAGTTCGCCAAGCGGTTCGCCGACCGCCTGCGCACGCCCGGGGATCACGCCTTGCTGTAGAGCGTGGTGGCCAGGATCCGCCAGATCTCGGCGGCCAGCTCCACGTTGAGCGCCTCCTGGGCCTGGGTGGCGAGGTCGCGCAGGGCGCTGTTGCCCTCGTCCACCCGGCCGTCGAGGATGAGCAGCTGGCTGCGCAGCGCCTGGAAGCGGATGCGGTCGCGGAAGGACAGCAGCAGCTCGCCCGCCTCGTCGATCTGCGTGACCAGCTCCCTGGCCCGCTCGGTCTCGCCCTCCTCGAAGGCGAGATGGGCGCGCAGGGTGAGCAACTGCTGCTGGTGCAGGTCGGTGCCGACGAGGGCGAGCACCGGCCCGACCTCGTTGAGCCGGGCCGCGGCCCGGTCGGTCAGCGGCGGGGTGATCTGCAGGTAGAGCGAGGCGGCGGCCAGCCGCAGCCGCATCCACAGCTGCAGGTCCTCGCGGCTGTCGAGGCTCTGCAGGGCGTGTTCGAGCGCCCGCCGGGCCCCGGGGTAGTCGCCCTGCCTGATGCGGACCGTGGCCGAGGACCACAGCGCCTTGATGAACAGCGTGCCGCCGCCCTCCTCGGTCACCTCGCACAGCTCGTCGGCGTGCGCGCGGGCCTCGGCCAGGCGCCCCGCCTCGGCTTCGGCCGAGACCAGCGCCTGCAGCGCGGCGGCACGGTCGGCGGCCGACAGCCCGGGGGAGAGGGTGTACGCCTCGAAGGCGTAGTCGCGGGCGCTGGTGTTGTCGCCGAGGGCCTGCACGCAGCGCGAGAGCCCGGTGCGCGAGCGCACGCGCAGCTCCGGCGTGCCCAGCGTGTCGCCGAGCGTGACCAGCTCGCGCAGCAGCTCCTGCTCGTCGTCGTGGTGTCCCTGGCCGCCGCGGATGCGGGCGAGCAGCCACGTCGCCTGCCAGGTGAGGGCGGGACTGAGCCGGTCGTCGGCGCGCAGCGCGTCGGCCAGCGCCTCACCCGGGTCGCCGATCTCCTCGGCGGAGGTGACGGAGGCGAGCACCTGGGCCAGCGACTGGGGCTCGTGGGCGGCGTCGAAGGCCGAGACGGGCACCCCGAGGCGCTCGGCCAGGTGCTCGACGACGCGGGAGGTGGGCGGGCGGGCGCCTGACTCCAGCCGTGAGAGGTAGCCGGTGGACAGCCCCCCGGCGGCGAGCGCGGCCTGGGACAGTCCGCGTTCGAGACGGAGCGCCCTGAGGCGGTGGCCAAAGGCCGGTTGTGCGAGCATTCCTTCTCTCAGCAGGCGATATGAGGCGTGTGCAATGTGTCAGAAACTAATCACATTGTGCCAGAAATGGCAACGCGTCGCCTGTCATCGATGGCGGGATGTGACCTTGGCAACACCATGCAATGCGTACTTCCTGCCGTGCCCAAGCGCTGTCCCGGAGGTGGTTTGCAGGCAAATGTGGGATTTATGAAGCTCGTGGGCACGGACGGGTACGGCGCCGCGCAATGGGCCTGCCGCCTGGGAGAACCGGTAACCAAGCGGTTCGACCTCCTGTCAAGGACGTGTCCGGTCGCGGTGGGAGCTTTTCGTAACGATGTGTCACGAAAAAGTGCACTCGATGGATATATCACGGTGTTACCGAACACTTACCCGGATTTTCGGCCATACACCGGGGAATGCAGTGGTCCTGTCCAGGCCGAAAAGAAGGTGGACGACAATTGGCCGCCCCGAGCCGCCCGGAATGATCGTTGATGGAGGTCAAGTGAGATGTGTCCGACGTTGCCCCTCGACCTGCTCTCCCGCATGGCCAGGCGGGAGGCCGGAGCCCTGACGCTCGTGCCGGAGCCGTGGGCGCGCACCGGCCCGGAGCCCGGCATCGCCTTCGCGTTCGTCCCCTGCCGCTGGTGCGCGGCGCCGCTCGGGCCGATCGAGGAGGAGACCCGTCCCCGCGCCACCGGCCTGCCCCTGCTCACCCTGCTGCGCTGCGAGGAGCCCACCTCCCGCTCGCTGCTCCCGCTGAGCCTGATCAGGACCGCGCCCGCCTGCCCGCGGCCGCGCTTCCGCACCAGGGCCGCCTACTGGAGCCGCTTCATCCCCGCCGCCTGGACCTCGCCCGACGGCATCGACCACGGCCTGGAGCTCCTGGACGCCAAGGAGAGCTGGTTCGACGCCTTCCGCCCCGGCGCCGTGCCGTGGACCCTGGAGGAGGAGGTCGTGCTGCCCGCCTCCACCGGCGGCCTGCACTTCCTCACCCCGCACGCCGCCGGCCCCTACGCCGCCCGGCTCAACGACGCCTACCTGTTCGCCCGGATCACCGCCGTGCGCGCGATCCTCGGCAGGCACGACCACGTCGCCCACGCCGTCTAAGGGGCCAGCGAGGCGGCGACGCCGTCCAGGACGAGGGTGAGCTTGCGCTCGAACCAGGTGGCCGCGGACTCCTCGAGCGCGGCCCGCATGAGCTCGGCCACCTCCGCGCCCACCCCCTCGGCCCAGGCGTCGGCGGTCGTGACGCGCACCGGGCCCTCGCCGCCCGGCCGGTCCATCTGCTGGCCGCGGCCGAAGACGTCGACGGTGAGGTCGAAGACGGTGTCCACCGCCAGGAAGGCGTTGCGGGGCGTGAAACCGCACGACATGAGATGGCGTACGGCGGCGCCGAACCTGACCATGATCTGCGAGGGGAAGCGCGTCAGGCGCAGGAACTCCTGGATGAGCCCCGGATGCGCGTCCAGCAGCCGCCAGATGGCCCACGCCTGCTCGCGCAGGTCGGCCCGCCATTCACCGGTCGGCTCCGGCCACTCGGCCCGCTGCATGGCCCGGTCGATGGCCAGGATGACCAGCTCCTGCCGGTCGGTCACGTGCCGGTAGAGGGCGGAATGGCTCACCTGCAGCCGCTCGCCCACGGTGGCCAGCGTGAGGTTGTCGAAGCCGACCTCCAGCGCGGCGTCGGCGATGGCCGGGCGCGTGATGCGGGGCGGCCGCCCGCGCGGGCGGCCGAGTACTCGCCACTGGCGTCGCTCCTCGGCCATTGCCCCATTGTCTCCTACGCCCGGCCGGCCAGCCTCCACCCCTGTGCCCGCGAGCGCTCACGCCAGAACGCCGCGTACCTGCCCCCGAGCTCCAGCAGCCGCTCATGGGTGCCGGACTCGGCCACCCGGCCGCCGTCGAGCACCACGATCTGGTCGGCCCGCGCGACCGTCTGCAGCCGGTGCGCGATGACCAGCAGCGTCCGGTCGCGGGCCAGCGCCGACAGCGCGTCCATGAGCGCCGCCTCGTTCTCGGGGTCGAGCGCGGCGGTGGCCTCGTCCAGCAGCACGATCGGCGCGTCCTTCAGCAGCGCGCGGGCGATGGAGACGCGCTGGCGCTCGCCGCCGGACAACGTGGCCCCGCCCTCGCCGACCCGGGCCTGCCAGCCACCGGGCAGCCGCTCGACGATCTCGTCCACGCGCGCCGCCCGCCCGGCCGCGCGCACCTCCTCGTCCGTGGCGTCCGGGCGGCCGAGCCTGACGTTCTCCTCGACGGTGCCCTCGAACAGGTAGACGTCCTGGAAGACCATGGACACCATCCCCATGAGCCGTTCGGCCGACAGCTCGCGCACGTCGTGGCCGCCGACCTTCACCGACCCGGCGCCGGCGTCCCAGAAGCGGGCGATGAGCCGGGTGAGGGTGGTCTTGCCCGACCCGGACGGCCCGACCAGCGCGGTCATGGTGCCGGGCGCGACGGTGAAGCTCACCTCCCGCAGCACGAGCCGCGCGTCGTAGGCGAAGCTCACGCGATCGAGCTCGATCGAGGGTACGGCCGGCGTCCGCGGCTCGGCGGGCTCCGGCAGCGCCGGGGTGTCCAGCAGCTCGCGGATGCGGCCGAGGCTGCCCCGCGCCAGCCGCAGCTCGGCGCCCACGTCCGCGGCGGCCAGCAGCGGCTCGGTGAAGCGCACCGCCAGCACCAGCACACCGGCCAGCGCGGGCACGTCCACCGCGCCGCCGAGCGCCAGCGCGCACCCGGCGATCAGCGTGACGGTGAAGGCCAGCTGCACCGACAGCGCGACCGAGCCGAGCCCGGGCAGCGCGGTCCCGAGCAGCCTGCGCAGCGCGGTGCGCTGCCCGGCCAGGGCGGCGTCCAGCAGGTCGAAGCCCTCCTCGGTCCGGCCGAACGCGCGCAGCACCGCCTGCTGCTGGGCGAACTCCACGACCCGGTCCCCGGCCTCGGCGGCGGCGTCGTGCATGGCGGCGTCGTTGCGCTGCACGAGGGCGGCGGTCCAGCGGAAGGCCAGCCAGATGACCGGCGCGGTGGCCAGCGCGGCCAGCGCCAGCCGCCAGTCGAAGAACACCATGCACGCCAGCACGGTCGCGGGCGTCACCACGGCGGTCACCAGCACCTGCATGAGGTGGGCGGGCACGCTCATGACGTCCATGACGCCCTTGCCGGCCAGCTGGCCGAGGCGGCCGACCCGGTCGCCGCTGAACCAGCCGACGGGCAGCGTGGCCACGTGGTCGCCGATCCGGTGGTACATGGTCCGCATCGCCGTCAGACCCACGGCATAGCCGTACCTCGACTGCGCGTAGTGCGCGACGGCGGTGGCGGCGACGACGACGGCGAAGACCGCCAGCCACCCGCCCGCGGGCGTGCCGCCGAGCAGCGCCCGCAGCACCGGCACGAGCAGCGCGAACGTCAGGCCCTGCAACGCGGCGTAGAGCGCGATGAGGGCGAGCTGGCGCGGGAAGCGCGGCCCCAGCAGGGCGGTGAGGTGGCGGATCATCGGACGATCTCCTCGTCGTGGGTCCAGTCGCGTTCGCCGGCGCGCGCGTAGGCGGCCCACTGGCGGGCGTAGGCGCCGCCCGCGGCCAGCAGGTCCGCGTGGCGGCCGCGCTCGGCGATCGTGCCGTCGCCGAGCACCAGGATCTGGTCGGCGCCGGCGATCGTCTGCAGGCGGTGGGCGATGACCAGCAGCGTGCGCCCGGCCACCAGCGTGGACAGCGCGTCCTGGATGGCCGACTCAGACTCCGGGTCGGCGAAGGCCGTGGCCTCGTCCAGGACGAGGATCGGCGCGTCGGCCAGCAGCGCCCGGGCGATCGAGACCCGCTGCGCCTCGCCTCCGGACAGGTGCGCGTCCTCGCCGATCACCGAGTCGTAGCCGCGCGGCAGCGCCAGGATGCGCTCGTGGATCTGGGCGGCCGCGGCGGCTCGCTCGATCTCCCCGGCGCTCGCGTCCGGGCGGCCCAGCGCGATGTTGGCGGCCAGCGAGGCCCGCAGCAGCTGCACGTCCTGGAAGACGAAGCCCACGTGCCGGTAGAGCTCGGCCGAGCCGATCGCGCGCACGTCCCGCCCGCCGATGACCACGGCGCCCTCGGTCACGTCGTGGAAGCGCGGCAGCAGCTTGGCCAGCGTCGACTTGCCCGACCCCGACGGGCCGGCCAGCGCGGTCACCGTACCCGGCTCCATGACCAGGTCGATCTCCCGCAGCACCGGGGTCCGGCCGTCATAGGAGAAGCCGGCGCCGCGGAACTCCACCCGATGGCCGTCCGGCGCGGCGGGCTCCGCCGGCTCAGGCAGCACCGGGGTGGCCAGCAGCGCGGCCACCTTGCCCGCCGACTCCGCGGCCCGGCGCAGCCGCATCGAACCCATGTCCAGCGTCAGGAAGGGCGCGGTCAGGCCCACGCCGACCAGCGCGAACGGCAGCACGTCCGGCGCCGCCAGCCAGCCCTGGGAGACGAAAAGCGTGCCACCGGCCAGCACGACCAGCAACATCGTCGGCGGCGAGATGAGCGCCATGCTGAGCCCGCTCAGCTTGAGCATCGGCCGTACCCAGGCGCCGAAGAAGTCGGCGAAGTCGTCCACCGCCTCGGCGAAGCGCCGATAGGAGCGCTGCGTCTGCCCGAACGTTTTGATGACCGCGATGCCGCGGACGAACTCCACGACCGCCGCGTTGATGCGCTCGTTCGCCTCTCCCCAGCGCTTCATCTGCTCGCCGAAGCCACGCATCATGATCGCGAACGCGACGGCGAACAACGGGATCGGCACCAGCACGAGCAGCGTCAGCCGCCAGTCCACGGTCAGCAGGTAGGCCAGCGCCGCCAGCGGGGTCACCACCGCGGCCAGCAGGTCGAGCAGGGCGTGCGCGACCAGGTGGTGCATCTCCCTGACGTCGTCCTGCACGGCCTTCTTGACCTGACCGGAGTTGCGGTCGGTGAACCAGCCCAGCGGCACCCTGGCCAGGTGGGCCGCCATCCTGCGGCGCAGGTGCAGCTGCAGGTCGGCGTCGGCGAAGTGCATGATCGCACCGGCCGCGCCGAAGGCCAGGAACCGCACCAGCAGGCCGCCGATCGCGACCGCCGCGATGCCCCAGACCCGCGCCCGGTCCACCGGCCCCGGGGCCAGCAGCGCACGGGCCAGCTCGGCCACGCACACGAACGGCACCAGCGCCGACACCGCGTACACCAGCTGCAGCACGGACGCCGTCACCACCCGGGCGCGGATGGGCGCCATGAGCTCCATCAGCGCCGCCCGATCGCTCATCGGAGGTCTCCTTGATCATTGAGAAGCGCGGACAACATCGGCCGGAACTTCAGCCACGTCTCCGCCAGCTCCCGCTCCGGGTCGGAGCCGGCCACGATGCCGCAGCCGGCGAAGAGGGTCGCGCTGTCGCCGTCCAGCAGCGCCGAGCGCAGCGCGACCGCGAAGTCGCCCTCCTGCCGGGCGTTGACCCAGCCGATCGGGCCCGCGTACCAGCCGCGGTCGAACGCCTCGGCCTCCCGCAGCCAGCCCAGCGCCTCCGGCCGCGGATGCCCGCCGACCGCCGGGGTCGGATGCAGCAGCCCGGCCAGGTCGAGCACGCCGGTCGCCTCCGGATCGGCGAGCCGTCCGCTCACCCGGCTGCACAGGTGGCGCACATTCGGCAGGTCCAGCACCTCGGGCGTGCCCGGGACGTCCACCTCGTGACACACCCGCTCCAGCGCGCCGCGCAGCGCCTCGGTGACGATCGCCTGCTCGCGGCGGCTCTTGCCGTCCCCGAGCAGTTCCTCGCGCAGGCGGGCGTCGGCGCCGCCGGTACCGCCGCGGGGCAGGGTGGCCGCCAGGCTCATCGTCTCGGCCCGCCCGTCCCGCACCGCCACCAGCCGCTCGGGCGTCGCGCCCGCGAACGTGCGCGCGCCGGTGCCGGCCGCGAAGACCGTGGTGCCGGGTTGCGCGCCGATGAGCGTGTGCAGCAGCCCGCCCAGGTCCGGCGGGTACGGCAGGCGCACCCGCAACCGGCGGGCCAGCACGACCTTGCTGAACCGGCCCTCCCCGATCAGGGCGACGGCTCTGGCCACCAGCTCCTTCCACTCCCGGGGCGAGGGCAGCTCCTCGGCCACGTGGCCGGTGACCGGCAGGGGCGGGCACGGGCTGACGGCTCCCGCGGCCAGCCAGGTCACCGCGCGCCACGCCGTACGGGCCGCGTCGTCCTCCACGCCGTGGACCGGGTCCGCCCGCGCGGCCAGGCACAGCGTGGCCGGGCCCCCGGGGCGCTGGGCGACGAGCAGGCGGGGCACCCACATCAGCGAGCCGGGGCCGTCATCGAAGGAGAACGCGCCCACCAGGGCCGGAGTGGCGTGGTCGCCCGGCCCGGCGGTGAGCATGTCCTGGACGGCCCGCTCCCACGCCTGCCGTACCTCGGTGAAACGATTCGATCCCTCGGCGACGAAAGTGGCCGCACGGTCCAGGCCCAGAAGCGTGAGGCCGGGGCCCGACCAGAAGAACGTGCTGCGTGACGGCGACGGCGGCAGCAGCGGCTCGACGCGCTCGATCTCCTCGCGCCACAGCGCCAGCACGGGACGGCCCGCGTTCCTGGCCTCGGCGGCGGCCTTCGCGCACACCTCCTCGAAACCGGCGTGCATCAGGTGACCATGGCGGTCAGCGCCTTCTTGCTGACCTTGCCGAGAGGGGTGAGGGGGAGGTCCGTCATGATCTCCAGCCGGTCGGGGATCTTGAAGGCGGCCACGCCGCGCTCGCGCAGGAACGCGGCGAGTTCGGGCAGCGCCGGGGCCTCGCCGCGGGGGACCACGCAGGCGCAGCTCCGCTCGCCCAGCACCTCGTCGGGCACGCCGACCAGGGCCACCTGGCGGACGTTCGGGTGGGCCAGCAGGTGGTTCTCGACCTCCTCGGCCGCGATCTTGTCGCCGCCGCGGTTGATCTGGTCCTTGACCCGGCCCTCGAAGACGACGTGGCCGGTGGGCAGCAGGCGGACCAGGTCGCCGGTGCGGTAGAAGCCGTCGTGGGTGAAGGTCTGCGCGTTGTGGGCGGGGGAGCGGTAGTAGCCCCGGATGGTGTACGGGCCGCGGGCCAGGAGCTGTCCCACCTCGCCGGGCGGCACGTCGCGGTCGTCCTCGTCCACCACCCGCATCTCGTCGGCCGGTGAGACCGGGATGCCCTGGCTGACCAGGACGACCTCGGGCGGATCCTCCGGGCGGTGGAACCCGCACAGCCCCTCGGCCATGCCGAACGCCTGCTGCAGGCGGCAGCCCAGGGCGGGCTCGACCCTCTTGGCGAGCTCGTCGCTCAGCTTGGAGCCGCCGATGGTGACGCGGCGCAGGCTGGACAGGTCGTGCTCGCCCCACTCGGCGGCCTCCATCCAGAGCAGCGCCACGCCCGGGACCAGGCCGGTCTCCGTCACGCCCTCACTCTCGATGAGCGGGAAGGTCTCGTCCGGGCTCGGGCCGTCGGCCAGCACCAGCGTGCCGCCGGCGTGGAGCGTGGCCAGCAGGCCGTGGGTCAGCGGCCAGTTGTGGCCCAGGGGGAGGCTGACCAGGTGGACGGTGTCCTGGTCGTAGCCGCAGGCTTCGGCTACGGCCCGGCCGCTGTAGGCCCATTCCCGGTGGGTCCGGGGGACCAGCTTGGGGACGCCGGTGGTGCCGCCGGACAGCAGGAACAACGCGACGTCGGCCGGGTCGGGGCGGGGCAGGTCCGCCGGATCGGCTTCGGGGATCTCCGTGAGGACGTGTTCGAGGGTGGTGGTCTTGGCCAGTACCTCGCCGGCCAGGTGGCGGTAGTCGTCCTCGTCGGGGATGACGTAGGCGGTGGCGGCGGTGAACTCGCAGAAGTAGGTGATCTCGCTGGAGCGGTGGGCGGGGAGCGCGAAGATCGGCAACGCGCCCAGCCGGAACAGGCCGAAGATCAGAGTGACGAAGGCCGCGGTGTTGGGCAGTTGGACGACGACTCGGTCACCGGGGGCGATGCCCAGCGCTCGGAGACCGGCGGCCACGCGGTCGGCTCTCGCGTCCAGGCCGGCATAGGTCAGCCTTTCCCAGCCGGCCTCGTCCGAGCCGGTCGTCCCCTCGCCCCGCGGGCCGGTCGCCGGGCCGGTCACCTGACCATGACCAGTCACCCGGCCGGCCCCCGGGCCGGTCGATCGGCCGGTTTGCCGGGTGCTCCCCCGGGTGCTCCCCCGGGGGGCGACCAGGGCCGGCCGGTCGCCGTGCTCGCGTGCGCGGGCGCGCAACATCTCGCCCAGCGTCTCGTCTTTCCAGTACCCGGCGGCGCGGTAGCGCTCCGCGAACTCCTCCGGCCAGGGCACGCACCCGTCCAGCACAGAACTGTTCCTCTCACCCGATGTCTGCGGGGCTCCCGATTTTGTTACAGGGAGTCTTGATTAGGCAAGGGTTACCTAACTATTGTCACGGTGGCCCCGGCAAGCTGACCGATAAGGGATTTCTGTGCTGACTTTGGAGTCCATGCGTGCCGACATCGCGGCGCAGCTCGACCTCGCACCCTCCGTCATCGCCGACGACGCCGACCTGATCGGACTCGGCCTGGACTCGTTGCGCGCCATGCGCCTGGTCGGCCGCTGGCGTCGCGCCGGCGCCCGGATCGTCTTCGCCGACCTGGCGGGTGAGACCACGTTGGGTGCCTGGTGGGCGCTCGTTTCCTCCCGCCTGACGGCCCTTGTCCAGGAGGAACGCGCCGATGCTGCCCGAGGAGGGCACAGGGGTGTCGCTCAGAAGGAACCTGCCGGCGTCGCCCAGGCGGGCGAGCGGGCGCCCTTCCCCTTGACGCCCGTCCAGCTCGCCTACTGGATCGGCCGTGCCGACGGACAGCCGCTCGGCGGCGTCGGCTGCCACGCCTACCTCGAGTTCGACGGCCACGACGTGGATCCGGACCGCCTGGAGACCGCCGTCCGCGCCCTGGTCCGCCGGCACGGCATGCTCCGCGCCGTCTTCCACGACGACGGCACCCAGCGCGTCACGGACACCGGCGCCTGGCCCGGCCTGACCGTCTACGACACCGGCCCCGCCCAGGTGCGCGCCGACCTGTCCCACCGCCGCTTCGACGCCGCCCGCGGCGAGGTCTTCGACGTACGCCTGTCACTCCTGCCCGGCGGCGCCACCCGGGTCCACGTCGAGGTGGACTTCCTGGCCGCCGACGTACTCGGCCTGCAGATCTTCCTGCGCGACCTGGCCCGCCTCTACCTGGGCCACGACCTCCCACCCCTGACCTACTCCTTCCCCCGGTACGTGGCCGCAAGGCAGGAGGCCGAGCGGGCGGCCCCGCCGTACGAGGCCCGTGACTATTGGCGCTCCCGCGACCTGCCGGGCCCGCCCCAGCTCCCGCTCGCGACGGACCCCGGAACCGTCACCAACCCGCGCTTCACCCGCCGCGAACACTGGCTCGACGTGGACACCTGGAAACTCCTCAAGGAGCGGGCCCGCGAGCACGCCGTCACCCCCGCCATGGTCCTGGCCACGGCCTACTGCCAGGTGCTCGCCGCCTGGAGCGCGGAATCGCGATTCCTCCTGAACGTCCCCTTGTTCGACCGGGACGAGACCCTTCATCCGGACGTGCCGCACCTGGTCGCGGACTTCACCAACCTCATCCTCCTCGAGGCGGATCTGCGCCCCGGTGAATCGTTCGCCGCCCATGCCCGGGCCTTGCAGCACCGCTTCCGCACGGACGTCCGCCACACCGCCTACTCGGGCGTGGACGTCCTGCGTGACCTGGCCAAACAGGGCCGTCCGCCGGCCGCCCCGGTCGTGTTCGCCTGCAACCTGGGCACCGACCTCATCGCCCCGGAGGTCGGCGAGGCATTCGGCCAGGTGGGCTGGATGATCACCCAGACGCCGCAGGTGTGGCTGGACCACCAGATCAACGAGTACGACCACGGCCTCCACCTGGCCTGGGACGCCGTCGACCGGCTCTTCGCCCCCGGCGTCCTGGACGCCATGTTCGCCACCTACACCGCCTTGCTGGAGCACCTCGCCCTCGCCGATTGGTCCACCCCCGCACCGTTGCCCCTCCCCAAGGACCAGCAAGAGGTACGGCAGGCCGCGAACGACACCGCGGGCCCGCTGCCCGAGGGCCGCCTCCACGACGCCTTCTTCGCCCTGGCCGCCCAGGACCCGGACCGTCCCGCCCTGGCCGGCGACTTCGGGAGCACGACCTACGGCGAACTGGCCCGCGCCGCCCTCACGATCGCCGCCCGCCTCCGCGCCCAGGACGCCCGCCCCGGGGACACGGTCGCTGTAACCCTTCCCAAGGGCCCCGCCCAGGTGGCCGCCGTCCTGGGGGTTCTGGCCGCCGGATGCGCCTACGTCCCCATCGGCACCGACCAACCGGACGCCCGCCGCGCCCGCATCCTCACCCGCTCGTCCACCCGCCACGTCATCGACACCTCATGGCCCGTCCCCGGCTGGTTGAGGCCCGGAGCACTGCCGGCCGGCGAGGCGGAGGGCGGTCCCGCCGAGCACCTGGCGGTATCCGGTGCCGACGACGCGCTGCCCGGCCCCATCCCCGTGGACCCGGACTCCCCGGCGTACGTGATCTTCACCTCGGGCAGCACCGGCGAACCCAAGGGCGTCGAGGTCACCCACCGGGCCGCGGTCAACACGATCACCGGCATCAACGACCGCTACGGCGTCGGCCCGGACGACCGCATGCTCGCCGTCTCGGCCCTCGACTTCGACCTGTCGGTATACGACCTGTTCGGCATCCTCGGCGCGGGCGGCACGCTCATCCTGATCGAAGAGGACCAGCGACGAGACCCCCAATCCTGGGCCCGCCTGTGCGCGTCCCACGGTGTGACCTTGTGGAACACCGTCCCGACCCTCCTGGACATGCTCCTCATCACCGCCCCCGGACTCCCGGAGTCTCTGAGACTGGCCCTGGTCTCCGGCGACTGGGTGGGCCTGGACCTGCCCGGCCGCCTGACAGCCCAAAGCGAAGGCCGCTGCCACCTGGTCGCCCTGGGCGGCGCCACCGAGGCCGCCATCTGGTCGAACGCGCACGACGTGGCCGGTGTCCCGCCCCACTGGACCTCGATCCCGTACGGCCGGCCCCTCCGCAACCAGCGCTACCGCGTCGCCGCCCCCGACGGCGGCGACCGCCCGGACTGGGTCCCCGGCGAACTATGGATCGGCGGCGCCGGCCTGGCCACCGCCTACCGCGGCGACCCCGAGACCACGACCGCCCGCTTCGTCCATCACGGCGGCGAACGCTGGTACCGCACCGGCGACCTCGGCCGCTACTGGCCCGACGGCACCCTCGAGTTCCTGGGCCGCGCCGACCACCAGGTCAAGATCCGCGGCCACCGGATCGAACTGGGCGAGGTGGAGGCCGCCCTGGAATCCCACCCCTCGGTCACCCGCGCGATAGCCGTGGCCGTAGGCGAACGCACCCGCCGCCGCCTCCTGGCCTTCACCACCCTCGCCCCCTCGGCCTCGGGCTCCTCCACGCCGGATCCCTCCGCCTCGGGTCCGGGTCCGTCGATCCATGGGCTGTCGGACCCCGGACTGTCAGCCCTGGGGGAATCCACCTCCACCGCGTCTCAAGGTCCCGGGGGAACCCACGCCCTCACCCAGCCCCCAACGCCCGGGGCTCCGCCCGCCCACTCCCCGATGTCCGCCGACGACCTGCGTGACCACGTAGCCGGTCTCCTGCCCGGCTACGCCGTACCGGCATCGATCACCGTCCTGGACCGGCTCCCCCTCACCCCCAACGGCAAGGTGGACCGGGCCGCCCTCACCTCCCTGGCCGTCCGGCAGGCCCAGCCCGAAGAAGCGGCCGCCACGGGAGACGCGCCGCAAGGCGAGGCGGAGGCCACGGTCGCCGCCATCTGGGCCGACCTCCTGGAGGTGCCCGAGGTGGGACGGGACGCCGGGTTCTTCGCGCTGGGCGGCGACTCCCTGCTGGCCACGCGCCTGATCGCGCGGCTGCGGTCCGCGGGGGTCGCCGACGCCCGGTTGAGCGTGCTGTTCGAGCGCCCGGTGCTGCGGGACTTCGCGTCCACCCTCACGCTCGGGGCGCCCACCGCGGAAGGGCGGGGGCTCGAGGCGGACGAGGAGCGTAGGCACGATCCGTTCCCGCCCACCGAGGTTCAGCGGGCGTACTGGCTGGGCAGGTCGGCGCACTTCACGCTGGGCGGCGTCGGCTGCCACTTCTACACCGAGTTCGACGGTGACATCGACCTCGACCGGCTCGAAGAGGCGTGGAACCGGCTCATCCTCCGGCATGACATGCTCCGGGTGGTCTTCGACGCCGAGGGGTTGCAGCGGGTCCTGGCCGAGGTGCCGCGCTTCACGATCGGGCGGGCCGGGTCGGTGGAGGAGCTGCGGGAACGCATGTCGCACCAGGTCCTCGACCCGGCGGTGTGGCCGTTGTTCGACGCGCGGGCCGTACGGCACGAGGGCGGGGTACGGCTGGGCGTCAGCTTCGACAACATCGCCATGGACGCCCTCAGCACGATGGTGTTCCTGAACGAGCTCGACCTCCTCTACCGGGACCCCGACGCCGAGCCGGCTCCGGTCGAGGTCACCTTCCGGGACTATCTGATGTCCCAGCGGCCGGACCCGGCGGTGTTCGAGCGGGCCAGGGAGTACTGGGCGGCGCGTCTGCCCGAGCTGCCTCCGGCGCCGCGGCTGCCCCTGGCGGTGCGGCCCGAGGCGGTGGAGCGGCCGAGGTTCGCGCGGCGGGAGGCGCGGGTGCCCGCGCGGGTGTGGCGGCTGGTGTCGGGGCTGGCCAGGGGACGGGATCTGACGCCGTCCACGGTGCTGGCGGCGGCGTTCGGGGAGGTGCTCGGCGCCTGGAGCGGGCAGCCGGAGCTCACGTTGAACCTGACCCTGTTCGACCGGCGCGAGGTGCATCCGGATGTGCATCGCGTGCTTGGTGATTTCACCTCGCTGATGCTGGTCGCGCACCGGGCGGGCCGCGGCTGGCTGGACGGGGCCCGCGGGCTGCAGGAAGAGGTGTGGCGCGGGCTGGAGCACGGCGAGGTGTCGGCCGTGTGGGTGATGCGCGAACTGGCCCGCCGGGCCGCGGCCGCGGCGATGACGATGCCGGTGGTGTTCACCAGCACCCTCGGGGTCGCGGCCGGGGAGCTGACCGGGGACCCGTCGTTCGGGCGCCCGGTCTGGGGGGTTTCGCAGACGCCGCAGATCTGGCTGGACTGCCAGGTGGGCGAGGTGGACGGCGACCTGCTCGTGCGCTGGGACGCGGTGGAGGAGCTGTTCGCGCCCGGTGAACTGGACACCGCGTTCGCCGCCTACCTGCGTGTGCTGGAGTGGCTGGCCACCGCCGACTGGTCCGCGCCGGTGGAGCCGCTCCGGGCCGCTTTCGGGCCGCGTGACGGGCTCGAGGCGAAGGGCGGTTTCAGGGAGTACGGCGGTGCCGTACCCCCCGATGACCCGGATCGGGTGACGCATCAGCCGGGGCCGCCGCGGCCCGGGCTGGAGACGGAGCTGGCCGCCATCTGGGCGGAACTGCTCGAAACCCCCGTCATCGGGCGGGTGGACAACTTCTTCGTGCTGGGCGGCGACTCGCTGCTGGCCACCCGGATGGCGGCGATCGCGGGGGAGCGGCTGGGGATGGAGCCGCCGCTGCGGCGGTTCTTCGCCGATCCGACGCTCGCCGGGTGCGCGGAGGCCATGGACGACATCGAGGAGGGACTGCTGTGAACGGGGCGCCTGCCGTACAGGAGCTGATGGCCCAGCTGGAGACGGCCGGGATCAGACTGTGGGAGGACGAGGGGACGTTGCGTTTCCGCGCGCCGAAGGGTGCGCTGACGCCCGAGAGGCGGGCGGCGGTGCGGGCGGCGCGGGAGGAGATCCTGGCCGAGCTGCGGCGGGAGGCCGCGGCCGAGACGGTGCACGCCGATCCGGCCGGGCGGTTCGAGCCGTTTCCGCTGACGGAGGTGCAGCAGGCGTACCTGCTGGGGCGCAACGACGCCTTCGGGTTCGGCGGGGTGGCGTGTCACGGGTATGTCGAGGTGACGTTCGCAGAGCTGGATCCGGTGCGGGCGCAGAGCGCGTGGCGGGCGTTGGTGCGGCGGCATGACATGTTGCGGGCGGTCGTACACGCCGATGGGTATCAGCAGGTTCTGCCGGAGGTGCCCGACTACGAGATTCGGGTGGCCGATCTGCGGGGCGTGGATCCGGGACCGGCGATCGCCGCGATCCGGGAGGAGATGGGGCACACCGTTTATCCGGCGGGGGCGTGGCCGCTGTTCGAGTTGCGGATCACGCTGACCGATGCGGGGGCGGTGCTCCATGCCTCGATCGATCTGCTCATCGCGGACTATGTCAGCATTCAGGTGCTGCTGAGCGAGTTCCAGGCGTTGCACGATGAGCCGTCGGGGGAACTGGCCGAGGTGCCGGTGCGGTTCCGCGACTGCGTGCTGGCGTTGCGGGCGCGGCGGGAAAGCGCCCGGTACGAGAGGGACCGCGGCTATTGGCAGGCGCGGCTGGACGACCTGCCCGCCGCGCCCGAACTGCCCGCGCTCGCCTCCCCGGCCGGGGCCGGGAGGTTCCGGCGCTGGGAGCACGTGGTCGGGGCCGCGGACTGGACCCGGCTGCGCGAACTGGCCGCAGGGCAGGGGATCACCGCGTCGCAGGCCGTACTCGCGGCATACGCCGAGGTCATCGGCCGGTGGAGCCGCAGGCCGCGCTTCACGCTCAACCTCACCCTGCTCGACCGGCCCGCCCTTCACCCGGGCATCGGCGGCGTCGTGGGCGACTTCACCTCGCTCAACCTCCTGGCCGTCGACACCACGCCGGACGCCGCCTTCGGCACCCGCGCCCGGGCCATCGGCCAGCAGCTCTTCGACGACCTCGAGCACCGGCGGCACACCGGGATCGAGGTCATCCGCGAACTGTCGCGGCGCCGGGGACGGGCGGCGAGTCTGATGCCGGTCGTGTTCACCAGCGCGATCGGCCTGGGGCAGGACGAGACGGGACGGGCCGGGTACGGGATCAGCCAGACGCCGCAGGTCTGGATCGACTGCCAGGTCAAGGAACACCGGGGCGAGCTCCTGGTCAACTGGGACGTGCGCGAGGGCATCCTGCCCGAGGGCGTGGTGGACGACATGTTCGCCGCCTTCACCTCCCTTCTGGTACGGCTGGCCGGGCCGCCGGCCTGGGCGGAGGTCTCGCCCGTGCCGTTGCCTCCCGCGCAGGCGGGGCGTCGCCAGGAGGTCAACGACACGGCGGCGCCGCTGCCCGGGCGGTTGCTGCACGAGCCCTTTCTGGCGCAGGCCGAGGCTGAGCCGGACCGGGTGGCGGTGATCACCTCTTCCGGGCGGGTCACGTATGGGGAGCTGCTGGGGCGGGCGCGGGAGTTCGCCGGAGGGCTGCTCGAGCGTGGGCTGGCGGCCGGGGAGATCGTGGCGGTGGCCATGGACAAGGGCGTTGAGCAGGTGGCCGCGGTCATCGGCACCCTCCTGGCCGGGGGCGTTTACCTGCCTCTGGACACCAGCCAGCCGAAAGCCCGCCGCGACAGCATCCTCACCGACGCGGGCGCCCGCCTCGTGCTGCTCCCGTCGGAAGACGGCCTGCCCTCGGACTCGGGGATGCCGGACCCGGGGCCGCCCGGGCGGGTCGCGCCCGACGACCCGGCCTACGTGATCTACACCTCCGGCTCCACCGGCACCCCGAAGGGCGTCGTCGTCAGCCATCGGGCCGCCCGCAACACCCTGGACGACATCACCGCCCGCTTCTGGATCCGCGGGGACGACCGGGTCCTGGGGCTGGCGGCGCTGGGCTTCGACCTGTCGGTGTACGACATCTTCGGCACCCTGGCCATCGGCGCCGCCCTCGTGCTGCCCGATCCCGCCCGCCGGGGCGACCCGGCGCACTGGGCCGCGTGTGTGGCCGAGCACGGCGTGACCGTCTGGAACTCGGTGCCCGCCCAGCTGCAGATGCTCCAGCACTACCTCGACGCCGGACCCGGCCTGGACCTGCCCACCCTGCGCCTCGGCCTGCTGTCGGGGGACTGGATCCCCCTCACCCTCCCCGGTCAGGTCCGCGACCGGCTGCCGGGCCTGCGCCTGATCAGCCTCGGCGGCGCCACCGAGGCCGCCGTCTGGTCGATCTTCCACCCGATCGAGGGCGAGCTGCCGGGCTGGCCGAGCATCCCGTACGGCAAGCCGCTGGCGAACCAGTCGTTCCACGTGCTCGACGCGGCCATGCGGCCGTGCCCGGACTGGGTGCCCGGCGAGTTGTACATCGGCGGCGCCGGTCTTGCCCTCGGCTACCAGGGCGACCCGGCCCGTACGGCGGAGCGGTTCGTCCACCACGACGGCCGGCGGCTTTACCGGACCGGAGACCTGGGCCGGTACCGGCCCGACGGGAACATCGAGTTCCTGGGCCGCGAGGACCTCCAGGTCAAGATCCGCGGCCACCGGATCGAACTGGCCGAGGTGGAGGCCGCGGTGCTGGCCCACCCGTCGGTGGCGGCGGCCGCGGTGAGCGTGGACGGCGGGGAGCCGATGGAACGCCGCCTGCTGGCGTTCGCGCAGGCCGTACAGACGAGGGACGACCCGCCCCCGCCGCTGCCCGCGCCCGCCGACCCGGCCGAGGGGGTGGACCTCGACCGCGTGGTGGAGGTCGCGGCGACCCTGGAGGAGATCGCCCTGACCGCGATGTCCGACGCCCTGCGCGCCGCGGACCTGTTCCGCGCCTCCGGCCACTCTTCCGGCCAAGGTGAAGGGCCGGGGCATGACGTGGACGAGGTTCTGGAGCGGGCCCGGGTGGCGCCTGCCCATCAGGGGCTGGTCCGGCGCTGGCTGGTGGCCCTGCACGAGCGCGGACGCCTCGACGTGGACCACGGCACCGGCCGCTACCACAACCTGCGCCACGACACCGACCTGGAAACCGCCTGGCGCCGGGTCGGGGAACTGACCAGGGGGCTCGACTACGGCGACGAGCTGATCGCCTTCCTCCGGCGCGGCTCCGCCCACCTGCCCGAGCTGATGCGCGGCGAACTGGACGCCAGAGACCTCCTCTTCCCGCAAGCCGGCACGAGCACCGCCGAAGGCGCCTACCGCGACAACGTCCTGAGCCGCTACGTCAACGCCGTCGCCCGGCACGTCCTGGGCAACCTGGCCAGGCAGCACGAGCAGCACGGGAGGGGAGTGCTGCGTGTGCTGGAGGTGGGCGCGGGGGTGGGCGGCACCAGCGCCGACCTGATCGCGGAGCTGGCCGCCTACGACGTGGACTACCTGTTCACCGACCTGTCCAGGTTCTTCCTGGACGAGGCGGCCGAGCGGTTCGCCGCCCACCCCTGGGTCCGGTACGGGATCTTCGATCTGAATGCCGACCACCGCGCCCAGGGCCTGGCCCCGAACGCGGCCGACGTCGTGGTGGCGGCGAACGTCCTGCACAACGCCCGCGACCGGGCGGCCACGCTGGCCCGCTTCCGTGAGCTGCTGGCCCCGGGCGGCTGGCTGGTCTTCATCGAGACGACCAGGGACCACGCCCAGATCATGGCCTCGATGGAGTTCCTCATGGAGCCGCACGACCGGCCGCGGACCTTCACCACCCGGCGGGAATGGCGGGAACTCCTGGAGGCTGCGGGCGCCACCGTCCACCTGCACCTGCCGGCCGAGGACGAGCGCCTGGCCGCACTGGGCCAGTGTGTGTTCGCGGCGCGGTTCCCCGCGGACCGGGCGATGATCGACCCGGCCGAGCTGCGCGGGTTCCTGGCCGAGCGGCTGCCCGAGTACATGATCCCGTCCGCCGTCCAGGTGGTGGACGCGCTGCCGCTGACCGGCAACGGCAAACTGGACCGCGCCGCCCTGGCCGCCCTGCTGCCGGGCCGTACGGGGGCCGGGGCGAGATCGGCGGGAACGGCGGGCGAGGCGCCCCGCGACGAGCTGGAGAGGCGCCTGGCCACCCTCTGGGCCGAGGTGCTCGGGCTGCCGGAGGTAGGCCGTGACCAGGACTTCTTCCTGCTCGGCGGCGACTCCCTGCTGGTGACCAAGCTGGCCGGTCGCATCAGGGAGGCGGTCGCCCCCGACGTGTACTGGGACAGTCTGGTCAGGCAGCTCATCAACCGGCCGACCGTGGCGGCCCTCGCCGTACATCTGCGGGAGGAGAACGCCGACCGCGCCCGGGGCGCCGCCACCACGGCCAGCCCGCTCGTGCGGCTCCATGAGGGCGGCGGCCGGCCGGCCCGCGTGCTCGTCCACGACGGCACCGGCACGCTGGCCCCGTACCGCGCCCTGATCGGCGAGCTCACCGGCTCGCCCCTGGTCGGCGTGGCCGTCGCCGACATCCCCGGCTACCTGGACCTGGACCCGGCCACCGCCGTGGAGACCCTGGCCGCCTCCTACGCCCGGCACCTGCTCAAGGATGGTGAGACCGATTTCGAGGTGATCGGCTACTGCATGGGCGGATTGATCGCCACCGAACTGGCCCGCCAGCTCACCGAGAGCGGCGCGAGCGTCGCGGGGCTCACGGTGATCAGCAGCGCCCGCTTCCCGTACCGCGTCGAGGACGAGGTCATGATCGAGTACGGCTTCGCGCAGGCGAGCGGCGTGGACCCGGTCCGCCTCGGCTACCCGGCGGGCGACCTGGCCGGAGCGCTGCGCGAGGTGCTGAAGGCGACGCCGGGCGTGGTCCCCGAGGGGGCACTGGCCGGGCTGGGCGGCGAGGTCGGCGCGGCGTTCGCGGCGCTGGCCGCCAAGCCGCGCGAGGAGCGGGCGGCGGCCCTGTCCCGGGCGATCGGCACCGACGTCGGCCAGGCGCTGCGCGTCTTCGGCCAGAGTTTCGCCGCCGTCACCCGCTACGACCCCGAGCCGTACGCGGGCGACCTCACCTTCCTGCGCCAGCGCGGCGTCACGAATCTGGTCCCGACCCTGCAGGACGACATGACCGCCTTCTGGCACGACCTCTGCCTGGGCCGCCTGACCGTGGCCGACATCGACGGCGACCACTTCACCTGCCTGGACCCGGCCCACGCCGCCGCCGTCGCCCGCCGGATCGCCCGGTGATCGGCGTCCTGGGCGCCACCGGGGCCGTGGGCCGCCGGGTGGCCGAGCTCCTGGAACCCCACGGGGTGCGCCGGGGCAGCCGTTCTGGGCCGGGGCAGCGGGTGGACGCCTACGACCCGGCCGGGCTGGCCGCCTTCTGCGCGGGCTGCCGCCTCGTGGTCAACTGCGCGGGCCCCTCGCACCGGCTGCTCGACCGGGTCGCGCGGGCCGCGTTCGCCGCGGGCGCCGACTACGTGGACGCCGCGGGCGACGATCCGCTGTTCGGGCTGCTGTCGTCGTCCGGTACGGCCGGCCGTACCGCGATCGTGTCGGCCGGGATGCTGCCCGGGCTGACGGGCCTGCTGCCGAGGCTGGTGACGGCACACGGAACGCACCGGCTGGACGTGTACACGGGCGGACGCGACCGGCTCACCCCCGCGGCGGCCGAGGACGTCCTCCTGTCCCGGGGGTACGGCGAGGCCCTGGCGGCCTGGCGGGGCGGGGTCCGCGTGTCCAGGGCGCTGACCCCGGCCGAGGACGTGGCGCTGCCGTACTTCCCCGAACGCGTGAGCCTGCACCCGTACCTGACCACGGAGGCCGAGCGGCTGGCCCGGCGCCTGAGCGTGGGGGAGTCGCACTGGTACACGGTCACCTCCAAGGAGCGCGTGCTGGCGCTGGCCCGCGGGTCGGCCGCGGACCTGGAACGGGCGGCGGCCCTCGAGCTCGCCGGCCGCGCGCCGTACTACGCCATGCTCTTCCAGGCCGTCGGCCCGTCCGGCACCGGCACACTCGCGCTCCGCACCGCCGACACCGCCGCGCTGACCGCGGCCGTCGCCGCGCACGCGGCCGAGGAGGTGCTGGCCGGAGCCGTGCGACCGGGCGCGCACTACGCCGCCGACGTCCTCGACCCCGAGGCCGTGCTGGCCGCGATCGCCCCCGTGGCCCGGGTGGACATGACCCGGGCCCTCCCGCCCGTGGACCCGCTCGCGCCGATCGAGGAGGGCGAGCTGTGAAGCGCGTCGTCGTCTGCGGCACCACGTTCGGCCAGGTCTACCTGGACGCCCTGCGCGAGGGCCCGTTCGAGCTGGCCGGGATCCTGGCCAAGGGCGGCGCCCGCTCGGCCGCCTGTGCCCGCGAGCACGGCGTCCCCCTGCTCACCGACCCCGCCCGGGTAGCGGAGGTGGCCGACGCCGCCTGCGTGGTGGTCCGCTCGGGCGTGGTGGGCGGTGAGGGCAGCGAGGTGGCCGCGGCGCTCCTGGAACACGGCGTGCACGTTCTCCAGGAGCATCCCGTGCATCCCGACGAGCTGGCCACGGTCCTGCGCACGGCCCGCGCGGCGGGCACGGTTCACCACCTCAACACGCTCTACGTGCACCTGGACCCGGTCCGCCGCTTCATCGCCGCGGCCAGGCGGCTGCGCGCGGTCCAGCAGCCGCTCTACGTGGACGCCGCCTGCAGCGTGCACGTGGCGTACGCCCTGCTGGACATCCTCGCCCAAGCCCTGGGCCCGCTGCGCCCCTGGACCCTGACCGCGGCCCCGTCGCACGCCGCCCCCTTCACCGCGGTCACCGGCGCGCTGGGCGGCGTCCCGCTCACGCTGCGCGTGCAGAACCAGATCGCCCCGAACGACCCCGACGCCCACCTCCACCTGCTGCACCGCATCACGATCGGCGCCGAGGGCGGCAACCTCACCCTGGTCAACACCCACGGCCCGATCGTCTGGAGCCCCCGCATGTACGTCGGCCGCGACCCCGACGGCCGCTTCGCCACCGGCGACCCCCACCTCGCCCTGCCCAGCGCCACCACGCTGGGCCCCGCCGAGGCGCCCTCCTTCCACGACGTCGTCACGCGCCTGTGGCCCGACGGGGTACGGCGGGCGCTGACGACCCTGCACGAGGCCGTCACCGGGGGCGGCGACCCCCTGAGCCAGGGCCAGTACCACCTGGGCCTCGGCCGCCTCTGGCTCGACCTGACCCGCACCATCGGCCGCCCCGACCTGCTCACCCAGGAACCGCCCCGGCCGCTGGCCGCCGAGGAGATCGCATGACGCCCCTCCACTGCTACGAACCGCGGCCCGGAGCCGCCCTGCGGCTGTTCTGCTTCCCGCACGCGGGCGGCAACGCCGCCTTCTTCCGCCTCTGGCACCGCACCCGGCACGACCTCGAGGTGCGAGCCGTGCAGTACCCAGGCCGCGCCGACCGGGCCGCCGAGCCGTTCGCCGACGACGTCCAGGTCCTGGCCAAACAGCTCGCCGAGGCCGTGGCGCCGCTGCTCGACCGCCCCGCCGTGCTGTTCGGCCACAGCCTGGGCGCGCTCATCGCCTACGAGGTCACACACGCGCTCCGCGCGATGGGCCGCGCCCCCGCCGCCCTCGTCGTGTCCGGCCGCCACGCCGCCCACGACCATCGCGGCACCACCACCTTCACCGGCTCCGACGACGACCTGGTCGCCGAACTGGCCCGGCTCGGCGGCTCCGCCCCCGAACTGCTGGCCGATCCGGAGATCCGGCGTCTCGCGCTGCCCGCCGTACGCCACGACTACCGCCTCGACGAGACCTACGCGCACCGCCACGACCGGCCGCTGGACCGGCCCGTCCTGGCGCTGATCGGCGCGGACGACCCCGAGGTGAGCCCCGGCCAGGCCGCCCGCTGGGGCGAGCTGACCACCGGCCCCTTCACCCAGCGCAGCCTGCCCGGCGACCACTTCTACCTGGCGGACCGGCGCGCGGACGTCCTGCGCGCCGTGCTCGCCACCGTGCCGCCGCCCACGCCCTGAGGAGCACCACCCGTGATCGAGAACGACCTCCTGCGCATCCTCACCGGCGGCTGGGTGGCCCAGGCGACCTCCGTGGCCGCCAGGATCGGCCTGCCCGACGCCCTGTCCGCCGGCCCGTCGGACGCCGCCGCCCTCTCCAGGGGCCTCGGCGTCGACTCCCGCGCGCTGGCCAGGCTGCTGCGCCTGCTCACCGCCGCCGGACTCCTGGAGGAGAACGGCGAGGCGTACACGCTGACCGAGATGGGCGCCCTGCTGCGCCGCGAGAACCTCGGCCCGCTGGCCGCCCTGTACGGCTCCGACTACTTCATGGCCTCCTGGGCCGCCCTGGAACACAGCGTCACCACGGGCGAACAGGCGTTCACCCACGTGCACGGCACGCCCGTCTTCGACTACCTGGCCGGGCGCCCGGACCGATCCGGCGAATTCCACGCCGGGATGGCCGCCGGGACACTGTATTTCCGCCGCGTCCCCGACGTGCACGACTTCACCGGAGCCCGGGCCGTCGTGGACGTGGGCGGCGGCACCGGCGCCCTCCTGGCGGAAATCCTGCGCCGTGCACCGCACACCCGAGGCGTGCTGTTCGACGTGCCCGACGTCATCGCGACGGCCGGCCGCGCCCTGGAGGACGTCGCGGACCGCTGCCACCTCGTCGGCGGCGACATGTTCGCCTCCGTCCCGGACGGCGGCGACACCTACCTGCTCTCCCGCATCCTGCACGACTGGGACGACGAGCAGTGCGCCACCATCCTCGGCAACCTGGCCAAGGCCATGCCACCCGGCGCCAAGCTGCTCGTCATCGAGCGCGTGGTCTCCGCCGACGCCCTGCTCCCGGCCGCCTTCGACCTGCACATGATGGTCATGACCGGCGGCCGTGAACGCACCCTGCCCGAACTCCACGCCATGCTCATCCGCGCCGGCCTGACCCCTGCCTCCGTCACCGACCTGCCCCTCGGCATGCGCCTGCTGACCGCCGTCCTGGAGACCTCGTGAACCGCCTGCTGCCGGTCCTGGCCGGCCTCTACTTCGCCCAGGGCGTGCCCGTGGGCTTCTCCCTCGTCGCCCTGCCCGCCCTCCTGTACGGCGAAGGCGTCGACCTCGGCCGGCTGGGCATGCTGGGGATCCTCATCATGCCGTGGGCGCTCAAGTTCCTGTGGGCCCCGCAGATCGACAACCGCCCCCCGCCCCTCCGGCTGGGCGCGGGCCGCCGGGCCGGATGGGTCCTGACCTGCCAGCTCGCCGCCATCCCCGCCGCCGCCCTCCTGCTCGCGGTGGACCCGGTCCGCGACTTCCTCTGGCTGCTGGCCGTACTCTTCGTGCTGAACATCCTGTTCGCCACCCAGGACATCGCCACCGACGCCCTCGCCGTCACCCGCCTGGCCGGCCGCGGCCGGCTCAACGCCAACGCCGTCCAGGGCGGCGCCTTCTCCGTCGGCCTGGTCGCCGGCGGCAGCGGCACCCTCCTCGCCTTCGCGCTGACCGGCTGGCCCGGCACGGTGGCCTGCCTCGTGCTGCTGCTCGCGGCCGGGACGGCGCCCCTGTGGTGGTCCCGCACCCACCTCGGCACCACCACCTCCGCCGGCACCGGTGAGCCCGCTCCTGGCGGGCCCGATGCCGAGGGGCCCGTCGAGCGGGCCTCCATCCGCCGCTTCCTGCGCCGCAAGGGCTCCTGGGGGTTGCTGGCGTTGTCGGCCGCCTACAAGCTGCCTCTGATGATGGGGTACGGCCTGGTCAACAGTCTCCTGGTCAAGCAGGGAGCCTCGTACACCACGATCTCCGTCACCGCCGCCACCGTGGTCACCGCGGTGTCCGTCGCCGGCGCCGCGGTCGCGCCCCGGCTCACCGTCCGCCTCGGGTTCCACCGCTTCCTGTTCACGGCACTCGCCCTGGCGGCGGCCGTGTGGATGGGGCTCGGCCTCTGGCTTCTGCTGTCCGGCGACGGCATCGTGGTGCCCATCCTCGCCCAGGCCCTCGGGTACCTGCTGATCACGTCGGCGGTGGTCACGGTGTACGCCCTGTTCATGGCCGTGTCCGACCAGGGGCAAGCCGGGACCGACTACACCCTGCTCTACTGCGCCGAAGCCTTCGGCAACGCCGCCGCCACCGGCCTCGCGGGCGCGCTGGCCGGGGCGCTCGGCTTCGCCCCCACCTTCATCGTCGCGGGGGCCTGCGGGCTGCTCCTGCTCCCCGTCCTGATCTCCGCCTTCCGCCGCCTGCGCCAACCCGCCGCAAGCCTCACCGCCTAGGTACGCCCGGGATCTCGGGGAGTGAAGCGTTCGGCGATGCGGTGCGCGTTGGTCTCGGCCAGGCCGCGGGCGGCCTTGCGGAGGGGCAGGCCGAAGGCGGTTACCGCGGTCACCAGTGTGTGCATCACCGAGTCGATCTTGGTGAAGGCGGCTTCCGCCGTGGGTTCGATGTCGCCGAACAACACCCACCACCACCAGGCGTTCGTCATGACATTGGCGAGAAAGTCCGGCACAACCGGAATGCCCCGGCTCAGCAGGGCCGCCTCCGCCTCCGGCAGCGTGGGCAGGTTGGCTCCTTCGACCACGAGCCCGGCCCGGATGCGTTCGGCCTCCGGCGGGCCGATGACGTACGACATCGCGGCGGGCACCAGCAGATCCGCCGGCACGTCCAGCCAGCTCTCCCGGGGGGCCGACCGGAAGCCGGGGCGCAGGCGGGTGCGGTCGACGACGCCGTGGGCGTCCCGGGCGGCCAGCATGGACTCGACGTCGAGGCCGGACGGGTCCGCGATCAGGCCGTCGCGGTCGGCCACGCCCACGACGCGTACCCCGGCCCGGGCGAGGTACCGGGCGGCGGCCCCGCCGATCGAGCCGAACCCCTGGACGACGGCGGTCTCGATCGGCGGGCGGTGGGCGTCGGTGGCCTCGCTCGGTGTGCCGAGGGCGGCGGCGGTCTCGAGGGCGGCGGCGGTCTCGAGGGCGGCGCGGGCCACGCCGTACCCGCCGACGAGGTCGGCCAGCGCCACCCCCTCGACCGTCACGGCCATCGCCGCCCGCAACCGGGCCCGCGCGGCGGCCTGGTCCTCGACCAGGGCGAACGCGGCCTCGACCGTGGATTGCAGCCCGAGGCCGGCGGCGATCGCGTCCAGAGTCTCCTGACGCAGGCCGAAGTCCTCGCCGGTGTTCCATTGGGCGCGCACGATCGGCAGCACGGCGGTGAGGAAGCGCTTGAGCACCTGATGGGCACGCGGGTCCAGGGGGTCGATGTCGATGCCCCCTTTGGCGCCGCCGAGAGGCACATACCGGTCACCCGGGGTGTAGACCAGCGCTTCCTTCAGGGACATGCCGCGCGCCAGCCCCCGTACCTCCTCCAGCGTGCACCCGTCGCGCAACCGCAGCCCGCCGCTGGCCACGCCGCGCACGAGGGTGTCGATGACGACGTACCCGTGCCGCCCCGTGACGGGGTCGGTCCAGGTGATCTCCAACAGGCTCACGGGGTCTCCTCCACGTTCGCGAGCGGTGTCTCCCTCACATGCACGAGCGTCGGCCGGTCGGCGGCCAGGGCTTCCTTGACCGCCGCGGTCAGGCTTTCCTCGTCGCCGGCCCGCACGCCGTACGCGCCCAGCGACCGCGCGAGCATCACGAAGTCCGGCGACGGCAGCTCCACGGCCTGCACGGGATCCTGCCGGGACACCATCTCCGCGCGAATCTCCCCATAGCCACCGTTGTCCACGACCACGACCGGCAACGCCAGCCCGAGCTGGGCGGCGGCGGCCAGTTCGGCGATCGTGAACATCACCCCGCCATCGCCCATCAGCGCCGCCACGGCCCGCCCCGGCAGCGCCACCGCCGCACCCATGGCGGCCGGCAGCCCGTACCCGAGCGTGCCGTACCCGGTCGGATGGAGGAACCGCGACGGCCCGTACGCCGGCAGCCCGGTCAGCGCGCCGTAGTAGCAGATCATGGCGCTGTCACCGGCCACGATCCCGCCGCGCCCGACGCCCTCGGCCAGCGCCCGCACGATCCACCGCCACCGCCCGCCCTCCGCCATGGCCTGCCCGTCCTTGATCGCCCGCCACCGCGCAACCTCCGCCGCCGCGACCTCCGCCGCCGCGCCTCGCCCCGGCACGGGGTCCAGCAGCGCGAGGAGCCGGTCGAGGGTCGCCGCGGCGTCGCCGGCCAGGGCGACGTCCGGCACGGCGTTGGTGACCAGCTGCGCCGGGTCGGCGTCCACCCGCACCACCGGCCCGGTGAACTCCAGCGGCCCGTGCCACAGATCCGACGGCGCCAGCTCGCTCCCCACCACCAGGACCGCCCCCGCCCGCCGGGCGATCTCGGCTACGGCCGGCAGATGCATCCCGGCCCCCAGCGCCAGCGGATGGTCGTCGGGCAGCACCCCCTTCCCATTGGCCGTGGTCACCACGGCCGCCCCCAGCCGCTCGGCGACCATGCGCACCTGCGGGGCGGCCCAGCGAGCGCCCCCGCCCACGATCATCAGGGGCGCCCGCGCGGCACCCAGCACCTGGGCGGCGGCGGCGATCATGTCGTCCGGAGGCACGGTCACCGGCACCGCGACCGGCCCGGGGGAGATCACGACGGACCGCTCCACCAGCACGTCCAGCGGGATCTCCAGGTGCACCGGCCGAGCCCGCCCGGAGGTCAGGACGGCGAAGGCCCGGGCGAGCGCCACCGGTATCCCGGCCACGCTCGTCACCCGGTGGCTGTAGGCGGCGACGGAGTCCATGGCCCGGCTCTGGTCCCGCGTCTCGTGCAGGAGCCCGGCTCCCGGCGTGGACCGGAGCGGCATCCCGGGCGAGATCAGCAGCACCGGGATCGAGTCCGAGTACGCCTGCCCGATCGCCGCCGCCGCGTTGAGCGTGGCGGGTCCCGAGGTCACCAGCACCACCCCCGGCCGCCCGCAGGCCCGCGCGTACCCGTCGGCCGCGTACCCCGCGCCCTGCTCGTGCCGCGTGAGCACGTGCCGCACCCGGTAGGCGGGCAGATGCCGGTAGATCTCGAGGTTGTGCGTCCCGGGAATCCCGAAGACCGTGTCCACCCCGTGCTCGGCCAGCGCCCGCACCACCGCCTCACCCCCGGACACGGCCCCGCTCATCCCGTCACCACCAGCGCGTCCAGGGCCAGCACCCCATCCGCCCCCGCCCGGAGCGGGTTGATCTCACATTCGGCCACGTGCCCCTGCTCCGCGATCAGCCGGGACACCGCCACCACCACCCGCGCGACCGCCTCCTCGTCCACCCCCGGAGCCCCCCGCCACCCCCGCACCAGGGGATAACCCCGGAGCCGCCGCAGGAGCCCCAAGGCCCCGTCCACATCGACGGGCGCCAGCGCAACGGCCACATCCCCATACAACTCGCTCATCGTCCCCCCCATGCCGGCCACGACCACCGCCCCGAAGGCAGGATCCCGCCGCCCCCCGACGATCAGCTCCACGGTCCCGGCCCGGTTGTCCATCTCCTCGAGCACATAGTCCCCGTCACCCAGCCGCCCCCGCATCGACTCCAGCGCCCCAGCCACAGCATCAAGATCCGGCAACCCGGTGACCACCCCGCCCACCTCGGTCTTGTGCTCCACCCACCCGGCCTTGAGCACGAACGGCCCCGCCATCCCCTCGGCGGAGCCCGGCCACCCGGCCGCCTTCGGATACGGCACGCCGTACGCCGCGAACAACCCCCGAGCACCGAGGTACCCGCCCCCGACCTCGGCCCGGGAAGCCGCAACCGGCACAAAAGCCTGGGGAGAACGAGCCGCCAGCACGGCGGCGAGCCCCAGCGAGCGCGTGCTCTGCTCGATCGTCGCGTACGTCGGCAGCCCGTGCTCCCGCAGTGCCCGGACGGCGGCGGAGTCCCGGCACATGCTGTGCACCACGACGGGCCGCCGGTGCCGCCGCACCAGCTCCCCGAGGGTGTCCACGACGGCCAGTTCCCGCCCGGCGAGGCTGGGCGCGTCCGCGCCGTAGGAGCCGAAGTACCCGGTGAGCAGCACGCCGTCCACCTCCCCGCTGCCCAAAAGCACGTCCACGAGCTGCGCGTACGTGGCCAGGTCGCGCTCTCCGGCCCCGGTCAGGTCGATGGGATTGCGTACGGCCGCGCCACCGGGCAGCAACGCGGCCACCGAGGCGCAGACGGCGTCCCCGAGGGCGGGCACGGCGAGCCCGGAGGCGGTGAGCAGGTCGGCCGCGAGGGCCCCCTGCCCGCCGCTGTCGCCGACGACGGCCACCCGGCTCCCCATGGGCGCGGGCGCGCCGAGCAGGAACTGGGCCAGATCGACCGCCTGCGCGGGCGTCTGGACGAGGACCGCCCCGGCGGCGCGGCAGGCGGCCTCGACCACCGCGGTCCCGGCGGTCAGGGACCCGGTGTGGGATCGGGCGGCCGCGCGGCCGGCGTCGCTGGAGCCCACGGTCAGGACGATCACCGGTTTGCCCGCCGAGCGCAGGGTCCCGAGGGTGCGGACGAGGGCGCGGCCGTCGCCGAACGACTCCAGGTAGACCACGACCGCCCGGGTGGCGGGGTGCGCGGCCAGGCCGTCCAGGACCTCGACGGCGGTGACGTCGGCCTGGTTGCCCACCGAGACGAACCGCGAGACCCCGATCCCGGCCTCCCCGGCCAGCCCGGCGAGTTCGAGGCCGAGCTGGCCCGACTGCGAGACGATGCCGAGCGCCCCGGGGCTGAAGGTGCCCCAGGCCAGCTCCAGCGAGGTGGCGGCGTCGTAGACGCCGAGGCAGTTGGGGCCGATGAGCCGCGCGCCGGCGGACTGGACCCGCCGGACGAGCGCGCCCTCCGCCGAAGACGACAAACCCGCCGTTATGCCGATAAATCCGGAGACGCCCATCCCGAGGGCCTCGTCCACCAGCGCAGGCAACGACGCCGCCGGCGTGCACAGCACGGCCAGCTCCGGCGCCTCGGGCAACGCCCCCAGCGAGGGCACCGCCCGTACCCCCTCGACGAGGGCGCCGGAACGGCTGACCAGATGCACCTTGCGCCGATGCGCACCCCGCAGCGCCCCGCGAGCCAGCCAGTACCCCCACTTGGCCGGGTCCGCCGAGGCGCCGACGACCGCGACGGAGGCCGGATCGGAGAAGACCCTCATCGCGCCAGCGACCGGGAGATGATGAGCCGCTGGATGTCGGAGGTGCCCTCTTCGATCTCCTCCAGCTTGGCGTCCCGCATCCACTTCTCCAGCAGGAACTCCCGCGAGTACCCCCACCCGCCATGGGTCTGCAGGGCGGCCCAGGTGCACCACATGGCGTTCTCCGAGGCGGTCACCTTGGCGATGGCCGCCTCCTCCGCGCAGGGCAGCCCGGCGTCGTGCACGCGCGCGGCCCGCAGGGTCAGCAGGTGCGAGGCGTCGACCTTGGCCGCCATGTCGGCCAGCCGGAAGGCGACCGCCTGATGGCCGACGATGGGCACGCCGAACTGCTCCCGCGACTTGGCGTACTCGAGGGCGGTGTCGAGCGCGGCCCTGGCCAGCCCGGTGCAGGCGGCCGCGATGAGGATCCGGGAGGCGTCGAAGGTCCGCATCAGCCCGTAGAACCCCTGGCCCTCCTCGCCCAGCCGGTGGGAGGCCGGAACCCGCACCCCGTCCAGGAACACCTCGGCGCTGACGATGGCCCGCTGCCCCATCTTGGGCAGCGCCCGCCCGACGCGCAGACCAGGAGTGTCCCGCTCCACCACGAAGGCGGTCACCCCGCGCGAGCGCGTGCCGGGCGCCACGGTGGCGAAGACCACGATCCACCGCGCATAGGGCGCGTTGGAGATCCACGTCTTCTGCCCGGTCAGCATGTACGCCTCGCCGTCCCGCTCGGCCCGGGTGGTCAGCGCGGCGGCGTCGGAGCCGACACCCGGCTCGGTCACGGCCAGCGCGGTCAGCGGCGGATCGTCGCCGGTCAGCGGGGACAGCCACCGCCGCTTCTGCGCAGGGGTGCCCAGCGCCTCGACCGGCCCGGCGAAGAAGCCGTTGGAGGTGAGCAGGTTGCCGATGCCGATGTCGCCGTAGCACAGCTCCTCGGTCACCAGTGCCTGGGTGAGCAGGTCGCCGACCCCGCCCCCGCCGTACTCCCCGGGCAGCATGAACGAGGTCAGCCCCAGCTTGGCCGCCTTGGCCCACAGGTCCAGGGGCGAGTCGTGGTCGGCGTCGTCGACCTCGCGGGCCCGGGGCCGGATCTCGCGCAGCGCGAAGTCGCGGGCCAGGGCCACGAAGTCACGCTGCTCGCCGGTCAGCTCCAGTCCGTCTCTGATGGCACGCATGGCTCTCCTAGGCGGGGACGTTGACGCAGTCGTGGGGGTTCCAGTGCGCGACGATCTCGTCGCCGGGCCTGGGGAGCGGGTCGGGCCGTACGGCGGTGCGGGCGACCAGGCGCTGCCCGTCGGGCCGTTCGACCTCGATGCGCAGCCCGCCGCCCACGTAGATCACCTCGCGCACGACGGCGGGGAGCCCGGGTTCGCCGGGCGGCAGGACGCGCAGGTGCTGCGGGCGGACCAGCAGCAGGCCGTCCTCGCCGGGCAGCAGGTTGGACTCGCCCAGGAACTCGGCCACGTACCGCGAGGCGGGCTTCTCGTACAGCTCCTGCGGCGTGCCGACCTGCACGATGCGGCCCTCGCGCAGCAGGGCGACCCGGTCGGACATGGTCAGCGCCTCCTCCTGGTCGTGGGTGACGAAGACGAAGGTGATGCCGAGCTCGCGGTGCAGCCGCTTGATCTCGAGCTGGAGCTGCTCGCGCAGCCGCTTGTCGAGGGCGCCCAGCGGCTCGTCCATGAGCAGCACCCGGGGCTGGAAGACGATCGCGCGGGCCAGCGCGACCCGCTGCTGCTGGCCGCCGGAGAGCTGGGCGGGCCGCCGCTCGCCGAGCGCGCCGAGTTCGACGACCTCCAGCGCCCGCCTCACCCGGCGGCGCAGCTCCTCGCCCCTGACCTTGCGGCGGCGCAGCGGGAAGGCGACGTTCTCGAAGACGCTCATGTGCGGGAAGAGTGCGTAGTGCTGGAAGACCATGCCGAGCTCGCGCCGGTGCGGCGGCACGCCGGTGATGTCGCCGCCGTCCACGAGCACCGACCCCGAGGTCGGCTCGGTGAACCCGGCCACCACGTTGAGCAGCGTGGACTTGCCCGAGCCGCTGCTGCCCAGGAGCGTCATGAACTCGCCCGCCGCCACGCGCAGCGACACCTCGTCCAGCGCGAGCGAGCCCGGATACCGCTTGGTGACCGCGCGTACGTCGACGGCGCCTGTCATGCCTTCCTCCGTCTCACGAGCCGGGAGAGCCCGGCGGTGGCGAACAACGCCAGCGTGGCCAGCAGCAACATGGTCGAGACGGCCGCCACGGTGGGGTCGATCTGCACGCGCACGCCCGACCACATCTGCACCGGCAGCGTCGTCAGGTCCGGCCCGGACAGGAACACCCCGGTCACCACCTCGTCGAAGGAGGTGACGAACGCGAAGAGCGCCCCCGCGGCCAGGCCGGGCGCGATGAGCGGCAGCGTCACCCGGGCGAACGTGCTGACCGGCCCGGCCCCCAGGCTCATCGCCGCCTGTTCCAGCCGCCGGTCGAAGGAGACCAGCGACGACGAGACCGTGATCACCACGTACGGCACGGCCAGCGCGGTGTGCACGAGCACGAAGCCGAGCGTGGTCTGCGTGAGCCCGAGCTCCAGGAAGGTCGCGTACACGGCCAGCCCGACGATCACGTACGGCACCAGCACCGGCGCCATGAGCAGCCCGGAGACCAGGGCGCGCAGGGGATACCGGCCCCGCACGACGCCGAGGGCGGCAGCCGTACCCAGCACGAGGGAGAGCAGCGTGACCAGGACGGCAACCCGGAGACTGGCCAGGGCGCTGTCCAGCCAGGTGGGGTCGGTGAAGAAGTTCTCGTACCAGCGCGCCGACCACTCCTTGGGCGGGAACTCCAGAAAGGAACTGGCCGAGAAGGAGGCCGGGATCACCACGAAGACCGGCAGCACCAGGTAGACGGCGGTCAGCCCGGCCAGCGCGCACAGCAGGATCCGGCCGGGCCTCACGAGCCGCCGCCGATCATCTTGCGCAGGTCCACGAGCCGGGAGGCGATCAGCAGCAGCGCCCCGGTCACCAGGAGCAGGACGACGGCGAGGGCGGAGGCGAACCCCCAGCGCAGCACGCCGGACAGCTGCTGGACGATCAGTTCGCCGAGCATCACGTCCTTGGGGCCGCCGAGCAGCGCCGGGGTGACGTAGAAGCCGAGCGTGGAGACGAACACCAGCAGCAGGGCCGCGGCGACGCCCGGCAGCGCGAGCGGCGCGTACACCCGCCAGAACGCGAAGACCGGCGTCGCGCCGAGCCCTTCCGCGGCCCGCAGCAGCCGGCGGTCGATGCCGCGCATGGTCGCGTACATCGGCAGCACCGCGAACGGCAGCATCACCTGGACCATGCCGATCGTGATGCCGGTGAGGTTGCGCAGCAGCGGCACCGGCTCGCCGGGGATGAGCGCGTTGACCACGCCGGTGTCGCGCAGCAGCAGCACCCAGGCGAACGTGCGCACGAGCAGGCTGGTCCAGAACGGCACCAGCACCGCGGCCATGAGCACGCCCCGCCAGAACGGCCGCGCGAGCGTCATCAGGTAGGCGTAGGGGAAGCCGAGCAGCAGCGTCACCAGCGTGACCAGCCCGGCGGTGGCGAAGGTGTTGCCCAGCACGTCGAGGTAGACGGGCGAGGCGAAGAACGCCGCGTAGTTGCCGAGGCCGGGTTCCGGGTCGGTGAAGCTGCGGGCCAGCACCGAGGCCAGCGGGTAGACGAAGACGACGAGCAGGAAGGCGGCCAGCGGGAGGACGAGCGCCCCCCACCCGTCGCCGAGCCTGCGCAGGCTCACCGGGCCATCCACTCGTTGAACCGCTCGGTGACCTTGTCGTAGTTCGCGGCCCAGTAGGTGTAGTCGATGATCGCCGCCCGCTTGGCCGCGTTGCCCGGGTCGGTGGGCAGTTCCTTGCGCACCGCCGGGTTCACCAGCGGCAGCGCCTTGTCGTTGACCGGCGCGTACGCGGCCTGGTTGGCGTACTGCGCCTGGCCCTTGGTGTCGGACAGGAAGTGGCCGAGCCATTCCATGGCCAGGTCGGCGCGCGGGTATCCGGCGGGGATGACGAGCTGGTCGTAGGACAGGAAGTGCTGGTTCCACTCGTTGGCGACGGGCTGGCCGTCCCTGGCGGCGGCGAAGACGCGGCCGTTCCATGCCTGGATGAGCGGGGTCTCGCCGCTGGAGACGAGCTGTTGCTGCTGCTCGCCGGTCTCGTAGAAGACGATGTCCTTCTTGATGGTGTCGAGTTTCTTGAAGGCGCGGTCGATGTCGAGCGGGTAGAGCTTGTCCGCGGGCACGCCGTCGGCCATCAGGGCGGCCTCGAAGATGGCGCCGGTGGCGTACTTCCAGAAGCCGCGCTTGCCGGGGAACTTCGTGGTGTCGAAGAACTCGGCCCAGGTCGTGGGGTGGTTGGCGGCGGTGAACGCCTTGGTGTTGTAGGCGATGGTGAAGGCGTACTCCAGGACGGGCACGGCGCACTCGCCGACCAGCTCCGGCTTGACCACCGAGGTGTCCACCTTGGCCTTGTCGAGCTTGACGGCCCAGCCGTTCTTGCAGGCGGTGACGGCGAAGTTGGGCTCGACCTCGACGGCGCCCCAGCTGACCTTCTTGGACTCCACCTGGGCCCGGAACTTGGCGTAGTCGGTGGGGGAGTCCTGCTTGACCGTGACGCCCCTGCTCTTGGCCCAGGGTTCGATCCAGGCGGCGACGGACTTCTTCTGGTCGTCGCCGCCCCACATGACGACCGTGAGCTCCTTGGCGCCGGCGCTGCCGCCGCCACCGCACGCGGTGAGCGCCAGCAGGCCGGCCACCGCGGCCATCGTTGTCCGACGCGACATGCCGCCTCCATAATTGACTGGCGAGCCAGTTATTAATCGAGCACTGTGGCGCACGTCACGCGGGATGTCAACGGGTCAGTCCTCCAGGTCGCGCAGGAAGGCGTCGCAGACCTCGCTCATCCGGGCCACGGTCATGCTCCGCGAGCCCACCAGCACCTGGATCGCCAGGCCGTCGATCATGCCGATGAGCTGGTTCGCCAGCTCCACCGCGTCGCCCGCGCGCAGCAGCCCCCGGGCCTGGCCGTCCCGGATCACCGCGGCCACGATCCGGCGCCACTCGCCGTAGACCCGCTCGTTGAGATCCTGGAGCTCCGGCTCCCGCAGCGCCTCGCTCCACAACTCCATCCAGACCCGCCACGCCTGGACGGTCTCCGGCGTGTCCGGCAGATAGGACCGGACGAACGCCCGCAACCTGGCCCGCGGGTCGGCCGCGCTCTCGAAGATCGGCCGGCGGCGCTCGATGGAGCGGGTGAAGTTGTCGTCGAAGGCGGCGTGCACCACGTCGCGCTTGCTGGCGAAGTAGTAGTGCACCGTGCCGTTGCTGGTCCCCGCCCGCCTGGCCACGTCGGAGACGCGCAGCGCGCGCAGGCCCACCTCGGCGAGCACCTCGCAGGTGGCCCGCAGGATCTGCGCGCGGCGCTCGGCCTCGACGCTCGGACGTGGCATGGGCATCTCCCGGAGAACGCGGACGGCAACCCCCGCACCCTAGCCGCTCCGGCCTCTTCCCAAAGATAACCGGTCCGCTGGTCAACTATGGAGGCCGTCACAGGCACTGCGCGGGAGCCGCCCCCGCATGGCTAGGATCTGCGTCCATGACAGGCACCAACGGATCGGCGAGCGGCCGTGCGCGGGCGGACTCGCGCTGATGCCGTTCACCAGGCGCGCCCGGTGGTCGGCCGCCCTCCTGTCCCGCTTTCACCACCCCGCCCAGATCGTCGTCACCTCCTTCGGCCTGCTCGTGCTGGCCGGCACGATCCTGCTGCTGCAGCCGATCTCCACCGTCGGAAAGCCCGCGGGCGTCGTCGAGGCGCTGTTCACCGCCACCTCGGCCGTCACCGTCACCGGCCTGGCCATCGTGGACACCCAGTCGCACTGGTCGGTCTTCGGCGAGGTCGTCATCGCCGCGCTGGTCCAGGTGGGCGGGCTCGGCATCATGACCTTCGCCACCGTCTTCGCCGTGCTCATCGGCCGCCGCGTCGGCGTCCGCTTCCGCCTGCTGGCCCAGGCCGAGACCACCATGCTCAGCGCCGCCGACCTGCGCTCCATCGCCCGCCGCGTGGTCGTCTTCAGCCTCACCTGCGAGGCCGTCTTCGCCGCCGTCCTGGCCGGGCGCTGGATGACCGGGTACGGCGAGCCGTTCGGGCAGGCCGTCTACTACGGCGTCTTCCACAGCATCATGGCCTTCAACCACGCCGGATTCGCCCTGTGGCCGGATAGCCTGACCAGGTTCGTCGCCGACCCGTGGATCAGCCTGACCGCCTCGGCCGCCGTCATCGTCGGCGGGCTCGGCTTCCCCGTGGTCTTCGAGCTCATGCGCACCTGGCGAAAGCCCCGCGCCTGGTCCATCACCACCCGGCTGACCGTCTGGATCACGCTCGCCCTGCTGGCCGTCGGCACGCTGTTCCTGCTGGTCGCCGAGTGGGACAACCCCAAGACGTTCGGCCCGCTCGACGAGGGCGGCAAGGTGCTGGCCGCCTTCTTCGCCTCCACCATGACCCGGTCGGCCGGGCTCAACTCCGTGGACATCGGCCAGATGGAGACCTCCAGCTGGCTGATCAGCGACGTGCTCATGTTCATCGGCGGCGCCAGCGCCTCCACCGCGGGCGGCATCCGGGTCACCACCTTCGGCGTGCTCGCCTTCGTCATCTGGGCGGAGCTGCGCGGCGAGCCCCGGGTCAACATCGGCCACCGCCGCGTGCCGGAGTCGGTGCAACGCCAGGCGATCACGGTCAGCCTGCTCAGCGTGGCCGTCGTCGTCGTCTCCACCTACCTGCTGCTGGTGATCAGTCCCTTCGCGCTCGACCAGGTGCTCTTCGAGGTCATCTCGGCGTTCACCACCACGGGCCTGTCCACCGGCATCACCGCCCAGCTCCCGGCAGCCGGGCAGATCATCCTGACGGTGCTGATGTTCATCGGCAGAACCGGCACCATCACGCTCGGCACCGCCCTGGCGATGAAGGAACGCACCCGCCGCTACGAACTCCCGGAGGAGAGGGTCCTCGTTGGCTGAAAAGAACAGCGACCCGGTCGTGGTCATCGGCCTCGGCCGCTTCGGCACCGCCATCGCGCTGGAACTCGTCCGGCGCGGCACCGAGGTGCTGGCCATCGACAGCCGCCCCAAGATCGCCCAGTCGCTGGCCGGGCGCATCACCCAGATCGCCACCGCCGACGCCACCGACATCGAGGTGCTGCGCCAGCTCGGCGTGCCCGACTTCTACCGGGCCGTCGTCGCCATCGGCGGCGACCTCGAGGCCAGCATCCTCACCACCGCGCTGCTGGCCGAGCTCGAGATCGACGACATCTGGGCCAAGGCCGTCAGCGAGCAGCACGGCCAGATCCTGCGCCGCATCGGCGCCCACCACGTCGTCTTCCCCGAGCACGACATGGGCGAGCGCGTCGCCCACCTCGTCAGCGGCCGCATGCTCGACTACATGCAGGTGGACGAGAACTTCGCGCTGGTCAAGACCCGGCCGCCCAAGGAGTACATCGGCGTCCCGCTCGGCCGCTCGAACCTGCGCAAGAAGTACGGCGTGACCATCGTGGCGGTCAAGAGCGAGAACGAGGAGTTCACCTACGCCACCGCCGAGACCGAACTCGTCTACAGCGACGTGGTCCTGGTGTCGGGCCGCACCGAGGACGTGGAACGGTTCGCCGAACTACCGTAAACGCCAGTTTTCCTCCCCGACTTCGTGACGGAGCATAGGGCGGCCGACTACACGGGGTCGATGTTGGGAGTTCGCGTGCGCGGAAACGGATCTCTGCCCAGCTATGCCCAGCTCTTCGGAGCACTCGACTTCAGGGAGGGGGACGAGGCGCGCACCGTCTGCTCGCCCGCCGCCTACCTCGTCGAGCTCCTCCGGCTCATGGAAGGGGCATTCGGCCGCCCCGCCGTCCTGGACCGCCGCCCGGACCTGCGCGAGATCCTCCTCGACCACGACAACACCTTCATGCCCGTCCCGTACCTCGACATCGTCAACCGGGTCCTCGAGAACCGCGCCGACAAGGCCAAGCCGTACGACAGGCTCCTGGGCCTGAAGCACCCGCTGACCCTGCCGTTCTCCCTGGAGCACGAACGGGTCAAGAGCCACCTGCGCCACCTCGGGGTGGACCCCGTCGAGTTCGCCCGGCTGTTCGAGGCCGCCCCCGACCACGACCTGGCCGCCCGGTTACGCCTGGGCCTGTCCGGCGAGGACGTCCGGGTCATCGTCACGCCGGTCGCCGGGGCCAACGCGGTCAAGGCCCTGTACGGGCTGGAGAACCGGGACGCGGTGGCCCTGCTGCAGGAGCCCGAGCGCTTCCGCACCGCCCTCGGGCTCAGCGGCGCCGAGCTGGGCGAACTGCTCGGGCTGCCCGGCGTGCGCGCCTCGGTCAACGCCGGGCGCACCGCACTGCTGTGGGACGGCGCCGAGAACGCGGTGCCGAACGAGTGGCTGGAGCGGGTCAACCGGTTCGTCCGGCTGGCCCGCCGTACCGGATGGTCGCTGACGGAGCTCTGCCTGGTGCTGCGGACCTGCAACGAGGCGCGGGTGGACGCGGCGGCGGTCCGGATCGCCGCGGCCGTCACGCACCTGGGCGAGGCCGCGGATCTGACCGTCACGGAGGTCTGCGCGCTGCTGACCCGGGGCGTCCCCGAGGAGGACGATCCGCTGGCCGCGCTCGGGGCGTGGAGCGGCGACCTGCTCGGCGCGCACAACAAGCGCTACCGCGCCGACGCCGCCCGCGTCACCGGCCTGGCCGCCGACGAGCTCACCGAGATCGTCACCGCCTACCGGGCCCGCTTCGCCGCTGGGCCGTTCGACCGGCAGGACGGGGCGGCCCGCTCCGCTGCGGGGCCGTTCGACCGGGAGGACGGGGCGGCGCGCTCCGCTGCGGGGCCGTTCGACCGCGAAGGCGAGGCGTGGGCGGCGCTGTCGCTGCTGCGGCGCATCGGACGGCTGGCCGCGGCGCTCGGCCTGGCCGCCGGTGAGCTGCTGCAGCTCATGGACGCCCTCGACAGCGACCCCGCGCTGCACCGCCACCCCGCCTTCCCCACGCTGAGCGGCGGCGGCCCGGAGGGGCGCGACTGCTTGCGCGTGCTCGACGACGGCGCGCCCGGCGACGCGCTCTGGCTGGTGGAGACGCTGCAGGGCGTCGTCGCCTGGATGCGGGAGGCCGGGCTCGGCGCCCAGGACCTCGCCGCGGTGCTCGACGGGCCGCCCGAGGAGGCCGAGGAACGCCAGGCGCTGCTGACCGCGCTGGCCGATCGGTTCGAACAGGTCGCGCTGGAGCCGCGGGCACTCGTCTCCGAACGGTTCGGCCCCCGCGCCGCGCAGGTGCTCCACGAGATCCTGACCGGCCGCGCCGGCTCCGTCGTCTCCCCCCGCGACCCCCGCCTGCTCACGCTCGACCCCGCCGGGACGCGCGCCGCCGCCTACGAGGCCGTCCACGACCTGGGCGTGCTCACCGCCGGCGACCTCACGGGACTCGGCCTCGGCGAACGGCTGGCCGCCAAGATCTTCACGAACCTGGTCCTGAACGGCTTCCTGGACGCCGACGGCGTCCTCGCCGAGCCCATCGAGGACCGCCCGCTGGCCAGGGACTTCAGCGCGCACGCCGAGGCGGTCGCCGCGCTGGTCACCTCGGGCGGAGGGGAGCTCCACCCCTCCGACCTGGCCTCGCTGGAGGAGCTGAGCGAGAGCGAACGGGCCGAGCTGTACGACAACCTGGTGCACAACGGCGTCGTGGACGCCGACGGCCGGGTGCGGGCCGGGGCGCAGGTCGAGGCCGGCGTCGACCTTGACGACGTCGAGGAGGCCGTGCTGGGGGTCCTGCGGGAGCGGGCCGAGCGGTTCGCGCGCGCGCCCCTGGTCGCCGAGCTCGGCCGGTACGGCGGGCTGGATCCGGTGCCCAGCCTGCGGTTCAACGGCTATCTGGATGCCGACGGGGCCTACCTGGACAAGGCGGCGCTGGCGCGGACCACGGTGGAGGACTTCACGCTGGCGCTGGAGTTCTATCCGCACCGGCGGGCCATCCTGGAGGCGGCGCAGGAGCAGATCGCCCGGTTCCGGGCGCAGTTGTACGCCTTCACGGCCGAGGACTTCGCCGAGGTGGCCGACGCCGCGATGGCCGGGCGGGTGCTGGACACCCTGGCCGCCGCGGTGGGGGCCGAGGCCGGCGAGGTGGCGCTGGCCGACCTGGACGCGACGCTCGGGCCGGTACGGGCTCCGGCGGATGGGGACCTGGACGCCGCCTCGGAGGCGGAGGAGGACTTCACCGAGGCCGAGGAGGACTGGGCCGGGGAGGACTTCGCCGGTTCGGCGGAGGATCTCGTCGACGACGAGGAGTTCTGGAAGGAGGAGTGGGAGGGCCCGGCCCCAGAGGGCGGTCTGGACACCCTGGAGGGGGAGACGGCTCCCGCGGAGGAGACCACGGAGGCGGAGGCCCGAGCAGGGGAGGAGACCGAGGAACGAGGGACCGAGGTAGGAGAGGCCGAGGTAGGAGGGGGCGAGGTAGGAGAGGCTGGGGTAGGAGGGGCCCAGGCGGAGGCGGGGGGAGCCGGAACGGCCGGGGCGCCCCAGGCGGCTCCCGCTCACGAGCCCGGGCCGGTGGCGGCCCTGCTGGCGCAGGCCGGGTTCACGGCGCAGGAAGCGGCCACCGCCGAGGGCCGGATCGGGGAGGTCAGGGCCGGGCAGCAGGCATACCATCTGGACCCCGGGGCCCTGACGGCGCTGGGTTTCGACGACGACGAGCGCGACCGCCTGCTCGGACTCCTCATCGACCGCGGCGACCTGGACGACCACCTGGCCATCCCGATGGACCGCCTGGCCGCGTTCGGCCGGATCTCCTCCGCCCTGGAGTACCGCCTCGAGGGCCTGGAGGACTACGAGAAGGACATCTTCTTCCTCCTCCACGCGGCGGCCACCCAGACGGCCGCCGCCGTCACGGAGGTCGTGCAGCGCCTGGAGGCGCAGGAGGGCCGTCAGCGCAAAGCCCTCTTCGACGTCCTCCAGGACGCCCTGGCCGTCCCCGCGGCCACGGCCGAGGCCATCGCCGTCGCGATCACCGGCAGCCGGGAGGCCGCCCTGGACGTCCTGGTCCCGCCCGCGCTGGCCGGCGCCGCGGACACCCGCTTCCGCCTGGCGCACCGCCGCGTCCGCCGCTTCGCGCTGCTGGCGGCCAAGCTCGGTCTGGACCCGGCCGCCGTCGCGGTGGCCTTCCACGACCAGGACCTCGTCGGCAAGTTCCCCGAGCCTCTCGCGCTGCCGCCGGACCTCGAGCGGGTGGACGCGCTGCTGGAGAGCGCCGACGGCCACATCTACGTCTTCGCCGCCGGCCGCTACCTGCTCTACCTGGCCGACACCCTGGCCAGGGCCGACGACCTGCTCCACCCGCTGACGGACCTGTCACCCAGGTTCGCCACGCTGACCGGCGTGGACGCCGCCTTCGTCCTGCCCGGCGGCGAGGAGTGGCTGGTCGCCCACGACGCGGGCGGCGCCACGCACACCTACACCCGGCGGCCCGGCCTGACCCGCTGGCTACCCCGTGAGCAGACGTGGGGCAAGATCGCCAACGCCTTCGACGACCCGCCAGCGATCGACAGCGCCCACGTGGACGCCGCCGGGCACGTCCACCTGGAGGCGGGCGGGCAGCACGTCCGCTATTCGGGCACCGGCCTCACCCACGTGGACGAGGGCTTCCCCCGGACCGCCGGAGAGCGGGCAGACGCCCGGTTCTACGGCGGCGACGGCCGCACCTACACCTTCGCCGGCGACACCTGGCGCCTGGACCCGACCGGCGAGACGGGCCGCATCGCGGACACGTGGGGCCGCGTCCGCAACGCCTTCGACGCGGCCGACCGCATCGACGCCGCCTACAGCGCCGCCGACGGCGTCCACCTGTTCCGCGGCGACCAGGAGATCCGCTACACCGACTGCGTCGAGAACGACGGCGTGCGCGTGGACGACGGCTACCCCCGCCGCACCGGCGGGCCGGCCCGCGCCGCCTTCGCCGACGCCCGGGGGATCGTGCACCGCTTCCACGACGGGCTGGCGACCTCCGGCGACGGCCCCGCCGTACCGGTGGCGGAGCGGTGGGGCGTGCTGCCCGAGGCGCTGCCGAGCGGGACGGCCGACGCGGCGTTCGTCGGGCTGGACGGCCGGACGTACCTGTTCAGCGGCGAGAAGTACATCAGGTACACCGGCGCCGGCTACACCGTGACCGACCTCGGCTACCCGCGCGGGATCGCGGGGGACTGGGCCGGGCTGACCCGGGTGGACGCGGCGTTCGTGCTGGACGGCCGGACGTACCTGTTCGGCGGCGGCCGGTACGTGCGGTACTCGGGACGCGACTACACCGTCGCGGACGAGGGCTACCCGAAGCCGGTCTCGGACAACTGGTGGAACCTGCCCGAGCCGATGGCCGTGGACGCGGTGTTCACCGGCCGCGACAACCTCACCTACCTGTTCTCCGGCGGCCGTTTCGTGGTGCACGACCACCGGCGGCGCTGGTGGTCGGAGCCGCGCACGCTGGCCGCCCACTGGGACAGCCTGCCGTTCCGCCGGGTGGACTCGGCCTTCGTGGGCATGGACGGGCGCACGTACGTCTTCGGCGAGGGCAGCTTCGTCCGCTATTCGAACGCCGACTACACGCGGGTGGACGACGGCTACCCGGCGCCGGTCACGGCGTTCTGGGGGAACGTGGCCAGTAACCTGGCCAGGACGGGCCGCGTGGACGCGACGCTGGTCACCGAGTCGAGCGAGCTGGTGGACGGCGTGGAGACGCCGCGCCGCCACACCTACCTGTTCTCCGGCGACCAGTACGTGCGCTACACCGGCGACCGCTTCGCCGTGGTGGACGACGGCTACCCGCGGGCGCTCGCCGAGCTGCGCACGGAGCCGAGGCTGGCGAACCTGCACGTGGTCCTGGACGGCGTGGACGCGGCCTTCGCCGACCGCCGCAACGTCTACCTGTTCCGGGGCGGGCGCTGCCATGTCGTCTCCGACACGCTCTGCCGCCGCTACGACGGCGTCGCGGTGGACTGCGCGTTCCTGGAGGACGGCGCGCTCATGGCCGAGCGCGACGGCGCCTGGTCGCACCTGCCGTCCGTGGAGGGCACGGGTACGGCGACGCCCGCGCGTCCCAGGGCGCTGCGTGCCGTACCGGAGGCGTTCCGCAGCGGCCTGGACGCGGTCCTGACCGGCGCGGACGGCACCACGTACCTGTTCAAGGGCGCCTCCTGCCACAACACCCGCCTGGGCAGGGAGTACCCGCTGGCGGAGGAGTGGGGCCACTCTCATAACCGCATTTATCACGACAACAAGGTCGATGCCGCCTTCGTCGGCCGGGACGGCAGGACGTACCTCTTCAGCGGCGACCAGTTCGTCTCCTACACCGGGACCGAGACCGTCACCGACACCGGCCCGCGCCCCATCGCCGCCCACTGGGGCGGCCTGACCAGCGTCACCCTGGCCTACGTCAGGAACGGCACCACCTACCTGTTCGAAAAGCCCGACGCCGGCGGCAAGATGCGCTACATCACCTTCACCGGCGCCGACTACACCGGCCCCGGCTACCCGATGACCGCCGACGCCGGATTCTGGGACGTGCCCGTCCACTACCGGATCGAGGGCCACCCGATCCCCGACGCGGTCCTGTACCAGGGCCAGACGATGATCCTGCTGTACGGCCGGCAGTGCGTGCAGTACGACGAGGCCGGAGCGCACTGGTCCTACCCGCGCCCGATCGAGCGCATCTGGCCCGGCCACGACCGCGGCGTGGAGCCCGGCGACGCCCTGCGCACCGCCTTCACCGGGGCCGACGGCGCCACCTACTTCTTCTTCGGCCACACCTACACCAGGTACGGCGAGCCCGCCGCCCCGATCCGCGAACGCTGGGGCCGCTCCCGCAACCCGTTCCTCCGCCCGGGCGACACCGTGGACGCCGCCGTGGTCGCCGGCCGCCACACGTACCTGTTCTCCGGCGACCGCTACGTGCGCTACACCGACGCCGAGTACCGCTACGTCGACCCCGGCTACCCCAAGCCCATCGCCCCGCACCTGCGCGGGGAGCCCGCGTTCGGGAACCTGCCCGACACCTTCGACGACGCCCTGGGCCCGCGCGTGGACGCCGTGCTGGCCAACCCGCGCAACGTCTACGTGTTCACCGGCGGCGCCTGCCACGTGGCCTCCAGGACGGCGGTGGCCGCCGACGACCTCACCCAGCTCGGCCGGGTCCGCAACACGCTGGCCGAACGGGGCCGCGTGGACGCGGCGCTGGTCAAGGGCGCGCACACGTACCTGTTCTCCGGCGACCAGTACGTCCGCTACACCGGCGCCGCCTTCGAGACGGTCGACGACGGCTACCCGCGCACGATCGCGCCCGGGCTCGCCGACGAGCTGCGCCTGGGGGAGTTGCCGGCCGAGTTCCAGGACGGGCTGGACGCCGCCTTCCTCTCGCCCGCGGGCGTCCACCTGTTCCGGGGCAAGAACTTCTGGCACAGGGGCCGGACCGCCCCGATCGCGGGGAGATGGGGGCGCGTCCGCAGCGAGTTCCCCGGCACGCTGGACGCCGCCTTCGCCACGCCGTCCGGCGAGGTGCACGCCTTCCGCGGCCGCCAGTACGTCCGCTACCGGCCCGGCGCCCTCGACGTGGCCGAGGAAGGCTACCCGCGCACGATCGAGCACGACTGGGGCGACCTGCCGTCCGGCTTCGAGTCGGGCATCGAGGCGGCCTTCACCCTGCACGGCCGTACCTATCTGCTCAAGGGCGCGGACTTCGTGCGCTACTCCGGCGCCGATCTCACCCGCGTGGACCGGACCTTCCCGCAGGCCGTCCGGCACCGCTGGGCCGAGGCGGCCGACTACCGGCTGAGCGACGTGCGGGAGATCGCCGCCTTCGCCCGGCTGTGCAAGGAGCGCCCGGGGCTGGCGGAGTTCCTGGAGCAGGGCGGCGAGGACCCCTACGCGTTCCTGTCCGGCTTGTTCGGCTGGGACCTCGACGAGGTGCGCTGGGCCCGGCGCAACACCGGGCTCCTGCACACCGTCACCGCGGAGGAGGCGCGCTTCGAGATCGAGTTCCTGCTGCGGCTGGAGCGGGTCTTCGACATGGCCGCGCGGATGGGCGCCGAGCCGTCCCGGCTGCACGCCGAGATCTGGGAGCCGTTGCGCGGCGGCGAGCCGGCCACGGCCGCGAACGGGCTGGAGGCGCTGCTCGGCCGCCGTCCCGACGCGAAGACGCTGGTCAAGACCGTGCACGATGAGCTCAACGCGCTCAAGCGGGACGCGCTGGTGGCCCACGTCGCGGCCGGCCGTACCACGCGGGAGTTGTTCGAGGAGCTGCTCATCGACGTGGAGATGGGCACCGAGGGCACCACCACGCCCGTGCGGGAGGCGATCGCGGCCACCCAGCTGTTCATCCACCGCTACCTGCTCGACCTGGAGCGGGTGAACCTGCCGGCCGGCCGTGACCCCGCCGAGGTCAGGAGGCGCATCAGGACGTGGTGGGCGTGGATGCGCAACTACCGCGTCTGGGAGGGCAACCGCAGGGTCTTCCTCCACCCCGAGAACTACCTGGTGCCCGAGCTGCGAGAGGCCAAGACGCCGGGCTTCAAGGTGCTGGAGGACGACCTGCTCCAGGGCGAGATCACCGAGGCCGGCGTGCAGGCCGCCTACAAGCGCTACCTGGACGAGTACACCGAGGTCTCACGCCTGGCCATCGCCGGAGGCTACGTCTACACCGCCGACGGCGCGCTGCCGGGCGAGCGGCGGCTGGTGCTGTTCGGCCGCACCAGGACCGCGCCGATCCGCTACTACGTGCGCGAGGCGGAGTTCCGCGACCGCGGCCGCCTGTCGGCCACCTGGCAGCCCTGGCACAGGGTCGGCGTGCAGATCGAGGTGGAGAAGGTCTACCCGGTGCACGCCTTCGGCCGCGTCTTCGTGTTCTGGCCGGTCGTGGAGACCGTGGCGCCGCCGGTCACCGGCACGACGACCATCTCCGAGCAGCCCAAGGACGGCAAGCGGGAGATCAGCGCGCCGCCGCCGACGTACCGGGTGAAGATCTGCTACTCCTTCTCCACGCTGGCCGACGACTGGGTGCCCGCCCAGGAACTGCCGGTGGACGTACGGCGCGGCCTGCCGATCATCGGCGTCTCGCTGTTCGCGCGGGCCTCGGCGACCGTGCCGGGACAGCCGGAGGGCGAGCACGACACGATCGTGATCACCTGCGTCGTCAACTCGGCGGGGGAGGAGGAGAGCGAGTCGTTCGTGCTCACCCCGGAGCTGTACGCGACGCGGGCCGCCGTCGACGTCCCGGCCTCGCACGCCACCGAGCTGGCGAAGATCTTCGACGAGACGGTCGGCGCGCAGGGCATGGTCTACTTCGACACGCCGCTCGGCTCCGCCGACGAGCCGTGGCTGAGCGTGGACCACAAGGGCGGCAGCTTCCTGTGCCGCCCCATCACCGCCGTCCCGGCCGACGAGCCCGCGCCGCGGGCGATCACCTCGGCCCCCGGCAGGCTACCCGCCTGGACGCGCGTCGACGCCGCCTTCGAGCTCCCCAACGGGGAGCGGTACTTCTTCGACAACGAGGCCGAGCGCTACATCGCGCTGTCGGCCGCCGGCGAGACCATCGCCGAAGGCCCGACCGCGGGCAGATGGGGCCTGATCCGCACCAACCTGCACAGAACCGGGGTCGTGGACGCCGCGCTGGTCCGCGGCAACCAGGTCTATCTGTTCTCCGGCAACGAGTACTACCGCTTCACCGGCCCGGTCTTCGGGACCCTCGACGACGACTGCCCCAGGCCGCTGGCGGGCAATGACGAGAACCTGCCGCAGTGGCCGCGGATCGAGGCCGCCTTCACCGGCTCCGACAAGACCGAGTACTTCCTGTCGTCCCAGGACGGCTTCGCGCAGACCGGCTCGCTCGGCATGCTCAGGCCGCTGCCGTCAGGACGCCAGCCGGCGATCCGCCGCTTCCTGCGGCACGTTTCCGGGCTCGAGGACCCCAGCCCGCGGGTCGCCTTCGCCTTCGGCGGGCGCACGTACGTCTTCGACAACGAGGAGCACACCTACACAGTCGGCGACGCGGTCCACAAGACGCGCGACCTCGGCCGCCGGCCGACCGCCGTCACCGGCGGCGTGGACGCCGCCTACCTCACCGGCGGCACGCTCCACCTGACCTCCCAGCTCGAGGTCGTCACCTACACGCTGGGCCCCGGCGACTCCATCCCCGACTACGTGGACGGACCGCCCGTGGACATCCAGGCGCGGGTCAACGCCGTCTTCCGCCGCTACGTCTTCTCCGGCTCCCTGTACGGCAGGCTCGCCCCCGGCCAGGACCTCGCCACCCTGAAGCCGGCGCTGCCGGTCGCGGGCAACTGGCGCTCGCTGCCCGAGGGCTCGATCTCCGGCGTGCTCGACGCCAAGGACACGCTGTACGTCTTCAGCGGCGAGAACTACCTCGCCTACCCCAAGGGGGCGCCGGTCCCCCGCCCCTACGAGTACGCGGCACAGCCCCACGAGATCGTCCGCCTGACGACCAGCACCGCCTACGAGCTCAACCGGCGCCTGCTGACCGGCGGCGTGCCCGCCCTGCTCCACCCCGAGACGCAGGAGATCGACGAGCTGCCCGCCTTCATCGCCGACCCGGCCGAGCGCGCCACGGCGACCACGGTCAAGCTCAAGCCCGAGATCTTCCCCAACGGCGTGCCGGCCGGCAGCCACCTGGACTTCCAGAGCGCCAACGGCCTCTACTACTGGGAGATCTTCTTCCACGCGCCGCTGCTCATCGCCAAGGCGCTCAACGGCGCCCAGCGCCACGAGGAGGCCCGCCGCTGGTACGAATACGTCTTCGACCCCTCCGAGCCCGGCAGCCACTGGCGCTTCGTCCCGTTCCTGGCCGCCGACGTGGCGGCGCTGGTCACCGGCATCCGCACCGACCTGGCCGAGCTGGGCGAGACCACCACGTCCCTCGGGACCACGCTGGAGACGCACCTGGCCAGGCTGGAACCGCTCAACGACGCCTTCCTGCAGTTCAGCGAGCTCGGCTCCGACGACCTCGCCTTCCTCGACACCCTGGCCACGGTACGGCCGGCCGTACCGGAAGGCGGCACGCCCGCCACCCGTGAGGCGGCGCGGCGGCTGCGCGAGCGGCTGGGCATGATGCGGCGGCTCGGCCGCCAGTACCGGCTCATGGGCGACAGAGGCGCGCTGCTCAAGGCCTACCTCGACGATCCGTTCGACCCTCACGCGATCGCCGAGCTGCGGCCCTCCACCTACCGGCGCAACGTCGTCATGGCCTACATCGACAACCTGATCGACTGGGGCGACCATCTGTTCCGCAAGTACACGGCCGAGGACATCGACGAGGCCAGGATGCTCTACATCCTCGCCTACGACCTGCTCGGCGAGCGCGACTTCGGCTACGGGCCGAGGCAGCTGAGCGCGGCGCTGCCGTACGAGAGGCTGCCCCAGGTGAGCGAGGGCAGGCAGCTCGCGGAGCTGACCGCGGGCGGCACCCTGGTCAAGGGCGCCGGGGCGGTGCACGCCGGCGTGGCCGAGCCGTACTTCTACGTGCCGGAGAACGCGGTGTTCGGCGAGTACTGGAGCCGGGTCGCGGACCGCCTGCGCAAGATCAGGCAGTCGCTGGACTTCTTCGGCGTCAGCAGGCCGGTGCCGCTGTTCGAGCCGCCGGTGGACGTCATGGCGCTGGTGCGCGGCGCCGCCGAGGGCGCGGCCCTGGACGGCGTGGCGGCCGCTGCCGAGGCGGCGGTGCCGCACTACCGCTTCCCCGTGGTGCTGAAGAAGGCGCAGGAGCTGGCCGACCGGGTGCGCCAGTTCGGCGGCGACCTGCTGGCGGCGATCGAGCGGCGCGACGGCGAGGAGCTGACGCTGCTGCAGAACCGGCAACAGAACAAGATCCTCGACCTCACCCGCGCGATCAAGGAGGCCGAGGTCCGCATGGCCGCGGAGAACCTGAGCGAGCTGGAGGCGGGCAAGGCCGCCGCCAACACGCGGCTGGTCTTCTACGAGCGGCTCATCGCGGCCGGGCTCACCCCCACCCAGAAGGCGCAGCTGGCCATCATGTCCACGGGCGCCGCCGGGCACTTCGCCGCCAGCGGCCTCAAGATCGCCGCGTCGCTGGCCTCGGGCGGGGTGCAGATCCTCGCCGGGCCGTTCATCATGGGCATGGAGTACGGCGCCGACCAGCTCGGCGGCATGCTCGACACCGCCGCCGACATCTCCAGCACGATGGCCGAGGGCTTCAGCGTGCTCGGCGAGGTGCTGGCCGTCACCGCCGAGCACGAGCGCATGGCCGAGGAGTGGGACCTGCAGCGCGACCTGGCCAAGAGCGACCTCGTCCAGCTCGAGCACCAGATCAACGGCGCGAAGCTCCGGGCCGAGGCCGCCCGGCAGGAGCTGCGCGTCCTCGAGCAGGAGATCGCCCACGGGCAGGAGATCGCCGGCTTCCTCACCGCCAAGTTCTCCAGCGCCCAGCTCTACCAGTGGATGACCGGGCGGCTGTCGGGCATGTACTTCACCGCGTACGGCCTGGCCTTCGACATGGCCAAGGCGGCAGAACGGGCCTACGCCTACGAGAACGGCGGCGGCGGCGAGCCGTACGTCAGGCCCGTGTACTGGGACAGCCGCAGGAACGGGCTGCTGGCCGGGGAGAGCCTGGCGCTGGACCTCGACCGGCTCGGCGCCGCCTACCTCCAGCACGGGCGCGAGCTGGAGATCACCAAGCGGATCTCGCTGCTCGACCTCGACCCGCTCGCCCTGCTCACCCTGCGCGACACCGGCCGCTGCGAGTTCTCCCTCGGCGAGGCGCTGTTCGACCGGGACTTCCCCGGCCACTACCGCAGGCGGGTGCGGAACGTCGCGGTCGCCTTCGAGGCCGGCGGGCCGGTCAGCGCCGTCCTGACCCAGCTCGCCGGGCGGACCGTGCTGGAACCCGACCCGAAGGCGGTCAAGTTCCTGCTCGACCCGAAGGGCACGCCGCCCGCCACGCTCCGCTCCGACCTGCGGGCCGGGCAGCGGATCGCGCTGTCGCACGTGGCGGAGGGACAGGAGAACAACGGCCTGTTCGAGCTGCGCTACGACGACGACCGCTACCTGCCCTTCGAGGGGTGCGGCGCGGTGTCCACCTGGCTGCTGGAGGTCCCCGGCCGCCGCCCGCAGGGGCTGCGCGACGTCGTGGTGACCCTGCGCTACACCGCCGAGCCGGGCGGGGAGGCGTTCACGAACGCGGTCAGGGGCATGCAGCGCCCCTACGCCGCCGCGCGCTACGTGGACGTGGCCGCCGAGTTCCCCGAGCAGTGGGAGGAGTTCCTGCTGGCGGAAGAGGCGGGCCCCCTGCTGCTGCCGCTGACCGCCGAGCACTTCCCCGGCCTGATCGGCGGCCAGATCACCGGCCTGTACGCCCGCTACGACCTCGACGGCGGCAGCGCCCGCTTCCTGGTCAACGGCGAGCGCCGGTACGCCCTGGAGCACGGCAAGGCGATCCGCGCCACCGGCCTCGGCGTCGGCGCGCCCTGGTCGCTGGTCGTGGAAGGCGACAGGAACGCACTCGTCAACGTCGGCCTCGTGCTGACCTACCGGGCCCAGTGAGGAGCGGATCGATGACTCCCCATAACCGCCGCAGGACCACGCAGACCAACCGCAGGCGCCGCGGGACCACCCCCGCCAACTGGCGCGCGAACAACGCCCGCCAGACGCAAGGGGGCATCCGCAAGACCAGGAGAAGCCCGGTCCGGCGGACGCCCGTCCGCCAGTATCCGACCAGGGACTCCGGCACGGGCACCAACAGCGACGCCATCAGGAGGATCTACGACGCCTTCGGCTGGCAGGCCGATCGATACGCCAGCTCGACGAAACTCGCCGACGCCGTCTACGACTTCGCCGCCGAAGGGCGGAGCACCTACCGGGACACGACCGTGGACGCGGACGCCTTCCGCCGCTTCAGGGACAACGCGGGCGGCACCTACACGGTCGAGGCGCAGAACGCCGGCACCATCGACGAAGGGCTCAGAAAGGGCGACTACTTCTACGTCTCCAACCGCCGGGCGAACAGGGACGACGCGACCCTGAAGGGGAAGGCCAGGCGCGTGGTCGTCAACGTCAAGAGCCAGGCCGCCGCCCTGCGCGTCAGCGAGAGGCTGGCCGCCCTCTTCCAGGACAACAACGTCTCCGCGTACTTCCGCACCTTCAAGACGTACTTCTCCGGGCAGGCGGAGAACAACGCGCTCATGAAGTTCGACAAGATCGTCGCCTACTACGCCAGGAAGGACGGCGTGGCCGGCGACGAGGTGGGCAACAGCATCGTCACCGCCATCAGGAGCGCGCTGCGGCCCGGCGACGCGGACGAGAGGTTCGCCCCCTTCTACGAGCGCCTCCACCCCGGCATCGCCTGGTCGCACGAGCCCAAGTACTACACGAACGAGCGGGGCGACCCGAGCTTCAGCGAATCGCGCATGAAGGTCGTCGCCCGGGCCCTGATGCGCAATCCCCGTGCCACCGAGCAGGAGTTCCGGGTCAACCTCAGGAGGGAGATGATCCTGTCCAGGGTCGACCCGGACCGCGCGCACCGGCAGACGATCTAGTCCGGCGCCCAGTACTTGGTCAGGAACCTCTCCAGGTCCGACACCACCGGCGCCCACGTCTTGGTCAGGTGATACTTGCTGACCCGGTGCTTACGGTAGGTGAGCGTGTACTTCAGGAAGTCCGCCCCCTGCGGGCGGGCTTGCGACCTGCCGAGCTTCAGCCGCTTCAGGTGGTACTTCAGCGTGCGCCACTCGGCCCTGGTCAGGCACTTGTCCACGGTCGGGCCGGTGCGGCGGCTGAGCCGTACGCAGGCGTTGGTGTAGACCCGCACCCGGTCGTCGAACCCCGCGAAACCGCCCTCCCGCCGCAGCTCCACCAGCAGCTTCTTCTTGTGCTGTACGGCTTCCGCCTGGACGGGCGTGCCGAGCCCGGCGGTCAGGCCGAGCAGCAGCACGGGCATCACGATGACGCGCCACATCTTCATACTCCTTAGACGTCCGGGGGCGCCGCACGGCTCACGTGTTCTTCGATCCGCTCCCGATCCCAGGCGCCGTCCGCGACGACCAGGGCATACGCGAGGCCGAGAGTGGCGCCGGGCGGCAGCCGTACCTCCTCGTCGAAGGCGAAGGACGGGTTGACCGCGGCGAACCACGCGTTCCTGCAGAACCACCGCTGGCCGGGCGCGCCGAGGAAGATCAGGGTGGAGGCCCGGTCCACCTCGTCGTGCTTGCCGGTGTAGGCCAGCCACGGCGCCTCCTGGCCCATCATCTCCTCCCCGCCGCGCCCGCCGGAGGAGACGATCGCGCCGCCGGTGAAGTCGCGCGGGCCGCGCCAGAACAGGCCCGTGTAGCCCGCCAGCGGACGGCCGTGCGTGGCGGGGCTGCCGAACACCAGGTCCTCGCCCCGGATGTTGCGCAGGGAGGTGGCGAAGTCCAGACGCCACCAGGTCCCCTCGACGGTGACGCGGAAGCGGCGGATCTCCTCCACCCAGGGCTCGCCCGCCTGCGTCTGCCAGGTCAGGCGCTCCTCGCCGGGGGCGAGCCACTCCTCGTGGCGCATGCTGCCGTTGTTGGCCCGCTGCACGTAGCGGGCCTGCTCGCGGTCGTAGCTGCCGCCGCCCCAGAAGTTCTGGCCGGACAGGTGGGAGGCGGTCATCTGCAGGCCCTTGTGCCAGCGGTGGTCGTGCGGGCGGTATCCGGTGACGACGTCTCCGGCCAGGGTGCGCAGCGGATGGAAGTACGGCTTGGGGGATTCCCGGACGGGCATCTCGGGACGGTAGACGTAGCGGAGGATCTCGACGCCGCCCGCCTGGTGGATCAGCTCGGAACCGGTGTCCTTCACACCATGATCCTAGGACGGGCGGCGCCGGATGTCAGAGGCCGTACTCCTCCAGCAGGCGCAGCCACACCTCGCTGACCGTCGGGAAGGCCGGGACCGCGTGCCAGAGCGTGTCCAGCGGGACCTCCGCCGTCACCGCGATCGTCGCCGCGTGCAGCAGCTCGGCCACGGCGGGCCCGGCGAACGTCACGCCCACCAGCACCTTGCGCGCCTCGTCGACGACCGCCCTGGCCTGGCCGGTGTAGCCGTCGCCGAGCAGGTACGCCCCGGACACCGCGCCCAGGTCGTAGTCGACCACCCGCACGTCCAGGCCCTTCCTCCTGGCCTGCTCCGCGGTCAGCCCCACGGCCGCGACCTGCGGATCGGTGAACACCACCTGCGGGGCGCCGCGCCCGTCCGCGCTGTCGCGCAGCGACGGCCCGCCGTCCGGCCGGCCCGCCGCCCGTGCCGCGATCACGTCCCCGCACACCCGCGCCTGGTACTTGCCCATGTGGGTGAGCAGGTTGCGCCCGTTGACGTCGCCGACCGCATACAGCCAGTCGGTGCCGGGCACCCGCATGCTGTCGTCCACCTCGACCGGGCCTTCGGCCGTCAGCCCGGCGCTCTCCAGCCCGAGGTCGCGCACCGCCGCCCGCCGCCCGGTCGCCACCAGCAGCTCGTCCGCCTCGAGCGCCGACCCGTCGCCCAGGTGCACGGTCACCGGCCCGTCGGCCGCCGCCCGCTCCACCCGGACCACCGAGGCGCCCGTGCGCACGTCGATGCCCGACTCCCGCATCGACGCGGCCAGCAGCTCCCCGGCGAACGGCTCCATCTTGCCCAGCAGCCCGCCGCGCACCAGCAGCGTCGTCTCCTGCGCCCCGAGCGCGTGCAGCGCCTGCGCCATCTCACAGGCCACCACCCCGCCACCGAGGACGGCCAGCCGCCGCGGCACCTCCTTGACCGTGGTGGCGTCCCGGCTGAACCAGGGCCGCGCCTCGGCCAGCCCCGGGATGTCCGGCACGATCGGGACGCTCCCGGTCGCCAGCACCACCGCGTGCCGGGCCCGCAGGCGGGTGACCGTGCCGTCCGCGGCGCGGACCTCGACCTCGCGCGGACCCGTCAGCCGCCCGCGCCCGCGCAGCAGCGCCGCGGGCAGCTTCTCCACCCACTCCACCTGGCCGCTGTCGTCCAGGCCGGAGATCGCCTCGTCCCGCCTGGCCAGCACCTTCTCCACGTCGATCGGGCCGGCGCTCAGCCCCGGCACCCGGGAGACCTCCGCGCGCAGCTCCATCGGCCGCAGCAGCGCCTTGCTCGGGATGCAGGCGTAGTAGGAGCACTCGCCCCCGGCCAGGTGCTCCTCCACCACGGCCGCGCTCAGCCCGCCGCGCACCGCCCTCCCGGCTACGTTCTCCCCGGCCGGCCCGGCCCCGATGACCACCACGTCCACGTCCACGCGTGCCTCCCATCTTGTCGGCTACCCACGCTAGCCTGAATCGCACGATGAACCGTTTGACCACGTCATGGGGCGAGCTGGAGCTCACCCGCTTCCCGGAGGACCCGCGCGACCCGCTGCGCGCGTGGGACGCCGCCGACGAGTATCTCCTGCGCCACCTCGGCACGCCGCCGGGCTCGGTGGTGATCGTCGGCGACCGGTGGGGCGCGCTGACCACCGCGCTGGCCGCCCGCGACCCGGCGCAGATCTCCGACTCGCATCTCGCCCAGGAGGCCACGCGGGCCAACCTGAAGCGCAACGGCGCCGCGCCGATCCGGCTGCTGTCCACCCAGGACCCGCCGCCCGCGCGGGTCGACACGCTGCTGATCCGGGTGCCGAAGAGCCTGGCGCTGCTGGAGGACCAGCTGCACCGGCTGGCCCCGTCCCTGCACCCCGAGAGCGTGGTCGTGGGCGCCGGGATGGTGAAGGAGATCCACACCTCGACGCTGCGCCTGTTCGAGACGGTCATCGGGCCCACCCGGACCACCCTGGCCGAGAAGAAGGCCCGGCTGATCCTCACCCAGGTCGATCCCGGGCTGGTGCGGCCGCCCAACCCGTGGCCGCTCTCCTACGACCTGCCCGAGGGCATCGGGCCCGTCTCCGGGCGGCGGGTGCTCAACCACGCCGGCGTCTTCTGCGCCGACCGGCTCGACATCGGCACCCGCTTCTTCCTCCGGCACCTGCCCGCCACGTCGGGGCCCGTGACGATCGCCGACCTGGGCTGCGGCAACGGCGTCGTCGGCCTGTCGGCCGCGCTGGCCAATCCCGCCGCCGACGTGCTCTACCTCGACGAGTCCCACCAGGCCGTCGCCTCCGCGCGGGCCAACGCGGGCGGCTCCGGCCGGTTCGTGCTCGGCGACGGGCTGAGCGAGATCGCGCCGGGCTCGCTCGACCTCGTGCTCAACAACCCGCCGTTCCACTCCCACCAGGCCACGACCGACCGTACGGCGTGGCGCATGTTCACCGGCGCCCGGCGGGCGCTGCGGGCCGGGGGAGAGCTGTGGGTGATCGGCAACCGCCATCTCGGGTACCACGTCAAGCTGCGGCGCGTCTTCGGCAACTGCGAGGTGGCGGCCGCCGATCCCAAGTTCGTGGTGCTGCGGGCGGTCAAGCGGTGATCACGCCGTCCTCGGTGAGCACCCGCTGGGCCACGGCGAACGCGGCGTTGGCCGCCGGGACACCGCAGTAGACGGCGCACTGCAGCAGGATCTCGCCGATCTCGTCCGGGGTCAGGCCGTTGATCAGGGCCGCTCTGACGTGCATGGCCAGTTCGTCCAGGTTGCCTCTGGCCACCAGGACAGTCAGGGTGATGCAGCTGCGGGTGCGCCGGTCCAGGCCGGGGCGGGTCCAGATCTCGCCCCAGGCGTACCGGGTGATGAAGTCCTGAAATGTCGCGGTAAAAGTGGTGGTGCTGGCGATGGCGCGGTCCACGTGCGCGTCGCCCAGGACCGCCCGCCGTACCGCCATGCCCATGGAGTGATCCAGATGGGCGTCCAGCGCGGCGTTGACCCGGGCCGGGGCGTCGATGCCCGCCAGGTGGGCCGCGGCCGGGATCTCCACGAGCGTGGCCGGCTCGATCCCGTCGGCCAGCTCCCGCGCGTCCGCCGGGGGAGTGGCGGGGTCCTGCCTGCCGGCCACCACCAGGACCGGCACCGCGACCTTGTCCAGATCGGCCCGCGCGTCGAACTCCGCCAGGGCGTCGCAGCAGCCCGCGTACGCGTCCCGGTCGGTGGCGGCCAGGTCGCCCAGCAGGGCGTGACGGAGTTCGTCGCCGGTGGCCGAACGGAGGTCGTCGCCGGCGGGCGTGGTGGCGAACCAGCGGCCCGGCGCGGCCTCGAGCAGCGCCGTCGTGCCGTGCTCGCGGACCAGGGCGGCCCGCTCCCGCCAGGTCTCCGGCGTGCCGAACCGCGCCGACGAGCAGATCAGCGCCAGCGACCGCAACCGATCCGGCCGCTCGAGCGCCAGCGTCAGGCCGACGGCGCCGCCGAGCGAGATGCCCGCGTAGTGGAAGTCCGCCCACCCCTGCGCGTCGGCCAGCTCCAGCACCATCTCGGCCAGGTCCCCGACCGTGCCGACCACCACGTTCGGCGACTCACCGTGTCCCGGCAGGTCGTAGCGGAGCACCCGGTGGGTGCGGGTCAGCGCGGGCAGCTGTGGCTCCCACACCCGTGCCGACGTGCCCAAGGACGGGCCGAGGATGAGCGGGACGCCGTGCGCGGGGCCGTCCAGCCGGAAGTGCAGGGTCACGGCCCCTCCTCGGGGGGAGTACGGCGGAGGGCGCGGTCCACCAGGGTTCCGGCGGAACCCAGGTAACCCGCCGGGTCCAGGAGGTCCTTCAGCTCGGGGCGTCCGGCCAGAAGGGCGGCCAGCGCCTCGGGATCGGCGGCGACCGAGCGCGCCAGGTCGTGCCCCAGCTCGGCGGCGAGCCTTTCCGACACCACCATCCCGCCGGTCAGCGCCAGGTTGGCGTGCATCCGGTCCGGATGCACGCGCAGCCCCGCGGCCAGCTCGGCGGCGTCCCGGGTGGCGCCGCCGGTCAGCCGGAGCGCGTCCCGGAGGGTCTGCCATTCCGCGTGCCAGGCGCCCGCGGGCCGTTCGTCCTCGGCCGCCATCGCCCCGTACAGCACCGCGGCCAGCGCGGGCACCTGCCGGGCGGCGGCCGCGATCCAGACGGCACGCACCGGGTTCGCCTTGTGCGGCATCGCCGACGAACCACCGGCCGCGCCCTCGCCCACCTCGCCGATCTCCGTCCTGGACAGCACCAGCACGTCCGCCGCCACCTTCCCCAGCGCCCCCGCCGTGAACGCCAGCGCGCCGGCCAGGTCCCCGATCGGGGTGCGCAGCACATGCCAGGGCAACTCCGGCACGGCCAGCCCCACCTCGGCCGCGAACACCTCCGCCATCCGCACTCCCACGTCCTCGGGAGGGGTGGGGAGGGCGTGGGGCAGGCCCAGGTCTTCGGGCGGGGTGGCGGAGGGGCGGGGCGCGCGCACGTTTTCCGGCGGGGTGGCGGAGGGGTGGGGCGTGCGCACGTCTTCCGGCCGGGTGGCGAAGGCGTGGAAGGCGGCCAGGGTGCCCGCCGCGCCGCCGAGCTGGGCGGGCAGCGCCTGCCGTACCGCGTGGAGCCGGTCGCGGGCGTCCAGGACCAGGGCCCGCCACCCGGCGGCCTTCAGCCCGAACGTGGTCGGGACGGCGTGCTGGGTGAGGGTGCGGGCGGCCATGGGGGTGTCCCGGTGCCCGGCCGCGAGCCCGGCCAGGGAAGCGGCGGCGCGATCCAGGTCGGCCAGCATCAGGCCCAGCGCCCGCGAGGACGTCAGCATCAGCGCGGTGTCCAGGATGTCCTGGCTGGTCGCGCCGCGGTGCGCCCATTCACCGGCCGCCGCCCGCAGGTCCGCGGCCAGCGGGATCACCGGGTTGCCCGCCGCGCGGGCACGGCCGGCCAGGTCGCCGGCGTCGTAGCCGGAGGCCGCGGCCTCGACCGCCGCCACCGCGCCTGCGGGCGCGAGCCCCAGCGCGGCCCACGCGCGGGTCAGCGCCAGCTCCGCCGCCAGCATGGCCGCCACCAGCGCCCGGTCACCGGTCGCCGCCTCCACCGCGGATCCGGTACGGCCCAGCGACAGCAGCGTGTCGTCCAGGGCCGGCGGGCGCTCCGGAGCCCGCCGGCCATCCGGCGTCCGCGGCTCGTCGGGTGTCCGCGGGCCATCCGGGGTCCGCGGCCCGTCGGGTGTCCGCGGGCCATCCGGCGTCCCCGGCCCGCCCGGTGTCCGCGGGTCGTTCGAGGTCCGCGGGTCATCCGAAGTCAAGGAAGACCGTCTCCCCTTCACCTTGCAACCGTACGTCGAACCGGTACACGCCCACGCTTTCGCCCGCGGCCAGCAGGGTCGAGCGCCGCGCCGGCGGAAGCCGCCCCAGGAGCGGGTCGCCCGGATCGTCCCGCAGATAGATGCGGGTGAACAGATGATGCCCCAGCCCCCGGGCGAACACGCACACCGACAGGTAGGCCCGCGAGCCGGGCATGACCGTGCGGATCATCCAGTGCCCATCGGCGTCGGTGCTCACCCGGCCGAACCCGGTGAACACGAGACCGTGCCGGCCCGCGATCTGACCGGTGCCCGTGTCGTGGCGCAGCGAGCCGGGCGCGCCGCTCAGGCCGCCGTCCGGGCCGGCCTGCCAGACCTCCAGCAGCGCGTCCGGCACCGGCTGCCCGGCGCCGTCCCACACCTGCCCGTGCACGACCAGGCCGCCCTCCGCGAGCTCCCCGCCCCCCGGGAACGGCAGCGCGTAGCCGTAGAAGGGACCGACCGTCTGCGATGGCGTGGGCCTCATCGCGTCTCCGCCCAGGTCGCGGCGGGCCCGTCGAGGACGATGTCCCAGCGGTAGCCGAGCGACCACTCCGGCGCCGACAGCCCGTGGTCGTAGGCGGCGATCAGCCGGGCGCGGGCCCGCTCGTCGAGCACGGCGTTGAAGACCGGGTCGTAGGGCAGGAGCGGATCCCCGGGGAAGTACATCTGGCTGACCAGCCGCTGCGTGAACGCCGTCCCGAACAGCGAGAAGTGGATGTGCGCCGGCCGCCAGGCGTTGTCGTGGTTGCGCCACGGGTAGGCGCCGGGCCGGATCGTGGTGAAGCGGTACACGCCGTCGGCGTCGGTGAGGCAGCGGCCGACGCCGGTGAAGTTCGGGTCCAGGGGCGCGGGGTGGTCGTCGCCGGGGTGGGCGTAGCGGCCTGCGGCGTTGGCCTGCCAGATCTCCACGAGCTGGCCGCGGACGGGCCGGCCGTACCGGTCCAGGATCCGGCCCGTCACCGTGATGCGCTCGCCGAGCGGCTGGCCGGCGTGCCGGCGGGTCAGGTCGGCGTCCCGGGGGTGGACGTCGGTCACGCCGAAGACCGGGCCGTGCAACTCGGCGGCGTCGGGGTCGTCCACGAGGATCGGCGGCTGATGGGGGTGGCGGAGCACGCTGCTGCGGTAGGGGGCGAAGTCGCGGGCGGCGTGGTCGTGCTCGACGCCGTCCGCGACGTAGGCTTTGTGCCGTTCGGCGATCTCCGCCGAGATCTCGTCCTGTGTGGTCATGGCCGTCCTCACGCGTCGCCTGCTCCAGCGTCGAGGCTAGATACGCGCATCGGCCAAGGCACGCGCCCCCTTCCAGCCAGCGGAAGATCGGATCAGGTGGTACGGCGGCGCCGCACGCTCGCCCGATGTGAGCCGGTGCCGGTCAGGGAGCGTACCGACAACTCCTGGTAACGCTCGGGATCCACCTTCTCGTCACTGAGCAACGCCCCGAGCACCGCGCACAGGAAGCCGAACGGGATCGAGACCAGTCCCGGGTTCTCCAGCGGGAACACGTGGAAGTCCACCCCGGCGGGCAGCAGCGACAGCGACTGCCCGGTCACCGGATCGACCTTGCCGGAGACCACCGGCGAGAACAGCACCAGCACCACCGACGCCCCGAGGCCGCCGTAGATCCCGGCCACGACGCCGGCGGAGTTGAACCGGCGCCAGAACAGCGACAAGACGATCGCGGGCAGGTTCGCCGAGGCGGCCATGGCGAAGGCCAGCGCGACCAGGAACGCGACGTTCTGGTGGCGGGCGATCACCGCCAGCCCGATCGCCAGCAGCCCGATGACGCAGGAGGAGAAGCGGGCCACCGCCACCTCCTGCGACTCCCTGGGCCGGCCGAACATCAGCACGTGGCCGAAGTAGTCGTGGGCCAGGGAGGTCGAGGAGGCCAGCACCAGGCCGGAGACGACCGCGAGGATGGTGGCGAAGGCGACGGCGCCGGTGAACGCCAGCAGCACGTCGCCGCCGAGGGCGCGGGCGAGCTGGAGGGCGGCGGTGTTGCCCGCCGGGTCCTGGGCGGCGATGGCCTTCTGCCCGACCAGCGCCGTGGCGCCGAAGCCCAGGGCCAGGGTCATCAGGTAGAAGACGCCGACCAGGCCGATCGCCCAGTTGACCGAGGTCCGCGCGGCCCGCGCGTCCGGGACGGTGAAGAACCGGCTGACGATGTGGGGGAGTCCGGCGGTGCCGAGGACGAGGGCGAGCGCGAGGCTGATGAAGTCGAGTTTGTTGAACAGGGTGCGCAGGGGGTCGCCCGCGATCTCCTTGCCGAATCGCCCGCCGGGCTGCAGGTAGCCGGCGTGGCCGCTGTTGCGGGCGGCGGCGCCGAGCATGTCGCTGAGGTTGAAGCCGAACCGGGCCAGCACCAGGACCGTCAGCACGGTCGTGCCGCCCATCAGCAGCACGGCCTTGATGATCTGGACCCAGGTGGTGCCCTTCATACCGCCGAACATGACGTAGACGATCATCATGGCGCCGACGGCCACGATGGTGACGATCTTCGCGGTGTCGGTGGAGAGGCCGAGCAGCAGGGAGACCAGCGCGCCCGCGCCGACCATCTGGGCCAGCAGGTAGAAGACCGAGACGGTGACGGTGGAGGCCACGGCCGCCGTCCGCACGCGCGGCTGCCGCCGTACCCGGTAGGACAGCACGTCGGCCATGGTGAAGCGGCCCGCGTTGCGCATGAGCTCGACCAGCAGCAGCGTCAGCAGCCAGGCGACCAGGAAGCCGATCGAGTACAGGAACCCGTCGTAGCCGGACAGCGCGATGATCCCGGCGATGCCGAGGAAGGAGGCGGCCGACATGTAGTCACCGGCCAGCGCCAGCCCGTTCTGCACGCCGGAGAAGGCGCGGCCGCCGGCGTAGTAGTCGTCGGCGCCGCGGGTGTTGGCCCGCGCCCAGAAGGTGATGATCAGGGTGATGGCGATGAACAGGATGAACAGCGTGAACGTCAGCGACGGGCCCATCATCGCGCGCCTCCCCCGGTGCGACGGTGGGCCGCGCGGCGGGGCGGGGCCCAGTTCTCGATCCGCCTGCGCTCGGCCAGGAGCCGCTCGGAGTGCTCGCGCTCGGCGTCCATCGCCGCCGCCTCCTCGCGCAGCTGCTCCGACAGCGGGTCGAGCATCCTGCGCGCGTAGCGCGAATAGCGCCAGGCCAGGGCGAACGTCGAGACGAACTGCAGCACTCCCAGCAGGAGCGCCATGTTGATGTTCCCGATCACCGGCTGGGCCATGAACGCGCGGGCGAAGGCCGACAGCCAGATGTAGAGGAAATACCACCCGAGGAACGAGGCGACGATCCCGGCGGCCAGCCGGTAGAACCTCGTCCGTAGTAACCGGAACCGCCGGTCGTGTGCCAGGCCCGCGTACCCTCCCTGCGGCGCACCGGTGCTGCGATGCCGCGCCTCCCCCACCATTGCTCCTACCTAGTTGTGACATTCTGTGGTGAGATGACTCCACAGTGATACGAACGATAGGGGCCCCAGGCGGGGGAATTCCGGGGATTGGCGGGATTGCCGGATGGTCATTCCCAGGTGGCGGTGTCCGGGTCCACGCCGTGGGCCCGGGCGTTGGCGAAGATCGCCGCACGCAGCCACGCGGCCAGTCCCGGTTCGGCGCCGTCGTAGAACTCGGCGACGCCCGGGTCGGCCATGAAGCCGCGCCCGAGGCAGGCGTGCATCGCGTGGGTGCAGTCGAAGTGCCGGGAGATCGACGCCCGGTGCCGCTCGGCCAGTTCGGCGGCCTCGTCCGAGCCGGGCTCGACGCCCCGGCGCTTCGCCGCGGCCAGGTCGGCGAGCAGGGTGTGCGCCTCGGCCGCGACCTCCTCCCAGTCCGCCCGGGACCTGGCCGCGGCCCGCTCGGCGTACTGCTGCCACTGCGCGTTCTCGCCCCAGCGCTCCCGCGCCTCCCCGGGCCAGGAGGGCTGCCACTGGCTGCCGAAGATCTCGGCCTGCTCCTCGGGGGTCAGCCGGATGCCCGACTCGGCGGCCCCCAGCATCCGGTCGACCGCGCCGACCATGTCCTGGAGGCGGGCGATGCGCTCGGTGAGCAGGGAGCGCTGGCGGCGCAGGTGCGCGCGGGGGTCGGCGGCGGGGTCGTCGAGCATGCGGCCGATCTCGGCCAGCGGGAGGCCGAGCTCGCGGTAGACGAGCACGCGGTGGATCCTGGCGACGTCCTCGCCCGCGTACATCCGGTGCCCGCCCCAGGTGCGCCCGCCCGGCCGCACCAGGCCGATGGCGTCCCAGTGGTGCAGCGTGCGGACGCTGATCCCGACGAGCGCGGCCGCCTGGCCGACGGTGAGCCCGTCCTGCGTGGTCATGGGGCCGACGTCCATGGTCAGTACGGCCGGCGCAGTCCCGCGAAGAGGTCGTCCTCGTGGCCGGGGGCCTCGACCGCGGAGGAGACGCGGACGAACGCCTCGTGGGAGAAGACCATCTGCTGCGCCTCCTCCGGCATCTTCAGCAGGAAGGCGCTGTCACCCTGGCTGGCGTGCGCGCGCAGCGCCTTGACCTTGCGCTCGACCGTGCCGGAGACGTCGACGACGGAGGTGATGAGCTCGTCGGGGGTGCCGAAGTCGGCGTCGGGCTCGAAGTCGTCGAACTCCATCCCGGCCGCCTTCAGCGCCTCGAACATCTCCTTCATGCGCTGCCGGGGGATGGCGGTGTAGTAGAGCTTGGCGGGGATGCCGGTGGACTCGGTGGCCGCGACGGTGATGCGGTGGGCCTGGATGTGGTCGGGGTGGCCGTAGCCGCCGTTCTCGTCGTAGGTGACGATCACCTGCGGGCGGTACCGCTCGATGAGGGCGGCGAGCTTGGCGGACGACTCCTCGAGGGGGACGTTGGCGAAGGAGGCGGCGTCGTGGTTGGCGTCCCAGCCGTCCATGCCGGAGTCCTGGTAGCCGAGCAGCTCGACGTGGGTGATGCCGAGGTGCCCGGCGGACTCGCGCAGCTCGGACAGCCGCTGGCGGGCCACGTCGGCGGCGTCGTGGCCGTCCTCACCCGGCTTGGCGCCGCCCGCGCCGTCGCCCTGCTCGCCGTTGGTGCAGGTCACGAGGACCGTGCGAATGCCTTCGTCCGCATAGCGGGCGAAGATGCCGCCGGTGCTCATGACCTCGTCGTCGGGGTGGGCGTGCACGGCCATCAGCGTCAATTGGTCCATGGTGCTGGAGCCTACTCGGCGCCGGTGACAAATCCGGCGTCAGCGGGCGGCCACGGTCGCGGCCAGGACGAGGCTCGCGGCGCCCCGCGCGTGCGCGCTGTCGTCCCACGGGCGCACGGAGATCTCCAGTCCCGACAGGACTCCGCCCTCCACCGCGGGGCGGAATCCCGGCTCCAGAAAGGGCCAGAGCACATGGCTCTCGCCGATCACCGTCAGCGCCCGTACGGCCAGCACGTTCACGATCCCGGCCGCCGCCCGCCCGAGCGTGGCCCCGGCCTCGGCCATGAGCGCGCGGATGCCGGGCACGTCGCGGACGGCCAGGTCGTGCAGGTCCTCGACCGGCACCGGCCGGGGCACGAGCCCGCGCTCGTGCGCCCGCGCGGCCAGCGAGTAATCGGCGGCGTACGTCTCCACGCAGCCCCGCCGCCCGCACACGCACAGCGGCCCGCCCGGGTCCACGGGCACGTGCCCGAACTCCCCGGCCACGCCGTCGGGCCCGCGGTGCACGCGCCGGCCGAGCACGATGCCCATGCCGACGCCGCCGCCGACCGCCAGCACGAGGAAGTCGTCGTGGTCGCGCCCGGTGCCGAACAGCAGCTCGGCGGTGGTGCTGGCCCGCGTGTCGTTGTCGATGAGCACCGGCACCGGCAGCAGCTCGGCCAGGCGGGGCCGCAGGTCCAGGTCCGACCAGCCGAGGTGGGGCGAGAGCCGTACCACTCCCCTGGCGGGGTCGATCACGCCCGGCACGGCGAGCCCGACGCCGCGCACCCGCTCGCCGGTGCCGGGCTCGCCGAGCACTTCGAGGCAGGCTTTGGCGAGTTGCTCGACCGGCTCGTGATGGGGGTCGAAGGGGAGGGTGAAGCGGCGCACCTCGCTGCCGTTGAGCCGCATGAGCACCCCGACCACGTGCGTGTGGTGGACGCGCAGGCCGAGTGTGTAGGCGGCGTCGGGCAGCACCTCCAGCGGCACCCTGGGCCGCCCGCGGCCGCTGACCTGCGGCGCGAGTTCGCGCAGGTAGCCTAGGTCGATCAGGCGGCGGGTGTGTTCGGTGACGGTCGCCGCGCCGAGTCCCAGCCTGGCGGCGATCTGTGAGCGATTGAGCGGTTCTCGCCCGAGCATGGCCAGGATCTCCGCCCTGACCAGATCCTCACGCAATGTTCCTCCTGCCCCTTGACGTCCTCGGCTGACCAAGCCTAGGGTCCCGGACCATAATAATTTCGTCACCGAAATTAAGGAAATCGCGCATGAAGGGCTTTCTGGCAGCGGGGCTCGCGCTCGTCATCGGAGCCACCGCCTGTGGCGGCGGCGGAGCATCCGGTACGGCGGGCGGCGCCAAGCAGGACGACGGCACGATCACCCTCGACTGGGAAATGTGGGCCGGGAGCGAGGACGAGAAAGCCCAGCTCGACCACCTCGCCCAGCTCGTCACCCAGCAGAACCCCAAGGTCAAGATCGCGCTGCGCACGGCGCCGTTCAACAACTACTTCACCAAGCTGCAGACCGAGTTCGCCGCCGGCAAGCAGGCATGCATCGTCTCCATGCAGAGCCTGCGCCTCGGCGCCTACGCCGACCTGCTCGAACCGCTGACCGCCCCCGAGGGCTTCGCCCCCGCCTCCCTGGACGCGCTCAAGATGGACGGCAAGCAGCTCGCCCTGCCGTACGACCTGGCCTCGATGCTCGTCTACTACAACAAGGACGCCTTCGCGAAGGCCGGGCTGCCCGAGCCGAAGGCGGGCTGGACGGTCGCCGACTTCGAGAAGGCGGCCAAAACCCTCTCGGCCGGAGGCAAGAGCGGCTTCGGCATGTCCTTCTCCGACCTGCACACGCTCTCGATGCTGCTGTCCTACAACGGCGCCGCCCCGGTCACCGCCGACGTCAAGCTCCAGCTGGACAGTCAGCCCATGGTCGACGCGCTCACCTGGTACGCCGGACTGGGCAAGAACAAGTCGGGCAGCGTGCCCGCCTCCTCGGCCGAGGGCGGCTGGGGCGAGACCCAGTTCGTCAACGGCAACGCCATGATGGCCGTGGACGGGTCCTGGAACCTCGGCTCCCACATCAAGGACGCCAAGTTCGACGTCGGCCTGGCCCCGCTGCCCGCGGGCACGGCCGGCTCGAAGACCTACATCGCCGGCTCCGGCTTCGGCGTGTCCAAGAGCTGCGCCTACAAGGAAGAGGCGAAGAAGGTCGTCGAGACGCTCACCGGCAAGGACGCCCAGGCGTACCTCGCGGGCGTCGGCCGCGGCTTCCCCTCGCGCACCGAGCAGCAGGCCGGGTACGAGGAGTTCCTGGTCAAGCAGAACGCGGGCAAGGAGGCCGACGTCAAGGCCGCGATGGCCGCGGTCAAGGAGGGCCTGGCCGGCGGCGTCCCGCTGTTCACCACCAAGAACTGGGACGACGTCAACAAGCTCATGGCCCAGTACTTCCTGCAGGTCTACACCGGGGCGCAGCCGCCCAAGGAGGCCCTGGCCACCATCCAGCAGCAGGGAGCCCGCGGCCAGTGAGGACTCGGGAGACCTGGAGCGCGCTCGGGTTCGCCACCCCGAGCGTGCTCGGCCTCGGGTTGTTCACGCTGTTCCCCGTCGGCATGGCCGTGGTCATGAGCTTCTTCGACTGGCCGATGCTGGGCGAGAGCGAGTTCATCGGGCTGGAGAACTTCCGCTACCTGTTCGGCGAGGACCCCGACTTCCTGGTGGCGCTGCGCAACACGTTCGTCTTCACCGGCCTGTACGTGCCGCTGAACATCCTGGTGGCGCTCGGCCTGGCGTTCTGGATCAACAACTCACGCTGGCAGAACCTGTGGCGGGTGTTGTTCTTCATCCCGGCGATCACCCCGATGGTGGCCAACGCGGTCATCTGGAAGCTGATCTTCCAGCTCGTCGGCACCGAGCCGAACATGCTGGCCGACGGCCGCACCGCGCTGCTGTCGGTGGTGGCGATGAGCGTGTGGCAGGGTTTCGGCTACAACATGATCGTGTTCTCGGCGGCGATCAACGAGATGCCGAGACCGGTCCTGGAGGCGGCGGCGCTGGACGGCGCCACCGGCCTGCGCCGCCTGGTCAGCGTGCAGCTGCCGCTGATCTCGCCCGCGCTGTTCTTCGCCACCACGATGACGGTGATCAGCGCGCTGCAGGTGTTCACGCAGCCGTTCATCCTCACGGCGGGCGGCCCGGGCAACGCCACCGAGACCCTGGTCATGAACGTCTACCAGGCCGGATTCCAGTCACGGGACCTGGGCCTGGCCGCCGCGGCGGCGTGGGTGCTGTTCGCGATCATCCTGGCCGTCACGTTCGTGCAGTTCCTCGGCCAGAAGCGGTGGGTGCACTATGAAAGCTAAGAGCCTCCGCGTCAAGAGCGTCGTCTCGCACGCCCTGCTGGCCGCGGTCGCCCTCGCCTTCCTCTACCCGCTGATCTTCGCGGTCGCCACCGCGCTCAAGCCCGCCGGCGAGACGTTCGCCGATCCGGGCGCGCTCGTCGGCTCCTCGATCCGCTGGCAGAACTTCGCCGACGTCTTCACCTACGTGCCCTTCCAGCGCTACATCCTCAACGGCGTGCTGGTCGCCGGCGTCGGCACGCTGGTGGTGCTGGCCGCCTCGGCGCTGTCGGCCTACGCCTTCGCCTCGCTGCGCTGGCGCGGCCGCGACGGCGTCTTCCTGATCTTCCTGGCCACGCTGATGGTGCCGCAGGAAGTCCTGGTCGTGCCCATGTTCATCCTCATGCAGTCGCTCGGCTGGGTGGACACCTACCAGGCGCTGATCTTCCCGTGGGCCTTCACCGCGTTCGGCACCTTCCTGCTGCGTCAGTTCTTCCGCTCGGTGCCGCGCGAGATGCAGGAGGCCGCCCGCATCGACAGCGCCGGGGAACTGCGCATCTTCGCCCAGATCATGCTGCCGATGGCCCGCCCCGCGCTCGGCGTGCTGGCCGTCTTCACCTTCATCAACTACTGGAACAGCTTCCTGTGGCCGCTCATCATGATCAACGACGTGAGCGCCCGGGGCACCGTTCCCCTCGGCCTGCAGCTGTTCTTCGGCCAGAACAGCAACCAGTGGCACCTGGTCATGGCCGCCTCCATCGTGTCCGTCCTGCCGACCCTGCTGCTCCTCATCGCCCTGCAGAAGCACCTGGTCAAGGGCATCGCCACCGCCGGCCTGGCCGGCCGCTGAAAGGATCGTCGTTGCTGCAGTTCGACCGGCGTGTCGGGCCCGACCTGGGCGTCACCTACCCGTCGCGGGAGACGCCCGCGTGGTTCAGGGACGCCAAGTTCGGAGTGTTCGTCCACTGGGGCCTGTACTCGGTGTCCGGCTGGGCCACCCCCCGGCTGCCGGGGGAGACCGTGCCCGTGGAGCTCGAGTACAGCCACCACCAGTACGCCGAGTGGTACGCCAACACCGTCCGCATCCCCGGCTCGCCCACCCACGCCTTCCACGAGCAGCGGTACGGCGTCGGCCGCTCCTACGAGGACCTGGCCGACATCTGGGAGACGCCGGAGTTCGACCCGCCGGGATGGGCCCGCCTGTTCGCCGAGTGCGGCGCCCGCTACGTGGTGCCCACGGCCAAGCACCACGACGGCTTCTGCCTGTGGGGGACCGCCACCACGCCCTTCAACAGCGTCCGCCGCGGCCCGCGCCGCGACCTCATGGCCGACCTGGCCGCCGCGGTCCGCCAGGAGGGGCTCCGGCTGGGGTTCTACTACTCCGGCGCCCTGGACTGGCACGTCTCCTGCTTCCCGCCCATCCAGTCGCTGACGGACCTGTTCACCCTGCGCCGCAACGACGCCGCCTTCGCCAGGCACTCCTTCGAGCAGGTGGCCGAGCTGATCGACCGGCACGCCCCCGACCTGCTGTGGAACGACATCGACTGGCCCGACGCGGCCAAGGCGGCCGGGCCGTACAGCCTGAGCGAGTTGTTCGCGCGCTTCTACGAGCGGGTGCCCGAGGGCGTGGTCAACGACCGGTGGGGGGTGGCGCACCTGGGCTACCGCACCCGGGAGTACCAGTCGGAGGCGCAGGCCGCGCCCTGGGTCTGGGAGGCCACGCGCGGCCTCGGCCAGTCGTTCGGCTACAACCGGGCCGAGGACGAGCGGCACCTGCTCGGGCGGACCGAGCTGGTGCACCTGCTGGCCGACACCGTGGCCAAGAACGGCAACCTGCTCCTCAACATCGGGCCGAGGGCCGACGGGGCGCTGCCCGAGGATCAGGTCTCGCGCCTGCGCTTCCTGGGGGAGTGGCTGCGGGCGCACGGCGGGGCGATCTTCGGGACCCGTCCCTGGGTACGGCATGCGGAGCCGGCCGGGGAGGCGGTGCGGTACACCCTCGGCCCGGACGGCCGGCTCAACGTCATCGTGCTGCGGCCGGAGACGGGGGCGTTCCGGCTGGCCGGGGATCTCGTGGAGGCGGCCCGGGGCACGGCGTCCTGGGGTGCGGAGCCGGCCCGGGTGGATGAATCCGGAAATGTCGCCATCCCGGAGGCGCTCCGCGGGCTCCCCGCAGCGGTCCTGACCCTGAAGGCGCCATTCTGACCATGCAGGCACCGTCCCGACCCTGTAGGTGCCGTCCTGACCGTAGGCTCCGTGCTGAGGCTGAAGGCGGCTAGGCCCGCCGTACCAGGTCCTCGGCGCGGAGACGGGCGGCCGCAGCGGCGCCGCGCTCACCGAGCTGCTCGGCCAGGGCGCCCTGCTTGAGCCAGTTGAACGGGCTGCACGGCCGTACCCCGATGCGCTCGCTCAGCAGCACCCGGGCCACGTCCCGCCGCCCGCCGCGCAGGGCCGCCTCCAGCAGCGTCTTCTGGACGGCGTCGCGCTGCGCGTGGCTGCCGCCGAACTCGTTGACCCGGTGCCGGATCGGATACAGCAGGTCCACCACCTCGTCGAACGCCCCGCGGCCGTAGGCCACGAGCGCGCGGCAGACCGGCAGGCCCACCCGGGCGGTCATGTCCCGGTTGGTCACGCCGGGACGGGCCTCGGCGAGGTAGCGTTCCCGGCCGGCGATGAGCCGGTCGGCCTGCGCGATCCGCCCGGCGCCGACGTAGGACATGACCGCGTGCATGTCGTTGAAGGCGTAGAACGCCTCGCCCATCTTGGGCTCCCACGCGTCGGCCAGCGCCTCCCAGCGGCCGTCCCCGTCGTGGCCCTCCAGGCGGAGCCGCCACAGCAGCGCCGCCGCGTCCAGCAGCTCCATGGCGCCCTCCCCACCGGCCAGCACGGCGTCGTAGACGCCGAGCGCCCGCCCGATGTCCCCGGACTCCAGCGCGTAGAGGGCGTAGTGCCACCAGTTGTGCACGTTGAAGAACGTCCCGGTGGACCAGTCGTCCAGGCGGGCGTCGAGGTAGCGGATGCCCGCGCCGAAGCGGCCCTGCATCTCGTAGGTGTGCACGACCGCGTGGATGCCCCACACGTCGCGGGCGTTGAGCTCGACCGCCTTCAGCGCGACCTCCTCGGCGCGGTCGTAGTGCCCGGCCTCCTCCAGGCCGAAGGCGTACATGCCCAGCACGTGCCCGAAATGCCGGTCGTTCTCCGACCACGCGGTCAGGGCCCCGCCGATCCGGTCGCGCAGCGAGCGGGCGTCGCCGGTGAAGAAGTCCACCTGGTGCCCCACGGCCAGGGCCAGCGCGTCCCGTGGGTACTCCTCGGTGATCTCCTGCAACCGCGCGCCGCAGGTGCGGAAGTCACCGTCCAGCAGGGCCTGCACGCCGTCGATGTGGGCCCGTTCCCTGGGCGACAGGGCGGCCGGCCGTACCGAGGCGCGAAAGGCGGCGAAGCGCTCACGGGCCGCCCGCGCGTCGTTCACCTCGGTCGTGAGCAGCCCCAGATATGCCTGGAGCACGTTGCCCATCGCGAACCCCGGCTCCGCGGCGAGCGCGGCGGCGGCTTCGGCGTCCACCTCGACGCGGAAGTGGAGAAGCTCGTCGACGGCCCGGTCGTAGTGCCGGACGGCCTCGCCGGAGCCGGTGATCGCGAGTCCATGCTGGTCGGTGCTCATGCTCCCAAGCTACTGACATCCACGCTCACGGAGGGCAGATCACCAAGCCCGCGCCGATGTCGGTGAAGTCGGCGTCGGCCGCGAAGCCCTGCCGGGTGGCCGAGGTGAGCAGCCTGTTCGTGACCACCGAGGCCCGCGCGGCGGCCGGCGGCAGCGTCGCGCGCACCTCCTGCCACCACAGCGCCGCGGCCCCCGCCACGTGCGGCGCCGCCATGCTGGTGCCGTTCTTGGCGGACAGCCCGCCGCCAAGCCGCGCCGAGATCACGTCCATGCCCGGGGCGCTGATGTCGGCGAAGGTGTTGGAGAAGCGGGTGACGTCGAGCCGGCCGTCCCTGAGCCGCAGCGCGCCCACGGCGATGACGCCCTCGGCGGCGGACGGCAGCTCCGCGCCCACCTCGAACCTCGGGTTCAGATCCCGCTTGCTGGAGTTGCCCGAGGCGGCCACGACGATGGTCCCCTTGTCCACGGACGAGCGGGCCGCCACCATGCGCATCAGCGCGTCGAACAGCCGCAGGTTGCCCCGGTATGCCTCCAGCGCCCGCGAGGTGGCCAGGAAGATCGGCATGCCCTCCTCGACGTTGCGCTCGACCGCCGCGGTGAACGCGAACCCCAGCGACATCGTGATGACGTCCGCGCCCTCCTGGAGCGCCCACAGGATCCCGTGCAGCAGCCCGTCCGAGCTGCCGCTGCCGTCGTCGCCGAGGACCTTGCCGATGAGCGCCTTCCGCAACCCGGGCGCCACCCCGATCCGCATCCCGTCGACGTTCTGGCCGAACACCGTCCCGGCCACGTGGGTGCCATGGCCGCGTTTGTCGCCGTTGCCGTCGCCGGTGAAGTCCTTCTGCACCAGCTCCACGCCGGTGAAGGCCGGGTGGCCGGGGTCGATGCCGGTGTCGAGCACCGCCACCAGCGATCCCTCGCCCGTCCGGCCGGAGGCGGCCGCGCCCACCGCCGACACGCCCCAGGTGGTGTTCCCGGACGCCGCGGGCGTCGTGCCCGTCTGGTCGTCGTCCACGTCCACCGGCAGGCTGATCGGCATCGGCTCGGTCAGCGCCGCCACGTCCGGCTCGGCCGCCAGCTCGAGGGCCTCGCGCTTGGTGAGGTTGACGACCTCGAGGTGCGGCTCGCCGGGACCCTGCCGCGCCGCCGCCCGCGCCTCCATGGGACCCGCGGTGACCGTCCGGGTCAGATCGCGCAGGACCATGTATCTCTCGCTCATCGCTTCCGCCTTTCTGGGTTGCCCCCAGCGTGGGCGACGAGCGCGGCCCCGGCATGAGTACCCCCTACTCAGCCCCTGGCGAGCCGGGCCAGGCGCCGATAGGAGTCCAGCCGCTCCTCCAGATCGAAGGTGTTCATCGTGACCAGCACCTCCTCCGCGCCCGATCGCTCGACCAGCTCGTCCAGCGCCAGCGCCACCTCCCCGGCGGCGCCGTGGATCTGCCCGGCCCGCGCCTCGGCCAGCAGGTCCCGCTCGCGCTCGGTCATCTCCATCGCGAGGATCTCCGCCGCGGGCGACAGCGGCGGGAACGCGCCGCGGGTCCTGGACACCGCCGTCGACCACGCCTCCGGCACCTGCAGGTACGAAGCCGCCGCGGCGCTCTCGCCGACCGCGACGTTCGCCGCCACCATGACGTACGGCGCCGCCGCCCACTCCGAGGGCCGGAACGCGGCCCGGTACCTGGCGACCGCCTCCGGCATCCTCGGGCCGTTGCCGATCACCATGGGCAGCCCGTGCTCGGCGGCGAGGTCCGCGCCGGAGCCCATCGCCAGCACGAACACCTCGGGCCGGAGCCCCTCGGCGGGCAGCGCGTGCACACCCGGATGAACCTGCTGTTTCCCGGTGAAGTAGCCGAGCAGTTCCTCGAGCCGGTCGCCGAAGTCGTCGGCGTCGGCCAGGCCGTGCCCCAGCGCCTTGCGGATGCCGCCGGTGAACCCGACGGACCGGCCCAGGCCCATGTCGATGCGCCCCGGATACAAGGACTCCAGGACGCCGAACTGCTCGGCCACCACCACAGGCTGGTGGTTGGGCAGCATCACGCCGCCGGTGCCCACCCGGATGCGCGAGGTGGCCGCGGCCACCGCGGCGGCCAGCACGGTCGGCGCCGACCCGGCCACCCCGGGCACGCTGTGATGCTCCGAGACCCAGAAGCGGTGATACCCGAGCTGCTCCGCCTGCCGGGCGAAGCGCACGGTCTCGCGCAGCGCCCGCGCCGGATCCTGCCCGGCGCGGACGAGCGAGCGGTCGAGGATCGAGTAACGAGTCACCTCTGGTGCAACACCTGACACGCGGAAAGATTCCTAGTCCTTGTACAGGCCACGGACCAGCGCACCGGCCGGACGGACCGCCCTCCATGTGCACGCGCGGCGTGAACTCCCTGTCCACGGTGTGCGGGGGCACGCCGTGAGTGAACTCGGCGCCGTACGAGACGGCGAGCCCGGTCTTCTTGCCGTCGACCGCCACGCCGAACCACAGGCGTCCAGGTGGCTCGCCGCTGCAGAGCTTCGTCAGCCCGGTCGGCGGCCGGGGCTGCCCAGGGGCAAGATGGGATTCATGGCGATACCGGTGCGGCTGACCTGGGCCGTGGACGTGCTCGACGTGCGAGCCGGAGAGCGGGTTCTGGAGATCGGATGCGGGCGCGGGGTCGCGGCGCAGCTGGTCTGCGAGCGGGGCGGACTGCTCACCGGGCTCGACCGGTCGGCCACCGCGATCCGCGCGGCGGAAGAGCGCAACGCCGCCCACGTGGCCGCCGGCCGGGCGGTCTTCCGCCTCGGCGCCCTGGAGGACGGGCTCGGCGGCCCGGCTGCCGCGGTGGGCGGCCTCGGCCAGGGCGGTTACGACAAGGTGTTCGCGGTCAACGTCAACCTCTTCTGGACCCGGTCACCGGCCCGGGAGCTCGCCGCCATCCGGGGCGCGCTGGCCCGGGGAGGGGCGCTCTACGTCTTCTACGAGCCGCCCGGCCGTGTCGAGGAACTGGCCGTCAAGGTGAGCGGCGCGCTGGAGGCGGGCGGGTTCGCGGTGGAGACGCTGCGCGCCGAGCCCGGCCTCCTGTGCGTCAAGGGCGCCGGCTAGAGCGCGCGGGAGACGCGGAACGGAACCAGGTCGCCCAGGCCGCGCACGTGCAGGCGGTTCACCGGGATCAGGTGGAAGGCGCGGTCGCCGGTCAGGTCCTCGGCCATCTCGGGGTCGGCCAGGATCGTGCCGGGCAGGGCCAGGGCGGTCAGGCGGCTGGCGAGGTTGACCGTGGTGCCGAAGACGTCGCCCATGCGGCCGATCACCGGGCCCACGGCCAGGCCCACGCGGAGTTCCGGCATGCCGCGCACCTTGGCGTGGGCCGTGATCAGCCGCAGCGCGATCTCGGCCGTGTCGTGGGCCTTGCCGGAGACGAACAGCACCGAGTCGCCCAGCGTCTTGATCACCCGGCCGCCGCCCGAGGTGACCACGTCCGCCGAGCGGCCCTCGAACTCGTCCACCAGGCTCGCCAGCTCGATCTCCGAGATCTGCCGGCTCAGCCGGGTGAAGCCCACGAGGTCGGCGAAGCCGACGGCCAGCCGTACCGCGGTCTTCTCCTGGTCGACCATGCGGCCGGCGGCGGCGGCGAGCTGCCGGCGCCAGGCGTAGACCAGCAGCTTCTCCAGCTCCGGCACCACGCGGCGGGCCCGGCGCGTCCACGCGCGGGGCCGCTCGGCCAGCGGCACCCCGGCCTGGTCGAGCTCCTCGGCGCCCAGCTCGGCCTGCGACTCGGCCAGGCGCGCGGTGGCGCGGCCGAGCGAGCGGGCCATGAGCAGCACGTGCCCCTCGTCGTACAGGCCCCGGCTGACCATGCCGAGCAGCGTGCGCAGCGCCTCGACGTCGGAGTCGGTGAACTCCACCGCGTCGTCGGCCACGTTGGCGAAGCCGAGCGCCCGCCAGAACTTGCGCGCGCGGTAGACCGGCACCCCGGCCAGCTCGGCGACCTGGTGGCTGGTGTAACGACGGTGCTCGCGAAGGAACGCCTCGGTCAGCCCGTCCCCACTCGTCACGGCTGCAACTTAACACTCTGGCCGGACATTCCGCGCGAACCTCACCGGCCGGGCGGCGAACGCGGTCAGTCCAGCAGCGCGCGCAGGGCGGCCCGTTCGGCGGCCGGCACGTAGCCCACGTAGTAGTCGTACATCGTGCGCCGCGACAGCCGCGCGGCCAGCGGCCCGTCACCGGCGCGGACCGCGGCCAGCACCTCCTCGTGGTGGCGGATGCTCTGCCGCATCAGCGCCTCCCGGTCGGCCGCCCCGGCGATCTTGTCCGAGACCAGGCCGAGCACGATCGAGCGGACCACCTCGGTGCAGATCTGGATCAGCTTGTTGCCGCTGGCCCGGGCCACCGCGTCGTGGAAGGCCACGTCCGCCGCGCTGAAGGCGTCGTAGCCCTTCTCCGCGGCCTCGCGCATCGCCGTGACGGCCGCGTCCATCTCCGTTAACTGCGCCTCGGTCCGCAGCCGGGCGGCCAGCAGGTTGGCCGCCGCGTCGAGCGTCATCCGGAAGCCCACCAGCTCGCCCAGCGAGAGCTGGTCCACGCGGGCCAGCGTGGTCATCGACTTGTGCAGGGCGGCGGGCGTGAAGGGCAGCACCTCGGCCCCGTTGGGGTCGCCGGGCCGGGAGCGGACCAGGCCGCGCGCCTGCAGCACGCGCAGCGCCTCACGCACGGTGGAGCGGCTGACGGAGAACTGCGCCATCAGGTCACGCTCGCTGGGCAGGCGCTGGCCTGGGGTGAGCGTGCCGCTCTCGACCGCCCCCTCGATCTGCTCGACGATGCGTTCGTAGGCGCGGACCGTACGCACCGGTTCGAACCGCGGACCGGACATGTTATGCGCCCCCTTGACCCGAACAGTTCAGGACTGGCAGTGTGCAGAGCCTACTGGTCCGACCAGTGCACTAGCCAGGAGGCTGTAGAACATGAGGCGAATCGGGACCTTGATCGCCGGCGGCGGTCTCCTGCTGGCCACTGCCTGCGGCGGTGGCGGCGGCGGCCAGACCGGCGGGGCGTCGCCGTCCAAGCAGGAGACCTTGTCCGTCGGGTTCGTGGCCGAGCCGGCCAACCTGGACTTCACCTCGACCGAGGGCGCCGCGATCCCGCAGGCGCTGCTGGTCAACGTCTACGAGGGCCTGGTCAAACTGGACCAGGACGGCAAGATCGTGCCTCTGCTCGCCGAGAAGTGGGAGATCTCCGAGGACCGCAAGACCTACACGTTCACCCTGCGCAAGGGCGTCACGTTCACCGGCGGCGCCCCGTTCACCGCCGACGACGTCGCCTTTTCCCTCAACCGGGTCACGTCCGACTGGAAGCTGAAGATCAAGACCCAGCTCGACGTCATCGACAAGGTGGAGAAGAAGGACGACACCACCGCCGTCGTCACGCTCAAGCGCCCCAGCAACGGCTTCCTGTATGCGATGGCCACCCGCCTCGGGGCGATGTTCAGCCGCACGGGCGTCGCCGAGCTGGCCACCAAGCCCGTCGGCACCGGCCCCTTCCAGCTCGGCTCCTGGAAGCGCGGCGACTCGATCCAGCTCACCGCCAACCCGGGCTACTGGGGCGCCAAGCCCGCGCTCTCCGGCGTCACACTGAAATACTTCAAGGACGCCACGGCCATGAACAACGCGTTGCTGACCGGCGGCATCGACGTCATCTCCAGCGTCCAGGCGCCGGAGTCGCTGCAGCAGTTCGCCGACCCCGGCCGCTTCCAGACGGTCGAGGGCACCACCAACGGCGAGGTCGTGCTCTCCCTCAACAACGGCCGCCCGCCGTTCAACGACAAGAAGGCCCGGCAGGCCGTCCGCCACGCCATCGACCACAAGGCGCTCCTCGACACCGCGTGGGCCGGCCGCGGCCAGCTCATCGGCACGATGGTCCCCCCGACGGACCCGTGGTACGAAGACCGCACCGGCGACTACCCCTACGACGTGGCCAAGGCGAAGGAACTGCTCGGCGGCAAGACCTACACCGTGAAGATGCGGGTGCCGAACCTGCCCTACGCGGTGGCCGCCGCCCAGGTGGTCAAGTCGCAGCTCGCGCAGGTGGGCATCACGGCCGACATCGAGCCGCTGGAGTTCCCCGCCCGCTGGCTGGACGTGGTGTTCAAGCAGGGTGACTACGACATCTCTATGATCAACCACGTCGAACCCCGCGACATGGGCATCTTCGCCGACAAGTCGTACTACTTCCACTACGACAACCCCGCGTTCGGCAAGCTCCTCGCCGAGGCCGACCAGGGCACCGAGCAGGACCAGGCCGGCAAGCTCAAGCAGGCCGCCAAGCTGCTGTCCGACGACGCGGCGGCCGACTGGCTCTTCCTCTTCCCCAACCTCATCGTCGCCAAGAAGGGCGTGACCGGCCTGCCGAAGAACGCCATCGCCGAGTCCTTCGACTTCACCGGACTCGCCAAGCAGTGATCCTCTACCTGGTCAAGCGGCTGGCGGTGCTCCTGGCGAGCACCGCCGCCGCCGGCGTGGCCGTCTTCGCCTTCATGGGCCTGCTGCCGGGCGACCCGGCCGAGATCGCGCTCGGCGTCAACGCCACCCCGGAGGCGGTCGCCGCGCTGCGCCGGCAGTTCGGCACCGACCGGCCGCCCCTCGTCCAGTTCTTCGACTGGTTCGGCGGCCTGGCCGGCGGCGACTTCGGCACCTCCTACGTGACCAGCTCGCCCATCGGGCCGCAGATCTCGGAACGGCTGGCGGTCACCGCCGTGCTCGTGCTCGGCGGCATGGTCATCGCCGTGCTCGTGGCCGTGCCCGCCGGCACGTTCGCCGCCGTCCACCACCGCAACCCGCTCGGCGCCGCGATCAGCGCGATCAGCCAGGTCGGCATCGCCGTCCCCGCCTTCCTGGCCGGCATCCTGCTGGTCTTCGTCTTCGCGGTGCAGGCGCAGGCGCTGCCGTCCGGCGGCTACGTGCCCTTCTCCGAGGACCCGGCGCAGTGGCTGCTGAGCCTCCTGCTGCCGTGGTCGTCGCTGGGCCTGGTGCAGGGCGCGGTCCTGACCCGGTACGTACGCTCGTCGGTGCTCGACGTCATGCGCGAGGACTACCTGCGCACCGCCCGCGCCAAGGGCCGCGGCCGCATGGGCGCGCTGTGGCGGCACGGGCTGCGCAACGCCTCCATCCCCGTCGTCACCGTGCTCGGCCTGCAACTGGCGACGCTGCTCATCGGCGCCGTCGTGGTCGAGCGCGTCTTCGTCATCCCCGGCCTCGGCGACCTGCTGCTGAACGGCGTGGCCGCCCGCGACCTGCTGCTCGTCCAAGGCGTCGTCATGGTCCTCGTGGTGGCCGTGCTGCTGATCAACTTCCTGGTCGACGTGGCCTACGCCGCCCTCGACCCCCGCCTGCGAGGTGCGCGATGAGGGGCCGGATCAACGCCGGGCTGGTCGTCGGCGGCGTGCTCGTCGGCCTCGTCGTGGCCGCCGCCCTCGTCTCGTTCGTGTGGACCCCGCACGACCCGACCCTGGTCGACGCCGCCCGCAAGCTCCAGGAGCCCGGCGGCGGCTACCTGCTCGGCGCCGACAAGTTCGGCCGCGACACCTTCAGCCAGCTCATGGTCGGCGCCCGCACCACGCTCTACGTCGGCATCGTGGCCGTCGGCATCGCCGCCGTGATCGGCGCCCCGCTCGGCATCGTCGCCGGGATGACCGGCCACGGCTGGCTGTCGGAGCTGGTCATGCGGGTCAACGACCTCGTCTTCGCCTTCCCCGCCCTGCTCCTGGCCGTCATGCTCGGCGCCGTCTACGGAGCCGGGACGCTCACCGCCATGATCGCCATCGGCGTGGCCACGGTGCCCGCCTTCGCCCGCGTCGCCCGGGCCGCGACGCTGCAGGTCATGGTGACCGACTACATCATGGCCGCCCGCGCCGCCGGCCGTACCCGCCGGGCCATCGCGGTGCGGCACGTGCTGCCGAACATCTCCTCGATGCTGATCGTCCAGGCGTCGGTCTCGTTCGCGATCGCGATCCTGGCCGAGGCGGCGCTGTCCTTCCTCGGCTTCGGCACCCGCCCGCCGATCCCCTCGTGGGGACGCATGCTGCAGGAGTCGCAGGAACTGCTCTTCTCCACCCCCCGCCTGGCCCTGTGGCCCGGCCTGGCGATCGCGCTGGCCGTCCTCGGCTTCAACCTCCTCGGCGACGGCCTGCGCGACTACCTGGACCCGAAGCTGAGGAGGATCCGTGCTGAGCGTTGACGGGCTCTCCGTGCACGCCGGCGACCTCCGGCTCGTGCGGGACGTCTCCTTCTCCATCGCCCCCGGCGAACGGGTCGGGCTCATCGGGGAGTCCGGCTCCGGCAAGTCGCTGACCGCGCTGTCGCTCATGGGCCTGCTCCCGGAAGGGGTCACCGCCTCGGGCAAGGCTGCGCTGGACGGCCGTGATCTCGTCGGCGTCCCGGAAAAACGGCTCATGGGGCTGCGGGGCCGTACCGTCTCGATGGTCTTCCAGGAGCCGATGACCGCGCTCAACCCGCTCATGCGGGTCGGCGCGCAGGTCGCCGAGGTGATGACGCTGCATGGCGCCCCCCGCGCGGCCGCCCGCGCCCGCGCGGTCGAGCTCCTGGAGCGGGTACGGCTGCCGCGGCCCGCCCAGCTCGCCCGCGCCTACCCCCACCAGCTCTCCGGCGGCCAGCGGCAGCGGGTCATGCTCGCCATCGCGCTGGCCAACGAGCCCGAGCTGCTCATCTGCGACGAGCCCACGACCGCCCTGGACGTGACCGTCCAGAAGCAGATGCTGGAGCTGATCGCCGAGGTCGCCCCCGCGCTGCTGTTCATCACCCACGACCTCGCCGTGGTGGCGGCGATGTGCGAGCGCGTCCTGGTCATGTACGGCGGGCGGGTCGTCGAGACCGGGCCCATGCGCGAGGTCTTCACCCGGCCCCGCCACCGCTACACCGAGGGCCTGCTGGCCTCCTCCCGGCTGACCCCGCGCGGCACCCGGCTGCCCACGATCAAGGGAAGCGTGCCCCCGGCGGGCGGCTTCCCCGGCGGCTGCGTCTTCCGCAACCGCTGCCCGCACGCCACCCCGGAGTGCGAGACCGAACCGGAGCTGACGGGAGACGGCCATGGCTACGCCTGCTGGCACCCCGGTGATTGAGGCCCGCGACCTCACCCGGGTCTACCGGCGTCCCCGGACCTCGCTCACGAAGCCGGGCGAGGCCGTGCACGCGCTGAAGGGCGTCTCGCTGACGGTGACGCGCGGCGAGCGCTACGGCATCGTCGGCGAGTCGGGATCCGGCAAGTCGACGCTGCTGCGGCTGCTGTGCGGGCTCGACCGGCCCACCAGCGGCTCGATCCGGTTCGCCGGGCAGGAGATCGCAGGCCGGCGCGACCTGCGGTTCCTGCGCGACGACCTGCAGATCGTCTTCCAGGACCCGATGAGCTCGCTTGACCCGCGCATGAAGGTGCGTGACATCGTCGCCGAGCCGCTGGTCGCGCTCCGGCGGCCGGTCGGCGCGCGGGTGGCGGAGCTGCTGGAGGAGGTCGGGCTGCCCGCCTCGGCCGCGGACCGCTACCCGCACCAGTTCTCCGGCGGCCAGCGCCAGCGCATCGCCATCGCCCGCGCGCTGGCGCCGCGGCCGAAGGTGCTGGTGGCCGACGAGCCGGTCAGCGCGCTGGACGTCTCGGTGCGCGGGCAGATCCTCAACCTGCTGGCCGACCTCGTCGACGCCCACGGGCTGACGCTGGTGTTCGTCTCCCACGACCTGTCCGTGGTGCGGCACGTGTGCGAGAGCGTCGCGGTCATGAGCGAGGGGGAGATCGTGGAGACGGGGGCGGTGGACACGGTGTGGGCCGCGCCCGTCCACCCGTACACACGCACGTTGCTGCAGGCCGTACCAACCTTGGAGGGACTTCTGTGATCGAGATCGACGCTGCCGGCGTGGTGGAGTTCACCCAGGCGCTCGTGCGGGTGCCCAGCACCAACGACCCCGCGCGCGGGCGCAACGAGGAGCCCGCCGCGATGCTGGTGGCCGCGAAGATGCGCTCGTGGGGGTGGGAGCCGCGGGTCTCCGAGGCCGCCCCGGGACGGCCGAGCGTGGTGGCCGTGGTCGAGGGCGGGCTGCCCGGGCCGACGCTCATGTTCGAGGGGCACACGGACGTGGTCACCGAGGGGGACCTGGGCGAGTGGACCGTGGATCCGTTCGGCGGCGAGATCCGCGACGGGAGGCTCTGGGGGCGGGGGAGCGCCGACATGAAGTCGGGGCTGGCCGCGACCCTGTACGCCACGCGGGCGCTGCAGCTGGCTGGACCGTTCCCCGGGCGCGTCAAGGTGTGCGCGCTGGCCGACGAGGAGGGGATGATGCTCGGGGTGCATCACTTCGTGGACTCCGGGCTGGCCGCGGACGTGGACGGGGCGATCGTGGCCGAGCCGGAGGCCGGGGAGATCTGCGCGGTGGCCAAGGGCGCGCTGCGGCTGCGGGTGGACTTCACCGGCAAGATGGCGCACGGGGCCATGCCGCAGCACGGGCGCAATCCGATTCCCGCCGCCGGGGCGCTCATCGTGGCGCTGGCGGCTTATCAGGAGGAATTGCAGAAGCGTTTTCCGGCGCATCCGCATCTGGGGGAGGTGTACGTGACGCCCACGGTGGCCCGGGCCGGGAGCGAGGAGCAGGTCAACGTGATTCCGGCGGTGGCGTCCGTGTTCGTGGACGTGCGGACGTTGCCGGGGATGTCGCATGCGGACATCGCCGAACGGGTCTCCGGGCTGGCCGGATTCGACGGGATTTCCGCGGAGGTCTCGGTGCTGGTGGACCGGCCCGCCGTCGAGGTGCCGGTCGACGATCCCGTCGTGGCCGCGGTCGCGGAGGCTCACCGGGCGGTCACGGGGGAGGAGCCGGTGTACGGCGGGGTGCCCGGCTCGACCGACGGGACCGTGCTGACGCACTGGGGCGGCGTGCCCTCCGTCGTGTACGGGCCCGGCGGCAAGTGGATCGCCCACCAGGCCGACGAGTACGTCGAGGTGGCCGAGATCGTCCGGTGCACGCGGGTGTTCGCCGAGGCCGCCCGCCGCTTCCTCACCCGGGACGCCTCATGAGCCCCGTGCCGCCGCGGCCGGGCCGTACCGCGTCCGGGCGGAGGCGCGCGTGAAGCCGGGGCCGCGCAACGCGCTCACCGACGTGCCGGGCGTCAGGGTGGGGCACGCCCAGCGGATCGGGAACGGCTACCGCACCGGCACCACCGTCATCCTGCCGCCCGGGGACGGCGCCGTGGCCGGGGTGGACGTGCGGGGCGCCGCGCCCGGCACCCGTGAGACCGAGCTGCTCGACCCCCGCAACCTCGTCGAGCGGGTGCACGCCGTGGTCCTGACCGGCGGCAGCGCCTACGGGCTCAGCGCCGCCTGCGGCGTCATGGACCGCCTCGCCGAGGCCGGGAAGGGCTTCCCCGTCGAGGGCGGTGTGGTGCCGATCGTGCCGTCCGCCGTCATCTACGACCTGGGCAGGGGCGGCGCCTTCCGCGCCACCCCCGCGGCCGAGCTGGGCGCCGCCGCCTTCGACGCCGCCACCGGCGAGGAGGCGCGCAGCGGCTCGCTCGGCGCGGGGACGGGCGCGGTCGCCGGTGGCCTCGCGGGCGGCACCGGTACGGCCAGCGCCGTCCTCGACACGGGCGCCACGGTCGCCGCCCTCGCCGTCGTCAACGCCGCGGGCTCGGTGCTCGACCCGGCCGGGGCCGTGCTGGCGGGCACCAGGTACGGCCTGCCCGGCGAGTTCGGCCACCTGCGGCCCCCGTCGGCCAGGGAGGCGGCGGCGTGGCAGCCGGCGAACGTCACCTCGTTCAACACCACCATCGGCGTGGTCGCCACCGACGTCACACTGTCCAAGGCCCAGTGCGGCAAGCTCGCCGGCGTCGCCCACGACGGCCTGGCCAGGGCGATCCGCCCCGCGCACACCATGGTCGACGGCGACACCGTCTTCGGCCTGTCCACCGGCACGCACCCGGCGCCCACCAGCGGCGAGCTGCAGGAGGTCCTGGCCGCCGCCGCGGACGTCTTCAGCCGCGCCGTGGCCCACGCCATGCTGGCCGCCACCGGCCGCCCGGACGCCCCCGCCTACCTGGACGTCTTCCCCAGCGCCCTGCGCGCCCACCCATGACCGCTCATCAGGAGGCATCGCCGTGACCACGCCCGCCACCCAGCCCTGGCCGAGCGGACTGCCGGTCGGGGAGGGCTGGGTGCCCGTCCAGGACAGCGCGCCCGTCGTCTTCCCCTATGACGGGAGCGTGGCCGGCACGGCTCCCGTGGGGGACGCCGCCCTGGCCGCCAGGGCGGTGGAGGAGGCGCTGGCCGTGGCTCCGGCGATGGCCCGGGTGCCCTCCCACGCCCGCCGTACCGCGCTCATGGCCGCGCACGACGCGCTGGCCGGGCACCGCGCCGAGTTCGAGCGGCTGCTCGTGCGCGAGACCGGCAAGCCGCTGGTCGACTGCCGGGTCGAGGTGGCGCGCACGATCGTCACGCTGGCCACGGCCGCCGAGGAGGTGGCCCGGCTGCACGGGGAGACGGTGCCGCTCGACCTGCTGCCCTCGGGGGAGGGGCTGACCGGATTCTGGACCCGGCGGCCGATCGGGGTCGTGGTCGGGATCACCGGGTTCAACTATCCGCTGCTCCTGGCCGCCCACAAGATCGCGCCCGCGGTCGCCGCCGGATGCCCGGTGATCGTCAAGCCCGCTCCCGCGACGCCGCTGGCCACGCTGTGGCTGGTCCACCTGCTGCGCTCGTCCGGCGCGCTGCCTCCGGCCGCCGTGCAGCTGGTCACCGGGGACGTCGAGGTCGGGCGCACGCTGGTCGAGGACCGCCGGATCGGCGCGGTCTCCTTCACCGGCTCGGCCGCCGCCGGGCACGCCATCGCGCGCAACGCCGCCCCCACCAAGGTCCTGCTGGAACTGGGCTCCAACGCCGCCCTGATCGTCGCGGCCGACGCCGACCTCGAGGCGGCCGCGGGCGCCGTCGTGCGCGGCGGGTACTACGCCTCAGGGCAGGCGTGCATCTCGGTGCAGCGGGTCGTGGTGGAGGAGGCGGTGCGGGAGGAGTTCCTGGCACTGCTGGCCGGGCGCATGAAAGAGGTCGTCGTCGGGGATCCGCGCGACCCCGGGACCCGGGTCGCGCCCCTGATCGACGAGCGGGCCACCGGGCGGGTGCTGGACTGGGTGTCGGCCGCCGTGTCCGCGGGCGCCACGCTGGTGACCGGCGGAGGACGTGAAGGACGGGCCCTTCAGCCCACGCTCCTGGCCGGCGTTCCCGACGGCGCCGCCGCCTGGGACGAGGAGATCTTCGGGCCCGTCGTCTGCGTACGGCCGGCCGCCGGCCTGGAGGAGGCATTCGCCCTCGTCAACCGGTCACGGTACGGCCTGCACGCCGCCGTCTTCACCCGCTCGCTGGCCACCGCCTTCGCCGCGATCGAGCGCATCGAGGCCGGTGGCGTGGTGGTCAACGAGGTGCCCGGGTTCCGGGCCGACAACATGCCCTACGGCGGGGTGAAGGACTCCGGCATCGGGCGCGAGGGGCCGAGGTTCGCCATCGAGGAGTTCACCGTGACCCGGATGGCCGTCATCCGCCCCTGAGGGGATTGGCCAGGATGCGGGCGATTCTGGCCGCGGCGTCGCTGCCCAGCATGCCGTGGTGATCGCTGTCGATCGGGAAGTGGTCGATCGCCCCGGACACGTGCCGACGCCAGGCGGTGTTCAGGCCGGCGCCGCCGCGGGCGGTGAACACTATCAGATCGCCGTCGAAGCGGCGGCTGCGGTGGCGGGCGGCCAGTTCGGCGTTGTGCGCGCACATGCCGACCATCGCCGTCACCTGCTCCTGCGTGAACCCGTGGCGCTCGCGCAAGGTCGCCAGCGCCGCCGGGACGCCGTGCGGCCCGGCCTCGTTCCCCGACGCCTCCAGCAGGGCGCGCTCGGGGTCGACGCCGGCGCGCTCGGTTTTCGGGCTGCCGGGGCCGGCGTCCAGCAGCGCCAGCAGGCCGATCTTCTCGCCCTCCTCGCGCAGCCGTACCGCGATCTCGTGCGCGAGCGTGCCGCCGAACGACCAGCCGAGCAGCCGGTAGGGTCCCTGCGGCTGAACGGTCGTGATCCGCTCGAGGTGCGCCTCGGCCATGTGCTCCGCGGTCGGGGCCGGGTTCCCGCTCTGCAGGCCGTACACCGGGATCTCGGGGTCGAGCTCGCCGGTGAGCCCGGCGTAGCACCAGCTCAGCCCGCCCACCGGATGGACGCAGAACAACGGCGGCCGGCTCCCGCGCAGGCGCAGGGGCAGCAGCGGCGCGACGCCCTCCGGCTCGTGGAGCTCGATGAAGCCGTCGTCCACCTCGGACAGCTCCGTCGTCATCGCCCTCCTTCAGATGGTCCGCGGTCAACCGATCCCTTTGCGTTCCTGACACGAATGGGTCGGGAGGGGAATGTGCATTCGTGGAATTGCGCCGATGAAATGCCCAGATTTCGGCATTACGCTCGGTGAGGTTACCAGTAAGGAATCTTTAAAGAAAGGGTTGACTTGGCGCTGGAAAACGCTATCGCGACGGCCTTTCCGGGGCGGCCGCCGGGGGCCGTGCGGCCCGCCGGCCGAGGGCGTCACCCGGCGGATGGCAAACATTCGCCGGGCTAGGGTATTTACCTGAAGATAATTTTCGCGTTGGATACGGCGCATGGCACCCGAGATCTCCCGCCGGTCGGCCATCTCGGCCGGTGCGGCCAGCGCCTTCCTCATCCCCCGCCTGCCCGCCTACGCGCAGCCGCCCGAAAGCCTGGAACAGCGGGCCATGGCCATGGACCCGCCGGTGTTCCTGCTGGAGACGGCGGTGCCGCCGCAGCTGGAGGGGCGAGGGCTGAGCATCTCCGGCGAGGTCGCGGTCTGCGGCACCCGCTCCCTGCGCTGGGAGCACGGCAGCCGTGAGGTGATCACGGTCCACGCCCCGCTGCGCTGGCGGCCCGACCCCTACCGGCTCGGCGACGACCAGGCGTGGCAGGGCCTCGTGGACGCCTTCTGCGTCTGGATCCACACCGCCGAGCCGGTCGACGACGTGGTGCGTTTCGAGTTCGGCCGGGGCACGCGCACCGACGTGTGGTTCGAGTTCCGGCTCGGCTACACCGGCTGGCGGACGGCCTGGGTCCGCTACGCCTACGACATGCGCGGCCGCCCGCATCCCGGCATGGACACCCTGCGGATCATCGCCCCGCGCCGCCCCGGCGTCCTGCACCTGGACCAGCTGATGCTCAACGTGCCGCTGCGCCCCGACGCGCCCTGCCGCGACTATCAGCTTCCCGGCATCGCCCCCGAAGGCGACGAGTACGACAACCAGCACTGGCAGGCGCTCTTTCGCTTCGATCACCTGCTGAAGACGGAAAAGCCGGACCGCTCCCCGCCGAGCCCCGGCGAGCTCGCCGGCCTCCACGCCCTGCGCACCCGCTACCTGCGGGAATACCTGATCGCTCCGGTCACCGTCGACGTGCCCGCCTTAACCGCCCAGGTCAACGCCCTCCTCGGCCGCCCCGTCCACGCCTACCAGGCGCAGATCTACCCGGCCGAGATCGCCACCGAGCTGCGCGCCTTCGTCGGCCCCGTCACCCTGCGCGCCGTCACCGACCTCATGCGCACGATCGCCCTGGCCCACGAGGCGAGCCCCGCCGACCGGGAGGCGCTCGCGAAGCTGTACACCGCCCTCCTCCTCCACCTGCGCGAGCAGGGCTGGACCAAGGGCAGCTGCCAGGGCACCATCCACCACCTCGGCTACGACGTGCGCGGCTACTACGACTCCGCCTACCTCATGCGCGACGCCTTACGCCAGGCCGGCCTGCTCGAGAAGGTCAGGGCAGACCTGGACTGGCTGACCGGCCTGGGCAGGATGTGGCGCGGATTCGGCTTCCGCATGGCCCGCGGCAGCATGATGGACATCTACAACACCACCGTCCGCGGCATGCTGGCCACGATCCTGCTCCGCGACACCGACGCCGAGCAGATCGCCTACCTGCGCCGCCTGCGCGACTGGCTCGAGGACACCCTCCGCCCCACCGACGGCATCCAGGACGGTCTCAAGGTGGACGGCAGCGCCTTCCACCACGTCGGCTTCTTCCCCGACTACGTGCGCGACGGCTTCACCGGCCTGGCCCCGATCGTCTACGTGCTGCACGGCACCCCCTTCGCCCTCGGCGAGCAGGCGTACGGCGGGTTCAAGAAGGCCCTGCTCGCCCAGCGGATCTACGCCGGCAAGAACCACTGGCCCATCTCGTGCAGCGGCCGCAATCCCAGCGGGCTCACCGGCCTGTCGGTGGTGCCCTTCCAGTGGCTGGCCCAGATCGACGACGAGATCGGCGCCGCCTTCCTGCGGCTGCTGCCGGCCGTACCGACACCGCAGCAGAAGGCGATCGCCGACCGGCTGGCCGCGCGCGGCGTGAAGGCGGAGCCGGCCCCCACGGGAAACTGGGCGTTCAACTACGCCGCGCTCGCCGTGCAGCGGCGCGAGGACTGGCAGGTGAGCGTCCGCGGCCACAACCGCTACCTGTGGAGCACCGAGATCTACGTCGGCGCCAACTGGTACGGCCGCTACAACACCTACGGCCAGATCCAGGTGCTGCCCCGGGGCTCCAATGCGGACAGCGGATACGCGCATAACGGCTACGACTGGAACCGCCGCCCCGGCACCACCACGATCCACCAGCCCCTCGACGCGCTCAAAGGCGACCTGACCGGGGCGATCGAGGAGATGCTGCTCACCGACTCCCGTTTCGCCGGGGCGCACACGATCGACGGCCGCGACGGCATGTTCGCCATGGAACTGCGCGAGCATCCGAAGTACGAGGGCTCGCACCGCGCCCGCAAGTCGGTGTTCCTGTTCGGCGACCGGATCGTGGCGATCGGCACCGGCATCGCCAACGACGACGCCGCCCACGAGACCGAGACCACGTTGTTCCAGACCACCCGCACGGGCTCGGTCCTGGTCGACGGTACGGCGGTGCCGTGGGGACACGAGGCGCCGGAGCTGTCCCCGCGCTGGCTGCTCGACGACAAGGGGCTGGGCTACTACGTGGCGCCCGGCCAGCGGGTGGCGCTGACCCGCGTCACCCAGAACTCCCGGCACAACGCGACCGAGGCCCCGACCAGCGGCGACTTCTCCACGGCGTGGATCAGGCACGGGGCCGCGCCGCGCGGCGGGCGCTACGAGTTCGCGATGGTGGTCGGCGCCACCGCCGAGCGCATGGCGGCCTTCGCCGCGGACATGGCCGACGCCGCCCGAGCGCCGTACACCGTGCACCGCGCCGACGACACCGCGCACGTCGTCACCGACCGGGAGACCGGCATCACCGGGTACGCCGTCTTCGAGGGGTTCTCCGGGGCCGACGGGCCGGTCCAGGCGGTGGACACGCCGTCCATGGTGCTGACCAGGGCCGACGGCGAGACGCTGACGCTGGCCGTGTGCGACCCCGATCTGCGGCTCTACAACGGCATCGACCCCGACCAGTACGAGCGGGGACGGTACGTCGGCCACTACAGCCCCTGGTCACGGCCCTGGCTGGACGATCCGAGCCATCCGCATCTGCTGCGGGTCGCGCTGGCGGGCCACTGGCGGGCGGACGGCATCCAGCCGTGCCGGGTGCGCGCGAGCGGAGCGCGGACCGTCGTGGAGTTCAAGACCGTCCACGGCCTGCCGATCCAGGTGCGCCTGCGGCGTCAGTTCGGCGGGTCGAAGCGGCCGTCCACCGCGGTCCAGCCGCCGTCCACGTAGAGCACGGCGCCGGTGACGAAGCTGGCGGCGTCGCCGGCCAGGTAGACGACGGCTCCGGCCATCTCCTCCGGCCGTGCCCACCTGCCCAGCGCCGACTTGGCGGCGTAGGCGTCGTACCAGGCGGGGTTCTCCTTGATCTGGCGGGTCAGCGGGGTCTCGACCACGCCGGGGGCCACGGCGTTGACCCGGACGCCGGCCGGGCCGAACTCGGCGGCGGCGGTCCGCAGGAGCTGGACCAGCCCGGCCTTCGTGGCCGAGTAGACGCCCTGGCCCGGCTCGGTGACGGCGGCGCGGATGGAGGCGAAGCCGATGATGGAGCCGCCGCCGCGCTCGACCATGCCGGCGCCGAACGCGCGCACGACGTCGAAGGAGGCGCGCAGGTTGAGCTCCACCACGCGGGAGAACTCCGCGCCGGAGTAGTCGAGCAGCCGCTTGCGCACGTTGGTGGCGGCGGTGAAGACGAGCACGTCCGCGGGGACCGTCCCGGCCAGGTCGCGCACGGCCGCGGTGTCGAGCACGTCGACGTGGCGGGCGGCGCCGCCGAAGCGGGCCGCGGTCTCCTCCGCGGCGGGCAGGTCCAGGTCGGCGCAGACCACCTCGGCGCCCTGGGCGGCCAGGGCGAGCGCGGACTCGCGGCCGATGCCGCTGCCGGCGCCGATCACGACGGCCCGCCGCCCGTCCAGCCGGAACAACCTCTCGTAGCTCGTCATACCCGGCACCCTAGCGACTGGTCTGACCAGTACACCAGTCAGTCCAGGGTACGAAACACTTCCCTCGCCGTGATGATCGCAGCGGATATGGTGTCGAAAGAAAATTTCAGATGTGGAGGGATAGTGGGCAAGAAGTTTCACATTCTGGCGCTTCCGATCGCGGCCGTCGCCCTGGCCGCCCTGACCACCACCCCCGCCCAGGCGGCCGACGGCTACGACCGCTGCCGCGCCGGGTACTACTGCATGTTCTCCGGGCTCGACGGCACCGGCGACATCATCGAGATCCAGGGCGACACCCCCGATCTCGCCGCCCTCAACATGGCCGGACGCGCCAAATCCGACTGGAACCGCACGAGTTCCTGGATCCACCTCTACTCCGAGGCGGACTACGGCGGCTGCTCGGCCGTGACCTCGCCGGCCGGCACCTTCAGCGACAAGGGCAACTTCTTCATCACCTTCCGCGACTTCTGGCACTCGGTGAAGTTCGACGGCCCCAACGGGCCCTCATGCTCCGGCGGGGGCGAAGGGCTCACCGCCGTGGCTCCCGACTCGCACGGGTCGGGCCGGTAAGGCTCGGTCAGCCGAGCAGCGGGAGTGCAAGCGCCGAGGTGGGGAAGACCTCGTAGCCGATGCGCTTGACGGCCACCGCCTCCGCGGCGGGCTCGCCGGTGCCATGGTTCCGGGCGAAACGGGGGAACGCACCGCCCGACACCTGCACCCGCAGCCGGTGCCCGCGGCGGAAGCGGTAGGCCGTGGGGTCGAGCTCCACCTCGGCGCGCACCACCCCGTCCCGATCCGGGGCGGGGTCACCCGGCCGCAGCCGGACGATGCCGTCGGTGACGTTGCGCGAGACTCCCGACCGGTCCACGTCGCACAGGCGCACGAAGACGTCCCCGTGGCCCGACGAGGTGCGCACGTTCACGGTCGCGGTCACCGGTCCCACCACGTCGAGATCGCGGGTGAGCGCCGGGCCCGTATACACGAGCACGTCCGGACGGCGCTCGATCAGCAGGTTGTCCTGCTGGCCCCGCCCGCCGGTCAGCATCGGGCCGCCGGTCGTGGGCGTCGGGCTGCCCGGGTCGTACACGAACCGCGCAGGACCGGCGCCGGCCCTCGCGATCTCGCCCAGCCCGGGACCCAGCTGCAGAGTCCGGTAGGTCACGCCGGGCGGCGGCCAGGACGGCAGGTCCAGCCACGTGCCGGCATGCTGCAGATACAGCCGGACCGCGGCCCGGTGGTTCTGGGCGCCGTCGCCGAGCAGGTGGGCGCCCAGCCAGGAGACGGCGTCCAGGATGCAGGCCCGGATCGCGCTCAGGTCGTGCGCCCACGGGCCGATGGTGATGCGCGAGATCCGCCCTGCCTTCCGCAGCGCGGTGAAATCGGCCAGCTGGGGCCGCAGGAACAGGTCGTACCACCCGGTGACCATGCTGGTCGGCGTCTCCATTCGCAGCGCCGGCCGGCTGTGGTCGGTGGGCTCCCAGAACCGGTCGCCCGGCTCGGCGTGCCGTACCACCTCGCGGAAGAAACGCGAGCGGCGCCCGGTCGCGGCCACGTCCGCCTCGAGCAGCGGCAGGGACGTCATCGCCCGGCGCACCCTCCTGTCGCGCAGCGGGCGCCACGGCAGTTCCTGCGTCTCCAGGGCCGCCGCCCAGGTCAGGAGGTTGTCCAGGCCCGGCACGCCGCCCGGGTAGAAGGAACCGGTGAACTGCGAGGCCGTCGCCCCGAGGCACATGGCCTCCAGCGGCGGATCGGCGTGGGCGCCGAGGGCCCACTGCATGTAGCCGGGGTAGCTCGGGCCCGCCGAGGCCAGCCGCCCGTCGCACCACGGCTGGGCGCGCACCCAGGCGGCCGTGTCGCGTCCGTCGTCCTTCTCCTGGTGGAAGGCGTGGAACCGGCCGCCGGAGCCGAAGACGCCGCGGGCGTTGCCGACCACGACCTGCAGCCCGCGCCGCGCCAGCACGCCGGCCATCACCCGCGCGTCCATCCTGTGCTTGCCGTACGGCGTGCGGACCAGCACCGCGGGCAGCGGCCCCGAAAGCCGCGGCCGGTACACATCGGCCAGCAGCCGCACCCCGTCGCTCATCGGCACGCGCAGGTCCCTCATCACCGCGACCCCGGAGGAGGAGGCGGCGGCCGGCAGCCCGAGGAGACGGTCGACGACATCCCCGATCTTCACGCAAGCCACCCTAACCCCGCCCCAACCCGCCACCCTCTGAAAGCGCCCCGTTGGTCCGCTGGGAGTGGAGCCCTCCGGGGTCGGCACCTCCCGGGGTCGGCCTCCGGGAGTTGTCCTCCTGGGGTCGGTCCTGCCGGAGTCCGCCCTCCGGGAATCCGTCCTCCGGGAGCACGCCGCCCTCCCAGGTGCGCTGCCGCCGGACGTTGGGCGTGCCGTCCCGGTCCACTCCTGGAATGCCGTAGTCGGCTGATTTCCGGGTGACTGGGTCCGATGTCGGGACCATCCCTGATAAGCCCGCATTTCAGATGGTTGGGGCGGATGTCAGGGGCCAGGCAGGCGGTAGTTGGGACCCCATGTCGGGGGCCGGTTGACGGTGAGTAAGGAAGTGTGGTCGTCTCGTGGCTTATGTTGCTGATGGGATGATTCGAGGCTTCCGGGGGATAGCTCATCGATGTCGTGGCGTGTCCGCACCACCACGTTCGTTGTCGTCTGCGCGTTGCTGGCCCTGCCCGCACCCGCACAGGCCACACCGGAGATCCGTCCGGCGCCGAAGGTGCGCACCCCGGCCCCGGCCGTGGAGACGGTGAAGCGTCAGCCTTCACTGGCCGCCACGATCCCCGCGAGGCCGGCGGGCCCGGCGGCCCCCGAGGTGACCACACCTGCCGGGCCCGCGCTCGCCGACCGGCTGACCGCCGCCGCTGAGGAGCGCCGCCGGGCCGTGACCGACCTCATCCCGGACACCTCCGGCGCCGGCGCGCTCGCGCTGACCCGCGCGGCGGCCCCGCTCGCCAAGCTCCTCCAGGACGTGGACCCGCTGAAGGGCGTGCCGCTGGTCACCTACCGGCTGTGCGTCAAGACCGCCGAGGTGGCCTGCTCGGCGACGCAGCCCCTGGCCACGCCGGTGGTCGCCGACCTCACCGGCGACCCGGCCCCTGACCTGGCCGCCAACCTCGTGCCCACGGCGGGCGCCGGCGGCGCGGTCGGGCTGCGCCTGTCCACCCGCCGCCTGGGCGACGCGCCGCTGCATGCCACGGTCTGGGCCGAGTACGACGGCGGCCGCGTGGCGGTCGGCTTCGCGGGCGAGCTGTCCCGCGCCGACAAAGGCACGTTCAGCGTGGACGTGGACGGCGGCGCCGTACGCGCGGACGTGACCCGCACGGACCCCGGCGCCCGCCTCGCCACCCTCGCCGGCGTCCCCGGCAAGAGCGCGGTCAGCCTGACCCAGACCCCGGCCGCCACCCGCTTCACCGCCGCGGCCCGCCTGGACCGCCCGCGCCTGGAGATCACCACCTCCACGCCCGCCAAACTGGAGGTGGTCGCCACCACCGGCGCGGAGTACCTGCAGGTCGCCCTGGACAACCTGCGCACCCGCACGACCGTCGAGCTGACCCGCGGCGCCGCGGTCGAGGCCCGCTTCCGCTCCGGGGCCGCCATCGGCCGCGCCGAGCTGCACACCGCCACCTACCGCGACGGCCGCCTGGCCCGCCTGGTCGAGGTCGCCGTCGACCGCGTCCCGCCGGCCTTCACCGCCCGGTACGGCAGGCAGCACCTGACCGTCACCTCCGGCGCGCCCCGGGCGAACGCGGCGACGATCACCTACTTCGACCGGGCCGCCGACCGGACCGTGCTGCAAGCCTCCCTGCGCGGGCTGCCCGCCAAGGTCGAACTCCGCCACGACCTGGCCGCCCACCGGGTCACGCACACCGCCAGCTCGGCGCTCGGCCGCTTCGAGGTGCTGATGCAGCGCAACGGCGGCGCCATCGCCAGCCCGCGCGGCGGCCACGTCACCATGATCAAGGACGGCCCGGCCGTCGGCGTGTCGGCGCTGATGAAGGGCCTGTCGGGCTTCGACATCACGTACGGCGCCGCCCCCCGCGCCCACCTGACGACCGGGGCGGGCGGCGGCTCGTTCACCGGCGCCGCGCTGATCGACGGCACCCACCTGGCCAGGCTGGACATCTCCAACACCCCCGCCGAGGTCGACGTCGCCCTGGATCCGGCCGCCCGCACCGCGGTGTACGCGGCGAAGGGCACGATCACGACCCTGAAGGCCGCCTACACCAACCTCAAGGGCGGCCCGGCCGTCCAGGGCGAGGTGCAGGGGATCCGGGAGCGGGTGAAGGCGTCCTGGGCTCTGGGGGAGCGCTCGACGGTCGAGGTGACCACGGATGCCACGCTGAAGAGCCTCACCCTCGACGCCGCCGGTCGCGAGGACGACGTCCACGTGGAGGTCGCCGGGCTGCGGGAGCGGATGTCGCTGGCCGCCGGCCCGGGGACGCTGTCCTGGGACGCCGCCGCGCCGGTGCCGTCGGTCGTCGCGAGCGCCCGGGCCACGGTCGCCGGGCGCCCCTACCGGGCGGCCGCCGAGATCACGCGGGTGCCCGCGCGGTTCGAGGCGTCGTGGGGCCGGGACGGCTACCGCTTCACCGGTGCCGGAGGCCGGGTGGGCGAGGTGGCCGTGGCCGTCGCCAACCACGCCAGGCCCGTCGCCCCGGCCGGGCCCCATCTGGCCGCCCACTTCGACGAGAGCACGGGCGACCTGGACGCCAGTGTGCGGATCAGGGGCCTGACCTCGGCCGCGTTCACCCCGGCCGGGGAGGGCTTCACCGCCGAGGTCCGGGCCGCCCCGCAGAACGTCGCCCTGGACGGCGACCTGACGCTGGGCGGGCGCCGCTACGGCGCGCTCGGCACCGCGGGCCCCTTCCCCGGCCGCCTGGCCGTCTCGGCGACGGGCGGCAAGGTGACCTACGAGGGCGCCAGGCTCGACGTGAAGGGCAGGGTCTGGCTGGGCACGCCCGCCGCCCTGGAGACCATCGGCGCCGCGCCCATGCTGGAGGACGGCGTCTCCGTGGTCACCGCCGCGGACCCGGCCGCCGGGGTGCGGGCCCATCTCGACCTCACCGGCCTGCCCGAGCGGGTCACCGTGGACACCGCCGCCAGGACCGTCGCCTTCTCCGGCTACCAACCGCGCCGCCGTACCCTGCGCCTCTACCTGGACGGCCCCGGCGTGCGGGCGGCGGCGACCCTGCGCGGCCTGCCGTCCCGCATCACCACGATGGACCTCGGCCCCTTCGAGGCCGGGAACACCGCCTACCGCATCGCGCCAGCGGCCACCCTGGGCTCTATGGACGTGCGCGCGGAGATCGGCGGCGTCCGGGGCAGCCTGTCGGTCTCCCCGGTGCCCGCCGCGCTCTCGGTCCGCGGCGAGTACGGCCCGCGCACCCGCGTCCGCGTCCAGAACTCGGCCCCGGTCAGGCGGCTGACGGCCAGGGTCACGGTCGAGGGCAAGGGCAGCGGCGAACTACGCCTGACCGACGTCCCGAAGAGCTTCTCGGTGGACGCCGACGCCCCCGCGTCCGCCCTGCGCGTCCCGGCCGTCACCTACCGGGCCGACGCCGGGACCCTCGACGGCTTCATCGGCGTCGAACGCGGCCTGGCCGATCCGACCGGCAAACTGGGTGACATCTCCCTGGCGGTCAAGGACCTGGCCCGGGAGACCACGGTCCGCCTCAACCCGGACCTCACCCTCGACCTGTTCTCCAAGCCGGAGCCCACCCGCCTGCTGGAGGTCCACGCCGGGCTGACCGTGGACCCGCTGCCCGCGCAGCGCATCGCGGTCAGCCAGGAGGTGCCGAACACGACCGGTTTCCTCAGCTACCACCTCGGCGGGACCTTCGGCCTCGGCCGCAGCTCGGTGGCCGACCTCGGGCTGGCCGTACGCGGGCTGACCTGGCTGAAGATCCGGCCGGGGAAGATCCCCTTCGGCATGCAGGCGCCGCCCGCGCTCGGCTACGTGGCACCGGGCTTCGAGGGCGCCTACACCCGCCTGGACCTGCGCGCCGCCGGCGTGGACCTGCGCCCGGACGTGAACCTGGACGTACGGCTGAGCCGCAAGGTGGGCGAGGACGTCTTCCGCGAGAGCATGCGCCTGGCGCACACGGGCAAGCTGGCGCTGCGCCGCTACGACCAGACCATGCGGCACATCGGCGCCCGGCAGCGCGTCACCGCCGCCGGGCTGGAGCTGGCCTGCGTGAGCGTGGCCGCCAAGCCCGGGTTCGCGGCGGGCGGCGCCAACAAGATCACGCTGCGCGGCGCGGACGGCCCCCAGATGGTCTCGCTGCTGGACCCCGGCGGCCAGAGCCCGGACTACGCGGTGGACCTGCTGACGCACTTCATGTCGCCGTTCCCCGGCGCGGAATGGCGGGTGGCCGGGGTGAAAGCCGGCAAATGTGGCTGAGTCCCGCCGGGTTCTGACTTACTAGAAGGAGGAGTTGCCCCACGATCTCGGGAGCTGACCGATGGGCGAGCCGCTGCGCGTGGCCGGACGTGCCGTGCACGAGCTCCTGGACAGGCAGAAGGCGCGGCTGGCCCGCGAGCTGGTCGCCGCCTTCGTGGCCGAGATTCCCTTCTACCGGGAGTTACCCGCAGAAGAGCTCAGCGACGACATCTTCCGCATCACCGAGCTGAACCTGCGCCTGGTCGCCAGGCTCTTGCGCGAACGGCGCCCGCCCACTCCCGAGGAGCTCGAGCCCTCGTGCGCCTCGGCCGCCCGCCGCGCCCAGGAGGGCGTGCCGCTGGAGGCGATCCTGTCCGCCTACCACCTGGGCGCCGGCCGTATCTGGGAGCTCGTCACCGAGGGCGCCCGGCCGGACGAGGTCGCCGACGCGCTGGCTGCGGGGCGGCTCATACTCGCCTTCACCGAGGCGGTGACCGCCGCCGTCTGCACCGCCTACCAGCAGGAACGCGAAAGCATGGTGAGCCAGGAGCAGCACGCCCGGCACGCCGCCATCACCGCGCTGCTCAGCGGCGAGCCGCCGTCCGGGGCCGGGATCCGGCTGGCCGCCCGCTACCTGGTGCTGGCGGTCTCGCTCGGCGCCCACCCCGACGAGCGCCGCGGCACGGTCGCCGCCCGCCGCAAGCTGCACCGCGTACGGCAGGCCGTGCAGAAGCGCACCAGCGAGCCGGTGCTCTCGTTGCTGGAGCCGGCCGGCGGGCTCATCCTCGCGCCCGGCGTCGACTGGTGTGGCGCCGGCGCCCTGGTGGCGGCAATGGCCGAGGCGGCCGGGGCCGAGGTGCGCGCGGCGGCCGAGGTGGCCGCGCCCGAGGGAGTGGCCGCCGCGGCCCGCCTGGCCCAGGAGGTGCTGGACGTGGTCCACCTCTTCCACCACCCGCCCGGCCTCTACCGGCTGGCCGACGTGCTGCTCGAATACCAGCTGACCCGGCCGAGCGAGGCGATGCGCGGGCTGGCGACGCTGCTGGACCCGCTCACCGACAATCCCGACCTGCTGCAGACGCTCACCGTCTACCTGGAGACCGGCCTGGACCGCAGGCGCACCGCCGAACGGCTGCACGTGCACCCCAACACCGTGGACTACCGGCTGCGCCGGGCGGTCACCCTGACCGGGCTCGATCCGGTGGACCCGGCGCAGCTGCAGAGCATCGGGGCGGCGCTGGCCGCCCGGCGTGTCACGAACCGGCCGGGACCGGCGCCGAGCTCCGCCTCCTGAGCAGGAATCCCGCCGCGGCGGCGGTGAAGAACATCAGCACGCCGTAGGTGGCCGACGGGACGGCCATCTGCGGGTTGGCCAGCAGCCCCATCGCCACCGTGATCGACAGCGTGGCGTTGTGGATGCCGATCTCCATGCAGGAGGCGACGGCCTGCGCGCGCTCGACCTTGAGCAGGCGCGGCGCCCAGTAGCCGACCGCCAGGCTGAGCACGCTGAAGACCAGGGTGATCAGCCCGACGTCGCGGACGTAGCCGGCGACGTTGGCGCGCTCCTGGAACACGACGCCCAGGATGACCAGAAGGAGGATGACCGCCGAGGCGATCTTGACGGGTTTGTGCATGCGCTCGGCGAACGCGGCGAACCTCGCCCGGATGAGCATGCCGATCGCCACCGGCGCCAGCACGAGCGCGAAGACCTGCAGGCTCTTGTCGAACTGCAGGCCCAGCGCGCCCGACTCGGCGCCGAAGTAGCCGATGGCCAGGTTCGTCAGAAGCGGCATCGTGAACACCGCGAGCACCGAGTTGACGGCGGTCAGCGTCACGTTGAGCGCGACGTCGCCGCCGAACAGATGGCTGTAGAGGTTGGCGGTCGTCCCGCCGGGGGAGGCGGCCAGCAGCATCATGCCCACCGCCAGCACGGGCGGCAGGTCGAACAGCAGCACCAGGCCGAGGCACAGCACCGGGAGCACGAGGATCTGGCAGGTGAGCGCGATCACGCTCGCCTTCGGGTAGGCCAGCACGCGGCGGAAGTCCGCCACGGTCAGGCCGAGACCCAGGCCGAGCATGATGACGGCCAGGGCGATGGGCAGGAAGACGCTGGCAGAGCTCATAGAGCGGGGGTCCTGACTGTACGGGTGACGATGGCCGCGAAGTTCCGCATGCCGAGTGCGTTCGGATGGAAGGGCACGGCCGCCGACGCGGGGACGTAGGGCTCGATCCAGCGGACGCTGGATGACTTACAGGGGTCGTGGCCCTCGCTGGGTGTCTGGAAGTCGACGTAGCCGACCCCCATCGCCGCCGCCTGCTCCCGGAGGGCCTGGTTGAAGTAGGCGAGGGTGGCGCGGATGTAGTTCGCGTCGACGGACAGCACCGGGACCCGGGGCCAGCAGCCGTTCCTGGGGGCGTAGGTCCCGTAGCCGACCACGAAGATGCCGGCCTGCGGGGCGCGGGCGCGGATGTCGCGGATCAGCTGGTCGATGCGGGGCCGCAGGGCGTCGGTCGCGACGCGGAAGCGGTCGCGGCCGTCGGGCTCGCGGTACTCGTCGTAGCAGGGGTCGCCGGGCAGGATGCTCAGGCAGTCCTCGATGAAGCCGGTCAGGTCGAGGTCGTTGCCGCCGATCTGCACGGTGACCAGGGTGGCGTCCGGGCCGACGGCGTCGAGCTGGGGCGGGACGGTGCCCAGTTCGGTGCGCTGCGACTCGTACATGTCCTGTACTTCGGCGCCGGAGCACGTAACGTCACGCAGCGACGCGCCTAGATCCGCCGCCGACAGGTGGGCGTAGTTCCTGTCGGAGCGGAAGCAGCCGAGCTGGGGGAGGATCTGGTTCGGGATGAGCGGGCCGGAGGCGGCCGAGTCGCCGAGGGCCACGTAGACCCCCGCCGCCGCGTGAGCCGGTGGCGTCAGGGCCAGGACGAGTGCGGCGGCGGTGCATAAGGCGAGTAATCGACGGATCATCGTGCGCTCCCTAGCGTCGGAACGGACCGGTGACTTCGTAGGTGATGCCGCCCGTGCCGGCCGTCTCGCCGCTGGTGCCGCGCTGGGAGGAGAAATACAGGCGGGTGCCGTCGGGGGAGAAGGCGGGGCCGGTGATCTCCGAGCGCGACTGGCCGTCCAGCCGCATGATCGGGGCCACGACCCGGTCGGGCGTGATGATGTTGATCTCCATGTTGCCGCCGTCCTCGGCGACGTACAGGTCTCCTGCCGAGGTGCCGGTGATGTTGTCGACGCCGTCGAGGCTGCCGCCGCCGTCGTAGACGGTGCCGAGCACGTTGCGGGCGGCGTCGTAGAACCAGACCTTGCGATCGCCCTTGGCGGTGAAGTAGCAGACGCCGCCGGCGTAGTGGCAGCCTTCGCCGCCGTTGAAGTGCAGGGCGTCGCTCACCTGGTGGCGGGTCTGGCGTTCCAGTACGGCGGGGCCGGGGTTGGGCACCTGCTTCCAGGCGGGCCCGGCGCAGAGCACGTCGAGGCGGCCGCTGGACAGGTCGCCCCAGGTGCCGGGCGTGAACCGGTAGAAGCAGCCGTCCGACTCGTCCTCGGTCAGGTAGATGACCCGGCGGTCGGGGTCGCACGCGGCGGCCTCGTGCTTGAAGCGGCCCATCGCGTTGCGGGGCTGGGCGGCGCGCACGCCGTAGGGGTCGGTCTCGTAGACCCTGCCGCGGAAGATCTCTTCACACGACAGCCACGTGTTCCACGGCGTGGCGCCGCCCGCGCAGTTGAGGTTGGTGCCGGACAGGATGCGGTAGGCGCGCTCCACCGACCCGTCGGCCCTGAACCTGATCGCCGAGGCGCCGCCCGCGAGCGGGATCTCGGAGTTGGAGACATAGATCCACCCGGTGCCGTCGGCGAAGCAGGCGCCGCCGTCGGGCGCCGGATGCCATCGGATGCCGCCGGCGTCCTGCCCCGACCGGGCGATGACACGGCCGGTGAACCCGGCGGGCAGGGCCATCCCGTTGGCGTCAGGCGGGCCGAGGGGTCCGTACGGTCCGGCGCCCGCGTCGGCGTGGGCGGCGTCCTGCCAGAGGGATCCGGAGAGGGCGGCGGCGGAGACGGCGAGGAGGAACGTGCGTCGCTGCATGGCTCACACCATGAGGCGGGCTCGCGGATCTGTGAATTGGGCGGCGCGGCAAACCTCGGGCGGGTTTCCTGTGACCCATCACAAACGCCCTTGACGCGAGGTGAACCGTCAGTTGATGCCGGGTGCGAAGAACTGCTCGGCCATGGCCTTGCCCTGCGCGATCTCCTCGGCCGTGGCGGTCCCCGAGGCGGCGACGGCCTTCTCCCACGCCTGCACGGATGCCTTGGAGTAGCGCAGGGCCTCCTCCGACCGGGCCGCCTCGGCCGGGTCGTCGCCCGGCTGGACCTCTCCGGTGACGAACAGGGCGAGGCCCAGCAGCGCGCCGTCCCAGCCGGGCCCGACGGTGAAGGCGCCGGCGCCGCTCTGGGCCATCGCCAGCGGGACCGAGTGCTCCAGGACGAAGTCGGTGCGCTCGTCGCCGGCGGGGCTCAGCCGTACCTCGACGATGCTGCTCACATCGCCGAAGGTGACCTTGTAGCGGCCGGGCGGCTCGCACTCGAGGATCTGGCCTCCGGCGTTGCCCTCGAGCTGGAAGTTCCCGCCCGGGCGCAGGTCGCCGCTGATGGGCATGAACCAGCGCTTCATGCGGTCGGGGTCGGTCAGCGCGTCCCACACGTCGGCGACCTCGGCGTCGTAGGTGCGCTTCAAGACGACCGTGACGCGCTCGTCGTCGCGGGTGACGTCGCGGTGGGTGGCGTTGATGTGGCTCTCGATGTCGATCATTGTTCTCTCTTCTCGTCGGTGGCTTCGGCGGACTTCCGGCGTTCTCGTCTGCCGCGGGCGAGTTCGGTGGCCAGTGCGTCGAGGTGCTGGGCCCAGAACCTGCGAAACGGCTGCAACCACACGTCGACCTCCTTGAGGGGGGCGGCGTTGACGGCGTAGAGCCGGCGCACGCCTTCGGCGCGCACGGTGGCGAACCCCGAGTCGCGCAGGACCCGCAGATGCTGGGAGACCGCGGGCTGGGAGATGCCGAACTCCGCCTGGATGGCGGAGGTCAGGGAGCCCGAGGTCTGTTCGCCGTCGGCGAGCAACTCCAGGATCCGGCGGCGGACGGGGTCGCCGAGAACGTCGAAAGCGTGCACGGCCCGACTATGCCAGCCTTGGCTTATATAAGTCAACTCTTATATAAGCGGGAAAACCGGTGGCGCCGCGTCCGCCCGCCGGGCTACCGTCGATCTCCTCCCCTCCGCCATGTGAACCGGACGGCATCCGTGTCTCGTAGCCGTCCGCCGGCTGCCTGGTCGCCGATCCACGCGGCTTGACCGGCAGGGCCCGTGGGCCGCGCGCCGCGACGGGCACTTCTCATGGCGTCAGCAGGCGGCGGATCGCCTCGGGCGCCTGCACCCCCGAGACCGGCTCCCGCCCGTCGATCACCAGCGCGGGCACTCCGCGCACGCCCTGGGCGGCGGCCCGGTGCTCGTCGTCGCGCACCTCCCGGGCGAAGGCGTCGTCCGGGAAGGCCACGCCCGGCAGAATCTCCTCGCGCACCCGGTCCAGCACCGCGGGATCGGCGAGGTCGCGCCCCTCGGTGTGATAGGCGCGCAGGAGACGTTCCACCATCTCCTCGCCCTTGCCGTGCGCCTGCCCGAGCTTCCACAGCCGGTGCGCGTCAAAGGTGTTCACCGGACGGGCCAGGTGCAGGTTGAGTTCCAGGCCGTCGGCGGCGCCGGTCCTCCTGATCAGGTCGTTGCGGGCGGGCGCGCGATCGCCCCACCACTGGTGCATGGCCTCCTCCGCCGTCGGCCCCGGCGTACGGCTCGCGCCCGGGTCGAGCTCGAAGCTGCGCCACACGATCTCCGGCGGCTCGGCCAAACCGGCCAGGGCGGCGGACAGGCGGCGCTTTCCGATGTAGCACCAGGGGCACAGGATGTCTGCGTAGATTTCCACCTTCATGTCCCCGATCCTGCAACCTCGAGTGCGGTTGAGTTCAAGCCGGGCCGCGATAGGTCGGCGGCCGCTCACCTGCCGGGACGCCCGGGTTCTCGCCGTCCAGGAAGCGGCGGACCGCCTTCCGATAGGCTCCCGGCGCGTCGTCGTAGGCGGCGTGCCCCGCGCCCTGCAGGTAGACGAGCCCGCCCCGCGGATAGTCCCTGATCGACGACCAGGGCTGGAAGTCGCAGGAGCCCTTGATCAGCAGGACCGGCACGCCGCCGGCGGCGGGCGTGGCGACGGGGCGGGCGGCCAGGCTCGCGTAGCCGCCCGCGCCCGGCACGACCGGTACGGCGCCGGCCCCCGGGCAGTGATGGGCGGCGGCCGTCAGCCTGCGCTGCCGGTCGAGCCGGGCGTCCAGCTCGCCGTCGCCGGCGAACGCGCGGGCGGCCTTCGGCTCCACGCGCAGCAGCGTCTGGACCGCCAGCATGCGGGCGTCCATGCCGAGCCACGGGGGTTGCGGGTCGCCGGGGAAGCCGAAGGCCGCCGCCGCGGTGCGCAGGGGAGCGGGGGAGGAGAAGACCACGCGTTCCACCCGGCCGGGGAACGCGCCCAGGTAGGCGGCGGCCAGCTGCGCCCCCGTCCCATGGCCGATCAGCACGACGCGCTCGGCGGCCAGTTCGTCGCGGATCGCCTCCAGGTCGGCCACGTCGCGCGGCAGGCCGTACCCCTGAGGGTCGGCCAGGCGCTGCGAGCGCCCGGTGCCGAGGGGGTCGTAGACGTAGACGTCGCGCCCGTCCGCCGCGAGCGCGCCGAAGAACGCGGCGTCCCCGGCGAGGTCGCCGCGCCCCTGCAGGACGATCACCGGCGCCCCGGCCGGCTTCTTGGCGGCCGCCTTCACGTAAGCCAGCCGCGAGCCGGTGGGCAGCTCCCACTCCCGCTGCCCCTGCACGCGCGGCGCCGCCACGCCCGCGCCCGGCACGGTGAGCACGGCGGCCGACACCTGCCACACGACCAGCGCCTCCACCCCGAGCAACGCCACCGCCCGGACCCAGCGCCCCCAGGTGGCCCGTGGCCGCGGCACGCACAGCAGCAGCCCGAGGTAGAACACCGAGGCGAACCCGGCCAGCGCCGCGGCGGCGAACACCGGCGGCCCGGCTCCCACCGCCGCCATCCCGGCCAGGGTGGCCAGGCCGAGCACCGGCGCCAGCAGCAGGACGGCCAGGCCGCAGGCCAGCCGCCCGCTCACGCGTAGGAAGCGCCTCACATCGGCCGAACCTATCGGGTGGATAGCGGTTTCCAGGTGGAATGAGATGAAATATCAGGACCCTACGAGAGGCTTGGTGACCCCGACATGCCGCTGTTCGACCTCCCCCTGGACGAACTCCGCGCCTATCGCCCCGAGCGCGACGAACCTGCCGACTTCACCGAGTTCTGGACCCGCACACTGAGCGAGGCCCGCGCGTTCCCCGCCGACCCCGTCTACACGCCCTACGAGCTGACGCTGCCCGGAGTAGAGGTGTCCGACGTGCGCTTCTCCGGATGGGGTGGCGACCGGATCAACGGCTGGTTCATCGTGCCGCGTGGCGCCGAGGGGCCGCTGCCGTGCGTCATGCACTACATCGGCTACAGCGGCGGGCGCGGCTTCCCGCACGACCACCTGCTCTGGCCGGCCGCCGGGTACGCGGTCTTCGTGGTCGAAACCCGCGGGCAGGGCGCCGCCAGCGTCGGCAGCCCCGGTTCCACCCCCGACCCGCACGGCGGCTCCGGCCCGCACGCCCCCGGCATGATGACCCGCGGCATCCTCGACCCGGACGAGTACTACTACCGCCGCGTCTTCACCGACGCCGTGCGCGCGGTGGACGTGGCCGCCGAGCACCCGCTCGTCGACGCCGGCCGGATCGTCGCCTCGGGCGGCAGCCAGGGCGGCGGCATCGCCCAGGCGGTCGCCGGCCTGCGCACGGACCTCGCGGCCGCCCTCATCGACGTGCCCTTCCTCACCCACTTCCGCAGGGCGCTGGAGATCACCGGCCGCGACCCGTACCAGGAGGTCGTCCGCTACCTGGCCAGCCTGCGCGGCAACGTGGAGCGGGTCTTCAGGACGCTCGCCTACTTCGACGGCCTCAACTTCGCCGCCCGCGGCACCGCCTCGGCGTTGTACTCGGTGGCGCTCATGGACGACGTCTGCCCGCCCTCCACCGTCTTCGCCGCCTACAACCACTGGCAGGGCCCCAAGGAGATCACCGTCTATCCGTGGAACCAGCACGAGGGCGGCGGCGGCTTCCAGCGCGAGGAGCAGGTGCGCCACCTCGCGAAGCTCTTCCCCGCGTGAACGGGGAGACCCCGGCGGCCGGGGCCTCCCCGCGAGTCACGCGAGCTTGTCGGTCACCACGAACGAGACCCCGCCCTGATCGTCGGCCCCGGCGTCCAGGGCCTTGTCGTCCAGGATCGTGGCCGCCACCGGGTCGAGGTAGACCCGCGCGCCCTCCGCCTCGACGATCTCGTCGGTCGGCTCGGGCGCCGCGGCCAGGGTCAGCGTCAGCGATCCGGCGCTCTCGCCCTTGGACGAGATGCGCACCCCGCTCTGCTCCGGCTCCGGTGTCGTGGCGGTGAGGTCGCGGATGGCCTGGGCTGCAGTGGGTGTCAGGGTGAGCACAACGGCTCCTCCTCGTTGTCGACGTGCATGAGTTGCCTGCCCTGCCCGCGATGGGCCGTCTCAACCATCCTGGCGGAATTTCTTTACCCGAATGAGCATGGGCGGGCACGCGCCTGGCAGCGAAGTGGACAAAAGGGATAATCAACGGATGAGGCAGTTGAGGGAGCGCATGGTCGACCGGCTCACCGCCGGCGCCGGCATCAGCACCCGGGTCGCCGGCGCGCTGCGCGCGGTTCCCCGCCACCTGTTCCTGCCCGGCCTCGAGCCGAGCGAGGTCTACCGCGACGAACCCATCATCACCAAGCGCGACGAACTCGGCATCCCGATCAGCTCCTCCTCCCAGCCCGCCATCATGGCCGCCATGCTCGACCAGCTCGACGTGGCGCCCGGCCACCGGGTGCTGGAGATCGGCGCCGGCACCGGCTACAACGCCGCCCTCCTGTCGCTGCTGGCCGGCCCCCGCGGCGCAGTGGTCACCGTGGACATCGACCCCGATCTGGTACGGCAGGCCCGCGAGCACCTGGCGGCCGCCGGGCACCCGGACGTACGCGTGGAATGCGGCGACGGGGCCGCCGGGTTCCCCGGGGCGGCGCCGTACGACCGGATCATCGCCACCGTCGGCGTCTGGGACCTCGAGCCCGCCTGGGCGGCGCAGCTCGCGCCCGGCGGGCGCTTCGTCGGCCCGCTCGACTTGCGCGGCGTGCAGGTCTCCGCGGCCCTGGAACGCCGGCCCGGCCGCTGGGAGAGCGTCTCGGTGGTGCCCGCCGGGTTCATGCGCATGCGCGGCACCGCGGCCGGGCCCGAGCGCATCCGCCCGATCACCGAGGGGCTCATGCTCTTCCTGCCCGAGCACCGCGAGGTCGGCGACCTGTGGCCGGCGTTGTCCGGGCGGCCGGTCGCCGACGTGCCGACCGATGTGCGGGCCGCCAGGGGCGAGATCAGCGTGGGCTTCGGCCTGTGGCTGGCCACGCACGAGCCGTTCTGGTGCACGTTCACCGGTGAGCCGAGGCTGCTGCCGCCGGCCCCCGTGAACGCTCCCGGAATGCGCATGACCCAGGGAGTGGCCGAGGACGGCAGCCTCGCCTTACTCACGGCCGACCTGTCCGCGCTCGGTTTCGGCCCGCGCGGAGCCGAGCTCGCCCATCGGCTCGCGGCGCACGTCACCGCCTGGCACGAGGCGGGCCGCCCGGGCGCCGAGGGGCTGCGCATCCAGGCGTGGGACCTGCCCCTGACGACCCGGCCACCGGCCGGCGCCACGGTCATCGACAAGCGCGCCACCCGGCTCGTGATCGGCTACCGGGAGGCGTGACCCAGGTGCGCGGCGCGCTCCTCGAACAGGGCGCGCTCGCCGGCGTTGCGGGTGAGCGCCGCCGCCCGCCCGAACTCCGCCCGCGCCTCCTCCCGCCTGCCCAGCTTCTCCAGCAGGTCCCCGCGTACGGCGGGCAGCAGCGGATACTCCCGCAGCGCCCGGTCGCCGGCCAGCGCGTCCACGATCTCCAGCGCCCGATCCGGGGCCCCGGCCATGCCCACGGCCACCGCCCGGTTCAGCTCCACGACCGGCGACGGGGCGACGTGGCCGAGCAGCACGTACAGGGCGGCGATGCGCTCCCAGTCGGTCTCGGCGGCCGTGCGGGCCCGCGCGTGGCAGGCGGCGATCGCGCCCTGCAGGCCGTAGGGGCCCAGGCGGCCCAGCGACTCGGCCCGGTCCAGCGCGGCCAGCCCGCGGCGGATCAGCAGCCGGTCCCAGCGCGCGCGGTCCTGCTCCAGCAGGGGGATGGGCCGCCCGCCGGGTCCGGTGCGCGCCGCCGTACGCGAGGCCTGGATCTCCATCAGCGCGACCAGCCCGTGGACCTCCGGCTCGCCCGGCATGAGGCCGGTCAGGATCCGGCCCAGGCGCATCGCCTCCTCGCACAGCTCAGGACGCATCCAGTCGTCCCCGGCGGTGGCCGAGTAGCCCTCGTTGAAGATGAGGTAGACGACCTCCAGCACCGAGGCGAGCCGGTCGGGCAGTTCCTCGGCCGGTGGGAGCTCGACCCGCACGCCCTTCTCGGCCAGCGTGCGCTTGGCGCGGGAGACGCGCTGGCCGAGCGTGGTCTCGGGGACGAGGAAGGCCCGGGCGATCTCCTCGGTGGTCAGGCCGCCGAGCAGCCGCAGGGTGAGCGCCAGGCGGGCGTCGGCGGGCAGCACCGGGTGGCAGGCGGTGAACAGCAGCCGCAGCAGGTCGTCCTCGATGGGCGGCCGGTCCAGGACGTCGTCCACCTGGTCGCGGCGCAGCTCCTGGTCGCGGCCGATCTGGGCGAGCTTGTCCTGGTAGCGGGACTGGCGCCGGAGCATGTCGACGGCGCGGTGCTTGGCGGTGAGCATGAGCCAGGCGCCCGGGTTGTCCGGCACGCCGTCGCGCGGCCACTGTTCGAGCGCCGCGACCAGGGCGTCCTGGGCGAGTTCCTCGGCCAGGCCGATGTCGTGCACCATCCGGGCGAGCCCGGCGATGACCCGGGCCGACTCGATGCGCCAGACCGCCTCGACGGCCGCATGGGCGGTCATGGCGACCGGTCCCGCGCGTGAGCTGTCATGGCACCCGATCCAAGCAGCAAGCCCCGGCCGGTGTCACCGGCCGGGGCCCATGCCGCGGGATCAGGGGGTGAAGATGTGCAGGACGTCCGCCTGCCCCTCCCAGCCCTCCCAGTGGTCACGGTGGATCTTCAGGAAGCGCGAGGCCCACTCCACGGCCTCCTCCTTGGACTTGACCTCGAAGATGGCGTAGCTGATGAGTTCCTTGGCCTCGGCGAACGGGCCGTCGGTCACGCTCAGCTTGCCGCCGGTCAGCTCGACCCTGGCGCCCTGGGAACTGGGGGACAGGCCCGCGGTGTCGAGCAGGGCGCCCGTGGCCGCGGTCTCCTCGCCGAGCTTGGCGATGGCGGCCATCAGCTCCGCAGGGGGAGCGGTGGCGGGCTGGCTGGTGACCCGGAGGGTGATCAGGTAACGCATGGCGATGATCCTTTCCCGTCAGACTGTACGACGGTAGTGGAGGGAAACGACGGCCAGCCACGTCCAGATGAGGAGGATGGCGGCGGTGAAGGCCAGGTTGGCCCATACGGCTCCGGCCCCGATGGCGACCGCGGCGAAGCCGAGCAGGAAGAGCACGCCGGTGACGCGCGAGTACAGCGGCCCGAAGCGGCGCGCGACGACGAAGCAGGCGGCGCCGACGGCGACGAAGCCGATCAGGCCGCAGAGCAGGTGCAGCATGCCGCCCGCGCTGATGACCCCCGGGCCTTCCGGCGTGCCGGCCGGGAAGCCCATCGCGGGGTCGGCCTTGAAGACCGCGGCGCCGACGAGGCTGAGGGCGTAGACCGCGATCAGCCGCGACGCCCACGGGGAGCCGCCGGCCCGGTGCATGCCCACCGCGGCGGCGCCGGTCGCCAGCGCGGCGACCAGGAAGTTGGCGACCTGGATCCAGCCCAGCTCACCGTTGGCCAGCAGGCTCCACTGGTGCCGGGTGAGGTCGAAGCCCTCGCGGGTGAACGCCTGGGCGAGGCCCACGGCCACGTACAGCGGCCCGGCCACGACGCCGGCGGTGAGCAACGTCCTGGTGACGCGGGTGCGGGTGGTGGTCATGTTCTCTCTCCCTCTTCTTCGTTTGGTGACGCATCGAAGGAGAGGAGCCGGTTTCGACAACCACGCCGGAAGAATTTTCCGCGGCGGCCGGAGGGCTATAGTCATGCGGATGACCCAGGGTGAAGGCCCGGTGAACGCCCGGCCCACGAGCGTGCTCATCGCCGACGACCAGCCCAAGGTCCTGCGCGCCTTCGCCGCCGTCCTGTCCGCCCAGCCGGACCTGCGCGTCGCCGCCACCGCCCCCGACGGCGCCGAGGCGGTACGGCAGGCCCGCCTGACCCACCCGGACGTGGCGCTGCTCGACATCCGCATGCCCGAGATGAACGGCATCGACGCCGCCCGCCGCATCCTCCGGACCGAGCGCACCCGGATCATCATGATCACCACGTTCGACCTGGACGACTACGTCTACGACGCGCTGACCGCGGGCGTCAGCGGCTTCCTGCTCAAGGACGTGCGCGCCCCCGACCTGGTGGCCGCCGTCCGCACGGTGGCACGGGGCGACGCCCTGCTGGCGCCGGCGGTGACCAGGAGGCTGATCGCCGAGTTCGCCCGCCAGCGGCGCCGCCCCGCCGTACCCGGCGGGCACGGGCTGACCCCGCGCGAGACCGAGGTCCTGCGCCTGCTGGCCCGGGGCCGCTCGAACGCCGAGATCGCCGCCGAGCTGGTCGTCTCCGAGCACACGGTGAAGACCCACGTGGCGCGTCTGCTGGCGAAGCTCGGCCTGCGCGACCGTACCCAGGCCGTCATCCACGCCTACGAGATCGGCCTGGTCGTCCCCGACTCCCGCGGAGAGCTGCCGTCAGCGTGAGTACAGCCAGGGCTCACGCAGGTCGAAGAACGACGGCCCGCCGTCGAACAACCCGATGTACTCCTTGAACGACGCCTCCAGCTCCGGCGGCAGGGTCTTGCCCTCCCCCTCCCTGGCGTCGGCTTCGCTGGTGAAGTAGGCGGCCTCGGTGGAGAAGCCGGCGTCGGTGATCGCGGCGACGCTGCCCAGCAGGTCCGGCCGGAACCGGGGCAGATCCTCCTCACTGGCGGCCAGGATCGCGCCCAGCCGCCCCAGGTCCGTGATCCGGCCCTGGATGATCTGCACGAACCCCGCCAGATCCGACCCACCGCCCAGGTACGTCTCGACCTGGTCGCAGTCGTGGAAGGCGATCTCGCCGGTGAACAGCTTCTCCGTCTCCGTCCACCAGGCCGACTGCCCGGGCCGGTCGGAGTTGCGCCGCGCCTGCTCGCGCGAGGCGAACCGGGCCAGCAGGATCAGCGTGCCGCTCTCCGTGACGCCGGCGGTCGTGCCGAGCCAGCCGTACGAACCCGGGGCCAGCTCCCGCGCCCACTGATCGGCGGCCGCGCGCATGGCTGCGGCGTCCGCCACCTCGCCCTGGATGACCTGGATGAACATCTCCCCCTCCCCTCACCCGTACGGCGGGGCCGTCACCCCGCCGCAAAGGCGCTAGCTCCCTTCGGGCTTGGCGTACTCCGCGGCTCCGCCCGCGAAGTCGTAGACGATGAACTGCTCGTCACCGAGCACCCAGGCGTCGTGGCCGGGCGGGCAGACGAACACGTCGCCCGGCCCCACCTCGGCCTCGGAGCCGTCGCGCATGCGCAGCCGCAGGCGGCCCTGGACGACGTAGCCGTTGTGGTGCACCTCGCAGTACTCGGTGCCGGCGATGGGCTTGACGGACTCCGACCATCTCCAGCCGGGCTCCATCGTGGCGACGCCGAAGACGAGCCCGCTCAGGTTGCACACCTCGAGGTGCCCCCGAGGGAAGTCGCGGCGTTCGTCGGGCTTGTCGACGTTCTTGACTTCGATCATGCTGCCTTCCCCCTCAGATCGTCAGCGGCACGGGATGGATCTCGTCGGCCGGATGGCCCGCGCGCTGATGGATCCTCTGGACCGCGCCGGCGTCCGGCGCGTCCGACAGGCAGTAGACGAGGCCCGACTCCGGGTCCGCCCATGCCTGTTCGAAGGTGACCCTCTCCTGTGACTGGATGGCCAGGTCGGCGTCGTGGGCCTCGCGGAGCTGCTCCTCGGTGATGCCCTGCATGCCGTGGTGGACGTCCATGAACTTCATGGCTGCCTCCCGAGTGCGGATCCCTCCCAGCGTAGGTCTGAGGCGGGCCACGGGTTTCCCAACGAAGTCCCAAACCCCGTTAGGGAGCCACCTCCAGGTAGTCGAGGTTGGGGCCGCCGGCGGCGGTGGTGGCGGTGGCGCGGACGACGTTCGCGCCCGCGGTGAGGTTGAGGGTGACGGTCCTGGTCTGCCAGGTCGTCCACGCGCCGGTGCCGGGGAAGTCCACCACGGTCCCGGCCACGTTCAGGGGCCGGTTGGCCGGGGTGCCGTTGGCGTAGCGCAGGCGGATCGCGGCCGGGCCGGTCGTCGCGGCGGTGACGGTGAACTCGACGTAGCCGCCGGTGACGTTGTCGTAGTTGACGAACCCGGTGCCCGAGTAGCCCGCGTGGTTGGACTCCACGGCGCCCCGGGAGATCACGGCGTTCTCCGCCTCGTAGCGGCCCGGGGCCGGCCAGGAGACCTGCGGCGAGCGGTAGAAGCCGATGCCCATGACGTCCCAGCGCGGAGCCTGCGCGGCCAGCCGGGCGCGGAAGGCGCTCCAGTTGTGCGTGGACCACGGCGACCAGCCCAGCTCGGCGATGGCGGGCAGGCGCGGGAAGGCCATGAACTCGATGTGGTCCTCGGTGACGATCGTCTCGGTCCAGAGCGGGGCCTCGACGCCGAGCACGGCCGAGGCGGGCACGCCGCTCAGGTGGCTGCCCGGGTTCCACTCGTAGGCGGTCTTGACCTCGATGAGCCCCGCCCAGTCCTGCCCGAGCGGCGTCGCGGCGGTGTACTTCATGTCCAGGTACGCCTTGTTGGCCGGAGACATGATCACCTTGGCGCCCTTCGACACCGCGGTGGTCACCAGCGAGTCGGATGTCGTCGTGCCCCAGTACTGGGCGATCCGCCCCGGTGAGTGCTGGACGGCCGAGGCGCCGATCTGGTGCCAGCCCACGACCGCCTTGCCGCGCCCGGCCACCATCGGCTGCACGCGGTTCATGAACGCCGCGTACTGCGCGTCCGGCGTGGCGTCCGCCTCGTCGCCGCCGATGTGCAGGTACGGCCCGGCCGTCAGCTCGGCCAGTTCCCCGATGACGTCGGCGGCGAAGGTGTAGGTGATCTCCTTGGTGGTGCAGAGCGAGCTGAAGCCGACCCCAGTGCCGGTGTAGAGCGGCGGGGCGACGCCGTTGCAGTTGAGCTCGGCGTAGGAGGCGAGGGCGGCGTTGGTGTGCCCCGGCATGTCGATCTCGGGGACGATCGTGATGTGCCGCTGCGCGGCGTGGGCCACGATCTCGCGGAACTGGTCCTTGGTGTAGGAGCCGCCCGGGCCGCCGCCCACCTGCGTGCTCCCGCCGTACGTGGCCAGGCGCGGCCAGGAGTCGACGGCGATGCGCCAGCCCTGGTCGTCGGAGAGGTGCAGATGCAGGTAGTTGATCTTGTAGAGGGCGATCCTGTCGAGGTGCCGCTTGACCACCGAGACGGGCATGAAGTGCCGCGAGACGTCGAGCATCGTGCCCCGGTAGCCGAAGCGCGGATAGTCGACGATCCGCCCGCCCGGCACCGTCCACGGCCCCGGCCGCACGCTCGCGCTCTCCACCTGCGGCGGGAACAGCTGCCGTAACGTCTGCACCCCGTTGAACAGCCCCGTGGCCGTCTGCGCCCGGATCACGACCCCGCTCGCCGTCACGTCGAGCTGGTAACCCTGCTGCCCGACCGTGGCCGGCGCCCCGGACAGCAGCAGCGACAGACTGCCCTGCCCGCCCTGGCCGACCGGCAGCGCGTACCCGGTCGCCGGCCGCAGCAACTGCGCGAGGTAGCCGCCCACGCCCGCGTCGTCACTGGCGATCGTGGCGTCCGGCCCCAGCGTGTACGGCGTGGCCGCCGCCTGGACGCTCACCGGCGCCGGGAGCACGTCCCCGATCGCCCCCGCCGCGCTGGCGGCGGCCGCCGGGCTCCCCGGGGCCGTGGCCCCGCCCGGCGCGGCGATGAGGGCGGCGGCCAGCGTCAGCCCCGCCAGCGTGCTACCGATGCGGGAACGGCCCATGGTGATCCTCCGCGGGTGGCTCCGTGATTGTTAGTAAGCTTTACTTCCAACCGGCACCCGGTCAAGACGCGAACCCGCGCCCCACCCGGTCGGCCCGCAGGGCGTCCAGCCGGTCGAAGTCCATGACCCGCGTCCCGGCCCCGTGGGTGAAGTACTCCTCCGGCCGGGCCGGATACGGATTGGCGAACCCGGTCACCCCCGCGCACGGATGCCCGTGATAGGTCGCCTCGTGGTGCCAGTCGCTGACCGCCACATACGTCATGAACTCATACGCCCTGGCCACGCTCATGTGCTGCCACAGCGCCCGCGCCGGCCCCGGAGAGTCCCACTGGGTCAGCGAGAAGGCCGGCACGAGCACCGCGTCCACCGCCGTCGCCATCCGGGCGGAGTACCACAGATCCGCGCACAGCAGCACCCGCATCCGCCGTCCCGCCAGCTCGAACGTCTCCGACGGCCGCCCCGGCAGCACCCCGCCCCGGCGCTCCAGCCCATACGGATGCGCCTTCTCGAACTCGGCCGCGATCGTCCCGTCCGGCGCCGCGACCATGCCCCGGTTGACGCTCCCGCCCTCGACCGCGTCGAAGTGCGAGCCGCCCACGACGAACGCCCCGGCCAGCCGCGCCAGCCGTACCACCCGCTCCCGGTACTCCGCGCGGGGCAGGCTCGACCCGGCCAGCTCCGGCAGCAGCACCAGATCGGCCTCCTGCAGCAGGCGCTCGGCGGCGTCGAAGTTGTCGTGCCCGTCGGGCGACCAGCGCGGCGGCTGAATGAGTAAGACCTTCACCCCGCCATCGTGACAACCCACCGGAACACTCTGGAAAGCTGGGTCCCATGACGGAATTTCAGGACGTGGTACGCCGCCGCCGCATGGTCCGCAACTACGACCCCGACCGCCCGGTGCCGCCCGAGATCAGGGAGCGGATCCTGGCCAACGCCCTGCACGCGCCGTCGGCGGGATTCAGCCAGGGATGGGCGTTCCTGGTCCTGGACGAACCCGGCGGCATCAAGCGATTCTGGGAGGTCTCCGGCGACGAGGCCGGCGAGTGGGGCAAGGGGCTGCGCCGGGCGCCGCTGCTGATCATTCCGTTCTCGCACAAGCAGGCATATCTCGACCGCTACGCCGCCCCCGACAAGGGCTGGACGGACAAGGACGAGGCCCGCTGGCCGGTGCCGTACTGGGACATCGACACCGGCATGGCCTCCCTCCTCATGCTGCTCACCGCCGTGGACGAAGGGCTCGGCGCCTGCTTCTTCGGCGTGCCGCCCGGCGAGCGCGCCGCCGGCCTGAAGGAGGCATTCGGCGTGCCCGCCGCCTACACCGCGATCGGCGTGATCAGCGTCGGCTACCGCGCCCGGGACCAGCGCTCGCCCTCACTCGACCGCGGGCGCAAACCCGTCGGCGAGGTCGTGCACCGCGGCGCCTGGGGCCGGCACTAACGCCTGCGCCGCTTGAAGATCGCGCGGAGGGTGAGCAGCAGCACGACGGCGACGATCTGGCCGCCGACCACGATCCGGTTGACGTCCACGGCCGGCTGCCAGCGCACCTCGCCGTCCTTGATGACGAACACGCCCGCCGGGCTCGCGCCGAAGCCGAACCCGCCGCCCGAGCCCCGGCCGGGGTTCTCGGAACCCTCGGAGACGCCCTCCCCGCCGCCTCCGCCCTGCCCGATCCGGGCCACGGGGATCACGGTGACGTCCCCGTGGCGGATCGGCTCGCCGAAGACGCGCTTGACGGTCGCGGCGTCCTTGGTCTTTTCCGCTAGCTCCAGGATGTTCATACGCTCAGTATCAGTCGAACGTCGTCGAGATCTCGTGCCAGCGCACCATCTTCGCCGCCGCCTCGGGCCCCCACGTGCCCTTGGCGTACGGCAGCGGCGGCTCGGGCAGGTCGAGCACCGGCTGGACGATCCGCCACGACTCCTCGGCCAGGTCGAAGCGGACGAAGCGCCGGGGCTCGCCGGTGACGGCGTCGGTCAGGATGCGCTGGTAGGCCGCCTCCATCGGGCCCAGGACCTTGGTGAAGTCCACGCTCACCGGCACCGGGCGGGTGGCGTCCTTGCCCGGCTCCTTGGCCAGCAGGTCGAAGGTGACCCCGGCGTCGGGCTGGAGGCGGAAGCGGATGAGGTTCGGCGACAGCTCGCCGTGGAACAGGGTGACCGGCGGCGTGCGCAGCTCGGCCACGACCTCCAGGTCGGTGGTGGGCAGCGCCTTGCCCGAGCGGATGTAGAAGGGCACGCCGGCCCAGCGCCAGTTGTCGATGGCGGCGCGCATGGCCACGAAGGTCTCGGTCGTGGAGCCGGGGCGCACGCCCTCGGTGTCCTGGTAGCCGTCGTACTGGCCGCGGACCACCGCCGACGGAGTGATGTCCTGCACGGCCCGCAGCACCCGCCACTTCTCGTCGATGAAGGCGCGGGCGTCCTTGGACGGCGGCGCGTCCATGGCCAGGATCGCCAGAAGCTGCATGAGGTGGTTCTGGACCACGTCCCTGATCGTGCCGTTGGCGTCGTAGAAGGCGCCGCGGTCGGCCACGTCGAAGTCCTCGGCCATGGTGATCTGGACGTTGCGCACGTAGTTGCGGTTCCAGATGGGCTCCAGCAGCATGTTGCCGAGCCGGAAGACGATGAGGTCCTCGACCGGCTCCTTGCCGAGGAAGTGGTCGACCCGGCGCAGGTGCTCCTCGTCGAAGTACTTCAGCAGCTCGGCGTTGAGCTCGCGGGCCGAGGCCAGGTCGTGGCCGAACGGCTTCTCCACCACCAGCCGGGCCTCGCGGTGCAGCCCCGCCCCGGCCAGGCCCTGCGCGACCGTGCCGAACAACGCGGGCGGCACGGCCAGGTAGTGGACGAGGAAACCGGCGCCCGCCACCTCGTCGCGGATGGCGGCGAACGTCCGCTCCTCGCGGTAGTCGCCGGCGACCAGGCGCAGGTTGCCGGCGAACTTCTCGAAGGCGGCGTCGGTGGCACCGCCGCACGCCTGGCGGGCCCGCTCACGCAGGCCCGCCAGGTCGAGGTCGGTCTTGGCGACGCCGACGATGGGCAGGTCGAGCACCCCGTCGGCGGTCAGCCGGTAGAGCGCGGGCAGCACCATCTTGTAGGCCAGATCACCGGTGATCCCGAACAGGACCATCGCGCCCGCACGCGTCATGTCAAATGCGCCTTCCTCTGAGCTCCCGGTACTTCTTTACCAGTTGCGCGGTGGACGCGTCGGGGAACGCCACGGGCGGTTCCTCGGAGGTGAGCGTCGGCTCGAGGTCGAGGGCCATCTTCTTGCCCAGCTCCACACCCCACTGGTCGAAGGAGTCGACGCCCCAGATGACGCCCTCGGTGAAGACGATGTGCTCGTAGAGGGCCACGAGCTGGCCCAGGGTGTACGGGGTGAGCTTGGGCACGAGGATCGTCGAGGTGGGCCGGTTGCCCGGCATCACCTTGTGCGGCACGACCGCCGCGGGCGTGCCCTCGGCGGCGATCTCCTCGGCCGTCTTCCCGAAGGCCAGCGCGCTGGTCTGGGCGAGCAGGTTGGCGGTGAGGATGTCGTGCATGCCCGCGCTGTCGTCGTACGGCTCGGCGAAGCCGATGAAGTCGGCCGGCACGAGCCGGGTTCCCTGGTGGAGCAGCTGGTAGAAGGCGTGCTGGCCGTTGGTGCCCGGCTCGCCCCAGAAGATCTCGCCGGTGTCGGCGGTGACCGGCGAGCCGTCGGCGCGCACGGACTTGCCGTTGGACTCCATCGTGAGCTGCTGCAGGTAGGCGGGGAAGCGGTGCAGCCGCTGGCTGTAGGGCAGCACGGCCCGGGTCTGGGCGCCGAAGAAGTCGGTGTACCAGATGCCCAGCAGGCCCATCAGCACCGGCATGTTCCGCTCGAACGGCGTGGTGCGGAAGTGCTCGTCCACGGCGTGGAACCCGGCCAGCATGTCGCGGAAGCGCTCCGGGCCGATGGCGATCATGAGCGACAGGCCGATCGCGCCGTCGTAGGAGTAGCGGCCGCCCACCCAGTCCCAGAAGCCGAACATGTTGGCGGTGTCGATGCCGAACGCGGCGACCTTCTCGGCGTTGGTGGAGACGGCCACGAAGTGCTTCTCCACCGCCTCCTCACCCAGCGCCGCCACCAGCCAGTCACGGGCCACGCGCGCGTTGGTCAGCGTCTCCAGGGTGGTGAACGTCTTGGAGCTGATCACGAACAGCGTCGTGGCCGGGTCCAGGCCGCGCAGGTTGCCGTGGATGTCGGCCGGGTCGATGTTGGAGACGAACCTGGCCGCGACGCCCGCGTCCGCGTAGTCCTTCAACGCCTCGTAGGCCATCGCCGGGCCCAGGTCGGAGCCGCCGATGCCGATGTTGACGACCGTGGCGATGGGCTCGCCGGTCGCGCCGCGCCACTCCCGGCCGCGCACCCGCTCGGCGAAGGCGCTCATCTTGTCCAGGACCTCGTGCACGTCGGCCACGACGTCCTGGCCGTCGACCGTCAGCCGCGCGTCCGCGGGCAGGCGCAGCGCCGTGTGCAGCACCGCCCGGTCCTCGCTGACGTTGATGTGGTCGCCGCGGAACATCGCCTCCATCTTCTCGCGCAGCCCGGCCCGCTCGGCCAGCCGTACCAGGAGGTCGAAGGTCTCGCCGGTGGCGCGGTGCTTGGAGTAGTCGAGGAAGAGGTCGCCCGCGCGCACGCTCAGCCGCCCGGCCCGGCCCGGGTCGGCGGCGAACAGCTCGCGCAGGGTCGTGCCCGCGATCTCCTCGTGGTGCTTGGCCAGGGCCGTCCACTCCTGGCTCTGGGTGATATCGCTGCCGTTCATTAGTCCTCCTCGGGCCGTCAAAGCGATCACATCGTCCCGTAACGCGGTACCCCGCCAGACCATTTCCGCGCATGGCGCAGAAGACTCTTTGCCCCTTTCAGTGCGACTCCCGGGGTACGGCGCTGCCGCTGGAGCCGGTGAGGAAGTCCAGGTCGCAGCCGCGGTCGGCCTGCAGGACGTGGTCCACGTACAGCTTCTCCCAGCCTCTGATCGGGCGGGCGAATCCGGCGGTGACCGGCGGCCGGGCGGCCAGCTCGGCGTCGGGCACGTCGACGCGCAGCGTGCGCCCTGGCACGTCGAGCACGATCGGGTCGCCGGTCCTGACCCTGGCCAGCGGGCCGCCCGCGGCGGCCTCGGGCGCCACGTGCAGCACCACGGTGCCGTAGGCGGTGCCGCTCATGCGGGCGTCGCTGATGCGGACCATGTCGCGCACGCCTCTGGCCAGCAGCTTGGCCGGCAGCGGCAGGTTGCCGACCTCGGGCATGCCCGGGTAGCCCCTGGGGCCGCAGCCGCGCAGCACGAGGACGGAGCCCTCGTCGGCGTCGACGGTGTCCAGGCGGGTGTGCAGGTCCTCGACGCTGTCGAAGACGATCGCGCGGCCGCGGTGGCGCAGCAGCTCGGGGGAGGCGGCGGCGGGCTTGATGACGGCGCCGTCGGGGGCGAGGTTGCCGCGCAGGACGGCGATGCCGGCGTCGGGCAGCAGCGGGTCGGCGCGCGGGCGGATGACGCCGCCGTCCCAGGTCGGGGCGTGCGCGACGTGCTCGGTGAGCGGCCGCCCGGTGACGGTGATCGCCGCGGGGTCGAGCAGGTCGGCGACCTGGTGGAGTACGGCCGGCAGCCCGCCGGCCCGGAACAGGTCGTCCATCAGGTGGCGCCCGGCCGGCTGGAGGTCCACCAGCAGCGGGACGCCGGAGCCGGTGCGGTCGAAGTCGTCCAGGCTCAGCTCGGCGCCCGCGCGCCCGGCCACGGCCAGCAGGTGCACGACCGCGTTGGTGGAGCCGCCGATCGCGGCCAGCGTGACGATGGCGTTGAGGAATGCGGCCCTGGTCAGGATCGCGCTGGGGCGCAGGTCGCGCCGGACCAGGTCGACGGCCAGGCGGCCGCTGGCGTGGGCGCGTTCGAGCAGGCGGCTGTCGGGGGCGGGGGTGCCCGCGGTGCCGGGCAGGGTCATGCCGAGCGCCTCGGCCATGCAGGCCATCGTGGAGGCGGTGCCCATGGTGTTGCAGTGGCCGCGGCTGCGGATCATCGACGACTCGGAGTCCAGGAAGTCGGCGCGCTCGAGCGTGCCGGCGCGCACCTCCTCGCTCAGCCGCCAGACGTCGGTGCCGCAGCCGAGCGGGATGCCCTGGAGGTGCCCGGTGAGCATGGGGCCGCCGGGCACGACCAGCGCGGGCAGATCGACGGAGGCGGCGGCCATGAGCAGCGAGGGGATCGTCTTGTCGCAGCCGCCGAGCAGCACCAGGCCGTCGATCGGGTTGGCGCGGAACATCTCCTCGGCGGCCATGGCGGCCAGGTTGCGCCAGAGCATGGCGGTGGGGCGGACGTTGGTCTCGCCCAGGGAGATCACGGGCAGGTTCAGCGGGACGCCGCCGGCCGCCCAGACGCCGTCGCGGACGCTGCGGGCCACCTCGTCGAGGTGGGCGTTGCAGGGGGTGAGGTCGGAGGCGGTGTTCGCGATGGCGATCTGGGGGCGCTCGAAGGCGTCGGCGGGGGTGCCACGCCGCATCCAGGCGCGGTGAATGAAGGAGTTCCTGTCGTCGCCGGAGTACCACTGAGCACTGCGGAAAGGCATCCGGGAAGTGTAACGCCCGCTTTACGCGGATAAACTGCCATATATCGCTACAAATCCCCCCGAAGGGGGATGTTGTTATGCGCAGCTTCACCGGAATCCTGGCCCTGCTCGTCCTGGCGGCGCCGATCGGCCTGCTCGCTCCCGGGACCGCCGCGGCCGCAGAGGGCTGTGTGTACGTGGCCGCACCGCCGTACCCGGCCAACCTCTGGGTCAGGTCGGGGCCGGGCACGCAGTACGAGCCGGTGGGCTCGGTCGGCTACGAGGAGACCGTCGAGGGGTCCTGCGGCAGCAGGGGCTCCTGGACCCGGGTCTGGGGCGAGGACTTCGAAGGCTGGGCCTACGCCCCGTACCTCGGCGACGCCGGCGAGGACCCGGACTACTAGAGCGCCTCCAGGATCGTCGCGTTGGCCAGGCCGCCAGCCTCGCACATCGTCTGCAGCGCGTACCGGGCGCCGCGCTCCCGCATCGCGTTGACCAGCGTGGTCATGATCCGCGCGCCGCTGGCGCCGAGCGGGTGGCCCAGCGCGATCGCGCCGCCCTTGACGTTGACCCTGGCCGGGTCGGCGCCGGTCTCCTGCTGCCAGGCGAGCACCACGCTGGCGAACGCCTCGTTGACCTCGAACAGGTCGATGTCGTCCAGGCGCAGCCCGGCCCGCTTCAGCACTTTCTCGGTGGCGGGGACGACGCCGGTCAGCATCAGCACGGGGTCGGAGCCGGTGACCGCGAACGAGTGCAGCCTGGCCAGCGGGCGCAGGCCCAGCCGGGCCGCGTTCTCGCTGGTCGTGATGAGCACGGCGGCGGCCCCGTCGTTGATCGGGCTGGCGTTGCCCGCGGTGACCGACCAGTCGATCTGGGGGAACCGCTCGGTCCAGACCGGGTCCTCGTAGGCGGGCTTCAAGCCGGCCAGGACCTCGACCGTGGTGGCCGGCCGTACCGACTCGTCGTGGTCGAGACCGGCGATCGGGGCGAGCTCGGCGGAGAAGTCGGCGGCGGCCGCCTTGGCGTGGGAGGAGGTGGCGAAGGCGTCCATCTGCTCGCGGCTCAGCGACCACTTGGCGGCGATCAGCTCGGCGCTGACGCCCTGCGGGACCAGCCCGCCGGAGAAGCGCGCGGCCACGCCGGGGCCGAACGGGTCCGCGCCCGGCGGCACGTTCGACCACATCGGCACCCGGCTCATCGACTCCACGCCACAGGCGACCACCAGGTCGTAGGCGCCGGCGATGACGCCCTGGGCGGCGAAGTGCACGGCCTGCTGCGAGGAGCCGCACTGGCGGTCCACGGTCACCGCGGGCACCGAGTCGGGGAAACCGGCCGACAGCCAGGCGTAGCGGGTGGTGTTCATGGCCTGCTCGCCGACCTGGTCCACGGTGCCGCCGATCACGTCGTCGACCAGCGCGGGATCCACGCCGGAGCGCTCGACCAGCGTGCGCAGGGTGTGGGCCAGCAGCTCGACGGGGTGCACCCCGGCCAGGGCGCCGTTCGGCTTGCCCTTGCCGACGGGGGTGCGCACGGCTTGCACGATGACGGCGTCGCGCATCGCGTCCTCCTATCAGTTGGAAAACTGGATCCACTGTAGAACATAGTTCGTCCGGTTTTCCAACGCGCTGCCGTACGCTGGGACGATGACAACGGCACGGCCCTGCTCGGTCGCCGACGCCCTCGCGCTCGTCGGCGAGAAGTACTCCCTGCTGATCCTGCGCGAGGTCTTCTACGGCGTGCGGCGCTTCGACGCGATGGCGCGCAACATCGGCGCCCCCCGCGACATCCTCGCCGCGCGGCTCAAGCGGCTGGTCGAGGCCGGGCTGCTGGAGAAGACGGCCTACAGCGAGCGGCCGCCGCGCCACGAGTACCTGCCGACCGCGGCCGCGATCGAGCTCCAGGACGTGCTGCACATGCTGCGCAAGTGGGGCGACCGGCACCTGGCCGAGCAGCCGTCCGTCGTCTTCGCCCACTCCTGCGGGCAGGAGCTGGACCCGATCGTGACCTGCCGGTGCTGCGGGCAGGCCGTCACGCCGGGGTCGCTGACGGCCGACTACCGCGTGCCCGGCTGGAGCGCCAAGGGATGGAGCGCCCCGGAGAGCGCGTCCCCCGACGGCGGATAGCCGCCGGGGGCCGGCTACGCTCACGGCGGATCCGCGCCCGGCGTAACCCCCTGCCCGCCCGCCGGCCCGGCCACTAGCGTCGGCCGCACCATGATCGAGCTCCTCAGGGACGGCACCTACCTGCGCTACTGGCTGGCGGTCGTCATCTCCTTCCTCGGCGACGCGATGACCCGCGTCACGCTGATCTTCCTCGCCGGCAGGGTCACCGACAGCCCGGTCGTCATCTCCCTGGTCGTGCTGTCCCAGCTGCTGCCCTCCGGCGTCCTGGGCGCCTTCGTCGGCCCGCTGGCCGACCGGCTGCCGGCCAGGTGGCTGCTCATCGGGGCCGACCTCGCCCGGGTGCCCGTCGTGCTCGCCATGATCCCCGTCCTGGACTCGGTCGGCCTGCTGCTCGCGCTCATCCTGCTCGAAGGCGTCGGCAAGGCGGTCTTCGAGACCGCCAGGATCACCGCCATCCCGCGCATCGTCGGCAAGCACGACCTCGCCGCGGCCGTCGCGCTGTTCCAGAGCACCAGCCAGACCGTCAACATGCTCGGGCCCGCCCTCGGCGGCGTGCTGATCGCGCTGGGGACCGTCGAGACCGTGCTCGTCCTCAACGCCGCCACGTTCGTGGCCTCGGCCGTCCTGCTGGGCAGCCTCCGGGTCCTGCGCGAGGGCCCCCAGGGACGGGCCGCCGCCGAGCCGTACTGGCAGGCGCTGCGCACCGGGGTGCGGGGCGTGCTCGCGATCCCGTCGCTGCGGTTCCTGCTCGCCTTCCTCGTCCCGGTCACGCTGGTCACCGGGCTGTTCACCACCGGGTTCAACGCGCAACTGCTCACCGTCTTCGACCTGAAGGCCATGGAGTACGGCACCGCCCAGGCGCTGTACGCGGGCGGCGCGATCGCGGGAGCCCTGCTCGGGCCGGCGGTCATCCGGCGATTCGGGTCCACCCCCCGCGTGCTGGTGACGTGCGTGGCCCTGTTCGGGCTGGCCCTGCTGACCACGGCGGCGCTGGGCGGCGCGCCCGGGCCGGCCCCGGTCGCCGGGTGGTGCCTGCTCGCCGGGGTGGCCGTCAGCCTGTTCCAGGTGCCGCTGGCCAACACCCTGCTCAGCGATCTTCCGGACGAGATGCGGGGGAGGGGCGTCGGGCTGCTCAACACCGTCATGGTCAACTTCATGCTGGCCGGCGTCGCCCTGGGCGGGCCCGCGGCGGCCGCGTTCGGGGTGACCGGATCGCTGGTGGCCGCCGGGGCCGTGCTCCTGGCCGCGTGTCTCGCCTTCCTGCCCGCCGCCCTGCGGGCGCGGCCGGCCGTACCGGTGGAGTGAGACGGCGCCGGAGGTGTGCCGGCGGGTGGGAGGGCGCCGGAGGTGTGCCGGCGGGTGGGAGGGCGCCGGAGGTGTGCCGGCGGGGTGGACGGCCTCAGGAGGCGGTCGGCGACTTCCGCGGGGCGGTGGCGCGGGCGTGGCGCTCCTCGGCCGCCGCGGCGCCAGCCACGAACAGGCCGACCACGCCCAGCCAGACGCCCTGGAGGCCGGCGCCGGTCAGCAGCATGACCGCGCCCAGGGTCAGCAGCGCCCAGCCGACCACCTTGCCCGCCCTCGCCGCGACCACGGCGGCGAAGACCCGGTCGCCGCGCCAGGCCCAGAGCAGCGCGCGCAGGATGCGGCCGCCGTCCAGCGGGGCACCCGGGACCAGGTTGAACACGGCCAGCACCAGGTTGGCCCCCGCCAGATACATCAGCGTGCCCCGGACCAGGCCCTGGCCGGCCAGGGCCAGCAGGCCGCAGCACCCGCTCAGAGTCAGGCTCACCAGCGGCCCGGCCGCGGCGATGCGCAGGTCCGCGCCCGGCGTGCGGGGCTCGCCGCGCAGGTGGGCCACGCCGCCGAGCAGCCACAGCGTCACGCCCGCCACCTCCACGCCCTCCCGCCGGGCCACCACCGCGTGGGCCAGTTCGTGGGCCAGCAGCGAAGCCAGGAAGGCCAGCGTGCCCGCCACGGCCGCGGCCAGGTAGGCGGCGGCGCCGTACCCGGGGAAGGCGGCGGGCAGGCGGCCGAACGCCAGCCCGGTGACGAGAAGGACGGCGATCACCAGCACGGTGGGGTTGAGGCCGACGCGCACGCCGGCGAAACGGCCGAGCGGGATGGAGGGACGCAGCACGTTGCCTCCAGGGAAGGGGCCTGCCTATCCGGGTACCCGCGCGGCCGCGTGATCACCCTCGTTCCGCGTGCCGGTTCCGTGGCCTCGCGGACAGTTCCCGGGCGGTCCTGGGCTATGTAGAGTCCGAGACATGTCGGCCGAGCCGCGGATGACGATGCAGGTCCAGGCCGTCCTGCGCACGTTGCTCGACGACCCCGCCACCCCCTGCTACGGGCTGCGCATCTGCGCCGAGACCGACCTGCCCAGCGGGACCGTCTATCCCATCCTGGCCCGGCTGGAGCTCCTCGGCTGGGTCGAGAGCGCCTGGGAGGACCCGGGCGCCCAGGTGAGCGAGGGGCGTCCGCGCCGCCGCTACTACACGATCACTCCCGACGGCATCGAGCGCGCCCGCGAGGCGATCGCCAGGACCTATCGCGCGCGCCGCCGCCCGCTGCCCGGATGGCTGTCCCGGCCGGGGGTCGCATGAGCATCGCGCCGCTCCTCGACGTCCTCCCGCCGGACGCGCCGCGGGAGCTGATCGAACGCGCCTACACCGTCGCCGCCTACTGGCACCGCGGCCAGCGGCGGCACAGCGGCCAGCCGTACGTCACCCACCCCGTCGCGGTCGCCGTCATCCTCGCCGGGACCGGGGCGGATGCGGCGACCCTCTGCGCCGCCCTCCTGCACGACCTGCCCGAGGACACCGGCTGCCGGCTCGACCTGCTGGAACAGGAGTTCGGCCGCGAGATAGCCGGACTTGTCCGGCAGGTCCACCAACTCGACCACGAAGAACCCGGACCGGGCACCGACTCCCGGGCCCTGGCCGTCAAGGTCGCCGACCGCCTGCACAACATGCGCACCATCGCGTTCGTCGCCCCCGAGAAGCAGGTCGCCAAGAGCCGCCACACGCTCGAGGTCCTCGCGCCGCTGGCCCGGCGGCTCGGGCTGAGCGCCATCGGCGCCGAACTGGAGCACCTTGCCGCCGCCCGCCTGGTCCGCGGCCTCACCGCCCAGGCCGTGGCGATCGGCTCGATCCTGCTGCCCGCCGCCGAACGCCCGCGCTGGTGTGAGGAGTGGGCCGCCGAGCTGCGCGTCCTGCCCGGGCGCGGGGCTCGGGTGCGCTTCGCCGTACTCCTGCTGGCCGGGATGCCGCGCATGGCGCTCACCCTGCGCGGCGGCCCCGCGCCTGCCCGGCGACCCTGGATGGCGGGCCTCACGCCGACGCTGCGGACCGGCCGGATGCGGGTGCGACAGGCGCTGCGGACCGCCGGGGTCTGGGGGCGGCGGGCGCTGGGGTGGCTTGCGTGGCCGAATACCCGAGGGCGGAGGGCGCTGGGGTGGCTGGTGCGGTCGAACGTGCGGGTGGCGGTGGTGTTCGCGCCGCTGGTGGCGTGGATGGTGGCGGAGAGCGCGGCCACCTCCCTCGGGGACGCCGCGGCCGTGCTCATCACCGTGCCGCCGGTCCTGGCCGCAGGGGTCGCCGCCCTCCGCAAACGCCTGGACGGCTGACGCCGGGTCACTAGGGTGGTCGGCATGATCTCTCTGCCGGAAATAATGGCATTTGGTGGTGTGGTGATGCTGGGCGCGATGTCACCCGGCCCCGACTTCGCGGTGGTCGTGCGCCGCTCGGCGGTCTCCGGGCGCGGGTACGGCATGGCCGCCGCGGCCGGAATCGGGCTCGGGGTGTTCGCCTGGGTGGTGGCCGCCTCGACCGGAGTCGCGGCCCTGCTGGCCGCCTCGTCGGTGGCGTTCACCGTGGTCAAGGTGGCCGGCGCCGCCTACCTTCTCTACCTCGGCGCCAAGGCGTTGCGCGCGGCCCTGCGCAAGGGCGGCGCGTTCCAGCTGGACCTTCCGGACCCGGGCAAGAAGAGCTCGGCCGCCGCCTTCCTGGAAGGGCTGCTCACCAACATCCTCAACCCGAAGGCGGCCTTCTTCTTCGTGGCCCTGATGCCCCAGTTCATCTCCGAGGGGGCGCCGCCGGCCGACACGGTGACGCTGTCGCTCGTGGGCCTGGTCGGCACCGCCGCCTGGTTCCTGGCCGTGGCCAACCTCGTGGGCGCGCTGCGCAGGGTCTTCGCCCGCCCCGCCGTACGCAGGACCGTGGACGGGCTGACCGGCGCCGCGCTCATCGCGCTCGGCGTCAAGCTGGCCGTCACCACCAGGCCCTAGAGGCTCACCCCGAGCAGATGCCCCAGCCCGAACGTGACGCACGCCGCACCCACGCCCAGGGCGAGCTGCCGCAACCCGCCCAGCCACCACGGCCGGGCGGTCATCCGGGCCACCGCGGCCCCGAACCCGAACAATCCCAGCACGCTCAGGATCACCGCCACCAGCATCCCCGAGGCCCCGAACAGGAACGGGACCAGCGGCACCAGCGCCCCCGCGGCGAAGGCGCCGAACGAGGAGGCGGCCGCCACGTAAGAGGAGGGCAGGTCATCCGGATCCACCCCGAGTTCCTCGCGCACATGCACGCGCAGGGCCTGCTCGGGATTGGCCGACAGCTTCGCGGCCACCGTGGCGGCCAGCCCGGCGTCGAGCCCCCGGGCCCGGTAGAGGGCGGCCAGCTCGGCCAGCTCACCCTCCGGGTTGCGGGCCAGCTCACGGCGCTCCACGGCGATCTCGGCACGCATCAGCTCGGTCTGCGACTTCACCGAGGTGTACTCGCCTGCCGCCATCGAGCACGCCCCCGCGACCAGCCCCGCGAACCCGGCCAGCACCGCACCCCGGCCCGCCCCGGCCGCGCCGACCACCCCGGCGATCAGCGCGAAGTTGGACACCAGCCCATCCATCGCCCCGAACACCGCAGGCCGCAACCATCCGCCGGTGACATCACGATGGTGGTGATGGCGTTCGGCGGAGTACGGTTCGGCCACTGCGGTCATAAAACCCTCCACATGATGACAGGTTGTCGCCAAATTTAGGCACATGTGAGGATGATCCGCAACGAAGGCGAGGCTTGCCTGACCTGCGATAAGGCAAATTTATGGCAGGGCGTAGCGAACATATGCTCGTATATCGCATAGGCGGCGACGGCCGCGACATCCGTCGGATGCTGCTCGGAATCGCCTACAACGGCCGGCGCCGGTATGACGATGCCGTCGATGAACGCGACCGGTGCCGGCGACTCTGCGGCGAACACGGTTTGCGCACCTACGAGCCGGAGACGCTGCTGGAGCTCGGCATCGCCCATCGCGGGCGCGCGGCGGGCTGCGCGCGCTGGCGCACATGCGGCCGCGCCCGGGCGACCCGGGAGGATCGGACCGCCTGCCTCAGCGCGTGATGGTGGTCAGACCGAGACCGGGGTGATGTGGGGGACGTCGGCGTGGATGAGCCGGCGGCAGTCGGTGATGGCCGATTCCAGCAGGGAGCGCAGCAGCCGGTCCGGGTCCGGGATGCACGCCTGGACGATGCCCACCACTGACAGCTGCACCGCGTTCGGCGCCGCGTACCGGCGGAAGCCCTTCTCGGTGATCCGGGCCGCCCTGCTGAACTTGCGGGCCTCTCTCGCCGCCTGGGGGACCTGTTCCATCGCCCGCAGCGCCGTCTCCGACATCGGGCCGCCCGGCGGGCGCCCGTCGAGGCGGGCGCGCATCTCCTCGGCGGCCAGCACGGAGACGGCGAGCGCGAGCTGGCGTTCCGCGGCCGCCACGGGCAGCGCCGTGGTGGCGCAGCGCAGCGCGACGGCGGCGTCGACGCGCAGGTCGTCGCCGGCCAGCCCGATGATGGAGGGGACGAGTTCGGCCAGGCCGTTGCGGTTGTCGTCGCCGGTGTTGTCGTTGACGAGCCTGGCGAGCGCGGCCAGCAGCGGGTGCGTGCAGGCCGGGTGATCGCTCCAGCGCTCTCCTGCCAGGTAGGAAGCCAGTTCCATGAAGCACGCGCCGCGCTTGGGGTTGCGGTGCCTGCCGCGTGAGAGGACCGGCATGTGGTCGAGGCGGTTGTCCACGGATGCTCCACTACTCCACGTTCGCCTGTCTTCCCAGTCTGCGCTCCTGCCGCTTCAGATGCCAGTGGTGGGATGTCTCGGCGTCGGTGTCAGTTTGCTTGACACTGCTGGTGGGGAGTGATCCCATCAATCGTAGTTAGGAAGTATTACTAACTATCGCCCCCCACCAAGGAGGATCCATGCGGTCTCTCTCCCGGGCGCGCGCGTTAGCCGGCGCGCTCGTGGCCGCGCTACTGATGAGCGTGGTGGCCGCGGTGCCCGCCTCGGCCGCGCCCGCCCGTCACGAGGCGGAGGACGCCACCGTCTCCCAGGGCCTGGTCGAGTCCAACCACCCCGGCTTCTCCGGCACCGGATTCGTCAACGGCGACAACGTGGCCGGCAGCTACACCGAGTTCACCGTGAACGCGGCGAGCGCCGGCCAGGCGACGATCGGCATCCGCTACGCCAACGGCACCACCGTCAACCGCCCCTCCGACGTCGCGGTCAACGGCGTCGTGGTGTCGGCGGCCCGCGCGTTCACCGGCACCGGAGCCTGGTCCACGTGGGTCACCAGCACGCTGACGGCAAGCCTGAACGCGGGCGCGAACAAGATCCGGCTCACCTCGACCACCGCCAACGGCAACCCCAACCTCGACTTCCTGGACGTCGAGGTGGCCGCGCCGAGCACCGACCTGCAGGCCGAGGACGCGACGATCTCGCAGGGCGTGGTGGAGTCCAACCACGCCGGCTTCACCGGCAGGGGCTTCGTCAACTACGACAACGTGACCGGCTCCTACGTGGAGTTCACGATCAACGCCCCGACGGCCGGCAACTACGAGGTGAAGTTCCGCTTCGCCAACGGCACCACCGTGGACCGCCCGCTGAGCGTCGCGGTGAACGGCGGCGCCGCCACCGACGTGGGCTTCCCGGGAACCGGAGCCTGGACCACGTGGGTGGAGAAGCCGCTGACCGTGCCCCTCATCGCGGGCGCCAACAAGCTGCGCGCCACCGCGAGCACCGCCAACGGCGGGCCCAACCTGGACCGGATCAGCACCACCGTGCCGGCCGACCCGGAACCGCCGACGGCGCCCGCCAATCTGCGGGTGGTCGGCGAGGTCCGCCCCACCGCCGTGGACCTGGCCTGGGACCCCGCCACCGACAACGTGGGCGTGGCCAGCTACGTCATCTACAACGGCGGCAACGTGCTCAAGACCGTCGGCGGCAACCAGACGACCGCCACGGTGACGGGGCTGACCCCCAACACCGGCTACGTGCTGAGCGTGCTGGCCTACGACGGGGCGGGCAACGCCTCGCAGGGCAGCAACAACGTGCCGATCACCACGCCGCCGAGCGACGACCACCAGGCGCCGACCGTGCCCGGCAACCTCCGCTCGACCTCGGTCAGCTCGACCAGCATCACGCTGACCTGGGACGCCTCCACCGACAACGTCGAGGTGACCGGCTACAACGTCTACCGCGACGGCACGAAGTTCGCGACCGTGCCCGACCTCACGGCGACCGCCTCCGGCCTGACCCAGAACACCGAGTACGCCTTCCAGGCCGAGGCATTCGACGCCAACGGCAACGTCTCCGCCAAGAGCGCAGAGCTGAAGGTGCGGACCAGTTCGACCGCGATCGGCGGCGACCCGATCTTCGACCGCGCGATCGCCAAGCTGGACCTGCCGTGGGGTGTCGCGTTCCTGCCCGACGGCAGCGCGCTGGTGGCCGAGCGGGACCGCTTCGAGATCGTCAGGGTGACCGCGACCGGCCAGAAGACGGTGGTCGGCAAGATCACCGAGGCGGTCACCACGACCGGTGAGGGCGGCCTGATGGGCCTGGCAGTGTCGCCGAACTTCGCCTCCGACCACTACGTCTACGCGATGCACACCGCCTCGGGCGACAACCGGGTGGTGCGCTTCAGGTACGAGAACAACACGATCGGCCCCCGCGAGGCCATCGTGACCGGCATCGCCAAGAACAAGTTCCACAACGGCGGCCGGATCAAGTTCGGCCCCGACGGCATGCTGTACATCACGACCGGCGACGGCCAGGTGAAGGAAAGGGCGCAGGACCTCAACTCGCTCAACGGCAAGATCCTGCGGGTCACCCCGACCGGCGCCGGCGCCCCCGGCAACCCCTTCCCCAACGCCCCGCGCGTCTACAGCCTGGGCCACCGCAACCCGCAGGGCCTGGCCTGGGACTCCCAGGGCCGGCTGTGGGCCGCGGAGTTCGGTGACGGCACCTGGGACGAGCTCAACCTCATCCAGGCCGGCAAGAACTACGGCTGGTCCGTCTGCGAGGGCACCTGCAGCGACACCCGCTACGTCAACCCGGTCCGCCAGTGGAGCGTCTCCTCGGCCTCCCCGAGCGGCATCGAGATCGTCAACGACTGGATCTACATGGCCGCCGTCAGGGGCACCCGCCTGTGGGTCATGAAGATCACCGGCAACACGACCGACACCCCGCGCGCCTTCTTCAACGGCGACTGGGGACGGCTGCGCACCGTGGCCAAGACCCCGGACGGCGGCCTGTGGCTGACCTCCACCAACAACGACAAGAACGGCGGCACCCCGACCACGATCGACAACGACATCGTCCGGCTGAAGTTCGCCGGCCCGCCGTTCTCCGTCACGAGTACGGCTTTCGCCCACAACGGCACCATCCCGGCGAAGTTCACCTGCAGCCAGGACGGCGTCTCGGGCAACGACATCTCACCCCAGCTCGCCTGGTCCAACGGCCCGGCCGGCGCCCAGAGCTACGCGATCACCTTCATCGACACCGCCAACGGCGGCAAGCACTGGGCGATCTGGGACATCCCGGCGAGCAGGACGTCGTTGCCGGAGGGTCTCGGCCTGGGCTTCCAGGTGCCGAACCAGTCTCCGGCCAAGCAGAAGGCCATGGGCAGCGGCAACAAGGCGCTGCAGTACTTCGGCCCCTGCCCGGGCGGCTCGACGCACAAGTACGAGTTCACCCTCTACGCCCTGGACACCGCGACCCTGCCGGGGGTGACCTCCAGTTCCACGGTCGCCCAGGTGGAGACCGCGATCCTGGCCCGTGACCTGGCCTCGGCCAAGCTGGCGGGCAACTCCAACGCCTCCACCGGCTGATCGGACGAGGGGCCGGGCCGGCGGCCCGGCCCCTCATAACATCGGAGGGGTACCGAGCGATCCCTCGATAAGAGATCCCATCTTTTCGCGGGAAAGGGCCCCCATGCACCGAACCACCCTGGCCATGATCTTAGTGGGCGGCCTGCTCGCGGCACCCGGCCAGCCGAGCCGGGCCGCAGCGCAGTCCGTCGTCTACGAGGCGGAGAGCGCGGTGATCGGCGACGGCCTGGTCGAGAGCAACCACGCGGGCTTCTCCGGCACCGGGTTCGTCAACAGCGCCAACGCGACCGGCGCCTTCGTGGAGTTCACGGTCACCGGCTCCGGCGCCACGACCCTGGCCTTCCGTTACGCCAACGGCACCGCCGCCACCCGCCCGGCCACGCTCACCGTGAACGGCACGGCCGTCTCGACCCTGCAGTTCCCCGCCACCGGCGCCTGGACCACCTGGAACAACGAGAGCGTCCAGGCCACGCTCAACCAGGGCGCCAACACCGTCCGCATCACCGCCGCCACCGCGGGCGGCCTGGCCAACGTCGACGCGCTCACCGAGGGCACGCCGACCGGCACCGGCCCCATCGCCGACCCGATCCCGCAGAACCCGATCCAGAGCGGCCTGGGCCTGGTGCTCACCGAGTACGCGCAGTTCCCGAAGACCGACCCGGTCCCGTCGCCGACCGACTCCCGGCTGCGCCGCCACGCCCGCATCAACCACCTGGGCCAGCTCGCCGACGGCCGCCGGTTCGTGCCCGATCTCAACGGCAGGCTGTACACGCTGCCCGCCGCGGGCGGCACCCCGGGCACCTACCTCGACGTGCGCGCCGCGGTGGGCGCGAACTTCTTCTCCGGCCGCGGGCTGGGCAGCGGCTTCGGCTTCGCCGCCTTCCATCCGGACTTCGCGGCGAACGGCCGCTTCTACACCGTGCACAGCGAGGCGTTCCAGGCGCTGAGCCGGGAGCGTGCCGACTGGACCCAGTCCGGGGCGGTCGTGCAGAGCGTCGTGACCGAGTGGACCGCGGCCGACCCGGCGGCCCCGGTCTTCAGCGGCACCCGCAGGCAACTGCTGCGCATCGGGTTCGGCACCTACATCCACGCCGTCCAGCAGATCGACTTCAACCCCGGCGCCACCCCGGGCAGCCCCGACTACGGCCTGCTCTACGTCGCGGTCGGCGACGGCGGCCGTGGCACGAGCAGCACGGTCCCGCAGGCCCGCAACCTGCCCTTCGGCAAGATCCTGCGCATCGACCCGCGCGGCACGAACAGCGCCAACGGCCGCTACGGCATCCCGGCGGACAACCCCTTCGCCGGCCGCCCCGGCACGCTCGGCGAGATCTACGCGCTGGGCATGCGCGACCCGCACCGCTTCAGCTGGGACCGCGGCGGCAGCGGCCGGATGTTCCTCGGCCACATCGGCGAGCACGACATCGAGGCCGTCTACGACGTGCGCGCCGGGGACAACTTCGGCTGGAGCGAGCGCGAGGGCGCCTTCGTCTACGACCGGGCCGAGCCCTGCTACCTCTACCCGCTGCCCGTCGGCGACGCCGAGCTCGGCTACACCTACCCGGTCGCCGCCTACGACCACAACGGCCCGCCCGGCTGCACCGGCGACCTCGGCCGCGCGATCGCCGGCGGCTTCGTCTACCGGGGCGGCGCGCTGCCTGCGCTCCAGGGCAAATACGTCTTCGGCGACATCGTGCAGGGCTGGATCTTCGCCACCGACGAGCGGGAGATGACCCGCGGCGGCACCGACCTCGCGCCGCTCTACCAGCTCAAGGTCCACAACGCCGCCGGCAACCAGGTCACCATGCAGAACCTGGCCGGTGACTCCCGCGTCGACCTGCGCTTCGGCATGGACCGCGCGGGGGAGCTGTTCGTCCTGTCGAAGGCCAACGGCAAGATCTGGAAGGTGACCGGCACCCGCTGATCACCACACCAGGCGCAGGCTCTCCGGCGCCCGGTGGATGAGCGTCGGGGCCATCACCACCTCGGGGGACTCCAGCCGGATCCCGGGCAGCTCGCGGATCAGCGTCTCCAGCGTGATCCGCAGCTGCTCGCGGGCCAGCTGCGAGCCGGGGCAGCCGTGCACGCCGTGGCCGAACCCGAGGTGGCGGCCGGGCGGCCGGGCGATGTCGAACCCGGCGCCGCCGTCGCGCCCGGCCGAGCCGTACGAGACGAAGACCGTGTCGCCGGCCTCGAGGGCGGTGCCCGCGAAGGTGAGCGGGCGGGTGATCGTGCGCCGGAAGCCCTGGATGGGCGCCTCGAAGCGGGCGGTCTCCTCGATCGCGGCCGGGATGAGCTCGGGCCGCGCGCACAGCAGCTCCCACTGCGCGCGCTCGCGCAGCAGATGGTGTACGGCGGAGCCGAGCAACGCGGTCGTGGTCAGGTGCCCGGCCAGCAGCAGGTTCTGCAGGTTCGCGACGATCTCGTGGCGTTGCTCGGTGGTCAGCGGCTCGGTGCCCGGGGCCAGGCCGCGCACCATCTCGGTGGTCAGGTCGGCGCGCGGCTCGGCCCTGCGGGCGCGGGCGTAGCCGTCGAGCAGGTGCTGCAGCCCGACGATGTCGCGGGCCGCCGCGGCCTGCTCGTCGTCGGTCATGGGCTGGAACAGCAGGTCCTCGGCCCGGTTGCCGGCCGCGACGGCAGGCCGTGCGTCGCTCTCCTCGAGGCCCATGAGGTGGCCGATCACGTCGGCGGCCAGGGGGCGGGCGTAGGCGGACATCCACTCGGTACGGCCGGCCGCGGCGAAGGCGGCGACCAGCTCCTCGGCGCGGCGGGTGATGAACGGCACGGCGGCGGCGACGCGCACGGGAGACAGCCCGCGCACGAGCGGGCGGCGCAGCCTGCGGTGCTCCTCGCCGTCCCTGCTCAGCACGGTGGGGCGGCCGCCGAAGCCCTTGACCAGCTCGGTGAGCGCGGCGGCGCGGGGGAGCCGGTCGGGGCGGAGCGCGCCTTCGGAGGAGAAGTCCTCGGGGCGGCCGAGCACCTCGCGCACGTCCTCGTACCGGGAGACCAGCCACGCCTGCAGCTCGGGCACGTAGGTCAGGCCGGGGGCCAGCCTGGCGGCGGCGTAGGTGGGGTGGGGGTCGCGGTACAGGGCGTCGAGATCCACGGGGCCCATCTTCGCCCAGAACCACCTAACCCGGACGATGAAATTTTCTTTTAGTTCATCCCTGGGTCTTGAAAGTTATATCCGCGAGCGATTGAGTTCGGGGCGTGATCGCCCTCAAACTCACCGCTGCCGCGGCGCTCGTCTTAACCGCCGTGGCAGATCCGCAGACCCCCGTCGAGGACGCGCCCCGGGCGTCCTCGTACCCGCCGCCCTCCACCCTCGTCGCGGCCCCCGCGCCGAAGTACCTGGAGACGGCCAAGAAGAGCAGGCCGGTCGCCCCCGGCATCACCTTCACCGCCTTCGACCGCTACGACGCGGCCGGCTGGCTGCGCGCCGACGCGCTCACCGCCGACCTGTCCGGCGGCGTCAAGGCCGGCTACCTCAACTCCGGCGAGGTCTCCAAGACCGAGCCGCTGTCGGGCCCGGCCAAGCGCGCCCGCGCGGTCGCCGCGGTCAACGGCGACTTCTTCGACATCAACCGCTCGGGCGCCGCCCTCGGCATCGGCGTCCAGAAGGGCGCGCTCGTCCAGTCGCCCAGCAGCGGCTGGAACAACGCCGTCGCCCTCACCGGCGAAGGCGTCGGGCGCGTCCTCACGATGTACTTCGAGGGCAGCGCCACCCCGCAGGGCGCCGCGCCGATCGCCCTCACCCAGTTCAACCAGCTCATCCAGCCCGACGGCGTGGGCCTGTTCACCCCGCTGTGGGGCGGCTACACCCGCGCCCGCGCGGTCGAGGGCGCCGCCAAGGTCACCGAGGTCGAGCTCAAGGACGGCGCCGTCACCGAGATCCGCACCGCGGCCGGCACCGGCCCCATCCCGGCCGGGACCACCATCCTGCTCGGCCGCGACGCCGGCGCCACCGCCCTGGCCGCGCTCAAGCCCGGCGACAAGGTGGACGTGCGCTACCAGCCCAAGCCCTCCGACGGCGGCCAGGTCGAGACCGCCATCGGCGGCAACTACGTCCTTCTCAAGGACGGCGTCGTCCAGAACTCCACCGACCAGGCCGCGCACCCGCGCACCGCGGTCGGCTTCTCGGCCGACGGCAGGAAGATGTACCTGCTCACCGTGGACGGCCGCCAGGCCGACAGCCGCGGCGTCACCCTCAACGAGCTGGCCGCGATGATGGCCGAACTCGGCGCCCGCAACGCGCTCAACCTCGACGGCGGCGGCTCCTCCACCATGCTCGCCCGCGAGCCCGGCGCCACCGAGCCCCAGGTCGAGAACAGCCCCTCCGACGGCTCCGAGCGCCCCGTCCCCAACGGCCTGGCGCTCTACGCCCCCGAGGGCAGCGGCCGGCTCAAGGGCTTCTGGCTGGAGACCGCCACCGACCCGGCCAAGGCCCCCGGCGTCGGCCCGGTCCCGGGCGGCCGCCCCGACCGCGTCTTCCCCGGGCTCTCGCGGCGGCTGACCGCCGCCGGTTACGACGAGACGTACGGCCCGGCCGCCGGCGCGCCGGTCTGGCTGACCCGTCCGGCCGTGCACGGAGTCGTGGACGGCAAGGCCGTCTTCCACGCGCTCGTGCCCGGCCAGACCGAGGTCACCGCCACCCGGGGCCGCGCCAAGGGCACGCTGGAGCTGACCGTGCTGCAGCCGCTGGCCCGCCTCGGCGCCACCACCGACCGGGTCGGCCTGGCCGGGACCGGCGCCGCCGGCGGCTTCGGCGTCGTCGGCTACGACCGCAACGGCAACTCCGCGCCCATCGAGCCGGGCGACCTGTCGCTCGACTACGACAAGGCGCTGTTCGAGGTGACGCCCACGGCAAGCGGGTCCTTCACCGTGAAGGCCAAGCAGGACAAGGGCGCCGGGCTCATCACCGCCAAGGCGGGCCGGATCACCACCGCGGTACCGGTGACCATCGGCACCGAGGAGCAGCAGGTCGCCGACTTCGAGAACGCCGCGAGCTGGACCTTCGCCGCCGCCCGCGCCACCGGCTCGCTGTCGGCCGCGCCCGGGCAGAGCGGCGGCGGGCTGAAGCTGTCCTACGACTTCACCCAGTCCACGGCCACCCGCGCCGCCTACGCCAGCCCGCCGCAGCAGCTCGTCATCCCCGGCCAGCCGCAGGCGTTCGGGCTCTGGATCAACTCCACCGGCAAGGGGGAGTGGCCCTCGCTGGAGTTCTACGACGCCCAGGGGCAGTCGCAGATCCTGCGCGGGCCGTTCATGACCTGGACCGGCTGGAAGTACGTGGAGTTCCAGGTGCCGCCTGGGGTGTCGTACCCGCTCAAGCTGCGCCGGTTCTACGTCGCCGAGACCAAGGCCGAGGCGAAGTACACCAACGACATCCTCATCGACGGGCTCGTGGCCAAGGTGCCGCCGCCGATCCAGGCGCCGCCCGCGCAGAAGATCGCCGACCCGGTCGTCAAGGCGTCCGTGGACGGCATGCCGTGGCGCTTCGCCGTCATGTCGGACGCCCAGTTCGTGGCCCGCGACCCGGACAGCGACATCGTGCGCAACGCCCGCCGTACCCTGAAGGAGATCAAGGCGGCGAAGCCGGACTTCCTGCTGATCAACGGCGACCTGGTGGACGAGGCATCGCCCGAGGACTTCGCGCTGGCCAAGCGCATCCTCGACGAGGAACTGGGCGGCGAGCTGCCGTACACCTACGTTCCCGGCAACCACGAGGTGATGGGCGGGAAGATCGACAACTTCAAGGCGGTCTTCGGCGACACCTACCGCAGCTTCGACCACAAGGGCACCCGCTTCGTCACGCTGGACACCTCCCGGCTCAACGTGCGCGGCGGCGGTTTCGACCAGGTGGCCTTGCTGCGCGAGCGGCTCGACGCGGCCGCCAAGGACCCGGCGATCGGCTCGGTGGCGGTGCTGTTCCACGTGCCGCCGCGCGACCCCACGCCCGGCAAGGGCAGCCAGCTCGGCGACCGCAAGGAGGCTGCGCTGGTCGAGCAGTGGCTGGCCGACTTCCAGCGCTCCACGGGCAAGGGCGCGGCCTACATCGGGGCCCACGTCGGCACCTTCCACGCCTCCCGCGTGGACGCCGTGCCGTACTTCATCAACGGCAACTCCGGCAAGAACCCGGCCACCGCGCCCGACGACGGCGGCTTCACCGGCTGGTCGCTGTGGGGCGTCGACCCGGTCACCCCGCGCGAGGCCGAGCACGTGCGGCGCAACTGGTTCGCCGACGCGCCCGTGTGGCTCGGCACGCAGGTGCGCCCGCACGTGGACGAGCTGACGCTGACCGCGCCCGCCTCGGTCCAGGTCGGCCGGCCCGGCACGGTGGCGGCCGCGATCAAGCAGGGCGCCCGCCAGGTGCCGGTCGCCTATCCGGTCTCCGCGGTGTGGAGCGGCTCGCCCGCGCTGCACGTCGGCGCCCGATCCGGAGCGCGGCCGTGGCACCGGGCCGTCCTCGACCCGGCCACCGGCACCCTGACCGCGCTGCGTGAAGGGTCGGTCGTGGTCGCGGTGACGGTCAACGGCGTCAAGCGCGAGGCCACGGTCGCCCTGACCGCCAGGGCCGCCGCCTGACCTCCTGCTCCACCGGGCCCGGTGCGCGTGACCCGTGCGCCGGGCCTCTCCGTCCTTCTGCGGTACGGCCCGCCGGGTAGAGTGCCGGGCCCATGGGGCGAATCGTGTTCACCGGAGTGACCGTCTGGGCCGGGCGGGACTGCGTGCCCTCCGAAGGATGGCTGCTGGCCGACGGCGCCAGGATCCTCGGCTCCGGCTCCGGTGCGCCGCCGGTCGCCGAGGCGATCCCCTTGCCCGGTCACCACGTGCTGCCCGGGTTCGTGGACACCCACACGCACCTCACCGTCGCCGCGTGGCAGCCCTCCGGCGGTGACGCCGCCTCCTGGCGCGGCATTCCGGACGCCCTTCACGCGGTACGGCTGGCCGCCCGGGCCGCGCCGGAGGCGCCCTGGCTGCTGTTCTGGAACGCCTCCCTGCACGCCTGGCCCGAGGGGCGCCTGCCCACGGCCGCCGAGATCGACGCCGCGGCACCGGGGCGGAACGTGCTGATCAGCGGCATCGACCTGCACCGGGGGGCCTGCTCGAGCCCGGCGCTGCGCCTGGCCGCCGGACGTCCGGCCGACCTGAGCCGGGACCGCCGCGGCCGGCCCACGGGCGAGGTGTGGGAGGCGGCCTACGGGGTCGTGCTCCGGCACGCCCTGGCCGCCTGCGCGGACGCCGCGGGCAGCTCGGGCCAGGAGCCGCTGCTCGCCGAGGCGCGCCGGCACCTGGCCTTGGGGATCACCCACGCCCACGACCCGTACGTCCCGCCCAGCCGCCACGCCGCCATGCGCGCGCTGGCCGCGGCCACCCCGCTGCGCCTGTCGTGGGCGGCCGGGCCCGAGACGGGCATCTTCGACCCGCCCGCCGATCCGGCCGCCCTCCCGGAGGGCCCGTACGGCGAGGCGGGCAAGGAGGTCAAGATCTTCCTGGACGGGGCCGACCGGTGCGCCCTCAGCCTGCCGTACTCGGCGCTGCCCGGGATGATCGCCGGCACCCTGCGGGAGTCCGTGCGCCGCCGGGCGGTGGGGCCGCTGCGTGAAGGCATGGGCAAGAAGCTCACGTTCGGCGGCGGCCGCGTCGGCACGCCGTACCTGCGCTTCACCGGGGCGGAACTGGTCAGGACGCTGGCCGCCTACGCCGAGGCGGGCTTCACCCCACGCCTGCACGCGCTGGGCAACGCGGCCGCCGCCCAGGCCGCCTCGGCGCTGGCGGAGGCGGGGGTGACGGGGGCGATCCTGGACCACTTGACCGCCCTGGACGCGCGCACGGCCGATCTGATCGCCGGGGCCGGGGCCATCGCGGGGCTGCAGCCGGGGTTCGCCGCCCGGTTCGGCGCCCAGTTCGAGACGACCGGGCTGCACCGGCACCTGAAGATCGCCGGGGCGGGGCAGCTACGGAGGGCGGGGGCGGCGACGGTGTTCAGCTCCGATCATCCGTGCGGCTTCCTGGACCCGCTGGTCAACCTGCGGCTGGCGGCCGGCCGTACCGGGACGCAGCCGGAGGAGGCGGTGGAGCGGAGTACGGCGGTGGCGGCGGCGAGCACCTGGGCGGCGGCCTCGATCGGCGCGCCCGGCGCGGGCGGGCTGGCGGCGGGGGAGTGCGCGGACCTGGTGGTGTGCGACGGGGACCCGTTCACGGCGGGCACACGGGTCGTCCAGACCTGGGTGTCCGGAAATATCGCGTGGAAGTCTGATAGCGGGAGTTAAGCGATCATCAATGGGGATTCGCTAGGTTAACCGGCCATGACCCGACTGAGTCCCAGTCTGGGGCCGCTCACCCCCCGCCAGCGCTGGCGCAGAGCCCGGCTCCAGGCATACTCATGGCTCCTGACCGGCGCCTACCGGCTCGGCGCTCTGCACCCGGCGGTGTGGAAGTTCGTGGCCCGCTCCTACCACCCCGTGCTCGACCGGGTGGCCGCCCGGCACGCCCGCCTCGCCTGCCAGTTCGCCGCCGTGGACGTGCCCGCCTACCGCGACTTCCTGGTCAGACACGGCGCCGGGCAGGCCAGGCGGCTGCGCGACTTCCCGGAGACCACCAAGCAGAACTACGCCGGTACCTACGACGAGCAGAGCCGCTGCCAGGAGGGCAGACTCCACCGGCCCGGGGTGATCATCGACGAGTCCTCCGGTTCCAGCGGCAAGCCGTACAACTGGGTGCGCGGACCCCGCGAGCTCAAGGGCATCTACCGCAACGCCGCCGGCTACATCGAGCTGGTCTTCCCCGGCCGCAAACTGTTCGTGATCAACGCCTACTCCATGGGCGCCTGGGCCACCGGCACCACCACCGGCACCGCGATGGCCCGCATCGCCATGGTCAAGAACACCGGCCCCGACCTGGAGAAGATCGTCGACACGCTGCTCCACTTCGGCCCCGGCTACGACTACGTGGTCGCCGCCTACCCGCCCTTCCTCAAGCACCTGCGCGACCGCCTCGACGCAAGCGGCTTCCCCTGGTCCGAGTACCGCATGCGCGGCATGGTCGGCGGCGAGGGCATGACCGAGGCGCTGCGCGACTACCTGGAGGAGCGCTTCGAGGAGGTCCGCTCGGGCTACGGCGCCAGCGACCTGACGATCGGCATGGGCGCCGAGACCGGCTTCACGGTACGGCTGCGCAAACGCCTGGCCACCGACCAGCGCCTGCGCGAGGCACTTCTGGGCCCGGGCGAGCAGCGGCTGCCCATGATCTTCCACTACAACCCGCTGGAGACCTACCTCGAGGTCAACGACGCCGGCGAACTGCTGTGCACGATCAACACCAAGAGCTGCCTGCAGCCCAAGCTCCGCTACAACGTCGGCGACGAGGCGGTCCTGCGCACACTGGCCGAGGTCAAGCAGGCCCTGGGCCCCGGCTACGCCGCCATGTGGACCGACGAGCGGATGAACCTGCCGCTGCTGTTCCTGTTCGGCCGCAAGGACTCCACGATCTCCTACATGGGCGCCAACCTCTACCCGCAAGACGTCGAATACGGCCTCTACCAGGGCAACCCGTACGCCGCCTCGATCGCCCGCTTCTGCCTGTCGCTGGAGGAACTCCCCGGCCTGGAATACCGCCCCGTGATCAACATCGAACTCCGCGAAGGCGCCGACCCCGACCGCGAGGAACTGGCCGCCATCTGCAGCAAGGGCGTCGTGGCCCACCTGAGCCACGTCTCCCGCGACTTCGCCGAGTCCCTGAGGGAGGACCCGAGCGCCGCGGACCTGCGGGTCAAACTGTTCACCCAGGGCGAGGGGCCCTTCGCCGGGCTGACGAAAATGAAGAACGTCTACCTGGTCTGAGCGATCTGGGTGAGACGGCAGGTGACCTGCGTTTCTTAGCTGGCTCCTGCACCTGCGCGCCGAGCGCAAGTCGCAGAACACGGTGAAGAGCTACGGCGACGGGGTTCGCGGATTCCTGAAGTGATGTCACGCCAACGAGGTGGAGCCAGAACTCACCCGCACGCTCGTGCGGACGTTTGTTGCCAGCCTGCTGGAGACGGGAGCCGAGGCCACGGCGGTGAGTTCGCGCCAGCACGCAGTGCGACTGTGGTGCGGATAGTTGGCCGAGGAAGGTGAACTTGAGGGCGACGAACTCGCCGGCCTCAAGCTCCCCAAGCTCGATACCAAGGTCGTCCCCATCCTCACCCTGGACAAGCTTAAGGCCCTCATCAACGCCTGCAGGAAGAGACTTCGTGGACAGGAGGGATGAGGCGATCGTCCGCCTCATGGCAGAGACCGCCGCACGAGCCGGTGAGATCGTCGGCATGGCCGTCCCCGACCTCGACCTGCCCATGGGCATGGCGGTCATCCGGCGAGGCAAAGGCGGCAAGGGGCGCAGGGTGCCATTCGGCCCTCAGACCGCTCGGGCCATCGACCGATACCTGCGCATGCGACGGCGACATCGGCTCGCCGACACTCAAGCGCAATGGCTGGGAGACCGCGGAAAGAGTTTCGGCTACCCCGGCCTCTACCAGACGCTGATGAGCCGCGCTGAAGCGGCAGGGATCGAAGACTTCCACCCGTACGTGCTGCGCCACACTGGCGCCACGAGATGACTGGCAGCCGGAGGCTCGGAGGGCAGTCTCATGGCCGTCGCCGGCTGGTCAAAGCGAGAGATGATCGACCGCTACACCGCGGCCACGAAAGCCGAGTGCGCCGCAGAAGAGGCCGGAGCCAAGTGGATTGGCTGAGCTGGCCGGACGGCGACAGCGTTGAGGGCACCTCTCGCATCGTGTCGCTGAACCCCAGCAAGGCCGAGCGGCGTGAACAGGCTCGCAGGCAGTTGCGGACCATGCTGACCGGGGCCGGGCTGCGGTGCCTGCTGGACATCGCCTGTGCGCGACAGCACCGGGTAGGAGAGGTCTGGGCCACCGCCGAGGGTCCGGTGTACGTCGCGCGGATCCGCTATGAACGAATCGGCTGCAACGCGGTCGGCGAGGCCCGCAGCGTTAAGCACGAGCAGCTGATCTACGTCGACGACCTGAGTGACTCGACCTCATGGCTGGAGCATCCGGACCGGCTCCCGGCGGGGGTGCCGCTGCCGGAACGTCTATGAACTCACATGTAGCGCGTCTGTCGCGAGGTAACTTTGAACTCGACATAGCCTCGTCCGTACGGTCGTAGACCTATGTCGCCTCGAAAACGACACGGCCCCGCTCTTCTCCCCGCTCCGGCAGGGGAGGAGGCGGGGCTTCTTCACGTTGTGCGCCTACGCCACAGCTAGAAGTAGAGGAACCGCTTCGACGATGTCGGTAGGGCCGGGCACCATGGTGGCGTGCAGGTGGCCTCCGGTGCCGGCTGCCGGGCGTCCTGCGTCAGGTTGCCGCAGTTGGGCGGTACGCACAGTGTGAGCGCTGGCACTGGCACACGTGATGCCTCCCAGGGCAGGGCATTGGCTGGATAGATTCCGGCGATCATCGCGAAGGCTATTGCCGCTGTGGTGACGCTCAGCCGGTAGGTGTTCCGCATGGGTGTCCTTTCTCGGGGCCACGGCTGCCTTGCCCCCTTCGGGGAGGCAGGGCATCTTTGTGCTGTCCGGCTACGCGGCGGTTAGAAGTAGGCGAAGTACCAGCCGCCGAGTGACCAGTCGCAGGGGGAGACGGTGTAGCCCTGCTCCTCCATGAGGCCGGCAGCTATGGCGCATGAGCCGTACTCGGCGAAGGGGCCCATCACACCTAGTTGAGCCTTGGGCGTGGTTGTGGCTGGGGCGGCCACAGTTGAGGCTGATGCGGGCGCAGGAGCCGCTGCAAGCAGGGCGCCGGCCGCCAGAGCGGTGGCGGCGATGAGCCGAGAGAAACCCATGATCACCCCTTCGGGGTTGAGTCATGACGCTGGGCGGGCTGCCAGTCGTCCTCGAGCCAGTACTCGAACCACCACCATGGCCGGCGGCGTAGTTGCATCCTTCGCGGGGCCGAACCGGGTAGCCATCGCGGGCTCTGCCGCCCATGGCGAAGAGGCAATCTAGCTTGCTGTTCCAGTAGCCCTGAGGCACCCACATGCCGCCGCTTGTGGATGTAGGCGCGGTCTTGGTCGTCTCGAGGATCGAGCTGGCGGCTTGGGCTGGGCCGGCCATGGGCACCAGTTACGGCGGCGGCCAGCGCGGTGCCTGCGACAAGTCGGGTTAAACGCATGATGTTCCCCCGTTGAGTGGCGATCTGGTGTGCGCTTCCAGCGCTAGCACCGCCCAGTTGATGGGGATCGGTGCCGTGGAGCCGATCTATCAACGCTGATCAACTCAGCGTGCACATCCCACGCTAGGAACCGTCGTCCGGTTTGCTCTACGACTTTCACGCGTGCTTGAAAGTCCCAGGCCAGAGGTGTGCCACACGAGGGCTTCTTTGTGTGTGAGGAACGCACGGGTACCGATGATGTGCGCCTCTGGGCTGCCGTGCGGCTTCGGTCTATCGTCCGCGCAGGACGAAGATCGAGCGAAGGGGGCTCCATATGATCACTGCGGTCAGAACCCTTGCCGCCGCTGCACTAGCCACCGTCGCCCTGGCGGTGTCCGTCCCGGCCGCGAACGCATCCTCCTCCGGCTACTGGACCTGCTCGGACGGCGACTACGTCTTCATCTCCGACGGTTGGGGCTACAACGTCTACGGGGACGGATGCGTCGGCCAGGGGTCGGGCGACGGCCCCATCATCCTCACCTCGGGCTACTGGGCCGGCTCCTACTACTGCCTCGACACGCGGGTGTGGGGCGGCGGCTTCGTGCAAGGCATGCACTGCGTCCCGTTCTAGGGGCTGGGCGGTGTCGGTGTCCGGCCGCCGGGCCTGCGCGCCCTGACGGCCGGACTGGTCCCTCGCCGTAGGGGCCGCCCGCCCCTACTGGTTTATGGGCGTTCCAAATACGGGATAGGTTCACACCGGCTTGTCCTCATCCGGACACAGCAGAGCCCCGCCCGTGACTCGTGGAGCGGCGCCGGTCCGGACTTTGGAGGCGTCCTCGCGGTAGGTGACGTCGCGGATGTGGTGTAGCGCCTCGACGTTCCAGTGGCTGCGGATCAGGGTGGCGATGTGGGCGTGGGTGGCCAGGCCGGGCGGCAGGCTGGCGATGGCGTAGATCGTGACGATGGTGGTCTTGCCGGTCTTGTGATCGGTGCGGCGGCGTTTGACCTGGATGGCCTGGACGGCGTGGGGGAAGGACAGGCCGGGCCGGACCATGCAGATCTTCATGCGGCGGATCTCGCGGCGGCCGTGTCCGCGTTCGTCGGTGCGGTCGTTCAGGAACGCCTCGCGCCAGGGCAGGGCCTTGAGCCGCCGGTGGAGGGTGGGCTGGTTGCCCTTGACGATGAACAGGTAGTGACCGCCCGCGGCGACGATCTGGCGGGCGTGTTCCTGCTGGGTGTGCAGGGCGTCGGCGGTGACCACCGAGTTGGTCAGGTCGAGGTCGGACAGCAGGGGTGCGAAGGCGAGGATCTCGTTGCTTTCGGCCACGATCTGGGCTTGGGCGGCCACGACCTGGGTGTCGTGGCGGGTGGCGGCGAGCAGGTGGGTGACGGTGCCGTCGCTGATGCGGCTGCCGCGTAGGGTCTTACCGTCGACGGCCAAGCCGGTGATCGCCGGCCGGCGGGTGAGGCGGTTCGTGCCGGCCTCGGGTGGGGCGACGGTGCGCGTGGCCAGGTAGGCGCAGGTCGCGGAGTCGAATGCGTCACCGTCCAGGCGGGATAGGAGTCTTCCCAGCGTGCTGGCGGCCAGTCGTGCCGTGCCGGGCAGACCGGCCCGGGCGCGCAGGGTGGGATCGCATCCGGTGATGACCCGGGTGATCTGTGCCAGGGAGGTCGCGCCGCCGTGCACGGCAATCAGTGATAAGGCGAGCAGCGGGCCGAGCCGGTAGCGGCGTCCGCGGCGGCTGCGCGGGTCGGGCACCGTCTCCAACATCGCGGCCAGCGTGGGGCAGGTCGGTCAGCGGGCGGGAGGGCGTGACGTGCTCCCGGTGGCCGGCGAGCACGTCGATCGGGGATGGCACGCGGACGCGGCCCCTGTTCTTGATCGACTGGCTTAGACAACCGACGATCATCAGGGGTCGCGTTTGTTATCTGTCCGCTGGGGTTCTTCAGGCTCGTGTCCCGGCCCGCCTCTTCACCGACGGCGGCCAATCGCTGCACCCATCGTCATCGCCACCATCAGCGGCAAGGGGGGCGCGGGCTGATCGTCCACTCAGGTGGCAGCCATCAAGAGAGCTGGTCGGCGACGAGGTCTGCGGCCCTGAGCGGGTCCCCGCCCGCGCGGTCACGGAGCTGCTCGACCGACCAGTGGTATGTGTCATCGCACGCCGACAGGGTGAGCCCAGGTTCGCATATCTCGCCGTGCACGCCGAAGTCGAGGCCGGGCATATGGCTGTGCAGCGCCTGGGTCAGGTCGGCGGCGAAGGCATCGCGAGCGGCGCGCGCCTCAGAATTACACTCGCGCAGTGCCTCGGCGACGTCGTCGCCCACGTAGTCCTCCAGGTACGGCACCAGCGCCGGATCCCCCAGGCACGCGACCGCCGTGAACATCCTGCCGCTGACCCCGCCCCTGTCCAGGATTCGCTCCACGTGCGGTGCGATCTGGCGATCCCGACGGCGGGCCAGCCCGGCAATGGCCTCCTCACGCGCCTCGGTGTATTGATCATCGACACGTGCCCACAATGCCTCCCGGATCGCCGTGCTGTCGGCCTGGCACTGCGTTCCCAAGGCGAACGTCGCCCAGTCACGTACCTCATCCTCGGGATCGGCGCTCAGCCGGATCAGCGCCTCGATCACGGCATCGTCTTCCTCGCAGCCCATCGGCAGCGACCACGCGACGTAGTAGCGGACGTCCTCATCAGGATGATCGGCCATGCGCAGCAGCTCCGGCACGGCTCGTTCATCACCCGTGCAGCCCAACGCCCGCGCGATTGCGGCCTGGACGGAATGATCGGTCTCCGACGGGATCAGGTCCAGGCATGCGGACAGCACCCGATCCGGCAACGACTCGTCGGTGTGCACCAGGCAACCCAGCAGGTCAAAGCCGATCTTTCGCTCGGCCGCATCGAGCGACCTCACCATTGTGAAGCCCAGCTCGGAGGCGGTCTCCGGGTCCTCCGTGGCCTTCGTCACCAGTTGCCACGCCTGGTCGTGGTCGCCCGGGTGGGTGGCGTTCCTGGCGAGCTCGACCGCCTCGGCGATGAGTTCCATGAGGCGGATGGTCGCATGCCGTGCGCCGTTCAGCCATTCGTTTTCTTCAGGGCGGGTTCTTCTCCCTGGCCGCTCAGTCTGGCGTTCGTGACGACGGCCCAGGGACGTCTCACTGATCGAGAACGCTTCAGCCCTGGGATCCGTCAGGAATGTCACGACGCCAGATAGTCGAGGACGAAGCCACAGACGAAGAGATAGAAGCCGAGCCAGCGCAATGGGTGGGCAGGTGGATCACGGTCGAGAAGATCCCGCTGCCACTCAGTGACCGCACGTATCGGCATGTAGATGAGCTGCAACCATGCCTCATACAGCTGCTTTGGCCGGATGGCCATCAGTGCCATCAGCGCCATCATGCTAAGGCCCGTCGCGAGGCGAAACCCATCACTCTTCGGAAGTAGATCGCCCACGCTGAGCGCGAGCCATGCAAACGCCAGGATCAACAGCGTCGCCATACCAACCCCGTTCACAACCCGGCGCCGTTGCCGGGCCTTGCGAAGGCGAAACGCTTGTTCGGGAGATAGATCTCGCTCCACGAGATCACGCGCCATAGATGCGAGCCGTCGTTCCTGATGGTGATCAATGACGATGTCGATGAACTGCGCGCGGATCGCCTCGTACTCCTGTTGTGAGAATGGCGATTCTGGTGGAACCCGCGCAATTTTTGCCAACATTGGTGAGCCCCGTCGCGCTTCATTCCTGGGGCCCAGCACCACCGGGGTGGTGATCACATGCTCGCGGAGCCAGTTCTCCGCGGCCAGAAACTCGTAAACGCTTCTGCGTTCAGAGATTCTCGGATCGATATCCTGGAGTCGCTTTCCGGCCCGCTCGCCGACCTTGCGCAGCGTTTCTGCCGGGATAAGATCGAGAAGAACGGCGAGGCCGGCGATGAACTGGAGCCCTTTCCCGATTCGCCCCCACCACAGCATCGGGGCAAAGCCCAGCCTGGCGTCCTTCGTCTCGCTTCCGGCCAACCAGGTCGCGAGGACATCCGTCAAGCCATGGCCTAGACCCCACACAATCGCGATGACGGCCACTCCGCCGTACAGGTAACGGCGCGTCCTCTTGCGCGTCTTGTCGCTGAGGCTGCGCCACAGCTTGATCCATGGCTTGGCCAGCACAACGATCACGAGGACGGCGAGGATGCCTAGGAAGAAGCCGTACGCGAGCCAGTCGTTTTCGACTACGTACACGGTCATCCACGCAATCACACCCACCATCAGGATGTAGACCGCTCGATGCTTCGACACCTTCACAGGAAAGCGCCTGCATCGCCTGCTTGCACATGCCATCCGCAGACAGGACGATGACATTTCGGCTACGAAACGATCAGAGCAAGGCGCGCTCTGAGGTCCCGTCCAAAGCCCAGCGTCCGGCAACTCGGCTCGGCCTCGGAATCGTCCGTGCACGGTAAACGAGGTGTACTGGGATTTACTACGCCAGGCTAGCTCCTGGGGCATCTACGGCAGGTGAGGGGTAGCCTCGTACGCTGGTCGAGCTTGAAGCCGGCACCGGGTTGGCACGGGACACTCTCTGCAAGGCGGTCCTGGTCCTCAAGGACAAGGGCCTGGTGCAGACCGTCAAGGGCATGGGCATCTATGTGATCTCGTGGGAGACTTGACCGTTGTCGCTCACGGGCCGACGACTTCGACGATCCGCCAGGGCAGGTCGATCCACAGGTACTGGCCGGCCGGGCTGACGGTGATGCCGAACCGCTCTGGTGTGGGGCGCCCGGCACGGAGCCACGCCATGAACGCGCGCTCCACCTCTTCCCACACGCGTCGGCCGCCGCCCTGGGTGACCTGGACTTCGGTCCTGCCGTAAGGCCCTGCGGCTGTGGCCCAGCTGTCGCCTTGCGTATCCCCGGCACGGGCGGTGAAGACGGACACGCCATCGCTTCGGGGATGCTCCCAGCCGTGGTCGTACACGGCTACCTCGGGTGCCGCGCCGGCCAGGTACACCTGAAATCCCTTGGAGAGCGCGTTGGTCACTGCCGCAGGATCGAGCCGGCTCTCGGTCACCTGCACGTCGATCGGGCGTGAGTCCATCGGTCCGAGACGAGCAGGCTGACGCATGAGCATGTAGGACGCGCCCGCGCCCAGCATGCCCATGGCGGTCCCGTCGTCGAGGACGTCGAGGCGTAGCTGGTGTCCCCAGGCGCCTGATGGCGGCATCCAGGGCAGGACAATCACGCCGCCTGGCCGGGTCTGCTGGACCCATGCATGGGGGATCTCACGGATTCCGCAGGTGACGTGGATGCGGTCGTAGGGTCCTCGGTCGGGGCATCCGAGCGTGCCGTCGCCGACGAGGACGATCGGATCCGCGCCGGCTTCTTTGAGGTTGGCGCTGGCGACGGCGGCCACGCCTTGGTCGACTTCGATGGTGGTGACGTGGTGGTCACCGACACGCTGAGCGAGCATGGCTGCGGTCCATCCGGTGCCGGTGCCGATCTCCAGGACACGGTGGTGGGGAGCGAGGTCGAGCAGTTGGAGGAACTCGACGGCTACATGCGGGCTCGACAGCGACGATGTGGGTGAGCTGGTGGTGTCGGTGAGGGGGGCGCCGCCGTTGGCGCGCTGGGTGACGATCGCTGTGTTGGTGTAGACGGCCGTCCACCAGGCGTCGGGGTCTCGCGCCTGGTCAATGGAGTGCTCTGGCCTGTCGTCCTGAGGTGTGGCCCAGGCCCGCTGAGGCACGAAGAGATGGCGGGGGACCTTCTCCAGCGCGTCGAGCCATGGCCGGCTGTGCGGGTCAGCGGCGTCCAGGACGCCGGCGCCGAGTAGGTAGCGCGATAGGTCGGGCACGTGGGCCGCGTGGGTGTGGTTCATCCGTCTACTTCTGCTTGGGCTGGCACTTGAAGTTCGGGTTGCACTGCGGGTCGACTGGCTGGTTCGGGGTGCACTTCTGTTTCGGCGTGCAGCCGTCGCCGCCGCCGGGTTCGTTGACGCCGGGGTTGCAGCCGGGGGTGCAGTTCGGCTCGCATGGCCGCGAACCGGCGGCGTTGACGGCGGGCAGGATCTGCTGGTGTGAGAGCTGGCGCGTGGCTGCCACCAGCGACGGTAGACCCGCGGTGCGGACGTTGCCAGCGGAAAGCCAGCGCGACATCGGGCAGGGGATGACCGATCCGTCGGGCAGGATCGCCGCGACGCCGTCGCCGCATCGGCCACACAGCTCGGAGGCGTCGCATGGCGTATGGGCGGGCCGGCCGAGGAGCCTCACGTGGTCGATGCCGACCCTGGTCACGCCGAGGTCCGCGAGCTGCGCCATGGCCTGGTCGATGCGCTGGCCGTCGTGGATGTCGATGATGCCGACGCGGATGGGGATGCCCATGGTGACGGCCTGGGCGATGTTGCTTCGGGTTCGGTGAAGGGACGGGCGGCCGGTGATCCGGAGATGCTGTTCGGGGTCGTCGGTGTAGTAGGACGTCGCGAGTCGTACGCCGGGCTGGGCGAACACCTCCCACAGGGCGGGGGAGACGTGGACGAGGTTGGAATACACCTCGACATGGAGGCGGCGGCCGAGCGCGCAGGTGATCAGGGTACGCAGGTCGGGGTGCAGGGTGGGTTCGCCGCCGATGAACTGAACCATACGGGCGCCAAGCTGAGCGGCCTGGTCGAGCGCGGTGATCCAGTCGGTGAGGGTCATGCTGCCGTGGGTGCCAGCTGGGCCGGAGTCGGCGTAGCAGTGGCCGCAGTTCAGCTGGCAGTGGCCGGTGATCTCTGCCCAGAGGAAGTCCAGGGCGGGTGTGGGTGGTGCCGTGCTCATAGGTCCTCCTGATGAGACGGGGTGCGGTCCCGCCCTACCCGGATGGGCGGGACCGCTGGCGACCAGGCCAACGGGGGATGGCCTGGTCGGGGCCCGATTCGGGCCCTTCCCGAAGTCCGGATGAGGTCGGCGGACTTCGCCGGACCGTCGGATCGGCCGGGTGCTTGGTGGGGGGCCTCGTCCCGGCACCCCCTCCGAGACCGAAGACGAGGCCGCTCGCCCGGGCGCCGCCGCTACGGTACGGCGGCGCTCGGGCTGCTCAAGGGGGACTGGCGGGCGGCTTGGAGCCGACCTATCTGGGTCGCGAGTTTCGCGGCGAGCTCGGGGGGCGGAGCTGGCGACGATGATCGCGCTGATGCCGGCGCGGGCCAGTTCGGGAGTGAGTTGCCGTCGGAGCTTGGCACTGGACTGGTCGTCGAGGACCTCAATGTCCCAGCCCGGGTAGTCGTGACGTAGCAGCTCCAGCTGCCGGGCGACAGAGGGCAGCGCGGCGGCAGACGCCTGGGAAGGGGACTGGCCGCCGCGCTGGGTCATCGGACGCTCTCGGGCTTGGCGACGAGGCCCAGCTCGGCTCGGCGCTCGTCCTGGGTCTGAACCGCGACTCGCAACTGCTTGGCAGAAGCGGCCCCCACGGTCCGCTCCAGACCGGCGTGGGCACCGGTCTGCTCGACCGAGACGCCCCATTTCCGAGTGGCATACCAGTCGGTGAGGTTTCCTCTTGCGTCTCGGCCGCGCCAGAAGCTCCAGTTCGGGAAGGCCGTCCTGAGGTCAACCGGCTGATCTGCCTGGACCTGCGTCATACAGGCAGCATGCGATGCTGGCAGTGGACAGCGCTTCTACACCGCTAGACATCTAAGGACATCTTCTATCAACTAGATGGTGAATGATGTCCTTCGACAGGATGACCGTCATGGTGAACGAAAGACTCCGCCGCACCATGCTCCGCGCCGGCTTGGACCCCGAGACGCTGGCCGTACGCGCGGAGGTGAGCGTCAAGAGCGTGGAGCGATGGCTTCACGGTACATCTGTTCCGTACCCCAAGACCCGCTACAGGGTCGCGGCGATTCTCCAGGAGGACGAGTCCTACCTCTGGCCCGATGCCATCGACAAGGCCGCACTCATCGGCGCGGAACTGGTCGCCAGCTACCCGCGACGCAACGACGTCCCGCATCACCTCTGGACTGAGATCCTCTGTGGTGCCGAGCGCAACGTCGACCTGATCGCGTTCGCCGGCCTGTTCCTGGCCGAGGAGCATCCGGACTGGATCCCGACTCTGGCTGCCAAGGCAGAGGCCGGCGTCCGCGTCCGGCTTCTGCTGGGTGACCCGAACGGGCAGCAGCTCGCCGCACGAGATGCTGAGCACCGGATCGGTGGCGGGGTGGCCGGCCGAGTGACTGCAGTGCTGGCCTACTACGGGCAGCGCACGCCGCCCGGCGTGCAGATCCGCTTGCACGACACCCCGCTGTACAACAGCATCTACCGCTTCGACGACGAGATGCTGGTCAACGTCCACGTGTACGGCATCCTCGCCGCGTACACCCCGACGCTGCATCTGCGGCGCGTGGATGGGGCATGGTTCAACACCTATGTCGAGTCCTACGAGCGAGTGTGGGCTTCGGCCCGCCCCTGGGATCGGAGGCCGTTGACGTGACGGAGACGCGGCGCGTCGACTTCTGGCAGGATCCGGACGCGCCGAAGGCGACCAGTCGGAAGGCATCTGCGAGTGTGTTCGTCCAGGACGAAGGGGGTCGGATCCTGCTCTTGCAGCGGACCGACAATGATCTATGGACGATCCCAACCGGTGGCGTGAAGAAGGACGAAACCGTCGCTGAGGCCGGTGTGCGCGAATGCCGCGAGGAGACCGGCCTTGATGTCGAGGTGGTGGGCCTGGTGGGTGTCTTCTCTACTCCTGACCACCTCATCGCCTACGTGAAAGGCGACAAGATCAAAGAAGTGAGGCAGCCGATCAACCTATGCTTCCGGGCCCAAGTGGTGGGCGGAGAACTAGCTCCCGACCCTCAGGAAGCGCAAGTAGTGGCCTGGGTTGATCCAGTGGAGCTGGACACGTACAGCATTCACCCCGCCATCCGCCTGCGAATAGATCGGGCGCTTGCAGGCGGCCCACCTTTTCTAGGCTGAGTACCCTACGTGTGGTAGGTGGCGAACCGCACGGCCAGTGGCGCCTGGGAAGCGCACTGTTCCGGCCGTGCGGCAGTTCGCTCTCGCCCGGGCTTCCTGCTTCTATCCCCGATCGCGAGCGACCCTCGCGTGCGGTTACGCCAACTCCGGAACGATGCATGATCATATGTATTCGAACGTTCTGGTGGAAGATCTTCATACAGTAGAGATTTCTCCACCAGTCGGTGAACGGAAATAGCGCGACAGATCGGACCTCTGACATTTATGGTCGAAGTGGCGCCTGGGACAGGGAGCCCGTCCCTGGCGCATGAGCGCGTGCGCCGACTCCTTGGTGATGCGCAGGATGCCGACGATGTCGCCGAGCGTGTACTCGCCACCCTCTCGCGCGGCCCGCGCGGCGCGGGCGATGGCCCGCTTGCGGCAGTTGGCGAGCTCGGCGGGCTCAGTCACGTGGTCACGGCGGGGCATCAGGAGAGGTCCCGTCCGTGTGAAGGCCCGGACCGCTGCGCAGGCGGATCGGGTACCCCCGCTCAGCCGCCACGCGGAACGGGCCTCTGGCGGAGGGGGTGAGAAGCACCTCGAACACCACCCGGCCGCCTCCACCGCGGTGCTGGAGCTGGCGGGCGTCGCTGATCACCAGGTCGGGGTGGGCGCGCAGCCACAGGATGACGACGGCCAGCACATCCTCCACACTTGCGGCGTCGTCCGCCATCGCCCGGAACTGAACCATCAGGGCATCTCCTCGGTCGTGATCATGGTGGTCCTGGTCCGGCTGGAAGCGCGGAGCCGAGCGGCGCCCTCGCTCTGGGCGATCTTCCGGCGCGCGACCTTGAGCGGCCGGTCGAGCTGGTCGAGGATCTCGCGCACCTTGGCGATCAATGCAGGGACGTCGCCAGCCCTGGCCCAGGGCGTCCAGATGCCGTCGACCATGCGGGGTACTGGAATCCCAGACCGCGTGCATGAGTTCGTGGGCGCCCATCACGACGTGGTCCCAGTCGTCGGAGGAGAAGTTGTCGCGGGTCAGCGCGGTCATGACCCCGCCTCCCGGTTGCTCGGCGTTTCAAGGTCAGCTGTGGACTGACTTCTCACCTCGTGGGGCATGTCGAAGGAAGCAGCGCAGGCTGGCCCGCAGGAAGGCGCCCCGGTTCGAGGCCGAGCGCTTGGCGGAGGAAGAAGGGTTCCAGCTCTTCTCCGGAGAGTTCGGCCGATTGCGTTCCCATGCATGGTCTCCCTGGAGTGGAGCGGCTGCCACCCATGGGCCGATCGATCGATCTCAGTCAAAGATAAGTCAGAGTCAACGCTCCCGAGTGACATGCGTTTCCGCGAGGTAGCGCAGCGTTCACCCGTCGATAGAGAATATCTACGTGGTCTGAGATGACTGGCTTGGCCGGCCTGTGAACTGGATCTTATGGTCTGCCCGAGCATCCCTGAGGGACCTCGCCGGTGACGAGGATGCCGTGTTCATCCCGCAGGACATGATCGATCGCATCCGGACCGGTGAGTGAGCCGTAGCGGCGAACGGCGGCGCCCCGCTCTCCCATCGGAAGGCGGGGCTGTTTTCGCGCCATTTCTGCATGAGCTGCGTCCGCGTCTAGATGATTGATGCCAAGGCGTAGCTGCGGAGATAGGGCGAGGGCGCCCAAGCTCGATGTGTGACTAAAGAGTTAGACACCCTCGCTACCGCACTGTACGTGCGGATCGATGATGTGTTGAAGGCCCAGCCGCAACTGGCTCCGTGCCGGCCGAAGGTCGGTATCGCGCCGACGCTCAGTGATGCCGAGCTGGTGACTCTGGTGGTGCTGTCGGCACTGCTGGGCTCCACCTCTGAGCGCCGCCGGCTGCGGTATGCCCGTGCCGATCTGGGCGCGATGTTCCCGCGTCTGCCTGGCCAGCCGGGCTGCAACCGGCGGCTGCGCAACGCGTGCGGCCTGGTCGCCTACATGATCCGGATGCTCGCCGCCGACACCTCGCTGTGGAGTGATGATGTCTGGGTGGCCGATTCCACGCCGATCGAGTGCGGCCGCTCGAGGGAGACCGCCCGCCGCTCGGCGCTGGCCGGGTGGGCGGAGTATGGCTACTGCGCTTCTCACTCCCGGTATTTCTGGGGGCTGCGGCTGCACCTGCTGTGCACGCCGGGCGGGCTGCCGGTGCTGTTCGCGCTGTCCGGTGCCAAGGCCGATGAGCGCGAGGTGCTGCTCGGCATGCTGCGGGCGGCACCCGACGTGCTGGCCGCCCACCCGCATCAGACGATCATCGCCGATCGGCAGTACTACGGCCGCCGGTTCGAAACTGAACTCACCGAGCGTGAGTTGCATCTGCTGCGCCCGGCCCGCCAGGGCGAGCCGGAGCGGCCCGGCGCAGCACTGTTCAAGCCACTGCGCCAGATCATCGAGTCGATCAACCAGACCTTCAAGGGCCAGCTCGACCTGGAACGCCACGGCGGCCGTACCCCTGCCGGCGTCATCATCCGGGTGCTGACCCGCATCCTCGCCCTGACCAGCGTGATCTGGGTCAACGACAAAACCGGCCAGCCGATCAAGCGATCTCTGATCACCTACGATCACTAACCGTAGCCAGACCCCTTGGCATCACTCATCTAGCGGGCGACCTCGTGGCTCACGACGTGCGTGGAGCTCGTGTCGTTGCCCTGCGTCGAGGCGGGAAGCGCGGGAGCCACGCTCAGGCTGAGGCCGGCCAGAAGCGCGGCCAGGTATTTCACTCCGTGCGGTTGCATGATCTTCTCCTCAGGGTTCCGCGAATCACGTGGACACTGTGCCGTCCGCCCGCGAACACGGGTTCGGACCGGGCGGTGTGCCTCCCACGCTAGGAACCGTCATGCGATGTGCTCCACGACTTTCACGCGTGCTTGAAAGTCCCAGGTCATGGGGCGATCGGCGGATCCTTGATCACCCGGCCGCGAGCGGCAACGCGTTTACGGGGCAGAATGCGGTCAGGTCTGGCCACCTATTTCGCTCGTGGCTGCAACGCTCCTTCAGAGGTCTGCATCGCCAGCAGGACCAGGGCATCGTGTTCGGCCGTGCCGGGCGCGGCCTGGTAGAGGAGCAGGCGCTGGCGGTCGCCGCCGGCGGTGAGCACCTCGTTGGTGAGGGTCAGCGGGCCGATGACGGGGTGCAGGAAAGCGGTCTCGCCGCCGCGTTTGACCCAGACGTCGTGCCGGCGCCACAGGGCGGCGAACTCGGCGCTTGCCGCGGAGAGTTCGGCGACCAGTGCCGCGGCCGGTTCCGGCGCGTCGAGCTCGGCCGTGTGCAGGTGGGCGACGCAGTTGCGGGCCACCCGGTCCCAGTCGGCGAAGACGGTACGGGCCGCCGGGTGCAGGAAGGTGTAGCGGATCGTGTTGCGCTGCCCGGCGGGCCAGTCGCCGAGTCCCGGCATCAGCGCCAGGCCCTCGGGGTTGGCGGCCAGTACGTCGTTGACGGGGTCGAGCACGTAGGCCGGGCTGGGCCGTACCGACTCCAAGAGCAGCAGTAGTCCGGGGCGGGGCGGCTGCACCGCGAGGGGGCGGCGGCGAGGTGTCCGCCCGGCGGCGCGGTCGGCGAGGGCGAGCAGGTGGGCGTGCTCGTCGCCGGTGAGTTTCAGGGCGCGGGCCAGGGCGTCCAGGACCGAGTCGCTGGGCGCGGTCTCGCGCCCCTGCTCGATGCGGGTGTAGTAGTCCACGCTCACTCCGGCCAGGGCGGCCAGCTCCTCGCGGCGCAATCCGGGGGTGCGCCGGCGGCCCGGCCCGATGGGCAGGCCGACCTCGGCGGGGCCGATCCGGCCGCGTCGGATCCGGAGGAAGTTCGCCATCGCGTTCACGCTCTCGAGTCTGCCATGGGGTGGCCGTGTCACCCCCAGGAACGGCGCGGCCTTCCTGCGCGGCCGGACAGCGGCGCAGACTCCGATCATGACGAATACGTTGATCATCGGCGGAAGCTCGGGGATGGGCCTGGCCTTGGCCAGGACCATGCTCGCCGACGGGATGGATGTGACGATCGCCGGGCGTTCCGCCGACCGCCTCGCGGCGGCCCGGGCGGAACTGGCGCGGGCCGGGCACGGGAAGGTCCGGACGGTGCCGGCGGACATCAGCCGGGAGCAGGACGTAGCCAATCTCTTCGCCCAAGTGGCGCGCGTGGATCACGTCGCGGTGACCGCCGCGGACGCCAGCGGGGTGTACGGCCGGACCACCGGCATCACCACCGCCGCCGCCAGGGCCATCATCGACATCAAGCTGCTGGGCGCCTGGCTGGTCGGCAAGCACGCGGCCGGGCGGGTGACGGGATCGATCACCTATACCTCCGGCATCAACGCCTACCGGCCGAACGGGTCGAACACCATCGTGGCCGCCGCCAACGGCGCGCTCGCGTCACTGGCCTGCGGACTGGCCCTCGAACTGGCCCCCGTCCGGGTCAACGTGATCTCTCCCGGCTGGGTGGACACTCCCCTCTGGAACCAGATCGGCATGGACAAACAGGCCGCCTTCACCGACCTGGCCGGACGTCTGCCCGCCCGCAGGATCGGCACCCCCGACGACGTCGCCCAGGCATTCGTGTCGTTGACCCGCAACGAGTACATCACCGCCACGGTGCTCCACGTCGACGGCGGGCACCGCCTCACCTGAGCACACCGGCCGGCGGCGCGGGGGCGGTCGTCGATTGACGCCCGCACAGGATGCGTTATAGGCTCTAACTAACAATCTACTATATAGCGCATCTGACTGAGGAGAACGATCGTGTTTGGCACTCACTCGACCTCTCGTCGCCGGACTGGCGCGCGTGCCGCCCTGCTCACGGTTCCGCTGGCCTGCGTCCTCGCCGTCACCGCGGCACCCGCCGGGGCTGCCGCCCCTGATCGCGGCGCCCGCCCGGCCTCGCTGACCTGCCAGGGCAAAGGCGTCGACCCGGCCGCCCAGGCCCGCCACCGGAGCGAGATCCTCATTCAGGCGCCGCTGCGCACGATCTGGAATCTGCAGACCGACGTGGAAGCCTGGCCCTCCTGGCAGAAGCCCGTCGCCCCCATGACCGTGAAGCGCCTGGACCCGGGCCCGTTGCGCAAGCACTCCCGGTTCCAGGCGACCATCCAGCTGCCCGACAACCCGCCGGCCCCGCCCGGCACGGTGGTCATCACCTCCGAGGTCCGGCAACTCCGGTACGGCACGTGCATCCGCTGGGCCGGACCGGCCGACGGCCCCGGCTACCACATCGACGGCGTCCACGTCTGGACCTTCACCAAGGTCCGTGGCGGCGTCCTGGTGCGTACCGAGGAAAGCCACGCCGGCCCCCAAGCCAACCCCGACTCCGATATGGGCCTTGAAACCTGGCTCAAAGACCTGAAAGCCGCCGCCGAGGCCGCGCGGGCGTGACGGTCGCGAAATCCCGCCACTATTCCGAATGGTTTGTCGATATTGTGCCCTCGACGAGCCGGCCGATCCGGCTCGGTCGCGTTCGTGCAGGTGGGTGCGGCGCTCGCAGGTGAAGAGAGAATGTCTATCTTGTACGAGTTGTTGGCATTACCGTCCAGGCATGTCTGTCAAGCGCTTAGCCACCGTCGCCGCAGCGGTCCTGCTCGCGGTGACCACCGTGTCCGTGCCCGCCCAGGCCGCCGGCACCTGGCAATGCCAGGAGGGCAGCCGCTACTGGCTCGGGGGAACCAGGTACAACATCAAGGGGAGACCCTGCACCGGATCTGGGACCGAGAACGTGTCGGTGCACATCCGGTTCGGTGCGATATGGGACTCGTTCCGATGCCCCAGGGTGACCTATCTCCCCGCGGACCAGCGCATCGAGGCCCTGTCCTGCACCCTGCTGCCCTGAAGGACCGATGAGAACCACTGATTTCAGCAAGGCGCCCCCGCAGGGACAGGCGGGGGCGATGTTCGTCGGCGCGACCCGGTACAAGGGGCCGCTGTCGATCGTCACGCTCACCTTCACCTGGGTCCGCATGGTCCGCGACATGAAGCGCATGCGCGGCTACCGCTGGCACAAGGTGTACTGGGAGTTCCCCCTCACCCTGGGCACGCTGGCGTTCTTCGACGATCGCGACTCGCTGCTGCGCTTCGCCCGCAGCCGGCATCATCGCAAGCTCATGCAATGGGTGACCGACGGGACCAAGAACGCCACCGGCGGCTACATCCGCATCTACAACGCCGAGCCGGAGGGCTACTCCAACGGCGTCTGGCGGGCGGAAGGCGGCCCGATGGCGCACATCGAGACCTTCACGCCGCTGTCCACCGAGGACGGCGCCGGCCCGGCGGTTAAGCGCGCGTGAGCCTGCGGTTCGTGGAGTCCCGGCGCGATCTGCGGGCGTTCCTGGGGCTCACCGATCGGATCTACGCCGGCGACCCGCGCCACGTCCCGCCCCTGCGCGCGCAGGTCCGCGCCTGGCATCGCCGAGGGGTACGGCTGGCCGTCCTCACCCGCGGCGGCCGGGTCGTGGCCAGGACGAGCCTGCACACCGACGGGAAACTGGACGCCAAGCTGGGCGTCGCCGCGCAGCTTTTCGGGCTGACGGAGTTCGAGGAGGGCGCGGGGGAGGAGCTGTTCGACGCGATCTGCGCGCATGGGCGGACGGCGGGGCGGCAGGTGGCGTTCGGGCCGGTGTCGCTGCTGCCCAACCAGAGCGGCGGCGTGATCACGTCGGGGTTCGGCGAGCGGGGGTTCATCGACAGCGCGTGGAACCATCCCCACTACCCGGGCGCCTATGAGAAGTACGGCTTCGCCCGGCGGTTCGAGTCGGACACCTGGATCTGCCCGGTGCCCGCGGAGCCGGCCTTCACCTTCGACGACGCGCGCATCGGGGCGGAGCGGCTCGAGGTGCACCGGGGGGACCGGCGCCGGATCGGCGAGCAGCTGCCGATCCTGCGAGAGATGCTCAACGCCTCCTTCGCGCAGCTCGGGTACTACACGGAGATCTCGGCCGAGCAACTGGCCGAGCAGACCGACGGGCTGGCGTTCCTGCTGGACGAGTCGCTGCTGCTGTATCTGACGAAGGCGGGGCGGCCGGTGGCGTTCGTGCTGTGCCTGCCGGATATTTCGGGCTTTGTTGCGAAAATTCGCGGGAATCTCCACCTTCTCCATCAGCTTCGGCTGCTGGCCACCCGCGGGCGGTACCGGCGTGAGGCCGTCCTCATCGTCAAAGGCACCGTGCCCGGCGAACAGGGCCACGGCTACATGCGCCTGCTCTCCCGCGAACTGCACCGGGGGCTGCGCGAGGGCGGCTACCACACGCTGCGCAGCACCTACGTGGAACGCACGAACCCCGGCTCCGCCGCCCAGTACGTGGCCATGGGCGGGCGACCGCTGCACGGCTACACCTTCTACGAGAAGGACCTGACCGCGTGACCGAGCTGCGGGAGCTGGAACCCGACTTCTGGCGTGCCCCCAGCGCCCACAACACCCAGCCCTGGACCCTGACCTACACCCGGGACGGAGCCGTCGTGGGATGGGACCCCGCCCGTGCCCTCCCGGTCAGCGACCCGACCGGCCGCGACCTGCGCCTCGGCCTGGGCGCCTTCGTGGAGACCTGCCTGATCGTCGCCGCCGGCGCCGGCCTGGCCCTGGACTACCACCCGGACCCGGGCCACCCCGAGCCGCACCGGATCGGTGTCCTGCGCAAGGCGGCCACGCCGTACCAGACGCCCTTCACCGCGGCCGACGTGCGGGCGCGCGGCGCCAACCGCGGCCCCTACCATCCGGGCGCGCTCCCCGGCGAGGTGGCCGGGGAGCTGACGGGCCTGCTCCCGCCGGGCGCGGACCTGCGCAGGGTGCCGAGCCGCGAGCTGGCCGTGTTGTTGCACGCGGCCGACGTGCACCAGTTCGCCGACCCCGAGGTCACGGCCGAACTGCGCGACTGGCTGCGGCTGACCCCGCGGCACCCCCGCTACCGCATGGACGGCCTGACCGACAAGGCGCTCGCCCTGTCAGGAATGGAGGCGCTGGGGTTGCGCGCCGCCCTCGCCGCCTATCCGGCGCTGCGCCGGGCCGGGCTGCCGAGGATTCTGGCGGCCGCCTCCAAGGGGGTGCTGGACTACGACGGGGAGGTTCTGGTCCTCGTCGGCCCGCCGGAACGGCAGGTCGAGATGGGCCGCGTGCTCATGCGGCAGTGGCTCACGCTGTCCACTAGGGGTTACACCACTCATCCCCTCAGCCAGATCATCGACAGCCCGCCCACGCGGGCCCTTCTGGCCGCTCACCTGGGCATCGACGACCCGGAACGCCTTCTCCACATCGCCAGGGCCGGCCGCCCGGTCACGCCGGCGCCGCGTTCGGCGCGCATCACGGATTGACAAACCCCCTTCAGCGCTGAAAAGTGCCCAGTTAGGTGGATCACTGGGGATTTGGGGGTTGCTGCGTTGGACGCCAAGACCTACATGGCCGGGGTCTTCCACCGGGCTTCCGGCACCTACGAGCGCGTGGGCGTGCCCTTCTTCGGGCCCGTCGGCGCGGAGCTGGTACGGCAGGCGGGCCTGCGCCGGGGCGAAAGCGTCCTCGACGCCGGCTGCGGCACCGGCGCCTGCCTCGTCCCCGCCGCCCGGGCGGTCGGCCCGCTCGGCCTGGTCGTCGGCCTGGACCTGGCACCGGGCATGCTCTCGGTCGCCGCCACCGAAATCGAACGCCAGGGTCTGCGCAACGCCACCGTCCTGGAAGGCGACGTCGAGCAGTCCGCGATCCTCCTGCCCGCCGAGCGCTTCGACGTGGTGCTGGCCGGCATGATGCTCTACTTCCTGCCCGACCCCGCCGGCGCCGTACGCTCGATGACCCGGCTCCTGCGCCCCGGCGGCCGGCTGGCGGCCAGCCTCCTGGCCCAGCCCAGCCCGCCCGAGGCCGAGCTCCTCGGCCAGGTCGCCCGTGCCCTGGTCCCCTTCACCACCGGGGCCGGCGACGCCCCCTTCACCCACCGCCTCACCACCGAACGCGAACTGGCCGACCTCCTGTCCAGCAACGGCCTGGCCGGGGTGCGCTGCGAGGAGGTCGTCTTCGAGGTGACCGTCGAGCGCGGCCAGGTCTGGGACTGGCTGTGGTCGGCCGCCCGCCGCGCCTCCCTGGAGAGCATCCCGCCCCGGCTGCACGGCGCGGCCCAGGCCGCGCTGGAGGCGTCGCTGCCGGAGGAGGTGTACGTGCTGCCCCGCACAGTCCGCTTCGCGACAGCCGTACGGCCCGGCTCGCTCATCCGCCGCCGCGTGACCTAGAAGCCGCCGCGTGGCCTAGAAGCCGCCGCGTGACATGGAAATGGCCGCGTGACATGGAAGTGGCCGGATCCCCTGGATGGGATCCGGCCACTCCGGCGCTCACCTCTTCGTCAAGCCCCGGGCACGGTGAGGACCGTGCCCGCGCCGACCGTCAGCCCGCCCTCGCGGATCGCGAAGCCGAGACCGGCCTCCACCGCGACGGCCTTGCCGAGCTCGACCGTGACCTCCACGGTGTCCCCCGGCTGGGCGGGGCCGTCGAGGTCGATCCGGCCGGGCACGTCGGTCGTGCGCAGGTAGAACTGCGGCCGGTACCCGTCGGCGATCGGCTTGCGCCGCCCGCCTTCCTCGGGCGTGAGCAGGTAGACGCGGGCGGTGAAGGAGCTGCGCGCCTTCTGGGTGCCGGGCTGGGCCAGGACCATGCCCCGCCGTACCTGCTCGCGGCGGACACCGCGCAGCAGGACCGCGGCGTTGTCGCCCGCCTCGCCCCGCTCCATCGTCTTGCCGAACGTCTCCACCCCGGTCACGACCGCGGAGGACGTCTCGCCGAATCCGACCATCTCCACGGTGTCGCCCACCCGGACGACGCCGCGCTCGATGGCCCCGGTGACGACCGTGCCGCGGCCGGTGACCGTGAGCACGTTCTCGACCGGCATCAGGAACGGCGCGTCCACGTAGCGCACGGGCACCGGGATGTGGTCGTCCACCGCCTGGAGCAGCGCCTCGACGGACGCCGTCCACTCGGGGTCGCCCTCGAGCGCCCGCAGCCCGGAGACCCGGACCATGGGCACGTCGTCGTAGCCGTGCTCGGCCAGCAGCTCCGACAGCTCCAGCTCGACCAGGTCGGCCAGCTCGGGGTCGGCGCCGTCGGCCTTGTTGAGCGCGACGACGAGGTGCTCGACGCCGACCCGCTTGGCGAGCAGCACGTGCTCACGGGTCTGCGGCATGATCCCGTCCTGGGCGGAGACCACGAGGATGGCCCCGTCGAGCTGCGCCGCCCCCGTGATCATGTTCTTCACGTAGTCGGCGTGGCCGGGCATGTCGACGTGCGCGTAGTGACGGGTGGCCGTCTCGTACTCGACGTGCGAGATGTTGATCGTGATGCCGCGCTGCGCCTCCTCGGGCGTGCGGTCGATCCGCTCGAACGGCGTGTAGGTGGCCCCGCCGCGCTCGGCGAGCACCTTCGTGATCGCCGCGGTGAGCGTGGTCTTGCCGTGGTCGACGTGCCCCATCGTGCCGATGTTGAGGTGCGGCTTGTTCCGCACGTACGCCTGCTTGGCCATGGGAGTGTTCCTCTTTCGCGAGTTCCTGGGAAGTGACCCGTGGGCGGGTCGGGTTCAACCTCCCCCCGCCGGGTCACCGTCAGGACTTACGGGGAGAGGTCAGCGCTCCAGGCCGTCGCAGACACGCTCGAGCACGCCCGCGGCGACCGCGGGCGGCGTCAGGTGAGCGTGCAGGAACATGAGCGTCATAGTGCCGCATCACAGCACTGTCGGCAAACCGTTTATTCCGTCACGGCCGGCCGGGCCGGCTTCCTCCGCTCGGACATCGTGCCCAGGTTGCGCCGGATCGCCGGGTGGAGCAGCAGCGTGAGGACCGCGACGACGAGCGCGACCGCCAGGGAGGGGTTGAGGGAACTCCACCAGTCCGCCACAGACACACGGTAAACGCGTTGGTGTGCCGCACAACACATGCGGGGGTGGTTCGTCCTGCGCTCCGAAGAACCGGCCCCCGGGGCTCGCCTAGCGTTCGGCCATGCCTCGTCTCACCCTGGACGACCTCTACCGCCTGGCCGTACCCTCCGATCCGCAGGTGCGTCCCGGTGCGGCGGCCGTGGCCTACACCCTCACCTCGGCCGTCCGCGACGGCGACGAGAACGTCTCCGAAATCTGGCTCGCCGCACCCGGGGCCGAGCCGCGCCGTCTGGCGACCGGCACCCTCCCTCGCTGGTCGCCGGACGGCCGCACCCTGGCGTTCGTCCGTCCCGTCGACGGCAAGCCGCAGATCCACCTGCTGCCCATGGACGGCGGCGAGCCGCGCGTGCTCACCGCCGCGCCGCTCGGCGCCGGCGCGGCGGTCTGGTCGCCCGACGGGCGGGAGATCGCGTACGGCGGGCCGCACGGCACCCCCGACCCCCACGCGCCCGTGGTCGCCGACCGGCTCGACTACAAGGCCGACGGCGCCGGCCTGCTGCGCGGGATCACGATGCAGGTGTTCGTGGTGGACACCGGCACCGGGGAGTCCCGCCGGCTCACCGAGGACGGCTACCACGCGGACGGCCCCTCGTGGTCGCCCGACGGCCGGCAGATCGCCTTCACCGCGTCCATGGAGCCCGACCGCGACCTCGTCCCCAGCGGCGCCGTGTACGTCGTGGACTCCTCCGGCGGCCAGCCCAAGCGGCTGACCACCCCGGACGTCGTCTGCGTGGCCGCCTGGTGGCTGGACGGCCAGGTGGTCGCCGCCGCGTTCGCGGGCGGCCCTGCCGGGCACACGCGGCTGTTCGCGGCCGGCCAGGACGGGCAGGAGGAGATCGTCACCGGGCTCGACCGCAACATCATGATCGGCGCGCCCGCCTACCCGGGCGCGCCGCCGCGGCGGCTCGACGGCGACCTGGTGTTCTGCGCGCGGGATCGCGGGTTCACGCACCTGTACCGGCTCCGGGGCGCGCGTGCGGAGAAGATCGGCGATCCGGAGCTCAGCGTCTCCGGCATGCACGTGTGCGACGGGCGGCTGGCCTACGTGGCGGCCTCGCCGTACAGCGCGGGGGAGGTGTACCTCGACGGGGAACGGCTGACCTCGCTGGCCCCGGCCGATCTGGAGCTGCACGTGCCGCGCAGCCGTACCTTCGTCGCGCCGGACGGGACCGAGGTCGAGGGCTTCCTCACCGGGCCCGCCGACGGCGGGCCGCTGCTGCTGGACATCCACGGCGGGCCGCACAACGCCTGGGCGCCCGTCTTCGACGGCGTGCACCTCTACCACCAGGTGCTCGCCTCACGCGGCTGGACCGTGCTCGCCCTCAACCCCCGGGCCAGCGACGGGTACGGCGAAGCCTTCTACACCGCGGCCCAGGGCGGCTGGGGCGTGGCCGACGCCCAGGACTTCCACGCGGCGCTGGACGAGCTGGTGGCCGACGGCAGCGCCGATCCGGAGCGGCTGGCGGTGACCGGCTACAGTTACGGCGGGTACATGACCTGCTACCTGACGGCGCACACGGACCGGTTCAAGGCGGCGATCCCGGGCGGCATCGTCAGCGATCTGACGAGCATGGCGGGCACCTCGGATGCCGGGTACTACCTGAAGATGTGGGAGTGCTCCGGGGACATGACGCCCCAGTCGCCCTTGACCCGCGCCGGCGACGTCTCCACGCCCACGCTCATCCTGCACGGCGAGAACGACGACCGGTGCCCCATCGGCCAGGCCGAGCAGTGGTTCGCCGCGCTGCGTGAGCGGGAGGTGCCGGTCCGGCTGGTCAGGTACCCCGGCGGCTCCCATCTGTTCATCGTCCAGGGACGTCCCTCCCACCGCTACGACTACAACGAGAGGATCATCGCGTGGCTGGAGCAATGGGTCAGCGGCTCGCCGAACTGATCGCCGAGTACGACGTGCCGGGCGCCGGCCTGGCTTATCTGCACAACGGGCAGGTGCACGAGTTCGCGGCGGGGGTGCTGCACCGGGGCACCGGCGTCGAGGCGACGACCGACTCGCTCTTCCAGATCGGCTCGGTGACGAAGGTCTGGACCGCCACCCAGCTGATGCAACTGGCGGAGCGCGGCCTGCTGACGCTGGACACGCCGGTGATCGAGCTGCTGCCGGAGTTCAAGGTGGCCGACGCCGAGGTGACCAAGACCGTCACGGTGCGCCACCTGCTCTCGCACACCAGCGGGATCGACGGCGACCTGTTCCTGGACACCGGCCGGGGCGACGACTGCGTGGAGAAGTACGTCGCGGCCTGCGCGGACCTGGCGCAGAACCACCCGCTGGGCGTCACCCAGTCCTACTGCAACTCCGGCTTCATCGTGGCCGGGCGCATCGTGGAACGGCTGACCGGCAAGATCTGGGACGCCGCGCTGCGCGAGCAGATCGTCGAGCCGCTCGGCCTCACCCACACCGTCACGCTGCCCGAGGACGCGCTGCGCTTCCGCGCGGCCATGGGGCACGTGGACGGCGGCGCCCCCGCGCCCGTGTGGGGGCTCATGCGCTCGTGCGGACCGGCCGGGCTGATCACCGCCCGCCCGGCCGACGTGGTCGCGTTCGGCCGCGCCCACCTCGAGGGCGGCCTGCTGGAGAACCCGCAGGTGATGTGGGAGCCGCAGGTCGCCGTCCCGAACCCGTACACGCTGGGTACCCATTGGGGCGTCGGCTGGATCCTCGACGAGTGGAGCGGCCAGAAGATCGTCTCCCACGGCGGCAACACGATCGGCCAGCACGCCATGCTCTGGCTGGTGCCCGGCACCGGCACGGTCGTGTGCGTGACGGCCAACGGCGGCCACAGCGGCGCCTTCACCCACGCCGTCGCCACCGAGCTGTTCGCCGAGCTCGACGGCCTGGAGGTGCCGGCCAGGCTCGGCCCGCCCGAGCAGCCGGTCGAGGCGGACCTCACCCGCTACGCGGGCGTGTACGAGCGGGCCGGCGCCCGTATGACGATCAGCCTGAGGGACGGCCGGCTGATCCTGCGCATGGAGTCGCTGGGCGCGCTCGCCGAGCTCGACCAGCCGGCCGACATCCCGCTCGTCGCCGTGGACGACGTCACCTTCGTCGGCCGCCGCGACGGCGACCCCGACTGGCTGTCGCTGGTCTTCTACGAGCTCGAAGACGGGAGCCTGTACGTGCACGCCGGCGCCCGCGCCACCCCGAAAGTGAGCTGATCATGGACCTGCAGAAGCGCCTGGACGAGGCCGCCGCCAAGCACGGCGTGCCCGGAGCCGCCATCGCCGTGTGGGCCGGCGGCGAACTGCACGAGGCCGCCACCGGCGTCGTCAACAAGAACACCGGCGTGGAGGCCACCCCCGACAGCGTCTTCCAGGTCGGCTCCACCACCAAGGTGTGGACCGCCGCCCTGGTCATGCAGCTCGTCGAGGAGGGCAAGCTCGACCTGGACCGGCCCGTCACCGACTACCTGCCGGAGTTCGGGCTGTCGTACGAGGCGGTGGTGACCGTACGGCAGCTGCTGTCGCACACCGGCGGCTTCGACGGCGACCTGTTCGAGGACACCGGGCGCGGCGACGACTGCGTGGACAAGTACCTGGCCTACCTGCACGGCGCCACGAAGGTGCACGAGCCGGGCGAGTTGTTCTCCTACTGCAACTCCGGCTTCGTCGTCCTCGGCGCGCTGGCCGCCCGGCTGCGCGGCACCACGTGGGAGCAGGCCATGCGCGAGCACCTGCTCACCCCGCTGGGCGCCACGCAGGCGGCGATGTTCGGGGAGGAGGCCGTGCTGTTCCGCGCCTCGGCCGGGCACGTCGGCCCCGAGCGGGACGTCTTCCCCACCTGGCAGATGCCCCGCTCCAACGCCGCCGCCGGGTCCACGCTCTGCCTGGCCCCGCGCGAGCTGGTCCGCTTCGGGCGCATGGTGCTCGCGGGCGGGCTGGCCGAGGACGGCACCCGGGTACTGTCGGCCGGGAGCGTCGCCGCCATGCGCGAGCCGCAGATCGAGGTGCCGACCGTGCCCGGTCTGTTCGCCAGCGCGTGGGGGCTCGGCTTCGAGCTGTTCGACTGGGGCGCGATCGGGCACGACGGCGGCACGATCGGGCAGAGCACGTTCTGGCGGATCGTGCCGGGCAGCGACGTCGTGCTCGCGATGACCGGCAACGGCGGCGACGTCATGGGCCTCATCGAGGACCTGGCGATGGCCGTGCTGAGGGAGACGACCGGGCTGGACATCCCGGGGCTGCCGCTTCCCCCCGCCGAGCCGGTCGCCGTGGACGCCGCGCCGTACACCGGGACCTTCGCCGGGCCGATGGTGTCGATGGAGGTCGCCGCCGCGGACGGCGGGCTGGAGATCACCCTGATCCCCGGCGAGACGGCCCTGAACATGGGCATGTCCCGCACCACCAAGAGGTACGTCCACCTCGGCGACCACGACTTCGTCGCCGAAGAGGCCGAGGGCGGCATGCACGCGACCGTCACGTTCGTGATGCGCGACGGGGTCGCCGCCTACCTGCACAACAGCCGGGCGGTGGCGCGTGCGTGAGATCTTCGACGCGGCCGGGGTGCGCGGCTTCGTGCACGCGCGGGACGTGGACGATCCGGCGGCCGAGGTCGGCCTCGACGCCGGCGCGCCGGTCGTGCTGGCCTCGGTGTTCAAGATCCCGATCGTGCTGGAGTACGCGCGGCAGGCGGCCAAGGGCGAGCTGGAGCGCACCGAGCGGCTCACCGTCACCGCCGCCGACAAGGACGGCGGGATCGGCACCTCCGGGCTGGCCGACGACGTCTCGCTGACGCTGCGCGACCTGGCCCACCTCACGCTCACGCTGAGCGACAACGCCGCGACCGACGTGCTCCTGCGCCGGGTCGGGCTGGATCGGGTGCACGCCACGCTGGCGGAGCTCGGGCTGCCCCGCACCCGGCTCATCGGCGGCTGCGCGGAGTTGTTCGACCAGGTCAGGCAGGAGCTCGGCGGCGCCGACCTGGAGAACCTCACCGAGGCCCAGATCAGGCCGCTGGCCGTGCGCGACCCCGAGCGCACCACCTCCAGCACGCCCCGCGAGATCACCGCGCTGCTCAGCCTCATCTGGCGCGACGAGGCCGGTCCGGCGGAGGCGTGCGCGGAGGTGCGGCGCATCATGGGGCAGCAGGTGTGGCCGCACCGGCTCACCGCCGGCTTCGACGAGTCCGTCAAGGTCTCCGGCAAGACCGGGACGCTGTGGGGCGTGCGCAACGAGGCCGGTGTCGTGGAGTACCCCGACGGCAGGCGGTACGCCGTCGCGGTCTTCCTGCGCACCACCAAGCTCGGCCTGCGCGATCCGGCGGCCGACGCCGCCATCGGCCGGGCGGCCCGGGTGGCGGTGGACCGGCTGCGGGTGTGATGACCGAGGTGACGTATGGTGAGCGGGTGATCGACCGCCCGCTCGCCAGCCTCGGGCGCATCCTGGTCGACCTCGGCTCGACCGTCATGGACGAGGTCGCCTCGCCGGGTGATCTCGGCATGGAGGTCACCGGGGTGCACATCTACGACCCGCTGGACGAGCTGCTGGTCCCGCCGGGCGGCATCCTGCTGGCGATCGGCGTGCACGCGGCCGGTGACATCCGCGACCTGCTGTACCGGGCCCGGTCGGCGGCGGCGATCGTGGTCAAGGTGCCGGTCGAGGTGGACGAGGGCGTGCGCGCCGCCGTCCTGGAGACCGGCGTGGCCGTGCTCGGGCTGACCCGCGCCGCCTCCTGGTCCCAGGTGGCGGCGCTGCTGCGTTCCCTGCTGTCGGAAGGCGACCTCGACGACCCGGGAGACGGGCCGCAGGACGACCTGTTCGCACTGGCCAACGCCATCTGCGCGCTGCTGGACGCGCCGGTCACCATCGAGGACCGCTCCTCCCGGGTGCTGGCCTACTCCGGGCGGCAGGACGAGGCCGACCTCGGGCGGGTCGAGACCGTCCTGGGCAGGCAGGTGCCCGAGCGCTACCGGCGCATGCTGGACGAGCGCGGCTTCTTCCGCAAGCTCTACCAGAGCCGCGACCCCATCTACATCGAGATGCAGGACGGCAGCCTCCACCGGACCGCCGTGGCCGTGCGCTCGGGCGACGAGATCCTCGGCTCGATCTGGGCCGCGGTGCGCGAGCCGCTGGACGAGCAGCGCCTGCGCGCCTTCTCCGACGCGGCGAAGATCGTCGCCCTGCAACTGCTGCGCGAGCGCGCGGGCGCCGACACCCAGCGCCGCCTGCGTGCCGACCTGCTGTCCACCGTGCTTGCGGGCGGCTCCGACGCCGCCGAGGCCGCCGGCCGGCTGGGCATCGCCACCGAGCGGCTGTGTGTGCTGGCCGCCCAGCTCACCGAGGTGCCCGACACCGATCCGGCGCGGGCCGAGAGCGAGCGCCAGCGCTTCTGCGACGCCTTCGCCCTGCACGTGGCCGCCATCCACCCGCGGGCCGCCGGCGCGCTCGTCGGCTCGGTGGCCTACGCGGTGCTCCCGCTCAACACCGGCGGCGAGGAGGAGGAACGCGCCGTCCGGGTCGCGCAGAGCTTCCTGGCCAGGGTCGGTGCCCGCTACCCGGCCAACGTCGGCGTCGGACGGCTGGCCGCCAGCCTCAACCAGGTCGCCCGATCGCGGGCCGACGCCGACCGGGCGCTGCGCGTGCTGCGCGCCCGCGGCACCTCCGGCCAGGCGGCCGGGTACACCGCCGTGCACTTCGAGTCGCTGCTCATGCAGGTGGCCGACGTCGTCATGGCCGAGGAACAGACGCCCACCGGCCCCTACCAGCGGCTGCTGGAACACGACGCCGAGCACGGCAGCGACCTCGTGGCCACCCTGCGCGCCTACCTGGACGCCTTCGGCGACGTCAACCTCGCCTGCGCCCAGGTGCACGTGCACGCCAACACCTTCCGCTACCGGCTCAAGCGGCTCGTCGAGATCAGCGGCCTGGACCTCGCCGACTCCGACGCCCGGCTGACCGTCATGCTCCAGATGCGGATCTTCGGCTCCCAGCACTAGCCCGGCCGGAGTTTTCGTCTGCGCGCACGAAGAACCCGCGACCAGCACGGACGAGGGTTGGGGACCACCCCCCACACGCTGCTCCCCGGAGTCCCGAATGAAAAAAGTAGCGGCGCTCGCCTGCCTGGCCCTGTTCGCCTCCGCGTGCGGAGGCGGAACCGCCCAAGCGCCCTCTGGCCGGCCGGTCGCGGGCGGCACCTTCACCTACGCCATCCCCGCCGACCCCGGCGTGCTCGACCCCGCCATGGGAGTGCTGTCGGTCACCAACTCCGTCCTCGCCTTCGCCTACGACACGCTGGTCTCCGCCGGCAAGGACGGGAAGATCGTCCCAGGGCTGGCCGAGAAGTGGGAGGTCAAGCCGGACGCGGTCACCTTCACCCTGCGCAAGAACGTCACCTGCTCCGACGGCGCCAAGCTGACCGCCGCCGACGTGGCCCAGAACGTCAACCACATCGCCGACCCGGCCACCAAGTCGCCCATCTACGGCGTGCTCGTGCCGGAGGGCATGAAGGCCACCGCCGACGACGCGGCCGGGACGGTCACGCTGGCCACGCCCAAGCCGTTCTCGTTCATCCTGGAGAGCACGCTCACGCTCTTCATGGTCTGCGGCAAGGCGGTCAAGGACCGCTCGCTCATCGCCCGCGCCACCTCGGGCAGCGGCCCGTACGTGCTGAAGGAGGCCATGCCGGGCGACCACTACACCTTCGCCCTGCGCAAGGACTACGCCTGGGGCCCGAGCGGCGCCACGTCGAAGGACCTGCCGGAGAAGGTCGTGCTCAAGGTCGTGCCCAACGAGCAGACCGCCGCGAACCTGCTGGTGGCCGGGACCATCAACGGCGCCACCTTCTACGGCGCCGACCGCACCCGCCTGGAGGCCACGCCCGGCCTCGGCAAGATGACCCCGATGGCGGGCAACGGCCAGTTCTTCTACCACCAGGGCGACGACCGCCCCGGCAAGGACCCGGCCGTCCGCAAGGCGCTCACCCAGGCGGTCAACCTCAAGGAACTGGCCGGGATCGCCTCCAGCGGCACCGGCCGCCCGGCCACCGGACTGGTCCTGGAGCCCCGGCCGTGCAAGGGCGACACCGTCAGCGGCCACGTTCCCGCCTTCGACGCCGCCGCCGCTGCCGCCGGGCTCGACGCGGCCGGCTGGAAGGCCGGTCCCGACGGCGTCCGGGTCAAGGACGGCAAGAAGCTGACCCTGCGCTACCTCTACGCCACCACCCGGGGCGCGGGTGTGCAGGCCGCCGCCGAGTACCTGGCCGCCGCCTGGAAGGCCGTCGGCGCCGAGGTCAAGCTCAACGGCGTGCTCGACACGAAGCTGGCCGAGTCGCTCAACGCCACCCAGGACTGGGACGTGGTCTGGCTGCCGATCGGCGTCACCCTGCCCTCGCAGCTCGTCGGCTTCCTGTCCGGCCCCGCCGCGCCCAAGGGCGCCAACTTCGCCCATCTGAACAACGCCCGCTACGGCGAACTGGTCGCCCAGGCCGCGCTCAAGACGGGCCAGGAGGGCTGCAAGCTCTGGGAGCAGGCCGAGTCCGCGCTGTTCGCGGACGCCGACCTGATCCCGGTCACCGAGCTGACCGTGCTGGTGGCCACCAAGAACGCCACCTTCGAGACCATGGCCTCGCTCATCAACCCCACCTCCATCCGCCTCACCCAGGGAGGCTGAGTGCTGCGCCATCTGGTGCGCTTCGTCGTGTCGCTGGGGGTGCTGCTGGTGGCGTCGTTCGCGATGATCCACCTCATCCCCGGCGACCCGGTGCGGGCCTCACTGGGCCCCGCGGCCCCGGCCGAGCTGGTCGCCTCCAGGACGGCCGCGCTCGGCCTGGACCGCCCGCTGCTCGAGCAGTTCACCACCTATGTCGGCCACCTGTTCACCGGCAACCTCGGCACCTCGTTCCTGACCGGCGAGCCCGTCGGCGAGGTCATCACCTCCCGGCTGCCCAACACGCTGGTCCTGGCCCTGCTGGCCACCGTGGTCGCCCTGCTGGCCGCCGTGCCGATCGGCATGTGGGCGGCGATCAGGACCGAGAACGGCCGCAACCGCGGCACCGAGGCCGCCTTCACCTCGGTGACCGGCACCGCCGTCGCCCTGCCCGAGTTCCTGTACGCCATCGGCCTGGTCACCGTCTTCGCCATCGGCCTGGGCGTGTTCCCGCCCGCGGGCAAGGCCGGACCGGAGTCCTACGTGCTGCCCATCCTCGCCCTGGCCATCGGCCCCATCGCGATGATCGCGCGCATCTCCCGCGTGGAGACCCTGCGCGAGCTCGGCAAGGACTACGTACGGCTGGCCCGCGCCAAACGCCTGCCCGCGCCCAGGCTGTACCTGCGCCACGTGCTGCCGAACACGCTCACCGCGACCCTGACCCTGGGCGGACTGCTGCTGACCGCGCTGATCGCCGGCAGCGTGCTGGTGGAGTACGTCTTCGCCTGGCCCGGTCTCGGCCTCAAGATCGTCGAGTCGATCACGCAGAAGGACTACCCGGTCGCCCAGGGCGTGATCCTCGTCTACGGCGCCATCGTCCTGGTCGTCAACTTCGCCGTGGACGTGGTCCTCGGCGTGCTCGACCCGACCTCCTCCATCAAGGAGTCCTGATGCCGCGCACTCCCTCCGCCGTCGTCTCGGCGGTGCTGGTCGCACTCATGGTGGTGCTGGCGATCATCGGCCCGCCCATCTGGGGCGCGGCCGCCGAGAAGATCGACGCCGCCGCCATCCTCCAGGGCGCCTCCGCCGCGCACCCCCTCGGCACCGACAGCCTCGGCCGCGACCTGCTCGCCCGCGTGCTCGTGGCCGGGCGCTACTCGCTGGTGCTGGCCCTGGCCGCCACGCTCATCGGCGCGGCCATCGGCGTCGTGCTCGGCGCGCTGCCCTCCGTGCTGCCCCGGCGCGGCGCCCGCCTGGTCACCGGCACCGTCAACGCGCTGGTCGCCTTCCCCGGGCTGCTGCTGGCCATGTTCACCGCGGTCGTCTCCGGCATGGGCGCCCGCGGCGCCGTCCTGGGCATCGGCGTGGCCATCGCCCCCGGCTTCGCCCGGCTCACCCAGACGCTGGCCGCCTCCGTGGCCAGGGCCGACTACGTGCTGGCCGCCCGCATGCTCGGGCTGCCGCGCCACCTCGTCCTGTCGCGCCACGTGCTGCCGAACATCGCCGAGCCGCTCCTGCTCAACCTCACCCAGGCGCTCGGCGGCGCGCTGCTCGGGCTGGCCGGGATGTCGTTCCTCGGGCTGGGCGTGCAGCCGCCCGACTTCGACTGGGGGCGCCTGCTGTTCGACGGCTTCGGCCGCATCTACGTCACCCCCGAGGTCGCGATCGGGCCCGTCGTGGCCATCGCGCTGGCCGGGGTCGGGTTCAACCTGCTCGGGGACACCCTGGCCAGGCGGGCGGCGCGCACCGCCGTACCGGCTGGGCGGGCGCAGCCCGAGGCTCCTCCCGCGACGGACACGGCGGACGCGGCGGACCCCGAGGCCGTGCTGGAGGTGCGTGAGCTGACCGTCACCTTCCCGGGCGGCGTCACGCCCGTGCGCGGGTTGTCGCTCACGGTACGGCCCGGCGAGATCGTCGGCATCGTCGGCGAGTCCGGCAGCGGCAAGAGCCTGACCGCGGCGGCGATCGGCGGCCTGGTGCCCTATCCGGGCGTCGTCACGCACGCCGCCCTGCGCCTGGGCGGGCGGGACATGGCCGGGCTCAGCCAGAAGGAGCTCGGCACCGGCCTGGCCATGGTCTTCCAGGACCCGATGGCCTCGCTCAACCCGGCGCTGCGGGTGGGCGGGCAACTGGCCGAGGTGGCCACCGTGCACCAGGGCGCCACCCGCGCCGAGGGCCTGCGCCTGGCCGTCGACCGGCTCGGTCACGTCCATCTGCCGGAACCGGAGAAGCAGGCCCGCCGCCACCCGCACGAGCTGTCGGGCGGCATGCGGCAGCGCGCGGTGATCGCGATGGGGCTCATGGGCAATCCCCAGCTGATCGTCGCCGACGAGCCGACGACCGCCCTGGACGTCACCGTGCAGCGGCAGATCCTGCGGCTGCTGCGCGAGGTCGTGGAGGAGAGCGGGGCGGCGGCGATGTTCATCTCGCACGACATCGCGGTCGTGGGGGAGCTGTGCGACCGGGTCGTGGTCATGTACGCCGGGCGGGTGGTCGAGGAACTGCCCGTGGCGTCGCTGGCCGAAGGGGCGGCCCATCCGTACACCCGGGCGCTGGTGGACTCGCTGCCCGACATGGAGACCGACCGGTCGCTGCCGCTGGCCAGCATCCCCGGCACCCAGCCGGCGCCCGCGCTGGTGGGGGAGGGGTGCGCCTTCGCCGGCCGGTGCCCGCTGGCGACGCCGCGGTGTGCCGTGGAGTTGCCGCCGCTCGTGGAGTACGGCAAGGCGCATCTGGTGGCCTGCTTGGAGGTTTCATGAAATTCACTGATGTGACGGTGCGGTTCTCTTCCTTCACCGCGGTCGACTCCGTCAGCCTCGAGGTGCCGCCCGGCGGCATCGTGGGTCTCGTCGGCGAGTCGGGCTCGGGCAAGTCCTCCCTGGCCAAGGCGGTCTGCGGGCTGGTGCCGTACACCGGGGCCATCACCGGCGCCGACCGCGTCCAGATGGTCTTCCAGGACCCCTACGCCTCCCTCGACCCGCGCATGAAGGTCGGCGACTCCGTCGCGGAAGGACTGCTCGGCCTGCCCCGGTCCACCCGCGCCGCCGAAGTGGACCGCCTGCTCGGCCTCGTCTCCCTGCCCGCCGGCCTGGCCGCCCGCTACCCCCGCGAGCTGTCCGGCGGGCAGCGCCAGCGCGTGGCCATCGCCCGCGCGCTCGGCGCCCGCCCCGGGCTGCTCGTGGCCGACGAGATCACCAGCGCCCTGGACGTCTCCGTCCAGGGGGCGGTGCTCAACCTCATCAAATCCCTGCGCGAGACGCTGGGGCTGTCGATCCTGTTCATCTCGCACAACCTCGCGGTGGTCCGGTACGTCTGCGACACCGTGGCCGTCATGCACCGGGGGCGCATCGTCGAACACGGCCCCGCCGACACGCTGGCCTCCCGGCCCGCCCACGACTACACCAGGACGCTGCTGGAGGCGGTGCCGCGGTTGCGGCGCTGACCCGCGGTCAAGGCGACGAAGGCGCCTCCTGACGCTCGCCCGTCTCCGCGTCGAACCAGGAGGCGCCGGTGAGATCCAGGTCGACGCGGCACTCGCCGCCCGGCGGGAACGTCACGTCTCCCGGCATGCGGGCGTAGTGCAGTTCCCTGCTGTCCAGGGTGAAGGCGATCACCGTCTCCGCGCCCAGGTGCTCGACGACCACCACCTGCCCGCGCAGGCCACCCGGCGCCCGCGAGATCGTGACCTTCTCGGCGCGCACGCCGAGCAGCCCGCCGTCGCGGGGGAGGAGGTTCATCGGCGGGCTGCCGGTGAACCGGGCGACGAAGGTGTTCGCCGGCCGGTCGTAGATCTCCTTCGGCGTGCCGTACTGCTGGATGACGCCTTCGTTCATCACGATGATCCGCGTGCCCATCGTCATCGCCTCGACCTGGTCGTGCGTGACGTAGACGAAGCTCTTGCGCACCCGCTGGTACAGCGCGCTGATCTCGGCGCGCATCTGCGTGCGCAGCTTGGCGTCGAGGTTCGACAGGGGCTCGTCGAGGAGATAGAGCGACGGCTCGCGCACCAGGGCGCGGGCGACGGCCACCCGCTGGCGCTGGCCGCCGGACAGCGTCTTGGGCCGCCGATCCAGGTGCTCGGTCAGCTCCATCATCGCGGCCACCTCCTCGACCTTCCCCCGCACCGCGGGGTCGCGCAGGAAGCGCCGGCGCATCAGCCGGTTGACGACGGGAAAGTGGTGAAACCAGCGGAAGCGGCTCATCAGCAGCGGGAAGGCGATGTTCGCCCGGACCGTCATGTGCGGGTAGAGGGCGTAGGACTGGAAGACGAAGGCGATACGCCGCTCGCGCGGCTCGAGCCCGTTCACCCTCACCCCGTCGAACTCGAGCGAGCCGCCGCTGATGTCGGTCAGCCCGGCGATCATGCGAAGCATGGTCGACTTTCCGCAGCCCGAAGGCCCGAGCAGGACGAGGAATTCCTCGTCGGGAACCTCCGCGTCGAAGTTCCTGATGACGCTGGTGTCACCGAAGTTCTTGGTGATCCCGTCGAAGCGAATCCTCGGCATCTAACCCTTCACCGACCCTGACGTGAGCCCGCTGACGATCCTGCGCTGGACCAGCAGGAAGAAGACGATGGCCGGCACCGTGAAGATCAGGGCGGCGGTCATCACCGTGCCGAGCGGCGTGACGAACTCGCCGACGTAGGAGGCCAGGCCCTTGGACGCGGGCCACTTCTCCTTGTCGACCATGAACGTGCTGGCGAACAGGAACTCGTTCCACCCGTCGAAGAACGTGATGACGGCCGCCGCCGCCACCGACGGCATCACCAGCGGGAGGATGATCTGCGGGAGCATCGCGTACTGCGGGCAGCCGTCGACCCGCGCCGACTCCTCGATCTCGATCGGGATCCTGTCCATCGCGCTCTTCATGATCCATACGGCGACGGGCATCGCGAAGGCCGTGTTGGCGAGCACGAGCCCGCCCAGGTCGTTGAGCAGCCCGACCACCAGGAAGATCGCGTAGAGCGGCACCACGACGAGCGCCTCGGGCAGCATCTGCGTGGCGAACAGGGCGAAGCCGAACAGCCCCTTCCCGCGGAACCGGTAGCGAGAAAGGGCATAACCGGCCAGTACGGCCAGCACCAGGCTCAGCAGCGTCGTGCCGAAGGCGACGAACGCGCTGTTGGTCAGCCAGCCGAGCATCGGCCCGAGCGCCCCGAGGTCCAGCCCGCCGGGGTCGGGCACCAGCGGCGGCGAGCCGGAGAAGATCTCCTCGGTGGTCCGCGTGGCCGTCGTGAGCATCCAGTAGAGCGGGAAGCCCGCGCCGATCACCAGCACGAGAACCGCGAGGAAACGCAGGATCCTGCCGATCACCACGCCGCCTCCCTTCTGTCGAGCAGGAAGTGAGCCATCGTCACCAGCGTCGAAAGCAGCAGTCCGACGGCGCCGAGCGCCGCCGACAGCCCCAGGTCGGAGTTGAGGAACGACTCGCGGTAGACGCTGATCACGACCGTGTTCGTGGCCTCGACCGGGCCGCCCTGGGTGAGCAGCCAGATGATGTCGAAGCGCCGCAGCGACCAGATCGTCATCAGCAGGGCGACGATCCTGAGCGTGGGCGTGAGGTACGGGTAGACGATGTCCCTGAAGGTGTTGACCGGGTCGGCGCCGTCCACCCGGGCCGACTCGTACAGTTCGTCCGGCACCGACTGCAGCGCGGCGAGCACGACGAGCATGACGAAGGGGAAGACCTTCCAGATCGAGGCCACGGTGACCGCCGGCAGGGCCCACGCCGTGTCGGTGAGCCAGCCCTCGCCGTCGAGGCCGAGCGCACGCACGCCCCTGTTCAGCACGCCGCTGTCGTTGTTGTAGATCCACACGAAGATCAGGGCGACCGCCACGGTCGGCACCGCCCAGGGCATCGTGAGAATGGTCCGCGCGGCCGTACGCCCGGGGAAGGAGCGGTTCAGCAGGACGGCGGCCAGCGTCCCGAGCAGGAGCGAACCGGCGACGGTCGCCGCGGAGTAGACGAGGGTGACCAGCAGCGAGTGGTAGAAGCCCGGCTCGCCGAACAGTGTCACGTAGTGCTCGAACCCGATGAACACCCCGCCCGTCGGATTGAGCAGCTTGGCGTCGGTGAGGCTCAGCCAGAGGCCGTTGAGCAGCGGCGCGGCGGTCAGCAGCACCAGGTAGACCGCCGCCCCGGCGATGAACAGGTACGGTAAGCGCCGGGTCACGCCAGTTTCTCCGCCTCCTGCTGGGCCCGCTTCAGCGCCGCCGCCGGGTCCTCGTTCTGCACGAGCACCTTCTCGATCTCCTGCAGCACGATGCGCCTGATCTGCGGCGTCTTGGTCTCGAAGCCGTCGATCACCGCGTCGGCGGAGTTCGCCGACTGCTTCCTGAACGTCTCGACCCACGGGTTCTCGGTCAGGAACGTCCCCGGCGGCTGCGCGTCGGTGCCGATCACGCTGGCGCCGAGCGCGGCGGCGGCCGACTCCTGTGCCCGGGCCGAGAAGAACCACTTCAGCCAGTCCTTGGCCAGCGCCTTGTTCTTGCCGTTCTTGTTGATCCCGACGAAGAAGCTCGCGTGGCTCGAGCCCTCGCCGGGGAACGGCAGCCGCGACGCGCCCACCCCGCTCGCGCTCGGCACCACCTGGTTGCCGCTGACCATGGTGAACAGCGCGGAGCTGTTGTCGATCATCATTCCGATCTTGCCCTCTTTGAACTTCGAGCGGAACGTGGAGGCGTCGTCGCCCACGGACATCGCGCCACTGGCGTACATCTCCTTGTAGGCCGTGACCGCCGCGACGTTCTCCGGTGAGTCGATGGTCAGCTTGCCGGCACGCGACCAGCCGCCGCCGAACCCGTACGGCCAGTTCGAGAAGTCGATCCACCAGGGGACCTCTTCATTGATCTGATGGCGTACGGCGAAGCCGGGGTTGCCGGTCTTGTCCTTGATGGCCTTGGCCGCCGCGACCAGGCCGGGCAGGTCGGCAGGCGGCTTCACGCCCGCCTCGTCCAGCAGGCCCTTGTTCCAGAACAGGGCGTAGTTGACGATCTCCCAGGCGTAGGCGAGCTGCTCGCCCTTGTACTCGGCCGCCTTGTTGCTGTGGTTCAGCCTGCCCTTGTCCTCGGCGGTGAGGACGTCGCCGACGGGTTCGAGCAGGCCGTTCTGGGCGAGTTCGGGGAAGAAGGTGTCGGGGACGATAAGGATGTCGGGTCCGCTGCGCGCGCCCATCTGCGTTTTGAGCGTGCTCTCGTAGTCCTTGCGGGTGATCGCCTGCTGCTTCATCGTGACCTTGGGATTGGCCTGCTGATAGCCGGTCACGGACTTCCACAGCTGCTCGCCGCGGTTGGGTTCGAGCCACTGGAAGTTCGCGAAGACAAGCTGCCCGCCCTCGGCGGCGGGCTTGCCCTCGCCGCCGCCCGAGCCGCAGGCCGTCACAGTCAACAAAACAGCGAGTAAGGCTCCGAGTTTGCGCATGACCAAGTGTGCTCAGAACCTGTACAACGAATCAATATATTGGACAGAATTTCTGTACATGAGAGACTGGCCGGGTGACCGCCCTTGAGGAGCTCGAGCCACTCTTACGCCCCATCATGAAGGCGATCGTGGCGGCCGTCGGCCCGCACTGCGAGGTCGTGCTGCACGACCTGTCGCGCCACGACATGGACAGGACCATCGCCGCGATCGAGAACGGCCACGTCACCGGCCGTCAGGTGGGCGGCCCGTCGACCAACCTCGGCCTCGAGGTGCTCAGGGCCGAAGCGGACGACCACGACGAGTTCGGCTACCGCGCCCACACCGCGGACGGCCGCGAGCTGCGCTCCTCCTCGGTCTACCTCCGCGACGAAGAGGGGCGGGTCATCGCCGCCCTGTGCATCAACGTGGACATGACGCCCCTGCAGGCCGCCAGGGCCAACCTGGCGACGATCCTCGACGGGGACGCGCCGGACCGGGGGGAGGTTTTCGCGAGCGACATCGTCGAGGTCCTGGACAACCTCATCGAGACGGCGATTGGGGGGAAGTCGGTGGCGTTGATGTCCAAGGACGACAAACTAGAAGTCCTGAAATTTCTGGACAAAAAGGGCGCCTTCTTCGTGAAACGCTCCATCGACCGCATCGCCCGCCGCCTCGGCATATCCCGGGTCACCGCCTACAACTACCTCGACCAAATCCGCGCCGCCCCGGAGAGACCCGCCCATTGAACACCGGCCGCGCCCCGCGCTCGCGCGGGGAAGGTGATGCTGGTTGACCCGGCTGCAGACGCAGGCCGCGGGCCGTGCCCCGCGCGCGGGGAAGGTCAAGGCGGAGACGGGCTCGCCGGGGGTGTGGGCCCGTGGCTACGCGCTCGCGCGGGAAGGCCGGCCCCCGACCACGGCCCCCGTCCTGCTGAGCCGCGGGAACCGCGCCGCACCTGACGGCCGCCTGCGGCGCCGCGTGGCGCCTGACGGCTGCCCGCAGGGGGCCGGGTTCCGGCCCGGTTGTCCAGGAGCGGGCGGCTCCCCGGCTCCCGCGGACCTTGGCGGAGTCCGTCCCGTTGACCTGCGGTCAACGGGACGTCAATCCGCCGGGCCTAGTCTCCGGCGTTCATGAGAGGTGTGTGGGCGGCAGGGGCCGCGCTGACGGTGGCGATGGGGGCGGTGTCCTGCGGGACGCCGCAGAACACGGTGATCGAGCCGTTGCGGATGAGCTGCTCCGGGACCGGGCAGGCGGCGCCGGAGGTTTCGCGGGCGGCCGGTTCCGCCGAGTCCGTCCCCGAGGCCGTCTCCGCGGCTGCGTCGGTTGCGGAGCCTCCTGTGCCGGTGGGGCCCGACGGGCTGGCCGTCGGCGCTTTCGCCGGCGCGCCGGGCACGCTCGACGTCATCGGCCAGAAGACCGGCGAGCTGCGCCGGATCAGCCTCGCGACCGGCGACGTGGCCTGGACGGCCGCGCTGGGCGGGGCCTTCGCCGGTGCCCGCCTCGGGCCGGTGCCCGGGTACGCGGCCACCGCGGTCTACGGTGACGGGCGGGTGGCGGTCGTGGACGGCGGCGGACGCACCGTCGTGGAGTGCTCGGTCGCCGGAGTCAAGCCGGGCGGGCTGGTCGCGGCCGGGGAGGCGGGCGGGTCCGGGCGCCTCCCGGACGGCGGGCAGCTCGTGGCCGGCGCCGGCGGGGCGGTGCTGGTCTCGGTGGCCCGCGCGGTGGAGCGCGGCTCGCGGGGACTGATCGGCGATTTCGAGCAGGGCCCGGTGGAGCGGGTCACCGACCAGCGGGTGCGCGTCAACGCGACCGCGGACGGCGGCGTGCTGCTCGACCGCCGCGCCGCGGCGCACGCCGTGGCGGGCAAGCGGCTCTACGTGGCCGATTCGGGTACGGTGACCGCCTTCGACCTGGGCAGCGGCCGGGAGCTCTGGAGCGCGCGGGTGCCGGTGCGCTTCGCCGACGTCACCGGCGGCCTGGATCCGTCCGCGCTCCGGGCGGACCGGATCGTGAGCGATGGGGAGCGGGTGTCCGTCCAGGGCGACGGGCTGGCCGTGCTCGACCCCGCCACGGGCCGCCTCCTCTGGCAGGCGCGCCTCCAGGGGAGGCTGACCGGGGTGCGCGCCTGGGGCGGCGACCAGGTGCTGGCCAGGACCGAGGACGGGTTCGCGCTGCTGGGCTCCGGCGGTTCGGTGTGGGAGGCGCCTCAGGCGGCGGACGCGGTCCTGGGGCCGGTGACGGGCGACGGCGGAGTTCTCGGCCTGGCCGTGGGCGGGCCGGGGGCCTACACCTTCGACGCCCGGGGCGCGGTGACCAAGCTGAACGTGCCCGGTCAGGTGGGTGCGGCGGCCGGCCGTACCGCCTATGTCGGCGGCGAGGACGGAGTGAGCGCGGTGGACGTGCCCACGGGACGGGTGGTGTGGCGTGTGCGGCTGCCGCGGGCCGGTGACGTCCTCTACGGCCTGTACGCGGCCGGTGGCGGCGTCTGCGCGCAGGTGACCGACCAGCCGGGCGACGGTACCCGGCTGGTCTGCTACCGGGCTACGGCAGATTGATCCACTCGGTGGAGGTGGTCACCTCGTCGAGGATCTCCCGGACCGGCTCCACGCCGAGTCCCGGCCCGACCGGCACGTCCAGGTGGCCGTCACGCAGCTCGAACGGCTCGGTGATGTCGGTGGCGTAGTAGCGGCGCGAGCCCGAGGTGTCGCCGGGCAGCGTGAAGCCGGGCAGCGCGGCGAGGGCGACGTTCGCGGCCCGGCCGAGGCCGGTCTCCAGCATGCCGCCGCACCACACGGCGATCCCGTGCGCCCGGCACAGGTCGTGGATGCGCCGGGCCTCGAGGTAGCCGCCGATGCGGCCGGGCTTGATGTTGACGATGGAGCACGAGCCGAGCGAGATGGCCGCGGCCGCGTGCTCGGCCGACTCGATGGACTCGTCCAGGCAGATCGGCGTGCTGAGCTGCTTGGCCAGCTGAGCGTGCTGGACGAAGTCGTCGTTGGCCAGGGGCTGCTCGATGAGGAGCAGGCCGAAGTCGTCGAGCTTGGCGAGCTGGCGGGCGTCCACGAGGGTGTAGGCGGCGTTGGCGTCCACCTGCAGCAGCATGTCGTCGCCGAAGCGTTCGCGGACCGCGCGGACCGGCTCGACGTCCCAGCCGGGCTCGATCTTGAGCTTGATCCGGACGTATCCCTCGTCCAGGTAGCCCTCGACGGCGTCGAGCAGCTCGGGGATGGAGTCCATGATCCCGACCGAGACGCCGCACGGCACCCGGTCGCGCTCGGCGCCCAGGAACCGGCCGAACGACTCGCCGGCGGCGCGCAGCTGGGCGTCGAGCACGGCGGTCTCCAGCGCGGCCTTGGCCATCCGGTGCCCCTTGACGGGCTCCAGCGCCCGGCCCACGCCCTGGGCGTCGATCTCGGCGGGCAGCGCGGGCAGCAGGAAGCGCTTGATCACCTCGGCGGCGCCGTCCACGAACTCGGAGGAGTAGTGCGGCTCGGACATCGCCACGCACTCGCCCCAGCCCTCGGCGTCCGGCGTCACCACGCGCACGAGCAGGACGTCGCGGGCGGTCTCGGTGCCGAATGAGGTCCGGAACGGTGCCACCAGCGGCATCGCGATCCTGCGCAGCTCTACTCCAGTGATTTTCACGCCTTCTCCACTACGTAGTACGACTTGTCATGAAATCCGGTGACCTTCCGGCCTTCGGCCAGCATGCCGCCCAGCATGTCGCGTACGGCATGCCGCCATGCTTTGGCCGTTCCCGGATCAAGGCCGCGCAACCCCTCGATATCGGCGGGGACCGCCACCAGCACCGTCTCCGCGTCCGTCGCGCCCGGCACCGGCCGCCCGCCCTCGTCGGCGAGGGCCACCGCCGTGCCCGCCGGGAGTTCACGCCGGTACGGCTCCCGCCGCGCGGCCGCCTCGACGTGCGGCGAGGACAGCTCCCAGACGGCGAGCACCCGGTCGGACTCGTCCCCCTGGTTGATCGCGTCCTGCATGACGCCGTAGAAGCCCGGCAGGTACTCCCGGGGCCGCGCCCCGAGCTTGGCCAGGTTGAAGTGCGCGTTGCGGCGCACGAGCGGGTCGTAGGTCCAGGAGATGCGCTCCAGCCCCCGATCCAGCGCCCAGCGCCGCTGGTGCATCTTCAGTTCGAAGCCGATGCCACGCCCGGTCGTCGCGCCGGTCACGTGTGAGTGCAGGGTCGAGTCGCCGCCCCTGAACCCCACCGACGCCCCGACCAGCTTGTCACCGTCGTAGGCGCCGGTGACGTAGTTGCCGGCGTGCGCGAAGGCCCGCATCAGCTCTACCGAGATCGGCTCGCCGCCCCGCTCGAACTGCCAGATGGCGCCGAACAGCGCGAGGACCTCTTCCAGGTCCGCGATCTCGTGAAGCTCCCTGATCGCGATCACGCCTGCCCTCCGAGTCGTCCGTTTGTCACGGCGACGCTAAACCACGGCGCATACGTGTCGATTCGTGCGAACTCACCAAGCATCCGGCACCCCTTGGTGCACCCGCCCAACGCCCCGGATGCGGCGACGCCCCGGCCGTCCGAGTCAGGCCAGGTTGCGGAGGTCGAGCTGGCGTAGCACGCGTGAGATGACCTCGGGGTCGGCGCCCGGCTCGCGGCGCGCGTCCAGGACCGCCTGCCGGGCCGCCGACATCATCTCGTCGTTGATCCGCCGGATCTCCCTGATCCGTTCCAGGCGCTGCCCGAACGCCTCCCGCCGCTCCTCGCCGGCCATCTCGGGGCTGAGCCGTACCGCGATCTCGGTCAGGCGGCGGGTCAGCATCTCGACCAGGTCGTCGGGCACCTGCTCCGTGTCGACGATCTCCCTGAGCCGCTGCCTGGCCGCGCCCGCGGCCTGCTTGGCCAGCTTGCGCTCGAAGGCGCGCTCGGCCGCGGTGTCGGCCTGCACCCCGAGCCGCCGCACCACCCACGGCAACGTGAGTCCCTGGATCAGCAACGTGGCCAGGATCACCGCGAACGCGATGAGCACCAGCACGTCCCGCTGCGGGATCTCCAGCGGGATCGCCAGCGCGAGCGCCACGGACGCCACTCCGCGCATGCCCGCCCACCACATCACCACGGTCTCCCGCCAGCTCATCGGCGTCTCGAAGTCGTCGCCGCGCGTGCGATGCCAGCGCCTGGCCAGCGCGGTGGACGGCAGCAGCCACAGCAGGCGCACCCCCACGACCACGGCGACCACGACCAGGCTCCACCCGATCACCCGGCCGAACTGGCCGGTGACCGTGCCCAGCACGTTGTGCAGTTCCAGCCCGATCAGGCCGAAGGCCACGCCGGTCACCAGCGTGTCGATCACCTGCCAGAACGCCGCCGCGGTGAGCCGCCCGACCGAGTCGTCCGCGTCGCTGGTCTTCTCCCGCAGGTAGAAGGCGGTGGTCAGGACGGCCAGCACCCCCGACCCGCCCAGCTGATCGGCCGGCACGTAGCTGACGTAGGGCACCATCACCGACAGCCCGATCTGCAGCGTGGTGTCCCCGAGCAGGCTGGTCAGCCGTGCCGCCACCCACCCTGCCCCGAACCCGATGACGACCGCCACCACCGCCGACAGCACCAGCTCACCCGCCGCCACCGGCCAGGAGAAACTGCCCGTCACCGCCGCCGCGATCGCCACGTGGTAGAGCACGATGGCCGTCACGTCGTTGAACAGGCCCTCGCCCTCCAGCAGCGACACCAGCCGCCGCGGCAGTCCCAGCGCCCCGGCCACACTCGTCGCCGCCACCGGATCAGGCGGAGCCACCAGCGCGCCGAGCGCCGCCGCCGCGGCCAGCGACAGCCCCGGGACCAGCGCGTGCGCCACTCCGGCCACGGCGGCGGTGGTCACGAAGACCAGCGCCACGGCCAGCAGGAAGATCGGCCGCCAGTTGGCCGCGAACTGCCGCCACGAGGTACGGCTGGCCGCCGCGTACAGCAGCGGCGGCAGCAGCGCCGGGAGGACGAGCTCGGGGGAGATGTTCACGTCGGGGACGAAGGGGAGCAGCGCCAGCACGATGCCGTACAAGGTCATCAGCACCGGGGCCGGCAGGCCCAGCCGGTCCCCGAGCGGCACCGTGACCAGCGCGCCGAGCAGGACGAGCATGAGCAGCACGAACTGGTCCACGACACCCCCGATGATCGTCGTCGTCCAGCGTGCCACACCGGGGCGGGAGGAAAGGCGCAGGTCCGGGCGTGTTGCCGGGAGCCTTTGGTTATGTGTAGGAAAATTCCGACATATAGTGGTGCGAGCAGTTCGCCGAGAGAAGGGGATGTTCATGTCCGATCGCCGTGAGAAGGGGACGTCCATGTCCGAGCAGGCTCGCCGATTCCGCCGCGCCGCCGACGGCTTCGCCGCCAGGATCACCGCCGTCCCGCCCGGCCGCTGGGACGACCCGAGCCCCTGCCCCGGCTGGTCGGCCCGCGACGTGGTCGCGCACGTGATCACCGAGACCCGCCGCAACGTGACCACCGTCCGCGGCACCGAGCCCGAGCCGGTACACGGAGTGGGCCTGGCCGAGATGGGCGCGCTCCCGCCCCTGGCGCCCTCCGCGGACCTGGCCGCCGCCTGGGCGCACGTCAGCGCCGACCTCACGGCCGCGATCGACGACCCCGCCTGCCGTACGGCGAAGGTGCCCACCCCCGTCGGGCCGCTGGCGTTCGCCGACCTGACCGACGTGCTGCCGGAGGACGTGCTGATCCACACCTGGGACCTGGCCCGCGCCACGGGCGGTGACGAACGCCTGGACCCCGGCCTGGTCGCCCACGTGTACGAGCACCTCAAGCCGATGGACGAGGCGCTGCGCCAGCCGTGGGCGTTCGGCCCGAAGACGCCGGTGCCGCCCGGCGCCGACCTGCAGACGGAGTTCCTGTGCTTCGTCGGCAGACAGCCCTGACGCCGGCGGGCGGGGCTGAAGCCGGCGGGCGGCGCTGAGATCGGCCGGAACCCGGGCCCGCCGAGGAGCGTTCTCAGGAGGGAAGGTCCGCTCAGGACCCGAGCCCGACTCCGCCGCCGTCGTGATCGCGAGAGGCTGCCCATGGTCGCTGCCATGATCGACACCGCCAGCTTGTACGAGGTCATCGAGGCGCTCGACCGGCAGCGCCCGGCGGACAACCACGTCTGGGCCTGGCAGAGCGCCGTCGAGGCCACCTGCATGATCGTCTTCACCGAGAACCTGCGCCTCGCCGCCGGGCCGACCGGAGAAGGAGCGGCGTCGGGCGCCTACGGGCTCCTGAGAAGCCGGTTCGACGGCCAGCTCGCCGGCGCCGCCCCCTCGGCCAGGGTCGCCGCGGCCGCCCGGACCGGCACCCTTCGCTGGGCCAGACGGAACACCCTGCGCATCCGGCAGACCAAGGAGCGGCTGGAGCGGCAGGAGAGCTTCCAGCGGTGGCTCACGTGGTGCATCGAGAACGCCTGGGTGGAGAAGAGCGCACGCCACCGCGGCCTGTTCGACGCCACGTTCGTGCCGCACATCAGCCGCATCCTCGACATCCCGGTCCGGGATCTCGAACGCCTGCGAGCGGCCAGCTCCGTCCCCGACCGGCTGGAGCGCCTGATCGCCTCCGGCGCCCGGTCCGCGGAATTCCACGCGACCCGGGAGGCGTACGTCGTCTCCCTCCTCCTGCGGGGCCGCTACCACGACAGCGTCGCGCGGGACTCGGGCTGGCAGATCGTCCACCATCCGGTACGGCATGCCGTACTCCCGGCGATGCGCGCACCGGCGGGGCAGTCCTTCGCGCTGTCGATGCCGGAGACGTTCCTCGCCAACATCATCCTCGCGTCCGCGTTCTCGCAGCGCCGGTCCGTCCGGCTGGGCAGCTGGGCCGAGAACGTCCTGGCCGCCAGGCGCGCCTACCGGACGGGCGCACTGGACGCGCCCCTGGCCCGCCACCCCCGGGATCCCGTCGCCTCGGCCGTGCACGCGGCGCGGACCCTGCACATCCGCTGCCACCGCGAGACGTTCGACCGCACGTTGGACGTGGCGGCTTCCGTGGGGTTCGGGTACCTGTCGTCGGTGCTGCTCGAAGGCTGGGAATCCGTGGCCGCCTCGGCGCTCACCGCGTCGCTGGCGGCGTTCGTCCTGCGCCGGCGGGAGCCCAGCAAGGCCGTGATCTCCCAGCTGAGCAAGCGGCCCGGGAGGCTACGCCAGCTGGCACTGGCCGGGCCCGGGCGGGTGCATCGGAGCTGGCGTTCGCTGTGACCGGCCCGAGGCACCGCGCGGGCCTCCGGCCAGGTTTCAGCGGTCCAGGACGGGGAGGGCCGGGGGCGGGGTGGTCAGGAGGCGGGGGCCGGAGGGGGTGCAGAGCGTGACGTCGGCGAGGCGGGCGCCGAACAGGTCGGGGAGGTACACCGCCGGTTCGAGGCACAGGGCCATACCGGGGGCCAGTTCGGTGGGGTCGGACGTGGACAGGACGGGCGGTTCGTCGGCGGCCAGGCCCAGGCCGCGGCCGCAGTGGGCGGCGGCGAAGCGGCCGTAGCCGGAGTTCTCGATGACCGTCTGGGCGGCCGCGGCCACGGAGGCGGCCGGGTGCGCCTGCCGTACCGCGCCGAGGGCCGCGCGCTGGGCGGCGAGGATCACCGTGTACAGGGCCTCGAAGTCGTCCGGGGGCTCGGCGACGGCCAGCGTGCGGGCGACCTCCGCGCAGTAGCCGTTCCAACGGCCGCGCACCGACACCTGGAGCGCGTCGCCCGGGTTGATCACACGGTCGGTGGGACGGTGCGCGGGCAGCGCGGTGTGCTCACCGGCCGAGACCCGTACGTCCAGGACCTCCTCACAACCGCTCTCCAGCAACAGCACATGCATCCGCCTCGCCATCGCGCGCTCGGTGGCCCCGAACCAGCGCAGCTCCCTGGCACCGGCCAGCGCCCCGTCCGCGGCCCTCGCGGCCAGGGCGATGGCATCGAGCTCCTCGGGCTCCTTCCGCAGGCGAAGCGGTGCCAGCACCGCCCCCGCCGGGACCAGCTCGGCATCCACGGCCAGCGCGAACAGCTCCCGCACCCGCATCTCCGGATCCACCCCCACCCGCCGCGCCGACACCGGCACCAGCGGCCCCGGGTCCCCGGTCTCGGCGAAGGCATCGCGGGTGACCACCAGAAACCCGTCACCCCGCCCGCCCAGGAACCGGAAGTCGGGCGACGGCCTCAACACGAGGGCGTCCACCTCGACCTCCGCCATCGCCCGCCGCACCGCCGCCAGGCGGCCCTCCCCCGATCCGCTCACCGCGCCCCGCTCCGGTCCGTCGTCCCGGGGCTGATCGGCCCGAGGGCCGCCGGACCGGCGGTGGTCGTCTCGGGGCCGGTCAGTCCCGGACCGGTGTATGTCGTCCCCGTCCGGCCCGGGGTCGGCGGGGGTGTCACGCGGGCTCGTGGAGCCAACAGGCGACCGGGCCGAAGTCGGGCTCCTTGTCGCGGCAGATGTCCATGACCTGCGGGCAGCGCGGGTTGAAGCGGCATCCGCCGGGTGGGTCGGCCGGGTCGGGGACGTCGCCGGGCAGTTCGGCGGGGAGGGTGCCGGCGCCGTCCGGCTGGGGAATGGCGCGCAGAAGCGCCTGGGTGTACGGGTGGCGGGGGTTGTCCCAGACCGAGGCCGTCTCGCCCACCTCGACGATCTTGCCGAGGTACATCACCGCGATCCGGTCGGCGATCAGCCGCACCACGGAGAGGTCGTGGCTGATGAACAGCAGCCCGGCGCCGGACTCCACCGCCAGGTCGCGCATCAGGCGGGCCACCTGCGCCTGGGCCGAGGCGTCCAGGGCGGAGATGGGCTCGTCGCCGATCAGCAGGCGGGGCTCGGCGGCCAGGGCGCGGGCGATGGCGATGCGCTGGCGCTGGCCGCCCGAGAACTCGTGCGGGTGCCGGTCGGCGAACTCGCGGGGCAGGCCCACGCGTTCCAGCATGTCGGCGGGGGTGGCGGTGGCGCCGCGGGTCACCCGCAGGCCGTCGGCGATCTGGTCGCCGACCCGGCGGCGCGGGTTCAGCGACGCGTAGGGATCCTGGAAGACCATCTGGATCCCGGTCAGCGTCCGGCGGCGGAGGCCGAGCGGGGTGACCGGCCGGCCTTCGAAGCGGATGGAGCCGTGCGTGACGGGGTTGAGGCCGCACACGGCGCGGGCGAGCGTGGACTTGCCGCAGCCCGACTCGCCGACGAGGCCGACGACCTCCCCGGCGCGCACGGCCAGGCTGGCTCCGGCGACGGCACGGACGACCGGGCGGCCGGGGGAGCGGTGCTCGACGACGAGGTCGTCGATGGTGAGCAGGCTCATGGCAGCGCCTCCAGCAGCGATCGCGTGTAGGGGTGGTCGGGCGTGCGCAGGACGTGGGCGCGCGGGCCGCTTTCGACGATCAGGCCGTCCTTCATCACGCTGACCTCGTCGGCGACCGCGGACATGACGCCGAGGTCGTGGGTGACGAGGAGTACGGCGAGGCCGAGTTCGTCACACAGGCTCCGGAGGAGGCGCAGGATGCCCGCCTGGACGGTGACGTCCAGGGCGGTCGTCGGCTCGTCGGCGATGAGGACCTGCGGGGAGCAGGCCAGCGCGATGGCGATGGCGATGCGCTGGCGCATGCCGCCGGAGAACTGGTGAGGGTAGCGGCCGAACGCCTCCGCGGCGCCGGGGATGCGGACCTTGCCGAGCAGTTCCTCGGCACGGGACCTGGCTTCGGCCTTGCCGATGCCGAGGTGGTGGCGCATGTGCTCGGTGATCTGGCGGCCTACGGTGAGCATGGGGTGCAGGCTGGTCGCGGGGTCCTGGAAGACCATCGCGACCTCGCCGCCGCGGACCTTGTTGAGTTCCTTGGCGGGCAGGCCGAGGAGGTCGCGGCCGTTGTGCTCGATGGAGCCGGAGGCGGTGGCGCCGTGGGGGAGCAGGCCGAGCGCGGCCAGGCCGGTCATGGTCTTGCCGGAGCCGGACTCCCCGGCCAGGCCGTGGACGCGGCCCTCGGCCAGTTCGACCGAGACGCCCTTGAGGATCCGCCGGCCGCGGATGTCCACTTCGAGATCGGTGATCTTCACAGTGCGCGCTCCTTGATGGCGCGAGCCGTCCGCGGGTCGAGGGCGTCGCGCAGGGTGTCGCCGAGGAAGTTGAAGGCGAGCACGACGGTGAGGATGGCCAGGCCGGGGAAGGTCGCGACCCACCAGGAGTCGAAGACCTCGACCCCGGAGGCGACCATGGCCCCCCACTCGGGCGAGGGCGGCTTGGCGCCGAGGCCGAGGAAGCTGAGGCCGGACAGCAGCAGGAGCGCGGTGCCGATGTCGAGCGTGGCCAGCACCAGGATGGGGCCGGTCACGTTGGGCAGCACGTCCACGCGCAGCGAACGCCAGGCTGTGAAGCCGAGCAACCGGCCGCTGAGCACGAACTCGCGTTCACGCACGCCGAGCACGAGGCCGCGGGTGACGCGGGCGTAGGCGGGCCAGGCGACCACGAGGACGGCCAGGACGGCGTTGGCCAGGCTGGGGCCGAGCGCGGCGGCCACGACCATGGCGAGGATGACCGTGGGGAAGGCGAAGACGAGGTCGGCGATGCGCATGATGGTCTCGCCCACCCATCTGCCGAAATATCCGGCGGCGGCCCCCAGCAGGCCCCCCACCAGCACGCTCAGCACCACCAGCAGCAGGGTCAGCGGCAACGAGACCCGCGCGCCGTACATGACCCGGCTGAGGATGTCCCGGCCGAGCTGGTCGGTGCCGAACCAGTGCCCGGGCCCCGGCTCGGCCAGGCGCGGCAGGTCCTGGGCCAGCGGGTCGTGCGGCGCCAGCAGCGGCGCGGCCAGCGCGATGACCACCCAGGCCAGCGCGATGACGGCCCCGGCGACGGCCAGCGGCTGCCGCCACGCCTCGGGCAGCCGCCTGCGCGGCTGAAGCGGGTCACGCCGCCGCAGCAGCGCGAGCCCGCGCCGCGGCGCCGCCGTACCAGCCGCCGTTCCAGGGGAACCGGTCGCGGCCGGGTCCTGCGACGAGAGGGGATCGCGGCTCATTGCAGCCTCACTCGCGGGTCGATGATCCCGTACAGCACGTCCACCACCAGGTTGATCACCAGATACACCACGCCCACCACGAGCCCGACGCCCATGACGGCGGGCAGGTCGAGGGAGGTGGCGCTCTTGTAGGCGTACTGCCCGATCCCCGGCCAGGCGAAGATCGCCTCGACCAGCACGGTCCCGGACAGCAGGGAGCCGAACGCCAGTCCGGCCACGGTGATGATCGGCACGAGGGCCGAGCGCAGTACGTACCGGAAGAGCACGGTCCGCCCGGGCAGGCCCTTCGCGCGGGCGGCCCGCACGTAGTCCTGGCCGAGCACTTCGAGTACGGCGCTGCGGGTGAACCGGGTCAGCAGCCCGATCGTGTACAGCGCCAGCACGAGCGCCGGGGTGATCAGGTGCCCGACGGCGCTGGCGAAGACGTCCCATTGCCCGGTCAGCGCCGCGTCCAGCGTGTGCAGGCCGGTGATGGGGCCCGGGGCGGTCATGCCGGGGTCGATGCGGCCACTGCCCGGGGTGAGCTGCAGCCGGTAGAAGAAGACGTAGAACGCGACCAGCGCCAGCCAGAAGGTGGGCACGGAGATGCCGATGAGGCTGAGCACCCGCAGCAGGTGGTCGGAGAGCCGGTCGCGGCGCAGGGCGGCGATGACGCCGAAGGCCACGCCGAGCACCAGGGAGATGAGGATGGCGGCCCCGGCCAGTTCGAGCGTCGCCGGGACGAACTCGGCGAGGTCCTCGCTGACCGGCCGATGGCTCTGCTGGCTGGTGCCGAGGTCTCCCCGGATCAGGCCCTGCAGGTGGATGAGGTACTGCTCGGGCAGCGGCTTGTCCAGCCCGTGCTCGGCCTTCCACTGGGCGACGATGGCCGGGTCGCCGAGCGCCCGCTGGCCGAGGTTGGCGGCCACCGGGTCGCCCGGCACCAGGTTCGTCAGCAGGAAGGTGATGAGGGTGATGCCCCAGGCCAGGAGGATCGCGACGAGGATCCGGCGGATCAGGAACCTGGCCAGGGGGTGCCGGCCGGTACGGCGCGGGCGCGCCGTACCGGGTGAGGGGGTTTTCACTTGACGCCGAGGTCGGCCACGTCGACGGTCCAGACCGGGTGGTACTCCAGGCCGGTGACCGAGGCGGCGGTGACGATGTTCTGGCTCGGCTGGATCAGCGGGACGAACGGGCCACCGGCGTTGAGCTTGTTCTGGACGTCGTGGTAGACGGTCTTGCGGGCCTCGTCGCCGATCGTGGAGGCGGCCTTCTCGCCGGCGGCCTCGATGTCCTTGGCGGTGCCGGCCTTCCATCCGGCGCGCAGGCCGACGGTCTTGCCGGGCAGGAAGGCCAGGTAGTCGCTGGGGTCGGGGTAGTCCGGGCCCCAGTACCACAGGCCCATCTCCTCCTTGCCCTTGCGGTAGTTGTCCAGGGCGGTGGTGACCGGCGCGGGCGCCAGCTCGACCGTGATGCCGACCTCCTTGAGGTTGGCCTGGATGCGCTCGGCCAGCGGCTGGAAGGACAGGCCGTTGACGGTGAGCTCGCTCGGGTACTCGAGCTTGACGCTCGGGTTGCTCAGCCCGCTGGCGGCCAGCGCGGCCTTGGCGCCCTCGACGTCGCGCTTGGTGGCGGCCTCCGGCGGGAGCGCCCCGAGCAACTGGGACGGGATGACGCCCGGAGCCTGCGCCGAGCCTTCGCCGGCCAGCTCCAGAAGGCCCGCGTAGTCCACGCCCTTGCGCACGGCCTCGACGAACTTGGCGTTCGTCGTGGTCTTGCTGACGGCGCTGTCCTGGTTGGCCAGCAGGAAGATGACGTTGGCCGAGGCGGTCTTCTTGACCTGGAGGGTGCCGGGCATGCCGGTGACCTGGTCGCCGGAGAGGTTGAGCGCGATCTGGCTGTCGCCGCGCTGGACGTTCAGCTTCTGGGTGGCGGCCTCGACGTTGCGGATGACGACCTTGTCGTAGGCTGGTTTGGTCCCGTAGTACTTCGGGTTGGCCTTGAGCACGACCTGGCTGCTGACGTTGAACGACTCGATCATGTACGGCCCGGAGCCGAGCGAGGCCGAGTTGAGGTACTGCTCGGCCTTGTCCTGCGCGTCGGTGGTGGCGCCGTGCTCCTTGGCGGCCTTGCTGTTGATGATCCCGAGCGCGGGGTTCGGCAGGATGTACGGCAGCGCCGGGTTGGCCGTCTTCGACGTCAGCTTGATCGTCGAGTCGCCGTCCTTGGCCACGTCCACGCCGTCGAGGAGGAAGGACGGCGTGCCCTTCATGTCGCGCACGCGGGTCAGCGAGAAGACCACGTCGTCGGCGGTGATCGGGGAGCCGTCGGCGAAGACCGCGCCCTGCTTGAGCTTGAGGGTCAGCGTCTTGCCGTCCTCGGCGAGCTCGTACGACTCGGCGAGCGCCGGGACGGGCTTGGTCACGTCGGCGCCGTCGAAGGTGAGCAGCGTCTCGTAGGCGGCCTTGCCGATGATCAGGCCGGTGGGCTCGTAGGTGCGGCCGGGGTCGCCGGTCTTGAGGTCGAAGGAGGTGTCGATGACGAGGGTCTTGCCGCCCGTGGCGGCGCCGCCGGAGGCCGAGGGCTTGGAGCCGCCGCTTCCGCAGGCGGCCAGGGCGAGTGCACCGGCGAGCAGCACAGCCGCCGTCTGCGAGCGGGTCGCCATGAGGTCCTCCAGAGATGTTCTGAGAAAGTTGTGGTGGATTGTCGGGCAAAATGTCCAGCTCGTGTCAATGCAGTGAGACGGTTGGGCCGAGGAGAGTGCGGACCATGAGGGAAATGTCCAGAGAAGGTGGAGAGAGCGGACCGAGGTCTGGACGGATCGGCATCGGGCTCGAGCTGGACGCCGTCCATTTCAAGATCCTCGACGTCCTGCGGGAGAACGGCCGGATTTCCGTCGCGGCCCTGGCCGAACGGGTGGGCATCTCGCGGGCCAACGCCTACACGCGCTTCGAGGCGTTGCGCGCCGACGGGACCATCAAGCGCTTCACCGCGGAGATCGACCACGTGCGCGCCGGGCTCGGCATCACCGCGCTCATCTTCGTGACCGTGCGTCAGCAGATGTGGCGCCAGTTCCGCGCGGAGCTGGCCAGGATGCCGGAGGTGGAGTACTGCGCCATCACCACCGGCCAGCACGACGCCATGATCCAGATCCGGGTGTCGGACGTGGCCGAGGTCCACGCCATGGTCACCGAACGGCTGGCCGGAATTCCCGCGGTCAAGGCCACCGAGACCGTCTTCATCCTCGACGAGGTGCTCAAACGGCCCTACGTGCTGCCCAGCGACCATCCGCGCCAGCAGCGCCGCCCGGCCCCCGACCCGAGCCCGGCCGACGTGCCGCTGGGCAAGATGCGCTTCGTCGGCGCCGCCGAGGGGCGGGCCGCGCTGCGCAAGGAGTGATCAGGCCAGGTGCGCCTCGATGCGGCGGACGGCCGTGGTGACGCCGTCCTCGGCGGCGAGGCCGGCGGCCACGGCGGCAGCCGTATCGGACAGGCCCAGCGCGCTCTCGAGGGCGGCCGCGACGGACGCCCCCGTCTGGTGGCCGCGCAGCGGGGGCGCGGCGACGCCGAGGCGGTGCAGGCGCTCGGCCCAGAAGGGCTGGTCGCCCAGGAACGGGCGGATCACCTGAGGGACGCCGGCCCGCAGGGCCGCCGCGACCGTGCCGACGCCGCCGTGGTGCAGCGCGACCGCCACGCGCGGCAGCAGCCAGTCGTGCGGCGCCTCCCTGACGACGAGCACGTCACCCCCGGAAGCCACGGAAGGTCCGGAAGTCCCGGAAGCCCCGGAAACCATGGAAGGCCCGGAAGGCCCGGCGTCCAGGCCGCCCCAGCCGGTCGCCATGATCACCCGGCGCCCGGCGTGGCGCGCTCCCTCGACGATGGCCGCGGCCAGCCCCTGCGGGTCGCGCCCGACCATGCTCCCGAACCCGGCGTACACCGGCGGCTCCCCGGCCTCCAGGAACGCCGCCAGCGCGGGATCGGGCCGCCACCCGGTGGCGGCGGGCAGGGTCCAGAATCCGACCGGCGCCGCCCAGGCGGGCCAGTCGGGGGGCGCGGGCAGGAGGTGAGGGCTCCAGGCGTGGAGCACCGGGCCTGCGGCGATGAGCTCGGCGGCGGGACGGAACCCCTCGCCCAGGCCCAGCGCCTCGGTCCGCCAGGTCCGCACCACCGACCGGTAGGGCGCCTCGATGGCCGCCGCGACCTTCCACGTCGCCCGGTTGACGGCGGGCGGCAGCCGTACCGGCAGGATGGGGGAGGGAAAGGCGGCGGTCGGCAGGTACAACGGCAGCAGCAGCCCGGCCAGCGACGGCACCCCGGCCTTCTCCGCCAGGTACGGCCCGCCGAGCGCCTTGGGGTGGTAGACGATCACGTCGGGGGACAGGTCCAGGAGGCCCGTCTCCTCGTCCAGCACGTGGCGCACCATCGGCTTGACCGAGCGGGCCGCGGTGATGGCCGCGCCCGCCCCCTTGCCCTTGATCTGGTCCTGGAGATCGAGCATCTCGTCGGCCAGCGGCACGAACGGGATCTCGTACGGCGCGGCCAGCTCGGCGAAGCGGCGCGGGCCCGCGACGACGGGCGCGTGACCGGCCGACAGCAGGCCACGGGCGAGCGCGACGAACGGTTGCACGTCCCCCCGGCTGCCCATCGAGAGCAGGAGCACCTTCACGATTTCCCACTACCCCGGCGTGTCCCACCCGAAGCCGGGCACCGGGTGCGGTCACAGTGAGTCATGGCCGCACGATCGCTGACGCCGCTCCGGCACCTGGCCGTCATGACCGGACTCGTGGGACTTTACTATGTCGTTCCCCTGGGCGACGGGTCGAGCCTGACGCGGTTGTGGGGGGCGACGGCGTTGTTCCTGGCCGGGGTGCTGGTGCTGGTGTGGGCGTTCGGCCGGCACACGATCGCGATCGCGCACCGGGACCACCAGGCCAGGCTGCGCACGCTCCTGCTGCTGATGTACGTGGTGACGACGTTCTTCGCCCTCGGCTACCTGATGGTGGAGACGATCGACCCCGGCCAGTTCGAGGGGCTGGCCACCAAGACGGACGCCCTCTACTTCACCGTCGCCACGATCGCCACCGTGGGCTTCGGGGACGTGCACGCCACCGGGCAGGTGGCCCGGGCGCTCGTCACCGTCCAGATGGCCTTCGACCTGGTCATCCTGGCCGGTCTGATCGGCGCCTACCGGGGCGCGATCGCGGCCGCGCGCGGCTAGGCCCACTCCCAGCGGATGCCGTGCACGCCGGGGCGCAGCTCGGTGTCGGCGATGTGGGCGGCGTCCCAGCTCAACCGTAACTCGGCCACGTCGGCCGGCGGGGTGGCGGTGGTCGGCTGCAGCGTGCGGAAGCAGCGCACCGGGGTGATGCCCGGGGCGAACTGCACGGTCAGCAGGTAGGCGTGCGCGGGGAATCGGAACCAGCGGTTGTAGAACGTGCTCTCCGGGCCACGCCCGCGATAGCGGAACTCGTACTCCACGACGTACGTCTCACCGGTCCGTAACGGCCGGTCGAACAGCAGCTCCAGCGCGGTCAGCCCGGCCGCCTCGTCCTTCTTGACGCGCCCCGGCCGGCAGAAGCCCGTGGACTGCTCCTCGGGCAGCCGCGAGCGCTCGTTGTAGTGGATGGCGACGTGCCGGTCCACGCCGTCGACCCTGGCCTGGAAGACGGCGCGGGTGCGGACCGCGCGCTCGTCCCGCTCGGCCCCGATGGTGAAGTGGTCGTGGTAGCTGAGCACCGAGAGCTGGCCGTCCGTGGCGTTCTTGATCTCGGCCAGCAGCCGCTGCAGGCTGCCCGCCTCGGGACACAGATCGCGGTACGGCACCGCCCCCGGAACGTGGCTCACCCAGCGTCCTCTCGGCCGCGGCGGTCCCAGGCTGGCGATGAGCGTGTCGCCGGGCAGCGACAGGATCTCCTCCAGCGCGTGAAGCGCCCGGAGCGACTGTGATCGCTCCGGGCGGCATTTTCCGCGCTGCCAGTTGCTGAGGCTGGCCAGGCTGACCTTGATGCCGCGCTGGGATAAGCGGGCGTGCAGGCGTTCCAGGCTGAGTCCGCGGGCGGTGATGGCGTCGCGGAGGAGGCGGTCGAAGGGTTGTTCCATCGGGAAACCTCTCCTGTTTCAGGAGTGATCAGCCCGAATTTACAGCGCATGTGTCAGAAAGTCAGGCTCCATGCGTCGATATAGCCGGAGTGATTGGTGTCCACGTCCCTTACGCGCAGGCGCCAGGTGCCGTTCGCGGGGGAGGCGGAGGCGTTGACGGTGTAGGTCTCGTGGATGATCGTCCCGTCGTCGGAGGGGGCCGGGTCGCGCAGCCGGTACACCGTGCCCGTGGGCCCGACCAGGTCGAGCTGCAGGTCGCCGCGCCAGCCGTGGTGCACGTCGGCGTAGACGCCGAGGTTCGCGGGCGCGTTGCCGGGCACGCCGCCGACCGTGATCGAGGACTCGGCCTGGCCGAGGTCGGCGACGTCGTGGTTGTCGGTGTTCTCGAACGTGCGGCCGCCGGTCTCGGGGCCGTAGTTCTGGATCCAGTCGCCGACGTAGCGGGTGGTGCCGCCCCGGCGGGCGCCGCCGCCGTACGCGCTGGAGCCCTCGAAGTAGGTCCAGCCGCCGATGGTCTTGTCCGCCAGCGGCACCCAGGAGGAGCCGCTCTTGAGCGCGAAGTGCACGTGGTTGCTGCCCGCCGAGCCGCCGCACGGGATGCGGGTGCTGGTCAGCCCGAGGTAGTCGCCCATCCGGACGGGGGTTCCGTTGGGGCGGATCTCGTTGAGCAGGTGGTAGTACTCGGTCGTCCATCCGTTGTCGTGAATGATGCGGATGTGGCCGCCGTTGGAGCAGACCCAGTAGGCGCGGCCCGACTGGGCGGCCAGCACGCTGCGATCGGCGGCGCGGCTGTCGAGGTCGATCGAGCTCCACGGCCGCGGCTGGCCGGACCAGCCGTGCGGGCCGCCGATGATCTTCCACTGGTTGCCGACCGGGTAGGGCAGGGACAGGCCGGTGGGTGCGGCCTGAGCGGCGGCCGTGCGGGCGGCGGCCGCCTTGGCGTTGGCGGCGAAGGTCTGCTTCTCGCCGGTGCCGAGGACGGCGGCGGGTGCGCGGGCGGCCAGCTCGGCGAACTCCGGCGTGCCGTCGAGCGCGGCCGTCCATCCGGTCGCGGTGCGCTGGGCGAGGAACAGCCAGCCCTCGGGGTAGGCGCCCTCGACATTGGGCGCCTTGATGACCGACGAGCCGAAGGCCCAGTCGCCGCGCGGGCTGCTGCGCTGCACGTTGACCTCGGTACCGGCGCCGGCGGCGGCCAGCTTGGAGCCGTCGGCCTGGCTGCGTGCGGTCATGAGCTGGACGACGGCCTGGTCGAGGCCGGGCGCGGCGGTGGCGGGCGCCGCGCCCAGCGAGGCGGCGGCCAGGACGATGACTCCGAGGACGGTGGATAAGCGGTGCCTCATGGAGGGTTCTCCTTGGTGCGGCTGGGGGGTGGTTCGCCGTGTACCGTCCACCCGCCGCGGTCCTGACAACAACGCCCTCACCCGGCGCATCAGCCAATTCCCTGATAAATACGGCTTGAAAGTTAAAGGTGGTGGTATGTCGGCGCAGGTCACCGGGGTGTGGCCACACCGGCTGATTAAACATTCAGCGTTACCGCATTTCCCCATATCGCCCTCGCGGCGGCGATGCCTGCCGTACCTTCCTAGTCACGATATGCAGGCATCCGGGCACGGAAGGTGAGAACGCGATGCGCCGGTCGATACGGGGGAACCGGATCCTCGCCAAGCCCTACCGCGACCTCGTCACGCTCGGTTACCTGGCGCTGCCCGCCACGAACGGCGAGGACCGGCGGCTGGCCCGCGCTCACCGGCTGGCCGCCGCCGTCGTCTCCCGCCACGGCAGGCAGGACGAGCGCCGCCTGCGCCAGATCTTCCTGCGCCGCGTGCTGCGCGGGCGCGCGCTCCCGTGGCCGCGGGGACCCCTGGAGGCCGTTCCCGCCGCCGTCAGCCCGTCCGACCTCGGCCTGCTGCGCGCCCTCAACTCCCTCACCGCGGCCGGCCGGGCCGCCTACTGCCTGCTCGCCGTCGAGGGGCGCCCGCCGGAGGAGGTCACCGGCATCCTGGCCGGCGCCCGCGTACCCGATCCGGCGGGCGCGCTGGCCGAGGCCGAGACCCTGCCGCGCGACGTCACCCTGAGCCTCGACCCCACCGTGGCCCGCCTGTACGCCCGGCCGGTGCGCCGCCTGCGGCTGGCCCTCACCCTCGTGCTCGCGGCCTGCGCGGCGGCCGCCGCCTGGCCCCGCCCCGACCTCGCGCGCCCGGCCGGCGCCGCGCCGCACGAGCTTCGCGAGCCGGAGGTCACGCGGGCCGCCCCGGACGCCTGGCGCACGGGCGCCGGCCCGACGCTCGCCTCCTGGCCGCCGCGCGGCTCGCGCACGGACGACACCCAGCTGGTACGGCGGGCCGCTGCGGCCTGGGGCGGCGGCCGGGTCCAGCTGATCTTCGCCGGACGGGTCGACGACGCCGTGATCGTCATCCTGCGCCGCCACGACCAGGTGGCCCGCTTCACCGTGGCCGGCGGCCGGGAGGAGCTGCGGGTGACGCCTGCCCCGGGCGCCGGAGCCGGTCCACTCAAACTCACCGGCACCCGCTACCTGGCGCCGCCGTGGACACGCGAGATGTGGGCCGCCCCCCTGTCCGGGCGCGCGCCGCGCTGGCGGGCGCTCCGGCTGACCGGCGGCGTGACCGAGCCGGTCGCCGCCGCCACCCGCGGCACGTGCCGCCGGGGACCGCTGCTACGCCTGCGGGCGGCGGAGGACAGGGGACGCGGCCTGCCGCCGGCGGAGATCCGGCGCGCCCTGCCGTACACGCTGCTGGACGTCGGCGGCGTGTCCCCGGCCGACGTCTCCGGGGACACGTTCCCCGCGTGGAAGGCGCTCGGCTGCGCGCCGGGGCGCCCCCACGCGGCCGTCAGCGAGCGAGGACGTCCACCGACTCGGTGAAGCCCGCCCACGCCGTCCGCACGTCGGCGCTGTCCTCATGCGGCGCCCGGAAGTCCTGGACGTAGATGGAAAGGTCGTCCAGCAGCCACCGCCGATGGAAGAACTGCATGGCGTTTTCCGACACATCGTGACCGGTCGCCGCCGTGTAGGCCGCCCACGCCGTACGGCTGTCGCCCAGCGCCAGCCAGAGGTCGCGCTCCGGCGGCGCCAGCGCCACGGTGTCCCAGTCGACCAGCAGCCGCCGGTCACCCGAGCGCAGCACGTTGCCCGGGTGCGGCTCGCCGTGGGTGAGCACGGTGCCGGTGCCGTACTCGGCCGCGTCGGCGTCGAAGCGGGCCAGCACCTCCTTCAGCGCCTGGCTACCGTGGCGGGCCAGGTGCAGGCGGGCCGGCTCCGCGTACGGGCCGCCGCTCCAGGGGCGGCCGAGGTCGTCCAGGGCCGCCTCCAGCTCGGCCCGCCCGCTCAGCGCGGGGTCGAAGACCGGCGCGCCGGGGCCGGGCGCGCTGCCGTGGAGACCGGCCAGCAGGGCGGCCATCGCCTTCCGGTCGGACTCGGCCGTCTCCTGGCCGAAATGGCCCGCCGTACCCTCGACCAGCGGAAAGATCGACAGCGCGTAGTGCGGGCCGAAGGGGACCAGCGGTGTGCCCGCGCGGGAGGGGATCGGGCGGACCACGAAGTCGTGCTCCAGCCCGGCCGCGGTCTCCAGCGCGGCGCGCAGCGCGTCGAAGGAGCGGGCGGGGCGGGCGGCGGTGACGAACCAGCGGCCGCCGGCCGTCCAGTGATGGTCGCCGAAGCCGAGCGGGGCGTGCGTCAGCTCCCGGATCGGCAGGTCCCAGTGGGTGCGCAGGGCGGTGATGAGGTCGTCGAGGCGGATGTCGGTGGGCGGGTCCTGCAAGGTCATGTCCTCGTTTCGTCCAGCAGCCGCTTCACGAGCCGCCGGTAGTCGTCCTTCATGGGCAGGTCGCGCTCGACGCGCACGCGGCGGCGCCGGGCGACGACGTCGACGCCGCGGATCGGGTCGTGGCCGGGGTGCTCGTGGTTCTCCCACCACAGGCCGACGCCCCGGCGCTGCCAGGCGGGCAGCTCGTTGAAGTTCACGCCGTGGCGGTACAGCAACTCGTTCTTGCCGGCCACGCCGGTGCGGTCGAGCGCCCGGCCGGCTTCGCGCTGGGTGCTGCCGTTGCCGCGCAGCGTCCAGTAACACCAGCCGTTGAGCGCGCAGCGCGCCGCGTCGGCCTGGCGCCAGGACAGGTAGTCGACCACGTCCTCGACGCCCGCGCCGAGCCAGACCCGGCTGTCGAACTGCACCGGCTCGCCCGCCGCGTGGGTGAACGTCGAGGAGGCGACGGCCGCCGAGATCGACACCAGCTTCTCCAGCTCCCGGCCGAACATCGCGAACGACGGCGCCAGCACCACCGAGACCTCGTCGCTCTCGGTGTAGGCGTAGCGTCCGCCGAGTTCCTCCAGCAGGGCCCGGGCGGTGCCGGTCATCAGCGCCGAGAACCGCTCGTCGAACGGCTTGCCGTAGCGCTGCTCGGTGTAGCGGGAGAAGCCGCGGCCGTCGACGCGCACGATTGCCCAGGCGCCGGGGAGCAGCCGAAGATCGTGAAAGAACTCTCCGGCCCGCATGCGGGCCTCCAGCTCGTTGCTGTTCACACCCCTCCCGCCCTCTCTCGTTCGAGCCTGGCACAGAATGCGGCGCGGTTGCACCCGCTTTTGGCCCTGACCGAAAGGTCGGTGATGTCGGGATTGTGATGTGGCCGGGTCCGGCCAGTCCGCGAGATCGTCGGACGCCTCGCAGCGCTCTGTGATAGCTACGTGACGCATAGTAATCAACCCAGTAATCACGATCTTTGGAGTTCTGGATGGTGGCTTACGTGTTCGCGGTGGCGGCGGCGATCGGCGTGGTGGCGCTCGCGGCCCTCGCGTTCAGGAAGATCGGCAAGGGGAGCGAGGACACCGACCCCGGCGGGCCCTCGGTGGCGCACGCCGGCGCCATGCTCTCGGCCCTGTTCCTGCTGGCCTTCGCGATCGCGATCATCGTCCCCTGGACCATGGCCGACTCCGCCCGCCAGAACACCCAGGACGAGAGCCAGGCGGCCGTCGAGGCGTACTGGGCGGCCGGCGACCTGCCCGCCGACAGCCGCGACGCCGTCCGCACCGGGCTGCGCGACTACCTCACCTTCGTCGTCGACACCGAGTGGCCGCTCATGGCCCAGGGCCGCCTCGACCCGGTCGGCTCCGAGCGCGTCGACGCGCTGCGCACCCAGGTCGCGACCATCGACACCGGCGACGACGAGGACGCCGCCGACACGCAGAACGAGGTGCTCGGCCACATCAGCGACGTCTCCGCCGCGCGCGCCCAGCGCGGCGTGGACGCCGGCAGCACGCCGCCACCCGGCCTGCTCGTGCTCACCGCGCTGAGCGGCGTCATCGTGGTGCTCCTCCCGATGCTGGCAGGGGCCAGGCCGCGCGGGTGGTCGCTGGTGCCGCTGCTGGCCATGGCCGGGATGCTCGGCTTCGGCGTCTACCTGTGCTGGGACATCATGCGCGTCTTCGACGGCCCGCTGGCCGTCCAGCCCGACGCGTTCCGGGTGGCCCTGCAGGAGTTCGCCCGCATATCCGGGGGCGTGTGACCGTGCGCGTGCCCCGCAGGCCGCTGCTCGGGGTGGCCCTGTTGCTCGCGCTGGGCCTCGCCGCGCCCGGCGTGGCCGCCCTCGACCTCGATCTCGGTACGGCGCAGCCGGTCTCGCTGGCCGCCGGGGACGAGCCCGATCGCGGCGATCCCGCGTCCTCCCCGGACGACGCCGCCGCCGCCGATGACGACGGCGTGAAAGAAGCCGCCCCCGATGACGGCCGCGCGAAGGAGGCCGCCCGTGGCGGTGACGGCCAGGACGGCTTCGACGGCGACGGCCGGAACGACACGGCGCTCCACGGCGCAGGCGATCAGCCCCGCGACGAGAAGGATCACGGCGACGGGAGCGGCGAAGACGGCCACGGCGGGCTGAGCGTGGGCCCGGTGGGCATTTCGGTCTGCCTGGACGTGGGGCCGCTGAGCATACGGCTGGGCTGTGCGCCGGCGTGCCCGGAGAAGCCGGGCACGTGCGCTCCGGAACCGCCGCCGTCCCCGGAACCTCCGCCTCCACCGGAACCGGCGCCTTCGCCGGAACCCACACCGACGCCGGAACCCACCCCGGAACCCACGCCGACCCCGGCGCCCACGCCGCCGCCCACCCCTGAGCCGACGCCGCCCCCCGTACGGCCCACGCCGACCCGGGAGCCGGTGCGGGTGGCGCAGCCGCAGCCGGTCGAGGTGGAGACCAAGCCGACGCCGAAACCCACCCCGAAGCCGACGCCCAGCACCCGGCGCGGCTACGTGCGGGCGGAGAAGCCGCCGCCGCCCCGCAAGAACCCGCTGGCCACGGTGCTGATCCTGGTGGTGCTGACGAGCGTGATCGCCTCGACCACCGCGGTCGCCTTCGGCGCCTTCCGCTGACGGTGAACCGCCTCCGGGCCCGGCCCGGAGGCGGTCACGGCCTAGGTCGTCCGGCGCAGTTGCTCGTTCATGATGAGGAAGGCGCCGAGGCCGTGGAAGTCGTTGACCGGCCGGGCCCGGTTGAAGTAGTAGCTGAAGACGTCGTCGACGTTGGTGCCCTCGCTGATGTCGACGATGTCGGTGCGGCCGTCGGAGCCGGTGGAGACCTTGGCGAGCACGCCCTGGTAGCCGCGGTCGGCGTACACCTTGTAGGAGGGGTCCACGTAGCCGCGTTCGACGGAGCGGGAGATCGTGTAGGTGTACATGGCCGAGCAGGACGTCTCGGTCCAGTTGCCGGCGTTGCCCCGTTCGGTGACGACCTGGAACCATCGGCCGGTCGCCGGATCCTGCCAGGTGGCGTAGGCGGGCACGAGGTTGCGCAGCATGGCGATCAGGGCGGCGCGGCGCGGGTGGTCGGCCGGGATGATCTCCAGGATCTCGATGGCGGCCATGCCGAACCAGCCGATGGCCCGGCACCAGGAGATGCCGTTGGTGTTGCCTAGCGACGGCTTGACCCAGGAGGCGGTGAGCCCGCCGGGCTGGTCGTAGGCGTGGTAGAGCAGCCCGGCGGCGGGGCCGGAGGTCCGGTTGAGGTGGCTGTAGTAGATCTCCAGCTGCTTGGCCGGTTCGGTGCGGGTGAAGGCGTCGGCGGCGACCCACGCGCCGTAGCGGGCCACGAAGGGGTCGACCATGAAGACGCCGTCGGCCCAGAGCTGGCCCTGGCGGGAGTCGGAGGTGGAGTGCCACCAGCCGCCGTCGGAGGTGCGCGGGTAGGTGTTGAGCCGGTTGCGGATCTTGGCGGCGGCGGTGCGGTAGCGGCTCTGGCCGGTCTCCTTGTAGAGGGCGAGCAGGATGTTGCCCGACTGCATGCTGTCGAGGTTGCTGAAGTTGCTGGAGATGTCGCCGGAGGAGTCGACGAAGCGGTCGGCCCAGTCCTTGATGTACTGCAGGTGCCGCGGGTCGCCGGTGCGCTGCCAGACGAGGTACTGGCCCCACAGGTACAGGCCGCGGGTGTAACCCCAGCCGCCGAGCTGGGCGGGGGAGTAGCGCGCCATGGTGGATTCGACGACGGCGACGGACCAGTCGGTCTGGCCGGGCTCCGCCACGGTCAGTGAGTCCACGTTGGGGCCGCCGCCGGCGGTGGTGGCGGTGGCCCGGACGAGGTTCGCGCCGGCGTTGAGCGCGACGGTGACGCGGGCGGTGCGCCAGTTGGTCCAGGCGCCGGTGCCGGGGAAGTCGACGAGGGTGCCGGCCACGTTCATGGGCCGGTTGGCCGTGGTGCCGTTGGCGTAGCGCAGGATGAGGTCGACGGTGCGGGCTTCGGCGGACTCGACGGTCCACTCCACGTAGGAGCCGGTGAGGTTGTCGTAGTTGACGAAGCCGGTGCCGGTGTAGCCGGGGTGGTTGGACTCGACGGCGCCCTGGGAGATCGTCGCGTTCTCCGCCTCGAGGAGCGTCGCCTGCGCGGTGGCCGGTTGTGCGTGGAGTAACTGGGCGGCCAGCACGAGAGCCGCGGTGGTCCTGAGCATCACGGTGAGACATCCCATGTGTCACGGCTCGGATGGGGGGCGGGTGATCTCCCGGACTAGCTGGAGGCTAGAACGGCCCGGGAGACAGATCCAATCTTTCGCCAGAAGAGATCTGCTTCAGAGCTATCACCAAACGGTTGTTCCGTCCAGAGCAGGCACCTGTCATCGGATCTTTAGCGCCGTTGGGTTAGGAAGGCTTACTAAAGAATGGACCGCTCCAAGATCGCTCATCTGTTGACGGATGTGACTCTTTGTGGGAACACGGGGAAAAGCTCCAACCTTTCGCCGCCGCTATTCGCAAGGAGCACCATGAACTTATCCAGGGTCGTGCTCGTGGCCGGGATGCTCATAGCCTTGACCCCTGCCACGGCCCAGGCCGCCACCGCCGCCGCACCTGTCCGATACGAGGCCGAGAGCGCCACGATCGTCCAGGGCGCCGTCGAGTCCAACCACGCCGGCTACTCCGGCACCGGCTTCGTCAACGGGGAGAACGTCGCCGGGCCGTACGTCGAATGGAGCGTCAACGCGGCCGCCGCCGGCACCGCCACGCTGACCTTCGGCTACGCCAACGGCACCACCTCCAACCGGCCCAGCGACATCAGCGTCAACGGCACGCTCGTCGCCGACGACCGGCAGTTCGCCCCGACGGGCGCCTGGTCCACCTGGCAGACCGTCACGCTGACCACGCCGCTCCAGGCGGGCGCCAACAAGATCCGCGCCACCGCCTCGGCCACCGGCGGCAACCCCAACTGGGACTACCTCGACGTGGACGTCGCCGCGCCGAGCACCGAGTACCAGGCGGAGAGCGCCACGATCGTCCAGGGCGTGGTCGAGTCCAACCACGCCGGCTACACCGGCTCCGGCTTCGTCAACCTCGACAACGTGGCCGGCAGCTACGTCGAATGGAACGTCAGCGCCGCGACGGCCGGCACGCAGGGCCTGTCCTTCCGCTTCGCCAACGGCACCACCACCGCCCGGCCGATGGACGTCTCGGTCAACGGCGGCGCGCCCGTCAGCGTGACCTTCCCCTCCACGAGCGTGTGGACGAACTGGCAGACCGTCAGCGTCAACGCCGCGCTCCGGGCGGGCGCCAACACGGTCCGTGCCACGTCGAGCGGCGCCAGCGGCGGCCCCAACCTCGACAAGCTGGACGTCACCGGCCCCGGCGACACCGAGAAGCCGACCGCACCCGGGCAGCCGTCCTGCAGCGAGATCACCCACAACAGCCTCAGGCTGAACTGGGCGCCCTCCACCGACAACATCGGCGTGGCCGGCTACGACATCTTCCAGCTCGGCACCCAGATCGGCACCGCGGCCGCCCCGCCGCACACGCTGACCGGGCTGCAGGCCGACTTCACCTACACGATCTCCGTCTTCGCCCGCGACGCCTCGGGCAACGTCTCCGACAGCAGCCCCGAGGTGACCTGCCGGACGCAGCCCGCCCCGCCCGACGACCCGCCCACGACGCCGGGCAAGCCCGCGGTCTCCGCCGTACAGCCGACGCAGGCCACGCTGACGTGGACCGCCTCGAGCGACGACAACGGCGTGCGCGCCTACCTGATCCGCGACGCGGCCAACACCGTGCTGCACACCGTGACCGGCACGCCGCCCGCGAACACCGCCCAGGTGCCGCTGGAGTGCAACAAGACCTACCAGCTGCACGTCGTCGCGCGTGACACCGCCGGGCAACTGTCGGCGGCGAGCCCCGCCTCCGACTCCTTCACCACCGGAAGCTGCGGCACCGTGCCGCAGACCCCCGCCACGGTCGCCGGAAGCTGGGACATCCCGTGGGACATCTCCTGGGCGCCCGACGGCTCCTTCGCCCTGGTGACCGAGCGCGACACCTTCCGGGTGTTCAAGGTGACCGCCTCCGGCACCAAGACGCAGGTCGGCACCGTGCCCAACAGCCAGACCACCGGCGGCGAGGGCGGCCTGATGGGCGTGGCCATGTCGAAGACCTGGAACGGCACCTCGGACCAGGAGGTGTTCTTCATGCACACCTCGTCGGAGGGCAACCGGGTCGCGAAGATGACCTTCAACGGCACCACGCTGTCCGGCTACACCTCACTGCTGCAGGGCATCGCCAAGAACCGCTACCACAACGGCGGCCGGCTCAAGTTCGGCCCTGACGGCTACCTGTACGTCACCACCGGCGACGCCCAGCAGACCAGCCACGCGCAGAACCTCAACTCGCTCAACGGCAAGATCCTGCGCATCACCAAGACCGGCGCCGCGGCCCCGGGCAACCCGTTCAACAGCCGCGTCTACTCCTACGGTCACCGCAACCCGCAGGGCATCGCCTGGGACTCCGCCGGCCGCCTGTGGTCGTCGGAGCTGGGTAACTCCTCGCGCGACGAGCTCAATCTCATCCAGTCCGGCCGGAACTACGGCTGGCCGCAGTGCGAGGGCACCTGCAGCGTGTCCGGCATGACCAACCCCAAGCGGACCTGGGGCGTGGGCGAGGCGTCGCCGTCCGGCATCGCCATCGTCAACAACACGGTCTTCATGGCGGCGCTGCGCGGCCAGCGCCTGTGGCGGATCGTGCTCAACGGTGAGGACGTCAGCACGGTCAACAGCTACTTCAACGGCACCTACGGCCGCCTGCGCGCGGTCGAGAAGGTTCCGGGGGCCAGCGCCATCTGGTTCGGTTCCACGAACTCCGACAACAACGGCAACGGCCAGCCGGACGTGATCCGACGCTCGGCCATCCAGTAATCCCTCCTCGAACACCCTCGCCCGGCGGCCTGGGCACCTGGCCGCCGGGCGAGCCACCCCCCCGAGCGGAGCATCGATGACACCTTCTCGGCGCGACCTCTTCAAGGTCGCGGGCATCGCGGGCGGCGGCGCGGTCCTGCTGCCCCGCACGGCCGTCGCCGGTACGGCGGGCCACGGTACGGCGGGCACGGGCACGGCGGGGGCTGTGTCCCCGTGGGACCAGGTCCCCGGGATCCTGGCCAGGATCGTCCCCCCGGCCTTCCCCGACCGGACCTTCGACATCACCTCCTACGGCGCGAGGCCGGACAACACCACCGACTGCACTCCGGCCTTCCGGCAGGCGATCGCCGCCTGCAACGCGGCCGGCGGCGGCACCGTGCTGGTGCCCGGGACGGGCCGCTTCCGCACCGGCCCGATCCACCTGCTGTCCGGCGTCCGCCTGCACGTGGCGGCGGGCGGCACGATCCGCTTCCGATCCGACGCCGCCTCCTACCTGCCGACCGTCTACACGCGCTGGCAGGGCATCGAGTGCTACAACTACTCGCCGTTCATCTACGCCCGCGACCAGACCGACCTCGCCCTGACCGGGACGGGCACGATCGACGGCAACGCGGCGGCGGGCCCGTGGTTCGGCTTCGACGGACAGCGCGACCCCGACTGGCAGCGCCTGCAGGCGATGGCCGTGGACGGGGTGCCGGTGGCGCAGCGTCAGTTCGGCGACGGCCACTACCTGAAGCCGAACATGATCCAGCTCTACAACTGCACGAACATCCTCATCGAGGACCTGGACATCAGGAACCCGGCGATGTGGACCGTCCATCCCGTTTTATCCAGAAATATCACTGTAAGACGGATCAAGATCTACAGCCGCGGCGCCATGGTCGACGGCGTCGACCCGGAGAGCTGCGCCGACGTCCTCATCGAGAACTGCTCCTTCGACACCGGCGACGACGGCACCGTCATCAAGTCGGGCCGCGACACCGACGGCCGCCGCGTCGGGGTGCCGTCGGAGAACATCGTCATCCGCGGCAACAGGTACTACGGCCGCTGGGGCGCGATCACCGTCGGCAGCGAGATGTCCGGAGGCGTCCGCAACGTCTTCGCCGAGAACAACCGGATCTTCCCTGGCTCCAGCTACAAGTCCTTCTACGCCCTCTACCTCAAGACCAACAACCGTCGTGGCGGCGTGGTGGACGGCGTGCACGTGCGCGGCCTGACCGGCGGACCCTGCGACCGCGGCGGCTTCTACATCGACATGAACTACAGCCTGACCGGCCCCGGCCACGGCCCGATCGTGCACCCCGTCATCCAGAACATCACCGTCGAGCACCTGGACATCGACGACTCCCCGTTCGCCATCAAGCTCTCGGGCTCGTCGGCCAGCCGGATCAAGAACGTGACGATCGCCGACAGCACGTTCACCGCGATCGACACCCCGGCCCCGCAGATCAGCAACGCCGACAACGTCCAGCTGCGGAACGTCCGCATCAACGGCACCCTGTACGGCACACCGCCCCAGGGCACGCGCTACGAGGCCGAGAACGCCACGATCTCCCAGGGCGCGGTCGAGTCCAACCACGCCGGGCACTCCGGGACCGGCTTCGTCAACTACGACAACCTCGTCGGCTCCTACGTGGAGTTCACGGTCACGGCGGCCGCGACCGGCACGGCCACGCTGGCGTTCCGCTTCGCCAACGGCACCACGGCCAACCGCCCCATGGACATCGCGGTCAACGGCGCGACGGTGGCGGCGGGCAAGGCGTTCAACGGCACCGGCGCGTGGACCACCTGGCAGACCACCACCGTCTCCGCCCAGCTCAGCGCCGGATCCAACACCGTCAGGGCCACCGCCACGACGGCCGGCGGCGGGCCGAACCTCGACTACCTGGAGGTGACGGCGTGAGCCGGGAGGAACCGGGGCAGCAGGGGGCGCCGCGCCCGCAGGGTGAGGGCGTGACGGCGTGGTCTCGGCGGACCGTGCTGGGCGGGGCGTTCGGCACACTCGCGGTCACGGCCTTCCCTGGCGCGGCAGAAGCCGCGGACCAGGCGCAGGAAGCGGGCGCCGGGGCGAGCCGGGCGGCGGCCAGGGCAGCACAGGAGCCCTGGCACCTGGACAACCGCCTCTCCACCCCCGACCAATGGGCAGATTTCCTGAAAAATCAGGACCTCCTCTGGGCCCGCCTGCCCACCGCCTGGCACGAAGGCCCCTTCCTCGGCGACGGCCTGCTCGGCAGCATGGTCTACAAGGACCCCGGCGCCAACAAGATCCGCTTCACCACCCAGCACGGCCTCGTCCAGGACCACCGCCCCCAGTTCGGCAGCGGCTTCGGCACCTGCCGCCTGCCCGTCGGCCACCTCACCCTGGACCCGGCCGGCACCATCACCGGCGTGGACTGGCGGCTGAGCCTGTGGGACGCCGAGCTCACGGGTACCGTCACCACGACGGCCGGCCGGATCACCTTCACGGCCTTCATCCACGACGAGATCTTCGTCGCCGACGCCACCGCCACCGGCGCCGAGCAGGTCCGCTGGACCTTCCATCCCGAGGCGGCCAACAGCCCCCGCGAGGCGTCGGAGGCGCCGCCCTCCGGCTACGTCCGCAACCCCGCCTGGACCACCAGGACCACGGGCGAGGTCAAACAGGTCCTCCAGGCGCTGGCAGGGGGCGGCCAGACCGCCACCGCCTACCGGCAGAGCGGCGGCCTCCTGCTGCTCAGCGTCGCCCACAGCTTCCCGTCGAACACCGGCGCGGCGGCCGCCTCCCTCGGCAGGATCCAGAACGCCGGGCCGTACGAGACGCTGAGGAGCGCGCACCGGAGCTGGTGGCACGCCTTCTACCCCAAGAGCTTCGTCAGCATCCCCGACGAGCGGCTGCAGGCATTCCACTGGATCCAGCTCTACAAGATCGCCAGCGCCACCCGGTACGGCGGGCCGGTCATGGCCACCACCGGCCCCTGGCTGGAGCCGACGCCCTGGCCGGGCGTGTGGTGGAACCTCAACGTGCAGCTCGAGTACTGGCTGATCCACGGCGCCAACCACCTGGAGCTCGACTCGGTCACCTCCACCCTGGACCGCAACCGGCAGCAGCTCGTCGCCAACGTGCCGAGCGCCTACCGGAGCGACTCCAGCGGCGTGGGCCGCAGCTCCGACATGTTCGCCACCAGGAGCGTCGGCACGCCGGGCAACGGCGCCGAGGTGGGGGACCTGACCTGGGCGCTGCACAACGTGTGGCTGTCCTACCGGCACACCATGGACGACACGCTGCTGCGCGAGACGTTGTTCCCGCTGCTGCGCCGGGCGATCAACTACTACCTGCACTTCCTGCGCACCGAGGGCGACGGCAAGCTGCACCTGCCCAGCACCTCGTCGCCGGAGTACCCGGTGGTGCCGCCCAAGGACACCACCTACGACCTCGCGCTCATCCGCTGGGGCTGCCAGACGCTGATCGAGGCGGCGGCCAGGCTCGGCATCGCCGACCCCCTCCGCGCGACCTGGCAGAACACGCTGGCCAACCTGACGCCGTACCCCGTGGACGCCAACGGCTACATGATCGGCGCGAGCACGCCCTACAACCAGTCGCACCGCCACTACTCCCACCTGCTCATGATCTACCCCCTCTACCTGGTCAACTGGGACCAGGCGGCCAGCCGTACCCTGATCGAGCGCTCGATCGCGCGCTGGCACGCGGTCCCCGGCGCGCACCGCGGCTACAGCTACACCGGCGCGGCCTCGATGTACGCGAGCATGGGCCGCGGCGACACCGCGCTGAGCTACCTGCTGAAGTTCTTCGACCCGGCCACCTCCTACCCCTGCCGGGCCAACACCCACTACGCTGAGGCGGGCCCGGTCATCGAGACCCCGCTGTCGGCCTCGCAGAGCGTCCACGACATGCTCTGCCAGAGCTGGGGCGGCGTGCTCCGGGTCTTCCCCGCCGTGCCGTCCGCCTGGCCCGACGTCACCCTGCACGACTTCCGCACCCAGGGCGCCTTCCTGGTCTCCGCGGTACGGCAGGCGGGGACGACCCGGTTCATCCGGGTGCGCAGCCTGGCCGGCGAGCCGCTCACGGTGCGCCACGGCCTGAGCGGCGCCCTCACCGCGCTGCTCGACGACGGCACCCCGGCGCAGGTCACCGACCTGGGCGGCGGCACCGTGCGGATCGCCCTGGACAGGGACCGCGAGGTGCTGCTGTACGGCGGCGCCCGCCCGCCCCTGGTCATCGACCGGACGCCGATCGCCAGGCCGGGCCCGCGATGGGGCCTGCCCGGCACCCCGTCGCCCCCCGGCCGCCACGAGGCGGAGGACGCCGTCATCTCGCGGGGCGCGGTGGAGTCCAACCATCCGGGCTTCTCCGGCAGGGGCTTCGTGAACCTGGACAACGTGATCGGCAGCCACGTCGAGTGGACCGTCGACGCGCCCGCCGCCGGGACCAGGAGCCTGAGCTTCCGCTTCGCCAACGGCACCGCGACCGCCAGGCCGATGGACGTCTCGGTCAACGGCGGCGCGCCGGTCAGCGTGAGCTTCCCCTCGACGGGCACCTGGCCGGCCTGGCAGACGATCACGATCAGCGCGGTCCTGCGCGCGGGCGCCAACACCGTCCGGGCCACCTCGTCCACCGCCAACGGCGGCCCCAACCTCGACTACCTCGATCTCGGATAGGACGTCATGGAACTGTCACGCCGCCAGCTCGGCCTCCTCGTCGGCGCCGCCGCCGCGTCGCCGCTGCTCACCGCCCGCCCCGCGCCGGCCGCGCCCACCCTGCTGCCACCGGGCCACACCTGGCAGCTCATGTGGTCGCCCACGGCCACCGGCGACGGCATGCGCGCCTGGGAGACCATCGAGGACGACCGCGCGGACTCCCACACCTCCGCCCGGCCGCACATCTTCCCCGAAGGCGACAACTGGCGCTTCACCATGCACACGGTCGACCGCGACACCAGCACCGACCGCCAGCGCCACGAGGTCACCGGCAACCGCACCCCCAGCGGCTTCCTGCAGTGGAAGGAGGGGGAGCTGTGGCGGGTGACGTACTCGATGTTCATCCCGGCCACGCTCAAGGCCACGACCACCTTCACCCACATCTTCCAGACGAAGAAGCCCGGCGCCGGCGGCGCGCCGATCACCGTCACCTCGCTGCGCCGGGTGAACGGCGCGCAGACCATCGAGCACAAGGTCTTCGAGCCGAACATCCTCGTGGGCCGGACCAACCTGGAGCCGCTGCACAACCAGTGGATCGACATCGACTACGAGCTGAAGATCGGTGAGGGCTCGTCCGGCGCGGTGCGGTGGGTGGTGCGCAGCGGCGGCGCCACGGTCGTGGACGCCACCAGGACCGGTGTGGACACCTTTCTCGGCGACCGGGTCCGTCCCAAATGGGGCATCTACCGCTCCTTGGGTGACACCTCCGGCTCGCTGCAGAACTGCCACCTGTTGCTGACCGGCCTGAAGTCCTACAAGGCGGTGCCCGGCAGCGGCGGCGGCAGCACCCGCTACGAGGCCGAGAACGCCACGATCTCCCAGGGTGTCGTGGAGTCCAACCACGCCGGGCACTCCGGCACCGGCTTCGTCAACAGCGACAACGTCGCCGGATGCCACACCGAGTGGACCGTCAGCGGCACCGCCGGCGCGGCCACCCTGGCGGTGCGCTACGCCAACGGGACCACGGCCGACCGCCCGGCGACCATCACCGTCAACGGCGCCACGGTCGCCGCGGGCCGGTCGTTCCCCGGCACCGGCGCCTGGAGCACCTGGGCGACCGCCACCCTGCAGATCACGCTCAACGCCGGGGCCAACACGATCCGGATCACCGGCGACACCGCCAACGGCAACCCCAACCTGGACTACATCGAGGTGACCCAATGAGCGACCGGTTACCCAGGCGCGAGTTCCTCCGGACGGCCGCGCTGGCCAGCGCCGCCGCCGTCCTGGCGGGAACCTTCGCGCGGGAGGCGACGGCTGCGGCGGCCGCGGCGGCCTCGCCCTGGGACGAGGTGCCGGCGATCCTGGCCAGAATCGTGCCGCCCGCCTTCCCGGACCGCGTCTTCGACATCACCGCCTACGGCGCCGTGGGCAACGGCAGCACCGACTGCACCGCCGCCTTCCGCGACGCCGTCGCCGCCTGCAACGCCGCGGGCGGCGGCCGGGTGCTGGTGCCCGCGGGCACGTTCCGCACGGGGAAGATCCACCTGCTGTCGAACGTGGAGCTGCACGTCCAGGGCACGATCCGGTTCCGCACCGACCCGGGCTCGTACCTGCCGCCGGTGTTCACCCGGTGGGAGGGCATCGAGTGCTACAACTACTCGCCCTTCATCTACGCCAACGGCAAGACGAACATCGCGCTGACCGGCACCGGCACGATCGACGGCAACGCCCCGGCGGGGGACTGGTCGTCGTGGGGCGGCGGCGGAGCCGACCGCGACCGGCTGCGCGACTGGGGCGCCGGCGACCACCCGGTGGAGCAGCGCGTGTTCGGCGCGGGGACCAAGCTGCGCCCGAACATGATCGGTCTGTACAACTGCACGAACGTGCTGGTGGAGAACCTCAGCCTGCGCAACCCGGCCATGTGGACCCTGCACCCGGTCTACTGCACCAACGTCACGGTCAGGAACGTCACCTTCTACAGCACCAACTCCCAGGGCGACGGCTGCAACCCGGACTCGTGCACCGACGTGTACATCCACGGCTGCCGCTTCAACACCAACGACGACTGCATCCCGGTCAAGTCGGGCCGCGACCGCGACGGCCGCCGGGTCAACCGGCCCTCGCAGAACATCGTCGTGCGCGACTGCAGGTTCTCCGGCCGCTGGGGCGGCATCACGGTCGGCAGCGAGATGTCCGGCGGCGTGCGCAAGGTCTTCGCCGAGGACTGCGCATGTAACGCCGCCGACTTCCCCGGCCGCTACCCGGTCAAATACGCCCTCTACGTCAAGACCAGCTTCAACCGCGGCGGCTTCGTCGAGGACATCCACCTGCGCCGCTTCACCGGCCGCAACCTGGAACGCGACGCCGTCTACATCACGATGAACTACGAGACGTCGGGCAGCATCCCGCCCACGGTCCGCAACTTCACCATCGACGCCATGACGATCAACGGCGGCCGGGCGGCCTACAACATCGACGGCCGCAGCGCCCGGCACATCCAGAACGTCACCATCTCCAACAGCACGTTCACCGCGATGACCAACTCCTCGAACATCGCGAACTACGTCGACAACCTCCAGCTGATCAACGTCTTCCACAACGGCCGCGACATCTCCAACACCTCGCCGCCGACCGGCACCCGCTACGAGGCGGAGAACGCGGCCATCTCCCAGGGCGTGGTGGAGAACAACCACGCCGGGCACTCCGGCACCGGCTTCGTCAACGGCGACAACGTGGCCGGCAGCCACGTGGAATGGACCGTCACCGGCACCGCGGGACCGGCCACCCTGCGCATCCGCTACGCCAACGGCACCACGACCGGCCGGCCGGCCACCGTCGCGGTCAACGGCGCCACGGTCGTGGCCGCCCAGCCGTTCGGCGGCACCGGCGCCTGGACCACCTGGGTCACGGCCACCGTCCCCATCACCCTCGACGCCGGCGCCAACACCGTCCGGATCACCGCGAACACCGCCAACGGCAACCCCAACCTGGACTACATCGAGGTGCAGCAATGATGCGCGGCCTGCTCGCCCTCGTGCCGCTTCTGCTCGGCCTCGCCGTACCGGCGACGGCGGAGGCGCGGAGTGCGGCCGAGTTCAACGTGCGCGACTACGGAGCCACCGGCAACGGCAGCACCAACGACGACGACGCCATCGACCGGGCCGTCAACGCGGCCAGCGCCGCCCCCGGCGGCATCGTCGTCTTCCCGCCGGGCAACTATCGCGCCCGCACCATCCACCTGAAGAGCAACGTCACCATCCGCCTGGACTCCGGCGCCACCGTGCGCGCGGCGGGCAGCGGCATGGACGCGCCCGAGTCCAACCCCTACGACGACTACCAGGACTTCGGCCACAGCCACTTCAACAACTCCCTGTTCGTCGGCAGGAACGTCAGCAACGTGCACTTCGCCGGGGCCGGCACGATCGACGGCGACGGCAACCTGTCCACGAGCAACTCGCCGCCCTCGGGCGCGGGCAACAAGGCGATCGCGCTGATCGAGTGCGCGAACGTCAGCCTGACCGGCATCACCATCCGCCGCGGCGGCCACTTCATGGCGCTGCTCAACGGCTGCCACGACGTGCTGATCGACAACCTCAAGACCGTCTACGCCGAGAACGGCGTGCGCGACGGCATCAACCTCATCAACAGCTGGAACGTCACGCTGCAGAACAGCCGGATCGAGGCCAGCGACGACGCGGTCGCGCTGAAGAGCGACTTCGCGCTCGGCCACACCTACACCAGCCAGAACGTCCGCGTGCGCAACACCACGATCTACTCCCACGAGAACAACGCGATGCAGTTCGGTTCGGAGACCTGCGGCAGCTTCCGCGACATCCGCTTCGACGACATCACCGTGCTCGGCGCGGGCAAGGCGGGCATCGGCATGGTCTCCATGGACGGCGCGATCATCGAGGACGTCCGCTACACCAACATCAGCCTGACCAAGACCACGACACCCATCTTCATGAAGATCGGCGAACGCCGGCGCTGCCCCGGCTCCCCACCCGCCGGGCGCATCCGCGACATCACCCTCACCAACGTCACCGGCACCAACCTGACCGCCCCGGAACCCTCCGGCACGACCGGCGGACCCGAGCTGACCAGCACGATCACCGGCCTGCCCGCCGTGGACATCGGCCCCGGCATCACCCTGGACGGCGTCAAGCTGACCGTCCCCGGCGGCCACCCCGCCTCCGACGCGAGCCGGGTGCCCGCCGAGTTCCCGACCACCTACCCGCCGCGCGACTACGGCACCCGCCCCGCGTTCGGCATCTGGTCCCGGCACGTCCAGGGCCTGTCGATCAAGGGCGAGATACGCGTGGACGAGAACGACAACCGCCCCGCCTTCATCGTCGACGACGGCTCGAACATCCGCCTCGACGTCACCGCCCAGCGCGGCTCCGGCAGCGCCTACGACGTCGGCGTGTCCGGCATCCAGGGCTACGCGGTCACCGGCGCCAACACCTCGGGCGGCGCGCTGCGGGTGCGCGCCACGAACTCCACCCCCGTCCCGGGCAACCCCGTCAGCCTGTACGGCGAGGCCGAGGCGGCCGTCACCGCGCCGATGCAGGTCCAGCCGGACCCGGCGGCCTCCGGCGGCTCCTACGTGAGCGTGGCGCCGGGCAACAACAGCCAGTCGGCGGCGCCGGCCACGGGCCACGCCACGCTGGCGTTCACCGTGCCCGACCCGGGCTCGTTCAAGGTCTGGGCCCGCGTCATCGCGCCCACGACCAGCGACGACTCCTTCTGGGTGCGCGCGGACGGCGGCGCGTGGACGAGCTGGAACAACATCCCGCTCGGCGCGTCCTGGCACTGGGCCCAGCTCCCGGTCACCTACGACCTGAGCGCCGGCGCCCACACCGTCACCTTCGCCTACCGCGAGGACGGCGCCCGGCTGGACCGGGTGGCGATCTCCAGCGATCCCTCCTTCACCCCGTCCGACGGCCCGGCTCCGCCCAGCACCAGATACGAGGCGGAGGAGGCCACGATCGCGCAGGGCGTGGTGGAGTCCAACCACGCCGGATTCACCGGCACCGGCTTCGTCAACGGCGACAACGCCGCCGGCCCCTACGTGGAGTGGACGGTCACCGCCGCCCAGGCGGGGACGGCGACGCTGGCCGTCCGGCACGCCAACGGCACCACGGTCAACCGGCCGATGGCCGTCTCGGTCAACGGCGGCGCGCCCGTCACGGTGAACTTCCCCGGCACCGGCGCCTGGACCACCTGGGCGAACGCGACGCTGAGCGCCCAGCTCAACGCCGGGGCGAACACCGTCAGGGCCACCTCCACCACCGCCAACGGCGGGCCCAACCTCGATCACCTCGCCGTGACCGGTCCCTAGAGGAGCCGCGAATGTCCCGAGCCTCTCGTACGGCCCTGCTGGCCGTCCTCATGCTCATCCTCGGCACGCTGGCCGCCACCCCGGCCGGCGCCGAGCTTCAACACCCCCGCCAGGCGTTCCTGCGCTCCTCGGTCGGCGGCCTGTTCCTGCACTGGGGCATGCGCACCTCGCCCCAGCACACCAGTTGCAGCGCCTGGGAGGCGGCGGTCACCGGCGGCGGCTGGAACCCCGGCTACTGGGTCCAGGAGGCCAGGAAGCTGCACACCCAGTACATCGTGCTGGCCACCTTCCACTCCCGGCTCGGGTACGCGCGGCCGTACCCGAGCGCCGTCCCGGGCTCCTGCCGTACCAACCGCGACCTCCTCGGCGAGCTGATCGACGCGGCGGACGCGCAGGGGCTGAAGGTCATCCACTACATGACCGACGACCCGCAGTGGTGGAACGAGGGGCTCGGCTCGGGCCAGTCGTGGCTGAACTCGGCGGCGTACTCCAGCTACAAGGGCCGCAGCGTGGACCTGCACACGCGCGACGGCTTCGGCGAGTTCAGCTACGACCTGTTCGTCGAGCAGATGGCCCGCTATCCGAAGCTGGCCGGGTTCTGGATCGACAACGACAACGCCTACTGGGAGCGCAACGGGCTCTACGAGCGCATCCGGCGTGATCGGCCGGACATGACGCTGTCGAACAACAACGAAGACACCCCGATCATGGACATGATCAGCAACGAGCAGAAGACCGGCATGACGCCGAGCTACGACTACCCGCAGGCGGTCTACACGGCGGCGCCCCGGCTCATCGAGGCCGACTTCAAGCTGCCGACCAGCGGCCCGTGGTGGTACGGCGGCTCGGATCAGGCGGTGGACTACAAGCTGACGCTCGGCCGGCTGATCACCAACGCCGGTTCGTCGGTCAAGGCGCTCATGGCCGAGACGCCGATGAAGGCCGGGCGCATGCCTCCGGCCCAGGAGAGCTTCAACAACTTCGCCGCCACCTATCTGGACGCCGTCTGGGAGTCGCTGTCCGGGACCGAGGGCGGCGGGTACATGTACGGCGGGCTGGATCCGGGATTCTGGAACAACGGCGCCCACGGCGTGACCACGATCAGCAAGACCAATCCCAGCCTGCACTACATCCACGTGATCAACCGGCCGTCCGGCAGCACGCTGGCGTTGCGGGACAACGGGTACAAGATCAGTTCGGTGGTGAACCTGCGGACCGGGGCGCCGGTGTCCTTCACCCAGGCCGGCGGGACGCTCACGCTGAGCGGGATCACGGCCTGGGACCAGTACGACACGGTGTTCAAGGTCGTCTCCGCGGGCCGGGAGGGCATCCACACGGGCGTCACACTGTCGGCCTCCGCCGCGGCGAGCGGGCATCCGGCGGCCCATGCCGGTGACGGCGACTACCTGACGTACTGGGACGCGACCTCGGCGGGCACGGTGTCGTTGCGCTTCGACCTGGGCTCGGCCAAGCCTGTCCGCTATATCGGGATAAATCAGCGCGAGGACTCCACGACGTACCCCGCGTCGAACTCCGCGCGCATCAGCGGCTACCGCGTCTACGTGAGCGACGACGGCAGCACCTGGGGCAGCCCGGTCAAGACCGGCACCCTGCCCAACCACCGGGGCGTGCAGATCATCGACATCCCGCCGACGACCGCCCGGCACGTGCGCCTGGAGAAGACCGGCAGCCACGGCATCGCCCGGCTGCGGGTGGACGAGGCGTGGATCGGCGGCGCCTACCCCGGCGGCGGGAGCGAGCCGCCCGGCAACCGCCACGAGGCGGAGAACGCGACGATCTCGCAGGGCGCGGTGGAGAACAACCACGCCGGCTACTCCGGCACCGGCTTCGTCAACGGCGACAACGCCGCCGGCCCCTACGTGGAGTGGACGGTCACCGCCGCCCAGGCCGGGAACGCCACGCTGACCTTCGGCTTCGTCAACGGCACCACGAGCGGGCGGCCGATGGACGTCACGGTCAACGGCACGCTCGCGGCAGACGAGTTCGCCTTCGACCCGACCGGCGCCTGGACGAACTGGACGACCCGGACGCTGAGCGTGCCGCTGAACGCGGGCGCCAACACGATCAGGGCCACCGCCACCACCGCGGGCGGCGGTCCCAACCTGGACTACCTCGACGTCGAGGCGGCATCCGGCCCCGGGCCCGCCGACTACCAGGCCGAGGACGCCACGATCTCGCAGGGCGCCGTGGAGTCCAACCACGCGGGCTTCACCGGCACCGGCTTCGTCAACTACGACAACCTGACCGGCTCCTACGTGGAGTTCACCGTGAACGCGGCGAGCGCCGGACCCGCCACCCTCACGCTGCGCTACGCCAACGGCACCACGGCCGGGCGGCCGATGGACCTCGCGGTCAACGGCACGCTCGCCGCCGGTGAGCTGGCCTTCGACCCGACCGGCGCCTGGACGACCTGGACGACGCGTACGGTCACCGTCCAGCTGAACGCGGGCGCCAACACGATCAGGGCCACCGCCACCACCGCGGGCGGCGGGCCGAACCTCGACCGGATCAGCCTCGGCTGAAGGAGGACGCGTTGAACCTGAGAAGACTGCGCGCGGCCGCCATGGCCGTGCTGCTGGCCGCCACCGGCCTGGCGATCGCCGCCACGCCGCCGGCGGCCGCCTCCGACAACGGCCAGTCCATCCGGCCCGCGATGGGCTGGAGCAGCTGGAGCTTCGTGCGCCGCTGGCCGGACGAGGCCAAGATGAAGGCCCAGGCCGACGCCCTGGTCAGCAGCGGCCTGCTGGCCAAGGGCTACGTGTACGTCAACCTCGACGACTTCTACCAGAAGTGCGACGCCAACGGCTTCATGGTCGACGGCTTCGGCCGCTGGCAGGTGGACGCCGCCAAGTTCCCCTCCGGGATCAAGGCGCTGGCCGACTACGTGCACGCCAAAGGGCTGAAGTTCGGCTTCTACGTCACCCCCGGCATCGCCAAGAACGCCGTCACCCGCAACACGCCGGTCGAGGGCACGGGCTACCGCGCCGCCGACATCGCCGACACCGCGGCGAGCATGCACAAGAACTACAACTGCAAGAACATGTACCGGCTGAAGTGGTCGCATCCCGGCACGCAGGCGTTCATCAACTCCTGGGCCAACCAGATGGCCTCGTGGGGCGTGGACTACCTCAAGATCGACGGCGTGGACGCCACGACGATCGCCGACGTCGAGGGCTGGGACAAGGCCCTGCGCCAGACCGGCAGGCCGATCAACTTCGCCCTGTCCAACAACCTGCCCATCGCCCAGGCCACCACCTGGAAGCGCCTGGCCAACAGCTGGCGCACCCAGGGCGACGTCGAGTGCTATTGCGGCCCGGGCCCGAACGGCTCGGGCTATCCGCTCACCACGTGGGCGAAGATCACCAGCCGTTTCGGCTCCGCCGCCTCCTGGCAGCCCTACGCGGCGCCCGGCGGCTGGAACGACCTCGACTCGCTGCAGATCGGCAACGGCGACCAGATGGGCATCAACGCCGACCAGCGCCGCTCGCACCTGACCCTGTGGGCGATGGCCGCCTCGCCGCTGCTGCTCGGCAGCGACCTGACCGCGCTCACCCCGACCGACCTGGCGATGCTCACCAACGAGCGGCTCATCGCGGTCAACCAGGACGGCGTCGCCGCCGACCGCATTGTGAACAGCGGCGTCAACCAGGTCTGGCGTAAACGGGAGTCGAACGGCGACTATATCGTGGCCCTGTTCAACACCGGAACGTCGGGCAACTCCACGGTCAGCGTCACCTGGTCCCAGGTCGGCTTCACCGGCGCCGCCGAGGTGACGAACCTGTGGTCCGGCGCCGCCGAGGGCACCGTCACCTCCGGCTACAGCGCCACCCTGCGGCCCGGCGAGGCCCGGCTGATCCGCGCCCGCCCGGCCTCCGGCACCGTCACCCGCCTGGAGGCCGAGCAGGCCACGATCACCCAGGGCGCCGTCGAGTCCAACCACGCCGGCTACTCCGGCACCGGCTTCGTCAACTTCGACAACGTCGCGGGCAGCGGCATCGAGTTCACCGCCGACGCCGCGCAGGCGGGCACCGCCACGCTCACCCTCCGCTTCGCCAACGGCACCACCGTCAACCGGCCGATGAGCGTCTCGGTGAACGGCGGGCCGCCCGTCACCCGCGACTTCGCCGGCACCGGAGCCTGGTCCACCTGGGTCAGCGCCCCCATCACCGTGGACCTCGAGGCCGGGGCCAACTCCGTCAAACTGCTGGCCACCACCGCCAACGGCGGCCCCAACCTCGACTACCTCGACGTGCCCGCCCCGGCCGCGCCCAGCAGCGAGTACCAGGCGGAGAACGCCACGATCGCCCAGGGCGTGGTCGAGTCCAACCACGCCGGGTTCACCGGCACCGGCTTCGTCAACCTCGACAACGTCACCGGGTCGTCCGTGGAGTTCACCGTGACCGCCGCCACGGCCGGGACGAAGACGCTCACCGTCCGCTTCGCCAACGGCACCACCGCCGGCCGGCCGATGGACATCCTCGTCAACGGCGCGCTCGCCGCCGGCGGGAAACCCTTCGACCCGACAGGCGCGTGGACCACGTGGACGGAGACGAGCGTCCCGGTGACCCTCCAGGCGGGGGCCAACGCCATCCGCCTGGTGTCCACGACCGCGAACGGAGGCCCGAACCTGGACCGGATCAGCCTGAACTGAGCCTCGCCGGCGATTCAGCCTGAACCGGCCGGCTCCTGGGCGGTCCGGAGTCCCAGCCGGACCGCCCAGCCGAGCACGGCCAGGGCGAGCACCATCAGCCCCGCCGCCACCCAGACCGGGGCGCGGAACCCCAGCCCGGCGTCCAGCGCCAGCCCGCCCAGGCCGGGCCCGGCCGCCGCGCCCACGTTGAACGCGGCCGTGGCGAACGCCCCCGCCAGGGTGGGCGCCCCGGCCGCGAGCTGGTAGGCCCGCGAGGTCAGCGCGGGGGCCAGGCCGAAGGCCAGCAGGCCCTGGACGAAGATCAGGCTCACCAGCGCCGCCGGGACGCCCGCGGTCAGCGCCAGCAGCACCCAACCGGCGGTGAGGGCGGCGCCGCCGTACCCGAGGACCTGGAGAGGGCGGGCGTCGGCCAGGCGCCCGCCGAGCGAGATGCCCGCGAACGCGCCCGCGCCGAACAGCACCAGCATGCCGGGCACCCACCCCTCGCCGAGCCCGGCCACCTCGGTGACCAGCGGGGACAGGAAGGTGAAGGCGCAGAAGGTGGCGCCCTGGACGAGCGCGTTGAGCAGGTACGTGACGGCCACCCTGCGGTCGGTCAGCGCCTTGAGCTCCTCGCGCACGCCGGTGGTTTCGGTCTGTGTACGGCCGGCCGTACCGGAGGGCAGGGCGCGGAGGACGGCCACCGCGGACAGGGCCGAGAGGGCGGCCACCGCCCAGAAGGCCGAACGCCAGCCCCACAGCTGCCCGAGCAGCGCCCCCGCGGGCACGCCGGCGACGCAGGCGAGGGTGACGCCGCCCACCACGACGGCCAGCGCCCGCGCCCTGACACCGGCGGGCACTATGGCCACGGCCGTCGCGGCGGCCACGGCCCAGAAACCGGCGTTGGCCAGCGCCGAGACGACACGCGCGGCCAGCAGCACGCCGTAGTCCGGAGTGAGGGCGGACACCACGTGGGCGGCGGCGAAGACGGACAGGAACAGCACCAGCGCGCGCCGCCGCGGCCAGCGCAGGGTGGCGGCGGCCAGCACGGGCGCGCCGATCACCATGCCGAGGGCGAAGGCCGAGGTCAGCAGCCCTGCCTGGGGCAGGGACACGCCGAGGTCGGCGGAGATGGCGGGCAGCAGGCCGGAGAGCATGAACTCCGAGGTGCCCTGGGCGAAGACGGCAAGGCCGAGGATGAAGACTGCCACAGGCATGGCAGGAAGACTCCCGAGTGAAAGACGGACAGGACCCTGGCGGCGGTCCCGGTCACGCCATCACGGCATGCCGGTGCGCCGGTGGTCAGCGTCTGTTCGACTCGGGGCTGGACATAGAAATGGGACCTTAGTCGGTGATGTCGGGGAATGCAAGAAAACGGGTATGGACGCGGCGGGCTTCCGGGTCGGCCGCACCGGCGTCGGTGTAGCGCATGACCAGCGCCACGTACTCCTCGAAGAACGCGGCGAGCTGCGGCAACGTGACCGTGACCGTACCGCGGGAGAAGGGGAAGGCATCACCCCAGCCGCCCGGTTCGGAGGCGGCGAGGGCGCGGCGGAACGCGGCGACGTCCTCGTTGTAGGCGCGGGCGTTCATCTCGTCCATGACGGCGCGGGTCTCGTCGTCCTGCTCGCTGCGCAGGGGGAAGCGGATGTCGGCCGGGACGTGCCGCCACCAGCGCTCGCGGCCGCGGGCCTTCTCCGGGACCTCCTCGACGAAGCCGTGTTTGGCCAGCTCGCGCAGGTGGTAGCTGGTGGCGCCGGTGTTCAGGTCGAGGTCGCGGGCCAGGTCGGCGGAGGTGGCGGGGCCGTGGGCGCTGAGGTGGTCGAGGATGCGCTGGCGGCGCGGGTGGGACAGCGTGCGCAGCGCCTCGAGGTCGGTGAGCTTGCGTACCTCGTGAGCGGCCATGGCCGTCAACCTACCGGATTCTTGTGCATTCTTCCCCATCTCCATCTGCGTTTTCGCGCTGCCTTGTGCACAACCGGGCTTGCACAATCCATTGTGCACAAGTCATTGTGTACCCATGCGCAAACACATCCCTTCGCCGGCGCGCCGCCCGGTCGCCGGGCTCGTCGCCTTAGCCGTCCTCGCGGCCGTCGCCTTCGCCGCCTGGCTGGCCGAACGCCCGCCCGCGCCCCTGGGCGAGGACGCGCCCGCCGCCCAGTTCAGCGCCACCCGCGCCTGGCCCCACCTGGAGAAGATCGCCGGTGGCGGCCCCACGCCCGTCGGCTCGCCCGGCGGCGACCGCATCCGTGACTACCTCGTCGGCCGGCTCGCCGCGCTCGGCCTCGAGCCGGAGGTGCAGACCGGGGTCGGCGCCCGCAGCTTCGGCTCGGCGATCGTCTCGGGGCTCACCGAGAACGTCGTGGCCCGCATCCCCGGCGCCGCCGCCACCGGTCAGGTCGTGCTCGCCGCCCACTACGACTCCACCACCACGACCCCCGGGACCAGCGACGACAAGGCGTCCGTGGCCGCGATCCTGGAGATCGTCCGCGCTCTCCAGACCGGCGGGGAGCGGCCGCGCAACGACCTCGTCATCCTGCTCAGCGACGGGGAGGAGCCCGGGCTGATCGGCGCCGAGTCCTTCGCCGCCCACCACCCGCTGGCCCGGTCCGGGGGCGTGGTGATCAACCTGGAGGGCCCCGGCAACGGCGCCCCTTCGGCGGTCTACAACGTCACCCCCGGCGGCACCGGCCTGACCGGGGTGCTCGCGGCGTCGCCGTACCCGGTGGGAGAGTCCGCCCTGATCGGGATTTATCGCCAGACGGGCTTTCATTCCGATCTGACCACCCTGGAGGAACACGGCTTCATCGGCGTCGACCTCGGCACCGCCGGCGGTCGCGCCTACTACCACCACCCCCGCGACACCCTCGCCAACTTCGAGCCCGCCGTCCTGCAGATGCACGGCGCCAACGGCCTGGCCCTCACCCGCGCCGCCCTGGCCGCCGACCTGCCCCGCCTGCGCGAGCCCTCGGACGCCGCCTTCTTCTCCGCCTTCGGCGCCGTCGTCCGCATCCCCGGCGCGCTGATCCTGCCCCTGGCCGTGCTCGGAGCGCTCGTGGTGCTGGCCTTCGCCGTCCTGGCCCGGGTACGGCGGGCCGCGTCCCTGCCCGGGATGGGGCTGGCCGTGCTCACCGCGGCCGTGCCCGCGGGGCTGGCCTACCTGGCCGGGGATCGGCTCTGGCCGCTGCTCGGCCTGCTGCGGCCCGGGTACGCGGGGATGGTGTACGGCGAGCCGTACCGGCCGGATCTCTACCGGCTGGCGCTCATCGCGCTGGCGCTGGCCCTGGTCTGGGGGTGGTTCGTGCTGCTGCGCCGCCGGTTCGGCCCGGTCGCCCTCTCCGTGGGGGCGCTGGCCTGGCTGGCGGTCGCCGGGGTCGGGCTGGCGGGGGTCATGCCCGGGATGTTCTACTACGGTGCCCTGCCCGCGCTGGCCGGGGGGCTCGCCGGGATCGCCGCCCTCTTCCTGAACGGCCCGCGTCCGGCCCGCGGGTCCGCTCTCCTCGCGCTGGCCGTGCAGACGGCGGCGGCGGTCGTGGGGGTCGTGCTGCTGACCGCCGGGGCGCGCACCTTCGCCGCCTTCGGGCTGGCCCTGGCCGCCACGGCCATGGTGCTGCTCGTCCTCGCGGCCTTCGCGGCGCTGCCCGTGCTGGCCGCGGCCACCCCGGGCGCATCAGGCGCATCGGACCCGGGTGCATCGGGCCCGGGTGCATCGGGCCTGGGTGCATCGGGCCTGGGTGCATCGGGTCTGGGTGCATCGGACGCCGCGCGCAGCCTGCAGGGGCGGCTGCGCGCGGCGTCCGGTCCGGTGGGCGCGGCGGTGCTGGCGGTGGCGCTGGCGGCGGCCGGCCTGGTCTACGACCGGTTCGACGAGCAGCACCCGGAGGCCGCTCATCTCGCCTACGTACTCGACGGCGGGAGCGGGCAGGCGCACTGGGTCAGCGCCGACGAGCGCCTCCACCCGTGGGCGGCCGGCCTCACCCCCGAGGTTCCCGGCTCGTGGGCGCTGCCGCTGCCGTTCGGCATGAGCCCCGCCCACGCCGGGAAGGCGGTCGCGGCCGAGTTGCCCGCGCCCGAGGTGCGCGTGCTCAGCCGGCGTCAGGAGGGGGCCGAGACCGTCACGCGCGTCCGGGTCCGCTCCCTGCGGGGCGCCTACCAGCTCAACCTCCACGCCGACCGCCCGGCCCGCGCGGGGAGCATCCGCGTGGACGGACGCCCCGGGGTGCCGCTGCCGCAGCCCGAGGAGGGGCCGGGCGAGGGGGAGTGGCCGTTCGAGGCCCAGTTCTTCGCCCCGCCCGGCGCCGGCGTCGAGTTCGAGCTGCGCACCAGCGGCGCCCCCGCCCTGCTGGCCACCGACATCACGCTCGGGCTCGACGGCCTGGACGGCTACCGTCCCCGGCCGGCGACGGTGGACCTGAGCTCGTCCACCGGCGGCCTGCCCACCGACTCGGTCGTCGTCGTGGGAAGGATCCGGGCGCCGTGATGGTTTCCGACGATCGTGGACATCACTGACGTCGTGGTCATCGGCGCGGGGCAGGCGGGCCTGTCCAGCGCCTACTTCCTGCAGCGCTTCGGCCTGGACACCGTCGTCCTGGACGCGGAGTCCAGGCCGGGCGGCGCGTGGCGGCACCGCTCGCCGTCCCTGACCATGGACAAGATCCACAGCATCTTCGACCTGCCCGGCGTGCACCAGGAGGGCGACCCGGACGGCGCCGCACCGGCCCGCGAGGCGGTCCCGGCCTACTACGCCGCCTACGAGCGCGCCGTCGGCCTGGACGTGCTGCGCCCGGTCCGCGTCTCCGCGGTCTCCCGGGGCGACGACGACCGCCTCGTCGTGGCGGCGACCCGGCGGGACGTGCCGACGGAGTGGGCGGCGCGGGCCGTGGTCAACGCCACCGGCACCTGGACCAGGCCCTACTGGCCCTACTACCCGGGCGGCGGCGACTTCCGTGGCCGCCAGATCCACTACGGGAGCTACCGGGGGCCGGAGACGTTCGCCGGACAGCGGGTGGTCGTGGTCGGCGGCGGCGCCTCGGCCATGCACGTGCTGTCCGAACTGGCCGACGTGGCCGCCGGCACGCTCTGGGTGACACGGCGCGAGCCCGTCTGGCGCGACGACGAGTTCGGCGAGACGGCCAGGCGCGACGCCGTCGCCCTGGTCGAGCGCCGGGTCCGGGAAGGGCTGCCGCCGCAGAGCGTGGTCAGCGTGACCGGGCTCGGCTCCACCCCGGTGATCCGGGCGGCCAGGGAGAAGGGCGTGCTGAACCGGCTGCCGATGTTCTCCCGGATCACGCCCGACGGGCTCACCTGGGCAGACGGGCGGCACGAGCGGGTGGACGCGATCGTGTGGGCGACCGGGTTCCGCTCCGCGCTCGACCACCTGGCCCCACTCAAACTCCGCGAACCCGGCGGCGGCATCAAGGTGGACGGCACCCGGGCCGTCAAGGAACCCCGCCTCCAACTGGTCGGCTACGGTCCGTCGGCCAGCACGATCGGGGCCAACCGGGCCGGCCGTACGGCCGCGCTGAACATCCAGCGGCTCCTCGAGATCCCCGCCACCCTCACGGCGTAGCCGTTGACCGGTCATCGTTACCGGGGCTTGGATGGTTGTCAGACACCCGATGTCTGACCCCTGACAAGAGGAGCCCTCTGTGCGCCCCATCCTCGCCACTCTCCTGTTAACCCTCGCGCTGGCCGTACCCGCACCCCCGGCCATGGCGCAAAAGGTCGGAGCGGCCTTCAACCACCCCGGCGTCCTCGTCAGCCGCGCCCAGCTCGACCACGTCAAGGCCAACCTCGGCGGCGAACCCTGGAAATCGGCGTGGGCGGCGATGCGCGCCAGCTCGTTCGCCTCGCTGTCCTACACGCCGAAACCACGCGCCACCGTGGAGTGCGGTCCCTCCTCCAACCCCAACCACGGTTGCTCGGACGAGCGCAACGACGCGATGGCCGCCTACACGCACGCTCTGCAGTGGTACCTGACCGGCGACGACCGCCACGCGAAGAAGTCCGTCCAGATCATGGACGCCTGGTCGGCCGTCATCACCGAACACATCGGGCACAACGCCCGCCTACAGACCGGCTGGGCCGGCGCCTCGTTCTCCCGCGCGGCCGAGCTCATGAAGCACACCTACACCGGCTGGTCCGGCGCCGCCCGCTTCGCCGGCAAGCTGCGCACCGTCTATCTGCCGATCGTCCTGGCCGGCAGCCCCAACACCAACGGCAACTGGGAACTGATCATGACGGACGCGGCCGTCGGCATCGCCGTGCACCTCGACGACCGCGCCGCCTTCGACAAGGCCGTCACGACCTGGCGCGGCCGCCTGCCCGCCTACGTCTACCTGACCACCGACGGCGCCCTGCCCAAGCAGGCGCCCGGCAGCAGGTACGACACCAGGGAAGAGCTCATCGCCTACTGGTACGGCCAGACCACCTTCGTCAACGGCCTGGCCCAGGAGACCTGCCGCGACTTCGGCCACACCGGCTGGGGCATCGCCGCCGCCGTCCACGTCGCCGAGACCGCCCGCCACCAGGGCCTCGACCTGTACGCCGAGGGCAAGGACCGGCTCCGCCACGCCATGGGCTTCCACGCCGGGCTGCAACTGGGCGAGCCGGTGCCGTCCTGGCTGTGCGGCGGCTCGGTCAAGCCCGGCCTCGGCCCCACCTTCGAAGTGGGCTTCAACGCCCTGCACAACCGCATGGGCATCGGCATGTCCCGCACCCAGCGGCTGGTCGAGCAGAGCCGCCCGGCAGGGGTGAGCCACTTCCTCGGCTGGGAGACCCTCACCCACGCGAGCAACCCCGCCTAGTGGTAGGCGTGGACGACCGCGTGCCCCTTGCCCCTGCCGATCAGCCACTTGTTGACCGGCGTCGTCACCAGGAACGCCACGAGGAAGGCGAAGGCCAGCGCGCCCCAGAACAACCCTGAGGCGAGCCCGGCGTCCATGGCGCCCGGGACGATCAGCATGACGCCGTTGTCCACGATCTCCATCACGATGATCGACACCGTGTCCGCGGCCAGGGCCACCTTGAGCGCCTGCTTGACGCTCAGCCCCGCCTTGAGCACGCCTACCATGGTCAGCGCGTACCCGAACACGAACGCCAGCCCCACGGCCAGCGCGATCGTGGCCAGGTTCCCCCAGCCGAGCGCGGTGCCGATCACCATGCCCAGGACCTCGCCGATGGCGCAGCCGGTGAGACAGTGCAGGGTGGCCATCGCGGCCATCTTCCACGACACCGCCCCGTGCCCGCCGTGTTCTCCCGCTTGGGGTACGGCGTGAGCCGCATGGTCACCGTGTCCGGGGTGGGCGTCGTGGCCCGTGTGGTCGCCATGTCCCGCGTGCTGACCGTGGGCCGCGTGGTCGCCATGGGCTGCCTGGGTGCCGTGTCCGGCGTGGCCGTCATGGTCCTGATGCGCAGACATGTTCAAACTCCATTCCTGAAAACCGACAAAAAACTATACCCCACAGGGGTAGTCATGCAAGAGCCCTGCTCAGCGCCGATGTGCGGGGCTATCTCTCGGTCACGCCGAAGGCGGTCCAGCCCCGATCGGGGAAACCCGCCGCGTCGGCGACCGCGGCGGAGGCCAGGTTGCCGGTGGCGTGCATGTACGTGGGGACGGCGCCCTCGTCCAGCGCCCGCCGCGCCGCCTGCGCCACGAGCCGCCGGGCCAGCCCGCGGCCTCGCGCGGCCGGCGCGGTCACCACGGACAGCTCGTGCCCGAAGCGGTCATGCCGCTTGACTCCCACGCCCGCCAGGTGCTCGCCCGTCTCCGGGTCCAGCGCGACCAGCGCCTCACCGCCGAACGGGTGCAACCACTGCGGCGCCTGCCCGGCTGGCACCCAGATGCCCGCGTCGGGCAACGCCGCGGGTTCGGTGCTCCACCGGTAGGTCGCGGTGAACCAGCCGCGCGTGCCGTACCCCACCAGGGCGGGCACCTCGCGCAGGCCGGCCGCGTCCGCGACGGCGGCGGCGTGCTCGGGGGCCACGGACAGCACGGCACCCTCCGGCGAGCCCACGCCCAGGGCGGGATGGACGTTGCCGTCCCACCCCGGCTGTGCGCGCCGGACCGTGCCCACGACCTCGAAAGCCCGGGACGGCGGCCACGCGCCCAGCCATTCGCGCAAATGCTCGGAAAGAGTCACGGCGGCTACTATAGAAAGTAGTAAAGAATGGCGCGTCACCGGGGTGCCGGTCACACTGTGTGATGTAGCGTGCACGCCATGAGCTGGAGGCCGCTCCTGGCGCTCATGGTCGTGCTCACCCTGCTCTGCATGGCCGGACCGCACGCCCACGCCGACACCCCGCAGCCCGCCGGGGTCTCCGCGTGCGACTCCGGCACGCATCCACACCAGCACGCGGCTTCGTGCGACGCCCCGGCCGCCCAGCCCGCCGACACGGCCCCGGCTGCGCCCGCCCTCACGGCCCGCCGCCCCGCGACCCCGGGGGAGTCCGCGGCGCCGATCGGCGCCTCTATGCCCGGAACCCGCGCTGACCTGCGAAGTCTCCTCTGTGTGAGCCGGATGTAGCAGCGCCGGGTGGCGCATGCATCCCGGCCTCTACTTGAGCGGGATGGTCAAGCGCCCCGTGGTGCGCACATCCCAGCCTCAGCACAGGAGACACACATGGATATTTCCGGACTCGTGGGCAACACGCCCATCCTCTGGGTGCCCGAACTCTGGTCAGGCGGCGAACGCGGCTTCTGGGCCAAACTCGAGGGCTACAACCCCGGCGGCATCAAGGACCGCGCCGCCCTGCACATGATCGCCGAAGCCCGCCGGCGCGGCACGCTCCGCCCCGGCGCCCCGATCATCGAGTCGACCAGCGGCACCCTCGGCCTCGGCCTCGCCCTGGCCGGAGTGGTGCACGGCCACCCCGTGACCCTCGTGGCCGACCCCGGCATGGAACCCCTCATGCGCCGCCTCCTGCTCGCCTACGGAGCGCGCCTGGAGATCGTGGCCGAGCCGTACCCGGAAGGCGGCTGGCAGGCCGCCCGCCGCGCCCGCGTCCGCGACCTCCTGACCCGCGACCCGGACGCCTACTGCCCCGACCAGTACGCGAACCCCGACAACGTAGCCGCCTACGCACCCCTCGCAGCCGAACTGACCACCCAGCTGACCCACATCGACATCCTGGTCTGCAGCGTGGGCACCGGCGGCCACAGCGGCGGCATAACCCGCGCCCTGCGCACCCGCAACCCGGCCCTCCGCCTGGTCGGCGTGGACACGATCGGCTCGACCATCTTCGGCCAGCCCGCCCGCTCCCGCCTCATGCGCGGCCTGGGCAGCAGCATCCACCCCGCGAACGTCGCCTACGACGCCTTCTCGGAAATCCACTGGGTCGCCCCGGCCGAAGCGGTGTGGGCCTGCCGCCGCCTGGCCGCCGCCCGCTACGCCACCGGCGGCTGGAGTGTGGGCGCCGTCGCCATGGTCGCCTCCTGGCTCGCCCGCCGCGAACCCCCTGGCACCCGCATCGCCGCCGTCTTCCCCGACGGCCCGGAACGCTACTTCGACACCGTGTACGGCGACGCCTACTGCGCCGAGCACGGCCTCCTGGACCACAAACCCGAGCCCGAACCCGACGAACTCCCGCACCCCGCCGCCTGGGAAGCCACTCGCTGGTCCCGCTGCACCACCATCACCCCACCCTGCCCGGCCGCCTCTGCCCGCCCGCAGGGATCGGAACCAAGGGATGACGCGCCGGGGCCGGCCGGCCACCAGGGCAAGGGGCCACGGGGTGATGGTCTGCGGGGTGACGGCCTGCGGGATGACCGTCTACGGGGTGAGGGGCTGCGGGATGACAGCCCTCAGGCCGATCTTCGGCGGGATGACAGCCCTCAGGCCGATCTTCGGCGGGATGACAGTCCTCAGGCCGGCCTTCGGCGGGATGACGGGTCCCGGGCTGAGGGGGCTCCTGGAGGGGTGCGGGCCGGGCGGGGTGGGTGGTGGTGGCGAGGGGTTCCGGGGCGGTGGGGTGAGGCCGGGGGTGGGTGGGCCAGGGCGGGGGAGGCGTGATGCGGGCGCCGGCCGGGCGGAGCGGGGTGCTGGGGCACAGCCGGGCGGTCCGATTGCTCATGGTCAACCAGCTGACGATCAACGTCGGCTTCTACATGCTCATGCCCTACCTGGCCGGGCACCTCACCGGGGATCTCGGGCTGGCGGTGTGGGTGGCGGCGCTGGTGCTGGGGGTGCGAAACCTGTGCCAGCAGGGGTTGTTCCTGGTGGGCGGGAGCCTGGCGGATCGGGTGGGGTACAAGCCGATGATCCTTGCCGGGCTGGCGCTCCGGACCGTGGGGTTCGGGATGCTCGGGGTGGTCGAGGGTGTACCCGGGCTCATCGTGGCGTCCGCGCTCACCGGGCTGGCGGGGGCGTTGTTCAATCCCGCCGCCCGGGCATACCTGGCCGCGGAGGCGGGGGAGCGGAAGGTGGAGGCGTTCGCGCTGTTCAACGTCTTCTACCAGACCGGGATTCTGGTGGGACCGCTGGCCGGGGTGCTGCTGAACGGGCTGGCCTTCCGGGTCACCTGCCTGACCGCGGCCGGGCTGTTCGCGGTGCTGGGGATCGCTCAGGCCCGGATGCTGCCGGCGCGGCGCGGGAGCCGGGCGGGCGCGGACGGGTCGGTGGTGTCGGACTGGCGGGCGGCGCTCACCGACCGGGCGTTCTGCCAGTTCGCGCTGGCCATGACGGGCTCCTACGTGCTCGGGTTCCAGGTCTACCTGAGCCTTCCGCTCGCCGCCCCCGCACAGGCCACCTGGATCTTCGTGGTGTCCGGGGCGATGGCGATGCTCGGTCAGCTGCGGGTCACCAAGTGGGCCCAGTCGCGCTGGAGCCCCGGCCAGGCGATGAGCCGGGGTCTCGCGCTGATGGCCCTGGCCTTCGCCCTGCCCGGCATCGCGGCTACGGGTCTGCCCGGACTCGCGACGCCTGCCGCCACCGGCCCTCCCGCAGCACTCTCCGGATCCCGCGCGGCGGCACTGGGCGGCGGGGACGGGGCGATGGCCGTGGCGGTGATCGCGGCCACCGTGCTGCTCACCCTGGGCAGCATGATCGTCTACCCGTTCGAGATGGCCACGGTCGCAGGCTTCGGCGGCGATCGGGTCGGTACCTATTACGGCCTCTACAGCACCGTATCCGGCGTCGGAACCGCCCTCGGGAACGTGCTCACCGGGGTGGCCATGGAGGCGGGTCTGGCCTGGTGGGGGCTGGTGGGGGTAGGGCTGGGGAGTGCGCTGGCCGTACACCTGCTCTATCGATCCCGTCACGGTATCTCGACAGAGCGTGTTGAACCGGCCGCGGATACAGGTTAGGGTCCGGACATACTGGATCTTCTGCCATGGGGGTTCCACGATGCGAGTTCCGGGCTACACGGAGATCCGGGAGCTCGGACATGGGGGCACCGGCCGGGTGATGCTGGCGGTGCGGGCCTCTGACGGGTTACCCGTCGCGATCAAGCACCTGGCTCCGAAGCTGCGCGAGGACAAGGAGTTCGCCGCGCGGTTCCGGGACGAGGCGCGGGTGATCGGCGAGCTGGACAGTCCGCATACGGCGCGGTTATACGAGTACGTCGAGGGTGATGACGACGCCGCGATCGTCATGGAGCTGGTGGACGGCATCACCCTGCGCCGCCTGCTGGCGTTCGAGGGGGCGACCGGGGCGCTGGCCGCCCTGGCGGTGCTCAAAGGGGCGCTCACCGGGCTCAGCGAGGCGCATGAGCGCGGGCTGGCGCACCGGGACTTCAAGCCGGAGAACGTCATCGTCGCCGCCGACGGGCACAGCAAGCTTGTCGATTTCGGGCTGGCCACCCCGTTCGGGGAGACCGGGGCGTATGTGGGCACACCCCCGTACATGGCGCCGGAGCAGTGGGAGGACGCCCCCGCGGGTCCGGCCACGGACGTGTACGCGGCGGCGGTCGTCCTGTTCGAGTGCCTGGCCGGGCACCGGCCCTTCCCCGGCGAGGACGCCGCCGTGCTGGCCTATCAGCACCAGAACGTCCCGCCGCCGGTCGCGAACCTCGACGAACCGGTCAGGCGGCTGGTGGAGCTCGGCATGGCCAAGGACCCGGCCGAGCGGCCCGCCACGGCCCAGGAGTTCCTCGTCGAGCTGGAGCGGGTGGCCGGGAAGGCGTACGGGAGCGGGTGGGAGACGCGCGGGCGCGCCGGGCTCGGGCTGCTGACCGTTCCGCACACGGCGTTGCTGCCGCTGGTGCCGTCGGCCGGCGCGGAGGTGGCGACCACCATGACGCGCAGCACGATCATGGCGCCGGTCAAGATCGTGGCGGCGGGCGCGATGGTCGCGGCGACCGTGGCGGCGCTGGTCTCCGTCTTCGTCGTGTGGACCGAGCCGCAGGGCGACGCCGTACGCGCGATGCCGCCCGGGAGCGCGGCGCCGCTCTTCACACCTCCCGGGCGTACGGCGGAGCCGGACGTGCCGCCCACCGGATTCCCCGGGACGCCGCCGATCACCCAGGTGGGCGACTGGCCCCGCACACACACCGCCGTACCCACCGCGGCCACCGAAGCGGAAGAACCGGCCGCCACCCCCACCAGGACGCAGGCCCCGGAGCCGACCCACAAGCCCACGCGCAACCCAGAGCCGACCCGCAGCACCGAACCCACCCGCCCCTCCGCGGAACCGAGCCGCAGCCCCGCACGCAACCCCGACTCCGAGCCCGCCCCCAAACCCAGCCAGGAGCAACCGCCCGCGCCCACCCAGGCGCCGCCACCACCGCCGACCAAGCCCCAGGACGACAAGCCGGAGCCGCTGCTGTCGGTGTCGTTGTCGGTCGGCGTGGACCTGCCGGCGCTGAAGGGCGGCAAGGGCCTGCTCGACGCCGACCTCGGCCTCGGCCTGGGCGGCAGCCTGCTGGGGGTGGCGCTGGTACCCGGCTCCGTACTGCTCGGCCGGCGGATCGTGGCCCGCAACGCCGGGCGAAGCCGGCAGGGTCGGCTGGATACGTGACTGTCTGATGCTGGGCGAAGCCGGCAGGGTCGGCTGGATACGTGACTGTCTGATGCTGGGCGAAGCCGGCAGGGTCGGCTGGATACGTGACTGTCTGATGCTGGGCGAAGCCGGCAGGGTCGGCTGGACGCGTGACTGTCTGATGCCGGGCAAAGCCAGCAACCACTGGCAAGACGCCTGGCCGCCTGACGCCGGGAGCGCTCGCAGCGCCAGGAACACATAGCGCTCGCTGCACCAAGGACACGCAACCGGGGACTAGGTGCCGGGCACCTGTGGTGTGCCGGCGCCTGGTGTGCCGGCGCCGCCGGACATGTACGCGACGACAAGGCTGCCCACGGCGACTGCACTGCGCAGTATCTGTGCTGCGCGGTAGCTTTGTCGGGCGGTAGCTGTGCTACGCGGTGGCTGTGCTGCGCAGTATCTGTGCTGCGCGGTAGCTGTGTCGGGCGGTAGCTGTGCTACGCGGTGGCTGTGCTGCGCAGTATCTGTGCTGCGCGGTAGCTGTGTCCCGCGATAGCTGTCCCACGCAGTAGCTGTGTCTCGCAGTGGCTGTGTCTCGCAGTAGCTGTGTCCCGCAGTAGCTGTGTCCCGCAGTACCTGTGTCTCGCGGTATCTGTGCCGCGCGGTAACTGTCTTGCGCGGCATCTGCATCCTGCAGGGCCGGGAAACCAGAGGGGCTTCCCCCACCCGGCGTGCTAAGTGTGGATTTATGCGGATCGATCCCATGAGCGGAAGGGCTTGGCGGCTCAGCGCCGGGAGCCTGCTGAAGATCACCGATGTGGCCGGCAGCCAGAGCGGCGACCTGTTCGCCGTGCCCGCCGACGACCTGACCGACGGCCAGAGCAACGGCCGCACGTTCGACTACGGGGGCACGGTCAGCCTGACGACCGGGTCCATCCTGTACTCGCGCCGCAGCCGCCCCCTGATGAAGATCGTCGAGGACGAGGTGGGCAGGCACGACTTCCTGTATGCCCCGTGCAGTCAGGAGATGTATGAGATCCAGTACGGCGCAGCCACGCCTCAGCCGAACTGCTACGACAACCTCACCGGTGCCCTGGCGGCCTTCGCCGTACCGGCGGCGACGGTCACGATCGCGTTCAACTTCTTCATGAACACCGAGGTCGGCCAGGACGGCAAGCTGCGCATCCATCCGCCGGTCTCGCGTGCGGGCCAGAGCGTGAGCCTGCGGGCCGAGTGTGACCTGGTGGTGGCGGTGACCGCCTGCCCGGCGGGAACGTGCAACGGTGACGGCGGCGGCGCCCGCCCGCTCGACGTCGAGGTGATAGATACCGAATGACCTGATTCCACCCCTGCTGCAACCATCCCCTACTATCGTCGATCGGATAGAGGGCGCCCCCGGCCTGCGACGTACCGATCGGCCATCGCCCTTCGGCACGGGCGAAGGAGAAGCGTGGCGGTTGCGTCACTCGCTGGCGTGCGGCGCGGGCCGCTGTGGAAGAGGCTCGTGGCGCTGGCGGCGGCGGTGACCGTGGTGCTCGTGCCCGTGTCCGCCGCGGCCAAGCCGAAGCCGACCGTCAAGCAGCTGAAGAAGGAGCTGGCCGCGCTTCAGAAGGAGTCGGACAAGCTCATCACCGACTACTACAACAGCCGCATCGCCCTGCGGAAGGTCGAGAAGACGGAGAACGCCGCCCGCGCCCGCCTCAGGGACGCCCAGGAGGTCTTCGACCGTGAGGCGGTCAACCTGAGGCTCATGGGCGTCACCCAGTACATGACCGGCGAGCCCAATCTGCTCAACATGTTCGGCGGCCCGGGCGCCCCGGAGGCCATGCTGTCCCGGGTGGCGATCAGCCGCCAGATGATCGACCTGCAGAACGCCAGGATCGCCGGATTCGCCAAGGTTCGCGATGAGTTCAAGCGGGCCCAGGAGGAACTTGCGGCCCAGGAGGGAGAGCTGCGCGCCACCGTCGCCGACCTGGACCAGCGCAAGGACAGGGCGGTGAAGCTCATCGACAGGATGCGCGACAAGATCGAGCAGCTCCACGACGTCCCCGGCGCCCGCCGCGACGGCACGTTCGTCCCGCAGCTGCCCGCGGGCGAGGACAACATCACCCCGCGCATGCGCCTGGTCAAACAGCTCGTCCAGGAACGCTTCGAGGTGCCGTTCGGCATCGGCTGCTACCGCTCGATCCAGGACGGCGGCGAACATCCCCTCGGCCGCGCCTGCGACTTCATGCTGAGCCGCGCCGGCGCCATGCCGTCGGCCAAGGAGATCGCCCGCGGCTACAAGATCTCCGAGTGGGTGGTGAAGAACGCCAAGCGCCTCGGCATCATGTACGTGATCTACCGGCAGCGCATCTGGCACGTGCGCACCGGCTCGTGGCGCACCATGACCGACCGCGGCGGGACCACGGCCAACCACTACGACCACCCGCACATCTCGGTGTACTAAGGCGCCTGCGGCAGCTTGACCGAACCCTTCTTGACCGCGGGCGCCGACGGCGGCGGCACCATCGGGCCGATGTCCCCGTCGGGCGCCTCGTCCAGGTCCACGATCACCGGCGCGTGGTCGCTCGGCCCGGTGCCCTTGCGCGCCTGCCGATCGACCCACGCCGCCCGCACCCGCTCGGTGACCGGCGAGGAGGCCAGCACCAGGTCGATCCGCATGCCGAGATCCTTGTGGAACATTCCGGCGCGGTAGTCCCAGTACGTGAACACCCGCTCCTGCGGCCAGCGCTCCCGCACCACGTCATGCAGCCCCAGCGCGCGCAGCCCGGCCAGCGCCGCCCGCTCCGGCCCGGTCACGTGGGTCTGCCCGACGTACGCCTCAGGGTCGAAGACGTCGGCGTCCTCCGGCGCGATGTTGACGTCCCCGCACACCATCGCGTCCTCGGGGCCCGCCTTCACCACCTCGCGCAACGCCGCCAGCCACGCCAGCTTGTAGTGGTAGTGGTCGGAGTCCGGCGTGCGCCCGTTGGGCACGTAGACGGAGTGCACCCGCACACCCCCGCAGGTGGCCGCCACCGCCCGGGCCTCCTGGTGGGGGAAGCCCGGCGCTTCGGCCACGCCGGTGACCACGTCGTCCAGGCCCACCCTCGAAAGGATCGCCACGCCGTTCCACCGCGCCTCGCCGTGCGCCGCCGCCGCGTACCCGCGCTTGGCCAGTTCGGCGCCGAGCAGATCGGCGAAGGGCGCGTCGGCCAGCTTGGTCTCCTGCAGGCAGACGACGTCCGGCCGCCGCTGGTCCAGCCAGGGCAGGAGACGGGGCAGACGCTGTTTGACCGAGTTCACGTTCCACGTCGCTACTCGCACCCGATCCACGATATCGGCGATCGGGGCATCGGGATCATCGCTTCTCCGTAGGCTTGCCCTCTCACCGCGCCGCATCTCGCCCCTGGGGGACCCATGGGACGCTCCGGGAATCTGCCCGCCGAAACCACCTCCTTCGTCGGCAGGACGCGTCTTCTCGCCGGCCTGGAACGGCAGCTGGCCGGCGCGCGGCTGGTCACGGCGACCGGGATCGGCGGCGTCGGCAAATCGCGTACGGCGTTGCGCCTGGCCCATCAGTTGCGCTCGCAGTACGCGGACGGCGTCTGGTTCGCCGACCTCGCGCGGCTCCGGGACGCGGGGGTGATCCGGCACGAGATCGCCGGGGCGCTGGGCATCGCCGACCCGTCCTCGCGGGCCGCCTCGGAGTCTCTCATCACGTGGGTGCGTGAGCGGGGCGCCATGCTGCTCGTCCTCGACAACTGCGAACACCTGGTCCAAAGCTGCGCCGACCTGGTCGAGGACCTCCTTGAGGCGAATCCGGGCCTGCGGATTCTGGCCACCAGCCGCCGGCCGCTGAACCTGCCCTACGAGCGTGTGGTGCCGCTCCCGGCGATGCAGGTACCGGGCGACGCCCAGGCCGAGAGCCTGTTCGCCAACGAGTCGGTGCAGCTCTTCGCGGCGCGGGCGGGTGTGATCGTGCCCGATTTCGTGCTCGACGAGGACAACATCACGCCGGTGGCGGAGCTGTGCCGCCGTCTCGACGGCATCCCGCTGGCGATCGAACTGGCCGCGGTGCGGCTGCGGGCACTGTCGGTGGAGCGGATCCTCGGCCTGCTCACCGACCGGTTCAGCCTTCTCGCCGGGGCCGGCCGCGTCGCGCTTCCCCGCCACCAGACGCTGCGTGCGGCGATCGGCTGGAGCCACGAACTGTGCGGCCCGGAGGAGCGGTTGCTGTGGGCACGCCTGTCGGTCTTCGCCGGGGACTTCGAGCTGGACGCCGCCCGCTTCGTGTGCGCCGACTCCCGGCTCTCATCGGAGGCCGTCACCGGCCTGGTCGCCGGCCTGGTGGAGAAGTCGATCCTGCTGATCCGCGGCAACCACGCCGGGGTGCGCTATCAGCTGATCGACACGCTGGCCGAGTACGGCGGCGAATGGCTGCACAAGCTCGGCGAGACCGAGCGGATGCGGCACAAGCACCTGCAGTACTACCTCGCCCTGGCTCAGCGCAGCGAGGACGCCTGGTCGGGTCCCCGGCAGATCTACTGGTTCGTGCGCATGCGCCAGGAGCACGACAACGTCCGGGTGGCGCTGGAGCACGCCCGATGCACACCGGGCGAGGGCGTCCTGGCGCTGAAGCTGCTGTCGTCGTTGTGGTTCATGTGGATCTGCTGTGGTTTGACCCGTGAAGGCGGCCTCTACCTGGAGCGTTCCCTGGAGGCCAATCCCGACCTCGGCAAGGAACGCTGCAAGGCGCTGTGGGTGCTGTCGTACGTGCGCAGCGCGCAGGGTGACGGCGCGGGCGCGTTGCAGGCGGCCGAGCAGTGCAGCAGCGAGGCGGTCCGGATCGGTGACTCGAACGCGGTGATCCTCGCCACCAAGATGCAGGGGACCGCCGCGCTGGTGCAGGGGGACTTGCAGAAGGCCGCCGCGCTGCTGGGGGTGGCGATCGAGTTCAGCGCCGACAACAAGGAACTCAACCCTGGTCTCCTGCCCGCGATCGTCGAACTGTCGAACGTCCTCACCGCACAGGGCGCACTCGGCGAGGCCGAGGCGCTGGCGGCCGAGTGCCTGCAGGTGTGCAAGGAACGCGGTGAGCTGTGGACCAGCTCGAACGCCCTGTGGGCCCTCGCCCTGGCGCGGCTGGCCGGCGGCCGGGCAGGCGAGGCTCTTGAAGACGCCCGTGAGGCGCTGCGCGTCAAGCGGTACTTTCACGGTCCTCTGGACACACTCCGGGCCCTCGCCACCACCGCCCAGATCTTCTCGGCCCTGGGGCAGCCGCTGTTGTCGGTGCGGATCCTCGGGGCGCTGCAGCAGAACTGGAAGAGCGCCGGCCTGCCGCCGGACAACGCGCCGTGGCTCACCCGTGAGCACGACGCCCTGGTCCGCGCCTGCCGCAAGGAACTGGGCGGGAGCGCCTACCAGCAGGCATTTACGTACGGCGAGCGCCTGGACCTCAACGAGATCACCGACCTGGTGCTCGGGGATCTCGAGGAAGAACAGGCGGCCGGGCTGGAGATCCGGGTCGCGGCGGCCGACGACGACTCCTACGCCAAGGTCGAGCGCGCGGTCAGGCAGATGGTGAACGCCTTCGGCTTCGACACGCCGCCCGGCGGAGGCGACCGCGGCGAGCCGTACCTCATGAAGTTCCGGGGAACACCGGGCGGCACCACGGCCGACGAGCAGTTCGCGCTGCTGGACCAGGCGCTGCGCGCGGAGACCACCGGGCTCGCCGGCGTGTTCGACGACGTGAGCCATGCCGTCGTCATGATCGACCAGACCCTCGTCGTCAGGTCGTTCGGCAAGACCGTGCACCGGCGGCTGTCGGCCGCCGAGCAGGCGTACGTGCGCAGCAACCGCCACCTGTTCGACGATCCCGAGGCGCTGGTGCGCGAGTTGGACCGTCTCCCGGGAGAGCCGATCGTGGACCAGCCCCGGCACCTGAACCCCGAAGACCGGCCCATCGTGGTCGGCTGCCTGGGCGAGGACGCCGCCGGCGCCGTGGAAGCCTGGGCGGAGACCGCGGACTACGAGATCAGAGTCAACCGGCCCCTCTGGGTCAGGCGCGGCTTCACCGAGAGCCGCCTGATCAGCCTGATGATCGTTCCGCCCGCGGGCAGCGGCGAACGCACCACCAAGGTGATCGCGAAGCTGTGCCCGCCGGGTCCGCTGTCCCGCGAGCCGGTGCAGCACCAGCGCGCCTGGAACGCCGCCCCCAAGGACTTCCGCCGCGACCATCTGGTCGGCCTGAGGCCGCACTCGCCGCGCCTGCGGGAGGGCGGCTTCGTGCTGCTGCTGGAGATCGCGGGCGGCAGCTTGGCGGGAATGTGCCAGATGGCGGAGTTGTCGTCGCCGGCGGAGCTCGTCGCCTGCTACCGATCCGTGGTCGAGGGCCTGCTCGGCTCGTGGAACCGGCACGGCCCCGACCCCTCGGCGGACCTGGACTCCGGCGAGTATCTGCGGGCCGAGCTGCGGCAGCGCTTCGTCGCGAACGGAAAGCTGCACATCTGGGCCAAGCGCCGCGGCCTGCTGGACCCGGAGCGCCGCTGGCTCGTCTTCTCGGGCGAACGTGATCGCAGAGTGCTGCCGAACCCGCTGGCCATGGCCGTGAGGGACCTCGCGGGGCCCGACCGGGTCCAGTACCTGCGCGGCTACACGCACGGCGACCTGCACCTGGGCAACGTCCTGATCCCGCGGACGCGGGCCGGCGAACTCATGCCCGACCGGTTCCGCCTCGTGGACCTCACCACCTACGCGGAGGGGGCGCCGCTGACCAGGGACCCGGCCATGCTCCTGCTGTCGATCGTGGCCAGACGGGTGCCGCGCGACCCGCAGGCCCAGGAGGACCTGTTCGACCAGATCATCCGGGGCGGCGGCCACGACGACCTCATCGCGCCCATGACCAGGGTCCTGCACGAGGCGGAGGGGTGCGGGCCGGACTTCCGCGACGACTGGCTGACCCAGTTGCCGTTGTCGCTGCAGGCCGCCGCCCTGACCCACTGCACGTTCGGCGATCTGGACGAGGACGTCCGCTGGTGGTTCTTCCGCCTGGCCGCCCGCTGCGGCGCGGAGTATCTGCGCTTCGCGGGTCTCCGCGAAAAACAGGACGAGAGCCCGGCGCTGCTGAAAAAGGAGGAGATGGGCGGGTTCGACATGACCCAGCGGTGAGTGTGTACTTTTACGCAGTCCCTCGGCTGAACCCGGCCGTGAGCGCTCCCGTACAACCGGGCGCGATCACCCAAGGGTCACACAAGAGAGGGAAAAATCGTGAAGAAGCTCGTCGTGTCCGGTCTGGCCATCTCCGCCGCGCTCACCGCCGCCTCCCTGACCACCACGCCCGCCAACGCCCAGTCCACCACCGCGGTGTACCTGGCCGCCCGCCTCATCGGCGCCAACGAGGTGCCCAAGGCGGGCGACAAGGACGGCGGCGCCGTAGCCGTCTTCCGCATCCGGGGCAACCAGGTCGACTACGCCGTCCGGTGGAACAAGATCACCGCCCCGACGGCCTTCCACATCCACCAGGGCAAGGCGGGCAAGAACGGCGAGGTCAAGATTCCCTTCTTCGGCACCCGGCTCCCGGCCGGCTTCACGGCAGTCAAGGGCACCGTCACCGTCGGCGACTCCGCCCTCCTGCGCCGCATCACCGGCACGCCGAAGAACTGGTACGCCAACCTGCACACCCAGGAGTTCGGCGCCGGCGCCGTCCGCGCCCAGCTCTACCGGATCCGCCCCGTCAACCTGAACACGGTCCTGGCCCACGGCTCCGGCACCACGCTCACCTCGGTCGCCACCGGCGCCAACGAGGTTGCCGCGGGCACCGGCAAGCTCGGCGCGGGCGACAGGGACGGCCGGGCCGCCTGGCTGGTGTGGGCCAAGGGCACCCGCGTCTGGTTCGCCACCACCTGGAGCCGCATCGGCGCGCCCACCAACGGCCACATCCACCGCGGCGCCCGTGGCGTCAACGGCCCGGTCGTGGCCGACTTCTTCGCCGACGCCAAGGGCCTGCCCGCCTCGATCAGCGGCGCCGCCGGCTCGGCGAGCGCCAAGGCGGCCGTCGTCCAGGGCATCAACCGCAACCCGAAGAACTGGTACACGAACCTGCACACCAAGCAGTTCCCCGCCGGCGCGGTGCGCGGCCAGCTTCACCGGGGCGCCTGGTAGGGACGCACCCGCCCCCACGGGCGCAGCCGCGTGCCCGGCAGCTCAGGGGCGGGCAGCGGGTCGCCGTCGAAGCCGGTGACCGTCCCGAAGCCCGGCCCCTGCCTCCATTCCCTCCGGAAGGCGGCGATCTCGTCATGGGTGCGCCCGACGAAGTTCCACCACATGACGATCTCCTCGGCGAACGGCTCGCCGCCGATCAGCAGCACCCGCCCGCGCCCCTCCAGCACGATCCGCTCCCGCCCCGGCGCGAGGTAGAGCAGGGGCCCGGCGGGCAGCTGCGTGATCTCCCCGTCCAGCAGCAGCAGCCCATGCTCGAAACCCGGCGAAACAGGCAGCTCGGCCCGGCCGTCCACGGAGATCTGCATCCCGGTCAGCGGCGTGTAGGCGGTCGCCGGGGACGGACCGCCCATCAGCACCACGGCCCGGTAACCAGGACCCGCCAGCACCGGCAGCTCGGCGTGGTGCTCGAAGGCGGGCTCGACGCCGCGGTGCCGCTCCGGCAGCGCCACCCACAACTGCACCCCGTGCAGCGTCCCGCCCTCGGCGGACTCCTCCGAATGGGAGATCCCGCGCCCGGCGGTCATCAGGTTGAGCTGGCCGGGCCGTACCGCCTGAAGGCTGCCGACGCTGTCGCGGTGCAGCACCTCGCCCTCGACCAGCCAGCTCACCGTCTGCAGCCCCGTGTGCGGGTGCGGCGGCACCCGCATCGTCGCCGCCTCGGGACCGTAGGCGTCCACGAAGCACCAGGCGCCGATCATGCGCCGCCGGAGGTGCGGCAGCGTCCGCGTCACGCTCATCGCCCGCGGCCCGCCCAGCGGCACCGCGCGCCCGGTCAGCAGCTCCGTCTCCGCCTCGCCGTCGGCCGTGCAGACGATCTCGTGCGGGTCCCGCTCCAGGTTGCTCACCCCACGACTGTACGGCCGGCCGGAAAGGCGATCAGCCGAGCATCTCCCACCAGGTGTCGAGGGTGGGCGCGTCGGCGGTGTCGACGCGTTCGCCCGGGCGCGGCACCACGATCTTGACCTCCCGCGCCTTGGCCTCGCGCCACAGGCGGTCCACCGGCTCGGCCCACGGGTGCAACGCCAGCGTGAACGTCGCCCAGTGCACCGGCAGCATGAGCGCGGCGCCCAGGTCGACGGTGGCGTTGACCGCCTCCTCCGGGTTCATGTGGATGTCCGGCCAGGCGGGGCTGTAGGCGCCGATCGGCATGAGCGCCAGGTCGAACGGGCCGTGCGCGGCGCCGATGCCCTTGTAGCCCTCGAAGTAGCCGGAGTCGCCGGCGTAGAAGACGCGCTTCTCGCGCCCGGCCACCACCCACGAGCCCCACAGCGTGTCGTTGCGGGTGAACGAACGGCCGGAGAAGTGGCGCGCGGCGGTGGCCACGAAACGCAGCCCGCCGACGACGGCCTCCTCGTCCCAGTCCAGCTCGATGATCCGGAACAGCGGCACGCCCCAGCGCTCCAGGTGGGCGCCGATGCCCAGCGGCACCAGGAAGGGCGCCTTCTGGGTGCGGGTCAGGGTCCTGACCGTCGCCATGTCCAGGTGGTCGTAGTGGTCATGCGAGATCACGATCGCGTCGACCTGCGGCAGCGCGCCCAGGGGAACCGGCATCGGGTGGTGCCGCCTGGGGCCGACGAACTGGGCGGGTGAGGGCCGGTTGCTCCACATCGGGTCGAACAACACCCGCTTGCCCTCGATCTCGACCAGCGTCGAGGCGTGGCCGTACCAGACCGCGCGCAGGCCGTCGGCGGGCGGCTCGCCGGGCGGCGGCGTCAGCACCGGGATGAGCCCGGCGGGACGGCGCTGAAGCCGGTCGCGAGCGACGTCGGCCAGCACGCCGGGGTCGGGGATGCCGGTCCGGGTCGGCTCCGGCATCGGGTTGAAGAACCTGCCGCCCTTGAACTGCGGCGAGCGCTGCATCCGGGCCGCCCGGTCGGGCCCCGAGCCCAGCGGCCGCACCCCGAGCTCGGCCGACACGTCCCGCAGCGCCCACCCGGCGGCCGCGAGGGCGGCGCCGCCCACGAGCAGCCGCCGTGCCGTCCGCAATCTCCCCATGTCACACTCCTCGCATCGTCAACTCTCCCTCGAAGATATATCGCGATACGTTATGGCGAGCGCGCTGGGTCAGGTGATGACCGAGATGCCATGGGTGGACCACAAGGCCCGCGAGGCGGCCTCGGGGTCGCGCACGTCCGACGGGGCGACGTCGAACAGGTGCGTGACCGCGTTGACCGGCTCGTAGGCGGGCCAGCCCGGGTCCCCGGAGGCGGCGAAACGCGTCCAGGCCGTGCGGAACTGCGCGGAGACCGCCTCGGCCTCCGGCGCGCGGCCGATGGTCATCTGCGCCAGCCCGGAGTCGAGGGTGCCGAAGGTGAGCGGCACGTCCAGCGCGTGGCAGGCGCCGAGCGCGGTCGGCGCGTACGTCAGCTCGTAGCAGAACGTCGGCCCGGTGTGCGCGTCGGCCAGCAGCGCGCTCGGCATCCGGAACAACCAGTCCGACATGACGCGCATGTGGATCTCCTCGGCCGGATACCGCGTCCGGTAGACCACGTCGGCCTCCGGCGGCGCCAACGTCTTCAGCGCCGGCCCGGGGTCGGCCGTGGTGCCCGGCGGCTGGAACAGCGCGAACTCGTCGCGGTTGTAGCCCACGATCAGCTCCACGCCGCTGGCCGCGCCGTCGGCCAGCGCCTCCCACGGCGTCTCGGCCAGCACCTCGCCGTCCACGACCGGCGCGAACGGCAGCGAGTTGACGCCGAGCACGCCCCATTCGGCCGTTCTTCCCGGAAGGTCCTGCACGGCGAAGGTCTGCGCGGCCGCGACGAGTTCCTCGGGAGTGCGCTCGTACGGCGAGCCGCCCGCCCTGGCCATGATCGCGGCGGTCACCCGGCCGGCCAGCCCGGGGGAGTAGAACATGCCGGGCACACTCTGCGCGATCACCCGCCGGAACAGCCCGGCCGCGGCCGGCATCGCCATGAGGCAGGCCGCCGCGCCCGCCCCCGCCGACTCGCCGAACACCGTGACGTTGCCCGGATCGCCGCCGAACGCGGCGGCGTTGTCCTGCACCCAGCGCAGCGCCAGCATCTGGTCGAGCAGCCCCCGGTTGGCCGGGGCGCCCTCGACGTGCCCGTACCCCTCCATGCCGACCCGGTGGTTGAACGTCACCACCACGACGCCCTCGCACGCCAGCCGGGTCCCGTCGTACTCGGGGATGCCGGAGGTGCCCATCCAGTAGGCGCCGCCGTAGATCCACACCATCACCGGCAGCCCGGAGCCGCCGGGATCGGGCGTCCAGACGTTGATCGACAGGCAGTCGAGCCCATAGGCCGAGCTCCACTCCGGCATCCCGGGCATCATCTGCACCTGCGGCGGAACCGGCCCGAACCGGGCGGCCTCGAAGGTGCCCTCCCACGGCGCGGCCGGGACCGGCGCCGCGAACCGGTGCTGCCCGAAGGGCGCCTCGGCGAACGGGATGCCGCGGAAGGAGGTGACGCCGTCGCCGGTCTGACCGGATACCTTGCCCGTCGTGATCGTCGTCATGACTCCAACCTACGGGCTGGGCCACGGGTTGGGACGGCAGCCGGCCAACGACTTCGACTGCTGCGCCATCACCGGAGCCCGCCTGCCCCGCCCCGGGCAGGAGCGGTGCCCGTGGCCGAGGCCGTGCCCCACCTCGTGGCTGATCACGTAGTCGCGGTAGCCGTCCAGGTCGCCGTCGTACTGCGGGACGCCGCCGGCCCACCTGACCGCGTTGATCACCGAGCGCCGGCCGTTCCAGCACGACAGGTCGCCGCCGGTGTTGAGCGGCAGGCACTGCCGGTCGGTCAGCCTGGGGCTGGACAGGGCGACGCTGAGCCGTACCGGAGGGCGGTCGACGCGCCGGAAGCGGCCCCAGCCGCGCCTGTCGTTGAGGGTGTCGTGCACCTGGGCCGCGAACTCGGCCCGCTGGAACGGCAGGCCGCGCTCCACCTCGACCATGTACCGCACCACCGGGCCGCCGCCCGGACGAGGCGGATCTCCGCCCTTCACGACCGCGTAGCGGCCCGAGGCCGAGCGGGGCACGCGGACCGGCGGCTCGGGCTTCGACGGAGGCCGCGGCGTCCCGGTGACCGGCCGCGGGCTCTCGTGGTCATAGGGCAGGGGCGGCGGCGGAACGCAGGCATGGGCCGCCAGCATCAGCACCACCAGCACGCGCATCCCAGGCTCCCCCCGTGATCGTCGGCGGGGAGAAGACGATCATAGATCGTAAGGCGTGAGATCGAGGTCCGGGCTCTCACCCAGGGCCAGCGTGGCGGCCAGCATCCCGGCGTACGGCCCGGCCGTCAGCCCGTAGGCGCTCAGCCCGGTGGCCACGACCACCTTCTCGCCGGCCCGGGCGATCAGCGGCCGCTCGCCCGCCACGACGGGGCGCAGCCCCGACCGGGTCTCGGCGACCGACGCGCCGGCCAGGCCGGGCGCCAGCCGTACCCCGGAGGACAGCACCTCGGCCAGCCCCGCCACGGTCACGCGCGCGTCGAACCCGGCGTCCTCACGCGTCGCGCCCATCACCACCCGCGAACCGGGGAACCCGAGCAGGTACGGCCCCCGCCGGGGCAGCACGATCGGCCAGCCCGAGGTCTCGGCCCCGGCCAGCACCGTGTGCACGATCTGCCCGCGCCAGGGGACGACCGGCAGGTCGGCGCCGAGCGGGGCGCACACCTGCCCGGTCCACGCCCCGGCGGCGACGATCACCGCGTCGGCGGGCAGGGGACCGGCGGAGTCCAGGAGCACGCCGCCGTCCGGCAGCAACGCGGCGTTCCCGTGCCGGAAGGCCACCCCGGCGGCCACGGCGGCGGCCATCAGCGTGTCCCTGACCACACGCCCGTCCACGCGCGCCGCGCCCGGCACCCGCAACCCCGCCAGCCCCGGCGCCAGCGGCGGGAACTCCGCCGCCGGGTCGGCCACCTCGCTCACCTCGCCCATCTCCGGCGCCCCGGCGTGGCGGGCGGCCAGCAGGCGGCGCACCGGCTCCAGCTCGGCGCGCTCCTCGGCCACCAGCAGCGCGCCCACCTTGGCGTAGCCGGGGCCGAGCAGCTCGGCCAGCCCGGAGTAGTGAAGGGCGCTGGCGCGGGCCAGCGCGTACCAGGCGGGGTCGTCCTCGTGATCCACCCACGGGCAGACGATCCCGGCCCCCGCCTCGGTGGCCTGCCCGGCCAGCCCCGCGTCCACCACGGTCACCGCCACGCCGCGGCGGCTCAGGTGGTAGGCCGCGGCGGCGCCGACGATTCCGTTGCCGATGACCACAACTCTCATACTCAGATGATCGCAGCGGCGATAACGTCGGTCACATGGCAGTGGTGCTGATCGGGACACTGGACACCAAGGGAGCCGAGTACGCCTGGCTGCGCGAACGGCTGATCGCGCTGGGCCACGAGGTGATCGTCGTGGACGCGGGCGTGCACACCGGCGACGCCCAGCTCGCGGACGTGACCGCCGCGACGGTGGCCGCCCCGCTCGCGGACGTGACCGCCGCGGCGGTGGCCGCGGCGGCGGGGGCGGACCTCGGCGGCCTGCGCGCGGCGGGCGACCGGGGCGCGGCGGTGACCGCCATGGGCGAGGGCGCCGCCCGCGTCCTGGCCGGGCTGCACGCGGCCGGGCGGGTGGACGGGGTGCTGGCGGTCGGCGGCAGCGGCGGCTCCTCGATCGCCGCCCGGGCCGTGCGCGACCTGCCGATCGGGCTGCCCAAGCTCATCGTCTCCACGATGGCCTCCGGCGACGTCGCCCCCTACGTCGGGGCCAAGGACGTCACGCTCATGTACAGCGTGGTCGACGTCGCCGGGATCAACCGCGTCTCCCGCGCCATCCTCGGCAACGCCGCGGGCGCGATCGCCGGGATGGCCCGCTCCCGCACGAGCGAGAGCGCGGACGGCGACCGCCCGCTCGTCGGGGCCACGATGTTCGGCGTCACCACCCCCGCCGTGGACTCCGCCCGCGCCCGGCTGGAGGAGCTCGGCTACGAGGTCCTGGTCTTCCACGCCACCGGCGCCGGCGGGCGCGCCCTCGAGGGCCTGGCCGCCGGCGGCATGCTGGCGGGCGTGCTCGACCTGACCACGACCGAACTGGCCGACGAACTGGTCGGCGGCGTCCTGTCGGCCGGCCCGGAGCGGCTCACCGCGGCCGGATCCCACGGCGTGCCGCAGGTCGTGGCGCCGGGCGCGCTGGACATGGTCAACTTCGGCCCCCTCGACAGCGTCCCCGAGCCGTTCCACGACCGCACCCTGTACGTGCACAACCCGGCCGTCACGCTCATGCGCACCACCCCCGCGGAAATGGCCGAACTGGGCCGGGAGCTCGCCGCCAAACTGGCCGCCGCCACCGGCCCCTCCGTGCTGTTCATCCCGGACGGCGGCGTCTCCGCCCTCGACGCGCCCGGGATGCCGTTCCACGACCCGGAGGCCGACGAAGCGGCCTTCACCCAGATGGCGCGCTTCCCGCACACCGTGCGCCTGGCCATGCACATCAACGACCCGGAGTTCGGCCGCGCGATGGCCGACCGGCTCCACCGGCTGATCGAGGGGGACGAGTGAACAGGCAGACGGTTCTGGAACGGCTGCGCCGTACCGTGGCGGAAGGGCGGCCGATCATCGGCGCTGGGGCGGGCACCGGCCTGTCGGCCAAGTGCGCCGAGGCCGGCGGGGTGGATCTGATCATCATCTACAACTCCGGCCGCTACCGCATGGCCGGGCGCGGCTCGCTGGCCGGGCTGCTGCCGTACGGCGACGCCAACCAGATCGTCGTGGACATGGCGGCCGAGGTGCTGCCGGTGGTGCGCGACACGCCGGTACTGGCCGGGGTCTGCGGCACCGACCCGTTCCGCGTAATGCCGCTCTTCCTCGACCAGCTCAAGGCGATGGGCTTCGCGGGCGTGCAGAACTTCCCGACCGTCGGCCTGTACGACGGGGTGTTCCGGCAGAACCTCGAGGAGACCGGCATGGGCTTCGCGCTCGAGGTCGAGATGGTACGGCTGGCCCACGAGCGTGACCTGGTCACCGCCCCGTACGTCTTCGACGAGGAGCAGGCGCGGGCCATGGCCGAGGCGGGCGCCGACGTGCTCGTGCCGCACGTGGGCCTGACGGCGAAGGGCTCGATCGGCGCCGGGACCGCGCTCACCCTGGACGAGGCGGTGGCGCGGGTGCAGGCGATGCGGGACGCGGCGGTGGCGGTGCGGCCGGACGTGCTCGTGCTGTGCCACGGCGGGCCGATCGCCGAGCCGGACGACGCCGCCCACGTGCTGCGCAACACCGAGGGCGTGGCCGGGTTCTTCGGCGCGTCGTCGGTGGAGCGGCTGCCCACCGAGCGGGCCATCACCGAGCAGGTTGCCGCGTTCAAGAATCTGGAGGTCTGATGCTGGTCAGTCCCGACGTCGTGCCGACGATGACGTTCGACTGGGGGTCGATCAAGTGGTTCGTCACGCCGGCGCGCATCCCCGGCGCGGGGTCCACGCTGGGCGAGGTGATCGTCAACCCGGGCAAGGGGCACGCCCGGCACAACCATCCCGGCGCCGAGGAGATCATCTACGTGATCTCCGGTGAGGCGACGCAGATGGTGGACGACGGGGAGCCCTTCCCGATCAAGGAGGGCGACACCGTGCACATCCCGGCCGGGGCCTATCACTCGACGTACAACAGGACCTGGCGGCCGCTGCGGCTCCTCGTCACCTACACGCCGGGCGGGGAGGAGAAGGCGCTGGAAGGGGCGCCGGACTACTGCCTGCACGAGGCGGGCGTGATCGCCGAGTGGCGCCAGGCTTAAAACGTTCTACGCCAGGCTTGAAACGTTCTACGCGAGGCTTGAAACGTTTTACGCCCGGCATGAAGCGTTCTCTGTCCAGCGTGAAACGTTCTAACCGTCTGCCGCCCAGCCGTGTGTGCGCTTGAGCTGGGCGGCGACGCGGGCGAAGCGGGCGCCGTCCAGGATCGCGCCCTCGCGCCGGATGTCGTCCTCGTCGAGCACGAACACGCGATCCAACCGCAGGTAGGAGGGCTTGCCGTCGCGGCCCCACGCACCGATCGGGAACCACTCCGGCCCGTCGTCGCCCTGGCTGGAGAGCATCAGGCCGAGCAGCCTGCGCCCGGTCCTGCCCACGATCAGCAGCGGGCGGTCCTTGCCCCGCGACGGGTCCTCCTCGTAGGGCACCCAGGCCCAGACGATCTCCCCGGGGTCGGCCAGGCCGTCGAGGTCGGGGGAGTAGGCCAGGGTGGCGGCCCGGTCCACCGAGTAGATCTCGCGCACGGCGCCTCTGGCGGGCCGCGGGTCCTCTCCTAGATCACGCACGGGTCGGAGCTTACGGCGCGGGACGGGCGAAATCCATCACCCCCGGAATCCCACCAAACCTCCATGAATTGCATCTTTGCCGCTGACGTGCTGAAATGTTCGCCATGCGGACGGAGCTGCGGTTGACCACCCGTGGCCACATCGACCTGTGTCGGGTGTGGGCCACCTCGTGTTGCCGCTGACCCCTTAAAGCTGCCCCCTTAGGCGGCTTCTTCCCGAGGAAGCAGCTTCTTCCCGAATGAGCAGCTTCTTCCCCGTTGAAGCAGCTGCTTTCCCGCTCGTGCAGACGCTTTCCGCTTGAGCGGCTTGTCTCCCGCCTGAGCGGCTTCCCCGCCCGCCCTCGCCGTGCCGAGGGCTTCTTCACGCCCGCACCCCGGGCTCCGCCGTACCGGCGAAACGTTTTTGCACCCACAAGGAGTACCCCCATGCGCAAGCTCACCGCCATCACCGCAGCCGCGGCAGCGCTCCTGGCGCTGGCCGCCTGCGGCGGCGAGTCAGGCACGGCCACCGCCGCCGCGGACAACCCCTACAAACTGCTGCAGCCCGGCACCCTGCGGGCCGGCACGCTCACCGACGCGCCGCCAAACGTCTACCTCAAGGACGGCAAGTTCACCGGCTTCGACAACGACCTGCTCACCGCCGTCGCCACCAGGGCAGGGCTGAAGGTCGAGTTCGTCGGCACCGACTTCTCCGCCCTGCTCAGCCAGGTCGCCAACAAGAAGTTCGACGTCGGCAGCTCCTCCATCACCGTGACCGAGGCCCGCAAGAAGACCGTGGACTTCACCAACGGCTACGACTTCGGCTACCTCGGCCTCGACGTGCCCGCCGGCTCGCCGATCAAGAGCTTCTCCGAGCTGGCCGGCAAGCGGGTCGTCGTCGTGCAGGGCACCGTCCAGGACGACTACGCCACCCAGAACAACCTCAACCCGGTCCGCGTCCCCGACTACAACGGCGCCGTCAACCAGCTCAAGGCCAAGACCGCCGACGCCTGGATCTCCCCCGCCGAGATCGGAGAGAAGAGCGCCAAGGACAGCAACGGCAAGATCCAGCTCGTGGAGAAGCAGCTCAGCTCCGCGCCCACGGCCTTCGCCGTCGCCAAGGACAACCCCGCCCTGCGCGAGGCGCTCAACAAGGCCCTGGACCAGGTCATCCAGGACGGCACCTGGAAGAAGCTCCTGGACCAGTACTACCCCGGCCGGCCGATCCCGGACTCCTTCAAGCCGGGCAGCCAGGGCCAGGGCTGATCGGTGGACAACCTCTGGGAGACGTTCTTCCACTGGGAGTCGATGCGCGCGGCGCTGCCCGACCTGTTCCTGGTCGGGCTGCCCAACACGCTGCTCCTGTCGGTGGTCTCCGCCGTCGCCGGCACCGTGCTGGGCATGCTGCTGGCCGTGGCGGGCATCTCCCGCCACGCCTGGCTGCGCGTCCCCGCGCGCGTGTACACCGACGTCTTCCGCGGGCTGCCCGCCGTCGTGACGATCCTCCTGATCGGCGTCGGGCTGGCCCCGCTCGGCATGCGGCTCTGGGGCCCCAACCCGTACCCGCTCGGCATCCTCGCCCTGTCGCTGATCGCCGCCGCCTACATCGGCGAGATCTTCCGCTCCGGCATCCAGAGCGTCGAGGACGGCCAGCTCGAGGCATCACGGGCGCTCGGTTTCCGGTACGGCGCGGCCATGCGCCTGGTCGTCATCCCGCAAGGGGTCCGCCGGGTCCTGCCCGCCCTGGTCAACCAGTTCATCGCCCTGATCAAGGAATCCAGCCTGGTCTACTTCCTCGGCCTGCTGGCCAGCCAGCGCGACCTGTTCAGGATCGGCCAGGACGCCGCCGCCAACACCGGCAACGAGTCCGCGCTGGTCCTGGCGGGCGTGTTCTACCTGGCGCTGACCGTGCCCCTCACCCACCTGGTCAACTACATCGACAGGAAGGCGGCCGGCCGGTGAAGAGCCTGCAGACCCGCGACATCCACCTCGCGCTGGGCGGCAACCCCATCCTGCGCGGCGTGGACCTCGACGTGCGCAGCGGCCGCACCGCCTGCCTGATCGGCCCGTCCGGCTCGGGCAAGTCGACCTTCCTGCGTACGCTCAACCGCCTGCTGGAACCGGACTCCGGCGACGTCCTCCTCGGCGGGGAGAGCGTGCTCGGCCACGACCCGGACCTGCTGCGCCGGCAGATCGGCATGGTCTTCCAGCAGTTCAACCTGTTCCCGCACATGAGCGTGCTGCGCAACCTGACCCTGCCGCTGCGCAAGATCAGGAAGCTGGACGCCGACGAGGCGGCCGAGGTCGCCCGCCACCACCTCGGCCAGGTCGGCCTGGCGGGCAAGGAGAACGCCCGGCCGGGGCGGCTGTCCGGCGGTCAGCAGCAGCGGGTGGCCATCGCCCGCGCCCTGGCCATGCGGCCCGAGGTGATGCTCTTCGACGAGGCCACCTCCGCCTTGGACCCCGAACTCGTCAAGGGCGTGCTCGGCGTCATGGCCGACCTGTCCCGGCAGGGCATGACCATGGTCGTGGTCACCCACGAGATGGGCTTCGCCCGGTCTGCGGCCGACACCGTGGTCTTCCTCGACCACGGGGTGTCGGTGGAGAGCGGGCCGCCGGAGCAGATCTTCGACGACCCGGGCAGCGAGCGGCTGCGGACGTTCCTGGCCGACGTGCTCTGATCGAGGGGCCGCCGCCATCCGGCCGCGAAGATCTAGGATCGGGCGTATGGGGGTGATCTGGGGCGTGCGGCTGCCCACGGTGCCGGGCACGGAACATCCCGAGTTCCGGCTCCGGCCGTTCGTGCTGCTGGCCGCGGCGTCGCTGGTGATGAACGCCCTGATCTTCCAGTTCGCCTACGCCCTGGGCGTGCTGTCGGTGCCGGTCTCCGCCCTGGTCTCCGCGCCGGTGCTGGTGGCCTGGTACCGCCCGGTCGCGGGGTGGGTGCTGGCGTTCGCGACCGTTCCGGCGCCGACGCTCGCCGGACTGGCGATGGGCAGCCCGGACCCGCCGGTGCCGTGGATGCTCAACCAGGAGCTCTACGTCCTGCCCGTCCTGTATCTCTTCGCGTTGTCCGTCCCGCTGGGGGTGAGTGCCGCCGGGTACGTGATGACGATAGCCGCCGGTGTCGCCACGGCCGTGCCGGTGGCCATCTCGCCTCAGGTGAAGACCACCGGCGTCCTCGTCTGGTCGCTAACCCTGCTGGTGGCCGTCGTCCTCGGGCACAACCGGCGGGTGCGCAGGCTCGCCACGATGCGGGTGGCCGACGAGCTCAGCAAGCGCAAGCTCGTGGAGGAACGCACCCGGATCGCCAGGGAGCTGCACGACGTGGTCGCCCACCACATGTCGGTGATCGCCGTCCAGGCCGCCAGCGCTCCGTACCGCGTGGACGACGTGAGCGAGGCCGCCGCCGAGGAGTTCGCCGCCATCAACGCCGCCGCCCGCGCCTCTCTGAACGACATGCGGCGCCTGCTGGGCGCGCTGCGCGGCGCCGACGAGCCCCCGGACACCGCCCCGCAGCCCGGGGTGGAGGACCTCGAATCGCTCGTGGACTCGGTACGGCAGGCCGGCCTGCCCGTCCGCCTCGTCCGGACCGGAGAGCACCCGATCGGCCCGGTGCGCTCGGTCACCGTCTACCGCATGGTCCAGGAGGCGCTGAGCAACGTGGTCCGGCACGCCCCCGGGGCCGCCGTCACCGTCACCGTCCGGGCCGGCGCGGACGCCGTCGAGGTCGAGGTGGAGAACGCGCCGGCGCCCGCCGGCACCCCCGCCCCCGGGCTGGACGGCTCCGGGGTGGGCCTGGCCGGCATGCGCGAACGCGTGACCGCCCTGGGCGGGCACCTGGAGACCGGGCCGACGTCCCGCGGCGGCTTCGCCGTACGAGGAAGACTGCCGGAGGGCGAGCGCGCGTGATCACAGTGCTGGTGGCCGACGACCAGGCGATGATCAGGGCGGGGTTCGCCGCGCTGCTGTCCGCCCAGCCCGACATCCAGGTGGTCGGGCAGGCGGCCGACGGGCTGGAGGCGGTCGCCGGCGCCCGGGACCTGCGCCCGGACGTCGTCCTCATGGACGTGCGCATGCCCCGCCTCGACGGCCTGGAGGCCACCCGGCGCATCATCGCCACCGGAACCACCACGAAGGTGGTCATCCTCACCACGTTCGACGTCGACGACTACGTCTACGCCGCGCTGCGCGGCGGGGCCAGCGGGTTCCTGGTCAAGGACGCGCCGCCGGAGGACCTGGTCGCCGCCGTCCGCGTGGTGGCCGGGGGAGAGGCGCTGCTGTCGCCGTCGGTGACCCGGCGGCTGATCGAGGAGTTCGCGACGGGCAGCCGCATCGACGAACGGGAGCGCCTGCGCCTCAACGCCCTCACCGCCCGGGAACGCGAGGTGCTCCGGCAGATCGCCGGAGGACTGTCCAACGCCGAGATCGCCGGGGAACTCACCCTCGCGGAGGAGACGGTCAAGTCCCACGTGGGCCGGATCTTCGCCAAGTTGTGCCTGCGTGACCGGGCCCAGGCCGTCGTCCTCGCGTACGAGAGCGGCCTGGTGACCCCCGGCTCTCCTCCCGCCGGCGGACGGCGCTCTGGCTCCTGAGTGGTACGGCGCGGCCGTCACATCGCACTCCCCGGGGGGATCCGGCGGGGCCCACCCCTTTCCTACCTTCACCGGCATGATCACACTGACCTCGGCCGCCCTGCTGACCGCCGCCCGCGGCCGCCTCGCCGAACCGGAACTGCTCGGCCTGCGCTCCCTGATCCGCCCCGGCGCCGTCTGCTTCGACATCGGCGCCGCCTACGGCATGTACACCCATCCGCTGGCCAGGCTGGCCGGCCCGGCGGGACAGGTGCACAGCTTCGAGCCGCTGCCCGTGCCGTACCGGGTGCTGGCGGCGGGCTGCGGGCTGGCGGGCGCGGCGAACGTGCGGCTGACCAACGCCGCGATCGGCGCGGAGACCGGCTGGCAGCGCCTCCGCCTCCCCTACCGCTTCGGCCTGCCGATCCACGGCTGGGCCCATCTCCAGGAGGGGATGAAACACCCCGGCCGCTTCGCCGGGGTCCGGACGCTGGACGTGCCCGTCCACACCGTGGACACGATCTGCGACCTGCGCGGCCTGACCCGGGTGGACTTCCTGAAAGCGGACGTGGAAGGTTTCGAGGCGGAGGTGCTGAGCGGCGCCGCACGCACCATCGAGCGCCACCGTCCCGCCCTGCTCCTGGAGGTCGAGGACCGTCACCTGCTCAAATACGGCAGGACCGCGGACGACGTGACCGGGCCACTGCGCGAGCGCGGCTACCGCATGCACACCTGGCAGGGAGGGCGCTGGATCCGGGCGGAACGGGTGACGACGCGGCGGCGCAACTATCTGTTCCTCCCCTGACCTTTTCCGTTCATGGGAAAATTTGCATATGTGGAATAGTGGGAAGGTGAACACGCTGGACCTTCTCCTTCACCCGGTACGGCTGCGCATCGTCAACGCCATGTCCGGCGGGCGCAGCCGTACCACCACCGAGTTGTGCGCCCGGCTGCCCGACGTCCCCAAGACCACGGTCTACCGGCACGTCGGCCTGCTGGCCGAGGGCGGCGTGCTGGAGGTCGCCGGCGAGCAGCGGGTGCGCGGCGCGGTCGAACGTCACTACCGGCTGCGGCACGACCGGACGCGCATCGACGCCGGCATGGCCGCCACGATGACGACCGACGACCACCGGCGGGGCTTCGCCGCGTCGATGGCGGCCCTGCTGGCCGAGTTCAACGCCTACCTCGACCGGGACGACGCCGACCCGGCCGCCGACCTGGTGGGGTACCGGCAGGCCGTGCTCTGGCTCGACGAGAAGGAAGCGGCCGAGATGGTCGAGGAGCTCACCGCGGTCCTCGCCGCCCGCTTCGCCAACCGTCCCGGACCCGACCGCCGTCCCCGGCTCATGAGCCTCATCATGTTCCCGGCGGAGGAGGAGTAGGGCCCGCGAACAGGTGCGCGCGGTCCCAGTCCAGCACGCCGGTCAGCTTGCCGTCCTCGCCCCAGCGCACGTCGCCCCCTGCGGAGGCCGGCAGCGCATCGGCGATCTCCAGCAGATCTGCCGGTACCTGGTCGTTCACCTGCGAACACCTCCAAGGCGCAGAAAATCCTATGATCCGGCGGCACGAAGTCTGCCAGGGTGGGGTCATGGATCTCAGTGACGCCAGGGGGCTGGCGCGAGCTCTCGCAGAGCTGATGAACGACGCGCATGAGGAGATCAACAGAACGAAAGAGACGCCCGAACTGGTGGCCAGGGTCACCGGGCACCTCGGGTCGGAGCTGAAGCACATCGTCAACGTGCTCGCCCGCTTCCCCGGGTGGGAGCACGCCAACCTGCAGCGCGGCGTGGACGCCTACCTGGCCGAGCACGACCCGCGGGCGGAGTGGTTCGGCCTGGCCGGGCACGGGCGTGAGCACGAGGACTTCGTCAACATGCTGGCCAGCGCGGCTCAGGGCTGGCAGAAGTACGAGCCGGGCGCGGTCGACTACACCACGGTGGCCATCGGGCCGGACGAGACCACCGAGGTGATCTCGCTGGGACTGATCCTGGCCCACTCGCCCGAGGGCACGCCGGTGGTGATCGGGGTCCGGGGCGCGCAGGACCACCCGCCCATGTGCTCGGTGGTGGTGCTGGCCACGGACCGCGCGACGGCCACCCGCACCCGCGACGAGATCGAGCGCCACATGCGCGAGAAGGACATCTACCGGGGCCAGATCCTGTCGTTCGAGTGGAGCGAGCACCGCGGCAACGAACTGGTGACCTTCCTGCCCCGGCCGGAGCTCCAGGCCGACCAGGTGATCCTGCCGGGCGGCGTGCTGGAGACGATCGAGCGGCACATCATCGGCATCGGTGAGCAGACCGTACGGCTGCGCGCGCACGGCCAGCACCTCAAGCGCGGCCTGCTGTTGCACGGGCCGCCCGGCACCGGCAAGACCCACACCGTGCGCTACCTGATGGGCCGGATGCCCGGATGCACGGTGATCGTGATGACCGGCGTCGCGATCAAGTTCGTGGCCCAGGCGGCGGGGCTGGCCCGGCGGCTGCAACCGGCGATCGTCATCCTGGAGGACGTCGACCTCGTCGCCCGCGACCGCTCCTACACCGAGGACGGCAACCCGCTGCTGTTCGCGTTGCTGGACGCCATGGACGGCGTGGGCGCAGACGCCGACGTGACCTTCGTGCTCACCACCAACCGGGCCGACGTGCTGGAGCGCGCGCTGGCCGACCGGCCGGGGCGGGTGGACCTGGCCGTGCGCGTCCCCAAGCCGGACGCGGAGGGCAGGGCCGCCCTGCTGCGGTTGTACGCGCGGGACATGCGGCTGGAGGCCGACCTCGAGCCGATCGTGGCGAAGACCGAGGGCGCGACCGCCTCGTTCTTCAAGGAACTCCTGCGCCGGGCCGTGCTCACCGCGCTGCTCGAGTCGGACGGGGTGGACGTGCTCACCGGCGAGCACCTCGGCCGGGCGCTCGACGAGATGCTCGACGAGCGGGAGTCGCTCACCAGGGCGCTGCTCGGCTCCGGCGAGCAGGTGCACGACGGCGACGGGGACGACGTGGAGGTGCTTCCCGCGCCCCCGATGGGCCCGGTCGGCTACGGCCCGCGCCCCCGCTTCATCCCCCGGGGGCGTGGCGGCTTCTGATCACTGCAGGTAGCGGCGCAGGTTGGTGAGGTGCACCCGCCAGCCCGCGCGATGGTCGGCGGCCAGGGCGGCGCCGCCGGGCACGTGCTCCCAGCCCGTCTCCAGCACCGTCACCACCGTGCCGGCCCCGGCCGGCGTCAGGGTGATCTCGACGGTGGTGGCGACGGGCTGCTCGGCGTCGGACCAGGTGAAGCGGAACATGCGCCCCTCCTCGACCTCCGTCACCACGCCCTCGGTGAGCATCGGGTGGCCGGAGTCGTCGCTCCAGCGCTCCTCGACCTTGCCGCCCACGGTGACGTCGAGGTCGATGTAGCCCCACCACTCGGCCCGGTCGAGGGCGTCGGTCAGCGCCCGCCACACCCGCTCGGGCGGCGCCTGGATGAGCAGCGACTCGTCAACGATCATGTGGTGCTCCTCTCCGGGGCCAGCAGGCGCCGCAGCGCGGCCGGAGTGTGGCCGAGGTGGCCGCGGACGGTGCGGGTGAGGTGGGCCTGGTCGGCGAAGCCCAGGTCGGCGGCGAGCGCGGCCAGGCTGCGCTCGCCCTGCTCGAGCCGGTCGAGGACCCGGCCCACCCGGACCCGGTTGCGGTAGTGGGTGAGCGAGACGCCGAGGACCCCGGTGAAGGCGCGGCTGAGCTGGAAGGGCGAGACGCCGAGGAGCGCGGCCAGGGGCATCAGGCCGCCCGCGGCGGGGTGGCCGGCGGCGATGGCCTCGCGGGCGCGCCGGACGACGGCGGTGGCGGTGCCCGCGGTCATCTCACCGGGCGCGCCGGTGAGCGTGGCCGCCACCAGGCCCAGGAGCGCCTCCGTCAGCGCGAACGGGGTGTCGCCCGCCCGGGCCGCGCGCAGCAGCCGCCGGTGGGCCAGGTCGAGCGGGGCGTCGACGTAGAGCTGCGCGCGCACCGGGCGGCTGCCCGACAGCGTGCGCCACAGGCCGGGCGAGACCGTCAGCGCCGTGCAGACGTCACCGCCCGCCGGGTGCGCGAAGTGCTCCTCCTGGCCGGGCAGCCCCGCATACGCCATGGCCGGATCGAGGTCGGCGACCCGCCCGTCGGCCATGCGGCGGAAGCGGCCCCGGCGCACCAGCACCACGCGGTGCGCGTCGCCGACCTCGGCGCCGCTCCAGCGGCGGTGGTCGTCGGCACACGTCACCGCATCGAGGGTGAACCCGGGCCCCGAGCCCAGCCGGACGCTTGAACGCATGCCGGGAACCATACGCCCCGGGTACGACAATCCCGGGGTGCAAGGATGTTCAAGACCGGCCCCGGCCCGCCCCGGCAGGCTGGACGGCATGAGCAACACGATCACGTTCACCTCCATCGTCGTCAACAGCGCCGACCCGGTCGCGCTGGCCACGTTCTACGCCACGGCGACCGGCTGGAAGATCACCTCCGCCGACCCCGACTTCACCACACTGGACGGCGGCGCCACGCCGATCTCCTTCCAGCGCGTCGAGGGCTACCAGGTGCCCCGCTGGCCGCGGCCCGGCCACCATCTCCACCTGGACTTCGCCGCCGCAGACGTGCCGGCGACGGTCAAGGCCCTGGTCGAGCTGGGCGCCGCCGTGGCCGAGGAGCAGCCGGGCGGTGACGACTGGGTCGTGCTCACCGACCCGGAGGGCCACCCGTTCTGCGTCTCGGCGGGCTGACTAGAATCCCGTTCTGTGTCCAACGCGTTCTTCGAGCTCAAGGCCGGCGAGTTCCTGCCCGCCCCGCACGCCTGCAGCCCCTGGTCCACCGACATGCTCCACGGCCGCCTGCTCGGGGGCCTGGCGGCCCGCTGTCTGGAACAGGAGCACCGCGAGGACGGGCTGCGCTTCGCCCGGCTCACCGTCGACCTGTTCAAGAACAGCCCCCTGCTGCCCGTGCAGGTGGAGACGGTCCGGGTCAGGGACGGGCGGCGCATCCGGGTCGCCGACGCCACCCTGCGCACCGCCCGGGGAATCGTCGGCCGGGCCGCCGCCGTACTGCTCAGGGAAGGCGAGCAGCCGGGCGGCGAGCGCAACACGACACCGGCGTGGGACGAGCGGCCCCCTCAGGGGCCGCCCGGCCCCGGCGACTGGACCCCGCCGTTCGACCTGTGGCGGCTGACCGACTGGGGTACGGCCCAGCCGATGCGCGCCTGGACGCGGGAGAACCGGCCGATGGTCGGCGGCGAGGAGCTGACGCCGTTCACCAGGGCCGCGCTGGCCGCGGACTTCGCCAGCCCGCTGAGCAGCGCGGGCACGCGCGGCGTGGAGTTCATCAACGCCGACTTCACGCTGACGCTGGCCCGCGAGCCGGTGGGCGAACTGGTCGGGATGGCCGCCCAGGGGCACCTGAGCGCCGACGGGATCGGGACCGGCGACTGCGTGCTGCACGACACCGAAGGGCCGATCGGCTACTGCGTCGTGACCGCGGTCGCCAACCCGGTGCCGCTCAGCGGACGCTAGCGCCGGCCGACCGGCCGTCAGGCGGGGTGCTCCTGCAGGCCGGCTTTCAGGTGGAGTGGTCCTGCAGGTCCCCTTTCAGGCGGGGTGTTCCTGCCGGTCGCCGGACCAGTCGGTGTGGAAGGAGCCCTCGCGGTCCACGCGGTGGTAGGTGTGCGCGCCGAAGTAGTCGCGCAGCCCCTGCACCAGCGCGGCGGGCAGCCGCTCGCGGCGCAGGCCGTCGTAGTAGGCCAGCGCCGAGGAGAAGCCGGGCGTCGGCACGCCGATCTCCACCGCCGTCCTCACCACGCGTCGCCAGGCGTCCTGCGCGGCGTTGACCACCGCGGCGAAGTCCGGCGCGGCCAGGAGCGTGGCCAGGCCGGGGTCGGCGTCGTAGGCCGCGCGGATCCGGTCCAGGAAACGGGCGCGGATGATGCAGCCGCCTCGCCAGATCGTCGCCATGGCGCCCAGGTCGATGTCCCAGCCGTACTCCTTCGAGGCGGCCGCGATCTGGTCGAAGCCCTGCGCGTAGGCGACGATCTTGGAGGCCAGCAGCGCCTGCCGTACGTCCTCGACGAGCTGCCGCTCACCGACGCCCGAGATGTCCGGGCCCTCCAGCGAGCGGGCGGCGGCGCGCTGCTCCGGGTGGCCGGACAGCGCGCGGGCGAAGGTCGCCTCCGCGATGCCGGTCACGGGAACGCCCAGGTCGAGTGCGCTCTGCACGGTCCAGCGGCCGGTGCCCTTCTGCTCGGCCTGGTCCACCACGACGTCCACGAACGGCTTGCCGGTCGCCGCGTCCACCTGGTCGAGAACCTCGGCGGTGATCTCGATCAGGTACGACTCCAGCTCGCCCGCGTTCCACTCGCGGAAGACCTGGGCCAGCTCCGCCGGGGTGGCGCCCAGCGCCTGGCGCAGCAGGTCGTAGGACTCGGCGATCAGCTGCATGTCCGAATACTCGATGCCGTTGTGCACCATCTTCACGAAGTGCCCGGCGCCGTCCGGCCCCACGTGGACCGCGCACGGCACACCGTCCACCGTGGCCGCGATGTCCTGCAGGATCGGCCCCAGGGCCTCCCACGACTCCTTCGACCCGCCCGGCATGATCGACGGCCCGTTGAGCGCGCCCTCCTCGCCGCCGGAGATCCCGGTCCCGACGAAGTGGATGCCCTTCTCCCTGAGCGCCGCCTCACGCCGCCGGGTGTCGGCGAAGTGCGCGTTGCCGCCGTCGACGATCATGTCGCCCGGCTCCATGAGCGCCGCCAGCTCCTCGATCACCGCGTCGGTGCCCGCGCCCGCCTTCACCATGATGATCGCGCGCCGCGGCCGCTTCAGCGAGGCGACGAACGCCGCCATCTCGTGCGCGGGAAGGAACGTCCCCTCCCCGCCGAACTCCTTCACGAGCTCGTCGGTACGGCCGGCGGAACGGTTGTGCACGGCCACGGCGTATCCGTGCCTGGCGAGGTTCCGGGCCAGGTTGCGGCCCATCACGGCCAGGCCGGTGACACCGATGTCTGCCAAATCCATAGTTTCAGGCTCCTTTGCCGGTGATACGCACGATCAAGCCCAGAGGTTCGGGGGGATATTCCCCATGCAACCATGTGGGCTATGCGCACCATCATCGCGGGGGGACACGGCCAGATCGCGTTGCGACTGGCCAGGCTGCTGGGCAAGGACGCCGTCGGGCTGGTCCGCAACCCGGCCCACGTGGCGGACGTGGAGGCCGCGGGCGGGACCGCCCTGGTGTGCGACCTGGAGCACGCCTCCCCGGACGAGGTGGCGGCGGTGCTGGACGGCGCGTCGGCCGCCGTCTTCGCCGCCGGCGCCGGTCCCGGCAGCGGCGCCGCCAGGAAGGACACGGTCGACCGGGGCGCCGCCGTACTGCTGGCGTCGGCGTGCGAGCGGGCCGGGGTGCGGCGGCACGTGCAGATCTCCTCGATCGGCGCCGGGTCGCCGCCCGACATGTCGCGGGGCGAGGTGTGGGCCGCCTACATCACCGCCAAGACGGCGGCCGAGGAGGACCTGCGCGGCCGCGACCTGGACTGGACGATCCTGCGGCCCGGCCGGCTGACCGACGACGCGGGAACCGGGGCCGTGCTGCTCGGCCCTCAGGTGCCGCGGGGCCCGGTACCACGCGACGACGTGGCCGCCGTGGTGGCCGAACTCCTCCACCGGGGCGCCGCGATGGGCCAGACCCTGGAACTGGTCTCCGGCACGATCCCGCTCCGCGAAGCGGTCACCCGCTACACCCCCTGACCCCACCCCGCACCGCCCGGACCTGACCCCACCCCGCACCGCCCGGACCTGACCCCACCCCGCACCGCCCGGACCTGACCCCACCCCGCACCGCCCGGACCTGACCCCACCCCGCACCGCCCGGACCTGACCCCACCCCGCACCGCCCGGACCTGACCCCACCCCGCACCGCCC
>NZ_VRLV01000013.1 GCF_009760925.1 Nonomuraea typhae
CGGGGTGGACGGAGGCGCGAGGGAAGTGGCTGGCGGACCGGCGTGGGTGGGCGGACCGGCGTGGGTGGGCGGACCGGCGTGGGTGGGCGGCTCGGGGTGGACGGAGGCGCGAGGGAAGTGGCTGGCGGACCGGCGTGGGTGGGCGGACCGGCGTGGGTGGGCGGACCGGCGTGGGTGGGCGGACCGGCGTGGGTGGGCGGACCGGCGTGGGTGGGCGGACCGGGGTGGGTGGGCGGCTCGGGGTGGACGGAGGCGCGAGGGAAGTGGCTGGCGGGCCGGCGTGGGTGGGCGGGCCGGGGTGGGTGGGCCCTTGGAGGTCGGGGGCCGGGGTGGGTGGGCCCTTGGAGGTCGGGGGCCGGGGTGGGCGGAGGTTTCCGGGTGAGCGGGCTCGGGGTCGGGGCCGGATGGCGGGTGTAGGGATGGCGTTGGGACGGCGTCAGGACGGAGTGGGGAGGCGTCAAGACGGCCTGGGAGATGGTCTTGGGGTGGATAGGTTCCTGGGGAAAGGGAGGTAGGTGTGGCAGATCTTGACGGCCTGCTCAACCATGGGTTCCGCTCGCCGTACCCGCGAGGGCCCGAGGCTTCGGGAGGTGTGGGGAATGAGGCCGGGATGGACCGGGGGCGTGTCCGGCGGCTGGCCGAGGATCTGAGCGAGCAGGGGGTGCCGCCCATCGGGCGGGCCATGCGGAAGCTCGTGGGGATGCAGACGCTGGAGGTCATGCCTACCGCCTACACCTTGTCGCTTTTTCTCGCCTACACCGAGGCCGAGGGGTATCTGGTGCAGCGGGTGCGGAGGCGGGTGGCGCGGCTGGGGGAGGCGGTGGTGAAGCTGCACGAGGGTAGGGAGACCTGGCAGGCGGCGGAGGACGCGAGCACGGTGTCGCCGGGGCCGCGGGATGCCTGATCCGTGGGCGCGGGTGCCTGATGCGGCTGTCAGCGGGTTGGAGTATGGGAAGTATCTGGCTCACGCCAACCTGGCGGCGGGGACGGCGGCTTGCACGGTTGTGTGGGCGGGGTGGCCGATCGTGTCGAAGTTGTACGTGCATCAGTACGACACGGGGGCGTTGGCCAAGGGGTATCGGGATCTCGTTGACGCGGCCGGGGATCTGGGGGAAGGGCGGTCGGTGGTTGAGGAGCTCGTCGGTGGGTTGAGCGCGGAGCAGTGGCCTGGGCAGAGCCGGCGGGACTTCGAGGAGTGGATGCGGGGGTACGCCGCGGATCTCAAGGATGAGGAGTTTCTCTCTCGGTCGCTCGGGATTCTGATTCTGGTTTCCGCGGCGGTGTTGTTTGCGTTCGTGGTCTACACCTCGGTGGTGGTGATGAGGCTGGCGTGGATGGCGCTCCAGGTGCTGCGGATGTCGGTGGGCGGCGGGGTGGGGTTTCTCACGGCTCAGGTGACGGTGGGGGCGGCGGCTCGGACGTTGTATGCGCAGGTCGAGATGATGGAGAAGAAGCTGGCCGCCACGCTGCACGGGCTGGCGGGGACCATCACGAGCATGCTCGCGGTCCGGGTCGGCAAGGACAGCTTGACCGGCGACCGGCAGGGGCTTGCGGATCTTCGGCAGGCCACGATGTCGCAGGGGCCGGCGTTGATCTGGGGAGTGGCCAACCATGTGGAGAGGAATCTGACGGCGGCGGCCATGCGAGGAAGGTCGCCACTGGCCAAGGGGTCGCCACTGGCCAAGGGGTCGCCACTGGCCAAGGGGTCGCCGCTGGCCAAGGGGTCGCCTCGGCCGGTCTCGTCCGTGGGCGATCTCGCGGTGAGCAAGCTGCCGATCGCCGCGGCGGCCAAGGGCGCCTTCGATGTGATCAGTGGGCGGATGCCGACCGGGTTCTTCGTGCCTGAGCGGTATGACAACGGCGCCTATGAAGGGTATGAGGGGATTGAGCGGCGCGTTTGAGTCCTCGTTCGGGTTCGATCCGGAGGAGGTGGCCGCGGTCACCGGGGGGTTCCTGGATGCCCTGAGCGGGATTCAGGACGAGGTGGCCCAGGTCGTGGGGCGTGGTTCGGGTGCCGATGGGCACGTTACGGTCGCCTTTTCCGAGTCCGCCGGGGTGCATGAGCTGGTGATCGGGGTTCAGGCCATGCGGCTGGGGAGTGAACGGCTGGCCGAGGCGGTCACCGTTGCCGTCGAAGAGGCTCGGCAGGATCTTCGGCAGAAGGTTGCGGCCCTGATCACGGAGTCCATGGGGGACGTGTCGAGGCTCGAGGAGACCATCGACCGGGTGAGCACGAAGGCCGAGGAAGCGCTGGCCAGGAGCATGCGCAACGCCACCGACCTCACCGATCGGCTCTGAACGCGATCGGTTCTGAACGCGATCGGCGCTGAAGGCGATCTGCGCTGAAGGCGATCTGCGCTGAAGGCGATCCGCGCTGAAGGCGATCCGCGCTGAAGCCGCACATCATCGGCCGACACGAGACAGGCTTGGGCCGCCCGCACGGCGGTCCAAGCCTGTCCATGAAGGGTCAGCCGATCTGGTTGTTCACGATCCCGTCATCGTTGCCGCCCCAGACGTCCTCGTCCTCCAGCAGCCATGTGGACGACTCCCGATCCTGCTCCTCGTTCCCCCCGGCTCCGGCGCCGGTCATGGGCATCATGGGCATCCCTGACCCGCTGAGCCCAGCGGCGCCCGCGCCCGGACCACCGGGTGGGCCGGACAGACCGCCGGCGCCGATGCCCGTCCCCGCCCCTGTGCCGGGGCCACCCGGTACGCCGGTGGGGTGGGGCGATCCGGTCGTGGTGGGTGAGGTGACCGGGTTGTAGGTGGTGGGCTGGAAGTCGGCGAGCTTGGTGCCGTTCGGGCCCCCGTCGGGGTTGTAGGCGGGGATGGTGTTCGGCGGGTTGCCGGAGTTCGGGTTGTAGGCGGGGGTGTCGGTCCCGTTCGGGTATTTGGGGATCGGCGGGTTGCCGGTGCCGTTTCCTGACCCGTTTCCGTTCCCGGAACCGTTCCCGTTGCCGTTGCCGCCGGGGTTGTTGGGGTCGTAGCCGGGCGGGTAGTTCCCGTCGGGGCCCTTGTACGGCGGGATGCCGGGCGGGTTGGGGCCGGGCAGGTCGCCGCCGGGGTTGCTGGGGTCGTAGCCGGGCAGGTCGCCGCCGGGCGGTTTGAAGTTCGTCGGCACGACGCCGGGCCCCTTGGGCGGCGTGTAGGGCGGCGGCGGGGGGACGGAGCCGTTCGGGTCCTTGAAGAGGTCCATCGTGACGTCCTTGGGGAGCTGGCCGTGGGCGCTCTCCATGGCTTCGTTGAGGGCCTTCAACGCCTTGGTGGCGCCTTCGTTCTCCGTCTCCGTGGTCCAGCCGGTGATGCCGGGCAGGTCGTCGTTCCAGCTTCCGCCGAGGAAGCCGGTGCCGAAGGCGCCGTCGTCGCCGGTGGCCCAGTCGCCGTACTTGTGGGCCTGCGGGAGGATGGTGCGGCCGATGTGCTCGAGCGGCCCGCCCATGGCCTTGGACTTCTTGACCACTTCGCCGATGGTGAAGTGGAGTGACTGCAGCGCCTTCTGCGCCTCGACGGAGCCCTTGTCGCCCCAGCAGCCCGCCATGCGCGTGGCCGCCCCCTCGATGGTGGCCAGGCTGTCGTCGAGCAGGTCGGCGATCGCCTTGTAGGCGATTCCGGCGTTCATGATGGGTTCGCCCTGGGTGTACAGAGCGTCGATGATCTTCTTGACCTTCTCGACCTTCTGATCGCCTTTGTCGGAGAAATCCGCTTTGACGAAGATGTTGAAGGTCTCCGTGTCGTTGGCCATGCGTGCCCCCGTTTACACGCTCGCTGTCTGGGTGTTGCCCGATTCGGTGGAGCCGTTGTTCTGTTCTGCCGCCCTGATCAGTCCGAGCGCGATCTCGTACTTCCTGACGACCTCTGAGTAGGTGTAGCCGATGAAGTTGGCCCCGTTGTAGAGGGTCGTGAAGAAGGCGTCAGCAGGCGGCCAGTCCACGTCGTAAAGCGGGTTCCGCGGCATGCTGATCTTGGCCACGGCTTCGGCCTGCGAGCCGGGGCCGGGGCGCTGGAGACGTTTCAGGTCGCGTTCGAGATCGTCGAGGACGTTGCGCAGTTGAGTGACGTTGAACGTGACCTCGTCCTTCTTGGGATCGAGGCCCGGCCAAGTCTTTGTCACAGCTGCCTCCACAAGACCACAAGACGACAAGACTCTCGATTCAGCACACTAGCCCGAAACCCCCCTTACCGCACGAAAAACACCAGCCACTTCTATGCTCGACTACCATGCAGACCCGCAAGGATCTCTACCAGGCACACCGGCTGATGATGCAGCGTATGGGCACGGCGCTGCTCCAGGCCGAGCCCGACGTGCCGGAGGCGCCCATGCGCCGGCAGAACGTGGGGATGTTCGCCGGCATCCTGGTCGCCGTTCTGATCATGGCCGGATTCGGCATTTGGGGCCTTCTCAGCCCCGGGAACGCCACCAAGCTGACCGAGGCCGGGCAACTGCTGGTCGAGGAGGAGAGCGGCGCCAAGTACGTCTACAGCCAGCAGCAGAAGCGCCTGCTGCCCGTGGCCAACTACGTCTCGGCCCGGCTGCTGCTCGACGCCAACGACGTCAAGGTGCGCAACGTCACCGCCAAGTCGCTGGCCGGCTTCTCCCGCGGCCCGCTCGTGGGCATCGCGGGGGCGCCCGACTCCCTTCCCGCCAAGGACAAGCTGGTCAAGGGGCCGTGGTCGGCCTGCGTCACCGAGGGCACGGACGCGGCCGGGGGACGCCGGCCGTACGTGAGCCTTGTGGGCGGGACGGCGGTCGGCGGGCGGCCGATCGGCGGGGACGCGATGATCGTCATGGACGCCAAGAGGCAGGCGTGGGTGATCTGGGCCGATCGCCGGATGCAGGTGTCCGCGGACGGGGTGCGTGCGCTGGGTGTGGGGGGCGTGCGCACGGTTCCGGCGTCCTGGCTGAACGCGATCCCGGTGGGCGGGGACTTCAGCGGCCCTCGCGTGCCCGGCCTGGGCAAGACGGTCAAGCGGCCGGACGGGCCGAAGGGCAAGGTCGGGCAGGTGTTCACCGCGCCCGCGGTCGCGGGCAGCCCGGCGCGGTACTTCGTGCTGGTCGAGGACGGCTACGCGCCGATCTCGGTCACGCAGGCGACGCTGCTGATGAACGACCGCGCCTCCAAGGCCGCATACGGCAAGAACCGGGTGACTCCCCTCCAGATCGACGCGGCGACAGCCAACGCCTACCCGTCGAAGCAGACGCATCTGAACAACGCGATGCCCGCCACAATGCCCAAGGTGATCTCCCCGCCCGCGACGGCGCCGTTGTGCGCGGTGTACGCGGATACGGCCAAGGGCTCGGCGCGGGCCAAGCTGACGGTGGGCGCCACGATCACGATCAACACTCCGCGTACGGCCGGCGTCCAGGAGCGCTTCGACCAGGTGCTGCTTCCGCCGGGCACGGCCGCGGTGGTGGCGCAGTTGCCCGGCGAGACCCAGAACGCCCCGGTGACGCCCTACTACCTGCTCACCGACCAGGGCAGGAAGTTCGCCCTGGCGGCCCCCGACCAGCTCGCCAAGTTCGGCTACGACGAGACGGTGGTCACCCCGGTGCCCAGCCGCATCCTTCATCAGGTTCCGGACGGCCCGAAGCTCGACCCGGTGGCGGCCAAGACCCCGGTGGAGATCGTTCAGTGAACGAGGTCGCGGTAGGTGTCGCGGACGACCAGCAGCCGGTCGCGGCGGAAACGCGGCGGCTCGGCGTCGCGCACCTGCCGCCCGCGCTCTGACCAGAACGCCTCCGGCGGCACGTCGTCGCGGCCTTCCGGGATGAACTTGAGCACTTCCTCGACGGCCGCGCGGGCCATCGACAGCGCCCGGCGGGCCTCGCCGGGCTCGGCGGGCACGTTGCCGGCGGTCAGGTCGGCCAGCCACAGCCACTCGCCGGCGTCGAGGAGCTCGGAGGGCTCGGGCCCGCCGAACGTGGGCCACTCGGCGCCGGGGAAGACCTCGCGGGCAGGCAGCGCGAACAGGTATTCGCGCTCGGCGCCGCACTCGCCGCAGGCGCCGTCGTAGCAGGTGGCGAGCTCGCCGTCGACGCTGACCACGCCGCTGTCCCAGTCGGTTTCGACCGATCCGCACGTGCACGGGTTCAGGTCGAGGTAGACGAGCGCTTCATCCCGGGTGCGGGCAACCGGAAATGTCATCACATAGAACAACCTACTAGGGTGACCGCCATGCGGGCCGCCAGTCCTTTCGAGGAGCACCTCCTGCACGCGTACGACCGGGGCGACCTGACGGCCTGCCTCGCGCTGCTGCGGTTCGCCGACTTCGCCTGCCCGGCCGGCACCCAGCACAAGGAGCCGCACGAGGAGGACTTCGTCTGGCCGACCGTCCAAGCCGAGGGCCGTACCTGGATCGTCGTCTACACCTCCGCCGAGGCCCTGACCTCGACCGGCCTGCCGCCCAGCTTCGTCGTGGTCTCGCTGACCGAGCTGGCCGCCCGGTGGCCGGACCTGCGCTGGGGGCTGGCGGTCAACCCCGGTCTGGCCGCCGCGTTCTTCCTCGAGTCGGGCACGGTGGCCAGGCTCGCCGTACCCACACTGGAGCAGGACCTGGCCGCCGAACCGGACGGCGGCCCGCCGATCGTGCAGAAGCTCCTGCCACCGCCGGACATCCAGCCCCTTCTGGACAGCGAGCGCCCGCGCGTCTCCGGGTACGTCCACCACGCGCTGGACGTGGCGCACATCGCCACGCCGTCCGTGCTCACCGACGCGCTCCTGCGGGACGACGCGCTCACCGACCGGGGCGCGGTCAACATCCTGCGCTGGCCGGCGATCGGCCCCGGCCTCTATCGCACACCGTACGGCGGCGCCGACGAGACCGGCCGCGACGCGGTGGCCGGCTGGGTGGTCGAGGAGGAGCCCTTCGTCGGCATGGGCCTGGTCCCGAACGTCACACAGAACATCAGGGAGTACAAAGTGGACGGCGTGGGCCTGCCGCACGGCGCCGAGATCCTGGAGCTGGGCGCCGACGGCGAGGAGCGCCTGCGCGCCTGGTACGACGCCGACCAGGGCCGCTGGATCCTCACGGGCCGCCCATGAGCTGGCAGTCCTATCGCGCCCGCTGGCGGGGCGCCGACTACGAGGCCGTCCCCGAGCTCGACGGGGGTCAGGTGCTGGTACGGCTGCGCAGCCAGGGCCCCGCCGAGGGTTTTTCCGAGGTACGGCCCGGCCTGTTCGTCCGGGTGGTCCCGGCGGCGGAGTGTGCGGTGGTCTGGCACGTGACCACGTTCTGCGAGTGGCGCGGCGCCCCTTTCCTGGTGATAGATGCCCGCGACGGCGAGCTGCTCCTGGAGTACACCGGCGGCGACGCCGGCCAGGCCGGGCGGCTGGGTCTGGAGCGGGTGGAGCGGGGCGTGCACCGGATCTGGGTGTCCCGCGATGAGGTGGGTGCGCTTGTGGAGACTGCCGTGACCGTGTCAGGCGGATGATCACCAAGTTAACGGATACGTCTTTCGGGACGTTCGGTGTTGTTGTTATATTTCACCCCAATTAAGACCCCGGGGGGTGGCCTTTGACGGAGAAGCAGGAGGCTGACCCTGGGGCCCTGGCCGATGAACTCCGCGAAGCCTTCATCGGCGCCCAAGGAGAGTCGCTCGCTCTCCGGGATCGCGCGCTTGCCGTACAGACCACCGCGAAGTCGCGCGACGGGCTGGTCGCCGCCACCGTCGGCGCCAGAGGCGAGCTGATCAGGCTCGACCTCGACCCCCGCATCTACCGGCGCCCCGACGCCCACGCGCTCGCGGAGTCGATCATCGGCACCGTCCGCGAGGCCAGAGCCAGGGCCATGGAAGAGCTCACCGAGGTCTTCGAGTCGATCGCCCCGCCCGAGCAGATGACCGCCCATCTCAGCGGCGACCTGGACAGCGTGCTCGAACAACTGGCCGGGAAACAGCCAGGAAAGGACGGCAGCCGATGACCGCCGACAACCGGGACGTGGCCATCCGCGAGCCGATCTCCACAGGGCTGGCCGAGTTCGACACGGCCACCTCGGACCTGGCCGCCCGCTACCCCGACCTCGCCCGGCGCATCCGCGCGCTGAACTCCGAGCGCCCATGGGGCACCGGACCCGAGGGGGCGGCCTTCGCCAACCGCTACTTCGAGAACGGCGGGCCCACGGACTTCCTGGACAAGCTTGACGATCTGGTCACGGAGATCGCCAAGTCCGGTCCGCTGCTCCGCAAGGGCGTGGCCAACACCTTGGCCACCGACGCGGCCATCGCGCAGAGCCTGCAGAACCCGAGGGGCCAGGCGTAGTGGCCGGCGGGAGGAACAACTCCACCGAAATCCGGACGCGTCCGGATGAGGGGTTCGACGGTGGCATCGCCACCACCGACGTCGAACCCGCCTGGGAGACCACCGCGTTGCCCGGCTGGGTGGTCTACTACCTGATCCCCCTGCTCACGGCCGGGCAGAGCTGGCCCAAGGCGAGCGAGGCCAAGCTGTGGCAGCTCCGCGTGAGCTACGTGGATCTCATGAACGAGCTCGTGGGCACCCTCGACCCCACCAGCAAGGCCATCACGAAGGTCAACGAAAGCCTCGACTCCCCGGCCAAACCCGCCATCTTCAAACGGCTGGCCGAGTTGTACGGCCAGAACGGCGTGGTCGGCAATGCCGAGAAAGCCTTCCAGTACGCGCAGCAGACCGACTACTTCGCCCGCGAGACGCAGTACTCGAAGCTCTCGATCAACGTCGCCTTCTGGGTGACGGTCGCCGCCGCCTTCGTCGCGCTGGTCATGGCCGGCTTCAACCCGTTGGCGCGGTTCCTGCTGACGGCCATCGGCAGGGCGGGCGCCGCGCGGATCGCCCTCATCCTGCAACGGCTCGCCGCGGCCGTCCGCGTGCCCGGCACCGCCGGGCTGCTCGGGCGGGTCACCTCACTGAGCGGCGTGAGCGCCGGCAACCGGTTCCTCACGCCGATGCTGGTCGCCGAGCTGACCGAGGAGATCCTCGAAGAGGTCTTCATCGACGTGTACGCCCAGTACCAGCAGATCAAGATGGGCACCAGGAACTCGCTCGACTGGGACAAGATCAAGGCCGCCGCCGTCGGCGCCGGCGTGGGCGCGATCGCCGGCACCAGGATGGCCCCCCACCTCTCGCGCTTCGTCAACGGCTGGTCCCCCATCGGGCGGCTCACCAGGAGCGCCGGCGACGACCCCGGCATCGGCAACGCCTTCCGCCGCTTCCCCGGCCGGGCCATGAGCATGGGCCTGAACAACATGATCGCCTCGCCGGTCGGCGGCATCGCGGCCAACGCCATCGTGTACGGCAACGTCGACCTCACCACGATCGGGGACCAGCTGGCCGGCGGCTTCGCCAGCGGCATCGGCCGGTACGGCATGACCAGCCCCTTCAACAGCAGCGTCCTTGGCGCCGCTGTCACCCCGTTCTCCACGCTGAGCAACGTGGTCAACACCGCCTTCGACTCCGCGTTCGGCACCACCGGCGGCCCGTCCAACCCGGGCGACGGCCCACGTCCCAGCGCACCGGACAGCGGCCCCGGAGGGGGAACGGGCCCGACGGGCACGGGGCCCATCCCCGCGCCGCGTGCACCCTCCGACCCCGGTGTGCCAGGTGGCCAGGTCAGGCGGGACTCCGCGCCGGTGGCCCCCGACTCCGACCCCTCAGCCGCCCGGCGGACGCCGCCTGCCGTACCGCAGCCCGAGGGGAACCCGCGCACGAACCCCGCACCCGGCCAGGACGACCAGCGGGACGACCAGACCGCCCAGGACCCCCAGCAGGACGACCAGGCCGCCCAGGACCCCCAGCAGGACGACCAGGCCGCCCAGGACCCTCAGCAGAACCCCGAGCCCGCCGCGCGCCCGGCGAACGCCCAGGACAACACGCCCCAGGGCACCGCCCCGTCCAATGACCGGGCCAGTGCCCCAGACCAGACGACCACCCCGGATCAGCCACCAAACCAGGACCAGTCGGGCACGCAGCAACAAGACACCGCACACCACCAGGACACCAGGGCTGACGCCGAAAACCAGGCCATCACCGACGACCAGCACCCGTCCGGCCCGCAGACCACTACTCCCACCGACCAGAACGTCAGCCCGAGCACCGACACCACCACGACCACCGCCCAGGCCGACGTCGCCCCCCAGCCCGCACCCACCCCCGCGCCCGCCACCGCCCCCTCCCCCGACGTCCAGCAGAGCGCCCAGCCGGCGCCCGGCCCGGTCTCCCGCCTGATCCAGCGCCTCACCCGCAACACCTCCAGCCGCGGCGAGGTCTCCGGCCGCCCGATCCCGCGAACCCGCTTCGTCGCCGACGGCCGCGCCACCACGCTGCCCGACCTGACCGTGACCGAGGCGAAAGCCGCCCTGAACGGCGAGGTCGCCCCCGGTGACGTGGTCCCGGGCGCCACGAGCTGGGCGTGGAACGGCAACACGCTGATCGTCGAGACCGAGGCGTTCGGCCCGCAGCACTTCCGGTTCGAGGTCGGCAGGGTGCGCGGCCGCCGCCTCGGCCGGACGAAGGTGAACGCGGGCACGGCGCAGGACCCCCATCGCGTACGGCTGGCGCCGCGCGTGGCGCCGCAGGAGGTGGGCCGGCTGGTTCTGCACGAGCTGGCCGACACCCTGCATCACCGGGCGCACCCGAGCCAGGGCCCGGTCCGCCGCCTGCTGAACCGGCGCAGCGAGCGGGACGAGTGCCTGACCGGCCGCCTGAGCGAGTACCGGCTGCTGACCCGCCAGCTCAGGGAGGCGGCCCCGGCCGAGCGTCCGCGTATCCGCGCGGAGCTGAACGCGCTGCGCCGGATCCTGCGCGCCCACGGCGTCCTGGACCCGCGACCGCCCGCCCGTCCGCGGCCGGCGCCACAGGAGCTGCTGAACCGCCTGCGCACCCGGGACGCGGCGGTGAACACGACGGCCGACGCGCTGGCGCAGGCGCTGGACACGCAGGTGAACGCCCTGGCCGCGGCCGAGGCGGAGATCCGCGGCCGCATCGGCACCCGCCCGCCCACGCCCGGTGAGCTGGCCGCCCTGCACTCCGCCACCCGCGCCCGCGCGGCTTACGAGCAGGCGCGCACGCAGCTGGCCACGGCGGCGGATCCGGGGGTGACCCCGTTCGCCACCGCGCTGCACAACGCCGGCCTGCTCTATGGACGGTATGTGCGCGCGGCCGGTCCGGCGTCGGCGACCGCGTTGACGGGCACCTCGCCGGTGCAGCTCACGGCGCACATCGCCACGCTGACGAGCACGGCGTCAAGGCTGCGCCAGGCGGCGGAACGCAACACCACCGCACCGGACGCGGCCGCGGCGCAGCGGAGCGCCGCCGACGCCGCGGAGAGCGCGGCGTCGGCCTATCAGCTTCTCGTGGCCGGCCAGGGCACGATGTCGTCAGAAGAGGCGGCCCAGGCGTTGCGGCTGGGCCGTACCTTCGAGCAGCACTACCGGCAGGCGGCGGCGGAGGCGCTGGCGCCCGGCGCGACGGCGGCCCTCGTCGACCAGTTGCACACGCGGCTGCAGGAGCAGGCGCGGCAGCGGTCCGACGCGGCGAACGAGCTGGACGCCGCCATGAAGGCGCAGGTCAGCGCGCTGTACGCCAGCGCACGGGCGCGGCGGGAGGCGGCCAGGGATTACTACGCCGCCTCGGTCGCGGCCGCGCAGCGGGCCGCGGCGGCGCTGGCCGGCGGTGACGTGGACGCGGCGCGTTCGCACCGGATGACGGCCCGTTCGCTGGCCGCCCATGCGCAGGCGCACCTCGCGGCCCGCGATCTGGCGTTGAGCGCCGGCCGCCGGCACGAGCTGGTCTCCAGCCTGCTTCAGACCATGGTCACGCAGGGCACGTTCGACGCCGGCGCGCTGGCCAGGCGGCTGCAGTACGCCGAGGCCAAGCTGGCCGAGTTCCGCCGGGCGGCCGGCGACCTGCCGCCGGACGTGCCGCCCGCGGTGGCGCTTCCTCCCACGCCCGCCGGGCCGGTGGAGCGGCTGCGCGCGCAGACGCACGAACAGGTCGAGCACCTCACCCGTGAGAGGGACCACTGCGCGGCTCTGGCCAAGATGTACGACGAGCAAGTCCAAGAGGCGCAGAAGGAGCGGAACGCAGCCACCGAGAAGATCGCCAAGGCCGACGAGGACAAGGACGCGAGCAGCGACAGCCGCAAGCGCCAGGCCGAACGGACGGTCCTGCAGGCCGACGACGCCATCGCCGTGGCCACGCGCAGAGCCGAGACCTACCGGAAGGCGGTCACCGCGGCGGAGGAGGCGATCCGCGCGGCCGACGCGGTCTTCGCCGCGCTCGACGGCTTCGCCACGGCCGGCAATCCGCCCGCCGCGCTGCTGCGGGCGCGGACCGAGCTGGATGAGCTGTCCACGCGGTTCGCGGCGGCGTTCCAGGCCACGGAGCCGGCACAGCAGGCGCTGACCCAGATGTTCCTGGCGGGCCCGGTCGCCGACGTCGGCCCGCTGACCCGCGCGGTCAACATGATGCTGGCGGAGATGCACTCCACCAAGCGCTACACCCCCGAGGAGATGACCCGGCTCGTCCGGCAGACGTTCCGCCGGGTGGTCTCGAGCGACGGCGTGGTCCTGCGCATCAACGCGGGCAACGGGCTGGAGCTGCGGCTCACGCTCACATTGAACGGCTTCCGCGAGGTCGCCGACCCGAAGGCCAAGCACTCCCAGACCATCTCGGGACACCTCCCGCAGGGCGGCGGCTCGGTGGCGAACACCAGCAAGATCTCCCGCGACGTCGGCGGTTCGATGAACCCGGGCTGGTTCATCGCGCCGTTCGTGGTGCTGGAGGGGGCGACCGGGCGCAGCAGCAACGTCTCGGTCACCAACTCCGCGGGCGAGTTCGCGCTGAGCGGCGGCGTGATCGACGACCGCGGCAACGCGGCCATGTTCGAGGCCGACGCGCAGTGGACGGTGCAGGTGCGCGCCGTGGACGGCTCCGTCCGGCAGACGCTCCTGCTCGACGTCGCGCAGGACGAACGGCAGCGCCAGCGCGTCTGGGTCTCGCACGCCTACCTCGAGAGCCGGCCGCGGAACCTGGTGCAACTGCCGGAGAGCGAGCGCGGCACGACTCCGTTCCCCGAATGCCCCACGACCGGCCTGACGAACATGCCGGACATGGCGGACGCGGTGACCCGCGTCCTGCGCGCGAACGGCCTGGCCGACGCGCTCTCCCGCGAACAGATCCTCACGATGATGACCGAGGACCTGCCGAGCTCCTACCGGCAGGCCATCGTCGATCCGGCCGGCCTCAGCCGGCCGGTGATGGTGAACGGGCGGCTGCGCGCGATCGTGACCGTGCAGGCCAGGCCGGTGGGCGAGATGGCGCCCGTGGGCACCGTGAGCTCCAGGCACCGGCTGGAACGGCTGCGCGTCGCCTTCACCCAGTCCACCCTGAGCCACTCCAGCGGGTCCGGTGCCCGGCTCGGCGGCTCGGGAGGGCTGTCGCTCGACCCGGCCGACTCGGGGCTGCCCGAGATCGCCGAAGGGCTGCGCGCGACCGGCGGCTACACCTACTCATGGGGGCGCAGCCGCTCCTCCAGCGCGGGCAGCACGGCGATCCACCCGAGCGCGATGCCGTTCTCCGGCGACACGCAGGCATACACCGGCACGTTCGAGAACGTGATCACGATCCACCTCCCCGGCAAGGGCCCGATCGTGCTCGATCCCATGACCAGCACGGGCCTGTTCCGCGCCCCCCTCTGGGCCGCCTACCAGCACGGCTGGGCCGTGGACGCGGACGCCATCGCCGGGCTGCTGCCCAGCGGCGCGGCCGTCCCGCGCAGCGCGCCCGCCACCACCCCACCGGAGGGCAAGCAGGACAAGCCGTCGCCCGTGCTGGGCAGCGGGAAGAAACTGCTGCGCGGCGCGGGCGCGGCCTCCGTCCAGAACCTCACCGGCATGGCGGAGATGCGCGCCGAGGCCGAGGCGGAGCTGCGCAGGATGGGGCTGCTCCCCGAGATCAGGAACGGCGTGAAGCGCTACTCCAGGGACCACCGGACCATGGTGAGCCAGTACGCCAACGAGCAGCTGATCTCCGAGCACCTGTCGCCCGCGCGGGTGGAGACCGGCTACGACCAGGCCGCCCAGGAAGGCATCTTCGTCACGCTGACGAGGGAGCGCACCGGCCGCGCGACCGAGTTCTACACCATGCGCATCAAGCTCGACCAGCGGTGGAACGAATACGAGTTCGTCGAGATGAGCCACGACGAGGCGCTGGTGACCCTGGAGATCGCCTCCGACTCCACCTCCAGCTCCACGAGCCGCTCCACCACCCGCAAGGTGCCGGTCGCCCTCGGCCGCAGGGAGAAGGACGAGGAGGGGTACGCGCTCGCCTCGGGCGGCGCCGGCTACAACCGCAGCAGGTCGACGGAGAACACGCGCTCCAAGACGCTCATGCGCAACGACGTGACGCTGGCCGAGGCCCCCGAGTCCGCCACCGGCCGGGTGCCGCACACGGGCAGGATCGACCTGCTGTCCGACGACGGCAAGGTCAAGAACCTCGTCAAGGACGTCGAGGGCAGCGCCGAGGTCTCGCTCCCCGTCGGGATGCTGGCCGGCACGAGGCCGAGCCCGAGCCCGCAGTTCACCACCACGCCGGCGATGCTGCGGCGCGGCATGGTGACGCACCTCGACACCGGCGACCCCGCACAGGCGATCGTGAAACTGCTCGGCGGAAGGGTGACCTACGACTCCGTCCAGTTCCACGAGCTGGCCGCCTTCTTCGGGGTGCGCAACCTGGTCGCCCACCCCGACGTCTTCACGCCGCACGGCATCCGGACCGGCTTCGACACCCAGCCGTCGATGGAGGAGCCCACCCACGTGCCGGTCAGGATGCGCCTCAAGCCCGGCCCGTCGGAGTTCGTGGGCGAGATCGAGGAGGTCAACGGCGACATCAACCTCACGCTGAACGCCCACGGATACAAGCGCTCGGTCTCCAGGCGGCAGGGCGGCGAGGCCGCGCTCGGCCTCCAGCTCCCCGGGACCCCGGGCGGCGAGGGGAAGATGAGCGGCAGCGGGGGCGTCACGACCAGCCGGGAGACCAAGGAGGTCTACGGCCCCGAGCGGCTGCGCATCGACGTCGGCAAGCAGTACCGGTTCAAGATGACCACGACGGGCACGATCAGCGCCCGCCTCGACGGCGCGTGGAAGACGGCCGAGCTGCCCGAGGGCGCCGTCCTGTACGACCTGCCCGAACGCGACGCCCTGGACATGTACGCCGACGGTCAGCTCGGGCTGCCGCTGGACCAGCTCGCCGACGCCGCGGAACGCCTGATCAACGGCAACCTCAAGCTCACCGAACGCATCGCCGTACGCTTCATGGCGCGGTACCTGAGCGAGGCCGAGGCGGCGGGGAACCCGAGGCACACGCTCGAGCAGGCCAATGAGGCGCTCATCAAGATCTTCCCCGCGCGCACCCTGCCCGCCCTGATCCCGCCGGGCGCCAAGCCGCAGGCGGCGAACGAGACCGTGGCACAGCTGCGCCGGCGCATCCTGAAGGACTCCGATCCGCAGGCGCTGCTGCGGCTCATGCTCACCGAGGCGCACCGGCTGCACGACGGCCAGGTGTCCGGCGACGTGGCCCCGCACTACGTCCACAACATCGGGATGAGCACGATCAGGGACGTCACCCTGCACTCCGAGCAGAACCCGGGCCAGGAGACGGACGTGCTCACCGAGGTCCTGGACATGTTCGACACCATGTCACCGGGCATGCTCGACATGGACTCGGAGTTGTGGCGGGCCCTGGCCGGCGAGTACAGCCTCACCACGTGGACCGGCAAGATCGACAACATGCAGGACCACGAGTCCGCGCCCGTCGGCTTCACCATGCGCATCGGCAACCAGGAGGAGTCCTACGAGCTCACCATCCGCTCCGAGCTCGACGAGCACCTCGAGTACCGCGGTGAGATCCACGACCACGGCCAGATCCTCCAGACCTACACGATGCTGGAGGAAATCTTCTCCCAGGTGAAGAGCCTGACCGGCAGCCCGTCGGTGAAGGGCGGCCAGCCCACCGGCGACGCCACCGGCTCGACCGACCGGGGCGGCTCCACCTCCGGGACCAGCGCCACTCAGGAGACCCGCATCCAGCGCGCCGCCCTGTTCAAGGACGCCGAGGGCGACGCGCGCCAGGGCATCAGGCTCACGATGGAGCTGCGCCGCGTCACCCGCACCTTCCCCGGGCCCAAGGTGGTGACCAGGCAGCTGTCGGGCACCGTCGACCGGGTCATCCCCGCCGGCATGTACGCCCCGGAGACCACGATGGCGCCACCGGCCGAGCTTCCGGCCGACCCCCGGCCGACACCCATCCCGGACGGCTTCGCCACGGAGTCCACGACCGCGCCGGGGCTGGCCGACGCCATCATCAGCCGGGCGGAGGAACTGCTCAAGCGGAAGCTCACCCGCGAGGAGGCCAACGAGATCCGCGACAAGGTCACGGGCAACGGGCGCAACTGCCTGTTCGAGCGCATGACCGACGAGCAGGGCTTCCGCATCGTCCGGCTCCGGCTCAACGGCAAGCAGGAGATCCACGTCAGCGTCCGGGCCAAGACCACGCTCAGGTCGGTGATCGCCGAAGGCACGAGCGGCTACGAGGGGGGCCGCGTGGACCGCGGGCAGGTCACCTCCGGCGTGAGCAGCGAACAGACCCAGGTGAGTCCCGTCGCCGGAACCTTCGGCGTGCCCCTCGGGCCGGTGGCCAACGCCGCGGTGAGCATGCGCGACCAGTCCGGCGACCGCGCCTCCATCGGTGGCGGCAACCGCGACGAGACCACCGTCGCGGAGAAGGCCGACGGCTCCCACCTTCACTACCGGGTCGACTACGACGTCGTCTACGAGACCGTGGACGTCACCGACGACGCCGGCACCACGCCACGCGGCCGCGTCGTGCAGCAGAACGTCGTCACCGGAGAGGCCCACCTCATCCAGTTCGACCACGACGTCGCCGCCGCGCGGGCCGAGGCAGAGGCCCGGCCCACGGCGCCGCCGCCGCTGCGGCAGCCGGTCGCCGGCCCGCTGATGCCGCCGATCTCCCTGTCCGGGCTCTACGCGGACACGGGGGCCGCGGACCACACCGGCCTGCTGGACACCCTGCGCGGGCGGGGCGGGCCGATCCACCTCGCCGGTGACCTGGCGGCTCGGCCGTACGGGCAGATCACGCAGGCGCGGCTGCTCGCCCGCGACCTCGGCGCGGACGTGTGGATCACCGTGCCGGGGCAGAGCGGCCTCGCCCACGTGTACATCGCCACGCCCGACGGCGCGCTGCACGGCCAGGGGGCGCACGACAGGAGCTTCACCGACCGCTTCGCGACGGTCCCGTCCGAGCTGGTGGATCTGGCCGACCGCAACGGGATCGACCTGCGCGCCCTGCACGAGCGCACCCGCGCGCAGCGCCCCACGCTCGCCGACCAGCTACGGCAGGAGCTGACCAGGCGGGCCGTGCCCCTGCCGACGCGGCCGAAGGCGTCCTGGCCGGTGGCCACCGTGCCGGACGACTCGACCTGGACCGGCGCCGGGTCCTACACCGTCACCGGCCGCCCGCTCCCCGGCACCGGGTTCGTCGCGAACGCGCGTGACGCGGCGCTGCCCGACCTGAACCTCGACGAGATCAAGGCCGCCGTCGACGACATCGCGCGGCGCGACTTCGGCGGCGCGGTGCAGACCTGGGCCTGGAGCTCCGGCACCACCCTGCGCGTGATCATGTCGAACGGCGCCGAGCACCACTTCCGGTTCGAGGTCAAGCCGCTGGAGCCGGAGATCCCCTCCGACCGGCTGGGACGCACCCGCGTCACCACCGGCACCGCGGACAACCCCCATCGGGTACGGCTGACGCCGCGCGTGTCCCCGCAGGCGGTCGCCAGGCTCGTGATCCACGAGATCAGCGACACCCTCCAGCATCTGGCCGCCCCGCACGGGCACACGCACGCGCACCCGGCCGAGGACGGCACACGCGACGAGTGCCGCACCGCCCGCGAGAACGAGCACCGCTACCTCAGCCGCAAGCTGGCCGAGGCCACGACGGTGGACGAGCACCGGAGGCTGCAGGCCGAGATCGACGCGGTCCGGCGCGACCTCCAGGAGCGCCTCGGCACGGCGCCACCGCCCGACGACTTCGACCGGCTGCTCAACTGGGGAACCCAGCCGGACGAGCTCACCGAGATGGGCGTGGTGGGCCGGCCGGAGCGCCTCGGGGAGCACGCCGCCAAGGTGCGCCTGAAGGACGGCTCGATGGCCGTGCTGATGGAGTGGGGCACCGCCCAGACGCGCGACCTCCACGTGGCGCTGGCCGCGCTCGGCACCAGTTTCGGGCTGAACCTGCCCCGCGTACGGCCGGCGGGCGAGCGGCATCTGCTGGTGGACTGGGTAGGGGGCGGCCCGGTCACCGATCCGATCGCCGTCTCGCCGCGTGACACGGTGCTGATGGCGTACTTCGACAGCCTGACCGGCATCCACGACCGCGCCACCCACGTGCGCGTGGACGCCCGCGGCCGCCTCGCCCCGCTGCCCAGGTTCGCCACGATGCGCCTGCCCCACGTGACCAACGCGCCGACCCGCATGTTCTACCGCAGGGACGCCTCCGGCGCCGCGGCCTGGCGGGCCAACCCGCTGACGCCCCAGGACGCCACGGACCTCGGCAACATCCTGGCCTCGTACGAGGCCACCTTCGCGCGGATCGGCGAGACGACCGTCTACCGGACCATGCTCGACCGGCACCACATGATCGCCCCGCACGCGGCCGGCACGACCGGCGTCTTCAGGGCCGCCCCCGGGCAGGACCTGCCAATGGCCGACGTCGAGGAGCTGGAGGTCGTCGACGACGCGATGCGGGCCCTGACGGACACCGGCGAGCCGGTCCAGGCCGGGACCGTCGTCGATCCGGTCGCCCGCCTGGCCGAGAACGTGGCCCGGGACGTCGTCGCCGAGCGCACCGGGCCGCTGGGCCGGATCGTCACCCTGGCCGACGGCTCCGAGGCGCTGGCCCTCCCCCTCGCGCAGGCCGGGACCGTGCTGGAGCGCGCCTGGGTCCGGCACGTGCTCGGCCTGCCTGGCCCCGCGATCTACCCCGCGCCCGACGGCAACGTCTACCAGGCGGTCGGCAGCGACCTGCTGCGCCGCAGCGCGGAGACCGGCATCCGGCGGTTCGCCCCCGCTCCGGCACGCGCCCGGGCCCCGCGGGCCGCGTCCATCGACCTGGTGCAGTTCAACGACGGACGGTGGGCCATCCGGCACACCTACACGGACGTGGCGACGGCCGACGCGGCCGAGGCCGACCTGGAGACGCTGCATGCCGCCAGGGACGGCGAGCCGGGCTTCTTCCGAATCGGCCCGGTCACGCTCTACGAGCACCGCTTCACCCCGGGCCGGGTGACCGAGGAGATGGTCGCGCCGCTGGCCGCCCGTGCGCTCTACTTCGCGCTGACCGGCCAGGTGAGCGAGGAGCTGTACGCCTGGCTGCTGGCGGAGAACCCGACGCTCGACTGGTTCGGCCAGAACGTCGGCGGCCTGTTCTTCGTCCCCGGCGCGCCCGTCGTGTCCGCGGCCGACCTCGAGACGATCACCCGGCGGCTGGCGGAGATCCAGGGCAACTTCGAGTGGGCCGGGATCGCCGGCCGTCACGACCGGCTGACGTCCGCGCTCGAGGCGTTCCGGGCCGCCCCCGGCGCCGCGACCGTCCTCCTGGGCGCCTTCGCCACCCCCGCGGCCTACGATCACAGCGCTCCCGCGTGGCAGCCTCCGGAACCGGGCGCCCCGCTCCTGCCCGGCCTCCTTCAGGGCGACCACCTGCGCCGCCTCTCCGCCGAGCCGGACCCCGAGCTGATCGCGCGGGCCGGCGCCGAGCTGGCCGCGATGCCCGCCGACGTCGGGCAGGTCCACGCGTGGGTGCCCGCGGACCGGCTGCCCGGCTGGATCCAGCCCGGCTCCGTGGTCACCTTCAACGGCCTGCTCGAAGGCGTCCGCGACCCCGCCTTCGCCGGGGAACGGCCCCACAGCGTACGGCTGGCCGTCTTCGGCGAGCACGTGCCGGTCAGCGAGGTGTCCGGCAAGCCGTACCACGCCGTGTTCCGCCCCGGCACCCGGTTCAGAGTGCTGGCGACGGAGACCCTCGCGACGGGCGAGCGGCGATGCTACCTGGTCCAGCTGGGGGTGGGCGCCGCCGCCGCGCCGGCGCCGCAGGTGGCCGCGGCCGACGCGCGCCTGCGCGACGCGGTCGTCCTCACCCCGGGCGGGATCCGGCTGCGCGCCGAACCGGACACCGCCGAGCTGTCGCCGTCCCCGCCGCGCCTCGACGGGGCCTTCCACCTGGAGGCCCGCTTCCAGGACGGCCGGTTCCTGATCGACGGGCAGGCCGTCGGCGCCGCGGACGTGGCGGCGCTGCTACGCGAGAGCGCAGTCCTGGGGCGTGACGACGTGATCCTCATGGGCGGGCCCTTCATGGGCGGCCTGCCCCAGGAGCTCGCCGACCGGACCGGGAACATCGTGCTCGCCGGGGACGGGCCGCTCCCCATCGCCGCGCCGGGCGAGAGCGGACTGCGGACCTACCTGCCCCGCGGCGGCGCCACGCAGGCCGCCATCGCCCGGCTCGGCCAGTGGACCCGCTCCGGCCCGCCCCCGATGCCCGCGCTCAACCCCGGGCAGCGAGAGCTGATGCTCCGGCACCGGCAGGAGGTCGACGCGGGCATCTGGCTCCGGGAATCGGGCGGCGCGGTCGCGCCCACCGCGGATCCCCGGCTGCTGCGCCGTACCTCCGGGCTGGTGGACGTGGTGGTGACCGGCGACGGGCGGGGCCGGTTCCTGATCGGGCCGGAGGCCGTCAGCGTCACCGACCTGGGCAGGATGCTGGCCGCCGACCCTCGGCTGCGCGCGGAACCCGGCGCCGCCCTGCGCATCCTGGGCGGCGGCGCGATCGAGCAGGCGGCGCTGCAGCGCCTGGCCGATCTCACCGGGCGCGAGGTGCTGGCCACCGACCGGATCGTCTTCATCGGCGCCGACCGGCGTCCGCACGTGGCCGCGGCCGTGGAGTACTCCGCGGACGGGCGGCCGGTCTTCCGCGAGCTGCCGCCCGGGGCTTGGCGCAGCACGTTCCCGCAGGTCACCATCGCGCCGCAGCGTGGTCCTGTCACGGACGTCGCCGGCGGCCCGCCGCCCGCGCGCCCCGCGCTCTCCCCCGAGCTGCTCGCGGCGGGCGTGGCGGCGGCCGACGGCGACTGGGAGATGCTGCGGCGCGGCTCCGACGGCGTGACCCAGGTGCTCAAGGACGCCGGCGGGCAGCCGATCCTGATCAGGAAGACCTTCACCGCGGAGGACCTGGCCGCCGCCGAGGTGCTGGCCAGCGCCATCGGGCGGGCGATCGGCGCCGGGGTGCCGGACGTACGGCCCCATCCCGGGCGGCCGGACACGGTGTTCATGCAGGACGTCCCCGGACCCCGGCCGGCTCGCGACCATCCGGACGCCGCCCTCCTCGAGCTCCTCGACCGGCTCACCCCGCAGGACGTGGATCACCTGGCCGACATCCTGCGGAGCTTCCGGCCCGCCTTCGAGGAGCGGCGGCTGACGGCGGCGTACGAGGCCATGATGGACCGGCTCTACCGGCTCGGGCCGCCGGCCACCGGCCGGGTCCGGTACCACTTCGGGCCCGGGGAGGCGGGGCGGTGAAGCTGGCCAGGGTCTTCGACGGGGTCCGGGACGGCGTGCCGTACTTCCTGCCCGATCACCCGCGCGGGGCCGACCCGGCGCTCGCCGCCTACCTGCGCGCGGGCGCCCCGATCCTGGTCACGAGAACCATGGAGCAGGACCGGCTCGACCCGGGGCGCGGCGCGGTGGTGCCCACGACCTTCCGCACCGACGGCGTCTGGGTATGGACCGACGCCGTCGTGTACTACCTGGAGACACACGGCATCCGACCCGACCCCGGGCTGCGCGCGCACGCCGCGGCGCGCGGCTACCGGATGCCCGAGGTCGGCGAGGAGATCGCCCGCCGCATGCTGGAGGGCCTGCCGGCGGCGCCCGGCTTCACGCTCGCCGTGGACGCGGCCGAGCGGCCGGTCACCGTCGAGACGGACACGGGCACGCTGAGCGTCGCCGCCGGGCTGAGCGAGGACGAGCTCGCCGTCCTCGCGCGGCTGATGCGGCTAGACGGGTAGCGACGGCATGCCGCCGCCGCCCGTCGCGGGAAGCTGCTGGGCCAGCTTCGGGTCCTGAAGGAGCTGCGGCGTCAGCCTGCCCGTCGCCTGGTCGTTGCCCAGGCCCGTGCCGGAGAAGTTCGCCTGGACCTCCATGCCCATGAACTTCGCGCTCTGCTCCGCGGTCAGCGCGGTCACCCCGGAGTACAGCAGGCCCAGCGCCACCAGGAACGTCATCAGCTTCATCATCGTCGGCCTGATCGTGGCCCACAGGCCGGAGACCACGGCGTTGCTCCCCGCCTCGGCGGCCAGCGCCGTGACCGGAGTCGCCTTCGAGGCCAGCAGCACGCCCGCCCACACGGTCATGGCCGTGGCGATGCCCATCGCCACCCAGGAGAGCGTCTCGTAGAGGTTGCCGCACGAGTCGAGCGCGTCACCGACCCCGTCACGCTGCTTCTCGCAGTTCTCCGTCTCCGAGATGAAGCTCTTCAGCGTGCTGTCGACGATCTCGCGGGTGCCGGCCTCCCATTTGGCGTCCGTCTGCAGGCGCTCCAGCAGCGACTTGACCGAATCGCGGATCTCCCCCAGCTCGGCGGTCGAGCCGCCGGCGTTCTTGGTCTTCCACTCGGCGGCCGCTCTCTTCATCGCCTCGGGGTCGGAGATCACCATGCCGAGCGCGGCCGCGATCGAGAAGGCCAGCGGGCGGCGGATGACGAACGACGCGGCCAGCGTCATCGCCGCGGCGGTCACGAACCTCTCGCGTGCCCCGAATCCCATCTCAGACGTCCTCGTGGTTCAGTACGGCCGGCGCGATGTCCTCGTCGCCGTCCCAGACACCGTCCTCCGCGCGGAGGAGGTCCGAGCCCTCGCCTTCCCGCTCCTTGTCACCGGCTCCACCGGCGCCGCCCATCGGCATCATGGGCATCATCGGCATGCCGTTCATGCCGTTGACGCCGCCGGGCAGGCGGGGCACGCCTCCGGCCCCACCGACGCCGCCGCCGACGCCCGTGCCGCCGCCACCGGTGTACGAGCCGGTGCCCGGACCCGTGGAGGAGGAGCGGATCGGGTCGGCGGGGTTGACCGGGTTGACCGTGTTGAGGCCCTGGGGCTGGACGGTCCTCGGGTCGAAGAACGACAGGTCGGTCTTGGTCGGGTCGTACGCCGACGGGTCCGGCATGGCCGGGTTCTTGACGTCGGGCATGTTGGCCGACGGGTCGGGGAACCGGGGGTCCGGATACTGCGGCGTCTTGAAGTCCGGGCTGGGAACGTTGGGATTCGGGACGTTGGGAGACGGAACCTTCGGCGTATCCGGATATTTCGGCAGATCGTTGGGGTCTGGGACCTTGGGGTGTGGGATGTCGGGGTTCTTCAGGTTCGGGTCGTCGAACTTGGGCAGGTCCGTCTTCGGCCCGCCGTTCATGCCCGGCCCGTCGAGCCCCGGGATGCCACCGCCGCCCGGCGGCTTGAACCCGGCGGGCACGCCGCCCTTGTCACCGCCGAACTCGGGCGCCGGGGTCTCGTCCGACGCCTTGTACCTGGCGTCGGCCACCCCGAGCGCGTTCTCCCAGGAGGCGATCGCCCGCTTGGCCGTCATCATGGCGTTCTGCTGCGCGTCGCGGGCCTGCGAGTGCGCGGTGTCCGTGGACATGCCGACCACGCCGAAGCTAGGCATGGAGATGTGGATGCCGCCGGTCCTGGTGGCCAGGTTGCCGGCCTTGGCGGCGTCGGACGCCAGCGACTTGGCGTTGGACTCCAGCTTGCCCTTCTCGAACTGCACGCCGGACCCGGCTTGCGCCATCGTCCCGCCGGCGCCGGACAACAGCTGCTGGATCCGGTTGTACTCGTCGGTCATCGATCGCCTCTTCTCGTGCCCGTCAGTCGATCACGGGCGTGGTGACCTCGTGATGGGCCGACCAGGCGTCCCTGTCCTCGGACAGGTACGTCGTGCGCTCGTGATCCTCGCCCTCGGGTCCCGCCGCCCCGCCCAGCGGCATGAACGGCATCATGCCCATCGCGTTCGACCTGGCCGCCAGGCCGCCCGCCGGCGTTCCCTGGCCGCCCATCGCGCCGGAGCCGCCGATCACGGCCGGCGTGCCGGGCGGCAGGCCCGTGGTCGGGGCCGGGGTGGTGACCGTCGGGGTGAAGGGCGTGGTCGTGGGCGTCGTCATCGTCGGCGTCGTGATCGTGGGCGGCACGCTGGAGGTCTCGGTCGCGCGCGGGTCGCGCACGTCCGGGGTCGTGGTCGTGGGGTTCTCGGCGCCGATCACCGGCGGCGCGGTCCCGTCCCCGGGCCGCTGCCCACCCGGCGCCGGCGGCTGCTGCGTGCCGTCCCCGGGCTTCTCGCCACCCGGCTGGTCACCGCCGGGCTGATCGCCACCGGGCTGGTCCCCGCCGGGCTTGTCGTCCGGCCCACCCGGCTTATCCGGGTTCGTCGCGTCCGGCCCGCCCGGCTTGTTGTCGCCGGGATTCCCCGGCCGGCCGCCGTTGTCGCCGCCGCCCGGGAGGTTGTGGCCGCCGCCCGGGTCGTTCCTCGACCCCGGTCCGTCCTCCCCGAAAATGCTCTGGTACGGCCCGCCCGTCGGCAGCGTGTACGGCCGGCCGCCCCCGAGATCGCCGGGCAGGGAGACCTCGGGCAGCTCGTACTCGACGGCGACCGGCACGTCGGTGGTCCATAGGGTGACGATCTGCCCGTTGAGGGTCTGGAGGATCTGCTGAGCCTCCCGGTTGCGCGCCGCCGGGTCGTCCGGCGGCTTCGGCGCCCGGCCGGGCTCGGGCTTCGGCGTGGACGTCGAGGTCGGCGGCGCCGACGAGGGCGGCTTGGGGGTGGTCGTGACCACCGGCGACTCGGACTTCGCCGGCGGGGGCGGCGCGTCCTTCTCCGGCATCTCCACCTGCGAGATCTTCCTGCGCGCCTCGGGCAGGTGGACCTCGCCGTACGTCTTCAGCGCCGTGGACAGCAGCTGCATCTTGAACGACAGCTCCGCGCCGGTGGCGTGGAGCATCTGCAGCGCGCGCTGCGCCGTGGGCGAGGAGTCGCTGGTCCACACGCCGGCCAGCTGCCCGGCCAGGCCGGGCAGCGCGTTGACCAGCGTGTCGATGGCCTTGGCGGCGTTCGCATACGTCTGCGCCGCCGCCGTCACGGCCGTGGGGCTCGTCGCTTCAAGCCACTTCTTGATCTCCTCGGCGGAATTGGAGACCGGGACGTTCTGCGGCTGCCGCGCCGGATCGCGAATGGGCAGCGAGCCCGATTTCGTCACAGTGACCTTCCCCCTAGGCTTTGCGAACCCCGTTTGGATCGTGCTTCTCGTAGATGTCGGCGGAGGCGCGAATCGCCTTCACCACGTCCGCGTAGTGGGTGACGAGCATGTCGAAGACCACGCCAAGGCGGGCGCCCCTGCCCTCCTTGCCGGGGGATGGGCCACCGGGGCCGCCGGTGCCCACGCTGTGGGCCAGATCCGACGCGGCCTGCCATTCGCCCATCTCGCGACTGCCGAGCTGGAAACAGTTGTTCAGCGAGTCGAGGCTGCCCGCGCCCACGCCCTTGAGCGGTTCGAGGGCCTTCTCCAGCTCGCCGGCGATCCGCCGCATCTCCGCGACGTCATACTCGAGCACTCCGGCCTTCGGCTGAACGCCGGGCCAGTCTTCCCTGACAACGATCGCCATGGGCAGCCCTTACGGGGTTTCCCACATGGCGCGGTTGCGGGCCTCGGCCGCCTGGTAGTTCTCCGAGGCGATGCCCAGCGCCTTGCGGGCCTCGCCCAGCTTGGCGGCCATTTCCTTTTCCTTCTGGTCCCACAGGCGGCGGTGACCTTCGAAGTACTCCTTGACCGGACCCTCCCAGGAGGCGCCCAGCTTGGCCTCCAGGTTCTTCATGAGGTCGTCGGTCTCCTTGTCCAGCGCGGTGATGATGCGCAGGAACTGCGTGGTCACGCGCTCCATCTGCGCGAAGTTGACCTTGGTGTAGGTACCGGTGAGGTCGGCCATCCCGTGTCCTTCCTAAGCTCTGGCGGCTATCGGTTGACCTTGTCGAACTCGCCGAGGTTGATCAGCGAGTCGATGACGTTGACCTGCTGCCTGGCCTCTTCACGGGCGGCGGCGTAGGTCTTGGCGTTGGCGTCCATGTTCTGGGCGATGCCACGCAGGTCGTTCTCGACGTCGGCCATCAGCCGGTCCCAGTCGTTCATGGCCTTCTCGAAGGCCGCGGCGGCCTCGCCCAGCCATCCGGTCGCGCGCAGCTCGGCGACCTCGGTCACCACGTCGCCGCGCATCTTCTTGACAGCCTCCGCGCTGACCACGACGTCCTGCGCGGCGGTCTGCACGAGGGCGTCATCCACCCCGAAGAAGCTCATCTGGTTCCTCCCGCTAGTGATCCCCGTAACGGCTATCAAACGGCACAACAACCATCAGGCGCAACACACGCCACAACGGTAAATATCACGAACCGGTCGCGCTTGCGTGGATAGTGGGTAAACCCGCAGTTCAGGTACATGCCAGGTTTGACAGGTTTTCTGCAGGCGATGTCACGAAACTTAGTGATCAGTCCTAAATGAGCGGGGTTCATGACATCCTTCGGGGCGCTCGGCTAATCTTGGCGATCATTCGGAGGAGGGTGCGTTGAGCGATCCACAGAGCCTGGACAGCCTCCTCAACTGGGGATCCGCCACCGTGGCCACCGACCGGGGCGACCTCGCGGCCTCGGCGGGCACAGGCTTCGGCCCCGTGACGGAGACAGGCACAAATCCCGGCTCACCCGAGGCCCAAATCACCCCCGTGAACGCCGCCTCGGACAGCGAGAACGGCGGCGAGGGCGACGGCGAGCCCGGCTGGGTGGACCCGCAGCCCGCGCCCGGCGATCCGGCATGGGAGGACTCCGACCGGACCGCCCCCGGCGACGAGACCGCCCAGGACTCCGGCCCCGACGGGGACTCGGGCACACCCGGCGACCCCTCGGACCCGGCCGACGACGGCGAGATCCCCGACACCGCGGGCCCGGCCGACGGGCAGGGCGACGACGTGGAGGACGGCAAGGTCGACGGCCCCCAGGACGGCGACCAGAACAACGACGGCCGGCCGGGCGACGGCGACCCCGGCGGCAACCAGCCAGGCGACCCCGGGAACCCCGGAGACACCGGCAACCCCGGAGACCCGGGAAGCCCGGGAAACCCCGGAGACGGCACCAAGCCCCCGGACGACAGCACCAAACCCCCAGACGACGGCACCAAGCCACCCGAGGACGGGACGAAACCCCCCGAGGACGGGACCAAGCCACCTGAGGACGGGACCAAGCCTCCAGAAGACGGCACGAAACCCCCGGACGACGGCACCAAACCGCCCGAGGACGGCACCAAGCCCCCTGGAACCGAGCCGCCCGGCACCGAGACCCCCAAGATCCCGGACGTCCCCTCGCCGCCGAGCGGTGGCGGCGGTTCACCGAGCGGCGGTGGCGGTGGCGGCCCGTCCCTCCCGGGCCCCGGCACCGGCACCGGCCCGGGGACCAAGCCCGAGGGCAAGGACGATCCGCCACCCCGGACGCCGGACATCAACACCAGAACCGTCCGCTTCAGCTCGATCAGGGACCTCAGCACCTACATGGACAAGGAGGCCCTCCCCAAGCTGAACTCCACCCACGAGTCCGCGAACGGCAACCACGCGAGCATGTTCATCTTCGGCGCCGCCGCCGCCCCGGTGGGCTCGGCCCACGAGGGCTTCCGCAGCGATGCCGTGAACTACCTGGCACAGCGCATCACCAGGCTCCAGAAGTGGACCAAGAAGCTCCAGGACTCGGCGAAGAACTGGGAAGCCGCCGAGGACGCCAACAAGAAGGGAACGCCGTAGGTGGACACCGGCCTGACCCTGTACATCACCGCGGCCGGCATGAGCGCGACCGCCGTCGCCCTGCTCGCCACCCCCAACCCCTTGGGACGGGTGAGCTGGAAGACCGCCCCGGCCATCCCCTTGACGATCATGGCGATGGCCTCGTCGCCCGAGCGCATCGGCGAGGTCAGGGCCAATTGGGAGAAGACCTCCGGGCAGATCCAGAAGGTCGTCGAGGCGCTGGACGAGGCCAAGGGCATCACCCCGCCCGAGTCGTGGGCCGCCGACGACAAGTCGGCCTACGACAAAGAGGCATCTGCGGTGACGACCAGCACCAAGGAGGTCCAGGCGGTGTTCAAGGCCATCGCGGACGGGTGCGGCGGCCTGTCCACGATCTCCACCGCCGGCGCCTACCTCAGCATCTCCGCGGCCACGGCGCTGGCGTCGGCGGCCCTGATCGCGCAGCTCTCCCGGCTCACCGGACCGGCCGGGTTCTTCGCCGGCAGCGCCGCCTCCGCGAAGATCCTCATGAGCGTCCACGCGGTGGTCACCAAAGCGCTGGGCAGCAAGGCGGTAGCCGCGACGTCGCTGGCCACCCTCATCACCTTGGCCGCTTCCGCCTACCTCCAGCGCTCGTCGATCGACGACGCCCTCGGCAAGGCGAAGGAGAAGCCCGTCCAGGCGTAGTCAGAGGTTGAGGCGCCGCCGGATCGCGTCGAGTTCGGTCATGACGTTCTCGAAGGTCCGGTTGTAGTCGGCCTCGACGTTCTTGAGCGGCTCCAGCACGGACTCGGGGTCCTTGAGCATGCGCATCGGGTTGTCCTCCTCGCCGTACGCCTCGCTCATGGCGGCGCCGACCTGGTTCTGGAGGTCGTCGTTCGCGGCCCGGATCACTTCCTTGATCTTCTCGGCCAGTTCGCCGGAGCTCAGCCGCATCGCCTTGGGGTGGAGTTCCAGCTCGGCCAGGCCGGCCGCCGAGTACCCGGCGGTGACCAGTCCGTCCTCGTCCGTGGCCCGGCCGACGACGTCCTCGAGCGCCTTCTGCAACTCGCCCATCTTGGCGAACTGCTCGTCCGCCGTCTTGAGAAGCTTGTCGACGTCGATGTCGGCGAAGTCCCCGAATCCTTGCACGTCCCCGCTCCGATCTCGCTCGAAGATGTCCAGAAAAAACTCACTGCAACGGACTAGCCGGACAATCCGCGCACCCAGGTATAGACCTCCAGCACCCCGAGCGCCAGCGGGAACAACTGCACGATCAGCATGATGTCCACGATGTCGGCGGCCCGCCCCCAGAACGGCGAGGGGCGCCCGGCCGGCAGCCACACGCCCATGCCCACGGCCAGCAGCGCGATCCACAGCAGCCCCATGCCGACCCCGATCGCCACCAGCGCGTTGCCTCGCACGGTCAGCGTGGTGGCCAGCATCGCCAGCCCGCCGAACCCGGCGCCGATGAGCCAGAGCCGCTGCCCGAGCCCGGTCAGCACGCGGGCGCGCATGAACAGGGTGAGCGACAGCGTCAGCGTCATGACCAGCGCGATCCAGCCGCCGTCGAGGACCAGGAACACCTGGGCCCCGGAGACGACCATGCAGATGGCGATGACCATCCCGGTCACGTAGTTCTGCGCGTGGCGGGTGCGGGCCAGCAGGGCGACGCTGTCGAGGCGCTGGTTGTCGGCGCGCAACTCCTCCGCGGTGGTCGGCATCGCCGGCAGCGGCAGCCGGGCCAGCCGGAAGGCCAGGGCGGGGATCAGCGGGCTCAGCGCCAGCAGGAGCGTCGCCGCCACCGCCGCGACCCCGGAGGGCGAGCCGCCGAACACCATGATCACGCCGGCGCCGATGGCCCCGGTGACCGCGGCGACAGCCGTACCCAGGAATCCGGGGACGCCGTCGGCGACCAGAGTGCCGCCGAAGGTGGCCGCGAGCGCCGTGCAGGCGAGCGCGGCCAGCAGGCTGGGCGCCCCCAACGCGAAGATGCCGACCTCGCCCGCCGGCGCCAGCAGCCCCGCCAGAAACGCGTACGGCAGGGCCACGTGGGCGATGGCCACGCCCGCCTTGGAGTCGCCCACGGCGCGGGACATGATCGTGCCGGTGATCACGAGCAGCAGGGCGAAGACGCCCGCCACGATGGCGGTGACGCCCCACGGCGGGCCGATCAGCACGAGGTTGAGCGCGCCGGCCGCCAGCAGGGCGACGGCGCCGCCCAGGCCGAGGGCGCGCGCGTGCTTGGGCGTCCAGCGGCTGGGGCCCTCTGAGACGCCGGTGGCGATCACGTCGGCCACGTCGTCGTAGAGGGCCGGGGGCAGGACGGCCTCGCGGGGGCGCAGGTAGAGGATCTCGCCGTCGAGCACGCCGAGCGTGCCCAGGCTCTGGCTGAGGTCGAACGGCGTGCCGCCGAGGCGCTGCAGCACCCAGCCCGGCCCGGCGGCGTTCTCCCCGCCGATCTCGCCGAGCGCGCGCAGCAGTCCCGGCAGCACGTGCGGCAGCGGGATGTCCGCGGGCAGCGCGAGATCGGCTTTTCTGCGCGGGCCCACGATCGTCACGTGGCACAACGGCTGGGGCGGAGCAGGCGCCTGGGCGAGCGCCCCCTGCTGCATCGGCCCCTGTTGTATCCCTATCGGCCCCTGCATGCCTTGAGCCAGCGGCCTCACAGATGCACTCCCTCGTCCCGGGGATACCACCGACAACCTGCAACATATCGGGCGGGCGATCTGGTAAGAAAGTCAAACCATCTAACGGGAGGGTTTTACGGTGGGTAACGTCATCGTCCGGCGGCCGGAGCGGCGTCCCCCTCCCGCACCTCCACGGGGCGAGGTGCTGCTCGAGTCGCCGCCCGAGATCCCCGAGGTCCAGGGCCAGGGCTTCATGATGGTCCTCACCTACCTGCCCATGGTCGCCGGCGCCGCGGCGATGGGCCTCATGTTCACCGCGGGCGGACAGTCCAACCCGATCATGTACGTGGCCAGCGGCCTGTTCGCCTTCTCCATGGTCGGCGTCACCATCGGCCAGATGGGCCGCCAGGCGGGCGAGCGCAAATATCGCCTCAACGGCGAGCGCCGCGACTACTTCCGCTACCTGGCCCAGGTGCGCAGGAAGGCGCGCAGAGCCGCCAAGCAGCAGCGCGAGGCGCTCGAATGGGGCAGCCCCGACCCCAGCACGCTGTGGTGGATCGCCCTCGGCGCGCGCCTGTGGGAACGCCGCCCCCGCGACAACGACTTCGGCACGGTACGGCTCGGCACCGGCGTGCAGAAGCTGGCCATCCAGCTCATCCCACCGGACTCCAAACCGGTCGAGGACCTCGACGCCCTGGCGGCCGGCGCGCTGCGCCGCTTCGTGCGCGCCCACTCCACCGTCGCCGAACTCCCGGTCGCCGTCGCCCTCGGCTCCTTCGCCAGGATCAAGCTGAGGGGCGACGACGCCTCCATCCGCGGCCTGGTCCGCGCGCTGGTGTGCCAGCTGGCCACCTTCCACGCGCCCGACGACATGCGCATCATGGTCTGCGCCAGCCCCGAGCGCATGGCCCGCTGGGACTGGATCAAGTGGCTGCCGCACGCGCTGCACCCGGACGAGGCCGACGCGGCGGGCCCCGTGCGCCTCATGGCCGAGAACCTCGGCGAGCTCGACCGGCTGCTCGGCGGCGAGCTCAAGGAACGGCCCCGGTTCAAGCCCGGGGCGGTCGCCGACGCTCTGCCGTACCATCTGCTGATCGTCGACGACGGGCTGGTGCCGCACGACTCCCAGCTCGGCATGGACGCCATCCAGGGCGTGACCGTGGTGGATCTGTCGGACTCGACCGGGCTCGTGCAGGAGAAGAGCATGCTCCGGCTCGACATCCAGCCGGACGGCTTCCACATGGTCAAGATCGACCACGCGGGCAAGGAGAGCACGACCCGCCTGGGCGACCCGGACAAGCTCGACTACCTGCGGGCCGAGGGCGTCGCCCGGCAGCTCGCGCCGCTGCGGCTGTCGACGGGCAAGGGCTCCGAGGCGCAGGACGTGCTCTCGGTCAACACCTCGCTCACCGACCTGCTCGGCGTCGGCGACCCCACCCGCATCGACCCGGCCGTGGTCTGGCGGCCGCGCGCCGGGCGCAACCGGCTGCGCGTGCCCATCGGGCTCGGCGCCGACGGCCGCATCGTGGAGCTGGACATCAAGGAGTCCGCCCAGGGCGGCATGGGACCGCACGGGCTGGTCATCGGCGCGACCGGCTCCGGCAAGAGTGAGCTGCTGCGCACGCTCGTGCTCGGCATGGCGCTCACCCACTCCTCCGAGATCCTCAACTTCGTCCTGGTCGACTTCAAGGGCGGCGCGACCTTCCTCGGGCTGGAGACGCTCTCCCACGTCTCCGCGGTCATCACCAACCTCGAGGACGAGCTCCCGCTCGTGGACCGCATGCACGACGCGCTGCACGGCGAAATGGTGCGCCGCCAGGAACTGCTGCGCGCCGCGGGCAATTACGCCTCGCTGCGCGACTACGAGCGCGCCCGCGAGCAGGGCGCCGACCTGGCGCCGATGCCGACGCTGTTCGTGGTGCTGGACGAGTTCAGCGAGCTGCTGACCGCCAAGCCGGAGTTCATCGAGCTGTTCGTCATGATCGGCCGCCTGGGCCGGTCGCTCGGCGTGCACCTCCTGCTGGCCTCCCAGCGCCTGGAAGAAGGCCGGTTGCGCGGCCTGGACACCCACCTGTCGTACCGGATCGGCCTGCGCACGTTCTCGGCCATGGAAAGCCGCGTGGTGCTCGGCGTGGCCGACGCCTACGAGCTGCCGTCCGCGCCGGGCAACGGGTACCTGAAGTTCGACACCTCGGGCATGACCCGCTTCAAGGCCGCCTACGTCTCCGGCGCCTACGAGCCCGACCCGCTGCACTCCACCACCGGCGAGGGCGGCGGCATCGTGCGGGAGGTCGTCGAGTACGGCCCGGCCCACGTGCCCCTGCCGATCGTGGAACAGGTGACGGAGAAGCCCGAAACGGACAAACAGGAAGGGCCGCAGGTCAGCCTCCTGGACATCGTCGTGGGCAAGCTGGAGGGCCAGGGCCCGCCCGCCCACCGGATCTGGCTGCCGCCGCTGGCCGAGCCGCTGGCGCTCAACCATCTGCTGCCCCCGCTGTCCATCACCCAGGCGCACGGGCTGACCACCCCCGGCTGGCCGGGCCGCGGCCGGTTGAACGCGGTCGTGGGCATCATCGACAAGCCGTTCGAGCAGCGTCGCGACCCGTTCTGGGTGGACCTGTCCGGCGCGGCGGGCCACATCGGGGTGGCCGGCGGCACCCAGAGCGGCAAGAGCACGGTGCTGCGCACGCTGGTCACCAGCATGGCGCTCACCCACACGCCGAAGGAAGTGCAGTTCTACTGCCTGGACTTCGGCGGCGGCTCGCTGGCCTCCCTCGACGGCCTGCCCCACGTCGGCAGCATCGCCACCCGCCTGGACGCCGACCGGGTGCGCAGGACCGTCGCCGAGATCGCCGGCGTCCTCCAGGAGCGTGAGCGCCGCTTCGCCGAGCAGGGCATCGACTCCATCGCCGCCTACCGGCGGCTCATGGCCGAAGGCAAGATCCAAGGCGACGGCTGGGGGGACATCTTCCTGGTCGTGGACGGCTGGCTCACGGTCAGGCAGGAGTTCGAGGCCATCGAGGGCGTGATCACCGACCTGGCGGCGCGCGGCCTGGGCTACGGCATCCACGTCGTGGCGGCCACGAACAAGTGGTCGGAGTTCCGGCCCGGCATCCGGGACCTCTTCGGCACCAGGGTCGAGCTCAAGCTGGGCGACCCGTACGAGTCCGAGGTGAACAGGAAGGCGGCGCTGGCCGTCCCGGAAGGGGTGCCGGGGCGCGGGCTCACCCGCGAGGGGCTGCACTTCCTGTCGGCGCTGCCGCGCATCGACGGCGCGCAGGACACCGAGGACCTCTCCGGCGGCGTGCGCGCGCTGGTGCAGGCGGTCAAGGACGCCTGGCGGGGCGACCCCGCGCCCGCCGTACGGCTGCTGCCCGCGCTGCTGCCGGCCGGCACGCTGCCCGGACCGGAGGAGACCGGGCCGCGGCGCATCCCGATCGCGATCGACGAGGCGTCGTTGTCGCCGGTCGTGCTGGACTTCGACGCCGACCCGCACTTCATCGTGGTGGGCGACACCGAGAGCGGGAAGTCCAACCTGCTGCGGGTCATCATGGAGGGCCTGGTGGCCCGGCAGACCCCCCGCGAGGCGATGATGATCGTCATCGACTACCGGCGGGCGCTGCTGGACTCCGCCGTGACCGAGAACCGCATCGGCTACGCCGCCTCCAGCGCGGCCGCCGCCGACCTCGTCAACAACGCGCGCGCGGCACTGCTCAAGCGGCTGCCGCCCGCCGACCTCACGCCCGAGCAGCTCCGCGCCCGCGACTGGTGGCAGGGCTCCGACCTGTACATCGTGGTCGACGACTACGACCTGGTGGCCACCTCGTCCAACCCGCTGGCGCCGCTGGCCGACCTGCTGCCGCAGGCGCGCGACATCGGGCTGCACCTGGTGATGGCCCGCCAGATGGGCGGCATCAGCCGGTCGATGTTCGACCCGATCATCACCAAGGTCAAGGACATGGCCAGCCCGGCGGTCATCCTGTCGGGCAACAAGGACGAGGGCATCCTGTTCGGCAACGTGCGGGCGCACCCGCTGCCGCCGGGCCGCGGGTACTTCGTGGACCGGCGCAACGGCGCCCGCCTCTCGCAGACCGCCTTCCTGCCCGCCGACCAGGAACCTTCAGAGTAGCCAGAGAGAAAAGGGGGGCGACGCGTGGCAGGAGTGGACGTCTACTACGACGCGTTCGACGATTTCCGCACAGCATGCAGAAAGGCCGCGTCGGGGATGAACGTCTCCGACGCCATCACGAACGACCCCAAGAAGCCGGTCAAGGCGCCCGGCCCGACCACCGACTCCAGCATCTTCGGCAAGCTGGCCAAGTCCGGCACCCTGGCCACCGCCGTCGACGGCGTGTGGAAGGAACTGGGCGACGAGCTCGGCCTCGTCAAATCCAACCTGCAGGGCGTCGAACGCGCCATCGACCAGGTCGAGACCAACCTCAGGAAGGCCGACACGCCCCAATGAGCGAGACCGAGGACAGCATGCCGGGGATCACCGCCCTGGCGGAGAAACGCAACAAGGTCACCGGCAACCCCGCGGCGATCCGGCTCCTCGCCACCCACTGGCGCACCGCCGCCGGCAACCTCGTCGATCACACCGGCGCGCTCAGCCGCGCCGTCAACCAGGTCACCGGAGCCTGGCACGGCGTCTCCGCCGACGCCTTCTCGAAGTACATGGCGGTGTACAGCAGGGCCGGCGACGAGCTGCACGACGCGCTGGCCGGCGGCGCCAACGCCCTGGACACGGCGGCCACCGCCCTGGAGACCGCCCAGGGCAAGCTCAACACCCTCTACACCAACACCGTCACCCGGGCCAACGAGTACCGCACCCGGTACAAGAAGGAGAACCCGGGAGCCACCGAGGCCCAGATCAAGCCCGGGGTCACGGACATCGTCAGCCAGGCCAACAAGGACGCTGACCCGCTGGTGACGGAGGCCGCCGACGCCGTCGACAAGGCGGAGGCCGCGGTCCGCAAGGCTCTCGGCGACCGGGAGATCACGTTCGCCGCGACCAACAAGCCGGGCGATCAGAACTTCACCCCCAAACCCGGCACCAAGCTCGAGTGGCAGCGGCGGCCGAAGAGCGAGGTCCGCAACACCAACCTGTCCGGTTACGGCAATGGAAACGGCACCGGTTCCGGCAGCGGTTCGCCCGGAGGCGGCGCCGCCCCGGGCGCCGGCGGCGGCGCGCCCGCGCCCAAGGCCGAGGTGGTCGCCTGGATCAAGGAAGCGCTGACGATCATCAAGGCGAACGCCGCGAAGATCAAGGCCGAGCGGGGCATCGACGTCAGCGACCTGGACCCGGACGACCCCGTAGCCATCGAACGGATCTGGACGATCATCTACCACGAGTCCGGGGGCAACCCCAAGGCCATCAACAACTGGGACATCAACGCCCAGAACGGTGTGCCGTCCCAGGGCCTGATGCAGACGATCCCGCCCACGTTCAACGCGCACAAGCTCGCCGGATATGACGACATTCTGGCGCCGGTGGACAACATCATCGCGGGCGTCCTGTACACCTACGACCGCTACGGCAATCTCGCCAACCACCCCGGCATCAACTCGCTGGAGAGGGGCGGCGACTACAAGCCCTACTGACGCACGAAAGCTCCCTGCCCCAGGGGGTCAGGGAGCTTTCGGGTGTTCTAGCCGCAGTTGCCCCAGCCCTGGCCGCCCGTGGCCGACCCGACGGAGCCGGAGTACTGCACGCACTTACCACGCGCCTGGAGCTTCACGGGGCCCGCGTAGTACTCGAAGTCACCGGAGTCGCTCTTGGACTCACCGCCCTGGACCTCGAGCGTGGCGCGCACCGGCGTCTTCACCCCGACGTTCGCGGTCTTCATGGTGACCACGCAGTTCTCGCCCGTGCCGCTGTTGTACAGCTGGTAGACCGTGCCGCCGTCGAGCGGGGTCGAGCGCTGTACGGCGAAGCCGGAGCCGCAGGCCGAGGTCGGCGTGTGCGGGTTCGGCCGCGACGGGGCGGGCTTGGTGGGCGTCGGCGACGGCTTGTCCGTGGGCTTCTTCGTCGGCTCCGGATCCTTGCTGAGCGAGCGAGTCGGCGTGGACGTCGGGGCGGGGGCCGGGGTCGCAGTCCGGGTGGGCGCCGAGGTCGGGGTCGGCGTCGGGGTCTGCGTGGGGGCCGGCGTCGGAGTCGGGGTCGGCGTGGGGGTCGAGGTGGGGGTCGGAGTCGGGGTGACGGTGACGGTGACCGTCGGCGACGGAGTGGAGGTCGGCGAGCGCGTCTCGTGCGGCTCCTCGCGCTTCTTGTCGCTCGGCTTCTCCGAGGGCGTCTTCTCCTTCTCCGCCCTGGTCGGCGTGATCGTCACCGTGACCGGCGGCGTCGGGACCTGCGGCTGCGTGGGCAGCGCGGTCGGCGGCGTCGGGATCGTGGTCAGCTCGGGAACCTGCGGCTGGCCGGTCGACTGCGCCTCGGTGGGCAGTTCGAACGGCTGCACCGGGTCCTGCTGCGGGTCCGGGGTCTGCGCCCACGGGACCGTGATCTCGCTGGTCGACTGGGGGTCGGCCGGAGACTGCTCCCCGCCGTTGCCCAGCGTCGTGCCGCCGGGCTCCGGCTGGGCCTCGGCCGCGCTCGTCTTGCCCTGCCCCTCCGCGGCGGCCGGGCTCAGGGTCTGGGTGCCGGCGTACTTGTTGGCGCCCCACAGCCCGACGCCCGACAGCACCAGGACCGCCGCCATCGCGGCCACGAGCGCGACGGGGAACCGCTTGCGCGGCTGCGCCGGGGCGGCAGGGGGCGAGGTCCAGATCTGCTGCGGCGGCACGTGGGAGCGCTCGTCGTCCGGCGCCCCCCACATCGGCGCGGCCGGCTGGACCGGCGGCCCCTCGTGGTAGACGGCGTGCGGCGCGTTCTGGGCCGGGACGCCCTGGTGGTAGCCGGCGTGCGGCGCGTTCTGGATCGGCACGCCCTCGAGCGGGGGCACCGGCCGGACAAGGGCGTCCCCCGGCACCGGGACGCCTTCCAGCGGCGCGGCGTTGTCCGCGGCCGTGGTGTCCCCGAAGAGCTTCAGCAACGCCGCATACGTGGTCGGCCGCTGCCCCGGCTCCTTGGCCAGAGCGGCCGCGACCACGTCCCTGAGCTTGCCGGGCAGCGCGTCCAGCGGCGTCACGCCCTCCAGGACGCCCTGAGCCTCGTTGCCGAAGGGCGCCTGCCCGGTGGCCGCGAAGGCCACGAGCGCACCCCAGGAGAACACGTCGGCATATTGGTTGTACGGCTGCTCGCGCACCTGCTCGGGCGAGCGGTAGCCCGTCTCGCCCACAGGCGCGCCCACCGCGGGGTCGGTCACCCGCACCCCGTCGGCAGCCATGATCACGTTGTTGGGGGTCAGCCCGCCGTGCGTCATCCCGGCGAGGTGAATGGGCGTCAGCGCGGTGAGCACGCCGATCGCCAGCCGCTCCAGCTCGTCCCCGCCCAGGGGCCCGTCGGCCGCGACGACCTCGGCGAGGCTGCGTCCCTCGATGTGCTCACGCACCAGGTACGGCCGGCCGTCCGCCATGCCGGTCGCGAACACGCGGGCGACGTAGGGGCTGGACAGGCGCTTGCCCGCGCCCAGGCGGCGGACCGCGTCCTCGTCCCCCTCCTCGACGGCGGGGAAGAGCTTGATCACGCGCAATTCGGCGTCGTCGGCCTCGCGGCCCATATAGACGACGCCGCGAGCGCCCTCGCCCAGGCGCCCCATGACGGTGTATTCGCCTAACTGCTGCGGGTCCTCGGGTCGCAAGGAATCCACGGTCGTCCTTTCAACACCAAATCATGATCCGCAACATTGAACCAGATCCGCACCACAAGCATCAGTGGTTTCCCGCCAAATCCTGACATTTCACTGTCAGGGCTCCAGATCTTCAGGAACCGGGCCGCCAGCCCCGACGCCGCCCCATGGGCATCACCACCCGCGCGGCCACCAACGCCCCGGCCAGGACCAACGCCCCCGCGCCCACCCAGACCGCGACCGTGATCGCCCGCTCGTCCGGCTCCGGCCGTTTGGCCACGACTCCGGGCGGGAGCGGTTCCGGCCGCGGCGGCGCCACCACGACCTCCTCCGCGGGCAGGATCGTGCTGACCGCCGCGACCGGGTTGACCGTGCCCGTCCCGGTGCCCGTGCCCAGCCCGCCGTCGGCCGTCGCCTCGATGCGCCGCCGTACCTGCTCCTGGTTGAGGTCCGGGAAACGCGCCCGCACCAGCGCGGCCACCCCCGCCACGTACGGCGCGGCGAAGCTGGTGCCCGGCAGGTCGGTCTTGTAGGTGCCGCCCGGCCACGTGCTGGTCAGGCCCTGGCCGGGAGCGACGACCGACACCTTGGACCCGGTGTTGGAGAAGTCGGAGATGCGGCCGTCGGGCGCCAGCGCGCCCACCGACAGGACGCCCTCGTAGGCGGCCGGGTAGGCGGGACCGGGGGTGCCGTCGGACTTGTCGGCGTTGCCCGCCGCGGCCACCACGACGACGTCCTGCGCCAGCGCGTAGTCGATGGCGGCCTTGAGATCCGGCTGGTCGGCGGCCTGGGCGGAGATGTTGATGACGTCCACGCCGATCTTGGCCGCGTACTGGATCGCCTCGACGAGGTGGGCGACGTCACCGCGCTTGCCGTTGGCGTGCTTGAGCGCCAGGAGCCTGGACTGCGGCGCGACGCCGTAAAAGGGGAAGTCGTTGCGGAACTGCGCGCCGATGATGCCCGCCACCGCGGTGCCGTGGCCCTCGCAGTCACGGCTGGTGGTGCGCGAGAAGTCCGCCTTGCCGGCGATCTTGAGCTGGGGGTGCTTGACGTCCACGCCGCTGTCGATCACGGCCACGGTGACGCCCTTGCCCGCGGTCAGCCGCCAGGCGCTGCGGATGTCGAGACGCTGCTGGGCCCAGAGGTTGCTGCTGATCGTCACCTTGCCGCGCTCGGGCGCGCATTCGGGCGGGGCGGCATGGGCGGCCACCGGCCAGAGCGTGCATGCGACGGCCAGCCCACCCGCTGCCAGCACTCGACCGATCACGGTCAAGCACCCTATCTTGCCCGGGTTTGCCGGGAACAGTTACCTGAGGCCGCGCGCCACGGCACGCGGCCTCATCGGTCAGCGCGTCGCGGACTCGATGTTGCCCCGGTAGGTGTTGATCACCCGGGCGGCCTCCTGGAGTTCCTCGGCCATGCGCTGGAAGGAGGCGCGGTAGGTCTGCCAGGCGCCGTTGAAGCGCTCGGCGCCCGGGCCCGTCCAGGCCGTGCCCACCTTGGCCGCCTCGCGGTCCAGCGCCGCCATCGTGGCCCGCACCGTCTCCGACTGCTGCGTGAACTGGGTGGCCATCTGCTGCATTTCCGCGGGGTTGCCACCGAGCAGACCCTGGCTCATGGATGCCTCCTGCGATCTCGACGAGAGAGCGCCCTCACCATAGGCATCCTGGAGGCCCATCGCCCCCAGTTATACCGAGCGGCTATGGTCGTCCAGAGGATTATTCTAAAGAAAAGGAGCATCGTCCCCATGCGCGACGTTGTGGTGACCGGCGGTGGCACCGGCATCGGCTACGCGATCGCCGCCGGGTTCATCGCGCTCGGCGACCGCGTCACCATCACCGGCCGGCGCGAACACGTGCTGAAATCGGCCGCCGAGCACCTCGGCGCCGCCTACCTCGCCTTCGACGCGGCCGACCCCGCGGCGGTCGGAGAAGCCGCCGCCCTCCTGCCCGAACACGTCGACGTGCTCGTCAACAACGCCGGCGGCAACACCAACCTGGACCGCGAACCGTCCACCGAACTCGCGGACGTGGCCGCGGCGTGGCAGGCCAACCTCAACGCCAACCTGCTGACCGCCGTCCTGGTCACCACCGCCCTGCTGCCGCGCTTCACCAAGGGCGGGCGGATCATCTCCCTCGGCTCCATCGCCGCCCGCGGCACCGGCTCGGGCTCGTACGGCGCCGCCAAGGCCGCCATCGAGTCGTGGACCGCCGACCTGGCCGCCGAACTCGGCCCACGCGGCGTCACCGCCAACGTCGTCGCCCCCGGCATCGTCGTGGACACCGAGTTCTTCAAGGGCCGCCTGACCGAGGACGGCATCAAGGCCCGCGTGGTCAACACCCGCAACGGCCGCCCCGCCACGCCGGCCGACGTGACGGAGACCGTACTCTTTCTCGCCTCCCCCGGTGCGCGGCACCTCACGGGGCAGGTGCTGCACGTCAACGGAGGCGCATACCTCGGCAGGTGACGGCGGGTCGATAAACTCCCTTTCAGCTCGTTGAGGAAGGAAAGACGTCGGTGCACAAGGTTCTGATCGCCAACCGAGGCGAGATCGCCGTGCGGGTGGCCCGCGCGTGCAAGGACGCGGGGATCGCCAGCGTCGCCGTCTACGCCGAGCAGGATCTCGACGCGCTGCACGTCAAGACCGCCGACGAGGCTTACGCGCTGGGCGGGCAGTCCCCTGCCGAGACCTACCTCGACATCGCCAAGCTGCTGCGGATCGCCGCCGCGTCCGGCGCCGACGCCGTCCACCCCGGCTACGGATTCCTGGCCGAGAACGCCGAGTTCGCCCAGGCCGTCATCGACGCCGGGCTGACCTGGATCGGGCCGCCGCCGGCCGCGATCGCCGCGCTCGGCGACAAGGTGCGGGCCAGGCACATCGCCGCCAAGGTCGGCGCGCCGCTGGTCGCCGGCACCAAGGACCCGGTCTCCGGCGTCGGGGAGGTCGTCGCCTTCGCCGAGGAGCACGGGCTGCCGATCGCCATCAAGGCCGCGTACGGCGGCGGCGGGCGCGGCATCAAGGTGGCCCGCACCCTGGAGGAGGTACCCGACCTCTACGAGTCCGCGGTGCGCGAGGCCGTGGCCGCCTTCGGCCGGGGCGAGTGCTTCGTGGAGCGCTACCTCGACCGCCCCCGCCACGTCGAGACCCAGTGCCTGGCCGACGCCCACGGCAACGTGGTCGTCGTCAGCACCCGCGACTGCTCGCTGCAGCGCCGCCACCAGAAGCTCGTCGAGGAGGCCCCGGCCCCGTTCCTCACCCCGGAGCAGGTCGCCACGCTCTACTCCAGCTCCAAGGCCATCCTGCGCGAGGCCGGATACACCGGCGCCGGCACCTGCGAGTTCCTCGTCGGCCAGGACGGCACCATCTCCTTCCTCGAGGTCAACACCCGGCTCCAGGTCGAGCACCCGGTCACCGAGGAGGTCGCCGGCATCGACCTGGTCCGCGAGATGTTCCGCGTGGCCGACGGCGAGCCGCTCGGCTACGACGACCCGCCGCTGCGCGGGCACTCCTTCGAGTTCCGGATCAACGCCGAGGACGCCGGGCGCAACTTCCTGCCCGCGCCGGGCACCCTGACCGTGCTGCGCCCGCCCTCCGGGCCCGGCGTGCGGCTCGACTCCGGGTACGAGGCCGGGACGACCGTGCCCCAGACGTTCGACTCGCTGGTGGCCAAGCTCATCGTGACCGGGCGCAGCCGTACCGAAGCCTTGGCGCGCTCGCGGCGGGCGCTGGCGGAGTTCGAGATCGACGGCATGCCGACCGTGCTCCCCTTCCACCGGGCCATCGTCGAGGACCCGGCGTTCACCGCCGAGCCGTTCGCCGTCCACACCCGGTGGATCGAGACCGAGTTCGACAACACCATCCCGCCCTACGCGGGCGAGGTCGCCGGCGGCGAGGCGCCCGCCCGGGAGTCGGTGACGGTCGAGGTGGGGGGCAAGCGCCTGGAGGTGGTCCTGCCCGCCGGGCTGGGCATGGGCGCTTCTACGCCCGCGGCGAACACGAAGGCGCCCAAGCGCGGCGGCAGCGCGGCCAAGAAGGCGGCGGCCGGCGGCGACGCGCTGGTCAGCCCGATGCAGGGCACGATCGTCAAGGTCGTGGCCGCCGACGGCGACACGGTGGCGGAGGGCGACACGGTCGTGGTGCTGGAGGCCATGAAGATGGAGCAGCCGCTGACCGCCCACAAGGCCGGCGCCATCACCGGCCTGGCCGCGGCCGTGGGGCAGACCGTCACCGCGGGCGCGACCATCTGCGAGATCAAGGACGCCTGAGGCTCCAAGCCCTCCCTCCGCCCATCCAATGTCACGCGGACAGGTAACGTGCGGGTGGAGGAACTTTCCCGACCGCCCGTTCGTCCTGAAGGGCGAAGGAGGCTTGCTGCCCATGACCCACTCGCTGCGCCGAGCGGGGGCCGCGACCGCGGCTCTGATCGCCGGTCTACTCGCTGTATTCGCGCTGTCCCCCGCTGCACACGCCGCGGCGCCGCCTGACGCCCAGGCCGTTGTGTCCTATTGGAAGGACAAGAAGGATCGCCTGTATGTGGAGAACGGCTCCGCGCTGACCTCTGACCAGCAGTCAGAGCTCCGGTCCGCCTTGAAGGACTCCAAGAGCGACATCTACGTCGCGGCCCTGCCCGACGGCAGCGTCACCGACGTGGCCACCTACGTGAAGTCCCTGGGCGACGCCACGATCACGGCCAAGGGCGGCCCCGGTAGCGGGCACGTCACGGTCGCCGTGCTCGACGGCTCCACGCTGTTCGCCGGGTCCAACTTCGGCAACAACAAAACCGGCCAGATCGCCCGCCTGTCCGTCAACAACCACCAGAACGACCTCGTCGGCGGCATGAAGGAGTTCGTCGACCGGGTCAACCTGCTGGCCGAGGGCAAGCCCAAGTCCGCCCTGGGCAGCAGCTCGCCGAGCGGCGGCAGCGGCACCGGCGCGCTGATCGGCCTCGGCGTCGTCGCCCTGGTCGGTGGCGGCGGCTACTTCCTGTACTCCAAGAACAAGAAGAAGAAGCTCGCCGAGAAGCAGGCCAAGGAACTCGCGATGGTCAAGTCGACCGTCGACGAGGACGTCACCAAGTTCGGTGAGGAGATCACCGCGCTCGACACCGACGTCACCCTCGCCGGTGAGGGCGGCCAGCACATCACCGAGTGGCAGCACGCCCTCGACTCCTACGAGAAGGCCAAGACCCAGCTGGCCACGATCGAGCGGTCCGACCAGATCCGCGAGGTCACCCAGACGCTGGAGGACGGCCGCTACTCCCTCGCCGTGGTGAAGGCCAGGGTCAACAACCAGCCGATCCCCGAGCGCCGGGCACCGTGCTTCTTCAACCCGCAGCACGGGCCGTCCGTGCGCGACGTGAGCTGGGCACCGGCGGGCGGCGCCGTACGCGAGGTCCCCGCCTGCGCGATGGACGCCGAGGCGGTCGAGCGCGGCTTCGACCCGCAGATGCGCGAGGTCATGGTCGACGGCCAGCGCCGCCCGTACTACGACGCGGGCCCGGCCTACCAGCCGTACGCCTACGGCTACTACGGCGGCTTCGGCGACATCATGACCGGCATGTTCATCGGCACCATGATGGGCAGCATGCTCGGCGGCGGCTGGGGCATGGGCGGCTACGGCGCCGGCTACGCGGAGGGCTACGCCGACGGCGGCGGCGACCTCGGCGGTGGCGGTGACTTCGGCGGCGGTGACTTCGGCGGCGGAGGCGGCTTCGACTTCGGCGGCGGCGATTTCGGCGGCGGCGACTGGTAGATCGCGCTTTGAAGCTACGGCGGGCCGCCGCCCACGCCACGCACCGACGTGGGCGCGCGCCGATCGTGGGGATCGCTTCTCACGTCGGACGTGGTGCCCGCCGTAACGGCCCTTCGTAGACAAAGGGCGCGGGAACTCAACGACCGGGGCCGGGACATGAGCATCATGTCCCGGCCCCGGTCGGTTGTCTGTGGGCCTAGAAGACTTAGGGGCTTAAAGGCCGATCGCGGCTTCCGGCTGCATGAGGCGGCGGGCGGCCTCGGTGATGCTGCCCGACAGCGACGGGTACACCGCGAAGGTGTGGGCCAGCTGGTCCACGGTCAGGCGCTGCTGGACGGCCACCGAGACGGCCAGGATGAGTTCGGAGGCCCGGGGCGCCACCACGACGCCGCCCAGGACGATGCCGGTGTGCGGGCGGCAGAAGAGCTTGACGAAGCCGTCGTTGAAGCCCGACATCTTGGCCCGCGCGTTGGTGGCCAGCGGCAGCTTGACCACGTTCGCCTCGATCTCGCCGGCCTCGATGGACCTCTGGGCGACGCCGACGGCCGCGATCTCGGGGTCGGTGAAGATGTTGGAGGCGACGGTCGCCAGGCGCAGCGGCTGGACGGCCTCGCCGAGCGCGTGCCAGACGGCGATGCGGCCCTGCATGGCGGCGACCGAGGCGAGCATGAGCACGCCGGTGCAGTCGCCGGCCGCGTAGACGCCGGGCGCGGAGGTGCGCGAGACCTTGTCGACCTTGATGAAGCCGTTGCGGTCGAGCTGAACCCCGGCCTCGGCCAGGCCGATGCCGGTGGTGTTGGGGATCATGCCGACGGTCATGAGCGCGTGGGAGCCCTCCGCCACGCGGCCGTCCTCCAGGGTGACCAGGACACCGTCGGCGGTGCGGGTGACCGAGGAGGCGCGCGAGCGGCCCATGACGTTCATGCCGCGCCTGCGGTAGACCTCTTCGAGCACTTCGGCGCCGTCGGCGTCCTCGTTGGGCATCATGCGGTCGCGGCTGGAGACGAGCGTCACCTCACAGCCGAGCGAACGATAGGCGCCGGCGAACTCGGCTCCGGTGACACCGGAGCCGACGACGATGAGATGCTCGGGCAGCGTGTCGAGGTCGTAGAGCTGGCGCCAGGTGAGGATCCGCTCACCGTCGGGCTCGGCGCCCGGCAGGATGCGCGGCGTCGCCCCGGTGGCCACGAGCACGACGTCGGCCCGGATCGTCCGCTCACCGGCCTTGACGACCTGCGGGTCCACCAGCCGCCCGTGCGCCTTGATGATCTCCACGCCCTCGGCCGCCACGCGCGTTTCGATATCCATCGACTGAGCCTGGGCCAGTTCTTTAACCCGCTTGTTGACCAGCGGAAGATCGACGTGCGCCACGCCGACGTCACCGTCGAGCCCACCGGTGAATCCGACGCCCAGCGAGGGCGCGTCCAGCAGCGCCTGCTTGCGCACAGAGGTCGCGATCAAGGTCTTGGACGGCACGCAGTCGGTGAGCACACAGGCGCCGCCTGGCCCGTCCTGCTCGACCATGGTGACGTCCGCGCCTAGCTGCGCCGCCACCAGAGCCGCCTCGTAGCCGCCTGGTCCGCCACCGATGATCACGATCCTAGTCACGTGTACCATTCTTCCGCATCGCCGAAGCAGCGGGCGAACGGGGCGGGGCCGGGACGCTACGCTTATCTGCTGTGCCTGTCTACGCCGCATACGGCAGCAACCTGGATTCGGGGCAGATGGCGTTGCGCGCGCCGCACTCACCGGTGCGGGGCGCCGGATGGCTGCAGGGCTGGCGCCTGACATTCGGCGGCGAGGACGCCCTGGCCACGATCGTCGAAGCCCCCGACGAGCACGTGTTCGTGGTGCTCTACGACGTGCCCGAGTTCGACGAATCCTCGCTGGACCAGTGGGAGGGCGCGGCCCGCGGGGTGTACCACAAGGTGCGGCTGCGGGTGCAGACGCTGGAGGGCGAGGTCGTCGCCTGGTTCTACGTCCTGGACGCCTACGAGGGCGGCCTGCCGGCGGCGCGTTACCTGGGTTCGCTGGCCGACGCGGCAGAGAAGGCAGGGGCCCCGGACGACTACGTGAAGGAACTACGCGGCCGCCCCTGCAAGGCCGACTAGCTAAAGGCATGGTCTTACGCCGTCGCGCGCTTCGCGCGTGAGGGCTCCAGGCGTTCTTCCAGTCGAGCCAAGGCTCGACCCCTGGCGGTCCTTCGGGCGCCCTTCTTCAAGGGGCAAGCCCGGGTCAAGGCAGTTCGGCGGGGTCTGGGGGATATTGCAGACGTCCAGTGTGCCGGCAGGCCAGGCGGGGTCTACCGCAGACGCGATCATGTCGTGCATATATCTGAACGGCGTGGTGCAGGCTGGGTTCCGTTCTCACGACCGTGTGAACGCTCGTCTCGGACTCGGCCGCTGCAGCTTCGTCCGCCTCGAGACGTCCGGTGGAGTACGTGCCCTTGGCCACCACCCGGCGCGCGAAGCCCCCGGCACCTGCGCAGGTGCCGGGGGCTTTCTGGGGTCAGCGGAGTGGCTGGTCCTTGGTCTCCTTCAGGGCGAAGATGTAGACGAGCGTGGAGATCAGGGCCAGGGCCGACATGTACCACGGGAACAACCCGGGGTTCTTGGCGTCGATGAACGCGGTGCCGATGAGCGGTGCCGTACCGCCGAAGAGCGCGACCGTGAGCGAGTACGGGAAGCCCGCGCCCGCCGCCCGGACGTGGGTCGGGAACAGTTCGGAGTTGACCGCGGCCGAGACCGAGGTGAAGCAGCCCAGGAAGATCATGCCGAGGCATTGGATGAGCAGCAGGCTGGCGAAGGAGTTGGTCAGCATGCCCAGCAGGGGCACCGGCAGCAGGGTGAAGGCGACGCCGAAGGTGATCAGCATGGGCTTGCGGCCGATCCGGTCCGAGAGCATGCCGAGCAGCGGCTGCAGGATCATGAAGAACACGAGCGAGATCGTGCCCACGAGTTGCGATTCGGTCTTGTCGAACGTGACGGTGATCTGCGCGTAGTTGGGCAGGAAGGTGGTCCACGTGTAGTAGGCCACGGTGCCGGCGATCGTGATGCCGACGATGAGGGCGGCCTGCTTGGGGTAGTGGCGCAGGAAGTCGAAGAGACCGGGGCGTCGGGCCTTGCCTTCCTGGATCTCCTGGGCGACGTGTGAGGTCTCGTCGGCGCCCTTGCGGATCCACAGGCCCACGAGGCTGAGGACGGCGCCGATCACGAAGGGGATGCGCCAGCCCCAGCTGTTCATGTCGGCTGTGACCAGCATGCTCCCCAGGCCGGTGGCCAGGCCCAACGCCAGGAGTTGGCCGATGGTGGTGCTGACGTACTGGAAGCTTGAGAACAGGCCGCGGCGGCCGGGCCCCGCCGACTCCACGAGGAAGGTGGTGGCGGCGGCGAACTCACCGCCGACCGACAGGCCCTGGATGAGGCGGCCGAGCGTGAAGATGATCGGGGCGAGGATGCCCGCGGCCTCGTACGTGGGGGTGATCGCCAGCAGCAGCGAGCCGGCGCCCATCAACACGATGGTGAAGGTCATCGCGGCCTTGCGGCCGAACCGGTCGGCGAACGAGCCGACGAGCAGGCCGCCGAGGGGCCGCATGAAGAACCCCACGGCGAAGACGCTCCACGAGGCCAGCAAGGGCACAAGGGAGTTGTCGGCGGCCTTGGGGAAGACCGCGACGGAGAAATAGCCGGCCAGGGCAGCGTAGGCGTACCAGTCGTACCACTCGACGACGTTGCCGATGCTGGCTGCCACGAGCTGACGGACCCTGCTGCGGGGGATGCCGAGCGGCGACTCAGCGACCGATGAGGTTGCCACCAGGGGCTCCTTTGCTACATGTGCGATGGTGCCCTACTGTGCAAGTGCACGACCGAAATAGTCAAACCTCCTGAGATTTATTTACAAACCCGACATAGAAACGGTTCTCAGTGGACGTTCTCGACCGACGGTTGATCGCAGCCCTGCAGGTCAGCCCGCGTGCGTCTTGGGGCGAGATCGCCCGGGTGATAGGTGAGCACGAACGTACGGTCGCCCGCAGGCTCCAGCGCACCATCGGCGAGGGCCTGCTCCGGGTCACCGCGATCTACGACGACCTGCGCACCGGACACGGCCGTCCGGTCCATCTCCATGTTCAGGTACGGCCCGGCGCATCGGCCAAGGTCGCGGCGGCACTGAGCGAACGCCGGGACACCCGATCGGTCTACTCGCTGACCGGCGAGGCCGATCTGGGCGCCGAACTGGTCGCCCCGACCAGGGAGATCCTGCACGAGATCGTCACCTCCGAGATCACCGAGATCGAGGGCGTCCTGCAGACGCGGACCCAGGTCGTGCTGCACACGTTCACCACCGTGGCCGAGTGGCACGCGCCCTTCCTCACCCCGGAGGAGGTCGCCGAGCTGCGCCCCGTCTACCCTGAGGAGCCGCTGCCCGACCAGGACGGCCTGTCCCCGCTGGAGGAGGAGATCGCCGAACTCCTCGTCGCCGACGGCCGGATCGCCTTCACCGCGATCGCCGAGCGGCTGGACGTCTCGCTGCCGACGGCCCGCCGCCGCGTCTGCTCGCTGCTGGACCGCCGGCTCATGCGCCCCCGCGCCGAGATCGAGCCCGCGCTGCTCGGCCTGGAGGTCGAGGCGCAGATCTGGCTGAAGGTGCGCCCGCACGGGCTCGACGTGGTCGGGCAGACGCTGGCCGCCCACCCCGACGTGCGCTACTGCGCGGCCACCTCGGGCACCCACTCGGTCATCGTCCAGGTCGTCGCGGCGCACGAGGCCGACCTCTACCGTTTTCTCACCCACGTCGTCGGCCCGATCGACGACGTCACCGACGTCAACGTCACCCTGATCACCCGCGCCCACAAGCGCGGCCACCTGCGCAAGTCCGGTCTGCTGACATTGGAGAGAACGTGACCTCCTCCCCTCGGCGGCATCCTGTCCGCGAGCGCTCCTCGCCCTGCTCCGCAGGTGTTTCATGTCCGTCCCGGCCTGAAAGCCGGTATTCACGAATGGAGTCCTGATGACGCCCGCCGAGAACGAAGTAGCCGACCTGTGTGTGGAGCTCATCCGCGTCGACAGCAGCAACTACGGTGACGGCAGCGGGCCGGGTGAGCGGGCCGCCGCCGAAGTGGTGATGGCCCGGCTGGACGAGGTCGGCATCGAGACGACCTACGTCGAGAGCGAGCCCGGCCGCGGCAACGTCGTCACGCGGGTCGAGGGCAGCGACCCGAGCCTGCCCGCGCTGCTGGTTCACGGTCACCTGGACGTCGTGCCCGCCAATGCCGCCGACTGGACGGTGGACCCGTTCGCCGGTGAGATCCGCGACGGGTACATCTGGGGCCGTGGCGCCGTGGACATGAAGGACATGGACGCGATGATGCTGGCCGTACTGCGCCAGATGAAGCGCGAGGGCAGGAAGCCCAAGCGGGACATCGTCTTCGCGTGGGTGGCCGACGAGGAGGCCGGCGGCGTCTACGGCGCCAAGTACCTGACCGCCCACCACCCCGAGCTGTTCGAGGGCGTGACGGAGTCGATCAGCGAGGTCGGCGGCTACTCGCTGGAGGTGGACCCGTCGCTGCGGCTCTACCTCATCGAGACCGCCCAGAAGGGCCTGGCCTGGATGAAGCTGATCGCCGACGGCACCGCCGGGCACGGCTCCATGCTGAACTCCGACAACGCGGTCACCGAGGTGGCCAAGGCGGTGGCCAGGATCGGCGCCCACGAGTGGCCGATCACGCTGACGCCGACCGTGCGGACGTTCCTCACCGAGGTGGCCGACGCCTTCCAGATCCCGTTCGACCCCCAGAACCCGCAGAACGTGCTCGACAAGATCGGGCCGCTGGTGCGCTTCGTCGGCGCCACGCTGAGCCACACGTCCAACCCGACGCAGCTCGACGCCGGCTACAAGTCGAACGTCATCCCCGGCCAGGCCACCGCCGTGGTCGACGGGCGCTTCCTGCCCGGGCACGAGGAGGACTTCTTCAAGACCATCGACTCGCTGATCGGCGAGAAGGTGCGGCGCGAGTTCGTGCACCACGACATCGCGCTGGAGACCACCTTCGACGGGGCGCTGGTCGAGTCGATGATCGCGGCGCTGAAGGCCGAGGACCCGACCGCGCGGGCGGTGCCGTACTGCATGTCGGGCGGAACCGACAACAAGACCTTCTTCGCGGACCTGAACATCCGGGGCTTCGGGTTCGTGCCGCTGCGCCTGCCCAAGGACATGGACTTCGCCTCGATGTTCCACGGTGTGGACGAGCGGGTGCCGGTCGAGGCGCTGCAGTTCGGTGTGAGGGTGCTCGACAGGCTGCTCCTAAACTACTGAGGTGAGCAACGACGCCTACACCCTGGCACAAGACGCCGCCGCCGCGCTGAAGGGCGCGGCGGGGGTCGACACCTTCGACGTGGCCCTGGTCATGGGCTCCGGCTGGGTTCCGGCCGCCGACGCCCTCGGGCAGACCGTCGCCGAGGTGCCCTTCACCGACCTGCCCGGTTTCGCGCCACCCGCGGTGGCCGGGCACGGCGGCAAGATCCGCGTGGTGCGCACCGGCGCGGGACGCCACGCGCTGATCCTGCTCGGCCGTACGCACCTGTACGAGGGGCGGCCGGTCGACAAGGTGGTCCACGGCATCCGGACGGCCGCCGCCGCCGGGGTGAGGGCGGTCGTGCTCACCAACGCCGCCGGCGGCCTGCGCCCCGAGACGCAGAACGTCGGCGACCCGGTCCTGATCAGCGACCACATCAACATGACCGGCGCGAATCCGCTGACCGGCACGACCTTCCTCGACCTGACCGAGGTCTACAGCAAGCGGCTGCGCGCGCTGGTGCGCGCGGCCGACCCGTCGATCGCCGAGGGCGTCTACTGCGCCTTCCGCGGCCCGACCTACGAGACGCCCGCCGAGATCCGCATGCTGCGCACGCTCGGCGGCGACCTGATCGGCATGTCCACGGTCCTGGAGGCGATCGCCGCCCGCGAGGCCGGCCTCGAAGTGCTCGGCATCTCGCTGGTCACCAACCCCGGCGCGGGGCTGGTCGGCGAGCCGCTCAACCACGAGGAGGTCCTCGAGGTGGGCAAGGCCACCGCGGCGCGCATGGGCGGGCTGCTGGCCAAGGTGGTCGACGGCCTGTGAGCGACCTGCTGAAGCAGGCCCGCGAGTGGCTGGCCCAGGACCCCGACCCCGACACCCGCACCGAGCTGTCCGACCTCATCGAGCGCGCCGACCTCGACACACTGCGCGAGCGGTTCGGGGCGAAGCTCGAGTTCGGTACGGCGGGGCTGCGCGGTGAGCTGGGTGCCGGGCCCAACCGGATGAACCGGGTCACCGTCATGCGGGCGGCCGCCGGCCTGGCCGAGGTGCTGGGGCCCGGCAAGCACGTGGTGATCGGGTACGACGCCAGGTACAAGTCCGACGTGTTCGCCAGGGACACGGCCGCGGTGCTGACCGGGGCCGGGATCCACGCGTCGCTGCTGCCCAGGGCGCTGCCCACGCCGGTGCTGGCCTTCGCCGTGCGCCACCTGGGGGCCGACGCCGGGGTCACCGTCACGGCCAGCCACAATCCGCCTCGGGACAATGGGTACAAGGTGTACTGGGGCGACGGGTCGCAGATCGTGCCGCCGGTCGACGGGCAGATCTCGGCGGCCATCGACGGCGTGGGGCGGGTGGACGAACTGCCGCTGGGCGCACCGGTGTCCGCCACGACGGCCGGCTCCTTCACCGAGCTGGGTGAGGACATCCTCGACGACTACATCGAGGCGGTCACCGCGCTGCCGCTGGGACGGGCGCGCACGCTGAAGGTGGCCTACACGCCGCTGCACGGCGTCGGGGCCGGCACGCTGACCGGCGCCTTCCTGGCGGCCGGGTTCGCCAGCCCGATGGCGGTCGAGGAGCAGCGCAACCCCGATCCGGCCTTCCCGACCGTGGCCTTCCCCAATCCGGAAGAGCCCGGGGCGATGGACCTGGCGCTCGCGCTCGGGACCAAGATCGGCGCGGATGTGGTGCTGGCCAACGACCCCGACGCCGACCGGTGCGCCGTGGGCGTCCCGCAGCGTGACGGCACGTGGCGCATGCTGACCGGTGACGAGGTGGGCGCGCTGCTCGGCGAGTACGTGATCGCCAACACCGGCGGCGACCGGCTCGTGGCCACCACGATCGTCTCTTCCTCGCTGCTGGGCAGGATCGCCGCGGCGCACGGGGTGCGCTACACCGAGACGCTGACCGGATTCAAGTGGATCATGCGGGCCGGTGAGGGGCTGGTCTTCGGGTATGAGGAGGCGCTGGGCTACAGCGTGGGCTCCGATGCCGGGCTGCCGGTTCACGACAAGGACGGGATCGGGGCGGCGCTGACCATCGCGGCGATCGCGGCCGAGGCCAAGCGGGCCGGCCGTACCCTGCTCGACCTGCTCGACGACCAGGCGCGGCGGTACGGCGTGCACGCCACCTCGCAGCTGTCGGTGCGCGTGCAGGACCTTTCCCTCATCGCCGACGCGATGGCGCGGCTGCGTGCCGAGCCCGCGAAGGAGCTCGGCGGGCGGGCGGTCGAGGGCATCGACGACCTGGCCAAGGGCGAGGGCGGGCTGCCGCCGACCGACGGGCTGCGGTACCGCCTGGCCGGGGGTGCGCGGGTGGTCGTGCGGCCGTCGGGGACCGAGCCGAAGCTCAAGTGCTACCTCGAAGTGGTGGTGCCGGTCACGGGCGAGGTGGCCGAGGCCAGGGCGCTGGCCGCCGAAGGGCTGGCCGCCCTGACCTCGGACCTCGAGGTCACGCTGGGTCTTTGAGGCGGAACTGCAGCTCGATCTCCCACTTGTTCATGTCCGGCTCCTCGGCCGGGTTGGTGTGGTAGATCTCCAGGCGGCTGCCCCAGTGCTCGCCGTCGGCCTCCTCGCTCATGTCGAAGTCGAGGCCGGAGGTGGCGTGCAGCTTCTCGATGACCGGGAGGAGCTGGTCGGGGTGGCCGACATGGCGGACGCTGGCGTAGCGGCCGGCGGGGAGGGTGGCGGCGACGATGTCGCCCTCCCCCTCGACCGGCTCGGCCACCGGCACTCCTGCCTCCACGTCCAGATCGCCTTCCATGTCGATCACATGGAAGCGGAAGAACGGCGCGCCGGCCATCGCGGCGCCCCGGGCGACCAGCCAGCCGTAGATCTCCGGGATGCGGTCGGCGACCACGCCGAACGTGGTCATCGTGATGGTCTTGCGGACGGCGACATAGTGGCGCTCGGGAAATTCGATGATGTCCATGCTCTTACTTACGATCGGGACCCCCGAAACTCATCGGAAGGTCGTACAACGGGAACAACAACGGATCGAGGTACGTGGTCGTACCCCTGATCAGGCCGCCCGACGTCTCCAGGATCACGATCGCGAACGCCTCCCCGTCGAGGTACTGGCCGAACGTGGTGGCGCCCGCTCTCACCAGCTTGCTGCCCCGGCAGCCTTCCCCGCCCGAGGCGACCAGCACCGCGCGCATGGCCTCGCGGCCCGCCAGCCACCAGGCGAACGGCGGCATCGACTCGACGGCGTCCTCGTGGGTGAGAGCGACCAGGGTGTCGACGTCGAAACGTTCAAACGCGTCCACGTAGCGGGCCAGCAGGTCCTCGTCCACCTCCAGGCGGGGCTCGGCCGTGGCGGGCATGGTCGCCCTGGCCCGCTGGAGCGCGCTGTTGACCGAGGGCACGCTGGTCTCCAGCAGGCCGGCCACCTCGGCGGCCGACCAGGCCAGGACGTCGCGCAGGATCAGGACCGCCCGCTGCTTGGGCGGCAGGTGCTGGAGCGCGGCCACGAAGGCCAGCCGTACCGACTCGCGGGAGACCGCCAGCTCGGCCGGGTCCATGAGCTGGTCGGGCATCGGGTAGACCCAGCGCTCGTGGGCGATCGGGGCCCCGAACGGGGTGCCGGGCTCGGCCGCCGGGCCCAGATCCATGGCGCGGGCCCGGCGCTGGGCGCTGCGGAGCATGTCGATGCACACGTTCGTGGCGATGCCGTACAGCCAGGGGCGCAGCGCGCCGCGCTCGGGGTCGAAGGTCTTCCAGGCCCTGGTCAGGGTCTCCTGGACGGCGTCCTCGGCCTCGAACCCGGAGCCGAGCATGCGGTAGCAGTACCCGGCCAGCTCCTTGCGGTGGCGCTCCAGCTCGATCACGTCAGCGGGCCACCTCGATCTGCAGCTCGGTGACCCATTCGTCGTGGTTGGCCGGGCAGTGGAGCGAGACCTCGCGCGCCAGGCCGACCGTCCGGTAGCCGTTGTCCTCGATCCAGTGGGCCAGGGCCTGCATGGTCGGGCCGACGTTCTCCATCGCGCCGTGGTGGATCATCGTGGCGGCCGTCTCGATGCCGGGCAGAGTCAGGAAGTCGACGTCCGCGCCCTCGGAGACGCCCACCTTGATCGAGGCGTGGATCATGACCGTGCCGTCGTCCTGGGCGAGGTAGTAGGCGCAGCCCGGTCCGGTCATCTTGATGTCGGCCGCACGGAGGCGTTTGACCAGTTCGGCGTAGAGCGGCTTGATGACCGGGCCGACATCCTCGCCGTCATAGCTGGCCGCCACGCCGCTGAGCTCGGCGATCCGCATCGCGGCCACCGGTTTGAGCACGACCTCGTCCGTGCGCATGTGCCCTTCCCTCTCGATCGTGCGGAGCCTCGCCTCGACCCTCCGCAACCTGGCCAGGTCGGCGCTGATCCGGGCTTCGAGCTGGGCGCGGCGCAGGCGCACCATGCCGTGCAGTTCCTCGGTGCTCACCTTGTCGTCGAGGATCGCGCCCACCTGCTCCAGCGTGAACCCGAGATCCTTGATCGCGACGATCCGGTTGAGCCTGGACAGCTGCGCGGCCTGATACGCCCGGTACCCGGTGACCGGGTCCACCTGCGCGGGGCGCAGCAGCCCGAGCGCGTCGTAGTGCCGCAACATGCGCACCGACACCAGCCCGAGCCTGGCGAAGTCTCCAATGCTGAACATGACTCCCCCAGGTCTACGGCCTCACACGGTGTCAGGGTCAACACTACGATGCCCCTATGCCGCGTATCCCCGGTCTGCTGGTGTTCGCCCTGTTGGTCGGGGGATGCGCCGCACCACAGCCCGGGGAGCAACCGTCCCCGGCGCGGGCGGTCCCGATCAAGGGCGCCAAACTCCAGGACGACGTCAACGGCGACGGCTTCTCCGACCTCGTCTTCCAAATCGCCGACTCCGGGCTGCCGCGCATGGCCATCGTGTACGGCTCCCGCGACGGCCTCACCCCGGCCGAGAACACGGTGATCCCGGCGAAACGTTTTACCCCGTGGATCATCGACGCCGGCATCCAGGCGGACCTGGACGGCGACGGGTACGGCGACATCGTGGCCTTCGGCGGCCACCCGGGCGGCGACGAGCGCGGCCTGCCCCGCGTGTACTGGGGCGACCGCGCCGGCATCGGGCCCGAGGACACCGCGGTCCCGATCGTGCCGCCGACGTTCGCCCAGTCGAGCGTCTACCGGGCCGTGACCGGCGACTTCGACGGCGACGGCGCCGCCGACGTGGCCATGGCCACACCCGAAGGGACCGTGACCGCACCCGAAGGCACCGTGGCCACACCCGAAGGCACCGTGACCGCACCCGAAGGCACCGTGACCGCACCCGAAGGCACCGTGACCGCATCCGAAGGGACTGTGGCCGCACCCGAAGGCACCTCCGGCGACACCTCCAGCAAGCCCGCCCTCGAACTCCTCTACGGCCCGTTCGACCGCAACGCCAAACCCGCCCGCCGGGCGAAAATGCCCTCCCCGACCGGCGGCGAGTTCTGGCGGATGGCCGTCGACCGTACCGGCTCCTGGCCGACCGGACTGCTGGTCTTCGAGGCCGACGACGGCGAGCAGACCTCGGGCTGGCTGCTGTCCGGACGGCTCGGCGGGCCCGCGGCGCAGGGCCGCAAGCTCAATCCCGGCATGGCCGCCGCCTTCGGCGACTTCGACGGCGACGGGACCCGTGACGTGGCGGTGGGTGACGACGGCTCACGCAACGACGAGCCCGGCTTCGAGAGTGAGCCGCCGGGCGTGGACGACACCCTGACCGTGTACTACGGGAACGGCCGGGAAAAACGTTTTACCGGTGCCAAGGGGCGTGCCGTGGCCACCGACCTGGACGGCGACGGCCACGACGACCTGCTCGTCGGCGCCGCTCCGGGTGGATCAAGCTCCGAGACGGCCAAGGGTGGCGTGCGCGTCTACCGGGGTGCCCAGGATGGCCTGCCTGCCGGGGAGATCCTGGCCGGCGCCCTGGGCGAGCCGCTGGCCGCGGGAGACTACAACGGCGACGGGCACGGCGAGGTGGTCCTTTCGCACGGAGAGGGCGGCAAGCACACGATCTCGGTGACCGACGGCGAACGCATCCTGACCACCTTCACCACGGATCAACTCTGACCCGCTCCCCAGGACAACCCCACGCCCAGCCGGCCCAATCCCCACTCCCCACGACACAGAGCACCTCACGCCCAGCCGCCCTGCTCCTTCCGGGTACGGCGGAGCAGGAACAGGAAGAACGGCCCGCCCAGCAAGGCCGTCAGGACCCCGATCGGCAGTTCGGCCGGGACCACGACCGTCCTGGCCAGCAGGTCGGCCAGGAGCAGGACGCAGCCGCCGGCCAGGGCGGAGGCGGGCAGGAGTATGCGGTGGCCGGGGCCGGCCAGCAGTCTGATCAGGTGGGGCACCACCAGGCCGACGAACGAGATGGCTCCGGCCGCCGCCACTGAGGCCCCGGTGAGGAGGGAGGCCAGGAAGATGGCGGCCAGCCGTACCCGCTCGGTGTCCACACCCAGGTGGCGGGCGCCGCGCTCGCCCAGGGCGAGGAGGTCGAAGGAGCGCGACAGGAGCGGGGTCAGGATCAGGCCGGCGGCGATGAACGGGGTGACGGCGGCCACCACGGGCCAGGTGGCGCCGCCGAGGGTGCCGAGGTTCCAGAAGGTGATGGAGCGTAGCTGCTGGTCGTCGGCCATGAAGGTGAAGAGGCCGACGATGGCCCAGGCGATGGCGTTGACGGCGATGCCGGTCAGGACGAGGGTCACGACCTCGGTGCGGCCTTGGGAGCGGGCCATGCCGTACACGATGAAGGTGGTGATCAGGCCGGTGGCGAACGCGGAGACGGCCACCGACCAGTCGCCGAACGCGCTCACGCCCAGCACGATGGCGCCGACCGCGCCCACGGCCGCGCCCGACGAGACGCCAATCACGCCTGGTTCGGCCAGCGGGTTGCCGAAGACGCCCTGCATGCCCGCGCCCGCCACGGCCAGGGCGGCGCCCACCAGTACGGCGAGCGCCACGCGGGGGAAGCGGATCTGCCAGAGGACCTGGTGCTCGCCCGGCTGGACCAGGCCGGCCAGCACCTCGTCGAAGGGCACGTGAACCGCGCCGATCCCCGCCGACGCGACGCACAGCGTGGCGAGCAGCACCGTGAGGGCGGGGATCAGCGCGAGCTTGAGTGCCGCGCGGCCGGGACGGGGCGCGGATGACCGCGGTGCCTCGTATACCCCGCCCCGGCGTGCGGCAACAGCGTCACGGGCGTCCTGTGCCCGCTCCGCCTTGGGTGCGGCATCCGGGGAGTGCTCATCCCCTTCCTCCGCGAGCGCGGAGTCGGGAACAGCCGCCCCCTTCTCCGCAGATGCGGGATCAGGGACAGGCGTCCCATCCTCCGCATACGCGGGATCGGGGACAGGCGTCCCTTCCTCCGCGGGTGCGGCCTGGCGGGGGGTGTCCGTCCGCAGGGACGCGGTCACGGGGTCGGGGGCGTGCTGCTGCTGAACCCCCTGCTCCGTGGTCGCGGCGTCGGGGGCGTCGTTGACCCGTTCGGCCGCGGTCACGGCCGCGCGGGCGCTGTGGGACGCCCGCGTGGCCGCGTTCTGGGTCGTCACGGCTGGAAGGCGGTGACGAGCTTGGTGAGGGCCTGGCCGGTGCGCGGGCCCATGCCAAGGAGTTCGAGGTCGTCGAGGGCGACGATGCGCCGGTTCTTGCCCGCGGGGGTTTGGGCGACGCCGGGGAGTGCGAGCAGGCCCTTTTCGCCGCCGACCGAGTCGAGGCCCATCTTCATGACCAGGATGATCTCGGGTGCGGCGGCCACCATGGCCTCGGCGGTGATCGGCTTGAAGCCCTTGACCCCGGCGGCGGTCCCGGCGTCCTCTCCCCCGGCCGCGGTGATCATCGCGTCGGCGCGGGTTCCGGCGCCGCCGAGCTGGTACGTCTTGGACTGGCCGCGCAGGTAGAGGAAGGCGACGCGAGGCTTCTTGGCGTCGGCCTTGACGGTGGCCTTGGCGGCGTCGATCTCGGCCTTGGTGGCGGCGGCGAGGGTGGCGCCCTTGCCGGGCTCGCCGACTGCCTGGGCCACCTGCTCGATCTTGCCGGGTACCTCGTCCACGGAGGCGGCGCCGGTCGGTACCAGCACCACGGGGACACCGGCGCCCTTGAGCTGCTCGATGACCGGCGGCGGCCCGGCTTCCTCGGTGCCGACGAGGACGGTGGGCTTGAGCGACAGGATGCCTTCCGCGGCCAGCGCCCGCTGGTATCCGATCTGCTTCTTGCCCCTGGCCTCGGGCAGCCCCATGGCCGACAGGTCCACGCCGACGACCTTGTCGGCCAGGCCGAGCTTGAACACGATCTCGGCGACGTCTCCGGTGAGCGGGATGATCCGGGCCTCCCGCTTGCCGGCAGGCGAGGCGGAGGTGGATGTGGAGGTGGAGCTCTGGGCGTTGCCGCAGCCGGCGAGCGCGATCACCGCGACCCCGAGTAGTGCCACCAGTCGCCGCTTCACGACCCCACCCCTCAAGTTAGGTAAGCCTTAGTTAGGCAAGCCAAACCTAAACGGACTTTGGTGAAGAGGTCAAGACGCACCTCTGGCTACCGATCGTTCGGTCGGCTAGGCTCCTACCAAACGTTCGGTAGGAGACATGGACACAGCACTCCGGATCAGAAGCGCCGCGATGCGGCTCTTCGCCGACCAGGGCTACGCCGCGACGAGCATCAGAAGCCTCGCGGCCGCCCTCAACATGACCAACGCCGGCATCTACCACCACGTGACCAGCAAGGAAGCACTGCTGGCCGACCTCATGCGGGCCGGCCAGCTCGGCCTCACCGACGCCACCGACCGCATGCTGACCGGCCGCCACGACCCCGCCGAACGCCTGGCCACGCTGATCAGCTCCCTGACCGCCGTCCACGCGCTGTACCCCATGACCAGCCGCGTCATGGACGGCGAACTCCGCTCCCTCACCCACGGCTCCAGCGCCCGCGACGAGATCATCGCCCTGCGCGACCTCTACGAGCAGCGCTGGAAGTCCGCGCTGGCCGACGGCGTCGAGCAGGGCGCCTTCCGCATCGCCGACCGGAAGCTGACCCGGCTGGCCCTCATGTCCATGTGCACCGGCACCAGCGAGTGGTACCGCCCCGACGGCGAATCCACGCTGGAAGAGGTGTGCGCCGAGTTCGTGACGATCGGGCTGGCCGCGGTCCGCTCGTCCGCGCAGGTGACCATGCGGCTCGACCTCACCCTGCTGCCCGATTACCCATGGGAGCCCCATGTCGATCCCCGAGTTGCTCCGGCAGGCCGCCCGGCGCCATGACGACCGCCCGTTCCTGATCTTCCCTGACCGTACGCTCGGCTTCGCCGAGGTGGACGAGCGCACCGACCGGCTCGCCGGAGCGCTCGCCGCCCAAGGGGTACGGCCCGGCGACCGCGTGGCCGTGATGTTCGGCAACGTCCCCGACTGGCCGCTCAGCTGGCTGGCCGTACTCAAGACCGGCGCGATCACGGTCCCGGTCAACGCCGGGTACGGCCCGGCCGACCTGGCCCACGTGCTCGGCGACTCCGGCGCCCGCCTGGCCATGGCCGCCCCCGAGCACGCCCCTGCCATCCGCGCACTCGGCGTGCCGGTGCTGGAGGAGACCACCGGCAAGGCCCCTGACGTGCGGATCAACCCGTGGGATCTGGCCACCTTCTCCTACACCTCGGGCACCACCGGCTTCCCGAAAGCCTGCATGCTGCCCCACTCCTACTGGACCGGCACCGCCCGGCTCATGACCGACCTGGTCGGCTTCAGGGACGACGACGTGGTCATGGTGGCCCAGCCGTTCTCCTATATGGACCCCCAGTGGATGGCGCTGATGTGCCTGGTGGCCGGGGTTCCGCTCGTGGTGCTGCCCCGCTTCTCGGCCTCCGGCTTCTGGCCCGCCGCCCGCCGGTACGGCGCCACCGTCACCTATGTGCTCGGCACCATGCCCATGCTGCTGTACAAGCAGCCGCCGCACGAGCACGACCGGGACAACCGCATGCGCCTGGTCATGTGCTCCGGCATCCCGCCCAAGCTGCACGCCGCGCTGGAGGAACGCTGGAGCGCCCCCTGGCGCGAGCTGTACGGCTCCACGGAGAGCGGCCCCGACCTGCTCGTCCACCCGGACGACGCGGCCACGGTCGGCACCGGCGCCATGGGCTTCGCGCCGCCGGGCAAGGAGGTGAAGGTCCTCGCCGAGGACGGCGAGCCGGGCGAGATCGTGGTCCGCGGCCGGCCGATGATGCGCGGCTACTGGAACCACCCGGACGCCACCGCCCACGCCTTCCGCGGCGGCTGGTATCACACCGGCGACCTGGGATACCAGGACGAACACGGCTACATCCACCACGCCGGTCGGCTGAAGGACATGGTACGGCGGGGCGGCGAGAACATCTCGTGCGCCGAGGTCGAGAACGTCCTGTCGCAGCACCCGGCGGTCCAGGCCGCCGCGCTGGTCCCCATCCCCGACGAGCTGTGGGGCGAGCTGCCCAAGGCGTTCATCCAGCTGCACCCCGGCCACGCGCCCGACGGGACGACCGCCGCCCGGGTGATCGACCACGCCAGGGAACGGCTGGCCCGCTTCAAGATCCCGGCCTTCGTGGAGTTCGTCGACGCCTTCGTCTACACCCCGTCCCAGCGCATCGAGAAGCGCCACCTGCTCACCCCCGGACGCGACCAGCGGGCGGGCGCCATAGCCACAGAGAAGGAGCGAGCATGATCGAGGTCAACGCCCACGGCGAGGTCACGGTGATCACGCTGAACCGTCCGGACAAGCTCAACGCCCTCACCTCCGACATGCGCGTACGGCTGGCGGCGGCGGTCCGCGAGCACGGCCACAGCGGGCGCGGCATCGTGGTGACCGGCGCGGGCCGGGCCTTCTGCGCCGGCGAGGACCTGTACGAGGCGGCGGGCACGTCGCTCACCGCCGAAGTTGAAACGTTTCACGACCTGACCAGAGCGGTCCTGGAGACCACGGTTCCGGTCGTGGCGGCGGTCAACGGCCTGGCCGTGGGCGGCGCCGCCGAGTGGATCCTGAGCTTCGACGCCCGCCTCGGTACCCCGGCCGCCGGCTACTTCTTCCCGGAGAACGGCATCGGCCTGTCCATCTCCAACGCCTCCAGCGTGCTGCTTCCCCGCCTGACCGGCGGCCGGGCGCTCCGCCTGGTCCTCGACACCGCCAGGCTGGACGCCGCCCAGGCGCTGACGGCCGGGCTCCTGGACGAGGTCGTGCCCGGGGACGCGCTGCTGGAGTCGGCCGTCGCCCTGGCCGAACGCTGGACGGAGCCGGGGCTGGCGACAGCCGTCCATCTGCGGTTGCTGCGGCCGTCCCTGGAGGAGGTCGAACGGGCCTTCGCCCGCGAGAGCGCGGCCGCTCACGAGGTGGAGGAGACGGGCCTGGCCAAGGCCGGAATGCAACGCTTCGCCACCCGAGCCCGCCGATGAAAACGTTTCGCCGCGTAGTAAAACGTTTCGCTACCCAGTAAAACGTCTTTCGCGGCCCAGTAGAACGTTTCGCTGCCCAGTAGAACGTTTCGCGGCCCAGTAAGCGGCCCAGTGAAACGTTTCGCTGTGCGGCCGGCGGACCTGCGCGGTCAGGGGACGAGGATGGCCGCCACCACGAGGGCCAGGCAGACGCCGATCACCACGAGGGAGTCGACCGCCCACGTGATGGTCGCCGGGCCCGCCTCCTCCTTGCGGCGGCGGGCCGTCTCGGCGCGCTCGGTGATCTGGTCCCCGACCCAGTCGGCGTGGGTCTTGCCGGCGAACGCCTGCTGCGCCGACTGCTCGGCCTTGGTCAGCGCAGGTTGGGTGCGGAAGCGGCCCTGCCGCGGGGTCGCCATCCCGCGGCCCTGCGCCTTGGCCCGCTCGCGGGCGGTGGCGGTGGGCGTCCACAGCCGCACCGACTGCTCGCCCTCGCCATAGCCGACGGTGATCGCGTGGGAGACGGTCACGTCCCCCACCGACGCCCACGGCAGGACGGTCGTGCGGAACGGGTTGCGCACGGTCAGCGCCGCCTCCTCCACCACCGTGGCCGGGCGCAGCGCGATCACGTAGACCATCGCGGTCAGCACGCCGAGCACCGCCCCTGCCACCATGGACGGCTTGCCGGAGTAGCGGACGATCAGATCGACGGTGTTGGCGGCCACGAAGGCCACCCACACCCACCCCAGCACGAACGCGAACTTGGAGCGGAAGACCTGTCTCATGACTGCCACTTGAGCTGCGCGAACCCCGGCTTGATCACGCCGTTGATGAGCGCCAGGCGCTCGTCGAAGGGGATGAACGCCGACTTCATCGCGTTCACCGCGAACCACTGCAGGTCATCCCAGCCGTAGCCGAACGCCTCGACCAGCTTGGCGAACTCCTCCGACACGCTGGTGCGGCTCATCAGCCGGTTGTCGGTGTTGACCGTGACCCGGAAGTGCAGGCGGCGCAGCAGCCCGATCGGGTGCTCGGCGATGGAGGCCGCGGCTCCGGTCTGCAGGTTGGAGGTCGGGCACATCTCCAGCGGGATGCGCTTGTCGCGCACGTAGGCGGCCAGGCGGCCCAGCTTCGCCGTACCGTCGTCGGCGACGGTGATGTCGTCGATGATGCGCACGCCGTGGCCGAGCCGGTCGGCGCCGCACCACTGGATCGCCTGCCAGATCGACGGCAGCCCGAACGCCTCGCCGGCGTGGATGGTGAAGTGCGCGTTCTCGCGCTGGAGGTACTCGAAGGCGTCCAGGTGACGCGTGGGCGGGTACCCGGCCTCGGCGCCGGCGATGTCGAAGCCGACCACGCCGACGTCGCGGTAGCGCACGGCCAGCTCGGCGATCTCCATCGAGCGGGCCTGGTGCCGCATCGCGGTCAGCAGCGTGCCGACCTTGATGCCGCGACCCTCCGAGCCCTGGCGGAAGCCCTCCAGCACCGCCTCGACGACCTGGTCGAGGCTGAGGCCGGTGGTGGTGTGCTGCTCGGGGGCGTAGCGCACCTCGGCGTAGACGACGCCGTCGGCGGCGAGGTCCTCGGCGCACTCGGCCGCCACGCGCACCAGCGCCTCGCGGTTCTGCATGACGCCGACCGTGTGGTCGAACGTCTCCAGATAGCGCACGAGCGACCCGGAGTCCGACGCCTCCTGGAACCATTGGCGCAGGTTGCCGGGGTCGTTGGTGGGCAGCCGGTCATAGCCCGACTCATGGGCCAGATCGACGATCGTCTCGGCGCGCAGGCCGCCGTCGAGATGGTCGTGGAGCAGGACCTTCGGTGCGCGCCTGATCTCGTCCAGGGTCGGCTGCGTACTCATCTCGCCATCATAATGTGCCTACATGGCCATCCTCATCGGACGCGAACACCCTGCCGCGATTCTCCGCGCCGAGGTCGACCGCGCGTCGACCAGCCACGGTTCCCTCGTGCTGGTCACGGGTGAGGCGGGCGTCGGCAAGAGCGCGCTGGTGTCCGATGCGGCCGGGCGGGCGGTGACCGCGGGGGCGCGGGTGCTCAGCGCCGCCTGCTGGGAGGGCGAGGGCGCGCCGGGGTACTGGCCGTGGGTCCAGGTCGTGCGCAGGCTGCGGCCCGACGCCGACGTCTTCGCGGGCGCGCGCACCCCTTTCGAGCTGTACGACGCGGTCACGGCGTTGCTGGTCGAGGGCTCGCGGGAGCAGCCTCTGGTCGTCGTGCTGGAGGACCTGCACTGGGCGGACGCCGGTTCGCTCAAGCTGCTGGAGTTCGTGGCCCGGCACGCCTGGTTCGAGCGGCTGCTGGTGATCGGCACCTACCGGCAGGGCGAGTCGGAGCTGCCGCCGGAGCTCAAGGCGACCACGGTGGCCCTGTCCGGGCTGAGCCGTGCGGAGGTCGGCGAACTGGTCGCCCGCACGGCCGGGGTGCGGCCGGAGGACGAACTGGTCGGCGAGATCCACCGGCGCACCGGCGGCAACCCGTTCTTCGTCGAGCAGACCGCCCGGCTCTGGCAGGGCGGCAGCCCGTTGGCGACGATCCCGGCCGGGGTGCGCGCGGCGGTGGAGCGCCGCCTGTCGCGGTTGTCGGCGGAGGTGCGGGCGGTGCTGCGGACGGCCGCGGTGCTGGGGCGCGAGTTCGACGACACGGTCCTGGAAGCCGCCGTGACAGAGCAGGCCGCCGTGACAGAGCAGGCCGCCGTGACAGAGCAGGCCGCCGTGACAGAGCAGGACGGCGTGACAGAGCAGGACGGCGTGACAGAGCAGGACGGCGTGACAGAGCAGGACGTACGCCAGACGGCCGACGTAGGTACGCAGGGCCAGACGGCCGACGTGGGTGCGCCGCTGGGTCAGGCGGTCGCCGCTCAGCTTGTCGCGCCTGCCGGGGAAGGCCGTCACGCGTTCGTGCACGATCTGGTCCGCGAGACGCTCTACGCCGAGCTCGACGAAGCGGGCCGGCGGGCGGGACATGCGGCCGCACTGACGGCGCTCCGTCCGGCGGACCCCGGCGCGGAGCTCGGGACGGCCGGGCAGGCGCACCTCACCGAGCTGGCCAGGCACGCGTACCTGGCCGCCGTCTCCGAGGCGCCCGGCCTTCTCCTGGCCGCCGCCCAGAATGCCGAGGCGCGGCTGGCCGACGAGGAGGCCGTGGGGCACTACCGGCGGGCGTTGGAGCTGGTGCCGGGGGACGAGCGGGCCCGCCGTACCGAGATCGAGCTGGAGATGGGGCTGGCGCTGCAGCGGATCGGCGAGCGTGAGGAGGGCGGGCGCGCGATCGAGTCGGCCATGGCCGCCGCTCGCGAGCTGGACGACCCGGCGCTGCTGGCGCACACGGCGCTGAAGTTGTACCACCTGGGCTTTCCCGACTTCGTCCGCGAGGCGCACCGGCGGCTGGTGCGCGGCGAGGCGGCCCGGATCGAGGAGGTGGGCGAGCAGCTGAGCGGCCTGGCCGCCGACCGGGCCCGGCACCGGGGCGACGACCGGACGCTGGCGGCCACGCTGCTGGCCCGCATGTCGGCCATCTGGCGGCCGGGCACGGCCGCGGAGCGCGCGGCGCTGGCGGAGGAGCTGGCGCAGGTCGCCACCCGGTCGAACCAGCCGCAGGCCACGCTCAACGCGCTGTCGTGGCACGCGGGAGCGCTGCTGGAGCTGGGCGATCCGCGGCACGCGACGGTCAGCCGGACGTTCGCGGAGCTGGCCGGGCGGGCGGGGCTGCCGTTGTTCGAGCACGAGGCCATGGTGATCAGGACCAGGCAGGCGCTGCTCCAGGGGCGCTTCGACGAGGCGCGGCGGCTGGCGGAGACCACGCGGGAGCTGGGCGAGCAGCCGTACGTCGACGGCGACGAGCTGCGCTGGATGCAACTGCTGTCGGCGGCGCTGCTCCAGGGCCGCTTCGAGGAGGCCGACGCGCTCCTGGCCGAGATGCGCGCGGCGGGCAGCGGCAACGTGCCGCTGTTCGCGGGCGTCGTGGCGGCGCAGCGGGGTGACGCGGCCGGCGCGCTGCGCCAGCTGACCGTGCTGATGGCCGGCGGCCCGGACCTGCTCACCTGGATGTCGCCGCTCTGGCTGCGGTTCCAGGCGCAGGCCGCGGCGCTGTCGCGGGACCCGGAGCTGTGCGCGAACGCCCGGGCCGCGATCGAGCCGTACCGCGGGCAGTGGGCGGTGACCTCGACCATCGCGGTGGACGGCCCGTTCGACCACTGGATCGCCGTGCTCGACGCCGCCCGGGACCGCTGGGAGGAGGCCGCCGAGGGGTTCACCGCCGCCTATCGGGCCGCCGACCGGCTGGGCGCGCGGCCGTGGTCGGTGGAGTCCCGGGCGCGCCTGGCCGAGGTGCTGCTCGCCCGCGGCGCGGACCCGGGCGGGTTGCTCGCCGACGTCGAGCGGGAGGCCGCCGAGCTCGGGATGCGGGTACGGCTGCCGCCGCACGCGGAGGGGGCCGGCGTGTTCCGGCTGGAGGGCGGGGTCTGGACGTTGACGTTCGCCGGCCGTACCGCGCATGTGCCGGACGCCAAGGGGCTGCACGACCTGCGCGCGCTCATGGGCAGCCCGGGGGCGGAGATTTCGGCGGTCGAGCTGCTCAACCCGGCGGGCGGCGCCGAGGCGGTGGCCGCGCGCCGCATGGGCGGGGACGCGGTGCTCGACGACGAGGCCAAGGCGCGGTATCGGCGGCGGCTGGACCTGCTCGACGAGGAGATCGACCGGGCGGCCGAGCGCGGCGACGACCGGCGGGCCGCCGCCTACGACGTCGAACGGCAGGCGCTGCTGGACGAGCTGCGCCGGGCCGCCGGGCTGGGCGGGCGCTCGCGGCGGCTGGGCGACGAGGCCGAGCGGGCCCGCAAGGCGGTCACCAACCGCATCCGCAACACGCTGCGCCAGCTCGGCGAACGCCATCCCGAGCTGGCCGCGCACCTGCGTGAGGCGGTCTCGACGGGTGCCACCTGCCGTTACCAGCCCGCCGAGCCGGTCACCTGGACCTGGTGATCAGAAGGCGCCGGCGTTCTCCCGCGCCCACTGGGCGAAGGTACGGCCGGGCCTGCCGGTCACCTGCTGGACGGTAGGCTGCACGATCGCGCCCTCCTTGGGCGGATTGGTGCCGAGCATGACCGTGAACTCGATCATCTCCTGCTCGGCGCCCTCGGCGGCCATGCGCTCGCGCACCTGCGCCTCGGTCAGCTCCCGGAACTCCACCTCACGCCCGATCGCCTCGCCGATCATGCGAACCCGCTCCGCGGGCGTGTTCAGCTCCGGCCCGCTGATCATGTACGCCTGGCCGGCGTGGCCGTCCTCGGTCAGCGCCGCCACGGAGACCGCCGCGATGTCGGCCTCGTGCACGACCGCGCCCGGCAGGTTGCCGAAGTGGTGGACGACGCCCGCGCGCACGCCGTCCATCCATTCGAAGGCGTTGGACATGAACTCCACGCACAGCAACTGCGTCCAGGGCAGCCCGCGCTCGCGCAGCGCCGCCTCGACGGTGCCCTCGTAGAAGCTGCCCAGCACCGAGATCCGCTCGACCCCGGCCTTGACGGCCAGATCCACGATCTCACCGCCGTTCTCCAGCAGGCTCAGGTCCTCGCCCGCCACCGTGAGCAGGTGCAGCGCGGTGACCCCGTCGAGCGCGGGCGCCAGCGACTCGGCGACGGTGAGATCGCCCGCGGCCACCTCGACCCCGCGGGGAAAGCTCGCGCGGGCCGGGTTGCGGGTCAGCGCCCGTACCCTCTCTCCCCGCTCCACGAGCTGGCTGACGACGTGGCGGCCGACCTTCCCGGTGGCGCCGGTGACGAGAATGGTCATGATCTCTCCTCCTGATCGCTCTTCGACCAGGAGGCGCTACATCGGATCTAGCGGGCGCTACGCGTCGCGATGGGCGGAGTCGGGCGAGAAGGCGGGCAGGCAGACAGCGATGTACTCGGCGCCCTCGGGCCCGCAGCTGTAGCGGACCTTCTCCCCCGCCTCGGTGACGATCGACTGGCCCGCGCGCACCTCGGTGACGCCCTCCGCGTGCTCGACGAGCACCGTGCCGCGCAGGACCACGGTGTACTCGGTGAACTCGGGCGTCTGGGCGGGCTCGTCCCACCCGGCGGGCGCGCCCATGTGGGCGATAGAGACGGCCGCGTCGCCGCTGTTCACCCGGCCCACGTGCTCGTCGATGACCTTGCCGCCGGGCACCGGAATCCGGGTCGCCCCTTCGATCTTTCTCACCACGGATGTCAGTGTGCCACGTCGACGACCAGGCGGCTGGGCGAGCCCAGCTCCCTGACCGCGAACCCGGCCCGCCGGTCGAGCACCAGGCCGACGCCGACATGGCCTTCGAAGTCGCCGGTCCTGACCACGCTCCGGACGTTGCCCAGACCGGCCTGGAAGATCGGGCCGCCGGTCCAGGTGGGGGCGCCCTTCTCGGTGTGGGCGTCCGCGGGGGTGAGCGTGAGCTGCAGGTAGGCGCCGCCGGTCACGTCGATCGGCCGCCCGGAGCCGTCCTCGGTCAGCTCCTCGACCCATCTGGCCGTGTATCCGGGGACGGGGCCCTTGAGGTCGACGACCACGCGGTCGTAGGCGCCGTGATCGGCGTAGCGGACGCCGGTCACCAGGGTTTGCGTGCCGCCCCGGTGCTCGACCTCGACCTCGGCGGTGCCGGTCGGTGCGGGTTCCGCGGTGGCGGCCGCCGGTGTCGCCGTCGTCGCGGGCGTGGCCGTACCGCATCCGCACAGTACGGCGAGGCAGAGCGTTGCCACGAACCCTGGTGAAGGCCGCATACGGGGTGTATGCCCAGCTCATGGGCGGGCATGCGAAGGACCCCGCACGGGGCGAGTCGTGCGGGGTCCTTCGGCTTTCGGCAGGAGGCGAAGAGGTCAGACGGCTTCGAACACCTTGGCCTCGCCGGGGTCGACGGCCGGTGCCGTACGAGTCCTGAGGCCGGTCAGCGCGATGCCGAGGCCGACCACGCCCAGGATGAGCGAGACCACGATCGCGCCGCGCAGGGCGCCGATGGACAGGCCGCCGCCGGAGGTGAGCACCGCGGTGACCACGGCCAGCACGACCGCGCCGCCGACCTGGCCGGAGGTGTTGAGCAGTCCGGAGGCCAGGCCCTGCTCGTCGTCGTGGACGCCGTTGGTGGCCTGGATGTTCAGCGACGGGAACGACAGGGCGAAGGCGATGCCGAGCAGGATCATGCCGGGCAGGACCATGCCGAGCACGCTGGGCGCGGTGGAGATGCCGACGAAGAAGAAGGCGTATCCGGCGGCCAGCGCGGCCGAGCCGATCGTGATGAGGCGGGCGGTGCCGAAGCGGTCCGCGAAGTCGCCCATCTTGGTGGAGGTCAGGGCGACCAGGATGCCGGCGGGCAGGAACGCCAGCGCGGTCTCCATGGCCGACCACTTGAGGAGGTTCTGGAAGTACTGCATGGCGACGAACTGGAAGCCCACGTAGGAGCCGAACAGGATCACCAATCCGAGGTTGGCCCGGACGATGGGGCCGGAGCGCAGGATTCCGAGGCGAACCAGCGGGTGCTTCATGCGCAGCTCGGCGAAGACGAAGAGCCCGAGCAGGACGGCGGCGCCGGCCAGCGAGCCGAGGGTGCGCAGCGAGGTCCAGCCGACCTCGGGCGCCTGCACGACGGTGAAGACGAGCAGCAGCATGGAGGCGGTGATCAGCACGGCGCCGATCAGGTCGTGGCCGCCTTCCGCCCGCTCCTCCTTCACCTTGGGCAGCACCTTGAGCGCGGCGACCAGCGCGATGATCGCGACGGGCACCGGCATCAGGAACGTCCAACGCCACCCGATCTGGGTCAGCAGACCGGACAACACGAGGCCAAGGGAGAAACCACTCGCGCCGGAGGCGGTGAACACGCTGAGCGCCTTGTTGCGCAGCGGCCCCTCCGGGAACGTGGTGGTGATGATGGACAGCGCGGCGGGCGCGGTGAACGCCGCGCTCACGCCCTTCACGAACCGGGCGGCGATCAACAGGGCACCGTCGTCCACGATGCCGCCGAGCAGCGACGCCACCGCGAAAACGGCCAAGGCGACCAGGAACACCCTGCGACGCCCGAGAAGGTCTGCCGTCCTGCCGCCGAGCAGCAGGAGACCGCCGTAGCCGAGGACATATCCGCTGACAACCCACTGCAGAGAGGAAGTAGTGAGCCCGAGGTCGTTCTGGATGGCGGGCAGGGCCACGCCGACCATCGACACATCGAGCGCGTCAAGGAAGATCACTGCGCAGAGCACGGCAAGCGCGCCCCAACGGCGTGAGGAAGTGGACATGGGACTGAACACTACATGCAACTGCATCAAATGCAAACGCAATTAATTCCGTTGCATGAGATTTGGCGAGATGGTAACCTCCGCGTCATGGACGAGGAAGGCGTGGTCGGGACCTGGCATTACGTCCTGGGCAAGTACGCGAAGACCATGTGCGCGCTGGAGCGGGAGCTCGGCGAGAAGCACGACCTGGGTCCCAGTGAGTTCGAGGTGCTCGACCGGATGGTCAACCACGACTCCCAGCTACGCGTCCAGCAGCTCTGCGGCGAGGTCCACCTCAGCCAGAGCGCGCTCTCCCGCGTGATCGCCCGCCTGGAGAAGGCCAAGCTGGTCACCCGGGGCACCTGCGAGGTGGACCGGCGCGGCGTCTTCGTGCTGATCACCGAGGAGGGCAGGAAGCGCCACGCGGAGGCGCTGCCCACCCACCGGGCCGTGCTCAACGGCATCTTCGCCGGCACCCCGGTCAACGCACGATGAAACCGCGCCAGACAACCAGGCGCCGGCGCAGCACGGGCCACTCGTCGGCCCTGATGCCCCGCAGGGCCAGGGCCAGCGGGACCAGCGCCACAGTGGCGGCGACGACGATCCCCATGATCAGCATGAACAGGTGCTCGACGGCCATGACCAGAGCCTTTCTGGTTGAAGTTTAAACTAATTGGCCTGAACACCTTGACCGCCGGACTTATTTCCGGCGGTTAGCCGATGCGGTCGATGACCAGCGGGAGCTGCTCCACGCTCACCGGGCCCACCGCGTAGCCGCCCTCCAGCGCCTCCAGCGCCCTGGCGAAGCGGGCGGTCTCGTCGGCGTGCAGGGTCATCAGCGGCTGACCGGCGCGCACCAGGTCGCCCGGCTTGGCGTGCAAGGTGATGCCGGCGCCGAACGACACCGGATCCTCCTGGCGTGCCCGGCCCGCGCCCAGGCGCCAGGCCGCCAGGCCCACCGCGTAGGCGTCCAGCTCGGTCAGCACGCCCGACTCCGGGGCGTCCACCGTCATCGACTCGGCCGCCTTCGGCAGCACGGCGTCCGGGTCACCGCCCTGGGCCACGATCATGCGGCGCCAGGCGTCCATCGCCGAGCCGTCCTTCAGCGCCTGCTCCGGATCCTTGCCGGACACCCCGGCGGCCTCCAGCATCTCGCGGGCCAGCCGTACCGTGAGCTCGACCACGTCCGAGGGGCCGCCGCCCGCCAGGACCTCGACCGACTCCTCGACCTCCAGCGCGTTGCCGACCTGCTTGCCCAGAGGGCGGTCCATCGCGGTCAGCAACGCGACCGTGCGCACCCCGGCGTCGGAACCCAGGGCGACCATGGTCTCGGCCAGCTCCCTGGCACGATCCACGGTCTTCATGAACGCGCCGGAGCCGACCTTCACGTCCAGGACCAGCGAGCCGGTGCCCTCGGCGATCTTCTTGGACATGATCGAGGAGGCGATCAGCGGGATCGACTCCACCGTGCCCGTCACGTCGCGCAGCGCGTAGAGCTTCTTGTCGGCGGGGGCCAGGCCGGAGCCCGCGGCGCAGATCACCGCGCCGGCCTCGCGCAGGACCGCGAGCATCTCCTCGTTCGACAGCGACGCCCGCCAGCCCGGGATCGACTCCAGCTTGTCCAGCGTGCCGCCGGTGTGGCCGAGGCCGCGGCCGGACAGCTGGGGGACGTAAGCCCCGCAGGCCGCCACCAGCGGCGCCAGCGGCAGGGTGATCTTGTCGCCCACGCCGCCGGTGGAGTGCTTGTCCGCGGTGGGGCGGTCGAGCATCGACCAGTCCATCCGCTCGCCCGAGCGGATCATCGCCTGCGTCCACTCGGCGATCTCGCGGCGGTTCATCCCGTTCAGCAGGATCGCCATCGCGAGCGACGACATCTGCTCGTGGGCCACCTCGCCCCGCGTGTAGGCGTCGATCACCCAGTCGATCTGCGCGGTCGTCAGCTCATGACCGTCGCGCTTGGCGACGATGACCTCGATGGCGTCCATCAGGCTCCCTTGGTCAGGTCGTCGGGGCCGAAGGCGTAGGGCAGGATCTCCGCCATGCGCTTCGGCCCGTCGGGCGTCTCGACAAGCAGGTCTTCCCCGCCGAACTCATACAACAGCTGGCGGCAGCGGCCACACGGCATCAGCAGCTCGCCGTGCCCGTCGACGCAGGTGAAGGCGACCAAGCGGCCGCCGCCGGAGGCGTTCAGGGCCGAGACCAGGCCGCACTCGGCGCACAGGCTCAGGCCGTAGGAGGCGTTCTCCACGTTGCAGCCCGTGACGATCCGGCCGTCGTCGACGACGGCGGCGGCGCCCACGGGGAACTTGGAATAGGGGGCGTAGGCGTTGCGCATCGCGGCCCGTGCCTCGTCGCGCAGGCCGTCCCAGTCGATGGTCATGTTCTAGTGCTGCTCCCCACGGCGGTACCGCACGCCGTCCGCCTTGGGCATGCGCAGGCGCTGCGAGGCGGCCAAGAGCACGAGCAGGGTCAGGACGTGCGGGGTGATGTAGACGAACTCGTTGGGCAGCCTGTCGATGACCATCCACAGCCAGATGAGGACCACGGCGGCGGCTGCCGCGCCCGCCATGATCGTGTAGTCCTTGGCGCTGCGTCCGGCGAGCTCGGCCGGCTGGCCGGAGCGCGTCATGACGCGGATCTTGTTGCCGAGGTAGATGAGCAGCAGGATCGCGCCGAACAGGAAGAACGAGGTGACCGCGCCCTGGTTGCGCAGTTGCAGGCCGTCGGCGTAACCGAACAGGGAGGCGCCGACCGCCAGGCCGCCGGGCCGCCAGTTACCGAAGATCATGGCGGCCAGGCCGATGAATCCCCGTCCGCCCGTCTGTCCCTCGACGTACTTGGTGACGCCGAAGACCAGGAACACGCCGCCGAGACCGGCGAAGGCCCCGGAGATGACGACGGCGATGTACTTGAGCCGGTACACGTTGACGCCGAGCGACTCGGCCGCCCAGGGGTTCTCACCGACCGAGCGCAGGCGCAGGCCGAAGGCGGTGTGCCAGAGCACGAGGTACGTCAGCGGGACCAGCACCACGGCCAGAAGGACCAGCGGGTTGAAGTCACGGGTGAGACCGCCGAGGATGCCGGCCACGTCGGAGATCAGGAACCAGTGTGTCCTCTCCAGCATGCCGAAGACGTCGATCTGGTCCGACAGGAGCGGCAGGCTCCATTCCGGCAGCTTCCCGGAGATCGCCGGGGAGGTGGTGATGCCGGCGCCGGCCTGCGCCGCGGAGGAGCCCTCCTTGTAGAGGACCTCCGACAGGAAGCGGGTGATGCCCGGGCCGAGGAGGTTGATCGCGACGCCGCTGATGATGTGGTCGACGCCGAAGCCGACGGTGGCGATCGCATGGATCAGGCCGCCCACCGCACCGGCGGCCAGACCGGCGGCGAGCGCCGCGAACGGGCCCCACTGGTATCCGGCCCAGCCGGCGAACCAGGTGCCCATCACCATCATGCCTTCGAGGCCGATGTTGACCACGCCGGCGCGCTCGGCCCACAGGCCACCGAGCCCGGCCAGCCCGATGGGGACGGCCAGCATCAGCGCCGCGGCGAAGGTGCCCGAGGAGGTGATGTCGTTGTGCCCGGAGATCACCCGGACCAGGGACATGACGATGATCAGCAGGGAGACGCCGATCAGCGCGAGGTGGTACTTGCGGACCCCGGTCATGCTCCCACCTCAACAGGCTTGTTGGTGCCGAGCAGGCGGGCGGCCCGCCGTTCCTCTGAGCGCATCGCCATCCGGCCGGTGACCTCGTTGGAGACCACCACCAGGAGGACGATGGCACCCTGCATGATGACGATGACGCTGGGCGGCACGTTGGCGAACTGCAGCGGCCCCTGTGCCCGGTCGAGGAAGCCGAACAGCAGCGCGGCGAACGCGATGCCGACCGGTTTGTTGCGTCCGAGCAGCGCGACCGCGATGCCGAGGAAGCCCAGGCCGGGGGTGAAGTTGGAGTTGTAGGCGTGCGTGGAGCCGAGGATCTCCGGCATGCCGATGAGCCCGGCGATCGCACCGGACAGCACCATGGCCGAGATGACCATCTTCTTCGGGTTGACGCCGGAGGCGAGGGCGGCGGGGGCGTTGAGGCCGCTGGCCTTGACCTCGAAGCCGAACCGGGTGCGCTCCAGCACGATCCACAGCCCGATCCCCAGCAGGATCGCCACCACGAGGAAGCCCCACAGGCCGCCGCCGCGCGGGGCGGGCAGGCCGAACATCTCGAAGAGGAAGTTCAGGTTGGGGAACCAGGCCGACTCAGGCAGCGGCGGGGTGGAGATGGTCAGCTGCCCTTCGGGCCGGGGCCCGGTGAACGGCCCGCGCACCAGGAAGGCGGCGAGGTTGATCGCGATGTAGTTGAGCATGATCGTGGCGATCACCTCGTTGACGCCGCGCCCGACCTTCATCAGCGCCGGGATCAGCGCGTAGAGGCCGCCGACGATCGCCGCCACGATGATGATCACCGGGATCTGGATCCAGGCCGGCGCCACGAACGTCGAGCCGACGAAGGCCGCCACCACGGCGGCGAGCCGGTACTGCCCCTCGACGCCGATGTTGAAGAGGTTCATCCGGAAGCCGACCGCGACCGCGAGTCCGGCGATGAACAGCGGCACCGCCCGGTTGAGCATGGTCGTGATGCCGTTGACCACGGTCCGCTCGGTCTCGCCGAAGTCGAAGAAAGCGGCGAACGCGGCGGTCGGACTGGCCCCCGCCACGATGATCGCCACGCTGGTGATCGCGATGGCGAGCACGACGGCGACCACCGCACCCGCGACAGTCAGCAGCGCGCGATAGAGCCCTGCGGGCATCACATCTCCTCGGTGGCGGTGATGGCGCCGGTCATGTAGCCGCCGAGCCGCTCGGGCGTGACGTCGGACGGGTCGAGGCGGGCGACGAGCCTGCCGCGGTAGATGACGTGCAGCGTGTCGGACAGCCCGATGAGCTCGTCGAGGTCCGCGGAGATCAGCAGTACGGCGAGGCCGGCGGCCCGGGCGTTGCGCAGGTGGTCCCAGATGGCGGCCTGGGCGCCCACGTCCACGCCCCGGGTGGGGTGGGCGGCGATGAGGAAGGCGGGCGCGCCGCTCATCTCGCGCCCGACGATGAGCTTCTGCTGGTTGCCGCCGGACAGGGCGAGCGCGAGGGTGTCGACGCCCGGGGTGCGCACGTCGTACTGCATGATGATGCGCTGGGTGTCGGCCTTGGCGGCGCGGCGGTCGATCCAGATGCCGCTCTTGGCCGCGCCCCGCTTGACCGGGGCATCTGCGCGGCCCTTGATCCGGATGCCGATCTTGGCGGCGACGCGCTTGATCCAGGGATCGCGCTTGCCGAGCTTGCGGGTCTGGTGGCCGAGGACCCGGTTCTCCCAGAGGGAGGCTTCGAGCAGCAGGCCCTGGCGGTGGCGGTCCTCGGGGATGTAGCCGATGCCGGCCTCGCGGCGCTTGAGCGTGGACCAGGCGCTGATGTCGGTGCCGCCCAGGGTGATCTCGCCGTGTGCCGGGCGGATGCCCATGATGGCCTCGATCAGCTCGGACTGGCCGTTGCCCTCGACGCCGGCGATGCCCAGGATCTCGCCCTTGTGGATCTCGAAGCCGATGTCGTCGAGCAGCAGGCGCTCGCCTCCTGCGCGCAGCGCTTCGGGGGTGGCGACGGGGCGGTGGCCTTCGGCGCCGATGGTCAGCCCGGTGACCTTGAGGGCGACGGTCTCGGTGACGGTGGATTCGCGGGTCTCGGGCGTGGGCAGTTCGCTGCCGACCATGAGCTCGGCGAGCTGGCGGGCGTTGCCGATCTCGCTGCGCGGGAGGCTGGCGACGGTGGTGCCGCGCCGGATCACCGTGATGGCGTCGGCGATGCTGAGCACCTCGTCCAGCTTGTGGGAGATGAAGATGACGGTGAGGCCGTCGGCCTTGAGCTCGCGCAGGTTGTCGAAGAGCTCCTCGACCTCCTGGGGCACGAGCACGGCGGTCGGCTCGTCGAGGATGAGGATGCGGGCGCCGCGGTAGAGGACCTTGAGGATCTCCACGCGCTGCCGGTCGCCGACGCCGAGGTCCTCCACCAGACGGTCGGGGTCGACGCGCAGGCCGTGCGCCTCGGCGAGCTGGACGATCTTACGGCGGGCGGCGGCCACGTCGAGCCGGCCGGCTGCCTTCTTCGGCTCGGCGCCGAGGACGATGTTCTCCAGCACGGTGAGGTTGTCGGCCAGCATGAAGTGCTGGTGGACCATGCCGATGCCGACGTTGATCGCGTCGCTGGGCGAGCGGAAGCTCACGCCTGCGCCGTTCACCCGGATCGTGCCCTCGTCCGGCTTCTGCATGCCGTACAGGATCTTCATGAGGGTGGACTTGCCGGCGCCGTTCTCCCCGCAGATGGCGTGGACGGTGCCGGGTTGAATGGCGATCCGGATGTCGTGGTTGGCGACGACGCCCGGGAACCGCTTGGTGATGCCCTCCAGCTCGACGGCGGGTTGCGCCGGAGCGAGCGTGTCGGAAGTCATTGGTGGCTCACCGCTCCTCATTCGCCGGGCGGACGCGTCCGGAACGAACGGGTCTGCTCAGCTCAGTGCGTCGGGCTCGCTCCATGCTCATGTGGTTCTCCTGCGAGCAAGGCGGATAGAGCGAAGGCCCGGGGAAGCTCCCCGAGCCCTCAAACGAGACTTACCTACCCAGGTTACGGCTTGGACGGAACCTGGATCTCGCCGGAGACGATCTTCTCCCGCGCGGCGTCCAGGTCGGCCTTGAGGTCGTCGATCTCGCCACCGGTCGTGGCCAGGCCGACGCCGTCGACCTTCAGGTCGTAGGTGACGTTGCTGCCGCCCTTGGCGCCGCCCTGGAATGCCTTGACGAACTCGAACACGCCGACGTCGACGCGCTTGATCATCGAGGTCATGATGACGGACTGCAGGCCGGCTTCCTTGACCGTCTGGCGCTGGTCGGAGTCGACGCCGATGGCCTTCTTCTTGGCGGCGGCGGCCGCCTGGAAGACGCCGAGGCCGGAGTCGCCGGCGGCGTGGTAGACGATTTCAGCGCCGTCCTGGTACATCTTCTCGGCCGCGACCTTGCCCTTGTCGGGGGCCTTGAAGCCGGAGAAGTCACCGTCGGGGGTGAGGTACTTGATGTCGATCTTGGCGTCCTTCTTGACCGACTTCACGCCGGCCACGAAACCCGCCTCGAACTTCTTGATCAGGTCGTTCTCGACGCCGCCGACGAAGCCGACGTGGCCGCTCTTGGCCTTGGTGGCCGCGGCGACGCCCGCCAGGTAGGAGCCCTGCTCCTCGGCGAACAGCAGGCCGGTGACGTTCGGCGCGTTGGAGGCGGAGTCCACGACCGCGAACTGGATCTCGGGGTACTCCGTGGCGGCCTTCTTGATGTCCTCGCCGTAGGCGAAGCCGACACCGATGATCGGGTTGTAGCCGGCGTCGGCCAGCTGGCGGAGCAGTTCGCCGCGGTTGGAACCGTCGCCTGCGGGGCTCAGCTCCTTGATGTCGGCGCCCAGGTCGGTCTTGGCCTTCTCCAGGCCCGCGTAGGCGGCGTCGTTGAAGGACTTGTCACCGCGACCGCCGACGTCGAACGCGAGGCCCACCTTGAGGGCGCCCTCCTTGGCTGCCCCCTCGCTGGCCGCACCCGTGGGGGCGGTGCTGGCCGTGGTGCCACCGCCGCTCCCGCCACACGCCGCGGCAGCCATGAGCATGGCGCCGGCCAGCGTGCCGATCGCCGTCTTGCCGAATCGCTTGCTGAGCAAGGCGACTCCCTTCCATTTCCCCGCCGTCAAACTTCATCGCAGGCGCGAAGAAATGCACGGCAACCCTGCTCGGAAGATAGTTGCTTGACCAGCGCATACCAAACCGTACAGCGCTCCGCAACCGCTCCGTTATCGACATCAGTCGCGTCTGTGACCTGGATCCAGCCGGTGAAGCTTTGCCCAACTTTTGACGTTGTCAAGATCTTGCCGAGGCCCGCGAGATGGCAGAGATTACCGACAGACGTCATCAAACTTCCCTGGAGCCACTCATGCTTCGCAGGCCGGCGTTAGCCGTACCGCTGCTGCTCCTCGCGTCGCTGACCGCGACGCCGGCGGCCGCGGACACGCCCACGATCAAGATCGAGAACAATGCCACGCAGCCCGTCTTCTCGCGGGCCGACGCGATCAAGCAGACCGTCTTCGTGGAGGTGGCCGGAACCGACAGCGACGCCGACGGGCAGCCCGACCGGGTTGCCGTCGACATCCTGCGGCCCAAGGAGACCGATCAGGGTCTCAAGGTGCCGATCATCATGGAGGCCAGTCCCTACTACGCCGGAGGCAACGACGTCGCGAACCACCCGGTCGACGTCGACGAGAACGGCAACCCGCTGCCGAGCAACCAGCGCGCGCTCCTGACCACCAAGGACGCCGGGCCGTTCGACGGCTACTACGACAACTTCTTCCTCCCCCGCGGCTATGCCATCGCGCTGGTGGAGAACATCGGCAGCGGTCGCGCCACCGGCTGCCCGACCACCGGCGACCCGGCCGAGACCGCGGGCCCCAAGGCCGCCGTCGACTGGCTGAACGGCCGCGCCCGCGGCTTCGACGCCGCCGGCAACCCGGTCGCGGCCACCTGGTCGACCGGGAACGTCGGCATGATCGGCACCTCCTACAACGGCACCCTGCCCAACGCCGTGGCCACGACCGGCGTCGAAGGGCTCAAGACCATCGTGCCGATCGCCGCGATCTCCTCCTGGTACGACTACTACCGCGCCAACGGCGGCGTCCTCGCGCCCGGCGGCTTCCAGGGCGAGGACGCCGACGTCCTGGCCCGCTACGTGCTGACCCGGCAGAACGGCGAGCAGGTCTGCGGCGGCCTCATGGACCGCCTGGAGGCCGAGCAGGACCGGATCACCGGCGACTACAGCCGGTTCTGGGACGTGCGCAACTACCTCAACGACGTGAACAAGGTGAAGGCCAGCGTCTTCGTCGCGCACGGGCTCAACGACTGGAACGTCAAGACCAAGCAGGCCGTCCAGTGGTGGGACGCGCTGGCCAAGCGCAACGTCCCCCGCAAGATCTGGCTGCACCAGGGCACCCACCGCGACCCGTTCAGCCTGCGGGCCAAGGAGTGGCTGCGCCAGCTGCACGGCTGGTTCGACTACTGGCTCTACGACATCGACAGCGGCATCATGCGCGAGCCGCAGGCCGACGTCGAGATCGCGCCCGGCCAGTGGGGCACGCACGCTACGTGGCCGCTTCCGGGCACCGCGAACGTCCCGCTGTGGCTGGGCTCCGGCGGCAAGCTCGGCCTCCTGCCGCGGCCGCTGTCGGCGCGCGAGTCGTTCGTCGACCAGAAGGTCCGTACGGCGGAGCAGCTCGTGGAGACGGTCCCGGCGGCCGACCCGAACCGCCTGGCCTACGTGAGCAGGGAACTCAGGACCGACGTCCGCATCTCGGGCACGCCCGAGATCTCGCTCCGGGCGTCGTTCACCAAGGGCGCCTCGCCGTACCTGACGGCGTTGCTGGTGGACTTCGGCGCCGACACGCGCCCGACCGGCGCGCTGGTGCCGACGGGCGAGACGTGGTGCTACGGCCAGGGCGTCCCCGGGGACACGGGCTGCACCTCGATCCGCACGCACGCGGTGGCCGAGACCCCCTACAAGATCGTCTCCCGGGGCTGGCTGGACGTGCGCAACCGGCACCGCGCCGACCGGAGCGAGCCGCTGCGGCCGGGCAAGGAGTACTCCTTCACGTGGGACTTCCAGCCGCAGGACTACCTGTTCAAGAAGGGGCACAAGCTGGGCGTGGTCGTGCTGTCGACGGACTTCGACTACACGCTGCGCTACCCGCGGGGGACGAACATCCGCGTCTCGCCCGGCCTTTCGTCGCTGCGGCTGCCGGTCGTCTTCGGCTCGCTGGGCTGAGACCCCTGAATCGCGGGTGGGAACCCCTCAATCGCGGTGACCACCCCTAGAAGCGGAGAAACGCGGCCGCCCGCCGGGATCGGCGGGCGGCCGCGTCGTGCCGGAGGTGCCCCTACGCCATCGCGGTCGAGGCGGTGGAGGCGGGGGCCATGATGCGCGCGCCCTCCCACAGGGCGGTCAGCGCGGTGGTGGCCATGAAGCGCACGCCGGTGGCGATGGCGCGCTCGTCCACGTCGAAGGTGCCCTGGTGGATGTCGTAGGTGACGCCGTCCTCCGGTGAGCGGGTGCCCAGGCGGGCGAAGGCGCCGGGGATCGACTCGAGGTACCAGGCGAAGTCCTCGCCACCGAGCGACTGCTGGGTGGGGATGACGCTGGCGTCGCCCAGGGCGCGCTCGGCCGCCTCGGTCAGCATCTCGACGCTGACCTCGTCGTTGACGACGGGCGGGACGCCGCGGGTGTACTCCATCGTGGCCTCGACGCCGTAGGCGGCGGCGACCGACTCCAGCAGTGCCTTGATCAGGTCGGGCGCGGCGTGCCAGGCGTCCTCGTCCAGGCAGCGCACGGTGCCCTCGGCCACGCCGTCGTCGGGGATGGCGTTGGCCGCCGAGCCCGCCTCGACCCGGCCCCAGACCAGGCTCAGCGACGAGCGCGGGTCGACCCGGCGGGAGAGCGCGGCCGGCAGCTCGGTGAGGATCTTGGCCAGCGCGAAGACCAGGTCGGCGGTCAGGTGCGGGCGCGCGGTGTGGCCACCGGGGCCGGAGACGCGCACGAGCACGCGGTCGCAGGCGCTGGTGATCGGGCCGGTCTTCAGGCCGACCTGGCCGACGTCCACGCGCGGGTCGCAGTGGAGGCCGAAGATCCGGTCGACGCCGTGGATGCCGCCGTGGGCCATGACCTCCAGGGCGCCGCCGGGGAGTTCCTCGGCGGGCTGGAAGATCAGCCGGACCCGGCCGGGCAGCAGTCCGGCGTCGGCCTGCTGGGCCAGGAAGAGCGAAGTGCCGAGCAGAATCGTGGTGTGCACGTCGTGGCCGCAGGCGTGGCAGGCGCCGGGCACCGTCGAGCGGTAGGACACCTCCTTCTCGTCCTGCAACGGCAGTGCGTCGATGTCGGCGCGCAGCGCGACCGTCGGGCCGTCGCCGCTGCCTACGTCACAAATGAGCCCGGTGCCGCGTGGCAGCACCTTGGGCATCAGCCCGGCGGCTGTGAGCCGCTCGGAAATCAGCTGGGTCGTGCGATATTCAGCGAAAGCGAGTTCAGGATGCATGTGCAGGTCGCGGCGGAACGCCACGAGATCCTTCTCCGACTCCGCCAGGAACGCGTCGAGTTCCCCCCGCAGCTCACGTCCCCGCATCGTTCACCGTCCCGTCCAAAACCTCGTGCGAGCCCCTGTGTCTAAGCTTCGCACGGCTGGTTGCGCCGTTCTTCGTCATTTCTTGCAGTGCGGTTGCAGCCGTGCCTGTTTGGCGATCAACGCCGTCCGATCGGGACGATCTTCCGCAGCCTGGGGTCAGCGGTTAGCTGCAAGCCCGATGGCGATGCTTCAACTTTATCGCTCCGGTGCGGCCGCTCGTGGACAACTACACCAAAAGTTGGATGCTGGCATGCCCGTAACCACAGGTCATCACGCTGAGCGACCGGTCGGTCCAGCACGGAAATAGTCACAAGGGATCATTAGATGGTGACCCGTTGTCGCTACTCCCAAACGTTTGAACGCTTTCGAATCCTGTCACCTTCCGGCTTGGTCATGACACTGCGGCGATGGCTGCATTTGTCGTTAATCGGTGCTTCACTCGCAATATGATCACTAATATCCCGTTCGGGGAGAAGCATGCACAGTTGAGCATCTTCGAGCCGAGCGAGGGGACCCTGGTGGTCGTACCCTCGCTCTCCCTTCCACAGGACGAGCTACGCCGGATCACAGGGGCGAGGTGCTATGAGGAGCGGCTTCTGTTCCTGCTCCTGACCCTGCGCAAGCCCGGCGTGAAGGTCGTCTACCTCTCCTCCGCCCCGGTGGACCCGGACATCGTCTCCTACTACTTCGGCTTCCTGCCCGACCCGGATGACGCCGCCCGGCGGCTGACGCTGATCAGCCTCGACGACACCCGATCCCAGCCCCTCGCCAGGACGCTGCTGGCCCGCCCCGAGGCTCTCGCCCGGGTACGCGCGGCGATCGACGGCGACGCGTGGCTGGTCCCGTTCGTCATGAGCGACCTCGAGGAACGCATCGCGTCGTTGCTCAACGTGCCCATCTACGGACCGGCCACCTCGCTGGCCTACTACGGCTCCAAGAGCGGCGCCCGCGAGGTCGGCGCCGAGGCCGGCGTGCCCATGGCCCGCGGCTTCCGCGACCTGCGTCACCAGGGCGAGATCGAGGACGCGGTCTTCTCCCTGCCCGGCGAGCGCGTCATCGTCAAGCTCAACGACGGCTACTCCGGGCTCGGCAACGCCATCGTCACCAAGAGCGACTGGTCGCGCGCCAGCTTCTCGGCCGACGGCGAGACCTGGGAGACGTTCTCCGCCAAGATCGCCGAACGCGGGGCGGTCGTGGAGGAGTTCATCGAGCACCGGCCGCTCTTCTACCCCAGCGCGCTGGCCAGGATCACACCCGGCGGCCACCACGACGTCGTCGCCACCCACGACCAGGTGCTCGGCGGCGCCAACGCCGACGTCTACCAGGGCTGCACCTTCCCGGCGCGGGCCGAATACCGCCACGAGGTGGGCGAGTCGGCCGCCAAGATCGCCAAGATCCTGGCCACGCGCGGGGTCGTCGGGCTGTTCGGGATGGACTTCTTCGCGCTGAAGTCCGACTCCGGGTACGCGGCGCTGCTGTGCGAGATCAACCTGCGCATCGGCGGGACCACCCATCCCTTCGGGGCGACCCTGCTGACGACCGGGGCGACCTACGATCCGGGCACCGGGCTGCTGATGGACGGCGGCCAGCCCAAGTACTACACCGCCACGGACAACTGTTACGCCGGGCAGTTGCGCGGGTCCACGCCGGGCGCGGTGGTGCGCATGCTCGAGGAGCGGGGGCTCGGGTTCGACGCGGCCCGCCGTACCGGGAACGTGCTGCATCTGCTCGGGGCCATTCCCGAGCACGGCAAGCTCGGCTTCACCTCGATCGGCAACTCGCGGGAGGAGGCCGACGAACTCCACCGCGACACCCGGCTGGCGTTGTGCGGCGGTTAGGTGGTGCGTTTTCCGCGCAGCCCCTTCCATCCGATGACTGCGAGAACGACGGCCAGCACGAGGTTGACCGCGATCAAGATCCCGTGGACCACGTAGAAGCCGGTCGGATGGCCGTCGGCCAGGTTAAACCCAAGGTTGACCCACTCAAAGATCATGAACGCGCCGACGGCTACCAGGAATCCGCTTATCTTTCGTGACATAAGCACTTCTCTACTATCAGGGGCGGATCATCGGGGGACATGACCGCACATGGGCAACGACTCGAAGCTACGCTGAGACCGCCATGTGGACGAAACCGGTGCCTGCCACGGCACTTCTCGCGGCGGTCACCCTGACCGCTCTCGCGGGCGCGCCTGCCGGTGCGTCCGCCGACCCAGCTTCGGCCAACCCGGTCGGCGGCGACATGCTCGGCAGTCGCGGGCTCGTGGTTCCCGAAGGCGTCAAGCCGCCGCCGAAGACCAAGGCCACGTCCTTCCTCATCGCCGAAGCCGAGACCGGGCACGTGCTGGCCGCCAAGGACCCGCACGGCCGCTACCTGCCGGCCAGCACGCTGAAGACGCTGACCGCGCTCACGCTCATCCCGAAGCTCGACCGGAACCAGGCGATCAAGCCCAGCCGCAACGCGGTCAACCAGGAGGGCTCGGCGGTCGGGCTGTCCACCAAGGCGACCTACAAGGTGCACGACCTGTTCCGGGCGCTCATGATGTCGTCCGGCAACGACGCGGCCATGGCGCTGGCCGAGGCCAACGGCGGCCTGGCCAAGACCATGCGGGACATGAACGCCGAGGCCAAGCGGCTGCAGGCCAACGACACCGTGGCCAAGACGCCGAGCGGCCTGGACAAGCCCGGGCAGAGCAGTTCGGCCTACGACCTGACGCTGATCGCCCGGGCCGGCCTCGCCAACCCGGATTTCCGGCGATATATCAGTACGAAGACCGCCAAATTCCCCGCGCCGAAGAAGTGGTACGAGATCAGCAACCACAACAAACTGCTCTGGCGCTACAAGGGGATGCTCGGGGTCAAGAACGGCTGGACCTCCAAGGCGCACGGCAGCTTCGTCGGCGCCGCCTCCCGCGACGGCCACACGATCATCGTCACGATCATGCGGCACGAAGGCTACTTCTGGGAGGAAGTGGAGGATCTGCTCGACTGGGGCTTCTCCGCCCGGGGCAAGGTCACCCCGGTGGGACAGCTCGTCGACCCGCTGCCCGCCCAGCCGGACCCGGCCCAGCAGGTGACCGCCCCCAGCTCCCAGCCCTCTGCCGCCGCGCCGCTGCTCGACTCGGCCGCCGCCAAGCAGACCGACACCAGCCGGACCGTCGGCCTGACCGTGATCGGCGGCGGGCTGCTGTTCGGGGCGGTGTGGCTGGGCTTCGGCATCAGGCGCCGCCGCAACAAGGCCCGCCTCTAGCCTGCCGCGTCGCCGTTCGAGGGCAGCGGGGTGGGCGAGGGCGGCGGCGCGAAGCCGGTCGTCGCCGTCCAGGACGCCACGTACAACACCAGCCGGGCCGAGAAGTTGATCCAGACCAGCAGCCCGACCAGGACCGCGAAGGTGCCGTAGAGCGGGTTGCTCAGCGTGTAGCCGAGCAGCAGGGTCGCCAGCTGCTTGAGCAGCCCGAAGCCGATCGCGCCCAGCAGCGCCCCCTGGGCGACGGCCCTGAACGGCCGGGTGGGCCGCGCCACCCAGCCCAGAATGATCATGAACAGCAGCCAGTCGGCCAGCACGGTCGCCACGATGCCGGTCACCCAGACCATGCCCCGCGCGCCCAGGTCGTCGTTCTGGAAGCCCAGCCACTCGGCGACCCTGCCCGCCGTCGCGGAGGTGAGCACCGAGACGCCCGCCGACACCAGCATGGTCACGCCGATCAGCATCAGCGACGTCAGGTCGCGCAGCTTGCCGACGAAGAAGTTGAGCGGCGGCGTCGTGGTCATCGACATCTCCCGCAGCGCCCCGCGCAGCGCGTCGATCGCGCCCAGCCCGGCGTAGAGCAGGCCCAGCAGACCGATGATCCCGGCCGTGGCCTTGGACTGGGCGATGACGTCCAGGTTCAGCTCGCCGGCCAGGCCGGGGAGCTGCTGGGCGATCTCCGCCTTGAGCGCCTGCTCCACCCCCGGACTGGCGGTCAGCACGTAACCGAAGATCGCGTAGGCCAGCGCGATCAGCGGGAAGAACGACAGGAACGCGAAGTACGTGACCGCCCCGGCCAGCCGGTCGCCGAACTGGCCCTGGTAGCGCTGGATCGTCCTGATCAGGTGGTCGAGCGCCGGCCGCCGGACCCGCCAGTGCTCGACGAACCGCATCGCGCGCTCCCGCCAGGCCGCGGCCTTCTCGTTCAGGTTCGCCATCGTCCCGGGTACTCCAGCGCGTCCGGTGGGTCCTTCAGGGTGACTGCCCTGGTGACAGCCGTTGTACCAGCCACCGGCCAGGCGATGCCGCGCCGGCCCCGCCGTACCGGGACGCAGGACCCCGTTCCCACGCGCTTAGACCTGCCCGCGCGCACGTCACGGGCCGCCCAAGCCGCCCCCAAACCCCCTACAGCAGGCGGCCGTCGCGCTTGCGGAACCGCCCCGCGACCAGGACGGTCTCGACCGCGCTGGTGTCGGCGTTGAGGACGATCGCGCCGATCGGGTCGCGGGTGCCGGACATGCCCGGGGTGTCCGTGCGCAGGAGGATGAGGTCGGCCTGCTTGCCCGGCGTCAGCGAGCCGGTGACCGCGCCCAGGCCGACGGTCTCCGCGCCGCCGATCGTGGCCATGCGCAGCACGTCGCGGGTGGTGAAGGCGAGGTTGCCACGGCCGCGCTCCATCGCGAAGGCGGCCCGCATCAGGCTGAACATGTCGCCGGGGCCGCAGGTCACGGTGTCGGCGCTGAGGGAGACCGCGGCGCCGGCCGCCGCGGCCCGCCCGGTCACCGGGTACCCGATGCCCAGCGTCAGCTCGTCCACCGGCGAGACCGAGACGCTGCCGCCGGTGCCCGCGATGAGCTTGAAGTCCTCGTCGGAGTAGTGGATGGCGTGGATGTAGGTGGTGGGCCGCTCCAGCAGCCCGTTGTCGTGCAGGAACATCAGCGCGGCGTGCGCCTGCTCGGGCGAGCTGCCGCCCAGGTGGGCGGTGACGGGCAGGTCGAGGTCCCTGGCCAGCCGCCACTCCTGCAGCGTCCGCTCCTCCCCCGCGATCTCGGGCCCGAGGGCGGCGATCGCCATGGTGAGCAGTCCGTCGGCACGCACGCAGGTGTCACGCACACGGTACGGCTCGGCCGCGAAGTCCTGCGGGCAGTAGCCGAGCACCGCCCGGATCCCCGACTCGCGCAGGGCGGCGACCAGCGCGTCGGTGTGCTCGGGGGTGTGGGTCGCCTGGGTCCAGTCGAGCAGGGTCGTCACCCCGGCGTCCAGGCACTCGCGCGCCCCGGCCAGGTTGCCCGCGTGCGCGCCGTCGGGGGTGAGGGAGGGGGCCAGCTCACCGAGGACGGTCTGGAAATAGCCCTGGATGTCGGCGTCGGCGACGATCGCCCGGTAGGGGGCCTGCCAGGTGTGCCGGTGGCTGTCGACGAAGCCGGGCAGGACCAGCCGGCCGGTGGCGTCGATCACCTCGGCGCCGTCCTCGGGCAGGCCCCGGCCCACGGCTTCGATGCGGTCGCCGTCGACGAGCACGTCCGTGACCTCGCTCACGGTCACGGACGGGTGGGTGTCGATGACGGTGCCGTTCTTGATCAGGATTCTCATGGCAAGAAGTCTATCCAGAAAGCTTTTTGAAAAGCAATCAAAAGCGAGGCTCCCAGCGGAACAACCGAACCGCCAGGGCGATCGCGACGGCCGCCATGACCAGGGCGGCGGCCACGGCGGGCACCACCATCACCTGCGGCTCGCCCCAGGCGGCCCGGACGAGGTGCGCCAGGGCGCCGCCGGGGATGGCCGGCCCGGTCCAGTCGATCGCGGCCGGATCCCTGCCCATCACCCACAGGGGCGCCCCGATCAACGCCAACATGAACGGAAATGTCGTGACCTGCGCCATCTCGGGCGACGGCGTGAACGCGGCCGTCAGAAACGCCACCGCGGAACACGTCACCGCCCCGATCACCACCGCCAGCGCCGGCGTCCACGGCCGCTCCGGCCATTGACCGCGGTAGACCCCCGACACCCCGGCCAGCACCACCGCCTGCGCGGCCACGAGCGCGAACAGCGGCGCCGACAGCCCCGCCACGATGCTCACCGCGGACTGGTGCGCAGCCGCTTCAGATACAGGTGCTGCCGCCGGGCCGCCAGCGCCGTGGTCGCCGAGCAGTACACGGTGAACGCCGGCAACGTGCCCACCTGCACCATCGCCCGCATCGGCGGCGGCATGCCCGCGTCCGACCCACCGAGCATGAAGATCGCGCCGAACCCCAGCGGGATGAGCAGCGCGATCGCGGCCACGAGCTTGTTGCGCAGGATGAGCCGCAGCTCCGTGGCCGCGATGACGTACCACGCGGCGCTCATCGCGCCGCCTCCCGCACCCGCGCGAAGACCTCGGGCAACGACGTCTCCGTCACCCGGTGGTGGGCTCATCCAGGAACAGCAGCGACGGGCCGGTGGAGATGGCCAGGGCGAGGTTCAGACGCCGCCGCTCGCCGCCGGACAGCCGTTTGACCCGGACATCGGCCCGGTGCTTCAGGTCCACCACGGCCAGGGGGTCGGCCGGGCCGCCCAGGGTTTCCAGGGTGCTGGTCTTGCCGGCGCCGTTCGTGCCGAGCAGGGCCAGGAGTTCGCCCTGCCGTACCTGGAGGTCGATGCCGTCGACGGCGGTGAAGCGGCCGTAGGTGACGCGCAGGGCTTGGACGTCCACTGCCAGAGGTGTTCGCATGGGCCAAGCCTCCGGCCGGGGCGTGGGGCCGGTGTAGTGCCGGATGAGGAGGTCGCAGGCTGACCCTGTCACGATTTTTCGTGACACATGTCATGGCGGCGAACCTCCACAATACGGACATGGAACTCCCCTCTCTGACCGGGCTACGGTTGTTCACACAGGTCACGCTGGTGGGCGAGGCGCCGTTGTTCTGGGTGTTCGCGGTCGTGCTGCTCGGGGTCGGGCACGGCTGGGGGGCGCTCACGTGGGGGCTCGCCGCAGTCGCCGGAGCGCTGGCCGGGGTGGCCGCGGCCGCCGTGAGCGCGGGCCTGGCCGCCCGCGTGTTCGCCTCCGTCGTGTGGGCCACCCTGGTGGTGCCGCCGGTGCTCGCCATGGCCATGCTGGCGCAGTGGTGGACGTACGAGGTGGCCAGGCGGCTGGAGCGTGCCAGGTCTCTGGCCGTGGACCAGGAACGGATCCGCTTCGCTGCCGACCTTCACGACATTCAGGGACACCATCTCCAGGTCATCGCCCTCAAGAGCGAACTGGCCGCGCGGCTCGGCGCCAGCCGTACCGATGAGGCCGTGGCGCTCATGCGCGAGGTCCGGCAGCTCGCGCACGACGCGCTCATGGACACCAAGGCCGTCGTGAGCGGCTACCGGCAGGTCTCGCTGGCCACCGAACTCGCCAATGCGGTCAAGGTGCTCGGAGCCGCGGGGATCTCGGCCGAGACCGAGTTCACGGCCACCGCGGAGGGTACGGCGGAGCGGCTGCTGGGCCTGGTGGTCAGGGAGGCGACGACCAACATCCTGCGGCACTCCCAGGCGGCCGGGGGGCTGGAACCCGATCTGGCCGTCGTGGCCGAGGCCGACACCACGACCGGCGCCGTCGCCGCCGCCACGAGCACCAGGCCGGACATCGTGATCCTGGACCTGGAGATGCCTCCCGGAGACGGCCTGGTCGCCGCCGAGCGCATCCTCGGGGACGTGGCGACGCGGATCGTCCTGGTCACGCGGCATGCCCGCCCGGGGGTGCTGCGCCGGGCGCTGGCCACCGGGGTCCGGGCGTTCGTGCCCAAGACGACCCCGGCCGAACGCCTGGCGGAGATCCTCCGCGAGGTGCACGCGGGCCGCCGCTACGTGGATCCCGAGATCGCCGCCTCGGCTCTGAGCGAGGACGCCTGCCCGCTGACCGCCCGGGAGCTTGACGTGCCGCGCGCCGCCCGCTCCGGGCAGTCGATCGACTGGATCGCCGGCCAGGTGCACCTGGCACCGGTCATGCCGTGGGCAGGAAACCCACCCTGTCGCGCACCTGGGCCATGGTCTCCTGGGCGACGGCGCGGGCCCGGCCGGCGCCGATGGACAGGAGGCGGTCCAGCTCGGCCTCGTCGGACAGCAGCTTCTCGGTGCGCTCGCGGATCGGCGTGAAGGTCTCCACGACCGCCTCGGCGACCTCCTTCTTGAAGGTGCCGTAGCCCTGGCCGTCGAAGCGGGCGACCAGGTCGGGGATCGGAGTGCCGGTCAGGGCGGAGTGGATCCGGAGGAGGTTGGAGATGCCGGGCTTGTTCTCCTCGTCGAAGACGATCTCGCTGCCGGTGTCGGTGACCGCGCGCATGACCTTCTTGCGCAGCGGGCCGGGCTGCTCCAGGACGTCGAGGATGCCCGCGGGGCTGGAGGACGACTTGGACATCTTCGCCATCGGCTCCTGGAGGTCGGTGATCTTCTCGACCTCCTTGAGGATGTGCGGCGCGGGCAGCGTGAAGGTGTCGCCGAAGCGGTGGTTGAAGCGCTGGGCCAGGTCGCGCGTCAGCTCCAGGTGCTGCTTCTGGTCGGCGCCCACGGGGACGCTGTTGGCCTGGTAGAGCAGGATGTCGGCGGCCTGGAGGATCGGGTAGGTGAACAGGCCCACGCTGGCCGCGCTCTCGCCGAACTTGGCCGACTTGTCCTTGAACTGGGTCATGCGGGCGGCCTCGCCCATGCCCGTCAGGCAGTTGAGCACCCAGGCCAGCTCGGTGTGCTCGCGCACGTGCGACTGGACGAAGACCGTGCTGCGCTCCGGGTCGAGCCCGGCGGCGAACAACTGGGCGGCGGCCACACGGCTGCGCCGGCGCAGGGCGGCGGGCTCCGTCGGCACGGTGATGGCGTGCAGGTCCACCACGCAGTAGAAGGCGTCGTGGGTCTCCTGCAGCGTGACCCACTGGCGGACGGCACCCAGGTAGTTGCCCAGGTGGAAGGAGTCCGCGGTGGGCTGGATGCCGGAGAGTACACGAGGTCTGGCCATAGCTGGCAATTGTGTCAGGAATCCCCGCCTGCCTGCGACACGATCAGGCTTCCGGCGGGTCCAGCACGGCGATCGGAACGCGTTGCACACGCACTCGGGAGATGCGCCGGCCGTCCAGGTCGGTGACGGTCATGGCGAAGCCGGGGATCTCCACCGTCTCGCCCGCGGCGGGCACGTGGCCGAGCATGGCCATGACGAAGCCGCCGAGCGTCTCGTAGGGGCCGTCGGGCAGGCGGATGCCGGTCTGGGCGGCGAAGTCGTTGAGATTGGTCAGCCCGTCGATCTCGATCTCGCCGGCGGGCAGGATGACCGTGTCGTCCTCCACGTCGTACTCGTCGCGGATGTCGCCGATCAGCTCTTCGACCAGGTCTTCCAGGGTGACGATGCCGGCGGTGCCGCCGTACTCGTCGACCACGATGGCCAGGTGGTGGCCTTCGTCGCGCATCTCCGACAGCGTGCTCAGCACCCGTTTGGAGGCGGGCACAAGCTTGACCGGGCGCACGGGGACGAGCTCGCTGATCGGCTCGATGCGGCCGGTGAGCACCGGGTCGAGCAGGTCGCGGACGTGCACGAAGCCCAGGATCTCGTCGTAGGACTCGCGGTAGACGGGGAAGCGGGAGTGCGGCAGCGCCGCCGCCAGGACGGCCGCCTCGGCCAGCGCCGTGTCGGCCTCCATGAACTCCACCTCGGTGCGCGGCAGCATGACCTCGCGCAGCTGGCGCTTGCCGGCGGCGAACACCTCGGCGATCAGGTTGCGCTCGTCGGTGGTCAGGTCGCTGTGCCCGACGACCATGTCCCGGAGTTCCTCGGTGGTCATCTGCTCCCGGTCGGCCTGGGGGTTGCCGCCGAGCAGCCTCACCACCCCGTCGGTCGACTTCGACAGCGCCCAGATGACCGGCCGCGACAGCCTGGCGACCCAGTCCAGGAACGGCGCGACCACCAGCGAGAGCCCTTCGGCGCGCTGCCTGGCCAGCCGCTTGGGCGCCAGCTCGCCGAGAACCAGCGAGACGTAGGAGATCGCCAGCGTGACGAGGACGAGCGCGAGCGCGGGTGCCAGCGCCCCGGGCACGCCCCAGCGCTGGAGCACGGGGATGAACGTCTTGGCCAGCCGGTCGGCGCCGAACGCGGCCGACAGCATCGTCGCCACGGTCACGCCGATCTGGACGGCGGACAGGAAGCGGTTGGGGTCACGGGCGAGCTTGGCCACGCGTTCGCCGCGTCTGCCCTTTTTGGCGAGCTTGCGCACCTGGCTCTCCCGGAGGGAGACCATCGCCATCTCGGCGGCCGCGAAGAAGCCGCCCACGAGAATGAAGAGCAGGACCAGGGCGATGTTGGCCGCGACGGTGTCAAACATGGTGGTTGGCAGCGTACTCGCCGCCTTTCCCGCGTATGCTGAACCGCGAGCCGTACAAAATCCAACATATTTCATCAGGAGTAAACATGAGGCTGCTGGTCACCGGTGGTGCCGGATATGTCGGCAGCGTGGTCGCGGCGCAGCTCGTCGAGGCGGGCCACGAGGTGACCGTGCTCGACGACCTGTCCACCGGGCACGCCGACGCGGTCCCGGACGGGGCGCGGTTCGTCCAGGCAGACGTCGCCGAGGCGCACGACGCGCTCGACGGGCAGGACGCCGTGCTGCACTTCGCGGCCAAGTCGCTGGTCGGCGAGTCGGTGGAAAAGCCCGAGCTGTACTGGCGGCACAACCTCGGCGGCACCCTGGCCCTGCTGGAGGCGATGCACGGCACGGGCGTGCGCCGCATCGTGTTCTCCTCCACCGCGGCGACGTACGGCGAGCCGATCAGCCCCCAGATCCTGGAGAGCGACCCGCCCCGCCCGACCAACCCTTACGGCGAGACCAAGCTGGCCGTGGACATGGCGCTGACCGCCTTCGCAGGACTGCGCGGCCTGGGCGCGGTGAGCCTGCGGTACTTCAACGTGGCCGGGGCCTACGGCAGGTTCCGCGAGCGGCACGCGATCGAGACCCACCTGATCCCCAACGTGCTCAAGGTCGCCACCGGCGAGCGCGAGGAGGTGCGGGTGTTCGGCACCGACTACCCGACGCCCGACGGCACCTGCGTGCGCGACTACGTCCACGTGGCCGACCTGGCCAGGGCGCATCTGCTGGCGCTCGGCGCGGTCACCGAGGGCGAGCACAAGATCTACAACCTGGGCAGCGGCACCGGGTTCTCCGTCAAGGAGGTCATCGACGTCTGCCGCGAGGTGACCGGGCACCCGATCCCGGAGACGGTCGGCCCGCGCCGGGCCGGCGATCCCGCGGTGCTGGTGGCCTCCTCGGACAAGATCCAGGCCGAGCTGGGCTGGAAGGCCGAGCGGACCGCGCTGCCCACGATCGTCGCCGACGCCTGGGCCGCGCTTTCCGGAAAATGACGGTTAACACCGCCCGATGTGTGCTGTGATACCGAAATGTGAAGCGCCTTTCCCCCGGAGCGCTCTTCGTGGCACTCATCGCAGGTGGTTGCGGATTGGCCGTGGCCGGGGTGGTCTTCGCGACCTCCCCACCGGTCCCTCCTCCCCCCGCCCACATGTGTGAAGTGGGCACGACGGCTAGCCCATGATCCGCATCCTGGCGCGGTTGTCGGCCGGGCGCCGGTCGCCGAACCGGCTGGAGTACACGTTGGCCCTGGCGTTGACCGGGCGGTCCGGCGCCCAGAGCGACAGCCGTACCCGCAGGCGCTCACCCGAGGCCACGGCCCGCAGCCTGCACGAGACGTAACCGACGCGGCCCCGGCAGCGCGCCCCCACCGCGGACACCAGCCGCGCCGGGCCCGTCCTGAGGAAGATGCGGGCGTCCCTGACCATGCGCGGGCCCTGGTTGCGCACCAGCGCCGACAGCGCGTACCTGCTGCCCCGTGCCCGGCCCGACAGCCGCAGGCTCAGGTCGGCGCCCTCGTCCACCCGGGTCTGCAGGGTGTGGGTGTTGTCGCTCTCGTTCTCGTCGCGCACCTCGGAGACGAGCGCGGCCCGCGAGATCAGCGGGCCGCGCGCGCCCGGTCGGACGATCCCCGTGACCGTCACCCCGCCGCGCCCGCCGGCCAGCACGTCCGCGGGCGAGGGGCACACCACCTCGTGCGCGACGGCGCCGGGACGGCAGGTGGCCACGTCCACGCTGACGATCTCCACGTCGGCCGGGAGCGTCACCGTCAGCACCGGCAGGACGGCGTCGCCCGGTCCCGCGTTGCGGACCTCGGCCCGGTAGATGATGGGGTGTCCCGGCTGGGCCACGGCAGGCTCGGCGCTCAGCCGTACCGAAAGGTCGGCCGAGCCCCATCCGTCCCCCGCGTGGGCGGCGGCCGGCGTGCCCGCCACCATCACGCCCATGAACCCGGCGAACACCTTGCGCCGCATGACCACCGACCCCCTGTGCCGTTCGGCCTCAATTCAACGTGTTCATCCGGGTGATCATCATGGCGACACGCGGAAGCCGTACCAAACGGAAAAGGCGCGCGTCCGGCCGGACGCGCGCCTTCACGGAAGAGCGTCAGATGAGGCCGAGCTCCTTGACCGCGTCGCGCTCCTCGGCGAGCTCGCGCACGGAGGCGTCGATGCGCTCGCGGGAGAAGGCGTCGATCTCGAGGCCCTGGATGATCTCCCAGGCGCCGTTCACGGCGCGGACCGGGAAGGAGGAGATGAGTCCCTCGGGCACGCCGTAGGAGCCGTCGGAGACGATCGCGGCGGAGGTCCAGTCGGTGCCGTTGACCCAGTCGTAGACGTGGTCGATCGCGGCGTTGGCGGCGCTGGCCGCGCTGGAGGCGCCGCGGGCCTCGATGATGGCGGCGCCGCGCTTGGCGACGGTCGGGATGAAGGTGTCGCGCAGCCAGGACTCGTCCACCTGCTCGGCCGCGATCTTGCCGCCGACCTCGGCGTGGAACAGGTCGGGGTACTGCGTGGCCGAGTGGTTGCCCCAGATGGTCATCTTCTTGATCTCGGTGACCGGGACCTGGAGCTTGGCGGCGAGCTGGGACAGCGCGCGGTTGTGGTCGAGGCGGGTCATCGCGGTGAAGCGGCCGGCCGGGACGTCGGGCGCGTTCCGCTGGGCGATGAGCGCGTTGGTGTTGGCCGGGTTGCCCACGACCAGGACCTTGATGTCGCCGGCGGCGTGATCGTTGATCGCCTTGCCCTGCGGGCCAAAGATGCCGCCGTTGGCGCCGAGCAGGTCGCCGCGCTCCATGCCGGCCTTGCGGGGCATGGCGCCGACGAGGAGGGCGACGTTGGCGCCGTCGAAGGCGACATTGGGGTCGTCGGTGATCTCGATGCCGGACAGCAGCGGGAACGCGCAGTCGTCGAGCTCCATCGCGGTGCCCTCGGCCGCCTTCACCGCCTGCGGGATCTCCAGCAGGCTCAGCTTCACCGGGACGTCGGCGCCGAGCAGCTGACCCGACGCGATGCGGAACAGGAGCGCGTACCCGATCTGTCCGGCGGCGCCGGTGACGGTCACCTTGACGGGCGTGGCCATGGCCTTCCCCTAACTCGCAGGATGATTCATTGACTTTCGGATGCTACCCGCTCGTCACTCGCAGGGTTCCATCAAGGGGGCTTTGAGCTCGGGTGCGAAGTCCACGTTGCCGAAATGCTTCCGCAGCAGCTTCGCGACGGTGCCGTCGGTGTAGAGCTGGGCGATGACGCCGGAGACCGCCTTGCAGGTACGGCTGTCGCCGCGCTTGATGCCGACGGCGTAGCGCTGGCTGTTGAGCTTGGCGCCGAGGACGGAGAAGCGCAGGCTCGTCTCCCGGTTGGCGAAGCCGGCCAGCAGGAGGTCCTCGCCGGGGATCGCGTCCACCTCGCCGCTCTTGATCTTGTCCATGCACTGCGCGTAGTTGTCGGCCGGGACCGGCTCCACCTTGACGCGGTCCTGCACGTTGGCCACGGACGGGCTGCTGGGCGCGCAGAGCCGCCTGCCCTGGAGGTCTTGCAGCGTCCTGACGTTGGCGCCCGAGCGCACCAGCACGTCGTGGTGGGCGACATAGTACGGCCCGGCGAACAGCACGTCCTCGTCCGGGTCGACGGAGTAGGTGGCCACGACCAGATCCACCTTGCCGGACTTCAGCGAGGCCGCCCGGTCGAAGCGTCCCACCTGGGCGTAGGTCACGTCCTTGGCCCCGAGGGCCCGGGCGATCCGCTGGGCCAGCTCGACGTCGAAACCCTGGAACGATCCGTCCCGCCCCAGCCCGATGCCGGGCAGATCGCCCTTGACGCCGATGGTGAGCTTCCCGGTCTGGCCGACCTTGTCGATCACCGAGGCGAAGTCCCCCGGCTGCGTGTTCCCGCCGCCGCTGGACGGCTGCGCCCCGAAGGCCCACGGCCAGTCGTTGAGCACGGCCAGGACCGCGGCGGCGGCCAGCAGGAGCAGCGCCACGGCCACCGCGATCCACCGCCCCGGCCCCTTGCCCCGCTTCTTCGGGGCGGGCGGCTTCACCGGTGGGGACGGTGGGGGCTGCTCTTGCGGCGGTGGCCCGTTGACGAGCTCCGCGAGCTGCGCCTGCCCCCGCGACACGGCCGGCGGCTGCGTCGTCACGTTGGGCACCGGCGCCGGGTCGGTCACCGGCTTCCGGTCGGCCAGCGTCGTGCGCACCCGGGTGAACGGCGTCGTGTCGTCACTGGCGACCTCCGCGCCCCTGGACAACACGGCCGTGGACGCCCCGGAGGTGTCGGGCTGGCCGAGCAGCCGCAGCAGCAGCTGGTCGGCGGTCGGCCGCGCCTGCGGATCCTTGGCCAGCGCCGAGGCGACCACGCTGCGCAGCGGCTCGGGCATCGCGCTGACGTCCACCTCGTGGTTGAGGATCCGGTTCAGCACGACCGCGATCGAGCTGCCCTCGAACACCGTCACCCCGGTCGCCGCGAACGCGATCGTGGCGCCCCAGGCGAACACGTCGGTGTAGGGGCCGACGTCGTCGCCGGCGATCTGCTCGGGCGCCATGTAGGCGGGTGTCCCGATGGCCCGGCTGGTGATGGTGCCGGTGGAGTCGACGATGCGGGCGATGCCGAAGTCCACCACGCGCGGGCCGTCGGCGGCGATCAGCACGTTGTCGGGCTTGAAGTCGCGGTGCACGATCGAGGCGTGGTGGATGGCGGTCAGCGCGGTCGCGGTGCCGATGGCCAGCCGGTCGAGCGCGGTGCCGCGCAGCGGGCCGTCGTCGTCGACGAGGTCGCGCAGGGGCACGCCGTCGATGTACTCGCTGGCGATGTAGGGCGTGTTCCCGTCGAGGTCGGCTTCCATGACGCGGGCCGTACAAAAGGAGGCGACCCGTTCGGCCGCCTTCAGCTCCCGCGCGAACCGCGATCTGGCGATGGTGTCACCGCTGAACTTGACGTGCAGGAGCTTGATCGCCGCCCGCTCGCCCTGTTCGTTGACGCCCAGGTAGACGATGCCCTGCCCGCCCTCGCCGACGCGCCCGGTCAGCCGGAACGAGCCCAGCTGCCCGGGATCACCGGCAACGAGCGGCGCGATCTGCGGCATTGACCATCCCCACGTGTGCACAAAACCCCAACGAGGCAAACTTTACGACGCTCAGGAAGTCCTCAGGGAACCGTTAACCGTTCGTAACGTCGCAAACGATGCGCGCCATGCCCGCCTGCCGCGGCTCTGTCGCGTCGGGATAATCGACCCGGAGCAGCCGCGGGCCGGGTATGCTCCGCCCGACCGCCTCCAGAGTTTCGGGCAGCCGGCCGTCGTTGACAAGGCCGACACGGATGGTGGCGATGGACGGCGGACTCGGTTCCCTGTTTTCCGACCGCCACCGGAATGAGATTCTGGCGGCATGCATGACATCGTCCTCTTCGGCGCCACCGGCTACACCGGGCGGCTCATCGCCGCCTACCTGGCCGGAATAGAGGGTCTCGACTGGGCCGTCGCCGGGCGGGACCGGGCCAGGCTGGAGGCGCTCGGCCACGGCGTGCCCGTCCTGGTCGCCGACGTGGGCGAGCCGGACTCCATCGCGGCCCTGGCCCGGCGGGCACGCGTGCTCATCACCACCGTCGGCCCCTACATCTCGTACGGCGAGCCGCTCGTGGCCGCCTGCGCCGAGGCCGGCACCCACTACGTGGACCTGACCGGCGAGCCGGAGTTCGTGGACCGCATGTACCTGCTCCACCACGACCGGGCCGTGGCCTCCGGGGCGAAGATCGTACATGCCTGCGGCTTCGACTCCATCCCCTATGACCTGGGCGTCCTGCACAACGTCAGCCGGCTGCCCGAGGGCGTGCCGATCAAGGTGAGCGCGTTCATGCGGGGCGGCGGGCGGCCCTCCGGCGGGACGTTCCACTCGGCGGTGATCTCGATGTCGCGGGTGCGGCAGCTGGCCGAGGCGTCCGCGCGCCGCTGGGCGGCGGAGGTCCGGCCGCCCGGCCGCAAGGTGGACGTGCTGCCCGGCCCGCCGCGCTTCGTGGGCGGGTACGCGCTGCCGATGCCGACCATCGACCCGCAGATCGTGGGCCGCTCCGCCTGGGCGCTGGAGCGCTACGGCCCCGACTTCACCTACCGCCAGTACTTCGCCGTGCGCCGCCTGCCCGCGGCGCTCACGCTGGCCGGCGGCGCCGCCGCGCTGACCTTCCTGGCCCAGATCCCCTCCGCCCGGTCCTTCCTGCTCAACCGGCTGCGGCCCGGCGACGGGCCCACGCCGGAGCAGCGGGCCGCGAGCTGGTTCAAGCTCACGCTCCTGGGCGAGGGCGGCGGGGCGCGGGTGGTGACCGAGGTGTCCGGCACCGACCCCGGCTACGGCGGGACCGCGAAGATGATCTCCGAGGCGGCGCTGTGCTTGGCCTTCGACGACACCCCCAAAGTCGCCGGGCAGGTGACCACGGCGGTGGCGATGGGCGATGCGCTGATCGAGCGGCTGGGCCGTACCGGCGCGGTCAGGTTCGCGGAGAGGTCCTAGGGTGTCACCGCGCACTCGCGCCTGAAGAACTCCAGCCAGCTGCCGTCCAGCGGCGGCTCCAGGGCCGCGGTCACCTCAGCGCTGCCCCACCACGCCGAGGTGCGGAAGACCACCGGCGCCTCCTTCCACGCGGCCGCGCAGTCGCCGATCTCCAGGCCGAGTACGACGTCGAAGCGCTGCCCCGCGGCCACCTCGCGGGGGAAGTCCGCGGCGACCAGGCGAACGTCCTCGGCCCGCAGGCCGACGCCGGTCAGCGTGATCGGGTAGAAGCTGTCGTTGACGAAGGTCACGGTGGCGGCGGCCATCGGGTCGCGCTCCCTGCCCAGCTCGTCGGCGAGCGTCTGCGCCGCGAACTGGCTGAGGTCGTACTGGGTGATCCGCGGGATCGACGACCAGGCGAAGGCGAGCAGCACCGCCAGCACGACGCCGAGCATGGCGGCCCGGCCATGGCGCACAAGGGCCGCTTCGGGATTCAGCCGATCCCAGACCTCATTCGGAATCACGTCGGCATTCTGCTAGCTTTTCGATCGTGATGAAAGGTGATCGTTGTTAATCCCGCTTGGTTTAGCGCTGATTATCATCGTTATCGGGCTGGCGCTCGGTGCGCGTTCGCTCCCCCGGCCCGTCCTGGAGCGCTTCGCCCGCCGCCAGGGGCTGCTGGTCACGCCCTATAACGGCGACCACGTCATCGCCTATCTCCGGGCGGTACGATCCTGGCGCGGAGCGGGCCTGCTCGGCGGCATCGCCTTTTCCCTGTATTTCCTGGGAAACCTGAATCTCCTCTTTCTCTTGTACGGCTGGCTCACCGGAGTGCTCGTCGCCGAATTCCAGCTGGCCGCCACCAGGCCACGCCATTGGGGCGGGCGGCGGCTCGAGCTGATCCCCCGCGCGCAGCTGGTCCTGTGGTGGCTGATCGCGCTCGCCTGCTGGGCGATGGCCGGTGTGTTCGTGGTCCGGTCGTTCACCGGCGAAATGGGCGTGGCCGAACGGTTCTTCCTGGCCGTGCCGCCCGTCGTGGCGCTGGCCGTACACCTGGTGCTGCGGGACCTGCGCGGGCGGGCCCTGCCCGCGGGGACCATGGACCTGGTGGCCGCCGAGTTCACCGCGCGCAGGACCTCGGCCCGCGTGCTGCTGGCCGGCGGCGGCGCCGTCACGTTCCTCAGCACGGGCGTCCTCCTGCTCGGGATCCTCCCGGCCCCGGCCCCTCCGCCGCCGACGATCGAACGCGGCCCCCTGCCGCCCATGCGGTTCGCCCGCGCGCAGCCGGATCGGGACCGGTGGGAAATGTGGACCGAGCGCGGGCAGCCGACGCCGTTGAGAGCGGCCGACCCGAGCGGCCCGCTCGCCGCCAGCGGCGACGGCGCGCACGTGATCTACCGCGACCGCGGCACCGGCAGACTGGTCTACCGCGGCCCGAACAGGACCGGCGCCCAAGAGCTCCCCGGCGCGGGCGAGATCGTCTTCTCCCGCGACGGCCGCCACGCCGCCATCGGCACGAGCCTGGTCGACACGAAGACCGGCGCCGCCGTCACCGTGAACGCCGCCCGGATCCTCGGCATCGGCGGCGACCGGGTCGTCGGCACCGCCGGCCCGCGCGCCCTGCCCGGCACGCCCGCGACCGAGGTGCTCGTCTTCGACCTGCGTGGCGCCTTGCTGTCCCGCGCACCCCTCGACCCCTCCCTCGACGTACGGCTCACGCCGGACGGCACCGCGCTGACCGTGCTGACCTTCGACGACGTGGTGACCATGGACCCGGCCACCGGCGAGGTCCTGGGCAGGAAGCGGCTGAAACTCCCGCCCCGCACCGCCGACCAGGCCAGCCTGGGCTGGTCGGCGGACGGGCGGCTGCTGATCAAGGCCGAGCCGGGCGGCGCGGGCGGCCCCGGCCACTACCTGGTCGACGTGCGGACCGGCGCGGCCGAGGCCCTGAAGGAGATGCCGGAGCCCCGCGCCGGGCTGGTGTACGGGAGCGTCACGTGATCCGCCGGAGCCTGGCCGCGGCCGTCCTGGCGGCCGCCGTATGGGTCGTGCTGCCGCTCTGGCAGGGCGAGGACCTCGCGACGGTCCCGCCGGCGATCTCCGCCGCGGGCGCCCCCGCCCGGCTCGACGGCCCGGCGCCGGACCCCGTCCGCTACGCCTATGCGCCCACCTGCGACCAGGAGCCCGCCTGCTCGCACTGGAACCTCGTCTCGGCCGGCCGGCGCTGGTGGCTGCCCGGCGCCTCGGCCGTGAACCAGCTCGCGCTCAGCGCGGACGGCACCCTGGCCGCCTACTGGCTGGACGCGAAACGCGGCAACGTCGTGCACGACCTGACGACCGGCCGGATCAGGCCCCTGCCGGTCGCCAAGGACGCGATCGGCGTGGAGGAGGGCCTGCAGCCGCTCTTCTCCCCTGACAACCGGTACCTCATGATGCAGCGCGACCAGGACCCGCCGGAGGTCGTCGACCTCGTCGGCGGAACCGTGCGCCGCATGCCGTACGTCGGCGCCGTGCGCGGCTGGAGCGCCTCCGGCCTCGTCTTCGCCGCGACGGAACCGGCCCGCGACCTGCCCGGGTACGTCGCCAGGACCATCTTCACGATCCGCACCCCGGAGGGCCGGCCGCTGCGCGCCCTCACGCTGCCCGGCGACCTGTCGGCCACCGGCGCCCTCTCCCCCTCCGGCCGCACGCTCGCCACGCCGGCCAGGCAGGCGACGCCGGAGGCCATGGCCACGACCGGCATCGTGTTCACCGGAGACCGCCCGCGCACGCTCACCCCGCACCCGCCACCGGGCTGGACCGTCACCGGCATCCTCCGCTGGCAGGACGAGCGCACCCTGGTCGCCGCCATCGGCGACGAGGAGGGCCGCCACGGTTACGTCACGCTGGACGCGGAGACCGGCGCCACGGGCGCCCCCGCGATCGTCGAGCGGCCCGCGGCCGACCTCCCGTTCGTCTGGACCGACCCGGTGGTCGGCAGCCTCTCCTAGTACGGCAGCGCGCGGGCGGCGAAGTCCTTGCGCAGGAACGGCGCCTTGAACTTCGGGAACGCCACGGTGCCGACGTCACCGTCGGAGGTGAACCGCATGTCCGGGTTGTTCTTGAGCCAGTCCAGCCACGCCGTCGAGCAGAACTGCGTGCAGTCGCCCTTCTTGTCCATCGCCTTGATGCGCGGGATGCCGAGCGGATCGAAGGTCTTGGTGAACGGCGCCGGCGCGGGCGTGTACCCGGCCAGGAAGACGCCGCTGTGGTTGTAGGCCACGCCGTCGCCCTTGCCGCGCAGCGCCCAGTCCTTCTTGCGCGGCTGGCTCCCGTACGGCAGGGCCAGCGTCACCGGCTGGTGGTAGGCCAGGGAGTTGACCTGCTTCTGGATCGAGGTGATCTGCTCGGTCACCTCCTTCTGGGAGCGGGTGCCCAGGTTGACGTGGTCGCGGGTGTGGTTGCCGATGTCGAAGCCGTTGTCCTTCAGCCAGAGCAGCGCCTGGGCCTGCTCCTCCTTGACGGTCTTGCCGAACATGTCACGGGTGACGTAGAAGGTGGCGACCGGGCGGAAGCCGGGGTGCTTGGCGGCGATCTCGCGCAGGATGGCTACGGCGGTGTCCTGCCGGGGCACCCCGAGGTCGTCGAGGTCGAGCTGAGAGGGCGAGGAGTCGTCGAAGGTGAGCACGACCGGGTGTTTGCCCGCCGGGATGCCGATCTTCCCGGTGGCGTACTCGGCCGCGGTGATCGGGACGTAGCCGTCAGCGGCCAGGCGTTCGAGGTCGGCGCGGAACTTCTCGGGCGTCCGGTCGTCGTCGGAGCCCGGATTCTTGATGATCCGGTGGTACATCAGCACCGGCACCTGACCCAGCTCGTTGGCCTTGACCTTGGCCGCCGCCGCGGCCTTGGCCTGCTTGGCCTGCTGGATCCTGACCGCCGCGTCGGCCTGCGTGACCGGCTTGACGGCCGGTTCGGATCCACACCCAGTCACGACCGCGCCAAGCGCGACCAATCCGAGAACGCCTCTCAGACGCATCGGTTCCCCCCACACAATGCGACCTTTCAGTTACTCCGTGTGACGTGCCCATGCGGCAACTGCGCCACTCCGTCGTACGGCAAAAGAGATCGCCAAAGGTGGGCCTGTCGCGGGCGGACCGGCCACCGGATATCTTGATGTCAAGCAATCGCAGACGTGGAGCGGACATCCGGTGACAGATTCGACCATCATTTACACGCACACCGACGAGGCCCCAGCCCTGGCCACGTACTCGTTCCTGCCGGTGATCCAGGCGTACGCCGCCAAGGCCGGAGTGCGCGTGGAAAGCCGTGACATCTCCCTGGCCGGGCGGATCATCGCCAGCTTCCCCGAGCGGCTCGACGAGAGCCGGCGCATCGGCGACGCCCTGGCCGAGCTCGGCGAGCTGGCGAAGACCCCTGCGGCCAACATCATCAAGCTGCCGAACATCTCCGCCTCGATCCCGCAGCTCAAGGGCGCCATCGCCGAACTCCGGGAGCAGGGCTACGACCTGCCCGACTATCCGGAGGACCCGAAGACCGACGAGGAGCGCGAGATCCGCGCCCGCTACGACAAGGTCAAGGGCAGCGCGGTCAACCCCGTGCTGCGCGAGGGCAACTCCGACCGCCGCGCCCCGGCCTCGGTGAAGGCGTACGCCAAGGCCCACCCGCACCGCATGGGCAAGTGGAGCGCGGACTCCAAGACCAACGTGGCCCACATGACCGCCGACGACTTCCGCTCCTCGGAGAAGTCCGCGATCCTGAAGAAGGCCACGACGCTGCGCATCGAGCTCCACGGCGACGACGGCAGCACCACGGTGCTGCGCGAGTCGGTGCCGGTCCTGGAGGGCGAGGTCGTCGACGCCTCGGTCATGCGGGTGGCCGCGCTGCGCGAGTTCCTCACCGCCCAGGTGGCCCGCGCCAAGGCCGACGGCGTGCTCTTCTCGGTGCATCTGAAGGCGACGATGATGAAGGTCTCCGACCCGATCATCTTCGGCCACGTGATCCGCGCCTTCTTCCCCAACACCTTCGCCACGTACGGCGAGCAGCTCGCCCAGGCGGGCCTGAGCCCGAACGACGGCCTGGGCACGATCCTCGGCGCCGCGAGCGAGGAGATCAAGGCGAGCTTCGCGGCCGAGCTGGCCGAGGGCCCGGCGCTGGCCATGGTCGACTCCGACCGCGGCATCACGAACCTGCACGTGCCCAGCGACGTCATCGTGGACGCCTCGATGCCGGCGATGATCCGCCAGTCCGGCCACATGTGGGGCCCCGACGGCAACGAGGCCGACACGCTGGCCGTCATCCCGGACAGCAGCTACGCCGGCATCTACCAGGCCGTCCTCGACGACTGCCGCGCCCACGGCGCCTTCGACCCCGCGACCATGGGCTCGGTGCCGAACGTCGGCCTCATGGCGCAGAAGGCCGAGGAGTACGGCAGCCACGACAAGACCTTCGAGATCCCGGCCACCGGCCAGGTACGCGTCGTGGACGCCGACGGCGCCGTGGTGCTGGAGCACACGGTCAGCGCCGGTGACATCTGGCGCATGTGCCAGACCAAGGACATCCCCGTCCAGGACTGGGTGAAGCTCGCCGTCTCGCGTGCCCGCGCGACCGGCGACCCGGCGGTCTTCTGGCTCGACGCGACCCGTGCCCACGACGCCAGCCTGATCGAGAAGGTCAACGCCTACCTGCCGGAGCACGACACCGAGGGCCTGGACATCAGGATCCTGGCGCCGGTCGAGGCGATCACGTTCTCGCTGGAGCGCATCCGCCGGGGCGAGAACACCATCTCGGTCACCGGCAACGTGCTGCGCGACTACCTGACCGACCTGTTCCCGATCCTGGAGCTGGGCACCAGCGCCAAGATGCTCTCGATCGTCCCGCTGCTGGCCGGCGGCGGTCTGTTCGAGACCGGCGCGGGCGGCTCCGCGCCCAAGCACGTGCAGCAGCTCGTCAAGGAGAACTACCTGCGCTGGGACAGCCTCGGCGAGTTCCTCGCGCTCGCGGCCAGCTTCGAGCACCTCGCCAGGACCACGGGCAATGCCCGCGCCCAGATCCTGGCCGACACGCTCGACCGCGCGACGGCGACGTTCCTCAACGAGAACAAGTCGCCGGCCCGCAAGCTGGGCGGCATCGACAACCGCGGCAGCCACTTCTTCCTGTCCCTGTACTGGGCCCAGGAGCTGGCCAAGCAGACCGACGACGCCGAGGTGGCGGCGGCGTTCGCCGGTCTGGCCAAGACGCTGTCCGACCAGGAGCAGGTGATCTCGGACGAGCTGCTGGCCGTCCAGGGCTCGCCCGTGGACCTCGGCGGCTACTTCCAGCCGGACCCGGCCAAGGCGGCGGCGGTCATGCGCCCGTCGAAGACCTTCAACCAGGCCATCGACAGCCTCTGACGGCATCGGAAACGGGCGGTGGGTGCGCACCCCACCGCCCTTTCTGTCGCTATCCCCCGAGCAACTGGAGCACGGCGGGCTTGAGCACGTCGCCGAACTGCAGGAACATCCCCACGGCCACCAGGCCGACGCCGAATCCCCCGTAGAGCACCATGTCGGTCCGCGGCGTCCGGACCGCCATGAGCCCGCCGTACCCCGCGAAACGCAACGCGCCGGCCACGAGCAGCACGGCGCCCAGCGCGAACGCCCCCCACTCGGCGTCCACGAAGAGGATCGTGAGCACGGCAAGCACCGCTCCCGCCAGAATCAACGGGAACGGCCCCCATCCCTCACCGCTCGTCAATAGGTTTCCATTTCTGATCGCGCTCCCCAATGTACTCACTATCGGGGCGAATCAGCCGGTTGTCCGCGTGTTGCTCGATGACGTGCGCCGTCCAGCCGGACATGCGGCTGATCGAGAAGACCGCCGTGAACAGGTCGGTCGGAATCCCCAGGTAGTGGTAGACCGAAGCGGCGTAGAAGTCCACGTTCGGGTAGAGGCCCTTGGTCTCGAAGACCACCTCTTCCATCTCCTTGGACATCCGGTAGTACTTCGGGTCGTCCCCCGACAGCTCCTCCGACATGCGGCGCAGGTGTGTGGCGCGCGGGTCCTCGGTCTTGTAGACGCGGTGGCCGAAGCCCATGATCTTCTCGCCCGCGGCGAGCTTGTCGCGTACGGCCTGCGCCACGCCGTCCGGCGAGATCGACTCCAGCGTCTTCATGACCTGCTCGTTGGCGCCGCCGTGCAGGGGGCCCTTCAGCGTGCCGATGGCCGCGACGATGGCGGAGTGCATGTCCGACAGCGTCGCCGCGCAGACCCGGGCGGCGAACGTCGAGGCGTTCATGGTGTGGTCGGCGTGCAGCACCAGGCACTCGTCGAAGATCTCCGCCTCGCGTGCGGAGGGTGCGTGGCCGGCCACCTGGAGCAGGAAGTTGCCGGCGATGCTGAGCGACGGGTCGGCCTCCGGCACGCCCTTGCCCGAGCGGGCGGCGTGGTAGTGGGCGACCAGGAGCGGCTGCTGGGCGGTCAGCCGGGCGGCCTTGCGCAGGTCGGCCTCGGGCGCGATCGAGTCGCGGTCGGGGTCGTCGGCGCTGGCCAGCGAGACCAGTGAGCGCAACGCCTCCATGGGTTTCTGCTTACCGGCGATCTCGGCGATGTTGGCCGAGACGAGCGGGCCGAGTTCCCGCCCGGCGACCAGCTCGTCACCGAACGCCTGGAGCTCGGCGCGGTTGGGGAGCTTGCCGCGCTGGAGCAGATGCGCGGTCTCTTCGAACGTCGCGTGGCCGGCCAGGTCGTGGATGTCGTATCCGCGGTAGAACAGGCGACCGGCCCTGCCGTCGATGTCGCTGAGTGCCGTGGACGCGGCTACGACATCTGCCAGGCCTTTAGTGTTGTCCGCCATGGGCGCTTCCTCCGCTTATCGTCGCTGGAAGTCTACCCGTGAGCAGGCAAAACCGGCCGCAGAGGTCCAGACCAATTTCATGCTGGATTCTCCTTATGGCAAAGGCGATTCCCCATCCCCTCGTTTGGGTAAGCCGGAGCTGTAGTAATAGTTACGGCGGGCTACCCGAGGAGGAACTGCCGCCGTCTCACGCTGCGTCCGCTAACGGAAGGGAACTGCCGTGGAGGGGCCGTTCATACGCATCGAGGACACTGGCGAGGTGGTCCCGTTGCGCCCCGAGATCACGACGGTCGGCAGAGGTCGCGGTGTCGACATCCGACTCACCGATCCCAGCGTGTCTCGGCTCCATGCCGAATTCGTCCGGAGAGGACCCTACCTGTACGTCGTTGACCTGGGCTTGTCCCGCAACGGCACCCGGGTGAACGGCAGGCCGATCGCCCGGAGGGTCCTCGACGACGGCGACGTCGTCTCCTTCGGCGCCGCCCGCGGCCGGATCGGCGGGGTTCCGCGCGAGGACTTCACCCCCGAGGTGGAGCTGAGGAGAGCGGCGGCCCCGGAGCTGACCCGGCGCGAGGTCGACGTGCTGACCTCGCTGTGCCGGCCGGCGCTGTCGGACGAGGCGTTCGTCGCTCCGGCGACCGCCCGCGAGATCGCCGACGACCTGGTGGTGACCGAGGCCGCGGTCAAGCAGCACCTTCTGCGGCTCTACCAGAAGTTCAGAATCCCCGAAGGAACCAACCGGCGCACCCGGCTGGCCAACGAGGTCGTCGCCCTCGGCCTGGTCCGGCCCACCCCCGTGGTGCCGCCGCAGCGGTCAGGAACACCGGCGGAGCAGCAGCCGTCGGCGGCGGGACGCAGGGCTTCATAGGAAACGGATCGCTACCGGGGCTTCGGCGAGGGGTTCCGGCAGCACCAGAGGCCCGGATCCCGGCGTTATCGTGCCCAGGACGCGTGCGCCCACCGCACCGGTGCAACTGGGCACGGTAGCGGGCAGACCATGCGCGGTCAGCCAGCCGAACAGCGAGAACGCGATGGCCTCCTTCGCGTCCGCGGGCACGCCCAGCTCGTCGCTGGGCACGAGCCGGGCCGCGGTGCGCTCGCGCAGCATGCCCATGAGCGTGGGATTGCGCACGCCGCCCCCGGAGACGACCACGGTGTCGAGGGCGTGCCGCCGGATCTCCGCCGCCACCGTCTCGGCGGTGAGCGCGGTCAGCGTCGCCACGAGATCGGCCTGCGCGAGCGGGGTCTCCCTCACGTACGAGGCCGTGAACAGTTCCTTGCCCGTCGTCTTGGGCGGCTCGAGCGCGTAGTACGGCTCGGCGAGCAGCTCCGCCAGCAGGCGCTCGTCGATCTTCCCCGCCGCGCCGAGCACCCCGTCCTTGTCGTACGGCGGCGCCGCCGCGTCGATCAGCGCGCAGGCCGGCCCGGTGTCGTAGGCGATGGCCGCGCCGGCGACCGTGAGGTTGGCGATGCCCCCGAGGTTGAGCGCGCCGGCCCGGCCGCCGAGGCCGTTGAGCATGAGCAGGTCGAGATAGGACACCAGCGGCGCCCCGTTGCCTCCGGCGGCCACGTCCCGCACGCGCAGGTCGGAGACGACGGGCAGCCCGGTGCACTCGGCGATCCAGGCGGGCTGGCCGAGCTGGAGCGTGCCCAGGACGCCGCCGCCGGAGACCCAGTGGAAGAGGGTCTGCCCGTGGGAGCAGACGAGGTCGGCCGGCCCCGCCGTACGGGCTGCTTCGGCGAACTCCTGGCCGATGAGGGTGTCCAGGGCGCAGACCTCGCCCATGCCGACCTCGCCGGGCGGCAGGGCGGCGACGATGCGGGCCCTCAGGTCCTCGGGGTAGGGGCGCTCGCCGGTGGCGAGGATCGTGCCGGTGAGCACGCCGCCGGCCGGCGTCCAGTCGACGATCGCGGTGTCGATCCCGTCGTGGGACGTTCCCGACATCATCCCGAGGACCCGCATGGCTCTCCTTACCTCGCGCGGGCGGGGAAGCTGGGCCGCGAGGTCCTGCTCACCCGGTCCACGGCCATCGCGTAGTAGTGGTCGCCCCGCTTGCCGGCCGGATCTGTCCAGCTCAGGACCCGGTCGCCGGGCAGCACGGCCACCAGGTCGCGGGCGTCGTCGAAGGAGTGGATCGGCCCGGCGGAACGGAAGATCGCGAACTGGAACGGCTCCGCCCGGCCGGTCGCCACGATCTTGAGCTCGACGCCGGCGCTCACCTTGCGGGCCCGCGCGATCACGGGACGGCTGGGGGCGCGGCCGCCGGCCAGGCGCGGCAGCAGCGGCGCCAGCGCGGGGCGCTGGTGGTGCTCGTTGACCGCGGTGGTGACGGACTTGATCCGGTCGGCGCGCACGTCACCGGCGCTGAACCAGATGTCGCCGCTGATCTCGGGGTGGTTGCGGTTGAGCGTGAGGTGCCTGGACAGTTCGGCCGGGTCCTGCCACTGCGGCGCCTGGGCCGGGTCGCCCGCCTTGTAGGCGGCCTGGCCGATCCACAGCAGCGTGCCGGTGCCCTTGGCCACGTCCGACCACCACGGCACCAGCTTGGCGTAGTCGGCCGGCGGCTGGCCGATGTACCAGTAGAGCTGGGGCGCGATGTAGTCGAGCCAGCCCTTCTTCACCCAGCCGCGGGTGTCGGCGTGCAGGTTGTCGTAGGACTGGCCGCCGGCGGTGTCGGAGCCGAGCGGGTCACTGGCCTTGTTGCGCCAGATGCCCGACGGGCTGATGCCCCAGGAGACCTCGGGCTTGACCTCGCGCACCCGCTGCTGCATCTCCGAGACCATGAGGTCGACGTTGTTGCGCCGCCAGGCGGCCAGGTCGGGGAAGCCGGCGCCGTACTTGGCGAAGGCGGCGCTGTCGTCGAAGGCCGCAGTGTTGGTCGGGTAGAAGTAGTCGTCGAAGTGCAGGCCGTCGATGTCGTAGCGGGTGATCGCGTCGAGCATGGCGTCCTGGCAGAACTTGCGCACCTCGGGCAGGCCCGGGTTGTAGTAGAGCTTGCCGCCGAACGGCAGGATCCACTCGGGGTTCTTGCGGCCGGGGTGGTCGGGGTGGAGCTTGGCCGGGTCGGGCTGCATCGAGACGCGGTAGGGGTTGAACCACGCGTGGAAGGCCAGGCCGCGCTTGTGGGTCTCCTCGACGGCGAAGCCGAGCGGGTCGTAGCCGGGGTCCTGCCCCTGAACCCCGGTGATCCACTCCGACCACGGCTCGTACGGCGAGGACCAGAACGCGTCGGCCGTGGGCCGGATCTGCACGAACACCGAGTTGAGCTTGCGCTCGACGGCCAGGTCGAGCCAGGCGAGGTATTCGGCCTTCTGCTCCTCGGCCGTGAGGCCCTTTCTGGACGGCCAGTTGATGTTGACCACGGAGGCGATCCACATGCCGCGCATCTGGCGCAGGGGCGGAACGTAGCCGGTGGCGGCGAAGGCGGGAAGCGGGACGACGGAGGCTGCGGCGGCGAGGGCGAGACCCTTGAAAACGGTCCGTCTGCTGGGCATCTGGGGGGTGGCCTCTCGGGAAGTGGTTGTGTCTGGGGCGACGATGACAGAAAATTACCTTCAATACAACGATTGTGAAGGAAAATGCCGCATGTCGTCTGACCTCCATCGACTTGCCCTAGCCGTCCTCCAGCCTGGCTTCGAGGGGACCACCGCCCCCGACTGGCTGCGCCGGGCACTAGGTGAAGGATTGGGCGGCGCCGTACTGTTCGCCCGCAACCTCCCGAGCGAGCATCTCATCCCCCAGATCCGCGCGGAGAACCCCGACACGGTGATCGCCGTGGACGAGGAGGGCGGCGTCGTCACCCGCTTCGAGGCGCGGACGGGCAGCTCCTTCCCCGGCAACCGCGCGCTCGGCGTCGCCGACGACGAAACCCTCACCGAACGGACCGGCCGGCAGATCGGCCGCATGCTCGCCGACGCCGGCGTCACGCTCGACTACGCGCCCTCGGTCGACGTCAACGCCAACCCCGCCAACCCGGTCATCGGCGTGCGCTCCTTCGGCCCGGAACCCGGCCTCGTCGCCCGGCACGCCGTCGCCTACATCCGCGGCCTGCAAAGCGCCGGAGTGGCCGCCTGCGCCAAGCACTTCCCCGGGCACGGCGACACGATCACCGACTCCCACCTGGACCTGCCCACCGTGCACGCCTCGGCCGGCGAACTGCGGCAGCGCGACCTGCCGCCGTTCCGCGCCGCGATCGCCGCCGGGGTCCAGGCGGTCATGTGCGGCCACCTGCTCGTGCCCGCCCTGGATCCGGAACTGCCGGCGACGCTCAGCCGTACCGTCCTCACCGGGCTGCTGCGCGACGAGCTCGGCTTCGACGGCATGCTGGTCACCGACGCCATCGAGATGAAGGCGGTCGCCGCGCGGTACTCCCCCGGCGAGATCGCCGTGCGCGCGCTCGCCGCCGGGGTGGACGCCATCTGCGCCGGCATCGTCGACGAGCGCGGGCTGCACGAGCTGCGCGACGCGATCGTGGCCGCCGTCCGCTCCGGCGACCTGCCCGCCGCGCGGCTGGAGGAGGCGGCCGCGCGGGTGCGCGCCGTCGTCGAGTGGTACGGCAAGCAGGATCGTTCGGCCCCTGACGACCCCGGCGTGGGCCTGGAGGCGGCCAGGGCCGCGCTGACCGTCACCGGCGCCGCCACGCTGACTCGGCCGCCGCTCGTGGTGGAGGTCAACACGCGCCTCAACCAGGCCGTGGACCCGTCCACGCCGACCGGCCTCACCGCGGCCCTGGCCGCGCGGCTGCCCGGCACCGAGCGGGTCCAGCTCCCGTCCGGGGGCGAACTGCCCGCCTTCGACGATCGGCCGGTCGTGCTGGTGGTGCACGACTCGGCCCGGCACGCGTGGGTACGCGAGCGGATCGCCCAGGCTGCCGCGCTGTGCCCCGACGTGATCGTCGTGGACACCGGCATCCCGGGCGACGAACCGGCCGGGGCCGCCTTCATCGCCACGAACGGGCTGTCGCGGGTGTCGGCGGAGGCGGCGGCGGAATGGCTAACCACGTGAACGAGCCGCGAGGGGGCGGCAGGGCTCAGGCCGGGGCCGAGCCGGCGAACCCGGTGGCCGCGGTCCGGGCCGTGCTGCCGTCGCTGACCCCTGCCGCCCAGGCCATCGCCCGGATCGTCCTCGACGATCCGGGCCTGGTGGTGCGCAGCACGATCACCGAGTTCAGCGCGGTCTCGGGCACCAGCGAGGCGACGATCGTGCGCACCGCCCGCGCGCTGGGCTTCGCCGGGTACTCCCAGATGCGCTTCGCGCTGGCCGCGGCGGTGGCCAAGGAGCCCGAGCGCCTGGTCCCCGGCGACATCGGCCCGGACGACCCGCTCACGGACGTGATCGCCAAGGTCGCCCGCGGCGAGTCGGAGGCCCTGGCCGACACCGCCGCCCAGCTCGACCCCGACCGGCTGGACGCGGTCGTGGCCGCCATCGCGCGGGCGCGCCGCGTCGACGTGTACGGCGTGGCCGCCTCCGGCCTGGTCGCCACCGACATGTCGCAGAAGCTCCTGCGCATCGGGTTGTCCAGCCACCCGTTCAGCGACGCCCACCTGGCGTTGACCAGCGCCGCCCTGCTGTGCGACCAGGACGTGGTGGTGGCGATCAGCTGCACCGGCGAAACCCCGGACGTGCTCGTGCCCGCGCGCACCGCCAAGGACGCCGGGGCCATGCTCGTGGCCATCACCAACAACCCGCGCTCCTCACTGGCCGACCTGGCCGACCACACGCTGGTCTCGGCCGGCCGCGAAACCGCCTTCCGCCCGGGCGCCCTGGCCAGCCGGATCAGCCAGTTGCTCATCGTGGACTGCATCTTCGTGGGCCTGGCCCAGCGCACCTACGAAAGCGCCAACGCAGCCATCCGAGCCACCCGAGAAGCCACCGACCGCTACCGAGGCCGATGACAAGGTTGCCTAGAAGGTGCGTGTCTGCGCTGAAACAGACCGGCTCGTGATCTATCGCGGATAGCCTGAACGGGTGGAAATCGGCGTCAACGTTCCCAATTTCGGGCCCGGGACAGACCCGGCCATCCTTCGGCGCTGGGCGCAAACCGTTGAGGGGCTCGGCTACGGGCTGCTCATGGTCTCCGATCACGTGGCCATCACCCCCGACGTGGCCGCGCAGTACCCGGCCCCCTTCTACGAGCCCTTCACCACGCTGTCCTGGCTGGCCGGCGTCACCGAACGGGTCAAGCTCGGCACCACCGTGCTCATCGTGCCCTACCGGCATCCGCTCCTGGTCGCCCGCATGGCCGCCAACCTCAACCAGCTCAGCGGGGGGCGGTTGGTGCTGGGTGTGGGCGTGGGGTGGGCGCGGGAGGAGTTCGAGGCGCTCGGCCAGCCGTACCGGCTGAGGGGGAAGGTGACCGACGAGTACCTGCGCACGATCCGCGCGGCGTGGGCGGACGCACACGACTACCGTGCCGGGCATATCCCGATCTGGGTGGGTGGGAGCAGTGACGCGGCCCTGCGCCGGGCGGTGCTGCTGGGTGATGCCTGGCATCCCCTGCGGCTCACCCCCGCGCGGCTGCGCGAGCGGCTGGAGCGGTTGCGGGCGCTGGCCGGCGAGCTGGAGCGGCCGGTTCCGGAGCTGGCGCCGCGCATCCAGCTGCGTCTCAGCGACACTCCCGTCACCGATCCGGAACGGCCGGCCGGTGTCGGCACCCTGTCCCAGATCCTCGCCGACCTGGACGAACTGCGCGCGCTCGGCAGCCGGAGCGTCGTGCTCGACCCCTTCGACGGCGACCCGGATGAGACCCTTCACCCTGAGGTGGCCTGGCAGGCTCTGGCCACGGTCGCGACACGATGGGAGCTTTCATGACACCTGACGACGAGCGCCTGCTCCGGCGGGCCATCGAACTGGCCGCCGCGGGGCGCGCCTCCGGCAATCCGCCGTTCGGCTCGCTGCTGGCCGCCGCCGACGGCACGATCCTCGCCGAGGAGCACAACACCACGATCACCGACCGGGACATCAGCTTGCACCCCGAGCTGAAGCTGGCCGTGTGGGCGGCCCGCGAGCTCACCCCGGAGGCCGCGGCGGCCACCACCATGTACACCAGCTGCCAGCCGTGCGGAATGTGCACCGGCGCGATCGAACGCTCCGGGCTCGGCCGGGTCGTCTACGCGCTGTCCGGCGCCCAGCTCGACGACCTCAAATCGGTGGTCACCACCGCGAAGGTCGCCATGGAGGGCCCGGCGCTCCACGACGAGGCCAAGGTCCCGGTCGAGGGCTACTACTAGGCGAGGGCCATCTCCAGCCGGTCGCCCCCGATGAAGGCGAGGAGTCGCTCGGCCTCCTCCTCGACCTCGTCCCGTTCGCGTGCCGAGAGCGGGGCCAGCGGCCGTACCACCAAGTCCTGCCCGGCCACCGCCCACGTGCCGCGGACGAACCCGTCCACCAGGAACATCGGCACCCCGCCCGAGGCCCCCTTGGCGTAGCGCCGGCGGTACTCCTCACAGATCACCCTGCTGCGGTCCCGGTGCCCGAGCAACGCGACGTCGAAGGCGGGCAGGAAGCGTACCGGGACCGGCCGGCCGGGGTCGGCGAGGGGGGCGTCAGGGAGGTCGTACAGCTCCTTGCCGTCCGGGCCGCGGTACACCCTGAGCCGCAGGCCGTCCACCACCTCGCGCAACCGGGTCACGCCCGCCCACGACTGGATGTCCATGACGCTCGCGGGCCCGAACGCGGCCAGGTACCGCAGCACCAGCGTCTCCAGCCGCGGCCCGTCCTCCAGGGGCCGCCCCATCCATTCCTCGGCCAGCGACACCTCGATCCCCGCCGGGCTCCCCCATCGCCCCCAGGCGGCGGCCGGTGGCAGATGGACGAGCGGCACCAGGAGCTCCACCGCGTCCGCCAGCCGCCTGGTCACCTTGACCGGGAAGCGCCCGGCCAGCGCCTCGCCGAGCGCCTTGCGCGTGAGGGCCCGCCCGGCCAGCGCGTCCCGGCCTTCCCTGGCCAGCTCGGCCGCGTCCACGCCGGTCAGCTCGTCGGCGAAATAGGGGTGGGTCAGCGCCACCTCGACGATCGAGCGCACGCTCGGCCGCAGCCACGCGAAGTCTTCTGCGTCGGCCAGGTGCATCGTCCGGCGCACCATCGTGGAACGCACCACCGTGCGCGCCCGCACCAGCGCCTCCAGGTCATCGCGCCGAAATCCGGCCACCCGCGACCACAGCCCGATATGGGGCCAGTTGGGCTCCTGGCCCTGGAGGGCGACCAGGTGGCGGATGACGTCGTGCGCCGAGCGGTCCGTGCGGTCGATGAGGAAGTGCCGTTCGAGCAGGGTCCGGTTGAGCGTGCGCAGGTCGATGCTGGTCATGAGTCATGTGTATCGCCTAATGCGGCAAGATTCTTTCCGCGTTAGCCCGAGGCTGCGCGTTTAGCCGGCGTCGAGCGCGACCCGGATGCCCAGCAGCGCCAGGACCGAGCCGGTCACGGCGTCGAGCGCGCGGCGGACGCGGGGGCGGCGCAGCACGTCCCCCAGCCGGGCCACCACCACCGCGTACAAGCTGAGCCAGGCCAGCGTGATCACCGCGAACGTGACGCCCAGCATGACCATCGCCGGGAAGCTCTGCGCGAACTGCGGCAGGAGGCTAGCGAAGCACGAGAAAGGCGGGCTCCGAGGCCAGCAGCAACGCGCTCAACCCGGCCCCGGCGGCAACGGTCCACACCAGTTGCCCGGTCGCCACCCCGAACGCCACGAACACGCCACCACGCCGGCCACCGCCGATGGACCGCGAGATGGTCAGCGCCGTGTCCTGCCCCGGCGTCAGGATGACGAGCAGGGCAACCCCGAGAAAGGCGAGGTAACCACCGGTCATATCACCCCAGGCTACCCACGGCACGTGACCTCTCGGCAGCCTCGACCACACGCACCAGCCGCCCGAGGTCCGCCGGGACCAACCGGCCCCTTCTCCAGCACTCGATGAGGCATCTTGGCTGTGATCCTGCCCTCGGCATGGTTGACCACAGGCGCGAGCCCCGGCGCCGCAGCGGAGCGAGGACCTTTGGTGTGGGCGGTCCTGTTTACGGTGGTGGGGGCAGTTCGCCGGATCCCCTTGGGATGAGTGTCACCGGGATGCGTACCTCGCGTGGCTCTCGGTCCTGGTCGGTGAGCAGGTCCATGACGGCGTTGCCGATCGCCTCGGGGTCCTGGGCCACGACGGTCAGGCCGGGGTTCAGCAGTTCACCGAGTTCGAGGTCGTCGAAGGCGACCAGTGCGGGCCGCTCGGGGGTCGTGTCGAGTTGTTTGAGTGCTTCGACGGTCAGGCGGTTGTTGGCGGTGATGAGCGCGGTCACCGGGTCCGAGGGGTCGAGGAGCGTGCGCAGCGCGGCGCCCACCGAGCCGGGTGTGGGCGCGCCGAGCCGTACCTCGTCTTCGTTGACCTGGAGGCCGCGGGCGGCCATGGCGGCGCGGAAGCCGGCGACGCGTTCGCGGGAGGTGAAGACGGCGGGGTCGTCGCCCAGGTAGCCGATGCGGCGGTGGCCGTGGGCGGCGAGGTGGTCGACGGCGGCGCGGATGCCGCCGATGTTGTCGGAGAGTACGGCGTCGCAGGCGATGCCCTGGGCGGGGCGGTCCACCGCGCAGACGGGCAGCCCGTTGGCGACCTCGGGCTGCAGGTAGTCCTGGCGTTTGGCGATGGGCGCGACGATGAGGGCGTTCGGGCGGCGGGCGCAGAAGCCGAGCGCCACCTCCCGCTCCCTTGCGGGCTCGTCGTGGCTGGAGCCGATCATGACGACGAGGTCGGACTCTTCCGCTCTGGTTTCGACGGCGCGGCCGATGGCGGCGAAGAAGGGGTCGGCGATGTCGCGCACGACCATGGCGATCACCTGTGAGCGCCCTTGCCGGAGTTGCCGGGCGCCTTCGTTGCGGCGGTAGCCGAGTTCGCGGATGACCTTCTGGACGCGGTCCAGCGTCTCGGGGGCGACGGTGGACTCGCCGTTGACGACGCGGGAGACGGTCTTCAGTGCGACGCCGGCGGCCTGGGCCACGTCCTTCATGGTCGGACGGCGGTGCGAAGGTGCTGACAACGGAGACCTCGGATCGGACAGCGGTTTCCGGCCAGCGTACGGGATATCCCAGGCCAGCTAGGACTGACATCGTTGTCATCCAGACCATGATGACAACGTTGCCATCCCCTCATCGAGCGCTTAGTGTGACGGCGTCAGCGTCACCCCTCAGCGAGGAGTCCGCCTTGCCCGCTCGACTGTTGTCCGCAGAATCGACCGATCTGTTCGTGGGTTCCGAGGCCGCGCCGTACCAGATCTTGACGGTCAGGGCCGCTCAGGGCGAGCGGGAGCAGGCGCTGGAGGTGCGCGGCGAAGGCGTCACGCAGGCTCGGCCGGCCCTTGTGCCCGCCGGGGACGGGGAGGTCACCGTCGAGGTGGCGCTGCAGGTGTCGGCCGATCCGGGCGCCGTGTTGTCCATCGTTGTCACGCTGGGCGAGGAGGTGCTGGAAACCACGTTCACCGCCGAGGAGCCCGGGTGGACGATGTTCCTGGTCTCGCACTTCCACTACGACCCGGTGTGGTGGAACACCCAGGCCGCCTACACCTCTCCCTGGGAGTTTCTGTCGGGGGACTCGACCACTCGGCCGCTCTGGGAGCGCAACGCGTTCGCGCTGGTCGAGGCGCACATCGACCTGGCTTTGCGTGACCCCGACTACAAGTTCGTGCTGGCCGAGGTGGACTACCTCAAGCCGTTCTTCGACACCCATCCCGAGCGCAGGAAGGACCTGCGGGAGCTGATGGCGGCCGGGCGGGTCGAGCTCATGGGCGGCACCTACAACGAGCCCAACACGAACCTGACCGGCGCCGAGACCACGATCCGCAACATCGTCTACGGCATCGGCTACCAGCGTGACATCCTCGGCGGCGACCCGCGCACCGCCTGGCAGCTCGACGCGTTCGGCCACGACCCGCAGTTCCCCGGCTATCTCGCGGCGGCGGGGCTGACCGGCAGCGCCTGGGCCCGCGGGCCCTTCCACCAGTGGGGGCCGATCAGCAAGAACTTCAAGGAGGCCAAGAACGACGCCACCTTGATGCAGTTCCCCAGCGAGTTCGAGTGGATCTCGCCCTCCGGGCTGGGCGTGCTGACCCACTACATGCCCGCGCACTACTCGGCCGGCTGGTGGATGGACTCCTCGCCCTCCCTGGAGGAGGCCACGCAGGCGGTCTACGAGCTCTACCGGTCGCTGAAGCCGGTCGCCGCCTCCAGGAACATCCTGCTGCCCGTCGGCACCGACTACACGCCGCCGAACAAATGGGTCACCGACATCCACCGCACCTGGGCCGAGCGATACGTGTGGCCGAAGTTCGTCTGCGGCACGCCGCGTGACTTCCTCGACGCGGTGCAATCCGAAATTTCATCCTTCAGCCCGCAGACGCGGGACATGAACCCGGTCTACACCGGCAAGGACGTCTCCTACATCGACACCAAGCAGGCCCAGCGCGCCGCCGAGGTGGCCGCGCTGGACGCCGAGCGCCTGTCGGTCTTCGCCCAGTTGCTCGGCCTCAGCGGCTACCCCCACACCGCGCTGGACAAGGTCTGGCGCCAGCTCGCCTACGGCGCCCACCACGACGCGATCACCGGCTCGGAGTCCGACCAGGTCTACATCGACCTGCTCACCGGCTGGCGCGAGGCCCACGACCTGGCCGCCGAGGCCCGCGACCAGGCGCTCGACGCCCTCACCGGGCAGATCACCGCCGACGGCGGCGGCGTCGTGGTGACGAACACGCTGTCGTTCGCGCGCGACGGCCTGGTCTCGGTACGGCTGGCACCGGGCTTCACCGTCGAGGGCGCCGAGTCGGTCACCGCGGACGGCACCACGACCTTCCTGGCCAGGGACGTCCCCCCGCTCGGCTGGCGGACGTACCCGGTCGTCACCGGAACCGGCGGCGCATGGACGGACGCCGGCCGTACCACGATCGAGAACGAACGCTGGCGGGTCAGTGCCGACCCCGCCCGGGGCGGCGTGCTCACCTCGATCCACGACAAGGCGGCCGGCAGGGAGATGCTCACCGGCCCGGGCAACGAGCTGCGCCTCTACGACGAGTACCCGGCGCACCCGGACATGGGCGAGGGCCCCTGGCATCTCATGCCGACCGGCCGGTCCACCGGCTCGGCGGAGAGCACCGCCACGGTCACGGCCGAGTCCAGCCCGATCGGGCAGCGGCTGCGGATCACCGGCCGGGTCGGCGAACTCGCCTACGAGCAGACCGTCACCCTGCTGACCGGCTCCGACCGGGTGGACTTCGAGACCCGGGTGCTCGACTACACCGGCGCCGACCGGCTGCTGCGGGTGCGCTTCCCGGCCCGGGTGGCGGGCGCGCTGCCGGTCTCCGACGTGGCCGGGGCGGTCGTCGGCCGCGGCTTCGCGCTGCCCGACGTGGACTCCGCCGAGCATCCCTGGACGCTCGACAACCCGGCCAACACCTGGTTCGGCCTGTCGGCCACGGCTCGCGTGGAGCTCGGCGAGGCGGGTTCGCGGGCGCTCGGCGTGGCCGAGGTGGTCGTGCCCACCCTGGAGGACGCGCCGAAGGCCCGGGACCTCGTCGTGGCGCTGGCCCGCGCCGGGGTGACCGCCACCACCTCCACCGCCTCCGGCAGCAGGTACGGCTGGCTGGACGTCGACTCGAACCTGCCCGACTTCCGCATCGTGCTCGGCGGGCCCGAGTCGAACCCGCTGGCCGGCGAGCTGCTCTCGCGCAGCGACCCCGCGTTCCTGGACGCGCTGAAGTCCGGAGCCGCGCGGGTGTGGGTGCCCGCCGAGAAGCCGCTGGCCGAGGTCTGGCAGCCGAGCGCGGACCTGCGGGACGTGCGGGCGCTGCCGGCCCTCGTCGTCGCCGGATCGGTGGACGAGCTCGTGGCTGATCTGGCCGACGCGCGGATCTCGGCGGTCTGCCCGGTGGGATCGGAGGAGCTGGAGGACCGGACGGTCGCCCTGCTGACGTATGGGTTGCCGGGGTTCGCGGTGGATCCGTCGGGGGCGTTGCACCTGTCGCTGATGCGGTCGTGCACCGGGTGGCCGAGCGGCGTCTGGCTGGACCCGCCGCGCCGTACCACGCCCGACGGGTCGGCGTTCCAGTTGCAGCACTGGACGCACGAGTTCCACTACGCGCTGGTCGGCGGGGAGGGCGACTGGCGTGCGCTGGAGCTGCCGGCCGCCGGGCAGGAGTTCGTCACGCCCATGCTGGCCCGGGCGGTGGAGGCGCAGGAGGGCACGTTGCCGTCGACGCACTCGCTGCTCGGCGTCTCGCCCGCGCGGCGGGTGTTGTTCGGCACGGTCAAGGCGACCGGGAACCCTCTGGCGCACGGTTCCCTGGAGCGGCCGGACGGGGTGACGATCCGGCTGGTGGAGTCGACGGGGCTGGGGAGCGTGGCCGGGCTGGAGTCGCCGGTGCTGCCGGTGGACGACCTCCTGCGATCGGACTTGCTGGAAATTTCGCGCGAACCAGCGTCTTCGCTGGATTTGTCGGGCGCTGAGGTGGCCACCTTCATCGCGCCCGTCACCCTGCCCGGCGGCGAGTCCGGCACCGTCGCGGAACCCGCCCAGCCCGTCTACAGCCGCTACTGGCTGCACAACAAGGGCCCGGCCCCGCTCGGCTACCTCCCGCTGTCGATCGCCGTCACCCCCGGCCTGGTCACCCCTTCCGGCCCCTTCGAGATCGAGGTGGTCGTCGCGGCCCGCCACGCCTGCGAAGGCGTCGTCGACCTGCTGCTTCCTCCCGGCTGGAGCGCTGCCCCCGCCCGCCGCGCCTTCCGCCTCGAGCCCGACGGCCACCTCCGCTTCCCCGTCACGGTCACCCCGGCCCCGGGCGCGGGCCTGCACTACGTCACCGCCCGCACCGAGGCACACGGCCAGCTCATCGAGGACGTCGCCACCGTCGCCCTGGGCCCGGCCCCCGAACTGCCCGTCTCCGGCCCGCCGCCCGAGGACGACTGGGCCGCCGCCCAGGGCACCAAGGCCACGACGGGCCGCGTCACCGGCCTGGACGTCTCGGTGGCCGCCGACGCGCTCTCCCTGCGCCCCGGCGGCCAGGCGTCACTCACCGTACGGCTGGCCAACACGACCGCGGGCGAGATCCGCGGCGAGGCCCAGCTCGCGGCGCCCTGGGGCACGTGGGAGATGCTGCCCTCGGTCATCCGCGGCTTCACCGTCGCGGCAGGGGACACTGTGGAGGTGGACTTCCCCGTGAACGTGCCTGAGGACGCGGCGCTCGGTCATGCGTGGGCGCTGGCGAAGGTGATGTGGTTCGGCCGCTGCCAGTACGCGCCGGTGGTCCGCCTGGAGGTGACCAGGTGAGCCACGGCCACGCCCACGCCCATGGGCACGGGCACGGCCACGGGCACGGGCACCCGGCGGAGGCGCCGGTGCGCACGCGGCCGCCGGCCACCGGGGCGCCCACCGCGCCCGGGGTGGGCGCGGTGATCGGCTGGGTCAGCGGGCGGCCGGTCCCCCGCGCCCCGCTCGACCGGCGCATCGCCGAACTGCGCGACGGCCCGCTCAGCGCCGCGCTGCCCGCGCCCGGCAGTTCCGAGGACCGGCAGCTCGCCCGCTGGCTCACCCAGGTCATCCTCACCGAGATGGTGTGCGAGGAGGAGGCGCTGCGGCTCGGGCTCTCCCCGGTCGAGGGCCCGGCCCTGGACCGGCTGGCCGCGGTGGAACTGGGCTCCATCACCGCCTCGGCCTACAACGGCAGCCCGTGGGTGAAGGCGCTGTTCGAGCAGGTCCGCGCCGAGGTCCCGGACGCGTGGCGGGCCGGCCCGGCCGGCTCACCGCCGGAGGCGCCGGTGGAGGTACGGCATCAGGTCTTCGCCGAGGCGCCTTCCGGGCCCGTCGGCGAGCAGGAGCTGGAGGCGCTGGGCGAGACCTCCCTGGACACCCTGCCCTCGGCCATCGCGGCGGAGCTGCGCCGGCAGCCGTATGGCACCCTGGTCGGACCGGTCCGGGATGCCCTCGGCTGGCACGTGGCCGTCGCCCGCCCCGCGCGGACGGGCGGCGGTGCCGTACCGGATGGGGCCGTACAGGAGGACAGGCTGGTGGAGGCTGCGCGGCGGCGGGCGTTCGCCCGGTGGCTGGACAGGCTGCGGGCGGAGCGGGTGGAGCTCGTGCCGGGGCTGGAGCACCCCGGCGATCCGCGTCAGCCCGACAACCACCACAAGCACTGATGGCCTGCGTTCTGGCCATCGACATCGGCGGCACCAAGCTGGCCGCCGCGCTGGTCGACAGGGAGGGGACGGTGCTGCGCGACGGCACCGTCCCGACCCCGCGCGACGGGGTGATGGCGGCGCTGGCGGAGCTCGTCGAGCGGGTCACCGCGGGCGGGCCGCGGCCGGTGGCGGCCGGGATCGGCAGTGCGGGGCCCATGGACGGCGTGGCGGGCACGGTGAGCCCGGTGAACATGCCGAGCTGGCGCGGGTTCCCGCTGCGGGACAGCGTGCGGGAGCTGACCGGGCTGCCGGTGGTGCTGGCCGGGGACGCCCAGTGTTTCGCGGTCGGCGAGCACTGGCTGGGCGCGGGCCGCGGCAGCCCCTCGCTGCTCGGGATGGTCGTGTCCACGGGCATCGGCGGCGGGCTGGTGATCGGCGGCGTCCCGCTGCTCGGCCCCACCGGGAACGCCGGGCACGTGGGGCACATGAGCGTGGATCCGTACGGCGAGGAGTGCGAGTGCGGCGGGCGCGGGTGCGTCGAGCGCTACGCGAGCGGGCCGAACCTGGCGCGCTGGGCGCGTGAGCAGGGGTGGCGCGGCCCTGATGCGCAGGCGCTGGCCGCCGACGCGGAGAAGGGTGACGCGGTGGCCCTCGCCGCGTTCGAGCGTGGCGCCCGCGCGCTGGGCGGAATGATCGTCTCGATGGCGGCCGCGGTCGAGGTGACGACGGTGGTCATCGGCGGCGGGGTGGCCAACGCGGGCAAGGTGCTCTTCGATCCGCTGGAGCGGGCCATCGAGGAGACCGCGGGGCTGGCGTTCGTGAAGGCGGTGCGCGTCCATCCGACCACGCTCGGAATCCGGGCGGCGCTCGCCGGCGCCGCGAAGCTCGCGTGGGACCTCTAGCGTCGGCAGGCTTGCACTATCTTCCTGTCTCCCTCAGTTTATGCGTATACCGAGATGAGGGGGGAAATGTGCCGGATCCGGTCGCCCAGCTGTTGGCCGACCTTGCGCACGTGCCGCCGCACGTTCTCCTGAATGCCATCAGGAGCGGGCTTCGCCTGCGCGAGGTCACCAGCCAGGATTTCCAGCACCACGATGTTTTCTCCCTCGTTTACGCCAGCCTCGAAAGCAACGCAGGACGCCTCACGCTCATCGAGGTCGTCAGGTCCCGGCCGGACACCTCGGAAAAGGCGGCGGAGATCGCCCAGCTTCTCTACCCGGCCGCCCCGCTGCTGGACGAGCCCGAATTCCAGCGCATCCTGGCGCTGCTGCACCAGTGCGCCGTGGACGATCTGGGCGCGCTGTTCCATGCCGCCACTCAGGGCAACGCGCTCTCGCTGCCGTCCGGTCTGGCGACGCTGCCGGCGTTGTTCATCTTCCTGACCGACTCCAACACCCGGCCCGGCACGTTGCCGCCCGCGCTCAGGCTCGTGGCGTACGCGATCCGCAACCTCGTCTACCAGCAGAGCCCGGTGCTGCAGGAGCTCGTCACCGACCTGCGCACGTGGCTGTATCGGCAGTGCGACAGGCTGCGCGACGTGGGTGACACCAAGGCCGCCGTGGAGCTGGACGACCTCCTGCGCAACCCGCCGCCCTTCCCGCGCGAGGACTTCCCGGTCTCCCTCATCGTCGAGCTCGACCGTCTGCCCGCCCCCAACGACCAGCGCGACCTCTACCAGATCCGGCACTGGCGGCAGACGGATCACACCAGGTGGCAGCCGATGGCCATGGGCTCGGAGAACGTGCCGAGGGCGCAGGTGCCGCGGCGGGTGTACGAGCTGATCAGCGAGGCGGAGGAGGAATGGGCCCGCAAGGAGCGCGGCCCGCTGATCCTGGAGTTCCTGCTGTCCCCCGAGCTGATCAACCTGGGCGTGGACCAGTGGCCGCAGGACATGGGCAACGGGCTGCCGCCGCGCAAGCTGGGCCTCGACTACGAGGTCGTCATCCGCAGCGACTCCCGGCTGCGCCCGCTGCGCCGGCACCGGGACTGGCGGGCGCGGTGGGAACGCTGCATGAGCGGCGCCGGCGTGGCGCACCTGGCTCCGTTGCACAAGGAGATGGACCTGGCCGGGCTCCACCACAAGTTGCGGGTGGGCGATCATCTCGTCGCGCTGGTGCTGTCGACGCCGCCGGACCAGGAGCCGGGGCGCTCTCAGCTCCGGGCCGCCATGGACGCGGGGCTGCCGATCGTCCTGTGGAGTAGAAACTCCGCGCAGAATAAGGATTTCTGTCAATCACTCAGGGATGTCGTGCAGTCACAGCAGCTCCGTCGCCTTCCGACGAGCGTTCGACATATTCGGAGTACAGCGGCGGAAATATGCGACAACTTCGCCCTTTTATGGGACGACCCAAATCATCGGGTGGCCTCAACCGGCCAGTTAAAACGGCCAAACTGAGGGCTTGCGGGAGCCTTGCGGAAAAGAGGATCCTGCGAATATACCTTCGACCAAACCGAGGACATTCGCTCATGACCCCTGAGAGGCCAGACGGCGACGGTCTTGACATCGTTCCCCAGGAATGGTTTATCTACCGCGGCACCGGCCAACCACTCAGCGACGGCTCCCTGCGCACTGCCCTCCCCAGCCCGCCACCCTGGCGGAACTTCGACGGCGGCCCCCTCCAGCAGCCCCCCGCCGAAGACCTCGACGAGCTCGCCCGCAGGCTCGGCCCCGCCGACCCCGCCAGAACCCGCCGGGCGATCAACCACGACGAGGTCGTCGCCGTCAACGCCGCCCTCTTCCTGCGCCGGCCGCTGCTGGTCAGCGGGCCGCCCGGCGTGGGCAAATCCACCCTCGCCTACCAGATCAGCCGCGAGCTGCGGCTCGGCCCGGTGCTCAGATGGCCGATCAACAGCAGGGTCACCCTACGGTCCGGGATGTATGACTACGACGCCATCGCCCGGGTCCACGAGGCCCGCCGCCGGGAGGCCACCCAGGGCAGCACGGCCGAGACCGACATCGGCGACTACGTGCAGCTCGGCCCCCTGGGCACCGCGCTGCTGCCGTACGAACTGCCCAGGATGCTGCTGATCGACGAGTTCGACAAGAGCGACCCCGACCTGGCCAACGACCTGCTCGACGTGCTCGAAGAGGGCGCCTACGAGATCACCGAACTGGCCAGGATCCGCGCGCAGCACCCCGAGGTCCGCGTCCACACCGCCGACCCGGGACGCGACGCCGTCATCCACGGGGGCTCGCTGCGCTGCCGGGCCTTCCCGTTCATCGTCATCACGAGCAACGGCGAACGCGAGTTCCCCCCGGCCTTCCTGCGCCGCTGCGTGCGCCTGGAGATGCCGGAGCCCACGCCCGAGCGGCTGGCCGACCTGATCACCGCCCATTTCTCCGGTACGGCCGAGCCGTACATGCAGGAGCTCATCCAGGAGTTCCTCAACTACCGCCGATGGCAGACCATGGCAGCCGACCAGCTTCTGAACGTCCTGTATCTGGCCATGCAGAAACCTGAGGAGCGCTTCGACCCCGGCGACCGGTCCTGGCGGCAGGTGATGGACACGGTGCTGCAGCGCTTGGACGCGGCAGGACCGGTGTGAGCACGCCCGCCCATCCGCCCCAGCGGGGTCCGCGTTCCGGGCCTCGCTGGCAAGAGCTCGCCGAGGTCCTGTGGCTGGCCGCACATATCGCGTCCACCGTCCCGCCCGAAAGACCCAAGGCGGCATCGCCGCCCAAGCCGCCGCAGGGAAGGCCCCGCACCCCTCCCCAGACACGTGGCGACGGAAAACCTCCACCCCCCGAGACCCCGCCCCCGGAACTCCCCGAGGACCACCAGCCCGTCCGGCTCATCCCCTGGCCGAAGGGCACTGCGCCCCCCGTACCCGCCGTCCTCGCCGACACCGCCCCGTCGCGGACGTTCTTCAAGGCCCTGCGGCCGTTCCGGCTCACCTCCGCCACCTCCCACCGGCCTCCGGAGATGGACGAGGTAGCCACCGCCGAGCAGGCCGCGGACGGCGGCCTCTGGCTGCCGGTCCTGCGCGAGGCGCGCGAGCGGATGCTCGACCTGGACATCGTCCTCGACGACGGCCAGTGCGCCCGCCTCCACCGCGCCGAGGGGCTGCGGCTGGTGAGCGCCCTGACCGCGGCCGGCGCCTTCCGCCGCATCCGGGTGCACCTGCTCGACACCGACGTCAAGACCCAGGACGAGCTGCGCCTGACCGCGCTGGGCGGCGGCTCCATCGCCCTGCCCGCGACCGCGCTGGCCCTGCCCGCGTACACGGGCCGGCGGCTGATCGTCATCTTCACCGACGGCGTCGGCGACGCCTGGCACAGCGGGGCCGCCACCCGCCTGCTCGCCCGCTGGGGACAGGGCAACGCCGTCTGCGTGATCCACGCGCTGCCCGCCCGGCTGTGGCGCCGGACCGGCGTGCCCGCCGTACGGGCCGAATTACGCACGCCCGGGGTCGCCGCCCCCAGCGCCCGGTACGGCGAGGCCGCCGGCGAGGTGATGGTCCCGGTGATCGAGGCCGAACCCTGCCAGATCGAGACCTGGGCGGAGTTCGTCGTCGCGGCCCGCACCCGCTGGCGGGGCGCCGCCATCTCCTGCTCGCCGCAGGAGGCGCCGCCGTACGAGGAGGGCGAGGACGACCACGAACAGCCCTCGGCCGAGGAGCAGGTCCGGCGCTTCCGCATGGACGTGACGCCGACCACGTTCCACCTCGGGGTGCTGCTCGCGGCGGCCCCGCTCAACCCGGAGGTCATGAGCCTGGTACGGCGGGCGCTCCTGCCGCGCTCGAGCGGGGCGCACATGACCGAGTTACTGGGCAGCGGACTGATCAAACGCGCCGACTCGCCCGCCGCGGAGCTGCCCATCACCGGCGGCGTGCCCTTCGACTTCCAGCCGGGGGTCAGGGAGGAACTGCTCCAGGCGGGCCGCCGATCGGAGACGGCCCGCGTGCTCATCGCGGTGGCCGACCATCTCGCGCCCGACATCAGGGAGCTCGGCGAGCTGCGCCACGTGATCGTCTCCCCCAGCAGCGCCGACATGCCGGAGCTCCCCGAACGGCTGGCGCCCATCCTCGCCCCCACACTCTCCGCCATGGAGGCCATGTCAGGGCCCTATACCAAACCTGCACGGGCCCTGAGATCGGCATTGTTTACTGACCATCCTGACAGGAGTGAAGATCCCCCTGCCGGGCATGCACCAACGGGTGAACCGGGTGAACCGGGCCCTGCGGCCGGCGTGTATGCCCATGTCACCAAAGATCGCCCGGAACAAGATAATTTCGGAGTAAGCGTGAACATGAGTGCTACACCGTCTCGCACACGCCTGTCCAACGAGCCGACTCCCGTCTGGAACGTCCCCCAGAAGAACCAGAGCTTCACCGGCCGGGAAGAGTTGCTGCACCTTCTCCACGAACGCCTTTCGACCGGAACGACCGCGGTGCTGCCCGAGGCGTTGCACGGACTGGGCGGCGTGGGGAAGTCACAGATCGCCATCGAATATTGCTATCGGCATCAAGAGGACTACGACCTGATCTGGTGGATCTCCGCCGAACGCCTCCACGTGGTCCGGCAGGCGTACGTCGACCTGGCCACCCATCTCAACCTCGACGTCGGTGAACCCAACGTGGCCGTGCCCGCGGTCAAGGAGGCGCTCCGGCTCGGCCGGCCGTACGCGAACTGGCTTCTGGTCTTCGACAACGCCGAGGACGTGGAGGAGATCCGGCGGTTCTTCCCCACCAACGGGCCGGGCAAGATCATGATCACCTCTCGGTCGCGGGCCTGGTTCTCGTACGCGGCCAAGCTGGAGGTCGACGTGTTCCAGCGCGAGGAGAGCAGGGAACTGCTGCGCAAACGCGGCCCCGCCCTCACCGACAGCGACGCCGACCAACTGGCCGAGCGGCTCGGCGACCTCCCTCTCGCGATCGAGCAGGCCGCTGTCTGGCTGAACGAGAGCGGCATGCCGTTCGAGGAGTACCTGCGGTTGTTCGACGGCAAGCGCGATGAGCTGCTGAAGCTGGAGGGCCCGTTCACCCCGGTCGCCGTGGCGTGGAACATCTCCTTCGAGCAACTGCGGCGCAGCCATCCGGCGGCGCTGCAACTGCTGCAGGTCTGCTCGTACCTGGCGCCGGAGCCCATCCCGAGATCCCTGCTGACCAGCAGCCGCGACCTCAAGGGGCCCGCGGAACTGGTCCAGACGATGCGTGACCCGATCGAGCTGGCCCGCACCACCCGCGCGATCAACCAGTACGCGCTGGGGAAGATGAACCACCGCGACAACACGTTCTCGCTCCACCGGCTGGTCCAGCGCGTGGTCGTCAGCCAGCTCACCCCCGACGAGGCCAAGGTGATCCGCCAGTGCGGGCACATGCTGCTGGCCAACGCCGACCCGAAGAACCCCCGTGACCGTACCCGGTGGGCTGAGTACCAGGCGCTGGTCCCGCACGTCTACAGCGCGAAGCTGGAGGAGAGCGACGATCCCTGGGCCCGCAACCTGGTCATCAACATCATCGACTACCTGTTCCTCTGGGGCGACATCGACGCCTTCCTGGCGATGGCCGAGCGGGTCTGGGAGAGGTGGACGAACGACCTCGGCGCGGACCACGACTCGACCCTGGCGGCGGAGCTCAGGCTCGGGCGGGCCCTGGTGATGTCCGTCAGGTTCGAGGACGCGCTCCAGCACCACCTGCACGCGAGGGACGCGCTGAAGGAAAAACTCGGGCCCGATCACGAGCGCACCCTGGAGGCCGAAGGCTATCTCGCGATCGTCCTGCGCTTCCTGGGCCGCTTCTCCGAGGCCCTGGAGATCGACCAGCGCTCCTACGACACGCTGGTGCGCAGGTTCGGCCCGGACGATCCGCTCTCCCTGGAGCAGGCCCACCTGCTCGCCATCGACCTGCGGCTCAGCGGCGAGCCGGACCAGGCCAGGGATCTCGACGAGGAGACCTACGGCCGCAAGGAGGAGGTTCTCGGACCCGACAGCCTCAGCACGCTCAGCTCCCGCGCCGCGCTGGCCATCGACGAGATGGAGTGCGGCCGGTACGTCGAGGCCCGCGAGCTGCAGGTCGAGCACGCCGACGCCCTGGTCCGCCGCTATGGCAAATCACATCCGGGCGCGATGGCGGGAATCGCCATTTTGTCGGTCATGAACCGCAAGGCGGGCCGGCACGACGAGGCGCTGAAAGGCTCCGAGGAGGCCAGAAACCTGTACATGGCGCGCTATGGCGAGAAAGATCAGGAGACGGTGGCGATCACGCTGAATCACGCGGTGAACCTCCGCCACACCGGCGATCTCAAGAAGTCGGTGGAGATCGGCAGACAGGCCAAGCAGTTCTACGCGGAGATTTTCGGCGTCGATCATCCGAACACCCCGGTCGCCGACGTCAACCTCGCCGTGAGCCTCCGGCTGAGCGGCCGCGTCGAAGAGGCCCTCGAGCTCGACGAGTCGGCCCTGGCGCAATTCGACCGGCTGCTGGGAACCGATCACCCCCGCGCCCTTCTCTGCGCCGTGAATCTCGCCAGCGACCTGGCCGCGCTGGGCCGGCACGAGGAGGCGCTCGCGCGTGACCGCGACACCCTGGAACGCCTCAGGCGCAATCAGGGCGACAACCACCCGACCACCCTGGCCTGCCAGCTCAACCTCGGTCTCGATCTGGAAGCGGTGGGCCAGGCGGAGGAGTCACATGCGCATGTCGTCGACGCCATCAGAAGGTACCGGCAGGTGCTCAATGAGGATCATCCAGCCATTCTCTCCGCCGTTCAGGGTAAACGCGCTAACTGCGACATCTATCCCATCCCTCTCTAGGCGTAGAGGTTCGCCGGCGGGGTACACATATACACAGCGAGATGGACAACGTTGTCTAGCCCATTAACCGGTCAGGGAATCGACTCGAATCGAAGCAACGTGATCATCAAATTAGATCTCGCACTGGCCGACTGGCGCACCAGCACATACAGTAACACTCAAGGCGGATGCGTCAGCGTGGCGAACCTGGGCGCATATTGCGCGGTCCGGGACAGCAAGAATGTCGAACAGCGATTCACGGTCTCCCGGGACTCGTGGAACGCGTTTATCGAGGCGCTGAAACGGAGAGAGATTCAGTGAAGTGGAGGGGCGTGAATACAGGCCATTCACGCCCCTTTAATCATCGGCTCTGCAACTTGATCGACTCGATGAACTGCGAGAAGGACTTCCGCGAGAAGGTCAGGTGCGGGTTCCCGGGGTTCTTCGAGTCACGAACACCCAGGTCAGCACCGATCTCGGCGACTTCGACACAGGTACCGAACTCCTGTTGAGTGCTGTAGCTGCTCTTTCGCCAGCTAAGCTGCTGATTGGCCACGAATCCTACCCTTTCTGCCCGATTGACGGTGTCTCCATATCGCAGAGACAATAGGTTCGCCAGCCTACCTCCCCTGGTAATACGATGGCGCGCATGACGAAGCCGAGTGCCAGCAGTTTTGATCTCAGCGCCGTGACCTGGATCAGCAGCGACGACCCCGACATTACGGATCCGGTCGAAATCGCCTTTGTGGGCGAAAACATCCTCATGCGCAATGGCGCGGACACGGGCAACGTCCTGGTATTCACGCAGGCAGAATGGGATGCGTTCGTGGCCGGGGCCCTCGACGGCGAATTCGACTACTGAAGCCTGCGCACCATCTCGGCCAGCGCCGCCACCGGCAGAGACTCCCCTTCCAGCATCGTCAGCGCACGCAGCAGATCCTCGAACCCCTGCCGGTACCCCATGCACGCCTTGGCCAGGTTGACCAGCGCGACCGTGGTGCGCTCGTCCCGGGCGGCGGCCCCGGCCACCGGCGGGCCCATGAGATCGAGCACGACGTCCCGGTCCCGCGGCGACTGCAACGACGGCACCTGCCCCATCACGACGACCAGCTCCTGGAAGTGGTGCCGGCCGCCCTCCGACGGCGGTTTCAGCAGCCGCAGCAACGCCCGCACGTACGCGGCGGCGGCCAGCGCGGCATACGGCTGCCAGGTGTCGGTCTTGTCCCTGCTGCCGTAGTCCGCGATCCCCCGCACCACCAGGCACTCCCGGCCCGCCAGCGCCAGGCTGCCGGCCACCCCGGCGGCCTCCATCTCGATCGCCAGCAGGTCGTTCGGCCGCGCCAGCTCGTCGCGCCTGGCCGCGCTGCGCAGCAGCTCTTCGCCGCTGCCGATGCGCCCGTAGAAGACCTTGGTGGGCCGGTCCTTGTCGTCCTCGGGGTCGGGCCGGCGGTAGGCCAGCGACGGCACCGGGGACATCAGACCCCGCCACGGCTCCTCGCCGCCGAGCTCCAGCGAGCGCATCGCCACCACGGCCCGCCGCAGCAGAGCCGAGGCGGGCAACGGGTCGCCGCGCAGCTTGACGCCGTCCTCGGTGACCCGGCGATGGCTGTGGTTGATGACGCCGCTGTCACCGACCACGATGTCGCCCAGCCGAACGTCCCGCTCCGGGTCCTCCGGCCTGGGCATGCCGGCGGCGTGGCCACACAGGACGGCGGCGCGGACGGACGGGAAGCTGCGCACGAGATTCGCGGAGGCGTCGGCGGCGGCCACGACGTTGGTCTCGACCAGCGAGGTGACCACGACAGAACCGCACTCGACATGGGCGAGAACGTAGTCGTTCGGATCGTCGCCGGGCGGACGCACCCGGCTGACGGGACCCAGAGTCCAGCGCAGGGCGACGGACTCGACGGGCAGTGCCGTGATCAACGCGATCTGGGGGGCGGCGTTCATCGTCACTCCGCGAGGTTGGCCTACGCCCAGAGTAAATTCACTCGCGTTCGGCCGCCCGCGCTTCACGTCGATCGATGATCCGGCGGGTGAACGGGACGACCTCGACGATCTTCGCCCCGAGGTACGCCCCGGCCAGGCCCAGGGCCACCAGGACGACCGGACTCGTGGAGATGTCCATCAGGGTCGTGTACGCACGCAGGATCAGATCGAGCATCAAGTCACTCCGGGGGATGAACCGGACACAGGGTCCTTAGGTTAACCGGACTTTACCCCTGCTTGACCCCGCACCCGGAGGTGCCGGGTGCGGGATGCCGCTGGATCAGTGGAAGAAGTGACGGGTCCCGGTGAAGTACAGGGTGATTCCCGCCTTCTCCGCCGCGGCGATGACCTCCTCGTCACGCACCGAGCCGCCGGGCTCCACGACCGCCTTCACCCCGGCCTCGACGAGGACCTCCAGTCCGTCGGCGAAGGGGAAGAAGGCGTCGGAGGCGGCCACCGAACCCGCGGCGCGCGCACCGGCCCTGCTCACCGCGAGGCGACAGGAGTCGACGCGGTTCACCTGGCCCATGCCGACGCCGACCGTCGCGCGGTCGGCGGCCAGCAGGATCGCGTTGGACTTCACCGACCGGCCGGCCCGCCAGGCGAACTCCAGGTCGGCCAGCAGCTCGGGCGAGGCCGCGGCGCCCGCCTTCAGCTCCCAGTTCGCCGCGCCGTCGCCGGCGGCGTCGATCCGGTCCACCTGCTGCACGAGCAGGCCGCCGTCGATGCGCCGGAACTCGGTCGCGTTCGCCGGTCCCCGGGCGCAGACCAGCAGGCGCAGGTTCTTCTTCTGCGTCAGTACGGCCAGCGCCTCCGCCATGAAGCCCGGAGCCACCACGACCTCGGTGAACACCTCGGCGATCTGGCCGGCCAGCTCCGCGTCCACCTCACGGTTGACCGCGATCACCCCGCCGAAGGCCGAGACCGGGTCGCAGGCGTGCGCCTTGCGGTGCGCCTCGGCCACGTCGGCGCCGATGGCGATGCCGCACGGGTTCTGGTGCTTGATGATGGCCACACAGGGCTCGGAGAAGTCCCAGGCCGCCCGCCAGGCCGCGTCGGCGTCCAGGTAGTTGTTGTAGGACATCTCCTTGCCGTGCAGCTGTTCGGCGTCGGCCAGGCCGCCCTCGCCGCTGGTGTAGAGCCGGGCGGACTGGTGGGGGTTCTCGCCATAGCGCAGCACCGCCTTGCGCTCCCAGGTGGCGCCCAGGAACGTGCCCTCGCCGGTGTGGACGTCGGCGAACCAGTCGGCCACCGCCACGTCGTAGGCGGCCGTGTGGGCGTAGGCGGCGCCGGCCAGCTTCCTGCGCTGCTCCAGCGTGAACCCGCCGTCCTCCAGGGCCGCGTGGACCGCGTCGTACCCGGCCGGATCGACGACGACCGCGCACGTGGCGTGGTTCTTGGCGGCGCCGCGGATCATCGCCGGGCCGCCGATGTCGATCTGCTCCACGCACTCCTCGGCGGAGGCGCCGGAGGCGACCGTCTCACGGAACGGATACAGGTTGACCACCACGAGCTGGAACGGGTCAATCTCCAGCTCCTCCAGCTGGGCGACGTGGCTCGGCTTGGTGAGGTCGGCCAGCAGACCGGCGTGGACGCGCGGGTGCAGGGTCTTGACCCGGCCGTCGAGACATTCGGGGAAGCCGGTGAGCTGCTCGACCTTCGTCACCGCGATGCCGTACGACGCGACGGCGGCAGCCGTACCCCCGGTGGAGACGATCTCGACGCCGGCGGCGTCCAGAGCGCGCGCGAGCTGCTCAAGACCCGACTTGTCGTATACCGCGATCAGCGCCCGCCTGATTGCGATGCGTGTCAACTTTCCCCTCCAATGATCACTGTCCGCCCCTTGACGGCCCAGCCTTCTCGGGCCATGCGGCCCACGATTTCGACGAGCAGACCACGCTCGACCGTCTTGATGCGCTCGTGCAGCATCGCCTCGTCGTCGCCGTGGAAGACCCGGACGGCCTCCTGGGCGATGATCGGCCCGGTGTCCACGCCCGCGTCGGCCAGCATCACCGTGCAGCCCGTCACCTTGACGCCGTGGGCCAGCGCGTCACGCACCCCGTGCGCGCCCGGGAACGACGGCAGCAGCGCCGGATGGGTGTTGAGCACGGCGAACGCCTCCAGTGTGGGGGCGCCGAGAATCTTCATGAACCCGGCCGAGACCACCAGGCCGGGCTTGTGCTCCGCGATCCTGGCCGCGATCGCCGCATCCCATGCGGCGCGATCAGCATGGTCTCCCACTTTTTCGACAAAAGTCGGGATCCCTGCGCGTTCCGCCCTCGCGAGCCCCTCGATTCCCTCCCGATCAGCGCCAACCGCCACCACGCGCGCTCCGTACGCCGGGTCGGCAGAAGCGTCCAGCAGGGCCTGTAGGTTGGTTCCAGAGCCGGAAACGAGGACGACGAGCCGCCCAGCCTTAGACACGCGCACTCCAAATTCGGAAGCCGGGATGGGCTGACAGCGTATCTGCTCACTCGCCCGGCGATGCAGAGGAGGTCAGGTGTCGACACCGGTGCAGGCGCCGGCAGGCCAGGAACCCGCGGATTCGGCGGGACGCCGCGCGATCTGGTTGGCCATCGCAGCGCTGGCCATGACGTTCATGCTGCCCCTCGCCGGGCTGGTCATGGCCGGCTTCGCCCTCATGTCCGGGATCAAGGCACTCCCGATGCTGCGGGCCGCGGGCAAATCCACCAAGATCGCCACCGGGGGCATCACGGTCTCCAGCGTGGCCCTCGTGGTGTCGGCCGTCGCGACCGCGCTGCAGTTGTACCTGATGGACGAGTACACCGCCTATCAGGAGTGCATGAAGGGCGCCGGGACGGTCTCCGCGCAGGGCGACTGCTACACCCAGTTCCGCGACGCCACGGAGCGGAAACTCCCGCCCGAGGTGCTGCGCATCCTGGGGACCGTCTAGTCGCGATCCCACGCGTAGGGATCGATGTAGATGACATGACCGCCCCGGTCATCGGACTCGTCCACGATGTCCTTGCGCGGCGGCCTGGGCGGGCGCACATGCGGCGCCGTGTCCGGCCCGGCGGCCGCTGAGGCGTGCTCGTCCTGCCAGTCGTCGCGGATCACCGGGATCGGCTGGGTGTCGCTCTCCGTCGCGTCCATCCAGTGCCCCGGCAGCGGCCGGGCATCGGCCTCGGCCAGCCCCACCTTGGAAGCCGCCTTCGCCAGCACCGCGCCGGCCTTGCGCACCGGCGCCGCCGCCGCGTTGAGCGGCTTGCTCGCCTTACGGGACAGCAACAGCCAGTTGGCCACCCCGGCCGAGATCCCCGCGGCCACCCCGACCTCCAGGCAGACCGAGAGCGCCACCTCCCAGGGCGACGGCCCGACGGCCGCCAGCCGCCCGCCACGCAGCGGGCCCCCGGACAACGCCGCCAGCACCCCGGCCACCAGCCCGGTCGTGACCCCGGAGAAGAAGCCCCACAGCGGCGCCGCCTCATACGACGGCGACGGCGCGATCCTGGCCACCATCACCCCGGCCACGGCCCCGGCCGCGAACGGCAGCGCCAGCACCGCCATCATCGGCGCCGGCACCGGCCCGCTGTCCGGCAGGGCCCCGAGCAGCGGCAGGCTCGGCACCATCCCCAGTTGCACGCCCGTGGGCGCCACCAGCGTCCCCGTCCCGAACGCGAACCCGGGCCCGGCGATGTACGACATGCCCCACACCACCGCGTTGGGCAGATACAGCCCCTGCAGCAGCAGAAGCAGAACACCGCCCACGAAGCCGGTGTTCAACTGCCCGGACAGCGCCCGGACATCCTGAAAATTCAGGACAAGGGCCACGAGAACGAGCATCAGGCCACCGGCCAGCATGATCGCCGTGGCCACCGCCGTACCCACGGTGAGCGCCCGCACCCGCTCGGGCAGCAGCCGCAGCATCGAGCGCCACGGCCCGATCGTCCGCGCGGTCGCCAGCACCCCCACGACGAACGCCAGCAGGAAGTGGCTGAGCAACGCCTCCCCGATGAACGGCTGCGTGACGTCGTTCTGCGCCACCAGCGCGATCAGCCCGGCCAGCAGCGCGTACGGCGCCGCGAGCGACACCCCCGCCTGCCCGACCAGCAGCAGCTGCGCCCGCCGCCGCGCGTGCGCCTTCTCCTTGGGCGAGTTCTTCGGCAACCGCGCCGGCAGCCGCAACCGCAGATCGGCGTCCCGCGCCATCCACCGCCCCGCCTTGTACAGCAGGAACCCCGGCAGCACCAGCAGCCCCAGCGGCAGCAGCCCGACCCGCCCGCCGGAGATCGCGAACCCGGCATGATGCGCCGCCAGCCACAGCTGCGCCGCCGTACGGAACACGCCTGGCAACCCCTGCCCAAGCGTCCCGCGGGGCGCGGCCATCCACCCGACCAGGGTCAAGGTGGTCAAAACCGCCAGCCCCACCCCCAGAGTGGCCGCGGCCGCCAGCATCCCGGACACCGGAAGGGGCCGCCTGGACTCGTCGTCGTCGCCGCCCGTGACCCCGGGGATCTTGCCGAGGACAGCGCGGGGAGCCGTCCGCAGGTGGTCGATTAGCGCCGTCACGGGAACCTATTTTCCTCAACTTTGACGCTCACGCCCCCATAGGCGCGCCGTCGGTCGTTCCATTCGTCCTGTGTGCGTGGGTGGTTTTGTTACGGCGGAGCCGACTTCCCCCACCCGCCGTCGTGGGTTGCCGCCAGTCGTGGGGGTCGCTTCTCACGTCGGACGTGGTCCCCACCGCAACGGCCATCCGTAACCCACCTTCGTGGTTCCCCACCCCACCCGCAACGGCCATCCGTAACCCACCTCCCGCTTCCCACCTGACACCGGGACACCCCTGAGGGCTGCCGCTCAAGGGTCCGCTTCCCGGGTTTCAGCCTCCCTACCTCGGAAGGTGTCCGCCCCCGGGTTGTGATGCCAGGTGGGCGCTGCCGTACCCAGGAAAACGCCAAGCCCCCGTGCCGGCGAGGCGGCACAGGGGCGAGGGGGTGAGGAGGTCAGCGGGACTGCATGATCTCGCGCATCAGGCGGGCCGTCTCCGAAGGCGTCTTGCCCACGCGGACGCCCACCTTCTCCAGCGCCTCCTTCTTGGCCTGGGCGGTGCCGGCCGAGCCGGAGACGATGGCGCCGGCGTGGCCCATGGTCTTGCCCTCGGGGGCGGTGAAGCCGGCCACGTAGGCGACGACGGGCTTGGTGACGTGCTGCTCGATGTAGGCGGCCGCGCGCTCTTCCGCGTCGCCGCCGATCTCGCCGATCATGACGATCGCGTCGGTGCCCGGGTCGTCCTGGAATGCCTGGAGGGCATCGATGTGGGTGGTGCCGATGACCGGGTCGCCGCCGATGCCGACCGCGGTGGAGAAGCCGAAGTCGCGCAGCTCGTACATGAGCTGGTAGGTGAGCGTACCGGACTTCGAGACCAGGCCGATGCGGCCCTGCGGGGTGATGTCGGCGGGGATGATGCCGGCGTTGGAGGCGCCGGGCGAGGCGATGCCGGGGCAGTTGGGGCCGATGATGCGGGTCTTGTTGCCCTTTTCGACGGCGTATGCCCAGAACTCGGTGGAGTCGTGCACCGGGACGCCTTCGGTGATGACCACGCAGAGCGGGATCTCGGCGTCGATGGCCTCCTTGACCGCGTCCTTGGTGAAGGCCGGGGGCACGAAGACGACCGACACGTCGGCGCCGGTGGCGTCCATGGCCTCGCGGACCGTGCCGAACACGGGCAGGTCGAGGTGGGTGGTGCCGGCCTTGCGGGCGTTCACGCCGCCGACGACGCGGGCGCCGGAGGCGAGCATGCGCTTGGCGTGCTTGGTGCCCTCGCCGCCGGTCATGCCCTGAACGATGATCTTGCTGTTCTCGGTCAGCCAGATTGCCATTACGCACCTACCGCAGCGAGCTCGGCGGCGCGCTTGGCCGCGTCGTCCATCGTGTCAACCAGCTCGACGCCGTTGAGCTTGGCGTCGTGCAGGATCTGCCGTCCGAGGGCGGCGTTGTTGCCGTCGAGGCGCACCACCAGCGGGTGGGTGACGGACTCGCCCCGCTCCTCCAGCAGCTTGAACGCCGAGACGATGCCGTTGGCGACGGCGTCGCAGGCGGTGATGCCGCCGAAGACGTTCACGAAGATCGACTTCACCGCCGGGTCGGACATGATGATCTCGAGACCGGAGGCCATGACCTCGGCCGAGGCGCCGCCGCCGATGTCGAGGAAGTTGGCGGGCGACGGCTTGCCGGAGAATGCCTCGCCGGCGTAGGCGACCACGTCGAGCGTGGACATGACCAGGCCGGCGCCGTTGCCGATGATGCCGACGTTGCCGTCGAGCTTGACGTAGTTGAGGTCCTTCTCCTTGGCCTTGGCCTCGAGGGGGTCCTCGGCCGCCTTGTCGGCGAACTTCTCGTGGTCCTTCTGGCGGAACTCGGCGTTGTCGTCGAGCGTGACCTTGCCGTCGAGGGCCTTCACCTGGCCGTCGGCGGCCAGGATCATGGGGTTGACCTCGACGAGCGTGGCGTCCTCGTCGACGAAGCAGCACCAGAGCTTCTCGATGAGCTCGGCCGCGCCGTCCAGGGACTTCTCGGGCAGGCCGCCCGCGACCGCGATCTCGCGGGCCTTGGCGCGGTCGACGCCCGCGATGGCGGAGACGGCCACCTTGGCGACCTTCTCCGGCGCGCTATGGGCGACCTCTTCGATGTCCATGCCGCCCGCGGCCGAGCAGATGGCCAGGAAGGTACGGTTGGCGCGGTCGAGCAGGAAGGAGAAGTAGTACTCCTCGGCGATCGCGCTGGCCTCCTCCACGAGCACTTTGTGGACCGTGTGGCCCTTGATGTCCATGCCCAGGATGGCGGTGGCCTTGTCCACGGCGTCGGCGGCGTCGTCGGCCACCTTCACTCCGCCGGCCTTGCCGCGGCCACCGGTCTTCACCTGGGCCTTGACTACGACGCGGCCGGTCAGCTGTTCCGCAGCCGCGCGCGCCTCTTCCACGGTGTGGGCGACGATGCCCCGCGGCACCGGGATGCCGTAGTCCGCGAAGAGCTCCTTCGCCTGATGTTCGAACAGGTCCACGAGGGTCCGTCCTTGCTATTCCGACTGAGTGTTCGACGGCCCGGGCCACCCCGTGCGTGCCGGGCGTTTTCCGCCAACGAAGCCTAGCCCCAAGCTTGACCTGCCCAGGTCACCGGGTCACGCGATTCCCGTGATGTGACAGTGATCTCACCTCCGGACGAGGCCGTGCGGCGGCCCGAAGAATGGTGTTGAGAGGCTTCGCCATTAAGTGTGGGTTGACCGTAAGGCCCCATGACGTCATGGTGTCGCCGCGTGACAACGGAATGTATGCCAAAGACGCAGATTGACGGGCCCCTGCATGATTTTTGCACAAATATTCGTATAACGAATAGGTTTACTGAGACTTTGCCGTGATCTTCCATTGACAGGCTTCCGCCTCATGAAGCGCATCTTCGCCGGCGTTGCCCTCTCCGTGGCCGCCGTCTCCCTCACCGCTGCCCCCGCGCAGGCGGCAGCGCCCAAGGACCCCGTCGCGACGCTGAAGAAGCAGTTCGTCGCCGGTACCGGTGTGAAGTTCACCGACCGCACCGCACTTATCTCCGGGGGTCAGCGCAATATCTTCGTCCGCCGTAACGGCACTTTCGCTTTCTCCCCGGCCGGCCTCGCCGCCTCGGACATCACCGGCAAGTTCGCCATCAGGGCCTCCGACATTCCCGACAGCGAGGACGAGGACCTCAAGCTCCTCAAGGGCATGGCCACGCCCGAGCGCACGATCAGGATCGGCAAGACCTCGTACATCTCCGGCGGGATCTTCGGCCAGCTGCTGCCGGACGGCAAGACCTGGTTCAAGATGCCCAACGGCCTGACCGGCGGCGTCAGCGGCCTCTACGGCCAGATCGTCAACGTCACCGAGGCCGCGACGCTGAAGACGCTGATCCAGGGCGGCAAGGCGGTCAAGGGCGGTTACGCGGGCACCATCACGGTCGGCCAGCTGAAGAAGGTCTCGGCCTGGTACCGCGCGTCGATCCCGTTCGGGACGCTGAAGGCGAGCCAGCTCAAGACCCCGATCACGTTCAAGCTCGAGCTCGACGCCGCGGGCCTGCCGAAGCGCCTGGTCACCTCGTACTCGCCGGCCGCGCTGGGCATGAAGGCCGGTCGCGGCGAGGGCGTGTCCGTCGACACCCGCTTCACCGGCTGGGGCGCGAAGGTCAAGATCGTCGCACCGCCGGCCGACGAGGTCACCACCTCCTTCGAGGACGGCAGCTCCGAGCTCCCCGAATCCCTGCCGCTGGGCAACGGCAACGACTCGGTCGCGAAGTAGACAACCCTCTTGTACGGCGGGCCGCGCCCACCGCGCCCCGCCGTACCCCCTCCGGGCCTCCAGCGCCGGCCGGCAGTCTGACGCTCCCCCCGCCGTTACACCGCGCCCGTACCAGGCCGACCGCGCCGACAATCCCGGTGCCTCTGTGACATTTGTGCACAGAGATATCAATGTGATCTTTCTTTGCGATTATTGGAAACATTATGAAGAAAATTCTTACCGGTGCAGCCATCACTCTGGCTGCCGCAGTCGCCATGACCGCCCCCGCGCAGGCGGCGCCGAAGGACCCGGTCGCGGCGCTGAAGAAGCAGTTCGTCGCCGGTCACGGGGTCCGCGTCGCCGAGACCGTCAAGATCGAGTCCGACGGCCGGAAGAACACCGCCACGACCACGGGCGTGCTCGCCTTCGGCAAGTCCGGCGTTGTCGCCTCCGACCTGCGCCTCAAGGGCAAGGGCGGGGCCGGGCTCGGCGCCTCGCGCACCATCTCGGTCAAGGGCCACACCTTCCTCCAGGGCGGGATCTTCGGCGAGAACCTGCCCGAGGGCAAGAAGTGGGTGCGCTACCCGAGCGCCGGCGCTTCCCCGCTCGGCATGAACCAGCTCATCGACGTCTTCCAGCCGAAGGTGCTCAAGACCGTGCTGGCCAAGGCCAAGCCCGGCAAGGGTGACGTGTATCGCGGCTCGATCACGATGAAGGACCTGACCAAAGCCTCCGGCGGGAAGATCACCGGCAGGTTCGCCAAGGTCAAGATCGACTACCTGGTCGACCTCGACTCGCGCGGCCTGGTGAGCCGGGTGACCAGCACCGTCGCGCTGGACTTCGGCCTGCTCGGCACCATCAAGTCGACGGCCGACTCCCGGTACACCGCGTGGGGCGCCCGGGTCACCGTCAAGGCTCCGCCGAAGGACCAGTGGATCGACTTCAGCGAGCTCGGCCCGGACAGCGACCTGCCCGAGTCGCTGCCCGAGGACGCGATCACCTCGCTCGGCCAGGGACGCTGACCCTCGTCCGTCCGGCGGGCGGCTGAACCCACCCCTCGTCCGTCCGGCGGGCGGCTGAACCCACCCCTCGTCCGTCCGGCGGGCGGCTGGGCTCAGCCCTCGCCGGACAGACGGGTGTCGCGGACGCGGGCCCACTCCAGGGAGTCCCGGATGCCCTCGGTGATCGAGTACTCCGCCGTCCAGCCCAGGAGTTCCCCGGCCCGCGAGCTGCGCGTGTAGGCGCCGGCCACGTCGCCGGGGCGCGGGCCGCCCTCGGTCAGTTCGATCGGCCGGTCCACGACCGTGTTGAACGCCTCGGCCAGTTCCCGCACGGTCGTCCCCTCGCCGGTGCCCAGGTTGATCACCGTCGCCCGGGCCACGACCTCGTCGAAGCGGGTCAGCGCGGCCACGTGGGCGGTGGCGAGGTCCCAGACGTGGATGAAGTCGCGGATCCCGGAACCGTCGCGGGTCGGCCAGCCGGTGCCCGTGATCTCGAACGGACGGCCCTCCTCGTACGCCTCGATCATCTTGCCCAGCGCGTGGCTCGGCCGGCGCAACTGCAGCCCGGTGCGCAGCTTCGGATCGGCGCCGATCGGGTTGAAGTAGCGCAGGGACAGCACCTCGATCGGCTGGGTGGCCGCGATGTCGGCGAACATCGCCTCACAGTGGGCCTTGGTGCGGGCATAGGGGCTCATCGGGGCGAGGGCGGAGTCCTCGTCGACGGTGAAGTCGTCGCCCGCCTGATAGATCGAGGCCGACGAGCTGAAGATCATCCGGCGGCAGCCGTTCCGCAGGAGATGACCGGCGAAGTCGAGGCTCTTGGCCACGTTCGCCCGGTAGTAGCCCACCGGGTCGGCCACCGAGTCGGGCACCACGATCAGCGCGGCGCAGTGCACCACCGCCGCGAGGTCCGGGTGCTCGGCGAAGATCCGGTCGACCAGCGCGCCGTCGGCGATGTCGCCCTCGTAGAACTCGCGCCCCTCGGCGAACTCCCTGCGCCCGGTCACCAGGTTGTCCAGGATGACCGGGGTGATGCCCGCGTCCTGGCACGCCGAGGCGATCGTGCTGCCGATGTAACCTGCTCCGCCGCTGATGAGTACTCGCACAGCCCGCACCCTACCCAACCGCTGTTGCTAGATCGTTACGAGCTTCCGACGCACCAAACACACCCGTCAGCTGTCTCACTTCTGGAACGCACCACACTCATGTCCCGGAGAACCCTCGTGAGATTGATCGCCGCCATGGCGCTGGCCTGCGGCTTGCTGGCCGTACCTTCTGTCGCACAAGCGCAAGCGGGCAAGCTGGAGATCGCCGACATCACCCCGATGGACGAGAAGACGGAGAAGGTCGGCGTCGGCTTCCCGATCATCGTCACGTTCGACCGCGACGTGAAGGACCGCGCGGCCGTCGAGGCGCTGCTGCAGGTCCAGGCGGAGAAGCCCGTGGACGGCGCCTGGCGCTGGGTCGCCCCGCGCAAGGTGATCTACCGCACCAAGTTCTACTGGAAGGCCCACCAGACGGTCACCTTCACCGCCCAGCTCAGCAAGCTGCCCGGCAACCAGGCGGCCAAGGACGTCACCCGCCGCTTCGCCGTCGGCGCCGCCAACATCTCGGTCGTCGACACCCGCAAGCACGTCATGCGCGTCACCCGCGACGGCAAGCTCGCCAAGAAGATCCCCATCAGCGCCGGCCGCGGCGGCCTGGTCAAGAACGGCGTGGACGTCTACCTGACCACCAGCGGCGTGCACCTGGCCATGAACAAGAAGCCCATGGAGACCATGACCTCCTCGTGGCTCGGCGTCACCGACCCCAAGGACCCCCGCTACTACAAGGAAGAGATCCCCTGGGCGGTGCGGATCTCCGACAGCGGCGAGTACGTCCACCAGAGCGCCGGCTACTACCAGTTCCTCGGCCGCAGCAACCAGAGCCACGGTTGCGTCCGCGCCACCCCCGCCGGCGCCAAGTGGTTCTACGGCATCACCCAGCGCGGCGACGTCATCAAGATCACCGGCACGAAGCGCAAGCTCGACTGGACCAACGGCTGGAGCTACTGGCAGCTCAACTGGACCGAATGGAAGAAGGGCAGCGCCCTCACTCCATCACGCTGAGGCCGCCCAAGGGAAAACCTGGTGGAAACAGGACCCCGGCTGGACGAGCGGCATGCGCGCCGTGTTCGGCGAGATCGTCAACCCCGCCGAACCGGCCACGCTGTGGGACGTCTAGAGCTTCTCCAGCGGCGCGTAAGCCAGCAGCAGGGTCTTCTCCCCGCCACTCCCGAAGTCGATCTTGACCTTGGTCTTCTCGGCCACCCCGTCCACCGACACCACCGTGCCCAGGCCGAAGGCGTCGTGGGTCACCCGGTCGCCGGGCGTCAGGGTGGGTACGGCACGGGCCGTCTTCTTGGCCGGGGCGGGGGTCGGGTCGCGGCGGACGGCGGCGGTGCGGGCGGACTTCTCCGGGTCGGTACGCCAGTCGAGCAGCGTGGGCGGGACCTCGCCCACGAAGCGGGAGGCGGGGTTGAAGGACGGGGCGCCCCAGGAGCTGCGGACGGCCGCCCGGGTGATGTAGAGGCGCTGCTGGGCCCGCGTGATGCCGACGTAGGCCAGGCGGCGTTCCTCCTCGAGTTCCTTGGGCTCGCCCAGGGAGCGGATGTGGGGGAAGACGCCGTCCTCCATGGCGGTCAGGAAGACGACCGGGAACTCCAGGCCCTTGGCGGTGTGCAGGGTCATCAGCGTGACCACGCCCTGGCCGCCTTCGGCGTCGGGGATCTGGTCGGCGTCGGCCACCAGGGAGACCTGCTCCAGGAACTCCACCAGGGTGCCCTCGGGGTTGGCCTCCTCGAACTCCTGGGCCACCGAGATGAGCTCGTTGAGGTTCTCCAGGCGGGACTCGTCCTGGGGGTCGTCCGAGGCTTCCAGTTCGGCGCGGTAGCCGGTGGCGACCAGGATCTCCTCGGCCAGCGCGGACGGCGGCATGCCCTCGCCCTTGGCGATCAGCTCTTCGAGCATGGCGACGAATTCCCGGACCGCGTTGAGTGAGCGGGTGGCCATGCCGTACGCCTCCTCGGCGCGGCGCAGCGCGTCCCAGAACGTGATGCCCTCGCGCGAGGACAGCGCCTCGACCATCGCCTCGGCGCGGTCGCCGATGCCGCGCTTGGGGACGTTGAGGATGCGGCGCAGCGACACCACGTCGGCGGGGTTGGCCAGCACGCGCAGGTAGGCCAGCAGGTCCTTGACCTCTTTGCGCTCGTAGAAGCGCACGCCTCCGACCACCTTGTACGGCAGGCCGGTGCGGATGAAGATCTCCTCGAAGACGCGGGAGGCGGCGTTGGTCCGGTAGAAGACGGCCACGTCGGACGGCTTCACGCCCTCCTCGTCGGACAGCCGGTCGACCTCCTGCGCGACGAACATGGCCTCGTCGTGCTCGTTGTCCGCGACGTACCCGACGATCTTGGGCCCGTCGCCCTGGTCGGACCAGAGGTTCTTCGGCTTGCGGCCCTCGTTGCGGGAGATGACCGCGTTGGCGGCGGCCAGGATGTTCTGGGTGGAGCGGTAGTTCTGCTCCAGCAGGATCGTGCGCGCGTCGGGGTAGTCGCGCTCGAACTCCAGGATGTTGCGGATGGTCGCGCCGCGGAAGGCGTAGATCGACTGGTCGGCGTCGCCCACCACGCACAGCTCCGACATGTCGGACCCGGTGCGGACCAGCTCCCCGTCGGCTGTCTTCAGCTCCGGATGGCCGACCAGCTCCCGGATCAGGATGTACTGGGCGTGGTTGGTGTCTTGGTACTCGTCGACCATCACGTGCCGGAAGCGCATGCGGTAGTGCTCGGCCACCTCGGGGAAGAGCTGGAAGAGCGTCACCGTGTTCATGATGATGTCGTCGAAGTCCATGGCGCCGGCCTCGGTCAGCTTCAGCTGATACGCCTTGTACGCCTGGGCCAGCGTCTTCTCCAGGTGGTTGGACGCCCGGTCGATCGCGGTCTCGTAGTCGATGAGCTCGTTCTTGAAGTTGCTCACCTGGGCCGAGAAGCCGCGCGGCGGGTAGCGCTTCGGGTCGAGGTCGAGCTCGCGGCAGACCATCGCCATCAGCCGCTGCGAGTCGGCCTGGTCGTAGATCGAGAAGCTCGACGGGAAGCCCAGGCGCTTGGCCTCCTTGCGCAGGATGCGCATGCAGGCGCTGTGGAAGGTCATCACCCACATGACCTTCGAGCGCGGGCCGATGAGCTTGTCGATGCGCTCCTTCATCTCCCGGGCGGCCTTGTTGGTGAAGGTGATCGCCAGGATCTCGCCCGGGTGCACCTTGCGCTCGGCCAGCAGGTAGGCGATGCGGTGCGTGAGCACCCTCGTCTTCCCCGACCCCGCGCCCGCAACGATGAGCAGCGGGCTGCCATGGTGGATCACGGCCTCGCGCTGTTGCGGGTTGAGACCGTCGAGCAACGGGTGGTCAAGAGAGACTTGGGTCGGCACGCCCCTAGATTAGGACGCCCCACCGACAATCGTGACTCGGAATGCCGACTGCGACCGCCTGGTTGTGCCCAGGGAGAGATCAGAAAGGGGACACCATGCTGGCGGACAACGAGGTCAACAGGGTCCTGGTGGTGACCGCGCATCCGGATGACGCGGATTTCGGCGCCGCCGGAGCGGTTGCCCTCATGGTGGACCGGGGCGTCGAGGTCACCTACCTGCTCGTCACCGACGGTGACGCCGGAGGCAACGAGCGCAGCCAGGACAACGCGGGGATGGCCGAACTGCGCCGCTCCGAGCAGGCGGCCGCCGCCAAGGCCGTGGGGGTGACCGACGTCCGCTTCCTCGGGTACGCCGACGGGACGGTCGTGCCGTCCCTGGAGTTGCGCCGCGACATCGCCCGCGTGATCCGGCAGGTGCGGCCCGACCTGGTCATCACGCACCACCCCGACCGCAACTACATGGCCATCGCGCCCAGCCACCCCGACCACCGCGCCGTCGGCGGCGCCACGCTGGACGCGGTTTACCCCGACGCGCGCAACCCGTACGCCTTCCCCGAGCTGCTGCGGGACGAGGGGCTGCAGGAGTGGACGGTCAAGGAGGTGTGGCTGAACGGGGGGATGACGCCCAACCACTGGGTGGACATCACGGACAGCATCGACCGTAAGGTGGCCGCGCTGCTGTCCCACGCCAGCCAGGTGTCACACCGGGAGGGATTCGAGGGCTTCGTGCGCGAACGCATGTCCCACAACGCCACCACGGCGGGCTTCGGCCCCGACCGCTACGCCGAAGGCTTCCAGATCGTCCCCACCGCGTAGCGGCCCCTTTTACGGTCTTTACGGCGAGGCCGCCCCCACCGCCACCCGCCATACGTGGCTGGGGGCCTCCAGGGGAACGCCGCTGATGGACGGCACGGGGCTGGGCGCCGTTACGACCCCTCCATCACCAGCCGACCGGGAAACCCCGCTTTCCCGGGCGCAACCACCCGGTGGCCCTCCCGAGGGCGCCCTCGCAATGCGTCTCCGCAGGCGGCCTTCTGGAGGTGGCCTCCCCGGCGGTTCAGGTGTCCCGGGGAATGGGGCGGGCTGACAGGCGGGCGAACAGGTAGCCCAGGGAGTTGGTGGCCAGGTGGAGGAGGACGGGGGTGGCCAGGCCGCCTCTGCGGCGGAGTTCGCAGAACAGGGCGCCGGCCGCGGCCGTGGAGACCACGCTGCCCACCACGACGCGGGTGGTGTGGAGGTGCTGGGGGGATTCGGCGGCCACCAGGGCGCCCACCGCGGGGTTGGCCTTGGCCATCTCGATGGACGGCAGGATGTGCCACAGGCCGAACGCCGCCGAGGATCCGGCCGTCGCCGCGGCGGTGCCGTACCGGCGCTTCAGGTCGGCGTACAGGATGCCGCGGAAGCCGACCTCCTCCAGCAGCACGGTGCCGAACGGCACCTGGACCAGCGCTTCCTCCAGGACGCGGGCGCGCGACAGGGACAGGGCGCGGTCGTCGTGGAACAGGGGGCGGGTTCGCGGGTGGGAGATGCCGGCGGTGTAGGCGGCGGCGACGCCGAGCGCGAGTGCGCCGCCGGCCAGGGCGCCCCTGCGGCCGTGCTGGAAGCCGAGGTCCTCCCACGACAGGCCCGACTTCCTAGCCATGGCGACGAGGCAGGCCGTGGCGGCGGCCGAGGTCAGGGGGCCGAGGCGGGGGGCGATGCGGTTGTTGAGGATGTTGGCCGCGGTGAGCACGGCGAGGGAACGTAGCAGCACGTCTGCAGGCTAGCTGGCGGCCGGACTGTGCCAGCCCGCCGGGAATCGGGTGCGGCGGCGCTCGTCGGGGGTCATGCCGCCCCAGATGCCCTCGGATTCGCCGGCGCCCAGGGCGTAGTCACGGCATTGGTCGAGCACCTGGCAGCGGGCGCAGACGGCCTTGGCTCTGGCCTCCTGCTGCGGGGTCGGCGCGAGCGGGAAGAACAGCTCGGGGTCGCTGGTCCGGCAGGCGCCCCCGCGCAGCCAGGTGATCTCTCCCAACGGCATGCCCACCACGCTAGACGCGCCGACCTGCGACCGCATCCCCCTCAGGTTGTACTTATCCGCAGCCGCCTACTCCGTCGCGATATCCGGCGGCGAACGACGCCTGGCGCTGCTCGGCGGTGCCGTGGGCCTGCGGGTTGAACCAGTCCTCGGTGGGGTCGCCGGCGGCGGCGAGGTTGAGCAGGAGTTCCTCCTCGTCCCCCGGCTCGGCCCGCAGGGTGCCCGACTTGACCAGAGCCGCCAGGGTTCCTCCGGCGTAGCAGTCCGCCTGGAGTTCCTGCTGGACGTTGAGCTGGAACTGCGTCTCCAGCTGAGCTTGTACGGCGTGGCCGAACTCGTGCGGGATGATCAGGTAGACCGAGCCGTCTCCCATGTCCTGCCACAACCCCCGCATCCACCGGGCGTCGTAGGCGATGAAGTGCCCGAGCGGGCAGTAGAAGGCGTTGTTCGGCACGGACGGCTGATCGCCGCACATCGGGCCGTTCTCGCCGTCATAGGCGACGAAGTCCTGCACCGGGCGATATGTACGGCCCAGCGCGACGAACTGCTGCTTCCAGAACTCCTCGCTGAGCACGCGGGCGGAGGTCACGTCGTCTTCGAAGGTGTCCTCCTGGGGAGCGGCCTCCATCGATCGCGGCCGGACCACACCGCAGGCGGCGAGAAGCACTAACAGCAGGACAAGCGTGAGGGGTCGCGTCACACGATTCACCATGCCCAAAGTGTGCACGGCTTCATCCTGCCGGTGACGGCCTCTCACAGCAGCCAGGCGTGCCCGGCTTCGTGCTGTGGGTTGGCGGCCAGGGCGAGCCGCAGGCATTCGGCCAGGTCATCAAGGTGCCCGGCCCCTTCGAGGTACCTGGCCAGCGCCACGGCCAGCCGCCAGCAGTGCTCGGCCCGGTTTTCCGCGGCGGCCCGCCGTACCGCTGCCACGAGGCCGGGGCGCTCGGTCTCGAACCACTCGAGCGGATCCCCGACCGTCACGCCGAGCGGGGTCCACCGGCCGGGCGGCGCCTCGTCCGCGCTCTCGAACCGCAGCCCGTTCGCCTGGTCGGCCAGGACCAGCCAGCCGTCCAGCAGCCGCCCGAGCGCCGCCCGCCGCTCTGCGGCGGTGAAGCCCGTGACGCTCGTGGTTCCCGTGACGCTCGTGGTTCCCGTGACGCTCGTGGTTCCCGTGACGCTCGTGGTTCCCGTGACGCTCGTGGTTCCCGTGACGCTCGTGGTTCCCGTGACGCTCGTGGTTCCCGTGACGCTCGTGGTCGTGGTTGCCGTGACGCTCGTGGTTTCCGTCGCTCCTGCGCCCCCCGTGGCTCCTGTGACTCCCAGGGTGAACTCGCGGACGGCCTCCTGCAGCCGGTAGCGCGGCGGCGAGGAGCGTTCGGCGAAATGTGCCTCCACGAGGCGTTCGAGCAGCTCCTCCGCCTCTGCGGGAGTGGTGTCCAGCAGCGCGGCGCAGGCCCAGGGCGCGAAGTCGGGCGCGTCCAGGAGGTGGATCCGCCGCAGCAGCCGCCGGGCGGCTTCGGGCAACCCGGCGTAGCCCAGCGACAACGCCTCCGCGACCGCCCGATACGCGGGCGCGGGCTTCCGCCTGGCCAGCCGCTCGGCCAGCCAGGACACCCGGAGGCGCGGCTCGGCGGCCAGCCTGGCGCCCAGGACGCGGATGGCCAGAGGCGACCCGCCGCAGAGCCGTACCAGATCGCGCGCGGCCGGGACCTCGGCCGCGACCCGCCCGGCCCCGGCGACCTTGGCCAGCAGCGTCATCGCCGGCCCGCCCTCCAACGACGGCAGTTCCATCAGCGGCAGCACCCCTCGGCCCGAGCCCTTCGACGCGCTCACGACGGTTCCCGTGAGGCCCGGCATCCCCGGGAAGGGGCCCACGCCCGCTCCCAGCGCCGCCTGAAAGGCGCCCGATCCCCCGAACCCCCGGGCGCCCGGCCGGAACGCCTCCTCGGCCAGCCCGCCCAGCCCCGGCAGCACCGACCCCTGGGACGTGCCGCCCAGCCCGGGCAAGCGCGACCCGCCGGTCAGCTCATCCAGGCTGGACCGGCTGGTGATCAGCACCGCGCACCGCGACCTCCCTGGCAGCAGCGGCAGCACCTGCCCCGCGTCCGCCACGTCGTCCAGCACGATCAACGCCCGCCGCCCGGCGAGCTTGCCCCGATAGACCTCGGCACGGTCCTCGACCCCGTCGGGCACCGCCTGCCCGGACACCCCCAGCCGCCGCAGGAACCCGCCCAGCACCTCTCCCGGCCCGCTCCCGCGCAGGCTCGCGTAGAGCAACCCATCGGGAAAGCACTCATGCACCCGATGAGCGACATGTACGGCGAGCGCGGTCTTCCCCACCCCCGCCTCCCCGGAGACGACCGCCCCCGCCTCCTGCCGTAACAACCGGGCGAGAACGGCGCTCTCGTCGTCACGCCCGACGAATCCGGCGGGCGCGTCGGGCAACCTGCCCGGCCGCTCGGCCACGCCCGTCTCGCCCCGCGCGACGGCCGCCTCGATCTCCAGCAGCCGCTCCCCCGGCACGAACCGCGCCCGCGCCTGGTCGAGCGCGACCAGGGCCTCGTCGGTCCGCCCCGACCGGTGCAGGGCCAGCGCCAGCTGCCCCCACATCCGCTCACGCAGCGGATGCTCGGCCACCAGCGCCCGCAGTTCCCCGGCCACCGCCGCGTGCTTGCCGAGCTGCAGCTCCAGATCCAGGCAGTCTTCGAGTACGGCGAGGCGGCGCTCGTTGAGCCGTTCGACCTCCCCGGCCAACGGCCCGAGCGCGACCCCCTCGAAGGCGGGCCCGCGCCACAGCGCCAGCGCCGCCCGATAGCACCTGCTCGCCTTCCAGGCGTGCCCCGCCCCCGCGAGGGCTCGTCCTTCATCCGCCGCCGCGAGGAAGGCGAGCATGTCCAGCTGATCGTCGCCGACTTTGAGCAGGTAACCTCCGGGAGTCGTCACGATCGTCTTGGGCGAGAGCCCGACATCGGTCATCAGGCGGCGTAGCCGTCCCACGCAGTTCTGCGCCTGCCGCCGCGCTGTCGGGGGCGGCCACTCGCCCCAGGCCAGCTTGACGATGGTCCCCACGGAGACGACCTGGTTGGCGCGGAGCAGCAGCAGGGCGAGGAGCTCACGCTGGCGCGGGCCGGGTGGTTGCGCCAGCCGTTCACCCACCGTGATCTCGAGCGGGCCGAGAACGCGGAACATGGCGCACAGCCTCACCCATCGCCGCTGCTCGGGTCACCCTCTTTCGACCAGAACCGAAAGACCCTGCTTATGACACCAATATGACGAAATCTGTGGCCATAATGGCTGGGCACGCTCCCACGAAGAGGCTCGCATGCTACGCATTCACTTCACCGGGGACGATCTCGCCCGCACCCGCCTGGCGCCCAGCGCCGACCCGCTCTGGGAGACGGTCTTCTGCCTCCACCGGCTGTACGGCAGGCGCGGCCGTACCTTCTTCGCCGACTGGCTCACCCAGGTCACCCCGCGCCTTTCCGCGGAACCGATCGGCGGCCTGCGCTCCCTGGTGCCGCCCAGCCCCTACTTCCCCGACTTCCTCACCCCAGGCACCGGCGAGGAGACTCTGGACGAAAGCCTCGACACCATGTTGTCCACCCCGGGCAACCGGGTCAGGACCGAGGTCTCCAAACTGCCGGGCCGTACCTCCTGGGCCAGGGACCTGGCCAGGGCCGACGCCCCGGCGATGAGCGAACTGGCGCAGGCCCTGCGCTCGCTGCACCGGATCGCCATCGCGCCGTACTGGTCCCAGGTGCGCAACCAGATCGCCGCCGACCACGCGCGGCGGCTGCGCGCCTTCCACGCCGGCGGGGTCGAGGAGCTGTTACGCAGCCTGCGGCCCAGCATGCGCTGGCTGCCGCCCGTCCTGCACGTCAACTACCCGGTGGACCGGGACCTCCGGCTCGGCGGGCGCGGACTGCTGCTCATCCCCTCCTGGTTCTGCTGGGGCACACCGGTCAGCCTCGCCGACCCGGACCTGCCGCCGGTGCTCGTGTACCCGGTCGAGCATCGGGGCACCTGGGTGCTGCCGCCGGGCGAGGGCGAGAGCGGCGACCCGGTGTCCGGGCTGCTCGGCCCCACGCGGGCGGCGGTGCTCCGGGCCACCAGGACCGCGCGCTCCACCTCCCAGCTCGCGCGCCTCCTGCACATCGCCCCATCCTCGGCCAGCCAGCACGCCTCCGTGCTGCGCGCCGCCGGGCTGATCACCAGCAGCCGCGAGGAGAACTCCGTCATGCACACGATCACCGAACTGGGCGAAAGCCTCCTCGGCTGACGCGCCCCCTCGGACGGGAGTCGCGCTCGCTCAAACCGGCCACGTGTGGACGGGCTCGTTGGTGTGCATGCGCTCGATGTACTCCAGCGTCATCTCCCGCAACGCCTCGTGCCGGTCGCCGCCGATCGCCGTGACCTTCTCCACCTGCCAGGTGGCGCCCGTACGCCCGGTCAGGCAGCGGCCCTCGATCACGCCCAGCAGGCGCTCGGCCACCGCCTTGTCCACGCCCCAGCGGTCGAGGCCCTCGTAGGCCATCGGCAGCAGGCGGCGCAGGATCAGCTCGACGGCCGGGACCTCGCCCGCGCCCGGCCAATACAGGCGGGCGTCGATGCCGTGGCGGGCGGCGGTGTTGAGGTTGTCCTCGGCCGCGGCGAACGACATCTGGCTCCAGATCGGCCGCTCGGCGTTCGGCAGCACGGCCATCAGGCCGTAGTAGAAGGCGGCGTTGGCGGCGACGTCGATCACCGTGGGCCCCGCGGGCAGCACCCGGTTCTCCACCCGCAGGTGCGGGGCGCCGTCCACGACCGCGTAGACGGGGCGGTTCCAGCGGTAGATGGTGCCGTTGTGCAGGGTCAGCTCGGGCAGGTGCGGGATGAGGCCGCGGTCCAGCAGCTCGCGCGGGTCCTCCTGCTCGACCAGCGGCAGCAGGGCGGGGAAATAGCGGACGTTCTCCTCGAACAGATCGAAGACGCTGGTGATCCAGCGTTCGCCGAACCACACCCGCGGGCGTACCCCCTGCTCTTTCAGCTCGGCCGGGCGGGTGTCGGTCGCCTGCTCGAACAGGGTGATCCTGGTCTCGCGATGCAGTTCCTTGCCGAACAGGTAGGGCGAGTTCGCCGCCACGGCCACCTGCGCGCCCGCGATGGCCTGGGCGGCGTTCCAGTGGGCGGCGAACGCCTCAGGACTGACCTGCAGGTGCAACTGGACGCTGGTGCAGGCGGCCTCGGGGGCGACGCTGTCGGCGTGGGTGTCCAGCCGTTCGACGCCCTCGACGAGCAGGTGCAGATCCTCACCCCGGGCGGCGAAAATCTGCTCGTTGAGCAGGCGAAAGCGTGGATTGGCCGACAGGGTGCCCTCGCCGATGTCCTGCTCCCTGAGCGTCGGCAGAATCCCGATCAGGACCAGATGCCCGCCCTCGGACCTGGCCCGGGACTCAGCGTGGTTGAGCCGGGCCCGCACGTCACTCTCCAGCGCCAGCGCCCCGGCACCGTCGAGCGCCTGGGGCTGGATGTTGATCTCGATGTTGAACTGGCCGAGCTCCGTGGCCCAGTCCGGCTGCGCGATGGCGGCCAGGACCTGGGCGTTGCGCATGGCGGCCTCGCCGCGTTCGTCCACGATGTTGAGCTCGATCTCCAGCCCGGCCAGGGGGCGCTCAACCTCGAACCGGGCCTCGCGCAGCATCTGGGCGAAGACGTCCAGGCACCGTCGCACCTTTTCCCGGTAGGTCCTTCGGTCTTCACGACTGAACACGACGACTGGCACGTCCCTGCCCATACCACGGAATGTCGCACGATCTAGCCCAGATGACCACCCCGGGACAACCACCACACCTACCCGGTTCGCCCTTGTGAGGGTGAGCCCGGACGTGGGGAACTCGGCGACGCCTACCTGGGCGAGTGCTCCCCCGAAGAGGCGAAGGTCAGACCAGGCGGCGAGCGGTGGCCCAGCGGGAGAGTTCGTGGCGGTTGGACAGCTGGAGCTTCCGCAGCACCGACGACACGTGCGTCTCCACGGTCTTCACCGAGATGAACAGCTCCTTGGCGATCTCCTTGTAAGCGTACCCACGGGCGATCAGCCGGAGGACCTCGCGCTCGCGCTGGGTCAGGGAGTCCAGTTCGGGGTCGATCGGAGGCGCCTCGGAGGAGGCGAACGCGTCCAGGACGAAGCCCGCCAGCCGCGGTGAGAAGACGGCGTCGCCCTCGGACACCCGGCGGATGGCGTCGGTCAGTTCCTTGCCGCTGATGTTCTTGGTGACGTATCCGCGGGCGCCGCCCCGGATCACGCCGATGACGTCCTCGGCGGCGTCCGAGACCGACAGCGCCAGGAAGCGCACCTGGGCGCCGGAGCCCAGGACCCGCCGGAGCACCTCCTGCCCGCCGCCTCCGGGCATGTGCACGTCGAGCAGCACCACGTCCGGCTGCATCTCGGCGATCGCCTTCACCGCGGAGTCGACGTCCTCGGCCTCGCCGATGACCTGGATGGTCTCCCCGAGTTCGGCCCGGACCCCGGAGCGGAACAGCCGGTGGTCGTCGACGATCAGGACCTTAATCACGCTTCTCCACCTTCATCGTCAACATCACCTCTGTGCCCTCACCCGGCTCCGTGCGTACTCTGGCGCTGCCACCGTGCCGTTCCATTCTGCCGATGATGGACTCCCTGATGCCCATCCGGTCAGCCGGAACCTCGTCCATCTCGAAGCCCTTGCCTCGATCCTTCACGAAAACGGTGACTTCTTCACCCTCCACCTCCGCATAGACGGAAATGGAGGCGCTCTCAGAGTATTTCGCCGCGTTGACCATCGCCTGCCGCGACGCCTTCAGCAGCGCCGTGAGGCGGCCCTCGGCGTCGATCTCGATGTCGCCGACGCAGACCACCTCGATCGGGACGCCGTGCGCGTCCTCCTCCTCGGCGGCGATCCGCCGCACGGCCGCGGCCAGGGTGACGTCCGCGTCCTGCTTGGGCTGGTAGAGCCAGTTGCGCAGCTCGCGCTCCTGCGAGCGGGCCAGCCGGGCGACCTCGCGCGGATCGTGGGCGACCCGCTGGATGAGCGTGAGCGTGTGGAGCACCGAGTCGTGCACCATCGCCGCCATCTCCGCGCGTTCCTCCTGCCGGATGCGCTCACGCCGCTCGAGCTGGAGCTCCTTCCAGAGCCCGGCCAGCCAGGGCGCGATGATCACGATGAGGCCGACGACCACGACGACCGTGAACAACATGCCCGGCCGGGCGTCCCGCAGCTCGTCCTGGGCGATGAGGAAGCCGAGCCCGCCCGCCGCGACCAGGATGACGCCGAGCACCGTCCTGACCCGGTTCTTGCGGATGCTCTTGGTGCCGCCGGCGATCCACTCCCTGCGCCGGTCGGGGTCGGCCTGCTGCCAGAGGATGAGCGCCCCGATGCCGCCGACCGCGAACGGGATCATCCCGACCCCGCCCTGCGAGGCCCCGGTGATCCACCCGAACGCAAACAGGGCCACCCCGATCGCGACGAACGCGGCGAGCTGGCTCCAGTCACGCTGAGGCGGCTGTCCTTCGTACGGCTCCCGCGGCGTGACCATCCACAACACGCAGTAGGCCACGGCGCCGACACCGTCGACCACGGACAACAGCACGAACGCCAGCCGGATCACGACGGGATCCAGCTTCAGCTGGTCGGCCAGCGCCTGCGCGACGCCGCCCACGAGGCGGCCTTCCATCCGCCGGCGCATGCGGCGGTAGGGCGCCTCGGCGGGGGCGGGCTCGGCGAGAGTCTTCTGGTCAGCCATAACACCGTCATCGTCACACGTCCGGAGGGGTGCGGGCATCAGGGAACTACCCCCAGGGTCGGCTCAGGGGTGTCCCGGATGCGTGCACCCCTTGGGTGCGGTCACGATGGTGTACATGAAAGAAGCACCATCGCGAGAATCCCGGCCCCTGTGTCGCAGCGGGGAAGGGCGCATCCTGTTCGGGGTGTGCGCCGGGCTGGGCAGGCACACGGGGATCGATCCGGTGGTGTTCCGGGTCGGATTCGCCGTTCTGCTGTTCGGCTCCGGGATGGGCTTCTTCCTCTACATCGCCGCCTTCATGCTGATGAAGGACACGCGGGGCCTGCCCGGCATGATCGAGCAGTGGACCCGGCGCGACTTCGACGCCGAGGCCGTCATGGCGCTGCTGACCGCAGTGCTGGGCTTCGGGCTCGGCATCAACCTGGCCACGGTGTGGCTGGACACCGGCACGCTGGTCGTGGGCCTGGTCATCGTCTTGGCGCTGCTGGCCGCGCACGCCAGTGGCGTGGACCTGCTGGCGCTGGCCCGCTCGATGCCCGAACGGCTCAGCCGCAGGCAGCGCGCCACCCCTGAGCCCATGGTGCAGCAGCACGGCCGCCCTGAGCCGGGCCGCGCCATGGTTGACATCGCCTTCGCGGCCGAGGCGGCGGCCCCGCCGTACACACCGCGCAAGCCGTACACCGCGGAACCGGCCCACACGCCGGCGGAGACGCGGCAGGACGCGGCGGACACGCGGCACGACACCACGGAGTCGCGGCAAGAGCGGCAAGACCAGGAAGACCGGGACGACCGGCAAGACGCCCCGGTGGCGCCGCAGGCCGCCGAGAGCCAGGAGACCACCGAGGTGCCCATCCCCTACGGCGAGGAGCTGGACGAGCCGAAGGGCACCCGTGTCCTGCCCGCCGCCGGCCGCACGCCGACCCGCGAAGAGGCCATGCTGCGCGTCGAGGCGATCATGCGCGAGAAGCGCGCCGCCCGCCAGGCCGCGGATGCCGGCGCGAGCGCCCGTTCGCACGCCGAAGCCCCCGAAACGCCCCGGCAGCCGCAGCCGCCACGCCCGGCCGAGACGCCCAGGGAGCGCATCCCGTACGGCGAGCCGTTCGCCCCCCACGGCCCCTACCAGCCGCTCGACCCCGCCAGACGCGGCGGCTACTCCCCCTATGACCCGGCCCTGTACCGAGGGCAGACCCCGCCTCCGGCGCCCGTGACCAAGAAGCGTCCGCGCTCCTTCATCGGTGTGATCACGGTGCTCCTGTCATTGATCATTGGAGGGATCGTCGTGGCTGTCCAAAGCGGGTCGGCCCAAGGTGTGAACCCGGCCGCCATAGGCGCGTCGGTGCTCATCACGGTCGGCGCGGGCCTGCTGGTCGCCGCCTGGTGGGGACGTGGCGCGGGGCTGGTCGCGCTGGGCACGGTCGTGGCGGTGGTCATCGCCTTCGGCATGATCGTGGGCGGCCTGCCCAAGCGGGTGGGCGACCGTACCTGGACCCCGACGACCTTGGCGGAGACGAGCGGCACCTACGAGGTGGGCGTCGGCGAGGGCCGGTTGGACCTGTCGGAGCTGAAGATGCCGCCGGGTTCGCGGGCGCAGTTCAACGCCTCGGTGTCGGTGGGTGAGCTGATGGTGATCGTGCCGGCATCGGCGCGGGTGGAGGTGCACGCGACGGCGAGGGTGGGCGACATCACGATCGACCAGTCGCTGCGCGGCGGCGTGGACGTGGAGTTCGACAAGGTGCTGGAGCCGGAGACGAAGCCGAAGGGCGCGGTCTCGACGATCGTGCTGAACCTGCGGGGCGGCATGGGCGATGTGGAGGTGCGTCGTGCCGCGTGAGGTGGACAAGCCGCGCCAGCTGCACAGGACGGACTGGATGGCGCTGCTCAGCGGTTTGCTCTTCCTGGTCCTGGGCATCCTGCTGGCAACAGAGTCGATCACCGAGCCGGTGATCCTGGTGTCGCTGACGGTGGTCGGGCTCGGCTTCGCGGGGCTCGTCGCGGTCGTCGCCAAAGTAACCAGGCGTAAGTAACCCTTGACCAGGACAATCATGGGCGTACGTTGGCGGTGTCCACCTTGCCCCCCTGAGAGGGAGGACGTATGCCCCGAGTCTCCGTCACCGTCGATGGAATCGCGTACGAGGAGGAAGTGGAGCCGCGGCTCCTCCTCGTCCATCTTCTCCGCGATCGGCTAGGCAAGACAGGCACCCCGATCGGCTGCGACACCGGCAACTGCGGCGCCTGCACGGTGCTGCTGGACGGCAAGTCCGTGAAGAGCTGCTCCGTGCTCGCGGTCCAGGCCGACGGCAGCGCCGTCACGACCATCGAGGGCCTGGCCGCCAACGGCACGCTGCACCCGATGCAGCGTGCCTTTCACGAGGAACACGCCCTGCAGTGCGGTTACTGCACACCCGGCATGGTCATGGCCGCGGTCGATCTGGTGCGGGAGAATCCGGACCCGTCGGAGGAGGCCATCAGGGAGGGCCTGGAGGGCAATCTCTGCCGGTGCACGGGTTACTGCAACATCGTCCGAGCGGTACGGCGGGGCGCACAGGACATGGCGGTGAAGACGCCATGAGCGAGATAGGCGCGCCCAGGCGGCGCAAGGAGGACGCCCGCCTGCTCACGGGCCGTACGCAGTGGACCGACAACATGCAGCTGCCGGGGATGGCCTATGTGGCGTTCCTGCGCAGCCCGATGGCGCACGCGCGCATCACGAGGGTGGACGTGTCGGGGACGGCCGGCCTGCCCGGGGTGATCGGCGCCTTCTCCGGGGCGGACTTCGCCGCCGAGCAGGGCAGCCTGCCGTGCGCCTGGCCGGTGAGCGAGGACGTCGTCATCCCGGAGCATCCGCCGATGGCCGTCTCGCAGGTGCGGTACGTGGGTGAGGCGGTCGCCTGCGTGGTGGCCACCGACCGGTACAAGGCGGCGGACGCGCTGGAGGCGATCGAGGTCGACTACGAGCCGCTGCCGCCGGTGCTCGACATGAACGACGCCCTCACCGCGGGCAGCCCGAAGGTGCACGAGGCGGGCAACCAGGCGTTCACCTGGAAGTTCGCCCAGGGGGACATCGACGCCGCGCTGCGGGACGCGCCGGTGACGATCGACCGCACCTACATTCAGCAGCGCCTGATCCCGTCGGCGATGGAGCCGCGGGCGGTCATGGCCAGCACCGACGGCGACAGCTACACCTTGTGGAGCGCGACCCAGATCCCGCACGTGCTGAGGGTGATGCTGGCGCTGACGACGGGCATCCCGGAGCACAAGCTGAGGGTGGTCGCGCCGGACGTGGGCGGCGGTTTCGGCTCGAAGCTGCAGGTGACCGCGGAGGAGGTGCTCTGCCTGCTGCTGACGCGCAGGACCGGCCGGCCAGTCAAGTGGACGGAGTCGCGCTCGGAGGGCAACCTGACCGTGCATCACGGCCGCGACCAGATCCAGCACGTGACGCTGGCGGCCGAGGCCGACGGCCGCATCCGCGGGCTGCGCGTGGAGCTGCTGGCCGACATGGGCGCCTACCTGATGCTGGTGACGCCGGGGGTGCCGCTGCTGGGCGCGTTCATGTTCAACGGCATCTACAAGATGGACGCCTACGACTTCAACTGCACCGGCGTCTTCACCACGAAGATGCCGACGGACGCCTATCGGGGGGCCGGGCGGCCTGAGGCGACCTATGCCATCGAGCGGGTCATGGACGAGCTGGCCAATGAGCTCAACCTCGATCCGATCGAGGTGCGCCGGCGCAACTGGATCAAGCACGAGGAGTTCCCCTACACCACGATCGCGACGCTGACCTACGACTCCGGCAACTACGAGGCGGCGACGGACAAGGCGCTGGCGTTGTTCGGTTACGACAAGCTGCGGGCGGAACAGGCCGACCGGCGCGACCGGGGCGATCCGGTCCAGCTGGGCATCGGCATCTCGACGTACACGGAGATGTGCGGCATCGCGCCCAGCCGCATGCTCGGCTCGCTCAACTACGGCGCGGGCGGCTGGGAGCACGGGGCGGTGCGCATGCTGCCGACCGGCAAGGTCGAGGTGGTGACCGGTTCGTCCGCCCACGGCCAGGGGCACGAGACGGCGTGGAGCCAGATCGTGGCCGACGCGCTCGGCGTGCCGTTCGAGGACATCGCGGTGATCCACGGCGACACCGCGACCTCGCCCAAGGGCATGGACACCTACGGCTCGCGGTCGCTGGTGGTCGGCGGCATGGCCGTGCTGGCCGCCTGCGACAAGGTGAAGGAGAAGGCCAGGAAGATCGCGGCGCACGTGCTGGAGTGCGCGCCGGACGACGTCGAGTTCAGCGAGGGCACGTTCAGGGTGCGCGGCACGGAGACCGGCAAGACGATCCAGGAGTTGTCGCTGGCCACGTTCGCCGCCCACGACCTGCCCGTCGGGGTCGAGCCGAGGCTGGACTCCGACGCCACCGTCGACCCGGACAACTTCTCCTACCCGCACGGCACGCACCTGTGCGCGGTCGAGGTGGACACCGAGACCGGCATGAGCAGGATCCGCTCCTACGTGGCCGTGGACGACGTGGGCAAGGTGGTCAACCCGCTGATCGTGGAGGGCCAGGTGCACGGCGGCATCGCCCAGGGCGTCGCGCAGGCGTTGTTCGAGGAGGCCGTCTACGACGCCGACGGGAACCTGCTGACCACGACGATGGCCGACTACCTGCTGCCGTCCGCGGCGGACCTGCCGGCCTTCGTCACCGACCGCACGGAGACGCCGGCGACCACCAACCCGCTCGGCGTGAAGGGCGTCGGCGAGGCGGGCACGATCGCCTCGACCCCGGCGGTCGTCAACGCCATCGTGGACGCGCTGCGCCCGCGGGGAATCCACGACGTCCAGATGCCGTGCACGCCCGAGCGGATCTGGCGGGCACTCGAAGGAGCGCGCTCATGATCCCCGCGAAGTTCGACTACACGCGCGCGGCCACCGTGGAGGAGGCATGCCAGGCGCTGGCCGCCGACGACGAGGCGAAGGCGCTGGCCGGCGGGCAGTCGCTGCTGCCGCTGCTGCGCCTGCGCCTGGCCTACCCGAGCACGCTCGTGGACATCGGGCGCCTGCCCGAGCTCCAGGGCGTGCACGACCGCGGTGACCACGTCTTCATCGGCGCGCTGGCCACGCACGACGAGGTGATGCGCTCGCCGGTGGTGACCGCGGGCTGCCCGCTCGTGGCGCTGGCCGCCGCGACGGTCGCCGATCCCGCGGTACGGCACCGCGGCACGTTCGGCGGTTCCCTGGCCCACGCCGACCCGGCGGGCGACCTGCCGGCGGTGGTCCTGGCGCTGGACGGGGTGCTGGTGGCCAGGTCGGCCTCCGGTGAGCGGGAGATCCCGGCCGCCGCGTTCTTCGCCGACTACCTGGAGACCTCGCTGGAGGCGGGGGAGATCCTGGCCGGGGTCAAAATTCCCAAGCTGGGCGAGGGGTGGGGCTTCCACTACGAGAAGTTCCACCGCACCGCCCAGGCGTGGGCGATCGTCGGCGTGGCCGCCGCCGTGCGCCGCTCGAACGGCTCGATCCAGGAGGCCAGGATCGGGCTAACGAACATGGGGCCGACGCCGCTGCGTGCCCGCGCGGCCGAGACCGCGCTCCAGGGCCTGGAGCTCGGCGACGCCGTACGGCAGGCGTGCGGGGAAGCGGCGGAGGGCACCTCCCCGCCCGCCGACCTGCACGGCCAGCCGGACTACCGCAGGCACCTGGCCAGAGTCCTGACCCACCGCGCGGTCAGGACCGCGGCCGGAACCCCGTAGCCCCGAGGGGGCGCCCTTTCCTGGAGCACACCGTGGTCCGGGAGGAGGCGCCCCTTCCGTCGTCCCCCAAAACCCCGCAGTCCGGGAGGGGTTCCCCTTCCGGGGGTCGCCCTTCCGGACGTACTGTCGTAAGCAGGAGGCGTCCATGGCGATGCGGTTCGAGCACGAGTTCACTGTCCCGGTCCCGGTCGAGCAGGCGTGGGCAGTGTTGCTCGACGTCGAGCGCGTGGCACCCTGCCTGCCCGGCGCGACGCTGGAGGTCTTCGAGAGCGACGAGTTCGCCGGCAGGATGAAGGTCAAGGTCGGGCCGATCACGGTGACCTATCGGGGCACGGCCCGCTTCGAGGACGTGGACAAGGACAACCACACGCTGACCATCAGGGCCTCGGGCAAGGAGGCGCGCGGGCCGGGGACGGCCTCGGCGACGGTCGTGGCGAAGCTGGCCGCGGCCGACGGGGCGACGGCGGTGCGCGTGGAGACGACGTTCAACGTGACGGGCCGGCCGGCGCAGTTCGGCCGGGGCGTGATGGCCGAGGTGGGGGCCAAGCTGATCGACCGGTTCGCGGCCAATCTGGCGGAGCTGCTGGCCGAGCCGGCGGCGGAGGCGGCAGCCGTACCCCGGAATGCCGCACCCCAGGATGCCGCACCCCGGGAAGGCGCACCCCGGGATGCCGCACCCCGGGAAGACGGCTCCCAGGAGAAGGAGGCCGGGGAGCGGCGGCTGAGCGCGGTGCCGGCGGACGTGCATCCCGGCGGGACGTTGCGCACGTCGCGCACGGCCGACGAGGAGGCGCTGGACCTGCTGGAGGTGGCCGGGACGCCGCTGCTGAAGCGGGTGGCGCCGCTGGTGGGCGGGCTGGTGCTGGTGGCGTTGGTCGCCTGGCTGATCAGGCGGTTCTTGCGTAGATAAGGCCAGATCAACGGGCAAAAAAGCCATCAAGTCCGGACACATCACCCGAAGACCGGGAATGCCTGACTTCGAGTGTTCCGTGGCTCGGGGGAGATGGGCATGCCGTACTGCACCGTGGTCATCATCGGCTACAACGATGCGGAACGACTGCCCAGGGCGGTCCGCTCCGTGCTCAGGCAGACCCTGCGCGACCTCGAAGTGATCGTCGTCGACGACGCCAGCACCGACGGGACCGCGCAGGTCATGAGCACTCTGCAGCAGGCCGACCGGCGGGTGCGCTACCTGCGGCGCGAGCACAACAGCGGCGGCTGCGGGGCGCCGCGCAACGACGGGCTGGACGCCGCCTCCGCCCCGTTCATCATGTTCCTGGACAGCGACGACGAACTGCCCAGGCACGCCTGCAAGAGCCTGCTGGCCGAGATCGAGCGCACCGGCGCTGACTTCGTCGCCGGCCAGATCTCCCGCTACTACGAGCCCAGCGGGCGGCTGGAGCGCTACTACCCGGCCCTGTTCGCCCGCCGCCGCGTGGTCGAGGGCATCGCCGAGGACCCCGAGCTGTTCCTGGACTCCTTCAGCACCAACAAGCTCTACGACACGGGCTTCCTGCGCCGCCACGCGCTGCGCTTCCCCGAGGACATCCACTACGAGGACCACGTCTTCGCCACCGAGGTCTACGCCCTGTCCGAGCGCTTCGCGGTCGTGCCCTGGGTCGTCTACCACTGGCACCGCGCCCCGGAGCCGGCCTCGATCTCGCAGAGCATCGCCGACATGGACAACGTGCGCCACCGGATCATCGCCGCCGAGCGCAGCGACCGCGTCCTGCGCGACTACGGCCGCGACGACCTCGTCCCCGGGCGTCAGCACCGCTTCCTCCGCCAGGACCTGCGCGTCTACCTCAACCCGCTGCCCGCCCGCGACCTGGTGTGGGCCAAGGAGTTCGCCGCGGTCGTGCGCCCCTACCTGGCCACGGTCCCGCACGAGATCATCGACCGCCTCGACCCCATGAACCGGGTCTGCTGCCACCTGATCCTCGACGACCGCGTGGACGACCTGCGCGTCGCCGTACGCTCATTGACCGGCGCGGCCGCCCCGCCGAGAGCGGCGATCCGCCACCAGGGCCGCACCTACTGGGGCACCACGCTCTCCCCCGGCATGGACATCACCCGGCTGCGCCTGGCCGAGCTGCCCTTCACCGCCACCCGGCTGCGCCACGAGGTCACCGAGATCGCCGCGGACGGCGGCCGGATCGCGATGACCGTGCACACCTACGACCCGTTCGGCGTGCTGCCCACCGGGTGGACGGCCTCCTTCCGGTACGGCAGGCAGAGCTTCCCCATTCACCCGCACCCGTCCGGTGACGGCTACGTCTCCGAGTTCGGATTCGTGCCCCGCGACAAGGGCGAGCCGCGCATCGCCTTCACCCGCGACAGTGACGGCCACACCACCACCGACCGCCTGCTGGTCGACCCGAACCTGGCGCCGATCAGCGTCAACGGCCACACCGTGCAGGCCGTGGGCCAGTCGGCGTTCCTGCGCATCACCGCGCCGATCCAGCGCAGGATCATGGGCCGGCTCAAGCGCGAGGTGCTGGCCAGGGTGAGCACGCCGGCGATGAAGCTGCGGGTGTACAAGGCGCTGATCAAGGTGGTGCCGCGGCGCAGGGACCTGGCGCTGTTCGAGGCCGACTGCGGCAAGGGCTACACCGGCTCGCCCCGCGCCATCTACGAGGAGCTGCGCCGCCGCGAGCTGCCGATCGGCGTCATCTGGTCGGCGTCCAGAAACCGGGCGGCCTTCCCCCAGGACGCCGGGCTCGTGCGCCGCATGAGCTGGCGCTACATCTGGATCATGGCCAGGGCGGGCATCTGGGTGGACAGCCACGGCTTCCCGCTCGCCTATCCGAAGCCGCCGGGCACCCGCTACCTGCAAACGTGGCACGGGCAGGGCATCAAGTCGATCGGCTTCGACGCGCCGGACCTGCGGGCGGACTTCGCCGGGCCGCGCGACCAGTGGCGGGCCGCCGTGGCCCGCTGGGACGCGCTGATCTCACCGAGTGAGGAGTTCTCGCGGCGCTTCGTGCCGTCGAACGGCTACACCGGCCCGGTCTTCCGGTACGGCACGCCGCGATGTGATGCCCTGGTCCGGGGTGAGGTGGTGCCCCAAGTCTGGGAAAAGCTGGAAATATCGCCAGACAAGAAGATCCTCCTCTACGCCCCGACATATCGGGATCACGCCAAGAGCAGCGGCCGGTCCGTCCGCGTCGACCTGGAGATGATGGCCGACGAGCTGGCCGCCGACTGGGTGATCATCCTGCGCACCCACCCGATCGAGCGCTACACGCTCCCCCAGCACCTGCGCCACTTCGTCCGCGCCGCGGGCTCCTACCCGGAGATCAACGACCTGATGCTCGCCTCCGACGCGCTGCTCACCGACTACTCCTCCGTGATGTGCGACTACGCGCTCACCGGCAAACCCATGCTCTTCTACATCGACGATTGGGACGACTACCGCCTGACCGAGCGCGGCGTCTACCACGACCTGCCCACGATCGCCCCCGGCCCCTGCCTGACCACGACCCGGGACCTCATCATCTGCCTGCGGGCGCTGCCGGCCGTACACACGTCCTTCTCGGAGAAGTACGCCGCCTTCCGCACGTTCTGGTGCGGCGAGGAGCGCGGCACCGCCGCCGCCCGGGTGGTGGAGGACTTCTTCGCCGCCCCCCTCGCCCGGCCCGTCACCAGCCGCCCCGTGGTGTGGGGGACGCCGTGAGCATCGTCTTCGCCTGCATGGACGCCGACACGCTCGGCGGCATCCAGCAGGTCACCCACACGCTCGCCCAGGGCCTGGCGGTCCGCGGCCACGACGTCCACGTGATCGGCCTCCACCGCGCCCGGACCCCGTTCACCTACGTCGAGCACCCCCGCTACACCAAGCACGTGACCGGCCGCGCCCCCATGGGCGCCGAGGGCCCGCTGTCCCGGCGGCTGTCCGACCGCCACCTGCGCCAGGTCCTGGGCTCGCTGACCCCCGGCTTCGCCATCCTGACCTCCCCCGGCGCCGTCACCCGCGTGGCCTCGATGCTGCCCCGCCGCCTGCGCCCGATCGGCCAGTACCACGGCTCCTACGAACACGCCCGCGGCTCCTGGCACCTGGGCTCGATCAGAAGGCACTACCCGGACCTCGACCAGGCCGTCTTCCTGAGCGAGGACGACGCCCTGCTCTTCTCCGAACACGCGCTCCTGCCCAACACCTGGTCCCTGCCCAACCCGCTGTCGGAATGGCCGGAGAGTCCGTCCCCCTTGACCACCCCGCGCATCCTGGGCGTGGGCCGCCTGGAGGGCGTCAAGCGCTTCGACCGCCTGATCACCGCCTTCGCCCGCGTCGCGACACCCCCCTGGGAACTCCACCTCCTGGGCGACGGCGCCGAGGAGCCCCGCCTGCGCCGCCACGCCGCGGCCGAGGGCGTCGCCGGCCGCGTGGTCTTCCGCGGCCGCATCCCGGCGGCCCAGATGACCGAGGAGTACCACAACGCCGCCATCCTGGCCCTGACCAGCGAACACGAGGGCCTGCCCGTCGTCTTGCTGGAGGCCGCCGCCCACGGCGTCCCCGCGGTCGCCTTCGACGTCTCCGGCGGCGTCCGCTCCGCGGGCCCCGAACTCGTCCCGCCGGGCGACGTGAAGAAGTTCGCCTCCGCCCTGTCCGACCTGATGTCCGCCCCGGACGAACGCCTCCGCCTGGGCGCCGCCGCCCGCACCCGAGCCGCCGCCTTCCGCCTCGACCCCGTCCTGGACCGCTGGGAAACCCTCTTCGCCCACATGGCGCGATGACCGATCATGGCTCTGGTTGGCTGTAAGCATGGCTGATTGGGACGCTTACCTGGCGCTGGATGAGGAGACTCAGAAGGAGGTCGAAATCGTCGACGGCGCCTTCATACCCAGAGAACCGCGCGGCCGAGGCCACCAGACGACCGCACGACGGCTGGCCGACGCTCTGGAGGCAGCCATCCGCGGGTCCCGTGCCGAGGTGAACACCAGCATCGAGGTCATCCTCGGGAAGGCGCCACTCCACATCCGCAAGCCCGACGTAGTCGTCCACAGCCGGCTGGAACTCGGCGAGTGGCTACACGCAAAAGACGTCATCATGGCCGTCGAGGTGTTGTCCCCGCATTCCATCACCCGCGACCGGCTCCACAAAGCCGACGAGTACGCCATGGCAGGCATCCCGCACTACCTGATCGTCCAGCCCGACGACCAGGGGGTCGTCTCCGTCGAGCACCACGTCCTGGTCTGCGGTGCCGAGTACTGCAAGCCCAAGATCACGCACCGCGACCTGGACGGTCTGGCCCTGAGGATGACCACGCCCTTCAGGCTTGACATCGACTGGTCGCAACTCGACATCGGGCCCATGTAAAGAGCCGGTACGGCGGGGCCGTACCGGCTCGCGAAAGGCGGGTCAGACGTGTTCGGAGAGCGGGGTCTCCGCGCGTTGCTGTGGGATGCCGGCCAGGGCGCGCTGGCCGGTGGTCAGGAGCGCGGCCACCGGGCTGGGCTCGCGCAGGCGGTTGATGCGGTCGCGCATGCCCTTGCGCATGCGTGAGGCGCGGCGCTTCTGCATGGTCTTCTGGAAGGCCAGCATGTGCTCCTTGGCGGCCTTTCCGTGGCCGGTCAGCTCGTAGCCCATGTCTTCCAGGCGCTCGCCCAGGGCCTGCTCGCAGAGGGCGATCTCCCAGTCCTCCAGGCGCTGGGCCCAGCTGCCCACGCGGGACTTGGTGACCTCGCCGTGCGTGTTGCTGTGCCAGACCTTGTGGACGGGGACGGCGACCTGGGCGGCCTCGCGGGGCGAGAGCATGGCCGGGTCGAAGTCCTCCTCCAGGAAGTGGCAGAGCTTCTTCATCTCCGTGGCCGGGTCGTCGGTGAGGTTTTCGTAGCGCAGCTCGAAGTAGCTGTCCTCGGGCATGGTCTTGCGCAGTTTGACCCCGGCGTCCATGGCCTCGGCCCAGGTGGCGACCGCGTGGAAGGAGTCCAGGGTGTACCAGGGCATCTCCTTCAGCGAGGCCACGCAGTCGCGGCCGTCCCTGATGAGGTGGATGAACTGGGCGTCGGGGAACAGGCGCTGGAGCATGTCGACCTGCTTGACGTAGCTGGGCCGCTTGTCGCCCCAGCGCGCCTTGCCGAACCGGTCGGCGTACATGCGGAAGGCGGTGCCGATCACCGAGCCCAGCGAGCCGGGGCCTTCCGCGCACTCGCGGACGTAGTCGTCCTTGTCGATCTTCAGCTCGCGGAACTTGGTGTTCTTGTCGGTGGCGATCCACTGCGCCAGCGCCTGCCGCGCCGAGGTGGCCCGCAGGTCCCCGTAGATCCGGCGCCGGTAGTAGGCCGGGACCAGGAAGCGGGTCTCCGGCGCCACCGCGACGCGCGGGTGCGAGTGCAGCATGAGCTGCAGCATCGTGGTGCCCGAGCGTGGACACCCGACGACGAATATCGGCCGATCCGACATTTCTTGGTTACCCCCGAAACTTAGACGAGAACGTGCTCTCGGCTCTCCTGGGAGGCCGCGCCGGCGAACCTGCGCGCGAAGAGCCACATCCGATACACCAGGAAGATCTCGTTGGCGAGCAGCAGCACGCTGATCGTGGCCGAGATCGGGATGAGCGCCGCCGCGCCGATGAGGGGCGCGACCACGAACACGGCGGCGTGGAACTCGATCCCGCTGATGAGGTGAGAGCGCACCCTGCGGCGCGCCAGGAACCTGTTGAGCCTGCGCATGAACGACGGGCTGCGCGCGGGCCGTGGAACCATCTCGACGTCCTCCGGAGGCTCGGGCTTGGGCGGCATGCCCTCCCTGACAACCTCGCGGACCCGCTTCATCTGGGGCGCGTTCACGTACCTGAACAGGTCGAGGACGGCGACCGTCGCCCCGAGCATGATGAACTCGACGTTCCGCGTCAGCATGTACTGCCCGTAGGCGAGCCCGGCGGCGCAGAACACCACCCTGACCCGGTCACCCACGTAGTCGAGCCACAACCCGAACGGCGTCCCCGTGCCCTTCAACCGGGCGATCTTCCCGTCGACACAGTCGATCATGAAGCTCAGGTAGAACACGGCCGCGCCGGCGGCCAGTTTGTCGACCGCGAACAACGCGGCCGACACCATGCCGAGGACCAGCGAGAAGACCGTGAGCGCGTTGGGCGTGACCCGCGTGTGGTTGGCCACGACCAGCGCGACCCGGCAGGCGACCGGGTCCACCAGGTACACGGTCCACCAGGAGTCTCTCCGCTTGCGTGTCGCGTGGACGTCATCGAGCGAATAGGTCCTCATGGATTCCAGCATGGCCACTCACGGGCGTGAACCGATTACTCTCTGGAACTACTGGAAGATGTCCATGCCGCTTCTTGACCATCACGGAAGACTCGGTCGACGACCCGGGCGGCGGCGTGCCCGTCGTCGAGGGGGCAGAAGCGGTCTTTGAAGGCCGCGTAGAGGCTCGCGTACTTGGCCTCCACCTCGCCGATCCCGGCGAGGGCGGCGATGACGTCGCCGGTCTCGCGCAGCAGCGGCCCGGGCGCCTCGGCCTCGAAGTCGAAGTAGAACCCGCGCAGGGTGTCGCGGTAGTGCTCGAGGTCGTAGGTGTAGAAGAGCATGGGCCGCCCGGTCACGGCGAAGTCGAACATGGCCGAGGAGTAGTCCGTCACCAAAACATCCGCTACCAGGAAAAGCTCCTGGATATCCGGATAAGTCGAGACATCGAGCACCCTGTCCCCGGCCACCCCCGGCCGATCCGTGACGTTGGGATGCGCGCGCAGCAGGAACACGTAGTCCTCACCCAGCTCCGCCGCCATCCTGGCCAGATCCAGCCGCAGGTCGCAGCGGTAGCGCCCGCGCGCGGAGAAGCTGTCGTCGCGCCACGTCGGCGCGTAGAGGACGACCTTCTTCCCGTACGGCAGGCCGAGCCGCTCCCGCACCTCCCCGGCGGCGCCGGCACGGCTCAGCACGTCGTTGCGCGGGTACCCTTCCTCGACCACCTCCCCCTCGTACCGGAAGGCCCGCCGAAGCACCGGCGTGGACCAGGGGCTGGGCGAGACGAGATGGGTCCATTGGAGCACCTCGACGCCCAGCCGCTCCTTGTAGTCGGTCCGGGCGAACCGGATGTTCTCGATGTCGAAGCCGATGCGCTTCAGCGCGGTCCCGTGCCAGGTCTGCACCACCACCTGCCCCTCCCTGCGGCGGAACCATTCGGGCAGGTGGGCGTTGGTGACGATGTACCGGCTGCGGGCCAGGGCCTCGTAGTAGGCGGCGCCGTTGGTCTTGACGGGCGTCAGCCCCGGCGGCAGTTCCACCTGGCCGTCGCGCACGTTCCACGTCATCTCCAGGTCGCTGCCCCGGCGCACGAGTTCTTCGTAGATGGCCTTGGGGCTGTCGGCGTACCGCTTGCCGCTGTAGGAGTCGAAGAAGACGGCTTCGCGCAGCGGCTGCTCGCGCAGCTTCGGGTAGCGGACCTCGCGCAGCCTGCGTTGCCGCTTCTCGCCCCGTTCCTCCTTGGCCAGGTCGGAGCCGATCTTCACGGTGGCCTCGCCGCTGTCGCCCACCGCCAGCCGCAGCGTGCGTCCGCCGATCTCGACGGCGCTCGCGGGCAGGCACAAGTCGATCTTGAGCGGGCGGCCGTCGGCCATGCGCAGGCTGAGCGAGTAGGTTCCGGAGGGCAGCGGCACGGCGCCGGCGAAACCGGGCACCCGCAGCACCGGCACGTGCGCCCGCGCGCGCTCGCCGGTCAGCGTGACGGGGAAGCAGACGTCGGCGCCGCGCGCGATGTTGCGCGCCACCAGCGTGGCCGTGCCCGTCTCCGCGCGGATGAGCGAGCCGTCGAGCGTCAGCGACCCGTCCTCGGCCCACTCGGCCGCGTCCACGTGCAGCGTCTCCGGCTGCTCGCGCAGGCTCAGGTGGCCGGAGGGCGCCCGCTCGACGATCAGGTCGCGGCCGCCCACAGCGTGCCGGGCGCCCTCCGCCGCGAGGCTGACCAGCCCGACCCCCGGCACCTCCGCACGCCAGCTCGCCGTGGTGTCCAGCCGGGGGTCGCCGAGGTTGCGGGCGGGCAGCAGTTCCCGCACGTCGACGGCGAACTCGATGCCGCCGTCCCGGACGGTCGCCGGGCAGCGCCGTACGACCTCCCCCGGCGTCCGGACGAGCACGACCTCGGGGCACGACCCGATCGCCCGGTCCAGATCCCCGCGGAAGACCAGGCGGCCCTCGTCCAGCCGGTGCCCGGTGACCGTCGCGGCCTCCCGCCCGGAGTGCACGCGGAACTGGCCGGCGTCCGACCACGAGAACCACACCCGGCCGTGGCCGGTCTCGAACAGCTCGCCGCGCAGGGGCAGCGCCCCCGGCGTCTCGGCCAGCTTGGCGCTCCTGCGCCGCCGCCGGTGGGTCACGGTCAGCTCCACGTGCCAGTCGGCCGCCCGGGCGGGCAGCGCGCCCGGGTCGAGGACGATGCGGAAGCCACACCAGTCCTTGTTCAGCGCGGTGATCGAGCGGGCGGCGGACGTGGTGACCGGGAGCTTGATCCGCTCGCGGGTGGCCTCGTTGACCAGCCGGGCGGTGACCTGCTGGTGCTTGGGATTGTCCGGGCTGGTGTAGCGCAGGGTCGCGCGGCCCTCGATGACCAGCTTGCCATCCTCGGCCGCGAGCCGGTCGATGCGGTGGATGACCTCCAGGTCGTTGCGATGCAGGCGGGTGACCGACGCGGGCACCGCCAGCGGCGGGTCGAGGTGGTAGGAGCGCAGGCTCCGCCGTACCCGGGTGGCGGGTTTGGCGGCCGCCTCCCATTCGAGGAACTCCAGCAGGTCGCCGATGCGGCGCTGCCGTACCAGCTCCCACTTGACCCGGCGGTCGGCCGACAGGTTGGCGAGGACGCGCGGCCGGACCGCGGCCAGGTAGTCGCCGGTCAGGTCGAGGAAGCGGGCGCGGTAGCCGTCGTCGCCGTGGTGCAGGGAGTCCAGGAAGGCGATCAGGTCGCTCTGCAGCACCATGCGGTCCCAGCCGTCGATGTGGGCGCCCCAGCCGTTCTCGGCCAGGAAGCCGCGCACCGAGCGGACCGCCCCGACCCGGTCCTCGATCGCCTTCACGCTGGCGCGGTCCTGCGTGATGGACAGGTTGCCCTCCTCGCGCTCGCGCCACAGGTAGACGGGCACGGAGGTCATGTCCACGGCGGTGGCCAGGAAGTGGCCGCGCAGGGCGACGAACGTGTCCTCGTACAGCACGCCTTCCGGCATGACCAGCCCGTTGCGGTCCCAGAACGAGCGCCGCCACATCTTGTTGGTGACCTGCCGGTCCTTGAGCAGGATGTCGTGGCGGGTCACGTGGGTGCGCAGGCGCGGGTCGAGGAAGATCTGGCGGTGCATGCGCGAGGGATGGCCGGCGCGCGAGGTGAAGCGGTGCACGTTGCCGCTGACGAAGTCGGAGCCGGTCCGGTCCAGGATGGTGACCATGGTCTCCAGCGCGTGCCGCGGCAGGATGTCGTCGCTGTCCAGGAAGACGAGGAACTCGCCGTCCGCCTCGCGCACGCCGGTGTTGCGCGCCGCGCCGAGGCCGCCGTTCTCCCGCCTGACCAGCCGGAAGCGCCGATCCTGTACGGCGAAGCGGTCGGCGACGGCGGCGCTGTCGTCGGGAGAGCCGTCGTCCACCATGACGACGTCGAAGTCCTGCCAGGTCTGGGCGACGAGCGACTCCAGACAGGCGGGCAGGTAAGCCTCGACATCGTAGATCGGGACGACGATGCTCACTCGGGCCAAGGTGGATCCTCCAGTCAGGTGCGTACAAGCAGGACGAGGCGCTCCGGCAGCTCGGTGAACTGGCGGAACCCGGCGAACTGCGCCGGTTGGAAGGTGATGCCGCGCCAGCGCCAGGCGTCGAGGACGAATACGTCGATCGCCCCGAAGCGGGTGGTGGCCGAGGCGCGGGCGAACTCGGCGGGGTCGCGGATCGCGGCGAGCCTGGCCAGCTCGGCCCGCCGGTCGTCGTAGCGGGTGAGCGTGTTCGCGGCGGTTCTGTCGCCGCCGATGTACCCCTTCCAGGGCAGGTAGGAGAAGAGCCGCTCATCGGCGGAGAGCACCCTGGGTCGGGCGGCGGGACCGAGGACGGCGGCGACCCGGTCGCGGATCAGCCGGGCGGGGAAGCCGGTCTCCCGGTGCGCGAGGCCGGTGAAGAAGTGCCGGCCCGAGGGCCATGCGGACGCCCACGGCTGGACGTCCTCCGGCAGCGCGGTCCGCCAGTAGACGGCTCCGGTCCCGGTCAGCAGGACGGCCAGTGCGGCCGCGCCGTACCTGCCGGGTCTGGCTCTGGCGAGAAGCGTGGCGAGGGTGAGCACGCCCGCGGCGGCCAGCAGCGGACCGGCCATGCGGGTGGTGTAGTGGTAGAAGCCGCTGTGCCCGTCGAGGACGAACCTGGCCATCATGGCCACCCGGTAGACATAGAGGCCGGCCAGCAGCAGAAGCATCGGGGCCGCCCACCACTCCCTGCCCCGGAGGAGGATCAGCCCGGCCATTCCGGCGAGTTGCAGCAGGCCGAGCGGGGTGGGGTCGAGGAAGGGGAACGGGTTGGCCGCCATGTCCGGGGAGACGTAGAGGTCGGCGAGAGGCTGGCCGCCCTTCAGCGCGCCCAGCACGTACGGCACCACGTACACCGCCGAGACCGCGGCGGCGCACGTGACGACCAGCGCCACGTGGATCATGTAGGCCCACCGGTCGGGCGCGCGCCACCAGGTCAGGGCCAGCAGGGCCAGCAACCCGGGGGCGGCGTAGATCAGGAAGCCCTGGTAGGTCATGACCATGACGCCGCCGACGAGCCCGGCCGCCCACCAGGCCGGCCGGCCGCGCGGCGAGGCGCCGAAGGCGAGGATCGCCCACGGGGTCACGACCAGCGCCGCGATCACGCAGAACGCCTTGCGCGGGTCGCCGAACGCCGACAGCCCGGCGGCGGCGATCCCCAGCGCGACCGGCGGCCGCACCAGCCGCGCCCACAGCAGGTACGCGGCCACGACGGCGCCGGAGGTGACCAGGATCTCGGCCTCGGGCACGAGCCTCCAGGCGGGTACGCCGGTGAGCACCGAGGCCCGGCCGATCAGCCACGGGTAGAGCATGGGGTATTCGGCGGGCACCTCCTCGACGAAGGCGTCGGCGCTCCACGGCGTGACCGTGTACCGGGTGGCCGAGGCGGCGATTCTCCCCATGTCCCCGTAAAGCCCGGCGAAGCCGTACGGCGTGCCGTTGAGCATGGTCCGCAACACCAGCGCCACCCACCCGGCGAAGACCCCGCACGCGGCCCCGGAGACGTCCCCGAACCGCCAGGCCAGCACGATCAGCAGCGCCGAGAGCACGCCCAGCGCCGGCAGCGGCAGGATGGCGCCGCGCAGCGTGAGCGGGTCCGGATCGGCCCAGGCGACCAGCGCGAACCCGGCCCCGGTGGTGACGACCCAGGCCAAAGGCGCCCACCACCAACCGCCAGGACCGGACCGCCGTAGCGGCGGCCCCGCCAAGGGGCGGGCAACGACGGGTATGGCGTGCGTTGTCACGCGGTCAGCGTCGCAACGCCGGAGTTCGGGCGCGGCGCGCACGGCAGCCCCTAAACCTTGCCCCGGGCAAAGCTTGACCTTTGCCCGGGGCTGCCGAGCGCACGAAAACCCCGCCTAGCGCACGAAGATCCGGCCTAGCGCACGAAGACCCGGCCCGCCACCCGTGCCGCCGCCCCGCCGTCGTCGAGCCGGCAGAAGCGCTCCTTGAAACTCCGGTACGGCCCGGCGTAGGCGGCCGCCACGCCGTCCAGCCCGGCCAGGGCGGCGGCCAGTTCCCCGGAGTCGCGCACCAGCGGCCCCGGCAGGTCGAAGCTGCTGTGGCACTCCAGGTCGGAGCCGAAGAACACCATGGGCCGGCCCGTCAGCGCGAAGTCGAACATCGCGGTGGAGTAGCCGGTGACCAGCACGTCAGCCGCCAGAAACAACTCCGCCATATCCGGAAATTTCGTGACATCGATGGCGGGCCCCACCTCGTCGTGTCCCCGCACCAGCACGACCGCGTCCGGCACCGCCTCGGCCAGGCCGGGATCGAACTCGTCCGCCAGGTACAACACCACCCGCCTGCCCTCCGGCACGCCGAGCTTGACCCGCGCGGCCCGCCCGCGCTCGTCCGCGCCGGGCGCCAGCAGCACGTCGTTGCGCGGCGACCCGCACTCCAGGACCTCGCCCGGGTAACGGAAGGCCCGGCGCAGCATGGGCGTGCTGAACGCATTGGGCGAGAGCAGGTAGTCCCACTGCCTGACGTCGGCGGCCAGCCGCGCGGACCCGGCGGCGTCCTCCGGCGGCGCGCCGTGCCAGGTCTGCAGGTACGTCTGGCCCGGCCGCTTGCGGAACCACGCGGGCAGCAGGCCGTCGGCCACGATGTAGCGGGCCGTGGCCAGCGCCTCGACGTGCGCCCTGCTGTCGCGCACCACCGAGCGCGCGCCCTCGGGTACGGCGAAGCGTCCCTCGCTGCGCACCCACACGAGGTCGAGCCTGCTGCCCGCCAGGTGCTCGAACAGGGCGCGCGGATCGCCGGCGCACCGCGTGCCCGCGCCGCTGTCGAAGACCACGCACGGGCGCAGGGGCTCGCGCCGCAACTTCGGGTAGACCGTGCGCTCCAGGACTCGGCGGGCGTATCGGCCGCGCTCGTCGTCGGCCAGCGCCTGCCGTACGCCGAGCAGCAGCGCGCCGGTCTCGCCCGGCCGCAGGTCGAACTCCAGGTCGTCGCGCACGTGCGCGGCGGGCAGGCAGCCGGGCCCGTCGACGACGACCGGGCGGCCGTTCCCGTCCAGCAGTTCCCAGACTCCGGTGGGCAGCCCGGCGGGATCCAGCTCGGCGCGGAACCGGTCGTCCTCCCACGTGACCGCGAACGGGCGGCAGTCCCCCTCGACCCGCCTGCGCACGCTCAGCCCGGTGGGCTCGCCGAGGTGGCGGCCGGTGAGCACCAGGCCGCCTCCTGCCGACCAGCGCGCGTCCACGATCACCGGCAGGCAGGGGCGCAGCAGGATGTCGGCGGCGCCGTACCGGCCGTGGGTGAGCACGGCCTCCCCTCCGGCGGCGCGCACGTGAACGGCGGAAAGGTCGTCGGCGGCCAGCGGGAAACGCTCCCCGCCCGCCTCGAACTGCAGGCCCCAGCGGCTCTCCTCGCCCTCCCACAGCAGGGGCTCGCCGAGCGGGCTCCGAGGCGGGTCGGCGAGCTCACCGACCGGAATCGTCACGGTGAAGCGCTGGTGCCGCTCGTCCTCGGCGACCAGCTCCAGCGCGCGGCGCACCTCGGCGCCGTCCCGCCTCCTGACCGCGACCAGCACCGGCGGCTCCGGGGCGGCGAACCGCTTGATCCACCCTTCGACCCGCACCCCCTCGTCCACGGTACGGCAGGCCGAGACGGCCGCCTTCGGCTTGCGCACCCGGATCTGGAAGCGCCCGGCCTCGGTGAACAACGGCCGGACCCAGCAGCGCTCGGCCACCGCGCGGGCGGCGGGCCGGTGTTCCCTCAGATCGGCCGGCGGACCGGTCGGGCCCTGCTTGTGCTGCCCCCCGGCGTTGACGGCCACGCGCAGCTCCCACACGCGCGTCTGCCAGCGCCCGCCGCTCTGCAGCTCCTTGGCGGCGACCTCGGCGCGGAACCCGGCCCAGTCGTGGCACACGCGGGACTGGCCGGAGGCGGCGGTGACGTCCGGGCGCCGCTCGCGGGTGAGCTTCAGGGGGATGCGCGCGCCTGAGCGGGTGTCCTGCAACCAGGCGCGCAGCCGGTCGCGCCGGCCCATCTCCAGCCGGTCGAGATAGGCGTGACCGGTGACGATCAGGCTCTCGCCCCGCCAGGCGACCGAGTCCACCTTGGCGCGCAGCGTCAGGTCGCGTTCGGCGCGGAAGAGGCCGTCGGGCAGCTTGACGCCGACCTCCGGCACGTCGTGGTACAGCCGCCGGCGCAGCAGGCCCCGGCGGACGATGCCCGGCGGCTCCTCGGCCGCGCCGGCCTTGAGCAGCGCGGCCAGCTCGCCCTCCCTGGCCAGCGTGAGCGCCAGCCGATGGGCGGCGCCGACCTCGGCGTAGACGGAGGCGTCCACCCGCCGCAGATATCCGGCGGCGAGCTCGAGCAGGTCCTCCCGCGGGACGGCGGCGAGCTCTTCCAGGATCAGCCGGATCTCGCCGAGCAGCACGGTCTTGTCGAAGGCGTTCTTCAGCTCGGGCGCCTCGGCCTCGAAGAAGCAGGCCGCGTGGTGCAGCCCGTCGATCCGGGCGCGCAGGTCGTCCGGGCGGCGGCGCCGGTAGTAGACGACCTCCCTGACCACGTCCACGCCCTGCGCCCGCACGTGGGCGCGCATGGTGAGGGGGATCTCCCCGCCCGGCCCCGGCGGCGCGACCTCCCAGGTGGCGCGGCGGAAGACCTTGTTCCACAGCGAGCGGTCCCACAGCAGGCGGTGGTCCTTGCCCACGTGCGTGCGGGTGCGGTTGGAGGTGAACAGCCCGGCCGGCAGCCACGAACGGCGCAGGCCCTCCACCCCGAACGTGCGCACGTCACCCGAGACCAGATCCGACCCCGTGCTCTCCAGCGAGCCGACGAGCAGGTCGTACGCCTGGGGCGGCAGCAGGTCGGCGCCGTCGGCGAAGGCGAGGTACTCCCCGCGGGCCAGGCGCGCGCCCGCGTCACGCGCCGGGCCGAGACCCTGGTTCTCCTGCTGGATGAGGCGGAAGCGGGAGTCGAGGGCGGCGACGTCCTTGGCGACGACGGCGCTCAGGTCCGTCGAGCCGTCGTCGACCATGACGACCTCGAAGTCGGTCAGTGTCTGCCGGGCGAGCGTGTCCAGGCAGCCCCGGAGCCACTGCTCCACGTTGTGGAAGGGGACGACGATGCTGATCTTCGGGGTGCCCATGGGTCCTAGCATCCTGAGCACACCGGTGGCGCGGCGCTCGCATCGCGATCACCCGGGACTACCGTTGCCGAGATTTGGCAACCGGTCCACGACCCGGGCGGCGGCATGGCCGTCCTCCAGCGGGCAGAACCTGTCCAGGAAGGCTTTGCCGTACCCCGCCCGCGCCTGCCTGACCGCCGCGGCCACCTCGGCCGTCGTGCCGGCCACCGGGCCCGGGACCTCGGCGGCGTAGTCGAGGTAGAGCCCGCGCACGTGGTCGCGGTAGTCGGCCAGGTCCGGGGCGAAGAACACCATCGGCCGGCCCGTCACGGCGAAGTCGAACATGGCCGCGGAGTAGTCCGTGACCAGCACGTCCGCCAGCGCCAGCAGGTGGGCCATCTCCGGGTAACCGGTGACGTCGATCGCGAAACCCGGCTGGCCCAGCGGCTGCGTCGTGCCCGCCGGCCGGGCGTGGGCGCGGACCAGGAGCACGTGGTCCCTGCCCAGCTCGGCGCGGAGCGCGGGCAGGTCCAGGCGCAGGTTCATCCGGTACAGCTCGCCCCGGCCGATCTCGTCGTCACGCCAGGTGGGCGCGTACAGCACCACCTTCTTGCCGGCCGGGACGCCGAGCCGTTCCCTGAGCCCTTCCGGCGGCGGCCGGAACAACTGGTCGTTGCGCGGCAGGCCGGTCTCGGCGATCTCGCCCCGGTAGTCGAAGCCGGCGCGGAAGATCCGGCTGGCGTACGGGCTGGGCGACACCAGCAGGTCCCACAGGGTCACGTCCCTGGCCAGGCGGCGGCCGTAGTCGATGGAGGCCAGGAAGGTGTGGCGCTTGACGTCGTGGCCGATCGTCTTCATCGGGGTGCCGTGCCACGTCTGCACGTACGTCTGCCCCTCGCGCTTGACGAACCACGCGGGCGCGCAGTCGTTGGCGACGATGAGCGCGGCGCGGGCCAGCGCGGCCACGTGCGCGGCGCTGTCGCTGAGCACCGTGCGCACGCCGGGCGGCGGCTCGAACTGGCCGTCCCTGGTGACCCAGACGCATTCGCGCCCGTCGCCCCTGCGCCGCAGCTCCTCGAAGACCGCCCGCGGGTCGTCCGAGCAGTGCCGTCCCTGCCACGACTCGAAGACGGCCAGGTTGAGCAGGGGCAGCGTGCGCAGCCGCGGATAGTCGTGCTCCAGCACCCGCTGCAGCGCCGCCTCACCGGACCCGGCCGCCAGACGCACCCGCAGCTCAGCCGCGTCGTCGCCGCCCGCCTGCAGGCACACGTCGTGCATGCCCACCGTGACCTCGCCCGCGGCCTCCCGCAACGCGCCCTGCGTGATCCGCACCCGCGCCCGGCCCTCGTCGGCCGGAGCGGTGAGGCGCCAGGTCCCCGAGGCCAGCGGGAGCTCCTCGCCGAAGACCGGCACGGCCCCCGGGCAGAACTCCACGGTGAACCACTGTCCCTCCCAGCTCGCCCGCAGCTCGTGCACGCCACCGCCGCCCGCGCGTTCCAGCCGGAAGGTGTACGGCCGGGCCGTACCGAGATAGCGGCCCCGGAGCCGGAGCGTCTGCCCGCCCGCCCATTCGGCGCCGAGGATGACGGGGCGGCGCTTCCGGTTGTCCACGGCGAGCACGCCCCACCGGTTGACGGTCAGCCAGCGTTCGCCGCCGGTGGTGGCGCCGGAGCTCTCGGCCCAGTCCTCGGCGGCGAACACCTTGAACCGCTCCTTGCCGTTCTCCAGCCACAGAGCGCCGGAGAAGGCGGTGCCGCCGGGGATGAACACCCGGAAGGCGCCGCGCGTGAACTCGACGGGCAGGCGGGCGGGGCTCTCGGCGGCGGTCAGCTCGGCGGTGCGCAGCGCGGTGTAGACGCGGCCGCGCACTTCGAGGCCGTCCAGCCGCTCGACGCAGCGCTCGGCGACCACCAGGACCGTGCGGGCGGTGATGATCAGGTTGCCCTTGCTCCTGCTGGCCTCGACCTTGGCCGACGGCGACAGCCAGTGGTTGAGGGCGTTGGCGGGCAGCACGCGCGCCTGCAGCGGCAGGGCGCGCTCGCTCCTGGCCCAGCCGTTGCGGACCTCGACCAGCACCTCCCAGGAAGCCTGGTGCGGCGGCGTCCACAGGCCGCTGACATCGATGTCGGCCGAGAATCCCGAGTCGTCGTAGACCCCGGCGGCGTGACCGTAGGCGTCGGTGACGTCCGGCCGGGCGACCCTGCGCACCGGCACCTCCACGCGCCTGCCGTCCGGCCCGCGCAGCCACATGCGGATCTTGGAGGCGCGGGCGTCGAGCCCGGCGAGGTAGGCGTGGCCGAGGATCCGGAACCCGGCGCCCTCGGCGAGCACCTGGTCCGCCCGCGCGATCAGCGACAACTCCGCCGAACGCATGCGAAACAGCCGCGACGGCGCCCCGCCGTGGCCGCGCAGCGGATGGTCGGCGTAGAAGCGGGTCCAGCCGCGCCTGATGCCGAAGGCCCGGCCGATGCGCCGGTCGGCCAGCAGGGTGGCCAGCTCGTCGCCGTCACGGGCCCGGACCAGGTGGTAGGCCAGCCGGTCCATCCACGGCAGTCCCATGTGGACCTGGCGCGGGATCGCCTCCAGCAGCGGCGCCACCTGGTCGAAGAACCTCGCGCGGTAGCCGCCGGCGTCCGCCCCGGCGAACTCGAACGCCTTGAGGAACGGCAGGAGGTCGCCGCTCAGCACGCCGCGGTCGTAGGAGGGCAGCAGCTCGGCGTGGTCGAGACGCAGGAACTCGCGCACGGTGCGCACGGTGGAGATCCGGTCCTCGAGATGGCCGGGTTCCAGGAGGGATCGTGTGCCGCAGTCCCGCTGCCGCCAGTGGTAGACCACGTCACTCAGCACGTCCACCGAGTCCGCGAGCACGTGGGCGGGGATCACGACCGGCGTGTCCTCGCAGAATCCCCGGGGGAAGGCGAGCCCGGCCGCCTCCCAGAACGCCCGCCGGTACACCTTGTTCCACACGGTGTGGTCGGTGAGCAGGGCGGGCAGGCGGCTGACGTGCGTGCGTTCGACGGTCTCGGCGAACATCTCGGCGTGCGCCGGAGAGCGCCAGGTGTTCGCCGCGTCGAACCAGCACACGTTGCCGCAGGCCAGATCCGACCCCGTGCGCTGCAGGCTGGCCACCAGCGTCGCGTACGCCTGCGGCGGCACCCAGTCGTCGCCGTCGGCGAAGGCCAGCAGGTCGCCGGCGGCCAGCGCGATCCCGGTGTTGCGCGCCTGCCCGGGGCCGCTCTGCTCCTGCTGGACCAGCGTGAAACGCCGGTCACGGGCGGCGAAGTCCTTGGCGATCACCGGGCTGAGGTCCGTCGAGCCGTCGTCGACGCAGACCACCTGAAGGTCGGCGAACTCCTGTGCCGCCAGCGAGGACAGGCAGTGCTCCAGATACGGCTCGACGTTGCGGAACGGCACGACAACACTGAGCACAGGCGCCACGAAGCTACCTCCCCGATGGACGTGCCCTTCAGCATGTCCAACGGCGGCGGACTCGCCTGCTCGGTTGGCCGGGAGCTACGGCAACGCAGACGATCAATTGACCATCCTCGGCAGGCGGCGGGCGGGACTTCCTCAATCTCGGAAATGTCCGGGACATGCCACACTTGCGGGGGTGACAGGGAGGTGGTGCCCGGTGGTCGGGCGTGGCGTGCTGATGGCTCTGGTGGTGTCGGGAGCCCTTCTCCCCGCGGTCCCCGCTCAGGCGGCGGCCAAGGCCGACTGCGCGAAGGTCAAGTGCCTGGCGCTGACCTTCGACGACGGTCCCGGGCAGCCGACGGCCCACCTGCTCACCACGCTCAGGAAGGCCAGGGCCAAGGCCACGTTCTTCGTCACCGGCAAACGGGTCGAGGAGCGGCCCGCCGTACTGAAGAAGGCCGTCGCCGACGGGCACGCCATCGGCAATCACACCTACGGCCACCCGTCGCTGACCGCGCTGAGCGACGACGAGATCAGCGCCGAGATCCAGTCGACGCAGGAGATCGTCCGCCGGGTCGCCGGGTTCCGGCCCGTGATGTTCCGCCCGCCGTACGGTGACACCGACGATCGCGTCCTGGGCCTCGCGGCGCGTGAGGGCCTGGCGCAGATCATGTGGACCGGCACCACGCTCGACTGGCAGTCCCGCGACCCCAAGAAGATCAAATCGGCGGTGCTCCGGCTGGCCAAGCGCAACGGCGTCATCCTGATGCACGACGTCGTCCCGGCGACCGCCAAGGCCATGCCGGAGATCATCAAGGAGCTGCGGAAGCGCGGCTACCACCTCGTCACCGTGCCTGAGCTGGCCGGTCGCGACAGGTTGGAGCCGGGGGCGGTATTTCCCTGATGTCCGGGTAGGTTGGCACCCTCTCACACCCTCACCGGCCTAAGGACTCATGCACCGGCTCCGATCCACGTTCCTCCCCATCCAGATCGTCCTGTTGTGCTGGTGGGCGGCCTTCTACCCCGGCCTGTTCAGCCGGGACTCGGTCCTCTACCTGAGCCATACCTTGGCGGGGCCGTGGATCAGCGACCACTCGGTGCTCTACGACTCGGTGGTCTGGGTCAGCGTGCGCACCACCGGCGACCTGGGCGCGGTCACGCTCCTGCAGACGACCGCGATGGCGCTGACCCTCACCTTCCTCGCCCGCGCCCTGATCGCCCTCGGGGCGCCCCGGCGCTCGACCAACGCCGTCGCCGTCCTCCTGCCGTTCCTGCCACCGTTCGGCGCCTTCGCCGTGGCGCTGTGGAAGGACGTCCCCTTCACGATCTGCGCCCTGGCGATCGCCGGCGTCTGCGCCCGCGTGGCCGCCGACCGCTCCCTCACGACCGGCCGGCTGTCCGCGCTTTTCACCCTGTTCGTCCTGCTCGGCCTCTTCCGGGCCAACGGCTTCCTCGTCGTGGCCGTCGCCGTCGCCGCCCTCATGCTCGTCGTGACCGTCATGAGAGTACGGCTGGCGCTCCTGGGCACCGCGGCCGCCGCCATCCCCCTGCTGCTCAGCAACCTGATCTTCCCCGTGATCGGAATCCAGGCGCCCAGCAAGACGTACGTCTACCACACCGCCTTCGGCGACCTGGCCGTCGCGTTCAGCCTGCGCCCCGACCTGTTCGACAACCGCGACCGCGCCATGCTGGCCACCGTGGCGCCCCTGAAACGCTGGGAACGCGGCGGCACCTGCCACACCATCAACCCGCTCATCTGGCGCGGCGACTTCAGCTGGCCACAGGCCGACGCCCACGCCACCGAACTGCTCACCCTGTGGCAGCGCATCCTCCTGAAGGAGCCCGGCCTCGTCATCAGCACCCGCCTGTGCAGAGGGGCCATCGCCTGGCAGCTCTGGGCCGACGACGCCGAAACCGGCGGCGACACCTACCGGTTCTCCCGGCGGCCCAACGCCGACACCTACATCGGCCCCGACCAGGTGCCCGACTACGCGGGTCGGGAGGTCTTCACCCTCCGCCCGCTCAACGAGGGCCTGCACACCGCCGCCTCGTGGTGGCTGGACGTCACGCTGAACAAGGCCGTGGACTGGCTGCTGTGGCGAGGAGCCCTGTGGGCCTACCTCTCGTACCTGACCGTGGCCCTGGCCGCATGGTCCCTCCGCAACCGGTACGTCCTGGGCGTGGCCGCCATCGTCCTCGGCCAGCAACTGGCCGTCCTGGCCAACATCTCCGCCCAGGACTTCCGGTACATGGCTCCGCCGATCTTCATCGGCATCATGCTGGTACCCCTCCTGATCTCGTCCTTCCGGTCGCGCCGTTGACCCCCTGGCCTGGCTGGTGGGTCAGCTCACGCTCTTGATCGGCAGGACGGACAGGGCGCCGCCCGCGGCGACCAGGGTGACGGCCACGTACAGGGCGTCGTAGCCGCCGAAGGTGGTCACGATGGTGCCGGAGGCCACGGGGGCGATGATGTTCGGCAGGGTCGCGGCGATGTTGATGACGCCCAGGTCCTTGCCGTAGCTGTCCTTGTCGGGCAGTACCTCGGAGATCAGCGCACCGTCCACGGCCATGAACGCGCCGAAGCCGACGGTCAGCAGGATGACGCTGATGGTCAGCCCGGCCACGCTGGGCAGGAAGAAGGGGATGATGGCCGAGCAGACGATGACGAGCCCGCCGGTCAGCACGATGGGTTTGCGCCTGCCGAGCCGATCCGACAGTGAGCCCGCGATCACGGTGGAGGCCAGGAAGCCGGGCAGCCCGGCCAGGCCGGTCAGCGGCACGATGTGCGCGGCCTCCTCCCGGGTGAGCCCGATGTAGTCCTGGGCGATGTAGAGGTTGAAGGAGTTGGTCATGGCGAAGCTGGCGAACAGCAGGAGCCGGCCCAGGAAGGCCCAGAAGAAGTCGGGGTGGCGCACCGGGTTGACCCAGAACGCCTTGGCGAAGGTCAGCGCCGAGAACGCGGGCCGGGCGGCGCGCCGGTTGTCGGCGCCGGGGTTGAGGACGACGAAGGCGACGATGACCAGCAGGATGACGCCGCCGATGGCGATGTAGCCGACGGGGATGCGGGAGGCGAAGGCGGAGGCCAGCAGGGGGCCGAGAAGCGCGGCCAGGATGGTGCCGAGTCCGATGAGCGCCGAGAAGCGTCCGCGTCGTTCGACGGGTACGCGGTCGGGCAGGATCGACGACAGCGGCCCCTGGTAGGCGTTGAAGCCGAACTGCAGCACCATGAAGGCGATGACGAGGCCGCCGATGGTGGCCGAGAGCGCCGCCGCGCACATGGCCGTCGCACCCACGACGGCGCCGACGAGCATCCAGGGGGTGCGGGCGCCGTAGCGGGTGCGGGTGCGGTCGGACAGGACGCCGACCAGGGGCTGGGCGATCATCGCGGCGACCGCGCTGAGCGCCTGGACGAAGCCGAGGTTCTCGACCTTGGCGCTGTCGTCGATGGCCTGGATCTGCAGGGGCAGGAAGTAGGCGGCGGCCGCGTAGGCGAGGGGCGCCGCCGCGCTCGCGTACGGGATGGTGCGGAACAGGCGTCGCATACCGGCCGCTTCGTCGACGGCGGGTACGGCGGGCGGCTGGGCGGGGGTGGCGGTCATGGCGGGCTAGATCCAGGCCACTTCGGTGGAACGCAGGAAGGTCAGCCCCCGCTGCTCCCACAGGCGGCCACTGGCCGCCAGCTGGGCTCGGGCCTGTGGCCAGGCGGGCGGCCGGCCGTACCAGGCGATCTCGGCGATGGCCGCCAGGCGCGGGAGCAGCATGACGGTCAGGTCGTCGAAGCTGCGCAGTGACTCGCTCCACACGGCCGCCTCCACGCCCGCCACGTTCTCCTGCGGCAGGCCGTACGCCGAGGGGGACCAGTCGGCGGCGTGGCGGACGGTGCGCGGCCGGTAGATGTGGCCGAGCCGCCCGGCGTGCTCCTGTTCGGCCGGGATGATCTGGCGCTCGTAGGGGCGATCCAGGTAGAGGTGCGACTGGGGTGAGAGCAGCACTCTGCCGCCCGCCTGGATGATCCGGTCCAGGTCGCCGGCCGAGGGGGCGAAGTGCTCGCGGATCTTGCCCAGCAGCTCGTCGGTCAAGCCCGCCGCGGCGAGGGCCGGGTTGCCCTCGGTGGAGGCGGGCAGGTCCATCATCGACGGATCGACCCACCATTGGGCCACGTCCCCGGGCTCCAGCCCGGCCCGCGCCGACTCCTGCCAGCCCAGCGGCTTCTTCCCGGCGGCCCGGATGACCTCGCGCGCCAGCCGTACGGCCTGGCGGAACAGCTCCTCGTCCATGCCGAACGCCTCGTCGCCGCCGAAGTGCACGTACGGGCCGTCGGTCAGGTGACACACCTCGGTCAGCACCCGGGTGATGAACGCCCGCGTGGCCTCGTCGCGGGGGTCCAGGGCGGCGAACGGCAGGCCGTCCCATCCGTGGGGGTCGCACGCGTTGGGCAGGGCGGGATCGGCGGCCAGGGCGGCGGCCGCGTGGCCGGGCAGGTCGATCTCCGGGACGATCACCACGTGCCGGGCGGCGGCGTGGCGTTGCAGGTCGGCGTACTCTTCGATCTTGTAGTGGGCGTGGCCGGCGGTCAGGTGGGGCAGGCCCGGGATCTCGATGCGCCAGCCCTCGTTGTCGGTCAGGTGCAGGTGCAGCACGTTGAGCCGGTGCAGGGCGGCCAGGTCGATGATCCGTTTGACCTCTGGCACGCTCCAGAAAGTGCGGGCGGTATCGAGCGACAGTCCGCGCCAGGCGTAGCGGGGGCCGCTCTCGATGACTCCGGGGTGGCCCGGCGTGCCGTACAGGGCGGCCTGAAGGGCGGCGCGGAAGACGCCTTGGGGGGTGCGGGCCTGGCAGGTGATCGCGCCGGGGGTGGACGTGATCCGGTAGCACTCGTCGGCGCCGCTTACGGCCACGCCCAGCGCGTCCGGCTGGAGGGTGACCTGGCCGAGTGTCAGGCGGAGGTCGGCGGACAGGGGCGGGTGTGGGTGGAGGAGTTCTGTCACCACGTCCGCGACGGGCTGAAGGGAAGGGTCCTCGGTGAGGATGCGGGGGTTGTGCATGGGGGCGCCTTCCGGTGGGGTGTGGCGCCTCAGCGTAACCGCGAAAACCTTGGACCTCAATGGTTTGCCTGGGGTGCGTGACGGACGGCGATCAAGCCGCTGGTGCGGCCTTGCTGACGAAGTCGGCTACCGATTCCGGCGCGATCTGCGGGTACCTGGCGTTGTCCAGGGTGTCGAACTTGCCCTTTCCGGTCACCATGCACCACTGGTACTGAAGAGCGACGTAGTCGAACGGGTTCTCGGTGCGGGCGGCCTGACGCCCGATCTCCGCCCGGAGTTCGTCGGCGGTGCCGAGGTGGCGCAGCCGCAGGGTACGGCCCGAGGCGCGCTGGACCGCGTCGTGGAACTGCCGCATCGACAGGACCTCACCGGCGAAACGCAGGGTGCCGGTGGCCTTCGGGTCGAGGGCGACCGCGGCGGTGTAGGCGGCGGCGTCCTGGACCGAGGTCACGTCCATTGGCTGGTCCGGGTCGCCCCAGTGGGCCACGGTGCCCTGCTCCCAGTCGACGAGCCCCATGAAGCCGAGCATCACCTCGTAGAACGCGCCGTTGAGGACCGACACGACGTCCAGACCGGTGCCGGCCCACGCGGTCCGGCTCTGCCGGCGCCAGTCGATCATGAAGTTGTCGCCGTCCTCCAGCTTGGTGATGTCGACGGCGAAATCGGAGGGGATGAAGCGTACGGCACCGGCCTTCTCGGCGGCGTGCGCCAGATTGGCCTGGCCGTCCACGATCACCTCGGGGCCGCCCTGCACGGCCGAGATGACGGTGGCGGCGTCGCCGACCGCCTCGGCCAGCGACTCGACGGGACCGGTGAGGTCGCCCTCGACCAGTTCCAGGCCACGTGCCCGCAGCGCAGCGAGCCCGGGCTTCCGGTCGCTGCCCGGCCGTACCAGGGCGCGTACCGGCGCACCACGGTCAAGGAGGGCGTTGACGATCTGGCCGCCGAGCATGCCGGTGGCGCCGGCCACAAGAATCTTGGGGGAATGGGGCATGTGCGTGACTCCTAGAGTTCGTTCACTTCTGGGGATCCGGTCAGGAGGGTCTTGTCTTGTCTTGTCGACGGAGGCGTGGGCGGTCTTCTCGAGCGGAAACCGTTGGCCGATCACCGGTGTGAGGTGACCGGCTGCGGCCAGGTGAGCGCCTCGGTCACCAGCGCTCGGGCGAGGACATCTGGCCGGGCTCGGAACGCTCCTCGATGATCAAGCTGGCCGGTGGCGCGAATTCACACAGCACGCTCCTTTCCATGCTGGAACGCTCCATTGGCGCCTCGACCACCGGCCCCGCCTGGCAGAGCGGGCCGGTGACCGGCTCATGTGTTCTTCTTGATCGCCGCGGCGAAAGCGGCGAGACCGGCGGCCAGATCCTCGATCTCGGCCGGGTCCCAGTCCTCGATGAGGGCGGCGACGGTACTCGCGCGCGCCTTCCAGAGTTCGCGGATGGCGAGCTTCCCCGCCCGCGTGACGCTCACCAACTGCGCCCGGCCGTCGTCCGGATCGGACTGCCGCTCGATGAATCCACGCGACTCCAGCCGCCTGGCCGGAGGTGAGAGCGTGGACTTGTCCACGTCCATCAGCTCGGCCAGGGCCGACAGGCGCACCGGAGCGTGCAGCGAGATCTGCGCGAGCACCGTGTAGTCCCCGAGCGACAACTCCAGCCCCGAGGCCGCCATGATCCGGCGCCGGGTGGACGGGGCGAACATCCAGTTGCCGACCGTGGCCAGTGCCGCCGACACCCGGCCGACCGCCTCTTCCCGGCTCTTCGACGCGCGTTCCATACCGCTACCATCCGCCCCATTGGTTGGTTGGACACAACCAACTATATGGACGGCAAGGGCTCCATGCAAGTGCATTCATTTCTGAAACTCGGTAGCCGTTCGGGCCCAGCTCTGCATACGTTCGGCCGCATGGCTGACGACTGCTTCGCGCATCCGCGACTCGCCGCGATCTACGACCCGCTCGACCCCGACCGCAGTGACCTCGACGCATACCTGCGCATGACAGGAGAGTTCGCGGCACGACGAGTGCTGGACATCGGCTGCGGCACAGGGGTGTTCGCCCTTCTCCTGGCCGAGCGCGGGATCGAGGTCGTCGGCGTGGATCCCGCCCGAGCGTCCATCGACGTCGCTCGGGCCAAACCGGGAAGTGCGCGAGTGCGCTGGATCTGCGGTGACGCGACAGACCTGCCACCGCTGCAGGTTGACCTCGCGACGATGACGGCGAACGTCGCCCAGGCCATCGCCGATCCGCAGACCTGGCAGAAGACGCTACAGGGAGCCTGGGAAGCACTGCGGCCTGGCGGGCGGCTGGTCTTCGAGACACGCGATCCGGCCAGACGCGCCTGGGAGGAGTGGACTCGCGAGAAGTCCTATCGGGTCACCGAGATCCCCGGTGTCGGGGCCGTGGAGAGCTGGTTTGAGCTGATCGAGGTGAGCCTGCCTCTGGTGACGTTCCGTCAGACCTGCGCGTTCGCGGCGGATGGACAGGTGCTGACGTCGGATTCGACGCTGCGTTTCCGCGAGCGGGAGGAAGTCGAGCGGGACCTGGTCGCGCACGGATACGTCGTGGACGACGTTCGCGATGCGCCCGACCGCCCGGGAAGGGAATTCGTCTTCCTGGCACGACGTCCGTGATCTCCGCGCTTCGACGACCGCACAAGGTCCATAAGCTCTTTCGCGACGGGCGGCTCACCTCGTACGAGGTCGGCAGGTTGCGCCGGGATCCAGCGCGGCCTACCTGAACGCGGTCCGAGAGGAAACGAAGCTCATGGCGGACGACGCACCCAGCTTCCCTGGCGGCTCCGCAACACCGTGATCAAGGCCGGCATCCTCTCCCTCCTCGCCCGAAACCGCCTCGTCCCCACATCCGCAACGGCCGCAAAGTCGGCTGGACCGAGGCGCAACTCGCCGAAGTCATCGAATACCTGGCGAAACAGTCCCTCGGCAGCGAGCCCATAGCCGAGTAACCACCCGAGACCCAGCAGAAGCGCAACCCCCTGACGCAACCGTACTAATCACCTGCCGAATCCAGCTCGGCCAGGACGCGCACAGCCGCTCGGCGTATCTTCCAACCATGGCCAAGGACGACGATTCAGCCGAACGCCTGGTCTGTGCTGCCTGCCTCGGCGAACGAGGCAACTGGGAGGACGTCAACGGCACCGACGACAACAAAGGCCGCCACTGGCTCGAGTGCCGCGCGTGTGGTGGGAAGGGCTATCAGTGACCGACCCGATCACCTGCCCCCAATGCCGGGGCCGAGGGTGGGAGCCTTTCGGCACCTTCGATCTGGAGTGCCGCTGCTGCCGCGGCCGAGGCACGGTCGGCGGACCGGACGACCCAGTGGAGAACCCGCCGCCACCCCCTACCGAGCCGCCGCCGGTGTGGGAGCACAAGGCGTGGCGGGACCCGGCGTTGACAGGGACGCTGACGTGCCGCTACTGCCTGGGGGCCCGGGTCGTCACGCACTTCAACAAGGAGCGCCGCACACTCACCAGCGCCGGATGCCCTGCCTGCTCACCTAACTAACCGAGGGGTCCGCAGTCCGTTTCGCCCCTCAGAAAACCCACGTCACCGGCTCTCTGACCCCGCAGCAATCCATCACGCACGAACCAGAGCAAGTCGGCGCAATCCAGGAAACCCACGACGACGATTCCCGAGCAAAGATCACCTTAATCAGAGTGCGAGCGCTCAATCCCGTGGCGCCGGGACTCTCACGCCGCGGCTACCGAATCATGGGCGTCGAGGCGAAGGCATGCGCGATCGAAAACACCGCACCAGAAGAGATCCAGATCTCGTCAGCGCCCTGGGCCATCGCCATGTCAGACGACGCGCTCGCCGAGACGGCGGTCTACAGCTCGAACGCGTTCGATGAACCCAGGTACCCGGATTACCGAATCGTCCGCCCTGGCAGATGCGTACGCGGATGGATCACCTTCGATCCCGCAGCAAGAAGCCGAAAACCGTTCACGATCAGCCCAGCGGCGGAAACGCGCTGGAATGGCAGATCAAATAGCCGACCTACGAGGGAGGACCGGTGGCATAAGTGAGCCCTGCACCATAGCCTGAGAATGCGACTCCTCAGAAAAGGTGCAGGGCTTATGGACGAGATTACCATCGGACTCCGCCTACGAACTCTCCGCCGGTGGCGGCGAATGACGCAGCAGGAGCTCGCCAGCCAAGCGAAGGTCAGTCAGAGCTTCCTCTCCATGGCCGAACAGGGACTACGGGCGCTGACCAACCGAGAGATCCTCGGAAATCTGGCCGCAGCACTGTCAATCTCGGAATCCGATCTCATCGATCGCCCCCATCTCACCCGCGACCCCGTGCAGTCTGAACCGCACACAACGATCCCGCTGATCAGAGAGGCCGTGCTCGCGAACACGCTCACGGCCCCCATCGTCGACAGAGCGCGCCCCCTTGCGGAACTCGTGACCGAGATGCGCAGGATCGACCAGAGCGAGGTCAAGTTCCGTGAAGTGGGCGAGAAGCTTCCACGTCTGATCAGCGAGCTGCATGTTCATGCCTGCGAGCCAGCCGACGAGGCCGCCCACCGTCTGGCGCTGGAGACGCTGATCGAGGCATTCCAGACCGCGACGTTCAACGCGAAGGACCTCGGCTACAGCGACCTCGCCCACATAGCGGCGATGCGCGCCGTGGAAGCGGCGGCCATCCTGGGCGACCCGATCGCCGCTGGCAAGGCGGCTTCGCTGCGCATCCACACGATGCCGACGACGTCGTGGACAGCGCGGCTTACAGAGGCGGAACGCGCGGCGAACGCGCTGGAACCGCACGCAACCGAGGCTCACGATATCCAGGTACTCGGCATGCTGACGCTAGCCGCCGCCTTGGCCGCGACCGTTGCGACGAACAAGGATCGCGCGAAGCACTGGCTGAAAGAGGCCGGGGAGTTGGCCAAGCGAGTCCCCGACACGCCACGTGAGAACTGGGGAGCCTTCTCCAAGACGAACGTCGGAGTGTGGAACGTCGCCCTGGCAGTCGAACGAGGCGAGGCGGGCGGCGACGTGCTCACCCTCGCCCACGATGTCAACGAGGACGTCCTCGCCGGCCGACGCGGTCGCCATGCCGCGTTCGTCGCAGACGTGGGCCGTGGGCTAGCAAAGGACATCCGAACCAGGAGTAAGGCCATCAAATGGCTAAGGAGGGCAGAAGGTATCGCACCACACAAAATTCGCAATGACACTCGCGTTCATGAGACGGTAGCGGTGATGCTCAGGCAGGCCAAGGCGGAAGCGGTGAGTCGCGAGCTGCGTGGAATGGCCGCTCGCATGGGAATTCCTCACTGAGTTTTCGGCGATATCACTGTGGTGATATTTCGCGGATCGTTTGGCTCTACCGTCCGGTCTCATGGAGACCGACACGGCCTTGGAGCCCCAGGCGCACCTTGAGCAGCTGCGTGCCGCGCTGGCTGAGCGCGGCTGGCCTGCCGAATTCGTGGGTACTGCCCAGCGCCTGGCGTTGCGCGTCCGGAATCCCGACGACGGCGGACTGAACATCGACATCGTCAGCCGCGACGGCCGGTATCGCTGGTCTCAAGAATGCGAGATCGAGGGCCCTGGTGTCGAAGCGATCATGGCCGCCATCCAGGACATCCTGCGCGGGGTCTCATGACCGCGCCGGCCAAGGGGCGCAACGTCTTCAGCTGGACGCTGGAGCAGGGTCCCCAGGAGATCGGCCGAGCCCGCAACGAGGTTCGCAAAGCCCTGGTCTCCTACGAGCTGCCCAATGACCTCCTCGATGACACCGTGCTCGTGTTCTCCGAGCTCGTCACCAACGCCGTCCAGCACGGGTCTGGGCCTATCGAGTTCGTGGTGCATGTGCTGTTCGACCGGATCCGCCTTTGTGTGGCCGATGCCTCACCCCGTCCACTCGTGCCCGTCCAGCCCGGCAGCCACGACGAGCGCGGCCGCGGTCTGGCGATCGTGGCCTCCTGCAGCACGCGCTGGTGGGTCTGCACCCGCCACCCCGGCAAAGAAGTCTGGGCCGAGTTCCGCAGACCGGCCACCGTGCTGCCCTCCTGGCTGCTGGCGGGCGTGCCCGGCTACACCGGCGAGGGGCGCGACCTGCCCACTTCCATCTTCACCCAAGGCCATTGAGCAGCCCGCCCATCCCTCTACCGGCAGGACAAAGCGGACGGGTGCCCCGAGCGTATGGCTGGGGAGCACCGACCGGGGCCACCCACCACCACGAGGATTCGATGCAGACACACGAGCACCCCAACAGCGACGCCGACCTCCTGGACTACCTCCACCAGACGAGACCCTGGAGGACACGCACCCACTTCCACGGCTACACCTGGACCGGCCCCAGCGCCCTGCCCCGCCACCCCGAGACTCCGCGCCACCCTGGCGACGACGGCTTCACCACCTGCCCGGCGCCCCCAGCTGTGATCGGCGACTGGCTGCTCAAAGAACCCGGGCTGATCGCCGACAACTGCCCGACTGCGACGCAGGCCGCCACCTGGATGACCGAGGTGTGGCTCAAGCACCAGGCGCTCGCGCTCTGTCCCGACTGGGTCGATGTGAACAGGCGCGTCCACATCGCAACGGGCACGCTTCGGGCCCGCCTTGATGCCCGCTGGGAGGACTACCTTCACGATGGGAGATTCCTACACATCGCGGCCGTCGCCTGCCCGCAACGCATCCTCCCCCACCCCTGCCCGCTTGAGCGGGCCGAGGACGCCGGGCCAGGCGCGGTGCCCGGCGGTCACCGCCCCGCCCTCCGGGTTGGTGGGGCGGTCACTATCCCTTGGTATCCGCCTCCGTGGACGGTCGGCTAGCCATGCTGAGGAAGGATCACCGCGTACCGCACCATCGCCTACATGCGGTGCGTCGGCGGCCCCGGCCAGAAGGTGATCGACAACCGGGCGCACATCATCGTCAACGAGGTCGAGGCGAGCCGACAGCACGCAACCACCAAACGGACCACGACCAGCGGTAACCCTCATCCAAGCCAGCCGGACACCACCTCGCTGACCAGAGGTCCTAGAGCGTATCCATTAGATCTTTCCTCGCCCGCCCCTGCCAAGGTGGGGCGCAAGTCCGCCGTCGCGTGGCGAGGACCTTCCCCAGGGCCGGGAGGCCAGCGGCGAGGGGGTGCGGGGGGCTCGACTCCCCCGTGAGACCAGCCTGAGCGCATAAGCGCGAAGACCTAGCCCTTACTCCCACTCTCGTCAGCGCCCTGGGCCATCGCCATGTCAGACGACACGCTCGCCGAGGCGACGGTCCACGGTTCGAACGCGTTCGATGAACCCATGTACCCGGATTACCGAATCATCCGCGGATGGATCACCTGGCCAGCGACCTCGCTGCCCCTGGTTGCGGGCCGGGCACGCATTGTCGTGGAACCAGGCTCAGGCACATTCGTGAAGGCAGGTCAAGTGTTCAGCACTGCCGGCGAATCAAGGTTAAACCGTCAACCTCCCACGGATTTCTGCCGAATATTGAGCGGCCCTAGGCCGCTTCGCTCACTGTCTCTTCGATTAGGCTTAACCGGGGTGTGCTGTTCGTTCCCGCTGTAAGCGCGCAGCGCGGATACCCGCTGCGCGTGTGGCCTCTGACAATCACACTGACGAAAGGTCCATTCGTGAACCCCCTTTTCCCGGACAACTACTACACGCCCGTTATCGGACTCGTCATCTTCCTCGTCACCCTGTTCGTCATCGGCAAACTGCTCGTACCACGCTTGCAGAAGACGTTAGCCGAGCGGGCCGACGCGATTGACGGCGGAATCATGAGGGCGGAGAAGGCCCAAGCCGAGGTCCGGAATCTGGAGCGGCAATACCATGAGCAGTTGGAGGAGGCTCGGCGCGACGCGGCGCTGCTGCGGCAGGAGGCACGCGAGCAGGGCGCCCAAATCAGGGCCGAGCTCCGCGCGCAGTCCCAGGCACAGGCTCGCCACCTCATCGCTATGGCGCACGCCCAGATCGAGGCCGACAGACAGGCGGCGTTCGCTCAAATCCGCACGGAGATTGGCCGTCTGTCGACCGACTTAGCGAGCCGCATCATTGGGGAGTCATTGGAGGAAGATGTGCGGCATAGCGGCATCGTGGAGCGATTCCAAAACGAACTGGAGAACCGAACGGTCTCGTGAGGTAACGAGCTGACCGTTGGCCAAGATGTCGGCATGAATGGCTTACTACCGCTAATTTCCCAGCGGCAATTTTCGATCTTGACGGTTGTGGCAGACACTGAGACGGTATCGCCACGGACGGTCACCATCCCCTGGTATCCGCCTCCGTGGACGGTCGGCTAGCCATGCTGAGGATCACCACCCCGCGAACCACGATCAGCGGTAACCCTGATCCAGGCCAGCCGGACACCACCTCGCTGACCAGAGGTCCTAGCCCGGGCCACCGACAAGGAGAGCCACCACCCTCAGCGCCGCTGTCGCCTTCAGCCGAGCCACCGCCCTCAGCGCCGCTGCCTTCTTCACCTGCCCCTGCCAAGGTGGGGCGCAAGCTCGGATAAAAGTCAGCCCTCGCGCAGCGAGGGCCTTCCCCAGGGGGACCGGGGGTCGGGAGGCCGCCGGCGAGGGGGTGCGGGGGAGCTCGGCTCCACCGTGAGACCAGCCTGAGCGCGTAAGCGCGAAGACCTAGCCCTTACTCCCACTCAATCGTGCCCGGAGGCTTGCTGGTGACGTCGACGACGACCCGGTTGACCTCTCGGACCTCGTTGGTGATTCGGGTGGAGATGCGGGACAGGACGTCGTACGGGACCCTGGCCCAGTCTGCCGTCATCGCGTCTTCCGACGTTACCGGGCGCAGGACCACCGGGTGGCCGTAGGTGCGGCCGTCTCCCTGGACTCCTACCGAGCGGACGTCGGCCAGGAGTACTACCGGGCACTGCCAGATCTCCCGGTCCAGGCCCGCTCGGGACAGTTCCTCGCGGGCGATGGCGTCGGCTTCGCGGAGGATGTCCAGGCGGTCCCTGGTTACCGCGCCGATGATGCGGATGCCCAGGCCGGGGCCCGGGAACGGCTGCCGCCATACCATCGCCGCGGGGAGGCCGAGTTCTTCGCCGGCCCGCCGTACCTCGTCCTTGAACAGGGTGCGCAGTGGTTCTACCAGCTGGAACTGCAGGTCTTCCGGCAGGCCGCCGACGTTGTGGTGGGATTTGATGTTGGCTGTGCCGGTGCCGCCGCCGGATTCCACCACATCCGGATAAAGCGTCCCCTGGACCAGGAAGTCGACGGGGCCATCGGCCAGGATGGCGCGCTGCTCGTCCTCGAAGACGCGGATGAACTCGCGGCCGATGATCTTCCGCTTCTCCTCCGGGTCCGTCACGCCGTCGAGGGCCTTCAGGAAACGGTCGGCGGCTTCGACCACGCGCAGCTTGACGCCGGTGACGGCCACGAAGTCGCGTTCGACCTGCTCGGCCTCGCCCTTGCGCAGGAGGCCGTGGTCGACGAAGACGCAGGTGAGGCGGTCGCCGATGGCGCGCTGGACGATGGCGGCGGCCACGGCGGAGTCAACGCCGCCGGACAGCGCGCAGATGGCGCGGCCGTCGCCCACCTGGCGGCGGACGGCCTCGACGGCGTCCTCGACGATGTTGAGCATGGTCCAGCTCGGGCGGCAGCCGGCGGCGTCGAGGAAGTGCTTGAGTACGGCCTGGCCGTGCTCGGAGTGGAGGACCTCGGGGTGGAACTGCACGCCGTACAGGCTGCGGGAGGTGTCTTCGAAGGCGGCGACCGGGGTCTCGGAGGTGGAGGCGGTGACGATGAATCCGGCGGGCGCCGCGGCGACGCTGTCGCCGTGGGACATCCACACCTTCTGCTTGTCGGGCAGGCCCGCGAACAGCTTGCCTTCGGCCAGCACGTCCAGGGCGGTGCCGCCGTATTCGGCCACGCCGGTGCGGGCGACCTCGCCGCCGAGGGCGCGGGCCATGGCCTGGAAGCCGTAGCAGATGCCGAAGGTGGGGACGCCGGTCTCGAAGAGGCCGTCGGGCACCTCGGGGGCGCCTTCGGCGTACACCGAGGACGGGCCGCCGGACAGGATGATCGCCTTCGGGTTCTTGGCCAGCATCTCCTCGACAGGCATCGTCGAGGGGACGATTTCCGAGTAGACGTGGCATTCGCGGACGCGCCTGGCGATGAGCTGCGCATACTGCGCACCGAAGTCGACCACGAGCACAGTGTCGAACTCAGACACGAGACAGACCCTCCCAAGGCAAATGCGGTGCCCACAGTGTATCGGCACCGTCCTCAAGAGCAGTTGTGGATCACTCGTAGTCAGGCAGCTTCGGCAGGCCGCCGTCGAGCAGGGCCTCGACCTGCTCACGCAGGCCCTTGGCGTACTCGGGGTGAGTGAGCAGCAGGAACCGCTCCTCGCGGATGGCCACCACGACCTGGCGGGCCACCTCGCCGGGGTCGATGCCCTTCTCCACGATGGACTCGATGATGGCCTGGGCCCGGCGGTCGTCGCGGGTGCGGCCGACGACGAGGTCGGCCGGCCGTACGCGCTCGGAATCGTCGATGCGGGTGCGCACGCCGCCGGGGCACAGGGCGGTGACCTTGAGCTTGGCGCCGGTCAGCGCGAGGTCCTGGGCCAGGGTCTGCGAGGCGGCGAGCGCCGCGTACTTGCTGACGCCGTATCCACCCATGTACGGCGTGGCGAACAGGCCGGCGACCGAGACGGTGTTGACGATGTGGCCTTCGGTGTCCTGTTCGATCATGCGGGGGACGAAGGACTGGATGCCGTGGAGCACGCCCCACAGGTTGACGCCGAGCAGCCAGGTGAAGTCCTCGGGGGTGCGGGTCCAGATGTGGCCGCCCTGGAAGACTCCGGCGTTGTTGCACAGCACGTGGACGGCGCCCAGTTCGCCGAAGGTGCGCGCGGCCAGGTGCTGGACGGCGGCGGCGTCGGAGACGTCGGTGATCTGCGTGAGCACCCGCGCGGGCCGGGCCAGGGCGGCGGTCTCGGCCAGACCGCTGGGGTCCACGTCGGCGAGCATGAGGTGCATGCCCTCGTCCGCGAACCGGAGCGCCAGGGCGCGGCCGATGCCGCTCGCCGCGCCGGTGACCACTGCGACCTTGCCGGAGAACTCCCGCACACCAGCCTCCCGAGCGCTCGCTTGGTACCCAGAAAACGGTATCAGAGGGGATGGCTCACCCAGATGTTCGGTTCCACGTATACCGCGTGATTGTGCGCCACATCCACGTGTACCGGCACGAGCGCTCCGGGCACCTCGACGGCGCCGCCGACGTCGAAGGGGAGGCCGGTCCACTCCCGCCATTCGCCCAGCGTGCCGGAGATCGTCATCGAGCGGGTGGCCACCTTCACCACCCTCCCGCCGGCCCGGGCATGCACCCGCAGCCAGGCATCGTACGGCAGGCCGTCCTGACGGGTGCGGAAGGCGTACTCCTCGGCGGACGTGCGGGGTTCCAGGTGCTTCTGGTTGGGCCGGACCGGCGCGACCAGTTCGCCGAAGCCCAACTCCTTGGCATGGGCCCGCATGGCCGCGATCATGTGGGCCGACAGGCCGTTGCCGAGCATGTCCTTCCTGATCGAGACCTCCAGGGCGGAGATGGCGTCCGGCTCGGTTCCCCGCTGCCGGGCCAGCCAGCCGCGCCGGATCACCGCGTCCCAGCCGTCCTCGGGCAGTTCGCCGTCGTCGCGCGAGATGAAGGGGATCATGCAGGCGCGGGCCACCTGGTCGCCCCGATCGTCGGTGGCCACGAGCACGTAGTCGGCGTACTGGCTGGTCGCGACCGCGTAGAAGAGGTCGGCGATCGGGTCGTTGAACATGAACTCCGGCCAGGCGGTGTCCATGTCCCACAACGTGTCGGCGAGTTCCGGACGGTCGGCAAGAGTGGTGATCCGCAAGGACATGGCGGACATTCTCACACCTCGGATGGACGCTGCACCGCCTGTTTCTCGGTCTTGAAGATCAGGGTGGTCTGGAGATGGACGATTTCCGGCCGGACCAGAAACTGATCCAGCACGAGCCGGTGCAGGCTGGTGGCATCGGCGACCGCGACGTGGACGAGGAAGTCCTCGGGCCCCGCGACGTGGAAGAGCGTGATGGTCTCCGGCAGCGCGAGGACGATGCGGCGCAACGGGTCGGCGATCGTGGAGGTGTGCGGGCGGACCCGCAGGGACAGCAGCGCCTGCAGCGGCCGGCCGAGCCGGGCGATGTCCACGTCGGCGCGGAAGGCGGAGATCACGCCCCGGCGGCGCAGCGCGCGCACGCGTTCGAGGGCGGTGGAGGGGGCGACCCCGAGTTTGTCGGCGAGGTCCTTGTTGGGCAGCCGGGCGTCGTTCTGCAGCTCGGCCAGAATGGCCAGGTCGATCGAATCCAGTTCGGCCGATAGGGGCAATGCTTCCTTCATGTTCGGTGAATCTAGTCAGGCGCCTGGCTTATCGCCGATATTCCGTGCATGTGGAACATTGAGGATTTCACCACGGCGGCCGGCATCACGGTCGGCGAGCTCGCCGCGTACGTCGGCGAGAGCCAGCTCGGCGACGTCCCCGTGATCCGGCGCCGCCCGCCCGGCGAGCTGGCCCGCGAGCTCCGGCTGGCGGAGTTGATCCGGAAGGGCGGGATGACCGCCGGGACGTACCGGGATTTCCTGCACGCCTTCCTCAATGAGGGCACCCGGCTGCACCACCCCGCCTTTCTCGCCCACCAGACCGCCTCACCCGACTTCCCTGCCGCGCTGGCCGACTTCATCCACGGCGCCACGAACAATTCCATGGCCATCTACGAGATGGGCGCGGCGGCGGCCACGGTGGAGTTCGAGGTGGTGCGGTGGATGCTGGAGAAGGTGGGCCTCCCGCGGGGCGCCGGGGTGCTCACCCACGGCGGTTCCCTGGCGAACCTGACCGCGCTGCTGGCCGCCCGCGCGCACGCCGCGCCCGGGGCGTGGACGGATGGGACACCCGGCGACCTGGTGATCCTGGCGCCGCCGTCCGCGCACTACTCGGTCTCCCGGGCCGCCTCCATCATGGGCCTGGGCCAGAAGGCGATCGTGGAGCTGCCGACGGACGAGCTGGGCCGCCTCGATGTCACGAAATTTCCGGACTTCTGGGGCCCCACCTCCGTGGGCGGGCCCTTGGAGAGGGCAAGCGCCTCCGTGGGCGGGCCCTTGGAGAGGGCAGGCGCCTCCGGTGACCGGCCGGCCGAGGGGGTGGGCGGCTCGTCGCGCTTGGCGGGCAGGCCGATCGCCCTTGTGGCCTCCGCCTGTGCGACCGGCACCGGGCTCCACGACGACCTGCGCGCCGTCGGCCAATGGTGCCGCGAGCGCGGCATCTGGTTCCACGTGGACGCCGCCCACGGCGCCTCCGCGCTGCTCAGCCCGGCCCACCGGCACCTGCTCGACGGCATCGACCTGGCCGACTCCGTCGTCTGGGACGCGCACAAGATGCTCCGCACCTCGTCCCTGTCGGCCGCCGTGCTCGTGCGCCGCGAAGGCGCCCTGGATGCCGCCTTCCGCCAGGACGCCGGCTACATCTTCTACGGCGACCAGGCCCTGGACCTGATCGGCAGAACCGTCGAATGCACCAAGTCCGAACTCGGCCTGAAGATCTTCCTGAACCTGGCCTGGCGCGGCGAAAAGGGCCTGGGCGACTACGTGGCCGCCCGCTACGCCACCGCCCATCGCTTCTGGGAGCTGGCGAGCAGGCGGCCCGGCTTCGCCCTGCCGTACGAGCCCGAGAGCAACATCGTCTGCTTCCGGTACGGCACGGCCGACCAGGCCGCGATCCGCGAGCGCATGATGGCCGACGGCAGCTTCTACCTGTCCTCGACCCTGCTGAACGGGGTGCGCCACCTCCGCGTGACCGTGATGAGCCCGGCCACCGACGACAAGCACCTGGAGCTGCTCCTGGACGAGATCGTCAGATCCACCCCTCCAGACCCGTCATGAACTCCTCGAACAGGTGCCGGTGGATGGTGTGCTCGGCCCCCTTGACCACGCGCACCTCGAATCCCAGCCGGACCAGTTCCTCCTGAAAGGCGGGCGGCACCAGGAACGACGGGTCGGCCACCTGCACCAGCGACGGTACGGCGACCGGCGGCGTCAGGTCGGCGCCCGCCGACTTGCCGAGCGACAGCGCGGTGCGCGGGTCCCAGAGCTTGAGCATCTCGACCTCGACGGCCACCTCCTCGGCGGAGAAGCCGGGGTGCATGGCGACGATCTGCTCTGCGGTCAGCCCGGCGGCACGGGCCATCAGGTCGGTCATGGGTTCGCCGGTGTCGAGCACGGGCAGGCGGAAGGCGGGGTCGGAGTAGACGGCGCGGCGGGGCCGGAGGCGTTCGACGGCGCGGCCGAGGGTGAGGCCGCCGAGTGAGTGGCCGATGGCCAGGTCGGGTTCCGGCGGGACCGATTCGAGCACGGAGGCGGCCAGAAGCTCGGGCGTGTAGTCGTCGGCGCGCGGGCTGCCGCCGTGCCCCGGCAGGTCTGCGGCGATGACGCGGTAGCCGCGCTCGGCCAGTGCGGGACCGACTCTCCACCAGCACTGGGAGTCGGCCATGATGCCGTGGATGAGGACGGCGACCCGGTCGCCCGAGCCCCATTCCCTGGTGTGCAGCTGCATACTCGCCTCACGTGGAAGTTATACGTATAAGCGCTTGATAGCATCCCATCGATGGACGGGACAAGACTGTGACCGAAAACACCGCACCACGGCCGCCGACCAGCGTGGACGTGGCCCGCGCCGCAGGAGTATCCCAGGCCACGGTCTCCTACGTGCTCAACGACAACCCCAACGCCAGGGTGAGTGAGGAGACCAGGCAGCGCGTGCGCGACGCGGCCGCCCGGCTGGGGTACGTCCCCGACGCCAGCGCCCGCACGCTGCGCACCGGCCGCAGCGGCATCGTGCTGGTCCCGCTCTCCCCCGCCCGGACCGGCGGGCTGGTCCGCGATCTGCTGGACGACATGGGCGAGGAGCTCCGGCCGCGCGGCTACACCCTGGTCCAGTACGGCGAGCGCCACCTCAAGGGCGTGGCCGCGGCCAAGGTCTGGGCGGCGCTGCGCCCGTCGGCGATCATCGTCGAGGCCGACCGGCTCACCAGGGCCTCGGTCGACCTGCTCCGCGCCTCCGGCACCCACACCGTGATCGGCTTCGCCGACGCCCCGTCGCCATTGGTGCCCACGGTCGTCATGGACCACGAGGCCGTGGGCGCCTGCGCCGCCCGCCACCTGCTGGAGCGCGGCCGGCGGCGGCTGGCGGCGGTGGTCCCCCGCGAGGAGGTCGTCGACGCGATGGGCCTGGGCCGCCTGCGCGGCGTGCGCCAGGTGGCGCCGGAGGCCGAACGCATCGACCTGGCCTTCACCGAGGAGGCCGCCCGCACGGTCGCGACCAGGGGCGACCTGCCCGACGGCGTCTTCGCCTACAACGACGAGTACGCGCTGCTGCTGATGAGCGCGCTGCAGGATGCCGGGATCCGGGTTCCCGAGGACGTGGCGATCGTCGGCGCCGACGACCTGCTGCTCGCCTCGCTGGTGCGCCCGAGGCTGACCAGCGTGCACTTCGACACCACGGCCACCCCGGCGGGCATGGCCGCCTACATCGACGCGGTGGTGCGGGGCGAGCGCGCCGCCGAGCCCGGCTCGGTGCTCAGCAGGTACGGCCCGCGCCTGGTGGTCCGGTCCAGCTCGTAACAACTTGGCCGCGTGTCTTGTCACGTGGGAGTCGGCGACCTACAGTCCAGAGCAATCGTCGGTGATACGTATCACCACAGCTGAAAGGTCCTGATCCCATGGCTCAACTCCAGGACGACGCCACCAAGGTAGTCGAGGATCGCGGATTCCGTCTCGGCCCGCTGTATCTCACCCTCCCCCTCGCCAACGTCGCGGTCATGTTCTTGTGGGTAGGCGTGGGGGCGTTCCTGCTCCCCCGCCACGTTCAGCTGATCACCGGCACCAACGACGTGGCCGCGCTCGGCCTGGCCAACTCCATCGGCCCGCTCATGGCCACGATCGCCAACCCCGTCTTCGGCCAGATCTCCGACCGGACCCGCTCCCGGTTCGGCCGCCGCTCCCCCTGGATCCTCGGCTGCGTGGCCATCGGCGTCCTGGCCCTGCTCGCCCAGGCGAACGCCGCCAGCGTGCTCATGCTCGGCATCAGCTGGGCCGGCGTCCAGCTCATCATGAACGGCTACCAGGCGGCGATCACCGCCATCCTGCCCGACCGGGTCCCCGACCGCCGCTACGGCACCTTCTCGGCGTTGTTCGGCCTCGGCACCCCGCTGGCCACGATCGGCGCCGCGATCATGTTCATGACCATGCCGCAACTGGCCGACGGCGGCGCCTACTACGTGGTGATGGCCGTCCTGGCCGCGGCCGCCCTGCTCATCGTCTTCGCCAGCCCCGACCGCGACTCCACCGGCCTGCCGCGCCAGCCGTTCCACCTCGGCGCCTTCCTGACCGCGTTCGTGCGTCCGCTGCGCCACCGGGACTTCTTCTGGGCCTTCGCCGGCCGCTTCGGTCTCATGCTCGGCTACATGATGATCTTCACCTTCAACCTCTTCCTGCTCGAGGACTTCATCAAGATCCCCAAGGGTGAGGTCGTCGCCAAGATGGGCCTGCTCATGCTGGTCGGCCAGGTCGCGACCTTCCTCGCGGTGATCCTGGTCGGCCCGCTGTCGGACAAGGTGGCCCGATTTCGGCTCTTCGCCCTCATCTCCGGCCTGGCCTCGGCGGTCACGCTGGCCATCCCGCTGGTCATGCCGACCTTCGAGGGCATGCTCGTCTACAACGTCCTGCACGGCATCGCCTTCGGCATCTTCATGGCCGTGGACATGGCGCTGGTGACCAAGGTCCTGCCGAACAAGGAAGAGGTGGGCAAGGACATGGGCGTGCTCAACATCGCCAACGCCGGCCCGCAGATCGCCGCCCCGGCCATCGCCGCGTTCCTGGTGACCGCGGGCGGCTACACCACCCTCTTCCTGACCGGCATCGCGGTGTCGCTGATCGCGTCGCTGGCCGTACTGAAGATCAGAGGGGTGCGCTAGCGGATGCTCCTGATGGGCAGTACGGCCAGCGCGCCGACGAGCGAGATGCAGACACCCGCGACGAACAAGGCCGCGTAGCCGCCGAAGGCCGTGATGACGAGAGAGGCGAGCGCCGGCGCCGCGATCTGCGGGCCGGCGTTCGCGATGTTGAGTATCCCCATGTCGCGGGCGGCGTCACCCTGGCTGGGCAGCACCAGGGTGACGATGGCGATGTCCACCGCGCCGTAGACGCCGAAGGCGGCGCCGTGGACCACGCCGTAGACGATCATCGCCGGCCACGTGGGGGCGAACAGCGGGATCAGCATCGCCAGCGCGGCCACCACGCCGGCGACGACCACGAACGCCTTGCGGCGGTCCATCCGGTCGGAGAGCGGGCCAGCGATGATCATGGCGATGGCGCCGGTGACCACGGAGGTCACGGTCAGCAGCGCCACGGCGGTGGCCGGGGCCAGGCCGGCGGGCAGCTTGATGTAGTCGGTGAAGATGAACAGCGTGTACAGGAAGATCATGAAGTAGCCGAGCATGAACGTCGCGCGGCCCAGGAAGACCCACAGGAAGTCGTGGTGCCCGAGCGCGGAGACGAAGTCGGCCAGTTGCCGCCCCAGGCCGCCGCTCCGCCGTACGGACGTGTCGTACTCGCCGGGCCGCGGGTCGTGCGTGGACAGCGTGACGACGATCGCCCCGGCCACCACCGCGGCGCCGAAGATCAGGTAGCCGAGCGGGATGTCGGTGACGAAGGCCGCCGCCACGACGGAACCGAGGATGAGTCCGGCGTTGGTGGCCAGGCCCACGACGGCCGAGGCGGTGCCCCTGCGGTTCTCCGGGACCCGGTCGGGCACGATCGCGGTCAGCGCGGCCTGGTAGAGGTTCATCACGGACTGGCCCGCGCACCAGGCCAGCAGCACGAGCAGCACCGAGTCGGCCTGGCCGAGCAGCGCCATCGCGCCCAGGGCGGCCAGCGCGCCGCCGATCATCCACGGGTTGCGGCGGCCGAAGCGGGAGCGGGTGCGGTCGGACAGCGTGCCGCCGATCGGGTTGAACACGGTGGCGAAGATCGCGCTGACGCCAGCGACCAGGCCGACGTTGGCGACCTTGTTGGCCGGGTCGATCTCGGCGAGATGGCTCTGGATGAGGATGCCGGCCACGCCCACGTACAGGGCGAGCATCACGGTGTTGCCGAAGAACAGGGCGGTGAGCAGCCTCGGCAGGGAGTCGTGCGCGGTCTTGGCGACGGTCATGCGGGCACCTCGCGGCCTCGCCCCACGTGGGGTTGTTATACGTATAAGCGGTTGATAACATCGCCTGCCCGCGCTGGCAAGATAGCGTCGGGCCCATGAACGAACTCGATGCCAGGATCCGTGCCGTCATCGATCTGAACGTGGCCGAGGCCCGCGAATACGGCGGCCGCCACGAATACGACGGCCGCATCCAGGACCTCTCCCCCGAAGGCGTTCGATCCGGCCTGTCCCGTCTGGGCGAGGGAACTCCGCCCGCCGACCCCTACGACGCCGACCACCTGACGGTCTTCGAGGCCGGGCTGCGCGTGCAGTTCGGCGAGCTGGAGCTGTACCGCCGCAACCCGTTGTTCCACCTGTCCAACCTGGATCTCGCCTGCTACGACCGCGACTACGCGCCCGCGGAGGAACGGGCCGCCGCCAAGGCCGCGCACCTGAAGCTCTGGCCCGAGGCCGTGCGGCACGCGATCGCCGCGCTCGACCAGGTCAGCGCCCCGACGGCGGCCACGGTCGCCCAGGCGGCCAAGGGCCTGGCCGCGGGCGTGCACGACCCCGGCGCCCTGGAGGCCCACCGGCTGCTGGTCGCCCACATCGAGCGGGCCGCCGCGGTCGGCGACCCCGACGCCTCGCTGGGCGGCCCGGCGCTGGCCAGGCTCATGGGCGCCGGAGAAGGTCTCGAGGTCGATCTCGGCCGGCTGGCCGAGCGCGCCGACGCCGAACGCGACCGCCTGTCCGCGCTGCTGGCCGAGGCCGTGGCCAAGCTGGGCCGCCCGGGCCGGCCGCTGGACGTGGCGCGGGAGCTGGTCAAGCAGCATCCCGACGCCGACGGGGTGCTGGAGGCCGCCAGGGTCGGCACGGAGAAGGCCATCGCGTTCACCCGTGAGAAGGACCTGGTGCCCTACCACGACGGCGAGTGCCTGGTCGGCCTGGCCCCCGAGTCTCGCCGCTGGGCGATGGCGATGCTGAGCTGGAACGCCCCGGGCGAGCCCGAGGGTCCCTCGTGGTACCACATCACCCCGCCCGACCCCTCGTGGCCGATCGAGGAGCAGGAGGAGTGGCTGGAGATCTTCAGCGACACCACGCTGCCCGCGATCAACGTGCACGAGGTCGCGCCCGGCCACTTCTCCCACGGGCGGGCGCTGCGCCACGTGAACGGGGACGTGCGCAGGCTGCTGCAGTCGGTGTCGTTCATCGAGGGCTGGGCCCACTACGCCGAGGAGCTCTGCGTCGAGGAGGGCTTCGAGGCCGGCGACCCGCGCTTCGAGATCGGCGTCTGGCTGGAGGCGCTGCTGCGGGTGACCCGGCTGGCCTGCGCGATCGGCGTGCACACCGGGCAGATGACGGTCGAGGAGGGCGCCCGCCGCTTCGCGGCCGACACCCACCTCTCCGGTCCCGGCGCCCTGTCGGAGGCCCGCCGGGCCACCATCGACCCCACCTATGGGCGCTACACGTGGGGCAAGTTGATGATCATGGATCTGCGTGAGCGGGCGCGCAAGGAGTGGGGCTCCGGCTTCACGCTGCAGCGCTTCCACAAGGCCATGCTCGACCTCGGCTCCCCGCCGCTGGGCCTGCTCCACACGATCCTGTAGCTCAGCCGACGTCCACGTGCTCGCCGGGCGTGAGCACGTGGACGCTGCCGTGCTCGGCGAACGGCTCGGCCAGCGTCTCACGGCCCTGGGTGAAGTGGGTCCAGTGCTCGAAGTGCAGCGGCACCACGTGCCCGGCGCCCAGGATGCGGGCGGCCTCGGCGGCGTCGCGGCTGTTGAGCGTGAGGTCGGCGCCGGGGATCAGCGGCGTCCGCGCGGCGCCGGCGAACAGCAGTGCCACGTCCACCTGGCCGATCCGGCCGGCGATCTCCCTGACGACGTCGAGCGAGGCGTTGTCGCCGCTGACGTAGACCGTGGGCAGGCCGTCACCGCGCAGCACGAACCCGGTGACCTCGCCGACCAGGTGCTCGGTGCCGGGCGGCCCGTGCACGGCGGGGACACCGGTGATCGTCAGCGGGCCCAGCTCGGTCTCGGCCCAGTTGGGCAGCGCCCGCACGCCGATGCGATCGGCCGCGCTCTGCGTGGACAGCACCAGCGGGACCGAGGCCAGCATCTCCCGCCCGGAGGTGTCGAGGTTGTCGGGGTGCTGGTCGTGGGAGAGCAGGACGGCGTCGATCGGCCCGATCTCGTCCAGGGCCACGCCGGGGCCGGACGTCTTGGTCAGCCCGCTGCCGACCGGGTAGTGACCCGGCTCGTCGAAGGTCGGGTCGGTCAGAAGCCGCAGCCCGCCGAGTTCCAGGATCGCCGTCGGACCGCTCACGTATCGGATGCGCATGGTCTCTTATGACCCTTCCGGTCTCGGTGATATTCCGTAGAGACGCAACGCGGCAGGCGCTGTGTCCGGAACCACCGGACTCCGCGGCGCGACGGGCGCCAGCCGTACATAGGGCATACCCAGCGGGGGGCGGGGATCCTCGTCACCGGCGTTGGGCCAGAGCGAGATCGCCCGCTCGGCCTGCGCGGTGATCGTGAGCGACGGGTTCACGCCGGGGTTGGCGGATATGGCGGAGCCGTCGATCACGTGCAGGCCCGCGTAGCCGTGGACCCGGTGGTAGGCGTCGATGACGCCTTCCTCCGCCGAGGGGCCGATCGCGCAGCCGCCCAGGAAGTGCGCGGTCGCCGGGATGTCGAACAGGTCCAGCCAGGAGCCGCCCGGCATGCCGCCGATCTCCTCGGCCGCGTGCCGTACCGCCTCGTGGCCGGCGGGGATCCACGTCGGGTTGGGCGCGCCGTGCCCGGGCGCCGCGCGCAGGCCCCAGCGGGTGCGCGTGACCGTGATCGAGTTGTCCTTGGCCTGCATGACCAGGGCGATGAGGGTGCGCTCCGACCAGCGGCGCAGGTTGAGCAGGCGCAGCGCCTTCAACGGCTGGGCGGCCAGTTCGCGGCCGAAGGCGCGCCACCGGTTCTGGCCGCCGTCGATGAGCAGCGTGCGCAGCAGGGCCATGGCGTTGGAGCCGTTGCCGTAGCGCACCGGCTCGATGTGGGTCTCGGCGTCGGGGTGGATCGAGGAGGTGATCGCCACGCCGCCGTTGAGCTTCTCGCCGTGCGTCTCCAGGCGTTCGAAGCCGAGGAGGGCCTCGGAGTTCGTTCTGGTCAGGACGCCCAGCCGGGGTGAGATGCGGGGGAGAGTCCCGGTGTCGCGGAGTTTGTGCAGCAGCCGCTGGGTGCCGTAGGTGCCGGCCGCGAAGATCACCTGCCGGGCGGTGAAGGTACGGCGCCGCCGTACCGAACCCGTCTTGCGGACCTCCACCGCGTAACCGCCTGAAGGGCGGGGACGGATGGAGGTGACCGTGCACTCCGGGTAGACGCGGGCGCCGGCCTTCTCGGCCAGGAACAGGTAGTTCTCGGTGAGCATGTTCTTGGCGCCGTGGCGGCAGCCGGTCATGCACTCGCCGCATTCGATGCAGCCGTTGCGGCTCGGGCCCGCGCCGCCGAAGTAGGGGTCCACGCCGTCGGCGCCGAAGTAGACGCCCACCGGGGCCAGGCGGAAGGTCTCGCCCACGCCCATCCGGTCGGCGACCTTCTTCATGATCTCGTCGGCGCGGGTGGCGGTCGGGTTCGTCACCGCACCGAGCATGCGTTTGGCCTGGTCGTAGTGGGGCGCGAGCTCGGCCTTCCAGTCGGTGATCGCCGACCACTGGGGATCGGCGAAGAACGGGTCGAGCGGCTCGTAGAGGGTGTTGGCGTACACCAGCGAGCCGCCGCCCACCCCTGCCCCGGCCAGCACCATCACCCGGGTGCCGCGGTCGCCGCCGAGCACGTGGATGCGCTGGATGCCCTTGAGCCCGAGCCAGGGCGCCCACAGGAAGTCGCGCGCCCGCCAGGACGTCCTGGGCAGGGTGGCCCGGCCGAAGCGGCGCCCGGCCTCCAGGACGCCGACCTCGTACCCCTTCTCGGTCAGGCGCAGCGCGCTGACGCTGCCGCCGAAGCCGGAGCCGATGACCAGGACGTCGAAGTCGCTCATGTGAGGCGCAGCCTCCGCATGGTCTTGAGCGCGGCGGCCATGACCTCGGCCCAGGTGTCGTTGGCCAGGCCGAAGGGCGCCTCGAAGCCCAGCAGGGTGCTCTGGGAGGCGACGGTCTGCACCTCGGTGTAGCGCAGCAGGCCCTCGGCGCCGTGCCTGCGGCCGAGGCCGGAGGACTTCATGCCGCCCATGGGCGCGTCGTAGGAGGCGTAGGCGGCGGCGTACCCCTCGTTGACGTTGACCGTCCCGGCTCGGAGCCGGGTGGCCACGGCCCGGCCGCGGGCGGGGTCGCGGGTCCAGACGGAGGCGTTGAGGCCGTAGACGGTGTCGTTGGCCAAGGCGATGGCCTGCTCGTCGGTGGCGTAGGGGTACAGGGCGACGACCGGGCCGAACGTCTCGTTGCGGCACAGGTCCATGGTCTCGGTGACGCCGGTGAGGATCGTCGGCTCGTAGAAGAACGGGCCCAGGTCGGGGCGGGCCTTGCCGCCGGTCAGCACGGTGGCGCCCTTGGCGACGGCGTCGTCCACGTGCGCGCTGACCGCGTCGAGCTGGCGCCGCGAGGTGAGCGAGCCCATCTGCACCGACCAGTCGAAGCCGGCGCCGAGCTTCAGGTTCCTGGCCTGCTTGGCGAAGCGCTCGGCGAAGTCGTCGAAGCGCGACTCGTGCACGTAGAGCCGCTCGATGGACAGGCAGAGCTGGCCGGCGTTGGTGAAGGCGGCCCGGACGGCGCCGTGGGCGGCCACGTCGAGGTCGGCGTCGTCCAGCACGATCATCGGGTTCTTGCCGCCGAGCTCGAGGGAGCAGCCGATGAGCCGCTTGGCCGCCTCTTCGGCGATCTTGCGGCCGCCCCGGGTGGAGCCGGTGAAGGCCACGTAGTCGGCGCCGTCGAGCAGCGCGTCGCCGATGTCCTCCGGGTCGCCGACGACCACCTGCCAGATCTCGCGCGGCATGCCCAGCTCGGCCAGCAGGTCCACGGTCCACATGGTCGACAGCGCGGTCTGGGTGTCGGGCTTGTGCACGAGCGCGTTGCCGGCCAGCAGCGCGGGCGCCGCGTCGGTCACGCCCAGCGACAGGGGGTAGTTCCACGGGGTGATCAGGGCGACGACGCCTTTGGGCTGGCGTACCTCGGTGACCTGGGTGGCCAAGGGGAAGATCCCCTTGCGGCCCTTGGGCGCGAGCAGGCGGGCGGCCCGGCGGGCGTAGTACAGGGCGCAGCCGGCCACGTCGAGCACCTCTTCGAAGGCGTGCTTCCTGGCCTTGCCGGTCTCGTTCTGCACGATGTCGAGGATCTCGTCGCGACGGTTGAGGATCTCGTCGTGCAGGCGCAGGAAGGGCCGGGCCCGCTCGGCGGGCGGCACCGCCGCCCAGGACTCCTGCGCCTGTCTCGCCTTCTCGTAGGCGGCGCGCACGTGGTCGCTGTCGGAGATGGCCAGGTCGGCGATCGGCTCGCCGGTGAAGGGGGCGGTGATCTGCCGGGTCGCATGCATGACCGAATGATATTCCGTGGAGCTACTGGCCGGTAGTTTTGTTCTTTATCGCAATAAGAGGCCAGAATTTTACCCATGCCGTCTTTCTCGCCGCTCAGACCAGGAGATCCGGAAGGGCTGGGGCCGTACCGGTTGCTCGGCAGGCTGGGCGAGGGCGGGCAGGGCGTCGTCTATCTCGCCAACGACCCCGCCGGGACGCACGTCGCCGTCAAGTGGCTGCGCGCCGAACTGGCCGGCGACAAGGTCAGCATCGAGCGGTTCATGCGCGAGGTCCAGGTCGCCGAGCAGGTGGCGCCGTTCTGCACCGCCGCCGTCCTGGCCAAGGGCGTCGAGCACGAACGGCCCTACATCGTCAGCGAGTTCATCGACGGCCCCACCCTCCACCGGATCGTCCAGGAGCAGGGGCCACGCACCGGATCGGCGCTGCACCGCCTGGCCATCGGCACCGCCACCGCGCTGGCCGCCATCCACCAGGCCGGGATCGTCCACCGCGACCTCAAACCCGCCAACGTGATCATCGGCTCCGACGGGCCACGCGTGATCGACTTCGGCATCGCCCGCGCGCTCAACGCCACCTCGACGCTGACCAGCATGGCCGTCGGCACGCCGTCCTACATGCCGCCCGAGCAGTTCATGGGCCACCAGGTCGGGCCCTCGGCGGACATGTTCTCCTGGGGCGCCACGATGGTCTACGCGGCCACCGGCCGGGCCCCGTTCGGCAGCGACACCATGCCCGCGGTCATCAACCGGGTCCTCAACCAGCCGCCCGACCTCGGCACGCTGGACGGCGCGCTGCGCGAGGTGGTCACCGCCTGCCTGCAGAAGGACCCGGCGCTGCGGCCCACCGCCGAGCAGGCGATGATGCGCCTGCTGCAGCACCCGGTGCCCTCGGCGGGCGGCATGCTCGCCCAGGGAGCCGCCGCCGCGGGAGTTCGTACGGCGCCGCCGCCCACCCCGGTCACCGGGCAGGGATGGGCGCCGCCCAGCGGCGCCGGGCACGGCTGGCCGCCACCGCACACGCCGATGACCAACCAGCCGCCGCCCCGGCGCAGGCGTGGGCCGCTGCTCATCGGCATCTCCGTGGGCGTCGCGCTCCTGCTGCTGGGCGGCGTGGCGCTGGCCGTACCGTGGCAGCAGCAACGGACCGGCGCCCAGGCGAGCCCCACGGCGGCGCCGAGGTCCGCGGAACGCTCGTCGAAGGCCCCGCGCACGAACGAGATCAGCCGCAAGAAGCTCCCCGGCGGCGCCATCTCGCTGTACGAGCGCCCCGACGACCAGGTCACGCTGACCAGCTACGAGGTCTACGCCAAGAAGGCCAAGAACTGGGACGACTACGCCAGGGACGGCCTCGACGGCGACTTCCGGCGCTACCCGAACAACGAGGAGACCATGTTGTCTCCCGACGGCACCATGATGGCCAGCCGCGGCCAGGAGTACACCGACGACGGCTACGACTACATCATCATCCACGAGCGGTCCGGCGGCGGCAGGACGACGATCAAGACCGTGCGCAAGCCCGAGATCAGCAGCATCGCGAGCTGGTCGCGCGACAGCAAGCGGATCCTGCTCAACCTGGAGAAGAAGGTCGGCGGCAAGTGGCGTTACCAGGGCTTCGCCGTCGTCGACGTCGAGAGCGGCAAGGCCAGGATCGCCTACGTCGCCGACGAGCAGGTCCGGGAGTCGGGCTTCGGCTGGGACGGCCAGGAGAAGGGGGTGATCTCCGTCTACGGCAAGGACGCGGGCCTGCGCTTCTTCGGCCCGTCGGGCAAGGCCGTGCGCGACGCCCCCGAGGTGGGCAAGCTGCCCTCGGGCATGCAGGACGTCTTCTCCCCCGACGGCAGCACCTTCGTGACCATCTGCCCGGGCGGTGAGGACGGCGACCACTGCCTGTGGGACGCCGAGACCGGCAAGCAGGTGCGCACGTTCACCTCCGCCTGCGACAAGGTGCTCGGCTGGTGGGACACCAAGCACCTGTTCTGCTGGGAACAGGACGACGCGCCGCTCGACGAGATCCAGGTGGTGGGCTTCGACGGCCAGCTCATCCGGAAACTGCTCGACGTCGGGGACGGCGTGGAGTTCAGCCCGGCATTCACCCTCAATCCCTCCAGAGGGTCCTGAACCACTCCGACCGGCCATCCGTCATGGAGGGCATGAAGACGCTGATCCGCACGGCGCTGACCGCCGCAGCACTCGCGACGGCCGCCGCCGCCTGCACCTCCTCAGCCCAGGCTCCCGTGCCCGGGAAGCTGGACCTGAGCAAGGACGTGCGCCTGGTCGCCTACTCCAGCTGCGACGACATGCTCGCCGGGCTGCGCCAGAAGGCGGCGGAGAACGTCGGCCCCTGGGGGTTCGGCGGCGGGATCCAGCCGTTCGCCGCCCGCGAGATGTTGCAGTCCGACACCGCCGCCACCGGCAAGGCCGCGCCCGAGCACTCGACGACCAACGTGCACGAGGCCGGCGTGGACGAGCCCGACCTGGTCAAGACCGACGGCAACCGCGTCTTCACCGTCACCAACGGCACGCTGCGCGTCATCGACACCGCGACCAAGAAGGTCACCGCCAAGCTCGACCTGATCGAGAAGAAGGGCCGCGACGGCGGCTACATGGGCGGCGCCGACCTGCTCGTCTCCGGCGACCGCGCCCTGGTCGTCTTCCGCGGCGCCATGCCGATGTACAAGAGCTTCGCCCCGCAGATGACCACTTCCTACATCCTCGTGGACCTCGCCGGCGAGCCCAAGGTGATCGGCACCGTGCGCCCCCAGGGCGAGCACGTGGACGCCCGCATGGTCGGCTCGACCGTGCGCATCGTCACCCGGAGCCAGCCCGACATCAAGTTCCCCCAGCCGAAGGACCAGATCGGCGAGGAGCAGCTCAAGAAGATCAACCAAGAGGTGGTACGGCAGGCGCCCGCCGACGCCTGGCTGCCCAAGATCGAGATCACCGGCGCGGACGGGACCGTCAAGAAGGACGCGGTGGCCTGCGAGCGGGTCAGCCACCCGGCCGAGTACACCGGCACCTCGCTGCTGACCGTGCACTCGCTCGACCTGGCCCAGGGGCTGACCTCGGCCGGGACGGACCCGATCAGCCTGGCGGCCGACGGCGACACCGTGTACGGCACCGGCCAGGCGTTGTACGTGGCCAGCAACCCGCGCTGGTGGTGGCCGATCGAGCCGGTGATGATCGACGACGCGCCCACTTCTTCTGAGCAGGCGCCGGTGGACCCGACCAGGCCGGCCGACCCGACCCCCAGTCCCTCGAAGCCGGTGATCCCGCCGGAGGAGACCGAGCTGCACCGCTTCGACGTCTCCCAGGCCGGCGCCCCCCGCTACGTGGCCTCCGGCAAGGTGCCGGGCCGGCTGCTGAACCAGTACTCGCTGTCGGAGTTCGAGGGCAACCTGCGCGTGGCCACCACGCTGGCCGACCAGAAGACCAGCTCCAGCAGCGTCTACGTGCTCAAGGCCGACTCCCTGCAGAAGGTCGGCGAGGCCGGCGGCCTGGGCAAGGGCGAGCGCATCTACTCCGTGCGCTTCATCGGCCCGATCGGCTACGTGGTGACCTTCCGCCAGGTGGACCCGCTCTACACGCTCGACCTGCGCGACCCGGCCGCGCCGAAGGTGACCGGCGAGCTGAAGATCACCGGCTACTCGGCGTACCTGCATCCGGCGGGCGACGGCCGGCTCATCGGCGTGGGCCAGGAGGCCAGCGACAAGGGCCGCACGCTCGGCACCCAGCTGTCGTTGTTCGACGTCAGCGACCCGGCGGCGCCGCGCCGCCTGTCGCAGATGTTCCAGAAGGACACCGGCTCCGAGGCCGAGTGGGACCCGCACGCCTTCCTGTACTGGCCCAAGACCGGCCTGACCGTGATCCCGGTGACCGGCTACCAGGAGGGCAAGTCCGGCGCGATGGTCATGAAGGTGGACCAGAACGGCGTCACTCAGGTGGGCATGGTCAAGCACCCGAAGCAGCAGCAGAAGGACTACGCCTACCAGCCCGGCATCCAGCGCTCGATGGTGATCGGTGACGAACTCTGGACCTTCTCCTACGAAGGCGTCCAGGTGAACGACATGGCCTCGCTGGACAGCAAGTCCTGGATTCCGTTGACCTAGCCAGATCTGGACAGCCCCCAACTAATGGTGAAAAATCCACTGACACCGTGATGTTGGGGGTGCGGATGCCTTTTGTGGGACGGGAGCGCGAACTACTTCACCTGACGACCCTGCTCGCCCGCCCACCTGCGGTCGTCCTGATCGACGGCGAAGCGGGCGTGGGCAAGACACGCCTGCTCCGCGAGCTGGCCACGCCCACGCTCGCCGGCAACTGCCACCCCATGCGCTTCCCCTTCGGCCCCATCGTCGAAGCCCTGCGCAACGCCACGCTCCCCATCAGCCTCAACCCGGTCACCGGCGCCTTACGCCCCTTGTTACCGGAGTTCGCCCACCAGTTGCCGTTCGACCCGCCTCCTGTCCAGGATCCGCAGGTCGAGCGGCATCGTTTGTTCCGGGCGGTGTTATCCCTTCTGGGGTCGCTGGCCCCGGTCACCCTGGTCCTCGAGGACGTGCACTGGATCGATCCCGACACGCGCGAGCTGCTGGCCTTCCTCTCCCGCTGCCTGCCCGACGGGGTCAACCTCCTGCTCACCTACCGGCCCGAGGACACCTGCTACCCCGTCGCCGCGCTCCGCTCGCACCTGCCGCCGCACATCCGCCACGACCAGATCTCCCTGGCGCCGCTGGACGCCGAGGAGACCGCGCTGCTGGCCAAGCACCTGCTCACCGATCCGCCCGACCTGTGGCCGCTCACGCTCGGGCTGCCGTTCGCCATCGAGGAACTGGCCCGCATGCTGGCCGAAGGCCGTGGGTGCGGCACGCCGCCGGCCGTACGCGACGCCGTCCTGCTGAAGATCGAGGCGCTGCCCGTCGCGGCGCGGCGCATGGTCCAGGCCGCGGCAGTGCTCGACCAGCCGGCCTCGGAGCGGTCGCTGGTCACCGTCGCGGGCGTCCCGCCCGAGCAGGGCGAGCGCGGCCTGGCGGAGGCGGTACGGCGCGGCCTGCTGCACCAGGCCGCCCCCGGAAGGTACGGCCTGCGCCAGCCGCTGGCCAGGCAGGCGGTCTACGACTCGATCACGCCCGGCATCCGGCGGCGGCTGCACCGCAGGGTGGAGACGCCGGCCGAGCCCAAGGGCGCCGTCTCGCCCCGCGAGGAGCAGGTGATCAAACTGGCCGCGCAGGGGTTGACGAACCGGGAGATCGCCGAGAGTCTTTTCCTGTCGCCGCGGACGGTCGAGGTGCACGTGGCCAACGCCCTGCGCAAACTCGGTCTCACCTCGCGCAGGCAACTCCCCAGAAGCACTACGTAGTTACATTACGTGGCCATCACGTATGGCGGAATGTCTGATTTGGGCTCATGTTTCGTGTGATCCCGATCAGGAGGACACCATGCGAACATCCACACCATGGCTCGCATCGCTGGTCGGCGCGCTCGCATTACTCTCCTTGCCCGCGCCCGTCAGCGCCACCACCGCCGCCGCGCAGACCCAGAGCTACATCGTCGAGCTCAACCCTCACCTCAAGACCGCGCCCAGGACCGCCGCCGCCGAGCAGGTCGGGCAGTACGGCGGTGAGGTGGTCGGGGTCTACCAGCACGCCTTCAAGGGATACACCGCCAAGCTCACCCCGGCCGCGGCCAAGGCGCTGCGCAGGAGCCCGAACGTGCTGAGCGTCGAACCCGACGCCGTCGTCAGCGCCTTCCCGCAGACCGTCCCCACGGGAGTGAAGCGCATCTTCGCCCCGAACAACCCCAACCTCGACATCGACGGCACCGACGACGTCCGCATCAACGTGGACGTGGCCGTGGTCGACACCGGCGTCGACTTCGACCACCCCGACCTCAACGTGGCCGGTCGGGCCAACTGCCAGACCGGCGCATGCGTGGACAACTCCGGTGACGACGACAACGGCCACGGCTCCCACGTCGCCGGCACCGTCGGCGCCCTCGACAACGCCATCGGCCCGGTGGGCGTCGCCCCCGGCGCCCGCATCTGGGGCGTCAAGGTGCTCAACTCCGCCGGCTCCGGCACGCTGTCGGCCATCGCCGCCGGCCTCGACTGGGTCGTCGCCCGCGCCTCCACCATCGAGGTCATCAACATGAGCCTCGGCTGCAACGGCTGCACGAGCAGCGCGATCAGCAACGCGATCACGAACGCCACCAACGCCGGCGTCGTGGTCGTCGTGGCCGCCGGCAACAGCACCGCCAACGCCTCCACCTTCTTCCCGGCCAACCACGCCGACGTCGTCACCGTCTCGGCGATGACCGACTTCGACGGGCTGCCCGGCGGGCTGGGCGGGACGAACATCCTGGTGCCCTGCCGTACCGACGGGGCGCGCGACACCGACGACACGCTCGCCTGGTTCTCCAACTTCGGCACCACGATCGAGATCACCGCGCCGGGCACCTGCATCTACTCGACGTGGATGAACGGCGGCTACAACACCATCAGCGGCACCTCGATGGCCAGCCCGCACGTCGCGGGCGCCGCGGGCATCCTCACCTCCGGCGCCAACAAGCCGACGAACCGGACCGGTGCGCTGGCCGTACGCGCGAAACTCATCGCGACCGGCAACCAGAACTGGACCGACGACGCCACGGACGGCGTCAAGGAACCCCTCCTGGACGTGCACGACTCCACCCAGTACCCGCCGGGACCCGGTGGCAACCAGCCGCCGATCGCCGGCTACACCAACACCTGCTCCGGCCTGAGCTGCAGCTTCGACGGCAGCGGCTCCTCCGACCCGGACGGCAGCATCACCGCCTACGCCTGGGACTTCGGTGACGGCGGCACCGGCACCGGCGCCAACGCCGGCCACACCTACGCGGCCGCGGGCACGTACTCGGTGAAGCTGACCGTGACCGACAACGGCGGCGCCAGCGGCACCGTGACCAAGTCCATCACCGTGGGCACCGGCTCCAACCAGCCGCCCACCGCCGACTTCACCCAGACCTGCCGGGTGATCTTCATCTTCCGCTGGTGCGACTTCAACGGCACCGCCAGCTCCGACCCCGACGGCACGATCAGCTCGTACGCGTGGGAGTTCGGCGACGGCACCACCGGCACCGGCGCCACCGTCCGCCACTTCTACAACACCGCCGGGGCCAGGAACGTGAAGCTCACGGTCACCGACGACAAGGGCGCGACCGGCTCGGTCACCAAGCCGGTCACCGTACCCTGACCCGCCATCAACCATGGAGCCCCCGCCGGTTCGCGGCGGGGGCTCCGTCGGCTAGCGGGAGAACGCCTGCAGTTCGGCGGCCCTGATCTGGCCGGCGAGCGGGCTGGCGGTCGTGCAGTCGGTGTTGGAGTTCGGGTCCTGGTCCTGCTCACCGGCGTAGACCGGGTTGCCGGTGCACTGGCTGGACACCGTACGCAGAATCAGGTGGGTGGCCTTCGACGGCTTCACGCGGAACGACTCGATCAGCAGGTCGGCGCCGCGCGGGCGGGGGCGGGACGTCTGGAAGGCGTCCTTCGGGCTGGTGTAGACCGAGGTGTAACTGGCCGGGTTGGCGCAGTCGGCGCCGGTGGCGGCGTTGCAGGACAGAACCTCGAAGGCGCGCAGGGCGCTGAAGCGGTTCTGGCCGCCCGGGTCGGCCGGGTCGCCGATGTTGGGCCGCAGCATCGCGCTGACCTGGACGCGAGACACCTTCACGGGCTCGGTTCCGGCCAGGTCGACGATGACGTTCCGGCCGGCGACGGGCCCGGTCAGCGAAGCCCAGTTGGTGGCCTCGGTCTCGTCGATGAGCTTGGCCTGGTTGACGCCGTCGCCGGAAGCCGTGGCGCCGGACGCCGCCGACGCGTGGTTGCGGCTCAGGAGCAGCGGGATCGGGAGCTTCAGGCCAGGCAGGACGGGCAGCGAGAAGCGCGTGTGGCCGAAGCCCTGCGCGACCGCCAGGAAGGTGTACTTGCCGGGCACGATCTCGAAGCTCTCGTCGATCGGCGTGGCCGGGTCGGTGTCGGCTACCGGGACCACGCGGCCCTCGTAGTCGCCCACGTACAGCCGGACCGCCGCGTCCTTGGCCTCGCCGAGCGGCTTCAGCGTCAGCGTGGCGTTCTTGGCGTAGTCGGAGGAGAAGCTCGGGACCGGGTCGGGGTCGGCGGTGCCGTTGCTGGTGGCGCCCTTTCCGAGACCGTGCTCGGCGAAGGCGTTCCACATGATGTCCTGGTTCTTGCCGCCGAAGCGCATCTGGTCGGCGGCCAGCATGGCATCGCGCATGTCGATGTAGCTGAGCGTGCCGACCGCGGTCAGCAGGAACGCGTCGAAGTGCAGCTGGATCCAGCGGCGGTTGCCCGGGCAGCGGTCAAGGGCCCGGCGGCCTTCGGCGCAGTCACGCTGGACGCGGACCGAGGCGTCGCCGTACCTCTTGAGGAAGGCGGCGCGGACGTCGAACTGGGTCGCCGACCAGATCTCGCCGTCGGCGTGCACCTGCTGGCCGACCAGGTCGTAGGCGATGTTGCTGTAGTTCAGGGTCGACTTCGACATGTCGTAGTTGCGGATGCCGCGCTGGGCGTCGCCGGTGGCGTAACCGCCGGTGACGTACGGGGTGTCGCCGCGCGGGCGGAAGCCGTTCTCGTACAGGTACTCCATCGCGAACAGGTCGGACATGCTCTCGCCCATGGCGCCGGCCTGCGCACCGCTGAGACCGGCGTTCGGGCCGGCGACCATACGGTTGCTGATGGCGTGCGTGTACTCGTGCCCGATGACCGACATGTCGTAATCACCGTCGACACACGGCGAGTAGAACGAACCGGCGATCGGCTGCCACATGTACATGTTCGTGATCGGCGCGGTCCCGTCGGGCGGCGTGATCTGGTTGGCGTTGTCGCGCACGCTCAGGATCCGGGCGCCCGCCTGGGCGTTGCCCTGCTCGGGGTCGCCGCCGAGGCCGCCGCGGCCGCCGTTGTCGGTCTGCATGTTCCACGCGGTCTCGGTGAAGCCGAGCCGGTAGGACCAGTCGTGCATGCGGTTGTGCATGACGCCCAGGTTCGAGATCGCCGCCTCGAGGTCGGCCTCACCCGGCTGGTCCAGGACCGCGGGGTTGCATCCCGCCTTGTACCAGGCGTTCGTCCACGGGTAGACGTACTTGCGGCTCGGCGTCAGCACGTTGCTGCGGGTGCCGACCGTGAACGGGTCACCGGAGGCGCGGTTCTCGAACGTGCGCGCCGCGTTGCCGAGGCTGGTGTTGGTGGCCGCGTTCGTCGCGTGGTCCACGTCCCACGCCTTGCCCGTGGCCGGGTCGCCGCCGACCACGAGGTCACAGCCGGGTCCGGCGACGTAGCACCAGCGCTGCCGGTTGTCGGTCGAGGAGAAGTCGGCCGGCGGGTTGGCCGGGAAGACCGACCACTCCGGGTCGAACTGGTCGGCCAGGTTCTCGCGCAGGAGGACCTCGCCGGTCACCGCGTCCACGTGCGTGGTGTAGCCGGTGTCCTTGCCGACGAGCACCACCTGGAAGGCCCGGTGCACCTTGTCACCGGACGGCACCGCCACCTCGCTCACCTTCTTGGTGCTCGCGGTGGCCAGGTCGATCTCGGCGTCCTTGGCGGCGATCTCCAGCGCACGATCCTGCGTGATGGCCGCGGCGGGCGGCGCCTCCGTGGAGCGTGACAGCGACGAGGACACGTAGACGGCCTTGCCGTCCTTGACGCCGACGACCACCATGCCGTCCGCGCCGGCCGGCAGGTCGCCGAACTTCTGCCTCAGCAGTACGGCGTGGCCGGAGCCGATCGGGTTGACCGCGACCTTCTCCAGGGCGCCGACGGCCTCGCCGAACAGGCCCTTGTTGTTCTCCAGGTAGGCGCGGGCCGCCTGCTCGGGGTCGGCCGGCAGCCCTTCGGCCAGCGGCTCTGGCGCCGTGACGACGGCAGGGGTGCCGAGATCGTTCCAGCGGATCTTCGCCGGACCGGCCTGGCGCGCGAGGGAGGGCGGGCTGACCTGCCCCTTTCGATGGTCGATATCGGGCTTGCCATGATCGTCACCGTGGACGGCCGGCGTCTTACGAGGCTCGAGTGGCGCCTCTTCACCGACAGCGACGCCCGCGCCGGATAAGGCGAGGGCGCCGGCGATTAACACGGTGACCGGAATGCGTCGTCGCATGGAGGTCCTCCTGATCGGGAACAAGCAAAAACATCGATCACGATCAGGCACGACGTATATACGTAGGACCTACGTATTACGAATACTTACTCATCCCACCTGGCCATCGCATTCATGATCTTTCCGGGACGGGGACGATCTCGGGAGCACCCAGGCGGATGGCGTCGGCCGCGTGGTCGGTGTCCTGCTCCTGCGAGAGCCGCTCGGCCTCCACCCGCTTGGTGTAGTACTCCACCTCCCGCTTGACCTGCTCGTCGTCCCAGCCCAGCGGCCCGGCCAGCAGCTCGGCCGACTCCTGGGCCACGGCCGCGCCGCGGTGGAAGGTCTCGATGGAGATGTGCGTGCGCCGGGTCAGCACGTCGTTGAGGTGCCGGGCGCCCTCGTGGGTGGCGGCGTAGACGATCTCGGCGCGCAGGTAGTCGTCGGCCCCGTTGAGCGGGCGGCCCAGCGACGGGTCGGCTTCGATCAGGGCGAGAACCTCGTCGATGAGCGAGCCGTACCTCTGCAGCAGGTGTTCGATCCTGGCCACGTGCAGGCCGGACTCGGCGGCCAGGCGGTGGCGGGCGTTCCACAGCGCCTGGTAGCCCTCGGCGCCGACGAGTGGAATGCGGTCGGTGCACGAGCGCGGCACCCGCTGATCGAGTCCGTGGGCGACGGCGTCGACGGCGTCCTTGGCCATGACCCGGTAGGTCGTGTACTTGCCGCCGGCGATCATGACCAGTCCCGGGACCGGATGCGCGACGACGTGCTCACGCGAGAGCTTGGAGGTCTCCTCCGACTCCCCCGACAGCAGCGGCCGCAGCCCCGCATACACGCCTTCCACGTCGTCGCGGGTCAGCGGCACCGACAGCACCTCGTTGACGTGGTCGAGCAGGTAGTCGATGTCCACCCGCGAGGCCGCCGGGTGCGCCTTGTCGAGCGTCCACTCGGTGTCAGTGGTGCCGATGATCCAGTGGCGGCCCCACGGGATGACGAACAACACCGACTTCTCGGTGCGCAGGATGATCCCGGTCAGCGAGTGGATCCGGTCGCGCGGCACGACGAGGTGAATGCCCTTGGACGCCCGCACGTGGATCTGCCCGCGCCCGCCCACGAGCTCCTGGATGTCGTCGGTCCACACGCCCGTGGCGTTGACCACCTGCTGGGCGCGCACGTCCAGCTCGGCACCGCTCTCCAGGTCGCGCACCCGCACGCCGGTGACCCGCTCGCCCTCCCGCAGAAACCCGATGACCTGCGCGCGCTGCGCCACATGCGCGCCGTAGGAGGCCGCCGTGCGCAGCAGCGTCATCACGTACCGGGCGTCGTCCACCTGGGCGTCCCAGTACTGCACCGCGCCGGTGAAGGACGTCTTCTTGAGAGCCGGAGCCAGCCGCAGCGCCCGGCTGCGCGACAGGTGCCGATGCCCCGGCACGCCCCGGGTGAGCCCCGACGCGAACCCGAGCGTGTCATACAGCGCCACGCCCGCGCCCACATACGGCCGCTCCCACCCGAAATGCGTCATCGGGAACAGGAACGGCACCGGCCGCACCAGATGCGGGGCGATCCGCTGCAGCAGCAGCCCCCGCTCCTGCAGGGCCTCGCGGACCAGGTCGAAGTTGAGCTGCTCCAGGTAGCGCAGGCCGCCGTGGATCAGCTTCGACGAGCGCGACGAGGTGCCGGAGGCGAAGTCGCGCGCCTCCACGATCCCGACCCGCAACCCCCGGGTGACCGCGTCCAGCGCCACGCCGGCCCCGACCACCCCGCCACCTACGACGACGAGGTCGAGCTCACGCTCCTCCATGGCCGCAAGCGCCGCCGCCCGGTCATCTGGCCCGAGTGCGCCCTTACCCGCAGACATCCATCCCCCTGCTGACTCTTGCGCCGCTCCACACTCTGTCCTCTCCGACCCTATTCCCCGCCCGCTGTCCCTTTACGGCCTTTCCTTTCACGTCACCGCCCCGCCCGCCGCAGGGGGCCGGCGGTATTCCGGGGAAACAGTCGTTCACCGCGCGGGGCCGGCCGCCGGGTCCTCAGGGAGCGGTCAGGATCCTGAGCAGGTGTTCCACCTCGCGGGTGACCGCGTCGCGGCCCGCCCTGAGGTACTTGCGGGAGTCGACCACCTTCTCATCCCCTGCCAGGTAGTCGCGGACGGCGCCGGTGAACGCCTTGTTCAGGTGCGTGGCAATGTTGATCTTCTTCATGCCCTGCCGTACCGCCGCGCCGAGGGTCTCGTCGGGCACCCCGGACGAGCCGTGCAGCACCAGCGGGACCGGCACCGCGGCGTGCAGCTCGGCGATCAGGCCGAGGTCGAGGACGGCGTCCTTCGTGGTCATGGCGTGCGAACTGCCCACGGCCACCGCCAGGGCGTCCACGCCGGTGCGGGCCACGTAGTCCACCGCCTCGTGCGGCTTCGTCCGCGCGCCCGGCGCGTGAACGCCGTCCTTGCCGCCCACCTCGCCCAGCTCGGCCTCCACCCAGACGCCGCGCGCGTGGCAGTAGGCCGCCACCTCGGCCGTGGCCCGCACGTTCTCCTCGTCGGGCAGCGCCGAGGCGTCGAACATCACCGAGCCCAGGCCCAGCTCCACCGCCTCCTCCACCAGGGTGCGCCGGGTCGCGTGATCCAGATGCACGGCGACCGGCACCGCCGCCGCCCGCGCCACGGCCAGCGACGCCTGCGCGATCGGGGCCAGGGCGCCGTGGTAGCGGACGCAGTTCTCACTGATCTGCAGCACCACCGGCACGCCCAGGGCCTCGGCCCCGGCCACGATCCCGGTGGCGTGCTCGAGCTGGATCACGTTGAACGCGCCGACGCCGGCGGGGGAGCTGGCGATGATGTCACCGATTCCGGCGAGGGGCATAACGGGCTCCTTCGGAGAGGTCAGGTCTGCGGGTGCCGCAGTGGGCGATGGGTCGGCCGCGTCATGGCAAGCGGCGTAGCCGGGTCGGTCGTCTTGGCGAACGGCTTTATGGGCAGCCGTCCTGGCAATCGGCTTGGTGATGGGGGGGGGTTCTGGAGTTAGGTGATGGTGATTTTGTGGTGGATGTCGGCATAGACGGCGTGGTCGAAGTCGCCGGCCACCGGGGCCGCCACGGCGGCGGCGCCGAGGGCCGCAGCGCGGCGCAGTCGCTCCGGCCACGGCGTCGCCTCGACCAGGCCCAGGGCCAGCCCGGCCACGAGCGCGTCACCGGCCCCCGTCGGGTTGCCGTCCACGGTGTACGGCATGCGGGCCCGGAAGTCGCCGTCCGGCGTGACGGCCAGGAGGCCGTCCTTGCCCATGGAGACCACCACGGACCCGGCCCCCCGGGAGCGCAGCACCTGAGCGGCCTCGACCGGGGCGCCGCCCGGCACCGCCCTGGCCAGTTCCTCGTGGTTGGGCTTGAGGATCGCGGGCCTGCCTGCGGGAGCGTGGCGCAGGGGCGCACCGTCGGCGTCCACGATGACCGGGACACCGTACCCGGCTGCCACGCGGGCCAGGGTGGCGTAGAAGTCCACCGGGACGCCTCTGGGCAGGCTCCCCGACATCACCACGGCGTCGGCCGCCTTGACCCGCGCCTCCCACGATGTCAGGAAATTTCCCAGCTCTTCGTCTGTGACCTCCGGCCCCGGCTCGTTGAACAACGCCGTCCGCCCAGCGCCACCACCACCCCGGAACTCCCCACCGCCACCCTGGAAGCCGCCGCGCGGCTCCGCCGTACCATCCCCCATTTCACCGGCTCCGCCCGGCACCGTCTCACCCACGTCGGCCGTACCAGCTCGAGGCGGCCCCGCCGTGTCACCGCCGGCCGTACCGGCGTCACCCCCCACGACCGACGAGATCACCAGCGTGGCCCGGGACTCCCCCGCGATCGGCGTGAAGGCGTGGGGGAGCCCGGCGGCGTCCAGGTCGGCGAGGATGGCCTGGCCGGTGGGGCCGCCTGCCAGGCCGGTGGCCAGGATGTCGTGGCCGAGGGAGGACAGGACGCGGGCGACGTTCACGCCCTTGCCACCCGCGCGCCGGTGTACCTGGTGGACTCGGTTGACTCCGTCCCAGTCCACGTCCCCGACCCGGTAGGTGGTGTCGAGCGCGGCGTTGAGGGTGACGGTGACGATCATCAGGGCTCCGTGATCCAGATGCCGCGCCGCATGACACCGTCCACTTCCAGGTCGGAGGAGAGGACGACCAGGTCCGCGAAGCGGCCCGCGGCAATGGTGCCGAGGCGGTCGCTCAGGCCGAGGACGCGCGCCGGGGTGGTGGCCGTGACCTGGACGGCCTCCGGCAGGGTCAGGCCGACCTCGCGGACCGCGCGGCGGAAGGCGGCGTCCATGGTCAAGGTGCTGCCGGCGATGGAACCGCCTTCGACCAGGCGGGCCTGGCCGTTGGTGACGTCCACGTCCATGGCGCCGAGCTGGTAGACGCCGTCGGACAGGCCGGTGGCCACCATGGCGTCGGTGATGAGGGCGGTGCGCCCGGGGCCGGCGACGTCGAAGGCCAGTTTGATCATCGCGGGGTGCACGTGGAAGCCGTCGTTGATGAGTTCGACGGTCACCCGCTCGTCCTCCAGCAGGGCGGCGATCGGGCCGGGGGCGCGGTGGCCGAGGGCGGGCATCGCGTTGTAGAGGTGGGTGGCGACGGTGCCGCCCGCCTCGATGCCGGCGCGGGTCTGGTCGAAGGTGGCGTCGCTGTGGCCGATGGCGGCGATGACGCCTGAGGCGACCGCCTCGCGGATGGTGTCGAGGGCGCCGGGGAGTTCGGCGGCGATCGTCAGCATGCGCACGTGCCCGCGCCCGGCCTTCACCAGCCCCGCGAACTCCTCCGGCGACGGGTCGTGCAGCGCGCCGGGGTCGTGGGCGCCGCAGCGGTCCTTGGAGATGTAGGGGCCTTCGAAGTGGATGCCGGCCAGCAGGCCGTCCTCGCACAGGTCGGCCAGGGAGGAGGCCGCGGCGGCGAGGCTGGGGATGGGGCCGCTGACCAGGCTGGCGACGAGGGTGGTGGTGCCGTGCCGCTGGTGCAGGGCGATCGCGTCCCTGGCGGTCTCCTGGTCGCCGGTCGGGAAGGAACCGCCCGCGCCGCCGTGGTTGTGGATGTCCACGAACCCGGGCACGACGTGGCGTCCGCCCAGGCTGTGGCCGTCGCGGGGGGCCGGGCCCTGCCCGACGTGCGTGATGCGGCCGTCCTCGATGGTCAGCCACCCGTCGTGAACCCCGTCGGGGCCCACGATTCGGGCGTCGGACAGAGTGACGGCCCCGGTCACATGCGATGCGGAGATGCTCATGAAGAAAGGATCACAGATCGCGTGAGGTGCAGGGGCTCGTCCGGGTTGAGCCCGCGAGCGAAGGCCCGGGCGACCGCCACGCGCTGGGCGCGGATGAGCTCGGCCATCGGGTCGAGTGCGGATTCGACGAAGGCGCCGCCGGTGGCCTCGACCTGCTCGCGCAGGCCCTCCGGGGCGGTGCCGAGCATCCAGGTGACGCGGCCGGGGCCGGCGATGCTGATGGGGCCGTGGCGGTACTCCATGGCCGGGTACGCCTCGGTCCAGGAGCGGGACGCCTCGCGCATCTTCAGCGCCGCCTCCTGCGCCAGGCCCACCGACCAGCCGGCGCCGAGGAAGCTGAACTGCTCGGCCTCGACGAGCTGCTCGGACAGCGGTGTGGCGACCGCCTGCTCGGCGTCGGCGATGGCCCGGGTGAGGTCCTCGCCCAGGCTCGCGCGGAGCATGGCGAGCTGGGTGGTGGCGAACCGGGTCTGCACGACGGACTTCTCGTCGGCGTAGTCGAGCACGATCACCTGGTCGGCGGCGCTCATGACCGGGGTGTCCGGGTCGGCGGTGATGGCCGTGGTCCGGATGTCGTGCACCTTGCCCAGCAGCTCCAGGACCTCGGTGGTGGTGCCGGAGCGGGTGAGCGCGAGCACGCGGTCGTAGCGGCGGCCGGTGGGCGCCTCGGAGGCGGCGAACGCGTCGGTCTCGCCCAGCCCGGCACGCTCGCGCAGCGTGGCGTAGGCCATGGCGATGAACCAGGAGGTCCCGCAGCCGACGACGGCGACGCGCTCCCCCGGCCGCGGCAGCGCGTCGACCGGAACGTTCTCCACGGCACGGCGCCAGCAGTCGGGCTGAGAGGCGATCTCGGCCTCGGTGTGGGTGGTCACCACTTACCTCCCGAAGGATTGATTGTTTCTGCGCTTTTTATACCAGAATGCTGCATGAAACTGCACTGGTGGCTCTGGCCTCCAAGGTTGTGCCACGCTTGCTCCTGACAGATCACCGAGGAGGCAATCGTGTCCAGATACGACAGATGGAACGCGATTCTCGAGCTGCTCGCCCAGGAGGGGCGTCTCTCCGTGGAAGAGGCAGCCCAGGCGCTCGAGGTCTCCACCGCGACCATCCGCCGTGACTTCGACCAACTCGCCCAGCAGCAGATGCTCATGCGCACCCGCGGCGGCGCCGTTGCCCAGAGCGTCAGCTACGACTTGCCCCTCCGATACAAAACTGCCCGGCACGCCGACGAGAAACACCGCATCGCCGCCGCTGCCGCCGAACTCGTCAACCCCGGCGCCGTCATCGGCCTCAACGGTGGCACCACCACCTCAGAACTGGCCCGCACGCTCGCCACCCGCTCCACACTCGAGTCCGGCTTCACGATCGTCACCAACGCGCTGAACATCGCCTCGGAACTCACCGTCCGCCAGCACGTCAAGATCGTGGTGACCGGCGGCGTGGCCCGCCAGCAGTCCTACGAGCTCATCGGCCCGCTGGCCGGAGGCGTCCTGGAGCAGGTCACCCTGGACGTGGCCTTCCTGGGCGTGGACGCCCTGGACATCGAACTCGGCGCCTCGGCCCACCACGAGGGCGAGGCCAGCGTCAACCACCTCCTCGTCAGCCGCGCCGCCCAGGTGGTCGTGGTGGCCGACTCGTCCAAGATCGGCAAGCGCGCGTTCGCCCGCATCTGCCCGTTGTCCCAGATCGACACCCTGGTGACCGACGAGCAACTCTCCGACCACCTCACCGCCCAGATCACCGAAGCGGGCGTGAAGGTGGTTCGCGCCTGACTCATTACGGCGTGGCCGCCCCCACCCCACCCGCCGCCGCGCGCGGGCGCCGATCGTGGGGATCGCTTCTCACGTCGGACCAACGCGCCACCGCAACGGCCCACCTTGACCACCTGGGCGGGCAAGGCGGGCCGGAGCGCTAGAACGGCAGAACCGGGGCCGGAGGCGGGTCGGGGAGTTTCACGTTGCCCGGGAGCAGGTGCCGGCAGGCCCTGACCGCCTCGCCGTACACCTTGGACATGACGTCCACGCGCTCCCCCTTCACCGTCAGGTTGACCAGGCCCTCCGCCGAGACCGTGACCTCGGGGAAGCCGGGCAGCCCATGGGAGCGCATGCACTGCGTGAAGGTCTTGCCCCTGTCGCGGTCGGGGCTGGCGGCGGCGGGTATGGCGGCGGCGGCGGGTATGGCGGCGGTGGGCAGCGTGGTGGCGATGAGCGCGGCAGCCACGAGGGCTGCTTTCAGGGTGGGTCCTGGCATGGTGTTCTCCTTTCGGGTTGGTCCCAGGAAAACGGGCAGGCGGTTACCGGGCGGGAACGGAGGCGGTTACCCCGCTGTAACCGGTTTGTGGGCATGCTGGGGGATCATGCGGGTGCTGCTGGTCGAGGATCACGAGGAGCTGGCGCTGACGGTCGCCGCCGGGTTGCGCCGTGAGGGCATGGCGGTGGACGTGGTGTTCGACGGCCGGGCGGCGCTGGAGCGGACGGCGGCCAACGACTATGACGTGGTCGTCCTGGATCGGGATCTGCCCGAGGTGCATGGGGACGAGGTGTGCCGGGCGCTGGCAGGCGGCGGGTCGCGGGTCCGGGTGATCATGCTGACGGCGGCCGGAGCCGTGTCGGACAAGGTGAGCGGACTGGGGATCGGGGCCGATGACTATCTGGCGAAGCCGTTCGCGTTCGCGGAGCTGGTGGCCCGGGTCCGGGCGCTGGGGCGGCGGTCGGCCCCGGCGCTGCCGCCGGTGCTGGAGCACGAGGGGCTGCGGCTGGATCCCGGCCTCCGGATCGCCACGCGTGACGGGCGGCGGCTGGCGTTGAGCCCGAAGGAGTTCGCGGTGCTGGAACTGCTGCTGGCGGCGCGGGGGGCGGTGGTTTCCACGGAGCAGTTGCTGGAGCGGGGCTGGGACGAGTTCGCCGACCCGTTCACGCAGACGGTGAAGGTGACGGTCAGCCGATTACGCCGCAAGCTGGGCGACCCACCGCTGATCGAGACGGTTCCGCAGGCCGGGTACCGGATATGAGGAGAACCGTCCGGCTCCGTCTCACCCTGCTCTACAGCGGGCTGTTTCTGGTGGCCGGGGCGCTCCTGGTCGGGCTCATCTACGTCCTGGTCGAGCTGAGCCCCTTCCCCAGCGCGCCTCCGGCGCCGAGTGTGCCCGGCGGCGGGCTGACGGTTCCCGAGCCTGCCGTCCCGGCCGGTCGGGACGCGGCCGGTCTGCGCCGCCTGCTGGTGAACTCGCTGATCGCGTTGCCGGTGATGGCGCTGGCCTCCATGTGGCTGGGGTGGGTCATGGCCGGGCGGGTGCTGCGGCCGCTGGGTGCGATGACCGCGACCGTGCGCCGGATCACGGCCGACCGTCTCGACCGGCGGCTCGCGGCCGGCGGGCCGGACGACGAGTTGAAGGAGCTGTCCGACACCTTCGACCAGCTCCTCGACCGCCTGGAGGCGGCCTTCACCGCGCAGCGGCGTTTCGTGGCCAACGCCTCGCACGAGTTGCGCACCCCGCTGACGGTGCAGCGCACGATGGCCGAGGTGGCGCTGTCCGATCCGGACGCCGATGCGGGGGCGCTGCGGGCCGTACTGGAGCGGCTGCTGGCCGCGGGCCTGCACCAGGAGCGGCTCATCGAGGCTCTGCTCACGCTCGCCCGCGGCTACCAGGGGCTGGCGCGGAGCGACCCGCTGGACCTGGCCGTCGTCGCCGAGCACTGCCTGCCGCCGACCGGTCTCCGGGTCACGGCGGAGCTGGAGCACGCCTGGGTGCGGGGGGATCGTGATCTGCTGGAGCGGCTGGTGACCAACGTTCTGGACAACGCCGTGCAGCACAACCGGCCCGACGGCTGGATCACCGTCTGGACCGGTCTTCGGCAGGGGCGTCCCGCGCTCCGGATACAGAACAGCGGCCCGGTGATCGCACCGGACCGCGTTCCCGCCTTGCTGCAGCCCTTCCAGCGCCTGGCCCCCGGCCGCCGCGCGCTGGGCGACGGCCTGGGGCTCGGGCTGTCGATCGTGGCCGCGGTCGCCGAGGCGCATCGCGGCGACCTGGACGTGGCCGCCCTGCCGGAGGGCGGGCTCAGCGTCACCGTCACCTTTCCTTGAGGTGCTCGTGGGCCTCGTCCCATCCGGCGGGGGCGGCAGCCGTCCAGAACTCGAACTGTGAGCCGGCCATCGCCGAACGGTAGGCCCGGATGATGCCGCGGTGCGGCTGGGCGGCGGCGAAGGCGCCGAGCGCGTCGCGGTCCGTCCACGCCGACAACGTCCAGAACGTCTTCTTCAACGGCGCCGCCTTCAATGCGGCGCCTACCGCGCCACCGCTGCGCCGTACCTGCAGCAGGATGCGGACCGCCTGCACCAGGAATCCGGGCACCTGGGCGAAGCTCCTCAGCTCGAACCTGGAGGCCATCACCTCCACATCGGTCTGGTGGCCGGCCGCCGGTCCGGGGACCCAGGGGGTCGTCAACGCCATCTCGCACCTCGCCTCTCGCGCATCTTGTTAGATAGTACTGCTATCCAACAATCGGTCAAGGGCGTTCATTCCCGCACGAGGCGCTCCACCAGAACGTCCACCAGGTCGTGGGCCTCCTTGTCGGTGAACACGCCGGGCAGCGTCAGCCGTTCCACGATCAGCCAGTTGAGGGAGAGCATGAGCAGCACGACCGCGGTCGAGTCGCCGGGCAGGCCGGAGGCGGCGTGGTAGTCGACGTTGTCCTGGATGTCGGCCCGGATGCGCCGGGTCAGGACCTCGCGCAGCTCCGGGCGGCGGGTGGATTCCAGGCGGAGTTCGAGCAGAGCCAGGAAGCCGGTGTTGAAGGCGATGATCCGGTCGACGAGCTCGTGCATGAGGGCGGCGTAGCGGGCCCGGTCCTGCGGGCCCGACCTGGCCTCGGCCAGGGTGGCCTCGTCGGGCAGCAACCGCTCGTAGATGCGGCCGCCGGCCTGGGTCAGCAGGTCGTCACGGCTGGCGAAGTAGTTGGAGGCGGTACCGATGGGCACCTCGGCCTGCGCGTCCACGGCGCGGAAGGTCAGGCCCCTGGCCCCCTCCCCGGCCAGGACCTCGATGGCCGCGTCCACCAGAGCCTGCCTGCGCTCGGGATTCTTCCTCACTTGACACCACTCCAGATGTAGTACTACGTTAAGACCACTTCAATCAGAGTACTACATACGGAGTTACCAGATGCGAAAGCTTGTCTACTACGTCGGCGTCTCCATCGACGGCTACATCGCCGGTCCCGGCGGCGAGATCGACTTCTACCCCCTGGGCGACGACATGGCGGCGTGGATCAACGCCCGCTACCCCGAGACCCTCCCCACCCACGTGCGCGAACTCGTCGGGCTCGACGGCACGCCGAACCAGGTTTTCGACACTCTGGTGATGGGCCGCGGCACCTACGAGCCCGCGCTCGACATCCCCTCCACCAGCCCCTATTCACACCTGCGGCAGTACGTGGTCTCCACGACCATCCAGATCGACGACCCGACCGTGGACGTATGGCGCGACGACCCGATCGAGCTCGTGCGCCGGCTCAAGGCGGAGGACTCCGAGCTGGACGTCTACCTCTGCGGCGGCGGCAAGCTGGCGGCCTCGCTGCTGCCGGAGATCGACGAGCTCATCATCAAGAGCTACCCGGTGGTCGCCGGGACCGGGATCCCCGCCTTCACCGGCGCGTTCGACCCCACCCTGTTCACCCCGACCAGGCGCGAGGCGTTCGGCAACGGCGCCCAGGTCACCTGGTTCACCCGTGCGTAGAACGACTCAACCGAAAAGAGGGCCCGCGTGAGCGGGCCCTCTTCCGTGTCCAGACGTCAGCGCTGCACCGGCGCGACCACGACCTCCACGCGCTGGAACTCCTTGATGTCGGAGTAACCGGTCGAGGCCATCGTGCGCTTCAGCGCGCCCATGAGGTTCATCGAGCCGTCGGCCACGCTGGACGGGCCGTGAAGGATCTGGGCCAGCGTGCCCACCGTGCCGAACTCCACCCGGCGCCCGCGCGGCAGGTCGGGGTGGTGCGCCTCAGAACCCCAGTGGAAGCCGTGCCCCGGCGCCTCGGCCGCCCTGGCCAGCGGCGAGCCGACCATGACCGCGTCCGCGCCGCAGGCGATGGCCTTGGCGATGTCGCCGGAGGTGCCCATGCCGCCGTCGGCGATCACGTGGACGTAGCGACCGCCGGACTCGTCCATGTAGTCGCGGCGGGCCGCGGCCACGTCGGAGATCGCGGTCGCCATCGGCACCGCCACCCCCAGCACGTTGCGCGTGGTGTGGGAGGCGCCGCCGCCGAAGCCGACCAGCACGCCCGCCGCGCCCGTGCGCATCAGGTGCAGGGCCGCGGTGTGGGTGGCGCATCCGCCGACGATCACCGGGACGTCGAGCTCGTAGATGAACTGCTTGAGGTTGAGCGGCTCGGCCTTGCCCGAGACGTGCTCGGCCGAGACCGTGGTGCCGCGGATGACGAAGATGTCGACGCCCGCGTCGATGACCGCCTTGTGGTACTGCACGGTCCGCTGCGGCGACAGCCGTACGGCGGCGGTGACGTTGGCGGCGCGGATCTCCTCGATGCGGCGGCCGATCAGCTCTTCCTTGATCGGCGCCGCGTAGATCTCCTGCAGCCGCTTCGTGGCCGCGGCCGCGTCGAGGCTGGCGCACTCCTCCAGCAGCGGCGACGGGTCCTCGTAGCGGGTCCAGAGCCCTTCGAGGTCGAGCGGGGCCAGCCCGCCGAGGCGGCCGATCTCGATCGCGGTGGCCGGGGAGACCACGCTGTCCATGGGCGCGACCACGACGGGCAGCTCGAAGCGGTAAGCGTCGATCTGCCAGGCGATCGAGACCTCCTCCGGGTCACGGGTGCGCCGCGAGGGCACGAGGCCGATCTCGTCGAGCGCATACGCCCGGCGGCCCGTCTTGCCCCGGCCGATCTCCACCTGAGTCATGTTTTACCTTCTGTGGTAGTTGGGAGCCTCAACGGTCATCTGGATGTCGTGCGGGTGGCTCTCCTTGAGGCCCGCCGCGGTGATCGGCATGAGCTCGCAGTCGGAGTGCATCTGCCCGATCGTGCGGCAGCCTGAATACCACATACCCTGGCGCAAACCGCCCACGAGCTGGTGGGCCACCGCGGCGACCGGGCCGCGGTAGGGGACCTGGCCCTCGATGCCCTCGGGGATGTACTTGTCCTCGCCGCCGACGTCCGCCTGCGCGTAGCGGTCCTTGCTGAAGGACGTGCCGCCGCGCTCGCGGTTGCGGACCGCGCCGAGCGAGCCCATGCCGCGATACGACTTGAACTGCTTGCCGTTGATGAAGATCAGCTCGCCCGGGGACTCCTCGCACCCGGCCAGCAGCGAGCCCAGCATGACCGTGTCGGCGCCCGCCGCGATGGCCTTGGCGATGTCGCCGGAGTACTGCAGGCCGCCGTCGCCGATGACCGGCACGCCCGCCGGGCCGCAGGCCAGCGACGCCTGGTGGATCGCGGTGACCTGGGGCGCGCCCACGCCGGCCACGACGCGGGTGGTGCAGATGGAGCCGGGGCCCACGCCCACCTTGACGGCGTCGGCGCCCGCGTCGACCAGCATCTGGGCGCCCGCCCTGGTGGCGATGTTGCCGCCGATGACATCGACCTTGCTGTTGGCCTTGACCAGGGCGATCATGTCGGCCAGGCCCCTGGAGTGACCGTGGGCCACGTCCACCACGAGCGCGTCCACGCCCGCCTCGATCAGCGCCTTGGCCCGCACCTCGGCGTCGGGCCCGACGCCCACCGCGGCGCCCACGACCAGCCGGCCGCCGGCGTCCTTGGTGGCCAGGGGGTACTGCTCGCTCTTGGTGAAGTCCTTGACCGTGATGAGGCCGCGCAGCCGTCCGTCGGCGTCGATGAGCGGCAGCTTCTCGATCTTGTTGCTGCGCAGGAGGGAGAACGCCTCGTCACGGGAGACGCCCACGGGCGCGGTCACCAGCGGCATCGCGGTCATGACCTCGCGCACCGGCCGGCTGTGGTCGGTCTCGAAGCGCATGTCGCGGTTGGTGACGATGCCCACGAGGATGCCGTCGCGGTCGGTGACCGGGACGCCCGAGATGCGGTAGGTGGCGCACAGCCGCTCGACGTCGGCCAGCGTGTCGTCCGGGGTGCACGTGACCGGGTTGGTCACCATGCCCGCCTCGGAGCGCTTGACCAGGTCGACCTGCTGCGCCTGCTCCTCGATCGACAGGTTGCGGTGCAGGACGCCGATGCCGCCCTGGCGGGCCATGGCCACCGCCATGCGCGCCTCGGTCACGGTGTCCATGGCGGCCGAGACCAGCGGGATGGCCAGCGTGATGGTGCGCGAGAGGCGGGAGGTCGTGTCGGCGTCGCCCGGCTGGAGATCGGAATACCCGGGCACCAGCAGCACATCATCAAAGGTCAACCCTGTTTCGGTGAATTTGGACATGCTGCGGCCCCCTCCTGCCGATGCGCTGATGCGACAAGTTTAGGGCCTGGCTCCAAACGGCACCGCGCGGGTCCGCGAAGACCGGGTTGCGGGGAAAAGTTTCAGGCGCCGGAGGGACGATGACCCCCACGGCCCGCCGTCTCCCCGGCGCCCCGGAGTAGCACAAAGTGCCGAAGGAACCGGGCGGTCGGTGATCCGCCCGGTTCCCCCGGCCACCGGCATCTGGTACGGCGGGCCTTACGCCACCGAACCCCCCTCCGCGTCCTGATGGCCGCCGCCCTACCTGTGATGCCGACGCTGGGTTAAGCCTGCGTTACTCATGGGCACATCGCAATGTGAAAACGTGCAATTGCACGAAGTTGCACCCCCGCCGAAGTTGTCACAGCAACACCCGGACAGAGGTCGGATGCCGGGTTATCCTCACGGCACGCCCGTGTCCCCCTACGGAGCCCCCCATATGCGCAACGAGCCCGACACCGTTTCCGACCCACTCGAGACGCTGGGCCTGGACCCGGCACAGACCGCCCTGTACACCGCGGTCCTCCGTCTCCACCGCGCCACCCTGGCCGAGCTGGCCGAGGCGATGGACGGCCCGATGGACAAGGTCGGCAGGCAGCTCGAGGATCTCGTCAGGCTGGGCGTGGTCGACGAGCGCTCCGGCAAGTACCTCGCCAGGCACCCGGCCGCCGCCCTCGGCCGGTTGATCGCCGAACGGCTGGACCGGCTGGCCGAGGAGAGCCGCCGCATCGACTCCGCGCTCGGGTCCATCCGCAGCCTCATCCGTGACTACGACGCCGGCCGCGACTACCAATCCGGCCCCTTCCCGGTCGAGCTGGTCAGCGGCGCAGACGTGCTCTACGAGAGCGTGATCGGCATGGCCCTGCAGACGCCGCCGCTGAGGCTGCTCACCGCCATCCCCGACGAGCGCACGATGGTCGACTTCGTGCGCAAGTTCGCCGACCCGTGGATCGACGCCCAGCGCCGCCGGCTGCTCGACATGCGCGCCGTGATCCCGGTCTCCACGCTGACCCTGCCGGGCGTCCGCGACCAGCTGACCCGCCTGCTGGAGTCGGGCGGCCGCGTCCGCACCCTGGACCGCGTCCCGAGCTGGTTCATGACCGCGGGCCCCGACGCCGCCGGTCTGCCCGCGTCGTGGGGCGGCAACCTGCCCGACCACGCCTACAACTTCTACTTGATGCGCGCCCCGATCGTGGTGGGCGTCCTGAGGTCGCTGTTCGAGGAGCTGTGGGGCCGCTCGGTCCCCCTGCCGTGGGGCCGCCGCGGCGACGGCATGGTCCAGGTCCTGCGCCTGGCTGCCCAGGGCATGTGCGACGACTCGATCGCCCGCCAGCTCGGCGTCTCGGTGCGCACGGTCCGGGCCAGGTTCGCCGACGCGATGGCCGAGCTGGGCGCCCAGTCGCGCTTCCACGCCGGGGTCGAGGCCGCCCGCCGCGGCTGGCTGGGCTGATCTTTCCCTTTTGCCTGGTACGGCGGAGCCGACGAAACAGGCACAAGACGCGGGTGCCGTGCTTATTAGTGCTCAGGAGTCGTTCGGTCACTATGGTGGAAAGGTGCTGGAAGACGTCCCCCGCGACCCGTTCGCGGACGATCCGAACGATCCTTCCTCGGCGATGGGCGCATTCGACGACCCCGAGCCGCTGACGGCGGCCGAGCGCGACGAGGCCATCACCGACCTGGCCGACGTGGAGGTCTTTCGCTCCCTGCTGGAGCCCCAGGGCGTCCTGGGACTTGTCCTCGACTGCCCGGAATGCGGTGAACAGCATTTCTTCGACTGGGCCCTGCTGCGCGGCAACCTGCGCCAGATGATCGACAAGGGCCAGCCGCAGGTCCACGAACCCGCCTTCCACCCCGACCCGGCCGACTACGTCAGCTGGGAGTACGCCAGGGGCTACGTGGACGGCGTCATGGACACCGAAGAACGACGCTGATCGTCGGCGTCCCGGACGTCGTGCCGGAGCGCGGCCAGCAGCCGCAGCGCCGGGTCGTTCGCGTCGGGCAGGTGCCCCAGCGCCAGCGCGTCCACGAACGCGTCCGTCTGCTCCTCGGGCGTGAGCCCCACAGGGTCGTTCTCAGGCGCCGCGCCGCCCGGGAAGGTGGCCTCGCCCGCGTTGCTTCCCTCCGGCGTCAAGCCGACTCCAGCTCGGCCATCTGCCGCAACCTCGCCAGCGCCCGATGCTGGGCGACCCGGACCGCACCTGGTGACATGCCCAGTACATTACCGGTCTCCTCGGCGGACAGCCCCGACACCACCCGCAGCAGCAGCAGCTCGCGCTGGTTGGCCGGCAACCGGGCCAGCAGCCTGCGCGCGTGCTCGACCTCGATGTAACGGACCACGGTCTCCTCCGGCCCCGGACCCTCGTCGGGCCCGTCGGGGAGATCCTGCGTGGGTACGGCGGAGCGCACGGAACTGCGCAGCGCGTCGGCGACCTTGTGGGAGGCGATCCCGAAGACGAACGAGGCGAAGGGCCGGCCCATGTCCCGGTACCGCGGCAGCGCGGACAGCACCGCGATGCAGACCTCCTGGGCCACGTCATCGGCGATGTGATATTGCCCGGAAACCCGGCCCAGCCTGGCACGGCAATAGCGGACCACCATCGGCCGCAACTCGCCGAGCAGGGATTCGATCGCAGATCGATCGCCCGCAACGGCGAGGCTCGTCAGTTCTCTTAGGTCGGAGTCATCCGTCCGTGCCGGAAGTCTCGACGCGAGCCTTACCCCAATTTTGGCGTCGGCGACGCTTCCCTCGCTCACGATAGGCATGATGCCCGCACTGATCCTGCCTGTCGTCATGGCGAACGGCTACGGATTGGTCACATTGAAGAGACGATAACGCCCCGTAATCGACTGATCACACTAAGCCTTTCTGCGGAGTCGGAATATTTCATCTGATTCCCTGAAATGAGCAGAAATTGTCATGGCTGCTCACGACGCTTTAGCCCTTAGGTCGGTTTACCGCAATAAGCCAACTTTCCGCATCCGGACATCCTCCGGCCGCCGCCTCCACACTTAAGATCGCCCAACCATCCCCAGTCGCTACATGAACCCCACATGTGACGGATGGCCAGATACCACCCAGACGGCCGGCCGGGCGCGCGTAACGGCGGCCCGCCCCGCATCACCGGAGGAGCGTCACCCTGGACGGAGCCCGGCCACGTGCGGCGGGCGGGGTGGGGGCGGCCTGCCGTACCTCCTGAAGCCACGTACGACGGGCTGGGACGTACGGCGGCCGGCCGGAACAGGGAACGGCGGGCTGGGACGTGCGGCGGCCCGCCGGAGAAGGGAACGGCGGGCTGGGACGTGCGGCGGCCCGCCGGAGAAGGGAACGGCGGGCTGGGACGTGCGGCGGCCCGCCGGAGAAGGGAACGGCGGGCTGGGACACGCGGCGGCCCGCTGGAACGCGGAACCCCCGCCGGAACGCGGAACGGCCCGCACCCAGATGGGTACGGGCCGTCCGGACTGCCGGAGAGCGGGCGGGTCAGTGGCCGTGGCCGTGACCGTGACCCTGGCCACCGGCGGCAGCCTCCTCCTCGGGCTTGTCGACCACGAGGGCCTCGGTCGTGAGCAGCATGCCGGCGATGGACGCGGCGTTCTGCACGGCCGAGCGGGTGACCTTGACGGGGTCGATGACGCCCTGGGCGATCAGGTCGCCGTACTCGCCGGTCGCGGCGTTGAGGCCGTGGCCCGCGGGCAGCTCCGCCACCTTGTGGGTGACGACGTAGCCCTCGAGGCCGGCGTTCTCGGCGATCCAGCGGGCGGGCTCGACCAGCGCGCGGCGGACGACGCCCACGCCAGTGGCCTCGTCCCCGGTCAGGCCGAGGTCGTCGACCTCCTTGCCGACGTGGACCAGCGCGGCGCCACCGCCGGAGACGATGCCCTCCTCGATCGCGGCGCGCGTCGCGGAGATCGCGTCCTCGAGGCGGTGCTTCTTCTCCTTGAGCTCGACCTCGGTGGCGGCGCCGACACGCAGCACGCACACACCGCCGGCCAGCTTGGCCAGGCGCTCCTGCAGCTTCTCGCGGTCCCAGTCGGAGTCGGACTGCTCGATGGCGAGCTTGATCTCCTTGACGCGGTCCTCGATGGCCTGCGCGTCGCCGGCGCCGTCGACGATGGTGGTGTTGTCCTTCGTCACCACGATGCGGCGGGCGGTGCCGAGCACCTCCAGGCCGACGTGCTCCAGCTTGAGGCCGACCTCCTCGGAGACGACCTGGCCGCCGGTGAGGATGGCCATGTCCTGGAGCATCGCCTTGCGGCGGTCACCGAAGCCCGGGGCCTTGACGGCCACGGAGGTGAAGGTGCCGCGGATCTTGTTGGTGACCAGGACGGCCAGGGCTTCGCCCTCGACGTCCTCGGCGACCACGAACAGCGCCTTCTTGGTCTGGGCGACCTTCTCCAGCAGCGGCAGGAAGTCCGCGATGGAGGAGATCTTGCTCTGCGTGAGCAGCACGTAGGCGTCCTCCAGGACGGCCTCCATGCGCTCGGGGTCGGTCACCATGTACTGCGACAGGTAACCCTTGTCGAACTGCATGCCCTCGGTGAACTCGAGCTCCATGCCCATGGCGTTGGACTCTTCGACGGTGAGGACGCCGTCCTTGCCCACCTTGTCGAACGCCTCGGCGATCAGCTCGCCGATCCTGGCGTCCTGGGCGGAGATCGTCGCGACGTTGGCGATCTCCTTCTTGTCGCCGACCTCGCGGGCGCTGGCCAGCAGCTTGTCGCTGATGGCCTTGGCGGCCTTGTCGATGCCGCGCTTGAGCGACAGCGGCGAGGCGCCGGCGGCGACGTTGCGCAGACCTTCGCGGACCATGGCCTGGGCCAGGACGGTCGCGGTGGTCGTGCCGTCACCCGCGATGTCGTTGGTCTTGGTGGCCACTTCCTTGGCGAGCTGGGCGCCGAGGTTCTCGTAACGCTCTTCCAGCTCGATCTCACGAGCGATGGTCACGCCGTCGTTCGTGATCGTCGGGGCACCGAACTTCTTGTCGATGACGACGTTGCGGCCGCGGGGGCCGAGGGTAACCTTCACGGCGTCCGCGAGGGCGTTGACGCCGCGCTCAAGAGCGCGCCGGGCGTCCTCGTCGAACTCCAGGATCTTCGCCATTTGGTTGAAAGTCCTCTCCTAGCGTCGAAAGCCCCGGTCGCCTCTGCTGAGAGCTGCGCCCGGGGCCCGACACATACCGGCTTACTTCTCGATGATCGCGAGAACGTCGCGGGCGGAGAGCACGAGGTACTCCTCGCCGCCGTACTTGACCTCGGTGCCGCCGTACTTGCTGTAGAGGACGATGTCGCCCTCGGAGACGTCGAGCGGAATCCGCTTGTCGCCGTCCTCGTCCCAGTTGCCGGGGCCCACCGCGAGGACCTTGCCCTCTTGCGGCTTCTCCTTGGCGGTGTCCGGGATGACCAGGCCGGAAGCGGTGGTCTGCTCGGCCTCAAGCGGCTGAACCACGATGCGGTCGCCGAGCGGCTTAACGGGAACCTTAGTGGCGGTCGTCACGATCGGACCTCCCCTTCAGATTTGAATGATCTAGAAGAGGCGACCAGCGGGGCCTGCCGTCGCGGGTGGTAGACCTGCCTCGTCGCACGTTGGCACTCTCAAGGGGAGAGTGCCAACAGGAAACATATGCAAGAGGGCCTTGACAGTCAACATGAACCGGTTCAGCGCGTGTAAGAGCCTTCCAACAGCTCGGACACGATGCCCGGCCTGCTGGGGGCCCATCCGAGGGCCGCTTTGGTTCGCGCAGAGCTGACACGCTGGCTGAGCGCCAGCGCTTCGGCGAACGGCAGGCCCACGAGCTGGGCCGCCTCGGCGACCGGCAGCACGCGCACCTCCCCGTCCACCCCCGCCGACCGCGCCGCCGCCGCGGCCACCTCCGCCAGCGGCACGTGCTCCTCGCTCACCCCGTGGTAGACGGTACCCGGCCTGCCCTTCTCCACGGCCGTCACGACGAGCTCGGCCAGGTCGTCCACGTGCACGAACGCCGACCCCTCCCCGCCCTCGCCCACGTGCACGCCGTTGCCGCGCTCGGCCGCCCAGCCGCGCAGCAGCGCCGGGATCCCGCCGCCGCGTCCGTGCACGAGCCCCGGCCGCACCACCACCCCGCCCGCGCCGAGCACCAGGTCCTCCACCTTGGGCCGGTACCCCACGATCGCGATCGGCTCGGTCGCGCTCTCCTCGTGCCCGTCGCCGGTGGCCCCGAGCACCCAGACGCCGCTGACGTACACCACGGGCTTGCCGGCGTCCAGGAGCCGCCCGACGACGGCGAGGTCGACGGTCTCGTCGCCGGTGAGCAGCGCCGCGTGCACCACGGCGTCGACGTCCGGCGTCACGGCCGCCACGACCGACGCCGCGTCGGCCAGGTCCCCATACCGCTCGTCCGGTACGGCGGGCAGCCGCCTGCCCCCGTCTGCGGCCGGCCGTACCAGAACGGCGACCTCGTGCCCGCGCCTGGCGAGCTCCTCCACAACCGCGCCCCCGATGTACCCCGTCGCACCCAGGACCAGCACCTTCATGATTTTCCACCCCAAACACTTCAACGTCGAACCTTTCGACGCGGAGGACAGTAACCGCTCGCGTCGAACATTTCAACCTCAAAATTTTTGATATGCTGCGACCCATGCAGGACGCAGTGGACGCGATCGCGCAGCAGTGGGCCGCCGCCCGCCCCGACGTGGACGTGAGCCCGATGGGCGTGGTGGGCCGCCTCTCCCGCGCCTCACGGCTCCTCGAGCGGGGCATCAAGGAGTTCTTCGCCGAGCACGGGCTCGAACCGTGGGAGTTCGACATGCTCGCCACACTGCTGCGCGGCAACCCCGAGCACACCATGTGCATGAAGGACCTGGGCACCTCCGCCCTGGTCAGCCCCGGAGCCCTGACCAACCGCATGGACCGCCTGGTCGAACGCGGCCTGGTGAAACGCTGGCCACTGGAGAGCAACCGCCGCATGGTCATGGTCGCGCTGACCGAGGACGGCGAACGCCTGGCCGGCGACCTGCTCGGCGCCCACATGGCCAACGAGGCCCGCCTCCTGTCCGCCCTGTCCCCGGAGGAGCAGGCGGCTTTGACGGGCACGCTCCGCAAACTCCTGGTCTCCCTGGGCGACACGGACCTGTGAATGGGGAAGACTTCCCCTAGCGAGACAACCGGCAGAACGTGGTTCGAAGACCACGAACGGTGACCATACCTACATTACAGTGAGTGATGTGATCGCCACGATGGAGCGCACACGAGACGTACTGGCGAACTGGCCCTTCCCCCCCGACGGCGGCTGGACAGCCGACGACCTGGACCTGCTTCCCTTGGACGGGCCCAACGGAGAGCTGGACCTCTTCAAGCGCGTCGAACTCATTGACGGAGCCCTCATCCTCACGTCCCCCCAGCGCCGCTTCCACGATCGTGTCATACGACGCCTGGCCAATCTCTTGGAGCAGCAAGCGCCCGACTCCGCGGCCGTGGCCACGCAAATGGACATCAAGATCGCCGAGCGCCAGCGTCCCTGTCCCGACATCCTTGTCATCGATGCCGCGATCGACGACAACAGCGCCACGTCCTATCCGCCAGAAGCAGTCCACCTGGCAGTCGAGGTGATCTCCCCCGAGTCCCAGCATCGCGACCGGCGCGTCAAGCCAAGGATCTACGCGGAGGCGGGCATCAAGCACTTCTGGCTCGTCGAAGAAGAGGCGGGCCAGGCCGTCATCCGCGCATACGTGCTGGACAAGGTGACGAACTTCTACGCCGCCGAGGAAACCCGCCATGGCAAGCTAGTGGCCCAGTCCCCGTTCCCCATCGAGGTCGACTTCACCGACTTGATGCGCTGACCGGGTGCACTAACGTCAGATGACGTGGACCTCGACGCCTTCCTCGACCTCCTGACCCCGCGCGGCCGAAAGGCGCTGGACGAGGCCGTCGAGTTGACCGGGGCCGATCCGGTCAAAGCCGCCACCCAGCTCAGGAAGACCTACGACAGCGCCCTCACCTCGGCCGCCCTCACCCAGGCCGGGCTCAGGGAGCGGGCGGTGGCGAAGTTCGGGGACGACGCCCGCGTCATGTACTTCACCCCGCACGGCCTGGAGCAGTCCACCCGCGCCGAGGTGGCGGCGCATCGGGCGGCGCGGCTGACCGAGGCGGCCGGGGGGCCGGTCCGGGTGGTGGACGCCTGCTGCGGGATCGGCGGGGACGCCCTCGCGCTCGCGCGTGCCGGGCACACCGTGGACGCGGTCGAACTGGATCCGCTCACCGCGGCGGTGGCGCGGGCCAACGCCGACGCCCTGGGGCTCGGGGAGCGGATCTCCGTGCGGGTGGGGGACGCCGGTGGCGTGGCGCCCGAGGATTACGGGGCGCTGTTCGCCGATCCCGCCCGCCGTACCTCCAAGGGGCGCACGTTCGATCCGCAGGCGTACTCGCCGCCCTGGCCGGTGGTCATGGATCTCGTGGGGCGGGCGCGGCGGTCGTGTCTCAAGGTGGCGCCGGGGATCCCGTATGAGTACATCCCGGAGGCGGCCGAGGCCGAGTGGGTGTCGTTCAAGGGCGAGGTCAAGGAGGCGGCGCTCTGGACGCCCGGGCGGGCCGGGCGGCGGGCGACGATCCTGCCCGGTGGGCACACGCTCACCTCCACGGGGGTACGGCCGGCGGTCGGGGAGCTCGGGCGGTACGTGTACGAACCCGACGGGGCGGCGATCAGGGCGCATCTCGTGGGCGAGGTGGCCGAGATGGTGGGCGGGCGGCTGCTCGACCCGATGATCGCGTACATCGCCGGGGACGCGGCCGTGGCGACGCCGTGGGCGGCGCGGTACGAGGTGGAGGAGGCGCTGCCGTTCTCGCTGAAGCGGCTCCGGGCGGCGCTCCGGGAACGCGAAATAGGAAATGTCACCATCAAGAAGCGTGGCTCTGCCGTGGACATCGAGCGATTGCGGCGAGACCTGAGACTTTCCGGCGACAAATCCGGAGTAATCATCCTCACGCGGATTATGAACCATCCTTTCGTTCTCATCTGCCTGGGGCTCCCACCTGCATAAATGACAAAACAGGATCTTTTTCAGTCAGCCCGACGGATCTTGGTCCAAAGGCTAAGGTAGACGCGCGGGAGTTCTCCCCTCTACAGCGGATTACCGCGTTCTCCTTCAGTCATTGCAAACCGGACCAATCCCACCGCTGCGCGGCACTCCGTCGGCGAGTGAAGGAGTTTTCGGTGGATCATTCCAACCACACCACCCTCCTCCAGGCAGGCGGCCAGACCGCCATCTCCGACAGAATGCGGGAGCTGCTCGCGCGCGCCGCCCAGGATCACGTCTATGAGCAGCGCACCCAGGGCGCGGTCCTCGACGAGATCCGCCAGCGCCTCGAAGGCATGGAGTGGCTGCTGCGCGAGGTGCGGGAGCGCGAGCTCGGCGGCCTCAGCGGCACCCTCGAGACCGTCAACGGCCGCCTCGACGACATCGCGGCCAAGCCGCCGATCTGGGCCGAGGGCCTGGCCCAGCACGTCGAGGCCGTCCGCGACCACGTCGACGCCGTCGGCGCGCAGGTCGGCGGCGTGGACGCCCGCGTCGAGAACGTTCACCAGCGGGTCAGCCCGGTGATCGAGCTGCCGAGCCTCTGGGCCGACATCGGCACCGTCGGCGAGAGCGTCGACGAGGCGCTCAAGCGCCTGCAGAGCCTGCTCGACGGCGCCGAAGGCATGACCAAGCGGCTGGGCGACTTCGCCGGCAAGATCGGCCAGCTCAACTCCAGCATGGAGGCGGCCGCCAACCGCTTCACCAGGCTCGACAAGTCCATGGCCGAGCTCACCGCGCGCACCGACCGCGTCGAGAGCGGCGTGGTCGAGCTGGCCGACACCCTCGCCTCCACCGCCGACACCCTCACCGAGCACATCGGCGCCGCGACCGACACCCTCGGCGCCCGCCTCAGCACCGCCACCGACACCCTCAACGCCCGCCTCAGCACCGCGGCCGACACCCTCAACGCCCGCATCGGCGCCGCCACCGACGAGCTCAAGACCGCCGTCGGCCAGGTCGGAGACCGGGTCGAGGAGTCCGAGGAGCGCCTGACCGGCCGCATGGACGGCCTCGACAGCCGCGTCGACCGGGTGGACGGCCGCCTCATCGCCGTCGACGGCAGGCTCAGCAGCGTGGACGGCCGCATCGAGACCGCCGACGAATGCCTGGCCGACATCGACACCCGCCTCGACGGCGTCGACAGCAGGATGGGCAACCTCGACAGCCGCCTGGCCAGCCTCGACAAGCTCCTGGTCGCCGTCGACACCCGCCTCGGCGGCCTCGACAAGCAGATGGGCGGCGTCAACAACCGGCTGGGCGGCGTGGACACCCGCCTGGGCGGGGTGGACAGCCGCCTGGGCGGCGTCGACAAACACCTCACCGACCAGGACACCCTGCTCGACACCCGCTTCGACGCCCTTGACGGCCGGGTGGACAGCCACTTCACCGTCCTCGACGAGCGCGTGGCCGCCGCCGACCAGCACCTGTCGGAGAGCGCCAACCGCAACGAAGGCCGCTTCAACAAGCTCGACAACAGCCTCGAATCCCTGGACGAGCGCCTGGGCGAGGTCGAAGAGCACGTGACCGGGCGCTTCGACGGCATCGACGCCAAGCTCGCCAAGGGCGCCGAACACCTGGAGAGCGTGGACGACCACGTCGAAGCGGTCAACCAGCGCGTCGGCCAGCTCCCCGCGACCCTGGCCGTCTCCGACCGCGTGGGCGAACTGCTCGACTCCCAGACCACCGAACACGTCAAGCGCCTGGACTCCATCGACGAACGCCTGGCCGCCGCCTCGGCCGAACTCGCCGCCACCGTCGAGGCCCGCCCCGACCGCGACGAACTCAACCAGTCGATCACCGACGTCACCAAGCGCCTCGGCGCCCTGGAAGAAACCATGCTCGCCCTGGCCGAAGCCCTCCTGCGCCCCACCCGGGCCAAGGACTGACCCCATTTCCCGGTACGGCGGGGCCGGCCCCGCCGTACCCCACACCGGCAGGGCCGCTCTGGTGTCCACGCCACACACCACTCCGGTACGGCCCCGCCGCACCTTCCTGGCCACTCGGGTACGGCCCCGCCGTACCCCCATAAGCCGCTCCCGCACGCCCCGAAGTCCTCTCCCAACCCCCTGGCCCGCGCTGCCCGCCGTGCTGCGCGGCGCCGGAGGGGTTGGCTGGAGGTGATGTCACATCGCCCCTGTCCCGGTCCGTCTGTGGCGTGACAGCGGACTTCAGGGAAAGGGACGGAACGATGCGGGATCTGTTCATCAAGATCGCACTCGTGATCTCGGCGGCCACCATGCTCGTCACCGGCGTGTGGATGCGCATCGACCCGGCCGGTTTCGCCGAGTGGGCGAAGTGGCCGTTGCATGTGCATTTCCTGCACGATGCCGGGGTCTTCCAGATGGGCATCGCGCTGATGATGCTGAGCGCCCTGTGGTGGCGGGACGTGATCACCGTGGTGCTGGTCGGGTTCGTATTCGCCAACACCTTTCACGCGGTGAACCACCTGATCGACCACGCGACCCTGGGCGGCGGCCGCGGCTCGGACTGGTGGGCTCTGGGGGTGTTCTCGCTGCTGGCGGGTGCCGCGCTGGTCGCGCGGGTCCGGGTGCTCCGTTCCCGGGCGAAGGCCGTGGTGCCCCCTGACCGGCGGATCCGGTCAGAAGGCCAGTGCCGCGGTGGGGGCGAGGCGGGCGGCTCGGATGGCGGGGTAGATGCCGGCCGTGCCGCCGACCAGCAGCGTGGCGGCGAAGGCGCCGCCGAGTACCCAGGCGGGCACCGTGGGCGGCCAGCCCTGTGACAGGGCGTACCCGGTGGTGACCAGCGCGCCTAGGAGAAGCCCGGCGAACCCGCCCAGCGCCGACAGCAACAGCGACTCGGCGAGGAACTGGATGCGGATCTGTCCCCGGGTGGCGCCGAGCGCCCGGCGCAGGCCGATCTCCTTCCGGCGTTCCAGCACAGAGATGATCATCGTGTTGGCCACCCCGACGCCGCCCACGAGCAGGGCCACGGCGCCGAGTCCCAGCAGCAGGTTGGTGAAGGTGCCCGCGGCGGCCGCGCGTGCGGCCAGCGCGTCCGAGGGGCGCGAGACCGCGACCTCGTGTGGCCGCTCCGGGCTGACGGTGCGGGCGAGCAACCCGCGCACCCGCTCGACCGACTCCTCCGTGGACCGCTCGTACACCGTGGTGGGGTGGCCGTCGAAGTCCAGGCGTTCCCTGGCTGCGGATACGCCGACCAGCGCGGCCCGGTCGATCTCGGGGGCGAGCGGGAGCGGGGCGAGGATGCCGGTCACGGTGAACCACCGCTCCCCCGCCCACACCATCACTCCGGTACGGCTGACGCCGAGCCGCTGGGCGGCCACCGCCCCGAGCACGACGGCCGGCTGGGCGGACAGCGCCCGGTCGAGCCAGCGGCCGGTGTCCACGCGGCCGTCGAGGGTGGCGAGCAGGTTCAGGTCGGTGGCCTGGACGGTGAGGCCGCCGGTGTCCTCCTTGGGGATGCGGTCGGTCCTGCGGACGGTGGCCCGGGTGTCGCCGGTGGCGGCTGCGGCGGTGACGCCGTCGATGCGCCCGACCATCAGGGCGGCGTCCGGGTGGAGTTTCACCGGTCCGCCCATGAGCGCCTTGCCGGGTTCGACGCGCAGCAGGTTGGTGCCGAGGCGGTCGAGCTGGCGCAGGAGTTGTTCCTGGCCGGAGGCGGAGATGCCGATCACGGCGATCATGGTGGCGATGCCGATGGCGATGCCCAGCGCGGACATCACCACCCGCGAACCCCTGGCCCGCAGCCCGGCCGCGCCGACCCGGGCCAGGTCACGCGGACCCAGACGCGCGGGGGTGAGCGCGGTCATCGGGCCTCCCGGGATGCGATCCGGAAATCGGCCATCGAACCGCCCAGGCCCCGGCCGCCCAAGGCCGGGCTGTCCGGGATCGGATCATCCTCACCCCGACCATCCTCACCCCGACCATCCCGGCCCAGACCATCCCGGCCCGGACCATCCTGGATGCGGCCGTCCTGGATGCGGATGCGGCGGGGGCACCACTCGGCGATGTCCATGTCGTGCGTGATCATGACGATGGTGGTTCCCGAGCCGTGGAACTCGCGCAGAAGGTCGAGGACCTGGCGCCCCGCGGCGCTGTCGAGGTTGCCGGTCGGCTCGTCGGCCAGGAGCAGGGGCGGGTCGCCGACCACGGCGCGGGCGATGGCGGCCCGCTGTTGTTCGCCGCCGGACAACTGGCTGGGCCGGTGGCCGAGGCGGTGGGCCAGGCCGACGCGTTCCAGGGCGGCGCGGGCGCGTTCGCGGCGTTCGGTGGCCGGGCGGCCGGCGTAGAGGAGGCCGTCGGCCACGCTGTCGAGGATCGGCACGCCGACCGCCAGGTGGAACTGCTGGAAGACGAAGCCCAGGTGGCGGGCGCGCAGGGCGGAGAGCCGCCGGTCGGTCAGGGTGCTGACGTCGTGTCCGGCGATGCGGACGACGCCCGAGGTGGGGCGGTCCAGGGTGCCGAGGAGGTTGAGGAGGGTTGACTTGCCCGAGCCCGACGGGCCGATGACGGCCACGAGCTCGCCCTCGGCGACGGTCAGGCTGACGCCGCGCAGGGCTTCGACGGTGTCGTTGTGGCGCTTGGTGACGTTCTCCACCTCGATGATCATTTGACCGGCACCCCGGCCTTCATGCCCGCGGCCAGGCCGGGGCCGCTGATCTCGACGCGGCCGCCGCCGTACACCCCGGTGGTGACCGGGACGGTGCGTCCGCCGATCTCCAGGCCGTAACCCCCGCCGGGGGTGGCCAGCAGCGCCTCCACGGGGACGCTGAGGACGTCGCGGCGGGTGACGCTCTCCAGGGTGACGGTGACCGGCGTCTGGTCGAGGAGCCTGACCTTGGCTCCGGCGAGGCGGACGCCGACGTCCACGGTGGTGACGCCCTCGCGGGTCCTGGCGGTGGCGCCCACGGAGACGACGGTTCCGCGGGCGGTGGCGCCGCCGGGCAGTTCCACCTCGACCTTGGCTCCCCTTCGGGCGAGGGCCTGGTCGGCGACGTCCAGGTTGAGGTGGACGCGACGGCCGGTGCGGGTGACGGTGAGCACGGGGGCGCCGTGGGCGACGCTGTCGCCGGGCGCCACCGCGGCCTTGGCGATTCTGACCTCGGCGGGCAGGAAGACGGCCTGGGCCGCGTCGACGCTTCCGGTTCCGGGCAGGCCCGCGTGTTTCTGCCAGGCCCGTACGGCCAGCGTCGTAGCCCAGGTGAAGTGGTCATCCACGGTGACGTCCTCGGCGTGCCCGAGCGCCTTGAGCGCGGTCTCGAGCTGGCGGACGTCGGGGCCGTCCTTGACCCCTTGGCCGAGGGGCCGGTAGAGGGGCAGCCTGCCGTACAGGAGCACGACGGGCTTGCGGTCGACGCGGTAGAGCGCCTGACCCTGGCGGACGACGGCGCCGGGGGCGGGCAGGGCGGTGACGGTGCCGGCGGCGCGGGCGCGGACGGTCCGCCCACCGGGAAGGCCGTCGAAACCGGCGAAAACGACCTTGCCGGAGAGTGAAAGGGTGTCGGTGAGATCGCCGCGGACGATGTCGGCGGTGGCCCGGGGCGGCGGGGTGGCGGCGGCTTCCGGGCGGCCGCAGCCGCTCACGCAGAGGGCGGCGGCCAGCAGGCAGGTGAGTGTGCGCTTCATCGCGGCAGGTGCGTGACGCACGCGTTCTGCGCCTTCTCGAAGGCGGCCCGGTCGGTGTCGTTGACCTTGACCTGGTACTGGCCGGTCTTGGGGTCGGGGTCGGCGACCTGCATGCCGCGTTCGCGCATGCATCGGGCGAACTTGGTGACGGCGTCGACGTAGGCCGCGTCGATCTTCTTGGCCTGGCCGCCGGCTTCGCGCCACTTGGCGCAGGCGTCCTGGGCCTTGTTGAAGGCGGCGGGGTCCTTGACGGCGTAGCCCGCCTCGCCGATGGCGTCGGGGAAGTCGCCGATGCCGTTGTCGCGCATGCACCGGGCGAACTTCACCTCGGCGTCCGCGGCGGCCAGCGTGGGCGGGGCGGCGGCCCCGGTCTGGGACGAGCACGCGGTGACGGCGATGCCCAGCAGGAGCAGGGCGGCGAGTCGTTTCACGGTTCCTCATTTCGGTCGGTTGTGGTCGCGAAATCGAGTTGACCGGAATCGCTTTAACATGGCGGTTACGTGGTCCGGTTATGCCGGTGTTACGAAGGTTCCTGCAGGTTGAGGCGGGTCAACCGGAGGAGGATTGCCTTGCGCGTACTGGTCGTCGAGGACGAGGAGATGCTCGCGGACTCGATCGCCGAAGGGCTGCGTGCCGAGGCGCTCGCCGTGGACGTGGCCTACGACGGCGAGAGCGCGCTGGAGCGGCTCGGCGTCAATGCCTACGACGTGCTCGTGCTCGACCGGGACCTGCCCGGCGTCCACGGCGACGACGTCGCCAGGACCGTCGCCGGCTCCGGGGCGGAGGTGCGGGTGCTCATGCTGACCGCCGCCGCGGACGTGCCCTCGCGCGTCTCCGGGCTGAGCCTGGGCGCCGACGACTACCTGACCAAGCCGTTCGCCTTCGAGGAACTGCTGGCGCGCGTCCACGCTCTGGGCCGCCGGGCACAGCGCCCCTCGCCGCCGCTGCTGGAGCGTGCCGGGATCCGGCTGGATCCCGCGCGGCGGGAGGTCTTCCGCGACGGCCGCCACGTCGCGCTGGCCCGCAAGGAGTTCGCGCTGCTGGCCGAGCTGCTGAAGGCTGAGGGCGCCGTCGTCTCGGCCGAGGACCTGCTGGAGAGGGCCTGGGACGAGAACGCCGACCCCTTCACCAACACCGTCCGCGTCACGCTGATGCGCCTGCGCCGCAAGCTGGGTGAGCCGCAGGTCATCGAGACCGTCCAGGGAACGGGGTACCGCATCCCATGAAGCCGACCATCCGCGTGCGGCTCACGCTGCTGTACGGCGGCGTCTTCTTCGCCGCGGGCCTCATCCTGCTCGGCCTCACCTACCTGACCGTGCGCGGCGTCCTGGAGGACACCCGCGACCGGACCGCGGGCACCGGCCAGTACATGGCCAACCACGCCATCCAGGAGGCCGACGGCACCCAGTGGTTCGTCAGGGTGCCGACCATCAGCCAGAAGGCCGCCCAGGCGGACTACGAGCGCAACACCGTCACCGGACTGCTCACCCAGGGCGCGATCTCGCTGACCCTGCTCGGCGCGCTCGCCATGGGCGCGGGCTGGCTGGTCAGCGGACGAGTCCTGCGGCCGCTCTACCAGGTCACCGAGACCGCCCGCCGCGTCGCCAACGGCACCAACCTGAGCGAGCGCATCGCCTACACCGGCGCCCACCACGACGTGAAGGAGCTGGCCGACACCTTCGACGTCATGCTCTCCCGCCTGGCCGCCGCCTTCGACGTGCAGAAACGGTTCGTCGCCAACGCCTCCCACGAGCTGCGCACCCCGCTGACGATCAACCGCACGCTCGTGGACGTGGCGTTGCGCCGCGCCGACGCCAGCCAGGACGCCCAGCGGCTGGGCGAGTCGCTGCTCGTGGTCAACACCCGGCACGAGCGCCTCATCGACGGCCTGCTCGCCCTGGCCGAGAGCGAGAACCCGGTCCTGGAGCGCCGCCTGCCCGTCGACCTGGCGGAGATCGCCGGCTACGTCGCCGACCAGGCGGTCGCCGAGGCCGGGCGCAAGCCCGTCGTCCTGCACCACGCGCTGGCGCCCGCGCCGTCGGCCGGCGACCCCATGCTGCTCGAACGGCTGGCGCAGAACCTCGTGGAGAACGCCATCCGGCACAACGTGGCCGACGGCGAGGTCTGGATCACCACCCGGCGCACCGGCGACGACGCCGAACTGGTCGTCGCCAACACCGGACCGGTCGTGCCCGCCTACGACCTGGAGGCCATCTTCGAGCCGTTCCGGCGGCTGCGCACCGACCGGGTGCGCTCCGATCGGGGCAGCGGCCTGGGCCTGTCGATCGTGCGGGCCACCGCCCGCGCCCACGGCGGCACGGTGGTGGCCGAGCCGCGCGAGGAGGGCGGGCTCACCGTCACCGTCCGGCTCCCGGCCTCACACGTGGACGGTCGTGATGGGCAGCGACGAGTCGGCCGGGATGTCCAGGGCTGACGGCGCGACCCCGGCTGCCACCAGGTCGGCGCCGAGCGCGGCCACCATGGCGCCGTTGTCGGTGCACAGCCCCGGCCGCGGCACGCGCAGCCGTACCCCTGCCTTGTCGCAGCGCTCCTGAGCCAGGGCGCGCAGCCGCGAGTTGGCCGCCACCCCGCCGCCGATGAGCAGGTCCTTGACGTCGTACTTCTTGCACGCCTGCAGCGCCTTGCGGGTCAGCACGTCGACCACGGCCTCCTGGAAGGAGGCGGCCACGTCGGGCACGTGGATGGTCTCGCCGGCGGTCTCGCGGGCCTCGACCCAGCGGGCGACCGCGGTCTTCAGGCCGGAGAAGGAGAAGTCGAGCGTGCCGTCGTCGAGCTTGCCGCGGGGGAAGGAGATCGCGGCGCCGGAGCCCTCGCGGGCGGCGCGGTCGATGTAGGGGCCGCCGGGGAAGGGCAGGCCGAGCACCCGCGCCACCTTGTCGAACGCCTCGCCGGCGGCGTCGTCGACCGTGGCGCCCAGCGAGATCACGTCCTGGGCGACGTCGGGCACCAGCAGCAGCGAGGAGTGCCCGCCGGAGACCAGCATGGCGATGCACGGCTTGGGCAGCGGCCCGTGCTCGAGCTGGTCGACGGCGACGTGCGCGGCCAGGTGGTTGACGCCGTAGAGGGGGACGCCGAGGCCGAGCGCGTAGGACTTGGCCGCCGCCACCCCGACCAGCAGCGCCCCGGCCAGGCCGGGACCGGCGGTGACCGCGACCGCGTCGATGTCGGAGAACGTCAGCCCGGCCTCGGCCAGCGCGCCCTCGACGACCGGCGTCATGGCCTCGAGGTGAGCCCGCGAGGCCACCTCGGGCACCACGCCGCCGAACCTGGCGTGTTCCTGCATGCTGGAGGCGATCGTGTTGGCCAGCAGCGTGTGCCCGCGCACGATTCCGACGCCGGTCTCGTCGCACGAGGTTTCGATGCCGAGGACCAGCGGCGCGTCCTTGTCAGCCATCCAGCTTCCTTCTCATCATGACCGCGTCGGTGCCGTCGTCGTAGTAACGCCGGCGCACGCCGATCTCCTCGAATCCGAACCGTTCGTAAACCGCCTTGGCCCGCGGGTTGTCGGACCGGACCTCCAGGAAGATCTCCCGGGCGCCCCGCCTGCGCGCCTCCCCGAGCAGCTCGGTCAGCATGGCGCTGCCGATGCCGCGGCTCTGGTGGTCGTGCAGCACGGCGATGGTCTGCACATCGGCCTGATCACCGGCCGCGGCCAGCCCCGCGTAGCCGACGATCCGCCCGTCGTCGAGCACGGCGACGACATAGTGCCTGGTGCGCGGCTGGTCGGCCAGCTCGCCGCGCATCATGCCCTCGCTCCACGCGTCGCGCGGGAACGTGGTCCGCTCGATGACCATGACCGCCGGCAGATCCGCCTCGGTCATCTGCCGCAACCTCACCCGTGCTCCAGGGTCGAGTCCGCCTCGGCTTGCACCGTGCTCTGCGGGATCGCATCCCTCGGTGTCCGCTTCGGCTCTCTCTCCGTCACCCTTTTGGGCGCCTTCGGCACGACCGCATCCGGCCGCCGCAGGTAGATCGGGCGCGGCTCGCCGAGCTTCTCCCCCGCCGCCAGCCGTTCGGCCGCCAGCGCGGCCAGAAACCCCGCCAGAGGGTACGGCGGAGCCGCCGCGTGCCCCAGGATCTCGGGATAGAGGTCGGCCCCGGCCACCGGCAGCCCGTCGAGCGGGATGTCGGCGGGCTTGTCCACGAACGGCCCGGCGGCCCGGGTGCGGGCGTCGTCGTAGCGGGCCCAGAACAGCTCCTTGCGCCGGGCGTCGGTCACCGCCAGGAACGGCTCCTCGCGGCGGGTGCCGTAGGCGAGGGCGTCGAGCGTGCAGATGCCGTAGACCTCCGCCAGCCCGAGCGCGGTGCCGAGCCCCTGGGCGGTCATGAGCCCGACGCGCAGCCCGGTGTAGGGGCCGGGGCCGGTGCCGGCCACGATCGTGGTCACCTGGCGCAGCGGGACGCCCGCCTCGGCCAGGACCTTCTGGATCGTGGGCACGAGCAGCTCGCCGTGGCGGCGGGCGTCGACCGTGGTGGACTCGGCGAGCACCCGGTGGCCGTCGTGGAGGGCGGCGGTGACGGCGGGTGTCGCGGTATCGAAAGCCAGGACCAGCACGACAATCAAGCCTACCGGCCCGGCGTCATGCCCATCCTGTTCGCCGGCGAAGCCAGTCGAGCGCGATCTCCCCCTGCGCCGCCTGGAAGGCCCGGACGGTGGGGATTCCGGGGGGCGGGGGCCGGCGGCTCTGCCGTACGAAATAGCCGGTGAGCGCGGCCAGGACGCAGGTCATGGCGGGGTCGGGGTCGGGGAGCAGCTCGCCGGGGTGGGGACCGCCCTGAAGGGCGACGGAGGGCAGCATGCCGAGGCGGTCGAACCAGGGGGCGCCCAGGCAAGCGTAGGGCCAGTCGACGACGTAGACGCGGTCGGCGGTGAGCAGGACGTTGTCGGCGCGCAGGTCGGCGTGTACGAGGGTGTCGCCCGCGGCGGCCTGCGCCCAGCCGGACTCCAGTTCGGCCAGGGCGTCGAGGTTGCGGGTGATCCACGGGTCGAGGCCCTGTTTGTCCTCCTCGAGCAGCAGCCGCCAGCCGCGGAACATCTCGCCGAAGACCTTGCCTATGGGCGGGACGGCGAGAGGGGAGGGGGTGAGCTCGGCGGCGAGCCGGTCGACGGCGGCCAGGACGCGGTCGAGCTCGTCGCGGCGCCAGGGCGTGGCGGGCGGGTGGCCGTCGACGTTCTCGAAGAGGAGCACGACCCAGCCGTCGTGTTCGAAGGAGGTCAGCAGGCGCGGCGCGGGCACGGCGGCGGGCAGCGCGGCGGACACGCGCGCCTCGGCCCGGTAGAGCTCGGTCGACCGGTCGTTGACGCCGGGGGCGACGGCTTTGACGAAGGCCCGCTCGCCGGTGTCGAGCAGCAGGCGGGCGGCGGTGGCCGGGGAGAAGCCGCCGGTCTGGGTCACGGCCTCGACGACCCGGCCGCCGAGGTACTCCTCGACCCGGGCGCGCACCGGCGCGGCCACCTCCTGCCAGGGGACGCGTGCGGAAGACATCATGCGCGGGAAGCGTAGACGATGACGTTGTCGTCGTACTCGCCCTTGACGGTGTCGAAGCGCCCGCCGCAGGTGACCAGCTTGAGCCCTTCGTCAACGTAGACCCGCTTGGCCGGGAAGTCGTTCTTGTGTACCTGCTCGACCGAGTCGACTTTGTACTCCACGGTCTTGCCGTCGCTGCGCGCCACCCGGACGAGCTGTCCCTTGCGCAGGTGGCGCAGCTTGTAGAAGACGGCCGGGGCGTCCTTGGTGTCCACGTGGCCGACGATGACCGAGGCGCCCTTGTCCCCGGGCACCGCGCTCTTGGAGTACCACCCGGCCATCTTGGGCTTCTCGTACGGCGGCAGCTCGACCTCGCCGTCCTTGGTCAGGCCGAGCTTCATCAGCGGCGCGTCCACCTCGATCGAGGGGATGTCGATGCTCTCGGGGACGATCGCCTCGGGCTTTCGTTCCACGGTCCTGCCGAACGCCACCAGCACCAGGCCGGTGATCGCCCCCGCCAGCACGACCCGTCCGGCACGGGCCACGGCTAGGCTCGGCGGCGCTTGAGGAGCAGTACGGCGCCGCCGGCCAGAGCCAGGCCCACGATCACGCCGACCGGCCCGATCGGCGTCGAGGAGTCGTCCCCGGCCTCCTTGCCGGCCATGCCGCCGCCGCCCGCCCTGGGCGCCCTGGTGGGCAGGCCGGTGGGAGTGTCCTCGGCGGCCCTGACCACGCGCAGCCTGGCCCGGCCGGTGTGGTTGGTGCCGTCGCACTTGACGTCCACGGTGTAGGTGCCGCGCTTGACGGTGCCGGAGACCTGCGCCTGCCCGCGTACCCAGGGCACGGCCGGGGGCGGGGCGGTGGAGGTGGGCGTGGCGCTGGGCGTGGTGGGCGGCACGGGGTTGAGCGTCACGCCGGACAGGAAGGCGTTGGAGGAGGCGGTGCCGACGTGCGTGGGGCCGCCGGTGGGCACGGGGCAGTTGGCCAGGATCCACACCCGGGAGGTCTCACCGGCGGTGACCCGGTCGGGGTTGAGCTGGACGTCGACGGAGGCGCGGGTGGTCGTCGGGGACGTCGTGGCGGTCGCGGTGGGGCTGCCCGTCGCGGCTGTGGGCGTCGGTGAGCCCGTGGGGGTGGTGGAGGCGTCGGCTGTGCAGCCGACGACACCGACCATGACGATGGCTCCTGCGCACGCGACTTGCCTGACCCTGAGCACGGCCGCACCCCACTCCGCCGACTTTCCTCAGCATCCACCAGAAATGCGGATACTTTCCCCACCTGATACCCAGAAAATCTGGGGAAATCCATGACCAATGATCATGATTTCCGCCAATCTCGATACCCGTCAAGGGTGCCAGGGTCGCCGGAGCCAGGGCGGGGTTTTACTCTTCTTCGCGATCAGACGGCGTGTCGGCCCACCGGGCGCCCACGCCGCGCAGGCTGACCAGGCGGGCGTCGTCGCCGCCCTCGCGGTCGATGTGGATCTCCAGCCGGTCCTCCGCCAGGCCCTCCACCAGGCCCTCGCCCCACTCGACCACGGTCACCGACTCCTCCAGCGAGGCGTCCAGGTCGAGGTCGTCGACCTCCAGGTCGCCGCCCAGCCGGTAGGCGTCCACGTGCACCAGCGGCGGGCCTTCGCACAGCGAGGGGTGCACGCGGGCGATGACGAAGGTCGGCGAGGTGATCGGGCCGCGCACCTTCAGCCCTTCGGCCAGGCCCTGAACCAGCGTGGTCTTCCCGGCGCCCAGCGGGCCGGACAACACCAGCAGATCCCCCGCGCGCAGCCGGGCCGACAGCCGCGCGCCGTACGCACGCATGTCCTCGGCGGTGGCGAGCCTTTCCACTAGACCTCCTTGATCAGGTCGCGCAGCGCCTCGTTGACCACGGCCGGACGCTCGAGCTGGATGAGATGGGAGGTGTCGGGCACCTCGGTGAAGCTCGCCTTGGGCAGCGCCTCGGCCATGGCCCTGCCGTGGTCGGGCGGGGTCAGCCAGTCCTTGTCGCCCACCAGGATCGCCGTCGGCACCGGGTCGAGCACGTGCAGCGCGGAGAGCTTGTCGTGGTTCATCAGCGCCGGGTAGAAGTTCGCGAACACCTCGGTCGGGGTGGCGCGGATCATGGACTCGGCGAAGTCCACCAGCGTCGGGCTGACGTTCTTGGAGTCGCCGAAGCCGATGAGGCGGGTGATGAGGAAGGCGATGTCGCTGCCGGCGTGGCGGGTCTTGTCGATGAGGCTGCCGCCGCGCCTGCCCAGCAGCGAGATCGTGCCGGGCGCGACCTTGTGGACCGCCTTGGAGACCACCGCGGGCAGGCCCAGGGTCAGCTCGGCCAGCTTGCCCGCGCTGGTGGCCATGAGGCAGACCGCGCGGATCTTCTCGCCGAACAACTCCGGGTGGCGATCGGCCAGCGCCATGATGGTCATGCCGCCCATCGAGTGGCCGACCAGCACGCACGGCCCGGGCACGAAGCGCTCCAGCACCTCGGCCAGGTCGTCGCCGAGCCGGTCGATCGTGCTGTCCTCGGCGGCGGCGCGCTGGGAGCGGCCGTGAGAGCGCTGGTCCCACAGCACGATGCGGTAGTCCTCGCGCAGGTCACGGCGCTGGTAGTGCCAGGACTCCAGGTTGAGGCAGTAGCCGTGACAGAACACGATGGTCAGCGGCGCGTCCTCGGGGCCGTCGACCTGCACGTGCAGGTCGACGCCGTCGGAGGTGGTGAGGGTGCGCTCCCTGCCGCGAAGCTCGCCGAAGGGCTCGCTGGCCTCGGCGTCGGGGCGCAGCCTGATCCGGCCCACCGCCAGGCGCTTGGCCAGGGCCAGCCCCGCGACGCCCGCGGACGCGGCGCCGACGATCGCGCCGGCGATCCCTACCTTCCGCCGTGTTGTCGTCGTCATGTCCCCTCATAAACTCTCGGCACCCGTGCGCCGATCTTCGTCACGATCTCGTGCGTGATCGTGCCGAGGTTATCCGCCCATTCCTGCAAGGTCGGCTCCCCGTCCTTGCCTGGACCGAACAGGATGACCTCGTCCCCTGAGCCGATGACGTCGTCGTCGACGTCGATCACGAACTGGTCCATGCAGACCCGGCCGGCGATCGCCCTGCGGCGTCCCCCGGCCAGGACCTCGACCCGCCCCGTCGCGTGCCTGAGTATCCCGTCGGCGTACCCGAGGGGTACCAGGCCAAGCGTGGTCTCCTGATCTGTGACATAAAGGTGTCCATAGGACACTCCGGAATTATCCGGCACGCGCTTGACCAGGGCCAGCCTGGCCACCAGCGTCATCGCCTGGCGCAGGCCGAAGTCACCCTGCTCGGGGATCGGGCTCAGGCCGTACATGGCGATGCCCGGCCGTGCCAGGTCGAAGCGCGCCCGCGGCAGGCTCACCAGCGCGGCCGAGTTGGCGACGTGCCTGATCACCTGCGAGCCGCCCAGCCCGGCCTGCTCGGCCAGCTTGAGCGCCTGCTCGAAGGCGTCGAGCTGGCCCTCCACCGACGGATGCCCCGGGATGTCGGCGCAGGCGAAGTGCGACCAGAGCCCGACGACCTCGACCGCGCCCTCGGCCTGCAGCCTGGCCGCGCGGGCCAGCAGCTCCGGCCACGCGGCCGGCGGGGCGCCGCCCCTGCTCATCCCGGTGTCGGCCTCCAGGTGCACCTTCGCGGTGACGCCGGTGGCCCGCGCCGCCGCGGCGAACTCCTCCAGCGACGCCACCCCCGCCGCCGACAGCTCGAGGTCCGCGCGCAGGGCCTGGCCGTACGGCTCGCCCGGCGTCAGCAGCCACGACAGGATCGGCGCGGTGACGCCCGCGGCCCGCAACGCCAGGCCCTCGCTCAGCGTGGCGGTGCCGAGCCGGGAGACGCCGGCGTCCAGGATCGTCTCGGAGACCCTCACCAGCCCGTGCCCATAGGCGTCGGCCTTGACCGCGCCCATCAGCTCGGCGCCCGCGGCGTGCTCCTTGAGCAGCGCGATGTTGTGCCGGATGGCGGACAGGTCGATGCGGGCCTCGGCGGGAGTCGTCATCCTTCCAGTGTGTCAGCTTGACCAGGTGCTTGAGCGGGGTTCGCCGGGGAGGCTAGGACAGCGACCTGATGGCCGCCGGGATCGCGGCGGCCACGTCCGCGGTCACCGGCGGCGCCCCGTCTGCGGCCAGGCCGCCGGCCAGCCCGTGCAGGTAGGCGGCGCAGGATCCGGCGTCGTAACAGCTCAGCCCCTGGGCCAGAAGCACCCCGGCCACCCCGGCCAGCACGTCCCCGGTGCCGGCCGTGGCCAGCCAGGGTGAGCCGGTGCGGTTGACCCGGACCGGGCGTTCCTCCTCGGCCACCAGCGTCGTGGCGCCCTTGAGCAGCACGGTCACGCCCAGTTCGGCGGCGGCCCGGCGCGCGTGCTCCAGCCGGTCGGCCTCGACGCGCTCGCGCGGCACCCGGGTCAGCCGCGCCAGCTCGCCCGCGTGCGGCGTGACGAGCACCGGCGCGCTGCGGCGTAGCAGCGCGGCATCGCGTGAGACCAGAGTCAGCGCGTCGGCGTCCACGAGCACCGGGACGTCACTGGCCAGCACCTTCCTGGCCAGCTCGTGGGCGAAGTCATCGGTGCCGAGCCCCGGCCCCAGCACCCACGCCTGCACCCGGCCGACGCCGTCGAGCGAGGGCCGGTCCAGCTCGGTGATGACCGCCTCGGGCCAGTGGGCGCGCACCTGGGCGACGGGCGCGGCGGTGCCGACGTAGCGGACCATGCCCGCGCCTGCGTGCAGCGCCCCGCCCACGGCCAGGACGGCGGCGCCGGTGTACTCCCGGCCGCCCGCGGCGATGCCCACCACGCCCCTGCGGTACTTGTCGGATTCCGCGTCCGGCATCGGCAGCAGGTCGGCCACGTCGCCGCCGGTGAGCGCGGCCACGTCGGGGTCGGGCAGGAACGCGCCGAGGCCGATGTCGACGAGCTCCAGCCGTCCGGTGTGCCCGGCGCCGGGGTCCACGAGCAGCCCGGTCTTGCAGGCGCCCATGGTGACGGTCAGGTGCGCGCGCACCGCCGCGCCGGCCACCCGGCCCGTGCTCGCGTCCACCCCGGACGGCACGTCCACCGCGACGACCAGCCCTGGGCCGCGGTTGACGCGCTCGGCGAGGGTCGCGTACGGCTCGCGCAACGCCCCTGAGGCCCCGATGCCGACCAGCCCGTCCACGACCAGATCGGCCCGGTCCACCGCCTCGGGACCGGCGATCCGCCCGCCGGCCAGCTTGAGCGCGGCCAGCCCCGCCTCGTGCACGCGGCTCCCGGCCAGGACCGCCTCGACCCTGGCGCCGCGCCGCGCCAGCCGTACCCCTGCGTAGAGGGCGTCGCCGCCGTTGTCGCCGCTGCCGGCGAGCAGGACCACCCGGGAGCCGTAGACGCGCCCGAGCAGCCCGGCGCAGCGTGCGGCCAGCCCGGCGGCGGCGCGCTGCATCAGGGTGCCCTCGGGCAGCCGTGCCATGAGCGCTTGTTCTGCGGTCCTGATCTGATCGGCGGTGTAGGCGGTAAGCATGATCCGAAGCTATCCCTCCGCGATCACGTAGGCCATCGCCACTCCGGCGTCGTGGGACATGGACAGGTGCCAGCGTTTGACGCCCAGGCCGTAGGCCACTTCGGCGGCCTTGCCGGTGATGCGGAGTTCGGGGCGGCCGGTGTCGTCGCAGACGACCTCGGCTTCCAGGTGGCCGAGGCCGCGGGGGGCGCCCAGCGCCTTGGCCACGGCCTCCTTGGCGGCGAAGCGGGCGGCCAGGGAGTGGATCGCGCGGCCCTCCTGCTCCTGCGCGGTGAACAGCCGGTCGCGCAACCCGGTCGTGCGCTCCAGCGCAGCCTCCAAGCGCGCGACGTCCACCACGTCCACCCCGATGCCCAGGATCATCCTCTCAGGCTAACGGCCGGGTCAGAGGCGGGTTGCCAGGCCGTCCAGGATGCGGTCCACGCCGTAGCGGAAGTCACGGTCGCGGATCTTGGACGGGTCGTCGTTCAGCAGTTGCTCGTCGAGCTCCTGCAGCCGGGGGAGTTCGCGGTTGGCGTGCATGGCGGCCTCGCGGACCTGGACGACGAGCTCCTCCTCGGTCTGGCCGAGCCTGGCCAGCATGGACAGCAGCGCGGCCTCGCTGGTCGTCATGCCGACGACGTAGGAGATGAGGGTGCCCATGGCCTGGTTGGCCTCGCTGAGCTCGAAGCCGGCGGCCTGGAAGAGGGCGAGCATGCGGTCGCTCTGGCGCATCAGGTTGGGCCCGAGCTCGGCCAGGCCGACCTGTCCGAAGACGGAGGCCACCCACGGGTGGCGCAGGATCATGGAGCGCAGGCTGTCGGCGCATCCGGACGCGGCCTCCCGCCAGTCGCCCGGCCCGGTGGCTTCAGGTACCCGCAGCTCGCCGTACACCTCGTCGACGACGAGCTCGATGAGCTCGTCCTTGTTGGCCACGTGGCGGTAGAGGGAGGTGGCGCCGGCGTTGAGCCGGGTGCCGAGGGTGCGCATGCTGAGGTTGTCGATGCCCTCCTCGTCGAGGAGTTTCACCGCCTCGGCGACGATGCGTTCGCGGCTGAGCGCGGGTGGTTGTTGCTGACGGCGGGGGCGGGTCCAGACCGACGGAATAGGCTGCTTCTGGGCGGGCATGCGGATCTCCTCTCGACCTTATCCGTCCAGCGTAGCGCACATTGTTCGCGATGGCGAACATAAAGCATGCCCGCGAACGACGTTCCCGCCGGAAGGCCCTCAGAAGCCTCCGCGCTGCCAGGGCCCCCAGATGGCGAACGACACGCCCCGGCTCGACTGCACGTTGACATACAACGTCTGCCCGCCGGGACCGAACGTCGAACCGGCGAACTCCGCGCCCGGATCGTCCGGCACCGGCGCCAGGCGGCAGAAGTCGAAGATCTCGCCGCGCCACGTCAGGCCGCGCAGGAAGTTGTCGCCGCCGCCGTCCTCGCAGAGCACCAGCGTCCCGCGCGGGCTGGCGGTGACGTTGTCGGGCAGGTCGAGCACGACCGCGCCCGGCGACTCGTAGACGAGCCCGAGCCGCCCGCTCCACGTCTCGTACGCCCAGACCTGCCCGCGCCCCTTGCCGAAGCCCGACGGCGGCTGGTCGCCCGTGGCCGTCGCGCCGCCCTGGGTGGAGACGAAGTAGACGGTGCCGTGGTGATAGACCGCGCCCTCCAGCCTGGAGAAGATCGCCGCCCCCTTGGCCAGCCCCTGCCTGCCGACCGCCCGGACGGCCTCGTCGTTGCTCGGCTTGCCGGTGAACTGCGGGTTGGGGTCGTCGATGTCCACCCACCGGGTCGTGTACGCGGCCCCGCGCGGCTGCCCCGCCGACAGGTCCTTGCCGTCCTGTTCGCGTACGGCCAGCATCTGCAACCGGCCGCCGTCCAGGATGCGCCCGGCCTGCCAGGGATGCCGCGGCGGCAGGTAGCGGTAGAACCCGGACGGGAAGGTGAAGTTGTCCTCGGTGAGGTAGAGCGCCCCGCTGACCTGGTCGAAGGCGGCCGATTCGTGCGCGAAGCGCCCCGCGGCCCGGATCGGCTCCGGCCTGGCCGCGCCGGTGACGGGCACCTCGAAGATGTAGCCGTGCTTGCGGGTCAGCTTGGAGTTGTCGCCACCGGAGAAGTCGTTGCCCACGTCCGGGCCGTTGACCGTCTCCTCGCAGGTCACCCAGGCGCCCCAGGGCATGGGCCCGCCGGAGCAGTTCATCATGGTGCCGGTGAGCGACGGGCCGCTGCTGAGCACCTCGCCGCGGCGGGTCACCCGCAGCGTGGCGGTGCCGCCGCCGGCCGCCCGGTCGTAGGCGTTCTCCGGGTCGCCGAACGCCCCGACGGGGCCGTTGACCTCGTGGTTGCGTACCAGGATCGTGCTGCCGCGCGGGCCGCGGAAGGCGGCCATGCCGTCGTGCCGGCCCGGCACCGGGCTGCCGTCGGAGAAGCGCTCCCCGGCCGCGTTGAACGAGCGGTATCTGAATCCGTCCGGCAGGAAGAGCCTGACCATGCCGTCCCGGGCGTCCTTGACCGGCTTGAGCGGGCCGTACCCGCCGCCCGGACGCGGCGGGCCGGCGGCGAGACCGGCGAACGGACCTGCTGCGAGGGCTCCGAGGAGAAAGCGGCGACGATCCATACTGCAGACCTTCCGTGAAGGTGTTCACAGAATGTTAAGGTCCGCGGAAGTTCGGGGTAAATGTTGAATCTCGCCAGAGCGGTACATCATTCCCCGGACCAAGCGACGGTAATCCCAGGATGTTATCCACAGGCTGTGGACTCACCCCCGACGAGCCCGGTTTGTACGGCGTCGCTACGCTGCCAAGGTGAATAACGGCTACGTGGAACTGAGCAGGGAGCAGTGGCGGGACCTCCGCAAGAACACGCCCTTGACTCTCACCGCAGACGAGCTGGAAGACCTGCGCGGTGTCGATGATCCCATCGACCTCACCGAGGTCACCGACATCTATCTCCCTCTGACCCGCCTGCTCAACCTGCACTACACGGGCTCCAAGCAACGCAGCAACGTGCTCAGCGCCTTCCTCGGCAAGCCCGGCCCGCGCGTGCCGTACATCCTGGGGATCGCCGGAAGCGTCGCGGTCGGCAAGTCGACCACGGCGCGGTTGCTGCACACGCTGCTGGCCCGCTGGCCCGAGCACCCGGACGTCGCGCTGCTGACCACCGACAGCTTCCTCTACCCCAACACCATCCTGGAAGCCAAGGGCATCATGCACCGCAAGGGGTTCCCCGAGAGTTACGACCGGCGGGCGCTGGTGCGGTTCGTGGCCGAGGTCAAGGCGGGCGCGAGCGAGGTCCGGGCGCCGGTCTACAGTCACCTCGAGTACGACATCGTCCCGGGTGCCCACCAGGTCGTGAAAAATCCGGATATCTTGATCATCGAGGGGTTGAACGTCCTCCAGCCCGCTCCCCCGACCGCGCTGGCCGTCACCGACTACTTCGACTACTCCATCTACGTGGACGCCAAGGTCGAAGACGTCAGGTCCTGGTACGTGGACCGGTTCCACAAACTGCGCAGAACAGCGTTCGAAGATCCCAAGTCGTACTTCAAGTACATCGCCGAACTCTCCTACGAAGAGGCCACCGACTTCGCCGTGAAGGTCTGGCACGACATCAACGAGCGCAACCTGGTGGACAACATCCTGCCCACCCGCGGGCGTGCCGACCTCGTGCTCCAGAAGGGCGCAGACCACGCCATCCGGCGTGTACGGCTTCGCCGTACGTGACGCCCCCGCTCTCCTCCAGGATGTAGACCCCGAACCGGCCCTGGCAGCCTTGGTCGTCGATGTCGGCGAACCAGCAGTCTTCGCCCTCGACATGACAGATACGAATCGCCATGGACACAGCCTTGCGAGCACCTATCAAAGGAGTGTCAACGTCGAATCTATAAGAATGGCACCGTGCTTCATCTTCGACTGATCGTTCCTCCCGCCCGCACCGACGAGGCGGTGCAGGTGCTCGAAGAGTGCCCGGGCATCACCAACATCGTGGTGCTGCCCGGCGCCGCCCGCGAACCCGCGGGCGACCTCGTGCTCTGCGACACCGCCAGGGAATCGGCCAACGAGGCCCTGGGCAAGCTCAAATGGCTGGAGGAAGAGGGCTCGATCACGATCGAGCAGGTCGATCTGGCGCTGTCCAGGGTCGCCAGGGAAGCGGTCGAGGAGGCGCCGGGCGACCCCGACGACGCGGTGGTGTGGGAAGAGCTGGAGCACCGGGTCCAGGCCGACTCCCGCATCACCTGGGCCTACCTGGCCTTCCTCGCCATCGCCACCCAGCTCGCCGGGATCGGCGTGCTGCAGAACTCGCCCATCCTCATCGTCGGGGCCATGGTGCTCGGGCCCGAGTTCGGCGCGGTCGCCGCGATCTGCTTCGGCCTGCTCGGCCGCCGCTGGCGCCTGGTCGTCGAGGCCATGCGCACGCTGATGGTCGGCTTCACGATCGCCATCGCGATCACCTTCGCCTGCGCGCTGATCTCCCACTGGCCGCTCGGCTGGATCGACATCACCAACCTCAACGCCAACGACGAGGTGAAGTTCATCGTCAAACCGGACCGCTGGTCGTTCATCGTCGCGTTGCTGGCCGGGGTCGCGGGCGTGCTGTCGATCACCTCGGGCAAGTCCTCGGCCCTGGTCGGCGTCTTCATCTCGGTCACCACCATCCCGGCCGCCGGGTACGTGGCGGTGGCGCTGGCCGTCGGCGACTGGGCGGAGGTGGCCGGGCCGGTCTGGCAGCTCGCGGTCAACATCGCCGGCATGGTGGTGGCCGGCACGGTCACCCTGATGATCCAGAAACGATTCTGGCCCCGAGAAGTAGGACAACGATCCTCCGTGTGAAGGAGGCCGGTTGACGAGCCCGGGGGGTAGTGTCCGGCACATGCACATCCTCGCTACCGAGGGGCTGACCAAACGCTTCCCGACCGTCACCGCGCTCGACAGTCTCACCGTCGGCGTCGGCACCGGCGTCACCGGACTGGTCGGCGCCAACGGCGCGGGCAAGTCGACGCTGATCAAGATCCTTCTTGGTCTTCTGCCGCCCACCTCGGGCGGAGCCAAGGTGCTCGATCTCGATGTGCTCACGCAGGGCACGGAGATCCGGCGCCTCGTCGGCTACATGCCCGAGCACGAAGCCCTGCCACCCGACGTGTCGGCGACCGAGTTCGTCGTCCACCTCGCACGCATGTCCGGGCTCCCGCGCACCGCGGCCCGCGAACGCGCCGCAGACGTCCTGCGCCACGTCGGGCTGGCCGAAGAGCGCTACCGGGCGATGGGCGGCTACTCCACCGGCATGAAGCAGCGGGTCAAACTCGCCCAGGCGCTCGTCCACGACCCCAAGCTGGTCTTCCTCGACGAGCCCACCAACGGCCTCGACCCGCGCGGCCGCGACGAGATGCTGGCGCTGATCCGCCGCATCGGCACCGACTTCGGCATCAGCGTGCTGGTCACCAGCCACCTGCTCGGCGAGCTGGAGCGCATCTGCGACCACGTCATCGTCATCGACGCCGGCCGCCTGCTGCGCTCCTCGGCCATCACCGAGTTCACCCAGGCCACCCAGAGCCTCACCGTCGAGGTCGAGGAGGGCATGCAGCCCCTGGCCGAGCGCCTGACCTCGCGCGGCGGGCAGGTCACCCAGCACGGCCGCCTGCTGCTGGTCAAGGTCGACGGGCCGGAGACCTTCGACGAGATCCGCGACGCCGTGGTCGACCTGGACCTGTGCCTCATCCGGCTGGAGCAGGGCCGCCACCGCATCGAGGACGTCTTCAGGGAGGAGGCCGCGGGTGTCGACTGAGATCTACGACATCGGCTACCGCCGCTACGACGGGCCGCGCCTGGGCTCCGGGCACACCAACCGGGCCCTCATCGTGCACAGCCTGCGCGGCGTCTTCGGCCTCGGGCGGGCGGCGCGCAGCAAGATCGTGCCAGTCGCGCTGGCCGTCATCATGCTCCTGCCCGCGGTCGTGACCATCGCCATGATGGCCCTGCTCAAGGAGCGCGACCTGGCCTACAGCGCCTACGCGGTCATCATGCAGCCGGTCATCGCCATCTTCATGGCCGCGCAGGCGCCCACCCTGGTCGGGCCCGACCTGCGCTACCGCGTGCTGCCGTTGTACATGTCGCGGCCGGTCTCGGTCCTGTCCTACATCGGCGCCAAGGTCGTCGCGATGACGGTGGCGCTGTTCCTGATCGTGGCGGTGCCGCTGGTCCTGATGTTCGCCGGCGAACTGCTCGTCGACATGCCGGGGCCGCCGGCGACCGGGGAGTTCCTCGGCGCCCTGACCACGGCGTTGGTGCTGGCCGTCCTGCTGGCCACCGTGAGCCTGGCGATCGCCTCGCTGACGCCCAGGCGGGGCCTCGGCGTCGCCTCCGTCAGCGCCGTGTACCTGCTCTCGCTGGCCGCCGTCCCGGTCATCTACGGCACCCTGCAGTCGATGAACGAGAGCGCGCTGGCCAAGTGGGCGTGGCTGCTGAACCCGTTCTGGCTGGTGGACGCGGTGCAGGTGTGGTTGTTCAACAGCACGCCGAGCTCCGAGGGCGGTTACCCGGCCGGACCGGTGCCCGCGCTGCTCACGCTCGCGTTCATCGCGATCGGCCTCGGTGTGCTGGCCCTGCGCTATCGGAAGGCGGCGGCCCAGTGAAACTCGAGCTTTCCCAGGTTTCGCGTTGGTACGGCAACGTGGTGGCGGTCAACGACGTCACCATGATGATCGGGCCGGGGGTGACCGGCCTGCTCGGGCCCAACGGGGCGGGCAAGTCGACGCTCCTGCACATGATGGCCGGGTTCCTCGCGCCGTCCGGGGGTGACGTCACGCTCGACGGCCAGCGGATCTGGAAGAACCACCATATTTATCGAAAAATCGGGTTGGTTCCTGAGCGGGAGGGCGTCTACGGCTTCCTGACCGGCTGGCAGTTCGTGCTCTCGGCCGCCAAGCTCCACGGCCTGCCCGACCCCGTCAGCGCCGCCCAGAAGGCGCTGGCCACCGTCGAGATGGAAGAGCCCAAGGACCGCCGCGTCGAGACCTACTCCAAAGGCATGCGCCAGCGCGTCAAGGTCGCCGCCGCCCTCGTGCACGACCCGGACGTCCTGCTGCTCGACGAACCGTTCAACGGCATGGACCCGCGCCAGCGCATGCACCTGATGGACCTCATCCGGGCCATGGGCGCCGAGGGCAAGACCATCCTGTTCAGCTCGCACATCCTCGAAGAGGTCGAGCGGGTCGCCCAGCACATCGAGGTCCTGGTGGCCGGCCGGCACGCCGCCTCGGGCGACTTCCGGCAGATCCGCCGCCTCATGACCGACCGGCCGCACCTGTTCCGGATCAGGTCCAGCGACGACCGCCGCCTGGCCGCCGCGCTCATCGTCGACGACTCCTCCGGCGGCGTCACCCTCGGCCGCGACGGCCTGGAGGTCCAGGCGGTCGAGTTCCGCCGCTTCGCCTGGCTCCTGCCTCGCCTCGCCCGTGCGGAGGGCATCCACCTGCACGAGGTGTCCCCCGCCGACGAGGACCTGGAGAGCGTCTTCTCCTATCTGATCAACCGGAGCACCTGACATGAACACAGTTGTTGCGGGGATTACCTACCGCGCGCTGCTCGGCCGGCGGCGCATCCTGCTGCTGCTCCTGCTGCCGCTCGCGCTCATCGGCCTGGCCGTGCTGCTGCGCCTGACCGGCAGCGCCGACCAGCGCTCGACCATTCTGCTCATGCAGAACTTCGCCATCACCACCATGCTGCCGCTGCTCGGCCTCATCGCCGGGACCGGCGTCATCGCGCCCGAGATCGACGACGGCACCATCATCCACCTGATGTCCAAGCCGATCTCCCGGCCGGTGATCGCGCAGACCAAGTTCCTGGTGGCCGCCTCCCTGCTGGCGCTGTTCGCCGCCGTGCCCACCTACGCCGCCGCCTGGCTGCTGGTCAGCAACGAGGACGGCATCGCCGCCGGGTTCGCCCTGGGCTCCCTGCTCGGCGGCATCGCCTACGCCGCCGTCTTCCTCCTGCTGGGCGTGATCACGCGGCACGCGGTCACGATCGGCATCATCTACGCGCTGATCTGGGAAGGCATGGTGGGCACCTTCGTCCAGGGCGCCAGGAACTTCTCCATCCAGCAGTGGGCCAAGTCCATCGCCGACCAGTTGTCCACCTCGGCGTTCGTCGAGAAAGCCTCGGTGAGCATCGGCTTCGCCGTACCGGCTGTCGTGATCGTCACGATCGGCGCGGTCTTCTGGGCGGGCGTGCGCCTGCGCGCCTTCTCCCTCACCGGCGACGAATGAGAAACTCCCCGCATGGGGACGGAGATCATCGTTGCGCTGATCGGCTTGGCCGGCGGTCTCGTGACCGCCGGCCTCGGCTTTTACCAGTGGCGTAAGACCCACCGGGCCACGCACGAGCCCGCCCCCGCCAAGCGGACCCGGTCCGCGGAGAAGGCGCTCGGCCGCCGGCGCACCGGCCTGCTGAACCGGCTCACCGACGACATGCGCCACATCACCCTGCTCAACCGGCCCAAGCCGCTCAACATCGAGAGCCTGTACGTGCAGGTGCGTGTCCATGACCAGCGGCCGCTGCGGTTCATGCACCACGAGGAGCTGCAGGAGCTGCGCGGCAGGCAGCTGGACGACCTCATCGAGCTCACCCGGGCCCGCGAGGACGAGCGGGAGGCCGAGGAGCTCACCCCCGAGGAGGCGCTGGCCCGCTTCCGCCGGATCGTGGTGCTCGGCGACCCGGGCGCGGGCAAGACCACCATGCTGCGCTACCTGGGCTTCAAGGCTGCGCAGGACGGGATCCTGCCGGTCTTCGTGGAGCTGCGCCGCCTGGCCGAGGGCTCCGTGCTGGACTACGTCGGCGCCCGCTGGGCCGAGCGGTACGGCGAGCCGGACGCCGCCGAACTCGTCGAGCACGCGCTCACCTCCGGCGCCGCCGTCCTGCTCGTCGACGGACTGGACGAGGTCCAGGGCGGCGACGCGGCCGAGGCCGCCTACCAGCGCGTCATCCAGGAGATCGACCGGCTGGCCGCCCGCTACCCCGCCGCCGCCATCGCCGTCACCTGCCGCCGGGCCGGATGGCGCGGGCAGTTGCCCGCCTTCAGGACGCTGGAGGTGCTCGACTTCGACAACGCGCAGATCAACCAGTTCGTCGGCAACTGGTTCGACGACGATCCGGCCAAGCGGGACAAGCTCGGGGCCGCGTTACGGCGCAGCACCCGCATGCAGACGCTCAGTGCCAACCCGCTGCTGCTCTCCCTCATCGCCATCGTCTTCGAATCCGACCTCGAACTGCCCGAGCGCCGCTCCAAGCTCTACGCCCGCACGATCGAGGTGCTGCTCAGCGAGTGGGACAGCAGGCGCGACATCAACCGGTTCCCCCGCTTCACCGCCGACCGCAAGCGCGACCTCCTGGAGGAGATCGCCTGGCACTACCAGCGCGAACGCCTGGCCTACTTCCCCAAGGACGAACTGCTCGGCATGATCGCCGAGTTCCTGCCCTCCGTGGACCTGGACCCGGCCGACGCGCCCGCGATCCTCGGCGAGATCTGCGAGCACTACGGCCTGCTCAAGGAGCAGGCGCACGAGGTGTACGGATTCCTGCACCTGACCGTCCAGGAGTACTTCGCCGCCGCGGTCGCCGCCAGGATCGGGGCGCCGGCCATCGAGGAGATCGCCCTCGTGCGGCACGACCCCTGGTGGGAGGAGGTCATCCTGCTGCTGGCCGGCCAACTGCACGACGCCACCCCGCTGCTGCTGGCCCTGCTGGGCCGGGGACCCGACCAGGCCGAGACCGCCGAGTGGCTGGCGGCCGACGACGACATGTTCCACAACGACCTGCTGCTGGCCGGGCAGTGCCTGGTGAGCACGCCCCGGATCAGGGCTGCCTGGCTGCGCGGGCGCATCGTGGAGCAGGTGGGCGAGCTGATGCTCACCTCGCCGCACGAGCCGGTGAGCAAGCGGGCGGCCGAGCTGTTCAAGGAGCTCGGCCAGGCCGGCCGGATCGAGACGCGGCCGCAGGACGCGGAGACGCCAGGCCCGGACTTCCTCGAGGAATGGGACGAACTGATCCTGGACGACCCCGCGCTCGTCCTGGAGTGGCTGGAACGGCTGGCGCCCCACGCCACGCATTCCGCCGGCCTGGAGCCTCTTCACCAGCTCATGAGCCGAGCCGACGAGCGGGCGATCCCCCTGCTGTGGCGGCTGCACGACCTGGCCCGCGAGGACATCCGGGCCGTCGACCTGCTCGGCGACTGCTGGCGGGCCCTGCTCCGGCTCGGCGAGATCCGGGAAGAGCAGTTGTGGGAGCTGACCGACCGCGACATGGCCGAGATCCCCTACGCCGTCCTCCATATTCTGACCACGCATAGCGACCAGCACCGCCGGCTTGCGGCGCTGATCGACCCGCGCACCCATCGGGTGGCCGCCGCCGAGCTGTTCTTCTCCCTGCGCGAGAGCGCCACGTCCGCGCTCGTCGAACCCGTCCTCGGCCACCTGCGCGACGAGACCATTCCCTGGCCGACCCGCTGGATGCTCACCGAGCTGCTCGACCGCTTCGACACCGACCTCATCGGCATACTCGCCGACGAGCGGGTGCACCCCATGGTCAGGACCGGCGTCGCGGCCACGCTCGCCGTCCAGGGGCGCAAGGAAGGACTCCCCCGGCTGCTCGAATCCCTGCCGCATGGCCTCACCCAGGTGGCCACGTCCGCGCACCCGAACGGCCACCGGCTGGCGACCTTCCGCCAGAACGTCTTCCCGCAGAAGCGCGTCTACACCTGCCTGGCCAGGAGCGGCGACACCGACGCGATCAACGTGCTGCTCGCCCGCTTCGACTCCCTGGCCACGACCCAGTCACCCACGCATCCAAGACTCAAGGGCCGCGCGGAGCTCATGCTGGACGGCCTCGCCGTGGCGGCACCGGAACACACCACGCGGCGCCTGCTGGAGGTGTTCGAAGGGATGCCCGCGATCACCAGCTGGCCCGGCAACGACAGCCTTCTGGCGAACCTGACCACCGTGCTCCCGCCGGGTCTCACCGCCGAGACCCTGCGCCGCGTGCGAGCGTTGAGCCTGCCCCCCAAGGCCGCCGGCGACGCGGCGAAGCTGATCAAACGGATCGGCGAGATCGCCGAGGACCCGGAGACCGTCCGGGAGCTCCTGAAGATCGTCGACCAGCCGGGCCGGGTCTGGGATCCCGCCGACGCCATGGCCGCGCTCCCCCAAGTGTGCGCCCGCGCCCGGGTCCGCGTCTTCCCCGACGGCCGCGTGGCATGACAAAGGGGTACGGCACCGCCGTACCCCCTGTGCCTTTCACACGCAGGACGTGCGCACCACGTCGGCCAGGCGGCCCGCGACCTGCGAGGCCTGGTCCTCCGACGACGCCTCGACCATCACGCGGATCATCGGCTCCGTGCCGCTCGGCCGGATCAGCACCCGGCCCGTCTCACCCAGCTCGGCCTCGGCCTCCGCGACCGCGGCGGCGAGCTCGGGCACCGACGCCTTGCCCTTGTCCACGTCCTTGACGTTGATCAGGATCTGCGGCAGCGCCGTCATCGCCGAGGCCAGCTCGCGCAGCGACCTGCCCGAGCGCGCGACCACCGACAGCAGGTGCAGCGAGGTCAGCAGGCCGTCGCCGGTGGTGGCGTGGTCGAGCATGATGACGTGGCCCGACTGCTCACCGCCCAGGTTGAAGCCGCCGGACTTCATCCGCTCCAGCACGTACCGGTCGCCGACCGCGGTCTCGACCACGTTGATCCCGGCCTCGCGCATCGCCAGCTTGAAGCCGAGGTTCGACATGACCGTCGCCACCACGGTGCCGCCCGCCAGCTTGCCCTCGGTGTGCATCGCCCTGGCCAGCACCGCCATGATGCGGTCGCCGTCGACGATCGCGCCCGTGTGGTCCACCGCCAGGCAGCGGTCGGCGTCGCCGTCGTAGGCCACGCCCAGGTCGGCGCCGCGTGAGACGACCACCTGCTGGAGCTTGTCCAGGTGGGTCGAGCCGTAGCCGTTGTTGATGTTGAGCCCGTCCGGCCGGGCGCCGATCGCCTCCACCCGGGCGCCCGCGCGCACCAGCGCCTCCGGCGCCACCATGTGCGCCGCGCCGTGCGCGCAGTCGACCACCACGTTCAGCCCGTCGAGGCTGCCCTCCATGGTGGTCAGCAGGTGGGAGATGTAGCGGTCGGCCTCGCCGTAGGCGTCTCTGACCCGGCCCACGGCCGAGCCGACGGGCCTGTTCCATTCCTCACCGAGCCGCCGCTCGATCTCGTCCTCGACCGCGTCGGACAGCTTGAAGCCGCCCCTGGCCAGGAACTTGATGCCGTTGTCCGGCGCCGCGTTGTGCGAGGCGGACAACATGACGCCGAGGTCGGCGCCGAGTGCGGCCGTGAGGTGGGCGACGGCCGGAGTGGGCAGCACGCCGAGGCGCAGCACATCCACTCCAGACGACGCAAGGCCGGCGACCACCGCGGCCTCCAGGAATTCTCCTGAAGCCCGGGGGTCCCGGCCTACGACCGCGACAGGCCTCTTGTGGCCTGTCGCGGCGAACGCGCCTGCATCGCCGAGGACGTGAGCCGCCGCGACCGAGAGGTCCATGGCGAGCTCGGCCGTGAGGTCGCGACCCGCGACCCCACGTACCCCGTCGGTGCCGAAAAGGCGCCCCAACTTAGCGCTTGCTGTACTGCGGAGCCTTGCGGGCCTTCTTGAGGCCGTACTTCTTCCGCTCCGTGGCGCGGGCGTCACGGGTGAGGAAGCCGGCCTTCTTCAGCGGCGGGCGGTTGTTCTCGACGTCCAGGATCGCCAGCGCGCGGGACAGGCCCATGCGCAGGGCGCCGGCCTGGCCGGTCACGCCGCCGCCGTCGATGCGGGCGATGACGTCGAAGGCTTCCTCAGCGCCGAGCACCACGAAGGGCTCGTTCACGATCTGCTGGTGGACCTTGTTCGGGAAGTAGGCGTCCAGCGAACGACCGTTGATCGTCCACTTGCCGGTGCCGGGGACGATGCGCACGCGGGCGATCGCCTCCTTGCGGCGGCCGGTGCCGTACGAGTTGCCCGTGGTGACGGGCTTGCGCACGGGGGCGTCGGCGCTGGCGGCGGATTCGGTGGTGTACTCGGACGGGAACTCCTCGCCGGAGGGGAATTCCTCCAGCTCGGCCTCGACGACGGCCGTCTCGACACCGGTGGGCTCAGCCACGGTTCTCCTCTAAATCTTTCGAACTACTACTGGGCGATCTGGGTGATCTCGAACGGCACGGGCTGCTGGGCCTGGTGCGGGTGCTCGGCACCCGCGTAGACCTTGAGCTTCTTGGCCATCTTCCGGCCGAGGGAGTTCTTGGGGAGCATGCCCTTGACGGCCTTCTCGACCGCCCTCTCGGGACGCTTCTCCATGAGCTCGCCGTAGGTCACGGAACGCAGACCGCCCGGGTAGCCCGAGTGACGGTACGCCTTCTTCTGCTCGAGCTTGTTGCCGCTGAGCGCGATCTTGTCCGCGTTGATGACGATGACGAAGTCACCGGTGTCGACGTGGTTGGCGAAGATCGGCTTGTGCTTGCCGCGAAGCAGGGTCGCGACGTGGCTGGCCAGCCGGCCCAGCACGACATCGGTCGCGTCGATGACGTACCACTGACGTTCGACGTCAGCGGGCTTCGGTGAGTACGTGCGCACGGTCGTAAGCCTTATCTTGCTCGGCGTCTTCTGGTTGCCACCCGGATCGGGCGGCCACTTGTCGGTCGGTGCGGGCGCACGACAGCCCGACCTCCCGTCTCCCTGCCCGATGGGCCTACGGGAGATGACGCCGGACGCGCCGCGCAATGGTCGCTCAGGACCAGTGCACACAACGATTGACTAGGCTACCTCACTTCAAGAGCTACCGGTAACCAGCGCCGAGTCTACCGGACACAGAACGGTTCTATTTCGTTTCCCGGCATTCCCTTCTTTACCACCACTGCTCATCCCTATCGTTGGCTGCGGCATGTGGCAGACCCTTCACACCCGGCTCACCCAGCGGACCTCCCGTCGCCGGAACCACCTGGGGCTGCTGGCGTGCCTGTGCGCCGCCGTCTTCACCGGCGTGCTGATCGGCCGCCTGAGCGACCAGCCGCCGCAACAGGCCCAGCTCTACCTCAACGAGGCCGTGCCGCCCGCCGCCGCGACCGTCGCGCCGACCCGCAAGAAGCAGCCCTTCGCAGCCCCGATCCCCCGCGAGACCACCACGCTCTCCCAGCCCCACGCGCGCACGACGGCGCAGCCCCTGCCGACGCCGTCCACGGAGATCTCCGGCTTCTTCCCGGAGGGCACGCCCACGCAGATGCTGGGCGACCCCGTCGTACGACTGGTGCCCGAGATGGCCGGAGAGGTGGTCTCCCTCACCAACAAGGCGCGCGCCAGGAAGGGCTGCCGGCCCTTACGCGTCGACGCGCGGCTGACCCGCTCGGCGCGCACCCACTCGATGGAGATGGCCACCAAGGGCAAGCTCGACCACGTCTCCCCCGACGGCTCCTCGCCCTGGGAGCGCATGGAGCGCGCCGGATACCGCCAGGGCGCCGCGGAGAACATCGGCAGCGGCTACACCACCCCCTCCGAGGCGGTCAGCGGCTGGCTCGGCAACCGCTCCCATCGCGGCAACATCCTCAACTGCGACATCGTCGCCATCGGCGTGGGCGTCGCGTCCGGCCCCACCGGCCTCTGGTGGACCCAAGACTTCGGGTACGGCTGACGCGGTAACCTCCCGGCATGGGTTTTCCCAAGAAGCGATCATCCGGCGGCGACGACGAGGTCACGACAGAGACCTCTCAACCCACGCAGAGCACGCAGAAGAGCGCAATGTGGAGCCCCTATGACGAGGGTCCCCGTTCGCGCGGGCCACTCTTGTTCGTCGTGGGCGGCCTGGCCGTGCTCGGCCTGCTCGTCGGCGGCCTCGTCGTCATGTGGAACGCGGGCGGCCCCTCCCCCGTCTCCACCAGCACGCGCACGTCCGCGCCGTTGCCGTCGGCCCCGCCCGGCAAGTTCGGCTACGCGGGCGAGCGCAAGACCGACCCGAAGCCGATGACGGTCAAGGAGATCTTCGGCGAGAAGAAGTTCACGGTGAGCGGCCGGTCCTACGAGATGACCATCACCAAGTCGGACAAGAAATGCGGCGACGCCGCCAACGGCGACAAGCTCGCGAAGGCCCTCAAGTCCGGCAAGTGCACCCAGGTGATCCGGGCCACCTTCCGCGACAAGAGCGGCAAGATCATCGGGACCGTCGGCGTGGCCAACCTCGACACCACCCCGTCGGCCGAGAAGGTGGCCTCGGCGGGCGCCAAGGGCAAGCGGTCGGTGTACGTCAAGGCGCTGCCCGGCAAGGACTCGGTGACCAAGTACGTCGGCTCCGGCTCCGGGGCGGCCGACATCTGGACGCACGGGCACTACGCGATCATGGTCTGGTTCCAGAACAAGGACGGCTCCAAGGCGGACAAGAAGGCCGCCAAGAAGCTCGCCGAGGCGGCTGACGACGTCACGAAGGCGACGGTGTTCAAGGCTCTGGACGGGCGCTCCGTGAACGGTTTCCCCAACAGCTGAACCCACCCAGTCAGGTCCGGACCGACACAAACAGGGCGGTCGATCCGGCCGGGAACGCCCATACCGGCATGACGATCTCGGGACTCTCGCTAGGCTCGGGCTTATGCGTGGCCAGGAACCCGGGTCGGAGCACGAGCGCGCCGAGACCGACAGCTCGCTCCCTCCGGCGCCGACCCCGCCGCCCAGCTTCGGCCAGACCCTCCCGCCGCCCGGCAACGGGCCGGAAGGGGACGCCCAGGAGACGTCGGCGCACCTGCCCTGGCCTGCCGCACCCATCCCCGTGTACCCGGGGCCACCGCCCGGTCTCCCTGAGCCACCGTCCGAGCCCTGGGCCGAGACGCCAGGCGGGCGTGCCGGGGAACTGCCGGAGCTTCCGGCGTTCCCCGGGGCCAAGCCGTGGGAGGTGCCGGGGGAGGATGCGGCGCCCTACGACTGGTTCGCGGGGCCTGAGGGCGGGGCGCCCTGGGGGAGGTCCGCTCCTGAAGGGGCCGGCGCTCCTGGTTCGCCTACTGGGGCTGGTTTGCCTTCCGAGGCTGGTTCGCCTTCCGGGCCTGGTTCGCCTTCTGGGGCTGGTTTGCCTTCTGGGGCTGGTTTGCCTTCTGGGGCTGGTTCGCCTTCTGGGTCTGGTTTGCCCGTGCACCCGGCCGGTCCGGATGCGCCCATGCATGGCGGTTCGCCCGGTCCGGGCATGCCCGCGCATCATGCTGATCATGGCGCCGGTGGCCATGGGCAGCCGGTCGTGCCAGGTGCGCCGCCGTGGGAGCCGCCTCCCGGGTTCACCGCCGCGGCCGCCGACATGCAGGTCTGGCCGTCTCCGGTTTCCGATTCGCCCGCCACGACGCCGTGGCCGGCGGCGACCGGGGAGCCCATTCCGGGTGCCGACTTCGACAGACTCGACCCGGGCCTGCCCGGCAACTGGCCCTCGGGCCAGCCTTCGAACGTCTCGCCTCCGGATACACCGGTCATGCCACCCTGGCCCGAGCTACCCGAACCCGGCCCGCGAGGGCCCATGACGCCTCCGGCTCACGCCACCCCAGGCGCCCCCGGCCCGGCGCCGGCCCCCGGCACACCGGGTCTGCCCGGCAGGCTTGACGCCTCCGGCCACGCCACCGATCCCGGCGCATCCGGCCTTCCCGGAAGGCTTGACCCTCCCGGGTTCCCCACGGACCCCAACGCCTCCGGTTACACCACGGACCCAGCCGCCTCCGGTTACACCACGGACCCAGCCGCCTCCGGTTACACCACGGACCCGGTCGGCTCCAGCTACACCACGGACCCCAACGCCTCCGGCCTTGCCGGCGGTCCTGGCATGTCCGGAAACCCGAGCGCCCCCGGCCGTCCCGCTGCCTTCGGCACTCCTGACGGCCACGCCGGTTCCGGCGCCCCGGCCAACCTGGGCACTCCGGGCCACCCCGGCGCCTCGGCCAACTTCGGCACACCAGGCCACGACGGCGTCCCGGCCAACCTAGGCAACCCCGGTGCCCCGGCCAACCTAGGGACGCCTGGCCACCCTGGCCACCCTGGTGGCCCAGCCGGCCTGGGCACGCCGGGCAACCCCGGCGCCCCGGCCGCTTCGGGCACGCCGGGCCACGCCGGCGCCTCCGGCCACCCCCAGGCCGGGAACGGTCCGCATGCCGCTGGCCAGCCCGGCGGCGCCGTACCGGGGAATGCCGGACCCGAGCCGGGCGGGCACGAACCCTACGACCCCAGCCTGACCATCCCCGTGGTCAACTCCGGTGACCTGCCGGTCTGGCCACCGCAGGACGCCGCCGGGAACTCCGGCGACACCGGACCCCACCAGCTGCCCGAGCTCCCCTTCCCGCCGGACGTGTGGGGCCCGAAGCCCGCGCTGCCCGCGCCCCGGCCGCCCGTGGCGCTGCCGTCCTCCGACACCGACACCCCGCCCCACGGGTTCCCGGCACTGCCCGGCCCGCGACAGCCGGAGGCCGCGTTCGGGACGGGGGCGCCACCGCCATCCGGGTTCGGGACGGGATCCCCGCCACCGCCGGGATTCGGGACGGGACCCGGGCTCGGCGGGCCCCAGCCGCCCGGGCGGGCGGGGAGCCTGTTCACCCCTGGCGGTCCGCTGCCGCCTCCCGAGCCGGTCGCCCCGGTGCCCACGCCCCCTGCCAAGGGGAAGAAGGTGCTCCTGGCCACCCTCGGCGTGCTGGTGCTGGTAGGCGTGGGGACGGGAGCGTTCTTCGCCTACCGGTCGATCAACAGCTCCAAGCCCGCCGACGCGGCCGCCTCCCAGCCGCCGACGGCCCCGACCAGCCAGCCGACCACCACCGTGCCGACGGACGACCCAGGGGACACCTCGGTCCTCAACTCCGAGCAGACCGACCCCAAGAAGCTCTCGCTCACCGAGGCGTTCCCGGCCAAGAAGATCAAGGTCGGCGGCAAGTCGTTCACCAGGGTCAAGGTCAACATGGCCGCGAGCTGTGAGAAGGCCGCCTCCGGTCCGTTCGCCGACGCGCTGCGCTCGCAGAAGTGCAGCCGGGTCCTCCGGGCCACGTACGTCGACAGCAAGCGCGACTACGCCGTCACCACCGGCATCGCCGTACTCCCCGACAAGGACGCCGCGGTCGAGGCCGACCAGGCGAAGAACCTCAGCCGCAACCTGTGGTTCCGTGCCCTTCCCGGCGAGGCGGGCAGCGGCGGCGACCGCGTGCACATCGCCGGCGGCTACGCGGCCGGGCTCGTCTGGGGTCGTTACATCGTCTTCAGCTACGCCACGTACGCCGACGGCCACACCCCGACCGCCGAGGAAACCGGCCTGGGCAAGATCAGCGGCGGCTTCCGCGACCAGACCGCCAAGGTCCTGGAACGCCGCATCGCCGCCAGCTAGCCGCTCTGACCCGAAAGGAGCGGCTAGCCGAGCGTCCGTACCCGTCGCGTGGCCGCCGCCCTGGCGGCCAGCTCCCCCGCGTCCGGATATGTCACCTCTTCCAGGCACAACCCATGCGCAGGCGCCACATGCACCCCAGAGTCGCGTACGGCTGCCGCCAGCACCTGCCCGGGCCACTCCACAGGCCGGCGCCCATCACCGGCCGCCATGAGCGACCCGACGAGCGCCCGCACCATCGAGTGGCAGAACGCGTCCGCGACCACCGTGGCCACGAGCAGCCCCCGCTCGTCCCGGACCCAGTCGAGCCGCTGCAGCGCCCGGATCGTGGTGGCACCCTCCCGCTTCTTGCAGAAGGCCGCGAAGTCGTGCTCCCCCAGCAGGTGTACGGCTGCCGTGTTCATGGCGTCCACGTCCAGCGCCCGGGCATGCCACACCACTTCGCGCCGCAGCAAGGGGTCCACACCCCCCGGCGCATCGCACACCCGATACGCATACCGCCGCGCCATAGCCGAGAACCGTGCGTCAAAGCCCCCAGGAGCCACGGAGACGCGAAATATCCGCACATCCGACCCCAGAACCCCAGCCAGCCTCCGCACCAACGCAGCCAGCCTCTCAGCCCCCGCCACGCTCGAAGCCCCGGCCACGCTCGAAGCCCCGGCCACGCTCGAAGCCCCGGCCACGCTCGAAGCCCCGGCCGCATCCGCCGCGGTCTCCGGCCCCAGCGCGCCGGCCGCCGCTGCCCGCTTCCCCCGCGGGTCCAGCTCCGCCAGGGCCTCCGCCGGCAGGTCCACGTGCGCCACCTGCCCCCGGGCATGCACCCCCGCGTCCGTACGGCCGGCCACGGTCAGCTGGGGTTCCTCCGGCAGCCGGAGAATCCGCCCCAGCGCCGCCTCGATCTCCCCCTGAACCGTCCGCCGCCCGGGCTGACGCGCCCAGCCGGAGAAGTCCGTGCCGTCATAGCCCAGGTCGAGGCGGAGCCGTACCACGATGTCATCCTCCCGCACTGCCGTAACTCCCGCCGGAACGCGAAACGGGCCCGTCCCCCCAACGCGCAGGGGTCCGGGCCCGTCGGGCCTGAAAGATCAGGCCTCGTCCTTCTTGGCCTCGGTCTCCTCGGCCTTGGCCTCCTCCGAGGTCTCCGCGGACGCCTCGGCGGCCTCAGGGGCCTCGCTCTCGGCGTCGTTGGCCTCGGTGGTCTCCTCCACGACCTCCTCCGCGGCCTCAGCGGCAGCGGCGGCCGGAGCCGCGGTGGTGCGGGAGACGGTGACCGGGTTCAGCTGCTCGGTGACCAGCTCGATGACCGCCATGGGCGCGTTGTCGCCCTTGCGGTTACCGATCTTGGTGATCCGCGTGTAGCCACCGGGACGCTCGGCGAAGGTCACCGCGATCTCGGTGAAGAGGTGGTGGACGACGCCCTTGTCGCGAACGACGGACAGCACCTGGCGACGGTTGTGGATGTCGCCCTTCTTGGCCTTGGTGATCAGGCGCTCCGCCAGCGGGCGGACGCGCTTGGCCTTGGTCACGGTGGTGGTGAGACGGCCGTGGCGGAACAGATCGGTGGCGAGGTTCGCCAGGATCAGCCGCTCGTGGGCCGGGCTGCCGCCGAGACGCGCACCCTTGGTGGGCTTGGGCATGGTGGTTCTCCTTGTGAGTTAACCCGCCCCGGCCGTGCCAGGTACCGGAGTCGGGCCGGTCGCGCGGACAGCGCGCCCGTTCGTGGACCCGCGCCGGGTGCATGCGACACCCGGCGCGGGCTGGGACCCCAGGCAGGGGTCTTAGTACTGCTCGGTCTCCACGTAAGCGGAGTCGTCATCGTCGTAGCCGCCGCCGGCCACCGCGCTCGGGTCGAACCCGGGCGGGGAGTCCTTGAGCGCCAGCGACATCTCGTGCAGCTTCTGCTTGACCTCTTCGATGGACTTCGCGCCGAAATTCCTTATATCGAGAAGGTCCTGCTCGCTGCGGGCGACGAGCTCACCCACGGTGTGGATGCCCTCGCGCTTGAGGCAGTTGTAGGAACGAACCGTGAGGTTCAGCTCCTCGATCGGCAGCGCCAGATCGGCGGCCAGGGCCGCGTCGGTCGGGGACGGGCCGATGTCGATGCCCTCGGCCTCGACGTTCAGCTCGCGGGCCAGGCCGAACAGCTCGACCAGCGTCTTGCCGGCGGAGGCCACGGCGTCGCGCGGCTTCATGGCGGCCTTGGTCTCGACGTCCAGGATGAGGCGGTCGAAGTCGGTGCGCTGCTCGACTCGGGTGGCCTCGACCTTGTAGGTGACCTTGAGGACCGGCGAGTAGATCGAGTCGATCGGAATGCGGCCGATCTCCTGGCCGGGCTGCTTGTTCTGCGCCGCGGAGACGTAGCCGCGACCGCGCTCGACGGTCAGCTCCATCTCCAGCTTCGCCTTGCCGTTGAGCGTGGCGATGCGCAGTTCGGGGTTGTGCACCTCGACGCCGGCGGGCGGCGCGATGTCGGCGGCAGTGACCTCGCCCGGGCCCTGCTTGCGCAGGTACATGACGACCGGCTCGTCGTGCTCGGAGGAGACGACCAGTTCCTTGAGGTTCAGGATGATGTCGGTGACATCCTCCTTGACCCCCGGCACGGTCGAGAACTCGTGGAGCACGCCCTCGATGCGGATGCTGGTGACGGCCGCGCCCGGAATGGACGACAGCAGCGTGCGCCGCACCGCGTTGCCGATGGTGTAGCCGAAGCCCGGCTCCAGCGGCTCGATGACGAAGCGGGACCGGGTCTCGTCGATCGACTCTTCGAGAAGAGTCGGACGCTGAGCGATCAGCATGTGGGATCTCCCCTTGTAGTGCGGCGACCGCTATATGACGCCGCTCTGCATAACAGCCTAAATGGCGTACGGCATGCCGTACGCCATTTAGCAGCGAGTGACTACTTGGAGTAGTACTCGACGATCAGCTGCTCCTGGACCTGGGTGTCAATCTGACCGCGGACGGGCAGCTGGTGGACCAGGACACGGAGCTTCTCCGGCACGACGCCGAGCCACGCGGGAACGGTGCGCTCGCCGGCGGTGGCGCGGGCCACCTCGTACGGCATCAGGTTGCGCTTGTTCTCGCGGACCTCGATGATGTCGTGCTCGCGCACGCGGTAGGACGGGATGTCGACCTTCTTGCCGTTCACCAGGATGTGGCCGTGGCGCACCTGCTGGCGGGCGGCGTCGCGCGACTGGGCGAACCCGGCGCGGAAGACGACGTTGTCGAGGCGGCTCTCCAGGATCTGGAGCAGCACCTCACCGGACTTGCCGGTCTTGCCGGTGGCTTCCTCGTAGTAGTTGCGGAACTGCTTCTCGAGGACGCCGTAGATGCGGCGGGTCTTCTGCTTCTCACGGAGCTGGAGCTGGTACTCCGACTCCTTCGGACGACCGCGACCGTGCTCACCCGGCGGGTAAGGACGAATCTCGATGGGGCACTTCGCGGACTCGCACTTGCTGCCCTTGAGGAAGAGCTTGGTCTTCTCACGACGGCAAAGCTTGCAGTCCGCACCCGTGTAACGAGCCATTTCTCTCTATCTCCTGGGTGTCAGACGCGGCGGCGCTTCGGCGGACGGCAGCCGTTGTGCGGAACCGGGGTCACGTCCTGGATGGAACCGACCTCGAGCCCGGTCGCCTGCAGCGAACGGATCGCGGTCTCACGGCCGGAGCCGGGGCCCTTGACGAAGACGTCGACCTTGCGCATGCCGTGCTCCATGGCGCGGCGAGCGGCGTTCTCGGCGGCCATCTGCGCGGCGAACGGGGTGGACTTGCGGGAGCCCTTGAAACCCACGTGGCCGGCGCTGGCCCAGGAGATCACGTTCCCGTTGGGGTCGGTGATCGAGACGATCGTGTTGTTGAACGTGCTCTTGATGTGGGCGTGCCCGTGAGCGACGTTCTTCTTTTCCTTGCGGCGCACCTTCTTCGGGGCGCCCTGACGGCTCTTAGGAGGCATTGTTTGCCATTACTCCTGAGGTCTTCGGTCCGCGGCTGCGCGAACTACTTCTTACCGGGCTTCTTCTTACCGGCGACGGTCTTCTTCTTGCCCTTGCGGGTGCGCGCGTTGGTCTGCGTGCGCTGGCCGTGGACGGGAAGACCCTTGCGGTGACGGATGCCCTGGTAGCAACCGATCTCGATCTTGCGGCGGATGTCGGCCTGGACCTCACGGCGCAGGTCACCCTCGATCTTGAAGTTCGCCTCGATGTAGTCACGCATCGGGACGAGCTCGGCGTCGGAGAGCTGGTGCACGCGCAGGTCGCCGCTCACGCCGGTGGCCTTGAGGACCTCAAGGGCGCGGGTGCGGCCGATTCCGAAAATGTAGGTGAGAGCGATCTCCAGCCGCTTGTCGCGGGGGAGGTCGACGCCAACCAGGCGAGCCATGGTCGGGCATTCTCCTTCTCTGTGGCGGAGGTCTGGCACACCACTTCCCCTCCCCATGCCCGGGGCGAGGGCCTCGGCCTCCGACCGAGGGTGTTCCGCTGATGCGGGTGTGGCACGCGATTACTTCGCAGGCTGCTCATGCGTCGAGCCCGCCACCCTCACGGGTGTCGGACTCGGAGAAGCCTTTCCGCGACTAGCCCTGGCGCTGCTTGTGGCGCAGGTTGTCGCAGATCACCATGACGCGACCGTGCCGGCGGATCACCTTGCACTTGTCGCAGATCTTCTTGACGCTCGGCTTAACCTTCATTGTCCTTCGTAATCCTCAGACGCACTGCCGGCCGGCTCCGCAGGAGCCCGCCGCGCATTACTTGTATCGGTAGACGATCCGCCCGCGACTCAGGTCGTAGGGGCTCAGTTCAACGACTACCCGGTCGTCAGGAAGGATCCGGATGTAGTGCATCCGCATCCGTCCGCTGATGTGGGCCAGGACCTTATGGCCGTTGTCGAGCTGCACCCGGAACATGGCGTTCGGGAGCGACTCAACCACAGTGCCCTCGATCTCGATGGCGCCGTCTTTCTTGGCCAAAATCCCTCGCGTTTCACTGATCGGTCGTCTGAGGTTTCGGTTCACTGCAGCCGCGACTTCACGCTTCGAAGAGAGCGGCGACCGGCAAAGGCCGCCGACGCGCGATAGTCAAAGTGAGCCGACTAAGGAGTGTACGACACCTGACCTCAAAACGCGAAACGCGTGCCAGGTGTCCTGACACAACCATGCGCCAGCTTACCGCAAGTCTGCGGCGGAGTAGGCCGCCCGGAAGCTCGCCCGGACGAGAAGATTGTGACTGCAGGCGGCCTTGGCCTGGTCGAAGCTCCCCGCGCAGGTCACCAGCCACAACCACCGCTCCCGGGTCCGCCCGTAGACCTGACCGGCGGGGAAGCGCTGCTTCGCCACCCGCGACAGCCGTTCCACCGCGAACACCGCCACCGTCCCGTCGCCGCGCGCCACCCCCACGACGTCGCCTTTCTGCAGTTCCCCCAGCCTGCCGAAGACGGCGGGCCCGGTCCGCGTGTCCAACTGCCCGGCGATCACCGCCGATCCACGCTCGCCCGGTGTGACCCCGCCGCCGTACCATCCCGCCACATTCGCGTGCTCCTGCGGTGGTACGGCCGGCGTCCCGTCCGTCCCGGTCCCGAGCACCACCAGCGGCGCGCTCACCCGGAGACGGGGGATCAGCACGCGGGTCGGCTCAGCCCTGGCCAGCTCCCCTGCGAGCGGTCTCGGCCACTTTGACGGCGCATCTCCGCCAGGCGGCGGCTTCCCGCCAGGAACGGGTCCCAGCGCCGGGGCCTCCAGGGGCAACCCGAGACCCGGCGCCTCCACGGGCAGCCGGAACATCTCATCCGGCTGGGCCGTACAGGAGGTGAGGACCACCACGGCGGCGATCACGTGCCCGCCCAGCGCCGACAGCCGCCGACACGCGGCGCCGGACGGGCACGGGTCCCTAGGGCGCGGCATCACGCGAGCCGCGCCTGCGCCTCCACACGGCCAGGGCGCACGCCCCAGCCGCCGCCAGAAGCACGCTCAGGGCGCCGGCCAGCCAGACCGCCCGGGCCGCCATGCCCGGCTGCCCACCGCCGATCTCAGCCACGCCGATCCCGGCCACGTCGATCTCAGCCGCCTCAGCCCCAGCTGCCCCAGCCCCAGCCGCCTCGGCCCCAGCCGCGTCGAGCAGCGCGAGGCTGCCGCCTGTGCCGGGCCCCTGGCCCGGATGCCCCGGGCGCACGGTCAGGTAGGCGCGCGCCAGCCGGTCGGTGCATTGCACGGTCACCTCGTGCGCCGAGGAGATCGCCTCGTCGTGCACCGCCACGCTGCCCGCCCAGCCTCCCGGGCCGCCGTTGCGCGCCAGCCGTACGTGCCGGCCCGCGAAGGCCATCGACGAGGCGACGACACTGCCGCCGGCGGTTGTCTGGCACTCGTGCACGTAGACGTCGACCCGGTCACCGGGCTGGGCGCTGGACGGGTACACGGTCACCCGCGGCTCGCCCGCGGATGCCGCAGTAGTGCAGAACATGGTCACCAGCACACCGAGCAGGACACGTCTCATCTGTCCCCCTAAAGCATCGGTTGGCCGGTCAAAGATCATCTACCCCTCGTGATCTCCGCCAACTATCACCAGCAGTAAAGAGTGCGTCTTTTGCCCTTCGCTCCGGATATAGGGCAAAGCCCGTCGGTGACCAGGTCACCGACGGGCTTCACGGAGAGGGACGTTCTAGTAGATGCGGTGCTTACCACCGCAGTACGCCTTCGCGTGGCCGCCCCAGCAGGTGTAGGTGTAGATCTTCTTGATCCCCTTGTCCTTCCAGGTGTTGCCGCCGAAGCCGTCCCACTTGCGGTAGAAGCTGTGCCACTTACCGCTCTTGTAGTAGTCGAACCAGACGTAGCCGTACTTCTTGTCGCCCTTGAACTTCTCCTTGCCCGACCACGAGGTGTAGACGTAGCCGCCGCGCTTGAAGGTGCTGCCCTTCGCGTAGGCCTTGCCGTTGCTGGAGAAGTACGGGCCCCAGGAGCCGGCCGAGGTAGCCGTCTCGGTTGCCGCCTGGGCGGCGGGGGCGAAGGCGAGACCGGTCGCGACGGAACCGGCGAGAGCTGCTGCTACGAGAAACTTACGCATCTGTCTTCCTCCGGGAGTTCTGGCCGGCTGTCGCCGACACGCTCACGGTAGGAAGCGGCGTTCTTACGTTCTGCGCAGGAATGCACAGTCCGTACTTTTACGTACGGCGGGGCCCAGACCCGAAGATCGTGCTCATCAGCAGGATGACGCCCCACGGCCCCATCACCCACAGCGGCCAGGGGTAGACGAGGTCGCCGGAGGTCACGCTCACGATCAGCCAGATCACCCAGTTGATGCCGCTGGCCGCCGCCCACGCGCCCCAGGCCGCTCGCATGCCCGGGTGCATCCCGGCGCGCTCGGCGGGCGCCGGGCCGACCGCCTTGGCCGGGCGTGCCCTCAGATCCACGTCGGGCAGGTCCGCGGTGAGCCTGGCCAGCTCGCCATAGGTCTTGCTCTTGTAGAGCTGCTCCAGCCGCTCGTTGAACTCGTCCATGGTGATGCGGCCCTGCGCCGTGTGCTCGCGCAGGACGGCGGCCACCCGATCGCGGTCGACGTCCGAGGCTCGCATCTCAGGGCTGTTCGCCATCACCCTCAACTCCCGCCTAGTTCAGCTGCGCCAGGCGCTCTTTGCCCCCATCGAGGGCAGTTAGCACCCAAGGACCATTATGTGTCACGGCGACGCTGTGCTCGAAGTGCGCCGACGGCTTACCGTCGATCGTCACCACGGTCCACTCGTCGGCCAGCACCCGGGTCCGCGCCCCGCCCAGGTTGACCATGGGCTCGATCGCCAGGCACATGCCCTCTTCCAGCATCGGCCCGCGGCCCGGCTTGCCGTGATTGGCGATCCACGGGTCCATGTGCATCTCGGTGCCGATGCCGTGCCCGCCGTACTCCTGAGGGATGCCGTACCGCCCCTGGGACTTGACGTACTTCTCCACCTGGTGACCGATGTCGGACAGGTTCGCGCCCACCTTCAGGGCGGCGATGCCCCGCCACATCGACTCCTCGGTCACCCGCATGAGCTCGATCAGCTCCGGCGCCACCTCACCGACCGGGACCGTCACCGCCGAGTCGCCGTGCCAGCCGTCCAGGATCGCGCCGCAGTCGATCGAGATGATGTCGCCCTCGCGCAGCTTGCGGGCGGCCGTCGGGATGCCGTGCACGACCTCGTCGTTGACCGAGGCGCAGATCGTCGCCGGGAAGCCCTGGTAGCCCTTGAACGACGGGATGGCGCCCTCGCCCCTGATCGCCTTCTCCGCGATGCCGTCGAGGTCCAGCGGCGTCATGCCGGGCTCCACGGAGCGCTTCAGCAGGTCGAGCGTACGCCCGACCACCAGACCGGCCGCGCGCATCTTCTCGAGCTGCTTGGGCGATTTGATCTGGATTCCATGCCTGTTCTTCTTGAACACGTGTGGCACCCCCCAGGGTGTTTCAACGGGCGGACGCGGGAGGTCAATTCCCCAACAATAGCCGCGAGGTGGCACGGAATCCCGCGCCACCTCGCATACCTAGTCTGCTATCCCATGAAGGGGCGAATGGCCTCCATGGCGCGCTGCGTGACCTCTTCCACGGGCCCGGTGGCATCCACCCCCACCAGAATGTCCTCTTCGACGTAGAAGGACACCAGCGGAGCCGTCTGCTCCTGGTAGACCTCCAGGCGGTGCCGTACGGTCTCTTCCTTGTCGTCGTCACGCTGGAAGAGCCGGCCGCCACACGCGTCGCAGATGTCATCCTTCTTGTCGTCGAACTCGACATGCCAGATGCGGCCGCACTGGCTGCACGTGCGCCGACCGGCCAGCCGGCGCACCACCTCCTCGTCGTCGACCACGAGCTCCAGCACCAGGTCGAGTGCCTGTCCCCAGTCCTTGAGCATGTCGCGCAGCACCTCGGCCTGCGACACGTTCCTGGGGAAGCCGTCGAGCAGGAAGCCGTCCTGCGCGTCGTCCTCGGCGAGCCGGTCACGGACCATCGCGATCGTGACCTCGTCAGGAACGAGGTCGCCGCGATCCATATAGGTCTTGGCGAGTTTGCCGAGTTCCGTGCCGCCCGAAACGTTGGCACGGAAGATGTCACCTGTCGAAATCTTCGGGATTGACAGGTTTGATGCGATGTACTGGGCCTGTGTCCCCTTACCCGCTCCGGGGGGCCCGACCAGAACCAGCCTCACTAGCGCAGGAAACCTTCGTAGTTGCGCTGCTGAAGCTGGCTTTCGATCTGCTTCACCGTGTCCAGGCCGACACCAACCATGATCAGAATGCTCGTCCCTCCGAACGGGAAGTTCTGGCTCGCGCCGGCGATGGCCAGCGCGACGATCGGGACCATGGAGATCAGACCCAGGTAGAGCGCGCCGGGCGCGGTGAGCCGGGTAAGCACGAAGTTGAGGTACTCGGCCGTCGGCCGTCCCGGACGGATGCCCGGAATGAACCCACCGTACTTCTTCATGTTGTCGGCGACTTCAGCGGGGTTGAAGGTGATCGACACATAGAAGTAGGTGAAGAACACGATCAACAGGAAGAACGTGATCATGTAGATCGGCGTGTCGCCGGTGACCAGGTTCTGCGAGATCCACTGCACGACCGCGTTGGGGTTCTCGGCGTTGGCGAACAACGAGGTGAACAGCTGCGGCAGGTAGAGCAGGGAGGACGCGAAGATGACCGGGATGATGCCCGCCTGGTTCACCTTCAGCGGGATGTAGGTGGAAGTGCCGCCATACATCCGGCGCCCGACCATCCGCTTGGCGTACTGCACGGGGATGCGGCGCTGAGCCTGCTCGACGAAGACCACCGCGGCGATCATGAAGACACCGACCACCAGAACGGCGGCGAAGGTGAACTTGTTCGCCTGGAAGATGTTGGCCAGCTCGGACGGGAAGACCGCGACGACCTGCGTGAAGATCAGGATGGACATGCCGTTGCCGACACCGCGGTCCGTGATCAGCTCGCCGAGCCACATGATCACCGAGGTGCCCGCGGTCATGATGATGACCATCGTGACGATCCCGAAAATGTCATTCGGGTTGAGCAGAATCTCCTGCTGGCACTGCGGGAACAGCTGGCCGGTGCGGGCCAGGGCGATGAAGGCGGTCGACTGCAGAATGCCAAGACCGATCGTCAGATAACGCGTGTACTGCGTAATCTTGGTCTGGCCCGCCTGGCCCTCCTTCTTGAGGGCCTCTAGTCGGGGAATCACGACGACGAGCAGCTGCAGAATAATGCTCGCGGTGATGTACGGCATGATGCCCAGCGCGAACACCGACAACTTCAGGAGGGCGCCGCCGCTGAACAGCTGCACCATTCCGTAGATGTTGCCGGCGGAGCTGTCTCGGGCCTGGTCGAGACAGGTCGCGAGATTCTGGACGTGGACTCCCGGGGTCGGAAGAACCGAGCCGAGTCGGAACAGCGCGATGATGCCCAGCGTGAAGAGCAACTTCTTGCGCAGGTCCGGCGTCCGGAACGCCCGGGTAAACGCGGTCAGCACGGTCCCTCCTGCGCGCCGTAAAGGCGGTATGAGTAAGCGATGGTGCGGGGATCTGCCATCTGAAGGTCTCAAGTCAAACGAGCCGGGCAGAAAGCCTGCCGTCTCGCGAACTCTAACGCACTACGGGCGTGAGGGCCCATTGTCGGAACCCCCACGCCTCGTCATAGCGGTGCTACAGCTCGGTAACGGTGCCGCCGGCGGCGGTGATCTTCTCCTTCGCGGAGGCCGAGAAGGCGTGCGCCTCCACGTTCACCGCGACGGAGATCTCACCGGTGCCGAGGACCTTGACCGGCTGGTTCTTGCGGACCGCGCCCTTGGCGACCAGGTTCTCGACGGTGACAGCGCCACCCTCGGGGAACAGCTCGCCGAGCTTGTCCAGGTTGACGACCTGGTAGGTCGTCTTGAACAGCGCGTTGGAGAAGCCCTTCAGCTTCGGCAGACGGCGCTGCAGCGGCACCTGGCCACCCTCGAAACCGAGGTGGACCGTGGTACGGGCGTGCGTGCCCTTGGTGCCGCGACCGGCGGTCTTGCCCTTGGACGCCTCGCCGCGACCCTTGCGGACCTTGGCCTTGTTGGCGCCGGGAGCCGGACGCAGGTCGTGAATCTTGAGCGGAGCCTTGTCAGTCATGACTAGTCGACCTCTTCCACCTCGACGAGGTGCGTCACCACGGCGACCATCCCACGGATCTCGGGACGGTCCTCCTTGACGACGACGTCGCCGATTCGCTTCAGGCCAAGCGAACGCAGCGAGTCACGCTGGTTCTGCTTGCCACCGATCTTCGAGCGAACCTGAGTGATCTTCAGGCGTGCCATGACTAGCTCACCGCCTTAGCCGCCGCAGCAGCCTCGGCGAGACCCTCGGCGCGCGCCTTGAGCATCGCCTTGGGAGCGACGTCCTCGATCGGCAGGCCACGACGGGCGGCGATCTCCTCGGGGCGGGAAAGGCCCTTCAGAGCGGCCACCGTGGCGTGCACGATGTTGATCGGGTTGTCCGAGCCGAGCGACTTGGACAGCACGTCGTGGATGCCGGCGCACTCCAGTACGGCGCGCACCGGGCCACCGGCGATGACACCGGTACCGGCCGAGGCCGGACGCAGGAAGACGACACCGGCCGCCTCCTCACCCTGCACGGTGTGCGGGATGGTGCCCTGGATCCTCGGGACCTTGAAGAAGTGCTTCTTGGCCTCTTCGACGCCCTTGGCGATGGCCGCGGGGACTTCCTTGGCCTTGCCGTACCCGACGCCGACCAGGCCGTTGCCGTCACCGACGACAACCAGGGCGGTGAAGCTGAAGCGACGACCACCCTTCACGACCTTGGCCACTCGGTTGATCTTCACTACGCGCTCGATGTACGAGACGCCCTTGTCGGCGGCGCCACCGCGGCGGTCGTCACGACGGTCCCGCCGCTCGCCACCGGTGCCGCCACCGCGACGCGGAGCTGCAGCCATCAGTGGTTCCTCTTCTCAGCTGTTGCCATCAGAACTCGAGCCCGCCTTCGCGAGCGCTGTCCGCGAGAGCCGCGATACGGCCCGCGTACCGGTTGCCACCACGGTCGAAGACCACAGCGGTGATACCGGCGTCCTTGGCCCGCTGAGCGAGGAGCTCGCCGACCTTCTTCGCCTTCGCGGTCTTGTCGCCCTCGGCCGAACGCAGCGTGGCGTCCATGGTCGAGGCGCTGACCAGGGTGTGCCCCTTGGTGTCGTCCACGATCTGGACGAACAGGTGCCTGGTCGAACGGTTGACGACCAGGCGCGGACGCTCGGTCGTGCCGAAGACCTTCTTGCGGACGCGGCCGTGCCGGCGGGCCCGCGAGAGCGTGCGGGCAGCGGTGTGCTTGCTGAACGCAGTCTTGCCAGCCATGCCTACTTACCAGCCTTTCCGACCTTGCGGCGGATCTGCTCGCCCTGGTAACGCACGCCCTTGCCCTTATACGGGTCGGGCTTGCGCAACTTGCGAATGTTGGCGGCGACCTCGCCGACCTTCTGCTTGTCGATGCCGTCCACGTGGAACAGGGTCGGCTTCTCGACGCGGAAGGAGACACCCTCGGGGGCGTCGACGATCACCGGGTGGCTGAAGCCCAGAGAGAACTCCAGCTGCGACGGGCCCTTGGCCTGAACGCGGTAACCCACGCCGACGATCTCCAGGGTCTTCGAGTAGCCCTGCGTGACGCCCAGCACCATGTTGGCGATGAGCGTGCGAGACAGGCCGTGCAGCGCACGGACCTTGTTCTCGTCGTTGGGACGGGAGACGGCGATGGTGCCGTCCTCGGCGCGAGCCACGGAAATGGGCTCGGCGACCGTGTGAGAAAGCGTGCCCTTCGGGCCCTTGACCTGGACATCCTGGCCGGTGATCGTGATGTCTACGCCACTGGGCACAGGGATGGGCAGCCGTCCGATTCGCGACATGCTGTGTTCCTCCCCTCTACCAGACGTAGGCGAGGACTTCGCCGCCCACGCCACGCTTGCCGGCCTGCTTGTCGGTCATGAGACCGCCGGACGTCGAGATGATCGCGACGCCCAGCCCGCCCAGAACTCGAGGCAGGTTGTCCTTCTTCGCATATACACGCAGCCCGGGCTTGGACACCCGGCGCAGCCCCGCGAGCGAACGCTCACGGCTCGGCCCGAACTTGAGCTCCACCACGAGGTTCTTCCCAACCTTGGCGTCTTCGACGGTCCAGGACTGGATGTAACCCTCCTGCTGGAGGATCTCGGCGATGTGCGCCTTGATCTTGGAATACGGCATCGTCACGCTGTCGTGGTATGCCGAATTCGCGTTGCGCAGACGCGTCAACATGTCTGCGATCGGGTCGGTCATCGTCATGGCCAACGGCCTTCCTCGCCGCGGTTTCCAGTCAGCCAAGTAGCACTTTGCCGGTGGACCTTCGGCGCGGTCACGGACACCCCTGCCGGGGCACCCAAATGGATATTTCTAGATCTGTACGGCTTGGCCGTACTCACCGGGGCGGCTGACGAGCAGCCGCCCCTTAGAGTACCTACCAGCTGGACTTGGTGATGCCGGGCAGCTCGCCCCGGTGCGCCATCTCACGGAAGCACACGCGGCACAGGCCGAACTTCCTGTAGACGGCGCGAGGACGGCCACAGCGCGAGCAACGGGTGTAGGCCCGGACCTCGAACTTCTGCTTGCGCCCCGCCTTGGCGATCAGCGACTTCTTCGCCATGAGGATCAGGCCTCCTTGAAGGGGAACCCGAGGAGCTTCAGCAGCGCCCGGCCCTGGTCGTCGTTCTTCGCGGTGGTCACGATCGTGATGTCCATGCCCCGCGCCCGGTCGACCTTGTCCTGGTCGACCTCGTGGAACATGACCTGCTCGGTCAGACCGAAGGTGTAGTTGCCGTTGCCGTCGAACTGCTTCGGCGACAGACCGCGGAAGTCACGGATACGCGGCAGCGCCAGCGACAGCAGCCTGTCGAGGAACTCCCACATCCGGTCGCCGCGCAGCGTCACGTGGGCGCCGATCGGCATACCCTCACGCAGCTTGAACTGGGCGATGGACTTACGGGCGCGGACGACGGCCGGCTTCTGGCCGGTGATGACCGTGAGGTCGCGAACGGCGCCCTCGATCAGCTTGGAGTCACGAGCGGCCTCGCCGACACCCATGTTGACCTTGATCTTGGTCAGGCCGGGGACCAGCATGATGTTCTCGATGCCGAACTCCTCGCGAAGCTTCGCGATGATCTCCTCGCGGTACTTCGTCTTGAGGCGCGGCGTCGGGCGCTCGGTCTCGGTCGTGGTGGCAGTCATCAGCTGTCCTCACCCTCCGAAGCGTCAGCCTTCTTCTCGTCGGCCTTCTTCTCGGCGGGCTTGTCGTCCTTGAGCTTCTTCACGTTGCTCACGTGGATGGGGGCCTCCATGGTCTGCACGCCGCCCTGCTTGGCGCCGCGCGGACCCTGGTGGGTCTCCTTGGAGTGCTTCTTGATCAGGTTGACGCCCTCGACCACCACGCGGTCCTCGCGCGGGAGAGTGGCGATCACCCTGCCCTTGGCACCCTTGTCCTTGCCGGCGGTGACCTGAACCAGGTCACCCTTCTTCACGTGCAGGGACTTCGGCATCACAGCACCTCCGGAGCGAGCGAGATGATGCGCATGAACTTCTTGTCGCGCAGCTCACGGCCGACCGGGCCGAAGATACGGGTGCCACGAGGGTCACCGCTGTCCTTGATGATGACGGCGGCGTTCTCGTCGAAGCGGATGTACGAGCCGTCGGGACGGCGCCGCTCCTTGACCGTGCGGACGACGACGGCCTTGACCACGTCACCCTTCTTGACGCCCGTGCTGCCGGGAAGGGCGTCCTTGACCGTGGCGACGATGACGTCGCCGATACCCGCGTAGCGACGACCCGAGCCACCGAGAACGCGGATGCAGAGGATCTCCTTGGCACCCGTGTTGTCGGCGACCTTGAGTCGCGACTCCTGCTGGATCACAGTTTCTCCTGTTAGTCGCGCCGGTTCTCAGCCGTGCTGAGCCTGGCGGAACCTGTCGTTGTCTTGTTCCCACGGCCACAGCCCCCGTCTCCGGGGACCGCACCGCAGGCGACGCGGAGCCGTACTCCACGTCCTTGGACGCCGTCATGGGGGCCGTCGCGAAACGGCCCCCACGAGGCGCGCAATATGTCGATCGGGCCTACTTGGCCTTCTCGAGGATCTCCACCACGCGCCACCGCTTGGTCGCGGAGAGCGGGCGGGTCTCCATCAGCAGCACGCGGTCGCCGACGCCACAGGCGTTGGCCTCGTCGTGTGCCTTGTACTTGGTCGTACGGCGGATGACCTTGCCGTACAGACGGTGCTTGACGCGGTCCTCGACGGCGACGACGACGGTCTTGTCCATCTTGTCGCTGACGACAAGGCCCTCACGGACCTTGCGGAACGCGCGCTGCGTGTTCTCAGTGGTCTCGGTCTCAGCCATCGCTCGACTCCTTCTCAACCACCGTGACAATGCCGAGCTCGCGCTCGCGCATCACGGTGTAGATGCGGGCGATCTCGCGGCGGACGGCGCGCAGCCGCCCGTGGCTCTCCAACTGACCGGTCGCCGCCTGGAAGCGGAGGTTGAACAGCTCCTCCTTGGCTTCCTTGAGCTTCTGGACCAGGGTGTCCTGGTCCTCCACTCGCAGCTCGCCGGCGGTCAGGCTCTTGGCCATCACGCCTCACCCACTTCACGCTTGACGATCTTGCACTTCATAGGGAGCTTGTGGATCGCTCGCTTGAGTGCTTCGCGTGCCACCGGCTCGGCGACACCCGACAGCTCGAACATCACGCGTCCGGGCTTGACGTTGGCGATCCACCACTCCGGCGAACCCTTACCGGAACCCATGCGGGTCTCGGCCGGCTTCTTGGTGAGCGGACGGTCCGGGTAGATGTTGATCCACACCTTGCCGCCACGGCGGATGTGACGGGTCATGGCGATACGCGCGGACTCGATCTGGCGGTTGGTCACGTAGGAGTGCTCAACAGCCTGAATGCCGAACTCGCCGAAAGTGACCCTGGTGCCGCCCTTGGCGGCTCCGCTGCGGTCGGGCCGGTGCTGCTTGCGGTGCTTGACCCTGCGCGGGATCAGCATGGTCAGCTCCCTTCAGCACCCGGCTGCGCAGCCGGGCCGGTCTCGGGGGCAGCCTGGGCGGCAGCCTCATTACGGGGGGCGCGGTCGCCGCGGCCGCCACCGCGGCGGGCGCCACCGGCGCCACCACCACGACGGGGACGGTCGCCGCCGCCACCACGACGGTCGTCGCGCTCGCGACGCTGGCCGGCACGGGCGCCGGCGGCAGCGGCCTCACGCTCGGCGCGGCTCGTGGGAGCCTCGCCCTTGTAGATCCAGACCTTCACGCCGATGCGGCCGAAGGTCGTGCGGGCCTCGTAGAAGCCGTAGTCGATGTCCGCGCGAAGCGTGTGCAGCGGCACGCGGCCCTCGCGGTAGAACTCCGACCGGGACATCTCGGCGCCGCCCAGACGACCGGAGCACTGGACACGGATGCCCTTGGCGCCGGACTTCATGGCCGACTGCATCGCCTTGCGCATGGCGCGGCGGAACGAGACACGGCTGGACAGCTGCTCGGCGACGGCCTGGGCCACCAGCTGAGCGTCGATCTCCGGGTTCTTGACCTCGAGGATGTTGAGCTGGACCTGCTTCTTGGTCAGCTTCTCCAGGTCGCCACGGATGCGGTCCGCCTCGGCGCCGCGGCGGCCGATGACGATGCCGGGACGCGCGGTGTGGATGTCCACCTGCACGCGGTCCGTCGTGCGCTCGATCTCGACCTTGGAGATGCCGGCCCGCTCCATGCCCTTCTGCAGCATGCGGCGGATCGACACGTCCTCTGCGACGTACGACTTGTACAGCTTGTCGGCGTACCACCGGCTCTTGAAGTCGGTCGTGATGCCGAGGCGGAACCCGTGCGGGTTAACCTTCTGGCCCACTATCGGGTCCTTCCCTTCGGCTCGCGGGACTCCACGATCACGGTGATGTGGCTCGTCCGCTTGTTGATCCGATAGGCGCGACCCTGTGCACGCGGGCGGAACCGCTTCAGCGTCGGGCCCTCGTCGACCCACGCACGGCTCACGACGAGCGTCTCGGGGTCGAGCTTGAAGTTGTGCTCGGCATTCGCCATCGCGCTCGAGAGCACCTTGTAAACCGGCTCGCTCGCCGACTGGGGAGCGAACTGCAGCACGGCCTGCGCCTCCGAAGCGGGCAGCCCGCGAATAAGGTCCACCACACGGCGGGCCTTGAGGGGCGTGACACGGACGAACCGCGCCTGAGCCCTGGCTTCCATCGCTTACTCCTCTGATGCTTCTGAAGGCGCTTACCGCCGGCTGCGGCGGTCTTCCTTGACGTGGCTGCGGAAGGTGCGCGTGGGCGCGAACTCCCCGAGCTTGTGGCCGATCATCGACTCGGTGACGAACACCGGGACGTGCTTGCGGCCGTCGTGCACGGCGATGGTGTGACCGAGCATGTCGGGCACGATCATGGACCGGCGCGACCACGTCTTGATGACGTTCTTGGTGCCCTTCTCGTTCTGGGCGTCCACCTTCTTCTGAAGGTGGTCGTCCACGAAGGGGCCCTTCTTAAGGCTACGTGGCATTTCGGCTGCTCCTACCGCTTCTTCCTCTTGGACCGACGGCGGATGATCAGCCTGTCACTGGCCTTGTTCGCCTGACGGGTACGGCCCTCGGGCTTGCCCTTGGGGTTGACCGGGTGGCGACCACCGGAGGTCTTACCCTCACCACCACCGTGCGGGTGGTCGACGGGGTTCATCGCGACACCGCGGACGGTCGGGCGCTTGCCCTTCCACCGCATACGTCCGGCCTTACCCCAGTTGATGTTGGCCTGCTCGGCGTTGCCCACCTGACCGACAGTCGCGCGGCAACGCACGTCGACCATGCGCATTTCGCCGGACGGCATACGCAGCGTGGCGTAGGTGCCCTCCTTGGCGAGCAGCTGGATCTGCGCGCCGGCAGAGCGACCGAGCTTGGCGCCACCGCCCGGACGGAGCTCCACCGCGTGGATGAAGGTACCGGTCGGGATGTTGCGCAGCGGCAGGCAGTTGCCCGGCTTGATGTCGGCCGAGGGGCCGTTCTCGATCCGGTCGCCCTGCTTGAGCCCGGTGGGAGCGATGATGTAGCGCTTCTCACCGTCGGCGTAGTGCAGCAGAGCGATGTTGGCGGTGCGGTTCGGGTCGTACTCGATGTGAGCGACCTTGGCCGGGATACCGTCCTTGTCGTGCCTGCGGAAGTCGATGATCCGGTATGCGCGCTTGTGACCGCCGCCCTGGTGGCGAGCGGTGACCCGGCCGTGTACGTTGCGGCCGCCCTTGCTGTGAAGGGGCGCAAGCAGCGACTTCTCGGGCGTGCTGCGGGTGATCTCGGAGAAGTCCGAGACACTCGAGCCGCGGCGACCCGGGGTCGTCGGCTTGTACTTACGGATGCCCATCTTTTTCGTTCATCCTTTGTCGGTTACATGGGAGAGCCCGCCGCACAAAAGTGCGGCGGTTCGCCCTTTGTCTAGCTATGTACGGCGAGCGTCAGCCGATCTGACCGAAGATGTCGATCCGATCGCCCTCGACCAGGCTCACAATCGCGCGCTTGGTGTCGGGACGCTTGCCGAAACCGGTGCGGGTGCGCTTGCGCTTGCCCTGCCGGTTGATGGTGTTCACGCTGCTGACCTTGACCCCGAAGATCTGCTCAACGGCGATCTTCACCTGGGTCTTGTTCGCGGTCTTCCGCACCAGGAACGTGTACTTGTTGTGCTCATCGATCAGGCCGTAGCTCTTCTCAGAGACGACCGGCTTGATGATGATGTCGCGCGGGTCGGCGATCTTCTCCATCAGGCGTCTTCCTTCCCGCCCTGGCCCAGCCGAGCGACAACCTGGTCGTACGCCTCCTGGGTGAAGACCACGTCGTCGTGGACGAGCACGTCGTAGGTGTTCAGCTGCCCGGCGTCCAGCAGGTGGACCTCCGGAGCGTTGCGCAGGCTCAGCCAGGTCAGCTCGTCGGCCTCGTCGACGACGACGAGAACGCGCGGAGCCTGGGTGATCTTGCGCAGCGACTCGAGGGCAGCCTTGGTCTTCGGGGTCTCCCCCGCGACCAGCGAGCTGACCACGTGGACGCGGTTGCCGGACGCCCGGTCGGACAGGGCGCCACGCAGGGCGGCGGCCTTCATCTTCTTCGGGGTCCGCTGCGAGTAGTCGCGCGGAACCGGACCGTGGACGACGCCACCGCCGGCGAACTGGGGCGCGCGGGTCGAACCCTGACGGGCGCGGCCGGTGCCCTTCTGGCGGTACGGCTTCTTGCCGCCACCGCTGACCTCACCGCGGGTCTTGGCCTTGTGGGTGCCCTGCCGGCGAGCGGCGAGCTGGGCCACGACCACCTGGTGGATCAGCGGAACGTTGACCTTGGCCCCGAAGATGTCCTCGGGGAGGTCGACCGTGCCGGTCTTCGTGCCGCTGGCGTCGAGGACGTCAATGGTGCTCACTTGGCAGCCCCCTTCTTGGCAGCGGAGCGAACGAGGACCAGGCTGCCGTTGGCGCCGGGGATCGCACCCTTGATCAGGATGAGGCCCTTCTCGGCGTCCACGGCGTGAACCTTGAGGCTCTGCACAGTGGTGCGGACGTTACCCATCCGACCAGCCATGCGCAGACCCTTGAATACGCGGCCCGGGGTGGCGCAGCCACCGATGGAACCCGGCGAGCGGTGCTTGCGCTGCGTACCGTGCGAGGCACCCAGACCACCGAAGCCGTGCCGCTTCATGACACCGGCGAAGCCCTTGCCCTTGCTCTTGCCCGTCACGTCGACGAACTGGCCGGCCTCGAAGGTGTCGGCCAGCAGCTCCTGGCCCAGGGTGTAGTCGCTCGCGTCGTCGGTGCGGATCTCCGCGAAGTAACGGCGCGGGGTGATGTCGTGCTTACGCAGGTAGTCGCCGAGCGGCTTGTTGACCTTCCGGGGGTCGACCTGCCCGAAGCCGAGCTGGACGGCGGAGTAGCCGTCCTTGTCTGCGGTGCGGACGCGGGTCACCACGCACGGACCGGCTTCGACCACGGTCACCGGAATCATCCGGTTGTCCGCGTCGAAGACCTGGGTCATGCCGAGCTTCTTGCCCAGGACGCCCTTGATCGTCTTAGCCATGTCAGTGCGTTCCCTCAGAGCTTGATCGAAATGTCAACGCCCGCGGGGAGGTCGAGTCGCATGAGCGAGTCGACGGTCTTGGGCGTCGGGTCGATGATGTCAATCAGCCGCTTGTGCGTGCGCATCTCGAAGTGCTCGCGGCTGTCCTTGTACTTGTGCGGCGAGCGGATGACGCAGTACACGTTCTTCTCGGTCGGCAGCGGCACCGGGCCCGCGACCTTCGCGCCAGTCCGCGTCACCGTCTCGACGATCTTCTTGGCCGAGCTGTCGATGACCTCGTGGTCATAGGCCTTGAGCCGAATGCGGATCTTCTGTCCCGCCATAGTGGCCTCGGTGTCCTTCGCTGTCGTCTGAAAAAGTATCGTGCGGCCTATGCCGCTATTGGTACGGGCGGAGACCGCCCGATAACCCCACGTAGCAGACGTATTCGATCTGCTGTTTCTTCCGTGATCCGGCAGTTACTTCGGTCACAGCCCGGAGGCGGAGCCCGAAGCCACTGCGAGATCACGGCTTTTCGTGGAGCCGTGGTCGTGCTTTCGTGAGTCGGCGGCCGGTCCCTGAGTCGGGGCCGACCGCCGGCCCAGCGATCGAACTACTTGATGATCTTCGTCACGCGACCGGCGCCGACGGTGCGGCCGCCCTCACGGATCGCGAACTTCAGACCGTCCTCCATGGCGATGGGCTGGATCAGCTCAACGCGCATCTCGGTGTTGTCGCCCGGCATGACCATCTCGGTGCCCTCGGGGAGGTTCACCACGCCGGTCACGTCCGTCGTACGGAAGTAGAACTGCGGGCGGTAGTTGTTGAAGAACGGCGTGTGGCGGCCGCCCTCGTCCTTGCCCAGGATGTAGACCTGAGCCTCGAACTCGGTGTGCGGGGTCGTGGTGCCCGGCTTGATGATGCACTGGCCGCGCTCGACGTCCTCGCGCTTGATGCCGCGCAGGAGCAGACCGACGTTGTCGCCCGCCTGGCCCTCGTCGAGCAGCTTGCGGAACATCTCGACGCCGGTGACCGTGGTGGTGGTCTTCTCGTTCTTGATGCCGATGATGTCGACGGTCTCGTTGACCTTGACGATGCCGCGCTCGATACGGCCGGTCACGACGGTGCCACGACCGGTGATCGAGAACACGTCCTCGATCGGCATGAGGAACGGCTTCTCGGTGTCACGCTGCGGCTCGGGGACGTTCTCGTCGACAGCGGTCATCAGCTCGATGATGCTGTCCTCCCACTTGGTGTCGCCCTCCAGCGCCTTGAGCGCGGAGACGCGAACCACGGGGAGGTCGTCGCCGGGGAACTCCTGAGCCGACAGCAGCTCACGAACCTCGAGCTCGACGAGCTCCAGGATCTCCTCGTCGTCCACCATGTCGGACTTGTTGAGAGCCACGACGATGTAGGGAACGCCGACCTGGCGGGCCAGGAGGACGTGCTCCTTCGTCTGCGGCATCGGGCCGTCGGTGGCGGCGACCACGAGGATGGCGCCGTCCATCTGAGCGGCACCGGTGATCATGTTCTTCACGTAGTCGGCGTGACCGGGGCAGTCCACGTGAGCGTAGTGGCGCTTCTCGGTCTGGTACTCGACGTGCGCGATGGAGATCGTGATACCGCGAGCCTTCTCCTCGGGCGCCTTGTCGATCTTGTCGAACGGGGTCGCCTCGTTGATCTCGGGGTAGCGCTTGTGCAGCACCTGGGTGATCGCCGCGGTCAGAGTGGTCTTGCCGTGGTCGATGTGCCCAATGGTGCCGATGTTCACGTGCGGCTTAGTCCGCTCGAACTTGGCCTTAGCCACTGGTTCTCTCCTTAGAGAATCTGACTGACTTACTTCACACTCGGGCCCGGGAAGGTACCCGGCCCCTGGGCGGTGAGGCGGCTCGCACCGCCTCACCAGGGACTCCGGGGTTAGTACTACTCGCCCCGGGCCTTCGCGACGATCTCCTTGGCGATGCCCGGGGGCACCTCCGCGTAGGAGTCGAACTGCATGCTGTAGCTCGCGCGGCCCTGCGTCTTGCTACGCAGGTCACCCACGTAGCCAAACATCTCGGACAGCGGAACCAGGGCGGTGATGACCCGGGCGCCGGAACGCTCGTCCATCGCCTGGATCTGGCCACGGCGACCGTTGAGGTCACCGATGACGTCACCCATGTAGTCCTCGGGCGTGGTGACCTCGACGGCCATCATCGGCTCGAGGAGTACGGCGTCCGCCTTGCGCGCGGCCTCCTTGAAGGCCATCGAGCCAGCGATCTTGAAGGCCATTTCCGAGGAGTCGACGTCGTGGGCGGCGCCGTCGGTCAGCGTAACCTTCACGCCGACCATCGGGTAACCGGCCAGCACGCCGAACTCAGCGGCTTCCTGGGCGCCGGCGTCGACCGAGGGGATGTACTCCCTGGGGACGCGGCCACCCGTGACCTTGTTCTCGAACTCGTAGCCGTCGTTGCCTTCGCCCAGCGGCTCGAGGTTGATGATGACCCGCGCGAACTGACCGGAACCACCGGTCTGCTTCTTGTGGGTGTAGTCGACCTTCTCCACCGTGCGGCGGATGGTCTCGCGGTAGGCGACCTGCGGACGGCCGACGTTCGCCTCGACCTTGAACTCGCGGCGCATACGGTCGACGATGATCTCCAGGTGGAGCTCGCCCATGCCGGAGATGACCGTCTGGCCGGTCTCCTCATCGCGGTGGACGCGGAAGGACGGGTCCTCCTCGGCCAGGCGCTGGATCGCGGTGGACAGCTTCTCCTGGTCGCCCTTGGTCTTGGGCTCGATCGCGACGTTGATGACCGGAGCCGGGAAGGTCATGGACTCCAGGACCACCGGGTGGGCCGGGTCGCACAGGGTGTGACCGGTCGTGGTGTCCTTCAGGCCCATGACGGCGACGATCTGACCGGCGCTCGCGGTGGGGCGCTCTTCGCGCTTGTTCGCGTGCATCTGGTAGATCTTGCCGATGCGCTCCTTGCGGCCCTTCACCGGGTTGAGCACCTGCGAGCCCGTCTCCAGCTGACCGGAGTAGATGCGCAGGTAGGTGAGCTTGCCGAGGTGCGGGTCGCTCATGATCTTGAAGGCCAGCGCGGAGAACGGCTCGTCCGGGTCCGCGTGCCGCTCGATGAGCTCTTCCTCGTTGTTGACCGCGTGGCCCTTGAAGGCCGGGATGTCGGTCGGCGCGGGAAGGTAGGCGACGATGGCGTCGAGCAGGGGCTGCACGCCCTTGTTCTTGAACGCGGTGCCGGTGAGAACCGGGTTGACGGCGCCGGCGATGGTGGCGCGGCGGATGGCCGCGACCAGCTGCTCCTCGGTGGGCTCCTGAGCCTCGAGGAAGAGCTCCATCAGCTCGTCGTCGTTCTCGGCGATGGTCTCGACCAGACGGTCGCGCCACTCGCGAGCGATCTCGGCGTGGTCGGCCGGGATGTCGACGATGTCGTACATCTCGCCCTTGGCCGCCTCCTCGCTCCAGAGCAGGCCCTTCATCCGGATGAGGTCGATGACGCCCTTGAAGCCGGCCTCGACGCCCCACGGAAGCTGAACGACCGCGGGCGTCGCCGACAGGCGGCTGATCATCATGTCGACGCAGCGGTGGAACTCCGCGCCGACCCGGTCCATCTTGTTGACGAAGCAGATGCGGGGGACGTTGTAGCGGTCAGCCTGCCGCCACACCGTCTCCGACTGCGGTTCGACACCCGCGACACCGTCGAACACGGTGACCGCACCGTCGAGGACGCGCAGGTTGCGCTCAACCTCGATGGTGAAGTCGACGTGGCCCGGGGTGTCGATCAGGTTGATCGTGTGACCGTCCCACTCGCAGGTCGTCGCGGCGGACGTGATCGTGATGCCGCGCTCCTGCTCCTGCTCCATCCAGTCCATGGTGGCAGCGCCATCGTGGACCTCACCGATCTTGTAGTTGATACCGGTGTAGAACAGGATGCGCTCGGTCGTCGTGGTCTTGCCCGCGTCAATATGGGCGATGATCCCAATGTTGCGGACCTTGGCCAGGTCAAGAGCGGTCGTTGCGGCCACTTCTCTCGCGTCCTCGTCGTCTCGTCGAACCCGCTGTTACCAGCGGTAGTGGGCGAAGGCCTTGTTGGACTCGGCCATCTTGTGGGTGTCCTCGCGCTTCTTGACGCTCGCGCCGAGGCCGTTGCTGGCGTCGAGGAGCTCGTTCATGAGGCGCTCGGTCATGGTCTTCTCGCGGCGGGCACGGGAGTACTGCACCAGCCAACGCAGGGCCAGGGTGGTGCTGCGCGAGGCGCGCACCTCAACCGGGACCTGGTAGGTCGCGCCACCGACGCGGCGGCTGCGGACCTCGAGGGTGGGCTTGACGTTGTCGAGAGCTCGCTTGAGCGTGATGACCGGGTCGTTGCCGGTCTTGTCCTTGCAGCCCTCGAGGGCGCCGTAGACGATCGACTGCGCGATGGAGCGCTTGCCGTCCAGGAGCACCTTGTTGATCAGGGCGGTAACCAGCGGCGAATTGTAAACCGGGTCAGACATGAGCTGACGACGGCCAGGAGAACCCTTGCGAGGCATTGTTAGCTCTTCTCCTTCTTCGCGCCGTAGCGGCTACGGGCCTGCTTGCGGTTACGGACGCCCTGGGTGTCGAGCGAGCCACGGATGATCTTGTAGCGAACACCCGGCAGGTCCTTCACACGACCGCCACGCACGAGCACGATGGAGTGCTCCTGCAGGTTGTGGCCCACACCCGGGATGTAAGCCGTGACCTCGATGCCGTTGGTGAGCCGAACACGGGCCACCTTGCGCAGGGCCGAGTTGGGCTTCTTGGGGGTCGTGGTGTAGACGCGCTGGCAAACGCCGCGACGCTGCGGACTCCCCTTGAGGGCAGGAGTCTTGGTCTTGGAGACCTTGTCCTGCCGGCCCTTGCGGACCAACTGCTGAATAGTGGGCACTGCCACTCCGTTCGTGCTTTGCCGGTGATACGTCAAGTCGTGCAATTCGCAGGCACTGCCGGTGTCATGACCTGCTGTTTTCTCCCCCGCTTCGACCCACGCGGTCGGGCGTGTCGCTCTCTTACAGAGCCACGTCCCCGCGCAGCTGAACGCTTCGGGAGGAGAGCCACACAGCGCTGTTGCGAGCGCATGCGTGAGAGCCCATGAATACACGGGCACGAAGGGCAAGACTACCCAGCCCCACGCAGCACGTCAAAACGGCTGCGCGTCGATATCGCTCGCGCCGTGGTCAGTAGGACTCCGCCGCAAGTTTACCCGCTTCCGGCCACTGTTCCGGCCCGGTTACGCCAACCTTCTCCGCGCGTACGGCAAGGCCCACCCAACCCCCCTCCCACCTGCGAGGAAACCCGGGGCGACCATGACCAGGCGGTGAATTCTCGGCCGCGCACGGGCCGCCGGGTGTGGGCAGACCGGCGAAACATGGGCAAAAGGTTGACTACCCAATCGGGTGGCGGGCGTGAACCACGCGGGTGGGCAAGGATGCGCACGTAACGGCGGCCGACCCCGCGCGGCCTGCCGGCCGTTCCCCTGGAATGCCCCCGGCCACGTGCGGCGGGTGGCGTGCCCGCGGCCTGCCGTACAGGAAGGAAACCCCCCACAGACACGGCGGGGAGCCGCAGAAGGGCGTGCGGCAGAAACCGGCGGGCGGAGGGCACAAGAAGGGGCGTGCGGCGGAAAGCGGCCCGCGGCGGGCAGGGCACTAGGAGGGGTGTGCGGAAGGTGGGGAACGAGCGAAGCGCCCGAGATCGCGGGGATCTCGGGCGCTTCAGCGCACGCTACCGGTTGTACTGACCGAAGTCGTACTCCTCCAGCGGCACAGCCTCGCCGGAGCCGGTGCCGAAGGTGTAGTCCGCGGCCGAGCCGTCGTAGCCGCCGACCGTGTACATCGCGGCCTTGGCCTCCTCGGTCGGCTCCACCCGGATGTTGCGGTACTGGGGCATGCCCGTGCCGGCCGGGATCAGCTTACCGATGATGACGTTCTCCTTCAGGCCCAGGAGCGAGTCGGACTTGGCGTGGATGGCCGCGTCCGTCAGGACCCTGGTCGTCTCCTGGAAGGAGGCCGCCGACAGCCACGACTCGGTGGCCAGCGACGCCTTCGTGATGCCCATGAGGACCGGACGGCCGGCGGCGGGCTGGCCGCCCTCGGCCACGGTCTCGCGGTTCATGTTCTCGAAGCGGGGACGCTCGACCAGCTCACCGGGGAGCAGGTCGGTGTCGCCCGACTCGAGCACGTTCACGCGCTTGAGCATCTGGCGGACGATGATCTCGATGTGCTTGTCGTGGATCGACACACCCTGCGAGCGGTACACCTGCTGGACCTCGGCGACCAGGTGCAGCTGCACCTCGCGCGGGCCCATGATGCGCAGGACCTCGTTCGGGTTGACCGCACCGGCGATCAGCTGCTGGCCGACCTTGACGTGCTGGCCTTCCGAGACGAGCAGACGCGAACGCATCGACACCGGGTAGGCGATCTCCTCGGAGCCGTCGTCCGGGGTGATGACGACCTTGCGGGTCTTGTCGGTCTCGTCGATCCGCACGCGGCCCTCGGCCTCGGAGATCGGGGCGACACCCTTGGGGATGCGCGCCTCGAAGAGCTCCTGGACTCGGGGCAGACCGTGGGTGATGTCCGCACCGGCCACACCACCGGTGTGGAAGGTACGCATCGTCAGCTGGGTGCCGGGCTCACCGATCGACTGGGCGGCGATGATGCCGACCGCCTCGCCGACGTCCACGAGCTTGCCGGTGGCCAGCGAGCGGCCGTAGCAGGTGGCGCAGACACCGATCTTGGCCTCGCACACCAGCGCGGAGCGGGTGCGCACGGTCTCGATCCCGACCTCCACCAGAGCGGAGACCTGGATGTCGGTGATGTCCGTGCCCGCCGAGGCGATGATCTTGCCGTCGACCTCGACGTCCTCGGCCAGGATGCGGCCGTGCACGTTGGACTCGGCGTTGTCCGCCTTGACCAGGTTGCCCGACGCGTCGCGCTCGCCCACGTGCAGCGGGACGGCGCGGTCGGTGCCGCAGTCGATCTCGCGCACGATGACGTCCTGCGCCACGTCCACCAGACGACGGGTCAGGTAACCCGAGTCGGCGGTACGCAGGGCGGTGTCGGCCAGACCCTTTCGCTGACCGTGGGTGGAGATGAAGTACTCCAGCACCGACAGGCCCTCACGGAAGGACGCCTTGATCGGACGCGGGATCGTCTCACCCTTGGTGTTGGACACCAGGCCACGGATACCGGCGATCTGACGCACCTGCATCTTGTTACCGCGGGCGCCGGAGTTGAGCATCATCCAGACCGGGTTCGTCGCCGGGAACGCCTTGACCATGTCGGTCTCGACGTCCGCGGTGGCGTGGGTCCAGATCTCGATGAGCTCCTGGCGGCGCTCCTCGTCGGTGATCAGGCCGCGCTCGTACTCGCGCTGGACCTTGTCGGCCCGGCGCTCGTAGTTCTCCATGATCTCGGTCTTGTTGGGCGGCGCGACGACGTCCTCGATCGAGATCGTGACGCCGGAGCGGGTCGCCCAGCGGAAGCCGGCGTCCTTGAGCGCGTCGAGCGAGGCCGCGACCTCGACCTTGGGGTAGGTCTCGGCCAGCTCGTTCACGATCGTGGACAGCTGCTTCTTGCCGACCTGGAAGTTGACGAACGGGTAGTTCGGCGGAAGCGTCTGGTTGAACAGGCACCGGCCGAAGGTCGTCTCCAGGCGGATCGGGTCACCCTGCTCCCAGCCCTCCGGCGCGACCCAGTCGCGCGGCGGCAGGACGTCCTTGAGCCGGATCTGGATCTTGGCCTGGATCTCCAGCTCGCCGCGGTCGAAGGCCATCTGCGCCTCGGCCACGGAGCCGAAGATGCGGCCCTCTCCCCGCGCCTCGTCCTTGGAGGTGGTCAGCCAGTAGAGGCCGATGACCATGTCCTGGGTGGGCATCGTCACGGGCTTGCCGTCGGCCGGCTTGAGGATGTTGTTGGTCGAGAGCATCAGGATGCGCGCCTCGGCCTGGGCCTCAGCCGACAGCGGCAGGTGCACGGCCATCTGGTCGCCGTCGAAGTCCGCGTTGAACGCGGTGCAGACGAGCGGGTGGATCTGGATGGCCTTGCCCTCGACCAGCTGCGGCTCGAACGCCTGGATGCCCAGGCGGTGGAGCGTCGGAGCGCGGTTGAGCAGCACGGGGTGCTCGGTGATGACCTCTTCGAGGACGTCCCACACGACCGGGCGGGCACGCTCGACCATCCGCTTGGCCGACTTGATGTTCTGCGCGTGGTTGAGGTCCACGAGGCGCTTCATCACGAACGGCTTGAACAGCTCCAGCGCCATCTGCTTGGGCAGGCCGCACTGGTGCAGCTTCAGCTGCGGGCCGACGACGATGACCGAACGGCCGGAGTAGTCGACACGCTTGCCCAGCAGGTTCTGCCGGAAGCGGCCCTGCTTGCCCTTCAGCATGTCGCTGAGGGACTTCAGCGGACGGTTGCCGGGGCCCGTGACCGGGCGGCCGCGGCGGCCGTTGTCGAACAGCGAGTCGACGGCCTCCTGGAGCATCCGCTTCTCGTTGTTCACGATGATCTCGGGGGCGCCGAGGTCGAGGAGACGCTTGAGGCGGTTGTTCCGGTTGATCACACGACGGTAGAGGTCGTTGAGGTCGGAGGTCGCGAACCGGCCACCGTCGAGCTGCACCATCGGGCGCAGGTCCGGCGGGATGACCGGGATGCAGTCGAGCACCATCCCGCGGGGCGAGTTGGTGGTGTTGAGGAACGCCGAGACGACCTTGAGCCGCTTGAGGGCGCGGGCCTTCTTCTGGCCCTTGCCGCTGCGGATGGTCTCGCGGAGGTTCTCGGCCTCGGCGTCGAGGTCGAAGCTGGTCAGGCGGTCCTGGATCGCCTGCGCGCCCATGCCGCCCTTGAAGTAGCGGCCGAAGCGGTCGCGCATCTCGCGGTAGAGCAGCTCGTCGCCCTCGAGGTCCTGGACCTTGAGGTTCTTGAAGCGGCTCCACACCTCGTCGAGGCGGTCGAGCTCGCGCTGGGCGCGGTCGCGCAGCTGGCGCATCTCGCGCTCGGCGCCTTCACGGACCTTGCGGCGCTGGTCGCCCTTGGCGCCGGCGGCCTCGAGTTCGGCCAGGTCGCCTTCGAGCTTCTTCTGCCGCGCCTCGATGTCGGCGTCGCGGCGCTGCTCGATGTGCTGCCGCTCGACCGAGATCTTGGCCTCGAGCGAGGGCAGGTCACGGTCACGCATCTCGGCGTCGACATGCGTGATCATGTAGGCCGCGAAGTAGATGACCTTCTCCAGGTCCTTCGGGGCCAGGTCGAGCAGGTAGCCAAGGCGCGAGGGCACGCCCTTGAAGTACCAGATGTGGGTGACCGGAGCGGCAAGCTCGATGTGGCCCATCCGCTCGCGGCGCACCTTGGCGCGCGTGACCTCGACGCCACAGCGCTCACAGATGATGCCCTTGAAGCGGACGCGCTTGTACTTACCGCAGTAGCACTCCCAGTCGCGGGTCGGGCCGAAGATCTTCTCGCAGAAGAGTCCGTCCTTTTCCGGCTTGAGAGTCCGGTAGTTGATGGTCTCGGGCTTCTTCACCTCGCCGTGCGACCACTGCCGGATGTCGTCGGCCGTCGCCAGCCCGATCCGAAGCTCGTCGAAGAAGTTGACGTCTAGCATGTGCGATCTCCCCCTCAGACTTCTTCCACGCTGCTCGGCTCACGCCGGGACAGATCGATACCGAGTTCCTCGGCGGCCCTGAAGACGTCCTCGTCGGTGTCGCGCATCTCGATGGACATGCCGTCGCTGGAGAGTACCTCGACGTTCAGGCACAGCGACTGCATTTCCTTGATGAGGACCTTGAAGGACTCGGGAATGCCGGGCTCGGGGATGTTCTCGCCCTTGACGATGGCCTCGTAGACCTTCACGCGGCCCAGGACGTCGTCGGACTTGATGGTCAGCAGCTCCTGCAGGGCGTAGGCGGCGCCGTATGCCTCCAGCGCCCACACCTCCATCTCACCGAAGCGCTGGCCGCCGAACTGGGCCTTACCGCCGAGCGGCTGCTGGGTGATCATGGAGTAGGGGCCGGTGGACCGGGCGTGGATCTTGTCGTCCACCAGGTGCAGCAGCTTGAGGATGTAGCTGTAGCCGACCGCGATCGGGTACGGGAACGGCTCGCCGGAGCGGCCGTCGAACAGCTGCGCCTTGCCGGTCTCCTGCACCATGCGGTCACCGTCGCGGTTGGGCAGGGTGTTGCTGAGCAGACCGACGATCTCACCCTCGGTGGCGCCGTCGAAGACGGGCGTGGCCACGTTGGTGCGCGGCTGGACCTTCTCGAAGCCCTTCTCGCGCAGGCGTTCCGCCCACTGCTCGGTCAGGCCGGAGATGTCCCATCCGCGTGCGGCGATCCAGCCGAGGTGAGCCTCGAGCACCTGCCCGATGTTCATGCGGCCGGGGACGCCCAGCGGGTTGAGGATGATGTCGACGGGGGTGCCGTCCTCCAGGAACGGCATGTCCTCCACCGGCAGGATCTTGGAGATGACGCCCTTGTTGCCGTGGCGGCCGGCC
>NZ_VRLV01000014.1 GCF_009760925.1 Nonomuraea typhae
TCAAACTCTCCATAAGATGTTTGACACTAGCAAAACTCATCATCAAACCACTGTTTGACGAGGTGTTGCATGAGATACTTCATGCACTGGCTTTTAACACACTGTTGAGTTCTCAAGAAACGGACGCTTACTCCTCGGTCCTGCAGGAGGCGCACATTTCGTACCTCTCAATCTTACCAGATCCGGACGATCCTTGTCAAACCGCCCATCTCGGCAGATCCGAGGCAACCCCGCTAACTTACCCGAACGTTCAGCTCTTGTCCAACCAGGTGGACACAGCCGGAAACCCGGATCAGTTCGAAGGGATGTGTCAGAGCCTAGCAGCCCCCGCGATGTGCTCCGAACCGGAGCGCATCGGGGCGTGCTCGCCCTGCGTGGAAAACTCTAGCAGGCCCACGCAGGTACAAGGTCCATCTTCTCGGTAACGAATAGGTCTTCCCCTAGCTCGTCACCGTCAAACCTCAGCTTGCCGGCAACGCCGCGAGCTGTCCCTCCAGCCGCGCGATGTCCTCGTCGGCCTGCGCCGCACGTGCCCTGACCTTGGCCACCACGTCGTCGGGAGCCTTGGCCATGAACTGCTCGTTGCCGAGCTTGGCCGTGACCTGGGCGGCTTCCTTGCGCGCGGCGGCGAGGTCCTTCTCCAGGCGCTTGCGTTCGGCCACCACGTCGATGGCCCCGGCCGTGTCGATCTCGACGCTCACCCCGCCCACGGCGAAGCGGGCGGTCGCGGAGAATCCGTCACCCGGCTCCTCCAGCCGCAGCAGGGCCCGGATCGCGCCCTCCTGCGCGGCGAGTGCCGTACCGGCGAGACCGAGGGCGGCGGCGACCCGCTGACCGGGCTTGAGCCCCTGATCGGAGCGGAAGCGGCGGACCTCGGTCACCAGCTCCTGCAAGGCGGCGATCTCGGCCTCGGCCTCGGGGGCGAGGTAGCGGGAGTCCGCCGCAGGCCACTGGGCGACCATGACGGAGTCGCCGCCGGTGACCGCCCGCCACAGCTCCTCGCTGACGAACGGGACCAGCGGATGCAGCAGCCGCAGCAACGCGTCGAGCACGTGGCCCAGGACCAGGCGGGTGCCCTCGCGGCCCTCCGCGATCTGGATCTTGGCCAGCTCGAGGTACCAGTCGCAGACCTCGTCCCACGCGAAGTGGTACAGCAGGTCGGAGACCTTGGCGAACTCGAACTCCTCGAAGGCCGCGTCGGCCGCCTCGATCGTGGCCTGCAGGCGCGACAGGATCCACCGGTCGGCCGCGGTCAGGTCGTCGGGCAGGTCACCGACGGCGGCGCCGTTCATCAATGCGAACCGCGTGGCGTTCCAGATCTTGTTGCAGAAGTTGCGCGAGCCTGCCGCCCACTCCTCGCTGACCGCCACGTCGGCGCCGGGGTTGGCGCCGCGCAGCAGGGTGAAGCGGGTGGCGTCGGCGCCGAAGCGGTCGATCCAGTCGAGCGGGTCGACCACGTTGCCGAACGACTTGGACATCTTCTTGCCGTACTGGTCGCGGACCATGCCGTGCAGGGCGACCGTGCGGAAGGGCGGCTGGCCGTCCATCGCGTAGAGGCCGAACATCATCATCCTGGCGACCCAGAAGAACAGGATGTCGTACCCGGTCACCAGCACCGACGTCGGATAGAACCGGGCCAGATCCGGAGTCTTGTCCGGCCAGCCGAGCGTCGAGAAGGGCCACAGCCCGGAGGAGAACCAGGTGTCCAGGACATCCGGATCCTGGACATACCCCGCCGGCGGCTCCTCGTCCGGGCCGACGCAGACGACCTCACCGGCCGGGCCGTACCAGACCGGAATGCGGTGCCCCCACCAGAGCTGCCGGGAGATACACCAGTCGTGCATGTCGTCCACCCAGTCGAAGTAGCGCTTGGCCAGCTCCGGCGGGTGGATGCGGGTGCGGCCGTCGCGGACCGCGTCGCCGGCCGCCTTGGCCAGCGGCGAGACGTTGACGAACCACTGCAGCGACAGCCGCGGCTCGACCACGGTCTTGCAGCGTGAGCAGTGGCCGACCGAGTGCAGATAGGGACGCTTCTCGGCGACGATGCGGCCCTCGGCGCGCAGCGCGGCGACCACCGCGGGACGGGCCTCGAAGCGGTCGAGCCCCTGGAAGGGCCCGTGGGCGGTGATGCCGCCGTGCTCGTCCATGACCGTCAGGGACGGCAGCGCATGGCGGCGGCCGATCTCGAAGTCGTTGGGGTCGTGGGCCGGGGTGACCTTGACCGCGCCGGTGCCGAACTCGGGGTCGACGTGCTCGTCGCCGACGATCGGGATGCGGCGGCCGGTCAGCGGCAGCGTCACCTCGGTGCCGATCAGGTGCGCGTACCGCTCGTCGGACGGGTGGACGGCGACCGCGGTGTCGCCCAGCATCGTCTCGGCGCGGGTGGTGGCGACCACGACCTCGTCGGAGTAGCGGATCGAGATGAGCTCGCCCTCGTCCTCGCTGTGCTCGACCTCGATGTCGGACAGAGCCGTGTGGCAGCGCACGCACCAGTTGATGATGCGCTCGGCGCGGTAGATGAGCCCGTCGTCGAAGAGCCGCTTGAAGATCGTCTGGACGGCGCGCGAAAGGCCCTCGTCCATGGTGAACCGCTCGCGGGACCAGTCGACGCTGTCGCCGAGCCGGCGCATCTGGCCGAGGATGGCGCCACCGGACTCCTCCTTCCACTGCCAGACCTTCTCCACGAACGCCTCGCGGCCCAGGTCGTGGCGGGACAGGCCCTCCGTGCCGAGCTTGCGCTCGACGACGTTCTGGGTGGCGATGCCGGCGTGGTCCATGCCGGGCAGCCACAGCGCCTCGTTGCCGCGCATGCGGGCGCGGCGGGTCAGCGCGTCCTGGATGGAGTGGTCGAGCGCGTGGCCGATGTGGAGCACGCCGGTGACGTTAGGCGGGGGCAGGACGATGGAGTACGGCTCGCGGGAGCTGCCCGGGTCGGCATGGAAGTAGCCGGCGGATTCCCAGCGCGTGTAGCTCCGGGTCTCGACCTCGGCCGGGGTGTACTGGGTAGGCAGCTCTGGCGTTGTCACGCGGCCAAGTTTAGTGCCGCCGGGTCCCGGCGTTGACGGATCGTCAACCGGTCGTCGATGCGCAGACCGGATGCTCTCCCCTCGACACGGAAACGAGGGAAGTCACATGAATATTCGACGCATCGTCGGCGGCGCGGGCGCTCTGCTGATCGCCGCCACCCTGACCGCCTGTGGCGGCGGCGAGGGTACCTCCACCACGCAGGCCAAATCCGGTGACGGGTCCGCGCCTGCCGCGACCGCGACCGCCACCCCCAAGGAGAAGGCGGACGGGAAGTTCGTCCCGGTGTACGGCGAGGCCACGACGGACGAGAACGTCCAGATGGCCAAGGACCTGAAGGACGGCCAGTGGCTGGAGACGTTCAGCCAGCTAGGCAACGGCATTCTCAAGCTGCCGATCGACGTCACCGTGGCGGCCGAGGAGTGTGAAGAGGCCAACGCCTATTACACCCCGGACGAGAAGAAGATTACGATCTGCTACGAGCTGGCCAACGACGGCTTCACCCGCTATGCCGAACAGGCGGAGAGCGACGAGGAGAACCAGAAGCACGGCGTGGCGAACCTGTACGACACGTTCTTTCACGAGCTGGGCCATGCCGTCATCGACATCTACGACCTGCCGGCGACCGGCAAGGAGGACGACGCGGCCGACCAGTTGTCGGCCTACCTGATGACCGCCCTGGACAGTGAGGGCGACGGTCAGGACCTGGCGTTGCAGACGGTCAACTACTACTTCCTGGCCGCCTCCGACGAGGACCGCGCGACTCTGCCCTTCTACGACGAGCACTCGATGAGCGAGCAGCGGGCCTATAACTACATGTGCTACATGTACGGCTCCGACACCAAGTTCTACGAGGGTTTCGTGGGCGAGGAACCCGGCATGCTGCCGAAGGCGCGGGCCGAGCGCTGCGAGGATGAGTACGCCAAGCTCGTCAAGGCATGGGACAAGCTGCTGGACCCGCACCTCAAGGCCGCCTGACACGCGGAAGCGCCCCCGCCGGGCAGCGGGGGCGCTTCGCCGTACCCGAAAAATCTAGGCTGACTTCTCGCGCGGCGGACGCTGCTGCTTGGCGAGCTGGTCGCGCGGGACCAGGGTCGGGATCGCGTGCTCCAGCACGGACTCGCGGGTGATGACCACCCGGGCGACGTCCTGGCGGGAGGGCACTTCGTACATGACCGACAGCAGGACCTCTTCGAGGATCGCGCGCAGGCCGCGAGCGCCGGTGCCGCGCAGGATGGCCTGGTCGGCGATGGCCTCGAGGGCGTCGTCGGTGAACTCCAGCTCGACGCCGTCGATCTCGAAGAGCTTGCGGTACTGCTTGACCAGCGCGTTGCGCGGCTCGGTGAGGATCTGGATGAGCGCTTCGCGGTCGAGGTTGTGGACGCTGGTGATGACCGGCAGGCGGCCCACGAACTCGGGGATCATGCCGAACTTCAGCAGGTCCTCGGGCATCACGTCGCCGAAGATGTCGGCCGTGTCGACCTCTTCCTTCGAGCGGATGATGGCGTTGAAGCCGATGCCCTTCTTGCCGATGCGGGACTCGATGATCTTTTCGAGGCCGGCAAACGCGCCACCGCAGATGAACAGCACGTTCGTGGTGTCGATCTGGATGAACTCCTGGTGCGGGTGCTTGCGGCCGCCCTGCGGCGGGACGGAGGCGGTGGTGCCTTCCAGGATCTTCAGCAGCGCCTGCTGCACGCCTTCGCCGGAGACGTCACGGGTGATCGACGGGTTCTCGCTCTTGCGGGCGATCTTGTCGACCTCGTCGATGTAGATGATGCCGGTTTCGGCCTTCTTGACGTCGTAGTCGGCGGCCTGGATGAGCTTGAGAAGAATGTTCTCGACGTCCTCGCCGACGTAGCCCGCCTCGGTGAGGGCGGTGGCGTCGGCGATGGCGAAGGGCACGTTGAGCATCTTCGCCAGCGTCTGCGCGAGCAAGGTCTTGCCGGAACCCGTCGGGCCGAGCAGCAGGATGTTGGACTTGGACAGCTCGATGCCCTCGTCCCTGCCGCGGTCGCCGGACTGCACCCGCTTGTAGTGGTTGTACACCGCCACCGAGAGGGCCTTCTTCGCCTTGTCCTGACCGATGACGTAGGCGTCGAGGAACTCGTAGATCTCCCTCGGCTTGGGCAGGTTGTCCCACTTGAGCTCGGAGGACTCGGAGAGCTCCTCCTCGATGATCTCGTTGCAGAGATCGATGCACTCATCGCAGATGTAAACGCCGGGACCGGCGATGAGCTTCTTGACTTGCTTCTGGCTCTTTCCGCAGAACGAGCACTTGAGCAGGTCTCCCCCGTCGCCGATGCGTGCCACCCCAGATACTCCTTTGCGTGGGACCGCTCTGCACTCCGCGATCCGTATCCTCCGGACCCGGTCCGAACCGCTCAGGTTTCGACGTTACCGTCTTCTGGGCCCTCAGTGAGCCCCCTAGCGGCGAGTCGCACCGGAACGTGCCCTATTGGGCAGCGCTCCGGTGCGTCACATCTCATCAGGAAGCGACGGCCTGAGCGCGCTTCTTCCTGGTCGGGATGATGTCGTCGATCAGACCATACGCCTTTGCCTCGTCCGCGTTGAGAATTTTGTCGCGTTCGATGTCGCGGCGTACGTCAGCGGGCTCCTTGCCGGAGTGCTTCGCCACGATCTCCTCCAGGAGGGCGCGCATGCGAAGGATCTCGCGGGCCTGGACCTCGATGTCGCTGGCCTGGCCGCCGCCCTCGGTGGAGGGCTGGTGGATCAGGATGCGCGCGTTGGGCAGCGCGAAACGCTTGCCCGGCGTGCCGCCTGCCAGCAGCACCGCCGCCGCCGAGGCCGCCTGGCCCAGGCACACGGTCTGAATCTCCGGCCGGACGAACTGCATCGTGTCGTAGATCGCCGTCATGGCGGTGAAGGAACCGCCGGGCGAGTTGATGTAGATGCTGATGTCGCGGTCGGGATCGAGCGACTCGAGCGTCAGCAACTGCGCCATGACGTCGTTGGCGGACGCGTCGTCGATCTGCACTCCGAGGAAGATGATGCGATCCTCGAAGAGCTTGGTGTACGGGTTCATGGTCTTCACCCCGTACGAGGTGCGCTCCGTGAACTCCGGAATGATGTATCGGCTGTTGATTTCCACGTGAGCTACCCCTAGGAGACTGCGCCCGCGGAGGGCACCTGCCGCGCGCTGCGCACGACATGGTCGATGAAGCCGTAGTCCTTGGCCTCCTCGGCCGTGAACCACCGGTCGCGGTCGGAGTCGGACTCGATCTGCTCCAGCGTCTGGCCGGTGTGCGCGGCGATGCGCTCGGCCAGAGTCTTCTTCACGTAGAGCATCTGCTCAGCCTGGATGGCGATGTCGGCGGCGGTACCGCCGATGCCGCCCGAGGGCTGGTGCATCATGATGCGCGCGTGCGGCAGCGCGTACCGCTTGCCCCTGGCGCCGGCCGACAGCAGGAACTGACCCATGGAGGCGGCCAGCCCCATCGCCACCGTCGCGACGTCGTTGGGCACATATTCCATCATGTCGTAAATCGCCATGCCGGCGGTGACCGACCCGCCGGGCGAGTTGATGTAGAGCCAGATGTCGCGGTCGGGATCGTCGGCCGCGAGCAACAGGAGTTCCGCACAGATGCGGTTGGCGATCTCGTCGTTCACCTCCTGCCCGAGCACGATGATGCGCTCGCGCAGCAGGCGCTGGTAAAGCTGGTCTTCAAGCCGGAAGGACGAGCCGTTCTCACGGCCTCGCGACTCGGGCTGATAGGTCGGCGGGCTGGTCACAGCTTCACCTTCCGATGCGTCGTAACGATTGGCTTTGCTTGTGACCTTAACGCGCCCCGGCGAGCGGTCATGCCCCCTCTCCCACCCTGTTCGCTGTCGGCGCAGGTGCCGGGATATCTCTCCTTTACGGCGAAGCCAGCTTGCCGCCTCCCTGATCGTGTAGGTTGCGCCAGATCTGCGGGCGCTTCTCACGTCGGACGTGGTTCCCGCCGTTACGACGCCTTCTTGACCGGCCGCCATGGCCCACCCTGGGCACCGCGCGGGGGCGCCGGGGCCCCGCCGTACCCCCTCCCGCCGCGCGGCGCCCTCAGCGCCCCTCCGGGCCGCGCAGAACCCGGTCCGGGAGCCCGGAAACGGCGAAAGCCCCCAGCCGATACCAGGCTGGGGGCTTTCGTAAGCCTTCGGGATCAGGCTGAGGGCTTGTGCAACCCTTCGGGATCAGGCGTCGGCCTTCTCCTCCTCGGCGGCCTCCTCCTGGACCTCTTCACCGTTGATCTCGGTGTAGAGGGCCTTGAGGTCGATCTCGGCGCCCTCGGTGTCGACGACCTTGGCGGCGTCGCCCAGGACGGCCTTGGCCTTGTCCCGGACGATCTCGACCATGGCCAGCGTGAGCTGGTCGTTGTCGGCCAGGTGCTGGGCCAGTTGGTTGGGCTGGACGCCCATCTGCATGGCGCGGCGGACGACGAAGTTGGTCAGCTCCTGCTCGGAGACGCCCAGCTCCTCGGCCTTGACGATCTTGTCGAGCACGAAGCCCGTCTTGATGGCCTTGGCGGAGTTGGTGTCGAACTCGTTGAAGCGCTCCTCCTCCGTCGTCTGGTAGAGACGGAAGAAGGCGTCGCGGCTGAGGCCGGACTCGGCGATCTGGTGGTCGAGGTTGTGCTTGCGGGCGTCGACCTCGGCCTTGAGCGCGCTGTCGGGGATCGGGATCTCGATCTTCTCCAGCAGGGCGTCGAGGGCCTTCTCGCGCGCCTGGACGACCTGGTCGACCAGCTTGTTGCGGCGGGCGGTCTCGCGGATGCTGTCCTTGAGCTCCTCGAGCGTGTCGAACTCGCTGGCCAGCTGGGCGAACTCGTCGTCGAGCTCGGGCAGCACCTTCTCCTTGACCGACTTGACGCTGATGATCACGTCGGCCTCCTGGCCGGCGTTCTCACCGCCGACGAGCTCGGTGCGGAAGGACTTCTCCTCGCCCGCGGACATGCCGAGCAGCGCGTCGTCGAGGCCCTGCAGCACCGAGCCGGCGCCGACCTCGTAGGAGACCTCGTTGGCCTGCTGCTCCTCGATGTTCTCTCCGTCGATCTCGGCGCGCAGGTCCATGACGACGAAGTCGCCGGCGGCGGCCTCGCGCTCGACGCCGGTCAGCGTCGCGAAGCGCTGGCGCAGCCCGTCGAGCTGGCCGTCGACGTCCTCGTCGGAGACCGTGGCGGCGTCCACGACGACCTCGACGCCGGCGTAGTCCGGAACGTCGAAGTTGGGACGGATGTCGACCTCGGCGGTGAACTCGATCTGCTCGCCGTCCTCGATCTTGGTGACCTCGATGTCGGGCTGACTGACCGGGAAGACGTCGATCTCCTCGACGGCCTGGCCGTACAGCTTGGGCACCGCGTCGTTGAGGGTCTCCTCCAGCACGACCGCGCGGCCGAAGCGCTGCTCGATGATGCGGGCCGGCACCTTGCCAGGACGGAAGCCGGGCACGCGGACCTGCTGCGCGACCTTCTTGTAGGCCGCATCCAGGCTCGGGCGCAGCTCGTCGAACGGCACCTCGACAGTGAGCTTCACCCTGGTCGGGCTGAGCTCCTCGACAGCGGTCTTCACGGGGTGGTCTCCTTGATCAAGCTTCGAGTGATGCGCGGGCGCGTCCCACGTCGTTCTTGGGTCGGTACGGCTCACGCGCCGCGCCCACATGAGCGGCGTTGGGCATGCTCCGCCACGGCGGGAACCTACGCCGTTGGTCAGTCTAGGGCAGATGCGTACCCAACCACGACGTGACGGCGTTCAGAACTCGTCGGCGATCGTGCGCAGCAACTCCACGGTCTCGTCCGGGGTGGTGCTGACCGCGCACAGGCGCTCGATGACCTCGGTGTAGCGGTCGACGTCCTCGCGCTTGTCGAGGTACAGCGCGCTGGCGAGCTGCTCGACGTAGACGACGTCGGGGAGTTCCCTGTCGGGGAAGCGCAGGATGCTGAAGGCGCCGCCTTCCGCGCTGTGCCCGCCGAAGTCGAAGGGCATGACCTGGACGGTGATGTTCGGCTGGCGCATCTGCTCGATGAGGTGCTCGATCTGGGCCCGCATGACCTCGGCGCCGCCGATGGGACGGCGCAGCGCGGCCTCGTCGATGACCGCCCAGAAGACGGGGCCGTCGGCGCGGTCGAGGACACGCTGGCGTTCGAGGCGCACGTCGACGCGCCGGGAGATCTCCTCCGCCGCGATGCCGGCGGATCCGGCGGTGACCACCGCCTTGGCGTATTCCTTCGTCTGCAGTAGCCCGGGGACGAACTGCACCTCGTAGGTCCTGATGCGCGTGGCGGCCTCCTCGAGGCCGACGTACGCCTGGAACCATCCGGGCAGGACGTCGTTGAAGCGGTGCCACCAGCCCGGCTCGTTCGCGGTGCCGACGAGGTCGAGTACGGCGGAGCGGGCCTCGTGGTCGGCGACTCCGTAGAGCGTCAGCAGGTCGGCCACGTCGCGTTCCTTGAACCCGACGCGCCCCAGCTCCATGCGGCTGATCTTGGACTCCGAACCCCTGATCAGGTGGCCGGCCTCTTCGCGGGTGACGCCCTTGGCCTCCCTCAGCCTGCGGAGTTGGGAGCCAAGGAGGATGCGCAGCGCCGTGGGCCCGGAACCCGGCTGGTTCTGCGTCAACACTGCCTCCTATACGTCCGCAGACACAGTGACATCTGTCTGCCAGGTATGACAAGGTCTCAACCCGGTGTCTGGAACGGCATATCCCACCGAAGCGCCCATGCGATTGCACATTGCACATGCACGTGCATTTGGGTCTTGCAGCGACGCCGCATCGTGACCCATGATGGCCTAGTGCATATTGGGCCAAACATGCACTAACCGAGTGGCAAGCGGGAGGTAACGGCGGGATGGTGGAGGACCCCCTAGCCACTGCCGACTGCCTGCAGATCACCCGCGAGGTCGGCTTCGACAGCCTGCTGACCCGGGCCCACCCCTACACCACGGCGTGTCCGCTCCCTTTTCAGGCCGACTCCGTGAAGACGGCCCGCGACGTCACCCGGACCACGCTGCGCGGCTGGGGCCTGTCCGAACTGAGCGACGACGCCGCCCTGGTGGTCTCCGAACTGGTCACCAACGCCGTCCGCTACACCCGCGGCCACACCGGCCTCACCCTGCTGCTGATGCGCGTCGCCCCGCACGTCCTCCTGGCCGTGGCCGACCCCAGCGACGAGGTGCCCACCCGCAAGGAGCCCGACTTCATCTCGGAGAACGGCCGCGGCTTGTACATCGTGGAGACCTACAGCCAGTGCTGGGGCTGGGACCCCTTGGCCCGGGGCGGCAAGGCCGTCTGGGCGTTGTTCCGCACCGAACACTAGAACCCACCGGGCCACCGCGGCCACTCGTTTTCCACCCGAGAAGGCGTCACGCCTGTTACGGCAAGTCGGGGCGACAGGATTTGAACCTGCGACTTCTTGCTCCCAAAGCAAGCGCGCTACCAAGCTGCGCCACGCCCCGCTGCGCCCGGTGCGCAAGCAGCCCGAGACTCCGGTACGCTTACGCCCTGACGACCGGATGAAGTCTAGACCAGACTGCGACCGGCTCGCGCGGACGTAGCTCAATGGTAGAGCCCTAGTCTTCCAAACTAGCTACGCGGGTTCGATTCCCGTCGTCCGCTCCAGATGGCGAAAGGCCAGGTCACCCGCATGGGAGACCTGGCCTTTCCGCTTGCCTGCGGACGGCTCGGCGGAAAGATCCGGTTAAGCTGCGATGACCATGAACGTCCGGCCGATCTCCCAGGAAGCGCTCGTCGGCGAGCTGGTGCGGCGCATCGGGGACCGGCCGCGCGGCGAGCGGGTGCGGGTGGTCGTGGACGGAGCCCCGGCGGCGGCGCCGTACGTCTACGCGGACGCGCTGGTGGAGCCGCTCAAGCTGCTGGGCCGCCCGGTCCTCAGGGTGTCGGCCTGGGACTTCCTGCGTCCGGCCTCCCTCAGGCTGGAGTACGGCAGGCGGGACCCCGACGCCTTCTACGACGACTGGCTGGACGTCAAGGCGCTGGCCAGGGAGGTGCTCAACGGCACGGGCCGGATCCTGCCCAGGCTCTGGGACAGCGCGGCGGACCGGGCCTACCGCGACCCCTACGCGAGCCTGCCCGAGGGCGGAGTGGTGATCCTGGACGGCACGCTGCTGCTCGGCCGGGGCCTGCCGGCCGAGCTGAGCGTGCATCTGTGGATGTCCGGCGCGGCGTTGCGGCGGCGTACGCCGGAGGACGAGGGCTGGCGGCTGCCGGCCTACGAACGCTACGAGCGCGAGGTACGGCCGGCCGCGCAGGCCGACGTGGCGGTCAAGGTCGACGACCCGCGGCATCCGGCCGTCCTCAGCTGAGGACGCGCATCAGGGCCCTGGCCACGTGGGGATGGGCGAGGTACTCGGCCACGTCGTGCGAGCGCTGCAGCGGGTTGTCCACGGCGCGCTCGTCCACCTGTCCCTTCCAGTCGTCGTCCAGCGGGCAGCCGATGCTCACCGGGTCGGAGGGGCACCACACGTTGAGCCACTGGCCTGCCCGGTCCGGCCGGACGGGGCCGCCGGTCAGCAGGCGCCGGTGTACCGCGTCCAGTCCCAGCGGGCTGCCGAGGGTCACCAGCAGGGGCACCTCCAGTGAGGCGGGCAGCCGGGTGAGGAGGTCCATGGCGACCACGGTGCCGAGACTGTGGGAGACCAGGACGATCTGCCCGGAGGCGGGCAGGGTGCGTTCGACGGCCGACAGGACGGCCTGCCGTACGGAGGAGTCGTCGAGGTAGGCGGCGACGTCGCGGAAGACGGCGGCGATGAGCAGGTGGTCGAGGTTGGTGGCGGAGGCCAGCCAGGACAGGGCGCCCTGCAGGCCGGTGAGCAGGCCCTCGCGGCGGCCGTCGGCGGGGCGGCCGGAGAGCATGGCGGCCTCGGCGATCAGTTGTTCGTAGACGACGCGGGTGGTCGGGGCGCTGGGGGTCAGGGATTCCCGGAGGTCGCCCAGGGTGTCGCCGTAGAAGGGGAACCAGGCGTCGGCGGGGTCGGCGGTCGGGAGGCCGGCCAGGGTGAGGCCCTTGTTGAGGCCGGCGATCCATTCGCGGCGCATCGTCATCGGGTCGCGGCCCGCCTGGCCGCGGCCGTGGAGGAAGACGAGGTGGCGGGCGCCGCCGAACGCCGAGGGGCGGGCGGGGACGCCGCTGTGCCGTACGGGGGTCACCGATTCCGTCACCGGCGGGGCGCAGCCCAGTTCGGCCAGGACGTCGGCGGGGAGCGAGGCCAGGATGGAACTGACCCGGATGCCCTCGTTGGCGAGCCAGGTCCCGTTGTCGCCGGGAACGCCGGAGTGGTGGAGGGCGACGACCTCCCACTGGTCGTTGAAGACGGGCGAGCCGGAGCTGCCGGGCTCGGTGTCGGCGGTGTAGTGGAGGAAGCGGTCGAGCTGCGTGGTCAGCTCGTTGCGGCGGATCGTGATCTCCTTGAGGCGGCCGTTGGGGTGGCCGACGAGGTTGACCGGCTCGCCGGTGATGATCTTGCCTTGGGTGGCGATGAGGCGGTTCCAGCCGTACAGCTCGCCGGGCGTCCTGCCGTCGGCGGCGGGGGCGACGCGGACCAGCGTGTAGTCGAGGCCGGCGTCCGTGACGAAGCGGGCGGCCGGGTCCAGGCGGAAGCGGGTCCAGGCGGGCGGCTCGTTGTCGATGCTCATCTCGGCGCCGAACTCCACCTCGGCGGCCTGCGCACTCTCGGCGTCGGGCAGCACGTGGTTGTTGGTGAGCAGCAGCGAGGGCGCCACGAGGAAGCCGGTGCCGATGGGGATCGCCCGGCCGTTCGAGCCCTGGGTGACGCGGCCGACCGAGGTGACGGCGCGGGCGCCGCGGGCCAGGAAGTTGGCGGGCTGGAAGTCGGCCGAGGCGCCGATGATGCGCTCCAGGAGGCGCTCGGTGCCCTGCTCCGAGAGGCGTTCGACGGTGGCGACGGAGACCGTGCCGCGCTGGACGAGCCGTTCGGCCCTGGCGCTCACCTGGTCGGCCTCGTCCACGATGTGCTGCCCGGTCTGCTCGCGGCGGCGCTGGATGCGGGCGCGCTCCTCGCGCGCGCTCGCGTAGCGCGTGGCCGCGGCCCGGGCCTGTGAAAGTGCGTCCATGGGGCCACGGTGAGGCTGCTCGCACGCGTGCGCATGAGTAGTCCCATACTCAGGGTTATGACGGAATTCGGCTATTTCCTGGTGCCGAACAGCGGCGACCCGCTGATTGAGTACGCCCAGCTCGCCGACCGGCTCGGCCTGGACCTGATCGGCGTCCAGGACCACCCCTACCAGCGCCGCTACGTGGACACCTGGACCCTGCTCAGCGTGATCGCGGCCAGGACCGAGCGGATCACCGTCTTCCCCGACGTGACGAACCTGCCGCTGCGCCAGCCCGCCGTGCTGGCCAAGGCGGCGGCGAGCCTGGACCTGCTCAGCGGCGGCCGCTTCGAGCTCGGGCTGGGGGCCGGCGGCTTCTGGGACGCGATCGAGGCGTACGGCGGGCCGCGCCGTACCCCTGGAGCGGCGCTGAAAGCCCTGGAGGAGGCGATCACGGTCATCAGGGCCATCTGGAGCGGCGAGCGCAACCAGCGCTTCGAGGGCGAGCACTACCACCTGCGCGGCGCCCAGGCGGGACCCGCGCCGGCGCACGACATCGGCATCTGGGTGGGCGCGACCGGCCCGAAGGCGCTGGCGCTGACCGGACGGCTGGCCGACGGGTGGGTGCCGTCGTCGGGCTGGGCGCCGCCGGAGCGGCTGGGAGAGCTGAGCGCCAGGATCGACGAGGCGGCGATGGCGGCCGGGCGCGAGCCGTCCGACGTCAAGCGGGTCTACAACGTCAACGGCACGATCACCGGCGGCGCCTCGGAGGGCTTCCTGAAGGGCCCGGCGGAGCAGTGGGCCGACGAGCTGACGGACCTGGCGACCGGTTACGGCATCGACGCGTTCGTCTTCTGGCCTGAAGGCGACCAGAGGGAACAACTCACCCGATTCGCCGAGCAGGTGGTGCCGAAGGTGCGTGAGCATGTCGCACTGGAAGGACGGGGCTGATCGTCCCAGACTGGGTTGATGACCCCTAGCCACTGGTACAACATCATCCCCGACCTTCCCGCCCCTCCCCCGCCGCCGCTGCACCCGGGTACCCGTCAGCCGGTCGGCCCGGACGACCTGGCGCCGTTGTTCCCGATGGAGCTGATCGGCCAGGAGGTGAGCGGGGAGCGGTTCCTGGCGATCCCCCAGGACGTGCTGGACGTCTACCGGCTGTGGCGGCCGACGCCGCTGATCCGGGCGCACCGGCTGGAGAAGTCGCTGGGCACCCCGGCGCGCATCTACTACAAGTACGAGGGCGTCTCGCCCGCGGGCTCGCACAAGCCGAACACCGCCGTCCCCCAGGCGTACTACAACAAGCTCGAGGGCGTGCGCCGCCTGACCACCGAGACGGGGGCGGGGCAGTGGGGCTCGGCGCTGGCGTTCGCCTGTGCCCAGTTCGGCCTGGAGTGCGAGATCTGGATGGTGCGCGCCTCCTACGACCAGAAGCCCTACCGCCGCTCGCTCATGCGGGTGTACGGCGCCGCCGTGCACGCCAGTCCTTCACCGGCGACCGGCGCGGGCAGGAAGATCCTGGCTGAGCATCCGGACTCCACCGGTAGCCTGGGCATCGCGATCAGCGAGGCGGTCGAGGTGGCGGGGTCGGCGGCCGACACCAGGTACGCGCTCGGCTCGGTGCTCAACCACGTGCTGCTGCACCAGACGGTCATCGGCGAAGAGGCGCTCAAGCAGCTTCCCGAGATGCCGGACCTGGTCATCGGCTGCACCGGCGGCGGCTCCAACTTCGCCGGGCTGGCCTTCCCGTTCATGCGGGAGCGGCCGGAGACGGTCTTCCGCGCGGTCGAGCCGGAGGCGTGCCCGTCGTTCACCCGGGGGCGTTACGCCTACGACTTCGGGGACACGGCCGGGTTCACGCCGCTGCTGAAGATGCACACGCTGGGCCACGACTTCGTGCCGGACCCGATCCACGCGGGCGGGCTGCGGTATCACGGCATGTCGCCGCTGCTGTCGCACATGTACGAGCTGGGGATGTTCGAGGCGGTGACCAAGTCGCAGAGCGAGTGTTTCGAGGCCGGGGTGCGCTTCGCCCGCACCGAGGGCATCGTGCCCGCGCCGGAGCCCACGCACGCGCTGGCCGAGACCATCGCCGAGGCGCTGCGCTGCAAGGAGAGCGGTGAGGAGAAGGTGATCCTGACCGCGCTGTGCGGCCACGGCCACTTCGACCTGGGCGCCTACGACCGCTACCTGGCCGGTGAGCTGGAGGATTACGCGCTGCCTCAGGAGAGGGTCGACGCGGCCCTGGCGGGACTGCCGGGTTAAGTTGGCGGGATGGACCTCGATGTGATCGTGCTGGGGATGGGGCCGGGCGGTGAGGACGTCGCCGGGCGGCTGGCCGAGGCCGGGCTGCGGGTGGCCGCGGTGGAGGCGAACCTGGTGGGCGGCGAGTGCCCCTACTGGGGCTGTATCCCCTCCAAGATCATGATCCATGAGGCGGAGACCTCGCGGTCCTGGGAGACGCTGGTGCGCCGGGTCCGCGAGGCCACCGACTCGTGGAACGACCAGGTGGCGGCCGACCGGTTCACCGGCAAGGGCGGCCATCTGGTCCGGGGTCACGGGCGCATCACCGGGCCGGGCGAGGTGACGGTCGGCGACCGGGTGCTGCGCGCTTCGCGCGGCATCGTGATCGCCACCGGCTCGCAGCCGGCCGTGCCGCCGATCGACGGGCTGGCCGGCACGCCGTACTGGACGAACCACGAGGCGATCGAGAACGCCGAGCTGCCCGAGTCGGTCATCGTGCTCGGCGGCGGCGCGGTCGGGGTGGAGCTGGCGCAGGTGTTCCGGGGGTTCGGCGCCGAGGTCACGGTGGTCGAGGCGGCCGACCGGCTGATCGCGCTGGAGGAGCCGGAGGCGGGCGCGGCGCTGGAGAAGACGTTCGCCGGGCGCGGCATCGACGTGCGGACCGGGGCGAAGGTCGCCCGCGTGGACTACGACGGGCGTTTCCACGTCAACGGGGCCGAGGCCGAGCGGCTGCTGGTGGCCACGGGCCGCCGGGTGGACCTCGAGGCGCTGGGGGTGGGCGCCGTCGGGCTGGACGAGAGCGCGCGGGCCATCCCGGTGGACGCGCGGATGCGGGCGGCCGAGGGCGTGTGGGCGCTGGGCGACGTGGTCGGCAAGGGCGCTTTCACGCACATGTCGATGTACCACGCGAACATCATCGTCAAGGAGATCCTCGGAGCGCAGGAGCCCGGGCCGAGAGAGCGGGGAACGAGCCAACGAGGTCCGGAGCGGGCGCGACCATCGGCACGTGAGCCGGTGCACGAGGCCGAGTACCACGCGGTGCCCCGGGTGACGTTCACCGATCCCGAGGTGGGCGCGGTGGGCCTGACCGAGGCGCAGGCCCGCGAGCAGGGGCTGGACGTGCGGGTGGCCGTCGGCGACCTGGGCACGCGCGGCTGGATCGCGCAGGTGGAGGGGCTGGTCAAGCTGGTCGCCGCCGGTGACGTGCTGGTGGGGGCGACCGTGGTGGCCCCTCCGGGCGGGGAGGTGCTGGGCATGCTGACGCTGGCCGTCCACGCGCGCGTCCCGCTGACCAGGCTCGATGAGATGATCTACGCCTATCCCACGTTCCACCGGGCGGTGTCGGCCGCCGTGAAGGAGCTCACCGCGGCCGGCTGACCGTCACCGCGCGGCTGGCCGCTTGCCGTGGTTGGCCTTCTTCTTCTTGCGTGCTCGGGACTTGCGGGCGCGTCGGGCCATCTCACGTGCTCCTTCCTGAGCAGGTACGGCATGCGTATCCCAGACCGGAGCCCCCGGCAAGCGACCTCACATTCTTCAACACTGGCATGTCATAATCTGTTTGAACGTGTTGGAAGGAGGGCGTGTGCTCGCACAACAGCGGCAGCAGGCGATCCTGGAGCGGGTCCGAGCCAGCGGCGGCGTGCGGGTTGCCGACCTCGTGCGCGAGCTGGGCGTCTCCGACATGACGGTCCGGCGCGACCTGGAGACGCTGGCCGAGCGCGGCCTGCTGGAGAAGGTGCACGGCGGCGCCACCGCGGTCGGCCCCGGCTCGACCGAGGAGCCGGGCTTCACCGCCAAGTCCGCCCGCCAGCAGCAGGAGAAGGAGGCCATCGCCCGCCGCGCCGCCCAGCTCGTCAATCCCGGGACCGCGGTCGCCCTGTCGGCGGGCACCACCACGTGGGCGCTGGCCCACCACCTGGTCTCGATCCCCGATCTGACCGTCATCACCAACTCGATCCCGGTCGCCGACGTCTTCCACCGCGTGCCCCGCGCCGACCGCACCGTCGTGCTGACCGGCGGCGTCCGCACGCCCTCCGACGCGCTGGTCGGCCCGGTGGCCGTGGCCGCGATCCGGCGGCTGCACGTGGACACGCTCTTCCTGGGCGTGCACGGGATGAGCGCGCGGGCCGGGTTCACCACCCCGAACCTGCTGGAGTCGGAGACCGACAGGGAGCTGGTGGCCGCCGCGCACCGCCTGGTCGTACCGGCCGACCACACCAAGTGGAACACCGTCGGCATCAGCACGATCGCCGAGCTGGCCGAGGCCGACGTGGTCATCAGCGACTCGGGGCTGCCCGCCGGGGCGCGCACCGAGCTGACCGAGCGCGTCGGGCAACTCATCATCGCGGAGGGCACGCAGTGAAGCGCACCATCACCCATCTGGCCGACGGGCGAGAGCTGATCTACTTCGATCGGCGCGACGACGCCGACCGGAGTGCCGTGGACCGGCGGCCGCTGGATCCCCGGCCGCTCGCCTCGGAGTTGCGCTACGACCCGCTGACCGAGGAGTGGATCGCGATCGCCGGACACCGGCAGACGCGGACCTTCCTGCCGCCGGCCGACGAGTGCCCGCTGTGCCCGTCGACCGAGGAAAGATGGTCGGAGATCCCGGCGCATGACTACGACGTGGTGGTCTTCGAGAACCGCTTCCCCTCTTTTAGCGGAAATTTTGGGACTTATCGGGATGTGGGCGGACTGTCCGAGGTGCGGCCCGCGGCGGGGCGGTGCGAGGTCGTCTGCTTCACCTCCCAGCACGACTCCTCCTTCTCCCAGCTCTCCAACGAGCAGGTCGAGCTGGTCATGGAAGCCTGGGCCGACCGCACCGCGGAACTGTCCGCCATCGAGGGCGTCGAGCAGGTCTTCTGCTTCGAGAACCGGGGCGAGGAGATCGGGATCACCCTGTTCCACCCGCACGGGCAGATCTACGCCTACCCCTACGTGACGCCGCGGACCAAGCTGCAGCTCGCCGCCGCGCAGCGCAGGCCCGGGTTGTTCGCCGGCGTGCTGGCCGCCGAGCGGGCCGGGGAGCGCGTGGTGGCCGCCAACGAGCTGTGGACCGCCTTCGTGCCCGCCGCCGCCCGCTGGCCGTACGAGGTGCATATCTACCCGCACCGGCAGGTTCCGGACCTCGCGGCGCTGAGCGAGGAGGAGCGGGCCGCCTTCGCTCCGGTCTACACCTCGGTGCTGCGCGCCCTGGACGGGATCTTCGGGGTGGCCATGCCGTACATCTCGGCCTGGCACCAGGCGCCGGTGCGCTACCTGCGTGAGCTGGGATACCTGCATCTGGAGCTGTTCTCGATCAGGCGGGCGCCCGGCAAGCTCAAGTATCTCGCGGGGTCGGAGTCGGCCATGGGCGCGTTCGTCAACGACGTGCTGCCCGAGGAGGCCGCCCGGCTCCTTCGATCACAGGTAGATCACTAATTGGTTTCCTGTTGGAGTCGCGTGACCGGAGATTTACTACTAATATCCCTCACGCACCGGTTGTCACAGCCGTTGCCGCCTAATCCCGGGCGCGTTGCCCGGGAGCCGGGGACCCACCCTCACCTGGGGTGAATCCACTTCGGTGGTAGGGCATCTCCCAGCCCGAACCCGTCAGCTAACCCGGCCGGCAGATGGAGAGGAATTTCCACGTGGCGGTTGCGTCCCCCGCGACTCTGGCCATCGGACTCATCACCGCCGCGGCTGTGGCGCTCACCCCGGCCAGCGCGTCCGCCGCGCCCAAGCCGACCGAGAAACAGCTGCGGGCGGAGCTCAAGACGCTCAACCAGAAGGTCGACAAGCTCATCGAGAGCTACAACGGCAAGCGCGTGGCCCTGGCCAAGGCGAAAGAGGCGGAGAAGAGCGCCAAGGAGCGCCTGGCCGCCGCCGAGCAGGCCGTCGTCGACGCCGAGCGGCGGGTGGCCGAGATCGCCCAGCTGCGCTACCAGGGCGTCGACTCCTCGCTGCCCGGCCTGTTCCTGACTCCCAACGCGGCCGGCGCCGCCGTACTCGAACAGCTCACCGACGAGGAGCAGGCGGTCATCGGCGGCGTCGCCACCGCCCGCGACGCCAAGAAGAAGGCGGCCGACGAGGCCGCCGCGCTCACCGACCAGATCGCCGGCCAGGCCGCCGACGTGGCCAAGGAGCGCGACGAGGCCGAGGACGTCATCAAGGACATCCAGGACAAGCTGCAGGAGCTCATGCCGACCGGCACCGGCAAGCGCTCCGACGGCTCCTGGTCCCCCGAGCTGCCCTCGGGCTCGGACAACATCACCTCACGCATGCGCATCATCCGCGACGAGATCAAGCAGAACTTCAACCTGCCCTTCGAGGTCGGCTGCTACCGCTCGGGCGGCGGCGGCGAGCACCCGCTCGGCCGGGCCTGCGACTTCATGATGAGCACCGGCGGCACCATGCCCACCGCCGCCAACCAGGCCCTCGGCGACCAGATCGCGGCCTGGGCCATCAAGAACAAGGACCGCTTCGGCGTGAAGTACGTGATCTGGAAGCAGCGCATCAACATGGGCAACGGCTGGCGCGCCATGAGCAACCGCGGCAGCATCACCGAGAACCACTTCGACCACCCGCACATCTCGATGTACTAGGTGAGCCAGCCGAACAACCGGGCAGCGGCGTCACGGGCGATGAAGAACCCCACGATGGCCAGGGTCCAGCCGACCATCGAGGCGGCGTTGCGCAGCAGCCAGTCGCGCAGCTTGGCCAGCTTGGGCTCCAGCCACTGCCCGGCCAGCCCGCGGCCCGCCATGAGGGCCAGCGGGGGCACCACCATCACCAGCACGTACCCGGCCAGCACGGGACCCCACTGGAGCGGGGTCAGGCCCGCGGAGGTCATGAGGCCGATCGCCGCCAGGTAGGGCACCATCGTGGCCACCTCGACCAGGCCCATCGTCAAGGCCAGCCCCACCATCGTGCCGGGGCCGCCCAGCTTGGGCTCCCACTGCTTCTTCTGCTTCTTGGAGTCGAAGCGCCAGCTCAGCAGGAACAGGCCGACGCCGACGGCCAGTTGCGCCCAGAGGAAGGTACGGCTCTGCAGTGCGTCCCCGAAGTTCTCCATGACCGCGGAGAGACCCAGCATGAGGGCCACGCCCACGAGGAAGTAGAACACCGTGATGGTGGCCAGATAGATCATCAGGCGACCGGTCTGCTTGCGGTCGGAAGCCAGCATCATGACCACCGGGACGCCCAGCGTGCCGAAACTCGTGCTGTCGGCCAGGGCCAGCCCGATGAGCGTGAGAAGCAGTGCAATCGACATGATGTTCATCGTGCCGGTCCGCGAGGGCTGCCGAATCCTACGCGCGGGCCAACCCGGGCTACATCCTTCTGCCTACGCAGGGCTCGTCCGTCAGGGCTCGCCGAGCCGCTGGACCAGCGACTTCGGCGCCACGACCCGGTAGGCGTCGGTGACGATCTCGGCCACCTCGGCCCAGTCCACCTCCACGTCCAGGTAGACCCCGAGCCAACCCCGATGTCCCACGTACGGCGGGCGGAAGAAGCGGCCGGGATCCTCGGCCACGAGCTCTTGCTGGACGCCCGGCGGCGCGGCGCACCAGAAGCCGAGCCGGTCGTCGTGGTGGTGGTCGGCGAACATCACGAACGTCTTCTTGCCCCGGACGAACCAGGCGGGCTCGCCGTGGCTGAGGCGTTCGACGGCCTCGGGGAGGTCCAGGCAGATTTCCCGCAACCGCTCCAGCTGCTCCATAGTGGAACACTATGCGTATCGAACCACCCCAGACCGGGGACGAGCGGGCGACCCTCGAGGGCTTCCTCGACTACCAGCGGCAGACACTGGCCTGGAAGTGCGAGGGTTTGACGGACGAGCAGCTCAGGCTGCGGGCGGTCCCGCCGTCGTCGTTGTCACTGCTCGGGCTGATCAGGCACATGGCCGAAGTGGAGCGCGGCTGGTTCCTGCGCACGCTGGGCGAGCAGCCGGAGCTGCCGTTCGTCCACGTCACGCCGGAGGAGCCGGACGCCGACTTCGACCGGGCCGGCGAGGACACCAGGGAGCGCGCCTTCGCGGCCTGGGAGGCGGAGGTGGCGGCGGCCCGGGCGGCGGCCGCGGACGTGCCCCTCGACGCGGTCGTGTCCAAGAAGCGCACCGGTGAGGAGATGTCGCTGCGGTGGATCTACTTCCACATGATCGAGGAGTACGCCCGCCACAACGGCCACGCCGACCTGCTGCGCGAGCGGATCGACGGGGCCACGGGCGAGTGAGCGCTCAGCCGGACAGGCGGATCGGGTTGACCAGGTCGGCGTAGGCGAGCAGGCCGGCCATGACGATCATCACCATGGCCAGCACGTACGTCAGGGGCAGCACCTTGGCGATGTCCACGTGGCGCGGCTCCGGGCGGCGGAACACGCGGGCGTAGGCGCGCTTGAGGCCCTCCCAGAGGCCGCCGGCGATGTGCCCGCCGTCCAGCGGGAGCAGCGGGAGCAGGTTGAAGACGCCGATCGCCAGGTTGAAGCCGGCCAGCAGGTTCACGAACGTGTAGAGCTTCTCCTGGGTGCTCAGCTGCTGGGAGGCCAGGATCTCGCCGCCCAGCCGGCCGGCGCCGACCACGCCGACCGGGCCCTGACGGTCGCGCTCCTCGCCGGAGAAGGCGGCGTGCCAGACGCCGACCATCTTCTCCGGCAGGTTGACCATGGACCTGACCACGTTGCCGGTCAGGCCGACCATGTGCCCGGCCACCGCGCCCAGGCTCTGCTTCTCGTACCCCTCGGTGGGCAGGACGCCGAGGAAGCCGACGGCCTTGTCGATCTTCTTGGGGTCGGCCAGGTTCGGGCGGTCCTGGGCGATCAGCGTGACGGTCAGCGTCATCGGCCGGCCGTCCCTGATGATGTCGACCTTCACCGGCCCGGCGCCGTGGGAGCGGATCATCTGGGTCGCCTCGTTCCACGAGGCGAACTTGGCGCCGTCGAACGCGACGATCCGGTCGCCGGCCTTCATGCCCGCCTGCGCGGCCGGGGTGCGCTGGTCGGTGGGCTTGCACTCGGTGCGCTTCTCGCTGACGGGGATCACGCAGGTGTTGGTCTGCGGGGAGACGATCGGCTGCAGCGCCGGCAGGCCCCACGTCATCAGCACGATGGCGAACAGGACGAAGGCCAGCACGAAGTTCATCAGCGGGCCGCCGGACATGATGATGACCTTCTGCCACCACTTCTTGCGGTAGAAGACGCGGTCCTCGTCACCGGGTCCCACCTCTTCCTGCGCGACCTCGCGCGCGGAGTCGATGAGCCCCTGGAACGGGCCGGTCGAGACCCGCCGGAGCCGGCCCGGTTCGTCACCGGGCCGCGGCGGGAGCATCCCAATCATCCGGATATATCCGCCGAAGGGGATCCATTTCACGCCGTATTCGGTCTCGCCCTTCCGCTTGGACCAGATCGTCGGCCCGAAGCCCACCATGTACTGGGTGACCCGCACCCCGAAGATCTTCGCGGGCACGAGGTGACCGATCTCGTGCAGGCCGATGGACGCCGCCAGGCCGAGCACGAACAGCACGATCCCGACGATGTAGATCCAGTCCATCTGCGCGCGCTCCAGGGTCATGGAAAGGCTTGACAGCTTCAGAGTAGTCGAACTCTCCACACCTGAACGGCTTGCGCACGCTTTGCGGAATCGACAGACTTCGTTGACAGTGCGCAGTCACACGATCACTCTGGGAGATGACGGAGGGAGCACGTTGATCCGGATCCTCGTTGCCGAGCACCTGCCGCTCGTCCGGCGCGGCCTGGTGTCCTCGCTGGACGCCGAGGCCGGGCTGACGGTCGTCGCCGAGGTCGGCAACGGCGCGGACGTGGTGCCCGCGGCGCTGGCCCGCTCCCCCGCGGCGGCCGTCATCGACCTGGATCTGCCCGGCGGCGGCCTGGCCGCGACCCTCCGGCTGCGGGAAGAGGTCCCGGACTGCCGCGTGCTCATCCTGTCCGCCCAGCCCAACCCCGGGCAGGTGCGCGGGGCCTTCGCCGCCCACGCGCTGGGGTTCATGAGCCTGGACGTGGCACCCGAGCAACTCGCCGACGGGGTCAGGGCGATCGCGGCCGGACGGCGCACGGTCGACTCCGAGCTGGTCGTGGCCGCCCTGGAGTCGGCGGCCAACCCGCTGACCCGGCGGGAGCTCGACGTGCTGCGCATCGCCGCCGAGGGCGCGCGGTCCACGGAGATCGCCGACCAGTTGTTCCTGTCGGTGGGCACGGTCCGCAACCATCTGTCGCGCATCATGTGCAAGACCGGCGCCCGCAACCGCATCGACGCGGTCCGCATCGCCAACGACTCCGGATGGCTGTAACTCGTCAGCAGGAGGCGGGGTAGCCGGGGGGTGGAGAAGGTGGCTGTGACTCGTCAGCAGGATGCAGGGCAACCAGGGGTGGAGAAGGGGGCTGTGATCCTGCAGCAGGGGCGGGGTGGTGGCGCACCAGCCGGTGCTTGAGCGTGGCGGTTGTGCTCCGCCGGCTGGTGCCCGCGTCCCGGTCCGGCCACGGCCTCCCCCACGTGGGCCATCCCACCTTCCCGGGCGCAGCCCGTGGACTCGCCACGGGGCCACCTGGTTCCCGATCACCCTCCCAGCGGTGATCGGGGCGTGGCCGGACCCCGGCGGAACCGCGCCGCTCCCCCGGGGCCCGGGTTCATGGGGCGCCGCCTAGTCGCGCGCCAGGCTCATCCAGCACCCGCAGCGGCTCTGCCAGCAGGAGCCGTCCGGTGGGTCGCTCTCCATCGCCTGCAGATCGAGAAGTGTCATCCCTGCACCTCCATCGGTCGTGGTGAGTGAAGCCGGGCCGGTCCCAGGAAGGGCAGCGAGATCGCCTCCTCGTGCAGGGCGGCCCCCACCGCCAGCAGCACCCCAGCGGTGCCCGTGGCGAGGTCCATGGAAAGGCGCAGCAGGCGCTCGCCGGGGAAGGCGAGGTGGGCCTGGTAGCGGAGCGCGTGCCAGCCGAGGGCGCGCAGGTGGCTCTCGGCCGCCGGGTCCTCCTCGCTCCAGCGGTTCCTGCACAGGTATGCCAGGATGCCGGCCCGACCGGTGAACAGGCCGGACTGGATGGAGAAGGGCGAGCGCGCGGCCAGGTCGAGCGCCTGCCAGGAGGCGGTCAGCGCGTCGCCGGGCCGCCGGGCGAGGTACTCGGCCAGCACCCAGGCCAGCCCGACGCTCCCCTTGTCCAGCGCGAACCCGGGGTCGCGGCCCACGTCGTGCGGGATGTGGTAGCGGGCGAGGTCGTTCCTGAGCGCTCGCTCGGCCAGGTGGAGGAGGGACGTCTCGCCGGTCCGGTCGTAGCCGCGCAGGAAGAGCAGGGCCGCCCCGGCCGCGCCGTACATCAGGCCGGGCGACGGCGGGTGCTCGCCGAGCCTGCTGGCGACCAGGTCGATGACCTTGAGCGCCTGGGTGTGCAGGTCGCGCTGGCCGGTCGTCTCGGCCAGGTACATCAGGTTGAGGCCGATGCCGGACAGCCCGCCGTGCAGGTCGAGGCCGAGGCTCTGCCAGCGTTCCCTGGAGATGCGCTCGGCGAGGTCCAGGGCCTCGGCGGGCCGGCCGAAGTGGGCGAGGGTGTGGGCCAGGCCGTGCAGGCCGTCGTAGAAGCCGAGCCGGCTGCCCTCGCGCGGCTTCATGGCGCGGGTGAGCAGCCATTCCTCGTGCTCGGGGAAGCGTCCGGCGCCGGTGACGTCGAGCGCGTAGAGCACGCCGGCGGCGCCGTGGGCGAGGTTGAGACCGCCCGTGATGAATTGCTCCACGTCGCCGGGGAAGAGCCGGTCGTCGCGCTCGGGCGTGGCCGAGGCGAGGATGCCCATCGTCATCGAGCGGCGCAGCCGCTGCCAGCGTTCCGGGTCGGCGAGCGTCACGGAGTTCCACGCGGGGATGTGCGCGCCGGGGACCCGTCTGGCCCGGCGGTCGCCGGTGATCGTCAGCACCGCCTCGTCCAGGAAGTCCGCGGGCAGCGTGAAATGGTCCCTGATCACCTCGGCCAGTTCCACCGCCTTGACCCGGTCGATCTGGCACAGCTCGGTGATCGGCAGGAACATGGCCAGCCGCAGGCAGGCCAGGCCGTAGCGGTCGACGTCCACGCCGGTCAGGCCCTCGGGGGCGGCCGTCCCGGTACGGCCGGCCTCGTCGGCGGGCCGGGCCAGCTCGTGGTCGATGAGCGCGACCCGGCCGTCGGGCCGGACGATCACGTTGCCCGGGTGCACGTCGCGGAAGACCAGCCCGCGCTCGTGGACGGCCGCCACCGCCGCCTCGACCGCCGCGCACACCCGCAGCGCCCAGGCGGCGTACTCGTCGCGGTCCCCGCGCCCCTGCCCGCCCAGGGGATAGCGCTCGGCGAAGGCCCGGGTGAGCAGGTCGCCGTCGATGTGCTCCATGACGAGGAAGCTGTGCTCGTCCACGGTGAACTCGTCCAGCAGCCGCGGCGCCACCGCCAGCCCGTCCAGCCGCCGCAGCACCTCGCGCTCGCGCCGCAGCCGGGTGACCGCGTCGTCGCCGCCGGCGTCGAGCCCGGCGTGCGCCCTGGCCTCCTTGAGCACCACCCGGTGCCCGGACCGCCGGTCGGTGCCGAGGTAGACGCCGCCGCCGTTGGAGAAGCGCAGGACCTTGTCGATCCGGTACGGCAGGCCGTCCAGGGAGGCGGCGGCCCGGGCGGCGAGGTGGGGTTCGAGGAAGGGCGGCAGCCGGATCCAGGGCGGCGTGGAGAAGACCGGGCCGCGCCGGTCGGGCACCAGGTTGCCCTCGAGGTCGGCGATGGCGGGCTCGACCCTGCCGTGCTCGGTGACGCAGTAGCGTTCGGTGATGCCGCCGTAGCGGACGTACAGCGGGCCGCCGCCGATGCGCAGGTCGCTGAGGATGTACGGCCCGGCCCGGCCGGCCAGCAGGCCGCCGAGTTCGGCGAGGATGGCCTGGAGCTGGGTTTCGTCGGCCGGGTAGAGGGCGGCGAGTTTGCCGCTGGCGCCGCGGTCGGCGTATTTGGCGTTGCGCAGGTGGAGAAGGTCCCGGCCGCGCAGAAACTTGAACGGGATTTTTCGCGAAATACAGTAGCCCGTCAGGATTTCCAGGATTTCGGCGGCATTGGCGAGGCAGGCCGAGGCGTGCACCTTCCATCCCTGATCGGGGAGGACACACCCGTCGGGCCGATATACCACCCAGTCGTCCTGCTCGAAGACCGTCCAGCCTGGGGCCTCGGGCCGCGGGTAGTCCGCCGCCCCCATCCCTTGAAGCGGCGAGTCATAAAATGTCCGGTCAACAAGACAGTAGACCTCATACCGCTTATCCACGATATTTCGCCTCTCTTCGCTCGTGTCCCGAGCGCAGGGGAATTCATGGGGTTAGCACTATGAGAATCGCAGGGCCGTACCCGCCCTGCCAGTGACCGCGATCACCTCGTGCGCATGAGTGAATACACGGGGTGACCCGTGAGAAACGTCACGGGCGCCAGATGAGCACCAGCGCGCAGTCGTCGTTGTGCCCCGACGCCATGGAGTTGACCAGCGCCCGGGCGCCGTCGCGGAAGCCGGAGGGCAGCAGCCGCTCCGCCTCGCCCAGCAGCCGGTCGAGGCCCGCGTCGATGTCGCGCCCCGGCTGCTCGATCAGCCCGTCGGTGTAGAGCAGCAGCGCGTCGCCCTTGCGCAGCACGCCGTTGTCGGGCTCGCAGTGGAGGTCGGGCACCACGCCCAGCACCACGCCCTTGGCCGTGGCCACCTGCCAGCCGCCGGAGCCCGCGTCCAGCTTGACCACCGGGGGGTGGCCGGCGGAGGTGATCGTGTAGGCGCCCGTGGCGAGGTTGATGCGCACGTGGACGGCGGTCACGAAGCCCTCGTCACCACGCTGGCGATGCAGGTAGGCGTTGCAGGCGGGCAGGAAGTCGCCGACGGAGCCGAGCAGCCCGCCGAACGTCCCCGACAGCAGCAGCGCCCTCGTGCCCGCGTCCACGCCCTTGCCCGAGACGTCGACGAGCGCGATCTCCAGGTTGTCGCCGTCGCGCATCGAGACCAGGAAGTCCCCGCCGAACGACGAGCCGCCCGCCTGCTTGAGCACGACCTTGCCGCCCCAGTCCTTGGGCAGCGGGGGCAGCTCGCCCTGGCTCTTGAGCCGGTCGCGCAGCTCCAGCAGCATGGCGTCGCCGCGCAGCCCCTGCACGCCGAGCTTGCCCCGGGTGCGCGCCATGAGCACGGCCAGCACGGTCGTGAACCCGATCGTCACCATGAGCCCGAGCCCGACCCGGCCGACGCCCAGCGTGATCGCGATGTACCCGAGCGCCACGGCCACCGCCACCAGCAGCTTGGCCAGGCTCCGCAGCCGCAGTTGCAGCCCGCCCACGAGCGTGATGAGGATCAGCAGCGACGGCGAGAACCACTCGAGCGACACCCGGGCGGCCAGACCTCCGATGACCAGACTGAGCACGCTGAGCGTGATCGTGAGATTGCGGTCGCGGGCCAGCGGTCCCCGCCGAAGAAACCGGACAATGGGCACCAGGAACGGCACCCGCACGAGGAACGCGCGGAGCCGTGGCGGGATCAGCGGCGCCGGACGGGAACTCATGATGCGGATGACTGTATCGGTCTCATACCCGTTTGGGCAGCCCACTTGACCAATGCCTTGATCATTAAGCACGGATATTGGGTGGCCCAACCCCTTTGCCCGCTCTTACGGTGGACGGATGACGTACCCGATCCGTCCGATTTCTGAAGCCGAGTGGCCCGCTTTCTCCGCAGTTCTGTCCGAGGCTTTCGGATGGACCCCCGCCCCCTTGCAGACCGAGCGCTGGAAGGCCCACACCGAGTTCGACCGCACCCTCGCGGCCTTCGACGGCGACACCATCGCCGGGGTCACCGCCATCTTCAGCATGACCATGACCGTCCCCGGCGGCGCCCTCCCGGTCGCGGGCGTCACCTCGGTCAGCGTGCTCCCCTCGCACCGCCGCCGCGGCATCCTGTCGTCGTTGATGCGCCGCCAGCTGACCGACGTGCACGAGCGCGGCGAGGCGGTCGCCGCCCTGTACGCCTCCGAGTCCGCCATCTACGGCAGATACGGGTACGGCAGGGCCGCCTCGGAGCTGGGTGTGACCATCACCACGTCGGCCTCGGGCTTCGTCAAGAACGCCCCGCACGACCCGGAGCTGCGGCTGCGCGTGGTGACTCCGGCGCAGGCGCGCCAAGACCTGGAGAAGGTGTTCGCCGGCGTGGTGACCGAGCGCCCCGGCCGCTATGTGAGGGACGAGCAGTTCTGGAACGCCGTGCTGGCCGACGAGGAGCCGGACCGCGACGGCTGGAACGCCCTGCGCGGCCTCCTGGCCGAGGACGCCTCCGGCGTGCGCGGCTACGCGTTGTTCCGGATCAAGTCCCGGTGGGACGACGACGGCATCCCCAACGGCGAGCTCAGGGTCCACGAGATCGAGGCCAGGGACCCGGCGGCGTACGCCCTGCTGTGGCGCGGCGTGCTCGACCGCGACCTGGTCACCAAGGTCACGGCCGGCGTCCCCGTGGACGCCCCGCTCACCGCGCTTCTGGCCAATCCCCGCCAACTGCGCGCGGGCTGGTCGGATGAGTTGTGGATCCGCGTGGTGGACGTGGAGAAGGCGTTGCCGGCCCGCTCCTACGCCGCCCCGGTGGACACGGTCATCGAGGTCGAGGACGACGTGTGCCCGTGGAATGCCCGCCGCTGGCGGCTGACCGCCGGCGCCGGGAGCGCCTCCTGCACGCCGGTCGAGGCGGCCCCGGACGTCACGCTGCCGGTGAGCGCGCTGGGTTCCGCCTACCTGGGCGACGGGGAGCTGGGCGCGCTCCTGGACGCCGGGCTGCTGAAGGAGCACACACCGGGTGCCGTCCGCGCCCTGGCCACGGCCCTGTCGTGGAGCCCGAAGCCGTGGGCGGGCCTGGTCTTCTGACGTACAGTCGAAGACATGGCACTGCAGGCACTGCAGATCACGGCGATCACGGCGATGCGCGCCAGGGACGTGTCCCGGCCCAGCGCCGAGCAGCAGGACGCCGCCGACCGGCGGCCGCTCCGCGACGAGACCCCGCGCCGCGACACCAAGCGACCGCCTCAACCCCAGAAGTGATCAGAGGAACAACCCGCCGGTGGCGCGGATGTTCTGCCCGGTGATCCAGGCGCCGTCGGGGCCGCAGAGCATGGCCACCGCGGCGGCGACGTCCTCGGGCCGGCCGAGGCGCTGGAGGGCCGTGAACGCGGGCATCTGCTGAAGGGCCTCGGGCGGGTTGGCCGCCCGGAGCATGTCGGTGTCCGTCGCGCCGGGTGAGATCGAGTTGGCCGTGATGCCGCGCCCGCCCAGCTCACGCGCGGCGACTTTGGCGAACTGCTCCACCGCCGCCTTCGTCGCGGTGTACAGGGCCTGCGTCTGGCCGGGCACGGCGGTGTTCAGCGTGGAGATGTTGACGATGCGGCCGTCGTCGCGCATCACCCGGGCCGCCCATTGGAGGGCGAGGAAGACGGCCTTGGTGTTCACGGCGAAGACGTGGTCGTAGGTCTCCTCGTCGACGTCCGCGATGGGCTTGAGACCGGTCACGGCTGCGTTGTTGACGAGGATGTCGAGGCCGGGCAGGACGTGCTCCGCCGCGGCGAACAGGCGGTCGAGGTCGGCGCGCGCGGCCTGGTCGGCCTGCACGGGGTGGGCGCCGGTCCGCTCGGCCACGCCGGTCGCGGCCGCGCTGTCCTCGCGGTAGGAGAAGACGACGGTGGCGCCGTCGGCGGTGAGCCGCTCGACGATGGCCCGCCCGATGCCGCGCGAGCCGCCGGTTACCAGTGCTCCCTTGCCGGTGAGATCAGCCATGTGATCAATCTAGGCGCGCAGCATGATCGTGCGCGCGTCCTGCTTGGCCAGATGGTCGATGTAGAGCTTGCCGTCCAGGTGGTCGGTCTCGTGCTGGAAGCAGCGCGCCAGCGACCCGCGGGCCTTGATCTTCACCGGGCGGCCCAGCCGGTCCACTCCCTCGACGGTGACGCCGGCCGCGCGGGCGGTGGCGGCGTACTGCGGCTTTCCGGTCGCGCGGTCGGGCACCGACAGGCAGCCCTCCTCGTCCAGGACCGGCTCCGGATCGTCCACGGTCAGCACCGGGTTGATGACGTGGCCCTTGCGCCGGCTGATGTCGTAGACGAACAGGCGCCGTGACACGCCGATCTGCGGGCCCGCCAGCCCGACGCCGTCCACCGCGTACATGGCCTGGAACATCTCGTCGATCAGCTTGCGCAGCTCCCTGTCGAAGTCGCTCACGGGCTCGGCCGGCGTGCGCAGGACGGGGTCGCCGATCACGCGGATCTCACGCATGGATGCTCCTGTAAGGGTTGCCGCAGTTGTTAGCCCCTTACCTTAGCCAGCGCCGGACAGCCTCGGCGGTGCGCGGCGGCCCTTGTGGAAGACTGGGGCGGTGCGTGTCTACATCGGTGCCGACCATGCCGGCTATGAGCTGAAGAACCACCTGGTGTCCTGGCTGAAGGACCACGGCCACGAGGTCATCGACTGCGGCCCAGCGGTCTACGACGCGGAGGACGACTATCCGGCGTTCTGCCTGCGCGCGGCCGAGGGCGTCGCCGAGGACCCGGGCAGCCTGGGCGTCGTCATCGGCGGCTCCGGCAACGGCGAGCAGATCGCCGCCAACAAGGTCAAGGGCATCCGCGCCGCGCTGGCCTGGAGCGAGGAGACCGCCCAGCTGGCCCGCGAGCACAACAACGCCAACGTGGTCAGCGTGGGCGCCCGCATGCATCCGCAGGACGAGGCGACCCGCTTCGTCGAGGTCTTCCTGTCCACGGCGTTCAGCGGGGCCGAACGGCACAGCCGCCGCATCGCCCAGCTCGACGCCTACGAGACCATCGGCCAGCTGCCGCCTCTCCCGGAGGCCTGACGGTCACAGCTGGAGGGACTTGACCTCCAGGAACTCGTCGAGGCCGTACTCACCGAGCTCTCTGCCGACGCCCGACTGCTTGTAGCCGCCGAAGGGCGCCTGGGGGTTGAAGGAGCCGCCGTTGATGGCGACCTGACCGGTGCGCAGGCGGCGGGCGACGGCCACGGCGCGCTCCTCGGTGCCCGCCCACACCGCGCCGGCCAGGCCGTACCTGGTGTCGTCGGCGATCTGGACGGCTTCGTCCTCGCTCAGGTAGGGGATGATCGACAGGACGGGGCCGAAGATCTCCTCCTGCTCGATGGTCATCCCGGGGGTCACGGCGGCGAAGATGGTGGGCTCGACGTAGTAGCCGCGCTCGTGGGGGGACTCGGTGCCGCCCAGGACGAGGCGGGCGCCCTCCTCCTGGCCGCGGTTGATGTAGTGGACGACGCGGTCGCGCTGGGTGGCCGAGACGAGCGGGCCCAGCCGGCTGGCCTCGTCGAAGGGGTCGCCGACGGTGTATTTGCGGGCGGCCTCCACGGCCAGCCGTACGGCGTCGTCGTACTGGTCGCGGTGCACGAGCATGCGGGACCACGCCGAGCAGGTCTGGCCCGAGTTGATGAAGCAGTTGGCCACGCCGGCCTTCACCGCGGTCGGGAGGTCGGCGTCGGGCAGGATGACGTTGGCCGACTTGCCGCCGAGCTCGAGGGCCACGCGCTTGACGGTCTCGGCGGCCAGCGAGGCCACGCGGCGGCCGGCGGCGGTGGAGCCGGTGAAGGAGACCAGGTCGACCTCGGGGTGGGTGGCCATGGCCTCGCCCACGACCGGGCCGCGGCCGCTGACCAGGTTGAAGACTCCGGCGGGCAGGCCGACCTCGTGGAAGATCTCGGCCAGCGCGTAGGCGGCCAGGGGGGCCACTTCGCTGGGCTTCAGCACGACCGTGCAGCCGGCGGCGAGCGCGGGGCCGGTCTTGCAGATGATCTGGTGGAGCGGGTAGTTCCACGGGGTGATCGCGGCGACCACGCCGACGGATTCCTTGACGACCAGGGAGGTGCCGACGCGCTCCTCGCGCGGGTAGCTCTCGGCCAGCTGGGCGTAGTGCGACAGGACTCCGGCGGGCATCAGCGTCTGGACCTTCAGGGAGAAGCCCAGCGGGGCGCCCATGTCGGTGGCGATGGTGCGGGCGATCTCGGGGGCGCGTGCGGTCAGCAGTTCGGCGGCGGCGGCCAGCAGTTTGCCCCGCTCCCCAGCGGCGGTGGCCGACCAGGAGGGGAAGGCGGCGCGCGCGGCGCGTACGGCGGCCTCTACGTCGTCGGGGGAGCCCGCGGGCACCCGGTCGATGGTCTCTTCTGTCGCGGGGTTGACGACGTCGATCGTCTCGCCCGACGCGGAAGCGGTCCAGGCACCGCCGATATAGAGCTGACGCATAGCCCCCATCCTCGCGCGCGCGCCGTCACAATGCGAGGGCTCCGCGGAACCCATGGTGAGCCCTTTCCACCGCGATCACATCGCGCGCTCGGGAAATCCCTCGATCGAGCCGGGGCCGAGCTGGAAGGATGGGGAAACATCCGAGGCGAGGCGCCGCCCCGGCGGTGTGGTGCGCGGGTGCGCACGCCGGGACGGGCGCCGAGCCGTCCGGCCCTACCCGAAGGACGGCCGTTTGGTGCGCGTGCGCTTGAGTTCGAAGAAGTCCTCGAATCCGGTGACGAGCAGCACGCCGTCCCACAGGCGGCCGGCCTCCTCGCCACGCGGGATGGCGGTGATGACCGGGCCGAAGAAGGCGTGGCCGCCGACCCGGACGATCGGGGTGCCGACGTCGTCCCCGACCAGGCTGACGCCCTCGTGATGGGAGGCGCGCACGGCCTGGTCGTAGGCGGTGGAGGTCATGGCGTCGGCCAGGGCCGTGTCGAGGCCGGCGGCGGTCAGCGCCTCCTCGGCCAGCTCGCGCAGGAGCTCGGGTTGCCGGTTGCGCCCCTCGTTGTGCAGCCGGGTGCCGAATTCGGTGTAGAGGCGGCCGACGGCGGCCTCGCCGTCCTTCTGCCCGGCGGCCGCGAGGATGCGGACCAGTTCGATGGAGCGGGCGATCCTGGCGCGGTAGCCGGAGTCCACGTCCTTGTCCTCGTTGAGCACGGTGAGGCTCATGATGTGCCAGCGGATCTCGATGGGACGGACCTTCTCCACCTCGAGGAGCCACCTGGATGTGACCCACGCATAAGGGCAGAAAGGATCGAACCAAAGGTCTACAGGAGTCTTGGCAGTCACGCACGGTCATAACCTGGGGTGGAGCAAGGGCTATTCCCCTCATGGGAAGATTCCGACAATCCCCAAAGAAGTGGTGTAGAAGGAGCGGAAGTTGGCAGGGAACCTTACCCGGGACGAAGCACGTGAGCGCGCCCGGCTGCTGAAGGTCGAATCGTATGAAGTGGCACTCGACCTGACCGAAGGCGAGGAGCGCTTCGAGAGCGTGACGACCGTCCGCTTCACCGCGCAACCAGGCGCCTCGACCTTCATCGACCTGCACGACGCGCGCGTGCGTCAGGTCACGCTGAACGGCGCCGACCTCGACGTCTCCGCCTACGACGCGGACACGGGGCGGTTCCCGCTGGCGGACCTGGCCGGGGAGAACGTGCTGCGCATCGACGCCGACTGCGCCTTCACGCGCACCGGCGAGGGCCTGCACCGTTTCGTCGACCCGGTCGACCAGAAGGTCTACCTGCACAGCCAGTTCGAGACCGCCGACGCGCACCGGATGTACGCCTGTTTCGATCAGCCCGATCTGAAGGCCACCTTCCAGCTGACCGTGCTGGCCCCCTCCGACTGGGAGGTCGTCTCCAACGCCGCCGCCGAGCGCGTCGAGGACCTGCCGCAGGACCGCGGCCGGCACGGCGCCCACCACGCCGACAAGAGGTGGACCTTCCCCGCCACCCCGGTGATGTCCACCTACATCACGGCGCTGGTGGCCGGGCCGTACCACAAGGTGACCGACGAGCACGACGGCATCCCGCTCGGCATCTACTGCCGGGCCTCGCTGGCCGAGCACCTCGACGCCGGCAACATCCTCGAGGTCACCCGGCAGGGCTTCGACTTCTTCCACAAGGTCTTCGGCGTCCGCTACCCGTTCGGCAAGTACGACCAGCTGTTCGTGCCGGAGTTCAACGCCGGCGCGATGGAGAACGCGGGCTGCGTGACCTTCCTGGAGGACTACGTCTTCCGCTCCCGCGTGACCGACGCCGTGGTCGAGCGCCGCGCCGAGACGATCCTGCACGAGATGGCGCACATGTGGTTCGGCGACCTGGTCACCATGCGCTGGTGGGACGACCTGTGGCTGAACGAGTCGTTCGCCACCTACATGTCGGTGCTCTGCCAGGCCGAGGCCACCCGGTGGGGCCAGGGCGCGTGGACCACGTTCGCCAACGTCGAGAAGTCGTGGGCCTACCGCCAGGACCAGCTGCCGAGCACCCACCCGATCGCCGCCGACATCGTGGACATGCAGGCGGTCGAGGTCAACTTCGACGGCATCACCTACGCCAAGGGCGCCTCGGTGCTCAAGCAGCTCGTCGCCTACGTGGGCCTGGACAACTTCCTGGCCGGCGTGCGCGACTACTTCAACGACCACGCCTGGGGCAACACCGAGCTGAAGGACCTGCTCAGCGCTCTGGAGCGCACCTCGGGCCGCGACCTGTCGTCGTGGTCGAAGGAGTGGCTGGAGACCGCGTGGGTCAACACGCTGCGTCCTTCCTTCACGGTCTCGGCCGACGGCCGGTTCGAGAGCTTCGAGGTGCTTCAGGAGGCTCCGGCCGACTACCCGACGCTGCGCTCGCACCGGGTCGCGATCGGCCTGTACTCGCTGGTGGACGGCGTGCTCACCCGGACCAAGCGGGTCGAGCTGGACGTCGTCGGCGCCCGCACCGCCGTGGCCGACCTGGTCGGCGAGGAGCAGCCCGACCTGGTGCTGATCAACGACGACGACCTGACCTACGCCAAGATCCGCCTGGACGAGCGCTCGCTGCGCACGCTGGTCGACGGCGGCATCACCAGGTTCGCCGACTCGCTGCCGCGTGCCCTGTGCTGGTCGGCCGCCTGGGACATGACCCGCGACGGCGAGCTGTCCACGCGGGACTACGTCAAGCTGGTCGTCTCCGGCGCCGGCACGATCAAGGACCTCACCGTCCTGCAGACGGTGCTGCGGCAGGCGCGCCTGGCCGTCCAGCAGTACGCGGACCCGGCCTGGCGGCCCGAGGGCCTGGCGCTGCTGGCCGGGATGGGGCGCGAGCTGATCGACGGGGCCGAGCCGGGTTCCGACTACCAGCTCGCCTTCGTGCAGGCGTTCGCGGGCGTGGCAGCCGCCGGTGCCGACCTCGACGTGCTGCAGGGCATTCTGGACGGCTCCGCCGTACCGGAGGGCCTGAAGGTGGACACGGACCTGCGCTGGACGCTCATCCACGCGCTGGTCTCCGGCGGCCGGCTGGGCGAGGCGGAGATCGCCGCGGAGCTGGAGCGTGACGCGACCGCGACCGGTGAGCGGTCGGCGGCGCTGTGCCGGGCGGCCATCCCGACGGCCGAGGCCAAGGACGCCGCGTGGGCCGCGATCGTCGGGGGCGAGCTGGCCAACGCGATCTTCCGCGCCACGATCGGCGGCTTCCAGGACCCGCACCACCCCGAGCTGCTGGCGCCGTTCCGCGAGCGGTACCTGGCCGAGGTGGCGCGGATCTACAAGGAGTGGAGCTTCGACGTCGCGCAGGGCTTCGCGGTGGGCTGCTTCCCGTCGCTGCTGATCGAGCAGGAGACCGTGGACGCCGTGCAGTCGTTCCTGACGGCCAACGAGGTGCCGCAGGCGCTGCGCCGCCTGATCCTGGAGGGCGAGGACGGAGTCCGGCGCGCGCTGCGCAACCGGGCCACGGACGCCTCCTGAACGGCCTGCTGAACCACTGACGAAGCCCCCGCCGGGTCCCGTCCGGCGGGGGCTTCGTCATCCCCCTCGATCGGCGAAGCGCCGGCCATGGGCGGTCGCTGACAAGAACCGCGGCCACGGCCGGGGTCGCGCTCCAGATCGGTGGTTCCCCCGTCGCTCTCCACTCTGGTACGGCCCGGCCGCGGCGAACACCTCTAAGGTTCCAGGGTCTTGACAGGCGAGGAGGCCCGGGCTCATATTTTTCACCACTAACTTTATGACTAAAGAAAGTCGAGGGCATGGCAGGCACTGACCGCGGCGACCTCACCCGGACGGCGATCCTCGCCCTGCTGGGCACGGTAGGGCCGCTCAGCCGTACCGAGATCGCGCGGGAGCTGGAGCTCAGCCCCGCGAGCGTCACGCAGCTCACCCGCGAGCTGATGGGCTCGGGGATGGTGGCCGAGCTCGACCTCAAGCCCTCGCGCGGCGGCCGGCCCGCCCAGCGGCTCGGGCTGGTCGGCAGCGCGGGCCGGGCGCTGGGCGTCAAGGTCACCGCCGACCACCTGGTGATCGTGGACGTACGGCTGGACGGCGAGGTGCTCGGCTCCTGGGAGCGGCCCTTCGCCCCCTCGGCCCCCGACAGCCTGGAGGCGCTCGGCGACGCGGTCGCCTCCGTGGTGGACGCGATCGACGACGCGCCGCCGCTGCTCGGCGTGGGCGTCGGGGTGCCGGGCAGCGTGGAGGACCAGGCGGTCGGCACCGTCAACGCGCCCACGCTCGGCTGGCAGGCCATGCCCGTCGGCGAGCGGCTGCGGCGCCGGCTCGACCTGCCGGTGCTCGTGGAGAACGACGTCAACGCCCTGGCCGCCGCCGAGCGCCTGTACGGCAGGGGCCGCACCCACCGGGACTTCCTCGTGCTGACGATCGGCCGGGGCGTCGGCGCCGCCGTGGTGACCGACGGGCGGGTGTACCGGGGGGCCAGGGGCGGCGCGGGCGAGTTCGGCCACTTCCCCGTCACGCCCGGCGGGCCGGTGTGCGGATGCGGCTCGACGGGCTGCCTGGAGGCGTACGTGGGCACCGCAGGGCTGGCGGCCGCGGCCCGGGCCAAGGGCGTGGCCGTGCTCGACGGCGGCGCCGCCGCGCGGGAGGTGTTCGCCGAGGCCGCGACCATCCTCGGCCGGGCCACCGCGGGCCTGGTGAACGTGGTGGATCCGGAGGTCGTGGTGGTCCTGGGCGAGGGCACCGCGCAGTGGGCGCACTGGAGCGAGAGCTTCCACGCGGCGCTGCGGGCGCACCTGCTGCCGGGGCGGCGCGACATCGCGGTCGAGGTCGAGAGCTGGGACGACACGAGCTGGGCCCAGGGCGCGGCGGCCCTCGTGCTGGCCACCCCGTTCGACGCGGCCGGAGCCGCGGGCGAGCAGGGACGCCTGGTGCGGGCCCGGCTGATAGGAGCGGCGACATGACCAGCACCGCCGAACCGGCCGTGGCGGCCCGGACGGCCGTCCCCGTGCCGCCGAGGACTCCGGGGCAGCGGGGCCGCAGATGGCGCTATGCCGCGACCGTGGCGGTCTTCCTGCTGCCCAGCGCGATCCCGCTCATGCTGTACACGATCATCCCGATGCTCGGCTCCCTCTGGACGAGCCTGCACGAGTGGAACCTGATCAACGAGATGCGCTGGGTCGGCCTCGGCAACTACGCCGAACTGCTGACCGATCCGCAGACGCTGACCGCCTTCGGCAACACCCTGTACTTCATCGCCGGCTACCTCCCCCTCGTCTACGCCGGCGGCCTGGGCCTGGCGCTGCTGCTCAACAAGGCGATGCGGGGCCGGAGCCTGCTGCGCGGCATCTACTTCCTGCCGGTGATCACCAGCTGGGTGGTCGTGGCGCTGATGTGGAAGTGGCTGCTCAACCCGGCCAGCGGCCTGGTCAACTGGGCGCTCGGCCTGGCCGGGATCACCGGCCCCGGCTGGTGGACCGACCCCGCCTGGGCGATGCCCGCGGTCATCCTGGCCTCGGCCTGGAAGGACCTCGGCTTCGTCATGGTCATCCTGCTGGCGGGCCTGCAGGCGATCCCCCGCGAGTACACCGAGGCCGCGCTCGTGGACGGCGCCTCGGCCTGGCAGCGCTTCCGCCGGATCACGCTGCCGCTGCTGTCCCCCTCGACCTTCTTCGTCGTGGTGATCTCGCTGATCAACGGCTTCCAGGTCTTCGACCAGGTGCGCATCATGGCCGGCGCCAACGCCCAGGTGGTGGTCACCCAGATCTACGACCTGACCTTCCGGTACGGCAGGGCGGGCATGGCCTCGGCGCTGTCGTGGCTGCTGTTCGCCGTCGTGCTGATCGTGACCATCGTCCAGATCCGGGCGCAGCGCAGGTGGGTGACCTATGGGTAAGGCGTTCAGGTACCTGGCGGTGGTGCTCGGCGCGGCGGTGATGCTCTTCCCGTTCGCCTGGGCGGTCATCACCTCGCTGACACCGGGTGACGCGGTGCTGGCCGTACCCCCGGACTTCACCCCGGACGGCGCGGGGCTGGACGCCTATCGCAAGCTCATGGAGACGCTGCCATTCTGGCGGATCCTGCTCAACAGCGTGTGGATCGGGGCGGCCTCCACGATTCTGCAGTTGCTGACCAGTGCGATGGCGGCCTACGCGTTCGCGCGGCTGCCGTTCCCCGGGCGGGGGGCGTTGTTCAGCGTCTATCTGGCGACGCTGATGATGCCGCTGCCGGTGCTGGTCGTGCCGCTGTTCATCGAGATGCGGACGCTGGGCCTGGTCGACACCTACTTCGCGCTGCTGGCGCCGACGATCGCCTCGGCGTTCGGGGTGTTCCTGCTGCGGCAGGCGATCAACCAGGTGCCGAAGGAGTTCGACGAGGCGGCCGTGCTGGACGGGGCCGGTCATTTCCGGATTTTTCTGTACATCGTGGTGCCGCTGATCCGGCCGGCGCTGGCGACCTTCGCCATCTTCGGCTTCATGGCCAGCTGGAACAGCTACCTGTGGCCGCTGATCATCATCAAGTCGCCCGAGTTCATGACGCTGCCGCTGGGGCTGGCCACGCTGCACGGCCAGTTCACGACCCAATGGGACGTGGTCATGGCGGGCTCGGTGATCAGCGTGGTGCCGATCCTCATCCTCTACGTCTTCGCGCAGAAGCACGTCATCGCCAGCGTCGCCCAGACGGGGCTCAAGTAAAGGAAAGACTATGTCGCGAAAAATCATGACCACCCTGGTCGCGACCGCCCTCCTCGCCGCCGCCTGCTCCCAGGGCTCGGCCACCAAGGCCCCCACCGGCGAGGGCGGCAAGACGACGCTGCGCTACTTCACCTTCTCCGCCGCCCCCGACCATGTGAAGGACCTCGACACGATCGTCGCCGGCTTCGAGAAGGCCAACCCCGCGATCGACGTCGTGGTGGAGACCGCCCCCTTCGAGCAGTACTTCACCAAGCTCCAGACCAGCATCGCCGGCGGCACCGCCCCCGACACCTTCGAGCTCAACTACGAGAACTTCGTCACCTACGCCAGCGCCGGATCCCTGCTCGACCTGGGCACGGTCGCCGGCGACGGCGACAGCTCGGCCTACGCGGCCGAGTCGCTCAACGCCTTCAAGCACGACGGCAAGCAGCTCGCGCTGCCCGCCTCCTTCTCCACGGTCGTCCTGTTCTACAACAAGGACCTGTTCGAGAAGGCCGGGCTCGAGCCGCCCACCGCCGAGTGGACCTGGGCCGACGAGCAGAAGGCCGCCGAGAAGCTCACCGACAAGAAAGCGAAGGTCTTCGGCGACTTCCAGCCGGTGCAGTTCTTCGAGTTCTACAAGACGCTCAAGCAGGCCGGAGGCGAGTTCCTGGCCGCCGACGGCAAGAAGTCCGCCTTCAACGGCCCCGCCGGGGTCAAGGCGGCCACCTGGCTGGTCTCCAAGGTCGGCAAGACCATGCCCACCGAGGCCGAGATCGGCGGCACCGCCGACTACGACACCAACCTCTTCAAGTCCGGCAAGCTCGCCATGTGGCACAACGGCATCTGGCAGTTCTCGGGCCTGAAGGACGTGCCGTTCGCGTGGGACGTCGTCGTCGAACCCGGTGACACGGCCAAGGCCAGCGCCGTCTTCCACAACGCGGTCGCCGCCTCGGCCACCACCAAGAACGGCAAGGCCGCCTACGCCTGGGCCAAGTACCTCAGCTCCTCCGACGTGGCCGCGGGCACCCGCATCGCCTCCTCGTGGGAGCTGCCGCCCGTCTCCGACCAGCAGCTGCTGTCCGGCTACCTCAAGGACCCCAAGCCCGCCAACCGGCAGGCCGTCTTCGACTCGCTCAAGTCCATCGCGCTGCCCCCGGTCATCCAGCGTCAGCAGGAGATGCAGGACGCCGTCACCAAGGAGCTGACCGAGGCCGCCGCCGGGCGCAAGAGCGTCGAGGACGCGCTCAAGACCGCCGCCGAGAAGGTCGACGCCCTGCTGGGCTGACCTACGGCCCCACGACCCCACCTATCAGGAGTTTCAGACACCGTGTCTCTCGTCGCCCACAGCCTCGACGTGATCCGCAGGTACCAGTCGCCCACCGGCGCCTACCCCGCCGCGCCGTACTTCTCCGCCTACCAGGGCTTCTCCTGGCTGCGCGACGGCGCGTTCATCGCCGAGGGGGTGAGCAGGCACGGCGACGCCGACGGCGCCGCCGCCTTCCACCGCTGGTCGGGCGGGGTCATCGCGGACCGTGCCGGGCAGGTCGAGTCGCTGATCGCCCGCCGGGGCCCGATCCCGCCCGGCGACATGCTGCCCACCCGCTTCACCCTCGACGGGCTCAACGGCGACGACGGGTGGTGGGACTTCCAGCTCGACGGCTACGGCACCTGGCTGTGGGCGCTGGCCGAGCACACGCGCCGGCACGGCGCGGTGCCGGAGACCGAGAAGGGCGTGCGCACCGCCGCGCGCTACCTGTCGGCGTTCTGGCAGCTGCCCTGCTACGACTGGTGGGAGGAGCACGTCGAGCAACGGCACGTGGCCACGCTCGGCTCCATCCACGCCGGTCTGCGCGCCGCTTCCGACCTCGGCGTGCTCTCGCCCTCAGAGGGTACGGCTGCCGCCGCCGCCCTGGCCGGGATCGAGGCGCTGGTGGCCGCCGAGGGCGTCGTGGACGGGCGGCTGCGCAAGTGGCTGGGCAGCGACGCGGTGGACGGCAGCCTTCTGGCCTGCGTCGCTCCTTTCGGCCTCTACCCGGCCGGCCACCCGATCGGCGCGGCCACGGTCGCCGAGGTCGAGCGGCAGCTGGCCCGCGACGGCGGGGTGTACCGCTACCTGAAGGACACCTTCTACGGCGGCGGCCGGTGGGTGCTGCTGGCCGGATTCCTCGGCTGGAACCACGCCGCCGCGGGCCGGCCCGCCGAGGCCCGGCGCTACCTGGACTGGATGGCCGCCCAGGCCACCCCGGAGGGCGACCTGCCCGAGCAGGTGTCCGATCTGCTGCTGGCGCCGGAGTACGAACAGGAGTGGCTGGAGCGCTGGGGCACCGTGGCCACGCCGCTGCTGTGGTCGCACGGGATGTACCTGATCCTCGCCGGTGAGCTGGGGGTGTCCGCATGATCCGCCATCGGCCGCACGGCTCCGGGCACCCGTACGCGGAGACCGAGGACCAGCGCGTGCCCGCCGAGCCCCTGGCCGGGGAAGCGGTGGACCTGCGGGTCCGGGCGTCGGCCAAGGTGACGGCCGTGGTGTGCGAGTGGCATGAGGAAGGTGCCCAGCCCATCACGCTCACGCTGGCTCCGGCCGACGCCGGGCGCGCGGCGGAGGGCGAGCCGGACGGCGGGCATCTGGCCGCCGCCCAGGCCAGGGCGGCTCGGGCGGCCGCCGGGTCGTGGCGTGTGCGCACCGGGAAGCTGGAGGCGGGGAAGCGGTACCGCTACCGGTTCCTGGCGACCCTGGAGGACGGCGCGAGCCGTACGACGAAGTGGTTCGAGACCTCGGCGGCCGTGTGGCGGGAGACGGGCGGGAAGCTGCACGGCGACCGGATCGTGCCGGGCAGTGTGCGCTGGCTGGCCGACGTCCATGGCGTGCGCCGGGTTCGCTTCGAGATGGAGCTGGGCGAGAAGGCGCACGTGGTGGGGTTCGGTGAGCGGTTCGACGCCGTGGACCAGCGTGGCCGGGAGCTGGACGCGGTGGTGTTCGAGCAGTACAAGAGCCAGGGAGAGCACGGGCGGACCTACCTGCCGATGCCGTTCGCCCTGGTGGTCGACGGCCGGGACACCTGGGGCTTCCACGTGGTCACCAGCCGCAGGACCTGGTACGCGATCGGCGCGACGATCCGGGTCGAGGCCGAGGTGGGCCCCGAGGCGGAGCTGGCCGTGAGCACCTACGCCGGCACTCCGGCCCAGGTGCTGGACGCCTTCCTCGACGACGCCGGCCGTCCCGGCGAGCTGCCGGAGTGGGTGTTCCGGCTGTGGGCCAGCGGCAACGAGTGGAACACCCAGCAGCGCGTGATGGCCGAGATGGACCTGCATCGCGAGCACGACATCCCGGTCGGCGCGCTGGTCATCGAGGCGTGGAGCGACGAGAGCACGTTCACCGCCTTCCGCGGCGCCGAGTACGAGCCCTCCGAGGAGCCGCACCGGTACGCGGACTACACCTTCCCGGCGGACGGCCCGTGGCCGGATCCCAAGGGCATGGTGGACGAGCTGCACGAACGTGACATCAAGGTCCTGCTGTGGCAGATCCCGCTGCAGAAGATGCGCCCGCACCCCAAGCATCAGGCGGCGGTCGACGCCCGGCAGCTAGCCGAGCGCGGCTACGGGGTCAAGGAGGCCGATGGGCGGCCCTACCGCAACCGCGGCTGGTGGTTCCCGCTGGCGCTGATGCCCGATCTGTCCGCCGGGGAGGTGCGCGACTGGTGGACGGCCAAGCGCCGCTACCTGGTCGAGGAGGTCGGCGTCGACGGGTTCAAGACCGACGGCGGCGAGCACGCCTGGGGTTACGACCTGCGGTATGCCGACGGCCGTTCCGGCGCGGAGGGCAACGGGTTGTTCCCCGTGCACTATGCGCGGGCCTTCGGCGACCTGCTCAGGCAGTACGGCAAGGCCCCGGTCACCTTCAGCCGCGCCGGGTTCACCGGCTCGCAGCCGCACGGCGCGTTCTGGGCCGGCGACGAGGACTCGACCTGGCAGGCGTTCCGGAACTCGATCCGGGCCGGGATCACCGCCTCGGCCTGCGGGATCGTGTATTGGGGCTGGGATCTGGCCGGGTTCTCCGGCGAGGTGCCCTCGGCCGAGTTGTACCTGCGTGCCGCGGGCGCCTCGTGCTTCATGCCGATCATGCAGTACCACTCGGAGTTCAACCACCACCGCACGCCGTCGCGCGATCGCACGCCGTGGAACGTGGCCGAGCGCACCGGGGACCAGCGGGTGCTGCCGGTGTTCCGCGCGCTGGCCAAGATGCGCGAGCGGCTCGTGCCGTACCTGGTGGAGGAGGCGCGCAAGGCGGTCGGCGGCGGGGCGCCGCTCATGCGGGGGCTGTTCTTCGACCACCCGGACGACCCTGCGGTCTGGCGTCATCCGCTGCAGTACAAGCTGGGTGACGCGTTGCTGGTCGCCCCGGTCACCGAGCCTGACGTTTCGGAAATTTCGGTCTATCTCCCTGAAGGCACGTGGGTCCATGTGTGGACCGGCACGCGCCTGACCGGCGGGCAGGAGGTCACGCTGCCCGCGCTCCTCGCCCATCCGCCGGTGCTCTGCGCTGCCGAGCGCTGGCCCGATCTCGCCACAGTCTTCTCTGCTTGAGAGGTGCACCACCCGTGTTGCGTTTACGGTCGGGCGTCGTCGTCGCGGCGATCGTCCTGCTGGCCTCCCTCGTCACCGTCCCCGCCTACGCCCTCGACGGCGTCTACCACAACCCGACCGGCATCGACGAGCTGTACTCCAGCGAGCCCCACGAGCGCTCGCCGCGCGATCCGATGGCCGGGGAGGCGGTGACGGTCAAGGTCACGACCTGGCCGATCGAGCCCGGCCAGACGGTCTGGGCCACCTGGACCAAGAACGGCGTCAACCAGACGCCGGTCGGCGCCGCCTGGGACTACAACAGCGGCAACAACAGCTACTGGAAGATCAACCTGGGTTCCTTCGCCCGGGGAGACAAGATCAGCTACACGGTCAACGCCGACGTGAACGGGGGCGGGCAGAAGCAGATCGGCCCGTTCGCGTTCACGGTCACCTCGTGGAGCTCGCCGACGAACGTCACGAGCTTCACCAACAACGGCACGTCGGTAGACGTCACGACCGGCGACAGCGCGGGAAGCTTCACGCCGAAGATCCGCATCGCCTTCCCGGCCCCGGAGCGCTTCCGCACCCAGGTCGCCCCGAACGGCCAGGGCCTGACCGTCTCCGGCGCCTCCGGCTACACGGTCGCCGACTCGGCGAGCACGCTGACGCTCTCGACCAGCGCGCTCGTGCTGAAGATCCAGAAGTCGCCGTACCGGCTGTCGGTCTACAAGTCCGACGGCACCACGCTCATCACCCGCCAGGACGCCGCGAACCTGCGCTGGGCCAGCGACGGCGCCACCACGGTCACCAAGATCGAGGACGCCTACGCCTCCCCGTCGGGCGAGCGCTTCGAGGGGTACGGCGAGCGGTACGACCGCCTCGACCAGCGCGGTACCGAGGTGCACAACTACGTCTACAACCAGTACCGCGACCAGGGCGCCACCCGGCGCACTTACCTGAGCGTGCCCTTCTTCCTGAACTCGGCCGGCTACGGCGTCCACGTGAACAGCAACCGCTATGCCCGCTTCGCCCCCGGTGACCGGGCGGTCTTCACCGTGGACACCGGCGGCGCCCTGAACTCCACCCTCGACTACCACCTCTTCACCGGCACCCCGGCGAAGATCGTGGACGACTACACCGCGGTCACCGGCCGCCCGCAGTTGCCGCCGAAGTGGGCCTTCGGCGTGTGGATGTCGGCCAACGAGTGGAACACCCAGGCCGAGGTCGAGAGCGAGCTGGACAAGGTCACCACCAACAAGATCCCGCACACCGCCCTGGTGCTGGAGCAGTGGAGCGACGAGGCCACGTTCTACGTGTGGCACGGCGCCACCTACACGCCGACGGCCGGCAGCGGCAAGCTCGCCTACAACAACCTGACCTTCCCGGCGGGCACCGCGTGGCAGAACCCGAAGGCGATGGTCACCAACGCCCACAACAAGGGCGTCAAGGTGATCCTGTGGCAGATCCCGGTGTTCAAGGAGAACTTCGACAGCAACCCGCCGACCGCCCCGCAGCAGCACCTCAACGACAAAAGCTACGCGCAAGCCCAGGGCTATGTCGTGAAAAATCCGACCAACGGCCCGTATCGCATCCCCACCGGTCAGTGGTTCGGCGACAGCATGGTCCCCGACTTCACCAGCACGGCCGCGACCACCTGGTGGATGAGCAAGCGCGACTACCTCATGGACGAGGTGGGCATCGACGGCTTCAAGACCGACGGCAGCGAGGCGATCTTCGGCCGGGGCGTGCAGTTCGCCGACGGCCGCAAGGGCGACGAGATGCACAACGCCTACCCCAACAGCTACACCGGCGCCTACAACGCCTACGTCAAGGGCAAGAACCCGCAGAACACCGTCTTCAGCCGGGCCGGAACCACCGGCGCCCAGGCCAACTCGATCTTCTGGGCCGGCGACCAGAACTCCAGCTTCGCCGCCTTCCAGGAGGCGGTCCGGGCGATGATCTCGGCGGGCCAGTCCGGCGTGCCGTACACCGCCTGGGACCTCGCGGGCTTCACCGGCGACTTCCCGAGCGCGGAGCTGTATCTGCGCAGCGCGGCGCAGGCGGTGTTCTCGCCGGTCATGCAGTACCACTCGGAGAAGGCCAATCCGTCGGTCTCCGAGGCGCGCACGCCGTGGAACGTGCAGGCGCGCACCGGCGACACCTCCGTGGTGCCGGCGTTCCGCAAGTTCGCCAACGTGCGGATGAACCTGATCCCCTACCTGTACACCGAGGCCAAGGCGAGCTCGGTCACGGGCGCGCCGATGATGCGGGCGATGAGCTTCGCCTTCCCCGGTGACGCCACGGCCGCGGCGCAGGACCAGCAGTACATGTTCGGCTCGCAGCTGCTCGTGGCCCCGGTCACCGCGCAGGGCGCGAGCTCGAGGAACGTCTACCTGCCCGCAGGCGAGTGGTACGACCTGTGGAACGGCGGCCGCTTCACCGGCCCCGGCACCAAGACCTACACCGCGGGCCTGGACACGATCCCGGTCTACGCCAAGCCTGGGGCGATCCTGCCGCTGAACCTCAACGCCGACTACCAGCTCGGCGGCGAGATCGGCAACAGCGTCTCCGCCTACACCAACCTCACTTTCCGGATTTATCCGGCGGGGTCGACGTCGTACTCGTATGTCGAGGATGCGGCGGGGGCCAGCCGTACCATCTCCAGCGCAGAGAACTGGGGCGCGCACACGGCCACGATCACGGTTCCCGCGCTGACCACCACGAGCACGCTGCAGGTGGCCTCGACCAAGCCCAGCACGGTCACCGGCGCGAGCGCCCGGGCCACGCTCGCCGACCTCAAGGCGGCGGGTGAAGGCTGGTGGTGGGACCCGGTCCAGCAGCTCACCCACGTCAAGCTGGCCAGTGCGACCGGCAACCGGACCGTCGTGCTCAACGGCGTGGACAAGGCCGCCTACGAGGCCGAGTTCGCCGCCGGGACCGGCACGAGCACCAACAACGACCACCCCGGCTACACCGGCACCGGCTTCGTGGACGGCTTCGCGCAGGCCGGCGACGCGGTCACCTTCCAGGTCAAGGCGGACGCCGCGGGCAGCCACCAGCTGAGGTTCCGCTACTCCACCACGGTCGCGGCCACGCGCACGGTCTACGTGGACGGCGTCTCGGCCGGCACGCTCTCGCTGCCCGCGCAGCCGAACTGGGACACCTGGGGTACGGCGACGCTGCCGGTCACGCTGACGGCCGGAGCGCACACCATCAAGATCGAATACGCGAGCAACGGGATCAACCTCGACAACCTGGTGGTGGCCCGGCCATGAGACGCGCCTCGATCCTGCTCCTCACGCTGCTGGCCCCGCTCCTGGTCGCCCTGCCCGCGCACGCGGCGGTGCAGCGGGTCCAGTTCACCAGCGGCTCGGCCTACCTGATCGCCGAATTCCTGGACGACGACCTGGTCCACTTCGAGCTGGCCGGCGGGGCCGGCCCGGGCACCGGGTCGCCGCTGTTCACCACGCCCCAGATCGCCAAGAAGGACTACACGGGCCCGACGAGCTTCAACCAGTCGGGCAACACGCTGACCACGGCGTCGATGAAGGTCGAGGTGACCCCGGGCACGCTGTGCGTGAAGGTCTCCGACCCCACGCGGCTGCTGTACGAGGCGTGCCCGCGCAACCTGGCGCAGGCGTGGAAGGGCCTGACCGTCACCAAGGGGCAGATCCAGAACGCCTACGGGCTCGGCGAGCAGTTCTTCATGGGCGGCAGCGCCGACGGCGACTGGGTCGGCCGCGCCCGCACGCCGGGCGGCGCCTACGGCAACGCCATGGTCTACGACACCGACAACGGCCCGGTGGGCAACGCCCAGATCCCGGTGCTGTTCGCGGTGGGCGCGGCCAACCTCAACTACGGCCTCCTGCTCGACCAGGTCTACAAGCAGGAGTGGAACCTGACCGGGGACCCGTGGACCGTGGACACGTGGGGCGACCAGCTGCGCTGGTACACGATGACCGGGGCCGACCTGCCCGACCTGCGCAAGGACTACATGGAGCTGACCGGCCGCCCGCCGGTGCCGCCCAAGAAGGCGCTCGGCCTGTGGGTCTCGGAGTTCGGCTACGACAACTGGGCCGAGGTCGACAACCGGCTGAACGGCCTGCGCACGGCGAAGTTCCCGGTGGACGGCTTCGTGCTGGACCTGCCGTGGTTCGGCGGCGTGACCGCCGGTTCCGACAACACCCGCATGGGCACACTTTCCTGGGATTTATCGGCCTTCCCCAACCCATCGGCCGCTATTTCCGATTATCAGGCGAACAAGGGCATCGGCCTGATGACCATCGAGGAGTCCTACGTCGGCAAGAACCTGCCCGAACACGCCGACCTGGCCTCCCGCGGCTACCTCAACCGAGCCGGCTGCGCCACCTGCGCCCCCGTCTACCTCACCACCAACGACTGGTGGGGCCGCGGCGGCATGATCGACTGGACCCAGGACGCCGCCGGCGACTACTGGCACACCACCAAGCGCAAGCCGCTCATCGACCAGGGCATCCAGGGCCACTGGCTGGACCTCGGCGAACCCGAGATGTACGACGGCAACGACTGGACCGCCGGAGTCCTGCCCGGCAAGCACGCCCACGCCGACTACCACAACGTCTACAACCTCAAGTGGGCCGAGAGCATCGCCCGCGGCTACGCCAACGGCACCACCAAGCGCCCCTTCATGCTGGCCCGCTCCGGCGCCGCCGGCATGCAGCGGTACGGCGTGGCCATGTGGTCGGCCGACATCGGCTCCAAGCTGACCGCGCTGGCCCAGCAGCAGAACGTCCAGATGCACATGTCGATGTCCGGGATCGACTACTTCGGCTCCGACATCGGCGGCTTCCGGCGCGAGATGCTCGACTCCGACCTCAACGAGCTCTACACGCAGTGGCTGGCCAACGGCGCCTGGTTCGAGGTGCCGGTCCGCCCGCACACCGAGAACCTGTGCAACTGCGCGCAGACCTCCCCCGACAAGATCGGCCATGTGGCCAGCAACCTCGCCAACCTCCGCCAGAGGTATGAGCTCACGCCCTACTACTACTCGCTGGCGCACCGGGCCAACCGGACCGGCGAGCCGGTGGTGCCGCCGCTGGTCTACCACTACCAGAACGACCCGAACGTGCGGGAGATGGGCAGCGAGAAGCTCATCGGCCGTGACCTGCTGGTCGGCGTCGTGGCGGGCAAGAACGAGCGCAAGCGGAACATGTACCTGCCGGCCGGCACGTGGTTCGACCACCACACGGGCGAGAAGCTCACCAGCACGGGACAGTGGTTCAACGACCGGCCGCTGTGGACGGGCGGCGAGTTCAAGCTGCCCGCCTTCGCCAGGGCCGGGGCGATCATCCCCAAGATGTTCGTGGACGACAAGACCATGAACGTGCTGGGCAAGCGGACCGACGCCTCGACCAGGAACGAGCTGGTCGCCCGGGTGTACGCCGATGCCACGTCCACGAACTTCACCCTCTACGAAGATGATGGGGCGACCACGGCCTACCAGGGCGGCGCCGTCCGCACGACACAGCTCAGCCAGCAGCTCAGCGGCTCGACCGCGACCGTCACCGTGGCCGCGGCGAGCGGCACCTACACCGGCGCGCCGGGCTCACGGCAGAACGTGATCGAGCTGGTCACCGAGACGCAGGCGTCGGCGCTCACGCTCAACGGCACCGCGCTCACCCAGCACCCCACCAAGGCCGCCTTCGACGCCGCCGCCAGCGGCTGGTACAACGCCGGAGGCAACCTGGTCGTGGCCAAGTCGGCCGGAGTGAGCGTCACCACGGCCAAGACGTTCGCGTTCACGCTCGGCCAGGCGCCGGTCTCGGTGACGTTCTCCTGCGCCAACGGCACCACCACGCCCGGCCAGTCCGTCTACGCCGTGGGCAGCGTCCCGCAGCTGGGCACCTGGTCGGTGGCGAGCGCGGTCAAGCTGTCGCCCACGGCGTACCCGACGTGGACCGGCACGATCGGCAAGCTGCCGCCGAACACCACGGTCGAGTGGAAGTGCGTCAAACGCCAGGAGGCGAACTTCCCCGACACCGCCGACCAGTGGCAACCGGGTGCGAACAGCACCTTCACCACGCCGGCTACCGGAAGCGGAGGAACCACCACCGGAGCCTTCTGACAGGAGCGGGCGCCCGCCGCCAAGGCGGGCGCCCGCTTCATGAATCCCGCGTGCCCGGCACGCTGCGGTGTTAGCGTGGAAGGCGTGCTCGGCCCGGGGACCACACTCAACGACCGCTACCAGCTGACCAGCCGGATCGGCGGTGGCGGCATGGGCGAGGTCTGGCGGGCCACCGACACCGTGCTCGGCCGCGAGGTCGCGGTCAAGGTGCTCAACCCCGCGCTGACCGACAACCCGACCTTCGCCCAGCGCTTCCAGAACGAGGCCCGCGCGATGGCCACCCTGCGCCACCCGGGCGTCGTGGACGTCTACGACTACGGCGTGGCCCACGCCGCCGAGCGCGCGGTCAGCTTCCTGGTGATGGAGTACGTCCGCGGCGAATCGCTGGACAAGGCGCTCGACCGGGGCCCGCTCACCCCTGAGCACACGATGCGCCTGGTCGCCGAGGTCGCCGACGCGCTGTCGGCCGCCCACGCGCAGGGCATCGTCCACCGCGACGTCAAGCCGGGTAACCTGCTGCTGCGCCCCGACGGCCGGGTGGCGCTGACCGACTTCGGCATCGCCCACTCCGCGTCCGCGGGCCAGCTCACCGCCACCGGCGCGATGCTCTGCTCGGCCGGCTACTGCGCCCCCGAGATGGCTACGGCCAGCGACGTCACGCCGTCCGTCGATCTCTACGCGCTGGGCGTGGTGGCCTACGAGTGCCTGACCGGGCGGCTGCCGTTCAGCGGCGACACCCCGGTGCAGATCATCTACAAGCACCTGCACCAGGCCGCGCCCACGCTGCCCGGCGACGTCCCGCCCGGCCCGCGGGCGGTGGTGTCCAGGTCGCTGGAGAAGACCCCCGACCGGCGCTGGGCCACGGCCGCCGAGATGGCCGGGGCCGCGCGCAGGGCCCTCGCCGACCCCGGGGCCGTCCTCGAGGCCGCCCCCCGGTCCGTCCCCGTTCCCGAGCCCGTCTCCGCGCCCATCCCCGAGCCCGTTTCCGGGCCCGTCCCCAGCCGGGGCCGCCGCCGGGCGCTGCTCGGCGCGGTCGCGGTCTCGGCCGCCGTGCTGGCCACCGCGGCCGTGGTCGGTTCCCTGTGGCTGCGCCCGGCCACCCCGCAGGAGCAGTCCAACTTCTTCGAGCCCGGCACCGCCAGTGTGGCCCCGCCGACCGTCCGCGAGCAGGTCAAGGGCAAACAGGCGGTGCCGCCTGTCAAAACCTCCCCCACGCCGAAGGCGACGCCCACGGCCAGCGGCCAGCCGACGACTCCCACGCCGCCGGCCCAGCCGACGCCGCCCTCGGCCACGCCCACCGTGGTGCCGACCCCCACCGAGGAGCCCACCCCCACGGCCGAGCCGCCGACCTCGCCCGGCCCGGAGGAGCCCTCCGCCGAGCCGTCCAGCACGCCGGGCGAGATTCAGTGTGTGCGCGAACCCTGCCCCTCGTGAGTGGTGTCCGGGCTCTGTTCCGTCCAGTGCATGTCCATGGTCATCAGTGCACCGGTGAACGGCCCGGCTGGGTATCTCTAAGCTTTCAGGGTGACCACCGCACCGGACGGTCTGCGCGAAAGCCTCGAACACCGGCGTAAGCTGCAACGACGATCCGGCCGGAGCCAGCCGCCCAGGCAGGACGCGACCTTGCCCCGACCGTGAGAAAGTGATCACGTGGACCCGACTCGTGAGCTGCTCGTCGCCCTCGCCCGCCGCTACGCCTTCGCCGACCTCGGCGCGCTGTGCCCGGACGAGGACGTCGCCGCGGCCTGCGAGTTCGGGCAACGACTGCTCTCGCTCGACGCCGAGGACTTCGCCGTCGAGGCGCGAGCCGTACCCGCGGACCTGCGCCGGCGGGCACGGGCCTGCCACATGCCGCAGACGCCGCGCGAGACGCCACGCGGCGCGCTGGAGTCGCTGCGTCCCGCCTACGGCCTGCTGCTCGAGGTGATCGCGATCCGGTGGTTCCGCCGCGAGCTGAGCCCGATGATCGCCGCCGTCCACATCGCCAGCGAGTACCTTCCGCTACTGGCCTTCGAGCCGCAGCTCGGCCACGCGGGCGACCCGGGGCGCTGGCCGGCCGGGCTGAGCGCCGAGGGCAGCCGGTTCGGCGTGATCGGCGACCGCGACTGCGACCACACCAAGTCCGAGCAGTCGGCCACCAACCGCACGCTGCGCGTGGCCGGCGAGCCCCCCGAGGGCTGGCGGGCCTACTTCGACCGCCAGCACAGCCAGGTCGCCGGGGCGCTCGGCGTCTGCGCGGCCACCTGCCGCAAGCCGTGCACGGCCCTGGACTGGATCGCTCCCGAGCCCCGCGGCGGGCTGAGCACCCGCGCCCGCAGCGCGCTGGCCTTCGCCGACACTCCCCTGGTACGGCTGCGCCACGCCGCCCCCGTCGGCCACGGTTTCGGCGTGCCCTCTCCCGAGGAGGTGCTGGACGCGTGGGAGCGCAGCCGGGCGGCGCTGGACAAGAACGACGTCGGCGCGGCGGCGCTGAAGGACGACGGGTTCCCGCTGCCCGGCCTGCCCTCGCTGGTCTCGGCGATCGCGGACCACCAGATCCCGCCCTCGACCCTGCTGAAGGGCGTCAGCGAGCACGTGGTCCGGCTGCTAGAGCGGCGGTAACAACACCAGGTGGGCCCGGGTGACCAGGCCGAAGCGCAGCGCGTGCCTGACCACCGCGCAGGGCCGCCAGTCGATCCCCCTGACCTGCCCGGGCGGCTGGAGCCGGAACTTCGCGCCCGCCAGGAAGTCCACGTGGTAGTCGACCGCCGAGCGGCTCAGGCCCGTCGGGGCCAGCCGGTGGCGGATCTGGAGGACGCTCGGCACGACGTCGCTGCCCGGATCGCGCAACTGGGGCTCGCACAACGCGGTCAGCACGAGGAAGTACGTGGCCCCCGGGTCCAGCGGATACGGCGGGTACGACGGCAGCGGCCCGGCCGTGTCGTGCTCGGTGGCCAGGCGGCGTTTGAGCGGCGCCAGCACGAGAAACGTCAGCTGGTCCTGCAGGCCGGGCACCCGCACCCTGGCCGTCTCGAAGGGGATCGGCGCGTCCACGGTGCCGGGCGTCAAGCGGACGAACCCACCGCCCTCCAGGTTCTCCACGACGTAGGCATGGCGGCGGGAGAGGTTGGAGATCTCCCAGTAGTCCTTGACCGCGCTCAGCACCCCCGCCTCCTGTGACACGGCGGGGTCGTCGAGCCGCAGGTCGACCGGCATCCCGGCGGCGCCGCGGCCGAACGTGATCGACTCCCCCGGCCGCAGGCGCCGGGTCTCGACGTCGAGGCCGCCCAGGAAATCACGCCGGACGGTGATCACTTCCACTACCGGAGCATAGGCCGCGGATCCGGGTCACATAACGTCATCTTCGTGCCATTGGCCGCAACGGCACTGGCGTGGCGGGATTCCACTTCCGAGCATGGAGACCCCGGTCGTGGAGACGTGGCATGGACGACTTCCACTGCAGAGTGATGGCGATCAACCAGAGGTTCCGGCGTCGGGAACGTACCAAGGCGCCGGAGAGTCTGTTCGACGGTACCCGGCGGCAGGCAGCTGCCGGAATCCTGGCCGAGGGAGGGGACGGTCAGGCTCCGGCCCGCACGCCTGCCGCCGGGCTGATGCGCGCTCTGGAGACGTCATGAGCGCCGACCTGGCGGGCAAACTCGACGTCCTGACCGACCTGTTCAAACGCCGCCTCTCCGACGACCTGGACAAGCGCAAGCTGCTGGAGGAACAGGCCAGGCGCATCCAGCAGGTCGAGGGCGGGCTCTTCCGCGACCTGCAGTTGCCGCTGGTGCTCGGCGTGGCCGCCGTCATCGACCGCCTCGACCGGCACGAGGGCGAAGGACAGGAGCACTCGCACGCCATCCGGGACGAACTGCTCGACCTGCTCGAACGCAACGGCATCCGGCAGGTGGCCACCGACAGGGGATTCGACCCCGCCAACCACGAGGCGATCGCGGCCCGCGCCGAGGCGGGCCACCCGCCCGGCACCGTGCTCGAGGTCTGGAGCCGCGGCTACGCCCGGCACGGCTGGGTCTTCCGGCCGGCACGGGTGGTGGTGGCCAGGTGAGTCCCGCCCGCCCGAGCGTCGCCCGCCTGAGCGTCGCCCGCCGCAAGGAGGAGACGCACGCAGCCGGGGTGGGCCCGGCACCCGATCCAGGCCGCGGTGCGGCGGACGACGAACGGCGCATGGGAGACGGCGGATGCCACGACCGCCCAGTACGCGCCGGGACGCGCCCGTCTGCCCTTCTCAGGGGCCGAGTGGGGGTCTCTCGGCACCGCGGCCCCTTCGCCACCTGCGGACGGCGCCTGCCGCGAGGCGCCGTCCGCGGTGGTCGCCTGCGACCCCAGGCCGACCGGGGCGCTCGGGGTCCTCGGCGCGACGCTGCCACGTTCGCCGACGGGCGCGGACGAGCCGGCCGGACAGGCGAACCACCCGGTCCGCGTGCAGCACGCGTGGACCGGGCGCCTGACCGGCCTCTCGTTCGAGGACATGGAGGTTCGCCAGATGAGTGAGATCCGGCAGCAGTGCCGCGAGGTGGCCGAGCAGTCCACGGAGGTCGCGGCGGACATCCAGGCGTTCGACGCGACGTTCGCGCAGGCCGTCGCCAGGGTCCAGGAACTCGTCGACGCCTCCGCCACCGCCTCCGACCGGCAGATCCTCGCCGTCCTGCTGGAAGCCTCCCAGGCGGTGCGCGCCGCCGCCGAGGCCCTGTACGGCGCAGCCAAGACGGCCGGTGACTGTGCCGACCGGGTATGAGATGCCGCACGCGCCCTCGGACCTGGAGCGGAACGTGCTGGCGCTGGTCGAGATCCTGCGGGAGGCGGACCGGGTGGCCGCCGAGCTCTACGTCACCGCCGGGCGGATCACCCGCCTGGCCACGATGCTCGGCGCCCTGCCCGACCCCAGCGCCTGGACCGCCGCCGCGATGCTGAACCAGGCAGCCGCCACGTGTGTGGCGACGGCCAACCTGCTGCGCCAAGCGGGCAAGCTCGGCGCGGATTGGGCCTGGCAGACCATGTGGCGAGCGCACTGACGCGTTCACGCATGCCGGACCGTGGTTTCCCACCCAGCGGGTCTTCTTCGGCCGTGACGGCGGGTCGTGTGTCCGACGTGAGAAGCGACCCCCACGACCTGCCTCAGCCAAGGTCGGCGGGTGGTGTGGGGGCGGCTTCGCCGTACTTCTTCTGGAGGGAGAGTCGCTAACGGGAGAGCTGCGAGAGGTCGCGCGACGCGCCCGTGGAGGCGGACGTGGTCATCGCGGCGTACGCCTGGAGAGCGGCGGAAACAGGACGCTTCCGATCGCGGGGGCGGTAGCTGCCGAGGTCGGCGAGCAGGCGCTCGCGGCGGGCGGCGAGTTCGGTCTCGGGCACGCGCAGCTCCAGCCCGCGGTTCGGGATGTCGATGTCGATGATGTCGCCATCCTCCACCAGCGCGATCATCCCGCCCTCCGCCGCCTCCGGGGAGGCGTGGCCGATCGACAGCCCCGAGGTGCCGCCCGAGAAGCGGCCGTCGGTGACCAGCGCGCACGCCTTGCCGAGGCCCTTGCCCTTCAGGAACGAGGTCGGGTAGAGCATCTCCTGCATGCCCGGCCCGCCCTTCGGCCCCTCGTAGCGCACGACCACGACGTCGCCCGCCTTGACCTTGCCGCCGAGGATGCCCTCGACCGCGTCATCCTGCGACTCGAAGACCACCGCGGGGCCGGAGAACTTCCAGATCGACTCGTCCACCCCGGCCGTCTTCACCACGGCCCCGTCGCGGGCGATGTTGCCGTAGAGGACGGCCAGGCCGCCGTCGGCGCTGTAGGCGTGCTCGCGGTCGCGGATGCAGCCCGCGGCGCGGTCGAGGTCGAGGTCGTCCCAGCGGTTGTCCTGCGAGTACGGCTTGACCGTGCGCACGTTGCCCGGCGCGGCGTGCCACAGCTCCAGCGCCTCCGGCAGGACGGCCGGCGAGACCGGGTCCCACTCGGCGATGACCTCGGCGAGCGTGCCGCCGGTGACCGTGGCCACGTCGCGGTGGATCAGCCCGGCGCGGTCGAGTTCGCCAAGGATGCCCGGAATGCCGCCGGCGCGGTGGACGTCCTCGACGTGGTACTTGTTCGTGGCCGGCGCCACCTTGCACAGGCACGGGACGCGCAGGGAGATCTCGTTGATCTCCTTCAGGCCGAAGTCCACCTGGCCCTCGCGCGCCGCCGCCAGGATGTGCAGGATCGTGTTGGTGGAGCCGCCCATCGCGACGTCGAGCGCCATCGCGTTCTCGAACGCCTCACGGGTGGCGATCGCCCGCGGCAGCACGCCGGCGTCGTCGTCCTCGTAGTAGCGCTTGGCCAGCGCCACGACGGCCCGGCCGGCGTCCTCGAAGAGCTGCTTGCGCCGCCGGTGGGTGGCCAGGATGGTGCCGTTGCCGGGCAGCGCGAGGCCGATCGCCTCGGCCAGGCAGTTCATGGAGTTGGCGGTGAACATGCCCGAGCAGGAGCCGCAGGTCGGGCAGGCGTTCTCCTCCATCTCCAGGAGCTCGGCGTCGGAGACGCTGTCGTCGGCCGAGGCGATCATGGGGTCGATGAGGTCGAGCTTCTTGCCCGGCGTCTTCCCGGCCTCCATGGGCCCGCCGGAGACGAAGATGGTGGGGATGTTCAGCCGCATGGCGGCCATGAGCATGCCCGGCGTGATCTTGTCGCAGTTGGAGACGCAGATCAGCGCGTCGGCGCAGTGGGCCTCGACCATGTACTCCACCGCGTCGGCGATCAGCTCGCGGCTGGGCAGCGAGTAGAGCATGCCGTGGTGGCCCATGGCGATGCCGTCGTCCACCGCGATGGTGTTGAACTCACGCGGGATCGCCCCCGCCTCGCGAATCGCGCCCGCGACCACCTCCCCCACCTCGCGCAGATGCACGTGACCAGGGACGAACTGGGTGAAACTATTGGCCACCGCGATGATCGGCTTGCCGAAATCGCTCCCGGCTACGCCGGTCGCCCGGAGGAGGGCCCGGGCGCCGGCCATGTTCCTACCGTGGGTGACCGTACGTGACCTGAGGGCGGGCATGATGCTTCTCCCATCGCTTGTGAGTCTTCACATGGTACGGCTATCGCCCGATTACTGAGACGGTTGTCCAGAGTCCGGGACGGACGGAGCCGGGATCCACGCGTGGCGCCATGGGGTCACATGACCGCGCTGCGGGTCGGAGACGGCCCCCTGGTCCGGGACCGGCCCCTTCACGATACCGCCACCGAGTACTCAGGCGGCAGGCAGGCGGACCGCGGCGAGCTGGGTGGACTGCGCCACCAGGCGGCCCTTGTCATCCCACACGTGCGCGACCTGGTCGATGCGGTCGCCGCCGACGTCGGTGGCGGCCAGCCGCACGCGGACCGGCCCGGGCGCGGGCAGGCGGCGGATGTAGGCGCTGAGCTGGATCGTCGGCATCCAGCCCGGCACCCCGAGGTCGAACGTCACCGGCGGGACGGGGTCCAGGGCGACGAGCAGGCTGAGCGGGTCCCAGTCCGAGCCGTCGCCGAGACGCTGCCAGGTGGCGATGACGCCCTTCTTGGACGGCTGGCCGAAGGCGAAGGCCAGGTGCCCGGGATGGATCCGCTCCTCGATCACCCCCATGAGCGGCACCGGGAACGGGGCGCCCGGCGGCTGGACCGGGACCGGGAAGCAGTCCTGCTCCGGCGGGAGGTCCACCGGCTCCGAGGCGGTCCACCAGGGGTCGGACTCGTCCAACCGGCCCAGCGCGATCAAGGCGGAGACACGGGGCCTGCCCTCCTGCGACAGCTCCACGCGGACCTGGGCGACGGATCTGCCCACGCGCAGGCGGGTGACGCTCAGGTCGGCGTGGCCGGGGCTGGGGGCTTCGAGGAAGGCGCCGCCGGCCGCGGTCACATGAGGGTGGGCGGCGCCCGCGTCCGCCACGGCGGCACGGGCGAGGACGGCCAGCAGGTAGCCGCCGTGGAGCTTGTCGGCCACGGCCCACTCGGGGTCGAGGGTGGCGGCGTAGCCGTCTCCCCGCGGGGTCACAGCGGTCGCATCACGAAATATCGCCATAACGTCAGGTTGACAGCGTTAACCTAACGGCGTCAATGTGATGTGCATGACCAGCACGACCAGGACCAGAGCACGACGGGGAGAAGGCGCGCTGCTGCGGGAGGAGATCCTGCGGGCGGCCGAGGACCTGCTGGCCGAGCACGGCAGCGAGGACGCGCTCACGATCCGCGCCGTGGCCGCCCGGGCCGGCATCTCCACGCCCTCGGTCTACCTCCACTTCGCCGACAAGGAGGCGCTGCTGGAGACGGTCTGCCTCCGGGTGTGGGACGAACTGGGCCGCCTGTTCCGGGAGAACGCGGGCGGCGACCCGTTCGTGGCGCTCGGGCGGTGCGGGCGGGCCTATGCGCGGTTCGCGCTGACGCATCCGGTGCAGTACCGGGTCCTGCTCATGCGCAGCACACCGGAGGGGCCGGCCCAGGCGGCGACGGAGTGTTTCCGGCACATGGTGGCGGTCGTGGAACGCTGCGTCGAGTCCGGCATCCTGCGCGGCGACCCGGAACGGCTGGCGCTCACGCTGTGGTCGGCGGTGCACGGGTGTGTCGCGCTCGTCCTGGCCCAGCCCGGCTTCCCGTGGCCGGACGTGGACGAGCTGGTCAACCAGGCGGTGATCGTGGCGGGGTTCGGCAGCGCGATGTTGTCCAGGGTGCCGCCGGAGGGCGTCCCGGCCAGCGCGGAACTGGCCGAGGACCTCGACACACTGGCGGAACGGCTCAGGAACCGCCGGCCGTACCGGAAGGATCAGGCGTCGCCGTAGCGGGGCGGCAGGACGCTCTCGGCGATCTCGTACAGGCGGTTGATCTCCTGCTCGGTGAGCGCGTGCTCCCGCTTGGTGATCCACCTGCGCGCCCGGGCGCCCTCGTAGACGTCCACGCCGCGGATGGTCATGATCTTCCACGGCACCGGCGGCCCGTAGATCGCCAGGGACGGCACGACGGAGACCTCGCGGCCGTACGCCTTGCTGATCAGCTCGCTGGCCTGCGTGGCCTCCATCTTGGCCTCGGCGAGCCTGGCCTTCATGTCGAAGGGCCCGTGGAAGAGCTTCTTGCCCATCTGGACCCGGACCGGCAGGCGTTTGTCCCACTTCTCCGAGTCGACCGCATACACACCGGTGGGGCCGATGACCAGATGGTCGATCTGGGCCTCGCTGCCGGGGATCGCGCGGGCGTGGAGGGTGCGGTAGCCGCTGCGTTCGAGGCGCTTGAGCTGGCCTTCGGTGCGGCGCTCCGCGACGGAGGCGCGCCGCCAGGCGGGCACGGACGAGGCGGACCTGGCGCGGTAGACGGTGTCGGCGATGGCCGCGGCGATCGCGGCGGTGACGCCGACCCGCCAGTCCATGACGAGGATGCCCACCACCACGCCGACGACGGTGGCCACCAGCGCGCGATTTCGCAGGCGGCGATAGCGGGGCTGCCCGAGCAGCACCCGGACCGAGGCCCGCTCAACCGGGGCATACGTCGACGCGGGCGTCGCCTTGGGCGGCTGCGCAGCCGCCCTGCCCTCGTCTTCCGGCCTGTCACTCACCCAGATCGGTGACGTATTGTGACCGTCTTCTCGCTGGAGGTCGGAGTCCACGTAACTCACGGTAGCTTGCTGATCGACTGGTTTCCTAGTGTTAGGGCGTCCATAGTTTTATGGCCCAGGTCATCGTGTTCCACGTCCGATTTCCGGGTATCTATTACATCCCCCGCTAGAGATCCCTACTGTTCGGTAGTGTGAGCGAACTTCATGAACTATCCGCTCTTGACCAGGGCAAAGCGATCAGGGACGGCGACCTCTCACCGGTCGAGCTGACGCGTTTTTACCTCGATCGCATCGAGCGTCGTAACGCCGAAATAGGCGCCTACGTCACCGTCACCGCCGAGCGGGCGCTCGCTCAGGCGGCGGCCCTGGAACGTGACCTGCCCGGCGGCCCGCTGGCCGGAGTGCCGGTCCCGGTCAAGGATCTGAACTTGGTCAAGAACGTGCCGATCATGTTTGGATCCGCCGCCTACCAGGGCTTTGTCGCGCCCGTGGACGACAGCGTGGTCGAGCGGATGAGCGCGGCGGGCACCGTCATGCTCGGCAAGACGGCGACACCGGAGTTCGGCCTCCCTTGCTACACCGAGACATATCTGTCACCGCCCGCCCGCAGCCCGTGGGACCTCACCCGCTCGGCCGGCGGGTCCAGCGGCGGCGCGGCCGCGGCGGTGGCCGCCGGGCTGGCGCCCCTGGCACAGGGCAGCGACGGCGCCGGCTCGATCCGCATCCCCTCCTCCGTCTGCGGCCTGTACGGCATCAAGCCCACCCGTGGCCGCATCAGCTTCGCCCCGATCATCCCGGACCTCGCGGGGATGTCCACGAACGGGCCGATCGCCAGGAACGTCGCCGACGCCGCGGCGCTGCTCGACGTCATGGCCCACAACAACCCGGGCGACCTGTATCTCGCGCCGCCGCACGAGGGCACCTTCCTGGAGTACGCCACCCGGCAGCCGGGCAAGCTGCGCATCGCCCGTTACGCCACGCCGGCCGTACCCGAGGCGGAGCTGGATCCCGAGGTGCTGGCCGCCTACGAGGAGTCGGCCAAGACGCTGACGGCGCTCGGGCACGAGGTCGTCGACATCGACCCGCCCTTCGGGCCGGAGCTGGTGCCGCAGTTCGTCACGCTCTGGTATGCCTTCGCATGCATGCATCCGGTCGCCGACGACCAGATCGCGCGGCTGCGCCCGCTCACCGCCTGGCTGCGCGAGCGCGGCTTCGCCACCCCGGCGCCGGCCTTCCTCCAGGCGCAGGCGGCGCTGCAACTGGCCACCCGCGCCGCGCTCCAGGTCACCAACGCCTACGACGCCGTGCTCACGCCGACCGTGACCCAGCCGCCGCGGCCGGTCGGCTGGTTCGAGGAGGGCGACGACCCCGAGCTGACCTTCGAGCGGATGAAGCGCTTCGCCGCCTTCCCGCCGATCTACAACGTCTCCGGGCAGCCCGCGGTGAACCTGCCCCTGTACTGGACCGAGGACGGCCTGCCGATCGGCGTCATGCTGGCCGGGCGCATCGGCGGCGAGGGCACGCTCATCTCGTTGTCGGCCCAGATCGAGGCGTACAAAGGCGGCTTCTGGGGCGACCGCCGGCCCGATATCTGGTAACCCCTGAAACCTTACAGATGGCAGACGAGAGGGCGAGAACGTACAACCATGGCCATGCGCACCGTGCTCATCCAGACCGACACGGCCGTGGCGGCCGAGCTGAACCCCGGTGAATCCGCCACCTTCGGGCGCGGCGCCGACGACGTCCCCGTGGACATCGTCATCGCCGACCGGGCCGTGTCCCGCCTGGCGGGGCGCATCACGGCCGTCGACGACTACTGGCTGATCAGCAACCTCACCGCCGACCGCACCTACGTGGTCGAGAACCCCGAGGGCGGCGGCGAGTTCGTCAAGGTGCCGCCGCAGCGCATGGGCATGCCGGTGCCCTTCGAGTTCTCGCGGGTGATCCTGCCCGCCGAGCACGGCACGACCGGCTTCCTCGTCTTCGCCCCCGAGCACGTGTACGGCAAGACCGCGACGGCGGCCGCCTCGGGGGCGACCACGATGGGCGTGTTCCCGCTGGATCGCAGCTCGAAGTACTTCCTCATCCTGGTGGCGCTGTGCGAGCCGCGCCTCAGGGACCCGTCCAGCACGGTCGTGCCGACGGTGCCCCAGCTCATCGAGCGCCTGGCGGGCCACGGGCTGACCAGGAGCGGGGTCAACTTCCACATCGACTACCTGGCCAGGACGAAGCTGCGGGTCAAGCAGGCCGAGGACGCGGGCAAGGCCGACTGGCAGCGTGCCGCCCTGATCAACCTGGCGTTGCGGTTCAACCTGGTGACCGATGCCGATCTGAGGTTGCTGCCTAGCGGATCCGGTACTCGTCCCGATATTTCATGACCGCTTCCACGTGGGGGCGCACGGGACGGGGAATGCCCTGGTCGCGCAGCATCGCATTGACGCTGGTGCGATACAGGCCCACGAGGTTGGCCGCCGGGTCGCCCGGGAGCGAGGAGATCTGGTGGCCGAGGGTGCAGAAGAAGCGGCCCATGGACGGGATGGACAGCTCCGGGCTGAAGGGCGGCTTCGGCTCGGGCTTGGATCTGCCGCCGGGTTGCCAGTAGTGCAGCACTCGGGGGGTCCAGCGGGCGATGCCGTACTCGTCCTTCCCGGGGTCGTTGAGGTTCGGGTCGAAGTCGCTCTCGACCTTGAGCATCGCGGCGATCAGGGCCGGCGACAGCCCCGGGATGTTGTCGCACCAGGTGCCCGCCTGGACGATGAGGTCGCGATACTGCCGCGGCACCGGGGCGTCGGGGCGCAGGTCGTTGCCGCCCGTGACCGTCGGGCTGGCCGAGGGGCCCATGGTCGGCACGTCGGGCGGGGCGCCCGCGCGTAAGAGCAGCACCGCCCCGGCCACGCCCGCCACCAGGATCCCGCCCAGAGTCGCCAGCACCCAGACCGGCACCAGCCGCCACTTGGACCCGCCCGCGGCAGGCGGCTCCCCCTGCAGCTCACCTGAATCCCGCACCTTGCCCGGAGCTTGCAGTTCACCCGAATCCTGCAGCCCACCGGAAGCCTGCTGCCCGCCCGAATCCTGCGGTTCGCCCGGAGCCTGGAGCTCGCCCGAGGCCGGTTCTCCGCCCGGTCCTGAGCCGAGCGCCTCCTCACGCAGCACCCGCCCGAACTCGGCCACGCTCTGCCAGCGCCGCTCCGGCTCCGGGTCGATGGCCTTCATGATCGCCGCGCTGACCCGTTCCGGCACCTCCCCACGCAACCTGCGCGGTGCCAGCCGTACCGCACCCGAGCCCGGAACCTCGCCCGTCAGCATGTGATAGGCGAGGGCGCCCAGCCCGTGCACGTCCGCGCGCTCGTCGGGCGCGCCGTCCAGGCGCATCTGCTCCGGCGCCATGTAGCCCGGCGTGCCCGCGGCGATCGTGTGAACGGTGGCGTCTGCCAGCGCCCGGGCGACGCCCAGATCGGCCACCATCGCCCGCTCGCCGCCGCCGGTCATCGAGCGCATCAGCACGTTCGACGGCTTGAGGTCGCGGTGCACCACGCCGAGCCGGTGGAGTTCGCCCACCCCCTCGGCGACCTCGCCGAGCAGCTCAAGCGCCCGCTTGACGGGCATCGGCCCCTCGAGGAGCCGACCAGAAAGCGTCCCCATATCCGCATATGTCATGACGAAGTACGGCCGGCCATCGGGAAGCTCGCCGATGTCGTGCACCTGGACGATGTGCGGCGAATCCGCCTGGCGCAGCAACCTGGCCTCCTTGACGAACCGCTCACGCACGTCCGTCTCGGCCGCCCAGTTCTCGGCCAGGACCTTGATGGCCACGTAGGAATCCAGCCGGTCGTCCCGGGCCAGCCACACGGACGCGAACGCACCGGTGCCGAGTGTCCGCTCAACCGGGTAACGACCGATCGCATCGGGGGTATCCACAGTCGTCCTGACCTCTGGTCGGGGATCTTGGTTCCTGACTCTCTCATATGAGGTCTGGCCGGGCGACCGATGGCGGATTACGGTCTTGGTGTGAGCAGCGCGTGGCAGATCCTCGGCTTCCTCCTCGGCACCTCATTCGGCGTCTTCGTGCTGATCAGCCTGCTGGTGCTGGTCCCGGGACGCGGCTCGGCGCGCAGGACGGCGGAGGGACCCGTCTGGCTGGGCGGGCCGTCCAGAAGCGAGCACGGCGTCAGCACCTCCGATCTGGTGCTGGCCGACCGGACCGCGCGCTGGGCGCCCGCACCCGAGATCGACTGGGTGGCGGCGGCCGAGACCGCGGAACCCGGACGGCGCGTTGGCGGAGCGACGGCAGGATGGTGAGAGACGATGCGCATGCTGACCGCGGCCCAGTCCGATGACTTACGGCAGGCCCTCCTCCTGGCCGAGCGGCGCAGCGGCCTGCGCTTCAGCGTCTTCCTCGGCAAACCCGTCGGCGGCCGGCGCCACTTCGCCGAACGCCTGCACGCGGCGCTCGGCCTCGACGCCGACACCGGCGTCCTCGTGCTCGTGGACGTCGAGGGACGCGCCCTGGAGATCGTCACCGGGGAGAGCGCCAGGAACCGGCTGCCCGACAGCGCCTGCAGGCTGACGGCGATGTCGATGGCGACCGCGTTCAGCGTCGGAGACCTGGCCGGTGGCCTCCTGTACGGCATCGCCGCCCTGGGCGAACAGGCCACCGCCCGCCGCTGACCCCACCCGACCACAGGCCCCAACCCCACGAACCATCCACCCACAACACCCCGTCCACCCACAAGGCACGACCACCCGCCCATCACCACAGGCCCACTCGACCACAGGCCCCATCCAGACGCAGGCCCCATCCAGAAGCAGGCCCCACACGACCACGGCCACCCAGTCGCGAGCCTCATCCGCGACCACGGGTCCGGCCTCGCCGCGGGTTCCTGAAGCCCTGCGAGCTGTGTGCCTTCTTGACCATCCCCGCCACTGAATGTCAGGAATTTCCACACAGCGCCGAGGAAGGCGGTCATGCTGTGGTTTCGACAACGGCGCGGGCCGGGCTGAGCCCCGCCCCACGAGGAGGGTCAGATGGCGGAGAACAGCCTCGCCGGGCTGGTGAGCCCGCAGGCGCAGGCGCTCTACGACCGGCTCACCGTCAGTGGTGCGCTAGAGCTGGACGTGGACGTCGACGAGGACGCGCCGGAGACCCAGGAACTGCTGACCATGGGCGTGGCCTTCCGCGGCGGCGAGGGCGACGCGCTGCTCAGGCCGATCGGCACCGCCGCCGCGCTGCGCCTGCTCATCGACCGCGAACACGCCGAACTCGTCGGCCGCCAGGCCCGCCTGGCCACCGGCTGGCGCACCTTGGTGGGCAGGCTGGGCGCCCACGAGGACCACCAGGAGACCACCCAGATCAGCGGCATCCAGGTCATTCCCACCATGGCCGAAGCCGCCGCCAAGGCCGTGGAACTCTACGCCGCCGGTACCCGCCTGGTCCGCGCCGCCTTCACCGTCGCCTTCGAGACCGAGCCCACCCCGCACCGCCTGCTACTCCCCCCGCCCGCCGCGCTGGAGGCCGGCGCCCGCTACCTGGGCCTGTACGACGCCGCCTACAGCAGCGTCCCGTGGGGCAGGCGCCTGATGAGCGACTCGGCCGTAGCAGGCGAAACGGTGCGCATGCGCCGCGAGATCCCCACCAAGATGATCCTCGTGGACGACGCCCAGGCCCTGGTCGCCGCCGCCGCCACCGGCCTGCCCGCCCTCCTGGTCACCTCACCGGACCTGCTGCGCATGCTGGCCGACTGGTTCGACCTGATGTGGCGGGACTCGGTGGACACCGAGGGCGAGGACATCCCCCTGACCCGCGCCCAGCGCCGCGTGGTCCTCCAGCTCGCCGCGGGCAAGACGGACGAGCAGATCGCCCACGAGGCCGGCATCAGCGTCCGCACCGTCCGCCGCCACATCGCCGTCGCCATGCACGCCCTGGGCGCCGAAACCCGCTTCGCCGCCGGCGTAGCCGCCACCCGCAAGGGGTGGATATAGCTGCTTCTGGGTGCGGACGCAGCCCCTTCTGGGTGTGGACGTAGCCCCTTGTACGGCACAGCCCGCCTACCGCCACCCGCCGACGCCGGCGGGCGCAGGTCGGCGGGATCGCTTCTCACGTCGGACGTGGTACCCGCCGTTACGGCACCGCGTCAGCCCCTCCCGTGGCACCCGTCACCCAGGGCCCCTCAGCCCCCTCGATCCCGCACACGCTTTCGAAAAATGTCGGTGGCGAAGGCTACTCTCTGGGTATGGGTATTGATGTGAAGGCTCACACTCGCCCGCTGACGACCGCCGAAATCGCCGCTCTCGCCCTCTCCCTCGCCCACCTGGGAGCCGGCCCGCAAGCCGTCACCGCCCGGCGCGGCCTGCGCAACACCTTCGAACACCTCGACCTCGACGACGACGTCATCGCCACCACCCTGGCGACCCTCACCGAGCCCATGCCCGCCGACGTGGCCTCGCGCGCCCGGACCATCGCCGACGCCATCACCAGCCGCCTCATGATCCGGCTGCACTACCAGGACGCCGGCGGCCACATCACGGTCCGCAATGTGGAGCCGGTGACCTGTCTGGTGCACCGGGAGTACTGGTACCTCGTGGGCGTGTGCCGGATGCGCCGGGCCATCCGGGCGTTCCGCTTCGACCGCGTCCTCGCCGTCGAACCCACGCTCACCCCGGCCCGGCCCCACCTGGCCGACCGGTTCCTGCCCTTCCAACGCCGCAAGGTGGCCTAACCAGGACCGCGTGCCCCCGCGGACAACGGGGTCAGGGGGCACGCCCGCTCAACCCGCCACCGCTCAGACCTGCCGTCCGGGCGGGGACCCGGGCCTGCGGTGGCCTGAGGGTTCGCGCGGCGCCGGGCTGCGGCCGGCCGGGCATGGTGCGCCCCTAGGTGTCTACCGGATCCGCACGGCCAACCGCCCGGGCCAACACGGATCCACACCCCCCTTGCCCTCGGCCGCGGATCCACACCAGCCGTGGCCCTGGGCTGCAGATCCACATCAGCTGTGGCTCTGGGCTGCGGATCCGCGCCAGTCGTGGCGCCGACGTGGGCAGCAGGTTCGAGCCCGGCGAGATCTGGCGCCGTTTCAACCTCCGGGCCGGGACGGACCGGAGGGAGCCCGCGCGGCCCGGTGCGTGGAACCGTGCCGGTAAGGGCCTGGTCGGAGTGCGGGACTGGGCGGGCGGCCCGCGGAATCTGCGCCGGGCGGACCGGTGGCGGCCCGTGGAACCGGAGCCGAGCGGGCTCGAGGGCGGCCCGTGGGACCCCAGGCCCTCGCGGGTCGGAGGCGTCGTGAGTCGGGGGCCGGGGGCGTCGCGGGTTGGGATGGAAATCTTGACTGTGGGCTAACCTGTTCTGCCCCTGGTCGTTGGCGGGGTGGCTGGCAGGCTCGCGCTCATGCGCGTTCGGGGGATCTCGCTCATCGCCGCCCTGGCGGTCACCGTGTCCGCCTGTGCCGATGTGGCCGCCGGGATGTCACGAGCCGTGCCGGGGCCGGGCTCCGCGGTGCCGGCCGTGGCGGATGTCGCCTTGCAGGCGGGCGCCGGATACGAGCCGCCCATGGGCACGGTGCTGGTCCTTTCGCTGGAGCCGGCGATACCCCGGGAGGCGGTGGCCTCGGATGAGGCGGTGCGCGAGCCGTTGCCCGAGGAGCGGCGGCAGCGGCTGGATCGGACGTTGAAGCGGTATCTGGGCGAGCGGCCGGGGCGGGCGTCGGTGGCCGTGTATGACCGGAGCACCGGAACGCGGTACGTCTACCCGGACCGCGAGCCGTTCCTGCTGGCCAGTGTCGCCAAGGTGGACATCCTGCTGGCCCTGGTCCTCAAGACGCAGGACGCGGGCAGGCGGCTGACCAAGGACGAGCGGCAGCTGGCCGCCAAGATGATCCGCTACAGCGACAACGACTGCGCCCACGAGCTCTACCAGGCCGTCGGCGGTGTGCAGGGGATGACCGGGGTGCTGCGCCGGTTGCGGATCCGGCACACGTGGCCGCGGTCGTCCTGGGGCACGACGCTCAGCCGTCCGGCGGACCAGGTGAAGGTGCTGGATCGGCTCACCGACCCGGACGGGCCGGTCAACGCCGCGAACCGGCGCTTCGTGCTCGGCCTGATGTCCACGGTGACGCGGGATCAGGCGTGGGGGGTGAGCGCGGCGGCGGGCGACGGTCAGGTCGCGCTCAAGAACGGCTGGTTGCCCGCCGGCGCGCACGGCGGCCTGTGGACGATCAACAGTGTCGGCCGCCTGCAGACCGGCGGGCACGACTTCCTGCTGGCCGTTCTGTCGGAGCGCAGCCCGGCCATGGGAACGGGTGTGGAGACGGTCGAGGACGTCGCCCGCGTGGTGGTCAAGGCGCTGTCGCGCGAGGAGGCTCCGGCCGCGGCGCTGATCAAGGCCGCCGCCCCGGTCAACCGGGCACCGGCCTACCGATAGCGCACCGCCGTACCGGCAAGGCTCCGGTCAGCCGGGCACCGCTCCACCGATGACGCACCGCCGTACCGGCAAAGCGCCGGTCAGCCGGGCACGGCTCCACCGATGACGCGCCGCCGTACCGGCAAAGCGCCGGTCAGCCGGGCACGGCTCTACCGATACAGTGCCGCCGTACCCTGACCCGGGCGTCAGCCGCCGCAGCACCCGCCCCCGCAGCACCCACCCCCGCCGCCACCGCCGCGCGGCGCGGCGGCCCCGCCGGTCATCGCGACCGTGGACAGCAGCTTGACCGTGTCCTCGTGTCCGTGCGGGCAGGTGGCGGGGTCGTCGGAGGCGGACATGGGGCGGGACACCTCGAACGTGGCGCCGCAGGCGCGGCAGCGGAAGTCATAACGCGGCATGCCCCTAGGTTAGGCCGCGTAGGTGACGTGGGCGTAGTCCGCGTGGGGGACGTAGCCGATGGACTGGTAGATCGCGTTGCTCGTGGGGTTGGCCAGGTCGGTGAACAGGACGATCTCCTTGGCCCGTTCGTCGAGGCCGCACCGGCTGGCGTGGGCCGTCACGGCGGCGCCGTACCCCCGTCGGCGGCAGGACGGCGGGGTGTAGACGGGGCCGATGCGGCTGACGCCGCCGACGGCCGTGGACAGGGCGGCGAAGGAGACGGGAGCCCCGTCGGCGATCCACAGGTGGATGTCGCCGGAGGCGATCCTGCGGGCGACGCGGTCGGTGGGGTCCTCGTGGTCGGCGTTGAGGCCGATCTCCTGACCGCAGGACTGGAACCAGCTGACCAGCAGCGGCAGGTCGCCGGGGCCCGCGCGGCGGGCGGTGCCGGGGACCGCGGGGTGGGCGAGGGCGCCCAGGCGATACAGGCGCTCCTCGACGGTCCGGGTGAGGGTGGCGCCGCGGGCGGTGGTGAAGGCGGTGACGAGGGCGCGCGGGCCCATCACTTCGGGGGTGGGGCGGCCGGCCAGGGCGGCGGCGAGTTCGGTGACGGCTTGCGCGGGCATCACGGCCAGGCCGAGCGGGGCGGGCGGGGTGCGGAAGGCGGCGCCGCGGACCTGGCCGTCGACGGTCCACCAGCCGTAGTAGGCGCCGTCCGTGGCCATTCCGGCGCGTACGGCGGCCATGACCGTGAGGGGGACGGTGTTGCCGATGGGGTCGCCGAGCAGGAAGGCGGTCGCGGCCTCGGGGAAGGCCGTGATGTCCGCGGTGAAAGACCACATGCCGCGATCTTCGCAGGTCGTGGCATGTGGCTTCAAAGGGGTTACGTCAGGCGGCGGCCTCCAAGTAGGGCGCCCACTGGGGGTCGCCGACCATGGAAGCGCCGATGAGCCGCCAGTGGGCGCCCCGTGGCACCGCCGGGGAGACGCGTAGCGACCACCCGAGTTCCTCAAGGAACTTGTCCGCCTTGCGGTGGTTGCACGGCGTGCACGAGGCGACGCAGTTCTCCCAGGTGTGCGTGCCACCCCGCGAACGCGGGATGACGTGGTCGATGGTCTCCGCCTTCTGACCGCAGTAGGCGCACCGGTAGTCATCGCGCCGCATGAGCGCCGCCCGGGTCAGGGGGATACGGGACCTGTACGGGATTCGGACATATCTCCTGAGCCTGATCACGGACGGGACGTCGAGCGTACGGCTGGCCGAACGGAGCACGGCCCCCCGGCCGTCCCGGTGGACGACGTCCGCCTTCTCTCTCAGCACCAGGATGATGGCCCGGTGGAGCGAGAGCGTGGTCAGCGGCTCGTAGGTGGCGTTCAGTAGCAGGACTTGGCGCATCACGGGGACTCTCCCCGCAGGGCGCGTATCAAAGGGGACATGCCGTGGCATGTCCCGGCTGGCGGCCCCTCCTGGGGCACTGATGCTTCCGTCACGTGGACCTCCGCCGGACGGCCCGACGGATGGTCACCACGGCGCCGCCCACTGCCCAAGTCTGTCGTCAAATGCGCACATCCCGCCACCCGTTAACGAACTAGAGGGACGCACGGTGTGTTTTATGCCCGGATCACCTGCGCTTTACGCCCCGCCGGTAGGGTCAAGCCATGTACCCGACAGCACGCCGCGAAGACCTTGTTGATGACCTCCACGGTACCCCCGTTCCGGACCCGTATCGATGGCTGGAGGATCCGGACGGCCCGGAGACGAAGGGCTGGCTGCTGGGGCAGGAGGCGCTGTTCAGGGAGCAGGTGAAGCCGCAGCGGTTCCGGGAGCGGATTGAGGAGCTGCTGCAGTCGGGCTCCGTGGGCGTTCCGGCGTGGCGTGGCGAACGGTATTTCTTCTCCCGGCGCCTGCCCGGCCAGGAGCACGCGGTCTACTACGTGGTCGATCCGGACGGCACCGAGCGGGCGCTGATCGACCCGATGGCGATCGACCCTTCCGGGCTGACCACGCTGGACGCGGTGCAGCCGGACAAGGAGGGCCGCCTGCTCGCCTACCAGATCTCGGTGGGCGGTGACGAGGAGTCGGTGCTCTACGTGATCGACGTGGCGACCGGCCGCCGCCTGGAGGGCCCGATCGACCGCTGCCGCTACGCCCCGATCGCGTGGCTGCCCGGGGGCGAGGCGTTCTACTACGTGCGCCGTCTGCCGAGCACGGAGGTCCCGGAGAACGAGCGGCAGTATCACCGCCGGGTCTACCTGCACCGGATCGGCACGTCCACCGAGGACGACGTGATGATCTTCGGTGAGGGGCTGAAGATGACGAACTACTACGGCGTCTCGGTCTCGCGTGACGGCCGCTGGCTGCAGGTGTCCTCGCACGAGGGTACGGCGCCGCGCAACGACGTGTGGGTCGCCGATCTGGAGTCCTCCCCGATCGACGACCCGGAGCTGGTCGCGGTCCAGGAGGGCGTGGACGCGCAGACCGGGCTGCACTTCGGCCGCGACGGCCGCCTGTACGTGCACACGGACCGCGACGCGCCGCGCGGCCGGATCTGCGTCGCCGACCCGGCCGAGCCGCAGGTGTGGACTGACCTGATCCCCGAGGACGACGAGGCCGTGCTGTCCGACTTCGCCATCCTCGACGATCCGGAGTGGAGGAGCCCGGGGGGAGAGAGCGACGAAGGAGCCAACGAGCCCCGAAGCGGCCACGACCATAAGCACGAGCGGCCGGTCATGCTGGTCGGCTGGACCCGGCACGCGATCAGCGAGATCACCGTGCACGACCTGGCGACGGGCGAGCGCCTGGGCGAGGTGCCGACGCCTGGACTGGGCACGATCGGCGGCATCGCCGAGCGCCCGGAGGGCGGCCACGAGGCGTGGTTCGGATACACCGACAACACCACCCCGCCCACGATCCAGCGCTACGACGCCCGCACCGGCGAGACCACGCTGTGGGCCGCCTCCCCCGGTGCGGTGGAGGTGCCGCAGGTCAAGACCTCGCAGGTCGTCTACCACTCCAAGGACGGCACCGAGGTGCGCATGCTGGTCATCGAGCCGGTGGACCGCGACGGGCCGCGCCCGGCGATCCTCAACGGCTACGGCGGCTTCGGCATCTCGATGACGCCCGGCTACTCGGCCTCGATCCTGGCCTGGGTGGAGGCGGGCGGCGTCTACGCCATCGCCAACCTGCGCGGCGGCGGCGAAGAGGGCGAGCAGTGGCACCGCGACGGCATGCTCGGCAACAAGCAGAACGTCTTCGACGACTTCCACGCCGCCGCCGAGCACCTGATCGCCACCGGCGTCACCACCGCCGACCGGCTCGGCATCTCCGGCGGCTCCAACGGCGGCCTGCTCGTCGGCGCGGCGCTGACCCAGCGCCCCGAGCTGTTCGCGGCCGTGGTCTGCTCGGCGCCGCTGCTCGACATGGTGCGCTATGAGCTGTTCGGCCTGGGCGCGACGTGGAACGTGGAGTACGGCTCGGCCGAGGATCCGGAGGGCTTCGGCTGGTTGTGGGGCTATTCGCCCTATCACCGGGTGCGTGAGGGCGTGCCGTACCCCGCGACGCTCTTCACCGTCTTCCAGTCGGACAGCCGCGTGCACCCGCTGCACGCGTGGAAGATGTGCGCGGCGCTGCAGCACGCGACGAGCGGCACGGGCCCGATCGTGCTGCGCAACGAGACGGAGGTGGGGCACGGCGCCCGCTCGCTGAGCCGCACCATCGACCTGTCGTCCGACACCCTGACGTTCCTGGCCAGGCACACGGGGCTCTGAGCGGGCCGGCGGGCCGCCTATAGTCGGAGTGTGGACGGCCTGACCGTGCTCGAGCGGGTCCCCGGACCTGCGCTGCGGCCGTACGTCACGGTGTTGTGCGCCTACCGCGAGCGCTATGCGCGGCCCGTGACGCGGCTGGAGTCCGCGATGCCCGGGGCGGTGCTCATCTTCGGCTTCGGCGCGCCGATGGAGGTGGGCGGCGCCCGGTTCACCTCCTTCACCGGCGGCCTGTCCGACCGCTACACCGCCACGCGCGTCTCCGCGCCGACCGAGGGTGTGGAGGCCCTCTTGACGCCGTTCGGGGCGCGCAGGTTGTACGGCGTGCCGATGCGTGAGCTGACCAACCTGATCGTCCCGGCCGACGATCTGCTGGCGGGCTGGGCGGAACGGCTGGGCCAGGTGGAGCGGTGGGCGGACCGGCTGGCGCTGGCCGAGGCCATGCTGACCGAGCGCATCCTGCACGGGCCGGACGTCCGGCGCGAGGTGGACTGGGCGTGGGCGCGGCTGCTGGAGTCGGGCGGAGCGCTGGGCGCGGCGGCGCTGGCGGCCGAGCTGGGCTGGAGCCACCGGCACCTGGTGGCCCGTTTCCACGACGAGGTGGGGCTGGCGCCGAAGGCCGCGGCGCGGGTGATCAGGTTCGGCCGGGCGCATGCGATGGTGCGCTCCGGCGTCCCGATCGCGCGGGCGGCGGCGGCCTGCGGCTACTACGACCAGGCGCACATGAACCGGGACTTCCGCCTGATGTGCGGGCGGACGCCCGGTCAGATTTTTCCAAGACCCCAGGTGGGGGCCGCGGCAGACTCGGTGGCATGACACGCACGGTTTTCGCGCTCGCCCGCTACCAGGATCCCGCCGCGGGGATCGACTTCCTGGCCGCCGCCTTCGGCTTCGCCGCGCACGAGATCTCCAAGGACGACTCGGGCTCAGTCGTCCACGCGGAGCTGCTGGTCGGCGAGGACATGATCATGATCGGCCGGGGTGAGCCCGGCGGCCCCGGCGTCTATGTCGCCGTCGACGACCCCGACGCCCACCACGACCGCGCCAGGGCGGCGGGCGCCGAGATCACCATGGAGCTGGTCGACCAGTCGTACGGCTCGCGCGAGTACGGCTGCAAGGATCCCGAGGGCAACCTCTGGTACTTCGGGACCTATCGCCCCTAGCGCGGGAAGACGATGGTCTTGTGGCCGTGGAGCAGCACGCGCTGCTCGGCGTGCCACTTCACCGCCCGCGCCAGCGCCACGCACTCGACGTCGCGCCCGATCTGGACGAGGTCGCCGGCGGAGTGGCTGTGGCTGACCCGCGCGACCTCCTGCTCGATGATGGGGCCCTCGTCGAGGTCGGAGGTCACGTAGTGCGCGGTGGCGCCGATCAGCTTGACGCCGCGCGCGTGCGCCTGGTGGTACGGCTTGGCGCCCTTGAACGACGGCAGGAACGAGTGGTGGATGTTGATCGCCCGCCCGGCGAGCTTCTCGCACAGGTCTTCCGAGAGCACCTGCATGTAGCGGGCCAGCACGACCAGCTCGGCCTGGTAGTGCTCGACCAGCGTCAGCACCTCGGCCTCCTGCTTCGGCTTGGTCTCGGGGATGATCGGCAGGTGGTGGTAGTCGATGCCGTAGGACTGCGTCAGGGGGCGCAGGTCGGGGTGGTTGGAGGCCACGCCGACGACGTCGAGGTCGAGGGAGCCGGAGCGCACCCGGTAAAGCAGGTCGTTGAGGCAGTGGTCGAACTTGCTGACCATGATGAGCACGCGCATCTTGCGGGCCACGGCGCGCAGCGTGAACTCCAGGGCGAAGTCGGGGGCCAGGGCGGCGAAGGCCGTCCTGAGCTCGTCCTCACCGATGGGCGAGGTGAACTGGACCCGCATGAAGAACCGCTCGTCTCCGAACTGCTGGCTCTCCTTGATGTTGCAGCCGTGCTCGGCGAGCAGTCCGGAGACCGCGGCGACGACACCGGGCCGGTCCGGGCACGACAGAGTCAGGACATATTCGGATGTGCTCATGCCTTCACTCTCGAGGAGGTGGGATCGTAGGGCGCCTTACGGCTGATCTGGGCAGAGTACAACCCTCCGGCGATATCCACCTGCGCCTTCTCGATGGCCGGGCCGGTGACGAAGCCGAGCGCGACCGCCACGCCGAGCGTCGGGCTGTGGGCGGCCGAGGTGACGTAGCCGACCGGCGCGCCCTCGTGCAGCAACGACTCGCCGCCCCACAGATGCGCCTCGGGGTCGTCGAGCACGATAGAGACGACGTGGCGGCCGGCGGGCTCGAGCGCGTGTTCCTCCCCTCGGTAGCCGCCGCTCTTCCTGCAGGTGAAGCCGAGTCCCGCCGCGGCGGGCGTGACCTCGGGACCGAGCTCGCGACCCCAGGCGCGGTAGCCCTTCTCGATGCGCATGGCCTCGACGGCGTAGTAGCCGGCCTGGGTGATCCCGGTGCCGAGCAGCGTCTCGTAGATGGTGACCGCGAACTCGGCGGGCACGTACAGCTCCCAGCCCAGCTCGCCGACGTAGGTGACCCGGGTGGCCCGGACGGTGGCGTAGCCGAGGTCGACGAGCCGCGAGGTGCCGAAAGGAAACACCCCAAAATCCGCCTTCGACACGCTTTGCAGGATTTTTCGGGATTTAGGGCCCATGACGCTGAAGACGGCATATGCGCTGGTGACGTCGACCAGCACGGCGCGATTGTTCCCGATGCCCTTGGCGAGGTGGTCGAAGTCCCGGGTGGCCTGCGCCGAGCCCGTCACGATCAGGTACTCGTCGTGCGCCACCCGCGTCACCGTCAGGTCCGCCTCGTAGCCGCCCCGGTCGTTGAGCAGGCCGGTGTACACCACCCGGCCCACCTCCACGTCCACCTCGGCCGTGCACAACCAGCGCAGCACCGCCGCCGCGTCCGGGCCCTTGAGCGTGAACTTGGCGAACGAGGTCTGGTCGAACAACGCCGCCTGGTTCCGGCACGCGGCGACCTCGGCGTCGACCTGCGGCTGCCACTCCGGTCTGCCAAAGGTGTACGGCGCCGCCGTACCGAAGTAGTTGACCCGCTCCCAGCCCATCTTCGAGCCGAAACACGCGCCCGCGGCGGCGAGCAGGTGGTGCACCGGCGAGCGGCGCAGCGGCCGGGCCGTCTCCAACTCGCGGTTCGGCCAGGACATCGCGTAGTGCAGGCCGAGCGTCTCGCTCACCCGGTCGCGCAGCCACGTGTCGTTGTCCGCCCAGCGGGCGAAGCGGCGCAGGTCGGCGGGCCACAGGTCGGTGGCGGGCGCGCCGTTGACGATCCACTCGGCCAGCGCGCGACCGGCGCCGCCCGCCGAGGCGATGCCCGCGGAGTTGAAGCCGGCCGCGACGTAGAAGCCGCGCACCTCCGGCGCCTCCCCCAACAGGAACATGTTGTCCGGCGTGAACGACTCGGGGCCGTTGTAGAACATGCGCACTCCGGTCGTCTCCAGGGCCGGGACGCGGTGGATCGCGTTCTCCATGATGATCGAGAACTGGTCCCAGTCCTCCTCCAGGAGCCGGAACTCGAACGGGTACGGGATGCCGTCCATCCCCCACGGCTTGGCCTGCGGCTCGAAGCCGCCCACGACCAGGCCGCCGACCTCCTCCTTGAAGTAGGCGTAGCCGTCCGGGTCACGCAGCACGGGCAGGTCCGGGCGCACGCCCTCGATCCGTTCGGTGACCACGTAGAAGTGCTCGGCCGAGTGCAGCGGGACCGTCACCCCGGCCATGCGCCCGATCTCCTTGGCCCACTGGCCGGCGCAGTTGACCACGTGCGCGGCCTCGATCTCGCCCTGGTCGGTGAGCACGCCCGTGGCCACGCCGTTCCCGACGCTCACGCCGGTGACACGCACCCGCTCGAAGACCCGGACCCCGCGCCTCTGCGCGCCTCTGACCAGCGCCTGCGTGAGGTCGGACGGGTTGGCCTTGCCGTCGCCGGGCAGCCAGACGCCGCCGACCACGTCGTCCACCCGCATGACCGGCCACAGTTCCCCGGCCTCGCGGGCGGAGATGATCTCGGCGGTGACGCCGTAGTTGCGCGCCTGGGCGGCGGTGCGCCTGAGCTGCGTCATCCGCTCCTCGGTGCGGGCCACGCTCACGCTGCCGCACCGCTTCCAGCCGGTGCCGAAACCGGTCTCGGCCTCCAGCCGGGCATACAGGTCGGTGCTGTACTGGATCAGCCGGGTCATGCTCTCGGTGCCGCGCAACTGGCCCACGAGGCCGGCCGCGTGCCAGGTGGTGCCGCACGACAACTGCCCCTGCTCCAGCACGACGACGTCGGTCCAGCCCAGTTCGGCCAGGTGATAGGCCACGCTGGCGCCGACGATGCCGCCACCGATGATCACAACCTGGGCGCGGGAGGGCAACGCCCCGTGGTCACTCAAGAAATGCTCCTCAGCCGATTGATCCCCGGCCAGCTGCGGACATTGCGCAGCATGTCGATGAACGCCTTCTCCGCCGGCCCGAGAAGCCGGTCCCGGCGGTGGGCCAGCACGATCGGGCGCGGCTGCGGCACCGGCGCGACCGCCACCGCCGCCAGCCGCCCGTCGGCCAGCTCCTGCTCGACGCAGTGCTCCGACAGCAGCGAGACGCCCAGCCCCGCCGCGACGGCCTGCTTGATCGTCTCGGGCCCCCAGATCTCGGTACGGCCGGCCGCCTCCAGCCCCCACGTCTCCAGTGCCCTCTCCTGGAGCTCCCTGGTGGACGAGCCGGGCTCGCGGATGAGGAACAGCTCACCGGCCAGCTCTTCCGGCTCCGCCGTACCGTGACTGGAGAGTTTGTGCCCGGGGTGGGTGATGAGGACGAGGCGGTCCTCCAGGATCGGCTCGCTGACCAGTTGCGCGGCGCTCGGCTCGCCCGCCAGGACGGCCACGCCGATCTCGCCGTCGACCAGGCCGCGCTCGACCTGCTGGGCGTTGCCGACCTGGATGCCGATCTCGATGCCCGGATGCCGGTCGCGGAAGGCGGCCAGCAGCGGCGGCAGCAGGTAGGTGCCGACCGTGGTGGTGCCGCCGGCCACCAGTGTGCCCGTCTGCAGCCCCGACACCTGCCGGATGGCCGCGACCGCCTCGTCGGCCAGCAGGAACACGCGCCTGGCGTACTCCAGCATGACCTCGCCCTCCGGCGTGAGCCGGATCCGCGCGCCGCTGCGGTCGATCAGGGTGGCCCTCAGCCCTTGCTCAAGCTGCCTGACCTGGTGCGACACCGACGGCTGGCTCAGGTAGAGCTTTTGCGCGGCGGCCGAGAAGCCACCGCATTCGACGACGGTCATGAAGATCCAGAGCCGGTGCAGGTTGAGCTGCATGGTCGGTTATCCCCTAGCTGCCTCGATGGATTCGCGGAGCGCGTCCTCCAGCGCTTCCAGCCGGTGCCAGGGGATCTCCCCCATCGTGCAGATCCGGAAGAAGTCCTTCGACAGCTGCCCTTGACCGGCGTAGACAACGTAGCCACGCTTTTTGAGCTCGTCGTGAAGGGCGTCGTACGTCACGCTTTCCGGGAGATGAAGCATCGTCACGGTGTTTGACCGGAATTGTTCATCTACAAGCACTTTGAGGCCGAGCCTGGCGAACTGCCCGCGCACCAGCGCCGCCCGCTCCCGGTACAGCCGCGTGCGCGCCGCGAACCCGCCCGCCTCCTCGAACTCCGCCAGCGCCTCGTCGAGCGCGTAGCAGACCTGCACGGCCGGGGTGAACGGCACGTCGCCCTTGCGCTGGCCCTTGAGGTAGCCGGCCGCGTTGAGGTACAGGCTGCGCTCGGGCACCTCCTGGAGGCGTTCGATCGAGCGGTCGCCGCACAGGATGAACGACATGCCCGGCTGCCCGTGCAGGCCCTTGTTCGCGGTGCCGCAGATCACGTCCGCCTGGGCCTCGGCCAGGTCCTGGTCCTCGATCGCGGTGCCGGAGATCGCGTCGATCACGAACAGCGCGCCGTGCCCGGCGACGGCCTCGCCGATCTCCTTGATCGGGTTGATCAGGCCGGTCGTGGTCTCGTGGTGCACGCAGACGACGGCGTCGACGTCCGGGTGCCGCGCCAGCGCCGCCCGGACGGCCGCCGGGTCGGCGGGAACCGTCCAGTCGCTCCTGACCTCGTGGAACGGGATCCCGTGCGCCTTCGCGATCTTGATCATCCGATCGCCGTAAACGCCGTTGTTCACGATGATCACGCCGCGTCCCTCGCGGACGGAGCTGATGACCGCCATCTCCATGGCCGCGGTGCCGGACCCCGTCACCAGCAGCGCCTCGTGGGTGCCGCCGAGGTTCAGAACGCGGGGCAACGCCTCCCGGATCCGGGACAGCAGCTCGGTGAACTCCGGCTCGCGGTGGCACAGGTCGCCACGGAGCAGGGCGTCCTTGACCCGCTTCGAGGTACACGCCGGGCCGGGATTCAACAGAATGAGCTCTTCGTCCATCATCCACTCGATCTTGGGTAGGTATCGGGCATTACGGACGCTACTGGGGGACTCCTGCACGGGACAGCCGTCTTTCGCCTATGAGGCTCATAAGCGATTCGCGCTTGCCCGCCGAAACGCGCCAGGAATGAGATGGAGCGCATGCCACTGGACGTCGTCATCCTCGGGCTGGTCGCGGGCCTGTTCGCGATCGTCTCCGGCCTGAACGACGGCGGCGCGCTGCTGGCCACCGGCCTGAAACTCCCCACGGTACGGCCGGCCGTCGGCATCCTGACCCTGGTCGCGATGCTGGCCCTGATCCCCCTGCTGACCCATCAGGTGGCCCTCACCTTCGTCACCCGCCTGGCCACCTTCAACGCCCCAGGCGGCCGGAACGCGACGACCGTCGCCGTCATCTGCTCGCTCGCCGTCGTCCTCGCGCTGAGCGCACGCGGCCTGCCCACCAGCCTCACCCTGGCCGTCGTCGGCGGCCTGACCGGCGCCGGCCTCGGCTGGGGCCTGCCGGTCTCGGCCGGATCGGTCCTGCTGGTCCTGCTCTTCGGCATCCTGGCACCCGTGGCCGGAGGCGTGGCCGCCTGGCTGGTCACCCCGCTCCTCCAGCGACTGGCCCAGACCGGCGGGCTGCCCCGCTGGCATCGGGCCGGCTTCCTCGTCCAGTGCGTGGCCTACGCGGCCAACGACGGCCAGAAGGCGCTCGCCGTCTTCATCATCGCCCTCGGCACCGCCCCCGGCCCGGGCACGACCACGCTGACCGCCGTCCTGTTCGGCCTGGGCGCCATGTACGGCCTGCCCAAAGCCGGCCGCCTCCTGTCTCGCGAGATCATCGTCTCCCGCCCGCTGCACGGCGTGGCCGCCGAGTTCGCCGCCGGGGGCGCGGTCCTGGCCAGCGCGGCGGCCGGGATGCCGGTGAGCATGACCCAGGCGGTGGCCGGGGCGTTGATCGGCGCCGGCGTCACCCAGGGCGGCGGCCGGGTCCGCTGGTACGCGGCCGTCAAGATCGCGACAGCCTGGCTCCTCACCCTCCCGGCCAGCGCCCTCCTGGCCGCCCTGACCGCCTGGATCGTCAAGGCGGCCGTCTCGTGACCCTCCTTGCACGCGGCCACCGGAGGCGGCGGGTGTGGCCGGGCGCAGCGGGCGGAGAGGGTTGCCCGGGGCGGCGGGCGTCGCCCCGGGCGCGCGGATATAAGGCGTTGCCAGGTAAGACGCTGGAGGCGGTTGGCAGGCGAGGCGGGTGGAGGGGCTTGCCGGAAAGGGGGCGGGTTGAGGCGGTTGCCGGGTGGAGCGGGTTGCCGGACAGAGGTCGGGTTGAGGCGGTTGCCGGGTGGAGCGGGTGGAGGGGGTTGCCGGGTGGGGTGGGCGGAAGATGGGAGCGAGGAGGGTGGACGGTGATGAAGCGGCTGCGGCGGATCCGTGACCTGATGACCGGGCGCATGGACAGCGCCCTGACCGACGCGCTGCTCGGCCAGCTCGAAGCCACCAAGGAAGGCGCCTGGCTGGCCATGGCGATGATCGGGGGCGAGGTGGGCAGGACGGGTGCGCACGAGCAGATGCGCTCGATCGAGCACCTGGGTGACGACGAGCGGCGGCGGCTGGTCGAAGAGTTGCGGACCGCGCTGGTGACGCCGATCGACCGGGAGGATCTGTTCCGGTTGTCCCGTTCGATCGACGACGTGCTCGACTCCCTGCGCGACTTCGTCCGGGAGTCGCACCTCTACCGGGTGCCGGACCAGATCCGCTTCTCTCCCATGCTGGACCAGGTCATCGTCGGCATCGACGCGCTCGAGGACGCCGTGCGTGACCTCGCCGCCCAGCCCTCCGCCGTGGCCCACGACGCCCTGGAGGCCAAGAAGGCCGGCGGGGCGATCAGGCGGATGTACCAGTACGAGATCTCCCGGATCTTCTCCGGCGAGGTGACCGCGGTGGCGCTCAAGGAACGGGAGCTGGTGCGGCGCCTGGAAATCGTCGGCATGGCCATCGGAGACGCGGCCGACGCCATCGCCGACGGCTCCATGAAACGCTGACCACCCATCGCCCCTGCAGCACACGGCCCGGCCGTACCCCCCAACCCGTAGGCCCGCCTCACAACCCCAAGGCCGGGGCCAGGCGTTTGAGCTGGGTCAGGGCGTCGGCCAGGTCGGGGGCGTCCGGGGACAGGGGCTGGAGGGCCACGTGGTCGGCGCCGGCGTCCCAGTGGGCGCGGATGCGGGTCACCACCGCCTCCTCCGTGCCCCAGGCCACGATCGCGTCCACCAGGCGGTCGCTGCCGTCGCCGGCCAGGTCGTCGTCGGTGTAGCCCAGGTCCTTCAGGTTGTTGACGTAGTTGGGCAGGCGCAGGTAGTGGTGCATGTGGGCGCGGGCGATCGCGCGGGCCTTGGCCGGGTCGGGCTCGATGACCACGGCCTGCTCAGGGACCAGCAGGCGGTCGGGGCCGAGGATGGCGCGGGCGCCGGCCGTGTGCTCCGGGGGGACGAAGTAGGAGTGGGCGCCCCCTGCCCGGTCGCGGGAGAGCTCCAGCATCTTGGGGCGCAGGGCGGCCAGGAGCCGGGGCGCCGGGTGGCTCGGGGCGGGTACGTCGGTCACCGTCTGGTCCATCTGGTCCAGGTAGGCGCGCATGGCGGAGACGGGCTTGGCGTAGGTGTGGCCGCGGTTTTCCACCAGGACGCCGTGGCTGACGCCCAGACCCAGGATGAAGCGGCCCTCGAACGCCTCGCCCAGGGTGGCGGCGCCGGCGGCCATGGCCGTGGCGTCTCTGGCCCAGATGCTGGCGATGCCGGTGCCGATCGCGATGTGCCGGGTCGCGGCCAGCAGGATGGCGGCGGCGGCCAGCGGCTCGCGGGAGCCGGGGCCCTCGTTGACCCAGAGGGTGCCGTAGCCGAGCGATTGCAGCGTCACCGCGGCCTGGCGGGAGAGCTCGGCCGGGCCGCGGCCCAGGTGCGGGTGCCAGACGCCGATGCGTCCGTCCATGGCGGCGCTCCTTCCGGGGTAGAGTGTTCGACTGTGATGGAACAGTACACCAGTGTTCGATCGCCGTCGAACAGAACGAGGAATCTCACCCACGTCTCGCCGGTCGAGGTGTCCCTGCAGGCTGCCCTGGAGGCGCTGGCCGACCCCATCCGCCGCCGCATCGTGCGCGAGCTGGCCGCGGTGCCCGACTGGACCCGGCCGTGCGGCACCTTCAGCCATCTGCCGGTCGCCAAGTCCACGCTCAGCCACCACTTCTCGGTGCTGCGCAACGTCGGCCTGCTCGAACAACGCGACGAGGGCGCCCGCCGGCTCAACCGGCTGCGGCGCCCCGAGTTCGACGAGAGGTTCCCAGGACTGCTCGGCCTGGTCGTGGAGGAGGATTACGAGACCGAGACCTGATCGATCGCCCAATACCAGTTGTTGGCCGCGTCGAAGTAGCGGAACTTCACCCGCATCGACGACGCCCCGGCCGGCACGCCCACGACCAGGCTCTCCACCTTGGCCACGGTCTCGGCCGTGTAGTTCTTGACCAGCACGTCCGCTCCGCCGTCGAAGGAGACCAGCACCTGCGCCTTCTGCGACCCCTCCGGCCGGTAGTGGGTGGCGTAGCCGAGGCGGACCGAGCTGCGGCCCGCGACGGGGTAGGCCGGGGTGGTCAGCGTCGAGTCGTAGGTCCCGGAGCCGTGCGACTTGTCGTCCCATTCGTCGGAGTCGGCCACCGCGAACGCGCCCCGGCTGCGCACGTTGAGCTCGCGCCACTGGTCCCGCTGCGCCCGCGACCAGAACTCGTCGGTGGTCAGCGACCATCCGCGCCACTCCTGCACGCCGCCGCTCGGCATCCGGGAGGTGTCCAGCGCCCACCCGGCCGGCATGGTGTGGCTGAAGCCGAGGACGCCCGCCGGGATGCCGGTCTCGTCGGCCCGCCCCGTCAGGGCGGCGCCGTCGAACGGGTCGCCGCTGCGCACGTCGACGCGCCGGCCGTCCAGCCCCGCGGGTACGGCCAGGCCCAGCGCGGTGAACGCGGCGGCCGCCACGTCCACGAGCCGGGTGTCCTGGGGCCGGGCGCCCGCGGCGATGCCGGGGCCCGCGGCCAGCACGAACGTGCGGCGTTCCTCGATGCCCGAGCCGCCGTGCCCGCCCGCGTCGGTGTGGCCGTGGTCGGTGGTGACGACGATCGTCCAGCGTTCGCCGGGATAGGAGGGCCGCGCCCTGATGGCGGCCAGGAGTCGGCCGAGGTAGCCGTCCTGGGTGGCGATCGCGCGCAGGTAGGCCGCGCTGGCGGCGCCGCTGTTGTGGGCGACGATGTCGGTGTTGCCGAAGTAGACGAAGGCGGCGTCGGGGTTCTGCTCGCGCAGGACGGTCTCGGCCGCGGTGGCGATGCGCGCGTCCTCGGCCGGGTAACCGTTGGCGTCGCCGTCCAGGATCACGCGGGAGTCGATCCCGGGACCGAAGGTGCCCTGGTCGGCCAGGGGCTTCCAGTCGAGGGCGGCGAAGGTGGAGTAGCGGCTGTCGAGGTTCTCGAGCCGGGTGAGGAAGTCGGGGTAGAGGTCGTAGCGCTTGCCGGCGAAGGAGTTGTCCTTCACCCCGTGTAAGTCGGGCCACACGCCGGTGGCGATCGTGGACCAGCCGGGACCGCTGGAGGTGGCGGCCATCGGATTGGTGTAGAGCAGGCTGGGGCCGAAGGTGCCGGTGGCGATGAGGTTGTCGAGGTTCGGCGCGTCGGCGGGGGCGATGCGGTCGTGCCGCAGGCCGTCCATCCCGACGACCAGCACCTTGTCGGTGCTGACGCCTTCGGGTACGGCGGGCACGGCGAGCACGCCGAGGGGGGCGTCGGAGGTGTTGAACACCTTGTTCTCGGTGGAGCCGGGGTCGGCCAGGGCGGCGGGCGCCGGGATCACGACGGCGGCGGCCACCGCGGCGGTCAGCGTTCTCCATCGGGGCATGGACGTGTCTCCTCGCTCGGGGGCTCATCGAGGATCTCCGCCCGAGGCGGCGACGTGAAGCACGTCTTTTCCGATGATCGCCATCAAGGATTCGGGGGGCCCAATGAGCGCCGGCGATCGTCCGCGCCCGGGTGATCTGCCGCGGGTCGGGACGGCAGAGTGTTCGGCGCGGCCGTCAATCCGGCGGGTGAAGCCGAGACCATCACCTCGGGTGCATGCAGCCGGATCGGATGCAGCGACTGCTGGGCAGCGCCCACGGGGACGCCCGCGGAGTACGTGATGACCTGCGCACCTATGTGGTGGAGGGTCTCGGGCACCGCGATGGTGTGCTGATCGTGGATGAGACTGGGTTCCTCAAGAAGGGCACCAAGTCGGCCGGCGTGCAGCGGCAGTACTCCGGCACCGCGGGCCGCACGGAGAACTGCCGGCTCGGGATGTTCCTCGCCTATGCCTGCCCGTTGGGCCGGGCGCTGATCGACGCCGAGCTGTACCTGCCCAAGTCGTGGATCGAGGACCGGGCCCGCTGCCGCGAGGCGGGCGTCCCCGACGAGGTCGAGTTCGCCACCAAACCGGTCCTGGCCCGGCAGATGCCGGCCCGTACCCTGGACGCGGGGCTCCCGGCGTCCTGGGCTACGGCGGACGAGGCGTACGGGATGGATTCGAAGTTCCGCACGTTCCTGGAACAGCGCCGCGTCAACTACGTGGTGGCTGTCCCCAAGAACCAGTTCGTCGCGTGCGGTGTCCGGGCAGACCTGCGCGCCGACACCCAGGTCGCTGCCGCCCCGGCCGAGGCGTGGAAGCGCCTGTCGTGCGGGGACGGCGCGAAGGGACACCGGTTGTATGACTGGGCGCCGGCCACGGTGCACTTCGAAGTCGAGCCCGGCTATCGGCGGTGGTTGCCGGCCCGCCGATCCCTGACGGCCAACGCCAAGGGCGAGCTGGAGATCGCCTACTACCTGTGTCACGGCCCGATCGGCACCACGATGGACGAGCTCATTCGAGTGGCTGGAGCCCGCTGGGCGATCGAGGAATGCTTCCAGGCCGCGAAGAACGAAGTCGGCCTGGACCAGTACCAGGTCCGACGGTTCGACGCCTGGCATCGGCATGTCACCCTGGCGATGCTCGCCCATGCCTTCCTCGCCGTCACCGCGGCTCACGCCCCAAAAGCCCACACGGTCTGGTCCGCCTCACCCCAGCAGAGATCCGTCGTCTCCTGGGAGCTGTGACCCGACCGTTCAGCCCCGCCCTCAGCCCCGCCCTCAGCCCCGCCCTCAGCTTCGCCCTCGCCTGGTCCGCCCACCGCCGTGAACACCAGACCCGCGCCCGCAGCAGCCACTACTGGCGACGCTGGCTTAAGAATCACAAAATCAAGCTGTAGTATTAGGGCTGGCTCGCCCTCGACGAGTTTCCCGGTTCCGCCGAGCCCCCGGAGCCGGCCGCGGTGATCAGGTCGTTGACGTAGGCGACGGTCTCGTCGACCTCCACGAGGACGGCGAGCGTGTCACCGCAGCGCACGACGTATCCGCCTTCGACGCTGACGGTGACGGGCCCGGCGACGAGCACGGGCCCGGCGGTCTCCGGTGGGTGGTAGCGATTCTGCGCGAGCGTGAGTCTCAACCGCCGGACGAGGAGTGCCCGGACCCCCGATGCCGCGAGCCCGTCCTGGACCCAGCCCAGTTGCTTGAGCTGTTCATCCTCCGACCGTTCTGTATGGACAGCGCACATAGGTACCTCTTGTCCTTTGTGTTGAATGGTTCTTGATACCAGAGTGCACTCACGTGACTACCCTAGGTACAAGGAAGAACGAGACTGTATGGCTCCCGTCACGGTTTGTAGAACCGTGTAGAACCCCCTTGGAGCGCCCGATGCCGTCTGCCCGCGAGCTCGACCCGGGTTCGAGCCCACTTGCCTTTTTTGGCGCGGAACTTCGCGAACATCGCGTTCGTGTGGGTCTATCCCAAGAACAGCTCGCGGAACGGCTGAATTACTCGTTGTCGCTGGTGTGCGCGATCGAACTGGCCAAGCGCACACCCTCGCGCGATTTCGCCGAGCGCGCCGACCAGGTGCTCGACACCAGGGGTGAGCTCGTCCGGCTCTGGCCGCTGGTACGGCAGGCGGCCTACCCGGCCTGGTTCCGCCCGTGGCTGGAGATCGAGCAGGGCGCGCGCACTCTGCAGACCTGGCAGCCGCTGCTGGTGCCGGGCCTGCTGCAGACCGAGGAGTACGCCAGGCAGGTGCTCCTCCGCGAACCGGCGGCCACCGCAGAACAGGCCGAGGAGGCGGCCGCGGCCCGCATGACCAGGAAGGCGATACTCCACCGGCCCGATCCGCCGATGTACTGGGCGGTGCTGGACGAGTGGGTGCTGCACCGGCCGGTGGGCTCCCCGGAGACCATGCGCGGCCAGGTCCGGGCCCTGCTGGAGAGCGCCGACCTGCCCAATGTGAGTGTCCAGGTGGTGCCCAAGGAGTCGCCGGCGATCGCCGGGCTCACGGGCGCGTTCGTCATCGCGAAAATCCCCGGCGAGCCCGATCTCGTCTACGTGGAATCGGCCGGGGAGGGGTACGTATCCGACCGGCCCCCCGATGTCGAATCGATCGTACGGAGGTATGACGTCATCCGGTCACTCGCCCTTCCCGTTCACACGAGCCTACATTTGCTCTCGAAGGTAGAGGAGGAGATATGAGCGATCTCCAGTGGCGCAAGTCCCGCCGAAGCGGTAGTAACGGCGGGGATTGCGTTGAAGTGGCCGTCCTCGCCGCAACCGGGGACACCGCCACGCACAAAGCCGACCAGGACCGGCTCTTCGTCCTGCGCGATTCGAAGGATCCCGACGGCCCCAGGCTGTTCTTCACAGAAACTGAGTGGGAAGCGTTCCGGCTCGGTATGAAGGACGGCGAATTCGACGATCTGTCGTAGAAATTCCAGCCAATTCACGATTTATCCACGTGTGGGCACCCTTGTGCCCGCACGTGGGATCATGGCCGGATGCGTATGACGGTCTTGGGGGGATGCGGCGCCTGGCCCGCCGCGGGTGAGGCGTGCAGCGGCTACCTCATCGAACACGATGGATTCCGGGTGCTCGTCGATCCCGGCTACGCCACGATGCCCCGGCTCCTGGATCTCGTCCCCGCCGAGCGGATCGACGCCGTGCTGGTCAGCCACGGCCATCCCGATCACTGCGCCGACCTCAACCCCCTGCTGCGCGCCCGCGCCCTGGGCGACCGCCCGCCGGCCGCGCTGCCGGTGTTCGCCCCGGCGGGCGCGCTCGACGCGGTGCTGGCGCTGGACAAGGCGAGCATGCTGGCCGGCAGCTTCCAGCTGAAGGAGACGGCCGACACCGAGCTCGGCCCGTTCACCCTGCGCGTCTTCCGCCTGCCCCACCACGTGCCCAACGCGGGCCTGCGCCTGAGCGCGGACGGCGTCACGATCGCCTACACCGGCGACACCGGCCCCAGCCCGGAACTGGCCGACCTGGCCCGCGAGGCCGACGTCTACCTGGCCGAGGCCACCTATCCCGAGGTGGTCCCGGACGAGGACGCGCCCTACCTGTCGAGCGCGCGCCAGGCGGGGGCGACCGCCGCCGAAGCCGGAGCCGGCCACCTGATCCTGACCCACCTGTGGCCCGGCCACACCGACGAGCCCGCCCTGAACGCCGCCGGCGAGGGCTTCGGCGGCAAGATCTCCGTGGCCCGCGGCGGGTTGGTCCTCGACCTCTGGGAGGCTTCTAGGAGGGGTCGCGGTCGCCGAGTTCGGCGAGGGTGGCGGCCATCAGGCCGCGCAGCAGCGCACCGCCGGCCTTCTCGTGCTCGGCCTCCACGGCCAGCCCCTCCGCCACCCTGGCCTGGTAGATCTCCCGCTCCCTCTCGTCGAGGTACGGCTGGGCCGTCAGGGCCGCCACCACCGTTACCCGCATCCCGGGTCCGGGCAGCACGGCGACGGCATGCGTGCGCAGGCAGGTCTCGTCGGCCGCGCCGTACCAGCCGCACTTGACCGGCGCGTCCTGCGCGCCCAGCACGTCGCGGGCGCCGAAGGTCTGCCCGGCGGCGACCTCGCGCATCCAGCCCAGGACGACGGCGGCGACGGGCTCGCCCGCGAGGGCCGCCTGGGCGAGCGCGGCGTAGGCGGCGGCCACCTCGTCGGCGGCGACCTCGACGGAGCCGAAGCGGGACAGGTCGGTGTTGGGCAGCGCCCAGCGCACGCCGGTCTGGCGGGCGATCGTGTCGAGCAGGACCCGGGGGCCGACCGACAACCAGAGGTTGAGCGTGTCGGCATTGGAGGAGACGACCACGGCGGGCTCGGCGTGGCGTCGCCAGCGTTCGGTGTCGTCGATGTGGGCGGCGGCCGCCCAGGCGTAGAGGGGTTTGAGCAGGGAGGCGCAGCGGAGCCGGTCGAGGCCGGCCTTAGCGGCGATCGAGCGCGCGGGCGGGCCGCCGTAGCCGCGGGCGAGTCCCGCGGCCTGGGCGCTGGCGCCGGGGCCGAGGGTGCGGAAGAGGCCGTCGAAACTGGTAGCCGACACGTGCCTTACGGTAGCCGTTCACCCCACCGGGATTCATACCATTCACGATCCGGAGGCGGTCCGGGCAGCGGCGTGACCCCGGGGCCGCGCAGTCCGTCGAGGACGACGGTCAGCAGGCGCTCGCGCAGGTGCGTGTCACCGGCGACGGGCCGGGCGAAGCGCTCGATGAGCAGGGCTATGTCCAGGTCGGTGATGTCGGCGCGCAGCGCGCCCGCCTCCTGGGCGCGGCCGATCAGGGCGCCGATGACCGTCCCGGCCCGGTCGGAGACCTGCCACATCTCCTCGGTGACCTCGATCGTGCCGGCGACGGGTGCGAGCGAGCCGCTGCCGAACCCGACGCAGGCCCGGATGTAACCGGCCAGTCCGAGCCAGGGATCGGGCTCGCGCAGCCCCTCCTCGGCGGCCTCGGCGGCGCGTTCCATGGAGATCACGGCCAGGCGCTGGAGCAGCTCTTCCTTGGTCCGGTAGCGCCGGTAGAGGCTGCCCATGCCCACGCCGGCCCGTTTGGCGATGGCCGAGACTGGCGCGTCGAAGCCCTGGGTGGTGAAGACCTCCTGGGCTGCTTCGAGAAGTTTGAGGTCGTTGCGCCGGGCTTCAGCCTGCCTGCCTCTCATGGCTCACCAGGATAGCGGCTTGCGGAGCGCTCCGCTCCGATATAGATTCCTCATTCGGAGCATCGCGCTCCGATAAGGGGGGGTGTGCGATGAAGGCGATCGTCCTGAGTGCGTACGGCGGGCCGGAGCGCCTGGTCGAGCAGGAGGTGCCCGACCCGGTGCCGGGACCCGGCGAGGTGCTGGTCGAGGTGGCGGCCGCCGGGGTCACGTTCGTGGAGACGCAGGTGCGGGCCGGCCGCGGGCCACGGCGCGTCGAACTGCCCGCGATCCTGGGCAACGGCGTGGCCGGGGTGGCGCGCACCGGCGACCTGGCCGGGCGCCGCGTGGTGACGACGCTGGGCGGGCTGGGCGGGTACGCCGAGTTCGCGGTCGCGCCGGCCGAGCAGCTCATCCCGGTTCCGGACGCGCTGCCGGACGCGGAGGCGGTGGCGCTGCTGGCCGACGGCAGGACCGCGATGGGGTTGTCCGGCGCCGCCGCGCCGCGGGCCGGGGAGTGGGTGCTGGTCGAGGCGGCCGGCGGCGGGGTGGGCAGCCTCCTGGTGCAGCTGGCCGTCGCGGCCGGGGCCCGGGTGATCGCGGCCGCGAGCAGCCCGGGCAAGCGGGCCCTGGCCGAGGAGCTGGGCGCGGAGCTGACCGTGGACTACACCGATCCGGGCTGGCCGGAGCGAGTGCGCGCCGCCGTACCCGATGGACTGGACGTCGTCTTCGACGGCGTGGGCGGCGAGATCGGGGCCGCGGCGCAGGCGCTGCTGCGCGACGGCGGGCGGTTCAGCGCCCACGGCATGGCCGGCGGCCCCATGACCACGCCCGGCCCGCGGGTCACCGCCGTTCCCTTCCCCTCGACAGACCTGCGCGCGCTGGCCGGGCGGGCGCTGGAGGAGGCGGCGGCCGGTCGGCTGCGGCCGGTCATCGGGCAGCGGCTGCCTCTCGATCGGGCGGCCGAGGCGCACGCGGCCATGGAGGCCCGCACGGTCACCGGCAAAACCGTCCTGCTGCCCCGCCGCGGCTGAGCCGCCCAAGGCCGTGGCCGTGGCCGAAGCCGGCCGGGTCGGCTGCGGCCGAGGCCGGTCAGAGGGCCGCGTCGAACCGGTCGCGTAGCTCGGCCAGGCGCTTGACCGGCTCGTTGCTGAACACCAGGCGGACGTAGCGATGGGCCACCTCTCCGCCCCACGCGGTCATCGGGGTGGCGGCGATGCGCCCACGGGTCAGGAGGCGTTCGGACAGTTCCCTGGCCGGGATGCCGAGTTTCCCGGCGTCCACCAGGCACGACCAGCCGCCCGCCGCCCTGACCAGCGGCAGCCCCTGGAGCTGCCGGGCCACGGTCTCGTGCCGGGCCTGGTACTCGGCGACCGCCTCCGCCACCCCGCTGGGCTCGGCGAGCGCGACGGCCGCGCCGAGCTGGGAGAAGCCGCTGGAGACGGTGGTGTTGTAGGTGACGGCCACCATGATGCGGGCCATGATGTCGGCCGGGCCGGCCACCCAGCCGATCCGCCAGCCGATCATCCGGTACTCCTTCGACACCGAGCCGATGATGACGGTGCGTTCCGCCAGGTTGGCGACCCGGCACGGGTTGACGCGCGGGTGGCCGTCGAAGACGATGCGCTCCATGGCGGCGTCGTAGATCAGGTAGGCGTCCAGGCGCTCGCACGCCTCGGCGACGGCCGCCCAGTCCTCCTCGGCGAAGACGACGCCCGACGGCATCGACGGGCTCATCAGCAGGAAGGCGGCGGCCTCCCGGATCCCGGCCAGCGCCTCGCGGTCCAGGCGCCACAGGCCGCCGTCCACGTGGAGCGGCACCAGGTGCGGTCGCGCGGAGGCCAGCCGTACGCGCTGGAGGAGGCCGGCGTAGGTGGGGTCGGTGAGGACCACCTGCTGGCCGGGCTCGGTGACGGCCTGAAGGACGGGCATGACGGCGGCGGTGCCGCCGGAGGTGACGCAGATCTGGCGGCCGGGGTTGTAGCCGGTCCCGGTGCGCTCGCGCAGGTCGGCGGCGATGGCCTCGCGCAGGACGGGCAGGCCGGTGAAGGGCAGCCAGCTGTTGCCCTGCCCGTCGGCCAGCGCCTGCCGGGTCGCGGCCACGGCGTTGGGCGGCGGCGGCACGTCGGTGTCGAGGTTCTCCATGCGCAGCACGTCGGGGTCGGACCCGGCGGCCGCGGCCACCCGATCGATGTCGAAGGAGAGGATGTCCGCGAACCGGGTGTTGTTCCGCATACGGAACACGCTGCCTCCGCTCCGGCCGCCTGTCAATACTGGGATCATGGAAACAGAACGGCTGATCTTGCGCCCGCTGGCCGGATCCGACTTCGAGGACTATGCCGCGATGCTCACCGACCCCGTGGTGGCCGAGGGCCTCGTCGAGAGCGCCGGCACCACCCCCTCGGACGCGTGGCGCAGCCTGGCGACCTTCATCGGCCACCGCGAGATCCGCGGATACTCACACTGGGCGCTGGTGGAGAAGAGCACCGGCAGCTTCGTCGGCCGTGCCGGGCCCTGGCAGCCACACGGTTTCCCCGGCCTGGGGGTCGGCTGGTGCCTGGCCCGCCCGCACTGGGGCAAGGGCTATGCCACCGAGGCGGCCGCCGCCGCGCTCGCCTACTGTTTCGCCGAACTAGGGGCCGAGGAGGTCGTCTCGCTGATCCTGCCCGGCAACACCCGCTCGATCGCGGTCGCCGAGCGCATCGGCCACCGCCACCTGCGCGACGTGGACTATCGCGGCAAGCTGGTCCACCTCTACGGCTCCAGCAGGAGCCCCGTGTAGTACTCGTCCGCCCGCGCGCCGGTTGTGGCACCTCACCGTGAGCTCCAGCCGCCGCAGCCCCTGTGCTCGCCCGCCTGATCACCGCATCGGCGTTCATCTGCACCACCATCGCACTCCGCAGGGCCGGCCGCCCCAGTTCTCCCCCACGATCAGCTTGACCGGCTGGCCGATCTCCAGCGGTGCGCCGGGGTCCGGCGACTGGAACAGCACCCGGTCGGTGCCGGGGGCCATGCCGGAACCCGGCTGCGTGCTCACGTCCACCAGGCCCATGACCGGCGCGAACGTGACCGCTGCCCAGGCGCCGCTCCTGCCGACGACCCGCGGCATCCTCGGGTGGGCGGCGTAGAACCGGGACTCGGCGGTGGTCAGGAAGCCGACCTCGACCGGCGAGCCCCAGGGGAGCTTGGTGCCCGCGGCCGGCCGTACCGAGAAGATGCGGCAGACCTCGTCGAGCTTGCAGACCGACAGCGGCGAGATGCCCTTCGGGACCAGCTTGAGGCCCAGCCGGTGCACCTCCCGCTGGGCGGCGGCGACCTGGCGGCCCATCAGGGCGGGCACGGTGATGGCGGGGCGGTACGACACGGCGGCGGACTCGGCCGTGCGGCCGGCCGGGGCGTCGGTGTGCGCGCATCCGCCGGCCGAGCCGTACGCCAACGCCAGCATCACCGAGATCACCGCGGACGCGGGAACCTTGATCGCCATGCGTGTGCCTCCAGGGCTGAGCACGAAGCCCCCCGACCCCGAAAGCGATCACGTTATCGCCAATCGGGAGGACCAGAATGCCCTTTGTCCGCAAACGGACACCACTGGTCACGGGAATCCCGCCCGTCCCGAAGGTATGCGTCCGGTCAGGAGAGCGTGCGGTCGGCCGGTCCGTCGTAGTGGTCCGGTCCCTGCATGGAAAGGTCGAGCGGCTGCACCATGGGCGAGTTCGACGAGGCGCGCCAGCCCTTCTCCCTGGCCGTCTCCTCGATCGAGTGCGCGCACAGCGACAGCGACCGGCAGACGATGAACAACGCCTTGAGCTGCAGCGGCTCGTAGCCCATGTCGAGGCCGATGCAGCCCATCGCGCCGGGGCCGTTGATCCAGATCCGGCGGCCGAAAACCGCCTCGGTGGCGTCCTCCATCGCGCGGGCGATCGTGACGTGCCGGCCGGTGATGCCGAGCTTGTCCGACAGTTCCATCAGCCGGACGGTGCGCGGGTCGCGGATGTGCTGGGCGTGGTGGAAGCCGGGCATGCGCTCCTTGACCGCGCGCATCTCGGCGACGACCCGGCGGGCGGCCTCGGCGTCGGCCAGCCCTTCCTCGTCCGCGCGGCGAGCCACCGACAGGAACAGCTCGGCCGGGCGGTCGGCGGTGCCGTGCAGGCGGCCGATGCCGGCCACGCCCGCGGCGACCGCGGCGTTGAGCTCGGCGCCGCCGCTGGTGGCGAAGCGGACCGTGGCCGAGGACGGGGACATCGCGTGCTCGGCCATGTTCACCATGATCGCGTCGGTCATCCTGCCGACCTCGGGCGTGGGCAGTTCACCCTTCAGCACGAGGTGGAAGTGCTCGGCGAAGGAGATCGTGCCGGTCAGCTCGTTGACGTCGTAGCCGCGCACGACGATGCGGTCCTTGTTCTTCCAGGCGATCGCCGTCTCCCAGGCGAAAGGCTTCTTGTCGGTCAAAGGGGTTTCCTCTCCGGGAAGTACACACACGCCGGGTCGATCTCCTCGCGAAGGAGCCGGATCTCTTCGGGGTCCGGTGGGACGACGGTGTCCAGCGGGTCATGGAATTTCGGGGTGAAGCCGGTGTTGTCCAGTACGGCCTGCGTCGTCGCCCCCGGCATCAGGGCGGTGACGGTCAGGGCGGAGTCCTCGGCCTCCATCACGCACAGATCGGTGACGACCTTGACCCGCAAGGGGCCGAGCCCGGCCTTGGCCCGCTCCCCGGGGCCGCCGAGGAAGCCGGGGCTGGTGACGTAGTCGCAGCGGGCGGGGAAGCGCCGCTTCTCGTGGTCGGTCAGGATGACGACCTGACGGCAGTGGCTGGCGATGTCGTTGGCCCCGCCGCTGCCCGGCAGCCGTACCCGCGAGCCGTCCGGCCGGGGCACCCACGTCGAGTTGATGTTGGCGAACTCGTCGACCTGGGCCCCGCCGAGGAAGCCGGTGTGGACCAGCCCCCGCTGCACCAGCCCGCCCAGGGCCTCGAACAACGAGCCGTGCCGGGCCGCGCTGCGCATCAGCCGCGGGTCGACGACCGAGACCGGGGTCGGCACGACCTTGGGGAAGACCACCCCCGACTCGATGACCAGCTTGGCCTCGGGCGCGTGGGTGCGCTGGGCCAAGGTGGCGGCCAGCAGCGGCAGCCCGGTGCCCACGATGACCAGGTCGCCGTCACGGATCTGCCGAGCCCCCTCGATCACGAGCAACTCGCGTGGCAGAGCCTCGCTCACACCAGCCTCCGCATCTGCTCCACGAGGCCGTCGCGCAGCGCGCCGGACGGGTCGCGGTGCTCGAGGTAGTCGTCGAATCCGGCGCCGAGGCTGGCCGCGATCCAGGAGCGCACCTCCTCGTCCCCGGTACGGCCCAGCGCCTGGTAGTCCTTGATCTCCGGCTCGGCGAAGTCGTAGGCGCGGTAGACCGAGGTGGGGAAGGCGCCGAAGGGCTGCTCGACCACGGCGGTGACGTACGCCTCGGGGATCGTCACCTGCTCGGGCCGATCGGCGAAGGCGCCGGCGGGCAGCACCTGCTCGGCCGAGACGACGGTGAACCGGGCAGCCCTCACCATGTCCACCTCATGCGAGGTAACCCCCTCAATCACGATATTTCCCGAAACATCAGCCCGATTCGCGTGAATCAACGCCACATCCGGCGTCATCGCCTTCAGCAACACCACCGGCCCGCCCCCGAACGGATCGGCCGACTCCACCGCCACCCCGTCCCTCACCAGATCGGCGAGCAGCGAGGTACCCAGCAAACTGCGCGTCGGCAGGTACGGCAGGCCCAGCGCCCCCGCCGCGAACCGGGTCGCCATGGCCAGGTGCGAGTGGTCCCCCACGGAGACCTCGCCCCGCTCCACGGCCCGCCGCCAGGCGAACAGGGTCCCGTAACGTTCCAGGTTGCCCGTGCCCTGCTCGGTCCTGGTCACCAGCCCGGCGGCCACCAGCATGTCCAGGGGCAGCGACAGGTTGCAGCCGACCACGGTGAGCCCGCCGATCTCCTGCCGGATCACCTCGTGGACCAGCGCCATGGGGCAGCGGTTGATGTTCTGGCCGCCCATGCCGACGACGGCGCCGGGCCGTACGAAGCGGGAGACGGCCTCGGCGGCGGTCAGTAACTTACGCACGCCGACCGCCACTCGGTGTAGAAGTCCCAGACCTGCGGCGAGCACTCGGGCGGGCCGAACTGCGAGAGTTTGGTGCCCATGTGCGGCAGGTGCGCGTAGGCGCCCACGCCCGGCCGGTTGACGTGCAGCATGCCGGCCTCGAAGCGGTCGAGCGCCTCGAAGATGTGCGCCGGGTTCTGCGTGAAGATCGTGCCGCTCATGCCGTACTTGACGGAGTTGGAGATGCGCATGGCCTCGTCGAAGCCGTCGCAGTCGATCACCGACAGCACGGGGCCGAAGATCTCCTCCTGGGCGATCTCGCTGTCCCAGGGGACGTCGCGCAGGACGGTCGGCTGGACGTAGTAGCCCTCGGGCACGCCGTCGGTGTGGCGGGCGCCGCCGATGGCGACCTTGGCGCCGCTCTCCTGGGCGGCGGCGATCGCGTCCAGGCAGGCGGTCATGCGGGTCTCGTTGACGACCGGCCCGATCGTGGCGTCCTCGGCCAGGCCGTACCCCACCTTGAGGGCGGCGACCTCGGCGAGCAGCTTGTCCAGGAAGGGCTCCTTGACGACCTTGTCCACCACGACCCGGGAGGTGGCGCTGCAGCGCTGCCCGGACTGGCCGAACGCGCCGAAGGCGGCGGCCTTGGCCGCCTTGCCGAGGTCGGCGTCGGCCAGCACCAGGACGGCGTTCTTGCCGCCGAGCTCGAGCTGCGTGCGCAGCAGGCGGGGCGCGCCCGCGGTGTGGATGGCCCGGCCCACGGGCAGCGAGCCGGTGAAGCTGATGCCGGCCACGCCGGGATGTGCGACCAGCGCCTGACCCGCGGCGATGTCGCCCTGCACGAGATTGAGCACCCCGGCCGGAACCCCGGCGTCCGCGAACGCCTCCACCAGCAGCGCGGCGGTGAGCGGCGTGAGCGGCGAGGGCTTCAGCACCGCGCCGCACCCGGCCAGCAGCGCGGGCGCCACCTTCCACATCGGGATGGCCAGCGGGAAGTTCCACGGCGTGACCAGCCCGACGACGCCGATGGGCGCGCGGAAGGTGTAGGCGAACGTCCGCGGCTCCTCGGCCGGCAGTGTCTCCCCCTTGAGCCGGCGCCCCTCCCCCGCGGTGAAGTCCAGGATGGCGAGGGAGCGGCTGACCTCGCCGCGCGCCTCCTTGAGCAGTTTGCCCTGCTCGCGGGTGATCGCCTGGGCGAAGTCCTCGGCACGCTCCTCGATGAGGCGCTCGGCGGCCCGCAGGTGCTCGGCCCGCTTGACGGGCCCGAGCGCCTTCCACGCCGGCAGGGCCGCGGCGGCCGCCTCGACGGCCAGCTCGACGTCGGCGCCGCCGGACTCGGCGAAGTCCCCGATGTGGTCGGAGAGGTCGCCCGGGTTGATGTTGGGCCGGGTCTGCCCGCTCTCGGGGGCACGCCATTCGCCGCCGATGTGATTGAGCAGGTAGCGACTCGGGATCGTCGCCATGGGGTTCCTTTCCTCTCAACGTCCAGTACGGCAAAGCCTCACTGACAGGGATGTTCCGGACAAGAGGGATAACTCTGATGCCCCCGATAGACAGCGGCTATATCCCCCCGCCTATGGCCGCCATAGACAAATCAACATTGGCCAGGCCGTACCCGTGGACTAGACATGCCGAATGCGGCCCCCTTTCGAGGGCGCCCCGGGAGTTCACCCCGAATTCACCTTCCCGCAGCCTCCCCGATATCCGACATAAGCCAGCATTCGGTGCGAAATCCCCTAGAAGGGTAGATAAGTGATGAAAATTCGTATCGGGCTTATGGCTGCCTCCCTGTTCGCGCTCACGGCATGCGGCGCCTCCGGCGCGGGCACCTACGACTGGGCCGCCGCACCGGACCCCGGCAAGATCGCCGAACAGGGCAAGGACCTGCCCACGTACGGCCTGGCCCCCGACTGGGCCAACTACGGCGAGGTCGTCAAGACGTTCTGTGCCAAGCACAACGGCACCTGTGCCCACAAGGACACGGACATGTCCTCCTCGGAGGAGATCGTCCGCTTCGACGCCGAGAAGGAGAACCCCATCGCCACGGCCAGCGACATCGGCCTGATGTGGGGGCCGGTCGCCGAGGCCAAGGGCGTGGTCCCCGCCTACCTGCCGCCGAGCGCGAGCAAGCTCAAGGACTGGCAGAAGGGCAAGGGCGGCTGGGTGGCCACCTTCGTCGGCGCGCCCGCCTTCGTGGTCAACACCGACAAGGTGAAGAACCCGCCCAAGACCTGGGCCGACCTGCTCAAGCCCGAGTACAAGGGCATGATCGCCACCAAGAACCCGGCCTCCTCCGGCACCGGCCAGGCCATGGTCGTGGCCGCGGCGGTGGCCAACGGCGGCTCCGTGGACGACCTGGCCCCCGCCTACGCCTACTTCAAGAAGCTCAAGGACGCCGGCAACCTCAGCGACGTCAAGATGAGCGAGGAGACCCTGGAGAAGGGCGAGGCCCCGATCCAGGTCAACTACGACTTCAACGGCCTGGCGCAGAAGGCCGCGCTGAAGGAGAAGAACGTCAACGTCGAGGTGATCATCCCCGGCGACGGCTCCGTCTGGTCGCCCTCCGGCCTGATGATCAACAAGTACAACGCCGGGAAGGGCGACTTCCTCAAGGGCTTCCTCGAGTACGTGCTCTCCGACGAGGCCCAGCTCCTGTTCGCCAAGTTCGGCGCCCGCCCCATCCGCGCCCTGAACGGCGACCTCCAGGTCCCGGCCGAGGCGAAGGCCAACTGGCTGCCCGACGGCGCCTACGCCCCGGTGAAGGAGATCGAGATCACGAAGATCAATGTGGAGACCATCGTCGCCGACTGGGAGGCGAAGGTACTCGCGTGACCTTCCACATCGAGGGGGCGGCGCGCAGGCTCCTCACCCGGTGGGGACCGGCGCTGCCGCTGCTGGCCTTCACCTTCGCCACGCTCGTGCTGCCCGCCCTGCGGCTGGTCCACGACACCTTCGCGCTGCCCGACGGCACCTACGGCCTCGGCCACATCACCAAGGTGATCGCCAACCCCGTGGACCGCCAGGCCGTCGCCGGCTCGCTCGCGCTCGGCTTCGTCCAGGCCACGCTGGCCACCGCCATCGGCGCCCCGGCCGCCTGGCTCATCACCCGCATGCGGCTCGGCGGCCGCGCCTTCTGGCTCTCGCTCATGAACGTGGCCGCCAACTTCGCCGGCATCGGCCTGGCCTTCGGCTTCGTCGCGCTCATCGGCTCCACCGGCATGCTCACCCTCGTCCTGCGGGCGCTGCTCGGCGTCGAGGACAACCCGTTCCCCTCCACCGGCTCCTTCAGCGGCATGAACATCGTCTACCTGTACTTCAACGTGCCGATGTTCGTCCTGCTCACCCTGCCGGCGCTGAGCGTGCTCAAGGAGGACTGGCAGGAGGCCGCCGCCGTCTGCAAGGCCACCCGGTGGCAGTTCTGGCGGCACGTCGGCATCCCGGTGCTCGCGCCGTTCGTCGTGGCCGGCTGGCTGCTCGTCTTCACCTGGACGATCGGGGTGTACGCCGTCGCCTACGCGGTGGCCGCCTCACCCGGCTCCCAGAAGCTCATCACCCTGCAGATCGGCACCACGCTGGAAACCTCCGTCTTCGGCCTCGGCCGCGCCGCCGTCCTGTCGGTGCTGCTCATGATCCTGGCCGTGGGCGCCACCGTGCTCTACCGGCAGTGCCTCAAACGCGCCGCGAGGTGGTTGTGACCAGGCGCGTCCTCCTCGGCCTGCTGGCCTGCTACTTCGGCCTGCCGCTGCTGGCCGCGCTGCTCTACTCCGTCGCCACCCGGTGGACCCACACCGCGCTGCCCGACGGCTACACCCTCGCCCACTGGGCCGGGGTCTTCGCCCAGCCGGACGTGGCCGCCGCGCTCGGCCGCTCGCTCCTGCTGTCGGCCGTGGTCGTGGTCATCGAGATCGTGCTGGTCGTGCCCGCCGCCTACTGGTCGGTGGTGCACAACCCGCGCATCGGCTCGGTGATCCAGACGATCGCCGTCATCCCGTTCGCGATCCCCTGGGTGGTCGTCGGCGCGGGCATCCAGCTCGTCACCAAGTCGGTCGCGCCCCAGCTGTTCGGCACGTTCTGGCTGCTGGCCGCCTCGACCGCGGCGATCGCCTTCCCGTTCATGTACCGGGCCGTGGAAAGCTCGTTGCTGGCGGCGGGAGCCGTACGGCTCAGCGAGGCCGCGGCGACGTGCGGGGCGAGCCCGCTGCAGACGCTGGTCAAGGTCATCGTCCCGGCCATCAGGGGCGGGGTCGTGGCCGGGGCGCTGCTGGTCATCGCGACCGCCATGAACGAGTTCGCGCTGGCCAAGATCCTCGTCGGCGTGGGCTACGAGACGCTGCCGCTGTGGTCGGCCCGCCAGTTCGTCTCGCGCACGCTGGGCGACCCGAACGCGCTCGCCGTCGTCACCATCTTCACCTTCGGCCTGTTGTTCGCGCTGTCCGCGCTGGTCGTCTGGCTCGGCCGCGGCCGGGTCAGCGCGAGCATGGGAGGGAACACCATCACATGAGCCACGTCGTCCTCGACCGCATCACCAAACGCTACGGCGGGCACCACGCGCTCAACGGCGTCACCGTCACCGTCGAGCAGGGCGAGATGCTGGCCCTGCTCGGCCCGTCCGGCTGCGGCAAGACCACACTCCTGCGCTGCATCGCCGGGCTGACCGCCTTCGACAGCGGCAGGCTGACCATCGGCGGCGCCGACATGTCCGGCGTTCCCGTGCGGAAGCGGCCCATCGGGATGGTCTTCCAGTCCTACGCGCTCTTCCCCAACCTCACCGTGCGCGGCAACGTCGCCTTCCCGCTGACCGTGCGCAAGAAGCCGAAGGCCGAGATCGAGGCGCGCACGGACGAGATGCTCGCGCTCGTCGGCCTCGACCATCTCGGCGACCGGCTGCCGAACCAGCTCTCCGGCGGCCAGCAGCAGCGGGTCGCGCTCGCCCGCGCCCTCTCCCCCGGCCCCGAGGTGCTGCTCCTGGACGAACCGCTGTCCGCGCTCGACGCCCAGGTCCGCACCCGGCTGCGCGACGAGGTCCGCCGCATCCAGCACCAGGTCGGCATCACCACCGTCTTCGTCACCCACGACCAGGCCGAGGCCCTCGCCATCTCCGACCGGGTCGCGGTCATGAACGCCGGCGACATCGAGCAGTGCGCCCCGCCCGCCGAGATCTACACCGCGCCCTCGACCCGCTTCACCGCCGGGTTCGTCGGCAACCGCAACACGCTGGAGCTGACGGCGGCGGACGGCCGGGTGCGCGCGGGCGGCGCCTTCGACGTGGCCGCACCGGCGGAGCGCGTCCTGGTGATGTTCCGCCCCGAGGACGTCTGCCTCACCCGCGACGGCTCCGGCGCGCGGGGCACGGTCGACGTCACCGTCTTCCTCGGCGCCACCACCCGCGTGTACGTCCAGGTGGGCATCGACGGCATGCCCGTCACGCTCTTCGCCGACCTGCCCTCACGGGCCGCGGCCGAGCTCACGCCGGGAGACGAGGTGCGGGTGCGCGTCGCCGGCGACCACGTACGGGTCTTCCCCGCCTGAGCCCGCCCGCCTCTGGGTACGGCACGGCGTCATGCCTCGCCCGTGGTCACCAGCCAGGCCACCCGCAGCGGCAGCACCGCGGCGGCGGCCAGCACCAGGACCGCCCGTGCCCACAGGGCCACCGCCCGCTCCGTCGCGACGGCGGCCACCAGCGCCGCCGTCGTGAACGCCACCAGCGACCGCACGACGTCGGGCACCCCGTCCGGCCACACCGGGACGAACCGCTGCCCGATCTCGGCCATCACGACCAGCCCGCCCGCCGTCCACGCCACCGGCCCCGCCCGCGTCACCCCGGCCAGCCGCAGCAGCACCCCGGCCCCGGCCAGCAGCACCACCGAGATCGCCACCTGTGCCCCCAGCATCGGATACAGGCACTCCCAGCCGTCACACGAGATCGCCCTGTAGGCCAGCCCGACGCTGGCCCACCAGACGACCCCCAAGGCCGCGTACACCCCCACGACCCGTCCCCAGCGTCCGAACATCGCTCCATCATGGCAAAACCGGTGATCTAGCGATTCGCGTTCGCCCGCTTCTCATCCCGCTCCGCCTCCGTGGTCCGGCCCAGGGCACGCAGCGCCACCGCCCGGTTGGCGTAGCCGTCGGCCTGGGGTTCCAGCTCCAGCGCCCGCGACAGGTCCGCGACCGCGCCCTCCGGATCCCCGGTCGCGAACCGCAGCACCCCCCGGTTGGCCCACGCCGCGGCCAGCTCCGGCGCCGCCTTGAGCGCCAGCCCGAACGCCTCCTCGGCCGCCGCGAACCGGCGCGCGGACGTCTCCAGTTGCCCGAGCACCGCCAGCAGATGCGGGTTGCCCGGCGCCAGCAGCAGCCCGGCCGTCACATCCGCCCTGGCCTCCTCGTCCCGCTCGGCCCCGGCCAGCAGCCCGGCGCGGTTGATGTAGGCGTTGAGGTAGGACGGATCCAGCTCGATCACCCGGCCCAGGTCGGCCAGCGCGCCCGCGTCGTCCCCCGTCGCCAGCCGCAGCTCGGCCCGGTTGTAGTACGCCTCCGGCAGCGGCGGTCCCGCGGCCATCGCGGCCTCGTAGTCGGCCAGCGCCTCGGCATGCCGGCCGAGCCGGAACCACAGGTTGCCGCGGTCGAGGTAGTAGTCGGGAAAGGCGGGATCCATCCGGATCGCCGCGGCGTAATCGGCCAGGGCCTCGCGCACCCTGCCGGCCTCGGCCAGGAGCTGGGCCCGGTTGGCCAGCAGGACCATCCGGTGCACCGGGTGCCGCTCGCCCAGTTCCCCTGCCAGCGCCAGTGCCGACTCCACCAGTTGCAGCGCCCGGTCCCTGCGGCCCAGCCGTACCTCCACCAGGGCCAGGCCGTTGCGGTCGAAGCCCAGCTTGAACGCCCGCTCGGCCGGGTCGGGCAGCACGGAGGAGATGGCGATGGCCTGGTTCAGCCAGGCGCGGGCCCGGCCGAGGTCGCGGCGCGCGGGATCGGGGTGGCGGGCGTCCAGCATGGCGGTGCCGTACGCGCTGGCGGCGTGCACGGCCGGATCCTGGCTCGCCCGGCGCACGCGCTCCCACAGCGCCCGCGCCTCCTCGGTACGGCCGAGCCCGCCGAGCGCGGTGGCCACGCGCTGCGCGAACCGCCACCAGCGCGTGCTCCCCTCCGCCGTGCGGCCCATGCCGCGCTCGCCCAGCTCGGCCACCGCGTGCAGGAATCCCTCCCGCATGCAGCGATCGACCACGGGCCACAGCTCGGCGGCGTCCCGCTCGTCCGCGGGATGCGCGGGACCGTCGGCGCAGACCGTGATCGCCAGCGTCCGCGCCGGGACCCTGCGCATCAGCACGGCCAGCAGCTCGGTGTCGGTGGGGTCCGCCTCCGCCGCGTTGCACACCACGACGGCGCTGCCGGGCGGCGCGGCCGCGCGCACGAACTCCGCGAGTCCGTTGGCGATCCTCAGCGTACGGCGGGGCGCGGGCACCAGGATGCGCTCGTCGTCGGTGAGCCCGTCGCCCAGGCCGACCCGCCGGGCGGGCACCCGATCGCGAAGATCGGGTGCCGCCGCGCGTATCTCGATGTCATGGGCTGCCACGAGGTCGTCGGAACGTTCCATGGCAGCCGGCACCAGGTGATGCAGCAGTGCCGCCGCGACGGTGTAGGGCCCGTTGGGGAGCCGGTGCGCGTCGATCGGCGGTACCAGCAGCGGCATGGTGTCCACGTCGGCCGGTGGGGCGCCCGGGATCCGGACGTGGGACGGTTTCTCGATCACCCCTTGTGAATGACGCTGGAGGTCCCGGTGAGCTTCGCGGTGCCTGGCTTGCGGACAACGATGCGCTTCATGATGTCCCTCTCCATCTACCGATAATCACCCATTATTCGGACACTCCACCGAATATCAAGATTAATAAGGAATAAGCTGTCGGTTAATCGGTGAGAACCTCATTCTGTATATTGTCCGTTATTTCGTGACTAGTTGGGCCGAAACCACTGGGGCGTCGCCGCCTTCGCCTGCTCCCGATCTTCCATGAGCGTGCACAGGCACCGCCCCAGCAGCGTCATCGACCGGCAGCATCCCGGTCCCGTGGCGGAGCGTGCCCGGACGATCGTCGTGGCACGTTGCAACAGCCGATCCAGGCTGGGCTCGCCACAGCCCTTGACCCCACGGTTGTTCCAGGGGCACGACTCGCGCTCGGCGCAGCTCATCGCCTTCACCGGCACGATCGGCAACGCCATCGACTCGAACTTCAGCGGATCCTCGCGCTTGACCCGCAGGTTCGCCAGAACCTGCGAGGCCCTGCGCGAGACCCGCAGCAACCCGGCGTTGGACGACGAACCCGGCGGCGGCGGTGGCTTCCTGCCGACGCCGGCCGCGGCCGGCGGAGCACCTCCCCGGCTGGGCACCACCAGCAGGGTAGCCGCCGCGATGAGCCCGCCGCCGACGATCAGGCTCAGCCCGATCGGCTCGTCGAAGAACAGCACCGCGATGGCCGCCACCCACAGCGGTTGCGAGGACATGAGCACCGCGCTCGGCACGGCGGGAACGTGGATCTGGCCGTAGGAGCGTGCCAGGAAGCCGAGCGCGCAGGCCACCACGGCCAGATGCGCCATGATCCACCAGTCGCCCGAGCTCGCGGGGAGCACGATCCCGTCACGCGCGGCGAAGAGCCCGGTGGACAGGCCGATCGTGGCGAGCTGGATGACGGTGACGGCGTAGGCGTTGAAGCCCCGCCGGGCCTTGGACATCCGCGCCAGCAGCAGCGTGTGTCCGGAGTAGAGCGCCGCCGACCCCAGGGTGGCCAGCAGCGCGACCAGCGACAACGTGTGGTCCTCGGCGCCGCTCAGCAGGGTGAACACCGTCATCCCCGCCATCGCCAGCGCCACGCCCGCCCATACCCGGGCGGGCACGCGGACCCGGAAGAAGACCAGTGCGAGCAGCGGCGTGATGATGACACTGCATCCCACCGCGAACCCCGACACCGACGAGGGCAGGCTCCCCAGCGCGATCGCCTGGGCGGTCTGCCCCACACCGAACATCACCCCGAGAACGCCCGCGCTGACCCAGGTCGAGCGCGAAAGCCCCCACAAGCACCCCGGCCTGAGGAGGATCAGAGTGATCGCCGCGATGGTGTAGCGCTCGGCGAGCAGATCCTCGACGGGTAACCGGTGAATGAGATCCTTCATCAGCGGAAACGCCGACCCCCATGCGGCGCTGACGAACAACAGAAGCACAGCTCCCAGGAGGGGTCGGGGAGCGGGCACGACTGCCATGAAGGAAGCATGTCACTACAATGAGCAGCCAATGGTGTACAGCCTGAAGCCGGTGATGTTCCTCTACCACTCAGAGTTAAGGGCCTCACTCGCGGTTCCGCACACCCCTACCCGGGCAATCCGCCGAATCGGCCATTTCCCACTATTCCCCCCAACCCCTGGCCCCCGGCCTGCCCCACCGGCCACGGCGCCCGCCGGCCCGCCACGGCGACATGGAACGGGGCCGTACCGCGTTCCGGGACGCGGACGGCGGGTGGGCCCGCTGGGGTGGGCCCGCTGGGATGGGCGCGCACCGGCTAGCAGCCGGTCACGGCGGCGCGCGTGAGGCGCTTCTCGATGTAGACGACCGTCAGCGCGCCCACCTCCCGGCGCGCGACCTCGCGCCAGCCGAGCCCGAGATAGAGCTTGAGCGCCGCCTGCTGGTTCAGGGTGGTGTCGCCGCGGACGCTGTGGAAGCCGAGCTCCACCGCACGCGCCTCGAGGGTCTTCACCATGGTCCTGCCGAACCCGCGCCGCTGATAGTCGGGATGCACCCGCAGCCGGCACATCTCCGCGGCGCCGGCGTCGATGGGCCGGAGTCCGCCCATGGCCACGACGCGCCCGTCGACCTCGCCCACGAGGAAATCCCCGCCGCAGGCCAGATAGATCTCCTGGATGCGCGGGAAGTCGTCGTCGTAGTAGACGCCGTCGCCCGGAACCAGGCCCACCTCCGCGAGGCAGACCCGGTGCAGGGCGAGAATCGTGTCGAGGTCAGACCAGCGGTATCGCCTGATCTTCAGCTTCATACACCATTGCTCCGTTCCCCGAGGGCGGATGGTTTTCGTAGTTCCTCCCGGAAGGCGACCAGGAGGGGATGCTTGGGATCCTTGGCGGCTATGGACTCGCCCAGCTTGAAGGCGGCCTGCATGACGAGTTCGGTGCGGTACTCCACGTTCAGCTTCTCGAGCGCGGCCAGGGCGAGCTTGAGCGACTCGTCGATGTCACCGTCGATCAGGCGGCACTGTGCCTGGTCGAACCGGATCAGCGTCTGGTCCAGGATGTGATCCTGGTACTTGTCCAGCGCCTGGCCCAGGATGACGTCGGCCTCCAGGGTCTGGCCGAGCTTGGTGAGCACGTCACCCTGGTAGAAGTACAACTGGCGCTCGGTGTAGCCGAAGGCCATGTCCTCCTTCTCGTGGTTACCCATCTGGGAGAAGGCCGTCCTGGCCCGCGACAGCGCGCGCTTGGCCTGTTCGACGACCTCCTTCTTGCTGTCGACGCCCGAGATCATGGCGAGCGCGCGGGCCTCGACGACCGGCGCCATCGCCTGCGCGGCGCACGAGACCGCCCCGGCCAGGTCACGGCTCTTCTTGGCGAGGTTCAGCGCCTCGCGGGCGTCGCCGTAGTAGAGCGGGACGAGGGACTCGCGAGCCGTCACCCACGCGCGCAGCGCGCGGTCGCCCGTCTCGTCGGCCGCGGTGCGGCCGGTGCGGAAGAACGAGCGCGCCAGGCGGTGGTCGCCCAGGTTGATCATGATCATGCCGCTGAGACCCGACAGTTGCGCGGCCATGCGGCACAACCGCTCCTGCAGGTCGGTCGGCTGCCTGCGGGACATGGCGTTGCGCACCGCGCTGAGCTCCAGCAGGACGTCGCAGAGCAGCCGCAGCGGTGCGGTCGTGGTGTACTGGCGGCCGAAAGCGAGGGTGGCTTCCTCCCACTGATCCATCATGTTCGGCGAGACGGTGGCCCTGACCAGGGTCTCGTCCATCCGCCTCCTGATGCCCTCGGCGGCACCGACGATCGGGCCGTCGAGCTTGAGGGCGTTGTTGCCGCGCAGCAGCTCTAACAACGTCCTGCGCAGGATGTTCTCGTGTTCTTCGTCGGAGTCGTCGTTGGGCTCGACGGACGAGGCGGGGAAGTAGAGGTCGTCCCGCGGCAGGTTCATGGACCCCGGCCCGTACTCGCGGTAGGGGATCCCGGTGACGCCGTTCTGGCGATGCCCGTGCCCGCAGATGCAGGGGCCGTCGTAGCCCAGGCCCAGGGGCTCGACCCGGTAGACGGAGCAGAGATAGTGGAGGTACTCGGGACCGGGCCGCTTCAGCCCGCTTTCGTAGGCCGACAGCAGCGTCTCGCCGATGCCGGGCGGCGGCTTCGCATCCCGCTCGAACAGGGCGCGCACCTGCTCGATGACATCGGCCAGCGCGATGCCGTGCGACAGGCGATGACTCTTGATCTTGGTCGTGCCGAACTGCGGCCCACAGGTCTCGTGGATCTCTTCAGCAATCTGGGCAGCGATACGGCCGGCAGCCAGACCCTTGGCCCGGATCCGCCGCGCCATCTCTGTTTCCCTGTGCTGTCTGCCGGACATCCCGGCCCCTCTCAACACACATGTCCCGACCGGTCTGCTATCTGCTGACTCAGCGTAGTCTCCAGATAGCGCTGCGCCTATTAAAGACTATGGACCATTAGTGGGCGGTTGAAAACGCGCAGTAGAAGCTTACGGTTAAGGATCGTCCTCCCGCGGACTGTTTCTTACAACCCACGTGGGAGAAGGACGCTCCCTGTGAACGGGAGGCGTCGTTGCGTGACTGGACGTCTTGAGTCATCTTTTGCTAACCAGCTACGACTCAAGGGAGGCACCGAGGTGGGAGGCGACAACGTCGGCCACTTGGAGCGGCTCGCGGCGGAACTCGGCACGCACGGCCTGCTCGCCCGAGTGGTGCGGACTCAATCGGGCCGGCCGTTCGTACGCGTCATCAATCCCGCGGCGACAAGCCTGTCCGAAAACGTCACCTGCCGGCCGAACGCCGAGGTCCCCGACTGGTGGTACTGCTGGTCGTGGGGCGAACGGATGCACACGGCAGACGATCCGGCTGGTGCGGCGACCAAGGTCGCCCGCGTACTCGCCGCGGTGGGGGAGTGAAGATGCGGTGACCCGGGTGGAGCGCAGCCACCACGGTTCACCGCACCCCACGCGGCCTCACGGAGCCGGCGGGGTGCCCGGTGCGGAGGGTTCCCGTCCGCGGGGTCCCTGGGCATCCCGCCGGTTCCGGCCCTTCACCCATCCTGTACGGCACGCCGTACACACTGGACGTCCTCCGGCTCGCACCGGAGGGCGCGTCGGGGGATCCCTCCCGGAAAACGGCACGGGACATGCTTCCGGGTGTGTGTCCCGTCCGAGCCGCCCGTCACCGGAGCGCCAGGCCCGCCCTCCGCGGCCCCGAGCCTTGGCGACCCCGTCTTCCCCGGCGTGATGTGACGGCGGCCGGTTCGGTCGGCGGTATCTTTTGGAGCGATTTGCTCGTATAAGAGCCGCCGACCGAACCGTATCCGGAGGGGGATCCACCTCGTGCTCGTCACGACACTGCCATCGCCAACGCCGACCCCATCGCCGTCCGGCTTCGGAGACGCGATCGACAAGGTCGGATCAGGCATGGCGAGTCTCTGCAGCAACGACACGGTGCTCTGCGCTAGCCTCGCCGAGTTGATGGGTAACGCTACGTGGGCTCCGGTCGTGGCCACCGTGATCACGATCGTCCTCATCCTGGTCATCGCGTTCATCATCCGGAACCTCGTGCACCGGTTGATCGGACGCGTCGTCAACCGTGCCGCCAACGCCACCCCGATCACCGGCCGCTTCCGCAAGAACGGCGCCGCCACCGACGGCATCGACGCCCTCCTCAACGAACGCCGCAAGCAGCGTGCCGAGACCATGGGCTCGGTCCTGAAGCACGTCGCCTCGATCGTCGTCATCGGCACCGCCGTCCTGACCGTCCTGGACCGCCTGACCATCCCGATCGCCCCGCTGCTCACCAGCGTCGGCATCCTGGGCGTGGCCATCGGCTTCGGCGCCCAGGAGCTGGTCAAGGACTTCATCGCGGGCATGTTCATGCTGCTGGAGGACCAGTACGGCGTGGGCGACGTGGTGGACGTGGGCGCCGCCGTCGGCACGGTGGAGGCGGTCACGCTCCGGGTGACGCGGCTGCGCGACGCCGACGGCCGGGTCTGGTATGTGCGCAACGGCACGATCGCCCGGGTCGGCAACGAGTCGCAGGGCTGGTCGCGGGCGTACGTGGACGTGCCGGTGGCCTACGACTCCGACGTGGCGGCCGTGCGCGAGGTGCTGCGGAAGGTGGCCGGCGAGCTGTGGGAGGACCCGGAGCTGCGCGAGTCGGTGATCGTGGAGGAGCCGGTCGTCTTCGGCGTGGAACAGCTGTCGGACAGTTCGCTGGTCTTCCGGGTCTCGGCCAAGACGCTGCCCGTCCGGCAGGCGGAGGTGGCCCGCGAGCTGAGAGTCCGGGTGAAGGCCGCGCTCGACGGCGCGGGAATAGCCATGGCCCCCTAACACTTAGGCTTATATCGTGACTGAGATTTCCTTCTATGACGCCGTCGGGGGCGAGGAGACGTTCCGGCGGCTCGTGCACCGCTTCTACGAGGGCGTCAAGGAGGATCCCCTGCTGCGGCCCATGTACCCGGAGGAAGATCTCGCGGGCGCGGAGGAGCGGCTTCGGTTGTTCCTCATCCAGTACTGGGGCGGGCCGACCACCTACAGCCAGGAGCGCGGCCATCCCCGGCTGCGCATGCGGCACGCGCCGTTCGTGGTGGACCTGGCGGCCCGTGACGCGTGGCTGCAGCACATGCACGCGGCCGTGCTGGAGCTGGAGCTGCCGGAGGAGCTGGAGAAGCGGCTCTGGGACTATCTCGTCTACGCCGCGCACAGCATGGTGAACAGCCTGGCATAACGGGCATGACCGCCTCATGGACGTCCCCTGGTGGCGCGATGCCATCGTCTATGAGATCTATGTCCGCAGCTTCTCCGACGCCTCCGGTGACGGTGTCGGGGACCTGGCCGGGGTGCGTGCGCGCCTGCCGTACCTCAGAGATCTTGGGGTGGACGCCGTCTGGCTGACGCCCTTCTACACCTCGCCGATGGCCGATGGCGGCTACGACGTGGCCGACTATCGTGACGTCGATCCGCTGTTCGGCACGCTGGGCGACTTCGAGGCGCTGGTCGCCGACGCGCACGGGCTCGGGCTGCGGGTGATCGTGGACATCGTGCCGAACCACAGCTCGGATCGGCATCCGTGGTTCCGGGCGGGGCTGCGCGAGCGGTATGTCTTCCGGGAGGGCGGGGAGACGCCGCCGAACAACTGGCAGTCGACCTTCGGCGGTCCGGCCTGGACGCGGGTGGCCGACGGCCAGTGGTATCTGCACCTGTTCGCACCGGGACAGCCGGATTTCAACTGGCGTGACCCGGCGGTGCACGCGGAGTTCCTGGACATCCTGCGGTTCTGGCTGGATCGCGGGGTGGACGGCTTCCGCATCGACGTGGCCATGGGCCTGTACAAGGCGGAGGGCCTGCCGGACGTCGAGGATCAGTCGTTCGCCGCGGTCTCGCCGGTGTGGGGGCAGCCGGAGGTGCACGAGGTGTACCGGCAGTGGCGCAAGGTCCTGGACTCCTATCCCGGCGAGCGGATGGCCGTCGGGGAGGTGTGGACCGACGACCCGGTGGATCTGGCGCGTTATGTCCGGCCGGACGAGTTGCAGCAGAGCTTCAACTTCGCCTGGCTGCAGGCGCCGTGGTCGGCGGAGGCGTTCCGGAAGGTGATCGACGACACGCTGGCGACCGTGCCGTTCGCGACGTGGGTGCTGTCGAACCACGATGTGGTACGGCACCGCACCCGCTACGAGGTGGGAGCCCCAGGCGCAGGGCTGAATCGGGCAAAGGCCGCTTTTCTCACCATGCTCATGCTGCCGGGTAGTACGTATCTCTACCAGGGGGAGGAACTTGGTCTCCCCGAGGTTGAGGATCTTCCTCCGGAGGCTCGCCAGGATCCGGTCTTCTTTCAGTCCGGAGGAAAGCTTCCGGGCCGGGACGGGTGCAGAGTTCCCCTCCCCTGGACGGCCGTTGGGGCTTCACTCGGCTTCTCCCCCGACGGGGCGCGGCCGTGGCTGCCGCAGCCGCCCGCGTTCGCCCAGCTCAGCGCCGAGGCGCAGACCGGGCACCCGGCGTCGACGCTGGAGTTCTACCGCCGGGCGCTGGCCCTGCGCCGTGACCTGGTGCGATCCCTCCCGTACACACTGGAGTGGATGGATTCTCCCCCGGGTGCGCTTTTCTTCACCCGTGGGCCGGTGACCTGCGTACTCAACTGCGGTAGCGACTCCGTGTCACTTCCGTCCCACGAGAGCGTGCTGATGGCGAGCGGGCCGTTCGAGGACGGGCTGCTGCCGCCCGGCACGGCGGCCTGGCTGCGCCGCAGGTAAGGGAACTGTCACCTGCGCGGGGCGCCGTGAACCCGATCATGGCGCTCCCGCGGGGTCGCCGGCTCTCCGCCTCGCTCGCTCCCGAGCGGGATCACCGGCAGCGAGAGCAGGCAGAGCGCCAGCCCCGCGGCGAAGCCCGCCCAGAACCCGGTCCGCGCGATCAGCACCCCGAGCAGCGGCGCCGACACGAGCGCGACGACGTTCTGGATCCCGTTGTGCGTGCCGAGCACCCGCCCGGCCCACCCCGGCCCGGCCAGCTCGCCCGCCGTCAGATAGGCCAGCCCGTTCCCGGCCACGGTGATCACCGCCGCCAGGGCCAGCGTCACCGGCCCGGCCGCCGGATGCACGGCGCCGGCCTGCGCCACGACCAGCAGCGTGAGCACCGCCGCGGCGGTGACCGTGATGATCCGCAACGGCCGCATCCGCAGCCCGGTCCGGTCCGACCAGCGGCCCACGGCGATCCTGACCACGGCTCCGCCGATGGCCGCCGCCCCGAACAGCTGCCCCGCGTGCACCTTGTCCCAGCCGTAGACGTTGACCAGGCAGGCCACGCCGTACGTGCTGACCACGATCTGCGGCACCACGTGCAGCGCGCTCGTCCCGTGCACCCGCCACAACGCCCTGTCCCGGTACGGCGAAGCCGCCCTCTGGGCCCCCTGACCGGCCGGTTGCCCGGGTGGCTCGCCCGGCAGCAGCCCGGCCAGGAGCGCCGCGGACAGGCAGAACCCCGAACAGACCAGCAGCACTCCGGGCAGCCCGTGCGCGGCCGAGACGGCGGGCAGGAGGAATCCGGCCAGGGCCATGCCCAGCGTGTAGGAGACCTGCCGCAGCCCCATGGCCACCCCGCGTTCCGGCGGCTCGAACCAGCGCAGGACGATGCGGCCGCCGCCGACCATGGCCGCCGAGCCGGCCGCCCCGGCCAGCGCGAGCAGCAGCACGACCGCCCAGGGCGCCCGGACGAAGACGGCGGTCAGGAAGCAGACGGCGGCCGTCCCGACCCCTGCGGCCAGGACCAGCCGTTCCCCGCGCCGGTCGGCCAGCACGCCCCAGGCGACCAGCGCGAACAGGATCCCGATTCCGGGGGCGTTGCCGATGACCGCGGCGACGGGCAGCGAGACGTGGAAGTCGCGCTGGATGTCGGGCATGACCAGCGGCAGCCCGAACAGTCCGAGGGTCACGCTGGCGTGGGCGTTGACGCCGAGCCCAAGCATCACCCAACGCCGGTAAACGCCCACAACTCCTGATTTTCCCGCACGTATGGACCGGGGCGGAGCCCCTATTCCCCGGCCAGATACCGGTGGAGATAGGCGAGCTCGTCATCCTCCAGCCGGCGCGGCGCCCCGCGGTCCACGTCGTAGGCCACCAGCACCGAGCGCGCCGTCACGAAGACCTCGTCCGCGTCCCGGATCTCGTACTCCAGCGTGAACCGGACCGGCCGCACCTCGGTCACCCACGTCTCCACGGTGACCGGATCGGCCCGGAAGGTGAGCGGCCGCCGGTAGTCGATCTCGTGGCGGGACACGACCAGTCCCTTGAACGGCGCGTCCCCCGCCTTGTAGGGGTCGATGTGCAGCATCCCGAGCCTGGCGTCCTCCAGGTAGTCGAAGAACCGCACGTTGTTCACGTGCCCCTGCGAGTCGATGTCGGCGAACCTGACCATCCTGGGGAAGATGTGCCGCCTGACCGGGGTTTTCTGGACCACGGCCCCACGGTACCGACCCGTGGGCGGTGCCCGGTCTCCGGGGTCAGGGGCTGGGCACGCCGTTGCCCCGGTACCCCCGGCCGGCCAGCACGTCCTCCAGCGTCGCCCGCGGCCCCGGTGGCCACTCGCCCGGCTGGGCGAGCTGGATCAGCACGCCGTGGGCCTCCTTGGGGTGCAGGAACACCTCGCGCCACCGGGGATCGCCGGTGTTCAGCCCGTGCAGGCGATACCCGCGCGCGGTCAGGCGGGCGACCGCGGTCTCCATGTCCGTCACGTGGAAGTTCAGGTGGTGCACGCCGCCGCGGCCCCGGGTCAGCTCGAAGAAGCTGTCGAAGAAGTCCGAACCGGCCAGGGGCTCCATGAGCTCGACCTTGCTGCCGCCGGTGTAGGTGAGCTGCAGGGTGCGATATCCGGCCTCCAACTGGTCGCCACCGCCGCCGAGGTGCCTGCCGCCCAGCAGGTCCCGGTAGATCGGGAGCAGGTCCCTGATCCGGGGTGCGGCCACGGCCGTGTGGTCCAAGGTCACCTCGAGCCCGTCAAGATCCTGTTCCAGCGTCACGCCGTGCTCCTCTCAACGCGATCCTAGAACGATATTCTAGTCAGTCGGCGGCCGGCGTGGGGAGGTGCTGGGCGGCGTAGGAACGCCAGGGACGCCAGCGGGCCCACGCCTCGTCCGGCGCGCCGAGCCCCGGCATCCGCACGTCCGGATCCCGGAGGGCGCGCATGCGGATGATCGCCACCTCCCGCTCCCCCACCCCCGGCAGGTCGGCCAGCACCTTGCGGGCCTCCTGCGGATCCGCGCCGGAATCCAGCCGCAGCCTCCCGTCGGCCAGCGCCCGGACCAGCGGCTCCTCCGTCCCCAGCGCCGCGACGGCGGGAAAGGTGCGGGTGACGCCGCCCACGGGGTTCGGCAGCGGCCGGCCGTACCGCTCGGCCAGCTCGGCGGCCCGCCCGCCCAGCACGGTGCGTACGGCCAGCTCCTCCGGATCCACGTGGCCGGGCACCCGAACCCCGGGGCGGGCGGCGACCAGGGGCCCGAGCAGCGGATCGCCCGCCAGGAAGGCGTCGACTGCCTGCTGGTCGGCGTCCAGGTCCAGCATGCGGCGGCAGCGCCGGACGGCGGCGGCCAGATCGCGCAGATCGTCCAGCCACAACGCGCAGGCCACGTGATCGGCGCCCGGCACGTGCCGCAGGGAGACCACGCCCGCCGCGTGCGGCAGGACGAGCGAGCGCGTGTAGACCCCCGGCGCGTACTCCTCGACGCCGGGCAACGCCTGCTCCCCCAAGGCGGCCAGCATCCCCGGCACGTCCATCGGCGGCCGGAACGCCAGCCGTACCTCGACCACCCCGAGGCGGGCCGTGCCCGGACCCCGCAACCTGCTCGGCGTCGTCCCGTACGCCTGCCGGATCGTCTCGTTGAACTGCCGGATGCTGGCGAACCCGGCCGCGAACGCCACATCGCTGACCGGCAGCCCGCCCGGCTCCAGCAACAGCCGGGCCGTCCGTGCCCGCTGCGCCCTGGCCAGCGCCTGCGCCCCCGCGCCCACCTCGGCCACGAGCTGCCGGTGCACCTGGCGCACGCTGTACCCGAGGCGGTGCGCCAGCCCGGCGACCCCTTCCCTGTCCACGACCCCGTCCGCGATCAGCCGCATCGCCCGCGCCGCCAGATCGGTGCGCAGATCCCACTCCGGCGACCCGGGCGCCGCGTCCGGACGGCACCGCAGGCACGCCCGGAACCCGTTGGCCTGCGCCACGCACGCCGAGGGGAACAGCCGGACGTTCTCCCTCTTCGGCATGACGGCCGGGCAGCTCGGCCGGCAGTAGATCCGGGTGGTGGTGACCGCGACGAAGAACCAGCCGTCGAACCTCGGGTCCCGGCTCTCCATGGCCGCGAAGGCGACCTCCTCGTCGATCACCCTGTCCAGCCTGTCACACGCCACCGCCCGGGCACCGGCGCCCATCGGACACCGACCCCGGGGCCCCGAGCCTCGGCGGCCGATGGCCGCCAGCGTCCCGCGGGGCGAGCGCGGCAGGGTGAGCGGCATGTCCCTACGTTCGCGGGCCGCGTTGGCCCCCTATCGGCGTGCGCTGGCCGGGCGCGACTTCAGGGTGTTGTGGCTGGGGTCGACGTTGTCGCTGGCCGGAGACGGCATGACATTCGTGGCCCTGACCTGGCTCGTGCTCTCCCGGCCCGGCGGCACCCAGCAGCTCGGCCTGCTGACCGTCTGCTACACGCTGCCGGTCTTCCTCGGCGGGCTGCTGGCCGGTCCGGTGCTGGACCGCTTCGACAAGCGGCACGTGCTGGCCGCCGACAGCGTGGTCAGAGGGCTGGCGATGGCCTCCATCCCCGTGGCCTCGGCGCTGGGCGGCGTGCCCGAGCCGCTGCCGTTCGCCGTGGCGGCGGTGTACGGGCTGTTCAAGATGGTGCCGCTGGCCGGGTTCCCCGCCGCCATCCCCCACCTGGTCGAGCCCGCCGACCGGGACGCGGCCAACGCCCTGGAGTCGCTGAGCTTCAGCCTCGCCGGAGTGATCGGCCCGGCGCTCGGCGGCGTGCTCATCGGGGCCGTGGGCAGCGAGCTGGTACTGGCCCTCGACGCCGTGTCCTACCTGCTGTTCGCCCTCGCCGCGCTGGCCGTCCGGCGGCCCCTCCTGCCCGCGCCCCGCGCCGTGGCGGGCCGTGCGACCGGGTGGGCCAAGGTGGTGCTGCGCGATCGCTTCCTGGTCGTCACCACGCTGGCCTTCATGGCGTTCAACGTGGCCGAAGGCATGCTGCTGGTGGCCGCCCCTTGGCTGGCCAAGACCCAGCTCGGCGGCGCCCGGGACCTCGGCGTGCTCCTGGCGGCACTGGCCGCGGGCGAACTGGCCGGCGCCGCGGTGGCGGGGGCGCGCAGCCCGCGGCGTCCGGTCCGGGCCATCGCGGTCGCGCAACTCCTGGCTTCCCTGGGATTCCTCGCCCTGCTGGCCACACCGAGCACCCTGGGCGTGGCGGCGGGATTCCTCGTCATCGGGCTGTTCAGCGCACCCATGACCGTGTGGGCGCAGTCCGTGCGGATGTCCCGGCTGCCGGCCGCCGTGCGAGGACGGGGGTTCGCGCTGCTCAGAACCCTCATGCAAGCCACCCCGCCCCTCGGCGCGGCAGCCGCGACCCCGCTCCTGGCAACCGGCAGCCACGGCGTCGCCGCCCTGGTCATGGCGCTCGTCGCCGCCTGCCCCGTGCTGGCACTTGGCCGGGTGAACGTGGCCGTGACGGCGGGGCATGCGTCCGACGTGAGAAGCGATCCCCCCGATCGGCGTGCACCCACGTCGGCGGGTGGGGGTCGTTGGCTTCGCCGTAAAGATTGAGCAGTAAGACCTGAGCCCTATCGAGAACAGAGCCCCGTAAGAAAGACCGGGCCGCCCTGAGAGGGGCGGCCCGGCGCGGATCAGTCGCGGTGGAGCTTGCGGTAGGTCACCCGGTGCGGGCGGGCCGCGTCGGCGCCCAGGCGCTCGATCTTGTTCTTCTCGTAGTCGGCGAAGTTGCCCTCGAACCAGAACCAGTTGGAGCCCTCTTCCCACGCCAGGATGTGCGTGGCGATGCGGTCCAGGAACCAGCGGTCGTGGGAGGTGATCACCGCGCAGCCCGGGAAGTCGAGCAGCGCGTTCTCCAGCGAGCCCAGCGTCTCGGTGTCGAGGTCGTTGGTCGGCTCGTCCAGCAGGAGGACGTTTCCGCCCTGCTTGAGGGTGAGTGCCAGGTTGAGCCGGTTGCGCTCGCCGCCGGACAGGACGCCGGACTTCTTCTGCTGGTCGGGGCCCTTGAAGCCGAACGCGGCGATGTAGGCGCGCGAGGGCACCTCCACCTGGCCGACCTTGATGAAGTCCAGGCCGTCGGAGACGACCTCCCAGACGTTCTTGTTCGGGTCGATGCCGCCGCGGCTCTGGTCGGCGTAGGAGATCTTGACGGTGTCGCCGACGACGATCGCGCCGTTGTCGGGCTTCTCCGCGCCGGTGATCATACGGAACAGCGTGGTCTTGCCCACGCCGTTGGGGCCGATGATGCCGACGATGCCGTTGCGGGGCAGGTCGAAGGTGAGGTTCTCCATGAGGACGCGGTCCTCGAAGCCCTTGGTGAGCTTCTCGGTCTTGATCACCGTGGTGCCCAGGCGCGGGCCCGGCGGGATCTGGATCTCCTCGAAGTCCAGCTTGCGGTGCTTGTCGGCTTCGGCCGCCATCTCCTCGTAGCGCTGCAGCCGGGCCTTGCTCTTGGTCTGGCGGGCCTTCGGGTTGGAGCGGACCCACTCCAGCTCGTCCTCCAGGCGCTTCTTGCGCTTGACGTCCTTCTGGCCCTCGACCTTCAGGCGCTGCGCCTTGGCCTCCAGGTAGGTGGAGTAGTTGCCCTCGTAGGCGTAGCAGCGGCCGCGGTCGAGCTCGAGGATCCAGCCCGCGACGTTGTCGAGGAAGTAGCGGTCGTGGGTGACGGCCAGGACCGTGCCCGCGTACTTCTCCAGGTGCGACTCCAGCCACTGCACGCTCTCGGCGTCGAGGTGGTTGGTGGGCTCGTCGAGCAGCAGCAGGTCGGGGGCCTCGAGCAGCAGCTTGCACAGCGCCACGCGGCGGCGCTCGCCACCCGACAGCTTGGTCACGTCGGCGTCCGGCGGCGGGCAGCGCAGCGCGTCCATCGCCTGCTCGAGCTGCGAGTCGAGCTCCCACGCGTTGCGGTGGTCGAGCTCGTCCTGCAGCTTGCCCATCTCCTCCAGCAGCGCGTCGCTGTAGTCGGTGGCCATCTGCTCGGCGATCTCGTTGAAGCGCTCGAGCATCGCCTTGGTCTCGGCCACCGCCTCCTCGACGTTGCCGAGGACGGTCTTCTCCTCGTTGAGCGGCGGCTCCTGCTGCAGCATGCCCACGGTGTAGCCGGGCATCAGCTTGGCATCGCCGTTGGAGGGCTGCTCCAGGCCGGCCATCATGCGCAGCAGAGTGGACTTGCCGGTGCCGTTCGGGCCGAGCACGCCGATCTTCGCGCCGGGCAGGAACGACAGCGTCACATCGTTCAGGACAACCTTGTCGCCGTGCGCCTTGCGAACGCGCTGCAGCGTGTAGATGTACTCGGCCATGTCCTCTAGCTTAGGGCGTGCGCGACCCCGCCCCGGCCACAGTGCCGCTACCGTGAGGCGGTGCGGCAAGGACGTGTGGAAGTGATCTCGGGGCCGATGTTCGCGGGCAAGAGCGAGGAGCTCCTCCGACGGGTACGGCGGGCCGGCATCGCCGGGCGGCGGGTCGAGGTGTTCACCCATCGGCTCGACGTGCGCAGGGGCGCTGACCTGGTCTCCTCGCACGCGGGCGCCGCCCACCCCGCCCGCTCGGCCGCCTCCGCCGGCGACGTCGAGGCGCTGGCCGATCCCGCCGCCGACCTCGTCGCCGTGGACGAGGCGCAGTTCTTCGGCCCGGACCTGGTCGCGGTGGCCGACCGGCTGGCCGTCCGGGGCGCCGTCGTGGTCGTGGCCGGGCTGGACGTCACCTTCGACCGCCGGCCGTTCGAGCCGATGCCGTCGCTGATGGCGCTGGCCGAGCGGGTGACGAAGCTGACCGCGATCTGCCTCGTGTGCGGCGACGACGCGCTCTTCCACGAGCGGGTGGAGCCCGTGCGCGAGAGCGCCGAGCAGGTCGTCGCCGAGCACGTGGGAGGCGAGGACAAGTACCAGGCCAGGTGCCGCCTCCACGTCAGAAGGTAGGGTTAGCCCCCCTACGGATCGGGGTGTGCACGGGCTTAGCCCGGCGCGACATCTTCAACAGACTCGACGGCATGACCACCGAGACGATCACGCGGCCGGCCACCGGCAGCGACTATGCCCGGCTTCTCCAACGCGTGACCGACGCCGGCCTCATGCGCCGCCGCCCCGGCTACTACACCATCCGGATCGGCCTCATCGTCGGCCTGTACGCCGGAGGGCTGGCGGCCTTCTTCGCCCTCGGCGACTCCTGGTGGCAGGTGGGCGTGGCCGTGTTCTTCGCCGTCATGTTCGCCCAGGTAGCGCTGGTCTCCCATGACATCGCCCACCGCCAGGTGTTCCGCACCGAGAAGCCGACCCGCCTGACCGGCTGGATCACCGGCAACCTGATGGTCGGCATGGGCTACGGCTGGTGGATGGAGAAGCACACGCGTCACCACGCCAACCCCAACCACGAGGAACTCGACCCCGACGTGCGGCCCGACGTCATCGTCTGGTCCAAGGAGCAGGCCAGGTCCAGCAAGGGCCTGGCCCGGATCATCGGCCCCCGCCAGGCGCTGCTCTTCTACCCGCTGCTCCTGCTGGAGGGCCTCAACCTGCACGTCTCCGGCTTCCGCTCGCTGCGCCAGCCGAAGCTCAAGCACAAGGCCGTCGAGGGCGCCCTGCTGACGATCCACGCGGCCGGGTACCTGGCGGCGTTGTTCCTGGTGCTGTCGCCGGTCAAGGCGCTGGTCTTCCTCGCCGTCCACCAGGGCCTGTGGGGCCTGTACATGGGCTCGGTCTTCGCCCCCGGCCACAAGGGCATGCCCACGCTCAAGCCCGGCGAGAAGCTCGACTACCTGCGCCGCCAGGTCCTGACCACGCGCAACGTGCGCGGCGGCGCCGTCACCGACGTCGCCATGGGCGGGCTCAACTACCAGATCGAGCACCACCTGTTCCCGAACATGCCCAGCCCGCACCTGTCGCGCGCCCAGGCGATCGTGCGCGAGCACTGCGCCGAGATCGACGTGCCCTACTACGAGACGAGCCTGGTCCAGTCGCACCGCGAGGCGCTGCGGCACATGCACGAGGTGGGCGAGCCCCTCCGCCTGGGCAACCTCGAATAGCCTCCGACAGCGGAGGGCGCCCGCCCATCGCACAGCTCAGTGCCGGTGCCCGTCGTCGCCGTGCTCCGGCTCCGCCGAGTTCCCGACCGCCTCGTACGGCGCGGCCGGCTCGCCGGCCAGGGCCGCCCCGGCCTTCGCGGCGTCCGGGTCCGGCGTCGCGGCCCCCGCGCACTGCCCGGCCGCGATGCCGGTGACCCGGTTGGCCGCGCCCAGGTTGACCGGGGCCGCGCTGTTCCCGCTGCAGGCCAGCGCGCCGCGCACGGTGCTCCCGGCCAGCGTGGGCGCCTCGTTGCCCCTGAGCACGACCGCCCCGCGCACCTCGGCGCCGGCGATCACCAGGGCGCCTTCGGTGTCGCGGATGTCCACGGCCCCGTCCACGCGTCCCTTGAGGAGGTGCACCTGCGCGGCCTGCCTGGCGCTCACCGCCCCGGCCACGCTGCCGCCGCGCATGACCAGCGAGGCGCCCTGCCGTACCGAGATCGGGCCGGTCACCCGGGCGGCTTCCAGGCAGGTGACGCCGGAGCTCACCACCAGCGGACCGCGGTGCGTGCCCGTGACCGTGCGATCGCACGCGGGCGGCGGCGCCGTCGTGGACACCCGGAAGCTGCCGGTCTGCCCGTGGTTCCCCGCGGCGTCGATCGAGCGGTACTCGATGGTGTGCCGCCCGCGCGGCAGCTTGCCGTACACGAGATGGTCGATGACGGTGCCGTTCTCGCTGAACGTCCACGGCAGGTCGGCCGAGGTGGGCCAGCCGAAGTAGTTGAACCAGCCGTCCCGGTCCACCCGCGACTCCGAGACGATGTAGCCGTTGCGGTCGTCGCGGCCGGTCAGCCGCATGGTGAACGGCCCGTTGTAGAGATAGAGGTCACCGTCGCGCACCAGCGGCTCCGACAGCTCGTACGCGGTGGCCGGCGGGCTCGCGTCCACGGTCCAGGTCACGGTGTCGCCGCCGGCGGCGGCCGTGAGCGTGTGGGTGCCCGGGGCGAGGTCCTTGAGCGCGAAGTCGCTGCCCGAGTCGCCGGCCCGCACGCCGTCCAGCGTCCAGGTGACCGGGACGAGTTGCTTGGCCGGGTGCGTGGTCTGCACGTACATGACGTCGGTCCCCCCGGCCGCCCTGGTCGTGGGGCTGGAGGAGACGATGCCCGGCGTCACCCCGTCCGGCGGGGTGGTCAGGCTGGTGTCCACGGTCCACGTCCTGCTGCGGGTGAGCGCGGCCTTGATCGCCGGATCCCGGACGAACCCCGTCGGATCGCTCACCGTCGCCGTGACGGTGTGCCGTCCGGGGGTGAGGTTGAGCGTGCGCAGGTCGAGCGCGTCCTCGGTGGTGGGTACGGCGGCGCCGTCCACGGACCAGGAGACCGCGAGCGCGTGGGCCGGCGGCCGCATGGGCTCCACCCAGAGCACCCGGTCGGCGCCCACAGGGCTGCCAGTGGGCGCCGAGCCCTGGATCACGTCGGTCTTGGCGGTGATCCGCTGGACCATGACCTCCCGGCTGACCTGGTCGAAGTAGTAGCCGAGCGACTTCATCATCGAGTGCCGCGAGGGCCGCCACACGCCCGTGGACGCGTACAACCCGCCCTCGAACCGCGCGATCGGCCCGCCCGACTCGCTCTCCTCGCCCAGCCAGCGCCACCACTTGCGCCTCTGGTCCAGCATCTGCCGCTCGGTCAGCAGCGTGTGGTGCGCGCTGGCCGGTTCCGGCCCGGTGTAGGCGCCGCCGGGGACGCCGCGCTGGTAGTAGTCGTACTCGTCCTGCAGCCCGCCCAGGGAGTGGCCCAGTTCGTGCGGGCTGATCAGGGCCGACATCGCGTTGCTGCCGGAGGCCGTCGCGTACGAGCCGCCGGCGCCGCCGTACGTCTTGCTGTTGCCCAGCGCGAGGATCTGCCGGTTGCCGGAGGTGGTGCCGGTCACCAGGTTCGCGTACCGGGTGGCGGCCGCGTTGTCCATGGTGATCAGGCGCTGCACGCTCTGCGGGTTGCACTGCCCCCAGAATCCCATCCGCAGCGGCGTGTTCTTCCTGGGCGAGGTGAGATCCGGGTCGCAGCTGATCCCCGACTCCCCCGAGACGATGTCCACGCGATACACGTTGATGTAGTTGCGGTAGCTCTTGAACGGCTCGATGGACCACATCACGTTCAGGTGCCGGTCCACGTCGCTCTTGAAGGCCGCCTGCTCGGCCTGGGTGTAGCCGTCGCCGAGCAGGATCAGGTTGAACCGCTTGCCCGGATCCCCCGTGACCTGCACGGGAACCACGGTGGCCGCGCCCGGTTCGGCGGCGCTCGCCGGGGCGGGATGGACGATCAGGGCTCCGGCCAGCGAAAGGGCGGCTAAGGCGCCGGTGGCGCGCATGGGGTGACCTCCGGGGGTGCGCTATGGGACGTGCAAGTACTATCCGCGCACCTGGGGCATCTGGTCCCATCTCACATGGGGATAACTCCCGCATTATGCCCCTGGGGAGTCGGCCGAGGTCGGGGCGTCCATGCCTTATCGATCCGCTGTCAAGATCGAGTCCTTAGCGTCGAGCCGTGATCAAGAGCATGCTCGTAGCAGGTGCCCTGGCCGTGGCCGGTGGCCTGTTCCTCGCCGCCGGCGGATCCGCCGGCGCCGCAGCCGGAGACCGGAACGCCAGGTACGTCTGCCTCACCTACACCAACTGGATCGCGGCCGAGCGGACGTCGGACTCCGGGCCCGCGGGTGACGTGGGCGGCGCCTTCTCCCGCAGAGGAGAACGCCTGTCCATCCTGAGCAGCCTCACCGCCTCCCGCAGCCTGTCAGCCGCCCTGTCGAAGGGCTACGACCTCAGCGAGAAGGCCATCAAACTCGCCATGGCCGGCAAGAGCACGGCGGCGCTCGACAAGCAGATCGGCGACATCGAGAAGAACCTGCTCACCCATTGCGAGTAGGCCGGCGCCCAGGAACCGCCTACCGTCGATCACATGACACCGTCACCGGCACGCGACGACCGCACGTGCTGGCTGGATTTCGAGACGCGCCCGGACGACATCGTCATCAGCCCGCCCGCGAAATGCGGGACGACCTGGCTCCAGCAGATCTGCGCGCTGCTCGTCTTCGCCCCCGGCGAGCTGCCCGCGCCGCTCGCCGACGTCTCGCCGTGGCTGGACACCCCGCTCATCCCCCAGGAGGACGTGCGCGCCCGGTTGGCGGCTCAGCGGCATCGCCGGATCATCAAGGCCCACCTGCCGCTGGACGCGCTCCCGGTGCGCGAGGGCGTCACCTACATCGTCGGCGCACGGCATCCCCTCGACGCCGCCGTCTCCCTCTACCACCACATGGACAACCTGGCCCGGAAGCGGCTGAAGCTGCCTGCGCTGCGCGCCTGGCTGGTGTCGTGGATCGACGAGCAGGTCGCGGACCCGGCCGGTCAGCCGGAATCCCTCCAAGGTGTGCTGTCCCATCTCACGCAGGCTTGGCTCCGGCGGGAGGAGCCGCCTGTCGTCCTCGTGCACTACGCCGACCTGTCGGCCGATCTCGAGGGACAGATGCGGCGTCTCGCCGACAAGCTCGGGATTCGGATCCCGGAGGGTTGGTGGCCGGAGCTGGTACGGAAGTCGACCTTCACCTCGATGCGCGAAGACGCCGACCGGCTCGCGCCTCGGGTGTCGTTCAAGGACCGCGCCGCGTTCTTCAGAACCGGGCGTTCCGGCGCGGGCCGCGAGTCGCTCACCGAGGAGGAATGGGCCCGCTACCACGCTCGCGCCGCCGCACTCGCACCGGCGGACCTCCTCACCTGGCTGCACAGGTAGGGGGTCTGCTGCCCGGGCGGTACCGCCTGTCGTGGCGGCACCGCCGTACCCGCGTCAGGGGAGCGGACGCTTGTCCAGGCCGTAGCTCAGGCGGTCGATCCACCATGGTCCGCAGCTGGCTATGCTCCACTGGCCGCTGTTGGTCGTCACCCAGCCGCCGTCCCTGCGCCCGTTGACGCACTGGACCCACGCCTGGAACTGGTAGGCGGGGCCGCTCGTCGCGCATCGGGCGGAGAACGAGTTCTGGCCGATGCTGTACTCACAGTCACCGGCCGCCGCCGACGCCGGGCTCAGCACGCCCGACCCGGCGGTGATGGCTCCCACCGCGAACGCGGTCGCCGCTAAGGCGCGCAGGGTTCTTCTCATACCCTCTCCTCGTGCTGGTGACGTTTGCACGTGCTCCGCAGAGAATGCTTAGGAAACTTTCCTAAGCGAAAGATACGTGCCTCCCCGCGCGCGTCAACCCTGCGTGCACCGGCAACCTCGTCCGCGCAGTGAGGGGATCCCGTGGTGCGCTAACGGCCCGGTTGGGCGTCATAGTCGTGCCGGGCCCGCTCAACCTGCTCCAGGTTGACGGCGGCCCACTCCGCGAGATGCGCGAACAGCGGGGCGAGGCTGCGGCCCAGTTCGCTGATCTCGTACTCCACCCGGGGCGGGACCTCGGGGTGGTAGGTGCGCACCACCAGGCCGTCCCGTTCGAGCTGGCGCAGCCGCTGGGTCAGCACCTTCGGCGTGATCGTGGAGATCCGCCGCTCCAGCTCCACGAAGCGCTGCCGGCCGTGCTCGTTCAGGCTCCACAGGATCGGCGTGGTCCACCGGCTGAACACGATGTCCACGACCGGGCCGATAGGGCAGGCGCTCTCGGGATCGACGGACGTACGCGTCGCCCAGGCCGGCTTGGCCGCCATACGCATCCCTCCAGGGTAGTCACTTTCTCCTAGGTACCTACTATACCGGCGGTGTTAGCGTCACGCTGTCCCGGCCGCCAGCGCCGTGGATTCGATGACCTGACAAAGGAGCACCCCAATGATCGTGATCACAGGAGCGACGGGGAACGTCGGCCGGCCGCTTGTCCAGGCCCTCACCGCAGCCGGTGAGAAGGTGACGGCCGTGTCACGCCGGATCGGGGAAGAGGACGTGCCCGAGGGCGTACGCATCGTGGCAGCGGATCTGACCGCCCCCGAGGGTCTGCGGCCCGCCTTCGACGGCGCCACGGCGCTGTTCCTCCACGACGGCGCCGCCAGCGCCGAGGCGTTGCAGCCGCGGGCCGTGCTCGATCTGGCAGCGGCCGCGGGTGTGAGCAAGGTGGTGTTGCTGTCCTCGCAAGGAGTGGGCACCCGGCCGGACTCCCACTCCCACGGCGTCCTGGTCCGGTCGATCGAGGACGCCGTGCGGCAGTCGGGCCTCGATTGGACGATCCTGCGGCCAGGCGGCTTCAACTCCAACGCCTACGCCTGGGCCGAATCGATCCGTACCAGCCGGACGGTCATCGCGCCGTTCGGTGACGTCGGCCTGCCGACGGTCGATCCCGCCGACATCGCCGACGTGGCGGCCACGGCCCTGCTCGAGGACGGTCACCGCGGGCAGACCTACGTGCTGACCGGGCCGGCGCTCACCACGCCGCGGCAGCGCGCCAACGCGATCGCCGACGCACTCGGCGAGCCCGTCCAGTTCGTCGAGCAGTCCCTCGAGGAGGCCCGCGCGCAGATGCTGCGGTTCATGCCCGCATGGGCGGTGGAGACCACGCTCGCCGTCTCCGGCGCGCCGACCTCCGCCGAGCAGCAGATCAGCCCAGCCGTTGAGCAGGTGCTCGGCCGCGAACCGCGCACCTTCGCCACCTGGGCCCGGCATCACGCCGCCGCCTTCCGCTGACGGACGCCGTCACGGAACCAGGCGTGGTCATCGGCCGGCGCGTCGCATCGCGATCAGACAGCCGGGAGACGCCGTCGGTAGCGGCCATGCCGGCGCCCGGACGGGGTGGCACACCGCCGGCATGCCGCCTTCCCGGCGCAGGTCCGGGCTGCGCTCTGGCTCGATCGTCTGGGCATGCACCTGGTGGACAAGCAGGTTGACGCAGCAGGGTTCCTCACCTGTCGGGACCTGCCGCACAATGCCTCGCGGCCGCTCGTGATGATCGGTTCTGGAGTGAACCGATGATGGCGATGCGGCCGTTCGCCCACAGGCCGAGCTACAGAATCGCGATCACACCCCAGACGACCGGACCAACGATCACGGGCTGGGCGCGGCGTGCCGAGCCAACTTGACCGCCGAGATCAGCAGCACGAGCGCAAGAGCGGGGATCAGGACGAGGTCGGGGATCACGCCGAGCAGCAGACCGCCGAGTAGGGCGCCGGCAACCGACCCTGCGGTCATGACCGCGACGAAGCGGAGGTGGGCACCCAAGACAGCGAAGCTGCCGTCGCGGCTGTAGCGGGCGAAGGCCACCAGCATCGTGGGCAACGACACCAACAGCGACAAACTGCCCGCGATCTTGATGTCCACCGCGTAAAGCAGCACGATCGTCGGGATCAGCAACTCCCCGCCGGCCACGCCCATGATGGCCGCGACGACACCGATCCCGAATCCGGCCACGACCCCAGCCACTGCCTGAACGGGGCCGGGCGGCGCCGGCGACCCGATCGTGGCGGTGTGGGTGAGTACCAAGGCGGCGGCCATGAGCACCATCAAGGCGGCCAGCACCTTGTAGAGGGTGGCACTGCGCATCCGCACCGCCCAGGACGCCCCGGCCCAGGCACCCAGCAGGCTTCCGGCGAGCAGGTTGACCGCGACCGGCCAGTGAGCGGCCAAATCCGCAAGGGGAACGGCAGCCAGCCGGGCGGGCAGCGCGGCCAGGACCACGACCAGGCTCATCGCCTTGTTCAAGATGACCGCGGCCAGCGCGGCGAACCCGAACAGGCCGACGAGGAGTGGCAGCCGGAACTCCGCACCGCCCAGGCCGATCATCCCGCCGAGCAGGCCCACAGCGGCTCCCGCAACGAAGACCAGCGGCGCTGAACGGACCCGCCGACCGGGCACGACGCCATCGCTTGTGCTCACACTACGCACGCTCCCATGGCCACGTTGACCGAGCTCAATGCACGGTCGGCCTAGGATCTCGCATTGCGTCGAAGCCCAAGCAGGCACCCTGCCACGCCGGTGACTCGATCACCATGAGTGATCACGTCACGAACTTCGATCCAGATCCCGAACTCATCGACATCCCACTTCTTTGGGCTTTCCTCCGAGACTCGGAGATCCAAGCGCCTCAACCCAGGCGCCGGGCCCCCCAATCACGACAGCCTGGTCATCCCGGCACTGTCCAGCCCAGGCACAAGCCGCGCCGGCCCACGCTCGGGGGTCCGGGGGCCGGAAGGCCCCTGGCGGGGGCCGCGGGGGCTTGGCCCCCGCACCACGCAGCCCGAACGCCCCCGCGCGCAGCGCGCCCCCACGTGAGGACCTTGCCCTTAGGGGCCTCACCGTGTGCAGCGCGGCCCGCGTGAGGGTCTTGCCTTGGGTTAGGTGGCCGGAGGGAGGGGTGGTGGGTCTGTGGGGGGTGTGGGTGGGGGTGGTTGGACGGCTGGGATGCAGATGCGGTCGCGGCCCAGTTCCTTGGCTCGGTACAGGGCCAGGTCGGCGGCGGCCAGGAGTTCGATCAGGTCGTCGCCGTGGATGCTCATGATGGCCACGCCCGCCGAGATCGTTACCGTGATCATGGCGTCGTCGGCCGGGATGGCCATGCGGCCGATTCTGTGGCGGAGGCGTTCCGCGACGCGGCGGGCCTCTGAGATGTCGGCCCTCGGGAGGAGGACGACGAATTCCTCGCCGCCGAAGCGGCCGACCACGTCGTAGTCGCGGAGCTGGCTGCGCAGTGTGGCGGCCACGCCTACCAGGACCTGGTCGCCCACCAGGTGGCCGTGGGTGTCGTTGACGCGCTTGAAGTGGTCGATGTCGATGATGAGCAGGGCCAGCGTTTCGCCGGTTCTGCGGGCTCGGACGATCTCGGTGTCGGCCTCTCGTTGCCAGGCCGCGGCGTTCAGGAGGCCGGTCTTGGGGTCGGTGCGGGCGGCGGCCTGGAGTTGGGCGTGCAGGAGGCTGCGCTGGAGCAGGACCACCGGAGGGAGGGCCAGGACCAGCAATGACAGGTTCAGGCCGCAGGCTATGGCCACCAGGACGCCCAGGCAGAGTTCGACCACGTCCAGCAGGACCGACTCCCGGTCCCACAGGACGTCGCGCCAGCGGGTGTCGGGGTCGGCGGTGTGGGCGGCCAGGGCGATCAGGGCCGTGTTGAGCAGGGCGAACAGGGTGGCGCAGGCCACTGCGTACAGGATGGGCGGGGCGCCGCCCTTGGACAGGACGGCGGTGTCGGGGACCAGGCGGTGGAAGACCACCGAGGCGGTGCAACCGGCCAGGCCGATCGCGGCGGAGCTGAAGACGCGGCGGTAGAGGACCGTCGCCCGGACGCGCCACTGCAGCAGGACCTGCAGCAAAATCGGGGCGAAAAGGGCATAGACCGGCGGCAGCAGCAAAGCCACGGGCAGCCACCATGCCGACAGGAGGTCGCGGGAGACCCCTGCCGGCATGCCCAATCGCCTGGTCGCTTCGATGCAGACCGCACCACAGGCCATCAACGCCCCGAAAGTCAGCAAATCTGACAAGCGAATTTCGGCAGATGTCGTAAAGACCGCAATCGCTGCTACGTCGAGGATTACGATCCCTATGAGATAGACCATGAGGGCGCGGCGCTGCCCGAGCAGCGGCCAGCGACCGGCCAGTGTTGACACACCGTCGCGAGACTTGACCGAGGTGTGACTGGTCGCCGCCATCCCGTCTCCTCTCAGAACTAACGATGTGTAACACAATAGTTGCGGAGTGTGCGTTGCGCGACGGGAACCGCTACCTTTGGCACGGTGGCCACGTCCGTCATGTGGTCAGCGAATGGGATACCGCTCACTCCGCGAGCGGGCCGTGCGGGAAAGGAGCAGCCATGGTGCGGGGCGTGACCTGGACCTGACAGATGCTCTCGACATCTGACACGGGCAACACCATCGGCCGGTTCTCCCGGTGTCCGAGCTCGCCAGGCTCGGGGCACCGATCGTGTACGGCCGGTGCCCCCTCCTAATCCCGCCCGCCGCAGCTCAGGCGGCCAGCCGTTCCCTCGCGGACTCGCCTGGGCCGTCGCCCGCCGTGCCCAGCACGTTGACCAGCGGGTCTCCCTTCGCCGTCGCCGCGGCAGCCGGCTCCTCCCGCCGTCCCCGCCGTCGCGCCCGGCCCTCCTGCGTCGCCTCGCCCTTGCCCAGTTCGCCAGCGCCGACCTCGCCGGCCCTGGCCTCGCCCGGGATGACTTCGTGGGCGCTGGCCTCGCCGGCCCTGGCCGGGTGGGCGTCTGCGCCGGTCAGCGCGGGTGTCTCCGCCGGCCGCACGCTCGGCTCGGCCATCACGGTCTCCCACGCGGGCGGGGCGAGTTCGGGCAGCGCCTCACCCAGGTGGGCCAGGGCGGGCCGGCCGGAACCCATCGCCCAGTCCTGGGTCTCCTCGTCGAGCCGGTCACGCCGCTCCCTGCTCACGATCGACGTGCCGCGCTCGGGCTTGGTGAACACCCCGGTGCCCCAGCGCAGATCGTGCCCGACCGAGGACGCCTCCACCTCGGCCATGAAACGCCGGTCCGACTCCGGGCCGAACTCCCGGATGCGGAGCTTGCCCGAGACCACCACCGGGTGCCCCACCCTGATCGACTGCGCCACGTTGTCGGCCAGCGTGCGCCAGCATCGTACGGCGAAGCAGACCTTCTCCCCGTCGGTCCACTGCCCGGTCTTCTTGTCGAAGTACCGGTGACTGGTCAGCACGCGCAGCGAGGTCACCCGGACACCGTCTTCAAAGGTGTACTGACGTGGCTCGGATGCCACGTTGCCGGTGAGCGTGATGTAGATGTCGTTCATCGGTTGCCTCCCATGCGGCGGGCGGGCTGCCCGCGGACGGGAGACACGGTCTCGTGAAGCGGGTGGGGTCAATGCCGCCGAACGCGATTCTGGGGACAGGCGGGACAGCGGCAATCGCGCCTGTGGAAAACACCGCCGCGCCGTACCAAGAACGCCCGGTCAGCCCGTGAGCCCCCGCATGGCCGTGACGAACTCGTTGTGCCGCCCCAGCTCCTTCTCCACCGGCTCCACCACCATGCTCTCGGCCACCGCCCCCACGCGCCGCCGCATCTCCCGCTCCAGCCGTTCGCGCTCCCGCGAGGCCCCCAGCACGACGAAGTTCCTGGACGCGACAGCCGACAGCGCCCCCAGCCCCAGCACGGACGCCATCATCACCCCAACCCACGGCAAAGCAGCCGTATCCCCCACCACAGCCAGCGCACTGGGCAACCGGCTCCCAAAGGCCAGCCCCACCCCCAGCCACACCAGACCGAGGACGAAGGCCGCCACCAGGACGTACTGCCACGCCTTCAACGCCCGCCACCACCCGGGCACCCGGTCGAGCTGCGGCGCGATCTCGGTCAGTTCCTCGGTCAGCGCCCTGGGCAACTGCCCGGACCGGGACCGCGCGGCCTGGTTCAGCCCGGCCCGCCACACGTCGGTCATCCCGCCCGACAACCCGTCGGCCAGCGCCTGCACGGCGTTGACCACCTCGGCGGGCTGGGCGCTGACCTGTCCGGTGGCGACCTCGACGTCGTCCAGCTTGAGGCTCTTGAGCGGGTCCGGCCGGAATTTCGCGATCCATCGGGGGTACGGCCAGCCGACCCACCGGCCGGAACGCTCGGCGTAGACGTTCTCCATGGCCTCGCCCAGCGCGGGCACGCCCACGGCGTCGCAGAGCGCGTCCGTCAGCCCCACCCGGCGCGCGGCGTCGATCGCGGCGGGCGCCTCCCCTACCGGGGCGGCCTCAGCCAGCCGCCGGACCAGCCGGTCCAGGTCGGCGTCGAGCCGCTGGATGGCCGCCCGCCGCCGGGAGACGGCGTCGGCGATCACGCTCTTCAGGCTGTCGATGCCACGCCCGGACACGGCCGAGGTGGGTACCACGGTCGGCTGCGCGACGCCTTCGCGCTTGAGCAGGTCGTTGAGGTCGATGACCAGTTCGGCGAGCTCCTCGGGGGCGAGCTTGTCGGCCTGGTTGAGCGCGAAGACGGTGACGGCCTCGTGCCCGGCCAGCTCGGTGACGTAGCGGCGGTGGGTGGAGGCGTCGGCGTACTTCTGCGGGTCCAGCACCCACACGACCAGGTCGGCCACCCCGATGAGCCGGTCGGCCTCGTTGTCGGTCAGCGCCCGGATCGAGTCGTGGTCGGGCAGGTCGAGCAGGATGAGCCCGTGCAGGCGGCTTTCGCCCTTGTCCAGGGCGCTGGCCCTGGCGAAGCGGTGGCGCCACTGCACCTGCAGCCAGTCGAGCAGCGGCGCGGCGCCGTCGAGGCCCCACACGCAGGCGTGGGTGCGCGCGGTGGTGGGCCGGCGTACGCCGGTGGGCGACAGCTCCAGCCCGGACACGGCGTTGAACAGCGAGGACTTGCCGCTGCCCGTGCCACCGGCCAGCGCGACCACGGTGTGCTCCGACGACAGCTTGAGCCGGTCGCCCGCCCGGATCAGCAGGGCTCCTGCGTCGGTGAGCAGCTTGTCGTCGAGCCGCCCGGGGCCGAGCTCCACGATCTTGGACAGGGCGTTCAGCCGCGGGCCGAGGCCCGGCTTGCCGGCAGTGGTCAGAACCGTCATCTAGCGACCTCGAGGTTGTACGTCGCCTGGTAGAGCCGGGTGGCGGCGCTCTCGTCCGGGACGCCCGCCGAGTCGAGCGCCTGTGCGTAACGCAGGGATTCCTCGTCGAACAGCACGCCGATCCTGGCCCGCAGGTCGCTGAGCGCCTTGGCGCCGATGCCGCGCAGCGACTCGGCGCCGAGCAGGGCGTTGACCAGCTTGTGCGGCACGCCTTCGACGCTGCCGCCGCTGAACATGGCGACCATGAAGATCAACGCCAGGGAGTCGGCGTCGAAGGAGACGAGCTTGGAGATCGAGCGTTTGGCCACGCCTTCGGTGCGGACCAGCTCGGTGACGTGTTCCTGCCAGGCGACGACGGCCCGGTTGGCACGCCGCGTCAGCTCGTCGGAGGCGCGTTCGAGCCCGGCGCCGAGCGTGCCGCCCAGTTCGGCGCGGTGCCGCCAGCGGGCCACGACCTCCTCCGCGGCGCGGTTGGCCGCGGCGGCGATCAACGCCTCCAGCCCGGTGCGGATCGCGGTCCTGAACGCCTGGATGCGCTCGGGCGTCTCCTTGGCCGCCTTGCCGCGCCTGCGCACCTGCAGGGCGCGGGTCAGCTCGCCGGAGCCGGTGAAGTCCTGCCAGCGCGCCAGCACCTCGCCGTTGACGAGCGAGCCGTTCTTGGTGGCCCGGTCGATGTCCGACAGGGCGCTGACGTAGGCGGCCTCGATGTCGGCACGCAGCTCGTTGCGGAAGGCGACCTGCTCCTCCAGCTGCCTGGCCAGCTCGGGAACCCGGGTGCGGAAGCTGTCGAGCACGCCGGTGAGCGTCTCGCGGACCGCCTGCGCCCGCCGTTCCTCGTCGACGGAGAGCTCGGCCAGCCACAGCCGCAGGTCGGTGACCTCGCTGTCGGGCAGTCTCCCGTCGGTGACCTTCGCCTCGTTGACCACGAACCGGTCGGCCTCGCCCAGGCCATACTCGGTGAGCATCCGGACGAAGTGCTTCAGCACCACCTCGCGCGCCCGCGGCTGCACCCGGGAGAGCACGATCCCCAGCCGCGCGCCGCGCTCCTTGGCCAGGCGCAGCAGCTTCCAGGCGGGCGCGTCGGCGTACCGGGCGGCGGTCGTGACGAAGATCCACAGGTCGGCGGCGTCGAGCATCCGATGGGCGACCTCGTGGTGCTCCTCGACCACGGAGTCGATGTCGGGGGTGTCGAGCAGCGCCACACCCTGGGGCAGCTTCTCGGTGGGCACCACGACCAGGCTGTCGAGCCCCGCCTCCGGGGACGGTTTGTCCAGCCGCCGCAGCCCGCCGAGCAGCTCTCCCGAGCTGAACCAGGTCAGGTCGTCCGGGTGACAGGCCAGCACCGGAGTCCCGGTCGTGGGCCGCCGCACCCCGGTCCTGCTGATGTTGCGCTCGGCCAGGCTGTTGACCAGCGTGGACTTGCCGGCACCGGTGGATCCGGCGATCACGATCAGCGCCGGGGCCGTGCTGGTGCGCACCCTGGGCAGCACGTAGTCCTGAAGCTGGGCGAGCAGCTCCGCCCGCGTCTGCCGGGCCTCGGCCGCCCCGGGCAGCTCGAGCCCGAACCGCAGGTCGGCCACGCTGAGCCGCAGCGCGTCGAGCGCCGCCGTGAGCTGCTCGGCCGCCTCGGCGGGCAGTTCCTCCACCCGCACGGCTCCCGCGGGCTCCTCGCCGTCCGCGCCCGGCTCCTCCTCCTGGGGTACGGCTTCCGCCGCGTCCTGCTCATCCCCGGCAGGCGCGTCCCCGGAAGCGGCATCATCCTCGGCAGGCGCGTCCTCTTCGGCAAGCGCGTCCTCAGCGACCGCGTCCTCGTCGGGAGCGTCCTCGTCGACAGCGGAGTCGTCGACAGCGGAGTCGTCGACAGCGGCATCGGAGTCGTCGGCAAGCGCGCCTTCGCTCACCTCGGCGGCATCGTCGTCGCCCAAGTCGCCCAAGTCGCCCAAGTCGCCTGAGTCGCCCAAGTCGCCCGAGTCGCCCGCCAGGACCTCCTCCGGCTCAGCGGCCTCAGGCGGCTCGGCCACGCCCTCGCCGCCCCGCCGTACCTCTCGCGGCTCCCTGATCGGCGGCATGAACAGCGTCCGCTCCCCGGCGCTCTCCTGGTGCCCGTCACCCATGGCGTTCACGGAACCCGCTCCGATCGAACCATCTCGACCTCCTGGCCGACCTTCACGACGTCGCCGACGATGACGATCGCCGGCGGCCGTATCCCGGCCGCTGCGACGCGGTCGGCCACGGTGGCAAGCGTGGCGGTGACCGCCCGCTGCGTGGGAAGAGTACCGTCCTGTACCACCATTACGGGAGTGTCCGCCGAACGTCCGTCTCGCACGAGTGTCTCGGCTACCTTGGCCAGCCGTTCGACGGCCATCATGAGCACCAGCGTGCCCTGGGAGCGCGCCATGCCGGGCCAGTCGACCGTGGAGCGCGGATCGTCCGGCGCCACGTGCACCGAGATGACGTGGAATTCCTGGCTGACTCCCCGATGGGTCACCGGCACCCCCGCCGCGGCGGGCACGGCGACCGGGCTGGTGATTCCGGGCACCACCAGGACGGGGATCCCGGCCTGGGCGCAGGCGAGCATCTCCTCGCCGCCCCGGCCGAACACGAACGGGTCGCCGCCCTTGAGCCGGACCACGAACCTGCCCTGTCTGGCCCGGTCGATCAGCACGTCGTTGATGGCCTCCTGGGCCAGCGACCGCCCGTAGGGGACCTTGGCGGCGTCGATCAGCTCGACGTCGGGGGCGAGCTCGTCGAGCAGTGCGCGGGGCGCGAGCCGGTCGGCGACCACGACGTCGGCCTGGGCCAGGAGCTGGCGCCCGCGCACGGTGATGAGCCCCGGGTCGCCTGGCCCGCCGCCGACGAGCGCGACGCCGACGGGTTTGGCGCGGTTGCGGCGGGCGTCGACGGTGCCGTCGCGCAGCGCGCCGATCACGGCGTCGCGGATGCCCGCGGCCCGGCGGGGGTCGCCGCCCGCGGTGACGGCGACGCTGATCTCGTCGACCCTGCCTGAGGCGGGGGTCCAGGCGGCCGAGGCGTCCTTGTCGTCGGCGCGCACGCACCAGATGCGCTTGGCCTCCGCCTCGGCGGCCACGGCGGTGTTGACCGCGCGGTCGTCGGTGCACGCCTGGACGAGCCACGCGCCGTCGCAGTCGCCCACTTGGTACGGCCTGGCGTGCCACGTAATGCGGCCCGCGGCGATCAGGTCGTCCAGCGCCGGGGTGACGGAGGTCGACACCACCGTGACCGCCGCACCGGCCTCGAGCAGGGCGGGAACCCGTCGCTGGGCGACACGGCCGCCGCCGACGACGAGGACCCGGCGGCCGGAGAGCCGCAGGCCGAGGAGGTAGGGGCCCATGGGGCGAATCTCCCGTTCGCGAAGGTTGGTGTGTTAGGAGGTAAACCTAACGGAAGATTGGCGATGTGGAACTAGCGGCCGTCAAGTAGTGGCTGGCGCGGATCCCAGCGCGGCCCGCCGGCGTCGTCCTTGCGGCGCCTGGCGATCGCTGACAGAGCCTCCAGGATAACCCTGTTACCCAGGTACGCAGTGATGTCCGAGTGATCGTACGGCGGCGCCACCTCGACCACTTCCATCCCGGCCACCGGCAGCTCGTAGCAGATGCGCCGGACCGCGTCGAGCAGCTGCCTGGCCGACAGACCGCCCGGCTCCGGGGTGCCGGTGCCAGGGGCGTGACCGGGGTCGCAGACGTCGATGTCCACGGACAGGAAGATCTGGTCGCATTCGTCCAGGGCGATCGTGAACGCCTCGGTGAGGCACTCGTCGAGGCCCCTGGTGACGATCTCGGTCATCTCGTAGGAGCGCATGTTCTGCTCGGCCATCCACTCCAGGGTCTCGGGGCCGGGCCAGTAGCCGCGCAGCCCGACCTGCAGGAACCGGTCTCCCCTGATCGCCCCGGACTCGATGAGGCGGCGCATCGGCTGCCCGTGCCCGTACAGGTGGCCGAACTCGATGTTGCCCGTGTCGGCGTGGGCGTCGAAGTGGATCATCGAGGTACGGCCGGGCTCGTGGGCCCGCGCGGTGCCCCGGGCGTCGGGCAGCGCCACCGTGTGGTCGCCGCCCAGGATCAGCGGGATCGCCCCCGAGGCCGCGATCCGGTGCACCGCGTCCTCGATGTTGGCCAGGGAGGTCTCCACGTCGCCGGAGTAGGTCTCGACGTCGCCGGCGTCGAGCACTCTCAGGTCCTGCAGCGCGTCCACCCGGAGCGCCAGGCTGGGCCGCGAGCCGTCGTGCGGCAGGTAGCACGCCTGCCGCAACGCCATCGGCCCGAAGCGGGCGCCGGGCCGGTTGGAGGTGCCGCCGTCGAAGGGCGCGCCGATGATGACCACGTCCGCGCCCGCGTAAGTGGCCGGGTCGAGCACGTCACACCGTTCGACGCCGAGAAAGGTGATGTCAGGTCCGAACATCGCTCCATAACGAGTCACGAACCCATCATCCCCGACGATGTCAGCCGGTCTTCTCCGTGACCCCGGCCGAGTCGAAGGTCGCGACGTCGTGCATGACCCGGACCGCGGCGCAGACCAGCGGGTGGGCCAGCAGCCCGCCCGTCCCCTCGCCCAGGCGCAGCTCCAGGTCCACCAGCGGCCGCAGCCCCAGGTGCTCCAGCGCCGCCGCGTGCCCGGGCTCGGCCGAGCGGTGCCCGGCGACGCAGTGGTCGATCACGGCGGGGGCCAGCGCCTGCGCGACGAGGGCGGCGGCGCCGGCGATGACGCCGTCCAGGATGACCGGCACCCCGGCCGCCGCCCCGCCCAGGATGAACCCGGCCAGCGCGGCGTGCTCGAAGCCGCCCACCCCGGCCAGCGTCTCGAGGGGCTCGCCGGGCCGGTTGACGGCGAGCGCCCGCCGGACCACGGCCACCTTGTGGATGTGGGTCTCGTCGTCGATGCCGGTGCCGCGCCCGGTGACCAGGGCGGCGTCCTTGCCGGTGAAGGCGGAGATGAGCGCGGCGGAGGCGGTGGTGTTGGCGATGCCCATGTCGCCGGTGATCAGGCAGCGGGCGCCGCCCTCGACCAGGCCGCGGGCCACCGAGATGCCGCTCTCCACCGCTTGTACGGCCTGCGGCACGCTCATGGCGGGACCGGCGGACAGGTCGGCGGTGCCGTACCCGGCCTTCATGACGATCAGGCCGGGGGCGGGGGCGAGGTCGGCGGCCACGCCCACGTCGACGACGGTCACCGTGGCGCCCGTCTGGGCGGCGAAGGCGTTGGCGACCGCGCCTCCGGCCACGAAGTTGGCGACCATCTGCTGGGTGACCTCCTGCGGCCACGGCGAGACGCCCTGGGCGTGGACGCCGTGGTCGGCGGCGAAGATGGCCAGCGCCGCGGGCACGGGCATGGGCGGCGGGCTGACGCCGGCCGCGCCCGCCAGCCGTACGGCGACTTCCTCGAGCACGCCGAGCGAGCCCGGCGGCTTGGTGAGGCGGTCCTGGTGGGCACGGGCGTCGGCGAGCGCGCGAGCGTCGGCGGGGCGGATCGCGGCGATCGTCTCTTCCAGCATGGAGACCCCTTAGTGGACGAGTTGGAGCGCTTCCTCGTAACGGTCGATGACCACGTCGGCCAGCGGCTCGCAGTCGCCGATCACCTCGGCGCAGCGGATGTCGAGGTCGGGGTGGCCGGCGCCGTAGGCCAGGGCCTGGGCCCAGACCTTCTCCAGCATGCCGCCGGCGAACAGCAGGTAGGGCACGACGATGACGCGCTTGGCGCCGAGCCGCCGGCAGCGCTCCAGGCCGCCGGGGACGCCGGGAGGGGTGACGGAGACGAAGGCGGTCTCGACGGTCATGAAGTCGTAGGCGTGGGTCTCCCAGAACAGCCTCGAGACCCGGTGGATCTCGGCGTTGGCGACCGGGTCGGTGGAGCCCTCGCCGACCAGGACGACGGCGGTCTCGCCCGGCTCGATGCGGGTCGGCTCGTCGACGTAGGCGGAGTCGACGACGCGCAGGCGGGGGCGTTCGGCGACCGGCTCGACGATCTCGGCGGCGGCGTCCTTGAGCCGCTCGGCCAGGACGGCCAGCACGCGGGGGTCGGGGCCGAGGGGGCGGCCGTAGTCGTACATGAGCGTCGGGTGCCTCTCCTGCTCCAAGGCCAGGGCGGCGGGGAAGTCGTCGCTGACCCGGGTGAGGCTCAGGGGCAGCGCCACCAGGCGGTGATGGCCCCGGGCGACCAGGGAGGCGACGGAGTCGCTGAGCCTGGGCGTGGCGCGTTCGAGGTAGCCGCCGGACACCTCGGCGGAGTGCTCGTCAAGACGGCATCGGAGTCGATGCACGAAACGGCCGAACTCCGCGGAGTCGGCGTCGTCGTTCGAGCCCTGCCCGATGAGCAGGAGCGGCGGCTTCATGTGTAGGGGTTCTCCGATGTTTAGACAAGACACGCGAGGATAACCGATGCACGGCGATGGGCGACAGCTCAGAGGGCGTTCGCGTGGACGACGAACACGGGGTCGACGGCGTGCAGGCCGTGTGATCCGTCGGCTTGCACGGTCAGCCTGGACGCCTGGATCTGGCTGCCTTCCGCGCGGTAGCCGTGCTCGCGCAGCAGGTCGAGGACGGCGGGCAGGCGTTCGACCGTTTTGAGCGCGCACACGAGCGTGCGGGGGCCGCGGGCGGCGCAGGCGCCGATCACGTCGGGTCCCCCTCCGCCGACGAAGACGGCGTCGGGGGCGGGCAGCGGTTCCAGCGCGGGCGGCGCCTGGCCGCGGGTGAGGGCGACCTTGACGCCGTGCTCGAGCACGTTGGCGCGCAGGCGGGCGCAGGCGGCCTCGTCGCGTTCGACGGCGACGACGGCGGCGCCGAGCCTGGCGCACTCGACGGCGATCTCCCCGGCGCCGGCGCCGACGTCCCAGATCAGGTCGCCGAGGCGGGGGCCGAGCTTGGCCAGGATGAACGCGCGGACCTCGGGCGCGATGCCGGTGCCGAACGGCAGCGCCCACTCGCGCGGGCCGGGCTGGGCGCCGGCCACCCAGCCGCGTTCCGCGGGCCGGTGCAGCGGGTCCAGGACGAGCACGACGTCGGGGTCCTTCCACGGGCGGGTGGTGGCCTCGCCCATGCGGCTGTGGGTGATGCGCGGGTCGGGGCCGTGGAGGTCCTCGCAGACGATGAGGGAGCGCGGGGTGGTGGGCGCCAGTTCGCGGGCGAGCTCGGCCGGGCCGATGCCGGGGGTGCACACGACGGCGACCTTGGGGTGGGCGCGGCAGGCGTTGGCCACGCGGCTGAGCTGGTAGCCGCCCGCGGGGGCAAGGACGAGGGCGTCCTCCCAGTGCAGTCCGGCGCCGGCGAAGGCGCGGCTGACCAGCGGGACCGCGGGCAGGACCTCGGGTTTGAGCCCGTGGGCGCGCAGCGCGCCCACGGGGCCGAACAGGCCGGGGTCGCCCTCCGCGAGCACCACGGCGGGGCCGTCGCCGTGTTCGAGGTGGTCGTCGAGGACGTCGGGGAGCGCCTCCGGGAGGGCGGTCGGCGCGCTGAGCGTGAGCTCGCCGAGGACGGCGTCGGGGCCGACCACGAGGGTGGCGGCGCGCAGCCGGTTGGCGGCCTTGTCCGGCAGTTCCGACCCGTCCCACCCGATGACCGTGATTGTCACCCCTTCAGAGTGACCCTTCCGCTCCCGGCCCGGAAGGGACAACCACGATCACTTCGAGGGTGCGCGGCCCGTGCACGCCCTCGACCCGGTTGAGCTCGATGTCGCTGGTGGCGGAGGGGCCGCTGATCCAGGTGAGCGGCAGGGCGGGGTCGAGCCTGGCCAGCGCTTGTGGCACGCCGCCGACGATCTGCCCGGCCCGGACCACGCACAGGTGGTAGTCGGGCAGCAGGGTCTGGGCGCGGCTGCCCTGGCGGGTGTCCAGGACGATCGTGCCGGTCTCGGCGATGGCGACCGCGCAGCCGGTGACGACGCCGTCGGCCGCGGCGAGTTCCCGGATCGTCCATGCGCGTTCGCCGGGCACGACCATGGTCTTGCCCGCGGTGAGCTCGGCGATCTTGGCGACCAGGTCGGCGGCGGGCAGCACGTGCACGATCGCGCGGTAGTGGGCGGCCCGCTCGGCGAACAGGGCGACCGGGTCGTCCACGGCCGTCACGGTGCGGTAGTCGCGGGTGATCTCCACGTCGGGGGCGCCTCGTACGGCTTCGCGGATCCGGCCCAGGATCTCGTCACGCGCGCTCGTTCCGCTCGTGCTCATGGGGTCACTCGCCTCCCTCACTCGCGCCGTGGCCGGTTCGCTCCCACCACTGTCTGAACGACTCCTCCGGAATGTCCGGCAGGTCACGGGTGTCGGTCCAGGCCGACAGGGGGCCGGGGAGCCTGCCGGGGACCAGCTTGCGGAAGCGCGTGGCCAGGCGCTGGGCCTTGGCCAGCCGTACCGCGTCGTTGAGCACCCAGCCCGCGACCTTCATGCCCGCGCGCTCCGCCCGCCCGTGCGGGGCCTTGGCCCGCAGGTCGACCAGGACCTCCGGGATGTCGATCGCGACCGGGCAGGCCTCGAAGCAGGCGCCGCAGAGCGAGGAGGCGTACGGCAGCGAGGCGTCCAGATCGGTGCGCATGCCGCGCAGTTGCGGGGTGAGGATGGCGCCGATCGGGCCCGGATAGACAGAGCCGTAGGCGTGGCCGCCGGCGCGTTCGTAGACCGGGCAGACGTTCAGGCAGGCCGAGCAGCGGATGCAGCGCAACGCCTGGCGGCCGACCTCGTCGGCGAGCACGCCGGTGCGGCCGTTGTCGAGCAGGACCAGGTGGAAGTCCTGGCCCTCCGCCGAGCCGGTCCACGTGCTGGTGTAGGGGTTCATGCGCTCGGCGGTGGAGCTGCGCGGCAGAAGCTGCAGGAAGACCTCCAGGTCGCGCCAGGCGGGCAGCAGCTTCTCGATGCCGACCACGCTGATCAGCGTCTCGGGCAGGGTCAGGCACATGCGGCCGTTGCCCTCGGACTCCAGCACCACGACGGTGCCGGTCTCGGCGATCATGAAGTTGCCGCCGGAGATCGCGACCTTGCTGGCCAGGAACCGTTCGCGCAGGTGCAGCCGGGCGGCGTCGGCCAGCGCGGGCGGGTCGTCGGTCAGGTCCTCGGGGGCGGGGCGGCCCCAGGCGGCCATCTTGTCCAGGAAGATCTCGCGGATCTCCGAGCGGTTGCGGTGGATCGCCGGGACCAGGAAGTGCGAGGGGAAGTCGTCGCCCAGCTGGACGATCAGCTCGGCGAGGTCGGTCTCGTAGGCGGTGATGCCCTGGGCGGCCAGGTGTTCGTTGAGGCCGATCTCCTGGGTGGCCATCGACTTGACCTTGACGACCTCGCGCTCGCCGGTGGCCTTGACCAGGTCGGTGACGATGCGGTTGGCTTCGGCGGCGTCGCGGGCCCAGTGGACGGTGCCGCCGTGCCGGGTGACCGCCTCCTCGAGCTGGAGCAGGTAGCGGTCGAGGTGGCGCAGGGTGTGGTCCTTGATGGCCTTGCCGGCCGCGCGCAGCTCCGGCCAGTCGGGCAGCTCGGCCACGGCCTTCTCGCGTTTGCCGCGGATCGTGTGCGTGGCTTTGCGAAGGTTGTAGCGCAGCTGACTGTCCTGTACGGCTACCGCCGCATTTTCCGGGAAATTTCCGGGCATACCGAGGAAGGTCATCGTTCCTCCGTGGAGGCCAGGATCTCCGCGAGGTGCATGATCCGGACCCCGGTCTTCTGGCGTTTCATCGTGCCGCCGATGTGCATGAGGCAGGAGTTGTCGGCCGCGCAGAGCACTTCGGCGCCGGTGTCGAGCACGTTGCGTACCTTGTCGGCGCACATGGCGGCGGAGATGGCCGGGTTCTTGACCGAGAACGTGCCGCCGAAGCCGCAGCACTCCTCGGCCCCGCCCAAGGGGATGAGGTCGAGGCCGCGGACGTTGCGCAGCAGCCTGGCGGGCTTGTCGCCAAGGTGGAGGCCGCGGAGCGAGTGACACGTCGGGTGATATGTCACCCGGTGCGGGAAATATGCGCCTACGTCATCGACCTTCAGGACGTCGAGGAGGAACTCCGACAGGTCGTGGACCCGCGGGGCGAGCTCGGCCACCGCCGCGGCCCCCCTGCTGCCGGGCCGTACCAGCCTGGGATATTGCTCGCGCACCATCGCCGCGCACGACCCGGACGGCGCCACCACCGCGTCGTAGTCCGCGAAGACCTCGGTGAAGTGCTTGGCCAGCCGTACCCCCTGCTCGCGGTAGCCCGTGTTGACGTGCATCTGCCCGCAGCACGTCTGGGCGGCGGGGAAGTCGACCTCGCAGCCCAGCCGCCGCAGGAGCGAGACGACCGCGCGCCCGGTGCCGGGGAAGAGCGTGTCGTTGACGCAGGTGATGAAGAGCGCGACCCGCACGGCGCTCCTTCCTCTCTATGGTCAGACCACAGTATGGTCAGACCATACACCGCGACAAGAGGGGGTGCCCGTGACCGACACCGGATGGCGGCCCGTGAAACGGACCCGCGCCTTCGAGGACGTGCTGGCCCAGATCGAGCAGCGCATCGCCGAGGACGGCCTGGCCCCGGGCGACCGGCTGCCCGGCGAGCGGCAGCTGGCCGAGCAGCTTCAGGTGGGCCGCTCGTCGGTGCGGGAGGCGCTGCGCGTGCTGGAGACGCTTGGCGTCGTCACCTCCCAGGCCGGGCGCGGGCCGGACGCCGGGGCGGTGCTGACCGCGCGGCCGGACAGCGCGCTGACCGACCTGCTCCGGCTCCATCTCGGCCTGGCCAGCTGGGAGCTGCGCGAGGTGATCGACACCCGGCTCATGATCGAGCGCTGGGCGGCGGCCGGCGCGGCGGCCGCCCGCGCCGACACGACCGCCCTGGCCGAGGCGCTGGCCGGGATGTCCGCGGCCCGCACGGCCGAGGAGTTCGTCGAGCACGACACCGCCTTCCACTGCGCCATCGCCGAGGCATCCGGCAACCGGCTGATCGCGGCGATCATGCGCTCGCTGCGCGAGTCGGTGCGCAGGCACGCGATCGAGGCGGTCGAGCAGCTCGGCGACACGAGCGTCCTGCAGGAGGACCACCGGCGCATCCTGGCCGCGATCGCCTCCGGCTCCCCCGAAGAGGCCGCCGAGGCGGTGGCCGGGCACTTGGCCCACGCCTATCCCACGTTGTTCTGAAACGCCGCCTTGTTCTCTTCCGCCCACTGCCCGAAGCCACGCGCCTCCCGGCCCAGGACGTCGCGGACCGCCGTGGTCACCACCGCGTTGCCGCCGGAGGCGATGAACGCCCAGCCCTTCGCCGCCGCCCGCGCGTACGCGGCGTCCGGGATCTGGGCGGCGGCCCGCTCGATCGGCACGTCCACGGTCTCCACGCGGCGGCCGATCGCCTTGCCGATCAGCTCCGCCTGGTCGGCGACGGTGAGCAGGTCCGGCCCGGTGACCTCGTAGATGCGGCCCTCGTGGCCGGAGCCGGTCAGGGCGGCCACGGCGAGCGCGGCGATGTCCCGGGGATCCACGATGCCCTGACGGCCGGCGCCGGTCATGTTCGGGATGGGTTGCCCGGCTTTGACGATGTCGGCCCAGGCCAGGGCGTTCGTGGCGAACATCGACGGCCGCAGGATCGTCCAGGCCGCCCTGGACCCGGTCACCGCGCGCTCGCCGGCCGCGTGCAGGGAGGCCACGTCGCCCGGGTCGCCGGTGTCCTGCGCCCCGATGGCCGAGATCTTCACGATCGTCTCGACGCCCGCCTTCTCCGCCGCCGCGACGAACGCCCGGTCGTGCTCGGCCAGCCTGGGGCCGAACCCGGTCAGCAGCAGCGCCGCCCGCGCGCCCGCCGCCGCCGCTTCCAGCGACCGCGGATCCTCGAAGTCCCCTCGGACGGCTGGTACGGCGGTGCCGCCGGCGCGGGCCGGGTCGCGGGTCATCGCCCTGGCCGGGACGCCCGCCTGTGCGAGGAGCCGGGTCACTTCTGTGCCGATGGTGCCCGTGGCACCGGTGATCAGGATCATGCCGTCCACGCTGCCACCAGGAGACATCCGGCCTATAGGAAGAATCGGCACGGCAGCGGAGTTGGCCACCAGCATGAACACGACGGTGCGCCAGGGACACGTGCGCGAGCCGGACACCGCCACCACGCTGGTCTTCCGCAGCGGCTGGGACGGGACCGGCCTTCTCGTGCTGGGGCCGCGGACCAAGGCGTCGTACTTCGCCCTCGGGGAGATGCCGCGCTGCGTGACCGTCCGCCTCCGGCCGGGGCTGGCCGGGCCGCTGCTCGGGGTGGCGATGAGCGAGCTCGTGGACGAGGTCGTCCACCTGCGGGAGATGTGGGGCCGCCCCGCCGTCACCCTGATGAACCACCTGGCCGCCGAGGCGGACGACGCCCGCCTGGCCGGCCGCCTCACCGCGGAGCTGGCGGGACGGCTGGCCCGGGCCTCGGCGGCCGACACCGGCCGCGCCCGCACGATCCAGGCGGCCGCCGGCATGCTCACCGCAACCGCGAAGGTGCCCGAGATCGCCCGCGAGCTGGGCGTCTCCGAGCGGCATCTGCGCAACCTCTTCCACGACGGCGTCGGCCTGTCACCCAAGCTCTACGCGCGCATCCACCGGGTCCGCGGCGTCCTGGCCGGCGACCGGGGCGAGCCGTGGGCGGAGCTCGCCGCGAGCACCGGCTTCTACGACCAGTCGCACATGTCAGCCGATTTCCGGTCGGTCATGGGCGTACCCCCGGGCGCCTTCCGCGCGGGCAGGCTGCCCGCGCCCGGCAGGTGCGCCTTCCGCCCCTGACCCGCTCACTCGCGCAGGTCGGCCACCCGGCACGACGGCCCCGAGCACGTCTGCATGCCCGTCAGCCGCGCCTGAAGGTTGAGCACCAGCGGGATCGGCGCCGTCCCCGCCAGGTTGCGCAACTGGTACGGATCCTGGTTGAGGTCGTACAACTGCGTCTCCCCGGTGTCGTACCGCACGAAGGTGTGGTCCGCGGTCCGCAGCGCCTTGTAGTCGGGCACCGGCGTCTGCCTGGCCGACATCCGGTTGAACGGCCGGTTGAACTCGATCAGCACGTTCTTGCGCCACCTGCCCGGAGGCTGCCCGCGCAGGAACGGCGTCAGCGAGCGCCCCTCCGCGAACACGGGCACGCCCGCCCCGCCCAGTTCGGCGAACGTGGGCCCCAGGTCCACGGTCGCGGTCAGCTCGCGCACCGTCGCGCCCGCCGGGACACCGGGCCCGCGCACCACCAGCGGCACCCTGATCGCCTCCTCGAACGGCGTGGTCTTGCCCTGCTTGAGGCGATGGCTGCCGAGATGGAAGCCGTTGTCGGAGGCGAAGAAGATGTAGGTGTTGCCCAGCTTGCCGGTCTCGCGCAGCGTGGCGATCACCGAGCCGACCAGGTCGTCGACGCCGAGCATGGCGCGCAGCCTGGCCCGGTAGCGCTCGTCGATCCGGTCGATGGCCTGCTCCGAGATGGCGGGCAGCTCACGCAGCCACTGCGGCTCGGCCGAGACGTCCAGCTGGTTGAAGTTCGGGGTGCGCGGCGCCTGGGCGCCGGGGAACGCGCCGGCGTGCCGTACCGCCGGGTTGGCCGGGTTGTGCGGGGCGATCGGGGCCAGGTAGAGGAAGAACGGCTGGTCGGCGGCGGCGGTGACGAAGTCGCGAACCTTGCCGGCCAGCACGTCGGACAGGTAGTCGCTCTCCGCCCAGCCGTAGTCGACCAGGGTGCCGTTCTCGTTGAGGCGGTAGCCGTACTCCTCATAAAGGTTGCGGACCGGGACCCGCCAGTCGTTCCACCCGGGCGGCACGTAGGTGGGCTCGGCCGCCTGTCCCGGGTAGTGGTTGAGGAACTTGCCCATGAGCCCGGTGCGGTACCCGGCGGCCTGCATCCAGGTGCCGATCGTGGAACGTTCCAGACCATTGCGGTGAAACTTCTCAAAGCCACCCTCGGGCGCCGTGTTGGTGAGGACGCCGTGGCTGTGCACGTACTGCGAGCGCAGGATCGAGCTGCGCGAGGGACAGCACCAGGAGTTCGTCACGAAGAACCGCTCGAACGACGTCCCCTGGCGCACGAGCTGCTGGGTGATGTTCGGAAAGTTGCCCAGGGAGCCGCTCTCCAGGTCGTCCACGAGAACCAGGACGATGTTCGGCCGGGCCGCCCCCGAGACCGGCGACGGCCCCGAAACGGCAGGCAGGAGAAGCAGCAGGCACGCGACACGGCAGAGACCCTTGAACACAGATCTGACTTCCCCGAAAGATCGTGCATTGACACCCAACGACGTGCACAGCACTAATAGAACTTAATTCGGAGGTGTCACATGAAGCTGGGCCTGAACCTCGGCTACTGGCAGCGCAACGCCGACGACGCGACCGCGACCGTGCTCGCGGCCGAGCGCCTGGGCTACGACTCCGTCTGGACGGCGGAAGCCTACGGCAGCGACGCCTTCACACCTCTGGCCTGGTACGGAGCCCGCACCAGCCGCATCAAACTGGGCACCTCCGTCGCCCAGATCTCCGCCAGAACCCCCGTGGCCACCGCCATGACCGCCATGACCCTGGACCACCTGACCGGCGGCCGCCTCCTGCTCGGCATCGGCGCCTCCGGCCCGCAGGTCGTCGAGGGCTGGTACGGCCGGCCGTTCGCCCAGCCCCTGGCCAGGACCCGCGAATACGTGGACATCATGCGCCAGGTCTGGCGCCGCGAGTCCCCCGTGACGAACCCGGGCCCCCACTACCCGCTCCCCCTCCCCGGCGACCTGGGCAAACCCCTCAAACTCATCACGCACCCCTTACGCCCCGAAATCCCGCTGTATCTCGGCGCAGAAGGCCCGAAGAACGTCGCCCTGGCCGCCGAACTCGCCCAGGGCTGGCTCCCGCTGTTCGCCTTCCCGTCCAAGATCGAGGAGATGTACGGCGACGCCCTGTCAGCCCGGCCCGAGGGTTTCGACATCGCCGCCATGGTCATGGTCATCATCTCCGACGACGTCCGCTCCGCCCTGGACGGCGTGAAGATGATGCTCACCCTGTACATCGGCGGCATGGGCGCCAAACACCGCAACTTCCACGCCGACATCATCGGCCGCATGGGCTACGCCGAAGCCGCCGGACACATCCAGGCCCTCTACCTGGCCGGCCGCAAGGACGAGGCGTTCAACGCCATCCCCGACGAACTGGCCGACGGCATCTCCCTCGTCGGCCCGCCGGGACGCATCAAGGAACGCCTGGAACTCTGGCACAAGTCCCCCGTCACGAGCCTCCTGATCATGGGCCCCCGCGACGAGGACTCCCTCCGCACCATCCGCGACCTGGTCCAGCCGGATTAGCCCTCGGCCAGCCGCACAGGGCTTATCCGGACCGCGAACGGCTTCTCGACCACCAGCTCGTCATCGCCCTCGGCCTTGCACTGGAGGGCGTACTCCGTGCCGTGGAGCGTCAGCGCGGTGATGGCAGGCACCGGCTCCAGGTCCACGATCCAGTAGTAGGGGATACCGGACCGAGCGTACTCACGGCGTTTCGTGACATGGTCGCGGGCCACGTTGCTCGGGCTGACGAACTCGACCACCAAGATGACGTCCGCGGCGTCCATCGTCGTGGCCTTCGCCCGTCGGGCGGCCCTTTGCGCCTCGCCGTCCACAACGGAGAGATCCGGAACACGGCTCCCACCCTCCGCCGTGTTGATGCGGATCATGCTGATGTGAACGTCGGCGCCAGCCTTCTCGGCAGCCGCCTCCAGCACCCTCCGAAGGTCGACGATGGCACCGTCATGGTCCATTCCATGCCAGGGAGACATTACCGGATAGCCTTCTTCCAGCTCCCAGAAGCCCTGGTCCGAGGGGAAGCGGAACTCATCCGCAAGATCGTTGGCGGTATAGGGGCCATGCCAGTCCTGCGCGGCACTCATTACTCCTCCTCCGGCTGGCCGACGGTTGGGCGGCAGCCTCCTCATCGTAAAACCCCCCGAAGAAGCATTCCACAGTGACGCCCGCATCACAGACAGTTACGGAGGTTTGGTCAGTCCGGGCGTGGGGCCGGGTCGGCGGTGACGGCGCGGAGGAGGGGGCGGCTCAGGGCGCCGGCGCCGATCACGCCGGCGAAGCCCAGAACCACGCACGTTGTCAGGGTGATCAGCCCGTTCACGCTCATCGAGCCCAGCATGAACGGCACCGCGCAGAAGGCGCCCACCGCGATCGCGCCGCCGCCCATCACCGTCAGCGGGATCAGCGTCTCGGCCCGCCGCGCCCTGTCCAGGACCTCCAGCGGCGTCCCGGCCAGGCGCAGCAGCGCGTAGGTCTGCCGCCGGTCCAGGACCGACGAGGCCGCCGTGATGCCGGAGCTGGCGATCGCCACCAGGAACGACACCGACAGCACCACCACGGTCCCCGCGCCGACGTCGGCCAGGAGCTGGAAGCCGAGGTGCTGGTCGTCGGCCTCGCTGGTCGGGGTACGGCCCGGCGTCAGCCCGTCCAGGGCGGTGCGTGCCCGGTCGATCGCCTCCGGGGTGACGCCGGAGCCCAGCGCCGCCACGACCAGCTTCTTCTCGGCCTTGACCGTGGCCGTGACCCCGGCCTTCCGCAGCCGTGCCGCAGCCTCGTCCACCTTCGCGGCGACCGGACCAGAGGGGACGGCGACCCTCAGCTGCACCGGCCCCGGATCGGGAGTGAACGCCCCGGGGCTCAGCAACCCCAGGAAGCCGGCCACGAAGCCGGTCAGCGCCACGCCGCTCACCGTGCGCCAGGCCGAACGCGGATCGTCGACCAGCCGCCGCCCGGCCAGCAGCCGCGCCGGACGGCGGGCGGAACCCGCGGTGATGCGGCCGATCAGCGCCACCACCCACGGCCCGACCAGGTTGATGCACAGGAACGCCAGCCCGATCACCACCGCGATGACGCCCACGCTGGTGCCCCGGCTCAGCATCGGCACCGCCGCCAGCACCGCCAGCAACGCCACCACGCGGAAGAACCGCAGGCCGGGCGGGGTTTCCCGCTTGGCGACGCCCAGCGGGCTGACGACCACGCGGCGCAGCCCGGCCACCGCCGACAGCCCGACCAGCAGCGGCACCGCCACCAGCACCCCGGCCAGGACGAGCGGGCTCGGCCACAGGTCGGCCAGGTACCAGGTGCCGCCGCCGATCCGGATGCGCGACAGCAGCGGTACGGCCAGGCCGTACAGGACGGCGCCCGACAGGGCTCCGGCGAACGCGACGATGACCGCCTCGGCCACGGTCATCGTGACCACCTGGCCCGGCGTGGCGCCGACGAGGCGCAGCGCGGCCAGGCGCTGGTCGCGGCGGGCGACCGTGAGCCGGGCCGCCGCGCCCCCGAAGACCAGCAGCGGCACGACCATGAGCACGCTCGCGATCAGGGCCAGGACCTGGTACGCCTCGGCCTCCTGCGTGGGCGCGCCCTTCAGGCTCGCCACCTTCGTCGGCGCCACGCCCACGACCCAGTCGTCACTGCGCGGCGCGGTCATGGCGGCGGCGTCCGGCCGATGCCCGACGACCGCCACCAGTTCGCTGGAGTGCACGAGGCCCTCGTCGCCGATCTGCCCGGCGACCTTGGGATACCGGGCGGCCAGCTGGTCGGCCGGCAGTTCCCTGGCCAGGGCGGCGAGCGCGGGCGACAGCCACGCCTCGCCGGGCGCCGGGAAACGCGGCAGACCGGGCGGGACCGGCGCGTTCGCACCCAGCGCGGCCAGGTCCACGACGGTGATCTGGCGGTCGCGGACGTAGTCGTTGCGCACCGCCTCGATCGCCACCGCGCCGCTCGTCGCCGCGACGGGGTTGCGCCAGGCGCCGCGGTCGGCACGGGCGTCGAAGGCGAAGTTCGCGGCCACCGCGAACAGCAGCAACGCCGTGGACACCGCCACGGCGCCGAACGTCAGCCAGGTGCCGAGCATGCCGCGGCGGCCGCCGCCGCGCAGCAGCCGCCAGCTGAGCGAGAGCGTGGCCTTCACCCTCGCACCCCCTGCAGAAGCTGCCCGTCACGGACCTCGACGGTCCGGTCGCAGGCCGCGGCCACGTTCGGGTCGTGGGTGACGACGATGAGCGAGGCCCCGTTGTGCTTGGTCGCCTCCACCAGCAGCCGCATGGTGTCGTGGCCGGTGTTCTGGTCCAGCGCGCCGGTCGGCTCGTCGGCGAAGACCACGGCCGGCCTGGTGACCAGCGCCCGGGCGATCGCCACCCGCTGCGCCTGCCCGCCGGACAGCTCGCCGGGCCGCCGGGTCTCCATGCCGTGCAGGCCGAGGGGGGCGAACCACTCGCGGGCCTGCCGTACCGCCTGGGCGCGGGCGAGACCGCCGAGCATGAGCGGGAGCGCGACGTTCTCGTCGGCGGGCAGCTCGGGCAGAAGCTGGCCGAACTGGAAGACGAACCCGAAGCGGGTACGGCGCAGCGCACTGCGTCCCCGCTCCCCCATCGCGTCGATGCGCTGCCCCTGCAGGTGCACCTCGCCGGAGTCCGGCTTCATGATCCCGGCCAGGCAGTGGAGAAGGGTCGACTTCCCCGAACCGCTCGGGCCCATGATCGCCACAGCCTCACCGGCCCGCACCACGATGTCGACGCCGCCCAGCGCGACCGTCTGGCCGAACCTCTTGGCCAGCGCCGTTCCCACAAGTACCTCGTTCATGCCGCACAGCCTTCCGCCCGGAAGGGGCCGCGCGGATCGGCCGAGCGTCCGATTGCCCCTGGCCGAATGGCTGATCCTAGAGTTGTGGGCGTGACAATTCGCGTGCTCATCGCCGACGACCAGCAACTCGTGCGAACCGGCTTCCAGATGATCCTCGACGCCCAGCCGGACATGGAAGTGGTGGCGGCGGTGCCCGACGGCGCCGAGGCGGTCGCCGAAGCCCGCCGGCTGCGTCCCGACGTGTGCCTCCTGGACATCCGCATGCCCAAACTGGACGGTCTGGAGGTGACCAAGGCCCTGGCCGGTCCAGGGGTCGAGAACCCTCTCCGCGTGGTGATCGTCACCACGTTCGACCTGGACGAGTACGTCTACGGGGCGCTGCGCGCCGGGGCGACCGGCTTCCTGCTGAAGGACAGCGGCCCGACGCTGCTCATCGAGGCGATCCGGGCGGCGGCCTCCGGGGACGCGCTGGTCTCGCCGTCGGTGACCGTCCGCCTGCTGCAGCATCTCGCCCAGCCGAAACGCGCCGCCGTACAACCGGAAGAGGCCCTGACGGAGAGGGAACTCGACGTGGTCCGCCTCGTGGCCCGCGGCAGAACCAACCAGGAGGTGGCCGCGGAGCTGTTCGTCTCCCTGTCCACCGTCAAGACACATTTGGGCAGCATCCAGGCGAAACTCGGCGCCAGAAACCGGGTGGAAACCGCAGCATGGGCATGGGAATCCGGCGTGGTGAGCTGATTAATCCCGGGGCGCGCGGGATAGAAGTTAGGGGAGAACCCAGCGCATGGCCCGGGGGGAGAACTACGTGCGCGCTGTCCAGACACCACCGACCGGGGCCGCCTCCGCCGTCTACCTGACCCTCGCCACCCAGGTCCTTTCCCTCGGGGCCCTGGTCGTCTTCGAGCAGGTACGCGGCCGCAGCCTCGCCGGCCAGATCGCCACACTGGGCCGCGAAGCGCGCGCCTCAGAAACCGTGATCGGGGCGGTGACCGTCTTCGCCGTCCTGATGATGCTGCTGGCCGGCACCACCCTGGCCGCCGCCATCGCCTACCTGACCTGGCTCGTCCGCGCCCGCCAGACCAACACCCCCGCCACCCCGGCAGGCCCGGTCCTGGCCGCCTGGCTGGTACCCGGGGTGAACCTGATCGCCCCCTTCCTCCTCGCGGACGAGACCTGGCGCAACGCCCGGCCCCCCTTCGACCGGCGCGGACGCTGGCTGACGCTGCTGGGGGCGTGGTGGCTGGCATGCCTGGCGACGCTGTTCATGGTCGGGGCCAGGCTGCTGGACACCAGTTCGGGAGAGCTGACTGGGCTGGGGGCGGCGGAGCTGGGGGTGGCGGCGCTGGCCGCCGTACTGTGCGGGTGGACGGTGCGTGACATCACGACCATTCAGCGGTCGCTGCACGCGGCTGGGCCGGTGCGACTGCTGCCGATGGCACGCTCCCGTACGGCGGGGCGTTACACGACGGATGTGGCGTCCTGAAAAGCTAGGTCCTCCCTTCGGGCGGGCGTCCTTCTGGAGGGCCCACCCGTTACCCGTTTGGGTGGTCAGCCAGCTGGACCCCGCCCTGGTCGAAGGCCCTCGCTCCGCTCGGACGCCCTCATTTTCGGCGCGCCTGCGGCGCGCGGCTTGCGCGTAGAGATCGGCAGGATGCCGCGCTGTATGGCAACCCTCCGGACAGGACATCTGGGAAGGGTCCATGACCGTGAGCGTGGTGAAGTCGAAGACTCCGAGGATGTGCCGACGACCTCAGGGTCGGACACGCGACTCTCGGACTCATCGCAGTGGGCCTTGACCTCTCGCCTAACGGACACCACCGCTTGAGGTTCAGCGATGCGCTCCCTCCTCCGCACGAATACGCAGCCACTCTGAGATGACTTCGCAGTTGAGGAATTCACGGTGTGGCGCGTTGTAGGTGTCCACCTGGCGCGATGATTCCCCGGCCTTGACGCCGCGATCGGTGAGCGTGGCCTTCAGGTCGTTCACCGGGCTGAGCAGGCGGGACCTCTGCTCGGCCTCGGTGTACTGCATGATCCGCTCCTATCCACCAGGCCCGACAGCCGTTCCGCTTCGCGAGCCGGGGTTGACACCGTTGCCGTTCCAGGTGTGTGCGTGCCCATGCGCGCGCCTCTCGTCTACCCGCCGCCACCGTCCCCCACGTGATCGCCCGAGTAGCACGAGGTGCAGTTGGCCTTGCTCGTGGCCGCCGCATCACGCGGCCAGAGCCCGTCCAGCACGTAGAAGCCTTGCTCACGCAGCAGGTCAGCGGTTTCGCCCACCGTGTACACATTCCGCGCCGACCGGAGCACTTCGGGGTTGTCGCTGGGGGTGTGGTGTACGAATGCGCCATGGCGCCGGCAGTGATGGTTGTACTCGGCCGTGTACAGGATGAAGGTGTCCCACGCCGCATCAACGGTCGGCGAGGGAGACAGCGCCCGGGAGGTGTCCTGGGCCGCCACCACCAGGAAGATCAGCGCCTGATCCAGCGCCTGACGCGCCAGGTTGGGCGCGAAGTCATGTGTGGCCACGATGCGGGCCACAACCCGCTCAAACAGCGCCTCAGCAGCCTTGTCGTCGCCCGGATGGCGCGGGTCCTCCAGCCGTGCCGCCCCGGTACGCATACCGATCATCGAAGACATGAGCTTGCTCCTTTCAGCGGATGGAGTCTTGGTGGCCCCGCCGCGGCATCACCGGCGAGGGCCACCGCACGGCTGAGCCCTGAGACGGGGTGTTCCCGATCGAGGACCGTGCCACCGGGCGCCCCAATGTCCCGGACCGGGGCCCATGCCCACGGCCGGACGCGATGGGGGCGTCCCGTCAGCCGTGTGTCTATCTATCCCCCGTGATCACGATGCCTCCATGGCCTGACTCAGGGCAGCCGGGCGCGCAAGTCTGACCTCGGCGAGGAACGCTGCGATGAACTCCCCGAGCAAAACCTCAGCCTGCGCCTTCGCCTCCTCGCTGGTACGGAAGCTCTCATCCGGCAACCGAACACCCTGGCGATCCGGCAGGCGGGGGTACAGGGTGAACCCGTACCTGTGATCAACCAGGGAGAACGCCTTGATCTCTCCGACCATCCCGTATTCGGTGTCTCGGAAGTGGGACGTCCAGGCAATCTCAACGCTCATGAGGCTGCCTCCTGCTCACGCTCATCTCCTCACGTTGACCCGGCGCCGAACCCTCATGAGGAGCGAACAGACTGTCCGGAGACGGCCGGGTCAACACCTTCGTGATGCCGGAGATGTTGGGCCGCCAGCGGCGTTGGGGTCGCCTCAGGCCAGATCTCCTCAAGCTCTTCCGGCGCAGGGTCGCCCACGAACACCCGACGCGGGGCGGCACTGTCGCTGTATGCGAGGGGGTTTGCGTACCGACGCTGTGCGCTGTGTGCGGGGCCATGCATCAACGGTGACGGCTCGTCCACGGCACAGGCTAGTAGTTTGACTATGTTTGACACCTCCAAATCGCCTGCTCCTCTTGACCGGCGATAAGGATTGGGCGAAGGTCAAAGCCCGACCCGGACGGAGTGCCTCGTGGACAATTGCGCCCTCAAGTTCGTAGGTCTCGACCCCGACACGCCCGACGAAGAGTGTCCGGCGGTCTTCGTTGACCCCATCACGGGAGACCTGTTCTTTCAGGGCCGTATCGTCACCGATCCAGAGATACTCAAGCGCTTCGCCGAAGACGCACCAATCGGAGACGACGAAGCAGTCGTGTGGCAACCGAAGCGGATGCGCCCGATCATCGCTGACGCCCTGAGCGGGACGTACGCCATGGACGTGGAAGGCCCCGGCGCACCCACCTTCGCGGCATTGCTGGCCAGCACCAAGCGCTCAGCCGTTCACCTCGAAATGCGCGATGTGTACGACGAGAGCGATCCCGCCTATCAAGACTTCCTGGCTGGTGGCCCTGGAACCTATGACCGATCGAAATGGACCGGTCTTGTCTCCGAAGCCGTCAGCCGCGGCGTCGTCATACGCCGGCTGAGGATCATCTCCGAACCGGTCACGCCGTACATCAGGTGGGAGCACCGGCTCACCCCCGAGAACATCTCGGCAGGAGAGGATGTCCGGTGGCTCCCTCGCAAGAGGGCCTATGACCTGCTGTTGCCGGGTGCTGATCTGTGGATGTTCGATCAGCGTTTGGTTCGCTTCCATCACAACGCGGGAGATGGCCGGAGTCTGAAGGAGTACGAGTTCGTCAGCGACCCTCGCCGTGTCGCTCAGACGGTAGGTGCCTTTGAGATGGCTTGGGAGCGCGCCATACCGCACGATGGCTACAAGATCTAGCCAAGCTCCTGCAGAGCTGCCTCGATCAGGGCCTCTGCTCGGTCACCGTGCACCGCTAGCGCGAACAGACGCTCAAAAGCATGGGTGTACATGGCCACCTCGGTTGCGAGCCTCACCGACAGATAGCCGGATACCAGTTCCACGTTCACCAGTGCGTTATCGGTCATGGTGAAGGTCTCTCGTGGGCGCATACCGCGCCGGTCTGCGTTCATGGGGATGACTCCGAACGACACCGACGGCAAGCACATCACCGCCAACAGGTGGCGCAACTGCTCCGCATGTGTCTCCTGGCTGACGGTCCGGTACCGGAGCACGACCTCTTCAACCACGAAGACGAACCGCTTACCGGGCCGGTGCAGTACCGATTGCCGGTCCATCCGCTCAGCTACCGCCCCGGCGATGTCCTGCACTCTGTCATCAGCTTCCACGCCTTGCTCCGACCAGATATCCGCCAGTACCTCCCGCAAGTACCCCTCCGACTGCAGAAGGCCGGGAATGCCTCGGGACTGGTAGACACGCAGCAGACGCAAGCGCTCGTACTTATCACGTACAGACTCTTGAGCCTTCTTCAACCCGCCACGGTTGAGCTGCTGATAACTGATCCACATGCCCGCCACAGCGGCCTGTTCGGCTAGAAGCTCCTCGGCGCGTCCCTGCGATGCTCCACAGATCTGACACCACAACCGCACATGGTCAGCAGTGATGGTCCGCTGCGCCTTCTCAATCCTCGACACGATCGTGCCGTCCGCCCACCCCGCCCGTTTGGCGAACTCCCGACCAGAGATCCGGGCAGCCTCACGCATCTCCCGGAGCTGGCCGGCGAGACGTTTCCGGGCGGCCTGGGCTGAAGAAGACGGTGAGGTCGGCATCGTATGCCATATTCCCGCAAGGCAAGATCGCTGCGTGCTCCGGGTGGCGAACATCTGTGGCAATCACGGGTCGGCACGAAGTCAGGACATCGCCGACGAATGACCGTGAACATCTGATGGTCCTGACTCCGGCGCGGCTGGATCTCGCCGAGCAAGGCGGAAGGACACGCCGTCGGCCTTGACACGGATGCGTTGAGGGTTGGCGACGAAGCGCCCAAACTCGGCTGGGCGGCCCTCACCGTCGTGGACAACGCGTTCAGCCACTGGAAGACGCAGTTGAGGACCTCACATGCGTGACAACCGACGGAACTCCGCGTCTGGGCACAACCTCATCCTGAACTCTTAGCTGTGACGCTGGGCTCGACCAAGGATGTGGTGGCGGGCCTCCCGTATCACGCCGCGTGAGGACCATCCCCACGACCGGCGGCGACAGGGCCCGGCGCATAGGAGCAGACTGCACCTCCCGGAGACTCGATCGTGTACGGCGAGCCGGCATCGAACGGTCAGACCGCGACCCGAGTAGGCCCGGAGCTCCCCTGGCTGGCGTGCCAGAGTCTGCGAGGCGGCGCGGTCGTGATGGCCGGGCCCAGGTCGGAGTACGGCGAGAGCAGGAACCCGTTGGCGTACTCGATCCGCCGCCCGCCCACGTTCTCCCTCTCTTCGGGCACCCGAGCCACCAACTCCCGAACGACCTCGGCCCCCCGAACCCGCCAAAGCCGATCAAGCTCCACCAGATCCCAGCAGTCCACGGCCCGCATGGAGATGGCCCGCGGCCCAGTACGCCTGATCACCCCGCGCGCCACCATCAGCCACGCCCCGAACACCGTAGCCGCGCAGTGCCCCTGGACCGACTCGAAGAAGGTCAGATCCACCGGCCCGGTCGAGTCGTCAAGGGTAGTGAAGATGACCCGCTGGCCCGACCGCACGGCCGGGGTCTGGGTGGCGACCTTGACGCCCGCCACCAGTACCTCGGCGCCGTTGCGCTGGTCGAGGAGGTCCTTGGAGCGGATCACGCCGAGCAGGTCGAGCAGTTCGTCGTGGAAGGCGATGACGTGCCTGCTGACGTCGATGCCGAGGATCTCGAGTTCCGCCTCGACCATTTCGCTCTCGGTCATCTCGGGGAGTTCGCCGGGGGTGATGTGTTCGGTGAACCCGAGGGGCAGTTGGACCGCGCCACCAAGCTCCTGGTCCGGGAGCGGGAAATCCGGTATGCCGGAAGAAGCGCCCCCCGGCAGGGCACCGCCGGGTGAGCCCGGTGGGGTCGCGGCGCCGTTCTGCCGGGGGGCTGCCGTTGAGGCGGCCGGAGGTACGGCGCCGGTTGATGAGACGTATCCGCGGCGTTTGCGTGGCCTCACGCCGGAACCTGCAGATGAGGCCCGTTCCAGCACGCCGGCCTGGGCGATCAGGTCCCGCCGGGTCAGTTCGCCCGCTCGCCAGCGCTCCCCGCCGGGGTGCAGATCGTGCAGCGCGTCCAGTCCGCCCACCTGCACGATCCGCTCCATGATCGGCCGGGACGGCCGGGCCCGGTCCCAGAAGTCGGCCAGCGACGTGTACGGCTGGCCGGCCACCATGCGCGCGACCTCGGCCTCGCTGACCCCTCTGACCGCCGAGAACGGCACCCGCAGCGCGTACCCCTTGCCGATCTCCGCGATCCGGAAGTCCCGCCGGCGGTAGTCTCCCAGGTCGGCGGGTTTGACCCGGAGCTTCAGCCGCTCGACCTGCCAGTCTTTGCCGGACTTGTTGATGTCCAGCGGCAGGATGGCCACCCCGCACTGGCGGGCCTCGTCGATGATGACCCGCTGCGGGTACATGCCGGGCTCGTGGGTGAGCACCCCGGCGAAGAAGGCGGCCGCGTGGTGCCGTTTGAGCCAGGCCGACTGGTACGTGGGCAGCGCGAACGCCGCCGCGTGCGCCTTGCAGAAGCCGAAGGCGCCGAACGCGTCGAGCACCTTCCACGCCTTCTCCACCTCGGCGGCGGAGAACCCCTGCGACTTGGCCAGCGGCACGAACGTCTTGCGGACGCGCTCCCGCCCGGCCTCCGTGGACAGGGTGCGCCGCATGGTCTCGGCGTAGTGGAGGTCGCGGCCGGTCATCACCTGGATGATCTTGAGGACCTGCTCGTGGAAGACGACCACGCCGTGCGTCTCCTTGAGGGCCTCGCGCAGTCTCTCGTGCGGATAGTACGGCTGCCGCCACCCGTGCCTGGCCTCCAGGTAGGGGGTGACCATGTCGGAGTTGACCGGCCCCGGCCGGAACAGCGAGATGTCCACGATCAGGTCGTGCATCGTGCGGGGTTCCAGCTTGGCCACGAGTTCGCGCTGGCCGGGCGACTCGATCTGGAAGCAGCCGAGGGTACGGCTGGCGCAGATCATGTCGTAGGTGGTGGCGTCGTCGTGGGGGACGGCGTCCAGGTCGACGTCGAGGTCGTCGACCCGCTTGATCTCGCTGAGCGTGTAGGCCATGGCCGACTGCATGCGCACGCCGAGCACGTCGAGTTTGAGCAGCCCGGCCTCCTCCACGTCGTCCTTGTCGAACTGGGACATCGGGAACTCCAGCAGGCTGCGCTCCACCGGGGTCACGTCCTTGAGGCCGGAGTTGCCGATGAGCACGCCGCAGGGGTGCAGGGCGATGTGCCGGGGCAGGCCGTCGAGTTTCTCGGCCAGGCGGAAGACGCGGTCGAGGCCGGCTTCGCCGAGGCGGCTGTCGCGTAGTTCCGGCAGGTCGTTGAGGGAGGCGGTGATCTGGCGGGCGCGGATGTGCGGGAACGCCTTGGCGATGGCGTCGATCTCGTGCGGCGGCAGGCCCATGGCGCCGCCGACGTCGCGGATGGCGCTGCGCGCCCGGTAGGTCTCCATCATGGACACGCAGGCCACGCGGGCCTCGCCGTACTCCTCGAAGATGGCCTTGTAGCAGTCGAGGCGGCGGGCGGATTCGACGTCGATGTCGATGTCGGGCAGGCCGATGCGGCCGTAGGACAGGAAACGTTCCATGAGGAGGCCGTGCTCGAGGGGGTTCACCTCGCCGATGCCGATGAGGTAGTTGACCAGGCTGCCGGCGCCAGACCCCCGGATAGCACACCTGATGCCCATTTTTCGGATCATGTCGGTGATACCGACGACTGCCACGAAATATCCGGACAGCTTCTTGTTCTCGATGATCGACAACTCCTGGTCCAGGCGTTCCCTGGCCTCGCGGGAGCCGGTCAGGCCGCGGTTGATCAGGCCGTCCTCCACCCGGTTGCGCAGCAGCGGCACCGGGTCGCCGCCGATCTCGGGCAGGTGCAGGTTCGGCGGGTCGCTGCGCAGGGCCAGCATCGACGCCGGGTCCACCGCGCACGCCTCGGCGAGCTGGCGCGTGGTGTGCATCAGCCGCCCGGCCCGCTCGCCGTCGGCGCCGCAGATCTTGGTGGCGACCTGCCACATCTCCTTGGTGCCCTTGAGGTAGGCGTGCGAGGTCGCCCGGTCCAGGTGGCGCGGGTGCAGGGGGACGAGCTGGCGGGCCGCGTCCAGCACGTCCCCCACCTGGTGGTCGGCCGGGTGGAGATAGCGCACCTGGTTGGTCAGCACCGCGGGCACGCCCAGCGACTCGGCCAGCGCCAGCATGCGCACGGCGGTGCCGGAGTCGCGGTAGCCGTACTGGTCGACCAGCTCGATCGCGATCCCCGAGACCATGGAACGCCACAGGTTGAGCAGCACCCTGGCCTGCTCGTCGCGGCGCGCGGCGATCGCCCTGCCCACGTCGGAACGCGGGCCGAGCAGCACCACGAGCCGGTCGTCGGCGCCCAGCTCGGCCAGCAGCTCACGGGTCACCCACGGGTCGCCGCGCTCGCCCATGTGGTGGGCGGCCGTGACCAGCCGCGCCAGCCGTGACCAGCCGCCCCTGCGGGCCAGCACGGTGACGCGGTCCTCGGCCGCGGGACCGGTCTTCGGGCGTACGGCGGAGCCGCGGCCGGCGGACTCGCCCCAGAAGGACGCGTCGTGCCCCGGCCCGGGAACGCCCGCGTAGATGTCGGGCCGCAGCGCCAGGTTCACCCCGAACACCGCGCGCAGCTTGGCGTCGGCGCAGGCCTGGGCGTGCTTGACCGCGCCGTAGAGGCCGTCGCGGTCGGTCAGGGCGAGGATGTCCATGCCGTGCTCGGCGGCCCGGGTGGCCAGCTGCGCCGGGAAGGCGGTGCCGTACCGCATCGAGTAGGCCGAGCAGACGCTCAGGTGCGGGAACGGGCGGGCGGCCATCAGTCCCACGCCCGTAGCAGCAGCCAGCCGCCGCTGGCGGTGTCGAAACGGAGCTCGTAGGTGCCGCTCTCGCGGCCCGGGCCGGCCTCCACCCGCCAGAACTGCCGTTCGCCGGGGTCGCCCTCGCTGGTCTTCCACCACTCGCGGGCCACCACCCAGTGGTCGAGCACGCGGCGGACGAGATAGAGACGGTCACGCCAGACGAATTGGGTGGGTTCCCCGTCACGGGTCCACACTTCGATGGGATCACCGTAAAGTCTGCTCAAGACGTTCCCTCTCCCCGCGGCTCTGGTCCTTCGGCTGAGCCACCCGGGGGAAGGCGGGCGCTTCTCTTACTCGAACATACGTTCTCACGCCCCGAAGTGCAAGTCGCCGGCCTGCCGTACGAGAGGGTTGGCGCCGATCGAGTTGCGGATGCTGAAGGTCACGCTGCCGGCCCGGTAGCGGTCGTCGGAGCTCTCCACCGGGCGGCCTTCCTGGGTGGTGGTGATCCGGCGCTGGCGAAGGAGCGGGCTGCCCCGCCGTACCCCCAGGAGGCGCGCGTCCTGCGCGCCCGCGGCCACGGCGTCGATGAGGTGCTCGCCATAGGCGAAGACGAGGCCGGTGGAGTCGTAGAGGGCCTGTGTGATCGAGCCGCAGTCGTGCGCGATGGCCTCGACGGCGGGGGCGATCCACCCGGCGTAGACGGTGCGCTCGACGAGGACCGGCTCGCCCTCGAGCGTGCGCAGGCGCAGGACCTCCAGGACCTCCTCCGAGCCCAGCTTGGCCGCCTCCGCGGCGCCCGCGGGCCGGCGGCGCTGGCGCAGCACCTGCCCGCCGAAGGTGTAGCCGTTGGCCTTGGCCCATTGGGCGAAGCTGTGCAGTTCGGCGAAGCTCTGGCTGCGCGAGTTGCCGAGGACGATGCGGCGCGCCCCCTGGCGGGAGCCGACCAGGCCCTCGGCCACGAGGACGGCCAGCGCCTGGCGCACGGTGCCGCGGGCGGCGGAATAGCGCGCAGCCAGCTCGGCGTCGGTCGGCAGGGTGGATCCGACGGGGTGTGTTCCGCGAAGGATGTCATCGCGCAGCTCAGCGGCGATTCGTTCATAGCGCGCGACCATTCTCGACCCTTCCCGTTCACGAAAGAGCAATCTTTATGCGACTTACTGGGACTGGCCTTGTTTGTACAAGTTCCCTTAAGTTCGTTCTACACCCCCCTGATGTGGAGGCGACGTGTTGACTCCCCGAGCCCGCGCTGCTGGCGTTCTCGCAGCCCTTACCGTAGCCACCGCGGCCTGCGGCGCGGCACCCGGTACACAGACGGCCAAGCCGGAGGGGGGCGGAGCGGACGCCAGGACCGCCGCCTCCGCCGCCGACTTCGGCGGTTTCGACAAGCTGGTGGAAGCGGCCAAGAAGGAGGGCAACCTCCATGTGATCGCCCTCCCTCCGGATTGGGCCAACTACGGCGAAATCATCAAGTCCTTCGAAGCAAAATACGGCATCAAGATCGAGAGTGAGGACCCGGACGCCGCCAGCGCGGACGAGATCAACGCCGTCAAGACCCGCAAGGGCCAGGACCGCGCCCCCGACGTGCTCGACCTCGGCCAGTCCTTCGCGATCAGCGGCGCCAAGGAAGGGCTGTTCGCGCCCTACAAGGTGCAGAGCTTCGACAAGATCCCCGAGGGCCAGAAGGAGGCGACCGGCCTCTGGACCAACGACTACGGCGGCTACGTCTCCATCGGCTGCGACGCCAAGAAGATCGCCACCTGCCCCACGAGCTTCAAGGACCTCCTCAAGTCCGAGTACAAGGGCAAGGTCGCGATGAACGGCAACCCGACCAAGTCGGGCTCGGCCTTCGCCGGCGTCTACGCGGCGGCCATCGCCAACGGCGGCTCCTTCGACGACATCGCGCCCGGCCTGGAGTTCTTCAAGAAGCTCAAGGCGGCCGGCAACTACAACCCGGTCGAGACCACGCCCGCCACCATCGAGAAGGGCGAGACCCAGATCAGCATCGACTGGGACTACAACAACGCCGCCTACGCCCCGCAGATGGCCGCCAAGGGCATCGACTGGAAGGTCAACGTGCCCAGTGACGGCAAGTACTTCCAGATGTACGCCCAGGCCATCAACAAGGACGCCCCGCACCCGGCGGCCGCCCGCCTGTGGCAGGAGTACCTCTACAGCGCCGAGGGCCAGAACCTCTACCTCAAGGGCTTCGCCCGCCCGGTCCTCATGCCCACCATGACCGCCGACGGCTCCATCGACAAGACCGCCGCCGAGAAGCTGCCGCAGGTCGAGGGCACGCCCACGTTCCCCACCCCCGAGCAGGTGGACGCGGCCAAGGCGAAGCTCGCCGAAGGCTGGGACGCCGCCGTCTCCGGATGAGAAGGTCCACGGGCTGGCTCGGCGCGCTGCCGCTGCTCGCCTTCTACGCGTTCGTCTTCGGCGTCCCGGCCGTCGCACTGGTGGCCGGGGCGTTCACCTCGCAGGGCCGGCCCACGCTGGAGAACTTCCGGCTGAGCCTGCAGGGCGGCAACCTCACCTCGATCGCCGGCAGCATCCAGGTGTCGGCGGTCGTGGCGGTGCTCGGCGCGGTGCTCGGCACCTTCCTGGCCTACGCCGTGGTCACCTCACGCTCGGCCGGGCTGCGCTCGGCCGTGCTGACCGCCTCGGGCGTGCTGGCCAACTTCGGCGGCGTGCCGCTGGCGTTCTTCTGGGTCGCCACGCTCGGCAACTCCGGCGTGGTCACCGGGCTGTTCGGGCTGCCGCCCGGCGTGCTGTTCACGTTCTGGGGCCTGGTGATCGTCTACCTGTACTTCTCGGTGCCCCTCATGGTGCTGGTCATGGCGCCGGCGCTGGACGGGCTCAAGCCGCAGTGGCGCGAGGCGGCCGCCAACAACGGCGCCACCACGTGGCACTACTGGCGGTACGTGGCGCTGCCCGTGCTCACCCCCGCCCTGCTCGGCGGGGTGGTGCTGCTGTTCGGCGCGGCCTTCGCCGCCTACGCCACCGCCGCGGCCATGGGCGCGGGAACCGTCGTCCCGCTGGTCACCTTGAAGATCGCCAACGCGCTCACCAGCGACGTGCTGATCGGCCAGGAGAACGTCGCGCTCGCGCTCAGCCTCGACATGATCGTCGTGGCCGGGCTGGTCATGGCGGTCTACCTGCCGCTGCAGAGGAGGAGCACCCGATGGCTGCAGTGACCGGCCTGGAAAGGGTGGCCGCCGCCGCGCGGCCGGCCAGGAGGGGACCGTGGCGCGGCCTCGTCTTCCTGCTCGCCGCCCTGTACTTCCTCGTCCCCCTGGGCGCCTCGCTCTGGTACACGGTCTACAACGAGAACACCGGCTTCTCCCTCGCCCCCTACGCCGAGCTGCTGACGGCCGAGGGCTTCGTGCGCTCGATGCTGCTCTCGCTCGGCCTGGCCCTGGCCACGATCGTGCTGGTCCTGCTGCTGACGCTGCCGGCGATGCTGGCCGTACGGCTGGCCGCCCCGCGGCTGCGGCCGGTGATGGAGGTGCTGTGCACGCTGCCCCTCGTCGTGCCGCCGATCACGTTCGTGGTCGGCATGAGCAGGTCGCTGGCGGCCGGCGGCGAGGTGCTCGCGCCCACCCCGTTCTGGGCCACGCTCATCGCGATCCAGAACCCCGGCTTCCCGATCGTGCTCGTGCTCGCCTACATGGTGCTCGTGCTCCCGTTCGTCTACCGCTCGCTCGACGCCGGCCTGCGCACCATGGACGTGCGCACGCTCGTCGAGGCGGCCCGCAACCTCGGCGCCTCGTGGCCGCACGTGGTGTTCCGCGTCATCGTCCCCAACCTGCGCTCGGCCATCGCCAGCGCCTCGTTCCTCACGCTGGCTCTGGTGCTCGGTGAGTTCACCGTCGCCAGGCTCCTCGGCTACCAGCCCTTCGCGGTCTGGATCGTCACCATCTCCGGCTCCAGGGGCCAGATGTCGGTGGCGGTCTCGATCCTCAGCCTGCTGCTGATCTGGCTGCTGCTGCTCGCGGTCTCCAGCGCCTTCGGTAAGGAGAAGAAGAACCCATGACGGCTCAGGTGGAGTTCCGCGGCCTGCGCAGGGTCTTCGGCAAGACGGTCGCCCTCGACGGGCTGGACCTGACCGTCGCGCCGGGCGAGCTGATCGCCCTGCTCGGCCCGTCGGGCTGCGGCAAGACCACGGCCCTGCGCTGCGTGGCCGGGTTCGAGCATCCCGACTCCGGCGCCGTACTCGTCGACGGCAAGGACGTCACCGGCCTGCCCGCCAACAAGCGCGACGCCGGGATGGTCTTCCAGTCGTACTCGCTGTTCCCGAACCTCAACGCCGCCGACAACGTCGCCTTCGGCCTGCGCGTGCGCAAGGTGGCGGCCGCGCGGCGCCGGGAGAAGGCCCGCGAACTGCTCGAACTGGTCGGCCTGCCCTCCCACGCCGACCGCTACCCGCACCAGCTCTCCGGCGGCCAGCAGCAGCGCGTCGCGCTGGCCCGCGCGCTGGCGCTGGAGCCGCGCGTGCTCCTGCTCGACGAACCGCTGTCGGCCCTGGACGCGAAGGTCCGGATCAACCTGCGCGAGGAGATCCGCCGCCTGCAGCTCGACCTGGGCATCACCACCGTCTTCGTCACCCACGACCAGGAGGAGGCGCTGTCGATCGCCGACCGGGTCGCGGTGCTGCGCGGCGGCAAACTGGAGCAGTGCGGCTCGCCCGCCGAGGTCTACGACCGGCCCGCCACCCCCTTCGTGGCCGAGTTCGTCGGCACCATGAACCACCTGGCCGGGCAGGTGTCCGGTGATCAGGTGACGGTGCTCGGCCAGCTCCTGCCCATCGACGGCCCGGCGCCCGCCGACCCCGCCGTCGACGTGCTCGTCCGCCCCGAGGCCGTCCAGGTCAGCCCCGCCGAGGACGGCAGGGCCGAGATCCTGGCCGCCTCCTTCCGCGGCGCCTCCGTGCGGCTGCGGGTGGCCCTGGAAGGCGGCGAGGTGCTCGCCGACGTGCCGGGACACGAAGCGGTACGGCTGGCCGCCGGCACCAAGGTGAGCCTGCGCCTGGTCGAACGCCCGGTGCTGGTGGCCGCGCGCACGGTCACCGTCCCCGTCCCCGTCACGGAAACCGCCGATGCCCTCTGATCTCCCCGCCGCCGTCCTGTTCGACATGGACGGCACCCTGGTCGACACCGAAGGTCTGTGGTGGCAGGCCACGGCAGCCGTCGCCGAGTCGCTCGGCGGCGCCCTGGGCCCCGAGGACGAACCCCACGTCCTCGGCCGCTCGGTCGAGGACACCGCCGCCCACCTGGCCCCCGCCGACGCCGGGGCGGTGGCCGCCCGCCTGACCGACGCCTTCGCCGAACGCCTGGCCACGGGCATCGACCTCGTCCCCGGCGCCCTGGACCTGCTCCGCGCCCTGACCGCCGCCGAGGTGCCGACCGCCCTGGTCACCGCCTCGCCGCGCAACATCGTGGAGCAGGTGCTGCCCAGCCTGGGCGGGCACCGCTTCGACCTGGTGATCGCGGCCGAGGACACCCGGCGCGGCAAGCCGTACCCCGACCCCTATCTGAAGGCGGCGCGGCTGCTCGGGGTGCGGGCGGAGGAATGCGTGGCGATCGAGGACAGTCCCACGGGCATCGCGGCGGCCACGGCGGCCGGTTGCCGGGTCGTGGTGGTGGATCCCCGTTCCGGCCTGCCCGAACTCGGTGCCATGTCGGTAAGCTAACGCGCCGTGAGCGGTGAAACCTCCCACATCGGGCGCTACAAACTGATCAGCGTGCTGGGCCGCGGCGGGATGGGCACGGTTCACCTGGCCGAAGACCCCTCAGGGCAGCGGGTCGCGGTCAAGGTGATCAATCCCGAGCTCAGCCAGCACGAGCAGTTCCGCATGCGCTTTCGCCGGGAGGCGGACGCCGCGCAGCGGGTGCGGCGCTTCTGCACGGCCGCGGTGCTGGAGGCGGCGCTCGAGGGCGGGCAGCTGTACGTGGTCACCGAGTACGTGCCCGGGCCGAATCTGGAGGAGGCGGTCAAGCAGTCGGGGCCGATGACCGGCTCCAGCCTCGACGCGCTCGCGGTGAGCGTGGCCACCGCGCTGACCGCCATCCACGGCGCCGGGGTGGTGCACCGGGATCTGAAGCCGTCGAACGTGCTGCTGTCGCCGGTGGGGCCGCGGGTGATCGACTTCGGGATCGCGCGGGCGCTCGACTCGCTGGGCGGGGTCACCGGCACCGGCGAGCTCATCGGGACGCCCCGGTACATGGCGCCGGAGGTGCTGCGGGGCGATCCCGTCTCGCCGGCGTGCGACGTGTTCTCGTGGGGGTGCCTGATCGCCTTCGCCGCCGGCGGGCGGCCGCCTTTCGGGGGCGACTCGCTGCCCTCGGCGATCTACTCGGTGCTCAACGCCGAGCCGGACCTGTCCGTCGTGGAGCCCGGTCTGCGCCCGCTGGTCGCGGCGGCGCTGCAGAAGGACCCGGCCATGCGGCCGACCGCCCAGCAGCTCCTCGACCACCTCGTGGGCCGGCAGGCGGCGCCCGAGCAGGCGGCGCAGACCGTGCAGGTGGCCTGGCAGCGGGCCACCACGCCGCTGACCGCCGCGCAGCCGGCGCCGGACAGGCCGCGGGCGCCGGCCCGGGTGAAGCTGATCGCCGGACTGGCCGCGGCGGCCGTCCTGGCGGTGGGCGGCGGCGTGGCGGCGCTGATGCTGTCCGGCGGCGATCCGCCGACCGGCATGCCCCGGCTGTACCAGGACGACTTCACCACCTCCGGCGGCTGGGACGGCACCTACGACACCGACGAGGACACCAGCTACGGCCTGCGCGCCGACGGCACCTACGGCCTGGACGTGGACCAGGACACGGAGCAGCGCTGGGCCGGCGCGCCGGCGCCGTTCACCAACACCACGCCCTCGCCCGCCCCCACGCCCGAGGCCACGCCGACCCCGCTCATGCCCGAGACCGTGCTGGTCAGCGTGACCGCGCAGGCCCAGCCGCTCACCGGCGGCGGCGAGTACGGCGTGTACTGCCACAACGCCGTCGAGAAGGACTTCTACGAGTTCGGCCTGGACACCGCGGGCAACGCGCGGATCAGGAAGATCGTCAACGGCTCCGGCGGCACGCTCGCCCAGCCGGTCAAGCTCGCCGTCAAGCCGGAGGCCCGGGTCCGGCTGGAGGCGCTGTGCGAGCAGGTGGGCAGCACGGTCCGGCTGACCATGTGGGTGGACGGCAAGCAGGTGCTGCGGGCCGACGACCCGAACGGCATCAAGACCGGGCATGTGGGGCTGTTCTCCCGGGTGCCGAAGGACGGCCAGGCGGCCATGAAGATCGTCTTCGACGACTTCGAGCTGCGCGGGCAACGCTCCGAGACATGACCCGCTGGAAGGAATAGGCGGGCGCGTGGGTTAGACAGGACTATGCGCGCAGTCGTCATCGCCGCCCAGGGCGGCCCAGAGGTCCTCGAGTACGCCGAGCACCCCGACCCCGTCGCGGGACCCGGCCGGGTGGTCGTGAACGTGGCCGCCAGCGGCGTCAACTACGTCGACATCTACCATCGTTCGGGCGTCTACGCCGTCCAGCTCCCGAGCCCGATCGGCTCCGAGGGCGCCGGGACCGTCGCCGCCGTCGGCCCCGGCGTCACCGGCTTCGCCGTCGGCGACGCCGTCGGCTGGGTCAACGTCCTGGGCAGCTACGCCGAGAAGGCCGTCGTCCCGGCCGACCGGCTCGTGCCGATCCCCGCCGGCGTCTCAGCCGAGCTGGCCGCCGCGGCCCTGCTGCAGGGCCTGACCGCCCACTACCTCGTGCGCTCCACGCACGAGGTCAAGGAGGGCGACCGGGTGCTGGTGCACGCCGGCGCGGGCGGCATGGGCCTGCTGCTCATCCAGCTGTCCAAGATGTTCGGCGCGACCGTCCACACCACCGTCTCCACCGAGGAGAAGGCCAAGCTGGCCCGCGCCGCCGGGGCCGACGAGGTGCACTCCTACGAGGACTTCGCACAGGCGCTGAAGGACAGCGTGGACGTGGTCTACGACGGCGTCGGCGCCACCACCTTCCACGGCGGCCTCACCGCCCTGCGCCCGCGCGGCCTCATGGCCCTGTACGGCGCGGCCAGCGGGCCCGTGCCGCCCCAGGACCTGCAGATCCTCAACCAGTCGGGGTCGTTGTTCCTGACCCGTCCCTCGCTCGTGCACTACGTGGCCGATCGGGACGAGCTGCTGTGGCGGGCCCGCGAGATCTTCGGCTGGATCGCCGGCGGGCAGCTGAGGATCGACGTCTCGCACCGGTATCCGCTGGCCGAGGCGCGGCAGGCCCACGAGGACCTGGCGGCCCGCCGTACCACGGGGAAGTTGCTGCTGATCCCCTGACCTCGGCCGGCGCGTCATCGGCCGGCGTGCACCGCCAGCTGCACGCCGAACCCGATGACCACCACCCCGGTCACCCGGTCCAGCAGGCGGCGCACCCTCGGGGTGCGCAGGAAGCCGCCCATGAGCGTGGCGAAGGCGACCAGGACGCCGCTCCACACCACGCCCTCGACCGCGTGCACCCCGGCCAGGGCCAGCCCCATCAGTGCCGGGGCCACGTCGTCGGGCATGAACTGGGGCAGCATCGCCACGTAGAACGCGCCGACCTTGGGGTTGAGGAGGTTGGTCAGCAGCCCGCGGCGGAAGGCGGCGGTGAAGCTCTGGGCGGCGACGGGTTCCGGGGCCTGCTCGGGCCGGCGACGGGCGTCCCAGATCATGCGGGCGCCCATCCAGACCAGGTAGGCGACGCCGGCCCAGCGCAGGATCTCGTAGGCGAGCTGCGAGGCGGCCAGCAGGGCCGACAGCCCGGCGGCGGTGGCCAGGCCCCAGGTCAGGGTTCCGGCCTGGATGCCCAGCACCACGCCCCAGGCCGGCCGCCGCCCCGACAGCAGGGAGGTGCGCAGGATGAGCGCGGTGTCCAGGCCGGGGGTCAGCGTCAGGAGGGCGACGACCGCGGCGAAGGAGACGACGGCGGTGGTGACGTCCATGGTCATTCGCCGGTGAGGCCGTCGATCGACTCCCGGATGAGGTCGGCGTGGCCGTTGTGGCGCGCGTACTCCTCGATCATGTGGACCAGGATCCAGCGCAGGTTCGGCGCGGTGCCGTCCTGCCAGGGACGCACGGCCATCCGGTCCAGGCCGCCTTCCGCCATGGCCTGCGCGGTCAGCTCGCGGGAGCGGGCGATCGACTTCTGCCACATCTGGTGAAGCTCGGCGGGGGTGTCGGCCGCGGCGGAGTTCCAGTCCCAGTCGCGATCGGCCTTCCAGTCCACCGTGTCCCACGGCGGTTGCGCCTCGTTGCCGTGCAAGCGGACGGAGAACCACCAGTCCTCGACGTAGGACAGGTGCTTCTGCATGCCGCCGAGCGTCATCGCGGACGCGCCGACGCTGACCTTCATGCCGTCCTCGTCCACGTCCGAGCACTTCCAGGCGAGCGTCGCGCGGTGGTAGTCGAGGAAGCCCAGCAGCGTGGCGGCCTCGCCGGCGGCGACGGGCGGCTCGGGCCGTCCCTGTTCATCCACAATCGTCATGGACCGCGATTTTAGGACAGCCGGGAAGCGATCCCCGCATCTGCCTGGAGGCTGATTTTCAAGGTCCGCGTCCGCTCGTAAAAGCCAGACGGCGTACGGCGGGCGGAGGGGTCCCCGTCGTACCGTCTAGGCATGGTGCGGCGCGTCCTGGTGTGGTGGAGCGGGCATCCCCGGGCGGCCGACACGGTGCTGGCCGGGGTGGCCTGTGTGTACCTGCTGATCGAGATTCCCTACCACGAGCAGTCGCTGGCGCGCTTCGACGGGGTTCCGCCGACGTTCTGGGCGGACTTCGCGGCCTTCGCCTGCGTGGCGTTCCGCCGGCGCCGGCCGTACGCGGTGCTCGTGGCGGTCTGGGCGCTGTGGCTGGCGGCCGGGCGCTGGGACATCTGGCTGGAGGTCAACAACTCCTGGGCCGAGCTCGGGGCCTCGACCGCCCTGCAGATCGCCTTCTACACCGTGGGCCGGTGGCGGGCCTCGCCGTACTGGCTGGTCGTGGCGCTCGCGGTGCTGGTGCCCGGCGGAGTCCTGTCGGCGGCGGTGGTGACGACGGCGTGGGCGATCGGGGTGGCGCGGCGGCGGTGGGTCACCGCGGCGGCGCAGGCGGAGGAGGGGCGGGCGCTGGCCATGGTGGCGGAGGAGCGGGTGCGGATCGCCCGCGAGCTGCACGACATCGTGGCGCACAACGTCAGCGCGATGGTGATCCAGTCGCACGGGGCGACGGTGGCGCTGCTGGATGAGGACCGGCTCGCGGCGGGCACCGCGCTGGAGGCCATCCGGGAGTCCGGGCAGGCGGCGCTGGTGGAGCTGCGGCTGCTGCTGGGCGGGCTGCGGCAGGAGGAGTCCGGCGAGCCGCAGCCGGGGATCGAGGCGATCGACGGACTGGTCGAGCGGCATCCGCTGACGGTACGGTTACGGGTCGAAGGACGCATCCGTACGGCCCCGGCCGGGCTGGGCCTGGCGGCGTACCGGATCGTGCAGGAGGCTCTGACCAACACGCTGAAGCACGCGGGGAAGGAAGCCGAAGCTCAGGTGGTACTCCGTTACGGCGAACATGAGCTGCACATCACCGTCACCGACGACGGCTCCGGCCGCCCGCGGGCGCGCCCGGCGCGCTCCGGGCACGGGCTGATCAACATCGCCGAGCGCGCCGCGTTGTTCGGCGGCGCCGCGCACGCCGCGCCGCTGCCACAGGGCGGGTTCCAGGTCGAGGCGACACTCCCCTGGGTCTGAGCCGTGGCGACCCCCATCCGGGTTCTCCTGGTGGACGACCAGGAGCTGGTGCGCACCGGTGTCCGGCTGGTGCTGCGCCGGGAGGCGGGCATCGAGGTCGTGGGCGAGGCCGGTGACGGCGTCGAGGCGCTGGAGGCGTTGGAAGAGCTCGCCGTCGACGTGGTGGTGATGGACGTGCGGATGCCGCGCATGGACGGCATCGAGGCCACCCGCCGGATCACCGCGAACGACGGGCCGCGGGTGCTCGTGCTGACCACGTTCGACCTGGACGAGTACGTCTTCGGGGCGATCCGGGCGGGGGCCAGCGGGTTCCTGCTGAAGGACACGGCGCCGCGGCCGTTCGCCGACGCCATCAGGACCGTGCACGCCGGTGACTCGGTGCTCGCCCCCTCGACCACGCGGCGGCTCATCGCGCACTTCCTGCCCCGGGTCTCCGGGTCGGGCAAGGTCCCGGCGGCCCGGGCGGCGCTGCTCAGCAAGCGCGAGCAGGAGATCCTGGCCGAGATCGCCACCGGGCAGTCCAACGCGGAGATCGCCGCCCGCATGTTCCTGTCGGAGGGAACGGTGCGCACGCACGTCTCCCACATCCTGACCAAGCTCGACCTGCGCGACCGCGTCCAGGCCGTGGTCTTCGCCTTCGAGAACGGCCTCACCCGGCTCGGCTGACGGCCGGGCGCATACTGTGGCCCTCGTGGATACGGCTTTCGTGCTCGGCGGTGGTGGCGTGCTCGGCGCGCACGAGGTGGGCATGCTCAGGGCGCTGGACGAGGCGGGCATCCGGCCCGACGTCGTGCTCGGCACCTCGATCGGCGCGCTGAACGGGGCGGTGCTGGCCGCCGACCCCGACGAGGCGGTCAAACGGCTGACCGCGTTGTGGGCTTCCGATGTGGTCCGTACGGCTTTCGCCGGTTCGTGGGTGGCGCGGCTGTCCACGCTGGCCAAGACCGGCACCCATCTGCATTCGGCCGGGCCGCTGCGGCGGCTGCTGGCCGAGACGATCCCGGTGGCGCGGATCGAGGAGCTGGCCGTGCCCTTCCAGTGCGTGGCGGCCTCGGTGGAGCGGGCGGCGGCGCACTGGTTCACCGGCGGGCCGCTGGTGGACGCGGTGCTGGCCTCGTGCGCGGTGCCTGGGTTGCTGCCGCCGGTGCACGTGGACGGGGAACACTTCTTCGACGGGGGGCTGGTGCACTCGATTCCGGTCGGCCGGGCCGTACACCTGGGGGCGCGGCGGGTGTTCGTGCTGCACGTGGGGCGGATCGAGCGGCCGTTGCGGGTGCCGGAGCGGCCGTGGGAGGTGGGCATGGTGGCCTTCGAGATCGCGCGGCGGCATCGGTTCGCGGAGGAGATGGCGAACCTGCCGGACGGGGTGGAGGTGCACGTGATGCCGGCGGGGGCGCCGGAGCCGGTGTCGCCATGGCGTTATCGGGATATGTCGCTTATTGCGGCTTATGTGGAGCGGGCTTATCGGGCTTCTTCGCGTTATCTGGATTCAAGGGGGAGGATGAACGATTAGGAGGTCCCCTTGCCCCCACGCATCCTGCGCCGCATCATTCTCGTTCCCCTGGTGCTCGTGCTCACCGTCGTCGTGCTGGTCACGCTGCCGTTCTGGCTGCTGGTGGTGACGCTGGCCTCGTTGCGCCTGCCGCCGCCGCAGCGGCGCGGGGTGCGCTTCGTCTGGTTCGGCGCGGTGTGGCTGGTGCTGGAGTGCGGCGCGCTGCTGGCCTGCCTCGCGCTGTGGGTGGCCGCCGGCTTCGGCGGACGGCTGCGCCGCGACAAGTTCCAGACGCGCCACTACGCGGTGATCCGCTGGTTCCTCTCCCGCGTGTACGGCACCGCCGAACGGGTCTTCCGCCTGACCGTCACCATCGCCGAGCCCCCGCCGACCGAGGCCGAGCAGGCCGCCAGGCTCACCCGCCCGGTCATCGTGCTGGCCCGCCACGCGGGCCCCGGCGACAGTTTCCTGCTGGTCCACCACCTGCTGGCGGTGTACCGGCGGCAGCCGCGCATCGTCATGAAGGCGGCCCTGCAGTACGACCCTTCGCTGGACGTGCTGGTCAATCGCCTGCCGAACGCGTTCGTGCCCCGCCGGGCGGCCGAGAGCGGGATCCTCGCGGAGATCACCCGGCTGGCCTCGACCATGGACGACGACGACGCCCTGGTCATCTTCCCCGAGGGCGGCAACTTCACCCCGCGCCGGCGGCGCATGGCCATTCGCCGCCTGGAGGAGAAGGGCCTGTCCGCCGAGGCGGAGCGGGCCCGCAACCTCGACCACCTGCTGCCGCCCAGGCCCGGCGGCGCCATCGCCGCGATCGAGGCCAGCCCGTCGGCCGACGTCGTCTTCGTCGCCCACACCGGCCTCGACGACCTGATGACGATCGGCGACGTGTGGCGGCGCCTGCCGCTGGAGGCCCGGATCACCGCCCAATGGTGGCGGGTGCCGGCCGCCGAGGTGCCGCGCGGACGTGAGGAACGCATTCGCTGGCTCTACGACCAGTGGGAGATCATCGACGCCTGGATCGCGGCGCAGAAGGTGACGAGCTAGCCGGTCCCGCGCGCCTTGTTGCTGGCGATCAGCTCGTGGTGCCGGACGACCTCGGCGATGATGAAACCGAGGAAGCGCTCGGCGAAGACCGGGTCGAGCCGCGACTCCTCGGCCAGGCTGCGCAGCCGCGTGATCTGCCGCTTCTCCCGCTCCGGATCGGCCGGCGGCAGGTTGTATTCCGCCTTCAGCCTGCCCACCTCCTGGGTGCATTTGAATCGCTCGGCGAGCAGGTGCACGAGGGCGGCGTCGAGATTGTCGATGCTGGCGCGCAGCCGCTGCAGCTCGTTTTGCACGAATGCCGAGTCGTCATTCATCAACTGGATCTCCCATTCCACACGAAGACGAGATCATATCACGGATCCCGCGTGCGACCGGACGGCCAAGAATTCAACCGTCCGCCACTAAACCCGGTTTGACTGATTACGTTAGGGGATAGTCGTGTCCCGGGTTGCGGGCCTGACATTATCTCAGCCCAGGTAGGACGGCGAATGGCTATTGCGCCCGCCGTGGATCCATGTTTTGATCCGGCTTGTTCCCAAGTGACCCCACACGCCGACCCACACAATTCCGGCGGACCCGTATTCATGCTTTCCTTATGTTGCCGCGCCCCGATCCCGGCGGGGGAATCATTCAGGGAGGGCTACATTTATGGACCATGCCCGCAAAATATCGAGCAGATTAACGCTCGATGCGTTCGACATTCAGCGGTTCCTGGAAAGCTCCGCCGCGACCCTGGACCGACTGGAAAAGCACCTGACCGATCTGTCGATCAGGGGCCTGGAACTCACCGAACCGGCGCAGTTGTCGCGAGCCGCCAGATCGCTGATGACCACCGATCGGGAGAACGTCGCCGGCCATGACGAGGCCAAGCTCAACGCCATCATCGACCTTTACCTCAAGACCGGAATCCAGGTCCATTCGCCCGGCTACATGGGCCGGCAGTTCTCCGGCCCGGTCCCCCTGGCCGGCGTCGTCGACTTCATCAGCTCGGTCGTCAGCCAGCCGTCCTCCTTCTACGAGGCCGCCCAGCTGCCGAACGTCGCCGAGAAGATCATGGCCGACGAGCTCAACCGCTTCATCGGCTGGCCGCCGGGCAGCTTCGCCATGGTCACCACCTCCGGCGGCTCGCTGGCCAACCTGACCGCGCTGCTGGCCGCCAGGAACGACCGCCTGCCCGGCTTCTGGTCCGAAGGCGGCGCCGCCTGCCTCGACCGGCCCCGTCCCGCCATCGCCGTCGGCGACGACGTGCACTACAGCGTCTCCCGTACGGCCGGCGTCATGGGCATCGGCGAGGCCCAGCTCATCCGGCTGCCGCTCGACCGCCGCCACCGGATCGACGTGGACCGCGTCGTACCCGCCCTGGAGGCGGCCGAGCGGCGGGGCCTGCGGGTCTTCTGCCTGGTGGCCTCGGCGGGAACGACGTCGGTGGGCGCCTTCGACCCGATCGGCGAGCTGGCCGAGATCACCCGCGAGCGCGGCATCTGGCTGCACGTGGACGGCGCGCACGGGGCGAGCCTCCTGGTGTCGGACCGGCTGCGCTGGAAGCTGGAGGGCATCGACCGGGCCGACTCCCTGGCCTGGGACGCGCACAAGATGATGTTCACCCCGGCCCCCTGCACGCTGCTCTTCTACCGCGACAAGGACAAGAGCCGCAGCCCGTTCCGCCAGCGGGCCAGCTACGTCTTCGACGAGGAACCGGACATCTACACCGCGCTCGACAGCGGCGGCAAGACCCTCGAGTGCACCAAGCGCCCGATGATCATGCCGCTCTGGGTGTCGTGGGCGATGTACGGCAGGGCCTTGTTCGCCGAGAAGATCGAATACCTCTGCCGGCTGACCAAGGACGTCCACCACATCCTGCTGAGCGAGCCGGACTTCGAGACCACCCACTGGCCGGAGGCGAACATCCTGTGCTTCCGCTACCGCCCCGGCACGCTGTCCGACGCCGACACCCACCGCCTCCAGGTCGCCATCCGCGACCGGGTCAAGGCACGGGGCACGTTCTTCATCTCCAAGGTCGACCTCGCGGGAGTGGCCGCGCTGCGTGTCGTCCTGATGAACCACCTGATCACCGAGGAGCACTTCCGCATGCTGCTCGGCGAGATCAGAGCCGTTGGCCAAGAGCTGCTCCGAGGAGGGTGCCGATGAACCCGGCCGACCTGGCCACCAAGCTGATCCCCGATGAGGAGCTGACGCCGGTCTCCGCCGAGGCCGTGTGCGCGCTCCCGTCGTTCGCCGGCAAGATGCGGGAGTGCGCCCGCGCGTACGGCACGCCGTACGGCGAACTCCCCCACGACGTGCAGGACGCGCTGGTCCTGCGCCGCCTGCGGCAGATGATCCACACCCTGCTCCTCAACCCCGAGTGGAAACGCCGCCTGGCCGGCTGCGAGATCCCCGAGACCTTCGAGCAGTGGCAGCGGATCCCGCTGTCGGACAAGGACCTCCAGCGCGAGTTCTACACCGAGACGCGCCCCGGCCTCGTGGTGCCGCTGGACCGCGGCGGCTTCGAGATCGTGGCCAGCGGCGGCACCAGCGGCGGCAGCCCGCTGGAGATCGTCTACGCGGTGCGCGAGCTGCACGACACCTACCGCGTGGCCGGGCGGTTCATGGGCGACCACCAGCTCGCCCAGCACCTGCCCGGCAGCCCCAGGTGGCTGTTCACCACGCTGGCCGACTACCAGATGTGGAGCAGCGGCACGATGGTCGGCGGCGTCCTGCAGAACGTGCCGGGCGTCAACTACATCGGCGCCGGGCCCGTCACGGCCGGCGTGCTGGAGCAGATGTTCTCCTATCCGGGGCCGAAGGCGCTGATGGGCATCACCGCCGGCATCGCCATCCTCACCGAGCTCGGCGCCGGGCTCAAGGCCGAGGCCCGGGAGAGCTTCCGGGTCGCGATGTACGGCAGCGGCGTGCTGTCCCAGGCCAAACGGGCCGAGTTGAAGGCCATGTTCCCCAACGTCACGATCCTCAGCTACTTCGCGGCCACCCAGGCCGAGACCGTCGGGCTGCAGTTGTCGGAGAAGACCCCCTGGCTCGCGGCCGTCCCCGGGCTGCATCTCATCGAGATCGTCGACGAGCGGGGCCGCTGGGTGGCCGAGGGCGAGGAAGGCGAACTGGTCGTCACCCGGCTGCACGCCCACGAGGCGCCGCTGCCCCGGCTCAAACTCGGTGACCGGATGATCCGGCGGCCCCGGCTCGACGGGCCCGGGCTCAGGACGCACCAGTTCGAGTTCGCCGGCCGTACCGGAGACGTGCTGCACATCGCCGACAGCCAGTACTCCGCCGCGCGCGCCTACGCGGCGGTGCGCGAGGAGCTGAAGGCGGGCACCGCCGTGGACCTCAACGAGGTCGCGCACGACGTGCAGTTCGTCAACCACCGCGAGGAGCGGACGATCACACTGCTGGCGGCGGTGGACGACGTGGCCGGGCTGACGTACGCGACGGAGGCGCCGCTCGGGCCGTACGGCGCGCAGCACCTGTTCCTCAACGCGCTGCCCCGAGCGCTGTCGCTGTTCAACCAGGGCGAGGCGAACGCCGCCTCGCTGGCGAAGACCGGCTACCGGTTTCAGATCAGGTTCGTGCACCGGGCCTCCGCGGAGATCGAGCGGACGCACGTGGGCAAGGTGCCGCTGGTCCGGGATCGGGGCTGACCAACGGGAGGGTCGAAGTGGTAGCACCGAAACCGCACGTCAACATCATCGCCCTGGTGGATGTCATCGGGGCGCTGTCCGATCGCTCGCTGCTCAACGGAAACCTCAGCCTGATCGACGACGGGACGTTCGAGAGCCGCGCGCAGGGCACGCCGGAGTTGTGCACGATCGTCACCCCCGGCCAGGTCGTCCAGTGGACCGTGCTGGCCGTGGACCTGCAGACCCCGGTCGAGATCAAGAACATCACCTTCCTCGGCCCCGGCGGCCAGCCGATCGGGCCGGACGACGGCCAGAACGGGGAGAGCGAGAAGCTCGACCTCGACATCTGGTCGGGAGTGGTGCCGTCGTACATGCAGCCGGGCGTCGCCTACCGCTATCGCCTGGAGTTCCAGATGTACGAAGGCCCGTACAGCGCCCTGCACGTCGACACGCCCTCGCTCATGCGGGTCTAGCCTTCTGGAGAATCCCATGCCGCAGCAACTCGCGATCATCGTGCTCGTCGACGTCGCCAACGCCCTGGAGACCAAGACGCTGGAGGGCAACACCTACCTGTTCGACAACATGAAGCTCCAGGGCTCCGAGGGCCAGGGCACCGGCGGCCTGATCACCGCCATCCACGGCTCCTACTGGCAGGACGGCTCGCAGGCCACCGAGCAGGTGCTCAACTGGCTGCCCTACAGCCTCGGCTCGATCCCGCCCACCGTCCCCCGCGGCTACGAGGCCGACCGCGCCCGCGAGACCGACCGCCAGGCCCTGCGCGAGCTGGAGTCGCTGGTCCTGAAGCCGGCCGGCCAGGGCGACGACACCGCCGCCCAGCTCAGTCAGATCCAGCAAACGCTCGGCACCCGCACCAAGACCACCCGCCGCACCCGCGGCCCCGCCTCGCAGAAGGTCCTCGACGTCACCGGCAACGTCGTCGCCCCCGACAGTACGGCCGGCCACAGCTACCCGGCCCCGGTCATCACCGACATCTACGGCGAAGCGGTCGACAAGAAGATCATGTATCCGGCCGAGTACGGCTCGCCCGACATGGTCACCGACGGCTGGTACTGGTCGGCCACGGTCGACTCCACCCGCCCCGGCACCTACGCCTACACCATGGCCATCCAACTCCACCGCCTCGCCCATCAGGGCAGCGACTGGATCTGGGAGCCCGTGGACCTGACCTGCGACTCCGCCCTCAAGATCACCTCAGAGCCGAAGCGCAACGCCTTCACCAAGGCGGGCGTCGGCATGCTCCCCATCCCGCCGGCCGCCTTCTAGACAGGAGCCTCGACATGCCACCCAGGCAGAAGCCGCGCGAGACCTCCCCCCGGCCGCCCATCGCCGTCACCGCCGTCCTCGACGCCGTCGGCGCCCTGGCCGGCGACACCGTCCACGACCATCTCTACCTCTACGACACCAACAAGGACGGCGGCTCGACCGGCTTCGGCACCGAACAGCTCAGGACCAAGGTCCGCGCCGGCGACCGCGTCGTCTGGAACGTCCTGGCCCTGGAGTGCGAGGCGTTCGTCGGCATCGCCGACATCGTCGTCGACAAGGACGTCATCGAGCCCGAACGCCAGACCTACCCGGGCACCGACGTCGCCTACTGGATCGGCACGGTCAAGAAGGACGACATCGGGCAGGTGCCGTACCAGATCAAGTTCCTGGTCGGGACCCGCACCATTCCGATCACCACCACCCTGTCCCCCACGCTGGTGGGCTAAAGGAGGACGTTCATGGTCACCTCGCTCAGCGGCGTTCGCAAGCAGAACCCCGGCCAGCTCAACTCCGTCCAGCTCAACATCGTCACGCTCGTCGACATGGAGAAGGCGACGGAGAACCGCTCGCTGGATGGGGCCCTGTACATGGTCGACAACAGCGTCGGCGGCGACGGCCAGGGCACCGACTGCCTGGAGACCGTCTGCAAGCAGGGGCAGGTGCTCAACTGGATCATCCGCCCGATCGACATGGAACGCCGCCGGGACGGCACCTGGCCGCCCATGCCCAAGATCAACAACATCGTCTTCCTGGACACCGAGGCCGGTGACGAGGAGGACGTGGCTGAGAAGAAGGTCTGCATCGAGCTCAAGATCTACGGCGCGCCGGACCGGATGCGCGATCCCCTGACCCCCGTCTACTACTACTGGGCCGGGACCGTGCTCAGCACCCTCCGGCCGGGCACCTACCGCTACCGGCTCGTGGTCGAGCTGGAGCAGGAGCACAAGAAGGAAAGGCTCTACCTCAACACCGTGAACCACCCGTCGATCCGGGTGATCGCGGTCTGACCCGGGGCCGGTGGGCGGTGCCTGCGCGCCGCCCACCCGCTCACTCCCCGCCGCCCAAAAGTGCGACCGCGTCCGCCGTGGCCGTCACGGTCGAAAATACCGCGCCCTGGACGGCCGTAACCATTCTGTGCAGTTCGTCGGCGCCGATGTCGCCCAGGCTGAATTCGCTGATCGCGTCCTCGACGAAATAGACTTTGTAGCCGAGCTGAACCGCCTCGCGGGCCGTCGTGTCACAGCAGATAAATGACGTGAAGCCGCAAATCACGAGCTCGTCCACGCCGTTGCGGCGCAGATACCGGTCCAGGTCCGGGTTCGAGAACGCGCCCACGTAATGCTTGGTGAGAACGAACTCGTCGCGGGCCGGCCGTACGCTGTCGACGAAGTCGATACCCCTGCCACCTGCGTCGAAGCTGCTGTCGCCGGGCGTGCTGCTGATGTGCCGGACGTGCACCACGGCCGGCCGCCCACTGCTGCGGGCGGCGCCGAGAAGGCGCTCCACATTGCCGAGCGCGGCATCGAACCGAGCCACGGGCAGAGCGCCGGACGGGGCGTACTCTTTCTGCGCGTCGATGACGAGGAGCGCAATCATGTTTCTCCTTCGAGTTTCATGGTTGCGGGGCGCCTGGAATTATCCCACGTGGCATTCTTCACTACCATACTCTTATGGGCATGCACTCCTTTACCCTCGCCGCTGAGGGCCCTTTCGACTTCGCCGGGTCGCTGCGCTTCCTCGAAGACTGGCCCGCGTCCCCGGCCGCCCCGTCCGGCGGCACCCTGCGCTTCGCCTACGCCGCCGAGGCCGACTGGCTGCCCCTCGGCGTCCGGGTCCGCGCCGCGCCCGGCGGCGTCACCGTCGCCACCACCCGCCCCACCGGCCGTGACGAGATCGCCCGCATCTTCTCCCTCGACGTCGACGGCACCGGCTTCTCCTCCCTCACCGACCCCGTGCTGGACGAGCTGCGGCGCCGATACCCCGGCCTGCGCCCGGTCTGCTTCTGGACGCCCTGGGAGGCGGCGTGCTGGGCGGTGATCGTGCAACGCTCGTCCATGGTCATCGCCGCCCGCATCAAGCAGCGCATCGCCGAGCGGTTCGGCGCCAAGGTCGAGGTCGACGGTGAGGTCTGCCCCGCCTTCCCGCCGCCGGTCTCCCTCGTGGACGCCTCCGGCATGGGCCTGCCGGCGCGGAAGGAGGAATGGATCCGAGCCCTGGCCAGGGCCGCCCTCGACGGCGTCCTGACCACCGACCACCTGCGTTCGCTGCCGCCGGAGGAGGCGCTGGCCGCGTTGCGGTCGCTGCCCGGGGTCGGGGCGTTCTCGGCCGGGCTCATCCTGATCCGCGGTGCCGGGGCGCCCGACGCCTTCCCCGGCGACGAGCCCCGGCTGTTCGCGATCCTCCGCGAGGCGTACGGCCTCCCGGAGGACGCCCCCGCCTCGGCCTACCGTCAGCTGGCCGAGGCGTGGCGTCCCTACCGGTCGTGGGCGTCCTTCTTGTTCCGGGCGAGCGCCTACGCGAACTGACCGACCTGATAGTCACCGGCGGGCTGCTGGATGATGACGTTCAGGCGGTTGAAGGAGTTGATCAGCGAGATGAGGGCCACCAGGGCGGCCAGCTGGTCCTCGTCGTAGTGCTTGGCCGCGTCGGCCCACGCCTCGTCGCTCACGCCGCCGGCCGCGTCGGCGATCCGGGTGCCCTGCTCGGTCAGCTCCAGCGCGGCCCGCTCGGCCTCGGTGAAGACCGTGGCCTCCCGCCAGGCGGCGACCAGGTTGAGGCGCACCGAGGTCTCCCCCGCGTGCGCCGCTTCCTTGCTGTGCATGTCGGTGCAGAAGCCGCAGCCGTTGATCTGGCTTGCGCGCAGCTTCACCAGCTCCTGCGTCGCGGCGGGCAACGTCGAGTCCGACACCGCCTTGCCGGCGGCCACGAGGTACTTCATGTACTTGGTCGCGACGGCGTTGCCGAACACGTTCAGACGGGCTTCCATGGCGGATCTCCTTGGTTGGTCAGCTTGTTACACCTCCCTGACGAAACGGCGCGGCGGAATGTGACATCCGCGGACTCAGTCGTTCTCGAGCTCCTTGCGAGAGCCGTAGGCCGGGCCGAACACGACCAGCAGCGTCAGATCCTCGGTGTGCGGGCTCTGGGTGTCGGCTCCGCCGGCCGGGATGCAGTACGGCCCGACGGACAGGTCGGGCACCTTGAGATGCTCGACCCAGTCGTTGGCGGTCCCGGCGGCCGGCGGCGCCCACTCTCCCGCGCCCTTGATGATCTGCATGGCCGCAGACCCTACCGAAGGCCGTCGCAGTCGGCCGTCTTGGGCCGGACGCCCCCGCGGTGTGTCCGGCGGGGGCGTCCGTGTCTGCGTGGCAGGGGCCGGGTCAGTCCACGGCCGGTCCGGGGACCGGGACGTAGCCGGTGAAGGAGTCGAGCAGCCCGATGCTGTTGGTGCCGGCGAAGTTCGTGGCCAGGGCGCCACCGGGTAGCCGGGCCAGCAGGACCTGAGCCTGCCTGCCCTCGAAGCCGTTGGGGCTGAGGGCCGTGGGGTTGCTGGTCACCTGGCCCTCGATCCTGGTGAAGCCGAGGAAGCCGGCGGAGATGCGCTTGTTGATGGACAGGGTGTTGTCAGTGCCGCGGGCGTAGACGGCGACGAGGTTGGCTTGGGAACTGACCGCCGGATCGCTGGTGAGGGAGCCGCCCAGCGGCCGCCAGGTGCCGTTGGTCGTCAACAGGGTCCACAGCTGGTTGTCCTCTCCCCGGGCGTAGATCTCCATGCCGTTGAAGAACATGTCGTCGGCAAGGGCGATGTTGCTGGTGACGCGCAGGTCGCCGACCGGCTGGAAGCCGCTGGCGCCGGTGGGGGTCACCTGGTTGAGGTACACCCGGTGGTCGGCGCCGCGGATGTAGACCCTGATCTGGTTGGCGGGGATGAAGACGCGGCCGGTGGTGATCTCACTGGTGGCGAAGCCGCCCAGGCTGCTCCAGCCGATCCAGGCGCCGTTGCGCAGGACGTTGGTCCACACCGCGCCGTCGGTGCCGCGGGCGAAGATCCTGATGTTGGCGGAGGGTTCGCCTCTGGCCACGATCGACTCGATCTCGCCGGTCACGGTGAGGCCGGGCACGTGGGAGAAGCCGGTCTGGGCGCCGGAGGGGGTGATCGTCGTGGTGTAGACCTGGTCGTCGGTGCCGCGGACGAAGAAGTGCGTGCCGTTGGACGTGACCACGACGGACGGGTCGCCGACGATCGTCCCGCCGAGGGATTGGAGGGGGGCGAAGCCGTTGCCCGAGCGCACGCCGTACAGCAGCGAACCGTCGGCGCCGCGTACGGCGACACCTTTCGCCACCGGCTGGAAGGAGACGTCGTAGGCGATCTGGGGGGTGCTCAGGTTGGGCAGGTCGGGTGCGTAGGGCAGGGGGGCCGTCGCCGCCGCGGCCGCGGCCGGGCTCAGCAGGCTCGCGGCCATCGCGACGCCGAGGACGGCCGCGCCGATGGACCTGCGCAGCCAACGTGGACGCTTCATGTGGGGTCAGTCCCTTTCTTCGTGGAACGGGATGACCACCATTCGCCGCTTGCTGACGCGCGGATTATTGAAGCCGGCACCAAACTGCACCAGAGGGCAATTATGCTGTTTTATCCCTTTCGTGGATGATTGCGACTCATGCGAACACTGGGAAGGTCTGCGGCCGTAGGCGCGATCATCGGCGCGGCCGAAGGCGTGCTCTACGTCACCGCCGAGGGCATCGCCATCTTCCACGTCTTCGCCGCCTTGCTGCTCCCCCTCCCGCTCAGTGTCATCCTGTCCAGGTGGTTCCGGGTTCCACGGGCGGGCTGGGCGGCCCTTCTGGGCACCTGCGCCCTCGCCGCCCTCATTCCAGCGATGATCGCCCTCGCCCCCGGCCACTCGATCTCCGGCTGGCCGCGGGCACTCTACGCTGTGCCGCCCCTAGTGGCGGGGGCCGCCGCCTACGCGATCGCCGGCTATGCGGTCAATCGCGCCACGTGGTGGTGGCCCGTGCTCTGCGCGGCCCTCGGCGTGGGCGCGTTCGTCACGACGGTCCTGCAGGGCCACCCGTGGATCGTCAACTGGCACGAGGAACGCGCGCTGTCGGCCGTCGACGTCCCGCTGCTCGGCCTCCCCGGCCAGGCGCCCTCGTGGGTCGAGATCGTGCGCGACCCTGGCGACACCTTCGTCCTTCTCGAGTACGACTCCAGCACAGCCGCCCTCCACCCGCTCTCGCTGAGCAGCCCGCAGGCGGCGTGCGTGAAGCCGTACCCCGGCGAGCCGCCCTACACATGCCGGCAACTGCCCGGCGAGCAGTGGATCCGCGAGCACGGGCTGGGCGGTGTCGTCTTGTTCGGGGTACGGCACGGCGTACTCGTCGAGGTCAACAGCGAATCCCGGCACCAGGCGGTGACCGACCTCGGCAGCCTCACGCCGGCGACCGCGGCGTCACTGGCGTGGTCCCGCTGACCGGCGGGATCCGCGCAGACCCCGGACGGCGGCGAGAATCCCCTTCTTGTCGTAGCCGCCGGTGGGCATGGTGGCGCCGTGAGCATGGCGGACGACGCCCTCGGAATCGATGAGGACGTCGCCCGACTGCTGCATCGAGCCGAAGACCTTCCTGCTCAGGCCGACCATCTCGTGCGGGGTCCCGCCGCGCCCGACGAGGACGGGGAACGGAACCTGACGCTTGGCCTTCCACGCGGCCGCTTCCTGACGCTCCTCGGGCACCGCGACGAACACCCGGACGTTCTCCGCCGCGAACTCATCACGGCACCGGATGAGATCTTGGACGTGCCTGTTGCAGATCGGGCACGTCGTCGACCGCATGAAATAGATCAGGACAGCATGGCTGCCCCGATATCCGGACAGGCTGACGGCCTGCCCGTCGGTGTCCTCCAGCGCGATGTCAGGCGCGGGCGATCCGATGTCGAGCATGACGAAACTTCCCTTCAGGTTATGGAGATGCGGTGCCGCGCCCGGCCATGTCGCCCAAACTGAGCCGGAGTCTGCCGCGGGCCCGGTGCAACTGGGACTTCATGGCCGCAGTGCTCAGCCCGAGCGCCTCCGCGACCCTCCCGCCCGGATAGCCCAGCACATCCCGCATGATCAGCACTCTGCGCTGAACGTCCGGCAGCTCCTTGATCGCCTGCGCGACGAACTCGGCTTCCAGGCGCCGGATGACCTCGTCCTCGGCCGAGGTCACCAGCCCCGCGTCGGCCGCCTCACCGCGGTCGAACAGCAGTCGCGCGCGGCGCAGGCACTCGTTCCTGACGATGCGGAACATCCACGAGGCCAGCGCCCCGGTGGCGCGGAGCGTGCCGATCTTCCGGTAGAGGGTGATCAGCGCTTCCTGGGCGGCGTCCTCGGCGTCCTGCGGGGAGGCGCACAGGTGCTCCGCGAAGCGCCGCACGTGAGAATGAGCACCGTCGATCACCGCGGTGATCGACTCGCGATCGCCGGCCTGCGCGGCCTCGATGAGCTGAGCGCTCGCCCAAGCGCGGTCAGCCACGCCCACACCCCTGCAGCCGGGCCCAAACCATACTCATCTCCTTCACAGTGCGGCCATCACCCCATAAGAGGCCGCCACCCCGCAAAAGGATTCACCCCAAGGGAACATCGGCACAAACCGCCGACCAGACCGACCCCGATGGCCCGCTCTACGGGCGGGGCCGCGGCCTCGCCCTCAGGCGACCCACTTCGACGGAGGCGACTCGTGACGGCCGGGCCTCCGCATCCTCGGCGCCCGGGCCCGGATCCCCGACCGCGGCGTGAAGCAGGCGAAACACGGCGCCCATATCGCCGGCCCGACGGCGCTGCGCCGGTCATCGACCCGCAGCCATCTGCCGCCTTCGCCGCTGCACTGCGCACACTCCTGCACGGGCACCGGCACCTCGGACTGCGGACCGAACCCCGACTGGATCAGCTCCAAGGCCATCCCGGCGCCCAGAATGACGACGTTGAAGGCGATGAGCCACGCGGCAAGCTCGGCCGCCAGAGGAGTGCTCGATAACACGGCGGTGACTCCTTACCGATGATCTTCCGTCACCAACCGTAAGTATCCCGGCAAACCCCAAATGACGTCCAGGCCATGCCCGATACCGGCCAGAAACGATAGCCATGCCCCGGACGGGGGCATTGCCAAGCCCATACCCGACATCTACGCTATTCCGTACTTACGAAATAGCGTAGGAGGACATCATGAGCGAGGACAAGCTCACCGAACTCGAACGCCGGATCGCCCGCCTGGAGAGCCAGGCCCACACCGTCCCCCCGCGCCTCCCGGAGCCGTCATCCCTCACCGCAGCGGCCACCGGCATGCTCCGCCAGGCAAAAGAGCAGGACAAGCTCGGGACGGTGGCCTACGCCGGAGCCGCACGCCTGGCCGGCGGCGAGACCCTGTGGGACAGGCAGGCGTCTCTCGCCGAGGTGCTGTCGGCCGACTGGTCGCCGGTGGCCGCCATCCTGGAATCCCTGGGCAGCCGGCCGCGGCTGGCACTGCTCGCCACACTCGTCCGCCGCGGCCGGTGCACCAGCACCGACCTCCAGGAGACCCTCGCCGGAGACGGCGAGCAGACCACGAGCGGCCAGCTCTACCACCATCTACGCGCGCTGCAGAGCGCCAGGCTGATCACACAGCGCCGACGCGGCGAGTACGAGCCGGCACCTCAGTCCATGACCCAAGTCCTCACCATCCTCGCCGCCGCCCTCGACCTGGCCAACGACCCCCCACTGGGCCCATCCGCCACTCCGCCCAACCCGGAATGACCCCAGAACCTCAACGTCGCGCCGTGCCGTCGCGCGATGGCTTACGCAAGGGCGCCCTCTAGTTCTTGGCTGATCGGCGGCGCCCCGCTTCGATCGGGAAGACTCGCCCTTCGTCGCGATCTGCCGCGCACTGCGCCTTCAGGCGTTGCCAGTCTTCCTTCACATGAAGAACTACCTGACGCCAACGGTCCTGCTCGCGGTAGAGCCGCTGTGCGGGATCGGGTTCCCAGTCGGCCAAGCGGGTGAGCTCTTCGTCGAATTCCGCAAGGCGACGTGCGATTGCGTCGTTGTCCGCCCGGCGACCGGCCATCAGCGAGTTGATCTCGTCGTTGATGTCCTCGAGTCGATGCGCCGCACGGTAATGCGCGAGCTGAGCATCCGTCAGGCGGCGAACCGCGTACCCGCCGCATTTGCTGCACCAATCGAATCGGCCGTCCGCCAACTCCGTGATCGTGATCAGATCATCATCCGGATGCAGGGCGAGTCCTCCGTCGCGAACGTGACGGCAGGCGGCCGCATGCCCCTTGCCGTAGTCCGGATCGCTGTTCGACGTGTAGATCTGGACGTTCCCGAGTATCCCGAGTGGCAGCCCCAGCCCGGGCCTTCCCGTCCTTCTGCTCTCCGTCGTCCGAAACGGCGTCAGGTCCAGCTGGTCGAAGGCCAGCAAAGCCCGCCAAACCACCGGCGGAATTCCCTGGAGCTCATACCGGTGTGTCAAGGTGCGCAGATCATGCACGCCCCGGGCCATGGCGAGAAGGCCAAGCGACCGCGACACCGCCCTCGGATTGTCACCGGCGGCCTGGGAACCGAAGGCATATGGCCTCGCCAAAGCCTTCTCTCCCGCCCGGACGGACAACTCTGCGCCGAAGCCCTCGTCGCTTTCGGTGTCAGCGCCGATCACCATCTGGGTCCACGGTCCCATCAGCGACGCCGGCAGGTCGTCCGCCCCTGCCACCACAACCCCCAGCCAGCCACGCGCGCATCGCTCGGCGAGTACCCCCAGCGGCACGGCCTCGAATCCGCCGATCGCCGAGAACACCACGTAGACACGTTCATCGTCGCGTTCACTGCGTAAGGCCGCGATGTCGGCTGTCGTGAGCGGACGCCGCTCCGCCACCGGCCCGTCGTCCAGGACTCCCGGGAGCAGAGCGCCGTCGCCGCTGGGCAGGTGCTCGTCAATCCACGCGGCGAGCACTTCGTGGTAGTCATGACCGTGGTCCGGCAGTTCGGCAACCGCGAAGTCGGCGTCCTCGTTCAGCAGACGCCGTGCGATCAGATCTGGCACCTTGACGAGCGCCCGGCGTCGTGCCCAGTCGACAGCGACGGCGTGGCGGCAGAGCACTCCCAGTTGCCAGGGCCACAGCAGGCTCCTCCCCCCGCCCTGCCGAGACCGCTGATACGGATCGCGGTCCTCCACGGGAACGGCCAGCACCATCAATCTCTGGTCAGGAGCGGACTCGGCCACCTGCTGCCGCGCCTCATCGATCCACCCGGCAACCAGGGCGTCGATGGCGCCGTATACCTCGGTGACGCCTTTACGTCTCCGGCCCAGCACTTCTTGCACACGCCGGTGGCTGGAATATCGAGATTCCACGAAACCAGCCCAACCGCTAACGACGGATTCACGCCAATCCCGTTGCACGCCATCGAGAACCTGCCGCGCGGTTCGTTCATCACCTAAGACCCGATACACCGGATCGGCCGCTGACAGCGAGAAGGAAGGCGACGCGAAAACCGCAGCCGCCTCCAGCAACGCCGGCGAATCGATCAGCTGCGCCAGGTCACGGCGAATACCCTCCACGTACGCGGCCTTGCCCGCGAGAGCGTCATGCGCCCACGGCTTCAGCCACGGGTAGCGCTCGATCACCTTCCACGCCTGCTGAAGGCTGTCCGCCGCGCTCCACAACCGATCAGGGCGCTGCCCGGCCGCGTCCATGCTCCCCACATCGCGCACTGCCGGCACATCCGCTCGACAATCGCCTGCTCCAGCCCGATCGACAGCGTCCGCACGTCAGTCGAACGGAGCTGGGAACAGGTTTTCGACACCGTCGCTGCAAGAAGTATCACAACTGGCCCGCGCGTACTCAGCTCCGCAGGATCACCGCACTCGCTTTCGCCCTCTTTCTCATTCGGCGAGACGTGATCCTGGAGACCGGCCCGGCAGACTCAGGCTCGCCGACCAGCCGATCCCAGGATCATCGCGCCAGCCGGCCCACGCGTGCGTCGTGGCCGCCTCGGCCTCGAAGGCCGCTCACCGGAACCCCGCGCCGGTGAGACGGTCCCTCCGGGCGGGCACTCTCAAAGATCTTGCCTGTCCAGCGATGAACGTCCGGTTGGCGCCGGCCTTTCTACCGGTCCAGGGGTTCAGCTGCAGGTGACGCGGATCTCGTTGGACGCCTTGGAGCCCGGCTTGCCGGTATACGGGTTCCGCCAGGTGACGAGTGTGCGCCAGGTCTGGGTTCCCCGGCCGGAGCAGTCGAAGTAGATTAATTCCACATATCCGGGACCGTTGATGATGTCGTCCTCCATCTGGACCCAGCGCCAGACGTCCCATCTCTGGATGTAGATGTTCGCGGTGCTGCCTCCACTGCAGCTGCCGTCGAGACTGCCGCTGCCCCAGATGAGATTGCCGTCTTTGTGGGTCACGCCCACGTGCCCTTCGCAGACCGCGGCGCTGCCAGCGCCCGTGGCACTGGCGGCGCCGGCGGGGCCGGTGGCGGCGATGGACGCCACGAGCGCCGCCGCCGCGACGGACGACCCGAGCAGCTTGAGTTTCATCGGGACTCCCTTCAGGTTGGTGATCCAGGTGTCCCTACTTTCAGCCACGCGGCGTGCCGTGTTCTTGCAGATTCATGCTCAGTCTGCGCCGGAGCCCGGCCGGTGTGTCGGCGAGGTGCCGGCGGATGACGTTGGTCATGTGAGCCTGATCGACGAATCCGTGGATGGCCGCGAGGCCGGCCAGGTCGGTCATTCCCTCGGCGAGGTGCTCAAGGATCGAGCGGACCCGTAATTCGTTGCGGTACGCCGTGAGGGTCTGCCCGGTCACCTTCCTGAAGACCCGGCTCAGGTGGTGCGGCGATGCGCCGACCAGCTCGCCGAGGCGTTCCAGCCCGTGGGAGGGGTTGCAGTTGAGCGCCTCCTGGGCCGCCGCCGCCAGGGCGCGATGCGCCACCTGTGTACTCGGCCACGGGGTGGGGCCGGGCCGTTCCGTTCGCGGCGGCAATGCCTCGAACAGGGAAAGCAGCCTCTCCGCGAGCTCGAAGGAGTCGGTCCCGCCCCGGACCGCCGCGAGAAGAAGCCGGTGCCGCAGATCGAGGGCGCTGGAGACGTTCACCAGCCAGTGCTCCCTCTGCGCGCCCTCGACGCACGTGTCGAACGCGGCCGGCGACAACCGGATCCACGTGAACCCGCCCCGCTGGCCGAAGACACGTTCCACGGTCCCGGCCTTCGCGATGTAGCCGCAGGTGGCGTCCAGGAACTCCCGGCGTCCGGACTCCTCCCGGCGAAACCAGCCCGATCTGACCAAGCAGACCCCGTCGTCGGTCTCGGGAAGTTCAGGTGACCATCCACAGCGCTCGCGGGCGTCCCGGAACCTGATGTCGCCGAGCACCATGTCGCCCGTCGAGGCGAGTTGCTCGCCGTCTATGACCATATCCCGTTCCCACCTCAGAGCCTGGGCTGTGGCAGATGGTAGCGCCGGGCGGCGAGCCAGCGGGCGAACCTGCTGTTCCGGGGAAGCCGGGCCCGCTCGAACCTGGCTTTGATGGCCACCGTGTCCCGATGATCGGGCCCGAGCACGCGCTCGGCGTCGGCCAGCGCACGCTCGTACATCAGCAGGGACTCCCGTTCTCGTCCGAGCTTCCACAGTGTCCTGGCGACGCTGCCCCGGCTGGAGGTCGTCAGCGGGTGGTCCGGCCCGAACGTCTCCTCCCGGCCGGCGAGCGTGCGCTGGTGCAGATCCAGGGCCTGCCGCATCCGGCCGGCCGCGCGCAACGCGCTCGCCAGGCCGCTGCGGGTGGCCAGCGTGTCCGGGTGCGTGTCGCCGAGCAGCGCCTCCTGTATCGGCACGATGGCCCGGAGGATGGCGATGGCCTCGCGTTCCCGGCCCGCGTCGCGCAGCACCCCGGCGAGCCTGGCGCGACCGGCCAGCGTCTCGGGATGGTTCTCGCCGAGCACCCGCGCCTGTGCCTCCGCCGTCTTCTCCAGCAGCGCGAGCGCCTCGCCCGACCGGTGCCGACGTGACGCTACCGCGGTCCCGAGGCTGCCGCGGGTGGACAACGTGTGTGGATGCTCGCCCCCGAGCAGGCGTTCCTGCTCGGCCAGGGTCCCCTCGAAGAGGAGGATCGCCTCGGCCTCCTGGCCGCTCTCTCGCAGTGCGCCCGCCATGTTGCCCAGGCTGACCAGGGTGTACTCGTGCTCGTCGCCCACCGTCGCGCGCAGTCTGGTCAGTGCGTTCTCCAGCAGGGCTATGGCGCGGTGGGGGTTTCCCCTGGCCCGCTCGACGCCGGCGAGGTTGTTGTAACTGATCAGCGTCTCCAGGTGGTCGGGGCCCAGCGTCCGTTCCCTGGCCTCGAGGGTGGCGCTGAAGAGGTCGACGGCCCGGTCGAAGCGGCCACGCATCCGATGTGCCTCGGCGAGGTCGTTACGGGTGATCAGGGTGATCTGGTCGTCTGCGCCGAGCAGGCGTTCCTGGTCGGCCAGGGCGGGTTCCAGCAGCGCGGCGGCCCGGGTCGGCTCGGCCAGTTGCAGCAGGTACCCGCCGGCGACGGCACACAGGCGCGCCAGGACGGGGTCGGTGAAACCGTGCGACCTCGCCACGCCGTACACGGTGGAGACCTGCTGCGCCAGGGCTTCGAACTCGGGGCGGGTCCGCCAGGTGACGGGGACGCGGGCCAGGTGGCGATGGAACCCGCGCAGCAGGCCGATCGTGTGCCGGAGAACCTGCGGCATCCTGCGCTGCGCCCGTTCGCGGAGCACGAGCTGGACGAAGCGGTGCATGAGGACGGTCTCGTTGTCCTGGCTGAAGGTGATCAGCGAAGCGTCGGCGAGGACGGCGAAGGTGTCGTCGAGCCTGTCGCCCGCGGCGCCGATGGCGACCGTGAACAGGTTCCGCGGCACGCCACCGAGTGAGAGCAGCGCGATCACCTCCAGCAGCGCCCGGGCGTCGGGATCCACCTGCTCGGCCCGGTCGACCGAGACCAGGATCGTGTCCACCACGCTGTCTTGATGGCCCTCGCCGTCCACGGCGGGGAGCCGGGAGCGCAGCGCGGAGCCGCGGAGCAGTTCCCGGTAACGGCCGTAGCCGATGCGCAGCTGCCGGATGACCGCGCCCGCCTGCCCAAGCGCCAGAGGCAGGTGCCCCAGCTCCGCGGCGAGCTCCGACGCCTCGCCCGCCTGGTCGAGCAGGGTCCGCTCCCGCAGGAACCTCGCCGCCTCCTCGGGGGTGAAAACGCCGACCTCGACGCAGGGGTGCACCCGGTCGAACGCGCGGTTGCGCGTGGCGACGACGATGTGCAGCCTGCCGGTGGACGGAAACCACGGCGTCACCTCGGCCGGCGCCTCGGCGTTGTCGAAGACGAGCACGCCGGGGCCGTCGAAGGAGGTCATCCACTGCCGGGCCCGCGCGGCCGACACCGTCGCCTCCTCCCCGTCCCTGGGGAGGCCGAGGTGGTGGGCCAGCGCGCTCAGCCCGGTCTGGATCTGCTCGGCGGACTGAGCGGACAGCCAGACCACCAGCCGCCAGCCTTCGGCCTGCCGGGCCCGCGCGTAGGCGGCCGCGGCCATCGTCTTGCCCGTGCCCGGGATGCCGGTGAGCACGGTGACGACGGGGTCGTTGCCGGTGGCGGGCCAGGCATCGCGCAGCGCTCGCTGGATGTGGTCGCGTGGCTGGTGGCCAAGTGGTCCACGCGGGAGGTCACCGTACACGATGGCTTTGGGAACGGGCGGGGAGTCAGGCGTGCGCTGAGCGCGGCGGTCGTGGACGGTGATGGCCAGGCCGAGTATGCCGGAGATGGCCGCGACCACGCTGGCCAGCCGGTCGCCCTGTTCGAGGCCGGACCACAGCGCGTACCCGCCGAGGCTTAACGCGACCACGGCGCAGGCGGCGATGGCGAGCAGACGCCTGCGGTGGGCCGTACGGTCAGCCGGAGAAGGAGATGACGAACGGGCATTCCGGGCCATGCCGGTCTCCTCGCGTCCGGTAACCGCCGATGTAGGTATCTCCACGGTGGACGCGCAGGACCTCGCCGTCGAGTACGCAGCGGTCGCCGGCGCGCAGGAGCTCGTGCAGCGGGTCCTCGGCTTCGACACGGTACAGCGACTGCACCCCGTGGTAGCGGATCTCGACCTCGTCGCGGTGGCGGCTGACCCGCTCGCCGTCGAACCAGTACGTTCGCAGCTCGGAGACGCAGAGCACGGTCCTGCGGAGGGCGGCGTCCATGGCGGCCGCGTAGCCGGGGAGTTCGCCGGCGATGTGGTCGCGCAGGCGGGTGGCGTACTCGACGGTGGCGGGGCAGGTGTAGGAGCACGGCATGTACGGCACGAGCCCGAAGACGGAGTGCCGCAGGAACGGGTTGCAGAGCGGGGAGGGGGTGCCCCGGGTGTTCAGCAGGGCCGCGTAGTAGGTGTTGTCGTCGTTCCAGTTGTTGCGGTGGCGGAAGAAGTCCTGGCAGCAGGCGGGATAGCCGAGCGCGGCGCCGAACTTGTCGTGGTCGGCGCGGTGTTTGTTGACGACCACGCCATCGATGATCAGCGGATACCAGCCGGCGCCGACCACTCGGTCGAGGGCGCCGGGGTCGCGGGCGAGGAACACGTGCGCCTCGGTGCCGGGGCTCAGGGTGGCGGAGAAGGCGGCTCGGGTGGTGGTGAGCTGGTCCGGGGGGACTTGCGCGATCTGGGGGGAATGGCGGTCGAAGCAGGCGTCCACGTAGGACAGCAGGTCCAGGTCGTGGACGGCGCGCAGGAACGCCTGCCAGCTCTCGGCCGGGATCCAGACGTCCATCGACGGCTTCAGCCCCCGGGCGACGGCGATCAGGGTAGGGAGCTGGGCGCCGCCGGTGGCTTCGGCGAAGTCGCGGTAGCGGCTCGACCACAGCTCCCGCACGGCGTGGGGGCCGATCTCGAGCTCGACGAAGTTCGGTGGCGGCTCGCCGGGGACGGCCGGCCGCGGCTCGGGCCGGGGCAGGGTGAGATGCGCGGTCTGCCCGGTCGGCAGTTCCCCGCCGCGCATCAGGGCCGGGGTGTGGGTGAGCACGTGGAGCGCTTCGCCGCGGCGGCCGAGGTGACGCAGGGCGAAGGCGTAGCACTGCCAGAAGTAGGGGGTGCGCGGGCTGCGCCGTACACAGGCGGCGTATCGTGCGGCGGCGGCCGGATAGTCGTCGCGGACGTAGGCGAGGTGTGCGGAGGCGAGGTCGGCGACCAGGGAGGCCCCCGAGGGCAGGTCGAGGCCGGCGGGGGCGGCGCGGACGGCGTCGAGGAGGGAGTCCCCGGCGTACCAGCGGCCCAGGATGGACTCCGCCGTCCAGTCCGCGGGCAGCCCGAGCCGGGCCAGGGTCTCCGGGTCACCTCCTGCGGGGATCTCGGCCTTGATGGGGGTTTGCCGGGTATGCCGGGCGCGATGTGCGGCGCAGACGGCATCCACCCGGTCACGGACCTCGGCCGGCGGTAGCGGCAGGGCGTCGCGGACCTCGTGCAGACGTTTGACCATGGTGGTGACCAGCACCTGCCCGGCCGGGGAGAATCTCGCCTGTCCGGTCAGCACCTCGAGACCGGTCTCCACCTGGCGGCCGACGTGGTAGGCACGCTCGATCACCGCCGCGCGGTCGAACGTGTTCGGCACGTCGAGCAGCGCCAGATAGAAGTCGAGCACCTGCACGAAGGTGTAGGTGGCCTGCAGCAGCCCGCTCAGCGGACGCGGGTCCGGCCGCCAGGGCGAGTAGTGCACGGCCTCCCCGTGATCTCCTGTGATCATGGAGTCGAGAATGAGAACGGCGTAGAGCTTTTGGTGACCGTACTCGTGCACGAGTGCCTCGACAGTGGCCAGGGGCTCGCCCAGGGAGAGCGCGATCAGGCCGGGCGCCTCCCGGAAACTACCGCTGACGTGCAGCGACGGGTCGCGCGACAGAATCGGCACGATCGCCGTCACCCCCCGGGCCAGTTCCTGGGCCAGTTCCGGCCGGGCTGTCGCGATGGTGGCCAGATGCCCGTCCAGCACGTGTAGCCAGTGTTGCGCCTGCGCCGCGTCCAGCTCCGCGAAGTCGTACGGCGTGCGGCCGCCCAGCCGCAGATCCCCGTCCAGCCAGTTCAGTTCGGGCCCCGCCGCCAGCCTGGGCACCCGGTGCGTCCGCCCCGCCACCTCGCCGCCGTCCACCCGCACCTCGAGCATCGTGTACGGCAGGCCGCCCGCGACGCTGACCCCGGCGCCCGGCAGGCTCACCCGCCCGGCGGAATCCGCCCGGACCATCCCCGCGACCGTGCCCTCCCCCGTCAGCAGCGCCGCGGCGGCGGCGAACCTGACGAACTCCCGCAGATGCGGGGTCACGTGCATGCGGGGGAAGCGCTCCGCGGCCCGCCGGGTGAGCAGGCTCCACGCCACATCCACCCAGAATCCCGCGCTCGGATGGCCGAGCACCTGCCGCTGCACCTGACTCGGCGCGCCCGCGACCGCCTCGAAGCTCGCGTCGAACCCCGACTCCGCCAGGCAGCCGGGCGCGAGCTCGCTCAGCCGCCGCCGCAGTTCCCGGATGCCGACGAGGGTGTGGTAATACCGCGCCGTGAACACCGCCTGATTGGCCGGAGTCCATCCGGCCGCGGTCACGAAGGAGGCGACCGTCTCCGCGTTCATCTCGCTCCCTGGGCAGAGATCCTGAGCAGGTCCTCCCGGACCCGGCCGGTCACCACGCGGATGAGCTTCATCAGATCGGCGCAGTAGACCGACGGATTCCGGAATCCGTGCACCCGCGAATACCGCTGCGGAAAGTAGCCGCCGCCACAGATCCGCACGACGTCGCAGGAGCGGCACACGTCGCCGAGCGTGCGCCAGTTCTGCTGGCGCGCGAGCACCATCGGCGAGGTGAGCGCGGTGTCGAAACTGTGGGTGAAGATGTTCATGCCGAGATCGCACGCTCCCGGGTAGGTGACTTTCAGCGTGTCCACGGCCTGGATCTCACCGTTGGTTTCGACCACCACGAAATCCACCGGTTGCAGGCCCCATTCCTCGGAGCTGCGGGTGGCGCCCAAATAGAGCGCGATGATGTCGCGGAAACGCCGGATGCGAATGGGCTGGGGACGCTCGCCGTACCACACCTCGAAAATCTTCAGAAGCCAGTCCGCGTACGGCGTGGCCGACAGGTCGTCTTCCTTTCCCGGCGGCCGGTGGTCGTGGTGGCCGAGCGGCAGCAGAAAATCGATCGACGGCGGGTTGAACGACCGGAAATAGGAGTAGGTCTCCAGCGGGTCGTTCTCCAGGTCGATGACCGCGAGAATCCCGCCCCACAACCGCCGCCCGTCGGCACTGCTCAGCAACTCGAGCGCGCGCTCCAGCCGGCCGAACATCGACCGTCCGGCGTGGTCCAGCCGGTGCCGGTCGTTGGCCGCGCGCGGGCCGTCCATGCTCAGCCCGAAGGACATCTCCCATTCCCGGCAGAACTCCTGCACGTCCGGCGTGTACGTGGTGCCGTTGGTCTGGCCGTTCCAGCGGATCCGCACGTCCGGCGCGTTCCTGGTCACGGTCGCGCACAACTCGCGCAGGTAGTCCAGGCCGAGCATGAGCGGCTCGCCGCCGTGCAGGATGAAATCCACCTGCGACATCCCGTGGACCAGCGCATGCTCGTTGATGCGCGACCCGAGCTTGGCGGCCGTGGCCATCGACATGCGGCGCGGCTGGCGGCGCCAGGACTGGTCGGCGTGCCGGTAGACGTAGCAGTAGTCGCAGTCCAGGTTGCAGCGCGAGGCCACTTTGCAGATGAACGACTTGAACGGCTCGGCGACCACCGATCCCGTACCGGGCACCCGGGGTTACCTTCCGGACCAGGAACTGTGCGAGCTGAAGGAGCTGAACGAACTGAAGGAACTGAACGAACTGAAGCGGCTGTGCGAGGAGTGGGAGCTGAAGATCTGGCCCAGCCGTCCGCTCTCCTCGGTGGCGTCCAGGTCCGCGCCGTAAAGCTCGTTGAGAATCTCCCCCAGGGCCGTTCCGTCAAGGGCGTCCATCGACCGCAGATCAAGATCTGGAATTTCCAGAGGTTTGGGATCTTCAGTATTGTGATTTTCGTCCATGACTATTCTTTCACCTCTGATGCGGGCCTGATGTCGCCACTCATCGTACGAAAGAACAAGGACATCATCCAGCCGCCGAATAAGGTGCGACATTCGCTGAATTTCTGACCTGAATATATGTCCGGGCGCAGTGGTGGATGGAACAGGCCGCTTCCGAGCGGGTACGGGCAACCGGCAGCCACCTTGCGCGGCCCGCGGGCTCTCCTGCGCGTCATTCCACCCAGGCCACGAGATCTCCTATGCCGCGCAGGGTGCTGCGATCGGCCTCCAACCGCCGCTGGGCGTACGGCCAGTTGCGCATGAACGCCACCCCACCGGTCTGGAACATGGCGATGGCCGACTCCTCGGTGGAGTCCGTCGCGGCATCCGGAATCCAGCCCTCCGCGAAACCCCGCGCCGTCCAGGCCAGAGCGTCCGCCGCCCTCTCGGGGACAAGGCGGACTTCGCGGCCGTCGGCCGACAACAGCGGGTTGGCGCGGCCCAGGGTTTCCATCGCGTTGACCGTGAACCCCTCGTAAGGGGCATGCTGGCCCACGTACCCAGCGACGCCCAGCTTCTCCTTGATCAGCCGCGCGGTCGACTCCAGTTGTTCCCAGGAGGTGGGCACGGGGCGGTCGACCTTCTCGAGCAGGTCCTTCCGGTAGAACAGCAGCCCGATGTCGGTGCGGAAGAGGATGGCCCACAACCGTTCCTTGTACTGGCCGGTAGCCAGAGCCTGCGGCAGGTAACTGTCCGTGTCGAAGTTGCCGGGTTCGAGTTCGACGATGTAGCCGCGTTCGGCGAATTCGGCCGTCCACACGACGTCGAGCATGACGACGTCGTTGCACTCCGCAGCACGGTCCTGGGCGTCCTGTGCCTGGGCGATGAGCGCGGCCCGGATCATGTCGGAGCCGCTCGGAAGCTCGCGGAATTCCGCTCTGGCCAACCGTCCCGGCGCTCCCTCGAGGGGGTACGCCCACGTCTGGACCAGGCGCCGGATCTGCGCTCCCGCGCTGGTGTCGCGGCCGTCGGCGAAGGTGAGGACGACGTCCGCGATGTCTGTCGCCCGCAGGTGGCACGACTGTGCCAAGACCGTGGCGATGGCCAGGCCGGCCCACGCGCTGATGCGCAACCTCGTCTCCTCATCTGGGCGTGGGGGCGCCGCCCCAAAGCGTGCCGGAGACCTTCTCGAAGGCCAGCGCGAGGTCGTCGTGGTGAGTGGCCTCGTGGCAGCTGCCCCGGGTGTCGCGGGTGATCTCGGCGAACGGTGACCGGGACGCGCAGCCGCCGGGCGACAGCGTGATGACGAAGACGGACCCGAAGCCGGTCGGGGACACCTTCGTGATCAGGCTGACGTCCTGGCCATGGGTGATCAGCAAGAGCGCATCGATGGGCGCGGGGCGGCCATCGGGCAGCCGGTCGATCACCAGCATCCCCGCCCTCAGGGTCTCGGGCAGTTCCGCGGCGGGTCCCGCCGATCGCGGCCGCGTGGGCCATCGCGGAGGGGCGGCCAGCGGACCGGATCGCATGGGCACGATCTCGTCGTGCGGGCCGTCTCGGCCGGGAACGGCCCAGACCCCCACCCGGTCCTTGGGGGTCAACGAGCCGAGGGTACGCCGCAACAGCGTCGTCACGCTCACCATGCGGGTGGCCCTGGTTCCACCGAACGAGGCCGACATGGGGCTGGAGACGTCCACCACGGCGAGTATCCGGACCCGTCTCCTGGCCACCTCCCATTGCCGGAGCACCGCGGTGACGCTCTCCCGGTCCAGGGACGGCACGGGCACCGGGCCGCGCAGGCGGTGTCGGACGAAGACTCTCCGTGCATCGGGCTGCCGAAGAAACGAGTGAAGGCCGGCCGCGATTCTCCTGCGCTCGGTGTTGGCATACCCGGGCCAGTTCACCTGGACGAACGGATAGTCCAGCCGTGGATTCTCCTCGTCGGCTGTGAACTCCTCCAGCGCGAGCCCCTCGCACCTTTGCCCACGTGCGGAGACCTCCGAGGTGAGTGCGGCCGTGTGCCGGCGCGGCGCCCCCGCGAAGGTGCAGAGCTCGTTGCGGCCCGGGAGCAAGGGGAGCAACGACTGCTCGACACCGCGGATCGTCTCGGGGTTGTCATTGGCGCCGGGCACGGTGCGATACAGCATCGCGGTGATCAGTTCACGAGCAGCCGATGCACCACTGACCAGCTGAATCCGCCTTCGGACTTGACCCTGTCGGCAAGGTCTTCGCTCGCAGCCAGGATGCCATTGCGGAGATGACGACGACCAGCGTCATCACCTTCATCCTGGGCCATGGCCTGGCGTCCGATGGGAGTACGGCGAGCGGTGTCGAGCCCTCGACCGCGAGCACGAAGGCAGTGGCACGCAACGCGACGACCAGCCGAACGTCGGGCCGGGGCAACTCGAAGTCGCGAACGCCCAAAAGCGCACGCCCCGCCTCGCTCGACACAGCCGGCGGCCGCGCGCCCCTCGCCCGCCGGATCAGCAAGGAGAACTCCCGGTTCCGGGAAGACAGACCTTGCAGGATTCCGACCAGCAGCTCTCCTGCCCAGGCGATAGGGGTGAGATTCAGCAGCACGCCCAGGACACGCAGCCAGTGGCGACGTACCACGTGGCGCAACGCGCGGAACATGGCGACAAGGATGGCGCACTGCTTCACACGTCGAAGATGAAACGAGAGAAATGGCCACCTTGGGGATGAAGCAACTTCATGTCGGCTTTGTCGTTCGCGGCTGGATCGACGGCTGGGGTGCGGCCTGCAACTACCAGCGCCCGCACCCGGCCGTGCAGACGGCCATCCCCGGCGGCCATCAGGTCGTCCCGGTCGGGGGTCCAGCGCCACGGTCGCCGCGACGGCTTCATCGCCGTCCCCTGCTCCGGCCGGTCCTCCCGTCCCAACCGTGACCGCACCCGCATCTAATCCTCTAGTGCTTGCCGTGCCACCGATGCGGCACGAACCACGGCATGCCAATGGGGAGAACCGAGGTACTCGGCATCCGTGCGACCAGCACCTTCGATTTCAAGCAGCTCATTGAGGGCCTCCGCGACCCGCGCGATCGCCTCGGCCTCGGCTTGGGACTTCAGATAGAGCCCGATGGATCCGAACGGGTCCTCGCACACACCGGTGTCGTCATACAGAATATGAATGTTGGTACTGAAATCGTCATAGTACCCATCGTGCGGGTATTCCCTCTTTCTCCAGACCGTCTCCTGGTGTCCAGGGTCGGCCAGCGCACGAATCGCCGAAATTACTTCGTCGCGCATCTTGGGGAATCTGATCGCGCTCATGGCCTGTCCCAGCTTCTCCACTTCTTCCATTCGCTGTACGGAATATGAGCGTTGTCGAAGTCGTTTTTGACGGAGCCGTTGATGGGATTCCCGTCCCGGCCGATCACCACGCCATCACGACGGACAACCACGTGATCACGGCGCTGGGACGGCTGCGGATTCTTCGGGTCACCCTTGTCGATCCTAACTCCGGAGCCCTCATTCTTCGGATCCTGCCAGCGAGTCCCCTTGCCCTTCTTGACGGGTTTCACGGTCCACCCCGGAGGTATCTTCTTCGCGGCACCCCAGGGAGCCCAGAGCGTCCCCTTGGCCACCGTCTTCGTTCCTGCCGCCGTAGCCGCGCCGAGCGCGGCCCGAATGCCTGCTCTCACGGCTCCACCGACGCCTCCGATCAATCCTGTGATCAGGGCGACATCGTCTGTTTCGACGGCTCGGCCGGAGCACCGGCCGCCGCGGCAGCGTTCTTCGAACTCCGCCCTCTTGCGGAACGCCTCCTCGGCTTCCCTCTTGTCGCGGATGAGGGCATCCCGGGTCCGGATGCGCGCGCGCTCCGCCTCTCGCTTGCGTGCTCGCTCGTACTGCTGGTGACGCTTGCGGTGGACGCTCTTCTCATACTTGGTCTTCTTCTTGCCGCTGGCGTGGTGGGTTTTGGCGAATTCCTGGTTCGCGTTCTTCTGCTTGCCGCGGGCGTAGCCGTAACTCCTGTCGCTACTGCCGCCGCCGGCGTCGACGCGCCGGCCGTCGGGGTCGGATTGGTCGATGGGGTTGTTTGCGGCGTAGGAGTAGGGGTTGGCCCATTCGGGGGTGCGCAGGTCGAGTTCGGGGTCGATGGAGATGAATTTGGCGATGGCGGGGTCGTAGTAGCGGGCGCCGAGGTAGACCAGGTCGGTGGCGGCGTCTTCGGTTTTGCCGAGGAAGCCGAGGTCGGTGAAGGGCAGGTCGTCGGTGCCGCGCCGCTTGCCGTACGGCAGATAGCGTTCACGGCTGACGGCGCCGGTGGTGTCGTCGACGGCGAGCTGGGTGTTGCCGTGCTGGCCGGTCAGCAGCCAGGTCAGGCCGCCCGGCCGGCGCATGGCGACGGTGGCGCCGTCGGAGGCGGAGTAGTAGCGCGTGCCGGACACCTGGCCGCCGGCCAGGCGCAGTTCGGTGTGGCCGAGGTAGAGGGTGGCGCTGCCGTCGGGGTCACGCCTGATCAGCCGCTCGCCGCCTGCGTCGTAGACCATGGCGGTCTGCTTGCCGTCGACGGTGGCCTGGTTGAGCTGGCCGAGTTCGTTCCAGTCGAACGTGGCCTGTTTGCCGGCGACGGTGCGGGCGGCGAGTTGACCGGCGTTGTCGTAGGCGTAGGTGTCGGTGCCGCCGGGGCGGGTGATGGAGGTGACCGCGTTCGGCCGAACGGCGCCGGGGCCGGAGGCGGGGTAGGCGTAGATGGCCGTCTGTCCTGCGTCGACCAGGGTGGCGAGGTTGCCGACCGCGTCATAGGTGAACGCCTGATCGTAGGGATCGGCGCCGAGGGCGTCGCCGGAGCCCGTGCAGGTTCCGGCGGTGGTGGTGTAGGCGGTCTTCAGCCGGCGTAGGCCGTCGTACGTGAAGCATTCGGCCTGCGGGGCAGTGCTGCTGGAAGCGGCGTCCAGGATGCGGGTGATGTTCCCGGCGATGGTGTAGCCGTAGCGGTCGTCCTGAACGGTCTCCGGGCTGGCGCTGTCGGCTCTGGTCTGGGTGTGGACGCGCGATAGCCAGTCGGTGGCGGGGTCGCGTTCCAGGGTGCGCTTGAGTTTGCCGCCGGCTCCGTGCGAGCGCCAGGCGAGTTTTCCGGTCAGGGTGAAGGCGCTGTCGTGGACATATGTCCCGATGGGCGAGGTGAGGTCCTTGGCGAAGCCGAGGTCGGTGTAGCCGTAGGTCAACGTTTCCGAAGGCAGGCCACCGGCGGCGGGCAGGGTTTGCTCGCGCAGGTTCCCTGCGGCGTCGTAGGCGGAGGTGAGGGTGTAGTCGCGGCCCAGGTCGCCCTCGCCGGCCGGGATGGTGAGTTTGCTGGCGGTGACCCGGTAGTCGGCGTCGTAGGCGGTGATGGCCTGGGTGTACGGCTGGCCGCCGGTGATGCGGGTGGAGGTGGCGGGCTGGCCCTTGGCGACGGTGTCGTAGGTCCATTCGGCGAGCTTGGTGCCCGAGAGAGGTTCGCCGGACCATTGGGTGCGGCGGCGGCCTAAGTCGTCGTAGGTGTAGGAGATCTTCTGGTTCTTGCCGTCGATGCTCCACAGCATCCGTCCGGCCGGGTCGTAACCGTAGCTGGAGGCGCCGGCGTCGGGGTCGGTGGCGGCGGTGCGTCGGTCGAGCCAGTCGAAGGTGTAGGTGCGGACGTTGCCCTTGGCGTCCGTCATCTTCGTCAGGTTGCCGGCCAGGTCGTAGCCGTAGCCGGTGTCCTGGTGGGTGCCGGCGTCGGCCCACTCTTCGACCTTGATCGGCTGGTCGTCGATGTCGGTGACGGCGGCGGTCTTGCCGCCGAAGGGCGGGGTGATCTCGGTGCGCTCGGCGCCGGGATAGGCGGTGGTGGTGCGGCGCAGTTCGGTGCCGAGGTTGTAGGCGATCGAGGCGGTTTCGCGTTCCTGGTCGTCGTAGACGGTCTTGGTCCACTGCGGCAGCGAGGTGAGCGCCGCGTTGACCAGGCCGCTGCCCGGCGCGCCGGTGTTGTGCGCCGGCTCGGAGACGGCCGCCTCCAGCCCGCGCGCGTCATAGACGGTGCCGACCACGATCCGGCCGCCCATCGGTGAGGCGGTCTGGCTCTCCCGTACCCGGCCGAACCCGTCGTCGTAGCTGTAGGCCGCGGTGTAGGTGGTGCCGGTCAGCAGTTCTCGGATGGTGGTCTTGGCCGGTCCGGTGGGCTGGCCGAAGCCGCTCCAGGGGATGTCGTAGGCGGCGGTGGCGCTGGGGGTGTTGCCGGTGCGGGGCTGGCCGGGTTTCCACAGCTTGGTGGTACGGCCCAGCGCGTCGTAGTCGATCTCGGTGGTCTTGCCGTTGGGGTCGGTGACCGAGGTCGGCTCGCCCAGCGTGTGGGAGAGTTTGGCGCGGGTCTGGTAGCCGAGCGGGTCGGTGGTGGTGATGCCGTCCTTCGGCCAGCCGATCGCCGGCGCATAGGCGGTGGTCGTGATCTTGCCGAGTGGGTCGGTCGAGGTCAGCGGCCTGCCGTACTCATCGAAAGTGGCCTTGACGGTGGAGATCGACGTCGCGGCGGCGTGGGCGCGGACCTCGGTCGGGTTGCCGTCGCTGGGCTTGTTCGTGGCCGGATCCGTGCCTCCGTCGTACAAGGTGACGCTCTTGCCGAACAGCGCGCCTGCCGTACAGTCGTCGCCCGCCCGCTCCTCCACGATCGACGGGAGGGCGACCAGGAACTGGCCCGGGTCGGTGTTGCGCGCATAGCTGGTGGTGGTGCAGGTGTTGTCCGTGGCGATGCCGTCCTGGCCGTAGTCGTTGACCTTGACCGGCAGGCCGTCGGCGTTGTAGTCGCTGCGCTGGTCGGTGTAGCGCCAGGCGCCGGTGGAGATCTTGTCCCGGGCCCGGGTCCGGGTGCGCAACACGTACGCCGGATCCATCGTCCCCGGCCCGTTGCCGGTGTTCCGGATCGCATACTCGTACCGGAGCGAATCGACTTCGGCATAGGTGCGCGGGGTCAGCGCGGTCATCTTCCACGCCTGCTCCTGCAGCACTTCACCCTGCAGGATCGGGGCGTCCACGATCGTGGCGCCGTCGAACGTGGTGATCGTCTGGCCGGTGCCGCGCAGGAAGGTACGCGAGGTCACCGTGTAGCCCGACGGATCGTCGCCGGAGCCCTGCAGGGTGCGCACCTGCTGGTAGCCGCGCCAATCGGAGGCGGGCGGAGCCTGGTCGGGCTGCGCGAACTGCACGGGATCGACCCAGTTCGGGCTGCCGACGAACTCATAGCTGTTGACCATGTCCGGCGAGCCGCCGACCATGTCGCGCTCGACGACCTTGCCCGCGAGCTGCTTGTAGTAGCGGGTCCACGCCTCGTAGCCGGTGTCGGGGTCGCTGCCCATGTCGATCTGGTAGCAGTCGCCGACCTTGTCGGCCAGGTAGGTGGAGCCGTCGCGGCCCCTGCCGCCGCCGCACGGGTCGTTCTGCCGGTAGGTGACCTCGATCCGGCCGCCCATCCCGTTGCCGATCGCGGCGATGCGCGGCACCATCCGCCACGACACCTGGCTTGGCCAGTCGGAATCGGAGATGTAATCCATCTTCCCGGCCAGCATCACCGCATCGAAGTCCAGCGGCGGCAACGTCACCTGCGGACTCGCGGCCAGACCGGTCTGCTGCACGGTGTCCAGCCACATCACCGCGTCATACGCCGGCCCCGAATCGGTGCGCTGATACATCCAGGCATGGGTGAAATCCAGCCGATCGACCGGATCCCACCCGCCGCCGACCGGATTGAGGGACTCGGTGAAGACCGAGGTCAGCTTGCGGGTGGAGTAGAAGGCGAGCGCATCGTTGGTGCACCCGACCGGCTGCGTGCACAGCAGATCGGTCGGCACGTCGTCCCCGCCGCGCGCCACGGTGACGAACCTCGTGCGCGCGCTCGGCGCACTCCCGGTGACCTGGCTGTTGTGCCCCCACGACACCTGGTCCAGGAAGCCGCCCCGCTCATACGGCAGCACCTTGTAGGTCTCATGCGCGCACGAGGGCAGGCAGAAGTAGTTGGTCTCGCGGGTGTAGGCGTAGTCGATGACGTTCTCGTTGCGGTCGGCCTCCTGATCGAGGTTCCACCGCCACACCCCCATACACGTGGGCGGGATCATGTCATTGAGATAGCGGTCATAGCAGGGCTCGCCCGGCTCGTTGCCCACATACGGCGCCTGCCACTGCGCATCGCGCGTGTAGCCGAACCGCCACACCTGCCCATCCTGCGTGGTGATCTTCCAGTACGGCTGGGCCTCCGCGCCCCCGGCCACCTGCTCGATCCGCCACCCGAAATCCGGAACCGTCTTGAACGCCCCCGAGGCGCGATCCTTCACGATCTGCGCCGACCGGCCACCGGCACTCAGCACCAGCTCCGACTGCGAGCGGTCATTGGTGGCCGGGTCGTTGTCGGTCTCGTCCGGCGACTCCCAGCACAACGCCTTGCCGCCGATCCCCCGCTCCTCAGCCGTCCAAATCAGCTCCGCCGTATCAGGGTCGTAGAAGTTATCCACATAACACCGGCGGAAACGCCGCTCGATAAACCCCGCACTCAAGTCCCAGCCCACCCCGACGACGCCGGACTGGTTGTTGGTCCAGCGCCCCTGCCCATCCACCGACGAGGCGTCATACTGCAACGACAGATCCGGACCGTCCCCGGCCGCCGACGGCGGCTCCGGCAACGGCACGTCATAATCGAACCCGCCCCCCGACGTACCGGCCTGCCACGTCCCCGACGGCTTCAGATCGGTGGCGCCCCAGGTGCCGTCCGGCCCCGTCATCCCGCCCGCGAGCAGGTAGACCGACCCCGCCGCCAGTTGCCCGGCCAGTACCGCATCCGCCGCCCGTGCGGCGCCCTCCTTGCCCTTGCCCGCCGGCGGCTTGACCGCAGTCTCGGCCGCGCCGGCCGGTGCCGCCTCCACCTCGGCGACCAGCGTCCCGGCCGTCCGGTCGTTGACCGATGCCACGACCGCCGGCCGTACCTGGCACGAGCGGGGACGCGGAGACTGCAGCACGCACGCCGGCAGCCGCAGAACCTGCAACCGGCCGGCGAAGTTCCCGCCGAAAGCATCCCGGAACCCCGCATAGGACAACTCGATGCGCACCCGGCCCGGGCTCCGCACCTCATCGGCGCGCACCACCTTCGCCCCCAGCCCGACCCCGCCCAGCGACCGCACCACGTCCGCAGGCAGCGTCTGCACCGCCACCTTCTCCGGAGCGCCGCCGCCCTTGCCCCGCCCCACCCGGACCGGCCCATCGCCGGCCAGCTCGCTTCCGGACGGCACCCTCACCTCGGCACGCCCCGCCGTCGGCCACACCGGCTTCTTCGGCGCCACCCACCGCGCCGACTCCTCCGCCCCCGCGCCGGCCTTCTTGGCGGCCACCGGCCGCGCATCCACCGACTTTTCCGGATCCGGCCCAGACGCGGCAGCCTGCTGCAACAGCACCTCCGGGACACCGATCCCCGAGACCACCAGCATCGCCACCAGACCCGTGATTAACGCCACCAGCCACATGTGGGCATGCCGAATACGCATCCGAACCTCCGTCAGAGAATGCTCGCGCGGACCCCGGGAACAATGGATCGCGCGTGCCTAAAGTCGAAATAAGGGCGATCAATCGGACTGTCCGCGACGATCACATATCAGTCAACACCGGGAACGTCTCTTGCCGAACGCAAAGAGTCACCTGGCTTGAACTGATTCTGCATATTGTTACTGGTCAACTCACGGTCAGCCACATCGCCCGGACAGCGGGTGTGATCTGCATCACACTCAATTCAATAGACCTCATCTAGATGAAATTTAGATGCGTTCCCTATAATTTCGTCCCGACATTCGCATGACGATTGATCACGAGAGTCCGCGCGGCGGCTGGAGCGGTCCACATTCGCCCGCCTGAGCCGACCTGGAGTTACTCGGACGTCGCCGCTCCTGCCCGGGTGAACGCTTCGCTTGGTTTCACCGGATACGCAGCTTCTGAATGACGCAAACCGCATCGCCGTACAACATAAGCGGTTTGACCGCCAACGGCCTGTTCGACTCTGCGCTACTTGCGGGACGCTCCTCCCGCTCCGCCACCGGCCGGGAACCCGCACACTGCACGGCCATCCGGCGGAGACCGAGACGTGTTCGTCGTGGTCGGTCAGGTTCTCGTGGGTGACGGTGAGCCGGACGATGTCGCCGTGCGGCTCGAGGTCGAAGGTGACGCATCGCACGAGTGGCCGCACGCGGCCGGACCGCCCTCAGTACGCCAGGCACCTCGGCACCCCGCTCACAGGCTTCGAACAGTGGGCGCACCAGTACATGCGGCCCGAAGCCTGATCCGGTGCCCGGATAACCGATACCGAACTGTCGGTCGAATTTGGTACAACGGTCGCCGGTGTGCTTGGCGAAGGGAAGAGCGTGACGACAAGGGCGGAGTTCACGGTCCCGGGTGCGCGCCATGATCGGCGGGGTCCGGCCCGCTGGATCTGGTCGCACCTGCGCCGCCAGCCGCTGTACCTAACCGGGTTCCTGGTCGGAGCGGTCGCGATGGTGGTGCTCAACGCAACCATCCCCGGCCTGGTCGGTGACGCCTTCGACGCCGTCCTCACCCGGCAGGACGTGCTCCCGATCGCCCTGGTGCTGCTGGGCGTCGTCGCGCTGCGCGGCCTGCTCGACTTCTGCGCGCGTCTGAGCAGCGAGCTGCTCGCCGGCCGGCTCAACCGCGACACCCGCGACGAGCTGTACGTCAGCCTGCTCGGCAAGAGCCAGACCTTCCACAACCGCCAGCGCGTCGGCGATCTGATGGCCCGCGCGGCCAACGACATCAGACAGCTGCGCATGCTGGTCGCGCCCGGCCTCGACATGATCGTCGACTCCGGTTCCCAGGCCGTCATCCCGCTGGTGTTCATAGCGTTCATCGACCCGCGGCTGCTGCTCGTGCCCGCGATCTTCATGGTCGCCTTCGGCCTTGCGCTGTGGCACTACATGCGGCAGCTCAACCCGGTCGCGACCGGCATGCGCGAGGAGTTCGGCACGCTGAACGCCGGGCTGAGCGAGGCCGTGCGCGGCATGGAGGTCATCAAGGTGACCGCGCAGGAAAACGGTGAGCGGCTCAGGTTCCGGCGCAACGCCCGGAGCTACCGCGACCTGTTCGTCCGCGAGGGCCTGGTCCGCGCCCGCTACCTGCCGACCCTGCTGCTCGCCGTGGCCATGGCGGGGGCCCTGTGGCACGGCGTCTACCTGCATTCCACAGGTGACCTCACCCTCGGCCAGCTGATCGCGTTCATGGGCCTGATGGGCCTGCTGCATTTCCCGACGAACGTGTCGACGTTCACGTTCTCGCTGGTCCAGCTGGGCTTGGTCGGCGCGCGCCGCATCCTGGAGATCATGAACGCCGAGACAGAGCTCGACCAGCACGCGGACGGCCACACGGCGCCGATGCGCGGCGAGGTCGTGTTCGAGGACGTCTCGTTCGGTTATGAGGGCGCACAGGTCCTGAAAAACGTGTCTTTCACGGTACGGCGCGGCGAAACGGTGGCCATCGTCGGCGAAACCGGCTCGGGCAAGAGCACGCTGACCAAGCTCGTCTCCAGGATCTTCGACGTCGACTCCGGGAAGATCCAGATCGACGGCGTGGACGTGCGCGACTGGAACCTCGACTCGCTGCGCTCGCAGATCTCCACCATCGAGCAGGACATCGTGCTGTTCTCCCGCCCGGTGGCCGAGAACATCGCCTTCGGCCTGGGCCAGCAGGCCAGCCGCGAGGCCATCGAAGCCGCGGCGGCCGACGCGCAGGCCGCGGAGTTCATCGCCGAGCTCGAGGATGGCTACGACACCGTGATCGGCGAGCGCGGCGTCACGCTGTCCGGCGGCCAGCGCCAGCGCCTGGCCATCGCCCGCGCCCTGCTCACCGACCCGGCCATCCTGATCCTCGACGACTCGACCAGCGCCATCGACTCCGGCACGGAGGACCTGATCCAGCAGGCGATCGAACGCATCCAGTCCGGCCGGACCACGCTGCTGATCACGCACCGGCTCGCCCAGATCCGCTGGGCCGACAAGGTCCTGCTGCTCCGGCGGGGTGAGGCGGTCGACTTCGGCACCCACCAGGAGCTGCTCGGCCGAAGCCCGCTGTATCGCCGGATCTTCTCCCACTACGACGAGGTGGAGGTGCCCGTCTAGATGGGTTTCCTGATGGACGGCCTGGAGGCCGAAGACTACGACCGCACCTACAGCGACCGCGACCTGCTCCGGCGCATCCTGCGCTACTTCTGGCCCAAACGATGGGCGATGCTCCTGGTCGCCCTGATGATCGTGCTCGGCTCCGCGGCACAGGCAGCCGTGCCTCTGATGATCAGCTCGGGCATCGACAGGATCGTCGCGGGCGGCAGCATCTGGGCACTGATCGGAGGCATCCTGCTCGCGGGCGCCCTCGGCTGGGCGTTCAGCTTCGTCCGGCAGTGGTTCAACGCCAAGGCCACCGGCGACGTGGTGCTCAGCCTGCGCGAGGACGCCTTCGACGCGGTCCTGGAGCGGGACATGTCGTTCTACGACGAGAACCCGTCCGGGCGGATCGTCAGCCGGGTCACCTCCGACACCGACGACTTCGCCAACGTCGTCGGCCTCAGCATGGACCTGCTCAGCCAGGTGCTGGTCGTCGGCTTCGTCACCGCGCTGCTGTTCACGCGCAGCGTTCCGCTCGCCCTGCTGACGCTGGTCATCGCGCCGATCGTGATCCTGTGCGCGCTGCAGTTCCGGCGGATCGCGCGCACCACCACGCGCCGGGCCCAGCGCTCGATGAGCCGGGTCAACGCCAACCTCAACGAGACCATGGGCGGGATCGCCGTCGCCAAGAACTTCCGCCAGGAGCAGCGGGTCTACGACGAGTTCCGCCCGATCAACGAGCAGAGCTACGCTGTGAGCCTGCGCCAGGGCTTCGTCTTTTCCAGCATCTTTCCGCTGCTGTTCCTCATCGCCGGACTGGCCGAGGTGGCGCTGGTCCTGGTCGGCGGCAGGTCGGTGCTGGACGGCGGGTTGTCGGCCGGCGACTGGTATCTGTTCCTGCAGGCCATCGCGTTCTTCTGGTTCCCGCTGACCTCGATCGCCGCCTTCTGGTCGCAGTTCCAGCAGGGTCTGGCAGCGGCCGAGCGGGTGTTCGCACTGATCGACGCGCCCGCACGAGTGGTGCAGACCGACGCGCTGCCGGTCGGCAGGCTCGCGGGACGGATCGAGTTCAGTGACGTGAGCTTCGGCTACTCCGCCGAGGTCCCGGTCCTCCAAGACTTCAGCCTCACGATCGAGGCCGGGCAGACCGTGGCGCTGGTCGGCCACACGGGGGCGGGCAAGTCCACGCTGAGTAAGCTCATCACCCGCTTCTACGAGTTCCAGAGCGGCACCCTCCTCATCGACGACCGCGACATCAGGACCCTCGACCTCCCGGCGTACCGCCGGCAGATTGGGGCGGTGCCGCAGCTGCCGTTCCTGTTCAGCGGCACGGTCGCCGACAACATCCGCTACCCGCGCCCAGAGGCCACAGACGATGAGGTGCTGGAGGCGGCCGTCGGCGTGGGCGGCGGCGACTGGATCGAGGCGCTGCCCGACGGCCTGGCCACCGACGTCGGCGAGTACGGCAGATCCCTGTCCATGGGCCAGCGCCAGCTCGTGGCCCTGGCCAGGCTGCTCATCCAGAACCCTGCGATCGTCGTCCTGGACGAGGCGACAGCCAGCGTCGACCCGCTGACCGAGGCCCAAATCCAGGAAGGGCTCGACACCGTGCTGGCCGGCCGTACCTCCATAGTGATCGCGCATCGGTTGTCGACGATCGAGCATGTGGACCGGATCATCGTGCTCGACCACGGCCGGATCGTGGAGGAGGGCGATCACGCCACGCTGCTGGCCAGGGGCGGGCGCTACTGCGAGGTGTACAACACCTACTTCAGGCACCAGTCGCCCAACTACCGCCCCGGCACCGGCTTCGTCACCGTCAACTAGCCGGCCAGGGCATGCTCGGGCCAGCTGTTGCCGTGGACGACGCAGCGCCTGCCATTCTCGCCGCGTTGAAGCCCTGCGGACTGCCAGCCGCGCCACCTTCGATATCGGCACATCGCGGAGCTCGAGTAGCGAGCGCCTGTCCGTCGCTCGAGTCGAGGCCGCGCCGACATCACCCGTACGACCAGCGTGCTCGGCTAGCGGCAGGCCGCGACCACCTGACCTGGCTCCAGAGCACCTCCAGGCGATCCCCGCCTGGCTGCCTGAAGAACGCGACCGCGTCGCCGCATGGAGCGCCAACCGCTGAGCACGCTCTGCGCCTATGAGTGCCAAGAATTCGGTCACCCTATGCGACCTGCGCGTGTTCGTGAATCAGCCCACCGAGACGGTCACGTCGGATCACTTTGTGCTGCTCACTGAAGGGCACGACCATCGGTTGCTCCGCCGGCTCGTGGATGCGGTTCCCACGCCTCCCAAAGTCGCCACCCGCCAGGGGGCCTGGGAACTACGAGATCTGATCTGATGACGAGGACCGTGTCGTGGTCGCTGTCGCGGCAGTCGTTCGCGTTCACCGAGTCCTTGTTGATCAGGTGGCGTCACCGCTTCCCGGCGCGAGCGCTCGACGAGCGAGGGCTGTACCTATACGCGCGCTCAACTACCTCCGAAAGACCCCGCCTGGCTTGGTAGACAACTCTGTCCTGTAAGGTCACCCTGGGCGATCTTGCCGACTTGGGTAGGTGCGGATGGAGGAGTTACAGCCGGGTGATCCCCGGAGAATCGGTCCCTTCCGTCTGGAGGGCCGCCTCGGAGGCGGGGGCATGGGCCAGGTCTTCCTCGGCTTGTCACCGGGTGGCCGCCGTGTGGCCGTGAAGGTGATCAGGCCGGAGCACGCGGCCGATCCATCATTCCGTGAGCGGTTCGCCCGGGAGGTGGAGGCGGCTCGGCGGGTAGGGGGCTTCCACACCGCCCAGGTGATCGACGCTGACCCCGATGCTCAGCTTCCATGGATGGCGACCGCCTACGTCCAGGGGCCGTCGTTGCATCAGGCCATTGCCCAGAACGGACCCATGGTCAGCTCATCAGTCCGGGAGCTGGGGGCGGCACTGTCCGAGGGCCTGATGGCGATCCACAGCTGCGGCTTGGTACATCGCGATCTGAAGCCCGGCAACGTGATCCTCGGCCCGGACGGTCCGCTGATCATCGACTTCGGCATCGCGCGGCCGTCCGATTCGACCGCGCTCACCTCCACGGGCGTCGTGATCGGGACCTTCTCCTACATGTCCCCTGAACAGATCGGCTCTGGAGTGGTAGGGCCGGCCAGCGACGTCTTCTCCCTCGGCTGTGTGCTCGTCTTCGCCGCGACCGGACGCGGCCCTTTCGATGCTCCGACGATCCCTGGAATCATCCACCGAGTCTTGAGCGGCCAGGCGGACTTCGCCGGGATGGAAGGAGATCTGCGCGCGATCGTCACCTCATGCTTGGCGAAAGACGCACCCCGTCGACCCGGTACGGCCCAGCTACTGGCCCTTCTCGGGGATGGCGAGCGGGAACCCGGCGAGGGCGAGATGCTGCCGCTAGCGAACCCTCCGGCGCCCGCCACCCTTCACGCTCAGACTTCCCTGTCGCAACCGCAGGCGACTGGGAAGGCCGGGCTCAGCCGCCGGACGCTTCTTGGCGGAGCGGTAATCGCGCTCTCGGGACTCGCGGGCGGAGCCGCGGCGTTCCTTCATTCCGCGGGCCGCGACCGGTCTCCCGCAAAGGCGCCGAGAGGGATCGTAGCTCCTCTGTGGTCCACGAGGCTCGACAGCACGACCACGGACCTCAGGCTCGCCGTGGCGGACAACACGATGCTGATCCATACCAGTAGAGGGCTGGAAGCCTTCAGCCTGACAGATGGTCAGATCCTATGGAATTCGACCACCATGAAATTCGGGGTCACCCTTCCAGAGTCCAGTGACGAGGGCCTCTATCTTCTCAAGACCTGGATACCGGTCAGCAGATCCGACCCGATCACGGGAAAGGAGCTGTGGACGGCAACGCTCCCGGGCAAGGTGGAACCGTACGCCTTGTTCAGCGTAACGCCGTCACTCGTCATCGTTAGCGACGTGCAGGGCGCGATGCACGGGCTCGACGCCCGAACGGGAAAGCTTCTGTGGACCTCCGGCGCGGGCCGGGGACGAGCATGGTCACCCGCGGCGGCCGTATGCCGTGGCTCTGTCCTCATGTTCAGCGCTCATTTGTCGACCGACTCGCAGCCCTATATGGCTCTCGACGCCGCCACCGGCAAGAGACGATGGTCGAAAACAGGTCACATCGTGGACGTCACCCTCGCGGGGAAGGAGCACGTCTACCTACTCGACGCACGCACGGGAATCGTGGCCCTCGCCCCCGACTCGGGCCGCCAGTTCTGGACCCGTCCCATCGAGACGAGGCATGAAAAGCCGACCTACAACCTGTCATATGCACCAGGATTTCTCTTCTCCATGATAGGCGAGGGCGAGACCCATCGGTTCACCGCCTTCGATGCCAAGTCCGGCGAGAATCTTTGGCCGGCGAAGGCGGCAACCGACGCGCCTTTCTATATGCTCGGCAACACTCTCTGCTACGTCAACGATGGCATCCACGCGATCGACGCCGCTTCGGGACGCACGGCCTGGAGCCTGCAGACTCCAGGCAAGCGGAAACTTATCGGCGGGGGCAACGATGTATTCATCGTCGCCGACTCCGATGGAATAGCAGGCATCAACGTCAATACCGGAAAAGAAGTCTGGAGCAGTCCCTTGCCGGCCAACGACGATGAGGGGTGGAAATGCCGTCGGACCAACGAGCTGCTCCTGGTCTACAACAAGACAGGAGCCCACGCCTTCGACTTCCCTGGAACCAGCTCCGCATTGATCATCTGAAGATCGCGACAACCGTCAGCTCATCCTGCGCCGCCCGAATATTGAGTTTCGTAGGCTGAGCCGCAGCCATCACGTTCTACCCGAACCTCATCAAGCCCGGCCTGACCGCGATGGTCGAGATCAGCATCAACCCAAAGCCGGCCAGGAACGAGCGCGACTCGCTCTGGACGATGGCCGCGCGCCTGACACCCGATCCGATCACACCCTGCCGGCTCGTGGACGCCCCTGAGGCGCTCCAGCGCAGCTGTGGACATGACCAGCGACAGGCTGAGCTGCCGGAACTGACCGAACTCCTGAGCCGCCGACACCTCCGCCGCGAGCAAGAGGACAAAATTGCCCCATGGCATTGACATTGATACTCATTGACTTACAGGAGTGGATCGTCGAGCGGTACGCACCCGACGACGGCATGGCCGCGGCTGTGGCCGCGGAGCAGGCACGGTGCTCGTTCCGAGCGTCGGGCGATCTTGTCATCCACGTACGACACCTGGCCCTTGACGGCTCGGACGGCGGGCCGGACTCACCGAGGACACGCTTCGTCGATGCGGTGACAGTTGAGGACGGCGAGCCGATCGTCAACAAACACGACCGCAGCGCTTTCGCGAACACCCCATTGGACGGCATGTTGCGCGACCGTGGCGTCCGCGACGTCGTGCTGGCCGGGCTGGTAACTGAGGGCGGCATCGCGAGTACCGCCGTCGACGCGCTGCGGCTGGGCTATAGGGTCTCCGTACTCCTGCCGGCGATAGCCGGGAACACACCGCAAGGACACCGCGAGGCCCTCAACGACCTGCGCAATCGAGGCGTGACGTTACGGGATTGGATTTAGGCTGCCTGCTCGACGCGAGACCAGGAGAAACCGTGGGATGAGTCAGCCGCGAGTTCACGGTTGCCGGAGTGGTTGAGGCCCGGGGTACCAGCGCCACTCGTTCTGCTCGCCACAGGGAGCGCTCGGCCGTACAAAGACCGGCACGCCGATGCGGTGCTCCTCGAAGGGCGGGGCTCAGGCGAGCTGGCGGAGGGCCTGACACGGGCAGTTCATGGGCAACCGGGCGCCTGCACCCGCTCCGCCCCAATGGGGGCAACCATGCCCGGCGCCTCACCCACCTTCTCGACTAGCCCCATGGAAGGTTCGGTCTGTTCATCGGGTAAGTTCTCCCAGAACTCCAGGATCTCCCTATCGATGGCAACCGGATCGGCGGTGCCGAGCCGGTCGGTTCTGCAGCCCACGCTGTGCCAGGCGCCCGCGCTGACCACCACCGAAACCGCGAGTCCAAGAGCACCTAGAAGAACCACCGCTGTCGTTCGTAGCCGCACTTCACTCCCCAGCCACCTGCCTCGTTGCCAGGCAATTCTGGCTGACTTCCATCACATGCTGGCAACGCAGACTCCCCGCCCTCTGGGGGGTGAGGGAGGTCACGTCCGCGGACGTGTCCGCCAGGACTGCGCACCGGACCGTCCGGTGGTGAGACAGGAGACGAACGGGTTGCGTAGAACGATCCACCTCCTCGCCCGTGGCTCTGAACTCGGTATTTCAGCCTGCCTTGGGAGGCATCAAGCACGCCACTGCCTGCGCCCATACAGTGCCCACCGCCAATCTGCAGCATCGTGACGCAGGACGCCCAGCAGCCGGCAACGGAGGCCACCTGCTCGCCACCATGGCGCCCTGCCCTACCGATATCTTCGAAGGGGTTCCTGACGCCGGCGTCCGCGCGAGCTGCGTACTCCATCGGCCGGCTCTAACCGCGCAGACCCAGAGACCTCATCACTCTCCGTTGTCCGCCCGATGCGATTGGCGTCACGTCGATGCCGAGACGAGGGAAAGTTGCCGAGTGATCGTCGGGTCGGTGATCGCCGTGTCGTTGGCCAGAAGATACGCCTTCGAGAGGATCACCGACAGTGTCCCCCCGTCGTCCTCGAACGGCAGGAACACCGATCCGCCCGCATCCCCGCTCGCCGGGACGATGCACAGGTACGCGTCGTTGGGCTCCATCAGGATGTTCGTCGACCCCAGGTGGATCTTGTACGTCGTCAGATCGCCCCGCACGACAAGGAATCTGTCGGTCAGCTCGACCCGGGAGGCGATCTTCAGTTTGGGCAGCAGCCGCGCCAACACCTCGCGCCGGGTCTTGGCCGTCTCCGTCAGCTCGCCGAAGCCGTGGGAGTGCCAATAGCGTTCGTGGCCGATCAGCGCCTGGTCGTCGCGGGCGACCGAGGCCACGCCTACGGCCAGGTCGGCCTCGCGGAGGATCTCCGACAGGACAAGCGGCGGCAGATCGGCCACCGACGCCGGTTGCCCGTCGCGGTGGAAGGTGATGCCCTCGGTGGCGCACAGCATGGTGGTCTCGGCCCCGGGGGCGGAGACGATGTGCATGGCCCAGCGGGCCTGCCAGCCCGCCAGGTCGCGCACCACCTCGCCCTGGTCGCCGCCGTTCTCGTAGTCCCAGTTGCCGATTGACCTGCCGGTCCAGCCGCGCTGGCCCAGCAGGGTCCGGGCCTGGCCGTAGCGCAGAATGTGACCGGCGAAACGGCTGGAGAAGGTGCCGGTCCGCTCCTCGGCGGGGGTCAGCAGGTAGAGCTCGCGAAAGACCTGCTTGAACGGCTGGCGTACACCACTGTCGAGAAGATGGTCGCGCCAGGCCGCCACCTCGCCGGCGGTCGCGTGGATCGGGTGCCACATGCCTGCCACGGCGTCGGGGGCGGGGCGGTGGCCGGCCAGTTCCCAGCCGTCGGCGGTCTTGACCGGCAGAGCCGCCGGGCCGCCGGCGATCTGCCAGAGCAGGGTGCGGGCGTAGGGGCCGGTGACGGGATGGTCGAGGAAGTATTCGGTCACCTCGCGCCAGTGCCACGTCCGTTCCTGGACGATCGCCTGTTCCAAACGGGACCGCTCGGCCGCCTGCGCCAGCTTGAGCTCCTTCAGGATGGCCCGCAGATCGGACAGCTCCGCGCGCAGATCCTTCGGCAGCGACTTGACGGTCTTGCCGGCGGCGTTCACGTAGCGCAGGGCGGGCACGTCGGCGCACAACCTGACCCGGTAGTCGCCGATCCTCTCCTCGCGGACGCCGTCGGCGTCCAGCCCAAAGGTGGGGACCGTCCGGTCGAGCAGCTGCTCACGGGTCAGCCCGCTCTCGACGGCCACCGCGTCGAGGGCGAGACTCAGATTCCTCTGTACGGACCTCGCGCGCACCTTCGCCTGGATTCTGGACAGCGGGACGATCACCTCGAGGCCACCCCTGCGAGCCAGGACTCCGACGGCGGCATTGGTGACAGGCTCGCAGCGGCACGTGGAGCCCATCCCGTTGCTGCCGGTGCCGCAGGTCATCGCGACGTCGGTGACGAGCGAGGTCACCCAGCGCTCGTCGATGACCTCGCAGGTCCACAGGATGCCACGCACCACGACGATGGTGTCCTCCTTGAGGAAGACCTTGTCCCACCACTCCTCGTCGTCATAGCGGACGACCCAGTCTCCGCCCCGGTAGGCCACCAGCCGCGTCAGCAGCTCACGGACCAGAGCCACCGCGCCGGGGCTGAGCATCCGCGCGGCGTTCCGCAGCCACCGGGCGCTGGGTTTGGTCGAGCGGGCGGTGTTCCAGTGGCGAAACAGCGGCAGCACCTCGACCAGACGCGGGCCGTACTCCTCGGCCAGCATGCGGGCAAAGTGGTCGGTATCCCCTATCTCTGTCCGGACCACCCCAGCCGGGCCGTGCTCGGCAGGTTCGGTGAGCAGCTCGCTCACCTGCTCGGCCAGAAGCGCCCGCGCATCCTTCAGCCACGGTCCCGACGTCAGCCAGCGCAGCAATTCCCGGCGCCGCTGGTAGCCGAACCGGCGCGCGGCCGCGAGCGGGATCCGGAACAGCTCCTCATAGCGGGTGTGCCCCTGCCGCACCCAGTACCCGGCCCGCTCCATGAGGTGGTGCGCTTCCCGGTAGGTGAAGTCGATGTCGCGCTCGGCCACCGACCGGACCACGCGCAGCACCCGCTCGTCGTAGTCGTGGCCGCCTTCCGGCCCCAGCCAGAGCTTCATCTGCGCGTAGGTGCCGTAAACCCGCCAGTCGACGTCGGGTCCGGGCTCGAGTCCCTGCTCGGTGAGCTCGTCGAACCGCTGGTAGGCAGCCCTCGTGGCCGGGTCCGTGTGGTCCCATCTGCCCGCTGACGTCATGACACGGCTCCACTGGTGACGGGGAAATGCTGGCTGATCATGGATATCAGGCAGAACCGACAAACCCCCTTCCGTGGTTCGGACATGTCTCCGGCTGACCCACCACCGGCCGGGAGTTCGAAAAGGTTCTGGATGCCGCGGCCTCGGGGTTGCGAGGTGCCGGTCATATCGGATCAGTGGCCGGCATCTGCAGGGCAAGCAGGCGGGCGAGCACAGCAAGGGCACCGGCGTCGTGCTGCTCCTGGCACGCGATCTTCACCGTGGTCCCGACGTACGGCTCAAGCGCCCGCACGGCGACCTGCACCATCACCTTGAGCGGAGACACCACCGACACAGCCCGGACGATCTCGATCACCGGCCTTCTCCGTTCCGGCCGGAAAGCTGTCGGCGAGGCGAGACAAGACTAGAAATCTCATCTAGTATGTCTCACATGGAAGCTCGCGACCGTCTCGTCCAAGCCGCGCAGGAAGCGCTGGCCGCGGACGAACGGGTCACCATCGACTCCGCCGCGCGGCGGGCGGGCATCTCCAGGTCCACGGCCTACCGCTTGTTCGGATCCCGCACTGCCCTGCTGGAGGAGCTTCGGATCAAGGCAGAACCGGACACCAGGCAACGGATCCTGACCGCGGGGATGGAGCTCCTGGCCCTTACGGGCCTGGCGGAGTTGTCCATGGATGACGTGGCGGCCAAGGCCGGGGTGTCGCGGGCGAACCTCTACCGCCTCTACCCCGGCAAGCAGGCCCTGTTCCAGCAGCTTATGCGCGTGGAGTCACCCCTGATGGTGATCTCCGGCGTGCTGGCCGAGGCAAGGACGACGCCGGTCGAGGAGCTCATGCCCGAGCTTGCCCGCGGCGTCGCCGGAGTCCTGCACAACCGCCTCGGACTGATCAGGCTGCTGGTAGCCGAGGTCTCCCAGATCTCTCCCGAATCCTCCGAGGGCGTCCAGTTCGTCTTCCAGGAGGGTGTCGGAAAGCTGATGAGCTACCTGGAAAACCAGATGGCCGGCGGCCATCTGAGGCGTATGGACCCACTGCTGGCAGCACAGTCCTTCGTCGGACCGCTGCTGCTGCACCTGCTCGCCCGGCCGCTCACACAGGAGCGACTCGGTCTCTCTCCCGAGGATGCGGCGACGCAACTCGCCGAACAATGGCTGCGTGGCATGCGTCCCGGCTGACGCGAAGGAGCCAACCATGGCGACCATCGACGTTCTCGTGATCGGTGCCGGTCCCACCGGCCTGGTCCTCGCCGCCGACCTTCGGCGGCACGGCGCCTCCGTCCGCCTCATCGACGCGCGCGCCGATCGCCTCGATCTCTCCAAGGCACCCGGCGTGCAGGCCCGCACGCTGGAGTTGCTCGACCGCCGCGGGCTCGCCCGAGAACTGATCTCCCGGGGCGCCCCCACGGACTCCGCCCGCCTGCACGTCAGCAAGCGCCGCACCACACGTTTCCCGCTGGAGATCGGGGCACGTGACACCCGCTTTCCCTACTTGCTCATGGTCTCGCAGACGGAGACGGAAGACATCCTGGAGCAGGCCCTGGACATTCCGGTCGAGCGGCAGACCCGGCTGATCTCCTTTACGCAGGACGCCGACGGTGTCACGGCACTCCTGCGCCGCGCCGACGGCACCGAGGAGGAAGTGCGCGCCCGCTATCTCGTCGGCTCCGACGGCGTCCGCAGCACCGTACGCGAGCAGCTCGGCATCGCCTTCGAGGGCGAGACCTACCCGCGATCCTTCCTTCTGGGCGATGTGCACATCGACGGGCTCGACCACGACAGCCTCCACATCTATCCCTCGCGGCAGGGCTTCGCCCTGCTGATCCCGCTTCAGCGCCCTGCTCCATGGCGGCTCATCGCCGTCGAGCCCGGCGTGCCGCGGGAGAACGCGCCGGAGCCCACCGAGGCCGATCTCCATGACGCTTTGCTCGGGCTCAGCGGGGGGACGCTCAGCCTGCGCGATCCGGTGTGGATCAGCCGCTTCCCCGTGCACTGCAGGATGGCTGCCCGCTTCCGCGACGGCCGGGTCTTCCTGGCCGGGGACGCCGCTCACGTGCACAGCCCAGCCGGCGCGCAGGGCATGAACACCGGCATGCAGGACGCCTGGAACCTCGGCTGGAAGCTCGCCCTGGTCGCCACCGGGCGCGCTCCGGCGGAACTGCTCGACTCCTACGAGGCTGAGCGCATGCCCGTCGCGGCGTACGTGCTGAAGTTCACCGACCGGATCTTCTCCATCCAGGCCTCGCGGCACTGGCTGATCTCCGGGCTGCGGCGACTGCTGATCGGTCCGTTCGCGCGGCTGATCTCGCTTGCACGACCGCTGCGGCAGCGGGCCTTCAGGAGGATCTCGCAGCTCGGCATCGAATATCCGGACAGCCCGGCGATCACGCCTGGCGCCGGTCAGCGCCTGGCCGACCTGGAACTGCCCGACGGGAACTGGCTGCATGAGCTGCTCCAGGGGCCCGGATATCACCTGCTGACCCCCGAACCGTCCAACCTCGGCCGGAGCTTCCTGACCGTGCATCAGGTACCCGTGCCGGAGGCTCTCCTGGTCCGCCCCGACGGCTACATCGCCCACCGTGGCCAGGCAGGTCTGGAGGCGTATCTACACCGCTGGCTCCAACCGGAAGGGGTACGGCGTGCCAGGCCGCAACCCGAGGCCGCGCCGTAATCGCGGTCCGCGGTACTTTCCCGCGGCATGAAACCGCCGCGGTCAGCATGGCGGCCCCGTTCCGCTACCCGCTACGGCGGGCGGGCGGACCGGGCGGCGTCAGCGGCCGAAGAGGTCGTCGCGGACCGTGGCCAGGGCGAGGTCCATCGCGCCCGCCAGCACCGGGTTCCCGGCCACCTCCGACCCGCGCACCTCGGGCCGCGTCGGGATGAGGACGTGGAGCTCGCGTTCCACGAGGTCGCGCAGCCGTTCGCCACCGGCCTCCACGACGCCCCCGGCCAGCACGATCAGTCCGGGGTCGACCACCGAGGCGATGGCGGCCAGCCCGACGGCCAGCCGTCCGGCCACGACCCGCAGGCCCGCCGCGGCGTCCTGGGCCGCGCGCCCTGACTCCCCCGCCAGGGCCGCGGCGGCGCGCACCGACGCGCGGAAGTCATGGCAGTCGATCCCGTAGGTGCTGAACAGGTCGCGGATCGCGCCGCCCCCGCCCACCGACTGGAACCCGTGGCTGCCGTGCCGTCCGCCGTCGCGGGCGGTCACCGTGCCCGAGATCGGCATGTGGCAGACCTCTCCGGCGGCGCCGAAGAAGCCGCGGTGCAGGCGCCCGCCGATCACCAGGGCCGCGCCCAGTCCTTCGTCGGCCCACAGCAGGACGAAGTCGGAGCAGCCGACGGCAGCGCCTCTCTCCTGTTCGGCCAGCGCGGCGAGGTTGACGTCGTTCTCCACGCTGACCTCGGCGCCGAGCGCCGCGCTGAGCGTGGGCACGAGGCCGGGCAGGCGCCAGCCCGGCATGTCCTCCTCCGCGACGTGGCCGAGGCGGCCGGTGGCCGGGTCGACGGCTGCCCGCACGCCGATGACCACCCTGCGCAGCGGTCCGGGTGGGGCCGCGCCGCCCAGGGCCGCGCGCAGCCGCTCGGCGGGCGGGTCGCCGGCGGGGCCCGGGGTGGGCAGCAGGTGCTCGCCCACGACGGCGCCGGTGATGTCGGCCACCCGGACCTCGATGCCCTCGGGGGTGACCCCCATGGCCGCCACGTGGGCGGCGGCCGGGTTGATCCGGTACGTCTCGGCGTTGCGGCCGGCCTGGCCGGAGCGCATCCCGTCGCTGACCACCAGGCCCGCGGCCTGAAGGCGGGCCAGGAGCTGGAAGGCGGTCGGCTTGGACAGGCCGCTGAACTCGCCGAGCTCGGGACGGGTCAGCGGGCCGCGCTCCAGCAGGACCCGAAGCGCGATGCGCTCGTTGATGGCGCGCATCAAGCTTGGAGTCCCGGGTTGTGGGGGGTTCACGGCTTCAGAGCGTATCCGAGTCCCCTGTTCACATTTCTTTAGTTAATAAATTTTCCTAACTCCCAGCTCGATGCCACCTTGACCCCTTGACTCGCCATCACAAGGAAACCCGCTGTTCAGATATGTGAATGCGCAGAGCGAGATCCAATGACTTTCAGTAAAGCTAGGGCTTGCATCTACCGCCGCGGCCTCCTACGCTCCGCATTAGTTAGGAATATTTCTTAACTATCGGTTGCGCGACCGGACTTCTCACCCCCCGAGTTCTGTCAGGAGCCCACTGATGTCAGGTGCGATCCCGTTACGACGCCGTCTCGTGGCGGCCGGGGCCCTGTTCGCCCTCGCCGCGCTGCCCCTGCCGACACTGCCCGCGCAGGCCGCCGCGGCGGCGGCCATCCCCGATCTGACCAGCGCCAACCGGCGGGCGCCCGTCGCCGGACTGCCCGACTGGAGCAAGGCGGGCTTCCGCGGCGGCGCCGCCCTGCCCGGGTCCGGCGCCATGAACCCGGACGCGGCCTGCCACATCACCCCGCAGGAACTCGCCACCCAGTACGGCGTGCGCCCGGACGGCAGTGACGCCACCACGGGCCTGCAGGCGGCCATCGACGCCATCAGGACCACGTGCACACCGAGCGCCGGCTACACCAAGCTGTCGTCGATCACGCTGCCCGCGGGCCGGTTCGTGGTCAGCAGGCAGCTCGGCCTGGACGCCGACTACCTGGTGCTGAAGGGCGCCGGCATGGGCCAGACGGTCCTGTCCTTCCGCCCGGACGCCAACACCCGCTACGACACGCTGACCGCGGACGGCAGCGACTGGGACGAGGACGGCGCCACCCACGGCGCCGGCAAGGGCGGCTGGACCTGGCCCGGACGCGGCCTGCTGCGGGTGCAGACCCGTGAGGTCCACAGCAGGTACGCCTCCGACTACTCCTCCGCCCCCGCCAACCGCAAGGACATCTTCGAGGGCAGCGTCAACCAGCACTGGGCGGCCGGCGTCCCGCTGCGCGCCGCGTCCACCACCGGCGAGACGCAGATCAGGCTGGCGAGCAACGCCGACATGTCCCGCTTCAAGGTCGGCGCGCACCTGTGGGTCGGCGCCGCCAACAGCGTGAAGTTCTATCAGCAGCAGACGGTCACCGACACCTCCACGTACATGAACCTGCACATGCGCCAGCAGATCTTCCAGATCAGCGCCGTGGACACCGCGGGCAGGAACCTCACCCTGGACAAGCCGCTGGAGTACGGCCTGCCGGTGAACTCCACCTCCGACGGCTCGGCCGCGATCGGCGGGACCGTCTACCCGAGCCGGGTCACCCCGCTGAAGGTCGTGCAGGGCGTCGGCATCGAGGACCTGACCCTCACCCAGGACATGGCGGGCATGCCCAAGCTGGGCGGCGGCACGTACAACCTCGACCGGGCCGACGCCCGCTTCAACTACGGCAACATGGCGCCCGAGTACGCCCAGCACGGCATCGTGCTCAAGTGGGCGGCCAACGTCTGGATCCGGCGGGTCGGCACCGAGATGACCGGCTCGCACGCCGTCGTCACCGAGAGCGCCAAGAACATCCAGGTCCAGGAGTCGAACTTCGACGGCTCGTGGAACAAGGGCAAGGGCGGCAACGGCTACTTCCGCGGCTCGCGCGTCTGGGACTCGCTGTACGCCTACAACACCTCGCGCAACCTGCGGCACTTCACCTTCCAGTGGTCGGCCTCGGACAACGTGGCGATCGGCAACGACTTCGACTCCGACCTGAACGTGCACGGCGGCTGGGAGCGGCGCAACCTGTTCGAGAACAACAAGGTGCGGGTGCCGTTCGAGCACGCCTCGAAGAACTGCCGGACGAACTGCGGCGACGAGGGCGGCGGCGGACCTGACGACTCCACCTGGTGGCCGATCTGGTGGGCCGCGGGTCCGAAGGCGGCCAAGTGGTCGGGCTCCAGCGGGCCGCAGAACGTGCTCTACAACAACGAGATGACCAAGCAGACGACGCAGGGCGGGCCGTACCAGAGCTACTATCCCGACCGGCAGCGGCTCTACCAGTTCGGCAGTTCGGCGGCCGACGCGTCGACGTTCCAGCACCTGGCGCTCAACGGGACGACCATCGCCGACTGGGCGGGCAACGAGACCGCCGACTTCACCGGCTCGGGCGTCAACGCCTCGCGGACCGACGCCTCCGGCTCGCTGTTCCTGAAGAGCCAGGGCAGCGGCTCGGACACCACCGCGCCGAGCACTCCGGGTGGTCTGCGTGCCACCGGCACGACGTCCACCACGGTGTCGCTGGCCTGGAACACCGCGACCGACGACGTCGCCGTCACCGGCTACGACGTCTACCGCGGCGACACGCTGGTGACCACCGTCACCGCCACGACGTTCACCGACACCGGCCTGACTCCCACGACGGCCTACACCTACACCGTCAAAGCCCGCGACGCCGCCGGCAACACCTCCCCCGCCAGCACCTCCATCACCCAGCAGACAAGCGGCTCAGAAACCCTGCTCTCCCAAGGCCGGCCCGCCACCGCCTCCTCCATCGAAGGCACCGGATTCGAAGCCGCCAAAGCCGTCGACGGCGACACCACCGGCACCCGCTGGGCCTCGGAAGAGGGCGTGGACCCGCAGTGGATCCAGGCCGACCTCGGCAGCAACGCCACCGTGACCCGCGTCAAGCTGACCTGGGAGGCCGCCTACGGCAGGTCGTACCGGATCCAGACCTCGCCCAACGGCTCGACCTGGACCGACGTCTACTCCACCACGACTGGCGACGGCGGCACGGACGAGGTGAATCTGTCGGGCAGCGGGCGCTATATCCGGATGTACGGCACGGCCCGCGGCACCACCTACGGCTACTCGCTGTACGAGCTGCAGGTCTACGGCACCTCGGGCGGCGGCGACACCACCCCGCCCAGCACCCCCGCCAACCTGCGCTCCACCGCCACCACCTCCACCAGCGTCTCCCTGGCCTGGAACGCCTCCACCGACAACATCGCCGTCACCGGCTACGACGTCTACCGCGCCAGCACACTCGTGAACACCGTCACCGCCACGACGTTCACCGACACCGGCCTGACTCCCGCGACGGCCTACACCTACACCGTCAAAGCCCGCGACGCCGCCGGCAACACCTCACCCGCCGGCAACTCCGTCACCGCCACCACCCAGGCGGGCAGCGGCGGCACCCCGGTCGAGGCCAACGGCCGGCTCCGCGTCTGCGGTGTCAAGCTGTGCAACGAGAACGGCAAGCAGATCCAGCTGCGCGGCATGAGCTCGCACGGCCTGCAGTGGTACTCGCAGTGCCTCAACACCGCCTCGCTCGACGCCCTGGCCACCGACTGGAAGGCCGACGTCCTGCGGATCTCGATGTACATCCAGGAGGACGGCTACGAGACCAACCCGCGCCTGTTCACCGACCGGGTGCACAACCTCATCGAGCAGGCCACGGCCCGCGGCATGTACGCCATCGTCGACTGGCACATGCTCACGCCCGGCGACCCGATGTACAACCTGGCCAGGGCCAAGACGTTCTTCACCGAGATCGCCCAGCGGCACAACAACAAGAAGAACCTGTTCTACGAGATCGCCAACGAGCCCAACGGCGTCTCCTGGGCGACGGTCAAGAGCTACGCCGAGCAGCTGATCCCGGTGATCCGCGCCAACGACCCCGACACGCCCATCCTCGTCGGCACCCGCGCCTGGTCCTCGCTCGGCGTCTCCGACGGGGCCAGTGAGACCGAGGTGATCGGCAACCCGGTCAACGCGACCAACATCATGTACACCTTCCACTTCTACGCGGCCTCGCACGGGAGCAACTACCTCAACACGCTCTCCCGCGCGGCCGACCGTATCCCAATGTTCGTCACCGAGTTCGGCACGCAGACCGCCTCGGGCGGCGGTGGCAACAACTTCTCGATGTCGCAGCAGTACCTCGACCTGATGGCCCAGAAGAAGATCAGCTGGGTCAACTGGAACTACTCCGACGACGGCCTGTCCGGCGCCGTCTTCACCGGCGGCACCTGCCCGAACGGCCCGTTCGCCGGAACGAGCCGGCTGAAGGAGGCGGGAGTGTGGATCCGCGACCGGGTCCGCACACCTGACGACTTCTGACCGACCGGCCCCGCCCGTGCCGCCGGCGCGGGCGGGGCCATCCCGACGCGGCGCCGGGAACCGTACGGCATCCGCCATGATCGACAGGCCGCGCCGGCCCTATCGCCCGGCGGCGAACTGGATCAGTTCGACCACGTGGCGGTCGGGGTCGAGCACGTACACGAGCCGCGCGCCGTCCCAGTGGCCGTCCCCTGACACCGTGACCGGCTCCCCGGTGAGCGGGTGGACCCCGGCCTCGGCCAGGCGCGCGAGCAGACTGTCCAGGTCCTGGACGCCCATGGCGACGTGCCCGCCTCCCACGCTGCTGACCGGCAGCGCGACCGACGGCTCGCTCCTGGGCCTGCGGTACTCCAGCAGCTCGATCATCTGGCCCCGGCCCGCGTCGAGCATGGCGAAGGCGAGCCAGGCGTCCTCGATGCCCGCTGCGCGGGCCTGCGCCTCGCCCTGCTCGAGAAGCGGCATGCCGAGCAGGTCGTGGTAGAAGGCGAGCGAGGCCGCCAGGTCGGCACAGGTGAGTCCCGCGTGGTCGAGTACGGGTGTGGTGATGGTCATCGGGCGGCTCCGGTGAAGGTGTGGTGGAGGTGGTCGGGGAGGGTGTCGCGGGCGAGCAGGTCCTCGATGCTCTCGGCCCGCCGTACCAGGTGGGCTTGCGTGCCGTTCACCAGCACGGTCGCGGGACGGGGCAGCAGGTTGAGGTTGCTCGCGTTCGCGTCGTTGTAGGCGCCGGTGAAGCAGAAGGCCAGCAGGTCGCCCGCGCTCATGACGGGCAGCGTGGCGGTGCGCGCGAGCACGTCGGACATGCAGGAGCGGCCGACGACCCGGACTTCGACCGCGGTCTCCGTCTCCGGTAGCCGTACGGGGGTCACCGGCGGGCGGCCGGCCTGGTCGGGGATCTCGGAGAGGAACAGCTGCGTGGTGTCCGTCTCGTACCAGGTGAAGGGGAAGGGGTGGGTCTGGCGCTTCACGTTGAGCAGGGTCGCCACGTGGATGCCGCACGGCCCGAACAGCGCGCGGCCCGGCTCGACTTCCAGGGTACGGCCCTCGACGCCGATGCCGCCCGATGCCAGGCCCTTGGTCAGGTTCTCGCAGACGACCTCGGCGTAACGCTCGATCGTGGGTGGGACAGGGGGGATGAAGCTCGGGTTCGCCCGGCCGAACCCGTCGATCTGCGGTGCGAATCCGCCGCCGACGTCGACGGTGTCCGGAGTCCAGCCGCCCCACAGGTCCGACACCTCGGCGGTCAGCTCGCCGAACCGCCTGCTGAACCCGCCGATGACCGACAGGTCGGTGGTGTAGCGGCCCATGTGCATCATCACGCCGGTGACCCGCAGTTCCGGCGCGGACAGCGCGCGACCGGCCTCGGCCAGGTCGTCGTAGGGGACGCCCGACTTGTAGGTGCCGTAGATGTCGGCGATCGGCGTGCCGAATGCCTCCATGCGGGCGTCGGTCTCGTAGTAGGGCCGCAGCCGTATCCGTAGGTTGGCCTGCTTGCCGACGGCGCGGGCCGCCGCCACCGAGAGTTCGATCTCCCGCACGTCGTCGACAGTGACGCGGGCGCCGAGGGCTACGGCGCGCTCGATCGTGGCCCGGTCCTTGCCGGTGCCGTTGAGCGAGATCAGGGCGGGGTCGATTCCGGCACGGACCGCGACCTCCAGCTCGCCGGCGCCGACCAGGTCGGCGCCCATGCCCTCCTGCGCGAGCACCCGCTGGAGCGCGAGGACGGGGTTGGCCTTGACCGCGGGCAGCACCAGGACCTCGCCCTGGGGCCAGGCCCGCTTGAACGCGGCGCGGATGCGGCGAGCCTGACGTCGCAGGGTGGACTCGGAGAGCACGAACAGCGGCGCGGAGAATCGCTCGACCAGGGCGTCCACTGGCACGTCCTCGATCAGCAGGCGGCCGGACTCGCGGCGGAGCATGCCGTCCGACAGCGCTACCGCATCGGCGTCATAGGATTCGCTCATGTATGGCAAAATAGTTGATTGAATGCCATCAAACAACTGTTTTCTAAAGTTCAGATCGCCGAGTGATGATATTTTCGCCACCACGATCGAGTCAGGGGGTCGCGTGGCAGACGGGCGACGGTCATGCTTCGATGGCGGGGTGACCGAAGCCCTCCATGACAGCCGCGAACCGCAGGATTCGCCCGCGCTGGACGAGATCGACCGGCGGATCATCGCCGAGCTGCAGGACGACGGCAGGCGGACCTACGGGCGGATCGCCGAGGCGGTCGGGCTCACCGAGGCTCCGACCCGGCATCGGGTGGCGCGCCTGACCAGGTCCCGGCTGATCGAGATCGTGGCCATCACCAATCCCGGTGCTTTCGGCTTCCGGCTGCGCGTCGCCGTCGGACTGCGCTGCGAGGGTGACATCGACGCCATCGCGGCCACGATCAGCGAGGTGGACGAGGTCGACTGGCTCGTCGCCACCGCGGGCCGCTACGACCTGATCGCCGAGCTCCGCTGCGTGGACGAGCAGCACCTGTACGGCCTGCTCGCCGAACGCATCCGCACGGTCCCCGGTGTACGCGACATCGAGACCCTTCTGTATCTCAACCTGTTCAAGGCGTCCTATTCCTGGCCCCCCGGCTCGGGCAGACGGGTGCCGGACAAGCCTGCCGGAGCCCGTCGATGTCCCCCTGTCGAGCCCGCGCTTACCGACAGCGGCGAGAAGGTGACGCTGGACGCGATCGACCGGCGGATCGTCGCCGAATTGCAGGAGGACGGCAGGCGGACCTACGGGCGGATCGCCGAGGCGGTCGGGCTCAGCCTCGCGCCGACCAGGCAGCGGGTGGCGCGCCTGATCGACACGGGCGTCATCAAGATCGCGGCCATCGTCAATCCGAGGAAGGTGGGATTCCTGCACCGCGCCGCCATCGGCTTGCGCTGCGAGGGCGACCTGGACGTGATCGCCGCGGCGATCACCCAGGTCGACGAGGTCGAGTGGCTGATGGCCACTGCGGGAAGCTTCGACCTGATGGCGGAGGTCAGCCACCTGGACACGGAGCATCTGCATCGGCTGGTGGCCGACCGCATCCGCACGGTGCCCGGCGTGCGCGGCGTCGAGATCCTGATCTTCCTGTCCATCTTCAAGGTCAGGTATCCGTGGCCGCCGGGGATGACACGGATCTACCCGTAGCCGGCGGGGCCGTAGGGGCCGTCGGCGCCCCTGCGGTGCACCAGCAGGGAGCGCCGAAAGGACAGCACCGTTTCGCCGCGCTGGTTCACCGCTCGCGTGGCGACCGACAGGATTCCCTCGGCGGGACGCGACCTCGACGGGCGGGCGTCGAGGATCTCCGAGTCGGCCCGTACGATGTCACCCGCACGCACCGGGGTCGGCAGTTCGATGTCGTACCACCCGAGGTTCGCCACCACTCGCCCGAAGGTGCGCGTCGACGCGGTCGTGGCGGTGGCGAGCACGAACATCTCGCTGACCAGAGGCGGCCCGTCGTGGTAGCCGGGCGCGAACTCCATCGACCTGCGGGCCTGCCCGATCGTCTCCTCGCGCAGGAAGGTGTATCCGGGGTGGTGCGTGAACCGCTCGCCCGGCCGGCAGTCCTCGAAGAACAGGCCGTACCGTTCCCGCAGGTCGCCGTCCACCAGGTCGTAGGCTGCGAACCTCGGCTCGTCCACCGGCGGTCCGCCGGGGTCGGCGTCCGGGCCACGCCCCCGGCGATAGATCTCCGCGCGATAGCTCAGGTCGATCACCTCGGCGCCGGACGCGTTCAGCCCGCGAGTGCGCACCCGCACGACGCCGACATCCGGATCGCCACCGGGGTCCACCTCGAGGATCTCCGACTCGGCGTACAGCGTGTCGCCGCCGAACACCGGCGCCCGCAGGCCGATCTCGTCGAACCTCGCCAGCCTGCGCCGCCGGGCGAACGTCTTGGCGCACAGGCCGATCACCCGCTGCGCGGTGAGCGTGCTGACCATCAGCGGCCTGCCCCAGGCGGTGTGCCCGGCGTAGGCGGCGTCGAAGTGCAGCATCGCGGAGTTCATCGTGTCCAGCGCGTGCTCGGTGTTGTCCTGCTGCGATAGCGTGACTCCCGGCCGGTGCCGGAACCGCTGTCCCACGACGAAGTCCTCGAAGTCGATCCCGAACCGCTCGGCGTACCTCCCGGGACCGAGCAGGTAGTACGCGGAGAACGTCATGCGCCACCCCCCGCGCGTTCGATGACGAGCCGGGCGCGGTGCACCACGGCGGCGTCGATCATCGATCCGCGGAAGCGGACCGCCCCGCCGTCCCCGGCCGCCTTCAGCACCGCGTGCGCGTCCGCGACTTGCCGCGCCGTCGGTGTGAACGCCTGCCGTACGTCCTCCACTTGCTTGGGGTGGATCGCGAACTTGCCGGTGAAGCCCGTCATGCGGGCGCGGCGGCACTCCTCGGCGAGCACGGCGGCGGAGTCGAGGTCGAGGCAGGGCATGTCGAGTGCGCGGATTCCGGCCGCCGCCGCAGCCCACACCAGGCGAGCCCGCGCGGGCAGCATCGGCTCCCACGCCAGCTCGGCCTCCAGCGCCACGGCCAGGTCGGCGCCGCCGAATCCGAGGGCGACCACGTGTGGGTCGGCGGCGGCGATCTCCGCAGCATGCTCAAGCCCCGCGCCGGACTCGATGCTGCACACCAGCTCGCCGTGCCAGTTCCGGCCGCCGAGCGCCTGAGCGCACAGCCGGGCTTCAGCCGCCGACTCGACCTTCGGCAGGACGACGAAGTCCGGCAGCGCGGCCGAGCTGTCGAGCAGGGCCGCCAGGTCACGGATTCCCTCGGGCGTGGTGAGAGCATTGACGCGTACCCCCACCGGCAGGGCCCGGGCGGCCCCAAGCGCGTGGATGGCGGCTTCGCGGGCGGCCTGCTTGTTCGCGGGGGCGACCGAGTCCTCCAGGTCGATCACCACCGCGTCCGCCCCCGCGGCCAGCGCGCGCCCGATCCGGTCGGGCCGGTCGCCGGGCACGAACAGGATCACCCGGGCCGCGTCGATGCTCCTGTCACGCTTCCCTTCGCCGCTCATATCACGCCCAGCGCGCGCAGTTCGCCCAGTTCAGCGGCCGTTCTGCCCAGTGCGGTGAGCACCTCGTCGGTCTGTTCGCCGAGAGCGGGCGCGGAGGTGGGCGGCCGTGCGGGGCCGTCCGCCCTGATCGGGCTGGCGAGCATCCGCAGCACGGTTCCCGTACCCACGTCGATCCGCTCGACCCGGTCGCCGTCCTGGACCATGGGGCTGTTCATGGCCTCGGGCAGAGTCAGGATGGGCGCGGCGGGCACCGCGTCACCGAACACCGCCAGCCATTCGGCGGTGGTGCGCCTGGACAGCTCCTCGTCGAGCAGACCGGTCAACTCGTCCCTGGCCGCGAGCCGGTCGGCGAACGTGCGGAACCTCGGGTCGTGGCCCCACTCGGGACGCCCGATCCGCTCGCACAGCAGCGGCCAGAACTTCTCCTTGTTGCACATCAGGTAGATCCAGCCATCCGCGGTGCGATAGCTCTGGCACGGGGTGAGGGACGGATGCGCCGAGCGGGGCAGCCGGGAGGTGCGCAACCCGCCGTTCAGGTACCAGTGCGCCGGGTAGTTGAGGCTGAACAGCGCCACGTCGAACAGGCTGACGTCCACGTCGCCCCCCTGGCCCGTGGCCCGCGCCCGCAGGATGCCGCTGACCGTGGCGAGGGCGAGCACCACGCCGCCGGTCAGGTCGATCATGGAGATGCCCATCCGGGACGGCGGGCCTTCCGGCTCACCGGTCAGGTCGAAGTAGCCCAGCTCCGCCTGCATCAGGTAGTCGTAACCCGGCCGCGCCGCCCGCTCCCCCGCGCGGCCGTAGCCGGTGAGGTGCCCGCACACGATCCGGGGGTTGGCCGCGCGCAGCCGGTCGAAGGTGAGGCCCAGCCGCTCAGGCACGTCGCCCCGGAGATTGCTGACCACCGCGTCGGCGCTCGCGGCCAGTTCGAACAGAATCTGCCTGCCCCTGTCGTGCGCCAGGCTCAGCGTGATGCTCTTCTTGCCGCCGTTGAGTCCCTGAAAGAACACGCTCCGCGCGGTTTCCGGCAAGTCGTCGCGGAACAGCGGCCCGACCGACCGGGACACGTCGCCGTCTCCCGGCTGCTCGATCTTGACGACCTCGGCGCCGAGGTGCCCGAGGAGTTGCGTGCCGAACGGCGCCGCGCCGTACTGCTCGACCGCGAGCACCCGCACTCCGCTGAGCAAGTTGGTGCGCATCATCCCTCCAAATAGTTGAGTGATGGTCTTCAAGCGACTGTTTTAAGTATCGTCTGGCACGCAGACTACACATAATCGTCAGAAGGTTGTACGGTCTCCGGCTATGGACTTTCAGCTCACCGATGATCACCAAGCAATCCGGCTCGCCGTGCGCGACGTCTGCGCCCGCTTCCCCGGGCAGTACTGGCGCGATCTGGAGGCGGACGGCGAGTACCCGGCGGAGTTCGTCCGCGTCATGACCGAGCTCGGCTGGCTGGCCACGCTCATCCCCGAGGAGTACGGCGGCGGCGGGCGGGGCATCACCGAGGCCGGGATCATCCTCGAGGAGATCCACCAGTCGGGCGGGCACGCGGGCGCCTGCCACGCGCAGATGTACATCATGGGCACCCTGTTGCGGCACGGCACCGACGAGCAGAAGAAGCGCTACCTGCCGGAGATCGCCGCAGGTCGGCTGCGCCTGCAGGCGTTCGGGGTGACCGAGCCCGACGCGGGCTCCGACACCACCAAGATCGCGACCAAAGCGGTGCGCGACGGCGGCCACTACATCATCAACGGGCAGAAGATCTTCACGTCCAGGATCGCGCACTCGGACCTGATGCTGCTGCTGGCCCGCACGAGCCCCGCGAGCGAGGTGACGCGGAAGACCGACGGCCTGTCGGTATTCCTGGTGGACCTGCGGGAGGCCGGCTCGAGCGTGACGTGGCAGCGGATTCCCGTGATGTCCGCCCATCACACCTACCAGGTGTTCATCGACGACCTGCGCGTGCCCGCGGAGAACCTGATCGGCGGGGAGGGGCGCGGCTTCTCCTGCATCCTCGACGGCATGAACGCCGAACGTGTCCTGGTAGCGTCAGAGGCCCTCGGCGACGGCCGCTTCCTGGTCGAGCGTGCCGTGGCCTACGCCTCGAAGCGCGAGGTCTTCGGCCGCCCGATCGGCGCCAACCAGGGTGTCCAGTTCCCCCTCGCCCAAGCCCACGCCCAGTTGGCGGCCGCCTCGCTCATGCGGTTCCACGCCGCCGACCTGTTCGACCGAGGGCGGCCGTGCGGGGCCGAGGCCAACACCGCGAAGCTTCTCGCCTCCCAAGCGTCCTGGGCCGCGGCCAACGCGGCCATGACCGCTTTCGGCGGCAACGGCTTCGCCGTCGAGTTCGACGTGGAACGCAAGTTCCGCGAGGCCAAGCTGCTGGAGATCGTCCCTGTCAGCAACAACCTCGTCCTGTCCTACCTCGGCCACCGCGTACTCGGCCTGCCGCGCTCATACTGACAGCCCTGCCGTCCACCCGAGCACGATAGCGACGAACACCCCCAGATGGGGGGAACCTCCGGCCGGGCGGCGCTCGGGCGTTTCGGGACCGCGCGCGCCGGCCTCCTACCTTGACAGACCAAGGTAACTGTGCCTAGCGTACCTTGATATCTCAAGGTAAAAGGGAGCGTGCCGGTGGACCGCTGCTGCTCCGGGAGATGTCCGAGCGCCGGTGTCTTGGTGTGCTGAGCGACCTGAAACGACGCATAGAGGAGCACGACATGGCTGACAGGCCGGATTATGTGTACGTCACCTTCATCCAAGCCACGCCGGAGCGAGTCTGGCACGCGCTGACCGACGCCGACGTGAGCGCCGAATACTGGGCGGAGCACTGCAACGTCTCCGACTGGCAGGTCGGCTCGACCTGGGAGCACCGGCGCACCGATGGTTCCGGGATCGCCGACCTCGTCGGCACCGTGCTGCAGGCCGTACCGCCCAAGCGGCTGGTGATCACCCGCACCGGCCCGAACGAGGAACGGCCCAGCGGCCCCGGCCGGGTCACCTTCGACCTCGAACCGCACGGCGACATCGTCCGGCTCACCGTCACCCACGAGAACCTGACCGACCACGACGAATACGTCTCGGTCTCCGCCGGATGGCCCTGCGTACTGGCCAACCTCAAGACCTTCCTGGAAACCGGGCGCGTCCTGACGCAAGGACCATGGGAAATGTACGCGCAGATGCGCGCCGCCCGAATGGCGCTCAACGACCCCAAGTGACCGCTCGGATTGGCGCAGCGTACGGGTCCCGGGCGAATCAACGTATCTTCGACCCGGTCAGGCTCCGCAGCGATGGCAAGCAGCATGGCCCGGACGACGACTCAGTCAGTTGGCTCAGTGTCAGGAGGCGGTTTCTCCTCGCCGTCAGCCTGCTGCTCCGCTTCTCGCTGTTCCTCAGCCACCTTGGCCTCTGGATCCGGTGGCGGCTCTACCGGCTCGGCGGGGATGGGGCGTGGCGTGTCCCGGGTCTCGACACCGGCCCTTTCCACGCGCATGTCGCTTTCGCCGTTGACCTGGCCCACCGCTGGCGGGAGGTCGTCCTGCTCGTTCATGGCGAGCCCTCTGCCCACACTGCGTCGCCCGAATCCTGCAGAGAACCGGCCAATGGCCATCCTTCGCGTCTAATCCCCACATTCGATCAAGAAGATCCGCCCATATCCGCACCGCCGGTGGAGCCCAGCCCAAGGACAACAGCCTGACCGTTGTGGAAGAGCAAGTGTGACAGCCGAGCGGAGGCGGGCGCACGAAGTCCCATGGGCGGGGCTTGCCCAGCGCGTGGCTATCATCGCCAAAGTGCGTTTTGAGTTGCTGGGACCGGTACGTTGCCTGCGGGGCGAGGAGGAACTCGACCTTGGCTCCCCGCAGCAGCGGCTGACCCTCGCCGCCCTCCTTCTGGCCGAGGGCCGTGTGGTCGGCCTGGAACGGCTGATTGACATCCTGTGGGCCGATGCGCCGCCCAAGAGCGCGGCCAACGTCGTGCGGCAGTATCTGTCCCGGCTGCGTCTCGTAGTGGGCGCCGAGATGATCCAGTCGGTGACGGGCGGATACAGGTGCGCCGCGGCCACCGATGAGGCGGATTTCCGCCGACTGCTGAGCGAGGCCGCGCAGGCTCCGGCTGCGGAGGCGCGCACGTTGCTGGAGCGGGCGCTGGAGCAATGGCGGGGCGAGCCGCTGGCCGGGCTGCCCGGCGCCTGGGCGCAGGCGCAGCGCGTACGGCTGGCCGAGGCGCGGCTGGTCGCGCTGGAGTCCAGGTTCGAGGCCGATCTGGCACTGGGCCGGCATGCCGGGGTGGTCGGCGAGCTGGCCGCGCTGCACTCCGACCATCCGACGCGCGAGCGATTGTCGGGCCAGCTCATGCTGGCGCTCAAGCGGGCCGGACGGCAGGCCGAGGCCATCGGCGTCTACACCGACACGCGCCTGCTGTTGGCCGAGGAGTACGGTGTGGACCCGTCGGCCGAGCTGGCGGCCGTCTACCAGCAGGTCATCGCCGTGCAGTCCCAGCCCAGACCGGCGCCGCAGGGGCTGGGGGTCGGCGGGCTTCAGCCGGCGCAACTGCCGGCGGGCACACCCGATTTCACCGGCCGGCGTGATGTCGTGCGGGACCTGGTCGAACAGCTGACGGCGGGCACGCGCGCGATGCCCGTCGTGGGCTTGTCCGGCCCCGGCGGGATCGGGAAGAGCACGCTGGCGGTACACGTGGCGCATGCCGTTCGCGGGAATTTCCCCGACGGGCAGTTGTATGCCAACCTCCGCAGCGGGGACCGCGCCCCGCAGGAGGTGCTGGCCGGTTTCCTGAGGGCGCTGGGCTGCACGGACCGTCAGATTCCGGCCTTCCCGCCGGAGCGAGCGGCGTTGCTGCGGTCCATGCTCGACGGCCGGCGGGTGCTGGTCGTGCTCGACGACGTCGCCGACCCGGCCCAGGTCGAGCCGCTGCTGCCGGGCTCGGCGACGTGTGCCGTGATCGTCACCAGCCGCGTCAGGCTGGCGGGCATGGTCGGCGCCCGGCTGAGGGTCCTTGATCTGCTGTCGGACGCCGAGGGGCTGGAGCTGCTCGGGCGTGTGGCCGGGCAGGCGCGGGTGCTGGCCGAGCCGGAGGCCGCCGCCGACCTGGTCCAGGCGTGCGGGCGGCTGCCGTTGGCGGTGCGGATCGTGGCGGCCAGGCTGGCCGCGCGGCCCGGCATGCGGCTGGAGGCCCTGGCGGTACGGCTGGCCGACGCGCGGCACCGCATCAACGAGCTCAAGGCGGGGCAGGAGACGGTGGCCGCCTGTTTCGCGCTCGGCTACGAGCAGCTGCCTGCGGAGCAGGCCAGGGCGTTCAGGCTGCTGGCGCTGGCCGAGGGGCCGGACCTGCCGGTCGAGGCGGCGGCGGCGATGCTCGGCGTCAGCCGTACCGATGCCGAGGACATGTGCGAGGCCCTGGTCGATGCGAGCCTGCTGGAGACCACCGCGCCGGGCCGCTACCGCTATCACGACCTGCTGCGGCTGTACGGCAGGGGCCTGGCCGGCGAGGAGGAGCGGGCTACGGCCTCGCAGCGGCTCTTCGAGCACTACATGTGCGGCATTCGCGGCGTGTGCCGCGTCGCGCTGCCGGGCTTCGTGCACCCGGCCGGGGCAGAACGCCCTGAGCTGAGCTTTTCCGGGGCGCCGGCGGCCCGCGCCTGGATGCGTACCGAGCAGGCCAACGTGGCCGCCACGATCGCGGGGTCCGGCCGCGAGGGCCTCCTGGGCGAGGTGCCCCTGCTCGCTCAGGTGACCGGGTTCGCCGACGTCGAGGACGCCATCTTCCTGCCCGCCGTCCTGCTCGCGATGGGCTTGGGCGCGCAGCGCATGGCGGCGACGGACGAGGCGGTCAACCTGTTGTCCGAGGCGCTCGCGCCGGTCGACGCCCGCACTCATCCCAAGCTCAGCGCGATGATCCACGCGATGCTGGCCATGGCGCTGGCCGATGACGGCTCGATCCCGGACGCCCGGCGCCACGTCGAGCAGGGTCTGGAGCTCGGCAGGCTGGCGGGCGACCCGCACAGCATCGGGGTCAACCAGATGGCGCAGGGTGTCGTCCACATGCGCGCCGGCGAGCTGGGCCAGGCCGCCGAGCAGCTGCTGGCCAGCGCGGAAACCTACCGTCAGGGCGGCATGCCGCTTCGGGCGGCCTGGCCGGCCAACCGCTTGATGCTCGTCCACCTGGCCGCCGGACGGCCGCAGGAGGCGGTGGCCGTCGGCGAGGAGGCGGTCCCCATGGCCGAGGCGATGCACGACCCCCTGCTGGCCGGGCTGCTGCTGACCCGGCTGGGCCAAGCTTGGGAGACCCTCGGCGACAGCCCGCAGGCGCGACGCTGCCGTAGCGAAGCCGCCGCCGTCCTGCGGCCCTACCAGCTCCAGCAGCCCCCGCCGGGCACATCCGGCGGAGCCGGGCGGGCTCGCCGGTTCCTCGGCCTTGACCGGGCTGAAGACCCGGCCCCAGCTTGACGGCCCGATCGAAGCTTCCCGAGATCCACAGGACGACCCGGGGCGGCTGGCCGCGCAACGGGTGGGTCAGGCCATGTGCAGGATGTTCCAGAAGTGGCCGTCAAGGTCGCGGAAGCCGCGGCTGTACATGTACTCGTTGTCCTCCGGCTGCCCGGCATCGGTGCCGCCGTTGGCGAGTGCGGCGGTGACGACCTCGTCGACCTTGGCCCGGCTGTCCACTTCGACGGCCAGCACCGCTTCGTTTCCCGCCGTGACGTCGGGGATGTCCCGGCCGGTGATGGTCTTGAAGAGTGGCTCGGCGACGAGCAGCAGCGAGGCTCCCTCGCCGAGGATGACGACGCCGGTCTCGTCGCTGGTGAACTTCTCGTCGAGCGAGAAGCCGAGCTCACGGAAGAAGGTCACGGACGCGGGAAGGTCCTTGACGTGCATGTTCACGAAGAGTGTCATGATGTTCTCCAGTCTCTAAACGTTGATGGTGCGGTGGAAGAGGTTGTCCGGGTCGTAGGCGTGCTTGACCGCGGCCAGCCGTGCTCTGGTCGCCTCCGGATAGACGGCGTCCACGTCGTCTGCGGAGATCTCGGTGAGGAAGTTCGCGTACGCGCCCGAGGTGTAGGGGGCGAGCGTGTTCCACAGGTCGGTGTAGTCCTGCATGATCGGCTGATGGTCTTGCGGTGTGCCCAGCACGACGATCTGGAGCATCGCCTCCGTGTCGCGGTGCGCGAAGGCGGTCGCCTCGGCGGGCACCCGATTCATCGCGCCGCCCAAGCCGCGTAGCTCGATCACCATCATCGGGATCGAGGCGGCACGGCCGGCGAGCTCGCCGATGAGGTCGTCGTCGAGTGAGCGCACGAAGCGGTTGCGGACCATCGGCCGCCAGCCGTCCGGCAGGAAGGCGTCGTCGAGCACCTTGGGGTACGGCATGGCGTCGACGTCCACGCTCACCGGCGTGCCGAGCCGGGTCAGAGGCGTGAGCGCCGCAGGGTCGTCGCCCGCGTAACAGGCGAGCACCACCACCGAGGGCGGCGCTTCCTCACCGAAGCCGGGCATGATCTGCAGGAACGTGGTCAGTTCGTCGGGCGCCGCCCGCAGCGCGTCACGCCAGCCGGTCAGCAGGCTCGCGAGGTCGTCGGCCGGGTAGACGATGCGGGCGAAGGTCACCAGCGACTCGCGCTGGGCCGCGACCTCGAACGTGGTGACCACGGCGGCGTTGCCCGTCCCGCCGCGCACCGCCCAGAACAGGTCGGGGTGATCGTCGGCGCTGACGCGCAGGATCTGGCCGTCGGCGGTGACCACTTCGGCCGCGACGAGGCTGTCGAGGGCCAGGCCGTACTTGCGGACCATCCAGCCGATGCCGCCGCCGAGCATGAGGCCGCCCACGCCGACGGACGTGGTGTCACCCGAGGAGATGGCCAGGCCGTGACCGGCCAGAGCCTCGGCGACCTGGCCCCAGGTGGCGCCGGTGCCGAGCCGGACGAGGTTGTCCGGACCGCCGAGCACGTCCACGTGGTTGATCGGTGACAGGTCGATCACCATGCCGCCGTCGACGGTGCTCAGGGCGGCGCCGCTGTGGCCGCCGCTGCGCACCGCCACCGGCAGGCCATGGCTTTGGGCGTAGGCCAGGGCGGCGGCCACACCGGCCGCGTTCCGGCATCGGGCGATGCAGGCGGGAGTACCGGTGTAGACGAAACCGCGCCGCAGCGTGTCGTAGTCCGGATCACCGGGCTCGACCAGCACGAGTCCGCTGTTGTCGATGTGTTGGGTCATGCCGTCCTTCTCATGTCGGTGGGGAGTGCCACTTCGGTCTCTTCGGAAGGCGCTTGGCACGTTCCATGGCGGGGGCGCGCTACTTGTCGCAGAACACCTGCTTGACGAGGGCGTCGGTCAGCTTCTGGAAGTCCTTGGCCGGGCCACGCGTGGCCGAGTCCACCCAGGTCACCGACGCCGTCAAGGTCTTGCTACCGTCGGGCGAGCCGTACATCAGCGTCCCGTAGCCGTGCGGCGGGCTACCGTTGTGCTGGTAGACGACGCCACAGCGGCCCGGGCAGGTTCGTCCTGTCGCCGGGCACCAGGGTCCCGGTCAGACCGAGCGGGCGCAGGATGCGCCGCTTCATCTCCTCGGCGTAGGAACGACCGGTGACCTTCTCGATCAGCAACAGCGCCAGCGTGTAGGTGGTGTTGGTGTACTTCTGACCGGTACCCGGCTCAAAACGCGGCTTCTTCGACAACGCCAGCCGCACCAGCTCCTCCGGCGCGTAGCTGCGAAAACGCCGGCTCACCCAGCCGTCGCCGCTGGCGGTGATCCAGCCTGACCTTGCCCTCCGCCACCAGCTGCAGCACCACAGTGGCGGTGAACGGCTTGACGACACTACCCGTCCAGAACCGCCCGTCGACCGGCGGCCTGGCCGCCGAGCCCAGCTTGCGCACCCCAGCACTACCGGCCCACTCACCCCGCTCATCGCTGACACGCACCTGCACGCCGAGGAAACCGGCATCGACAAACGCCTGGACGCTCTTTCGTAGTTCCGGCCGATCCCGCCTGGCGGTGGCGGCGAGCGCGGGGGTGGCCGTAGCCGCCAGCAATGCGGCCGCCAGCGCGGGCAGCGCCGCGAGCTTCACAACCTTGGTGTTCTTCATGATTCCTTCGTGGTGATTCGGGGGTTGATGGGTGGGGAGGGCAGGTCAGTTCGCCGGCTTCTCGCCGAACACCGTCTGCACGAGCTTCTGCTTGGCCTGCTCGAACGCCGCGCCCAGGGCGGGGAGGTCGAACTCGGCTTCGCCGGTGGTCACCGAGGCGATGAGGGTCTTGCTGCCGTCGGGCGTGCCGTACATCAGCGCGGCCCAGCCCCAGAAGTTGCCGTTGTGGTGGATCAGGGTGACGCCGTCGCCGATGTCCTCCACGAACACGCCCAGGCCGTAGCCGATCGTGAGGTCGGGCTTCCGCATCTCGGCCAGCAGGTCGGCCGGCAGCAGCTTGCCGCCCAGCAGCGCCGACATGAACGCCTGCAGATCCCGGGTGGTGGAGATCATGTCACCGGCCGCCGAGATCCAGGTCGGGTTGAAACGCGTGGTGTCGGCGGTCTTCCACTCCTCGCCGTCCTGGTAGCGGTAGTAGCCGTGGGCGTGCGGCTCGGGGATCTCCGGCGAGTCCTCCGGCACCACGGTGCCCGACAGCCCCAGCGGGCCGGCGATCCGCAGCCGCAGCTGCTCGCCGTAGGAGCGGCCGGTGACCTTCTCGATCAGCAGCCTGGCCAGCACGTAGTTGGTGTTGGCGTAGCTCCAGCCCGTGCCCGGCTCGAACCGGGCCGGCTTGGACAGCGCCAGCCGTACCAGCTCCTCCGGCCGGTAGGTGCGGGACTCGTTCTCCTCCACCCATTCCTTGCCCAGTCCGGGGATGCCGGGCGCGAACGTCCCGTCCTCGTAGTACTCGCCGGTGAAGTTGAAGACCCCGCTGGTGTGCTGCAGCAGCATCCGGACCGTGATCCGCCGGTCCAGGCCGTACCCGGGCAGGTAGTCGTCCACCGGAGCGTCCAGCCCGATCGTGCCGTCGGCCACCAGCTGCAGCACCAGCGTCGCGGTGAACGTCTTGGTCGCGCTGCCGATCCGGAAGTGGCCCTCCGTCGACGGCTTGGCGGCCTCGCCGAGCTTGCGCACCCCGGCGCTGCCGGTCCACTCGCCCCGCTCGTCGTTGACGCGCACCTGCACGCCGGCGAACCCGGCGTCGACGAACGCCTGGATCGCCTCCTGCACCTCCGGCCGATCCTGCGCGGCCGGAGCGGCGTCGAGGGCCGCGGTGATCTTGCGGATCATCTCGGTCATGACGGGGCCGGGCGCGCCCTTGCCCGCCTGGGCGGCCGCGTCGACGGCGACCAGGACGGTGTCGCGGAAGTTGCGCGCCTCGGCGGGCTCCTGCCGGGTGAGCAGGGTCATCGCCTCGGTCAGGGCGGGCAGCACGTGGTCGGCGATCGCCGCCGCCGACTTGCCGTCGAGGTTCACGACTTTGGTCTTGGCGGCGAGCACGTGCCCGATGGGGCCGGTCGCCGACCACAGGGCCAGCGAGCCGGCGGTGGCCGTCTTGTGCGGCGAGCCGGCGGCGTCGGCGGCCAGCAGGCTCACGGCGCCGTAGGCGGCGGTGCGCAGAATGGCCTGGTCCTGGGTGGTGAGGGTGAGGGACATGCTGGTGACTCCTAAGAGGTTTGCTGCGGTTCGGGGAGGCTTGTGAGCTCAACCTTCGCGGGCGTGCCTGACGCGGGGCCGCCGCCGTGCTGATACGGCCGCTGACACCAGGGGTACGGCCGGCTCAGCCGGACGTGGCCCGGACGATCACCGGGTCACCCGTGGGACGGCTGAGGCGGTCGCCGACGACGCACAGCACCCGCTCGAGCCCGCTCCACAGCCGCGACTCCATGTCGCCGGGCGTCTGGTGGCCGGGCAGCACGGTGTGCACGCGGTGGGAGACCCGGCTGGCGCCGTCCCCGGCAGAGGTGATCGTGTGCACGCCGCCGTACCAGCTCTGCACGGCGACGGCCTGAAGGTTCAGGTCGACCTCGATGTCGATCTGGCCGCCCGTCCCGGCGACCATGGCCCGGTACGATCCCGTGCGGTCACCGGCGGCCACGGTCATCGCGCCGCGTCGCGCGGCGGACATGCCGGCCAGGACGAGCAGGTTGTCGTCGCCCACCCGGCCGGGCTTGATAGCCAGCAGCAGATCGGCGACCGCGCCGGCCGGCGCGGCGACCGTGCCGGCCACCTCCCATCGAGGGGGAAGCGCGGTCAGCGCGGGGAGCAGGAAGGTCATCGGGATCGCCTTTCCGGGGAGAGGAGCGGGTGCCGGTCACGTCGCCGAGATTGGCACCAACGCCGCCGTCTTCGAGCCGGCGACGGCGTCCCGATGGGACAAGCGTCCCGCGAATACCCCGATGACCTGGGGTTATGTGGTGATGGCCGGCTGTCCCGTATGTGTCCCGGGCGGGACGGCGGCCGGGTCCAGCGTGGCGAGCGCCCGGCCGGCCTCGGCCTCCAGATGGCGCAGACCGAGGGTCCTGGCCAGCTCGAAAGCCTGCCGCAGGTGCCGCTCGGCCGCGCCGCGATCCCCGGCCGCCAGGCAGGTCTCGCCGTAGGGGATGAGAATCGGGGCGGCGCGCAGCCGTTCACCGGTCTCGTTGATGATGTTCAGGGCTTCCGCGTGGTGATCCAGCGCTTCCACGATCCGGCCCAGCGCGCGGGCGGCGATCGCCAGGTCGGTCAGGCTCAGCGCCTCCGCGATCCGGTGGCCGGTCGCTCTGCTTTGGGCCAGCGCCGTACGGAAATGCGCCAGGGCACCCGAGGCGTCGCCCAAGCCGAGCGCCGCGGCGCCGAGCACCCGCACGCCCATCGTCTCCAGGTGCAGGTCGTCGATGTCCCGGGCCACCCTGACCGCCTCGGTGGCGGCCTCGTGCGCCGGCGTGAACCGGCCGAGCTGGACCAGCGCGTGCCCGATGCGCGCGTGCGTCACCACGTGACTCTGCGTGGAGGTGCCGGCCGGCAGGAGATCGGCGGCCTGCTGTAGCAGATCGATGGCGTCCTGGAAGCAGCCGTCGTCCATGTGCCGTTCGGCCAGCCGCTGCAGCGCCATCACCTCCCCTTCCCCGTCGCCGACGTCGGCCATGAGCTCCCGGGCCGCCCGGTAGTCGGTCGTCGCCTCGGCCGCACGGCCAGAGAACTGGTGGGTGACGCCGCGCCGGTAGGTCAGCCAGGCGGCGGCCCGCCGGTCGCCCAGCCGGTCGGCGGCCGGGAGCGCGGCGTCCAGCAGCGCGCTCCAGCGCTCCATTCCGCCGCGTCTGCCGAAATAGACGGCCATAGCCTGGGCGAGCCCGGCCGTCGCCGCGTCGAGGCCGAGCTCCACGGCCAGCTCGAACGCGGCGACGATGTCGGGCGTCTCCGCGTCCACCCAGGCCAGCGCCTCGTCGTGGCCGCGGAAGGCCGGGAGCGCCGCGGGCGGATGCGAGACGATGATCGGCGCTCCGGCCGTCTCGTGGGACATCGCGGCGTCCGCGGCGAGCATGGTGCTCAGGTAGTAGTCGAGCAGCCGCGCGATCGCCGGCCTCCGGTCCGGCGAGGTCTCCGCCACGGCCACCTGCCGCAGCAGGTCGTGCATCCGGTAGCGGCCGGCCGCGGACTCCTGCAGCAGGTGCGCGTCCACCAGATCCTCCAGCAGGGACCGCGCGTTGCCCAGCGGGATGTCGGCCAGCGCCGCCGCGGCCCAGGCGTCGACGCCTTCGCCGGGCACCAGCCCCAGAAGCCGGAACATACGCCGTTGCGCCGGATCGAGCTGTCTGAGGGACATCGCGAGCACGTTCGAGACGTCCAGTTCGCCGCTGCGCAACCGTTCGGCGAGAGTGGCGACCGTCCACGAAGGCCGATGCCGCAGCCGGGCCGCGGCGACCCGGATGGCCAGCGGCAGGTAACCGCACAGCCGGAGCACCTCCGCCGCGGCCTCGGGCTCGCCCGACGGCCGCGCGCCACCCGAGGCGCTGACGAACAGCTCGGCCGCGTCCGCCGCCGGAAGGACGTCGAGCGAGATCGGACGGACGGCGTCCAGCTCGACCATCCTCCGGCGGCTCGTCACCACCGCGAGACTCGCCCCGGCGCCGGGAAGCAGCGGCCGGACCTGGTCGGCGTCCGCGGCGTTGTCGAGCACGATCACGGCCCGGCGCCGCGCCAGCTCGGCCCGCCAGAGCGCGGCCCGCTCGGGCCCGGTCGCGGGAATGCCGGCCGAGGCCACGCCGAGCGCGGACAACAGCACCCGCAACGCCTCATCGGGTTCCACCGGCTCCCGGCCCGGAGTGAACCCGTGCAGGTCCACATAATGCTGCCCGTCGGGATAGTCGGCGGCCAGCCGGTGCGCGGCCCGCACGGCCAGGGCGGTCTTGCCCACGCCCGCCATGCCGTCGATCGCCACCATCCGATGCGTGCGGGCGGCCTCCAGCAGCGCCGCCAGCTCATCCCTGCGGCCGGTGAACCCGCTGACGTCGTACGGCAGGTCGTTCCGCCCCGCGGAAACCACCGGGGCCGAGGGCTGGGCCGGCTGCCGGGGCTTGGCGGGCGCCCGCTTGCCGCTCTCCCACACGGGCCGCAACGGCCGGGGATCGACCCCCGCCACCTGGCACAACGCGACCACCACCGACCAGGGCGGTATCGACTGGCCCGACAGATACCGGGACAGCGACGAACTGCTGATGTGAATGGTGCGTTCCAGCTCACGCAGGCTGCGTCCGGACGCTTCCCGCACCTGCCGCAGACGCTCTGCCAGCTCCTCGCTCACCGGTTCCGACCCTCTTCAGAAGTACTCCACAGAGGGACAAAATTACACATACCGTAATAACTGGTCCAATTCTCTACGGCGGAGCCCATCCGTGGTGTGAGGCAGGTCCTGTCCGCAAGAGTTCCGGCACCCGGGCCGCCCGCTGCTCTGCCCAGCCCATCGACATGACCTCCTGACCAAGCTCTACTCCCCCGACGGTCTGGGGCACTTTCCGGGGAGCGATCAAGCGGGCGCGCCAGGCCCGCCGACAGCCCAGCCGCGGGGAGCCGGTTGACGCGCGGCGACTGGTCGCCGGTAGTACTCGCGGAAACCGTCAGCGGGTTAGCGCGATCTGGCGTGCCCCGCGACCCGACACCCGGCATCAGGCATCAGGCATCAGGCATCATCCAGGTGGGCGAGCATGGCACGGACCTCGGCGGCCTCCGGCGTACCCAGGTGGGTGTAGAGGTCGAGCGCCCGCTTGGCATGGTCTCGAACGAGATCGACCCGGTGGAGATCAAGGTAGGCGCCCGCCAGTCCGCGATGCGCCCTGGCCTGCTCCGGCAGCACACCTATCTCCCCGGCCAGCGCGAGCGCCGCCTCGTGGTCGGCCACCGCGCGTGACGGCCGGCCCATCGCGCGGGCGACCTCACCCAGCCCGTTGAGCCCGGTCGCCTCGTCGCTGCGGTATCCCAGCCGCCGGCACAACCGAACAGACCGGTACAGGTTGGCGTGCGCGTCCGACAGCAACCCCTGTCGCCGATACACCGTCCCGATGCTGCTCAGTATCCGCGCTTCCTCCACCCCCAGCCCCAGCTCGCGATACAGGTCCAGAGCCAGCCGCAGGTACTCGTGCGCCAGCGGATAGGCCCCCTGCAGCTCGTGCACCAGCCCGAGGTTCCCCAGCGCGGCCGCCTCCCCGACCCGCTCGCCGATCGCCCTGCAGAGCTCCAGTACCTGCCAGAAACACTTGTGCGCCTCGGCGTGGTCGCGCAACCGCAGGCACACGTCGCCGAGGTGGTTCAACGCCCGCCCCTCGCCGCGCGGGTCGCCGAGCTCCCGGTACAACCGCAGCGCGTGCAGGTAGTGCTCGCGCGCCTGCACGTAGCTCCCCTGGCGCAGGTAGACCACGCCCAGGTCGACGAGCGCTCTGCTCTCCCCAGCCCGGTCGCCGCGCCGCCTGCTGACCTTCAGCGCCAGGCGGTGGAGCATGAAGGCGTCGGCGTAGTGGGCGTGCTCGTCGAGGTAGCGATGCAACCCCTGGGCCAGTCCGGTGACGTAGGCGGGCAGGTCGTGTTCAGCGGCGTATGCCGCGACGGCCACGAGGTTGGCGCGTTCCGTCTCCAGCTCGGCCGCGGGAAGCGACAACGATCCGAGATAGTGGTCGAACAGCCTGATCAGCGCCTCGCGCTGCCTGTCGGCCGTCTCCTCTGCGTCCGCGGTGCAACGGGCGTGCTCGCGCAGCAGGTCGTGGAAGGCGTAGCGGCCGAACCGCTGCTGGATCAGGACGTGCGCGTCGAGCAATCCCTCCAGCAGCGTTTCCGTCCTGGAGACCGGGAGCGCGGCCAGCGCGGCGGCGGCGTTGACGTCGATGTCGCCGCCGGGGTGCAGGCCCAGCAGCCGGAACAGGCGCTGCTGGTCGGGATCCAGGTGCTGGTACGACAGGGTGAAGGCGGCCTTCACCCCGCGATCGGCCGCGGTGAGCTCGTCCAGCCTGCCGCTCTGGGCGGCCAGGCGCCGGGCGAGGTAGTCGACGTCCCAGAGCGGCCGGCGATGCAGGCGGGTCGCGGCGATCCGTACGGCCAGCGGGAGGAACCCGCACAGTCGCAGCACCCGCAGCACGGCGGCGGGATCGTTGATCGCCCGCTCCCCCACGATCGCCGTGAACAGCTCCACCGCGTCGGCCTCGGCGAGCGTGTCGAGGGACAGGGTGCGCGCGCCGTCCGGGTAGGCCAGGCGGTGGCGGCTGGTGATGATGACCATACTGTCGGCCGTACCGGGAAGAAGGGGCAGGATCTGCGCGACGCCCGCGGCGTTGTCGAGCACGACGAGCACCCGGCGTCCTGCCAGCTCCGAGCGCCACAATGCCGCCCGGTCGCCGGTGGCCGCGGCGATGCGGTCCGCGGGTACGCGTAGCTGGCGCAGCAGTGATTCCAGTGCCGCCTCGGGCTCGACGGGCGGGTGCCCTGCCGTGTGCGCGTGCAGGTCGATGAAGAGCTGCCCGTCGGGGTAGCGGCAGGCGAGCCGATGGGCGGCGTGGATGGCCAGGGCGGTCTTGCCGATCCCGCCCATACCGTCGATCGCGATGATCGGCACTCCTGGACAGGCGAGAAGGTCGAGCTCGGCGGCGCGTCCGGCGAAGTCGGGAATGTCGTACGGCAGGCTGCTCACCCCTGCCACAGGCGGGACAGGCGCGCTCACCCCTGCCACGGGCGGGAAGGACGCGGCCAGACCGGGCTCGTCACGCAGGATGGACTGCTCCAGCATGACGAAGAGCCTGCTGGGATCCAGCCCCTGGCTCTCGATGAGGGTGGCGCGGAAGGTGCGGGCCACGGCCAGGGCGTCCGCCTGCCGTCCCGCGCGATGCAGAGCGAGCATGAGCTGGCAGGTCAGCCGCTCCCGCAGCGGGTGGGTCGCCTGCACGGCGATGAGTTCGGCGATGAGGTCGTCGTGGCGGCCGAGGGACAGTTCGAGGTCGGCCAGGCGTTCGAAGGCCGCCAGCCGCCGCTCCTCGAGCCGCGACCGCGCGTCGGGCGCGTAATCGGCGTTCACGCCGGTCAGCGGCTGCCCCACCCACAATGCCAGGGCGGCGCGGAGCTGCGCCGCCGCCGCATCCGGCTCGGTGGCGGCACGTTCGTGAGCGTGGGCGACCTGGGTGGTGAACTCCTCCAGGTCCAGCTGCCCCGGCTCGGGCACGAGCACGTATCCGGCCGCCTTCGTGCGTAACGCGTCCGGCAGGCCGGCCGCGCGCAACGCCCGGCGGATGCCCGTGACCGCGCCGTGGATCTGGCTGCGAGCCGTCCCCGGTGGGGTCGGGCCCCACATCGCCTCGATGAGCTGCTCGGTGCTCACCACGTGGCGAGCGTGCAGGAGCAGGTAGGCGAGCACGGCGCGGTGGCGCGGCGCGAGCTCGGGCAACCATCGGTCTCCGTCCGAGACAGCGACTTGCCCAAGGACCTCGAAACGCACCATACGGTCACATTACGGCATATCGATCATGTATCGCGCGGCTATCGGGGATGTGTCGGAGCCCCCGCGCACAATGGTCGTCGTGACACAGATCATGCTGCTGAGCACCGTGCACCTGCGCAGCGGCGAGCGGACCGTGCGCCCCTCCCACGAGCGCGTACGCTGCCTGCTAGCCATGCTGGCCTGCAGATCGAACGAGCTGGTACCCGATGACGCGCTGGTCGACGGAATCTGGGGCGACTCGCCTCCCGCCCACCCCGTCGACTCGTTGTACACCTGTGCCCTACGACTGCGCAGAACGCTGAGCGCCGCCTCCTACAGCGGGCGCGTGGCCCGCTCCCGAGGCGGATACATTCTGGAAGCCGATCCGCACACGGTAGACCTATCCAGGTTCCGGCGGGATGTGAGCAGGGCGCACGCCGCCGCCAGAGCCGGTCAGGACCACGCGGCCGACCGGCTGTTCGAGAAGGCCATCAGCCTCTGCACCGAGACGCCGCTGGCAGATGTGCGCTCCGACTGGGCCGGGCGCACCCGCGAGACGCTCAACAGGCACCGGCTGAGCGCGCAGGTCGCCGCCGCCGAGGTGGGTCTGCGGCTGGGACGGCACCTCGAGCTCCTGCCTTCGCTGGAGGCTCTGTCGGCCGCGCATCCGCTGGACGAGCGGATCGCCGGCCTGCTCATGGTCGCCCGGTATCGCGCGGGCGGCCAGGCGGGCGCGCTGACCTGCTACGCCGCCCTGCGCCGCCGCCTGGTCGAGGAGCTGGGCAGCGAACCTGGCCCCGCCGTGAAGGAGCTGCACGAGGACATCCTCTCCTCAGATGCGAAGCAGAGTCCTGGCCAGGGCGTCCGCCTGGCGCAGCAGCGGAGAGTCGACCCGGGGCCTGGCCAGCCGCCCGGTCGCGGCGCCACCGACGACCCCCGGCCCGAAGGCGAACCTCGCCGGATGTACGGCGAGCGTCCTGTCATGCAGCCGCCGGTCGGGTAGCCGGACGCTCAGCAGACCGCCTTCTTCCGCGCACTCTCCCCGGGCCAGCAACCGGCGCAGCAGCGGGTCGGCGGTCCTGCTGAGACACGCCCTGGGTTGTCTGGCCTCGATCAGCACCCTCGCCTCGACCGGGTGGCGTAGCGTCCCGGAACTCGCCAGCCAGGGATCGCCGCCCGTCACCGTGAGCCCCGCGCCCATGAAGGTGACCACACCCGCTTCCGCCAGCGCGCACAGCTCCTCGATCCGCGCGGGCGGCGGCCCGTTGGCGAAGGCCGCCAGCAGCCCGCGCAGGTGGGGGCGCGCGTGCGCCACGGCCGTCAGACCGTAGGCCAGCACCATGTCAGCCCGGTGGGCGGCGTCGGCGCGGCGGGCGAGGTCCGACCTGAGCCTGCTGATCATCCAGGTTCGCAACTCCCCCGGGTGCCACCCGCCGACCCCGGCGAGCGGGGCGATCAGCCGGTCGACGTCGAGGCGGTCGGCTGGAGAGGGGACCGCGTCCTCGATCAGCGCGGCCATCTCGCGACTGCCCCAGGCCAGCTCCACGACCCGGGATTCGAAGAGCTCCCACGCCATGCGCAGGCGCCCCGAGTCGAAGAGGCCGTGATAGTAAGCCAGCGCCAGGTCCTTGACCGCGGAGGAGTGCGGCGGTGGCGGCACCCGCACCCCCTCCCAGGAGTAGCCGAACTGCGCGTGATGCGGAACTCCACGCCGCGACCCGGCGAACAGTGCCGGCTCGTGACCGCTCGGCAGGTAGACCAGCCGCCCGTCCGGACCGGCGTCGAACCGCCCGCCGCGACCGGAGGTCAGCAGCGTCACCACGTCGAAGAAGGTCAGCCCCAGCCCTCGGACGATCACCGGTTCCCCTGGCTCTATCAGGTCGAGCGGCAGGTCGTCGGCGTACCCCGCCTGCAGATGGTGCGGCGCGTCGTCCTCGGGCACGACCGGCGTGTGGCCCTGGGTCAGGAGCACCGCGTCCGCTTCCAGCCTCCGGCCGCCGGACAGCTCCACGTGCTGCCGCCCGCCCGGGCCGTCCCGCAGGTCGATGGCCTGGGCTCGGTGGTGATGGACTTGTACGGCAGGCCCCGCCGTACGGACGACATGACGAAACGCGTGTGCCAGGTATTCACCCTGCACCGCCCGGGGCACGAAGCCGCCCTCGCCGCCCAGCCATTCGCCCAGCGTGGGTCCGGGCCTGATCGGCCCGCGACAGCGCACGGAGGCGTCGGTGTACAGGGTGACGGTGTCCGCAGGGGTGTTGGTGCGCAGCAGCTCCGGCTGCCCGGAACGCCAGACCCGCCCGGCTCCTGGCTCGTACGGATCGACGACGTGCAGGTCCAGCCGGTGCCGCGCGTTCGCGCAGAGCCGTTCCGCCACGCAGGTCCCTGTCGGCCCCGCGCCGACGATCACGATCGAGGCGGGTTCCACGTCACCAGTCCCAGACGGCTCAGGCGGGTCAGTTCACGCTCGCCGAGGCCCTCCCCTGCGAGCAGCAGGCCGGCCAGCTCCTGCCCGATGGGGTAGGTGCGGATCTGCCTGCCCGAGCTGGCCTGCAGGATGTAGTGCGCGGGCCGGTCGGTGACCGTGGCGATGTCATCGCCCAGGATCAGCCGCTGCCGCAGGTCGGCCACCGGGAAGGAGAAGGACAGGACGGCCACGCCGGGCGCGAGCATGGGAGCGAGCGGCGCGGGCCGGAGCATCAGCTCGAACCACGTCGTCTCGAACCTGATCATCTCCCGCAGCCGGTGGTTCCCGGCCAGGGACCGCAGGTGGGTGCCGATCGCGACGAAGTCGGCGGGCGTCGTAGAGCGGATCCGCACCTGGTCGACGCAGCGGGCGATCAGCTCGGGCGTCCCCTGCTCGGCCATCAGCAACGCCGATCCGGGGAACTTGGCCCGCACCCAGGAACGCCGCCGTTCGACGTGCACCAGCGTGGTGATCTCGAACTGGCGCCGGTCCATCGCGCACAACGTCAGCGCGTCCGCCCGGCTCACCCCGAAACCCCCGGGGTCGGCGCGCAGCCTGTCCAGCAGGCCGGGATCGTTGATCAGCTCGGCCAGCAACGCCTGCACGCTCACGCGACGGCCCGCCTGGCCCGATCCAGATCGGTCTTGAACTCGGCGAAGTCCGCAGGCATGTTGTCGTCTCGCTCGATCGCGACCGCCCGGATCGGCTGCCTGCTCGCGAGGTAGGTCAGCAGCTCGAACACCTCCTCGCCCACCGGCGCGTCGTGGGAGTCCAGCACCACCCCGCCCAGCTCGTCGCGCACGACGTTGCCCGCCAGATGCACCTGGACGACCCGCTCCAGCGGGATGGCGTCGAGGAAGGCGTAGGGGTCGAAACCGAGGTTGCGCGCGTTGACGGCGACGTTGTTGAGGTCGAGCAGCAGCCCGCCGTCGCAGTGCTCGAGGATCTCGGTGATCAGCTCCGCCTCGGTCAGCTCCGCGGTGAGGTCGAGGTGGTAGACGATGTTCTCCAGCAGGAAGGGCCGGTTGATGCGCTCCTGGACCTGCCGTACCTTGGCGGCGACCTGCCGGGCCTTGTCCCTGGTGCGCCAGACCGGGGTGAACGTGCCGAGGTCCAGGTCGCCCTCGCGGGTGAAGCACAGGTGGTCGCTGGCCCAGGGCGCGTCCACGGCGTCGGCCACACGCGCCACCTCGTCGACGTAGGCCGGGTCGAGCGGGCCGTCGGACCCGATCGACATCCCCACCCCGTGCGGGATCAGGGGGAAGTGCTCGCCCAGGTGCGCGAGCAGGTCGAGCGACTGGGGGCGGCCGATGAACTGGTCGGTGATGATCTCCAGCCAGTCGATGTCGTCCCGGTTGTCCATGACCTGCTCGTACAGGCCCATGCTGTAGGTCAGCCCGAATCCGAGGTCCATGCCTGCCCTCTCTGGGTGTCGAGCAGCGCCGCGTAGGCGCCGCCGTAGGTGCTCAGCTCGCCGTGGGTGCCGGCCTCGACGACCCTGCCGCGCTCCATCACCACGACGCGGTCGCCGGGTTCGAGACGGGGAATGCGGTGCGCGATGATGATCAGTGTGCGGCCGCGGCAGTGGGCGCGCAGCGCCTCGTGGACCCGGTCCGCTGTCAGGGCGTCGAGGGCGCTGGTGGCCTCGTCGAAGATCAGCACCCGCGCCGGAGTCAGCAGGGTCCTGGCGATGCCCAGCCGCTGGCGTTCGCCGCCCGACAACTGGTGACCGTCCTGGCCGATGGCGGACTCCCAGCCGTCCGATGCGGGCAGGCATGCGACCTCCGCCGCCTCGGCCAGCTCGGCCGGCCCCGCCTCCGGGTTGGCGAACAGCAGGTTCTCCCTGAGAGATGCCTGGAACAGGGCGGTGTGCTGCGGTGTCAGCGCCACGATGCGCCGCAGTTCGGCAGTGCCTGGCCGTACCTGCCCGGCCGGCGGCGGGAGCAGGCCCGCCAGGATCAACCCCAGGGTGCTCTTGCCGGAACCGGTGCTGCCCGCGATCACGGTGACCGACCCGGCGGGGAAGTCGAGCGAGACGTCATCCAGCACCAGATCCTCGTCGTAACCGTAGGAGAGGCCGCGTACCGACAGGTCGGGCGGCTCACCGGCGGAAGCGACCGTGTCGCCCTCGACCTCGGGCAGGTCGAGGTACAGGAAGACGCGCTCGAACATCGCGACAGAGGTCTGCAGGCTCGCGCTGAGCTGCAGCAGCCGCTCGATCGGGTCGGACAGCCGCATTTGCAGGATCGCCAGGACGACGACGGCGCCCACCGACACGCCTGTCACGAGCGTCCCCGACAGCAGGTAGATCATCGGCGGCACGCAGGCGAGCGAGGCCCCGATGACGGAGTAGGCGTAGGCGCCGATGACCCGCTGGCGGAAGGTGACCTCGCGCAGCCTGGTGCTCAGCTCCACGAACCGTTCACGCTGCTGTGCCGTACGGCAGAGCGTGCGGGCGACGACGACGCCGGTGGGCGACAGGTTCTCGGCGACGAAGCGCAGGACGCCGCTCACCTGGCGCTGCCGGTCGGCGGCCAGCGCCCTGCGGCGGCGGGCGAAACGCTGGTTCAGCAGGCTGAGCAGGGCGGCGAGCGCGAAGGAGGCCAGCGCGAGCGGCCAGCTCAGCATGAGCATCGCGACCGCCGCGGCGACCAGACTGGCCGTCTGCGCGATCGCGTCCTGAGCCACGACGGTGACGAACCTGTCGGCGCCGTCGACGTCGTTGAGCACCCGGGTCTGGATCTCGCTCTGGCCCTGCTCGCTGTAGAAACGCAGCGGCTGCGATCGGGCGTGGTCGTAGACCTCGACCCGCAGGGCGGTGGTGATCCGCTGGCCGACCCAGTTGTTCAGGGCGACCTGCCCCGCCGCAAGCCCGCTGTTGAGCAGCCCGGCCCCGGCCATCAGCGCGCACAACACCGTGAGCGGCGCCACGTCGCGGGCCGGGAGTGCGTCGTCGATCACGCGTTGCAGGAGGAGCGGCGCGGCCACGCCCAGGCCGATCCTGGTGAAACTCATCAGGATCGACCCGGCGACCTGCCACCGGTAGGGGCGGAAGCGCCCGCCCATCCTGCGCAGAACCGTCGCCGTGGTGACCTCGGCCATCAGGGCGCGTAGCCCATCGCGATCGTGAACAGGTGCCGCGAACCGGGTGCGGCGGCCTTTGTGACCTCGCCGCTGGTCCTGCCGAAGGCCGAGCCTTCCAGACCGATCCGCCGCGCGGCCAGCCAGAGAGCGTACCCGAGAGCACCGGCCCGCACCAGCAGCCCGCCGTACGCCTCGCCGTCGATCCCGGCGAAGCGCCCGCAGACCAGGGCCAGAACCGGTGCGTCCGCATAGCGCCCCGGCAGTTCTGACAGCCATGGCGGCGACCCCAGCATGACGTCGGGACCGGCGTACAGGCCGGGTTTCATCCCGGTCACGCGGTAGACAGCCAGCAGCACCTCCAGCCCGGCCTGCCCGTGGCGCTCGACCGGCCACTGGCCGCGTTGCGATTCGTGTGCCCTTTCCAGCGCTCTGACCAGGTCTTCACGGGCGGGCCGTACGGCTGAGAACTCCCGCACCGATCGGCGCCCCGCCAGCACGGAGTCCCAGGGCAGGTCGGCGCCGGGCAGCGCGCGGCGGGTCCTGGTCATGGCCGCGACGTGCTCGCCGGGGGCCTCGGGAAGGATCAGGGGCATGGGATACCTCGGTGCAATCCGGCGATGGCCGTGACGATCTGCTGGTCGGGGATGAGGGACAACAGCCCTGCCGGGCGCTCGTCCCAGGTCGCCGCGTACTCCACGCGGGCCCCGCGCTCGGCGGCGAGGAGGGCGAGCTGAGTGGCTGCGCATCCGGCGTCGAGATGGGCCAGGTGGTGGGAGAAGTCCGCGTACTTGTACTCCAGCCGCCTGCGCCCCGCCACCAGCACGAACACGGCCGACAGCCCCTCGGCGCGGAGATCGGTTCCCGCCAGGGCCTCGGCGAGCGGCACGCGGTCGGGGCTCATCGCGATGAGGGTGTCGTTCACGTCGTCGTACCGGAAGACCGTGCCGGGCAGGCCGGGAACCTCGCCGATCAGGTACAGCTCGGCGGAGGCGAGGTTGCCGCCGCTGGGCACCCAGCGCTGGAGCGGCGCCTCCGGCGTCCTGCGATAACCGGCCGTCTTGCGCAGGAGTTCGGCGAGGAGCGGATCGTCACCCAGCGGCCGTCTCGGGTGGGCGGGTAGCGACGGCGTCCTGAGCGTCTTCAGCCCCTCCCAGGGTTTGATCTCGAAGGGGGTGGCGCTGGTGCTGACGGTCAGGCCGGGAGGCGCGTCACCCTCCTGCGCCCACTCGTAGGCGGCCATCGGGCTGGGGTCGCTCCACGCGCATGTGCCGCAGTCGGGGTAGGGGGTGACCAGGTGCCGGTCCAGGGCCGGTTCTGCGAGCGCGATCCTGGCCACGATCCTGGCTCTGGCCATCGTGCCTCCCGGGGCGATGACCGGGATCCCGCCGAGGATGGCCAGCGCCTCGGCGACAGCCGTACCGGCCATGAGCGGGTTGTGCGTCTCGCTCTCCGGCTCCCATCCGGCCTCGGCGCGGCTTCTGCGCAGGCACGAGGGGCAGGCGGTGTAGCCGGTGAGGAACCAGGGGCCGAGCTCGACGTGCTCGGCGGTGGCCGCGACCCGCAGGACGGGGATGCCGCGGGGCGCGCACCAGGCCACGGCTTCGTCCATCCTGGCGGGCTCGCGCGGATCCGCCACGACGATCACCAAGGCCCGCCTGGCGTTCTCCAGCGCCGCCGCCTGATCTTCAGCGGGGGGTACGGCTCCGCTGACGCACCAGCCGATCCCGCTCTCCCGCAGGTCGGCCGAGATGAGGTCGGCCGTGGTGAGGTCGTCGGCCACCACGTGGACAGCGGAGTCTGCGAAGTCCCGCATGAGATCGGCCGTGCCGAGGTAGCCACCGGTGTCCGGCAGGTTGCGCGACAGGTAGGTGGTGACGTGATTCCCCGGGGCCGGCGCGCCTTCTTCGAGCAGACCGCGGTCCCTGAGCACGTTGAGCGCCTGGTCCAGTTGCCGAGACGACAGCCCGGACGCGTCGGCGAGCTCCTCGGGGGTGCGTGAGCCGTCCAGCAGGTTCATCAGCTTCGGCAGCACCTCGGTGGCGGCCTTGCCGTGGAAGACGTGCCGGCGGGGAGCGCCCTCGACGATCAGCGCGCCGTCCGCCGCGGTGATCATCAGGCCGTCGCAGAGCCGTTCCTCACCCATGGCCGGCCTCCGGAAGTCGTAGCAGGTCGATGAGGTCGCGGGCCGGTCTGGCCAGGTCGCAGCGGTCACAGCCGTGGCGGCCGATGACCCGGTCGCTGGAGACCGAGAGCTGCCTGAGCACGATGGCGACCACGGACCCGACCGTCGCGCGCTCGAGCACGGTCGTCGCCACAGCCGCCGCCATCCTGGCGTGATGCGGCAGGTAACCGGCCGGACCGCCGGCGGGATCGGCGTCGTAGGCGGCGTTCAGCGCCCGCGTGCTGATCCATTTCTTGTCGTGCTGGACACGCCTCTCGGCGTAGCAGCGAAAGCACGGGCCCTCCCCCGGCCGCACGAACGGGCCGACGGTGATCGTGCCGGAATCCATGATCACAGGCAGCCAGGGGACGCCGGTGGCGTGGGAGAGCTCGTCGGCGCGTTCGCATTCGCGGGGATGCGGGCGCCAGAACGCCGCCACGACGGCCTCATGACCGTCCTTGAAGGCCCGATCGAGCTCGTCGATCGCGCGGCCGTTCATCATCTGAACGACTCTGGCCCCGAAGTCGCCGACCCCCACGAGCGCGGGGCCTGTCACGCGAACGGCTGTGGCCACGGGTTCAACTCCTCCTCGGGCAGGACGGGATAGCCCATCCGGGCCGGCGCCTCGTACAGGCGCGGATGGCCCTTGAACTGGATGTCGGGAACCAGGCTCATCGGCTGCAGGTCGGGGATCACCACGTTGACCGCGTGCAGGCCCACCTCGGCGAGCTCGCGCGGCGTACGGTCGACGACCACGGCCCGCATGTCCGCTCTCTCCAGTGCGCGCGACAACCAGGCGAGGGCCTCGTCCGGATCGTCGGGCATACGAGGGTTCGCGGTGGTGTGACGCTCGTCCTTGAGCAGGAAGTCGAAAGCCGGCGCCCGCTCGGCCAGGCCCATGTACCGGCTGCCGTCGGCGATGTGGTCGAACCCGGCGAGCTCGGACGGCGGCGGCTTGACGGAGCGGTGGATGACGTGCGGCACGTGAATCGCCTCGAAGAATGCCTTCTCCGCGGCTTCGCCCAGCGTCCTCCCCGTTCCCGCGCCGACCATCCTGCTTGCCTTGTCGTCGTATTCGCAGGCGAGCAGGCAGTAGACCGTCGGGACGCCGATATCCGTGGTGGCGTCGAAGAGATGGGTGCGCACGAAATGGCGCCTGCTCCATTCGATCGACTCGGCGAGCACATCCGAGATGGGCTCGGGGCCCAGCGTGGGTAGCGCCAGCTTCTGCAGCCAGAGCACGGAGATGATGTCCCGCTCGACGACCTCGCAGATGCCGCGGACGACCGCTTCCACCGGGTCGGTGTGTACGGCGTAGCCGGTCGAGATCGGATAGACGAATCGCTCCGCCTCGACCCTGTGCAGGTTGTAGGTCGCCATCGCGGCCGGCACCCAGGTGGGTTTCCGGGAGTGCAGGTCGAGCCCGCGAACCCACCTGACAGACGCGTCGACGTCGAAGGGGCCGATCGGGCAGTCAGGGGCCGCGTATTCGCGCTCGGAGCAGCGCGGATAGCGCTCCGGCTCCAGGCACTCACCGGCCAGTTCCCTGGCCGTGGCCCAGATGCGCTCCTCGCCGAGGATGTCGGCGGCGGAGTAGCGCTCGGCGCCCTCCGCGATGCCGACGAAACGCGCCAGGTCCGTGGACCCTCGCACGATTCCCGCGCAGGTGATGTGTTTGCCGATCGGCGCGCCCACTCCGGGCTGACCGCTGCCGATGGATGTCAGGATGGTGGCGACCTCGCTCTGGACGGGTTCGTGGGTGGAGTCCCAGTCCATGGAGACGACGCCGTACGGGGAGACCAGCCTGTCCAGCGAGGTGAGGTCGATCATGTGCGGCCTGTCCTTGAAGGGAGAGGGGCCCTGCCGCGGGCGTGGAAGCACCGCGACAGGTGGTGAACTAGCTGCACCTCGTGGATCCGGAGCAGCGGACGCAGCTGGTGCAACACGGCATGCTGCCGCTTGCACAAGGGATGTCCATGGTGCTTGCCTCGTCGTAGTCGAGGTCTTCGCCGGACAGGTCGAGCACGTCGAATTCCTGCATAACAACCCTTCCTCTCGTTGATCCGGTCGATTCCGGACCGCTTCGGATCGGATGATCGAGACGCTATATTCGCCATCTGTCACGGATCTGTCGGTGATCTGACCGCGCCGCCCGGCAGGCAGGCAGGCTGGTTGGTCGGCGAGATGATCTACCGTCTCGGCCATGACTTCAGCGACGCAGGCGCACGCGTGCGCGTGCGCCGCGCCCTCCTCCCTCGTCCCGCGAGGCGATAGACATTGCCGATCGCGCCGGGTTGGACCCGGTTGGTAGCCCGGCCCCGCCGAGCCGGCTCGGCCCGAGACAGGTTGGGTGGGAGACCGCCCGGGAGCTCGCCGCCCAGCGCCCGGACCTGGCCCGGCAATGGGAAGCCATGATGGGGCGAATCCGCGCCCGTCACCCGGACCTGGCCGGGTTCCTGCTACCGCCGCCGATACGGCAGCTGCGCCATCACGCCGAGCCTGGCCTGATCGTGCTGGTAAGCGTCCACGGCGGCCGGGGACATGCGCGGATCCTCACCAGCGATGCCGACCAGCCCGTCCGATCGGTCATGCTTGAGCACGGGCAGCGGGAGGTGGGCGAGGCGCTCGCCTGGCTACCCCTCTCCTCCCACCCCCAGGCGCCGTCATATCCGCAGCCACCGCATCCGGCCCAGGCCCCTCCGGCAAAGCACAGGCGCCACGAACAGTGGATCGAGTCGTCTCCTCCTGCACCCCTACCATCCGCGCCCTCGGCGCCACCCGACCACCACCGCGGCGGCCGGCAGTGACGGGCCTGCGTCTGACCGGCGCGCAACTGGTTTGCCTTCGGCCCGCGACACTTTCAGCGGCAACCAGCGCTTGGCCGATCAAGCCATGCACACTACTGGTGCCTTCTTCCTGGCCGGCTATCCGCAAGTGATCGGCACCCGTGGTCGATCGACGCCGCCGCCGCCCGCATCGTCGAGGATGTCTACGCTCAGCTCACCGAGCAGGCAACCAGCAGGCCCCGCATCGAGCACTCCGCCCACGCCCTCCACGGTGCCATCCGCGGCCTACGCACCAACGCCATGAAAGCCCCACCCTGTGGGCCGCGCACGTCAGCCAGGAGGTGTCGAAGCTTCGAGGAGCCGGACCGTGCCGACGCGAACGCAGGATCCGTCTCACGGTCGCTTCACGGACATGCAAGCCCGAGCCGGTTCGCCGTGGACCCGCCGATACCCCCGCCTCGGGTTCTCGCGCACCAGGCGAAGAACCAACTCCCGAACCTCCTTTCTCATCGCAGGACGGCCGGCGCGGTGTGGGTAAGTCCATGACCGGTTGATCAAACGACGGTGCCAGGCCAGCAAGGCGCCCAGGGTGACCAGCCGATGAGCTCCCAGCACTGTCGGCAGGTAGCGGGCCAACGCCGCCAAGAGCACCCGATCGGCCCAGTCCGGCTTCGGCCGGGCGACCTGGCGCTTCAATAGCTGCTATGTCGTCGTTGCCGGTTGTGCCAGATCTCCAGGCATTCGAAGATCGCGTTGCCGAGTTCGATCCGGGTGTTCCAGCGTCAAACCACAGCTCAGAGCCGTCACGATTGAGTTTTTGACGCGGGACTCAGTCAGGGACGGATCACCGCGGTCGAGGTCGGCCATGCTCTGGACTCACCGAGCACCGGGCCTTGGCCGTCGCGTCGGAGTCCTGGCGTGAAGCACATTCCGCCGATTCGGCTGACACCGAATGATGGCCTAGGACGTGTAGCTGGCGAAGGATGAGCAGACGAGCACGCCTCACCACTCCTGAGTGGGGCGCGTGAACGACTATTCAGGAGATCACTATGACGACCGTGCGCTGACGGAGTACGGCATCGGCCCCAGCCGCTTTGTCCGCCCTACTGGTTGTGGTGAGGAACGCTACTTCGAAGGCCGCAACCGAGTCCTCTCCCCTTCAGCATGGCGACGGCTGGTGACAGGACGCTTAAGGCCGCTAACAAGATGTCCTCAAACTGGTGAGCTGTATCGCTTCGGGCTCAGTCACTGGTCAGGCGGGGTACCGGGGACGACGTTTCGGATCAGGCCATGGAACCCGGAGCCAGGCCGGGGCCCGATAGGACAATCAAAATAACAGCAACGCAGGGTTAGCCGCGAGGATCGAAAAAGATAGCGCCTAACCCGTGGCCTTACAGGAGGATCAAGACAGTGCGGGCCAGAATCAAGGCAGCCATCGTGACGGCTGCAGCTCTTATGCTCCTACCTTTGAGCCCAGCCGCTCAGGCGGCATCTGGGGTGTACTTGTTCAGCTGCCCTTACCAGGGCTGGGGGTGCGGCTCTTTCGAGAGTAATCCCATCGCGTGGGACGATTGAAACTGGACAGTCCCAGGGACGATCATGGCGAATGACTCACAGCAGGGTTTCCATCAATGGGGCACTCTTGTCGCCGTCAACGTCTTCAATCGCCAAGGCGAATGGGTGACTTGGGACCGCTGCACAGCCTATCGATCAGGTCCCCAAAACTGCCCCGTTAAATTTGAGGGGTCAATTGTGAGGGACCCCTACAAGTTCACGATAGACATCTGTACCTGGGACACCACACAGCCGGGACGACTAGCCCACTGGTGCGATCCTGCGGCCCAGCGGACTGTCTATCCAGGTTTCTTCGACTGAGACGACTGAGGGCATCCGGTAGGACAGTCGTTGACCAAGGCCCAACGCCATGGCCGGGACTCCTGGGTCTGGCTTACGGGCCGCCGTCTCCCGCGCCGACGCGCGCTCTGCAGCGTCTGTCAAGTGCTACAAGGTCACCCTAACGCTCCAGCACAACAAACAGATCGGACAGGATATGCACACCAGAATAAAAGCGGTGGCCGTAGCGGCTGTTATCACACTTGTGGTACCGCTAGTCGGCCCAGCCGCGCGGGCGGCTGAAACAGCGTACCTGGACAGCAGCACGAGCTGGGCAACCGCCTATTTCTCTGCCTACGACGACCTCGAAGTCGACAATTATGGAAGGTGGCGGTTGCATGGCTTGATCGGTGTCCGCGACTCGCAGGTGGGCGACCATCAATGGGGCACGATCGCCACCGTCAACTTATTCAACAACAAGGGCGAGGTAGTGGGCTGGGAGCCATGTACCGCCTACCGCACCCCCGAAGGGCCGGCGAACTACTCGTTCTGCAGCGTCTTGCTTGACGGAACTTCCTCGCCTCCGCCCGCCAAGATGACCTTGGATATTTGCACATGGGATAGCACGGGGCCGGCCCTCGCGCACTGGTGCGACCCCTCAGCCCACCGGATTTGGTGGTGGGACGCTTCTTGAGACCGCGCTCTTCTCGCGAGATAAGCCGATACCGACTCACGGATAAGAGCCATGCTCCTTCGTTGAATGAATGCAAAGAATTTATCTCACTACGGATATCGGCCCTGCCGTGCCGCAAAGAAACCGCTACCCCACCAGCGTGTCGGATACTCACCCATCGGCGCGACAAGCACCGTCAAGGGATACCATCCGACTGTACCGCTTCATAACTCATTGCGTAGTGCTTGATCTGCGGCTTTGATACCCAGATGCCGTGCGGGCAAGATCGCGGTCTGTATCGGTTCGTCTGCTGTATCTGACCTTGATTCGGGTGTTCGGTCGGCTGGTGCTGCTGGGGGGTGATCAGGCGTCCAAGGATGTCGAGATCATGGTGCTCCGCCATAAGGCGGCCGTATGGCGAGCTGCTTCGCCTCGGCCTGCAGGTCATTGAAGCGGTACAGGCACGGAGGCGAGGTCAGGACCACGAAGCCGAACGCTACCTCCGCCAGGCCGCCGACGCCGGTGACACCGGTGACACCGTCGCCTGCGCACCGCGGCTACGGTCGCCTTGCTCGCCACGACGACGCTGATTGTCCCCACTCCTGCCAGCGCACACGCCGCCGTCTCGGGTTACCTCTGCGAAACCGCTTACGCCGTTGGCTCCGTTGTCCGGGCTTTCCGTAACTGCAACGCGTCCTTGGGCGCTCCTACCTCTGGAGAGATCCCCCCGCCCTATGCAATCCACGGCTTGATCGGCGACGGCTGGAATTGCACGGGCTCCGGCCTCGCCCGGGTCCCACTCCTCGTCAGCGGAACAGACTGCGTTCGGAAGTGAATCCTGTTCCGCCCCCGGTGATCGTCCCCCGTCACAGGCACTGGCCAGGGGCGGCAACCGTACGTCTCACTCGGCCGTCGCCGCCACGCCCTCTCCGGCTGCCTTGCTCAGCGCTACCCACCGGGCGTACCGGTTCTCGGCGTTGGCCAGCCACGGGTGCCGGTTGATCTCCTCGACGAGCATCAGCCGCTCCGAACGCGCCTCGGCCAGATCTGCTTGCCGCTCGGGATCCGGATTCGCCTCGAGGGCGACCACATCGACGCTGGACGGCAAGCCGGCAGCGATCTCGTAGCAGCGGGCGTCGGCGGCGTAGTAGTCGCGTTTGAGTGCGAGCAAGTCGGCGGGAATGTCCAGGTCAGCCATGATCTCCCCCATTTCGAGCGCCGTTCGGGAGGATCATAGACCGAACGAGTGTGCGACAGGATGAAGGGCGCCCCTCGGCCTTGTAAAGGCCGGGAGCCACCCTGGTCAATGTCGCCCATTGGGACCCCAACAGAACGCCATTCATCGACAATCGATCCCGGCCCTGGCTCGTCTCATGGAACGTTCCCTGTCCCTCGAGACGCAGAGGATGCGACGGTGTGACTTCTCCCCCGGCCGCGGCCACGCTCGCGGCCAGCCTGCCCGCCTACGCCGCCGCGCCGGCCGTGCAGTTCACGAAGGTGTAGCTCCGACCGCGGCGGGAACACGCCGCTCAACGGCGAGTATGTCGTCCTGAAGAACACCACCCGGTCGGCGATCCACCTGGAGAAATGGGTCCTGCGCGACAAGAACGGCTTCAAGAACCGGTTCCCGCGCTTCACACTCGGCGCAGGTAAGTCAGTTACCGTCCGGTCGGGTCAGGGCTCCGATACGAGCACCACGCTCTCCTGGGGCCGCTCCTGGTACGTGTGGAACAACACCTGAGACACCACGGGCATCTATCGCGCCTCGGACCTGAAGAAGATCGACACCTGTTCGTGGGGGCGGAGCAGCCGAGTGTACGCGGCCTGCTGACATCGCGAGTCCCGTCCTCTGGGAGGACGGGACTTCAGCGTGATCGGATGAGGACAGCACCTCAACTATCGGGGGAAGTCCAGCCAGGCGATGCTCGGCTTGTAGCCCGAAACCGATTCGTTGATGTAGATCTGCTCCTTGATCAAGGTCATACCAGCCTTGCCGTCGACGCCGACGAGCCGGTACGTCGACCGGGGGCCCTTCCGGTTCGGGCCGGTCGGGGGCTTCGCCTCCGTCTGGAATGCCATGATCACATGGTTGTCGTCGTACCAGCCCCGGAAGCTGCCACCGGAGATCCTGTGGGCGACCTCGCCGCTATCGGCTTCGATGATCAGAGTCGTCTGCTCGTGGCTGCCCTCATGCCGTTCGACGCTGACGAAGTATCGGCCGGAGACCGGGAAGAGCGACGTCACCTGGCCTTGGAGCCAGCCCACCCCCGCATAGACGCGGGCCCTCCGGCCGTTCAGATCGTAGGCCGCGATGCCTTTATCCTGCGTCAGGGTCGCCATCACGCCGGTGCCGTCGGCGTTCCAGAAGAACCGCTCCCGGTCACCGACGTCCCAGTCGAAGACGGTCCACGGAGATCCGGCCTTGACCAGGCGTGGCCTACGGTCACTCACGTCGATGGTGATGAAGCCGATGGCCTGGTAGCCCCTGCCCCGCGTGCGGTACGCGGTCAAGAGCACCGTACGGCCGTCCGGCGACCACTGTGCCGAGGTGACACCGGCCGGGGTTTTGATGACGTATTCCTTACCGCGTTCCCGATCGATCAGCACGACAGAGGTTGCGGGCACGTATCGCCCATAGCCCGGCACCCCGGCGGCCCACCGGCCCCCTTTGGAGACCTGCACCTGGCGGTAACGCGTCTTGACGAATGTCTTCCCTGTTCGCAGGTAGGCGACGTTGGCGTTGCCTGCGTCGTAAACCAGCACATATGAGGCCAGGCGGACCGGTCCCCGCACGTCGTTGAGCTTGGCGCTCGTGCCGGCGAGCTTGACCCATGAGCTTGCCGCTGAACTTGCCGTCGCCTGTCCCGGGGCCGCGATCATGGCTAAGGCCACGATTATCGTGAGGGCGAGCCTGCCGTACATGTCATTCTCCTTCCGGACTCTGACACGTGAGACGCCGTGATCGACGTGCAGGTTCAGCACGGCTGAGAAACCACTCACCATTGACCAGGCTCCATGGCCGCGCAACGCGAAGTTGCCCCTCCTTTCCCAGCCAGGAGAAGAAGAGGCAACTGCTTCCCGCTGAGTCTTCGCTATGAAGGATCGTCTTCCGGCGGGCTGATTCTTCGCCGCTGAGAGGTAGAGATCTACTCCCGCACAGTGGTCAGGGTCATTGCGTGCTCGGGTGCCGTGGACGATCGTGGGCGGGCGGCATCGTCGGCGCCGCGCGTCCCGGTCCGTCAGGACTGCGCACCATACGGTCCGGTGAGACAGGAGAGCGAACGTGCCGGACGACAACGCGACGACGGGCCGAAGAAGCACCGCTGGATCCCACCATCGTGGCTGTAGCCAAGCTGGTGCTGTGGATCCTGTGGGTGACCTTCGACCGCGGATTTCGGGGAATTGACCAAACCTTGCCCTGCAGGGCTGTCCGATTTCGGGTCTGGCGGCCGGTATTTGGACTGGTGACAGGGTGTTCTGCCACTGATCGTCGGAAGCTGGCAACGGTGTGCCGGTCCGGGTCAGGGAGTGGTGGTCGTGGAATTGCGGAACGGCGGTCGGATTGGGCTTGACAGATGCCGATGCAGGTGGGCGTCGATACATCCCCGCCCGACACGGCCATGCCGCAGCCGCGGCGTTGGCCAGGCCCGTGCTCGCCCGACCGTACCCGTGGTTGTGCTGTGCGTGATTCGTGCGATGGGCGGGAGAAGGCATTGCAGGATGAGGGAAGAAAGGTGATGGCTGACGGCACCACGTACAAGCGGTGCTCCTGCACCGGAGCCGATGACAAGGCCCTGGGGCAGAAGTGTCCCCAGCTGCGGTTGCGGGGGCCGATTAATCATCCGGCCAGGTCAAGCCACATGCCGGTATTCCTTCAGGATGCCTCCAAGTCGATCACGTCGAACACGGCGATCGAGGCCGAGTCGATGCCGGGATCGGAGAGCGGCCGAAGCGATAGTGCGCGGACGTCCCCGCCGCCGATGAGCACTGACAGCGGCGTGCCGACGCCGCAGCAGATCACGATGCCAACGCAGAATCGTGTCAGGGCGGATCAGCAACGTGAGGCGCCGCAGCGTGTCCATCGGCAGACGATGCAGCAGCCCCGCGAGGAGGAACCGATCGTCCCGAGTGAACGCAGGCCGTTGCAGCACGCTCAGCTGATGCCGGCGCACCAAGATCTCGATGTCCTTGTCGTGATCGCTTGCGGACAGCAGCCGCGGGAGCGAGAAGGCGGTCGTCACCATGAGATAGGCCAAGCGCAGCAACACGACCGATCATCATGCCGATATCTGGCGCGGCGCTCGAGGTACTCACCCGAAAGGACGAATCGTCCACCATGCCTTTGACCTGCACGGATGAATATTCGGCACCCGCAACGTCCTGATCCAGGATGCTCGCTTCCGTGAGGCGATCGCCCCCTTGGTCGAGGCATTTCTCGCCGGCCAGGAGCTACCCGACTACGCGCAGGACATCCTCGGCGCGATCGTCGATCTGCTGCGCCAGGCCCATGCCGCGGACTCCGGCGGGGTGAGCGCGGAGTACCGCACGCGCACCGGCCAGGACGTGCCCGACTGGATGAAGCAACCGCCGCATTCGCCTGAGGAGTGACAGGAGTTGCGTCCATCACCCGGACCTGATCATCACGCTGTCCAGCACGGTTGTACCCCAACACCACACCCGAGATCACCGGCAAATAGCGTCTAGATAGAGCCCACGGGCGCGCTTCTTGACACCTGGCCGCCAGGCTCCTGGACTCCAGCCTGACACCTCGCGCTGATCAAGGCGACCGCTGTCCCGGCCAGATAGCTCCAGGGCATTCTCGGCCGTTGATCGCTGGAACTTACAGTCAGACCATCGCCGCCAGTTCTGCCTCCAGATGCGCAGCGAGCCGGGTTCGCTCGCCTTCGTCCAGGAGACCCTCGCGCACGCGGCGCCGGGCCCATATCGCCCAGCGCTGGCGCACCTCGACCGGCGCCATGTCGGCGGCTTCCAACATGGCGGCCAGCTCGCGCCCGCACGGGCGGCGGCGCCGAATTCCCGGTTGCCGGACCGGCCCAGCGCGGCCAGCAGCACCACGTCGCTCAGCGCGTCATCGCCCAGCCGGGCGGCGGCCGGCGCGGCCAGCCTCCCGGCGTGCAGGTGCTCGACGTCGTCGGCGGCCGCCAGCCCCAGCACCCCGTCGCGTGCGCCGTCGCCGACGACGGTGGTCGGAAAAGATGGCCAGCGCCTCCTGCAGGTCGGCGGCCGCGACGGCCAGCCGGCGGCGTTCGCCGTCGACCAGGTCGGCCTCGCCGAGCTGTGCGGCCAGCCGCCGCAGCTTGGCGGCGCAGCGGGTGCTGACATCGTAGGCGCGCTCGACCAGCAGATCGCCGACCGCGGTATCGGCATCCGCGTCGATCCCGGTCCCGGCGCTGCCGGGGCGATACACGGTGGTCACGACCGTGAACGCTACGCCCCGGCGCGGCCTGCCCGCCGGGGTGTTGGCCCGTCGGCGTGCTGCCGTACGGCCCAGCTGTTCGGCCGGGGCCGCTGCAGTGTCAATAGTGCTGCCGTACGCGAATCAGGCAAGACTTTGGCTCTGACCTGCGGCTGCGAACAACGCCATAGCAGTCATTGAGGCCTCGTCGGCCCCGATGATGATCAGTTTACCTGCGGTTACGCTTATTGACACTGCAGCCCGTTCGTTGAGAGCGCCCGGTGTTCGCTCACGCGACACCGACCTCCTTCCGCTGCCCGGACCGGACTGGCTGCCGGAAGACCCCGAGTAGCAGCTATGTCGCACGCGCGACGTAAAAATCGTTGCCAGCGACGTCGGCGGATCGGATGTCTGGGGCGCCCGGCGGTGACCTTCCATGGGGCCCGGGCACCCTGGTGCGCTCGCCGGGAGACGTGCCCCTTTTCCGGTAGCTCGCCCCGTGCACCTCATGCGTATGGGCCTGCGCGCGGCGCCGGCTGGGCGATGGGCGGGAACGGTGACGTGGCCAGGGGTGGAGGTGAGGAGGGCGGCGGCCCACCCTCTAGGGGTGCCGCCTCCGGGGGTCGCGGACGGCCCTGGCATGCGGGGGTTAGGGCCTTCGCCGAACTCAACGACCGGCCACGACGCATCCTGGGCTACCGGTCACCAGCCAAGCTCTATTCAGAGCTTCTGACCAGCGGTGATGCACTGACCCTTTGAGACCGTCATCGGCCGGGCGCAGAACGCGTGCTTCGATGTATGCCGCTCGTCCGTTTCCTCGGCATGCCCCGCCTGGTGTTCACAAGCCTGCTGCTGCTTGCCTGCGGATCCTTTTGGTTCTGCCGTGCTCGGCCAAGATCTCCAACACCGTCGGGTCCTCGACGTAGTCGGTGATACGGAGCTGGAGCCAGTTGGACCAGGAGTCGAGATTGCCGGCCACGTGGCTGGCCGGAAGATCGCCAGAGAGGATGGCGTCCACTGTCTCGAGTTCGGCAACGCGCCCTTCGGGGTACTCACGGGCTTCTTGCGGGATTCGAGACAACCAGGCTCGACGCTCCTCGGGAGCCACGCGTTCCACCAGGTTCACCACCGCAGACGAAGCCATGTCGAGCTCCGGCTCCAGCGGGAGCAAGTCGAAAAGCTGGGGAATACCTAGTCCTTGGCGGATCGCGACCAGGTATAGGGCCCAGCGCTCATGCTCATCATTGAGGTCACCAGGGTAGGCCTCCTGAACGCGGGCAAGTTCGTGCAGTTTGACCCGTAGTTCTTCGCTGATTCGTTCGTCCATCAGGCCGAGGCTGTCAGGTTGCTGTCATCCCATGCAACGGGATTAAGGTCACTCACAACCCGATCAACACCATCACTGAGGGCGAACTACACCCGTCCGCCATAAGCCCCCTGATCTCCCTCCCCTACGGCAGCCATCAACTGACCTGCCCGGTACGGCTGTGGCGGTCCTGGACGGAACTCCTGGCCGCCGAGGGCATCGTGTCCAGCTCGAAAACACGGTTTCGTGCTGTGAACTGGGGTTTGCTGCGCGATGAGAGCGGCGGCTGCGACCATCGCGAGGTGGTGTTGTCGCTTGTCTACCGGTTGGTGAGGGACTTGTCCGGCCTGCTGACGGTGCTGGTCCGCGCTGATCCGCCCAAGGACGTCGAGCTGCTGGTGCTCCGTCACGAGAACCAGGTCCTCCACCGCCAGCTCGATGGTCGGCCACGCCGGGATCATGGCGACCGACTCCGGCTTGCCGCCGACGGTGGGCGGAGGTATTCCCGATCACCCCGGCGACAATCCTGCGCTGGCATCGTCACTCCGTGGCGCGCAAGTGGACCTTCACCCACCGGCGGCACCCGGGACGGCCATGCACCCGCCGGCCAGTCAAGACACTGACTATTCGGATGACAAGGGAGAACCCGACATGGGGCCATCGCAGAATTCAAGGCGAACTAGCCCGGCTTGGCTACCCGATCGCGGCCTCAACGGTGCGGGAAATCCTGCACGCCTCGGGTATCGATCCCGCACCGCGCCGGGCCGGCCTGGCGGCAGTTCCTGACCGCCCAGGCCCACGCGATCATCGCCTGCGACTTCCTGGTGGTCGAGACGATAACGCTCAAACGGCTGTACGTGCTGGTCTTCATCGAGCACGGCACCCGGCGACTGCACCTGGCCGCAGTGACCGCGCACCCGACCGGGGCATAGACGATGCAGCAGGCCCGCAACCTGGTCATGAACCTGCGCAATCGCATCGCTGGGCTGCGGCTCTTGATCCACGATCGGAATCCCTTCTTCACCACGGCCTTCAGCGCGGTCTTCACAGCCGAGGAGCTGCAGGTCATCACCACACTGCCGCGGGCTCCTCGGATGAACGCCACCTGGCCCGGCTGGTTCAGGAGTATCTGATCCACGACAACGGACACCGGCCGCACCAGTCCCGGCACCAACGTCCCCCGAACACCGCAACGCAGCCAGCCCAGGCCATGAACGATCTCCTCGACCTGCGCTCCATCCGCCGAGAACCCGTCGTCGCAAGCACGATCAGCGAATACCACCCACGTCGCATAACCACAGCTCAGGGCGCGTAACTCAATATCCGAGCGGCACACGCTGCACTCCGCGCTGCGCCGCAAGGCTGGAGGACATCCGCAAGGACCTCTACCTCCCGACCGGCTAGAACAAAGGTCAGAACTTTCTGGCCGGCGTCTGCCGGGCCTTGGCCGATTCCGAGAAGAAGAGCGCCTACCCCGAGGCGGTGGAGCAGGCGCATGCCGACTTCGCGGCCCTCAGGTAGACGACGCAGCGTCACTGATGGGGGCAGCAGGGCGTGGCGGCCGGAACGGCGGGCGATGCGGCCGGGTTGAAGCCGATGTCGATCAGGGTTTGCCGGTTGCGGTCGAAGCGCTCGAGCGTTTGGCAGGACTCAGCCTGTTCTTTCTCGCAGCCATGGCCGCCTTGGTCAGTAAGGCGGCGAGCTCGCCGATCGTGCCCTTGCTGCGGGTCAGCAGGTGCACGGCCATCTCGATGGTCGCCGCCCTGCTGCTACGTGGCTATCGCGACATTCGTCCCGCGACCGGCGTGGGAGCCGCCGCGGGGACGGACCTGTCGTGGAAGCGGCAGGCTGTTGCCCTGTGGCGGAGGAAGCCCTCTCAGCAGTCACTCCACCCTCCGCCCCAGCTGGGGTTGGTGTTGAGCATCCGACCGCGCGCGCCCGGATTACCATGACGGAGTTCGAGCCGGTAGTAGCTGTAGAGTCCCGTGGTCGTCTTCTGGAACTGCCTGCCCCACGGCACCGTGCCGTAGGCCACTGCGACACCGTTGTCGTCGACAAGCTTCCAGTCCACCGATGAACCTATCCCGGTGACGTAGCAGTTACGGACCTCGGTCCAGATGACATTGCCGATGGCGCGCAAGACTCCTGTATTGCACGTTGTCCCAAAGGCGGGAATTTCACATGTTTTCGTTGCAGCGTGAGCGGCTGGGCTCGGCAGCGCGATGAACGTTGCCAGAGCGGCCGCGGCTATGGTCGATGCGATTGCGCTGTTCTTCATGGCGATGGCTCCCATCGGAGGACTGGTAGAGGCGATTGGGTCATGCGGTCGCCGCGATGTTCTGCCGGAGACAACTCCGTGTCCGTGTTTCCTGGCCCAGCGACGTGTCCAGGACCGGGCGGTTCATCTGCGCTTCCTCACCGCCAGGAGCGGCGGACTGCGAGGAGCCGAAACCCTGGCAGGTTATGTAGCAACGGGATGAGCAGATTGCTCCGCCCATGTGAGCTGCGCGTAGACCATCGGGGCAGTTCACGCGTGGGAGCGGCGGAAGCGCACGAGGCCGGGCACGCGCCCAGTCGCATCCCCATCGGCCGTCTCACAAGCAAGGGAGGTTGGACCCTTGCCGTATGCGGACCGTCTCCCGTTGCCGAAGGCGGTCAGGCCATTCGGGCTTTTAGCCTGGGACGGCCTCACGCGGCGGAGGCGGTCGTGGCGCCGACGGTCATGGTCGCGGCAAACGTACCCGGCACCAGCGCCATGGACTTCATCGTGGTCATCGTTTGCCTTCGGCGTAGTTGGACAGAACGTGGCGCCCCCGGCCAACCGCACGAGCGCTGTGCCCGCCTCTCGAACGTGACCGTCCACGAAGCAGCCGGCCGCGCGACGTCGCCTATCCCCGACAGCGACAGTACGGCGGGCACGACGTTGGCAAGGGCCAGGCTGCCGGCGACGACCGCGATGCCGATCGCCGGCGCCGGACCCCGCCGGGTGTTGGCCGCGTAGCAGCAGGCCAGCAGGGCATAGCCCCAGTTGGCGGCACCGCTGTTGGCCCAGACCAGGGGTGAGCTGGGGGTGCGGCTGCGTGAACGACCCAGGAGTACCAAGGGCGCAGAGCACTGCATCGACGTGATGCAATACCCTGCTCCGCTTCCAAGAGGGCAAGGCATATGCCCGTCAGCCGGTACCTTGGTGTCCGGTTCTCAGCGTTGTTCAGGCAGTGATCCCGGGCTCAGCGGTCAGCTTCCGGTTGCCAGGACATCCCACTTGGTGCTGTCGGGTGCTGCGGGCGGGGTGTCGGGGATCACCCGCACGCCGACGGTTGACGTCGCCTGGAGCTTCAGCGAATTGACGGGATCGGTGTACCCGCCGGCGAGAAGGCGGAAGGTCCCCGAGTGGTAGTACCAGCTCTGGTAGAAGTTATTGCTGGAGCAGGGCTTGGTGCTCACGCCGCCCGAATCGGCGAAGGCCAAGCATCGCCTTGTCGCCCTGTTCTTGAGCATCTTGCCGGAGTGAGCGCCGCCGTGAACCCACTCCCACTTCTGGTAGAGCCCCCCGTTGCACGCCTGAATATAGACAGCTCCGTTGGCGTTGGAGTCGAGGCACCTGTCGTACGCCTTGTTGATGAAATTGGCGATCTGCGCGAGAGACGAGGACGAGGACGAGGCTTGCACAGGCGGTGCAAGGGCGACGGCTCCCGCGATTGTCGTAGCGGCAAGTGTAAGGACCGCGAGTTTGCTCTTCATGGTGCCGATCTGCCTTTCTGTGTGGAATAACTGGATGGGGGTGAGCCGACGGCCATGCCGGGACCTCGTGGCAATGACCTTGTCGGCGGCTCCTCGTACTGTGGTTCGGCGAAGCGGGCGCCTCCTCGTGCTGGTCCTGCCTGGGGTGAGAGCACAGGCCACACGGCACCGGGCGCCGGCGCTCCTGTCTCCCTAGGGCCGCAAGGCGGATTCTGATCTCTGCTTTCACCGTCAGTTCTTCTTTCCCGTGCCTGCGCAGAGCGCGATCAAAGGGGGCCTGAGACTCACGCTTCCGTGCAGGTCAGCGGGTGACGGACACCAGTTTTGGCGGCTGGTTGATTGTCTGGAACCCCGATTCGCCACCCAGACAAAACTTGATCGTCGCCGAGTGAGCCTTGTACGGTGTGCGCGTTTGTCGCATTCGGGGGATGTGGGGGACACGAGTGGGGCGTCGTGAGCGGCCGGTGGATCCGGTCGACGGCCCGGTGGCGGCCTTCGCCGTGGCGTTGCGCAAGCTGCGGGAGGACGCGGGCGGTCCCTCCTACCGGGTGATGGCCGCGCGGGTGCCGTGCTCGGCGGCCACGCTGGCGCAGGCCGCCGCAGGCGCCAAGCTGCCGACGCTGCCGGTCACCCTGGCCTATGTGGATGCCTGCGGCGGCGATCGTGAGCTGTGGCGGGGCCGCTGGGAACAGACCTTGGCCGCCAGCCGCCATCCCGCCGCCACGGGCGGCGAAGCCGCCCAGGCGCCGTATCGGGGGCTGGCCCGGTTCGAGGCGGCCGATCAGGCGTTCTTCTTCGGTCGGACCAAGCTGACCGAGCATCTGGCCGTTGTGGTGGAGGTCCACCGGTTCGTACTGGTGGTGGGCCCGTCGGGGTGCGGCAAGTCCTCGGTGCTGCGTGCCGGTCTGGCTCCTCGGCTTCAGGGACGCCGTGTGCGAGTTCTGACGCCGGGCGCGCACCCACACCTCGAGGGAGTCCAGGCCGGTGAGGTGGTCGTGGTCGATCAGTTCGAGGAGGTCTTCACGCTGTGTGAGGACACTGCCGAGCGGCGGTCCTTCATCGACGCGCTGGTGGCCCTCGGGCGTGATGGCAGCGGGACACGGATGGTGCTGGCCGTACGTGCGGACTTTCTCGACCGGTGCGCTCAGCACGGAGAGCTCGCCGAGGCCGTGCGCGACTCCACGGTCCTGGTGGGGGCGATGACGGCGGCCGAACTACGGGAGGCCGTCACCAAACCGGCTGCCGCGGTCGGGCTGATCGTTCAACGGGAACTGACCGCCCGGATCATCGAGGAGGTCAGCGGCCAGCCCGGCGGACTGCCGCTGATGTCGCACGCGCTGCTGGAGACCTGGCGCCGTCACACCGGCAAGGCGCTGACCACGGCGGCCTACGAGGCCGCCGGTGGCATCGACGGCGCCGTCGCCCACACCGCCGAGCAGGTGTACGCCGAGCTCACGCCCGCCCAGCAGGAGCGGCTGCGCCACCTCCTGTTGCGCATGCTCACCCCGGGCGAGGCGGGCAACCAGGACACGCGCCGGCCGGTGGCACACGCGGAGCTGCTCACCGGCGAAGGCGCTGACTCCGGCCCCGATCTGCTGGAACGGCTGGCCGCCGCACGGCTGATCACCCTGAACGACGACACCGCCGAGCTGGCGCACGAGGCGCTGCTGACCGCCTGGCCGCGGCTGCGCTCCTGGGTGGAGGAAGACCGAGAACGGCTACGCGTGCACCGCCGCCTCACCGAAGCGGCGAGTTCCTGGCAGGAACACGCCCGCGATACCGGCGGCCTCTACCGCGGGCTGCGCCTGGCCACCGCCCGCGAACACCTCGCCGAGCAGATCGAGGCGCTCACCCCAGAGGAACAAGCCTTCCTGGAGGCCAGCACGGCCGCCCACCGCAACACGCGCCGCCGCAGCAGACTACGCACCGCCTTCATCTCGGTCGTAGTCACGCTCGCGCTGGTCGCGGCGTCGCTGGCCTGGCAACAGAGCGCGGCAAGCAGCCGACACGAGCGCGAAGCTCACGCCCGCCGCATCATTGGCTCCGCCGAGAGCCTGCGTCAGTCCGACCCGCGCCTGGCGATGCGGCTCAGCCTCGCAGCCTGGCACCTGGCCGACCTCCCGGAGACCCGCGCCGCCCTGCTGACGGCAAGCCGCCAACCGCAACAGGACACCTTCACCGACCCCGACACCAACCCGGACAGCCTGCGCCGGCTCAGCACCGACGGCCGCTCACTGATCAGTCTCGGCGCGGCCCGCATCACCCGCTGGGACCTGGACACCCACAACAGCGTCTCCACCGCGTCAGGGCCAGGGCCTGCGGCTCGGGTGGCAGGTGTCGGCCTTGGCGGGAGTGATGCCCGCTGGCTCCCCGTTCTGGGGCTATCCTCTGAGGCTTCGGCGGTGACGTTGTGGGATGCGACCACCGGGCGACACGACCTGACGCCTTTGGACACCGCCAACCAGGGCGTCGAGCTGTCCGAAAGCGGCCGCCGTCTCATCTCCTACCGAGCCGCAGGCTCCAGCTATCGCGTCCGCGTGTGGGACACCGCCGCCCGGCGGCTGATCCTGCAGGTGAGCGTACCCAGAAAGGCAGCCGGCCGAAGCCCGGCGACGGGGCTGGAGATGCAGGCGCTGGTGCGCGCTGGAGCGCGCCTGAGCGTCGAAGCCGGCAGTCCCGATGCCACCATCAGCGCGAACGACAAGACGATGGCCCTGTGCGTGCCAGGAGCGCCTTTACAGGTGTGGGATCTGGATCGCGGGCACAAGCTCCCCACGGGATGGGCCCCGACGCTGACCCCGCACGACTGCCGCAACCAGCGCTTGTTTCTCACCCCCGACGGGCAACGCCTGCTGTTGCCCACAGACGGCGACGTCCGCCAGTGGCAGTTGCCGTCCGGGAAGGAGACCGCCGCCCTCCCAGCGCCGGGTGTGTACGAGATCGGATTCAGCCAAGACGGCACCTTCATGGCCACCGCCGGTGCCACCGGGCTTCTCATGTGGCGGATGAGCCGTCTCAGCGACCCGCTCTTCCGCCACCCCCTCGGCGGCGAGCTCGCCCTCGACCTCCGCGTTGACCCCGCTCGCGACCAGATCCGGTACATCGCCGCGGCACGCATCCTCGACGGAGGCTCACCGTCGACCATCCGTACGCTCCGGCTGAACGCCGTCCTGAACACCGGCTGGCGCGACGAGACCACCGGCTCGGCCACGTTCAGCCCGGACGGCCGGAAGCTAGCCGTCGCCTACATGAACCGGGTCGAGCTGCATGAGACCACGACCGGACGACTCCTGCCGGGACCGCCCCCGCTGACTTGCCCACCCGACCCCCTGGCGGGCCCGGTGTGCGCTCTGAAAGTCGCCTTCCGGCCCGACGGCCGCGTCCTCGCCTACGGTGACTCCTTCCGCAAGCCGTTCAGAGCGAACCTGTGGGACCTCGACGGACTGCGCCTCAGCGGCATCTCCCCCGCCCCGCATCCGGTGCAGGGTCTCGCCTTCACCGGGAAGGGCGGCACATTGCTGAGCAGCGGCAAGTCGGTCCTCGGCAAGGATGCCAGTCCTGTGAGCACGCTCACCATGTGGGACCTGCGCACGGGCGACGTCACCGCGACCACACCTGGAATCAGCGGCAACACCATGGTGGTCGACCCCTCCGAACGATTCCTGGTCACCTCCCAAGGCCACGTCGCCGACCTTTCCACCGGTGTGCCGGTCCCGCGCCGGGAAAGGATCGGCGTCGCCACCGCGCTAGCCTTCAGCCCTGACGGCAGCCGCCTCGCGGCCGGCAACGGCGTCGGTCAAACCGCCTTGTGGGGCGAGAACGCGCGACGTCATCTCGGCACTCTCACACCTGCTTCCTCAGCAGGCGACGCCGTCACCGCGCTCGCGTTCTCCGCCGACGCGAGCACACTTGCAGTCGGTACGGCGAGCGGCACGATTCAGCTCTGGGACACCACCACCCGGCAGCCGACGGGATCCCCGATCACCACCCCAGCCGGTGCGGTCCGCGCCCTGGCGCTCCACGGTGACACCCTGTACGTGGCAGGCGAGCACATCCCCTGGCAGCCCTACGACCTCACCCCGGCCACCGCCGCGGCGACCATCTGCCGGCGCGTCGGCCAAGGACTGGCCCCTGACGCCTGGACGGACTACTTCCCCGGCTACCGCTACCAGCCCACCTGCGACCCCGCACGCGACCGCCCCACCGCGTAACGACCACCTTCCCCCACCGTCGAAGCAGCCGGGCAACACGACACAGCTCGCCCCCGACAGCGCCAGCCACCACGCATGCCCTCAGCGAACGGTCACAGGAACTATGGACGACGCCAGGTAGCTGAAGCGGGTTCTTGACGGCCGTTCGCCGAGGTGGTGGCTTCCCGCCAGGGGCTTCATCATCGGATCGTCTATTGAAGGCCGAGAGGCCCGCACGGTGCCCTCAGAATGGCCTTCAGGGGGTATTGCCCCCGCTTCTCCGGTTCGCTCCGCTGGGTGCAGCATGTGATCACGCATTCGCGCCACGCGATCTTGTCGATGGCCGAAGATGCCGGTATGCGCGGACGTGCACAAGTATGGGCCAAGAGCGCGCGGGGCAGGCGGGTCCTGCTCCTGCTGTCGCTGCCGCTGGGGGCGGGGGCCGCGATGGCCGGCCATCAGGTCCTCACCGGCGACGGGTGGAGCTGGGCGTGGACGGGCATCACCCTGGCGGTGGCGGGTATCGCTGCGCTGGCCGCCTTCCGACTGACCCGAGCCTCCGCGGCCGAGCCGGATCCTCAAACCGCGCGCCCTGCCCGCGGACGCGGGCAGGGCGCGCAACCCACCATCTCGGCGGCGGGGGAAGGGTCGGTGGTCATCGGCAGCGACAACAGCGGGATCATCTCGACCGGCAGCGGTGCGAGCAACATCCAGATGAGCGCCCGTGCTTCGGGGCAGAGTCGGGTTTATCAGGCCGGAGGCGACCTGACGGTCAACGAGACGGTCCTGCCGGCGGAGGCGCTACGACCGGTTGAGCAGGTTGATGCGCCGTCTGCTGTGGTGAACGTGCCCGTGCATGCGGGGGTGTTCGTCGGACGCGCTCCGGAGCTGGCCGAAGTGGAGCGGGCGCTGGAGGCGCCGGGGCCGGTGGTGGTGGCCGCGGTGCATGGGCTGGGCGGCATCGGCAAATCCACGCTGGCCGCCCAGTACGCGCTCGGCCAAGCACGCGAACGGGCCGTCAATCCGGTGTGGTGGATCACCGCCGACAGTCCGGCCTCGATCGAGGCCGGGCTGAGCGGGCTGGCGGCCGCGCTGCAGCCGGAGCTGGCCGGGCTGCCGGCGCCGGTGCTGGCCGAGCGTGCGCTCGGCTGGCTGGCCTGCCATCGGGGCTGGCTGCTGGTCCTGGACAACCTCCCCCATCCCGGTCACGTCACCGGCCTGCTGGCCCGGACCCCGGCCGGGCGGGTGCTGGCGACCAGCAGGCTCGCCACCGGCTGGCACCACCTCGGGGCCTCGGTCCTGCGCCTGGACGTGCTGCAGGAGGCCGAAGCAGTCGACCTGCTGACCCGCATCGCCACCGGCGCCGGGGTGGAGGGCGCTGCCGAGCTTGTGCGGGAGCTGGGCTGCCTGCCGCTGGCCGTGGAGCAGGCGGGCGCCTACCTGCGGCAAAACCACCTATCGGCGTCCGCTTACCTGGAGTTGCTGACCGCGCGTCCAGCGGTGATGTACGACCAGGCCGCAGAAGGCGGCGACGCCGGGCGCACCATCGGCCGTATCTGGCGCCTGACCCTCGACCGGCTCTCCGACACTCCCCTCGCCGGGCAACTCCTGCGCATCCTGGCCTGGTACGCCCCGGCACAGATCCCCCGCACCCTGCTGGACGACCTGGCCGAAGCGCCCGTCGTGCAGCAGGCACTGGGACGGCTGGCCGCCTACAACATGATCACCCTCGACGAGGAGGGCATCACCGTGCACCGCCTCGTCCAAGCCGTCGCCCGCACCCCCGACCCCGGCGATCCTCACCGTCAGGAAGCCGATATCCACACCGCCCGCGACCGGGCTACCCGTCTGCTCTCCGACGCCCAGTCCGGCACAGACTATGGCGATCCGGCCGGATGGCCCGCCCGGCGTGCCCTGCTGCCGCACATCTCCGCCCTGGCCGACCACGCACCCGCCGGCACCGACACCCCCGGCACGGCCTACCTGCTCAACGAAACCGGCCTGTTCGTAGAGGACCAGGGCAACCTGCCGCGCGCGATCGAGTACTACCAACGGGCTGCGACCGCCTACCAGCGCACACTGGGCACCGATCACCCCGACACGCTGACCAGCCGCAACAACCTCGCACACGCCTTCCGCGTGACCGGCGACCTGGACCGGGCCATCCCGCTGCACGGGCGGACCCTGGCCGATCGCGAACGAGTCCTGGGCGTGGACCACCCCGACACGCTGTCCAGCCGCAACAACCTCGCCCGCGCCCACCTGGAAGCCGGCGATCTGAGCCGGGCCACCGCCCTGTTCGAGCAGACGCTGGCCGATCGCGAACGCGTGCTCGGAGCCGACCACCCTCACACGCTGACCTCTCGCGAGAGCCTCGCCAGCGCTTACGAAGCGGCGGGCGACCTGGGCAGAGCCATCCCGCTGTACGAACAGGCCGTGGCCGAACTGGAGGGCGTGCTCGGTGTTGACCACCCCCACACGCTGACCACTCGCGACAACCTCGCCTGTGCCTACGAGTCGGCCGGCGACCCGCGCCGTGCCATCCCCCTGCATGAACTGACACTGGCCGATCGCGAACGCATCCTCGGAGCCGACCACCCACACACGCTGACCAGCCGCAACAACCTCGCCTACGCCCACAAGCAGGCCGGCGATCTGAGCCGCGCCACCCTCCTCTACGAGCAGACGCTGGCCGATCGCGAACGCGTGCTCGGAGCCGACCACCCTCACACGCTGGCCTCCCGCAACAACCTCGCCGCCGCCTACCGGGCAGCCGGCGACCTGGACCGGGCCATCCGCCTGGACGAGCAGACCCTGGCCGATCGCGAACGCGTCCTCGGCCCCGACCACCCCGACACCTTCTCCTCGCGCAACAACCTCGCCGCCGCCTACCGCACGGCCGGGGACCTGAAGCGCGCCATCCCGCTGCACGAACAAGCCCTGAGCGACTGCGAGCGTGTGCTCGGCCCCGACCACACCACCACCCTGACCGCCCGCTTCAACCTCGCCGCCGGCTACCGAAGGGCCGGGGACCTGCAACGCGCCATGCCCCTGTACGAGCAGGCTCTGGCCGGCTTCGAGCGCGTGCTCGGCAGCGATCACCCGACCACCGAGACGGTACGAGGCTTCTACCTCGAAGCCGCCGAAGAGCAGGGGCAGGCGGAAACGTAGCGAGCGCGGCAGTTGGAGATCGGCGTGCCACGCGCGGCCAGTGCCCGGGCTGGTCGTCGCGCTCGCAAGAGGCGCAAGACGGTGATCCCCCGCAACGACGGCTGCAGGCAAACTTGCCGCGGCGTGTGGCGAAAGCGGCGACCGCGACAGGGATGTCACTGCGGCGGTCCGTGATCACCCTCCCAGCGATCAATACTAAAAGGGCGACCAGCACCCCGCCACCTGGCTGCCGTCCAACCGGCCAAGATCTGCGACTACACCGCCCAGTGGGTCGCCATCAAACAGAAGTTCCCGCTCAAGATCGACCCGCCAGAGCAGCAGAAGCTGACCCAGATCTACGCCGACTGCCCCGGCCAGCGCCTGCCCACCTCCCCGCCGACCCACGCTGAACCACGACCACGCGACGAAACACCGAACCTGCAGCTCGGGCACAGCGTCGGCGGCTGTTCATCATGCGACCTCTCATGAAACACACCCGCAACCCGTCAACACGCATCAATCCCGGTTCGTGGTGTTGGTGAGATAGGACACGAGTCCGCCTAGATGAATGAGTCCAAGGGTTCTGGTTGCAGTCAGTGATCGTAGGCGATCAAGGATCGCTTGATCGCCTGGCCGATCGCGTCGTTGTGCCAGATCACCGCGGTCAACGCCAGGACCCGTGACAGCACCCGGATGATGACGCCTGCCGGGGTCCGGGCCCCGTGGCGTTCCAGATCGAGCTGGCTCTTGAAGGTCTGATTGATCGATTCGATGGTCTGCCGGAGGGGTTTGAACAAGCGTGCTCCGGCCCGCTCGGGTTCGCCCCGGCGGGCCGGCCGCAGCAGACTCAGCCCGCGCATCGTGAGATCGCGCTCGAAGGCGCGGCCGTAGTACTGCCGGTCGGCGATGATCGACTGGCCCGGATGAGCGGCCACCACCTCGGGCGCGGCATCCAGCATGGCGACCAGCGTGCCGCGTTCATCGGCCTTGGCCCCGGTCAGCGCGAACAGCACCGGCAACCCGCCGAGCGTGCACACCAGATGCAGCCGTAGCCCCCAGAAGTACCGGGAGTGGGAGGCGCAGTAGCCGTACTCGGCCCACCCGGCCAGGTCACTGCGCCGGGCGGTCTCCCGCGAACGACCGCACTCCACCGGCGTGGAATCGGCCACCCACACCTCATCACTCCACAACGAGGTATCGACGGCAAGCACCCTGATCACATGAAGGACCAGCCCCGAGGCCTTCCGCAGCCGTTTGCCATACCCCGACTGCCCGGGCAGATAGGGAAACATGCCGCCCAGCTCGGCGTGGGCATAACGCAGCCGGCGCCGTTCGGACACAAACCCCAGCAGCACCGCCATGACCGCCAAGGTCACCAGTTCGGCATCACTGAGCGTGGGCGCGATACCCGCCTTCGGCCGCCACGGAGCCAGCCCGGGCGAGGCCTTCAGCAGATCATCGACTTTCACATACAGTGCGGTTGCGAGGGTGTTGAGGTCTTTCGTCACACATCGATCATCGACACCCTCGCCCTAACTGCGCAGCTACGCCTTGGACTCAACCATCTAGGTGCCGTTGGAGGCCGAACTCGAACAGCGCGTCCAGGTCCGTCAGGCTGCCATCGGGCAAGTGGAGCTCTGCGATGATGGGGAATCGCGTCGAAGTGAACAGGCCGGTGGTCGCCGTGACGTCTGACTGTTGCTGCTGTTCGGGGCTGATGCCGGTATCGAGCTCGGACTCTTTGGCGAGTGCGCCGCCCAGGGCGATGCCGCCGACGTAGCAGTGCAGGCAGATCACGGCTCTCAGCAGTGTCACGTGGTCCAATCCCAGGTGGGCCATGCCGCGTAGCTCCCACTCGAGATGGTCCATGGCGCTGGGGATCAGGCGGGGCTGGGTGGGCGAGGAGATGGCGGGTGCGGTCGCCCAGGGGTGGCGCTTGTAGATCTGCCAATATGCCCGGGCGACGATCTCGAGGCGCTCGTACCAAGCGGCCGGGCCGGGTTCGGGCAGTACGCATTCGGAGAAGACCGCATCGACCATCTGACGTACAAGATCGGCTTTGTTCGGCACATGCCGATAGATGGACATTGCTGCGGTGCCCAGTTCGGTCGCTACGCGACGCATCGTCACCGCGGCCAGTCCTTCGCCGTCGGCGATGCGTACTGCTGTGACCACGATCCGGGATGGGGTGAGCACCTCGTCGGCGGTGTCACCGCGGCCTATGGGGCCGGCGGGCTTGACGGGCGCCGGCGTATGGCGGGTGATCGCCGCGGCTCTCGGGCCGGCGGGTTTGACGGGTGCCGTCGTGTGGGGGCTGACCACTGTGCCTTTGCCTGGTACGACGTGCACCCAGCCATCCTCGCGAAGGCGGGTCAGCACCTTGGTCGCGGTGGCCATGGCGACCTTCCAGTCCGCCATGATGCGCCGGGTCGTGGGTACCTGATCGCCGGGCCGTAGTTCACCGTCCACGATACGGGCGCGGATCTGCGCAGCGATCTGAAGGTAGAGCGGGTCGGCGCGAGTGGCTGATGGCGGCATGGCTGCGCCGTCGTCATCGCCAGGTTCATCGGCTATCGGCGTGCACGGCAACGGCGCTACAGCGAGCACCGCGAATGGATGGTCCGCGGCTTCGCGCTCACGATGTCGATCCTCGTAACGCGCGTCATCGGGCTCGCATGGGTCCTCGCGCTCCTACCCGAGCTCGACACCACATTCGCAGGTAGCCTCGACGCGCTGACGAAGGCCGCCAGCGCGGCCACCGGCCCGACTGGCTGGATGGCATGCCTGCTGGTCGCCGAATGGCACCTTCGCCGCACATCACCTCGTCGCGCACGAAACGATGACGGACCAGGAGCAGGTGCTCGCGCACGCCTCTCGACCGGCACGATGTCGGCCTCAAACCCGCCGGCTAGCTCGAGCAGCGGGTCGCGTCGAACACCGCACCCTGGGCGCCGGTGACCCCCAATCGGCCGACAAGCATCCCCGTCCTGGCCATCGGGTTTCGGCAGTGGAAGAAGGAGCCCATGGATCGGGGATGGCGACGTGCAGGGAGGACAGGTCCACGGCAGCGCGACGCAAGCCGCTTCTTCTAGCGTGTGCAGTAAGCGTTCAAGCTGGGACCACGTCGTCAACACTCTTCCGCGCTCACGATCGGATAGGAAGCCTCCATGCACTTACGCCCTGATCTGATCATCCGCTGCGGGAATGCCTTCGCCGGTCTCTGCGCGCCCTACATCGTCCTGGGGGCCACCACAGTCTTCGCCGACGATCTGATCGTCCCCGATCCGCTCGCCCTCGCGCTGATCGCCATGGCCGCGCTGGCCGCGCTGTGCCTGGCCGTGCGCGGCTACCGGATGGCGATCATCTGCACGCCCGCGACCGTCACGGTGCGGGGATGGCTGCGCAACCGCACCATCACGATCGAGGATGTGGCCGACGTCGGCGACCTGCTCGAGGGCCGTCTGCTGCGGCTGGATGCAAGCGGCCGGCCGCGCACGACGCCGGTCATCGCCTTCGTCACCATCGTGACCGCCCTCAGCCGCACCCAGGCGCACCACCTGCAGGCTCAGCAGCATCTGCAGGACTGGGTCGCCCGTCACCAGAGCCACGCGGCCGGCAGGCGGAATGCGGCGGCCCTGGCCCGCCGGCCGGTCAGGAGCCGTCTGCTCTGGCTGGGCGGAACCTTCGACGACGTGGTCGGCTGGCTGATCATCGCAACGACGGTGACGAGCACGGTGTTCCTCACCCTGGCGCTGCCGCCGGAGATCCGCGCCGCTCAGGGCATCGGCCTGTCCGGGACGTTCACCGCGGCTGAACTCACCTGTTACGGCACCACCTGTCGCTGGGACGGCACCTTCCGCTCACACGACGGGGCGGTGAGCAAAAGCGAGGCCTGGCTCTACGGCACCGACGCCGAGCACCTGCAAGCCGGCGACCAGGTCGACGCGCTGGACAGCGGAGACCCCCGCAAGATCTTCACACCCGGCACCCACCAGCTGCTCTCCCTGACGTTTGCCGCGATCACGACGGTAGCCCTCGGCTGGCACGGACTCCGGCGCATCACCAGCGCCCGCCGGGAACGACTCACCATCTTGGCCAGGACGGGAAGAAAGCCAAGCGGCCGGGCCGGAAGCCGGCGGCGCTGACCTGCCGCGAGAAGGTGCGGGCGGGCCGCACCACCGGGGGAATCCGCCTCGGCCACAGGACGCTTTGACGCTTGTGCGGTGCCAATGCCGGCATCACACGCCTGGCCTGTAGCTTCGCTCGACTATGCGGCTCTGCGGTACTCGTTGATCAGACCGCTGACGGCCGGCCGTCGCTGTATTCGAGCCGTGAGATCGACAACCTCGGCCGGATCATGCATGGATGGCCGTAGCGACAACGCCTGATGCGGCCGGTGCTGGTTGTAGTGGCGCTCATACTCAGCCAGGACCTATCGCAGGTGCCGCTCGCCATGGACCAGAAGGTGATCGAGGCATTCGCGCCGGAGCGTGCCGACGAACCGCTCGGCGAACGCGTCAGCCCGTGGCGAGCGCGGAATCTTGAGCATGCGCACGTCCGCCCCGGCGAGCACACCGTCACATCCTCCGCCGCATTTGCCGTCCCTGGCGCGGATCAGGAACTTGAACCCGTCGGCTCGCTCGCCCAGGTCCATCAGCAGATTGCGCGCCTGCTGCGCCGTCCAGACACCGGTCGGATCAGCCGTGACACCGAAAATGTGCACACGACGCGTTTCGATCTCCATGACAAACAACACCTACAGGCGCTTGAGGAACACCGTATCGACGTGGAGAAAGTCACACGCCGGCATGCCGGAGGCTTGACAGAGCAGGAACTGGCGCCAGATCGGTGAAACCCGACGCGGCCCGGGCCCGAGCCCCGCCGCCAGCACCCGGCGAACCGTCCCCTCTCCCACCCACAACCCAAGACCACGTAGCTCGCCCCGGATGCGCCGATGCCCCCATCGTGGATTCTCCCGTGCCAACCAGACGATCAGATCGCGGATCTCCTCAGGGCTGTCGCCTGCTCCTCGGTGAGGTCGATGACCGGGTAGCCGAGCACCACGGCATACGGGCGCTCCTCGTGGTCGATGCCGTCTTTGGAGGTGGCGAGGGTGGCGGCGCGATGGCCGCCGGCGGAGAACCCCATGACGGCGATCCGCGTGAGCGCCGCGTTCCCGGACGACGCGCACCGCCTGGCGCAGGTCGTTCAAGGGGGCCGGGTGCAGCGGCTCGCGTCTCGGTTCGCCTTCGGCCACTCGGTAGCGGAGCACGTAGGCGTCGAGGCCCAGCGTGACCAGCCAGCGGGCCACGTCCGTACTCTCATGCTCGGCCAAGCGGGCGTAACCGCCGCCGGGGCACACCACCACCGCACCCGTGGCCGCGATGTCCGCCGCGTACAGCGTCAGGCCGGGCGGTTCACCGGTGGCTGGGCCGCGAGGAGTCGCCGGCCAGAGCGGGATGTCGATCACGTGCCGGAACTCCAGCCATGAAAGAACGAACGCCCTCTCAGCTGGCGGCGGACCGCAATGGGCCTTGTCTGGAGCCGACAACGCCCGTCCAGCGGACGTGCGGCGGGCCACTGCAGTGGTGTGCGACACGAGCCGTTGCGGGCGCGGGTCTGACCGGATCGGCCAGAAATGGCAAGGTATCCGACGACGGGCGTTGCCGAACGCGCCAAACGACCACGGGGATCAAAGCTGATGCTGTGTCGTGTCAGCGGCCGTGTCAGCACGGCAACCGCCCGGGATCAGGGCCGCCGGCGATGGTGGAAGCCATGAACGGCCCTCGCGGCCGAACCAGCTCACCCCGAATCAGGAGCAGAACCCGGCCATGTCCCACGTCCTCTTCCTGCTGATCCCGCAGGTGCACCTTCTCGAGGTGGCCGGTCCCGCCCAGGTCTTCTCCACCGCGAACGACCTCGGGTACGCGTACACCATCGCCTATGTCGCCGAGACCAGCCAGGTCGCCACCGTGCAGGGTCTGACGCTGCCGGCAGCCACCGCCTGGCCGCGGCTGGCGCCGGACGACCTGGTCATCGTACCGGGCTGGCGCGGCCCGACCCGCCCGCCGGGCGAGCAGACCCTGCGCCGCCTGCGTGACCACCACGCCGCGGGCGGCACGGTCGCCGGCGTGTGCGCGGGCGCCGACGCGCTCGGCCGTGCCGGGCTGCTGGACGGCCGCCGCTGCGCGGTCCACCACTGCGTCCAGGACGAGTTCGCGCGCCTTTACCCCAAGTCGGAGGTGGTCAAGGACTCGCTGTACGTCGAGGACGACAGGGTCATCACGTCGGCAGGCAAGGCCAGCGGCATTGACCTGGCCCTGCACCTGCTGAGCATGCGGCACGGGCCGTACGCGGCGGGCCAGGTGGCCCGCACCATGCTCGTCCACACCCGCCGTGACGGTACGGCGCCGCAGATCAGCCCGATGCTGCGCCTGCGCTCCCATATGGACGAGACGGTGCACCGCATCCAGGACCTGATCGAGTCCCGCTTCACCGAGCGGCTCCCGCTGAGCCTGCTGGCCAAGGCGGCAGGCTGCAGTGAACGGACCGTGACCCGGCTGTTTCGCCGGGCGACCGGGCTCACCCCCTTGGCCTACCAGAGCGCGCTGCGCCTGGAACGTGCCGAACACCTCCTGCGCCGGGGCGCCACCGCCGAGGTCGCCGCCCGGGAGGCCGGCTTCGCGGATGCCAGGATGCTGCGCAGGCTGCGGGCGCGGGCCGGGGCTCCGGATCATCCCTGAATCGGGAGGCGCCCAGGTCGTTCGTCAGAGATGGCGGACGGCCTGGCGAAGGCCCGGATCATGTCGGTTCCGCCTCGCCGCGCCATGTGAGGTCGCAGTCCAGCGCGGCCATGTCGTGGATGGCAGCCAGGCGATGTCCGGCCGGGTCCGCCGCAACCACCCGATCCCGGTGTGTAGCCGGCGCCCGCCGTTGCCTGCTGCAACGCCCTGCTTCAGGGCTCGCGGCATCCGAGCGGAGGGCCTCGATCGGCGCCGGTGCGGATCTCCGCACGATGCCCTTGATAGCCCTGGCGGGACTTCGGCCGTATCCGCCCAGTGCCGATGATCAGGACAGGACGGAGGAGAAGCCGTCGAGCCGGACCCAGGTGATCTTGCTGGCTGTGGTGCCGCCGAGCACGATGAGGACGCCCCTGACGTCGGCCTCTACGCGGCACACGCTCAGCCCGTTGTGGTTGTTGCGCGGGCACAGTCCGCGGGTCAGTTTGGGCACGCGCAGCCCGCTGGGCAGCGTGCCCAGCGGGCTGTCGGCGGTGTAGGAGACGTGGGCGCCGCCGCGTAGCTGCAGGAAGTCGGTGCCAGCGACGCGTACCACCCGCGCCTGGGGCGGGGCGTCGGCGAAGGCATTGGCGGCGCCGGTGAGCGTGATGGGTTTCCACGCGGACACGACCTCGGCGTCAGAGACCCCAGGAGCGAGGGCGACGGCGGGAAGGGCGGCGGCCGCGGTGAGCAGAGTGCGGCGGGTGGGAGATCGCATGAGGGTCACTTCCAGGCGGCGGTGAAGCTGTCGAGGTCGATCCAGGACAGCGGGTGGGCGGAGCTGGCGCCATGGACCCGGAGCTGGCCGGAGGGGGTCGCTTCGACCTGACAGGCGGCGTTGCCATAGCTCATGTTGCGCGGTACGGCGGCGCGCACCGGCAGGCTCGGGGTCAGCCAGGGCGACAGGACGGCGACGACGGCCGGCCCGCTCAGGTTCGGGCAGCTGAGCGAGCCGCGCAGCTGGAGCTGCGTCAGCCCATCGACGCTGATCAGCCGGGCGCGGGGCATCCGTGCGCCCGTGTGACCCTCGAAGCCGTCGGCTAGCGTGAGGTTGCTCCAGTCGGCCAGCACCTTCACACCCTGCACCGGCGGATCGGAGGTGAAGGCGCACACGCTGGCCTGCCGTCCCGGCCCGGGGGCGTCGCCGCTGAAGCCGAACAGCAGCCGCACCCGATCCCCCAGCGGCTCGACGGCCAGCCCCTCCGGCTCGCGGACCGGCAGACCGGGCAACGCGGTGACAGGGGTGACGACAGGAGTGCGGCCCGGGTCGCGCCAGGAGACGAGCGAGATGCGGGCGTTACTGTCCTCGAAGGAGTCCGACGGGTCACCGTTGTAGAGATAGAGCAGGTCGCCGACGGTGGCGAACCCCTGGAAGGTGCCCACGACCGACGGCGGGTGCGCGATGGTGGCGGCAGGAGTTCCGGAGACCTTGCCGGTGGCCGGGTTGATGGGGTGGCGGCTGTAGAAGTAACCGGAGGGGGTGCGGAAGCGCAGCGTGAGCCAGTTGCCGATCGGATCGACGGCGGGTGCGCACGTGAGGGTGTCCGAAGCGGGCGAGTAGGGCTTGGTCAGGACATCAGAGGTCATGTCGATGCTGCGGCCGGGCAGATAGGGGAAGCGGGTGACCCGGGTGCCGAAGCCCTTGCGGAGGGGGCCGGCCTCAGACCACAGATGGGTACGGCCGGCGATGTGCTGAGCACCGATCTGGTAACCGTGCCCGAAACCGTCCAGGTGCATCCAGTCCAGCACCTTCCCGGTGGTGGCTGAGACCCGGTTGACGCAGAGGTTACCCAGCTCGTCGGCGGTGCCGGCGTCGCGTAGCTGGACGAGGTACAGCTCATGCGTGACCGGGTCGACGGCCGGCGACTGCATGGCGGGGCCGTGGTGCAGCCTCGTGTCCGCGAGTACGCGTGACCAGGGGCCGGATAAGTCGAACATGCGGGAGATCGTACAAGGGATGATCAAGACGGAGGCGGCGGGAGCGTGTGGCATGGCCGTACCACCGCCGTCCCCGAAGTCGCCTCCAGCAGCTCGCGCAGATTGACACCGAGGTCTGCCAGCGCTGTTCACAGGGCTTAGAGGCTCTCCGCTCGGGTCCGCTGCGCGGTTGGTATCGCCTGACTGGATCGGTCCGAAAGATGGCCAGATATCCGAGGACGGGGCGTCGTTGAAACGCACAAGCCCTGATCGCGCGTTGATCCGTTCCATCGTCGGCCAGGGGTCATGTCACTACTTCACGGTTGCGACTTTGCTGGAGTGGTATCACCCCGGCAAGCAGATGGTCGGTGGCACCACCCGAACATCGCGATCTGCAGACCCTCGGCGTCATCGAGGCCGCGTCTTGCGCCTAGAAGCAGTTCCAGAAAGATCGGTATTACCGTTCTTGTCAGGGAGTTCCGCATCGAGAAGGAAGCGGCGCTACCGGTCAACCTCCGGGCCGATCTGGACATGCATAAAGCACTGCCCCACTTGATGACCTGGCCGTTCGCCTCTCGGAGCGCCCCGCCTCGGAAGGCGTCTGTTTTGCGGTAAACAATGCCCATATGTCACTCTTCTCCTCCGATTGATGAGAGGAGGAAACGTGGAGCTGCGCGATATAGAGATCTTTTTGACGCTGGCCGATGAGCTGCATTTCGGCCGTACCGCCGAACGGCTCCATGTGTCGCCCGCCCGGGTGAGCCAGGCGATCAAGAAGCAGGAACGCGGCATCGGTGCCGAGTTGTTCCACCGCGACAGCCGCAACGTCCGCCTGACCCTCGCCGGAGAGCAGCTCCGGAAGGATCTGGCCCCGATCTACCAGGGGCTCAAGGACAGCATGGAGCGGGCCAGGCTGGCCGCCCAGGGCAAGACCGGCGTGTTGCGCATCGGCACGATCTCCGTCAACAACTACGAACTGCGCCGCTACTGGGAGACCTTCCGCACCCGGCACCCGCAGTGGGGCCTACGTCTGGGGATCGCCCCCTGGATCGACCCCTTCGATGGACTGCGCCGCGGCGAGATGGACATGTTGCTCACCTGGCTGCCCGTGCTGGAGCCTGACCTCATCGTGGGGCCGACGATGTTCACCGACGGCCGGGTGCTGACGCTCGCCGTGGACCACGAGCTGGCCGGCCGTACCAGGGCCACGATCGAGATGCTCGGCGACTTCCCGCTTCCGCTCGCCAAGTCGGCCCCTGACTACTGGCTCGAGGCATACACACCGCGGCAGACCCCCGAGGGCAACCGCATCGAGCCCGGGCTGGTGGTCGCCAGCAACGACGAGCTCTACTCCTTCCTCGGCATGGGCGAGATCATCAATGCGTCTCCCGCGCACGTGGCCCGGTACTTCGCCCGCCCGGACCTCGTCCACGTGCCCATGCCCGACATGCACGCGCTGGACTACGGCCTGGTCTGGCGAGGAGAGTCGGAGAACGACATGATCAGCGCCTTCGCACAAGTCGTCCGCGACCTCGGCCCGCTGGACTCGTGACCTGGTGGAACTGCGCGATATTGAGATCTTCCTGACTCTAGCCGATTTGCTGCACTTCGGCCGCACCGCCGAGCGGCTCCACGTGTCGGTGGCCAGGGTGAGCCAGGCGATCAAGAAGCAGGAGCGGGGCATCGGTGCCGAGCTCTTCTACCGTGACAGCCGCAATGTACGGCTGACGCCCGCCGGAGAGCAGCTCCGGAAGGACCTCACCCCGATCTACCAGGGCCTCAAGGACAGCATGGAGCGGGCCAGGCTGGCCGCCCAGGGCAAGACCGGCGTGCTGCGCATCGGCATGATCCCGGCCAACGCCCATGACCTGCGCCGCTACTGGGAGACCTTCCGTACCCGGCACCCGCAGTGGGGGCTGCGGCTGCGGCACGCCCCCTTCGTCGAGCCCTTCGCCGGGCTGCGCCGAGGCGACGTCGACATGCTGGTTACCTGGCTGCCCGTCCACGAGCCTGACCTGATCATGGGGCCGACGATGTTCGCCGAGCGGCGGGTGCTGGCCGTCTCCGTCGATCATGAGCTGGCCGGCCGCTCCTCGGCCACGATCGAGATGCTGGGCGACTTCCAGGTGGCACGCGGCAAGCCCATCCCCGATTACTGGGCCGAGAGCTACACACCGTGGCACACGCCCAGAGGCAACATCATCGAGCGGAGCGCGGAGATCGAGAACGTCGACGACATCTTCACCCTCATCAGCGCCGGTGAGATCGTCAACGTCTTCCCCGTGCATGTGAGCCGCTACTGGAACCGGCCGGACATGGACTGGCTGCCCATCCCCGACATGCCCGCGCTGGACTACGGCCTGGCCTGGCGCGGCGAGGCGGAGAACGACATGATCCGCGCCTTCGCCCAGGTCGTCCGCGACCTGGGCGCTCTCTGACGAACAGTCGGCCGGGCCCCTGCAGCGGCCCGGCCGTCCGCCTACTTGATCAGGTACGGCGTCGCCGGCCGAGCCAGCGAAGCACGCACTTTGGCTGACACCACGGTCAGCCAGATGAGCCCCAGCCCCGCTCCGGCGGTGAACGCCATCACGGTGGCCGAAGACCCGGCGAACCCGGCCAGCAGGCCGACCGGCACGAGCCGGCAGGCGATCGAGCAGCGCCGCCTGAACGGCGGCGTCGGGAAAGCCCGCCCCTGGACCAGCGCCACGCCCAGGAACCACGGGCCCGCGGCGATCCCGCAGGCCAGCAGGATCTTGTCATGCCGGCCGGTAGGTCAGGTCGAGCACGCCGGTGGCGAAGGTGAGCGACTGGGTGAGCGTCAGCGGCACCCGGGCGCCCTCGGGGAACAGCCGGCGGCCGCTGCCCACGACGATCGGGTGCACCATCAGCCGCAGCTCGTCGCCGAGCCCGGCCGCCAGCAGCGCCTGGCCCTGACCGCCGTGCTCACCTTCTCGTTCATGGAGAGTCTCGGGCGACTCCACGACGCCGTCCGGCGAGACGGACAGCTCGGCAACGATCTTCCTCATGGTTTCTCCCTCGGGGCTGAAGTGGTGGGTGATTCAGACGGACTTGCGCAGGTGGGCCGCAGCCAGGGAGATCCAGCCCGTCGCGTTCATGACTTCGGTGGCGAGCGTCACCGAGCCCGCCTGCCCGCCGGTGATCGCCCAGCCGTCACCCCCGATCACGGCCAGGCCACCCAGGTGCCGCCGGGCTTGCTATCCAGGGCCTTACCGAACCCGAAGGAGCCGGCGATGAGCAACGAGCCGACGACGGGCATGGCGGCCACGGCGGAGGTGAACAGCGTCCGGGTGAAGGAATTGCCGCGGGTGGAGGTGTGGCTGGAGGGTAAGGGTGGTGGTCATGTTCCCGGTTCCCTTCGCGGTCTGCCGTTGCACGACCGTAAGGAGTCCAGCCTCAAGGCGTACAGCTGCGAGGTGCTCAGCTCTGTCTACTGAGCCGACTCGGCAGCCTTGTCCCCCGATCCGGCCTGCCCGTCGCAGAACACCTGCTTGACGAGGGCGTCGGTCAGCTTCTGGAAGTCCTTGGCCGGGCCACGCGTGGCCGAGTCCACCCAGGTCACCGACGCCGTCAAGGTCTTGCTGCCGTCGGGCGAGCCGTACATCAGCGTCCCGTAGCCGTGCGGCGGGCTACCGTTGTGCTGGTAGACGACGCCACAGCCGGGGCCGAGGTCCTGCACGAACAGCCCGAGCCCGTACTTCAGCTCCCCGCCCGGGTACGGCCTGCGCATCTCGGCCAGCAGACCGGCCGGCAGAAGCTTGCCGCCGTTCAACGCAGACATGAACGTGCGCAAGTCCTTCGTGGTAGAGATCAGATCCCCCGCACCGGCCAGCAGAGACAGGTTCTGCCGGGAGATATCGCTCACCCGGCCGTCCTGGGTGCGGTAGTAACCGCGGGCGTGCGGCCCGGGCAAGCTCGTCCTGTCGCCGGGCACCAGGGTCCCGGTCAGACCGAGCGGGCGCAGGATGCGCCGCTTCATCTCCTCGGCGTAGGAACGGCCGGTGACCTTCTCGATCAGCAACAGCGCCAGCGTGTAGGTGGTGTTGGTGTACTTCTGGCCGGTACCCGGCTCAAAGCGCGGCTTCTTCGACAACGCCAGCCGTACCAGCTCCTCCGGCGTGTAGCTGCGAAAGCGCCGGCTCACCCAGCCGTCGCCGCTGGCGGTGATCCCCGCCTCCCCCATGCCGCCGGAGTCGACGTCGCCGGTGTAGTTGAACAGGCCGCTGGTGTGCTGCAGCAGCATCCGCACGGTAATCCGCTCGTCCAAGCCGAGCCCGGGCAGATAGCCGGCCACCGAAGCATCCAGCCCGACCTTGCCCTCCGCCACCAACTGCAGCACCACGGTGGCGGTGAACGGCTTGACGACACTACCCGTCCAGAACCGGCCGTCGACCGGCGGCCTGGCCGCCGAGCCCAGCTTGCGCACCCCAGCACTACCGGCCCACTCACCCCGCTCGTCGCTGACACGCACCTGCACGCCGAGGAAACCGGCATCGACAAACGCCTGGACGCTCTTTCGTAGTTCCGGCCGATCCCGCCCGGCGGCGAGCGCGGGTGTGGTCGTGGTGGTGACCGCGCCTGCCAGCAGGGCGGCTGCCAGCGCGGGGATCGCCACTCGCCTGAGGACTTTGCTGGTGTTCATAGTGTTTCGTCTTTCGTGTCGCGTTACTTGCCGGTAACCAGAGGCAGTGAGATCGAGGTGCCGGCCAGGTCGAGGGTGACCTTGGCGCCGGTGCCGGTTTCGGCGCCGCCGAGGGCGGGTTCGCCAAGGTCGGCGTTGGTTCCGGTCAGCACCAGGCCAAGCCGGTGCCCGGCCTTGAACTCGTAGTCCTGGGGCAGCAGCTTCCAGGTGATCCGGTACGGCCTGCCCGGCGTCAGCGGCGTCTGGCGGCTGAGCGAGCTGCGGTTCTGCGCGTCGATGACCCCCCGGGAGACGACCTGGAAGCCGGAGGTGATCGTGTTGTCGGCGGCCCTGAGGTAGCAGCTGCTGTCATCGGCGGTGCTCTGGCCGACGCAGTCCTGGCCGTCGATGAGCTTGAGGCCTTGCCCCTTGTCGGGGGCGACGCCGTGGATGCGGGTGTCGGTGCCGTAGTCGACGAGCAGGACACCGAGGTTGGCGGCCGGCTTGTCCAGCTTGACCGTGAGGCTCACCGACGGCGTGCCGGACACCCTCATCGCGTTCTTCAGCGGCGGTGTCAGGTAGGCCAGCCGGTTGGGGTTGACGGTGGCCGGGTCGGTGGCCATCGCGGTCTCGCTCTGGACGGTGTCGAGGTAGCTGCCGGTTCCCTTGGCGGGCCGGCTGCCCAGGGAGCCGTCGGCCTGCGGTCGCAGCGTTGTGGTCCGCGCCTGGCGGGCGGGCCAGTCGGCCTGGGTGATCCACCGGTCCGGGCCGAGCTGCACGTCGGCGCGGGGCCGGCGCATGATGTCGTTGGCCACGCCCATCAGCTCGTGGTCGAACCACTGGTGCAGAGTGTCGACCCACACCTGGCGGCGGGCCCAGAACGGGTCAAGATGCCCGTACTGGGTCACCCACGTCTTGCGCTGCACGTCGCGGGGCAGCTTGGCCCACCACTGCGAGAACTGGTTGCCCATCACGTTGCGGTCCTGCATGCCGACCACGGCGAAGACGCTGGCGCGCACGTTGCCCGCGTTCGAGACCGGGCCGGTCCGGTAGTTGAGCTCGTCCCAGTAGGCGTTGTAGTTGCCGGTGGCGTCATCGGAGCCGGCGTTCATGCGCTGGTGCACCGCCGCGCATTTGGCATCCGGGTCCTCATCGATCATCTGGGCCAGCCATTGCTGGCCGTTCTTGAAGTCGGTGAGGGTGCCGTTGGCGCGCCACATGTCGTACCAGCTGCTCGGCCCGGCGAGCGGCACGATCGTCTCCAGCCCCTGAACCCCGGTGCCGGCGACGCCGATGGCCAGCCCGCCCTCGTAGGAGTGGCCGATCATCCCGGTGCGCCCGGTGGTCCAGGAGGCTTTCACCGGTTCGCCCTGGTCGTCGTAGGCGATCGCCCTGCCGTTCAGCCAGTCGACGACCGCCTTGCCGCCCAGCACGTCGGACGGCCCGCCGCCGGTCGGGCAGCCCTCCGACAGCCGGGTGCCGGCCATGTCGACGGACACGTACGCGTACCCGCGCGGCACGAAGTAGTTGTCGTAGAACAGCGGGAACTTCGTCAGGTTGCCGTTGGCGTCGTACGTCTTGTGGTCCAGCTGGAAGCCGACGCCCGGTTTGTCGAAGTACGGGCTCTGGTGCATGATCACCGGAACCTTGAGCCCGGGGCCGGACTCCTTCGGCCGGATGATGTCCACCCGGATCAGGTCCTTCTTGCCGTCGCCGTCGCTGTCGAGCGGCGACTGCACCCGCACGTGCTCACGGACGGCGTCGGCATAAGAGAAGACCGGCTGGGTGACCCCACCTGAGACGGTGATCCCCGGCTTGGCCGCCGCGGAGCCGGCGGAGGCGGAGGAGGCGGCGGGAGCCCCCGCGACCACGATCGCGGCCGCGAGGGAGACGGCGGCGAGGAGGCCCCGCCGTTGGACGAGCGACATATGCATCCTTTGCGTATTTCGTAACGGTCCGGGCCGACGTGCTGTCAGGCAGCGTCGAGAGCTTCGGTGATCTTGCGGATCATGTCGGCCAGGGTGGGGCTGGGCTCGCCCTTGCCGGCCTGAGCGGCGGCTTCGACGGCGACCAGGACGATGGTGCGGAAGTTGCCAGCCTCGGCCGGGTCCTGCTGCTTGAGCAGGTTCATGGCGGAGGCCAGGGCGGGCAGCACGTGGTCGGCGATCGCGGCCACCGACTTACCCTCCAAGTTGACGTCCCTGGTCTTTTCGGCGAGCACGTGCCCGACCGGGCCGGTCGCGGAATACAGCGACAGCGAGCCCGCAGTGGCCGCCTTGTGCGGCGAACCCGCGACATCGGCGGCGGCCAGCAACGTGACGGCACCGTAGGCGGCAGTGCGCAGGGTGGCCTTGTCCTGGGCGGTGAGGGTGAGAGACATGACGGTGTACTCCTTGGAATCTGTTGAGAGATGCGGTCTTGCTGGTGCTGCAGAGCTTCCTTGCTGGTGCTGCAGAGCTTCCTTGCTGGTGCTGCAGAGCTTCGCCAACCGCGCTGATACCGGGCCGCGATCGTCCTGATGCGGCTGCTGACACCAGTACGCGATCGGCTTCAGTGAGCGGCGCCGACCGGGGTCTGCCGCTGAGGCGAGGCGGCGGCGTGGGCGCCGCTCTTGCGTCCGCGCAGCAGGAGCAGCGCGAGTACGGCGGCGCCGAGCACCCCGGCGGCGGCGGCCAGGAAGGCCGAGGACATGGCCGCGTCAAATGCCTGGCGGGCGGCGTCGGCCAGGGACGGGTCGGCCACGGCGGCGGCCACCGACCGGCGGGCCTCCTGCGATGCGGTGGCCGGCATGGCCGCGGTGTAGCTGCTGGTGGCCAGGCTGCCCAGGATGGCCACGCCGAGCGCGGCGCCGGCCTGCTGGATGGTGTCGTTCAACGCCGAACCGACACCGGCCTGCTCGGTCGGGATCGCGCCCATCAGCGCGGCGATCGCCGACGGCCCGGCCAGGCCGCCACCGGCGCCCAGCACGACCTGGGCGATGGCCAGCACCACGAAGCTGTCGGAGGAGGAGAAGCTCAGCAGGGCCAGCCCGGCGGCCATCACGATCATGCCCAGCACCGCGATGGCGCGGTTGCCGAGCTTGCTGCCCAGACCGGCACCCACGCCGTTGAAGACCACCGAGGCGATGAACATCGGGATGAAGGCCAGACCGGCCTGGGTGGGCGTGTAGCCGAGGACGAACTGCATGTACTGGGTCAGCACCAGCAACAGGCCGCCGTTGCCGACCTGGACCAGCGTCAGCGACAGGCTGCCGCCGGCGAAGTCGCGGTCGCGAAACAGCTTCAGCGGCACCATCGGGTGCTCGGTGCGCAGCTCCCAGCCGATGAACGCGCCGAGGGCGACGACGGTGATGGCCAGCGGAACCCAGGCGATCCCGTGCGCCAGCTCGTTGATCGTCCACACCAGGGCGGTCATGCCGATCATGGACAGTACGGCGCCGAGCGGGTCGGGCCGGGTCGCGGGCCCCTTGGACTCGGGCATCAGCGTCAGCGCGGCCGCGATGGCCACGACGGCGATGGGGACGTTGATCCAGAAGACCGCCTCCCAGCCGAGGGAGGCGATCAGCGCGCCGCCGAGGACGGGGCCGCCGACCAGGCCGAGCACGGCGAAGGCGGCGCCGGCGGCCATCGCCTTACGCCGTTCGGCCTCGTCCGGGAAGACGACGATCAGCAGCGACAGGGTGGAGGGCATGATCAGCGAGCCGCCGACGCCCATCGCCACCCGGGCGGCGATCAGCTGGCCCGGGTCGGTGGCGAGCGTGGCCACCGCCGAGGCGGCGCCGAACAGCACCAGGCCGACGACCATGACCTTCCGCCTGCCGTACCGGTCGGACAGCGATCCGGCGGTGAGCAGCAGACCGGCGAAGACCAGCATGTAGGACTCCAGAATCCACTGGATGTCCTTGGCGGTGGCGCCCAGATCGGCGGCCAGGGCGGGCACCGCGACCGTGAGCGCCATGTTGTCGATGACCAGCACCAGCGTGCTCAGACAGAGCACGATCAGGATCAGCCACCGACGAGGATGCGGTTGCATACTTCTTGCTTCCATTCGTGTACGGAAAGTGATCGATCATGGGTGGCGCCGTTCAAGGGCCATCCCAAAGGGGGGTGGATCAGGCGCCGCTGGGCGGGATCCATTCGGTCAGTTCGACGACGATGCCGTTGGGGTCGGTCAGTCGCATCAGCCGCTCACCCGACGGATCGCACCGCAACCGCGTGGTGATGGGTGCGCCCTCGGCGTGCAGGCGCTCGGACTCCTTGGCCAGATCGGTGACCGCGAAAGCCACCACCGGCTGAGCCCCCGACTGCCACGGCAGTTCGAGGTCTCGCCGGCGCAACAGGATGTCGGCGGCCCCGTCGTCACGGCTCAACCAGGTGAAATCCGGCGTGTCGAGCACCTCGCGGAAACCCAGATGGGCGCTGAAGAACCGGCGGGAGCCCGCCGGATCATCGACCGTGAAGACAACGGTTGAGGTGATGATGTTCATGGATGTGCTCGTGTGTGGCCGTTTGTCACGCTTACCCCTCCGATGCGGTGATTCGTCCTTGATCAAGGGTGTCGGAACGACACAATCGGAACAACGGCAAAGCACACAACGAAGCGTTAACCCAGCGGTTCACGATCGGGGGCAAGGCCGAGACCCGGACGCTCCGGCGATCGCGTGACTCGCCCTGCGCGGCGCACAGTCCGTTGCGTTACTACCCGCCGCCGCACCGCCCCTTAGGCGGAGGGGCCGGTCGCGTGTTCTTCGGCGCGGGCGCGCAGGATCCGCGGGCCTGCGCCGGCTATGTCGTAGGCGGCGCGTTCGTGGTCGCGTTCGCCGCGGCGGGCCTCGCACGGTCCCCAGTGGTCGGGGCGCCGGTGGAGGGTCTGGTCGACGGCGTCGCGGATGCGCCCGTGATAGCGGGCCCATGCGGCCAGGTCGTACGGATCGTGCAATGGAGCCGGAGCTCCGCGGGCATCGCGAGGGCCGAGCGTCCAGCCATGCAGGGCGCGATCGCCGGCGCGGACGACTGCTGCGGTCCAGCGGCGGCCGAGATCGATGCCCAAGACGGCCGGTCCGGCCGGGGGATTGATCATCTGTTCCGTCCGGGGAACTCATCGGAGGGAAGTGCGTCGTCGGCGTGGCCGCTTGGCCGTTCGCGCAGGCGCAGCGCGAACGAGGCGTCGGGGTGAGGGCCGATCGCCGTCCGGACTTCGCTGTAGGGCCGCTCATCCATGCCTGCCCGGCGGGGTACGGCGAGGCCGTCGTCCATCAGCCGTTCGGCGACGTGCTGTGGTGGAAAGCTGGCCGGATCGAACTCCTTCGGTCCATCAGGTCTTCGTCGATTAAGACGATGAGGAGGGCGGTGTCGTTGTGCCCGACCACGCTGGTCAGCGCAAGAATGCGGATCAGCACGCGGATGATGACGCCAGCCCGGGTACGGCCGCCGTGGCGTTCCAGGTCCAGCTGGCCCTTGAAGGTCTCGTTGATCGACTCGATGGTCTGGCGCAGCGGTTTGAATAGCGCCGCGCCGCTCGGGCTCCCCCGGGCGAGCCAGGCGCAGCAGATGCAGTTCACGCTCGGTGAGCTTGGCTTCGAAGACGCGACCGTAGTCCTGCCGGTCGGCGATGATCGTCTGATGCGGACGGGCGGCCACGACGTCGGGTGCGGCCTGCAGCATGCCGATCAATACCTCGCGCTCATCGGCCTTGGCACCGCTCAGGGCGAACAGCACCGGCAGCCCGCCCGGCGTGCACAACAGGTGCAGCCGAAGCCCCCAGAAGTACCGGGAGTGGGAGGCGCAGCAGCCGTACACGGCGAGGTGTCGGCGCCCAGCATCCGGATCATGTACCTGACCAGGCCACAGGCATTGCGCAGCCGCCGGTTGTAGCCCGGCTGCCCGGGCAGATGCGGGAACATCGCGCCCAGCTCGGCACGCGCGTACCGCAGCCGGCGCCGCTCAGAGATGAAGCCCGGCAGCGCCGACAACACCGTCGGCGTCACCAGCTCGGCATCACCGAGCCTCGGCGCGATACCGACCTCAGCCCGCCACGGAGCCAACCCCGGCTGGGCCTTCAACACATCATCGATCCGCACGTACAGTGCGGTAGCGAGGGTGTCTAGCTCTTTCGTCACACATCGAGCCTGGGCACCCTCGCCCTAACTTCGCAGCTACGCCTTGGCATCAATCATCTAGCCCGCGAGGTCTGAGGTAGGCGCGCGGGGCATGAGAGCGCTGACCGGCATCTGGATCGAACAAGCCGCCTGCCTGGACGTGGATCCGGAGGGGTTCTTCCCCATCTCCCCCAACGGTCAGGGTACGGCCGAGACCGAACGGGCTAAGGCGGTGTGCGGCGGATGCCCGGCGCGCGAGCCCTGCCTGACCTTCGCCCTGCACACCGGCCAAGCACACGGGGTGTGGGGCGGCACCGACCCCGCGCAACGCAGGACGATCACGCTCCGCCAGGCCCGGAGGCGCCGCACCGCCCCGTCCACCCCACGCCGCCCCGGACGCTGACGATCGCCACCACCGCGCTCAAGGGCCAGGGACAAGATGTCGCGGTCACAGAAGCGGTATGCGCCGCGGGCCGGCATCCCCTCCAGCACGTTACCTGGCTGTACCCCTGAGTAACTTATCTGGAGGAGGACTCGGTGGGGTGAGCTGCTCCTTCAGCATCACTACCAGTAGGTCACGTTCCACCCCTGCGAGGGAGTGGTGACGCAGGTTCCGGGCGACACGTTTGCCCCCTCCACAGCGAAAGCGGGACTCAGGCAACGGTTGCTGCCCGTGCTGGTGTTGAGAATGGCGAAGTTCTGGTGCGTCCAATATTGGATGCGATGGTCAATGCAGCGCTGCAACTCGGCCACATGGACGCCGGTAGTTGTGGTTACGGCAGCCAGGCAGTAGCTGCTTTGGAGGTGGATGAGCCACCCGCCGTTCCACCAGCCCCACCTCTGGCCGGGGTCGCCGCTGTGGCAACGGCCCAGGTAGACGCTCCGACCGAGGGCGCCGGTGGTGTCCAGGCACAACCCCAGGTCTTGATGATTGGCGATCTTGAATGGTCCGGGAGTACCAGGGGGATACCCGGCGCCGGAACCTTCACTGCGTAGACTCGCTGATGCGCTTGCCACGCCGCTGAGGAGAAGCAGGGGCGCTGCCAGGACGGTGGCTGCCAGCCGGAGCCGGAACATCGCTGATCCCTTCGACGAGGAGGCCCGGATTGGACTGCTTGCGTCGTGCTCACGAGGCGGCCGTTGTTCAGTGCTCAGCCAATGACAGAATGCATGCCCTAGCGAAGTTTGTCGTTAGGTCTGCGTGCACGGGCAGTTGATACTGGTGAGCTCGCCATCGGGGCCTGTCCAGCGTCCGTGGCCTCGGCTCACCCCGCTCGCCGTCGGACGGCAGCAAGTCCGAGCCGGGCATCGCGACCGCCCAGCCACCGGCGACCGGGGGCCAGGTCGGTGAGGATCTCCCCGGCCAGGCGCAGATAGTCCTTCGCCGTACGGCGGGCGCCACCCACCCGAGATGTTTCATAAGCCCGTTTCAGCAGATCGGTCGCTTGCACCGACGCATGAAACACCGAACCTGCAGCTCGGGCCCGGCTGCGGCTGTCGATTTCCGAAGTCGTCTGCACTGATGTCTGAACTCCCCTGCACAGGGTCGTTCCTCGGTGGGCTTCGAGGCGTTCTGACGAGTGCTCGCCAGGGATGCGCGATGGGCGCTGCAATCGGCAGGC
>NZ_VRLV01000015.1 GCF_009760925.1 Nonomuraea typhae
CTAGGAGCTGTTCGGAGTTCGGATCTAGGGAGGTCCGGTGGCGGCCTGGACGTGGCTGGTAGAACTCGGATGTGGCGCGCTTCGATGTGACCGATGCCGAGTGGGCGTTGATTGAGCCGTATCTGCCGGTGGCGGCGACTGGGCCGTTGCCTCGGCGGGTGCGTGATCAGTTCAACGGGATCCTGTGGCGGTTTCGCACCGGATCTGGCTGGCGTGACGTTCCGGAACGGTACGGGCCGTGGTCCACGCTCTACTCCCGGTTCAATGGCTGGGCCAAGGCCGGGGTGTTTCAGGGGTTGATGGAGGCGCTGATCGCCGAGGCCGCCTCGCGGGGGCAGGTCGGGTTGGAGCTGGTCAGCGTGGACTCCACGATCGTGCGGGCGCATCAGGAGTCGGCCGGGTTGGCGATCGCCGGGGAGACCTTGGATGCGCTGGAGCAGGCGCTGACCGAGGAAAAGGGGGCTCCGCTGCCGGCGCAGCCGCCGGTGCTGCGAGTGATGCGCCGCAGGTCACACCCGGCGCGGATGACGCGGACGCATCGTCGGGCCACGATCGTGGCGCCAGGCGGCGACGCCGGAAGGCCCGGGCGAAGGTGGCCGGGCTTGGCCGATCCCGAGGCGGGTTGAGCAGCAAAATCCATGCCGCGGTCGACGCCGCTGGGCTGCCTCTGGCCTTCGTGCTCACGCCTGGGCAGGCCGCCGACTGCCCGCGGTTCATCACCGTCCTGAACAAGATCCGCATCCCCGCTCCGGCAGGGCGGCCCCGGACCCGCCCCGATGCCGTGGCCGCGGACAAGGCCTACTCCTCCAAAGCCAACCGTGTCCATCTGCGCCGCCGCCGCATCATCGCGGTCATCCCGGAGAAGAGTGATCAGCGGGCCAACCGAAAGAGGAAGGGCTCAGCCGGTGGGCGGCCCGTCGGCTTCGATCCAGGTCGTTACCGGCAGCGCAACACCGTCGAACGCTGTTTTCAGAAGATCAAGACCTGGCGTGGCCTGGCTACCCGATCCGACAAAGCCCCGGAAAGCTACGAGGCCGGACTCCATCTGCGAGGCTCGATCATGTGGTTGAAGTTACTCACCCTAGCCACATGATCCGAACTCCGAACAGCTCCTAGGACGCGTTCGCTGATCGGCAGCAGCTCGGCGTACAGGGCGCGGGCGGCGGGGCGTCACCCGCCTCCCCCGTCCAGCGGGCGAGGTTGGCGCGGACGGCCAGCGTGCTGGGGTGCTCGGGACCAAAGGTTTCGGCCTGGCTGGGCCGGCTGTCGGCGTCGATCCACCACACCAGCGCGTAGTCCAGACGGCGGCCGAAGGCGTACTGCAACGCCAGCTCGCTCTTACCGACACCGCCCAGCCCGACCACCGCCTGACTGATCACCCCCGCGCCGGTGCTGGCCTCAAGGGTGGCCGCCAGCAGGGCCAGAGCCTCGTCGCGGCCGACGAACCACGGCGCGGCAATCCCAGCAACCCGGCGGGCGCCTCGATCTGGGCCGGCGCCGGCAGGGGCGGCCTCCGCGCCGCGTGCAGGTCGCCCGTGACGATGGTGCCCGAGTTGTCCCGCACCGCGGCCGAGCGCGGCCCGCTCGCCTCCACCCGCGCACCCACGGGCTCAAGGGGAGAAGCGGCATCATCGTGGACACTCACAACCGCCACGATGGCCAAGCCCGCCACTCCGGGCAACTCCTTCCGCCGAATCCGGATCAGGCAGACGTTCAGGCGAAACACATCGGTCGCAGACAACACAGAACGTCGATTTCTTTACGGCGCCCCGGGTGGCGTCGCGGTCAAGGTGCTGCAGAGGGCATCGCCACGGGCGGGCACACCGGGCGCTCCCTGATCCTGGACCTGGTCTTGGCCCACCTACCGCCACCACGGTGCTACCGATGCTGCGCGAGCACGACCACGCCGGCCAGGCCGCCGAGGTGGCCTCCCCGGAAGCCACCGCCTGACTCTTCGGCACCTCGATCGCGTCGGCGAGGCCACGGACCCTTACCGCAGCTGCGATCGACGCGGCCCGATTGGCACCGCGCCGCTGCCCTTGCCCGACGAACTGCCCAGGGCGCTGCGCGCTCGACGACTTCTCCAGCCGGTCACCGGCGAGACCTCCAACGCCCAGCTCACCACCGCAAAGGCACCAAACCCCGCCGCACCACATAACCGGGCAACACAGCCACCACCCGGAATGTCACGAACGCCGCGAACACGAAGACCAGAACGTCGGGTGGCCCAGGGCGTCGCAGCCCTGGGCTCCCACAGAACCGTGCTTAACAGTCGCCCGTTACACGGCTCCTCTCACCATTTCCAGCAGAACTGGCGCTCCCACGCCCAGTGCTTGAACACAGCGGGGTCTCGATCGAGGAGCCCGGTCCACCAAGCCCTGAAACGTTCATGAGCGCGCAGCCGTCGGTATTTCTTCCTGGCCCACCGCATCAGGTAGGTGTTGCCGCGTCGTAGGAGTGGATATAGCTGCGACCGATAGAACCGGCCGTAATAGGTCATCCAGCCCACCAGGATGGGATTTATCCACCGGGCGAGCTCATCGAGGTCGTACCTGCCGCGCATGTGGATCCGCCAGGAGCGGACCAGTTGACTCATGGCCTTGAGGGCCTCCGCGCCGACCGCGGACAGGAAGGAGGTGAACGCCTTCCCATCCGGATAGCGGGCCTTGCGGGGGCCGAAGGTGTAGCCGAGAAAAGTGAACGAGGTCTGCTCGAACGAGGTCTGCTCGAACGAGGTCTGCTCGAACGAGCCACGTCGCCGCGAGTCCCGGCAATACACGATCTTGGTCTTGTCGGGATGCAGCCGCAGCCCGGCCTGTTCCATCCTCTCGGCGAGCGCGGCCAGCACCTGGCGGGCCTGACGCTCGGTCACGCAGTGCACCACCGCATCATCCGCGTAGCGCTCGAACTCCGCGGTCGGGAACTCGCGTTCCAGCCAGGAATCGAACGCATAGTGCATGAACAGGTTAGCCAGGACGGGCGAGAGCGCCGACCCCTGCGGGGTTCCCCGGTGCCGCTCGACCAAGGTGCCATCAGCCTGCTGGATGGGAGCGGCCAGCCACCGCTTCACATACAGCAGCACCCAGCGCTGGTCGGTGGTGATGTTGGCCTGCACCGCCTTGACCATCAGGTCCCACGGCACGCTGTCGAAGAACTTCTCCACATCAAGGTCGATGATCCAGTCCTTGCTCCAGCACCGCTGACGGCACTTGGCCACCGCATCCAGCGCGGACCGGCGCGGCCGATACCCGTAGGACTCGTCATGGAAGATCGACTCTGTGCGGGCCTCCAGCGCCAGCGGCGCCACCGTCTGCGCCACGCGATCGCCCACGGCCGGCACCCCCAACGTTCGGGTGCCTCCCCCGGGCTTGGGAATCTCCACCGCCATCACCGCAGGCGGGAAGTAGGTCCCCGACTACATCCGATTCCAGATCTTGAACAGGTTGTTCCGCAGATCGGACCCGAACGCCTCGATGGACTCCTTGTCCACCCCCCATTACAGGAGCTTCATCACTACTACGAGCCGGTCCGCCAGCGGACGCCGCGACAGTACTCAACGCCTCACGGTTCCTGCCGCCCGGCGCGCTCCCTGTCGCCACCCAAGCCGCACGCGACCTGGGCAGCGGTATCGACGTCCGCCTTCCCACGTTCCATGCAGAAGCCGCAGACCGGACTCGCGCCGCCTCCATGCCGGACACCGCCTGGCCAATAGACGGGCACCCGCCAGGCTCATCCCGGGCCCATTCAACCGACCCGGTTTCGATGTCATCTACTTGTTACGACACGTCATCAGCGGTTCGCTCGCGCTCGCCGTCCCGGTCCCCACCTGACGCATCACGTGCGCCTTTCCCCCAACGCTCACCACGACGGTCTTCAGCCAACGCAGCTTGGGGCGGTTTGACGCCTCCCCCCGCACGGCGACGCCGAAGGGCCAGACCATCATCTCCTGCACAGCACCACATCCAGCGAGATCACCTACACAACAACCTCACCTTCTGCGCTCGTGGCGCACATAAAGAACAAGCTCAGAGCCAGCTGGTGTCCTGAACCAGGGTCTCTAGCTCGTTGATGAGGCGCGTCACGTGGAATCCGTCTGCCACGGCGTGATGTACCTGCGCCGCGACGGGAAGTCGCACACGGCCCTCTCGCTCGATGTAACGACCGAGCGTGAAGATCGGCGACAGGTGGTCCCAGTCATTGTCGATGTTGAGGTTGAATGCGGTGAAGGACGCCCACGGGATGCTGGAGATGTCGAAGGCGTTGGGGGGCCGGAACCCTTGCGGAACGAATTCGGTGGCCTGACTGTGCTTGGCGAGCAGCGGGGCGGCGACATCGTGGAACGCGCCGAAATCGGGGTCGTATTCAGCGAACACGCCCGCGAAAGTCTCGAGTTCGGGGTTGAAGACCGTGAAGGCCGGGTGCACGACGGGCCATACTGCCGGGGTGCCCTCCTCGGTGAGGCACATCTTGAACTCATCGTGCCGGTTGACGATCGTGGCGAGCGCCCAGACCTGCGCGATGTACGACTTGCGCGGTGATTGCCGCAGCGCGGCGACGAACGCGGTGACGTCGATTTCGAAGGTCATTGAGTATGTGCAGGGAACGCGCCGGAAGTGGTGGAAGTGCTGTTGCCGCGGCCACGTGTCCATGTTGAGGGGTTCGGGGGCATGATCCATGTGATGGATCATGCCAGTGCTTTCTCGGCGCGGCTATGGGTTACGACGGTTTGGGATGATGCTTCACTTCATGCACCAATTTGCGCCTGGTCTTGCCCTGGTTTGGTGGACATCTGATCTCTGAGGAACCCTGGTTCCCGAAAGAAGGAGTTCACTGTGCCGAACAACTATCCGCCGGAGTCTCGCCGGCAGATGGTTGGTTTCTAGCGAGTGAGTTGGCCCCATCTACGGCCGACGGATTCGCATGATCATCGCAACACGCGGTCATTCGACTGTTGCGACGATCTTAGCGAACAGCTCGGCGGGCACTTGCCAGTCGAGGGTCTTACGCGGGCGGTTGTTGAGTTCCGCAGCGACGAAGGCGAGGTCTTCGGCGCTGTAGATCGACAGGTCGCTGCCCTGGCGAGGGGCTACGGGCTCCGCCGTGCTGGAGGCGGGCCCGCACCCCGATGCACGATCTTCGCATCCCGTGACCACGCCACCGCGTCGCCGATGACACGACACCCGAAGGGATTCTTCGTGGCCGTCCCTCACACCATCGGCTACCACCCGTACCACTGCCTCAGCAGGCTCTCACCGGCAGGGCATCAAGGGCACCCGTAACGACCGGTCGTCGGTCCGCCGCTCTGGCTGCCTCCGCCCGGGAGGTCGCCGAGCGGGCCACCTCGATGGTGGCCGTCTACTCCCGGCCGGACGGGGCGGTGGAGGACGCGACGGCGCTGCTGCGGCAGGCGCAGCGGCTGCTGGAGCGGGCCATGATCGCGCAGCGCGCGGCCGGGATCTCCTGGGAGGAGATCGGCGCGGCCTCGGGCGTGCGCTCCAGCCTGCCCATGCCTCAGACCTGCCCGAGTGCAGACGCGGCAGGCGCGCCAGCCGTAGCGCCGGGCGCGGCCGGACCGGCAGCAGGCGTGAGCGCATCGGTGAGGGATGCGGCCCGGCTGGTGGGAGGAACTGCGGGAACGGGGGTGGCCAGGTGCCGGGTGAGCGAGGTCGCCGCGGTGGTGGCACCGGCCACGATCAGCAGCACGGTCTCGGGCGTATACCCGAAGTAGAGCAGGAACGCCGTGAAGCGCATCACGAGGATGAGGACGCCGATCCCGGCACGCGGGGGGCGCAAGCGGAGGGAGAGCATCGGGGAGGACCACCTGCCTTCGACAAGGACGTCGACCACGGAACAGGCCCGCCGGATCGGTGATCCCCGCACGGCGCCAACCGGCACGGGATCGCGGGCGTTGAGCCCATGATGACCCACTTCACGAAGGCCGGTCGGGCGGCCGGGCAGACGAGCGCGGCCGCGTGCGACGGTGGCGTTCGCCGGAGTTCACGGGTGTTCGGAAACGCTCGGACTCGTGCCCGATCTGTGCGGGCCCGCGCGAAAACGGAAGACCCCGCCATCGGTCCGAAATGACCGTGTTCAATGGGAGGGCAGTGCAAGAGTCGTTGAACAATCCGGCACCTTGCGATGCACGTTGCACGGCATGAGGAGAACGATGGCGTGCAGCCCGGGGAATCCGCCTCGACCACGGAACACCTCGACCGTAACAGGGGCCCGCTGCGCCAACAGCGGGCCCCACCTCCCCGACTCGGCACCTCATCACGCGGACACCAGCGCCCCACCCGGACGGACCACACAGCGCAGAGCGCCTCCTCCAGCACGTTGCCGACCAGCGCAGCATGAACAACGCCGCCCCGTCCCAGCCGGCGAAGGTGGCCTGCCGCACCAGCCCCGGCCCGCGCCGTACGGCGACCTCGACGGTGAAGCCGTCCTCACCGATCTCTCTCCGGCCAACAGCACGTTCACGTGCTGGCCGTCGCCGACTGGCCGGGCCGGCCGGTACCCGTGGGTGCCCTTGCCCTGGTAGCGCTGGTCGCGGGCGTAGATGACCGCTGGTTTTCCGTCGCCCAGGGTGCGGCGGTCCAGCTCGAACAGCGCTGTCGCGGCGATCAGATCGCTGAGTTTGGCGTAGCCGTAGGTGCGGGCGTCGAAGTCGGGTTGCTGCTTGGTGATGATGTGTCCAATGTTGGTCAGGCCCGCCCATCCGTCGTCGTCGGAGTATGCCTCCACGGCGTTGCGCAGGAGGTTTACCAGGGCCGTGTCGCCCTTGAGGTTCGCGGCTGAGGTGCGCCGGGCCGGAGCAATTGCCGTACCGGTGGGCAGGGCGGCGGTGGAGGCTGCTGAGCTTCACGGCGACAGGCCGCCGACGACCGGGGGTCCCTGATGCCTAGCCTGGCCAGGCTCCCAGGCGCCGAACTCGCTGACGATGACGGATAGGCCCGGATATCTGCGGTCGTCAGCCGAGCAGGAACGTGCGTGCTTGTTCGGCCACCGGTTCGGGTGCCATCCAGAATGCGGAATGGTCCTGGTCAGCAAGGGTGAGCACGGTGACATCGGGCAGGAGTGCGGCCAGTGCGTAGGCGCCCTTGCGGATGAATTCCTCACCTTTGCCGCCGACGGCCACCGCGATCGGCACCTTGATCGACCAGCGGTCGGTCGGCAGCGGCTTGCCGTCCTGCAGGCCGCGCACGATCCGGCCGTCGTAGGCGTAGGTGTGGGCGTAGGCGGCCATGGCATCCCAGGAGGGGTCCTGCTTCATCGCGGGGATGTACTCGGCCGGTACGCGGATCATCTCGGTCATGAAGTATTCGACGGCCTCGCTGCGCTTGCCCGCCGCGACCAGGGCCTCCTGGTGCTCGGCGTAGCCGGCGGGTGCCGGCGGGCGGGAGTCGTCGACGATGAAGGGCGGCTCGTAGAGGTAGAGCCCGGTTACTTTGCCGCCCAGTGAGGATGCCGCGTCGAGGGTGATCGCGCAGCCGCCGGATCCACTGGTCAGGGCCGCGGAGCCGCCTGCGATGTCGATCAGCGCGGCGATGTCGTCGATCTCGCGGGCGGGGTCGTAGGGCTGGGGGTCGCCGCTGGCGCCGCGGCCGCGGCGGTCGAAGCTGATTACGGTGAAGTGTTCGGACAGCGCCTTGGCCACGCCCGCGACACCGGTGTGGTCTTCGGCGACGTTGCTGATCACGATGATCGCGGGGCCGGAACCGGCCTTTTCGTAGGCGATCGTCGTGCCGTCGGCGGAGGTGACGGTGGAAAGGTCTGTCATGATCGTTTCTCCTTCGGTTGTCGGTGCGTGTGGATGGGCGCCGTGCCCGGTGTCCGGCAGGCCGCCGAGCCGGTCGAGGGCCTCGGCGTACCTTTCGGCCATGTGCAGTTCGACGGCGTGCTGTAGCGCCTGGAGGCCGGGCAAACTCGCGGCGACCTCGACGGTGCGGCCTTCGCCGGCCGGGATGAAGGTGACCGCGGTCGGGAAGGTGCCCGTGCCGATAACGATCCCGCTTCTGCGCAGGTGACCGCCCTGGTTCAGGGGCGGCGGTAGCACAGGGCGACGGCGCCTGTGGCGGGGATGGTGGTGGCGTGGGACAGCTGCCATGTCGAGGCGAGGCCGTCGGGCAGCAGGCGCACTCCGCCGCCGAGGGTCGCCGGGACCACGGTCATATGGAGCTCGTCGATCAGGTCGGCCTTGAGCAGCGCCTTGATGATGCTGGCGCTGTTGATAACGAGGATGTCGCGGCCCGGCGCGGTCTTGAGGGAGCGCACCTCGGCTTCGAGGTCGCGGGAGATTCGGGCGTTGCTCCATTCCGTCTTGTCCAGGTCGGTTTGCTGCAGGGTGGTGGAGATGACCACCTTCTCGACCGTGGCGAGCCAGTTGCCCAGGTCACGGGTGCGGGCCGAGCTGCTGGGGTCGCTGGTCAGGCCGGGCCAGACGGAGGTGAAGCCCTCCCAGTTGATGCGGCCGACGACCGCCGTGCTCACCCCGCGCCAGATCCCCTCGTACATGAGCTCGCTCTGCTCGCTGGTGATGTGCGCCATTGCCCAGTTCATGTCGTCCTCGGGGCCGGTGCTGGTGTATCCGTCCATCGAGACGACGGCGTCGGCGATGACCTTGCGCTGCTGTTCGGTGTTCTCAGGCATGGAGGTTCCTTCTCATCATTCAGGGGTGTCTCGTTGCGGTGTGGTCGGGCGAGTCTGCGGCGAGCTTGTCGAGGCTCTGGCCGAAGCGGATCTCGATACCGGACGTGTGCGCCGGGTCGTGTGCCGTCACTGGTTTGCGCGGTTGCGGTCGTACAGCAGGCAGATCGCGCTGCTGTCGGTGGTGTGGGCGGCGGTGAGCGACCATGAGGCGGCCGTGCCGTCGGGGAACAGACGGGCGCCGCCGCCGAGGAGTTCGGGGCACTGGGTGATGCTGAGCCGGTCGACCTCGTCGGCCTCCAGCAGTTGCCGGATGACGCTGCTGCTGGCCAGGACAATGATGTCGCCGCCTTCCTCTTTCCTGAGCTGTTTGACGGCGGTGGCCGGGTCGGTGGTGGCCAGGCGCGCGTTGTCCCAGTCCGTCTGCCCGAGGGTGCCGGAGAAGACGATCTTGTCCACGTCGTTGAGCCAGCGCGCGAAGGTGCGGTCATCGGGGTCGGCGTCCTCATCGTCGGCGACGGCGGGCCAGAAACCGGCGAATCCCTCGTAGTTCTTACGGCCGAGCAGGGCAGTGGTGGCTGTGCCGGTGACGGCGACCATGTGCGAGCGGGCGCCCCGGGTGAGGGCGTGCGGGACGACCCAGCTTCCGTCGTATTCGCCGCCCGGGCCCGTGACGCGACCGTCGAGGGACAGGGCGATGTTGGCGACGACGGTACGCGGACGGCGGATGTGTTCGGTGGTCATCACTGACCCTTTCGGTGGCCGGCGGGTGATGTGCCGGCGCTCGTTGCCGGTGTGACCAGGTTGTCTTGCCGGGTGGCATGCTGTCGTCGTCAGACTTGGTGAGATCGAGTCCGGGCTTGGGGGCGAGGTGGGGATGGTCGGGTCGGCTGCCGGCCTGGTCCTGGTCGGCCGGCACAGGCACAGTGCCGCGATCTTGGCGGCGTATGAGCGGGCTCGCTCGCGTCGGCCGGTCACCGTCCTGGTCTGTGGTGAGGCGGGGATCGGCAAGTCCCGGCTGGTGGCCGCCGTGACGTGGGATCTGCCTGGTGAGCCGCTGGTTCTGGCGGGGGGTTGTCTAGAACTGGGTGCGGAGGGCGCTCCGTACGTGCCGTTCGTCGCCATCGTGCGCGAACTCGTCCGCCGGCTCGGCCGCGAGCGGGTGCGGGCTCTGCTGCCGCAGGCGGGATCGGTGCTCGGTGATTGGCTGCCGGACCTTGGTCCGGCGCCGCGGCAGTACGCGCGGATCAGGCTGCTGGAGGAGATGCTGGCATTGATCAGCCGGGTGTCGGAGATCCTGCCGGTCGTCGTCGTGATCGAGGACCTGCACTGGGCTGATGCCTCCAGCCGGGAGCTGTTCGCCTACCTGGCCCGCAATCTGGCGGGCAGTGCCGTCCTGCTGATCGGTACGGTCCGTACCGGCGAGCTCGCCGCGGGACACCCGAACCGCAGGCTGCTGGCCGAGCTGAGCCGCGGCGGCGACGTGGTACGCCTGGTTCTGGACCCACTGGAGCACGAGCACGTGGCCGAGTTGCTCGCGCTGCTCGACGGGCGGCCGCCGGAGCGGTCGCGGAGCGTCCGGATCCACCGGCGTAGCGGCGGCAACCCGCTGTTCGTCGAGGCGCTGCGCAGCGCCGATGAGGCGGCGGCCGACGACCTGAGAACCCTGTTGCTCGATCGGATCACCAGCCTGCCCGACCCCGCACGCGAGGTGATGGCGATGCTGGCGGTGGCCGGCGCCGACGTGACCGACGAGATCCTGTACGAGATCGCCACCATGCCGGAGGAACTGCTGGTGTCGGCCCTGACCGATCTGGCCGGGCGGGAACTCGTGACGGCCGGCGAAGAGGGGTATGCGGTCCGGCACGACCTGATCCGGGAGGCGGTGTACGCGTCGCTGCTGCCGGCCAAGCGGCGTCGCATGCACGCCCGGTACGCCGGCGCACTCGATTGCCGCGCGGCCGGAAGTGCCGCGCTGGCAGAGCACTGGACGGCTGCCGGGGAGTTTGCGCGCGCATTGCCGGCCGCATGGCGAGCTGCCGAGCGCGCCGGCCGCCAGAACGCCTACGACGAGCAGCTCCACCTCCTCGAAATGGTACTGACGCAATGGACGCGGGTCGCCGACCCGCCACAGCTCATCGGCGCCGACCGTACGGCCGTGCTGGAACAGGCGGCCTCAGCGGCCTTCGCAGCGGGCAAGTCCGCGGTCGGCATCGCCCACTGCACCGCGGCGTTGGACATGCTCGACCCGGCGATGGATGCGCACCGCGTGGCCGGGCTGCTCGGCCTGCGCGGCCGCATGCAGAACCGCACTGACGGCACCGGAGCACACGACTTGGAGCGCGCGGTCACGCTGCTGCCACCGGGCCGGTCGGACGCCTCGGACGCGCTGCGTAGCCGCCTGCTGTCCGCTCTGGGCTTCATCGGCGTCGTGGCACATCATCCCGACCGGGTACGGCACCACGCGGCCGAGGCGCTGCGCATCGCCGAGCGGCTCGACGACGACCGGCTGCGAGCGCCGGCCCTGCTGATAGCGGCCCAGCTCGACGGCACCGCCGGGGAGCTGGAATCGGCCAGACGCACCTTCGGTGAGGCCCGCCGCATCGCCGAGGCGGCCGGGGACGAGCACACCTTCCTGACCACTTTCCAATGGGAGGCGGATGCCATCGAGGCCTGCGGCCAGTATGCGCAGGCGGCGGACATGGCCCACGCCGGGCAGCAGGCCGCGCAACGGCTCGGCCAGGCCCGATCCCGCGGCAGCATGCTCGCCGCGGCACGCGCCTTCCCCCTGACGTTCCTGGGCCGATGGGACGAGGCCCTCGCGGTCGTCCAAGACGCGCTCGCTGAAGGCCCGCCACCACTCTACGCCGCGTTCCTGCGCCTGGCAGCCGCCGACATCGCGCGCTGCCGAGGCGAGATCGGCCGGTTCGAGACACTGCTGCGTCAGCTGACGGAGTTCGCCCGGCACACGCTCGCGGCGACCGAGGTCAAAGCCGGCCTGGCCCTGCAGCGGATTGCCTGGGCGCTCGACCAAGGTGACCCGGACTTGGCCGATCGCATCCTCGGCGAGCATCTGGCGCCGCCACCCGCCTGGCCGCCGCACTACCTGCTGCGGCTCGCCGTGCTCGGGGCCCGGGTGCAGCGCATACGACGGAGCTCGGCCCCGCGCAACCGGCAGGTCGCCCACCACAGCGCCGACCGGCTCGCCGACCTCGACCGCATGATTGCCACCGTGCGGCCCGCCGCACCGACGCTCACCGCCTACGGCCTCACCTTCCACGCGACAGCCACTTCTGACAACTTGCCCGCCTGGGACCAGGCCGCCGCGGCCTGGCGCGACCTCGGCAACCGCTACGAGACCGCGGCCGTGCTGACCGATGCGGCAAGCACCGCCCTGGCGACCAACAACCGGCCCGGCGCCCGCTCCCGACTTCGCGAGGCGCACGCCATCGCCACCGATCTGGGCGCTGAACCGCTGCTCGCACGCATCAACGACCTCACCGACCGTGGCCGCCTCGGCGACGCGGCCACGGCCCCGGCGCGTCGCGTCTTCGATCTGACCCGCCGCGAACTGGACGTGCTGCGCCTGCTCGCCCACGGACGATCCAATCCCCAGATCGCCGGGGAGTTGTTCATCACCACCAACACCGTCGCCACCCATGTGGCCAGAATCCTCACCAAGCTTGGCGTCTCCACCCGCACAGAGGCCGCCACCCGAGCCCACCAAGCCGGCATCTTCGACACCTGACAGTAAGCTGGGCCCCATCAAGCAGGGGATCCTGGAATCGGCCATAACGTTCAGCTTCCAGGTCACCGACGCCACTGACCGCGGTCTGCTTATCTGGACCGCAAGCGGCCGACGGCCATGAGCTGCATCGATGACGCCGTGGTATCCAGAGGCATGGACCGAGGCTTCGGCCAGACGGTTTACCGTCATCTGTCTTCGGTCGCTCATGGCGCCGAGGCCGGGCTCGTCGGCTCGCTGCTCGAGATAGCGGTCGCAGGCACGCATATGACATTCGGCAAGAACGCTGACTGAGCGTTTGGTCCTGGGTGTGGTTGGTTTGCCCTGCTTCCGGAGCGCTGCGTCGTGAGGCTGTAGTTACTGGTGGGTCTGCCGCTGCAACTGGGACGACAGAGGGGCACTTCGCTCACAAACCTCCTGTCTCATCCCAGAATGCCCAGCTCACAGGGCTTTGTCCTGGTGGCCAAGCCCGCCCGGGCGCGGTACATCGGAAACATGACTCCACCCGGCAGCTACCCCAGCGACCTGTCCGACGAACGCTGGGAGCTGATCGCGCCCATCCTGAACGCCTGGCGAGCCGAGCGCCGGGGCCAGGGCCTCGACATCGGCCGCCCGCCCGAACACGACCTACGCCACGTCATGAACGCGATCTTGTACGTAGACCGCACCGGCATCCCCTGACGCTACCTACCCCACGACCTCCCGCCCTGGGCCACGGTGTACGGCTACTTCGCCAAATGGCAGCACGACGGCATCTTCACCCAGCTGTCCGGGCTGCTACGCGCCCTCGTCCGCACCCAGCAAGGCCGCGATCCGGAACCGACCGCCTGCATCCTGGACTCCCAGACCATCAAGACCTCCGCCAACGTCCCGCTCTCGCAGCAGGCACAGACGCAGGCGAACGCATCATCGGCCGCAAACGCCATATCGGCACCGACACCCTCGGCCTGCTGCTGACCGTCCTGGTGACCGCAGCCAGCGTCTCCGACACCGCCGCCGGCACCCGGCTACTGACCCGCATCGCCGCAGCCCACCCCCGCATTCGCAAAGCCTGGGTGGACTCCGGCTACCGCACCACCGCCATCAACCACGGCGCCCGCCTGGGCATCGACGTGCACCCCGTCCACCGCCCACCCGGAACCAGAGGCTTCACGATCATCCCGCGACGCTGGTGCGTGGAGCGGACCTTCGGCTGGCTCATGCACCACCGGCGGCTGGCCCGCGACTACGAGACCCACCCGCACCGCTCCGACGCCATGATCCACCTCGCCATGATCGACCTCATGGCACGCAGACTCACCGGCCAAGCCACACCGAACTGGCGCGGAACCTAACCCAGGACCAAACACCAATCAACCGACCAAACGCTCAGTGAGCAGCACGCGAAGCACTTCATCGTTCCAGTGCTCGTCCATGTGTCCATGGCCGAGCGCTTCATCGCCCACTTCGCTGGAGCACGGTCTGGTGGAACCCCGCGCGTGACGATGCACTCAGCTTCTGGGTCGACCACGCCCCCCGCGAGGCAACGGCAGTGCCAGACGAGACCGGCGACGAGCAGGCAGGGAATACCGCACCCTTGGAATAGGTGCTCTGCCCCAGTAAATGATCAAGTGATGGGCATCGGGCAGATCGTCGTGCCCGGCACGCCGCGCGACTCGCTGTACATCCTGGACTGCCTGATCAACATCGACGCCGGGCTGAAACCCGAGCTGGTCACGACCGACCAGGCATCCGATTCGGACACGGTATTCGGGATCTTCTCCATGCTCGGCTACCGGTTCGCACCGCGCTTCGCCGACCTGGGCGACCAGCGCTTCTGACGCGCCGACCTGCCCGACGGCACGACGCCGGCGTATGGGCCGCTGGAGGCGATCGCCCGCAACAAGATCAACAGGCGGAAGATCACTACGCAGTGGGCGGACATGACCCGGGTGGCCGGATCGCTGGTGACCACCAGGTGCGCGCCTACGACCTGCTGCACATGTTCGCCCGCAACGGGCGCCCGACCCCGCTGGGGCAGGCCTTCGCCGAGTACGGCCGCATCGACAAGACCCTGCACCTGCTGTCGATTCTGGACCCGATCGACGACACCTACCGTCGCAAGCTCAACAAACAGCTCACCGTGCAGGAGTCGAGGCACCGGCTCGCCCGTAGGATCTGTCACGGCAACGGCGGGCAGATCCGGAAGGCGTATCGGGAGGGCCAAGAAGATCAACTCGCCGCGTTGGGGCTGGTCGTCAATGCGGTCGCGCTGTGGAATTCCAGGTACCTGTCGGCCGCCGTCGACCTGCTGCGCGCCCAGGGCGTCCCGGTCAAGGATGAGGACGCTGCCCGGCTCAGTCCGCTCGGGCACGCCCACCTGAATGTCCTGAGCCGCTACGCCATCTCCTCCTCCGCCCCCGCCGAATGCCTACGCCAGCTCGGCGAGATCCCTGAGCTGTCCGATGGCGAGGGCGCAGTGGATGAGGAGGGCGTATAGAAAGCGCTTGGCTGACCGCTTCACCGCCGGGTGCTGTCCCTACGCCTGCTCCTTGTAGACCGCCTCGATGTTGTTGCCGTCCGGGTCATCCACGAACGCGCAATAGGCGCGATACTCCGGCCAAAGCCGGGGTTCGTACCGGGACTTGCCGCCAGCCGCCAGCGCGGCCGCGTAGAAGGCGTCGACCGTGGCCCGGTCGCGGGCCGTGAACGCGATGTGCGCGCCCCGTGTCACCGTGGCATCCCCCGCGGGATAGAGCCCGAAGGACGGGGTGTCCAGCTCCTCCTCCCAAAACTCCGCTCCACCGTCAGCCTCCTCCCCGACGACACCGAGAGGCTTCAGTGCGGCGGTGTAGAAGCGCGTACTCGCCTCGAGGTCCGATGCGATGAAGGTCACGTGGTGGATGAAGGGCCATCTTTCTGTCATGACCGCGAAGTCTACGAGAGTCCGGCGCCGACACCTCGCGCCGGGCCTCATGTAGTTCGCCGAGCACAGCGCGGCCCCGGGAGCATTAGCCGGGGGCGCCGGGAAACGAGTGACTCTGCGATAGCTGCGCGGCTCGCGACCCCTTTCCTCGAGGAGCCTTCGGTGCGGATCGTCTACTCCCGCTCGTCCACCGCAACGCAGGCGCTGCTGCGGCAGCGGCACATCCTCACCGAGGCCGGACTGCTGGTGCGGACCGAAGGCGTCGCCGAAGGGTTTCGCCCGGCCGAGGGGGTGCTGCTGTTCGAGGACCCGGCCACCACCTCCAAGATCCCCGCGCGGGAGCGGCCCGCGTTCGCCAGGGTCGCCGCCGCCGCGCACCCCGGGGACGTCCTGACGGTGTCGGAGCTGTTTCGGCTGTGCCGCGACCTGATCGACATCCACGCCGTCCGCGACTGGTGCCAGGTCCGTGGCGTCGCCCTGCGCGTCCTGTCGGGACCGCTGTCGAACTTCCATGACCTCTCGGCGAACGACGCGACGACAGCGCTGCTCATCAATGTGATCACCGCTGTGGGGCAGTTCCAGCGCGACCTGCAGAACGAGCTGACCGCCGAGGGGATCGCCGCCGCTGAAGCCGAAGGCCGCTACCGCGGTCGGCCGCCCGCCCTGGCCGGTGCCCGGCTTGAGGAGGTACGGTCGGCGTTCGCCGACCATGGCGCTTCGATCGCGGCTCTCGCCCGTGCGCATGGAGTCAGTCGGGCTGCCATCCGAACCGCACTGACCGGGCTACTGCCCGGCCAGCCGGGTCCGCCCTCGCTCATCCCGACCGAGGGCGGACCCGCTGCGCGAGACGACCCTGCCGAAGCGTCCAGCTAAGTTACTCGCGGGTACCGCCAACGGCTGTCCGCAGGTTCCTCAACCCCGGTGGTGGCGGAAGGCTCGGCTATCTCTTCCGGGTGATGTGCAGGCGGATGCGGAAATCCCTGGGGAGTTCGCACAAGACACCAGAGAAAGATCGCATTTCTAAAGGAAGCAATATGCACACGAAATTATTGAAGGTGCAAGATGCACTTGACATCGCCTGCAGGAGGACGAATGGCCATTGGTCAACTGGCACTTTCACGTCACAGTCCAACTCCAGCCGCATGCGTGGCCGGCCGTTGACGGGGTCCGGCCAGGCAGGGTTCCGGAGAAGGGGCGGAGAGACCATGATCGTCCGGCTGTCCGTGCTGCGGGCAGGTGAGCGATGAGCTCGCTGCGCTGGCTGCGTGGAGGCAACCTGCCGGCCGAGGCCGGCAGGTTGCCTCGGGCGAGGCCGGCTGGTCGGCGAGCTGAGCGCGGCGCTGGAGCAATCACGGCTGGTGACCGCTGTCGGCGCGGCGGGCGTGGGAAAGACCCGCGTCGTGGTGCACACCGCTCGCCGCCTGCTTGAGCGGCGCCGCTATGCCGATGACGTCTGGCTGGCCGACCTGTTCCCGCTCGACGATCCCGCGGCGCTGGCGCACGCCGTCGCAACGGCCTGCGGCCTGGCCGCGTGTCTCCGATCGCAGCGACCTCACGCCTTTGACGCAAGCCCTGGCCGACCAGCAGCTTGCTGCTGGTGCTCGACACCTGCGAGCGCCTGATCCATGCCGTGCGAAATCTCGCATCCTTTCTGCTGGCCGCCGCGCCCAGACTGCAGATCCTGGCCACCGGCCGTGACCCGCTCGGCCTCGACGGCGAACACCTGGCCCATGTGGAGCAACCCCTTGTTTGGGAAGGTCAGCTGCCGGGGCCGTCGCGCATCACCTAGCCATGCGTATGGAGACGGTGCGGGAACGCCCCCTCCACGCGGCGTAGGGCTGGGGTTACCGCTCGCGGCTGGCGTGCAGGCCCCCGGGTAGGGAGCACTCCTCGTACGTGGGCATCTTTGCCGACGCCGAGCTGCGCATAAGGCGCATGCCGTCTCCCCCTCGAGCTTGATCGAGGCATGGGGTCCCGTTGATCAGAGCCGGTCTCGGTGATCAGATGAGCGTACTGATCTAAGGCGGGAGGACCTGGCGCGATGACCGATGACATCGAATACGACCCCTACAGCCATGCGATCCAGGAAAATCCCTATCCGGTCTACGCCGAGTTGCGGCGGCGGGCGCCGCTGTATCACAACACCGAGCGCGACTTTGTGGCCTTGTCCCGGCACGCCGACGTATTGGCCGCGATGCGCGATCCGGGCCTGTTCTCCAGCGTCTACGGCGATTCCCTGGATCTGTGGGGTCCAGAGGCTCCATTGGCGAGTTCACTGATCGCGATGGATGCGCCCAAGCTACCGGAGTACGCGTAGGTTCCTCTGTGGTCGGCGGACGTGAATAGGCGCATACTGGCAGCTCTGTGGACCGGCATGGACCCGTGAACAACCCTGCGGGATTCCGCGAGTTACTACACGATTCCATGAGTAGCTAATGTAATCTGCACGTTTGTGAACGATTCCGATAGTCCTCCGTTGAGGCTGGTGCGTTCAACGAAGGCCGATGTGCCGCCGACGAGGGCCGACCGGGTCATCGAGGACGGCCTGGCCGAGGTGGTGACGCTGGGACGCCGCAATGCGGCGGGAGCAAGTGAGGCGGAGGAGCGGGACTTCTTCGCGGACACGATCGCCGAGTACCAATGGGCGCGAGACGCGGCCGGCCTCGCACCGAGCACTCTCGACCACCTGGTGCAACCGGTACTTGAAGTCTGCGATCACTACGACGTCGTGGCCTGGCGGCTGACGCCGCGGATGTTGGACCGATACCTTGCCGGTCCAGGCAAGCGGGCAAGTTCAACCTTGCGTGGGAAGCTGATGCGGCTCGACCACTACTTCGCGTTCCTGGAGCAGCGGTATGCGGGCGAGATCTTCCGGCGCTTCGGGGTGGCGGTGGAATCACCGGTCGACGATTTCAACCGGCCGGTGCACCGGGGCGACTTCGGGCTGAGAGTGCCGCCGTCGCAGCGAGCGATGCGGGAGTTCTTCGCCCGCTGGCGGGATTCTCTGGAGTCTGCGCGGAAGGCGGTGGTGGCTCGCCGCGATTACGTGATGGGAAAGATCGTCTACATCTCCGGGGTGCGGGCGGCCGAGTTATGCGGGGTCAAGCTCTGCGAGGTGCACTGGGAGTCCGGCCAGTGGGGCCGCTTCCTTGTGCACGGCAAGGGCGCCCGCAGATCGGGCCCCCGCCAGCGGCTGGCCTACTTGTTCGAGGAGGGCCGCGACCTGCTGTGGTGGTATGTGGAGGAGGTTCGCGGGGAATTCGCCGACGATCCGGAAGACCCAGCGGCGCCACTTTTCCCGTCCGAGCGGATCCCCCGGGCGATCTCCGCTCTGAACGTGGCCACCGGGGGTCTGGCTGTGACGCCATCGACGTTTCGGCGCGCCCTGCGACATGCGGGTACGCGGTTCCTGACCGGCCCGGTCACCGAACTTTATCCGCATCTGCTCCGGCACGCCTGCGCGACCCACAACTACGAGCGCGGCATGGGCTTGTGGGAGGTCCAGAAGCTTCTGGGCCACGAACGACCGACCACGACCGTCCAATACCTGTCGGCCGCCCACGCGGATCCGGAGCGGGCGAGCCTGGCCGCGTCCAGCCGGGCCGTGCAGCGGTTGCACGTTGACCAAGGAAACCTGCGATGAAGTGGAACCTGCGCTGGGCCGCCGCCCAGCGAGACATCTGGCGTCCCAGCGAGTTGCTTGCCGCCTTCAAGGAGGTTGGGTTCGAGCCCTCGTTGAGCAAGGTGGCTCAGCTGTGGAGCAAGAAGCCGATCAGCCTGCGGCTGGACGAGCTCGATAAGATCTGTGCGGCCTTGGACTGCACTATAGCCGACCTGCTGGAGGCTGAGCCCCTGGCCGGCGCTGGCGCGAGCGAGCACCAAGCGCTCAAGGCGGTCGGCGACGGCGGCGCCGACGGAGCTCGGCGACCGACTCCTCGCCAGCGGCGCGCCACCGGTCGTCGCTCGCTGCCGCCGAACTGAACGGGCGTGATATCCATGCCCCCGGCCTTACCGCGCGGACTCGGCAACTGCCCCACGTGCCATGGCTGGGGTGTGCTGGTCGACCGGCGCGCCTGCCAGGCGTGCAGCGATTGGGTGAGCAAGAACCCGCGCCGAGGCGTGTGCCTGCGATGCAGCCACATCGCCAACCTCAACCGCAATCAGCTGTGCCGTTTGTGCCTGGTGACCATACGCACCATGGACAAGACGTGGCTGGCCGATCCCCGGCCACACCGCTCGACGCCGCTGTTTCTGCTGCTACCGGAGGTCCGGTTGCCGATCGCGCGGCCGCTGGATCGCACACCCGCGGCTCCGCGTACGCTGCCGCCCCGCAATCCTGCGTGGGTGTGCGCCGAACTCGCCACCCCGCCTAAAGACGATCCGGAGGTCTGCCCGCCGTTGCCATCCGGGCAGCAACTGCTGTTCACGGCCCCGCGCACGCTCACCCTTCGCCTCGTCGCCCGGATCGCCGACCGGGTCCCGGCCGGCTATCTGCGAGCTGCTGAAGCCGCCCACGCGTACGTGGCCGAGAACGACTTCACGATCGCGTGGCGGCGCAGGTTATGCCGGATGCTCGGGCTCGTGCTCGCAGCGGCCGCCGCCGACGGGCTGGACCTCGTTGACGAGGCCGCCATCGCCGACGCCGATCTCGCCGACTCCCTGATCGTGATCCTGGCAGGAGTCGGGCTGCTCAAGCGCGAGACATCCAGTGACTCACCGCCAGGGCGCCGAACGCCGTCTGGGGCACGTTCATGCTCCACGTGCCTCAGCTGGGGCCTAGAGCCAACTTGCGGACGCTGCCGGTACTGGGCCAGGACTTACCCGCACGGCCGCTGCACCCGCTGTCACCACGACGCTCATGTCGGAGCGGCCGGTCTGTGCCACCCCTGCACCGTTGTGGTCACCGAACTCGGGCCGCAGACCATGGCCACCGGGGCCAGGCAGCTCACTCTCGGCGGAGCCTTCGCGCCCCGGCTGAGCACCCCGAAGGGGCTGCTCGGCTACCGCCCGCGGCACTGGAAGAGCGCCGACCTGGAACGGGCACGGCGGCCAGACCCGCCGCCGATCTCCCCACATCTGGTCGATCCCGCGCAGACCGTTGTCGTCCAGGTCCGGCGTGACTGGTCTGTCATCACACCCGGCAAAATCCTGCCGTCGCTGACGGCGGACGCCGATGCGGTGATCGCCGATGTCCGTCGTGAGGCCACGGAACTCGGCTGGAACACCTCGACCGGCGCCCAGGTCATGCGCACCTTGCGGATCCTGCTTGGCTGGATCGGCGCGCAAGCCCCCATCCCGGAGGAGGACATCCGATCCCTCCCTGGCCTGGTCCGCCACACCAGCGCCACTCGGGTCGTGTTCATGCTGGAGCGGCGCGGGCTCGTGATCCCAGCCCACGACCGCACTACCATCGCCGAACAACGCTGGGTGGCCAACCGCATCCAACGGTTGCCCGCCTCCTTCGCCGAAGAACTTGACCGCTGGGTCACCGCCATGCGCGGACATGGCCGCCGCCGGCGACATCCCCGATCCTGGGACGTCATCGGCAATTACCTCCGCGCCGTGCACCCCATCCTGCTGCGTTGGAGCACCAAGCACACCAGTCTGCGAGAAATCACCCCTGACCACGTCAAAGCCGCGCTCGACAACCTCACGGGCACTCCGGCGCAAGGCGCTCGAACAGGACTGCGTAGCATCTTCTCGATGCTCAAGCAGGAACGCGTCACCTTCCGGGACCCGACCCGCGGCATCGTCTTGCCCGCGATCTCCAATGTGCCTGTCCCACTTCGCGACGACCAACTCCGCGGCCTCATCGACCGGGTCCATGCCCCGCTCGACCGGTTCGTCGTCGCCCTCGTCGCCATCCACGCACTACACACCAAGGACCTGCCGGCTCTCCGACTCGACGGTGTCGACACCGCCAACGGCAAGCTCACTCTGCGCCGGGACCAGCGCAGGCATACCTACTACCTTGACGAGTTCACCCACATCCTGCTCGCTGCTTGGCTCCACGACCGGCAACAGCGCTGGCCCACCAGCACCAACCCGCATCTGTTCCTCACCGCGGCGACCGCTTTCCACCGTGACGACGCTCCCATCAGCATGAGTTCTCTTACTTTGATCTTCCGCCGGGTCGGCATCAATGCCCACCGGATCCGCGAGGACCGCCTGCTGCACGAGGCCACCGTCACGGCCGACCCCGTCCACCTCATGCGCGTCTTCGGCGTTTCGGCCGGCACGGCGATGCGCTACGTTCACGCGGCTCATCCCGAACGCGCGACAGTACCGCCCTCGCGTTGAAGCCGGCAGAGTCGCGGCGGGGAAACTAGTCGAAGGGGATGCCGTCGAAGGTGCCCGACAGAGACGGGCGGGTGGAGAACGCCGTCCAGGTCAGCGTCACCTCGTGAGTGCGCCCGCCGCTCTCGGCGCGGAGCGTGGCGGTGGCGCGGCCGTCCGGGGTGAGCTTGATGGGGCCGCTGACCCACAGATCGCGCACGAATTGGACCTTGTCCAGGGTGATGTCCTGGCCGAAGGCGACCTGGCCGCCGCGCAGTCCCGGCTCGTGCTGCACCGTCGTGTAGAGGTAGCCATTGGGGTTGCGGCGGGCGGTGGCGTCCGCGACGGTGGCGAAGGTGGCCGCGAGGATCCGCCGCTGGGCGGCGCTGAGGTTGCGGACCGGCTGTGGCGGCACGTCCCCGACCGTCTGTGGGAAGGCGCCGATGGCACGGTAGTTTTCGCCGGTGCAGTTCTGGTCACGGACCTGCTTGGTGGTCAGGAAGGTACGCAGTGTGCCCCGTACGCAATCGCCCAACGGCCCCGGACGGAAGGACATCGCATGCCACCCGAACGGGACCCGGACGACAGTGGCGTTCGGGAAGGCCCGCAGCGAACGCTCCACTTCGGCGGGGCTGTTGCTGACATCGAAGTCCCCCGCTATCACCAGGACGGGCACCTTGGGCAGCGCCTGTCCGGGCGGGCGAGGTGCGCTGTTACGCGGGGTCGGCCAGTTGACGCACCACTCCAGGCCGCTGACGCCGGCGGAGACAAGGTCGGCGATCTGATAGGGCGCCAGCGGGCGTACCCGTTCGTAGTACCGCTCGGCCTGCGCCTCACGCTCGGCCGCCGATGCCAGCCGGTCGAACGGGAAAGCGCCGTCACCGCAGCGATAGGCCAGGTATCCGGCAGGATTCGGGTGAATGCCCGGCGGAGAGGTCTTGGGCCCCAATCGGGCCAGACGACGCAGCGGAGCCGGATCGCCGCGCAGGTAAGCTGCCGCGGCCGCGTTGATCTCTCGGCCGAGCACCGGCTCTTCCGGGATGCTCATCGTGAAGGTCCGATACAGCGTCACCTCCGGGTCGGGCCTTTCCCGCAGCCGGTTCACCAGCCGTGTCCAGGTGCCAGAGGCGCTGCCCGGCAGGGCATCGCACGCCTTCGACTGCCCGCAGAGTCGATCGAGGTAACGGAGCTGGGAGCGGGCCTGCCAGCTCGCGTACCCGTCGGGTTCTACGACCACGGTGCTGTCCAGGAACACCGCGTCCAGACTGTCGGGGTATCGGGCCGCGTATGCCTGGGCATACAGGGTGCCGTAGGAGTTGCCGAAGAAGCTGACCTTGCCCAGGCCGAGCGCCCGCCGTATCGCGTCGAGATCGTGCGAGGCCTGGTCGGCGGTGAAGTAGGCGCCCTGTGATCCCACGCTCTTGGCGCAGGCGGCGACGGTCTCGGGCTTGAAGAAGTCGACCCCCTCACACGGCGGCGGCGAGGACTTCCCGAGGCCGCGCGGATCCATGACCAGGAGGTTCTTCCGCTCGAGCACGGGCCCGAGGGTTTTTTGAAGGTCGGGCACAGTTGGCACAGCCGCCAGTGGCCCGCCGCGATTGGCCACCACCGTCCCGTCGGCGTCCTTGGCCGGGATCCAGGTGAAGGCCACGGAAAGCCCTTTGGAGGAGGCATTCTCCCAGTCGAGAGGGACGTTGATGGTGCCGTCACAGGGGGTGCTCGCGTTCGCGCACTTATGCAGGCCGGTCGGAGGGGTCCTGGTCAGAGGGGTCGGTGTGCCGGGCAGCAGAGCCGCGGTCAGTACGAGTCCCAGGGCTTTTGCGATCATGCCTCCAAGCTTCGTTTCCCGTGCTCCGGATTTCTTCGGCCTCTTGGAGGGTTCCCTCTGGGAGCCTGCTCCCAGAGGGATCTGCGACCGTGAGATGATCTCGGTGCAACACCACTGGTGGCGGTAAGGGCGGCTCACGACGATCGAGTGCACGCTCGGCGCCGGCATGGGGTGCCTCGCCCTTCCGTCTTGAGGAGTTGCGTGCCAGGCAGGCGCTGTTCACCCACCTCCCCTCCCTCTGCCGACCGTCTGCCATGAACTCGCCTGCGTTAGATGACCTGGGACTCCACCACGCACGGTTCCCCTGACTACAGGATGAGGAATCCGCGAACCCGCGTGCTTCACACGAAGGTGCGCAACTTGGTCTCCAGCGGCTTCACAGCCCGTCGGCTCGAAACGCTCCGGCCGGCCATCCAGCAACTGGCCCGGCACCACCTGGAGGCTTTCCTGGAGCAGGGCGAATTCGACTTCGTCGAAGCAGTCGGCGACATCCCCGTGCATGTGATCGCCGAGCTGATCGGTATCCCGCCGGAGGATCGTGGCGATCTGCTGCGGATGACGAACCTCATGCTCGAGTACAACAGCGAGAGCGGGCAGTCACCCCCGGGGTTCTGGGAATCGGCGATCAAGGTGAAGGACTACTTCACCGGACTCATCGCCGACCGGCGTCGCCACCCGTGCGATGACCTGGCCACCGTGGTGGCCACTGCCGAAGTGGAGGGCGAACAGCTCAGCGATGACGAGATCGTCACGCTGATCGGAGTGCTCAATATCGCGGGCAGCGAATCCACGGCCAAAGTCATCACGAACGCCTGGTACCAGGCTTGGCGTAACCCCGAGCAGAAGAAGCTCATCTGGGCGGGAGCGATGGACGGGTGGGTGGAGGAGACCCTGCGTCATGACAACTCGGCTCAGCTGATCGCCCGCCTGCTCACCGCCGACACCGAGTTGCACGGGGTCGAGGTGCCCGCCGGGTCGCGCATCGTCTTGCTGGTGTCCTCGGCCAACCGTGACGAGAGGGTCTTCGGCCAGCCCGATCGATTCGATGTCGGCCGAGGCCCGGACGTGTGGCGAAAGGCGATCCCGTTCGGATGGGGCCCGCACTTCTGCCTGGGGGCGGCCCTGGCCCGGCTGACCGCGAGCACCGTGCTGGCCGAACTGGTGCGGACGGTCGCCGACTTTGACGTATTCCCGGACGGTGCCACCTACCTGCACCACCCCAACCTGCGAGGATTCGCCTCTTTGCCCACCGCCGTCCACCGGCGGTAGCTGCAGGCAGCGCTTATGGGGTGAGCAATCCCTCGGTGAACCACTGCTCACCCTGGAGGACCTGCCGGCTCCGATGAAGAACAGCGAACCAGCCCTGAACCAGCGTTAGGGCTCATGATTCTGTACGAGAAGTACAGCGCACCCACGTGGCGGCGGCGCTGATCCGCCCCGACGGGCACGTCGCCTGGACCGGCGAGGACGCGAGCGTGGCGGTCGCGGCGAGGTGGAGGTGAGGATCTTCGTCGCGGGCGCAAACGGCGGCGTGGGCCGCGCTGTCGTGACCACCGCGCTGCAGTATGGGCACTTCGCCACCGCTTCGAGGCCACCGCCATCCCCCGCCGCGCCGAGCTACCGACGGTCGTCGAAGGCGCCCTCGCCGACCAGCCGGACCAGGTCGAGCGCGCATTGGCCGGGCACGACGCCGTCGTCTGCGCCGTCGGCAACCCGCCGTTCGTCGTCGCCGCCACGCTCAACCTGGTCACCGGCATGCGCGCCCAGCACGTGTCACGGATCGCGATGCCGCCGGCCTGGGGCGCCGGCGCCTCACGCGCCGTCGAATGCCCGCGAACAGGAGGCCGCGTCACCTGCGTATCGTCATCACCGGAGCCAGTTCCGGCATCGGAGCCGCCGCAGCCAGACGGCTGCACCATCTCGGGCACGAGGTGATCGTGGTCGGCCGCGACCCGCCCGCACCCGCCAGATCGCCGGCGAACACCACACCGCCGACTTCGCCCGCCTCACAACCATCCGCACCCTGGTCGCACACCTTGAAGGACCCATCGACTTCCTGGCCGCCTCCTCCCGCTCCCACCGCACCGTCACCATCGACGCCTGCCTGGCCGAGGGACGGCAGGGCCTGTCGCCGCACCACGCCTACGCCAGAGCCCAACTCGCCGCCGGCAGCCTGCTGTGCGAGTACGGCTGCCGCCACCCGGGCATCGACGTCGGCGACTTCCACCCGGGCATCATCGCCTCCGATTCCGGCCGCTACCTCGGCCCCGCCGGAAGGATCCTGATGCTCGCCGCCTGGCCTATCCTCGCCTCACGCCATCAAGGCGCCGGGCGCCTGGCCGACCTGGCCCTGGCCACCACGCTGCTCGGAGGCGCCTACACCTCACCAGGCCGTCCCGGATCCCCCACCTCAACGACCCGCAGCTCGGCACGATGCTGTGGGACCTGGCCGAAGCACTGACATGACCAACAGCAGACTCACCGCCCCCAGCGGCGACGGGCCCCTACTACATCCCTGGCGCCCCCGCACATCCACTTCAAAGCCACGCGGTACGGCAGGCCGCTGCTGGCGCAAAGGGCATTGGTCATGATGGGTCACTGCTGGGCGCGAGCGAGCCATTTCCGGGTCATGATGTCGCGGCACAGGCTGGTGAGCAGGTCCGCGGTCACGGGATCCTGGCTGACCGACGGGGTCGCCAGCCAGGAGGTCACCACGGCGGCGACCCGCTCCAACCCTGCTTCCACGGCGGTGAGCGCCTGGCTCGTGGGAAGTTCTCCGAAGGGCAGCGATTCCAGGGTGTTGCGTTCGCTCAGGGTCTCGCTGCAGGCGTCCGGCCAGCCGCCCAGGGCCGCGATGCGTTCAGCCACCCCGTCGGTGTGATCCCGGAGCGTGCCGGCCAGTTCAGCACGTCCTGAAGGGCGGCGATCGCCAGATTGTCGATATGCGTGGTCGCCTTCGTGGTGGTCATCTTCAAGGGGCCCTTCGCCGGGCGGGTGGGTGGATTCGGATTCGGCTCCAGAGGTGTGTGGGAGGGCCGTCAGCGGGTGATGAAGGAGAGCAGGTCGTTGTTGAAGTCCTGCTCGAAGGCCCCGGTCAGACCATGTGGCGCGCCGGGATAGACCTTGAGCGTGGCGTCCTTGAGGAGTTCGGCGCTGCGCAGAGCACTGGCGGCGATGGGCACGATCTGGTCGTCGTCCCCATGGGCGACCAGGGTCGGTACGTCGATGCGCTGGAGGTCCTGGGTGAAGTCGGTCTCGGAGAATGCCTTGATGCAGTCGAGCGCGCCCTTGATCCCGGCTTGCATGCTCCACAGCCAGAAGGCGTCGAGCACGCCCTGGGACGGTTGCGCGCGCTCGCGGTTGTAGCCGTAGAAGGGGACGGCCAGTTCCTTGTAGAACTGGGAGCGGTCGGCTGCGACCCCGGCCCGGATGGCGTCGAACGCCTCGATGGGCAGGCCGCCGGGGTTGGCGTCGGTCTTGAGCATCAGCGGCGGGACGGCGCCGAGCAGGACGGCCTTGGTCACCCGGGCGCTGCCGTGGCGGCCGAGGTAGCGGGTCACCTCGCCGCCGCCGGTGGAGTGGCCGACCAGGATCGCCTCGCGCAGATCCAAGGTGTCGAGCAGGGTGGCCAGGTCGTCGGCGTAGGTGTCCATGTCGTTGCCGTGCCAGGACTGGCCGGAGCGGCCGTGGCCGCGCCGGTCGTGCGCGATGGCGCGGAAGCGCAGCTCTGCGGCGATCGGTCAGATGACTGCATTACCATGCGCCTATTTGGTGATCACTAACGACCTCCGCGGGGTGGAAGGGGGACGATGAGCGACTTCGAGCTCGTCGACTCGCATGTGCATTACTGGCAGCCGTCGCGGCGGGACTGGTATCCGGTGCTGCGTGATGTCGCTCCCAGCCTGAACCGCGATTACCTGCCGGGCCACTATGAGGGTGATACGACGGGTGTGCGGGTGTCAGGGCTGGTGCACGTGTCCGCGGTCAGCAAGCCGGGGACGTTTCTGGACGAAGCGCGCTGGCTGGATGGGTTGCGTGTGGAGATCGGCGTACCGCACGTGCTCATCGGGACGATCGATCCGGCGGCGCCGTACGAGCGGATCGAACGGGACCTGACGGCCCAGGCGCAAAGCCCGGCGTTCCGCGGCATCCGGGTGCTGGAGGGGCTCGACCCGTCCGCTGAGACGGCGGCTCGGCTGTTCGCGTTGCTCGGTGCGCGCGGATGGGTGTTCGACCTGCTCACGCACCCGGCAGGGATGCGGGAGTACGCCCGGGCGATTGAGAGCGCGCCCGAGACGGCGTTCGTTCTGGAGCACATGGGCTGGCCGGAGCGGGACGACCAGGAGGAGTTCCGGCGATGGCGTGAGGGCATCGCCAGGCTCGCGAAGCTCGGGAACGTGGATTGCAAGTTGTCCGGCCTGCCCATGGCCTTCATGACGATGGACCCCGGGCGGTTGCGCCCGTGGATCGGGACCTGCTTGGAGCTGTTCGGCGTCGACCGGTGTTTCTTCGGGAGCAACTTCCCGGTGGACGGAATGGCCGGCACCTACGGAGAGCTGATCGACGCCTATCAGAGGGTTACCGCAGAGCTGTCCGACGGCGAGCGGCATCGGGTGTTCGCCGCCAACGCCCGGCGCCGCTATCGCATCGAGTAGCGGGATTCAGGTCGCGCGGTGGTGGAGCCGCCATTGGCGGGGGGTGAGGCCGTAGGTCTGGCGGAAGCGGCGGGAGAGGTACACCGAGTTGGTGACGCCCCAGGAACGCGCGATCGCCTCGATGGTGCGGTGCGCGTGCTGCGGGGTGATCAGGTCCTGGCGGATGCCTTCCAGACGCCGGCGGATGATCCATTGTTCGAGGCTCAGGCCGCCGTTCTCGCAGAGCCGGTAGAGGGTGCGGACGGAGATGTGGTGAGCGTGGGCGATGCGGGCAGGAGTGAGGTCGGGTTCGGTCAGGTGCAGGCGGATGTAGGCCAGGATCTGCGTGAGCAGGGTGCTGTCGGTGACGGCGCGCTGGGGGTCGGGGGTCGTGACCGACACGATGAGGGCGCGGGTGAGTTCCAGGGTGGCGGTCGCCAGGGCCTGCGCGCCGGGGTCGGCGCTGAGCCGGTCCGCGTCGCGATGCAGGGCGCGGATGTGATGCAGCAGCAGCGGGGCCACGGCACTGGTGGATAAGCGCGGGATCGCGGCACGAATCTGGTGTTCGGGCAGGCCGACATGGTCGGCGTCGACCATGAACGCCACCGCGTGCCCGGTACCGGACCACCCGTAGTCGTAGCCGGCGCTCTTGTGCGCCATGACCAGGGCCTGCGGGCCGCGGACGCGCTGCTCGTAGTCGTTCCACGCGAAGGCGGCGTTGCCGCGGCTCTGGGTGGTGACCGAGATGGTGTTGACCGGGTCACGCCTGACCTGCCGCGTCGTACGCCTGATCGTGAATCCTGAGCCTTGGGTGGAGAACATCGTCAGCGGGCCGAAGCACCATCTCTCCAGCCGGATTCTGACCCGCGGGCCTTCGTGCTCGATGGTGCAGGTGCCGCTCTCCTTGGCTGCGATGCCCCAGAAGGCGTCAATCCGTTCGTTGACGGGATGGGTGTCGGTATCCACCAGCAACAAGGCGTCCCCCCGAATATCGCGGTCTCACAAGGCACGGCGAAGCAATCTTCGATGCCCTCATTTTCACTCGGGGTTCGTGGGGTCGTGTGCCGCGTCACCGGCGCTGTGAGAACAACGGCGGGCCGTGTCGGCGTGGCCAGTTCACAACGCGGCACGCACGGTACAGAGCGGGTTTACGTGGCCGGTGACGATCTCAGCGGGAATCGCCCACGCCGCCGTCCGCTGAGGAGCCGCCGATGAAACCCGACACGCCTATCCACAACGCCGGCCGTACCGTCGCTGCGCCGTCATGTCGCCAGGAACTCCAGGATGAGCTCATTCCACTGCTCATGGTGGGTGAACGGCGCGCCGTGCGGCGCGTCGGGGATGGTCACCGCCGAGCTTCCCGCGATCGCCCGTGCGACGCGCGCCCCGCTGTCCTCGAGCGCCACGAACGCATCCCTCTCACCCTGGATGATCAGCGTGGGCGCGGCGAGGTGGCCCAGGTCCGCGCCGGGGTCGGCGGCGCCCCAAGCCGCCAGCGAGTCGGCGGTTGCCTTGGCGGAGGCGTCCGCGGCCTGTCTCAGCAGGTACTGGCGCGTCGGCTCATCCAGCGTGCCACGCCCGTCGACGGCGAAGAACCTGAGCAGCACGTCGTCGAGCATGGGGATGCGGTGGCGTCGCGAGGCGATCAGGAGCTCGTGCGCGAGCGGGTCCGCATACACCACGGGGCTGCCCAGCACCAGCCGGGCCACGCGTCCCGATGCGGCGGCGTAGCTGACGGCTTCGGCGCAGCCGGTGGAGAAGCCCACCAGCGCCGGCTCAATCAGGTTGAGGTTCTCGATCAGGGCCGCCAGGTCGGCGGTGAAGGTGCCGAGGTCGTAGCCGTTCCAGGGCTGGCTGGAGCGTCCGAAACCACGCCGGTCGTAGCAGACCACCCGGTGCCCGGCTGTGACGAGCGCGCCGATCTGGGGCTCCCAGAACCGGAGCGACAAGGGCCAGCCGTGCACCAAGACGACGGGCGGCCCGTCGCCGACGTCCTCGTAGCGGAGGCTCACGTCGCTTTCCACCTGTAGTCGCGGCACCCGCTCAGCATGCCGCCGGGGGCAGGTCCGGCAATCGGTCACATGACTGCACCGAAGGAGACGAATCATGGACATCATCGGCCGGGCCGGGGAGCTGACCGCGCTGCGGCGGGCGATCGATCGCGCCCCCGGCGTCCTGCCGAACGTCGTGCTGCACGGCGATCCGGGTGTGGGCAAGTCCGTGCTGCTGCAGGCCACTATCGATTACGCCCGGCAGCAGGGCGTCAGAGTGGTGGGCGGCAGCGGCTTCGAAAGTGAGGCGCAGCTGGCCTTCGCCGGGCTGCACCAGTTGTTCGCGCCGGTGATGGAGTATCTGGACCGAGTGGAGCCGTTTCACCGGGACATCCTGCGCCGGGTGCTGGGGCTGCAGGACGGCCCCGCACCTGACCGGCTGGCGATCTCGGTGGCGTCTTTGGCCGTGCTGGCCGCCGTGTCCGCGGACGGGCCGGTGCTGATCGCCGTGGAGGACGCGCACTGGGTGGACCATCCCACGCGCGAGGTGATGATGTTCATCCTGTTGCGGCTGCAGCCGTACGACCTGCGGGCTGTCTTCGCCCGCCGGCCGCTGACGGCCACCGAGCGCGTCACGCCCGGCATCGACATGCTGGAGGTCGGGCCGCTCGATGATGGGGCGTCCGGGCAGCTGCTGGACCTGCTCCACCCGGGCCTGCCGCCGTCGGTGCGCGAACGCGTGCTTGCCGAGGCCGCGGGCAATCCCCTGGCGATCACCGAGCTGCCGCAGACCTCCGTCGGCGTGGAGTTGCTGCCCACCGGGGCGTCCCTGCGCACCCGTCTCGAAACCGGGTTCGCGGGGCGGCTGCTGGAGCTGGCGCCGCGGATCCGTACCACGCTGCTGGTCACCGCGCTCGACGGCGACCGGCTGGAGCATCGGGCCGAGCTGTCGCCGTACGAACTGCTCGAGGCGGAGCGGGCGGGCCTCGTGACGCGCGATTCAACCCCGTCCGGCTTGCGTTTCCGCCATCCCCTGGTCAGGTCGGCGATCATCAAGACGGCCTCGCCGGAGGAGACGCGCCAGGCGCACGCCGTGCTGGCCGAGCAGCACCAGGCCGACCCCGAACTGCGCATGTGGCACCTGGCGGCGGCCACGGTGGAGCCGGACGAGCGGGTGGCCGGCGAGATCGAGAAGGCCGCCCGGGCGGTGAGCCTGCGGGGCGGCAGCGGGCTGGCGGTCAAGGCGCTGCAACGAGCGGCGGAGCTCACCCCGGACCCGGCGGCGCGGGCCGTGCGGCTGGAGCGCGCCGCGGAGCTGGCCGGCGAGTCGGGGCAGCTCGACCTCGCCCAGAACCTGCTGGATCAGGCGCGCCGCCACCTCGACGACCCGGCGAGAGTCGTTGCCACCCGGGCCCAGATCCTGATGCTGCGCGACGGTGATCTGGACGCCGCACGCCGGCTGCTGCGTGGCACGCCCGCGGCGGCATCCCTGGTCAGGGTGATGGCCGCCTCGTACGCGCAGGATCCCCACGAGTGGCAGGAGGTGAGCGACGCGGTCGCCGGCTGCGACGACGACCTCGTTCGCCTGCTGCACGATGTGTTCCTGGGCCAGGGCTCGGCGGCACTCGTGCGAACCGCCCTCGACACGCTGCCCGACGACGCCCCGCCGGGGCGCGTGGCCGCACTGTGCAGGGCTGCCACCTGGATGGACCTGCTGCCGGACTACCGGGCCCGCATCCGCGCCCTGATCGAGGGTGAGACCGGTCAGGGCGCGGTGACGCACGCGGCCAGCGGCTACTGGCTGGACGCGCACGACCACTTCCTGGCCGGCCGATGGGAGGACGCCGAGAACGCCGCCAACGCCGGGCTCGACCTGTGCGTACGCCACGACCTGGAACTGCTGGCCCACGACCTGCGCTGCAGCCTCGGCTGGCTCGCCGCCGCCCGCGGTGACGCCGACAGCGCCCGCGAATACAGCAAGACGGTCGAGCAATGGGCCGCGCCGCGTGGCAGCGGGCTGCATCTGTCCCTGTCGGCCCGCAACCTCGCACTCGCCGCGATGGCGCACGGCGACTACGACATCGCCTACGCGTACTGGACGAGCATCAGCCCGCCGGGCGTCATCCCCCCGTACGTGGCCTACGCGCCGTGGGCGGTCTTCGAGCTGGTGGAGGCGGCAGTGCGTACCGGCCGGACCGAGGAGGCCAACGCGCACACCGCCGCGGCCAAGGGCCTGGCCGACCGGGCGCCCCGGCTGCGCCTGCACATCATGGCCGCGCAGGCGCTCGTGGCGCCGCCCGAGGAAGCGGTTACGATCTTCCGGGCCGCGCTGGCGCTCCCGCGGACCGAACGCTGGCCCTTCGACCACGCCCGGATCCGGCTGGCCCTGGGCGAGCTGCACCGCCGCCGGTTGCAGCCGGGTGAGGCGAGGCCAGAACTGCGCAGGGCAGCCGACTTGTTCGCCTCGATCGGCGCGACCGCCTGGCAGCAACGCGCCGAGCAGGAACTGCGCGCCACCGGCATCGCGGTGCCCCAGCGGCCCAACGCCGCCCACGGCCTGACCGCCCAGCAGTTGGAGGTAGCCAGGCTGGCCGCCTCCGGACTGAGCAACAAGGAGATCGGCGAGCGGCTCTTCCTGTCATCGCGCACCGTGAGCGCCCACCTGTACCGGATCTTCCCCAAGCTCGGCATCACCTCCCGGGCCGCGCTGCGAGACGCCCTCGAAGGCGTGACCCCAGGTGCAGTCAATTGACCGATTCAGACCACCCGGTGGGCACCGGATGCTCGTGCTGCAACCACGGCACGAACCCTTGAGGAGAAACCCGGACATGATCGCCCGACCGCTGACGCGCCGCGGAGTGAGCCGCCTCGCCCTCGCCACCCTGACCCTGACGCTCGGCCTGACCGCCACCGGCGCGCCTTCCGCAGCTTCTGCCGTACGGCCGGCGGCCGTCACGACGGCCAAGCCGACCGTGGTCCTCGTACACGGCGCGTTCGCCGACGCCTCAGGCTTCAACGACATGATCGCCCGGCTGCAGGCGGCCGGCTTCCCGGTGCTCGCCCCGGCCAACCCGCTGCGCGACGTGGCCGGTGACGCCGCCTATGTCTCCAGCATCCTGGACACCCTCACCGGGCCGATCATCCTCGTCGGCCACTCCTACGGCGGCATCGTCATCACCAACGCCGCCCGCGGCCACGACAACGTCAAGGCGCTGGTGTATCTGGGCGCCTTCGCCCCCGACAAGGGCGAAAGCGCGCTGAAGCTGGCCGACCAGTTCCCCGGCAGCGAGCTGGGACACGCGCTGCTGGGCCGCGACTACAAGCTGCCCGACGGCACTGTCGCCGGGACCGACGGCTACATCGTGGCCGAGAAGTTCCGCGAGGTCTTCGCCGCCGACCTGCCCGCGTACAAGACCCGGCTCATGGCCGCAACCCAGCGGCCCGGCAGCGTGAACGGCCTGTCCGGCGGCAGCGGCGAGCCGGCCTGGAAAACGATCCCGTCCTGGTACCTGATCCCCACCCAGGACAAGGTGATCCCGCCGGCCGCCCAGCGGTTCATGGCCAAGCGCGCCGGCAGTACGGTCAGGGAGATCCGCTCCTCCCACGTCGTCATGACCTCCCACCCGGACGCCGCCACCGCGGTCGTCCTGTCCGCCTACGCAGCCACCCGATAGGAGCCGGCATGAAACCCGACACGATCGTCCTGATCCACGGCTTCTGGGTCACCCCCCGAAGCTGGGAACACTGGATCACCCGCTACAAGGCCAAGGGCTTCCGCGTCCTGGCCCCCGCCTATCCCGGCTTCGAGGTCGAGGTCGAGGCGCTCAACGCCGACCCCACCCCGATCGAGCAGGTCACCGTCCCGCAGATCATCGAATCCCTGGAGACGCTCATCCGCGGCCTGGACACCCCGCCGATCATCATGGGCCACTCCGCCGGAGGCGTGTTCACCCAGATCCTGCTCGACCACGGGTACGGCGCCGCCGGGGTGGCCATCAACTCCGCCCCCGCCGAAGGCGTCAAGATCATCCCGCTGTCGCAGCTCAAGGCCACCTTCCCCGTACTCAAGAACCCCGCCAATCGCCACAGGGCAGTCGGCCTCGACTACGAGCACTGGCGCTACGCCTTCACCAACACCTTCCCCGAGGACCAGGCCCGCGCCACCTATGAGCGCTACCACATCCCCGCCTCCGGCAACATCTTCTGGGGCAGCGCCCTGGCCAACATCCACCCCGGCAAGGACGACAACTGGGTCAACTACCGCAACGACTCCCGCAAGCCGCTGCTGTTCATCGCCGGCGAGAACGACAACCTCATGCCGCCCAAGATCCAGCGCTCCAACGCCGCGCACTACAAGTCGCCCAAGACGATCACCGAAGTGGCCGAGTACTCCGGCCGCTCCCACCTGATGCCCGCGCAGGACGGCTGGGAAGAGATCGCCGACCACGCCCTCACCTGGGCCCTGGACCACTCCTGACGTCGAAGGCCGGCTTCCGGACTCGAGGCTCCGGAAGCCGGCCCCGGGCGCAAGCGGTACGGGGGCGGCCCCATGGGACTGATTGCCACCATCGCCGCGGCCGACAACTACAGGCGCTGACCCCGGAGGAGGTCCCCCATGACGCAGGTCCGCTTCACCCACATCGGCGGCCCCACGGTCCTGATCGAGTTCGGCGGCTGGCGGCTGCTCACCGACCCGACCTTCGATCCCCCCGGCCGCACCTACTCCTTCGGCTGGGGAACCTCCTCCCGCAAGCTGACCGGCCCGGCCATCGCCGCCGCCGACCTACCGGACTTGGACGCCGTCCTGCTCACGCACGTGCATCATGGCGACAACCTCGACCACGCAGGATTCGCCCTGCTGCCGGCCGCTGACACGATCGTGACGACCTCCTCCGGCGCCCGCTCCTTGCCGCACCCGGCCCGAGGGCTGCGGGTGGGACAGACCACCCGTCTGGAAACCCCCGGACGCCCGCCCATCGACATCACCGCCACCCCGTGCCGGCACGGCCCCCCACTCAGCGGACCGGTCGTAGGCGAGGTCATCGGCTTCGCGCTCACCTGGCCCGGCCAGGAACACGGTCCCCTCTGGATCACTGGCGACACCGTCTACCACCGGGCACTTCGCAACACGGCCGCCCGCCTGCGGCCCGGAACGATCCTGCTGCATCTGGGCGGCGTCGGCTTTCCGATCACCGGATCCCTGCGCTACACGATGACCGCCAGGCAGGCCGTCCGCCCGTGTGAGATGCGGGTTGGCTCATGCGAAACCGACCGCAGGGTGCCCCCCACGCCATCCTGCCCGCCGAGGTGTTCGCGACCTTCTTCGGCGGCCGCGGCCGGATCGATGCCATCGCCGCGCAGCGCCGCGGCCTTCCGCGCGCGGGTGGCGCTCCCCTCGGCCACCTCGCCCGGCGCGAACGGCCGGACCCCAAGGGTCGTTCTCCGGCTGATGTACCGGATAAACGTGTGCGAGTCCTGGCCTTAACCCAGCAGGACGGTCCCCAGGCCGAGTAGCGCGCAGATGCCGAGGATGCGCAACATCGGCCACTTCAGGGCGAAGGTCATGACCAGCGCGGCGGCGGTGATCGCCGACGCGACGGGGCTGAGCGTGGCCAGGTCGGGCACCTGGATGCGGAGCGGCCCGCCGTACCAGGTGAAAGTGCGGGCGAACAGGGTGTGCTCGGCGAAGTAGAGGGCGAGGTTGGCGATGACGCCGACGACGGCGGCGGTGATCCCGGTCAGGGCGGCGCTGATGGCGGTGTTGTGCCGCAGCCGCTCCACGTACGGCGCGCCCAGGAAGATGAACAGGAAGCAGGGGACGAAGGTGACCCAGGTGGTCAGCAGCGCGCCGAGCACGGCGCCCGCCCACGGGTTCAGGCCGCCCGGGTCCCGGAAGGCGCCGAGGAAGGCCACGAACTGCACCACCATGATGAGCGGGCCGGGCGTGGTCTCGGCCAGGGCAAGGCCGCGCACCATCTCGCCCGGGGTGAGCCAGGCGTAGGTCTCCACCGCGCGCTGGGCCACGAAGGCCAGCACCGCGTAGGCGCCGCCGAAGGTGACCAGCGCCGTGCCGGAGAAGAACAATCCCTGTGCGGTGAAGACGCTGCCGGGGCCGAACAGCAGCGCGACCACGCCGACGGGCAGCCACCACGCCACCAGCCCGACGGCCAGAATCTTCCCGGCCGAGCGCCGGCTGGGCCGGGCGTGGTGCAGGGCGTCGTCCGGGATCAACGGGGCGGGGCCGCCGTCCGTGCCGTGCCCGTTGCCGCCTTTCAGCGCGTGCGGGACGAGCTTGGAGACGGCCCACCCGGCCACGGCGGCGACGGCGATCACGATGGGGAACGGCACCCCGAACAACGCCAGCGCCGCGAAGGCCACCACCGCCAGGGCCGCGAACACCGGGTGGGTCAGCGACCGCCTGGCGACCCGGATGACGGCTTGGGCGACGATGGCCAGCACCGCCGGCGCGATCCCGGCGAACAAGGCGGTGACCACGGTGGTGTCCTGCCACAGCACGTAGATCACCGACAGCACGAGCAGGGCGAGCATGCCCGGTAGGACGAACAGGGTGCCCGCGACCAGGCCGCCGCGGGTGCCGTTCAGCAGCCACCCCACGTAGACGGCCAGTTGCTGCGCCTCAGGTCCGGGCAGGAGCATGCAGTAGTTCAGGGCGTGGTTGAAACGCTGCTGGCCGATCCAGCGTTTCTCCTCCACCAGGGTGCGCTGCATGACCGCGATCTGGCCGGCCGGGCCGCCGAAGGTCTGCAGCGAGATGCCGAACCAGGCCCGCACCGCCTGCCGGAACGGGATGACGTCGCGACCGGTCCCGGTGCTCATGCCGGCTCCCGTCCCAGAAGAAGCGCCCGCCGATGGAACTCATACAGCCCGTCGAAGAGCGGCCCGGTGATCTCCAGGACCTTCTCGTCGTCGCACACCATCGACAGGCCACGCAGCACCGTGTCCAGGCCGGGGGCCTCGGGCGCGTCGAAGCGGCCGTCGTCGACGTCGGCCTCGTGCACGATCTCGGCGATCTTCCACAGCACCGGATCGGCCAGGTCGTAGCGGCGCAGAATCGTCTCGAACGAGCAGTCATCCCCGTGGTGCGACAGCTCCGCCCCGCGCATGTCGAACGGCCTGGCATCGCCCGGCACCTCGGCGGGATCGTCGACGAAGACGAACTCGGCCCCGGCGTCGACCTCGCGCCGGATCAGCCACGCGCACGCGGCACGGTCGATGTGCACCCCGGCCCGGGTCGCCCACCTCATGACATGCCCTCCGCTGCTGTCTGCCGGGCCAGCTCCCGTACCGCCTGGCGGGCCGACTCTCGCTCGGCGGGCGGGAAGTAGTCACGGCGTTCGATCCGGCGCAGTTCCGCCTGCAGCTTCCTCACCGTGCGGCTGCGCTCACCCGGCCGCGCGCCCGCGGCTTCGCGTGCCTGGTCGATCACCGCCCCGTACTCGGCCGTCCGCGCCTTCCGCATCTCGGCCGCCACGGCCTTCTCCTGCGCCAGGCTGCCCGCCACGGCCAGCCAGACGGTCGAGGTGCCGCCCACCTCACCGATCTCCTCGGCGATCCACTCCAACTGCTCCCGCGTACGGGCGTCGGCGGGCAAGGCCACCAGGCCGTCACCCAGCCGGGCCACACCGAGCCGGTCCAGCTTGCGCCAGACCGTGATCCGCAACGTCGACGGCTGCCGCGGAATCCGGTACGCGAGCAGCACCCACTCGCCCGCAATGCCCATCGAACCTCCATCAGCGCAACCACAGTTACAGTAACTACGGTTGCACCAGTCGTCCAGGTGGCGTCCCAAACGGAGCGAGGGCCCGCGGATGAAGGCATCCTTGTGCCCGGACTTGCCTGAGAAATAGGTGAGCCGGCTTGGCGGGACGATCGTCGTTTTCTCTTTTGATGCCGCCTTGTGAACCCCTAGATTCGGGCCGGGGCTCCCTAATTAACCGCGATAGTCTGCCGTGGACTTCGCCCTCGACTGCATGATGTACCTCACCGGCGCTGTCGGCCTGCTCATCCTGTTCTGGCCGGCGCGCATCCTGCTGCTACACACCACGGTGTGGGGCGTGTTCACCGCGCTGCTGCGAGAGATGGTGGTCATTCACTGGGCCATGCGCGGCGGGCTCGGTTCGGTGCTGATCGGGCACGGCGCCTTCGAGATCCTGCTCGGGCTGGCGATCATCATCAAGCCCTGGCGATGGCTTCGGCCAGGAGGGCGATCTGTTCCAGATCACCCGAGGCCGTGTAGAACACCACGTCGGTGGCGCCGGCTTCGCGCAGTGCCTGGATCTCCTGGCGGATGCGGGCGGGGCTGGTCAGCGTGTCGGCGCGGGCGGCGGCGAAGAATGCCTGGCCGTAGTAATGGTGGATGTAGTCGTCGGCGACGCGCTCGGCGTCGTGGCCGAGGCTGACGTAGCGGCCGGTCGCGATGCGAGGCTGTCCCTCACGTCCGATCTCCGCCCACTGCTTGCGTACGGCTTGCGCCCCCTCGCGCAGGACGGGCAGGCCGAACAGCGGGGCCACCCAGCCTGTGCCGTGCGTGGCGGCGCGGCGGTGGGCGGCGGGCACCATGCCGCCGAACAGGAGCACCGGCCGCCCGGAGGGCAGGGCGGGCATCGGGCCGCCCTGCCCGGCCAACTCGCCCGACCATGCGCGGCGCATGGTGCTCAGCGTCTTGTCCCACGTCGCGCCGCCGCCGCTCTGGGGCACGTCGCTGGCGGTGTAGTCATCCGGCCAGCCGCCCAGCCCCATCCCGGCGACCAGGCGCCCTCCGGACAGCAGATCGACGGAGGCCATCTGCTTGGCCAGCAGGACGGGGTTGCCGCGCCAGCCGACGTTGAGCACGGTCGTGATCAGCTCGGCGCGAGAGGTCGCGGACGCGGCGGCGGCCAGCGCGGTCAACGGGTCGAGGTTGTCGTAGACCAGGCGGTCGATCACGCCGAGGCTGTCGAACCCGGACCGCTCGGCCTCTGCGGCCCACCGGCCGAGCGTTGTCATGTCCGTGCCGGGCACTGCCGCGGGAAGTCCAATTCCGATCTTCATATTCGCGACGATAGGCCGGGCCGAGCTGCCCGGTCTTGCAGGAATCGGACACTCATGGCGATCATCGGCACCCAGCTCGCGCCACCTTACAGCCGACTCCGGCCGGCCAGTCCCCACGTCGCTGACCTGCGCTGGCACCCACGGCCTGAACCGGGCGGAACGCTCCGCGCCAACGGGTCCGGCTCGGGTTACGCGGTCTCCGCGCACACCTGGGAACTCCCGCCGGCTCACCGAACCGGCCCGAGACGCCCCGAGGATCAAAGAAGCCGACCGAAAGACAAGCGCCCCGTTCACTCTCGGGGGCTGGTGTTACTGCCCTGTCATCGCGTCCCGCAGTTGGCGACGTGAGGTGACCTCGAGCTTCCTGAACACTTTGCGCAGATGATATTCGACGGTGCTGGAGCTGATGAACAACTCGGTGGCGATCTCCTGGTTGGTGGTGCCGCCCGCTGCCAGCCGGGCTACGCGCAACTCCTGTGGGGTGAGGTCGCGGACCGTGCTGACATCGCGCGGGCGCGTGTGCTCGCCGGTGGCGGCCAGTTCGGTACGGGCCCGCTCGGCGAAGGCGGATGCGCCCATTTCGGCGAAGAGCCGGTGTGCCAGCCGCAGGTGCTGGCGTGCTTCGGTACGGCGGTGGCGCCGGCGTAGCCATTCGCCGTACAGCAGGTGGCTGCGGGCGGTCTCGGTAGCCAGCGGGGTCGGAGCCAGGTAGTTGAGCGCTTCTTGATAGCGGCGTTCGTCGTCGGTCACCAGGGCCCGGCTGCGGGCCAGCACACCGAGGGCCCAGGGGGTGGCGCTCGCCTCGGCGCGCTCACCCAGCCGGAGGAGTGCGCGCTCGGCTGCGCGGGTGTCGTTGTTGCGCACAGCCGCCTCAACGAGGTCGGGCAGCACGCCGCCACCGTAGTGGGGCGGGTTGAGGTCGTGGATGAGCTGGGCGGCTTGCTGCGCCTGGGCGTAGCGGCGGTGCCCGAGTTCGAGGATGACGTGGGCGGTGCGGGCGAGCTGCACCTGCAGGCCGCCCGGTTGCTCGGCGTCCGGGCCCGCTTGTGCCGCCACGGCGGCCAAGGTGCGTTCGCGATCGCCCCGCCAGGCATGCAGCAGGGCGTCACTGCTGCCGGCGTAGCGCAGGTCCGCGCCTATCGCGCCGGCCACGTCCATGAACTCGGCGAAGTGCGCCTGAGCCGTGTCGAACCGGCCGCAGAACAATGCGTGGGTCGCCATGCCGTGAACGCCGGCCTGCAGCATGCGCAGCGCCCCCTGCCGCCTGGCCCCGGCGGCGAAGTGCTGGGAGGCGGCGCCCAGGGTGTCGATGTCCCATAGGTCGAGTGCGAGCACCGCGCCCAGCAGGAACCAGCGGGCGGCGTCGCCGTGGTCGGCGGCTGCGGCTCGCATCGCCGCCACGCCGCGGCGCATCAGCGGCACCGCTTCGGCGTACCCGCCGGCGACCAGCGTGGCGTGTGCGCTCAGCAGCAGGTCGGCCGTGGTGGGTTCGCCTTCGGGGGCCGGCGCCGCGAGCGCCTGCCGGGCTACGGTCACGGCGCTGACCCCGACGCCGATCCTCGCCACGACAATCGCAGCGTCGAATGCCTCAAGCAGTGTGTCGCGGCTTGCCTTCGGGTCGAGTTCGCACAGGATCTGAGCGGCCTGGAGCAGAAGGGCGACCGCGCCCTCTCGGCCGAGCATGACGTTGAGGAAGCCGCGCAGGCGCATGACCTGGGCGTCCAGGAAGGGGGCGCCGGCTCCTGAGGCGAGCAGGTCCAGCAGTTCCTCGGCCAGGTGCGGCGCCCCGGCGGTCAGGGCTGCGCCGCAGGCGGCGAGGATCCGGCTGTTGCGGTGTGTCGGGGCGGAGGTGAGCTCGGCGGCGCGGCGCAGGAACGCGGCCTGCGCCAGGTGTCCGCCGCGCTCGCGGGCCCGGTGCGCTGCCGCTTCAAGCTTGTCGGCGACATCGGTGTCGGGGCCGGTGGCCGCGGCGGCCAGGTGCCAGGCCTGCCGGTCGCCATCGGCATGGGGGTCGGTGACTGCGGCCAGGGCGGCATGCGCCTGGCGCCGTCGGCCTGCTGGGGCTCCGCCGTAGATCGCGGAGCGGATCAGGGGGTGGCGGAAGTGCCCGGCCGAGCGGGGGGACAGCAGGTCGCTGCGTTCGGCATGGTCGAACGCGTCGTCGATGTCCGTTGCGGAGGCACCGGATAGGTGGGCGACCGCCAGCCGTGTGATCGCGAGATCTCCGGTGGCATCGGCAGCGGCCACGAGCAGCACCTGCTGCGCTAGCGGGTTGAGGTCGCCCACAAGGCGCAAGAAGCGCTCTTCCAGCTTGCGGTCGAGGGAGACCGGCTCACCGTAAACCGCTTCGCTCTCCCCGGTGGCCAGCCCGCGGCCAAGTTCCAGGATCGCCAGCGGGTTGCCGCGGGTCTGCTCGACGCAGCGGCGCAGGACCACGCGGTCGATGTCGGCGTCGAGCAGAGCCGACAGCATGATCGCGGCTTCCTCGTCCGCCAGGCCATCCAGGGGAAGCTCGGGCAAACCGGCGAGGCCGGCCAGTGCGGGATGGTCGTCGCGGACGCCGAACATCACGATGATGCCGTCGGCGTACAGGCGGCGGGCGACGAAGGCGAGCACGTCCAGCGATTCGCGGTCCAGCCATTGCGCGTCGTCGCACACGACCAGGACCGGTCTCTCGGCGGCGGCCTCGGCGAGCAGGGTCAATGCGGCGAGTCCGACGAGGAAGCGGTCGGGCGGAGCGGCCTGCAGCATGCCGAAGGCTGTTTCCAGCGCATCACGCTGCGGGCCGGGCAGGCGGCCGCGCTGGCCCAGGTAGGGCAGCAGCAGACGGTGCAGCGCGGCGAAACCGAGCTCCTGTTCGGCCTGCACGCCGGCGATCTGGGTCACCTGCATACCGGCGGCGTGGGCCACGGCGTAGTCCAGCAGGGCGGTCTTGCCGATCCCGGCCGGGCCGCTGAGAACCATGGTTGCGCTCAGCCCCGTCGCCGCCCGCTCCAGCAAGGTGTCGAGCTGGGCGGTTTCAGCCTTCCTGCCGCGCAAAATCATGGGCTCAGCCTAGAGGTTCGACCGATTCGCGCCACTTGCACTGGGGTGTTTCAAGGATTCGATCCGCCTCAGCCGGGAGGGATGCTGACCGAGGTCCCTGACATCGCAGAAGGAGTTCGACAATGTCAAAACCCGTCCTGGAGCCCGCCGCGCAAGCGTTCGCCGACGCGACGGCGAATCCGCCCTATCTGTTCGAGCTTTCGCCTGAGCAAGGTCGCAAAGCGGTCGACGCGGCACAGTCACCTCAGCTCGACGTGCCGGGCACGCCGCCGTCCGCGGGCCGAAGGACACACGCTCCGGGTCGGCGGACCAAGACCGTGTCACCACCCAGGTGACCGCGTAAGAGCCGCGCCCGTCTCCCGTTTCTCGCAGGTGCGTCCCCATGGTCAGGTTGCCGGCGCCTCCTCGATGACCCACTGGATCCCATGCTGGACGAGGAAGTCGAGGAAGGCGGTCGGATGGCAGGCTTGGGCGGGGGCGAGCACTCCCGGCTCGGCCGGGCCGACGATGAGGCGGCGGGCGCTTTCGACAGCGATCACCGCGGTCGTGCCGTAGGTGTCGGGGCCCCGGACGATGCCGCGGGCGCGGCGGCCGGCCGTACTGGTGGCGTCGAGCACGTAGGTGAAGCGCTGGGTGCGGCGGCTGCCCGTATCGGGTCCTTCCGGCAGGCTTTCGATGATCTCCGGGGTGAGCGAGGTGTTCAGCTGGTCGCCCAGGGCCGCTTCGGTCAGGCCCTCGACGTGCCGGACGCGAATGTGACGGGGAATGGTCACCACCTCCGAGACGGGGAAGGCCGTCACCGGGGTCGCCTCCGACTGTCCGGGCAGCCTGATCGCGGTGTGGCGGGCGGGCATGCCGGAGTGCCAGTCGCCGTTGTCGTAGGCCATGCCTCCCGTCTTGATGGCGTCGATCGTTTCGAGCACCGAGCGCAGCGAGCCGCGCGACATGCCGCCCCCGACGACCACGTGGGTGGTGATGAGCTCTTCGAGCGGTCCGAGGCGGTCGGCCAGCATGTGCGGAACGCGCTCACCAGCGCCTCATGGTCGCTGGTGTCGGCCACGCGTCGTTCCGCGTCGGGGAGGCCGACCGCCACGGCGGCCTCCTTCAGGCGCGCGGGATCGTGTCCGGCCAGGACTGTCTCGATGTCGCGTCGTGCCAGTTCGGTGAGCACGAGCTTGCCCTGGTATCCGCTCGCACCGTAAACGGCGATCTTCATGTCGTCTCCTCACGATGGACGCTGCGCGGCTGCTCAGCCCATCAGCACCGTAGGACGCCGATACAAGACGATAGGACGTGGCGTTCCTGCCGCGCGGATCCGCGCACGGGCTGGCCGACGACCCCTCGACCCCGGTCAGCGAGCCGCCCACAACGCTCGCCGGAGAAACGTCAGCCGACCGGCCGCCGACGGTGGTCATGCTCTGCGGCGCCTATCTCCTGGACGGATCCGGGCCCCATCCGCTCCTGAACGACCTGCCCGAGGTCATCCACCTGCCGACGCGGGTAGGGCGCCACCGGGAGCTCCGCGCCGCGGTCGAACTCCTCGGCGTGGAACTGGACGGCGACGCCCGCCCAGGCTCCGACACCATCCTGCTCACCCTGCTGGACCTGCTCCTGCTCTACATCCGCACCTCCGACGCCCCCGTCAACACGATCGCCCAGCAGGTCGGCTACAGCTCGCAGTACACCTTCACCCATGCCTTCAAACGCCAGTACGGGTCGCCGCCCGGCGGTTACCGGCACCGCCGGGAAGATCAGGAGGCCGTCGGTCACACGTCGCCGAACATGCGCTTCTTGTCGCTCTCCGGGGATTCAAGCGCATGAAGTGCCTGGTTCAGTGAGCCTTCCTCGAAGCCGAAATGCGCCTTCATCGCGGCCTTGATGTCGTTGATCTGTATGAAGAGCTGGTGCGGTGATGATTGCGGATCGTCGAGGCTCAGCTGGAAATCGGCCAGGAGGCGGGCGAGAACCTCGTGCTCGCGGCCCAGGCGGGTGATCGTGGGCTCCAGCTCGGGCAGCTGGTGCAGCAAGGCCGGGAAGAAGTCGCTGTCCTCGCTGCGGTGATGGCTGCCCAGGGCCGCGCAGAAGGTGTAGCAGAAGTCGCGGAGCTCGGGTTTGAGGCTCTGGGCGCGTTCGCCGGAGCGGATGGCCCTGCGGGCGTCTTTCAGTGCCTTTTCCAGGCGGTGGTGGACGTCCTGCAACTCCCGGTGCCAGGCGAAGATGCGGTTGCGCAGCATGACGGCACTCAGCGGAAGTCGCCGGCCTGCTGCGCGGACCCCCGGGCGGGCAGCCCGGTGAGCGAGTGTCGCCGGCCCGCGTGTCCGCCCTTGAGCACCGAAAAACCGGTCACTCCGGTCACCAGAGTCATTCTCGGCGTCCTTCCGCTGTCGGCGCTCGGCCGCGGTCGTTCGCGGCGAGCAGTTTCGGTAGCTGCTCCAGCAGGCTCTCGTGCCAGGCGATCTCGGCCCGCAGGCGGGCCGTGGTGTGGTCGAAGGTCAGCGGCTCCAGCCCGCGCAGGTACGGCTCGGCCTGCTCGCGCTGGTGCCGCCAGGCGGTAAGCCGGGCGGCCAGCACGTCGCGCCGCCCGCCGATCAGTGCCCGCAGGTCTTCTTCGGCGAGATCGCCGGCGTAGTGCAACGCGAGATCCACCGGGTCAGGACGCAGCCGGACCTCGCGCAGCGTCCGGTCGCGCAGCGCGATGAACTCCTCGCGCCCGGCTGAGGTGAGCGCGTACACCGTCCGCGCCGGACCCGCCCCCCGCTCGGTACGGACCACCTCGATCGCGCCCTCGGCGACGAGCCGGTGCAAAGCCCCGTACAGCGAGCCCACCTTGATGTCGGTCCACAACTCCGTGCGGTCCAGTTGCGCCTGCCGGCGGATCTGATGCCCGTGCATCGGACCGCGCAGCAGGGCGCCGAGCACGAACATGCGCGCGTCACTCACCCAGCTACTCAAACACGAGTAGCGCCAACTAGTCAAACACGAGTAGCTCCGATGGAGACGACGGAGGATGTCGAGAATCGGCACGCGGTTCCGTCCCCCGAAAGAAGAACCACCCAGCAGACACACAAGCGAAAGGCGCCGCCAGCAATGCGCAAGCTCATCGTTCAGCAGTGGGTCACCCTCGACAACATCGCCGCGGAGGAGGACGGCGGGCTCGGCTTCGTGTCCGTGGAACCCTTCTCCGAGAAGAGCGACCCCGCGTACAAGGCCCGCGTGATGGGGCTCATCGACGCGGTCGACACGCTGATTCTCGGCGCGAACACCTACGCCCAGTCCACGGGCTGGGCCAGCGCCACCGAGCAGGGCGAGTACGGCGAAAAGCTCAACAACCTCACCAAGTTCGTCGCCTCCTCGACACTGGAGCAGGCCCCCTGGGGCGCGTTCGCCGCCGCGACCGTGACGCGCGACCCGGCCGCCACCATCGGTGAACTCAAGCGGCAAATCGGCAAAGACATCTGGCTGTGGGGCAGCCTGACCCTCATGCGCTCCCTGCTGCAGGCCGGCCTCGTCGACGAGATCACCCTGCTCGTCTGCCCGACCGCACGCGGCAAGGGCACACGCCTCTTCGAAGACCGGCAGGACCTGAAGCTCATCGAGGCCACCGGATTCGACAACGGCGTGGTCATTCTGCGCTACGAGATCACGAAGTAGGCACTCCAGGCCGGGCAAAGAGCCGCCCAAGGCATGCTCTAGCGTCATCCCCATGAAGGCGGCTCGGTATCTGTGCTGGCTGGCCTGGGCGCAGAAGGGCCGGGTCGCGCTGGGCGCGATGCTGGGAACCCTCTGGATGGTGGGCCTGACGCTCCCGCCGTACCTGCTGTCCAGAGCCATCGACGACGACCTGGCGCCCGGCTGGGTCATGGCGCTGCTGGCGGCGGGCCTGGTCAACGCCTGGCTGGCGATGTTGCGGCACCGCACGATGACCAAGATCCGGATGGACGCCAACTTCCGCACCGTGCGCGTCCTCATCGAGCAGATCAACAACCTGGGCGCCGACCTGCCCAAGCGCGCTTCTGCGGGCGACGTGGTGACGATCGGCATCGGCGACGTCATCGCCATCGCCGCCTCGCTGACGGTGACCGGCCCCGGCGTGGGCGCGGTGATCAGCTACGGCGTGGTGGCGATGCTGTTGCTGCAGGTCTCCGTGGTGCTGGCCGTCGTGGTGCTGCTGGGCGTGCCGCTGCTGGCGGTTCTGCTCGGCCCGCTGCTCGGGCGGCTGATGAAGGTGCAGAACGGCTACCGCGAGAACCAGGGCAGGCTGACCACGCGCCTGGTCGACCTGATCGAGGGGCTACGGGTGCTCAACGCCTTCGGCGGCAAGGCCGCCTACGCCGAGCGGTACCGCGCCGACTCGGCGAGCCTGCGCGAGCAGGGCTACCGGGTGGCGTCGCTGACGAGCTGGATCGGCGCGCTGGGCACCGGATTGCCCGCGCTGTTCCTGGCCGCGGTTACCTGGCTGGGCGCCCGGCTGGCCGCCGAGGGGGCGATCACGGTGGGCGAGCTGGTCGGGGTATACGGGTACATCGTCATGCTGGTCGTTCCCGTCTCCTTCTTCATCGAGGGCAGCTTCCAGGTCAGCCACGGCCTGGTCGCCGCCCGCCAGGTCACCCGTTTCCTCGGACTGCGCGCCGGGGAGCGGCCCCGGCCCGCCGGGCCGCAGGTCGCGCCGGGGAGCCTGGTGGGGCTGGTCAGCGCCCGGCCTGAGGAGAGCGTGGCGCTGCTCGAAGAGATGGGCGGGTTCGACGGCACCTCGCTGATCGCCGACCACGACGCCGCCCTGTTCGCGGGCACGCTGCGCGAGGTCCTCCAGGGCCGGGGCGAGGCGGACGACGCGGCCGTCCAGCGGGCCGTGCACGTGGCCGCGGCGCAGGACGTGGTCGCGGGGCTGCGCCACGGGCTCGACTCGATGATCGAACCCGGCGGCCGCAACCTGTCGGGCGGCCAGCGTCAGCGCGTGCGCCTGGCCCGGGCCTTGCTGGCCGAGCCCGAGGTACTGCTGGCCGTGGAGCCCACCTCCGCGCTGGACGCCCACACCGAGTCCCTCCTCGCCGGACGACTCCGTACGGCCCGCGCCGGCCGTACCACGGTCGTGGCCACCACCTCCCCGCTGCTGCTCGCCGAGGCCGACCAGGTGCTGTTCATCGAGGACGGGCGGGTGGCCGCGGCCGGCACCCACCGCGAGCTGATGGACTCCGCCCCCGCCTACCGATCGGTGCTCGCATGAACCGCGACCTGCCCGTCGCCGACCGGCAGCAGGTACGGCGGGCCGCCCTGCGCCTGGTCAGGCGGGACGTGCCGGGATTCACCGCGACGCTGCTGCTCAACTGCCTCGCGGCGGCCGCAGCGCTGGTCAGCCCGTGGCTGCTGGGCCGGATCGTCGACTCCATCGGCGCCGGGGGCACGGTCGATCTGCTGGCCGCGATCGCCGTGGGCGCGGCGCTGGCCCAGCTGGTCCTGTCCAGGTACGCCGAGAAGACCGGGCATCGGTTCAGCGAGCGGGTCCAGGAACGTATCCGCGCCGAACTCCTCGATCGGGTGCTGGCCCTGCCCGCCGCCACGGTCGAGCACATCCGCACCGGCGACCTGACCGCCCGCGGAACCACCGACGTGGCCGTCGTCGGCAGCACCCTGCGCGACGCCGCCCCCGAGATCCTCGTCTCGAGCCTGCAGGCGCTCTTCCTGATCGTCGCCGTCTTCCTGGCCGACCCGGTCCTGGGCGCCTGCGGCCTGATCGCGCTGGCCGGCATCGCGGCCGCCTCCCGCTGGTACCTTCGCCGTGCCCGGCCCGCGTACCTGGAGGAAGGCGCCGCCCGCTCGGAGCTGGCCGAGCACCTGGCCGCCAACGCCGCCGGCGCCCGGACCATCGAGGCTCTGGGCCTGCAGGCCAAGCGCACGCGCGCGGCGGAACGGGTGATCGAGCGCGGCCGGACCGCCCAGCTGCGCACCCTTTTCCTGCGCAGCGTGCTCTGGCCGTCGGTGGAGGTCTCCGCGCTCCTGCCGCCCGTGCTGGTGCTGCTGCTCGGCGGGGTGCTCCTGGACCGCGGCCAGGTCACGCTGGGCGCGATCGTCACCTGCGTGCTGTACCTGCGCCAGCTCGGCCAGCCGATCGAGACGATCCTGATCTGGCTGGAGCAGCTGCAGAGCAGCGCCGCCTCCTTCGCCAGGATCGAGGGCCTCGCGACCCCGGCGCGGCGGGAGGTCGCCGCCGCGGCGCCCCAGGGCGACCGCATCGAGGCGGCCGGCGTGCACTTCGCCTACGAAGACGACGACGTGGTGTCCGGCGTCGATCTGAGCGTACGGCCCGGCGAGCGCCTGGCCGTCGTCGGTCCCTCCGGAGCCGGCAAGTCCACCCTGGGCAAGCTGCTGGCCGGCATCGACCGCCCCCGCCTGGGCACGGTCACCGTCGGCTCGGTGCCCGTCGCCGACCTCTCCCCCGCCCGGCTGCGCGAGCACGTCGTCCTGGTCACCCAGGAACAGCACCTGTTCCTCGGCACGGTCCGCGACAACCTGCTGCTGGCGGATCCGTCGGCCGGCGACGACCGCCTGGACAAGGCGCTGGCGGCGGTCGGCGCCGACTGGGTCGCCTCGCTCGACGACGAGCTGGGGTCCCTGTCGTCAGGTGCCGCCCTCGGCCCGGACCGGGTCCAGCAGCTCGCCCTGGCCAGGGTCATCCTGGCCGACCCGCACACGGTCATCCTCGACGAGGCCACCGCCATGCTCGACCCCCGCACGGCCAGACGCGCCGAACGCTCGCTCGCCGCCGTCCTGGAAGGGCGGACCGTCATCGCGATCGCCCACCGCCTGCACACGGCCCGCGACGCCGACCGGGTGGTGGTCATGGACGACGGCCGGGTGGTGGAGGTCGGCTCCCACGACGACCTGGTCGCGGCGGGCGGGGTGTACGAGACGCTGTGGAGGTCGTGGTACGGCTCGCGGAGTGCCGGCGCCCGGTGAACCCGGGGTGCTGACCAGCGTCTGTCACCCCGCAATTCATGAAGTGTTTCTGGGCGAGATGTCTCCTGGCGGGCCAAAGGTACTTCGATCAGCAGGAAGCATCATCTTTCTCCGGAGGTACCCGTGCACAGCCTACGGCGCCCGGCCATCGCGGCCGCGGCGGCCATCGCCGCCTTGCTCAGCGCGCCCATCCCCGCGGACGGCGCCACACCGTCCCGGGAGGCCGCGCGCTGCTCGGCCGACGCGTCTCTGCTCGGCTTCAGCGACAGCCTGGACAAGACCACGTTCGAGGGTACGGCTGTCGCCGGCCTGTCCGCGCTGGCGCTGACGAGCCAGTCGAGGGCGCTGGCGCTCGTGGACAACATCGGCACGACGCCCGCCCGGCTCTACGACCTCAACCTCACCCGGGACCTTCGCAGCGCCCGGGTGAGCGGGATGACCACGCTGCTGCGCCCGGACGGCGTGCCGTACACCGGCGCGGACTTCGACGGCGAGGGTCTGGTCGCCGAGCGCGGGGGCCGCACGGTGCTGGCCAGTTCGGAGCGTGAGCCGTCGATTCGGCGGTTCCGGCTTTCCGACGGGCGGGAGGTGGCCTCCTTCCCGGTACCGGACAGGTTCCGGGTCGGCCCGGGCGGGCAGGCCGCGGTCAATCAGACGTTCGAGGCGCTGGCGGCCACGCCCGACGGCCGAGCGCTGTATGCGGGGATGGAGGGGCCGCTGTCCGCCGACGGGCCGGGGCTGCGCATTCTGCGGTATGCGGGCGCGCACGGCCGCGACTACGCTCCGGCCGCGCAGTACGCCTATCGGCCCGACGCCGGACTCGGGCTCGTGGAGCTGGTGGCGCTCGGCGACGACCAGCTGATCGCGCTGGAGCGCGGGTTCACCGCGGGGGTGGGCAACACCGTGCGGCTGTACCGGGTTTCCGCGACCGGCGTCCCGGATGTTTCCGGCGTGGCGTCGCTGTCCACGCTGACCGACCCGCGCGCCTGGCTCGGCAAGCGGCTGCTGCTCGACCTGGCCGACTGCCCGCCGTCCGGGGCCACGGCCAAGCAGCCGCAGCCGAACCCGCTGCTGGACAACGTCGAGGGAATGGCGCTGAGCGAGGACCGCCGCACGCTCTATCTCGTCTCGGACGACAACAACAACCCGGCGCAGGTCACGAGGTTGTACGGCTTGCGCGTGCGGTTGCCCGGCCAGGCTCGGCTGAGCGGCCGGGCGCTGCTGCCGGCCACCGCCTACCAGCCAGGCCCCGTCTCGGGTACGCAGCTGCCGCCGGCCACCGTCAACGGCGTCACCCCGCCCTTCCCCGGCCAGCCGATCCCGGGCTTCTCCGCGGTGATCCCGGCCGTGCCGGGCTCCCACTCCGGCAACCGCCTGCTCGCCATGCCGGACAACGGGTTCGGCGCCAAGAACAACTCCGCCGACTTCCTGCTGCGGGCCTACGTCATCGAGCCGGACCACCGCAGGGGCAAGATCGACCTGCGCGGTCACATCAGCTTCCGTGACCCCGACCGCAAGGTGCCCTTCCCCATCGTCAACCAGGACACCGCCGACCGGCTGCTGACCGGGGCCGATTTCGACGTCGAGTCCCTCGCCTGGGACGCGCGCGGCGATCTGTGGGTGGGTGAGGAGTTCGGCCCGTACCTGCTGCACGTGGACCGGACGGGCAAGGTGCTGGAGGCGCCGATCCCGCTGCCGGACGGCACCAAGTCTCCCCAGTCACCCGACCTGGCCCCCGGTGAGCGGCCCACGCTGCCGGCCAGCGGCGGTTTCGAGGCTCTGGCCGCGAGCAGGAACGGCTGGACCCTCTACCCGATACTGGAGCGCGCGAAGACCGGCGACCCCGACCAGCGGCGGCGGGTGGTTTACGAGTTCGACGTGCGCGCACGGGCCTACACCGGCCGCACCTGGACCTTCCGGGTGGATGATCCGGGACTGTTCGTGGGGGACGCGTCGCTGCTCGACGGGAACCGGCTGCTGCTGATCGAGCGAGACAACGGCATGGGCACCACGGCGCTGGTCAAGCGGTTGATCGTCACCGATCTCGACGCCGCGGGGCCGGGTGGGGTGCTGCCCCGCCGTACCGTCGCGGACCTGCTGCGCATCGCCGACCCCAGGGGCGTGTCGACGCCGGCCCGGCCGGGTGAGTACGGGGTGGGGCCGTTGTTCTCCTTCCCCCTGCAGTCGGTGGAGTCGGTGCTGCCGTTGCACGGCGAGCGCGTCCTGGTCGCCAACGACAACAACTTCCCCGGCAACGACGGGCGCATCCCCGGCAGGCCCGACGACACGGAGGTGATCGTCATCGACGTGCCCGGGTTGCGCGACTAGGGCCTGTGCGGCCTACGGTGCGGCGGGGACGGCGGGCTTGAGGGTCTGCGCGCACCACTGCGCGAACGCGGTGGCCGGGCCCGGCTGCGGCGAGCGGCCGGCGCCGGTAGCGGACCGGACGGCCCAGTTCCTCGGTCATGATGCGGGCCAGGTCGTCGGGCGACAGCTCCTGCGGGCCGAGCACCGGGACACTGCCGGCGCCGGTCCAGGAGCGGTCCAGCAGCAACCCGGCCGCCGTCGCGGCGATGTCGGCGAGGGCCACCAGCGGGGCCGGGCGGTCCGCGGCGGCGGTGTCGGTGAAGACGCCGTTCTCGCGGATCGACTCGGCCTCCTCCAGCAGGTTCTCGGAGAAGGACGGGCAGGCCAGGTCGCGGTAGGCGACCCCGGAGCCGGCGATCAGGTCGTCCATGGCCAGGGAGGCGGTGACCAGCCCGGCCCGGGCGGCCTGCGGGGTGCCGCGGCCGAGCACGTGACGGTCAGCCGCCGGGGACGCTTCACCGGCCCGCTGGACGCGGCCCTGGCCGAGCAGGGGCTCGGCCGGCGGGTCGGCGCCGTCCTGCCCGGACACCTGGCGGCGATGGCGCTGGCCGCGGCCGGCGACGTGGTCTGCCTGGTGCCGGCCGCGCTGCCGGGCGAACCCCCTTCACCACTCAGCGACGCGGCGCACGCGCTGGGTCTCCTGCTGGACATCCCGCTGCCGCTGCCCCCGCTGACGATCGGCATGGCCTGGCACCCCCGCCACGCCGCCGACGGGGGTCACCGCTGGATGCGCGACGCCGTGCGCCGGGTCCTGCGTCCGGGCCACGTGGGGTAGCGCCTAGAACCCGGTGGTTCAGGCGTCGCGGGCCCGCAGGAGTAGCCCTCCCCCCAGCATCGACACGGCTGCCCACACGGCGAGCACACCCAGGCCCGCCCACGGGCCGAGGGGCAGGGCGGAGAGGTCGGCGGTCGCCTGTACGGCGAGCCCGGCGTTCATCGGGGAGATCCGCCAGAGAAGCAGCTGCGCATCCGGGTCGGAGATCAGGAAGGGAAGAACGCCGAGGACGTAGATCAGCCCGAGCACCACCCCGACGGCGGCGGCGGAGTCCCGGACGGCGACGGCGATGCCGAGGCTGAGCAGCGCGATCAAGGCCAGGTAGAGCACCGAGCCCATGGCCGCGCGCAGCGTCGGCCCATCGGCCAGGGACAGCAGCTCCTGGCCATGCGCAGGAGTGAAGCCGTTGCCGGGCAGGATGAGCCGCCCGGCGAGTACGGAGGCCAGCACGGCGGCGGTCCCCGCGGCCAGCGTCACCCCGGTGAGGACGGTGGCCTTGGCCGCCAGAAGCGTGATCCGGCGCGGCATCGCCACCAGGGTGAGGCCGATCATGCCGGTGCTGTACTCGCCGCCGATCGCCAGCACGGCAACGACGACGACGATCGCCTGGCCCGCCTGCACTCCCATGAGACTGAGCTTGGGGACGTCGTAGGCGCACGGCGCCGCCGTACACGAGACCGTCGCGCACGCCGCCGCGCTCACCCCCGCGGTCAGCGCGACCAGGGCGAGCAGCAGCCACCCGATGCCGCCGGACGTGCGGAGTTTGGTCCACTCCGCGTGCAGTGCCGGCTTCATGCGTCCCTCCGGCTCAGATGGAAGGCGGCCGCGGCCAGGGCGAGTACGGCATAGCCGCAGAGGACCGCGAGCCCGGCCCACGGCGGCAGCGGGTAGAAGCCGGCCGACGGCGCGTAGTTGCCGAGAACGTGCGCGTACTCGGGGATGCTCTGCTGGATCGCGAAGCCGGCGGCCGGGGTCAGGCGCAGCAGCCATTGCCCCACGCCCGCGGGCAGGACGGAGGCGGTCGCCAGGATGTGCGGCAGGATGACGAGCGCGATGGCCGCGCTGACCGCCGCGGCGCTGCGCCGGAACAGGGCGCCGAGGGCCAGCGCGAGGACGGCCGCGGCGGCCAGGAATGCCGCCATGCCGACGACGACCCGCAGCTCGGTGAGCCAGGACACCGGAAGGACGACGTTGCCGTTCGCGCGCAGGATCCGGGTGCCGGCGGGGACCACGACGCCGGCGGCGGCCAGCCCGGAGGCGAAGGCGGCCGCTGCGGCGACGATCGCCTTGGCCGCCAGCAGCCGGCCGCGGCGCGGACTGGCGAGCAGGCTGGTGTGGATCAGGCCCCGCCGGTATTCGGTGGTGATGACCGATACCGACACCACGACCAGCGCGATCAGCCCGGCCGGCACACCGGTGAGGGTGTTCGCGATGGTGGGACCGTCCAGGCGCGGCCCGATGTCCCCGGTCCCGGTCACGGTGAACGTGCCGGCGGTCCGGCTGGCGCTGCCCGGGTGGTGGGCCGTCCCGTCGGGATTCAAGGTGGCCGCGACATCGTCGTACGTCCACCCCTCGCCCTGCGGGCCGACCTGGTCGAAGGTGGCGCTCGCCTCGGCGAAGCGCTCCGCGGTGATCGACCCGCCGAGATCGGCCGGCGTCACCGTCAGCGCTCCCGGGGAGGCGGCGAACAGCCCGATGCGCACGGTGGCCGACAGCCCGGCCAGCTCGGCCGTGCCGATCCGGGTCCAGTTCCTGCCGTCGGCGGACTCGAAGCCGGTGATCGTGTCACCCGCTCGGGTCAGCCGCAGCCAGCGCGGCGAGTCCTTGGAGACGCCGCCGGGACGTCCGGCCACGTCGTGGGTGAAGTCGTGCTGCATCCGCACCCCGTGGCCGCCGGTGACCATCACCGCCGCGTAGGCCGATCCCTCCCGGGTCCCGTCTTTGATCATGAGGCCGGCCTTCGCCCACGGCACCACGCCGGAGGCGACGTTGCGGACCCCGGGGATGGCGTCGGGCAGGCGCATCTGGCCGGTCATGGAGGTCACCCGGGCGGTGAGGCTGCCGTCCCCCTGCAGTGGCCGATGGACGAAGAAGAACTTGTCGTTCACCGCTTCGCCGTCCGGGCCCACCGGGACGGCGGGGCAGACCTCGCTCGCGCCCCCGCAGGTGGTGTGGCTGCCGGCCGCGGAGAAGAGGCCGAGCGACACGATGACCAGCGCCGCGACGAGCATGCCGAGCACCCAGCCGCGTACCGTCCTGAACTTGGTCCACTCCGCGCGCACGAGCCGCGCGAAATCCGTCATCGGGTCGCCTCACGGAACTCGACGGCGTCCCCGGTGAGGTCCATGTACGCCGCCTCCAGGCTCGCGCGATGGGCCGCCACCTCGGAAAACGGCACCCCGCCCGCGTTGAGCAGCGCCACGATGCGCTCGGCCGCCAGCCCGGTGACGGTGAGCGTGTCGCCATCCTCGGCGACAGGGGTGGCGCCGGCGTGGGTCAGCACCGCCGCCGCCTGCGGGCGAGCGGGCGTGCGCACCGTGACCCGGCCGCGCGACGCGCGGGCGATCAGGTCGGCCACGCCGGCGTCGGCCAGGACCCGGCCGCGGCCGGCCACCACGAGATGATCGGCGGTGTCCTGCAGCTCGCTCATCAGATGGCTGGACACCAGTACGGCGCGGCCCTGCGCGGCCAGCGAGCGCAGGAGGCCGCGCATCCACACGATGCCCTCGAGGTCCAGGCCGTTGACGGGCTCGTCCAGCATGAGCACCGGCGGGTCCCCCAGCAGCGCCGCGGCGATGCCCAGCCGCTGCCGCATGCCCAGCGAGAAGCCGCCCGCCTTCCTGCGGGCCGCCGACGACAGCCCGACCTCGTCGAGCACCTCGTCCACCCGGCGGGCGCCCAGGCCCTGCGCATGGGCCAGCCACAGCAGATGGTTGCGCGCGGTACGGCCCGGCTGCACGGCACCGGCGTCCAGCAGCGCCCCGACCTGCGTCAGCGGGCGGCGCAGGCTCGCATACACCCGGCCGCCGATCAGCGCGCTGCCCTCCTCGGCCGCGTCCAGGCCGAGGATCACTCGCATCGTCGTGGTCTTGCCCGCCCCGTTGGGCCCGACGAACCCCGTCACCTGCCCGCCCCGGACGGTGAACGACATCCCGTCCAGCGCGGTGGTCTGCCCGAACCGCTTGCGCAGCCCCGACACTTCGATGGTTGCTTGCATGCCGCCCGTTGTACGGATCCGGCCCTAACAGGAGCCGAACGGGGGCCGTCATCTCGCTGTTAGGCGCCACCAGGCATCCTGGAGGGCATGCATCTGCTGCGCCTCCCGGCAACCGTACGCCTGCGGTTCACCGTGTTGTACGGGCTCATGTTCCTGCTGTCGGGGGCCGCGCTGCTGGCCATCACCAACCTCATCGGCGTGGGCGGGCACACCTCCACCCAGCCGGGGCCGCCCATCGAGCAGCTGACCCTGAAGGAGGCTCTGGAGGCCAACAGGCAGTTGGAGGCCCAGCTGTCGCAGGCTCAGGAGGCGCAGTCGAACCAGCTTCTCATCGCCTCGGCGGTCGCGCTCGCCGTCATGATCGTGGTGTCGGGCGTGCTCGGCCGCATGCTGGCCGGCTGGGTGCTCCGCCCGGTGCGGACGATCACCGCGGCCACCCGCAGGATCTCGGCCGAGAACCTGCACGAACGGCTGGCGGCGCCGGGTCCGGCCGACGAGGTGAAGGATCTCGCCGACACCATCGACGCCCTGCTGGAACGCCTGGAGGGCGCCTTCGCGGCGCAGCGCCGCTTCGTCGCCAACGCCTCCCACGAACTACGCACTCCCCTGGCGACCATGCGGGCATCGCTGGACGTGGCCGTGGCCAAGCCGGAACCCGTACCCGCGCAGACGCTCGCGCTGGCCGGCCGGATCCGCGCCGAACTCGACCGGGTCGACCAGCTGCTGGAGGGCTTCCTCACGCTGGCCCGCACCCAGCACGACGCGCTGGCGGAGCGCGCCACGATCTCACTGGGCAGCCTGCTGACGGCGAGCCTGGACGCCAGAGCCGGCGTCATCGCGGCCAAGGGGTTGACCGTCGACGATGACGGCGTCCGGCACGACGCCTGGACGCGGGGGAACCGGACGCTCCTGTCCCGTGTGGTGGACAACGTGATCGACAACGCGATCATCCACAACCGGGACGGCGGCTGGATCCGCGTCGCCGCCACGGCCGGCACCGCGTCGGCGCTGGTCACGGTGGAGACCGGCGGGCAGGTCCTCGACCCGGAGCAGGTGGCGCGGCTGGCCCAGCCGTTCCAGCGGCTGGGCGCCAACCGGACCGGTTCCGGCGACGGCTCCGGGCTCGGACTGTCCATCGTCGCGGCCATCGCGACCGCGCACGGCGGCGACCTGGATCTGCGCGCCCGGCCCGAAGGCGGCCTCCGGGTCGCCGTCTCGCTGCCGCCGGCGGCCGAGCCGGCGGGTGTTCCGGCGTGAGGGTGCTGGTGGTCGAAGACGCCCGGTCGCTCGCCGACGTCGTGGCCGAGGGTCTGCGCGACCAGGGCATGGCCGTGGACCTCGCCTACGACGGCCTGGAGGCGGTGGCCAAGCTCGACCTCAACGCCTACGACGTCGTCGTCCTCGACCGCGACCTGCCGGGGATCCACGGCGACACCCTCTGCCGGCTGATCACCGAGCGCGACGACCGTGTCATGGTCCTGATGCTGACCGCGGCCAGCTCGCCCGGCGACCGGGTCACCGGCCTCACCCTGGGCGCCGACGACTACCTCGCCAAGCCCTTCCACTTCCCCGAGCTGGTCCTGCGCATCCGCTCCCTGGTCCGCCGCCAGCCCGTCGTCCACGCCCGCACCCTGCGTACGGCGGGCCTCGAACTCGACCCGCGGCGCCGCACCGCCACCCGCGACGGCCGTCACCTGGACCTGTCGGTCAAGGAGTTCGCCGTCCTCGAAGCCCTCCTGCGCGCCTCCCCCGCCTTCCTGAGCGCCGAGGACCTGCTCGAACAGGTCTGGGACGAGCACGCCAACCCGTTCACCAACACCGTCACCGTCACCGTCGGCCGCCTGCGCCGCAAGCTCGGCGACCCTGCCGTCATCACCACGACACCAGGAGTGGGCTACCGGATCACCGACCCCCTCTAGTCAGCGCGATCGGGAGGCGATCAGGTCGTGCAGCCGGTGTGCCACGGGATCGTCCGGCCGGGCGGCGAAGGCGATGCGCAGCCAGCCGTCCGCGTCGGCGCGGAGGAGATCGTCGCGGAGGGACGGGTCGGCGCCGCGCTCCAGGAGCAGGCGGATCACCGCGAGGCGTCCGCCCGGGATGGCCCAGTGCAGGCCGGTCCGCCCGAGATACGGCGTGACGTCGGGATGGACGCCGCGGTCGAGGAACCAGCGCACGACCTCGATCCGGCCGTGCTGGCAGGCATGGACGAACGCCTCCGCCACGATCTCCCCCGGATCGTCGCTCGCCGGCAGCCGAGACGGGAAGCCCGCACCGGTGTCGGCGAGGTCGGGGCGGGCCGAGGCGGCGCCCGGCCGGAGGTTGCCGCCGGCGTCGAAACAGGCCCGCACCAGGTCCAGCCGGCCGCAGGCGGCATACGTCCAGAGCGCCCGCGGGACGATGGCCTGCCCCGCGAGCAGGTCGACGACCTCGGTGTAGCCGAGAAGGGCGGCGTTCTCCAGCGGCGTCACGCCCAAGGCCCGGGTGCCGGGGTCGGCGCCGGCGTCGAGCAGCAGGCGCGCGTAAGCGACCCGGTTGGCGCGGGCGGCCCAGGTGAGCGGGACCTCCAGGTTGGTGGCCCGGCCAATCAGGGCATCCACGGAGGCGCGCGGCACGCCCAGCTCCCTGTCCAGCCGGACACCGGGGATCATCTCGGGGCGGGCGAGCATGCGCAGCAGGGCGTCGGCCTGCTCGGCGGTCAGCGCGGCCAGCCGTACGGTGTCGCCGGCCAGCACCGCTTCGGCCTCACGGTGCAGCCGCCGCCGCTCCTGCCGGCGTTCGCCGAGATCACGCCGGGATTTCTCGGTGAACGAAACGAGTTCCCGCCAGGTCGGGAAGCCGAGCTCCCGCGCGATGATCAGCCGCGCGTCCCGCAGCTCGGCACCGGTGGCGCAGGTCGTGGCGGCGTGCCGGGGCACGTAGGCCCGCAGGCGTCGCAGGGCGCCGGGCTCGTCGCGGCGCAACGCCAGCAGGAGCGCCTCGGCCATCCGGGCGTAGATGACCGGCCTGACCCCCAGAAGGCGGGAGACCGGCCGTTCTCCGGTGACGCTCCGGCTTTCGACGTGGGCGCGGAACTCCGCCCAGGCCCGGAATCCGTGTTCCTCTGCGAGCACGAACTGGGCGTCGCTGAGCAGGAACCGCTCGGCGGCCCGTTCGCCCAGCACCTCGCCCACCCGGGCTTCCGCGGCCGCGTCGCCTGCTCCGTACGCGCGAAACAGGTGTTTGGCCTGCTTGCGGTAGTACTCCAGGTTCGGATGAGCCGGCAGCTCGAAGTGTCGATCGGACATCGCACCCTCCTTCGACGCCGGGGTCCGCTTGCCCGGCCGGAAAGAGGTTGATGGTGTCCGGTGCGGTGACGCGCTGCTCGAGGTGGGAAGATCCCTGCCCGCGGACTGGCAGCGCCCTCGCACGCTCCTTTCAGAGTAGGGATCGGCTCCGCGCGGGGGCAACCCGGTTGGAGGAGCTCGGTTCAGCGCGACCGTGCCGCGCCGCCTACCGGGACGTGGGCGGCAACCTCACCCGACGTGGACGATGGGGCGGCGGTCGGGGTCGGGTTCGGCCTGACGGAGGACTTCACGGGTCAGGGGCGGGATGTCGCCGCCGCCGAAGACGAGGTAGCGCAGAAGGGCGCCGATGGGGTTGCCTTCGGCGGCCCAGTGGAAGTAGACGTGCGGGGTTTTGCCGGTCATGTCGCGCAGGTGCAGCAGCAGGGCGGCGATGGAGTTGGCGATCGTGGTGCTGTGCATGCGCAGAATGCGGAAGCCGTGGCGCTCCTCTCCGGTGACGCGGAGCTCCCCCGCGAACTCGGAGGCGTCGGGGACGGTCACCTCCAGGAACAGCAGACCTTCGCCGGTGCGCAACCGGTGCAGCTCCCAGGCTTCCCTGGCCTTGTCGACGTACTCCTTGGCGTCGCGGCCGTGGGGTTCGTTGGCGATGAGATAGAGCTCACCGGCTTCGTTGATGAAGCGGCGGGCCTCGTCGTCCAGGGTGATGCGGGTGACGCGCAGCTCGGTGGAGCGGGTGGCCCGGGAGATGAGCGAGACGACCACGATGGCCAGCACGAACAGCAGGGCGATGACCAGGCCGTCGGGACGTTCGATGATGTTGGCGACAGTGGCGTAGGCGAAGACCAGGGTGACGACGCCGAAGAAGAGGGCGGGACGGGTACGGCGCGCCGCCCAGGCCGACAGCGTGACAGCGACCGCCGCCGACAGGATGAGGGCCAGGACGCCGGTCGCGTAGGCGCCGCCCTGCGCTTCGACCTCGGCGCCGAAGACCACGGTGATCACGAACGCCACGGCGGTGAACACCAGCACCATGGGGCGCGAGGCCCGGGTCCAGTCGGGGGCCATGCCGTACCGGGGAAGGTAGCGGGGGACGATGTTGAGCAGGCCGGCCAGCGCGGAGGCGCCGGCGAACCACAGGATGGCGATGGTGGACAGGTCGTAGGCGGTGCCGAACCAGTCGCCGAGGTAGAGGTGGGCCAGGTAGGCCAGGGCGCGGCCGTTGGCCGAGCCGCCCTCGGCGAACTCCGCGGGCGGGATGAGCACGGTGGTGGCGAAGCTGGAGGTGATCAGGAAGACGCTCATGATGAGCGCGGCCGTGGTCAGCAGCTTGCGCGCGCCCTTGACGCGCTCGGCGACGTCGCCCTTGACCAGCGGCATGACCGCCACGCCCGTCTCGAACCCGGACAGGCCGAGAGCGAGTTTCGGCATCACGTACAGCGCGACCGCGACCATGGCGATCGGGCTGGCGTAGTCGGTGCTCAGGGTGTTCTGCCAGCCGGTCACCTTCTCCGGCGCGGCGAGCACATGCTGTACGGCGGAGCCGACCACGACCACGTTGAGCACGAGGTAGACGGCCACCAGGACGACGGCCACGGAGATCGCCTCGCTGAACCCGGCCAGGAACACCGCGCCCAGGGCGGCGATCAGCACCAGCGTGACCGGCACCTGCCAGCTCTCCAGGAACTCCGGCACGAACGGGTTGTGCAGGATGTGCGCGGTGGCGTCGGCCGCGGACAGGGTGATGGTGACGATGAAGGCGGTGGCCACGAACCCGAGCAGGAACAGCACCAGCAGTTTGCCGCGCCAGCCGGGCAGCAGCCGTTCCAGCATCGACAGCGAGCCCAGCCCGTGCGGGCTCTGCTCGGCCACCGCCCGATAGGTCGGCAGCGCGCCGAAGAGCGTCAGCGCCACGAGAACCAGCGTCGCGATGGGGCTGAGCGCGCCCGCGGCCAGCGCGGCGATGCCCGGCTGGTATCCCAGCGTGGAGAAGTAGTCCACGCCCGTCAGGCACATGACCTGCCACCAGGAGTGCTGGTGCTCGGGAGCCTCTTCATCGTGTGGTGCGCTGGTCAGCCCCTCAGGACGCTTGAGCCCTTTCAGCAGCCATTGCCGCACCTTCCGCTCCCGGACCGTGCCGGCCACCGTGCCACCTCCGCATATGGGGCGAGTCAGACCAGAGCACGCTACTGAGGCCGCAGGTCCGCCGCGCGCACCACAGGCGTCAAGAAAACGTAAATATTGCCTCGCGCAGGTGCGGGCCCGCACTGGTCGGAGAAATCGGGGGCTTTCGCGTCGTCAAGGACGCGGATGCGTCCGTCACCGGCGAGGCGGCCCTGTCACCTTAAGAAAATTAAGATCAACATTGAAGAATATAATATCTTTCGGGTATACTTGTGGATATGACGGATCAGGCGATGGATTGGCAGGAGCTCACGAACCTGACCCGGGGCCAGCCGTTCCATGTCGAGCGGGTGCGCCTGGCGGGCAACGGTGTCGCGATCGAGGGTGAGTTCGAGCTGCCGCAGCTGGCCCAGCTCAGCGTCGAGGATCAGGTTTTCGTCACGGCGTTCGTGCGCTGTCACGGGTCCATCAAGCAGATGGAGCGGATCTTCGGGGTGAGCTATCCGACGATCAAGTCCCGGCTGAACCGGATCTCGCAGATGCTCGACTTCGTGGAGGTCGACCCGGCGCCGCCGCCGAGCGAGGTCCTCGATCGGCTGCGGCGTGGTGAGATCACCGCCGAGCAGGCGGTGACGGAGCTGGAGGGCCGGCCGTGATCCCGCAGCTGGTGAGCGTGCGGGTCAAGCGCCCGGGCCGGCGGCGCGTGCGGCTCTGGGTTCCGGTGGTGCCGGCGGCGCTGCTGCTGTCGCCGATCCTGGCGCTGGCGGTGCTGGGCGGCGTGGTGGCGTGCCTGGTGTATCGCATCGACGCGGTGCGGGCGCTGGTCACGGGCTGGCGGATGGTGTGCGCGCTGCCAGGGACCCGGTTCGACGTGGAGTTCAGCGGTACGGCGGTGCTGGTCGCCGTCCGATAGGAGGGGTTTGTGGTGAACGAACAGCGTAAGGACGTCTTGGGCCTGCTGGCCGAGGGCAAGATCACCGCGGAGGAGGCCGAACGGCTCATCACCGCCTTGGAGCGGGACCAGCTGCCGCGTCCCGGCGCCCGGCCGAAGTATCTGCGGGTGGTGATGCAGTTCGACGAGGGCCAGGGCGAGTCGGGGCGGCTGAACGTGCGGGTGCCGCTGCAGCTGCTGCGCGCCGGTGTCCAGCTGGCCGCCCTGGTCCCGCCGGTGGCGCTGACCCGGGCCAACGCCGAGCTGAGCAAGGCGGGCGTGCCGTTCGACCTGACGCAGCTCAAGCCGGAGCACCTCGAGGCGCTGGTGGAGCACCTCGACGAGACGATCGTGGAACTCGAGCAGTCCGATGGCCACCTGCGGATCTACTGCGAGTAGCCGCCGTCCGGGACGTCAACGAAGGGAGATCCCATGACGAGGCAGCCGATCCACGTGCAGGGCCGGGAGCCCGGGCTGCGTGCCTCCGACGCGGAACGCGACCGGGTCGTCGACCTGCTGCACGGCGCCGTCGCCGACGGCCGGCTCGACCCGGTCGAGTTCGACGAACGCCTGGACTCGGCGCTGACCGCCCGCACCGTCGACGCGCTGGCCCGGCTCACCGCCGACCTGATCACCCTGCCGGGCGACGACGGCCCACCGGCCGAACTGCTCACCATCAAGGAACGGCACGGCCTGGTGCGCCGCGACGGCAGGTGGACGCTGCCCCACCGGCTGGCGGTGCGCACCGCGTGGTCCGAGGTGATGCTGGACCTCACCAAGGCGGTCCGCAGCGCGCCCGAACTCGTCATCCAGCTGCGGGTCAACGGCGGCACCGTCGAGTTGGTCCTCGCACCGGGCATGGTGGTGAACGCCAACGAGCTGTCGGTACGGCACAGCCTGGCCGCGATCGGCAGGGACGCGGGCGACGACACCCCCGAGACCCTGCACGTCCGCTTGGTGGGCCGTATCCGCCACGCCCAGCTCACCACCCGATGGCAGCCTCGGCTTGGCGCTACCTGATGGAGGTGCCGTCGACCAGGGGCAGGGAGATCGAGGTGCCGGCCAGGTCGATGGTGACCTTGGCCCCGGTGCCGGGTTCGGCGTCCTCTCCGCCGGGGTTGCCGGTCACGTCGAGGTTGAAGTCGTCGTTGGTTCCGGTCAGCACCAGGCCGAGGCGGTGGCCGGCTTTGAACTCGTAGTCCTGCGGTTGCAGCTTCCAGGTGATCTGGTATGGCTTGCCCGGTGTCAGCGGGGTGGAGCGGCTGAGCGACTTGTGGTTCTGGGCGTCCAGGATGCCGCGGGTGACCACGTGGAAGCCGGAGGTCGTCGTGTTGTCGGCGGCCTTGACGTAGCAGCCGTCGTCCGCCGGGGTGCTTTGGCCGACGCAGTCTTCACCGGGGACGAGCTTGAGGCCCTGTGAGACCGTCCTGGTGGTCTCGCGGGTGTTGATGCGGGCCTCGCTGCCGTAGTCGACCAGCAGCACGCCCAGGTTGGCGGCGGGCTTGTCCAGCTTGAGCTTCAGGCTCACCGACGCCGTCCCGGACGCCCGGACCGCCTTCTTCAGCGGCGGGGTCAGGTAGGCCAGCCGGTGCGGGCTGGCGGTGGCCGGGCTCTGGGCCGCGGCGATCTCGCTCTGGGGAAGGTCGGTGTAGCTGCCGCCGCCCTGGGACGGCCTGCGCGCCAGGGTGCCGCCGGCCTGCGGGCGCAGGGTCACCGTGCGGGTGCGCGCCGGCCACTCGGACTGGGTGATCCACCGGTCCGGGCCGAGCTGCACATCGACGCGGGGCCGGCGCATGATGTCGTTGTTCACGCCCATGAGTTCGTGGTCGAACCACTGGTTCAGGGTGTTCAGCCACACCTCGCGCCGGGCCCAGAACGGGTCCAGGTGCCCGTACTGGGTCACCCACTTCTTCTGCTGCACGGTGCGCGGCAGCAGCGGCCACCACTGGGAGAACTGGCTGCCCACCACGCTGCGGTCCTGCATGCCCATCACCGAGAAGACGCTGGCGCGCACGTTGCGCGCCTGGGAGACCGTCCCGTTGCGGTAGTTGCGCTCGTGCCAGTAGGCGTTGTAGTTGCCGGTGGCATCGTCGGAGTCGTCCAGCAGCTTCTTGCGCACCGCCGCGCACTTCTCCTCCGGATCGGTGTCGACGTGCTTGGACAGCCACGGCGCCGAGCCCTTGAACCAGATCAGGGTGCCGCCCAGGCGCTGGGACTCGTAGCCGCTGGTGTAGCCGGCGATGTTCACGATCGTCTCCAGCCCCCGCACCCCGGTACCGGCCACGCCGGCGCCGAGCGCGCCTTCGTAGGAGTGGCCGATCATCCCGGTCCGCCCGGTGGTCCAGGTGGCCTTGACCGGCTCGCCCTTGGCGTCGTAGGCGTTCGCGCGGCCGTTCAGCCAGTCGATGACCGCCTTGCCGCCCAGCACGTCGGGGGCGCCGTAGGCGGTCGGGCAGCCGTCCGACAGCCGGGTGCCGATCATGTCCACCGATAGGAACGCATACCCGCGCGGCACGAAGTAGTTGTCGTAGTACATCGGGAACTTCGTCACGTTCCCGTCCGCGTCGTAGGTCTTCTTCTCCAGCTCATAGCCGACGCCGGGGTCGTCGTAGTACGGGCTTTCCTGCATGATCACCGGGACCTTGAGCCCGGACGCGGACTCCTTGGGCCGGATGATGTCCACCCGGATCAGGTCCTTCTTGCCGTCGCCGTCACTGTCCACGCTCGACTGCACCCGCACGTGCTCGCGGATGGCGTCGGCGTAGGAGAAGACGGGCTGCGTCATCCCGCCGGACACCTTGATCTCCGGCTTGTCCGCCGCCGAGGCCGCGGGAGACCCGGCGACCACCAACGTGGTCGCCAGGCAGACAGCGGCGAGAAGCCCTCGCCGTTGCATGCTGGACATGGGCCCTCCAATGGGCTGGTTGTTGTGGTTTTGTGGCATGGCTGTAGAGCGTTTCCGCTTGTCAGCGTGGTGTGACGCCGTCCCGCCGGCCGTTCCGGCGAACAGGGACAAGGCGTCTGGGCGGTGTCAGGTGCCGCGCACGCCCCGATGGGTGCGGGCGGCCGCATTGCGTCCTACAGGCCGCCCGCGGCGCGATCGATGGCCTTGGTCAGCAGCTCTCGCTCTCGGCCAGCCCATCCACCGCCGGGGTAGTTCCGCAGGAACGTCTCGGCGAACTCCACCGGGTCCTGCCCGACGACGTCGCGGAGCGGGATTCCGTCTGCCACGCTCTGCTCGAACAGGTCGGCCAGATCCTCCAGCATCGCCAGGAGGCTGCCGGCGTTCGCCGGCCCGAAGTGCCCCATGTAGCGATCCAGTGCCTCGATCGCCGCGCGGTAGTCCGCGGGCAGTCGCTGCGTGCGCGCCTTGTACCGCCGGTAGCGCTTCTTGTCCCCGAGCGGCCCCGTGACCAGTTCCAGGAACCGCCGGCCCGCCTTCGGCTCTGCGGCCATGACTACTCCCCTCCTTCGCGGAGCCGTTCAAGCCGATCGGCCAGGAAGCTCCAGGTATCCCAGAACTCGTCGAGATGCTCGCGGCCCTGCGCGTTCAGCGAGTACACCTTGCGCGGCGGCCCCTTCTCGGACGGGACCTTCTCCACTGCGACGAGGCCCCGTTGCTCGATCCTGACGAGCAGCGCGTAAATGGTGCCCTCGGCGATGTCGGCGAAGCCCTGGTCGCGCAGCCATGCCGCGATCTCGTAGCCGTAGGCGGGCCGGCCGGACAAGATCGCCAGGACGACGCCCTCCAGCGTGCCTTTCAGCATCTCCGTGATCTGCTTGCCCATGGGACACCACCTCCCAGCTATTCAGCAACACTGACTACTGGTACAAAGTAGCACCGACTACCAGTACTTAGCAACACCGAATAGCTGGACGGGCTCCTATGGACGTGTCTTGGCCACCATGTCGCGGATCGCCTGGATGACGTCGTCGGCGCCTTCGGTGTGCATCCCGCCGTGGGAGGTGTAGTCCAGGACGCGGTGTTCGCCGTCGCGCACCGATGCGGCGAGCCTGTCGAACATGGCGCGTTTGGCCCCGGTGAGCTCGTCGAGGGCCTCCGCGCTCATGAAGGTCTGCATCCCGGGGTCGGGCTGCAGTCCGGTGAGCGTGATCAGGGGCCGGTCGGGCACGGGGCCGGCGGCGCGGATCTCGGCGGGCAGGCCGGCGAGGTTGCTCCTCTCTCGCGCGGCGGCGCGCATGGTGTCCTGGTCGAGGTGCCAGGCGGTGAGCGTCGCGCGGGGCCCCTCGGGCCATCCCGCGAGCATGTCGTCGAGCAGGCTGCGGATGGTGGCGCGCATCTCCTCGGGCATGTCCTGGAGAAAGACGGCCGCGTCAGCCTTGACGGTCTGGCTGAGATGGAACTGCTCGGGCATGCTCTCGTCCCAGAACTCCGGCAACGGCTCCATGCCGACCACCCCGGCCACCGCCTCGGGGAACATCTGCGTGAACCGGCGGGCCAGCAGACCGCTGTAGGAGTGGGCGACCAGCACGTACGGCCCGGCGATGCCGGCGACCCGCAGCAGGTCGTGCAGTTCCTGGGCGACCTCGGCACACGTCCGGGGGAAGGCGACGGGTTCGCTCCAGCCGATTCCGCCCCGGTCGTAGACGACGCTGGTGGTGAACGCACTGACCCGCCGATGGAGCATCAGGTAGTTCAGCGCGCACGCCGTACCGCCGGACAGGAACACCACGGGCGGGCCGCCCGTCCCGGCGTGATCCAGCATCAGGCGGACGCCGCCCACCGTGTAGCGACGGCCCAGGGGCGGCGGGGCGTCGCTGTACGTCGTCGTTGACATGTTCTGGCCCACTGTCGGGTCCTCCATGTGATCCGGCTGCCTTCAGGCAACCTCATTCTCAAGTTTGAGAAACAGTATCACATGCGATACTAGGTCTATGGACTCCGTCGAACTCGTCATGCACCCGGTCCGCCTGCGCATCATCCACGCCTTCTCCCTCCACGCCCGGCTCACCACGGCCGACCTGTGCGAGCGGCTGCCGGACGTGTCCAAGGCGACGATCTACCGGCACGTGGGATACCTCGTCGACGGCGGGATTCTCGAAGCGGCCGGGGAGCAGCGCGTGCACAGCGTGCTCGAGCGCCGCTACCGGCTCGTGGGACAACAGGCGTCCATCGACCGCGAGCAGGCCGCGGCCCTGTCCCATGACGACCACCGGCGGCTCTTCGGAGTGGCGATGGCCGCCCTGCTCGCCGAGTTCAACGCCTACCTCGACCGCGAGGACAGCGATCCGGTCACCGACCGGGCCATCTACCCGCAGACCACACTCTGGCTCGACCCCGGCGAACTCGCGAACCTGATCGCCGGCTTGCGCGACCTGATCAGGCCCCTGGCCGGGAACGACCCCTCGTCGGGCCGGGCACCGTACCTCTTCAACAGCGTGCTGTTCCCGGGCCAGCCGCTCCCCGAGCACGAGGCGCCGCCGCGGTAGCCCGCCGCTTCATCCCCGGCTCGCCGACCCCGTCCAGCGGTCCTCAAGCAGCCGTTTCGAGCAGGACATCACCCTCTCCGCGTTCGACGACATCCGGCGGCTCTCGTACGGCTCCCGCCTTCCCCGGCGGGAGCCGTACACGGGTCAGGATGGGGACGAAACGGTGATGTCAAGCGTGCGCTCGTGGCCCTGCCTGACGCGGACCGGATCCGCTTGCTCGAAGGTCGCGGCGTCCTCGTGCCAGCGGAAGCCGGGGCCGTCCGCCTGGAACTTGATCTTCACGCGCTGTCCGGTGAACCCGCGCAGGGTGTAGGTGCCGCCGCTGCCGTACTGGACCGGGCCCGCGACGTCGCCGGTGCGGGCGTTGTAGCTCCGGACGTCGACGTATCCGGTGTAGACGGCGCCGTCCTTCTGCAGCGTGCGGCCGGTCAGCGTTCCCCCGCTCCGCAGCGCGGCGTTCGCGGTCGTGCTCTGGCCGGAAGCGACCTTGACGGGCTCGGCCGAGCGCCGGTCGGCGGCGCGTCCCGACCACTCCCAGGCGTAGTACTTGGGATAGAGCATGGCCGTGTAGTGGATCGGCCACGCGTACGGGCCGAGGACGTTCAGCACCGCCCCGGGCAGCAGCGTCTCGTCCACCACCGTGGTGGCCCCTGCCGTGACGGTGAAGACGGCGCCATCCGCGTAGGCGATCTTCTGGGGCACCCATTGGTAGCGATTGCGGTATCTGACCTGGACCTTGTAGATACCCGGGCGGAGGTTCTGATGGACGTAGGTGCCGTCGGACTTCGTGAAGACCTGGCCCTGACCGATGCCTGTCGCGGCGTCGGCCAGAAACACGCTCGCGAACCAGGCGGGACCCCACGGCCCCTCGGCGGCCCTGTTAGTCCCGGAGAGGCTGACGGGGCTCCGCCAGCCCCTCGCGGAAGGCGATGGCCGCCGCCTCGGTACGGGTGGCCGCGCCCAGTTTCGTCAGGATGTGGGAGACGTGCACGCCCGCCGTACTCGGCGAGATGTGCAGCCGGGCGGCGATCTGCCGGTTGCTCAGGCCCGCGGCGATCAACGCGAGCACGTCGTGCTCGCGTGCCGTCAGCCCGTCGTGCGCCGATCGGGGCCGGCCGAGCAGGGCGATCTCCCGGGCGAGCGGCGCGGCGCCCAGGTCTTCGGCCAGCCGGGCGGCCTCGCCGAGGCGGGCCGTCGCGCCGGGCCGGTCGCCTGCGGCCAGCGCGGTGCGCGCGCCGTGGAACAGGGCCAGGGCCAGCTCGTACGGCTGCCGCAGTTCGCGCCAGGCGGTTGCGGTGTCGTCCCAGCCGTCGTCCTCGATCAGTGCGCGCAGCATCAGCTGCCAGGCCCGGTCGAGCGGCCCGTCCACGCCGAGCGCGGCATCGGCCGCGGCGAGGCCGGCCTGCCGGGCGGCGACGCGCCGGCGTAGGTTCTCGCCGGTGCCGCAGGCGAGCCGGGCCTGCTGTGCCAGCGCGCCGGCGACCAGGACCGGCCGGGCGTCGCTGCTGTAGATGCGGGTGAGGGCGGTATCTGCCAGTGCCCGCTCCAGCAGGAGGTCGGCGTGTTCGGGGTTGCCCTGGGCGACGGCGAGCAGGCACAGCAGCTGGTGGCGGGGGAACAGGCTGCCGCTGTGCGTCACGGCCGCCGCGGCGTCGGCTGCCGCGCTCACGTCGCCGCGCAGCAGCGACAGATAGCCCGCCAGAACGCGCAGGGCCTGCCGCGACAGCGGTGGCGGATCCTCCTGGAGGCTCTCTTCCAGGACGGCGGCGGCCTCGTCCCACCGGCCGGCCAGGATCAGGGCGTGTCCGGCGTATCCTGCGAGTTCGGCGCCGCGGCTGCGGCCCAGCCCGTGGCGGCGGGCGTGGCGGATGCCGGCGCGGGCCGCCTCGATCGCGTGGTGCTGGTCGCCGGCCCTGGTGTGGAGCGTGGCCTCGTACATCGGGACGGTCATCAGCAGGTCGTGGTTGTCCAGCCGCTCGGCCAGGGTGCGGGCCTGCGCCAGCATCCGGAGATCGCCGGTCATGGACCCGACGCCCAGCAGCCCGCGGATCGTGACCGTGGCGTCTCCGGTGCGCCGGCCGGCGGCGAGCGCTTCCTCGAACGGCTCGCGCGCCCTGTCCACCTCCGGCAGGAGGCCCATGGCCAGCACCCCGAGCAGCCGCCCGCGCTGGACGCTGCCGGGATCGGCGGGCAGCAGCCGCAGGGCGCGTTCCCAGTCGGCGACGCCGGTCGCCTCCAGCCGGTGCCGCAGCCTGCCCCGATGCTCCAGTAGCCGGGCGGCCCGCTCGGGCTCGCGCCGCTCGTCCACCTCGGCCAGCCCGGCGGTGGCGTAGTCGACGCCGCGGGCGTAGTCGCCGCTGAGCATGCAGGCCTCGGCCGCGCGGGTCAGGACGTCGATTCTGTCGGCGCCCAGCCGTACCCCGGGGTTCCAGAGGTGGAGAACCTGGCCGAGCATGCGGACCTGCTCCTCGTAGGCGTAGGCCCTGCGCGCCTGGTCCGCGGCCAGGTAGGCGGCGGACAGGGCCAGCTCGCGGTCCCCGGCGGCATGCGCGTGCGCGGCCAGTTCGGCGTGGGCGCCGGACTCGCGCAGGGCAGAGGCGTAGCGCTCGTGCAGGCGCGCCCGCTCGCCGGGCAGCAGGTCCTCGTACACCGCCTGCCGGATCAGCGCGTGGCGGAAGTCGTAGCCGTCGCCCGCCGTGACGAGCAGGCTGCGCTCGACGAGCTCGCGCAGCAGGGCGTCCAGCTCGGCGCCGTCCTGCCCGGCCACCTCCGCCAGCAGCCGGTGGCCGACCCGGCCGCCGGCGGCCGAGGCCATGCGCAGCAGCTCGCGCGCCGGCTCCGGCAGCGACCGCGGGCCGTACAGCAGCACGTCGCGCAGGCTGTCCGGGGTCCGCCCACCGGCGCGGGCGAGCGCCTCGACGAACAGCGGATTGCCGTCGCTGCGTTCGTGCACGCGGCTGACGGCGGCCGTGTCGGGCTCGGCGCCGAGGATCGCGGCCAGCTGGCGGCCCACGCCCCGCCGATCCAGGCGCTCCAGCCGCAGCGTGGTGGTGCGGGGACGGCGGCTGAGCTCCGACAGCAGCGGCCCGTCGCCCGTTTCCCGCGGCCGGTGGGTGATCACCAGGAGGACGCCCGCCTGCGTCAGGTTCCTGGACAGGAAGCCGAGCAGTTCGCGGGTGGCGGCGTCGGCCCAGTGCAGGTCCTCGATCGCCACGACGAGCGGCCGGTCCGCGGCCACCCGCTCCACCAGCGTCAGAACCTCCTCATACAGCCGGTGCCTGCCGCCTTCCGTATCCGGCCCGCCCGCCTCGCCGAGCTCCGGGAACCAGCGGGCCAGCTGATGGTAGGGGCCGGGCAGCGCTCCTTCGACCCGGATCAACCTGCGCAGCACGGTGACGAACGGCGCGTACGGCAGGCCGTCACTGCCCAGCTCCGCGCAGGCGCCCTCGACGACCCGCACCCCCGGCCCCAGCGACCGGGCGAACTCGGCGAGCAGCCGCGACTTGCCGATCCCGGCCTCCCCCGCCACCAGCGCCACGGCGGGACCCTGCTCGACGGCCGTGTCCAGCGCCGCCGCCAGCGCCGACAACTCCTCGCTCCGGCCGACGATCACCGGGCTGACCACGCGCTGCGCCACCACGGTGCCAGCATATAAATACCTAGATCACCTGATGTGCCCCGCGTGTTTACCCGGCCACGCTCGAACCATGACAGCCCGCTACCCGCTCCGGACCATCGCCGCCCACGAGCTCGACGCCTGGGCTCGCATGATCACCACGACCTACGGCCAGGACTGGCACGAGGGCGGCCTCAGGAACGCCGCCTCCTCCCTCGACCCCGCACGCACGATCGCCGCCTATGACGGCGAGGAGATCGTCGGCGGCGCGTCGATCTACGGCCGCGTCATGACGATCCCCGGCGCGGCCACGCCCGTGGCCGGCATCACGCTCGTCGCGGTCCTGCCCACGCACCGGCGCCGTGGCATCCTCACCGCGATGATGCGCCGGCAGCTCACCGACCTGCACGCATCGGGCGGCGAGCCGATCGCCGCGCTCAACGCCGCCGAGGCCACCATCTACGGACGTTTCGGGTACGGCGTCGCCAGCCACGTGGCCGAGATCCGGGCGGACAAGAGGTTCCTGGCCATGCGGCCCGGCACCGACTTCGGCGACGGGAGCATCCGCCTGCTCGATCGGCAGGAGGCTCGGCCGCTGCTGGAGAAGGTCTACGACACCGCCCGCCGTACCGCGGTCGGCTGGGTGGACCGTACGGAGCGGTTCTGGGCGGCGCGGCTGGCCGACGGCGAGCGCGTGCGCGACGGCGGGACGGCGCTGCGCTTCGCCGTCCACCTGGAGCCGGGCGGGGAGGTCACCGGCTATGTCCTCTACCGCTCCAAGCCGGAGCTGGTGCAGGTCATCGAGGTCGTGGCCGTCACCAGGCAGTCGTACGCCGCGCTGTGGCGTTTCCTCGTCGACCTCGACGCCCATGCCGGTCTGGCGTATGACGGCGCGCCCGACGAGCCGCTGAAGCACCTGCTGACCGACCCGCGCGCGGCCCGCGCCGGCGTGATCGACAACCTCTGGGTCCGGCTGGCGGACGTCGGCCGCGCGCTGGCGGCGCGCCGCTACGCGACCTCGCTGGACCTGGTCCTCGAGGTCCAGGACACGTTCTGCCCCTGGAACGCGGGGCGCTACCATCTGCATGCCGACGGCGCGTCGGTCACGTGTGAACGTACCCGGGCCCGGGCCGACCTGCGGCTGACCTCCGCCGAGCTGGGCGCGGCCTATCTGGGCGGCACCACGCTGTCGTCCCTGGCGGCCGCCGGCCGGGTCGAGGAGCTGCGCGGCGGCGCGGTCGGCGCGGCTTCGCTCGCCTTCCGCGGCGAGCGCGAGCCGTTCCATCCCTCGGGCTGGGCCTTCCCGGCCTTCTGACGCGGCCTTCTGGTGCCGCCTTCTGATGTGGAGACAACCATGGATGCCGATCTGGTTCGCCGGCTGGTCATCTCACAGCTTCCGCAGTGGGCGGATCTGCCGTTGGAGCAGGTGGTGCCGGGCGGGTCGGACCATGCGATCTTCCGGCTGGGGACGGGGCTGCAGGTGCGCCTGCCGCGTGGCGAATGGTCGGCGGGGCAGGCGGAGAAGGACAGCCGGTGGCTGCCCCGGCTCGCGGGCCGGTTGCCGCTGGCGGTGCCCGAGGTGGTGGCCGTGGGCGAGCCGGAATTCGGCTATCCGTGGCGATGGTCGGTGACGCGCTGGCTGGACGGCGAGGCGGCCCGCCATGACGGGCTGGCCGACCCGGAGGCCACGGCCGTGGAGGTGGCCCGGTTCCTCGCCGCCCTGCAGGGCATGCCGCCGGCGGCGGACCTGCTGCCGGGCCCGCACGATGAGCTGGCCCCGCAGGAGTTGACGGCCCGGGACGCGGCGACGCGCGCCGCGATCGAGGCGGTGGACGGAGTCTTCGACGGGGCGGCGATGACCGCGGTGTGGGATGCGGCCCTGGGCGCACCGGAGTGGGGCCGTGCCCCGGTGTGGTTTCACGGAGACTTCCACGCGGGCAACCTGCTGACGGTGAACGGGAGGCTGACCGCGGTCATCGACTTCGGAGGGCTGGGCCTGGGGGATCCGGCGTGTGATCTGGTGATCGCATACACGCTGCTCGGAGCCCGGGGTCGCGCGGTGTTCCGTGAGGCGCTGGGGGTCGACGACGCGACGTGGGCGCGGGGAAGGGGGTGGGCGTTGTCCACGGGGCTCAACGCGTTCACCGCCTACGCCCACGTCAACCCCCACGTGGCCAAGGTGACCACCCGGCAGATCGCTCAGGCGCTGCTGTGACGCCGTCACCACGGGAGCAGGTGCTCGATCGTGACGCCGTGTCGCTCGGCCAGCCGCTGGGCGATCAACGAGCGGTGGCAGGCCCCGGGGTCGCGTTCGACGCACAGCAGCGCCGCGGTCCCGCTGCCCGGCAGGGCCGCCACGATCGGCGTGAGGTCGGCGTGGTCGAGGATTTCGGTGGTGTAGCGGCGGGTGTAGTCGGCGGCGAGTTCGCGGCGCGAGCGCTTGCCGACTCCTTGGCGGTCGTCCTCGGCGTACTGGAGCCGGCGCAGCTCGGTGGTCGGGGCGAGCTCGAGGTGGTGCTCGTAGGCGATCCGTGCGCCGGCCAGGGCGGTCCGCAGCCGGCGGGAGTTCGCCCAGGCGTACTCGGGTCCGCGCACGCCGCGGCGCTGGCGTACGTCGAGCAGCAGGCCGACGTCCGCGTGCCGCAGCCGTTGCAGGAAGCTCTCGCCGCTGAAGCCGTAGACGCCGATGGTCACCATGTTGAGCACCGGGAATCACTCTCCTGCCTGATGGCCGGGCCTGGTGTGCGGGCCGCCTCCGGCAGCGCTGCCGGAGGCGGCGAGGTCGCATCAGGCGACGGCGGTCCCCTCCAGCTCGACCATCAGGTCGGGGATCGCCAGCCGTACCACGCCGAGCATCGTGGTGGACGGCGCCGCACCCGCGGCGCCCAGCCGGGCCGCCAGCACGCCGTAGTGCTGGAAGAGCAGGTCGACGTCGGTGGTGTAGACGTTGAGCCGGACGAGGTCGGCGAGCGACATCCCGGCCTCGCCGAGCACGGCCTCCAGGTTGTCGAGGCTCAGCGCCAGTTGCGCCGCCATGTCACCGGCGTGCTGGGGCTTGCCCTCCCCGCTCATCGCGGTCTGCCCGGAGCAGTACAGGGTCCGGGTGTGCCCGGAGACGACCTCACCCTGGTTGTAACCCATCTCCACCGACCACGCCCACGGGTTGACCGCCGTTCGCTCCATTGCCACATCGGCTCCATTCGATCTGTCGACATTGCGGACGTCCATCGGGTTCGTCCTGGTGAAGAGCCTCCCAGCGAATCACGACACCTTGTGTCGTGTATTCCTTTAGGGTTTTTCGCATGCGTGCCGATCGGCTGGTCTCACTGGTGCTGCTGCTGCGCCGGCACGGCCGGCTGTCGGCGACCGCGCTGGCCGGCGAGCTGGAAGTCTCCACCCGCACCGTGCTGCGCGACATCGAGGCGCTGTCGGCGGCCGGCGTCCCGGTCTACGCCGAACGCGGCCGGCACGGCGGTTTCGCGTTGCTGCCCGGGTTCCGCACCGAGCTCACCGGGCTGAACCACGACGAGGCCCTCGCCCTGCTGGTCGCCGGGTCGCGGCGGGGCGCGCAGGCGCTGGGTCTCGGTTCGGCGCTGGCGTCGGCGATGCTCAAGGTGGTCGACGCGCTGCCGGAAAGCTATCGGGACACCGCGGCCGGTGCGGCCGAGCGCTTGCTCATAGACCCGGAGACCGACCTTCTCTCGCGCCGGCTGGTCGAGGAGGAGGTGCCGGACGCCATCGTGGCCGAGGTCCTGCGCGCGGTGTTCGCCGGGCGTAAGCTGCGCATCCACTACGCGGCCGCGAACCAGGCTCCGCGATGGCGCACGGTGGACCCGATCGGCCTGGTCACCGTACGCGACCGGGGATACCTGCTGGCCACGAAAGCCGGCGCGGACCGCACCTACCGGCTGTCCAGGATCGTGGCCGCCGAGGAGCTGCCCGAACCCGCGCAACGACCGGACCGGGTGGATCTGGACCGGGCCTGGCAGGAACGCAGCACCCGGTTCCGGACCGGCGGCGACCAGGTCACCGTGCTGGTGCGGGTGCACCCGGCGCGGCGGGAGACCCTGGTGGGCACCGCGCTGGCCGTCCTCGCCGAGGAAGCCGAGGAATCCGGTCCGGACGGCTGGCTGCGGCTGGAGGTGACCTTCCAGGACTCGCGACACGCCGAATGGGCGCTGTGGCAGCTCACCACGAACGCGGAAGCCCTGGCCCCGCAGTGGCTGCGCGACTCCCTGCGCGACCGGGCCGCCGCGATCGTCACCCGCTACCGAACGCCGTCCTGACGGCCGCGGCCTTCCGCCGTCCGGTCGAACAGGCGGTCAAGGTGGTAGCCGATGATCTCGGTGGCGGCCGCGTGGCTGCGCTGCCCGCTGAGGACGCTGGAGGTCAGGCCGTTGGCCAGAGCCAGGAGGCCGGCGACCTCGATGCGCGGGTCGCGATCGGGGGCGATCTCCCCCGCCTGCTGCGCGGCGGCCAGCCGTACGGTGAGGAAGTCTTCCAGCGCGTTGGGCAGGGTGAGCCCGACCGCGGCGAGTGCCGGGTCGGTCAGGGCCGCGGTGTAGTAGGCGGTCCAGGCCATCGAGTCCAGTTTGCTCTGTTCGTCGAAGGGCACGGCCACGCCGAGGACGGCGGCGAAGACGCCTCGCGTGGTCAGCTCGCCCGCGGCGCCCTCGGTCCGCTGCTGGAACCGGCGGTGCATGCGGGCGCCCAGCTCGGTGAGGCCGGACTCGAGCAGGGCCTGCTTGTTGGTGAAGTAGTACTGGACGACGCGCAGTGAGACGCCGGCCTCGGCGGCGATCTCGCGCATCGACACCGCCTGCAGGCCACGGGTGCTGGCGATGCGCAGCAGCGCCCCGGTCAGCCGGCGCCGCCGCTCATCATGATCCACCTGTCGGGGCATGCCCGCTTCCCATCCGTTGTGCGTGCCCTACCTGGCCGGGGAAGGAGAGGATGCGCTCGACGATCAGGTCCGGGGCTTCGACGGACAGGGCGTGTCCGGTGCCGGGCACGATCTCCACGCGCCAGGACGGCGCGATGCCGGCCAGTCGTGCGGCCAGCGCCTGCGTGTCGAACAGCGCGCTGCCGGCGCCCAGCAGGACCTGCACGGGCACGGACAGCGCGCGTATCTGCTCGTCGGTGCAGGCGGGCGGAACGGGCATACGCCGGCGGAAGGTCCATCCGGCGCGCATGAGCCGCACCAGGCCGTCCTCGCGCAGCACCCCGTTGTCCACCACGCCGGCCATGCGGTGCCGCAGCGCGCGGGGAAGCATGGAGGCGAGGGCGCCGGCGAGGGCCCACCGGACGAAGCGCCCGGGCAACGGCGCGAAGCCGCCCGGGTCCACCAGCGTCAGCGCCGCGACCCGGCCGCCGCCGCCGAGTTGCTGCCGCACCGCGGTCCAGCCGCCGTACGAGCAGCCCACCACGTGGGCGCGCTCGGCGCCGGCCGCGGCCAGCACGTCGGTGAACCAGTCGCCGACCTCGGCACCGCTCGTGAGCGGCCGCCGCTGAACCGAGCGGCCCGGCTCGCCGAGAGAGTCGACGGCAAGGACGGGCCGCGTGCGCGCCAGCGGCTCGATGTAGCGGTACCAGGACAGGGCGTTCCCGCCGGCCCCTGACAGGAGGACCACGGGGTCCCCGCCGGCGGGCCCGGCCCGATGGAGCCGCACGGTGCCGGCGCGGGTCTCCACGTCGACGGCGTCCACCGGCACCGGCCACAGGTCGGCGAGCACTCGGTCGTAGACGGCGTAGTACGTGTCGCGGGCAGAGTCGCTGGTGAAGGCGGACGGTCGGTCAGGCGTGCGCATCGTGACCTCATCTCCCGATTGGATACACTTGTATCCTAACAGCATTTCGTGGTCGTGGCGGAGGCCGGGCGGCAGCACATGCGGGCGGCCGATCCGCCGCGCGGCCCTCGCGCCCGTCAGCAGGCGGCTGAACTCCGCCCCATCGTCTTTCCCAAAGTATTTTTGCAAAAATACTTTGGGAAAGACGGTCGACGGATCTACTCTTCAGCCATGGACGGCGACGAGCAGCACCGCGTTCTCGACCCCGAGCACGACGCCGCGGCGCTGAAGGCGCTCACCCACCCCCTGCGCATCCGGCTGCTCACGCTGCTGCGCCAGGACGGGCCCGCCACCGCGAGCGAGCTGGCGGCCAGAACGGGAGGGACCTCCGCCTCCACCAGCTATCACCTGCGGGTTCTGGCCAAGTACGCGTTCGTCGCCGAGGCCGAGCACCGCGACAGGCGAGAGCGCCGATGGCGGGCGGCGCACCTGGTGACGTCCTGGAGCAACAAGGCGATGGACGCCGGGCCGCAAAGCCGCGCCTTCGTCGGCTTCGCGCGCAGGCGCCAGATCGAGCACCTGGAGACCTCTCTGGCCCGGCACGAGGCCGACCTCGCCGCCGGGCGGCTGGGCCAGGAATGGGTGGAACCATCGGACATCAACGACCTGCTCCTGCGGCTGACCCCCGAGTCCCTCGCCGAACTGCGGCAGGAGCTCACCCGCAAGGCGGCGGAGCTGACCACCCGCGACGCGGCCGACCCGCGCGCCGCCCAGGTCGTCTTCCTCATCGCCGGACTCCCCCTGGCGCCGCACGAGCCCGCCCCCGCCGGAGAGGACGCCTCATGACCGAGCCGCCGGCCATGCCCGCCGCCCGTCGCCGCTACGTCACCGCCTGCATGCTCTACTGGCTGCCCATCGGCCTGACCATCGCGCCGCTCATCCTGCTCTTCACCGCACGCGGCATGTCCCTGGTGGCCATCGCGGGCTTCTTCGCCGCGCACTCGCTGACCGCCGCCGCGCTGGAGCTGCCCACCGGAGGACTGTCCGACGTCCTCGGGCGCCGGACCGTGCTGGCCGCCGCCGGCCTGCTGAACCTGGGCGCCTTCCTCCTTCTGGGACTGGGCACCACACCCTGGGTGCTCACCTGCGGCATGGCTCTGCTGGGCGCGGGCCGCGCGCTGTCCAGCGGACCGGCCGAGGCATGGTACGTCGACGTCGTCCACGCGCGCTGCGGCCCCGACGCCGACCTGCGTCCAGGTCTGGCCCGGGGCAAGTCCGCGACCTCGGCCGCGCTGGCCATCGGCACCCTGCTCGGCGGCGCCGTACCCTGGCTGCTCGCCGGCGGCTCGCAGGTGGGGGCGCGGCTGAGCGCGGCGACCTCCGGCCTGATCGTCCCCCTGTCGGTCCCGCTGCTGGCCGCCGCCGTCGTCGAGATCGCCTTCGTGTCGTATGTCCTGACTGCGCTGCTCGAGCCGCCCCGGCCCGCGGCCACGGTGCGCGGCGTCCTGCGCGGCGTCCCGCTCACCATCGCGGGCGGGCTGCGCCTGGGCGCCCGCGACGCGCTGGTGCGCCGCGTCCTGCTCAGCGCGGGGGCCGCCGGCAGCGCCCTGGTCGCCGTCGAACTGCTCACACCGGGCCGGGTCGCGGCCCTGACGGGCGCATCGGAGTCCGGCGCGGTGGTCTTCGCCGCGCTGGCCTGTGCCGGTTTCCTCTGCTCGGGGCTCGGAAGCCACCTCGCGCCGCTCATCGCCCGCCTCACCGGCAGCGGCGAGCGCGCGGTCCTGGTCAGTCTGGTGACCAGCGCCTGCGGCCTGCTCCTCCTGGGCGCCACGGCGCTGTCCACCGGCGCATCGGCGACGGTCCTGGCGGCCGCCGGCTATGGGCTGGTGTACCTCGGCCGCGGCTGCGCGGGCCCGAGCGAGAACGACCTGCTGCACCGGCGGGTCACCCGCGCGGGCCGGGCCACCGCCTTATCCGTGCAGTCGCTGGCCATGCAGCTGATCGGCGCCCTCACCGGCCTGCTCGTCGGCGTCCTGCCGCGCGGCCCGGTTCCCTGGCTGCTGGCAGGCGCCGTCCTGCTCGCGGGCGCCCTCCTGTGGACGGCCGCCCCCGCGGGCCGCACGCGTGAGCATGCCCGGGAGGCTCGCTGAGCCGGCGGTCATCGTGGCCGCCTGGAGGGGGCCGGGTCCGGGCGGGCCGATCGCTGCCGCATCCTCGGGTCGCGGGTGGGGTCGGCGTACATGGGCGGGCAACCGCGGGCGGCGGCCTTGGGGCGCAGCTCGTAGTGCCACGGCTCGTTCCGATAGATCTGGCACAGCCCGTACCGGGCGCCGTGCCTGGACAGCCAGGCCGTGGCGGCAGCGGGCCCGAGGTCGATCGCCTCGCCCTTCACGTGAGGGGACGTCGCCGGCGTGGCCACCCATCGTGCGGCCTCCTGCGCCGAGCCGTACTGGGAGATCGCCTCACGCCGAAGCCGGCTCTGGTACGCCGGTGACCGCCAGCCGCTGTTGACCCGGAACTCGACGCCGTCGCCCGCGGCGGCCCTCGCGGCTTGGCGGACGGCCTTGAGCAGATCCGGGTCGAGTTTGGTCACACCCGGAATCTCGTCGTCGAAGACCGTCACGCCCTCGGGGACGGCGCCGTCGGCCTCGCCGAGTTTGATGGGCGAGGCGGCGGAGGACGACACCGACTGATAGGCGAATGCCCCAGCGAAGGCCGTGATGACGACGGCCAGGGCGGCGATCACGAGCTTGCGCGTCCGGCGGGTTGTCGTTGGTGCTGATGGACTGCTAGGCATGCTCCCAGCCAAGGCAGCGTGGTGTTGCCGGTGCGTATGAGGTTTTCGATATGCCATCGATATGCTCAGGGCCGTAACGTCGGAGCATGCGTGTGCTGATCGTCGAGGACGAGCTGTATCTGGCAGAAGCCATCCGCGATGGGCTGCGCCTGGAAGCGATCGCGGCCGACATCGCCGGTGACGGTGACACCGCTCTGGAGCTCCTGGGCGTCAACGCCTACGACATCGCCGTCCTGGACCGCGACATCCCCGGCCCTTCCGGCGACGAGATCGCCGAACGCATCGTCGCCTCCGGCAGCGGCATGCCGATCCTCATGCTCACCGCCGCCGACCGTCTCGACGACAAGGCGTCGGGGTTCGAGCTCGGCGCCGACGACTACCTCACCAAGCCGTTCGAGCTGCGGGAACTCGTGCTCAGGCTCAGAGCGCTCGACCGCAGGCGCGCCTACAGCAGGCCGCCGGTGCGCGAGATCGCGGGGCTGCGCCTGGACCCGTTCCGCCGGGAGGTCTACCGTGACGGCCGCTACGTCGCGCTGACCAGGAAGCAGTTCGCCGTGCTCGAGGTTCTCGTCGCCGCCGAAGGCGGTGTGGTCAGCGCCGAGGAGCTGCTGGAGCGGGCGTGGGATGAGAACGCCGACCCGTTCACCAACGCCGTGCGCATCACGGTCTCGGCGCTGCGCAAGCGGCTCGGCGAGCCCTGGGTCATCGCCACGACGCCCGGCGTCGGCTACCGCATCGACACCGCGCCCGGCACCGGAGGCGAGGAGCGTGGGTAGGGCGCCCGGCTTGAGCGTCCGCCTCAAGCTCGCCCTCAGCTACGCCGGCTTCCTCACGGTCGCCGGCGCCCTGCTGCTCGCGGTCGTGTGGGTGTTCCTGCTGCGGTACGTACCCGACCGCCCGATCATGGCCATCGGCGGACGAGTGCCCAACCGCTCCGACCTCGAGCGCGCCTTCATCCCGTGGGCGGCCATGGGAATGGGCTTCCTGCTGGCGTTCGGCCTGCTGGGAGGCTGGATCCTCGCCGGCCGGATGCTCGCGCCCCTGACGCGCATCACCCATGCCACCCGCCTGGCCGCCAACGGATCGCTCTCCCACCGCATCCACCTGGAAGGCCGCGAGGACGAGTTCCGCGAGCTCGCCGACGCCTTCGACGCGATGCTCACCCGCCTGGAGGCACACGTCGCCGAACAGCAGCGGTTCGCGGCCAACGCCTCCCACGAGCTGCGCACCCCGCTGGCGATCTCGCAGACCATGCTCGAGGTGGCCCGCAGTGATCCGAGCCGGGACACCGGCGCTCTCGTCGAACGCCTGCACGCCGTCAACGCCAGGGCGATCGACCTCACCGAGGCGCTGCTGCTGCTCAGCCGCGCCGACCGCAGGTCCTTCACCCGTGGCTACGTCGACCTGTCCCTGGTCGCCGAAGAGGCCGTCGAAACGATGCTCCCCCTGGCCGAGCGACGCGGCATCACCATGGAAACCTCCGGCGGCCTCGCCCCGGCCGTCGGATCCCAGGCACTGCTGCTGCAGATGACCACGAACCTGGTGCACAACGCGATCGTTCACAACCTGCCCGCCCAGGGGGCGATCTGGGTGAGGACCGCCGTTCGCCCCGCCTCCGTCGTGCTCATCGTCGAGAACACCGGCAAAATGCTCCCGCCCCAGCTGATCCCCACCCTGGCCGAACCCTTCCAGCGCGGCACCGGCCGCGTGCGCGACGACCATGCGGGCGTGGGCCTGGGCCTGGCCATCGTCAGAAGCATCGCCCTGGCCCACGACGGAAGGCTCACCCTCACCGCCCGCCCGGCAGGCGGGCTGCGCATCACCGTCGAACTCCCCGCCGCGCCACGGCCCGTGGCCAGGTAGTGCGCCGCCGCCGGTTCGTCTGGATCACCCAAGGAGTCCGGCGGAATTCGTGAGCCGGTCTGTGCCGCTGCCCGTGTCCGGCCGGTCAGGATGGCTCCCGGTCCGTGACGAGGCGTGAGGTGGAGCAGAAGCGTGATGACGAATGGCAGCAAGTCCCCCGACGCCGGGGGCAGCGTGCCCGAAACCGACGGCTGGCTTCTCGGCGCGGCCTCGCTGGCCCGTGCCGCCGCCGAGCGTGCCGGAGTGACCATCGAGCCGGCCGCCTCCCAGCAGGACTGCGAGGCCGCGAGCCGGCTCTTCGACCGCGTATGGCACCAGCCGGAGGGCAGCAGCCTGCTCACCCCGGGCGCGTTGATCGCGCTGGCCCACAGCGGCAACTACGTCGCCGTGATGCGGGCCGGTGACCGGGTCGTCGGCGCCGCGGCCGGCTTCTTCGCCCCGCCGCCCGCGCGGACGCTGCACAGTCACCTCGCCGGTGTCCTGCCCGAGCTGCGGGGCCGCGGAGCGGGCAACGCCCTGAAACTTCACCAGCGCCACTGGGCGCTGAACGCCGGAGCCACGAACATCACCTGGACCTTCGACCCCCTCGTGGCCCGCAACGCCTACCTCAACGTGCACCGCCTGGGCGCCCGCATCGACCGCTACTTCGAGAACTTCTACGGCGAGATGGGCGACGCGCTCAACGGCCACGACGCCTCGGACCGGGCGCTGGCCAACTGGAACCTGCTGCGCCCCTATCCGCGCCCGGCGCCGGCCGTGCGACCGGAGCCGCACTACCTGCTGCGCACGGACGGCGATCGTCCGCTCCTGGAGAAGGACGAGGCCCGCGGCGAGCTGCTGGCCCTGCAGATCCCCGCCGACATCGAGACGCTGCGGCGCACGAACCCGGGCGCGGCCAGCCAGTGGCGCGCCGGCCTGCGCACGGCGATGACGTGGGCGCTGGCCGGCGGCTGGGCGGTCGTCGACGTGCGCCGGGACGGCTGCTACCTGCTCGAGCGGCCCGCGGAGGGCTCCGGCGGATAAAGCCGCAGCTGGAGCTGCAGCGCGAACCTGGCCGCCGGGTCGTCGAGCGAGAACTCCCCGATCTCCGACATTCTCTTGAGCCGGTAGCGGAAGGTGTTCTGGTGGACGTGGGTGGCCGCCGAGGCGGCCATGACGTCGCCGTGGGCGTCCAGCCAGGCGCGCAGCGTCTCCACCATGAACGTGGAGTCCCGGTTGTCGTCGTAGGCCAGCAGCCGCGCGTAGGCGCCGAACGGCCCGCGCTTGGCGCTGGCAGCGAGGTCGCGCAGCTCCAGGATGAGCGCCTCCGCCTCGACGTCGCAGGCTCGGGCCACCCGGCCGGCCCAGTTCGCCGGCGACGGCTCGCTCGGGCGCCGTCCCAGCACCCGCAGGGCGCGGTCGGCGTCCGCCCGTGACAGCTCCAGCTCGCTGGCATGGTGTACGGCCCGGCCGATGCCCACGACGGCGCTCTCGGCGCCGCGCCCGATGAAGCTGCGGCAGGAGAGCTCGAGGCTGACCTCGGTGTCCTCGCGCCGGGAGGGCACGAGCGCGTAGACGGTGTCGTCCAGCAGCGCCACGGCCGTGCCGGCCCAGGTGCCCGCCAGATGCACCTGCAGGGAGACCGCCAGCCGCTGCAGCTTGGTGACATGCGCCGCGGCCGCGGTGTAGGCGCGATCGGCCGGCTCGTTCAGCGTCAGCGCGACGACGATCAGCGCATGCTCGGCCAGGCGCAGCCGGTCCAGCGCCGAACGGGCCTCGGGGCCGCCGGTCAGGGCCGTGGCCACCAGGTCGCTGCGCAGCCGCCTGGCCCCGTCGGCGCCGGCCCGCAGCTGCAGCATGTGCAGCGCCACGAGCCGGGAAGCCTCGAGCAGCAGGTCGTCCTTGTCGGTGGTGAGCGGCTTGTCGACGACGGCCCAGATCGAGCCGAGGATCTCATCGCCCGCCCGTACGGCTACCGCGACCCGGCCCCGGGTGTGGCGGCCGTCGGGAAGGGCGAGGGGCGGCAGGAACACCGGGCGCACGGACTCGCGGATCGCGCGCAGCGCGCCGCGCTCCTCGTCGAAGACCCAGTAGAGCTCGGGTGTGCGGCGTCCCAGGATCACCTCGACGCGGATCGGGTCGGTTTCTCCCTGGTGGTCGGAGTAGGCCAGCACCACGGAGTTGCGGTCCTCGATGGTGACGTGGGCGCCGATGAGGTCGCTGATCGCGCCCGCCATGCCGAACAGGTCGCCGGCCTCGCGGCCGCCCAGGTCCCGGGCCTCCGGGTGCGGGGGCGAGTGCAGGGCCGTGCCGAGCACGGCGATCACCTGCTGCCAGGACACCCCCACCGGCAGGCCCAGCACGACCATTCCCTCGTGGGGAAGCAGGTCCTCGACGTCCAGTCCGTGCTCGCGCGGCTGCCGGATGAGCACCGCGGCGGCCTCGTGCCGGCAGGCCAGCCGTACCAGCGAGCGCACGTCTTCGGGGGCGGTGACGCCGACGCCGACGACGATCGCTCCCGGCGGGATCGGCGCCGGATCGTCGGCGTCGTGGACGACGAGGCCGCCGACGGGCGCCAGGTAGCGGGGCGTGCCCGCGAGCGTCGCCAGGAGCATCGGTCCCAGATGCTGCAGGACCCGGCCCAGCGTCGGTCCGCGGCCTGGGGGCTCGCCGTGGTGGAGGCGTCCCTCCTCGGTGGCGTTCGGATGGGTTGCCACTGCTCACCTGCCTGTCGATCCCGGCCGCCGCGCTCGCCGCAGAGTCGTTCGCCCATCGTATGCACCTGCGCCACGGCGGATCTCGGTGGATACGACGAGAGCGGGCGGCCGGATTCGTGCGCCGGACCCAGGCCCGGCGCTCAGCCGCCTGGGCCCGTCGTCGCGCGGGGAGCCTGTCAGCGGGTGACGGCCCGGGTCCGGGCGGCCGGGATGACCAGCGGCGTTCCGGTCTCCGGGTCGTCGATGATCGAGCAGGGCAACTGGTAGACGGCCTGGATGAGCTCCGGGGTGACGATGTCGCCGGGGGATCCGTGGGCCACCACGCGCCCGTCGCGCATGGCGATCAGGTGGGTGGCGTAGCGTGCGGCGAGGTTGAGCTCGTGCAGCACCACCACGATCGTGCGCTCCCCGCTCTCCTGCAGTTCGGCGCACAGGTCCAGGACCTCGATCTGGTGGGTGATGTCGAGGTAGGTCGTGGGCTCGTCCAGCAGCAGCAAGGGGGTCTCCTGGGCCAGGGCCATGGCCAGCCACACGCGCTGGCGCTGCCCGCCCGACAGCTCGTCGACGTAGCGGGTGGCGAGCTCGCTGGTGTGCGTGCGCGCCAGCGCGCTGGTCACGGCCACGTCGTCGTCGGCCGACCACTGCCGCAGGAACCTCTGGTGGGGAAAGCGGCCGCGGGCCACCAGGTCGGCCACGGTGATGCCGTCGGGGGCGATCGAGGTCTGCGGCAGGAGCCCGAGCCGGCGGGCGACCTCCTTCGACGGGTAGGTCGCGATATCCGCTCCGTCGAGGACGACGCTGCCGCGCTCGGGCTGCAGCAGCCGCGCGAGCGCGCGCAGCAGGGTGGACTTGCCGCAGGCGTTCGGCCCGACGATCATCGTGAGGGAGCCGTCGGGGATGTCGATCGACAGGTTCTCGGCGACGACCCGCTCGCCGTACCTCAGGGACAGGTCGCGGGCGGTGAGGCGGTTGCCGGGCGGGATCTCCATCGTCATGAGCACTCCAGGTCACAGTCGGGAGGCGCGGCTCTGCTGGTACAGCAGCCAGGCCAGATAGGTACCGCCGATGCACAGGGTCGGGATGCCGACCGGCATCTGGGATTGCGGCCACAGGCGCTGGGCGGCCAGATCGCTCACGATCAGGATCAGGGCGCCCATGAAGGCCGCGGGCACGATGGACACCGGCCCGCCGGTCAGGCGGCGCATGATCTGCGGTGCGGCCAGGGCGACGAAGGCGATCGGCCCGGCGGTCGCCACGGCTCCGGCGCACAGCACCGTGCCGATGACCAGCAGCCGGCGACGGGTCACCTTGACGCGGACGCCGAGACCCTGCGCGAGATCGTCGCCCATCTCCAGCAGGCGCATCCGGCCGCCGATCGCGACCACCGGCACGATCATCGCGCAGACGGTGATCCCGATGATCTGGACCTGCTGCCAGTCGGCCCCGTTGAGGCTGCCCACGAGCCAGGTGTAGGCGCTTTCGGCGTTCTGCAGCCGGGCCCGCAGCAGCAGGTAGGAGATGAGGCTGTCGAGCAGGGCGGTGGCGGCGACGCCGACCAGGATCAGGCGGAAGCCCTGGATGCCGCGGCGATGGGCGAGCCCGTAGACGACGGCTGCGGTGGCGAAGCCGCCGAGGAGGGCGCCGGCCATGCCGGAGCTCTCCTGGCCGCCGAAGACGAGGACCGTGGCCACGGCGCCGGCGGAGGCGCCCATGGTGAAGCCCATGATCTCGGGGCTGCCCAGCGGGTTGCGGGTCACCGACTGGAAGATCGCGCCGCTGGCGCCCAGGGCGAGGCCGACCAGCGCGGCGGTGAGCAGCCGGGGCAGCCGCAGCTCGTAGATCACCAGCTCCTGGGCCGCGCCGCGGTGGCCGGCCAGCGTCGCCAGGACCTCTGCCGGGCTCATCGGGTAGTCGCCGACGCCCAGCTGCACCAGGGCGACGCAGGCGGCGGCCAGCACGACCGCGGCGCTGACGAGCACGGCGCGCGGACGCCACAGCAGCGACCATCCGCGCCACGACAGCCGCGCGGCCGAAGGCGCGGCCGCCTTCACGGCGCTCACAGCCCGGCCATCCGGCGCCGGCGGATCAGGTAGACGAACACGGGCGCGCCGACCGCGGCGGTGACCAGTGCCGTGGGCAGCTCGCCGGGGCGGGCGATCAGCCGCCCGGTCAGGTCGGCGGCCACCATGAGGATGGGCCCGGCCAGCAGGCAGTAGGGCAGCAGCCAGCGATGGTCGGGCCCGGTGAAAGAGCGGACCATGTGCGGCACGACCAGGCCGACGAACGAGATCGGCCCGGCCGCCGCGGTGGCGGCCCCGCACAGCAGCGTCGTGGCGACGACGCCCAGCAGGCGGGTGCGCGCCACGTTGGCGCCCAGGCCCTTGGCCGCGTCCTCGCCGAGGGCCAGCGCGTTGAGGGAGGAGACCAGGAACAGCGTCAGCAGGATCCCGGCGACGATGAAGGGCGCCACCTGCAGCACCACCGGGGCCGTGCGGCCCGACAGCGTTCCGACGCTCCAGGCCCGGAACCCGTTGAACACCGTCGAGGACAGCAGGACGATCGCGGAGATCACGCCGGCGAGCGCCGCGGTGATGGCCGCGCCGGCCAGGGCGAGCCGGGCGGGGCTGGCTCCGGCCACGCCCGCCGAGCCGAGGGCGTAGACCGCCACCGTGGCGATGCCGGCGCCGGCCAGGGCGAACCAGACGTAGCCGGTGAGCGAGGTGACTCCGAGGTAGGCCATCGCGAGCACCACGCCCAGGGAGGCACCGGCGTTGACCCCGAGCAGGCCGGGCTCGGCGAGCGGATTGCGGCTCAGCGCCTGCATCAGCGCGCCGGCGACCGCCAGGGCGGCGCCGACCAGGACGGCCAGCAGCGTGCGCGGCAGCCGGATGCCGCGCACGACGACGTCGGCGTCGGTGCCGCCCGCGGTCAGTGACCGCCAGACGTCGGCGAAGGGCACGTTCTCGGCGCCGAAGGCCAGGCTGGCCGCCATCAGCAGGAGCAGCAGCGCGGCGGCGGCCCCGAGCCCGAGCGTCAGCCGCCGCTGCACGGCCCGCGGCGCGGGCGGCGCCGGGAGCGTCCGGGTGCTCAACGGACCCGCTCCAGTTCGCACCAGTGGGTGAGGCAGTTGCCCACCCGGTCCCCGCTCTCGCCGTGCTTGACCGCCCTGGCCGAGCCGGTCAGGCGCTCGCCGCCGACGTCGAGGGCGAGTTCGAGCCAGGGGCTGGCCCGCAGCGCGTCGGGCGTGGGCAGCTGCGCCTCGGCCGCGATCATCACGTCGTATGCCTCGTCGCTCTCCAGGCGGGCCGGCGTGCGGCCGGTGCCCGCCACCTCGACCCACGCCGTCGCGTCGCCGCAGATGCCCATCCGCACGGGTATCGCGCCGGAGGGGGCCGCCACCCGGCCGGCCCATTCGCCGACCGGCATCGGCGCGGGGCTCGGCGCGGACTCCTCCGGTCCGATACGGCTCACCAGGGATTCCAGGAGGATCTCGCACGCCGTACGCGCCTGGGCGACCGAGCCGGTGCGGTTGACGACGGCGGCGGCGCTCACCCCGAGGTCCGGCAGTACGGCCAGCGAGGCGCCCACCCCGCACATGTCTCCGGCGTGGGCCAGCACCTCGACGCCGTCGGGGTGGCGGACGTTCCACCCGAGCCCGTAGACCTCGCCGGAGCCCACGCCGGGCGTGCGCACCGCCGCGGCCCAGGCCGGCGCGTGGGCGTGCGTGAGCCCGAACCTGGCCAGGTCGGCGGCCGACATCCAGGCCATGCTCGCGGCCGGGTGGCTGGTGGTGATCGTCGGGTACGGCAGGTGCCGCTCGGCCGTGTACGGCACCGCCGCCTGCGCCCCCGCGGCGCCGGGGCCGAAGGCGGCGGAGGTCAGCTTCAGGGGCGCGAACAGGTAGCGCTCCAGCAGGTCGCCCAGCGGCCGGCCGGTGGCCGCGGCCAGCCACGGCTCCAGCACGCCGTATCCCAGGTTGGCGTATTCGAAGCGGGTGCCGGGCTCGTGGATCAGCACGCCGTAGCGGTCGAGGGCCGCCTCGATGCCCAGGGGCGCCTCGTCGTAGGCGAAGTCCCAGTAGCGTCCGAATCCGGCGGTGTGGTTCAGCGCCTGGCGCACGCTCGGCCGTCCGCGGCGGCCGGGCCGCCCCGGCCGGTCGGCGTCGAGCCAGGGCAGCCGGTCGGCCAGCGGTTCGTCGAGGTCGATGAGCCCCTGCTCGGCGAGCATGACGCACAGGGTCGCCACGACGGGCTTGGTGACCGAGGCCAGCAGGTACGGCGTGTGGCCGCTCGCCGGGCGCCCCTGGAGGTCGGCCAGGCCGAAGCCGCGGGCCTCCACCCGGTCGCCGTGGGCGATCGCCAGCGCGATCGAGGGCAGGCGGTGCCGGGTCATCAGCTCCTCGATCCGGCCGGCGACCTGGTCGAGGCTCGGGATGGGCGTGGTGTCGGTCATCGTCGGTAGCTCCAGGTGTCCACGGTTCGCATCGAGTCGTCAGCCGTCAGTTGTCAGTCGTCAGTCGTCAGTTGTCAGGAGGAGAAGTCGGTGACCTTGGTGTCCGCGCTGCCGTCGATGGCCGCCTTGATCTGCGGGATGACGTGTTCGAGCGCGTACGGCAGGCTCAGCACGGTGCCCCAGTCCATGGACCAGAACGCGGAGTCGTGCTTCATCCCGGTCGACCACAGGGAGCGGCCCTCCTTGGTGGATGTCAGCCCGGCCACGACCGGGTTCTTCTTCAGCGCCTCCACCTTGCCGCCGTCGGTGGTCCACAGCACGAGATCGGCCGCGCCGATGAGGGAGAGTTTCTCGGCGGAGATGTCGGCGCTGTAGCCGCTGCCCACCAGCGCGTCCAGTTCGGGCAGGGTGGTGAAGCCGAGGTTGGTGAAGAACTTCGAGCGCGGGGTGGCGGGGCCGATCACCTTGAAGGTGTCCCCCCAGCATTCGGCGATCGCCACGCTGAGGCCGGCGAAGCCGGGGTTGGCGGCGAGGGCGGTCTTCACCTGGCCGGTGATGCCGTCGACCAGCGCCTTGCCCTTGTCCGCCTTGCCCAGGGCCAGGGCCAGCATGCCGGTCTGCTGCTCCAGCGGGGTGTTCCAGTCGGTGAACCCCTTGGGCTGGGCCACCACCGGGCAGATGCTGCTGAGCTTGTCGTACTCCTTCTTGGTCATGCCGCCCATCACCCCGGTGATCAGGTCGGGCTTGAGGGCGAGGATCTTCTCGATGGAGTACTCCTCGAAGTCGAGGAAGTCGGGCGTGCGGGTGAAGGCGGCCTTGTTCCACGGGTGCAGCGGCGAGTACCAGTCGCCGCTGAACACCCCGACGGCGACGGGCGGCACGCCGAGGGCGACCAGGACGTCGATGTCGGTCTGGCCCAGGGCGACGATCCGCTGGGGGTTGGGGGGCACGGTGGTCTTGCCGTAGGCGTGCTCGACGACGGCTCCGGCGGAGCCGGCGGGCTTGGCGCTCTGCCCGGCCTGCTCCTTCGCGCAGCCCGGCACCGTGAGCGCCACGCCCAGCGCACCGAGCCCGTACAGGAAGCCGCGTCGTCCGAAACTCTTCTGTGAGGTGGCGCGCGCCGCGCTGCCCGCCGTCGGCTTATTCATGCCGGACCACTCCTCCACGCTCTGGGGTGCGGCATACCTTAGGTCGGCACGTCACCGCAGTTCGTCGGTGATCCCGACAAACTCTGCGCCGCCGATCCGTGCGTTCGGCAGACGTCGCCGGCGCTGGAGCACCACGTCTCCGGCGATCACCGCGGCCTCGACGGGCACGACGGCCGGTTTCCCGGCGTCCGGCCTGCGCACCGCGCTGAGCACCTGGTTCGGCCCCGAGGGCCCGTCCTGAGGCACCGCTCGAGCCAGCGGTACGGCCGGCCGTACCCCTGGCTCTTGCCCAGGCGTGCAGGGTACGGCCGGCTGTCACCCTGGTCGCGTGCTCCGGTGTGCAGCGGCGACTGGGGCGCCCGGTCGGGGCGGGCGCCGCCGAGGTACTGCGTGGCGACGTGCTCAAGGATCGCCCGGTTGACGACGTCCTGGCCGTCGTCGGCCTGGATGGAGGGGCTGGACAGGAGGGTCATTCAAGGCCCCGGCCCGGCTGCCGTCAACCGCGGCCGAGTTCGGCGACCACGGCGCCCCGTACCAGGTGCCGGGCGCGCTCCAGCGTCATCGAGCCGCTGAGCCAGCGTTCGCTCACCCCTTCGACCAGGGAGGTGAGCCGCTCGGCCACCTCGACGGGGTCGGCGCCGGCCGCGGCCAGGCCCTCCTCCTGCGCCCGCCGGATCATCGCGGCCAGATCGCCGGTCCAGGCTCGGGTGGAGGCGCTGAGCGGCTCGCGCAGGTCGGGGTTGAAGACCGCGCTGGCCCGCAGTTCGCCCCAGGCCGCGCTGTTCTCCCTGACCTCGGGGGTGTCCTGCAGTTCCAGCAGCAGCAGGAGTTCGAGCTGCTCACGCGGGTCCTTGCCGATCTGCAGCGCTTCGTTGGTGTAGCGGTCGGCGCGCTCGTTGATGAACTCCAGCGTCTTGCGCATCAGCCCGGCGCGGTCGCCGAAGTGGTAGTAGATCAGCGCGGTCGACACCCCGGCCTCGGCGGACAGCTTCTCCACCCGTAGCCCGCGCACGCCGCTGTGGGCGATGACGCGGACGGCCGCTTCCAGGATCTGCCGCTGTCGATCGGATGACATGTCACCTCTCGTCGGAAAGGGTCCGGAGACATCTTGACTGAATCTTCAGTCGGTGCGCACTATAACAACCCCTCAGGCTGACTGAAATTTCAGACAGGAGCGTGGAGATGCGCATGCCTGCCGAATGGGCGCCGCACGATGGCTGCCTCATGGCGTGGCCGACCCGGCGGGAGCTGTGGGGGGAGGTCCTGGAGACGGTCCGGGCGGAGTACGCGGCGGCGGCCAGGGCCGTGGCCCGCTTCGAGCCGGTCACCATGGTCGCGCCGCCCGGGCAGGGCGAGCAGGCGCGCCGGCGCTGCGGCGACGGCGTGGAGGTGGTCGAGCTGCCCATCGACGACTCGTGGCTGCGCGACTCGGGGCCGATCTTCGTCCTCGGCCCGGACGGCTCCCGCGCGGGCGTGGACTTCCGCTTCAACACCTGGGGCGGCAAGCACCACCCCTGCACCGACGACGACCGGATCAGCGCCCTGCTGCTGGAGCGCCTGAACGTCACCCGCGTCGAATCCGGGATGATCCTGGAGGGCGGCGCGATCACGGTGGACGGCGAGGGCACCCTGCTGACCACCGAGCAGTGCCTGCTGCACCCCAACAGGAACCCGGGCCTGACCCGCGCCGACATCGAGGCCGAACTCAAGGACAGGCTGGGCGTCACCAAGGTGACCTGGCTGCCCTACGGCGGGCTGGAGGACCTCGAGACCGACGCCACGTGGACGGCGTCGCCGCCTTCACCGCCCCCGCCACGGCGCTCATCCACCTGCCCGACGACCCCGCCCACCCCGACTACGCCCGCATGCGCGCCAACAAGGCGGTCCTGGAGTCCTCCACCGGCGCCGCCGGCCGGCCCTTCGAGCTCATCGAGCTGCCGCAGAGCGCGTTCGCCGAGGTGGCCGGCACCCGCCTGTCAGGCGATGCTGCCGGGCATCGACGTGCCCGAGTTGCTGCTGGGGGTGCACTCCTGGACCGGGTTTCTGGACGCCTTCGTGCATCTGGCCGACATCTCCACCCGCATGCACGACCTGCCCAGATCGCTGGCGGCGCTGCTGATCAGCGAGGCCTGCAACGTCGGCCTCACCCCGGTGATCAAGGACGGGGACGAGGCGCTGACCCGCGGCCGGCTCTCGCACGTCGATCAGAACCACGTGCGCGCCGAGACCCACGCCGCCGCCAACGCCATCCTCATCAAGGCCCAGCGTAGTGTGCCGATCGTGAGGCTGTGGGGCGGCGGGCTGCTGGCCTCGGCCGACGGGCTGCGCTTCGTCGTCCCGGTGCAGACGATCAGCGCCGCCCCTTCGCCGAAGTATTCCGGCTACAAACGCGGCCTCACCCTCCTCAACGCAGTCAATGATCAAGTGACGGGGATCGGGTAGCTGGTGGTGCCGGGCACGCCGCGCGACTCGCTGTACATCCTCGACACGCTGATCAACATCGACGCCGGGCCAAAACCCGACCTGGTCACGACCGACCAGGCATCCGACTCGGACATGGTGTTCGGGGATCTTCTCCATGCTCGGCTACCGGGTCGCACCGCGCTTCGCCGACCTGGGCGACCAGCGCTTCTGGCGCGCCGACCTGCCCGACGGCATGACGCCGGCGTATGGGCCGCTGGAGGCGATCGCCCGCAACAAGATCAACACGCGGAAGATCCAGACCCAGTGGGCCGACATGACCCGGGTGGCCGGATCGCTGGTGACCAACCAGGTGCGCGCCTACGACCTGCTGCGCATGTTCGCCCGCAACGGGCGCCCGACCCCGCTGGGGCAGGCCTTCGCCGAGTACGGCCGCATCCACAAGACCCTGCACCTGCCGTCCATCCTGGACCCGATCGACGACACCTACCGGCGCAAGCTCAACAAACAGCTCACCGTGCAGAAGTCCCGGCACCGGCTCGCCCGCAAGATCTGCCACGGCGCGAGCGGGAAGATCCGCAAGGCGTATCGGAGGGACAAGAAGATCAACTCGCCGCGTTGGGGCTGGTCGTCAATGCGGTCCCGCTGTGGAATTCCAGCTACCTGTCGGCCGCCGTCGACCAGCTGCGCGCCCAGGGCATCCCGGTCAAGGATGAGGACGCCGCACGGCTCAGCCCGCTCGGCCACCCCCACGTCAACGTCCTGGGCCGCTACGCCATCGCCTCCTCAGCCCCCGCCGAATGCCGGCGCCGGCTCGGCGAGATGCCCGACCTGCCAGACTGCGAGGACGCGGTGGAGGAGGAGGGCGTGTAGGGCTCCGATTCGGATCCGGCGAACCCGTCCGCGGCGGGCGGCACCAGGTAGAAACCCCGGGCCGAGCAGCAGATCAGCCATGCTGAGGCCGCTTCCCCACGCCAGCCGAATGCCCACGGCCGGCGCGAGGAACGGCGCCACCATGATCGCGGCGGTCAGTATCACCGGAGTGAGGCCGGTCCGGGCGGGCGTGGCGGGTCGGGGAACGGCGAGCTGCCATCGCCGCCCACATCAGGGAGAGCTGCGTGGTGTATGGCCGGTCGCGCCATGATCGGGAATCGGCGTCCCAGGCCCGAGATCTGCAGCAGCCGGCTCATCAACGGGGTGAGCCCGGTCAAGGCCAGCGTGATGCCCTGGGCTCGGGCGCGTCCTTGTACGCCGAGCAGCACGCCCAGCCCGCCGGCGCCGCAGAAGGTGACCTGGGACAGGTCCAGCACGAGCAGGGTGGTGCTGTAGCCGAGCGCGTTGAGCAGCCGCCGACGCAGCTGCTCGGTGGTGAAGATGTCGATGTCTCCGGACAGGTGGATCAAGGTGGGCGCCGCGGCGCTCGGCCCGCCGAGTGGCGGGGCGATGTTGATGACGGTCATCGAAAGTCTCCTGTTCGGAGGGGCTGCGAATCGCAGATTGGGAGAGATGCCTGCCGGCCGGAGATCGGTCCACCGCTGGATAGGGGTACCTGAACCGTTCGATCCGGCCGGCAGGCGGCATGTGGGGTCAGTGCGGCTTTGCCGGTTGCCGGGCAAAGGACTGGTCCGGCTGCCCGGTGACCGACCCGCCCTCGTTCTCCCGGCGGGTCGAGCCGTCGACCCTCGCGCGTGGAACGGGGTCGGGCGGCAGGTGCGCGAGGCCGTGGAGGGTGTCGATGCTCAGGCCGGTGGTGTCCTGGGCGGTGAGCTTGAGTGCGGCCTCGGCGGGACCGACTGCGGTATCCGAGGGGATGACCAGCAAGGCAACGGGCCTGTGGGCAGCAAAGAACAAAACGATCACGGGTGGGGTGCCGTGCCGGAAGCAGCCGACACGAACCTGCCGCCCACGGGCCGGGATCCGCGATGGGACGCGCCGCCAGGCGACCCGGGACACGCCGACCAACAGGGTGGTCCGCCCCAGCCGCTGGTCGACAGCAGCGATGAGAGCCGGCAGCTCGGCGGCCGCGTCGCGAGAATAGGGCCACCACGCCCCGTCCACCACGGCTCGCCGATTCGGCACCGGATGAAGACTGAGCCGCAGCGCGGAATCGACCCGGGGGATCGCGGCGGAGGTGGGGCTGAGCGGTGCGGGGAGAGGAAGCAGTGTCGGCATCGTGGGTCGCCCGGCCTATCCGGGCCCCTTGAAAGGGGCCGGTGGTGGTTCGCCGGGGGCGACGCCAACCTGAATGCAAGCGCTCAAGGAGTCCTCGGTGTCCCCACCCTACCCCAGCACTTCCGGAATTGCACGATTCCGGAAGTAGGCTGGGTGGGTGACTTCCGGAAACACGCCCTCACCGAGCACCCAACCGGCCGGAGCAGCTTCCGGAAACACCAGCCGGTCACGGGCCGTGCCGCTGCCCGCCCCTCAGGCCGCCGTGCTGGCCGACTACATCGACGCGCTCGCGCACGCCCCGCTGGCCGACTCCACCAAGACCAAGTACGCCTCGCGGCTGCGCGGCTACCTGGCCTGGCTGGCCGACCAAGCCGCCGCCGGAGCCCTGGACGGCGACCCGCTCGCCGACTCCATCGCCGCCACAGGCGCGGTACGCGACTTCCGCCGGCATCTGAAGAACGGCCGCCGCGCCCCCAACACCATCGACACCTACCTGTCGGCCATCGACGACTTTTACACCCGCCGCGGCCTCGGCAAACCCCCAACTCGGCGGGAACGCGACTCGCGCCGCACCGCCCCCCGCGCCCTGGACGCCCGGCGCACACGCCGTTACGTCCGCCACGTCCAGCTCACCGCATCGGTGCGCGACAAGGCCATCGCCCTGCTGCCCTACTACGCCGGCCTACGCATCTCCGAGGTCGTCGGTCTCGAGGTGGCCGACCTCCGCCTGTCCGCCCGCAAAGGCGAACTACGCATCCGCGGCAAAGGCCGCGACGGCGGCAAGGTCCGGCTGCTACCCGTCCATCCCGACCTGCGCCGGGCACTGACCGACTGGCTGGAGGCCCGCACCGACTGGAAGGGAGCCGACGCCCACGCCGCGGTATTCCTCAACCACCGCGGCGGCCGCCTGAGCGACCGCGCAGCCCGCGACATCATCACCGGCCTCGGCGACGCCATCGGCCTCAATGACGACCCCACCCAACCCTTCAGCCCGCACGTCCTGCGCCACACCTTCGCCACCCAGCTCATCCGCGACGGCAAAGACCCCATCCTGGTCGCCGAACTTCTCGGTCACGGCTCGTTGGACACCACCCGCCGCTACGCCTTGCCCACCGAAGCCGACAAAGCCGCCGCCCTCGACGCCCTCATCACCGACCACTGACCACAATCCCAGTCCGGGCACGACGTGATTCCCACTCTCCGCAACCAGCCTGGAGGGGCGTCGCGTCCGGCAACGCCGCAGCCACAACCGAAGATCATTCTTGTCGGACGGGCGAAGCGAGGGCGGACTATGTCGTCCAGGCGAAACTGTCGTCCAGGTTTGTGATCTCCAGCAGCCGCCGGACCGCCGCAGGTACCTCGGTCAGCATCATCCGCCGCTGCAGAATGGCCGCGTGAACTCGACTTATCACCAAGGCCGATAGGCCCTGGGCGTCCAGGAAGGTCACTCCGCTCAGATTGATGATCACCAGCTGGGCACCTTGCCCCAACACCTTGTCAACCTGCTCGATCAGGAGGGCCTTGCTCACCAAGTCCATCTCACCGATGACCACCACTACCGTGTGGGTGTCCATCCGACTGATCGCTATGTCCGCTCCACGCATTACGCGCCACGCCTTCACGTCGAAGGGATCTCGCATGTCCGGGTGAGGGCCCCCTCCGGCACCTCGCCCGGAGACCTTGCGAACCCTCACTCACTGACGCTGCGTCAGATGTGTCGCGAAGGACCGAACGGCACAGGTGATCAACACCAGATGTGTCCCAAACGTCCGGATTATTGCAATCCGCGATCAATCGGACACACAGCGCATCCTACACGACCCTCACCCAGTACGAGATCCTGGTCGAGCAACTGCAAGGCACCCTCAACACCCGCGTGATCATCGAGCAGGCCATGGGAATCCTGGCCGAACGCGGACATCTCGGCATGAACCAAGCCTTCGCCACGCTCCGGCCGATACGCACGCCGCCACCACCGCCACCGTCACACCTGGCCCGCGCCGTCATCGACGGCGCACCCGAGCTCACCAACCTACTGGCACGACCGGCCCCGACCGTGGACTGACCAGCCCCACCCCAAGCGTCCATCTAAGTTACTCGCGGGTACCGCCAACGGCTGTCCGCAGGTTCCTCAACCCCGGTAGACGCGGCAGCCGTACAGCAGCTCCCGCAGGGGGCGGGGCCTGGCTGTCGCGGTGCTCGAGGATCATCTGCGGTCAGGAGATGTGACGCGGATTCGGCACCGTACAGGTACGCGGAAACTGACCGGCCCGCAGGCCGCGCAGCGGCTGCTGCGCGGCGCCCGCTGGAATGCTGGCGCCCGTCCGAGACGGGCCTGCGTGTTACACCATCGCACCCCTCGGCGGTGACGAGGTGCTCATCGTGAAGGAGCCGGGCTCTCTGAAGAAGGGGCAGCAGGCATCGCCAGTAAACCGGCTCCGGTCAAGCCCTCCTGGGGCCTGATCGTATTCCCCGGGGAGGCGGGAAGAGGTGTTCACAGCGGTCAGGACGCCGCCAGGTGTCGTGCGCCACCGTCCACGGTGAGTGTGGCCCCGGTGGTGAAGGTGGCTTCGAAGGCGAGGAAGAGGACCGCGGCCGCCACTTCCTCCACCTGCCCGTGCCGTTTCATCGGGGTGAGCTCGTCGCCTAGTCTCCCGAAGGCCGCACGGTCCTCGTCCGAGGCCACGATGCCCATGGTGGGGGTCTGGACGAAGCCCGGGCTTACCATGTTGACCCGGATTCCTCTCGGCAGGAGCGCCGCGGCGACGCACCTGGCCATGGCGCCGATGGCGGCCTTCGCTCCGGAGTAGGCGGTGAAGACCGATCCGCCTCCCGTCTCGGCCACGGAGGTCGTGAAGACGATCGAGCCGCCGTCCGCGATCAGCCCGGCCAGGCGCTGCGCGACGAAGAACGGTCCCTTGGCGTTGACGGTGAAAGCCCGGTCGTAGGACTCCTCGGTCACCGCTTCGAACGGCTCGATCGCCGCGGTCCCGACGTTGACGAACACGAAGTCGACCTGGCCCAGCCGCTCGGCCGCTGCCCGGCCCAGCCGCTCGATGTCGGCCATGTCCGTGACGTCCGAGCGCACCGCGTGCACGGCCGGCGAGATCTCCTGGAGCGCGGCCACGTTGCGCCCGGTGGCCAGCACCTCGGCGCCCGCCTGCGCCAGCGCTTGCACCACGGCCAGGCCGATGCCGTGGGTGCCGCCGGCCACGATCGCCTTCTTGCCTGTGTACTCGCTCATCGGGTCTCCTTGGTGAGGTAGTCGAGCAGCCGGGTCGGACTGTCGCTGCCGTATCCGTCGGCGACGGCCCGCTCCAGCCGGGCCTGCTGGGCGAGGAGCCAGTCGACGGGCAGGGCCGCGTCCCGGCTCGCCCGGACGACGTGGCCGATCGCGAGCGCGTTGGTGTTGATGTTGGACACGTCCGTGGCGTGCTCGCCCTCGTCGATGGCCTTGGCGTTGTCGAGGCCGGCCATCGGCCCGATCAAGTGGGTGAGCCACGCGTTCGCGTACGGCTGGAACTCCGTGGCGCTGACGCCGGCCGTACCGACCAGTGCCTGTGCGTGCGCCAGGCCCTGGCCCGCCGCGTACAGGATGGCCAGCAGCGCGAGGTCGTACAGGAGCGGGACGCCGGGATCGGTGGCCAGATGGGCGGTGCCTCCGCCGAAAACCCGCAGCATGGGCGCGCAGGACTCGAAGAGGTCCCTCGGCCCGCCGTAGAAGAGCTGCGCCTGGGGCAGGCCGATCATCTGCGGAACGGCCATGATCGCCCCGTCGAGGTAGGCGGCGCCTTGCTCGGCCGCCCACGCGGCTGCCTTCCTGGCCTCGCCCGGGGTGCCGGACGTCAGGTTGATCACGGTACGGCCGCGCAGGTCCGTGGTCGACAGCACCTCGTACATGACCTCGTACGTCGACAGGCAGACGATCATCGTCGGGCTCGACTCGGCCACCGAGGCCAGCCGGGTCACGCCCTCGGGGACCGCGCTGGCCGACCTGTTCCAGGCGGTCGTCGGATAGCTGTGCCGCGCCAGCTCGGCGGCCAGGGCCTTGCCCATGAGCCCCAGGCCGATGACGGTTACGGGAGTGTTCATGGCACGAGCCTGCCGGGCGGGGGTTCCGGTTCGATGCCGGTCGGATGCCGCCATAGTGTGGTCTCATGCGTTTCGGGGTGCTGGGTCCGCTCACCGTGCGGGCGGAGGACGGCCGCGAGGTCGACATCCCCGAGGCGAAGGTGCGCACCGTGCTCGCCGTCCTGCTGGCCGGCCACGGCCGCGTGGTCCCCGCCGACCTGCTGATCGACGTGCTGTGGGGCGAACGGCTGCCGGAGCATCCCGTGGCCGCGTTGCGGGCGAAGGTGTCCAGGCTGCGCAAGGCCCTGGGCGATCCGGCGCTCGTGGCCTGGCGCGCTCCCGGATACCTCCTGGCCTGCGGGGACGTTGACGCGAGCCGCTTCGAGTCGCTGCTCGCGCGAGCGCGGGCGGCCCAGGATCCCGCGGAGAAGACCACTCTGCTCGGTGACGCGCTGGCCCTGTGGCGCGGGGCCGCGTTCGCGGAGTACGCGGACGCGGAGTTCGCCCGCGCGGCCGCCCTCCGGCTGGAGGAACAGCGGCTGGCCGCGATCGAGGAGCAGGCGCAGGCCCGGCTGGCGCTCGGCGCGCAGGGGCTGTCGGCCGAGCTGGCCGACGTGGTCGCCCGCCACCCGCTCCGGGAACGCCTGCGCGCCGTCCACCTGCGGGCCCTCTACCGCGACGGCCGGCAGGGCGAGGCGCTGAACGGCTACCACGAGATCCGCACCCGGCTGGCCGAAGACTTGGGCGTGGACCCGGGCCCCGAGCTGCGCGCGCTTCACCAGTCGATCCTGCGCCGCGACCCCGCGCTCGACCTCCGCCGCACCAACCTCCCTGCCCCGCTCACCGAGCTGGTGGGCAGGGAGAAGGCCGTCGAGGAGATAGGCGAGCTGCTCGCCGCCGCCCGCATGGTCACCCTCACCGGCCCGGGCGGTGTCGGCAAGACCAGGCTGGCGCTGGAGGCCGGCGCCCGGCCGGCCCCCGCCTACGACGACGGCGTGTGGCTGGCCGACCTGGCCGCGCTCGACCGGGACAGCGACATGGACCGGGTGGCCGAGGCGGTGGCGGCCGCCATGGGCGTCCGGCACGACGTGGTAGACCGCCTGGCCGCGGCCATACGGAGCAAGCACCTGCTCCTGCTGCTGGACAACTGCGAGCACGTGGTGGACGCGGTCGCCGAGCTCGCCGAGCGACTGTTGACGAGCGCGCCGGGGCTACGGGTGCTCGCGACCAGCCGCATCCCTCTCGACATCCCCGGCGAGCACGTGCACGCCGTGCCGCCGCTGGACCAGGACAGCGCCGTCCGGCTGTTCGCCGCGCGTGCCGCCGCCGCGGCGCCGGGGTTCACCCCGGACGAGCCCGCCATGGAGGCCATCGCCAAGCGGCTGGACGGCCTGCCGTACGCGCTGGAGCTGGCCGCGACCCGGGCCCGCACACTCAGTGCCCGCGAGCTGGCGGCCCGGCTGGATGACCGCTTCCACCTGCTGGACACGGGCCGGCGCGCCGCCCCGCCGCGGCAACAGACGCTCCGCGCCATGATCGACTGGAGCTGGGAGCCACTCACCGGCTCCGAACGCGCCGTCCTGCGGCGGCTCGCCGTACACGCCGACGGATGCACGCTGGAGGCGGCCGAGACAGTCTGCGCGGGAGACGGCGTCCGCACCTCGGAGGTGGCCGGCCTGCTGGCGCGGCTGGTGGACCGATCCCTGGTGACCGTGAGCGGCGACCGGTACCGGCTGCTGGAGTCCGTCCAGGCCTACTGCCTGGAGCGGCTCGAGGAGGCCGCGGAGCCGGAGGCCGTGCGGGAACGCCACGGGGCGTACTACACCGCGCTGGCCGTACGCGCCCGGCCGCACCTGCACGGCCCCGACCAGGGGCGCTGGCTGCGCCGCCTCGACGCCGAGGCCGCCAACCTGCGCTCGGCACTGGACGATGCGGTACGGCGGCGCGCGGCGGACCGGGCGCTTCGGCTCGTGACCGCGCTGTCCTGGTACTGGTTCCTGCGCGGCCGACTCGGCGAGGCCCGCCGCTCGCTGGAGCTTGCGCTGACGCTCGGCGGCGACCCGGAAGCGCGGGCCGTGGCCGCCGCCTGGCACGCCGGCGTGAGCCTGCTGATCCGCGATCAGCCCGCGGCGGCCTCGCCCGAGCACCTCGACGAGCTCTGCGCGCGGATCGCCGACCCGCGGGCCCGTGCCGAGGCGCAATGGCTCCTCAGCCTGGCCCACTCCGGCTTCGACGACCCCTCCGTCAGCCTGGGCCTGGCGAGCCGGGCACTCACGGCGTTCCGCGCGCTGGACGACACGTGGGGAATCGCGGCGGCGCTGAGCGTCCACGCCTCCCACACCGCCGTGCACGACCTGGACGCGGCCCGCCGCGACGCCGAGCAGAGCCTGGCGCTCTTCGGCGAGGAAGGCGACCGCTGGGGACTGCTGCAGGCCACGCACCTGCTCGGGTCCCTCGCCCAGGTCAGCGGCGACTACGAGCGCGCCCGCGCCCTGCACCGCGACGCCCTGGACCTCGCCGAAGACCTCCGGCTCTGGCCCCAGGTCGCCGACAGCCTCGCCATGCTGGGCCGGATCGCCCTGCTGACCGGCTCCTACGCCGAGGCCGACGATTACCACGAGCGGGCCAGGCGGCTGGCCGCCGACCAGCTGAACACCCGCACGGAACAGTTCGCAGAGGTGGGCCTGGGCCTGGCCGCCAGGCGGCGCGGCGACCTCGACACCGCGGAGCGGCATCTGCGCGCCTGGCTGGACTGGTGCCGTCAGTGGCGCGGCGATCCGGGCACCGCGCTCATCCTGGCCGAACTGGGCTTCGTCGCCGAACTCCGCGGCGACCCCGGCACCGCCTTCGACCTGCACCGGGAAGGGCTGGATGCCGCCCTGACCACCGGCGACCAGCGCGCCGTGGCGCTCGCCCTGGAAGGGCTGGCAGGAGCCTGCGCGGGCGCCGGCGACCACCTGAGGGCGGCCCGCCTCCTGGGCGCCGGCTCAGCGGCCCGCGACTCGGTGAAGGCCCCGTTGCAGCCAGGGGAGCGAGGTGACGTCGACCGCATCACCGCCGCCGCCCAGCGCGCCATGGGGACGGACACCTTCGCCCACGAGTTCGCCCGCGGACGCCTGCAGGGCGCCGACACGCCCATCGCCGCCTCGCGACGGCACCACCAGGCTTCGTCCGGCTGCGACCCCGGATAGGCCCGCCGCTCGGGCCGGGACGATCGGACGCAATGCAACGCTGACTAATAGTGATCTACAGTCCGTGTTCGCAGAAATGGACAGTTCTGCGAGAGCCGAACAGCTGTCGATGCGCGCCCGGTTTGTCCTCGATCTTCGTTATCAGCACCTCTCACAAAACCCTTCTCGCAGAACATGGCTCGCGATAGGTCTGCGACATGAGCGATCTTGCCAACCCCGCAGCCGTTGATGCCTTCGGCTGCCCCATGTGCGCCGCGCCGGCGGGCAGCGCCTGCCGGACCCGGGGCGGCAAGGTCGCCCCGAAGTACCACACCCCACGCTTCACCCGGGCGCCCCAGCTGCGCGCCGAGCCGGAGGTGCGCACCCCCGCCGATCGCGGACCCGGCCGCGTCTGGGAGCCCGGCCCGCCGCGGGAGGCCTTGCCCGCCGGCGCCGCGGCGCCGCCGACCTGCTGACCATAGCCGAAGACCTGCGCCACGCCGACATCCAGCTCGAACTGCTCACCGGCCCACTGCAGGGCCTCTACGACCCCTCCGGGCACGGCGCCGCCCTGTTCGCCTTCTTCGCCGGCATGGCCGAATCCGAACGGGAGTACATGCGGGAGAAATCCCTGGAAGGCCAGGCCGCGGCACGCGAGCGTGGCCGCCACGGCGGCCGCCCCGAGGTTTTCGACGACGACATGATCGCCTACGCCCGCGACCTGCGCGCCCGCGGCGTGCCGGTGCCCGGCATCGCGGCCAAGCTCATCATCCCCACCGGCAAGAACAAAGGCAGCAACCCCTCCGTGGCCAGCGTCTACCGCATCCTGGCCGACACCGACGCCAGCAAGCTTGAGCGAGATGACCACCAAACCAGACCACAGCAGCCCCGCCGAGCAGAGGAAACAACCCGCTCAAGGTCACAACACGGCCACCGTACCCCTGCTACCTCACCATCGACGGCCTTGAACACAGCGATCCACGCAAGCTCATCGCGCTGCGCGGCCGCATCCACGCCGCCGCCCGAACCGCAGCGGAAGGATGCCAGACCGTCTACCACGCCACCGACTCCACCATCACCATCGGCATTCGCGGACCCGACGCGACCGACCGCATCGACCAACTCCGCCAGGCCCTCGCCAAACTCATCACCACACACGGCTGGACCACCCGAGACGAACCCCGCTGACCTGCGGTACAGCGCTTATCGAGAAGTCTCGTTGAAATATGACCACGACCCCGCCTTGCTGGTGACGGCCTGCGGCGGGGCGCCCACCCCTCAGCCCGGGTTCACGCTGTCGGCCTCGACGCCGCCGGCCGCGGCCGGGCTCGCCTCCTTCGCCTGGTCGCTGTACGCCGAGCCGCCGACGCTGGACTACCTCCACGCCTTCGACTACCCGCAGAACACGATCCTCGCCAACGTCTGCGAGAGCCTCATGCGCTGGACTCCCCAGCTCGGCCTCGAGCCCAGGACTGGCCGCCGAGGTACGGCAACCCGGCCCGGCCACGTTCGTCTGCCGCATCCGGCCCGGGGTGAGCTTCCACGGCGGCGGCCAGGTGAGCGCCGGCGACGTCGTGGCCAGCCTGCGCCGCCACCTGGACCCCCGCCCTGGGCTCCTACTGGGCCAAATCCTTCGACCGGGTCGCCTCCATCGCCGCGAGCGGCCCCATGGAGATGACCGTACGGCTGAAGAAGCCCGACTCCCAGTTCAACCAGTGGATGGCCACCTCCGCCGGCACGGTCGCCAGGGACGGCCTCGACTGCACCGGCCCCTACCGGCTCGGCCCCTGGCACAAGGGCGAATCCCTCGAACTCTCCCGCTTCCCCGGCTACTGGGGCAAACCAGCCATGGTTCCCGGTCATCGGCGGCGGCGAGGACCTGCCCGGCATGCTCCACCACCTGACGCTGCCGGCACTGGCGCTGGCCCAAGGCGGCTCACTCGGCGTGGTCGGCGAGTCGGGCCCGGGCAAGACCACCACCGCCCGCATCATCGCCGGCCTGGAGCGCGCCGACGCCGGGCGCATCACCGTCGCCGGCCGCCGGCGCACCCCGCGCCCGCGCGGCCGCGCCGATCGGCTACGGCGGGCCCGCCAGGTGCAGATCGTCTTCCAGGACCCCTTCCAGTCGCTGGATCCCCGGCTCAGCGCCGCCGACGCGCTGCCGCGCGAGCTGTCGGGCGGCCAGCGCCAGCGGGTCGCCATCGCCCGCGCGCTGGCCGTCGAACCGGCCGTCCTGGTGCTCGACGAGGCCGGGGCCGCACTCGACGTCTGCGTCCAGGCGCAGATCCTCAACCTGCTGGCCGACCTGCGCGAGCAGACGGGCACCGCGTTCCTGTTCATCACCCACGACCTCGGGGTGGTCAGCCAGATCACCGACGACCTGCTCGTCATGCGGCACGGCGCCATCGTCGAGCGCGGCCCCACCGCGCGCGTGCCGTCGGCGCCCCAACACGACTACACCCGGCGGCTGTTGTCCTCGGTGCCCAGGTCAGCCCGCTAAGCTCAGAACTAACCGAAATTTCAGTCAGGAGGGATTCTCGTGCGCATGTCACGACGTCAAACCATCCAGGCGGCCGCCCTGGCCGCCGCCGCGGGCGCGCTCGGCGCCTGCGGCGCCTCCGGGGGCAACGCGACGAACGCCGTGGTGAAGAAACCTGCATGGCTGATGCCCGAAGAAACCCACCCGCACCGGCTGACCTTCATGTCGTGGCCGACCGAGCTCATCTGGAAGTCCGACACCGCCGGCGTCCGCCGCGACATCGCCGCCATTGCCCGCGCCATCGCCGCCTTCGAACCGGTCGTCCTCCTGGCCAACCCCAAGGACGCCCAGGCCGCCCAGCGCGCCTGCGGCTCCCAGGTCGAGGTCGTGCCGATCCCGGTCGACGATCTGTGGATGCGCGACACCGGCCCCACCTTCGTCCTGAACGGCACCAACCGCGCCGGAGTCGACTTCAACTTCAACGGCTGGGGCCGCAAACAGGCACACGCCCGCGACAAGGACGTCGCCCGCGAAATCCTGGCCATGGAGAAGACCACCAGAATCCAGGCGCCGATCGTGGCCGAAGGCGGCTCCATCGAAGTCGACGGCGCCGGCACGCTCATGGCCACCGAAAGCTCCCTGATCAACGACAACCGCAACCCCGGCAAAACCCGCGCCGACATCGAACGCGCCCTCCGCGCAACCGTCGGCGCAACCACCTTCATCTGGGTCAAAGGCATCAAGGGCCAGGACATCACCGACTACCACATCGACGCCCTGGCCCGCTTCTCCGAACCCGGCGTCGTCGTCATCAGCACCCCGCCGCACGACGCCCCCGCCGACGTCTGGACCGCCGCCCACGACCAGGCCCGCACCGTCCTGAAAACCGCCGTCGACGCCCGCGGCAAGAAACTCGAGCTCGTCGAGCTCCCCGAACCCGTCGACATCGGCCGCCGCGGCGACGGCTTCCTGGCCACCTACGTCAACTACTACGTCGTCAACTCCGGCGTGATCATGCCCCGCTTCGGCGACAGGAAAGCCGACAAAGACGCCGCCGCCATCGCCCGCGACCTCTACCCCGGGCGCGACATCGTCCAGGTCGGCGTCGACACCCTCGGCGAAGGCGGCGGCGGCATCCACTGCGCGACCCAGCAGATGCCCAAGCCGAGCTAAACATGCGCACCGGCCCCGTTGAGCCACCCGCGCCGCCGGGCATGCTTCCCCCCATGGTGCGGCGCCTGACAGCGGTGGCGGCCGGCCTGGCCGCGCTCGCCGCCATCGGCCTGGGCACCTGGCTGCAGATCGACGAACGCCACAGCCTGGGCACCGCCCACACCGCCCCCCACACCGCCCCCGACCGCATCGACGTCCACGCCTCCATCCAGCGCGTGGACGCCGGCGCCCGGGAACTCACCCTGCGCCTGCTCGTCGTCCCCCGCGGCGACCTGGCCGAGGCCGGCGGCCTGTCCCCCGCCTCGGCCCTGACCCTGCTCACCTCCGCCGCCGTCCGCGGCGACCTGCGCTTCCCCGCCCACACCCGGATCTCCAGTGTGGACGTGCCCGTCTCCCTGGAGGGCGGATCGGCCGCCGACTACCCCTTCGACGCCTACTGGACCGCCATCGAGGTCTCCGCCCAGATGGACGGCGCCGCCGTACCCGTCAACATGACCCTGACCGGCCGCGACCCGCTGTTCACCCAGCTCGTCACCGCCGCCCACAGCCAGGGCGCGGCCACCTTCGAGGTCACCGTCGAACGCACCACCAGCGTCCTGCTGTTCGCCCTGTTCATGATGGCCGCCATGTGGGCGCTGGCCGGCTCGGTCGCCACCGCCACCTGGTACCTCGTCTCCCGCCGGCGCGGCCTGGTCTGGCCCGCCCTGGGCTGGATGGCCGCCACGCTGTTCGCCCTGGCCGCCTTCCGCACCACCGCCCCCGGCACCCCGCCGTTCGGCTGCCTGGTGGACTACGCCGCCTTCCTGTGGGCCGAGGTCGTCATCGCCGTCGCGCTGACCTGCACCGTCATCGCCGGCGCCCGGGCCGAGTTCACCGGCACCACCCGCTAGCCCAAACCCAGCGCGGAAACCAGCACCAGCACCACCGTCGTCACGGCGAACAGGCCGTGCCCCACGACGATGACGATCGGAAAACCGCGTTCGGCCGGCGGCTCGGCCACCGGCGCCGCGCCGACGCCGTGACGCGCGACGCTCTCGCGCCGCACCGGAATCCAGCGCAGCAGCAGGGCGAACCCGAGCAGGGCCACCGGGACCAGCAGCCCGAACGCGATCCAGGCCAGCATGGCCGTGGCGGCGAACAGATAGACGATCCAGACGACCAGGCCGGCCGCCGCCAGCAGGAAATGCCCGAAGACGACCGAGGTGGGCAGACGGGAGTCACCCGTCTTGTTCTGGCGCACGCCGCCGCGGGCGATCCACGTGCCGAGCATGTAGAAGCCGCCGAGCGCAGTGATGAGCCAGGTGACCAGAGCGGCGATCTCTATCATCGTGCGTCCTTTCGGGAGAGATGTTCGGCAGGTCGCGCAGTGAACCCTTCGGCCTGGGTGCGCTCGTCCGCGACCCGGACCCCGTAGCGGAAGGCAAGCTTGCCGCCCAGATACCCCGACACCGCCAGCACGACCAGGCACACCGCCGACAGCGCGATCTGCCCGGCCGGCACCGGCCGCGCCTCTTGATAACCCCCCAGCCGCCAGGCGAACCCCGCCGCATACCCCGCGGTGACCGCCAGATTGAGGCCCATGTGCACCAGGCCCGTCCGGAAGGCGGGCGTAGCGGGCGGGATCGCGAACAGGTCCAGGAACCCCACCGACGCGGCGCCCAGCGCACCGATCCCCCCGAGCGCGATCAGCCAGAGCGACCCCTGCGCCAGGAAACCCCCCGGCGCATGCAGGTGGGAGGCGATGTCGAAGACCATGCTGGCCACCCACGCGCCGATCGGCACCGTCACCAGGATCGGGTGCACCGGATGCCCGTACGGCCCCGCCAGCACGGTCACCGGCTGCTTGCCCGGCTGTGTCTCAGCCACGACCCACCTCCTATTTCACCAATAAGTCTTGGTTATATTCGGTGACGGCGTCAACCTTCCCAGGTCCGAAGACTCCCGTCAGGCGAATCTGAAGATTCCTACGCGTTATCGTGGACACGTGACATCGGACTCCACGAGCCTCGCGGCACTCGCCGCCCTCGACGACGACCTGCGTCGCACCATGTACGCGTTCATCCGCCGCACCGCACGCGCCGTCACCCGCGACGAAGCCGCCGAAACCGTAGGAATCTCCCGCAAACTCGCCGCATTCCACCTCGACAAACTCGTCGACGCCGGCCTGCTCACCACCCGCTACGAACACCCCGGCGGACTACGCCGAGTCGGCCGCACCCCCAAGGTCTACGAACCCTCCACCCTCGACGTCCAGGTCAGCATCCCCCCACGCGAACCCGTCCTCCTCGCCGAAATCCTCATCGACGCCGTCCTCACCGAAACCCCCGCCGAACCCGCCGGCCAAGCAGCCCACCGCCTCGCCCACGAACGCGGCCACCACCTCGGCCACACCGAACGCGCCCACCTCCGCGGCGCCAGACTCGGCCCAGAACGCGCCCTCACCTGCGCCCAGCACGTCCTCGAACGCCACGGCTACGAACCCACCCGCGACACCCCCACCCACATCCTCCTGCGCAACTGCCCCTTCCACCCCCTCGCCGCCAAAGCCCCCGACCTCGTCTGCGGCATCAACCACGCCTTCCTCACCGGCTTCCTCACCGGCTTGGACGCCCCCGCCGTCCAAGCCACCCTCACACCCCGCTCAGGCCACTGCTGCGTCGAACTCGGCGTCCCGGAAACCCCCGCCACCCCCACCACCGACCAACCCGCCTGCGAAAAAGACCACCCAACGTGACATCAGCCCACAGGCCGGCCAAACCAGCGCGCGAGATGACCGTCCAGATCATGCTGATCCTCACCGATCCAGGCGACATGACCATCCGGACGTAGCAGGACACCCGGAACACCCAACGCCGCAGCCGGATCCGCGACACAATCGACCCGATCCGACCAGCCACCAACCCTCAGACGCTCCGTACGATCCAGCACCAGCCCGCGCCCGCCACGCAGCAGCCCGTAAAGACGGCCCTGCCCCACCTCGATGTCACGCAGACGCCGACCGAGCAGGTCGGGACCCTCACCGAAGTCGTAACGGATACCGACCGCAGTGATCTTCTCGATCAGATGCCGGTTCACCTCATCGAAATCCATCAGCTCGGTGAGCAACCTGCGCACCGCCCGCGCACCCGGTTCGACCGACAGCAACTCCACCTGAGCACGAGTGTTGTCCAGCACCTCCCCGGCGACCGGACGACGCTCGGCCTCATAGGTGTCCAGCAGCGCCCCCGGCGCCCACCCACGAATCCGCGCGGCCAGCTTCCAGCCGAGATTGACCGCATCCTGAACACCCAGGTTCAGCCCCTGCCCGCCAATGGGCGGATGAATGTGCGCCGCATCACCGGCCAGCAGCACCCGCCCCACCCGATAACGTTCCGCCAGCCGCGTCGCATCCCCGAAGCGAGACAACCAGCGCGGAGAATGCACACCGAAATCCGTTCCCGCGACGGCACGCAGCTGTCGCCGGAAATCCTCGAGGGTGGGCGGCTCCGCGCGATCCCCGACTCCCGCCGCGGGAACCAGAACGCCGTAAACCCTCTCGCCATAGGGCCGAAGCCAGAACCGGTGAGGAGACGCGCCGACGCCGGCCACAGTGGCGGGGATCTCCTCCTGAGACACCCCCACTTCCATCTCGCCCATCAGCGTCTCACTCCGCGAAGGCTCACCGGGGAAGCCGACACCGAGCAGCTTGCGCACCGTACTGCGCCCGCCGTCACAGCCGACCAGATAACGCGAACGCAGCCGTTCCCCATCGGCCAGCACGACGCTCACCCCCTCGTCGTCCTGCTCGAACCCGGCCACCGCACACCCGCGCCGAACCTGCGCGCCCAATTCGATCGCACGCTCTTCAAGCAGACGTTCGATGACCGGCTGCGGAATACCCAGCACATACGCGTACGCCGAATCCAGCCCCCTGGGCGCGGGTTTGGGAATGGCGGCGAAGAAACCGGCGGCCGGACGCCGCCTTCCATGCGGGAGAATGCGCTCCAGCAATCCGCGCATCGCCATCAGTTCGAGACTGCGCACATGCAGCCCGACTATGCGCACGTACGAAGTGGGCTCGGTCTCCTTCTCCACCACGAGCACCCGCACATCGTGCAGCCGCAATTCGGCGGCCAGCATCGCGCCGGTCGGCCCGCAGCCGGCAATGATCACATCCACCCCGTCATCCGACGGCGACTGGGCGGTGACCTGCTGAGAACACATAGGTGTTGCCTTTCGAGAGTGCCTGGTCAGCAAGGCACTCCCGGCGACACCTACCTCAATCGCCCGGCCATGACGGGAAGGGGGAGCGCCCACATCGATACAGCGTTCATGGGTCTCACCTCCTTGGACTGCGTCACGGCCAACCGCACGTTACAAGCCCGGCCATCGCCCCGTCCAACGCTTTACCTGAGCGCGTTCGAGGCGGTGTGGTCGTTGAAAGAGTTTGGGGAGTGGTTGTTCAATTTCTCTTTAACCAGCCGCCTTTACTTTGTAGATTTCTAACCGGCATGAGACGCCTCAGCGCAGAACCAGGAGGTCCAGCCAATTGGTCCGGGTTTCCGGGCCGGCATCCCGTGCGGCGCGGCGGAGCCGTTCCTTGCCGCGCAGGAACTCCTCCTCGGTGAGGCCGCGGATGATGGTGTCGGAGCGGCGGTAGACATCCACCTGGGCGAGGAAATCGGCAAGGGTGGTCAGTTTCTCGGGGACCGACTCCAGCGCCTCACGGCGGAATCCCGCGGCGGTGAAAGCCTGGCACGTCTGCTCGAGCGTGGGGAAGGTGGCGGTCGTCCGGGCGGCCTCGGGGAAGAACTCCCAGGGGAAGGTGCGCGTCGCGTCGGCCCTGTCCGGATATCCCTGCCGGATCAGCACGGGCGCGCCCGGGCGCAGGACGCGGCGGATCTCCCGCGCGGCGGCCTCCAGGTCGGGGATGTGGTGGATCACGAGCGACAGCCAGGCGGCGTCCACCGAGCCGTCCGGGAGCGGGAGGGCGCCGGCCTCGCCTTCCAGCACCCGGATGGCCGGGCGGGACGGGATCTGGGCCCGCATCGCCGCCGACGGTTCGACCGCGACGATGGCGAGGTCGAACCAGTCGCCGAAGGCGGTGGCGAACGCGCCGGTCCCGGCGCCGATGTCGGCCACGGTCATGCCCGGCGACGGGTCGAGGTGACGCCGGATCGCGTCGCGCCACTCCCCCAGCCCGGCTCGCGGGATCTCACGGACCGCCTTGAACGCCGCCGCGGTCTGATCGTCGTAGGTGATCCTGGCCATGTCACGCCTCCCGATTGACACTGCTGCGAGCGCGCCGGGCATCGGCCGCTCCCACCTCCGCACGACACTACGGCCGATCAGCACGTGCCGCGCGGCACCGAAACAGACCTATCAACTTTCATACGATCGTATCCACTACGATAGTTCTATGAAGGTAAGAAAGTGGCTCGCGATCACCCTCGCCTGCGTTGCCGGCGCGGCCGCGTGGATCGTCGTGCAGAACGACTTCGCCCTGCGCGAGGTGCAGGTGACCATCCCGGGGCCCGAGCAGCCGCTCAAGGCCGTGCTCGCGCTGCCCGCCGAAGGCGAGGGGCCACGGGGGCTGGTCGTCTTCGCTCACGGGGACGGCGTGGCCGACGCCTCCAGGGACGGGTTCTACCGGCCGATCTGGGAGGCGTTCGCCCGTGCCGGATACGCGTCGCTGTCCTGGAACAAACCAGGCGTCGGCGGTGCGCCGGGGAACTGGCTGCACCAGAGCATGACTGAGCGCAGCGCGGAGGTCGGCGCCGCGCTGGACTGGGCGAAGCGGCAACCGGGCATCGACCCGGACCGATTGGGCGTGTGGGGGATCAGCCAGGGCGGGTGGGTGCTGCCCAAGGTGGCGGGAGACCGTACCGACCTGCGGTTCATGATCCTGGTCGGCGCGGCGGTGAACTGGCTGCGGCAGGGCGAGTACCACCTGCGGGCGCAACTCCAGGACCAGGGCGCGCCCGCCGGGAAGCTCGCGGCCGAACTCCGCCGCAGGGCCGCCCAGATCCGCCTTCTGGAGGACGGGGCCGGCTACGGCGAGTACCTCGCGTCCGGGCTGGACCAGCCGCCGATGGACCGGGACCGGTGGCGGTTCGTTCTCGCGAACTTCCGCGCGGATGTGACCGATCAGCTGCCGAAGGTGCGCACACCGACGCTGCTCGTCCTCGGGGACCGCGATCGCAACGTCGACGTCGCGGAGACGGCGGCCGCCTACCGTGCGGGGATACCGCGGGATCTGCTCACGGTCGAGAATCTCCGCGACGGCTCGCACAACGCGGTCAAGTACGAGCTGGACCACCCTGATAGCGTCTGGGGTTTGATCACGTCCGTCGCCGCGCCGCGCTCGCTCTACGTCCCCGGCTACCTCGACTCGCTCACCGACTACGTCAGGAAGCACGGGTGACGGCCATGGAGGTTCACGTCCCCACCCGGATGCTCGTCGAAGCGCTGGTCCGCACCGATCTCACGGTGGACGCCGGTGAGCTGTACACGATCGCGAACCTGCTGGACATGAACGACCAGCAGGTCCGGCTGTGCGTCAAACGGCTGATCGCCGAGGGGCGGTTCGTCCAGGAGGGGCGCGGGCGCAAGGCGATCCTGCGCGCCACCGGCGGCGCCGGCCGGGCGTTGGGGCTCGACGCCGAGTTCACCGCCCACGCCTTCCGGCAGGACGCCGGGCTGGCGCCCTGGGACGGCTCCTGGCATCTCGTCGGCTTCGCCGTACCGGAAAGCGCGCGGCCCGCCCGTGACGCGCTGCGCGCCGCGCTCACCTTCCTGGGCGGCGCGGCCGTCCACGGCGGGCTCTACGTCAGCGCGAACCCATGGGCGCCGTACGTCGAGGAGCACGCTCGCCACCTGGGCATCCTCGACCACGTCACCTTCCTCAGCACGCGGGACCTGCGCCGTGGCGAGGAGACCGACCCCGTCGCGCTCACCGCGGCCATGTGGCCGCTGCGCGAGATCGCCGAACGCTACGAGCGGCTCGCGGCGGTGGCGGAGCACCGGCTCGCGCGCGCCGAGGACCCTGCCGGGCTGACGGCGGCACAACGGCTGACCATCGTGGTGGAACTGGCCGCGGAGTTCACCCGCGCGATGGAGCCCGACCCGCTCCTGCCTCCCGAGCTCCTCCCCCAGCCCTGGCCGGGCACCCGCGCCCGCGCCCTTGCCGCGCGCTGCTGGTCGTCGCTGGCCGAGCACGACGACGGCGGCCTGCGCCTTTTCACGCTCTACGACGGCATGAACCTTTTAGCGGCAGGTACGAGTCTCGTCGTGGCGCCCATGATCACGGAATAAGCCAGGGAACAGAGGCGGGGCTGCGTACGGCCCGGCGGTCCGGAAATCGGCGTCACCGGAGCTGGACGAGCTCAAAAGGAAGGTCATCGCCGGTGAGATCAAAGTCCCGGCGGCGTGAGACCGGCCGCGCGCGCGGTCTAGCATGTCGCAGGTGACCACCTACGACGATCTTGACCCGTTCGAATGCCTGGACGCCTCGGCCCTGCCGCCCCGCCAGCAGCGGATCCTGGCCGCGATCCGGGACTGGGTGGTCAGGCACGGGTACCCGCCGAGCACCCGCGAGCTCTGCCAGGCGGTCGGGCTGCGGTCGGCGTCGTCGGTGTCGAAGCACCTGAAGAGCCTGGAGGACAAGGGGTTCCTGCGGCGGAGCCCGGCGATGACCCGGCCGATCGACGTACGCCTGTTCCTGCGCGGCCCGGCGCCGAAACCGGCCGCCGAGATGGTGACCGTGCCCGTGGTCGGTGACATCGCCGCGGGTACGCCCATCCTGGCCGACCAGCACCTGGATGAGCAGCTGACCCTCCCCCGCGACCTCACCGGGCGGGGCACCGTGTTCGCCCTGCGGGTGCGCGGCGACTCGATGGTCGACGCCGCGATCTGCGACGGCGACATCGTCGTCGTACGGCAGCAGCCCGAGGCCCACTCGGGCCAGATCGTCGCCGCGATGATCGACGGGGAGGCCACCGTCAAGGTGTTCCGCCGGCGTGACGGGCATGTGCTGCTCGAACCCCGCAATCCCGCCTACGAGGTCATCGACGGGGACGAGGCGGTGGTGCTGGGCATCGTGGTCTCGGTGCTGCGCAACGTGTGAGCCGGGCCCTCGGTCAGCCGAGGTCGGGATGGGGGACGTAGCGGTCCGGCTGGATGAGCGCGCCGGCCTCGTCGTCGGCCATCAGGGTGTCCATGTCCATGATCCGCCAGCCGGCGCCGATGAGCACGGGCACCAGAGGGTGCGTCCCCGGGAGCGCGATCCGGGCGCCGGCCGGCCGCGCGGCGGCGAGGGCGCCGAGCACGGCGTCGGCGCAGTCGTGCGGGGTGGCGCCGCCGGCCGGGCCGATCAGGACGTGGTCCGCGCGCTCACGTGCGGCGGCGTAGCCCCGGTCCGTCGCGTACAGGGTGACGCCGGGCACGGCGGCGTACCAGGCGAGGGTGGCGCCCCGATCCCCTCCGGAGGAGGTCGCGTCCAGCGGCGCGGCATCCTCCGGGCGCGTCCGGAGGACCGTTGCGGCAGGCAGTCTCGTGGCGGGGCCCGTCAAGTAGAGCAGCGGAGTCAGGGGACGCAGGCCGTGCCGTACGTAGAGGGCGATCGCCCGCGGGTCGGACGAGGCGAACGTCACCTTCGGCCCGCTCTCGCGCAGCAGCTCCGTGAGAAGGGTGCGCCCCAGCCCCGAGGACTGCCGCTCGGGCAGCACGAACAGATCGCCCAGGTGCGTGAGGCCGCCGCGGCGCAGCGTGCCCCCGAACCCGAGGGCTCCGCCGGCGTCGTCCGGAGCGAACAGAAGCCTGCCGAAAGCACGCTCCGCGTCGAGGAAGTCCGGCGTCCCCGGCCAGCCCTCCAGCAGGCCGAACCGTCGGGCGACCCTGCGCACGGCGGGCAGGTCATCGGCTGTCGCGACTCGAACCACCCGGCTCACCCTAGACGGCCGGTGGCGAGAAGCCGGGCAGGCTCCTGAGCTGCCTGCGTGAGGTGATGCCGAGTTTGCGGAAGATGTTGCGCAGGTGGGCGTCGACGGTGCGGGGGCTGAGGAACAGCCGGGCCGCGACCTCCTTGGACGTCGCGCCGGTGGCGACCAGGCGGGCGATGTGCACTTCCTGCATCGTGAGCTGGTCGTAGGCGTGTGGCGCCGAACGGCTGCGGGCCCGTTCGCCGGTGGCGCGCAGTTCGCCCGCGGCCCGGCGGGCGAACGCGTCGAGGCCGCAGGCGGACAGCAGGTCGTGGGCGGTGCGAAGGTGGCGGCGGGCGTCGCTTCTGCGGCCTGCGCGGCGTAGCCATTCGCCGTACAGGAGGTGGGCGCGGGCGCGGTAGACGGCCAGCGGGCTTTCGTCCAGGTGCTCGATGGCGTCGCGGTAGTCGTCCTCGTCCCCGGTGACCAGCGCCCGCGCGTAGGCGCCGACGCCAAGGCCCCAGGCGGTTCCGCCGGCACGGGTGCGTTCGGTGAGCGAGCGCAGGGCCGGTTCGGCCGCGGCGGGCCGGCCGCTTCTGACCGCCGCTTCCACCAGCTCGGGCAGGGCGATCCCGGCCAGGTAGAGGTCTCCGGGCTCCGTGGCCCGGCGCGCGGCCTCCAGCGCGGCCGGGTAGTCGGCCAGGCCGTTGTTCAGTACGGCTGCCGCCAAGTGGGCGTTGGCGATCAGCCGGCCCCTGCCCGTGGTGGCCGTCTCCCCCGTCATCGTCTCGATCAGGGCGAGCGCCTCCTCGCGGTGACCGCGCATGGCGGCCAGGTGCAGCCGCGCGTAGGCCATCGGCGCGTCACCCGCGGCGGCGGCGATCGCCTCCTCCTCGGCGATCGCCGCCATCGCCGTCCCCAGATCGCCGGTGTGCGTGGCGGCGACGGCCGTCTGGGCCAGGCCGAGCCGGAGGACGAGCGGCGATCCGGTGCTGCGGCCGGTCTTCATCAGCCACTCGATGATCGCCGCGTGGAGGTCGTGGTCCCACAGTTCGCCCGCCAGCATCGTGGCCAGCGCGGGGTGGCGCGTCCACAGCGGGCGGTCGCCGTCGGTGAGGGCCCGCCGCAGCAGGGGGACGGCCGCCCGGTGGCCTTCCGTGGTCAGCAGGATGAGCCCGTCCAGGACGTCCGGGGGACGCGGGGCGGGCGGGGCCGAGCGTGCCGCGGCCACCACCGTGTCCATGACGCCGCCGGCCCGGCCGACGACCAGGCCCATCTCCAGCGCGTCCAGGTAGCAGTCGCGCGATCGCTCCGGATCGAGATCGGCCAGCCGCCGGGCCGCGCGCAGCATCGGGGCCGGCCCGTCGCCGTCGCCGTGCCGTACGAAGGCGAGCTGCCCGCGGAGCAGGTCGGCCGTGGCGTGCTGGAGCTCGTCCAGGGCGCCGGTCTCGACGGTGCTGAGCAGGTCCGCCGCCGCGTCGGTGGCGCCGGCGTCGAGTTTGGCCTGGGCCGCCGCGAGGGTGCGCCGGGTCCGCAGGCCGGGGTCCAGCGACAACCCCGCGGCGCGTTCGAGGAAGGCGGCGGCGGCCGCCACCCCTCCGCGGGCCAGGGCCCGTGCGGCCGAGCGTTCCAGCTCGGCCGCGACCTCGTCGTCGGGTCCGGCGCCGGCGTGGGCGCGGTGCCAGGCCCGCCGGTCCGGATCGGCGATCGGGTCGGTGACCTCGGCCAGGACCCGGTGAGCCGCGCGGCGCCGGTCGGCTGCGGCGGCCCGGTAGACCGCCGATCGCGCCAGCGGGTGGCAGAAGCGGACGCGGGTCGCGAACTCCACCAGCCCGGAGGCTTCGGCCGCGGCGCCGGCGGCCCCGTCGAGACCGAGCTTCTCCGCCGCCGGCCACAGCAGCCCGGGGTCTCCGGTCGGGTCGGCGCTGGCCACGGTCAGCAGGAGCCGGGCGCCGTCGGGCAGGTCCGCCAGCCGGGCCTGGAAGCTGCGCTCGACCCGGCCGGGCACCGATGCCGTGCCGGGCAGGGCGAAGCCGCCCGCGCCGGGCAGTTCGAGCAGGGCCAGCGGGTTTCCGCGCGCCTCGGCCAGAACGCGGTCGCGCACCCGTTCGTCGAGCGTCGCCCGGATCCCGGCCAGGAGCCCGCGCGCGTCGGCGTCGCTCAGGCCGGCGAGGTCCAGGCCGGGCAGTTCGTCCAGGCCGTGGCGGGTGGCCAGCACCATCGCCACGGGTTCGGCGGAGATCCGCCGGGCGAGGAAGATCAACGACTTGGCCGAGGCGTCGTCGAGCCAGTGGGCGTCGTCGACGACGCACAACACCGGGCGCCGCGCGGCGGCCGAGGCCAGCAGCTCCAGAGCCGCCATGCCGATCCCGAAGACCTCCGGCGTGCCGGTGGCCAGGCCGAACGCGACCTGAAGGGCGCTCCGGTGCCGGGCGGGCAGCTCGCCGAGATGCTCCAGCACCGGCACGCACAGCTGGTGCAGGGCGGCGTACGGCAGTTCGCTCTCGAACTCCGACCCGGACGCCTCGATGATCCGGAAGCCGGAAGCGGCGTGCCGGGCGTGCTCGAGCAGGGCGGTCTTGCCGATGCCCGGCTCGCCACGCAGGACGAGCACCCCGCCGGAGCCCTCGCCCGCGGCGCCGATCAACGCCTCGATGCGGCCGAGCTCGCCCTGTCTTCCGACGAGCGAGGGAGGTACCTGGCCAAACGTCTGCATGCCCGAACCGTACCTGTGTGCGGACATAGGCGATTTCCACCGACGCGAAGGGGGCGGCGCCGGTGCGAGCGTGGACGACGTGACCACCCGAGGACGCTCCACGCCGGCCGCCGCCCCGGCCCGGCCGGCTCGCGGCACGGTGCTGGCCGCGGCGACGTTGACCATCATGGCCGCCGCGATCATCGCACCCAGCCTGCCGCAGATGCGCGCGGCGTTCGCCGGGACACCCGGCGCGGACGTCCTCGTCCGGCTCACCCTGACCGTCACCTCGCTCGCCATCGCGATCAGCGCCCCGCTGTCCGGCCTCGTCGCCGACCGCCTCGGCCGGCGTCCGCTGCTGGTGGCCGGCCTCGTGCTGTACGCCCTCACCGGTACGGCCGGCTTCGCCGTCGGCGACCTGTACCTGCTGCTGATCACCCGAGCCCTGCTGGGCGTGGCGGTGGGCGCAATCATGACGGCGATCAGCGCCATGATCACCGACTGGTTCGACGGGCCGCGCCGCGCCTCCTTCCTCGGGCTGCAGCAGGCATTCGCCGGCCTGGGCGGCGTGGTCTTCCTGCCGCTGGCCGGGCTCCTGGCCGCGGTGAGCTGGCAGCTGCCGTTCCTGATCTACGCGGCCGCCGCCCTCATCGTCCCGTTCGCGCTCCTCACCCTGCGCGAGGCGCCGCGGCCCGAGCGGCCCGCGGCCCCGTCCGGCCACGACGGGCGGCGGACGACCGCCCGCGTCGCCGGGGTCTACGCACTCGCCCTCGTCGCCACCCTCGTGTTCTACATGGCGCCGACCCAGCTGCCGTTCCTGCTGGCCGGCTTCGGCACCGGGCCCGTCGTCACCGGTGCGGTGATCGCCGGGAGCACCCTGACCAGCGCCGCCGGCGCCCTCGCCTTCCCGGCCCTGCGCCGCCGCCTAACCTCCGCCACGATCACCACGGTCAGCGTCGCGCTGCTGGGGCTGGGCTGGCTGCTGACGGGTACGGCCGGCACCGTCGTCCAGATCGCGGCGGGGCTCCTGGTCGGCGGCGCCGGCGTCGGCCTCGCCGTACCCAACCTGAACCTGCGCCTGACCGAGCTCGCTCCGCCCGACCGGCGCGGCCGGATCCTCAGCGGCCTGGTCACCGGCATCTTTCTCGGGCAGTTCCTCTCGCCGCTGGCCGTGCAACCCCTCGTCCAGGCGTACGGCCTGGCCGGGGCGTTCACCTGGACCGGCGTCGCGATGGCGGCGGGCGCGGCCCTCAGCCTGATCCGCACTATCCGGCCACAACCACAGGGAGAAAATCGATGATCTACCACGGCAACCGCTTCACCGTGAAGGAGGGCGTCACGCCCGAGCAGCTCGAGGAGGCGATGGAGAGCCTGCGCAACCAGGGCCGGGTCATCCCGTCGGTGACGTCCTTCGTCGTCGGCCGCGACTACGGCGGCGAGTACGAATGGGGCGCGATCTTCGTGATCGAGGATCTCGACGGCTACTGGGAGTACCTGATGCACCCCGCGCACCGCAACACCGATCGGGTCGGGCTGCCCCTGGTCGAGAAGTTCGTCTCGTTCGACATCACCGACGATCCGGACCCGCGGATGGCCGAGAAGATCGCCGAGCTGCACCGGCGCCGTTACGACAGCGACCCGGAGCTGACCGAACTGGTCTCCGGCCTCGGCTCCTACACCGGCAGCGCGGCCCCCGGCCCGCACGGGAAGTGAGCCGCGCTCGGGCCATCCGCGCTGTGCGTCTTTGTGCATGGTGACGCCGATCGATCTCCCGTTACCTTCCTTGCGCCGGTGATCGCCGCACCGACCGGCGCAGGGAAGGTCCGTCCATCGACAGGAGACCGAATCAGATGAGCACCATCAAGAGCGTGGGAAAGCGTGCGGCCGGGATCGCGGTGGCGCTGGCCGCCGCGGCGGTGGTCGCGGGCAACGCGGCACCGGCGCAGGCGGCGCCACCGGAGGTGATCAGCAGGTGGAACAACCACCTCGTGCACTCCAACTCGTTATTGGCCGTCGGCCTGTTCGGCGGCTTCTCCGGCAACTACACCATCACCGCCAAGATGTACGCGGAGAACACCGGGTCGAGCACGATCAACTACGACTGCCGGCTCAGCGCTGAGGGCGGGGCGGACACCGACAACACCGAGGTGACCCTCGCCCCGCACAGCAAGCAGGCGATCGTGGTGCACGTGGTGCACAACTTCACCGGGACGGGGCAGATCGCCCTGGGCTGCATCAAGGGCGTCGGGCAGCCTCAGGTGAACCTCCGGCAGATCAAGGTCACCGGTATCAAGGTGAACAGCATCGTGAACCAGCCGTTCTGATCCGCCCGTGACCGGGGCGGCGCCGGCGTGCGCCGTCCCGGTTGCGCCGTTGACTCGATCCCTGCGGCGTCGATATAAGGGGTGACGTCTGCAACGCAGGGAGGTGCTGGGCGATCAGCGGCCACACAGCCGCGGCGGCACGCATGGATCCACCGTCCGCTCGCACGATGTTCTGCCTGCCCTACGCGGGCGGCGGCGCCAGCGCCTATGCCGGCCTCCGGCGCGCACTGGCCGATCTCACCGTGGTCCCCGTCCAGCTTCCCGGCCGGGAGAACCGCATAGCGGAACCGCCGGAGTTCACGGTCACCGGGATCGCCGACGACTTGGCGCCCGCCACGGCCGAGCCGTACGTTCTGTACGGCCACAGCATGGGCGCCCGGCTGGCCTTCGACGTGGTGCGTGAGCTGCGCAGGCGCGGGCTGCGCCAGCCGTCGAGGCTCTACGTCGGCGGCGCGCACCCGCCGGATCGCCGGGTGCCGCTGGCGGCGGCCGTGGAGCTGCCCGACGACGCCTTCATCGACCAGCTCGTGCGCAGGTCCGACGCGCTCCCGGAGCTCAAGCACCTGCACGAGCTGCGGGAGCTGATGATGCCGGTGCTGCGCGCGGACTTCACCTGGATCAAGAACCACACCTTCGTCCCCGAGCCGCCGATCGACTCCCCCATCGTGGCCTTCGCCGGCCTGGACGACGGCGAGGTCGGCGCGGCGGACATGCTCGGCTGGGCCAGGCACACCACCGCCGGCTTCCGGCTGCGCACGCTGCGCGGCGGTCACCTGTTCGTCAGGGACCGCCCCGCCGAGCTGGCCGCGCTCATCGCCGCCGACCTGACGGCCGAGCACACCCTGCCGGAACCGGACGAGCTGCAGCTGTGGGCGGGGCGCCGCGCCGATCACGAGACGGTTCTGCGCCGCTACGCCGGGCGGGCCACGGCCGGCACGAGCCACGCGGGCGACCTGACCCTGGTGGCGGCGATCGGCGCGCACGAGCCCAGGATCGGGGTGTCCGTCCTGCAAGCGCGGGATCTCGGCGGCCCAGACAGGCCAGGCGGCCTGGCCGAGCTGAGCGCGGACGAGCGGGAGCAGATCGAGGACGCCGCCGAGGAGGATCGCCGGTGGCTGGCGCTGCGCGCCGTCGCCGCGAAGCGGGCGCTGATGGCGGCGGCCGGCCGGGGAGGCGATCCCGCGGCGGCCGGATTCCCCGACCTCACCGATCCCGGTCCGTGGCGGGCCCACGACGAGCCGGAGCTGGCCCGGTGGCAGGTCGTCCATCTGTCCCTGGGCGAGGCGGTGGCCGCGGTGGCCGTGCCGTACGACAGGGTGCGGCTGAGCTTCGACATGGCGGGGTGACGGCTCAGGCCAGGGCCGAGATCTCGATCTGAGTCTGGTCGGCGCGGTCCACCAGGCAGGAAAGCACGACATTTCCGGGTTCCAGGCGTTCCGCCATGGACGAGGTGAGCCGGGCCGTACGCTCGATCTCGTACGGACGGCCGGTCTCGGGGGTCACGCGGAGCCACAACTGCCAGATGTAGCGCCCGTTGAGCTTGTTGGAGGTCTGCTCGGCCTTCAGGACCGCCGCCTCGCACGGCATCGCCGCCGCGCGCTCCTCCGGCGAAAAGGTGCGCAGCGCGGCGGATTCCAGGCTCGCGAACGAGATGGAGCCCATGGTGAGCATCCCCGCGGCCAGGAGGATGATCGTGGCGCTGACATACGCCGCGGCGCGGGTGTGCGGCTTCCGCCTCAAGCGGAAGAACACCACCATGCCGACGATCACGGCGATCGCCGCGACTGTCCCGAAGACGATCGATGCCATCGTTCTACCTCACCCTGATTCGCTCCGATGCCGGTAGTTGACCAGGCGCCGCTTGCACGGCGACTGCAGCCCGCATGATCGCATTGCGGCATTCGCTATAACTGCCCTATGACAAGGGCTTTACCGCTGATGGTGCTGGTGTGCGTGGTGGGCTGTGCCCCGGCGCCCCAGGCCGCGGAGCCCGTGCGCAGCCGCACCGGGATCCGGTTGCTGGTCAACGGCGAAGGCCGCGCTCCGGCGATCCTGGACGTGGACAGCGGCGCGTCGGCCCCCGTCACCGGCCTGCCGGGACCGGACCCGCGGCTGACCGTCTCGGCCTCCGCCCACGGCCGCCACACGCTGATCTCGGTGAGCGGGCCGAAGGTCAACCAAGGACGCCTGTACCCCGTACGGCCTGCACGCCAGGCACGCCCAGACGTCGATCCTCCTTGCCCACGACAGCCTCAGAAAGACCGCGGCCTACCCGGACATCGTGGCCGCGACCGCTGACAACCTCCTGGTCGTACGGCCCGGCCGCAAGCTCGCTCTCATGCCCTCCGGCAAGCCCGTCGGCCGTCCCGCCGCCACCGGCGACATCGGGGACGGCGAGGCCGGCCCCGAGGGCAGGTACATCGCCGTCCCCTTCCTCACCCCCAGCCCGGCGGCCCACGAACTGCTCGACGTCTGGGTGCTGGACACGAAGACCCTCGCCTGGACCCGACTGCCCGCCATGCCCGTGCCCGTCGACGTCAAGACCCGCAGGATGCGCTGGCTGCCGGACGGGCGCCTGGTGCTCGCGGGCGCCTTCGTCACCACCGCGGACCCCTACCCGCCGGACAGCGCCTACGCCGCCATGATCGCCGTCTGGCGCCCCGGCGAGCGTGCGCTGTCGCGCACGCGCCTGCCCGTTGACTGGCGCAGCGAGCTGGCCATCATGTAGCCGCCCCTATCCGGCGGGGCGGTCCTCGCGGACAATCCGGGTGTGCCACACCAACGGGAGGGAGCCAGCGTGCTCATCGTCAGAAGCGACCCCAGCCGGACCTCGCCCGAACTGAACGGTCTGCGGCCGATCTACGTGGAGGTGGAGCAGGCCGTCGAGGTCGATCCCGCGCAGATCTACGCGGAGGTGGAGGTCAGGGCCGAACCGGCGCGACGCGTGGTGACGATGGCCCGGGACGTGTTCGGCGAAGGCGTGGAGCTGGCGCGCAGTTGCGCGGCGCGGGTGGCCGAAGGGCTGTCGGACCTGGGCGCCGCGGTCCGTCCCGACGAGTTCGAGCTGCAGGTGGCGATCAAGCTGGATTCCGAGGTGGGCGCCGTGGTCGCCAAGGCCGGGGCGGGGGCGCAGCTCCAGGTGACGATGCGGTGGAATCTGCAGGACCGGTGAAGAATCCCCCGGAAGCGGCCATCCTGCCGTACGCGCACGTCGTCGGGCAGGACCCGGTCAAACGGGCGCTGGAGCTGAACTACGTCGCGCCGGGCATCGGCGGCGTCCTGGTGACCGGGCAGCGCGGCACCGCCAAGTCCACGCTCGTGCGCGCCTTCGCCCTCATGATGTACGGCGAGCTGCCCGTGACCCTGCCGATCAACGCCACCGACGACCGGGTGCTGGGCGGCTGGCGGCTCGACCAGCTCATGCGGGGCGAGCCCGTGCAGCAGCCCGGCCTGCTGGAGGAGGCCGACCGCCACGGCATGCTCTACATCGACGAGGTGAACCTCCTGGACGACCACGTGGTGAACCTCATCCTCGACGCCGCCTCCACCGGCGTGCTGACCGTGCAGCGGGAGGCCATCGACGAGCACAAGCCGGTGCGCTTCAACCTCGTCGGCACGATGAACCCGGAGGAGGGCGGACTGCGGCCGCAGCTGCTCGACCGGTTCGGCCTGGCGGTGGAGGTGACGGGCGACCACGACCCGCGCAGGCGGCGCGAGGTGCTCCTGGCGGTCCTGGCCATGGACGAGGCCCGGCACGGAGCCGGTTCCGCCTTCCTGGAGGAGGGCAGGAAGGCCGACCAGCGGCGGCGGGCCGAGCTGCTGGCGGCGCGCGAGCGGCTCTACGACGTCCCCGTTCCCCCTGCCACGGCGCAGCTCTGCGTGGACGTCGCCCTGGAGTTCCAGGCGGCGGGGCACCGGGGCGACGTGGTGATGGCGCTGGCCGCCCGTGCGCTGGCCGCGCTGGAGGGCAGTCCGGAGATCACGGCCGAGCACGTGCTCCAGGCGGCGCCGCCGGCCCTGCGGCACCGGCGCTCGCCGGGGATCTCCGGGAGCGGCGTCCAGTGGAGCGCCGCGGACGAGGAGCAGCTACGGCAGTTCGTCCGCTCGCGCGCGCGGCCGGGATCGGAGCCGGGATGAGCCTGGAGGAGATCGGGGCCGGGATGAGCGCGGCCGGGATGAGCGCGGCCGGGATGAGTCCGGCGGCCCGGCTGGATCGGCTGCTGGCGTGTGCCGCGGTGGAGCCCGCGCTGGACGGCATCCTGCTGCTCGACTGCCCGCCGGAGCGGCTGGCCGGCGCGCGTGAGCGGCTCGAAGACCTGATGGCGGCGGTGACGGGCCGGGCGCCCGCGAGGGTGACGGCCGGGGCGCACGAATCCGAGGACGACCTGTGGCTCGGCATCGCGGCGGGCGCGCGGGACCCGGATCATCTGCTCGTCCCCGGCCCGCTGGCGCCTGAGGACGGCTCGGCGGTGCTGGTGGTCGTACCCGACCTGCCACGGCTGGGCCCGGCCGGGCGGCGGGCCGCGACCGTGCTGCTCGGCGCGCCGGTGGCGGGGCTGGAACGGCACGGCCGGCACCGCTGGTGGCGTCCCGACGTGCGCTGGCTGGCCGGCTGCCCGAGCGACGAGCTGGGCGGCCTGTCGCGGCACCTGCTGGACCGGTTCGTGCTGAAGATCCCGGCCGGGTGGCCGGAGGACGAGCGGGACCGGGTACGGCGCGTGCTCGCCGCCTGCTCCCGCGCCGGCGAGAGGGCCCGAGCCGGCCCCGCACAGGACGTCGGCCGCCCGGTGCCGCTGCCCGGATTCGGTGCTGCGGCGTTGCCTGGGTTCGAGGCTGAGGCGGCTGACCGGGTCGTGCTGCTCCATCGGCCCGAGGCGTCGATGCGGGGACTGCTGGCGCTGGCCCGGCTCGCCCGGGCACTGGCCGTGCTGAAGGGCGTCGCGGCGGTGGGCGTCGAGGAGGTGGACGAGGCCGCCGCGCTGACCGGCCGCACCGTGCCCGCGCACACCCCGAGACCGCCCGCTCCCCCTTCCCCGCCCACGGCGTCTCCCTCTCCCCCTCCCGGGCAGCCGGGACCGCCCGTGCCGCTGCCGGAGGAGCCGTCGGGGGAGATCGTGTCGTGGCCGGTCGCAGGCAGCGGCGAACCGCTCGGGCTGGGCCCGGTGGAGGCGGCGTTCCCCGTGCCGGGCGCGCATGCCGACGAAGGCCCGGGGGCGCGGCAGGAAAGCACGCCGCTCCGCCCGCCGCCGCGCCGGGGCCGGGAGGTACGCGGTCGCGGCGGGGCCGTGGTCGGCGTGGACCGCGCCACCGACCTGCTCGACCTGGCCTGGGTGCCGACGCTGATGCAGGCCGCCATGTTCCAGCCGGTACGGCGGGGCGGGGCGGCCCGCTCCGGTCCCGGGATGATCCTTTCGCCCGCCGACCTGCGCGCCTACCGGCGGATGCCGGGGCCCGACCGGCTGCTCGCGCTGGTGCTCGACCACACCTGCGCCGCCGGCTGGGACCTGGCCGGGCGGCTCACGCCGTACCTGGAATGGGCGTACGCCGCCCGCGCGGCCGCCTGCGTGGTCGAGGTCGGCGGCGCGGGCGCGCCGAGCGAGCTGCGGGCCGAGCGGTACGTCGCGCACAGCGTGCTCGACCCCCGGGTGCCGGCCTCCCTGACCAGGGCGCGCGGGCGGGCGACCCCTCTGGCGCACGGGCTCGAGCTGGCCAGGAACGCCGTCCAGCACGCCCTTCAGCACGGCTGGAGCCCGATGAGCGAGGCGCTGCTCGTCGTGGTGACCGACGGGCTCGGCAACGTGCCGCTGGAGGCGAGCATGGGCGGCGGCGCGGGCGGCCGGTGGGCGGGCGAGGGCGTCCGCGACGCGGTGGAGGTGGCCGCGCGGATCGCGGAGCTGAGCCGGGTGCGGTCGGTGCTGCTGCGCCCGCCGCTCCCGCTCCACCCCGACCTCGCGCAACGGCTGGCGGCCACCCTGGGCGCGAGCATGCCCGGCCCGGACGAGCGGCGGAAGCCGGCAGGTGCGGACGAGCGGTGGGGTGCGCGGTGACGGGCGGCCTGGCGGCGCGGCCCGCGGACTCCTGGCGTGGCGGATCCCTCGGGCGGGACGCGCACGACCCGGCCCGGATGCCGGAGGAGCCCCTGGTGCCGGAGAGCGCCGTCACGCCGGTCGCCGAAACGCTCACGCGGTTCACCGCGGACCCGAGGCGGCGCATGCCGGGCGACACCGCCCGGCTCGACGTGCAGCGGGACGGCGACGGTTTCCTGGTGATGGGCGCCCACCGCGAGATCCTGCTGCCGCGCACCGGCAACCGCCGCTACGGCCGGCCCAAGCTCGGCCTCGGCGCGCTGACCGACGACGGTGACTCCGCCCTCGACCCCCGGGAGATCCGCTACCGCATGCGCGAGTGGTCGCGCACCCACGACGAGATCGGCGACTGGATCAACGAGCTGCGCGGCCACGTGGGAGACGCCGGCCTCGCCCTGGTGATCGTCGACGACACCGGCTTCGAGATCCCGTGGGAGCTGCTGTGGCTGCCGGAGGATCCCGGCGGGGAGCTGCGTCCCGGCTGGATGGGCGCGCTGATCAAGGTGGCCCGGTGGACCACGATCCACCGTGACGGCCGCGACCCGTCGGGCGACGAGCCGGAGGACTGCGCGGGAGAGGTCGTCGCGTTCCTGGGCGCGGGCATGGAGGGCGACTTCGCGGCGCTGTCCAGGTTCACCGAGCGCCCCTACCAGGACCTGCCCGCCTTCCTCGCCCGGCTCAGGAGCGAGCGCGGCGGTCTCGGCCTGGTCTACATGGCCTGCCACGGCCGCTACGGAACCACCACGTCCCGGCTGGAGCTGGGCGGGCTGCGCGTGCGGGATCTGCAGGCGCCGCTGCCCGCCATCCGCGACTCCCACAGCCTGGTCTTCATGAACGCCTGTCACTCCGCCCGCCTCGTCAACGACCTCGACCTGGGCGACAGCATCCTGCGCGGATTCGCGGAAAGCTTCCTGCGCCACGGTGCCGCCGCGGTCATCGGCACGGTCGGCAGGATCGGCACCGCGTACGCGATGAAGACCGCCTGCTCGATCCTGGACGAGCTGGCCGGCGACCAGGATCGGCCGGTGTCGGAGGCGCTGCGCGACCTGCGGGCCAGGATCGACAGCCAGACGCCCGACGAGCCGGAGGATCCGCGCGAGCTGCTGGAGTTCCTGTACGCGTTCATGTACCTGTACTTCGGCAACCCCCACACCCGGCTGCGGCTGCGGGAGCGCGGCCATGACTGAGCCCTCGCTCGTGCTCGAACCGGTGATCAGCTGGCCGAGGGAGGCCCGGCCGGGCCAGACGTATCTCATGACGGTGGACCTGCGGGCCGAGGTGGAGGAGTGGCCGTTCGAGGAGGAGGAGTTCGCCTTCACCTGCCTGCTGGACGCGCGGCCCCTGTTCACCTGCTCCGCGCTCGACGACCCGGTCCTGGTGGTGCACCGGTTCGGCGGCACGTACCGGCCGGTGCGCTATCTGCTCACCGCCGACGCCGCGCTGCCGCCCGACGAGGGGCCGGGCGCGATCTGGGTCACGATCAGCACCCGCTGGGGTGTGCCGGTGCGGACGATCGAGCTGCCGGTGGGACGGCGGCCGGCCGCGGCCCCGGTCCGCCAGGAGATCGTGGTGCCCGTGGAGCGGCCTCCCGGCGACGGCATCGAGGTCTGGCCGGGCGAGCCGTACCCGCTGGGGGCGAGCTGGGACGGCGTGGGCACGAGCTTCGCGCTCTACTCCGAGGTGGCGGAGCGGGTCGAGGTGTGCCTGTTCGACGACGAGCGGCGCGAGACGAGGATCGAGCTGCCGGAGGTGGACGGGTACGTCTGGCACGGCTACCTGCCGGGGATCATGCCGGGTCAGCGGTACGGCTTCCGCGTGCACGGGCCCTACGACCCCGCCTCCGGGGTGCGGTGCAACCCGGCGAAGCTGCTGCTCGACCCGTACGCCAAGGCGGTCGAGGGCGACATCGCCTGGAACGAGGCCCTGTTCTCCTACCACTTCGACGACCCGGGCACGCTCAACACCGGCGACAGCGCCCCGTACATGCCGCGCAGCGTGGTCATCAACCCCTTCTACGAGTGGGGCGCCGACCGGCCGCCACGCACGCCGTACCATCGCACGCTGATCTACGAGGCGCACGTGCGCGGGATGACCATGCTGCACCCCGCGGTGCCGCCCGAGGAGCGCGGCGGCTACACGGCCCTGGCGCACCCCGCCGTGATCGAGCACCTGCTGTCGCTGGGGGTGACCGCGCTGCTGCTGATGCCCGTGCACCAGTTCTTCTCCGAGCACCCGCTGATCGAGCGCGGCCTGGTCAACTACTGGGGTTACAACTCGCTGGCCTACTTCGCGCCGCACAACGCCTACTCCCGCAGCGGGCAGCGGGGGCAGCAGGTCATCGAGTTCAAGGACATGGTCAGGCGCCTGCACGAGGCCGGCATCGAGGTGATCCTCGACGTCGTCTACAACCACACCGCCGAAGGCGACCACCGGGGGCCGACGCTCAGCTTCCGCGGCATCGACAACGCGACCTACTACCTGCTCGACACCGACCGCCGCCGCTACCTCGACTACGCCGGCTGCGGCAACACCTTCAACGCCATCTCCCCGCACGGGCTGCAGCTGGTCATCGACTCGCTCCGGTACTGGGTGCTGGAGATGCACGTGGACGGCTTCCGCTTCGACTCCGCGCCGGCGCTGGCCCGCACGTTCGGCGACTTCGACCGGCTGGCCGCCTTCTTCTCGCTGATGCAGCAGGATCCGATCCTGAGCCAGGTCAAGCTGATCGCCGAGACGTTCGACGTCGGCCCTGGAGGCCGGCAGGTGGGTAACTTCCCGCCGCTGTGGATGGAGGAGAACGCCCTCTACCAGGACACGATGCGCGGCCTGTGGCGGGGCGACGCGGTGACGGTGGCGGAGTTCGCCGCCCGTTTCACCGGCTCGCCCGACCTGTACGGGACGACCGGCCGCCGGCCGCAGGCGTCGGGCAACCTCATCACCCACCACGACGGGTTCACCCTCACCGACCTGGTCTCCTACAACGACAAGCACAACGAGGCCAACGGCGAGGACAACAGGGACGGCACCGACGACAACCGCTCGTGGAACTGCGGCGTGGAAGGCGTGGCCGACGACCCCGCGATCGTCGCCCTGCGCCAGCGCCAGCGCCGCAACCTGCTGGCGACGCTGTTCCTGTCGCAGGGAGTACCGCTCCTGCTGCACGGCGACGAGTTCGGCCGCACCCAGGCGGGCAACAACAACCCCTACTGCCAGGACAACGAGACGACCTGGCTGGACTGGTCGCTCGCCCGGACGAACGGCGAACTGCTGGACTTCGTCCGCCTGCTGTCCGGGCTGCGGCGCGAGCATCCGATCTTCCGGCGCCGCCGCTTCTTCGTCGGCCAGGTCCCCGGGCGCCTCGCGGGCAGCGGGCCGGACCTGGCCTGGTTCGCCCCTTCGGGCGCGGAGCTGAGCCCGCCGGAGCAGCGAACGGCCCTGGCCGAGGCGGTGGCGATCCTGCTGAACGGGCAGGCCATCACCGAGTCCGACGAGCGGGGCCGGCCGATCGTGGACGACACGTTCCTGGTGCTTCTCAACTGCCGGCACGAGCCGGTGACCTTCGTCCTGCCCCGGCCCGGCTGGTGGTGGCGGCCGCTGATCGACACCTTCGCGGAGCGGACGCCCGGCACGGAGGGCCCGGCGCGACCGGGCGGAAGCGCCGTGCCGCTCCAGCCTCGTTCCCTGCACCTGCTGAGGCGGGCGGCCGCTCACCCGGGGCGCAGCGAGTAGGCGATCACCTCGTCGGGCAGCTCGGCGACGCGGGCCAGCTCGCCGGTGGTGATGTTCCAGCCGAGCAGCCTGTCCTTGCTCTCGATGACCACCGTGTCCTGGCTCATCCAGCCGCGCACGGGGCAGCCGCCCTTCCCGCACCGCATGTCGGGAGAGTCGCCCCAGGGCAGCAGCAGCGTCCTGACCACCCGTCCGGTGGCGATCTCGGCCACGACGACGACGTCGGCCTGCCCCGGCCGGCCGGGGGCGGAGGCCGATTGGGCGACGAGGCCGTCACGCTGCCATCCGTGGTTGCCCAGGACGCCCACGGGCATGCCGCCCTTGTCGGTGACGCCCTGGACGTCCAGCCGCACCTCCGACCCGCCCTCCTGAAGGACCGTCCAGCCGCCGGCCGCGGGCGAGACGATCCTGAGGTCGCGGTAGCCCGCCACACCCGCGAAGCCCTTGTACGGCTGCCGCCGCGCCTTCCCGGTGGCCAGGTCGAGCAGGTAGTTCGCCTTCTCCTGTTCGACGAGGAGACGTTCGCCGCGCCAGAGCACCACCTCGTTGAACCCGGGCAGAGGGTAACGCCTGGCCTGGCCGATCACGAGGTCGACGACCACCACCTCGTCCTTCTGCGGGAAGGCGGCCTTCGTCCCGTCGGGGGCCAGCGAGTTGGGCTTCAGCGGCGTCCCGCGGTTGCCGTCGGCGTCCACGGAGTCGGCCGGCTTCACCTCGAGGGGGATGCGGCCACCGGCCTTCATCATGTAGATCCGCCCGTCGCCGAACTCCGCCAGCGCCACGACAGGTCCGGGAGCCCAGCTCACGACGGGGATTTCAGCCCATTTTTCCGGCAGCGCGGCCGCCAGCCCGGGCAACCCCTGCTCGGCGCGGGCCGCGGGCGCCCGGTCCATCGAACGCGTCGCGGGGGCGGGGCGCGTGAGCGTCGCGGGGGCCGGGGGCGTGAGCGTCGCGGCCGGGGTCACCGTGCCGGCGCGCTCGGCCTTCTGCGGGAACACGACGATCCCCGCCGCGACCAGCGCGGCCGTCACGGCCACCGCGGCCACCGCCCACCGGCGGCGGGCACGGCTGCGCGTGCGCAGCCGCCACAGCTCGCCCGCGTGCGACGTCCCCTCCGGCAGGGTCTCGGCCAGGTCCCTGAAGAGCTCCCGCAGCCGCTGGTCCGTCATATCAGCACCTCCTCCAGCTCGGGAGCGACCTCGCGCAACCGCTTCAGCGCCGCGTGCGTCTGGCTCTTCACCGTCCCGGACGAGACTCCGAGGATCGCGGCGACCTCTCCGACGGGCAGGTCCTCGTAGAAGCGCAGCACCAGCACCGCCCGCTGCCTCACCGGCAGCCTGGTCAGCGCGCGGGCGAAGACCACCTTCAGGTCCGAGTCCCCCGAAGTGTCGTGATCCGCGTGGTCGGGCGGCTCCTCGTAGGCGAACTCCCGCCGCCTGCGCCACCTGGACGCCACGTCCCTGTACAAGGTGGTGCGCACATAGCCGGCCGGGTCGGTGTGCACTTTCGGCCAGCGGCGCGCCAGCTTGATCAGGGCATCCTGGAGCACGTCCTCGGCCACGTGCCTGTCGCCGCTGATGAGGATGGCCGCGCGCAGCAGCCGCGGGTGCCAGGCGGCGACGAAGGCTTCGAACGCCGCGGAATCCGTCATATAGAGAAGACGCGCGGGAGGGGGTGAACGGTTGGGTCCGTCCGGAAATCGGGGGTCCGGCGTCAGCCGGTCACCGCGGCGGCGAGGGTGACGACCGCGCTGACGAGGAGCGCCACCAGCAGCACCTTGCGGAAGCGGTCGGCGTCGATGCGCTTGAAGACGGCGTTGCCGGCGTACCAGCCCAGTTGCACGATGGGCAGGCCCACGAGGCCGATCCAGATTGACTGGGTGTTCACCTCGCCGGCCACGGCGAACCCGACCAGGCTGAGCACGCTGGTGCCGGCGAACACCGCGGCGAGCGTGGCGCGGAACCTCTCGGGCTCGTAGCCCATGCCTTGGAAGGCGGCGACCATGGGCGGCCCGTTGGTGCCGGTGGAGGTGGACAGCGCGCCGGAGAGCAGGCCGACTCCCACCAGGACCGGGACGTTGCCGTGCACCTTCACCTGCCGCCACACCATCACCGTGCAGCCCAGGACGCCGACGCCGATCAGCGCGGTGAGCACGCGCTCGGAGGTCACCGCGTACACCCACAGGCCGATGGGCATGCCGACGACGATCCCGGCCATCGCGATCATGGCCACCTTCCACTCGGCGTGGTGACGCTGGCGCACGGCGATCGTGACGGTCATGGCCAGGGCGGACATCGTGGTGGCGACCACCGCGGTGTGGGGGTCGACGGTGAGGGCCAGCAGCGGAGTGGCGACGAGGGCGTATCCGAATCCGGTCACCGCGTGCACCGTTGACGCGAGAAGGATGATCACGGCGGCGGCCAGCAGCGTGGACATCTCTCACACTTTGCCATAGATCTCCTGAAATAGACCAGTATTCTCGGTAAAGCGGATTAGCCACCCATCATGAATTCCTGGCAATTACCATAAATTAGGAGAAAATCACGTGGCTGGTCAGGAGCCTGGGCACTACGTCGTCAGCCCGGCACTCGATGGCGCCCCGGCCGTCGTCTTCGTCCCCGGCCTGGGCGGCAGGACGGCCTTCGTGGACCGGTGGAACGCACCCGGCTGGGAACCCGTCATCCACCGGGCCATCTGGAGCGAGCCGATGCGCGCGGTCCCCATCGACGAGCGCGGCGCGGCGCTCGCCGCCGTCATCGCACGCTCCGGCGCCACGGACGTCGTGCTGGCCGGCCACAGCATGGGCGGGCTGGTCTGCCTGGAGGCGGCCCGGCACCTGGAGGAGCGGCTTCGCGGCGCCGTCCTCATGTGCCAGTACCCGCCGCACCGCACTCCCCTCTCGCCTCTGGCCGAGCTGCCGGACCGGGCGCTGGCCGAGGAGATCGAGGCGCCGCCCCACATCAGGGAGACCGCGGCCCTTCCCGAGTACGCGCGGCTGTGGCGCGCCGAATACCGGCTGCTCAACCGCTATCTGGAGGCGGACCCGCGCCCGACGCTCAAGGCGCCGATCATCGCGGTCGGCGCCACCGGTGACGCCAGCTCCTGGAACGCCGAGTGCCTCGACGACTGGAGCCGGTACACGACCGCGTATCTGACAGTCCACATGATCGGCGGCGGCCACGACGTCGTCGAGCGGCTGCCCCCCGAGACCCTCCGCGCATGGGCCGGGGAACTGCGCGGCTGACCCCGGTCACTCGGTCAGCCGCCGCAGCTCCGCGGTCAGCTCGGCCACGGTCGGATGGTCGAAGATCGCGGCGATGCCGATGTCCACGTCGAATCCCCTGCGGATCTCCTCGACCAGCCCCACCGCGGTGAACGAGTCGCCGCCCAGGTCGAAGAAGTTGTCGTCGGGGCCGAGTGACTCCACGCCGAACTCGGCGCACCACATCTCCGTCAGCCGCGCCGCGAGCGACGCCGCGTCCATCGCCCCATCCATCGCCGCAGCCGGTGCCGCACCCGTCGCCGTAGCCACCACCACATCCGGCGCCGGATCCACCGCCGCATCCATCGCCTCACCCGACGCTTCATCCGCCGCCTCGTCCGCCGCCTCGTCCGTCGCCGAATCGGGCGTGCCCGGCCGCTCGCCGCCGGCGGCGTCCGGCACGTTCTCGAGGTTCCTGAGGACCGCGTCCTCCCCCGCCACGGTGATCGCCACCTGCCGGGGGCCGAGCCCGCCCAGGACGCGCAGCAACATGCTCACCCCGGTCGCGGAGGTGATCCCGCCGCGCTCGGTACGGCCGGCGTCGGAGGCGACCATGGACTCGTCCACGCGCCGCATGGTGAAGCCCCTGACCTCGACGGCGACCTCACCCGTGGCCGTCAGCACGTCGACGTCGGCCACGATCGTGTCCGGAGCGCTCGGGCGACGGCGGATGCGGCTGTAGGCGCGGGCCGGGATCGGCCGGTGCACCACGATCGACTGGTAGGCGAAGGGCGCGTGCGGCGGCTCGTGGTCGGGGTCGCGCGCCAGTGACACCGCCGCGTCCAGGAGGGTGGGGTGCAGGGCATGCTCGCCGAGCTCGGGTCCGAACGCCTCGGGAAAGGTGAGTACGGCGAGCCGCGTGCCGCCGTCCTCCCCGGAGCCCCAGAGCTCCTCCTGCGGCCACCGCGGGCCGACGGTGAACAGCCGGTTGCCGGGATCGTTGACGGGCACCCGCCGCTCGGGCAGCGACGCGCGCAGCGCGTCCAGGTCCACGTGCACGGCCCTGGCCTCCACCAGCCGGATCTCACCCGTCGTGTGGACACGATGGTCCCCGGAGGCGCCGGGCGGCGCGGTCCGTACGGTGAACCGCCAGAGGTCCCCGTGCGGCTCGAACCCGACCTCGAGCGACACCGGCTCCGGCGCGGTGATCGGCTGCCGGAAGATCATGTGACGCAGGTGCGCGGAGCGGCCGTCCGGGTGGCCGATCGCCTCGCGGAAGGCCCGCAGGACGAAGTCGACCTGGGCGGTGCCCGGCAGCACCGGCACGCCGTCCAGGCGGTGTTCGTCCAGGATCGGGTAGTTCTCCGCCGACAGCGGGGCCGACCACCGCCGCTCGTCCGTCCCCGGACCCGGCGGCCGCCCCTGGCGGGCGGCCATGCCGGCCTCGGCCCAGGACGGCCAGTTGACGGTCGTCGAGACGCAGCCCGCCAAGGGCTGCGCGCGGACCACGGCGTCGAGGAAGGCGTTCGCCGCGGCGTAGTCGGCGCCGCCCGCCAGGCCCCTGAGCGCCGCCCGGCTGGAGAAGGCCACGAAGAAGTCGAGATCCCGGCCCCGCAGCACCTCGACCAGGGCCAACGTGCCGTGGACCTTCGGCGCGAGCGTCGCCGACAGCTGCTCCCGCGTCCGGAACCGGAGCATGCCTCCACCCGCCACGCCGGCGAGGTGGAACACCCCGTCGACGGCCCCGAAGGAGCCGATCGCGCGCCGCAGCGCGGCCACGTCGGTCACGTCGCACGCCTCGGCGTGGCACTCGGCGCCGAGCGCCCCGAGCTCGCGAAGCGCGGCATCGTGCCGGTCCGCCACGTGCCGCCCCAGCAGCAGCAACCGCGGTCGCAGGCCGGTCTCCGCCAGGCCACGGGCCACGGCCAGGCCGAGGCCGCCGAGCCCGCCGGTGATGACGTAGGCGCCCCCGCGTCGCAGGCCGGGCCGACCCGCGCCGCCGGCGATCCGATCCCGCCCGCCGGCGATCCGATCCCGCCCGCCGGCGATCCGATCCCGCCCGCCGGCGATCCGATCCCGCCCGCCGGCGATCCGTTCCCGCTCGCCGGGAGCCCACTCCCGCTCGCCGGGGACCCAGCGCCGATCGCCCCGCAGGGCCACGATCCCCGATCGTGCGCGCAGCTCCGCGAGCAGCCGATCGCCGGTGACGCCGCTCCCGACGTCGACGAGCTTGCATCCGGTGCGGGGGCTCTCGAGCATGTGGCTGCGCAGGAGTCCGAGCAGCATGGCCCGCACCGGGTGCACGGTCTCGCCGCCCGTCACGTCCACGGCCCGTTCGGTGACGACCAGGAGGCCGCGGCCGCGGCCGTCGGGTGCCCGCCGCGCCGTTTCCCGCACCAGCTCGACGATCCGGTGGAAACCGGCGTCGAGCTGGCCGTCGATGGTGCTCAGACTGGGTTCGGCCAGGTCGCCGAGCTGGGTGGCGTCGACGATGAGCTCCGGGTAGCGCCGCGTGTCGCGCAGTTCCTCGAGCAGGCGGACGACGTCCTCCGAGCGCCGGGGCCGGATCACGAAATCACCGGATTTTTCGGTATACGCGGGGCCGTGCCGTACCAGCACCGCGTCCCACCCGGCCCCGTCGAGCAGGACGGCCAGTTCGCCGGCGCGCTCCGCGTCGCCGGGCAGGAAGACCAGGGATCGCACACCGGGGTCGCGGTGCCCGGCGGGTGCGGCCTCCACCCACGTGGGCAGCCGGAACACCGCCCGGCGGGCCGGCGCCTCGCGGGCGGGCGGCGGCGTCTGCTCGATCCAGTGCCGCGCACGCTCATACGGGTAACCCGGCAGCGGCAGGCGTTCCCGGGAACCCGGCGACGGCCAGTTCACCTCCGCGCCCAGGGTCCACAGCCGGGCCAGGGCATGAAGGAACGAGGCGCGTTCTGTGGCGCCCTTGGACGGCCCGGCCGGGAGCGTCGCCACCACCAGGTGGCGCTTGGCGCGTACCTGGGGATGGGCGCGGGCCAGGGTGGTGAGCGTGCGGCCGGGACCCGCCTCCACCAGCACGCGGTCGCCGCCGGACAGCACGGCCTCGAGCGCCTGCTCGGCCAGGACGGGCCGGGTGGCCTGCCGGAGCCAGAAGTCCACGTTTTCCACCGGCGCCGGGCCGCCCGCGGACGCGGCGTAAACCGGCCACCGGGGGGCGCGCGGCTCGATGCCGTCGAAGGCCGCCCGGAACCGCTCCATCGCCTCGGGGGTGTGCAGGACGTGCCGCGACCTGAGCCGGGACGCGGCGAGCCCCGCCCCGGCCAGGACCTCGTCCACGAAGCGGCGCACGTCGGCCGCCGATCCGCCGACGACCGTCCGCCGGTCGCCGTCCACCAGGGCGACGCCGAGGCTCCCGGACAGCAGCGGCGCCACGGTCTCCACGCCGGCCGCGACCGCCACCTGCGCGCCTCGGGGTGACATGGCCAGGGCGCGGGACCTGGCGACGACCAGCCGCACCGCTTCGGGGAGCGTGAACACCCCGGCGAGCGCGGCGGCCGCGAACTCCCCGATGCCGTGGCCGAGCGCGGCGTCCGGCTCGACGCCCAGCGCCTGCCACAGCCGCCCCAGCGCGTACTCGACGCCGAAGAGCGAGGTGTCGTCCGCCGCCTGCTCCCAGGTCTGCCGCTGCGGCAGGCCGTACTCCTCGAAGAGATCGAGGCATTCGCCGAGCGCCGCACCGAACTCCCGCTCGGTACGGTGGAGCTCGGCCGCCATGCGCGCGTGCTGCGCCCCGTCTCCCGGGAACAGGAACACGGTGCTCCGTTCCGCCTGGTCCTCCGGGGTGACGACGCGCCGCGCGGGGTCGAGGACGGCGGCGGCCGCGTCGGGCACGCTCTCGGCCACGACGGCGCCGCGCACCGGGTACGGCGTGCGGCCGGTTTGCAGGGTGAAGGCGACGCTCGCCAGCGGGTCCGCGCTGTCGCCGAAGGATCGGGCGAGGCGCTCCGGGTAGGCGGCGGCCGCGGCGGGCGTGCGTGCCGACCACACGATGAGCTGCGGGGAGTCCGCGGCCGGGACGGGCGCGCGAATCGGCGCCTCCTCGAGAATCGCGTGCGCGTTCGTACCGCCGATGCCGAAGGAGCTGACGCCCGCCAGGCGCCGGTGACCGGCCGAGCGCGGCCAGGGCCGCAGCGTGTCGTTGACGAAGAACGGAGAGTCCTCGAGGCCGAGGAGCGGGTTCACCCGCTCGAGGTTGATGCTCGCGGGGATCTGCTCATGCTGCAGCGCCAGCGCGGCCTTGATCAGCGAGGTGATGCCCGCCGCGTGGCCCAGGTGCCCCACGTTCCCCTTGACCGACCCGATGGGGCGCCGCCCGGCAACCGTCCCGAACGCCTTCTTCAGCGCCGCGATCTCGATGGCGTCACCCAGCCGGGTCGCGGTGGCGTGCGCCTCCAGGTACCCGATGTCCCCGGGGCCGACGCCCGCGGCCTCCATGGCCCGCAGCACGACCTCCGCCTGCCGGTCGGCACTGGGCGCGGCGAAGCCGACCTTGTTCGCGCCGTCGTTGTTGACCGCCACGGCCCGGATCACCGCGGAGATCCGGTCGCCGCCGGCCAGGGCGTCGGCCAGGCGCTTGAGCACCACGACGCCGGCGCCGCTGCCGAAGATCGTACCGCTGGCCGCCGCGTCGAAGGGCCGGCAGTGCCCGTCCCGGCTCAGCGGGCCGTCCTGGGCCCACCGGTACCCGTGACCGACGGGGAACTCGACGTCGGCGCCGCCGGCCAGGGCGACGTCGCACTCGTGCAGCCGCAGCGCGTTCACGGCGAGATGCACGGCCACGAGCGAGCTCGAACACGCGGTCTGCACGGTCATGCTGGGGCCGTGCAGGTTCAGCTTGTACGAGACCAGCGTGGAGGCGCTGTCGGGGTTGTTCCACATGCCGGCCGCCATGCCGGTGGCGCTGCGGAGCGCCGCCACGTTGCCGAGGACGCGGCCGATCCCGTAGCGGTTCGCGGCGACCGACGAGAACACGCCCGCCCTGCCGAGCCGCAGGGCGTCGTAGCCGGCGTTCTCGACGGCGGCGTGCGCCGTCTCCAGGTACAGCCGCAGCTGCGGGTCGCACACCTCGGCCTCGCGCCGGGTCAGGCCGAAGAACCCGGCGTCGAACAGGTCGAGGCCCTCCGGCTCCGCCACCGCCCGGACGTAGGCCGGGTCGTCCAGGACCTCCCGCGGCACGCCCCTCGAGCGGAGCTCGTCGCCGGACGGGAAGCGCACCGCCTCCCGCCCGGCCACCAGGTTCCGCCAGAGCTGCCGGGTATCGGCCGCGGCGGGGAACCGGCCGGCCATCCCGATGATCGCGATCGGCTCAACGAGGTTGCCCATCGAGGTTCTCCCGCAGGTAGTCGGCAAAGGCGTTCAAGGTGGGGTATTGAAAGACCAGCAGCGGGGAGATCTCGGCGCCGAGGCGGACGGAGACGTCCGCGACGAACCGCATGAGGGACATCGAGGTGAAGCCGGCCTCGAAGAAGCCGCCGTCCGGGTCGATCCGGTCCCGGCCGAGCGCGGACCGCGCGCTCTCGCGCAGCACCTCCCGCAGCGTCGCCACCCGGACCTCGGCCCGTGCGTCATGAACCTCGATTCTCGCCGCCCGGACCTCGGGCAAAGCGGCACTGACCTCGATGCCCGCCGCCTGAACCTCGATGCTCTCCGCCCCGCCCTCGGGCAAGGCGTCGCACACCTCGATGCTCGCGGGCATGACCGCCGGATCCAGATGGTCGCGCAGCACCCGGCGCAGCTCATCGACGTCCACCTCAGCCGCGGGGCTCCGTACGACGCTCAGGCGCACGGCGCCGACGCCTCCGGCGTCCTCGGCGAACGTCGCCACCGCCGCGACGACCCCTTCGGCCTTGGCGGCCACGCACTCGATCTCGTCCAGCTCCACCCGCGCGCCGTTGACCTGGACCTGCCGGTCCGCCCGCCTGACGAAGCACATCGAGCCGTCCGGCAGCAGCCGCACGACGTCACCGGTGTCGTACCAGCGCCGGCCGTTGTGCCCGGGCGCCAGCAGCGGGGTCCCGTCGGTGTAGCCGAGCGCGCAGGCGGCGGCCTCCACGTGGAGGCGGCCTTCGGGCTCTCCAGCGGGAACGATCTTGACGAGGGCATGGCCGAGCGCGCGTCCGATGGGTATCGGGTCCTCGCCGGCGGCCCCCGCGCCGGGCGGCATCCGGTGCATGCACACGACCTGCGGAGTCTCCGACGCGCCGTAGCAGTTGACGACGGTGGCCCGCGGGGCGAACCGGGTCGTCTCCCGCAGCGCCGCGGCCGTGAGCCGGGCCCCCGCCGAGCAGACCAGCCGCAGGCTGTGCAGTGGCCGCCGCGACGCGCCCGCCACGAGCTGCAGCAGGACCGGCGACCCCTGGAGCACGGTGATGGCGTGCTCGGCGAGCCAGTCCGCCGTCAGCCGGGGGTCCGCGGCCGTGCCGCCGCCGGGGATGAACAACGTCGCGCCCGTGACCCAGGGCGCGATCAGCTCCCGCAGGCTCGGATCGTGGCCGGGCCTGCTGAGGAAGGCGACCCGATCGGCCGCGTCCATGGGCAGTTCCGCGAAGAACGCCAGGCTGGCGGCCTCGAAGGCGGCTCGCCCGACGACGATCCCCTTGGGCCTGCCGGTCGTGCCGGAGGTGAAGAGGACATGACTGACGTCCGCCATGCCCTCGCCGCGCGGGCCGCCGTCCTCGCCGGTGTCCAGCGGTTCCAGGCCGTCGGGCCCGAAGACCGCAGCCGCGCCGGCGGCCGTCAGCGCGCTCCGCACCCGCTCTGGGCCCCAGTCCCCCAGGATCGCCGGGACGGCGCCCGCGCCCCAGACCCCGGCGATCCGTGCGACGAACTCGGCGCTGCGCCGGGCCGGCACGCCCACCACACGGTGCTTCAGGCGATGCCTCCGGACCGCCCCGCCGGCTTCCTCACCGAGCGCGGCGACCTCACCGAAGGTGATCTCACGATCCTCGTCAACCAGGGCGATCCCGTCCGGGTGACGAGGCACCCGCCCGAGAAGTCCAGGGTTCACGCCTACCTCCCTCGTTCACAACAGCTCGTCCCACACCGGGTGGAAGTACCCGGGGTGCGCGCTGCGGAGCCGGCGCCAGTGCTCCTCGTGGTTCTCCGCGGGCGAGACGCCGATCCGGCCGTCCGTGCGCTCTCCGGCCGCCCACGCCAGGTGCACCAGCGGGAGCACGGCCGAACCCCGCCGGGCCTTGCCCATCTCCGCCCCTGCGCCGGTGACGACTGTCGCCAGCCCCGCGGCGTAGGCGTACTTGACAGGTTCGTAGATGGCCGCGTTGAAGTAGACGAACGCGTCCGGCCCTTCCTCGCCGGGGCGGCCGAAGTCCGTCACGTACAGCCGGTCGTGCCAGCGGCACATCACCCCGGCGCCGGCGACCCGCCCCTGCGCCCGGCACAGCACCGCCATCGACGCCCCGTCTCCCAGCGCGGACGCGTACACCGAGAGCCGCCGCGCGACCGTGTCCACGCTGTACGGCACGCCGTGCCCGGCCCGCACGTTCACGATCATCGGCGCGACGGTCGCGATGGCTTCGCGCAGCGGGACGATCTCGGTCCGGCAGGCCCTGGCGAAAACCCCCGTCTCCCTGCGGACGCCGGTGCGGGTGTTCCGCGGCAGCGTCGCCAGGTAGTCCTCGAAGCCCGCGCCGGGGAGCTCCAGCTCGGTCTGCGCCACACCGGCCAGCCGACGGTGGTCGCCGCCGCCCGCGACCGGGGCGAGGTCCCGCCACGCGCGGGCGTCGAGGAACAACAAGAAGGTGTACGGCAGGCCGCGCTCGGCCGCCACCTCACCGGCGGCGTCCCGGAGCGCCCTCAGCACCGCCGCCCTGGCCGGACCCGGCAGGCCGCGGTCCACGACGAGCCGCGTGCCGAATCCCGCGCAGGAACCGGCCAGCAGTCCCAGCCGGCCGCCCCGCGGGTTCGCGGCAGGCAGGAGATCGCGGAAGTGGAGCTCCGGCCAGCTCAGGTAGTCGCCACGGCTGGGGGGCGCGTCGAACAGGGGCAGGGCGCCGAGGATGCGCGCCTGCCCGGGGCGGCGGGCGATCAGGTACGTGACCGGCCCGTCCCCGGAGCGCTCGAGGGCCGTCAGCCACGCGTGGCTCTGGAACAGGTCCTGCGGATCGGCGACGTCCTCCCACCCGTGCACGGAAATCTCGCCCAGCGAGCGGACCCGCTCGACCGTCACGAGCTCGGGCGGCACCTCCGGCAGGCTCTGGTGCGTCATCGGGGCACGTCAGTCACGGGATCCGCCGGCCCCGTGATGGAGCCAGTCGAGCAGGTCCGGCTCCGCGAGCCCGGCCGTCCGGCGGTCGTAGTGCGCCCGGTCCTCATCGGTGAGGAACCGCCGCCATTCGCCCGTCCCGCCGCTGCGGAAGAAACGTTCGCGATCGCGGATGTAGCCCAGCTGCTCGTCCGGCGCCAGGTCGGTCGCCCGTTTGCGCATCTGCTGGAAGGTGGCCGCCTCGACCAGTTCCGGCCACCTGCTCTCGTCGATCTCGACGCCCAGCCGTACGGCGAGACGGCGCATCTGGCCGGCGAGGTCGGCGGAGAGGTCGGCGTAGTGCAGCAGGACGACGTTCGGCTCCGCGCGGCGCAGCCAGGCGCGGCTCTGCGTCCAGATCAGCGCCCGCAGCGAGTCGAGGTTGACGTGGGGGGAGTCGTCGTTGTCCACCCACCGTAACAAGTACGTGCGTTCGTCGAGGAGATCACGCTCGTCGTGGCCGTCGATCGGCGGATCGGCCGTCCCGCCGCCGGGGCCCGCGGCCTGGTGGATCAGCCGGCGAATCACCTCACGCTTGAGGTTCTTGCCGTGGCTGCGCAGGGAGATGGCCACATCGCGCGGGTCCCGGCCCACGGTGATGTAGGTGACCCGCGGGTCGGCCGGAATGCCGTCGAGCGGAATGTGGGTTTTGATGAAACGGCGGTGCCGCTGCGCGGCCAGCCGCTCCCAGACCTCCTGTTTCGGCCGCACGAGCATGTCGATCCAGGGTGAGAGGCTCGACAGCGGGCCGGGTAACCGGGGCGTCTGGAAGATCAGGAGCGCGCAGATCATCTGGGTCCAGGTGGTGCCGCACTTCGCCGGCGAATTGATGACAATGTCGCCCGGCCGGAATTCGAACCCGTCCCACCGGGAGCTGTCCTCCATCGGCGTGAGGTAACGGGCCAGATGCGTCGTCATCAACGTGATTTTAATCACCCTCCCCCAATAACGGAAGAGAGGTATTTATCCTATGATTTAGCAATATTCCTGATCTGGTGGATAGGGAATGCACATTGTCGGATAACTCCCCGAAAGGGATATTTGTCAGCACAATGCACTGTTTATCGAGGCATTTGCGATTGGCAAGACACTCCCCGCGTGGCGGCCAGGTGGCCGGTCAGCCTTGGTGGCGGGCCTCGCCCAGCGGGATGGCCAGCCCGGCCTTGACCGTGTCGAACACCATCAGCGTCTCGTAGCGCTTGACGTTGTCGTCGTCCTTGAACAGCCGGTTCCCCAGCAGGCCGCATTCGTGCACGCTGGCCGCCGACAGGATGACCACGTAGTCGTACGGCCCGGCGACGCTGTAGCACTGCTGGACCTGCGGCGTCCGGTGCATCTTCTCGGCGAAGGCCGCGTGCTGCCCGACCGTTTCATGCAGCAGCGTGACCAGGACCGTGGCGAGGACCACGGCGCCCAGCCGGCGCGGGTCGAGCACGGCGACCTCCCTGGCGATCACTCCGTCGGCACGGTAACGGGCGATGCGGCGCTGCACCGCGCTCGGTGACAGGCCCACCAGCTCGCCGAGCTCGAACAGGGTCCGGCCGGCGTCGTGCTGGAGCAGGTCGAGCAGGCGGTTGTCGATGTCGTCCACGCGAAAATATTGCGCCATCGCGCGAAATTTCACCATCGCTTCGATCGGCTGCCCGGCTAGCGTGGCGCGACAGAACCCCTGATGAAAGGCACCGCACGCCATGGACCTCGACCTGACCCGCATCGAGCGGGCCGCCCGGCAGATCGACCCGGTGTTCCTTGGCACCCCTCAGTACGTCGAGGAGCAGCTGGACCCCCGCGTGACGGTGAAACTGGAGACCGCCAACCCCGTGCGCAGCTTCAAGGGCAGGGGCGCCGACCTGATGCTGAGCACCCTGAACCCGGGCGCCCGGGTCATCTGCGCCTCGTCGGGCAACTTCGGGCAGGCGGTCGCGTACGCGGGCCGGGCCCGGGGCATGCGGGTCGAGGTGTTCGTGCCCGAGCACGTCAACCCCGGCAAGCGGGCCAGGATGGAGTCGTTCGGCGCGCGGCTCATCCCGGCCGGCCGCGACAGCTCGGCCGCCCGCGCCGCCGCGGCCGCCTACGCCGCGCAGCCTGAGCAGGCCGGCGCCGTCTTCATCTCCGACGGGCTCCAGCCCGAGATCGCGGAGGGGGCGGGCACGATCGGCATGGAACTGACCGCAGGGGACGTCTTCGACACGATCGTGCTGCCCGTCGGCGACGGGGCGCTCATCACCGGCGTGGCCCGCTGGGTCAAGGCGACGGCGCCCGGCACCCGCATCGTGGGCGTGAACGCCGCCGGGGCGCCGTCGATGCAGCTCAGCCTGCGGGCCGGCCACGCGGTGGCCATCGAGCGGGCCGACACCTTCGCCGACGGCATCGCCATCTCCAGCCCGATCGAGGAGTCCGTACGGCGGGCGATGGCGCTCGTCGACGAGATGGTCCTGGTGACGGACGAGGCGATCGCCGACGCCATGGAGCGGGCCGCGCGGACGATCGGCGTGCTGCTGGAGCCCGCCGGCGCGGCCGGGCTGGCGGCCATCGCCACGGGCCAGGCCGGCGGCGAACGGATCGCGACCGTGCTGACCGGCGCGAACCCCCGGCCCGAGCAGCTCGCCGACCTCGCCGCCAGGCTCGGGCGGTGACCACCCCCGATGGCCGCGGGCCGCGAGGAGAGCAACCCGCGACGGGAGCGGGCCACGACGGAAGCGGCGCGATGGGACAAGACGCGGTAGGACAAGACGAGGTGGAAGCGGGCCCGGTGGGAGAAGACGCGGTGGAAGCCGGCACGGTGGGAGAAGACGCGGTGGAAGCCGGCACGGTGAAGCGCATCGGCGTCATCGGGGTGGGCGAGATCGGGCGGGCCGTCGTGACGGGCCTGTGCGAGGGCGCAGGCGAGCACCCGGAGATCTTCCTCTCCCCGCGAGGCGCCCGCACGGCCGCGGAGCTGTCCGCCCGCTACGAGGGCGTACGCGTGTGCGGCGGCAACCAGGAGGTGGTGGACCGGTCCGACCTGGTGCTCGTCGCCGTGCGCGGCCGCGACCGGCACGAAGCGCTCTCCGGCCTGCGAGTGGACGGCGGCAAGGTGGTGGTCAACGTGATGGCCGGAGTCGGCGTCGACGACCTGCGCCCGTGCGCGGCCTCTTCGAGGGGGTCGGGCGTTCCCTGGGCGACGGGACCCGTTCCCTTCACCGGCTCGCCGCCGACCACGAGACCCCGGGCGGGAGCAACGAGCGCATCCGTACCGCCTGGTTCGGCCCGGCCAACTCCGCGGCCCTGGCCACGGCCCTGGACGGACTCCACGCCGAGCTGCGGCGGCCTTGACGAAACGGCTCAGGTGATCGGTTCGAGGACGAAGACCGGGATCTGCCGGTCGGTCTTGCGCTGGTAGTCGGCGTAGTCCGGGTACGCCTCGACCGCCCTCCCCCACCACAGGGCCTTCTCCGCACCCGACACCTCGCGCGCCCGGTACTCCCTGGTCACGGTGCCGTCCTGGAGCTCGATGACCGACTCGGCGAGCACGCCGGCATACCACTGCGGGTTGGCCGGCGCGCCGCCCAGGGACGCCACGGCCGCGTAGCGCCCCTCGTGCTCGACCCGCATCAGCGGCGTCTTGCGGATCTTGCCCGACTTGTGGCCCCGGTAGGTGATCAGCACGACGGGCCGGTCCTTGATCGTGACCCCGTCGGTCGTACCGGTGCGCATGATCCGCTCGACGTGCTCACGCACCCACGCCGACGCGCTGGGCTCGTAGGCGGCCGCCTGCCGCCGGGGGCGCCGGGTGTCCACGTTCGCGGTCAACGTGGTGAGGAGGCCGGGGAGCGCCGCCACCGTGTCGGCGGGCAGGCCGAGCACCGTCTCCTCCGCCAGGGCGACCCAGAGGTCCTTGACCTGCTCGGCCAGGGCCTTGCCGCTCTCGGTGAGCTCGACGACGCTGGCGCGTTTGTCGGAGGGGACGGGAGTGCGGCGGATGTGTCCGGCGGCCTCGAGCTTGCGGGTCATCAGCGTGACGCTGGGCGGCTCGCACCCGAGCGCCTCACTGAGCTGGGCCTGGATCCTCGGCCCGGTACGCGCGAGCTCGAGCAGCAGCGCCTCCTGCCCGGTGTGCAGGCCGAGCGGGGCCAGCAGCGCGGCGGCCCTGGCCCGGTGGCGCAGGCTCAGCAGGCGAATGGCCTGGTTGACGGCGTCGGCTTGCGTGAAGTCCATGGGCACTCCTTGACGGGCAGATTAGTTATGCGCATAACATTATGCGCATAACTAACTCTACACGACGGTGAGGAGACAGGCATGACCGCGAAGGTCGCCGTCATCTACTACAGCGCGACGGGCGCCGTGCACGCGCTCGCCCAGGCCGTCGCCGAGGGCGCCGCTGCGGCGGGAGCAGGGGTACGGCTGCGCCGCGTCGCCGAACTGGCCACAGGCGAGGCCATCGACCAGAACCCCCGGTGGCGCCGCCACGTCGAGGACGCCGCGTCGATCGCCCGGGCCGAGGTCGAGGACCTCGCATGGGCCGACGCGTTCGCCTTCGGCACGCCGACCCGCTTCGGCGCACCGGCCGCGCAGCTCAAGCAGTTCATCGACCAGACGAGCGTCCTGTGGCGGGAGGGCGCCCTGGCCGACAAGCCGGTGACGGCCTTCACCTCGGCGTTCAACCGGCACGGCGGCAGCGAGGCGACGATCCTGTCACTGGGCAACGTCTTCTACCACTGGGGCGCGCTGATCGTCCCGCCCGGCTTCACCGATCCGGTCGTGTCCGCCGCGGGCGGCAACCCCTACGGCACGTCCTACGTCAGCGGCCCGGCGGGCGGCGGCCCCGACGCGGCGGCGCTGGACGCGGCCAGGTACCAGGGGCGACGGCTGGCCGAGATCACGATCCGGCTGCTGGAGGGCCGCCGGGCCGCAGGCGACACCGCCGTGCCGGCGACCGCGAGGACGTCATGACGCGCACCGCCGCCGGACCCCGGCGGGCCGGGCCGTACGCCTGGATGGTCCTTCCGCTGGCGGGTGCGAGCCAGTTCATGGTCATCCTGGACGCGTCCATCGTCAACGTCGCCCTGCCCGCGGTCCGCGAGGAACTCGGCTTCACGCCCACCGGCCTGGCCTGGGTGGTGAACGGCTACCTGCTGACCTTCGCCGGGTTCATGCTGCTGGGCGGGCGCGCCGCCGACCTGTTCGGCCCGCGGCGGATGCTGGCCGGCGGGCTGGTCCTGTTCTCCGTCGCGAGCCTGGCCGGCGGCCTGGCGGCCACGCCGGGAGTCCTGGTGGCGGCGCGCGTCGCGCAGGGCGTCGGCGCCGCCCTGATGGCCCCGGCGACGCTGGCCGTGATCACCACCTCGTTCACCGAGCCGAAAGCGCGGGCCAGGGCGTTCGGCATCTGGTCGGCCGCGGGCGGCGTGGGCGGGACGGCGGGCGCGCTCGTGGGCGGCGCCATCACCACCGGCCTGTCGTGGCGATGGGTCTTCCTGCTCAACGTGCCGATCGGCGTCGTGCTGATCGCGGTGACCGTGATGTCTCTGGCCGGGACGAGGGCCGGCCGGCGGGAGCCGCTCGACCTGATCGGCGCGGTCACGGGCACCGCGGGACTGGCCGCGCTGGTCTACGGGGTCATGCGGAGCGCCGATCACGGCTGGGCCGCCGCGCAGGTCTACGGGCCGGTCGCGGCCGGCCTGCTCCTGCTCGCCGCCTTCCTCGTGGTGGAGGCGCGGTTCGCCGCCCGGCCGATGACGCCGCTGCGCCTGTTCCGGATCCGCGGGGTCGCGGCGGGCAACGCCATGCTGCTGCTGTTCGGCGGCATCGCCATCGCGATGTGGTATTTCAGCTCGCTGTTCCTGCAGAACGTCCTGGGCTTCAGCGCGCTTCAGGCCGGGCTCGGGCAGACGCCCGCGGCGGTGACGTTCATGGTGATCGCCCGGCAGGCCGCGGCCTTGCTGCCGCGCATCGGCGCACGGCCCCTGGTGCTGGCCGGCAGCGCCGGCTTCCTGGCCGGGTTCGGCTGGTTCTCGCTGGCCCACGCGGACACCGGCTACGTCGTCGGCGTGCTCGGCCCCACCCTCCTCATCGCGGCGGGCATCGGGCTGACCTTCCCCACCCTCATGGCCGCCGCGACCGCCGGCGTTCCAGAAGGCGACGCGGGCACCGTCGGCGGCCTGGCCAACACCGCCGTCCAGGTGGGCGGCTCGCTCGGCCTGGCGGTGCTCGCCACGGCCACCGGCTACGACGTGGTCTTCCTCATGGCGGCCGGGCTCGGCCTGGCCATCGCGGTGATCAGCCTGCTCCTGCCGGCTCAGCCTCCCGCTGCCGTGGAGAGGTGAAAGGAGTGCGCTCGCCGGGCGCCGCAGTCCGGGCAGGTGGCGAAAAAGCAGGAGACGAGGTCGTCCCCGCTCGTCACCACGGCGTTGCGCCAGGCGCAGCGCACCTCGCCGCAACCGGCGCACGGCCGGCGGACGACCTCGGCGAGCGCCTCCGCGCCGGACGCCACCGTCCGGGTGCCCGCGGTCACGCCCGCCGGGCCGGGGCGGCCGTCCTCCCCGTACGGCGAGCCCGCGGGCAGGCATCCCCGTGAGCCGCAGCTCGCGCAGTTGCCCGGCCCGGTGTTGTTGGCGCTGCACCCCAGGCACCCGTAGCCGGAGTAGCTGCCGCGGCGGAAGGTGTGCGGGGCGAACAGGGTGCCTTCGCAATCCGGGCACGCCCCCAGCCCGTCGCACTCGTCGCAGAGCACCGCCTCCCAGACCGTGCTCATGGTGTGGCGTGGCTGGGGCCGCGGCCGTTCCCCGGGCCGGAACACCACGGGCGTCCAGCCGCAGACGTACAGGACTCCAGGACCGGCGCCTTCGTACACCCGGACCTCGAAGGCGTCGATGGTGGCACTGGCCACGCTCTCCCCGTGGAAGACACGCGGCTCCCGGGCCTTCCAGCCCGCATCGCGCAGCGCCGCGAGCACCCCGTCCACGCCCGGCGAGACCCGCCCGCCGGCGGCGGCGGCCAGGACCAGGTGCCGGTACCCGGCCGGCTCCCCGGCCCGGCGCACCCGGTAAGGGTCGGCCCACTCGTGCACGAACGGCGCCGCACCGGGCCACAGCTCCGCCAGGTGCGCACGCAGCCACACCGCGCTCGCCGGCTTCTCCGGCCGGCGGATCTCCTCCACCACGACTCCACCTCGCGTGCCACGCCGTCGTCACCCCGACGGCAGAAGGCTAGCGGGGGCGGTACTGCTTGGGCAGGCGCAGCCCGCGCGCGGCCATGACGGCCCGGAGGCGGTCGGGGTAGTCGGTGATGATGCCGTCCACGCCGTCGTCGATGAGCTTGTTCAGGGTCGGCTCGTCGTCCACGGTCCACGGGATGACCTTGAGGCCGAGGCGGTGGGCCCGGCTGACCATGGTCCTGGTGACGTAGGGGACGTAGCCGGGGTCGGTGATCTTGCCGTTCTGCGGGAAGCCGTGCACTGGGGAGAAGGCGTCGGCGCCGAAGGACCTGACGGCGCGCAGGGGGTCGCCGCCGAAGTCGTCGATGTCGATGCCGCCCAGCCACGGGGAGGCGCCGGGCTTGCCCACCTGCAGGAAGTCGTAGTTGGTCAGCGCCACCAGCGGCAGCCGGGGGGCGAGTTCGCCCACGCGCATCAGGGCTCCCCAGTCGAAGCTCTGAATGGTGACCTGGTTCCAGAGCCGCGCCCTGCGGATCTCGGCCAGGGTCACCTGCACGAACTGCTCGCGCGGCGCGGTCTCGTGCGGGGCGCCGGCCTCGACCTTGGTCTCGACGTTGAGCGTCACCCGGTGGGCGCGGTAGCGGTTGACCAGGTCGAAGACCTCGCTGAGCAGGGCCATCGGGGCGCCGGGCACGGCGCGCTGGCCGGGGTGCTCGGGCAGCGTCTGCGAGCCGCAGTCCATGGTGCGGACCTGGGCGAGGGTCAACGTGTTGATGTACTTGCCGACGTAGGGGAACTCGGGGTCACCGGGTGTGGCAGGGGCCGTGTCGCGGCACTTGCGGCTGTTGATCCGGCGGTCGTGGGTGACCACGGCCTGGCCGTCCTCGGTGATCTGGACGTCCAGCTCCAGCGTGGACACGCCCAGCTCCAGGGCATTGGCGAACCCGGCCAGCGAACTTTCCACCACCAGCCCCAGGCCGCCGCGGTGCGCCTGGAGGTCGAGAGTGCGGCGGGATTCGGCGTGGGCCGTCGCGGGGACGGACACGGCTAACGCGAGAGCGATAACGAGGGCGGTACGCATGCGCCCACGCTCCTGCCCCAGGGCGTACGGCGGGCGGCCGGAGGTTGATCGCGCGGCGAACGTCACCTGAGCGCCTCGTCACACCCGCACGCACCCGGACCCGCCGCAGACGCCGTTGTTCCACATCCACCTGCCGGCGCCGCGGCGGGCGATCGAGCGGGCCGGGGCGCAGATCCTCGCCGAGCACGGCATCCAGCTCTGGGGCCGGGTCCGGTCCAACCCCGACCCGGGCAGGTGCAGCTTCGAGATCAGCGTCGGCGAGAACGCCATGGAGTTCACGCCCGGCGAGGTGGTCACGCTCATCCGCGACGTGCTCGGCCGGGCGGGGCGCGACTCCGTCTAGGAGGTCAGGAAGACGACCGGTCCCTCCTCCTCCAGCCAGCCGGGATCGAGGCCCACGCCGGTGGACGCCTCGATGAACGCGAACGCGGCGGCGCGCATGCCGGTGAAGTCGCCGGGCTCCGCCGTGGCCAGCAGGCGGCGGAAGCCCTCCAGGGCGGCGGGGTCGCCGGTCTCGATGGGATGCTCGGCGAAGACGAAGTCACGGATCGAGGCGCGGATCGCACCTCCGGCGGCGTAGACGAGGGTTTCGCCGCCTCTGGGATGCCAGGTGGTCATCCAGGCGCGGCTTCCCGAGCTGAGCGCGGCGAGATCGGGCTGGTAGCCGTCGCCGCAGTCGAGCAGGCCCCAGGCGCCGTCGCCCTCGGCCAGGATCAGGGCGACGGCGTCGCTCTCCAGGCCGGCTTCGCGGCGGTCGGCGTCGGCGATCTCGGGGGCGCGCCCGCCGTTCAGACGCCACAGGACGTCATCGAGGCTCGGCTCCCCGGCCGGCGGCTGGACCACGATCCAGCACAGCGCGTTCTCCAGCCATTGGTGCCGGGCGAACAATCGCCGGTAGTGGTCGATCATGCGGTCCACCGTAGGGGCGTCACCGGGACGGCAGGACCTCTTGCAGGAAGGCGGCCGTCGCGCCGGTGACCTCGTGCGGGCGTTCCAGGGGCGGCAGGTGGCCGGTGGCGGGCAGGTCGAGGCGGCGGGCGCCGGGGATGCGGCTGTGGTAGAGGCCGGCGACCTCCTGGATCCCGGGGACGTCGGCCAGGCCGTTGATGACCAGGGTGGGGGCGGCGATGGTGTGCAGGCGCCCGGCCGCCGGGGGCTCGAGGGGCAGTTCGGCGGTCTTCGGGCGGGTCCAGGTGCGCTGGAAGACGTTCTGGAGCATGTCGACGGCCAGGGCCCACACCCGGGGGTCGAGGTCGTCTTCGGTACGGCCGGGACCGGCGACCTGCCAGCGGGTGTGGGCCCTGGCCAGGGCGAGCGCGTGGGCCGGGTCGGGGACGGCCGCGCCCCGGGCGTAGCGGGCCAGCGCGGCTGCGGGGACGGCGCTGTGGACACGCTCGCGTACCTGGGCGAGCATCTCGGGCGGCCAGGTGTGGCCGCTCAGTCCGGGGCTGATGAGGACCAGGGCCGTCACGCGCTCCGGCGCGGCCAGGGCGGCTTCGGCCGCGTAGGCCGCCCCCATCGAGTTGCCGATGAGGGCGGCGCGTTCGATGCCGAGGGCGTCCATCAGGGCCAGCAGGGTGCGGTGGGGGGCGTGATCCCGCGGCGGGTCGCCGGAGTCGCCGTGACCCGGGGCGTCGTAGCGGGTGACGTCGTAGCCGGCCTTGAGGGCGTCGTAGGCGTGCCGCCATTGGCGGCGGTCGGCCACCCCGGCGTGCAGGAACACCAGGGCGGGGCCGGTGCCGGTGCGATCGAAGGCGATGGGGACGCCGTTCAGGTGGATCATGTGGTCACCGTAGCCGCGTTGGCGGTCAGTGCCGGACGGTGACGACGACCTTGCCGATCTGGGTGTTGGACTCCAGGTGACGGTGTGCTTCCACGATGTCCTCCAGGTCGAAGGTGCGGTCGATGACCGGTGCCAGGGTGCCGGAGCGCAGTCCCGCCATGATGAAGGCCCGGGCGCGGGCCAGGCGGCCGGGGTCGCCGGTGACGAGGTCCACGTTGAATCCGTGCACGGTCAGCGGCCAGTTCATGGGCAGAGGCGCGGGCCGGGTGTCGAGCCAGCCGTACACGATGAGCAGGCCGCCGGGGGCGACGGTGTGGGCGAGGTCGGTCAGGCCGGGGCCGGCGACGGCGTCGAAGACCACCTTCGCGCCCCAGCCGCCGGTGACGGCCCGCACCCGGGCGGTCAGGTCGACCTCCTGCGTCGTCAGGACGTGTGCGGCTCCGGCGCGCCGGAGGGCGGCGGATTTGGCGGGGGTGCGGGTGACGGCGATGGGGACCGCGCCGACGTGGCCGGCGACCTGGATGGCCGCGAGCCCGGCGCCGCTGGAGGCGGCGGTGATGAGGACGGCGTCGCCCGGCTGCGCCCGTGCCACCTCCAGGAGGGCGCCGTAGGCGGTCAGGTAGGAGGTCCATACGGCGGCGGCCGTGGTCGCGTCCAGTCCGGCGGGGCGGGGCTGAAGGGAGCGGGCCGGCGCGTTGAGCCGGTCGGCATACACCCCGTGACGGGACATTTCCTGATCGCTGAGGATGCTGACCGGGTCGCCGGGAGCGAAGCCCTCGACGCCGGGGCCGGCCTCCTCGACCGTGCCGGCCGCCTCGAAGCCGAGCCGGGAGGCCGGGAGCGTCGGCTGGTAGTAGTAGCCCGAGCGGAACAGGGCTTCGGCACGGTTGAGGCCGATCGCCTCGACCCGGACGCGTACCTCGCCCGGGCCGGGCGGCGTGAGCCGTACCTGCTCGAGCTTCAGGACGTCGGGGCCGCCGAGTTCGTGAAAGCGCACCGCGCGCGCTTGGTCCGTGGTCATGCGCAGGACGGTACTCAACGACTACGGAGACTATCCATGCCGGAAAGTCTCGTGAATATGTCTCATCGTCTTCGAGGGTGGAGGCATGGCTAGGGTGGTGGCGTGGATGTGGTGAGCGACGCGATCGCCGCGATGCGGACGGGGCAGCCGCACTCCTCCCGCACGATGCTGTCGGCGCCGTGGGGGATGCGGTTCGCCCCCTCGGACGGCGCGGGGTTCCACGTCGTCCTGCAGGGGTCGTGCTGGCTCCTCCCCCACGGGCGTGATCCGGTCCCCCTCGCGCCGGGCGACGTGGTGTTCCTTCCCCACGGCCGGGGACATGCCGTCGCCGACGATCCCGCGTCGCCGCTGGCCGACGTCGTCCAGACCGCGGCGGGAACCTGGGAGACGACCGAGGACGCCCCGCCGGGCCCCGGCCCGGTCGTCCAGATGCTGTGCGGCGCCTACCGGCTCAGCCGGGGCCGGGCACATCCGCTGCTGACCGGGCTGCCCGACGTCATCCACCTCCCGGCCCGCATCGGCGCACACCCCGCCCTGCGCGCCACCGTCGACCTGCTGGGCGCCGAACTCGAGCGGCCGGGGCCGGGCTCGGACGCGCTGGTGCCCGCGCTGCTGGACGCGTTGCTGCTCTACATCCTGCGCGCCTGGCTGCACGAGCACGCCGGGCAGGCGAGCGCCGGATGGGCCGCCGCGCTGGCCGACCCGGCGATCTCCCACGCGTTGCACGCGCTCCACGACGACCCCGCGCGCCCCTGGACCGTGGAGGACCTCAGCGCACGTGCCGGATTGTCCCGCGCGGCCTTCGCCCGCCGGTTCACCACCCTGGTGGGGCAGCCGCCGCTGGCCTATCTGACCTGGTGGCGCATGACCGTCGCGGGCCGCCTGCTGACAGGCGGCGACACCCCGCTGCACCTCGTCGCCCGGCGCAGCGGCTACTCCTCGGAGTTCGCCTTCGCCAAGGCGTTCAAGCGTGCGTTCGGCATCTCACCGGGGAGATACCGCAGGGGCACGGCGACCCGGGAATGATCCCGCTCACGCCTGATCGGATGCGCGGGGCGGCGGATCGGTTCAGCCGGCCGCCTTCCTGACGAGCGCGCCGATCGCCGCCGCGCTGGCCTCGGTCAGCTCCGTGATGGCGAAGGCCGTCGGCCACATGGCGCCCTCGTCGAGGTTCGCCTCGGGGTTGAAGCCGAGCGAGGAGTAGCGCGCCTTCTCCTTCTGCGCGCTCACGAGGAAGCACAGGATCTTGCCGTCCCGGGCGTAGGCGGGCATGCCGTACCACAGCCTCGGCGACAGGTCCGGGGCCTGCACGGCGACGACGGCGTGCAGGTGCTCGGCGATCGCGCGGTCGGGCTGCGGCAGGTCGGCGATCACCCTGAGCACGTCCTCCTCGTCGGCCGCGGCCTTGTCCGCGCCGGTCCCGCGGCGGGCGTCCTGCCGCAGTTCCGCGGCCCGCTGCCTGATCGCCTCGCGTTCGACGTCGGTGAACCCGTCGGGGGTGGCTGCGCTGCTGTTGTCCATGCACGTCACGCTAGGCGCGGGCGGGTGAGCGGCGCTTCTCGATTCCTGACCGATGGGGGTCAGCCCTTCAGCAGCGCGGCGGCGTCGGGCACGATCGTCTCCGGGCGGCGGGGCGGGCGCTGGTAGCCGGCCGCCTCCGGCCGTTCGGGGATCTCCAGGGGCGCGCGCTTCACCTCGTGGTACGGGATCGTGGACAGCAGGTGGGAGATCATGTTGATCCTGGCCCGCCGCTTGTCCTCGCTCTCCACCTCGTACCAGGGCGCCTCGGGGATGTCGGTGTGCACGAGCATCTCGTCCTTGGCCCGTGAGTACTCCTCCCAGCGGGTCACCGACTCCAGGTCCATCGGCGACAGCTTCCACTGGCGCATCGGGTCGGCCAGCCGGGCCCGGAAGCGCCGCTCCTGTTCCTCGTCGCTCACCGAGAACCAGTACTTGCGCAGCAGGATCCCGTCCTCCACCAGCAGGCGCTCGAAGATCGGGCACTGGTGCAGGAACCGCGCGTGCTCCTCCTGCGTGCAAAAGCCCATGACCCGCTCCACGCCGGCGCGGTTGTACCAGCTCCGGTCCATCAGCACGATCTCCCCCGCCGCCGGAAGGTGTTCGGCGTACCGCTGGAAATACCACTGCGTGCGTTCCCGCTCGGTCGGCGCCGGCAGTGCGACGATCCTGGTCACCCGGGGGTTGAGGTACTCGGCGACCCGCTTGATCGTGCCGCCCTTGCCGGCCGCGTCACGCCCCTCGAACACCACCACGACCCGCCGCCCCTCGGCGCGCACCCACTCCTGAAGCTTCACCAGCTCACCCTGAAGCCGGAACAGCTCCTTCTCGTACGGCTTGCGTCGCAGCCTGTCCTCGCCCATGCCCGTCCTCTCGCATCCTCGTTGACAGGCACCCTACGGTCCGGACGTGACCCCGGTGACGGCGAAGCGCTCCACGTCGGCCACGTGCCCGCCGGTCACCGCCACGATCGTCACCACCTCGCCCGGCTTCGCGGTGAACGCGACCTCGGCCGACCAGGGCCGGTTCTCGCCTCCAGCCGGCACGCCCGCGGTCTCGGCCAGCGGCTTGGCCGCCGACGGCTGGTGGACCCGGACGCGGATGCTCTCGTCCACGCCGGTGATCCGGCCGCCCACGGTCACCGGGGAGCGTACGGCGCTGCCGTACCTCGGGGTGGTGAGCGTGAGGGTGGTGTCGTCGGTGCCCACCACCTCCCAGGGCGCGTGCTCGCCGGGGCCGTACCGGATCAGGTGGATCACGGCGGCGGGGGCCGGTTGCTTGCTCTCGGGGCTGCGGTAGCCGACGGTGACGCGGGCGTGGCGTCCCTGGATCCTGGTCGAGACGACCTGGTCGATCTCCTGCAGTCCCAGGTAGCCCTGGGTGAAGGACAGCGCGGTGAAGGGCGCGTCCTCGTGCCAGGGCTGATGGCCCTGCGGGCGGTCGCGGTCCTGCCATTCCCGGGCCTCGCGCAGGCCGGCGAACGGCCACAGGGGCTGGTAGACGCCCTCGATCAGCGTCTCCGGCGTCACGGTGGGCGTCGCCGTCGCGGCCGGGGGCGCCGTGGCGGTGGGCGTCGCCGTCGCGGTGGGCGTCGCCGTGGCGGCGGGGGGCGCCGTGGCGCCGCAACCGGCGGCCAGGACCGCGAGGCAGAGGATGACCCGGAGGTTCATGCCTCCACTGTCTCTCCGCCGGTGTGTCCTGGAAAGCACGCCGGCCTGCAGGGCCCCGTGGTGTCGTTTCTGCTCTCGAACGCGGGCCGCGCGCTCGCCATGGAGACGAACAGAATGTAACGCCTGCTACATTCTCTGCTGTGACACGGTGGCTCATTCTGGTGATCAAGCTCCCCGCGGACCCGACCCGGCACCGGGTGGCCGTGTGGCGGGAACTCCGCAAGATCGGAGCGCTCTCCCTGGGCCAGGGCATCTGGGCCGTGCCCGAGGCGCCGGTTTTCGACGAGGGCGTGCGGCGGGCCCTGGAGCTCACCGCCGGGGCCGGCGGCCAGGGCGTGACGCTCCAGGCGGCCGGTCGCACGGCCGCCGACGCCGCCGGGTTGCAGGAGATGTTCACCGCCGCCCGGTCGGCGGACTGGGCGGAGTTCCTGGCGGAGTGCGGAAGATTCGAGGAGGAGATCGCCAAGGAGATCCGCACGGCCAAGTTCACCCTGGCCGAACTCGAGGAAGAGGAACAGAGTCTGGAACGGCTGCGCCGCTGGCACCGGGACCTGACGGCGCGGGACGTGTTCGGCGCTCCCGAGGCCGCCGCGGCCTCGACCCGCCTCAAGCAGTGCGTGAGCGTCTGCGAGGACTACGCCGAGCGCGTGTTCACCGCGCTGCACACCACCGGAGGGGACTCCGCGTGAAGCCCCTGTGGCCGTTGTACGCGGCCGGGTTCACCACCGCCTTCGGCGCGCACGGCATCGCCGCCAACCTCGGCGGCTTCTCCGAAGACGCCGTCACCTCGCTGCTCGTCCTGGGCGCGCTGCTCGCCCTCTACGACGGGGCCGAGGTGGTGCTCAAACCCGTCTTCGGCTCCCTGGCCGACCGGATCGGCGGCAAGCCGGTTCTGCTGGGCGGGCTGATCGCGTTCGCCGCCGCCTCCGCGCTGTACGCGGTCGCGGACAGCCCCGGCTGGTTGTGGGCGGCCCGGCTCGGCCAGGGCGCGGCGGCCTCGGCGTTCTCGCCGTCGGCTTCGGCCATGGTCGCCCGCCTCACCCCGGCCGCGGGGCACGGGCGGGCGTTCGGCGGCTACGGCTTCTCCAAGTCCATCGGCTACACCCTCGGCCCGCTGCTCGGCGGTGTCCTGGTCCAGGTGGGCGGGCTGCGGCTGCTGTTCGCGGTCATGGCGGGGTGCGCGGTGGCGGTCGCCCTGTGGGCGGTGTTCGCGGTGCCGGCCGTACCACCGCTGCCGCGCGCGCGGCAGACGCTCGCCGACCTGGCCCGGCGCCTGGCCGACCGGTCCTTCCTCGCGCCGACCGCGGCCCTGGCCGCCGCCACCGCCGCGCTGTCGGTGGGGGTGGGCTTCCTGCCCGTCTCCGGTGCGGCGGCCGGGCTGGGCACGGTCGCGACCGGCGCGGCCGTCTCCGTCCTGGCCGCCACGGCCGCCCTCGTCCAGCCGTGGGCGGGGCGCGCCCTGGATTCCGGACGCCTGACCACGCGCGCCGGGCTGCTGACCGGCTTGCTGGTCACCGCGGCCGGGCTGGCCGCCGCGACGGTACCCGGGCTGACGGGCGTGCTGGCGGCCGCCGCCCTCGTCGGCGCCGGAACGGGACTGATCACTCCGCTCGGCTTCGCCGCCCTGGCCGCCTCCACGCCGCCGGAGCGCATGGGGCAGACCATGGGCTCGGCCGAGCTCGGGCGCGAGCTCGGCGACGCGGGCGGGCCACTGCTCGTGGCGGGCGTGGCGACCGTCTCCACGCTCGCGTACGGCTACGCCGCGCTGGCCGTGCTGCTGGTCCTGGGCGCCGTGCTCTACCGGGGTCGTACGGCGGAGGCCCCGAGCTGAGCCCGCGCCAGAAGCAGCAGGAGCAGGGCCAGCGGCATGACCGTGATCAGGAACGCGGTCCGCAGGTCCAGGGCGGCCCCGAGCATCGCCAGCCCGGCGGGAGCGGCGAGGATCGCGGTGCCGGAGGCGAGCGCGCCATAGGCGGCCGACCGGGCACCGGTGAGGCCGGGCACCTGGACCAGCCGGGCCAGCGTCACCGGGTACAGCGGCCCGATCCCCAGTCCCGCCGCCAGGAGTCCGGCGGCGATCGGCGCGGGGGTGCCGGCCAGGGCGACGATCAGGGTCCCGGCCGCCACCAGCCCGCAGCTCAGCGGCACGATCGGGACCCCGCGGCGGAGCAGGCGCGGCGCCAGCAGCCGCGCGCCCGCCATCCCGGCCAGGAACGCGGTGGCCGCCGCCGCGGCCGTGCCGGCGCTCAGCCCGCTGACCTGGAGCCGGGCCGTGGCCCAGATCGAGAAGCAGAACTCCATGGACACGGCCACGACGATGGCCGACCACGCCACGGCCGCGGCCCGGCGGGGCAGGGCGCCGTCCGCGCCGGTCATGCGTGCGCCGGGCCGTACCTCGACCGCGACGAGCACGAGCGGGACCACCGCCGCCAGCAGGGCCAGGCGGCCGTTGACCCCGGCGGTGTCGAGGGCGCCCATGGTGAGCGGGCCGAGCAGGGCCGCGACGCTCCCGGCGGCGTTGACGCGGGCGAGCCGGGGGGCGAGGTCCTGCCCGCGCAGGAGGGCCGGGGTGACCAGGACGACGCCCGCGGCGCCGAGGCCGAGCAGGATGGCGCCGGCAGCGGCGAGCGCGGCGACGGGCGCGGTGGCCAGAAGGGCGGTTCCGGCGGCCGTGACCAGGGCGGCGAGCCGCAGGACCGGCTGGGGGTGGCGCCGGAGCACCCAGCGGCCGGCGAGGCCGGCGGCCAGCAGTCCCGCGCCGAAGGACGACGACAACCACGCCAGCCCGGCCGCGGGGGTGGCAAGATCTCTGGCGAGCAGCACCAGGCAGGCGCCGAGGCTGTTGATGGTGAATCCCAGGCCCACCTGCGCGAACACCACCTGCCTGTCGGACACGGCGCGGGCTCCTTCCAATAAACTCGTGCCGCGAGCATAAAGGAGGCGGACATCCCATGAAAGGCCCGATGAGCGGCGCCCGGTGGCGCGGGGCCCTGGCCGTGCTGGCGGAGATGCGCCGGCGGCCCGGCGTGACCCGGGCCGCCGTGGCCCAGCGGCTCGGCCTGTCCACGGGGTCGGCCACCGAGATCACCGCCCGGCTGCGCGAGCTGGACCTGCTTGCCGAGTCCCCCGCCGCCGCGACCGGCCGGGGGCGGCCCACCACCGAGCTGCGCCCGCACCCCGAGGGCCCGCTGGTCGTGGTGCTCGACGTCCGCCAGGGGGACTGGCGGTGCGCGGTCGCGGGCCTGGACGGCCGGCCGTACCTCGCCGAGGCCGCCGCGCACGCCAGCCGCGAGCCGTCGCGGCTCGTCGGGACCCTCGCACAGGCCGTGCGGCGCGTGCGGGCGCGCCACGGGCGGCGCGTGCGGGCCGTCTCGGTGGCGGTCGCGGGCACGGTACGGCACGGCCGCGTCGTGCAGTCGGGGGTGCTGGGCTGGGACGCGGTGGACTTCGACGCCCTGGCCGCCGATCCGCTGCTGATCGGCAACGACGCGACGCTGGCCGGTGCCGCCGAGGCCCGGCACGGGGCGGCCGCGGGGGTGGGCACGGCGCTGCACGTCACGATCGAGGTGGGCGTCGGCGGCGCGCTGATCGTGGACGGGCGGCCCATCGCGGGGGCGACCGGGGCCGGGGGCGAGTTCGGGCACATGCCGTTCGGCGACCCCGCGCTGGAGTGCCCGTGCGGCAGCCGGGGGTGCTGGGACCTCACCGTGGACGGCCGGGCGATCGCCCGCCACCTCGGCCAGCCGCCGCCCCGGGACGCGCGCACCTTCCTTCAGGCGTGCCTGGACGAGGCGGCCTCGGACGCGGCCGTCCGGTCGGCGGCCGGGCAGGCAGCGGCCGCCCTGGGCCGGGGCCTGGCCGGGCTGATCAACGCCTTCGACCCCGGCGTCGTCACCCTCGGCGGGCTGGCCGCGCCCCTGCGCGCGGCGGCCGGGCCCGAGTTCGCGGACTCGCTGAGCGCCGGCCTCATGCGCTACCACCGCCAGGATCCGCCGCCGGTGGTGGACGCGGTCCTGGGCTCGGACGGCGCGCTGTGGGGGGCGGCGGCGATCGCGCTCGACCAGGTGCTCACCGAGGAGGGGCTCAGCGCCTGGGAGGCCGGGCGCCGGGGTTCAGCGCGGCAGCAGGGGTTCGGCGGGCCGCTGGGGCCGGGGTGACAGCAGGCCCTTGAGCTTGGGCGCCAGCGGCGTCTCCAGATAGCGGTGTACGGCGTAGGCCGCCAGGCACATGACCACCACGAGGCCGAACAGCAGCACATACCGGTTGACCGCGTCGCCGAGCCGGTTGAAGGCGATGATCCCGATGTGGGCGTGCAGCAGGTACAGCGGGTAGGTCAGGCCGCCCGCGACCACCAGCCAGCGCTTGGCCAGCGGCTTGGTCACGCGCAGCGCCACCAGCAGCATCACCACGAAGATCAGTGTCACGATCACCGTGATGGCCACCGGCGAGAACTCGACGTGGTAGCGGCGCCCGACCGCCTCGGAGTAGCCGATCGCCCGGAAGACCGCGTTGCCCAGGCACAAGGGCACGATCAGCGCGATCTGCCAGTTAAGCCCGAAGCGGTAGAGCAGGAACAGGGCCATGCCGGCGATGAAGTAGTGGGAGAACTCCGACTGCACCACCAGGTCGGCGACCTTCGGCAGCACGCCCAGCTCCACCGCGAAGGTCACGGCCAGCCAGCCCCACAGCACCGCCATGACCCGCGCCTTCGTTATGGTGATCAAGGTGAGCAGCAGGATGAGGACGTAGAACCGCATTTCCGCCCAGAGCGTCCAATAGACGACGTCCACGTTGGGGACGTCGATCACGGCCTGGAACATCGTCAGGTTCGCGAGGATCTGCGGGATGGTGACCTGGAAGACGCCGGCGCCCAGCGCGAGCGTGATCAGCGCGGTCAGCGCCAGGCCGACCCAGTAGGCCGGGTACAACCTGATCACCCGCGAGGTCACGAACTGCCGGGGAGTCCTGTCCCATGCGCTCATCAGCACCACGAACCCGCTAATCATGAAGAACAGGTCCACGCCGAGGTAGCCGTATCGCGACCACATGCTCTCCGCCGGAAAGGCCACCGGGCTGGTGCCGCCCACCCAGGCCGAGAACGTGTAGTGGTATAAAACCACGCACAATGCGGCGACGATCCGCAATCCGTCAATCTCGAAGAGCCTGTCTGAGGTACCACGCATGCCCCTGTCCCTCCTCGCTCAACCAAAGGGTCCATGATTGCGCTTACCAACAGATTGACGATGGATTACCGGGATTTGTTCACACAAAGCATCATGTGTCCCATGTGCCCCGAACGGCACAGACGCCCTTCCCGCCTGCCGCGGGAAGGGCGTCGCGCGGTCACTCCGCGGTGATCGGGGCCGGGAACGGCTCGCCGAAGCCGCCGACCTCCACCTCCACGCCGGTCACCTTCGCGGGCGGCGCCTTGAACACCCCCCACACCGTGGTCGTCACCCCGGCCGGCAGTTTGCCCAGGCCCTCCAGGTAGGGGGCGAAGGAGTTGTGCACGTTGCCGGCGAACTCGTGATACGTCGGCTCGGCCACCTGGCACAGCTCGGCGCGAGCCTGGCCGGCGGTGTCGGCCAGGGACAGCTCGCCCGGCGAGACCTCGTCCTTGGTGAAGCTGGTGGACAGGTCGAAGACGACCGGGCCGGAGGTCGGGTTGCTCACCTTGACCTTGGCCAGCAGGTATCCGGCGACGCGGCGCACGCTCTCCGCCTCGGCCCGCAGACCGGCGGCGGACGCCTCCGTGGTGAGCGGGCGGGCCTCCAGCTTGGGGGCCGCGGCCCCGGCCGTCTGGATCTTGAGTTCGACGCGGCGGTTCTGCGCCCGGCCCTCGGGGTTGTCGCCGCCGCCGGCCGTGGTGTTCGGGGCGACCGGCCTGGCTTCGCCGTACCCGGCCGTGCGGTAGGTGAAGTCCTCGCCGAGCAGGCCGCGCAGCTTGGTCATCACCGCGTCCGCGCGGCGGCGCGACAGGGTCTTGTTGGCCGGGTCGTCGCCGATGCTGTCGGTGTGGCCCTCGACCGTGACGGCACCGCCGGTGGCGCTGACCTGCTTGGTCAGGTCCTCGATCGCCGCGTTCGCGGCGGGGGTGAGGGTGGCGCTGCCGAAGGCGAACAGCACGTCGCTGGGCAGCAGGTACTCCTCGGGCGCCGGTTTGCGGCCGTCGCCGGAGGCGGACTTGCACACCATGGGGCTGACCTTGCGGTCCACGCTGCCGGTGACGTGCAGGACCGGGTCGTCGACCAGGGCCGGGGAGCCCTGGGGCTGGACGGGCACCTCGACCGGGTGCACGCCGTCGATCACGACCAGCATCGCGCCGGTCTCCTTCGGCGGCGCCGCGAAGACCGCGGTGACCAGCGTGGACTTGCCCGGGTCCACCGCGGTGTCGGAGCTGTCGCTCAGGCGGCCGTCGGCGGTGTCCAGGGAGCCGATCACCCCGTAGTGCGTGCCCCTGGGCAGGTCGATCAGGTCCAGGCCGCGCTGCACCTTCGACACGGCCGTGGAACTGGGCGCGTAGCTCTCCTTGGTGCCGTTGAACCACTCGAACTGCAGCGCGATCTCCTTGTCCCCGGTGCGGACCAGCCGGATGTCGCGCGCCTCGATCGGTAAGCCGGACGACAGCGGCCCGGCCACGATGCCCGTCCCCTGGCTGGCCGCCGGCGTCGGGTCGTCCGTGACCGCCGGGCTGTCCGTGACCGCCGGGCTGTCGGTGGGCGCGGGGTTGTCCGTGGGCGTCGCCTCCGGGGTGCTGTCCTTCGGCGTCTGCGGTGTGCCGGTCGCGCTGCCGCTGACCGGCGCGCTCGTGCCCGCGGCTCTCGGGCTGCCGCCCGCGCAGCCGGTGGCCGCCCCCACCACCAGCAGGGCCGCGCCGGCGAGGTGGCCCCAGCCGTTACCTCTCGTCAAGAGTCTCTCCCCCTGTCATGCGTTGATCTTGGCGGGAGAAAGACTCGGGCAACCGCCCTGCACACCGCTTGACGCCCTCCTGCAAACCCCCTTCTAACGCGCGATCCTCGACAGGACGGGCGTCATGTGGCGTAGCTTGATCCGGTTCGACCGGCGGACCGGTTCCAGCACGATGGTGCGCGCCGTCTCCGGCACGTGCCGCAGGTCGTGGGTGATGAGGATGGTCGTACGGCCGGCCATCAGCCGTCGCAGCGGCTCCATCACCCGGGCGGCCGTGGCCGCGTCCAGCCCGGTCATCGGCTCGTCCAGCACGAGCACCGGAGCGTCGCGCAGCAGGGCGCGGGCGATCGCGATGCGCTGGAGCTGCCCGCCGGACAGCAGCCGTCCCCGTTGTCCCAGCGTGGTGTCGTACTTGCCGGGCAGCCGGTTGATGAAGTCGTGCGCGTCGGCGAGCTTGGCCGCCTCGACGATCTCCTCCATGGTGGCGCCGGGCCGGCCGTAGGCGATGTTCTCCCGCGCGGTGCCGGAGAAGACCAGGCCCTCCTGCTGGAGGAGCGTGATGTTCTCGCGCAGGGAGGCGCCGGTGATGTCGCGGATGTCCGTGCCGTCCAGCAGGATGCGCCCGCTGGTGGGCTCGTAGAACCGCAGCAGCAGCTTGGCCAGGGTCGACTTGCCCGCGCCGCTGGGCCCGGTGATGACGACGATGTCGCCGGGCTCGGCGGTGAAGGACAGGCCGGCCAGGGCGGGCCTGGTCCGGTTCGGGTAGGTGAAGCCGACCCGCTCGAAGGCGATCCTGCCGGCGGCCCGCGCCGGGAGCGGTTCGGCGGTGGGGCGGTCGGTGACGCCGGGACGGGCCTTGAGGATCTCCTGCACGCGGTCGGAGCCGGCCGCGGCCTCGGAGATCTCGAGCGCCAGTTGTCCCAGGCCCTGGACCGCCGGGTAGAGGTAGGCCAGGTAGGCGGCGAAGGCCAGCAGGCCGCCGATGGTCAGGCGGCCGGCGGAGATCTCCCACGCGCCGAAGCCCAGGATGACGATCATGCAAGTGGTCTGCAAGATCTGGACGGTCGGGCCGTACATGCTGGACAGCCACGCCTGCTGCATGTTGGCCCGCAGCCAGTTCGCGCCCTGGCGGTGCAGGTTCTTCGACTCGGCCGCCTGGCGGTTGTAGCTCTGCACCAGGGTCTGGTTGGACAGGCTCTCCTCGATGACGCTGTTCATCACGCCGTTGCTCTGGCGTTCGCGGCCCGCCGCCACGCGGAACCGGCCGGCGAAGAGCTTGGAGACGATGAGGAAGGCGGGAATCAGCGCGAAGGTGACCAGCGCCAGGTCCCAGCGCACCACGAACGCGGCGCCGGCGAAGAAGATCACGCTGACCACGGTGGTGAACGCCTTGACCAGGCCGGATCCGACCAGTTCCTCGATCGCCTCGATGTCGTCGGTGAGCCGCGCCATCAGGTCGCCCAGGCGCCTGTTGTTGAAGAAGTCCGGCGTCAGTGTCTGCACGTGCGCGAACACCCGATCGCGCAGCTTGAGCAGGAAGCGCTCGGCGCCCAGGGACGTGAGGTAGGAGCCGGCGAAGGAGACCACCCCGGCCACCGCCGCCAGGCCGAGCCAGGTCAAGGCGGGTGTCCAGAACGCCCCCAGGTCTCCCTGGCTGAGCACCTCATCGGTGATCACGGCGAACAGGGCGATCGCGGCGACCTCGCACAACGCGGCCACGATGGCGAGGATCCCGCCGATCACGAACCACTTGCGCAGGCCGTGGGTGTCGGGCCAGAACTCGCGGAGAGTCTTGCGGATCATGACGGTCGGCGCCATGTCGACGCCGCCCGCCTCCGACCGCGTCCCGGCCCGAGACGAGAAGGAGAGCCGGCGGATAGACCGTCGGCTCTCCTGAGCGGTGTTTACCACCACCATCTCCTGCGGCAGCCGCACCTCCTGCGACGCCAGCCGCAGCCGCGCCGCCGCCAGCGGCGGTGGCCCCAGCCCCAGCCTCCGCCCCAGCCCCAGTCATCCCAGTTCGCTGGGAAGCCGACACGTGCCATGATCCCCTCCTCATGAGCAAGCTCCCGCTGTCGAGAGCTTTCGTATGCCGACAAATCGACAGTAACACCACATAAGGCGCATATAAGTGAATAGAGGGAGTATTGGTACGTTCTTGGCGTGACGTTCGATCTAGATCCCCGGCGGCGGCCAGGGGATTCGAAAGGACCCCGCTCGCGAGGCCCTGCGGGCCGGGGCGGGCCGCGGGCCACCGCCGCCCGGCCCCGGAAAGTCGAACACGAATGCCGCATATGACGCGATATACGACAAATGGTGAAGAGTTCTGAAGTTTCGGGATAAGGAGGTCAGGTCTGTCGCCACGCTCCCCGGGCCGCGGCCTCCTCGGCGTAGGCCCCGAAGTCCTTGCCGGGACGCCCGAGAACCTCCTCCACGACGCCCGTGGGCCGGGTGTCGCCCTGCGCCGCCGCCGCGGCGAAGTTCGCGATCAGCGTCTCGACGGCCTCCTCGGGCACGCCGTCGCCGCGCAGCGCCGCGCGGTAGCCGTCCGGGGTCCCGTCGAATTCGACGCGGAGCCCCGTGACGCGCTGGAGGTGATCGAGCGCCTCGCGGAACGACAACGCCACAGGACCGGTCAGCGGCAGGATCCGCCCGGCGAAGTCCTCACCGAGCAGCGCCTCCACGCAGACGGCCGCGATGTCGCCGGCGTCGACGAACCCCTGCCGGACCGAGCCGACCGGCACGCACAGCCGCCCGTCGAGCACGGGCTGCCGGAAGAAGGTCTCGAAGTCCTGGTCGAACCAGTCCGAGCGGACGATCGTCCACGCGCACCCGGACGCGCGCACCTGCGCTTCGGCCGCCTGGAGGCTGGTGACGTTCATGACGTCCACCGCCCGGTCCGAGTGCAGCACCACCTTCTCCACGCCGTGGCGGCGGGCCGTACGCAGGAAATCGTCCGGCAGGGCCGTCTGATCCGGCAGCAGCACGAACATCGTGCGGGCGCCGTCGAGGGCGGCCGGCCACGTGCCGGGGAGCGACCAGTCGAACCTCACCTCCGCGCGCCTGGCGGCGACCCGGTGGGCGCGGCCGGCGGCACGCAGCCCGGCGGCGACCCTGCTGCCGACGGTCCCGGTGCCGCCCAGGACGAGGATGGGTGCGGTGGTGTGTGTCATAGTGCCACGCTAGGAGCGGTTGAGGACGGATACTGTCCTCATGGCGCATCTGGCGGAACGTGTGTTCGCGCTGCTGTCGTACCTGCAGGCGGGCCGCCCGGTGTCCGGCCGCGAACTGGCCGCCCGGCTCGAGGTCGACGTCCGCACGGTACGGCGCGACGTCGCCCGGCTCAGGGACATGGGCTACCGCGTCGAGTCCGCGCCCGGCCCGTACGGCGCCTACGAGCTGCGCGCCGGCAACACGGCGATGCCGCCGTTGATGCTCTCCGACGACGAGGCCGTCGCCCTGGTGGTGGGCATGGCGCTGGCCACGGCGCGCTCGGGGCTGGCCGCGACGGACGGTGATCCGGCCCGCACGGCGCTGCGCAAGGTGATGCGGGTGCTGCCGCGCCCGCTCGCGGCCACGTGCCGGCGCGTCACCGAGGCGCTGACCGCCTCGCCCGAGCCCACGGTCTCCGTGGACGCCGGCCTGCTGGCCACCCTGGCGCAGGCCATCGAGCAACGGCGTACGGCGGTGCTGGACCTGGCCGGCGGCGCGAACCCGGAGGTGCGGCCCCATCGGCTGCTGCTGCGGCGCCGGCGATGGTACCTGCTGGCCCTGGCCCGGGACGCCTGGGCCGTCTACCGGCTGGACCGGGTGCGCTCCTGCGCCCTGGGACAGGCCCGCTTCGACGGCCACGCCGCCGACGCCGGGGAGCTCGAGCGGCTTCTCCCCGATCGGCGGATCCCGGTGCGCCTGCGGTTCGAGGCCGACGCGGAACCGGTCCTGGACCGCTTCCGCAACGAGGAGCCCGCCCTGGTGCCGGACGGCCCCGGGCACGTGATCCTCAGCGCCCGCGTGGACTCGCTGGAGTGGGCGGCCATGCTCGCGACCCTCGTGGACCGGCCTTTCACCGTGCTCGAACCGGCCGAGCTCAGGCAGCGCTGCCACGCCCTCGCCCGGCGCCTGTCCCAGGCGTGACCACCCGTCGCGGGCGTCGTCACAGCCGCACGGACCACGTCCCCTTCTCCGGCCAGACGGACGGTCACGTCGGGGCAGGTCACCATGACGATACTTGTACTATTCGTTCTCTTGTAATGTTCGTGTTTATGCCACTAGGTTGAGGCCATGACCGCATCCACGCCACCGACCACCGCCGAGGAGCTGCGGGGGGTGGGCCTGCGGGTCACCGCCGCCCGGGTCGCGCTCCTCGAAGCCGTCCGGGTCGGTGACCACCTCGGGGTCGAGGCCCTCGCCGCCGGGGTGCGCGAGCGCGTCGGTCATATCTCCCTTCAAGCGGTGTACGAAGCTCTGCACGCGCTCACCGCGGCCGGACTCGTGCGCCGCATCGAGCCGCCGGGCAGCCCGGCCCTGTACGAAGGGCGGGTCGGGGACAACCACCACCATCTGGTGTGCCGGACGTGTGGTGCGGTCGCCGACGTCGACTGCGCGGTCGGCCACGCGCCGTGCCTGACCGCCTCCAACGACCACGGCTTCGCCATCGACGAGGCCGAGGTCATCTACTGGGGCCTGTGTCCCGACTGTTCCAACGCCCACGGATCGTGAGCACCCTTCAAGCCCGGAAGGATTTCCCATGTCTGAAAACCACGACGCCCTCGCGAAAACCGAGGGCGAGGGTGGCTGTCCGGTTGCGCACGGGCGCGCCCCGCACCCGACTCAGGGCGGCGGGAACCGCCTGTGGTGGCCGGAGCAGCTGAACCTGAGGATCCTCGCCAAAAACCCCGCCGTGGCCAACCCCCTCGGCGAGGAGTTCACCTACGCGCAGGCGTTCAAGACCCTTGACCTCGCGGCCGTCAAGCGCGACATCGCCGAGGTGCTGACGACCTCGCAGGACTGGTGGCCGGCCGACTTCGGCCACTACGGCCCGTTCATGATCCGGATGGCCTGGCACAGCGCCGGCACCTACCGCATCGACGACGGCCGCGGCGGCGCCGGCGCCGGCCAGCAGCGCTTCGCCCCGCTCAACAGCTGGCCGGACAACGGCAACCTCGACAAGGCCCGCCGCCTGCTGTGGCCGGTCAAGAAGAAGTACGGCCAGAAGATCTCCTGGGCCGACCTCATGATCCTCACCGGCAACGTCGCGCTGGAGTCGATGGGTTTCAAGACCTTCGGCTTCGCCGGCGGCCGCGAGGACGTCTGGGAGGCGGAGGAGGACGTCTACTGGGGTCCCGAGCAGATCTGGCTCGCCGACGCCCGCTACACCGGCGACCGGCAGCTCGAGAGCCCGCTCGGCGCGGTCCAGATGGGCCTGATCTACGTCAACCCCGAGGGCCCCAACGGCAACCCGGATCCGCTGGCCGCCGCCCGCGACATCCGTGAGACCTTCCGCCGGATGGCGATGAACGACGAGGAGACCGTCGCGCTCATCGCCGGCGGTCACACCTTCGGCAAGACCCACGGCGCCGGCCCGGCCGACAACGTCGGACCCGACCCCGAGGCGGCTCCGATCGAGCAGCAGGGGCTGGGCTGGAAGAGCACGTACGGCACCGGCAAGGGCGCCGACGCGATCACCAGCGGCCTGGAGGGCATCTGGACCGACACGCCGATCGCGTGGGACAACAGCTTCTTCGACATCCTGTTCGGCTACGAGTGGGAGCTGTTCAAGAGCCCGGCCGGCGCGCACCAGTGGCGGCCGAAGGGCGGCGCGGGCGCGGAGACGGTCCCCGACGCCCACGACCCGGCCAAGCGTCATGCGCCGACGATGCTGACGACCGACCTGTCGCTGCGCGTCGACCCGATCTACGAGCCGATCTCGCGGCGCTTCCACGCCAACCCGGAGGAGTTCGCCGACGCCTTCGCCCGGGCCTGGTTCAAGCTCACGCACCGCGACATGGGCCCGATCGTGCGCTACCTCGGCCCCGAGGTGCCGTCCGAGACGCTGCTGTGGCAGGACCCGCTGCCCGCGGTGACGCACGCGCTCGTCGACGAGGCCGACGCGGCCGCGCTCAAGGAGCAGGTGCTGGCCTCCGGGCTGACGGTCTCCCAGCTCGTCTCCACCGCGTGGGCCTCGGCCTCCACCTTCCGCGGCAGCGACAAGCGGGGCGGCGCCAACGGCGCCCGCATCCGCCTGCAGCCGCAGAGCGGCTGGGCGGTCAACGAGCCCGACCAGCTCGCGCAGGTGCTGCGCACCCTGGAGGGCATCCAGCGCTCCTTCAACGCCGCCCAGAGCGGCGGCAAGCAGATCTCGCTGGCCGACCTGATCGTGCTCGCCGGTGCCGCGGGCGTCGAGAAGGCCGCCAAGGACGCCGGCTTCGCGGTGAAGGTGCCCTTCACTCCGGGCCGCGCCGACGCCGCGCAGGAGCAGACCGACGTGGAGTCGTTCGCGCCGCTGGAGCCGACGGCCGACGGCTTCCGCAACTACGTGGGCAAGGGCATCAACGGGCTGCCGGCCGAGTACCTGCTGCTCGACCGCGCCAACCTGCTGACCCTCAGCGCCCCGGAGATGACCGTCCTGGTCGGCGGCCTGCGTGTGCTGGGCGCCAACGCCGGGCAGTCGAAGCTCGGCGTGCTCACCGCCACGCCCGGCGTGCTGACGAACGATTTCTTCGTCAACCTGCTCGACCTGGACACGACGTGGACGCCGGTCGCCGGCGACGCCTCCACGTTCGAGGCGCGTGACGCCTCCGGCCGGGTGACGTGGACCGGCAGCCGGGTGGACCTCGTCTTCGGCGCCAACTCCGAGTTGCGCGCGCTCGCGGAGGTCTACGCCAGCGACGACGCCAAGGAGAAGTTCGTCAAGGACTTCGTCGCCGCCTGGGACAAGGTCATGAACCTCGACCGGTTCGACCTGGCCTGAGCGCGGGGCCCGGGCCGGTCTGGCCGGTCCGGGCCTTCGCATCCCCCGCGTCACCGGCTGCCGCCCGGGCCTCCGACAGCGCCCGCACGAGGGCCTCGACGTCCTGCTCGCCGGTGCGGTGGCTGGTGACGCACATGCGGATCGCGGGCTGTCCGGCCAGCCGTACCAGGCTGACCCAGGCCGCGCCGCCGGTGACCACGTGGTCGGCGACGGCCGCGTGCCAGGCGGCGCCGGCGTGCGGGACGGCCACGCAGACCACGGGCAGCGGGCTGTCGTTGACCCGTGTCCAGCCCTCCTCCCCCAGCCGTGCGGCCAGCAGTTCGCCGAGCCGTACGTCGCGCTCGAGCTGCTCGGCGTAGGCGGGCAGCCCGGCGGCGGCCAGGGCGAGGAAGACCTTCAGCCCGGCGAAGCGGCGCGACCACTGCACGCTGGTGGCGTAGGGGTCGGGGGCGCCGTCGGTTTCGGCGGGCATGTAGGAGGTGGCCGCGTGGAAGCTCTCGGCCAGCGCGCCGCCGTGCGGGGTGAGGAACATCCCGGCGCCCATGGGGGCCGACAGCCACTTGTGGGCGTCCACGGTGACGCTGTCGGCGCGTTCGATGCCGGCCAGCAGCGGGCGCAGGCGCTCCGACAGGGCGATCGCGCCGGCCCAGGCGGCGTCGACGTGGAAGTGCAGGCCCCACTCGCGCGCCAGCTCCACCAGCTCGGGTAGCGGGTCCAGCGCGCCGCCGCCGGTGGTGCCGGCGGTGCCGACCAGCAGGAACGGCTCGCGCCCCGCGGCCAGGTCGGCGGCCCGCAGGTCGCGCAGCGCCGCCGGGTCCAGGCGGTGGCGGGCGTCCACGGGCACCAGGCGTACGGCGTCGCGGCCGAGGCCGGTCATGTGGGCGATCTTCAGCCAGGCCAGGTGGCTCTCGGCCGAGGCGTACAGCACCGGCCGCCCGGGCACGCCTGAGCGCGCGTAGCCGGGGAAGCGGCGGGTCAGGGCGACGATGACGGCCGTCAGGTTGGCCTCGGCGCCGCCCACGGTGAAGGAGCCCTGGGTGCCGGCGGGCAGCCCGAGGCGCGCGGCCAGGAAGCCCAGCACGTGCCGTTCGATCTCGACGGCCGCCGGCGCGTGGCTGTAGGCGGCCAGCTGCGGGTTGACCGCGGCCGCCACCAGCTCTCCGGCCACGCCCCACCAGGTGGGGGTGGGGTTGAACAGGCCGAAGTAGCGCGGGTGGGTGGTGTGCACGCCCCACGCGGACAGCCTGCGCACGACCTCCTCCAGAACGTCCTCGGCCGCGGCGGCGCCGGCGAAGTCGTAGCCGGCCAGCCACGCGCGCAGGGCGCCGGTGCCCGGCTCGGGCGGGGCGACCGGGCCGCCCGCCACGTGCCGGGCGTGCCGTACGACGAGGTCGACGGCGGTCTTCAGCAGCCGGGCGCCTTCGTCCGCGCCGAGGTCCAGGGGTCCTGTGGGTTCCATGCCGCCACTGTCGTCGTCCTGATATATCGCCATCCAGTGGCTTAAATGTCATGTTGCAGTAGATTTACGCCATGGGGCGGATTCGTGTGGTGGTGCCGGTGCTCGACGACTGCCCGCTGTTCGAGCTGGCGGTGCCGTGCGAGGTCTTCGGCCGCGACCGGCGTGACCTCAGTCCCGGCTGGTATGAGCTGACCGTCTGCCAGAGCGCGTCCGGCGAGCAGGAGGCGCTGGTCGAAGGGCTGTGGCTGCGCGCGCGCCGGGGGCTGGAGGCGATCGCCGGGGCCGACCTGGTCGTCGTGCCCGCCTGCTCCGACGGCTCCTACCGGCCGCCGCCGCAGCTGCTGGAGGCCCTGGCCGAGGCGCACCGGCGGGGCGCCAGGATCGCCTCGCTGTGCTCGGGCGCGTTCGTGCTGGCCGCGGCCGGGCTGCTGGAGGGCCGCGAGGTGGCCACGCACTGGATGCACGCCGAGGAACTGGCCCGCCGCCACCCCCGCGTCCGCGTCAACCCCCGCGCCCTGTACGTCGACGACGGCGACATCCTCACCAGCGCGGGCACCGCCGCGGGCATCGACCTGTGCCTGCACATCGTGCGCACCGACTTCGGCGCCGCCGTGGCCGCCGAGGTCGGCCGCCGCATGGTCATCGCGCCCCAGCGCGAAGGCGACCAGGCCCAGTACGCCACCTCCCCCGCCCCGCCCCCCGGCCACGGCGGCCTGGCGCCGGTCCTGGAGTGGGCGCGCGAACGCCTGCACGAGCCGCTCACCGTGCCGCAACTGGCCGAGCGGGCCATGATGAGCACCCGGCACTTCGTGCGCCGCTTCCACCAGGAGATCGGAGTACCGCCCATCCGCTGGCTCACCCACCAGCGCGTCGCCCGGGCCCGCGAGCTGCTGGAGACCACGAGGCTGCCGGTGGAGGCGGTGGCCGAGCGCGCCGGGTTCGGCACCGGCGGCGGCCTGCGCCAGCACTTCACCAAGGCCGTGGGCACGACTCCGTCGGCCTACCGCCGCACCTACCAGGGCTGACCGGATTAACTTTGCCCGCCCCGGGTCACGCACGACAGTGAACTGCGGGTGCGCCGGCCGCGCGTGCCGGGCGGCCAACTTTGGCTAAGTTTTCTCCGGCGCGACGTGCTTTACTCGATTGCAGTGGATTAATTGCCGCGGCGCATTTCCTGCAAGGAACTCCGGGAAAGGGCGGCGCTGGATTGTCCCGCCGGCGGGACAATCGGAAAAAGGGATCCTCGCGCAATTCCTTCCCCTCCCCCGCCTTTTGACAGGAGTGATCCGGTGACCCATGCGCCGCCCCTCGTGGAAGGAGGCTACCCATGCCACGTCCGCCGGCTCTGCCCGTGGGCGACAAACTGACCCTGGTCATGGGAGTTCTGACGGGTAAATGGACCGTCGCCCAGGCGGCCAGACGCGCCGGGGTGTCCGATCAATCCATTCTCAACTGGCGCCGGCAGTTCATCGAAGGCGGCCGCGTCGGCCTGGAACCCGGGGCGGGCAATCGCGTGACCCGGCGGGAGGCGGACCTGCTGGCCGAGGTCGAGCGGCTCAAGAAGGCGCTCGGCGAGACGTGCCTGGAGCTCATCGTCTGGCGCAACCTGGTCCGTCACGGCAACGCGGCGATCACCTCCGACGCGGGCGACTCCACGCCCGCCTCCCGGCCGGAAACCAGCCCGCGCTGAGCGACGTCGCCTCCTTCCGGGAAGGGCAGGAAGGGCAGCCGTTCGGCGATCAGCGCGTCCTCACGATGGCGCAGCACCTGATGGGCGGCCGGCGCGATCCCCGCGCTGCCGTTCTCCACGTGCGGCGCCGCCCGCGTGCCCGCGCCCGCCTGCGGGCTGCCGTCCTCACGCACGTGACAACCTCTGCTCGCCCGGGGCCCGGCGGGCGCCTCGTACCGGATGGGTCGGCGAGGGGGTCGTGCCTGGCCGGACGCGTCGGGCGCCGCAGGGGGGGGGAGCGCGCCCGGGGGTGCGGCGCGGCCCGCCCGTTATGCGGCGGCCGATGAGCGGCGCCGCCTACTCGCGGGCGCCGGCCGCCTGGCCGTCGTCGGCCTTGCGCGACCACGGGGCCGTGATCCCCGAATGCCTCACGGCGGCGTGGCCGTTGCTCACCTGGCCGGCGGCGTCGTGGGCGCGCAGGGCCCGTCTGTCGGCCGCCGACATCGCGGCCTGCGCGGCGGCCGTCACCGCATCGGGCGCCAGCACCTCTCCGGCGGCCCGGTCGAGCACCAGCATCACCCAGGCGTCCAGCGCGTACCCCGCCCGCGAGGCCGCGGCCTGCCACAGGTCCTGCCGCTCGAGTTCGATCTGCATCTGGAAGACCTGGGCGCGCACCGCCTCGTCCGCGCCGGCGTTCGCCGCGCGGGCCCTGCGCAACTCGCGGCGCAGCACGGCTCTGGACCAGTTGCACCGCTGCGCGCGTTCCAGCCACAGGTCCTGCTCGGGCTCGGGCAGCGAAGCCACCTCGGCATGATGCTGGAAGCTGAGGGTGTCCCGCCGGCGGGACACCGGGAACTTCCGTGCCACCCAGGCGTAGTTGCGCAGCGTCTGGTAGTCGAGGGAGGTCTGCTCGATCGCCTTCCGATACCGGTGGGGATATCTGTGCTGGCCGTAGATGAGCCAATCGGCCAGCCACCAGGCCGAGGCGTCGGAGATGACGGCTATCTCGTGGCCGATCTCGAACCAGGTTTCCAGGGCAAGCGTGTCCGGCAGGATCAGCGCGGCGCGGCGGGTCAGCACGTCCGGGCTGACCCTGAGGCGTCGTCGATGACTGGGCCTTTCACGTGGCCTCTCCTTCTCCTCGCCGTCTGACAGCGCGATCCCTCCTCAAGTGCGACCGACGCCCTCGCCCGCATTCACGAAAAGCTGGACATTGCGGGTGCGGTGCGCAATGCCGTGAAAGGTCTCACGCGATCAGAACGGTGAGAAGGTGCGCGCGCGGGCCCCCGCACCGCACCCGCATGACACGCGCGGGCCCCGTGCACCGCGGCCGGCTGACCTGCCCACGCCGGCAGAATCCCAGCTCCGCCTTGCTGGTTTCATACGCCGACATCCTCCGACCCGGTTTCCGCGCCGGCGCGGCCAGGAACAGCGGCGGCTCCGAATGAGCCGGAGCGAGAGTTCCGCCGTCATTGTCGCGCCCGCTTCCTATGATCGAAGGGTGAGTGACGCGTCACAAGTGTTGATCTGTTGACTATCTGAAGAAAGGCCGGGTGGCGGCCAGGCCGTTCTCGCCGGTGATGCCGTCTCGGAGGCCGTGCCGCGGAGCTCGCGGCAGCCGCGGCGTCCGTCGCGCCGATGCATGCGTACGGCGCGGCCGATGACCCCGTTCAGGCGCGGCGGGATGGCCGGAGACGCGCCCTGACCAGGCGCGGCGGGGTGGCCGGAGGCGCGCCCTCTCACCAGGCGGGGCGGGCCAGCAGGCGGGCGCCCGGGGTCGCGGAGCTGCCGTCCAGGTAGGCGCGGATGTCGCGGGCCCGGGGGTCGTCGACGTCCTCGTAGAGGGTCAGCGCCTCCTGCCAGGCCGCTCGCGCCTCCTGCAGGCGGCCCTGCGCCTCGAGCGCGCCGCCGCGCCTGGCCAGGGCGTCGGCCTCCCCCCAGCGCGATCCGGCCAGCCGGCGCGCGTGCAGGGACTGGTCCAGGTAGGTCAGCGCCCGCTCGTGATCGCCGAGCGCGGTGTAGGTGTCGGCGATCTTCGCCAGCGCCAGCCCCTGCCCGTCGTGGTTGCCGATGTCCTGGAAGATCTTCAGGGAGGTCACCAGCACGTTCAGGGTGTCGTCGTGACGCTCCCAGCCGTGGTAGGCGTCGGCCAGGGTGAACAGCGCCGAGGCCTCGCCGTGCCGGTCGCCCACCTCCTGAAACAGCGCCAGCGCCTGCCGGGCGTAGTCGTGGGCGTCCTGCAGCCGGCCGCAGTCCACCGCCAGGAAGCCCAGTCCGGCGACCGCCCACGCCTGGCCGTGGCGATCGCCCGCCTCCTGCTGGAGAACCAGGCCGCGTTCGAAGACGCGCTGGGAGCGCTCGTACTGGCGCAGCCATCGGTAGGCCTCGGCCAGGCTGGTGGCGACCCAGCCGCGGGCCTGGCGGTCCTCCGCGGCGGCGGCCGCCTTCTCCGCCAGGGTGGTGGCCGCCAGCCACAGCCCGCCCGCGGTGCGCAGCAGCCGCAGATAGTCGAACAGCGCGATGGCCATCTGCCAGGCCGTCTGGTGCAGCTGGTAGTCCACCGCGAGCCGGATGATCGGCACGAAGTTCGGCGCCTCCAGGTCGTACCAGGTCAGCGCGGCCTGATCGGAGTCGAAGCGCAGCGGCGTCACCCCGGGGGCGGGCGGGTCCAGCCGCAGCGGGCTCACCCGGAAGGGCGCCAGCGCCTGGCTTCCCGCGTTGGTCGTGTGCAGGTACCAGTCGGTCAGGCGGCGCACCGCCGTACGCCGGTCGTCCGGGGTGCTGACGGCCTCCAGGCGCTCGGCGGCGTACACGCGGATCAGGTCGTGGAAGTGGTAGCGGCTGCGCGGCGCCGGCTCGAGCAGGTGCACGGCGCACAGCGACCCCAGCAGCCGCCGCGTCGGGGCGACCGGCAGCCCGGCCAGCGCCGCGGCCGCCTCGGCGCTGGTGTAGGGGCCGCGGTGCAGGCTCAGCTGGTGAAACAGGCTCACCTGGTCGGGCCCGAGGTCGCGGTAGGACCAGGCGAAGGCGGTGCGCACGGCGATGGACTCCTCGGTCGCCAGCGCGTCCAGCCGCTGCCGTTCGCTGGCCAGTTCCTCGATCAGGTCGCCCAGGGGCTGGTAGCGGTGCGCCGACACCCGCTCGGCCACGATCCGCAGCGCCAGCGGCAGCCCGCCGCACCAGCGCGCCAGCGTGGCCAGGTCCTGGGCCGTGGCGTCGGCGCGGGTCTTGCCGATCACCTCGCGCAGCACGCCGGCCGACTCGCTCTCGGTCATGGGGCCCAGCTCGATCCGCTCGGCGGCCACGCGCATCGTCAGGGCCGTCAGCCTTCTGCGGCTGGTGATGATCACCCCGCAGGCCGAGGTTCCCGGCAGCAGCGGCTCCACCTGGTGGGAGGCCGCGGCGTTGTCCAGCAGGATCAGCATCTGCCGCGAGGCCAGCGCCGAGCGGTACAGCCGGGCACGCTGGTCGGTTTCGTGGGGGATGTCCTGGGCGGGCACGCCCAGTGCCAGGAGGAACTCCTCCAGCACCTGGCCGGGAGCGAGGGGTCGCTGATCGGGGGTGTATCCGCGCAGGTTGATGTACAGCTGGCCGTCGGGGTAGCGCCCGGGCTGCGAGCGCAGCAGGTCGTGGGCGCACCGCAGCGCCAGCGACGTCTTGCCGACGCCGGGCGGCCCGTCGATGGTCACGATGGTCGACTCCGTCTCGGCGCCCGGCCGGGTCAGGGCCTCGCAGACGCCCTGCACCTCGCGCAGGCGGCCGGTGAACCCGCTGGGGGGCACGGGAAGCTGGGCGGGCCGGCGGGACTGCTCGGTCGCCGCCAGCGCGATCAGTGCGCCGTCGGCCTCCAGCGCCTCGTCGCACCTGCGCACCAGGTCCGCCGACGGCGAGACCCGGCCGTTCTTGACCTTGCTCAGCCAGCTGGGGTCATAGCCGACCAGCTCGGCCAGCTTTCGCCAGGACATGCGGCGGCGCACCAGGATTCGCTGTAACTCCTCCACAAAAGACGATGGCACGTGGCCGGGTGTCACGGGCATCTCGATCTCCTGAGGAAATGTCAGAAGAGGGGTTGACGGCGCCATGGTGACACTACCGTGCGCGTGGCCGCATGGGGACAGCCGCCCTCACTTGACAAGCGGACGGGGCCCGAGAGTCAATACGCGGTGACAAATTCCGGGGAGCGTTCTGGGCGGGAAATGACGGCCTCACTCGGGGACCCGGAATTTCCGGGCGGCGCCGATAACCCGTGATTCGCCGTCAGGCGGGAACCCGTTCGGCGGGCACGGGGCTGGGGACGAGGACGGCGGCCAGCATCGCCAGCACCGACATCGCCGTCAGCACGCCGACGGTGGCGGTGAAGGCGCCCTGCGTGGCCGAGCCCAGCAGGGTCAGCATCGAGACCGAGACCGACACGCCCAGCGCGGCGCCGATGGAGAAGGCGCACGACATCATCGCGGGCAGGAACGACGCGCTCTCCCGCGGGCTCAGCAGCACGGCCAGGCCGTTGGCCGCGGTACCGGCGAACCCGAAGAACAACGCGCCCACGCACGCCGCGGCGGCGACCACGATCCACGTCACCGGCAGGAAGGCGGTCAGCGCGATCATGCCGGCGACCATCCCGCCCATGCCGAGCAGCAGCAGGCGGCGCCAGCCCAGCCGCAGCGCGAGAGCGCCGCCGATCGGCGCGCAGACGCAGTTCAGCACCGAGGAGGGGACGCTGATCAGCGCGGCGAAGGTCAGCGCGGACATGCCGAGGCCGATCTGCGCGTTCTGCCCGTACAGCGGCAGCACGAAGACCGTGAGGCCGAACAGCGCGCCCATGGCGAAGATCGGCACCAGCAGCAGCGGCCAGGTGCGCCGCGAGCGCAGCCGGCCCACCGGGACCATGGGCCGCGCCGCGCGCTTTTCGACCACGACGAAGGCCGTGAGCAGGACGAGCCCGCCGGCGAGGGCGCCGAGCGTGGCGGGGGAGGTCCAGCCCCAGGTGCTGCCGTTGGAGATGCCGACCAGCAGCGCCACCACGCCGAGCGCCAGGACGACCATGCCGGGCCAGTCCGGGCGGCGGGAGCGGTCGGGCGCGTCGGCGGGCAGCAGGCGCGTCACGGCGGCCGCGGTCACGACCTGGAACCCGAGCATGATCCAGAAGATGATGCGATGGCCGTAGGTGTCGGCCAGCCAGCCGGCCAGCAGGGCGTCGGCTCCGCTGACGCCCAGGTTGACCATGCTGAGCAGGCCGAGGGCGCGGCCGAACCGCGCCGGGGGCAGGTTCTGGTGGGTGAGGATGTTCGACAGCGGCAGGGCGACCACGCCGAAGCCCTGCAGGACGCGCCCCGCGGTGAACAGGCCGGGTTCGGTGGCCAGCGCGCACAGCAGGGCGCCGAGCCCGCCCGCGACCAGGGCGGCGATCAGGTAGCGGCGGCGCCCGAAGCGGTCCGACAACGGCAGGAACACCGTCGCGACGGCCCCGGCCAGCGCGAACAACGCCTGCGCCAGGCCGATCGCGCCGGTGTCCCCGCCGAGGCCGGCGATGATGGCGGGCAGCGCCGGAATGGTCATGCTGAGGGCGAGCTGGAAAGCGGTTATGGCGAGAATCAGGGCCGTCAGGAGAGAGGCTGGAGAAACTCGCCCAGTGGTATTCATCATGGCCTCCGGATACGGAGCGCGGCACAACCGGCTCCCTGGCTTGGTGATGAGCGGATAATGCGTTGCGCGCCATCGAGATGAAGGCCCCCGATGCCAAGCGGCCGGATAGGCTCCGCCACCCCGCGATGTTTTCGTCATGCGGTTCCGGGCGCAACCGGACGCCCGACCGTATCGCACCATTCGAAGGGCCTCAATACCGCCGTTTACCGCCGCGCCCCGATTACCCGAATAGCCACCGGCCCGTAAATCTGGGCAAAAGACCACACAGCAGCTCACCTGTCGCGGTCAACGCGCGAGACGGATACCTCACCTCTTTCTCGCCATTCTTCGGCATAACGGACAACGCCCGGAGCGGTGAGGAGCGCGATGAGGGCGGCCGCGCCGCACAGCCCGGCGGTCCAGGCGAGGATGGCGCCGGTGGAGGTCAAATCGGCCAGCAGCCCGGCCAGCCAAGGCCCGGCGGTCTGCCCGGCGGCGAAGACGGTGGTGAAGGCGGCCAGCGTCGCGGTCCACGCCTCGGGCGGGGCGGCGCGTTTGATGAGCGCCGTCACGGCCGCGGGCACGCCCATGAACGTGCCGCCGTAGACGATCGCGCTGACGACCACGTACGGCGCGGCCGGGGCCACCAGCGCCAGCGCGGCCCCCGCCGCCAGGAGGCCCAGGAGCGCGGCCAGGGCTCCGGCGCCCTGCCGTCGGGTCGTCAGGGCCGGCGCCGCCACCGCCGCCAGGCCCAGGGCGCTCCAGGTGAGCATGACCTGGCCCGGCGGGGCGTGCCGCTCGGCCAGGTAGGCCGACAGGAACGTGATGTAGGTGATGTAGCCGGCGGCGAACAGCAGATAGGCCACGGCGATCCCCCGCAGGGGCCGCAGCACGGCACGCCCGGCGGCGGGCTCCAGGGCGCCGCCGCCCGCCGCGCCCCAGCTGACGAGCGCGGCCAGCGCGGCGGCCGCGCCCAGCCCCGCCCAGGCAAGGCGCCAGTGGGCGGCCAGCGGCGGCAGCACGGCGCCGCTGAGCGCGATGCCGAGCCCGGCCCCGGCGAAGTAGACGGTGATGGGCAGGCCGGAGCCGGCGCGGGCGGCCAGGCGGGAGGCGATGACGCCGCCGGTGACGAACACCGCCGCGCCCGCGATCCCGGCCACGGCCCGGGCGGCCAGCAGGATCGGGTAGCGATCGCTCAGCGCGGTGGCGGCCAGGGCGAGCGCGGTGATCACCATGCTGCCCCGGAAGGTGGCCGCGCCGCCCCAGCGGCGCACCAGGGCGGGCGCGGCCAGGGCGCCCACGAGGTAGCCCAGGCCGTTGGCGGTGCTCATCGCCCCGGCCTGGGCCAGGGACCAGCCCAGCTCGGCGCGCATGGCGGGCAGCAGCAGGCCGTAGGCGAAGCGGGCCAGGCCGAGGGCCGCGGCGGTGCCGAGGGCCAGCCGCAGGGCCTGCACGGTGACGGTACGCGGCATGGACTGCCCCCAACATCGAACCGAACGGTACGATCTCGTACGCTAACAGACCCTTGGACCTCTGTCCCAGGTGGGTTTAGGGTGATCTCCGCCGGTTGTCGAGGATGGAGCGTTCTATGAGGCGATGGGCTGCGCTGCTGGCGGCGGTCGGACTGACCGGAGGGTGCGCGCTGGGCACCGGCGACGATCGCAGCCGGGCCGAGGAACTGGCGGCCCAGTACTTCCCCGGCCAGCTGAGCGTCCTGGGCGCGCGCAATCTGTTCCCCGAGACGACCGGCTCCGAGATCACCTTCGCGCTGACCGGTGACCCCGACGCCGTCGTACGACTGCGCGTGGACACCAAGAAGGGCCTCTGCAACGGCAAGTCGTGCGAGGTCGAGCTGCGCAGGGTCGTGGAGCAGGGCAGGCAGGCGGCGCAGACCTGGCGGCGGATCGCCGGCGCGCTGCGCGGCTGCGGCCATGAGCCCATCGGCGCCGACGAGAGGCTGGGGCAGGTCTGGGTCGAGGGCGAGCCCGCCAACGCCACGATCGGCGGGCTGATGGCCAAGCTCGGCGGCTGCCTGCCTGACCTGCCGATCACCGTGAATTTCGCCGCGCCCGCCGTCGCCGCCAAGCGGCCCAAGATCGATCCCAAGCTGCCCATGCTGCTGCAGCTGACCGGCAGCAAGACCCAGGCCGCGCTGTCGGCCAAGACCTACCTGGCCGCCTCCTTCGCCCAGCGCGACGCCGCCACCCGCACGCGCGAGTCCTCCGCCCGGCTGGTGCGCCCCTTCGAGGAGCGCGAGAAGTTCAGGATGCGGGTCGAGGCGGCGGCCGGCGCCTGGCTGGCGGCCAACCGGCCCGGCGACACCATCGGCCGCGGGATGAGCCTGTGGCGCCTGCGGCCCGGGACCGTCGACCGCCTCGTCGGCTTCGTCCTGTTCTGCAATGGCAAGGTCCAGGAGTGCCTGGGCACGAGCGAGAACGCCGTCTTGATGACCGTCGACCCGCAGGGCAACCCGGTGGGCGAGATGCGGGTGGTGGAGAACGTGCGCAACGCGCAGGGAAGGCTGGAGCTACCCTACCCCGTCTAGCAGGGCCTTCTCCTCCCGGCGCAGCCGGTCGCGGTGGTGGCGGTCGTCGGTCTCCTCGATGAGGGCGGCGGCCGTCGACAGGCAGCCGGCGGCCCTGCCGGGCTGGCCGAGGCGGCGGTAGGCGGTGGCCAGCCCGAGCAGGCAGGCGGTCTGGCGCATCTTGCTGTTCAGCGCCACGGCCCGCTCGTGGTTGCGCCGCAGGTGGTGCAGGGCGGCCTCGGCCTCGCCCATCTCCAGGTGGATCTCGCCGAGCTCGGTCCCGCTCGCCATGGCCTGGTAGTCGTCGCCGGCCTCCTCGGCCAGGCGCAGGGCCTCCACCAGCAGGTCGCGCGCCTCGGGCAGCCGCTCCAGGCCCCGGAAGGCCGATCCGGCCATGAACAGCGCGAAGCGCTCCCCCACCGCGAAGCCCTCCTGCCGGGCGATGGCCAGCTGGGTCAGCGAGTTCGTCAGGGACTCGGCGTACATCCCGCCGGTGTGCTGGGCGGCGGCGATGTTGCCCAGCGCGCGCTGCTGGCAGAAGCGGTCCTGCAGCCGGGTGGCCAGGTAGAGCTGGCGCTGGAAGTGCCACAGCGCCTCGGGGATCATGTGCCGGTTGTTGGCCGCGGCGCCCAGGTGGTTGTGGCACTCCAGGATCAGCCGGTCATCGCCCATCCTGGTGCTGACCGCGAGGGCCAGCTCGTTGAGCTGCCACAGGGTGTCGGCGGCGCAGGAGTCGCTCTGGAACCAGTACAGCGCGAAGGCGATGGCCACGCCCAGTGCGGCGATCTCCCCGTCGGTCTCGGTCATGGCCTGAAGCGCGGCCCCGACCAGGTTGGACTCCTCCTGCGCCAGCCACGTCGAGGCGGCCGCGCGTGAGGCGAACGGCTCGGCCGTGGCGCTGACCGGCGGGCCGACCGGCTGCACCCGGTGCGGGTCGCGCAGGGCGGTGGCGGCGCGGGCGGTGACGGCGTAGTGGCTCAGGGCGCGGATGAGGGCCGCGCGCGACTGCGGCGGGACGAGCTCGCGGGCGAACAGCCGGACCAGGTCGTGCAGGTGGTAGCTGCCCGAGCGCGCGTGCTCGGCCAGGTGCGCCGAGGCCAGCCGGGCCAGCGCCCGCTGCGCGGAGGGGACGGGCACCTCCAGCAGCGCCGCCACGACCTGCGGGGTGAACTCGGTGACGTCGAGCAGCCCCATGACGCTCAGGGCGTCGGCGGCCAGCCGGTCGCGGGCGTGCTCGCTGCCGGCCAGCGCCGCCCAGCTGCCCATCAGGCTGGTGCGCACCGCCACGTCGCCGGCCTGCAGCTCCTCCAGCCGCGACTGCTCGTCCTCGAGCTGGGCCACGTGCCGGGCGATGCTGGAGTGGGGGTCGTCCAGCAGCCGGGCGCCGGCGACCCGGATGGCCAGCGGCAGCCCGCCGCACAGCTCGGCCAGGCGGCGGCCGGCGGCGGGCTCGGCCGCGCACCGCTCCCCGCCCACGATCTTGCCCAGCATGGCCACGCCCTGCTCCGGCGAGAGCGTGGCCAGCCCGACCTGCACGCAGTCCTCGACGCAGGAGAAGGACTCCCTGCTGGTCAGCAGGACGGCGTTGCCGACGGGCACCGACAGCAGCGGGCGCACCTGGGCCGGGTCGCGGGCGTCGTCGAGCACGATGAGCATGCGGCGGCAGTCCAGGAGGCTGTGCCACAGCGCGACGGCCTCGTCGAGGTCGAGCGGCACGTCCTTGGCCTCCACGCCGAGCGTGCGCAGGAAGCGGCCCAGCACGTCGAGCGGGCGCAGGGCCCGCATGCCGGGCGTGGCGCCGCGCAGGTTGGCGAACAGCCGGCCGTCGGGGAAGCGGTCGCCCAGCCGCCTGGCCACGTGGACGGCCAGCGCGGACTTGCCCGCCCCGGCCACGCCGGTCACGGCCACCACCGCGGCGGGCGGGCCGCCGCCGGGGGGAGCCAGCAGGGCGCAGACCCGGCCGACCTCCTCGCGGCCGACGAAGCCGAGCAGTTCCCGGGGCAGTTGCTGGGGCCGGCGCGCGTCGCGGGCGCGCTGGGCCTGCTCGAATGCCTCCCGCAGGCCGTTGCCCGGGTCCACGCCCAGCTCCTCGGCCAGATGGCGGCGGGCGTCCTCGAAGGCGAGCACCGCCTCGGCCGGGCGGCCGAGGCGGTGCAGCACGCGCACGAGCAGCTCCCACAGGCGTTCGCGCAGCGGATGGCGGCGGGCCAGCTCCTCCAGCCCGGCCAGGGCGTCGGCGGGCCGGCCCAGGTCCAGCAGCAGGCCGGCGCGGCGTTCGGCGGCGGCCAGGCGTAAGTCCTCCAGCCGCCTGCTCTCGGCCTCGGCGAACGGGCCGGGCAGACCGAGCAGCGCCGAGCCTCGCCAGAGCCCCATCGCCCGCTCCAGGCACTCCAGCGCCTCCGGCGCGGGCAGGTCGTGGGCCTCCTCCACGCGCCTGCCGAAGATCAGGGAGTCGACGCGGGAGGCGTCGAGGTCGAGCAGGTAGCCGCCGCGCACGCCGCGCAGCACGCTCGGAGGGGTGCGCGGCGAGCGGTCCGGTTCCAGGGCGCGGCGCAGGCCCGCGACGTAGGTGTGGACGTTCTGGGTGGCGCTGCGGGGCGCGCTCTCCCCCCACACGCCGTCGATGACGGCGTCCATCGTGACCGGTTCGCCGGCGCGCGAGGCCAGCAGCGCCAGCACCGCCTGCTGACGGGCGGGCCCCAGTTCGACCTCTCGGGCGCCGTCCTGTGCCACGACCGGCCCGAGCAGCCGTATGTAGAGGCCATCGGCCACCGCAGGGCTCCTCAGGCTCAGGGGAGGGTGGAATGCCAGCCTACGTCCGCGCTGGGTCGCGGGGTGGCGAAGATCTTACCCGCGGCCTGGACCGACGGTCACGAGAGACGACAAGATCGCGTGAGTTGTTAAAATTTGAGCCATTTGGGTTGCCATGTCCGCTTCACACTGTTAACAATCTTTCATATTGATATGCCGTCCGGAGGGAGGAGCCGGATCGTGATCATGGTGATCGTGCTGATCGAGATCGCCCTCGCGCTGCTCGGCGTCTGGGCGATCCAGCGGCTGACCGACTCGCGCACACCCACGCAGGAACGCCGGGAGTTCGACTACGTGCCCTGATATCGGATCCGTCATGAACCGGTGACCGATACCACTATTGGACAGAGCCCGACGATCTCTGTTCTCATCGGGCGAATGAACCTCGCTGTCACGGTGATGCTGACCTCCGCCCTGCTCAACCCCGTCACCACCGAGCCCGCGCTCCAACGCCGGCTGCGCGCGCTCGAGGGCGCCTACGAGGGACGCATCGGCGCGGTGGCCATCGACCTGGCCACCGGCCGCACCGTCGGCTACCGCGCCGGCGAACGCTTCCCCTTCAACTCCATGTTCAAGGTCTACGCCTGCGCCGCCGTCCTCGCCAAGGCCCGCCGCAGCGACCCCGGCCTCATGGACCGCATCGTCCGCTGGCAGCCCGGCGAGGTCATGGACAACGGACCGGAGACCAAGGAATACACCGACACCGGCATGACCCCCGCCCAGCTGTGCCGCGCCGGAATCACCAAAAGCGACGGCCTGGCCGGCAACCTGCTCCTCAAGCAGATCGGCGGACCCTCGGGACTGACCGGCTACTTCCGCTCCATCGGCGACCGCACCAGCCGCCTGGACCGCTTCGAGCCGCACCTCACCGAATGGAAGCCCGGCGAACAACGCGACACCACCACCCCCGAGGCCGCCGCCCGCAGCTTCACCCGCATCACCACCGGCGACGCCCTCGACACCCGCGACCGCGAACGCCTGGTCGCCTGGCTGCGCGACTCCGTCACCGGCGCCGAGCGCATCAAAGCCGGCCTGCCCAAGACCTGGACGGTCGGCGACAAGACCGGCACCGGCGGCGCGAGCAACCACGGCACCGCCAACGACGTGGCCATCGCCTGGCCACCCGGCGCCACCCAGCCGATCATCATCTCCGTCCTGACCAACCGCACCGCCAACGGCCTCCCCGCCGACCAGAAGGTCATCGCCAAGACCGCCACCGCACTGGCCAAGGCCCTCGGCAAGCTCTAGCCCCCCTCGCACGACGTCCCGGCGGCCAGCCGGAACTGCGCCCGCACCAGAAACCCGCCCTGGCGCAACGGCCCGGCACTCAGCGAGCCCTGATACAACCTCACCCGCTCCCCCATCCCGATCAGCCCGTGCCCGTCCGGCCCCGGCGGCCGCGCGCCGGGGCTGCCGGAGTTCCTGACGCTGGCCGTCAGCGTGTCAGCGGTGTACTCCAGCGTGACCCACGCCCGAGCCCCCGGCGCATGCTTGATCACATTGGTCAGCGCCTCCTGTAACACCCGGTAGACACTCAGGCTCATGCCCGGCGACAGCTCCGGCCCCCGCCCGCGCACCTCCAGCTCCGTGCGCACCCCGGCCGCGCTCATGCGCCGCAGCAACCCCTCCAGGTCCGCAAGGCTCGGCGCCGAGGTGTACGGCTCGGCGTCGCCGTCCCGCTCGATCCGCAGCACCGACAGCAGGCGGCGCATCTCCGCCAGCGCCTCACCACTGGTGCGCGCGATGGTGTCCAGGGTGTCCAGCGCGGTGTCCGGATCACTGCGCAGCACGTAACGGCCCAGGCCCGCCTGCACCGAGACCACCGACATGTGGTGGGCGACCACGTCGTGCAGCTCACGCGCGATGCGCACCCGCTCCTCGGTGGCCGCCTGCCGGGCCGCGACCGCCTTCTCCCTGCGCAGCAGCCCGGCCAGATCGGCCAGCTCGGCGTTGCGCAGCTTGAGCGTGCGCATCCCGGCCGCGAACAGGACCGTCCAGCTCACCACGACCAGCGAGTACCACAACGAGCCCCAGATCTGCTTGGGCAGCATGTTGGCGTGAACCCACTCCGCCAGCACCAGCACGCCCGCCGGCAGCGCCGCCCGCCGCGAACCGTGCACGACGACGGAGTACAACCCCAGCAACGGCCCCATCGAGTTGGCCCCGTAGTGAAAACCCAGCCGGTGGTAGACGAAGGCGGCCGCGCACGAGACCACCAGCATCGCCACCGGCAGGCGCCGCCGGAAGGTCAGCGGCATGTTGACCAGCGCGCACAGGAACAACGCCCACCCGTCCGGCGCCCGATCCAGCGGATGAGGCTCCACCAGCGGCCACAGCCACGAACCGAACGTCAGCGCGAGCGCGACCGCCCCGTCCAGCAGAGTCGGACGGTCCCTCACAAAGGAGACAACGCTCACAAGGCGCGGCATGGGCGCATAGTAACCACCCGGCTTGAACGCACTGACCGGACATGTCAGGCTTTTTCGAAACGATCACCGGCGAGACGGTGATCCCGGCGCCGACTGGCGGGTGACACTCCCATGATCAAGGTGCTCGTCGCCGACGATCAGACCCTGATCCGCGCCGGACTCGCCGCCCTCATCCGCGCCGCCCCCGGCCTGCAGGTCGTCGCCGAAGCCGACGACGGCGAACAAGCGGTACGGCTGGCCGCCACCACCCGCCCCCACGTCATCCTCATGGACATCCGCATGCCCACCATGGACGGCATCACCGCCACCCAGCACATCCTCGCCGCCGCCGAACCCCCACCGCCCCACGTGCTCATCCTGACCACCTTCGACATCGACGCCTACGTCTACCAGGCCCTGCGCGCCGGCGCCTGCGGCTTCCTGCTCAAAGAAACCCAGCCCGAACGCCTGCTGGCAGCCATCCACACCGTCGCCGCCGGCGACAGCCTCCTGTCCCCCGGCCTCATCCAGCGCCTCATCGAAACCTTCCAGCCCGAACCCGGCACCAGCACCCCCATCCCCGACCTCGCCCCCCTGACCAGCCGCGAAACCGAAGTCCTCACCCTCGTCGGCCGCGCCCTGTCCAACGCCGCCATCGCCACCCGCCTGCACGTCAGCGAGGCCACCGTCAAAACCCACCTCAACCGCGCCATGGCCAAACTCGGCCTGTCCAGCCGCGCCCAGACGGTCGCCTTCGCCTACGAAAGCGGCCTCGTCTCCCCCCGCCGCCCCTGACCCCGCCCACCGCCGCGGCCAGAAGACGACCTCACCGAGGCAGCTTCACCTGCCCCACCTGACCCGCCTCGACCACCTGCGGAAGCCGCACCACCGAGGCGTCCGGACGCGCGATCGCCTCCGCCCCCGCCGGCGAGATGACCACGAGCCCGGCGGCAACCACGACCCCCGCGCCGAGAACGCACGCGGCGAACCGGCGAATCCATACACGGTTGTGCGACATCATGAGCGCTCCCTCACCGTAGGAGAACCATCCACTCCTACATCGGCCGATCACCCGCCGCCGCTACCGCCATCACGAGGTACGGCACCGCCGCCAGCCCCACCAGCACCCACGGCACCACCCACCCCGAGCCGACCCCGTACAAGGCGAACACCCCCAGCGCCACCACCTCGGACCCCAGCCCCGCCATCGACGTCACCGTGGCCCGCGCCTCGTCCCCGATCAAGTCCTGCAACCGGGCGTCCAGCACCGCCACCGCCCAAGAGAAGGCCGCGAAAGCCAGCGCCACCACCACGAACGCCGGCCACAGCGCCACCTGCGTACCCGCCGCACCACCCCCCAGCGCCAGCGCCCCCACCCCCAGCACCACGGGCAACAGCCGCGCACCGTACCCCGCCAGCCAGCCGCCCGCCGCGATCCCCGCGATCACCAGCGCCACCAGCACCGCGACCACCGGCGCCGCCGCCCCGCCCGCCACGGCCAGGAACGGCAGATACTCATCGACCGCCGTCATCCCGGTGACCACCGACAGGATGACCAGCACCCGCCGCACGGACGGCGCCCGCCGTACCTCCGTCACCCCGGCACGCACCACCGACAGATACGAACCCCCACCCCGATCGGCGCCACGCGACTCCGGCAGCAGCAGACCCGCGCCCGCCCCCACGACCCCGGCCGCCACACTGGCCAGCCCGATCGCCGGATAACCGCCGGCGGCCAGCACGGGCGCGGCCACCAGGGCGGCGACCACGGCCGCCACCGAGGCCAGCGCCTCAGAACGGCCGATCACCCGCGCGTAGCCGTCGGCCCGGCCCAGGCGCCCGAGCTCCTCGTACACCAGCGCCTGCAACGTGCCCGACTGCATCGCCGACGCCGCGCCCCACAGCACGAACCCGGCGGCGAAGGCCCCGTACGACGGCACGAACGTCCACAATGCGAACCCGGCCGCGCTCAGCAGCGGCGCGAGCACCAGCAGGCGCCTGCGCGAGAACCGGTCGGCCCACACGCTGGAGGGAATCTCCAGCAGGAACCCGGCCGCCGACCAGATCGCGAACAGCGAGGAAACCTCGCCGGCGGACAGGCCGGTGGTGGTGAAGTACACCGCGTAGACCGGATAGAAGAGGACGAACTCCGCGATGAAGGAATAGGCGTAAAGCCGAGGTTCAGGTCAATGTCGCCAGCTCATGCCGCCACGCTACTCCCTCGCTGACGGGTTTTTCGCCGGGTTTTCGGGGGTGAGAACCCGGCCGGACGCCTTTACATTGTAGATTTTTAGATTGCCGCCCAGGATAGTGTCGGAGTGAGCCACCCGGCTCCGACGTCCCCGGTGAGAGGCGCCGGAGCGGCGCCGGTCACGAAAGAGGGACGAGCATGAAGTACATGATTCTGCTGTACGCCTCCCAGCAGGACTACGACGCCATGGCGGGCAAGGGCGGCGCCACCGCCTGGACGGCCGAGGACTTCACCGCGATGACCGCGTTCATGCGGCAGTGGAACGACGAACTCCGCGAGTCCGGCGAGTTCGTCGACGCCCGCGGCCTGGCCGCCCCCGCCCACACCCGGCGCGTCGGCAGCAAGGACGGCGTCCCCTTCGTCACCGACGGCCCCTACCCCGAGACCACGGAGGTCCTGGCCGGCTACACGATCGTCGAATGCGCCGGCTTCGACCGCGCCACCGAGCTCGCCGCCCGCCTGGCCGGCTGCCCCGCCCCCGCCGGCGCGCGCGCCAGCGCCTACGCCGACGTCCGCCCCATCGTCGACGGCGCCGGCGACCTGGCCTGATGACCGCACCCGCGATCGAGGACCTGCTGCGCGAACAGGCGCCGCAGGTCCTCGGCGCCCTCGTGCGCCGCTACGGCCACTTCGACCTGGCCGAGGACGCCGTCCAGGAAGCGCTCATCGCCGCCGCGGCCCAATGGCCCCAGACCGGGCCGCCGGACAACCCGCGCGCCTGGCTGATCACCGTGGCCGCACGGCGCCTGACCGACCTGCTGCGCAGCGAGCAGGCCCGCCGCCGGCGCGAAGACGACACCGCCGCCCTGGCGCTGCCCGGCGCCTGGCTCTCCCCCGCCGCCGACCGGCCCCCGCCCGACGGCGACGACACCCTGATCCTGCTGTTCCTGTGCTGCCACCCCGCGCTCGCGCCCAACCTCCAGGTCGCCCTCACCCTGCGCTCGGTCGGCGGCCTGACCACCCGGGAGATCGCCCGCGCCTTCTTCGTCCCGGAACCGGCCATGAGCCGGCGCATCACCCGCGCCAAACAGCGCATCAAGGACAGCGGCCTCCCCTTCCGCCTGCCCTGCGAAGCCGAGCGCGGCGAACGCGGCAAAGCCGTCCTGCACGTGCTCTACCTGATCTTCACCGAAGGCTACGCCAGCACCACCGGCCCCGACCTGGTCAGAGGCGAGCTGACCACCGAGGCCATCCGGCTGGCCAGAATCGCGCACCGGCTGCTGCCCGGCGACGCCGAGGCCGCCGGGCTGCTGGCGCTCATGCTCCTCACCGACGCCCGCCGCCCCGCCCGCCGGGCGCCGGACGGCTCCCTCGTCCCGCTGGCCGAGCAGGACCGCTCCCTCTGGCGCCGCGACCACATCGCCGAAGGCGCCGGCCTCATCACCCGCACGCTGCCCAAGGGCCCGGCCGGGCCGTACCAGCTGCAGGCGGCCATCGCCGCCCTGCACGACGAGGCGCCCAGCGCCGCGCAGACCGACTGGCCGCAGATCGCCGCCCTGTACGAGGTGCTGATCCGGGTGTCGGGCAACCCGATGGCCGTGCTCAACCACGCCGTCGCGCTGGCGATGGTCCACGGCCCGCAGGCCGGCCTCAGGCGGCTGGCCGACGCGGAAGCCGCGCTGTCCGGCCATCACCGGGTGCACGCCGTCCGCGCCCACCTGCTGGAGATGTCCGGCGACCGCGAGGGCGCACGGGCCGAATACGAGCGCGCGGCCGCGCGGACCGCCAGCCTCCAGGAGCAGCGCTACTTGTACGGCCGGGCCGCCCGCCAGTGATCGGGCCTGCTCAGCGCCTCGGGCAGGGTCGTGGCCGCGTCACCGCGGGCGGCGTTGACCTGGAACTGCGTCAGGAACAGGCTCGTGGCCAGCCGCGCGCCCCGCACGTCCGCACCCCGCAGGTCGGCGCCGATCAGATCGGCCCGGCCCAGATCGGCGCCCCGCAGGTCCGCGCCGATGAGGTAGGCGCCGCGCAGGTTCGCCCCCCGCAGGTCGGCGCCCTTGAGCTTGGCGCCCATGAGGTCGGCGTTGCGGCGATCCCTCTGCTTACGGCCCGCCCCCGCGCGCACGAGCTCACTGGTGCGCAGCAGCAGCGCGTTGACCTCACCGCGCAGCTCCACCACGTCCAGGCCCAGCAGCACCTGCGGGCCCTCGCGGGTGAGCGCCTCGGTGCGCTCCAGCAGCTTGCGCAGCTCCTCGTGCACCGGCTCGGCCGCGGGCCGCGACAGCGCCTCGGTCATGTACCACAGCAGCTCGTGAAGCTGGCGCACCACCGGGAACACGGCGAACATCTCCTCCGCCGTCGCCGGCTCCTGCCGCCACGACCGCCCGCCGTACGTGACCTGGGCGACCTTCTGCCCGGCCCCGAAACACTCGTACACCGTGCAGCCGGTGAAACCCTCGTCCCGCAGCCGGGGGTGAATCCCGCAGCGGAAGTCCTCGCTCAGGTTGGGACACGGACGCCCCGCCTCCTTGTCGAGGGCGAAGTCGGCCGAACGGGCGAAGGGCAGCGCCACACAGCACAGGCCGAAACAGCTGGAACAGTCGGCGCGCAGAGATTCGTCGTGCATGATGCTTCCAGGCTATCGGGCGCGCGAGCCCGGAGGCGCCGCCCGGCAGGCCGGGCGCACGGCCGTCCCTGGCGCTCACCGGCGGGCGGGCGGACACTGGATCGGTGATGACCGCCGAGCCACTCTCGACGACGCGGCCGGAACGGCACACCGCCCTCGACGCCCTGCGCGCCCTGGTGGTGGTCGGGCTGGTGTTCTTCCACTCCTCCCTGGTCTTCGACTCGGGCAGCGACTTCTACGTCAAGAACGCCGACACCACCGGCGTCACCACGATCTTCGCCGGGCTGGCGGTCGTGTGGGCGATGCCCGCGCTGTTCCTCATCGCGGGCCTCGGCGCCTGGCACTCGCTGGCCAGGCGGGGACCGGGCAGGTTCGCGCTGGAGCGGTTACAGCGGCTCGGGGTGCCCCTGGTGTTCGCGCTGGTAACGCTGCTGCCGGTGCCGCAGTGGCTGCGGCTGCGCGCCCAGCCCGGGTACGCGGAGTCCTATCTGGAGTTCCTGCCGCGCTTCTTCCAGGTGCGCGTGGAATGGGGCAGGTTCCCGTTCGTGCTGCAGGGCGAGTCCTTCGAGACCGGCCACCTGTGGTTCGTGCTGCTCCTGCTGACGTTCGCGCTGCTGCTGGCGCCGCTGGCGCGCTGGGTTCCCGCCGCCCGGGCGCGAGCCGTGTGCTCCCGCCTGGCCGCGGTGGCCGAGCGGCGGCGGGGGGCGATCCTGGTGCCCGCCCTCCTGCCGGCGCTGTCGTCCGCGCTGCTGGGCATCGAGCAGGAGTACGGCGGCTGGCACCACTGGACCTACCTGCTCTTCTTCGGCCTCGGCTTCGTGATCGCCGCCGACGAACGCTTCCGGCACGCCATGCGCCGCGACGCCAAGCTCGCCGTCGCGGCCGGGCTGGCGTCCTTCCTGCTGGGATCGCCCGCGTTCCTCCTGGCCGGGGACCAGATCTTCCAGGCCACGACGCCCTTCGCGATCGGGGCCAGAATCCTGTACGGCGTGGCCGGCTGGTCCTGGGTCGTCGCCATCATGGGCCTGGTGGACCGGCCCCGCACCGCCACGACCCCGGCAGGCCGGGGCAACCGGTTCTCCGCCTACCTCGCGCCCGCCGTCCTGCCCCTGTACGTGCTGCACCAGCCGATCGTCGTGGCCGTGGCCTTCTTCGTCGTCTCCTGGCACCTGCCGCTCGCGGTCAAGCTGGCCATCGTGATCCTGGCCTCCCTGGTGCTCACCTTCGCCGTCTACGACCTGGTGATCCGGCGGACCGCGGTCACCCGCTACCTCTTCGGCATGAGGTCGTAGGCGGTCAGCGCCGCCTCCAGCAGGCGCGCCTCGGCGGGCACGGCCAGATCCAGCCCCGTCAGCATCGCCACCCGATGCAGCCGGTAGTCCAGCGTGTTGCGGTGGACGTGCAGGTCGAGCGAGCTCTGGCGGCGATTGTGGCCACGGCTGACGAACACCCGCAACGTCTCCAGCAGATACGGGTGGGCGTCGAGGGGATCCAGCTTCGCCGCCAGCCGGGCCAGGCCGGAACCGGGACGGGCGAGCTGGTACTCCACCAGCACGTCGTCGAACCGGTACACCCCGGGCGGCCGGCCCAGCCGCTGCACCAGCGCCATGACCTCGCGCGCCTCCTCCGCCGCGGCCGGGATCCCGCCCGGCTCGGCCGCGCACGCGGCCGTCAGCAGCGGCGCTCCCCCGACCACCGCCGCCAGATCGGGCAGCGGCTTGCCCGCCGGGAGCAGCGCGATGCCCTCGGCGTGATCGGCCAGCACCAGCGTGCCCGCATGGGCGTCCAGGGCCGACTGCACCAGCCTCGGCGGCGGCGTCCGCGCGAAGGCGAAGCACACCACCTCGTGCGCCTGCCCAAGCTCCACCCCCGCCGCCGCGGCCAGCCCCTCATACGGCCGGCCGCCGAGCAGGGCCGCCAGCAACGCCCGCCGTACCCGCTTGTCCTCACCCCGGATGTCCTCCAGCGCCTGCTGATGGGCCAGCGCGACGGCGGGCATCGCGGTGCGCAGGCAGCCCAGCAGCCCCGCGCCCGCCTCGGCCAGCTCCCCCGGCCCGGCCTCCTCGGCCACCGCGCCCCACCACACCTGCGCGCCGATCAGGTACGCGGCCACGGCGGCCTCCAGCGGCACCCGCTCCTCGGCCCGCCGGGCCGACCACTCGATGAGCCTGGCCAGTTCCCCCGCGCCCACCGCCCCCGGATCCCGCAACCCCCGCAGCATCAGCCCGAACACCGCCGTCACCGACCGGCTCACCTCGCCCTCGAGCACCTCACGCGGCAGATCCCGGTAAAAGGGCACCTCGGCCACGCACCGCGCGAGCACCGCGGCGGTCAGCTCCCGCACCCGCGGAGCCATCCGATCAAGCAGGTCCGGCATCCCCGGATCGTCACATCGCACAAACCGCAGCGTCAATGATTGCCGCATGTGCGGAGCGACGCCAGCCTGCCAGCGCCGTCACCATCGAGCAAACCCCCCAGTCAGGAGGCCGCCCGTGTTCCGTCGCCTGCTCGCCGTCTTACTGGCCGTGATCGCCGCCACCGCCACGACCCCCGCCCGCGCGGCCACCGGTTTCCCCCCGACCGGCGGAAACTGGGGCGCGCCCGGCCCCTGGGCCACCGCCGTGGAGATCGGCCCGGTCAACACCCTCTACTACCCGCGCGACATCGCCGGCAGCACCCTGCGCCACCCGGTCATCGTCTGGGGCAACGGCACCGGCGCCGTGCCGTACGTCTACCGCGACCTCCTCCTGCACTGGGCCGGCCACGGCTTCATCGTCTCGGCCGCCAACACGCCCATGTCCAACCCCGGCATCTCCATGCGCGCCGGCATCGACGCCCTGGCCGCCCGTGACGCCGACCCCCGGAGCGTCTTCCACGGCCGCGTCGACCTCGGGCGCATCGGCGCCGCCGGCCACTCCCAGGGCGGCGCCGCCGCCATCGTCGTCGGCGCCGACCCCCGCGTGGACACCATCGTCCCCATCCAGCCGGGCCCGCTGGCCGACATCGACGCCGTGCACGGCCCCGCCTTCCTCATGGCCGGGCAGCGCGACGGCATCGTCTGGCCCGCGCTGGTGAAGGCGTTCTACAACGACGCCGGTCACATCCCGGCCGTCTACGGCGAGGTGCGCGGCGCCGACCATCTGACGGTCGTGGGCTCCCCCGGCCCGTTCGCCGCCCCGACGACGGCCTGGTTCCGCCTGCACCTCATGGACGACCCCGAGGCCCGGGCCGTCTTCTACGGCCCGCCCTGTGGCATCTGCACCGATCGTGGCACCTGGTCGGACGTACGCCGCAACGCCCTCGTCCCCGTTCAGTGAAACACGGCGGGCGCCTTTACATTGTAGATTCATTATCCGGCTCCGCTCCCCTCCCGGCGCGAAGACCGGGACCGCGGCCAGCAACGCCCGCGTGTACGGCGCGGCGGGGGCGGCGAACACCTCCCCCACCGGCCCGGACTCCACCACCCGGCCGTCCTTCATGACGGCGACCCGATCACTCACCTGACGGATCACCGCGAGATCGTGGGAGATGAAGATCATCGCCATGTCCAGCTCGCGCCGGAGCCCGGCCAGCAAGTCCAGGATCTGGGCCTGGATGGAGACGTCGAGCGCGGAGACCGGCTCGTCGCAGACGAGCAGCCCGGGTTCCGGCGCCAGCGCGCGGGCGATGGCCACCCGCTGGCGCTGCCCGCCCGACAGCTCGCGCGGGTGCCTGCGCAGCACCGTGGCGGGCAGGCCGACCTGGTCCAGCAGGGCCGCGACGCGGCGGGCGCGGGCCCGGCCGCGGATCCCGGTCAGCGCGGCGGCCTCGGCCACGATGCGCTCGACGGTGTAGCGGGGGTCGAACGAGCCGAGCGGGTCCTGCTGAACGGCCTGGATGGCGGGGCGGCGGGTCCTGCGCTCGCGCTCCGGCACGCCGCTCCACGGCCGGCCGTCCAGCAGGACCCGTCCCCCGTCGGGGTCGAGCAGGCCCAGCGCGATCCGGGCGGCGGTGGTCTTGCCGGAGCCGGACTCCCCCACGATACCGAGGGTCTCCCCTGCCCTGACGTGGAAGGACACCTCCTCGAGCGCGTGGTGCCAGGCGCCGCCGGGGGTGCGGAACCGCTTGGTGAGGCGTTCGGCGGCCAGCACGATCGGGCGCTCCGGTCCCGGCTCCGGCTCCGGCTCCGGCTCCGGCTGAGCGTGCACGGACGGGACCGCGGCGATCAGGGCCTTGGTGTAGGCATGACCGGGCTCGGCCAGGATCCGGGCGGTGGCGCCCTGCTCCACGATCGTCCCCTCGCGCATGACCGCCACCCGGTCGGCCAGCCGGGCCACCACGGCCAGGTCATGGCTGATCAGGACGAGCCCCGCGCCGTTCTCCTTCAGCGCGCCGAGCAGGTCCAGGATCTGCGCCTGGACCGTCACGTCCAGGGCGGTGGTGGGCTCGTCGGCCACGAGCAGCCGGGGCGCGGCGGCCAGCACCGAGGCGATGAGCGCCCGCTGCCGGAGCCCTCCGGACAGCTCGTGCGGGTGCTGGCGGGCCCGCCGGTCCGGCTCGGGGACGCCGACGTCCTCCAGCAGGCCGCGCACCCGGGCCGCGACGTCGGCGCGGGGCACCACCCGGTGGGTGCGCAGCGTCTCGGCGATCTCCGCGCCGACGGTCCTGAGCGGGTCGAGCGAGGTCAGCGCGTCCTGAAGGACCAGGCCGATCCGCCGGCCCCGGACCGCCCGCCAGCCCCTCTCCCCCAGTCCCGTCAGGTCTTCGCCCTCGAAGGCCAGCCGGCGGGCGGTGACCCGGGCCCGCGGCCCAGCCAGCCCCACGAGGGCGCGGGCGGTCACGCTCTTGCCCGAGCCCGACTCCCCCACGATGGCCAGGCATTCGCCGGGCGCCACCGCGAAGGACACCTGGCGGACGGCGTGAACCGCCCCGAAGCGCACGTCCAGCCCTTCGACCTCGATCACGGCGTCCTCCCGGCGAACCGGGCGCGGGCGGCCCGGCCCAGTACGTTCACGGCGATCACGGTGACGGTGATGGCCGCGCCGGGGAAGACGCCCAGCCACCAGGCCGACTCCAGGAAGTCGCGCCCCTCGGCCAGCATCGCCCCCCACTCCGGCGCGGGCGGCTGGGTGCCGAAGCCGAGGAAGCCGAGCCCCGACCCGGCGATCAGCGCGGTGCCGAACCCCACCGTGGCCAGGACCAGCAGCGGGCCGGCGGCGTTGGGCAGGATGTGGCGGACGACCAGCACCGGCCGGCGCAGCCCGAGCCCGCGCGCCGCCTCGACGTACCCGGAGCCGCGCACCACCAGCGCCTCTGCGCGCACGATCCGGGCATAACCCGGTGCGAACGCGATCGCGATGGCCAGCACGAGGTTGGCGGTGCCGCCGCCCAGGACGGCGAGCACGACGAGGGCCACGAGCAACTGCGGCAACGCCATCAGGACGTCGGCCAGGCGCATCACCGCCTGGTCGGCCACCCGGCCGCCGAGCGCGGCGGCCAGCCCGAGCACCCCGCCCGCGACGACCGCCACGGCCGTGGCGCCCGCCCCGATCAGCAGCGAGGGCCGGCTGCCGTGCACGACCCGCGTGAACAGGTCCCGGCCGAGCTGGTCGGTGCCGAACCAGTGCGCAGGACTGGGCGGCAGCAGCGCGCCGGCGGGGTCGATGGCGATCGGCGAGGCGCCGGTCAGAAGCTGGGGTACGGCTGCCGCCACCGCGAACGGGATCAGCACCGCCCAGGCGGCCAGCACCGGCCACGAGCGCGGCAAAAGGCGCACGCCGGAGCGCAGCACGATCGGCGTCGTCACGTCACCACGCCTTTCAGCCGCGGGTCGATGACCCGGTGGAGCAGGTCGACCGCGGCCGAGATGGCCACGAACACCGCCGCCGAGACCGCCACGACGCCCATGACCACGGGCATGTCCCGGTTCTGGACGGCCTGCAGCGTGAGCGCGCCCAGCCCCGGGCGGCCGAACACCGTCTCCACCAGGACGGCTCCGCCGAGCAGGGTGCCGACGAGCCAGCCGGTGAGCGTGGCCAGGGATCCGGCCGCGTGCCGGAGCGCGTGGCGCAGCCGTACCGCGCTCTGGGACAGGCCGCGCGCCCGGGCGGTGAGCGCGAACGGCTGGGCCAGCGCGCTCTCCAGCCCTTCGCGCAGGACCTGTGCCAGCACGCCCGCGATCGGCAGGGCCAGCGTGAGCGCGGGCAGGACCAGCGCGGCCGGGCCCTGGCCGCCGATGACGGGGAAGATGCGCAGGTGGAAGGAGAAGGCGGTCAGGAGCAGGACGCCCAGCCAGTACGAGGGCAGGGAGACGGCGGTCAGCTCCCAGGCGGTGGCGATCGCGCGGGCGGCCGGGCGGCGGCCCGCCGTGCTCACCGCCGAGACCAGCGCGATGAGCAGCGCCGCGGCGATCGCGGCGGCGGTCAGCTGGACGGTGGGGGCGAGCTGGTCGCCGATGAGCCACCAGACCGGCCGCTGGAGCTGGTAGGACGAGCCGAGGTCGCCGGTGGACAGGCGGCCGAGGTGGCCGAGGTACTGCGCGAGCAGGGGGCGGTCGAGGCCGAGTTCGGCGCTGATCTGCCGCCTGACCTCCGGGGAGGCGGTGGTGGCCGGTCCGAGGAGGATGGCCACCGGGTCGCCGGGGATGAGGTGGAGGGAGAGGAAGGCGAGGCTGGCCGCGCCGTACACCACGGCGATGGCGGCGGCCAGCCGCTTGAGCAGGGTCGTCATGGGGCCGGCCGGCCGCTCGAGCAGCGTTCTCATGGGGCCGGCCGGTCGAGCCGGCCGGTCGAGCAGTGTGCTCATCGTGCCGGCCGGTCGAGCCAGACGTCGTGGAAGAGCGGCCAGGCGTTGGCGTCGAGCGTGAGCCCGCGCACGTGCTTGCCCAGTCCCAGGACCTGTGCCTGGGTGTAGACGGGGATGACGATCGCGAGGTCGAGGGCGCGCTGCTGCGTCTTGGCGTAGACGTCCTTCCTGACGGCCTCGTCGAGGGTGGCGCGGCCCTGGTCGGTCCACTTCGTGAGGTCGGGGTCGTCGAGGAAGGTGCCGTTCTGGCCGCCCTTCTCCAGTTTGCTGGCGCCGTTGAAGAGCAGCCACAGGACGTCGGGCTCGAAGCGCGACCAGCTGTAGTCGGCCAGGTCGGCCTTGCCGCCGTAGACGCGCTCCAGGTAGGTGCCGATGTCGGCCTGGGGCCGGGTCACTTCGACGCCGAGCTTCTTCAGGTCGGCCTGGAACGCCTGGCCGAGCACGTCGCGCTGGTCCTTGAGGTACTGGGCGGGCAGCAGCGGCCAGTCGACCACCAGGCGCCTGCCGTCCTTGGTGCGGTAGCCGTCGGCGTCCCTGGTGGTCCAGCCGGCCTCGTCCAGCAGCTTGCCGGCCAGGGCCGGATCGTAGGGCCAGGTGTTCTCGAGCGCGGCGTTGTAGCCGGGGGTGACCGGGGACAGCGGGCTCCAGGCCCGCTTGAACTGGCCGAAGTAGAGCGCCTTGACGTTGGTGTCCACGTCGACGCCGCGTTGCAGCGCCTGCCGGACCTTCAGGTCGTTCAGGGGGGCTTTGGAGGTGTTGAGGTAGATGTTGTAGTTGCCGCCGGGGTAGTCGGATTTCAGTACGGTGACCGTACCGCCGGCCTCCACGGTTTTGACCTGGGCCGACGGGATGGCGGCGGCGACGTCGATCTGCTTGCTGGTCAGGGCGCCGACCCTGACCGAGGCTTCGGCCAGGAAGCGCACGGTCAGCTTGTCGAGGTAGGCGGCGCCGGCGTGGGCGCCGGTCTTCGGCGGCCAGGCGTAGGCGTCGTTGCGGGTGAAGGTGGCCTGCTGGCCCTTGGTGTAGCCGGTGAAGACGAACGGGCCGGTGCCGACGGCGGCCGGGCCGCCCGAGGCGAGCGTGGCGGCGTTGGCCGCGAGCGTCTTGGGCGAGTAGAAGCCCAGGTAGGCGGTGCTGGCGGCCTGGAGGAAGGGCGCGAAGGGCGCGGCGAACTCGACCTTCACCGTGCGCGAGTCGATGATCTTCGTGCCGGTGTAGGGGCCGAGCAGGTTGGAGGCGAGCTGCGACTTCGTGGCCGGGTCGGCGATGCGGTCGAAGTTGACCTTCACGGCCTGGGCGTCGAAGGGGGTGCCGTCGTGGAAGGTGACGCCTTCGCGCAGGCGGAAGGTGTAGCTCTTCAGGTCGGGCGCCGCCTCCCACGACTCGGCCAGCCAGGGATGGAACTTACCGGCCGCGTCCTCGGCGATCAGGGAGTCGAAGACGTTGCGGAGGATGGCGCCGGTGATGTCCTGGGCGCTGACGTGCACGTCGAAGGTGACGGGCTCGGTGTCGGCGGCGAAGGTCAGCGAGCCGCCCTTGACGGGCCCCCGGGCGGCGGGGCTTTGGGCCGCGCTTCCCGCCGAGGTTGCCGCCGGAGCGGAACAAGCCCCCAGGAGAAGTACGGCAAGCGCTCCCATTGCCACTTTGGCGCGCGAAAACCGGAAATTTCTGGGCATGTGCATAAACCGCTCCGGCGGATGAGAATAAATCTGGGAATTGCCTGAAGAGTAGGTTTATAGGGGTGTTGGTCACTACCCCTAACAACCCCTATTTCCTATCTGGGAAATCGGGGAATCGAGACGCGTCTGCCGATCCGCCAGCCGTCCGGCGTCTGCCGGAGTTCGTCCAGGTAGTCGCCGTTGTGCACGCTGCCGTCCGGCAGGATCGCCAGGTAGCGGCTGCGTGCCCGGACCACGCCCTCGGCCACGTAGACGTGGGTGTCGAGCGTGTGGTGGTCGGGCGCGTCCGCGCCGAGGGCGATCGCGAACTCGCCGATGGCGCGCAGCCCGCCGATCACCCGGCCCGCGCCCTTGGTCAGCTCCAGCACGCCGTCCTCGGCGAAGACACGGCTGAGCGCCTCGAGATCCTTGTTGTCGAACGCGTGGGAGAACATGGCCAGCGTCCCCCGAATATCGGAAATATCGTCGCGCGAGAGATCTGCCATCCATCGCTCCTTTAATTCATGAAATTTGCTGAAGAATGCCGAGACGGTCGGGAAGGACCTTGTATCGGATGATCTGACCGTCCCGGAACGTGATCGTGCTGATGCTGTGGCCGGTGAAGTGCCGCCCGCTGGCCGGGGCGCCGAACAACGGCAGCCGCTGGATCCCCTCGATCCGCCAGAACACCACCACGCGATCGCCCTCCGCGACCAGGTCCGTGACCGTCGCCTTGACGTCCTCGACCGCGTCCCACACGCCCTGCACGTGCGCGACGAAGTCGGCCCGGCCGCCGGCGCCGTTGCCGACGGCCTCGTCCACGACGTCCGCGGCGACGATCTCGGTCAGCACCTCGGGGCGGCGCAGGGTGATCACCTCCTCGTAGAGGCGCCGGGCGGTGTTCTTGTTGTCGTCGATGCTCATCGTGATCTCCTTATCGGGGTTCGCCGCCGGGGACCGCGGGCGGCAGCAGCAGGCCGCTGTTCGCGGTCAGCCCGCCGTCCACGGGAACGGTGACGCCGGTGATGTAGGACGCTGCCGGGGAGGTGAGGAACCAGATGACCTCCGCCTGCTCCCGCGGTTCCGCCCAGCGCCGCTGGGGGATGCGCTCGGTCACCGCCGGCCCGAGCGCGGGATGGGCGATGACCCCGGCCGTCAGCGGCGTCGCCGTACCACCCGGAGCGATGGCGTTGACCCGGATGTTCTCCACCGCGTAGTCGATCGCCGCGGCGCGCACCAGGTTGATGACGGCCGCCTTGGAGACGTTGTAGGCCCAGGTGCCCGGATCGCCGTGCAGTCCGGAGACCGACGAGGTGACCACGATCGAGCCGCCGCCCGAGGCGCGCAGGGCGGGCAGCACCGCCCGGATGCCCAGCACCACGCCCCGCACGTTGACCGCGAGGATCCGCTCGAAGCGCTCGATGGCGCCCGGCGACTCCAGCGGTCCCGCGCCGCCGATGCCCGCGTTCAGCACCACGGCGTCCAGCCGCCCGAACTCGCGTACGGCCAGCGCCGCCAGCTCGGCGTTGGTCTCCTCCGCCGAGACGTCGCCGACCAGCGGGACGACGCCGTCATGGCCGGCCGCGAGATCGTCCAGCCCGCGCTTGGCCACGTCCACGGCGACCACCTTGGCCCCGCGTCCGGCGAACAACTCCACCGTGGCCCTGCCGATGCCGGAGGCGGCGCCGGTGACGGCCACGACCTGAACGCTCATGCGTGTGTCCTTTCGGTTGGGGAAACGGGTCCGGCCGCGAGGGCGTCGATCCAGGCGCGCACCGCCGCGACCGTCGTGTCCGAGTGCTCTTCCAGCACGGTGAAGTGGTCGCCCGGCACGTCGGCGACCTCGTGCGGCAGCGGCCAGAACGCCCGCCAGTCATGGCGCCCGGCCGGATCGACGACGGTTCCGGCCAGTGGTTGCGTGGCCCGCACGACCAGCGTCGGCGCGGCGATCGGCTTGGGCTGCCAGCCGTCCAGCAGGCGGCCGTAGGCCCCCATCGTGGTCAGGCTCGCGTCGCTCCAGACCATCCGGTAGCGCTCGGTGCGCTCCAGCATCCCGGTGATCATCGCGGCCAGCCACCACTCGCTCATGCCTTCGCGGGCCGCGCTGTCGACGGGATAGGAGTCGATCAGCACGAGCCCCGCCGCCGGGACGCCCCGGTTCTCCATCTCGGCGGCGACCGCGTGCGCGACGGCCCCGCCCATGGACCGGCCGGTGATCACGTAGGGACGCGATCCGGCCAGGCGTTCCACGGTGTCGGCCTGGGCGCGCACGTAGGTCTCCACGGTGTCGGGCAGCAGGTCGGCCGGGTCGTAGCCGGGTGAGCGCAGCACGTGCACGTCCCGCTCGCCGGTCATCGCGCGGCCGAAGCGGGCGTACTCGTGCGGCCCGGAGATGGCGCTGACGGCCGGGAGGCAGATCAGCGCGACCCCGTCGCCCGAGGCGAGCCGGATCGGCGGCGGCGTGTGCTCCGCGCGCTGCCCGTCGCCGAAGGTCGAGCGCAGCCGGGAGGCTACGCCGAGCAGCTCGGCCGCCGCGGCGAACTCCGCCTTGCCGCACAGGTCCCGATACAGCACGGCCAGCGGTCCCTGCCCGCCGGCGGGCCCCGGCCGCGGCCGATCGTCGTCCGGCTCCGCCGCGGCGAGCTCCTTCAGGAGGAAGACGGTGAGCGCGTCCGGCGTCGGGTGGTCGAAGGTGACGGTCGCCGGCAGCCGCAGCCCGCTCTGCCCGTCGAGCCGGTTGCGCAGCTCGACCGCGGTGAGCGAGTCCAGGCCGAGGTCGCCGAAGGGCCGCTCGGCCGCGACGGCGCCGGGCTCGAGGCCCAGGACCGCCGCCACCTGCTCGGTGACCGTCTCGAGAACGGCCGCCGCCCGCGCCTCCTCCGGAAGGGAGGACAGCCGCCGGGCCAGGGCCGGTCCCGGGGCCGCGTGGGCGCCCGCGGTCCTGCGGGCCGGCCGTACCAGGGCGCGCAGGATGGCCGGCGGGTCCTGGATCGCGGCCAGGTCGAGGGCGGCCGTGACCACCAGCGGCCCGCCGGTGCGCAGCGCCGCGTCGAACAACGCCAGCGCCTCCTCCGTCGCCAGGGCGAGCAGCCCGGAGCGGGCCGCCCGCGCCCGGTCGAGGTCGGTCAGGCGGGCGGTGATGCCGCTCGGCCGCGCCCACAGCCCCCAGGCCAGCGAGATGCCCGGCAGCCCCGCGGCCCTTCGCCGCGCGGCCAGCGCGTCGAGGTAGGCGTTCGCCGCCGCGTAGGCGCCCTGTCCCGGCGCGCCGAGCAGACCGGCGACGGACGAGTACACGACGAAGGCGGCCAGGTCGTGCTCCCGGGTCAGCTCGTGCAGGTTCCAGGCGGCGTGCGCCTTGGGGCGCAGCACCGCCTCGAGGCGTTCGGGGGTGAGCGCGGTCACCACGCCGTCGTCGGTGAGCCCCGCCGCGTGCACCACCGCGGTCAGCGGATGCTCCCGCGGTATCGCGGCCAGCACCTCCGCCAGCGCCGCCCGGTCGGCCACGTCGGCCGCCGCCAGCGTGACGTGCGCCCCGGCCGCGCTCAGCTCCTCCTTGAGTACGGCGGCGCCCGCCGCCCGCTCCCCCTGCCTGCTCACCAGCAGCAGGCGCCGCACGCCCCGGGTGGCGACCAGGTGCCTGGCCAGCTCGCCCGCGAGCACCCCGGTGCCGCCGGTGATCAGCACCGTGCCCTCGGGATCCCACGCCCGCCCGGCATCCGCTCCGGCCGGCCGGGCCAACCGCGGCGCGAACACCCGGCCGCCCCGGAGCGCGACCCGCGGCTCACCGGCGGCCACCGCGGCCGAAACGGCCGCACGCACAGCGACGGCGGCGGCGAAGCCATCCGTGCTCACGCCCGGAAAGCCGTCCTCCGCTCCAGGAGCGGCCTGCGCGCCGGAGTCCGTGGCAGGGTCCTCCGTCACGTCCACCAGGACGATGCGCCCGGGATGCTCCGCCTGGGCGGAGCCCACCAGCCCCCACGCCGCCGCCATCGCGGGGTCGGGCGCGACCGCGGACGTCGCGTTCGCGGTGACCACGGCCAGGCGGCCGGAACTGTCCCCGGCCAGCCACTCTCGCAGCCGATCCAGCACCCAGGCCGTGTGCTCCTGAGCCGCCTCCCCCGACGCGGCCGCGCCGGGCGGCGACGGGACCACGAGGACCTCGGCGTCGTGCCCCGCCGTACCGGCCGCAAGCGGCACCCACGTCACCTGGAAGAGCGATGGATCCCCGGCCGGCCGCAGCCGGTCGGCCGAGATCAGGCGGGCGCGCAGCGAGTCGATCGTGAGCACCGGCGCCCCCGACGGATCGGCGGCATGCAGCGCCAGCTCGTCCGGGCCGCGCAACGCCAGCCGTACCCTGAGGGCGTGCGCCCCGGAGGCGTGCAACCGCACGCCGCGATAGGCGAAGGGCAGCCGGTTGTGCCCGGGAGGGCTGTCGCGCAGGCCGTCGTGCGCCGCCACGTGCAGGGCGGCGTCGAGCAGCGCGGGGTGCAGGCCGAACCCCTCCGCCTGCTCCCGGTACGGCGCGGCCAGCTCGACCTCGGCGAACAGCACGTCTCCGTCCCGCCAGGCGGCGCGCAGCCCCTGGAAGGCGGGGCCGTAGGACAGCCCGGCGGCCTCCAGCGCGGGATAGACGTCGCCGACGGGCACGGGCGCCGCGCCGTCGGGCGGCCAGACCGCCATCGGCGCGGGCTGCTCGGCGGCGCCCTCGGCGAGGAACCCCGAGGCGTGCCGGGCCCACGGGGCTCCGGGGGTGCGCGAGTGGATGGCGACGGACCGGCGGCGGTCGTGATCGAGCGCCCCGGCGGAGACCTGGAACTCCACGTCACCCTGATCGGGGACGACGAACGGCGCCTCCACGACGAGCTCTTCGAGCGTGCTCGATCCCGCCTCGTCCCCGGCGCGGACCGCCAGCTCCACCAGCGCGGCCCCGGGGACGATGACGGTGCCCATGACGGCGTGGCCGGCCAGCCAGGGATGGGTGCGCAGCGAGAGCCGTCCCGACAGCAGCACCTGGTCGCTCTCGGCGGCCACCACGGCGGCGGAGATCAGCGGATGCCCGCCGGCCGGGGCGCCGGCGGCGGGGTCGAGCCAGTAGCGCCGATGCTGGAAGGCGTACGTGGGCAGGCCGACGCGCCGCCCGCCGGGCAGGACCGCCGCCCAGTCGACGGGGCTGCCGTGCACGTGGGCGCCGGCGAGCGCGCGCATGGCCGACAACTCCTCGGGCTGGTCCCTGCGCAGCACCGAGGCGGCGAAGGACGCGCCGGGCAGGCTGCCATCGGCCAGCACGGACAGCACGGCGTCCGGGCCGAGCTCCAGGAAGCCGGTCACGCCGGAACCGCCGAGCGTGGTCAGGGCGCCGGCGAAGCGCACGGGCTCGCGGACCTGCCGGACCCAGTAGCCGGGATCGGCCAGTTCGCCGTCCCGCGCGGCCCGGCCGGTGAGCGTGGACACCAGCGGGATCTTGACCGCGCCGAACTCCACCCCGTCCAGCACCTGCCGGTAGGCGTCGAGCATCGGCTCCATCAGGGCGGAGTGGAACGCGTGGCTCACCCGCAGCCGCCGCGTCCGCACCCCCCGCTCCTGGAAGCCGGTCACCACGCCGGCGACCAGGTCCTCCCGGCCGGAGATCACCACGGAGCGCGGGCCGTTGACGGCTGCCAGGCCGACCTCGCTCCCCTCGGGCAGCGCCGCCAGGACGTCCTGCTCGGCCGCCTCGATCGCGGCCATCGCGCCTCCCGGGGGCAACTCCCCCATCAGCCGTCCCCTGGCCGCCACCACCGCCGCCGCGTCGGCCAGCGACCACAACCCGGCGAGGTGGGCCGCGGCCAGTTCGCCGATCGAGTGCCCGGCCACGAAGTCCGGGCGCACGCCCCACGACTCCAGCAGCCGCGCCTGGGCCACCTGCAGGGCGAACAGCCCGGCCTGCGTGTACGTCGTCCGGTGGATCAGATCGCCGATCCCGAAGGCGGCCTGCCGTACCGGCACTCCGCCGAGATGCCGGTCGAGCTCGGCGGCGGCCGCGTCGAAGGCGTCCGCGAAGACGGGGTAGCGCGCGTGCAGCACGCGTCCCATCCCCTCGCGCTGGCTCCCCTGCCCGCTGAACAGCCAGGCCAGCGCGCGCCCCGGCCGTCCCGCGACCACGTGGGCCGACGGCTCGCCCTCGGCCAGGGCCGCCAGCGCGGCCGAGCGGTCCGCACCGTCCGCGGCCACCACCACCGCGCGGTGCTCGAAATGCGCGCGGGTACGGCCCAGCGACAGGCCCACGTCGGCGGCCCGGGTCTCCGGGCGGTCGCGGAGGAAGGCGGACAGACGTCCGGCCTGGTCACGCAGCGCCTCGGGCGAACGCCCGCTGACCGGCCACGGCGCGATCCCGGCCGCCGCACCCTCCGGAGCCCGGCCGTCCTGTGGGCCCTGAGCCGCCTCCCCGGGCGCCTGTTCCGATCCCCTCTGAGCACTCTGCCCGGGCGCCTGTTCGATGATCACGTGGGCGTTGGTGCCGCTCACCCCGAAGGAGGACACTCCGGCCCGGCGCGGAACCTCCGGCTCCGGCCACGGCCGCGCCTCGGTCAGCAGCTCCACCGCCCCGGCCGACCAGTCGACATGCGGGGAGGGCTCGTCCACGTGCAGGGTCCTGGGCAGCACGCCGTGCCGGATGGCCTGCACCACCTTGATCACGCCACCGACGCCGGCGGCCGCCTGCGCGTGCCCGAGGTTGGACTTCAGCGAACCCAGCCACAGCGGGCTCCCCTCCTCGCGCCCCTGCCCGTAGGTGGCGAGGATGGCCTGCGCCTCGATCGGGTCGCCGAGCGTGGTGCCGGTGCCGTGCGCCTCCATCAGGCCGACCTCGCTCCCGCGCAACCCGGCCGAGGCCAGCGCCTGTGCGATCACCCGCTGCTGCGCGGGCCCGTTGGGCGCGGTCAGGCCGTTGGAGGCGCCGTCCTGGTTCACCGCGGTGCCGCGGACCACGGCCAGCACCTCGTGGCCCAGCCGCCGCGCCTCCGACAGCCGCTCCACCAGGAGGAGGCCGACGCCCTCCGCCCACCCGGTGCCGTCGGCCGCCGCCGCGAACGCCTTGCACCTGCCGTCCGCCGAGAGCCCGCGCTGGCGGGAGAACTCCACGAACCCGAACGGCGTCGCCATCACCGACACGCCGCCGGCCAGCGCCAGGTCGCACTCGCCCGAGCGCAGCGACTGCACCGCCAGATGCAAGGCCACCAGCGACGACGAGCACGCCGTGTCCACCGTCACCGCCGGCCCCTCGAACCCGAAGGTGTAGGCGACCCGCCCCGAGGCGACGCTGCGCAGCGTGCCCACGCCCAGATGGCCTTCCAGTTCCGCGGGCGTTCCCGGGCCCACGCCGTAGTCGCCGCCCGCCAGCCCGGCGAAGACCGCGGTACGGCTGCCGCGCAGGGTGGCGGGGTCGATGCCGGCTCGTTCGAACGTCTCCCAGGCGATCTCCAGCAGCAGCCGCTGCTGCGGATCGATGGCCAGCGCCTCACGCGGCGCGATGCCGAAGAACTCGGCGTCGAACCCGGCCACGTCGCCGAGGAAGCCGCCGTGCCTGGTGTAGGAGGTGCCCTTGTGGTCGGGGTCGGGATGGAAGAGCCGCTCCAGGTCCCATCCCCGGTCGGCGGGGAACTCCGTGACCGCGTCGCGGCCTTCGCTCACCAGCCGCCACAGGTCCTCGGGCGAGTTCACCCCGCCGGGGAAGCGGCAGGCCATGCCCACGATCGCGATGGGCTCCCGGCTCTTCGACTCCACCTCGTGCAGGCGGCCGCGCAGGGTCTGGACATCGGCGATCGCGCGCTTGAGGTATTCGCGCAGCTTCTCGTCATCTGCCATGGCAAAAGCTCTCCTGGACGTCACAGCGGGTCGTGGTCGAGGAGCCGGAAGAGCTCCTCGTCGGTGGCGGTGTCGAGGTCGAGGCCGGCGGTGTCGTCCGGCGCGGGGGTTCCCCACTGGTCGAGCAGGCGGCGCATGCGGTCGAGCAGGCCGGGTTCGCCGGCTCCTGAGGACAGCGCGGCCTCCAGGTAGTCGAGCGAGGCGCCGGCGGAGGGGAAGCGCACGGCCTCCGCCGGCGTGGACAGCTCGTCGCGCAGGAAGCCGGCGACGGCGGCGGGCGTCGGGTAGTCGAAGATCAGCGTGGCGGGCGGCGTCAGGCCGGTGGCGGCGCCGAGCCGGTTGCGCAGGTCGACGGCGGTGAGCGAGTCCAGGCCGAGCTCGCGGAAGGCGCGGCCGGCGTCGACGGCGTCCGGCTCGTCGTGCCCCAGGACCACGGCGGTCTCCGCGCGGACCAGCTCGATCAGCGCCGCGTCGAGCTCCGCTCCCGACAGCCCGGCCAGGGAGCGGTCCGCGGCGGGTGGCTCGGGCGGCGGTTCCCCCGGACCGCTCTGGACGGATGTCACGGCGTCGAGCCAGTAACGGCGGTGCTGGAAGGCGTAGGTGGGCAGTTCGACGCGCCGGGCCCCGGGGAAGCTCGGCGTCCAGTCCACCGGCACGCCTCTGACGTGCACCTCGGCCAGCGAGGTGAGGAAGCGGTCGAGCCCGCCCTCGTCCCTGCGCAGGGTGCCCGCGACCACCGCGTTCCCGAGCGTCTCCTGGATGCCGGAGGTGAGCACGGAATGCGGGCTGACCTCGATGAACACCTCGTGCCCCCGCTCGGCCAGCCCGCGCAGCGCCTCCTCGAAGCGCACGCGCTCGCGCAGGTTGGCGTACCAGTAGGCGGCGTCCATGGAGCCGGCCCAGTCCGCGGTCACGGCCGAGTACAGCGGCACCTCGCCGGCCCGCGGCGCGACGGGCGCGAGCGCGCCGAGCACGTCCGCCCGGATCCGCTCGACGTGCGGCGAGTGCGAGGCGTAGTCCACGGGGATGAGCCGGGCCCGTGCGCCTGCCGCCTTGTGCCGGGCCACGAGCTCCGCCACCTCGTCCGGGTCCCCGGAGATCACGACCTGGGCGGGCCCGTTGACCGCCGCGATCGCCACCCGTCCTTCGCGTACGGCGGCGCCGTCCTCCACCTCCGCGACGGGCAGCGCGATCGAGGCCATGGCGCCGCTCCCGGCCAGCCGGGTGATGGCACGGCTGCGCAGGGCCACCACCCGGGCGGCGTCCTCCAGGGACAGGATGCCGGCCACGCAGGCGGCGGCGATCTCCCCCTGGCTGTGGCCGAGCACCGCGTCGGGACGCACGCCGTACGACTGCCAGAGCGCGGCCAGCGCGACCATGACCGCCCACAACAGCGGCTGCACCACGTCCACGCGCTCGGGATCGGGTGCGCCCGGCGCCGCGCGCAGCACGTCGAGGACCGACCATCCGGTGTGCGGCTCCAGCGCCCGGTCGCAGGCGGCGAGCCGCTCGGCGAAGACGGGCGCGGACTCCAGCAGGTCCACGGCCATGCCCGCCCACTGCGAGCCCTGGCCGGGGAAGACGAACACGACCTTCCCTTCGACGCCGGCGACGCCGCGCACCACGCGTGGGGAGGAGGTTCCCGCGGCCAGGGCGCGCAGGGCCCGCGCGTCTCCCCCGGGAAGCAGGACGGCGCGGTGTTCGTGCGCGGCACGGGTGGTCGCCAGCGAGAGCCCCACGTCTCCGGGGGACGTCTCCGGGTGCTCGGCGAGGAAGGCGGCCAGGCGTCCGGCCTGAGCACGCAGCGCCTCGGGCGATCGCGCACTCACCGGCCACGGCACAACCCGCTGTTCCGCCCGGGGTGCTTCCTCGTCCCCTTCTGCCCGGTGCCCGGAGCCCGCGGCCTCCACCCCTTCCCAGGGGCCGCGCTCGCCTCCCGCGGCCCCTTCCTCCCGGGGCGCCTGTTCGATGATCACGTGGGCGTTGGTGCCGCTCACCCCGAAGGAGGACACCGCGGCCCGGCGCGGAGCGCCCGTCTCGGGCCACGGCCGGGCCTCGGTCAGCAGCTCCACCGCCCCGGCCGACCAGTCCACGTGCGGGGAGGGCTCGTCCACGTGCAGGGTCCTGGGCAGCAGCCCGTGCCGGATGGCCTGCACCATCTTGATGACGCCCGCCGCTCCGGCCGCGGCCTGCGTGTGCCCGAGGTTGGACTTCAGCGAACCCAGCCACAGCGGGCTCCCCTCCTCGCGCCCCTGGCCGTAGGTGGCGAGGATGGCCTGCGCCTCGATCGGGTCGCCGAGCGTGGTGCCGGTGCCGTGGCCTTCGACGGCGTCCACCTGTGAAGGGGCGAGCCCGGCGACGGCCAGCGCCTGGCGGATCACCCGCTGCTGCGCGGGGCCACTCGGCGCGGTCAGGCCGTTGGAGGCGCCGTCCTGGTTCACGGCGGTGCCGCGGACCACGGCCAGCACCCGGTGCCCGAGCCGCCGGGCGTCGGCCAGGCGCTCGACGAGCAGCAGGCCGACCCCTTCCGCCCACCCGGTGCCGTCGGCCGAAGCCGCGTACGCCTTGCACCGCCCGTCGGGCGCGAGCCCGCGCTGGCGGGAGAACTCCACGAACACGGAGGGCGTGGCCATGACCGCGACGCCGCCGGCCAGGGCCAGGTCGGACTCGCCCGTGCGCAGCGACTGCACGGCCAGGTGCAGGGCCACCAGCGACGACGAGCACGCCGTGTCCACCGTCACCGCCGGCCCCTCGAAGCCGAAGGTGTAGGCGATGCGCCCGGAGGCGACGCTGCCCGCGTTGCCGTTGGCCAGGTACCCCTCCAGCGGGGCCGGGGCCTGGCCGGCCCGTGGCGCGTAGTCGTGGTACATCACCCCCGCGAACACGCCGGTCCTGCTGCCCCGCAACTCGGCCGGGTCGATGCCGGCGTGCTCGAACGCCTCCCAGGTCGCCTCCAGCAGCAGCCGCTGCTGCGGGTCGGTGGCCAGCGCCTCGCGCGGCGCGATGCCGAAGAACTCGGCGTCGAACCCGGCCGCCTCGTGCAGGAAGCCGCCGTGCCGGGTGTAGGAGGTGCCCTTGTGGTCGGGGTCGGGGTCGTAGAGCGACTCGACGTCCCATCCCCGGTCGCCGGGGAACTCGGTGACCGCGTCCACGCCGTCGCTCACCAGGCGCCACAGGTCGCCGGGCGTGCGCACGCCGCCGGGCAGGCGGCAGGACATGCCGACGATGGCGATCGCGTCGTCGTCCGGGGGCTCGGCCGTGGCGGGAGTGTCCCGCTCGGCCTCCTGCGGGTGCAGTTCCGCCAGCAGGCGCTCGGCCACCGCCTGCGGCGTGGGGTGGTCGAAGGTCAGCGTGGCCGGCAGCCGCAGGCCGGTGGCCCGGTCGAGGCGGTTGCGCAATTCGAGCGCGGTCAGGGAGTCGAGTCCCAGGTCGGTGAAGGCCCGCCGCTGCGGGATCTGCCCGGCCACGGTGCCGAGGACCACGGCGGCCTCCCTTCTCACCAGAGCGAGCAGCTGCTCGCCGTCAAGTGCCGCCGGCGCCTGCTCGGGGACGGCCTGCCGTACGGCCCGGCGTGGGGTGCGGATCAGCTCCCGCAGGAGCGGCGAGACCTCCGGTACGGCCGGCGCGTCGAGAAGGGCGGGCACCACCACCGCCGCGTCCGCGCGCAGGGCGGCGTCGAAGAGGCGCAGGCCGGTCTCCTCGGGCAGCGGCTTGATGCCGAGGCGGGCCAGGCGCGCCCGGCCGGCCTGGCCGAGGTGGGCGGTGAGGTCGCTGGCGCCCTCCCACAGGCCCCAGGCCAGCGACAGGGCCGGGAGTCCCGCGCGACGCCGGTGTTCGGCCAGGCCGTCGAGGAAGGCGTTGGCGGCGCTGTATCCGGCCTGGCCCGCGTTGCCCACGGTGCCGGCGATCGAGGAGAACAGGACGAACCATGACAGATCCAGGTCTTTGGTGAGGTCGTGGAGGTGCCAGGCGCCTTCCGCCTTGGGGCGCAGGACCGCGTTCAGCCGGTCGGCGGTGAGCGAGCCGAGCACGCCGTCGTCCGTGACGCCGGCCGTGTGGATGACGGCGGTCAGGGGGTGTTCCGCGGGGACGGTGGCGATCAGGTCCTCGAGGAAGGCGCGGTCCGCCACGTCTCCGGCGCGGATGTCGACGCGCTCGCCGTACTCCTGCCGCAGGCTCGCGGCGCCCGGGGCGTCCTGGCCGCGGCGGCTCAGGAGGATGAGCCGGCGGGCGTCGTGGACGGTGAGCAGGTGGCGGGCCAGGAGCCCGCCCAGGGCGCCGGTGCCGCCGGTGATGAGGATCGTGCCCTCGGGGTTCAGCGGGCGAGCGGGAGCCGGGGTCCGCGCCGGGGTCAGGCGGGGCGTCAGGGTCCGGCCGCCGCGGAGCGCGAGCTGGGGTTCGCCGCCGGCCAGGGCGCGCAGGTCGTGCCCGCCGAGGTCGCCGTCGATCAGGACGATGCGGCCGGGGTGCTCGGACTGCGCCGAGCGGACCAGGCCCCAGACGGCGGCTGATCGCGGGTCCACGTCGTCCTCCGGCGTGACGGCCACGGCCCCGCGGGTGTGGACCACGAGGCGGGTGCCGCCTTCGAGCCCGGCGGTCAGTTCGCCGAGCACGCGGTGGACGGCCTCGTCCGGCTGGATGTGCCCACCCAGCGTGCGATGGACGGCCTCATCAGGCTGGGTGTGCCCGCCCTGCGCGCGGTGGACGGCCTCGTCCGGCTGGGTGACGGAGATGACGGTGAGTTCGTCCTGCACGCGATGGATGACTTCGTCCGGATCGGTGGTGGTGTGGGCCTCCCGCCAGGCGACCTGGAACAAGCCCTCCGGGGCGGTCTCGGACAGGCGCAGGCGCAGGGCGCCGACGGTCAGCACCGGTGCCCCGGCCGTGTCGGACACCTCGGCCCGCCACTCGTCCCGGCCCGTGGGCGTCAGCCGTACCCGGGCCGCGGAAACCCCGGCGGCGTGCAGGCGGACCTCGCGCCAGGCGAACGGCAGGCGCTGCCCCGGCTCGGACAGCCGATCGTGGGCCGTGAGGTGCAAGGCGGCGTCGAGCAGGGCGGGATGCAGGCCGAAGTGCGCGGACTCGGGCCGGTCGTGCTCGGCCAGGGCCACCTCGGCCAGCAGCGACTCGCCTTCACGCCAGCCGGCGGTGACCCCCTGGAAGGCGGGGCCGTAGTGGAGGCCGGAGGCGGCCAGGGCGTCGTAGAGGCCGGCGACGTCCAGAGACGCGGCGGCCGGTGGCGGCCACGTCGTGAGGCGGCCCGGCTCGCTCTGCCCGGTCTCCGTCGTGGGGCGGCCCGGCTCGGCCTCTGGCACGAGGCGGCCGGTGGCGTGCCGTACCCAGGAGGCCGCTCCTTCGGCCGGGCGCGAGTGCACCGTGAGGGCGCGGGCCCCCGACTCGTCCGCCGGGCCCACGGTCACCCGCACGTGCGCGGCGCCGGTGGGCTCGAGTGCCAGCGGGGTCTCGATGACCAGTTCGTCCAGCACGGGCGCGCCTGTCTCGCCGCCCGCGCGGAGGGCGAGTTCGACGAAGGCGGTGCCCGGCACCAGGATCCGCCCGGCGATCACGTGGTCGGCCAGCCACGGGTGGGAGCGCGGTGACAGGCTGCCGGTCAGCTGGACGGCGTCCGTCTCCGTGTGCTCGAGCAGCCCGCCGAGCAGCGGATGGCCGGGCGCGTCGAGGCCCAGGTCGGCCGGGTTCAGCGTGGCGGGCGTGGCGTCCAGCCAGTAGCGGCTGCGCTGGAAGGCGTAGGTGGGCAGGCCGACCTTGACGGCGCCGGGGAAGATCGCCGCCCAGTCGATCGCGGCGCCGTGGACGTGCGCGTGGGCGAGCGCCGTGGTCACGCTCGTGTCCTCGGGGCGGTCCTTGCGCAGGGCGGGCGCCAGGACCGCGCCCTCGGCGATGATCGACTCGCGGGCCAGCGCGGTGAGCACGCCGTCGGGCCCGAGTTCGAGGTAGGTGGTGACGCCCTCGCGCTCGAGCGTGCCCACGGCGTCGGCGAAGCGCACGGGCTCGCGGACCTGCCTGACCCAGTAGCCCGGATCGGCCAGCTCGTCCGGGTCCACCGGCCTGCCGGTGAGCGTCGAGACGAGCGGGATGCGCGGCGGGGCGGTTTCGACGCCGGTCAGGACCTGGCGGTAGGCGTCCGCCATCGGTTCCATGCGGGCCGAGTGGAAGGCGTGGCTGACCGTCAGCCGCCGGGTGCGCCGCCCGCGTGCCGCGAAGTCCGCGGCCAGGGCGGCGACCGGCTCCTCCTCTCCCGAGACCACGACGGACGAGGGCCCGTTGACCGCGGCGAGCGAGACGCCCGGCGGCAGTTCGAGCTCACGTTCGGCCGCCTCGATCGCCACCATCGCCCCGCCCGGCGGCAGTTCCTGCATGAGCCGGCCGCGGGCCGCCACGACCGCCGCGGCGTCGGCCGTCGACCAGACGCCGGCCACGTGCGCGGCGGCCAGTTCGCCGATGGAGTGCCCGGCCACGAAGTCGGGGCGCACCCCCCACGACTCGAACAGCCGGAACAACGCCACCTGCAGGGCGAACAGCCCCGATTGGGTGTAGACGGTCTGGTCGAGCAGCCCGAGCCCGCCGAAGACCACCTCCCGCACCGGCGGGCCGGGAAGGTGGGCGTCGAGTTCGGCGGCCACGGCGTCGAACGCCGCCGCGAAGACCGGGAACCGCCCGTACAGCTCACGTCCCATGCCGGCGCGCTGGCTTCCCTGCCCGGTGAACAGGAACGCCAGGCTCCCACCGGCTCGTCCTTCGACCGCTGCCGAGCCCGTCCCGGCGGCCAGGGACCGGAGCCCGGCCAGCAGGTCGTCCGTCCCGTCGGCGATGACGACCGCGCGCTCGGCCAGCCTCGCCCGGCCGGTGGCCAGGGTGAAGCCGACCGCGGCCGGGTCGAGCTCCGGCTGCCGCTCCACGAAGGCCGCCAGCCGCGCGGCCTGCGCCCGCAGACCCGCCTCACTCTGCCCGGACAACACCCACGGCACCGCCCGCCCAAGCCCACCCGCAACCCCGGCCCGCCCGCCGAGCCCGCCCACGATCCCGGCCCGCCTGTCGAGCTCACCCGCCGTCCCGGCCTGCCCGCCGGGCCCGCCCGCGATCCCGGCCTGCCCGGTGAGCTCGGCCGCGGGCGCCTGCTCGATGATGACGTGGGCGTTGGTGCCGCTGATGCCGAACGACGAGACCCCCGCCCGCCGTGTGCCGTCGGGCCACGGCCTGGATTCGGTGAGGACGCCGACCTCGCCCGCCGACCAGTCCACGTGTGCCGTGGGCTCGTCCACGTGCAGGGTCTTGGGCAGGACGCCGTGCCGTACCGCCTCCACCACCTTGATCACTCCGGCGACGCCCGCGGCGGCCTGGGTGTGGCCGATGTTGGACTTCACCGAGCCCAGCCAGAGCGGCCGTCCCGGGGAGCGCCCCTGGCCGTAGGTGGCCAACAGGGCGTGCGCCTCGATCGGGTCGCCCAGCGTGGTTCCCGTGCCGTGGGCCTCGACGAGGTCGACTTCGGCGGCCGACAGCCCGGCGCCGGCCAGCGCCTGGCGGATCACCCGCTGCTGGGCGGGGCCGTTGGGCGCGGTGAGCCCGTTGGAGGCGCCGTCCTGATTGACCGCCGAGCCCCGGACGACCGCGAGCACCGGATGCCCGTGCCTGATCGCCTCCGACAGGCGTTCCACCAGCAGGAACCCGGCCCCTTCCGCCCAGCCGGTGCCGTCGGCCGCCGCGGCGAACGCCTTGATCCTGCCGTCGGGCGCGAGCCCGCGCTGGCGGGAGAACTCCACGAACCCGAACGGCGTCGCCATCACCGACACGCCGCCGGCCAGCGCCAGGTCGCACTCCCCCGAGCGCAGCGACTGCACCGCCAGATGCAAGGCCACCAGCGACGACGAGCACGCCGTGTCCACCGTCACCGCCGGCCCCTCGAACCCGAAGGTGTAGGCGACCCGCCCCGAGGCGACGCTGGCCGCGTTGCCCACGATCAGGAACCCGTCCACGGCCGGCGGCACCTCGCCGAGCCTGGAGGCGTAGTCCTGGCCGTTCATCCCGGCGAAGACGCCGGTCTTGCTGCCCTTCAGCGTGGTGACGTCGATCCCGGCCCGTTCGAATGCCTCCCACGCCGTCTCCAGCAACAGCCGATGCTGCGGGTCGGTGGCCAGCGCCTCGCGCCGGGAGATGCCGAAGAAGTCTGCGTCGAAGTCGGCCACGCCGTCCAGGAAGCCGCCGTGCCGGGTGTAGGAGGTGCCGGGGTGGCCGGGGTCGGGGTGGTAGAGCCCGTCCACGTCCCAGCCGCGGTCGCCGGGGAAGGCGGTGACGGCGTCGCGCTCGTCCGCGACGAGCCGCCAGAGGTCCTCCGGCGAACGCACCCCGCCCGGGAAGCGGCAGGCCATCGCGACGATGGCGATCGGCTCGGTCTTGTCGTCACGCACGCGCTGGAGTTGCCGGCGTGTGTCCTGCAGTTCATTGGTGACCCGCAGCAGCAGCTGCCTGATCTGGTCCTCGCTCATCGTCTTCTCTTTCGCAACGTTCTCGTTCAGGAAGTGCCAAGGGTCTTGTTGACGAAGGCGAGCAGCGCGTCGTCGTCCGCGAGCGCGGGGGCGGCCTCCGTGGCCTCCGGCTCCCAGGTTCTGGCCAGGCGGGCCAGCCGCGTGGCGGCCGCGTCGCGTTCCGCGCCCGTCGCCTCCACCCCGGCCAGCAGCGACTCCAGCGCCTCGATCCCGGCCAGGACCGCCTCGATGGTCACCGCCTCCGGCTCCGGAGTCAGCCGCAGGTGGAGGTCCTCGGCGAGCGCGGCGGGCGTGGGGTGGTCGAACACGACCGAGGGCGGCAGCCGCAGCCCGGTCGCCGTGCCGAGCCGGTTGCGGAGCTGCACGGCGGACAGCGAGTCGAACCCCTGGTCCTTGAAGGACCGCTCCGGCTCGACCTCCTCGGGTGCGCGGCGGCCCAGGACCGCCGCGACGCTCGCGCGGACGAGGTGCAGAAGGGCCCGGCGCCGCGCACCGTCCGTCATGCTCGCGAGGCCGTCGTGCGGCGCGGCGTCCGCGGGTGCCGCGGCCGGGACGAGCTCACGCAGCAGCGGCTGCACGCGCGCCGCCGCCATGGCCGCCCAGTCGGCGTCGGCGATGACGAGGTACGGCTCGCCGCGTTCCAACGCCCTGCCCAGAGCCGCGACGGCCCGATCGGGCGCCATCGGGCGCAGGCCCTGCGCGGCCAGCGCGCGTTCCGCGGCCGCGTTCATCAGCCCGTCTCCTGCCCAGGTGCCCCAGGCCACGGCCGTGGCGGGCAGCCCCAGGGCCCGCCGGTGCACGGCGAGCGCGTCCAGATAGGCGTTGCCGGGAGCGTAGTTGGCCTGCCCGGCGACGCCGCACAGCCCGGCCAGCGAGGAGAAGAGCACGAACGCGGTCAGGTCATGATCTTTCGTCAGCTCGTGCAGGTGCCGGGCGCCGTCGGCCTTGGCGCGCAGCGCCCGGTCGAGGCGTTCGGGGGTGAGCGTGCCGATGAGGCCGTCGTCGAGCGCGGCCGCCGCGTGGACGACGGCGGTCAGCGGGTACTCCTCCGGCACCGAGCCGATCACCTCGGCCAGGGCGTCCCGGTCGCCGGCGTCGGCGGCGGCGAACGTCACCTTCGCGCCCGCCGCGGAAAGCCTGGCCCGCAGCGCCCCGGCGCCCGGCGCGGCCTCGCCGCTCCTGCTCACCAGCAGCAGATGCCTGGCGCCACGCTCGGCCAGCCACACCGCCACGTGCCCGCCCAGCGCTCCGGTGCCGCCGGTGACCAGTACGGTGCCCTCGCCCGCCCACCGATGGCCGCGCGCGGGCGGTTCGGCCCTGATCAGCCGCCGGGCGTGCGATCCGTCCTCACGTGCCGCGATCTCCCGCTCGCCGCCGCCGAGAGCGGCGGCCACCTGCCGCCAGTGCCGCTCGTCCGGACCGGCCGGCACGTCGACGAGCCCGCCCCATCCTGCGGGGTTCTCCACGGCTGCCACGGCTCCGAAGCCCCAGGTCAGCGCCTGTTCCGGGTCGGGAGCACGGTCCCCCGCGCCGACGGACACCGCCTCCCTGGTCACACACCACAGGGGTACGGCCAGGCCCGCGTCGTCCAGGGCCCGGGTGAGGGCGACGTTGGCGTGGTAGCCGGTCCGGCCCGGGCCTTCCGCCAGGAGGGACAGCACGCCGGTGACACCGCTGGCCGCCGCCAGGTGCTCGCCGGTGGCCTGCCGTACCGTGATCCGCACCACGTCGGCGCCGCGCTCGCGCAGGGCGCGCTCGGCGGGATCGGCCCAGGCGCCCTCCTCGGGCAGGGCGAGCAGCCAGGTGCCGGTCAGCGGGGCCGGGGCGTCGCCGTGGACGGGGCGCCAGGCGATCCGGTGGGTCCAGGTGTCGGCCTCCTGGGCGCGGGGGCCGTTCAGCCAGTGGCGTTCGCGCTGGAAGGCGTAGGTGGGCAGGCCGGTCAGGCGGCCTTCGGCCGCGGCGCTCCAGGTGACGTCCTGGCCGTTGACGTACAGGTGCGCGAGGGCGGCCAGGAACGCCTCCGGCTCCGGGCGGTCCCGCTCGGCGGAGGCGGCCACCGTGCGCGGCGGGTCGTCGCCGAGGCAGTCGAGGGTCATGGCGCTCAGCACCGCGCTCGGGCCGAGCTCCAGGTAGTCGCCGACGCCCAGGGCGCGCAGCGTCGTGATGCCGTCCAGGAACCTGACCGGCCTGCGGATGTGCGCGCTCCAGTAGGACGGATCCGTCAGCTCGGCCGCCGTCGCCAGGCGGCCGGTCACGTTGGAGACGACGGGGATGCGGGGTTCGGAGAACGTCAGCCCGGCGGCGACCCGGTGGAAGTCGTCCAGCACCGCGTCCATGTGCGGGGAGTGGAAGGCGTGGCTCACGGCGAGCCGCCTGGCGCGTCCGCCGGAGGCGCGCCACCGGTCGGCGAGGACGGCCAGGACCGGTTCCGCGCCGGACAGCACCACCGAGCGCGGGCCGTTCACGGCGGCGATGTCCACGTCGGCCGGGTGGGCGGCGATGAGCTCCCTGGCCTCGGTCTCGGCGGCGTCCAGGGCCAGCATCGCGCCGTGCGCGGTCACCGCCTGCATGAGCCGTCCGCGCGCGGCGACCAGCGTGCAGGCGTCGGCCAGGGACAGCACTCCGGCCAGGTGGGCGGCGGTCAGCTCGCCGATCGAGTGGCCGATCAGGTGGCTGGGACGCAGCCCGAACGACTCGGCCAGGCGGAAGAGCGCGACCTCGTGGGCGAAGATCGCGGGCTGGGTGTAGGCGGTGCCGTCCAGCAGGGCGGCCGGGCCCGTGGTCATGACCTCGCGGATGGGGCGGCCGAGGTGCGGGTCCAGGTGCTCGGCCACGGCGGCGAGGGTGTCGGCGAAGACCGGGAAGCGCCCGGCCAGTTCACGGCCCATGCCGAGGCGCTGGCTGCCCTGACCGGTGAACATGACGGCCAGCCGCCCCGGCCGCCCCGCCCTGCCGCTGATCACGACGGGGGCCCCGGCGGTGTCCGGCCCGCCGGCCACGGCAGGCCGCTCGGTCATGGCCTGCCCGGCCAGCGTGTCCAGACCGGCCAGGAGGGCGGATCGCTCGCCGCCCAGGACGACGGCGCGGTGTACCAGGGAGGCGCGGGCCGTGGCCAGGGTGTGGGCGACGTCGCCGACCGGCACCTCGGGCTCGGCGGCCCGGGGGCGCAGGCGGGCGGCCTGCTCCCGCAGGGCCCGCGCGTCGGCGCCGGACACCACCCAGGCGATCGTCCCGGCCGCCGGCTCGGAGCCCGGGGACGCCTGCGGCTCCGGCTCGGCGTCGCGTGGCGCCTGCTCCAGGATGACGTGGGCGTTGGTGCCGCTGATGCCGAACGAGGAGACGGCGGCCCGGCGCGGGCGGCCGGTGCGCGGCCACGTGGCCGGCTCCGTGAGCAGGCGTACGGCTCCCGCCGTCCAGTCCACGTGGGGTGAGGGCCGGTCCAGGTGGAGGGTGGCCGGCAGCCGTCCCTCGCGCAGGGCGTGGATCATGGCGATGACACCGGTGATCCCGGCGGCGGCCTGGGTGTGGCCCAGGTGTGACTTCGTCGAGCCGACGAGCACCGGCTGGTCGCGATCGCGGCCATAGGTCGCCAGCAGGGCCCCGGCCTCGATCGGGTCGCCCAGCGTGGTGCCGGTTCCGTGGGCCTCCACCGCGTCCACGTCGGCGTGCGACAGGCCGGCGTTGTCCAGGGCCCGCCTGATGACGCGTTCCTGGGAGGGGCCGTTCGGCGCGGTCAGCCCGTTGGAGGCGCCGTCCTGGTTGACGGCGCTGCCGCGGATGACGGCCAGCACGGGACGTCCCTCACGCCTGGCGGCCGACAACGGCATGAGAAGCACCAGGCCCACCGCCTCCGACCAGGCGGTGCCGTCCGCTCCGGCGGAGAAGGGCTTGCATCTGCCGTCGGGCGCCAGCCCGCCCTGGCGGCTGAACTCGGTGAACATCCCGGGCGTCGCCATCACCGTGGCCCCGCCCGCCACGGCCTGGTCGCATTCCCCCTGACGCAGCGACTGGACGGCCAGGTGTAGCGCGACCAGCGAAGAGGAGCAGGCCGTGTCCACGGTGATGGCCGGTCCCTCGAGGCCCAGCGTGTAGGCCAGGCGGCCGGACGCGACGCTGGCCAGGCTGCCGGTCAGGACGTGGCCCTCGTACTCGGCGGGCGCCTCGTGCAGGCGCGGGCCGTACTCCTGCGGCATCACGCCGACGAAGGTGCCGGTACGGCTGCCGCGCAGGCCCGCCGGGTTGATCCCGGCGCGTTCGTACAGTTCCCAGACCGATTCCAGCAGCAGCCGCTGCTGCGGATCCATGGCGGCGGCCTCCCGCGGGCCGAGGCCGAAGAAGCCGGCGTCGAAGCGATCGGCGTCGTAGAGGAATCCGCCCTCGTCCGTGACGGAGCCGCCCGGCCCGGTCTTGGCCCGCAGGCGTTCGAGGTCCCAGCCGCGGTTGCCGGGGAAGGCGCCGATGGCGTCCCGGCCGGACAGCAGAAGGGACCACAGCTCGTCCGGCGACTCGGCGCCGCCGGGCCAGCGTCCGCTCATGGCCACGACGGCGACGGGCTCACCCGTGCCCGCGGCCGCGGGCACGGGCTCCGCCCGGTCCGCCGAGGCGCCGGTGAGGAACGCCGCCACGGCCTCGGGCGTGGGGTGGTCGTAGACCAGGGAGGCCGGCAGCGTCCGTCCCGCCGCGGTGCTCAGGCGGTCGCGGAACTCCACCGCCCCGGCCGAGTCCAGGCCCAGGTCGCCGAAGGTGCGGCTCTCGTCCACGGCCTCGCCGCCCGGGTAGCCGAGGACGATCGCGAGAGCGGCCTTGACCAGGTCCAGCGGGTCGTGCCCGGCCGTCTCCCCGCGCGGCTGCGGCTGGGACGGCCGCGCCGTACCGGATGCAGGGGCGGCCGTGCGGGCTGCGGGGGCGGGAGGCTCGATCTCGTCCAGCCAGAATCGCCTGCGCTGGAACGCGTACGGCGGCAGGTCCACGACCTTGGCGCCCGGCCCGATGAGGGCGGGCCAGTGTACGGCGGTGCCGTGCACGTGCACGGCGGCCAGCGAGGCGAGGAAGCGCCGGATCCCGCCCTGGTCCCGGCGGAGCGTTCCGGCGGCCAGCGTCCCGGGGGCGCCGGCCCGGATGCCCTCGACGAGGAGGGGGTGCGGGCTGCTCTCGACGAACACGCGGTGCCCGTCGGCTGCGGCGGCGGCGACGGCACGCTCGAACTCGACGGTCTGGCGCAGGTTGCGGTACCAGTACTCGGCGGTGAGCCCGGTGGTGCCGAGGAGGGCGCCGGTGACGGTGGAGTAGAAGGCGGTGGAGGCCGCCCGGGGCCGCAGGCCGGACAGGGTGTGCAGGATGCGCTGCCGGAGGGGTTCGACCTGGGGCGAGTGGGAGGCGTAGTCCACCGGGATCTCGCGTACCCGGACCCCTTCTGCGCGGTAGGCGTCCAGCAGCGCGGCGAGCGCCCCGGGGTCACCGGAGACGACGGTGGCGGCGGGGCCGTTGACGGCGGCCACGGACAGGGCGTGGGGGTCCAGCCGGGCGCGCACCTCCCGGGCCGGGGCGGCGATGGCGGCCATGGCGCCGCCGCTGATCGTGGCGACGGCGCGGCTGCGCAGGGCCACGATGGTGGCGGCGTCCTCCAGCGTGAGCGCGCCGGCCACGTGCGCGGCGGCGATCTCGCCCTGGGAGTGGCCGATGACGGCGTCGGGGCGCACGCCGGCCGACTCCCACAGCCGGGCCAGCGAGACCATGACGGCGAAGAGCGCCGGCTGGACCACGTCCACGCGGCCGAGGGGCGGCGAGCCGCTGCGGCCGGTGAGGAGATCGAGCAGCGACCAGTCCAGGTGCGGTGCCAGGGCTTCGGCACAGGCTTCCAGGTGCTCGGCGAACACCGGCGACTCGCGCAGCAGCCCGGCGGCCATGCCGGGCCATTGGCCGCCCTGCCCGGGGAAGACGAAGACGATGCCGTCGCCGCCCTTCACAGAGGCGGCGCCGGCGCCCTGGACGGTGGAGGCGTTGCCGGCCTGCAGGGTGGCGGGGCGGTCGGCCTGGAGGGTGGCGGGGCGGTCGGCCGTATCCGGGGTGGAGGGGCGGGATGGAATGTGGCGGGCCGGGCCCGCGCTGCCCTGGACGAGGCCGGCGGCCTGCTCGCCCCGGGCGAGGGCGTGCAGGGCGGCGCGGGCTTCCTGGCCGTCGCCGACGATCACCGCCCGGTGCTGGAACGACGTCCTGGTCGTGGCCAGGGAGAGCGCGACGTCCGCCGGGGCCGGGTCGCCGCCCTCCAGGGCTTCCGACAGGCGGGCCGCCTGCGCGCGCAGCGCCGCGGGAGCCTGGGCCGACAGGACCCAGGCGTGGACGTCCCCGTTCTCCTCAGCGAGGCCGCCGGACCGTTCCCGCGCCGGGGGCGGTTCGGCCAGGACGACGTGGCAGTTGGCCCCGCCCATGCCGAACGAGCTGACTCCGGCGACCAGCGGGCTGCCGGGCCGGGGCCAGGGGCCGAGTGCGGCCTGGACCCGCAGCTTGAGCCGGTCGAAGGGGATGTCCGGATTGGGGGTGTCGTAGTTGAGGCTGGGCGGCAGTTCCCGGTGCGCGATGCTCAGGACGGCCTTGAGCAGCCCGGCGATCCCCGCGGCGCCTTCGAGGTGGCCGAGGTTCGTCTTGGCGGAGCCGACGGCCAGCGGCTCCCCCGGCTCGCGCCCGGTGCCGAGGGCCCGTCCCAGGGCTTCGGCCTCGATCGGGTCGCCGACCTTGGTGCCGGTGCCGTGCAGTTCGACGTACTGCACCGCGTCGGGCGTCACCCCGGCCCGGCGCGTGGCCAGGGTGATGACCTCGGCCTGCGCCGCCGCGCTGGGCACGGTGAGCCCGTCGGTGCGCCCGTCGTGGTTGACCGCGCTGCCGAGGATGACCGCGAGGATCCTGTCGCCGTCGGCGGCCGCGCGCTCCAGTGGTTTGAGTACGGCCAGCCCGCCGCCCTCCCCGCGCACGTAGCCGTTGGCGCGGGCGTCGAAGGTGAAGCAGCGCCCGTCGGGTGACAGCCCGCCGAAGCGCTCGGCCTGGACGGTGCCGCCGGCGGCGAGGTTGAGGTTGACGCCTCCGGCCAGGGCCAGTTCCGACTCGCCGCGGCGCAGGCTCTCGGCCGCCAGGTGCACGGCCACCAGGGACGAGGACTGGGCGGTGTCCACGGTGAGGCTGGGCCCGCGCAGGCCCAGGACGTAGGAGACGCGGTTGGCGATGAGGCCGCGGTTGAGGCCGGGCATCGTGTGCCGGCTCAGGGCGCCGGCCTGCGCGGTGAGGGTGGCGTAGTCGGCGGCGATCGCCCCGACGAAGACGCCGGTGGCCGTGCCGGCCAGGTCGCCGGGCCGTACTCTGGCGTGCTCGAGCGCCTCCCAGGCCAGCTCGAGGACCAGGCGCTGCTGGGGGTCCATGGCGGCGGCCTCGCGCGGGGAGATGCCGAAGAACTCGGGGTCGAAGCCGTCGACGCCGGCCAGGAAGCCGCCGTACCGCTCGGCGCCCGCCCAGCGGCCCGGCGGCGGGGCGGTGATGGCCGAGCGGCCCGCGCGCAGCAGCTCCCACAGGGCGCCGGGGTCATTCGCGGAGGGCAGCCGGCAGGATATCCCGATAATGGCGATCGAATCTGCCGGGGAGAAATCATTCGGCGAATTACCGCGATCCATCTTCGCTCCCTATCGTGGACCGGCGAGAAAGCTGGATCAAGCATCGCCAGTCCACAATAGGGGGGACACCCCTAATGACCCCTGAAGGCGATTACCAGGGAAGGTGTGCGGGCAGGTCGAGGCGCCGGGAAATACCGAGCTTGCGATAGACGTGGGTCAGGTGCTGCTCGACGGTGCTCACGGAGAGGTAGAGCTTCTCCGAGATCCTGCGGTTGGTGTATCCCTGGGCGGCCAGGGCGGCGACCCGGCGTTCGGCGTCGGTCAGGAGGCTGCAGGCGTCGCTGTCCGCCTCTTCACCGGGCCGTTCGATGGTCTGCGCCCGGCGTTCGAACAGCCGGGCGCGGTGGTGCTGGCCGAGCTCGGAGCTCAGCGCCGCCAGCGCCTTCAGCGCGCGGGCGAGTTCCTGCTGCTCGTGCGCGGCCTGCAGGACGTCCACCGCCTCCTCCAGCAGGCCCTGGCGGGCGTACACCGACGTGGCCGAGGCCAGGAGCGTGAGCGCGACGCCTCTGGCCCGGCTGGGCCCGGGCGGCAGGAGGGCGAGGTGCTCGCCGGCGAGGGCGCGGGCCCGCTCGTCGCGGCCCAGTTCGAGGCAAGCGCGGGCGGCGCCCAGTCGCCAGGCGACGATGCCGGGCAGGTCCATGCCCCAGCGCGCCATGGTCTCCCCGCAGGCGGTGAAGTCGGCCAGCGCGGCCTCCGGCGAACCGGTGGCCAGCGCGTACTCGCCGCGCGCGGCGCGGTAGTGCAGGCCGGCGGGCGTCTGGAAGGTCGCCTCCGGCACCGGCACGGCCAGGTAGCGGGCGGCTTCCTCGGGTTTGCCCAGGGCGAGCTTGGCGGCCACCATGCCGGCCAGCGGGAGCGCGAGCGCCACTCCCCATTCGCGCATCGGCAGGTGGCTGAGCGCGGCTCTGGCGCAGGTCTCGGCCTCTTCCGGGGCGCCGCGCCGGAGGTGGATCTCGGCCTGGATGGCGGCGAACATGCCCAGCCAGGCGGGGTCGCAGTGGGCGGTGGTCTGTTCCAGCAGCGGCACGCACCAGCGTGCGGCCAGGTCGGCGCGGCCGGCGTAGACGAGCGTGGTGAGCGCGGAGCTGAGCGAGGCCAGCGCGCCCTCGCCCATGGGGCAGCGGCGCAGCACCTGCTCGGCGCGCTCGGTGGCGGCGTGCTCGTCGTGCTCGCCCAGGAACGCGGTGAGCACGCGCAGCCCCTCCCGGCCGGTGACCACCTCGACCGGCCCGGCCGGGCGGGCGCCGAGGTCGGGATACCAGAAGGCGAGCCAGGCGCTCGAGGGCCGCCGGGAGCCTTCGGCCATCGCGGACACGGCCGCGTCGACGCGCCCGCGCCACAGCAGTATCGTCACGGAGCGTGAATTGACCGCGGCCCGCCGGCGGTCGAACCATTCATCGATCACATGGGTGACGCGGGCCGAAGTCTTTTCGTCCAGGCACACCTCGTCGAAAATGCGGCGAAGCAGTTTCGCCGGGGCGCCGGAATCGCGGATGGAATGGCGCGGCAAATGCCGGGCGGCGATGCCGCGTGAATCCATGACAGCCATAAGTGCAACACCCTCGCCAGAACGTGCGGCGGCGGTCGTCGCGCTGGACCCGGCCGCCGCCAAGATCGACACTCGTACTCGGGCTCGGCCGTCACCGCCACTCGCGGGCATCCGGCGAGCAGTAATTACCCCTATTTCCTACTAATTAACCATGTAATTGGTAGATCGTCAAGGCACACCCTGCTGCCCACCTGCCCCGCCTCAGCTCCGGAAGGTGATCCGCCCCCCGCTCATCGTCAGGACGACCGGGGCGTCGGCGACCTCGTCGGCCGGGGCGATCACGGGGTCGAGGGCCAGCGCGGTCAGATCGGCGCGGTAGCCGGGGGCGATGCGGCCGGCCACCGCCTCCTCCCCCGCCGCCAGCGCCGCGTGCGTGGTGAGTCCCTCGAGCGCGGCCAGCCCGTCCAGCCCCGTGCCGGTGGCCGCCCCGAGCGGGCAGCGGGCGGTACGCAGGATCCGGCGGGCGTCGTAGTGCGCGATCGGCCAGTCCGAGCCCAGCGCCACCGTCGCCCCGGAGGCCCGCAGGTCGCGAAAGCGCCAGGCGTGCCCCGCCCGCTCGTCACCCAGCCGCATGGACCACTGGTCGGTGTGGTCGGCCCGGGTGTACGCGGTGTGCGGCGGCTGCAGGGATGCGACCACGCCCAGCTGGGCGAAGCGGGCGAGCTGCTCGTCGCCGAGCGTCTCGATGTGCTCGATCCGGTGCCGGGGCCCGCCCGGTCCCAGGCTCTCCACGGTGTTCAGGACGTGGCGGACGGCGGCGTCGCCGATGGCGTGCGTGGCCGTGGGCACTCCGGCGCGATGCAGCGTCCGCACGGCGGCGCTGTAGGCGGCCGGGTCCGGCCAGAACGCCTCGCTCCCCTGCCCGTGGCAGTCGGGGTAGTCCAGCCAGGCGCTGCCGCCCTCGACGGTGCCGTCCATGAACAGCTTCACCCCGCCCACCCGCCAGCTCCGGCCGTGCTCGTTCTGGAGCGCGGTCAGCAAGGCGAGGTGGTCGGCGTCGGCGCCGGGCATGCACCAGGGGTGCAGGCTCAGCCGTACCGGCAGGTCGGCGTCGGCCTCGATCGCGGTCAGCAGGGCGAGGTCGGCGGGGCCGAGGTCCATGACGTGCGCGCCGGTCAGACCGGTCGCGGCCATCTGGCCGAGCAGGGCCAGCAGCCGCTCCCGGCGTACGGCCTGCGGCGTGCGCGGCAGGAAGGGCGCGAGCAGGTCCATGGCGGCGTGCTCGACCAGGTGCCCGGTGGGCCGGCCGCCGGCGTCGCAGACCACGCTCGCGCGCTCGGCGAAGACCCGGGGCCCGTCGATGCCGGCCGCGGCCAGCGCGGCCCGGCTGGCCAGGACCGAATGCGCGTCGTAGAGCCGGATGTGGGCCGGATCGCCGGACAGGACATCCTCGATCAGGTCGTAGTGGAGCGGCTTGCCGGCGAAGACGTTGTGGTCCAGGCCGTGGGCCAGCACCCAGCCGTCCACGCGGACGGCGTCGCGCAGGGCGGCGCGCAGGCCGTCGAGGTCCGTCACGTGCGACAGGTCGGTGCCGGTGGCCAGGTCCAGGCTCCACAGGGGGTGGCTGTGGCCGTCGGTGAGGCCGGGGACCAGGCACGCCCCGCCCAGGTCGAAAAGGGGGCCCTGCCACTCGCGCACGTCCGTGATGTCGCCTACCGCGGCGATGTGACCGTCCTTGACGGCGACGGCGGTGGCGTACGGCCGGGCGGGGTCGAGGGTGCGGACGTTCGCCCCGATCAGGACGAGGTCGGCTGCGGGCATGGGTCACTTCCTTCGTCTGGTTCCGCGGCGAAGCGCCGGTAGACCTCCGGCCTGCCGCGGCGCAGGCGGAAGGCGGCGAGGAGCCCGGCGGCGAAGACGGCCGGGATGAGGATCAGGATGACGGCGTTGACGACGGCCACACCGCCGGTGAACAACGAGATCTTCGTGGCGATGAGACCCAGGGCGCCGGTGAGCAGGACCGCGGCCAGCAGCGGGGCGACGCGGGTGCGCCAGAGGCCCTCGTTCGAGGGGGTGCGGCGGAAGTAGAAGTAGACCGCGACGGCGGCCACGGCCATGAGCGTGACCAGGCTCATCATGCCGAGGGTGTTCACCCAGAGCAGCAGGTGAGTGTACGGGTCGGCGCCGGCCAGGCCGAAGGCGGCCACGACCACCAGCCCGAGCGCCGTCTGGGCGATGCCGGCGGCGTAGGGCGACTGGTGACGCGGATGAACGCGGCCCAGCGCGGCGGGGAGCACGCCTTCCTGGGCCAGCGCGAGCGTGTAGCGGTTGATCGCGTTGTGGAAGGCCAGCAGGGAGGCGAAGATGCTGGTCACGATCAGGATGTGCATGAGGTCGGCGGCCCATGCGCCCACGTAGGTGGTGATCGCGGAGAAGAAGAGCCCGGCCGGATCGGCCGCCGCCGCGTCGAGCACCTTCGCCGGGCCGTACGCCTGGATGACGATCCAGACGATGAAGGCGTAGAAGAGGCCGAGGAAGGCGAGCGCGATGTAGGTGGCGCGGGGGACGGTGCGCTCGGGGTCGCGGGCCTCGCGGCGGTAGATCACGGTCGATTCGAAGCCGGTGAAGGCGCCGAAGGCGAAGGCGAGGACGACGATCGTGCCGGGGACGGCGACGTTGCCCGGCGCGAAGGAGGTCACGCCGAGGTCGGCCTTGAGCAGGACGCCGCCGGCCAGCAGGAGCAGGATGGCGGTCTCGGCCAGGAGGAGGACGGCGAGGATCTTGGCGCCGAAGTCGATGGAGCGGTAACCGGCCAGGAAGGTCAGCGCCAGCCCGGCCAGGGCGATGACCAGCCAGGGCACGTCCCAGCCGAGCAGGGCTTTGAGCGTGCCCGCGGTGGCGCTGCCGAGCAGGCCGTACACGCCGATCTCCATGCCGTTGTAGCCGAGCATGGCCACCATGGCGCCGGCCACGCCGGCCGGCCGGCCCAGGCCGCGGGTGATGAAGGCGTAGAAGGCGCCGCCGCTGCGCACGTGGCGGCTCATGGTGGTGAATCCGACGGCGAAGACGGCCAGGGTGATGCCGGCGATCAGGTAGCCGGCGGGCGCGCCGATGCCGCCCAGGAGGAGCACGACCGGGGCGACTCCGGCCATGACGGTGAGGGGGGCTGCGGCCGAGACGACGAAGAAGGTGATGTCCGCGGTGCCGAGGACACCCGATCGCAGGCCGGGAGTAGAAGTGGACATGTGGGTGACACCCCTTAAATCTAAAGGGTTTAGATTGTGGCAATGTAGCTCCTCCGGACAGCTCTGGGAAGATGGGACATCATGGGCCGCCCACGCACGCCGCTGCTCGATCTCGACCGCATCGGCCAGGCCGCACTGGCGGTGGTCGACGAAACAGGGGAAGTGAGCCTGCCGCAGGTCGCGCGCAGGCTCGGGGTGCGCACCGCCTCGCTCTACCACCACGTCGAGGGCCGTGAAGGCGTCATCGAACTGATCCGCGCGCACATCGCCCGCGACATCGACTGCGCCACGCTCGCCGACCGGCCCTGGGAGGTGGGCCTGGCCGGATGGGCCCGCTCCTACCGCACCGCCTTCGCCGCCCACCCGCGGGCGATCCCGCTCCTGCTGACCACCACCGTGCGCACCCCGCGCTCGCTGGCCGACTACGAGGCCGCGGTGGGCCTCCTGCTGGAGGCGGGGTTCGCGGTGGAGGAGGCCCTGATCGTGCTCGCGGCCGTGGAGAACGTGGTCCTCGGCTCCGCCCTCGACCTGGCCGCGCCCGACCCGATCTGGCAGGTCACCGCCGAGACCCCGGCACTGGCCCGCGCGGTCGCCGCCGCCCCGCCGGACCGCTCGGACGCGGCCTTCGATCTCGCGCTGGAAGCCGTTCTCAGCCATGTCAAGCGGATGAGAGATCGGCCGCCTTCTGCCGCTCGCTGACCAGCGCCTGCCGTACCTTCCCGACGTCGAGCACACCCTCCCAGCGCGCCACCACGAGCGAGGCGACGCTGTTGCCGGCCAGGTTGGTCAGGGCGCGGCACTCGGACATGAACTTGTCGATGCCGAAGATGAGCATGATGCCGGCCGCGGGCACGGTGCCCATCGTGCTCAGTGTGGCGGCCAGCGCGATGAACCCCGCCCCGGTGACGCCGCCGGAGCCCTTGGAGGTCAGGAGCATCACCGCGAGCATGCCGATCTGGCCGCCGATCGACAGCGGGGTGTCGGTGGCCTGCGCGATGTAGACGGCGGCCAGGGACAGGTAGATGGAGCTGCCGTCGAGGTTGAAGGAGTAGCCGGTGGGCACGGTCAGCCCGACCACGTCGCGCGGGACGCCGATCCGCACCAGCTTGTCCATCAGGCGGGGCAGCACGCTCTCGGAGGAGGAGGTGCCCAGCACGATCAGGAACTCCTCGCGCAGGTAGGCCAGCAGCCGGAGCAGGTTGACGCCGACCACCGCGCAGATCGCGCCCAGGATCACCACGACGAAGAACAGCGAGGTGCCGTAGAACACGGCGATCAGCTCGCCGAGACTGGTCAGCGTGGAGATGCCGTACTTGCCGATGGTGAAGGCCATGGCGCCGAAGGCGCCGATCGGGGCGGCCAGCATGACGTAGTGCAGGATCTTGAACACCACGGTGTTGAGCCGGTTGACCACGTTGACGATCGGCTCGCCGACCGGGCCGACCGCCTTGAGCGCCAGCCCGGCGAGCACCGCGATGAAGATCACCTGCAGCACGTTGCCGTCGGCGAAGGCCCCGACCGCGCTGGTGGGCACCAGCCCGGTGAGGAACTCCCACCACTGACCCTCTTTGCCCTTCTCCGCGTAGGTCGCGGCGTCCCCGCTGAGCTGGAGGCTGCCGGGGTCGGCGTGCACGCCCTCGCCCGGGGCGAAGATGTTGATCGCGACCAGGCCCACGATCAGGGCCAGCAGCGTGCCCGCCTGGAAGTAGACCATCGCCTTGATCCCGATCCGGCCCAGCCGGCGCATGTTGTCCACGCCGCAGATGCCGGAGACGATGGTCAGGAAGACGATGGGCGTGATGAGCATCTTGATCGCGTTGACGAAGGTCGTGCCGACCGGCTGCATCGCGACCCCGGCGGCCGGCCACAGCCAGCCCAGCAGGATGCCCGCGACGATGGCGAGCAGGACCCAGACGTACAACTGCCGCATGGCGGACTCCTCGTCAGAGCAGGCTGAGCAGCCGGGAGGTGAACTCCTCCGTCGTCGCGCTGCCGCCCAGGTCGGGGGTGCGCGCGGAGGTCTTGGACAGGGCGTCGGTGACGCGCCGCGCGGCCTCGTCGAGGCCGAGGTGTTCGAGCATGAGTACGGCGGAGCCGATGGCGCCCGTCGGGTTGGCCACACCCTGCCCGGCGATGTCCGGCGCGGACCCGTGCACCGGCTCGAACATCGACGGGAAGGCGCGCTCGGGGTTGAGGTTGGCCGAGGGCGCCAGCCCGATGCTGCCCGCGACGGCGGCGGCCAGGTCGCTGAGGATGTCGCCGAACAGGTTGGAGGCGACGACCACGTCGAAGCGCCCGGGGTCGAGCACGAACTTGGCCGCCAGGGCGTCGACGTGCTCCTGGTCCCAGCGCACGGCCGGATGCGCGGCGGCCTGCTCGGCGACGATCTCGTCCCAGAAGGGCATCGTGTGCACGATCCCGTTGGACTTGGTGGCCGAGGTGAGCAGGCCGCGGCGCCGGCCGGCGAGGGCGAAGGCGTAGGCGGCGACCCGGCCGACGCCCTTGCGGGTGAAGACCGACTCCTGCACGGCCAGTTCGTCCGGGGTGCCGCGGCCGAGCCTGCCGCCGATCTCGCTGTACTCGCCTTCGACGTTCTCGCGGACCACGACCATGTCGATGCCGCGGGCGCGGATGGGCCGCAGGTTCACGTACTGCTGGAATCCCCGGCGGATCGGGATGAGCAGTCCCCAGAGCGAGACGTGGTCGGGAACCTCGGGCGCCCCGACGGCGCCCAGCAGGATGGCGTCGTGGTCGCGCAGCCGCTCCAGCCCGTCGGGCGGCATCATCGCGCCCTCCCTGGCCAGCCGCTCACAGGACCAGTCGAACTCCTGATAGCTGAAGTCGCCGACGGCGTCGAGCACCCGCCGGGCAGCGGGCAGGACCTCGGCGCCGATGCCGTCACCGGGGATGAGCGCGATGTGGTGCTTCGTCATGTGCGGATTCCAGCAACGGCTCACGGGCGCCGTCCAAGACGTGCTACCGATCTGCCTTATAGGCGCTGCCTATCTTCGCTGGCCAGCGCAAGAAACGCGGCGGCGGCCGGGGTGAGTTCCGCCCGCCTGCTGACCAGGGCGATGCTGAGCGAGGTGGCCGGGGACAGCTCGAGCACGAGCGCGCCGACCCGCTCGGCCAGGTCCTTCCAGGACTCGGTCAGCACGGCCAGCCCGACCCCCTTGAGCACCAGCGGCAGGATCCCGACCCGGTGCTCGGTCTCGGCGGCGATGATCAGGCCGATGCCGCTCGCGCGCAGCTCGTCGACGTACTGGCGCATGCCCGTGCCGCGCTGCCCGGCGATCACCCGATGGCCGGCCAGCCGTTCGCAGGGCACCGGCCGGCCGGCGGGAAAGGGCCCGTCTGGCGGGGTGACCAGCACGAACCGCTGCTCGCCCACCGGCTGCACCCGCACCTCCTTCTCGGGCAGCGGGCGCATGGAGGCCACCAGCCCCAGCTCCGAGGCGCCCGAGCGCACCTGCTCGACGACCTCGCGCGGGGTGAAGGCCGCCTTGACGCTGACCGTCACCCCCGGATGGCGTACGGCGAAGCGTTCCATCATGGTGCTGAGCGGTTCGACCGCCTGGGACGGCATGGCGGAGATGTCCAGGCGCCCGCTTCTGAGCTCGCGGACCGCGCCGACGCTCGACCTGGCCAGCTCCATGTCCCGCACCACCGCCCGGGCGGGCTCGATGAGCGCCTGCCCGGCCTCGGTGAGCACGGCCCGGCGGCCGATGCGGTGGAACAGGCGTCCGCCGAGATCGCGTTCGAGGCCCTGGATGGCCTGGGACAGCGAGGGCTGGGCGAGGTAGAGGGCGGCGGCGGCGCGGTTGAAGCCGCCGTGGTCGACGATGGCCAGGAAGTACTCCAGCTGGCGGATTTCCACCCTCTGACCTTAGGAGATCCCCGGCGTTCACCACCGCTTTGCGCGTCCTCCTTTTTCGCGATTTAAGATCATTGATCATGCTGTTAAACAGGAGGAATTCGTTGAAATTTCGAGCATTAGCCATCGCCGCCGTGGCTTTCTCCGGCGTGTTCGCCTCGACCGTTCCGGCACACGCCGACCCCAAGGCCGACACCCCGCACGAAGTCTTCCACCCCGATGGAACGATCCACCGGATCACGACTCCCCCGCCGAATCCGCCCAAGGTCCGCGCGCTGGCCCCGGCCCCTTCCCGGCTCCGGCAGGTCGAGGTCAACGGCCCCAGCGAGAACCGCATCGACCTGGTCATCCTGGGCGATGGATTCACCGCCGCCGAACAAGGCGATTTCGCCACCGAAGTTGACAAGGCGGTCACCGCCATCACCGGCCGCGAGCCGTACACGAGCTATCGCAAGCTCTTCAACATCTGGCGCATCGAGATCGACTCCCCGGAATCGGGCGTCAGCGGCGACCCGACCCCGGACGTCAAGAAGAACACCCCGCTCGGTTCGGCCTTCTACTGCGGCGGCGGCGGGGTCGAGCGGGCGCTGTGCGTGGACACCACCGCCGTCTGGCAGTACGCCCAGGCGCTGCTGCCGCAGGCCGACCAGCTGCTGGTGCTGGCCAACAGCCACAAGTACGGCGGCGTCGGCTACGAGAAGATCGGCACGTTCTCCCGCAACCCGCAGGCGACCGAGGTCGTGCTGCACGAGCTCGGGCACTCCCAGGGCCGCCTGGCCGACGAGTACGACTACGACGGCCCCGAGACCTGGCCCGGCGGCGAACCCGTCGAGGCCAACGTCACCGCCGACCAGACGGCCGCCAAGTGGAGCCTCTGGAAGGGCGAGCAGACCCCCGACGGCGGCCTGATCGGCGCGGTCGAGGGCGGCAAGTACAGCAGGAAGAACATCTGGCGGCCCAGCGACAACTCGCTGATGCGCAGCCTCGGCCAGCAGTTCAGCCTGGTCAACCGGGAGAAGCTGGTCCAGTCGTTCTACGACCAGACCAAGCCGGTCGACTCGGCCTCCACCCCGTCCGGCCAGACGCACAACCCGGCCGGGGCGCTGGAGCTGAAGACCCTGGACGTGCCGCTGACCGTCGCCTGGACGGTCGACGACCAGCCGGTGGCCGCCTGGGCGGGCAAGAAGACGCTGACCCCGGCGGACCTGGGCGGCGTGGGCAGGGACACCTACGCGCTCAAGGCCACGGTGACCGACCCGACGGCGTTCGTCCGCAACCCGATCTACAAGCCGTACCTCACCCAGACCCTGTCGTGGACCGTCGCCAGGAACAACGGCAACGGCGCCACCGCCACGTTCGCCAAGACCGGCGACTGGGGCACGGGGTTCGAGGGCGCGGTGACGGTCAAGGCCGGGCTCACGACGCTGCCGTCCTGGAAGGTCGAGTTCGACGTGCCGGCCGGGGTCACCATCAACTCCGCCTGGGACGCCGACATGGTGCGCAACGGCGACCACTACACCTTCACCAGCAAGAGCTGGGCGGGGCCGCTGAACCCGGGCGCCACCGCCAAGTTCGGGCTGACCGGCGCGCCGGGCAACTTCGCCGGGCCGCTCAACTGCAAGCTCAACGGCAACCCGTGCTCGTGATCTCTTTTTTTGAGCTCAACTCTTAGGAAAGTTTCCTAAGAAGGGTGGGCGTCGCCCGCGCCAGGGCGGCGCCCATCCGCGTCCGCGTCTCCCTTGACACGACAGGACGGCGACGTAGCGTAGATGTGCTCCAAAGGGCCGCCCCTTCGCACGGACGAAGCGGCCGGCCCCGTCGTTCCGCCCCGCTCCACCGCGCGATTCGTACCAGGGCGCGAAAGCCGGCAGGAACCTCTCTGTTGTGCGGCGCGCCCAGATGCAAGGCACTGACCGCGACGCAAGGAGACGATCATGAAGCACGAGTACCTCGAGCCGGAGATCGAGGAAATCGGGACCGTGGAGGAGCTCACCCACATCAAGGGCATCCTGATCCACGACAACCCCACTCACCACGACCTTCTGGTGTGAATGACGCCCTACCACCTCCCGGGAGCACTCCCGTCCCGGGAGGGACTCACGTCGTCACGGACTATCTCGGCTGCCGCGGACGCCTGGATTTCGGCGCGACCGGCCTCGCCGTACAGGCGGAACAGCGGACGCGGGCGGGTCTTTCCGCGATCGGCGGCCGGGAGCGGCTGCTGTTGTCGGGGCCGGTGACGGGCCCGATCACCGCGGAGGGGCTGACGCGGATCGCACGGGCCGCGATGGAGGGCCGGCCCGGCGAGCTGGCGAACGTGCCGGGAGAGGTGTGCGGCAGCCTGATCACCGAGCGCGGTGCGGTGCTGTTCCGCAGCGCGTCGAGTCAGGAGGCCCTGCTCTACCGCCGCGACGGCGACGTGGTGCGGTGGTCCACCGACCCGACCGACCTGCTCGACGACGGGGACGAGCCCGACCGCGAGGCGCTCTGGCGCGCGTGCCGGGGAGACATCGTCTCCGTCTATCGCGACCTCACGCCCCTGCGGCCCGGTCACCTTGTCGTGTTCGAGAAGAACGCCACCACGACCGTGCACTACGAGCCCGTCACGCCGTTGGAGGTGCCCAGGCGCACGTCCTTGGCGGGGTACGCGGACGTGGCCCATGAGCTGATCGTGGAGGCGACGCGGCCGTACGCCGGGGAAAAGGTCGGGATCCTGCTCAGCGGCGGGCTGGACTCGGGTGCCGTGCTCAGCGGGCTGGTGGAGAACGGCGCCGACGTGACCGCCTACCACATGGCCAGCGACGACCCGCTGGCGGACGAGTCCGGCTACGCCCGGGCGATGTGCGAGCACCTCGGCGTGCCCTTCGTGCCGGTCGCCATGGACCACGGCGACGGCTACCTGTCCCATCGATGGCACTTCCCCCTCCCCTACAACGCCACGGGCTTCCAGTGGCTGGAACGGATCGCCGACCGCGTCCACGCGGACGGGGTCTCCCTCCTGACCTGGGGGCGAGAGGGCGACATGGTGTTCGGCCCGGAGCGATACGGGCTGCACGAGGTGCTCTTCGGCGACCTGCCCCTGCGGGAGAAGGCCGCGATGTGCCGGGGGCTGGTGTGCTCACGCTGGGAGCTGTCGCGCATCCTGCGCAGCATTCGCCCGTCGGTCTCCGTCCTGGACGACTACCTGCCGGTCGCGGAGAACGCGAAGGCCACGGACTTCCTCACGCCGATGCCCGACGCACCCGACAACCGCTTCGACGCCGAGTACCTGCCCGCCGACCACTGCGCGGCCCTGACCATCTGGCGGCCACGCGGCATCCTGCTGTGCAACCCGCTGGGCGCCAAGAACCTGCTGCGCCTGTCCGCACGCCTGCCGCACGCCTACCGGGTCATCCCGTACCAAGGGCGGATGATCACCAAGCCGGTCCTGCGGCTCATGCTCTCGACCCGGCTCCCCGAGCGTGTCTGGCGCCGGTACGGCCGGCTGTGGCTGGACTCGCCGCACAAGAACTACGTGCTCACCCACCGCAAGGAGCTCGCCGGCCTGCTCGGCCCGGATTCCCACGTGGCGCGGCTGGGCCTGATCGACCAGCGGGGCCTGGCCCAGGTGATCGCCGATCCGGCTCAGCTGCGGCGGCACTCCGAAGCGCTCATCAGCACCGCCATGACCGAATTGTTCCTTCGCAGCCGGGCCAGAGCCAAGGAGGGCCGGAGTGTCCCTGTTACAGCTGGCTGAGCACGCGGTCTTCGACGACACCGACGACGCGGGCGTCATCCTGGACACCAGCACCGGCGTGTACCTGAGCCTCAACGTCACCGCGACGCTCATGCTCCAGGCCGCGCTGCGGTCCGACACCCTGGAGGAGGCGATCGGCCACCTCGAGACGCGGATCGACGCTTCCGGGGACACCCTCGCCCAGGGGATGGCGCGGCTGACCACGCAACTCGCCGAGCGCTCGCTCCTCGCCCTCGAAGCGGGGGTCTCCCGCCCCGCGCGCGGAACGGGAGACCCCCGGTGAGCCGCGCCCTCGACTGGGAGTTCTTCCTCGCCGACCCCGCCACCGCGCCGCACCCGCCGCGGTTGCCGCCACGGCTGCGCGCCTACGCCGTCGCGCGAACGGCGCGGGCGCTGCTCGTCTACCGCAGACACGGCTGGACGACCGCGCAGCGGGACCTCCAGCAGGTGCGCCCCGGCCCGGGCGCCGCGGCGATCGGCGCCCTGCCCGCCGACGCCGCCATCCGCCTCGCCCGCCGCAGCGTGTTCCCCGCGCAATTGATCCTTCGCGTCATCCATCCCGACGGTCTCTGCCTGCCGCGGTCCTTCACCCTGGCCACCTACCTGTCCGCACTGGGGCTGCCCGCTGAGATGACCATCGCCCGCGCGTTGTCGACGGCCGTCCCGAAGAACAGCTTCCACTCCTGGACCGAGTTGTACGGCACAGTGCTCAACGACAACCCCGACGTCCAGGTCGGCTACCGCGTCCTGCAGCGGATCTCCGCACAGCCCCCCGCGAACCGGGTCTGAGGCGCGCCCTCGGATAATGGCACCATGAAGTACGTCCTCGCCGGCGGCACCGGCGCCCTGGGCCGCAGCCTGTCGGCCGACCTGGCGGCTCGGGGCCACGACGTGGTCATCCTGACCAGGAGGCCGGACGGCGGCGGGCCGTACCGGCGGATCGGCTGGGACGGCGACCTGACCGCGGAGCTGGCCGGGTCGGTGCTGATCAACCTGGCCGGCGAGCTGGTCGACCGCCCGCCCACCCCGGCCAACGTCGGCCTGCTGACCCGCTCGCGCGTCGAGCCGACCCGCGCGCTGGCCAAGGCCGCGGCGGCCGGGCCGCCCGCGGTCTGGCTGCAGCTCAGCACCCTCGCCATCTACGGCGAAGGCGGCGAGCGCGTCCTGGACGAGGACTCCCCACCGGCCGACGGGCCCCCGCAGATGGCCGGCGTGGCCAGGGCCTGGGAGGCCGCCGCCGAGGACGCGCCCTGCGGCCGGCAGGTCGTCCTGCGCACCGCCGTCGTCTTCGACCGCGCCACCCCGGCGCTCGGCCGCCTCACCGGGCTGGTCCGCTCGGGCCTCGGCGGGCGCGTCGGCAGCGGGCGGCAGTGGGTGAGCTGGCTGCACGTGGCCGACTTCCTGGCCGTGGTACGGCGGGCCGCCGAGGACCGGGAGCTGTCCGGAGTGCTCCACGTGACCAGCCCCGAACCGGTGCGCAACGCCGAGATGATGGCCGCCTTCCGCCGCGTGCTCCGGCGTCCTGCGGCGCCGCCGACCCCCGAGTTCCTGGTCCGCCTGGGATCACGCGTGCTGCGGACCGACCCGGCGCTGGCCCTGACCGGGCGGCGCTGCGTGCCCGGGCGGCTGCTCGGCATGGGCTTCGCGTTCCGGCACCCGCGGCTGGAGGACGCGCTGCGCGACCTGCTCGCCTCCTGACGGGCGCGGAGGAGGCCGGCCGTCGCGTGCGCGTCGGACGCGGGCCGGAAGGCGGTGGGCATCAGCCGCTTCCCATGCCGATGGAGGTCATGGCGTAACCCAGAGCGCGTTCCTCAGCGCCCCGCCGACTATTCCTATAAAGTAAATAGGAAATACATGAATCTCCCAAGTGAAGGTGGAAGGCCATGCGCAGCCAGGTGCCAGGTCCTACCGTCGGGACCATGTCGTTCGATATCCAGGAGTTGCTGCCCGATCCCCGCCGGTCCGTGGTGGCGATCACCCCGCCGATCGCCGGGGACGGGCACTGGGCGGGCGCGCCCAGTGCGGTCGCCGGTGACGGGCTGATCTATCTCGCCTACCGGCTGCGGCGGCCCGTCGGCGAGGGACGCGGCTATGCGATCGTGGTCGCCCGATCCGCCGACGGCGAGCGCTTCGAGCCGCTGGTGACGATCGCCCGCGAGCAGATGGCCGCCGAGTCGCTGGAGCGGCCGGCGCTGGTCCGCACGCCGGAGGGGCGGTGGCGGCTGTACCTGAGCTGCGCGACGCCCAACACCAAGCACTGGCGGGTGGACGTGCTGGAGGCGGACGGCCCGGCGGCCTTCGACCCGGCCGCACGCCGGACGGTCCTGCCCGGCGACCCGAAGACCGGCGTGAAGGACCCGGTGATCGTCCGGCGGGGCGGGCAGTGGCACCTGTGGGCCTCCTGCCACCCGCTGGCCGACCCCGACGAGGCCGACCAGATGGTCACCGACTACGCCACCAGCGACGACGGCCTCGACTGGACCTGGCACGGCACCGCGCTGAGCGGCCGCCCCGGCTGCTGGGACGCACGCGGCGTCCGCATCAGCGCCGTGCGCTTCGACGGGCGGCAGGTGTACGCCTTCTACGACGGCCGGGCCAGCGCGGCGGAGAACTACGAGGAGCGCACCGGGATCGCCCGGGGCGCCGACCCGGCAGCGCTGACCCCGCTGGGGAGCGAACCCGCGGCCGTCTCCGCGCACCGGGGCGGCGGCCTGCGGTACATGGAGATCCTGGACCTGCCGGGCGGCGGCACCCGGCTGTACTACGAGTACACCCGGCCCGACGGCGGCCACGAGCTCCGCACCGAGCTGCGCTGATCAGCCCGGCCGCCCGTTCCTGGCCTGCCGCTGGCCGGGCGGCCGGGGTCCCACCTGGCCGCCCGAGCGCAGCTTGGGTCCCAGCCAGTCGCTGAAGTCCTCGCCCGTGACCTCCTGAAGGAGCAGGATGTCGGCGGCGAAGTACTCGATCAGCTCGCGCCGCTGTTTCCAGGTGAGCGGGCGCCGCGCCAGGCCGTCGCGCTGGAGCAGGGTCTCGATGCGTTTCGCCAGCGCCGCGGGAAGGCGCCTGCGGAAGGCCGACAGCATGGAGTGACGCTGGCTCGCCTCCGGATGGGCGGTGACGTTCTCCCTGGGCACCTCGGCGATCAGGCCGCGCCTGACGCCGAGGAAGGCGCAGATCCGATCCAGCGTCTCGGCCGGATGGTCGACCAGGTCCCGGTAGCGGAAGGTCAGCACCTGCTCGCGCGGGAACAGCGTGAACAGGTGGGCCAGTTGCTCGCCGTAGCGGCCGAGCCGTACGTAGTGCCAGAAGTGCGCCCAGCCGGCCGCGATGCGGCGGTCCTCCTCGGCGCAGGCGCGCACCACGTCGTCGTGCGGCTCCAGCCCCGCCGACCACAGGTGGGCCCAGTTGGAGTGGGCGCGCTCGACCGGGTCGCGCAGGATGGCGATGAGCCGCGCGTGCGGGATGGCCGCGCGGATGCGCCGCTGCGCGTCCAGATCGTAGAGGTAGAAAGGTGTGGCCTCGCCGGACAAGGTGCCCGGCGGCGCCGCGGCGAAGAGCGCCTCGTAGTCCGGGCGCCGCCACACGTGCTCGCGGTAGGTCGCGGCGTCGCCGGGCCCGCCCAGTGTCGGGGGCGGCCCGTCGGTGAGGAAGTGCTTGGGCTCCTTGACCGGGGAAAGGTAGAGGTCCGGGTGGCGCCGGAGTGCGGCGTGCAGCGCGGTCGTCCCGGTCTTGGGGGCGCCGATCACGAGGAAGTCCGGCAGGGCCATGGGTGCTCCTCTCAGTTCCCCCATTTTCCTACCAAATGTGTCCGATAATGCAAGAGTCGTCCCGCTCTACGGCATGAGCGGGTTCGGGGCGGCCAGAACCGGGATCTCGGGGTGGTCGCGCAGCGCCGCGACGACCGCGTGCTCCAACAGCTCCAGGTGCAGGCGCGGATGGGCGGCCGCCGGCACGGCCAGGGGTGTGGATCGCGCTCTGGAACACCCCGAGCCGGACGGCGCCGATCGGCTCGTCGTTCAGCGCGTGCGGTTCGGCCATCTGGCGGCGCAGCCGGACAGCCACCGGGCACTCGCACCCGGCGATCGTCGCGACGGTGCGCGAGCAGATCGCCCTCCTCGACCACCTCCACAGCGGCATGCTCAGCCGCCCGGTCGTCGAGCTCGCCCGCCGCCTCGCCGGCACCCTGCCCGCCCCGCTGGAGAAGGCGATGCTCCTGACGACCGGGGCGGAGGCCAACGAGGCCGCGGTGCGGATGGCGAAGCTCGTCACCGGCCGCCATGAGATCGTGTCCTTCGCCCGCTCCTGGCATGGGATGACGCTGGCCGCCGCGAACGCCACCTACAGCGCCGGGCGCAAGGGCTACGGGCCCGCCGCGCCGGGCAACTTCGCGCTGCCGGTCCCGGACCGCTTCCACCCCGGCGTCCTCGGCGCCGACGGCTCACTCGACTGGCGCCGCCAGCTTGAGCTGGGCTTCGACCTGATCGACGCGCAATCGGTCGGCAGCCTCGCCGCCTGCCTGGTGGAACCCATCCTCAGCTCCGGCGGCGTCATCGAGCTCCCGCCCGGCTACCTCGCCGCCCTGGCGGCCAAGTGCCGGGAACGCGGCATGCTGCTCATCCTCGACGAGGCGCAGACGGGGCTGTGCCGTACCGGCGACTGGTACGCCTTCCAGCACGAAGGGGTCGTCCCCGACATTCTCACGCTGTCCAAGACGCTGGGCGCGGGGCTGCCGCTGGCCGCCGTGCTGACCGGCGCGGAGATCGAGCAGCGGGCGCACGAGCGCGGGTTCCTGTTCTTCACCACCCACGTCAACGATCCGCTGCCGGCCGCCGTCGGCAACACCGTCCTCGACGTCCTGGCCCGCGACCGCCTCGACGAGCGTGCGCGCGAGCTCGGCGGGCTCCTGCGCGGCCACCTCGACGAGATCGCCGCCCGGCACGACCTCGTCGGCGACGTCCGCGGCCGCGGGCTGCTGCTGGGCGTGGAGCTCGCGGGTGACCGGGTTCTGGGCGCCGGCGGGGCGGACCGGCTCGGCGCCGCCGTCACCCGGCGCTGCTTCGAGCTCGGGCTGCACATGAACATCGTCCAGCTGCCCGGCATGGGAGGCGTCTTCAGGATCGCGCCGCCGCTCACCGCGAGCGACGACGAGATCGCCCGCGGCGCCGCCATCCTCGACGAGGCGCTCACCGGGGCGGCCCGGGAGCTCTGAATGATTCCGTTATCACAGCGGCCATCCGGATAGGCGCGAAACTCCTACGATGTACGTCATGAGCGAAACCGCGCCACGCGGTATCAACCCCGCGATCCCCCACTCGGCCCGGGTCTACGACTACTGGCTCGGCGGCAAGGACAACTTCGCCGCCGACCGCGACGTGGCCGAGCAGACGATGGCGGCCGTGCCCGGCATCCGGGAGAGCGCGCGGGACAACCGGGCCTTCCTCGGCCGGGCCGTACAGTTCTTGATCGACCAGGGTGTCCGGCAGTTCCTCGACCTGGGCACCGGCATTCCCACCCAGGGCAACACCCACGAGGTCGCGCAGGCGGCGGCGCCCGAGGCGCGCGTGGTGTACGTGGACAACGACCCGATCGTGATGACGCATGCCAGGGCGCTGCTGACCAGCACGCCGGAGGGCCTCACGCGCTACATCGAGGCCGACATCCGCCGCCCCCGCGACATCCTCGACCATCCGGACACCCGAGCGACGCTGGACTTCAGCCGGCCGATCGGGCTGATGATGGTCGCGATCCTCATGCATGTCCCCGACGAGGACGACCCGGCCGCGCTCGTCCGGGCCTTCGCCGGCGCGCTGCCGCCCGGCAGCTTCCTGGTGCTGAGCCACCTGACGCTCGACTTCCTGCCCGAGGAGCACGCGCGCCGCTACCTGGCCGCCACCAAGGACCAGGCCATGCGGCGCACCCCGCGCGGCGGGAGGGAGGTCGCCGCCTACTTCGACGGGTTCGAGCTGGTCGAGCCGGGGCTGGTGGACGCGCCGCACTGGCGGGACGAGCCGCTGTTCGACGACCCGCCGGCCTGGATGTACGCCGGCGTCGGCCGCAAGGCGTGAACAGGCCATCCGATCGCGGTATAACTGTTAGGAAACTTTCCTTTATATAAAATTTCGTATAGGAAGGAGTCAACCCACCGCTACCGCAAAGGACGCGTGACATGCGAAGGTTGATCACCTTCTTAGCCATGGCGATCGTTGCCGCGACCACCGTCGTGGTCAACGCCTCGCCCGCCTCCGCGCACGGTTTCATCACCAGCCCGCCGAGCCGTCAGGCCAACTGCTTCGAGGGCCGGGTCCCCAACTGCGGCCAGATCGTCTGGGAGCCGCAGAGCGTCGAAGGGCCCAAGGGCCAGCGCAACTGCCACGCCGGCGACGCCCGCTGGGCCCCGCTCAGCGACGACTCCAAGCCGTGGCCGGCCGCCACCGTCGGCAGCACGGTGAGCTTCAAGTGGTACATCCCCGTCCCCCACTCGACCAGCACCTGGGAGTACTACGTCGGCAGCGAGCGCGTCGCGGTGTTCAACGACCGCGGCAGAGTGCCGCCGTCCTCGCTCACCCACTCCGTGAACCTCGGCAACCGGACCGGCCGCATCAAGCTGCTGGCCATCTGGAACATCGCCGACACCGAGATGGCGTTCTACAACTGCGTCGACCTCCAGATCGGCTCCGGCCCGGGAGAACCCACCCCGACGCCGACCCCGACCCCCACCCCGACGCCCACACCGACCCCGACGCCCACACCCACGCCCACCGGCCCCGTCGCCACCTGGGCCGCGGGAACCGCCTACACGCCCGGCGTGAAGGCGATCTACAACGGAGCCACCTACCAGTGCCTCCAGGCGCACACGGCGATCCCCGGCTGGGAACCGCCGAACGTCCCCGCCCTGTGGAAGCGGGCCTGACCCGAGCTCGGTCCGGCGGGCCGGAACCCGCCGGACCGCACCGCGGTCCTGCCGGCCCGCTGCGGCGGAGAGGCGGGCCGGCAGGGGGTCACCGGGTCAGGATCGCGTGATGCGCACGTCGTCCACCCCGGCCTCGATCAGGCTGGCCGTACTCGCGTCGGCCGTTTCGATCAGCAGCCGGACGGTCTGACCGCCGAAGGAGGTCAGGTTGATCGTGGCCGGCTGCCACGCACCGGCCCGGTTGGCTGCCGAGCCCAGCTGCTGCAGCACCACGGTGCTGGTCGTGCCGGACACGACGCGGACCCGGAAGAAGTCGGCGCTGGAGGCGTTGTTCAGGTGCGCCAGGTACCACGACAGGTTCAGGGTGAGCGTAGCCGTGGGCAGGGCGATCTCCGGGGAGCGGATGGTCGTGACGCCGCCGTCGACGTCATGCGTGCCCGCGCCGCCGGCGCCGGCCAGCCGCCCGGTCACCAGGTCGTTGGTGCCGCTGACGGTGGTGCCCAGTTGCAGCGTGACACCGGAAGTCGTCTGCTCGGGGTCGCCGCGTTCCCACGCGCCGGTCGTGGCGGTGTCGGTGCCCGAGGCGTTGGCCGTCCAGCCCTGGGCGGTCTCGAACGTGTCGTTGAAGACCACGTTGCTCACCGTGCCGACGTTGAGGGTGAAGGTGGCGGTACGGGTCACGGAGGTGCCCGTGCCAGTGACGATGATGGAGTACGTCCCGTTGGCGGTGGCGGCCCCGACCGAGATCGTCATCGTCGAGGAGGCGCCCGAGGGCACCGTGGCCGGGGAGAACGTCACCGAGACGCCGGCCGGCGCGCCGGCCGCGCTGAAGGTCACGTTCTGGCCGGGCGGCGTGATGGTCGTCGTGCTGACGGTGCTCGTCGTCTGCTGACCCGGCTCGACGTTGGCCGAGGTCGGGTTCAGCGCCATCGCCCAGTCCGGGCCGGCGGTGCACGAGGTGGGCTCGCCCGCCGCGGCCGGCACGCTGACGGCCAGCCAGGCGGCCTTGGTCGCGTTGAACTCGGCGCAGGAGCCCGGGAACATCTGGATGGCCGCTTCCAGCGACGCCTTGCGGGCCAGCGAGTGGGTCCACGTCGCGGTCTTGCGCAGCAGCGTGCCCATGAAGATCTGGCCGGCCTTGCGCGGGCCGATCCCGACCAGGGTGGTGCTGTTGCAGGTCGGGCTGACGGGCTGGCCGTTCGTCGGGTTGGTGCCCTCCGCCAGCAGGTAGAACCAGTGGTTCTGCACCCCGGCGGCCGCGTGGACCTCCATGTTCGGCACGGAGGCGGAGAAGCAGTTGGGGTTGCCGGAGATCAGCGACGGCTGGTGCATGTAGCGGATGGGACCGTTGCCGACCAGGTTGACCTCTTCGCCGACGCTGTAGTCGGGCGGGTCGAGGTTCGGCGGCTCGTTGGCGAACCACTCGGTGAGGGCGCCGAAGATGTCGCCGGTGGACTCGTTCAGCCCGCCCTTCTCGTTGCTGCCGGTCGAGCCGCCGGGCGTGGTCTGGAAGATGGCGTGGCCGTACTCGTGCGCCACGACGTCCATCGGCGTGGCCTGGCGCTGGTTGTCCTGCGAGTGGCCGAAGTTGGTGTAGCTGCCGTTCCAGAAGGCGTTGACCTGGTTCAGGCCGACGCGGGCGGGGAAGCCGCCGCCGCTGCCGTTGATGCCGTTGCGGCCCAGCCAGTCGCGGAGCATGTCCCATTCCTTGCCGGCGGCGAACAGCGCGTCGACGCAGGCGGTCTCCAGGTTGGTGCCCGAGCCGTTGCCCCAGGTGTCGTCGGTGCCGGTGAATGTCTGGCCGTCCTGGCCGCCGCACCTGATGCCGGTGCGGACCGGGTCGGCCATGGAGAAGCTGGAGCCCGAGCCGGAGGTGCCGATGGTGACCGGGTTGCCGTTGTAGAAGCTGTTGCCGGTGCCCTTCATGACCTCGTCGGACTTCTCGGCGACCGCGCCGGTGAGGGCGTCCACGAGAACGTGCAGCCGGGTCTCGAGGCCGTCCTTGTCCGTGCCCGTGACCAGCACCTTGTAGGCCAGCCGGCCGGTCCCTTCCGCGATCACGCTGAGCTGCGGCGCCGAGACGGAGGACACCTCGGGCACCAGGGCGCGGGCGGTCTGCGCGGCCTGGTCGGCGGTGACGGCGGGCTTGGTGGCGACGTTCAGCGTGGCGGTCTGGGCGATGGAGGTGCTTAGGACGCCGCCGGTGGCGTTGGTGACGACCACGAAGTCTCCGCCCACGACCGGGAGGCCGGCGTGGGTGCGGCTGTAGGAGACGTAGTTCAGGCCACCGAGGCCGCCGGTCACGCTCTGGCGGACGAAGGCGTCCTTGGGCGAGTTGTGCAGAGCTGCGGGGTCGGACTCCACGAGCCGGTCCGCCGATTGGGCGGCCGCGGTGGCGGGGTCCGGGGGCGCGGCGGCGGACCGGACGGTCTGCCCGGCGGCGGCTGTCGCGCCGGTCATCGCGACGAGGATGCTGGTAGCGCCCGCGACGAGCGTTAACGCGGCTTTGCGTTTCACGCGGTGCTCCTTCTGGGGGGCGGGCGGCCGCGCTGGGGGTCACGACCGCCAGGGAGATAGGGGGTGCGAGATCTCCCCAGGGATCTCGGGTGGCGCGCGCCGCGTTTTCCTCAGGTGAGGGACGGCGTTCCTGTATTGGATGCGAGCGTCATTTGTCGGTCAACATGTCAGTAAATAGTTAGAAATTCACAGACAAGGCAGGTCGCCGGCGACGCCGCTCCTGACAGGGGTCTTGACAGCCCTGGACTTGCTGCTCACTGTGTAAATCGTGGTGTAAGCGCTTTCAGTCCGTCAGCCTCCCCTGGAAGGGAGACCCCGGTGACACGCTTACAGCCTCTCCCCGGCAAGGGCGGCGGCCGGTACGCCACCGAGTGGATCGAACACCCGGGCGGCGCCTGCACGACCCGCACCGTGATGGAGGAGGGTGCCATCCGGTGCGCGGACGTCGTGCCCCCGAACTGCCGGACGGTGGACGACCGCCGGCGCTTCCACCTCTACCGCGACGTTCCCGGCTCGAACCCGACCGGCGTCCCGATCAAGAGTACCGGCTCCATGGCCGGCCGGTCCGTGGTCGCCGGCAACCTGGTGCTGCGGCAGTACGGCGTGGGCATGGGCGCCTACCTCCTGGAACGGCTCGGGTGAGGAGCACGGTCTCCGGCCCGCGAGGGACGGGCCGGAGACCGCGGCAGCGATCCGCTACGAGATCCCGAACGCCTTCGTGACCGTCTGCTCGACCGTGTTGCCGCCCGAGTCCGCGGCCTTGACCCGCATGGACACGGCCGCCGCGCCGCGCGGGTGGACCGCGATCGTGCTGAAGCGCCCCTGCCCGAGCGGCAGCACGGGCTGCCCGCGCCAGGTCCTGCCGTCGTCGTAGGAGAGCTCGAGCTGGAGGCTCCTGGGCTTGAGCCCGGTGACGCCGTCCTGGTGCCGGAGCGAGAACCCGAGCGTGCTCGCCCTGCCGGCCTTGCCGTACACGTCGGTGCGCACGGCGTAGTCCACCTGGAGCAGGGGCAGCAGCTCCTGCCCGCGCTTCGAGCCGAACGTCCACGCCGTCTCGGTGGCCACGCCGAGCGTCCACTCCTCCGAGGTCCGCGTGGTCGACAGCTCGAGCCGGTACGTCGCGTCCCCGGGCGCGACGGGGAACTCGCCCCAGGCGCCGTACGGCATCTCCGCCACCACCGTCCCGTCCCTCAGCAGGCGGCCCTTGGAGGTGTCCTCGTCGGCGCCGCGCCGGGAGGCGTGCCCGGAGGCGTCCACGAAGTCGGGGATCATGATGGTCAGCGTGTCACCGGTGCGGGTCGCGGCCGGTCCCCATGCCGGGATGGCCGGCCGTACCACCGGGGCGTGCCAGCTCTCGCCGGTCTTCTCGCCCGGCCGGTAGGAGCGGGGCGGTTCGGTCAGCCCCGAGCGCAGCTGGCCCAGGCTCTCCCAGGCGTACAGGTGGTTGACGATGTGCTGCCACTGGGTGCCGTCGGCGCTGAGGTACTCGGTCCTGCGCAGCGGCGTCTTGACGATGCGCTGCCGCTCGCCCTGGAAGTCCAGGTCGTAGAACTGCCACGGCCGCCAGCCGTACCGCTGCTCCTTGGCCCAGCCGTAGCCGCCCGCCTCCTGATAGGTCGTCTCGACGCGGGCGGTGTTGCGGCTGGTCACCTCGTGCACGACGCGCTCCGGGACGTGCCCGCCGGAGACCTGCATCACCTCGTAGAGGTACGGCGAGGCCATCGCCGCGGTCACGTCGAGGACGGCCCGCCCCTTCCTGACCTGCTCCAGCAGCTTCTGCCCGTGATCGGCGGCGATCATCAAGGTGGGGATCGGGTCGCGCTCGCCCACCGGCCACCAGCGCTGCCAGGCCGCCTGGCCGGGCGTGGTGATGATGATCGCGGCCCGGGCGCCCTGCCGGGCGGCCTCGCCGATCAGGGCGCTCCAGTCGTCCTCCTCCGTGGTGGGCAGGAGCGCGGCCCGTCCGCGGCTTCCGGCCGTGCCCTCGACGAGCGGCCAGCGGTGGCGCCCGTCGAACTCCGGCGACTGCGCCATGGGGATCATCGGGTACGGCCGGCCCGCCGCCTTCGCGCTGATCCGCGGCGCCTGGAGCTGCCAGCGTGAGGCGAACTCGAAGGAGCCGTCGCGCACGGGCTCGGTGGGGGTCACGTTGAGGCCCTCGACCGAGTCGAAGTTCATGGCCGCCTGAATGATCTTCCGGCTGCCGTAGGCGCGATGGGTGACGTAGGTGAAGACGCCGGCCTGCTCGACGGGCTGCGGCGTCTTGATCGTGACGGGGTTGGCCTTGCGGGCGTCCAGCACGATCTCCAGGTCGCGGTCGACCTTGAGCTCCGGCGTGACGACCAGGCTGTCGCGGTAGTGCGGCGGGCCGAACTCGCCCATGATGGCCTGGGTCATGTAGGTGCCCTCGAACACCTCCAGGGTGATGCCCTCTTCTTTGGCGTCGTTGCCGATGTAGGTGAGGACGTCGTCCTCCCTCGAGGCGCCGAACATCGTGATGACCGGCACGGAGGTGCGCTCTCCCGCCGGGTCGATCCCGATGACGTGGACCTTGTGCGCCGGCGGCTGTTTGGTGATCGCCAGCGTGGTGTGCACGCTTTCCGTTCCGGCGCTCGCGGTGAGGTAGCCGCCGTACCGGCCGCGCTCCAGCTTGGCGAGGTCGGCGCGGACCTTGACGGTCGCGGTGCCGCCGGCCGCGACGGTCACGCTGGGCGGGTCGAGGGTGATCGCGCCGCCTGCCGGTCCGCCTTCGCCGAGGTGCGCCAGTGTGGCGCCGGGGGTCAGCGTGACCGGGGCCGCGGTGCCGTTGGTGTAGGTGACCTGGCCCTCCGCGGCGCCGGGGCCGGTGCCGTCGGAGTGGACGCCGAGGTCGAGCACGCCGGTGGCCGTCACGCCCTGCCGCGTGGCCCTGGCGACGTCCAGCCGTCCGCCGCCCTGCTGGTGGATGGTCTGGCCGTCGATGGTCTTGGCGGTGCCCACCAGCGCGTTCTTGAGCTGGGCGGCGGTCCAGTCCGGGTGCCGCTGCTTGAGGATCGCGGCGGCGCCGGCCACGTGCGGCGTGGCCATGGAGGTGCCCGACGCCGCGGTGTGCGTCTCGCTGACCGGATCGCCCAGGGTGGTGCCGGCGGCCCTGGCGGCCACGATTCCCACGCCCGGCGCGGTGATGTCCGGTTTGGGCGCTCCGTCGAGCCTCGGGCCCTGGCTGGAGAAGCCGGCCAGGGCGTCCTGCCGGTCGACGGCGCCGACGGTCAGCGCCGAGTCCGCGGCGCCCGGCGTGCCGACCGACCAGGGCCTGCCCTCGTTGCCCGCGGCGACCACGAAGAGCGCGCCGCTCTGTGCGCTGAGCGTGTTGAGTGAGGTGCTGAGCGGGTCGGTCCCGTCGGTGGCGTCGCCGCCCAGGCTCATGTTGACGACGGCCGCGCCCTGGGCCACCGCCCATTCCATGCCCTCGATGATCTGGGAGAAGCTGCCGAGGCCGCCGTCGCTCAGCACCTTGCCGACGATCAGGTCGGCGCCCGGCGCGACGCCCTTCTTCTGCGGCCCGCCGGCGATGGTGGCCGCCACGTGGGTGCCGTGGCCGTGACCGTCCTTCACGCTGGGCTCGCCGGTGAAGACCTTGCTCTCCTTCACCCTGCCCCGCAGGTCGGGGTGATCCTGGTCCACCCCGGTGTCCAGCACGGCGACCTTGACGCCCTTGCCGTCGAGGCCGGCCTGCCACGCCTGCGGCGCGCCCACCTGGACGACGCTCTGGTCGAGCGAGGCCCCGACCTTCGCGTCGAGCCAGACCTTGCGCACTCCGGCGACCGAGACCCCGCCGGTCTTCCACATCCCGGCCAGCGACGTCTTGCCGGCCGCCACCGCCTGGCCGTTCACGCTCTCCAGCGTCGCGGTGACGCCCGCTCTGGCGGCGGGCCTGCCCTCATAGGTGAACAGCAGCGGCAACGTGGCCGTCGAGGCGTCGTCATAGCCCTGCTCGATCAGGTCGCTCACGGAGAAAAGCGCAGGATCGATCCGCTTGGCGGTCAGGAGCGGGATCGCGTCGGAGGGCAGGATCCGCAGCCGGCCGTTCTCCTCGGTGGAGTGAAAGCGGATCCGCTCACGGCCCGGTCCGGGTTTGACGGCGACGCCCTTCCGCCCGCCGCCCGCCTCGGTGACGGTCACCACGTCGCCGGTGATCAACGTGACGGTCCGGCTGGTGAGGGGGGTGTCCGGGCTCTGGGCCGCCGCGGGTAAGGCCGTGAGCAGGGTGACGCCGAGGACCGGACCCATGACCGCGGCCGCGGTGGCGCGTGCAAGCCTGTGCATCGGGTGCCTTTCGAGATCATCTTATGGGGATCTCGAGTTTTCAGAACGACCGATTACCACATCAAGCGCTCAGGCTGACATTTCTCGACATGTCTGGTAAATGCCACAGTCGGCGCTTGACTGCGGTCATGTCCCCAGCGCGCACCGGATCAGGGTATCGGCCGCCGCGCGGGCCTGCGCCGCGGTGTCCGGGTCGCCGGTGATGGCCGCCGTGGTCTGGGCGCCCTCGGCGAGGAGGGCGAGTTGCGGGGCGAGGTAGGCCGGACCGCCCGCCGCGCGGACGAGCTCGGCGACGTGACGCTGGAAGGACGTCTTCTGCGCCCGGACGGCCTCGGCGACGCCGGCGTTGCCCCCTGCCAGCTCGCCGAAGAAGTTGATGAACGCGCACCCGCGGAAGCTGTCCTCGCGGAACCACTCGGCCAGGAAGTCGAAGACGGCCAGCACCTTGCCACGCGGCGTCCGGGCGGCGGCCACGGCGGCGCCGATGCCGAGGTTCCACTGGTTCGTCCGGTGCCGGAGCACGGCCAGGACCAGGTCGTCCTTGGCGGGGAACAGCGCGTAGATGCGCTTCAGCGACACGCCCGCCGCGGTCCGGACGGCGTCCATGCCGACCGCCTGGACACCACGGGCGTAGAACAGCCGGTCGGCGGCGTCCACGACCCGTTCGCGCGCCGTCTCCTCGTCGATCATGCGTGCTCCAGTTGCGCGGAGAACAATCGTTCTCTACTGTAGGACACCTCGGCGGAGAACGCTCGTTCTCCGCCCAAAGGGAGGGAAATCTGATGGGCCACATCACCGTCGGCGCCGAAAACAGCACCGCCGTCGAGCTCTACTACGAAGACCAGGGATCCGGTCAGCCGGTCGTCCTCATCCACGGCTACCCGCTCAACGGGCACAGCTGGGAGCGCCAGACGCGCGAACTCCTCGCCGCCGGCTACCGGGTCGTCACCTACGACCGCCGCGGCTTCGGCCAGTCCAGCAAGGTCGCCGGCGGATACGACTACGACACCTTCGCCGCCGACCTGAACACGCTCCTGGAGACGCTGGACCTGCGCGAGGTCATCCTCGTCGGCTTCTCCATGGGCACCGGCGAACTCGCCCGCTACGTCAAGAACCACGGCCACGAGCGCGTCGCCAAGCTCGCCTTCCTGGCCTCGCTCGAGCCGTTCCTGGTGGCGGCCGACGACAACCCCACGGGAGTGCCCCAGGCGGTCTTCGACGGCATCGCCGCCACGGCCAAGGCCGACCGCTACGCCTGGTTCACCCAGTTCTACAAGGACTTCTACAACCTGGACGAGAACCTCGGCACCCGCATCAGCCAGGAGGTCGTCACCGCCAACTGGAACACCGCCACCACCTCCGCCCCGGTCGCCGCCTACGCGGTGGTGCCCGCGTGGATCGAGGACTTCCGCGAGGACGTCGAGGCCGTGCGCGCGGCCGGCAAGCCGGCCCTGATCCTGCACGGGACCCGGGACAACATCCTCCCGATCGACGCCACCGGGCGCCCCTTCCACAAGGCGTTCCCCGAGGCGGACTACGTCGAGGTCGACGGCGCCCCGCACGGCCTCCTGTGGACCCACGCCGCCGAGGTCAACGAGGCCCTGCTGGCCTTCGCCGCCAAGTAACCGCCCGCTCCGCCCCGCCGTACTCCGCCGGGGCGGAGCCCTTATCCTTAGGCCGTAAAGAGATCTTGGCGTGAGGAGTGCCGGTGACCGTCTACGCGGGCCAGGGCGATGCCCGGCGGACCATGGCGGTGCTCTGGGGCACCGAGACCCCCAAGGAGACGCGGCCGGGGCCGAAACCGGGGCTCAGCGTCGAGGTCATCGTGGCCGCGGGGATCGAGGTGGCCGACGCCGAGGGGATGGCGGCGCTGTCCATGCGGGCCGTCGGCGAGCGGCTCGGGCGCACGGCCATGGCGCTGTACACCTACGTGCCGGGCAAGACGGAGCTGCTCGATCTCATGGTGGACCGGGTGATGGCCGAGGTGCCCGCGACCTACCCGCGCACGGACGGGTGGCGGGCGGCGGTGACGGCCTGGGCGCACGACCTGCGCGCCTTCTACCTGCGCCATCCCTGGGTGCTGCAGGTGTCGCAGGCCAGGCCGGTGCTCGGGCCCAACGAGTTCGCCGTCGTCGAGACCCTCACCGCGCTCCTGCGCGAGACCGGGCTGCCGGCGGCCAGGCTGCGCGGCGTCGTGGCCGCGCTCATGGACGTGGTGCGCGGCGCGGCCAGGACCGTCGCCGAGTCGCGCCGGGCCCCGGCGGAGACCGGCGTCACCGACCAGGAGTGGTGGGCGGCACGCTCGGCGCTGATGCGGGAGATCGCGCCGGACTTCGCCGGCCGCTTCCCCGCGGTGACCTGGCTGGAGCGTGGCGACGCCGTACCCGATGACGGCAGCGGCACCCCCTACCTCGAGCAGGTGGCGCAGCGGGCGTTCGCGGAGGGGCTCGGCACGCTGCTGGACGGCATCACAGCCCGGTGACGCGCATGGTGATGTTGAGCCTGCCCGTCAGGCCGAGCGACGGGGCGGCGGTGCCCGGGTAGACCTTGGGCACGCCGTGGTAGGCGAAGCGCGACGGGCCGCCGAAGACGAACAGGTCGCCGGATTCGAGCCGCAGATCGGTGTACGGCCGGCCGCGCGTCTCGGTGTTGCCGAAGCGGAACAGGCAGGCGTCGCCGATGCTGAGCGAGACCACCGGGGCGGCGGAACGTTCGTCCTTGTCCTGGTGCATGCCCATTCTGGCCTGGTCGTCGTAGAAGTTGATCAGCGCGGTGTCGGGCGTGTAGCCGTCGTCCGGGCGGTCGTAGGCGGCGGCCAGGGCCTGGCGGCCGAGCGCGACCATCCATGCGGGGAACTCGGCCACCCGGGCGCCGTTCACGTCGTCGGCGGTGCGGGTGTAGCGGTAGGGCTGCCAGTGCCACCCGACGCACACCGTCCGCACCGACATGACCCCGCCCCGGGGCAGCACGGTGTGCCGGATGGGCACCGGGCCGCCGGCCCACGCCCGGCAGGCGGCCAGCAGGTCCAGCTGCCGATCCAGGTCCAGCCAGCCGGGGACGTGGACGGCCCCCGGGGCGATCTCGCGGCGTGGCAGCGGCATCATCGCAGGCAGGCCAGGGTCTCGCGGAGTTCCTGCTCCAGGATGGCGCCCGCGGCCTCGGCGTCGCCCCGGGCGACGGCCGCCACCAGCCCCGCGTGGGCCTCGTCGCCGTGGCCGCGCTCGTGGGAGTGCACGTCCAGCAGTCCGGCCAGGTCGAGCAGGCCCTTGCGCAGCACGGGGACGAACTCGCCGAACAGGTCGGTGAGCACGGGGTTGTGCGCGGCGGCCACCACCGCGGCGTGCAGCGTGATGTCGGCGGCGATGAACCCCTCGTCCAGGCCCGGGGCGGCGGCCGCCGCCTCCCGCCGCCGTTCCAGCGCCTCTTCCAGCGCGGTGACGTCGGCCTCGGTACGGCGGGCCGCCGCCAGCCGGGCCGCCTGCACTTCCACCAGCATGCGCACCTCGTACACGTCGCCGATGGCCGCCCGGCGCAACCGGGCCGGCCAGTCCTCCGGTGTCTCCGTCGCCATGACGAACACCCCTGACCCCTGCCGGGGTTGCACCAGCCCGGCCCCGGCCAGCGCGCGGAGGGCTTCGCGGACGGTGGAGCGGCCGACGCCGAGGGTGGCGGCGAGCGTGGTCTCCCCCGGGAGCTTCGTGCCCACGGGCCAGCGGCCGGCGGCGATCTCGTCGCGCAGCAGCTGGATGGCCTGCTCGACCAGAGGGCTCGGGCGGAGGGCGCCGAGCGGCATGGTCACCTCTCAGGTTGTCTGAGGAGTTGGTTGTGTGCCACCATACCCGGCATGTCGCACAGTGGGCTGCTTCTTCTCGGCGGCCGCGGCGGGGCCTGATCCGACCGGCACCCCGCCGCGGGGTGCCGTGCTGCCGGTCGATGGCAACCGGACCATCGGAAGGGCACACCCCTGTGAACTGGAACCCGCAACAACCCAGCGGCATGCCGTACCAGAAATATCGCCCGATCTTCGACCGGGTGGACGTCCCGCTCGCCGAGCGCTCCTGGCCGGCCCGCAGGATCGCCCGGGCCCCGCTGTGGGTCCCCGTCGACCTGCGCGACGGCAACCAGGCGCTGGCCGAGCCCATGGACACCCCGCGCAAGCGCCGGATGTTCGACCTCCTGACCGGCATGGGCTTCAAGGAGATCGAGGCCGGCTACCCGTCGGCCGGTCAGACCGACTTCGACTTCGTGCGGCATCTGGCCGAGTCCGGCGACGTGCCCGACGACGTGACGATCGTGGTCTTCACCCCGGCCCGCGACGACCTGATCGAGCGCACGTTCGCCGCCGTCAAGGGGCTGCCGCGCACGGTCGTGCACCTGTACACCGCCACCGCCCCGGTCTGGCGCGAGGTCGTGCTCGGCCGCGACCGGGACGACCTGCACCGGATGATCCGGCGCTCGGCCACCCAGGTGCTGCGCCTGGCCGGCGACTCGACCCGGTTCCAGTTCTCGCCCGAGGTGTTCAACCTCACCGAGCCGGACTACGTCCTGGAGGTGTGCAACGGGCTCAGCGACCTGTGGGACGCCTCGCCGGACCGGCCGGTGATCCACAACCTGCCCGCCACGGTCGAGGCCGCCACCCCGAACGTCTACGCCGACCAGATCGAGTACATGCACCGCCACCTGGCCAGGCGCGAGGCGGTGATCCTGTCGGTCCACCCGCACAACGACCGCGGCACCGGCGTGGCCTGCGCGGAACTGGCCGTGCTGGCCGGCGCCCAGCGGGTGGAGGGCTGCCTGTTCGGCAACGGCGAGCGCACCGGCAACGTGGACCTGGTCACGCTGGCGCTCAACCTGTACGCCCAGGGCGTGGACCCGATGATCGACTTCTCCGCCATCGACCGGGTGCGCGAGGTCGTGGAGCACTGCAACCGCATCCCGGTCCACCCGCGCCACCCCTACGGCGGCGACCTCGTCTACACCGCCTTCTCCGGCACCCACCAGGACGCGATCAGCAAGGGCCTCGGCCGGTACACCGGCGGGCGCTGGGAGGTGCCCTACCTGCCCATCGACCCGGCCGACGTGGGACGCACCTACGAGGCGGTCATCCGGGTCAACAGCCAGTCGGGCAAGGGAGGCATCGCCCACCTGCTCAAGACCGGCTACGGCCTGGACCTGCCGCCCCGGCTGCGCGCCGACTTCTCGCAGGTCGTCCAGCGGGCCACGGACGCCTCCGGGCGCGAGGCCGCGCCCGCCGACCTGTGGGAGCTGTTCGAGGCAACCTACCTGGCGCCCGGTCGTGGCGGCGGCTGGAGCGCCACCGGCTCCCTCGACGCCCTCACCCGGGAGCTGGCCCGGGCGGGGATCAAGGTCGAGATCCTGAGCCACACCGAGCACGCCACCGGCGGCGCGGCGACCGCCTACGCCGAATGCCGGGTGAACGGCGAGACCCGATGGGGCGCCGGGCGGGACGCCTCCGCGCTCACGGCGTCCGTTCAGGCCGTGCTGTCGGCGGTCAGCCGCGCGTCCGCCCGGCCCTCTCCGTGAGATAGCGCTGCTCGGGCAGGCTGGTCGTACGGCGGGCCGCCTCACGGTATGCCTCGCCGGCCGCCCGCTCGTCCCCGGCCAGCTCCAGCAGGTGCGCCCGCACGGCGTACCACCGGTGGTGCTCCCCCAGCGGCCCGGCCAGCGCGTCCACCAGCGCCAGCCCCTCGCGCGGCCCGCGGACCATGGCGACGGCGACCGCGTGGTTGAGCCGCACCACGGGATTGTCCGACGCCCCGGCCAGCAGCTCGTAGAGGGCGAGGATCTGCGGCCAGTCGGTGTCCCCGGCCCGCGGCGCCTCGTCGTGGACGGCCGCGATCGCCGCCTGGAGCTGGTAGGGGCCGAGCGTGCTCGCCGCCAGCGCCCCGCTGACCAGCTCGACGCCCTCGGCGATCATCTTCTGGTCCCAGAGCGAGCGATCCTGCTCGGCCAGCGGGATCAGCCGGCCTTCGCCGTCGGTGCGGGCCGACCGGCGGGCGTCGGTCAGCAGCATCAGCGCCAGCAGCCCGGCGACCTCGCCGTCGCCGGGCAGCAGGCCGCGCACCGCCCGGGTCAGCCGGACGGCCTCCGCGGTCAGGTCGGTGCGGTGCAGGTCGGGGCCGGAGCTGGCGGTGTAGCCCTCGTTGAAGATCAGGTAGAGCACGTGCAGGACCACGCGCAGCCGTTCTGCCCGCTCCTGTTCCGGCGGCGGCGTGAACTGCGCCCCCGCGGCCTTGATGCGGGCCTTGGCCCGGCTGATGCGCTGGGCCATCGTGGCCTCGGGCACGAGGAACGCGCGGGCGATCTCGGCGGTGGTCAGGCCACCGACCGCGCGCAGCGTGAGGGCGAGCTGCGACGGCTCCGACAGCGCCGGATGGCAGCACAGGAACAGCAGCGTGAGCGTGTCGTCCCGGTCGGGCACCGGCTCGCCGGGCTCGGGCCAGGCGGCGACGGTCTCCTCACGGCGGCGGCGGGAGGCGTCGCTGCGCATCTCGTCGATGATGCGGCGCGAGGCGACGGTGACCAGCCAGCCGCGCGGACTGTCCGGCACCCCTTGCTCCGGCCACTGGACGGCCGCGTCCAGCAGGGCTTCCTGCACCGCGTCCTCGGCGGCGTCGAACTGCCCGTAGCGCCGCACGAGGGTGCCGAGGACCTGCGGCGCCAGCTCATGCAGCAGGTCCTCGACGCCCGCCACTTAGCCGGCCTCGCCGATGACGGGGCGGATCTCCATGGCGCACAGCGCGGCGTCGGGCCAGCGGGCGGCGATCTCGGTCGCGCGCTCCAGGCTCTCGACGTCGACCGTGACGTAGCCGGCCATGAGCTCCTTCGACTCCAGGAACGGCCCGTCGGTGACGACCGGGACGCCGTCGCGCACCTGGACCGTGCGCGAGCTCCCGGCCAGCGCCATCCCGTCCACGAACTCGCCGCTCGCCTGCAGCTCGGCCATGATCTGGCCGACCTCGGCCATGACCTTGTCCATGTTCTCTTCGATCGCCTTGCGCGACTCTGCGTTGTTGTAGATCAACAGCATGTACTTCATGCCAGAGCTCCTCTCGTGCCACCCCTGAGTCGGAGCGAAGGCCGGCGTCTCGACACCTACCGGCACCATAGTTCACGGCTGAATGTTGAGGTTGAGACGGAAGAGGTTGGCGGGGTCCCAGATCCGCTTGACCGCGCGCAGCCGCTCGAAGTTCCCGGGCGTGAAGGCCCGGTGGGCGCGGGCGGGGTCGGCGAGGAAGTTCAGGAACGAACGCCCCGTCGCGTACGGCAGCGCCACCGGCTTGGCCACGATCACCGTGAACTCCGTGTCGCGGTGGCTGACCGGCGCGTCGTCCGGCCCCCGCTCGGCCAGCGCGCCGCCCCAGTGGCGCACCTCCACCGCCGCGTCCCCGACCGCCGCGGCGGCCTCGAGGACCGCGTCCGGCAGGCTGTCGTAGAGCTCGAGCGTCCGGGCGGGGGTGCCGCCCATGGCGGCGCTCGCGTACGGGATGTCCCGCAGTTCGCCGTCGAGCACCGGCCCCAGGCGCCGGATCAGCGGTGCGGCCAGCTCGCGGGTGCCGCCCGTCTCGCCCATGGCCTTGATCACCAGCGTGCGGTCGGGAGTGAGGACCGCGGCCGTGCTCAGCTCGGGCGGCAGGCCGGCGGCCCAGTCGCGGTAGGCGGCGAGCTGCTCGGCGGCGTCGGTGACGGCGAAGGTCAGCAGGCCCGCGCACACCTGGCCGACGGGGTGCAGCTCGAACTCCAGCGAGGTGACCACGCCGAAGTTGCCGCCGCCGCCGCGCAGCGCCCAGAACAGCTCCGGGTGGTGCTCGGCGTCCGCGGTGACGATCCGGCCGTCGGCGGTGACGACCTGGGCGGCCAGCACGCTGTCGGCGGCGAAGCCGTACCTGCGGGCCAGCCAGCCGAGGCCGCCGCCCAGCGTGTAGCCGGTGACGCCGACGGTCGGCGAGGAGCCGGACAGCGGGGCCAGCCCGTACGGCGCGGCGGCGGCGAGCACGTCGGCCCAGCGGGCGCCGGGGCCGGCCTTGGCCACGCGGCGGTGCGGGTCCACACGCACGCCGGACATGTCGGTGGTCTTCAGCAGCAGGCCGCCGTTCGCGGGAACGTGGGTGCCGTGGCCGGTCGACTGGACGGCCAGCGGGAGGTCGCGCTCACGGGCCTCCAGCACGGCCATCCGCACGTCGTGGGCGGTGAGGGCGCGGGCCACCAGGGCGGGGCGGGCGTCCAGGGCCGGGTTGAACGGCTGGGCCCGGTGCTCGTCGTAGCCGGGCTGACCGGGCAGGTAGGTGGTGAAGCCGAGGTCGCGGGAGATCGTCTGCTGCGTCATGGCTTCACTGTGCGCCGGGGCGTTTACGGATTCTTTCTCATCCACTTACGGTGGCCCTTATGCGATTCGGGGTGCTGGGAGCACTGACCGTCTGGACCACCGGCGGCGAGGTCGTCAGCGTGCCGGGGGCCAAGGTGAGAGGGCTGCTCAGCGACCTTCTCGTGCACGAGGGCCGGCCCGTCCCGGCCGACCGGCTCGTGGACGATCTGTGGCGCGAGGACGAGCTGCCCGGCAATCCGGCCGCCGCTCTTTCGGTCAAGGTCTCCCAGCTACGCCGGATCCTGGAGGACGCCGAGCCCGGATCGCGGGGCCTGGTCGCCGGCGTCCCCGCCGGGTACATGATCACGGCGTCGACCGACGCCGCCGCCTTCGAGGAGCTGCTGGCCGGCGCGGCGGCCGCCGCCGATCCGAAGACGCGGGCCGGCCTCCTGGCCGAGGCCCTGGCGCTGTGGCGCGGTCCCGCCTTCGCGGACTTCGCCGACCACGACTTCACCCGCGCCGCGTCCGCGCGCCTGCACGAGCTGCGCCTGACCGCCGAGGAGGACCGCGCGGAGGCCCGGCTCGAGCTGGGCGAACACGCCGCGCTCGCCGCCGAGCTGGCGGACCTGCTGGGCGAGCATCCGCTGCGCGAGCGGCTGCGCGCCGCGCACATGCGCGCGCTCTACCGGTCCGGACGGCAGGGCGAGGCGCTGGCCGGCTACGAGAGGCACCGCGCCGTCCTGGCCGAGGAGCTGGGGCTGGATCCCGGCCCGGAGCTGGCCGCGCTGCACCAGGCGGTGCTGGTCCAGGATCCCGCCCTCGCGCCCGCGTCCGCGGTGACCGGGAACGTGCCCGTGCCCATCGGGGCGCTGATCGGGCGGGAGGAGGCGGTCGAGGAGATCCTGGCCCACGCCGGCCGGGAGCGGCTGGTCACGCTGACCGGGCCCGGCGGGGTCGGCAAGACGCGGCTGGTGGTCGAGGTGGCCGGGCGGCTGTCGGCGCCCGACGGGGTGTGGCTGGTCGAACTGGCAGCCGCGGACCGGGCCGGTGACGCCGACGCCGTGGCGCGGCTGGCCGAGGCGGTCACCGTGGTGCTCGGGCTGCGGGGCGGCGGCGATCCGGTGGAGCGGCTGGCCGAGGCGCTGCGGCCCCGCCGTACCGTGATCGTGCTGGACAACTGCGAGCACGTGATCGAGCCCGTGGCGGCGCTGGCCGGCCGGCTGCTGGCGGTGGCGCCCGGGTTGCGGTTGCTGGCCACCAGCCAGGAGTCGCTGGGACTGGCCGGGGAGCTCGTGTGGAGCGTGCCGCCGCTGGAGGTGCCCGGGGGCGGCGAGCCGGTGGGGCGGGCGGCCGCGGTGCGGTTGTTCGTCGAGCGGGCCCGCGCGGCCGATCGGGGTTTCCGGCTGGAGGAGGACAACGCGCAGGCGGTCGCCGTCCTGTGCCGGCGCCTGGACGGGATTCCGCTCGCGCTCGAACTGGCCGCCACGCGGGTGCGGGCGCTCGGGGTGGCGGGCGTGGTGGAGCGGCTGGACGACCGGTTCCGGCTGCTGGCCGCCGGGCTGCGCGGGGCGCCGCCCCGGCAGCAGACGCTTCTGGCGATGATCGACTGGAGCTGGGGGCTGCTGGACGACGAGGAGAAGGCGGCGCTCCGGCGGCTGGCGGTCCACGCCGACGGGTGCACGCCGGAGGCCGCCGAGGCCGTGGGCGGCGGCGGCCCTGACGTGCTGGCCAGGCTGGTGGACCGGTCGCTGGTGGCCGTGCACGAGGGGCGCTACCGGCTGCTGGAGTCCGTGGCCGCCTACTGCGTGCGGCGGTTGCGGGAGGCGGGAGAGCTGGAGGACCTGCGGGAGCGGCATCACCGGTACTACGCCGGCCTGGCCGCCCGGGCGCGGCCGTACCTGCGCGGGGATGAGCAGCGGGGCTGGCTGCTGCGCCTGGACGCCGAGGCCGCCAACCTGCGCGCGGCGCTCGGCCACGCCGTGCGCGCGGGGGCGGCCGGCGACGCGCTCGCGCTGGCCGGGTCGCTGGGGTGGTACTGGTTCCTGCGCGGGCGGCTGTCGGAGGGCGTGCGCGCGCTGCGATCGGCCCTGTCGGTGGACGGCGGCGCCGCCCACCTGCGGGCGGCGGCCATGGCGTGGCAGACCGGGCTGGAGTTTCTGAGCGGCGATGTCCTGCACACCCCGGAGCCCGGCGCGCCGGACGCCACCGCCCTCGCCCTGGCGCTCGCGGGCGGGGCCGAGCCGGGCGTCGGGGAGGCCGTCGGCAGGGCGTCGCGCCGGGCCGCCGCGCTCGCCGGGTTCGGCCCGCCGGCGGGCGACGCGCTTGAGGCGGCGGCGGCTCGGTGGTTCCTGGCCTACGCCTCGATCGACCTCGGTGACATGTCGGCGGCCGGGGACCTGCTCGGGGCGGCGCTGCCGGCGTTCGAGGCCGGGCGGGACGCGTGGGGGGTGGCCGCGACGCTGGCCGTCTGGGCCAAGCTGGCCCACGTCCGGGGAGACCTGGAGGCGGTCGAGCGTGACGCGCGGCGCAGCAGGGCGGCCTTCGCCGCGCTGGGTGACCGGTGGGGCCAGATGGAGGCGGTCGGCTGGCTCGGCGGCGCGGCCGAGCTGCGCGGCGACCTGGAGACGGCCGACCGGCTGCAGCGTGAGGGCCTGGGGATGGCCGAGGAGCTCGAGCTCTGGACCGAGGTAGCCGGGCGGCTGGCGTGGGTGGGCTGGCTGGCCCACCAGCGGGGCGAGCACGCCGCGGCGGTCACCGACTGCGAGCGCGCGCTGGCGATGGCCAGGCGGCAGGCCCACCACGCCTCCCAGATCCTGGCCATGATGGGCCTGGCCTTCTCCGCCCGGCAGTGCGGCGACCTGGACCGGGCCGACCGGCTGCTGGGTGAGATCCGGTCCCTGTCCGCCCTCGGCGAGGGTCCGGAGGGTGAGCGGCCGGCGGTGACCGAGGAGCCGCCGCCGTACCTGCCGCTGGTCCTGGCGCAGCAGGCGTTCGTGGCCGAGGGGCGGGGTGAGCCGGAGCGGGCGCTGCGGCTGAGCCTGGCCGCCCTGGACACCGCCGCGGCGCTGCGCTACGAGCTCGGTTTCCCGCCGGGCTTGATGGCGCTGGCCGCGGCCCTGGCCGGCGTGGGACGCCCGGAGCTGGCCGCCGCGGCGCTGGCCGTACTCGAGGAGCTGACGGAGACGACCCCGCTGAGCGCGTCGGAGCGGGCCGACCGCGACCGTGTCGCCGCGCGGCTGCGCGCGGACCTCGGCGACCAGGCGTGCGCCGCCCCCCTGACAAGGGAAGAACTCATCAACGCGGCACGAAGCCTGCCGCATTAGCCAATAACGTGGGGTTTCATGAAGGAACTTTCCTGGCCAGAGGTGAGCGCGCGACGGCTGGTACGGCAGGGCCTGGCGGACCCGGTCAAGGGCGCCTCGCCCGCCGAGCTCGCCTCGGCCATGGCCGGTGTGCACGCCCAGGTCATCTCGGCGGGCGAGCACTCCCTGGCCCTCCGCCTCGACGGCGCGACCCGGCAGGACGTGCAGAAGGCGCTCTGGGAAGAGGGGACGCTGGTCAAGACCTACGGCCCGCGCGGCACGGTCCACCTGATGGCCACGCGCGACCTGCCGATGTGGGTGGCGGCGATGTCCACGATCCCGGCCGGGCCCTCGGGGCTGCCCGAGGACGCGCGGCTGACGCCGGAGCAGACCGAGGAGCTGATGGCGGCGATGCGCCGGGTGCTGACCGGCGCGATGCTGACGACCGACGAGCTGACCGAGGCCCTGGTGGCGGCCACCGGCCCCTGGGCCGGCGAGAAGGTTATCCCAGCATTTCAGGACATGTGGCCACGCTGGCGGCAAGCGGTCGGCCACGCCGCCAACCGGGGCGCGATCTGCTTCGGCCCGAACCGGGGCCGCAAGGTCACCTTCACCGCCCCTCCTCCCTTCGCGCCGGTGACCGGGCGCCACACCCTGACCACCGCCTACCTGCACGCGTACGGCCCGGCCACCCCCCAGCAGTTCGCCCGCTGGCTGGGCACGTCCATCACCTGGGCCACCGCGGCGTTCGCCGAGCTGGAGCTGGAGGAGGTGGCCTTCGACGGCGGCCGGGCCTGGGTCCTGCCGGGGGACACCGAGGCGCCGCAGGCCGAGGCCCAGGGGGTGCGGCTGCTGCCGTACTTCGACGCCTACCCGATCGCGGCGCAGCCGCGCGAAAGGCTCTTCCCGGGCCGCGCCTGGGAGCGGGCCCTGAACCGGGGACAGGCGGGCAACTTCCCGGTGCTGCTCCTCGACGGCGTCGTCGGCGGCGTGTGGCACCAGAAGCGCTCCGGCAAGAAGATCACGATCACCATGGAGACCCTGGAACCCCTCTCCCCCGCCCACCGCCTGGAGCTCGACGACCAGGTGGCCCGCCTCGGCGAGATCATGGACGGCGCCCCCGCGCTGACCCTCGGCCAGGTCACGGTCGGCCCCCACGCATAACCTGGACGCCATGGACTCCATGATCCGCGTCCGGGACGCCCGCGAGCACAACCTGCACCACGTCGACCTGGACGCCCCGCGCGACGAGATCGTGGTGTTCACCGGCGTCTCCGGCTCGGGCAAGTCCTCGCTGGCGTTCGGCACGGTCTACGCCGAGGCCCAGCGCCGCTACCTGGAGTCCGTGGCCCCCTACGCGCGCCGGCTGATCGAGCAGGCCGGGGCGCCCAAGGTGGGCGACATCACCGGCCTGCCGCCCGCGGTGGCGCTGCGGCAGGCGCGCGGCGGCGGCAGCACCCGCTCCTCGGTCGGCACCGTCACTCAGCTCTCGAACGTGCTGCGCATGCTGTTCTCCCGGGCCGGCGCCTACCCCCCGGGCGCCGCGCCCCTGGACTCCGACGCCTTCTCCCCCAACACCCCGGCCGGAGCCTGCCCGCACTGCCACGGCCTCGGCACCGTGCAGGACGTCTCGGAGGACAGCCTGGTCCCGGACCCGTCCCTGAGCATCCGCGAGGGCGCCGTCGCGGCCTGGCCGGGCGCATGGCAGGGCAAGAACTACCGCGACATCGTCGCCGAACTCGGCATCGACGTGGACCGCCCGTGGCGGGACCTGCCCGCCGAGCAGCGTGAGTGGATCCTCATGACCGACGAGCAGCCGGTCGTCACCGTCCACCCGATCCGCGACGCCTCCCGCATCACCCGCCCCTACCAGGGCACCTTCTCCAGCGCCAAGCGCTACGTGCTGCACACCTACGCCACGACCAAGAGCGCCACGCTGCGCGCGAAGGCCGAGCGCCACCTGGTCTCCTCGCCGTGCCCGGTCTGCGCCGGCCGCCGCCTGCGGCCGGAGGCGCTGGCCGTACGCTTCGCCGGAAGGGACATCACGCAACTGGCCGCGCTCCCCCTCACCGACCTCGCCGCGACGCTGGCCGCCGACCCCGGCCTCGACGGCGCGCGGGCGGAGGCCGCGCGGACGCTCACCGAGAACCTGCGCGAGCGCATCGCGACCATGGCCGAACTGGGCCTCGGCTACCTCAGCGCCGACCGCGCGACCACCACGCTGTCGGCGGGCGAGCTGCAGCGCCTGCGCCTGGCCACGCAGCTGCGCTCGGGCCTGTTCGGCGTGCTGTACGTCCTCGACGAGCCGTCCGCGGGCCTGCACCCGGCCGACACCCGCGCGCTGGTGAGCGCGCTGCGCCGGCTGCGGGAGGCGGGCAACTCGCTGTTCGTGGTGGAGCACAACCTCGAGGTGGTACGGCAGGCCGCCTGGATCGTGGACGTCGGCCCGGGCGCCGGGGAGCACGGCGGCCGGGTGCTGTACTCGGGCGAGGTGGCCGGATTGGCGCAGGTGGAGGAGTCGGTCACCCGCTCCTATCTGTTCGGCCGGCCGCGGCCCGGCCGGGAGCCGCGGGCGCCGTCGGGCTGGCTGGAGCTGCGCGGCGTCACCCTGCACAACCTGCGCGACGTCGATGCCGCCTTCCCGCTCGGCACGTTCACCGCGGTCACCGGCGTGTCGGGCTCGGGCAAGACGACGCTGGTCACCCATGTGCTGACCGCGGCGGTGGAGGCGCACCTGGCCGGCGAGGAGCCGGCGGTGAAGGCGGCCGGGCTGGAGCAGGTCGCGCGCCTGGTCCGGGTGGACCAGAAGCCGATCGGCCGCACCCCTCGCTCGAACCTGGCCACGTACACGGGCCTGTTCGACGCGGTCCGCAAGATGTTCGCCGCGGCGCCGGAGTCGGTGGCCCGCGGCTACGACGCCGGCCGCTTCTCCTTCAACGTGCCGGGCGGCCGGTGCGAGAACTGCCAGGGCGAGGGCGAGATCTCCATCGAGATGCTCTTCCTGCCCGGCGCCGCCGCCCCCTGCCCGGTCTGTCACGGCCGCCGCTACAACGCCGAGACCCTGGAGGTCGCGGTCGGCGGCCGGACGATCGCCGACGTCCTGGAGCTGACCGTGGACGCCGCCCGCGAGGTCCTGGCCGGCCTGCCCGCCGCCGCCCGCAGCCTGGCGACGCTGGCCGAGGTGGGCCTGGGCTACCTGCGCCTCGGTCAGCCGGCCACCACGCTGTCGGGCGGGGAGGCGCAGCGCGTGAAGCTCGCCGCCGAGCTGCAGCGGGTGCGCCGCGACCACACGCTCTACGTCCTGGACGAGCCGACCTCCGGGCTGCACCCGGCCGACGTGGACCGGCTGATGGCCCAGCTCGGCGACCTGGTCTCGGCCGGGAACACCGTGGTGCTGGTCGAGCACGACATGGACGTGGTGGCCCATGCCGACTGGGTGATCGACCTGGGGCCCGGCGGCGGCGCGGCGGGCGGCCGGGTGGTGGCCGCGGGCCCGCCGCGCTCGGTGGCCGGTGCGGAGGGCAGTCAAACCGCCCCGTTCCTGGCCGAGCGGCTCACCGGATGAGCTTGCCGGCGTCGGGGGCGTAGACGGTCATCCACTGCGGATGCAGCCGGTAGTAGACCACCTCGGCATCCCAGTCGAAGGCGCCCTCGCCATAGAAGTCCTTGAAGTAGGCGAGCAGGTCCGGCCAGTCCGCGGCCGGCTCGGCGTCCAGCGGGTTGAGGATCTCCACGGTGCCGTGCGTGAACACGCCCAGGTCCTCCCCGCGCAGGTGCGCGACGCTGGCCGCGGGACGGGCGGCGAGGTGGCGGGCCTTGGCGGCGTCGCGGGCCGTCCCGAAGTACCACTTGCCGTGCAGGAAGTGCCCGTCCGCGCCGCTGATGCGCGGCTCGCCCTTCGCCGTCACGGTGGACAGGGCGAGCGTGCACATGCCGGTCAGGATGCGGGTGAGCTGCTCCGCGGTCGTGGTGCGCTCGGTGACGATCGAGCGCAGGTGGGCGGTGGAGCGGGACAGGGAGGCGTCCAGGAGGGCCTGGAGCTCTTTGAGCTCTTCTGGCGTTTCGCGCATGAAAGTCCTTCCACAGGAAAACCGGGAACCCCATGCTCGACCGGAATCCCGACACCTTATGTCATATTTCGGGATGCCGTGTTGTGCCGGTCGAGGCGCTCCGCGAGGAGCGCGCCCATGCCCGCGGAGAGCTTGCCGAGCAGGCGGGTGAGGCCGTCGCGGTCCTCCTGCGGCCAGCCGGCCATGGCGCTCTCGAAGAGCTCGAGGTTGATGCGGTTGCAGACCTGGGCCACCTCGGTCCCGTGCGGGGTGAGCCAGATCCGCCAGGCGCGCCCGTCGTCGGGGTCGCGCACCCTCTCGACCAGCCCCTGACGTTCGAGCTTGGTGACGGTCCTGGTGACGTGCGGGCTCTCCACCTGAAGGGCCTGCGCGATCGCGCCGATGCGCCGCGGCTCACCCGAGTCGACCAGGTGGACCAGGACCTGCGACTCCGGCTGGTCGAGGCGCACGCCGGCGGCCAGGCCCATGGTCTCGTACGTCTTGGCGCGCTTGAGCATCGCCACGACACCGCGGAAGGCGGCGACGGCGGAAGCGAGATCCCGATCCATCTATTGCTTACCTAACTTACGTATGTATTATCGCTGCTTGGTTACTTACCTAAGTTATCTAAGGAGTCGTCATGGCGACAGTCACCACGACAGCGGAGCGCGCCGCACCGACCGGGAACCCGTGGCCGGGAGTGGTGGTGCTGGCGTTCGCCGCCTCCGTTGCCGCCGTGCAGAACACCGCGGTCGTCCCGTTGCTTCCCGTCCTCCAGCGCGAGCTGAACGCCTCGCTGGCCGCCGTGAGCTGGACGCTCACGATCAGCCTCCTGGTCAGCGCGGTCGCGACGCCGCTGCTGTCGCGTTTCGGCGACATGTACGGCAAGCGGCGCGTGATCCTCACCGCGCTGGCCCTGCTCATCGCGGGCTCGGTCATCGCCGCCCTGGCCACCACCTTGACCTGGCTGATCGTGGGACGCGTGCTGCAGGGCTTCGTCGCCGCCCTCGTCCCGCTGGCGATCGGCGTGGTCCGCGACGTGCTGCCCCGTCACCAGCTGGCCACCGGCATCGGCGTGCTCAGCGCGACCATGGGATTCGGCGGCGGCGGTGGCATGCTCCTGGCCGGGCTGGTGGACGGCGACTACCACGCGCTCTTCTGGGTGACGACCGCGCTGTCGGTGCTCGTGTCGGTGCTCGTCGCCTTCCTGGTCCGCGACACCGGATCCCCCAGGGGCGGCCGTCCCGACCTGGCGGGCGCCGGGCTGATGATCGTCTGGCTGGTGGCGCTGCTGCTGGGGATCAGCCAGGGCGGCGCGTGGGGCTGGACCTCGGGCCCCACGCTCGGCATGTTCGCCGTGGCCGTCGTGGTGGCCGTCATCTGGGTGCTGGTCGAGCGCCGGGTGCCCCAGCCGCTGGTCCAGATGGCGATGCTGGTCCACCGCGGCACCGTCGGCGCGACCGTGGCCTCGATGCTGCTCGGGTTCGGCTTCTTCACGAGCATGACCGGCATCTCCAGCTTCGTGCAGGGCCCCGCGCTGCGCGCCGGCGTCCTGCAGGTCGGCCTCTACCTGCTGCCCAGCACCGTGTTCATGCTGGTCATCTCGCTGTTCGCCGGCCCGCTGATGCGCCGCTTCGCCGCCGCCTCCCTGGTGGGGACCGGATCGGCGATCGCCGGGGCGGCCGGGCTCTGGCTCGTCTTCGCGCACGCCGGGCCCGCCGACATCCTGGTGGCCACCTCGCTCATGGGCATCGGCCTCGGCGTCGGCTACGCCGCCCTGGGCACGATGGCGGTCGAGCACGTCCGGCCCGAGCAGACCGCGATCGCGGCCGGGATCAACGCGCTGGTGCGCATCGCGGGCGGCAGCACGGCCGGCGCCGTGATCGCCGCCATCCTCGCCGCGCTCCCGGGGGAACACGGCTACCAGTGGGTCTTCGGCGTCGCCGCCGCCGCGGGCGCGACGGCCGCGGCCTTCGCCTTCGTCTTCGGCCGGCTCAACCGCCGCCTCACCGCCGCCCCGTCCCACTGAGGCCCCCGGGCCTAGGACCAACGACGCGCTGCGCCGGGCGTTCGGTGAGCTGGTCGCCTCCGGGGTACGGCTGACGCCGGCCGAGGACCGCCCGCCCCTGGTCAACGGCGATCTCGCGATCACCACGAGGCGGCTGGGCGACGGCGACGTGCCGGTCGAGGTGGCGCGCCGGCAGCCGGACGGGAGCCGGCGCCGGATCCTCGACCAGGCGAACATCCTCGCCGCCTGACCCCGGCCGAGGAAAACGGGAGAGGTCAGGCGAGCGCGCCGACGCCGCCGAACAGGGACGTGGTGCGGGGCCATTCGTCCTGCTCCGGGTGCCAGTCGCAGGGACGGACCAGGCCGGGGCCGAGGAGGTCGTATCCGGTGAAGAGCGCGCGGATCTCCGGTTCGCTCCTGAGGACCAGCGGGACCGTGGCCCCGGCGAAGCCGGCCCGCCAGCCGTCCTGTTCCTCTTCGCTCATGCCGTCGGTGGTCAGGTGGGAGATCGCCACGTACGACCCGGCCGCCTGCCGTTCGCGGAAGGCGGCCACGATCCGCGACGGGTCCTCCGCCGGGGTGACGAAGTGGAAGACGGCCACGAACAGGATCGCCAGCGGCCTGCTGAAGTCGAGGAAGTCCATGACCTCGGCGTTGCCGAGGATGGTCTCGGGCCGGCGCATGTCGGCGGTGACGATCCTGGTGTTGTCGTCGGCGAGCAGCGCCCTGCCGTGCACGGCCACGATCGGGTCGATGTCCACGTAGACGACGCGTGCCGTGGGGTCGGTCTTCTGGGCGATCTGGTGGGTGTTGCTGGCCGTCGGCAGCCCGGAGCCGATGTCGAGGAACTGGCGGATGCCGCACTCCTGCGCGAGGTGGCGTACGGCGCGGCCGAGGAAACGGCGGTTCTCCCGGGCGGTGGAACGCACGCGCTTCTCGCCGATGACCTCGTACAGCTTCGCGTTGGCCGCCCGGTCGACCTCGAAGTGGTCCTTGCCGCCCAGCGCCTCGTCGTACATGCGCGCGGCGGTCGGCTGGCCCAACGGGATGTTCTGGGGGGCTTCTTCGGTACTCACGCGATCTCCTCGGCGATTCGTCCGGATAAGTGATCAAGGTAGCAGGATGGCCGTGCCCGGTGGTGGCAGAATGAGGGTCCGGCCCCCTGCCCTGACCTCCCTGAGCCACAGGAGCACCATGAGTCTGGGGAACCACCCACCAGGTCCGGAGGACGCCACCACGCCGGCCGAGTTCGCGCTGGCGATGTTACGGCTGAAGGCCTGGTCGGGACTGAGCTACCGGCAACTGGAGAAGCGCGCGTCCGCCGCCGGGGAGTCGCTGCCGCGCACCAGCATCGCCTCCGCCCTGGATCAGGGGCGGCTGCCGGCCGAGTATCTGGTGGCCGCGTTCGTGCGGGCGTGCGGCGACGATGACGCGGTCCCGCGCTGGCTGGCGGTACGGCGGGCCGTCGCGGCGGCCCACGCGGGCGGCGGATCCGGCCCGCAGGGGCACCGGGAGCGCCCGGGACCCGGCCCGCACGGGAGGCGGGAGCATCCGGGCGGCGCTCATGTCCCGGACGACGAGGACCGGCCGGGCTATCGCTTCTGGACGGATCGGGTGGTGCGCCGCAGCGCGGCGGCGGCCGGCGTGGCCACGCTGCTGGCCTTCGCCGCCGTCTGGCTGTTCCTGGGGCCGTTCGGCCGTGGGAGTCCCGCCCCCTCGTCCTCCTCGGCGAAGGAGTCCTCGACGGGCCGGTCCTTCACGAGCGAGTCCCCGGCGAAGGAGCCCCCGCCGGGGGGCGTCTCCCGGGTGGCCGCGCCGAACCCCGTCACCGGGCTGGCGCCGCCCACCGATCGCCAGCTGCGCGTCCCGCCCGCCGCCGCGCCCGGGGCCGCGGCCGTGCTGTACGTCGGGGACACCATCGGCGGGGAGACGGCCGCGGCGCTCACCTACTTCGTCCATGCCAGCGGCAAGGGGTCGGTGCGCGCGGTCACCGTGAAGGACGCCGAGCCGTGCGACTTCCTGGCCCGGCTGCCGCGCCTGCTGAAGGAGGCCCGGCCACGGGTGGTGGTGCTGCAGTTCTGGCGGAGCTCGGCCGGCTGCGCGGACAAGGTGGCGGCCGTCATCGCGGGCCGCGCCGTACCGCCCAGGACCGTGTGGGTGCTGCAGGGCCCCGACAGGGATCATCCCGAGCGCGTCCGGCGCCTGAACGAGGAGGTCTATCAGCCTCTGGCGGATCGGACGGGCGGGCAGACCGCGGACGCGGGGCGGCAGGTGAGCCTGGCCGTCAACCCCTACGAGCAGGTCGCCGGCGGCCGCTACAAGTGGACGGCCTGGATTCCGTGCAACCAGGAGGAGCGCCGGCACGGCCTGTGCACCAACCCCAGGGGCTTCGGCGGGGTGGCGCTGCTGCATCCGGACGGCGACCCGGAATCTCTCTGCCTGGAGGCGACGGTCCCCGCGCGCTGCCTGACCCGCTCGCCCGGCGTCGTCAGGTACAGCCGGGTCATCGCGGAGGCCGCCGTGGCGGCGGCCGTCCGCCCGTGAACCGGCCCCGGCCTGGACTGTCCCGGCCGCCTGACCGGCTGTTGGGACACCGCCGCCCGTGGTTGCGTGGGTCCGTCAGTTCCCCTCGCGGAGAGGCAGGCACATGAACCGGACCAACCGGCGCCCGGCGACGATCGCCGTGGCAGGGATCGTCACGACCGGCAGGGCGGCGACCGCGCGCGACACCTTCCACCGGATCAGGTGCTGACCCCGCGTACGGCGGCCAGCATCGCGTCGGCGCGGCGCTGCTCGGCGTCGCGGTCCTCGATCACCGCGTCCGGGACGGCGTCCGGCAGGGTGTCCTCCAGATGTCTCAGCCGGCGGGTGAACCACGCGCGGACGGTCCAGGCGGTCAGCAGCACCCCGCCGGCCAGGATCACGAGGGCGAGGCCGCGGCCGGGTCCCAGGCCGAGCACGCCGCCGAGCGGTGCGGCCAGCGGGCCGCCGGGTTGCAGCATCGGGCGGAAGAGGCGGTCGGCCAGCGGGCCGATCACCAGGTAGGCGAGCGGCATGACGACGGTCACGGTGGTCATGAACGTGGCCAGGACCCGGCCCTGCAGTTCGAGGCCGACCTTGCGCTGGACCAGCGCCACCCAGTGGCCGTCGGTCAGCGACTCGCTGAAGCCCATCGTGAACATGCCCGCGACCAGCAGCCACGGGTGCCCGGCCGCCCCGATGACCAGGAGGCCGAGGTTGTTGAGGCCCATGAAGGCGATCATGCCGTCGGCCCGGCGCGGGGTGCCGCCCCAGACGGTCATGACCAGGGAGCCCAGGAGCGTGCCCACGCCGCCCGCGGTCAGGACCAGGCCCAGCGTGGCGACGCCGTACTCGACCAGGACCAAGGGGACGATGAGCGCGAACCCCGCGGCGTAGAGCACGTGGTCCACGACGAAGAAGGACAGGACGGCCCGCAGGCCGGGACGCTTGGCGATGTACCGCCAGCCGTGCACGATCTGCCGGGACAGCGGCTCCTCGCGCTTCCTGAACAGCCGGTCCGGGAAGCGGACGAAGGCCAGGGTCGCCACCGCGACCAGGAACGTGGCCACGTCGATGAGCAGGATCGACTCCAGCGGCAGCACGGCCAGCAGCGGCGCACCGAGCATCGGGGCGAACAGGGCGCCGGCTCCGGCGCCGATCTGGGTGAAGCCGTTGGCGTGCCCGAGGAAGGGCTTGGGCACGAGCTGTGCCACCGCCGCCAGGTACGCGGGGCGCTGGAAGGCGGTGGCCAGCGAGGTGATCGCGCACAGCAGATAGACGTACGGCATGGCCAGCCGGTCGGCGGCGATGAGCCCGATCATCGCCAGCGTGGACAGCCCGGCGGCCAGGTCGCCGAGGAGCATGACCGTGCGCCGGTCGTAGCGGTCGGCGACGGCCCCGGCCAGCGGACCGGCGAGGATGCCCGGCAGCAGGGCCACGGCCATGACGAGGGAGAAGGCGGTGATCTCGCCGGTCTGCTGGAACACCCACAGGCTCATGACGAGCTGGCTGAGCGCGCTGCCGACCGAGGAGACGAACTGCCCGGCGGCGACGGTCGCGAAGCGGCGCAGGCTCGGCCGGGGCCCGGTGCCGGCCAGGGGCCGCGGCTCGGGGGCGGGGCGGGCCGCCCACGCGTCCAGGATGGCGGCCAGCTCGCCGGGCTGGTGCTTGATGAACTGGTGCCCGGCCTTGGGGATGACCTCCAGCTCGACGTGCCCGGCGTAGTCCTCCCACTCGCGGTAGCGCTCGGCGTGCAGTTCGGTGACCCGGTCCTTGGCGCCCACCACGGCCAGCAACGGCGCCCGCAGCTTCGGGCGCGACGTGCCGAAGGTCGTGGCGTAGTAGTCCTCGGCGCCCCGGTCGTCGTGGCGGATGGCGCGCATGACGAACGCCTGCTCGGCGGGGTCGGTGGCGTCCGAGACGTCGCCGCCGCGGGCGCGGATGAGCTCGCGGACGGCCCGGTCGGAGATGAGGCGGTCCACGGGCAGGGTCCGGTAGATCCAGTCGAAGAGCCGGCCGGGCAGGCGCGCGGCGGGGAAGGCGCCGCCGATCGCCACCCCGGCCAGCGGCAGCCCGGCCTCCTCCGCGAGCCTGGCCAGTTCGACGGTGAGGGCGGAGCCGTAGCAGTGCCCGTAGAGGTAGAACGGGCCGGGCACGTCGCGCAGCTCCTCCAGGCAGGCCGCGGCGAGCTCGTGGAAGGGAAGGGCGGGCTCCTCGGGGCGGCTCCAGTCGCGTCCCGGCGGCTGCAGCGCGACGAGCGCCCAATCGGCGGGCAGCGCGCCGGCCAGCGGAAGGTAGGAGGGCGCCTGACCGCCGGAGAAGGGGACGCACACCAGCGTGCGGGTGGCGGCGCGTTCCGGGGTGAGCCGGTGGAACAGCCCGGTGGCCGCCTCATGCTCCCCCGCCAGGAGGGCCGCCATGTCACGCAGCACCGGGCGCCGGTACACCTCCAGCAGGGCCGGGCGGCTGCCGGACTCCCGCTCGATCGCCCGCACCAGGCGCAGCGCGGAGAAGGAGTCGCCGCCGCGTTCGAAGAAGCCGTCGGCGGCGCCGACCCGGTCGCCGCCGAGCACCTCGCGCCACAGGGCGGCCATGCGGCGTTCGGCGTCGGTGCGCGGCTCGGCGAAGGTCTCCTCGTGCTCCGGGGCGGGCGGGTCGGGCAGCGCCCTGCGGTCGATCTTCCCGTTGGCGCTGAGCGGCAGGACGGCCAGCCGTACCGTCTGGGCGGGGATGGCGTGCCGGGGCAGGATCTCCTGGAGCGCGCGGCGCGGGTCGGCCGGCGGCTCGCCCACCACGTAACCGATCAGCCTCCCCTGGCGGACGGCCGCCGCGGCCTGCCGGACGCCGGGCAGGGTGACCAGCGCGGACTCCACCTCGTCCAGCTCGATGCGGTGGCCGTTGAGCTTGATCTGGTCGTCGAGCCTGCCGAGGAACTCCAGCACCCCGCCGGGGCGCAGCCGTACGGCGTCGCCGGTGCGGTACATGCGCCCGCCGGGGTGGAACGGGTCGGGCGCGAAGCGCTCGGCGGTGAGCCCGGGCCGCTCGTGGTAGCCGCGGGCCACGCCGGGGCCGCCGATCCACAGCTCGCCCGCGACCCCGAACGGCACCGGCTCGCGGTGGGCGTCCAGGACGTAGAGACGGTTGCCCGGGTACGGCCGGCCGATCGGCAGCGGCGCCTGATCGGGCAGATGGGAAACGTCGCCCTCGAAGTAGGCGTTGTCGATCGTGGCCTCGGTGACCCCGTAGGAGTTGACCACCCGGCGGGCCAGCCCGAGCGCCCTGCGGTACTCGTGGACGTACCACTTGTCGGCCCCGCCGGCCAGCAGGCGCAGCTCGTGCAGGGACCGGCCGGCGCCGGGCACGTCGAGCAGTCCGCGCAGGACGGCGGGCACCAGCTCGGCGACCGCGACCCGCTCGGCGCGCAGCAGCTCGTGCAGGGCGGCCGGGTCGAGCAGCGTCTCGTGCGGGCACACCACCAGCCGCCCGCCGGTGCACAGGGCGCGCAGCAGCTCTCCGGCGAAGACGTCGAAGGACGGGCTGGCGGCCTGCAGGTGCGCGAGGCCGGGCTCCAGGTCGTAGGCGTCGCGCCACATGGCGGCGGCGTGGCGCAGGTTCGCGTGGGTGACGACCACGCCTTTGGGCAGGCCGGTGGTGCCGGAGGTGTACAGCACGTAGGCGGCGCCGGCGGCGCCGGTCGCGACGGTGAAGGGGGCCGCGGGGGCGGCTTCGCCGTACACGACCGCGGGCGGGCCGAAGCCGGGATCGGCGTGCGTGACGAGCGCGCTCGCGCCGCTGTCGGCGAGCATGTGGCGCAGCCGCTCGGCCGGATAGTGCGGGTCGAGCGGCACGTACGCGCCGCCCGCCCGCCACACGGCCAGCACCGCGGCGCACACCTCCGGCCCGCGCGGCAGGTGGATGCCGACCCGGTCGCCCGGCCGCACACCGCGCTCGCGCAGCGCTCCGGCCAGCCGCCAGGCCTCCTCCGACAGCCGCGCGTAGCTCCAGTCCTGTACGGCGGGCGCCTCCGGGGTCCGCTCGACGTGCTCCTCGATGAGCAGGTGCACGCCGCCGTCGCCGGTGACCGGGGCGCCGGCGGGTCCCGCGCAGGCCAGGACCTCGGCCCGCCGGGCCGGGCCGAGGAGCTCCAGCCGGGAGATCGGGAGCCCGGGCCCGTCCACGGCCGCGGCCAGGAGCACGAGCAGATGGTCCAGCCAGCGGCGCACCGTCGCCTCGTCGAACAGCGCGGTGGCGTACTCGAGGCTGACCACCGGGCCGGACGGCGGGAAGTCGAGGGTGATCGTGAGGTCGAGCTTCGTCCAGCCGCAGAAGGTGTCGCCGAGGTGCTCCACCCCCGCCCCGCCGTGGAAACCGGCGGCGGCGGGCGTGTTGACGACGATCAGCATCACCTGCGTGAGCGGCCCGCGGTCCGGCCTGGCCCGCGCGCCCAGGGCCCGCGCCAGATCGCCCAGCGGCTGGCCCGGATGGGACAGCGCGTGGACGACCGCCTCGGTGGCGCGGCCGAGAACGGTGTGGAAGCCGGGATCGCCCGACAGGTCGGCGCGCAGGGGCACGATGTTGATGAAGGCGCCGACGGCACGCTCGCTGCCCGGTTCGTCGCGCCTGGCGACCGGTGCGAGCACGGTGACGTCGGTGCGGCCGGTCAGCCGGTGCAGCAGGATCTGCAGGGCCGCGAGCACGAAGGCGTTGACCGTCGTGCCGGCGCGTCCGGCGGCGCGTTCGAGGCGTTCCAGCAGCTCCGGGTCGAGCGCCTGGTCGATGCGGGCGCCGGCGAAGGAGCGCACCGCCGGCCGCGGGCGGTCGGCGGGCAGGTCGAGCTCGGTGTCGAGCCCGGACAGCCGCGGCAGCCAGTGGGCGAGCTCGTCGCGGTCGGCGGGTGGCGGGCACCCGTGGTGGTGCGGTGGTTCGCCGCCGCCGAGGAGCAGGGCGAGGTCGTCGGCGAGCACGGCGGCCGACCAGCCGTCGAAGGCCACGTGGTGGACGGCGAAGACCAGTTCCCAGTCCTGGCCGGAGGGCATCAGGGTGGCGGCGGCCAGCGGGCCGCGCACCGGGTCGAAGACCGTGCGCCCGCGGCGGGCCCGTGCCGCGTCGTCCTCGCGGTCGAGCACCTCCACCTCGAGGTCGGGGGCGCGCAGGACCTCGTGCCGTTTGGCCAGCCGGCGCAGGGCGGTGACGATCCTGCCGGGGTCGGCGACGCCGGTGACGCGGTAGCGCAGGCCCAGGGTGTTCATCGGGGTGCCGGGGTGGAGCTCGTCGGCGAGGAGGGTTTCGCGCTGGAAGGCGGTCAGGCCGGTGGACGTCCCGGAGGCGGCGGGTTCCGCGGCCGGGGCGTCGCCCACCAGTGCCTCCAGCCCGCGCAGGGTCGGGCGGGCGTACAGGCCGGCCAGGGTGAGCCGGACGCCCAGCTCGCGGCCGAGCCGGGTGACCAGGCGCACCGCGGCCAGCGAGTGCAGGCCCAGCTCGAACAGCGAGTCGTCGGGGCGGGCCGGGAAGCCGAGCACCTCGGCCACCAGCGCGGCGACCGGCCCGCCGGTGACGGGCTCGGCGGGCCGGTCGCGGGCGGCGAGCGCGGGCAGGTCGATCTTGCCGCGGGCGTTCATGGGGAAGGACTCGACCGGGATCAGCAGGGAGGGCACCGCGTGGGCGGGCAGCGTGCGGCGCAGGGCGGCGCGCAGCTCACCGATGTCCGGCCGGTCCGCCTTGGCGGCCCGGTCGGTCAGCACGTAGCCCACCAGCGCCTGCCGGGCCCGGTCGTAGTCCACGACGGCGTCGCGGACGCCGGGCAGCGCGATGAGCGCCTGCTCCACCTCGGCCGCCTCCACGCGGAAGCCGCGCACCTTGATCTGGCGGTCCATCCGGCCCAGGTGGACCAGTCGGCCATCGGGCAGCCGCTCCACCCGGTCGCCGGTCCGGTACCAGCGGACCCCGTCCTCGCCGGTCAGGAAGCGTTCGGCGGTGAGCTCGGGCAGACCGGCGTAGCCGAGCCCGACGGTGGGGCCGCCGATGAGCAGCTCGCCGTCCGCCACGCGGACGAGCACGCCGGGCAGCGGGCGGCCGATGGTGAGCGGCCCGGGCACGGCCCGGGGACCGGCCGCGTCGTCCCAGGTGGCGACCACGGTGGTCTCCGTCGGCCCGTACACGTTGACCAGGCGCACCCCGGGATCCAGGTCGAGGGTGCGCCAGGCGGCGAGCCGGTCCTCGCGCATCGCCTCGCCGCCCACGCTGACCACCCGCACCGAGGCGGGCAGGCGCAGCCGGTCGCGGGCCATGGCGTCGGCGAGCTCGTGCCAGTAGGCGGTCGGCACGTGCAGGACGGTGAGGCCCAGCGCGCCGGCGCGCTCCAGGAAGTGGGCGGGAGTGGAGATCATCTCGTCGTCCCTGATGACGACGGTGGCCCCGGCCAGCAGCGGCGGGAAGATCTCCTCGATGCAGCCGTCGAACGAGGTGGCGGAGAACTGCAGCACCCGATCGCCGGGGGCCAGGCCGTATCCGTCGGCGATGACCGCGCTGAAGTGGCCGAGCGCGCCCCGGTGGACGCGGACGCCCTTGGGCCGGCCGGTGCTGCCGGAGGTGTGGATGACGTACGCGGGCGCCTCGTCGTCGTGGAACTCCGGCGTGAAGCGGGAGGTGTGGCCGGGGATGGGCAGGCACCGCAGCCCGGCCGCCGCGAACCTCGGCCGCCACTCCTCCGGCGTCAGTACGGCGGCGCCGTCCGCCATCACGCGCAGCCGCTCGGGCGGATCATCGGGGTCCAGGGGGACGAACGCGGCGCCGGCCATGAGGGTGCCGAGCATCGCCGCCACCGTCCCCGCGCCCCTGCGGGCGCAGATCCCGGCGGTCGCCGCCGCCCCCACCAGCCCGGCCACCGCGGCGGCCGTGCCGTACAGCCGGCCGTAGGTCATCGTCGCGCTGCCGTCGGCCACGGCGATCGCGTCGGGCGGATGGGCGGCGACCGCCTCGATCAGCCTTTGGCACACAGCAGATATCCCAGCTCGAAGCGGGTGGAGTCCACGCGCTCGTCAGGATGGGCGAACGCCACCGTCTCCAGCCCGGCCGAGGCGAACATGGCCTCCCAGACCTCGCGCCGCTCCAGCCGCTGCTCGGTGATGGCGTGCAGAAGGAAGTAGGGGTTGTAGTAGGCCGTGCCCAGGGCGTGGGCCATCGCCTGCCGGTCATCGAGGCGGTGGTCCACCTCGATGACCAGCCAGTGGGCGCCGGGCCTGGTCCGCATCGTGGTCCGCAGCAGCGACTCCACGGCGTCGGCGCCGTCCTGCTCCAGCATCTCCTGCAGCACGAACGCGGTCAGGAAGCAGACCGGCCCTTCCGTCTGCCGCACCAGCGCCGCGGCGTCGGCGGCGCGCCCGCGGTGGATCGTGACGCGGTCGCCGAGCCCTTCCCGCTCCACCCGCTCGGCCGCGAGCCTGCTGCCCGTCTCGTCCGGCTCCACCCCCACTCCGCGCAGGCCCGGCCGCCGCCGGACCAGCTCGGTCAGGAAGGCGCCGTCACCGCAGCCGAGGTCCACGACCGTGAGCCCCTCCCCCGGCAGGTTGTCCAGCAGCTCGTCGGCGAGCGGAAGCGCGTCGAACATGCTCATCCCGCACGAGCCCTCCCCCACCTTCGCCCCGTCACGGCTCGCGTACGGCGCGCCGGCCCGCAGCACCTGCGGCAGCTGGGCGAAGGTCTGGGCGTACCCGCCGACGAGCAGCGTGTACCAGGGGCGGAACGGGGCGAGCTGCTCGCCCTTGACCGTCAGCCGCCAGCCGCCGGCCTCGCGGGCGGCGTAGCCCTCGTTGGCCAGGTAGAGGCAGAGCGCCTCCAGCCGGGCCTCGTCCAGGTCCAGCCGGTCGGCCAGCGTCCCGGCTGGGACGCCTGGCTCGTCCTGGAGCGCGGCGTAGACGCCGTTGTCCATGATCGTGTAAAGCGCGTGGGCGATCGCCAGGTGGCGAATCGGCTGGATCGCCTCGACGAGGCGGTGCTCGAAATCCATCAGCAGTCCTGCACCAGGGTCAGGGCACCGGCGAGCCGGGCCAGATCATCAACGGTGCCGACGGTGACGCGCAGCCAGCCCGGCAGACCCAGCGGGCCGCAGTCGCGCACCCACACGTCGTGCTCGGCCAGCCGCTTGGCCACCTCGCCGGCCACCAGCCCCTCGCGCGGTCGCGCGAGGACGAAATTGGCCTCCGTGTCCCGGACCTCGCCGATCGCCGGGTGCCTGCCGAGCTCGGCGGCGTACCTCGGCCGCTCGGCCAGCACATGCGCCCGCAACCTGGCACGATGGCCCGGATCGGCGAGCGCGCCCGCCAGCGCGTGCAGCGCGGCCGAGTCCACCGAGTGAAACCGCGTGCGCTCGCGCAGCCTCCCGATCAGCCGGGGCGAACCGGTCAGCGCTCCCACGCGCAGCCCCGCCAGCCCGTGGCTCTTGGAGAAGCTGCGGAAGACGAGCAGGCGAGGGTGCGTCTCCACGGGGTACGGCTGCGCCGCGAAGTCGGCGTAGGTGGTGTCCAGGACCAGCACCTCGGCCGCCTCCAGCACCTGCCGGACCCAGGCGGCCGGGAACATCCCGCCCGTCGGGTTGTGCGGCTGGGCCAGGAAGACCGCTCCGCCCGGCTCGGGGAGCCCGGCAGGCTGCCAGCCGGCGTCCAGCGGGATCGGCCGCGCCGTACGGCCCAGCACCCTCGCGCGCTCGGCGTAGGCGTCGAAGCCCGGCGTCACGTACCTGCACCCCGGCACCAGCCCCAGGACCAGGTCGATCGCCTCGTCCACCCCGTTCACGAGCAGGACGGCCTCCGGCTCCGCCCCGCTGTCCCGCGCCACGTCGGCGGTGACCTCCTCCAGGAGGCCCCTCGGGTAGAGGTGCAGGTCGGCGGCGTGGGCGCGGAGGCGGGCCACGGCCGCGGGCGGAGGGCCGAGGGGGCTTTCGTTCCAGTCGAGGCGCACCGTGGTAGTTAAACGATCATGGGTGAACCGCACTGAAACGCTTCAGGAAGATTGCCCGTCCCCCGGGAAACTCCTTGATCTTTTGACGAGGCCGCCATAACCGGTGGTTATGGCAGCAGGTATTGGACCATCGCGCGACCGGCTCACGAGGATGAAAGTCCCCTGAGAGGAGTTGTGATGACCCACGTCACCAGAGCCGGCGTCCTGCGCGCGGCCGGCGCCGCCGCGGCAGGACTGACCCTGGCCTCCCTGAGCGGCCCCGCCGCCGCGAGCGGGGAACACCCCAACGTCCGGCTCGTCCGCGACTACTACGCCGCCTACGCCGCGGGCGATCTGGCCGCGCTGCGTGAGCGGTTCTTCGCCCCCGCCATCGAGTGGACCATCCCCGGTCACCATCCCCTCGCCGGCACGAAAAGGGGCGTGGACGAGGTGCTGGCGTTCTTCGCCCAGCTCGGCCGGGCGGGCTTCCGGGCCGAGCCGATCGCGCTGGCCGCCGACGGGGACTGGGTGATCGACCTGCACCGCGGGTGGAGCACCAGGCCCAAGGGCCTCGACCTCACCTGGGCCCTCGCCTTCCGGATCCGGGGCGGCCGCATCGCGGCGGCGATCAACTTCCCGGGCGACCAGCACGCCGCGGACGCGTTCTTCTGGCGGGTCTATCCGCTGGCGCCCATCCCCGACCGGTTGAAGGACCCGTCCTGACGCGGCGCCGCCGGCGGGATCAGCCGCCGAGGAAGCGCAGCAGCTCCGCGGTGACGAACGCGGGGTTCTCCTCCACGAGCCAGTGCCCCGCCTTCGGCACGTCCACGGCGCGCACGATGTTGGTCATGCGCGGGGCCACGGTGGCCTTGACCGGGGCGAGCTGGCCCTGGGCGGTCATGAGCAGGGTGGGCACCCGCGTGGGCTTCGCCTCCGTGGTGTCGCGCACGTCCTTGTCGAGGGCGCGGTAGAGCTCGAAGCCGCCTTTCAGGACCTCGGGCCGCTGGTAGGTCCGCGCGTACTCGGTGATCTCGGCGTCGGTGAACGGGGACCGCTCCGAGGTGCCGCCGAAGGCCGATCCGTTGAACGCGACCTGCGGGTAGAACAGCGCCAGATACTCGCGCACGTCGTCGCCGACCACCGCCTCGGGGACCCGCCGCTGGGAGTGGAAGGCGATGTGCCAGCTCAGTGAGCGGTAGGTACGCGCGTCGATGCCCGGCCCGGGCAGCGGCAGGTCGAGGTAGCCGAGGCGGGCGGTGTCGGCGGGGAAGCGGGCGGCGTACTGGAACGCCACCGCGGCGCCGAGGTCGTGCCCGACGACGCGGGCGTCCCGCACCCCTAGCCGGCCGGCGATCAAGGAGTGCACGTACCGCGCCAGCGTGGCCTTGTCGTAGCCGGTCGGCGTGCCGGTGCTGTCGCCCAGACCGGGAAGATCGACGGCGTAGACGGTGTAGTGCCTGGCCAGCTCCGGCATGATCGGCCACCAGCCGTACCAGGTCTGCGGCCAGCCGTGCAGCAGCACCAGGGGCGGACCGCTGCCGCCGGTCACGTAGTGCATCCGGACGCCGTCGACGTCGGCGAACTCGTGCGTGAAGGATTTCGTGAACCGGGGGTCGCTCCGCGTGGCGACGGCGTAGGCGGGAACCTCGCCGGCGGCCGGGGCGGCGCAGGCCGCGGCACCGGTGGCGAGCACGAGGGCGAGGGCGACGGCCGCCGCCTTGCGCGCATATGAGAGAGAACGGCGTGGCTTGGTGATCATGGGTTCGTGTCCTTGGTTCGAGACGGTGGCCGGGTCAGCGCCCGGTCGCACCGTCGATGAGCTCGCGCAGAATGTCGGCGTGACCGGCGTGGCGGCCGGTCTCCTCGATCAGGTGCGTGAGTGCCCAGCGGACGCTGGGAGCCGCGCCGCCCGGCTTCGGCCGGGGGACGGGCGCGCCCAGGTCTGCGCAGCCGTCGAGCACGTCGTTCGCGCGCTCGACCGTCTCCCGGTAGCGGGCGAGGACGTCGGCCACGGTGTCCTCCGGTGCGGCCTGGAACGTGGCCGGCCAGTCGGTGACCCTGTCCCCGAGGAAGGTCGCGCGCTCGACGTAGGTCAGGTGGTTGAGCAGGCCGAGCAGGTTCGTGCCCGACGGCATGGCGGCCGAGCGGACCTGCGGTTCCGGGGCGCCGTCGACCTTCGCGGCGATCGAGGTCCGCAGGTAGTCGAGGAAGCCGCGCAGGGTCTCCGCCTCGCTGTTGCCGGTCCGGGGCGGCGGGGTGTCGCGGCGGGTGGTGGTCATGATGGTCTCCTCGTCGGGGTCAGGCGGTGCGGCGGATGAGCAGGACGTGGTCGACGACCTCGGCGGTGCGCCCGCCCGGTCCGGTCGCGACCCGGCGAGGGGCGTCGGCCCGCTCGACCCTCCACGCCGCCTTGTCCAGGCCGATGCCCGCGGCGACCTCCAGCGGGGCCGGGTACCGGGCGTCTGGGTCCCGGTTCCACGACCACGGCGCGGCCGAGCCGTGGTCGACGACCAGCAGCAGCCCGCCCGGGCGCAGCGCGTGCGCGGCCGTGCGCAGCACCGCCGCCCTGTCCAGGTCGAAGGGGGTGTGCAGGTAGTGGGCGCAGACCAGGTCGACTCCGCCCTCCGGGAGGGACGGGAACGACGCGCGCAGGTCGTGCCGCTCGGCGGCGACCCGGTCGCCCAGGCCGTGGGCGCGGGCCAGGCCGGCGAGCCGCTCGATCGCCACGGCCGAGACGTCGGCGGCGGTGACGTGCCATCCCCGGCGGGCGAGCCACAGCGCGTCGCCGCCGTCGCCGCATCCGAGGTCCAGGGCGTGGCCGGGCGGCAGGCCGGCGGCCGTTTCGGTGAGACGGTCGTTCGGCCGCGGGTCGGCTCCTGGCTGCCGGGCCGCGTAGACGCCGTCCCAGAACGTGGTGATATCGGTGGTGCTCATCGAGACTCCTTCACTGGGAAGGCGTTCAGTCTCGCCAGACCATCCCCGGTCTGGCACGCAATCTTGCCGTTCTGGCAAGCTGGGGCGATGGACAGCGAAACGGAAGACGTTCTCGGCGCGGTGGGGCCCCGGCTGCGCGCGCTGCGCCGCGACCGGGGAATCACCCTCGCCGGCCTCGCGGCGACGACCGGGGTCTCGGAGAGCACGCTGTCGCGGCTGGAGAGCGGGCAGCGCCGGGCGACCCTGGAGTTGCTGCTGCCGCTGGCCCGCGCCTACGACGTTCCGCTGGACGACCTCGTCGGCGCCCCGCGCACGGGCGACCCGCGGATCCACCTGAAGCCGATGCGGCGGTTCGGGATGGTCTTCGTGCCGTTGTCCCGGCGGCCGGGCGGGACCCAGGCGTTCAAGATGATCATTCCCGCCCGGCCGGAGCCCCTCGAGCCGACCCCGCAGACCCACGAGGGCTTCGAATGGGTGTACGTGCTCAGCGGCCGGCTCCGGCTGGTGCTCGGCGAGCACGACCTGACGATGTCGGCCGGTGAGACCGCCGAGTTCGACACGTCCCTGCCGCACTGGCTGGGCAGCGCGGACGGCGGCGCGGTCGAGCTTCTCATCCTGTTCGGCCTGCAAGGCGTGCGCGCCCACGTGCGCGCCGCTCCCCGCCGCCCGCCTCGGGGCCAGATCGGCCGGTGAACCCGGCCCTCACACCGGGCCGGCCCTACCGCAGCGCTTCGGCCGGCTCCATCCGGGCCGCGCGCAACGCCGGATACAACCCGGCCAGCAGCCCCACCAGCGCACCCGCCACGGGGGCCGCCAGCGCCAGCCGTACGTCGAGGACCGGCGTCCACTGCCGCACGGCGGCCACCGCGACGACGGCGATCATGCCCACGCTGGCCCCGATCACCCCGCCGGTCAGGCCGATCAGGCTGGACTCCATCAGGAACTGGGCGGCGATGTGCCGGCGGGCCGCGCCCAGGGCGCGGCGCAGGCCGATCTCGGCGACCCTCTCCATGACGGTGACCAGCGTGACGTTGGCGATGCCCACCGCGCCGACGACCAGCGAGACCAGGCCGAGGATGAGGAAGAGGCCGTTGACGTCGTCCTGGGCGCCGTCACGCGCCCGCTTCGGGCTCGGCGGCGCGATCACCTGCAGTTCGGCGCTGCGGTTGGGGCTCAGCGCGAGCGGCGCCTGGCGGGCGATGAGCTCGGCGGCGCCCAGTTGCGTGGCGACCAGGACGCGGGTGACGTCCTTCAGGCCGATGTCGGGGCCCAGCGTGGGCGGGACGAGGACGGCGCTGGCCAGGATCTGCTCGCGCCGCAGGCCGCCGATGATGCCGATGACGGTGTAGCTGCGGTCCTTGATGAACACCGCGGGCGCGTGTTCCAGGCTGGTGATGCCGAGCATGGCGGCGGCCTGCTCCCCCAGCACGGCCACCCGGTCGCGGCGGGAGACGTGACCGGCGTCGTAGAAGCGCCCGGCCGTCATCCGGCCGAGGGTGGTCTCCGGCAGGTCGGGGGTGGCCGCGACCACCGCGAGCGTCTGACCGGACACCCGGGTCGGGTCGAGCAGGTTGTTGGCGGTCACGACGAGGTTGGAGCTCCCGTCGCTCTGCGCCAGCGCCGTGGCCGACGTCACGCCGCGCAGGCGGCGCAGTTCCTTGGCCGCGTCCCAGGCCACCAGGGGGTGGTGGCCGCCGCGGGGCACCTCGACGGTGACGCTCGTGGCCAGCAGTTCGTCGAAACGGCCGACGATCTGGTTGCCCGCGGTCGCGGCGATGCCCAGGGTGATCACCAGCGTGGCGATGCCCAGGACGGTGCCGAGGGTGGTCAGGGCCGAGCGCACGGGGCGGGCCAGCATCCCGGCCATGGACTCGGTCCACAGGTCACGGAGTTTCACTGAGCGCTCCGTCCGCGATCCTGACCCGGCGTTTGGCCCTGGCGCTCACCTCGTCCTCGTGGGTGATCACCAAGATGGTCAGGCCGTCCGCGCGCAGGCCGTCGAACAGGTCGAGGATGGCCTCGGTGTTGCGGCTGTCGAGGTTGCCGGTCGGCTCGTCGCACAGCAGCAGGGCGGGCTTGGCCATCAGCGCGCGGGCGATGGCCACGCGCTGGCGCTCGCCGCCCGACAGCCGGTCGGGGACGAATCCGATGCGATGGCTCATGCCCACCTGTTCCAGTGCTTGTTCGGCGCGGGCCCGCCGGCCGGCGCGCGGATGCGGGCCGTACACCTCGGCGAGCATCACGTTCTCCACGACCGTCCGGTGGGGCAGCAGGTGGAAGGACTGGAAGACGAAGCCGATGCGGGTGCCGCGCAGCCGGGTCCGCGCGCCGTCGCGCAGCTGCGTGGTCTCGACGCCGTCCAGCCGGTAGGTGCCGGAGGTCGGCCGGTCGAGCAGGCCGAGAATGTTGAGCAGGGTGGACTTGCCGGAGCCGGACGGCCCGATGATGGCCACGTAGTCGCCCTGGCCGACACGCAGGTACACCTCGGCCAGCGCCCGCACCGGCGGGTCCGACGGGAACTCCCGGCAGACGCCGGCCAGCTCGATGACGGGCTCAGGCATCGCTCACCACGACCCGGTCGCCCTCCTTGAGCTCGCCCGCGCGCACGGGGGTGACCTTGACGTCCCCGTCGGCGGTCAGGCCCGTGCGCACCTCGACCTCGCGGGTACGGTCACCGTCCAGGGCCACCCTGACCCGGGGCCGCCCGTCGGCGGAGGTGATCACGGCGGCCACCGGGACGGCCAGGACCTCGCCCTCGGTCGAGCCGACCGAGATCCGCACGGTCATGGGCGAGCCGACCAGGGACTTCAGCCCCTTGGCCGCGCCGGGCGTGAGCAGGACGGGCACCGAGCCGGTGTCGGACTCCTCCCCGTCCTTCGGCTTCTCCCCCGCCGTCTTGGCGTCCTCGCCCACCGCGCTCAGCGTGGCGGGCACCTGGGTGCCGTCCATGGTCTCCATCGACGCCTCCTGGCCCGCGCGCAGCAGCTTGGCCTCTTTGGCGTCGACCGATCCGGAGACGGCGAAGGCCGAGCTGGTCACGGTGGCGACCTTGCCCTCGATGGTGTCGCCCGGCTTGACCTCCGCCTTGTCGATGCGGGCGGGCAGCTTCGGCAGGAAGACGATCTCACCGGCCGGGACGCTGACCCCGTAGGTCTCGCGGAACTCCGCCAGCAGAGTCCTGGCATCGGCCAGGTTGGAGACGCTGTGGGCGAGCTTCGCCCGCAGCGGCGAGACCTTCCTGGCCCGCTTCAGCGCCTGGGCGGCGGTGGCCTCGGCCTCCTTCGCGGTGCGCACCGCCTTGCGCAGTTCCTCCAGCCGCTTGTCCCGCTCGACGCCGATCTGCTCCTCGTAGGCGCTCACGGCCCGCTGGGCTTCGTCGAGGTCCTGCTGGGCGTTGGCCAGCTTCATCTCCAGCAGGCTCGTGTCCACCGGCGTGGGCGTCGGCGCGGGCGTCGTGGTCGGCGCGGGCGCCGGTTTCCTGGCCTCGGCCAGCGCCTGCTCGGCCGCGAGCACCTGCTCCTCCGCGGTCCGTACGGCGCGGCGCAGCGTGGCCAGCTGGGTCTCCTGCTCGGGGGTGACCTCCGGCGCCTGCGCCAGCGCCCGCTCCGCCTCCTTCAGGTCCCGGCGGGCGTTGTCGTGCCGGATCCGCAGCGGCCGCACGTCGAGACCCTCGTCCAGGGCCTTGCGGTCGGCGGCCAGGGTCTCCTGCGCGGTCTGCACGGCCTGGCGCAGCTGCTGCAGGTTCTTGCGCGCCTCCAGGTCGGGCTCCTGGGCCTTGTAGCCGCGTCTGGCGTACCAGCGTTTCACCGCCGCCACCGTGGCCGCGTCGAAGACGCCGCTCACGCGCACCCGCAGCGCGCGCTGGAGCTGCTTGACGTCGTCGCCCTCGGTGCCCGGCACCAGGGGGCGGTACATCGGCTTCTTGCCCTGCAGGGCGAAGACGGGCCGTCCGTTGACCTGCATCAGCACCTGGCCCTTGCGGATCGGGCCGGGCTTGGGCGCCGTGGTGACCCGCTGGGCGGCGCCGTTCGCCCCGGCCCCCGCCGGGCCCCCGCCGCCGCCGTTCCCCCCGACCATCCCGGCCAGGGAGACCGGCAGCGGCGAGCCGTACGTGAGCGTGCCGCTGACCGTCACGGTGCTGGTGAGCTTGCGCCGCTCGACCGGGGCCGTGACCAGGGAGGGCTTGGGCGGGCGGCGGTTGGCGGCCTCCTCGGCGGGAGAGCGCAGCCGGGAGCCGACGACCCACCCCACGGCGGCGATCACCAGCACGCCCGCCACCACCAGGGCGAGCACCCGTGATCTGCGCACGCTACTTCACAACCGTGACGGACATCATGCCGACGCCGGGCAGGAACTGGGCGCGCTCGTAGACCGCGTTGACCTTGGGCCGGTAGACGGGGTGAAAGTCCTTGCCGCACTCCAGGTCGTCCAGGGCCGCCTTGATCTCCCGCTGCAGCAGGGGCCGCGCCTGGGCCGGCGAGGGGTTCTTGCCGGCCGCGGCGAGCTTGCCGAACTCCTCCATGAACGGCCCCTCGGTGCTGCGCGCGATCTCCGAGGGGCTCTGGGAGGTGACCCGGTAGCCCTTGGCCTTCAGGCAGTCGCCGAACGCGCCGGCCAGCTCCACCAGCTTGGGATCGCCGTCGATCTCGCGGCTGATGATCTGCTTCAGCATCTCGCTCTGGGCCTTGCCCACCTCCTCCATCGACTTCATGCGCTTGCCGGTGGCCTTGTTGATCATGTCCAGCGTGCAGGCGCTCATCGCGTTGAAATACGCCTCCCGCTGCGGTTTCGGGAGCCCGTTGATGACCTTCGCGTTGGGGTCGTCGCCCGTCTCGCCCTCGGCCATGCTGCGCGACATCCGGCCGACGCCGTCGTTGGGGTAGACGAGGGAAGCGGCAAACCCGAAGCCGTATTTTTCCCGATATTTCTTCATCCCTTGGTAGTCGCCGGACATTTCCTGCTTGATGGCCTCCGGCGGCTCCGGCATGGACACCATCGGGTGGTAGGTGAAGCCCTTGCCCTTCATGCAGGTGGCCAGCTGGGCCTGCTGTTCACGCTGCTTGTTGGCGGGATCGGCGGAAGGCGCCGCGGACGCCTCGGTCCCGCCGGACGAGGCGCATCCGGTGAGGGCCGCCAGCAGGGCCGCAGCGACAACGAGCGGCACTCGGGAGTTGGTCATGGGGCTTCACTGTCACGAGTGCATCCTGAAGCCAACCTGAACGCGGCTGAATCGCCCTTCAGCCGCGTTCAGGCGCGTTCCTCCAGGCGGCCGCCCCGCGGCGGCGTGACGGTCATGATGGCGCTGGGGATGCCGAGCGGGATGCGGCGCCACCGCCCGCGCGAGACGATGGCCGCGGTCCCGGCCGGCAGCCTGATCGCCGCGACGTCGAGGGCGTGCACCACGACGAAGTAGCGGTGTGGGCCGTGCCCGGCCGGCGCGTCCGGTCCGCAGGCCGTCACGGCGTAGCTCTCCGCGCCTTCGGGGGCGCCGCTCCACGACGGCTGCGGACCTCTCCGATGCGCGCCGGCAGCAGATCGCCGGGGCCCGCCGTACGATCGAGCCCGTCATGCTGCGCCTGGCGAGCGTGGCCGGTCTGGCCTGACGCCCCGCGACCTGTCTGGACGAAGAGGCACGGAGGGCTCGTAAGCTGGACGTTTGTGCTCTATGGCAGATCTGCGGAAATCAGCGCACTCGACGAGGTGATCGCGCGGGCTCACGACGGCTCGGGCGGCGCCGTGGTGGTGCGGGGCGAGGCGGGGGCGGGCAAGACGGCCCTGCTCGACGCGGCGTCCGCGCGCGGCGGCGGGATGCGGGTGCTGCGGACCACGGGCGCCGAGTCCGAGTCCGACCTCGCGTTCGCGGCGCTGCACCAGGTGCTGCGGCCGGTGACCGGCTCGCTCGGCGCGCTGCCCGAGCCGCAGCGCGCCGCCGTGAGCGCGGCCCTGGGGCTGGCCGCGGGCGGCGCCGGGGATCGTTTCCTCCTGGGGGCGGGCGTGCTGTCGCTGCTGGCCGAGGCCGCCAGGCCGGACGGGCTCGTGTGCGTGGTCGACGACTTCCAGTGGGTGGACCGGGCCTCGGCCGACGCGCTGCTGTTCGCCGCCCGGCGCCTGGGGACCGAGCGGATCGCGATGCTGCTGGCCGTACGCGGGGACGCTCCCGTGAAGGGCGTGCCGCAGACGGTGGACGTGCGCGGCCTGCCCGAGCTCGCGGCGGCCGAGCTGCTGGAGGCCCGCCACGGGGCGCTGCCCGCCCGGGTGAAACGGGAACTCGTCTCGCTGACCGGCGCGAACCCGCTCGCCCTGGGCGAGATCGCCGCCTGCCTGACGCCCCCGCAGCTCGCCGGGCGCGAGCCGCTGCCCGACCCCCTGCCCGGCGGCTCCCGGCTCTTCGGCGACCGGGTGCGCGAGTTGCCGGCCCCGGTCCGGCTGGTCGCCCTGATCGCCGCCGTCGAGGCCGATCTCGGCCCGGTCCTGCGCGCCGCCGACCGGCTGCTCGAGACGGAGACCGGGGCCGATAGCGAGATCACGACCGGGCGGGAGGCGCTCGCCGAGCTGGAGGAGACCGGGCTGGCCGGGGTGTCGGGGACGAGCGTGCGGTTCCGTCACCCGCTCGTCCGGTCCGCGATCCACGAGGCGGCCACCCCCTCCGAGGTGCGCCGCGTGCACGCCGTCCTGGCGGAGCTGACCGCCGATGACCGCCGGGCCTGGCACCTGGCCGGAGCCGCCCTGGGCCGGGACGAGCGGGTCGCGGCCGCGCTGGTGGCCACCGCGGAGCGGGCGCGCGACCGCGGCGGGTACGGCGCCGCCGCCACGGCCCTGGCCAGGGCCGCCGAGCTGACCCCGGAGCCGCGCGCCCGTGCCGTACGCCTGAAGGACGCCGCCGTCGCGGCCTGGCTCGGCGGCCGTCCGGGACAGGCGGAGTCGCTGCTGGCCGAGGCGCGCGAACGAGCCGATGGGGACGCGGCCCTGGCCATGGAGGTCGCCCAGCTCCGGGGCCGCTTCGAGCTGAACTCGGGCAACGCCGCCGAGGCCGTGCGGATCCTGGCGGCGGGCGACAGCCTGGACATGCTGGCCGACGCCGTGGAGGCGGCCTCGTACGTCGGCGACACGGCGGCTGTCGTCGAGCTCGGCCGCAGGGCCGAGGCGCACCCCGAGGGTTTCCTGCGCGACGCGGTGGCCGGGATCGGCCTGACGCTGGACGGCGCGGCCGCCGGGCCGGGCCTGTTGCGGCGGGCCCTGGCGCGGGCCGGTGAGCAGGAGGACGCGGCGGGCTACCTGTGGGCGACGGCGGCGGCCAGTTACCTGGGCGAGCCGGACCTGGCCGCCGAGCTGGCCGGCCGGGCGGGCCGGGTGGCCAGGGTGTCGGGGATGGCCGGGCAGCTGCCCGTCGTGCTGGAGTTCGTGGCGAACGCCGAGCGCATCGCCGGGCGGCTGGCCCATAGCCAGGCCGTCGCCGAGGAGGGGCTGGAGCTGGCGCGGGAGGCCGGGTACGCGAACACGGAGGCCGCGCACCTGGCCAACCTGGCGGTGCTGGCGGCGCTGCGGGGCGAGGAGGAGTCCTGCGAACGGCTGGCCCGTGAGGCGCTGGCCATCGCGATCCCCCACCGGGTGGGGCTGCGCGCGGGGGTGGCGGCCTACGCGCTGGCCATGCTCGATCTGTGCCTGGGCCGATACGCGGCGGCGCACGACCGCTTCACGGCCATCGCCGCGGCGGGGCCGGGCGCCGGGCATCCGACCGTGGTGTGGCGGTCGGCGCCGGATCGCGTCGAGGCCGCCGTGGGCGCGGGTGACGAGGCGGGCGCGCGGGCGGCGCTGGAGGCGTACGAGCGGTGGTCGGCGCAGGCCGCGACGCCGGAGTCACGCGCGCTGCTGGCCCGCTGCCGGGGGCTGGCGGCCTCGTCGGAGGACGCCTTCGGCGAGGCGCTGCGGCTGCACACCAATCCGTTCGAGGCGGCCAGGACGGCCCTGCTGCTGGGTGAGCGCCTGCGCCGCGCGCAACGGCCGGGCGAGGCGCGGGCGCAGCTGCGGACGGCGTGGGAGACGTTCGAGCGAGCGGGCGCCCGGCCGTGGGCGCGGCGCGCGCAGGACGAGCTGCGGGCGGCGGGCGAGAGCGGGCAGGCCCCGCCCGCGGCCGTGCTCGACGCGCTGACCCCGCAGGAACTGCGCATCGCGGGCCTGGTCGCCGACGGGTTGTCGAGCAAGCAGATCGCCGCTCAGCTCTTCCTGAGCCCGCGCACGGTCGAGTACCACCTGTACAAGATCTATCCGAAGCTGGGCATCGGCACGCGAACCGAGCTGGCGCGACTAGTAGTTCTACTGAAGGCGCCCGTAGCCGGCGACGGCATGCTGTGACGCATGCAAAAAGTAACCATCTGGAGTGAAGAGTTCGGCGCCGCGACGGACGAGCCGATCCTGCTGATCATGGGTTCGATGTCGCAGGGCATCCTGTGGCCGGACGAGTTCGTCGGCCGCCTGACCGCCGGAGGCCGGCGGGTGATCCGGTACGACCACCGCGACACCGGCCTGTCGGGCACCGTCGACTTCGCGGCGGAGCCGTACACCTGGGATGACATCAAGGACGACGTCTACCGCGTGATGGACGCCCACGGGCTGGAGAGCGCGCACCTCGTGGGCCACTCGGCGGGCGGGCTGCTCGCTCAGCTCGTCGCCGTGGAGCGGCCGGAGCGGGTGCGCTCGCTGACGGTCATCGGCGCCTCTCCGCTCGGGGGCGGCGAGGGCCAGGTGCTCATGCGGGCGCTGATGGGCCAGCCGCAGCCCGAGGGGAGCCTGCCGGAGCCGTCGCCGGCGTTCGTGGACTTCTACCGTGCGCTGATGGCGGCCCCGCCGCCGCAGGACCGGCGCGCGGTGATCGACGGCATGATCGCCGAGCAGCGCCTGCTGCACGGCACCGGGCTGCCGTTCGACGAGGACGCGGCGCGCCGGCTGCAGGAGAGGATCTACGACCGGGCCCGCGACCTGCCGGCGGTGGCCAACCACCGGCTGGCCGGGGCGGCGAAGCCCGATTTCGAGCCGGTGGGCGTGCTGCACCAGGTGAAGGCGCCCACGCTGGTCATCGAGGGCAGCCACGAGCCGGTCAAGCCCGGGCATGGCGCGATCATCGCCGAGCAGATCCCCGGCGCGCGGCTGATGATCGTGGCGGGCATGGGGCACACGCTGCCGCCGGAGACGCACGAGAAGCTGGCCGCCGCCGTCGTCACGCACTCGGGGCGAACGCCCGGAGCGTGATCTCCACGAGCGTGTCGGCGTACTCCGGGGTGAGGTCCCCGGAGCGTAGCTGCCAGCGCTGGTAGAGCGGGGCGTAGAGCACTTCGAGCACCAGGTCGAGGTCGGCGTCCGCGGCCAGCTGGCCGGCCCGCTGTCCGCTGCGCAGCCGTTCCTTCTTGGCTTCGTCGACGGGATCGGACAGCTTCTCGCGGTACAGGGAGGCGAGGCCGGGATCGCCGATGACCTGCAGGGTGAGCGCTCTGATGGGGGCCTCGAACGCCGGGTCGGCGAACTCGGCGACGGTGGCCCGCATGACGGTCTTCAGGTCGGCCTCGAGGTCGCCGGTGTCGGGCAGCCGGATGCTCTCGCCGTCCGTGCTGAGCGCGAGGAAGGAGTCGAAGATCACCGCCCCTTTGGACGGCCACCAGCGGTAGATGGTCTGCTTGCCGACGCCGGCCCGGGCGGCGATGGCCTCGATGGACACCTTCTCGTACCCGAGCTCGCTGACCAGCCGGCGGGCTGCGTCGAGGACGGCCTGCCGGGACCGCTCGCTGCGCCGTGCGGGGTTCGGTTTTCTGGGGCTGGACACGCCACGGAGCATAACACCAGACGAGACGGTACGGTCCGTCTTGACGTTTGGGCGAGGTGCCCGCATACTCATCTCAGCGAGACGAACCGTATCGTCTCACTCTTGATGAGGAGATCGCATGACGACTGCCCGCGTATGGTTCATCACCGGCGCGTCGAGGGGCTTGGGCAGGGCCTTCGCCGAGGCGGCCCTGGCGGCGGGAGACCGTGTCGTCGCGGCGGCGCGCGACCTCGCCCCGCTCGACGATCTGGCCGCCGCCCATCCCGGCGACCTCGTACGGCTGACGCTGGACGTCACCGACCGCGCGGCCGTACAGAAGGTCGCCGACCAGGCGGCGGCCGCGTTCGGCCGGCTCGACGTCGTGGTCAACAACGCCGGCACGATGCTGTTCGGCATGGTGGAGGAGGCCACCGAGGAGCAGATCCGCGCCCACTTCGACGTCAACTTCTTCGGCGCCGTCTGGGTGGCCCAGGCCGTGATCCCGCACCTGCGGGCGCAGGGATCCGGCCACATTCTGCAGGTCACCACGATGGGGACCGGCGGCGGCGTCGCGTCCGCCGGGTTCTACGCGGCCGGCAAGAGCGCGCTCGACTCGGTGAGCCAGGCGCTGGCGATGGAGGTGGCGCCGTTCGGGATCAAGGTGACGATCGTGCAGCCCGGCGGGTACGGCACGGAGCTGTTCACGCGCGGCACCACGGCGACCGAGCCGCTGCCGGAGTACGAGGCGCTGCGCGCCCAGCTGGCCGAGATGTGGGGCGACGCAGCCGGCCCCGACCCGAGCACCGCCGCCCCGGTGATCATGGAATTGGCCGGTCTGGCGGAGCCGCCGCTGCGGCTGATCGTGGGCGGCGCGTCCTACGACATGGTCCAGCAGATGGACCGGGCCCGCACCGAGCAGTACCGGGCCTGGGAGCACCTCAGCCGCAAGGCGCCGGGCTGATCGCGACCGTGTCGGGTAACCGGCCGAACGCAAGGGGTTCCCAGTCCGGTGAGCGGTGAGGTGCGGGCGGGGCCGGTCAAGCTCCCGCGATCGGCTCACAGCGTCTCCGGATGCCGCATCCGGGCCGGCGTGAACAAGGCGACGGCGGCGATCAGCAGGCACCCGATCCCGGCGAACAGGAACACCGGCGTGGACCCGTAGTGCCCGGCGCCCCAGGTCAGCGCCGCCGCGCCGAGCGGTCCCAGCGAGAAATGGATGGTCCAGAACGCGGAGGTGACCCGCCCGAGCAGGTGGGCGGGCGTGACCTGCTGGCGCAGCGACAGCGAGCAGATCCCGGCCACGCTCACGCACCCGAGGTAGAAGGCCATGATCGCGGCCACTCCCCAGACGGTGCCCAGGAAGGCGATGCCCGCGATGGCCGACCCGGCCATGGCCAGCGCCCCGATCCACAGCGGCCCGAACCCGAGCCTGCCGCGCAGCCGCGTCACCAGGGCGGCCCCGAGCATGTTGCCGACCGCCCCGACGCCCAGCACCACGCCGATGACGCCGTCCGGCTGCCCGAGGTCCTCCTTGAGCCGGAAGATCACGATGTCCGTGAGCCCGAGCGTCAGGAAGATGAAGAACGACAGCAGGATGGTCAGCACCCGCAGCACCCGGTGCCGGAACAGGAAGATCGCGCCGGCCAGCAGTTCCCGCCACGGCTTCTCGCGTACGGCGGGCACCTCGTGCCGGGGGATCTTGACCAGATACACCCCGGCGGCCGACACGGCGAAACTCCCGGCGTTGATGGCGATCGCCGCCGTCGGCCCGAACCATCCGGCGACGAGCCCGGCCAGCATCGGCCCGAGCACACCGGCCGCGGCCGAGGTCGCGAAGAGCTTGCCGTTCGCCTCGGTGACCCGCTCCTCCCCGACGAGGGTGGGCAGCGCGGCGACGCTGGCGACCGAGTAGACCATGCCGACCGCCGCGGCCAGCGGCAGCACGGTGTACAGCAGCCAGATCTGCGGCCCGCCCAGCCAGGCCAGCGGGATCGTGGCGTACAGCAGGCAGCGGACGATGTCACTGGCCAGAAGGAGCTTGCGCCGGTCGAGCCGGTCCACGAGGACGCCGGCGAAGATCCCGGCGAGGACGCCGGCCGCGCCGGAGATGCCGGTCAGCAGTCCCATCTGGGCGACGGAGCCGGTGACCTTGAGGATGAGCAGCGGGACGGCGATGAGCGCGAACGAGTCCCCGGCCACCGAGAATGTCTGCGCGCCCCAGAAGACGGCGAAGTCGCGCCGCCGCAGTAACGACCGGGCGGCCACGGGCTGCTTCATGGTTTCACGTCGATGTTCACCAGGTGAGACCTTCTTCTCTGGATCAAGGTGGTACTCCTACCACTTTGCCGGATTTCCGCCGTCCGTCGGCGGTATTTTCGGCTGGTGGAATCAGGAACGCCGTTACCCGGGCTGATACCGCCCGCCGACCCGCTGGCCGAAGCCCTCGGGTACCCGGCGGCGCTGCTCGACACCACGCTCGACCAGTTGCGCACGCTCATCGTGGTGCGCGGCACCGGCTCGGCGCTGCAGGCGGCGCGGCTGCTCGGCCGGGAGCAGTCCAGCGTGCAGAAGCAGCTCGACACGCTCAACCGCACCTTCCGGTCGCTGTGCGGCGAGGCCCTGGTCGGCAAGCGGGGCAGGGGCAAGGACTTCGTGTTCACCCCCACCGGCGAGGCCGTCGTGGAGCGCGCCCGTGGCATGCTGGCCGACCTGATGGACGACGTGCAGGCCGGCCGGCGGCGCCTCGGCGCGACGCTGACGGCCGGCACCACCGAGTTCACGCTGTGGCTGCTGGCCCGGGCCTGGGAACGGCTGGCCGGGCCGTTCGGGGAGCGCGGCGTCGACTTCCGTCTCGTGCACGTGCGCACCAGGGACTTCTGGTCGCGCCTGGACGAGGGCCAGGTGGACGTGTTGTGCGGCAGCGTCCTGGCGCCGGCCGGCGAACGGGCCGCGCACGGCAAGTACGACGTGATCGAGTGGCGCCGCGGCAGCCCCGTCCTGCTCACGAACCTGCCGGAGGACGTGCTGCCCGGCCCCACCGCGCCGGTCAGCGCGCTGGCCCGGCTGCCGCTGGTGGTGCCGGTGGACGGGGTGATCGCCGGCTTCTTCGCGCGCTGGTTCGGGCCGGCCTTCCGCGAGCGCCTGACCGTCGCCGCGCAGATCGACGACGCGCAGTACGGCATCGCCCTGCTGCGCTCGCGGCTGGCCAGGGGCTGCATGCTCGTCACCACGACGCTGGCCAGGCGGGTGGCGGGCAACTCCGGCCTGCGGGTGGTCGAGCTGGTGCACGACCTCGAGCCGAAGCTGGAGATGGTCTCGGCGGTCTTCGCCCGGGCGGGCGAACGCGAGCGGTACGCCGCCCATCACCCGCTCAACCTGCTGTGGGAGGCGCTGCGCGAGGAGATCGCCGAGACCGGGTACCCGTCAGCCCGCTAGCGACTCCTCAACGTAAGCGGCCAGATCGGCGTCCCCGCTGCCGGCGGCCATCCGGCGCGCGGTCCCGAACGCCTGGTGAGCCGCGCCCTCGTCGCCGCGGCCGAGGCGGGCCCGGCCCAGGTCGAGCACCGCGAGGACGACCTCGCCGGCGAGGTCGGCGGCCACCTCCAGCACCCAGCCGAACGACGCCTCGGCCTGCTCCGGATCCCGGTGCAGCACCCACAGCAGACTGGCCGCGGCGGGAAAGGCGTCCCGCGCGGTCCTGGGCACGCGGCGCCAGGCCGCGTCCGCGGCGATCAGGTCCGCGCCACGCGTCATCAGCACGCCGAACAGGAACCACGCCCGCGGCTCCAGGGCGCCGGAACCGATCTCGCCCAGCCTGCCGATCGCCGTCTCCGCGCCCTGTTCGCCGTGCTCCCTGGAGAACAGGTAGGCGACGAAGGCGGCGCCCCACGGCGCCTGCACGGGATGCCCGGTGTCCATGGCCCGCTCGTAGCAGCGCAGCGCCTGCTGCAGCTCGCCCTGCTCCAGGAAGTGCTCGGCCGCCCGGATCGCACCGGCGCCCGCCGCCTCGGGGTCGTTCAGGTCGACACCGGCCTCGCTCAGCTCGCCGACGCCGTCCAGCCTGGCCAGCATCTCCTGCGCCTTGGCCGCGTCCTCGGGCCCGCCGACGTGCAGGGCACGCGTCCAGGCCGCACCTGCGCCCTGGAAGTCCTGCTCACGGGTCAGCAGGATGCCGAGGTTGACGGCCGCCTTGCCGCTGAACATCGGCTGTTCCAGGGTGACCGCGTCCTGGTATGCCTGCCGGGCGCCGGCGGCGTCGCCGTACTCCTCCAGAAGCGTGGCCAGGTTGAACAGCCCGCCCGCCGCCGCCATCGGGTCCGGCCCGGCGGCCACGCGCCGCAGCTCGGCCAGGCCACCGTGGAGATCGCCCAGCTCGCGGGCGAGCAGCACGCCGATGGTGACCGCCGCCATGGCCGCCGCCCACCCCTCGCCGTGCTGCGCGTGCCGGAGTACGGCGACGGCCCGGTCGGCCTGGCCGCGCGCGGTGAGGATCGACGACAGGTCCACCGCCGCCATCGGGCCGTACCTGCGGTGGCCGGTGGCGATCGCCCGTTCCAGCATGGGCACGGCCTCGTCGGGCGCGCCCGCCATCGACAGCGCCGAGCCCAGATAGGCATACGCCTCGGCGGCCACGTCGGGCAGCGGCGACTCGGCCGCCTGGCCGAACGCCTTGATCGCCGCGTCCAGGTCCCCCTCCCCCACCCACATCCGGCCGCGCGCGAGCGCCGCTCGCCCGACCACCTCCTCGGCGGTGGCGGGCGTGGTGCGTGCCGGGATGTCGTGGCGGGCGAGGATCTTCTGGTTCTCCTTCGCCGCCTCGGCGACCTTCTCGGCGCCGTGGTCGGCCGCGTAGCGCCAGGCGGCCTGGGCGGCCTCCATGTCGTCGTCCACCAGCGCGTCGCCCATGCGCAGCGCCGCGTGCGGGGCGAGCTCCGGTTCGCCGCCCTCCAGGATGAACGAGAACCAGTCGAGCGCGTCGGCGCCGGCTCCGGTCTCGAGCAACGTCTCCGCGCATTCGGCGAGCATCTCCGCGCTCTCCCGGTTGCCGGACATGCTCGCGGCCATGGCCAGGATCGCGACGTTGAGCCCGCTGTCCGGCGGCAACGGAGGAATCCGGCCGATCTTTCGCGTCAAGGTCTCACCTCTCACCTGCGCTGATGAAGAACAGAGAGGTTTCTACCAAAAGGCGAGACCCATATTTCCCGATTTGTCGCTAATTATCGGGGGATCATTTCTAGCTATCTCAGGGACATTTCTCCAGCCTCAAGGTCGAACTCGGTGATCGCATCCAGATCTGCCCCCATGGCCAGGTTGGTGACGCGTTCGAGGATCACCTCCACGACCACGGGCACGCGGAATTCGGCCATGAGCTTCTGGGCTTCCTCGAAGGCGGCGGAGATCTTGTCCGGGTCGTGGACGCGGATGGCCTTGCAGCCCAGGCCCTCGGCGACTTTGACGTGGTCGACGCCGTAGCCGCCGAGTTCGGGGGCGTTGACGTTGTCGAAGGCGAGGCTGACCTGGTAGTCCATGTCGAAGGCGCGCTGGGCCTGGCGGATCAGGCCGAGGTAGGAGTTGTTGACCAGCACCTGGAGGTAGGGGATGTTGAAGTGCGCGCCGACGGCCAGTTCCTCGATCATGAACTGGAAGTCGTAGTCGCCCGACAACGCCACCACGCTGGCCTCGGGCTCGGCCACCGCCACCCCCAGGGCCGCCGGGACGGTCCAGCCCAGCGGCCCGGCCTGGCCGCAGTTGATCCAGTGCCGCGGCCTGTAGACATTGAGGAACTGCCCGCCGCCGATCTGCGACAGCCCGATCGACGACACATAGCGCACGTCCTTGCCGAAGGCCCGGTTCATCTCCTGGTAGACGCGCTGGGGCTTGATCGGCACCGCGTCGGATTCGGTACGGCGGAGCATCGTGCGTTTGCGCTCCTGGCACGCGCGCACCCACGCGGACCGGTCGGGCAGCTCGGCGCGCGCCGCGTGAGCCACGTGGATGAGCTGCCGGAGCGCGAACCGGGCGTCGGAGACGACGCCGTAGTCGGGGGCGAAGACGCGGCCGATCTGGGTGGGTTCGATGTCGATGTGGACGAAGGTGCGGCCGTGCCGGTAGACCTCCAGGCCGCCGGTGTGGCGGTTGGCCCAGCGGTTGCCGATGCCGAGGACGAAGTCGGCGGCCAGCAGGGTGGCGTTGCCGTAGCGGTGGGCGGTTTGCAGGCCGGCCA
>NZ_VRLV01000016.1 GCF_009760925.1 Nonomuraea typhae
CCACCATGACCAGGCCCGGCGACGGCCTGGAGCGCCGCACGGAGACGGTCGGGCGGGTGATGCCGCACGTGGAGGTCAAGGTGGTGCACCCGGACAGCGGGCTGACGGTGCCGCGTGGCGAGCCGGGCGAGCTGTGCACGCGCGGCTATTCGGTCATGCTCGGCTACTGGGACGAACCGGATAAGAGCGCCGAGGCCATCGACGCGGCCGGGTGGATGCACACCGGCGACCTGGCCAGCATGGACGAGCACGGCTACGTCAGCATCGTCGGCCGGATCAAGGACATGGTCATCCGCGGCGGCGAGAACGTCTACCCGCGCGAGATCGAGGAGTTCCTCTACCGCCACCCCGACATCGCCGACGTGCAGGTGATCGGCGTCCCGGACGAGAAGTACGGCGAGGAACTCATGGCCTGGATCATCATGAAGGAGGGCGCCGACCCGCTCACGGACACGGCGCTGCGCGCGTTCTGCGCGGGCAAGCTGGCCCACTACAAGATCCCCCGCTACGTCCACGTCGTCGACGCCTTCCCGATGACGGTCACCGGCAAGATCCGCAAGGTCGAGATGCGGGAACGCGCCGCCGACCTCCTCTAGCGCGGCAGGTGCAACCGCAGGCCGTACAGACCGGCGGCGCCCGTCGCATACAGGCGGGTGCCGCCCGGCGTCCACGCGCAGCCGGTCAGCTCGGCGTCGAGGTGGAGGGCGGCGATGCAGCGCCGCTCCCGCACGTCCCAGATCCGCACCGCGCGATCCTCCGTCGCCGTGGCCAGCCACCTGCCGAACGGCCCGGCCGCGACGGCGACGGCGGCACTCTGCTCCTCGAACTCGTCCACGAGCATGCCGGTGCGGTCCCAGCGGCGGATCGTGCCGCAGGTGGTCGCGGCGGCGATCCACGTGCCGCCCGGCGCCACGGCCAGCCCGCACACCGGCGAGCCGGCGGCCAGCACCGGCACGATCCGCTTGCCGGACAGGTCGAACACCTGCACCGTGGCCCCGCCCACCGCCACCCACTCGCCGCCGGGCGCCACCGCCAGGTGCCGCGGCATCGTCATCGCCGCCTGCGCCAGCATCCGCCCGTCCGCGCGCCAGAACTGCACCGCGTCCCCCGCGGCCACCGCCGCCCACGAGCCGTCGGGCGCCACCGCCACCGCCCGGCCGGGCGCGGCCAGCCGGATCCGCCGCAGGATGCCGCCCTCGCCGTCCATCAGCCACAACAGGCCCTCGTCGTCGGCGGCGACGTGCAGGGCGCCGTCCGCGGAGCCGGCCACCGCCGTGAACGCCGCCCGGTCGTGGAGCGTACGGCGGGCGCTGCCGTTTTCGTCCCACAGCGTCAGCCCCCGGGGAGCGTCGGCCGTGATCAGGCCGCTGCCGTCGGCCAGGGCGGCGACCGCCCGCATCGGCCGGCGCCGCAGGTGCTCGTCGTGGGCGGGCAGGCCGGGCTCGGCGTCCCACAGCCGGATGACGCCGTCGAGGCCGACGCTCGCCACCCAGGCGCCGCCGGGAGCCAGGGCCAGGCCGGTCACATCCAGCCGGTCGAAGTGCCCGGCCGCCCGCAACGCGGCCGCCGGATCCGGCGCGGACACGGGCACGGGCATGGCCACCCCCGGGCTGCCGTCACAGGCCCAGGTCCGGTCCCGGTAGGTGAGCCAGGCGCCGTCCGGCCCGATGACCGGCCGGTGGCCGTCCTCGATCTCGGTGGCCGCCCGCCACCGCAGCCGCCCGTCCGGCGACCAGGCCACCAGGTCCTCGCCGCACGAGACCAGCCAGGAGCCGTCCGGCGCGATCACCACGTGCCGCACCGGCTCCTCGTGGGCCTCCAGCACCTGCCGCGGCGTGCCGTCCGCCGCCCATAAGCGCACGGTGCCGTCGTCGCTGCCGGTGGCCAGCCAGGAGCCGTCCGGCGCGATGGCCACGCAGGTGACGTCGTCCTCGTGGCCCGTGAGCACCGTCCGGACCGTCCCGTCGAGGTTCCACACGGTCGCGGTGCAGATCTCGTCGGCCGTCACCAGCCAGTCGCCGCCGGGGCTGATGGCCACGCCGTACCTCTCCTCGCCCCGCGCGCCCATCGCCCGGCGCAGGGCGGGCGGCGGCAGGTCGGGGGGCGCCCACAGGCATTCCAGCCACGGCGAGCCCGAGCCGCGCAGCAGTTCGGTGATCTCCCGGGCGGTCCCGGGGATCGTGTGCAGGCGCCCGGCGAGCGTGGCCGCCGAGGTGGGGGCGGCGGGCGCGGTGTATTCGTGCCTGCCCAGCACGAGCGCGTTCTGCGCCAGCGTACGGCGCAGCCGCGCCGCCAGGGGTGTGCCGGCCAGCTCCAGGTCCCGCTCGACCGCGGCCACGCCGGACGCCTGCAGCTTGGTGGCGATCCAGCCGCCGTCGCAGACCAGGCCGGCCAGGTCCATCCCGGCCTCGCGCAGGTGCCCGGGCAGGCGGGCGAGCACGTAGGCGACGTCCTCGGCCGAGGCGGCCACGTCGGCGCTCTGGTCGATGGCGGTCACGAGTTCCCGGTGGACCCGCTCGAGCCCGCCGGGGCCGAGGGCGGCGCGCAGGTAGCCGCGGACGGCGTCGGTCACCAGGAGCACGTCGCGGTCGGGGGCCTCGGTGAGCAGGCCGAGCGCGCTGAGCCCGGTCAGCGTCAGGTCCGCCTCGATCGGCGACAGCCCGGCCGTGCGCGACCACAGCAGGCGGGCCAGGCCGGTCGGGATGTTCCGGTCGGCGGCGAAGACGCCGAGTTCGAGCAGCCGGGCGACGCTCTCGGGCAGTTCGGCGCGGATCAGCCCGGTCTCCAGCACCTCGTGCACCGCGCTCTCGCGGGCGGCCGGGTCGCGCAGGTCGGGCTCGCGGGCCGGCCGGGTCCTGAGCGAGCCGGCCAGCCGGTCGAGCAGCGGCCAGCGCCGTACCGGAAGGGTGATCACGGTGGCCCCGCCGGGCAGGCCGCGGGCCGTGCGCGCGGTGACCAGGACGCTGGCCCGGTGGGCGATGACGACGGCGAGCATCGACGCGTGCGGGACGCGCACGCCGTCCAGCACGACCAGGCCCTCGCCGGGTTGCGCGGCCAGGTCGTCGCTGCCCAGCAGGACCTCGATCCAGTCTTCCGGGCCGGTGTCGCCGCCGACCTCCAGGGCGCGTTCGACCAGGTGGTCACCGAGCGTGTGGCGCGGGTCGGCGCCCACGGTGAGCCAGGCGATGCCGCGGGGGAAGCGGGCGCGCACCCGGGGGTCGGCGCAGGCGGCCTGCGCGGCCGTGGTGGTGCCCGCGCCCTCCAGGCCGTCGATCTCCGGCACGACCGCGATGAGACCGCTCTTTCCCTCGGTCAGCGCCGTGATCAATTCCTCCATGCATTGAGGGTTGCACCCCATCTTGCTGCTGTCACGCTGACTTGTCGGACTCAGCCACCCGTGGTGTATTCGTAGAGGTCGTAGGCGACCATGACGAGCCGTCCCGGCGCCGTGGCGTACCCGAGGGTCGAGCCGAGCGGGCTGGTGACGGCCTGGTAGCCGAGGACGCCGAGCCCCGTGTCGGCGGTGCCCATCCAGAGCGCGCCTTCCTCCGTCGAGGCGAACCAGCAGGGCCCTCCGGCGTAGGCGCCCCAGGTCACCGCGAAGTTGAACGCCTGCGGCCGGGTGGCGTCGACGATGAGGTTGGCCTTGTCGACGAGGGTGATCTGCCAGGTGCCGGGGTCGATGGAGTAGTACCAGAGGTTGTGGTCCTGGGGTCCGACGGAGCAGTTGGCCACCAGGAGGCTGTCACCGCTGACCGACAGGCTGTTGATGCCCCGCTGGGCCCGCGGATTGAAGACCGCCTGCGAGAGGATCCTGCCGGAGGGGACCTCGACGATCGACACGTAGCCGTCCTCCGACCCCGCCACCACGCGCGAGAGCGAGCCCGTCCCGGCGGCCGCGGCGATGGAGTGGATGTCGTGCAGCCCCCAGGGGTTGACCGGGCGGGGGTTGCGCACGTCGACGGCGCGCACGAAGCGCAGCCGCCGGTCCCACGGCGTGTGCTTCCAGATCGACAGGTGCCCGGTCGTGTGCCCCACGACCAGTCCGTGCGGGGTTCCGCGGGCGCCGGTGGCCACTCCGAGCGCGGGGTTGTAGTCGAAGGTGCCGGTCGAGCGCAGATCCGCCCAGCCCTTCTTGCCGGCCACCCACAGGGCGATGGAGCGGTCGTCGTTGGAGCTGGCGAACGACTGCCCGGGCAGGGCGGCCAGCATCCGCACGCCCTGGAAGGCGGGACTGGCCACGGCCTCGTTGATGAGCGGGCCGGAGACGTCGGAGTCGGTGAACCGGAAGACGCTCATCGAGCCGTCCCAGCGCCCGACGGCGAAGTGGTCGCGGTCGAGCCAGGTGAGCTGCTGGGCCATCTCGTAGGTGGTGCCGTTGGACGTGATCGGCAGCGCCGTCGCCGCGCGGGGCGGCTCGGGGAAGGGGATCCCGCGGTCGATGAGCTCCTGCGCCGAGCGCACCACCGGGGGAACCGCTCGATTGGCCGGCACGGCTTTCCGCCCTTCACGCATCGTCACGGACACCGAACCCGTGGCCGGTTTCGCCACGGCTATCCCGGCGAGCACCCCCGCCGTGAGCAGGCCGCTGCGTAAGACCAGCCGCCGCCCGATGGACCTCGCCAAAGGATCACTGGACACCCCGTCACTATCGCACCACGGCCCGGGAATTACGATGGCGGCCATGAAATCCGCGCTTACCGGACGCCGATTCTTCACGTCGTGGAGCGGGGGCAAGGACTCCGCGCTCGCCCTGCACCACGCCATCCGGTCCGGTGGAATTCCCGAACGTCTGATCACCATGATGACCGAAACGGGAGAGCGGTCGCGGTCCCACGGGCTCAGCCGTGACCTCCTGGTACGGCAGGCCGCGGCCATGGGCCTCCCGATCCGGTTCGCTTCTGCGACGTGGGCCGATTATGAGCGGATATTTCAGGCGGCCGTGGCGGACGCCGTGACGGATGGCGTAGACCTCGGGATTTTTGGCGATATGGATATCGAATCCCATCGCGAATGGGTTATATCAACATCCTCCCGGGCGGGAGCAGACGCCGAATTGCCCCTCTGGGGACGGGAGCGGGCCGGGCTCATGGAAGAAGTCGTGGACGCCGGATTCCAGGCCGTCCTGGTCGCCGTCAGGGACGGCCTCCTGCCGCCCGGCCTGCTCGGCGAGGTCATCGACCGCGACATGATCCGCCGCTTCGGCCGGGCGGGCGTGGACCTGGCGGGGGAGAAGGGCGAATACCACACGGTCGTGGTCGGCGGCCCGATCTTCCGGCGGCCCCTGCCGTACGCCGTCGGGGAGAAGGTGCTCAGGGACGGCGTGTGGTTCGCCGACATCCGGGTGCCCGACCCCGGCGACGGCGAGCCGGACGGCACCTCCTAGCATGTCGGGGTGATCGAATGGGTGCTGGGTCTGGCCGGCGTGGGGATCGCCGCCGGGATCATCAGCACCGTGGTCAGCCTCGCCTCGGTCGTCTCCTATCCGGCGCTGCTCGCCTTCGGCCTGCCGCCGCTGACCGCCAACGTCACCAACACGATCGCCCTGCTGTTCGCCGGCATCGGCGCGGCCGCCGGCTCGCGGCCCGAGCTCGAGGGCGAGGGCGCCAGGGTGCTGCGGCTGGGCTGGGTGACCGCCTCCGGCGGCGCCGCCGGAGCAGCGCTCCTGCTCGTCACCCCGGCGCGGACCTTCGAGCTCATCATGCCCTGGCTCATCGCCGCCGCCTCCCTCCTGCTCATCCGGCCGCCCGGCGGCGGCGGGCTGCACGAGCACGGGACCGTGGCCAGGCTGGCGATGTTCGGCGTGGCGATCTACGTCGGCTACTTCGGCGCGGCCGGCGGCATCCTGATGTTCGCCGTACTCTCCGCCGTCCTCGACCACACGGCGGCCAAGGTCAACGCGATGAAGAACGTGCTGACCGGCCTGGCCAACGCCGTCGCGGCCGTCGCCTTCGCGCTGTTCGGCCCGGTCGACTGGCCGGCGGTGGCCCCGCTGGCCGCCGGATTCCTGCTCGGCGGCTGGGTCGGCCCCAAGATCGCCCGGCGGCTGCCCGGTCACAGCCTGCGCTTTCTGGCCGCCGCCTGCGGCCTCGCGGTGGCCGCCAAACTCGGCTACGACACCTATACGAGCCCGTGACCGATCCCGGGCAACGAGGTAGGTTATGGCACTAACCGGAACGGGGGATCACAGATGTCCAACGGTGCACGGCACGGACTCGGCGTCCTGGCGGGGCTCCTGCTGACGCCGTTGCTCGCGATCGGCTTCTCTTACGGCGTGGACCAGTTCAACTACGCCGCCCAGACCTTCACCCCGCCCTGGGGCGCCGCCGCCGTCATGGCGCTCACGGGCGTGCTGGCGGCGTTCCTGTTCAGCTCCCGCATCTCACCGGTCGCCACGCTCATCGGCGGGCTGCTCTTCACCGCCCTCGGCCTGCTGGCGCCCCTCGAGATCACGCTCGGCCTCCGGCTGCTGCCCGACTTCGTGCCCAACCCGCTCAACCGCGGCCTCTACACGATGGTGTACACCGGCATCGCGCTCCTGCTCGGCGTGGGCATGCTCGTGGCCTCGTGCTTCCCTTCGCGCTGGCGCGCGTCCAGACGCCCGTCCGGTACGGCGGCGCCGTACCCGCCGGGTGGCTACCCGCCCCCGCCCGGCCAGGGAGCCCCGCCCGCCTACCAGCCGCAGCCGCTCCAGCACCCATCCGGGCCGGACGCCTTCCAGCGCCCGCCGGGACAGGAGGCGTTCCAGCGTCCGTTCGGCGCCGACGCGCCGCCCGCCTACCGCCCGCAGGGTGAGACCCGCGCCTTCGAGCGCCCGTCCGAGGAGCCCGGCTCGCTGTTCGAGCCGCAGCAGCCCCAGGGCGGCGAGGACACCACACGGCCCATGCACCGCGAATGACCCGCTGGCTCTGCCCCCGCTGCGACCGCGAGTTCGCCCGGGCCCGCCAGTCGCACGTCTGCGTGCCCGGCCGCACGGTGGAAGAGGTCTTCGCCCCCTGGCCGGAGGCATACCGGGAGATCTACGATCGGCTGGTCGAACCCCTCGGCCCCGTGCACGAGGACGCCGTCGGCGTCGGCGTCTTCCTCAAGGCGGAGCGGAAGTTCGCCGAGATCCGCCCCAAGGCGCGCAGCCTGCAGGTGGAGATCACGATGGCCCGGGAGGTCACCCATCCGCTGCTCGCGCGGAGCATCCCCATGAGCGGCGGGCGTTACGCGCACTTCTTCAAGCTCACCCGTCCCGAGGACGTGGACGGGCGGATTCTCGATTGGTTGGCGGAGGCCAGTGATGCCTGAGGTCCTCATCGTGCAGAACACCCGCTCCGGGGACCCCGGCCGCTTCGGCGACTGGCTGGCCGAGGCGGGGCTGGGGGTGGAGGTGGTCAACTGCGCCGAGGGCGCGGCGCCGCCGTACACGCTGGAACACGACGCGATGGTCGTGATGGGCGGCGGCTTCATGCCGGACGACGACGCCCGCGCGCCCTGGCTGGCGCAGACGCGGAAGCTGGCGGTGCAGGCGATCGAGCGGGCGGTGCCGTACTTCGGCATCTGCCTGGGCGGCCAGTTGCTCGCGCACGTGGCCGGCGGGGTGGTGACGCCGGACGCGGGCGCGCCGGAGAACGGCAGCACGCCCGTGACGATCCGGGCGGAGGCGGCGGCCGACCCGCTCTTCCACGGGCTGCCGGAGGTGGTGCCGGCGGTCGAGCACCACGTGGACGCGGTGACCGCGCTGCCGCCCGGCGCCGTCTGGCTGGCCTCGACCGAGCGCTGCCCTTATCAGGCGTTCCGGGTGGGGGAGCGGGCGTGGGGCGTGCAGTTCCACCCCGAGGTGCTGCCGGAGCGGATCAGGCAGTGGGAGGTGGATGGCTTCGACCCCGACGAGGTGTATGCCCGCGCGGTCGCCGACGAGCCGGTGTCCACCCCGATCTGGCGGACGGTGGTCGGGCGGTTCGCCACGCTGATCACCGGATAGTAGCCGCGCGTGCACACTGGGTGACGGCACAATGGGCGGGTGCTGCTACCCCTGCTCCTCACCGCGGGCCTGCTGACCGCGCCTGCCAACGGTGTCCGCGAGTACGTCGCGCTGGGTGACTCCTGGAGCGCCGACGTCTCGATCCTCTACCTGACCACCAAGCACGTGCCCAGCGGCTGCGCGCAGAGCTCGAAGAACTACCCCAAGCAGGTCGCCGCGGCGATCGGCGCGCGGGTCTTCCGCGATGCCACCTGCGGCGGCGCGACCACGGACCACATGACCCGCGCGCAGGACGTCAACCGGATCAGGGGCCTGATCGACGGCGTCAACGCCCCGCAGTTCGACCGGCTGACGCCCATGACCGACCTGGTCACGCTGGGCATCGGCGGCAACGACGCCGGCCTGGCCGCGGCGGTCGCCCAGTGCATCGCCCTGCTGCCCACGCTCACGCTGCTGCCGGGCGCCACGCTCCCGGCTCCGTTCGGGGCGCCGTGCAAGAAGCGCTGGGTGAAGGACGGGGTCGACCACATGTCCCGAAATATCCAAGCAAGCGCGCCCAAGGTGGCCGCGGCCATCGCGGGCATCAAGCGGCGCGCGCCCCGGGCCGAAATCCTCCTGGTCGACTACCTGGCCGGACTGCCCGAGACCGGCGGCTGCTACCCGTACGTCCAGGTCACCGACCTCGACATGGACTGGCTGTCCGCCAAGCTCCGCGAGCTCAACGCCATGCTGGCCCGCGTCGCCCGCGCGAGCGGCGTCCGCCTCGTGGACACCTACACCACCAGCCGCGGCCACGACGTCTGCCGGCGCCCCGGCGTGAAGTGGGTGGAGGGCCTGCTCCCGCTGTCCACCGACCCGCTGGGCCCCGCCATCCCGTTCCACCCGAACCAGCTCGGCGCCGACCACCAGGCCCGCACCGTGCTGAAAATCGTCAAACCCTCCGACACCTGACATCCTGTACGGCCGTGCCGTTCGTATGGGAGATCTGACATGGACGTGGTGCTGAGGCCGGTCACCGAATCCGACCTGGACGTCGTCGACGCCGGAACCGCCGGCAGGGAGGGCGCCGGTGACCACCAGTGGTTCGGCCACCGCGACCGCCGCGCCGCCCGCCGGAACCTCGCCGAGACCGGCCTCCTCACCCCGGAGGGCGGCCGGCTGACCATCGTGGCCGACGGCGAGGTGGCCGGGTACGTGAAGTGGTTCATCCGCATCTGGGGTCCCCGGGAGACCTCCTGGTGCTGGTCCATCGCCCTGTCCGTGCTACCCGCCCACCGCGGCAGGGGCGTGGGCACCGCCGCCCAGCGCCGGCTGACCGCCTGCCTGCGCGCCTGACCACGGCCGGCGCCCTCGGGCGGAACCCCCGCCGGCCGGCTGCGGGACGTGCGGCGGCAGGTCCGGCTGGGCCTGCTCAGAAACCCCAGGCGGCCACGGTGGCCTCCGCCCAGGCCCTGGCCCGGTCCGCGAATCCGCCGGCGGGGAAGGTGCCGTCCGCCGCCACGTCCTCGATCGTGGTGGCGAACGTCGTCGGCGCCACGGCGGGCCCGGGGTACGGCGGAGCCCCCGGAAAGTCCTCGACCGTCGGGGCACGCCCGCCGTACCGGTGGGAGTTGCGCCTGCGCGCCCGCACCGTATGGGCGATGAGGGCGTCCTGCCCGTCGCGGAGGTAGAGGTGCAGCAGCGCCCAATAGAACTCCTGCCCGGCGACCAGGGAGGGGTGCTGGAAGAAGTAGCAGGACACGGAGACGGCGTGAAGCGGGGCCCACGGCGATCGGCCGGAGTAGTCGAGGATGATCAGCTCGTGGAAGAACCGCTCGCAACGGTCCGAGGGCGCACCGCATTCCGGGCAACCGGGCATGCGGACAGGATGGCCGGTCGCGCCCGGCCGTCGCAACGCGATTTCGGGCCGGTGGAACGGTGCCGCCCGCGCCTCCGGGGGCGGCACCTCACCTGCTCCGTGCGGGGGTCAGGCGTCGCGCGACAGGGCGGCCAGGTGCTCGGCGAAGGGGACGAGGCGTTCCTCCTTGGCCGGGGCCCGGTGACGCATGAGCCCGGCCAGTTCGGCGCCCGCCCGGCCGACGCGCTCGGCCAGGCCCTCGTCGTTGCCCCAGTCCTCGGCCGCCGCGTACACGGACGTGGGGGCCACGATCGCGTGCAGGTAGGCGAACATCGGGCGCAGGGCGTGCTCCAGCGCCAGCGAGTGCCGGGGCGTGCCGCCCGTGGCGGCGATCAGCGTCGGCTTGCCGTGCAGGGTCTCGGGGTCGAGCACGTCGAAGAAGGACTTGAACAACCCGCTGTAGGAGGCGGTGAAGATCGGGGTGACCGCGATCAGCCCGTCGGCGGCGGTGACCGTCTCCTGGGCGGCGCGCAGCGCCTTGCCGGCGAAACCTGTCACGAAATTGTGGGCGATGTCGGTGGCCAGGTCGCGGAGCTCGACGACCTGGACCTCAACGGGCTCGCCGGCCTCCCGGACGGTCGCCTCCACCAGGCGGTCGGTCAGCAGGCGGGTGGCGGAGGGCTGGGTGAGTCCGGCCGTGACGGCGGCGAGCTTCATGACTTCTCTCCAAGTCGGGACAGGTGGGTGGGGGCGTCGGGCACGTTCGCGGGGCGGCCGATGGCGAACTCCTTGCGCAGCACGGGCACGACCTCCTCGCCGAGGAGGTCGATCTGCTCCAGCACGGTCTTCAGCGGCAGCCCGGCGTGGTCCATCAGGAAGAGCTGACGCTGGTAGTCGCCGAAGTGCTCGCGGAAGGTCAGCGTCTTGTCGACGACCTCCTGGGGGCTGCCGACGGTCAGCGGCGTCTCGGCCGTGAAGTCCTCCAGGGAGGGGCCGTGGCCGTAGACGGGGGCGTTGTCGAAGTAGGGGCGGAACTCGCGGACGGCGTCCTGCGAGCGGGGGCGCATGAACACCTGGCCGCCGAGGCCGACGACGGCCTGCTCGGGGGTGCCGTGCCCGTAGTGGGCGTAGCGCTCGCGGTAGAGCTCGATGAGGCGCTGGAAGTGTTCCTTCGGCCAGAAGATGTTGTTGGCGAAGAATCCGTCACCGTAGTACGCCGCCTGTTCGGCGATCTCGGGGGAGCGGATGGAGCCGTGCCAGACGAACGGCGGGACGCCGTCCAGCGGGCGGGGCGTCGAGGTGAAGCCCTGCAAAGGCGTGCGGAAGGTGCCGGTCCAGTCCACGACGTCCTCGCGCCACAGCTTGTGCAGGAGCGCGTAGTTCTCGACGGCCAGCGGGATGCCGTTGCGGATGTCCTGGCCGAACCACGGGTAGACCGGTCCGGTGTTGCCGCGGCCCATCATGAGATCGACCCGGCCGTCGGCCAGGTGCTGAAGCATCGCGTAGTCCTCGGCGATCTTCACCGGGTCGTTGGTGGTGATCAACGTGGTCGCGGTCGAGAGGATCAGCCGGGAGGTGCGAGCCGCGATGTAGCCCAGCATGGTCGTCGGCGACGACGGCACGAAGGGCGGGTTGTGGTGCTCACCCGTCGCGAACACGTCCAGCCCGGCCTCCTCCGCCTTGAGCGCGATCGTCACCATCGCCTTGATGCGCTCGTTCTCGGTGGGGGTGCGGCCGTTGGTCGGGTCGGCCGTCACGTCACCCACGCTGAAGATGCCGAACTGCACTTTTCATCACCAGCCTTGATTGTTGAACTTTCAACTCTACACGTGAGCGCCGGCGGCCGCCCGCTTATTCCCGGCGGCGTGAGCGTGTACGGGGGCGTCCGGTACGCCCGCCGGGCGGCCGATGGCGAACTCCTTGCGCAGCACGGGCACGATCTGCTCGCCGAGGATGTCGATCTGCTCCAGCACCTTCGGCAACGGCATGCCGCCGCCGTCCACGACGAACAACTGGCGCTGGTAGTCGCCGAAATGGTCGCGGAAGGCCAGCGTCTTGTCGATGACCTCCTGGGGGCTGCCGACGGTCAGCGGCGTCTCGGCCATGTACTCCTCCAGAGAGGGGCCGTGGCCCATCACCGGGTGGTTGTCGAAGTAGGGGCGGAATTCGCGGACGGCGTCCTGTGATCTCGGCCGGACGTGCACCTGCCCGCCCAGGCCGACGACGGCCTGCTCGCGGCTGCCGTGGCCGTAGTGCTCGAAGCGGTCGCGATAGAGGCCGATGAGGCGCTGGAAGTGTTCCTTCGGCCAGAAGATGTTGTTGGCGAAGAATCCGTCACCGTAGTACGCCGCCTGTTCGGCGATCTCGGGGGAACGGATGGAGCCGTGCCAGACGAACGGCGGCACCCCGTCCAGCGGGCGGGGCGTCGAGGTGAAGCCCTGCAAAGGCGTGCGGAAGGTGCCGGTCCAGTCCACGACCTCCTCCCGCCAGAGCCGGTGCAGCAGGGCGTAGTTCTCGACGGCCAGCGGGATGCCGTTGCGGATGTCCTGGCCGAACCACGGGTAGACCGGTCCCGTGTTCCCGCGGCCCATCATCAGGTCCACCCGGCCGTCGGCCAGGTGCTGCAGCGTCGCGTAGTCCTCGGCGATCTTCACCGGGTCGTTGGTGGTGATCAACGTCGTGGACGTGGACAGGATCAGCCGGGAGGTGAGCGCCGCGATGTAGCCCAGCACGGTCGTCGGCGACGACGGGATGAACGGCGGGTTGTGGTGCTCGCCGATGGCGAAGACGTCCAGCCCCGCCTCCTCCGTCCTCACCGCGATCTCGGTGATCGCCTTGATGCGCTCCTGCTCGGCGGGGGTCCGGCCGCTGACCGGGTCCCTGGTCACGTCGCCCACGCTGAAGATGCCGAACTGCATTTTAGTCACCAATCTTGACGGTCTATTTTGGTGACTTCAGCACGCCGTGCCGCCGCCTTATTCCGCCCGCGCCAGAATCAGATCATGCGCATCGATCTGCACAGCCACAGCGCCGCCTCCGACGGCACCGAGCCGCCCGATGAGGTGGTACGGCGGGCGCGGGCGGCCGGTGTCGGCATCCTGGCCCTCACCGACCACGACACCACGGAGGGTCTCGCCCCGGCCGGGGACGCCGCCCGGGAGGCCGGGCTGACGCTGGTGCCCGGAATGGAGATGTCCTGCCGCCGCGACGGCCTCAGCGTGCACATGCTGGCCTACTGGTTCGCGCCGGACGATCCCGAGCTGGCCCGCGAGCGCGGGCGCGTGCTGGAGGGCCGCGACGGACGGGCCGCGGCGGTGGTGGCCAAGCTGGCCGAGCTGGGCGTCCCGATCACCCTGGACATGGTCACCCGCCTGGCCGGCGACGGGGTGGTGGGCCGGCCGCACATCGCCCGGGTGCTGGCCGAGCTGGGCGTCGTCCCCACGCCGGCCGACGCCTTCACCCCCGAGTGGATCGGGACCGGCGGCCGGGCCCACGTGACGCGGTACGCGACCGGCCCGGAGCATGCCGTGCGGCTGGTGCGGGCAGCGGGCGGGGTCACGGTGCTGGCCCACCCGAAGGCGGCCAGGCGCGGCTACACCCTGCCGGACGCGTGGATCGCCGACCTGGCCGCCGCCGGGCTGGCCGGGGTGGAGGCCGACCACCCCGACCACGACCCCGCCGCCCGCGCCCGGCTGCGCGGGCTCGCCGGTGACCTGGGACTGGTGGTCACCGGCTCCAGCGACGACCACGGGGAGCTGACCGGGCACCGGCTGGGCTGCGAGACCACGTCACCGGACGCCTACGAAGCCCTCCTGGACAGAAGACCGACCGGCTAGAGCCGGACGGCGCGGATCTCGCCGACCTCCAGGCCGCCGCCCAGGACGGGGACGCGGGCGAAGGCGGCGGCGGAGGAGACGTCGCAGCCCATGCGCTCCAGCACCGTCAGCGCGATGGCGGTCGTGGCCCGCGGGCTGCCGTCGATGACCTTCACGGCCGCGGTGTGCCCGGAGGCCAGGGCCGCCACGAGCACGCCTTCCGCGCCGCCCTTGACCACCGCGCCGGGCAGTGCCCGCATGAGCTCGGTGTTCTGGTGGCCGGTGCCGCCCACGTACTCGGGGTGCTCGCGCATGGCGTCGGCCACCTGGCGCGGCGCGGAGCCGGGGGCGCCCAGCACGAGTCCCTGGATCGCGCGGGCCAGGCCGGTCAGCGACATGCCGAACAGGGGAGCGCCGCACCCGTCCACCGCCACGGCGGCGGCCTTCTCACCGGACAGGTCCTCCACGGCCGCGCGCACGGCCCGCTGGACCGGGTGCTCGGCGGCCAGGTACGACTCCGTGGACCAGTCGTTGGCCACGGCGGCGGCGAGCATGGCGGCGTGCTTGCCGGAGCAGTTCATGCGCTCGGGGGTCTTGCCCGCGCCCTCGCGGATGAGGCGGTGGCGTGTGGTCTCGTCCTCCGGCCAGTCCTCCGGGCAGCGCAGGGCGCCGGTGGCCAGGCCGTGCTCATGAAGCAGGTCGCGCACGAGCGTGACGTGCATGTCCTCGCCGGTGTGGCTGCCGGCGGCGATGGCCAGGCGGGGGCCGGTCAGGGCGGCGCCCGAGGTCAGGCAGGCCAGCGCCTGGAACGGCTTGGCCGACGAGCGCGGCAGCACCGGCGCGTCAGGCTGCCCGAGGCGCACCTCGGGCGTGCCGCCGGGGCCGAGGCCGACGGCGCTGCCGTAGTGCAGGCTCTCCACGAAGCCGGAGCGGACGACCTCGGCGAGGACGGCGTATTCAGACACGGGCGGAACTCCTTCGCTCCAGCACTCTGGCGAGCTTGGACAGGGAGGCGTTGACCACGAGGTACATGAGCGCGATCACGAGGTAGGTCTGGATGAGCAGCCCGTTGTAGGCGGCGAGCACCTTGCCGGAGTAGAACAGTTCGCCGTAGCTGACGATGAAGCCCAGCGAGGTGTCCTTCAGCAGGCCGACGGACTGGCTGACGATGGAGGGCAGCACGCGGCGCGCGGCCTGCGGGAGCACGATCATCCGCAGGGTCTGGCCGCGGGTGAGGCCGACGGCGAGCCCGGCCTCGGTCTGGCCGCGTTCGACGGACAGGATGCCGGCGCGGAAGATCTCGGCGAACGCGGCGGCGTTGGAGACGGTCAGCGGGACGGCGAGCTTCCAGAACAGCGGCAGGTCCATGCCGTACTTGGGCAGCGCGAACAGCACGACGTAGACGAGCAGCAGTGCGGGGATGGTCCGCACGACCTCGACGTAGGCGGCGGCGGGGGCGCGCAGCCAGCGGCGCGCGGAGAGCCTGCCCAGCGCGAGGACGAGGCCGAGCGCCATGGCCAGGGCGGCGGAGACGACGGCCGCCAGCACGGTCGACCACGCGCCGCCGAGCAGGTAACGCCACATGGGCCAGGTCGCGAACGGCGCCCACTGCTCGGCGCCGAGCTGCCCGTTGGCCGCGAACTGCCGTACGGCCAGCACCACGAGGGCCAGCGCGGCCAGCGCGCCGAGCACGGTGGCGATCTTGATGCGCCGCCTGGCCCGCGGGCCGGGCTCGTCGAACAGCAGGGTGCTCATCGCACGATCACCAGCCTGCGCTCCAGCCATCCGGCCGTCAGGCCGATCAGCCCCGCGATGGCCGCGTAGGCGGCGCCGGAGCCCACGAAGATCGCGATCGGCTGGGCCTCGACGAGGTTGATCCGCTTGGCCTCCTCGGTGAGGTCCACCACGCTGATGGCGCCGGCCAGGGCGGTGGCCATGACGAGCTGGATGGTGACGTTGCCGAGCGGCTGGACGACGGTCCGCAGCGCCTGGGGCAGGATGACCAGCCGCAGCGACTGGGTGAACGTCAGCCCGAGCGCGCGGGCGGCCTCACCCTGTCCCTTGGAGACGGAGTTGACCCCGGACCGCAGTGCCTCGGCCACGTACGCCGCCTCGTACACCGCGATCACCACGATGGCCGTGAGGATCGCCGGCCCCTTGATCCCGATGTACGGGAAGCCGAAGAACACCAGGACGAGCAGCACGAGCAGCGGCAGGTTCTGGAAGGTCTCGACGTAGACGGTGCCGAGCGCCCGCAGCACGGGCACCGGGCTCACCCGCAGCGCGGTGACCAGGACCCCGAGCACCGCCGCGCCGAGGAACGACGCGACGGTGAGCTGGAGGGTGATGAGGAGTCCCTGCCACAACTCGGGCAGATGGTCCAGGAGGACGGACATCAGGAACCCGGCACCGAGCCGATCGCCGGCGGCTTGGGCGCCTCACCCTTGACGACGGTGCCCAGGGAGTCCTTCCACGCCTGCTGCCAGACGCCCGCGGACTGGATCTTCGTCAGCCAGTCGTTGACGAACTTCTTGAACTGGTCGTCGCCGTGCTTGAGGCCGATGCCGTACGGGTCCTCGGTGAAGGGGTTGCCGACGACCTGGATCGACGGGTCCTTCTGCGCGTTGGCCGCGAGCAGGGTCTCGTCCTGGACGTAGGCGACGCCGCGGTCCTGCTTGAGCGCCTGCATGCACTCGGGGTCGCTGCCGAAGGTGACGATCTCGGCCTGCGGCGCCAGCTTCTTGATCGCCGGGATGGCCGGGGTGTTGGCGCCGGCGATGACCGTCTTGCCGTTGAGGTCCTCGGGCTTGGCGATGCCCGTGGTGCCCTGTTTGACGGCGATCGACAGGCCCGAGACGTAGTACGGCCCGGCGAAGGCGACCTGCTTGGCCCGCTCCGGCGTGATCGTGTACGTCTGGAAGACCACGTCCACGGTGCCGTTGGACAGCAGCGCCTCGCGGGTCTCCGACGCCGAGTTGACGATCTTCACCTTGGGCTCGCCGATGATGTACTTGGCCAGCGCCTTGCCCATGGCGGCGTCGAAGCCCTCGACCTCGCCGGTGACCGGGTTCTGCTGCGAGAGCAGGGGCGCGTCCAGCGAGCCGCCGACCAGCAGCTCGCCCCGCTTCTTGATCTTCTCCATGGTCGAGCCGGGCAGGAGCGCGGCGGCCTCGGCGACGGGCGCCTTGGCGAGCAGGTCGCCCGCCGCGGGCTTGGCCTCTCCCGGCACGGCGGGGTTCGCGCCGCCTCCGCCGCTGGAGCAGGCGGCCAGGCCGAGCAGCGACATGGCGACGACAGCGGCCATCTTCTTCATGGACACCATCCTTCAGTGAGTCAGTACTTTGGCCAGGAAGTCCCTGGCCCGGTCCGTCTGCGGGTCGTCGAAGAACGCGGCCGGCGCGCCCTGCTCGACGATCTGGCCGTCGGCCATGAACACCACCCGGTCGGCGGCGCGGCGGGCGAAGCCCATCTCGTGGGTGACCACGACCATGGTCATGCCGTCGGCGGCCAGGCCGGTCATGACGTCGAGCACCTCGCCGACCATCTCGGGGTCGAGGGCCGAGGTGGGCTCGTCGAAGAGCATCACCTTGGGCCGCATGGCCAGGGCGCGGGCGATGGCGGCGCGCTGCTGCTGCCCGCCGGACAGCTGCGCCGGGTACTTGCCGGCCTGCGCCCCGATGCCCACCCGGTCGAGCAGTTCCCGCGCGGTCTTCTCCGCGTCGGTACGGCTGTCGCCGCGCACCTTGACCGGGGCGAGGGTGATGTTGTCCAGCACGCTCATGTGCTGGAACAGGTTGAACGACTGGAAGACCATGCCGACGTCGGCCCGCAGCCCGGCCAGCGCACGGCCCTCCAGCGGGGCGGGCACCCCGTCGATGAGGATCTCGCCCCGCTGCACGGTCTCCAGCCGGTTGAGGCAGCGGCACAACGTGGACTTGCCCGACCCCGAGGGGCCGACGACCACGACGACCTCGCCCCGCGCGACCTCCAGATCGACGTCGCGCAACACGTGGTGCTCGCCGAACCACTTGTTCAGCCCGGTAGCCCGAATCATTCAGAAACTTCCTTCGATTTCGAAGATAGAGCGGACCGTAATGGATGATTTCGGGGTAAGTCAACACGTTGTCGCACTAAGGCAAAGCGTGGTATTCATCTGCACATGTCTGGCAAAGAGCGACTGCCGGTGACGGGGGCGCAGGGGGATCTCCTGCGGCTCGTCGCCACCGGGCAGGCCGAATCACGCGCGGATCTGGCGCGGCTGTCTGGCCTCGCGGCCTCCAGCGTGTCGCTGCGCGTGGAGGAGCTGCTCGAAGCCGGACTCCTGATCGAGGAGGGCTCCGGAACCTCGCGGGGCGGCCGCCGCCCCCGCAAACTGGGCCTGTCCCCGAGCGCGGGCGTGCTGACCGTCGCCGACCTCGGCGCCCATCACGTACGGCTGGGCCTGCTCGACCTGAGCGGCAACCCTCTGACCATCCAGGAGCGCGAAGCCGACATAACAGCTGGGCCGGAAGCGGTCCTGGACTGGCTGGCCGACGCCTTCGACGACCTCCTGGAGGCCCACGCCCCCGAAGGCGTCCCCCTGAGAGGCGTGGGCACGGGCATCCCGGGGCCGGTGGACCCCGCCACCGGCCGGGTCGTCGGCCCTTCGCGCATGCCCGGCTGGAACAACTTCCCGGTCGCCGAGTACCTGGGCGCCCGCTACGACCTGCCCGTCCTGGTGGAGAACGACGCCAACCTCATGGCCGTCGGCGAGGCCAGATCCTGGCCGGGCGCCGACAACCTCATGGTCCTGAAGGCCGGGACCGGCATCGGCTGCGGCGTCATCGTCCACGGCCGCCTGCACCGGGGAAGGGGCGCGGCCGGCGACATCAGCCACGTCCGCGTGCGCACCGACTCCTCGATCGTGTGCGCCTGCGGCCACCGCGACTGCCTGGAGGCGTACGCCAGCGGCGCCGCCCTCCAGGCCGCGCTGGCCGAGGCGGGCATCCTGGTCGAGCGCCCCGCCGGCATCGTCGACCTCGTCAACGACGCCGTCCCCGAGGCCACCAGCCTGGTCCGCACCGCCGGCCGGCTGATCGGCGAGGTGCTCACCGTCCTGGTCAACTTCTTCAACCCGGACGTCATCGCCGTCGGCGGCAGCCTGTCGGCCGCCGAGCCGCTCCTGGCCTCGATCCGGGCGGCCGTCTACGAGCGCTGCCTGCCGCTGGCCACCCGCGAGCTGGAGATCGCCCCGGCCCGCGCCGGGCAGGACGTGGCGCTGCTCGGTGCCGGTTCGCTCCTGCTCGACGCCGTCCTCTGAGCGCTCACCCGCCGTTCACCCCGCGTTCCGGCGCGAGCGCGACACTCCGCGCATGCGTACCCTCCTCCTTTCCCTTGTGCTGGTGGCCGTCACGGCCGCACCCGCGCTCGCCGGAGACCTGCCCGCGCTCACCCCCGTCGCCGAGACGCCCGCCCTCTTCGACGACGAGGCCGGCGGCAACGCCAACGGCGACGACCCGGCCATCTGGGTCAACAAGAAGGACTCCGCCCGCAGCCTGGTGATCGCCACCGCCAAGGAGGGCGGGCTGTACGTCTACGACCTCGGCGGCCGGCAGCTCCAGCACCTCGCCGCCCCGCCCGCGCCCGGCGGGGACGACGAGCCCGGCCGCTTCAACAACGTGGACCTGGTCTACGGCTTCCACGACCGGGACCTGGCCGTCGTCTCCGACCGGGGCCGCGACCAGCTCCGCTTCTACGCCATCGACCCGGTCGGCCTGAAGCTCGCCGACGTGACCGACCCGGCCGTGCCGTACGTCTTCAACAAGGACCAGGACCAGGTCAACGAGGCCCGCACCGCCTACGGCCTGGCCACGTGGCAGGACGGCGGCGGCGACTACGCGCTGGTCAGCCGCCGCCATCAGACCCGGATCGGGCTGGCCAGGCTGAGCGAGCGGCGCGGCAAGGTGGGCTACCGGCTGGTGCGCACCGTCGATCTGCCGCGCGCGTTCGAGCTGCCCGACGGCTCCACGTGGCGGCCGTGCGGGGAGCCCGGTGAGCTGGCGCAGGTCGAGGGCATGGTCGTGGACCGCGACCGGGACGTGCTGTACGCGGCCCAGGAGGACGTCGGCATCTGGCGGCTGCGCGCCGACCTGTCCGGCGAGCCGGTCCTCGTCGACAAGGTCAAGGAGTACGGCAGGCAGGACAGCTACGACCCGGAGACCGAGGAGTGCGTGCCCGGCGAGGATCGCGGATACGGCGGCGAGCACCTGGCGGCCGACGCCGAGGGGCTGACCATCTGGTACGGCAAGGGCGGCCACGGCTACCTGCTGGCCTCCAGCCAGGGTGACAACACCTTCGCCGCCTACCGCCGCGAGGGCCGCAACGCGTTCGTCACCTCGTTCAGGGTCGGCGCCGGCCGGGGCGTCGACGCCACCGAGCACAGCGACGGCGCCATGGTCGTCGGCGAGCCGCTGGGCAGGTTCGCAAACGGCCTGCTCGTCGTGCACGACGGCCAGAACACCCCGGCGGACGGCGACCGTGAGAACACCAACTTCAAGTACGTGCCGTGGGACGCGAGGCTAATCCGCTAGCTTCTCGAAGAAGAACTCGTGCTTGAGGAACGACGTGCCGTACTCGTGACCCGGGTAGGGCGGGATGAGCTGGGCGGCCTGGAAGAGCCGCCAGCCGTCCCGCAGGGCGGCGACCCCGCTGTCGTAGGGCGGCTCGTCGCCGTCGCCGGTGGTGGGCCGGGTCCGGCCGGTGCCGTCGTAGCGGGCCCAGCCGACGACGGGCGAGTCCAACGCCGAGGTGGCCAGGTAGAGGACCAGGACCTGCTGCTTCACGCGCTCCTCCCGGGGCGGTTGGCGACCCTGGTGGCCCAGTGGTCGACGTCGAAGGTGTCGTCGCCGGTCATCGCGCGCCACAGCCCGATCCGGTTGTAGATCTCCAGCCGCCCGGTGGCCGGCTCGTACCAGGGGAAACGGGCCGACAGCTCCTCGGCGACCGCCGGGTCGTCCAGGTCGGCGGTGTCCCACAGGCGCACCTGCGGCACGGCCGGGTTGAAGCGGATCTTGAACATGTAGCGGCGCCGGGAGCTGTCGTTGCGCCGCCCGCCGTGCCAGATGCCGTGGTGCAGCAGCAGCACCGTGCCGGCCGGGCAGGTCAGCCTGATCTGCCCGCGCAGGTTCTGGTAGCGGCCGGTGTCGCTCTCGTTGGTGCGCCGCAGGTGGCTGCCGGGCACGAGCAGGGTGCCGCCCATGTCCGCGGTGACCTCGTGCGGGTAGTACATGAGCTGCACGTCGAAGGCGTCGGCGCGGGTGTCGATGATGGCGTCGCCGTGCAGCGGCTGGGCGCTGCCGCCCCCGGGCTCGCGCACGTGCACGTGGTGGTGGTCGACCACGGGGTCCGGGCCGAGAAGGCTGCGCAGCGCCCCGGCCACGCGCGGCACCTCGGTCAGCCGGCGGGCGAAGGAGCCCGCGGGGAAGGCCAGCGGCAGCGGCGTGCCGTACGCGACGGGCGGGATGCCCGCCGCCAGCGCCCGCGGCGCCTCCTCGTTGAGCTCGCGCGGCACCACGGCGTCGAGCCGCACGAACCCCCGCGCGACGAACCCCGCGACCTCCACCGAGGTGAGAAGTGTGGTTTCCATGCGGCAACGGTAGATTCGCCGCCCCTGCTGATGCGTGGGCGTGATTCACCATTACTGGTAGTTTTTCACCATGGACCGGGTGACCCCGCACCTCGGCGCCCCGCCCGAGGTGGCGGCGGCCGGGGTCGGCGTGCACGGGGTCGGCCGTCGCCGCGACATCTTCCGCCTGCGCGGGCTGTGGCAGCTGCACGTGTACGGCTACGCCGCCCGCCTGACCGTCGGCGGCCTCACCCACGACATCCGGCCCGGTCACGTCAGCCTGATCCCGCCGGACGAGACGGTGCAGTTCTTCTACGAGGGCCGCTCCGAGCACCTGTACGCGCACCTGCGCCTGCCCGCCGGTGGCGAGCCCGTCACCGTGCCCCTGATGCAGGACGCCGGCGCCGACACTCCGCTGCTGCGCGACCTGCTGCGCCAGGCGATCACCGCCGCGCGGAGCACGCCGCCGATGGCCGCCGCCGCGGTGTGGACGGCGTTGTGGCGCGTGGCCCGCCTGGCCGAGTCCGCCGGCCCGCACGCCGCCGTCGGCCTGGCCGTCGCCCACATCGAGGCCAACCTGGCCCGGCCGCTGACCGTCCCGGAGGTCGCGCGGGCCGCCGGGATCTCCCACAACCACCTGACCCGGCTCTTCCGCGCCGAGACCGGGCGCACGGTCGTCGCCCACATCCGCCGCCGGCGCCTGGAGCAGGCCCGCCACCTGCTGACCGCGACCACCCTGCCGATCCCGGCGGTGGCCGCCGCCGTGGGCATCCCCGACCTGCAGGCGTTCAACAAGGCGTGCCGCCGCGAGTTCGGCGCCTCACCACGCGCTCTCCGCGCGCCCTGACTCGGCCGGGCCGTGATTCAGCCGGGCCGGTACGGCGTGCGCGGGTCGGGCCCGATCGCGGCGTCGAGCTCGGCCAGCAGGCCCGCGGTCAGCTCAGGCCGGGCGGCGGCCAGGTCCCGGCGCTCGCCCGGATCGTCGCGCAGGTCGTACAACTCCACCCGCCCCTCCGGCCCCGCCCCGGCGATCTTCGGCGCGAACCTGATCGCCTTCCACCGCCCGCGCCGGATCGCCTGGACCTTGCGCGGCCGGTTCCAGATCAGGTGCCGGCGCAGCGGCGCCCGCCCGCCGGTGAGCGCGGGCCGTAACGACAGCCCGTCCAGCCCTCCGGGGACGGGCATCCCGGCCAGCTCGGCCAGCGTGGGCAGCACGTCCCAGAACGCCACCGGCCGCCGCTCCACCCTCGGCGCGATGCCGGCGTGCCAGGCCAGCATGGGCACCCGGATGCCGCCCTCGTACAGCTCGCGCTTGTCGCCGCGGAAGGGGCCGTTGCTGTCGAACAGCTCCGGCGTGACGCCCTTCTCGCTGTGCGGCCCGTTGTCGCCGGTGAACACCACCAGCGTGTTGCCCGCCTGCCCGCTGTCGCGCAGCGCCCGCACCAGCGCGGCCACGTCGGAGTCCAGCCTGCTCACCTGCGCCGCGTGCCGCTGGTTCGGCCCGCTCCACGGCCGGTCGCGGTACGGCCCGGCGCCTCCGGGCACCACGCTGGGGGAGTGCGGCAGCGTGGTCGGGTAGTACAGCAGGAACGGCCGGTCGCGTTCCTTGCGGATGAAGCGGACGGCATGCTCGCGGAACAGGTCGGGCGCGTACGCCTTCCCGTGGAAGGGGACGATCTCGCCGTTGTGCCACAGCCGCTCCGGGTAGTAGCGGTGCGCGGCCCGGTGGCCGATGAAGCCGAAGAACTCGCCGAAGCCCCGCTCGTTCGGGTGCGAGGGCTGGCCGGGCAGCTCCGGCCCGAACCCCCACTTGCCGATGCAGGCCGTCTCGTATCCGGCCAGCTGCAGCAGGCCGCCGAAGGTCAGGTCGGCCTCGGTGAGCGAGCGTTGCGGGCCGCCCTCCGGGTTCTCGCGGACCGTGCCGTGCCCGGCGTGCAGGCCGGTCAGCAGCGCGCAGCGCGACGGCGCGCACAGCGGCGCCCCCGAGTACGCCTGCTCGAAGCGCACCCCCTCGGCCGCCAGCCGGTCCAGGTTGGGCGTGGCGATCGCCCGCTGCCCCTGGAACCCCACCTCGCCCCAGCCGAGGTCGTCGGCGAGGATCACCACGACGTTCGGCCGCTTCGGCGGCCTCGCGGCGTGCGCGGACGCCGGGGCGGCCGTGGCGGGCAGGAGCGGCAGACCGGCGAGGGCGCCGGTGAGCAGGGTGCGGCGGGAGGGCCCGGAGATCATGACGGACACCTTGGAGGCTTGGGCGGAACGCCCGCCCAACGACCGGTGAACCGCGGGCGAACTCACAGGTAGCGCCACTGCCGGGCGATCTCCTTCAGCTGGTCCGGCACCTCCTCGGGGTCGGGCAGCGGCCGCCCCTCGACCACGGTCCCGGTGCGGATCTTGTCGCGCCAGTCGCCGATGCCCTTGACGAAGCCGCCGTGGTCGCGCCCGCCGTACTCCAGCATGGCCGGCTCCCACCCCACCTGCAGAAAGGCGCAGACCCGGCGCAGGACCCCGCCCGCGTCGGCCACGAGGTCCTCGTAGGTGACGGTCAGCCCGGCCAGGTGCTCGCGCGCCTCCTGCAGGTAGATCATGTAGTTGAAGGTACGGCTGACCGCCTCGTCCATCGGCCGGTTGACCGGGTCGGCCTCGTGCCACGACTGCGCGATCGACAGCGGGTGGCGCAGCAGGAACAGGAAACGGGCGTCCGGCCAGCACGTGGCGATGCGCCGCCAGGCGAAGACGTTGCTCGGCGTCTTCTCCACCAGGATCGGCTTGCCGCTGCGGGCCAGCTCCCGGTGGAGCAGGCGGTCCCAGAGCAGGTGCTCGACGTCGCCGTGGGTGTGGCCCAGGGCCGCGACCGCCTGCCGTACCGGATCGGTGGGGAAGCCGACCGTCACCCGGCGGAAGTGCGTCTCGATCGGGGAGTGGATCAGCGAGTGGCTGTTGAGCAGCACGCGCAGCAGCGTCGAGCCCGAGCGCACCGAGGAGAACAGGAAGACCGGGGCGCGCAGCAGACGGTCGTGCTCCGGGTCGGCCGGGGCGCGTATCTCGTCGTCCTCCAGCCGGACGAGCGCGGGGTGCGGCTTCGGCGGCGGCACGGGACGCGGGACCCGCGTGGCACGGGAGAGGGTGTACCCGGTGAGGCCCTCAAGCGTGGCGTTCGCTCGGTACTTCCAATTCATGGCCGAACGGTAGAGCCGGCGGGTGAATCCGGCGTTAACCGAAGCTGAGAACCGCGACTTCTCGATGAACCCGGGCGTATCGTCTTTCGTCGCGGCAGACTGGGGGATAAATCGCTCTAGGGGGCCGTAGAAGGGGATAGTGGACGTCGTGGGGGCCTGGGGGAGATCCGGGCGTGGGTCCGGTCATCTATGGGTTGTCGTGGTATGGGGACTGGTCTGGGTGCTGGACGCGGCCCGGTTCCTCCTGATCATCTGAGCGCGGCCGTGCTCATGGCGGTTTCGAGGCGGTCGAGGATCGTGTACGCGTCGTGCACGAGCGTCTTGGTGTCGCCCGCCTCGAGGTAGAGCACCCCGGCGAGGTTGAGCGAGCCGCTCGGCGGGTCGAAGGGGACCATCCGCTCCCCGCGTCCCAGGGCGGTGAAGTCGGGCACGATCTCGGCCCGGGTGCCCGGAGAGACCAGCGCGCCCAGGTCGAGCCGTTCGGGGTCGAAGACGGGCGCGCTCGTCCACGGGACGCCCCGCGAGTCGGCGGCGATCATGTTGACCGACCCGGCCGCGCGCCCGCCCGGCCCGGTGATCATCCGCGGGGGCAGCCCCGGGTCGAGCCCGAGCACGGCCTTCGCCAGCGCCGCCACGAGGTCGACGCCGTGGATCGCGGCCACCTGGCGCGTGAGCAGGCGCCCGCCCAGGCTGGCGGCCGTCTCCAGCAGGCAGAGGTGCCGGTCGGCCAGCAGCTTCAGCTCGGTGTGGGTGCCGCAGGTGCTCAGCCCGAGCGCGTTCACCGCCCGCGCCGAGACCTCCTCGATCTCGCGTTGCAGCGGCTCGGGCAGGACGCTGGGCGCCAGGTTGCCGCGCTCGACGAAGGGAGGCAGCGTCGGCAGCCGCTCGGTGATGCAGACCGGGTGATAGGTCCCGTCGACGACCAGGCCCTCGACGCTCAGGTAGTCGGCGTACTGCGCGTCCTCGTGCCAGGACGAGCGGCTGGCCGGGATGACGTCCTCCGCGATGAGCTCGTCCGCGCCGTCGGCGTACAACTCGGCCAGTTGCGCGCCCCTGGCCCGCGCGGCGGCGGCGCGGGCCCGGTGGAAGGCGGCCGGGATGTCCTCGCGCCGGTGGATGAGAACCTGGCCGATCGAGCCCGCGCCCCAGGCCGTCTTGAGCAGAAACGGCGGCGACAGCCGCTCCCAGGCCAGGTCGAGGTCCTCCAGCGAGTCCACCGCCTGGAAACGCGGCACCGGCACGCCCGAGGAGGCCCATTTGCGGCGCATCAGCCGCTTGCTGCGCGCCCGCACCACCCCGCGCCCCGGTCCCGGCAGGCCCAGCCGCTCGGCCGCCAGCGCGGTGGCGATCAGCGCGAACTCCGAGAACGTCAGCACCCCGCGAGCCCCCAGCCCGGTGGCGGCGCCGACGATGCGCTCGATGAGCGCCGGCCCGCTGAGGCTCTCCGCGGAGGCGTCCGTGACCGAGACACAGTGCTGGGCGACGGCTGTCGCGCCCGCCGGCGGGGGAGAGGCCAGCTTCAGCAGATGCGTCTCGGCCACGGCCGCCAGTCTGGGCAGCACGTCGGCCAGCGGCGGGCCGCCGCGTGCGTAGACGAGCAGGAGCGGTGCTTTCCTCATCGGCCGTCCCTACGAGTGGAAGACGAAGTATCCGTTGGACCCGAAGTCCCACCCGAGCTTGCGATAGCGGGCGGGCGGCAGGGGATAGCCGGACTCCAGGTAGGCGTGCAGGAAGTACGCCGCCTCCGGCTGGTCCAGGCCCAGCCGGGTCAGGAGCTCCTCGGCCAGCTCCGGCCGGTGGCGGCGGGCGTACTCGATGAGCTGGAACAACAGGCCGGTGCCCTGCGGCATCCTGATCTTGGGCCGCCAGGCGAGGTAGTCGGGGATGATCCCGCTGACCGCCTTGCGCAGGATCCACTTCTCGGTGCCGTCACGCAGCTTGTACTCCATGGGCAGCTGCCAGGCGAAGTCCACCACCTCCCGGTCGAGGAAGGGCACCCTGGCCTCGACCGTGTGCGCCATCGAGGTACGGTCCACCCGCTGGAGGTCGGTGCGGTGCAGGTTCATCACCCGGTAGCGCATCATCGCCACGGGATCCGGGTGGTCGCGGAACAGCTCGTACCCGGCGAGCAACTCGTCACTGGCATCGCCCACCAGGACCACCTTGATGCCGAGCTTCCGCGCGACCTCGAAGGCGGGTGCCATCACGCAGGCGTCCATGACGTCGATGACCTCGAAGGTCTCGAGCTGACGCACCACGGCCGTCATGTTGCCGACCAGCTCGCCGTACCCCAGAATCCGGGTCACCTGGCGCACGCCCAGGTCGCGGCAGGAGCGCTCGGCGAACGCCAGGTCGGGCGCGCCGGGGAAGCCGACGGTGATCGCCATGACGTTGGGGTGGTGCCGGAGCGCCAGCCCGAGGATGGCCGCACTGTCCAGGCCGCCGCTGTAGATCACGCCGATGGGCAGGTCCGTCTGTACGCGCTTGCGCACGGCGTTGTCCAGGATGTCGCGGAAACGCGTGACCAGCGCGTCCTCCTCCGCGGGCAGCTGGCAGGCGTCCCGCTCGTCGTAGCGCCACAGCCCCGCCTCGTCCATCCCGTGGCCCGGCGGGAACACCTCGGGCGTCACCCCCAGCGGCAGGAACGACTTGATCTCCGAGGCGAACAGCAGGCCGGCCTCGTCACCGGCCCAGTACAGCGGCTTGACCCCGAACCGGTCGCGCGCGGCCAGGAAGGCCCGGCGGGTCGCGTCGTAGATCACGAACGCGAACATGCCGTCCAGATGGAGCGGCAGCTCGGCGCCCCACGCGCGATAACCGTGGACGAGCACCTCGGTGTCGGAGGCCGTGCGGAAGCCGTAGCCGAGTTCCTCCAGTTCGCCGCGGAGCTCCCGGTGGTTGTAGATCTCGCCGTTGAACACCGTCCACAGGGTCCCGGCCCAGTCGGCCATCGGCTGGATGCCACTCTCGCGGCCGACGATGGCCAGCCGGTTGCTGCCCATCGCCGCACCGGGCGGGGTGATCATCCCGCCGTAGTGCTCCGGGTCACCCCGATGGGCGATCGCCGCCAGCATGGACTTCACTCTGCCGACCGCCACCGGAGCGCCGCCGCAGGTTATCTCCGCCGCGATTCCGCACATGGTCTCCCCTGTTTCTAGCGCTTCTCGCCCACCGCCACGAGCGCCACCCGCGGCACCAGCGCGACCCACTCGGAACCGTCCTGGTAAATGACCGGCTCCCGCTGCCATTCTGGGTCCGCGTCGTCGGGCGCATCGCTTTCCCGATGCAGAAAATAGTTTTCCGCAAGTTTCCATATCATCTGCCGTATATCGGCACGCGCGGCGTGCGGCTGGGCCAGCTCGGTGAGCCCGTACATGTCATACAGATGGTCGGCCATCTCCGCACCCGCCGCTTCCAGGGATTCACCACGGGTGACGAGCGGGTCGTATATACGGTGAATCGCGATGGCCGACAGGCCGCCGAGTTTGAGTAAACGCGTCATTTCGGCCGCGGTGAAATGACGGTACGGGTGCCCGGCCTTGGAATAGCGGTGCACGACGTCGGAGAACCACATGCTGCCCGGCGAGTCGGCCTCGAAGTCGTGCAGCACCAGCCGGCCGCCGGGGCGCAGCACGCGAGCCGCCTCCCGGCAGACCGCGAGCCGGTCGCCGGGCGCGATGTGGTGCGTGCCGTACGCCAGAAGCGCGGCGTCCACGCTCTCGTCGTGCATGAACAGGAACCGCGCCTCCTGCCTGACCGCCGCGTGCCCGGCCCGCAGCGCCCCGACGACCATGTGCCCGGCCATGTCGCTGGTGATCACCGCGCCGCGCGCCTGCGGCGCGATGCCGGTGAACACCCGGGCCAGCAGCCCGTCGCCGCCGAGCAGGTCGAGGGCGCGCCAGCCGGACGGAATGCGGCTCAGGTCGGCGCAGCCCGAGGCGAGGGTGAACAACGTGCGAATTCCCCGCATCCTGATGGTGGGATTTCGCTGCGCCTGGCGATAGGAGTCGCCGCGCCCGGAGTGATGGTCGGTCTCGAACTCGTTGCGGAGCCCGGCCAGCCTGGCGAGCTCGGTGTGACTGCCTTTTCTGCCGAACCAGAGGCGGGTGCCGACCTCGGGAAAGTGCTGGTCAACTAAATCCAGATATTCGCCGACCGTGAACCCCGGAATATAGGGCTGTTGCCTTAACGTGATTTCGGCCACGAAGGTCCCCGTCAATAGGGATGATATGACATGGCATTCCTATCAATGGTCGAGTATTGTGTCAACGAAGCATTTCCGGGCCGGTGGGTGTGGTAGAGGAAAACTCCGCTCGCCGGGCGGCGCCCGAGGTCCGTGGCCGGCCTGACTTGTGGTCAAATAGGGCACCATGCTCCAACCGTTGCAGCCGGGTGACCCCGAGCGGATCGGCCGTCACACCCTCACGGGCCGCCTGGGAGAGGGCGGCCAGGGAGTCGTGTACCTCGGGTCCGGGCCCGGCGGGGAGCAGGTCGCGGTCAAGGTGCTGCGCGCCCCCGTCGCCGCCGATGACGGCGCCCGCGAGCGGTTCGTGCGTGAGCTCGGCTTCGCGGAGAGGGTCGCCGACTTCTGCACCGCCCGAGTGCTCGAGGCCGACGTCGCCGGCGGCCGGCCGTACATCGTGAGCGAGTTCGTCCCCGGGCCGTCGTTGCAGCAGCTCGTCCGGGCCGAAGGGCCGCGTTCCGGCGCCGCGCTGCACCGGCTGGCGATCGGCACCGCCACGGCGCTGGCCGCCATCCACCAGGCGAAGGTCGTGCACCGGGACTTCAAGCCCGGCAACGTGCTGATGAGCGGGGACGGGCCGCGGGTCATCGACTTCGGGATCGCCAAGGCCCTCGACGGGACCGCCACGCTGACCAGCCACGTGGTGGGGACGCCCGCCTACATGGCGCCCGAGCAGTACCTGGGGGAGGGGCTCGGGCCGTGGACCGACATGTTCGCCTGGGGCGCGACGGTGCTGTTCGCCGCCACGGGGCGGGCGCCGTTCGGGGACGACACCGCGCCCGCCGTGATGCACCGGGTGCTGCGCGCCGAACCCGACGTGAGCGTGCTGCCGGAACCGCTGGGCGGGCTGGTCGCCGCCTGCCTGGCCAAGGACCCTGCCCGGCGGCCGGGCGCGGCGCAGGTGCTGCTGGCCCTGCTGGGACTCGACCCCGCTGCGGCCGGTTCCTCCCCGGAGGCCGTCCTGGCGGCGGGCGCCACCGCGGTGGACGTCCCCGAGGAGCAGGTGGAGGCACCCGGGACCGCGCCCCTGTACGTGCCTGGGACCGCGCCCCTGCATGCGGCTGGGACCGCGCCCCTGCATGCGCCGGGTGGGCCCGGGGGGATGCCGCATCCCGCTGTGGGCGGGCCGTACCCGCCGGGAGTGGCCGTGATGCCTCCGGCCGCCGCGGCGAAGCCCACCGGTCAGGTGAAGGTACTTCTCGGCGTGGGCGTCGCCGCCCTGGTGGTGCTCGGCCTGCTGGGGGTCGTCGTGTGGCGCGTGGCCGCCGGCGGCGCCTCACTGGCCGCGCTACCCGGCGCCACCACCGAGCCGCCCGCCACCGCCGGATCCGGCGAGAGCTCGAGCCCCGAGCCCTCCTCGACCGCCACGCCCACGCCCAGCCCGTCGGCCGACCTCTCCAGCCTGCCCGACCCGTGCGACATGATCCCGGAGGACGTGGCCGCGGCCTTCCAGCTGGACGGCGGCGGCACCCGGACCGACGATGACGGTGCCCGGCGGCGCTGCTCGTGGTGGCCGGAGAATGAGAACGACCTCCCGTACTCCTTCGCCGACACCTTCGTCTACCCCACCAAGCAGCCGAAGGAGCGGACGAACCGCCCCATCAAGATCAACGGCAGGCCCTTCAAGGAGCGGATCTTCCGCATTCCGGGCGAGACCCACAAGCTGAACTGCAGCATCTCCTGGACCACCTCCTACGGCTACGTCCGGGTCGTGCTGAGCAACTACGGGCCGAAATGGGCCAAGGCGCCCGCGGTCTGCGCGGCGGCCCGGAGGCTGGCCGTGAAGGTCTATCCGCACGTCAAACGCTGAACGAGGTGATACTCGGGCGAACGCGGGCAGGGTGACCTGGGACGACATCCAACGGAAAGGATCCGTGCCATGCCTCGGGGATCGAGTCCCAAGCGGGAACGCCAGTACGAGCACATCAAGGACAGCGCCAAGAAGCGGGGGGTGGGTGAGAAGCGGGCCACGGAGATCGCCGCCCGCACGGTCAACAAGGAACGTGCGCGGTCCGGTGAGTCGAAGACGGCCAGCCGTACCTCGACCCAGGACATCTCGTCCGGACGGCGGGGCGGGCTGCGCTCCCACTCCGGCGCGGGCGGACGCACCCGCGACCAGCTCTACGCCGAGGCCAGGCGGCGCAATGTCAAAGGCCGCTCGAAGATGACGAAGGCGCAGCTGGAGAAGGCGCTCGGCGGGCGGTGACGCGTGAAGGCCGCCTCCCCGGGAGGGGAGACGGCCTCGGCGGTGGACGATACTGGGATTGAACCAGTGACCTCTTCCGTGTCAGGGAAGCGCTCTCCCGCTGAGCTAATCGTCCGCGAACCTTCGAGGTGGAGACGGGAATCGAACCCGTGTAGACGGCTTTGCAGGCCGCTGCCTCGCCATTCAGCCACTCCACCGAAAGGGAAGCTCCGAGCGGAAGACGGGACTTGAACCCGCGACCCTCACCTTGGCAAGGTGATGCTCTACCACTGAGCCACTTCCGCGTCCGCCGCTTTACGCGGCGACGGGAGAACTCTAGCGAATCTTCACCGTCTCCCCAAACTCAGTTTCTGGCCCTTGCCCGGAATGCGGCGGTCTTGACCCGGTTCTGGCAGGCGGTCGAGCAGAAGCGCCGGGTGCCGTTGCGTGAGACGTCCACGTAGACGCGGTCGCAGGACGGCGCCGTGCACACGCCGAGCCGGTCGCTGAACTCGCTGCCCAGCACGATCGCCAGCGCCGTGGCGCAGCTCGCGCCCCAGTCGCCGGCCATGGTGCCGCCGGGGCCGTGGAAGTGCAGGTGCCAGGGTTCGCCGTCGTGGCGGTCGAGGCGCGGGCGGGCGTTGTGGTCGTCGATCAGCCGGTTGACCTGGGCCGCGGCGGCGTCGACCGCGCCGTCGTCCATCGCGTCGAAGACCACGCGCAGCCGTCCGGCGACCTCGGCGAGCTCGGCGGCGTCGGGCGCGGTGAAGCCGGGGTGGCGGGGGTAGACCTCGCGGGCGGCCGTGGTGGCCGCCTCGTCCAGCGGCTCGTCCGGGGTGAAGGGCTTGCCGCGGCGCATGCCGGGCGTCAGCGCGTTGACGAAGCCCACGGTCACCCGCGTGACACTGTCTGTGTGACTGTTGAAGTTCACTTGACCGGTTACAACCTTTCGGGCTAGCTTGTGACTATCCAAAGTCTAAATGACAGTTACAAGGAGTCGGTTGTGCTCACCTATGACGCCGCCCGCGCATGGATCGACCGCTGGGACCTGCAGCAGGCCGGATACCTGCCCGACCGGGAGGAGCGCTTCACCGCCCTGATCGACGCGGTGGAGGCGCTCGGCCGCCCCGACCCGCTCGTGCTCGACCTGGGCTGCGGGCCCGGCTCGCTCTCCGCCCGCCTGCTGGAGCGCCTGCCCAAGGCCACCGTGATCTCCATTGACGCCGACCCGCTCCTGCTGGGCCTGGGCCGGGCCGCCTACCCCGGCCTCACGTTCGTCTCGCGTGACCTGCGCACGCCCGGCTGGAGCCGCGACCTCGGCCTGGAGCGCCCCGCCGACGCCGCCGTGAGCACCACCGCCCTGCACTGGATCACCGGCAGCGAACTGACCGGCCTGTACACCGAGGTCCACCAGGCCCTGCGGCCCGGCGGCGCCCTGCTCAACGGCGACCACCTCAACACCGACGACGCCACCCCCGCGCTGGCCCGCCTCGAACACGCCATCCACGAGACGGAGACCGGCCGCAGGTTCGCCGCCGGCCGGCCCGAGGACTGGCGGGAATGGTGGCAGGCCGTCGTCGCCGACCCCGACCTGGCCGAGCTCAACACCGCCCGCCACGACCAGGGCGCCACCCATACCGGCGAGGAGTCCGAGTACCTGTCCACCCACGTCTTCGCCCTGCGCGCGGCCGGCTTCGCCGAGGTCGGCACCCTGTGGCAGCGGGGCAACAACCGCCTGCTGTGCGCGGTCAAGCACGATGCTTAGATCCTCGTCGAAACGTCGGTGGGTTAGCGTCGGGGCATGGTCGCAGAACACCTCACCCGCGACGCGGACATCGCACCCGTCGCCGCGCTCCTTGCCGATCCGACCCGGGCCGCCATGCTCAACGCGCTGCTCGGCGGCCGTGCCCTGGCGGCCGGGGAACTGGCCAGGCTGGCCGGGGTGAGCGCGGCCACCGCCAGCTCACACCTGGCCAAGCTGCTGGAGGGGCGCCTCGTGGAGGTGGTCAGCCAGGGGCGTCACCGGTACTACCGGCTGGCCGGGCACGAGGTGGCCGAGGTGCTGGAAGTGCTGGCCCGGGTGAGCGCCCGGCCCGCCGTACGGTCTCTGCGGCAGTCGCGGCAGGCGCGGCTGCTGGAGGAGGCGCGGACCTGCTACGACCACCTGGCCGGGCGGGCGGGGGTGGCGCTGCTGGACCGGCTGCGCGCCGACGGGCACCTGGACGGCGGCGAGGTCACGCCCGCGGGGGAGCGGGCGCTGGGGCTGCTCGGGGTGGACGTGGCAGGGGTGCGGAAGACACGCAGGCGGTTCGCGCCCGACTGCCTCGACTGGACCGAGCGGCGGGCGCACCTGGGCGGGGCGCTCGGAGCCGCGCTCACCGAGGCGTTGTTCGAGCGTGGGTGGATTGTCCGGGGAAACATCCCTCGCGCGGTAACCGTCACCGATGAGGGCAGAAGGGAGCTTTTCCGGGGTAAGGAGCTAACATCGCATACGCCGGTTACCTGATCCGCCAACCCGAGAGAGTGGCAGCATGCGCGACAACGTAGTCGTGAACGTCGGCCCGGAGCCGCTGAGCTTCGATGACGTCATCCGAGTGGCCCGCGACGGCGCCGCCGTACGCCTGACCGACGACGCGATCGCCGCGATCTCGGCGGCCCGCCAGCGGGTGGACGAGCTGGCCGAGAGCCCGACCCCCGCCTACGGCGTGTCGACCGGGTTCGGCGCACTGGCCACCCGCCACATCGACCCCGCCCTGCGGGCGCAACTGCAGCGCTCGCTGGTCCGCTCCCACGCCGCGGGCAGCGGGCCGGAGGTCGAGACCGAGGTGGTGCGCGCACTCATGCTGCTGCGCCTGCACACCCTGGCCACCGGGCACACGGGCATCCGGCCGACGACCGCGAAGACGCTGGCTGCGCTGCTCAGCTCGGGGATCACGCCGGTGGTGCACGAGTACGGCTCGCTGGGCTGTTCCGGCGACCTGGCGCCGCTGGCGCACGTGGCCCTGACGTTGATGGGTGAGGGGGTGGTTCGGGATAAATCCGGAAATGTCACCCAGGCGGCGGAGGCGTTGAAGCAGGCCGGCATCGAACCCGTCGAACTCGCCGCCAAGGAGGGCCTGGCCCTCATCAACGGCACCGACGGCATGCTCGGCATGCTCATCCTCGCCATCGACGACCTCACCCGGCTCCTCAAGACCGCCGACCTCAGCGCCGCCATGAGCGTCGAGGCGCTGCTCGGCACCGACCGCGTCTTCGCCCCCGAACTCCAGGCCCTGCGCCCCCACCCCGGCCAGGCACAGGCCGCCGCGAACATGGTCCGCATCCTGACCGGCTCCGGCGTCATGGCCAGCCACCGCGACCCCGAGAACTGCACCCGCGTCCAGGACGCCTACTCCCTGCGCTGCGCCCCCCAGGTCGCCGGCGCCGCCCGCGACACCATCACCCACGCCGCGAACGTCGCCACCTGGGAACTGGCCAGCGCCGTCGACAACCCCGCCGTCCTCGACGACGGCCGCGTCGAGTCCAACGGCAACTTCCACGGCGCCCCCGTGGCCTACGCGCTCGACTTCCTCGCCATCGTCGCCGCTGACGTCGCCTCCATGTCAGAACGCCGCACCGACCGCTTCCTGGACGTCGCCCGCAACCACGGCCTGCCCGCCTTCCTGGCCGACGACCCCGGCGTGGACTCCGGCCACATGATCGCCCAGTACACCCAGGCGGCCATCGTCTCGGAGATGAAGCGCCTGGCCGCGCCGGCCAGCGTGGACTCGATCCCGAGCTCGGCCATGCAGGAGGACCACGTGTCCATGGGCTGGTCGGCGGCCCGCAAACTGCGCCGCGCGGTGGACGGGCTGACCAGGGTGCTGGCCATCGAGATCCTGACCGCCGCCCGCGCCCTCGACCTGCGCGCCCCGCTGACGCCCGCCCCCGCGACGGGCGCGGTGGTGACGGCGCTGCGCGAGGCCGTGCCGGGGCCGGGGCCCGACCGGTTCCTGGCGCCGGAGATCGAGTCCACCGTCCGGCTGGTCGCCGACGGCGCCCTCCTCGCCGCCGCCGAGTCGGTCACGGGGCCGCTGGCGTAGCGCTCCGTTCGCCGCGGGCTTGCTGCGGCGCTTCTTGCACTCCGGCGCTCGTTGCATGACGGCGCGCGTCTGTCACGACGCCTGTTTGTTTCGGCGCTTGTCTGTTACGGCGCCTGTTTGTTACGGCGTGGCCGCAGCCACCTCCACCCGCCGCACGTGGCCGGGCTCTGTCCAGGGAGACGGTCGTCCAGCGTGCGGGGCGGGCCGCCGCGACGAGCGCTTTCTTGGCCACCCGCCGCTGCCTCCGGAGCTGACCTGGAGGCAGCGGCAGTCCGGAGGGGGCGGCCCCGAGACGGCGGTCCGGAGGCGGCGGTCCGGAGGCGGCGGTCCGGAGGCGCTCAGCGGTGGAGGGAGACGATGGCGTCCACCTCCAGCACGAGCCCCGGCATGAACAGCCGGGACACCTCCACCGTCGTGCTGGCCGGCGGCGTGCCCGTGATGTGGCGGCGGCGCACGTCCCGGTAGGCGCGTGCCTGTGACATGTCCGTCAGGTAGGAGCGGATGAAGGCGACGTCGGCGAAGCTCGCGCCCTGGTCGGCCAGGATGCGTTCCAGGCACCGGAAGACGTGCTCGGCCTGGGCGCGCATGTCGCCGGGCGCCACCACCTGGCCGTTGTCGTCGAAGGCGGCCTGGCCGGAGATGTAGAGCGTGTCCCCGGCCCGGACGGCGTGGGAGTACATCCCGTTCGTGGCCGGTACGGTCGGCGGATTGACCGGCGTCACCCGCCCCGCCCGCTCCCCGGCCACGCTCCCCTGCCCGGGCCGGTCCGCGCGCTCCTCCCTCGGAGCGCCCTGACCTGGCTGGTCCACCCTGTTCCCGGCCAGGCCCCCTTCCTCCGGCGAGGCCGCGCTGTTCCCGGCCGGAGTCCCCTGCTCCGGCTGGTCCACCCGAGGTGCGCCCGCAGCCGCACCCCCGCTGTTCCCCGCCGCGACGTGGTGGGCGATGGCCGTCAGGTCGCGGTCTCCGTACCCGGCTGCCTCGGCGTCCTGGAGGCGGAGGCGGGCGGCGGTGGCGAGGGTGGCGCCCTGCCAGGCGGCCAGGCCCAGGTCCTTGGCGGCCAGCCCGAGCGCGTACCGGGTCTCCTCGGCCGGTGCCCGCAGGCGCTCGGCCATACCGCCGAGAGGGGTCCCGGCCAGGACGTCCAGAACGTCCGCACGGGAGACGCCGTGGGCCTCGCCGTACGCCAGAGACTCCGCGACCAGCACCTGCACGGGCACGATCGTGCTCATGACGGCGAGCTTCAGGGCGGCGGCCGTCCCCAGCGCGCCGTACTCGCGCACGGTGCCGAAGACGGACAGCAGGTCACGGCAGCGGTCCACGGGGCCGCTGGCCAGCACGGTCAGCGTGCCGTCGGCGGCGGGGCCGACGCTGCCGAGCACCGGCGCGTCCACGAACTCCACGGAATCCGGCAGCAGGGCACGCACGCGGGCGACCGCCTCGGGCCCGATCGTGGACATGTCGATCACGATCGCGTCCGGACGCAGCCCGGGCAGCGCCTCTTTCAGCACGTCGAGCACCGCCCGGCCGTCACGCAGCATCGTGATCACGACGCCCGCGTCGGCCACGGCCTCCGCCACCGGCACGCCATTCCCGCGCCGCCACGTCGTCACCGCGTGCCCGGCCGCCACGAGCCGCTTGGCCATGGGGACACCCATGCGCCCTTGTCCGAGAAAAGCAATCTCACCGGGATAAATCGTCATGCCCCCAGTTATAGGGATAGGCAAGGCATTCCACCAACGACTAGATTGCATACCAGTCATGCTTGAGACGAATGACTTGCGCCTGCTCGACGAGGTGGCCCGTTCCGGGTCGTTCACCGCCGCCGCCGAGCTGCTCGGCTACACCCAGTCGGCGGTCTCGCGCCGCATCGCCGCGATGGAACGCGCCGCGGGCGGCCCGCTGTTCGAGCGCCTGGCCCGAGGTGTACGGCTCACGCCCGCCGGCCACGCCCTGCACCGCCACGCCCTCGCCATCCTGGAACGCCTGGACCAGGCCCGGGAGGAACTCGCCGCCATCCACACGGGAGGCGGCGGCCGGTTGCGGATCGGCGCGTTCGCCACCGCCAACGTCACACTGGTGCCAGCCGCGTTGAAACGTTTTACCGAGGTGTATCCCGGGGTGACCGTCCGCCTGGCCGAAGGCCTCAGCCCACGGCTGGTCGAACGCCTGGAGGCAGGCGAACTGGACGTGGCCGTGATCAGCGACTACCCGGCCGGCCTCCCCGGCGGCCGGCCGGCCGTACCACCGGCGAACGACCGGCCACCGGCCACGCCGGAAGCCGGCCCGCAACCGGTCCCACCGGAGGCGAATCGGACAGGGGGTTCGCCCGAGGGGGATCGGACGTGGGGCTCGCCCGAGGCGGATCGTGCGCCGGGTTCCCCGGAGGGGCGTCGGGCGCCGGGCTTGCCGCAAGAGGTCCAGGCCCCGGTCACGCGGCGCTCGGGCCGGCCGCTGGTCACGCTTGGGGAGGACACGCAGCCGGGTGGGTCGGAGGTCGGCCGGTTCCAAGTCCAGGCGGGGGGTGACCGGATCGGGCCCGCTCAGGGGGGTGAGCAGCGGCTCGCGGCGCTGGGAGGCGGCCGGTCCCAAGTCCAGGCGGGGGGTGACCGGATCGGGCCCGCTCAGGATGCGGAGCAGCCGGTAGCGGCGCCGGGCGTCGACCGGCCCCGGGTCCTGCCGAGAGGTGACCGGATCGGGCCCGCTCAGGGTGGTGAGCAGCGGCTCGCGGCGCCGGCGGGCGGCCGGTCCCAAGTCCAGGCGGGGGGTGACCGGATCGGGCCCGCTCAGGGGGGTGAGCGGAGGCTGGTGCCGCTGGGTGAGGATCGGTTGCTGGTCGCGTTGCCCAGTGGGCACCCGCTGGCCGGGAACGCCGCCGTGGAACTGGCCGACCTGCGTGAGGAGACCTGGATCGAGGCGGCGCCGCGCGGGCAGCCGACCCTGCTGCTGGCCGCCGCGGCCGCCGCCGGGTTCGTGCCGCGTGACGGGCTGCGGGTGGCCGAGTGGTCGGGCAAGTTCGGGTTCGTGGCCGCCGGGCTCGGGGTGACGCTGGTGCCTGAGCTGGCGGCGCGAGCCGTACCCCAGGGCGTGGTGTTGCGGCCCCTCACCAGCACAGGACCCACCCGCCGCTACTACGCGGCGCTGCCCGACGTCCCCCTCCCTGCCGCGCTCGCGTTCGTGGAACACCTCCGGCCCCGCGCGGCCGGGCCATGACACGTATGGGCGTTGCGGGCCCGGGTCCGGCGGGCGGCCTGACGCGGCCTTCTGACGGGCGATCTCCTGCGTGTGGGCCGAGGGCCGGGGTGGGCGGCGTGCGCGGGTTTCGCAGGGGCTGGGACAATAGCCGCGTGCACGACAGCTTCGCCTATGTCGGCGGGCAGCTGGCCACCGAGCTGCGCGACCTGACCACCGACCTCGCCGCCCTGGACGGCGAGGGCTGGTGGGCGGTCGTGGTCGACTACGAGGGCAAGGTGAGCTGCGCCCGCTTCGACCGGGTTCGCCCTGCCCCCCTCCCCCCGGCGCGCAAGGCGTGGCACGGGCCCAGGCACGGGCAGTGGCGCACGTCCCTCGATCGCGACGCCTACGAGCGCGGGGTCGAGGCCATCCGCGCGTACATCCGCCAGGGCGAGGTCTACCAGGCCAACCTCACCCGGATCCTCACCGCCCCGCTGCCCCCGGACGCCGACCCGCTCGCCCTGGCGCATCGGCTGGCCGAGGGGAACCCGGCCCAGTACGCCGCGGTGATCAGCCTGCCGGGGCGCAGCGTGGTGTCGGCCTCTCCGGAGCTGTATCTGTCCCGCGACGGCGCCGTCGTCGAGTCCCGGCCCATCAAGGGGACCGGGGCCACCGAGGACGACCTGCTGGAGAAGGACTACTCTGAGAACGTCATGATCGTCGATCTGGTCCGCAACGACCTGGGCCGCGTGGCCGCCGTCGGGTCGGTGCAGGTGCCGGAGTTGTGTGTGGCGGAGCGGTATCCGGGATCGGTGCACTTGTACTCGACCGTCCGGGCGAGGCTGGAGCCCGGGGCGGGCTGGCCGGAGGTGTTCGCCGCCACCTTCCCGCCCGGCTCGATCACCGGTGCCCCGAAATCCTCGGCCATGCGCATCATCAATGAGCTCGAACCCGAGCCCCGCGGGCCCTACTGTGGGGCGGTGGGCTGGGTCGACGCCGACCGCGGCACGGCGGCGCTGGCCGTGGGCATCCGCACCTTCTGGATCACCGGTCAGGAGATCAGGTTCGGAACCGGGGCCGGCATCACCTGGGGCAGCGATCCCCGGCGCGAATGGCTGGAAACCGAGCTGAAAGCATCCAGGCTCATCGCACTCGCATCCCGCTTTGGAGGAGATAGATGACAGTCCCTGTCTGGGTCAACGGGGAGATCCTCGATCCCGCTCAGGCCAGCGTCTCGGTGTTCGACCACGGCCTCATGGTCGGTGACGGCGTCTTCGAGACCATCAAGATCGTCAATGGTGAATCGTTCGCATTGACCCGGCACCTCGACCGTCTCCGGCTGTCGGCCCGGCGCATGGACCTGCCCGAGCCCGACACCGACGCCATCGCCGACGGCATCGGCAAGCTCCTCGCCGCCGCCCCCGCGTGGGCGCTCGGCCGGATCCGCGTCACCTACACCAGCGGCCCCGGCCCGCTCGGCTCCGACCGCGGCAACAAGGGCACCACCTCGGTCGTCATCGTCGACGAGCAGCCGCCCTTCCCCGCCACCGCGGCCGTCACCGTCGTCCCCTGGCCGCGCAACGAACGCGGCGCCCTGTCCGGCGTCAAGTCCACCTCCTACGGCGACAACGCCAAGGCCCTCGCCTACGCCAAGGCGCGCGGCGGCGGCGAGGCCGTCTTCGGCAACCTCGCCGGCAACCTGTGCGAGGGCACGGGTTCGAACGTTTTCATCGTCCGCGACGGCCGCCTGATCACCCCCACGCTCGCCGCCGGCCCCCTCGCCGGCGTCACCCGCGCGCTGGTCATCGAATGGTGCGGGGCCGAGGAGGTCGACGTGCCCCTGCAGGCGTTCTACGAGGCCGAGGAGGCGTTCCTCACCTCGACCACGCGTGACGTTCAGCCGATCGCGCTGGTCGACGAGACCGAGCTGCCCGTCGCGCCCGGCCCCATCACCGCCAAGGCCATGCGGGTCTTCGCCGAGCGCTCTGCCGCAGACCTCGACCCGTAAGCTAGTCTCGTGCCTCGCATACCGATCATGTGAGGCATCGTGCAGATTGGCCCCTACCGCATCCTCCGCGAACTGGGGCGAGGCGGGCAAGGCATCGTCTACCTGGGGCGGGACGACCGCGGCGAGCTCGCCGCGGTCAAGGTCGTGCCCCACGTGGACCGTGCCTTCGAACGCGAGCTCGCCGCAGCCCGTCAGGTCGACGAGTTCTGTACGGCTCGCGTGCTGTTCGCCGACCTTGACCACGATCCTCCCTATGTGGCCGGCGAATACATCGACGGGCCCCCGCTGACCAGGGCCGCGCCGCTGCGCGGGCCGGCGCTGACCCGCCTGGCCATCGGCACCGCCACCGCCCTGACCGCCATCCACCGGGCCGGAGTCGTGCACCGCGACTTCAAACCGGCCAACGTCCTCATGGGGCCGGACGGGCCCCGCGTGATCGACTTCGGCATCGCCCGCCTCGTGGACATCTCCCAGACCCAGGGCACCTCGGGCACCCCGCCCTATATGGCCCCGGAGCAGTTCACCGGAGGCGAGACTGGTCCCGCCGCGGACGTCTTCGCCTGGGGCGCGACCATGGTCTTCGCCGCCACCGGCCGCCCGCCCTTCGGCATGGACACCTTCGCGGCCATCGCCTACCGCATCCTGCACGCCCCGCCCGACCTGGGCGACCTGCCCGAACCTTTGCGCGGTACGGTCACCCGCTGCCTGGCCAAGGACCCGGCCACCCGGCCGACGGCCCGCGACCTCCTCCTGGAACTCCTGGGCGAACCCGCCACCGCGCCACCCGGCCGAGGCGGAGCACCCGGCGGCCAACCGCCGGACGCCGCCTGGCAGGAGGCCGCCTTACGCCAGGGCACCGCAGCCGCACATCCGGCCGCGCCGGGCAGTGGCCCGGCCCCGCCGGGCAGTGGCCCAGCCGCGCATCAGGCCACGCCCGGCGGCGCCCCGCCCCCGCCGGGTGGCGCCCCAACTGCGCCCACGGCCATGCCGGGTGGCACCCCCTTCAGCCGCCGGCCCTCTGCGGTTACCGGCCCGCCCGGTTCCCCCGTGACCACCGCTCCGGGTTCCGGGGGCGGTGCCGTACCGCGGAAGGGGGTGTCACGGCGGGCACTGCTGGCGGCGGGCGGTGCCGTCGCGGCGGCGGCCGTGACGGCCGGTGTGGTGTTGTGGCGCGGCGGCCAGGGCACGGGGGAGAAGCCGGTGGGCGACGGGCCCACCCCGGGCACGCAGGGCACCACTCCCCAGGGCACGACGCCCCAGGCAGGCACTGGGACTCCTCTCAGCGGGCCGCCCGCACCGGGGCAACTGGCGGACGCGGTCCAGACCGCGGTCGCGCTGGCTCCGCTGGCCGACTTCACCTTCGACGGCCGCCTCGCCCAGGGCACCTGGCACACCGTGGCCGACGGCCGCGTCTCCTATGCCGCCCAGACCTCCGAGAGCCGCGCCGACATGCGGGTGACCGCCGAACACCCGGTGCCCAAGCTGTCGGCGCGCGTCGTGACGCTCGACGGCGAAGACTTCGTCAACGGCAAACCGGTCACCGACTACCAGGCCACGCCCATCATGATTTATGCCGACATGGCGCATGAGATGGCCTCGATCCGGAACCTGATCGGCCTGGCCCGCGCCACCGGCCAGCTCAAGTCGGCCGGCCGTACCTACACCGGCTCCCTGACCACGACCGACGCCCCGGAACGCCTGTGGAGGGTCTTCGAGAACGGGGAGACCACGCGGGAGCAGCTGGAGAAGACCACGCTGTCGTGGACGCTGAAGCTGGACCAGCGGGACCGCCCCCGCTCCCTGGACCTGGCCTGGAACGTGCGGCTGCCCGGCGGCGGCGATCTCCTCTCGCACACGTACGAGATCCGCTACGCGAAATGGCGCGTGGAGGAGATCGCCAGACCGGGTTAGTACGACTTCTGGGTCTGGACATTGAAGTCGTCCATGGTGACCTGTTTGGCCGGGTCGGTCAGCGGGTCGTCGATCTGGATGACGTCCAGGCCCTTGAGGATGTCGCTGGAGTAGATGTAGCCGTTGTAGTAGTAGGCCGACCAGGATCCGGCGATGGCGTTCTGGCCCCCTGCCGGCCCGCGTTCGAAGAAGCCGATCTCGCGGGGCTTGGCGGAGTCGGTGAAGTCCCAGATGGACACGCCGCCCTGGTACCACGCCTGGACCATCACGTCCTTGCCCTTGATGGGCAGCAGGGAGCCGTTGTGGGCGACGCAGTTCTCCCCGGCGGTCTGCTCGCGCGGCATCTTGAAGTAACCGCGGCGCTCCAGCTTGCCGCCGGCGATGTCGTAGATGGCGTTGGCGCCCTTGGTCTTCGGCGTCTTGCTGTCGCAGGTCGGCATGCCGCCCCCGCCGAGCTCGTCGGCGAAGACGACCTTGGTGGCGTCGTTGTTGAACGTCGCCGAGTGCCAGATCTGGAAGTTTTCGGTGTCGCGGACCTGCTGGAGCACCTTGGGCTTGACCGGGTCGGCGATGTCGAGCAGGACGCCGTCGCCGAAGCAGGCCGCGGCGGCGAGGTTCTTTTCGGGGTAGGCGGTGATGTCGTGGCAGCCGGTGGCGAAGGCGCCGTCGCCCTGCCCATCAGGGAAAATATTCGGCTTCGCGACGATTTTTGCGGACTTAGGTTCCTTAAGCGGGATTTCTACGATCTGGATGAGTTCGTGGGGCGGCGGGCACGTCTTCGAGTCCGGTTCGGGGCCGGGGGAGGAGACGTAGACGTAGAGCTTCTCCTTGTCCTTGCCCGGGACCATCGTGTGCGTGTGCGAGCCGCAGTCCGTGCGCACCGCCGAGACGTAGGCGGGGTTCTTCTTGTCGCTGATGTCGAAGATGCGCAGGCCCTCCCACGCGCCGTCCCGGTCCGGCCCGGCGCTGCGCGAGTCGCAGGTCTCCCCGCTGCGCGGCTCGTCGATCGAGAGGATCAGCAGGTCGCCGTAGACGGAGACGTCGTTCTGCTGCGCCGGGCAGGACACCTGGCTGACCGTCTGCGGCCGCGCCGGGTCGCTGATGTCGTAGATCGTGAACCCGGCGAAGTTCCCGACGTAGGCGTATTTCCCCTGAAAGGCCAGGTCGGAGTTCCAGCTCATCGGGCCATCCAGCGGCGCGGCCCGCGGCACGTTGGCCACCAGCTTCACGTTGCCGCTGGTCTTGACGTCCTCGCTGCCCGCCGAGGACGCGCCGCCGCTCGGCGAAGCCGAAGCCGAAGCCGACGCCGGCTGGTCCGTCTGCGCGGTGGAGGCGCTGGGGGCCGGGCTCGCCACCGGTGTCCCGGCGCAGGCCGCCGCCAGCATCAGGGCCGCACCCGCAACGGCCGTCCGTAGCTTCGCTGAGATCACGCGCGCTCTCCTTTGCGTTTCTTGGCCCAGTATGGAAGCTATGTCAGCACAGTTCCGGACGCGTCTTCTTCCCATCACAGTTGTGCTGACATTTGCCCTGGCCGCGTGCTCCGCCGCGGACGGCGCCCCCACCCCCGTGGGCTCCGACGCGCCCGTGCTGGTCCCGCGCGCCCCCGGATCCCCCGGCCGTACGGCGACGCCCGGCGAACGCCTGCCGCAGCCCGAGCAGCAGCCGTCCGCGGCCGACGTCCGGTTCGCCGAGGGCATGATCCCGCACCACCGCCAGGCCCTGGAGATGGCCGGGCTGGTCGCCGAGCGAACTTCGAACCCGGCCGTCCGCCGGGTCGCCGGCCAGATCGCGCTGACCCAGGAACCGGAGATCCGCATCATGTCGGGCTGGCTGAGCGACCTCGGCCGCGCCGTACCGCAGTCACACGACCACACGCGGCCCGCCAACGGGATGGCCGGCCCGGCCGAGATGAACGCGCTGCGCGCGGCCCGCGGCGGCGCGTTCGACCGGATGTTCCTGCGCCTCATGATCCGGCACCACGAAGGGGCGCTGACGATGGCCGCCGCCGCGCTGCGTGAGGGCACCGACCAGCGGATGCGGATGATGGCGAGGGACGTCTACTCCGGGCAGAGCATCGAGATCGCCCGGATGCGCCAGGCCCAAAGCTGACATGTCCGTATTACCTGCTCTTTAGACTCCTGCCTCTAGGGTTGTGCCATGGCAATCTGGCGCACACCTGACGGTATGCAGGTGGAGGCGGTCGTCGTCGACGACAAGCCGCTGCTGCGCGTGTCGCGACGCGTCGAGGGCAAAACGTTTTTCCGCGGCTACGTCGCCAACGTGGACGAACTTCAGCAGCACGGCGTCGATCTGGCCGAGCTCAAGGAGCATCCCGCCGCCTGACCGAACAAAATTCGGTACCGTGGGATCATGACGGACATCTTCGGCGATCTGGCCGCCGAATACCGGCAACTGGACGCCGTCCTGGCCGCGCTCACCCCCGCCCAATGGTCGCTTCCCTCGGCCGCCGAGGGCTGGACCGTCCTGGACGTCGTCCTCCACCTGGCCCAGACCGAGGAACTGGTCCTCGCCTCCCTCGCCGGTCACAACACGACCTTCACCCCGGACCGGACCGACGACGTCGACTCCCTTGCGGCCACCTTCGTCGCCGCCGAGCGCGCCATCGCCCCGGACGACCTGCTGGCCCGCTGGCGCGAAGCGGCCACCGCCACCCCCGGCGCCCTGGCCGGCCACCCGAAGGACCGGCGGCTGAGCTGGGTCGCCGGGACCCTCTCCCCGAGCACCCTGGCCACCACCCGCCTGGCCGAGCACTGGGCCCACGCCTACGACATCGTGACCCCGCTGGCCATCGACTACCCGGCCACCGGCCGCCTGCGGCACATCGCCTGGCTGGGCCACCGCACCCTGCCGTACGCGTTCACGGTCGTCGGCCTGACCCCGGAGCCCGTCTTCTGCCGGCTCACCAGCCCGGATGGCGACATATGGAGGTATGGCGACCCGGCCGCCCCTTCTCACATCACCGGCCCGGCCGCCGAGTTCTGCCTGGTGGGCGCCCGCCGCCTGGCTCCGGCCGACTCCACGCTGAAGGCCACCGGCCCGCACGCCGCCGCGGCCCTGGGCGTTCTGCGCAACTACGCCGTCTGATTCTCCTCCGCCGGACTGGCGTCGTCGCCCCCGGCGTCAAGGGCCGCCTTGCGCTGGTCGAGAAGGTGACGCAGCCCTTCGACGAGCGGCGCGGCCTGGCCGTACCCATCGCGGGCGAGGACCATGCGGGCCTCGGCCTCGAGCTGCCACCAGGCGTTCTTGCGCGCCCGCGAGGCGGAAGCGCGGGCGTCGCTGCGCAGGAACCCCGCCCCCGCGGTCAGCGCCGCCGCGGCCAGCGCGAGCACGGCCGCCGGAATGCGCGCGTCGGCCGACGAGAGCCCGGTCGCGCCCGACAACGTGGCCAGGACCACCGCGGGCAGGCCGAGGACGATATGGGCGACCCGCCAGAAACTGCTCCACCAGCGCGCCTGGCCGGCCTGCGCCTGCGCTTCGGCGATGATCCGCTCGATCTCCGCCCTCAGATGCTGGACCTGCGCGTCGGCGCCTAATCCTTCGCTCACGTGCCGATCGTGTCACAGAGAGCTAGGCAAGCGAACCCAGCTCGGCGGTCATGTTCCTGCGGGCGCGCTCCTCCCACAGCTCACGGGCGCGTTCGGTGCGATAGAGCCGGGGTACGGCCAGCAGCCGCCGCAACACCGCCGCCCGGCCCTGCGCGAACAGGTCGTCGGGCACGTGCGCGTACTCCCTGCGAACTGCGGCCGCGTACGCCGCGTACCCCGGACGCCCCAGCACGGCCAGGTCGGCGTCGCACAGGACGGCGCCGTTGGCGTCGTCGTCGCGCAGAGTGTCGTGGGCGGCGGTGAGCCGGACCAGCCGGGCCACCTCGCCGACCCGCGCCGCCGCCACCCCGGCCCCCGGCAGCCGGCGCTGGGCGAGCTGGGCGCTGCGCTCCTCGTCCCAGCCCGGCCGGCCGTCGTACACGGCGTCGTGGAACCACGCCGCCAGCCGTACCGCGGCCGCGTCTTCGGCCAGGTCAGCGAGGTCGTCGACGGCGGCGAGGACCGCGTGCAAATGATCCAGCGTGTGGTAGTGGCGGTGCGGCTCCGACCAGCGGGCCACCAGCTCGGCCCGCAGCGCGTGCGCGGCCGGTGAGGAGTCGATCAGATCCCCGATCATGAAACCACGGTATCGCGGGGGAATATGTTGTCTAATGGGCGGATGGGTGATGAACGCCGGATTCCCCGCTGGCGCGATCTCAAAGCGGTCATGCCGCCTCTGACCAGGGAGGATCGGCTGGCCGGGGCGGCCGATCTCCGCGACATCCGGCGCCTGGCCAGGCGGCGGGCGCCGCGGCTGGTCTTCGACTACGTGGACGGCGCGGCGGAGAACGAGGTGGCGCTGGAACGGTCGGTCAGGGCGTTCCGGCGGGTGGAGTTCCTGCCTCGGGTCCTGTGCGACGTCGGCGACATCTCCCTGGCCACCAGCGTGCTGGGCAGGGAGATCGCCATGCCGCTCATCCTCGGGCCGACCGGGTTCACCCGGATGATGCACCGTGACGGGGAAAAGGCCGTCGCGCGGGCCGCGGCGCGGGCGGGCCTGCCGTACACGCTGTCCACCATGGGGACCACGACCGCGGCCGACCTGACGCGCGCGGCGCCCGGCGGCTGGAACTGGTTCCAGCTCTACGTGGCCCGCGAGCGCGACCGCAGCCGCGCCGCCCTCGAGATGGCCCGCGACGCCGGGATGGAGGTGCTGGTCGTCACCGTGGACGTGCCCGTCGCGGGCGCGCGGCTGAGGGACGTACGGCACGGCATGACGCTGCCGCCCAGGCTGCGCTGGCGCAGCGCCCTTCAGGCGGCCCGGCATCCCGCCTGGTGGTTCGACTTCCTGACCAGCGAGCCGCTGACCTTCGCCTCCATGGGCGGCAGCGATCTGGCCGGCATCACGGGCCGCATGTTCGACCCCGGCGTGACCTTCTCCGACCTGGAGTGGATGCGCTCGATCTGGAACGGCCGGCTGCTCGTCAAGGGCGTGCAGCGGGTGGACGACGCGGTGAAGCTGGTGGAGGCCGGCGTCGACGGCATCGTGGTCTCCAACCACGGAGGGCGCCAGCTCGACCGCGCGACCACGCCCCTGGAACTGCTTCCCGAGGTGGTGGCCGAGGTCGGCGACCGGACAGAGGTCTACCTCGACGGCGGCGTCCGCAGCGGAGCCGACGTCGCGGCCGCGGTCGCCCTGGGGGCGCGGGCCTGCTTCGTCGGCCGCGCCTACCTGTACGGGCTGATGGCCGGCGGCGAGGCGGGCGTGGACCGGGTCCTGCACATCTTCGAGGCCGAGCTGCGCCGGACCGTTCAGCTGCTCGGCGGCACCCTCGACCCCTCGGTGGCCCGCCTGCGTCCGTGACCGCATCCGGCCAGTTTCGGGGGCCAACTCCTCTCGGGCCCAGGGCGTCTCCTAAGTCCCAACTCTTGTGGAGGGGCCTTCATTGAATCGTTCCAACGCCCTGTTACTCGCCTGCGCCCTGACCCTGGGCGTCATCGCGGCGCCCGCCCAGGCGGCCGCCCCGGCGATCCAGCTCGCGAAGATCTTCTACGACTCGCCGGGAACGGACCGGCGCGGCAACGCCTCGCTCAACGGCGAGTACGTCGTGATCAGGAACACCACACGGGCCGCCGTCGACCTGGAAGGCTGGAGCATCGCCGACAAGACCGGCTACCGCTACACCTTCGAGCCCGGCCAGACGCTCCGGCCCGGCAGGACGCTGACCCTGCGCACCGGCCAGGGGGACTCGGGCGCCGGCACGGTGTACTGGGGCCGCCGTGCCTACGTGTGGAACAACGACAAGGACACCGCCTACGTCAGGAACCGCAGCGGCAGGCTGGTCGACTCGTGCTCGTACAACTCGAGCTATCGGGACTGGTTGTCCTGCCTCTGAGCGAGGAGATCGAGCTGGCCGTCGCACGCCCACCGATTGGCGGCCGCCCGGATGCGCACCGGCTTCCGTCTGGTCAAACCCAAGCGTTCCGCACATTCTGGGCCAATTCTCGCCCAGCGGGACTCGGGATTGCGCAGGACGTGGCGGCATGCCCGGCATCGCACCACGTGCTGGCGGGTGGCCGGTTCGCTGAGGTCCAGGTCGAAAAGGTGCACGGCGCTTGTCATCCTGTCACGCCGGCGACTTCCGGTCACGCTGGTACGGCCCGCGTCGTGCGAACGGCGCGAGCCGTACAAGCGACAGGGAGAGGTTGCGACCCGGGCCCGGAGCTGCGGCGGGGCGGGCGCTCAGAGAAGGCGGCGAGACCGCGAGGTGGGGGAGTGCGGCGCCGGTGGCGAAGGTGTCGGTGTCGAGGGCGGAGTCGGTGTGCAGGGTGGAGGTCAGGACGGCCAGAGCATGTTGGTGAGCTCGGCGTCGAGGTCCATGAAATCGGTCTCCCGGCCTGCGGGCACCTTCTCGTAGGTGCGGTGCAGGAACTCGGTGAGAGGTGCCAGCGGGACTTCGAAGAGCGCCTGCCCGAACGGTGACGTCAGGCTGATGTGGAGCGTGCGCTCGCCGTCGGCGCGGGCAGGCCAGACCTGCACGTCGCCGTCGCCGACACGCCTCACGATGCCTACGGTCAGGAGTTCGCGGGCGAAGATCCACTCGACCGGTTCGTCGTTCCCTACGTGGAAGGCCATGCGGATGGCATACGGATCGTCGGCTGTGTAGCTCAGTCCGGCGAGCAGGGGGACGGTCGTACGGTCGGGGACCACAAGCCGAAGGCCAAGCTCGGCAGAGACGGTGGTGCTGTTCATCGTCAGCCAAACCTTTTTCGTCGTAGGGTCCCCTCTTCGGGGCTTACTGCTCTGACGGACTTCGTCCTGAGCTATGACGCGGAACGAAGAAACCTGTAGGAAAGATTCCGCTCCTGAGGCCTTCTGTAACGCACATCACAGCAGGACATTTAGGCATCTACCAGGCTAAACGGTACCAACCGGGCTATGTTTGCGAGGGTTTTGCGAGCTGTAGAGCCCATCTCGGCGCGCCCTCGGCATCTATCGGGCGAAAGATCACGATCACCGCCTTCCGGAACACGACGATGGTATGCCAACGAGCCACCACGACGACGGGCAACCACCGCGTTTCCCCCGAATCCGCGTGGCCGACGCTATCGCTTCGCCAGGTGGTCGGGAAGTGCGGTATGGTTTTCCCCGTCGGCACCGCGAGGGGCCGACGGGCGGGCGATTAGCTCAGCGGGAGAGCGCTTCGTTCACACCGAAGAGGTCACTGGTTCGATCCCAGTATCGCCCACCAGCAGGTCGGAGGCCGTTTCCCGGTCGGGAGGCGGCCTCTTTCGCTGTCTGGAATGTCTGATTCTGGGAGCAAAATGGGAGCCGCGATCTTGGAATGGGTGTGCGGCACCGCCAGAAGTAAAGATCGGCTTACCCCGCATTGCTAGCCCTTCCGCTTGCGCGCCTCAGGGATCGCCTGCCACCGAGCCGCGGAATCAACGGCGTCGAAACCGAGGTGAGAGTCGCCGCCCGGAACGGCTCCAGGAGTTTGTTCATGAGAGGGACGGTGGAGCGTCGCGGGATGCCTTCCTCCGCCCAGAGCCGCTCCAATTCTGCTCGTTGCATCAGCGCCGTCTCCAGGCGCTGCTGCAGGGTCTGGACGACATCAGCCCGCATGAGCTCGGTGGCGTGCGTGTAATGATCACGCATCTCTGCCTGGGCCCGGCCCTCGTCGGCGCTCCTGTGCCCCATACGCTCGTCTCGCATGATGTCCGGGATCCTGTCCTCGGCATTCCATGTCGAGGCCGTGTGCCGGAGTAGGTGGGTCGATACCTTGGTGCCTTTGGACTCCTCTTCGATCTTGCGGAAGGGCAGCCAGACGGCGAGCGGCGTGTCAGCCGGCAGAGTCTTACGGCCTCGGCTGCGTTCCGCAAGGCGAGGGGGCACCCATGGCAGCCCATCCTCTACGGCGGGCCAGGGGACAACCGGTACCCCGGGCCACCCTTGGGACAGGTCCACCATCACGGGCATCCTGGGCCGTGGATTCTTGCCGCCCTCCTCCGGGAACCAGCCGTCGGCGGCCGGGCGGATAGCCGCCCGGCCAAAGTTCGAACGTCGAGGGTGCCCGTTGTAGGGCCCAAGAAAGAGGTACTCGCCGCCCTGACACCAGGCGGGGTCGCCTGGCCTTGGTAGCCGCTTCTTGCATGTACATCGGCGAGGCTTAAGCTCAGCGAGAAGGCCGAGGAGCAGCGGCGGTAGGTCGATTTTCCGTATCGAGCCGTCCTTGGGGATGCCCCGGTAGAAGTGGCCGCTCAGCTCGTACAGCTTCTCCTCGATGTTCAAGCGGCCGTCCTCGGTAAGATATCTGGGTCCGAGGGCAAGCGCCTCTCCCCAACGCACCGCGCTAAAGGCGTACAGCAACTCCCGGACTAGGTCGTCATCCTGGCCGGTGAGCGCCGCCACGCGCTCACCGAAGAGGACGACCTCAAGCGGTGTAAGAACATCCTTAGTCTTCTGCTGTGCCCGGATCTGCTCCACGCGTCGAAGCCCGCGCCTGCCCCGCGCCTTCTCCTTGACAGCTGGGTTGAACTGGATCCGGTGCGGGATCGCCGCACCGAGGCACGTGGCCAGCGTCACCCGGGCGTCTCTGGCGGTGCGGGCGGCGTAACCGTCCACCCGCATCAGGTCCCGCTCCCACCCGTCGATCTCCTCGCGGGATTGGGCTATTGCCGCAAGGCTTCGCCCCGAGAAGAACGGCAGGATGTGGTGCTCCAGGTAGTAGCGGTAGTTCGTCATGGTGGTTGGTTCAAGGTCGAGGGATGCGTACCAGAGGTTCGCGTACTCCTCGAAGAGGATCATTCCGGCCTTGGGGTCCACGTATCGGTTGTTCCGGACGTCGGACTCCATGTCCTGCCAGTACTTGTCAGCAGCTTTCTCGGTCAGAAAGCCGGACATGCCTTGCGTCTTCCCGCTGGGATCGCGCCAGCGGGCACGCCAGAAATTGCCTCGTTTCTCGGACCAGCCCATGGGACGTCCTCGGTGTCGGGGGGATCAGGAGAGCAGGCAGACCTCCAGCAGAGGGTTGAGGTCTACCTGGATTGCGCAGTCTGGCGCATCCACCGCCGCCGCGGGGCTCGATGCCGACGGACGGGTTGGGTCCGGCGCTGGACTCAGTGCTGAGGCGCTGGGTGGAGGAGACGGCGGCGGATTGGGTCTGCCGTCGCTCTCGACGCGCGGCTCGGTGGGGGACGAGTCGCGAGTCGGAGGCAGGTTCGAGCGAGTCGGGGCTAACGTCCTGCTCGTCGCCGGCGCCGAAGATTCCTGCGCTGGCGGCTGTGAAGACTGCACGGGCACGAGCGCAAGGGGCCGCGTGCGGGCTGGCCTAGTCGTGATCCGTGTCCTGGTCGGTGTGGAGATGGTGGCAGTGACGGTCTGGGGTGGCATCGTGATGGCGAGGGCGGGCGGGGTCGGCAGGGCCAGAGGCTCGCCGTGGCGTTCGAGCACGGCGCCGATACCGATTACCGCGGCCGTGGACGCGACGGCGGTCCCGGCAACGGCGGCGGCCATCTGATGCTCTCGGATGCGACGAACGATCGGCTCAACTGCGGCGCTGAGGATTGCGGGGATGAGGACGCCCGGCCGCAGGAAACGGTAGGCGCTTCGCCGGTGTCCTTCCTTCTTGTTGATGATGATGTGGAGCTCGCCTTTGTCGCCTTCGGGGATGCCGATGGCTGCGATCTCTTCGGGCATGTCTTCGTGGTCGGGGAATCGGTCGATGTTGTCGCTGTCTTTGTTTTCGTCATCGCTCATGCTGCTTCCCCCGGCTTGATGCTCTGCCTGACGCGCCTGACCACCCATCGCCACAGATCGTCCTCATTGGCAGGGTCATCCGTGCCGCGTGAGTTGAGGACAAGCTGGATGACGTTGCCGTCCACGTGGACGGGCAGGTGGTGCTGTTCCCCCTTGGTGCGCCGGAGCACCTCGCGGAACTCATCGGGTGCGCTCTCCCTGTACCCGGTTGGATCAGGGCCGGGCGACGCAGCCCCCACGATTCTTGCTGCGTCGTCCTTGTTGCGCTGTTCGTAGTGCTCGTGGATCTCGGCCACGAGTTCTTCGTCGCGCTTGACTCGGTGTACGAGACTGAGCGCTGTCCGTCGTACACGGTTGATGAGGGTGGTTTCGGTTGTGCCATTAGTGGGGGATGCCACCACGGCCACCTCCTAGTGGTACGGAGCTGGACCTTGCTGGGTCTCCCTCGCCTGGGGTGTCGGGGTTACATAGGACGTCTGTCAACGCTGGTCAGTCCAGAGCTTTATGACGTCTGTGATCCATTCGTGACTCTTTGCATTTGGTTAAAACTGTTATGCCGCAATGGCGCCATTAGCCCGTTTTGAGGTCGTTGTGCCCGTTGTCGGGCTCCGCGTCCTTATCGGCTGCAACCTCCTCCCTAAGCTGGCGCACTTCGCCTCGAAGGTTGGCAAGGTCCTGCTGGATGGCAGCAAGGATCGCCTCTAGTGCCGGCGTGGCAGCCGAACGCTCCTCGGTGTCCGGCTCTGTCGCCGGTGGATCCTCTGCGGCTTGCGGGCTTTCGCCAAGGATCTCGTAGACCTTTCCCCACTCCCATTGAAGGGCATCTTCGATCCCTCGTGCTGTGAGCTCCGCAGGCCGGTATCGGCCGCGCCTGATCGCAGAGAGGGACTCGGTGGAGACTCTTGCGCGTTCGGCCACCTGCTTCCAGGTGAGGCGTAGTTCGAGGCGTCGCTGATTCATGGCCTCGTCGAGCTGCGCGTGCGGCTGCATCTCGGCTCTCTCCCTTTGGTGTATCCAGCGCAGCATAACTGAGGATGCAAGAAACCTGTATGTGGAGTCTGTAGTCAAGTTGCCATGTCAGCCTTACCTAGCTTGTCGTAACCTCTTGCAACCTTAGGTATGTACGGTTATCTTCAAGTCATGCCCAAGCGCGCAACACCTATCCGAGAACAACGGCTGAAGCGCGGATGGACCCAGGCTGACCTGGCCGAAGCCATCGCCGCCGAAGGCGTGCAGGTCTCGCAGAGCCACATCTCCAAGATCGAAAGCGGCAAGTGCATGCCCTACCCGCCGCTACGGCTGGCCTTGTCGCGAATCCTCGGGCTGGACATCGACCTCCAGAAGGTCGAGGTGGACGCATGACGCCGGCGGAGCGGCTCCCGAATCCGCCGAGGCCGGACATGGTTACTTGCCCGAACTGCGGCACCAAGAACGAGCCAGACCGGACAGCCTGCCGGAACTGCCAGAACCCAATGACCAGTCAGGTCCGCATCTACTGCCCCTGTCAGAAGCGGCTCCACACCAAGCATTGCCTCTCCGCCCTTTTTGGCTGCGACCCGCGCGCTGTTGTCCGCATGGCTTGGCTCGGACGATGGCCGTCGATCAAGTCACCCGTCGGTGACAAGGGCTATCGATTCACCGATGCGATGGTCGCCGAGATCGTCGAGATGGGGGAGAAGCGTCCCGAAGCTTCCGCCAAGCCCGAAGTTCGTCAACGGCGCCCGGAGGTGGTGCCGACGCCGAAGCCTCGGGTCGGACGCGATCGCCTGCGACCAGTGGGTGCCGCCAGCCTGGTGGCCCCGTTGGTGGCCAAGCCAGGGCGGAGGCGGCGATGACCGAGATCCAACTCTTTAGCAACGGCGAGTTCGAGCTCCGCGTCCGAGAAGAGGGCGACTCCTTCATCGTCGAGGCACCGGGACTTGCGCGAGCGCTCGGCATGCGGGACGCCTTCCGTTTGGTCGAGTCTCTGCCCGACGACGAGAAGGGGTACACGACAGCGTGTACCCCTGGTGGAGATCAGGAGATCTGGCACGTCACCGAATCGGGGTTCTACCGGGCTATCGGGCAGCGACAGCCGAAGCGGATCAAATCCGCAGAGGTTCGCGATCAGGTGATCCGCTTTCAGAACTGGGTGTACCGGGATGTGTTGCCGGCGATCCGCCGGACTGGCAGGTACGAACTCCCTGATTCGCGCCCGGAACTCGGCGAGGACCCATTCAAGCCGGACGCGTTCACCTGGAAGGAGACCTGCACGGTCATCCGCCAGGAGTATCGGGTCCGAGTTGGGGTCGTGGATCTTCGCCGCACGCTGATGGCCGCCGGAGTACTGAACCAGCAGTTCGAGCCAAAGGCCGCGTTCTCCGACTGCTTCTGGTGGACCGGCAGCGCCTACCTGGTCTTTCGCCACTGCGTCCCCGCTCTTTGGTTCCACTACCGGGAGACCAAGCGCAAGCTGCGCGCTGTCCTCGGCCCGGAGAACCGCGAGATAGCGGCCGGACATCGGCAAGGCGACCTCTTCGCGATCGAGGGCGGTGCCTCGTGATGGCGAAGAAGTCGAACGTTCTCCCGTTCAAGCCGCGCCCGCTGAGCCCGAAGAAGGTCTTCAAGGACAAGGTCGCGGCCCGTACGGACAACACGTCGGTCTGCGGCAAAGGACATGTCCTGCCCGCTGGCGCTCCGTGCACTCAGTGTCGCTGACCAGCTAAGTGGCCGCTCGCCCGGTGGCGTCCGGACGAGGGCCTGTGACCCACCCGCTCACGAGCATCGAAGAGAGAGCAGGCGCATCAACTATGAGATTAACCCCAGAACGGGCCGCCTACATCAGGGGTCTTCGGCGCCTCGCGGACCTGCTGGAGGCCAACCCCGAACTGGAGCGGCCGGAGACCGGCCGCTGCGAAAACACCCCGGTCAGCGTGGAACTGGCAGGTCTGAGCGCGTGCGAGAACGCGGTCAAGTGGGTCCGCATCATGACCGGGCCGCGGATCACTCACGTCAGCCAGTACCGGCTCGAGCTGGCGGGCCGGGTCGAAGGACTCCTGGCCAGGCTCGTGCTGTGGGGAGTCCCGGTGGTGGACGTGCCCGCCACCACCAAGTACGGCACGGCTTTCGAAGTCGTGCAGATACGCCTCCCGGACGAGCTGCTGCAGGTGATTGACCTGGGCGAGTGGGCCCACCACATCTACCCGGCCGACGCGCCAGCCCCGGAGGACGAGTCATGACCGTCGAGGAGTACCTGGCCGGCGAGGAGCTGGCACTGGCCCTGCTGCGGCGCCACCCGGAGCTGACGCCGCCCACGTCAGGCACTCAGCTTCGCCGCGTGTACCCGGTGGTGTCGGTCGAGGCCGCACTCCTCTGGGCGAACGCCATGAACACGCTGCCGCGACTCGAGCACGTCGACGCGCACACGATCGAACTGGCCGGCTGGCTGCGCGGGCTGAAGGTCCTGGTCGCGCTGCGGCGGACCAACGTCGCGGTCCGCATCGAAGTGGCGGGCAGGGAGCAGTGGCTGTTGCCGAAGCAGATCCACGACGTGATCGCAGACCCGCCGGAGCACGTTATGGCCGCCGCGCCGTGGATGGAGGAGCAGGCATGAACACGCCGATCCCCGAGCTGCACGACGTGGCCGCGCAGACCGCGCTGTGGGAGCGGCCCAAGCGCCGTTCGCCTCGTGCCTACCAGCAGATTGTCCTCAACGTCGAGACCCGTCTGGCCGAGCGTGCAGGAGGTACGCGATGAGCACCACCACGGGCTCCGAGTCGCTCAAGTCCGTCACCACGGCGCTGGAGTACGCCCGCGCCTACGAGCAGGTTGCCGCGTTTCTGGCCGCGAACCCGGACTTGGCCAAGCGGGCCAGCGTCTATCTGGGGCGGTACACGAACATCGTCCCGCCTACCGCCGCAGACCCGGTCGAGTTCATCTTGGACGCCGCGCGACGGGGGCGCGCCTTCGGCGCCCAAGTCAAGGAATGGGTGGACGGCAATCACGGCGGCGTGAAGATCGGATTTGGGCCGCTGCACGTGAAGGTGTACACCACCGTTGACAAGGTGTGCAGGAAGGTCGTCGTCGGCATGGTCGAGGACGTCCAGTACGCGCTGGCGTTCGACCTGGACGGCACCCCGCGCACACCTGCCGAGGCGGCGTCATGAGCGCGCTCGCGGCGACGGGCCGTCTGTGTGAGGTGGCGGGCTGCGACAGCCACGACGCCAGGCAGAGAAGCGCCTGCGGCATCGTCTACGTGTGTCCTTCGTGCTGGGAGAGCGTCGAGGCGCTCACCGCGATCCTCTACCCCGTTCCGCAGGAGGCTGAGGCTGCCCGTCTCGCCGAGCAGGCGGGAGAGGTGGCGTAGTGGACGTCGATGTCAGCGGGACATCCCGCTACTACCTGGAGGCGCTGCGGTATTTCGGCTTCGCGCTGGAGATCCACTCGCCGCTCACCTCCCGTACCGGCCTGTACGTCGTGCATGGCTCGCGAGGAATCGGGCCGGACCTGGAGATCGTGCATGGGCAGGGCGAGCGCCTCTTGAAGGCGATCCTGTCGGCGGCCGTGCAGATGGGCGGCATGCGGCTGGAGACCTTCCGCAAGCTCGCCGAGCAGGCGGGAGCCGACCATGCCTAAGCCCAAGCACCCCTGCGTCCAGTCCGCCCTGTGGGACGGCGTGCTCGCCATCGTGGCCGGACTCCCCAAGGAGACGCCCGGCACCAGCCGGAGCATCGGCGAGTTCACCGTGGACGGCGCGACGAGCACCATGTTGGCCACCTACTCCGTAAAGCAGCCGGACGGCTCCAACACGGTGTACACGCTCACCTTGTCGGCGGTGGAGTCCCAGGACGACCACGACTGGTTCTGGGGTCCCGGCGGAGAGCGCGACCGCGACGACCCGTCCAGGCGTGTGGTTGTCGACGGCACCCACTACGTGATCGGCAAAGGCGGGAAGCCGGCCGAGCATTCAGGTTTCGCTGGCCGCACCTTCAACATCGCCTTCTTCGACGGCCGGGCCGTGTCCACCAAAGACCTGTGGTACCAGGGCCCGATCCCGCCCAAGTGGCGTCACCGGTTCCCCGACAACGCGCGGTTCGTGCAGGCGGGAGGCGCGTCATGACCCTCGACACCCGCGTCTACGTCCTCGATGAGATCAGCTACAAGGACGTCTGGTTGAAGTGCAACCAGCTCATCGGCGCCACCGAGAACACCCGGTTTACCGACGAGCAGCAGAAGACTTGGCGCAGCGGCGAGAGTTTCGTCGAACCCGGCAACTCATGGTGGATCTGGAACAAGCCCGGTCAGGGATTGTGCGCGCTGCTCGACGTGAGCTATCGACCTGGCGTACCGCTCCGTTCGGCGGAGCAGGCGGCGGCCCACGATGAGGACATCTGTAACCTGCCTGGCGGGTCCTGGTACGACGAGGAGTCCGGACCTTGCGACGGCTCCGACCATAGGCCCGCCTGCTGGCTGGAGATCTCGTTCGACACCGGGTACGGCTATCGCGGCGACAACGGCGAAGGCTGCGGCGACCTGCACGCCCGTTTGGTGGCTGAGCTCGGGCAGTGGCTGGATGAGCGCACTGTCCGCTGGCTGTGGAAGAACGAATTCACCGGCGACGTCCACTCCGGCTACGAGCGACTGATCGATCTGTGCTCCGGCGGCTTCGAGGCCACCGCTTGGTACCAGACCGCCGTGCTGCCGGCCATCTCCGCTCGCATCGGTGAGGGCGGGGCGTCATGAGAGACGTCTGGATGCCCCTCGCTGACGCCGCGGTCCGGATGCGGCTGACCTGGCACGAGGTGCTGGCCATGGCCGTCTCCGGCGAACTCAAGTCCCGCATCAACGGCAACCAGCGCGAGGTGCACGCCGGCGCCGTGGCCGCGCATGTGGAGCACTCCCGGCCCAAGCAGCCGCGCCTGATCCCGCGTGACCCGGCGAACCCGGCTGAGGACGAGATGACCTTCGCCGACAACCTCGGCTACTTCAAGGAGCAGGACACGTGAGCGCGCCGATGGAGCCGGTGTTCGGCGACCCGCCGCCGCCCGGCGCCCAAGCAGCCCAGGACAAATGGATGCCCACGCGGGACGGGCTGATCAAGCGGTCCAGTGAGTGGGCGCTCATCCTGGTCGGCCACTACGTCGAGGTTCAGAACCTGGCCACCAGCATCCGAAAGAGCCGCGGCGCCTGGACCGGCCATGCGTGGGAGGCCACCGCGCGGAACACCCTGTCGCGCACCGACGCCAAGGTGTGGGCCCGCCACATCAAGCCCCTGGACACCCCCAACGACGAGGGAGACGAGCACAAGTGAGTGAGTCCACGGAAGTCGAGCGGCTGCCGGTCAATCTGGGCGCGCCGATGGAAGACCTGGACCAGGCGTGGCGGCTGTCACAGGCCCTCGCGACCGCGGTCCTCATGCCGGACGCGATCCGCGGCAAGCCCTCCGATGTCCTCGCACTCTTGTTGTATGGCCAGGACCTGGGGCTGTCGCCCATGCAGGCCATCCAAGGCATCTACGTGGTCAAGGGCAAGCCGCAGCTTTCTGGAACGACGTGGATCGCGCTGGCCCGTAAAGCTGGCCACAAGGTCCGGATCCTGGAGTCCACGGACGAACGGTGCACGGTCGAGATCACCCGGGCCGACGACCCGGGGCATCCGCACCGGGAGACGTTCACGTTGCAGGACGCCGCGCGGGCCGGTCTGTGCCACATCAAGGACGGCAAGGCGTTTCTGCGGGACAAGAACGGCAATCCGCTGCCGTGGGAGGCGTACACGCGCACCATGCTGCGCAACCGGGCCATCTCCAGTGGCGCGAAGATCGCCTGCCCTGAGGTGGCGCTCGGGTTCGGGGTGGAGGGCGACTACGACTTCATCGCCGACGCCGCCGCGGTGATCACCGATCCGGAGGTGGTCGAGGCCGAGCCGGTTGACCCGGAGAAGGTCGCCGAGGAGATCGGCAACATCGCCGCCCAATTTACCGTAGACGAGCCGGTTGACGCCGAGATCGTCGAGGCGGCACCGTCCGCCGACTACGTGTGCGAGACGTGCGGCGCGGTGAGTGACCACTTCGAGGACGAATGCCCGGACGGTTCCCGTGGCTGACGTCCGGACGAAGGCCCTCAGCTACCTGAGGGATGAGAAGGTCCGCATCCTCGGCGCCAACTGGTCCAAGCCGGACTTGCGCCCCTACCGGGTGTCTGCGCTGGTGAAGGGGTTCCACGGCCTGTACTGGGTGCGGCTCAACGCCGACGGCTGGTTGTGCTCGTGCGGCACTCGCGACTGCGCCCACCTGGCTGCGGTGCAGATGGTGACGGGCTACCCGTCGCAGGCCAGCAAGCCGACCCCCGAGATGGCGGTGTCGGCGTGAGGACCACCTCCGAGCTGCTGCTCATCGCCGACCAGAAACGGCCCCGCACCCTGCAGAAGGAGATCGGAGTCTCCGACCTCGGCTCCTGCCGCCGCCGGGTGGGCTACAAGCTGGCCGGTGCCGAGTCGGTCAACCCGTACGGCAACATTCAGGCGGTCATCGGCTCAGCGGTGCACGACATGGTCGCCAAGATCATGGAGAAGGTTGCCGAACCCGGCGACCTGGTCGAGCACGAGGTCCGCTTCGCTGGCATTCTCGGCCACCTCGACCGGTTCGAAGCCGCCACCGGCACCGTCGTGGACACCAAGACCACCGGGTCACGCTGGCTGGAACACATCAAGTTGCATGGGCCGGAGCACACCCACCTGTGGCAAGTGTCCGTGTACGCCGCCGCACTGGTGACGATGGGCTACGACGCCAAACGCATCAGGATCGAGTACCTGGCCCGCGACACCGGCGAAGAGTACCTGTGGCCCGGCCCCGACGGCGCCCCGCTGAACCCGCGCAACGTGCGCGACGCGATGGAGTGGCTGCAGCAGGTCCGCGACACGCCACTGGAGATGCTGCCCCGCGACTACGACCCCGACTCGGTGTTCTGCCTGGGCTGCCCGTTCGGCGGACCGGACGGCGGCATCTGCTGGGAAGGCCACGTCCCGGAGCGCGACCGCCGCTCGGTGCTGTACCTGGATGACCCGGACGCCGAGAAGTGGGCCGACGAGCTGTTCGAACTGCGCCAGCAGATCAAGACGCTGGAGACCCGCGCTGACCGGGTGAAGGGCGCTCTGGACGCTGTAAGGCCCGAGATGGGCGGTCACGTTCGGTGCGGCTCGCGCACGATTGACTTCCGGCGCAACCCGAAGGATCCGACCCGCTTCAGCATCTATTTCGTTGCTGGGGGCCAGCCATGACGAGACGGCTTCCCTCATCGGCCACGTTCGCTGAACGGTTTTGGCACCGCGTTGACATCGGCGGCGAGTGCTGGCTATGGACCGGCCATCGCACCCCCGATGGCTATGGCCGTGTGAAACAGCCGGGGGTCCGCAGCCCGATCCCTGCACACCGCGCTGCTTGGGAGCTCACCCAAGGCCCAATACCACTCGGACATTTCGTGTGCCACAAGTGCGACAACCCGCCATGCGTTCGGCCTGACCATCTTTTCCTTGGCACGGCTGCGGACAATGCGGCGGACATGATCAACAAGGGCCGCCATCGTACGCATGGTCCTCTCAAACTGACATCAGACCAGGTACGAGAGATCGTCGCGCGATATCAGCCCGGCTCCGGTCCGTCTGGTCGAGGAGCGAACACAGAAGCCCTGGCTCAAGAGTTCGGCATCTCAAGCAACCACGTGCGCTACCTCGTTCGTCAGGCGCGTGACGCCGTCGCCGGCGGTGACGTATGAAGCGCACTCCGATCAGACGGCACACGCCCATGCCGCGCGGCACGAGCCGCCTAAAGCGCACCCCTCTGCCTCAGGTCAGCAAGAAGCGGCAGCGGGAGAACCGCGAACGGACCGAGATGAAAAAGACTCTCTTCCCGCCCTGGACCCGCTGCGCGGTGCCGAAGTGCAAGCGTCTCTACCAGGACGTCCACGAGCCGCTGACCCGCGCCCGCGGTGGATCCATCACGGACCCGGACAACTCCGTCCCAGTCTGTCGCCGCCATAACAGCGAGCTGACGCTGGAACCCGACTGGGGCTACAGGCTGGCTCTGCTGATCCACGAGTGGGAGAGGACCCCACTCGCCGTGCTCGCCTCAGTCCGCCGCCAACTGCTGGCCGACGAGACACCGGTCGAGGACATCGCCTACTGCCATCACTGCCGGATCTGGCGGGTTGTGGGCCACGACTGCGACACCCAGCCGGACGAGGAGACAGTCCGCTCCGGCCCACCATCCGACCTCGACATCCATGAGGAGCAGTCGTGATCGACATCGACGACCTGTACGGGCCGGGAGACGACCGCGAGCCCGAGCCGGACGACCAGGGTGACCCGCCGCTCGACCTTGAAGAGGTCCGGGGCCTCATCGTCCGTCTAGCCGTCATTTCCGGCACTGACGACGACCTCGCAGAAAAGCAGGCGGAAAGCCGCCTGCTGGACGAGGTGCTCCCGCAGGCGCTCGCCGAGATCGAGGAGCTCCGAAAGCAGCTCGCCGAGTGGGAGGCGCTGGAGAAGCGCATCGAGATCGTTGCCGCTCCCGGCGAGGACCCGGACAAGACAGCCGAGGTCGTCTCCTTCCAGTCGGTCGTGAAGGCGAGCGAGCACGCCGACGAGAGACCCGGATGGAACGTCTTCACCCGCATCCACACGCTTCAGCCCTGGCAGCAGCTCGACGAAGAGAAGCCCTTCTAGCCCCCGCTCCAGTGCCGGAGGGGGAGCGCTGGAGCGGGGGCACCTGCACAACTCGATCTTCCGGTGGCGACCTCGACCAGATCGGGGGCGTGGTCGCCGCCGGCGAAAACGAACCACACCAGCACCAGGAGACACTGATGTCCCGCAGAAACGACCAGCTCGTGGTACCCGCTCCCGCCGTGCGTTTCGCCACGGAAGAGGCGCAGAACACCGTGCTCGGCGCCGTCTACCAGCAGTTCACCCAGGCGAAGAACACCGCTGAAGGCAAGGTGGAGCAGGCCCGGCAGAAGGCCGAGGAGATCGCCAAACGGCAGGAGGAGATCAACCACCTGCACGGCGAGATCGAACGGATCAATCTTCACATCAACGCCCTGGAGCGGGAGAACACCGAGGCTCACCGTGAGCGGGTCGCCGCGCTCTCTTTCGCCGACGGGCAGCGCGCCATCGCCAAGGGCGCCGGGGACACCCTCGCCCTGCTAGGCCATGCGGTCCACGAAGACCAGCTTGACTTCCTGCGCGCGGCGAACTGGGAGCGCGTGGAACAGCTCCACGACGCCCTTCCAGCAGAGAACCGGGACCCGGAGCTGTGAGCCGGTTACTGGCCCGCCACACGGGCCGCCACGTCCGCCGTCTCGACCTGCTCGGCCGTGGTTCCGCGTTCGGCTGGTCCGGCCTGGCAGGGGTCCTGCCTGCGGTCGAGCGGCTCACCCGCCGCCGTACCAAGCCTCTCGCACTGCTGCCTGTGAGCAGCGACCTGATCCCTTACCGACACCCCTACGAGGAGAGCCGATGAACGACCTCACTCCCGACGAGGTGGGCGAGCGCGCGACGATCGCCGCCTTCACGGCGGTCGTGCTCGCTGCTGTCACGCTCGCCACGCTGATCGTCTGGCTGATGAATCCCTCCTGGACCACCGTCTGGGTCCCCGTTCTCGCAGCGTCGGGGACCGCGGCTGCCTTCCTGGTTGCCGCTCGCCTTCGCCGTCACGCCAACATGGGAGGCACCGAATGAAGGCGTCCACCGTCGCTCACGTCATGACCGTTCTCGCGCTCGCCATTCTTGGCGTGACGTTCTGGCTGCTGCTCAACCTGGTGGTGGAGCCGTCCTGGCCCAACGCCGCCTTCCTCGTCGTAGGCGGGGCCGCGACTGGGTTCTTCGTCCGCTCCGCGCTGGCCTGGCGCCGTGCTGCTGCGAGAGGTGCCAAGTGAGCGCCCCGGCCGAGGTCACCGCTGAGGACGTGGCCGGCTGGGTCACCGAGTTCACCGGCGACATGGATGAGCACCTGGGCGGGGTCGTCACCGTCCGGCGACGCGGCAACACGCTGGCGATCGACGTCACGCCTGTCGATGACTCCCTCGGCTACGACAAGGCGAACGCCAAGCACTTCCGGGCGGTCGTCGTCGAGGGCGAGCAGGCACCGATCGTGCTGGAGTCGCCTGCCGAGCTGGGCATGGAGTGGCACGACGGCGGCGACATGCTGGCCCTCACCCGCGAAGGCATCACGATCTTCCCCGGCGGTGCCGACGAATGGGTGATCCCTTCGAAGCAGGCGCGGGAGATGGCTGCTCAGCTTGCCGCCATGGCCGACGCTCGCGAGGCCGCTCAGGCAGAGACGGACGACGACGGGACCTGCGGCGACTGCATGTCCGGCAAGTGCCACGGCACTGAGCCGGAGGAGTGCGGGTGCGCCCGCCACGACGTGAGCGTCGAGGCCGCTCAGGCAGAGAACGGCGGTGGAGCGTGAATCCGTCCGAGAACCTGCTGGGCACCGTCCGCCGCAAGCCCAACGGCCGCGTCCTCGCAGTCCTGTGGCCGTCCCCGCCACACCCTGCCCGGTGGATGACCACCGACACGTGGGGCTCGTGCGGCTACGAGAAGGACGAGGTCGTCGCCGACTGGCCTGTGGTTGGGGCGGTCCCTTTCAGCCCGGCTGCCGGGTTTCCCATGCCCGAACCCAAGCAGGGCGGTGAGGTTCAGTGAGCGAGCCACTGTCCGCCGCTCAACTCGCCGACATCAAGGCGAGGGTGGAGCGAGCCCACGTCGAGCTCGGGGCGGTGTGCGAACTGGGGCCCAGCAACCGCTTCAAGATGAGCATCCCCGCCGACTCGAAGCGGGACACCGACCTCATCATCTCCGCCGCGCTGTCGGGTGCTGAGGAGCTTCTCGCAGAGGTGGAGCGCCTCAACACGCTCGCCCGCGCTCAGGCGTTGATGATCTCCGAGGTCACTGCAGCCTGCATGTCAGCCGAAGCCAAACTCACAGGGCTCGCGGAGGTCCCCGCACACCTGGGTGAGGACGGCCGCCGGTTCGTGTACGTGGCGGACCTGTGGACCGTCCTCGGCGCCCCTGAGGCGGTGACCTCGTGAACGCCGTCGCTCCATACATCGCCGTCGGCCTGATCGTGCTGATGTCTGTCGGCTGGGTCCTGGTGGTGCACCGGCTGGAGTCCGCATCCATCGATCGCCTGCGCAGCGCGGAGCACCAGCACGGCATCGACAACGAGAACCGGCTGCGGGCCCACCTCGCCGAGGAAGCCGGCCGTTACGACCTGGACGAGATGGCCGCCCGCTGGCGCGCAGAGGACGAGCGGAGGGACGGCCATGGTTGAGCGCATCCTCGCTGTCATCGGCGTCCTGACGCTCTTCGCTGCAGCCGTCGCCGCCGCAACGGCCCTGCTCATGGCGATCAACGCACGCCTCGACCGCAGGCAGGAGACCCGCGCCGCAGTGGACGAGCGTCGCGCCTCCTTGGCTGCCTGGGATGCGGGGGAGCGGCCATGATCCTCAACCTCTTCGCCGGCCCAGGTGGCGTCGACCACGGCGCCCGGATCCTCGGCATGACCACGCCGATCCGCGGCTACGACATCGACGCCGACGCGTGCGCGACCGCCACGGCCGCAGGCTTCCAGCGGACGTTGGCCAGCGTCACCGATCTGGATCCCGAAGCGTTCCGCGGCGTCACTGTCGCAGTGCCTACGCCGCCGTGCCCTCCGTTCAGCCGGTCCGGCCTCGGCAAGGGCCTGGAGGACTTCCACGCCGTTCGCGCAGCGCTGACCCTGCTGGGCGACTTCTTCGCCGGCATGGTCTCCGCGGACGCCTACAAGCAAGCCCTCGACAACCTTCAGGACGAGCGTTCGGCGCTGGTCGTGGAGACGCTGCGGTTCGCCTTCCTCCTCCCGGACGTCCGCGTCGTGGTCGCCGAACAGGTGCCCGGGGCGGCGCCGCTGTGGATGGAGGTCGGCGCCGAGCTGGCCGCGGCCGCGGACTGGACGCACCTGGCCGTGGTCGACGTCGCCTCCGAAGACCTGGGTGTGGCGAGCCGTCGCACCCGCAGTTTCCTGATCGCCACCCGCGACTATGTGCCCGACCTGGTGGGTCTGCCGGTGCGGTCGTTGTGGAGCACCGGCCGGTTCGCTCCGCCCATGGCCGAGCTGCCTCCCACCGGCCACTACTTCCCGGCCACCACCATGGCGTTCGCCCTGCTCTGGCCGAAGGGAGAGATGGTCAACACCCGCGGGGCGCGCAAGACCAGCGGCGGCAATCTCTTCTCCGCCGACCAGCCCGCCTGGTGCCTCACGGAGAAGGCCCGCACCTGGTACCGAGTGAGTGATGGCCTCCGCCTGACCGGCGCCGAGGCGGGACTGCTGATGGGCTTCCCTAGGGACTATCCGTGGCAGGGCTCCCGCTCTAAGCGGTTCCTTCAAGCGGCCGACGCGGTCTCCCCGATCGTGGCCGCCGCGGTCCTGGGCGCGACGCTCGGCATCGACTGGGAGCCCGCGGTCCGCGAGCACCTGGCCGGCCTCTACCCGGCGGCCGAGCAGCCTCTGGCCGATGTCCAGCTTGATCTGTTCGCGGGGGTGGCGTGATGGCCTCCTGCTGTTGCCCAGCTCCCACCTTGGAGGCGGGTGAGAAGTCGTGAGCGGCCAGCGCATCATCACCTGTATCTGCTGCGGCACCTCTGGCCGGCACCGTGCCCGGAACCTGGTCGTCGCCTGCTACAAGCGGTACGAGCGCGCCCGGACTCTCGACCGGTTCTCTCGCATCCGCCAGCCCGCCGCAGCCTGGAAACCGACCGGCAAGCACGGCTCCACCATGCTGGAGCGCTACCAGCGCCTGGCCGCTGTCCGGCCGCCTCTCAAGGTCGCCACGATGGCGTTCGAGATGGGTGTGAGCGAGCGGCAGGTGTGGCGGTACGCGGCGGCTGCCCGTGCCGCTGCTGGCCTCGTACAGGACACCGCGGCTCCCGCCGCTCCCGCCTCGGATGTGGGTGAGTGCCATGACTAGCCGCCGACGCGCCGAATGCCGCTCCTGCGGCCGCGACTCTGCCCTTAACTCCGACGGCCTGGTCCAGCCTCACAAGGCCGACGGCGTCCGCTGCGACGGCTCCCACCGTCCGCCTGCGGGTGAGCCTCCGTGCGGGTTCTGGTGCGGCCGTACCGCAGGCCGTGTGTCCTGGCCTGAGCCCTACCAGCCCGGCCAGGCGCACGCCTCCACCTACGTCTGCTACGACCCGCAGCATCAGCGCGAGGCCGCCCAGTGGGTGAAGTCCATCACTGGCCACGAGGGCGTGTTCGTCAGCCGGGAGGCGGTGGCTCATGGTTGAGACGTGGGAACCGCATCTGACGATCGTCGCTGACGGACTAACAGTCGCCGACCTTGACCGGTTGGCCAGCGTGGCAGCGAGGAACGCCCGTGGATGGGGAGACGACCTGGACGAAGCAGTGGCCGTGGCCCGCTTGGCGATGCTGCAGGTGCTAGTCGCTGGTACCGAGTCGGGTCCGAATCTGCGGGGCGAGTTGATCGCCGCAGGGCTGAGGGCCATCAGCAGCGAATGGCAGAAGAGGCTGTCGCTGTATGGGTGTGCCGACTTCTACGCGTCCCGGCGCGGTGTGGCGTCGAGGCCGCGGTTCAACCAGTTCTGGTCGGACTACCTCGGCCGCGGCCCGGCAGGCCACGAAGACGCCGTCGTCGACAGGATCGCGCTGGCGCAGATTCTCCCCAGGCTGCGGGCCGAGCATCGGCAGGCTCTGACCACGCTGGCCGAGACGGGCTCCTATGCCGCCGCTGCAGATCTGCTCGGTGTCGCCTACCACACGCTGCTGACGCGGATCTCTCGCGGGCGCCGCCAGTTCCTCGCGTTGTGGCACGAGCACGAGCAGCCGTCCAGCCCCTGGGGAGTGGACAGGCGAGCAGGGAACGACGGCCAGCGGCGCTCCTCCGCCACCTCGTCACTGGCCAGCATCCTACGCCGTCGCCAGCAAGGGCAGCAGGCCCGGACCGTACGCACGGAGGTGGCTGATGCGTCGTGACCTGCTGGCTTTGACGCTCTCTGCTGCGGTCCCTTTGGAGATGGCTCGGCTTCGCACCGTCGACGACGACCGTCGCCAGCTTCACGTCTCATCGGTCTTGGAGCACTTCCGCTACCCGGTCAATCCGGTCGCCGCCCACGGCGACGACCTGCTGTACGGCGGACCGGGATGCGCGAGGAGATTCGCCGAACTGGCCACGGTATTGGCCTGCCTCGCGTGGACCCCAGGAGGAGTGACGTTCTGCGGCATGCACTTCTGTGCCGACCATCAGGCATGCGACGACTCTGCCGGGGATCCGCCTTTCTTCCACGAGTGCGGCCAGGAGTCTTCAGATGTGGTCGAACACGGCCGGGCGGCTCCCGCGGCTCCCGCCTCGGAGGTCTCCGATGACGCTTAAACCGCCGATCTCCTACTACGGGAGCAAGCAGACTCTCGCGGACCGGATTGTCGCCTTGCTGCCAGCCCATGAGCACTACGTGGAGCCTTTCGCCGGCAGCCTCGCGGTCTTGCTGGCCAAGCCCGTCTCCCGCATGGAGACAGTCAACGACCTCGACCAGGACCTGATGGTCTGGTGGCGGATGCTGCGAGACCAGCCGCGGGAGCTGGAGCGGGTCTGCGCGCTCACTCCGCACTCCCGCGCCGACTATGAACACGCACAGAATGCCGACCTCGGCTCGCTCCGCGACCTGGAACGCGCCCGGCTGGTGTGGGTCCGGCTTACCCAGGGCCGTGCCGGCACGATGAGGGATACGGGCTGGCGCCATTTCCAGACCTACGGCGGCTCCTCGTCCGGCATGCCGCGCTACTTGCAGGGCTACGTCTCCCGTTTCGCGCCGGTGGCCGCGCGCCTTCAGGGCGTCAGCCTGGAGTGCCGTCCCGCGCTGGACGTGATCGCCGCCTATGGACGCCACGCGGACGTCCTCCTCTACGCGGACCCGCCCTACCTGGCCAGCACCAGGGAGCGGAACTACCGGCACGAGATGGGCGCCGAGAAGGACCACCGCGAACTCGCTGACGCCCTCGCAGCCTGCAAGGCCGCGGTCGTCCTGTCCGGCTACCACAGCGAGCTGTACGACGCCCTGTACGACGGCTGGCACCGGGTAGAGCTCGACACCCACACCGGGCAAGCCGCCACCGACCAGGCCCGTACAGAGGTGCTGTGGTCCAACCGGCCGTTCCCCAACATCGCGCCGTCCCTGTTCGACGAGGAGATGTCCGATGCCTCTTGAGCCGTACTGGAGCGACGACACCGTGACGTTGTGGTTGGGCGACTGCCTCGACGTGCTGCGGGAGATGCCCGACGCCAGCGTTGACGCCATCTCCACGGACCCGCCCTACGAGATCCAGTTCATGTCGAGATCTTGGGATGCCTCCGGTATCGCGTTCGACCCGGTCGTGTGGCGGGAGTGCCTGCGTGTGCTCAAGCCCGGCGGCCACCTGGTGGCGTTCGGCGGCACCCGCACCTGGCACCGGGTAGCGGTCGCGATCGAAGACGCCGGATGGGAGATCCGCGACACGATCATGTGGATCTACGGGACCGGCTTCCCCAAGTCGCTTGACGTCTCCAAGGCTATCGATCGAACTCGCAACGACCAGGCCGACATCCTCATGGTTACCGCTTTCCTGAGGGCCGCGCGTGATGCTGCCAATTGGACCAATCGGCAGATCGACGAAGCCTTCGGATTCGCAGGGATGGCCGGGCATTGGACCGCGAAACCGAACCTGAAGACCGCCTATGTGCCGACATGGGAACAGTGGCTGCACCTCAAAATGCTCCTGAATTTCGACGGCTCCATGGACGCCGAGGTGTGGCGTCTCAACGGCCGTAAAGGCCAGCCAGGCGAGGCATGGCACGTGCGCGAGGTCGTTGGCACCCGCACAACTGGCATCGGTACCGGCAGGGGCAGCGTTGCCTACATCGGTGACAGCGATAGCCGGGACATCACCGCGCCTGCCAGCATCGAAGCCAAGCGTTGGGAAGGTTGGGGAACGGCTCTCAAGCCCGGCTGGGAGCCGATCGTCCTCGCCCGCAAGCCACTCGCCGGCACGGTCGCCTCCAACGTTCTCACGCACGGCACGGGAGCCCTCAACATCGCCGCTTGCCGCGTCGAGCCGACCGGAGAATCCCGCCCCCGCGTCGGTGAGGCGTCGCAGGAGACCCGCTACACCGACAGGGGCGGTACGGACTTCGCCCCGCTGCCGGGCGTTCGGGGCGGAGCCCCCGAGGGGCGCTGGCCGACAAATCTGATCTTCTCTCACAGTGCGAGTTGTGTTGAGGACGGCCCGTGTGATCAGGAGTCGTGCCCAGTCGCCGAACTCGACAGGCAAAGCGGAGTCACCACGTCCTCGGGAGGAGCTAGGGGCGGCCAGATCGGAGTCCACGCCACATTCGGCCAGTTTGCGCACACTGGTCCCCGCGCGAACGCTGGCGGGCTGGGTGATCGTGGCGGGGCCTCCAGGTTCTTCCCGACCTTCCGTTACGAGGCCAAGGCCCCAACATCTGAACGGCCCAAGCTTCCTGACGGTTCGGCATGGCCCACGGTGAAGCCGCTGGCGCTGATGCGCTGGCTGGCCCGCCTGGTGACTCCGCCTGGCGGCACCATTCTGGACCCGTTCGCTGGCACGGGCACGACAGCAGAGGCCGCCGTGCTTGAAGGGTTCCGCTGCATCCTGATCGACCAGGATCCGGTCGCCGCCGAGCTGGCCAAGACCCGCCTGTCCAAGCCGTTGCAGCCCTCTCTCGACCTGTTCTCGGAGGCCCCCGATGCGCTCTGACGGGAAGATGCCTGACCTGACACTCCCGGACGGCCTGCTGCTCGTCGCAGAGATCGTTGCGCAGGAGTTCGCCGGCCACGAGCAGCACGTCCTGGACGCCGCCGCGAAGGGTCTCCGATCGCGGGCCTGGGCGATCCTCACGTCCCGCGGCACCAACGACGACCCGCTGCCCAAGGCGATCCACGACCGACTCTCCGGCCTGCCTTCCCTGCACGTGGACAACCTGCCCACGCTCGCGGCCATGGCCGCTGTAGCCGCGCTGGAAGCCATCGCAGCAGAGCTGTCCGGAGCAGGTCGGAACGATCCGGAACACGCTGAAACGGAGGCGGACCGTGCGTGACTATCCTCACGGCACCCTGGGCCGGTATCTGAGCCGACGCTGCCGTTGTCAGCTGTGCCGGGGCGCGAAGGCTGCCTACTCTCGCCAGCGCAAGCGCCTGATCGCCTACGGGCGCTGGGAATCATACGTCGATGCCGCGGAGTGCCGGGCTCACGTCGAGTCGCTGCTCTCCTCCGGGATCACGCTGGGACGGGTGGCCGTCCTCGCCGGCATTTCGGTGAGCACTGTGAAGCGGCTCATGCACGGCATCCCGCGGAGCGGTGGCCAGCCTTCGGAGAAGGTCAAGGCCGAGACAGCTCGGGCCCTGCTGGCGGTGCAGGCGACGCTGGACGACCTGCCGGACACCGCGTGGATAGACGCCATCGGCACCCGCCGCCGGGCCCAGGCGCTGGCCGTCCTCGGCCACTCCTTCAAGGACCAGGCCGACGCGATCGGCAAGCACGCCACCAACTACCGGCGCCTGCTCTGCACGCCCACCGTGCTGGTCGGTACCGCCCGGCTCGTGCGGAGCCTCTACGACGCCTGGTCAATGACTCCTGCGCCCTCCAACTGGAAGACCGAACGCACCCGCCGGTGGGCCTCACAGCGAGGCTGGCTACCGCCACTGGCCTGGGACGACGACCTCATCGACCTCGCCCAGCCGGCACTGGAAGCCGCGCTCCGGGAACGGGTCGAGTCGATGCCGATGGAGGACCTGCAGCACGCCCACAACTCCCGCTACCGGCACGGCGACAAGACTCCGCTCACGTTGGAGGCGTCCCGCGAGTACAAGCGCCGACAGAAAGCCGCCGGCCGGGAGCTGGGGGAGGCGTCGTGAACGCGATGCAACTCCTCGTCAAGGAGAACGCCCGACTACGGGCCGCGCTGGAAGAGATCGCGTCCAGGACGGCCCAGCGTGACCTCAACCAGCTCACGCCGCTCTCGGGCATCGGCCGAACCCGTTCACTCAGAAGCTGCTCGCCGAGATCCACGCTGGGGAGGTGTCGTGAAGCTACGACGGGCATCACAGAGCGTTATTTTTCTCGATCCTCCTCCGAAGCCCCATGGACTACGAGGAGTTCCCTGACCCCGCGCATCCGCGTGATGCAGCACGGCGTCCTGTCGCCGGCTCTCCGGGAGCGGGTCGAGAGGTGGCTGGAGACCGGGTGAAACGAAGACCGTCGCAGCGCGACCCACCTGTTGACCGTTGCATTCCCCTCTGGAAGGCGAGACGACATGGCAATCAGCAAACGCCTCCGCGCAGAGATCCTCCGCCGTGACAACAGCACCTGTCAGAAGTGCGGTGCAAAGGCGCCGAAGGTTCCGCTGGTGATCGACCACGTCACGCCCGTGGCGCTGGGCGGATCGGATGAGCCGACCAACCTGCAGACCCTCTGTGAGCCCTGCAACTCGGGGAAGTCCGCGACGCCGCCGGACGCAGCAGTTGTCGCCCAGGTGGCTAAGGACGCGAACAGATGGTCCAAGGCGATGCTCGCTGCAGCCGACCGCATGCTTGCGGCGCACGGGGCACAGTCCGAGGTCTATCAGCAAATCGAACGATGGTGGCAAGACGCGCGCGGTGGCCGCTATGCATCGCTCCCCCCTGGCTGGGAGCGATCTATCGACAACTTCCTTGCCGCTGGTCTTCCAGTGCAGATCATTCGGGAGAGCGTCGAGATAGCTCTCTCTCGGCAGCGGAACGACCCGTGGAAGTACTTCTGCGCCGTTGCCTGGAGCAAGGTACGCGACCTTCAAGAGGCCGCCCGGTCACTGGTCGCCAAGGTTGGCGACGAAGACGAAGAGGACGAAGACTACGATCCGGATCTCGATCCGCAACTTGCACCCGGACGGGAGAGCCTCGCTGCCACGATCCTTGGCACCCTCGCTGAGAGCAGCGCGGATCTTGAGGCCCGCATCGAATGGGAGCGAACGTGGCTTGAGGACGCGGAGTCGGTTCCTCGAAGCAAACTGATCATAGAGGCTGCTCAGACGGCGGTCGGTCATGCGTCCTGGGACAGCTTTCGTCTGATGACGGCGGCTAAGCATCTTCTCGGGTTCCTGCCCAAGGACGAAGTTCGAGAGGCCCGTTCGGAGGCGATCGCCAAGATCGAGGAGCAGCGCGGACCCGGCGAGCCCGAGCGTGAGTCGCTCGTTGTCATCGAGACGGTTCGGCTCTTCCGTCTTCGGCGTGCGCTCACCTACCTGGAGGCCCTACCCGAAGAAGAGTTCGGGGAGTGGATGGCCTACGCATCAGCGTGGTACGGGCCTGCCAGCCCATGGCATCCCGAGGCGGAACTACCCGCCGAGGAGAACATCCTCTATGCGGCCAAGGTTGCTCGCCACATCAAGGAAGGCGGCTTCTACTGGCACATGTGCCTGGGCGCCGGCACCCGCATCCCTCGCTGCCCCCGGCGTGCGGCCTATCGCGTGTTCTTCAACGAACTCGGGTGCTGCAAGGCAGACAGCGAACAGCAAGACCACGTCCTCCACGGCTTCTGCCACCAACACCTGGAGGACTCCGTTGATCACGGTTGGGTCGCACCCAACGAGCGGCATCTCACTATCCGCGACTTTGAGGAACTGGACGACGCCTAAATGACCTGGTTCAAGGTGGACGACTCGCTCCACTCCCACCCGAAAGCGATGGCGGCCTCCCTGGCGGCACTCGGGCTGTGGGCTGTGGCTGGATCGTGGTCAAGCGACCATCTCACCGATGGTTTCGTGCCCGACCATATGATCCCGTCGCTGTCCCGAGGCTCGGACAAGCTGGTTGAGGACCTTGTCGCGGCCGGGCTGTGGAAGAGGGTGCGGGGCGGCTACCAGTTTCACCAGTGGAATGAAGACGGCGACGGAACGAAACGCAACCCCTCGAAAAAGGAGGTTGTGGATAACCGCTCCAAGCGCGCCGAGGCCGGTCGCAAAGGCGGTCTGGCCAGCGGAAAGAGCCGAAGCAAACGGCGAAGCAAGGACGAAGCAAACGCTTCGACATCCGTTCGCGAACCGTTGAACCCCCGTCCCGTCCCGTCCCGTCCCGAAGGGACGAGGACGGATACAGGTAGTCAGTCTTCTTCCCGCCGTAACGCGCCCGCGTGGGCGGAAGACGACGACTCCATTGATCTCGGCATCGTCGAGCTCCTAGCGGAGCTGACGGGCCAGCAGATCTCTGCCATCGATGCGACCGCGATCCGGCAGCGCATTCTCGGTTCTCGCGTAATCCGTACGAGCCGGGCTGCCTACGTAGAGACCGCGATCGTGAACGACCCGGGCAAGTTCCTGCCGGTCACCGATGACAATCCGGGTCACGAGACTGGCACGCCGAGATTGCGGTCGGTCTCTGAGTGGTGCGGCCATTGCGACAGCGACGACTACAGGTGGCTTCAGCTCCCTGATGGCCGCTGGGACAAATGCCCTGCGTGCAACCCCGATGCGGAAGACCCGTTCGGCTCCAAGGAGGTGTCATGACAGACCTCGAAGGTTCCGCAGACCATGCGCTCTATCGGTTCTTCAATGCCGACGGCGGATTGTTGTACATCGGAATCTCCGTCAATCCGCCCCAGCGCTTTCGTCGCCACAAGGGCGATCAGCCTTGGTGGTGTGAGGTCACACAGATCACCATCGAGCGGTTCGGTAGCCGACCCGACGTGCTGGCCGCGGAGAAGCAGGCCATCGAGTCGGAGCATCCGCTCTACAACCTGATCCACAACTCGGGCGAACCGTTAACCAAGTCCGCCAAGCAGGGGCGTTGGGACTACCTCGGGCGCCTCGTCATCAGCCTCGACCCGGCTTGGCAGGCCGTGTCAGCGGCTCACCCCGAGCTGATCATGCTGGAGCAGTGGGTCAAGTACATCGGCGAGACCTACAGGCAGTGGACGTCCTACGCACCCGAGTACGGCGAAGCCGACCACGAGTACGTTTGCGCAAACGAGCTATGGCAGGGGACCGGGAACGCTCGCCGACTCCTCGGTGACCGCCTGTCCATCCCCGCCTTCATCGGTGCCGTTGCGGGAGCAGACGCCGGCAAACCCATCTGGGCTGGCGGCCTGAGCCAATGCCCTTCAGAGATCAGGGTCTTATCGCACGGCTTCATCCGCACATGGGTCGACCAAGGCTGGGACGCGCCTGACGAACTGAAGACGGACGTGGTTCACGAGACCGTCGCCAGGCGAATGCTCGCCCTGATGCCGCAGTGTCGCGACTGCTGCTGTCCGAAGGCCGAGTGACATGACCAAAACGCGCCTATCGATCGATCGGAGGACCGCATGACCAGCACCAACACCGCGAAGCCACATCTCGTCGCCGCCGTGAACGAACTCGGCGCACTGGCCTGCGCGGTCCGGCCCGACTGGACCGTCACCGAAGTCACCGGCGCCCTCGTCGACGCCCGAACGGTCGGCATGACCTGGGCACAGACGATCGTCGGCATGGCCCGGCTGATCGTGGACCTGCAGGCGCGGCCCGGTGAACTCGTCCCGACGCGTACAGAACCGCCGAGGTCCGCGCGCCGGACTGCCGTGCTGGAGAGCCACGCCAGCGAACTCCAGGCTGCGCGCGACGCCTGCGCGGCCGGCACAGCCAAGCTCAAGGCCGCCGAGCAGGTGAGCGAGTCGTGAGCGACCCCACCGACGCTGTCGTCGATCGGCTGGAGATCGAGCGCCTTCGCGGCTCACGAGACGAGACGCCCGCGGACCCGTTGGGCGACCTGATCGCGACCCTGGCTCGCCTGCTGGCCAACCCCGGGCCACCAGACCACAAGATCCCCGAGGAGCAGCGATGAGCCGCGGTTGGCCATCCCGCGTGGAGTGGGCTGCCGCTGCCGAGCACGCGGTTCGGACGGCCTGCTACCCGATGGAGCGTGTCCCTGAGGGCGCCGAGCACTACCTGACCTCGGACGAGGTCGGGGAGATGGACCGCCTGTACGTGGAGTTGTCCAAGGCGGTCCGGGCGCCGCTCACGGCGGAGATCAAGAGGCTTCAAGGTGTGCTTCCGTGGCCGCCGCCGGCCAAGCCGATCGATCGGTCCCGCTGGTATGACGCGCTCACTCCGGCCTGCCAGGCCGCCTGGCAGAAACTCCAGGAGCTGCGCAACGCCCGCCTGGAGATCGGGCGCCGCGCCAACGGCCACACCCACAAGCTGATCACCTGGCTGCGTTCGCCACTCGACTACAGCGTCCTGTCGCCGGCCGCGGCGCCGTTCGTGCCCGACCAGGAAGCGCTCGGCCGTCTCGCCGATCTGGAAGCGAAGTATGCCCGCCTCCGGCAGCAGGCAGCTGACGACGCCTTGGCCGCAGCCATCCAGCGAGAGATCGCCAAGCGGAACTCGGACGAGGGCTGGGCCAAGGAGTTGGAGCACCGGGCCCGCATCGACGGCAATCACGTGACCGCTCCCTCCCTACCTCAAGGAGACACCCCGAATGTCTGACAAGACCAAGATCGAGTGGTCGGATGCGACCTGGAATCCAGTCACTGGCTGCACGAAGATCAGCCCTGGATGCGATCACTGCTACGCCGAGGGCATCGCCCGTCGATTCGCTGGCGGCAAGGCATTCCCGAACGGCTTCGACGTGACCTTGCAGCCGAAGCGGCTCGACCAGCCTCTCCGCTGGCGCGAGCCTCGCCGGATCTTCGTCAACAGCATGTCCGACCTCTTCCACGAGGACGTGCCGGACGAGTACATCGCCCAGGTGTGGACGGTCATGGCGAAGACGCCTCAGCACACCTACCAGATCTTGACCAAGCGGCACGCGCGGATGCGATCTGTGGTCCGCCGCATCGCGTGGAGGCTGCCCACCACCGAAGGGCGTTCTCAGGGAGTGCGCGGTTCGGTCGCCTACGTCCAGAACAGCGAGCTGCTCAACGAGCACCTGGGCGCTCCCGAGGTGCTGCCGAACGTGTGGTTGGGCGTCTCGGTCGAGAACCAGCAGTGGGCGGAGACTCGGATCCCGGCTCTGCTGGAGACGCCGGCGGCGGTGAGGTTCATCTCGGCGGAGCCGCTGCTCGGCCCCGTGAACCTGCGCCGTCTTCAGGTACGGGGCCGGGTGATCGACTGTCTCGGCGGGGACGTCGTCGATCCGAGCGACGGCGCTGTCCTGTACGGCACGCCGAGCGTCCTCGACTGGGTGATCGTCGGCGGCGAGTCCGGACCGGGCGCCCGACCAATGCACCCGGATTGGGCCCGCGGTCTCCGCAACCAGTGCCAGGGCTATGCCGCCTTTCACTTTAAGCAGCACGGCGAATGGGAGCCGCTCGGTCCGCTGTACGGCGATGTCAGCGACGACGAAGAAGCGGACGACGCCCGCATGGAAGCGGTCGGCCTGGAGGTGGTCGAGGGCAAGCAGGTCATCCAGCTCGAACGGGATGGCTACATCGCCGAGGGCCACCAGCCTGCCGATTCCCGAACGTGGCTGATGGCCAAGGTCGGCAAGAAGCGCGCCGGCCGCGAGCTCGATGGGCGGACCTGGGACCAGTTCCCTGACACCAAGCCGCAGGAGGTGGCCCTCCATGGTTGAGATCACGCCCGGCGAGGCCAGGACCGTGGCTGTGGATTTCGACGGTGTGATCCACGCGTACAGTCGCGGCTGGCATGACGGCAGCATCTACGACGATGCGATCCCCGGCGCCCTGGACGGAGTGCGCGCGCTGATGGCGCACTTCAGCGTGTTCATCCACACGAGCAGGACCGCCGGGCATGTCGCTGAGTGGCTCATCGAGCACGGCATCCAGGCGGTGACGCACAGCCAGGCCGAAGCCGCCGGCGAGCCTGTCCAGTTCTGGACGGAGCGCGGTCTGGTGCTCGTCAGCAACCGCAAGCTGCCAGCGATTGTGTATCTGGATGACAGGGCGGTCCGGTTCACGTCGTGGGCCGCCGCGCTGGCCGTGTTGCTGCCGGAGGTGGCTGATCATGGGTGACAAGCCGCTCATGATCGTCCCTCTGCCGGTGGACGCCACCTTGTTCTGCGCCCTGGTCAACGCCGCGTGCGCCCACGCCGAGCAGCTCGGCCACGTCCTCACCACCGCAGACATGCGTAACGAGGAGACCGTCTGGGGAACCGCCGTCACCTTCCGTATGCCCGAGGAGGCACCGAATGCCTGAGTCCACGTACGACAGCACCGCCGACACCCTGAAGCACTCGCTCCGGGTGGGCGCCCTGATGGGCGAGGCGATCAAGGAACTGGTGGATCGGTCGGTCCGCCACGACCTGTCGAAGACCGAACCGCCCGAGCTGGAGATCTTCAACGAGTTCACGCCCAGACTCAAGAGCTCCACGTACGGCAGCGACGAGTACAAGGGCTTCCTGGAGGCGATGGGCCCGGCGCTCCAGCACCACTATCAGGCAAATCGGCATCACCCTGAACGGTTCGGCGAGCGAGGCATCAACGGGATGACCCTCGTGGACCTGATCGAGATGCTCGCCGACTGGAAGGCCGCGACCGAACGCCATGACGACGGAGATCTGGCCAAGAGCCTGCAGCTCCAGAAGGAGCGGTTCGGCATCTCCGACCAGCTCGCCGAGATCCTGCGAAACACGGCCGAGCACTTCGGGTGGGTCCAGTCCGAGGGGGCGGACCGCCGTGGCTGACGCCTCGAAGTGCCCCCACTGCGACCCCATCCACGCCTCTCGCCTCCTGGCTGGAGAAGGCGGCGAAGTTCTTCGACGAGCAGGTCATCTCTGATCAGCCGGAGTGCCCTCGCTGCGACGAGGGCCACGACCACGGCACGTGGCTGATCCACGACGGCGGCTGCGGAGACGTGATCGACGGCCCGGACGACTGCCAGTGCTTCGCAGGCGCGCTGGCTGTGGCTCGGGTCATCAACGGAACCGAGGCGGCTGATCATGGGTGATCTTGCCGACGCGCTGTCGGACCTGGATCCCGTACGCCCGCTGGAGCGACACCCCGCGCTCCCTCCGGACCGGACCCCGTACAGGGCGTATCGGAGCAACAGCACTAGGGAGCGGGGAGTGCTCGACGACCTGGCCGCCCTGACCGCCAGCCGCACTGCTTGGGGCGCGGCCAGCAACCTGTTCAACCCGATCAACGAAGGAGATCACTCATGAACGCCCAAAACTGGATCAAGAGCAGCAGGTGCAATGGCCAGACCGCCTGCGTCGAGTTCGCCTTCCTGGCGGACGGCAACGTCGCTCTCCGGGACAGCAAGGAGCAGGACGGACCGGTGCTGGCGTACTCGCCCGCCGAATGGGAGGCGTTCGTCCTCGGCGTGAAGGCCGGCGAGTTCGACACCGACAAGCTGACCGTGGATGCCGCCACCGAGCCCGGAGAGCCCGTCTCGCGCCTTTAGGGGCGTCCCGGGTCCACGGATAGCAACCCGTCCGAGTTCGTGTCACAGGGGCAACTACGGCCCCTCGGCTCGAAGACCAGTTTGATCTTCGAGCATGAGTCAGCAGATCCACATCGAGATTCGAGTGAGGAATCGAACAGCAATGACCTACTTCACCAACAACCTCACCGCCGAAGAGGAGCGCCTACGCGCCCTCGGCCCGGACCGCGTCCTCATCGCCGAGTTCGCCGGCGACCGGCCCGAGATCGTCTGCCTGTGCGGATCCACCCGCTTCCCCGATGCATTTCGGGAAGCGACCCTCCGAGAGACGCTGGCCGGGCGGATCGTGGTGTCGATCGGCTGCAACATGCGCACAGACACCGAGGTCTTCGGTGCCATGTCCGAGACGGACCTGCGAGAGGTCAAGATCCGGCTCGATGAGCTGCACAAGCGCAAGATCGACCTGGCGGATCGGGTCCAGGTGCTCAATGTGGGCGGCTACGTAGGAGACAGCACCCGCTCGGAGATCGAGTACGCCTGCTCGCTTGGCAAGCCGGTCAGCTACCTCGAACCAGCCGCTGAGCAGGGTGACGAGGTAGCCCGATGAGCGACCTCACCAAGTGGCCCCGCCTGCTCGTGGTGGGCGAGACGGTCACGCGAGAGCAGGCCAACGAGATCCTGATCCGGACCGACGGCCTGAGCCCTTGCATCAACGACCGGGCGTGGGCGCGGACCGTCAAGGACCTGGCCACCGAGTTCGGTCGTCCGCCCGCCTACGACTACAGCCGGATGGGCGAGGAGCCCGGCTCGCGGCGGGAACACTACGAGGCCGACCAGGCATGGCGCGCTCGGATGGGCTTGCTGGACCTGCACTACCTGGGCAACTCTCGCATCGCGTCGTCGTGGCTGGGCGGCCCGCATGGCTGGTGCGACTGGACCGGCACGATCAGCTGCTCCAACTACAACATCGGCAAATGGCCATCCGCGGAGGAAGTCAACGAGGACTGGACGACCATCGCGAAGGCTTTCCCGTACCTGAGCCTGCACGCCCAACTCATCACTGACGAAGGCGAGGGCGAAGTCGCGGCCACATGGGCGATCAAAGACGGCCAGGCTGCGCTGGTCGAGCCTGTCGAACGGATAGCCGAGGTCCGCGACGACGTGGAGCCCATGGTGTTCGGGCTGCTCTACAGCGCCGGCCGAGAGCGCGGCGTGTCGATCAACCGGCTCCGCGAAGCGCTCACCCAGGTCGCCGCCCAGCAGTCTAGGGAGGCGTCGTGAAGGTCGTCTGGTCCTACGTCAAGGTCAACAAGCGCGGTGGTCCCCTCGATGACGTCGAGACCAAGGACCTGGTCGATGTCGAAGCGCCACGCAACCGGCGGGAGCGTCGTGCCGTTGAGGCGTGGAAACGCAAGCAGGCTCGCGCCCAGCGGTCTGGGAAGGCGTCCCGATGACCGAGATCCCCCAGTTCCAGATCATGCGCCGCTTCCGGCTGGTCCGAGACCATGACCCGACCGGCATCAGCGACACCGGCGTGGTCGCGGAAGGCGTCGTGGTCAGCGACGGCTGGGCCGTCACGCACTGGCTGGACCGGCCGCCGATGCACGAGCCGACCATGACCACGTGGCTCTATCGGGGCCATCACGGGATCGAGAAGGTCCACGGTCACGGCGGAGCGACACGCATCGCGTGGCTCGACATTCCGATGCCACCAGCCCCGGACTACGCCTCTGTCTGGCAGGAGCTTCGCGGCTACGTCATGCAGGCGATCGACGGCGGCGGAGCCATCGACCCGGCCAGCCTGTTGCGGTATCTCGACGAGCTCAAGAGCCATGCGCACGCGTCCGGCCGCCAATGGTTCAAGGACATCCTCGCAGGCCGCGAAGCAGGGGAGGCGTCGTGACCTCTGTCTCTCACCGTGAGGTGACCCAGGTCTGGGAGGAGTACTCCATCCCACTCCCCGCCGTGTGGGGCGACCTGAAGGACCTGGTGATCCTAGCCGGTAGAGCGCTCGGCGACGAGGAATCCACGTGGGACGACGCCGCCCAGGTGGTCGCCACCGACGAAGAGCTGATTGTCCGCTGGGAGAAGCCGGAGGTGTCCCGGTGAGCGATCCGACCGACTACCGTCCCCGCCCCTACCTGCGGCACGGCAACAAGAACCCGCAGAACCTGTACCTGGTCCAGGTGGCGCTTGTGGATGGCACCGTGACCACGACGGAGACGTTCTACGCGGTGGCCATGAGCCCGGAGTTCGCGGCCGATCTTGTCGCCGCGTACAACGCCAGGGAGTCCGGGTGACGGGCTACTCGGAAGCGGACTCCGGACGTTCAGGGAGCTTGGCCCCAGGATCTCCGACGTACCAGCGGACGAAGGCGCGCAGCACCTTGGACATGTCGGCCTCGGGGTCGTCGCTCCTCTCGACGGCTTCGCCGAAGCGTTTCCACAGGTCGTCGGTTGTGCGGAAGCGCCTGAGGCCGCCGGGGCCCTTCTCTGCCATTGGTGTGTCCTCTCTGTGGCTACAAAAAGTCTCTCACAGGGCTTGTAGTGTGGCTACAATGTAGCTACATTAGAGGCATCAGCAAGAGCGAGCCGGGGAGCGGTGATGGCGATGGGCAACTGGTGGATCGTGATGCTCCCGGGCGAGGACGCCAGTCTCAGCGAGATGTACGGGCCGTTCCGCTCCGAGGACACCGCCCAGGCCGTCGCCGACAAGTGGAACCGCGACGCCAGCCCCGGCGACCAGGCCCAGATCATGCCGATCCTGCCCGCCCGCGAGATCGCCAATGCGACCCGACTCTGATCAAGGAGATGTGATCACGCTCATGGCCACCGAGACCCGCACCGAGTACGCCATCCAGATCAGCCATCTCCGCCACGGCAAGCGCGAGACGGTCATCGAGACCTTCCCGGGCCGCGAGACCGACAAGGCGTTCGTCGAGGGACAGGTTCTGGCTGAACGCGCATGGCAGGAGAGCGTGGACGTGTCCCCGGACGCTCGACTCGTCTCCCGCACCGTGACCGTCAGCGAGTGGTACGCGATCTGACCCCTCTGGCCCGGCTCTCCCTGCCGGGCCCACATCCCAACCCGCTCCCCCTGATCTTGAGGAGACGTGATGACAGAGACCGCGTACGCGGAGCAGGTGATGACCGTCATCAAGCGCTTCCCCAGCGGCGCCCGCACCGTACGAATCGCCGACGGCGTCGAGATCGGGATCGACCACAAGGTCCGCATCTACTGGGCCACCCCGCAGGGTTGGGACTGGGTCATCGCCCCCGGCAACCCCTTCATCCAGCAGAACCACATCCGCGTCCTGGGCGACTCCACCGGCTGGCCGTCCACCTGGGACACCGAATTCGTCTGGACCGGACCCATCTAGGAGAACCCGTGAGCAACCTGCACCCCGAAGACCTCGCCGAACTCGCCTGGCGCGACGACAGCGACGACCGGCCGGCCGAAGAGGACCCCAACCTCGACATCGAACCCGAACTCACTGATCACCCGGCGACCGGAGAGGCCCCCTTCTGAAATGTGCGTTTCCTGCGGCCTGCTCGCCGCCGGCGAGATTGACCTGGTCACCGCTGACGTGTGTGACGACGACGAGTGCGGCATCCCGTACGTGCCCGCCGAGCCCACCTACGAGGACTGACCGTGTGGTCACCGCCGCCCGACGCAGACGCCGCCATCCGGGAGCACCTGGTCTACCCGGCGGAGATCGCCCGCAGGACCGGTGTGACCCGCGGAGCGGTCGGCAACTGGATGGCTCGTTACCCAACCCTCGCCGGGCTGGCGATCGTGGAGCTCTGGCACGGGGGAGCGGTGTTCTGGTGGCCGCAGGTAGCTGCGGAACTGGAGCGACTCGGGCTTCCTGACCACCGGTACGGCAAGCGTAAGCCGCGTGACGCCTGACCTTCCTGGCCGGCTCCCCGCCGGTCCTTTACGTCCCAAATCCCCGACTGAGGAGGTGATACCGATGGTCAAGACCTACTGGGGTGACCGATTCGGCCAGCCGCTGCCGTTCAAGGAGCGCGCCGGCGACGCTAAGCCGGACTGGAGGCCGAAGCCTCTGCCAGCCAAGGTTGAGCTACCCCCATTGCCGGAGAAGGCCGACCCGGATAGTGGCCGAAAGCGGTGCCGATGTGGGCGCCCCGGCTGCACGTCCTGCCCCGAGGAGCGCTGACATGGACAAGCCGCCCACGAACAGGTGGAAGGTCACCGTCGGCTCCGAGGTGCCGAAGTCCTTCCGCAGCGAGAACAAGGCGTACGCGTTCGTCCGCGAGCAGCTCCCGCACGGCCACCGGATCGTGGTCAACCAGTGGGAGAACGGCCGGTGGCTGCTGTACGAGGTGTTCGAGGCCACCGCGCCCGACGACAGCGAAGGCGCAGCAGAGCGCCGCATCGCGGACAACTGAGGAGGGCTAGCGGTGGACCTGAGCACCATGACCAGCGGCGCGCTCATCCTCGCGATCGACGGCCACGACGAGAGCTCCTGCGGCTGCGAGTGCTGCGCCGAGTGGAACCGTCGCACCGCCGAGGAGGGCTGCTGACCGATGGCACCCGATGACTTCACCCAGGACCTTCTGCGCCGCTGCTTATGGGCACTGGAGCACAACCACGGGCGCCCCAAGGGCGTCTGGTCGACCGGTGAGCAGGTCGCCGTTGCGCTCGTCCTCGGCGACATGGCCACCCTGGCCGAGCACGGCTACACCGTGAGGCAGGCGTGGCAGCGGACACGCTACGAGCTGCCCAAGCCCGCGCCGGCGATGACCGCCTGGCTGCAAGACGTACGCGACAAGCTCGCCGATCTTCAAGGGGACTCCGGCCGGTGAGCGTGGTCCGGATCCGGCCGGCTGTCGATTTCTTGGCAGCCCTCCTGCCGGGTCGTAAGCGACCGTGGCACTCACCCACCCACCGTGAAAGGACGGCCCGGTGAAGGCCCACAGAATCATCCCGGGAGTGGTCTACGGCTACCAGCACGAGCCTGGAGACGTCGCGCCGGTCGTGTTCCTCGCCCCGCTCGACGCCGGCCACCTCTACCAGGAGGCGTCGTACTCGCAGCGCCATCATATTGGGCGAGCGTTCGTCCAATGTGAGCCCGGCCGGCGCGTTGGTCGCGGGCGCGGCTATCCGGCAGTGAGGTCGGATGGAGGCGTGCCGGCGGACGCGCTGACGCGGGTCACGCTCGCCGAGTTCGAGAGCGCGGACTCCACGGAGCTCGGTGTCGGAGGCCAAACGGTCACCTTGACAGTGATCACCTCGGTCGCGGCGGTCGTCACCTGGACCGAAAAGGTGAACGCCGCCTACGAGCAGCGCTGGCACGACGAACAGACACGCCTTGCCGTACTCCACGAGGAGAGTTCGGACGCCCGCGCCCAAGCCCTGGCCCTGGTCGAGGCGCTCGCCGCGCGAGGCATCACCGCGAGCGTGGATAACGCCCACCGCCCGACCGGGCTGCTGATAGCGCTGAACGACGTAGGAACGTTGCTCGCTGAATCGCCTGAGGAGGGGTGACCCCCATGGCTGAGATCAACATCCCTCGCGGCCCCATCGACTCCGAGCCTGTCGGAGCGATCCGGTACGACGTGCTCACCGAGAACGGCATCGAAGTCCGTCGGCAAGCCCTCCTCGAAGCGCTTACGGGAGTGCCGCTTGGCGCCCACGACCATGCGATGGTGGACGCTCTGGCCGGGTGGGACACGGGCCCGCTGGTCGCGGTTTGCTCGTGGCTGGACCGAGTCCGGGAGGCTCCCGATGCCTGACCTCGACACCGGCTGGCCATACGACGCCGACCAGCATGACCCGCTCACCAAGCTCCGCATCGCGGTGGTGGGCCACGCCTGGCCGCGCTGGAACTACATTGTCGCCTTCGACACCGGACGCCTGGACGAAGAGCTGACCCGCCCTACCGACCAGGAGGCGGCGATGATCGTCTCCTTCCTGGAGGAGTACATCGGCCACTGGTACAACGAGACCTGGAAGGACAAGCTCCGCCAGCGCCCGTTTGACATCGACGGCGGAGCCAACGGCGTGACCTTCCGCAAGTGGGGCGACAACGACTGGGGATACCGCCGCCGCACCTGGACCATGGGCCCCACCTATGTGCCGACCCACCCGCGCACGCGCAGCATCGAGAAGAGTCCCGGCCCGCTGACGCTTCTCCAGGTGATGGACCGTATCCACACGATGGTCGATGAGGTCAGCCCGCACTGGCTGGAGTGGAAGGCCACCCACCCTGAGATCTTCGGGGAGGCTCCCGATGACCACACCTGAGACCAGAACCCCGAAGCGCATCCAGCGCAAGAGAACCGCAGGCTCCCGACTCCCCAAGGGCGTGATCTGTGTGGACCGATCGACGATCTGGGGGAACCCGTTCAAGGTCGGAGAGAAGATCCGCAACGACTCGCCGCTGTGGCCGTACATCACTGCCTCCGTCCCGGGTGGTGCTCGTGGGCTCGTGGCGCTGGCGCCGACGACCCGAGAGCAGGCAGTTGATCTGTACTCATCATGGGTGATCGAGCAGCCGCATCTGATGCTTCGCCTGGGTGAACTCGCTGGCAGGGACCTGGCCTGCTGGTGTCCACTGCCAGAGCTCGGCCAGCCGGACCACTGCCACGCCGCCTACCTGATCGAGCTGGTCCAGGAGGTGTGCCGTGCCTGAGATCCCCGAGAAGGCCATCCGGGAGGGTGTCGCCGCCTACGAGTACTCCCGCCTGTCCGGCGTCCCCGTCCACGAAGCCCACGCCTACGTGTACGAGATCCTCCGGGGCGCCCTGCCATACCTCGACGGGAGGACACCCAGCGAGGGCGAGATCCGCGAGGACGAGCGCCGCAAGACAGCCGAGTCGATCGCCCGAGCGATCGAGGTCCGCGGCTGCGAACATAATCCGCCTTTCCATCGGCCATGCGCCTGCCGGCAGGGAGACGCTGCCCTCGCCCGCAAGATCGGAGATGCCGCACTTCCCGACGCCGGCTTGGTCGTCGTCTCCGCCGAAGACCTTCGCCTGATCTTGTCCCGCGTCTTCGTCCCGCAGAGCGAGCCGCGCCGGGCTGCCACAGTCCGTGAGGCCAAAGCCCGCCTCCGAGCCGTCCTGCCCGAAAGGAGCACCGATGGTTGACGCCGGAGCAGCCGCAGTCGTCCCGTACCGCAAGCGGATCCACAAGCTGGAAGCCCGCATCAAGGAACTGGAGGCGCTCCTCGCCGAGCTGCACGACCCCAGCCCATGCGAGCACTTCGACCACAACGGTGACTGCCAGACACACGGGCCGACATCGACATGGGACGGATGCCCGCACGCGCAAGCCCAGGCGCTCCTCGCTGCCCTACCCGAGAGGCCAGCCGATGAGTGATCACGCCGAGTTGGCCATCTGCCTGACAGTGATCGGCGTCGTCATGGACCTGGCCATGTTCGCCGCCTTCATCGCGATATCCCTCCTCCACTACGGGAGCGCGGGTTCGGCCTGCTTGTACATGCTGTACAGCGCCATGTTCATCACCTTCGCCGTCGTGGTCTGGGAGTGGCGCGTGAAGAACCTGCTACCCGAGAGGATCACCGATGCCGGACACTGACACCCTCACCAACGCCATGGTGGACTGGTTCAAAGCGGCGCTCGATGCCGCAGACAAGGACGCGGACAGCATGGCGCTGCTGGCTGCCTCTCTCATGGGAGACCAACGCCTGTTCCTCCAGCGCGAGGGTGACCGCGCGAACCGGACTAGGTGGATGCACCGCCGCCTGATACGCGAGTACGAGAACGCCGCGTACCTCGCCAACCTAGGGTTCGACCATGCTGCGGACCCACGACACAAGATCCGCGCCGAGGCGCTGCTGGGTGCCCTCTCCACGATCGCGGCGACTTACGACGACTACCCCGGGTACCGCGAGGAGTGGCGGCCATGATGGCTGAAGGCCGCCTTGGTGAAGCTGCCGTCGTCGACGAGACGGAAGGCAGCCCGTTCGAGCGGATCCGCCGCATCGCTAACAGTGCCGCCAACGGCTGGGCGCTCGGACCGAACGGCCCCTACGAGCAGCCCGGCATGACCATGGCCGACATCGCGTTCATCCGCATCGACGAGCAGCGCCTCAACACCATGCGCATGCACCGGCCGTGGAGGGACGAGGACCGTGGATGACCTGATCGCCTTCCTCAGGGCACGCCTGGACGATGAGGAGCGGACAGCGCGAGCAGCGACGCCAGGACCTTGGCGCGTTGATCCCGACCGACTCCTCAGCGGGCTACATCGTGTGGTGACGGCGGACTGCATCGAAGGTCCAACGGCGGGTCATGAACACGGCAGCGTCGTTGTGGCCGGAGACGACGTGGGTGGAACAGCTTCCTGCGACGCGCAGCACATCGTCCTCCATGACCCTGCCCGTGTCCTCCGAGAGGTCGAAGCCAAGCGGCAGTTGCTGGACCAGTTCAGGTTGCGAGGCGACTCTGTCCGCAGGACGGTGCAACCTGCCACGGGCGGAGTCTGGGATGACCTGCTCCGCCTACTCGCTCTCCCGTACGCCGACCACCCAGAGTTTCGGGAGCAGTGGAAGCGGTGACGGCTGACCTTGAGATGGCGATCCGCAAGCTCGCCACACTCAGCGAGACCAACCTGTACGAGCGGGTATTCGTGATCCGGCAGATCCTCGACAACGTCCACAGGGCAGGCTACGAGGACGGCTATGCGACTGCCTGCCGAGACCACAGCGTGGCCGACATGCTCGCCGAGAAGGCGGAGGCGACGGATGGCTGACCTTCCCTTCACCCGCGCCAGAGTGCGCATCACCCAGCCCTGCCGGGCGTCCAACCCTTACGGAGACCGCGACTTCACCCCTGGCGAAGAACTCGAAATGATCCAGTGGGCGCCTGGCGGAGACTCGTGGTGGACCGAGCCGACCGTGGACACCTCGTACGTGGTCCCCGCCGAGTGTGTGGAGGTTCTGGAGGTGCTCGGGGATGAGTGGGATGAGTGACGACCTCCGCCAGCGCCTCATCACCCGCCTAGACGACGAGTCCGGCGGCCTCCACCTCACCCCGGAGATGGCGGTGGACGCCATCCTCCACGAACTGAAGACCATCCCAGGCGATGACCTGCTGGCTGGTCTTGAGGCGCAGAGCGGCGACCTGGAGCAGGCACGCTTCGACCTCGCCCAGACCAAGCAGCGGCTCCAGGCGTACGCGGATCTGGCCGATGCCCTTGAAACGCTGGGCTGGACTCCGCCCGGCACGTGTGCGCGAGGATGCCGATGAGCACCAACCTGCCGCACCGCTGCGACAACTGCGACGGCGTTGATCCAGAAGACTGCATCCTCAACGGTCCCGGGGGCGCGATCCTCCAGGAGTACTGGTCCGTGCTCGACTACGCGTTGACGCCCTATCTGCGAAGCATGCGTCACCGGCACAGTCTGGTCAGGCAGATGGTCGGCGGGCTCGCCACCGCGCGAGACGAGGAACTGGAGCGGCTCAACTCTCTCATCACCCGGGAACGCAAGGTCAGCCACGAGTTGCGGCAGGAGATAACGCGCCTCCTCACCAACGCCGAGAAGGACATCTGCTCCGGCTGCATGCAGCGTGAGACGGCGCGAGACCGCGCAATGGAGTCCGCCCGCCAGAACGGCGTCCACTACGAGCAGGCCAAGCAGCGCTGGTACGAGGAGCAAGACCGCGCCGTCGCTGCCGAGCGGGCACGCGACGAATGGCGGGAACGCGCCGAGAAGGCCGAGGCTGAGGTTGCCCGGCTGCGCGCTGGCGAAGCTGCGGACTATCCAGTTGAGGGCGGCACGCCCACACCTGCCGAGTGGATTAGGGCGTGGAACGACGCCACCCCAGACCGGCGTCTCCGCCGAGCAGCAGCCATCATGAACGCCTTCGCGAAGGCCGAACGGTGCTTCATCCTCGACCACGAAGGCCGCCTTGAACTCGCCGAACGCGCCGCCGGGCCCGGCTCCCGGGAGGCTTGATGTCGATCTATTGTTCGAGGCTGTCCATGGACGACGACGACGACCCGACCGGCCTGCCGTCGCCGATCGCCTACCTCGGCTCCCATGTCCGCATCCAGGACGACGCATGGAGGTACGGCGTCCTCGACACCGCCCACATCCCGCCGTGGTGCGCCGCCGGCGTGAACGCGGAAACGTTCGCCGGCGACGAAGACGGCCCGCCGGTCCCGTACTTCCGCCTATCGGTCGACGGCTACGACTGGCGAAACCCGTCACGGGACGCCTCCGCCACAGTGATCCTGGACGAGCAGCAGGTAGCAGCGTTGAGGGACGACCTGACGCAGTGGCTCGAAGCCGTCAACGGGCTGCCGGCGTTACTCCGCACCCAGGAGGCCGACAATGAGCAACCCTGACGGCGTACTCGACTCGATCGACGCCTGCCTGCGTGACTACACGCTGTCGGCCGACGCGATGCGGTGGGCGCCGGACGAGCCAGATCCGATGGAAGGGGTGCCGCCCTCTTCCGGCGACCTGATAGATGGTGGCACCTTCTTCGAGTGCGTGGTCCAGCCCGTCCACCCTCACGACGGCGTGCGCGTCTTCTTCGCCCCGTCGCTGGAGGAGGCGTGGCGGCCACTGGACGGTGCCGTTATCACCGACATCACGTTCGCCCGCGACGAGACGTACGAGCGGGCGGACAACCTGCGGTGGATGCCCAGCCCCGTGACGGTCACGTTGACGACGGACACGAGCGAGTTCCGCCGAGGATTCCTCAACGCCCTGTCTGCAGCGTTCACGTTGCGCTGGGGCAGACAGGACCGCATGCACGCCTTGAAGTCCGAATACCATCGCCGCCACCGCAGGAGGCACCGTCGATGACCTCCGCGCTCGAACCCATCGCCGTCTTCGACGTCAACGACGTCCGCGCTCAGGCTGCGATGTCCGGTGACCGGCCGTATTGGGAGAGCGTCCTGGACTGGATCCGCGGGCACGGCCTGGACCCGAACGAGATCTACCGACTGGAGGTGTACCGCACCGACCGCCTGTGGGCACGCGTCCACGAGTACGACCGCGACGCGGCCGGCGAACGATACTCGATCGGTACCGAGGTTGCCCGGCGGGCGCCGTACGACGTCATCCTGACTAGCCTGCCACCTGAGCCGTCAGCCCTACCTGGTAGGAGATGAGTGATGGGTGAGTTGATCCTGGGCGTGGCCGGTCTCCTGGTCGTCGCTGCCGTCTCGTTGCTGGTCGGTTACAGGATCGGCCGCCTGCGCCAGACGCGGACCGCCGTAGACGAGCAACCAGCCGAGTGGCAGATCTTGGAGATCGCCTACCGAGACAAAGCGCGCACCCAGGAGCTGGACCGCTTCCTGTGGTCCAGGAGGTACAAGAGCTACGACGAGGCGATGCGCGCAGTCAAGCGTTTCGAGGGCGAGGACACGCTGAAGAACAGGTTCGACCGGGAGTACCTGGCAGTGGAAGCGCCGTGACCCTCCTCGACCTCGACCCATCAACCGTGGAGGAGACGCCCACAGTTGGCCGCTGCCGCTCCTGCCACCACAAGATCGCCGACCCGGTGTCCCTCGCCTACGGGATCGGCCCGGACTGCCGGGAGCGGCTCGGGATCAGCCCGCGACGCCGTTTGCGGCTCGCACGGGTACGGCCAGGTGGAGACTGTGAAGGCCAAACCGACATCCTGGAGGAGACGTGACCCTGGAACGCCACCCGGGAGAGTGGACGTACGACCCGGAAGCCGGCGCCACCTACGTGTACCTCTACAGACCGATCCCTGAGGGCCGGGTGGCGGTGACCACCGAGATCGAAGCGATGGTCAACCTCGACTTCGACGCCGACGGCTACGTGATCGGGATTGAGATCATCGCGAGGTGGCCAGACGCGTCCAGGCTGTGCGACTCGTGCGAGCGCTGCACCCGGAATCCCGGCGCCGACTGCGGCAAGTCTGATCACCCGCACTGCCCCCGCTGTGGACACTGCACCTACAGGCACACTGAGCAGACAGCAGAGACAGGAGCGACAACATGAGTGTGCTCGCATACGAGGGCCCCGCCGCCGTTACGTCCGGACGCACGCAGTTGTCCCTCGACGTTCGGCTCTACGTGGACAGCGAGCCGATCGCGAACAGTGGAGGCCTCCTGCGCTCGTGGCGGGGCGCAGCCGACACCACGGAGATGTCCTGCACTCGCGGCCTCCCATCGCCTCTCCTAGGTGACGTGACGATCCGCCTCCCTGATGGTCGGGAAGCGCTGGCCGCCATCACCTCAGTCGCGTACAGAGACGGTCTGGCGCACGTGACCATCGTGGGGAACGGTGCACCGCCGTTTGAGTGGCCGGAAGGAACGACACCTTGACCGACCGCGCGCGCGAGCTTCAGGAGGCGATCGACTCCGCCGACCTCGAGCCATTCACCACACTGGAGGAGGCCGCCGCTGACGAGTTGATGCGTCTGTGGGACGACCTCGCCGACCAGATACGCCAGGCCCGGGACGGCTGCTGGTCAATTGGCTGCGAGGCCAAGTCACACCGGATCGCCGTCCTCACCCGGGCGCTCGGCCGGGCGACACCGTGGCAGCAGATCCCGATCGAACTCCTGGATACCGGCATCTACCAGCGATTCCACGACCTGATGGGCATCGCGTACGAGCATCCGGACATGACGGTGGTCGCCGAGATGCGAGCAGCGCGATGAGCACCTGGGAAGAGCGGATGGCACGGCGTCATCAGGCTCGCCAGGACGCCGGGCGCGCTCAGATGCGCGCTTTGCTCGTGGCGGAGGGACTGGCGAACCCGTACCCGGACATCCCAGAGACGCTGGCTGGCGAACTTCCGGAGGGCGCCGAAGACTCGGCCCGATTCTGGTGCACAACCTGCGGGCTGGGTGACGCTCCAACCGTGCGGGACGGGAACCGGCCGTGCCCGCGCTGCGGCTCCTGGTGGCGCTGGTACGGGCGGATCGGCGACCGGGAAGGCACCGCCAGCGCACCACCAGAGGGTGAGTGCACGGACTGCTTCGAGTGGCGGCGCTACCCAGGTGGTCAGCGCCACTTCGGCTGGGGCTGGTGGATGGTGTGCCGCAGCATCGGAGCGATGAACTCGGACGATCGCCTTTGCAGATACGGCCACGCTCATCACGAAGCTGACATCTGGATCGCCTGAGCGTTTTGCCTGGTCATGACCCATGTCTTGTCAGCCTGGAGTATGGAGGTCCCAGGCGAAGAGCGCTGGATGGCCGCACTCCGCGACCACGCCGCAAGGCTGGCCTTCCCTGACTGGCTGCGCCGCCCGACTGACTGGACCAGCCTGGCAACTCTGTACGACGACCGAGCCCAGCCCTACACCGAGGTCGCCGTGTATCGAGGCCACACCCGCATCCATTTCCGCGTGTACGAGGGCGAGGAGCTGATGGCGTTCTGGAGCCGGCTGATCGAGGAGATCACCGAGTGACCTGGCCCACCAGATCGCGAGTCTCGTCGCAAAGGTAGAATGGACACATCCCCGCGACTTAGCATCCTCTTCCTGACCTGCACACACTTCGCCTGAGATGAGGCCGCGTGGTGGTCATCACCCCTCCGGAATCCATCACGATCGTCCCCTGCCTGGACAGCCCCGACGTGCTCCTGCTGCCCGCCGTGTGGCCTGTTCGGCTCGACCCGATCGGGCGACGGCGGTTCGCCCATCGCCTGCTCGCTCTTGATGACGACACAGGCGACTAGCCTGAGTACGAAAAGAGCGGTCCTCCCTGCCTGGAGAACCGCTCCCGCCCCTCACCTACCACCAGCGCCACCAGTGGTCTTCCCGTACAGCGTATTCGGGGAGGTCCACAATGTCGTCCACCGTCGATCTCGACGCTCTGTGCGCCGGAGCCTGCATGAGCGGCTTCCGCCGCAAGGTCCGCGCTCACGAGCATGCCGTCAGCGTCTACCTCGCCGCGTACGCCGACTGGCAGCGGGCCGTCGAAGCCTGGCATCCGCCGCTCGTCAGGCCCGAGGAGCCTGTCCGGCCGGAGGATCCTCGCCTGCCATACCCGGTGCACGGCGACCCCGTCTACTGCCCGTCCTGCGTCTACGAGCTGAAGGCCATGCTGTCCAAGCTGGACGGCGCCGCCTGCGTCTACCTGCGTGAGTCCGACGGGCTGCGCGGCCAGACCGACCAGGTACGCGTCTCCGGCAGCGCCGAGGAGCACTCGCTGTCGCCGACGATCGAAGACCTCGACGAATTCGACTCGTGGCTCCGCTCATGGAAGTCCGCCTACCTCGGCATCGATACCTTCGCCCGGGCCGGCCACCTTGCCGACTCCATCACCCTCGGGACTGCCTGGCTCGTCGCCCGCGCTGAACGGCTCCTCACTCGCCCGGAGATCGCCCTGGACTTCGGGCAGGAGATCCGCCACTGGTACGGCAAACTCGCCGTGCACGACCCGTCCGAGATGGCAGCCAAGCCGCGCCGGACGAGCAAGCCGCTGCGCTGCCCCCAATGCCACTTGGCGACGCTGTCACAGCTCGACGGGGAGGACCGGATCGAGTGTCGCAACCGCGACTGCGGAGAAGGCCGCGGCGGACCGGCGGTGCTCACCACCGAGGAGTACGAGGCGCTCCTCGACTCCGCGCTCACCGCAGCGAGGAGCCGATGAGCGAACAGTGCCCCACCTGCCACGGCCGCGGCGAACTCCCCGACGAGAAGACCTGCGCCTTGCCGAGCTGTGGCCGGCAGTTCCGCTGGCAGGACGACGGTCGCAGCCGGGTCCACCCGAGGACGGACGCCGCCTACTGCTCGAAGTCCTGCCGGGATGTCGCCGCTCAGCGCGCTCGCCGAAGTCGCGTCAGCGCTTCGTCGCTGGCGATGCACTGACATTTCCCGATCCGCCGGAAATTCAGGTGTGACGCGTCACGCTGATCGCTACCGTAAGAACTGCTTCAGGTGCGAAGGCGACCGGCTACTTCTTCAGGTGAAACTACGCCGGACGCCGCTTCCGATCTCTGAAGCTCACAACTTGATATGCACCTTCCCGGTGCGCAGGCAGCGGCTACTTCCTCTCTCAAAGGAGAGACGCGGGTTCGAATCCCGCCGCCCACCTCGGTGGACGTCGTCTAGCGGCCAAGGACACCTACGTCGCCGTCGCCGACCTTGATCTCGGGAGGGAACAACTTCAAAAGGCGTGCCCGGTGCGCAGGCAACGGTTCCTTCCGACTCCTAATCGGCTGGTTGCGGGTTCGAGTCCCGCCGGTCTCCGGACCGTAGCTCAAGCGGTAGAGCAGCTGGCACCGTCGCCGACTTCGATCTCGGGCGCGACCTATTGAACGAGGCCCCTTTCGCACTGCTATGAGAGGGGCCTTGTCGCGTCATGGCGAAGTTCAACAGCACGACCACGAAGACCGCGGTGTCGAGCCCGGTGAAGACCGAGGCGACGCCCTCCGGCCGCACGCATGAGGGTGCGCCCGGCTACGCCCGGGACGCCAAGGGAGAGCTTTTCCTGCTCGCGGTGACGAACATGGTCGGCGAGGACACCTTCTATGAGAAGAAGGGCGACCGAGACAACCGCTTCCGGGCGCTCGTCCACCAGGTGGCCGTCGAGGACGGCGACTGGCTGGCCCGCTTCCTGCCGTGGCTCCGCCTGGACGCGAACATGCGCTCGGCCCCGATCGTCGCCGCCCTGGAGGCGGTCAAGGCGCGACTGGCAGCGGGCGAGAACGGCCTGAACCGGCAGCTCGTCAACACTGTCCTACAGCGCGCCGACGAGCCCGGCGAGGCGCTCGCCTACTGGACCTCCACCTACGGCCGCGCGATCCCCAAGCCCGTCAAGCGCGGTGTCGCCGACGCGGTGCAGCGCCTGTACAACGAGCGTTCGCTGGTGAAGTACGACACCAGCTCGCACGGGTGGCGGTTCGGCGACGTTATCGACGTCATCCACCCAAGCCCGGACCCGGGCAAGCCGTGGCAAGGAGCGCTGTTCGAGCACGCCCTCGACCGGCGCCACAACCGTGACAAGCCGATCCCCGAGGTGTTGCGCACGCTGATCGAGCGGGCACAGCTCATGGCATTGCCGGTCGAGTCCCGCGCCGCGGTCCTGGCTGCGGAGCCCGAGCGGCTCGCCGCCGCCGGGATGACGTGGGAGGCGCTGGCAGGGTGGCTGCAGGGCCCGATGGGCAAGGGCGCGTGGGAGTCGATTATCCCGTCGATGGGGTACATGGCGCTGATCCGCAACCTCAGGAACTTCGACGAGGCCGGTGTCTCCGACGAGGTCGCCGCGCAGATCGTCGCCAAGCTCACCGACCCAGCTGAGGTGGCGAAGTCGAGGCAGCTGCCGTTCCGCTTCTACTCGGCCTACCGCAACGCGCCGTCCCTGCGGTGGGGTTACGCCTTGGACAAGGCGCTTACGTCGGCCACAGCGAACGTGCCGTCGTTCAAGGGCCGCACGCTGATCCTGGTGGACACCTCCGCGTCGATGTCGAGCGGCGGCATCTCCGCCCGTTCCACCGTCACGCCTGTCCAGGCGGCGGCGCTGTTCGGCGTGGCCCTGGCAACGCGGGGCGACCAGGTGGATCTGTACGGCTTCGCCGACGACGTGTTCAAGCATCCCATCCCGGCCGGCGGGTCCGTCCTTAAGGAGATGGAGCGCTTCTGCAGGCGGATCGGCGAGGTCGGCCACGGCACGCAGATCGCTGACTCGGTGCGCCGCACCTACTCGGGCCACGACAGGGTGATCATTCTGTCCGACATGCAGACCATGTCCGGCTACTACGCGGGCGACGTCACCAGCGCTGCTCCCAAGCACATCCCCATGTACGGCTTCAATCTGCAGGGCTACCAGCACGCGGCGATGCCAGCGGGCGGCGGAAACCGGCACGAGCTTGGAGGGTTCTCCGACTCCACGTTCAAGCTGATCCCGCTCCTGGAGGCAGGACGAAACGCCGACTGGCCGTTCTGAGGGTCGCGCCGATTCTGTCGGTGTGACCTGCCAGCATTTGCCTCACAACCAAAGTGCCCCGGCGGGTGGTCGCACACCCGGCCGGGGCCGCCGACTGTCAGGAGTCAGCGATGAGGAACGTTACCGTGGCCTGCTCGTGCGGTCGGACCATGGGTCTGGACGCGATCAGCGGTGCCGGCGCGTATCGATGCGGCTGTGGCGTCCGGGTCACGATCAGCGAGAAGGCCCGTAAGCCAGCCTGCTTAGGCGGTACCGCCGATCGTGCGTGCGAATTCGCGGCTAGTAAAGACTCGGACGGCGTCGGGATCCCGCTGTGCGCGGATCATCTGGCGAGTTTCAACGCGTTCCGCGAGACCGTGGAGGACGGGGAGCGCTGGGGCGAGCTCATGAAAGACGCCTGGGAGGATAGCCGCCGAGCCCTTAAGGAAGGGCTGGCATCGAGACAGGCATGGGAGGGCGACTACCTGGCCGCCCGCCGTAAGTTGTACGAGACGCAGTCGGTCGTCTACTACGTCCGCATTGGCGACGCGATCAAGATTGGCGTCACGACCAACATGAAGGCGCGAATGCCGCAGGTGATGCCGGACGAGGTTCTCGCCACTGAGCCTGGCGATATCAACCTGGAACGACAGCGGCAGGCGCAGTTCGCTCATCTGAAGCTCCGCGGGGAGAGGTTCCTGCCAGGCGATGACCTAATCAGGCACATCGCCGAGATCAAGCGGCAGCACGGTGAGCCCAAGATGACGGGGTATCTGCTCACGGACTCGCACAAACACAGGCTTGGTGGCGCGCTCTAAGCTGACGCAATGCGACTGACTTGAAAAATTCGGACCCAGGTGTCACGCTGATCTCCAGCACACGCATGCCCTTGACCAGGTGAGATCCAGGTCAGGGGCTTTTGTCGTTTTGGGGGTGAAGTCATGCCCCGCTCCGAGTTCGACCCTGACGAGGTTTACCTGACCACGGCCAGCGCGGCTGAACTCGCTGGTGTGAAGCCAGCGACGATCCGTAAGTGGGTCGAGCGCGAACATCTCGTTCCAGTCGGAAGAGACGGGCGTGGTCACATGCTGTTCACGCAGGTCGCGGTGGCCAACGCGGAGGCCAAGACGCGTGAGCTCGCGCGCCGGCCAGAGAACATTGCGGCCTAGACACCCCTAGAAACCTGTACGCGCGCCCTCCTTCCCCGAAGGGCGTGTCCGCTCCGGGCCCGGCCCCCGTGGCCTGTCGAGCACCGGTCCCGGCCCTGGCGTGCCTTGAGGAGGGCATGCCGGGGCTGGCACCACCCCAGAACGGGAGCGTGCTTCGGGCGGCTCCCAGGCGCTCACGAGCGGTGTCCCCATGCCGCCACCCACCCCGAGCGCCCTTCGTGTGCGGCCCGCTGCGGTTGGGGGACTGCGGCGGGCCGCCCATGATCCCCTGACCTTCCCCCAGGAACTCGCGTGACCAAGCACAAGATCGGCATCGTCCCGAACGGCGGTGAGCGGGCCGGCGTCAAGCGCCTTCGCCTGCCCGGTCCACCCGATGCGGCTCGATCCTTTTCAGGTAGTCGTCGTCCACCGCCTTGATGTGCCAATGCCCGATCGGCGGTGCTTGGTGGAGCAGCACCCGCTTGTGGCTGTCCAGCGTGAGTGTCTGTGACCCGTCCAGGTCCACCAGGTACGCCCTGTAGGTGCCCTGCGGGATGGGCTTACCCCACGGGTCCTCGCCTCGTGCCCGCCCGTCCGGAGCCTCGTAGACGGCGTGAATCACTGCGACGACCCAGTGATCTAGCGGGTCACCTACTGGGGCCACCCATCCGCCCGGCCCGCCGTCGACGGGCCATTCGCGCAGGACGACGTGCTGTTCTTCCACTCACCCATCTTCGAACAGGCGTGCTATAGATCGCCACTTCTGACGCACGCGTACCTCACCTCACCAGCGCTGGAGGTCCACCGTGCCGTTCAACGATCTTGGCAAGAACAAGGCCCTGGACGGCCTGGACGAATCCGTATCGGGAGCCATCACCCACATCGGCGTCGGCGACCTCACACACCCCGGTACGGGCACCAACTATGCGGGCACCGAAGCAAGCGGCGGGACGCCCTCCTACGCCCGCCAGGCGGTCACCTGGGCGGCCGCGGCCAGCGGCCAGAAATCCAACTCCGGCGCGCTCGCGATCGACGTCCCCGCAGGCAGCTACGCCTACCTTCTGTACTTCAACGCCTCCAGCGGCAACACGAACAACTACCTCGGGTACGCACCCATCAACGGCAGCGCGAAGGGCTTCTTCTCCGTCGACACCACGCTGACGAACGACGCCCTCTTCTCCGTCGCCCACGGTCTAGCCGACGGCGACCGCGTCCAGCTGTTCAACGTGTTCTCCGAGACCCTGCCGACCGGCCTCACGGAGGGCACGCTCTACTACGTCGTCAATTCGGCCACGAACTCGTTCAAGGTCTCCACCACGCAAGGTGGGTCCGCGGTGGATATCACCGCTATGGGTGGCGGAGAGGGCGCGTGGCAGAAGGTCGTCCCGGAAACCTTCGCATCCCAAGGCCAGGTCACGGTGGCGATCGGCCAGCTCGTGCTCGACGCCACCGGCATCTAGGGATCGCCGATGCCCGCCCCGGCCGTGGCCGAGGTGCTCCAGACCACCAACGGCCGCACCACCACTGAAGTGCTCAACACCGCCGCAGGTACCGCAGTCGGCGACACCCTCGTCATCGTCTACGCCTCGGATTTCTTCGCGCTGGCCACGATGCCTGAGGCGACCAGCTCGGCAGGAACCCTGAGCGCGGTACGGACGATCGACATCGGCACCAACCTGGGCCACATCAAGACGTACACGTGCGCGGTCACATCCGGCGGCTCGCACACGGTCACGATCCCGGCGCATTCCGGCTGCGACATCTTCGGCGTCGTATTGCGCCTGTCCACCGCGGCCACCGTTGACGCCCATGACGGTCAGATCGATCCGACCGAGTCCACCACCTCGCACGTCGCTCCCAGCGTCACCACGACCGGCGCAGACCGGCTGCTCGTGGCGTGCTGGCTCGGAACGAACGTCAACACCGGCTGGAGCAGCCCGCCCTACACGGCGCCCGGGTCGATGACCGATAGGGCGCAGCCCAACTCCAGCCCCTTCTCAGGACTCCTGGTCGCCACCCAGGAGATCGCCGCCGCCGGCGCCACAGGCACCCGGACCGCGACCTTCTTCAGGGACGAGGCGTGGGGATCGATCTCCATCGCCCTCGCCGGACCCGCGACGGCCACCGCGCTTCCGCCCAGCCGCCGGCAGCCTCTCGGCGCCCTCATCCAGCTCTAGGAGGCTCACATGGCCCAAAGAGGCGTCTACACCGTGGTCTTCGACCAGCAAACCGTGGCAGCCTCCAGCGGCGACTACGACCTGTTCGAACTCACCCCGGCAGACGACAAGGCGATCGAGATCGTCGCCCTCAAGCTCTCCAACAAGAGCGAGGTCGGCGACACGCAGGAGGAGATGGTCGCCTACTCGATCGTGCGAGGCAACACCACCTCAGGCAATGGCACCTCCACCACCCCGCGCCCCCTCGACCCGAACGACGGCGCAGCCTCCTTCACCGCCGAGACTGTGGGCTCAACCCCTGCATCCTCGGGCACAGCCATCACGCTGGTCGCCGACACCTTCAATGTCCGGGCGGGCTTGAACGAGATCTACCCCGAGCTGATGCGGCCGAAGGCGAGCCAGGCGGACACCACGCTGTGCGTGCGCCTGCTGACCGCGCTGGCAGACGACGCCACCTTCTCCGGCACTGTCTGGGTTCGCGAGCTGTAGATGACGCTCTTCGAGGCGGCACCCGTCCCGATCCGGCCACGACGATTCCTGCCTTCGGCCCCAGCGGTCGTTCAGGTCCCGGCCGCGGGCACCAGCACGGTGGCTCTCGCGTCCACCTCGACCGCGGTCAAAGTCGCCGTCGTGTCGGCAACCTCAGCGATCGGCCTGTCCACATCTGCCGGCGCCGTCAAGTCCACGCCGGTCAGCGGAACGACACCGGCCGCACTGGCCTCCGGCGCCGTATCGGTCCGCAAGTCGCCGGTGACAGGGCACAGCTTCCTGGCAGCGTCCACGCACACCCAGGCGGTCAAGGCCGCCGCCGCGGCAGGCCACAGCGCAATCCTGACCGCTTCCCAGGCGACCGCCCTCAAGCGGACTCTCGCCGCCGCCACAGCCGCGATGGCCATCGCATCGACCGGCACCGCACGCAAGACCACTCCCGCCTCCGCGGCCGGCGTGCTCCTGCTCACCGGATCCCGCTTCGTGACCGAGGTACGGGCGGTGTCCGGCCACTCGTACCTGGCGCTCGCGACCCACGCCACTCTCGCCAGCGCCGGACGCCCTTCGCGCCTCGGCGGCAGCCTCGTCTCCGCCGGCCATCTCGGCGGCTCCATCGCAGCCATGGATCTCGGCGGAGAGCCCGCATAGGGAGGGCCGCTGGTGACCGACTACGTCAACGTCGACCTGACCGAGGACGACGACGAAGGGCCCATCTTCCGCATCACCGGCGACGGCGCCGCGCTGAATCTGACCGGCGCCACCGTAGTCGCCATCATCAAGGCCAGCCAGCACGTGGAGGACGACGCATCCTCAGGCGTGTACACGCTGACCTCGGGCAGCGGCCTCACGGTCACCAGCCCGACACAGGGCCTGGTCCAGCTCACCATCCCAGACGCGGTAACCGAGTCACCGAGCATCTGGTTCTACAAGATCCGCGTAACCTCCGGATCCCCAGCGACCACGAAGACAGCCATCGCCGGCTGGCTCTCCGTCGCCAATGTCTAGGACCACCGTCTGCAGCACCCCAGCCTGCCCCAACCTCGCTGAAGGCGGCCGGTGCGCGGACTGCCGCAGCCAGGCAGAGAAACGACGCGGAAGCAGGCACGAGCGCGGCTACGGGCACGAGCACGAGACCCGGTTCCGCCCAGGAGTTCTCGCACGAGACCCGACATGCAGGATGCCGGACTGTATCGAGCCCAGCACGGACGCCGACCACTACCCGCTGGACCGCAAGGAACTCGTACAGCGTGGCCTCGACCCGGACGATCCCCGCTACGGCCGAGGCTTGTGCTCCCAGCACCATAAGCAGGAGACGGGCAGGAGACAGCCGGGTGGCTGGGCTGCTCGATGATCAACGGCCACCTAGTCGGCCGAGTCGGGCGCTCCTTCAAAGGTGCACGGGCACGGCGCAGATGCCATCAACCTCGCCTCCCTGTTGTAGTGGGCGACCTGCCGCGACCCGAGGCACATCCGGCACGGGAACGCTGCCGCGATGTACGGGTCCAGCCACACCTTGTGGTCCGACGCGGTCGGCGGCGGAGGCGGAGGCTTCTGGCACGCCTCGGCGGGCTCGTTGTCGCCACCGACCCAGCCGAGCCCGCCACAGAAGAGACAGCGGAGGAACAGCGGGCCCAACCGTTCGCCCTTACGGCCCTCGCATTCCGGGCATGTGATCGGGTCGGTCATGCTCGCCCTGTCCCGCCGCAGTTGGAGCACGGCACCCAGACGCGTTGCTTGTTCTCCTCGCCGTTCAGCTCCATCCACTCGCCCTGGGCTCCGAGGCAAACTCTGCAGACGGGCGGTGCCTCGTCGTCGTCCCTCGCCATGGCCTGCACCGTAGCCGGAGGCGCACGCACTGTATGTGGCCGAGACAGATCTAGAGCCGTACCGCGGCCCGTTCGGTCACTCTCGGTACAACTCGCCACGCACGGGAGACCCGATCTCGGTCACGCTGAACAACAACCAGGACGTGGGTGATCGCCGATGGACATCCTTCTCATCCTCGCTCTCGTAGCCTTCCTCGCCGCCGCAGTCGTAGCTGGCACCCAGAAGTCCTGGGTCCTCGTGCTCGTCTGCGTCGGCCTGTTCCTGCTGACGCTCGCCCAGACCGGGCTGATCGACAGCTAACCCACGGCACAACACCAGCGCTCACGCTTGTTGGGCGGGAGCCTGACGAGTCGGCCTCTTCAGCCGCCGCTCCTCGGCCATCGCCTTGGCAAATCTGGCTTGGTCTTCTTCCCACGCGCCGATGGCCGACAGGGCAGAGGCGAATGCTTTGTTGCGTGGAGGAACCGGCATGCCGATGCTGAGGCTCCGCAGGCACTCGCGGGCGTACAGGCACGCAGCCTGCCTTGTGCGCGACTCCGAATCCAAGATCACATCCCAGTGGAAGTCCGCCAGACTCAGCAGCCGGCGCGCCTGATCCAACTCACCCCACACGGCGGCATCGCCGATGTCGTCGATGGCGAGTTGAAGGTCGAGCAGCACGCCGTCCCTCTCCTCGCTCCACGCGAAATCAAGATCCTCAAATCCGGTCAGTTCGTCGTGGTAATCCTCGAAGGAGATCTGATTCCCCAGGAGCTGTACCGTCAGCCGGTCACTCGGCTTATCGGGAAGCCGGATCAGACGAGCCAGCGCCTCACGAGCCTGAACCACAGCCTGACGTTCACGATCATCGGCGCGCCTTCCCCGCTCGATAGCAGCCTGACGGCGCAACGTCAGCCACGTGGTGAAGATCGACACAGCGCCGCCGATGACAGTCCCGATGCTCGCCGACACAATCGTCGCCCAGTCCATGAACCGAATGTCCACGATCGGCAGGGCCACGTCTCCCGAACGGAAATCTCGCTCTATCCCGTCACACAGCTCAGACCACATCGCGACATGCTGTGAACCGTCAACTACCGATGCCTGAGCTTGGTGAGCTTCAAGTCCTCTCCCTCACCCGCAGCGAGCACCACCACGTACGGTGTCGCATCGACGCCGCCACCCACGAACACGCCACGGAACGCACGGCCGGCGTCCATGTCCCGCGCCACCTTCGACGCCGCACCCTTCGCCAGATAGCCGACAGCCACCGGGATCTCGCCCTCGCTCGGCACCACAGCGAACACCAGCACAGCGTTGGAGTCGTAAGGGTTGTCCGGCTCACGCACGAGATCAACCTCAGTACCGGCCCTCACATACCTCGTGAGATCACCCATGTACCGAGACCCGCGGACCTTCACCGCAGAGTATTCGACATGCATGTGGACAGCACACCGCGAAGTGATCCACATCTCCCCGTAAACGAGGTAACTGTCCGCAGCTGGCCACCCTCCACAAGGGGTGGGGGATGATCACTGCAAACATGCTGAAACAGAGGACCGCGGGGGAGGTGCCTCCTGGGTCCGCCAGGACAGAAGGTCCTTGATCGACTTCCCGATGGTGACGCAATGTGACCATCACCGATGCCGCGCAATGCGGCGGAGGAGTGATTGCCATGCCGAGAGGCGGACATGCCAATTCCGGCCCGCCGCCGGACCCGAACGCTCTACGTCGTGATCGTCCGGGCGATGCAGCCACCTGGACGACCCTTCCCGCCGAGGGGCGCCAAGCCGACCCTCCGGAGTGGCCTCTGCTTGAGCCCGATGGCCGGGAGTGGGAGCTGTGGGCGGACCTGTGGACGAAGCCGCAGGCGTTGATGTGGGAGCGGCTCGGGCAGTGGTACGAGGTCGCGATGTGCGTGCGGATGCTGGCACGCGCGGAGCAGCCGAAATCGTCGATCGAGCTGCAGAAGGTTGTCCGCCAGTACTTCGACTCGCTGGGCTTGTCCACGCAGGGGATGCTGCGGAATCGGTGGCGGATCGCTCCGAACGAGGTCGCGGAGAAGCGGGCGACGAAGACTGCGGCGAAGGCTCCGGCCGGGCGGTCGATGCGTGACCGACTGAAGGCTCTTGATGGCGGGGGAGCGTAGCTCTCGTCCTCTGCTCGTCGCGCCGGCGTGGGTCGAGGCGCACTGCGTGATCCCGGACGGGTTCCGGCGTGGGGCGCCGTTCAACCTGTACGACTACCAGCTGCGCTATCTCGCCGCCTTCTACCTGGTGCGCGGCGATGCTGTGTGGCAGCCGGAGGATCCGGTCCTGGGTCCGGCCTTCGTGTATCGGCGCGGTTTGCTGGTCGGGCCGCAGAAGATCGGCAAGGGGCCGCATACTGCCGCGCACATCTGCGTGGAGGGTGTCGGGCCTGCGCTGTTCGCGGGCTGGGCTGGGCGGGACGACGGTTACGCGTGTTCGGATTTCGAGTGTGGTTGCGGCTGGGAGTACGCCTACGAGCGCGGCGAGCCGATGGGCATGCCGTGGCCGACGCCGCTGATCCAGATCACTGCGGTGTCAGAGGAGCAGACGGACAACATCTACGGCGCGCTCCGGCCGATGATCGAGCTGGGGCCGCTGTCGGACCTGATCCCGAAGACGGGCGAGGAGTTTATCCGCTTGCCGGGCGGCGGCCGGGTGGACACGGTGACGTCGTCGGCTCAGTCGCGGCTGGGCCAGCGGATCACCTTCGCGCCGCAGGACGAGGTCGGGCTGTGGACGCCGACGAACCGGATGACGAAGGTCGCCGACACCCAGTACCGCGGTCTTGCGGGTATGGGTGGGCGGGCGTCGGCGACGACGAACGCGTGGGATCCGTCGGAGAACTCGGTTGCCCAGCAGCAGTTCGAGTCGTCGGCGAAAGACATCTACCGGCAGTTCGTCCAGCCTCCTGGCCACCTCTCCTATCGGAACAAGGTCGAGCGCCGGCGGATCCATCGGATCGTGTACGCGGAGGCGCTGAAGGACAACGGCGGCCATGTGGACCTCGACTCGATTGAGGCGGAGGCCGCGGACCTGGCTGAGCGGGACCCGGCTCAGGCTGAGCGGTTCTTCGGCAACCGGATCGTGTACGGCGCCGGCCACTTCATCGACGGCGACGTGTGGGATGGCAGGGCGGCGCCGCGCGACGTCCCTGATGGCGTGCCGGTGGTGCTCGGCATGGACGGCTCAGACTCTGATGACTGGACCGGTATCCGGGCGGAGACCGCTGACGGATACCAGTTCACCCCGACGTTCGGCCCTGGCCGGCAGCCGACGGTGTGGGATCCGGCCGCATACGGCGGGCAGGTGCCGCGGCTGGAGGTGGCGGCGGCCTTCGACGAGCTGATGACCCGTTACCGGGTGGTGCGCGCCTACATCGACCCGCCCGGATGGTCATCGGAGATCGACGCTTGGGCCGAGCGGTACGGCGACAAGGTCGTCATCAGATGGGCGACGTACCGGCCGGTACAGATGCATGCGGCGAACGAGCGGCTGCTGGTGGACGTCGGTAAGGCAGATTCGCCGTTCACGCATGACGGTTGCCCGATCACGGCGATCCACGTCCGCAACACCAGAAAGGCGCCGCGCCCTGGTCAGCGGTATGTGCTGGCGAAGGCCAGCCACACCCAGAAGATCGACCTGACCGTGTGCTCGGTGCTCGCGCACGAGGCGTACGGTGACGCGCTCGCTGCTGGCTTGTTCACGGTTGAGAAGCCCACAGAGAACCTGATCTACACGGCGTCATCGACACGGCGGAGGTGACGCCCGGTGGCTATGCCTCTGCCTGTCTCCGAGGTGACGGTCTCGGATGAGGCCCGCCGGGCGGTCGCGCTGTTGAACCGGCTCGCGGACGAACTGCGGCGCCGGGAGCCGGAGACGACGAAGCGGCTGGACTACTACAAGGGCGAGCACAAGCTCTGCTACGCATCGCCCGAGTTCCGTGACTATTTCGCGGATCGGTTCAAGGGTTTCTCCGACAACTGGACCGCGCCCGTGGCTGCAGCGCCGGCGGAGCGGATGAATGTCCTCGGGATCCGGTTGCCGGGGCAGCAAGAGACTGACGCTGAGCTGTCGGAGGCGTGGCGGCTGGCCGACTGTGAACGCGGCTCCAGTGAGGCGTTCGTCGTCATGATGGCCGCGGCTCGCGCATACTGCCTGGTGTGGGGCACCGAGGATGACGAACCTCGGGTGACGTGGGAGCGGCCCGATCAGGCGATCGTCGCCTACGACTCCGACACGGGCGAGCCGATCGCCGGGCTGAAGCTGTGGGCGGACGACACTCGCGAGTACGCGACCCTGTACGAGAAGCTCTTCGTGTGGAAATTCGACCGGCCACGGTATGCCCGGACGGGTTACAGCGTGGCAGGGCTGATCGTCCCTCAAGGTAGCGATGTGGTGCGGTCGGCTGGGCCTGAGGGCTGGCTACCGCGGCGGGGTCCGAACGATGACACGTGGCCGGTCGCGAATCCGATGAGGCGCGTCCCCATGGTGGAGCTGCGCAACCAGACGCTGCTCGATGATGACCCCATCAGCGACATTGCGGGCGTGATGGCCATGCAGGACGCCATCAATTTGACGTGGGCGTACTTGATGAACGCCTTGGACTTCGCGTCGCTGCCGCAGCGGGTCGTGATGGGCGCCGACATCCCGAAGTTGCCGATCTTGGATGAGAACGGGCAGAAGGTCGGGGAGCGGCCGATCCAACTGGACACGCTCATCAACGAGCGGATTCTGTGGTTGACCGGCGGCGCCACCATCGGCTCGTGGCCGGCGGCGGATCTGGCCGCCTACAGCAACGTGATCGAGCGGGCGATCGAGCACCTGGCCGCGCAGACCCGGACCCCGCCGCATTATCTGATCGGCAAGGTCGCCAACCTGTCTGCGGAGGCGCTCACCGCCGCGGAGACCGGCCTGGTGGCCAAGACCGGTGAGCGGATCGTCTACTGCAACAGCGGGATCAGGGAGATTAACTCGCTGATGGCTGCCGCGATGGGCGACGAGGCGAAGGCCAAGGCGTGCCGCCGTGGTGTCGTGGTGTGGGCGGACACGCAGTTCAGGGCGATCGGCCAGAAGGTCGATGCGCTCATGAAGTTGAAGGCGATGGGCTTCCCGACCAGGTGGATCGCTGAGCAGTACGGGCTCGAACCGCCGGAGGTGGAGCGGGTCATGGCGATGATCGACGAGCAGGCGCAGTTGGACCCGCTCAACCAGATGGTCAACGGCGGAGTCGAACTACCTCCGCCGCCCAGCGCGGCGGCGGGCGAGATCCCGTTCCCGGCCGAGGAGTAGCCGGTGGCGACGCCGCGAGAGATAGCCGTCGCCCACCAGCGGCGCCAGCGGTCCGTCCTTTTGGCGGTGGTAGCGGCGATTCTCGGGCTGTGGCGGCGCATCAACCGCGACAGGCTGACCGAGTCGTGGCAAGCCGGTGTCGGGCCGTCGATCGTGGAGACGATGGCGCGGGCTCAGGTGAGTGCGGCGGCGCTGGTGCCTGTCTATTTACGGGAGCTGGCTGAGGCTCAACGGATTGGCGCGCCTGAACTTGAGGTGGTGCCGGAGGCGTTCGGGCGGAGCGCGTCGGATGGGCGTCCGCTGGAGACGCTCATGTACCAGCCGGTCATCGCTCTCAAACGGCTCCTCGCAGATGGTGTGCCGATCGAAGATGCGATGCGGAGAGCGACCGCTCACATGGCGATGATCGCCTCCACACAGGCGGCCGACGCCGGACGTGGAGCCGTCGAGGCGGGCATGACCGTCCAGCGCGAATGGACGATGTACGTGCGGGTGGTCAACCTGCCCGCCTGCTCGCGATGCATCATCCTGGCAGGCCGGGTGTATCCGCACTCCACGGGCTTCCAACGCCACCCCAACTGCGACTGCGAAATGATGCCCGTGACCAGCGATGATGTGTCGCTCCCATCGCCGCAGACCTTGTTCAAGCAGATGTCGCCCGAGGAGCAGAACCAGCGGTTCGGCAAGGCGGGCGCCGAAGCCCTCCGGCTCGGCGCCGACATGGGCCAGGTGGTGAATGCCCGCCGCGGCATGCGGACTGCAGGCCAGCGGCTGGTCACCACAACCGGAACCTCCCGCCGTGGCGTCGCGGGCAGGCGCCTTCGCGGCCGAGTTCGGCTGATGCCGGAGTCGATCCTGGCCGAAGCCGGAGATGACCGGGACCTCGCCGTCGACCTGCTGCGGCAGTACGGCTACCTGATCGAACGCTGACCTTCTTAACCCGTCCTGCCTCCGCTGGCCGGGCTGTTTCGCATGCCCTCGCGCAACGCCAGGGCTCCACCTTCCGCAATGGGAGACACCTCGCATGACCACCGAATCCACCCTGCCCTTCCACCCTCGTACTGGCCTTCAGGCGCTCGGACTGTTCCGCAATGGAAAGCCGATCTGGCCCGCGCTCGGCGCCTCGGAGGACGGCGATGACGATGTCGTCGTCTCTGACGCGGACGACTCTTCGGGCGACGCGGACACAGACGCCAAGGCCGACTCCAGCACCGATGACGGTGCGGATGACTCCGGCCGGGATGCTGGCGCTGACGACGACAAGCCGCTCGGCCCCAAGGGCGAGCGGGCCCTGCAGGCGGAGAAGGACCGGCGCCGCGAGGCAGATCGTCTGCGCAGGCAGGCGGCGAGGGAGCGGGATGAGGCTCTCGCCGAACTGGCCCGGCTGCGGCAAGCGGCAGAGCAGAAGCCGGCAGGCGACGACGCCGACGACAAGGGCCCCGATCTGGATGCCATCCGCAGGGAGGCGACGGAAGCGGCCAAGGCCGCGGTCAAGGCGGAGGTTTTGAAGGACCGCGTCAGCGACAAGATCGAAGTACTTGCTGCGAAGCGATTCCAGGACGCGGGCGATGCAGTCACGCACCTGATGCGCTCCAGCGAGATCGCGGACTTCCTCGACGGCGACAAGATCGACGCCGAGGCCATTAAAGAAGCTCTCGACGAGCTTCTCGAAAAGAAGCCCTACCTGGCTGTGGCAGCGCAAAGCACCCGGCGATTCCAGGGCTCAGGGGACGGCGGTGCCCGCAAGGGGCCCCAGAAGCCAGCCCAGTTCACCAAGGACGACCTCAAGCGGATGTCGCCCGAGGAAATCGTCAAGGCGCAGGACGAGGGACGTTTCGACGACCTTCTCGGCATCGCGCGCTAGCTGATCAACAAGGAAGGCTGAAATGTCTATCAGGCGTTTCGTGCCGGAGATCTGGTCCGCCCGCCTGTTGGTGGCGCTCCGGAAGAAGCTCGTGTACGCGGGCCCCGGCGTTGTGAACCGCGACTACGAGGGCGAGATCCAGGAGGCGGGCGACACCGTCCGCATCACGTCGATCTCCGACCCGACTGTGGCCACGTACGTGCCGAACAGCACCACCATCACGCCCGAGGAACTCACCGACGCCCAGCGGACGCTGCTCATCGACCAGGTGAAATATTTCGCGTTCAAGGTCGACGACGTGGACGCCCGCCAGGCGAAGGGAGACGTCATTCCCGAGGCCATGTCTCGCGCTGCGTACAAGCTGGCCGACGTCGTCGATCAGTATGTGGCCGGGCTGTACACCGGCATTCCGGCGGCGAACGTGGTCACTGCTGTCACCATCGACACCTCGAACCCGACCTCGTGGGCGACGGAGGCGGCCAAGGCGTACAACGACGTCCTCATTCCGCTGAAGGTCGTGCTCGACCAGGCGGACGTTCCAACCGAGGGACGCTTCGTCGTCATCCCGCCGGTCTTCCACGGCGTGCTGCTGCGCGATGACCGATTCGTCCGGCTGGACGCCTCCGGCACCACCGAGGGCCTGCGCAACGGCATGGTCGGCCGGGCCGCCGGGTTCGACATCCTCATGTCGAACAACACCCCGGTCCCCGGCGCGAACCAGAACGTCATCACCGCGGGCACGGACATGGCGATCTCCTATGCCGAGCAGATCAACAAGACCGAGGCGTACCGGCCCGAGGGCGGGTTCTCCGACGCGGTCAAGGGGCTCGCGCTGTACGGGGCCAAGCTTCTCCGCCCCGAGGCACTCGCCTCCTGCACCATCACCACCGGCTGAACGGAGGACTGACTCATGGCTCGTACCGCCGTGGCCTACCGGAACCTGGTGGCCAACAGCTCGCTCAACGGCGCCACCGGCCCGACGACCGTGGATTCCACACTCGTCACCAACGGCGTTGTCGTCAACGCGGCCGTCCCGGAGCTCACCGTCATCCGGGTCACCCACACCGACGCCACCGCGCACGACTTCATCCTGCGCGCCGGCGACTACCCGCCCGCGTGGGCGGCCGGTCAGGGCGACCTGACCGTTGAGGTGGCGGCAACCTCCGGGGTCCGCTACTTCGGCCCGTTCGAGTCCGGCCGGTTCCTCCAGTCGGACGGGACCATGCACATCGACTTCGAGACCGGTTTCGCGGGCAGCATCGACATCCTCAAGGTGCCGAGGGGCACCTGATGACGGAAACCGGACACTTTCGTGGCTCCGGCAACGTCGTCTGGGAGCTCAGCCTGCCGCTCAACGAAGTCATGCAGGAGCAGCTCACCAAGGGCTACCTGCTCCGGGTCAACGCGGACGGAAGTGCGTATGTGGAGGCTGCAGCCGGAGAATCCGAGATGAGCGTTGACGACGCCCCGGCCGTCGAAGCGCCGCCGCCCACCAGCGCCTCGAAGGCTCATTGGGTCGGCTATGCGCACAGGGTGCATGGCATCCCCATTGATGACGCCGAAGCGATGACGAAGAACGACCTGATGGAGCGATTCGGCGCCCAGGCATAGGAGGACCCGATGCCTCCTCTGCCCTTGGCCTCTCCCGCTGACGCGGTCAGGCTCGGCTACACCCTGCCCTCAGGCCGGGAGATGGAGTTCCTGGCCCGAGCCTCCGCCCGGCTGCGCAGAGATGCCGGCAGGCCGATCTCTTCGACCACCTCGACCGTCCGCCTCAGGGTGGAGGGCGGGAAGGTCATGCTGCCGGGCGGACCGGTCACCGCGGTCTCCACCGTGGTCCGGCTGCCGGAGGACGGCGGCGCCACCCTGACCGGGTGGCGGTGGGACGGCATGGAGCACATCCACTGCATCCCGCTGTGGTGCGCAGACGTACTCGTCACCTACACCCACGGCCTCGCCACCATCCCCGACGAGCTGCTGGACCTCGTCTGCTCAGTCGCCGTACGGCTGGGCCAGACCGAGGAAGCGCCAGGCATGGAAGTGGGCAAGCGCTCCGAGTCCATCGATGACTACGCGGTCACCTACGCGGTCGAGGCGATCGAAACCGCGTCCGGGCTGCTGCCGGGGGAGAGCCAGCAACTGGCCGCGTTCCTCGGCTCCTCGCCGGGCGCGTACGTGGTGAGGCCGCGATGAGTGTCTCCGGCGTCCTCGCCCAAGGCCGGGCGGCGGCGCTGCAGCTCATGCGCGACACCTGTGTGGTGGAGCGCAAGGACGGCGATCCAGTCCTCAACGAGACCACCGGCGTCCTCGAGCAGCAGTGGGCGCCCATATACACCGGCGCATGCCGGGTGAAGCCCCGTTCCTCATCGGAGACGGAATGGGGCGAGCGAGAGGTCACCCTGCACTCGTATGTGGCCGTGCTCCCGTGGGACGCCGCACCCGAAATCCAGCGTGAAGACCAGCTCACCATCACCGCGTCCGACGACACCTGGCTGATCGGACGCCACCTTGAGGTGATCGCCATCTCCCTCGCCGGGGCCGCAACGGCCCGGCGCCTGCTCGTAGAGGACAAGGAGGGCTGATGGCCGAGATTGACGTCTCCGAGTTGCTCGGCCTTGTCCGTTACCTCGACAACGCCGAGCACGAGGCTGCTCGTAGGACCCATCCCGTGGTTGAGCGTCACGCCAAGGCACTCGGCGAGCAGTGGCGGAAGAACGCGCGGGCGACTGCACGCCGACACGGCAAGCGCTACCCCAGCAGTATCACCGCCGGACAGGTGCCTACCGCTTCGGCAATCGAGTGGGAGATCGGGCCCGAGTCGATGCTGCCCCAGGGCGGCATGGGGCGCGGTTTCGAGTACGGGTCACGCAACCAGCCGCCCCACTGGGACGGTGCCCGGGCGGCGATCCAGGAGGAACCCAAGTTCGTGGCGTCCATCGATGAGGTCGTCCGGAGCCTGTTGTGACTCCGTTACCGTCGAGGCCGCTCGCCCAGGCGTTGCTAGATCGCTGGCGTCTCGCTGTGCCGGTAACGCTGACCATCCATGATGCGAAGGCACCCCAGGATGCGGCTCCGCCGTATGCGGTGATCTTCTTCGACACCGGAATGAAGTCGGGGTTCCACCGCAACCTCGTCAACGACGGGCCGAACGAGCTCCGCTACCAGGTCACCTCGGTGGGGGAGACCCGAGATCAGGCTGCGTGGGTAGCCGACAAGATGGCTGCCGCGGTACTCGGCAGCGCTCCCGAGCTGCCTGGTCGGAGGATCTGGCCGGCCGTTGAAGAGGGAAGCCAGCCAGTTCGGCGTGAGGACGAATCGACCGCGTTGTTTTACGGCACCTCGCAGTACCTGACCAGGTCAGATCCAGCCTGACATCCAGTTTCCGGCCCGCCTCCGAGCGGGCTTTTTTCATGCCCTGAGGAGAGCCCGCATGGCTACCTACACCGCCGAGGCGATGACGGTCGCTGGGACCGCCCTGACCTCCAGGTCTGCCGCCTCCGGAGACAAGATCACCCCGGACGACAACCTGTTCCTGATCATCACCAACGGTGGCGGCTCGCCCATGACCGTCACGGTCGCCGTGCCTGGGACCAACTCCTACGGCGAGGCGAATCCAGACCCGGTCCGCACGATCACCAACGCCACCACGAAGGCGGTCAAGCTCCTGCGCGAGTGGGCCGACCCCAGTGACGGGCTCATCGCGCTGACGTGGTCGGCGACCACCAGCGTCACCTACTTCGTCGTCCGGGGCTGACGTGAGCCAGCACCTCATCCGCGACGAGTACGGCAACGAGTTCCCCGTCGACTCCACCGCGCTCCCGTTCTGGGAGAACCGCGAGGGCCACACCATCGTCGGCCCCATCCCCGAGCCCGGCGACGAGCCTGAGCCCGCCGAGGCCACCAAGACCACGAAGAAGGCGGCGCCCCGGCCTGCCTCAGAAGACAAGGAGTAGCAGGCCATGGCCAAGCGGCTCACCGACGGGAACACGAAGGCGACCTTCGTCCCGACCATCAACTCCCTCTCGGCGCCGACCGTCGCCGAGCTCACGGACGCAGGCATCGTAGTTCTGGAGAACACCGTCACCGATGACGGCCTCGACATCTCCTTCGATGAGGGCGCGGTCGAGGGCAATGTGCTGGCGAGCACTCAAGACTTCGAAAGCCCTGGGCGCAGCAAGGCTCAGATCGAGCTCACCTACTACCGGGATTCCACGGCTGGCTCCGACCGTATGTGGTCGGTCATGACGCGCGGCACCGCTGGCTATCTGGTGGTCCGTCGCGGTGTCACGGCCGCGACCGCCTACGCCGCGTCGCAGAAGGTCGAGGTGTACACGGTGACCTGTGGTGAGCGCCGGCCGATGGCTCCTGAGCGTGAGAGTTACGAGAAGGTGCAGCTCAAGCTGTACCCGTCTGGCACGTACACGACTGAGGCGACCGTGGCGGCCTGATGGACACAAAGCCCCCTGTTGTCGCGGACCTGCTGACCAAAGTCCGGCGCCCGGAGAAGACCGTCCCGATCTGCCTCGCAGGCGACCTGCAGGCCGAGTTTGAGGATCTCGATCGCGACCTGGCGATTGCCCGCGAGCAGCCCGCCGACGGGACGCTCGCAGGCGGCGGGAATCCGCTCGCCACGCAGCTCGCCCATCAGATCATGGAGCTGCGCGAGCGGATGCGCGAGCACACCACCGTGTTCCGTTTCCGCGGCCTTCCACGCAAGGCGTTCAGTGACCTGGTCGCTGCTCATCCGCCGTCCGATGAGGACAAAGAGACCGGCAACGACGTCAACTGGGAGACCTTCGGCGTCGCCCTCGTCTCAGCGTGCGCCGTCGAGCCGGAGATGACGGAAGCGGAGACCGGGCAACTCGCCGACGCCCTCACGCAGGCGCAGTGGGATTCCCTGTTCGCAGCCGCCTGGAGCGTGAACAAGAGGGACGTGGACGTCCCTTTCTCCTACGCCGCATCCGCGGTTCTGCAGAGCTCCAAGAAGAACTCGAAGTAGCCGCTGCGTGGGGTGTGCCACGCAGCGAGCTGCTCGGCCGGCAAGCAGCCGCAGTGACCGAGTACCACTACGACGGTGGCCGGCTGACCCACACGACGACCACGTGGGAGCCGCGCTGGCTTGATGAGGATCTCGCGTGGGCGAAGGCATGGATGCACTACCAGGCCAACAAATGCCCAGGATGCGGCTGGCAACTCGTAGAGAGCACCGCCATGCACAACGGTGAGCCTGCGCACTCCTTCCACGTCCCGGACCCGCTGCGCTGCCACGTGTGTGACGCGCGAAAGAAGGCCCAGGAAGCCCACGAGAAGAAGGGCGCCGTCGTCCGCCCCGAGGCTCAGGTATGGGTGGTCGAGCAGGTCGACTAGCTACCCGCGGCTTCGGCCCGGCGCTGGCGGTCGTTGTTCATGATGACCCCGGCAAAGAACGCCACCACACCAGCTCCCACGAGGATGAACCCTGGGATGCGCAGGAGGTTGCGCAGGTCGGAGCACCCTGCCGCGGCGTTAACCCGTCCCGAGAGAGATTGGCCGTTCTCGCTGAGAAGAGCGTTGGTCAGGTCGTTGACCCGGGCGTCGCGGCTTTCGACGAACGCACTGCCGCAGTTGACGCCCTGGCTGCTGACGGGGACGAATCCGACGATCGCGCCGACGCCGAGTAGCACCACGGCGACGATCATCAGCTTCTTGAAGGTGGTCATTGAGGATCCCCTCTTCGATGCGGGCCCCCGACTCGTCGTGATGATGACACGGTCCAACGCCTCACCCGACGCGAACGGCCCAACTCGTTACCTGCCGGGCGGGGGTGAACCTCGTGGCCGACAGGTCAGTAAGCATTTCGCTTCGCGCCCGGGTGGCCGACTTCGTCACCGGCATGGGTGCGGCGAAGAAGAGCACCCAGGACCTGTCGCGCAACATGACCGAGACCGGCGCTTCCGCGGACAGGATGCGCCAGCGCCTCGAAGCAGCCACGCGGGCACTACCGAAGATCCAGATCGACGCCGATTCGACCGCAGCCGAGATCAAGTTCGCGCAATTGCGTGCCGAACTGGAAAAGCTCGCCAGCAAGCGCATCGGGATCGACATCGATGCCGACGCCGCCCGCACCGAAATCGCGGAGATCGAACGGCAACTGGAGCAGCTCCAGCGCTCCGAAGTGGACATCAACGTCCGCGCCGACATCGGCACCGCGCTGGCCGAACTGCGGGCGATGGACGGCGAGGTGTCCCGCCTGGACGGACGCCAGGCCCACGTGCGCGTGGACGCCAACGTCTCCGGCGCACTCGCGAACATCGCCCTCGTAGCCGCTGCACTCGCATCGCTACCGGCGGTTACCACGATCGCTGTCGGGGTCGCCGGCCTCGGAGCGGCCTTCACCGCCGCCGGGCTCGGCGCCGCGGCGTTCACCGCCGCAGCCGCACCAGGGTTCGGCCGCGTCACGGAGGCGCTGAAGGCGCAGGAGGCGGCAGCCAAGAGCGCCGGAGGAGCTACGGGCGGAGCCGGACAGTCAGCGGCCCAGGCGGCTCAGCAGGCGCTCCAGCTTGAGGCGGCGGAGAAGCGGCTGGCCGATGCTCAGCGCGAGGAGAAGCAGGCACAGGAAGACCTCACACGAGCGCGGGAGGCTGGCCGCCGGGCGCTTGAGGACATGAACTTCAGCCTCGAACGCAGCATCCTCAGCCAGAAGGACGCGGCTCTCGCCGTCCGCGAAGCCGAGGCGCGCCTGTCGGAGCTGCTGGCCCGCGGCGATGCATCCGACCTGGAGATCGAGCGGGCGATGCTCGGCGTCGAGATGGCGCAGCAGAGGGCCCGTGAGCAGGAGGTCAAGACCCAGCGCGCCCGCGAGGACACCGCCGCGGCGAACAAAAAGGGCGTCGAGGGCACCAAGGAATACCAGCGCGGCCTGGAGAACCTGCGCCAGGCACAGGACAAGGTCGCCCAAGCGGAGATGCAGCTCAAGATGCTGCACCTCCAGCAGCAGGCCGCCATGTCCGGCGGCGGAGGTGGCGCATCGAAACTCGCCGATGCGTTCGCCAACCTGAGTAAGGCCGAGAAGGCGCTGGCCGTCGACCTCAAGGCGTTCATCGACGAGTACACGCGCTGGCAGCAATCCCTTCAAGCGGACACGTTCAAGGTCATCTCAGGCGGCCTGGACCTCATTTCCTCACAGCTGCCGCGCCTGTCTCCGATGGTTACAGCCACCGCCGCTTCGTTCCTGATCCTGGAGCGGGACGCGCAGCGGGCTCTTGCCGGCCCGTTCTGGTCTCAGTTCCTATCCAACGTCACTCAGCAGATCCCGACCGCGATCGTTGGACTCGGCCGGAGCTTCGGGAACGTGACGACCGGCATCGCCGGGATGATCAACGCGTTCCTGCCCTTCACTCCCACGATCGTCGGCGGGATCGAGAGAGCGACGGCAGCGTTCTCCCAGTGGGGTCAGCAACTGGCCGGATCGAACGAGTTCCGCCAGTTCATTCTGTTCGTCCAAGAGAACGCCCCACGCGTCTGGGAGATGATCAAGAATGTTGCCGGCGCCATCGGCAACATCGTCACAGCGCTCGCCCCCCTCGGCGTCGGGCCGCTGGCAGGACTCAATCTCCTCGCATCGATCGTCCGAGGCATGGACCCCGGCCACATCCAGATGATCGCCATCGCTATCGGCGCCGTCTACACCGCGGTCAAAGCGGGCCAGGCGATCAACGCGGCCGTGACCGCCCTGACCAACCTGCAAACCCGGATGGACGCAGTCGGCAACTCCGCTGGCGGCGCCAAAGGGAAGATCGCATCCTTTGCCGGGGCTCTCGGGGCCGGCGGGCCTTGGGGCGTCGCCATCGCCGCAGGCATCACCGCACTTGGGATCTTCGCTCAACGGCAGGTTGAAGCCGAAGGACGGATCAGGGAGCTGACCGCGACCCTGGACCGGCAGAGCGGCGCCGTTACCGCGGACACGCGGGAGTGGACGAAGAACCGCCTCGAAACCGAAGGCGCCCTGAAGGCGGCGCAGCAACTCGGCATCCCTCTGCAGATGGTGACCGACGCCGCTCTCGGCAACAAGGCCGCACTTGAGGGTGTCAACGCAGCGATGGCCCGCTTCACCGACGTGTCTCAGGGTGCCAAGGTCATCGGAGGCTCGTGGGCTGGGACAGTGGACGAAAACGTGCGCGCCGCCAACCTGCTCAAGGCGGCGCTCAGCGACACCAACACGGAGCTGGGCGATTCGGTTGCGGCACACCAGCGGCTCGCCGAGGCCGGTGGGCAGACCGCTACATCCAGTCAGACTGCCGGATCTGGCATCACCGCAATGGGTGGTCAGGCAGCGACAGCCTCCGGCCAGGTGATGTCGCTGCGAGACGAGTTGGACAAGCTGACCGGCTCGAACTTCGCGGCCGAGCAGGCCAACATCGCGTTCGCTTCCGCGCTCACTCGGGCGAAGGACGCAGCGACGCAGAACGGCGCCGCGACCAACACCAACACACAGGCGTACTGGAACAATCGATCCGCCTTGCTGGATGTCGCCAGAGCCTCCAATGACGTGCGGACCGCCCTGGAACAGCAGGGCGTTCCTATGGAACTGGTCAACGAGAAGGCCAGGCAGCAACGGGATGCGTTCATCCAAGTCGCCGAGAAGATGGGCTACACGAAGACTCAGGCCAAGGCGATGGCCGATCAGATGGGGCTCATCCCCAGCAAGATCGAAACCAAGGTCGACGCGCCCGGAATGCCGAAGACCAAGCAGGAATTCATCGACCTGGCCAAGGAACTCGGCGTTGGTAGAGATCGAGCCGAGGAACTCTGGCAGAAGCTCAAGCGCCTCGACGGCATGCAGGTATCGGCGACCTTCACCCTCCGCGAAGCAATGATCCGCAAGCAGGAGAACATCAAGGCACGCGCCGGCGGGATCCTCTCCTACGGCGGCGGGCACGCCATGAGGGCATTTGCCACCGGCGGCATAGAGGCTTACGCCGCAGGCGGGAGACGCCCCGGCCCACATGTAGCTACGAGCCCGACAGTCCTGTTCGGCGAGGGCTCAGGGCCTGAGGCGTTCATCCCCTACGAGCCGCGATTCAGGAGCAGAGCCGAAGCACTCGTGCAGCAGGTTGCTTCAGATTTCGGCATGCGATCCGAACGGTCGGCACCATCCAAGGTGTCTACGCCACAGCAAATGACAGCGATGAGAAGCCCTGGAGGATCTGCGCATAGCAGCACCGGCGTATCTCGTGATTCGGCGGCGACCGCCAGTGGCGGCGCATCGGTGAACTTTTTCGGCACAACGATTCGCGAGTCCGTGGATGTTGCTGTGGTGTCGGCACAGATTGGTCAGGTCCTCGATAGCCGCGGCTGAGCCCGCTCTTCACAACCACCTGATGGGAGGGCGGGCTCAGCCATGCCTTGGGATCCAGATAGCGGCCTGACATTCGGCGAATGGATGCGCGGCGGAGAACGCGTAGGTGAGGGCCGCACGGCTGATGTGGTCGTCGGGGAAACGTCCTGGGTGACCCGGGACCAGGTGGCCGAGGGGCGCACGCCCGACGGCGGCCGATTCAAAGCGGTCCGGGATCAGGCCGGTCACATCGTCACCGAAGAGACCACTTCGTCAGGCCGTCAGCGCAAACACGTCACGATCAACCTCGGTTAGGAGGCATCCGTGGCGATCACGCAAGACGGATGGTTCAACGACACCTACGTCAAGGTGTTCAGGCAGACCGTCACGATCGACGTCGGTAACACGACGCCGGGGACGTTCAAGGGCGCTCTGTGGACGGGTTCGGTGACGCCGGACTTCAGTCAGACCAACCCGGCCTACAGTTCGAGCCCCTGGAACAGCGGGGAGACGTCCGGGCCCGGCTATTCCGCCGGCGGCAACAACCTGACCGTGGTCTCGTTCGCCGAGTTGTCCGGGGTGGCGAACAAGGTCGGCTGGCGGTTCTCGGCCACGAGCTGGACGAGCGCCACGATCGCGGCTGAGGGGTTGCTTGTATACGCGCCCGGCATCTCCAACCGCGCGTTCCTTCTGCGGTACTTCGGTCAGAGCTACGACAGCTCCGACGGTGATTACACCGTTACGCCCGACGCCACCGGACTTTGGCGCACAGTGCTACGCAACGCCGCCTGACCCGATTCTTTCCGCTCTGCCCCGCCCAGGTGCGGGGCTTTTGCATGTGAGGAGGGCCAGGTCATGGCCTTGTACTGGGCTGCCAACGGGGCGATGCCGACGACGGCGGCGCTCTCGCCGGTCACGACCGGTACGTCGATCAAGACGCTGCTGCAGATCGCCACACCGTCCACGCGGGTCATCCGGATCGTGGAGTGGGGGATCAGCTTCGACGGCTCCGCCGCAGCGACTCCGATCCGGTGTGAGCTGATCCAGACGGATGTAGCGGCGACGGTGACCGCGCATGTCGCCGCCGGCGTGCAGCCGTACGACGACCCGAACGCGCCCGCGAGCCTGGTGACATTGGGTACGTCGGCGACGGGCTACACCTCCACCTCCGAGGGGTCCACGACGGCCACCCGTTACATGGACCTGCAGCTGGTGTCGCCCACCACCCAGTACGTGAAGTTGTGGCCATTGGGCCGCGAGCCGATGGTGCCGGTCAGCAAGTTCCTGCGGGTGCGGGTGACGGCAGGTGCCGCAGTGAATGCGTACACCTATGTGGTGTGGCAGGAGGCGTGAATGGCGATCGCGATCCACGGCTCTACGCCGGCGATCGTGGCGGGCGCCTCGTCCACTCAGACCACTGCGGCGTTCAATCCGCCGGCAAGTTCGGTGCTGGTGGCGTGCATGGCGTTCGAGGCCAGCGGTGCGAACGGAGCGACGCTCACGCTCGGAAACACGGGTACCTCGCTCACCTGGACTCTCCGGTCCCGGCGAGACGGTAGCGAGGGCGGTGCCGAGGACGGCATCGTGGCGATCTACACGGCGGTCAATGTGGCCGCGCAGACTGGGATTGACGTGTCCGTCACGAGCAGCCGTGAGGATGACGCCGGCGCGTTGAAGGTGTTCGTGGTGACCGGAGCCGACGTGACCGGCCCGGTGGGTGCGGTGGGTGAGGGCTCATCCACGACGGACAACATCACGCCGAACGTGTATACCTCGACGGCAGCGAACTCGAGGGCGTTCGGGATCGGCCAGGACTGGAACATTCAAGGTGCCCCGACCAGCTCTGACACTGGTTTTCCCTGGGATGTTGATGAGCGGACGAGCGGGATCGCGGTCCACAAGGCGGCCGACACCGCGACAGCTGGATCGACCGTCACGCTGAACTTCAACTCGGCCGGCGCAGCGCCTGCGTGGAACTGGGTGGCGGTCGAGATCAAGCCCGCCGTGGAGTTCATGCCGCGCCTGCCTGTCGTGATCGGCCAGGCGATACAGCGCGCCTCCGTCTACTAGCTGGGAGGCGTGGTGGCTCGTCTCGGCCGGTCGCATCCGATCCCGCCCACGATCAAGAGCCCGCTGCGGTTCTCGCTGCGAGAGATCACCCTGGGCGTCTTCGAGTCGGTCTCGGAGTGGCCCGCAGTAGAGGTGACGACGCCGAACGTCAGCCTCTTCCTGCCGCCGTTCGAGTCGGCGTCGGAGTGGCCGACACTGTCGTTCGTCCGCGACCAGGTCTTCACCCTGTCGGCCTTCGAGAGTGTCTCGGAATGGCCGACGCTCACGGTCTCGATTCCGATCAAGCCCGGCGACAGCCTGACCGGGGCCGATGGAGAGATCGAGTGGAACGGCACCTTGTGGGGGCCGACCACGGACGTGCGGGTCTTGGTCCCAGTGGAGGGCTGGCTGTCGATGCCCGGCATCGACAACCTCAATGTGGAGAAGCCGACGCAGCACGGCGCGTGGGATGCCCGGAAGCTAGCCCAGCAGCGGATCGTCAGCTTCCAGCTGCAGCCGAACTCACGCGATGACCCGACGCAGGTACAGACACTCATCGACGCGATCACCTCAGCGACCGGCATCCCGGAGTCGGAGGATCCACTGCCGCTGGTCATCAAGGCGTATGGGGAGCCGAAGCTGGCGTTCGGGCAGGTGATCGCCCGGCCGCTGGTGCTGGACGGCGACTACAACGTGGGTCTGCCGACGGTCGGCGTGGTGATCGCGTGCGGGGATCCGCGCCTGTACGGGCTGGAGCCGCACGGCGTCACCGTCGCGGTGTCCACGCCGACCGCCATCGCCAATGCAGGCAACGCCGCAACGCATCCGATCATCCGGCTTGAGGGCCCCGTCACCAACCCGGTCCTGGTCAACTCCACGCTCGGCCGGACGCTGCAGTTTTCGATCGTCGTGCCCGAGGGCGAAATCCTGGAGATCGTCACCGGCGATGGCACGGTGACGATGGATGGCGACAACCAGATGTCCACCCTCGCCGGCTCATCCGTCCCGGTCCAGGACTTCGTTCTCGCCGCCGGCTCCAACCTGATCACCTACACGGTCACGTCCGGCGGCGGTGGCGGAGCCGACTTCTTGTGGCGGGACGCCACCCTCTAAAGAGCCGGGGGTGACGGGTGACCGCGTTCGTCCGCAGCTCCATCACCGGCACAGGCGTCGGCTCCTCCTGGACCTGCCAGCCGCCGCCCGGATACAAGCCCGGCGACCAGCTCATCGCCGGACTGGTCGTGGACTCGGGCGGGGTAGCGGACCTGTCTCCGGGCTGGGAGTGGCTCGGCCGCATCTCCGGTGACATCAACTGGCTGTCGGCGATCGACGTCTACTGGCGGACCGCGACCGCCGCAGAACCCACCTACACGATCTCGCAGGCCGAAACCGCGGACGGCGCGATCGTCATCGCCGCCCTGGGTAACGCGCTCGGCATCCCGCAGGTGTATGGCACTGAGGTGCAGCCGGCCACCACGGCTGTGGAGTCGCCGTCTGCTCTGCCGGAGTGGCCGCTGGGGCTGGATCTGCGGATCGCCGCAGGGGTGCCCAACAACCAGCCGGTCTCGTGGAGCACTCCGCTCGGGTACACGCTGATCGGGTCGGCGCAGTCTGAGGACGACGTCGCCATCACGATGTGCGTCAGTCCGCTGGCCTCGACGGCGCCGGTCGACGAGGAGACGCACTTCGCGTCCAACGTGCTGGTGTATGCGGGCGCGTACACGGTCCTTGTCCGGGCGAGGCAGGCGCCGGTTCCGCAGCCGCCGGTGGTGCAGCCCTTTGCTCCCGGCCGCGGCTCCTCCAGCTACCGGTACGTTTTCACGCGGCTGCTGGACCGCACGTATCTGGGTGACCTTGACCTCGTCAACGTCGCCTTCGACAAGCGGATCCTCCAGCCGGGGACCCTCAATGCGGCGATCCCGATCCCGTCCCGCAAGGTCGGCGACCAGGTCGCGGAGATCATCCCGCGAGACGCCACCGAACTTGGTAGCGGCCCAGGTGTGATCACCTGCCAGATCTACCGCGAGGGCGAGCCCTGGGGCGAGTACTGGATCACCAAGGCCACCCCGTCCCGAGGCCGGCGCGGCACGCCCGCGATCGCGCTGCAGGGCTCCACACTGGACGCCTACCTGGCCCGGGTGGAGATCCAGGATGATCTCGTCTTCGGCGGCGACGATCAGATCGCGATAGCCCGGGGCCTGCTGAACTCACTGCTGGGGCAGGCCAACGCCAACATCTCCCTCAGCCTCCAAGCCGGAACCTCCGGCGTCGTCCGCGATCGCACCTATCTGGAGTCCGAGGGCGGCACCTACGGGCAGCGGCTGATCGAGCTGGCGCAGGTGGACGACGGCTTCGAATGGATGATCAACCTTGAGCTGGTGGGCGGCTCCCTCGTACGCCGCTGGGTGTGGGGCTACCCGACGCTCGGCACCCTGGACCCGCCGCCGCACCTTTTCGCGGACGGGCGCAGCGCCGGAGACATCCTGGACTGGTCAGAGGAGATCGACGCCCTGCGCGGCGCCACCCGCTGGCGGGCCCGCGGCTCCACCGTCTCCACCGACGCCTCCACCACCTCCACACCCGTCGTCTCCGGCGTGCACTCCGCGACCGCCCACCTGGCGGCCGGGTGGCCGCGCCTGGACCGGACCCTGTCCTACAGCACGGTCACACAAGCCGCCACCCTGGACGACTACGCCGCCTTCTGGGCGGCCAAAGCAGCAGGCGCGCTGCGTGTCGATCAGGCAACCGTCGCGCTCGGAAAGATCCCCTCGCTCACACCCAACAACCTCGGCGACGCCGCCCGCTTCTATCTCAACAACGAGTGGCACCGCGGCGAGTGGCGCACCCGGCGCATCATCGGCATAGGCATCACACCGTCCTCCCGCGACCACGGCAAAGAGGAAGCACGGCTGGTGCTCGAGGGGCAGGAGGCGCCAGGTGCCTAACGTCTACCCCGGCGACCCTTGGGAACGCATCCGGCAACTGGAACGCGATGTGGAAGAGCTGAAGGCGCTGCTGGGAGTCCGGCAGCCGCTCACCAAGGCATCCGCCGGCTGGGAGATCCCCTCGCAGTCGACTCCCGCCGTGCCGGATACGGGCGGCCACCTGTACGCCTCCGGCGCGGACCCGTACTGGAGGGACTCCTCTGGCCTCTCCTACACCCTGAAGCCGCAGGTAGTTCCAGGCGTCTCGGTTGCTGACCCGCCGGACTTCACATCCTCCTCCTCCGCAGGCCCCACGTATGACAGCTCTGTGCAGAACATGCTGACCAATCTGCGCGCGGACGCGGCAGGCACCAAAATCGCCCTCGACAACCTGCTGTCATCCCTTCGCGGCGGTGGAGCCATCGCCAGCTGATCGTGGACGTCCGGTCATCGGCTCACTCCTGAGGGTGCTGCGTGCATGCCGGTGATGGGAGCACGGACGGCCACCTCATTGATCGTGCCGCCCGTCTTCTGGGCCGGAAGCCCACGAGGGTGCGGACGGGCGGCACTCCTTCACCCTCCAAGACCGATGCCGGGAGGCGTCTCGTGCTGCGACGACATCTGCACGCCCTCTGGCGGCGCCTCGGCCGGCGCGGCGTCTTTCTCCTGTTCGTCGCCTACCTCTACACCGTCTACGGAGGTTTGGGATTTCTCCTCGCTCCACCGGAGACGCGCGCCAACCCCACTTACGTGTGGCTGGCGACGCTGTTCCCGCTCAATGTCTGGGCGGCCCTGTGGCTGCTGGCTGGCGCGTGCTGCCTGGTGCAGGCGTGGCAGCGGTGGGACCGCATCGCCTACTCGGCCGCGGCTGGGCTCATGGCGGCGTTCGGGGCCATCCACCTGGTGGGCGGCATCGCAGGCGTGCTGCCGCGCGGCTGGGTGTCGGCGTCCATCTGGTTGTTCTTCGCCGGTGTCATCGCCCTGATCTCCAACTGGCCGGAAGCCTGGGACCGCGGCCGGAGGTGAACGATGACGCCTGAAATCTGGGTCTCCATCGTCGCCGGCGTCTCGGCGGTGGTCGGCGCAGGCTTCTCCTTTCGTGCCAGCACGAGGGCGAACCAGCTGGCCGAGCGCAAGGTCGAGCAGGAGGCGTACGACAAGAACATCGCCTACTACGAGAAGCTCGTCGCCCGGCTGGAGAAGGACCTCGACCAGCTTCGGGCCACCGTCGATCGGGCTAACGACCAACTGGCGCACGAGCAGGACGTCTCGAAGGCGCTTCGCGACCAGATCCGCACCATGCAGCGGCAGCTCGACATTCTGGAGCGGACCCTCAATGAGCTGCGCGGCTCCACTGACCGGCCTCAGGCGATGGAGGGGCAATGAGTGAGAAGACCGAAGCCGAGCTCACCACCGAGGGCGTGGATGTCCGTCAGTGGGGGCCATCTGAGGGCGACGAGGAGCTCGTCCTGCGCGCCTTGTATGGCGAGCCGGACCAGGATGGCGTCTACCGCGGTGTGGGGTCGGCGTGAGCGCGGCGAGCATGCTGGCGGCGATGCGCTCCTACCTGGGCACTGAGGGCAGGCCGAATGTACTGACCCGCCGGTACGCGGCCCGGCACGGAGCCGAGTTCTTGCAGGCGCCGTGGTGCAACATCACCATCACCGAAGCGGCGCGGGAATCCGGCAACGGGCTTGCGGTCCTACCAGACGGCGACAGGGCGTACACAATCTGGCATGCAGAGGACGGCCGCGACCTGGGCCGCTGGCATGAGGGCACGGTGCAGAGCATCCGCCGATTCGCGGAGCCTGGCGCGATCGTGTTTTTCGATTGGGCTGGCACAAACACCATCGCCAAGATCGACCATGTCGGGATCATCGAGAAGGTCCTGGACGACGGGCGTATCCAGACCATCGAAGGCAACAGCGGAGACGCCTGCAAGCGGCGCGTTCGTAGCGCGGGCGTCATCGCAGGCTTCTGGAACCCGCCCTACACCGCCGACGCACCGAAGGACGAAGTGGAGGTTCTCGTGGCCAAGATGCCGCTGCTCAAGGTCGGCGCCAAGGGAACCGCGGTGAAGCGCGCCTTCTACCTGCTGATGTCTCATGGCTACGGCATCGACCCGGGCGTCTACGACGACATGACGTACACGCGGGCTATGGGGGAGAAGGTTGCAGCCTTCCAGAAGGCGAAGAAGCTCACCGCGGACAAAGAAATTGGCCCACTGACTTGGGCCGCTCTGATCAGCGCGTCCTGATCGATGAGGCCAACTGATCACGACTGAGATCCGGTGCTCGTGTGCCACTTCTCAGTCACCTGAGGCGCACCCGCAGAGGTGCGCCTTCGTATGTCACCTCCTTGAGGAGCACTTTCAAATGCGCATCACCAAGAGCTTCTACGCGCGGTGATGGACAGTCAGCGTGCCGCGGCGTTGAACGCCGCTGTCGCCGTGCATGCCGCGTTCGGTCTCAGGCTGCATCGCGGCGTCGACCGTGACATCACCGCCCGGCAGGCCGAGCTGGCGATCCGCCGCACTGCGGACGTGTTCGCTGCTTGGCTGGCCGGCACTTCCCGGATCCGGCTGGTGCCGGGCCCGGTCGTCAACGAGTGGACAGGTGAGCCTGTCGATCACATTCAGGGAGCAATCATGCAGATGAACACCGGCCAGAAGTGCAGCATCGTCTGCGACACCGAGGACGCCGCCGGCTACGACACCGTCGAGACGATCGAGTGGTCGCTGGACAACCCGGACGTCGCCACGCTGCAGGTGTCTGAGGACACCCGCACCTGCACGGTCGTGTCCGGCGCTCCGGGGTCGGCGGTCCTGACCGCGTCCATCCCGGCTCTCGGCCTGTCGGCGACGCTGGCCGTCGATGTGGTGCCCGCGGGTACGGCCACGATCGAGCTGGTGCCTGGCGAGGTCGTGAGCGAGTAGTGGACGGCTTCAAGATCCTGGGCCGTGACCCGGCCGCGATCCTGTACGGCCTGCAGTCGCTGCTCGCGGTCGTGGTCGCCTTCGGTGTGATCACGGGCAGCGCGGCCGACTACACGATGACGGTCGCGAACGGCGTGATGGCGCTGACCGTGGCATTGACCACGAGGCCGTTCGTCGTCGCCGCGATCACCGGCGCCGCGCAGACGATTCTCACGGGCATCGTGGCGTTCGGGATCGACGGCCTGACGTTCACCACTGAGCAGCAGGGCGTCATCATCGCCGCCCTGTCGGCGCTGCTGGGCCTCATGCTTCGGCCGAACCAGGAGCCGAAGGAGACGGCGGTCACCCGGGCATGAGCGTGGTGTCTGTCCGCCTCTCAGACGAGCTGGCGGACCATCTGCGCCTCGCGGCGATGCCGGCCTCGGGCGGCTTCTGGTCGCCGTCCAGCGGAGCGCTGCACCTGACGTGCGCGGGCTGCGGGTCGCCTTTGCCCGTGAAACTCACGGTCACGAACTGACCTGCCGCCCGTCTTGCGGAGTGGCTTGACGATCAAGTGCTGGTGATGGAGGTCTAATGCGTCCCGCACCCGACTTCTTCGAGGATGACGAGGACCCGCGCCGCGTCCTGGCGGTGTTCGAGTCTGGCCAGCAGCGGGTCACCACACAGCCGCCGATCTCCAGGCACGTCGCTGAGCTGCTGGGCATCCCGCTTGATGATCCGGATGTGGCGCGGGAGGTGTGATGGCTCCGATGCTCGGCCGCCAGGCGTGGGGGCGTGTGGTCTGCTCGCGCGGTGACGGGCCGCGAAGCGTGAAGGTGGAGCGGGCCAGGGAGAAGCGGGATTTCGCCCGCGAGCTGCTGCCTGGGCGCTTCCGGGACTCTATGCGGTTCGAGGACGGCGACTGCCTCCACGGCTGCAACGGCGGATGCGTGTACGGCGGCAGCGACGTGTGCACGTTCGTCTGCCACGAACTGGAGCCTCACGTCGAGGCGGTGTTCGACCGGCTGGACCGGCGGGCGATGGAGATCCTCAACGAGGAGATCATCCAGTTCGCCGAGTGGTCGCTGCCGTTGGCGGTCGAGGCCGCCGAGCTGATGGGCGTCGTCTGGGACGACGACTAGGTTCGATCATGCCGTGATGTCGCGTTGAACTCGACATCGCGATAGGTCTGAGGCGTATCGTCGTAGAGCGCCGTCGCCTCGAAACGTGGACGCCCCCGCCGTGAAGCGGAAGGCCCCGCTCGTCTCCTTCGGGAGGCGGGCGGGGCTTCTTGGCGTTGTGCGGGGGTTGGTGTCCGGCCGCCGGGCCTGCGCGCCGCGGCGGCCGGACTGGTCCCTCGCCTCCCGAGGGGCATCCCCACCCCTTGTGGTTTAGGGACGTTCCAAACACGGGATAGGTTCACACCAACTTGTCCGCTTCCGGACACGTCGGAACCCCGGGACTTCTTCGCCTCGTGAGCCCCGCTTTCGCTGGTTACGCGTTCCCTGGGCCGCTTGCGAACTGCAGGATCTCGGCGGGATCCCACAGCGGCGTCCGGGCCACATGGCGGGCAGGGCGGGGAGCTTGACCACGAGCCACGTAGGCGCGCCAGGTGGATGACGCTATCGGCCGGCCCCGCTCCCGCAAGAAGGCGAGAACCTGCTCCATGGTCATCCCTGTCTCGGCTCCGGAGTCGATGCGCTCACGCGGCGTGGGCCCGAGGACATGCCAGCCGGGCGGGATCTTCGCGGCCTGCTCTTCCAGCCAGTCGTGCGGGTCCTTGCCGGAGGTGGCCGGATAGCGGCTCCAGCCCCTCCATGGGCGGCGTTCGGGCTGCCCGGCCTGCTCGGAGGTGTACCAGTGCTCCCAGTCGGCGAGGCGCTCTCTGATCGGCGTATCGGACTCGACCCAAATTTCGGCGGCGACGGCCAGCGGAGCGGCTGCGATGGCCTCAGCCAGGGTACGAGCGCGAGGCGACAGGCGATCCAGGTCGACCTCGTCGTAGCCCGGTCGGACGCGGGCAACTTTCTCCCCGTGGCCATTTCCGGTGGTGATGAGTTCGCCGTCGCTGTCGAGGTGAGGGGTGCTCTCGCGTAGCTGGATCTTCACGGTGGCCATGTGGCTGGCTCCTTACCTGCAGTCGCAGGTGCGCTCGTCCAGGCCGCAGTAGTGGCACTCTCCGGCCGGGGCGGGGGACGGGATCGCGTCGGCGAGCTGGCCCATGATGCCGGGGCTGCGCAGTGTGAGGTCCGCGTACAGGCCGCTGTTTTCGAGGGCCTCAGCAGCTGCGTCCCGCTCGGCGAGCCGCCGCAGCATGTCGAGGCCATGATTGATGGCCTCTTGCGCGGTCTGGCCGTCGCCGATGGTGCCGATGTGGTGCCCGTTCCGGTATTCGCTGGCGCGCCAGCAGGCGGGGCCGAGCTGGTCGCTGTAGGTGGCGATGACCGTGGTGGTGTCGTCGACGCGGTGCTCAACTGGGGCGTGGCTCATGCGGCGCTCCTTGCCTAGGGTGACGCGGTAGGCGAGTGAGGCGGCTTCGATGATCCACCGGCCGGCGGCCTTGGCTGCGGCGACGACGCCGGTCCGGCACCAGTGGCGGATGGTGGCGACGGTGACTCCGGCGGTCTGGGCGGCAGCGGTGGTGTTCATCGGGGCGCCTTTCTGATTGGATATCCAGACCATACAGCGTCACGCTGTACAGCATCAAGCTGTACGAGTCCGATGTCCTCATCCGGACACACCAGAGCCTTCGCCTCCCGAGGCTGGCCATACCAGCAGGAGCGCTTCCTGCGCGAGACCGAGTCGAGCAGGCCGAAGGAGAAGTCCGCCGCGGCGGAGCCCAGCACCCCGCGGGGAAGGGGATTCTTCTACGCGGTAGGAAAGATCTCTCGCGTCATCGTTGACGGCGGCGGCCTACGCTGTCGATGGGCCTCCTGCCTGCTGATACCACCGAGTCCGCCGGCAGGAGGCCCAGCCATCCCTAGGAGGGGTGGCGCGGGTCGAAGGTCACCCACAGGATCCACAGCACCAGCTTGGCCACAGCCACGATGGTGCGGATCCACTGGTGCTTCTTCGGCCCGTCGTCGCGGTTGTCGTCCGACACGTTCGTCTCCTGTCTCACCGGACCGTCCGGTGCGCAGTCCTGACGGACCGGGGCGCGAGGCGCCGACGCTGCCGCCCGCTCACGATGGTCCACACCGCGAAGGTGCGCAACGCCTCGTCCTGGGCGGGAGCGGATCTTTCTACCGCGGTGGCGGAGAACCCTCCGTAGGGGGATGATCCTTACTCGCGAAGACGCGCAAAGGCCCCGCCCTCCCAGAGGGCGGGGCCCGGGAACCTCAAGCGCTGCGCCACCTCGCCTGCGCCCCGCCCTTCGATGTGCACCGCATCAGCGTGCCCGCGTTCGTCCGCCCCAGAGCGCCCTGTGGCGAGCAGAAGGCCCCCGGGTGCACACCTGACTGGATGGACGGCCGGGGCTTGCGCGTCCGGGTGGGCTTCGGTGTCGGCCTGGGAGTCCGGATCTTCACCTTGGGCTTCTTCGGCCGCGGCGTGGTGGGCGACACCGTCGGTGTCGGGCTGGGAGACGACGTCGTCTCGCCGGCCAGAGCAGGTGTCGGCGTGGCGGACTCTGCGGCCAGAACCGCGCTCTCCGTGGAAGTGGGGAGCGACGCCGGCGTGGAGCTGGTGGCGGCCGAGCAGCCCGTCACAAGAGCGAGCGCGAGTACGGCAAGGGGGAGAGAGCGCATCGTTGCACCCTTCGGGGATTGGTGTGGGTGGCGACCCGAAGAGTGAGACGACCGAGAGTCACGCAAGGTTGTCTCAGAGTGGCGTTCTGTTGGTATCCCAGTGGGCGCCCTCGGCCTCGCGACGCCGTGGGCGCCTTCGGGAGGGCAGCTAAGCGCGGCGGGCTCGAAGTGAGCTGATGCTCACCACGTTGGTGATGCGGCGGCTTGGTAGCTCGCTCCCGGTCGCGTGCCGGCTGAGAACGTCCTCGGCGAACGCGGGCGTCCAGTTGGCCGATCTCGCCAGCCCCTGGGCCGGGTGCGGGCCGTACAGGGTTTCTGCCATGGCGCGGAAGCCGCGCGGCTTGATGGGTGCGATGGCCGCTCGTTCTCGAAGTCGTTCGCCGCGGGCCGCCATCTGCTTGAACAGGCTGGTGTAGCGCTGCTCGTCGATGCGCTCCAGGCGGCGAGCGGTGCGGATGAGTGCGGCGATGGACACGCCCCAGCGTCTCTTCAGAAGGGCGAAGTCCTGAATCGTCGGGTGTGCGGGCATCTCTCGCCGCATCGCATCAAGCGGGGTCAGGAAGTGCATGGCGAACTCGTCTGCCTCCTGCTCCAGCGTTTTGCTGGCGCCGGCTCCGCGGTGCAGGAGGCCGTGGCCGAGTTCGTGGGCGGTGGACCACAGTTGCCGGTCGCCGGCGTCGACGTCGAGGAGGGCAAGGACCAGCCGATCCTGCAGCCAGAGTGAGAACGCATCGCGGCGGGTGTTGGGCAGCGGGAGGGCGACGACGAGAACTCCCGCGTGCTCGAGCAGGACTGGCAGGCCGATGGCCGGCTCGTGCGGGCTGAGCCCCAACGCGTCCCTGGCGCCCTTCGCGGCTATCTCGGGGTCCGTGCCGAGTGGCATCGAGGCGAGGGTGAGGGCGGGGCCTTCGAGATGGTCGAGCATGGTCACGGCTGCTTCGGCGACGATCTCGCCGCCCCGCTTGGCCTGGTTCGACTCCTTGACGCTCATGCCGGCCCGCGCCCGGAAGTGAGTCGGCAGGCCCTCGAAGGTGACCCGTGGCGCCTGCTGGAAGAAGTCGACGGGGAATCCGGTCGTGGTCGCGAACTGGGTCAGGACGGAGAAGGGCAGTTCGGTGAGGTCTCGTTCGGCGTTCGACAGGGTGCCCTGGCTGATGCCGATCTCGTCGGCCAGGGCTCTCTGGGTGAGCAGGCAGAACTCGCGCGCTTGCGTCAGCCGAGTTCCGTAGATCACTGTGACTCTTCCTCCCCGAGTGCCGTCTGGGTGTCCCGGCGACGGTACTGCAGATCTTCGACCTGGGTGTAACGGCCCAGCAGAGGCGTTCGCCAATCCACTGTGACCTGGCCACCATGGACGCCGACCGGCCTGACCAAGTCGAATCTCACGATGGTGGAGCCTTCGGCTGTCCAGTGGATGATGACGTGGTTCTTCTTGACCTGCCGCGCTTTGATCTCTTCGAAGTCGAGGGAGAGTTCGTCGTCACCGACGACGGGGATCTGGCGTTCGGGGATCTGGTGGACGAAGTTGAGCTTCGCTCGTGTGGTCGGTTTCGGGATCTTGATGTCCTGCGTGTGCCACGTGCGGACGATGTCGTGTTCGAGGTGGAAGATGAGACCGCTCATCGGGAGCCCGAGATCATCGTCGTCGTCGAGTTCCGGGTTGAGCTGCTTGAGCTCTTCCATTGCTTCACGACGGGTCATGTGACGGTAGAAGTGGATGTCGCCCTTGGGCTTCCAGCCGCGTTCGTCGTGGATGTGGTCGGCGGTCTGGATGCCCCTTTCCAGGGCGCGGAAGATCTCCTGGCAGGCGGTCTCTAAACGGGCGAGCGTCCCCTCCGGGGAGTCCTCTCGGATCATGTGATTAATCATATTCTGGCAAAATACACACCCGCCAGCTGAACACGCCGATACCGGGAGACGCGCTTCCGTCGGCCTAGTCGTATGATCCTGCCGAACGGCGCTCAAATTGGGGGAGATCATGGCTGACCTGGACATACCCGCCGACGTGCTCGAGCTCAAACGGCAGTACTACGCCGCAGACGCACGCTGCTATGAGATCGCCGCCGGCCTGCCGTCCAGTGTGGACGTGGTCAATCTGGAGGCCGAGCCGGACCCTGAGCGCCAGGCGGATCTCGTTGAGGCGCGCTCCGACCGGCTGCGGCTCGTCGAGGAGATCAACCGGCACCCGTGGCTGGCCGGCGGAGAGAACCGGCATGCGCGGTGGATGGCCCTCAGCAAGGCGGCTCGAGAGAGTGTGGCGGCGCCGGCGGAGTGAGGCGTACCGTTACTGAGCCTGGCAAACGAGAGCCCGCCCCCGCTTTCGGGGACGGGCGCTCAGCTATCTCGGGTCAGCAGGTGGCCAGCATGTCGGCCAACTCGTCGATCTCGGCCTGCTGAGCGCTCAAGCCCCAGTCGTACTTGATGTCGGTCCAGGACTTCGCGTAGTCACACCAGAAAGAGGCGAGCGGTGGTTTCCAGGTGGTGGGGTCTTGGTCGCCTTTGGCTTGGTTGACGTTGTCGGTGACGGCCCAGAGCTGTGTGTCCGACAGGCTGTTGGCGAAGGCGCGGCGCTTGGTCGTGGTCCAGGCCCAGGCTCCGGAGCGCCAGCTTTCTGACAGGGCCACCATGTGGTCAATGTCAAGATCACTGGCGGCGGTCCAGGTGGCGCCATCGTACGGCGAGTACCAAGAGCCGGATACGGCTGCGCATGAGGTGTTGACGACGACGTTGTCGCCGTCCCGCTTAAGGACGGTTTCCCTGGTGTTGCATTGGCCCGAGATCGTGATCCAGTGAGGAAAGAGATCGCGATCATAGGTGTCTTCGTGGCTCTCCGGGGCGACTGCGATGAGCGCCAGCTCCTGCAGAGCCTGGGCTGTGGTCGGCATGCCCGGTGGGATAGCCACGGCGGGGCCAGCGAAGAGCGGGATGAGGAGGAGAGGTGTCAGGAGGAGGGTGAGCAGGGCGGCGAAGGGGGACTGCCGCATGGCGGGAGCCTTCCTGGCCCCGAGCATGGCCAGGTTTGTCCTGGTCAGGGGAGATGTCGGGGAGCCAGGATCAACGTCTCAACACGACAGTGGGGAGGCTAGGGACGACACGCGCCAACAAGCCGAGCAAGATTTCGTGGTCGGCGACCGTAACGTCTGGCGCCGGCGGCTGGGAGTGTGGGTATAGGCCGCATCTAGGGTGACGCCGCCCCAGCGTGGGGGACTGGGGCGACGCCCTCACGGAGGAGAACCCCGGGCGCCGCACGCCCCGACGTCTCCACCTGTTAGATGCGCGAGACCCGAATGAGGTTCACAGGTCATGAGCGACGCGCCTCTTTGCTCACACCGGCGCAGGACGTACCGTCAGGCCATGGACGACCAGCAGACCGCCCGCAACCTGGCGCTCGCACGACTCCAGCAGGCCGCGAGCAACCTCAGCAGCTTCGACACCAAGACCCTGCTCGACGGGGTGAGGCGGCTGCGGGCGTTCGCCGCGGAGATCGAAGACGACCTGATGAGGCTGCGCCCCACTGACATCCCGCCCTTCAGCTCCCCGCGGTGAGCCGCTACCTGGTCGGCCCCGGAGGGCTGCGTGTCGAGCCCGTTGAGCTCGGCGACCCGGACTCGAACCTGCTGCTGGCACGCATGTGGGACGCCGGCGCCCAGCCAGGAGAGGTCTGGTACCGCGTCACCAGGAACGGCATGGCGCTCGGAGTACCCGGCATCTACCCAATGGACGTGCTCCAGGAGTTGCTCGACCTGACCGAACTGCGGGAGCCGGACGAGAGCGTCGGTGAGGAGACGGCGTAGGCGGTGGCCTACTTGGCCGGGGGTGGTGTCACGGTGTACCCCTCGCTCTCCAGGTACCTGATCGTCGTTTCCATGTCCCGCCGGATGGCTGCTCTGAGCTGTCGCTGATGGAACTTCTTCCGGCCCGGCTCGATGACGTCCCGCCAGCCCGGTTTCGGATGGACGATCTTCTCGGCGATGACGAACTCGATGACATCCTCCAGGCACCAGCGGAAACGACGGTGACCGGCCGGGAAGTGGAGCCGGTCGAGTCCCCGCTCAAGCAGCCGGCCGCCCCATTTCCGCAGGACAGGTGAGTCGCCGTACACCTGGATGTGAGCCTCTGGGTAGCCGTCCGCTTTGTCGCGCTCGTAGTCGAAGTGGCAGAGGCGATCTACGCCCTCCGCGTCAGCGTAGATAGCGACGAACGCGGACAGGACGGTGAAGTACTCGCCTTCGGGGTCGAAGCAGAAACGGAAGGAGAGGTCCATCCAGGCGCGTGTCTGGCTGTCGGGCATGGTTCGGAGTGGGAAGGCTTCGGTCAGCAGGTTGGCCTTGCTGATGCCGCGCGCCACGATGACGACACCATGCTGCTTCGGATGGACGACCGCCGAGATCTTCAGGTAGTCGCAGATCGTGCTGTTGAGGGCCTGCTGGACGTACTCCCCGAACTTGCGAGCCTCTTGCAGGATTTTCGCGACGTCAGTATTCGCGGATGAGGAGCCAGAGCTTGCGGTGCCTGAGTGACGTGAACCGCCGATCCTTAGCTTGTCGAGCCAGTTCGTCATAGGTGACCCCGAGCTCGTCCAAGGCGTGCTGCTTCGCTGCCTCGTACTCGTCCGCTGTCAACTCGATCACTTCGACGCTCTCGGGTTGTTCGGGTCTCCGCTGAACCATTGTCATCCCGACCTCCTCTTAGACCCCCGACCAGGCGTTCGAATCGGTCTTTCGGTATCAACATAACCTCTGGCTAAGACAGAAAACTCGGTTCCGAACAGGTATTACTCCCTCACTCCCGGTTGTTTCCCCTGACTGCTGGTCACGCATGGGAGGGAGGACGCTACCGTACGTCAGAACTCGCGCGCTGTCCTTGATAACGATTCAGGTGACCGATGTGTCCCGATCTGGACATGATCGCCATCTGCGCTGTACCGACAGGGTCGTGCACGACCACCAACTCGACATAATCCCGGTTATCGCGCAAGCCCACCCGGGGCAGTGCGAGGCACTCTGCCATACGGCAGGGGCCGGTTGTTAGCCGATCTCGATCCAGAGGGCGATGCCGGCGACCATGGCACCCAGCATCAAGATCCACAGCAGGATGGAGACCAGATAGCGCCGCTTGCGCCAGGAATCGACCCCTACGAGGCCCGCGATGACGCCTACGACGGCTATGCCGATAACCCCTGCCATGGCCTGCGTCCTCTCGTGGAGCTGCGCGTCACTCGGAGATCGGCAGCGCGGACGGGCTGTTACAGCATTCGAGGAGCGCTCCAGAAACGGCTGAGAATGTGTGGAATCCCAGCCGTCCTGGGCGGGGCCGCCGGGGATCTACCCGGTGGTCGTGCCGTGTAGCTGCTCCGTGGACGGCGGCATGTGGATCACCTCCGGTCACCCTGTTAGATAGTTCAAGTGTCTATCGCAAGGCTGGCAGAAGATCCGCAACCCGGGACGCCCTACTTGGACTCTCGCCGGGGCCAGCGCAAGAAACCGCCCGGAGCCTTGACCCAGAACTCTTCCGGGTTGCGGTGGATGCGGTGGCCGGTGTTGTCCCGGTCGCAGTCGCTCTGCTTGCCGTCCGTGTCGGCGACCACGGCCTCGCACGTCTCACTGGGTGGCCGTGACCTGTTGCTTTCGTTCACCATGGGTGCGATCCCTCCTGTGGGGTTGAGGGGCCCGGGCGCGGCTGTGCCTGCCAGGGTTTGAGCCGCGTCCTGGGCCCCGCCGGTCTCAGTGGCTGTTCTTCTTGCGGGCTGCTGCCTCCTTCGCCTTCTGCGCCTTGCGCATCGAGGCCGGGACGCCGAGCTCGGCCATGCCGACACGGCAAGCGTGAGTGAGCGGGTTGTTGTGCTGCCTTCTGCAGTGCTTGCAGGTGAACAAGGTGACTCTGACGCTGAGGTTCATTGCAGCTTCCTTCTGATCGCAGTTGATGATTGTCGGTAGCGGTGCCGAGGGCCCGCCGTGCCGGGGAAGTGTCGGGCGGGTCCTCGGCGCTCTCAGCGGGCCCAACACCCTCCGGCGTGCTTGTTGGCTTCGGTGTCGTAACCCCAGCCCTTGTCGCCGCAGGCTTGGCACACCCACCTGCCGCCGCTGTCGTCGTTGTGCCACTTCCAGACGACGGTGCCGCCACCTGCCGTGGTGAAGGTGATCTCGTTTTTCATCAGGGTTCTCCTCGTGGTGTCTGGGTGCCGGCTAGTGGTCTTCGTCGCGGCCCGAGCATCCGTGTGCGCCGTGCCCATAGAAGCCTCTGTGGCAGGGACACCAAGACGCAGTGCAGGCGCACCCAGGAGCGGCGGTAGAACCGTGGCCGCAGTCGCCGCAGTTGCCTTTGGTGGACTGGCCCTTGATGTAGTCGGTGACGACTCGCTTGAGGCCCATGGTCACCTCACGATGTTGGTTGCGAACACGGCGTTCACCGCAGCGGCGGCCTGGGCGGGACGGGTGAACAGGTAGAAGATCACGAACGCTACGGCGGCGTAGGCGATCAGCTTCTTGGTGCGCATGGGTCAGCTCAGGTCCGGCTCTTTGCTGCGGCCGTGGCCGTTGAGGACTCGGCCGCAACCGGGGCAGGAGTGGTTGGCGGTCACGTGCGGGATGGTGCTGACCGTGCCGCAGCCGCCGCAGGTGACGGGACCGTCACCGTGGTAGGTGTCGCCCTTGCTCTGGAACTTCATTCGGTTCTCCCTTGTGAGTGGAGCGGTTGCTCCGGACACCTCGCCCGGCAGGCCGGGAGAGCATCCGCAACCACCGCGCCGAATGCGTCAGGGAGGGAGGCGAGCGAGGCGACGAGACCAGCACATTCGGGGGGTCTCAGCGCCCCTCCTGAAGGGCGCCTCCCTGCCTCCCCGGCAGGGAGTTACGCAGGTCAGGGCCGTATTCTCGGGGAGGGAGGCGGAAAGGGAGTTCTCCCTGCCTCCCTGCCCTCCTCCCTGATCGCTTCGGCTGTCATTCGTCGTCTTAGGCATCCGATTCCTCCCGGTTTGCGAGCGCGCTGATGACGCGATCACGGCCGACGACCATGCGGCCATCCGACTTGTAGGGGGCCGCGCCGGCGTCCTCCAGGACCCTGGTCAGATCGGCGAAGGCCCACGTGCGGTAGCGGCCCGGGTCACGCTCGGCGAGCCGGTAAAGGACCTCCTGTGTCAGCACCCGGGGTTCATTTCGCAGCACGGCGGCGATGTCGGCGAGCGGATCGCGTCTGTCCTCGACGGGCATGTCGTCGAGGGTGGCCGTCCCAGCGCGGCGCGCCCTAGCGCGGTCGGCGACCTCGGCCGCCTCCTCCTTTGCCACGTAGTGCGTGCGGATCGTGATGGACGTCTGTCCGACAGGGAGCTTCATGCCACCGCCGTTGGTGACGACCGTTCCCCTGTCGAGGTCCTGTCGTAGCAGGTGAGGGGCAGCGCCCGCGTTCACGGCGTTCTCGCCAAGCGCCATGCGGGACTGGGACTCGGTGCCGACGACCAGGGAGGCGCGAATGTGGGCACCTTCGCGGACCAGGACGGGAAGGTTCTGGTCAGTGGGGTTCTGGGTACCCTGCCAGAGCAGGACGTCCACAGCCCGCCCCTGGTTGTGGATCTTCCGGGTGGCGATGAAGTACCGGCTGTTGGACTTGGTACCGCCGTAGGGGACGCCGTCCTCGTCCTTGGCCGGGCACATGAACGCCTGCTGCGCCTCGTCCACGATGAGGACGACCGGATCGAATCGCGTGCCAGGAGGCGCTTGGAGGCGGCGCTCCATCTCGTCCACGCCCCACTCGACCATCGCGGTGGCTGCGGCGACGTGCTCGTCTGTGGGGCCTTGGATGAGGACTTCGGCGATGCCCTTGAACATGGCCCAGTCGCCGATGCCCTTGAGGTCGGCGATCCGGAACCGCACGTTGGTGAACGCCAGCCACAGCGCCAATGCCCGCAGCGCCGCGGTCTTGCCCTGGTTCGACAGGCCGGTGATGAGCAGGTGCCTCTGGTAGAGGCTGATGGTCGCAGCCTCGCCGCGCAAGTTCTGCCCCCAAGGCGCTTGGCCGTTCTCGTAGTCGGCGTCGATCTCCTTGCTCGTGACCAGCGGAGACGGGCCGATCGGCTCATCGAGTGCGCCGGGGTCGGCGATCCACAGGCGGACGGTGCGCGCCTGCTCGGGGATGGTGATGAACAGCTCGTGAAGGTGCCGGCCGAGGTTTTCCGCGAGCTTGCGCCGACGTTTCTCTATCTCGTCGGTAGAGGTCCCTGACGGCAAGGTGACGTCGACTTCGACGCCGCAGCCAGCGATACGGATGGGGCTGAGCATTGCCGCTCCGGCGTCGCCCATGTCCTTGATGGCCTTGCGCAGCGGGGCGTAACCGATGTCTCGCAACGCGGTGACGACCACCGACGGCGTAATCATGACTGGGGTGCTGTTACGGCCGCCGGCGTCGCCGTCCTTGGCCAGCCAGGTGGGGGGCGTCCCCTTGCGGTGACCTTCCCGCCACGCGGCCACCACAATGCCAGCCGGAATCGCAGGCCACATGTACTTGAGCACGGTCAGGATGAATCCGATGAGGTCGCCTGTCAGTTCCCACACGGTGCTGAAGCTGCCGACACCTGTGGCCCACACCGCGATGGAGAGCGCCAGCAGCAGCATCAGCGCCCCGAGCAGCGAAATCCCCAAGAACTTGGCCACGTTCACAGCCAGGAGCGGCAGATCCATGAGCCGGGAGCGGCGCGCGGCCACAGCCCGTTCCTTGCGGTCCACCCAGGCGGCGAGAGCTTCCTGGTCGCCGATGACTTCAGCGGCGCGGATCTGGCGGCGGTACACGCCGTAGGAGAGCCCGTCCCCGGCCCGCACCCACCAGGAGTGCCAGCCCTGCGCCACCCGCACACCGTGCAGCGCCACCACACGTACGGCCTTCGCCGTCTTGGGCGATGACCGGACGACCGTGATGCCCTCGACGATGACGTCCGGCAGCAGCCTGGCCCGCGGCTCAGCAGCGTCCACCAGCTCGGCGTCGTAGACGACGGTGTCAAGCTCAGCGCCAGTGTCCTCGGCAGGTAGCGGCAGGTCGGGGGCATCGTCGGCGTTGCGGGGGACGAGGCGCAGGTCGGGGCGGGCTTTCTCGGTCAAGGCGCGAACTCCCTCCATGGAGAGGCCCGGTAGACGCGAATGGCTCGGCCGTCCATGGCGGTGGCGTTGGCGAGCCGTACGGAGGCGCAGGCAGTGAGGAAAGCGGCGAGGTAGGCGGCGAAACGCAGCGCGTTCCAGGCGGTGATCAGCGGCGCCACGAGCATGACCGCGGCGATCCAGTACGCCGGCTGCCACCACCGCATGGACCGCAGCCTCGCGCGGTACTGGCGTGGGTCGCGGGCCGAGGCGGGAGGCTCAATGATCGACGCCCGCACGAGAGCGAAGATCACCAACAAGGCGACGGCGATTTCGATGACGGGATTCATGTTGAAGCCTTCTTTCCGGGCCGCAGAGCGCGGCGCGTCCGGCCGTCCATGGCCTCGGACCACTCGCGCGCCTTTCGAGCTCCGTACTGGGGCGTGCACTTGCCGACGTTGGCCAGCTCGGTGCCGGTGGGAAGACGCCGCTCTTCCTGGACGATCTTCTGCCAGTAGGCCCACATCGCCTCGGTGGCGCGGGTTTCATCCTCGGTTTCATCGCCGGTTTCATCCGAGGGCGGTGGAGGCTCTTCGCGGAGCCGGTCGATCAGGTCGTCGATCTCCGCTTCTGAAACCTCGACATCAACCGAGCGGACGGTTTCATCCGCAGTTTCAAACCGGGGTGTCGGACGACCTTCAAGCCGGGCGATGTAGGCGGCCATCGACTTGATCGCCGCCGACGTTTCGGGGTCGCGCTGGGTGTTGATGGCGGCGGTCCACTCGTTCATCGCTTCGGCGAGCTGGGCGGCTTCGCGGTGCTTGGCGGCGCCGGTGACGGCCGGGTGGTCGAGGTGCGCCCACGTGGGGGTGTCCGGGAGGGTGGTGAGGCTGGCTCCGCCGAACAGGGTGGTGACCTGGTCGAGGAGCGCCCACTGCATGCGCTCGTCCTGAGCGAGACCAGTGTGGGCGACGGCCTGGTCGAGGCGCCGGTCGAGTCTTGCCATGGCGGCCCGGACCTTCCGCTCGGAGGCTCCGCGCTCGCGCAGCGCCTTGGCCCGCTTGGCGGCCAGCGCCACGCGGGTGAGGCGGCGGTGGGCGTCGACGTCTGCTGCGCTGCGGTCGCGCGCCTCCGCGATCCCGAGCCGGACCAGCACCCGCTCAGGCGTCAGACGCCAGTGGATGCCCGAGGTTCCGCGCAGCCGGCGGCGCTCCAGCCGCATCCCGCGCTCCCACAGCCAGGCAGAGACCAGGGGAGAGGAAAGCCGGAAGACCACCTCGGGGAAGGACTCGGAGTGCATCGCGGACAAGAACGCGGTCAGGACGGCCAGGACCCAGACGGCGATCCCGTCGATGCCGGCGGAGAAGTTCTCTCGCATGGAGCGCTTGGCGCGCACGGCGGAGGTGACGACCGCGACCTCGATGAACGCGAACAGCACGATGCGCAGTGGCCACGGCAGGTGCAGGACGTTCTCGAAGAAGCGCCACATGCCGGTAGCCGAGACGCCGGTCGCGATGGTCGCGGCGACGATCGTCAGGTTGTCCTCGGCGCTGTGGCGCTTGGCGACCTTCAGCAGAAGACGGAGGCCACGGCGTAGCTGCCACCAGGTGACCACGAGGACTGCGAGGCCGATCACCGCTGCGGCGACCCAGGGAACGAACTGGGGTACGCCTGGTAGCTCGATCAGATTGGTGGGGGTCATGCGATCCGTCCATGGTGGCGCCGGTAGTCGTCGAGGCTGACGACGCCCTCGGGGAGTGAGTTCTCGGCGGTTCCGAGTGTGCGTCTGGCTTGGGCGATGAGTTCGTGGACGGCGCGGCCTGTGCTGATGTGGCGGTCTGCCAAGGCTTGGAGCAGTTCGAGGGAGACGTCGACCGTCGGGGTGGGGTATGTCATGATGAGAGCTGTCCCTTCCGGTTTTGGATGGTGTGGGACATGCGGGCGGCCCGGGTCTTGGCGGATGAGGGCCGCCTTCAACATGTCCGGAGTCGTCACGACGTTCTCGTCACGGCGAATAGCGGGTTGACGGTGTGCTGATTGCCACGTAGCCCCTCACGGACGAGCTGGGCCTTGAACAGCAACTCGGGGTCGCCGGGGCGGACCAGCGTCTTGAAGCGCCGCTTCCCGCCGTGGATGCCAGCCTCGTGCAGGTACAGGAACGGCTTGCCCTTGTAGCTGGGCTCGAAGTGCTGAGGCCCGTCCTTGTAACACTGGCGCTTCTGGTCCCACGGGCCTTGGCGGCGCTGGTCGATTAGGTAGCCCTTGCTGTACAGGTGCTCGAAGAAGACACGTTCGCGGACTTCGCTGAAGTACTTCTTGTGGAACTTGGTCAGGGTGATGCCGGGGCCGCCCTCAAACTCGGCGAATTTCCGCTCTACGACTTCGGCGCGTTCCTCGGCCTTGTCGGCGCGGGCGGCCTCCAACTCGGCGCGCTCTTCCGCCTCGATGACCATGTACGCGAGCTCTTTACGGGACGGCTCCCGATGGACGGCTGCGTGGCCGGCCTCTGCCTGGTGGGTCTTGACCGCGAAGTAGGTCTGGGCGGCGGCCACCTCGGGCTTGCGCGGGTCGCAGTTCATTCCCACGAGGTAGGCGGCGTACCGCGTCAACCGGTAGTCCTTGGCGGCACGCCCAACCTGACCTGCATTTTTGCGGGCATCCGCAAAAATGGACTCCACATCGGCACCCACGTTGGCGGCAGCCAGCTTCGCCCGCTCTACGGCATCGTTGAACTGTCGCCACTGTATGTAGCCCATGAGCGGCATGAGGTCGCGGGCAAGCCAGTGCTCGCCAAGTTCGTCTGTTCGCTTGATCGAGTCGAAGGGCGAGTTCATCTCGACACCTCTTCGCCAAGTACCGCGGCGATGTCAGCGGCGCGGAATCGGTACTGCTGGCCGCCCGGGGTCCGAACTGCCCGGAGCTTGCCCAAGCGCGCCCATTCCACGACGGTCTCGGGCTCCACTTCGAACAGCTCCGCAACTTCGCGGGTCTTCATCAGGCGCCTTGAGCGCGATATCTGATCACGAGGGTCGGCGCCCACGAGAGCCTCCAAACCGGACATCTCCACGGAACTTCATCCCCGGGGAGACCTCCCCAGGGAACTTATGGTTAGACTGAACCTCCCCAGGGAGGTGTGTCAAGGGGTGAGTGAGAGTTAACAGGCTGCATGTGGCCTCCCTGTGGAGATCCCCCTAGGCTGGTCGGGAGGGTCGAGCGACCCCTCTGATCAGGAGGCTTGTAATGGCGCGATCTGTTGCCCAGGAGATCGCGGACGACTTGAGGGATGAAATCCAGTCCGGGCGTCTTGCGCCTGGCGGGCTGCTGCCGTCTGAGCGAGAGCTGATCGCGCGCTACAAGGTCAGCAAAACAACCGTGGCAAAGGCGTTGGCGCAGCTCAGGGCAGAAGGTCTGCTCGTCAGTGAGGTCGGGCGGGGGGTCTTCGTGCGCAGTGTTCAGCGACTTCGCCGATACGGCACGAAGCGGCACTTGCGCTCCGGGCGACCAGAGGGGACCGCCCCTCTCGAAGCGGAAGCCCAAGCGCAAGGGATGGTGCGAGAGCGGCACCTACTTGAAGTCGCCACTATTCCTGCCCCACGAGAAATCGCCGAGCTGCTCGGGGCTGATGAGGGGGCTGCCCTTGTCGTGCGCCGACATGTGCTGACGATCAACGGAGAGCCTGCCCAGATTGCGGACAGCTATTTTCTGGCATCCCAGGTTACGGGAACCATAATTGCGCAATTGGAGCAGATCTCCGGCGGGGTCCATGGCGAATTGGCCGAACTCCTCGGACACCCCCAGATGAGAGCAGTTGAGGACCTAATCGCCCGCATGCCTACACCGTCGGAAGCCGAGACGCTCACACTCCCGCCAGGGACTCCGGTTGTTGAGCTCACTCGGACGATCTACGCCGACGAGCGGCCGGTCGAGGTGACGAAGTTTCTGTTTGACGGCTCCCGGCACATATTCACCTACGACGTCCCGATGGATTGACATCGCCCTGTGCCAGTACCAGCGGAATCGCGTGACGAGCCACATGCCGCGAGTTACCGTCGGAGCATGGCCAAGGATGACGACGAGCAGAAGAAGCCAAAGCGACACCGCTGCGGTGCCTGCCTCGGCGAGGGCGGCGAGTGGGTCGAGGGTAACGGCCAGCCAGGCAAGAAGAAGCAGTGGGTGAAATGCCGCGCCTGCAAGGGAAGCGGTTGGCAGGATGCCTGACGCGATCAACTGCCCCCAGTGCGAAGGCCGCACTTGGGAGGCGCTCGGTACGCTCCGCATCGAGTGCGCCTTCTGCCATGGCCGCGGCACCGTAGGGGGGCCTGATGACCCAGAGGAGAACCCTCCTCTCCCGCCGGCCGAACCGCCACCTGCGTGGGAGCACAAGATCTGGCACGACATAGGAACGACGACTCTGACCTGCCGCTACTGCCTCGGAGCGCGTGTGGTCACCCACTACAACGAAGAACGCCGCGTATTGCTCAGCTTGCCGTGTCCGGCCTGTTCGACGATTTAGCTCGCAGGTGCCTGAGCGGGAGATCCGCGACGCAGCCTCACAGAGGAGATCGAGCACGTGCCTGATGAAGCCACCAAGCCAGAACGTCCACCCCTCGTCGCCGCCATCGTCACTTGCGAGCGGGGCGTCTTGGTGGGCAAGCGCAACGACGGGACGCCGCCTTGGACCTTCATTGCGGGTGAGGTCGAGCCCGGCGAATCCCTGGCAGACGCGGCTGTCCGCGAGGTCAAGGAAGAAACGGGTCTGCGAGTGGTGGCGGCCGAGAGGGAGATCGCGCGTCGGATCCACCCGAAGACTGGTCGCACGATGATCTACTTGGCGTGCTCTCCCACAGGGAAGACAGACGTGATCGTTGGAGATCCCGAAGAGCTTGCCGAGGTCAAGTGGGTGAGTCTGTCCGAGGTCGACGAACTGCTGCCAGGCATCTTTGAGCCTGTCCGCGAATACCTGTCGGAGCAGATCGGTAACCAGGTCTGAGGCGTGGAGTAACTCGAGGAGCCCTCTATGTCCGTCCATGAGCTGCCGCCCCTGGTGCGGAACGCCGCCATCCGCCACAGCAAGGAGCACCGCGAGCGCGGGGGAGTCCGCGGCGCACTCGCCTCGGAGCTGGCCGAACTGGGCTACAAGCTGCAATCTGACAACACCGTCGCCCCCGGCAAACCGCCAGCCGACGTAGCAGCTGTGCTGGGCGTAGACCCAGACGAGCAGAGCGTCGTCGTCCGGGCCCGGTACATGCGGGCGGAAGGCGTCCCGATCCAGATCGCCACCAGCTACATCCCGCTCAGCATCGCCGAAGGGACGCCGATCGCGGAGGTCGATCCCGGTGTGGGCGGCATCAGCTCTCGTCTGGCCGAGCTCGGGCACGGGCAGGCCCGCATCACGGAGCGCATCAGAGTGCGCCCGCCGACGCCGGCAGAGGCTGCCTTCCTCCGGATGACCGAAGATCAGCGCGTGTACTACATCGTCCACACCGGCTGGACCGGTGACGACCGCCCGGTGAAGGTGAACATCTACGTCGCTCCCACCCACCAGTGGGACCTGGTCTACGAGTACCCCGTCGAACCAGGAGCGGAGTAGTAACAGCGGCAGGAAACGGGGGACAGGCTCCCGCCGTTCACGTACGTTCAGCATGATCGGCCCTCTCCTTGATAGGGGTGCCGGTTGTTGGAGGACCCCGCCGGCGTTGCGAGCGCTGGCGGGGTCTTCTGTTGTTCATGGACTTGGGGTCCGGCACGGCGCGAGGGAAGGACGTGGACGCCGCGCCGGACGATGGGTGGTCCCGCCCACCCGGAAGGACGGGACCACGATCTCTAGGAGACCCTCGGCAGCAGCTGCTTCTTGGGCTCGTGTCGTCCGTAGGACTGTGATCCCTCGATAGGGCGTTTCGGGCACTCGATCTGTAGCGAGACGCCGGCGGGCGGCGGGCTGTTGAGGTCCGTGTACCAGCCTTCACCGTGTTTCTGGATCGTGTTCTTGCAGTACCGGCAGGTGCCGATCTCCTTCGGGCGGGTCACGTGGTCCCTCATTCCGGGTCAAGCGGGTGGCCCCGTCCTCGCCCCCTCCGGCCGAGGCGCGGGGCCACCCGTGCCCCTGCCGATAGGTGAATCAGCAAGGACGTCTGTGGAGTTGCGCGGCCCCGCCCCCGGGCCGCACTGGGCGGGGCCGCTGGGATCCCGGCGTTCGGCGGTTGCCGGGAGGTGGAACCGCCTGGCCCGCGAGCTTGCGGCGATCACACGGGCCAGACGGGCTCAGGGGTGAAAGCCCGGCTCCTGTCTGGCCTCCGCATCTGCACACCCCAGCGCGAGGGAGACCAGGGACCAGGAGCCGGGCGGTCTGCGGTACTGCTGCGGGATCTGGGCGGACTCCTGCTGGAGCCGTGCCCGTCGTCGTTCCTGCTCGAAGAGTTGGTCGGCGAGGTCGTCGATGTCGCCGGTACGGATCATGCTTTGGCAGCCGGGCGGCGTGAGCTTCTCCACCCTGGTTGCCCAGAAGTGATCAACGTGGGTGATGGCCCACTGGTCGTATTCCAGGCGGAGGTCTATGAGGCGGCCGGCAATGGCGTCGTCGTGCGGGATCACGATGTGACCGCCGGCAGTGAAGGCCGTGATGTGGCTGCCATCGGGACTCCTCCGCTCTGCAGATGCGGCTTCCGCGTCTTGCCTATGCAAGTGACTGTAGATGGAGCACACTTGACTAGGCAAGCACTTGGAGAGGATTCCCTTCGGTGTTCAATACAGAGATGGATCAGGTGGAAGCCCGAAGCAGATTCGCGTCCGCCAGAGTCGCCAGACTTGCCACCGCCGACCGCGACGGCGTGCCACACCTCGTGCCCGTCACCTTCGACGTGGACGGCGACACGGTGGCCTTCGTCATCGATCACAAGCCGAAGAAGACCCTGAACCTCCGCCGGCTCCGTAACATCGCGGACAACCCGCGCGTCTCCTTGCTCGTCGACGAGTACGCCGACGACTGGAACAGCCTCTGGTGGGCACGCGCGGACGGCACCGCCGAGATCGTCGAGGCCGGGGCGCGGCGTGATCGGGCGGTCGGCAGACTGTCGGAGCGCTATGACCAGTACCGTGAAAACCCGCCGCAAGGCCCAGCGGTGCTCATCGCCGTCTCGGCCTGGAGCGGATGGGCGTACACCGCATGACCACGACGGCAGGAGGCACGGTGAGCGCACCCTTCCGGCGCATCGCTGCCGAACTTCGCAGACAGATCGCTGACGGCACGCTCGCGCCTGGAGACCTCGTCCCTTCGGAGTCCGAGCTGGTGGCCCGGTTCGGGACCTCTCGCGAGACCGTCCGGAAGGCTCTGAACGAGCTGAAGCGCGAGGGGCACATCCAAAGCACGCAAGGTGCTCGGTCGCGGGTGCGCCGACAGGCGCCCACCCTGATGCAGTCCACAGGCGCGGTCTGGCGGCTGCGGCGGGAAGGCGGCTCTCCCAACTTCAACGCCCAGATGGCGGCGTCCGGCCAGAAGGCGGAGCAGCGGCTGCTCTTCGTGGAGATCGTGGAGGCGGTACCCGAGATCGCCGAGCGGCTCCAGATCCCCGATGGGGCCAACGTCGTCATGCGGCGGCTGCTCTTCTTCGTCGACGGCGAGCCGGTGCAGCGAAGCGACGGCTACTATCCCGCCGCCCAGTTCGCCGACACGGCGATCGCACGCAACGAGCGCATCGCGGGCGGGGCGCTGGCCTACGTGGAGGATGTGATGGGCCGCCGCATCGCCCGCTTCATCGATCGGATCGCCGCCAGGCTTCCTCGCCCCGATGAGTGCGTCGACCTCCGGATCGATCCGGGCGTCCCGGTGGCTCGCACGTTGCGTGTCGCCTTGGACGAGTCCGGAACTCCCGTCGAGGTGTTGGACACGGTGGCCATCGGCGAACGGCATCTGTACGAATACGAGATCGACGTTCCGCCGGCCACAGCCTGAAGGTGCGGCGCCCGATCTCGTGACCTGAGGGCTAGTAGGCGGTCTTGGTCCTTGCGCCTACTGTCTTGTGCAGGACGCAAGGCATGGCTCGGTCTCTGCTGGCGCGGCGACGCGGCCCGACACCCCCGGCTAGGGAGGTGATTCCGCGCCGCCGCTTCCCGACCTCCCCTACCCGATGCGAGCAGCGCTCACACACAGGACTACCTGGGTCTACCTAGTACCACCTGGGACGTGCCTGGTGAACTGGGGGAGTGATGGGCTCACTACGTTCGGTCCATGATCAGAAGGTGGGAGCCGCAGTATGAGTGGCAGCGGGTTGCCGATGCGCTCCGCGACCGCGTGAAGGACGGCACCTACCGCCCGCAGGGCCGCATGCCGGCCATCCACCAGATCCAGGACGAGTACGGGGTCGGGCGAAACACCGCCCTCCATGCGATCAGGTCGCTCGTCGAGGAGGGGTGGCTGGTCATCAAGCCGAAGATCGGCACCTACGTGCGCCCTCGCGAGGAGTGGCCTACGAGCCAGGACGAAACCTGACTCTCTGGATGAGGCTGAGCTGCTGGGTCAGGATCGCGGCGAGAGCCTCGGCGCTGGGCTGGACGATGTAGCGGTGGAGGCCGGCCATGGCCGGCGCCTCGGGCGAGGTGGACCTGATCGCGTACCACATGCCGGCCCGGCTGCACCCGATGCGCCAGGAGGGGAATGTCTGGCGGAGGGCGGCGAGCTGGCGGTGGGCGAGTTGAGCGGCTGCCGGGTCAGGACTGATCAACGTAGCTCCTGAGGCTCGAGGTGCGAACTTGCAACTCTAGTACGCACGTTCGAGGCAGCCTATGTGGCGCTTCGGTAAGTCTCGTCTTACCGCTCGCTGCGCCATCGCCATGATCAAGTGGGAGCAGAGTGGGAGCAGACGGCGTCGCTCACCGTCGTTTCCGGTGGTGTCTCGTGGTACCCCGTCGCACCCGATATCGCCTCTGACCTGCGGCGGAGCGTGCTGAGCAGGGGTGGGCCATGACGGAAAGCCCTGTTCACACCGAAGAGGTCACTGGTTCGATCCCAGTATCGCCCACCAGGTCAAGAGGGGTTTCGGAGTAGATCCGGAGCCCCTTTTGCGTGTCTGAGAAGTCGAGGGGAGCCAATCGGGGAGCCATCTCACCCGGACTCTACCCTTCGGCTGTCGCCGAAGATGGTGTTCATTGCGTCGGCACCCTTGGTGATCACGGGCCTGAGCTGGTGGCGGTACACAGCTTCCGTGACGCTGGTGCCCGCGTGCCCGACGAGATCGGCGATCGTCTCGATGGGTACGCCTTGATCGCTCATGATGGAGACGAACGAGTGACGCAGTTCGCGGGGGGACCAACCGGTCCCGAGCCCTGCCGCCTTGGTGACTCTGCGGAAAGAGCGCCGGACGTTCGCAGCGTCCAGTTGGCTGCCTACGCTCGTGCAGAACACCAGGTTGTGAGCCTGCCACGCTTCGCCGACCTTCAGCTTCTGAGCGGCCTGGCGTGTGTGGTGTAGTTTGAGTGCCTTCGCGGCTAGCTTGGGCAGTTCCAGCGTGCGCCGCGACTTGCGGGTCTTGGTGTCACCCCCTTGTCGGACGGTGCGCCATACGTAGATGGCGAACTTCTTGTGTTTGAAGCCGACTTCGGTCACCGGTCGCCAAGACTTGATCTTGGGTACCCAGGCGACGACGTGATCCCAGCACAGTGCGCGGGCTTCCTCGGTGCGCACGCCCGTGGTGAGGCTGAGTACGACATACGCATTCAGGGCTGACGAGGCTGCGGCCTTGAGCAGCGCATTGGCTTGCTCGTACGTGAGGGCCTTGCTGGGCCGGCCGTCCAGACCTACTGGTGTGGCGGCCAGTTCGGCAACGTTCCTGAGGACCTTGTTGCGGGCTTGGGCTTGCCGGATAGATCGTTTCAGGATGCTGTGAACCTCGCGTAGCGTCGTGGTGGCGAGCTTGGTAGCGAGTCCGTCAAGCCACTCGTCCACGTCGTCGGCGGTTAGGCCCTGAAGCTTGCCGGCCCCCAGCTTCGGTATCACGTGTGTTTCGGCGAGTCCGGTGAGCTTGTCGATGGTCCCATCGGATCGTCCCTTGAGGCCCTTGGCAAGCCAGTCCTTGACGGCATCGCGCACGAGGTAGTTTTCCGATGCTGTGATGCCCGCCTCAAGATCGTCAACGACCTTGATCAGCTTGTCCTTGACTGCCGTCTTGGTCTTGCCTTTGCGCTTGATGCGGTGGCGCTTCCCGTTGGGGAGGAACCCGAGGGAGATGGCTCCGGTGTAGCCCCCTCCCTCGGGGTAGATGGTCGCTTCGTACTTGCCGATCAGGATTTTGGCCAAGGGATCACCCCTTCTCATGACGGTTGAGGTACTCCTCGATCGCCTTCCTGATCACCCACGACACATCTCGTTCCTGCGACTCTGCGTGCCTGCGGAGACGGTCTTTCAGCTCCACATCCACCCGGACGGGTGGCAGAGTCGTTCGGTCGCGCGTCATTGACGGCTTCCTTTCGTGTCATGCAGTTATCAAGAGGCGTTGTACCGGTGTGCGCTGCACCCGGTTATGTAGAACGTTGTAGCACGTTGCTCTACGCCTCGTCTACGGGTTCGAGTGAGGTTATGAAGTCGGCAAGGTGCTGATCCGTGATCCGGCGAAGCTTGCCGATCTTGATGCTTCTGAGCTGTCCAGTGCGGAGAAGGTAGTAGACCTTGTCGCGCCCGATGCTCAGCATGTCGGCCACCTGCTCGACTGTGTATGCCTGCAAGCAACATCACCCCTCTCTCTGGAGTCGGCGAATGTGGTTCCATGCGCGGCGGCCGGCTCTCAGACGTAGGCCGGTGGCGTTGCAGCGGGGGCAGAAGCGCCAGCCACGGCCGAACAGGTAGGGGATGCGGCCGGTGCCTTTGCATCGGGTGTGTTTGCGGAACGGTCGGGCGTAACACAGGTAGATGTAACGCAGCGTGAGCAGGATCGGGAGCGCGATGACTGCGGAAGCGATGAGCGTGTCTGGGGTCAAGAAACCACCTCCTGAAGGGGTCCAAGGGTTGGCCGCAGGTTTGGCTGCTATCTGCTACCGGCCTGGTCAGATGGCCTTTCTGGGTGCTAGCGGGGGTGCTTCCGGAAGCAGGGCCGGTTGCTTCCGGAAGCACCATTCCCGATCAGTCGGTGGGTTGGTTCTGGTTACGTTCCGCTATGGCGCGGGCGAGTTCGGCGCGGTAGATGCCGCGCCTGGTGTGCTTCTTGCCGTCGATGCGGCGGCCGATCGGTCCGACCTTGACCCCGAGCGGTTTGAGTGCGCTGGTGAGTTGTTCGGAGCGCCACCCCCCATAGATCGGTGGCCGCAGTTCGGTCAGCCGTTCGCACAGGAGCATGTTCCACGCGGCTTCCTCCTCCGCCGGCCAGATACGCGCGAGATCGGACAGCAGGTCGTACGCGGGCGGGTCGGGCCGGGTCTGCGTGTCGGGGGCGGGCATGGTGCCCGCGGCTACCCGCATTGCGATCGCCCGGGTGATGACCTGTTTTGCTTGGTCGGCGTTGACCTCGAAGCTGCGCAGGGCGGCGGGTTTGCCGACGCCGACGACGATGCCCCACCCGGCATCGCCCGGTCCGGTGTCGTCACCGGGCTCGAACACGGTGGCGCGGTATCCCGCCTTGTACATGCCGGTGCCGAGAATCATGTCGTTGGCGACCTGATCGCGGACCGACATGCATACGCGGGTGTTGACGTTGCGGGTGATCCCTGTGGGGAGGCTGTCCTTGTCCGGGATCTGGGTGTCCAGCAGCAGGATCACGCCGAGCGCACGCCCGAGCTTGATCACCTTTTCGCACAACTCCCCGGCTTCGGCACCGTAGACGGGGTGCTGGAACAGCTCTTGTACCTCGCTCAGGAACACCACGAGCGGGTGCAGCCCCGAGCCTTTGCGGGAGGCCAGTTCGGGCGTGACCTTGTTCTCCGGGGCCATGCCGAGTGCGTGATAGTGGGCGATTCTTGCGGCGCGCTGCTGGCACTCGGTGTGATACAGCCACTTGATCAGGGCGGCAGCCCTACCGATGGTGTCGTCGTCCTGGCCGTCGCCGTACTCGGCACAGACCGGCTCCACCACCGCGAAGTCACCCACGCCCTTGAACGAATACCCGCGTAGCTCAGCGCGCGGGTCGAGGCTGGCGGCCAGCACCAGCAGCCGCAGCAGGAACGTCTTACCCGACCCGGGCTGACCGCCGACCAGCCAATTACGGAAGATCATCATGGCGTTGACGATCTCCATCCGGGGTGTGACGAAGATCGGGAACGACGTGAAGACGTCCACGCTGCCGCCCTTCAACAGCGGCCACGCGGGTGTCTGCGTCTTGCTGGCCGGTTGGTAGCCGACCCACAGTGCCAGCCGCCCGGGATGGCCTGGGGCAGGCTCTGGCCACACCTGATCGAGCGGGAGCCGCATGGCAGAGGCCAGTCGCCCCCGCCGCGCGACGACGTCGGATGCCTCCACCCCGAACGGGAGATCGACGATGGCCAGGTGTCCCGGGCCGTCGCGGTGGATCTCGCTGGGGAAGCTGATCGCGTGCTGGTCCTTGGCAACGGCCTGGTTGATCGCCGCGATACCGATGCTGAGCAGCGCACGGCGCACCAGCTCGGCGGTGAGCTTTCGATAGCGCGGGCTGTGGCTGACGCGGTCGGTGATCGGCTTGTCTTCCGGACGTCCGGCGCGCGCCAGGATCGGGGTGAGTGCGGCCAGCACTGCCCACGGTGCCCATGTCGGCACGTTCACGTCCAGCAGGAGCAGGCTGGCCACCGTCGCCCCGGTGAGCAGGCTGAGCAGGAGTAGCACCGACCAGCGCCAGCGTGCTTGGCGCTCGCGCTGCTTGTCCAGCTTGAGCCAGGTGGCGGCGTCGTTACGGTTGGCTGCGTCCTGCCGCATCTCCCGGTTGTGCTCTTCCGCGGTGGCCCAGCGCAGCACGCCGGCGATACCGGAGATGACCCCGACCGGCGCGTACAGCAGGGTCTTGGCCGCGTATTTGGGCAGGCGAACCGTGTGGTAGCCAAGCACGTACGCGGCGTCCCGGGCCCACCAGGCGAGCATGGCGCGTCTGCCTGCCCTCGTGCGCATCCACGGCGGGATGACCGGGGCGCGTCTGCGACCGGACTCGGATCTGTCCGGGGGCACCTCGTTGCCGGGGGGATCGACCGGCGGGCCGATCGTGCGCCGATTCTCGGGGACCGATTCCCGGTCGTAGAACGCGCCCTGGTCTGCGCCCTGCTCGTCGGGGTCGGGCACCCCGTCGCCGCCCCGGGGGCCGGAGCTAGCGGCACGGTCGGGTGGAGCGGCGTCGGGGGCGGTGCCGAGGCTCGGCGGGCGGGTGGCCCAGTCGAACCCGTCCAGCGGCACGCCGTTGCGCGGCGTGAGCGGCTGGTCGGCGGGGGTAGGGCTCATTGGCCACCACCGCCGCCGGTGCCGGGGGCGTGGCGGGCGTCGGCGCGCTGCTGGGCGGCCAGCTCGTCACGGATGTAGTACAGCGGGTCGTGTTCGCGCTCTTTGTGGGCGGCCAGGGTGGCGCGGATGGCCGCGATCAGGTCGGCGCGGCGGCGGCGGGTGGCGGCCAGCTCGGCGCGCAGATCAGCTATCTGGTTGATCAGGTCGGGCGTGTCTGCCAGAGCGGCGTGTATGTGCTGCCACATCTCGTCGAGAGCGGGAGCGCCCTGGGCGAACGCCGTGAGGAGGCGGGCGGCGGTGGTGTTGCGGGTGGCAGCTCCTTGCAGGTCAGTGGGCGGGTATGGGTGGCGTTGGGTCACTAGGCATCACCTTCCTTCGGTCGGGGTCATGGACCGCCGGTGATCCAGCCGAGTACGGCACGGATCACGCGGCGGATGTCGGGGGCGAGCGCGGTAGCGGCCAGCAGGAAGCCGAACAGCAGCGCGGCGATCGCGTGCCAGAGCTTCATGCCTAGGTAGCGCCAGGCGATCAGCACCACCACGCCGACCAGGAGCACCAGCGGGACAGACACGTTCACGGGGGCTTCACCTCCCTCTCAGTGGGGCATCGGCAGGGGGCAGGGTCAGATGCCGTCGTGGCGGGACTTGCGGCGGCACCAGCGCCAGCGCGCGCGGCACTTCGAGCAGCGCCGGGTTCCGTGGTCGGCGGGAGCGCCGCACAGGCAGCGGCCAGCAGGAGGATTGGGCGGGGTTCGCATCGGGCTTCACCTCCTCTCCGAGCAGGAGGCGTTCTGGTGGCAGTGGTGGGCGTAGGTGCCCAAGACGCATCGGCTCAGCGCTCCGCTGGGGGCGTGCCGGCGATCATCACGGCGAATGGCGACTACCAACGCCATGAACAGGGCCAGAGCGCAGATTGACCCGACCACGCCTAGGGCAGCGGCGAACAGTGCCAGGTCCATCGCTCACGCCCCCTCGTCGCCATCGAGGGAGATCACGTCGCAGTAAGAGGTGCGCGCGGCGTGGAGCGTCATCCGCTCGCGGGTGATCATCCTGGCCTCGTAGCCCACGGGACCGAAGCTCACGCGGGTGAAGTGGTGCCCGTCGTTGACGGTGACTGTGGTCCCCAACAGGGCGGCGATGCGGTGAACCTCTGCGATCGCCTCACCGTCGTTGGTGGCGCCGGTCTCGTAGCGGGTGTAGATCGACATCGTCGTGTCGCTGTACCTGGGGACAGGCACCTGAGGGTTGGTGTCGAGCAGCGCGGCAAGGGCGCGCAATCCGTTGATCAGCTCGCGGCGGTCAATGCGCTGTACAGGGCTCATGTGGATCACTTCCTTCCGAGTTCTGTGGCCAGATCCCGACAGGACGGGACATGTTGAGTGCGGTCGGGCTACGCTGAGCAAGTTCCTGACACCTACTCAGCCGGGCTAGGTCGAATGGTGAGCGAATGGGCGCGAGTTCCTCTCCTTGACTTTTTGGTTGTCCGGACGAATTGGCCGCGCAATCGCTTCCCTTTCTCCGGGCCTTCTTGTTCGCCCTCTCTGTACATCTCTCATTCAACGCAAGGTGGATGGGGGATTCCATGCAGGTGCAGTGCAGGCACGGTGCATGAGCAATGCATGAAGCCTGCATCATGGCGCCGATGCCCCTTTTCCAAGGGAGCGCTGTGCCTGTTGTAGACGCCTGGACGGGGCAGCGGGCATGTGCGCTCCAGGCCGCATTGCGCATGAGTAATGAGGCATTCGCGGCGCACCTTGGAATTGGTGTTCGAACTGTTGCCTCGTGGCACGAAAATCTCAATCTGAGCCCACGCCCAGAGATACAGCAGGCGCTCGATACTGCTTTAGAGATGGCCTCACAGGGCGCCCAAGCGCGATTCAAGCTTTTGGCTGGTGCTGCGCTTGATTCTGAGGAAGTAAATCAGGCTGCGGTTCGGCTCACAGAAGACGCCAACTTCGCCGCCGCACTCGAATGGCTGGATGAGGGGGCAGGATGGGAACGCGGCGAAGCGCGTCGCCTGGTGGCGGAGAGACTTTCGTCGCTAAATCCCATTGTTATCCAGGACAAAGCTCGTGCGCGGTCGAGAATCTCACGGGTTCAGATAGCGCGTGGGCTTGCGCGTTACTACGAAGCCGGCGTCGGTGAATATCGCTCCTATCGAGCGCATGTCGATAGCAGGGTAGTCGAGACCAGTATTCTGACGAAGGATTCGTGGCTCGATATCAGAGTGCCGCTAGCCGTGGATGACTATCTCCAGTTCAACGGTGTAGTCGATGAATCGGCGTCTCCGATGGAACCCATTGGCTCGCTGGCTGCAGTAAATCGGCTAGCCGTCGCAATTGAGACCAAAGCTCGCCTGGTAAATGCCCCACTCTATCGACTTGAGCGGGTGGACGTTGAGCCGGGGAGAATCGAAGGCGCCCTAGGGGTGACGAGATTCGTTAACTATGCGCTGACCTTGGATCTTATGGAGGCCGAGCTTATCGACGCGCTGGCTATGGGCGTGGACACTGCCCCTGGCCAGCTGCCGTTGCGTGACCGGTATCTCCCGGACGTCTCATCGGTCGTTGATGTGGGGCGCAGACTTTGCGCAGGGGGAACGCCAACGGTTTTCGCCGTTGCCAGACCTGGGCGTAGATTGCGCCGCGACGCTCCAGACTACCTGCTGTTAATTCAGGAACGCTCAGGACACGTACTGAATGCTGCACGCCGGCTCGCTGTCATCCCCAAAGCATTCCATGGGCCGCTGGTGGATTACGGCAATGATGCATCCCTCCTCGCGACAATAGAGCGCGAGATGGAGGAGGAGCTTTTTGGCCGCGATGATGTCGATTCAACTCTCGGTGAATTCATGGACGCGGATCCGATGCACCCTAGCCGCCTCTCGGAACCCATGCGCTGGCTGCAGGATCACTCCAGCGAAGCAGATTGGCGCGTGGAATGCACCGGGTTCGGCTTCAACCTAGTGAGTGGCAATTTCGAGTTCGCGAGCCTCATCGTCATCGAGAACGAGGAGTGGTGGGCGCACTTCGGCGGACACATCAAGGCAAATTGGGAATCACACGGCCTGCGCAGGTATTCGACGCTCGATCGCGCCGCGCTTAACGGGCTAATCGCTGATCCAGCATGGAGCAATGAGGGCCTCTTCGCATTGACACAAGGATTGCGGCGACTGGCCGAGATTGACGACTTACGGGTGAATGTTCCGACCATAGAACCGATAGCGGGTGGCGAGAGTGGCCGATAACTGGTACACCGGCAATGCTCACGATGATTCCGAGACCAACAGAGGATGGATACTCGGACACTTCATGGATCCCATAGCAGGCGGCGTCCGCCGTACTGAACACCTTGAGGTTAAGTGGGGAATCCATCCTGCTGGTCAGACACGCCCTGAGTGGGCCCCAGGTGACGGCCGCACATGCCTCGTGATTCTCGTTGAGGGACACTTCAGCGTGGATATGTCAGTCGGAACCGCCACACTGACGCGACAAGGTGACTATGTTGTGTTCGGCCCTGGCATCGATCATAGCTGGCGGGCTGAAACGGACTCGACAGTGATCACCGTGCGCTGGCCATCGACTCCATAGCCGATCACCCGCCGCGAACATAACGGCCGCTTCCATGCCGCGCGATGATCAGCCCTTCGGCCTCAAGTTCACTCATTGCGCGCCGCACAGTATTGCGGGACGCAGAGTAACGACGGCGTAGATTTGCCTCGCTCGGTATGAGGCATTCTTCTGTTAGTTCACCTGCGCGGATTTGCTCCCGAAGATCGCGTGCAATCTGCTGATAGAGGTGCGGTGTGGAGCAAAGGCCACCTCTGACCATGCGACCTTTCGCTGGTATCGTTATTATCAGTCCCTCACGCTCAAGAAGGCTAAAGGCGCGCCTTACCGCCGTGCGCTTGACATCAAATTCGCGACACAGCGCCGACTCTGACGGCAGCAGTATGCCCGGCTCATATGATCCACTGTTGATTCGAATGCGCAGGTGGCTGGCGATTGACGTGTAGCCCAAGCGTTGCAGATTCATACATCACCGCGCCTGGTTACGGGCTTCCGGCTGAGAAGTGGCTGTGTAATCAGGCAGGTTAATAAAAGAAATTCTCCAAGCTTTAGGACTTGGGAGGATCTGGCAGTTCATGGATGGCTCCTGACGGTTGTATGGAAAGGGCCTCCGGGTGGGATCACCTGGCGTGCCCGGAGGCCCTTTCGGGGCGGCCCTGACGTACAGGCCGCGCCAGGGATAAGCGACCGCCAAGGAAACGCGGTCGCTTGGAGGGGGGCTTGGCCCCGCTTCGGAGGAGGGGAGAGTGCCACCCGAAGCGGGGTGTGAAAAGGCGCGTGCTCCGTTGACGTCCATAGGGGGCACGCGCCCGGCTCAGGGCAACGCCGCATGGCGAGTGCTCTCATAGGTCGGCTCGGCGGGCTCGCCGATAACGGGGAGGATGTGCAAGCCGCACACGGACGCGGGCGTGATCTCTGGGGGAGTGCACGGCCGCTCACCTGCCAGGGGCGGGGCACAGATGCCACATCGAAAGTTGCCACAATGGTTGAGGCAGTGTCTCAACCCACACCAGTGGGCGGCCTCGCACCGGTGCCGTGGTTCGGAGGGGGCGCCGGCGGGCGGAGGGGGCGGCATCACGAACGGCTCGTCATCAGCCCCCGCTCCAAAGGCACAAGGCACGATGATGCCGGGCGGAACGTGCATCACGGCATCGCCCTTCCTGAATTGGGTTCGGTGGCGCCACGTCCGTATGTGGGGTGCTGCGCGGCAAGCTCGTTGTACCGAGCGGCGACGAGGGCTGCGGCGGTTGCAGGATCGTCGGCGGGAGCTTGGGCGTAGATGGGACGTGCGCCTTGATGGCCGTTCATCCACGTGAAGGTCTGGGCATCGCATCGGACGGTGAGTCCTCCCCAGATCGGCACCCACGCACAGGTGCGGCTGAGGGCAAAGACCTCACACTCGATGCCTCGGGCGGCCAACTCGTGTACCAGGCGGTTGGCGACCTCGCGGAGGACAGGGCGACTCGCCGGTGGTACGGACTCATGAGACCGCGAACGTCCAGCACGTAGCTCCCTGACGGGGTCTCTCCGTACGTCGAACTCGGGAACTTCCATGTCTTGGATAGTAGACCTGAAATACCTAGTGCACCTAGAAGACGAGCGATGCAATGGTGTGCGTAGTGCACCTATCGTGCTGAGGTGATCGTTTGGAAGCCGAGTATCCCGAGGTGGAAGCAGCTCCATGAGATCCTCGCTGAGCGCATCGAGACTGGCGAATACCCACCCGGGGAGCGCATGCCGTCGATCACGGCGTTGATGAACGAGTTCGGCTTGGCCGTCGCGACGACGCAGAAGGCTGTCGCCAAGCTCCGCGAGGACGGCTTGATCTACACCGAGCCCGGATTGGGATCGTTCGTGGCTGAGCAGGGCAGGGAATCCCCTGACCCGTCGTAACGTGACGGACCGGCGCCAACTCGGCCACCGCCGAATACGACGGTGGCCTGTTGGCTATGGTCAGCCGTGCTCTAGCGAGTCGCGGACGTGCTGCCACACATGTGGACTCACGACGTGAATCTCGGTCGCGTCCCGGAAGCAGGCGGGGTAGAGCAGACTTTCGGGAGCGCTGTCGTTCGGCGTGCTGGGGTCGGGTGTGGCGAGAGCCGGCACCTCGACCACGACGCACCACTCGTCGGGGCCGCACTGGTGCAGGACAGCACCTGGTAGCCATGGCCACGAACCGCGGTCATGGGTCTGGTAGTCGTGCAGGGGATATCTGACGAGAACGGGAGCTTCCTCGGGGAAACGACCGTTGTTGTAGCCAGGACCGTACATGTGGTTCCTCTCCCTCTCCAGGGAGGAGCCACGGGAGCCAATCTTGGGAGCCATCGCATGTCGGCTCCCGCAGACTTCCCGAGCCCTCCCCGGAGCGTTGTGTTAGGTGAGAGGCACCCGATCGACTCACATCGACATGATCAGACTCGCCTGTTTTCCTTCACACCGAAGAGGTCACTGGTTCGATCCCAGTATCGCCCACCACGGTCAAGGGCCGCTTCCTGATCAGGGAAGCGGCCTTTTTGATCTTCAGATGGCTCCCGGGCGTCCGCGGGCGCGAGCACTCTGCAGGGTCTGTTAGAGTTGAATGCAGTTGCAGTTGTGGTATCCCATAGAGACTTCTGGTGCACCTGACGAGCAGGATCGTTCGGGTGCATTTTTTGTTCCCGGTCATCTCCGGATGGGCACATCGCGGCGGCGCGGAGTCCGTGGGCACGGGCTCCGGTTCTGCACCTATCAAAGGGAGATCAACATGGCCGTAGGAACCGTCAAGTGGTTCAACGCGGAAAAGGGCTTCGGCTTCATCGCTCCGGACGACGGCACCCCGGACGTGTTCGCGCACTTCTCGAACATCGTCTCCCAGGGCGGCTTCCGTGAGCTGTTCGAGGGCCAGAAGGTGTCCTTCGACGTCACCCAGGGCCAGAAGGGCCCGCAGGCGGAGAACATCGTTCCCGTCTGATCGCCACGCGTGAACGCCGGGGCCCGCACCTGACAGGTGCGGGCCCCGGCGCGTTTCCCGGGCGGTAGCGGATCAGGTGATCTCCACCGCGCCGCCACCGCCGCCGGACAGGAAGGCCGCCAGCGCGAGCCCCTCCTCGTGTACGGCGGCGCGGCCGGCCCCGGTGAGGCGGTCGTCCAGTGGCGTGACGGTCACGATGTCGTCCTTGACGGTCCAGGTGGCCGCCACCCGGCCGTCGATCAGGACGACCCGTGCCCCGGCCACCGACAGGCCCCGATGCGCGTCGTCGATGATCCGGCTGCGGTCGTGGTAGCCGAGGATCGCGTTGTCGAAGGCGGGCAGGAACCGTACCGGCGCCGGGGTGTCCGGGTCGGGCCGGGGCGCGTCGGGGAGGTCGAGGAGTTCGCGGCCGCGCTCGTCCCGGAAGGAGATCAGTTCGTCGCGTACCGCGGCCACGGCGGCGGGCAGCCCGGCCAGGCCGCACCAGGCGCGCAGGTCGGCCGAGGCGGCCGGGCCGTACGCGGTCAGGTAGCGGCGCACCAGCGCCTGACCGACCGGATCGGCGGCGGCGTCGGAGGCGGGAGGGTCGATGTCGCGGCCGAGCCAGGTGGAGACCAGGGCGTTGCGCACGCCCGCCTTCTGCCGCCACAGGCCGCGGGGCGGCAGCTGGACCATCGGGACGAGGGCGGCGACCACCATCTCGCCGAGCACGCGTGGCCCCGGCGCGGGCCAGCGTCCGGTGAGCGCGCGGCCGATCTCGGTCATCGAGCGGGGCTCGTCGTCGGCCATCACGGCCAGGCCCGCCGCGGCCAGCTCCTCGAGGTCGACCCCGTCGAGCTCGCGCCGGTAGACCCCGAGCATCCGCTGGCGCAGCATGGCGTCGTGGCGGGCTCGCCAGGCCAGCGTGTCGCCGGCGGTCAGCAGGTGGACGGTCCGGCGCATGAGGATGGTCCGCACCAGCGTCCGCTGGAGCAGCAGGTCAGAGAGGTCCGCGGGGTCGAAGGGGCGCAGCCGCGACCACAGGCCGATGAACGGCTCCTGGGGTTCCTGCGCCTGGAGGCCGCACAGATGCGTGACGGCGTCGTGCACCGGGAGGGCGGCCCGATCGAGCAGCAGTTGCCGGGCGAGTGTCGCGCGGTTGAGCGCTCGGGTGGTCAGAACGGTCATGCCGTGGCCGGGCGGAAGGACATGGCGCAGGAGCCTTTCTCGTGGGGAGCCCCACTCTTTCAGCCAATGCGGCAAGGTTGCGTCCGCTATCGCCCCTGGCGCTTGCGCAGGCCGCCCTCGACCAGGCGGCGCAGGAGTTCGCGGCTGCTGACCGCCTCGGCTCCCAGGGACACGGCCCGGGCGTGGGCGGTCTCCGGGACGTCGTAGTGGTCGCGGTCGAAGGCGCGGGGCGGGACGCCGAGGCGGGCGGCGAAGGTGTGCAGCTCGTCCAGCGAGGCGTCGCTGACCAGGTGTGACCACATGAGGCCGCGCGGGCCCGGCCAGTGGGGAGGGTCAATGAGGATCGTCATCCCCTCCATTGTCCGGCAAACGGCTAGAAAACCGGCACCCGGCCGACGGCCTCCAGCTCGCCGAGGTCGTGGACCACCACATCGGCGCCCAGGGAGCGCAGCTCCGCGGCGCGGTCGTCGCGGTCCACGGCCACCACCAGCCCGAAGCCGCCCTTCCTGCCCGCCTCGAGGCCGGGCAGGGCCGCCTCCACGACGGCGGCGCGGGCCGGGGGCAGGTCCAGGCGGCGGCATGCCTCCACGAAGAGGGCGGGGTCGGGTTTGCCGGGCAGGTTCATGAGGGCGGCGTCGGTACCGTCGACGACCAGGTCGAACAGGTGCGCCACCCCGGCGCCGGTGATCAGCCTGCGGCCGTGGAGGCTGGCGGTGACGGCGGCGGTGCGGCAGCCCCGGCGGCGCAGTTCGTGCAGGAGCCCGACGGCCGAGGGGAAGGCGGCCACGCCGTACTTCTCGACCTGGGCCTGGAACTCGCGGTCCTTGGCGGCGCCCAGGCCGTGGACGGTCGGGCTGCCGGGCTCGTCGTCGGGGGAGCCCTGCGGCAGCTCGATGCCGCGGGAGGCCAGGAAGGTGCGCAGGCCGTCCAGCCGGGGACGGCCGTCGACGTGGCGCACGTAGTCGGCGAGGATGTCGAAGGGCGCCGAGCGGCCACGCAGGAAGCCGTCGAAGACGTGTTTCCAGGCGGCCGCGTGCACGCGGGCGGTGTCGGTCACCACGCCGTCGCTGTCGAACACGACGGCGCTGATGGCGGTCAGGTCGATGGCGTGTCCGTTCACATACGTGACGTTACGCTGCCTGTGTTCCGGCTACCAGGCGACCGGCAGTTTCTCCACTCCGTAGACGATCGCGAGCTTGCGGAAGGGCACCTCGCCGGCCACGTGGAGGTTCGGGAAGCGGCGCAGCAGCGCGGGGTAGGCGATGCGCATCTCCATCTGGGCCAGCGGCGCGCCGACGCAGCGGTGGATGCCGTGGCCGAAGGCCAGGTGGGAGCCCATGGTCTCGCGGCTGGGCAGCACCTTGTCGATCTGCGGGCCGAGCTGCGGGTCGCGGTTGGCGGCGGCCAGCGAGCAGAGCACGAGCTGGCCCTTCCGGATCGGCGTGCCGAACAGGTCGAGGTCCTCGCGGGCGAAGCGCGGGAAGGCGACCTGGACGACCGTCATGTACCGCAGCAGCTCCTCGACGACCTGGTTGACGTAGCCGTCCTCCTCGCGGACCCTGGCCGCCTCCTCCGGGTTCTCCATCAGCCAGAGGGAGCCGAGCGCGAGCATGCTGGTGCTGGTGTCGTGGCCGCCGGTGAGCAGGCCGTCGGCCATGCTGGCCAGCGTGCGGTCGTCGAGCTCGTCGCCGTGCTCGCGCAGGAGCTGGCCGAGCAGCCCGTCGCCCGGCTTCTGCCGCTCGCGGGCGACGAGGTCGGTCAGGTAGACCATCGCGTCGTTGATGGCCTGCAGCGACGCCTCCGGCCCGGCCGTGAAGTCGAAGCGGTCGGTGCTGAGCTTGAGGAAGTCCGCTCTTTCTTCGTACGGCACGCCGAGCAGCTCGCACACGACCAGTGACGGGATCGGCAGCGCGAACGTCTCGATCAGGTCGGCGCTGTTGCCCGCCGCCTCCATGCGGTCGAGGTGCTCCTCGACCATCGCCTCGATCCTCGGCTCCAGCCTGCGCAGGCGGCGGATGGTGAACTCGGGGGTGAGGTACTTGCGCAGCCGCGTGTGCTCGGGCGGGTCGCGGAAGCCGAGGCCGCCCGGGTCGTCCTGGTTCGAGCCCAGGCCGATGACGCCCGCGAAGTCGTTGCTGAACCGCTCGTGGTCGCCCAGGACCGCGCGTACGTCCTCGTAGCGCGTGACCAGATACACGGTCTGGTCGCCGGGGATCTCCATGGGGAACACCGGCTGCTCGGTGCGGATCCTGGCCAGTTCGGCCACGGGATCGAAGCCCTCGCGCATGAACTGCACTAGGGGGAACTCGGACTCAGACATCAAACCCATCCTGCCGGAGGCGCAATCGCATTATGTCGGGATAAATCGCCTAGAGATACCCCGGGTATAGATGGTCCCACCTGCAGAGTGGCCTTCGTCCACCTCCTCCACCGCCATGGCTTCCGGGTACGGCGGGCACATCCGGACGACACGTTACGCAGCCGAGCCCGCACCCGTCTCCGCTCCGCCCGCATGCCGGGGGCTTTTGGGGGATCCCGGCCCGGCGGCCAGGGGTCGGGCCAGGGTTACCCCCGAGGGCGCGCACCCCGGCGATCGGGTGAGAAAGCTCTCAGGGACCGTCGAGGATCGCCTGGATCGCCGGGCCGTAGGCGGCGGCCAGGTCCCCGGCGCCGGCGGCGGCGGGGCCGGGCAGGCGCAGGCTGTAGCGGACCAGCGCCAGGCCGAGCAGCTGCCCGGTGATGAGCTGCGCGCGCAGCCCGGCGTCGGGGCCGGGCAGGCGATCGGCCAGCCGCGCGGTGAACTCCCGCTCGATGTACTGCCGCACCATCTCCGGCGCCTGGCCGGACCGGATGAGCGCCAGCAGCGGCTCCACGTCGGCGGCGTCGTCCCAGGCGGCCAGGAATCCGCGCACGATGCGCGCCCCGGCTCCCTCCAGGCCCTCGTCGAGGACGGCGTCCAGCGGGGCGCGCGGGCTCTCGGGCCCGCCGAAGGCGGCGGCGAACAGCTTGTCCTTGCTGCCGAAGAAGTAGTGGATCATCGCCGGGTCGACCCCGGCGTCGGCGGCCAGGGAGCGGATGGTCACCGCGTCGTACCCCTGGCCGGCGAACCGCGCGCGGGCGGCCTCGAGGATGCGCCGGCGGCTCTCCTCGCCGCTGCGCCACCTGCCGCGCCGTCCGGCGCCCGACTCGCTCATCGCCTGCGATCTTACTTTTCTTCACCGGTGTTGAAGAAACTTGGTCAACTCTGGCAGAATTCTCCAACAACGACGAAGAAACGAGGTGCCCGTTGATCGCGACCTTCGAGGAGCTGGACGCGAGCCAGATCGCCCGCGCCGGCGGCAAGGGCGCCAACCTCGGCGAGCTGACCCGCGCCGGCCTGCCCGTGCCCGGCGGCTTCTGCGTGACGACCGCCGCCTTCGAGACCTTCGTCCGGGGCGGCCCCCGCATGGCCGAGCTGTACACCGGGCTCGACCGGATCGACCCCGCCGACCTCGGCGCGCTGAGCGCCCTGGCCGGGCAGGTGCGCGCCTACCTGCTGGAGCTGCCGTTCCCCGCCGAGGTCAGGGCCCGGGTGCTGGCCGCGTGGACGAAGGAGGGGGAGGAGCGCGCCTACGCCGTCCGCTCCTCGGCCACCGCCGAGGACCTCGCCGGCGCCTCCTTCGCCGGTCAGCAGGACAGCTTCCTCAACGTCGTCGGCCGCGAGCAGCTCCTGGACGCCGTCCGCCGCTGCTGGGTCTCCCTGTTCACCGACCGCGCCGTCGCCTACCGCGCCCGCGGCGGCTTCGGGCACCGCGGCGTCGGCCTGGCCGTCGTCGTGCAGCACATGGTCGAGCCGGAGGTGTCCGGCGTGATGTTCACCGCCGACCCGGTCACCGGCGACCGCCGCGACGTCGTGGTCAACGCCTCGTGGGGGCTGGGCGAGTCGATCGTCTCGGGCCTGGTCGACGCCGACCTCTACCGGGTACGGCGGGGCGTCGTCACCGGCCGGGCGATCGGCGGCAAGAGGGTCGCGGTCGAGCCGGTGCCCGGCGGCGGGACCCGCACCGTCGAGCCCGCGGGCCGCGGCCAGGCCCTGCCCGACGACCGTATCCGCGCCCTGGCGGAGCTGGGCCGGCGCATCGAACGCCACTACGGCACACCCCAGGACATCGAATGGGCCTGGGCCGGCGGCCGCTTCCACATCGTGCAGTCACGGCCGATCACCTCGCTGTTCCCCGTGCCGGAACGCCTGGGGGACGGGCCCCGGGTCTACTTCTCCATGGGCCACCAGCAGATGATGACCGACCCCATCACCCCGCTCGGCCGCTCGGTCCTGCGCACGTTCTACCCCTTCGGCGCCGGCGCCCCGGGCCAGGAGAGCCCCTACCTGGTGCCCGCGGGCGGACGCGTCTACATCGACCTCACCCGGGTGCTGTCCACCCGCCTCGGCCGCCCGCTGCTGACCCGCGCGCTCGCCACCATGGACGACCAGGCCGCGGCCGCGGTCGCGCTGGTCGCCGCGCGGCCGGGCTTCCGCGCCGCCCACCGCCTCAGCCCGCGTGCCGAGCTGGCCGTGGCCCGCTTCGCCGCCCGCACCTTCGCCACGATCGCCGCGAGCCTGGCCAGGCCCGCCGCCGCCCGTGCCGAGGCCGAGGAGTTCATCACCCGCACCCTGCGCATGACCGAGGCCGAACTGGCCGTGGGCGAGGCCGGGTCCGCCCGGGTCCGCCGCGTCCAGCGCGTCCTGCGCCAGGTGTCGCCCGGCATGTACACGCGGATCCTGCTGAAGCCGGTGGCGGGCATGGTGGCCGGGGCGCTGATCGGCGCGCTGAGCCGGCGCTGGCTCGGCGACGACGCCGAGGTGCCCGCGCTCGCCAAGTCGCTGCCGGGCAACGTGACCACCGAGCTGGGCCTGGCCATCGGCGACCTGGCCGACCTCGCCCGCGACCGGCCCGGTGTCCTCGCGTTCCTGCGCACCGACGGCTCGGGCGAGTGGCCCGCGGGGGAGTTCACCGACGCCTTCCGCGCCTTCCTCGCCAGGTACGGCATGCGCGCCCCCGGCGAGCTCGACCTCGCCAGGACCCGCTGGCAGGAGGACCCGGCCCAGCTGTTCGCCGGAATCCTGGCCAACGCCGCGACCATGGGACCGGGCGAACACCGCGAGCGCTTCCACCGCGGCCGGAGGGAGGCCGGGCAGGCGGCGGAGCGGCTGCGCGCGCGGCTGCGGGCGACCCGCGGCGGCCGGGCCAAGGCCGCGCTCATGACCCGCCTGGTCCGCGTCCACCGGGAGCTGCTGGCCCTGCGCGAGCACGACAAGTACTTCACCGTCCGGCTCTTCGCCCTCCTGCGGCGGGCGCTGCACGAGGAGGCCGCGGGGCTGGTGGCCTCCGGGGTGCTGGAGCGCGTGGACGACGTGCACTACCTGACGCTGGAGGAGCTGCGCCGCCTCTTGGCGCAGGAAGACATAGGGGTACGGCCGGCCGTACTCGTCGCCGGCCGGCGGGCGGCGCACGAGGCGGACTGGGCCCTGCGCCCGCCCAGGGTGCTGACCGGCGACGGCGAGGTGGTCACGGTGGCGCGGGCGGTCCCGGACCGGGACGGGGTGCTGGCCGGGCAGGCGGTGTCGGCGGGCGTCGTGGAGGGACGGGCGCGGGTGGTGCTGCGGCCGCAGGACGCCAGGCTGGAGCCGGGGGACATCCTGGTGGCGCCGTTCACCGATCCGGGCTGGACGCCGTTGTTCGCGGCGGTGCGCGGGCTGGTGCTGGAGGTGGGCGGGATGATGACGCACGGCGCGGTGGTGGCGCGGGAGATGGGGCTGCCGGCCGTGGTGGGGGTGGACCGGGCGACCGTCCTCATCCCCGACGGGGCGCGGGTGCGGCTGGACGGCACCCGGGGGATCGTGGATCTCCTGTGATGCCGGTGGATCTTCTGTGACGGGAGAAAATGACGGTGCGCAACCGGTTTGGCGTACAAGAGGCTGACATTCTGCGATGATCTCGTCGGATACCCACGGACAGCCCAACTGACGGACAGTGACAGATGCCCCCATTTGAGGAAATCGCCAAGTTTGTCGCGGAAAAGCCGGTCATCACCGCCATCTTCTGTGTCCTCGGCCTGATCGGGCTGGCCCTGGCCTTCGTGCTCGTCAAGGTCGCGTGGCGGGCCGGCGCGTGGCTCTTCAACCGCTACATCTCACCCCGGCCCGTCGAGGACGTCCTGACCGTCGTGGCCGCCTGCATCGCCACCGGCGTCTCCGCGCAGGGCATGTGGCGCTTCTCCGGCGACGTCCTGGGGCTGGACGGGCCGCTGCGGCTGCTGCTGTTCGCCTTCATCGAGGTCGCCATCATCACCTCGGCGGTCCGGGCGCGGCGCAACATGCGCGAGAACTACTCCGCCGGCATCGACGGCATCGCCGTATGGGCTTTGACCTGCCTGACCGCGATCCTGTCCAGCATGGACGCGCGCAGCCTGCCCGAGGCGATCTTCCGGCTGGCCGCGCCGCTGGTGGCCGCGTGGCTGTGGGAGCGCGGCATGGCCATCGAGCGGCACCGCATCCGCGGCACCGGGCGCATCAACTGGCGGCTCACCCCCGAACGGCTGCTCGTGCGCATCGGCCTGGCCGAGGTCAGCGACCGCACCGCCAGCGAGGTCGACGCCCACCGCCGCCTCACCCGCGTGGCGCTGGCCGCCAAGCGGGCCAAGGCGCTGCGCGAGGGCGGCGCCTCCGAGCGGAAGGTCCGCGCCGCGCTGTCCAGGCTCGACAAGGCCATGGACCAGGCCGTCGAGCACACCGGCCTGGCCGTGGACCCGCAGCGGCAGGAGGCGCTGCTGGCCCAGATCGCCGCGCTGTACAACACCTCCAAGCTCGTCGACGCCGACCCGCGGGTGCCCTGGGAGCCCGAGGAGCAGGACCATCAGCCCGTGCCCGCCCGCCCCGCGCTGCCGCCCGTGCTGGCGGAGCTGGTGGACGAGGAGGACGACGACGTCTTCGACACCACCCCGCAGGTGCTCGACACCGCCGAGCGGGCCCGGCTCATGCGGGCCGCCCGAGGCTACTGGGACCGGCAGATCGCCAAGCGCATCGTGCCCAGGACCGTGGACATCGCCCAGGAGGTGGGCATCTCCGTGGGGACCGCCCGCGAATGGCGCGCCCTGTGGAAGCTCGAGCCGCAGGCCCACGCCCTCATCGAGGCCCTGTATCAGGAGCACGGCATCGTCGACACCGGCTCCTTCCCGGCCGTCCAGGACGACGACGAGAGGGTGCTGACGAAGACCCCGTGACGCCTTCGCGACGGCCGGTCAGGTGAGGGCGGCCGAGACCACGGCGCGGGCTTCGGACTGGACCTCGGCCAGGTGGCCCGGGCCCTTGAACGACTCGGCGTAGATCTTGTACACGTCCTCGGTCCCCGACGGCCGGGCGGCGAACCAGGCGTGCGCGGTGGCCACCTTGACCCCGCCCAGCGCGGCCCCGTTGCCCGGCGCCTCGGTCTGGACGCCGGTGATCGGGTCCCCGGCCAGCGTGCGTGCGGTGATCTGCCCGGCCGACAGCTTGGCCAGCACCGCCTTCTCCTCCCGGGTGGCGGGCGCGTCCACACGGGCGTAGGCGGGCTCGCCGAAGCGCTCGGTCAAATCGGTGTACAGGCGGCTAGGCGAGCGCCCGGTCACCGCCAGGATCTCGGCGGCCAGCAGCGCGAGGATCAGGCCGTCCTTGTCGGTGGTCCACACCGAGCCGTCGCGCCGCAGGAAGGAGGCCCCGGCGCTCTCCTCGCCGCCGAACCCGAGCGAGCCGTCCAGCAGCCCGGGCACGAACCACTTGAACCCGACGGGCACCTCCATCAGCCGCCGCCCCAGCGACTCGGTCACCCGGTCGATCATGCTGCTGCTGACCATGGTCTTGCCCACTCCGGCGGCGGCGGGCCAGCCGTCGCGGTGGGCGTAGAGGTAGGAGATGGCGACGGCCAGGTAGTGGTTGGGGTTGAGCAGCCCGCCGTCGGGGGTGACGATGCCGTGCCGGTCGGCGTCGGCGTCGTTGCCGGTGGAGACGTCGAAGCGGGAGCGGTTGTCGATGAGGGAGGCCATCGCGTAGGGCGAGGAGCAGTCCATGCGGATCTTGCCGTCCCAGTCGAGCGTCATGAAGCGCCAGGCCGGGTCCACGAGCGGGTTGACCACGGTCAGGTCGAGCCGGTGCCGTTCGGCGATCTCGCCCCAGTAGGCCACGCTCGCCCCGCCGAGCGGGTCGGCGCCGATGCGCACCCCGGCGCCGCGGATCGCGTCGAGGTCGACGACCGAGGGCAGGTCGTCCACGTACGCGCCGAGGTAGTCGTGTCGCCGCGTCGTCCCGGCCGCCAGCGCCTTCTCGTACGGCACCCGCCGTACCCCTCGCAGGCCCGCGGCGAGCAGCGCGTTGGCCCGCTCCTGGATCCAGCCGGTGGCGTCGGTGCCCGCGGGTCCGCCGTTGGGCGGGTTGTACTTGAAGCCGCCGTCGGGCGGCGGGTTGTGCGACGGCGTGACCACGACCCCGTCGGAGCCCGGGTGGGTGAGGATGGCGTGGGAGACGGCGGGGGTGGGCGTGTAGCCGTCGCGGTTGTCGATGCGCACCTCGACGCCGTTGGCGGCGAAGACCTCGAGCGCCGAGACCCGGGCGGGCTCCGAGAGCGCGTGGGTGTCGGCCCCGAGGAAGAGCGGCCCCGACACGCCCTGGGCGGTGCGATACTCGCAGATCGCCTGGCTGGTCGCCAGGATGTGATCTTCGTTGAACGCGGCGTTCAGCGCCGACCCGCGATGCCCGGACGTGCCGAAGGCCACCTGCTGAGCGAGGTCGCCGGGGTCCGGGTGCAGGGCGTAGTAGGCGGTAACCAGCCGGGCGACGTCCACCAGGTCGGCCGGCTGGGCGAGGTGTCCTGCGCGCTCGTGGGTCATGGGGGCAAGCCTATGATGGCCGGAAAGACTAGAATGGAGTTCGGTAACGATGCGGATCGGACTGTTCCTCAACGAGCCCAGGGGCGACGACCCCATCGGCGAACTGCGTGAGAACCTGGCCGCCGCCGCGGCCGACGGGTTCCCCTCCGCCTGGGTCTCCAACATCTTCGGCCTCGACGCGCTGACCGCCCTGGCCGCGACCGGCGACGCCGCCCCCGGCCTCGAGCTCGGCACCGCGGTCGTGCCCACCTACCCGCGCCACCCGGCCGTCCTGGCCCAGCAGGCGATGACCGCCAACGCCGCGCTCGGCGGGCGCCTGACGCTCGGCATCGGCCTGTCGCACCAGATCGTCGTCGAGAACATGTACGGCTACAGCTACGACAAGCCCGCCCGGCACATGCGTGAATACCTGGCGGCGCTGATCCCGCTGGTCAAGGAGGGCGAGGTCACCTTCCAGGGCGAGACGATCAAGGCCGACGTCCGCCTGCGCACCCCCGGCCGCGGCCTGCCGGTGCTCATCGCCGCGCTGGCCCCGCGCATGCTCCACCTGGCCGGCGCGGTCGCCGACGGCACCGTCCTGTGGATGACCGGCCCCAAGACCGTCACCGGGCACGTCGCGCCCGCCGTCACCGCCGCCGCCGAGGAGGCGGGCCGCCCCCGCCCGCGCATCGTCTGCGGCCTGCCCGTCTGCGTCACCGACGACCCCGCCGCCGCCCGCGAGCGCGCCGACGAGGTCTTCTCGGTGTACGGCCAGCTGCCCTCCTACCGGGCGATGCTCGACAAGGAGGGCGCCGGCGGCCCGGGCGGCGTGGCCATCGTCGGCGACGAGGACAGCGTGCGCGCCCAGATCCAGGAGCTCGCCGACGCGGGCGTCACCGACTTCATCGCCTCGGAGTACTCCAAGCGTGAACGCACGCGACAGTTCCTCAAAGGGCTAGTTGAATAGGACGTACGGCGCGGCGAAGGGTCCGCCCGGAGAGATCGACATAAGATCCGGCAAGGTGAAGCGCTTGCTGCATGGGATAGATGTCTCCAACTGGCAGGGATCGGTCGACTGGGACGCGCACGCCAAGTCCGGCGTCGCCTTCGCCTTCGCCAAGGCCACCGAGGGCGGCACCTACACCGACCGGTTCTTCCGCCGCAACTGGCAGGGCATGCGAGAGAGCTGGATCGTCTGCGGCGCCTACCACTTCGGCCGCCCGACCGGCGACCCGGCCGAGCACGCCCGGCACTTCCTGCGCACCATCGCGGCCGCGGGCGGCCTGCGCAGGGGCGACCTGGTCGCGCTCGACCTCGAGACCAACGACGGGCTGCCGCCCGAGCGCGTGGCCCGCTACGCCCGCCGCTGGTGCCACTACGTCGAGCGCAACGCGGGCGTGCGCCCCTTCGTCTACACCTTCCTGTGGTTCGCCAAGGCAGGCTACTGCGCGGGCCTTGGGGAGTACCCGCTGTGGATCGCCTCCCCCGCCCAGCCGCGCGGCCGGCCGCTCGTGCCCACGCCCTGGCAGGGCTGGACGATCCACCAGCACTCCAACAGCCCGCTCGACCGCAACGTCTTCCTCGGCAGCCGGGAGGAGCTGACCAGGCTGGGCTTCCAAGCGCGATAGCATCTGGTTTCATCCAGTCGCCGCATTTCCAGGGAGTCACCGTGTCAGCCGAGCTACGCATCACCCTCGCCGGAGCCGAGCGTGTGGTCGCGGCCGGCACGACGTACGGCGAGGCCCTCGAGGCCGACGGGCGCACGGTCGTGGCCGCCCGGGTCGACGGCGAGCTGCGCGACCTGGCCTCGCCGGTGGCCGGCGGCGACGTGGTCGAGCCGGTCGAGGCCGGCAGCGCCGACGGCCGGGCCATCGTGCGCCACTCCACCGCGCACGTCATGGCCCAGGCGGTTCAGGAGCTGTTCCCCGAGGCCAAGCTGGGCATCGGCCCGCCGGTGGACAACGGCTTCTACTACGACTTCGACGTCAAGCAGGCGTTTCACCCCGACGACCTCAAGCGGGTCGAGAAGCGCATGCGCGAGATCGTCAAGCAGGGCCAGCTGTTCTCCCGCCGCGTGGTCTCCGACGAGGAGGCGCGGGCGGAGCTGGCGGCCGAGCCGTACAAGCTGGAGCTCATCGGGCTCAAGGGCGGCGCGGCCGACGAGGAGAGCGTCGAGGTGGGCGGCGCCGAGCTGACCATCTACGACAACCTCGACCCCAAGACGGGCGAGCTGTGCTGGAAGGACCTGTGCCGGGGGCCGCACGTGCCCTCCACGAGGTCCATCCCGGCCTTCAAGCTCATGCGCACCGGCGGCGCCTACTGGCGCGGCAGCGAGAAGAACCCGCAGCTGCAGCGCATCTACGGCACCGCCTGGGAGTCGCGCGAGAAGCAGGAGGAGTACCTCAAGCTGCTGGAGGAGGCCGAGAAGCGCGACCACCGCAGGCTCGGCGCCGAGCTCGACCTGTTCAGCTTCCCGCCGGAGCTGGGCTCCGGGCTGCCGGTCTTCCATCCCAAGGGCGGGATCATCCGCAAGGAGATGGAAGACTACATGCGCAAGCGGCAGCTGGAGGCGGGCTACGAGTTCGTCAACACGCCGCATCTGACCAAGTCGTCGCTGTTCGAGACCTCCGGCCACCTGCCCTGGTACGGCGAGGACATGTTCCCGCCCTTCGAGCTCGACGGCACCGAGTACCGCGTCAAGCCGATGAACTGCCCGATGCACAACCTGATCTTCCGGGCCCGCGGGCGCTCCTACCGGGAGCTGCCGCTGCGGCTGTGCGAGTTCGGGTCGGTCTACCGCTACGAGAAGTCCGGTGTGGTCCACGGGCTGACCCGCGTGCGCGGCATGACGCAGGACGACTCGCACATCTACACCACCAAGGAGCAGATGGGCGACGAGATCAAGTCGCTGCTGGCCTTCGTGCTGAGCGTGCTGCGTGACTTCGGCCTGGAGGAGTTCTACCTCGAGCTGTCCACCCGCGACGACTCCGACAAGTTCATCGGCGAGCAGGCCGACTGGGACGAGGCCACCGAGTCGCTGCGCCAGGCGGCCGAGGAGTCCGGGCTGGAGCTCGTGGCCGACCCGGGCGGCGCCGCCTTCTACGGCCCGAAGATCTCGGTGCAGGCCAAGGACGCCATCGGGCGCACCTGGCAGCTGTCGACGATCCAGCTCGACTTCAACCAGCCCAAGCGCTTCGGGCTGGAGTACCAAGCGGCCGACGGCTCGCGGCAGACCCCGGTCATGATCCACCGGGCGCTGTTCGGCTCGGTCGAGCGCTTCCTCGGCGTGCTGGTCGAGCACTACGCCGGCGCCTTCCCTCCGTGGCTGGCCCCGGTCCAGGTGGTGGGCATCCCGATCGCCGAGGCGCACGCGCCGTACCTGCAGGACGTCGCCAAGCGGCTGCGGGAGCGCGGCATCCGCGTCGAGGTGGACACCGCCGACGACCGCATGCAGAAGAAGATCCGCAACGCGCAGAAGGCCAAGGTGCCGTTCATGCTGCTGGCCGGTGACGAGGACATCGCCGGCGGCGCGGTCTCCTTCCGCTACCGCAACGGCGAGCAGAGGAACGGCGTGCCGGTCGAGCAGGCGGTCGCCGAGATCGCCGATGCCGTGGAGCGCCGCATCCAGGTCTGATGCCCGACCGAAGGGGGGCGCCGCGGCGCCCCCCTTCGCCTGTCACTCGTCGTGGCAGTGGGCGGCGCCGGAGCTCGGCACGTCCAGGGTCGGGGTGCGGTCGAAGAAGCCGACCGGCCGTAGCGTGAACCCGGTGTGCTCCACCGGCATGATCGGCCAGTCCTCCGGGCGCGGGAAGTGTGTCAGGCCGAAGGTGTGCCACAGCACGATGTCCTGGCCGTCCAGGTCGCGGCCGGCCGCGGTCCACGCGGGCAGCCCGGCCCCGCCGCGATGCTGGTTGATCAGCTCGCCCGCCGGATAGCGCTCGTCGTCGGCGTGCCGGGTGACCCACAGGTGCCGGGTGGCGAAGGCGGCGCGGGCGGCGATGGAGGAGGCCGGGTCGGCCAGCAGCGCCGGGCCGCCCTCCGGGACGAGCGTGTAGGCCACCGGCTGCCCCAGCCGGTTGGTGACGTGCGGGTTGGAGATCCGCCAGGTACGGCCGGCCACCGGGTCGGCCATGCGCGCCGCCTGACCCTCGGTGGCCAGGCGGGTGAAGCGGCGGGTGAAGGCGTTGCCGTACGGGTTGCCCTCCCCGATCGGGACCGGGACCACGTCCACCTCGTCCACCGCGTTGGCGTGCCCGTCGACCGCCATGTCCAGGCGGGCGGAGAACAGGTGCTGGTGGAAGGGCGCGCCGAGGCCGGGGGCGACCTCGGCGGCGTACTCCCTGCCCCCGGCCGGGTAGGCGGAGGTGAACAGCATGCCGGTCGCCTTGCACTCACAGGCGAGCGTGCCGTCGAGGTAGAAGTACCAGTAGAAGCCGTAGTCGTAGTTGCCGACCGTGGTGAAGAAGGAGATGACCAGGCGCCGCTGCCGCCGGGTCTCGTTCGAGCCGGTGAAGAGGTCGGAGTGCTTCCACAGCACGCCGTAGTCCTCCTCGTGCATGCAGATCGCGTTGGCGATCGTCTGCGGCTCCCCGCGCTCGTCGGCCACGACCACGTCGGTGTAGTGGATCTCGCCCAGGCAGTCGCAGCCATGCTCCAGCGAGCCGGTGAACCGGCCGAACAGATACTCGCCCTGGTCGAAGTAGTTCTGCCAGAACCGTACCGGTGACGGGTCGGCGTAGGGGACGACCATCTCGGCGATCGAGGCCCGGTGCACGATCGTCCGGTCGCGGCCCTGGTCGCGGTCGCGGAAGCCGATCTGGTGCAGGGTCAGGCCCTCGCGCACGTTGAAGCCGATGCGCAGGGTCCAGTTCTCCCAGTGCACCACGCCGTCCTCGACGGTGAAGCTCGGGCCCTCCGGCTGGGTGATCTCGATCGGACGCAGGCTGGTGCGGTGCGGGCCGGTGTAGGCGGGGTCGTCGAAGTTGCCCGGCTCGCGGGGGACCTCGGTCAGTTCCTCGTCGATCACCCGCAGGACGGTCCCGGCGATCAGATCGACGTAGGCGACCAGGCCGTCCACCGGATGCGCCCACGGATGGTCGTGCTCGTGGTCCTGGTGGAAGCCGAAGCTGCGCACGATGCGCCGGCCGCTCTCCTCCGGATGGTCGTAGTGGCCGGCCGACAGCGGGCAGGCGCGCACCGTCTCCGGGGTCAGGCCGCGCCTGGCCAGCGCCTTGCCCCATGCCTCGTCGGCGTCGACGATGCGCTGCACCGCCTCGAACTCCTCCACGAGGATCGGCGGCTGGCCCGCGCTCACCGGGTCGATGAGCTCGCAGCTGTCCACGACGCCGCGGGTGACCGAGACGATCGTGTCATGGGAGCGGCCGGTGGCCCGGTCCAGCAGCAACGCGCGCAGGCGGCGGTCCACGAGGTCACCGGGGGAGTAGACGAGCAGGTCGGCCTTGGCGGGCTCCTCCGGGCCCAGATAGGCGAAGCGCACGTGCTCGCCGAGGTGCCCCGCCGTACTCAGGATGCGGCGCGCGGCGCGGATCTCGTCAGCCGTGATCATCGCAAGCGGGTGCGCTTTCATGGAGCACTCCTCAGATCGGGGAACTCCATCGTGCGTGAAAGGGACTTCCCGGTGAAGCGCCAGATAGCCGAAATCCGGAGAAAGGGGAGTGCCGGGTGACCGCCTTGGGGGAAGGGGGCGGCAGGCCGCCACGCGGCCACCCGGCCGAGCACGTTCGTGCTCACTTGGCCAGCGGTTGCCCCTGCTTGTCCTTGAACGCGCCGACCAGGATCATGATGAAGTCGATCAGCGCCCAGACGCCGAGGCCGCCGAGCGTGATGAGCTGGAGAACGCCGGTGCCGACCTTGCCGACGTAGAAGCGGTGCACGCCGAGTACGCCGAGGAAGAAGCAGAGCAGCACGGCGACGAGCCATGACTTGGGCATGACGGATCCTTCGAGTTGGGGGATGTGTGCACGGGGCGCTATGGGCATGGGCAGCCCGGTGCAGCGGATTCGCTGAAGCGTCTCCGCAGGGCCGAAACCCTAGCAAGGGGGGAATGGGGCTCGCCAGATGTTGCGCCGGAAATGCGAAATGGCGCGCCAAATATCCCTCTATTTGTGTATTTGACGGGAAATAGAGAGTTATTTGCTGTGTGTTGTGGTCAGCGGAGATACAGGCGGAACGTCACGGCAGGCTTGCCGCCGAAGCGCGACGCCGCCTCCCGGGGATGGCGCTCCACGGTCTCGCGGGCGTAGGCGGCGCGGTCCTCGCCGGTCAGCGCCTCGATGTAGGCACCGTGGGCCATCAGGGACGCCACCCCGCGCTCCAGCCCCGTGGAGACGTCCACGGCGTGGGTGGGGTCCTCGACGCCGTTGACCGCCACCCAGCGGACGCCGTCCCAGCGCTCTCCCGCGTCCGGGAAAATCCATCTGTTCCCGGCGTCACCGGCGGCGTCCAGCACCGCTCGCGCGACCGCCTTGTGATCGGGGGTGTTCCAGATGACGCCACCCCACGTGTCGTCGCCGTTCAGGGTGATCACCAGCTCCGGCCGGTGCCGCCGGATGGCCGCCGTGAGGTCCCGGCGCAGGCCGAGCCCGTACTCGATCACGCCGTCCGGGTATCCCAGGAACTCCACGCCGGACACCCCGACCACGGCCGCGCTGTCGCGCTCCTCCTGCTCGCGCAGCGGCCCCGCCTTCTCCGGCTCGATCGTGTCGATCCCCGCCTCGCCGCTGGACACGATCACGTAGGCGACCTCCCTGCCGCCGTCGGTCCAGGTGGCCACCGCCGAGGCGCAGCCGTACTCCAGGTCGTCGGGGTGCGCCACGATGGCCAGCGCGCGCGTCCAGTCCCCGGGCATGGGCTCCAGCTGATCAACCATGCTCCCCACACTAAACGCCCGCCCCACCGGCCGCGCGCGCCGGGTGCGTCACAGGGGATCTCCGGCGGACGGCTCGTCCTCCGGCGGCGCCGGGCGGGGCTCACCGGGCAGGCGGACGTCGTCCACGGTGACGTTCACCCCGGTGACCCGCATGCCATGTCGGCCACGCCGGGCACCTCGAGGGCGGCCACCTTCTCCACCACCTCGTCGGCCACTGTGATCCGGCCCTTGACGACGGCCGTGGCGGGCGTGGGATCCGGCTGCTCAGCTAATACTTCGCTCATGGGGGGATTGTGGCTGATATCTGCGCCGGTTGTCCGGTAAGCGCTGGGCCTATGCTGCTACCTATGCACGATCAGGCAGGGGCCGGGGAGCCCGACAACTTCCAGCGGTTGTGGACCCCTCATCGCATGGCCTACATCAAGGGTGAGAACAAGCCGACCGGCTCGGGGCCCGGTGACGGCTGCCCGTTCTGCGAGATCCCCAAGATGGGCGACGAGGACGGCCTGATCGTGGCCCGCGGTGGCCTCGTGTACGCGGTGCTGAACCTCTACCCCTACAACTCGGGCCACCTGATGGTGGTGCCCTTCCGGCACGTGTCCGGCTACGACGACCTCGACGCGGCCGAGGTGGCCGAACTGGGCGCGTTCACCCAGCAGGCGCTGCGCGCCCTGCGCAAGGCCGGCGGGGCCCAGGGGTTCAACGTGGGCATGAACCTCGGCCAGGTGGCCGGCGCCGGCATCGCCGCCCACCTGCACCAGCACGTGGTGCCCCGCTGGGGCGGCGACACCAACTTCATGCCCGTGGTCGCCCACACCAAGGTGCTGCCCCAGATGTTGCGCGACACCCGGCAGCTTCTCGCGGAGGTGTGGGAGACGCCCGCGGGCTAGGACGTCTTCAGCCGCGTCAGAAGGCGCGACAACTTCGGCAGCGAGGCGGGATTCTGGCCGGTGATCAGCCGGCCGTCGCGGACCACGTGCGGCCGGAACGGCTCGTTGGAGCTGTAGCGCGCGCCCAGCCCGGCCAGCTCCTTCTGCAACTGGAGCGGTCCCCTGATGCCCAGGATCTGCTCCTCGTGCTGGGAGAAGGCGGTCAGCCGCCGCTCCTTCACGAACGGCGTCCCGTTCGGCAGGCGGACGTTGAGCAGCGCCGCCACTCCCTGGCAGCAGGCCGCGACCCAGCCCCCGCCGCTCACCACGCGCCCGGTCAGCTCGGCCAGGCAGCGGTCGCCCGGCAGGTCCCACAACGCGCCCACACCTCCGGCGAAGACCAGCACCCCGACCCTGTCGGCGTCCAGTGACTCCGGCCGCGCCGTCTCCTCCAGCGCCCGCAGGATCCCGGGATCGCCCAGGAACCCCCGCTGCACCGGATCGGAGCGGTCCACCCCCTGCTGGGCGGGCCTGCCCTCCCTGGTGCTGACGGCCACCACCCTCCACCCGGCGCTGTGCAAGGCCAGCCAGGTGTACGCCGCGTCCGGCAGCCAAAAACCGGCCTTCACGCCGGATGGAAGCTTGTGCAGGCCGGTCAGAACCACGACGGCAAGAGTGCGAGCCACAGTCATCTCCTTACCCAGGATTTATCGAAACGGGTTAGTGGGCAACGTACCCGGATGCCGCAGCCTGTAGCCATTCGGTCTGTTATGGCAGAACGCAATTCTACTTATTTGCGATATGCCGTTCGGGTGTAGTTAGTTGACCGCTAAGGGGACCGGAGTTGCACAATAGTGGAGGTTAGATGCAAGGGCTGTCCGCCGCCCGAAGAGTGGTCACGATCGACGCGGGGCCCGTCGACGTGCGTGAACTCAAAAGACTCCTGGCCAATGGCGCCAGGCCGGACAACGAACAGTTCGACGGGGACGCTTATCTCAACGACGTCATTCTCAAGCCGTGGGGGTGCGAGTACCGCGCGTACGCCGACGACTTCTTCGATTTGTGGGTCCTGCGGATCAACGCGCCGCACGGAACCTCGATGCACGTGCATCCGCGCAAGCTCACCTACCTGCTATGTCTCAGCGGAAAAGGGATCATCGGCACGTTCTCCGGCACCGTCGCCGTCGAGGAGGGGACGGTGCTGCGCATCGCCCCGGGGGTGTTCCACTCCACCCGCAACATCGGCGACGAGCCGCTGGAGCTCATCGAGGTCGAGACCCCGCGCAACAAGTTCGACCTGATCCGGTACAGCGACGACTACAACCGTGCCGGCACCGTCTACGAGAGCACCTCGCACGCCTGCGGCCAGCCCATGCTGCGCGTGCCGTACCTGCCCCAGGCCAAGATGCGGCAGGCGACGCCGGACGGCCGGTTTCGCTTCGAGATCCGCGCCGGCATGGACGTCTACTACCGGCGCCGGGCCGCCGACGTCTTCTACATCCCGATCTGCGTGTCGGGAGCCGTCCACTCGCACGTCGAGATCCTCACCGGCCATCCGGAGGACGCGCGCAGGCCGGACATCGACCAGTTCTACCTCTGCGTGACGCGCACCCAGTGCGAGAGAGAGGACAGGCAGCCATGAGATTCACCGCGGTCATCATCACCGGACCCGGCTTCCAGGACCACGACGTCGTCTACACCTACTACCGCCTCCTGGAGGAGGGGTGGTACGCCGACGTCGCCACCAAGGACGGGGCGAGCGTGACCGGCAAGTACGGCGTGCCGCTGCCCATGGACAAGACCGCCAAGCCGCTGGTCTCCTTCGACGACCTCGACGTCGCCCGCTACGACGCGGTGATCCTCACCGGCGGCCACGAAGCCCCCGACCGGGTGCGCCAGGACGCGCGGGTCCTGGACTTCGTCCGCGGCATGGACGCGGCGGGCAAGGTCGTGGCCGGCCTGTGCCACGGCCCCTGGATCATGGTCAGCGCGGGGGTGCTCAGAGGCCGGAAGGCGTGCGCCTACATCGGCCTGCGCGACGACGTGATCAACGCCGGCGCCGACGTGGTGGACAGCGACGTCATCGTCGACGGCAACATCATCACCTGCTCCTACTACGGCTACCTGGGCGCCTTCATGCGAGCGGTCTTCGGCACGGTCGAGAAGCTCGCAGGGTGATGGGCGGCCTGCTGGTCGCCGACTTCGACGGAGTGGTCGCCGACGCGTTCGAGGAATGCGCGCTGATCACCTGGCTGGGCGCGGGCGGCCGTCACCCGTGGGCGCCCGGCAGCGCGCGCCGGCTGAAGGTGCCCACCGCCTTCCTCAGCCGCTTCCGCACGGTCCGCGCCTACGCGCGGACGCTCGACCACTTCGTGGTGGCGCACCTGCCCCAGGCGGACCAGGTCCGCGGCAGGCAGGACTTCGACCGGATCTTCCATGCGCTCCCCGAGCCGCGCGTCCGGGCGTTCACCAGGGCGGCCTCGGCCGCACGGGCCCGGATCCGCACCGAGGAACCCGATTACTGGCTCGGCCTGCACACCCTCTACCCGGGCATCGCCGGCCTGCTGCGCCGCCACGCCGGCGCCATCGCCATCGTCACCGCCAAGGACGAGCCCTCCGTCCTGGCCATCCTCGACCGCTACGGGCTCGAGGACACCGTGGCCGAGGTCGTCGGCGAATGCTCACGCAAGGCCGACGCCGTACGCGAGCTGTGCGTACGGCACGGCAGGACGCCCGCCGAGGTCACCTTCCTCGACGACAACCTCCCCAACGTCCGAGCGGTCGCCGCCACGGGGGCGCGCACGCTCTGGGCGACCTGGGGCTACCACACCCGCGACGACGTGACCGAGGCCGCCCGCGACGGTGTCGCCCGGCTCGACCTGGACGCCGTCGCGACCCTCGAACTCGCTTAGAAAGGGATCTTGCCATGTCCAGGATTCTCATCGTGCTGACCAGCCACGGCGTACTGGGGGAGACCGGCAGGGCCACCGGCTTCCACGTGCCGGAGGCCGCGCGGCCCCATCGGATCTTCGTCGAGGCCGGCCACACCGTGGACTTCGCCTCGGCCAGAGGCGGTCAACCGCCCCGCGACGGCGTCAAGCCGGGCGACTTCGAGGCCGCCCGGTTCCTGGCCGAGAACGGCGAGGCCCTGTGCAACACCCTCCGGCTGGCCGACCTCGACCCGGCCGACTACCGGGCGGTCTACCTCGTCGGCGGCCACGGCACCATGTGGGACTTCCCCGTCAACCAGGCCCTGGCCCGCCTTCTCGCCGCCGTCTACGAGCGCGGCGGCGTGGTGGCGGGCGTCTGCCACGGCCCCGCCGGCCTGGTCGGCGTACGGCTGGCCGACGGCACCCCTCTCGTGGACGGCAAACTGGTCAGCGCGTTCACCAACGAGGAGGAGACGGCCGTCGGCCTCATCGGGGTGGTGCCGTTCGCGCTGGAGAGCAGGCTCGTGGAGCTGGGCGCCCGGTTCACCAAGGCCGCCGCGTTCGCCGCCCACGCCGTCTCCGACCGCCGCCTGATCACCGGCCAGAATCCGGCCTCCGCCGTACGCGTGGCCCGGCTGGTGGTGCAGGAGCTGCAGGAGCAGGAGGCGGCCGCGCCGCGCATGAGCGCGGCGCAGCACTCGGCGCTGTACCTGCTGGAGGAGTCGGTCTCCTACGTGTACGCCGCCACGCTGCGCGCGATCGCCCAGCTCGGCGTGGCCGATCACCTGGCCGCCGGGCCGCGCACGGCCGAGGAACTGGCCGAGGCCACCGGCACCGACGCCGGCTACCTCTACCGGGCGCTGCGCCTGCTGGCCGGCCGGCGCGTCTTCCTGGAGGAGGACGGCCGTTTCTCGCTGACCCCGCAGGGCGACGCGCTGCGCTCGGACGCCCCGCTGCCGGTGCGCGACGCCGTCCTGATGACCGCCGGCGACATGCACTGGCGCTCGGCGGGCGGGCTGGACGCCACGCTCACGGACGGCGTGCCCGCCTTCGAGCAGATCTACGGCTCGGCCTACTGCGACCACGTCAAGAGCGCCGAGGGCGGCGAGGTGTTCCAGCGCGGCATGGCCGCCTTCTCCGCGGCCGTGGACCAGCTCGCCGTCGAGCTGTGCGACTTCCCGGAGACCGGCACCGTCGTGGACGTCGGCGGCGGCAGGGGCGGCCTGCTCGCGCACGCGCTGACCACGCGGCCGGGCCTGCGCGGGGTGCTGTTCGACGAGGCGCACGTGCTGACCGGGCACATCCTGGGCCGGGTCGGCGACGACAGCCGCTGGGAACTGCACCCCGGCGACTTCTTCGTGGCCCTGCCGGGCGGCGGCGACGTCTACGTGCTCAAGCGGATCCTGCACCACTGGTCCGACGAGGACTGCGTGGCCATCCTGCGCAACTGCCGCGAGGCCATGGCGCCGGGCGCCCGCGTGGTGGTCATCGACCCGATCGTGGCGCCGGGCAACGGCCAGGACCCGGCCAAGACGCACGATCTGATCATGGCGATGCTCATGACCGGGCGCGAGCGCACCGAGGCCGAGCTGGTCAGGTTGTTCGAACGGGCGAGCCTGCGCCTGGAGAAGGTGACCCGCACCGGGGCGCCGGTCTCGATCGTCGAGGCCGTCGCAGCCTGACCGCGGACCGCGGAGAGCCGGTGTCCCAGGGGGGACGCCGGCTCTCCGCCACGGCCCTCACACCGCTTGGCCGATGGGGCGCACGAGCACGGTGTTGACGTCCACACCCGGGGGCTGGGCCAGCACCCAGGCGATCGTGGCGGCGACGTCCTCGTCCGAGAGCGCGGGCCCCTGCACCGGGCCGTCCCAGAACGGGGTGTCCACCCGCCCGGGCGCCACCAGGGTGACCCCGACGCCGTCGCCGGTCAGCAGCATCCTGGTGTTCTCCGCCAGCGCCGTCACCGCCCACTTGGTGACCGAGTAGACGTTGCCCGGCGTGTTCTTCACCCCGGCCACGCTGCCCAGGAGCACGATGCGGCCCCGGGCCGCGCGCAAGGGCGCCAGGGCCGCCTTGACCAGCAGCGTCGGGCCGAGCACGTTGGTCAGGACCATCTCCCGCCAGCGCTCGGGATCGCCGGTGTCCAGGGTGTCGTGGGTGGCGAAGCCGGCGTTGGCCACCACGTTGTCCAGCCTGCCGTAGGTCTCGAGAGCGGTCTCCACGGCCGCCTGGACCGCCGCGAAGTCGGCGGCGTCGCCCTGTGCCGTGGTGACGCCCAGTTCCTGCCCGACCGCCTTGAGCCTGGCCTCGTCCCGGCCCGTCACCACGATCCGGTGACCCTTGCCGAGCAGGAGCCGGGCGGTCGCGCGGCCGATGCCGCTCGAACCGCCGGTGATCAACGTGACCGTCATGTCATCCTCCGATTCCGCGGGGATACCGGCCACCGAGCCTATGTCAGCACGCGCCATTTTCGGACCTCCCTTTCTCAGAAACGCGGGCGGTATTGGGGTCAATGTCCATTCTTGCCCTGGTCATCCGTACGGATATGACGGCAGCCGCAACACCTATCGGATGTGTTGGATAGGTTTGCTGTGGGACCGGCCAATCAGGGGGAATGAAGGGCGCCGGGATGGATTTGTCGTTGTTGCGATCATTTCTTGCCGTCTATAGGACCGGATCGTTCACGAAAGCCGCTGGCCTGCTCGCCATATCTCAGCCCGCGGTTACCGGTCAGATCCGAAATTTGGAATCCGAAGTCGGCCAGTTGCTTTTTCTGCGGACGCCACGGGGGGCGGTCCCGACCGAATCCGCCGACGAGCTGGCCAGAGAGGTCAGCGGGCCGCTCGACGAGCTGGAGTCGGCCATCACGCGCCGCAGCGAACCGGCCGGCATCTCCGAGCGGACGTTGTCCATCGCCGGGCCACCGGAGATGATCTCGGTCAGGGTGCTGCCCGCCCTCGCCGACCTGATCGGCGAAGGGCTGCGCGTGCGGGTCAGCTTCGGGCTGACCGACGACAACCTCGACGGCCTCACGGCCGGGCTGCACGACCTCGTCATCGCCACCAGCCGCCCCAGGCAGCAGGGCATCGTCGCCACCCCGCTCATGGACGAGGAGTTCCTGCTCGTCGGGGCGCCCGAGCACGCCAAGAAGGTCACCTCGCACGACGTCGACCAGCACGGGGCCGCCGCGCTGGCCGGGCTGCCGGTCATCGCCTACGCCGAGAACCTGCCGATCGTGCGCCGCTACTGGATGACCGTCTTCGAGGAACGGCCCGCCTTCACCGCCCAGGTGGTCGTGCCCGACCTCAGAGCCGTGCTGGCCGCGGTCAAGGCGGGCGGCGGGATCTCGGTGCTGCCCTCCTACTTATGCGCCGACGAGTTGTACCGGGGCGACATCCAGGTCATGCACGAACCCGAGTTCGCCCCGCTCAACACGCTCTTCCTGGCGACCAGGGCGGCGAACACCGCGGGCGCGATCCTGTCGACGGTCCAGGCGCACCTGCTGATGAAGGCGCAGTTATGGAGTGCCGCGCCCGCTCCCCGGGGCTGACATCGCCATGCCGGCCGCTTCGCCGTCCGTCTCGTGGCCGTCCCCGCCCCACCCCGGCAGCACCGCGATGCCCGCCGACAGCAGCAGCGGGATCGCCATGGCCAGCGCCATCGACAGGATCGCCGCGCCCGAGTCGTTCACCAGCATGCCGACCACCCCGCTGACCAGCGTGCCGATCAGCCCGGCCTTCAGCGCCGGAGAGTAGGCGAACGCCGCGGGAACCACGCCGGAGGACGCCTTCTCCGGGCGCAGGATGGCGTAGACGAGGAAGCCGAGCGCGGCGGCCACGATGGGCACGAGGTTCGGGTTGACCAGCGTGCTGATCATCGCCTCGAACTTGCGCCAGACCACCTCGACGGCCTCGCCGTTCAGCACCTGGCCGACGAAGCGGCCCAGATGCGACTGCTCGCCGGCCGGCTTCAGGTAGTTGGCCACCGCGAACGCCGTCACCGCCAGCCCGCCGGCCACGCAGAACAGCGCCAGCTTCAGCAGCGAGACGCGCTTGCCCAGGATGAGCAGGGCGGTCACCGCGATGCCGGGCACGAAGGCGATGACGCCGCCGAAGTCGCTGCCGAGGCCCGAACCGCCCAGGACCATCGCGAACGTGCCCGCCACGGCCACCACCGCGGCGCCGATCCTGCCCGGATACCGATGGGCGACGACCGTCGTGGCCAGCAGCGTGCCGGTCGCCAGCAGGGCGAACGGGATGTTGCCCAGGCCGTAGTAGCGGGCGCCCTGCTCGGCGCTGAAGCCCATGAAGCTGTTGAGCTGGAGCGTCGTGCCGGTCAGCAGATCGCCGGCGAGCGTCAGCGCGGTGGCGCCCGCGACCACCGCCAGCGGGCCGAGCGGATGGCGGGCCCACGGCCCCAGCAGCGCCAGCGCGGTCAGCGCGGCCCAGAAGCCCAGCATCGCGCCGAACAACTCCACGTGCGACGTCCACGGCACCAGGTTGACCAGGAACGAGGTGACCGGCAGCGCGGCCAGGGTGACGGCGGCCAGCCGTACCCAGGACAGGCCCTTGCGGCGGCGCAGCAGCACGAAGGCCAGCACGTAGAACAGGACCTGCAGCACCGCCAGGAACGTGAAGTAGGCGCCCTTGACCGAGCGCATCGTCTGCGCGCTCTCGTCGGCGTGGGCCATCTTCTCCGCCGAGGCGCCCTCGGCGCCGGTCTCCCAGACCTGCCCGATGATCGCCGACGGTACGGCGACGCCCAGCTTGACCAGGATCGTGGTGGTCAGGTCGGGCAGGATCGAGATGTCCGCGCGGCGGGTGGAGGCGGCGCCGAGCACGCGGCCCTGGGCGCCCGGCTCGTTGAGCATCGCCACCCGCAGGTGGGGCACGTTGCCGTGGTCGGAGACGCCCGAGACCATGACCGTGGTGCCCGCGGGGAGGGCGGCCAGCAGCGCGCCCGCCTTGGCGTCGGCCAGGCGCGCGGCCGCCCGGCGGTCGGCCGGGTTCAGCCGCTCCGGCTCGCGGGCCATCTTGCCGCCGGTCAGGTAGGGGCGGACCAGGTCGTCGACGTCCATGACGATGAGCCGGGCGCGCTCGAGGTCCGCCGCGCTCGCCTGCTGCGGGGTGGCGCGGTAGGCCGGGACGGCGCCGGTGGTGTCGGCCAGCGCCAGCGCGGCGCCGTCGCCGATCGCCAGCGTGGGGGTGCCGGCCCGCTTCAGCGTCTCGCCGAGGGCGCCGGCGTTCTTCTGCCCGGCCACGTCGATGAGGTAGCGGTAGTCGGGGATGACCGCGCCGTCGCCGTTCCGCGCGGGGGCCGGCGCCGCGCCGCAGCTGTAGCCGGCGGCCGAGCGGATGCCCGCCGAGACGGTCAGCCAGCCGTCGTAGGGGCAGGTCACGCTGCCCACGGTCCGCACGGACATCGAGCCGAGGGCGCTGCTTTGTGAAAGCTTGAACAGGTGGGGCGTGTCCTGGGCGGTGATGTCGGTCCAGTGCAGGCCCGAGACCCCGATCAGCGCCACCCGCGCGGGCGCCGCGGCCGCCCCCGCCGGGGCGAGCGCCCCCGCCAGCAGCAGCTGGCCCAACAGCATGGTCACGATGACCAGCGCTCGCCTCACCGTATGTCCTCCCGCGGTCGAGCCCGTGTGGTGCACGACATAGTCTCGCGCATCGCCGGAGCGCACGGGCCCCGGCTCCGTCAGACCGGGGGCACCTTCACGGTCACCGGCTTGGACTCGTTGTGCAGCCGGTCCAGCGCGGTGACGACGTAGGTGCCCGGCTGGGCGGCGGGGTAGGACGGGCCGGTGACGACGGCCACGAGGTTGCGGGCGTCGGCGTCCTGACAGGTCTCACCCTGGTCGGGTACCCGGTAGACGGCGTACGAACGTGCGCCCTGCGAAGGAGTCCAGGTGATGGTGGCGCCGGCGGTCTTGGCGCCGGCGGGCGGGGCGGGCGCCTGGCCGCCGCGCTCCTTGATGAGGGGCAGCAGGGCGGGCCGGGCGTAGTGGTCGGCGGTGACGCGGTCGATGGCCTTGAGCGGGTTGCTGAGCAGCTGCTTGGCGCTGAAGTAGACGTCGCCGTCGACCTGCGGGTACCTGCGGTTGAGCGTCAGGTGGGCGGAGAGCTCGCCGGGCTTGGTCCACGCCTTGTCGTCCCTGGTGCCGACGCGGTAGAGGGCCTGGCCGATGTAGAGGTCGACGCCGGTGCCCTTGACCTCCTTGGCCCACCAGGGGACGAGCGCCTTGTAGTCGGCGACCTTGAGGCCGCGCGGCCAGTACAGCTGGGGCATCACATAGTCGACGGTGCCGTTCTTAATCCAGTGCCGCGCATCCGCATAAATCGAGTCGTAGGCCGACATGCCGGAAGTGGCGGAACCCGTGGGGTCCTGCGCCTTGTTGCGCCAGATGCCGAACGGGCTGATGCCGAACTTCACCGATGGCCTGGTCTTGTGCACCGCCTTGTCGACCTGGGCGATGAGCTTGTTGACGTTGTCGCGCCGCCAGTCGGCCAGGGACCTGCCCTCACGATACTTTGTAAAGGCGGCCTTGTCGTCGAACGTGCCGCCCCCGCCCGGATACGGGTAGAAGTAGTCGTCGAAGTGCACGCCGTCGACGTCGTACCGCTTCACCACGTCCGTGATGACCTTCGTCACGTGCTCGCGGACCTGGGGCAGGCCGGGGTTGTAGTAGAGCCGGTCGCCGTACTTGACCACCCAGTCGGGGTGCACGCGCGCCGGGTGGGAGGCCGGGAGCCTGCCCACGTTCGCGTCGTAGGAGGCCCGGTAGGGGTTGAACCAGGCGTGGAACTCCAGCCCGCGCTTCTGGGCCTCGGCGATGAGGAAGGGCAGCGGATCCCAGCCCGGGTCCTTGCCCGCGGTGCCGGTGAGGTACTGCGTCCAGGGCTCCAGCGACGACTTGTACAGGGCGTCGGAGGCCGGCCGTACCTGGACGAAGACCGCGTTCATCCGCCGCTTGGCCGCCGAGTCGAGGATCTTGACGTACTCGGCCTTCTGCCTGTCCTGGCTCAGCCCGGTGCGCGAGGGCCAGTCGATGTTGCGCACGGTGGCGATCCAGACGCCGCGCAACTGCCGCTTGGGATAGCGGGCGTCGGGCGCGCAGACGGCGGTGGCGGCCGAGGCGGCTTTGCCCGTCGTCTTCTTCGGCGTGGTCGTGCCCGAGGTGGCCGGCCCGAGGGCGTAGGCGGCCCCGGTGGTGACGACCGCGATCGTGACGGCGGCAAACAGAGGACGTCCGGTTCGCATGGTTCCTCAGTCTGACATCGCCACTGAGGTGCTTTGGCCGAAAAACGAAATGGATTCGTGATGTTTGTGTGATTCTTGGTACGGCGGAGCCAGGAGGTGTCAGGCCGTGGCCCCGCCGTACCGGCGATCAGTCGGCGGCGGTCACCTTGCCCGCCAGGTGCGACGGGAGGGGTTCGTAGCGCAGGAACGTGCGCGTGAACGTGCCGGTGCCGTGTGACATCGACCGCAGGTCGATGGCGTAGCGGGTCAGCTCGAGTTCGGGGACCTCCGCTTTGACCAGGGTGCGGCCGGTGCCCACGGGCTCGGTGCCGAGGACCCTGCCGCGCCGCGAGGACAGATCTGACATGACGGAGCCGACGTAGTCGTCGGCCACCAGGACGGCGAGCTCGTCGACGGGTTCGAGCAGGAGGGTCGGGACCTTGGTCGCCGCCTCCTTGAGGGCCAGCTGGCCGGCGATCTGGAAGGCCATGTCGGAGGAGTCGACCGAGTGGGCCTTGCCGTCGTACAGCGTGACGCGCACGTCGACCATGGGGTAGCCGGCGACGACGCCGCGTTCCATCTGGGCGCGGACGCCCTTTTCGACCGAGGGGATGAACTGCCGGGGCACCACGCCGCCCACGATCTTGTCCACGAATTCGAAACCCCCGCCGGATGGCAGGGGCTCGACCTCGAGGTGGCAGATGGCGTACTGGCCGTGACCGCCGGTCTGCTTGACGTTGCGGCCCATGGCCTTGCACTGGCCGCCGAACGTCTCGCGCAGCGGCACCCTGAGCTCTATGCGTTCGACCTCGACGCCGTGGCGCTTGGCCAGGCGGTCGAGGAGGACGTCGGTGTGGGCCTCGCCCATGCACCACAACACCAGTTGCCGGGTCTCGGCGTTGTTCTCCAGCCGCAGCGTCGGGTCTTCGGCGACCAGGCGGCCCAGTGCTTGGGAGAGTTTGTCCTCATCGGCCTTGGACTTGGCCTGGATGGCCACGGGCAGGAGCGGGTCGGGCATCGTCCAGGACGTCATGAGCAGGGGGTTGTCGACCTCGGAGAGCGTGTCGCCGGTCTCGGCCCGTGAGAGCTTGGCGACCGCGACGATGTCGCCGGCGATGCCCTTGGCCACGCCGCGCTGCTGTTTGCCCAGCGGCGAGGTGAGGGTGCCGATGCGCTCGTCCACGTCGTGGTCCTCGTGCCCGCGGTCGGCCAGACCGTGGCCGGAGACGTGCACGGTCATGTCCGGTCGCAGCGTGCCGGAGAAGACGCGCACGAGGCTGATGCGGCCCACGTAGGGGTCGGAGGTCGTCTTGACCACCTCGGCCACGAGCGGGCCGTCGGGGTCGCAGGTGATGCCTTTGACGGGGTTGCCGTCGAGGGTGGTGATCTCGGGCATCGGGTGCTCGGCCGGAGCGGGGAAGCCCTGGGTGATGATCTCCAGGATCTCGATCGCGCCGATGCCGGTGCCGGAGCACAGCACGGGGAAGAAGCTGCCCCGGGCGACGGCCTTCTCCAGGTCCTCGATGAGGATCTTGGTGTCGATGGGCTCGCCGCTGAGGTAGCGCTCCATGAGCGACTCGTCTTCGCTCTCCTGGATGATGCCCTCGATGAGCGAGTCGCGGTGCTCGGCGATCTGCGCCTCGTACTCGGGGCCCGGCTCCTTCTCGGCCCGGGTGCCCGTGGCGTAGTTGAAGAACTTCTGCGACAGCAGCCCGATGAGGCCGTTGACGTGCCCGTTGGTGATGACGGGCAGGTAGAGGGGTGCCACGCCGTCGCCGAAGACGTCCTGGCAGGTGGCGAGCACCTCGTCGAAGTCGGCCCGCTGATGGTCGATCTTGGTGATGACCACCGCCCGGGGCATTCCGACCTGGGCGCACTCCTCCCACAACATCTGCGTCAGGCCGTCGACGCCTTCGGAGGCCGAGACCACGAACAGGGCCGCGTCGGCGGCCCGCAGGCCGGCGCGCAGATCCCCGACGAAGTCGGCGTAACCGGGCGTGTCCAGGAAGTTGATTTTGACGCCGTTGTGAACCAGGGGCGCCAGCGCCAGGTTCACCGAGCGTTGCTGGCGTACTTCGACCTCGTCGAAGTCGCTGACCGTGTTGCCGTCCTCGACCCGGCCGATGCGCTGGATCGTGCCCGTCGCCGCCAGCAGGTGCTCGGCCAGGGTCGTCTTGCCCGCTCCAGAATGGCCGACCAGTACGACATTGCGAATCGCATCCGCGCTGTCGGCCGTGGGTGCCCTGCCCGCGGCTCCCGCATGGCCGCCCGGGTTCTTCTCTGCCACATCGCCTCCCGCGTCGTCGGGGTGGGTGCCAACGTCGCGCCCGCGCGGAAGGGTTCGGAAACCGCATGGACGCGGTGTGTTCACCAAATACCCCTGTGGCGGATATCACAAGGGGGGTGAGGCAAAGAAACTGCAGCGGGCTGTGATGGCCTACGATCGGAGCGCGATGCTGAAACTCCTGCGCCCGGCCATGACCCGGATCCTCACCCCGCTGGGCAGGGCACTTGTCCGCCGCGGGATCGGCCCTGACGCCGTCACCGCGATCGGAACGCTCGGCACCGTGGTGTCGGCCCTGTTCTTCTTCCCGATGGGCATGCTCACGGCCGGTGCCCTGGTGATCACCGTGTTCGTGCTGTTCGACCTGCTGGACGGCGTGGTCGCGCGGCTGGGCGGCGGGGGCGGCACGACGTGGGGCGCCTTCCTGGACTCCACGCTCGACCGGGTCGCCGACGCGGCGATCTTCGCGGGCCTGACCGTCTACTTCGCGCTTCAGGGCGAGATCGTCATGGTCGCGGTCGCGGTGTTCAACGTGTTCGCCGGTGGCCTGGTCTCCTATGCCAAGGCACGGGCGGAGTCCCTGGGGGTCGAGTGCGACGTGGGCCTGGCCGAGCGGCCGGAGCGCCTGGTCGTGGGGCTGGTCGCGGCCTGCTTCTCGTTCGTGCCGTTCGTGCTGGAGGCCGGGATGTGGCTGCTGGCCGTGGCCAGCCTGATCACCGTGGTGCAGCGGGTGGTGCACGTGTATCGACAGACGGGGGAGTCATGAGCGAGAAGCCGTCGCTGGCCGACCGCGTGGTCGCCGCGGGGTTCGCCACGGGCTGGACGCTCGTGCCGTACCTGCCGCACAAGCCCGTGGCGGCGGTCTTCCGCTTCATGGCCGACCGGGTGTGGCGCAAGCGCGGCAGGTCGGTGCGCCGCTTGGAGTCGAACCTCAGCCGGGTGACCGGTCTCCCGGTCGGCCATCCGGAGCTGGCGGAGCTGACCCGCGCGGGGATGCGCTCGTACTTCCGCTATTTCCACGAGATCTTCATCCTGCCCAAGATGGACCGGGCCGAGGTGGTGCGGCGCACCCGCGTGACGGGCGCCGAGTACGTCCACGACAACGTGGCCAACGGGCGCGGCGTGGTGCTCGCGCTGCCGCACATGGGCAACTGGGATCAGGCGGGCGCGTGGCTGGTCGGCGTGGGCCATCCGTTCACCACGGTGGCCGAGCGGCTCAAGCCCGAGTCGCTGTTCCGCCGGTATGTCGCCTTCCGCGAGGGGCTGGGCATGGAGGTGCTGCCGCTCACGGGCGGTGACGGCCACAACTTCGGGACTCTCGCGCAGCGGGTACGGCGGGGCGGGGTCGTGTGCCTGCCCGCCGAGCGGGATCTGACCAAGGGCGGGGTCGAGGTGAGCTTCTTCGGGGCGGCCACGAAGATGCCGGCCGGTCCGCCGCTGCTGGCCGTCCAGACGGGGTGCGCGCTGCTGCCGGCGATCGTCTACTTCGACGGCGAGGACTGGGGCATCGACATCGGCCCCGAGATCCCGGTGCCGGAGGAGGGCACGCGGCAGGAGAGGACGGCGGCGGTGGCGCAGGCGCTGGCGGAGGTATTCGAGAAGGGCATCTCGGCGCACCCGCAGGACTGGCACATGTTGCAGAGGTTGTGGCTGGAGGATCTGGCACGATGAAGGTCGGCATTGTCTGCCCGTACTCATGGGACATGCCGGGAGGGGTCAAGCAGCACATCGACGACCTGGCGCAGGCGCTGATCGCGCAGGGGCACGAGGTGTCGGTGATCGCGCCGGCCGCCGACGACGACGAGCTGCCCCCTTACGTGACGGGCGCCGGGCGCGCGATGCCGGTGCCGTACAACGGGTCGGTGGCGCGGATGTCGTTCGGCTTCATCTCGGCGGCGCGGGTGCGGCGGTGGGTGCGCGACGGCGACTTCGACGTGCTGCACATCCACGAGCCGCTGATCCCGAGCCTCGGGGTGCTGGCCTGCTGGGCGGCGAAGGGGCCGATCGTGGCGACCTTCCACGCCTCCTTCACCCGTTCGCGGGCGATCGCGGTGGCCGAGCCGTTGCTGCGCAGCGCGCTGGAGAAGCTGCACGGGCGCATCGCGGTCTCCGACGCGGCGCGCAAGAGCCTGGTGGAGCAGTTCGGCGGGGACACCGTGCTGATCCCGAACGGGGTGACGGTGGCCCGGTACGCCGAGGCCGAGCCGCTGGAGGGTTGGGGTCCCGACGGCGCCACGATCGGGTTTCTGGGCCGGGTGGACGAGGAGCGCAAGGGGCTGCCGATCCTGCTGGAGGCGCTGAAGTCGATTCCGGAGGCCAAGCTGCTGGTGGCCGGTCCGGGTGAGGTGAAGGTGCCGAAGGAGCTGCGTGATCGGGTGACGATGCTGGGCATGGTGAGCGAGGCGGACAAGATCCGGGCCTACCACTCGGTGGACGTCTTCTGCGCGCCCAACACGCGGGGGGAGAGTTTCGGGATCGTGCTGGCCGAGGCGATGGCCTCGGGGGCGACGGTGCTGGCCAGCGACATCCCGGCCTTCCGGCGGGTGCTGGGTGAGGGGCAGGCGGGCGCGTTGTTCAGGAACGGCGATCCGGAGTCGCTGGCGCAGGAGGCGCGGGCGCTGCTGGCGGCGCCGGAGCGGCGGGCCAAGCTGGCCGCCGAGGCGCTGGTGGCGGTGCGCAAGTACGACTGGTCGACGGTGGCGCGGGATGTGGTGCGGGTGTACGAGACCGTGACGACGGGCGGCGCCGGGCGGGTGGAGGAGGACGCGCAGTGACCTCCACGGTGATCATCCTGATCGTGGGCATCGCCGTGGTGCTCACGGCCGTCTACATCTCCTGGCGGGCCGGTCGCCTGGACCGGCTGCACATCCGGCTGGAGCTGGCCGGGCAGGCGCTGGACGCGGCGTTGCAGCAGCGGCGTTCGGTGGTGTTGCTGCTGGCGGGCTCGCGGCTGCTGGATCCGGCGACCTCGCTCATGCTGGCCACCGCGGCGCAGGAGGCCAGGATCGCCGGGCCGGAGGAGCGGGAGCCGGCCGAGAGCGACCTGTCGCGCACGCTGCGGGCGGTGGTGGACCAGGAGCGCTTCCGGGAGAAGCTGGCCGAGGCGCCGGGCGGGCAGGACCTGATGGAGGAGCTGGACGCCGCCGTGGCCAAGGTGGTCTACTCGCGCCGGTTCCACAACAACGCGGTCGCGGTCACGCGTACGGCGCAGCGGCGCTGGCTGGCCAGGACGCTGCGCCTGGCGGGTCACACCGATTTTCCCAGTTTTTTCGAGATCGATGATGATCCGCCGAAGAGTATGGCAACCGAATGACCGATTTTGTTCATCGCCGGTAAGCTTCTCCCGTTTTTGGAGTTAAGGCGGAGGAGTGGACAGGTGCGGCTACCGCGGATGATCACCGTCACGCTGGCTGGGACGGCGGTGCTGCTGCCGGTTGCGGCGTGCTCGTCGGAGAAGCCGGCCCCGCCCGCGGTCCCGCAGGCGGCCACGTCCCCTCCGGTCACCGAGGAGCCCGCCGGCCCGGGGCACCCGTTCACGGGCCTGCCGGACGAGGAGCGCAAGCCCGTCCTCGCCGTGAAGATCGAGAACACCGCGGCGGGCAAGCCGCAGATGGGCCTGAAGAGCGCCGACATCGTCTACGTCGAGCAGGTCGAGGCCGGGCTGACCCGGCTCATGGCGATCTTCTCCTCGAAGATCCCGGCCAAGGTGGGGCCGGTGCGCAGCGCCCGCATCTCCGACCTGCACATCGCGCAGCAGTTCGGCAAGCCCGCCTTCGCCTACTCCGGCGCGCAGACCAAGATGCTGCCGCTGATCGCCGAGGCGTCGCTGTTCGACGTGGGCGACACCAGGAACGGCGGCGCCTACTTCCGCCAGCCCGGCCGCTTCGCCCCCTACAACCTGTTCGCCACCACCAAGAAGCTGCTGTCGGCGGCGCCGAAGGCGTCCAAGGCCAAGGACATCGGCTTCACCTTCGGCGAGGCGCCCGCCCAGGGCGGGGTGGACAAGAAGTCGTTCACGGTCAGGTGGCCCGCGGCGCGCTTCACCTTCGCGTGGTCGCCGGACAAGAAGCAGTGGATGATCTGGCAGGACGGCAAGAAGGACATGGCCGCCGAGGGCGGGCAGCTCAGCGCGCCGACCGTGGTGGTGCAGTACACCAAGACGGTGCGCTCGCAGTTCCACGACAAGAACCAGAGCTACACGCCGCTCGTGCACAGCGTCGGCAAGGGTTCGGCGATCGTGCTGCGGGACGGCAAGGCGTACAAGGCCAAGTGGGAGCGGGAATCGGAGGAGGCGGGCACGACGTTCACCACACCGGAGGGCGAGCCGATGAACTTCGCCCCCGGTCAGGTGTGGATCGCCCTCGCCAGCCGTAAGCCGGTCACGCCCTGACCTTGGGCCGACCGTACAAAAGTCCTGGCAAACCCTGACAAGGTGGCATGTCGGGGGAGGGGGGCTCCAGGACCTACGATGAGCTTGATAACTTACCGTTCGCCCAGACGGACCAGCCGAGAGAGCCCGTGAGGAAGACCGTGTCCAGCAGCACGCCTGAAACCACCGTCACCGGAACCGCCCGCGTCAAGCGGGGCATGGCCGAGATGCTCAAGGGCGGCGTCATCATGGACGTCGTCACCCCCGATCAGGCGAAGATCGCCGAAGACGCCGGCGCCGTCGCCGTCATGGCCCTCGAGCGCGTGCCCGCCGACATCCGCGCCCAGGGCGGCGTCTCCCGGATGAGCGACCCCGACATGATCGAGGGCATCATCAGCGCCGTGTCCATCCCGGTGATGGCCAAGGCCCGCATCGGCCACTTCGTCGAAGCGCAGGTCCTGCAGTCGCTCGGCGTCGACTACATCGACGAGTCCGAGGTGCTGACCCCGGCCGACTACGCCAACCACATCGACAAGTTCCGCTTCACCGTGCCGTTCGTGTGCGGCGCCACCAACCTCGGCGAGGCCATGCGCCGCATCACCGAGGGCGCGGCCATGATCCGCTCCAAGGGCGAGGCGGGCACCGGCGACGTCTCCAACGCCGTCACCCACATGCGCACGATCCGCGCCGAGCTCAAGCGCCTGACCACGCTGCCCGAGGACGAGCTGTACGTGGCGGCCAAGGAGCTGCAGGCGCCGTACGAGCTGGTGGCCGAGGTGGCCAAGACCGGCAAGCTGCCCGTCGTGCTGTTCACCGCCGGCGGCATCGCCACCCCGGCCGACGCGGCGATGATGATGCAGCTCGGTGCCGAGGGCGTCTTCGTGGGTTCGGGCATCTTCAAGTCCGGCGACCCGGCCAAGCGCGCCGCGGCCATCGTCAAGGCGACGACGTTCTTCGACGACCCGGACGTGGTGGCCAAGGTCTCGCGCGGCCTGGGCGAGGCCATGGTCGGCATCAACGTCGACGAGCTGCCCCAGCCGCACCGCCTGGCCGAGCGCGGCTGGTAGGTCACGCATCAGGGCGCGGGGAGCCTCCCGCGCCCTTTCGCGTGCCCGGGCCGTCCATTGCAGAACATGATTCCAGAATGTCATTCTGAATCATGACCGTCGACAAGCACGCCCTCCGCGTCAAGTACCGCCAGGAGCGCGACAAGCGCCTGCGCCCCGACGGCAACGACCAGTACGTGCCCCTGACCGGCCGCTTCGCCTCCTACGCCGGCGATCCCTACACCCCCGTGACGCCCAGGGAACCGAAGAGCGACCACGTCACCGTGGTCTTCGTCGGCGGCGGCTTCGCCGGGTTGCTGACCGGCGCGCGGCTCAAGGAAGCCGGGATCTCCGACGTGCGGATCGTGGAGAAGGGCGGTGACGTCGGCGGCACGTGGTACTGGAACCGGTACCCCGGAGCCCAGTGCGACACCGCCTCCTTCGTCTACATGCCGCTGCTGGAGGAACTCGGCCACATGCCGAGCGAGAAGTACGCCCACGCGCCGGAGATCCTCGAGCACTGCCGCAACATCGCCCAGCACTACGGGCTCTACGACAACGCCCTCCTGCACACCACCGTCACCGACCTGAGCTGGGACGACGAGCAGAATGTCTGGATCGTCCGCACCGACAGGGGTGACCGCTTCACCGCGCGCTTCGCCGCCATGGGCGTCGGGCCGCTGCACGTGCCCAAGCTGCCCGGCATCCCCGGCATCGACCTGTTCCGCGGGCACGCCTTCCACACCAGCAGATGGGACTACGCCTACACCGGCGGAGACCCCTCAGGCGCGCCCATGGACCGGCTGGCGGGCAGGCGGGTGGCGATCATCGGCACCGGGGCGACGGCCGTGCAGTGCGTGCCCCGCCTGGCGCGCGCGTGCGCGCGGCTGTACGTCTTCCAGCGCACGCCGTCCTCGGTGGACGCGCGGGGCAACCGGCCGACCGACCCCGAGTGGTTCGCCGCCATCGCCACCCCCGGCTGGCAGCGGCGCTGGCTGGAGAACTTCACCGCCGTCCAGACCGGCGGCGCGGACGTGGACGATCTGGTGATGGACGGATGGACCGACATCGCCCGCAGGGTGCGCGCCCGCATCGCCGTACTGCCGGAGGACGAGCGCACACCGGCCAGGATGCTCGAGGTCTACGAGGACTCCGACTTCGAGAAGATGGCGGAGATCCGGGCCCGCGTGGACGCGATCGTGGCCGACGCCGAGACGGCGGGCAGCCTGAAGGCGTGGTATCGCCAGCTGTGCAAGCGGCCGTGCTTCCACGACGAGTATCTGCAGTCCTTCAACCTGCCCGGGGTCCGGCTGGTCGACACCGGCGGCAAGGGCGTCGAGCGCGTCACCGAGACGGGCGTGGTGGCCGCCGGGCGGGAGTACCCGGTGGACTGCGTCATCTACGCCTCCGGGTTCGAGGTGGGCACGGGCTTCACCCGGCGGGCGGGCTTCGAGGTGCGCGGGCGCGGCGGGGTCCGGTTGTCGGAGTACTGGGCCGGCGGGATGCGGACCCTGCACGGCACGCACGTGCACGGGTTCCCGAACGCCTTCATCGTCCAGCCCGGCCAGGGGGCGAACCTGCTGTCGAACATCCCGCACAACCTGACCGAGTCCGGGCAGACGATCGCGATGATCGTACGGCGGGCGCTGGAGGGCGGGTTCACCCGGGTGGAGGTGGGCGAACAGGCCGAGGACGCCTGGATGGAGCTGCTGCTGTCGGGGCCCGGCTCACCGCTGGGCGGGCCCGACTGCACGCCGGGCTACTACAACAACGAGGGCCAGGACCTGGGACCGAGGGGCTGGCTGAACGTGGGCTATCCGTACGGGGCGTCGGCCTACTTCGCCTACCTGGATCACTGGCGTACGGCCGGCGGCTTCGCCGGCCTCGACTTCACTAAATAACGCGATATTTACCCCGCTGCCCGCTGGTTTGCCGCCGGCCGGGCAGGTCCTCCGGTGTGACTGCGGCAAGCGGTGAGATCGCCGCACGGATCCGCGACCGGCTGGACAGACTGCGCCGGCACATGCGCCGCGAGGCCATCCTCGGCGAGGCCGTCGCCCGCACCGCCGTACGCCATGATCTCAGCCCCGGCGCGGCGGCCCGCCACCTCGCCGAGCGGGCCGCCGCCACCGGCGTCGAGCTGCTCGACGTGGCCGCGGCGGTCGAGCCCGTGCCGCGGCCCGCACCCGTGCCCGAGGCGCCGGGATGGGTCCGGTCCGTGCTGGAGGCCGTGCACGTCTCGGCCGCCTACCTCGTGCCGGTCTCGGGCGCCGGGGAGCGGGTCGTCGACTTCGTGGTGGCCGCCTGCAACGAGCACGCCCGCGACGTCACCGGCCGCGGCCCGGCCGAGCTCACCGGCGAGCGCCTGACCCAGGTCAACCCGGGCGTGATCAGGTCGGGCCTGCTGGCGGCCTACATCCGCGTCCACGAGGGCGGGCCCCCGCTGTGGCTGGCGCAGCTGGAGTACGTCGAGGTGCGCGACCGGTTGCTGTGGCCGGCCGCGCTGAGCGTGCGCGCGGTCGCGCTGCACGAGGGCGTCCTGGCCAGCTGGCGCGTGCTCGGCGAGGACGAACGCCTGGTCACCCGGTGGGAACGCGCCCTGCGCGAGGCCGAGCTCGGCTGGGCCGAATGGACGCTGGCCACCGGGACGACCTACTGGAGCGGCCAGATGTACCAGATCTTCGGCCGCGACCCCGCCGACGGCCCCCTGCCCCTGGAGGAGCTGCCCGCGGCCGTCCTCGCCGCCGACGTGCCCCTCCTCGACGAGCTCATGGCCACCCTGCTCGACCACGGCGTGCCGGCCGACGCCGAGTTCAGGATCAGGCGGCGGTACGGCGTGCGGCAGGTGCGCACGGTCGGCGAGCCCGTCCTCGACGAGGAGGGCACCCCGGTCGTCATCAGGATGATGGTCCAGGACGTCACCAGCAGCCGCCGGCGCGAACGCGCCCTGTCGGAGGCCCACGACCAGGCGGCCCGGCAGCGCCGGCGGGCCGAGGAGGAGCAGCGGATCGCCCACCGGCTCCAGGACGCCATTCTTCCCGGCCGCCGCGAGGCCCTCGACCTGCCCGGCCTCCGTCTCGGCGTGCGCTACCTGCCCGCCGAGGACGTGCGCCGGCTGGGCGGCGACTGGTTCAAGGCCCGGCCGATGCCCGACGGCCGGGTCCTGGTGGCCATCGGGGACGCCATGGGCCACGGCCTGGCCGCGGTGGGCCTGATGGCGCAGCTGCGCTTCGGCCTGGCGGGCCTGGCCTACACCGGGGCCGACGCCGCCCAGCTCGCCACCTGGCTGAACGACCTGATCTACCACGACACCGAGGCCGTCTCGGTGACCGGCACCGCCGTGATCGGCCACTACGAGCCCGACAGCCGCGTGCTGACCTGGACCAGCGCCGGTCACCCGCCGCCGCTGCTGGTGCGCGACGGCGTGGCCGGGCTGCTTGAGCCGCCGCCGGGCCTGTTGCTGGGCGCGCTGGAGTCGGCCGCCTACGAGCTGACCGCCACCCGGCTGCGCGCCGGCGACCTGCTCTTCCTCTACACCGACGGCGTCGTCGAACGGCGTGGCCACGACCTCGACGCCGGGCTGAAAAGGCTGCTGCAGGCGGCCGGCGCCTGCCCGGCCGACGACCCGCAGGAGGCCATCTCCTGCGTCCTGAACCGGATCGGCCGCAACACCCACGACGACGTCTGCATGCTGGCGCTGCGCGTCCTCTAGACTAACTACACGCTTGTGTAGTCACATACACGCGCGTATAGTCGGCTACACCTGTGGATAGGACAGCACCTCATGAGCACCCCCGATCCGGAAGACCTCACCGCCCGCGCCCGCATCAGGGACGCGGCGATGCGCCAGTTCGGCGAGCACGGCTTCGAGCGGGCCACCATCCGCGGCATCGCCGATGCCGCGGGCGTCTCCTCCGGCCTGGTGCGCCACCACTTCGGCTCCAAACAGGGGCTGCGCGAAGCCTGCGACGACTTCCTCGTCAAGGGCATCCGCCGGCTGAACGACGAGGTCCGCCGCGACGCCGGGCGCAACTACGTGGCCGTCGCCCGCACGGCCTTCGGCCCCTACCAGCCCTACCTGGCCCGCGCGCTGGCCGAGGGGGCGGCGGCCGAGGTGTTCGACGCCATGGCCGAGCTGAGCGCCCAATGGCTGGCCGAGGCCGACAAGAAGCGGCCCGACCCGCCGGCGGTGCCGGTCAAGGCGCGGGCCACGGTCGGCACCGCCATGGCGCTGGCCGTCTCCGTCCTGCGCGAGCACGTCTCCCGCGGCCTGGGCGTGGAGGTCTTCAGCCCGGCCGGGGACGACCTGCTCGCCCGGGTGCTGCTCGACATCTACTCCCACCCCTGGCTGAGCCCAGAGGAGGCCGCCGCGCTGCAGGCGCGCCTCGACACGAAGGAAGACAACGATGACTGACGCCATCTCGGTGACCGGTCTGGTCAAGGACTTCGGCCCCGTCCGGGCGCTGGACGGCCTGGAGCTGTCCGTGCGCGCCGGCGAGGTCCACGGCTTCCTCGGCCCCAACGGCGCGGGCAAGAGCACCACGATCCGCATCCTGCTGGGGCTCATGCGCGCCGACGCCGGCCACGTCCGGCTGCTCGGCGGCGACCCCTGGAGCGAGGCCGCCGAGCTGCACCGCCGCCTGGCCTACGTGCCCGGCGACGTGACGCTGTGGCCCGGCCTGTCCGGCGGCGAGGTGATCGACCTGCTCGGACGGCTGCGCGGCGGCCTCGACCAGGCGCGCAAGAAGGAACTCATCGAGCGCTTCGCCCTCCACCCGCGCACCAAGGGCCGGGCCTACTCCAAGGGCAACCGGCAGAAGGTCGCCCTGATCGCCGCGCTCGCCTCCGGTGCCGAGCTGCTCGTGCTGGACGAGCCCACCTCCGGGCTCGACCCGCTCATGGAGGAGGTCTTCCGCGAGGTGGTGCGCGAGGAGCAGCGCAGAGGCGGGCGCACCGTGCTGCTGTCGAGCCACATCCTGGCCGAGGTCGAGGTCCTGTGCGAGCGCGTGACCATCATCCGCGGCGGCCGCACGGTCGAGGCCGGCAGCCTCGCCGGCCTGCGCCACCTCAGCCGCACCGCGATCGAGGCCGAGCTGACCGGCCCCGCGGACGGCCTGGCCGCGCTGCCGGGGGTGCACGACCTGCGCGCCGAGGGCAGCCGGGTGCGCTTCGACGTCGACAGCGCGGCGCTGGACGACGTGCTGCGCCATCTCGCGGCGGCCGGGGTCCGCGGGCTGGTCAGCCGCCCGCCGACGCTGGAGGAGCTGTTCCTGCGCCACTACGACACCGCTCCCGCGGGAGCCTCGCGATGAGCGCCCTGACCGGGACGGGCATGCTGCTGCGCCTGGCCGTGCGCCGCGACCGCGTGCTGGTGCCGTTCTGGGCGGTGTTCACCGCCGTGATCCCCATGGGCTTCGTCTCGGCGTTCAACGCCGCCGCGCCCACGGCCGCCGCCCGCCAGGACTACGTCGACACCAGCGTGCACAACACCGCCTTCATCATCGCCTACGGCCCGGTGACCGGCTCCGGCCTGGGCGAGCTGGTGACCTGGCGGGCCGGCTTCATCCCGGTCATCGTCGCCCTGGTCAGCATCCTGCTGGTCATCCGGCACACCAGGACCGAGGAGGAGGCCGGTCGCGTGGAACTGATCGGCGCCACCGCCGTGGGCCGGCACGCCGGGCTGGCCGCGGCGCTGCTGGCGGTGCTGCTGGCCAACGTCCTGGCCGCGCTGCTGTCGGCGCTGGCGCTGATGGGCTCGGGCCTGGCCGCCTCCGGGTCGTTCGCCCACGCGCTCGGCCTGCTGCTCACCGGCTGCGCCTTCACCGCGATCGGCGCGATCTGCGCCCAGCTCACCGCCGGCGCGGGCGCCGCGCGGGGCATCGGCTTCGCCGTGCTGGGCACCGCCTTCCTGGCCCGCGGTTTCGGCGCGGTCAGCCGGCAGTCCGGCGGCTCGCTGGAGTGGCTGACCTGGCTGTCGCCCATCGGCTGGGGCGCGCGGCTGCGTCCCTTCGCCGGTGACCTGTATGGCGCGGCCGTACCCGGGCTGCTGGTGAGCGCGCTCCTCGCCGCGGCGGCGTTCGTGCTGGCCGGGCGGCGTGACCTGGGCTCCGGTCTGATCCACGCGCGTCCCGGGCGGGCGGCGGCGGCCCCGGCCCTGCGCACGCCGCTGGCGCTGGCCTGGCGGCTGCACCGGGGCGCGCTGCTCAGCCGTACGGCGGGCTTCGCGGTCGTCGGCTACGGCCTGGGCGCCGTCGCCGAGAGCATCACCCACCTGCTCGACAACAGCGGCCCCGGGGCCCGTGAGCTGATGGCCGGGCTGGGGCTGCAGGGGAGCCTGCTGCAGCAGTACCTCGACGGCATGATGACCATGTTCGCCGTCGTCGCGGCCGCCTACGCGATCCAGGCGGCGCTGTGGCTGCGCGCCGAGGAGAGCGGCGGCCGGGCCGAGCCCGTGCTGGCCACGCCGGTGGGGCGGCTGCGCTGGGCCTGGAGCCACTTCCTGTTCGCCCTGCTCGGGCCCGCGCTCGGGCTGGCCGTCTTCGGCGCCGCCCTGGGCCTGGCGCACGGGGTGAACACCGGCGACGTGGCGGGCCGGGTGCCGGTAATGCTGGAGGCGGCGCTGGTCCAGGTGCCCGCTGTCTGGGTCTTCGCCGGGCTGGCGTTCGCGCTGTTCGCGTTCCTGCCCAGGCTCGCGGTGGGGGCCTTCGCCGTCCTGCTTCTGAGCCTGTTCCTCGGCTGGCTCGGCGCGGAGCTGCGGCTGGGGGAGTGGGTGGAGGCGCTGTCGATCTTCAACCACGTCCCCAAGCCGGCGATCGAGCAGGTGAGCGCGGCGCCACTGGCGGTGATGAGCGCGCTGGCGCTGGCGTTGATCGCCGCGGGCGCCGCCGGGCTGCGCGGGCGCGACATCCCGGCCGGCTGACGCCTGGCGCACTCCGCGCGGCGCTTTAGCGCATATCCGTACAACATCACGCAAGGTATGCCGAAAAAGGCGACATCCCGCTGGGTGTCGCCTTTTTCGTGTTAGGTGGCGTTCACCCGTAAGTCATGGGCCTGAGTGAGGCTACGGGCGACCCTGATTCCCAAGATCGACAGGGAGCCTCCCCCGTGCGCAACCTCAACCGGCGCCACTTCCTCGTCACCGGGCTCGCCGCGGGAGCGGCAGCCGGAATCCCCGCCACCGCCCAGGCCGCCACCCACGGCCGGGACCTGCCCGCCAACCCCTTCACCCTCGGCGTCGCCAGCGGCGACCCCGACCACAGCGGCTTCGTCATCTGGACCAGGCTCGCCCTCAACCCCGTCGCCGAGGACGGCATGGGCGGCGTCCCCCCGCGTCCCTACACCGTCCAGTACCAGATCTACGCCGACGAGCGCGCCCGCCACGTGGTGCGCACCGGCGTCGTGCGCGCCGTCCCCGAATGGGGCCACAGCGTCCACGCCGAGATCTCCGGCCTGCTGCCCGGCCGCGAGTACTGGTACCGCTTCAAGACCGGCCGCCACGTCTCGCCGATCGGCCGCGCCCTCACCGCGCCCTTCCCCTTCCAGTACGGCAGCGCCCTGTCGATGGCCTTCGTCTCCTGCGCCCAGTTCGAGCACGGCTACTTCACCAGCTACCGCCGCCTGGCCGAGGAGCACCCGGACCTCATCCTGCACCTGGGCGACTACCAGTACGAATACACCAAGAACACCTACGTCATCCCCGGCGGCAACGTCCGCCACCACGACGGCCCCGAGACCGAGACGCTGGCCAACTACCGCCAGCGCCACGCCCAGTACAAGGCCGACCCCGACCTGCAGGCCGCCCACGCCGCCGCGCCGTGGCTGGTGGTGTGGGACGACCACGAGCTGGACAACAACTGGGCCGACGAGATCCCGGAGAAACCCGAGATCCCGCAGCCGAACTTCCGCCGGCGCCGCAAGGCCGCCTTCCGCGCCTACTACGAGAACATGCCGCTGCGCCGTACCTCGATCCCGCGCGGCATCGACATGCAGCTCTACCGGCGCGTGCGGTGGGGCAGGATGGCGACCTTCCACATGCTCGACACCCGCCAGTACCGCGACGACCAGGGCTGCGGCGACGGCTACCGCGACTGCCCGGCCTCCGTGGACCCGGCGCGCTCGATCACCGGGGCCGAGCAGGAGGCGTGGCTGCTGGACGGCTTCCGCCAGTCGCGCGCCCAGTGGGACATCCTGGGCCAGCAGGTCTTCTTCGCCCAGCGTGACAACAACGCCGGCCCGCAGAAGGTGACCTCGCAGGACGCCTGGGACGGCTATGTCGCCTCCCGCCGCCGCATCACCCAGGGCTGGATGGACGCCGGGGTGCGCAACCCGGTCGTGCTGACCGGCGACGTGCACGCCCACTGGGCCAGCGACCTCAAGCTCGACTACGACGACCCGACGGGCCCGACCGTCGGCTCCGAGCTGGTGGCCACCTCCATCAGCACCGGCGGCGACGGCAGCGACTCCGACCCGAAGACGCACCCGTTCCTGAAGATCAACCCGCATCTGAAGTTCTACAACAACCAGCGCGGCTACGTGCTCACCAAGATCGAGCGCGAGCTCATGACCGCCGACTTCAAGGTGGTGCCGCAGGTTCAGGCGCCCGGTTCCGGGGTGCACACCAAGGCCACCTTCGTCGTCGAAGACCGGGTGCCCGGCGTGAAGCAGACCTACCTGCGCCCGGTCGACCCGGCGGCCAGGGCGGCCGGCGAGATCACGATCGAGGACACGGTCCGCCTGGAGACCGAGCGGCCGTAAGGCGCGGAGGGCGGCGTCCCCGCGCGGCCGCCGCCCCATGCGTGGTTGGATGCTTAGCCAGACTAAGTTAGTCTGGCTAAGCATGAGGGACGAGTCAGCCGAACTGGCCGAGCAGGTCTCCGCGGCACTGCGCCACCTGGTCCTGCTCCTGCGCCGCACGGTCGCCGGGCAGCCGGTCACCAGCCAGCAGTACGCCGTCCTGGGCTCCCTGGAATCCGGCCCGCGCCGGATGAGCGAACTGGCCGAGGAGCACGCCGTCCAACTGCCCACCATGACGGTCCAGATCAACCGCCTGGAGGACGCCGGCCTCGTCGCCCGCGGCAGCGACCCGGCCGACGCCCGGGTCAGGACCGTCGAGCTCACCGGCGAGGGCCGCCGGCGGCTGCTGGCCGTACGCACCGCCAGGATCGGCCGCCTCGCCCGCGAACTCGCCGCGCTGACCCCCGCCGAACGCGCCGCCCTCAAGGCCGCGCTGCCCGTCCTGGCCAAGCTCGGCTGAAGGAGCCGCACGGCGGGGAGGAAGGGCCACGTCCCGCCGGTCCCGCCCGGCTTCCCCGCGGCGCGTGGACATCGGCCGCATCCTCGGGGACGCCGTGGTTGCATAGCGGGCATGATCGGACACGCCGTGCTGGCGGCAGGGCTCGCCGTGAGCCCGATCGCCGTGTCCCGCCCCGAGATCTCGGTCATGACGTGGAACGTCTGCGCCGGCACCAACTCCGCCTGCTCCCTCTACCGGGCCACCGCCCCCGAGCTCGCCCGCGCCATCGGCGCCCAGGCGGGGCGCGGCACCGACGTGCTGTTCCTGCAGGAGTTCTGCACCGGCGCCGACGCCGCCCTGGAAGGCTGGCTGGAGCGCGGCACCGGCCGCGACTGGACCGTCCGCTCGTGGGGGCTCACCTACCGCGACGGCAGGCCGCACTCCTGCCACCCCGACCTGCTGGGCCGCCCGCGCGGCACCCAGAGCATCACCGTCGCGGCCGCCGGACCGGCCACCTTCGAGGTGCACCCCATGGCCTACCCGCCCTGGTCGGTGAGACGGGCCGCCGTGTGCGCCGAGCTGCCGGGCAAACGGGTGCGCGCGTGCACCAGCCACCTGTCGGTCGGGCTGCCCTACGACGACCGTCAGCCCGGCGCGCCGTACCGGAGCAAGCAGGTGCGCCGGCTGTTCGCGCTCACCAAGCCCGGCTACACGCACGTGTTCGGCGGCGACCTCAACCTGCGGCCCGGCGCCCGCGCGCTCGCGCCCGTCTACGGCCGCTTCCAGGAGTGCGACCCGCGGCGGCGGCCCACGATGCGGGCCAAGAAACTCGACTACCTGTTCACCGGCCGCGTCCTGAGCTGCCGTCTGGACGCCCGCACCCGGGTCTCCGACCACCAGCCGCTGCACATGAGGGCCGCCCTGTAGGAAGACGAACGCCCCCGATGGTGTTGAATGATGCGAACCCCGGACCAGGACGGAAGGACCAGCGTGCCCACGATCGGTGTACTCGCGCTCCAAGGCGACGTGCGTGAGCACGTCCAGATGCTGGAGGCGGCAGGCGCCACGGCGGTGCCCGTGCGCAGGCCGGCCGAGCTGGACGCGGTCGACGGGCTGGTCGTCCCCGGCGGCGAGTCCACGACCATGTGGAAGCTGGCCGAGATCTTCGACATGCTCGACCCCCTGCGCCTGCGGGTCAAGGCCGGCATGCCCGCCTACGGCTCCTGCGCCGGCATGATCATGCTGGCCGACCGCATCCAGGACGGCATCGAGGGCCAGCAGACCATCGGCGGCATCGACATGGTCGTGCGGCGCAACGCCTTCGGCCGCCAGGTCGACTCCTTCGAAGCGGACCTGTCCTTCGCCGGCGCCCCCATCCACGCCGTGTTCATCCGCGCCCCTTGGGTGGAATCGGTGGGTTCGGAGGTTGAAGTGCTGGCTACCGCGCCTCCGGGAGATAGGATCGTCGCGGTCCGCCAAGGGCCTCTGCTCGCGACATCGTTCCACCCCGAGCTGACCGGGGACGCTCGCGTGCACGAATACTTCGTAAACATGGTGAGGGAGCTCTAGGTAATGTCCGGCCACTCCAAATGGGCGACGACGAAGCACAAGAAGGCCGCGCTCGACGCCAAGCGCGGCAAGCTTTTCGCGAAGCTCATCAAGAACATCGAGGTGGCGGCCAGGACCGGTGGCCCTGATCCGGATGCCAACCCCACGCTCTTCGACGCCATCTTCAAGGCCAAGAAGAACTCGGTGCCCAACGACAACATCGAGCGGGCCCGCAAGCGCGGCGGCGGTCTGGAGGCCGGTGGCGCCGACTGGCAGACCATCATGTACGAGGGCTACGCGCCCGGCGGCGTCGCGGTCCTCATCGAGTGCCTCACCGACAACCGCAACCGCGCCGCCTCCGAGGTGCGCGTGGCGCTGACCCGCAACGGCGGTTCGCTGGCCGACCCCGGCTCGGTGTCGTACATGTTCAACCGCAAGGGCGTCGTCATCGTCCCGAAGAACGGCCTGAGCGAGGACGACGTGCTCACCGCCGTCCTCGACGCCGGCGCCGAGGAGGTCAACGACCTCGGCGACTCCTTCGAGGTCGTCTCCGAGGCCGGCGACCTGGTCCCGGTCCGCAAGGCGCTGCAGGAGGCGGGCATCGACTACGACTCGGCCGAGTCCAGCTTCCTGCCGACCATGAACGTGCCGCTCGACGAGGACGGCGCGCGCAAGGTCTTCCGCCTCATCGACGCGCTGGAGGACAGCGACGACGTGCAGAACGTCTTCGCCAACTTCGACGTCGCCGACGAGATCATGGAGAAGCTCGACGCATAGCGGGCATTAGGGTGAGGGGCCATGATCCCGGCCCCCGCCTCCCGCCCCCCGGCCGCGCTCGGCTGGTTACTCCTGACGCCCGCCGTCCTGGCGCTCGTGGTGTCCCTGGTGGTGCCCAGCGTCCAGACGATCCTGCTCAGCATGCGCTCGGGCCGCCTCCTGCTGCGCGCGGACGGCGGTGAGTTCATCGGCCTGGCCGCCTACGCGCAGCTGCTCGGCGGGCCCGTCTTCTGGCGGGCGCTGCTGTTCTCGGTTCTGTTCACGCTGGTCCCGCTGCTGGTCGCCGTCGCGTTCGCGCCCGTGCTGGCCGTCTCCCTCGACCGCGGCGGAGCAGGGGTACGGCGGGCCGGACGCGTCGTGCTCACCCTGGCCGTCATCACCTTCTCCCCGATGGCCGTGGTCGCCGCCTGGCTCGGCGCCATGCGCGGCGCATCCACCCTCGCCGTGTTCCTGCGCGGCCTGCTCGGCGACTCCGCGGCCCTCCTGCTGCCGCCGGCGATCGGGGCGATGACGTTCGGCGTCGTCATCGCCACCGCGACGCTGGCCTACCTGCCCGCCCTGCGCGGCGAACGGCCGCTCCCGGCCACCGCCGTCATGGCCGCCGTCGTCGCGCTCACCCTGCTCGCCGTGGGCCTGCAGGCGTACACCTTCTCCGGCGCGCTGTCGCGGCGCGGCCCCACGGGCACCGAGACCCTGGGGGCGCTGATGGTCTCCGAGGGCTTCATGATCGGGCGCCTGGGCTCGGCGGCCGCAATCGCCACGACGACCGGCGTCCTGGCCGGGATCCTGGGCCTGGTGGTGGTGCTCCTGGTGGTGCTGACCGGCCTGCGCATCCACGTCGCCACCGGGACCACCCCGGCCACCCCCGCGGGCCGGCTCGCGGGGATCCTGGCCCTGGTCCTCGTCACGCTCGCCGGTCTGGCGCTCGCCGCCCCCTGGCTCCTCGCCCTGTCCGGGACGGCGGAGCCGGCGCCCGCCACCCTCGGCACTCACGTACGGACCTGGCTGCCCGCCCTCATCGGCGCCCTGGTCTCGGTCGGCGTCGCCTATCTGGGCGCGCTCGGCATCGGCGGCCTGCGTCCCCTGGGCCGGCGCAGCGAGTGGCTCCTGCTGCCGTTCGCGCCCTGGCTGCTGGTCGGCACCGGGCCGCTCAGCATCGCCGGCTGGTCCTTCGTGCGCGACCTCGGCCTCGTGGGCACCTTCGCCGCCGTCATCCCGCCCCTGCTCGTCAGCGTTCCCGCGCTGCTCGTGCTGACGCTGGTGTGCCGGAGCCTGGCCCAGAACGCCCGGACCGGCTTCCTGCGCGGCGTCGTCGTGCCCTCGCTGCCCATGGCCGGCGTCCTGGCCGGCGCCGTCACCCTCGTCAACGCCCAGGACGGCCTGTGGCCCACCCTCGTCTCCCGGGAGACCGAGTCCGGCCCCGCGGTCGTCATGCTGCGCGCCTCCCTCGGCGCCTACCGGGGCGGCGGTCCCGACGTCGGCCTGATGACCCCGCTGCCGGTCATCCTCGTCGCCCTGGCCGCCGCCGTCGCCGCCCAGCTGCTCTACCTGGATCGCCTGGCCATCAGCGTCGGCAAGTAGCTTGGTCCGGTGGACACACGTGATCTGACCCTCGACCACCTTGACGCCATCCTCGACATACGCAGACGCTCCTTCGGCCCGCTGTCTCCCAGCGAGCGCGAACTCTGGCTCAAGGCGATGCCGCCGATCATGGCCGAAGGCCGCTACCTGGGCGTCTTCGACGGCGACCGGCTCGCCGCCGCCGGCCGTATCCGCGCCTTCACCCAGTGGTGGCACGGCCGGCCGCAGCCGATGGCCGGCGTCGCGGGCGTCACCGTCAACCCCGAGGACCGCGGCCGCGGCGTCGGCACCACCCTCATGACGGCCCTCATCGACAGGGCGGCCGACCTGGGCGACGCCGTCTCCGCCCTCTACCCGGCCACCACCCCCATCTACCGCTCGCTCGGCTACGAGCACGCCGGCGCCCAGAACCTCATCACCCTGCCGGCCGACGCCCTGCGCCGCATCCGCCACAACGGCCAGGTCAAACTCCGCCGCATGGGCCCCGACGACGCCCCCGAACTCCTGTCGGTCATCGGCCGCGCCCACGCGGAATCCCGCGCCAGCGGCCCCATCACCTGGGACGAGCGCACCTGGCGCGTATGGCTGGCCGAGGAGGACGACTTCCTCTACCTGGCCGACGACGGCTACGCCGTCTACCGCTGGTCCGACGGCGACCTGGAGGTGGACGCCGTCGTGGCCGCCTCCGAGGAGACCGGCAGGGCGCTGTGGTCGCTCATCGGCAGCGCCTCCTCCATCGCCCGGCACGTCACCGCCGCCGTCGCGCCGGACGACCCCGTGCTGTGGCTGACGGGCGAGCGCACCAAGGAGACGGCCAAGCAGGTGCGCTGGATGCACCGGCTGATCGACCTGCCCCTCGCCGTGGCCCGCCGCGGGTACCCCTCCGCGCTCACCGCGTCGGCGCTGCTGGAGGTGGAGGACGCGCAGCGGCCGGGCAACTCGGGGGCGTGGCGGCTGGAGGTCTCCGGCGGATCCGGTACGGCCACCGCCGCCGGCGGACCCTCCCGGGAGGCGGCACGGCTGGGCGCGGGCGGGATGGCCGCCCTGTACGCGGGGGTGCCCACCGCCACCCTGCGGCGCGCGGGGCTCCTGGCCGGGCCGGACGAGGCGGACGAGACCCTGGACGCCGTGTTCGCCGGCCGGCCGTACATGCTGGACTACTTCTGAACCGCAGGGGACGTCGAAGCCCGGTCATAGCGCGTGTTCGCGGTGCGCGGGCCGGGGATCGGAGGTAGAGTTCCGTGCCGAACAGGTGTTCGGCGATCGAGGGGGCGTGCGGTGCGGGTGTTGGGCGTCGATCCCGGGCTGACCAGGTGCGGCGTGGGCGCCGTCGAGGGACGGCCCGGCGCCGCGCTGACCCTGGTCGGGGTGGGCGTGGTGCGCACCTCGGCCGACGACGAGCTCGGCGCCCGCCTGGTCGGCATCGAGGCGGGCATCGAGCGCTGGCTCGACGAGGTACGCCCCGACGCCGTCGCGGTCGAGCGCGTGTTCAGCCAGCACAACGTCCGCACCGTGATGGGCACCGCCCAGGCGGCGGGCATCGCCGTCCTGTGCGCCGCGCGCCGCGGGCTGCCGGTGGCGCTGCACACCCCGTCCGAGGTGAAGGCCGCCATCACCGGCAGCGGCACCGCCGACAAGAAGCAGATCGGGGCCATGGTCACCCGGCTGCTCCGGCTGAGCGAGATGCCCAAGCCCGCCGACGCCGCCGACGCGCTCGCCCTGGCCATCTGCCACGTCTGGCGCGGCGGCAACCAGCAGCGCCTCGCCCAGGCCCTGGCCCGCGCCCAGACCTCCCGCGCCGCGGCCCGCGTGCTGGCGCCCCGGCGTGGGGGCGGCGGCCCGGGTGACCCGGGTCCCGGATCTTCGGCGGCTCCGGGTGGCGGGGCGGCCGGCCGTACCACTGGAAAGGGTGTGGGGTTGTGATCGCGTCCGTGGCGGGAAGGGTGGCGCAGGTCGCCCCCGACGGCGCCGTCGTCGAGGTCGGCGGGGTGGGCATCCTGGTCCACTGCACGCCGGGCACGCTGGCGGGGCTGCGCGTCGGGGAGGAGGCCAGGCTGGCCACCTCGCTGGTGGTGCGGGAGGAGTCGCTGACCCTGTTCGGCTTCGCCACCGACGACGAGAAGACCGTCTTCGAGATGCTGCAGACCGCCAGCGGGGTGGGGCCGAAGCTGGCCCTGGCGATGCTGGCCGTGCACACGCCCAACGCCCTGCGGGTGGCCGTCTCCAGCGCCGATCTGAAGGCGCTCACCCAGGTGCCCGGGATCGGCCAGAAGGGCGCCCAGCGCATCGTGCTGGAGCTCAAGGACCGCCTGGGCACCCCCGAGGCCATGGTCAACGCCGCCATCGCCGGTGACGCGGTCAGGCCCGCCTGGCGCGAGCAGGTGCATTCCGGGCTGGTCGGCCTCGGCTACTCCGGCAAGGACGCCGACGAGGCCGTCGCCGCCGTCGCCCCCGAAGCCGAGGCCGCCGTGGCCGAGGGCCGCCAGCCGCAGGTCGCCGCCCTGCTCAAGGCCGCGCTGAGGGCGTTGAGCGTGCGATGAGCGAGTGGCACGACGCCGGCGGGGGCCTGGACGGCGGGCCGGGCGGTCCGGAGCGTGATGCCGCGTACGGCGGGTCCGGCGGGTTGGAGCGGGATGCCGCGTACGGCGGGTCCGGCGGGTTGGAGCGGGAGCTGGTTTCGGCCGAGCTCGGGGGCGACGAGCTGCAGATCGAGGCGGCGCTGCGGCCCAAGCGGCTGGCGGAGTTCATCGGCCAGGGGCGGGTGCGCGAGCAGTTGTCGCTGGTGCTGGAGAGCGCGTTGCGCCGGCAGCGGCCGCCGGATCACGTGCTGATGAGCGGGTCGCCGGGGCTCGGCAAGACCACCCTGGCCATGATCGTCGCGGCTGAGCTGGGCGCGCCGCTGCGCATCACCTCCGGCCCGGCGCTGGAACGCGCCGGAGACCTGGCCGCGATCCTGTCGACGCTGGCCGAGGGCGAGGTGTTGTTCATCGACGAGATCCACCGGATGGCCCGCCCCGCCGAGGAGATGCTGTACCTCGCCATGGAGGACTTCCGGGTGGACATCGTCGTGGGCAAGGGCCCGGGCGCCACCGCGATCCCGCTGGAGATCGCCCCGTTCACCCTGGTCGGCGCCACCACCCGGGCCGGTCTGCTGCCCGCGCCGCTGCGCGACCGCTTCGGCTTCACCGCCCACATGGACTTCTACGAGGTCGCCGAGCTCGAGCGGGTGCTGGCCCGGTCGTCCCGGCTGCTGGGCGTCGACCTGCCCGGCGACGGCGCCCACGAGATCGCCCGGCGCTCGCGCGGCACGCCCCGCATCGCCAACCGGCTGCTGCGCCGGGTGCGCGACTTCGCCGAGGTGCGCGCCGACGGCGTGATCACCCGTGATCTGGCCGCCGCCGCCCTGAACCTCTACGAGGTCGACGCCGAGGGCCTGGACCGCCTGGACCGCGCGGTGCTCGGGGTCCTGCTGCGCAAGTTCGGCGGCGGGCCGGTGGGCCTGTCGACGCTGGCGGTGGCCGTGGGGGAGGAGCCCGAGACGGTCGAGGTGGTCGCCGAGCCGTTCCTGGTACGGCAGGGCCTGCTGGCCCGGACGCCGCGCGGCCGGGTGGCGACCGCGGCCGCCTGGGCCCACCTCGGGCTGACCCCGCCGCCGGACGCCTTCGGCGCCGTCCTGTTCGGGCCGGACGACCTGGGAGGGCCTCTGTGATGCGGCAGGCCTGACGATCGGCGGGGCGGTCGAGCCGGGGCGAGTCGACGGGGTGAGTCGACGGGGGTGAGTCGACGGGGCCACGTGCCGTCGCCCGCACAGCGGTCACACGCCGTGTCCGGGACAGCGGTCACAGAACGGTTGCAACCATTGCAAATTGGGAACTTCCCCGCGCGCCGAATCGCTGCCTCGTTGCCGCGTTTCGCAACAACCGCCTACACTCCGTGGCTTGGCTGGCTGTGTAGGCTGACGGGCTGAGCGGCGCGGCCCCGATCAACGCACGGAATTTCCGGCGCGAGGCCGGTGTCAACTTCTTGTACGACAATGGAAGGTCGCCCCTAATGGACAACCTGGGATCCCTCGGAAGCATCCTGCCGCTGGTACTTCTGGTGGTGGTGTTCTACTTCCTGCTCATCCGCCCGCAGCGCAAGCGGCAGCAGGAAGCCGTCAAGATGCAGAACTCGCTCACTCCCGGTACGCGGGTGATGACCACCACGGGTCTGTTCGCGACCGTGGTGGCGGTCGAGAATGAGGATGTGGTCCTTGAGGTGGCGCCCGGCATCGAGACCCGGTGGGTCAAGGCGGCCATCGGCCGTGTCCTGACCCCCGGCGACGCACCGGCCGAGGACGAGCCGGAGGCCGACACGGCCGACGAGCCCGTCGCCGACGCGGCGGACGAGGTCAAGGACGAAACGAAGAACGGCGACTCGAGCACCAAGCAGTCCTGACTAGGCTGCGACATATACCCCTAATCCGAAAGAACTGACGACCCGTGGCCCGACCGACCAGCCGCCACAGCAGACCGGGGCGCACGCTCCTGCTGCTCCTGGCGCTCATCCTCGCCCTGGGCGGGACGATGCTCCTGCAGCAGGCGTTCACGCCGAAGCTGGGTCTCGACCTCGCCGGCGGAACGACGGTGACCCTGTCACCCGTCACGCTCAGCGGCGCGGCTCCCTCCCAGGAGTCGCTCGACCGTGCCGTCAGCATCATCCGCGACCGGGTGAACGGCACCGGCATCTCCGATGCGGAGGTTGCCAAGTCCGGCAACAACATCATCATCTCCGTTCCCGGCAAGGGCCAGGAGGAGGTCATCAAGCTGGTCGGCACCACGGCGGAGCTGCGCTTCCGTCAGGTGCTCGCGGTCGAGGCCGCCGCCCCTGAGCAGCTCACCACCGAGGCGCCCAAGCCGAGCACCAGCCCCTCCGGCTCCTCCAGCGCGACGCCCGGTGCGACGCCGAGCGGCACCGCGAAGCCGTCCAAGGAGCCGAGCGCCAAGCCGAGTGCGAACGCCCCCCAGCAGACGCCCACCGCCTCGCCGACCGGCAAGGCGCTGTCGTCGGCGCTGACCTCCCCCACCACCCCGGCGCCCACCCCGGCCGACACCGCCAAGCCCTCCGGCAAGCCGTCCGAGAAGAAGGACGACAAGAAGGAGGACGGCAAGACCACCCCGGCGCCGTCCGCCCAGCCGTCGCAGCCGGCGCAGCCCGAGCAGCCGCAGATCGACACCTCCGGCGTCGACCCGGCCGTGCTCAAGAGCTACCAGGCGCTCAACTGCACCGACCCCAAGAACCGCGGCCAGGGCGTCCAGGACGACCCCAAGAAGCAGTTCGCGGCCTGCTCCGACGACGGCTCCGCCAAGTACATCCTGGACGTGGCCAAGGTCGTCGGCACCGACATCTCCACCGCGAGCGCGGGTGTGCGCCAGGGCAGCAACGAGTGGGTCGTCCAGCTCGACTTCAAGAGCGCCGGCGCCACCGAGTGGAGCAAGCTGACCTCCGTCGCCTTCGGCTCGCAGGCCCCGCGCAACCAGGTGGCGGTCGTCCTGGACGGCCTGGTCATCACCGCGCCGGTCATCCAGGGCCCGATCCCCGGCGGCCGCGCCGAGATCACCGGCGGCTTCACCCAGAAGACCGCGACCGACCTGGCCGACCAGCTCAAGTACGGCGCGCTGCCGCTGAAGTTCAACCGCAGCTCGGTGGAGACGATCTCCTCGACGCTCGGCACCGACCAGCTCATGGGCGGCCTGATCGCCGGCGCCATCGGCCTGGCCCTCGTGGTCGTCTACTGCCTGCTGTACTACCGCGGCCTCGGCATCGTCGCGGTGCTGAGCCTCGTGGTGGCCACGATCCTCACCTACGAGTCGGTGGTGGTCCTCGGCGCCAACGGCGGGTTCGCGCTGTCGCTGCCGCACATCATCGGCCTGGTGGTCTCGATCGGCATCACCGCCGACTCCTTCATCGTGTATTTCGAACGCATCCGTGATGAGATGAAGGAAGGTCGGCGGACGCTTCGCGCGGCCGTCGAGGTGGCCTGGGTCCGTGCCCGGCGCACGATCCTGATCGCCGACGCCGTGATGTTCATCGCCGCGGTCGTGCTGTACTTCCTGGCCGTGGGCGGTGTGGCCGGGTTCGCCTTCGCGATGGGCCTGACCACGCTGATCGACATCGTCGTGGTGTTCCTGTTCACGAAGCCGCTCATCGCCCTGCTGGCGAGGTTGAAGTTCTTCGCCAAGGGGCACCCGCTGTCCGGTCTCGACGCCGAGCGCATGTCGGCCGAGCCGGCGCACCTCAAGACCCCGCAGGAGGCATGACATGGGACTCGGGCGTCGCCTCTACCGGGGCGAGATCGATGTCGACTTCGTCGGCAAGCAGAAGCTCTGGTACTCCCTGTCGGGCCTGCTGCTGGCCATCTCGATCCTGGGGATCGTGGTCAACGGCCTGAACCTCGGTGTGGAGTTCAGGGGCGGTTCGGTCTTCTCCTTCAAGGCCCCCGCGGCCGATGTGGCGGAAGTCCGCGCGACCTTCCTCGACGAGGGCGTGCACCAGGCGATCGTGCAGACGGCCGGCGACCGGTGGCGGGTCACCACCGAGACGCTGCCCGAGGCCACGGTGACCAAGGTGCAGAACGCCGTCGTCGCCGACTACAAGGTCCCGGCCTCGCAGGTCGACATCCAGTCCATCGGCGCCTCCTGGGGCGGCGAGGTGTCCAACCAGGCCCTGATCGGCCTCGGCGTGTTCATGCTGGCGATCATCCTTTATCTCAGCATGGCCTTCGAGCCGAAGATGGCCCTGGCCGCCATCGTGGCGCTCTTCCACGACCTGGTGATCACCGCGGGCGTCTACGCCTGGTCGGGCTTCGAGGTCACCCCGGCGACCGTGCTCGGCTTCCTGACGATCCTCGGTTATTCGCTGTACGACGCGGTCGTCGTCTTCGACATGATCAAGGAGGTCACGGCCAAGCTGGGCACCACGGCGAAGAAGACCTACACCCAGGCGGCCAACGACGCGCTGAACCATACGCTGATCCGGTCCCTGAACACCTCGCTGGTGGCCATCCTCCCGGTCGCGGCGATCTTGTTCATCGGCACCACCCTGCTCGGCGCGGGCACGCTGAAGGACCTGGCGCTGGCGCTGTTCGTCGGCATGGTGGTCGGCACGTACTCCTCGTTGTGCGTGGCGACGCCGCTGCTGGTGACGCTGAAGGAGCGCGAGCCGAAGTACCAGGCGATCGCGCGCAGGCTGGCCGCCACCGGCGGCGGCAAGGCGAAGAAGACGGCCGCAGCCAAGGGCTGAGGACTGGTCCGGCGAAGCCTCCGCCCCGGTCGACGGGGCGGGGGCTTCGCCGTCTCATGGGATGACACAAGGAGCCTTCTATGGACGAGCGGACCCTGACCCTCATCAGGGACGTGCCCGACTACCCCAAGCCGGGCATCCTGTTCAAGGACATCACGCCGTTGCTCGGCGACGCGACGGCGTTCGCGGTCGTGGTGGACGAACTGGCCGGGCTGGCCGAGGTCGACAAGATCGTCGGGATCGAGGCGCGGGGCTTCATCCTGGCCGCGCCGGTGGCCTACCGGAGCCGCGCCGGATTCGTGCCGGTCAGAAAGAAGGGCAAACTGCCCGCCGAAACCCTCGAAGAGTCCTACGATCTGGAGTACGGCTCGGCCACCATCGAGGTGCACCGGGACGCCTTCGCGCCGGGTGACCGGGTGCTGATCGTGGACGACGTGCTGGCCACGGGCGGCACCGCGGCGGCCACGGTGGAGCTGGTACGACGTGCGGGCGCCGAGGTCGTGGGCGTCGCCGTACTGATGGAACTCGCCTTTCTCAAGGGGCGTGAGCGGCTGCCGGGAGTGGACGTGCACGCCCTGCTGACCGTCTGAGTTCGCCACCTGGATACACTGGGGGATCTGGACTCACACGTAAGGAGTCTGTGTGCCCCGTGATGTGGTCGTGCCCGACGTAACGGAATCTTCTTCGACGCGTCGGCGGCGCTTTGGGGGTGGGGCCATGAACCCGGTGCTGGAGCCGTTGTTCCGGACGGTCAGGGCTACCCATCCCAAGGCCGACCTGCGCCTGATCGAGCGTGCCTACGATGTGGCGGCCTACCACCACCGCGACCAGAAGCGGAAGAGCGGCGACCCGTACATCACCCACCCGCTGGCCGTGGCCACGATCCTGGCCGAGCTGGGCACCGACGACGAGACGCTGTGCGCCGCGCTGCTGCACGACACGGTCGAGGACACCGCCTACGGGCTGGAGGAGCTGCGCGGCGACTTCGGCGACACGATCGGCTCGCTGGTCGACGGCGTCACCAAGCTGGACAAGGTCAAGTTCGGTGACGCCGCGCAGGCCGAGACCGTGCGCAAGATGGTCGTGGCGATGTCGCGCGACATCCGGGTGCTGGTCATCAAGCTGGCCGACCGGCTGCACAACATGCGCACGATGCGCTATCTGCCCGAGCACAAGCGGCAGCAGAAGTCCCGCGAGACGCTGGAGATCTTCGCACCGCTGGCGCACCGGCTGGGCATGAACACGATCAAGTGGGAGCTGGAGGACCTCGCCTTCGCGATGCTCTACCCCAAGCGCTACGACGAGATCGCGCGCATGGTGTCGGAGCGGGCGCCGCGGCGCGACCTGTTCCTGCAGGAGGTCATCGAGAAGGTCTCGGGCGACCTGCGCGAGGCGAAGATCCGCGCGGTGGTCAAGGGCCGGCCCAAGCACTACTACTCGGTCTACCAGAAGATGATCGCCAGAGACGTCGCCTTCGACGACATCTACGACCTGGTGGGCATCCGAGTCCTGGTCGACAGCGTGCGCGACTGCTATGCGGCCCTCGGAACGATCCACGCGCGATGGAACCCGGTGCCGGGCCGGTTCAAGGACTACATCGCGATGCCCAAGTTCAACATGTACCAGTCGCTGCACACCACGGTGATCGGTCCCGAGGGCAAGCCGGTCGAGCTGCAGATCCGCACCCACGCGATGCACCACCGGGCCGAGTACGGCGTGGCCGCCCACTGGAAGTACAAAGAGGAGGTCGGCGCCGCCACGCCCGCGGGCAAGGTCAAGCCGGGCAGCGACATGGCCTGGCTGCGCCAGCTTCTCGACTGGCAGAAGGAGACCTCCGACCCGGGTGAGTTCCTGGAGTCGCTGCGCTTCGACCTGTCGGTCTCCGAGGTCTACGTCTTCACCCCGCGCGGCCAGGTCGTGGCGCTGCCGGAGGGCGGCACCCCGGTCGACTTCGCCTACGCCGTCCACACCGAGGTGGGCCACCGCTGCATCGGCGCCCGCGTCAACGGCCGCCTGGTGCCGCTGGAGTCGCGGCTGGGCAACGGCGACACGGTCGAGATCTTCACCTCGAAGTCGCCGGACGCCGGCCCGTCACGCGACTGGCTGAAGTTCGTCAAGTCGGGCCGGGCCCGCAACAAGATCCGGCAGTGGTTCTCCAAGGAGCGCCGGGAGACCGCGATCGAGGCGGGCAAGGAGGCCATCGGGCGGGCCATGCGCAAGCAGGGGCTGCCGCTGCAGCGCCTGATGTCCGGCGAGGCGCTGCTGGCGCTCTCCCGCGATCTGCGCTATCCGGACGTCTCCGCCCTGTACGCGGCCGTGGGGGAGGGGCACATCGCCGCCCAGGCGGTCGTGCAGAAGCTCGTGGCCTCCATCGGGGGCGTGGAGAGCGCCGAGGAGGACATCGCCGAGACCTCGCTGCCCACCCGCCTCAAGGGCCGTCCGCGGGGCGGCGGCGGGGCCGGGGTGGTCGTGGCCGGCGACGCCGACGTGTGGGTGCGGCTGTCGAAGTGCTGCACACCGGTGCCCGGCGACGAGATCGTCGGCTTCGTCACCCGCGGGCACGGCGTCTCGGTGCACCGGGCCGACTGCAGCAACGTGCAGCAGCTCAAGGAGCAGCCCGACCGGCTGGTGGAGGTCAGCTGGTCGCCCAGCGAGGACTCGGTCTTCCTGGTGGCCATCCAGGTGGAGGCCCTCGACCGGCCGCGCCTGCTCTCCGACGTCACCCGGACGCTGTCGGACCAGCACGTCAACATCCTGTCGGCGTCCGTCACCACCTCGCGGGACCGGGTGGCGATCAGCAAGTTCACCTTCGAGATGGGCGATCCCAAGCACCTGGGGCACGTGCTGAAGGCGGTGCGCAGCATCCAGGGCGTCTTCGACGTCTACCGGGTCAGCGGCGCGGGCGGCTGAGGGCCACCGGGCACCCCCGAACCGGGCGTCGCGAAAGGCGCCGGGCCGGGAGTTCCGGCCGGCGCCCTTCTCGGCACGGCCTCAGCTGAATTCGGCGAGCGTGCGCTCGGCCTCCTCCAGCCAGGAACGGCGGGCGGCCAGCCCCTCCTCGGCCTCCTTGATGTCCTTGGCCCGCCCCGCTGCCTGGGCCTTGGCCAGGCGCTTCTCGAGCTGCTCGATCGAGGTGCGGAGCTGGTCGACGGTGCTCTGGGCGCGGGCGCGGGCCTCGGGGTTGGAGCGCTTCCACTCCGCGTCCTCGGCCTTGCGGACCGCCTCGTCGATCTTGCGCAGGCCGCCTTCGAGCCGGTCGCGCTGCTCGCGCGGCACCGGTCCGACGGCCTCCCAGCGCTCCAGCAGCGAGCGCAGCCCGGCGCGGGCGGCACGCACGTCGGTGACCGGCAGGATCTTCTCGGCCTCGATGAGCAGTTCCTCCTTGGCCTCGGCGTTGGCCGCCAGCGAGGCGTCGCGCTCGGCGAAGACTGCCGAGCGCGCCTGGAAGAACTGGTCCTGCGCGCCCTTGAAGCGGGCCCACAGCTCGTCCTCGGCCTCGCGGGAGGCCCGGCCGGCCGCCTTCCAGCGCTGCATGAGCTCGCGGTAGATCGAGGCGGTGGGACCCCAGTCGGTGGAGTCGGCCAGTTCCTCGGCCTCGGCGACGATGGCCTCCTTGGCCGCGCGCACGCCCTCACGCTGCTCGTCGAGCCCGGCGAAGTACGCCTTGCGCCGCTTGGCGAAGGCGGTGCGGGCGGCCGACAGCCGCTTCCACAGCCCCGCCTCGGTGGCGCGGTCGATGCGGTCGGCCGCCTTCCACTCGTCGACGAGCTGGCGCAGCCGCTCGCCGCCGGACTTCCAGTGGGTGGTCTCCTCGGCGATGCGCTCGGCCTCGGCGACGATGCGTTCCTTGACCGCCTTGGCCTCGACGCGCGCCTGCTCGCGGGCGGCCTTCACCTCCTCACGGCGGTGTGCGACCAGCTCCGACAGCCCGTCGAGGCGGGCCGTCAGCGCGGCCAGGTCGCCGATGGCGTGGGCGTCGGCGACGGCTTCGCGCAGCTTGACGATGCCGGCCTCGGCCTGGGCGGGCGCCAGATCGGTGCCCTTGACCCGCTGCTCCAGCAGTTGCACCTGCCCGGCCAGCTCGTCGTACTTGCGATGGAAGTAGGCCAGCGCTTCCTCGGGTTCACCGGCCTGCCAGGAGCCGACGGCCCGCTCTCCCTCAGCCGTACGCACGTAGACGGTGCCGTCGTCGTCTACCCGGCCCCACGGGTCGGTGCTCACCGTGTCCTCCCGCACTTTCCATCAGACCCTTCGGGACGTCCCGTCCCTAGTTGTATTACGTCAGCTCTTGCCAGAGATTGTCACGTCTTTGAGTTGGAGGGTTTCCTTGGGTGCTCCCGTTCCGTCCGGGCCCGGAGTGATAACGCCCGCCTTGTTCACCTTGTCGAGAATGTCGAGCCCCTTGGTGATCGTACCGACTGGCGTGTAATCCGGGGTGAGTCCGATGTCGCCGTACACCAGGAAGAACTGGCTTCCGGTCGAACCGGGCGCGCTGGTCTTGGCCATCGCCATCACCCCGCGCTTGTACGCGGCGCCCTGAAGGTTCTCCTCGGCCATCACGTACCCGGGGCCGCCCATGCCGTCGGTCTGGCCCTTGCCGTCGGCCTTGGCCGTCGGGTCGCCGCACTGCAGCATCGGGAACTTGTCGTTGCCAAGGCGGTGACACTTGCTGCCGTCGTAGTAGTTCTTCTTCGCCAGGAACTCCAGCGAGTTGACCGTGCACGGCGCCTTGGCGTTGTTGAGCTCCACCTGGATCTCGCCCAGGTTCGTGGTGAAGGTCAGCGTCTTGGTCGCCGGCTTGTCGCTCGCCTTGGCAGGAGGCATGCCGACATCCTTCACCGTGCCGTTCTTGTCGGCCACATACCCGCACTTGCCGGTCTTCGGGTCGTACGGCGCGGCCGCCGCGACCTGGCTCGGCGAGGTGCTGGGCATGCCGGTCTCCGGCGCCGACGGCGTGGGCGTGCTCGCCGCGTCCGTGCCGGAGTTCCCGTTGAACAGCGCCACGGCGGCCACGATGCCGCCGACCACGACGACGACGCCTATGCTGGAGCCGATGATGGCGGTGCGCTTGGCTCGCTGCTCGCGCTCGATGCGGCGCTGCAACTGCCGCTCGTGGTGTTCGCGCGCCAGCTGCTTCTGCCGGTCCTTCCCCGTGGCCACCGCTTTGCCTCCCATAGTCAATCAACTGAGGTGGGCGAATCGTATCGGCCAATGGGTAATGGTTCGCAGCCCGGCGACCCGCACCGGTACCCTTCGGTTACATTCCCATTGGCTTTTTCAACAAGATCAGCTGAGGCAGATGCTCATCGCAGGGTTCCCCGCAGGGGCGTTCCAGACTAATTGTTACGTCGTCGCGCCCGCAGCAGGCGAGGAGTGCGTGATCGTCGACCCTGGTCAGGAGGCCGCCGACGGCGTGGAGGAGCTGCTGCGCGAGCACCGGCTCAAGCCGGCGGCGGTGCTTCTGACCCACGGGCACCTCGACCACGTCTGGTCGGTCGCCCCGGTGTGCGGCGCGCGTGACATTCCCGCCTGGATCCACCCGGAGGACCGCCATCTGCTGAGCGATCCGGCCGCCGGCTGGTCCGGCACCTCGGCCCAGTTGTTCGGCGGCATCACGCTGAGCGAGCCCGACGACGTCAGGGAGCTCGCCGACGGCGCCGTGCTGAAGCTCGCCGGCCTGGAGCTCGTGGTCGACCACACGCCCGGCCATACCAGGGGGTCGGTGAGCTTCCGGCTGCCCGAGGACGAGATCATGTTCTCCGGTGACCTGTTGTTCGCCGGCTCCATCGGCCGCTCCGACCTTCCGGGCGGCGACTATCCGACCCTCCTGCGCAGCCTGGCCGCCAAGTGCCTGCCGCTGCCGGATGAGACGATCGTCCTGCCGGGCCACGGACCACAGACCACGATCGGCCGCGAGCGCGCTACGAACCCTTATCTGAAGGAAGCAGCGCCGCACGCCGGTCCCACACGAGGGATCTAATGAGCTTCCAAGCACCCAAGGGCACCTTTGACTGGCTGCCGCCCAAGTCGGAGCGGATCCTCGCCGTGCGCGAGACCCTGGTCGCGCCGGTACGGCAGGCGGGCTACGGCTACATCGAGACGCCCACCTTCGAGGACACCGAGTTGTTCGCCAGGGGCGTGGGCGAGTCCACCGACATCGTCTCGAAGGAGATGTACACCTTCCCCGACAAGGCGGGCAGGTCGCTGACCCTGCGCCCCGAGGGCACCGCCTCGGTCGTGCGCGCCGTCCTGCAGCACGGCCTGCACAACGGCCAGCTGCCGGTGAAGCTGTGGTACTCCGGCAGCCAGTACCGCTACGAGCGTGCGCAGAAGGGCCGCTACCGCCACTTCTGGCAGGTCGGCGCCGAGGCGCTGGGGGCCGAGGACCCGGCGCTGGACGCCGAGCTGATCGTGCTGGCCGCGCGCGGCTTCGCCGGGCTCGGCCTGCGGAACGTCACGCTGCTGCTCAACACGCTCGGGGACAAGGTGTGCCGCCCGGTCTACCGGGCCGCGCTGCAGGAGTTCCTGCGCGGCCTGGACCTGGACGAGACCACCCGGCAACGCATCGAGATCAACCCGTTGCGCGTGCTGGACGACAAGCGGCCCGAGGTCCAGGCCCAGCTCGAGGGCGCGCCGCTGGTCGTGGACCACCTGTGCGCGGCGTGCAAGGCCTACCACGAGGACGTCAGGGCGCTGCTGAGCGCGACCGGCGTGGCCTTCACCGACGACCCCAGGCTGGTGCGCGGCCTCGACTACTACACGCGCACCACCTTCGAGTTCGTCCACGGCGGCCTCGGCTCGCAGTCGGCGGTCGGCGGCGGCGGGCGCTACGACGGGCTCAGCGAGATGCTCGGCGGCCCCGCGCTGCCCAGCGTCGGCTGGGCGCTGGGCGTCGACCGCACGTTCCTGGCCATGGAGGCCGAAGGGCTGCTGGAGGACGCTGCCGCGAGCCGCGTTCAGGTGTACGGTGTCGCGCTGGGTGACGACGCCAGGCGCCGGATGTTCCTCCTGGTGGACGAGGTACGCCGGGCGGGCATCAGCGCCGACATGTCCTTCGGCGGCAAGGGGCTCAAGGGCGCGATGAAGGGCGCCGACCGTTCCGGCGCCCGCTTCGCGCTGATCCTGGGCGAGCGTGACCTGGCGGCGCAAGCCGTACAACTGAAAGACCTGACCACCGCTGAGCAGACCGAGGTGCCTCTGGCCCGGGTCGTGGACGTTCTGAAGGGGAAAGTGCAGTGATCCGCACGCATAAGGCCGGGGAGCTCCGCAAGGAGCATGCCGGGCAGCAGGTGACGCTCGCAGGATGGGTGGCCCGCCGCCGAGACCATGGCGGCGTGGTCTTCATCGACCTGCGTGACGCCTCCGGCTCGGCCCAGGTGGTCTTCCGCGAGGAGGACCACGCCCACGACCTGCGCGCGGAGTACTGCGTGAAGGTGGTCGGCGAGGTGCGCGTGCGGCCCGAGGGCAACGCCAACCCCGATCTGCCCACCGGCGAGATCGAGGTCGTCGCCGCCGAGGTCGAGGTGCTCAGCGAGGCGGCGCCGCTGCCGTTCCCGATCGAGGGCAGCACCGGGGTGTCGGAGGAGGCGCGGCTGAAGCACCGCTACCTCGACATCCGCCGCGCTTCGGTGGCGCACGCCATGCGGGTGCGCTCCAAGGCCACCTTCCTGGCCAACCAGGTCATGGACGAGCTCGGCTTCGTGTACGTCGAGACGCCCACGCTGACCCGCTCGACGCCCGAGGGCGCCCGTGACTTCCTGGTGCCGGTGCGGCTGCAGCCGGGCAGCTGGTACGCGCTGCCGCAGTCGCCGCAGCTGTTCAAGCAACTGCTGCAGGTGGCCGGCCTGGAGCGGTACTACCAGCTGGCCAAGTGCTATCGCGACGAGGACCTGCGCGCCGACCGGCAGCCGGAGTTCACCCAGATCGACATCGAGATGTCCTTCGTCGACCAGGAGGACGTCATCGCGGTCGGCGAGAGGCTGATCGGCCGGGTGTGGAAGGAGATCCTCGGCTACGAGATCCCCGTGCCGCTGCCCCGGATGACCTACGCCGACGCGATGGCCCGCTACGGCTCCGACAAGCCGGACCTGCGCTTCGGCCAGGAGCTGGTCGAGGTCACCGAGTACTTCAAGGACACCGCCTTCCGCGTCTTCCAGGCCGAGTACGTCGGCGCGGTCGTCATGCCGGGCGGCGCCGCGCAGACGCGCAAGGAGCTGGACGGCTGGCAGGACTGGGCCAAGTCCCGCGGCGCCAAGGGCCTGGCCTACGTGCTGGTCCAGGAGGACGGCACGCTGGGCGGCCCGGTGGCGAAGAACCTCTCGGCGCAGGAGCTCGGCGGGCTCGCCGCCTTCGTCGAGGCGGCGCCCGGTGACGCGATCTTCTTCGCCGCCGGGGCCAGGAGCGCCTCCCGCGACCTGCTCGGCGCCGCCCGGCTGGAGATCGGCCGCCGCTGCGGCCTCATCGACGAGTCGCTGTGGTCGTTCCTGTGGGTCGTCGACGCCCCGATGTTCGAGGAGGACGGCGAGGGCGGCTGGACCGCGGTCCACCACCCCTTCACCGGTCCCAAGCCGGAGTACGCCGCCGACTTCCAGGACCAGCCCGGCGAGGCCCTGGCCTACGCCTACGACATGGTCTGCAACGGCATGGAGATCGGCGGCGGCTCGATCCGTATCCACCGGGCCGAGATGCAGCAGCGCGTCTTCGACGTGCTCGGCATCTCCAAGGAGGAGGCCGAGAGCAAGTTCGGCTTCCTGCTGGACGCCTTCCAGTACGGCCCGCCCCCGCACGGCGGCATCGCCTACGGCTGGGACCGCATCTGCATGCTGCTGGCCGGCGGCGAGTCGATCCGCGACGTGATCGCCTTCCCGAAGACGGCCTCCGGCTTCGACCCGCTGACCAGTGCGCCGACGCCCATCACGGCCGAGCAGCGCAAGGAAGCCGGCGTCGACGCCAAGCCCAAGGAGTGACCCTCCGGATGCCCGCCCCCCGGTGAGGGAGGCGGGCGTCCGGCTTCGTGTGGAAGGCCCCCCGTGCTGAGGTTCGCCGGCCTTGCCGTGCCCAAGCCGCTGCGCCGCCACCAGCAGCGGGCCCTGGCCGAGCTGGCGGCGGCGTTCGCGGCCGGGCGGCGCCGTGCCTGGGTGGTGCTTCCGCCGGGCGCGGGCAAGACGCTCACGGGGCTGGAGGCGGCCCGCAGGCTGGGCGCCCCGATCGTGGTCTTCGGCCCCAACACCGCCATTCAGGGCCAGTGGCTGGCCGAATGGCACGGGTACGGCGCGGCCGCCCGCGCCGGCACCTCGCGCGCCCTGGAGGCCGACGTCACGGTCCTGACCTACCAGGCGCTGGCCAGCTTCGACCCCGACGCCGAGATCGACGAGGAGGGCGGCGAGCGGCCATCCCACCTGGACCGGCTGCGCCCGCAGGGCCGTGAGCTGGTGGCCAGGCTGGCGGCGCTGGGCGAGGTGACGCTGCTGCTGGACGAGTGCCACCACCTGCTCGACACCTGGGGCGAGCTGCTGGCCGAGGTCCTGCGCCAGTTGCCCGACGCGTACGTGATCGGCCTGACCGCCACCCCGCCGGACCGGCTCACGCCCGCGCAGGCCGGCCTGGTCGGCGAGCTGTTCGGGCCGGTGGTGCGCGGCCCGTCGATCCCCGCCGTGGTCCGCGAGGGCCATCTGGCCCCCTACGCCGAGCTGGCCTGGCTGACCTGCCCTACCGCGCACGAGCAGGCGTGGCTGGCCGCCGAGGCCGAACGCTTCACCGAGCTCACCACCGACCTGCTCGACCCCGGCTTCGCCACCGTGGGCTTCCTGGAGTGGCTGGACAAGCGCCTGGTCGAGCGGGGCGGCGACACGATGACCTGGCAGCGGCTCGAACGGCAGGAGCCCGCCCTGGCCGCCGCCGCCCTGCGGCTGCACCACGCCGGGCTGCTGCCGCTGCCCGAGGGGGCCAGGGTCAGGGAGGAGCACCGCCACCGGCCCGCCGCCGGCGACTGGGTGTGCCTGCTGGACGACTACGTACGCCGCTGCCTGCGCCGCAGCGGCGAGCCCGCCGACGCCGCCGCCGTCGAGGCGATCCGCCGGGCGCTGCCCTCGATCGGCTACCAGCTGACCGCTCGGGGCGTGCGGGCCGGCCGTACCCCGGTGGACCGGGTGGTGGCGCGCAGCGAGGCCAAGACCGCGGCCGTGGCCGAGATCCTCGCCGCCGAGCACGACGCGCTGGGGGAGCGGCTGCGCGCCCTCGTGCTGTGCGACCACGAGCGCGCCACCGCCACGCTGCCGGCCCGCCTGTCCGGCGTGCTGCACGCGCAGGCCGGCTCGGCCCGGCTGGTGCTGGAGACGCTGGCCGCCGACCCGCGCACCGCGCGCCTGAACCCCATGCTCGTCACCGGCCGCACCGTCGCCGCCCCGGCGGTCACGGCCGCCGCCTTCGCCGCGTTCTGCGCGGGCAGCGCCCGCCTGGACCCGATTGCGCCGGGAGCCGGCGGCGTGGTGGAGCTGACCGGCGCCTGGACCAGCCGCGCCTGGGTCGCGCTCGCCACCCGGTTCCTGGAGTCCGGCGGCTGCTCGATCCTGGTCGGCACCCGGGCGATGCTGGGCGAGGGCTGGGACGCCAAGGGCGTCAACACGGTCGTGGACCTCACCGAGGCCACCACGCCCGGAGCCGTCGTCCAGTTGCGCGGCCGGGCGCTGCGGGCCGATCCGTCCTGGCCGGAGAAGGTGGCCAACACCTGGTCGGTGGTCTGCGTCAGCGCCGAGCACCCCAAGGGCAACGCCGACTGGGAGCGGTTCGTGCGCAAGCACGACGGCTACTTCGGGCTGACCGACTCGGGGACCATCGCCGCCGGCGTCGCCCACGTCCATCCGGAGCTGTCGCCGTACGCCCCGCCGCCGGTGTCCGGCTTCGACCGCTTCAACGTGGCCATGCTGGAGCGGGCCGCCGACCGGGCCCGGGTGCGCGCGCTGTGGCGGGTCGGCACGCCGTACGAGGATCGCCCGGTGCACACGCTGCGCGTGGAGGCCGCCACTGGGCCCGCCGCCGCGCACGCGGACTGGGCCGCGCCGCCGCCGGCCGTACCTGCCGAGCACGGGATCAGCCCCAGGCCCCGGCTGGCCGGGCGGCCCCATCGGCTGGCGGGCCTGGCCGGATGGGCCGCCGGCACGGGCGCGTGGCTGGCCGCCTCGGGCACGCTCGAGGCGCTGCCCCTGGGGGCCCTGGGCGGGCTGCCCGCCGCCGCGCTCGCCTTCCTCCTGGTACGGCGGCGCCGTCGCGGCACCGCGGGCGAGGCGGCGCTGCGCGAGGCGGCCGGGCGCTTCGACCTGGCCGCCATCGCCTGCGCGGTGGCCGACGGGCTGCACGCGGCGGGGAAGCTGCCCGAGGGGGCGCCGGCCGTGCGCGTGGAGCCGGACGGCACCGGCGCCTACTGGATCGAGCTGGCCGGGGTGCCCGAGGATGCCTCCCGGCTGTTCACGCTGGCGCTGGACGAGGTGCTGGCCCCGCCCGTCGCGCCGCGCTACCTGGTGCCCCGCTATCTGGTCACGCCCGGGCGCCGGGAGGGCAGGCTGCTCATGGCGGGCAGGCCGGAGCCGAACCCGGTCGTCCACCACGCCGTCCCCGAGGCCCTGGGCGAGCGCAGGAAGGACGCCGAGACCTTCGCCAGGGCGTGGAACCGCTGGGTCAGCCTCGGCGCCCCGGTCTACGCGCGCTCGCCCGAGGGCGCCGGGCTGCTGGCGGCGCAGGCGGGCGGCTCACCGCTGGACGTGGCCACCGCCCTCCGCCTCACCTGGCGCTGAGCCGTACCGCGAACGCCTCAGAAACGGACGGGCAGTCGCGTCAGGCCCCGCACCACCGAGCCCGTCAGCCGCCACGTGAGCTCCTCGTCGGCGCAGCCCAGCTCCAGGCCCGGCAGGCGGGCCAGCAGCGTGCCGATGGCGATCCGCCCCTCCAGGCGGGCCAGCGGCGCGCCCAGGCAGAAGTGGACGCCGTGGCCGAAGGCGAGGTGGCGGTTGTCCTGGCGGGTGATGTCCAGTTCGTGCGGGATGGAGGTGACGGCCGGGTCGTGCGCGGCGGCGCCCAGCGAGATGTGGACCATCGCGCCGCGCGGGATCGCGAGCCCGCCGAGTTCCACGTCCTCGGCGGCGAAGCGCGGCGTGGAGCGCTCGACCGGGCCGTCGAAGCGCAGGAACTCCTCCACGGCCGAGGGCAGCAGTTCCGGCTCCCCGCGCAGCAGCGCGAGCTGGTCGGGGTTGCGCAGCAGGGCGAGCACGCCGTTGCCGATGAGGTTGACGGTGGTCTCGTGCCCGGCGATGAGCAGCAGGGTGAGCGTGGACAGCAGTTCGCGCTCGTCCAGCTCGTCGCTGCCGGCCAGCGCGGTGACGAGGTCGTCGCGCGGCTGGGCGCGGCGCTCGGCGATGAGGTCGGCGAAGTAGGCGTTGATGTTGCGCGCCGCCGCCCGGCGCCGTGCCGTCCCCTCGGCGTCGAAGGCGGGGGTGACCAGCAGCCCCGACCATTCGCGGAACTGCTCGCGGGCCTCGGCGGGGACGCCGAGCAGCTCGCAGATGACGATGATGGGCAGCGGGAAGGCGAACTCGTCGATGAGCTCGGCCCTGCCGTTCATCTCCATGGCGTCGATGAGCTCGTCGGTGATCTCCTGGACGCGCGGGCGCAGGGCTTCCACGCGGCGCGGGGTGAAGTCCTTGGCGACCACGCGGCGCAGGCGGGTGTGGTCGGGCGGGTCGACCTGGAGCATGTTCGACTGGAAGAGGATGTCGTCGTCCTCGGCGAACCGGCGGAAGTACTCGCCGAAGGCCGAGATGTCCTTCGACAGCCTGGGGTCGTTCAGCGCGGCGCGGCCCAGCTCGTGGTCGACGACCAGGAACGCGTTCATCCCCGGCGGGAAGTCGATCGGGTGCACGGGACCCGATTCGCGAAGCTTGTCGTAGGCGGCGTACGGGTCCCGGCTGAACTCGGGGGTGAACAGGAACTCGAATGGCAGTTTCTCCGGCACGGGGTTCACCCTAGAACGCCACGGGCAGCGCCGAGAGCGAACGCAGAACCGAGCCGCTGAAGCGCCAGGTCAGCTCGTCCTCGCGGCAGTCGAGCCGCAGGCCGGGCAGGCGTTCCAGCAGCGCGGTGAAGGCGATCTGACCTTCCAGCCTGGCCAGCGGGGCGCCCAGGCAGAAGTGGATGCCGTGGCCGAAGGCGACGTGCCGGGGTTCGGGGCGGGCCACGTCGAGCCCGTCGGGGGCGTCGTTGGCCGCCGGGTCGCGGCCGGCGGCGGCGATCGCGACGTGCACGAAGGAGGTCTTGGGGATGTGCACGCCGGCGATCTCCAGGTCCTCGAGCGCCATGCGGAACGTGGCGCGCTCGACCGGGGCGTCGAGGCGCAGGAACTCCTCCACCGCGTTCTGCACCAGCTCGGGGTGCGCCCTGAGCAGCGCGAACTGCTCCGGCGCGCGCAGCAGGGCGAGCGTGCCGTTGGCGATGAGGTTGGCGGTGGTCTCGTGCCCGGCGATGAGCAGCAGCGCGAGCGTGGAGACCAGCTCGGCACCGCCGAGTTCGGGGCTGGCGAGGAGCGCGCTGACCAGATCGTCGGCGGGCGCGGCCCGGCGTTCGGCGACCAGGGCCTCGAAGTAGCCGCGCAGCGCGTCGTTGGCCGCCCGGCGCCTTTCGTGCTGCTCGGGCGTGTGGGCCGGTTCGACCAGCGTGCCCGACCACGCGCGGAAGTCCTCGCGGTCCTCGCCCGGCACGCCCATCAGCTCGCAGATGACGATGATGGGCAGCGGGAAGGCGAACGCGGAGATCAGCTCGGCGTGGCCCTCGTCCTGGATGCGGTCGAGGAGTTCGGCGGTGATCTGCTCGATCCTGGGCCGCAGGCGCTCGACGCGGCGCTGGGTGAACGCCCCCTGGGCGACCTTGCGCAACCGGGTGTGGTCCGGAGGATCGGACATGAGCATGTTCTCGGCCAGGACCTGGTTGCTCTGCGTGACCGACTCCAGGAACCCCGGCGGCCCCGAGCGCAGGTCCTTGGACAGGCGCGGGTCGGCCAGCGCCGCCCGCCCGTGCTCGTAGTCGACCACCAGGTATCCGCTGTGACCCGGCGGGAAGCCGACGCGATGCACGGGCCCCCTGGCGCGCAGGGCCGCGTACACCGGATACGGATCGGCCCGGAAGGCGGGGGAGGCGAAGAACTCGAAAGGCGGGTCTTCCGGCATGGCGGCCACTCCTTAGGGTCCAGATCCACTCTGGCCCCGGGGGAGCGGCCGCTCGCCGCTATGTGATGTGAATCACTTGGCGGACAGCACGACGTCCTTGATGATGATCGGGTTCTTGGGCGCGGTGGAGCCGCCGTCGCCGGTCACGTCGTCCTGGTTGACGATGAAGCCGCCCGCGGCGACCTTGTCGATGACCTCCATGCCGCTGGTGACCATGCCGAGCACCGAGTAGGCCGGGTCGAGCTGGGCGTTCTCGTTCGTCGTCGAGATGGCGAACTGGCTGGAGTTCTGGCCCTGCGAGTCGGTGGGCTGGGTCAGGAAGACCACGCCCCTGGTGTACGGCATGGCGCCGGCGGCCTCGTCGCCGAAGACGTAGCCCGCGGTGCCCTGGCCGTCGGTGGGGTTCTTGCCGTCGGCGAGCGCCTTCGGGTCGCCGCACTGCAGCAGGCCCACGCCGGAGTTCTCCGGCGTCACCAGGCGGTGGCACTTGGTGTTGTCGAAGAAGTTCTTCTTGGCCAGGAACGCCATCGAGTTGATCGTGCACGGCGTCATCTTCGGGTCCACCTCGATCACGATGTCGCCGTGGTTGGTGCGCACGGTCATCGTCTTGATCTTCATGGTGGCGGCCGACGGCTTCTTCGGCGGGAAGCCGACGAACTTCTTCGGGACGTCCTGGGTGTCCTTGGTGTAGGAGCAGCTGATCGGCCCCGTCCTCGGGGTGAAGGACGGCTCCGGCTCCGACGAGGTGCTCGCCGAGGCCGACGGGGACGGCGTGGAGGCCGCCGAGACGTTCTCGGCCTTGCCGCCGAAGAGGGTGGTCGCGGCCACGATGCCGCCCGCCACGAGGACCACGGCCACGCCGGCGCCGATGAAGGTGTTGCGCCGGCCCTTGGCGTTCTCCTCAGCCGCGCGACGCGCCTGCCGCTCCTTGTGCTCTCGCGCCAGTTCGTTCTGGCGGTCGTCGCCGCTCACGGGTATGTCCTCCACTTTTGCCGACACATGACCAAACAACTCCGCGAATGCTACCGGCCACTGAATGTGGTGTACGTAAGTGACAGAAGTGACGGGAACCAGATGGTTGCGGCAAACGTAGTTGAATTGAGAACGGAGTGCTGCCATGTTCGACCAGATCCTCGGGCTGCCCGCCCACCCCCTGATCATCCATTTCACCGTCGTGCTGACACCGCTGCTCGTGGCCGTGTCCGTGGTCTACGCGCTGGTGGCCCGCTGGCGCCCGCACCTGGCCTGGGCGGTGGCAGGGCTGTCGGTGGCCGCGCCGGCCGCCGTCTTCGCCGCCTGGCGCAGCGGGCTGCGGCTGAAGCAGGTCCGCTTCGCCGACGTCGACGGCGTGCTGGGCGAGCGCCTGACCACCCACCAGAGCTTCGCCGTACCCCTGCTGATCTCCACCGTCGCGCTCGGCGTGCTCTCCTTGCTGCTGGTCTTCGCCGCCCGCAACAAGACGGTGGCCATGGTCCTGTCCGGGCTGACGGTGGCGGCCGCCATGGTCTCGGCGTACTACGTCTTCCGCGCGGGCGACTCGGGAGCGAGAGCGGTGTGGAGCCTGTAGTCTCGATTTGTGGATAGCCTGTTCGATTCGGCGGCGGAGGAGGCGACGCCGCAGCCCCTGGCGGTGCGCATGCGCCCGCGCACGCTCGACGAGGTCATCGGCCAGCGGCACCTGCTCGGCCCGGGCACGCCGCTGCGCAGGCTGGTCGAGAGCGAAGCGCCGATGTCGCTGTTCCTGTGGGGGCCGCCGGGCACGGGCAAGACCACGCTGGCCTACGTCGTCTCCAACGTCACCCAGCGCCGCTTCGTGGAGATCTCCGCCGTCTCGGCCGGCGTCAAGGACGTGCGCGCCGCCATCGACAACGCCCGGCGCGAACTCGGCATGAGCGGCCGCCAGACCGTGCTCTTCGTCGACGAGGTCCACCGCTTCAACAAGGCCCAGCAGGACGCGCTGCTGCCCGCGGTGGAGAACCGCTGGGTCACCTTCATCGGCGCCACGACCGAAAACCCGTACTTCTCGGTCATCTCCCCGCTGCTGTCCCGCTCGCTGCTGCTGACGCTCGAGTCGCTGTCCGACGACGACATCCGCGCCGTCCTGGAGCGCGCCGTCGCCGAGGAGCGCGGCCTGGGCGGGCGCGCGAGCCTGGCCCCCGAGGCCCTCGACCATCTGGTACGGCTGGCGGGCGGCGACGCCCGGCGCTCCCTGACCTACCTGGAGGCCGCGGCGCTGCTGGCCGACGACATCACCGTCGAGGTCGTGGAGAAGGCGGTGGACAAGGCGGCCGTGCGCTACGACCGCCAGGGCGACCAGCACTACGACGTCATCAGCGCCTTCATCAAGTCGATGCGCGGCTCCGACGCCGACGCCGCCCTCCACTACCTCGCCCGCATGATCGAGGCGGGGGAGGACCCGCGCTTCATCGCCCGCCGCATCGTCATCTTCGCCTCCGAGGACGTCGGCCTGGCCGACCCCACCTGCCTGCAGACCGCGGTGGCCGTCGCCCAGGCCGTCCAGCTCATCGGCCTGCCCGAGGGGCAGATCAACCTCGCCCACGCGGTCATCCACTGCGCGCTGGCGCCCAAGTCCAACGCCGTGGTCAAGGCCATCGGCGCCGCCGCGGCAGACGTGCGCAAGGGCCTCATCGGCCAGGTGCCCGGCCATCTGCGCGACGCCCACTACCCGGGCGCGGCCAAGCTCGGCCACGGCGACGGCTACAAGTACCCGCACGACTTCGACCACGGCCTGGTCCGCCAGGACTACGCGCCCGAGCAGGTGCGTTCGCGGCGCTACTACGAGCCCACCAAACACGGCGCGGAGGGGCCCGTCGCCGAGCGCTGGGCCAAGATCCGCGCCTTCCTGCGAGGGGAGTGAGCCGCGTGCACGGCACCCTGCACCACGTGGAGTTGTGGGTCGACTCGCTGGAGGAGGCCCTGCCGGGCTTCGCCTGGCTGTTCGCCCGGCTGGGCTACACCGAGTTCCAGAGCTGGGAGGGCGGGCGGTCGTGGCTGCTCGGGGGCACCTACATCGTGGTCGAGGAGTCGCCCGCCCGGGTCGCCGGCCGCCATGACCGCATGCGCGCCGGGCTCAACCACCTGGCCTTCCACGTCGAGGACCCCGACGTGCTGGCCAAGGAGGCCGGGGAGCACGGCTGGACGCTGATGTTCGCCGACCGTCACCCCTACGCGGGCGGGGCTCAGCACCACGCCGCCTACCTGGAGAACTCGGCGGGCTTCGAGGTCGAACTGGTCCGCTCGGCGGGCTGACCCCCGGCCGTTCCGAAGGCCGGAACGACGGCGGGCGCGGGCGTGATGCCCTCGGCTGTCCGGCGGACGCGATAGGGTCTTGGCGTTCCGGCCCAGCGTAAGAGGGAGATGAGCGGAGTGCTTACCGCTGGAGAGGTTGCCGGGCTGATCGCCGCCACGGGCTGGATAGTCCTGGTCTGCGTGCTGGCCATGGTGCTCGTCAAGCTCGCCCGCCTGCTCACCGAGACCACCAAGATGGTCTCCGACCTGAACGAGCGGGTGGTGCCGTTGCTCGAAGACGTCACGCTCACGGTCAACGAGACCAACCGGCAGCTCGTCGCGGTCGAGGCGATCACCAAGGACGTCAAGCAGGTCAGCTCCCACGCCGCCAAGCTCAGCGCGATCACGGAGACCGTCTTCACCGGGCCGCTGATCAAGATCTCGGCGCTCAGCCACGGCGTGCGCAGGGCGATCCAGGCTCGCCGCCCGCGCCGTCAGGTGGGGCGGGAGAAATGATCCGCCGCCTGTTCTACCTGTCGCTCGGGGCGCTGACCGCCGTCTGGGTGATGCGCCGGCTGCAGGCCCTGCATCCCAACCATGTCGCTCGCCGTACCGCAAACCATGCGACAAGGCTCCTTGAGCAGGTGAGAGACTTTACCTCGGACGCGCTCGGCGAGGCCGCCGAGCGCGAAACCGTGTTGCGGGCCCGCTTCGGGCTCAGCGACCCTGACAACCACCACTGAACAGCAAAGGATGGCTGATATGGAGTCGGCAGAAATCGCTCGCCGCTTCCTGCGCTTCTTCGAGGAGCGTGGGCACAAAGTAGTGCCCTCGGCCAGCCTGATCGCCGAAGACCCCACGTTGCTGCTGGTACCTGCGGGCATGGTCCCGTTCAAGCCGTACTTCCTGGGGCAGCGCAAGCCTCCGGCGGCCCGGCTGGCCAGCGTGCAGAAATGTGTGCGCACGCCCGACATCGAAGAGGTCGGCAAGACCACGCGGCACGCGACCTTCTTCCAGATGCTCGGCAACTTCTCCTTCGGCGACTACTTCAAGGAGCAGGCGATCCCCTTCGCCTGGGAGCTGCTGACCGGCGCCGAGTCCGACGGGGGCTTCGGCTTCCCCGAGGAGAAGCTCTGGGTCACGGTCTTCCTCGACGACGACGAGGCGATCGACATCTGGCACAACAAGGTCGGCGTGCCGATGGAGCGCATCCAGCGCCGCGGCCTGGAGGACAACTACTGGCACATGGGCGTGCCCGGTCCCGGCGGCCCCTGCTCGGAGATCTACTACGACCGCGGCCGTGAGTACGGCAGGGACGGCGGCCCGGTCGCCGACGAGGACCGTTACCTCGAGGTCTGGAACAACGTCTTCATGCAGTACCAGCTCAGCGCGGTGCGCACGAAGACCGACTTCGACGTCGCGGGCGAGCTGCCGGCCAAGAACATCGACACCGGCATGGGCCTGGAGCGCATGGCCACGATCCTGCAGGGCGTCGACAACCTCTACGAGATCGACACCACCTACAAGATCCTCGACAAGGCCGCCGATCTCACCAAGACCCGCTACGGCCGCGACGCGCGCGCCGACGTGAGCCTGCGCGTCATCGCCGACCACGTCCGCACCGGCACCATGCTGGTCGCCGACGGCGTCGCGCCGAGCAACGAGGGCCGCGGCTACGTCCTGCGCCGCATCCTGCGCCGCTCCATCCGCAACCTGCGCCTGCTGGGCTCCGGCGAAGAGCGCTACATGCACGAGCTCACCGCGGTCACCATCGACGCGATGGGCGAGACCTACCCCGAGCTCAAGGTGGACGCGCCGCAGATCCACGCGGTCATCGACGCCGAGGAGGCATCCTTCCTCGGCACGCTGCGCACCGGCACCGCCATCTTCGACGTCGCGGTCGAGGAGACCAAGCGCAAGTCCGGCAGCACGCTCTCCGGCGACCAGGCATTCCAGCTCCACGACACCTACGGCTTCCCCATCGACCTCACCCTGGAGATGGCGGCCGAGCAGGGGCTCAAGGTCGACGAGGACGGCTTCCGCCGCCTGATGAAGGAGCAGCGGGAGCGCGCCAAGGCCGACGCCAAGGCCAAGAAGACCGGCAACGCCGACATCTCCATCTTCGGCACCCTGCTGGAGAAGGCGGGCAAGGTCGACTTCCTCGGCTACGACGCCACCGAGGCCGACTCCACCATCATCGGCATCCTGGTCGACGGCGGCACCGTCCCGGTCGCGGGCAAGGGCACCACGGTCGAGGTCGTGCTGGGCCGTACCCCCTTCTACGCCGAGGGCGGCGGCCAGCTCGCCGACCAGGGCGTCATCCGCACGGCGGGCGGCGAGGTCGAGATCCTCGACGTGCAGTCGCCGCTCGGCGGCCTCGTCGTGCACCGCGGCCGGGTCCGCGAGGGCGAGATCAGGGTCGGCGACGAGGCACAGGCCGAGATCGACGTCGAGCGCCGCCGCGCGATCTCCCGCAGCCACAGCGCCACCCACCTGGTGCACCGCGGCTTCAAGAACGCGCTCGGCGAGACCGCGGCGCAGGCCGGCTCCGAGAACTCCCCGGGCCGCTTCCGCTTCGACTTCACCGCCGCCGGCGCCGTGCCGGCCAGCGTGCTGCGCGACGTCGAGGACGAGGTCAACGCCGTCCTCATCAACGACCTCAAGGTCAACGCCTTCTACACCACGCAGGCCGAGGCGCGGGCGATGGGCGCGCTGGCGATGTTCGGCGAGAAGTACGGCGACGAGGTGCGCGTCGTCGAGATCGGCGACTACTCCCGCGAGCTGTGCGGCGGCACCCACGTCCACAGCTCCGGCCAGCTCGGCCTGGTCAAGGTGCTCGGCGAGCAGTCCGTCGGCGCGGGCGTGCGCCGCGTCGAGGCGCTGGTCGGCATCGACGCCTTCCGCTTCCTGGCCAAGGAGAGCCTGCTCGTGGCCCAGCTCACCGAGCAGCTCAAGGCCCGCCGCGAAGAGCTGCCCGAGCGCGTCGAGGGCATCGTCTCCCGGCTGCGCGCGGCCGAGAAGGACCTGGAGAAGCTGCGCTCGGCGCAGGTGCTCCAGATCGCCGGCGAACTCGCCACGCAGGCCCGTGACCTGCAAGGAGTCTCCTTCGTGGCGCACCGCGCGCCTGATGGAACCGGCCCCGACGATCTGCGTAAGCTCGCGCTTGATGTGCGTGGCAGGTTCCCGGCCGACCGCCCGGCGATCGTCGTGATCGCCGGAGCTCCCTCCGAGCGGCCGGTCGTGGTTGCCGCAGTCAACGAGGCGGGACGCGAGCGTGGTCTCAAGGCCGGGCGACTGGTCGGCGTCGCCGCCAAGGCACTTGGGGGTGGCGGTGGCGGCAAGGACGACGTCGCGCAGGGCGGCGGCACCGACGTGGCGGCGATCGACGAGGCGCTGCAGGCCGTCGAGCGCTCCATCGGTGAGCAGCTCACCTGAGATGAGGTTCGGCACCAGACTCGGCGTCGACGTCGGGTCCGTACGCATCGGCGTGGCCCGCAGCGACCCATCCGGTCTGCTGGCCACGCCGGTTGAAACCGTCAAACGCGGCAAGGGCGATCTCACCAGGATCGCGGCGATCGCCGCCGAGCACGAGGCGATCGAGGTGATCGTGGGGCTGCCCACGTCGCTGTCTGGCCGCGAGGGGCAGGCCGCCGAACTGGCCCGGGCCTTCGCGCGGGAGCTCGCCGTACGGCTGGCGCCCACGCCGGTCCGGCTCTTCGACGAGCGGCTGACCACGGTCGCCGCCCAGCAGGGGCTGCGGGCCAGCGGCGTCAAGGCCAAGAAGCAGCGCGGGGTCGTCGACCAGGCGGCCGCCGTCGTGCTGTTGCAGGACGCGCTCGACCGTGAGCGCGCCACCGGCGAACCGCCGGGCAGACCCGTCGATCCGCCGCAAGCGGCGGACGACGGGCCTGCCCGGTGACCGGGCCCGCACACCCGGCAGGAGCCGGTCCGGAGCCCCGGGCCGGCGACGAGCCGTCCGGCTCCGCCTCCGCCCGGGAGGACGATCAGGAAGGCGAGGCGGGCCTGTTCTCGCCTGAGCGGGGGGAGGTCACCCCGGTTCCTCCTGTGCTGGAGGGCGGTGTCCAGGTTCCTCCCGTGCTGGAGGGCGGTGTCCAGGTTCCTCCAGCTCCGAAGGGTGGTGTTCCTGTTGCTCCTATGGGAGAGGGCGGTGTTCCGGTTGCTCCCGAGGGAGAGGGCCGTGGCCCGGTTGCTCCCGAGCGGGAGGGCGGTGTGGCCTTGCCCGGTTCCGGGCAGGGTGCGGGGCCGTTCGTCCCTGAACAGGGGGCCTCGTCCCAGGGTCTGGCCGTGGACGGGTGGCCCGCTGCGGGCCGAGCCGGTGGCCTCGCGGGAGCGGTGCCGCCCCAAGGGGGAGCCCCCTGGCCTGGCAGGGCGCCGCGCTCCGATGGGGACGGCGGTTCGCCTCAGCAGGGTGCCGCCTCCGGTGACGAGGTCTTCGGCGGCGAGGTCGGGTGGGAGCCGCTGGGCGCCGGCCTGAGGAGTCCCTGGGAATCGGACGGGCCGGACGGCGGCGAGGAGACGGCTCCGCTGCCGGTTCATCCCGGCACTTCCTGGCGGGCCAAGGGCCTGCTGGTGGCCGGGGTCGCGGTGTCGATGGTGGCGGCGGGCGCCGGCGGCTACCTGGTGGCCAGGCCGTACCTGATGCCTGAGGACTTCGAGGGGCAGGGCAGCGGCGCGGTCACCGTGCGCATTCTGCCCGGCGCCAGCGCGGGAGAGGTCGGGGCGACGCTGACCTCGGCGGGCGTGGTGGCGAGCGTGCGGTCGTTCATCAACGCCACCGAGCAGAAGGCGGTGGCCGAGCACCTGCGTCCCGGGCACTTCCGGATGCGCAAGGGGATGGCCGCCGGCGCGGCCGTGGACATGTTGCTGCGGCCGGAGACGCGCGTGGTCACGAGGGTGTCGGTGCCGGAGGGGATGCGGGCGGAGGAGGTGTTCCTGCGCCTGGCCAGGCTGGGCGGGCTGTCGCTGGAGGAACTGCGCTCGATCGACACCGAACTGCTGGGGTTGCCGGAGTACGCCAGGGGGGTGGAGGGGTTCCTGTTCCCGGCAACCTACGAGATCGAGCCGGGCTCCACGGTCGCCGACGTGCTGGCGGCGATGGTGGCCAGGTTCACGGCGGCGGCCAAGGACGTCAGACTGGCCGAGAGGGCGCCGGAGGTGAACCTCACGCCGCTGGAGGTGGTGACGGTGGCCAGCATCGTGGAGGCCGAGGGCGGCAGGGACGCCGACTATCCGAAGATCGCCAGGGTGATCTACAACCGGATGGAGCAGGGGATGCCGTTGCAGATGGACAGCACGGTGACCTACGCCCAGAGCCGCCGGACGTTGAAGGTGTCGGTGAAGGACACGCGGGTGCGCTCGCCGTACAACACCTACCTGCGCGCGGGGCTGCCGCCGGGGCCGATCGCCAATCCCGGGGAGAAGGCGCTGATGGCGGCTTTGAACCCTGCCAAGGGTGATTGGTACTGGTTTGTCACCACCAATCCGACGCATAGAATCACGAAATTCACCGATAAAGAGAGCGAGTTCGTGAGATACCGGGAAGAGCTGAACGAATACCTCGGGACCAACTGATGCTCGTCGGGACACCCCCCACCCCGCAGGGGCTGCCCCTGCGCCGCCCAGCAGAAGGGGCACGCGCACTGCCGGCGTCCCCTAGCATGGTCACCCAGAGTAATCGCCGCTGGTCATCTGCGTATGGCCGGTGGTCTCCCCTGTTTCGCTCGGTAACCTCCGCCGGTCTTGACGTCAGGCCGGTCATACCGGGAGATTGGCCAGCGCAGCTATGAACGAACTCGACGACATGGACTTCCTTCTCGGCTCGGACGACGACAACGGCCGTTCGCGCCGCCAGAGGGGCAACGGCCGTCGCGGTCGCCGCCGTCGCCGCCGCCGTAACCGCGGCGGATTCCTGGCGCCGCTGCTCGCGATCATCGTCCTGCTCGGCATCGTGGGCGGTGGTGGCTACTACGGCTATCTCTGGCTCAGTGACCGCCTCGTGCCCGAGGACTTCCCGGGCCCCGGCAGCGGCGAAGTCGCCCTGGAGATCAAATCCGGGCAGACTGCCACGGACGTCGCCGAGGAGCTGGTGCGCCTGGGCATCATCAAGGACTCGCGCGCCTTCGTCAACGCCATCACCAACTCCGGCAAGAGCGCCTCGCTGGTCCCCGGCCACTACACGCTGCGCAAGCAGATGCGCGCCGCCGACGCCGTCACCGAACTCGACTCGGGCAACCGGCAGTTCAACCAGGTGACGCTGAAGGAGGGCCTGCGCCTGTCCGACACGATCGCGACGCTGGCCAAGGAGACCAAGATCCCGGTCAAGGACCTGACCGCCGCGGCCAAGAAGACCAAGGACCTCGGCCTGCCCGCCTACGCCAAGGGCAACCTCGAGGGCTACGCCTTCCCGGCGACGTACCAGTTCCCGCCCAAGGCGACGGCCGGTGACGTCTTCACCAAGATGGTCGACCGCTTCAAGGAGACCGCCGACCGCACCGGCCTGGAATCGGGAGCCAAGGCGCTCGGCCGTACCCCGGGCGAGATCGTGATCATCGCCAGCATCATCCAGGCCGAGGCCGGACGCCAGGAGGACATGGGCAAGATCTCCCGTGTCATCTACAACCGCCTGAACCGCAATCCGGAGATGAAGCTGCAGATGGACAGCACGGTCATGTACGCGCTGGGCAAGTACGGCACCGCCGCCACCTTCGAGGAGGCGAAGACGCCGTCGCCGTACAACACCTACAAGCACCTCGGCCTGCCGCCCGGCGCCATCTCCAGCCCGGGCGACCACGCGATCGAGGCGGCGCTCAACCCGACCGAGGGCACGTGGCTGTTCTTCGTCGCCACCGACCCGAACAACAGCCGGGTCACCAAGTTCGCCACCACGGAGGCCGAACGCCAGAAGCTCCTTCAGGAGTACAAGGCCAACGGCGGCTGACCCGGGCGGCGGTAGGGTCCTGTGGCGGACAAGGAGGGTTTCATGCGTGCCGCGGTTCTCGGGTCGCCGATCGCCCATTCGCTCTCGCCGTACCTGCACAGGGCGGCCTACCAGGCGATGGGCCTGACCGGATGGACGTACGAGGCGTTCGAGTGCGACGAGGCCGCGCTGCCCGGGCTGCTGGAGGGGACGATCCGCCCGGTGCGCGGGCCGGACGGCGCCGGCGACCGGGCGTGGGCCGGCCTGTCGCTGACGATGCCGCTCAAGCGGGCCGTCCTGCCCTTGCTGGACAGCGTCTCCGACCTGGCGGTCGAGGTGGGCGGGGCCAACACGGTCGTCTTCCGCGACGGCGCCGCGCACGGGGAGAACACCGACGTCCACGGCATCGAGCGGGCCCTGGCCGAGGCGGGCGTCCCCACGCCGGGCTCGGCCCTGGTGCTGGGCGGCGGCGCGACGGCGGCCTCGGCCCTGGCGGCGCTGCGGAACCTGGGCCTGGACCACGTGACGCTGGCCGTACGCGAGCCGGGCCGGGCGGCGGAGACGGCCGCGGTGGCCGGACGCCTCGGGGTGGGGCTGCGGGTGGAGACGCTGGACAAGCTGGAGCCGCTGCTCGGGGTGGACCTGGTGGTCTCGACCCTGCCCGGGTCGGCCGCCGACGTCCATGCCGCGACGCTGGCCGGGGTTCCGGCGCTGTTCGACGTGGTCTACGCGCCGTGGCCCACGGCGGCGGCCCGGAGCGTGCGGGCGGCGGGCGGGCGCGTGGTGGGCGGGTTCGCGATGTTGCTGCATCAGGCGGTGCGCCAGGTGGAGCTGATGACCGGCCACGCGGACGTCCCCGTGGAGGCCATGCGCGCCGCCGGCGAGGTGGAGATCCTGCGGCGGATCGGTCACCGATAGCGACACGCGCATCACGGATCGGCCCGGGATGATTCGAGGAACCCGCAGTGTTGTGGTAACGTAACTCCCTGATCGGTCCGGCATGCCTTGCTGGACGCGCAAGCGGAGGTCTCCCTCCCACCCGAGTTGCCGAGAGGCGGCCGGGTCCAGGATCACGCCGGACTACTCCGGGGAGCTTACGGCCACGAAGCCGACGAGCTCAGTGGCCCCGCATGCGCGACGTGCGGGGCTTTTCGCATGTCAGCCATGCGGAGCTCCCCGGCACGACGAGCACGTAGGGATCGCGAACCTAGGAGGCCCCATCAGCACTGAGCCCCGCATCAACGAGCGTATCCGAGTTCCCGAGGTTCGCCTCGTGGGCCCGAACGGCGAGCAGGTAGGCATCGTCTCCATCCACGACGCCCTGAAGCTCGCCCAGGAGGCCGACCTCGACCTCGTCGAGGTCGCGGCCACGGCTCGACCGCCCGTGTGCAAGCTCATGGACTACGGCAAATTCAAGTACGAGTCCGCGATGAAGGCGCGCGAGGCGCGCAAGAATCAGGCGCACACGATCATCAAGGAGATCAAGCTCCGGCCGAAGATCGACCCGCACGACTACGAGACCAAGAAGGGTCACGTGGTGCGGTTCCTCAAGGCGGGAGACAAGGTCAAAGTCACGATCATGTTCCGCGGACGCGAGCAGTCGCGGCCCGAGCTGGGCTTCCGGCTCCTGCAGAAGCTGGCCGAGGACGTGACGGAGCTCGGCTTCGTCGAGTCCCAGCCCAAGCAGGACGGCCGAAACATGATCATGGTGATCGGTCCGCACAAGAAGAAGGCCGAGGCCAAGGCCGAGAAGGCGGCGGCCAAGGCACAGCGTGGCAGCGAGGAGCCTTCCGAGCAGGAGGAGCCTTCCGCACAGGAAGCGTGACCCGCGGTTCGGGTTAGCCTTACTCGACACCCCGAACAGCCACCGCCAGACGAAGACGCCGCGACCGGGTCGGTCCGCACCGACCCGGCTACCGGCACGGACGAATTGAGGGAGAGACGGCGAGATGCCGAAGATGAAGACGCACAGCGGTGCGAAGAAGCGGTTCCGGCTCACCGGCACCGGCAAGGTCAAGCGCCGTCGTGCTGCCCGCGCGCACTACAACGAGTGGAAGTCGTCCACGCTGACGCGCCGTCTCAAGAACGAGGTCGTCGTCTCCGACAACGACGTGAAGAAGATCAAGAAGCTGCTCGCTAAGTAGCGCAAACCCCCGGGGAGATACAACATGGCACGCGTGAAGCGGGCGCTCAACGCCAAGAAGAAGCGCAAGGTCGTCCTCGAGCGGGCTGCCGGCTACCGTGGTCAGCGGTCGCGGCTCTACCGCAAGGCCAAGGAGCAGATGCTCCACTCGATGACGTACGCCTACCGGGACCGCAAGGACCGTAAGGGTGCGTTCCGCCGTCTGTGGATCCAGCGGATCAACGCCGCCGCCCGTCAGAACGGCATCACCTACAACCGCCTGATCCAGGGGCTGCGGCTGGCCAGCATCGAGGTCGACCGCAAGATCCTCGCCGACCTCGCGGTGAACGACAGCCAGACCTTCGCCACGCTCGTCGAGGCCGCCAAGAAGGCGCTGCCGGCGAACGTGAACGCCCCGGCCGCGGGCTGAGGTCTCGATTGAAGGGGCCCACCTCAGGTGGGCCCTTTTTGCATGGCCTTTCGCGCGCCTTTCGCGCGGGCTTTTTGCATGGGTACGGCAGAGCACAGGGGGACCGGCATGGAGCTGACCAACGTCAAGTCGCCACGGGTCAAGGCGGCCAGGCGGCTGGCCAAGCGCTCCTTCCGTGAGCAGGACCGCAAGTTCCTGGCGGAGGGCCCGCAGGCGGTGCGCGAGGCGCTCAGGCTCGACGGCGTGGCGCTGGAGCTGTTCGCCACCGCCGAGGCCGGGCAACGCCACCCCGAGCTCGTCGCCGAGGCGCTCGAGCGGGGCCTGCCGGTGCACCGGGCCAGCGGCGAGGTGATGGCCGAGCTGTCGCAGACGGTCACCCCGCAGGGCCTGCTGGCCGTCTGCCGGTTCGTGCACGTCCCGCTGGAGGAGGCGCTGGAGGGGGACGCGCGCCTGGTGGCGGTGCTGGCGCACGTGCGCGATCCGGGCAACGCCGGGACCGTGATGCGGGCGGCCGACGCCGCGGGGGCCGGTTCCGTGGTGTTCACCGACGCTTCGGTGGACCCCTACAACGGCAAGTGCGTGCGGGCCAGCGCGGGCAGCCTGTTCCACCTGCCGGTGGTGATCGGCAGCCCGGTGGCGGCAGCCGTACGCGAGCTGAAGGGGCGGGGGCTGCGGGTGCTGGCGGCCGACGGGGCCGGGGAGCGCACGCTGGACGACGTGGACCTGTCCGGGCCGACCGCGTGGATCTTCGGCAACGAGGCGTGGGGATTGCCGGAAGAGGTGCGGGCGCTGGCCGACGAGGTCGTCCGGGTGCCCATTTACGGGCAGGCGGAGAGCCTGAACCTGGCCACCGCGGCAGCAGTGTGTCTCTACGCGTCCGCACGCGCTCAGCGGGTGCCCTAGGGGCGCGGAAACCCGCTATTGTCGGCCTTGTAGTCGAGGAGGCGGGGTCGTGCACGGCGAAGACAGCGAAGGTCGGGTGGTGGCCTCCGTGTGCACGATCGCCATCGACGATCTTCCTGACGGGCTCATCGTGACCGACCGTTTCGGCCGCGTGCTCGCGCTCAACAGCGCCGCCGCCCGGCTGACCGGGGTGCCGGTGGAGCGCGCGGTCGGGCGGGACATGAACGACGTCTTCCCCTTCCGCGACCACGACGGCCGCGAGTGGTGGAAGGCGCTCGACCCGGAGGGCGGGCTGCGCACCCGCACGCGCGTCCCGGAGCGTCCCCTGCACCTGCCCGGCGGCCAGGAGCTCTACGTCACCGCCCGGCTGGTGCGCGAGCCCGAGCGCTGCGGCGACGTCGAGCGGGTCACGATCGTGCTGCGCGACGGCGGCGCCCGCGCCCGGCTGGAGCGCAGCCGCGCCGACCTGGTCTCGACCGTCGCCCACGAGCTGCGCTCGCCGCTGACCAGCGTCAAGGGGTTCACCGCGACGCTGCTGGCCAAGTGGACGCGCTTCACCGACGAGCAGAAGCGCGTCATGCTCGACACCATCAACACCGACGCCGACCGGGTCACCCGGCTCATCACCGAGCTGCTCGACGTCTCCCGCATCGAGTCGGGGCGCATGGAGGTCCACCGGCAGGTCGTGGACCTGCCCGCGCGGGCCCGCCGGATCATCGCCGGGCGCGTCGCCGCGGGGGAGCCCGAGGACCGCTTCCGGCTCACCGTCTCCGGCCGGCTGCCCGAGATGTGGCTGGACCAGGACAAGATCGACCAGATTCTCGGTAACCTGGTGGAAAACGCTTTGCGGCACGGGCGCGGAACCGTGAGCATTGACGTCCAGGCTGTCGACTATGGAGTAGCCGTGTCTGTGCGCGACCAGGGTGAGGGCATCGAGCCCGAGCTGGCTCCGCGCGTCTTCCGGCAGTTCTGGCGCGGCAACAGCCGCCGGCGCGGCGGCACCGGGCTGGGCCTGTTCATCGTCAAGGGTCTGGTCGAGGCACACGGCGGGACGATCGCCGTGCAGCGTGCTCCCGAAGGCGGAGCGGAGTTTCGATTTATGTTGCCCACCGGCACGCCTGACTTCGCGTAGGTCATCGGCTCCGGTGGGCCAGCACTAGACTCAGTGACGCTCAAGCCCTGGATACGGAGCTCTCTCTTGTCTGACTACGACCCCGTCGAGGTCACGCCCCTGCATGCCGATGAGCTGTCGCGCATGGAGGCCGACGCCGTAGCGGCGATCAAGGCGGCTGACAGTCTCGACGCACTCAAGCAGGTCCGCCTGGCCCACGCCGGCGACCGTTCGCCCATCGCGCTGGCCAACCGCGAGATCGGCGCCCTGCCCCCGGCCGCCCGCGCCGAGGCCGGCAAGCGCATCGGCGCCGTCCGCAAGGCGGTCAACGAGGCGCTGGCCGTACGCCAGGCCGAGCTGGAGGCCGAGCGCGACGCCCGCGTCCTCGTCGAGGAGACCGTCGACGTCACCCTCCCGTGGGAGCGCCGCCCGCAGGGCGGCCGCCACCCGCTGACGCTGATGCAGGAGCGCATCGCCGACACCTTCGTCGCCATGGGCTACGAGGTCGCCGAGGGGCCCGAGCTCGAAGGCGAGTGGTTCAACTTCGACGCGCTCAACATCTCCAAGGACCACCCGGCCCGCTCCGACCACGACACCTTCTTCGTGGAGTCGGCCGAGTCGGGCATGGTGCTGCGCACGCAGACCTCGCCGGTGCAGATCCGCGCGCTGCTGCAGCGCGGCGTGCCGTGTTACGTCGTCTCGCCGGGCAAGACGTTCCGCACCGACGAGCTCGACGCCACCCACACGCCCGTCTTCCACCAGGTGGAGGGCCTGGCGGTGGACGAAGGGCTGACGATGGCGCACCTGAAGGGCACGCTGGACCGCTTCGCCGAGGTCATGTTCGGCGAGGGCATCTCCACGCGCTTCCGGCCGCACTACTTCCCCTTCACCGAGCCGTCGGCGGAGATGGACCTCAAGTGCTTCGTCTGCCGCGGCACCAGCGCGCTGCCCGGCAATCCGCCCTGCCGCACGTGCAAGAGCGAAGGCTGGATCGAGTGGGGCGGCTGCGGCATGGTCAACCCGCGCGTGCTGGTGGCCGGCGGCGTCGACCCGGCCCGCTACAGCGGCTTCGCGTTCGGCATGGGCATCGAGCGCACGCTGATGTTCCGCCACAACGTCGAGGACATGCGCGACATGGTCGAGGGTGACGTCCGTTTCACGCTCCCGTTCGGAATGGAGATCTGATGAAGGCCCCGCTTTCCTGGCTGCGGGAGTACGTCGATCTGCCGCCGGTCACCGCCCACGAGGTCGCCGAGCGGCTGACGGCCGCCGGGCTCAAGCTCGAGCGGATCGTCTCCCACGGCCACGACGTCAAGAACGTCGTCGTCGGCGAGGTCCTGGAGATCGAGGAGCTCACCGGCTTCAAGAAGCCGATCCGCCACTGCAAGGTCGAGGTCGGCGAGGCGACGCCGCGCGAGATCGTCTGCGGCGCCGTCAACTTCGTCGCCGGCGACCGCGTCCCGGTCGTGCTCCCGGGCGGCGTGCTGCCCGGCGGGTTCGAGGTCGGCGCCCGCAAGACCTACGGCCGCCTGTCCGAGGGCATGATCTGCTCCGAGCGCGAGCTCGGCCTGGGCGACGACCACGACGGCATCATGGTGCTGCCGCCGCAGACCCCGATCGGCACCGACGTGGTCGAGCTGCTCGGGCTGCGCGACGACGTGATCGAGCTGGAGATCGACCCCGACGTCAGCTACGCGCTGTCCATGCGCGGCATCGCCCGCGAGGCGGCCATCGCCTTCGACGTGCCCTTCCGCGACCCCGCCGGCCTGCAGCCGCCCGCCGCCACCGAGGAGGCGTGGCCGGCGTGGATCGCCGACGCCACCGCCTGCGACCGCTTCGTGCTGCGCGAGGTGCGCGACTTCGACCCGGCCGCCCAGAGTCCCCTCTGGATGCGGGTACGGCTGACGCGGGCCGGCATGCGGCCGGTGTCGCTGGCCGTCGACATCACCAACTACGTGATGCTGGAGATGGGCCAGCCGCTGCACGCCTTCGACCGGGCCAAGCTGACCGGCGAGATCGTCGTGCGCCGCGCCGAGCCGGGCGAGCGCCTGGAGACCCTCGACCACGTGGTGCGCGAGCTGCACCCCGAGGACATCCTCATCACCGACCAGTCCGGCCCGATCTCCATGGCCGGCACCATGGGCGGCCTGGCCACCGAGATCTCCGGGACGAGCACCGACATCGTCATCGAGGCCGCGCACTTCTCCGCGCCCGGCATCTCGCGCGAGAGCCGGGCCCACAACCTGGTGTCGGAGTCGTCCAAGCGCTTCGAGCGCGGCGTCGACCGCGAGCTGCCCCTGGTCGCCTCCTGGCGGGCGGTGACGATGCTGGCCGAGCTGGGCGGGGCGAGCATCCAGCCGGGCCTGACCCACGCCGAGGTCGAGGTGGACCCGGCCCGCATCGCGATCCCGGCCGCCTACCCCGGTCGGGTGGCCGGCGTGCCGTACCCGAAGGAGACCGTGGTCCGGCGCCTGGAGCAGATCGGCTGCGTGGTCGCCGACGGCGACGACCCGGCGATCCGCCGGGGCGGCGTCGCGCCCACGGCGGTGGTGACCGGCGGCGAGATCGCGGCCAAGCTGGCGGTCACCGGCGCCGACATGATCACCGTGACGCCGCCGTCGTGGCGCACCGACCTGACCGACCCGGCCGACCTGGCCGAGGAGGTCATCCGGCTGGAGGGGTATGCGAACCTGCCGTCGGTGCTGCCCAAGGCTCCGGCGGGCGCCGGTCTGACCGAGCGCCAGCGGCTGCGCAGGCGCGTCGGCCGCAGGCTCGCCGCCGAGGGGTACGCCGAGGTCCTCAGCTACCCGTTCCTCGGCGCGAGCGACCTGGACAACCTGCAGCTGCCCGCGGACGACGCCCGGCGCGTGACCATCCGGCTGACCAACCCGATCTCCGACGACGAGCCGTACATGCGCACCACGCTGCTGCCCGGCCTGCTGAAGACGCTGGTCCGCAACGTGGGCCGGGGCTTCCCGGATGTGGCGTTGTTCGAGTCCGGCCTGGTCTTCCGCCCGAAGCCCGGCGCCGCGGCCGTCGCGCCCGTGTTCGGCGTCGAGCGCGCGCCCACGGCCGACGAGCTCGCCACGCTGGAGGACGCGCTCCCCGCGCAGCCGGAACGGCTGGCCGTCGTGCTGGCCGGTGAGTTCGACCGCTCCGGATGGTGGGGCAAGGGGCGCCAGGCCACCTGGGCCGACGCGATCCAGGCCGCCCGCCTGGCCGCCGCCGAGGCCGGGGTGGAGCTGACGGCCCGCGCCGACCGGCACGAGCCGTGGCACCCCGGCCGCTGCGCCGCCCTGTACGCCGGTGACACGCTCGTCGGCCACGCCGGTGAGCTGCACCCGCGCGTCATAGAGGCGTACGGCCTGCCGCCGCGCACCAGCGCGATGGAACTCGAGCTGACCCGCCTGGAGCCGCAGGGCCCGGTGGAGGCGCCGCCGGTCTCCGCCTACCCGGTCGCCACCCAGGACGTGGCGCTGATCGTCACCGCCGGCACCCCCGAGGCGTCGGTGGCCGCCGCGTTGCGCGATGGGGCGGGGGAGCTGCTGGAGTCGATCCGGCTGTTCGACGTGTACACGGGGGCGCAGGTGGGCGAGGGGAACAAGTCGCTGGCCTACGCGCTGCGCTTCCGGGCACCGGAGCGGACGCTGACGGTGGAGGAGACGACGGCCGCCCGTGACGCGGCGGTGGCACTGGCCGCCGAGCGGGTGGGGGCGCAGTTGCGCGGCGCCTGATCGCTGTCGAAGGGGCGGGTGTCGCGCCCGTCCCTTCAGAGCCGGTCGATCTCGGTGAGGTCGATGTCGATGGCGAAGGGGACGCTCAGCTTGAGCCGGTCGTGGTGGATGCCGGTGACGGCATAGGCGCCGGTCGCTTCGTCGAGTTCGTACACGTGCACGGCTGGCCGCTTGTTCGCACGCTCCACGAGCCAGAAGTGTGTGATACCGGCCTCGGCATAGAGCTGCGGCTTGCGTCGCCGGTCGCGGACCTCGGACTCCGGAGAGACCACCTCGATGATCAGATGGACATCGCGCGCCCAGAAGAACGTCTGCTGATCATCCTGGTCGGCTTCGGTGTTGATGACGCAGAGGTCGGGCTCCGGGCGCTGGCTGGAGCCAAGGACGACGCTCATTTCGCGACGCACGCGGACGTCCTTCGGAGCCTGTCGACGGAGGTTCTCCTCGATCAGAGAGATTGCCCGCATGTGAAAGGAAGCCTGAGGACTCACGAATACCAAGCTTCCATCAAGCAACTCAGTGTGCGCAGGCAAATCCGGAATGCGATCGAGATCCTCCGCGACGAAGCCCCCTGGAGGCGGGAAGACCCAGTCGGGAAGCAATGGTGGCTTTTCAGGCATGTCCGTGCTCACCGCTTCGGCTGTCATGGTCCTACGGTAGCTAACCTATGACGTTCTTCCCGGGAATTTCAGGAGGGAACCGGTGCGACAGCTGCTGGTGTTCGCCGAGCGTGAGGCGGCTGAGGAGGTGGCCGAGACGCTCGGGGAGTGGCTGGGGGAGGTGCCGAGGGTGGTGCGGGAGACACTGGCCGGTGAGGACGACGCCGAGGACGCGCAGTGGGTGGTCGTGGTGGAGGAGTCGCCGGACGCGCTGGCCGGCAAGGTGGAAGCGCTGGTCGAGGAGTACGACGGGTGGCGCGAGAGCCACTAGGCCGTGGCTTCGGCGGCCTGTTCGCGGCGTTCCTTCTCGGCCAGCGCCTCTGGGCTGGTTCTGGCGTCGTAGCGGCGGAAGGTGGGCAGGGCCGCGGCCAGGGCGGCCACCGCGCCCACGCACAGCAGGCCGCCGGCGCCCAGGGCGAAGCGGGCGCCGCCCAGTGCGCCCATCGCGCCGGCCCGGGCGTTGCCCAGCATCGGGCCGCTGGCGTAGGACAGCAGTTCGATGCCGGCCAGGCGGCCGCGTAGTTCGTTGGGGATGGTCTGGTTCCACATCGTGAGCCGGAAGATGCCGCTGATCATGTCGGCCGCCCCGGCCAGCGCCAGGAAGAAGAACAGGGCGTACATGTTGGGGATCAGCGCGGCCAGGGCCATGGCGGCGCCCCACAGGAGGGCGGCGACGATGACACCCATGCCGTGGCGGTGCACCCGGTTGGTCCAGCGGCCGGTGAGCGAGGCGATCAGGGCGCCGACGGCGCTGGCGGAGTACAGCATGCCCACGGCCTCCGGCGCGCCCAGCTGCTTGGCCAGGAACGGGTAGAGCGCCGTGGACATGGCGAAGAGCATGGCGGCGATGTCGACCAGGTACGTGCCCACGAGGTCCTTGCGGCTCCAGGCGTAGCGCACGCCTTCGAGCAGGGAACGCAGCGAGGCCGGCTGGGCCTCCTCGTGCGGCGGGATGGCGCGGATGCGCCACAACATCACCAGCGACAGCGCGAAGGAGGCCGTGTCGAGCCCGTAGGCCCAGCCGGTGCCGTGGGCGGCGACCAGCCAGCCGCCGAGGGCGGGCGCGACGATGGCGCCGAGGTTCCAGCGCAGGCTGGTCAGCACCGCGGCGGCGGGGAGCTGGTCGTGCCGGACGACCTGCGGGATCAGCGCCTCCAGGCTGGGCCGCTGCAGGCAGGTGAGGCCCATGGCCAGGGCGCCGACCACGTACAGGACCCACACCTGGGGCTCGGGCAGCAGCGCGTTGACGGTCAGCAGGCCGGAGGTGACCAGCAGGCCGATCTCGCTGTAGAGCACGATCTTGCGCCGGTCGAGCGCGTCGGCGATGGCACCACCCCAGAGCCCGCACACGACCATGGGCACGAACTCGGCCAGGCTCATCAAACCGACGGCGAGGTAGCTGCCGGTCAGTTCCATCATCTGGTACGGCAGCGCCACCATGGTGATGAACGTGCCGAACATGGTGATCACACCGGAGGCCATGAGCAGCCGGTAGTCGCGGGAGTCGCGCAACGGGCCGAGATCCGGGGCGATGCGTTTGATGACGGACAACACGAGTGCCCATTGTCCGGGCTATCCGGAGGGGAGCTCAAACCATTTTCCGGGCATGGTACGAACTCCTCCATGGAGTTCTTCTGCTATCACCGTGACCGCCCGTCCTCCGCGGCGCTGCGCGACGAGCTGCTGGAGGCGCACTGGTCGTACATGGACGGGTTCGCCAAGGAGCTGATCGCCCGCGGCCCGACGTTCGAGCGCGGCACCGAGACGGCCTCCGGCAGCGTGCACATCGCCGACCTGCCCGACGCGGCCGCCGCCCGGGCGTTCGCCTTCGACGAGCCCAACTACCAGGCCGGTGTCTACCGGGACGTGCTGGTACGGCGATGGCGCAACGTCCTGGGCCGGACCATGTGGGACTTCCCCGGCGGCAGGGAGGGCGGCAACCGGTACCTGGTCCTGGGCCTGGGCGAGGGGGAGGCGGCCGACCTCGTCCCCGCGCCCGGCCGGGAGGAGCTGATCGCCTATGGGCCGCTGCTGTCCGACGACGGCGGGACCTGGCTGGGTACGGCGGTGCTCATCAGGGCCCCGGACCCGGAGGCGGCCCAAGCGGTCCTGACCCGGGAGCGGTACGCCTCCATCGAGGTCCACGACTGGGAGTTCGGCGGCAGGCGATGAAAGGGGGCGGCCTCCGGCGATGACCGGAGGCCGCCCCACGCGAGCAGGTCAGCCGGGCACCTTGTCCAGGAAGCCCAGGACCCGCTGGATCCGGCCGTCCTCGGCCAGTTCCGCCACGTCGAACCCGACCGCGATCGCCTCGCCTCCGGCGGGCCCGAGGTGCCAGGTGAAGCGGGCGAGGTTGTGGTGGGCGTCGAACACCTCGCCCGGCGTGAACACCAGGCCGGGGAACATCTCCTGCGCTCCGGCGATCACCGCGCTCAGGCCCTCGTGCCCGGCGACGGCGGCCAGCGGGTCGGTGTAGGTGGCGTCCTCGGTGAACACCTCGGCGACGGCCTTGGCGCGGGCCGCGGCGTCGGTCTCGTTCCAGGCGGCCAGGTAACGCTCGACCAGGTTTTCCATGATGACTCTCCTCGGCATTCAGTGACGGGCCTTGCGCAGGCCCACGATCTGCAGTTCGGCGAACACCCCGACGGCCAGCGCCTGCGCGATGGCCCAGACGGCGCCGATCGTGGTGAACTCCAGCAGTCCGAGCACGACGGCGGCGATGCTGCCCAGCGTCCAGGCGACGTTGAGCGCGATGACGATCCGGGTGCCGGCCGGGCTGACCTCGCGCCGGGCCGCCAGCAACGCGACGGCCGCGCCGTACACGAGCAAGAAGGCCCCGAGGCCGCGCAGCAGGCCCGCGTCGGGGCCCAGGAGCTCGCCGATCAGGGGCGCGGCGGCCAGGTAGGCCAGGCCGTTGGCGCCGGTGACGAGGGCGTCCGCGGCGAGCACGGTGCGCAGGAACCTGGCCCGGCCGGCGGTGACGGGAATGGTGGTCATCTCGCAGCTCCTTACGGGTTGTCCTGACACGAGAACCGTGTCATCCCCGGCATAGGGTGCGCGATTACGTGACAGGTAAGGGGAAAGCGCCTCGGGCGCGGCGCGACCCTCGTTACTGTCTGTTTGCATTCAGGCGACCACGAGGAGTGAGTGATGGACTTGCTGGCCCGTGCCCGGGAGCTCAAGCCGGAACTCGTGCACTATGCGACGTCCGGCGGGTTCCGCCGGGAACTGAGCGCCGTGCTCGACCGCTTCTACGCCGGCGGGCAGCCGCAGGACGAGGCGAACGCGTTCCTGCCGGTCGACTACTTCGTCCACCAGCACCGGCTGAGCGGCGGCGAGACGGTCGTGGAGCGGTTCCTGCAGGAGCGGCCCGGCCTGGACGAGACCGATCGGGCGCTGCTGTTGAGCTGGCGGGAGGTCGTCGAGGGCGTCTTCGAGGTGACCGGCTTCGACGGGCCCGCGGTGCGGCTGTTCAACCACGTGGACGAGCTGGCCTATCGCACGCTGTCGAACCTGGGCGAGGAGGCGTTCGCGCCGCTGGAGCCGGGCATGTTCGTGGTCGGCAGGCTGATCCCGCTGGGGCACGACTGGCTGATCAGCGCGACTCCGGCGGTCCACCCGGCCGAGGTCCGGGAGACGCTGATCGCCACGGCCGCGCACGTGGCGCTGGAGAATCCGGCCGCCGCGTTCCGCAATCCCGGCCTGCTGGCCGCCGCCCGGCACGCGCAGGCCGAGCAGCGGCGGTGTTTCATCGCCTACTTCGGCGCCGACCTGGTGGTGCTGCAGGGCGACGAGGTGGCCGACGAGCTCGGCGCCTACCTCGCCTACCAGGCGGAACACCTCGGGGGCGACCCGGTGGAGCCCGAGATCCCGGCGCACGTGAGCGCGGCGGAGACGGTCGCACTGATCTTCGACGAGGCCGAGGGCCTGGGCTACTACGCCGGCTTCGGGCGGCTGGCGGAGATCTTCGAGCGGCCCGATCTGGTGATCCGGCGTGAGGGCCGGGACCTGGTGACGGCCTACCTGAAGGGCGAGGCGGTCTCACCGGTGCCGCTCGTCCGCCTGGCCGAGCGTGACCACGCCAAGGCGAGCGCGGTGTTCGCCAGGCTGCTGGGCCGCTCGGGCTTTCGGTGGGAGCGCAGCGGCCAGGCGCTGCTGCGCACCCACAAGCCGGGCCATTTCGCGGGCCCGCGCCTGCCCACGGTCGTGCCGCGGACCCGTGCGGTCGCCGCGCACCTCGGCGGTTAGGCGCCCAGCACCTCGCGGCGCAGGTGGGTCTTGAGGATCTTGCCGCCGGGGTTGCGGGGCAGCTCGTCCTCGCGGAACCAGTAGTGGTCCGGAATCTTGAACTTGGCGATGCGCTCGGCCAGGAACGCCCGGATCTCCTCCGGAGCGGGGGCCGTGCCCGGCTTGAGGCGCAGCACGGCGCCGACCTCCTCGCCCAGTTCGTCGTGCGGTACCCCGATCACCGCGGCGTCGTCCACGGCCGGGTGCTCGAACAGCGCCGACTCCACCTCGGCGCAGTAGACGTTCTCGCCGCCCCGGATGACCATGTCCTTGGCCCGGTCGACGATGTAGACGAAGCCCTCGTCGTCGACTCTGGCCAGGTCGCCGGTGTGCAGCCAGCCGTTCACGAAGGTCTCGGCGGTGGCCTGCGGCTGGTTCCAGTAGCCCAGGATGACGTTGGGGCCGCGCACGCACAGCTCGCCCACCTCGCCGGCGGGCACCTCCTCGCCGAGCGGGTCGACGACCTTGACGTCCACGACGGCTGAGGGCAGCCCGATGCTGTCGGGCCTGGCCTGGTAGTCGGGGCCGCCGTTGCCGATGGCCAGGGCGGTGGTCTCGGTCATGCCGTAGCCGTTGGAGGCGGCGCGCTCGGGCATGTTCCGGTTGATGCGCTCCAGCAGCTTGGGCGGTGCGGGGGCGCCGCCGTACCCGAGGGTGGTGAGCGAGGACAGGTCGCGCTTGGCGAAGTCGGGATGGGACATCAGCTGCCAGGCGTTGGTGGGCACGCCGATCAGCGTGGTGACCTTCTCGCGCTCGATGAGCTCCATCGCCCGGCCGGGGTCCCACTTGTACATGAGCACCAGGCCGCCACCGGTGAACATGGTGGTGGTCAGCGCGGAGAAGCAGCCGGTGACGTGGAAGAGGGGGACGGTCAGCAGCGTCACGCGGCGCACGCCGGCGGCGGCGCCGATGTCCTTGCCGGCGATGGCGAGCGCGCGCAGCAGGCCGTAGGCGACGGTCATGGGGGACTGGCCGAGGTTGCGGTGGCTGCCGAGCGCGCCCTTGGGGTGGCCGGTGGTGCCGGAGGTGTAGAAGATCGTGGCCGGGTCCTCGGGGGCGAGCTCGACGGCCGGGAGCGTGACGTCCGCGCGGACCTCGCCCATGACCTCGGCGAAGGCCCTGGCCCCCTCGGGAACCTCGCCCCGGGTGACGATGAGCGGGACGCCGGCCGCCGTCAGGCTGGGCGCGCGCTCGCCGTCGGCGATGAGGACCTTGGCGCCGGAGTCGCTGACGCCGTAGGCGAGTTCCTGCTGCGTCCACCACGCGTTGAGGGGTACGGCTATCGCCCCCGCGGCCAGCGCGGCGGAGAACGAGATCACCCATTCGGGGTAGTTGCGCATGGCGATGGCCACCCGGTCGCCCTTGGCCACGCCGTACTCCTCGACGAGCCGGTTGGCCAGGGTGGCCGCCCGCCGGAAGTGCTCCTCGTAGGTGATGTGCTCGTCGTCGTAGACGAGGAACTCCTTGTCGCCGTGGAAGCGGCTCATCTCCAGCAACGCCCGGAAGTGCCCGGGCGCGTGCTTCCACGTGCGGATCCCCGTGTCCCCGATCTCCTCGGTCTCGAAAAGCTGACCGGGGCCGGTGAGCTGGGCTTGGACCTGGGCGTGAGTGATGGTCATGCGCAGAACTCCCGCAGAAGTTTGGCGATCCGGATAAGTCACAGTACCGACCGGTACGTAGATGACGCCAGAGCCTTGTTCTGTGAGTGGTTATACAGTCGATGGGCGATTTGTCCGATCTCATCATGTGGACGGAAAGGGTGTCCTGGCTTGCATATTCATCCTCCGGAGTGCATCATCTTTCTCAGCAAGAACATGAGCTTGAATGCATGAACATGCAGGAGGTTGGGATGAAGGCGGCGATCGCCGGAGCCAGCGGCTACGCCGGGGGAGAGCTGCTCCGCCTCCTGCTCGGCCACCCGAAGCTGCAGATCGGCGCACTCACCGCGGCGGCCAGCGCGGGCACCGCGCTCGGCGCCCACCAGCCGCACCTGCCCCAGCTCGCCGGCCGGGTCATCGAGGAGACCAGCGCCGCGACCCTCGCCGGGCACGACGTCGTCTTCCTGGCCCTGCCGCATGGCCATTCGGCCGCCGTCGCCGCCGGGCTCGGCCCCGGCACCATCGTCGTCGACTGCGGCGCCGACCACCGCCTGACCGACCCCGCCGCCTGGCAGGAGTTCTACGGCGGCGCCCACGCCGGAAGCTGGCCGTACGGCCTGCCGGAACTTCCCGGCCAGCGCGAGCTGCTCAAGGACGCCACGCGCATCGCCGTCCCCGGCTGCTACCCCACCGCCGTCGCCCTGGCCCTCTTCCCCGCCTTCGCCGCCGGGCTGGCCGAGCCCGAGGTGGTCGTCGTCGCCGCCTCCGGCACCAGCGGCGCCGGCAAGTCGCTCAAGCCGAACCTGCTGGGCAGCGAGGTCATGGGCGCGGTCAGCGCCTACGGGGTGGGCGGGGTGCACCGGCACACGCCCGAGATGGAGCAGAGCCTGGCCGCCGTGGCGGGCACGCCGGTCCGGGTCTCCTTCACCCCGACACTGGCCCCGATGAGCCGCGGCATCCTGGCCACCTGTACGGCTCCCGCCGTACCCGGACTGACCGGGCAGGCGCTGCGCGCGGCCTACCACGAGGCGGTGGCCACCGAGCCGTTCCTCACCCTGCTGCCGGAGGGCGTCTGGCCTTCCACCGCGATGACCTACGGCGCCAACACCGCCGCCCTGCAGGTGACGCTCGACGAGCGCGCCGGGCGCGTGATCGCCGTCATCGCCATCGACAACCTCACCAAGGGCACCGCCGGGGGCGCGATCCAGAGCGTGAACCTCGCCCTCGGCCTGCCGGAAGAGCTCGGCCTTCCCCTGACAGGAGTTGCTCCATGACCGTGACTGAGCGCAGCGAAGGCACCAATGAACACAGTACTTTTGTGACGCTCATGCGTCCGGCGAAGGAGGATGCATGAGCGTCACCGCCCCATTGGGCTTCAAGGCTGCCGGTGTTGCCGCGGGCATCAAGGCCAGCGGCCACCGCGACCTTGCGCTGGTCGTCAACGAGGGACCCTCGCGCGCCGCCGCGGGCGTCTTCACCGCCAACCGCGTGAAGGCCGCCCCCGTGCTCTGGTCGCAGCAGGTCCTGCGTGGCGGCCGGGTGCGCGCGGTCGTGCTGAACTCCGGCGGCGCCAACGCCTGCACCGGGCCCGAGGGCTTCCAGGACACCCACGCCACCGCCGAGAAGACGGCCGAGGCGCTCCAGGACTCCGCGGGGGAGATCGCGGTCTGCTCGACCGGCCTGATCGGCGAGCGGCTGCCCATGGAAGCGCTGCTCGGCGGGGTCGAGACGGCCGCCGAGCAGCTCTCCCGCGACGGCGGCCTGGCCGCGGCCGACGCGATCAGGACCACCGACACGGTCTCCAAGATCTCCTTCAAGCGAGGCGAGGGCTACATGGTCGGCGGCATGGCCAAGGGCGCGGGCATGCTCGCCCCGGCCCTGGCCACGATGCTGGTCGTGCTGACCACGGACGCCGACGTCTCCAGCGAGGACCTCGACGCCGTGCTGCGGCGGGCCACGGCCAAGACGTTCGACCGCCTGGACGGCGACGGCTGCATGTCCACCAACGACACCGTGCTGCTGCTGGCCTCGGGCGCCACCGGGGTGAAGCCGGATCTGGCGGAGTTCGCGGCGAAGGTCACCGAGGTCTGCGCGGACCTGGCCCGGCAGCTTCTCGTGGACGCCGAGGGCGCCTCGAAGGCCATCGCCATCGAAGTCGTCGGCGCCGCCTCCGAGCGGGACGCGGTGACCGTCGGCCGGGCGGTGTCGCGCTCGAACCTGCTCAAGTGCGCCATCCACGGAGAGGACCCCAACTGGGGCCGGGTGCTGGCCGCGGTCGGCACCACCGACGCCGTCTTCGAGCCCGAGCGCCTCAACGTCGCCATCAACGGCGTGTGGATCTGCCGGGGCGGCTCCGTCGGCGACGATCGCGCCAAGGTGGACATGCGTCCGCGCGACGTCACCATCACCGTCGACCTGTCGGCCGGCAGCCAATCGGCCACGATCCACACCACCGACCTGACCGCCGACTACGTGCACGAGAACTCGGCCTATTCCTCATGAGGGCGGACAACGCGCACACCAAGGCGGCGGCGCTGATCGAGGCGCTGCCGTGGCTGGCCCGCTTCCAGGGCGCCACGGTCGTCATCAAGTACGGTGGCAACGCCATGACCGAAGAGTCACTCAAAGCGGGATTCGCGGAGGACGTCGTCTTCCTGCGTTATGCCGGGCTCAAGCCCGTCGTCGTGCACGGCGGCGGCCCGCAGATCAGCAAGGCGCTGGACCTGCACGGCATCGAGTCGGTTTTCACCGCCGGGCTCCGCGTCACCTCGCCCGAGGCCATGGACGTCGTCAGGATGGTCCTGGTCGGCCAGGTCAACCGCGAGATCGTCGGCCTGGTCAACCGGCACGGCCCGCTCGCGGTCGGCATGTCCGGCGAGGACGCCAACCTGTTCACCGCCGAGCGCGCGCACGCCGTGGTCGACGGCGTGAAGGTGGACATCGGCCAGGTCGGCGACATCGTCCACGTCGACCCCGGCGCCCTCAACGCGCTCCTGGCGGACGGCCGCATCCCGGTCGTCTCCAGCGTCGCCCGCGGCACGGACGGCGAGATCTTCAACGTCAACGCCGACACCGCCGCCGCCGCGCTGGCGGTGGCCCTGAAGGCGGAGAAGCTCATCGTCCTGACCGACGTCGAAGGACTGTACGCCAACTGGCCCGAGTCCACCGAGGTCATCGACAAGCTCAAGGCCGCCGAGCTCGAAGCCCTGATGCCCACCCTGTCCAGCGGCATGGTGCCCAAGATGGGGGCCTGCCTGAGCGCCGTCCAGGGCGGCGTGACCCACGCCCACGTCCTCGACGGCCGCGTCCCCCACTCCCTGCTGCTCGAGATCTTCACCGACGAAGGAATCGGAACGATGGTGATGCCCTGATGTCGCTTTTCGAGAGGTTCGAAAAGTCGTTCATGCCGAACTATGGCGTGCCCCCCGTCGCCCTGGCCCGCGGCGCGGGCACCAAGGTGTGGGACGTCGACGGCAAGGAGTACCTCGACTTCATCGGCGGCATCGCGGTCAGCTCCCTCGGCCACGCCCACCCGGCGCTGGTCGAGGCGGTCTCCCGGCAGGTCGCCACCATCGCCCACACCTCCAACCTGTTCCTGCACGAGCCCGAGGTGCTGCTCGCGGAGAAGCTCCTCGCCCTGCTCAAGGAACCCGCCAAGATCTTCCTCGCCAACTCCGGCGCCGAGGCCAACGAGGCCGCCTACAAGCTCGCCGTGAAATACGGCAGGCAGGAAGGCCGCAACTACTTCGTCGCCGCCGAGAACGGCTTCCACGGCCGTACCATCGGCGCCCTGTCCCTGACCGGCAAACCGGCCATCCGCGAACAGTTCGGCCCGTTCCCCGTCAAGGTCAAGTTCGTCCCGTACGGCGACGCCGAGGCGTTGCGCGAGGCGGTCACCGGCGAGTGCAGCGCGGTCTTCCTGGAGCCCACCCAGGGCGAGGCCGGCGTCGTGCCGCCCCCGGACGGCTACTTCGCGGCCGTGCGCGAGATCTGCGACTCCACCGGTGCCCTCATGGTCGCCGACGAGATCCAGTCGGCGATCGGCCGCACCGGCCACTGGTTCGCCCACCAGGCCGACGGCGTCGTGCCCGACATCCTCACGCTGGCCAAGGGCCTGGGCGGCGGCCTGCCCATCGGCGCCTGCATCGGCTTCGGCGACGCCGGGCGCCTGTTCGCCAAGGGCGACCACGGCTCGACCTTCGGCGGCAACCCGGTCTCCTGCGCGGCCGCCCTGGCCGTGCTGGACAACGTGGACCTCGAGCACGTGCAGAAGGTCGCCGTCCAGCTCCGCACCGGGCTCGAGGCGATCGAGCACCCGCTGCTGAAGGGGGTGCGCGGGCGCGGCCTGTGGCTGGCCGCCGTCCTGGCGGCAGACGCCTCCGCCGCCGTGCAGCAGGCCGCCGCCGAGGCGGGCTTCCTGGTCAACGCCCTGCAGCCGGACGCGGTACGGCTGGCGCCCCCGCTGGTCGTCACCGACGACGAGGTCCAGACCTTCGTAGCGGCATTCCCCGACATCCTCACGAAGGCCGCGAAATGACGCGACATTTCCTGAGAGATGATGATTTGTCGCCCGCGGAGCAGGCTGAGGTGCTGGAGCTGGCCGCGGCCATGAAGAAGGACCGCTTCGGCTACCGCCCCTTCGAGGGGCCGAAGACCGTCGCGGTGCTCTTCGACAAGCCCTCCACCCGGACCCGGATCTCCTTCGCCGTCGGCATCGGCGAACTCGGCGGCCTGCCGCTGGTCATCGACGGCGGCAGTTCCCAGATGGGCCGCGGCGAGCTCATCGAGGACACCGCCCGGGTCCTGGAGCGCCAGTGCGCCGCCATCGTCTGGCGCACCGCCGGGCAGGAACGCATCGAGGCCATGGCCGAGGGCACCGCGGTGCCGGTCGTCAACGCGCTGACCGACGCGTTCCACCCGTGCCAGATCCTCGCCGACCTGCAGACCGTCCAGGAGCGTTTCGGGGCGCTGAAGGGCCTGACGCTCACCTACCTGGGCGACGGCGCCAACAACATGGCCCACTCCTACCTGCTGGGCGGCGCGACCGCCGGGATGCACGTGCGGATCGGCGCCCCGGCCGGATTCCAGCCCGACGCGGTCATTCTGGACCGCGCGGCGGCGATCGCCGCCACGACCGGCGGCTCGGTGGTGTCGCTGAGCGATCCGGACGCGGCCGCGAAGGGCGCGCACGTGGTCGCCACCGACACCTGGGTCTCCATGGGCCAGGACGGCAAGGACGAGCGGGTCGCCGCCCTCCTGCCCTACCAGGTCAACGCCGAGCTCGTCGCGAACGCGGCCGACGACGCGGTCATTCTGCACTGTTTGCCCGCTTATCGTGAGTACGAGATCACCGCCGAGGTGCTCGACGGACCGCAGAGCGCCGTCTGGGACCAGGCGGAGAACCGGCTGCACGCCCAGAAGGCTCTGCTCCACTGGTTGGTGAACACCTGACATGACCATTCCGATGACCAAGGCCGCGCGCCAGGCGAAGATCACCGAGCTGCTCCAGCGGCAGGCCGTGCGCTCCCAGCCGGAGCTGGCCAAGCTGCTGGCGGAAAGCGGCGTCGAGGTCACCCAGGCCACGCTCTCCCGGGACCTCGACGAACTCGGCGCGCTCAAGCTGCGTGCCGAGGACGGCTCGCTGGTGTACGCGCTGCCAGGCGAGGGCGGCGGGCGCATCCCGCTGGCCCGCCTCGGCACCGGCGAGACCCCGGCGGCCCGTCTGCACCGCATCGCCGAGGAACTGCTCGTCTCGGCCGAGGCCAGCGCCAACCTGGTCATCGTGAAGACCCCGCCGGGCGCGGCGCAGTTCCTCGCCTCGGCCATCGACCACGCCGACTGGGAGTCGATCCTCGGCTGCGTGGCCGGCGACGACACCGTCCTCGTCATCTCCCGCGACCCGCAGGGCGGCGCCGGCGTGGCCGGGGCACTGCTGAAGGTGGCCGACCGACGAAGCTAGCCCGCTCACCCGCGGGCTGCGCCGTACCACCTCAGTTTTCCGATCTTTGGAGTCACCCATGACCGAGAGAGTCGTCCTCGCCTACTCCGGGGGCCTCGACACCTCCGTCGCCATCCCGTACCTCGCCGAGAAGATGAACGCCGAGGTGATCGCCGTCGCGGTCGACCTCGGCCAGGGCGGCGAGGACATGGACACCATCCAGAAGCGCGCGATCGAGTGCGGCGCCGTCGAGTCCGTCGTCGTGGACGCCAAGGAGGAGTTCGCCGCCGACTTCTGCGTCCCCGCGCTGCGCGCCAACGCGCTCTACATGGACCGCTACCCGCTGGTCTCCTCGCTGTCGCGGCCGCTCATCGTCAAGCACCTGGTCAGTACGGCGAAGCAGGTCAACGGGACCGTCGTCTCCCACGGCTGCACCGGCAAGGGCAACGACCAGGTCCGCTTCGAGGCCGGGCTGGCCGCGCTGGCCCCCGACCTCAAGGTCGTCGCGCCCGCCAGGGACTTCGCCTGGACCCGCGACAAGGCCATCGACTACGCCGAGGCGAAGAACCTGCCGATCGAGACCACCAAGAAGAACCCGTTCTCCATCGACCAGAACCTGTGGGGCCGCGCCGTCGAGACCGGCTTCCTGGAGGACATCTGGAACGGTCCCACCGAAGAGGTCTACTCCTACACCGCCGACCCGGCCCAGCCGCGCGCGGCCGACGAGGTGGTCATCACCTTCGCGGGCGGCGTGCCGGTCAAGCTGGACGGGCGGGCGCTGACGCCGTACCAGATCATCGCCGAGATGAACGCGCGCGCAGGAGCGCAGGGCGTGGGCCGCATCGACATGGTCGAGGACCGGCTGGTCGGCATCAAGTCGCGCGAGGTGTACGAGGCGCCGGGGGCCGTCGCGCTCATCGCCGCGCACATGGAGCTGGAGAACGTCACCGTCGAGCGGGACCTGGCGCGCTTCAAGCGCGGGGTGGACCAGCGGTGGAGCGAGCTGGTCTACGACGGGCTCTGGTTCTCGCCGCTCAAGGACGCGCTCGACGCGCTGATCGGCGACGCCCAGAAGTACGTCAGCGGCGACATCCGGATGACGTTGCACGCCGGCAGGGCCGTGGTCACCGGCCGGCGTTCCGAGGAGTCGCTGTACGACTTCTCGCTGGCCACCTACGACACCGGTGACACGTTCGACCAGTCGCTGGCCAAGGGGTTCGTGCAGCTGTTCTCGCTTCCGGCGAAGATCGCGGCCGCTCGGGACGCCAAGCACACCTGAGGTGCACTATGGTCGCGGAGGACTTCGCAGTGGAGATTGAGGAGCTGACGGTGAGTGATGGTAAGCCGATGAGGCTGTGGGGCGGGCGCTTCGAAGGTGGTCCGGCCGACGCGCTCACCCGGCTGTCGGTGAGCGTGCACTTCGACTGGCGGCTGGTGCCGTACGATCTGGCCGCGTCCAGGGCGCACGCGCGGGTCCTGCACCGGGCGGGGCTGCTGACCGAAGACGAGCTCGAGCGCATGATCGGCGCGCTCGACGACCTGGAGCGCGCGTGCAAGGCCGGTGAGTTCCGGCCCACCGTCGCCGACGAGGACGTGCACACCGCCCTCGAACGCGGCCTGCTGGAGCGGCTCGGCTCGCTCGGCGGCAAGCTGCGCGCCGGACGCTCGCGCAACGACCAGATCGCCACCGACCTGCGCCTGTACCTGCGCGACCACGCGCGCACGATCGTCTCCCGCCTCGTGGAGCTGGAGACCGCGCTCATGGCGCAGGCGGCTACGCACGCCGAGACCGCCGCGCCCGGCATGACGCACCTGCAGCACGCCCAGCCGGTCTCCTTCGGCCACCAGCTGCTGGCCCACGTGCACGCCTTCGCCCGCGACATCGACCGGATCATCGACTGGGACAAGCGCGCCGCCGTCTCCCCGCTCGGCGCCGGCGCGCTGGCCGGCTCGTCGCTGCCGCTCGACCCCGAGGCGGTCGCCGAGGAGCTGGGCTTCGCCTCGGCCGCGCCCAACTCCATGGACGCCGTGGCCGACCGCGACTTCGCCGCCGAGTTCCTCTTCGACGCCGCCATGATCGGCGTGCACCTGTCGCGGCTGGGCGAGGAGATCGTCCTGTGGGCCTCGCAGGAGTTCCGCTGGATCGAGATGGACGACGCCTACTCCACCGGCTCGTCGATCATGCCGCAGAAGAAGAACCCCGACGTGGCCGAGCTGGCCCGCGGCAAGTCCGGCCGCCTCATCGGCAACCTGATGTCCCTCCTGACCGTGCTGAAGGGGCTGCCGCTCACCTACAACCGCGACCTGCAGGAGGACAAGGAGCCGGTCTTCGACTCCGTGGACACGCTCCTGCTCGTCCTGCCCGCGATGGCCGGGCTCGTGGCCACCATGCGGGTCAACACCGCCCGCCTGCAGGCCACCGCCTCCGACGGCTTCGCCCTGGCCACCGACCTGGCCGAGCTGCTGGTCCGCAGGGGCGTCGCCTTCCGCGAGGCGCACGAGGCCGTCGGCCACCTGGTCGTGTACTGCCAGGTCAACGACGTCGAGCTCGGTGACGTCGGCGACGAGGAACTGCTCAAGGTCTCGCCGCACCTGACCCCGGACGTGCGCGACGTCCTCAACGTGCCCGGCGCCCTGGCCGCCCGCAAGGCGCCCGGCGGCACCGCGCCCGACCGGGTGCGCGACCAGCTCACCGCGCTGCGCGAGACCGTCGACGGCCAGGCCGCATGGGCGGCGGGCTCCTGAAACCACTGCCGCGCGCCTTCTTCGACCGGCCCTCCCACGTGGTCGCGCCCGAGCTGCTCGGGCGCGTGCTCGTGCACGGTCCCGTCTCCCTGCGGCTGACCGAGGTCGAGGCGTACGGCGGGCCGGGCGAGGACCCGGCGGCCCACACCTACCGGGGCAAGACGCCCAGGAACGCGGTGATGTTCGGGCCGCCGGGGCACCTGTACGTGTACTTCACCTACGGGATGCACTACTGCGCGAACCTGGTGTGCCTGCCGGAGGAACACGGCTCGGCGGTGCTGCTGCGGGCCGGGGAGATCGTCGAAGGGCTGCCCCTGGCCCGGGAACGGCGCGTGAAGGCGAGCGACCGGGATCTGGCCCGTGGGCCCGCCCGGCTGGCGGTGGCTCTCGGGCTGCATCGGGAGCACAACGGGCTCGACGCGATCCGGGATTTCTCCGGGAACGGGACGCTGGCCGTACTGGAGGGAGAGCCCGCCGATCCGGCCCGTGTCCGGTCGGGGCCGCGCACCGGGATCTCCGTGGCCAAGGAGACCCCGTGGCGGTTCTGGATCGACGGCGACCCGACCGTCTCGCCCTACAAGGCTCACGTGCCCCGGCGGCGCAGTGCGGCGGCCACCTCCGTGGGGGACGCGCCCAGCTCGTGAGGGCTGAAGATGTGCAGGTGGTCGCCGGTGTCGATCTCCAGCATCTCGGTACGCCGGCCGAACCTGGTCCGGACGTCGACCGTGACGTCCCGGATCTGCTCCCACGGCACGTGGCGCCGGCCCGCGTAGCCGTGGACGACCGTGATGCCGCTTTCGTCGGCGCGCAGCCGTACCGGGACCAGGACGTCGCGCAGCGCCATCGCGCCGATCAGCAACGTCGCCGGAACGGCCAGGATCACGCCGCGCGTATCGTGCTGCAGCCACCAATAGACCGTGAGTGCCGCACACACCACAGCCCCTAGGATCTTCAGTGCGGCCAGCTCGCGACGGACCTTCCACATGGAGACCGAGCGTATCCAAGTGGCGCGCATCCGTATGGATCGGGCAGGCTGAAGAGCCACGCAACCTACTCACGGGAAAGCCGAGATCGTGACCGACATCCTGGATGACCTCGCCTGGCGCGGGCTGATCGCGCAGTCCACCGACCTCGACGCTCTGCGCGCGTCGCTGGCCGAGGGTCCGGTTACGGCCTATTGCGGCTTCGACCCCACCGCGCCCTCCCTGCACGTCGGCAACCTCGTGCCGCTGTTCACGCTCGCCCGCTTCCAGCAGGCGGGCAACCGGGCCATCGGCCTGGTCGGCGGCGCCACCGGCCTCATCGGCGACCCCGGCGGCCGCAGCACCGAGCGGGCCCTGAACCCGGTCGAGGTCGTGGCCGAATGGGTGGCCAAGATCCGCGTCCAGGTGGAGCGCTTCCTCGACCTGTCCGACGAGGCGCGCGGCGTCATGGTGAGCAACCTCGACTGGACCGCTGAGCTGTCGGCCATCGACTTCCTGCGCGACGTCGGCAAGCACTTCCCGGTCAACCGCATGCTGGCCCGTGACGTCGTCGCGACGCGGCTGGCGGGAGAGGGGCTCAGCTACACCGAGTTCAGCTACCAGCTCCTGCAGTCCAACGACTACGCCGAGCTCTACCGCCGCTACGGCTGCACGCTGCAGCTCGGCGGCAGCGACCAGTGGGGCAACATCACCGCCGGGGTGGACTACATCCGGCGCGTCGAGGGCGCCCACGTGCACGCGCTGACGGTGCCGCTGATCACGAAGGCCGACGGCACCAAGTTCGGCAAGACCGCCGGCGGCGCGGTATGGCTCAACCCCGAGATGACCTCGCCGTACGCCTTCTACCAGTTCTGGCTCAACGCCGACGACCGCGACATCGTGAAGTTCCTCAAGATCTACAGCTTCCGGAGCCGCGAGGAGATCGAGGAACTGGAGAAGGCCGTGGCCGAGCGGCCGTTCGCGCGCGAGGCGCAGCGGGCGCTGGCCGAGGAGTTCACCACGCTGCTGCACGGCGCCGACGAGCTGGCCAAGGTGGTGGCGGCCTCCAAGGCGCTGTTCGGGCAGGGGTCGCTGGAGGAGCTGGACGCCGCCACGCTGGGCGCGGCGCTGGCCGAGGTGCCGCTCGCCAAGGTGGCCGCGGTCGGCCTGCCGTACGTCGACCTGATGGCCGAGAGCGGGCTGGTGGAGTCCAAGTCGGCGGCGCGGCGGGCGGTCAAGGAGGGCGGCGCCTACCTCAACAACGTGAAGATCACGGATGAGGCGTTCGTGCCGTCCGCCGGCGACCTGCTGCAAGGGCGGTTCATGGTGCTGCGGCGCGGCAAGAAGTCGATCGGCGGCGTCGAGGTCGGCTGATCACCCGTGCGGCCCGCCCCTTTTCCGAGGGGCGGGCCGCTGCGTTTCAGTGGCGGCCCTCTTCCGGCTCGTCGGCGTTGAGCGGGGTCACCTGGCCGGCCGGGCTCTGCCCGCGGGGCCTGGTGCGCTCGCCGCGGGCCAGCGCCGCCGTGTCCGGGTAGTCGGTCACGAAGGCGTCCACCCCGAGGTCCAGATGGGCCCGGTACTCAGCCAGCGCGTCACCGTGCTCGGTCGGCACGGCGCCCCGGCGCAGCTGCAGCGGGAGGTACTGGTTCTCGCTGCGGAAGGTGTAGACGCCGATCTTCAGCCCCGCCTTGTGCGCGTCGGCGACCAGGGTGGTGGGCTGCCCGGTGCTGCCGTCCGGGTTGAGGGGGACGGCCGAGGACTTGTCCGGTCCGATCCACTGGGCGTACTGGGCGATCTTCGCCAGCCCCTCGGGCTTCATCATGTCCGCATATGTCGTCGGATCTCCGGCCGCCTTCAGGTCGTACGGCTGGCCCGTCGTCCCCAGCGCCTGCCACAGCGGCACGCGCAGCGCCCCGGCCACCCGCTTCAGGCTCGACGGCTCGAACGACTGCACGACCACGGGACCCCGCGGCCGGTTCAGCCCGTTGCGCCGGACGGTCGCGATCAACGGCTCCTCCAGCGGCAGCCCGATCGAGCGGAAGTACGTGGGGTGCTTGGTCTCGGGGAAGACCCCGACCTGCCGGCCGTACTGCTGGGAGAGCTTCTTGGCCAGGTCGAGCACCTCCTGGAAGGTCATCACCTGGTAGTAGCCGTTGTAGACGGTGTTGCGCTGGCGGACGGCCGGCAGCCGCTCCACCGCGCGCAGCGTCTTGAGCTCGGCCAGCGTGAAGTCCTCGGTGAACCAGCCGCTCACACTGCGCCCGTCCACGATCTTGGTGGTCCTGCGCGCGGCGAACTCCGGCCGCAGTGAGACGTCGGTGGTGCCGGAGATCTCGTTCTCGTGCCGGACCACGAGCGCATGGTCCTTGGTGGGCACCAGGTCGGGCTCGATCCAGTCGGCGCCCATGGCCACCGCCAGCTCGTAGCTGCCCTGGGTGTGCTCGGGACGGTGCCCGGCCGAGCCGCGGTGACCGATGACGATCACCTGCGAGCGGTCCGGGCGGTGGTCGGCGGCTGCGCTCGTCCCCGCTCCCGCGAGAGGGGTGAGGAGGGCGAGCGTGGCCGCTGCGATCTTTCGCACGTGGAACTCCCTGCGGCGCCAGTGCCGGAGACCCTCACCGGTCGATCACCGCGGCGATTATGGTAAGGACCGAAATCCCCATATGGGCCAATAATCGGGAAACTTCTGGTGACGTGATGCGGTGGCGCGATACTCCAGGCATGACGTTCTGGACGTCGAACGCGCCCGCGCTCATCGCGCTCGGCGGGGTCCTGGCCGGGCTGATCGCGGGCTTCTTCCAATGGCGGGGCAACCTGCGGCAGCAGCGGGCGCTGGAGGAGCGCGCGGCCCTCGTGGCGGCGTTGCGCCACCTGAAGATTCTTGACATGTCGCAGCCACTGGACCTGGAAAACCTCTACGTCCAGGTGCGCCTCCGGGAGGAGGAGCCGCCGCCGTACCTGCGCGGCCTCGTGTCTGGTGGGGACGCCCAGGGTCCGGCTGCCGTGGCTGCGGGGGCGGATCGTGGCCGATGTGGTGGCCGTGCTGCGCCAATCCATGGACTTTCCCATCGCGGATCAATGCGCGCAGCTCTTGGTAGACATCGGAGGGGAGGAGACCACCGACGTCCTGTTCGAGATCGCCGCGGACATGGATAGGCGGAGGGCGAGTGGGCAGATTGGGGCGATCGTGGCACTGGGGCACTCCCCGGACGGCCGGAGTCGGCGCACGCCTGCTGGCTCTGGCCAAACGGGAGCCTAGGCTGCTGGACTGGGTGGCCGTCCCTCTTGGTCAATTGAAGTACCCGCCTGCCGAGGAATTCCTTCTCTCCCGCCTGCGTCATGCGTCGACCACCGGTCTGGCCATTGGGCTGGAACTCCTGGGCTCGGGGCGGGCGATACACGTGCTTGTCGAGACCGCTTTGGAATCAGGGGACGGCTCGTCCGATCGCCGGCACTTCCCGCCCTATCTGAACTTCCCCATCGACGAAGAGGCCGCCACCATGGCGCTCTCCGCGCTGTCGGAGAGCAGAACGCCACGCGAACTGACCGATGTCTTCGCCTACATCGCCGCGAACGGCCTAGGGCCGCGTATCGCCGGCCACATTCTCGCGATGCATCGCAACGGGAAACTGGCGGGGAACAGATCCGTCCGGGTGCAGGCATTGCGTGCGGTCATCGACACAGAAAATGCGAACACCGCTGTGGACCTCCTCCGGGACGGGATAGCTGGATGGCAGCAAGCCGATGAGATGGTCGCGGCGCTGGAAGCGGTGGCCGATCGGGTCCAGGAGCCGCTGATCGCCATGTTGTCGAGCGCGGACGTGGAGACCAGAGCAGCGATGATCACCGGCCTCTCCTCATGGGAGAGGGAGGACACCATCCTTCGCGCGGCCATCGCCGACCGGCTGGAGGCCGAGCCTGTCGAAACCCTTCGTATCGAACTCGCGATGATGCTGGCCAACTGGAACGACTTCGCCGGTCTTCCTGTTCTCCAGCGGGCACTGGCCGGCGGCTGGGTGCCGAGTAAACGCATTGGCGACAGCTGGGAGGTCACTCCACTCCGTGCCGCGTTGATCAAACGTGCTGAAGAGGCGGTCGAGTCGGGGAGGGGACGCGAAGGAGCCCGCATTCTCGAAACTCTCGTTCCCTGCCCTTCCCCGGACATCGCGCGCCTCATTTTGGAGCACCACGACGCCTGGGATGCGGACGACTTCAACCTCGAGTCCCATCTCGAGAATCTTCCGCACAGCCTGGTCGATCTCGCGCTCGACCGCGTGGAGGAGGTGCGGATGTACAACCCCCTGCTGACGCAGGCGCTGTCGCGCAATCAGGCCGGCTTCGATCAGTTCCTCCGGCTCCTCCGGCTCAGCCTCGAACATGAGTGGGCCCGCAGGCCCTTGCTCGGGATGAGCAGGAAATCCGGCGTCCGCGTCTTCGCCGACGGCCGGATCGTCCCGATCCAGCAGATCAGGACCGAATGAACAACGCCACCGTCAGCCCGGGGATCTCCGCGGAATGCCAGGCCGACGCCTGCTCGAACCCCGCCCGCCGTACCGCCTCGATCCGCGGCAACGTCGCCGTCTTGGCCCCTCGCCACACCATCCACACCCTTTGGCGCCCTTCCAGCACCGCGGCGACGTCGTCCCTTTCCGGAAAGGCGAATCCGTGCGCCTCCGGCTCACGCGACACCAGCAGCACGTCGTCGGGCAGCGGCTTCTTCGCGTAATACAGCACGCCTTTGCGCTCCGAACTCTGCCCATAAACGAGCGCGTCGCCTGGCTGCGTCTTGATGCGGGCGACGGCGCCGGGGAAATCGGCGTACCGGCCGTTGTAGTCGCGCACGTCCGCCTGGGCCGGTACGGCCAGCACGATCGTCACCACCGTCAGCGCCGCCGCCGCGGCCACCGGCATCCGGGGCACGGACGCCACCGCGATCCCCGCCAGAAGGGCGAGCGCCGGAGCGGTGACGAACAAGTAGCGATCCACATACACAGGTGTCACCAGATGGGACACCGCCAGCAGAAGAACGGGCGGCAGCACCAGCCAGGCCACCAGCGCCCACGCCACCCGGTCCTTGCGGATGAACCAGTACGCCGCCGCCCCGGCCAGCGCCACCGCGAACAGCAGCAGGCCGACCTCCATCGAGTCCGCCGCCATCTTCGGGAACTTCAGCAGCACCTCCGGCCCGCGTTGCGGGATCCAGCTGATCGCGTGCCGCTCGCCGTACCCGATCAACCCGAGGGCGACGGCGGGCAGGCCGCCCACGGCCAGGGCGGCGAGCATGGGCATCCACGTCGTGCGGCGGGCGAGCAGCAGGTGCGCGGGCAAGGTGAGGACGGCGAACAGGTGCGTGCAGCAGATCAGCGCGACCGCGCCGCCGTAGAGGACCCAGCGGCTGGTACGGCGGGGCTCGTCGAGAGCGCGGAGCAGGGCCCAGAAGGCGAGGACCACCGCGGCGGCGGCGAACGCGTAGGAACGGGCGAAGGCCCCGTAGTAGGAGACGGAGGGCAGTGCCGCGAACAGGGCCGTGGCGGTGACGCCCGCGGTCGTGCTGTGCAGGCGGCGGCCGAGGTCGGTCAGGAACCAGGCGGCGACGCCGATCGCGATGGCCGACGGGAGGCGGATCCAGAGTTCGGCGGTGCCGGCCTTCACCCACAGGTGCATGAAGAGGTAGTAGGGGAGGAAATGCCCGTCTATCTGCTGGGACAACTCCCACAAGCCGCCGATTGAGCGCTGCGCGGCACTGATCGTGGCGAGTTCGTCGCCGTTGAGGGTGGCGGCTCCGGAACCGGAGATCGCCACCGCGAACGCGAGCGCGGCCATCAGCCAGGCCGGCCAGGCGAGCGTGCGGGTCGCCGGCGGGGCCGTGCGGATGATGGTGGCAGTCACCGGGGAAAGAATACGCTTGGATCATGACTGACGTGATCGTGTTCGATCTATACGGCGTTATCGCCCATCCGCACTCGGAGCAGGCGGAAAGCGACATCGCGGCACTGGCGGGGGTTCCGAAGGAGGCGTTCTGGGAGGCGTACTGGGCCTGCCGGCCCGAGTACGACCTGGGGCTCGACGGCGGCGCTTACTGGGATAACGTCGCCCGGCGGCTCGGCACGCGGTTCCCCGACCTCGCGACGCTGACCGAGACCGACGTGGGGGCGTTATCGCACTCGGATCCGGAGATGGTGGCCCTGGTGGAAGACCTGGCCAGGGAAGGGCGCACGCTGGGGATCCTGTCGAACATCGTCGAGGACGTGGTCCCGGTGTGGGAGAAACAGGAGTGGATGAAGCACTTCTCCGTCCGGACGTACTCCTGCCGGATCGGGGTGATCAAGCCGGATCCGCGGGCCTATGAGGCGGTGGCGCGGGACCTGGGGGTCGAGGTGGGGCAGATTCTCTTCTTCGACGACCGGGAGGAGAACGTGCTCGCCGCGCGGTCGGCGGGGATGGTGGCGGAGGTGTTCACGTCGGCCGCGCAGGTGCGCGAGGTCGTCGGGACGATGCCTCCGACGTGGTGATTTGACGTGGGGCGAATGGCGATCTAATCTTTGTGTTCGCCCCGGGAGCGAGCCGGACGTCGTCTCAGACGGACGGGCCCCAGGGTGAGACCCTTGAGACTCCGTCTCGGGTGCGGACGAAGAACCACCGGAAAATTCGGTTGATTCGACACGCCCATGATGGCACGGTATGTTTTCTGGGGTTTCCGCCTGTACGGAATTTGTTTGGACGTCAAATCCCAGCGATTTGACAGAGAACAAAGCAGGTGGAACACTAAAGGCACAACGAAAAACGAACGAACGCCGGAAAACGCGTCCGTTTCTTGAGAACTCAACAGTGTGTTAAAAGCCAGTGCATGAAGTATCTCATGCAACACCTCGTCAAACAGTGGTTTGATGATGAGTT
>NZ_VRLV01000017.1:0-231847 GCF_009760925.1 Nonomuraea typhae
CCTGTGAGGGGGGTAAGGCTCCCGGTAGACGACCGGGTTGATAGGCCGGAGGTGGAAGCGCGGTAACGTGTGGAGCTGACCGGTACTAATAGGCCGAGGACTTGACCACAAAGCAGACTTTTTCAAGGTCGTTGCTCGCGTCCACTACGCAATTCTGAGACAACAAACGGTCTCAAGATGTTGCGGTGGTTATGGCGGGAAGGAAACACCCGGTTACATTCCGAACCCGGAAGTTAAGCTTCTCTGCGCCGATGGTACTGCACTCGGGAGGGTGTGGGAGAGTAGGTCGCCGCCGCACAAATATTGATCAGAAAGGGCCATCCCGGCACGGGGTGGCCCTTTCTGCGTTACACGTGAGGGGCTGTCCCGTGCCGGGACGGCCCCTTTTTGCGTTCATGGTGAAGGGGGCGTCCCTCGAACCGAACGCCCCCTTCACCAAAGGCCGGCCTACTTCTTGGGCAGCACCAGCAAGGCGTCCCCCACAGCCCGCTCATTGCCGTCCGACGGCTTGTTGACCACCTTGTTCCCCACCACCATCGCCGTGGACCCGCCGCCATCCAGGTTGATCGCCTGAACGGCCCCGAGCCAGCGCATCAGCTCCGCCGCCTCGACCATGTTGGCTCCGATGGTCTCCCCGGGCTTGCGCCCGTCCACGGTGGCGAGGATGAGGGAGCCGTTGCGGGTGGTTCCGACGAGGGTCCGCGGGTGCCGGCGGAGGATCATGTTGACGGAGTCGTGCCCGTCCCGCTTGGCCATGACCTTCACGCGCCCGTTCCGGACGAGCCCGACGCCGCCGGCCACGACGTTGAGGTCGGGGGTGAGGGCGATCCGGCGGCCGGAGCGTACGTCGATCAGTTTGGTGTCCACCTGGACGGTCCCGGCCTCCAGGGCGTGCTCCTGCAGCCAGGTGGCGGCGATGCCGGTGCCGTGCAGGACCCGGTGTCCGGCGGGAATGGCGGCGCCGGGGGTGCGCAGGGCGACGACCTTGCCGTTGGCGTCGAGGACGGCGTCGGCTCCCTCGACGGCGGGGGTCTTGGCGCCCCATTCCTCGGTGTACAGGACCAACTCGTCGACCGCGGCGGGGCGGTTGACGCCGTTGACCGGCAGGCGCTGGCCGTCCTGGGAGCGGGCGGTGATGGTGGACTTGAGCTCGGTGATCGTCGCCTTGCGGCCTCTGAGGACGATCGCGGCGCGGCCGGCGACGGGTTCGCTGAGCAGCTTGCCGGCGACGACGGAGGCGCCGAGCGGGTCGCCGCGCAGGGCCTGGGGGGCGTGGATGTTGAAGAAGCCGCCGTTGATCGCGGCCAGGGCGCCGGCGGCCTTGGCCATGGCGGAGGTGGTCTCCCGCTTGGCGACGCTGGCGCCGAGGCTGGCGCCGTAGGAGCCGGCGAACTTCTTGGCGTCGATCATGAGGACGTTCATGTTCCACGGGCCGGTGGTCTCGACGCCGTCGTCGCCGAGGTAGTCCACTTTGGCCTTGATGCCGGCGTCCTTGAGGGCCTTGACGGTTTCTTCGGCCTTCTTCTTGTCCTGCAGCGACCACAGGCCGACCCGGACCATGAAGATCTCCTGGGCGGGGGAGTCGGCGACGCCGGGCCGGGTCATCTGCTGGACGCTGGGCGTCTGTCCGGCGGCTTCCACTTCGGCGGCTTTGGCGTCGGCGGTTTCCCGCTTGCCGTAGTCGCGTCCGCTGGGCATCAGGACGGTCACGGAATAGCCCTGAGTGGCGCTGCCCGCCCGGACGTTGTAGAGGTCAATGCCTTGGCCGACGGCTTTCTGCGTCTTCGTCGGTACGGCAGGCGTTCCCAGCGGGAACTTCGTCGAGGGAAACGTCGTCGTCAGCTCTCTGGCGGCGACGGGCATGGTGGTGGCCGTGATCGCCGTGGCGAGGGACAAGCCGGCGACGAGGGCACGTCGAGACATCAAGAGTTCTCCAGGGTGCTGATAACAATCCGGACTATCTTGGCGACCCTGACCTGACGGCGTGGGTGGAACACGCCCGTGGTTACGAGATTGACACCCGGAAACCCGCAAAAGACACCAGGTCTCCGGATGACGGAATGGTCAAAATGGGGGAGTGCAGCGGATTCGGCTGCGGCACACCGCCTACCAGCGTTACCTTTCGGTAGGCCGCATTTCGAGCGGCACGAACTTTCCCCGAGAGGCAGCCGTTATGGGGCTGAGCATCCTCCTTGTGATCATCGCTAGCGTCGTCCTGGGATTCATCCTCGGGGCGTTCGTGGCACGACCGCGTCGGTGGGATCTGTACGTCTGCGCAGATGACACGATTCATGCTGATATGTCGCACGATCACCGTAGGTAGCCATGAGCCGGCGCAAGCCGTACGGAATCTGGGTCCTGTACGGCTTGCGCCTTACAATGAGTCCATGACACGGATCAGCATGTGGTGGCGGCCGACAGACGGCCGCTGATATCCGCATGCGAGAGAGGCCGTCCTCGGACGGCCTTTCGTGGTGTCTGGGGACGTTCGGGAAGGACCCAGAATGAACCACGTCGTGCTCACCGGCGACCGGCCGACCGGCCCGCTCCATCTCGGCCACTACTTCGGCTCGCTCGCCAACCGCGTGGAGTTGCAGCACGTGCATCCGATGTACGTGCTGGTCGCCGACTACCAGGTGATCACCGATCGCGATCTGCCCGGGGAGATCCAGCGCAACATCACCGAGCTGCTCCTCGACTACCTGGCGATCGGGCTGGACCCGGCCAAGGTGACGATCTTCCAGCACAGTTCTATTCCTGAGCTCAACCAGTTGCTGCTGCCGTTCCTGAGCCTGGTGTCGATGGCCGAGCTGCAGCGCAATCCAACCGTCAAGGACGAGATCCTGCACAGTTCGCAAAGCGCGGTGAGCGGGCTGATGCTCACGTATCCGGTGCACCAGGCGGCCGACATCCTGTTCTGCAAGGGCACGCTGGTGCCGGTCGGCAAGGACCAGTTGCCCCACGTCGAGGTGACCCGGCTGGTGGCCCGGCGGTTCAACGAACGGTATGGCCGGGTCTTCCCGGTGCCGGAGGCGATGATGGGCGCCCAGCCGCAGCTGAGAGGGCTGGACGGCGGGAAGATGAGCAAGAGCCGGGGCAACTCCATCCCCCTGAAGGCCGCCGAGGACGAGACGGCCGCGCTCATCCGCCGTGCCGTGACCGACGCCGATCGCCGCATCACGTTCGACGAGGAGGCGCGGCCCGGGGTGGCGGGCCTGCTCGCGCTGGCCGGGCTCTGCCTGGGCCGCCCGCCGTACGAGATCGCCGAGAAGATCGGGGACGGCGGGGCGGCGCGGCTGAAGGCGGTGACCACGGACGCGGTCAACGACTTTCTCCGGCCGATCAGGGCGCGCCGGGCGGAGCTGGACGAGGCGGACGCCCGCGCGGTGTTGCGCGCGGGGAACGCTCGGGCGCGGGAGCGGGCGGTGCAGACCCTTGACGAGGTACGGCGGGCGATGGGGTTCTAGACCCGTTTGGTGGCGATGGCCAGTTCGGTGGCGGGGGAGCGAAGGGGGCGGCGGTGCCGTGGGCGGGAGAAACCGGCGGTCACCAGGAGCTTCTTCACCTCGGAGAACGTGCGAATGCGCCCGCTGAGCGCGATCAGATAGTTGAGGTCGAGGAGGTCCATCAGGGTACGGCTGGCCCGGCCCGGGGCGGGGCCGCGGAACTGGTCGCCGATGACCACGACGCCGCCCGGGCGCAGGGCGGCGGACACGCGGGCCAGCAGCAGGGCGGCCTCGGCGTCGGTGAGGCCGTGGAGGATGTTGAACATCAGGACCACGTCGTAGCCGGTGCCGAGGTCGTCATCGAGGAAGGAGCCCGCCCGCAGGGTGATGCGCGGGTGGGCCTCGGCCGAGGCGAGGGCCTGGGGCAGGTCGAGGACGGTCGCGGACAGGCCGGGGTGGCGGGTCAGCAGGGTCCGGCTGTGGACGGCGTGGCCACCACCGAGGTCGAGCACCTGCTCGGCCCCTCGGGGGACCGGAATCGCGGCGGCCGCCGCCGGAGCCTGGTGGCGGGCCAGGGCGGCGGTCCATGCCTGGAAGGACCGGGACAGCTCGGGGTCGGCTTCGGTGGCGGCGTAGAAGGGGACGGCCGGTTTGCCGTCGCGGACGGTGGTCGCGAGGTCGGTCCAGTAGGTGGCGGCGTTGCGCGCCCAGAATTCCAGCCCCTCGGTCAGGCAGGCGGGGGCGCCGGTGACCAGCCAGGCACGCGAGGGGCGGGTCAGCCGGTAGCGTCCGCGGCGTTCGCGCACGTATCCGAGACCGGCCAGAGCGCGCATGAGGGCGGCGGTGCCGCGGGGGTCGAGGCCGAGGGTGGTGGACAGGTGCGCGGCGGTCTGGGGGCGGGCGGCGAGCGCATCGAAGATCCCGAGGCGGGCGCCGGCGATCAGGGCGTGGAAGCCGAGCACACCGAAGTAGTCGGCGAGCATGGGCGGCACAACCGAGAGCCGGAAGGCCGCGGCCTCCAACGGATTGGGAAATAGCGGCACATATCGAACGGTAGGCGGAGGGGGTCGGCCCAGTACACCTCGCCCCCCCGGCCAAGGAGACCGGACAAGCAGGTGACCGGGAAGGAAGTGGCCGGGGGAAGGAACCGGCCGGGGAGGGGGTGACCGGGAAACCCGTGACCCGGGGAACGCGCGGCCGGGAGGGCAGGTGGCCGGAGGGGGACCGGGAAAGGCGTTAGCCGGGCAACAGCTGGCCGGGAGGGCAGGTGGCCGGAGGGGGACCGGGAAAGGCGTTAGCCGGGGAACAGGTGGCCGGTAGGTGGGTGGCCGGAGGGGGAGGTGACGGGAACGCGTGACCGGGTGGGCGGCTGGAATAGGAGGTGGCCCGGGGGAATGCTTGGCTGGGACATGGGTGGTCAGGATGGAAGCGGGCGGGTGGCCGGGGGAGGGGTGGCGGGTGGTGATGGGTGGGTCAGCGGGATTGGTATACCTTGCGGAGGGTTTCGTGGACGATCCACGTCGTCTTGGCCCCCTCGGCCAGCAAGGCCACGTCGCCCGGCCCCACCTCGATGGTCGTGCCGCCCTCGACGGCGATCGTGGCCCGGCCGGACAGCACGACGAAGAGCTCGTCGGCCTCGATGTCGGTGACCACCCCCGGGGTGATCTCCCAGATGCCGCGGCCGTTGCCGAGGTCCATGGAGGAGGTCGCCGGATCGCCGGCGACGATCTGGGCGGGGTCGAGTTCGTCGGGCGTCAGTCGTACCTCGTGGACGGGGACGGCGAACGCGCCCGCGGTGGCGAGCATCGGGGCCAGGGCGGCGGGTTCGGGCACGAAGAGGTCAGGCATGAACGTCCTTGGTCCGTTGGTGCTTCAGCGATTCTCGCGACGGAACGACTCGAGCGCCAGCAACGCCACGTGCAGTGACAGGCAGGACTCGACATCGTCGAGGTCGGTGTCGAGGATGCGTTCCAGGCGGCGTAGCCGGTCGTAGAAGGCGGGCCTGGACAGGTGGGCCTTCTGGGCGGCGACCGCCTTGTTGCGGCCGGCGTCGAGGTAGATGCGCAGGATGCGGGTGAGGTCGCCGCCGCGCTGGGCGTCGTGGGCGAGGAGCGCGCCGAGTTCGCGTTCGGCGAAGGTCTGCATTCTGGCGTCGTCGCGCAGCAGGTGGAGGAGGCCGCGCAGGCGCAGGTCGGGCAGGCGGTAGTAGGCGCGGCCGTCGGGGCGGCGCACGGCCACGTCGGCGACCTGCTCGGCCTCCAGGAAGCTGCGCCGCACGTCGCGGATCGACTCGACCATCGACCCGGCGGCCAGCACGAACGCGCTGCCGGACTTCCACAGCATGCGCAGCCGGTCGGCCAGCGTGGTCAGGGCGGGTTCGGCGTGGGTGCGCGGGGGCAGGGGCAGCAGGACGCCGACGCGGTCCTGGTCGAGCGCGCCGACGAGGGCGGGCAGGCGGGCGTCGCGGCAGGCGGCGGCGGTGGCCTCGGCCAGTTCGCCGAGCAGGGCCTGGCCGTCGAGTGCCTGCTCGATCGGGTCGGTGGGCCTGATGACGACGCAGATGAGTTTGCGGCCGGTCAGCGGCACGCCGACGGCGCGGGCGCGGGCGGCGGCCTCGTCGGGGTCGGCGTAGGCGTGGGTGAGGATGCCGGTGATGATCGTGCCGTGCGCCTGGCGTTCCAGCGACTCCTGGTGGCGTTCGAGCAGGCGGCCCAGGGCGAGGGTGGTGGCGGCGCGTTCGGCCAGGACCATGTCCCGCGGGCTCGGCGGCACGTCGCAGAGCAGGATGAGCCGGCCCCAGTCCTGGCCGCGGGCGCCGACGGTGGTGACGAGCCAGCCGGAGGCGGGGTCGTAGGCGGTGCGCTCGGCCGGGGCCACGCCGCGTGACCTGGTCTCCCAGCCGGCCAGCAGCGCGCCGATGTCGCGTCCGGCCGACTCGCAGGCGAGCACCTGGTGGGCGAGGTTCTCCAGCAGCACGGGACGGTTGGACAGCCGGGCGACCTGGGCGAGGACGTCGGCCGGTGAGGCGCCCTCGACGGACAGCTCGGTGAACACCTCGTGTAGTTGCTCGGAGGCGCGCAGCTCTTCGAGCTGGATGTCGATGATGCGGGCGTGCACCGATTCGGTGATCTGCACGAACGGGGTCTCGCGGGCCAGCACGATCACCGGCAGCCCATGTTCCTCGGCGGATTTGACCACCGCGCGGGGCAGTTCGCGCACGAAGCGGCGGCCGAGCTCCACGATCAGTCCCGACGCGCCGACCTGGGCCAGGTCGGCGATGTAGTCGGCCAGCTTCTCGGGGTCGTCGGGCAGGGCGACGCCGGTGGTGAGGACGAGTTCGCCGCCGCGCAGGAGGTGCGCGATGTCCGCGATCTCGCCGACGTGCACCCACCGCACCTTGGTGTCGAGCCGATCGGCTCCGGCGACCACGCGCGGGTTCCCCCGGCGCACGGTCTCCAGAGCCAGGACATCGGCGATAGTGGGCAGCACGGGCAGAGCCTATCCAATCATCTTGTAATTATGGCCACCTAGCCCTTTACATTATGTTATCTCCACTATGTCGGTTTTCTAGCGGAAACTCTCTTCGATGAACTCGTTCGCCGCCTGCTGTTCACGCAGCTCGACCCGCCGGATCTTGCCGGAGATCGTCTTCGGCAGCTCGCCGAACTCCAGCCGCCGGATCCGCTTGTAGGGCGCCAGCTCCCGCCGCGAGTGCTCGAAGATCGAGCGCGCGGTCTCCTCCGTCGGCTCGAACCCGGGGGCGAGGCTCACATATGCCTTGGGTACGGCCAGCCGTACCGGATCCGGGGCGGGCACGACCGCGGCCTCGGCGACGGCCTCGTGCTCCAGCAGGACGCTTTCCAGCTCGAACGGCGAGATCCGGTAGTCCGACGCCTTGAACACGTCGTCGGTACGCCCGACATAGGTGATGTACCCGTCGGCGTCCCGGGTGGCCACGTCGCCGGTGTGGTAGTAGCCATCCGACATGCCCGACTCCTTGCCGACATATCGAGACATGAGGCCCAAGGGGCGGCGCTCGTCCAGCGGCAGGCAGATCTCCCCGTCGTCCCCCGGCTCGCCGGTGATCGGGTCCACGAGCACCACGTCGTACCCGGGCAGCGGCCGGCCCATCGAGCCCGGCTTGACCGGCGCCTCCGGAGTGTTGCCGATCTGCGCGGTGGTTTCGGTCTGCCCGTATCCGTCGCGGATCGTCAAGCCCCACGCCTTGGCGACCTGGTCGATGATCTCCGGGTTGAGCGGCTCACCGGCGGCCACCGCCGTACGCAGCGGAAGCTGCCACGCGGACAGGTCCTCCTGGATGAGCATGCGCCACACGGTCGGCGGCGCGCAGAACGTCGTCACCCGCTCGTCGCGCAGCACCTCCAGCAGCGCCTGCGCGGAGAAGCGCTGGTAGTCGTGGACCAGCACGGTCGCACCCGCGTTCCACGGCGCGAAGACGTTGCTCCAGGCGTGCTTGGCCCAGCCCGGGGAGGAGATGTTCAGGTGCACGTCGCCGGGGCGCAGCCCGATCCAGAACATCGTCGACAGGTGCCCGGCCGGGTAGGAGGCGTGTGTGTGCTCGACCAGCTTGGGCTGGGAGGTGGTGCCCGAGGTGAAGTAGAGCAGCATCGTGTCGCCCGCCCGCGTGGGCGCGTCGGGGGTGAAGCCGGCCTCGCCGTACGTGAGCGTCTGCCAGCCCTCGGCCGGTCCGACCGAGATCCTGGAGTACGGCCCGCCGGAGAACTTGTCGGCGTCGGCGGCGTTGGCGATGACATGCGCGACCCCGCCACGGGTGATGCGCTCGTCGAGGTCCTTGGCGGTCAGCAGGGTCGTGGCCGGGATGACGACCGCGCCCAGCTTGATCGCGGCCAGCATCGTCTCCCAGAGCTCGGGCTGGTTGCCCAGCATGAGCAGGATGCGGTCGCCCCGCCGTACCCCGGTCGAGCGCAGCCAGGTGGCCAGCCGGTTGGAGCGTTCTGAGAGCTCCGCGAAGGTGTACGTGACCCTGCCGACGATCTTGAGGGCGACGGCGTCCGGGGTCTCGGCCGCCAGCACGCCGTCGAACCAGTCCAGCGCCCAGTTGAACTCATCGAGCTCGGGCCAGCGGAAGTCGCGGCGGGCGGTGTCGTAGTCGGACTGCAGCAGGAGGTCACGCGCGGCGCGGAATTCGCTCATGCCCGGAATCCTGCTACGTGACCAGGCGCGCCTCAAGACCGTCGAGCACTGTGTACAGGCCGAAGTCGAAGCTCATCTCCCGGATCTCGACGGGGTCGGCGTCGTAGACCGTCGTGATGCGCTTGGCCATCTCCGGATAGTCGGCCACGGCCTTGACCACGGCCGCCCGCATGGCCTCTTGGTCCGGCTCCTCCTTGGTGAGGTATTCGTTGAAGGCGGTCTCCGGGATCGTCATGCCGAAGATGTAGGCGGTGAGCGTGCTGATCGCGTAGTCGATCTCCAGGCCCTCGAATCCGGCCACGGTGACGGCGTGGCGCAGCCGGTCGGTGGCGCGCAGCGCGTTGGGCCCGATGGCGGGTATGCGGCCGATGAGCTGTGAGGCCCACGGGTGGCGGAGGATGGTCTGACGCATGCTCTTGCCGAAGGAGGCGGCCGAGTAGCGCCAGCTCACCTCCTCGGCGTCGGCGATCACCATCTCGCCCCAGATCTCGTCGTAGGCGAGCTCCAGCAGCTCGTCCTTGTTGGCGACGTACCAGTAGATGCTGGTCGCCCCCGCGCCGAGCTTCGCGCCGAGTTTGCGCATGCTGAGGCCGTCGGTGCCTTCGGCGTCGAGGAGCTCCAGCGCGGCGCGGACGATCTGCTCGCGGCTGAGGCCGGGCGTGGACTTGGCCGACCGTCCCTCGCGGGTCCAGACAGAGGAGAATCCCTTGCTCACGCTCCCAGGATAAATCAACTCGCACACTGTGCGAGAAGTGTCGTACAGTGTTCTGGTGAACTCGAACGCTGTGCGAGACCCCCGCCGCTGGTGGACGCTCGCCGTACTCTGCCTCGCCACCCTCGTGCTGGCCGTGGACGGGACCGTGCTCAACCTGGCGATCCCGACCCTCGTGCGCGACCTGGGCGCCACGCCCTCCGAGATCCAGTGGATCCTCGACGCCTACGTGCTGGTCTTCGCCGGGCTCCTGCTCACCGCCGGCAGCCTGTCCGACCGGTTCGGGCGCAGGAAGATGCTGATCATCGGCCTGCTGCTCTTCGGCGGCGCCTCCGCCCTGGCCGTCCTGGTCAGCGAGCCGTGGCACCTGATCGCCATGCGCACGCTCATGGGCGTCGGCGGATCCGTGCTCATGCCCTCGACCCTGTCCATCCTCATCACCGTCTTCGACGAGGACGAACGCCGCAAGGCCATGGCCGCCTGGGGCGCCGTCTCCATGATCGGTGTGGTCGCCGGGCCCACACTGGGCGGCCTCCTGCTGGAGAACTGGGGCTGGGCCTCGGTCTTCCTCATCAACGTGCCGATCGCGCTGCTGGCCGTCGTCGCGGCCCTGGTGCTCATGCCCGAGTCCAAGGCGCCCGCCCGCAAGATCGACCCGGTCGGGGTGATCCTGTCCGTCGTCGGCCTGACCTCGGTCGTCTTCGTCATCATCGAGCGGGAGTGGAACCTGGTCGCGATCGGCCTGGCCGTCCTCGCGCTGGGCGCCTTCCTGGTCTGGGAACGCCGCTCCGACCACCCGATGATGCCGCTGGAGCTGTTCAGGAACCGCAACTTCAGCGGCGCGTCCTTCTCGGTCCTGCTGATGTCCTTCGGCGCCGGGGCGCTGATGCTCATGCTCACCCAGTACCTGCAGTTCGTCCTCGGGTACGGGGCCATGCAGGCGGGCCTGGCGCTCCTGCCGTACGTGATCGCCGCGACGATCTTCAACGGGGTCGGGGCGGGGCTCGGCCAGCGGGTCAGCAACCGCGCGCTCATCGCCGGCGGCATGCTCGTCCTCGGGGCCGGCTTCGTCATCCTCGCCACCACCACCGGCTACGGTCCGATGCTCGCCGGCCTGCTGGTCATGGGGGTCGGCGGCGGCCTGGCCGCGCCCGCCGCCTACGCCACGCTCATGGGCGCCATCCCCGTCGAGCACGCCGGGGTCGGCTCGGCCATGAACGACACCGTCCAGCAGATCGGCATGGCCTTCAGCATCGCGGTGCTCGGCAGCGTGCTGGCCGGGGTGTACACCTCGGCCATGCCGGCCGAGGCCCCCGCGCAGGTCAGGTCGTCGATCGGCGAAGCGCTCAAGCTGGGCGGCTGGGACGCTCCGGCGCGCGAGGCGTTCACCACCGCGATGCACGTCGGCTCCTGGATCGGCGCGATCTTCTGCCTCCTGGCCGCCGTGCTCGCGCTGGTCGTCCTGCGCGCGCCGGCACCCGCCCAGGCGGACGAGCGCGTCAAGGAGGCCACCGGTTAGGCCCGCACGCGCGGCTCGCGCATGTTCACCACGCTGTCGAGTTTGTGCACCCGCTCGTCGTGGCCGATCTGCCGCAGCAGGTCGGCCACCGAACGGTAGTGGCCGTACTCGGCGGCGTAGGTGCCCGGGTCGGGGACGAACTCCAGATCCGGGTTCTCCGCCACGAACGTCATGTACTCGTGCTCGGCGTGATCCTCGAACTCGGCGTTGAGCCGGTAGCTCCAGTCCGGCCGGACCAGGAACAACACCCACGACACGTGGTAGTAGAACAGCGCGATCAGCCAGGGCGCCGCCCGGTGCAGCAGCCAGTTGCGCTTGAGACCCTGCCGGTCGATCAGGTCCTCCATGATCAGCAGGTGGAACTGCTCGTTGTCCTGATCGGCGCGGGCCTCCACGATCCGGTCGAAGACCCGCCGGGCCAGCGTCGAGCGGGTGCGGTGCCGATGAACCGCCCAGTAGCCCATGCGCTCCCACGCCTGGTACGGCACGCGGGCGATGATCTCCAGCATGGCGAACTTCGTGAACGAGCCCTGCTTGCCGTACATGATGTCCACGGGCTTGAACATCATCTTGGCCAGCAGGCTGTAGTTCATGCGCGGGGTGTCCAGCGTCTCCTGCTGGGCGCGGAGCAGCGCCTCGGGGTCGAGCTTCGGCGGGCCGGCCAGAACCTCGGGGCGGGGAAGCGTGGTGGTGGTCGACATTTCGGATCTCCTTGTGTTCTCGGTGATGATCCGATCGTGGCCGACCGGCCCCCTCCCGGTCGTCGGCCCGTGGACGGCTCTCGCGGTGCCTCCCCGGCAGTAGTGACGGGCCTGCGGATACGCCGCCCGGCGCACGGGATGACCCCTAGGGGGAGAAGATTTTCGCGCCGGCGTTGAACCGTTCCCATGCCCGCATGCGTACAACGGGACAGCCGAATTCCGGGCCGGGGAGAGACACATGGGAGCCGGGGTTTCCACAGGCCGTCAGCGGGTCGCATCGGGGGCTGGATCGGAGCGGGTGGCCGTCGGCGCCGACCCGATCCACTACGCGACCGGGACCGTGGTCCTGCCGCACTCCGACTTCGCCCTTCCCGGACCGCCGGGCCTCGCCCTGCGGCGGGTCCACCGATCGGGCACGCGCGGGGGGCCTGGCTTCGGGGCCGCCTGGGCCTCCACCTTCGACCAGAGGGTGGAGGTCCACTCCGAAGGCGTGCACGTGGTCGCGGCCGACGGGGGCGTGCTCGTCTATCCGCATCCCGGCTACGCGCCGGTGGGTCCCTACGCGGGCCCCGGCTCGGAGCTGCGCAGGATCGCGCGGGGCTACGCCGTCACCGACCCGGCTACCGGCCTGACCGCGCGCTTCCGCGGTGCCGGCGACCGGCTGGCGCTCACCGAACTGGCCGACGCCGCGGGACACCGTACCGAGCTGCGCCGCGGCCCGGACGGCAGCCTGGCCGAGGTGCTGTCGGCGGGCGTGAGCGTGAAGGTCGAGAACGCCGACGGGAAGATCGTCGCGGTACGGCAGGGCGGCCGCACCCTGGCCGCCTACGCCTACGACCAGGCCGGCAACCTGACCGAGACCACCCTGCCAGGGGGAGGGCGCCGCTACGCCTACGACCCCGCGGGCCGGGTGACCAGGTGGGAGGACGCCGACGGCGTGCACCTCTACACCTATGACGTGTTCGGCCGCTGCGTCCGGGCGCAGGGGCCGAACACGGATCTCACGCTCGAGTACGAGTGCCGCGGCACCTCGGTCAGGGATGCCCGCGGCGACCACACCGTCTACCTCTACGACGGCCTCTCGCAGCTCGTCGAGCGCATCGACTACGCCGACCGCCACGCCCTGGACGCCCGCGCGAGCTGAACCAGCGTGGTGCGCCCCGGCGCCGACAGGTAACCGCGCCCCGGCGGCCCGCCGAGATACTCGTCCGGCTCCAGCACGAGCCCGTGCACCAGCGCCGCCGCCAGCCCGGTCGGGGCCAGCACGATGCGCGCCCCCGACCGGAACACCGAGGTCACCACCTCGCCCAGGGGATGCCGCCGCCCCTCCAGGATCGGCGTGGCGTCGCCGGCCAGGATCAGCGTCCGGGTCCCGCATCCGGCCGCCGACTCCTGCAGCAGCGTGGGCCTGCCGGCGTGGGCGGTGACGGCCAGCCGGTCGAGGTCGTCCACGACCACGGCGAACTCCGCCCAGCCGTTCGCCTCCGCGCGCAGGTCGTCGTCGGTGAAGCGGGTGCCGGACAGCAGCCGGGCGCCCGGCAGCCCCTCCAGCGGCGAACCGGGCCGGGCCAGCGCCAGCACGTTCACCCCGCGCTCCACCAGTGCCTGCGCGAAGAGCAGGGCGGCGTTGCTGCGACCGGAGCCCGGCGGGCCCGAGACCAGGACGGTCCGCGGGCCGGTGCCGAGCAGATCCAGCCCGATCGTGGTGACGTCCGGGCCGCCGACGCCGATCGGGATGCCGGTGACGCGGCCGAGCTCGCCGGGCGCCACGACGGCGGGCATCGGCGGGAACGGCCGGGCGGCCGTCAGCGGCGGGCCCGGCTCGGGCGGCAGCGCGATCTGGATCGGCAGCGCGCTGCCCGCGTCCACGCCCCTTCCGGGCGCCGCGCCCTCGTGGCCGAGCATCAGCTGGCGCGTGAACGGCGCACCGCCCGGCCCCGCGCCGGTGGCGACCAGGTGGATCCCGAGCGGCGGGCCGGTCTCGGCCAGCTCCCGCAAGGATGTGCGCAGCGCGGGCGCGATCCCGGGCGACTCCCAGCCGTCCACCACCAGGACGATCACTGGGTCGGGCGGCCGACCGGTAGCGCGCCGCGCGGCCTCGGTCGCCAGCCAGGTGACCAGCCGCCGGACCCGGTCGGGTTCCGAGGGCGAGACGACGGCCCCGCAGTGCGCCGCATAGGCGGCCAGATCGCCGGGCGTGTCCTCGATCGCGTAGATCCAGACGGAGTGCCGGGTCAGCCCGCTGATCAGCGTCCGCGCGAACGTGGTCCGGCCGGAGCCCGGCCCGCCGGTCACCACCAGCCGCTCCGTGCCGCGCGGGTCGAAGGCGAGCGCCGGCTGCGCCTGGTGCGCCGCATCGTCCATCAGCCCGTACGGAACGGCCCGCCCGGACCGGCGCACCCCTTCCAGCCGCCCCGGCAGCGGCGGCAGGACGGGCCGGTACGGCGCCGCCACGGCCAGCTCGGCGGCGGCCTGGATGACCTGCTCGACGGCCAGCTCCAGCTGGGTGCGGGCGGGCGCCGCCGCGGGCCGGGGCAGGCCCAGCTCCGACCAGGTCAGCAGGCGGGTCGTGGCGGGGGTGTCGCATGTGGGCGGCGGCTCGTCCAGGCCGCCGGTGCGGAAGAAACGCGGTGGCGCGCCGTCCTGCTCGATCACCCCGGCGCCGGGCGGCCCGGCGGCGAGGGACGCCGTCCTGACCACGTGGATGTCCGGCTGCCCGGCGGCGGCGCGGGCCAGTTCGCGGGCGGCCTCCGACTCCTCGGCGACCAGGACGAGATGCGGCTGACCGGGAAGCGAGGCGCGCCGCCGTACCTCTGCCTTGAGTGAGGCCAGCAGGCGGGCGGCGCCGGGCGCGTCGAGGGCGGGCAGCAGGGCGGAGACGTGCGGGCAGGCGGCGAACGGCGCGAACACCTCCCCGGCCAGCACGAGCACGAGCTCGTCCGGCCGGTTGGCCATCATCAGCGACAGGACCAGCGAGCGCGGCACGTCGGGCCCGGCGCCGCGCACGACAGGGGATGGGCCGGAGACGTCCGCGTGCACGGGGCCCGCGACGTCCGCGCCCACCACGACCGAGGTCACCGGGCCCCGGCCCCATTGCTCCATGGGCGTGAGCAGGTCCAGCAGGCGCACGGGCGCGGCGCGGCGGGCGCGGTCGCGCATCGGGGCCAGCGCGCGGGCGATCTCCTCCGCCGTCTCGGCGGTGAGGTGCTCGGGCCGGACGGGTTCGGGCAGGTCGGCGCCGGGCCGGGTGAGGAGCAGGTCGGTGCCGTCCAGCTCGCAGGCGGCCCGGCACTCGTGCATGCCGCGGCGGTCGGCGCAGATGGTGTAGATCCCGGCGGAGGGGCCCCTGCGCAGCAGTTCCCGCACGCCGGGCAGGTCGCGCAGCGTCCGTGCGCCGTCGAGGAGCACGACCACCTCGCCGGCGCGCTCGCCGGACTTCATGCGGGCGTGGAGTTCCTCGACCCGGTCGGCGCGGGTGCGGTCGGTGTTGCCCACCAGGCAGCTCACCGCGTCCCCGGTGAGGTGGGGGAGCCAGCGGGTCCAGGTCAGGTGTTCGCCGCCGCCGGCGGAGATGACCACCAGCTGCAGGTCGCCGGGCGGGCGCAGGGTGGCGAGCTGGATCAGCAGCCAGCGCACCAGCCCGTCGGCGGGCAGGCGCGGCCCGACCACGCCCAGCACGCCGACCTCCCGCAGGTTCACGGTCACCGGCTCGCCGGCGGCGCCCACGCGCAGCTTGAGCCCGTCGGGCGCGGCGGTGTCGCGCGACCACAGCCCGGGGGCCGCGCAGTGGGCGGCGAGGGTCAGGTCCAGTTCGTCGGGGGCTGCGGGCAGCGATCCCGGCACGCGGTCGAAGGCGATCAGGCCGTCGGGGCCGCGCTCGGTGCGCGGGCGGGCCGACGGCAGCGGCGCCCAGCGCAGCAGGTCGTCGCCCACCTCCAGGAGCGCGGGCGGGATCAGGTGGGCGGCGCCGGTCACCGGCGTGCCGTCCACGAGCGTGCCGTTGGTGGAGCCGAGGTCGGTCACGGTCAGCTCGCCGGTCAGCCCCACGTGCAGCCGGGCGTGCATGCGGGAGATGCGCTCGTCGCGCACGAGGCGGACCGCGGCCGCGCGATCCCGGCCGACGACGTGGCCGCCCGGCGCCAGCCAGATCACCCGCCCCACGTCGGGGCCGGCCACCACGCGCAGTGCCCCCGCGGCGGGCGGGACGGGCCGGCCGCCGGGAACCGGCTCGCCGACGCCGATCACCATGCCGGGCACCAGCGGGCTCTCGGCGAAGGACTGGCCGGGGTCGAGCTTCACGCGCCCCGCGTAGCACGGACGGGGCGGCAGCGCGCCCAGCAGCGAGGCCAGCTTCGTGCCCGGTTCGGCCACGACTTCGAGGTCGTGCTCGGTGGCGAGCTCGGGGTCACGGACGGTCAGTCGAATGATCATCGATCCCTCGCACGGCGGGGACTCCAGCGTGCCTCGTGATCCGCCCCTCTGTCTCGCCTTCGCAAGAGTGACGTTCTGTAAAGCTTCCTAGCCCGAATCCGACAGATTGTGTGTATGACCCACTTCCAAATGCGGCGATACTCGGAACATGTCGGAGCTTCTCGCGCGCCACCGGGCGGTCATGCCCAACTGGTTGGCCCTCAACTACACCGAGCCCATCGAGATCGTCAGCGGCAAAGGCAGCCGCGTCGTCGACAGCGACGGCAAGAGCTACCTCGACTTCTTCGTCGGCATCCTGACCAACATGATCGGCTACGACGTGCCGGAGGTCCGCGAGGCCGTCGAGCGGCAACTGGCCACCGGCGTCGTGCACACCTCCACCGTCTACCTTCTGCGCGGGCAGATCGAGCTGGCCGAGAAGATCGCCCGGCTCTCCGGCATCCCGGACGCGAAGGTGTTCTTCACCAACTCCGGCACCGAGGCCAACGAGACCGCCCTGCTCCTGGCCACCTACGCGCGCAAGAGCGACCAGGTCCTCGCCATGCGCCAGAGCTACCACGGCCGCAGCTTCGGCGCGGTCAGCGTCACCAGCAACCGCACCTGGAAGAACAACTCGCTCTCGCCGCTCAACGTGCACTTCCTGCACGGCGCCGACCGGCACCTGGGGCAGTTCCGCGGGCTGTCGGACGCCGACTACATCAAGGTGTGCGTCGAGGACCTGCGCCACGTGCTGGCCACCGCCGTCACCAAGGACGTGGCCGCGCTCATCGCCGAGCCGATCCAGGGCGTCGGCGGCTTCACGATGGCCCCCGACGGGCTGTTCGCCGCCTACAAGGAGGTGCTCGACGAGGAGGGCGTCTTCTTCATCTCCGACGAGGTGCAGACAGGCTGGGGCCGCACCGGCAGCGCGTTCTTCGGCATCCAGAACCACGGCGTGACGCCCGACATGATGACCTTCGCCAAGGGACTCGGCAACGGCTTCGCGGTCGGCGGCCTCGTGGCCCGCGGCGACCTCATGGACGGACTGCACGCGGTCGGCCTGTCCACCTTCGGCGGCAACCCGATCTCGATGGCCGCCGCCAACGCCACCCTCGACTACGTCCTCGATCACGACCTTCAGGCCAACGCCGCCCGCACCGGCAAGCTGATCATCGACGGGCTGCGCGCGGCCCAGGCCCGCCTGCCGATCGTGAAGGACGTGCGCGGCAGGGGCCTGATGTTCGCGATCGAGCTGGCCGAGCCCGCGATGGCCGCGCGCTTCATGGAGCTGAGCAAGAAGGCGGGCCTGCTCGCGGGCAAGGGCGGCTTGTACGGCACGGCCATCCGCATGGCGCCGCCGCTGACGCTGACGATCGACGAGGCGGCCGAGGGACTCGGCATCATCGTCGACTGCCTGGAGACCATCGACAACGAAAGCACCTCATGAGCAAGGTCATCACCCACTGGATCAACGGCTCTCCCGCGGACGGCGGCAGCCGTACGCAGGAGATCTTCAACCCGGCGACCGGCGAGGTCAGCGGGACCGTCACGATGGCCACGGCCGCGGACGTGGACGCGGCGGTGGCCGCGGCCGTCGCCGCCTGGCCGCAGTGGCGGGACGCGTCGCTGGTCAAGCGGTCGCAGGTGCTGTTCCGCTTCCGCGAGCTCATGTACGCCCACCGGGACGAGCTGGCGGCGCTGATCTCCGCCGAGCACGGCAAGGTGCACTCCGACGCGCTCGGCGAGGTGGCCCGCGGCCTGGAGGTCGTGGAGTTCGCCTGCGGCATCCCGCACCTGCTCAAAGGCGGCTTCTCCGAGGGCGTCTCGACGCGGGTGGACTCGTACTCCATCCGGCAGCCGCTCGGCGTCGTGGCCGGGATCACGCCGTTCAACTTCCCGGCGATGGTGCCGATGTGGATGTTCCCGATCGCGATCGCCTGCGGGAACGCCTTCATTCTCAAGCCGTCCGAGAAGGACCCCTCGGCCTCGCTGCTCATGGCCCGGCTGTGGCAGGAGGCGGGGCTGCCCGACGGCGTCTTCGGCGTCGTGCAGGGTGACAAGGTCGCCGTGGACCGGCTGCTGGAGCACCCGGACGTGAAGGCGGTCTCGTTCGTCGGCTCCACCCCGATCGCCCGCTACGTCTACGAGACCGGGACCGCGCACGGCAAGCGCGTCCAGGCGCTCGGCGGCGCCAAGAACCACATGCTGGTGCTGCCGGACGCCGACCTCGACCTGGTGGCCGACTCGGCGGTCTCGGCCGGGTTCGGCTCGGCGGGCGAGCGCTGCATGGCGATCTCGGTCGTGCTGGCCGTGGACCCGATCGGCGACGACCTGGTCAAGAAGATCGTCGAGCGGGTGGACAAGCTCGTGATCGGCCCCGGCGACGACCCGCGCTCGGAGATGGGCCCGCTGGTCACCGGGCCGCACCGCGACAAGGTCGCCTCCTACCTGGACCTCGGCGTCTCGGAAGGCGCCACGCTGGTCGTGGACGGCAGGCGGACGCAGGTGCTCGGCGGCGCCGCCGCGGCCGAGACGCCCGGCTTCTGGCTCGGCCCGACCGTGCTGGACCACGTGCCGGCCGGCTCCCGCGTGCACACCGAGGAGATCTTCGGCCCGGTGCTGTCGATCGTGCGCGTCTCCTCCTATGAGGACGGTCTGCGGCTGATCAACGGGCTCGAGTTCGGCAACGGCACCGCCGTCTTCACCAACGACGGCGGCGCGGCCCGGCGCTTCCAGAACGAGGTCGAGGTCGGCATGGTCGGCATCAACGTGCCGATCCCGGTGCCGATGGCCTTCTACAGCTTCGGCGGGTGGAAGGCGTCGCTGTTCGGCGACACCCACGTGCACGGCACCGAGGGCGTGCACTTCTACACCCGCGGCAAGGTCGTGACCTCGCGCTGGCTCGACCCGTCGCACGGCGGGGTGAACCTGGGCTTCCCGACCAACAAGTGAGCGGTCCCCCCTTCCCGGTAAGCTCCAGCCGAGCGGAACGAGAAGGGGGCATCCGTTTGAAGCGCCGCACACCGGCTCTGGCGTTGGCCGCGCTGGCCCTGGTCCTGACCCCGGCCGGCGCCGGCCAGGCGGCCGCCATCCCGTCGCCGTCCACGTCGAAGGCGCCGTCCGCGTCGAAGGCGCCCTCCCCCTCGGCCGCGCCCACGCCGTCCGCGACGGGCACACCGTCCCCGAAGTCGACGCCGACCCCGAGCGACGGCACCCTCCAGATCCTCACCTACCGCGGCTACGCCGAGTACGGCGGCACCAGCCCCAAGGTCAACTGGGTCGGCACGTTCGAGAAGGAGACCGGCTGCCGCATCGCCCGCCTCGACCAGGTCCAGAACCGCGAGGAGATGGAGGCGCAGCTCGGCCAGCGCTCCTACGACGTCATCTCCGCCGGGCCCGACCTGGCGGGAGAGCTGATCGCCGGCAAGCAGGTCAGCCCGATCAACGAGGCCAAGGTCCCCGGGTACGCCGACCTGTCCGAGCCGCTGCGCGAGCTCACCACCGTGGGCGGCAAGGTGTACGGCGTGCCGTTCCTGTGGGGGGCCCACGAGTACCTCTACGACGCCGACCGGATCAAGAAGCCCAGCCTGGAGCAGGTGTTCACCTCGCCCAAGGCGGCGCTCCAGGACGACCCGCTGACGATCGCCGACGCGGCGCTGGCCTGGAAGACGTCCGGCAGCCCCTACGAGCTGACGGCGGCGGAGCTGCAGCGGGTGATGACCACGCTCGAGGGGCAGCCGGGGCGCACCTACTGGGGGAGCCCGGTGGACGTGGTGAAGGGGTTCGCCACCGGGCGGCTGGACTATGCGCAGGCCACGCCGTACCTGCGGCTGGTGTTGCGGGCGGCGGGCAAGCCGGTGAAGGCGATCAAGACGGCGCGGACCACCGGCTGGGTGGATTCGTGGATGCTCGGGGCGGGCGGCAACCAGGAGTGCGCCTACCGGTGGCTGGCCTGGACGGCCTCGGCCAAGACACAGCAGGCCGCGGCGAGCTGGAACGGGCTGGCGCCGGCCGGCGAGAAGGCGTGCAAGGACGAGGCCAGGCTCGTCTGCGCGGCGTACGGGGCGGGCAAGGGCGCGAAACTCGACGGGATCGAGTTCGCGGTTCGGCCGCCGGGGGATTGCCGGCCGCCGGAAGGGGAATGCACTGACTATGCCACCTGGCGGAAGCGGTGGCGTGAGCTTGTGAAGTGAGCGAGGGATCTCGGGGGCCCCGCTTGACCATGCTGCGGGCGCGCCCGTCCCCCCGCTGGGTTGCGCCTGCCTGAGGCGCCCTGGGCGTTCCCCCCGACCCGGGGCGCCTCCCTTTTCACGAAATATCGGGACAAGCGGCTGGCCGTGCGATTGACTGAATACCCAGTCAGTGAAAGTCTGTGGCCATGAGAATCCTCCTTGTCGGCGCCGGTGGCGTCGGTTCGGCCGTCGTGCCCATCGCCGCCCGCCGAGATTTCTTCGCACACATCGTGGTCGCCGACTCCAAACAGGGCCGGGCCGCGCGAGCGGTCGCCCAGGTCGACGACCCCAGGTTCAGCGCCATCGAGCTCGACGCCGCCGACCGGGCCCAGGTCGCCGAGGCGCTGCGGGCCCACGACTGCGACGTGCTGTTCAACGCCGTCGACCCCCGCTTCACCATGCCGCTGTTCGAGGCCGCCCTGGAGACCGGGGCCTGCTACCTCGACATGGCCATGTCGCTGTCCCAGCCGCATCCGCGCGAGCCGTACCGCAAGACCGGGGTCAAGCTCGGCGACCAGCAGTTCGCGCTCGACCCGCGCTGGCGTGAGCGCGGCACGCTCGCCCTGGTCGGGATGGGGGTGGAGCCGGGGCTGGCCGACGTCTTCGCCCGCTACGCCGCCGACCACCTCTTCGCGAGCATCGACGAGATCGGCGTTCGCGACGGCTCCAACCTGGTCGTGGACGGCTACGACTTCGCCCCCACGTTCTCCATCTGGACCACGATCGAGGAGTGCCTCAACCCGCCCGTCGTCTGGGAGGACGGCGAGTGGCGCACCACCGAGCCGTTCTCCGAGCCGGAGATCTTCGACTTCCCCGAGGGCATCGGGCCGGTCGAGTGCGTCAACGTCGAGCACGAGGAGGTGCTGCTTGTGCCGCGCTGGATCGACGCGCGGCGCGTGACGTTCAAGTACGGGCTCGGCGAGGAGTTCATCGGCGTGCTCAAGACCCTGCACAAGCTCGGGCTCGACAGCGCCGACAAGGTGAAGGTGGGCGGGGCCGAGGTGGCGCCGCGCGACCTCGTCGCCGCCCGGCTGCCCGACCCGGCCACGCTGGGCGGGCGCATGCGCGGCAAGACCTGCGCCGGGACCTGGGTCAAGGGCACCGGCAAGGACGGCACGCCGCGTGAGGTGTACATGTACCACGTGGTCGACAACGAGTGGTCGATGAAGGAGTACGGCTCGCAGGCCGTCGTCTGGCAGACCGCCATCCACCCGGTCGTGGCGCTGGAACTGCTGGCGACCGGCGGCTGGAAGGGATCGGGCGTGCTCGGGCCCGAGGCGTTCGACGCCGTGCCCTTCCTCGACCTGCTCCAGGAGTACGGCTCGCCGTGGGGGATGCGGCAGGCCGCTTAGCGCGCGGGGAAGGCGACGACGGTCGCCAGCGGGGCGGGCCTGACCGCCTCCGCGCAGTCGTGGCAGGCCAGGACCGCGGAGTCGTCGGGGAAGCGCCCGACGCGCACCCGTGGCCGGGGCCACCGCTTGTGGCAGACCACGCAGGCGTCGCCGTCGAGCTGGGCCAAGGTCAGGCCGTCAGGGTCGAACGTCAGCATCGGGCCCCAGTCCATCACTCCCCCAGGTGATCGCCCACCCGCATACCCGGATCCGTTATAACCCCGGGGGGTCCGGTCGTCGGCTAGGACAGCGTCAAGCCCTGGTGAAATCACGGCTGTTTGGCCTGCCGTACAGCAACAAACAGGACCATCCCCGGCTATTGGGGATGGCCCTGTTTTTCGAGCTATGTCAGGAGAACGCCTTCTCCAGGATGCCGAGACCCTCCTCCAGCAGGTGCTCCGGGATGACCAGCGGCGGCAGGAAGCGCAGCACGTTGCCGTAGGTGCCCGCGGAGAGCACGACCAGGCCCTCGGCGTGGCAGCGCTTGATGACCTCCTGGACGGCGGCCGGGTTCGGGTTCTTCGTCCCGGGCTCGACCAGTTCGACGGCGATCATGGCGCCGCGCCCGCGCACGTCGCCGATGACCGGGAAGCGCTCCTGCATCGCGCGCAGGCGGGGGAGCATGATCTCGCCGATGCGGCGGGCCCTGGCCACCAGGTCGTCCTGCTCGATCGTCTCCAGCACGCCGAGCGCGGCCTCGCAGGCCAGCGGGTTGCCGCCGTAGGTGCCGCCGAGGCCGCCCGCGTGCACCTTGTCCATGAGCTCCGCGCGGCCGGTGACCGCGGCCAGCGGCAGGCCGCCGGCGATGCCCTTGGCGGTGCAGATGATGTCGGGCACCACGCCCTCGTCCTCGCAGGCGAACAGGTCGCCGGTGCGGGCGAAGCCGGTCTGCACCTCGTCGGCGACGAAGACGATGCCGTTGTCCCGGCAGTACTGGGCGATCTTCGGCAGGAAGCCCTTGGCCGGCTCGATGAACCCGCCCTCGCCGGCGATCGGCTCGATCACCACGGCCGCCACGTTCCCCGCGCCGATCTGCTTCTCGATCATGTCCACGGCCTGGGCGTACGCCTCCTCGGCCGGGTTCTCGCCGGGCCAGCGGAACGGGTAGGCCAGCGGCACCCGGTACACCTCCGGCGCGTAGGGGCCGAAACCCTGCTTGTACGGCATGTTCTTGGCGGTCAGCGTCATCGTCAGCAGCGTGCGGCCGTGGTAGCCGTGGTCGAAGACGACGACCGCCTGGCGGCCGGTGGCGTAGCGGGCGACCTTGACCGCGTTCTCCACGGCCTCGGCGCCGGAGTTCACCAGGAACGTGCGCTTCTCGTGGTCGCCGGGGGTGAGCTGGTTGAGCTTCTCGCAGACCTGCACGTACGACTCGTACGGCGTGACCATGAAACAGGTGTGGGTGAAGTCGGCCACCTGCTTGCGCACCCGCTCGACCACGCGCGGGGCGGCGTTGCCCACGTTGGTCACGGCGATGCCGGAGCCGAAGTCGATCAGCGCGTTCCCGTCGGCGTCCTCGAGCACGCCGCCGCCCGCCCGCGTGACGAACACGGGCAGCGTGGTGCCAATGCCCGTGGGCACGGCGGCCTGCTTACGGGCCAGCAGCTCCTGGGACTTGGGCCCGGGGATGGCGGTGACGAGACGACGCTCCTGCGGAATGCTCATGGTGACGACGGTACGGCCGGCGCTGCCCTGCGCCGATACGTCGATATGTCACACTTGAGGGGTCTCAATAGGCCGGACTGGACAAAGATGGCACCCTCACTGCGGACCGTCGTGCGACGGATGGGCCTGCGGCCGCTGGCCGGCTCGCTGGACCCCGCCGTCCGCTGGGTCGCGGTCAGCGAGCTGGAGGATCCCACGCCCTTCCTGGAGGGCTCCGAACTGCTGCTGACCACCGGGATGCGGCTGACCGGCAACTTCACACCCTACGTCGCCCGCCTGGTGGAGCGCGGCGTCGCCGGGCTCGGCTTCGGCGTGGGCCTCACCCACGACACCGTGCCCTCCGAACTGGTCGCCGCCGCGACGACCGCCGGCCTGCCGCTGCTCGAAGTGCCGCGGGAAACCCCCTTCATCGCCATCGGCAAGGTCGTCAGCGAACTGCTGGCCGCCGAGCAGTACGAGGAGATCACCCGCGCCTTCGCCGCCCAGGGCCGCCTGACCCGCGCCGCCCTCCGGCCCGAGGGCATGAACGCCGTCATCGACCGCCTGGCCAAGGAGGTGGACGGCTGGGCGGCCCTGCTGGACGAGACCGGCGCGGTCCGCCACGCCACCCCGGGCGCGCGAGCCGAGACCGTGGCCGCGGACCTGTCTCCCGACGCCGACGGCCGCTTCCCGGCGAGCCTGGCCATCTCCGGGCCCGAAGGACAGGTCGTCGTGCAGCCCCTGGGCGGTGGGGCCCGGCCGCGCGGGTTCTTCGCCGTCGGCGCGGCCCACGCCTTCTCACCCGTCACCCACACCGTGATCAACGCCGCGGGCTCGCTGCTCACGCTGGCCGTCGAGCGGGGGAACGCCTACCTGGAGGCCGAGCGCAGAGTGCGCGCCGCCGTACTGGAGCTGCTGCTCGCCGGCGCGGTGGAGCAGGCGCGGGCGATCCTCGGCGCGCTCGGCGGCGGGCTGCCCGAGGAACCGGTGGCGGTCCTCGCCGCCGCCCCGGACGCGCTCGACCTCCTCGAGCCCCACGCCTTCACCGCCACGACCGCGCCGGGGCTGAGCGTGGCCGTGGCCGCGGCGGAGGCGGCCGAGCGCGTGGCCGCGCACGCCGGAGCGGCCGGGCTCAGCGGACCCAGCTCGTACGGCGAGCTGCGCGGCGCGCTCGACCAGGCCAGGCGCGCCTTCCAGGCCAGCGACGGCGGGCTCGTGCGCTTCGCCGACCTGGCCGGGCAGGGCCTGCTCGCGCTGCTGGACCCGGCGGCCGCGCAGGCGTTCTCGGCCGCGACGCTGGCCCCGCTCAGCAGGTACGGCTCCCGCGCCGACCTGGTCGGCTCGCTGCGCGCCTACCTGGCCAGCAACGGGCACTGGGACGCGGCGGCGCAACGGCTGGGCATTCACCGGCACACGTTGCGCTACCGGATGAAACGGGTCGCCGAACTGCTCGGGCGCGACCTGGACGACCCCGGGGTGCGGGCCGAGCTGTGGATCGCGCTCGAAGCCACTGGTTGAGCTATTTGTTGACCAGGTAGCAGCAGATGGTGGCCGTGGTGACCGCCTCGTAGGTGCGGCCGTCGCGCAGGTGCCCGGCGCGCTCCAGGCTGATGGCGCCCTGGGCGGCGGCCCACAGCGCGTCGGCGATCTTCCTGGGCTGGGTGGGGATCAGGTAGCCCTGGGCGATGCAGTCGGCGATGACCCGGTCGAGGATGTTCAGGGCGGCCCTGGCCAGGGTTCTGGCGCGCTCGCTGGGCTCGAAGCCGGGGATGGCGCGTTCGAACATCAGCGAGTAGAAGCCGGGCTCGGCCAGGCACGCCTGGCGGTAGGCGGGGCCGAGAGCGGTGAGGTGCTCGAAGGGGTCCCTCCTGTGCGGGACGGCCTCGAGGTAGCGGCGGAACCTTTCGAATCCCTCCAGGTACAGGGCTTCTGCCAGGCCCTCCCTGCTGCCGAACATCGTGTAGATCACCGGCGCGGTGCATCCGGCCTCGGCGGCGATCCTCCGGATGGTGAGGCTCTCCGGGCCGTCGCTGGCGAGCAGGCCGACGGCGACGTCGAGGAGGCGCGAGCGGAGTTCGTCCTGCCCGGCGCGCTCGCCGACAAGGTAGGCGCCCTGGAGCCCAAGCGGGGCCGACACATGATGTCCGGTCACGGGGCCCACGCCTCTCTTGCTCGGGGGCCCACCGCGCTGGAGACCCGCACACCTTGACTTAGCCGCGGCGACGACCGTTCAAACCGCTTCACAAGGTAAACATCCCGCTTTAGTACTACTTCTGTTACAACGCAGGTCAACACTTGGGGCTCACGGTAACGGGCGAGGTCAGCGGTGGTGTTGCGCACCTTGGGAACTCTTCCCCGGAGTAACGTCACAGAGACTGCCCGGATGGATGGAGGAGGGTGTCTCCGTGCTGTACGTCTTCGGCTTCGAACAGACCGGTGTCCTGCTGAGCGATCTGTACTTCGTCGACCCGAACCCGGCCAAGGGACAGGAGGGCGCCGAGCACGGCGTCCGGCTGGAGGTGAGAGAACTCGACCGGGGCGAGCTCAAGGGGTCGATCTACTCCGCCCAGCCGTTCTCCGCGGGCCGGCCGATCTGGCGGGTGGACCTGCTGGAGTCCGTGGCGGGCCGGCCCGGCAGCTTCGACCGGACCCATCACCACCCGGAGTTCACCGACTGGGATCCGAGCTCGCGGGTGTTCGATCGCGAGCTGTCGGCCGATCCGCTGAGCTGGCTGGCCACCCGGCTGTCCGAGGCCGACGGGCCGTTGTCGGCGCTGGGTGAGCAGGACAGGACGGCGCTGCGGGAGGCGGCGCCCGAGATCGTCGAGGCGGCCGGGCGGCTGCTCGAGCGGGTGCGCGCCGGCGAACTGGGCGCCGCGCCGCCGGGCGCCCGGCTGACGAACGCCAGGATCGGCTGGCTCTGAACACCACCCCCGCCACGTGGCCGGTTGTACGCAACGGCCAGTGCGCGGGGGGCTCTTGTGCACCCCGGTGCAGTTCCACGATCCACGCCGTGGCATAACGTCGGGGTATGGACGTTCGTACCTTCTGGCTCGCCGGGCGCCCCGCCACCGGGGACGCAGAGCTCACCGTGACCAATCCCCACGACGGTCGCGAGGTCGGGCGATATTCGGTGCCGACCGCCGCCCAGGTCGAAGAGGCCGTCGCGGCCGCCGCGGCGGTGGCCAAGCAGGCCGCCGCCCTCCCCGTCCACGTGCGCGCGGAAGCGCTCGCCCACGTCTCGCGCCGGCTGGCCGAGCGGGCCGACGAGATCGCCCACCTGATCATGTCCGAGAACGGCAAGCCGATCATGTGGGCCCGCGGCGAGGTGAACCGGGCCATCGCGACGTTCCGGTTCGCCGCCGAGGAGACCCGCCGCTGGTCCGGCGGTACGCAGCGGCTCGACACCGAACCCGCCGCCGCCGGTCGCCTGGCCTACGTCACCCGCGTGCCCAAGGGTCCCGTGCTGGCGATCACGCCGTTCAACTTCCCCCTCAACCTCGTCGCCCACAAGGTCGCCCCCGCGATCGCCGTCGGCGCCCCGGTGATCGTCAAGCCCGCGCCGGCCACCCCGCTCAGCTCGCTGGTGCTGGGCGACATCCTGGCCGAGACCGACCTGCCGGCCGGCATGTTCTCCGTGCTGCCGATCGAGAACGAGCGCGCCGGGGACCTGGTCAACGACCCCCGGCTGCCGGTCGTCTCCTTCACCGGCTCCGCCCCCGTCGGCTACGCCATCGCCGACCAGATCCCCCGCAAGCACGTCACCCTCGAGCTGGGCGGCAACGCGGCCGCGGTGGTCCTGGCCGACGCCGACCTCGACTGGGCCGCCCAGCGCGTCGCCCTGTTCTCCAACTACCAGGCCGGGCAGAGCTGCATCGCCGTACAGCGCGTGATCGTCGAGCGGCCGGTGTACGACGCGTTCGTCGAGCGCCTGCTGCCCGCCGTGGAAGCCCTCGTCACCGGCGACCCCGCCGACGAGAAGACCCAGGTGGGTCCGCTCGTCTCCGTCGCCGCCGCCGAGCGCGTGGAACAGTGGGTGGGCGAGGCGGTCGGCGCCGGGGCGAAGGTCCTGGCCGGCGGCACCCGCGACGGCGCCACGGTCGCCCCGACCGTGCTGGCCGAGGTGCCGCACGACGCCAAGGTCAACGTCGAGGAGGTGTTCGGGCCCGTCATGATCCTCCAGCCCGCCGCCTCGATCGACGAGGCGTACGCGATGGTCAACGACTCCAAGTACGGCCTGCAGGCCGGGATCTTCACCAAGTCGCTGGACGCCGCCTTCCGGGCCAACCGGGAGCTGGAGGTCGGCGGCGTGATCATCGGCGACGTGCCGTCCTACCGGGCCGACCAGATGCCGTACGGCGGCGTCAAGGACTCCGGCGTCGGCCGCGAGGGCCTGCACTCGGCCATGGAGGACTACACCTACGAGAAGGTGATGGTCCTGACCGGGCTATCCCTCTAGGAGCAGGTGGCGGGTCAGGAACTCCCACTGGCGGCGCTGCACGTACTCCTCGGCGTGCAGGTAGCCGTGGGCGGCGTTCGGCACCATGAGCATCTCGAAGTCGGCGTCGGCCCGGATCAGGGCGTCGATCAGCCGCAGCGACATGCCCGGGTGACAGTTGTCGTCCATCTCGCCGAAGACGATCATCAGCTTGCCCCGGAGGTTCCCGGCCAGCCCGGCCAGCGAGTGCGCGGCGTAGTCCTGGGGCGGCGGTCCCTGGTACGTCTCGCCCCAGACGGCGTAGTAGGCGTCGTGCTCGTAGTCCCCGGCCGAGGCGACGCCCACGTGGAAGAAGTCCGGGTAGGTGAGCAGCGCGCGGGCGGTGGCCGCGCCGCCGCCCGAGTGCCCGGTGACGCCCACGCGCGTCAGATCGAGGTAGGGGCGTTCGGCGGCGAGCTGCCCGATGGCGGCCACATGGTCGGCCAGCCCCGCCGAGCAGGCCGGGTCGCCGTAGGAGGCGTCCTGGAAGCGCTTGCCGCGGAAGGGGGTGCCGCGGCCGTCCATCACCACGACGGCGAACCCGAGCGCGGCCAGCGCGGGCGCGTGCCCGGCCGGGTCGAGCAGCCACGGGTCGATCGGGTAGCCGCGGACCGTGATGCGCGCCTGGCGGGCGAGCTGCGGTCCGTTGTAGATGGAGTCCACGATCGGGTAGCTGCCGTCGGGGTCGAAGCCGGCCGGCAGGTAGAGCAGCCCGTGCACGTCGGTGACGCCGTCGGCGGCCTTGGCGGTGAAGCGCTCCGGCGCCCGCCACCCGGCTTCGATCAGCGCCGAGAGGTCGGCCCGCGCGAGTTCCGTGACGACGGCGCCGGAGGCGTCCCGCAGGACGGTGACGGCGGGGGTCCCGGGCGTGGCGTAGGTGTCGATCAGCCAGCGGCCGTCGGGGGAGACCTGGCCCTGGTGGTCGGCGTCCTCGGGCGTCAGCACGGTGACGCCGCCGCCGTCCAGGCCGGCCCGGCAGATGCGCCGGTCGTAGGGGTTGCCGCCGTGGCCGCCGGAGGCGAACACGACCTGCCTGGCCGTCCAGTCGAGGTGAAGGATCTCGCGGACCATCCACTCGCCCTCGGTCACCGCGTTCACCACCTGCCCGTCCACATACCGGTACAGGTGGCCCCAGCCGGTCCGCTCCGAGTACCACAGCACCTCGTCGCCGTGGGTCCTGACCAGCGGCGCGTCCACGAGGAGCGGGCCGGACAGCTGGACGGTCTCCGACTTCTCCTCCAGCACCCGCTCGGCGTGGCCGGTCCTGGCGTCGATCCGGTAGAGGCGGGCCGCCTTGGCGCCGCGCGTGCCGTACAGCAGCCACAGGGTGTCGTCGCCGCACCACCAGAGGCGGCCGATGCCGAGCGGCGTGTCGTGGGTGAAGGTCAGCGGCGGCAGATCGACGTCGACGCGCTCGCCGGTCGCCGCGTCGAAGATCATGTGCTGGACGGTCGGCAGGGGATCGCCGGGCATCTCGTAGTGCCGGGTGTGCGCCAGCGGGCGCGGGCCGCCGCCGGGCGGGCAGGACTGCGTGAGCGTCAGCGTGGGGACGTGCCGCTGGTCCACCCGCTGGGTGACGAACCGGCGGCCGCCGGGCGCCCAGGCCAGCTCCGGCGGGGTGTCCATGCCCAGCTGAACGGCCATGATCGGCATCGCGCCCTGGTCGCTGGGCAGGCCGTAGGCGTGTCCCGGCACGCCGTCGGTGGTCAGTGGCCGGCCGTTGACCAGCAGGTTTCCATCTCGTACGGCGACGGCGTAGCGTTCACCGGCGGCCTCCCCGGGGACACCGGCACCCTCGTCAGGTTCGCCGGCGGGTTCCGTCACCCGCTCCCCGGTTTCAGGAAAAATCCGGACCCGGCCCTCAGGCGCGGTGTACCAGAACGAGTCCCCCTCCCAAACAGGTGTGATCGTCGCCAGGCGTACCAGGTCGGGCTCGCGGTCCGGCAGGAGCGCGGCGGCACGGCGGAAACGGTCGTTCATCGGTTTTCTCCGATCGCGTGGTCGATGAGGGCGTCCAGATCGCCCATGAGGGTCTTGCGGATGCTCGCGACGGCCCAGGCGCCCAGCAGCGCCGGAATCGTCAGAAGGGGAAGCGCGGCCTGCGGCGAGGCGGCCAGCCCGAGCAGGCCGGCCCCCAGCACCCCGCCGAGCGCGACGACCAGCCCCAGGGCGGCCATGGCGTGCGCCCGGTCGGCCGGCCTGATCACCGACAGGGCGCCGATGAACAGGCAGGGCCCGACCACCGCCAGCAGCGCCTGGCCCAGCGCGAGCAGGCAGAGCATCAGCCAGAGCGCGGGCGAGAGCGCCGACGCCCCGAAGGCCAGCGCCGAGGCGGCCAGCGCCCCGCCGGACAGGAACATGAACCGCGCGGGCCCGGCCCGGTAGGCCGCCTCGGCCCGGCCGCCGAACAGGGCCAGCGCCAGGATCGAGGTCACCGCCGCCGCCCCGGTGAACAGGCCGCGCTGACCGGGAGGCAGCGCGTACTCGCCCTCCAGGAGGGCCGAGACGGCCACGCCGTACGGCACGGCCAGCGTCCCCAGGGCGGTCAGCCCCAGGCACAGCCGGCGCACCGAGGGCACGGCCAGCACGCGGCGGACCGTCCGCCAGAATCCCTGCTCGCCGTGCGGCTGCTCCTGCCCGAGCCCGGCCCGGGAACGCAGTTCCGCCACGTCCCAGCGGCCCAGGACCGGCTCGCGCAGCCGCAGCGCGTACACGCAGGCCAGCAGTGAGACCGCGCCCAGGCAGGCGAAGACCGCGCGCCAGTCCAGGCCCAGCCACGACACCAGCGCGGCGATCACCAGCGGCGCCAGGGCGCCGGCCAGCGGGGAGGCCGAGGAGTACCAGGACATCACCCGCATCCGGGCGGGCGGCGGGTAGGCGTCCATGAGAAGCGGCGGGTGCAGCAGCGCCACCGCTCCCGTGCTCGCGCCGTTGACCAGCATCAGCGCGGCCAGGGCCACGGGCCCGTCGACCAGGCCGGTGAACAGCGTGGCCAGGCTCCAGCCGAAGCCGGTGGCGACGGCCAGCCGTACCCGGTGGGGATAGCGGCGCAGCAGCGCGGCCACGGCGAACGGCGCGGCTCCGGCGGCCACGCCCTGCACGGCGAGGATCGTGGCCAGCGAGCCCGGTTCCAGGCCCAGCGAGGCGGCGACCTCCGGCGCCAGAACCCCGAAAGCCTGGGTCTGGAAGTTGTCCACCACGGCCAGCCCGCCCAGCGCCGTGAGGAAGGTCAGGCCGGTGCCGTGCTCCCGCAAGGTGCGCAGCAGCGGCGCGCTGTCGTCGCCCCGCCCGGTCACCCCGAGGACGGCCCGGGCGTCATCCCTGCTCAGCCCATCGTTCATGGCAGTCGAGGATCACGTGAGCGGCGGGGGCGGCACGAGCCCCGAAGGGACTGACCGGATACCTACTTTCGTTGCATCCGTGGCCCTGACCTGCATGGGTAGCGTGGTCGGCATGAACGCGCGAGCCGTCAGGCTGCTGGGTGACGTCGCGCTCGCCGTCGGGGTGGGCGTGGCGGGGGTCGGCAGCGACCTGGTGATGAACGGGGCCGTGCCCATGGTCCTGGTGCCCGAGGTGCCGTGGCGGGGGGTCTGGATCCAGGCGGTGGCCGCGCTCATGCTGCTGGCCCGGCGGCGCCACCCCCTGGCCGTGGCGGTGGCGATGCTGCCGCTGGGGTACGCCGAGCTCCCGCTGGCGATGCCGTTCGCGCTGTACTCGCTGGGGGCGCATCAGGACGACCGGCGGCGGGTGATCGTGGTCGCCGCGCTGTGGCTGGCGGTGCTGTCGCATCTGTGGGAGCCGCGCGACCTGACCACCGCCGTGCACCTGCTGTCGATCGGCGGCCTGGCCGTGATCCCGGCCAGTGTGCTGGGCTTGTACATCGACAGCCGCCGCCGCCTCGACACCGCGCTGGCCGAGAAGGCCGCCAGGGAGGCCAGGGCCGAGGAGCGCACCCGGCTGGCCCGCGAGGTGCACGACGTGGTCACCCACCACGTCAGCCTCATGGTGCTGCAGGCCGGGTCGTTGCGCATGGCCGCGCCGGACGAGGAGGTACGGCGGGCGGCCGAGGAGATCCGCGCCACCGGCCGCCGGGCGCTCGGCGAGCTGCGCGAGGTGGTCGGCGTGCTGCGCGACAGCGGCCCGGCCGAGCTGGCGCCCCAGCCGACCCTGCTGGACGTCTCCCGCCTGGTCGCCGAGTCCGGCCTGCGGGTCAAGCTGCGGCAGGACGCCGGCCTCGAGGTCTCCGCCGCGCTGGGCCGCACCGCCTACCGCGTGGTCCAGGAGGCGCTGACCAACGCGCGCAAGCACGCTCCGGGCGCCGAGGTGGACGTACGGCTGAGCGGCCACGAAGGCGGGGTGCGCGTCACCGTCGGCAACCCGGCGGGCCGGACGTCCGGCGCGTTCCCCGCCTCCGGCTCCGGGCTGCTCGGCCTGCGCCAGCGGGTGGAGCTCGTCGGCGGCGCCTTCAGCGCGGGCTGGACCGACTCCGGCCGCTTCGAGCTCGTGGCCGTGCTGCCCGGTCAGGGGGCGGCGGCGTGACCCGGGTCCTGCTCGTGGACGACGAGCGCATGGTCTGCGCGCACCTGCGGGCGATCCTGTCCCGCGCGGGCGACCTGGAGATCGTCGGCGAGGCGTACGACGGCGCCGAGGCCGTCGAGGCGATGGTCCGGCTGGCGCCGCAGGTCGTGCTCATGGACATCCGGATGCCCGGCGTGGACGGCCTGACCGCCACCGAGCACGCGGCGGTGCTGCCGTACCCGCCGAAGATCATCATGCTGACCACGTTCGACCTCGACGAGTACGTGGTGCGGGCGCTGCGCGCGGGCGCCGCCGGGTTCGTTCTGAAGGACACCGATCCGGAGGATCTCATCGACATCGTCAGGGTGGCCGCCGACGGCCAGGCGATCCTCTCCCCGGTCGTGATCGGCCGCCTGGTCGCCGCCTTCGCGCCCGGCGAGCCCGCCCGCCGTACCGCCAGAGCCGCGGTCGCGGGGCTCACCGAGCGCGAGCGCGACGTGCTCGTCTGCCTGGGCGAGGGTCTGTCCAACGCGCAGATCGGGGCGCGGTTGTTCCTCAGCGAGACGACGGTCAAGGGATACGTCTCACGGATGCTGGCCAAGCTGGGCTGCGCCAACCGCACCCAGGCCGCGTTGCTGGCCTACGACGCCGACCTGGTCTCGCGCTCGTAGCGCCGGGCCGCGAACGCGCCGTTGACCAGGCGCACCGCCCGGCCGTCGCGCACCACGAAGGCCAGGTCCCAGCCCCGCCCGCCGGACAGGTCCTGCTCGGGCAGGAACCGGTCGCCCTCCAGCGGCAGCAGCCTCACCGGCGGGCCGGCCTCGCCCGAGGCCGGATCGCGCAGCGTCAGCAGCAGCTCGCCGCCGGCCGCGCTCACCTCGTAGCGCATGTCGCACGCCGCGTAGAAGCCGACGTACGGCGTGGCGTCCTCGACCGGGCGCCCGTCCGGCCGCACGTCGTGGAACCCGGTGCCCAGCACCTCCTCGATCACCGCCGCGGCCAGGGGGTAACCGGCGTGCGGCGAGTTGCAGATCACCGCCACGACCGTGTCCTCGGTCCACACCAGGGTGGAGGAGCCGCCGAGGTTAGTGCCGCTGTGGCCGTGGACGACCAGGTTCCCAAGCCGGCGCCGGTAAGGGCCGAGGCACCACTGCTCGGCGAAACGCCGGGTGGGGAGCGTCACCTGGGGCTCCTGCATCGCCTGCCTGACCTTCGCCGGCAACACCGGGCCGCGCAGGAACGCTTCACCGAACCTGGCCAGGTCGCCCGCGGTCGTGCACAGCGTGCTCCCCGCCGGGCCGGAGGCGCGGGAGAACGTCCAGGGGCGCACCACCGCGCCGTCCGGGCCGTGGCCGACCGCCACGCGATGGTAGGGCAACTCCTCCTGCAGCGTCACCGAATGGCGCAGGCCCAGCGGCTCCAGCACCCGCTCGCGCAGCGCCAGGTCCCAGCTCGTGCCCGCCCTCCGCGCGGCCAGCGTTCCGGCGATCACCGTGGAGGCGTTGCTGTAGCTGTAGCCTTCGCCGGGCTCGAACAACGGCTCCAGATCGCTCAGCGTGGCCAGATAGTCGGCGGGGTCGTCGTAGAAGCCGTTGTCGATGCCGGCGGTCATCGACAACAGGTGGCGCAGGGTGACCCGGTCGCCGTGGGCCACCCGCAGCTCGGGCAGGTGCTCGCGCACCGGCGCGTCCAGGTCGAGCAGGCCCTCGCCCACCAGGATCATCGCCAGCGCGGCCGTGCACAACTTGGTCGTGGACCCGGCCTGGATCAGGGTGTCCGTCGTCATGGGCAGGCCCAGCTCGGCGTTGGCCGTGCCGTACGCGGTCTCCCGCAAGCCGTTGCCGTCCAGCACCGCTACCTGGGCGCCCGTGATACCCAGCCGGGCAAGCATCTCTTCCATACCGGGCGAGTTTCACCAGTCGCCGGGCGGCGGCTCAAGGGCGTGGCGGCTTCAGGCAACGTTCGGGACGGGCGAAACCTACTTTGGTAGCACCTAGGAACGCTGGGCGGTGTTGAACAGGGCGCGGGCCGAGTCGCCGAGGTAGGGGCCGTACATCGTGCCCTGGTCGTCGGAGTACTTGAAGCTGCTCACCGACGTCACCGTGCCCTTGCCCGTGGCCGGGTCGAAGCGGGTCAGCCACGGCCCGCCGCTGGACCCGGCGGTCATGTCACAGCCGAGCCCCTGGTCACGCGTCTGGCCGTAGGGATCCTCGCGCAGCCGTCCGGCGCAGTAGTAGAGGTGCTCGCCGTCGTAGGGCGGATCGGCCGGGTATCCGAAGCCGTACGCCTGCCCGCCGCGCCGGGCGTTGAAGGCGATCTCCTGGGACCCCACCACGTCGGTGACGTGCCTGCCGTTGGAGGTGTTGAGGGCGACCATGCCCACGTCGTAGCTGTCGTCGCCGCCGCGTGACCACGGCCCGGCCACGAACATGCGGCGCGCCGTGTAGGCGCCGTACGGCTGGCCGCCGCCCTCTTGGTAACCGGGGACGAACGTCCAGTTCTTGGCCCATTCCCCGGCCCCGTCCTTGACGCAGTGCCCGGCGGTGACCACGACGTCCCGGTTGGCGCTGCGGATCGTGCCCGCCGAGCAGACGAAGTCCACCTCGTCGACGGTGAGGAAGACGCGGCCGGTCGTCTGGGACACCAGGCCGCCGGTCACCCAGCGGGAGCCGGAGGTAGTGCTCTGGGGGCGGGCCGACTGGCGGCGCGGGATGACGATCTGCGCGCTGCCGCCGGACACGTCGGGTTTGGCGCCGAGACCGGATTCGCTGGAGATGCCGCTGAGCACGCCGTCCTTGGAGAGCAGGTCACCGTTCTTGGCGAGCGGGCCGCCGTTCTTGGACGGGCCGCCGTTCTTGGAGGTGCCGCCGAGCAGGCCGCCGCCCTTGGTGACGATGCCGAGCATGTCGATCGGCAGCGCGCCGGCCATGCGCCCGGGCGTCCAGTAGCCGAGCACGCGCTGCTGGTCCGCGGGGGTGCGGGCGGCGACGTGCTCGACGACCTCGGTGCGGGCGGCCGAGCGCTCGACTCTGGAGACGGACGGGCGGTCGGCCGGCTGCTGGGCGGGGGTGGCACCGATGAGGGCCGGGCCCACCAGCCCCGCGACGAGCGGGGCTGCCGCCAGCAGGGGGGTGCTCAGGGTCATGACCCCCGAGTGTGCACTACGTCGGGTGGTCTTGTGACTACTTTCGGTAAATGAGTTAGAGGGCGTCCGTGGTCTGGGCGGAGTTGTAGACGGCTTGGGCTTCTGCCCCGAAATACGGGCCGAACATCCAGTTCGGCGCGAAGTTGTATTTGAAGCTGTTGACCGAGTTGAGCGTGCCCAGCCCGGACGCCTCGGTGAAATTCTGGAACCAGGGGCCGCCGCTCGAACCGCCGGTCATGTTACACGTCAGCCCGTGATCCCTGGAGAGCAGGAAGTCGTCGAACGTGCGCCCGGCGCAGTAGATCAGCTTCGACCCGTCGTACGGCGCCGCCGCCGGGTAGCCGAAGGCGTGCATCTGGAGCCGGCGGGCCTGGTTGAACGCGACCCCCTGCCCGCCCACCGCGTCGGTGAGCGTCCTGCCCTGCAGCGGGGCGACCACGGCGGCGGCCATGTCGAAGTTGATGTCCTCGCGGGCGTTCCACTGCGACGTGGTGAGGAGCTTGGTGGCCACCCAGGTGCCGTGGGGCCGCTGGCCGGCGGTGTAGCCGGGGACGAAGACCCAGTTGGTGTGGAAGGCGCCGCCCATCTTCACGCAGTGGCCGGCGGTGATGACGACGCTCTTGTTGGCGCTGGTCACGGCCGATCCCGAGCAGGAGGCGTTGCGTCCCTGGTAGGTGAAGAAGACCCGGCCGGTGGTCCTGGTGACGGCGCCGTCGCGGGTCCACGGGGCGCCGCCGCCGGCCTGGGCGGCCTGCTGCCCGGTGGCGTCGGTGGGCGGGGCGGTGAAGGGGATGCCTCTGGTGGGTTCGCCGGGGCTGCCGGGGCCGTACTTGCCGCCGGTCTTGGGAGCGGGGGGAGTGAGCGGCTGCGCGTCCTCCATCTTCTGCGGCGTCCAATAGGACTGGACGGCGCGCTGCTCGGACTTGCTGTCGGCGGCCGTGCGCGCGACGGGCTTGGGGCCCGCCGCGGCCGGTGCGGTCGCCGCCTGCGCCGCCCCGGCCGGGAGCAGGACGCTCCCGGCCGCGAGGGCGGCGATCGACAGCAGAGTGACTCTGCGGTGCATTACATACCTCCCGAAACCGGATCTCGGCTTGGAAAGGTAGCGGGGCGAATATCGCCATTTCCCGAGTTTTGCTCATACAGATATAGCGATATTCGGGCATAAATCGTGTTAATTATCTGCTGTCACACCTGTAGCCGGTACTCCGCGCTGAACCCCAGGAGGCGCTCCGCCTTCGACAGGTCCACCGGCACCGTCCGCCCCGGCAGCGGCGCCCGGATCTCCACCCCGGGATGGAAGCGCTCCAGCAGTTCCGCGGTCGGCTCCTTGGCCAGCGTCTCCGGCGCGCACACGCACACCACCTCGGCTCCCGGCCCCGGCACCCCGAGCGCCAGCACGCAGGCCCGCGCGGCGTCCCTGGTCTCCAGATAGGCCCAGTACCCGCGCGCATGGTGGCCCGGATCGGCGGCCGTCGCCGCGGCGAAGTCGTCGAGCCGCTCCTCGAACCCGCCCACGTACGGCAGGCGCAACGCGACGATCCCCATCCCGTGCCGTCGCGCCATCGTCCTGGCCGTCTCCTCGTCCACCAGCTTCGACAGCGCGTAAGGATCCTCGGCCTGCACGGGCACCGCCTCGTCCACGGGAACGTAGGCCGGATGCAGCTCCCGCCCCGCGAACGGCAGCCCGTCGGCCGCCATCGAACTGGCCAAGCAAACTTGCCGCACCCCGGCCAGCCCTGCCTGCTCCAGCACGGTGAAGGTGGCCAGGGTGTTCTGCCCGAACACCTGCTCGGCCGGCAGCCGCTCCGGCGTGGCGATCGCCGCGAGGTGGATGACCGCGTCCACCCCCTCCAGCGCCGCCCGTACTGCCACCGGGTCGCCCGCCTCTCCGGCGACCACCCGCGCGGTGGGCAGGTCACCGGGATCGTTCCGCTCCAGCGCGACCGCCTCGTCACCCCGCGCGGCCAGCAGGTCGAGCACCGCCCGCCCGATCCGCCCCGCCGCACCCGTCACCAGCACCCGAGTCGTCATATGTCCCCTTCAGTACGCACGGAATACGTCCCCTTCAGTACGCACGGACCGCCACGATGTGCGCCGATGGCGCGCCGTTCGAGCTGTCCACCAGGATTCTGAGCCCTTCTGCCACGACCGGCTCGTCCAGGGGGTGCACGAGCCGCCGCCGCCGGTTCTCCCGCACCTCGGCCACCTGCCGCCACTCCCCATCGGCCAGCACCTCGACCCGGTAGTCCCGGACCAGGGTGGGGATGACCTCGAACGGCGTGCGATGGTGATGCAGGTTGATCAGGTCCTCGTTGACGTCGTCATCGGCGATGACCTCAACGCGCCCCACCACCACCGGCGCGGGCCAGCGCACCTCCAGCGCGGCTGGCAGCGTGGCCGAGACCCACATGTGCGGCCCGGCGTAGGGCCGCTGGTACCCGTCGAGCGCCTTCCCGGGCGCGAACGCCGCCGTCTCCCCGGTCTCCAGGCAGAAGGTACGGCGCAGCAGCCCCTTGTCACTCCACTCCCGGAGCGGCTGGGGGGACTCGTCCTGCGGCCGGAGCGGCACCCGGGTGAAACAGAGCACCCCGGGGACCGCCTGGTCGGCCACGTGCAGCGAGATCGCCGGGTTGGCCCTGACCAGGACGAAGGCGTTGCGAGCCGACGAAGGCCGCCAGTCCAGCCCCAGGTCGGCCCACTGCTTCTCCCCGGCCGCCAGCGCGATCTCGCGGGTGGCGACCAGCGAGCGCGGCACGTAGTTCTGCCCGAGCACCGGATCGTGCACCTCGACGGTCAGCACGGTGTCGGCGGCCGCGTCCACCAGCAACCGGACCCCGCCGAGCACGGGGTCCACGGGCAGCACGATCCCGGCGTCGGCCGTCAGCGGCCACCGGTCGTGCGGCGTGTCGGCCAGGAGCCGGGTCAGCGTGCTTGACGCCGTGGCGGCAGCCGTACCGCAGAGGTCGGCCGGGTCCCGGTAGGGCAGGCCGATCACCGAGGCGTCCTCGCGCAGCAGCGTGCGCTGGAGCTCGGCCACCGGCAGGTCCCGCGGGCGGGCGCCGGTGGCGACGCAGAGCGCGGCGGCGGTCCCGGCCGCCTGGCCGAGCGTGGCGCAGGTGGCCATGACGCGGGTGGAGCCGAAGGCGACGTGCGAGGCGGAGATGTTGCGCCCGGCCATGAGCAGGTTGGGGACGTTGACCGAGTACAGCGAGCGGTAGGGGATGTGGTAGATCCCGTCGGCGTAGCGCTGCTTGGCCCCGGCCTCGGTCGCGTACATGCCCTGGGGCGGGTGCAGGTCGATGGACCAGCCGCCGAAGGCGACCCGGTCCTCGAACGGCGTCTGGCCGAGCACGTCGTGCTGGGTGAGCACGTGGTCGCCGAGGAAGCGGCGGTACTCCCGCTTGCCCGGCAGCGCGCCCGCCCACTCGAGGGTCATGGTGTCGGCGGCGAACTTCCCGGAGTTCTTGATGTAGTCCCAGATGCCGTAGATGACCGACCACAGCTCGTCGCGGATGCGGTCGTTGTCGTGCACGGTGTCGAGCTCGCCGCCGAACTCGATCCACCAATAGGCGCAGCCGTTGTCGCCGGCCTTGATGATGCGGCGTTCGGGGATGGAGGTCTGGGTGATGTCCTTGGCGAACGAGGGCGGGACGTACCGGACGGGCTCGCCGGCGTCCTTGGTGTAGAACAGCAGCGTGCTGCCGAGCGTGATGTCGTCGGGGACCGGCGGCGCCCACGGCTCGCCGTACTCCTCGAAGCCCTCGCGCCCGATGCGGTGCCGCGCGCCGGCGAGGTGGCCGATCAGGCCGTCGCCGGTGCAGTCGAGGAAGTACGGCGAGGCGAAGGTGATCTCGCGCTCGGAGCCCATCATCCAGCCGGTGACCGACTCGATGCCGCCGGAGCCGGCCTGGACGGAGCGGACGTCGGTGTTGAGGAACAGGGAGATGTTCGGCTCGCTCCGGACGGCGTCGAGGACGGTGGTGTCCCAGAAGTAGGGGTTGCCCTGCGGGTTGCGGTACTGGTTCTCGACGAACAGCTCGCCCATGATGCCGCCCTCGCGGGCGTGGTGGTTCTTGCCGTGGCCGGTGGCGCCGCAGACCCAGACGCGGACCTCGCTGCTGGAGTTGCCGCCGAGCACGGGGCGGTTGTTGACCAGGGCGACCGTGCGGCCGAGGCGGGCGGCGGCGATGGCGGCGCACGTTCCGGCCAGGCCGCCACCGATCACCGTGATGTCATGCTTTGTCGTTTCTTGTCGCATTACTTCAATCCGTAGTAGATCCGGGGCGCGCCGTCCAGGGTGAGCCGGGCCTTGCCGCCCTTCACCGGGATCGACGTCTCGCGGCCGACGCAGTCCACGACCCGCACGCTCGATCCCTTGGCGGGCAGCGCGATCTGCGTCTTCGTGAGCCAGGTGTCCACCCATGCCTCCTTGTGCGGATACCACTGCTCGGGGCCGTGGTCGGCGTTGAGGATGTAGCCGTCCTTCCGGGTCCACACGATGGCGAACGTGTCGAACTGCAGGCCCTTGACGTCCGGGTCGGCGAAGGTCATCCAGCGCAGGAACGTGGCGCCCTCCAGCGTCCTGGTGGCGGTGGCGAAGGCCAGCAGCGCCGCCTTCACGCTGGTGTCGCGGTTCATCAGGCCGAAGTGGTATTCGGGGTTGTCCGGATCGGCCTCCTGCGGGTGGTGGATGGTGCTGTCGTGGGGCTGGTACCAGTTCACCCCGTCCACGCCCTCCGACACCGCCAGGGCCAGCGTGAGCAGCACGTTCTCGGCCGCCTGCCGGTGGTTGTCGTTCCACCAGCGGTTGGGCCGGGTGCAGGCGTACGCCTCGGTCAGCCAGAGTTCCTTGCCGCCGCCGTGCAGGTCCACGGTCCTGCGGGCCTCGCGCAGCGCGCCGAGGAAGTTCCAGTACGTCCCGTTCTCGCCCTGCTGCCACTCCGAGGGCGGCGGCGCGTAGTCCGGGGTGAAGTTGCCGCGCCCCGGGTGGAAGGCGAAGACGTCGATCATGGGCCAGCCGCCGGCCTTGTGGAAGTTGGCGGTCCAGTTGACGTCCATGCCGCCGAGGCCGCAGTTCATGAGCTTGATGCCGGAGCCGTTGAGCCGGTCGTAGATGGGCTTGAGGCCGTCGCGCACGTACTCGGCGGCCTTCTGCCCGGACATCCACGGCTGGTTGAGCTCGTTGGCCACCTCGAAGTAGCGGGCGCCGGAGGCGCGGACGATCGCGGACTTCTCCTCGGCCCAGGCGGCGATCTGCGCCGGGGCGCCGTTGAAGATGACGCCGCCGAGCTGCACGTTGTGGGGGATGCCGAGCGCGTCGAGCTCGGCGGGCGACAGTCCGGGGGCGCCGTCGTAGGCGATGCGCACCGACTTGACGCCGATCTTCCGCATCAACTGCCCGACCGCCGCCTTGTCCGGCACGAGCATCCAGGTGTAGTTGGCGATGCCGAAGCGGCCCTCGGCCTGGTAGGCATGGGACTTGAGCGTGGCCAGGTTGGTCCGCGCGAACGCCTCGTCGCTCCCGGAGACCACCGTGACCTCGGTGAACACGATGCCCTGCGGCGCGCCGCGCACGGTGAACGCCTCGTCCCAGACCGCGCCGGGCGCGAGCGTGCGGGTCAGCGTGCCGCCGCACACCTTCCGCCCGTCGAAGTCGCGGGCCCACCACGTCAGCGTCACCGGTCTCTGTACGGCGGCGCCGTTCACGACCTGCGTCTTCAGCGTCATCTGCGCGCCGCTGTCGTAGAGGCCGAACGGCTGATCGCTCCACACGTCCACGCTGAGCGGCTTGCCGGCGCCGAGCGCGTTGGCGGCGGCCGGGCGCATCGCCCCCAGCACCAGCTCGGCCTCGGTCGCGCCGTCGGCGCCGGCGGGCGCGTGGATCCAGGTGGCGTTGGTGAACCCGACCGTGGTCTTGGCCAGCCGGAAGTACGCCTGCGTGTCGCTCCACGTCTCCTGGTAGAGCGCGCCGTCGTTGACCTCGTACGGCACGCCGCCCCTGGGATCGCGGGTCCAGCGGGTGGCGGGCACGTACCGCTCGGGCGCCGAGGGGGCCAGGACGGACCGGGCGAACATGTACCCGGTCGGCGTCAGGGTCGCGCTGCCGGAGACCTCCCAGCGCAGCTTGGCCCGGCGGGCGGCGACGGTGAAGATCCCGCGCACCTTGACCGCCTGGGCCGAGGCGGACATGACGTAGTCGACCTGGATGGCCTGCTGCCCGTCCACGGTGACCAGGGACGGCGTGCCGCCGAAGGTGCGCTGCTGCCCCAGGACGCTGTCCTTGATCATGAAGTGGGTGAGCCTGACCCGGTCGGCGGTGTCCCGGATGACGATCGAGCCGTCGGCCTCGGCGGCCAGCGTGATGCCGTCGGCGGAGATGGTGAGGGGCGCCGCCGCCGAAGCAGCGGTCGCGGGGAGGGCGGCGGCCAGGGAGAGGGCGGGAGCCGCCGCGGCGGCCTGGATGACGATACGGCGTGAAATTTCGGGCATTGGGGGGTGCCTTTCGCGAGCGAGGTGTCAGCCCTTGACGCCGGTGAAGCCCAGACCGGCGACGATGTACTTCTGAAAGACCAGGAAGATCAGCACCGGCGGCGCCAGTGCCATCGCCATGGCGGCGATCAGCTCGTCCTGCGGCGCCTGCTCGGCCAGGTTGGCCAGCGCGACGCTGATCGGCTGCTTGTCCGGATCGGTGAGGGCCACGAGGGGCCAGATGAAGTCCTTCCAGCTGTGCATGACGGCCAGGAGGCTGATGACGGCGACGATCGGCCGGCTCATCGGCAGCACGATCCTGGTCAGCAACTGCCAGGTGGTCGCGCCGTCGATGCGCGCCGCGGCGAACAACTCGGCCGGCAACGCGTCGAAGAACCGCTTGGCCAGCAGCACGTTGAACGCGTTCGCCCCGGCCGGCAGCCAGATCGACCAGTAGGTGTCCACCATGCCGAGGTCGATGACGGTCATGAACAGGCTGACCATCGAGACCGTGTAGGGCACGAACATCGTGGCCAGGATCGCCCCGTAGACCCAGCGCCCGAACCACGGCCGCAGCACCGACAGCGCGAACCCCGCGGTCACCGCCACGACGAGCTGCACCGCCCACGCCCCGCCGACCACCTGCACGGTGTTGAGCAGGTAGCCGCCGACGCCGAGGTCGGCCCAGGCCAGGGCGAAGTTCTCCGGCCGGGGGTCGGCCGGCCACAGCGCCAGCGGCCGGGCGATCAGGTCGGCCGAGGGCGAGACCGCGCCCTTGACCGTCATGTACAACGGCCCGATCCCGATGGCCACCAGGAAGGCCAGCGTCGCCCACTGGATCGAGCGCAGCGCCGCCCGTACGGCGGGCCGCCGCTCCTCGACCGGCGAGATCATCATGAGGCGCTCCAGCTCCGGGTGGCCCGCAGGTAGACGGCCGACAGGATGCCGAGCACGACCGCCAGCAGCAGCGACAACGCCGCGGCCTGGCCGTACGCGCCGTCCTGGAAGGCGTAGCGGAAGATCAGCAGCAGCACGGTCAGCGTGGCGTTCTCCGGGCCGCCGCCGGTGAAGACGTACGGCTCGGTGAAGACCTGCATCGTGTTGATGAGCTGCATGAGCAGCAGCAGCCCGATGACCGGGCGCAGCTGCGGCAGCGTGATGTGCCAGATGCGCTGAAGGATGGTGGCCCCGTCCATCTGCGCGGCCTCGTACAACTCCGAGGGGATGCCGACGATGGCCGCCAGGTAGATGAGCACCGCCCCGCCCATGCCCGCCCACGTGGACTGCAGCACCAGGCTGAGCATCGCGCTGTCGGGGGAGTCCAGCCACGGGAAGGGGCCCAGGCCGGCCAGGCCCAGCAGCTCGTTGAACAGCCCGTGCCCGGGGTCGTAGAACCACTTCCACAACAGGATCGCCACCACCGGCGGCACCACCACCGGCAGGTAGACCAGGAACCGGTAGGCGCCGGCGGCCCGCCGTACCGTGGACATGACGGTGGCCAGCACCAGCGGCGCGGGGAAGCCGATGACCAGGGCCAGCCCGACGAACAGCAGCGTGTTGCCGATCGCGGTGCCGAGCAGCGGGTCGGCGAAGAGCGCGGTGAAGTTCTCCAGGCCGACCCACCGCGCGGGGTCGACCAGGTTGGTGTCCTGGAAGCTGATCAGCAGGCCCCGCACGATCGGCCACCACGAGAAGGCGCCGAAGACGAGCAGCGCGGGGATCAGGAAGACCAGCGCGGTGAGGGCGTTCTTGCGGGTCATCGTCGCGCGGCGGCGAGCTTGGCGTTCACGTCGGTCTCCGCCTTGGCCAGCAGGGCGTCCACGTCGGCGTCCGCGTCGGTGAGCACGGCCTGGACGACGGTGTCGAGCACGGCGTAGACCTGCTGGGCCTGCGCGGGCGGCTCGGGCCGGAGCGTGAGCGCGGGCGTGCCCTCCAGCCAGGGCTTGAAATGCTCCAGCTTGACGTTCACGTACGGCTTGATCGCCGCGTCGATCTTGGCCTGCTGGGCGGCGTCGAACATCGGCAGCGTGGGCACGCCCACCGCGGACTTCGGATCGGCGGCCAGTTGCCTGGCACGCTCGGCGGCGGCCGTCGCGTCGTAGGCGGGCTGGGCGTAGGCGAACAGCAGCCACTTGACCGCGGCGGCGGCCTTCTCCTTGCTCACCGACCTGGGCACCAGGTAGACGTCGCCGCCGGTCAGCGTGGCGTTGCCGCCGGCCTGGGGGAGGGGGCCGATGCCGAACGCGTCGGTGTTCTCCATGCCGTAGGTCATCTTGGCCAGCCGATAGGTGCCCGGCGTGCCCATGTACATCCCGATCTCGCCGGCGGCGAAGCGCTTGATCACGTCGTTCTGGTCGTTGAGCTGGTTGCTGCCCATCGAGTCGTCGCTCCAGCGCATCTCCTTGAGCAGGGTCAGCGCCTTCTTCGCCGGCTCGGCGTTGAACGCGGCCACGTATCCGCCGCCGCCCTCCTTCTCGATCTCGCCGCCGTGGGTGTAGGTGAGCATGGTGAGCTGCCAGCCGCCCTGGTTGTTCTTCGACTCGTGGACGAATCCGGCCTTGCCCGTCTTCTCGCTGATCTTCTTGGCGGCCGTTCTCACCTCGTCCCAGGTGGCCGGCGGCTTGCCGGGGTCTAGTCCGGCCTTGGTGAACAGCTCCCGGTTGTAGACCAGGCCCTGCGCGAAGGGCGCCTGCGGCACGCCGTACACCTGGCCGGAGGCGTCGCTCAGCGGCTGCAGGACCTGCGGGTTGAACTCCTTGTAGTGCGCCCATTTGCCGAGCTCGCCGGTCAGCGGCTGCACCTGCTTGCGCGCGATGAGCCCCTGCGGCTCGGTCAGCGGGACCTTGATGACCTCCTCGGCCCGCCCGCCGGCGAGCCTGGCCGAGAACGTCAGCGGGTCGAAGACGGTCGTCGAGCCCTCGACCTGGATGCCGGGGTTCTGCCGCTCGAAGTCCGCGACCATCTTCTTGAACTGCTCCAGGCCGGGCTGGTCCGTCGCGGGCGGCATGCCCTGGACGCGGATCACGACCGTGCCGTCTCCGGCCTCGGACGATCCGCACGCCGCGAGCGCCGTCGTCAGTACGGCACAGCCGAGGAGGGCGGCGGTGTGTTTCATGGTGACTCCCGCTATCGGGCTCTTTCGGGCATGGGGGATAGAGGTACGGCGCCGCCGTACCTTGGCCGGAGGGGTGGTCAGCGCGGGGCGGGGCCCGTGGACGCGCGGGGGATCAGGCGGGAGCCGATCTCGACGACCCGGCCCCCGCCCTTGCCCGCGATCGTGTCGATGAGCAGGTCGGCGGCCTGGGTGGCGATCTCGTCGGCGGAGATCCTGATCGTGGTGAGGGACGGGGTGGAGGTGGCGGCCAGCAGCGTGTCGTCGATGCCGATCACGCTGACGTCGCCGGGGACCTTCACGTCGAGCTTGGCGAGCTGGTGCAGCACGCCGAGGGCGACCAGGTCGTTGTGGGCGAGCACGGCGGTGGCCTCGCCGGCGGCCACCAGGGTCGCCGCGTGCACGCCGGTCTCGAAGCGGGGCTCGTAGGGGCCGAGCTCGGCCAGGGCCAGCTCGTGCGCCTCGAACGACTCTCTTATCGACTTGCCGCGGCTCAACTCGGGTCGCGAGCCGTTGACGAACACGCAGCGGGTGTGGCCGTATGCCTTGAGGTGCTCGGCGGCCTGGGAGATGCCGGCCGACAGCGAGACGCGCAGTTCGGGGATGCCCTCGAGGTGCCGGTTGACCAGCACCAGCGGGATCTCCTCCGCCAGTTCGCGCAGCCGCTGCTCGCCCAGCGTGGAGGCCCACAGGACCATGCCGTCCACCCGCTTGGAGACGGCGGCGATGGTCTCGATCTCGTCGAACTCCCGCTCGTCGGTGTCGGCGGCCAGGATCGTGTACCCCTGGCGCCGGGCCCTGGCCTGCATGGCCTTGAAGATCGGCGGGAAGAACGGGTTGCCTATGTCGGGGATGATCAGCCCGAGCGAGCCGGTCCGGCCGCCGCGCAGGGAGCGGGCGGCGGGGTTGGGGGCGTAGCCGAGCTTGGCGGCCGTGTCGAGGATGCGCTGCAGGGTCTGCGGCTGCACCTGGTCGGGCGCGGTGAAGGCGCGCGAGACGGTCGAGACGGAGACGCCGGCGGCGCTCGCCACGTCCTTGATGGTTACCGCCACTCCGGCCTCCCGTGTCGTTGGTACGCAGGATGCTCGCAAACGTTACCGGAATCCGTCAAGGGTGATAAATCCAGATCTTTTCTTCGTTGCGATGAGATGTCATGATGCGGTGCTGAGAGTTGCGGGAACGTTTTCATGGGAGCTGGATGTGAAGATCACCGGTTGGGAAGTGCTGACCCTGCCCGACCACGGCGACAGCATGATGCTGCTGGTCCTGGATACCGACGAGGGCCTGCACGGCATCGGCGAAGTGGGCATCCGCTCCCGCCAGAAGGCCGTCGCCGGCGCCCTCGACCACCTCGGCGACCTGCTGATCGGCGAGGACCCCCACCGGATCGAGCACCTGTGGCAGGTCATGTTCCGGCGCGGGTTCTTCCCCGCCGACCGCTTCGTCAGCGCCGCCATCGCCGCCGTGGACGTGGCGCTCTGGGACATCAAAGGCAAAGCCCTCGGCGTCCCCGTCTACGACCTGCTCGGCGGCCGGGTCCGCGACCACGTGCCCGCCTACGTCCACCTGGGCGACGACTACCACGAGCGCGAGCGCTTCCTGGACAAGGCCCGCGCCCTGGCCGCCGAGGGCTGGGGACACCTGCGCTTCGCCGTACCCCACGCACCGGACGGGACACTCGACCAGCGGGCCTCCATGCGGGCCGGAATCGAGCTGTTCCACCAGGTCAGGGCGGCCGTCGGGGACGAGGTCGAGCTCATCCTCGACATCCACACCCGGCTCGACCCGCCCGAGGCGCTCACCCTGTGCCGCGAGATCGAGGCGGCGCGGCCCTACTTCGTGGAGGACCCGCTGCGCAGCGAGGGCCTCGACGCCTACCGCATGCTCCGCTCCCGTACGGCGGCGCCGCTGGCGGCCGGGGAGCAGTTCGGCTCGAAGTGGGAGTTCCAGCGGCTGGTGGAGGCCGACCTCATCGACTACGCCCGGGTCGACGTGGGCGTCGCGGCCGGGCTGACCGAGGCCAAGAAGATCGCCGCCATGTGCGAGACCCACTACGTCAAGCTCGCCACCCACAACCCGCTGGGGCCCGTGACCGCGGCCTCCTCCCTGCACCTCAACCTCGCCTGCCCGAACGTGGCCGTCCAGGAGCACCAGGCCGAGCCGGAGCTGCCCGAGTTGTTCACCGTCCGCCCGGTCATCCGGGCGGGGCGCGTGGAGGTGTCCGACCTGCCGGGAATCGGGGTGGACATCGATCGGGAGGCGGCCAGGCGCTACCGGGCGGTCGCCGCGGAACGGCCACATCTGCGCAGCCCGGACGGTGCTTTCACCAACTGGTGACCGGGGCGGGGCCGATGGGCGGGAGAATGGGGCCGTGCATGCAGACATCTCCCGCCCCGTCGTCGTGCTCGGCTCCACCGGCTCGATCGGCACCCAGGCGCTCGACGTGATCGCGGCCAACCCGGCGAGCTTCCAGGTGGTCGCGCTGGCGGCCGGCGGCGGCCGGGCCGAGCTGCTGGCCGGGCAGGCCGCCCGCTTCGGCGCCGAGGCGGTCGCGGTCGCCGACGCGGCAGCCGTACCCGCGCTGAAGGAGGCGCTGGCGGCCCGCGGCGCACGGCCGGAGGTGCTCGCCGGGCCCGAAGGCGTCGCCGAGGCGGCCACCTGGACGCCCGGGACCGCGCCCGGCCCGGCTGGATCCGCCACCGCGAGTCTGCCGGGCGCCGCGTGGGTGGAAGGGGCCTCGCCGCTGGTGCTCAACGGGATCACCGGGGCGCTCGGGCTGACCTCCACACTGGCCGCCCTGGACGCCGGGCGCACGCTCGCGCTGGCCAACAAGGAATCGCTGATCATCGGCGGCCCGCTGGTCAAGCGGCGGGCCAAGCCCGGGCAGATCCTGCCGGTCGACTCCGAGCACTCCGCGCTGCAGCAGTCGCTGTGGGCGTCCGGGCCGGGCGGCTACGACCCCGACGCCGTCCGCAAGCTCATCGTCACCGCCTCCGGCGGGCCCTTCCGCGGCAAGCGGCGCGCGGAGCTGACCGATGTCACCCCCGAGATGGCCCTGGCGCACCCGACCTGGTCGATGGGCCCGGTCATCACGATCAACTCCGCGACCCTGGTCAACAAGGGCCTGGAGGTCATCGAGGCGCACCTGCTGTTCGACATCGGCTTCGACCGCATCGAGGTCGTCGTCCACCCGCAGTCGATCGTCCACTCCATGGTCGAGTACGTCGACGGCTCGACCATGTGCCAGGCCAGCCCGCCCGACATGCGCCTGCCGATCGCCCTGGCACTCGGCCACCCCCGCCGCATCGCCGGCGCGGCCCGCCCCATCGACTGGAGCACCGCCTGCACCTGGACGTTCGAGCCGCTGGACAACGACGCCTTCCCCAGCGTCGAACTGGCCCGCCACGTCGGCGCCGAGGGCGGCACCGCCCCGGCCGTCTACAACGCCGCCAACGAGGTCTGCGTGGACGCGTTCATGCGCGGCGCCCTGCCCTTCCTCGCCATCGTCGACACCGTCGCGAACGTGGTCGCCGAGCACCAGGTCACCCCGGCCGAATCGGTGGAAGAGGTACTCGCGGCCGACGCCTGGGCCCGAGCGCGTGCCGGTGAGCTCACCGGCGTTGCCTAAACTGTTATCCGTGACTTCTGTAGCACTCGGCATTCCGACGGTCCGTCCGAAGCCGCTCGCCCGACGCCGGCACTCCCGCCAGATCATGGTCGGCAGTGTGCCGGTGGGCGGCGACGCGCCGGTGTCCGTGCAGTCGATGACGACCACGGTCACCGCCGACATCAACGCCACTCTCCAGCAGATCGCCGAGCTGACCGCCTCCGGTTGCCAGATCGTCCGTGTCGCGGTGCCGTCCCAGGACGACGCCGAAGCGCTGCCCATCATCGCGAAGAAGTCGCAGATCCCGGTCATCGCCGACATCCACTTCCAGCCGAAGTACGTCTTCGCCGCCATCGACGCCGGGTGCGCGGCGGTGCGGGTCAACCCCGGCAACATCAAGAAGTTCGACGACAAGGTGGGCGAGATCGCCCGCGCCGCCGCCGGCGCGGGGGTGCCGATCCGCATCGGCGTCAACGCCGGCTCGCTCGACCCCCGCCTGCTGCAGAAGTACGGCAAGGCCACCCCCGAAGCGCTGGTGGAGTCCGCGCTGTGGGAGTGCTCGCTGTTCGAGGAGCACGGCTTCCGCGACATCAAGATCTCGGTCAAGCACAACGACCCGGTCGTGATGATCAACGCCTACCGGCTGCTGGCCCAGCAGTGCGACTACCCGCTCCACCTGGGCGTCACCGAGGCCGGGCCGGCCTTCCAGGGCACCGTCAAGTCGGCGGTCGCCTTCGGCGCCCTGCTGGCCGAGGGCATCGGCGACACCATCCGCGTCTCGCTGTCGGCCCCGCCCGTCGAGGAGGTCAAGGTCGGCACCCAGATCCTGGAGTCGCTCGGGCTGCGCGAGCGCGGCCTGGAGATCGTCTCCTGCCCGTCGTGCGGACGGGCCCAGGTGGACGTCTACACGCTGGCCGAGCAGGTGCAGGCCGGTCTCGAGGGCATGAAGGTGCCGTTGCGCGTGGCCGTCATGGGCTGCGTCGTCAACGGCCCGGGCGAGGCCCGCGAGGCCGACCTCGGCGTGGCCTCCGGCAACGGCAAGGGGCAGATCTTCGTCAAGGGCGAGGTCATCAAGACCGTGCCCGAGTCGCAGATCGTGGAGACCCTCATCGAGGAGGCCCTGCGCATCGCCGAGGAGATGGGCGTCGAGATCGACCTGGACGACGAGGACGCGCCGGGCCCCCAGGTCACGGTCGGCTGACCCTCACTCGTTGAGCCAGCCCCACACCACCTCGGGCGTCATCGGCGTCCGGTTGACCCGCTCGGCGATCTCGGGCAGGGCCGCGGCGACCGCGTTGGCGATCGCCGCGGGCGGCCCGATCGTGCCCGACTCCCCGGCGCCCTTCATGCCGCCGGGCGTGATGGGCGAGGGCGTGCTCTGCATGACCACGGTGATGTCGGGCACCTCGCGTACCGTCGGCGGCAGGTAGTCCAGCGTGGGCTGTCCCTCGGCCGAGTAGACGATCTCCTCGCTCAAGGCCATGCCGATGCTCTGGGCGATGCCGCCGACCTGCTGTCCTTCCACGATCGCCGGGTTCACGACCACGCCCGAGTCGGCCACGGCCCAGTAGCGCTCCACCTCGACCTTCCCGGTCTCCGGGTCCACGGCGACGGCGGCGGCGTGCGCGGCGTAGGCGTAGGTGCTGTCGGGCGGATCGTAGGTGGCCCGCTCCTCCAGGCCGGGCGAGTAGCCCTCGGGCAGGTCCCAGCCGCGCCAGGCCGAGGTGGCGATCTCCTTGAGCGTCAGCGCCGCCCGGGGATCGCCCTTGACCCCGACCTCCTGCCCCCGCAGCTCGAGGTCCTCCGGCGCCACCTCCAGCCGGTGCGCCGCCAGCGCGAACACCTTCTCCCGCAGCCGGTCGGCCGCCCGCGCCAGCGCGCCGCCGCCGACCACCAGCGAACGGCTGGCGATCGAGCCGACCCCCGAGTACGGCGCGCTGGCCGTGTCGCCCAGCAGCACGCGCACGCTGTCCAGCGGCACCCCGGTCCGCTCGGCGGCGATCTGCGCCAGCGTCGTCTCGATCCCCTGGCCGATCACGGCCACGCCCGAGTGCACGACCACCGAGGCGTCCGGCTCCATGCGCACGATCGCGCTCTCGAAGCCGCCCACCAGCATGCCCATCTGGCGCATCGCCTCCGACGGCCCGAGCCCGGTGCCCTCGACCTGGCAGGAGAACCCGATCCCGCGCCGCCTGCCGTCGGCCGGCGCGACGGCGGCGGCCAGGTCCCGCACGGTCCGCAGCGCCCGCGGGTAGTCGCCGGAGTCGTAGACCGGCCCGGTGCGGCTGGCGTACGGCAGTTCCTCGGGGCCGATCAGGTTGCGCAGCCGCAGCTCGACCGGGTCCAGGCCGAGCCGCCTGGCCGCCTCGTCGATGAGCCGCTCCCGGGTCATCGCCGCCTCCGGCTGGCCGAAGCCCCGGTAGGAGCCGGTCGGCGTGGTGTTGGTCAGCGCGCCGCGCAGCCGGACCCCGGCCTGCGGGAACCGGTAGGGACCCGGCAGCATCGACGCGGTCACCGCGAACGGCGAGATGCCCACGTTCGACGGGTGCCCGCCGAGGTCGCCGAGCACGTCCGCGTACAGGGCCAGGAACCGGCCGTCCTCGTCCAGGGCCAGCCGGGCGCGGTGGCGTGCCGCCCGCGCCGGCAGCGTCGCCACCAGCTTGTCGCCCGGCGCCTCGCTCCAGGCCACCGGCCGCCCGAGCCGCATCGCCGCGACGCAGGCCAGCGTCTCGTCCGGATACAGGTGCTCCTTGCCGCCGAACCCGCCGCCGGTGTCGCCGGTCACCACCCGGATCCGGTCGATGGACAGGCCCAGCGCCTCCGCCAGGTGGTCGCGGGCCTGGTGCGGCGCCTGGGTGGTGGTCCACAGCGTGAGCTGCTCGCCGGTGTACTCGGCCACGACGCCGCGGGGTTCCATCGGGTACGGCGCGGCCCTGCCGTACCGGAAGGTCATCTCCACGACGTGGGCGGACTGGACGTCGGCGGCGCCGGCGTCGCCCAGGGTGAACTCGGTGATCACGCTGCCCTCTTCGACGTCCACGACGGGGGTGAGCTCGTCGAGGTCGAGGTCGAGGAGGTCGGCGGCGTCGCGGGCGGCCTCCGGGGTGAGGGCCACGATCATGGCCACCGGCTGGCCGACGTAGCGCAGGGTGTCGTCGAGCACGGGGTAGGAGGTCTGCTGCTGGCCGGGGGCGAGGGAGACGCAGGGCAGGGTGACGCCGGCCGTGTCCGCGGGGGTGATCACGTCGAGGACCCCGTCGCAGGCGCGCGCGGCCTTGACGTCGAGGCCCAGCAGGCGGCCGTGCGCGATCGGGCTTCTGACCACGAATCCGTAAACCATGCCGGGCAGGCGCACTGTGCCCACGAACCGTCCCCTGCCCGTCAGCAGCCGGGCGTCCTCGCGTCGTGGAGCTCTGGAACCGATCACCATGATCTGATTCTGGGGGCGTGACAAGTGGTAAGCAAGGAGTTACATCACGGTAAGACTTCTTCCATACGTACTGTAGTGGGGCGGTTGCACAAGGGAACATCGCTCTGCCGTACGAGTGGGAGTGGGGGGAGCAGCCGGGTGAAGCGGATTGTCGGGATTGTCGCCGCATTGGCGGTGCTGGCCGTGGGAACCGCCGGGACGGAGGGCGCGCTCGCCGCGCCCGCTCCGGTGCCACAGGCGCACGCGGGCCTCACATGGGGGCCGTGCGAGAAGGAAGCCTCCGCCGACGACGCCCTCGGCGGGGCGAAGGCGGGCGGGACCGCGCGGGCCGAGGCGCCCGCTCCCGCCGTCGAGTGCGCCATGGTCAGGGTGCCGCTCGACCACCGCGAGCCCATGGGCCAGACCATCAAGATCGCCCTCAACCGGGTGAAGGGCAGCGTCTCCCGCGACCACAACCACCTCGGCACCCTCCTGGTGAACCCGGGCGGACCCGGCGCCTCCGGGCGGGAGCTGACCAAGTACGTCGCCGCCGCGCTGCCGCCCAAGCTGGCCGCCCGCTACGACATCGTCGGGTTCGACCCGCGCGGCGTCGGCGCCAGCGAGCCCGCGCTGCGCTGCGTCGACGCGGCCGAGTTCTACAAGCCGCCGCGCGCCGACGCCGTGCCCCGCACCAAGGCCGACGAGCAACTGCTGCTCGACCGCGCCCGCACCTACGCCGAGCGGTGCGGCAACCTGTGGGCCTGGATGCTGCCGCACATGAACACCGAGAACGCCGCCCGCGACATCGACCGCATCCGCGCCGAGCTCGGCGAGCGGCAGATCAGCTACCTCGGCTACTCCTACGGCACCTACCTCGGCGCCGCCTACGCCACGCTCTTCCCCGAGCGGGTCAAGCGCCTGGTGCTCGACAGCAGCGTGGACCCCAAGGCCGTCTGGTACGAGGCCAACCTGGCCCAGGACCGCTCCTTCGACCGGCGCCACCGCGACTTCCTGACCTGGGCGGCGGAGAACAACAAGGTCTACAAGCTCGGCCGGACCGTCAAGCAGACCTCCTTCGCCTGGTACCAGATGCGCTCGCGGCTGCGTGAGCGGCCCGCCGGAGGCGTCGTGGGACCGAGCGAGCTCGACGACACCTTCGCCGTCGGCGGCTACACCGACGCGGTCTGGCCCGCCCTGGCCCAGGCGTGGTCCCGGTACGTCCGCAAGGGCGAGGTGGAGCAACTGGTCAACGCCTACAAGCAGCACGGCGCGCGCGAGGCCGACGACGAGAACGGCTACGCCGTCTACCTGAGCGTGCAGTGCCGTGACGCCGCCTGGCCGCTGGACTGGGCGGACTGGCGCAAGGACATGACCGAGCTGCACCGCAGGGCGCCGTTCATGACCTGGCCGAACGCCTGGTACAACGCGCCGTGCGCCTTCTGGTCGGTGCCCGGGGGCACGCCGGTCAAGCTCCAGGGGTCGAGGGACCTGCCGCCGATCCTCATGGTGCAGTCCAAGGGCGACGCGGCCACGCCGTACGTCGGGAGCCTGAACATGCGCCGCCTGTTCCCGACGTCCCGGATGCTCGTCGAGTCCGGCGGCAACCACGGCGTCTCGCTGGCCGGGAACCGGTGCGTGGACCGGGCGCTGGCCGACTACCTGACCGACGGCACTTTGCCCCGTCCGGGAGCCGCCTGCCCTGCTTTGCCGTCACCTCGCCCGGCTGCCCGGATGTCGTCGGGTTTGCCGCAGAGCCACGAAAGGCTCACCGAGGTCATCGGCAGATGAGCCATTCGGGGGGCCTTCGCGTAGTCTGACCGTGTGATGCTGCGTACAACGGCGTCGCGCGTGCTCGATGACAGCGATCGCGATGAGGTGCTCGACCTGCTCGACACCGATCCGGTCGCCAACGTCTTCGTCGCCTCCCGGGTGCGGACCGTCGGGCTCAATCCGGCGCGGCTGGGTGGTCAGATGTGGGGCTTCGGGCCGCGTGGCGGTCTCGTCTCGCTCTGTTACGCCGGGGCCAACCTGGTCCCGGTGAACGCCGGTCCCGAGGCCGTGCACGCCTTCGCCGACCGCGCCCGCAAGCAGGGGCGCCGGTGCTCGTCGATCGTGGGCCCCCAGGAGGCGGTGTCGCTGCTGTGGGAACGCCTCGAGCCTCACTGGGGGCGGGCGCGCGCCATCCGCTGGGCGCAGCCGGTCATGGCCACCGCGCAGCGCCCGTCCGTCCCTCCGGATCCGCTGGTACGGCGGGTCCGCCCGGACCAGTTCGACCGGCTGCTGCCCGCCTGCGTGGCGATGTTCACCGAAGAGGTGGGGGTCTCGCCCAACGTCGGTGACGGGGGCGCCCTGTACCGCACCCGGGTGGCCGAGCTGATCCGGATCGGGCGCTCCTATGCCCGCATCGACGACGGGCGCGTGGTCTTCAAGGCGGAGATCGGGGCCGTGACGCCGCAGGCGTGCCAGATCCAGGGCGTCTGGGTGGATCCCCACCTGCGGGGGCGCGGGCACGCGGCGGCCGGGATGGCCGCCGTGGTGGAGGCCGCGCTGCAGTACTTCGCCCCGGTGGTGACGCTGTACGTGAACGACTTCAACCACACGGCCAGGTCGGTGTACCGGAAGGTCGGTTTCCACGAGGTTGACACCTTCATGTCGGTACTTTTCTAGACATGCAGGCTTATTTTTGGTTTGACCCGACATGTCCGTATACGTGGCTGACGTCGCGGTGGCTCGTCGAGGCGGCGGCCGTCCGGCCGATCTCCATCACGTGGCGGCTGCTGAGCCTGTCGGCGCTCAACGAGCACCTGGACGTGGACCCGGAGGGGGACACCGAGGGCCACCTCTGGCTGCCCGCGCGCGTGTGCGCGGCCGTGGAACTCGCGCACGGCTCCGAAGCGCTGCGCCGGTTCTACGAGCGGCTGCACGAGCTGGACGACTGGGACTGGGACTGGGCGAAGGCGTTGGAGGCGGCCGGGCTGCCCGCCGCGCTGGCCGCCGCTGCGGATTCGACCGAGTTCGACGACCATCTGCGCGCCTCGACCGCCGAGGGCGTGGCCAAGGTGGGCAGCCACGTGGGCACTCCGATCATCGCCGTCGAGAACGGCCCCGCCTGGTTCGGGCCCGTCATCTCCCAGGTCCCGGCGGGCGAGGCCGCCGGCGCCCTGTGGGACGCCACCGTGGTGGTAGCCGGGACGCCCGGCTTCCACGAGCTCAAGGGCGGCCCGCACGCCCTGTGAAGCCCGCGCTCTCAAGGGCGGCCCGCCTGCCCGGTGAAGCCCGCGCTCAGCCGGGTTTGCGGGCGTAGTCGTCCAGGCCCCGGCCGAGGAGGGCGAAGGCGCGCTCGCCGTACCGCCTGACGTCCTCGGCCAGGGCGGGCAGGCGCTCGCCGGCCAGGACGCGGGCGCGGGTGAGGTCGACCATCGCGCGGTGGACGCCGACGAGCGCCCCTGCGGCCACGCGGGCGGTGACCTCCTCGCCACCCTCGCCGGCGATGGCCGCGGCGAGGTTCACGCTCAGGCGGGTGAACGCCTGCGCCTCGCGGGCCTGCAGGGAGGCGCTGCCGGAGATCACGCGGTGCAGGGTGCGGGCCCGGGACAGTGCCTCCTCGTCGCCTTGGGCGATGGCGTCCAGGAGTCCCCCGGCGCCGAGGAGAAAACGGCGGACGGCGGCGATCACGGGTTCCCCGGCCGGGCGCTCCTCGACCGCGGCGACCAGGCGGGCGCCGAACTCGTCCAGGCCGGAGTAGAAGAGGTCCTCCTTGGTCGCGAAGTAGTTGAAGACCGTCGCTGGGCCCACCTGGGCCTCGCGGGCGATCTCGGTCACCGTCACGCGGTCGAAGCCCCGCTCGGCGAACAGGCGCCAGGCCGCCTCGGCGATCTGCCGCCGGGTCAGCTCCTTCTTGCGCTCGCGCAGGCCCACGCTTGCCCCTTGCCTAAATCTTAGAGTTACTCTAAACACATAGTAGCTATAAGTTTAGTCGAGCAGGCAGAACATGTCCGCAGACGTTCTGGAACTGGTGCACCGCTGGGCCGGCGCCGAGGCGGCCAACGACCCCGAGGCGCTCGACGGGCTCCTGGCCGACGGCTTCGTCGGCGTCGGGCCCCTCGGGTTCGTGCTCACCCGGGAGCAGTGGCTGCTCCGCTTCGGCAACGGGCTGGTCAACCGGTCCGTCGCGGTCGAGGAGCCGCAGGTGCACGAGCACGGCCCGGCGGCCGTGGTCGTGGGGGTCGACGCCCAGGAGACCTCCTTCGGGGGGACCGACAACTCGGGGCGGTTCCGGCTCACGCTCACCGCGGTCCGCCAGGGCGACGGGTGGCGAGTGGCCAGCGTCCACCTCGGACCGCTGACGGCGCGGCCATGAGGGCGGCGGCGCCGTACATCCTTCGGGGTAAGTGTAAGGGTGTAGGTGGATTCGTTCCGCGGCAGGAGGATTGCCGGAAGGCGTCTTTCTAGGCTTGTTTTCTGTGCGAAAAATTACTTGGGGGACGGCGCTGGTGGCGTTGGTTCTCGGCGGAATGTCCGCGCCGGCCGCCGCCCGTGACGGTGTGCCGCACATCGTGGCCGGCGACGAGGCCGGGCTGGGGCGGGGGATCGGGTACGCCCAGGCCAAGGACCGGCTGTGCGAGCTGGGGATGATCTTCCTGGGCGTCCGGGGTGAGCTGGCACGTCATCTCGGGGCGGGGGCAGCGGGGGAGAACCTCGCCTCCGACGTGGCGGCCCGGGATCTCATCGACCGGGGAGTCGTCGAGAGGATCGTGGCCAAGGCGCCGCCGGTGGGGCCGAGTGCGAAAGTGCGTGCACTGGTTCGCGGTTATGTATCCGGATATAACCGGTATCTGGTGGAAGGCGGGACATCGGAATGCGGGGGTGCTAGCTGGCTGGTGCCCATCCGGGAAATCGACATTTATCGGTACATGTACCAAGGGGGCACCGACGGCCTGAACCGAGGTCTGGCCGGCATCGTCGCGGCCACGCCCCCGAACCGCCCCGACCAGCCCACAGCCACCCCCGCCCCGCCTCCGGAGCGCGGCAGCAACGCCATCGCCACCGGCCCGGAGGCCACCCGGGGCGGCGGCGGGCTCCTGCTGGCCAACCCGCACGTCCCGTGGCGCGGCCCGGCCTCGTTCTGGCAGGCCAGGCTGACCATCCCCGGCACGATGGACCTCGACGGCGTCCAGATGATCGGCGCGCCCATCACCGCCACCGGCTACACCAGGAACACCGCCTGGACCGGGACGGTCGCCTCCACGGTCACCTACTCCCTGTTCGAGCTGAAACTGGTCCCGGGCGACCCGGCCAGTTACCTGGTGGACGGCGAGCCGGAACGCATGACAGAACGCCGCGTCACGGTGGACGTCCTGGGGACTCCCGTCACCCGCTCGGTCTGGCACACCCGCTACGGCCCGGTCCTGACCTCGATGTCCGTCAACGCCTGGCTCGGCGGCCAGCAGCGCCAGGACCTCCCCTGGACCACGGAGCGCGCCTACGCCCTGGCCGACGCCAACGCGCAGACCATGCGCGGCCCCAACGCGGTGGCCGAGTTCGGCACGGCCAGGACCGTCGAGGACATCCGGCGGGCGCTACGCGACCACGGCGGCGCGTCCACCTTCAACGAACTGGCCGTCGACCGCGAGGGCGGCATCCTGCTGGCCGGATACCAGGGCGTTCCGCACGTCACCGACCAGCACGCCCGGACCTGCAACACCGAGCTGGGCCATGCCCTGTGGGACAGCCACCGCCTCCCGGTCCTGGACGGCTCCCGCACCCGCTGCGCCCTGGGCACCGACAAGGACTCCCTGGTCCCCGGCACCTTCGGCAACCACCGCATGCCGGTGCGCACCGCCAAGGACTACCTCACCAACTCCAACGGCTCCCTGTGGCTGTCGAACAGGGAACGGCCGCTGACCGGCCTGCCCAGGATCTTCGGCGACGAGGGCCGGGCGCAGACCGCGCGCAGCCGGATGGGCCTGGACCTGATCCGCAAGCGCCTGGACGGCGGTGACGGGTACGGCCCGGCCGGGTTCACCGTCGCCGGCGCGTGGAACCTGGTGCTGAGCAACCGCTCGATGACGGGCGAACTGGCGGCCGCGGACACGGCGGCCATGTGCCGGTCGTTCCCCGGAGGCAGGGCGAGGACCTCGGCCGGCGCCACGGTGGACGTGCGCAGGGCCTGCGCGGCCGTGGCCGCCTGGGATCGCCGCAACGACACCACGAGCCGGGGCGCGCTGTTGTTCGACCGCTTTTGGGCACGGGTCACGAAGTCGGGCGTCAACCCGTGGCGCACCCCCTTCGACCCGGCCGACCCGATCGGCACCCCGAACACCCTGGACACGGCCGACGCCAGGATCCGCACCGCCTTCGCCGACGCCGTCGCCGCCCTGGACAAGGAGGACATCGGCCCGGAGGCGCCGCTGGGCGAGCACCAGTACGTGTTCCACGACAACCGGCGCATCCCCCTCCACGGCGGCCCAGACACCGCAGGCGTCTACAACCTCCTCCACACCACGAAAAATCCGGAAACGGGGCATCCGGTGGTCACCGACGGCACCACCTTCCTGATGGCCGTCCGCTTCTCCGGCAAGCGCTGCCCCGAGGTCCGGACGCTGCTGGCCAGCGGCCAATCCGACCGGGACGCCGGCCAGACCCGCATGTTCTCCGGCAAGCGCTGGCTACCCGGCCGCCTGTGTGACGTGGACCAGGCTCGCCACTAGCCGGTCGAGCTCCGCCTCCGGGTCGTCGGTCAGCCCGGCGTGCACCGGCCCGGTCTGCACGATCGTGCTCCGGGGCGCGGTCAGCCAGCGGAAGCGGGCGCCCAGCGGCTGCGCGCTCAGCGGCCCGGACGAGGCGTCGCAGGTCAGCTGGTAGGCGGCCAGCGCCTGGCGGAGCGCGGGCAGGTCGGCGGCCGGATCGAGCGCCCGCAGCCGGGACTCGTCCAGGTCGACGCGGGCACACAGGAACGAGCGCGGCTGGCAGTACAGCAGCACCCCGACGTTGATCTGCTCGCCGCGCTCGACCCTCGGGATGACCCTGATCACCGCGTACTCGTAGGCGTCCCTGCTCATGACCGGTCCCCTCGCCAGAACGCGCCGACCGAGCCCGGGCCGGTCTTGGGTTTGTGCTCCTGCCGGGTGTGGATCAGCCAGTCGCCCGGCCCCTCGGCCCGCCGTACCAGGTGATCGACATAGGCGGCGCGCACCTCGGCGGCCGAGCCGAAGCCCGGCTCGCCGTCCAGCCACTCGTCCGGCACCAGCGCGGTCACCTCGCGCAGCAGCTCCGGGGTGATGCGCGGGGCGAGGTCCGCCGCGGCGGCGTCCAGCTCGGTGGCGTGCGCGGCCAGCACGTGATCGCTCGCGTCGAACGGGCGCCGCGGGTCGGCGCTCTTCCAGTTGTGGTGGAACCACAGGGCGGCGCCGTGGTCGATCAGCCAGACGCCGTGGTGCCAGACCAGGAGGTTCGGGTTGCGCCAGCTCCGGTCGATGTTGTGGATCAGGCCGTCGAACCACACCACGCGGGAGGCGAAGGCGGGGTCGGGCGGCCAGGCGAGCGGCTCGAAGCCCAGTGCCCCGGGCAGGAAGTCCACGGCGAGGTTCAGCCCGGCGCTCTTGCGCAGCAGCTCCTGAACCTCCTCGTCGGGCTCGCGGTCGCCGAACTGCGGGTCGAGGTCGATGAGCTTGAGCTCGGGCGTGCGCAGCCCGAGCCGCCTGGCCAGCTCGGCGCCGATGATCTCGGCCACGAGCACCCGCCGGCCCTGCCCGGCCTCGCGGAACTTCACGGCGTAGGTGCCGAGGTCGTCGGCCTCGACCACGCCGGGCAGCGACCCGCCCTCCCTCAACGGCGTCACGTATCGGGTCGCCGCCACTCTCTCCAGCACGCCCCCGAGCCTATCTTTCCCCGGTACGGCTCCCGCCCGGCTCCTGGTCGTTCAGCAGCTCGGACAGGGCCAGCTCGACCATGGCGCCGGTCTCCCCGTCCACGATGCCGAGCCGGCGCAGGGCGGCCCGGCCCAGATAGCCGGCGTATCCGGCCAAGACCCGGTTGCCCGCCTCCTCGGCGCCGATGATCTCGGCCACGGTCTGGGTCATGAAGGCCAGGCGGCGTTCGTTGACCCGGCGGGCGACCTCGGCGATGGCCGGGTCGTCGGCCTCGCTGATCAGCCGGAAGGAGACGGCGGCCTCCGTCTCGTCGGAGAAGGCCAGCTCCAGCAGCGTGCGCAGGCGCTCGCGCGGGCAAGCGATCTCCTCCAGGTGCCGGATGACCGCCTCGGTGTCGCGTTCCCAGAAGGCCAGGGCCGCTTCCACGAGGGCTTGGCGGTTGGCGAAATGCCAGTAGAAGCTGCCCTTCGAGACGCCGAGCCGTACCGCCACCGGTTCCACCGCGACGGCGGCCAGGCCGCCTTCCGCGAGGGCCGCCAGCGCGGCCCGCGCCCAGTCGTCCGCGTTCAACCTACCCACCCCGACAGCCTGCCATACGGTGTCGTATAGTCGAACCATACGCAACCGTATGGAGGTGGCGACATGGTGCACAACGTGCACGAACGCGTGGTCCCCGGCACCCCGGAACAGGTCTGGGCCGTGCTCGCGGACGTGAGCCGGCTGTATCCGGCGAGCAGCGGGACGTTCGCGCTGCCGGACGGGCTCTACGTGGGCGCGCCCGTCCGGCACGACGGCATGACGTACCGGGTCGCGGTGGTCGAGCCGGGCCGCAAGCTCTGGTTCGACGTCGGGCGGGCGATCAGCGGCGGGCACGGGTTCGAGCTCTTCCCCGCGGAGGGCGGGCGCACGCTGGTGCGCCACCAGCTCAAGGGGCGGCTCGGCGGCCTGTTCGCGCTGCTGTGGCCGCTGGTCATCCGGCGGGCGCACGACAAGGCGCTCGAAGGCTTTCTCGACAACCTCGAACGCGAGGTCACGCGTGCCCACGCTGGCTGAGCGGTTCATCCCGGCGCCGGACGCGTCGGAGCGGCACGCGATCGTCATCGCCGCGCCGCCGGAGCGGGTGTGGGAGGCGGTCAGGCAGCCCGCGTCCGCGCGGGACATCCCGCTCATCAAGCCGCTGTTCGCCGCGCGCGACCTGGTCTCCCGGCTGGTGAACGGACACGCCCAGCGGGACCTGCCCGCCTTCGCGCCGCTGGCCGAGGAGCCGGGGCGGGAGGTCGTGCTGGGCACCGTGGGGCAGTGGTGGCGGCTCGGGGCGGCCGAGAGCCTCGCGGTCGGCTCCGCCCGCGAGTTCGAGGACTTCGACCGGCCCGGCTTCGCCAAGGCCACGTTCAGCTTCCTGCTGCAGGAGGCCGGGGCGGGGCGGGTCAGGCTGGTGACCGAGACCAGGGTGGCGGCCACCAGCCCGGAGGCCCGCCGGGCCTTCCTGCGGTACTGGAGGGTGATCCGGCTGGGCAGCGGGCTGGTGCGGCGGGTCATCCTGGCGACGGTGAAGGCCAGGGTCGCGACCAAGACCTGATCCCGGGCGGGGTCACATCTTGGCGATGACCTCCTCCGCGAAGCGCTCCATGGTGGCGATCTTGAGTTCCAGTGTGGCTTCGCCGTACCTCTTCTTCTCCTCGGGCGTGGCCAGCCACCAGGGGGCGGCCATGGTGCCGGTCACGCCCTTGGCGGCGAACCTGCGGTAGACGGCCGCGTCCGGCATGACGGCCAGCGGGGCGATGACCTCGAAGGGCCGGTCCTTGGGCAGCTCGGCCAGCACCGGGTCGAGCTGCTCCTCGGTGTAGATCCGGTTGCCGATCCAGCCGTCGCCGAGCCGGGAGGCGCGGGTGAGCGCGGCCTCGCTGTCCCCGCCCACGTAGATCGGGATATCTCCTGATGGGGTGGGGCTGATCGACAGCTCCGGCAGCCCCTCCAGCTTGACCGGCGCACCCGACCACAACTCCCGCAGGACGGGGATCATGGCGTCCAGCCGCCGCCCGCGCGTGTGGAAGTCCTGGCCGGTCGCCTGGAACTCCTCCTTGCACCAGCCCACGCCCACCCCGAACGTCACCCGCTCACCCGACAGCACCGCGGCCGTGGACACCTGCTTGGCCACGGTGAACAGGTCCCGGGCGGGGGCGATGTAGACGTTCGGGGAGAAGCGCAGCGTGCTGGTCACCGCCGCCATCGCCCCGATCGTCACCCACGCGTCCGGCCAGTGCGTCTCGGCGTTCCAGCGCGGCCTGCCGCTCCTGGAATAGGGGTACGGCGTGGCGAAGTCGGCGTAGAAGAAGTGGTCGGAGAGCGTCAGCGTGTCGAACCCGAGGCGCTCGGCGGCCCGGGCCAGCTCCAGGAACTGGTCGGCGGGGACGAACGAGGCCCCCAGCCAGAATTTCACTGGAACTCCGGGATGACCTTGGTGGCGAACAGTTCGAGGTTGCGCTTGACCGTGTCGAGCGGCAGCACACCCTGCTGGCCCTGCATGTACAGGCCGAACCACTCCAGGTCGGGCATCCGGTCGAGCATGCGCTGGATGCCGCGCTTGACGTCGTCGGGGGTGCCGAACAGGGCCATCTCGACGTCGTTCATGCGCTTGGCGTCGCCCTTCTCGGGGGAGATGGGCTTGTGCTTCTCGTCCTCCTTCTTGCGCAGCACCTCCAGGTAGCCGAACGGGCCGAAGAAGGCGGCGAAGTCCTTCGGGATGCTGCGGCCGAAGGTGTTGATGGCCTCCTCGGTGGTGTCCGCGATGCCGACGATCTTGAGGATGCCGGTGTGCTCGCCCAGCTTGTAGTCGCGGCCCTGGCGGGCCGACTCCTCCTGGTAGAGCTTGGCCTTGGCGGCGTGGTCGTCGGGGTTCGGGGTGAACATCCAGGGCAGGATGTTCTCCTGCGCGGCGCGGATCACCGAGCGGTCGGAGATCGTGAACGGCTGCCACAGCTCCGGGTGCGGGTTCTGGTAGGGCCGCGGGCAGACCGAGACGGCCTGGACCTTGCCGTCCTCGTCGATCTCGCCCGGGGCGCCGAAGGTCTTGGTCCACTCCACGGCCGGCCAGCCCTCGATGCCGTCGTAGGGGAAGGGCACCTCGTAGTCCAGGACGTCGGACTTGTAGCGCAGCGTCTCCTGGGTCCAGGCCATCTTCATGATCTTCAGGACCTCGCCGAACACGTCGAAGTTGCGCGTGTCGGAGGCCGAGCCGTCGGAGCGGGCGGCGGCGGCGTGCCAGCGCTGGCCCAGGACGTTCATCCAGCGGTTCTGGTAGCCGCGGGCCACGCCGAGGCGCAGCCGTCCCTTGCAGAACTGGTCGAGCAGCGCCACGTCCTCGGCGGCCCGGATGGGGTCCCAGGCGGGCAGGACCATGCCGAGCGGGGCCAGCAGGATGCGCTCGGTGCGTGCCGCGAGGTCGGTGAGGAACATCAGGGGGTTGACCGAGAACTCCATGCCTTCGGAGTGGAAGTGGTGCTCGGTCATCATCAGCGCGTCGAAGCCGATCTGGTCGGCGTGGACGGCGATCTCCCGCACCTCGTGCAGCAGTTTCTGGTACGACTCCGTGTCCCGCCCGATAGGCCGCCTGGCCCGGGCGTTCTCCTCGGCGGCGTATCCGGAGCCTGGAATCTGCGGGTTCAGGAAGATGGAAAACTTCACCGGGAGTCCTCTTTCCACGGGGCGTTTCTCTGTCCGGCAAGCTACTCTAGAAATCGTAGCCGAGCAATCGCTTGGTTGACATGCTGGGAGGTCGGCCATGCGGCTGGGCGTCACGATGTTCTCCACGGACCTGGCCATGCCGGCGCCCGCACTGGCCCGGGCGGCCGAGGAGCGCGGCTTCTCCTCGCTCTTCCTGCCCGAGCACACCCACATCCCCGTCTCCCGCCGCACCCCGCCCGCCGCCGGTCAGGAGGTGCTGCCGGAGGAGTACAAACGCACCGTGGACCCGCTGGTCGCGCTCGCCGCCGCCGCCTCGGTCACCAGCGCCATCCGGCTGGGCACCGGGATCCTGCTGGCCGCCCAGCGCGAGCCCATCGTCACCGCCAAGGCCGTGGCCACCCTCGACCACCTGTCCGGCGGCCGGGTCGTGCTCGGGATCGGGTTCGGCTGGAACGTGGAGGAGATCGAGAACCACGGCGTGCCGTACCAGAACAGGCGGGAGATCGCGCGGCGCAACGTGCTGGCGATGCGCGCGTTGTGGCGCGACGAGGTGGCCGAGTTCGACGGGCACGAGCCGTCGTGGTCCTGGCCCAAGCCCGTCTCCGGGCCGCCCGTCTACGTCGGCGGCGCGGCGGGGCCGAAGCTGTTCGCGCACGTCGCCGAGTACGCCGAGGGCTGGATGCCCATCGGCGGCAAGGGCGTGAAGGCGGCGCTGCCCGCGCTGCGCGAAGCCTGCGACAAGGCCGAGCGCCCCATGGCCCGCGTGATCCCGATCGGGACCCGGCCGACCCGGGAGAAACTCGACTACTTCGCCGAACTGGGCATCGAGGAGGTCGTGGCCACGCTGCCGAGCGCACCCGCGGACGCCGTGCTCCCGGTGCTCGACTCCTATGCGGAAACGTTCTTCTAACGCTGCCATACTGGCGGCCTATGTCAAGATTGGCGGATCTTCGGGCGGATGATCCTCACCGGCTCGGGGACTACCGGCTGGCGGGCAGGCTCGGGCAAGGTGGCCAGGGGACGGTCTTCCTCGGCCACACCCCGGCGGGCGGCCAGGTCGCGGTCAAACTGCTGCACGCCCACGTCGCGGCCGATCCCGGGGTACGGCGGCGCTTCCTGGGCGAGGTCGAGGCCGTGCGCAGGGTCGCACCCTTCTGCACGGCCCAGGTCCTGGACGCCTCCCTCGACGGCGACCGGCCCTTCATCGTCAGCGAATACGTGGACGGAGTCTCGCTGCGCGACCACATCATCGCCAAGGGCCCCAGAACCGGCAGTTCGCTCGACCGGCTGGCCATCGGCACCGCCACCGCCCTGGCCGCCATCCACCGCGCCGGAGTGGTGCACCGCGACTTCAAGCCGGGCAACGTCCTGCTCGGCATGGACGGGCCGAGGGTCATCGACTTCGGCATCTCGCGCCTCATGGACGCCACCGCCACGGTCGGCAAGGCCCCCGTCGGCACCCCCGCCTACCTGGCGCCCGAGCGCATCGAGGGCGAAGCGGCCGGCCCGCCCGCCGACCTGTACGCCTGGGCCCTCACCCTCGCCTACGCCGCCAACGGCCGCCACGCCTACCGGGCCGACACCTACCAGGAGATCCTCGCCCGCATCCTGTACGGCCGGGCCGACCTGGGCACGCTGAGCGGGCGCCTGCGCGACGTCGTCCAGGGCTGCCTGGCCAGGGATCCCGCGGCCCGCCCCACGGCCGAGGACACACTGGGCTACCTGCTCGGGCGGCAGGCCGGAGCGGACATGCTCAGCTCGGGTGCCCGCGCCGCGATCGGCACCACGGAACCCCACCTGGACCTGACCCCTGCGGCCGAGACGATCACCGCCCCCGCGCCCAAGCGGCGGGTGCCCAAGTGGCAGGTGGCGGTCGGCGTCGCCGGGCTGCTGGCCGGAGTGGCGGGGTTCGTGCTGTGGTGGCAGAGCGGCCAGGGCGACCTGACCGGTACGTGGACCGGATCGGCCGACCACCCGAGCGCGGACCGGGTCTTCCCGGTGGAGATCCGGCTGGCGGCCGAGGGGACCTCGACGATGCGCTGGGGCGCCGACCTGCACTGCTCCGGCCGTCTGGTGAAGACCTCCAGCGTGCACGTCTACGGGCTCGACGAGGTCAAGGGCAAGGAGTGCTACCCGGGCACGCTCCGGATGTTCCCCGACGCCGGAGGGAACCAGGCGGTGATTGAGGTGAACCGCTCGGGACAGCAGGCCGTTACCTATTCGGGCAAGGTATCGCGCCCGTCCTGACCGGATGTGTCACGGTCGTGTGCCGATTGGGCGGGCCGCGTTGACTGCCCGAGCTTGGTTGCTTTCAGTGGAATGTAGTACCGGGTGGCGGCGAGGGGAGGCCCCGTGCCTGACACGCAGCCGCTCACATCGGGGGACCCGCGCGTACTCGGCGCCTACACGTTGACCGGCCGGCTGGGCGAAGGCGGCCAAGGTGTGGTGTTCCTCGGGATGAGGGGCGAGGAACGACACGCGATCAAGTTGCTTCACGGGTCCGTGGGGGATGAGCGGGCGGCGTTCTTACGCGAAGTGGAGCTGGCCAAGCATGTCGCGCGGTTCTGCACCGCGCAGGTGGTCGACGCCGGGTTCGACGAGGGCCGGCCGTACATCGTGAGCGAGTATGTGGCCGGGCCGTCGCTGTATCGCGAGGTCATGCGCACCGGCCCCAAGAGCGGCGGCGCGCTGGAACGCCTGGCCGTCGGGACCGCGACCGCGCTGGCCGCCATCCACCGCGCCGGGATCGTGCACCGCGACTTCAAACCCCAGAACGTGCTGCTCGGCCCCGACGGGCCGCGCGTGATCGACTTCGGGCTGGCCCGCGTGCTCGACGCCGCGGCCACCCAGAGCGGGCGGGGCGTCGGCACCCCCGCCTACATGGCGCCGGAGCAGATCACCGCCGCGCTGGTCACCGGGGCCGCCGACGTGTTCTCCTGGGGCGCCACCATGTGCTTCGCGGCCAACGCCATCGCCCCCTTCGGGCAGGACTCGGTGGCGCCCGTGCTGCACCGCATCCTCACCGCGCCGCCCGAGCTGGGCCGCCTCGACGGGTACCTGCGTGAACTGGTCGCCGCCTGCCTCGACAAGGACGCGCGCAACCGGCCCACCAGCCGGGAACTGCTCTACGCGCTGCTGGGGGACTCGGACGGGGTGCCGGCGGAGGTGCTGCGCTCACCTCCGCCGCACCTGCCGGAAGCGGCCCCGCTGGCCGACCCGGAGATCACCGGCACGGCCCCGGACGTCTACCACCTGCCCGCGCCCGGCCTGCCCGTCCCGTCCGGAGGCGGCGGTTACGGCGGGCCGTACCCATGGGGCGCGGATCGGAGCGAGGACGGGCCGGTGGTGGCCGGCGGGCGGAGCCAGGACACCCAGGACGTGCGCGCCGGCCAGCGGGCCAGCGCCGCCAACCGGGCCGGGCTGGCCGTCTCCTGCGCGTTGCTGGTGAGCGCGGCGGCGCTGGTGGCGGTGTTCGTGCCGGGGTTCAGAACCGGCGCCGCGCCCGCGCCCCAGGCGGCCGGTCCCAGCGGGTCCCAGCCCGCGCTGGAGCGGCCCCAGCCCGCCGAGTCGCCCTCCCCGCGCGAACGGCAGGAGACCAGAGGGCGCGAGGAGCCCACGGAACCGGTGCCGCCGCCCCGGGTGGAGCCGGTGGGCGTGGGGGTGCCGGGCCTGGTGGGGCTGGATCGTTCCGCGGCCGTCAAGGCGCTCAGAAGGGCCGGGCTCGAGGCGGGCGACGTCAACGAGGTCGATTCCGGGCAGCGGATCGGGCAGGTGCTGATCAGCCGGCCGGGCGCCGGGTCCCTGGTGGCCAGGGGAACCAAGGTGGACCTCGACGTGTCGGCGGGCCTCGCCGTACCCGCGCTCAAGGGGCTGACGCGGAAGGCGGCCGAGCAGGCGCTGGACCGGGCGGGGCTGACGGCGGGCGCGGTCAGCCGGATCTGCTCGCCGGAGCCGGCCGGGCAGGTGCTGTCCAGTACCCCTTCGGCGGGCAGGCGGGTGACGGGCGGCAGCGTGGTGGCGCTGGTCGTGTCCCGGCACGGGACGAAGGTGCCGGCGGTGACCGGGCAGAGCCGGGACAGCGCGCTGGCCGCGCTCAAGGCGGCCGGCTTCGCCGTGGAGCAGCGGGCGCAGATCGTGACCGATCCCGGCGAGGTGGATGTGGTGCTCGTGCAGAGCGTGGCGCCGGGCGGCTGCGCCAAACCCGGTCGTACGGTCACCATCACCGTGGGCGTCGCCGGCCAGACCACCCCCGACCCGGGCGAACCCGATCCGGACCCGACGCCCACCCCGTCGTCATGACCGCTTGAAGTCCCAGTCGAGCTCGCCCTTGACGACCTTGACCACCCAGCCGCCCGCGCTCTTGCCCTTCTCCAGGTCGCGGGCGGTCTGCCGGAGCAGGTCGAGGTAGGAGGGGTACTCGTCCGGACTCAGGCCGTCCTCGTTGTAGTAGTCGCCGACGGTGCCGGTGGCGGAGTCGATGTAGAGGTGGCCGCCGTCGTTCGTGGGGGCGAAGGGGATCACCCTGCCATGCCACCAGTCGGGCATGTACTCCCAGCCCGCCTTGGTGATGATCCCGCACATCATCGTCCACTCCCGCTGGATCTCCCGTACGGAAGCGGGCTCGTAGAAGGGGACGAAGCTGAAGCCCCAGTCCTTGACGCCGTTGTGGCGCAGCAGGGAGGCGCGCAGGTCGTCGGGGAAGGACTGGCCGATCGCGCGCTCGGCCCGGGCGATCTCCCGTGCATCGGCCGGCGGGTTCAGCGTGCGGAGGGTCTTGGGCGCCTTGCGGGCCAGCCATCGCTCGATGCGCCGCCAGGCGCGGTCCACCTCGGCCTGCACCTTCACCGGCGGATATTTCACGACCGGAGGCTTTCGCGAGGGCGGCGCGCAGCCGCGCTCGGCCTTCTGAGCGGCGGTGAGCGGTTTGGGGGGCTCCGGGGTCGGGGTGGGCGTGGGGGACGGGCGGGGCGGCCCGGCGCAGTTCGCGGGCGGCGGGCCGGGCTTCTCCTTGGCCCAGCGCAGCTCGCACCCGGCCGTCACGCTGGGATAGCGGTCGCGCAGCGGCGTACCGCCCTCCAGGGAGGCGGCCACCGCCTCCAGCATGGCCACGAAGGACGGCCATCCCCGGGAGTAGTCGATGTGCTCCTGGTTGCGCTTGTCGCCGACCCGGCCGGTGCGCGGATCGACGAACAGTTCGTCGCCGTGGCCGTTGGAGCCGAACGGGATCAGGCTGCCGTGCCAGAGCCCGTCCTCGGTGTTGGCCTTGTCCATCGAGCCGTCCAGGACGAGCTCCAGGCAGTTGGACCAGTTCAAGGAGCTGGACAGGTCTGCCAGGCCGATGTCCGGCGGGAGCTGGAATCCCTTGCCGAGGTTGCCCTCTGCGCCGTCGTGGCGCAGAAGCGAGGCGTAGAGGTCGTCGGGAAGCCTGGCGTCCTTCTCCCAGCGCGTGATGAGCCCGAAGTCGACGGGATGCTTGAGGGCGCGCAGCGTGGCCGAGGCGTGCGCGCCCAGCCAGCGCTCGATCCGCTCCCAGGCGCCGTTGACCCGGGCCGACAACGCGGGATCGACCGTCCGGGGCGGGGCGGTCGGCTCGTCTTCCGGAAGGTAGAGGACCTCGGCCGGCGGCTGGGCCGGGGGCTTGTCGTCGCCGATGTAGATCGGCGCGCAGCCGACGGATCTGGCCTCCTCCGGGGTCATCGCCTGCGCCTTGAGCTGGGCTTCGTACTCCGGGTCGGAGCACGAGTAATGGTCGTTCACGCCGAAGCAGGAGGAGTATTCGACCGCGGCCACGTAGGCGATGGGTACCGTCACGCTGGCCAGCAGCGCCAGCGCGAAGACGGCGCTGAGCACGCGTAAGGGAGGATTCACCCCCAGCACCCTAGCCCAGGTGATCCCGAGCCGGCCCTTGCCACCGGGACGGCCGGCGGCGGCCGAACGCGCGCTGGCCGAGCAGGTGCTGAGCACGGTGCCCGACGTGGACAAGCTGCTCTACGCCCGGGTGGACATGGCCGAGGACGCCGCGGGGCAGCCGATCCTGACCGAGCTCGAACTCGTGGAGCCGGGCCTGTACCTGCGTTTCCACCACGCCTCCATCCCCGCCTTCGTCCAGGCGATCGTGGAGGTCGCCGAGGCCGCCCGGGGCTCAGGTCACCTCGTGGGTGACGCCGTCGAGGCGGGAACGCTCGGCCGCCCAGGCGATCAGGTGGCTGTGCAGGCTCTCGCCGGGTGAGGACAGCACGGCCGAGCGGTCCCCGGTCTCGACGGCGTCGAGGAACGCGCGCATCAGCCCCGCGTCACCCCCGCCGTGGCCGCCGGCGGCCGTGCCGTCGCCCGTGACGGAGGTGTCGATGACGTACGGCCGGCCCGTCACGAAGTCGGTCACCGTCAGGCGCACGCCGTCGCCCTCGACCGAGCCGTGGGTGCCGAAGATCCGGGTCTGCCGGTGGCCGAGCGGGGTGAAGGCGGTCATGGTGAAGGCCGCGGTGGCGCCGCCCTCGAACTCCATATTCACCACCTGATGGTCGACCACGTCGTTGTCGCAGGCGTAGACGCATCTGCCGTACGGGCCGGTGCGCAGGGCCGCGCGCACGCCCGCCTCCGACACGTCCTCGGTGATGGTGTCCAGCGGCCATGCCTCGCGCCCGGCCATCGGCAGGTAGAGGCGGGGGGCGGAGTAGGGGCAGGTGGGTTCGACGGCGCAGTCCAGGCAGCGGTCGGCGGCGCCGTCCGGGCGGTTCTCGGGGCGGAAGTGCTTCAGGCCGCCGAAGGAGGAGACCCGGGTGACCTTCTCGCCCAGGATGTGCACGAGCCAGTCGAGGTCGTGGCAGGACTTGGCGAGCAGCATGAAGGCGGACTCGCCCGTGCGCCGCCAGTTGCCGCGCACGTAGGAGTGGGCCTGGTGCCACCAGCCGACCTGCTCCAGGTGCTGCACGCTGACGATCTCGCCGATCCGGCCGCTGTCGACCAGCGTCTTCAGCGCCCGGGTGTAGGCGGTGTAGCGCAGCACGTGGCAGACGGCGAAGACGGTGCCGGCCTTCTCGGCGGCGGCCACGATCGTGCGGCAGTCCTCCTCGGTGACCGCCATCGGCTTCTCCAGCAGGATGTGGTAGCCCAGCTCGGCGAAGCGGACCGCGGGCTCGACGTGGCCGGCGTCCTGGGTAGCGATGATCACCGCGTCGGCCTGGCGAGGGAGGGCGGCCAGGTCGCGCCAGTCGGCATACTGGGCCGCCTGCGGGAAACGGGCGCGGCGGCTCGGCACGGGGTCGGCGACGGCGACCACGCGGGCCCGGCCTCCGAGGTGGCGGGTGTAGCCCGCCCCGCGGGAACCCGCGCCGACCACGGCGAGTGTGAGCGTCATGCCGCTTGACGCTACCAAGACGACCTAGATCATGGACTTCTCCCGTTCGCGTATCCTGACCGGTTCCTCGTCGTGCTCGTTGCCCTCGATCGACAGGTTGGGCAGGAGCCGGTCCAGCCAGCGCGGGCACCACCAGTTGGCCCGGCCGAGCAGGACCATCGTCGCGGGCACCAGGAAGCCGCGGATGATCGTGGCGTCCACCGCGATCGCCACCGCCAGGCCCACGCCGAACGTCTTGACCAGCGGATCCGGGTAGGCGATGAAGGCCACGAAGACGGCCACCATGATCAGGGCGGCCGAGGTGATGACCCGGCCCGTGGAGCCCAGGCCCTCGGCGACCGCGCGGCGGTTGTCGCCGTGTTTCAGATACGCCTGCCGTACCGCGGTCAGGAGGAAGACCTCATAGTCCATCGACAGCCCGAAGAGCACCGCGAACAGCATCAGCGGCACATAACTCTCGATGGGCACGGTGAAGAACACGGTCTGCAGGTACGAGGCGTCGGCCGGCGGGTCCATGCCGACCAGGCGGCTGCCCAGGCCGTAGGAGAAGACCAGCGCGAGCGCGCCGAACGCGGCGCCCAGCGAGACCAGGTTCATCAGCGCCGCCTTCAGCGCAATCACCGGGGCCCGGAAGGCCAGCAGCAGGAGCAGGGCGCTGAGCAGCACGACCACGCCGATGACCAGGGGCGTGCGGTCGGAGATGCGGCCGGCGGCGTCCGACAGCGCGGCCACCTCGCCGCCCACGTGCACGTCCACGCCGGGCCGGTCCAGCGCCCTGACCGCGGCCACGACGCCGGGGGCGCGCTCGTCGCTGGGCGCGTAGTCGGGGATGGCCTGGATCATCACCGACCGGCCGGAGTCGTTGAGCTTGGCCGGGGCCACGTGGGCGATGCCGGCCACGTCCTCGACGTCCTTGACCAGCGTCTTCACGATCGGGGCATCGGCCGAGGCGACCTTCTGGCCGAGTTCGGCCACGACGACCAGGGGGCCGTTGATGCCGGGGCCGAAGCCGGTGGCCATCAGCTCGTAGGCGCGCCGGGGCGCCGAGCCCTGGTCGCCGTAGCCGTCGTCGAGCGGGCCGAGCTTCAGCGCGAGCGCGGGCGCGGCCAGCGCGGCCAGCACCAGGACGCTGGCCAGCAGGACGCTCCACGGCCGCCGCGCCACCCAGGCGCCGAGCCCGGCCCAGCCGGAACCCTCCTTGCGCCGGCCGAGGAAGGGCACCTTGAGCGCGTTGACCTTCTCGCCCAGGACGCCCAGCAGCGCCGGGACGAGCGTGATCGAGGTGAGGACGGCGAAGACCACGGAGATGCCGGTGATCCAGCCGAGGGTGCGCAGCAGCGGGAAACCGCCGAGCACCAGCGCGCTGAGCGCGACCATGACCGTGCCGCCGGCGAAGACGACCGCGCCGCCGGAGCTCGCCACGGTCCGCCGTACCGACTCCAGGACCGGCACTCCGTCGGCCAGGAGTTTGCGATGGCGCGAGAGCAGGAACAGCGCGTAGTCGATGCCCACGCCGAGCCCGATCATCGTGGCCATGATGCCCGCCTGCTTCGGGACGTCCACCACGTGCCCGAGCAGCCCGATCAGGCCGAGCCCAGCGGCCACGCTGACCAGCGCGGTGAAGATCGGGACGAGCGCGGCCACCAGCGTCCCGAACGCCAGCACGAGCACCAGCAGCGCGCAGACCACGCCGATGATCTCGCTGGGGCCGGTCTTGATCTCCTTGTCGGCCGGGGTCGAGCTGTCGGCCGGTACCACCTCGACGCCTTCGGCCCTGATCGGGTCGGCCGCCTTCGACAGCGCCTGCGTGGTCTCGGCGAGCTTGGCGTTGTCGTGCCCCTCCATCCGGACCGTGATCAGCCCGATCTGCAGGTTGGAGGCGATGCCGCCGCGCCGGTAGGGCGTCTCGGCCACCTCGACGTGCGGCATCTCCTCAAGCCGGTCGATGACCTTCTCGACCGCGCTCTTCCTGCGCTCGGTGACGAGCTGCCCGTCACCCGAGTACAGCACCAGCTGGACCGTGCCGCCCGGCGCGAACCCCGGGCCGAACCCGTCGCGCATCAGGTCGTGGGCGCGTTGCGCGTCCGTGCCCGGGATGCTCACGTCGTTGCTCACCGGCCGGCCGGACAGCATGCTGCCCGCCATGAGCCCCGCCGCCGCGATCACCCATAACGCCAGTACCAGCCGCCCGTGCCGCGCACACCAGCCACCCAGCAGACCCAGAAATCTCGCCATGATTTACGCCCGTCCTGTACGCTCGTACAGCCGCCTACGCTGCAGAGATTAAACGGGAAATTTCCGGAAATCCCGTGTCGGCCGGGAAATGAGACGATGACCACATTCGAGCACGGCAACGACACCAGGAGCCGAATCCTGGCCGCCGCCCAGCGCCTGTTCGCCGAGCGCGGCTACGCCGCAACCTCCCTGGCCGACATCGCGGCCGAGGTGGGCCTGACGAAGACCGCCGTCGCCTACCACTTCCACCCCAAGGACCGCCTGGCCTCCGAGCTCATGGCCCCCGCCGCCGACGACGTGTTCCGGCTGCTGGGCCGTACGCACGACTTCCTCCCGGCGCTGGTCGAGTGCGTGGTACGGCACCGCGCGGTGATCCGGCTCCTCATGGAGGACCTGGGGGCGGCCGACGACGCCCCGCCCGGCACCCCCGGCGAGGCCATCAGAACCTTCCGCGACGCGATCTACGAGCGCCTCGTCGGCCCCGAGCCCTCGGACCGGGACCGCATCCGGGGCTGGGCCATCCTGGGAGCCCTGCAGTGGGGCGTCGTCCACACCATGGACCTGCCGGAGCCTGCGGTCCGCGCCGAACTCCTGCGCCTCGCCCGCGCCATCTAGCCCGGGCGGCCCGCACGCCAGGTGTCGAGGGCGGCGCGGGCACGCGGCATGTCCCCGGGGAAGCGGGTGGCCTTGGCCAGCATCCACAAGACGACCTGAAACCGGCGCGCCGCCACGAACGGGCCCAGCTCGTCCGGGTCGGCGCCGTAGGCGAGCACCGCCTTCCTGCCGTCGAGCCGGGAGGTGCCCAGGAGAACGGCCAGGTCCCAGGCGACCGGGGCGGCGTGGGTCTCCTCGAAGTCGTTCCAGAGCGGGCCGCCCGCGGTCATGAGCAGGTTGCCCGGATGGGCGTCGCCGTGAACCGCCTGGAGGGGGCCCGCGAGCGTCAGGCCGTCGCGGGCGGCGCGCAGTTCGGCCAGCTCGTCCGGACTCAGGACCGCGGCCAGGGCGTCGAGCAGGCAGGCGGTCTCTTCCAGCACCGGGGTCAGGACCGGGAGGTCGCCGGGGAAACCGCGGAGCGCCGCGTGCAGCTCGGCCAGGGCGCGGCCCATGCCGGCCGAGGTGAGGCGGCGCCGCGGGTCGTGGCCGACGTGCCGCCAGAACGTGATCGGGACGCCGTCGCGGACGACCGGGCCCGGCGGGAGCAGGTCGCTGGGCGGGACCACGGGGAAGCCGAGGCCGTCCAGGTAGGAGACGACCACCACCTCGCGGGCCATCGCCTCGGCGGGACGCGGCCGGCCCAGGGACACGACGGCCGGGACCCTGGCCACGATAGGGGCGGGGTGCATGTGGATGCGCAGGTTGTAGGAGTCGTTGAGGATCACCGGGTCCGTGACCGCGATCCCGTGGTCACGGGCGACGGCGACAGCGGCGGCCACGGCCTGCGCGGAATCGAACACACCGCCATTGTGGCTTCCGCCGATCATGCCAGGAGAGTGCGCCAGCGGTCGGCCGACTCCATGATGTCCAGGCTGACGCGTTCCAGGAACGCCGCCGTCTTGGCCAGTCGCTGTCCCACGGGGCTGTGGAGCCCGTAGGTCTCGGCCGCCGCCATCGTGGCCCGCGCGGTCTCGAGGGTCTGCCGCTCGCTGGTCATGATCGCGTGGTACCAGGCGTCGTCGTCGATCACGTAGACGTCGCGACGGCGCCGCTGGTCGCGTTCGCGCCGGATGAATCCGAGCTGGACCAGGTAGTTCACGGCCACGGAGACGGAGGCCGGGCTGACCTTGAGCCTGCGGGCCAGCTCGGCCGCGGTGCGCTTGCCGTCCTCGGACAGCGCCAGGTCGTGGTGCACGCGCGCGGCTGTTCTCGGCATCCCGGCTTTGACCGCCATCTCGAGGATCTCCTGTTCCAGCGCGGCGACCGGCGGCATGGCCGCGGGCGGGGGTGCCGGGGTGCCGCGCCGGGCCCGCTGGATCGTCGCCTGGTGCGCCTGCTGGGCCTGGTAGCCGGCGGGGCCGCCGTTGCGGCTGATCTCCCGGGTGATCGTCGAGGTCGGCCGGTCGAGCCGCCTGGCGATCTCTCCATAGGAGAGTTTGTCGGCGAGCCCGGCCGCGATGCGCTCGCGGTCCTGCTGGGTCAGTCGTCCTCCTGGCATGTCGCCAGTATTGTCTTCGCCATCATCCATTGCAACACACTCTTGCGTTCGCCCTCAGCGTCATTGCTCCAATTTGGGCATTCTACCTGCATATACGCATTCTCATGATTGACAGTATGTCGAATGCAACATAGCTTTCGAGTCACACAAAACACGTACTATCGCGAAACGAGGATCCATCATGAGTGCAGCCACGGCGCTGGCGACCGCGCTGCTGGCCGGGGCGGTCGTGCCCGGCCTGGCCATCACGGACGGCAGGGCCGCCGCCGGACAGGACCGCCCGGAACTGCAGCAGGCCATCCAGGCGATCGTCGATGCCGGCTTCCTCGGCGTGCAGGCGCGCGTGAACGACGAGCGGGGCGAGTGGGCCGGCAGCGCCGGGCAGCGCAAGCTCGGCTCGGCCGCGAAGCCGCCCGCGAACGGGCATTTCCGGATCGGCAGCAGCACCAAGCCCTTCGTCGCGACCCTGGTGCTGCAACTGGTGGCCAAGGGCAAGCTCAAGCTGGACGGCCCGGTGGCCGACCACCTGCCCGAGTTCAAGCTGGACCGGAACATCACGGTGCGGATGCTGCTGCAGCACACCAGCGGGCTGTACAACTACACCGGCGAGTTCCGCCCCGACGGGTCGGTCGAGCCGGGCATCCCCGCGACGGGCAAGGAGTGGGCGGACGTCCGCTTCAAGACCTATCGGCCGGAGGAACTGGTGCGCTTCGGATTGTCCAAGGGGCCGCGGTTCGCGCCGGGCGAGAAGTGGAGCTACTCCAACACCGCCTACACCCTGGCCCAGCTACTGATCGAGAAGGTCACCGGCCACTCGATGGCCGACGAGATGCGGCTGCGGATCCTGGGTCCGCTCAAGCTGCAGGACACGCTGCTGCCGGGCGCCTCGCCGGAGCTCCCCCGCCCGCATCCCCATGGCTACTTCCGCTACGAAGACGACGGCCAGTGGAAGGTGATCGACGTCACCCGCCAGAACCCCTCCATGACGGCCGCCGCCGGTGACATGATCTCGACGACCCGGGATCTCCACACGTTCTTCTCCGCGCTGAACGGCGGCAAGCTCCTGCCGCCCAAGCTGCTGGCCGAGATGCGCAAGCCGCACCCCAAGAGCTACGGCCCCTTCGGCGGCTACGGCCTCGGGACCTACGTGCAGAACCTGGGCCCGGACTGCGGCACCGTCCTGCATCACAACGGCAGCACCGCGGGGGGCTACGTGTCGGTGATGTACAGCACGCCCGACGGCAAGAAGACCCTGACCGCCTCGATCACGTACGGCGAGGCCGCACCCGACCTGGCACAGGCGTTCCCGAAGGCGCGGGACAACCTTCTCGCGCAGGTGTTCTGCGGCGGGCAGGCCAAGCCGGCCCCATAGCCGGCCCGCCCGTTGGCGCGGCCGTGCTTGTCGCCGCTAGTCGAACGTGATGACCGTCCGGGCGACCGTGCCCTCGCGGACGTGGTCCACGGCCTCGTTGACGCGGTCCAAGGGCAGGCGTTCGGTGATCAGGCCGGTCAGGTCGAGGCGGCCCTGCTGGGCCAGGGCGGCGAGCATGGGCAGGTCGCGGTGCGGGGCGCTGTCGCCGCCCTGGGTGCCCATGAGGCGGCGGGAGGCGAACAGCAGGGCGGGGTCGATCTCGGCGGGCCGGCCTTGGGGCGGGCTGCCCACCATCACCGTGGTTCCGCCGGGCTGGGTGGCGGCGAAGGCGGTGGCCAGCACGCCCGGGACGCCGGTGGCGTCGAAGGCGTACTCCACCCCGCCCCTCACTATCTCGGCCACCTGGGCGGGCAGGTCCGCGGGGACCAGGGTGTGGGTGGCGCCGAAGCGTGCGGCCAGGTCGAGCTTCTGTTCGGCGACGTCGGCGGCGATGATCGTGGTGGCGCCGGCCAGGACGGCGCCCTGGACGACGTTGAGGCCGACGCCGCCGCAGCCGACGACCAGGACGGAGGCGCCGTGCCGTACCTCCGCCACGTTGAGGACGGCGCCCACGCCGGTGATGACGCCGCACGCGAGCAGGGACATCGCGTCGAAGGGCGCCTCCTTGGAGATCTTGACGCAGGCGGTCTCGCGGACCACCGCGTACTCGGCGAAGGAGCCGATGCCGATGAAGCGGCGGGTTTCGACGCCGTCCAGGTGCACGCGGGGGCGGCCGCCCATGATGGTGTGCAGGCGTTCCGGGCCCGAGCACAGGTGGAAGCGGCCGGCTCCGCAGAAGGCGCACCTGCCGCATGGGCCGCTCATCGAGATGATCACGTGGTCGCCGGGGCGGACCGCGCTCACCCCGGCGCCGACGCTTTCCACGATTCCGGCGCTCTCGTGGCCGAGGATGTACGGCAGGCGGGTGACGACCGGGCTCTTGCCGTCGATGGCCTTGAGGTCGGAGCCGCACACGCCCGAGGCCCTCACCTGAACCCTGACCTCGCCGGGCCCGGGGTCGGAGATCTCGGCCTCGCGGATCTCCATGGGCTTGCCGTACTCGGTGAGGATGGCCGCGCGCATCAGCATGCGCACACGGTAGCAAGCAAATGCTTGGTTGAACATTGACGAGCACCAAACCGCTGCTTACTCTGACCGAAACCAAGCGAGCGCTAGGCCAAAGTGGAGCGATGATGGCCATGTTGCGACGGGAACTCGGGATCATGGCGGCGGTTCTGGTGGCGCTCGCGGGATGCGCGGCCCAGCAGAAGGCATCCGGTACGGCCGGCGGCGCCGTACCAGGCGTGACGGAGACGAGCATCAAGGTCGGCGGCGTGCTGACCAAGACCAGCGCCAGCGGATACTCGACCAAGGACGCCGAGATCGGCGCCAGGGCGCGCTTCGAGCGGGCCAACGCGGCGGGCGGCGTCCACGGCCGGACGATCGAGTTCGCCGGCGCCGAGGACGACGGCCAGGACGCCGCCAAGGGCGACGCGGCCGCCAAGAAGCTCGTGCAGAAGGACCAGGTCTTCGCCGTGCTCCCGGTGCACGCGCCCAACTTCGGCGGCGCGGCCTTCCTGGAGCAGCAGGGCGTCCCCTGGTACGGCTGGGCCACCGGGCCCCAGTGGTGCGGCACCAAGACCGGCTTCGGCTACAACGGCTGCCTGGCGCCCAAGCCGGGCTCCGGCTCGCAGACCTGGTGGGGGCGGCAGATGGCCGACCTGCTCGGCGGCGCCCAGGGCAAGACCGTCTACGTGCAGACCTCCGACTCCAGCGGCAGCAAGTACGGCGGCACGACCATCTCCCAGTCGTTCGAGGCGGCCGGGTTCACCCTCGTGGGGCTCAACTCGGCGCTGCCGGCGGCTGCCCCGCCCCCCGACTGGCTGCCGTACGTGAACAAGATCATGACGTCCAACGGCGGCAGGGCGCCGGACATCGTGGTCTCGATCATCGCCGGGACCAAGTTCAACGTCGGCCTCTACACCGCGCTGAAGAAGGCCGGCTACAAGGGCGTGCTCAGTGACGCCACCAGCTACGACGTGGCCATCCTCAAGGACCCGGCCACCGCCGCGGCGATGGAGGGCGTGGTCGCGGCGCCGATGTTCGAGCCCTTCGAGTCGTCGGCTCCGGAGGTCTCCCAGTTGCGGGCCGACGTCGAGAAGGTCGCCCCCGGCACGCCGCTCACCCAGCATCTGGCCATCGGCTACTGGTCGGCCGACATCTTCCTCGACATGATCACCAAGGCCGGGAAGGACCTCACCCGGCAGAAGGTGCTCGACGTGGGCAACGGCTCCTACACCTATGAGAACGCCGGGTTCGGCAGGGTTCGCTACCCCAAGGACCACAACGAGCCGAACGGCTGCGGCGCGCTGGTCAAGCTGGAGGGCGGCGCCTTCCAGGTGGCCAAGAACATGAAGTGCTTCGACAACGTGCCGCTGAAATGATCCTGGGCTACATCCTCAGCGGGCTGGTCACCGGGGCCATCTTCGCGGTCATGGGGGCGGGGCTGACCCTGTCCTACGCGGCGACCGGGGTGTTCAACTTCGCGCACGGGGCGGTCGGGTTCCTGGCCGCGCTGGTGTACTACGAGCTGAACGTGGCGCTCGGGTTGCCGACGTGGGTGTGCGCGGTGGTGGCCGCCGGGATTTTTGCGCCTTTACTGGGATATTTCCTGCATCGGGCGATGTTTCGGGGATTGGCGCAGGCGGGGGAGACCGCCCAGATCGTCGGCACGATCGGGCTCACCATCGCGCTGCCCGCCCTCGGACTGCTGCTCGTGGACCTGCTCGGCCTGCCCAGCGCCGACGCCACCTCCCTGCCCCGCGGCCTCGGCCCCTTCCCGGCCGCCACGTTCACCGTGCTCGGCGTGCCGCTCGACTCCATGCAGCTCATCACCTTCGGCTTCGCCGCCGTCGCCGCGCTCGGGCTGTGGGCGTTCATGCGGCACACGCCGTACGGCCTGCGGATGCGCGCCTCCGTCGACCGGCGGCGCCTGGCCACGCTGCGCGGCATCGACGCCGACGCCACCTCGGCCCTGGCCTGGATGCTCGGCTCCGGCCTCGCGGGCCTGGCCGGAGTGCTGGCCGTTGCCATCGTCGGGCTGGACGCCACCGCCTACACCGTGCTGCTGTTCGCCTCGGCCACGGCGGCGGTCTTCGGGCGGCTGAGCTCCATCCCGTGGACGTTCGCCGCCGGGCTCGGGCTGGGCGTGGTGCAGAACCTCGTCGCCGGGTACACCGACTTCCTGTCGGAGATCACCGGCCTGCGTACGGCGGTGCCGGTCATCCTGTTGTTCGCCGGGCTCATCCTGCTCAACCGCTCCCGGGAACGCGTCGCGGGCAGCACGGCCGAGGACGCGCCGCCGCCCGACTACCTCGCGGGCATCCCCGCCTGGCGGCGCCGGCTGCCCTGGGCGCTGGCCCTGGCCGGGCTGGCCGTCTTCACCTTCACCGCCCAGGAGTACTACGTCGGCATCGCCGCCCACGGCCTCGTCCTGGCGCTCGTCTTCTGCTCGTTCGTGGTCGTCACCGGGATCGGCGGCATGGTCAACCTGGCCCAGGCCGCCTTCGCCGCCATGGCCGCGCTGACCTGCGGGTGGGCGTTCGCCTCCGGGCTGCCGTTCGCGGTCGCGATCCTGCTCGGGGTGCTGGCCGCCACCGCCGTCGGGATGCTGGTGGCGCTGCCCGCGCTCCGGCTCGGCGGGCGCATCCTCACCCTGGCCACGCTCGCGCTGGCGCTCCTGGCCGACCAGGTGCTCTTCCAGGTGGACGCCTTCAGCAACGGCACCATCGGCTGGCAACTGCCCGCGCTCGGCTTCGGCTTCGCCGACACCTCCGACCCGCGGGTGCGCGTGGTCGTGCTGCTCGTGCTCATCGGGCTGGTGGCGCTGCTGGTGCGCAATCTGGGGCGCTCCGCCTCCGGCCGGGCCATCCTGGCCGTGCGCTCGGCCCCGGCCGCCGCCACGACCTCCGGGATCTCGGCGCCGCGCACCAAGGTCATGCTGTTCGCGCTCGCCTCGGGGATCGCCGGGCTGGGCGGGGTGTTGTTCGCCGTCTCCAAGGGGTCGATCACCGCCACCGACCTGCCGGCCTTCGCCGGGTTCGTCTGGCTGGCCGTGGTCGTGCTCCAAGGGGTACGCCGGATCGGCGGGGCCGTCCTCGGCGGGCTGATCGCCGCGGCCTTCCCCGAGATCCTGGCGAACTGGGAGATCTCCGCGCACGTGGGGGCGATCCTGTTCGGAGCGGGCGGCATGATCCTGGCCAAGCACCCCGACGGCGTCCTGACCCAGCTGGCCGAGCAACGCCACCGCCGCAGGCAACGCCGCCGGGCCCGCGCGGAAGCCGTCGCCCGCCAAGAAGCCGCTCCACGGGAAGCGGCCGGAGCCTCCGGTGCCGTGGCGGTCCCGCGTCCCCAAGCCGCCGAGACCGGGGACCAGGGGGCCGACGCCCCGATCTTCCGCCTGGAGAACGTCGTGGCCGGGTACGCCGGGACCACCGTCCTGCGGGGCGTCGATCTGGAGGCGCACGAGGGCGAGGTGGTCGCCCTGCTCGGCGCCAACGGCGCGGGCAAGTCCACGACCTGCGCCGTCGCCGCCGGCGACCTGCCCGTCACCGCGGGCCGGATCCTGCTCAACGGCATGGACGTCACCCGCTGGCCCGGGCACCGCCGGGTCGGCCAGGGCATTCTGCTGGCACCCGAGGGCCGGGGCGTCTTCCCGGGCCTCACGGTCGAGGAGAACCTGCGCACCTGGCTGCCCGACCCGGAGGCCGTCTACGAGCGCATGCCACAACTGGCGGCCCGCCGTACCCTCGCGGCCGGGGCGTTGTCCGGCGGCGAGCAGCAGTTGCTCACGCTCGCCCCCGCCCTCGTCCGGCCCCCGGCCGTGCTGATCGCCGACGAGCCGTCACTGGGGCTGGCGCCGCTGATCGTGCAGCAGGTGTTCGACATTTTCGCCGAGCTCAGGGAACGCGGGGTGGCGCTGGTGCTGGTTGAGGAGAAGGCGACGGAGGTACTGGCGGTGGCCGACCGGGTGGCGTTCATGCGCCTGGGCCGCATCACCTGGACCGGCCCCCGCTCCGAGGTGGACGGCGACCGGCTCACCGCCGCGTACCTGGGGGTGGCGTGATGCTCCTCATCGAGGACGTGTCGGTCGCCTTCGGCGGGGTCCGGGCGTTGTCGGAGGTCGGCTTCGAGGTGCCCGAAGGGCAGATCTGCGGCGTCATCGGTCCGAACGGGGCGGGCAAGACGACGTTGTTCGACGTGGTGTGCGGGCTGCGCAGGCCGCTGAGCGGCCGGGTCCGGGTGGGCGGCGCGGACGTGAGCGCGCTCTCGCCGCTCCAGCGGGCCAGGGGCGGGCTGCGCCGTACCTTCCAGCGCACGCAGGTGTTCGGGCGGCTGACCGTCGCGCAGAACGTGCTGGCCGCGCTCGACTGGCGGGGCGGCGGTGGCGGGCTGCCCGCCGACCTGGTCGGCTGGCCGTCCCGGCGCAGGCTGGAGCGCGAGCGGGCCGCGCGCGTGGCCGAGGTGCTGGAGCTGTGCGGGCTGGCCGAGCTCGGGGACGCCTACGCGGCGTCGCTGCCGGTCGGTCAGCGCCGCCTGGTCGAGCTGGCGCGGGCGATCGCCGACCGCCCGCGGTTGCTGCTGCTCGACGAGCCGACCTCGGGTCTCGACCAGGACCAGACGGTACGGCTGCGCGCGGTCGTGTCCGCGCTGGACACCACGGTCCTGCTGGTCGAGCACGACATGGGCTTCGTCATGGACACCTGCGACCGGATCGTCGTCCTCGACCTGGGCAGGGTCATCGCCACCGGGACGCCGCGAGAGGTGCGCGAGAGCCCGGTGGTCCGGGCCGCCTACCTGGGGTAGTCCAGCGTGATGCCCTCGCGGCGCAGGTCCTCGATGATCCCGTCCACGAGCCGGGTGCTGACGGTGTGGGCCACCTGCCCGCTCTCGCGCAGCTCTCGTACGGCCGGCACCGGGTCGGGGTCGCCGAACAGGCGCTCGTCGGCATGGTCGGCGGCCCGGCCGGTCGGGTCGATCGCCCACCAGGATGCCTCCAGCGCGATCCCGTTGGGGTCGCTGAAGTAGATCGAGCGCAGGAAGCCGTGGTCGATCACGTCGGTGACCTCGCAGCCGTGCGCCTTGAGCCGGTCGCGCATGCGGTTGAGTGCGTCCTCGTCGGGCAGTTGCAGGGCGAGATGGTCGAACTGGGCGGCGCGGGAGTAGGGGACGCCGGCCGGTTTGGCGAAGCTGTCGAGCTCCTGGCCGGCGTACTCGAAGAAGGCGACCGAGCATCCCGGCCCCACCTCGAAGAAGTAGTGCCGGAAGGCGGGGACGGCGATGGTGGCGACCAGCCGGGCGTCGAGGACGCCGTGCCAGAAGCGCACGGTTGCGTCCATGTCGGCGGTCACAAGGGCGAGATGGTGCAAGCCCCGCCAGTGGGCGGGGTCAGCAGAGGCGGCCATCCTCTGACCGTACGCCTTTCAACTTTCCCCGTCACGTGAAAAGCTGCCCCGCGTTGACGTCGAGGGTGGCGCCGGTGATCGCCTTGGCCGCGTCGGAGGCGAGAAAGATGACGGCCCGCGCCACGTCCTCCTCCGTGGCGATGCGGCGCAACGCCACGGCGCGCACGTCGCGGTCGCGGACCTCCTCGAAGCTCACGTCCTCGGCGGCGGCCCGGCTGCGCATCCACGCGTCGAGCACATCACTGGCGATCCAGCCGGGGGCCACGCAGTTGACGCGGACGCCGGAGGGCCCGAGTTCGTCGGCCAGGCAGTGGGGTCCTGGCCGCCGTGACGACGCGGGCCCCTTCTTCCCGCATCAGCCGGGCCAGGGTGACGCCGAGGCCGGGCCCGGCGCCGGTGATGATCGCGATCTTGCCCTCGAGCAGCATGATGGTGATCGTAGGCCGCCCTTTGCGGTTTACCAAGCGTGCGCTAGGTTGGTGAGGGTGGATCTCGACTTCACCCCGGCCGAGCAGGACTTCCGCACCGAGGTACGCGACTGGCTGAGCGCCCACGTGCCCGCCGTGCTGCCGTCCATGGACACCCGCGACGGCTTCGCCGCCCACCGCGCGTGGGAGGCGCTCCTGGCCGAGGCCCGCCTCTCCGTCGTCTCCTGGCCCGGTGAGTACGGCGGGCGCGACGTCACCCTGATCGAATGGCTGATCTTCGAAGAGGAGTACTGGGCCGCCGGAGCCCCCGGCCGCGTCACCCAGAACGGCATCTTCCTCCTGGCCCCCACGCTGATGCGCTTCGGCACCCCCGCCCAGCGCTCCCGCTGGCTGCCCAGAATGGCCCGCGCCGACGACGTCTGGGCCCAGGCGTGGTCCGAACCCGAGGCCGGGAGCGACCTGGCCGCGATCGCCTCCCGGGCCGAACGCACCGAAGGCGGCTGGCTGCTGCACGGCCACAAGACCTGGAGCTCCAGAGCCGCCTACGCCACCCACGGCTTCGGCCTCTTCCGCACCTCCGGCGCCCGGCACAAGGGCCTGACCTACTTCCTCTTCGACCTGGCGCACGTGGAGGTGCGCCCCATAGCCCAGCTGGACGGCGAGCACGGCTTCGCCGAACTCCACTTCGACGGCCTGTTCGTCCCCGACGACATGGTCCTCGGCGAGGCGGGCGACGGCTGGCGCATCGCCATGGCCACCACCTCCTCCGAACGCGGCCTCGCCCTGCGCAGCCCCGGCCGCTTCCTGGCCACCGCCGACCGCCTCCTGGCACTGGCCGCCGGCGACCCGGTCCTGGCCGATCGCGCCGCCCGCTGCTGGATCGACGCCGAGGCGTACCGCCTGCACACCTTCGCCACCGCCCGCCGCCTCATGGCCGGACACGACATCGGCTCCGCGGCCAGCATGGGCAAGGTCTTCTGGTCCGAACTCGACCTCCGCATGCACACCCTGGCCATGGAACTCCTCGGCGACCGCGCGGCCTCCACACCGTGGTACGACGGCTTCCTGTTCTCCCTGGCGGGCCCGATCTACGCCGGAACCAACGAGATCCAGCGCACCATCATCGCCGAACGCGTCCTGGGGCTGCCCCGATGAACTTCGCCTTCACCGACGACCAACTCGCCCTGGCCGCGACGGTACGCGACATCCTGCGCGCACACCGCCCGTCCCCCTCTCACCGCGCCTCCGCCTGGCCCGCGCTGACCGAGGCCGGCTGCTTCGTCTCGCTGGTCCCCGAATCCGCGGGCGGCCTCGGGCTGGACCTGATCGACCTGATCCCCGCCCTGGAGGAAACCGGCCGCGGCTGCCTGCCCGGACCCGTCGTGGAAACCGCCGTGGCCGCGCCGTACCTGCTGGAGGGCCTGGCCGACCTGGCCAAGCTCGGCACGCTCGTGGTGAGCGCCGCCCCCGGCACGCTCGCCCCGGACGCTGACCTCGCCGACCTCGTCGTCTCCGGTGACCTCGTGGCCACCCGTGAGCGGGTACGGCTGGCCGAGGTGCCCGGGATCGACCCGTGCCGCCGGATGTTCGAGGTCACGCTGACCGGCACGCCCTTGCCGGGCTCCTGGGACAGGGCCCTGCCCCGGGCCGTCGTCGCCACCGCCGCCCAGCTCCTGGGAGTCGCCCGGCACCTGCTCGACACCTCGGTGGCCTACGCCGGGGTCCGGACCCAGTTCGGCGCTCCGATCGGCTCCTTCCAGGCGGTCAAGCACCAGCTCGCCGACGTGGCCATCGCCGTCGAGTTCGCCGCGCCGCTGGTCTACCGGGCGGCGCTGTCCGTCGGCGCCGGCCAGGCCGGCCGGGACGTCTCCGCGGCCAAGGCCGCCGCCGGGGAGGCCGCCGCCCTGGCCGCGCGGACCGCCTCGCAGGTGCACGGCGCCATCGGATACACCCACGAACTCGACCTGCGCTTCTGGCTGCACCGCGCCTGGTCGCTGTCGGCGGCGTACGGCGGCGCGGCCGCCCACCGCGCCGCCGTACGGGACGCGCTGCCCGGCGCCGCGAGGTTCCCATGAGGTACGGCGTGCCGCTCGGGCTCATCCATCCAGCCGCCTGGAAGGACGTGGCACAGGCGGCCGACGAGCTCGGGTTCGAGTCGGTGTGGCTGCCCGAGCACCTCGTGTTCACCACGGACCTGACCACGGCCGCCTACCCCGGAGGCGCCGACCCCGGCATCCGGCCGGAGACGCCGCTGTTCGACGCGCCCGCCTACCTGTGCTTCCTGGCCGCCTGCACCACCCGGGTCCGGCTGGGCACCGCCGTACACCTGTTCGCCCTGCGGCACCCGCTCGTGTCGGCCCGCGCCTTCGCCACGCTGGACGTGGTCTCGGGCGGCCGGGCCGTCTGCGGGGTGGGGGCGGGGTGGTACCGGGGCGAGTGGGACGCGGCCCAGGTGCCGTTCGCGGAGCGCGGAGCCCGCCTAGACGAGGCCATCGCGGTCGCGCGGCGCCTCTGGACCGAGCCCGTGGTGCGCCACGAGGGCCGTTTCTACCGCTTCCCCGAGCTGGCCTTCAACCCCAAACCCGTGCAGAGCCGCCTGCCGGTGCTGTGCGGCGGCGAATCGGCCGCCGCCCTCCGCCGGGCCCGCACGCTGGGGGACGGCTGGATCAGCATGCCCCACACCCTGGAGTCGATCCGGCCCCAGCTGAACCGGCTGGACCCGCCCGAGGACCGGGAGTTCTCGGTCACCGTGCACGCCTTCGGCCTGGCCTCGCCCGCCGAGGTGCCCGCCTGGGCCGGGCTGGGGGTGGACCGGCTGATCGTCCGGCCATGGACGCGCACCCGCGAGGCCGTCGCCCGCCTCGCCGCCTTCGCCGCCGAGTACGGCCTTTGAGATCAGGCGTGCCGGCTGCCGGACAGGACCGGGGCCTCGCCGTGGCGGTGGCGGCGGCCGCGGAGCGGGGCGTCCTGGATGAACGCCTCCGGGGTGTCCAGGATGTCGCCTATCACCACCGTGGGGATGGACGAGCGGTGCCGCCTTCCGCGGGCTGGGGCGGTCTGGGTGACGTCCAGGCCGGCGGGGATCTCCTGGCGGCGGCGCCGGCCGTGGTACTGGGCGCTCGCCTTCCTCGACGGGGTGAACGGGTCGAACGGGGCGAACGCACGGGCGGTCGCGGCGTCGAGGTTCTCCAGCGCCATGGTCGTGAGCTGCTCCAGGTCCGGCTCGACCGGGTCGGTGAAGCGGGGGAGGGCGCCGGTGTCCTCGGAGAACACGTAGTGCGAGGTCTCCACGGGCTGCTCGGGCCACGTTCCCGGGTGGACGGTGCCCCCGGTGCTCGGCTGGGCGGCGTCGTGGCGCACGGGCGTCTCGTGCCACGCGGGCGTCTCGTGGTGCACGGGCGTCTCATGCCGCACGGGCGTTTCGGCGTGGCGGCGGCGTCGGCCGGGTCGCCGGGGGGCTTCCGCGGGGAGGCCCTCCTCCCGGCGGAGCGCCGCGTTGAGGGCCTGACCGGCTCCCTTGGTCCAGACGGCGTCCTCGCCGGAGGCGCTGCTCAGGGCGGTCAGGTCCAGCGGCGTCCCGAACCGGTCCAGGCCCGCGGCCTTGGCCTCCATCTGCGCGGCCACGGTGCCACGCGGCGTGTCCAGCACCGCCCCGGACTCCAGCGGACGCCCGGCCCGGTGCGACCCGGCCAGTTCCGCACCGGTTGTCGTAGCCAGGTCCGCACCGGTTGTCGCGATCAGTTCGGCGTTGGCCAGGGCCTTCAGCTCTGCGCCGATCAGGTCGGACGTGGTCAGGTCGGACGTGGTCAGGTCGGTGCCCGTGGGGGACAGGTCCAGGGCCTCGGCGGGGCGGGTGGTGGCGAGGGCCGGGGTGAGGAGGCCGCGGCGGGGGCGGCGTCGGCGGCCGCGCTTGGGAGCGGGCTTGGCCGGGACGGCCGCGGCGGGCCGTACCCGGATGGCGCGGGTCTTGGCGACGGCCAGCACGGCGAGGGCGGCGATCAGGGCGGAGCCGACCAGGGCGGGGGTGCCGAGGACGGTGTCCGTGGCGGCGGGCTTGGCGTCCACGACGACGGGCAGCGGCGCGGTGGTGGCGGCGCTCGTGTCGGCGGTGGCGGGCTTGGCGTGCTTGCCCTTCTTGGGAGTCGCCTCGGGCGCCGGGGACTCGGTGCGGGGCTTGGTGGTCTGCTTCTGTGTGACGGGCTTCTGCGCGTCGGATTTGGGGGCTACGGGGCCTTTGGAGGTGTTCCGGGGTGCGGGAGCGGCCATGGGCGGGTGCGCCTCTTCTGGGGCCGTCTGAGGGATCAGGGCCGTCAGGCCGCCGATGTCGGCCGGGGTCCCGTCGGCGTCCGTGGGGAGGCCGGTGGACGCCTTGGTCTCCTCCTCCGCCTTCTGCTGCGCCGCTTCCTTCTCCAGGCGGGCCTTGATCTTGTCGGGGTAGCCGTAGCCGACGACCTTGCTGGTGTCGCGTTCCTTGCGCTTGGCGACGCCGCCGTCGATGTTGCCCTCGATCGTGTAGATCGTGTTGCCTTCGACCCGGGTGACGATGCCGACGTGGTCGATGCCGTCGACGTCGTCGCCGCCCTTCCAGTCGTAGAAGACCAGCGCCCCCACCTTGGGCGTCTTGCCCCAGGCGTCCTGTTCCTGGAACCACTTGGCGTGGGCCACGGTCCACGCGAACTGGCCCACGAAGTCCTCGTAACCCAGCTTGGCTGCGGCCCAGGAAAGGTACATGTCGCACCAGGGAGCGGAGCTGTAATCGGCGTCGAACTCGATGTTCTTGCCGTACCAGTCGCCGAACTTGGTGTAGTCGTCGGCTTTCTCCTTGTAGCCGAGCTCGCTCTCCAGGAGATCGATGAACTTCTTCATCTCTGGCGTCATGTACGTGCTGCGGACCTTCCGGGACGCTAGTGACGACAGCGGGGGCTGTAGTCTTCCGTGAGGAGTGAGGCTACCTAACTAAAAGGCCAGGTCAAGCACCGGCCAAGAAAGCCCCAAGTGCAGCTCCGCAGCAAACATGCAGGTCAGAAGGCCGCCAGAAATTTCCCGAAATCGTCTGGATTGGGGGAAAGATCTACCGAATAAAGTTCGGTAAACTGCCGGGCATGACGATCCGGGAGACCACCGGGGAAACCCGGCTCCAGGCGCTGTGCGAGCTGGCCGAGCAGGTACGCGAGCTCATGGACGCCACCACCCTCACCGACGTCCCCGAAGCCGAGCTGACCGCCGTCACCGCCACCCTCACCGAGGCCGCGGAACGCCTGCGGGCCGCCATGCGAGCCGCCCCGCAGCCCTTCGAATTCGCCCCCGACGGCAGCCTGCGCCACCTGGGCAACGCCGTCACCGGCGCCGCCAACCCCCACGCGCTCCCCCTCGTCGTCGAGCGCGACGGCACCGCCGTACGGGCCGACGTGCGCTTCCGTCCCCTGCACGAGGGCCCGCCCGGGTCGGTGCACGGGGGGATCAGCGCCATGATCCTCGACCACCTGCTCGGCCAGGCCGCGGCCGCCGCCGGGTTCGCGGGGATGACGGCCTCGCTGACGATGCGCTACCTCAAGCCCGTCCCGTACGGCACCGCCCTGCTGGCCACCGCCGAACACACGCGAGCGGAGGGCCGCAAGTCGTGGGCCGAGGGCCGCATCGCCGCCCAGGACGGCACCCCCCTCGTGGAGGCCACCGGCCTGTTCATCACCCCCACCACCTGGCCCACCCGCCCGGTGGCGTCACCGGAGCCATAGTCCGCCCAGGACTCTTGGTCTGGCCGGTTGCGGGGAGGTCGCGGGGCCGGGGCCTTGGGGTGGGGGTCGTAGGGTGGGGGCATGGTCACGGCCAGGCAGGCGGTCTACGCCACGCTCAAGGAGCGCATCATCGAGGGCGACCTGCACCCCGGCCAGCGGCTGATCGAGCGGGACCTGGCCGCCGAGCTGCAGGTTTCCCGGGTTCCGGTGCGTGAGGCGCTGGGGCGATTGGAGGCCGAGCGGCTGGTGGTGCTGGTGCCGCGGCAAGGGGTGCTAGTGCGGCCGTTCACCCCGGCCGACGTCGAGGATTTCTTCGATGTCCGGGAGAGCCTGGAGGTGCTGGCCGCCCGGCTGGCGGCGCGGCGGGCGGGCCCCGATGGGCTGATCGCCTTGCGGGCCGTCCTGGACCAGGCTGACGAGGCCACCCGACGACGGGACGCGCGGGCGATCGCGCTGGCCAATGCCGCCTTTCATACGACGGTGGTGACGTTGTCGGCCAACGCGCTGCTCATCGACATGATGCGGCCGCTGGAGGCGCGGCTGCGGTGGTTGTTCCGGTTGACGCACGACGATCCGGAGCAGCAGTGCGCCGAGCATCACGAGCTGTATGAGGCGATCGCCGCCCATGACGACGCGGGGGCCGGGGAGCGGATTCTGCGGCACATCCGGGCCGGGCGGGCTCGGTCGGTGGAGCTGGCGGCCACCTGGACGGCGGTGGATCCGGTGGCCGCCACCCGGACGCGGCGGCGCCGTACCACCGCCTGAGCGCTCGACTGCCCGGGCCCTCAGTAGCCGGCGCCCGTGGTCAGGCCGCCGTCCACGGTGAACTCGCTGCCCGTGCAGTAGGAGCTGCGGTCCGAGGCCAGGAACGCGACCAGGTGCGAGACCTCGACCGGCTTGGCGAAGCGCTTGATGACCATGGACTTGACGAAGGCGTCGGCGTCCACTTCCTGCATCAGGTCCTGGTCCTGGACCATGGCGGTGTTGATGGCGCCGGGGTGGACGGAGTTGACGCGGATCTTGAAGGGGGCCAGTTCCCTGGCGGCCGACTTGGTGACGCCGCGGATGGCGAACTTGGAGGCCGCGTAGGCCGACAGCCCGGCGGCGCCGATGAAGCCTTCGATGGAGGAGATGTTGACGATGGCGCCCCGGCCGGCGGCCTTCATGGGTTCGATGACCGATTTGACGCCGAGCCAGGTCCCCTTGAGGTTCACGTCGATCACGCGATCGAACTCTTCGGGCGACATATCCGCGATACGCCCAAATTTCAGGATCCCGGCGTTGTTGATGAGGATGTCGAGCCGGTCGTACGCCTCCACAGCCGTGGCCACCGCCCGCGACCACTCCACGGCACTGGTCACGTCGTGGTGAACGTAGACCGCCCCGGTCTCCTCCGCCAGCGCCTTGCCCTCGTCGTCCAGAACGTCGCCGAGCACCACCTTGGCGCCCTCGTCCAGGAAGAGCCGTACATGCGCGGCCCCCATCCCGCGAGCCCCGCCGGTGATCAGCGCCACCTTGCCGTCAAGCAGACCCATGACGTCCTCCTGCCGCGACGGCCGCCGCGGCCGCCTCCATCGATCGGTAGACCGGTATCCCGGCGGCCGCCGCGATCGCCCGGATCTCGTCCTCGACCCCGGCGGGCGCGTACTCGGCGTTGCGGGTGACCAGCGTGATCCGCGCCGCCACGCCGTCCTGCGCGGCGGCGAGCGCGTCCGCGTAGCCGAGCAGCGGCTCGGCCCGGGTGCCGTAGGTGAAGAAGCTCTGCACGTTCACGTGCGCGACGACGTCCCGGTACGGCTGCCGCCCCACGATGGCCGCGATCACCTCGCCGACCAGTTCCCGCCGCCCCCGTGGCCCGACCGGGATCTCCAGCGGATTGGCCGGCGAACTCCCCACGCCCACCCCGAGCCTGCGCAGCTCGTCCAGGGCGGCGCCGGGCAGCGGGTCCAGCCGCAGCCCGGCCCGGTCCAGGACGTCGGCGGCCAGCACGCTCGCCCCGCCGCTGGGCCCCACGACGAGCACCCCGCCGGAGCAGGGCGGACGCCCGGAGTGCGCCTGGAGGTAGGCCAGCGCGCCGATCAGATCGTCCTGGCTGCCGACCAGGGCGGCGCCCGTTTGCTCGGCCAGCGCCCGCCAGATCCGCTCGTCCCCGACCATGCCGCCGGTGTGCGAGGCGGCGGCCCGGCGCCCCTGGTCGCTACGGCCCCCGACCAGCAGCGCCACCGGCTTCGCGCACCCGGCCAGCGCCGCGGCCAGGGCCCGCCCGTCGCGTGGGTCCTCCAGGTACAACCCGATCGCCGTGGTCTCGGCGTCCGCCGCCAGCCAGCGCACGAGCTCGGCGGGCGAGACGTCGGCGGCGTTGCCCACGGTCGCCACCCGGCTGAACCGCAGCCCGCGCCGCTCGCCGACCTTGATGACCTCCCCGGCCAGCCCGCCGCTCTGCGAGACCAGCGCGATCCCGCCGGGCGCGCCCAGCCCGCCGCCGACGAACGTCTGCCGCCCGCGCGGGCAGTAGACCCCCATGCAGTTGGGCCCGAGCAGCCGGGTGCCCGCCGCACGGGCGGCGGCCACCAGCTCCGCCTCCAGCGCGGCGGCCCCGGTCTCGCCGAACCCGCCGCTCATCACCTGCACGTACGGCACGCGCCCGGCCTGCCGTACCACGTCGGGGCACCGCGCGGCCGGGACCGCGACCAGGGCGTAGTCCACGTCCGCGGCATCCAGGGAGGGTACGGCCGGCACCCCCGAGATCTCGGCGGCCGAAGGGTGCACGGCCACGACGGGCGTCCCGGCGGCCTTGTAGAAGTCCAGGAACATGTTCCCGAAGTTCGGCCGGGTGGCGGAGGCGCCGACGACCGCCACCGCCCTGGGCTCGAACAGCGGCAGGAAGTCCGAGGCCGCAGCGACGGCCCGATCATCCGGAGCGGCCCCGGGGATGTACCGGGCGTCCACCGCCACCGCGCCCGAGGCTGTGGCGATGACCGGGTTCACCTCGAACTCGCCCAGCTCCAGCCGCTCCCACAACCCTCCGTCCCCGCCCAGCGCCAGCAGCAGCTTGACCACGGCGTCCACGTCGACCGGGGCGGCCCCGCGGTACCCGTGCAGCAGCGGCGCCCCCCGCAGGGACGCCAGCATGCGGCGCGCGTCGGAGGCGGTGATCGGGCACAGCCGCACGGCGGTGTCCCGGAGCGCCTCGGTGAAGATGCCGCCCAGCCCGGCCAGCAGCACGGGCCCGAACCCAGGATCCCGGACCAGCCCGGCGATCAGCTCAACCCCCGCCTCGACCTGCTCTTCCACCAAATATCCGGACAAGGGGGCCCGCTCGGCCATGTCCGCAGCCGCAGAAGGCAGATTCGCGTGCGTGAGGCCGAGCCGTACCGCGCCGACGTCCGACTTGTGCAGCGGCCCGATCCCCTTGAGCACCAGCGGCGCGCGCAACTCCGCCGCGGCCGCGAAGCCGGGACCCGCCACCACGACCCCGCGCGGCACCACGACCCCGGCCGCCGCCAGCAACTCCTTGGCCGCGGGCTCAGTCAGCGCTTGAGCCTCCGGCTCAGCCGGCGCCTTGGCATCCGGCTCAGTCAGCGCATCGGCCGTGAGTTCAGTCGGCGCCTTGGGCTCCGGCTCACCCGGCGCTCTGGGCTCCGGCTCAGTCACGGGGCTCGGCGAGGTGCCCGTAGGCGTCGCGGATCTCGCGGCGCAGGAGTTTGCCCGGTCCGCCGGACGCGTCCTGGGCGTGGGGAAGTGCGTCGGCGATGACGATGGCGTCGGGCCGCTGATGGGCTGGAAGGGTGTCGGCGAGGGCCAGTTCGATCTTGGCCGCGTCCAGGGATTGCCCGGCGCGGGGCACCAGAGCCAGCAGGACGCGCTGGTCCGCAGCCCCTTCCGGGACGCCGACCGCGCCCGCCTCGGCCACGCCGTCCAGTGCGGCGGCGGCCTCCTCGACGGTGGCCGGCTGGGTCCATTGGCCGCCCTTGAGGATGGCGTCCTCGCGGCGCCCGAGCACCCGCAGGATCCCGTCGGCGGAGAGCGTGCCCAGGTCGCCGCCGACGTACCACTCGCCGCGCAGCGCCTCGGCGGTCTTGTCCGGCTCGCCGTCGTAGCCGGCCATCCGGTGCGGCCCGGCCAGGTTGATCTCGCCGATCCGGTCGACGAGGCGTTCGCCGGAGGGCCCGGTGATCCGTACGGCGTTGCCGGTGCGGGCCCGGCCGGAGGCGCCGAGCGGGGTGGAGGCGTCGTCCACGCGGCCCATGCAGGTGTAGGGGGCCTCGGTCTGGCCGTAGTAGGAGTAGACCCCGGCGCGGGGCAGGCGGTCCTTGATCTTGGCCAGCATGGGCGCGGTCAGCGGCTCGCCGCCCAGCATGATCACGCGCAGGGAGGAGAGGTCGGCGTCGGCGTGGTCGTCGCCGCCGAGCAGCGCCGCGTAGAAGGAGGGGATCTGCGAGACGTGCGTGACCTTCTCCCGGGGCACGACCTTGAGGAAGTTCGCCGGGCCCCAGTCCTGTTCGAGCACCAGCCGCATGCCCGCGTACAGCGCGGGGCCGGCGATGGCGGGGAAGCCGATGCCCCAGATGATGGCGCCGGTGCCGAAGACGGAGTCGTCGGAGCGGGGCACGTCCAGCCAGATCTGGGCGGTGGCCAGGGAGGAGGCGTGGGTGTGGACGATCGCTTTGGGCAGGCCGGTGGTGCCGGAGGTGTAGTAGAGGGCGAGGGGGTCGTCGTGGCCGCCGCCGAGCGGGGGCTCGCCGTCGTCGTCGTGCTCGAGGCCGGCGGCGTCGATCCAGGTGGTGATCGCGGGCAGGTCCGGCCGGATTCGCTCGACCGTCTCGGCGACCGTGGCGTCGTAGACGAAGGCGGTGCAGCCGGAGCGCGCGACGACCGCCTGGAGCGTCTCGATCGGCCAGTAGGGGTTGAGCGCCGCGGTGATCGCGCCGATCTTGGCCTGGGCCAGGTACACCTCGGCCACCTGGAGTGTCTCGTTGAGCAGCGCGGCCACGCGTTGCCCCGGCGCGATCCCGGCGGCCAGCAGCGCGTGGGCGCGGCGGTTGACGTTCCGGTTCAGCTGGTCGTAGGTGAAGCTCTGCTCGCCGCAATAGGTGAGCGCCACCCGGCCGGGGTGACGCAGCGCTCCGGCGGTGAGGATCGCGTGGCCGTAGTTTCCGTAGGGCGATCGCGCCATGGGGGATGCCTCCGCTTCAGAAGGACGTGTACAGCACGAAGACGTTGCCCGAGGGGTCGCGCAGCACCGCCCGGGTCTCGTGGGGTCCCGTCTCGGGCGGCGTGAGCACCGTGGCTCCGCGCGCCTCCAGGTCGTGTACGGCCTGCCGTACGTCGCCGACCTTGTAGGACGGGGCGCAGGCGGCGGTGACGTGCTCGGCCGGCGCGGCCAGCGCCAGCGTGACCCCGCCGCCGTCGAGCGCGGCGAAGCGGTCGCCGTCGCGGAACGTGACCGGCAGGCCGTAGAAGGCGATCGCCTCGTCGAGGTCGTGGACGGGGATGAACACGTTGCCCAGCTTCACGCTGGCCTCCAGTGGATCAGGTCGCCGACGGTGGTCATCCGGACGGGCATCCCGACGTGCACGCTCTCGGGCGGGCAGCCGGTCACCTCGCCGAAGGCGCGGGTGCCGCCGGGCAGGTCCACCCAGGCCAGCACGTACGGCTCGCGGTCCCCGAACCCGGGCACGAACGAGCGGTGGACCACGGTGAACGTGCAGATGGCTGGATGTTCCATCGGCCCCAAGCTAGCGCACGCTTGGTACGCCAACAAGAGGCGGGCTCACTCCGTGGGCGACGGCGTGGCCTCGGACTCGCTCGCGGAGGGGGACGGGCAGGCGGGGCCGTCCATGGCGACCTCGCTGACCTGCGGGCCGTTGGCCGCGGCCGGCGTCGTCAGGACCAGCACGCCGAAGTAGGCCCGCCGGCCGCACGGCACGTCCCCGAGGTCGCGCGTGAACCCCGAGGTGTAGGAGGTCTGCCCGCTGAGCGTGGTCGTCTCCCGGTGCACCACCTGGGAGGTCTCGCCGTCCTCCCTGCGCGTGTAGGAGACCGTGAGCCGGACCGGGCCGGGACCCGACGCCGCCACCTGCACCGCGCCCGCCGACCCGCTCCACCCCACGATGCTGGCCGATCGCACCGCCTGCGCACGTGGCGGCGGGGTGGCCGTGGGCTGCGGGGGCGCAGCGGTGGTCGGGGGCCGCCCGGTCCCGGTCGGCATGGGCGGCGGCGGGAAGCTGCCCGTGGGCAGGGGCGGGCTGCTCGCCGGCGTGCGGGGCGTCGGCGAGCCCGCCGCCGTGGTGCGCGGGCGGGTGGCGGCCGGCGTCGGCGTGGTCCTGCGGGCAGGCGGCTGCGTGGCCGGGCTGTGGGCCAGCCCCTGCGGCGTCTCCTCCGGCGGCACCAGCACCGTGGCCGGGCCGGGCGGCAGCCGTCCGCCGGAGAGCACGAGCCCGATCGCCACCGCCGCCACCGTCGCGCCCGCCACCCACAGGTGCGGCGGCATGCTGGGCACCGCGATCCGGCGCCGTTCCCGTCGCGCGGCCGGAGCCGTATCCTCGCCGTCCGGCTTGGCCAGCGGGAATCGCAGCGCCAGCAGCGTGGCCAGCTCCGCCAGGTGGCGGCGGCCCCGCTGCTCCCACTCCGGCCCGTATCCGGCGACCGCGTCCTCCTCCAGCTCCGCCGCGAACTGCCGGGCCGAGGCGTACCGCACCCCCGGATCCTTGGCCAGGCCCCGCCGCAGCAGGTCGCGCAGCGTGTCCGGAACCACCTCGATGGGCACCGGCGCCACCAGGTGCTTGTCACGCAGCGCCGCCACGTCCTCCGCGCGGAACGGCGCACGCCCCCTCACGCACTCGAACAACACGCACGCCGCCGCGTACAGGTCCGCGGGGACGCCGGCCGTACCCGCGGTCCAGAGCTCCGGCGACATGTACGGCGGGCTGCCCGGCGGCACGCCGGGCTCCTCGGCGTGCACCACGATGCCGAAGTCGGTCAGCTTGGCCGCGCCGTCCGCCTGCACCAGCACGTTCTCCGGCTTGACGTCACGGTGCGCCAGGCCCTTCTCGTGGGCGGCGGCCAGGCCCTGCAGCATGCTCTTGAGCACCACCAGCGCCGCCTCGGGGCTGGTGCGGCCGTGCTCGGTCAGCAGCGTGCGCAGCGAGACGCCGTCGACCAGCTCCATCACCACCGCGGCCCGGGTGGCGGTCTCGACGTACTCGTAGAACGTGACCACGGCCGGGTCGCCGATCTCGACCAGCCGGGGGGTCTCGGCCCGGTAGCGGGCCATGAACTCCTCGTCGCGGCGGAGGGTGGCGTTGAGGTATTTGATCGCCACATAGGCTCCGGTGGCCTGGTAGGTGGCGAGGAACACGCGGCCGGTGCGGCCGGCGCCGAGCTGGCGAACTTCGCGGTAACCAGGGACCAAAGCGAACCCCCAAGGACACGGCCGTCTCCGTATCGACGGTCTCATCCACGGTTCCGGTTGTCACGGCCCGGGATATTTCGCCCTCCGTTAATGGGGTATTACGTTGCGTGATGAAGAGTGACAAGCCCGATCTTCCGTTGTTCGCGATCGCCGTGACCCTGCTGCTCGCCGTAGTGGTCTGGGGCGCGGTCGCGGCCGACTCGCTGAACGCCGTCGGCGAGCGCGCCCTGGGATGGGTGCTGGCCAACTGCGGCTGGGTCTTCGTGGTGGCCGCCGACTTCTTCCTGGTCCTGGCGCTGGTGCTGGCCGCCGGCCGCTACGGCAAGGTACGGCTCGGCCGCGACGACGACACGCCCGAGTTCACCACGCTGGCCTGGATGGCCATGATGTTCGCCGCCGGCATGGGCATCGGCCTCATGTTCTACGGCGTGGCCGAGCCTCTGACGCACTACTTCAAGCCGCCCCAGGGCATCGGCGTGCGGCCCGGCACCCCGGACGCCGCGCGCACCGCGATGGAGTACACGCTCTTCCACTGGACGCTGCATCCGTGGGCCATCTACGCCATCACCGGCCTGGCCCTGGCGTACTCGACCTTCCGCAAGGGCCGCGGCAACCAGTTCAGCGCCGCCTTCGAGCCGCTGTTCGGCCACCGCAAGGGCGTCGGCAGGGTGCTGGACCTGCTGGCCATCCTGGCCACGGTCTTCGGCACCGCCACCAGCCTCGGGCTCGGCGCGCTCCAGGTGGAGCACGGGCTGAACGAGCTGTTCGACTTCAGCGGACGGCAGGCCGAGGTGGTCATCATCATCGTGCTGACCCTGTGCTTCGTGATCTCGGCGGCTACCGGCGTCCATGGGGGCGTGCAGTGGCTGAGCACGGTCAACGTCTATCTGGCGATCGCGCTGGCCGTCGTCATCTTCGTCTTCGGCCCCACGGTGGCCATCCTGGACCTGGTGCCGGCGACCGTCGGCGGCTACCTGAGCGACCTGATCTCGATGTCCACCAGGACCGGCGCGTTCATCGGCAAGGACTGGCTGGGCACCTGGACGATCTTCTACTGGGCGTGGTGGCTGTCCTGGGCGCCGTTCGTCGGCGCGTTCATCGCCCGCATCTCGCGCGGGCGCACGATCCGGGAGTTCATCGTCGGCGTGATGCTCGTGCCGAGCGCGGTCAGCGTCATCTGGTTCTGCGTGAGCGGCGGCAGCGCGCTGATCATGCAGCGGAACGGCAGCGCCGACTTCGCCCCTGCCATCGCCCAGGGCGCCGAGTCCGCGTTGTTCGCGCTGCTGGACCACCTGCCGCTGGCCGCGGTGACCACCGTCGTGGCCGTGATCCTCATCGCCCTGTACTTCGTCAGCGGCGCCGACTCGGCCTCGCTGGTGCTCGGCTCGCTCTCGACCCGCGGCTCGCTGCACCCCCCGCGCCCGCTGGTGATCGTCTGGGGCGTGCTCATCGGGTCCGTGGCGGTGGTGCTGCTGATCTCGGGCGGGCTGACCGGGTTGCAGCAGGCCACGATCATCATCGCGCTGCCGTTCGTGGTGGTGATGGTGCTCATGTGCGCGGCGCTGGTCAAGGAACTGCGGGCCGATCCCGGCGCGGGGCCGCTGCCGGTGCGCGGGCATCCGTACGGCTTGTGGGTGGCGATCAAGCGCGTGGTGGGGGACGAGGACGCGCCGTCCTCGCCGCTGCCGCGGGAGTGAGGCCGGGTGTTACGCTGGCTCAGCAAGCAAGCGCTTGGCTGGAGGTCTGGGTGGGCGGTACGGCGGTGCTGGTGATGGAGATGCAGCGGGGCGTCATCGGCGAACTCACGAAATTTCCGGAACTCGTCGGCGCCTGCGACAAACACGACGTCATCCCCAACACCGCCGCCGTACTGCACGCCGCCCGCGCGGCCGGCATCCCGGTGATCCACTGCACCGCCGCCTTCCGCGCCGACCGGATCGGCTCCCACACCGGCAACTGCCCCTTCATCGCCGGCCTGCTGCGCGACCCCGCGCACATGCTGGACGGCACCCCCGCCGTGGACGTGCTCGACGGCCTGCGCGCACCCGGCGACCTGGAGAGCCGCCGCTACCACGGCTTCTCCCCGTTCACCGGCACCTCCCTCGACACGACCCTGCGCTCGCTCGGCGTCACCACCGTCGTGGCCACCGGGGTCTCGCTCAACCTCGGCATCCCCGGGCTCGCCCTCGAAGCGGTCAACCTCGGCTACCGGGTCACCGTGGTCAAGGACGCCGTCGCCGGAGTGCCGGACGACTATGCGGCAGCCGTACTGAGGCACACACTGAGCTTGCTGGCCACCCGCGTGAGCACGGCCGAGCTCGTCGCGGCGTGGACGTGAGCCCGTGCGGGCACGGGCTGATCCGGAAGGGGTGAGCACGATGGACGGGCTGCGGCTGGACGGCCGGACCGCGGTGGTGACCGGGGGCGGCGGCGCCATCGGCGCGGCGATCTGCGCGGACCTGGTCTCGCTGGGGGCGCACGTGATCGTCGCCGACGTCGAGCAGGAGGCGGCCGACAAGGTGGCGGCCGGGCTGGCCCACACCTTTCCCTGGGTCGTGGACTCCGGGGGCACGGCCTGGTCGGAAGGCCAGGGTCGGGCCGAGGCGCGCCGGGTGGACCTGGCCGACCCCGCCTCCATCACCGAGTTCTGCGCGGGGGCCGGCGCGGTGGACGTGCTCGTGCACAACGCCGGGGTGTCGGTCGTGGAGCCGTTCACCGAGAGCGACCCGGCGTCCTGGGACCTCATGTGGCTGGTCAACCTGAGGGCGCCCATGCTGATGACCAAGCTCCTGCTGTCCGGGATGGTGGAGCGGGGCTGGGGGCGGCTGGTGTTCATCTCCTCGGACGGGGCCAAGGCCGGATCCGGAGGCGAAGGCGCCTACGCGGCCACCAAGGCGGGGTTGTTCGGGCTGGCCAAGACCCTGGCCAGGGAGGCGGCCAAGGGAAACGTCACCTCCAACGTCGTCTGCCCCGGGCCCACGGACACGCCCATGCTGCGCCGGGTCGAGGCGGAGAAGCCGGGCCTGGTCGACAAGATCGCCAAGAGCATCCCGCTGCGCCGCCTCGGCGAACCGGCCGACGTGGCCGGGCTGGTCGCCTACCTCTGCACCGAACGCGCCGCCTACATCACCGGGCAGACGCTCTCGGTCAGCGGCGGCGTGACGATGCACTGAGGGCGCGCCGGTGTCACAACGCGTCGTAGACGGCCGAGATCAGACGGTGCGCACGCAGGCTGCCGGTGACGCTGCCGGCCAGGCGGTTCATCACGTAGGCGCAGGCCAGCCCCCGGGAGGGGTCGCCGAGGCCGAGGGAGCCGCCCAGGCCGCCGTGGCCGAACGCCTCGGCCGCCTTGGGCGGGGCCAGGAAGGTCGAGGACGGGCGGGCGAAGCCCAGGCCGAACGCGCTGTCCATGAGCAGCACCCGGTCCTGGCCGTCCACCCGGCGGCGCACCGCCTCGCGCAGGCGGTCGTGGGGGAGGAGCTCGCCCCCGATCAGGGCCCGGTAGAAGCCGGCCAGGCCCTTGGCCGTGGTCACCACCCCCGCCCCCGGCCAGCCTGCCCGCAGGATCACCGGGTGGTTGGCGCCGCCCTTGAGCAGGTGCATGCCGGGGTTGCCGAGAGCCCGGTTCATGAGGCTGCCGGGATCGAGCGCCGCCAGGGCGGCCGGGCTGTCGGCGGGCATCGCGGCCGCGGGCGCCGCGCCAGTCACAGCGGGCGCCGTACCTCCAGCGGCGGGAGCCGTACCTCTAGCGGCGGGCGCCGTACCTCCGGTGGCGGGAGCCCTGCCTTCAGGCGGTGTGGTGGTGAGGCGGGCGGCTCTGGTGATGACCTCCTCGGAGGCGCCCACCCACAGGTCCAGGTCATGCGGCCCGGCGATCTGGGCGGCCACCAGGTCGCCGATCGACGTGCCGGTGATGCGGCGCACCACCTCGCCCACCAGGAACCCGTAGGTCAGCGCGTGATAGCCGTGGGCGGTGCCCGGCTCCCAGAGGGGACGCTGGCGGGCCAGCCGGTCGGCGATCGCGGGCAGGTCGGCGAACTCCTCCACCGGCACCGGGTCCTCCACGACGGGCAGCCCGGCCTGGTGGGCGAGCAGGTGTTCCACGGTCGTCGCCGGGGTGGCGAACTCCGGCCAGAAGCGGGTGACGGGCGAGGTCACGTCGTCGATCACGCCGAGGGCCACGGCGGCGGTCAGCGCCTTGGTGCAGGAGTAGGCGAAGGCGGGCGTGTCCGCCTCCCAGGCGCGGCCGGTGCGGCGGTCGGCCACACCGGCCCACAGGTCCACGACCAGTTCGCCGTCGAGGTAGACGGCGAAGGCCGCTCCCAGTTCCTCGCCGTCGGCGAACTGCCCCTCGAACACCTCACGCACCCGCGAGAACCGGGGATCGCAGTACATCTGACCTCCGCGTGAAAGGAAGCGCTTACTTGGTTCCCGAGCCTAACAACTGGGGCCGCTTCGGCCCAGACGATCAGCGCGGCACTCTGAACCTGCTCAACGGCCCCGCCGTGCTGAGCGCGCTGCGCGCCGCCGTCACCGGCCAGGTGGTCAGCCTGGCCGCACCGATCGGCCGCAAGGGCCCCCACCTGCGCGGCCGTCCGCTGCCGCAGCACTACATGTCCATCGACGGCGCCGACTTCGCCGCCGGCGCCCTGCCGGTGGGCGCCGGGCTGCGCATGGCCGACGACGCGCTGATCGTCTCCCCGCACGGCACCACCACCCACATGGACGCGCTGTGCCACATGTGGTCCGGCGAGGAGTTGTACAACGGGCACCCGGCCGGCGAGGTGCGCTCCTACGGGGCCAAGAAATGCGGGATCGACCAGGTGGGCGGCGTGGTGGCCAGAGGGGTGCTCTTCGACGTGCCGCGCCACCTGGGCGTGGACCACCTGCCCGCCGCCCACCGGGTCTCGGCCGCGGAGCTGGCCGCGATCGCCGACGTCGGGCCGGGCGACGTCGCGGTCGTCCGCACCGGCTGGCCGCTGGTGTGGGGGCGCTCGCCGGAGGAGTACTGGTCGGGGCAGCCCGGCCTGTCGGCGGAGGCCGGGCGGTGGCTGGCCGAGCGGGACGTGGCGGTCGTGGCCGCCGACAACGCCGCCATCGGCGGGCTCAACTCCCGCCAGCTCGCGGACGAGGATCTCGAGGACGATCTCCACCTGATCCTTCTGCACCGCCACGGCATCCACCTGGCCGAGATGCTCTGGCTGGAGGAGCTCGCGGCGGCCGGCCGTACCGACTTCGTGTTCGTGGCGGCGCCGCTGCGGCTGCAGGGCGGCACCGCGAGCCCGCTCAACCCGCTCGCGATCCTCTAGTCCCAGGTCACGGGGAGGCTGACCGCGCCGAACACCACCGCGTCCAGGCGCAGCACGACCTGGTCGGAGGGTACGGCCAGCCGCAGCGTCGGCCGGCGCGCGAACAGCTCCCGGTAGGCGATGGCCATCTCCATCCGGGCGAGGTTGTGGCCGAGGCACAGATGCGCGCCGTGGCCGAAGCCGAGGTTCTCGCGGGCCTCCGGACGGGCCAGGTCGAGGCGCTCCGGGCCGGGGAACACCTCGGGGTCGCGGTTGGCGACCGGCAGGCTGACGGTCACCGTCTCGCCCGCCCGGACCAGCACGCCGTCGAGCTCCACGTCCTCCAGCGCGACCCGATTGGGCGCGCCCAGGTGAAGGATCGACAGGTAGCGCAACAGCTCCTCGACGGCCGTGCCCATCAGCTCCGGGTCGGTGGCCAGCGCGGCGAGCTGATCGGGGTGTTCCAGGAGCGCCAGCACGCCGAGCGAGATCATGTGCGCGGTCGTCTCGTGCCCGGCGGTCAGCAGGCCGAGGCCGATGTTGGCCAGTTCCTCGTGGGTGAGGCCGCTGTCGTTCGCGATCAGCTCGGCCAGCACCCCGTCCTCCGGCCCGCGCTCGACCAGCTCGCGGATGTAGGCGGCCAGCCGGATCATGGCGGCCCGGGCGGGCTCGGCCTCGTAGGCGGCCACGATCGCGGTCTCGGCCTCGAAGAACTCGTGGTCGGCGTACGGCACGCCGAGGATCTCGCAGATCACCCGGGACGGCAGCGGCAGCGCGTAGTCGCGGACCAGGTCGGCCGGGTCGTCCATGGCGTCCAGGAGCTCGCGGGCGATCTCGGTGACCCTCGGCTCGAGCTTCTTGAGGTTGCGGGCGGTGAACCAGGTGTGCAGGTGGCGCCGGTAGCGGGTGTGCTCGGGCGCGTCCATGGCGGAGAACCAGCCGGGCGCGGCCGGCTCGCGGGGTCCGTTGACTCGGACGGGCTGGAAGATCGGGCGCCGGAGCTCCTGGCGGGCACTGAAACGCGGGTCGGCGAGGACCTGCCTGACCGTGGCGTGCCGGGTGACCAGCCAGCCGGGGTGGCCGTCGTAGGACGCCACGGGGGTGATGGGCAGCTCGAGGCGGTTCGTGAAGGTCTGAGGGAATTCCATGATTTCGAGAGTAGACTCTCTTTTCAGAGTTGACTAGCATTTTGTCTCGAACGTCGAAGAGCGGCAGAATGGAGATCATGAGCGGGCTCCGTGAGCGGAAGAAGGCCAAGACGCGGGCCTTGATCCAGAAGGAGGCGCTGCGCCTGTTCCGCGAGCAGGGGTATGCGGCCACCACGGTCGAGCAGGTCGCCGAGGCCGCCGAGGTCGCGCCCAGCACGGTCTTCCGCTACTTCGCCACCAAGGAAGACCTGGTGCTGCTCGACCAGTTCCCGCCGTTCGCGGACGTGCTGACCACGCTGCCGCGCGACCTGCACCCGATCGAGGCGATGCGCCAGGCCATGCGCGCCGTCTTCGCCGCGCAGAGCGACGAGGAGGTCGCCGAAGGGCTCGAGCGCGAGAAGCTCATGCTGACCGTGCCCGAGTTGTGGGCGGCGAGCCTGGAGAACGTCAGCACGGCGATCAGGACGATCCAGGGGCTTCTGGCCGACCGGGCCGGGCGAGCGGCCGACGATGCCGAGATCCGCAACCTGACCGGCGCGATCGTCGGCGTCGTCGTGAACGTCTGGTTCGACTGGGCCAAGGATCCGGACATGGACGGGCCGGCGGAGCTGGACCGCGCGCTGGCCCACCTCGCTGCCGGCCTGCCGCTGGACTACACGCCGGGGTAGTTGCCGCCGCCGTACTGCTCGTCGAGGGCGTCGTAGTCGGGGAGGAAGCCCTTCTTCGGGACGGCCTCGGCGAAGACCACCTCCCGGGGCTTCTTGTAGCCGGCCAGCGTGGTTCTGACGTGCTCGATCAGGTCCTGCTCGGTGACCGTCTCGCCGGGCCTCGGCACCACCACCGCCTTGACCGCCTGGTGCCGGCGCTCGTCGGGCACGCCGATGACGGCGGCGTCGGCCACGGCCGGATGCGCCTTGAGCGCCCGCTCGACCTCGGCCGGGTAGACGTTCTCGTTCCCCGACTTGATCATCCGGAGTCTGGGCCCGATGAAGGTGATCGTCCCGTCGCTCTCGCGGCGGCCGAGGTCGCCGGTGTGATGCCAGCCGTACGCCGACTTAGCCGCATTTAAGTCCGGCCGGGCGAAATATCCGGAAAAGAGGCTCTTGCCCCTCGCGCAGATCTCGCCCACCTCACCCGCCGGCACCTCCGTGCCGTCGGGAGCCAGAATCCGCACCTGCACCAGCGGCGACGGCCGCCCCGCGAACCCCGCCGCCCCCGGCGCCAGCCCGAGGAAGGTCAGCATTCCGCCGACCTCCGTCTGCCCGTACCCGCCCATCTTCGAGCGGCACCAGGGCGAGTCGTCCGGCGTGGTCATCTCATCCCACTCCGCCGAGTGCGCGACGAACCGCAGGGACGACAGGTCGTACTTGCCGCCCGAGTTGGCCGCCACCACGGCGTCGATCATCTGCCCGAACAGGAACGCCTGCGTGACCTTCTCCGCGTCCACGAGCCGGCACAGTTCCTCGGCGTCGAAGGCGGGCATGAACACGTTCGTCCCACCGATCTGCAGCGTGGCCAGGCAGAACATCATGGTGCCCACGTGGAACAGCGGCCCGTTGGCCAGGAACGTGAAGTCCGGCTCCATCTGCCGCACCACCAGCAGGGAGGAACTGTGCGCGACCAGCGCGGCGCTGCTGAGCAGGGCGGCGTTCGGCCGGCCGGCGAAGGCGGCGGTGTAGAGGGCCAGCACCGGCAGCGTGTCGGCGACCGGCGGGAAGTCGTGGACCTCGCCGGAGGCCAGGAACTCCTCGTACTCCTCGCCCGCCCGAACCCAGGAGGCGGGCCGCCCGACCTCGGCGAAGCCCGCCGCCTCCCCGGGCACGAGGGCGGCGGTCGTCTCCGAGTGCTCCCACACCACGACCCGCGGCTCCAGGTCGGCCAGGACGAAGCGCAGTTCGCCGGCCGCCTGCCGCCAGTTGGCCGGGCAGAAGATCGCGCCCAGCCGCGAGCAGGCCAGCAGGAGCTCCAGGACCGCGTGGGAGTTCTGGCCCAGCCAGAGCACCCGTTCCCCGGCCGCCACGCCCTGCCCGGCCAGGGCGCCGGCCAGCCGGGAGACCCGCGCGTCGAGCTGCGGGTAGGTCAGGCGCAGGTCCCCGTCCACGACCGCGGTGGCCGCGGGGCGGCTGCGGGCGTGCTCGGACAGGACGTCGGAGAGGGTCAGGTCGTGGATCATCGCGCCTCCTGGTGATCCGGTACGGCACCGCCTGCCGTACATCATGAAATATCAGCGGAAAGCTGGCATGACCTCGGCGGCGAAGAACCGCATGACCTGCTTCATCTCCTCCAGCGGCAGCGGCCTCGTGCTGCCGAAGTCGCACAGCAGGTTGCTGAATCCGGCCTCGCGCAGCAGCGTGACCTGCTCGATCACCCGCGCCGGGTCGCCGATCACCTCCAGCTGCTCCCAGCGGAAGTCGGCGGAGACCGTGCCGCCCTTGAGGTAGCGGTCCTGGTAGTACTCGAAGCCCTGGGCGGCCTTGCCGGTCTTGGCGTCGATCGGGGCGCTCTTCTCGTTGAAGATGCGCGAGCGGTCGAAGGCGGCCTCGAAGCGGGCCTGGTCCGCGCGGGCCCGTTCGACCGTGGGCGCCACGTAGACGCTGCGGGCGACCACGAGCTCGGCGTCCTCGGGGTGCCCGGCCTGCCGGGCGGTCTCGCGCCAGCGCTCTGCCGCGCCCACGACCTTCTTGAACGGCGCCGCCGGATCGGCCAGGATCGGCAGCCCGCGCTCGGCGTACATCGTCACGGTCTCGGGGGAGACGGCGGCCACGTGGATGGGCGGGTGCGGAGCCTGGAGCGGGCGCGGGGTGAGCGTGACCTCGGTGCCGGTCTTGTAGAACTTGCCCTCGTGCCGGTACTCCGGCGAGGTCCACAGGCCCAGGATGACCTCCAGCGCCTCGTTGAACCGGTCGCGCGCCTCGGCCAGGTCGATGCCGAACCCCTCGAACTCGAAGCTCTGGTATCCGCGGCCGATCCCGAGGTCCAGCCGCCCGCCGGAGAGCACGTCCACGAGCGCGGCCTCCTCGGCCACGTGGATCGGGTTGTGCAGGGGCAGCACCACGATGCCGGTGCCCAGCCGGATCCGCGTGGTGCGGGCGGCGGCGTGGGCGAGCAGGGTGAACAGGTTGGGCACGACGCCGTAGTCGCGGAAGTGGTGCTCGGCCAGCCGTACCCCGTCGAAGCCCAGTTCCTCGGCCAGCTCGATGAGCTCCAGGTGGTAGTCGTAGACGTCCTTGAAGCTCTGGCCGTCGAACCGGTGGAAGAGGTGGAAGGTCGAGAACCTCATGCGTCAGCCCCTCACAGTGAACCAAGCGCTCGCTTGGGCAGCGTATCAGGAGCTATAGGATCACGCCATGCGTATCGCCGCCGCCCAGGTCCGCTGCCCCTGGCTCGATCCCCGGCAGGGCACCGCCAAGGTCCTCGACGTCCTCAAGCAGGCCCGTGCGGAGGACGTCGAACTGGTCGCCTTCCCCGAGACGTTCCTGTCCGGATACCCCTTCTGGGTGGACAAGACCAACGGCGCCGAGTTCGGCAACGCCGACCAGAAGCGCGCCTACGCCTACTACCTCGACGCCGCCGTCGAGCTCACCGGGCCGGAACTGGCCACGATCACCGAGGCCGTGCGCGACCTCGGCGTCTTCACCTACCTCGGCATCACCGAACGCGTCGCCGGCACCGTCTACTGCACGCTGGTCGCCATCTCGCCCGACCACGGCGTCGTCTCCGCCCACCGCAAACTCATGCCCACCTTCGAGGAGCGGCTCGTGTGGGGCATCGGCGACGGCCACGGCCTGCGCGCCCACACCTTCAAGGACATCCGGGTCGGCGGACTCAACTGCTGGGAGAACTGGATGCCCGTCGCCCGGCAGTCCCTCTACGCCCAGGGCATCGACCTGCACGTCTCCGTCTGGCCCGGCTCCACCAGCCTGACCGAGGACATCACCCGCTTCATCGCCCGCGAGGGCCGCGTCTACTCGCTGGCCGCCGGCGCGCTGTTCTCCTACGCCGACGTGCCCAAGGACTTCCCCTTCTACGACGTCCTGAAAGACCGCGGCTCGCGCGCCGACGGCGGCTCGGCCGTCGCCGGCCCCGACGGCGCATGGATCGTCGCGCCCGTCTCCGGCGAGGAACGCCTCGTCACCGCCGACCTCGACCCCGCGCTCGTGCGCGGCGAACGGCAGAACTTCGACCCGGCCGGCCACTACAACCGGCCGGACGTCTTCCGCCTGGAGGTGAGCCGCCGCCGCCTCAACGCCGCCGACTTCACCGATTGAGCCTTGGACCGGTGATCCCATGAGCCTGGAGCTGCGCCACCTGCGGGTCGTCTGCGCCATCGCCGACGCCGGCAGCCTCACCAAGGCCGCCGCCGCCCTCGGCACCTCCCAGCCCGCCCTCACCGCCCAGCTCCAGCGCATCGAGCGCGCCCTCGGCGGCAGGCTGTTCGCCCGCGGCCACCAGGGCGTGGAGCCGACCGCGCTCGGCGAGTACGTCCTGGAACGCGCGCGCCTCCTGCTCATGGGCATGGACGAGCTCCTGCGCGGCGCCGCCGCCCGCCCCGTCGGAGAGGTACGGCTGGGCGGCGTCGCCGGCCCGATCCTGCCCGGACTCGTCGACCGGCTCGGCGCCGGCCAGGTCACCTCCTACACCGACGACTCGCCCCGGCTGCTGTGCGACCTGGTCGCCGCCGGCCGGCTGGACGCCGCGGTCGTGGCCGACTACCGCGAGCACGAACTCCGGCCGCCGAAGCCGCTGCGCTCCACGGTCATCGCCGAGGAGCCGGTCTTCATCGCGCTGCCGGACACGCATCGGCTGGCCGTACAGGAGGAGGTCGGCCTGGCGGAGCTGGCCGGGGAGGCGTTCGTGCTGGCGCCGCCCGACGGCGGCGGGTGGCCCGAGTGCTTCCTGCTGGCCTGCGTGCGGGCCGGGTTCGCCCCGCGCACCCCGCACAAGGCCTCCGACGGCTGGGTCATCCGGGAGATGGTCACCAACGGCGGCGCCGTCGCGCCGTGCCGGGCCACGTTCGCGGAGAGCCCCGGGCTGGTCATCAGGCCGCTGGCCGGGACGCCGCTGACCATGCGCCACCTGCTGGTGTGGCACCCGGACGGGCAGGTGGCCGCGCGGGCGGAGGAGGTACGGCGGCTGGGCGCGGAGATCTTCGCGGCGCATGCCCGGGAACGTCCCCGATACGTGAGCTGGTTAGGGTTACGGCGTGAGAGTGACGATGCCCGGCCTGACGGCCGTTGACCACGAGTTCACCGTCCCGCTCAACCACGACGACCCCGGCGGGGCCTCGATCCGGGTCTTCGCCCGCGAGATCGCGGACCCGGCCAGGGCGGGCGACGACCTGCCGTGGGCGGTCTTCCTCCAGGGCGGTCCCGGCGGCAAGTCACCCCGGCTGTCCGGGCAGGCGCACTTCCGGCACATCCTGAAAACCCACCGCGTGCTCCTGCTCGACCAGCGCGGCACCGGCCGCAGCACCCCCGCGCAGCCCGCCGGCGCGGACTACTACCGCCACTTCCGCGCCGACGCGATCGTGCGCGACTGCGAGCACATCAGGAAGGCGCTCGGCATCCCCCAGTGGGACACCTGGGGCCAGAGCTACGGCGGCTTCATCACGCTGACCTACCTGTCGCTGGCCCCCGAAGGGCTCAGGGCGTGCCACGTCACCGGCGGTCTGGCCGGGCTGGACGCCACCGCCGACGAGGTCTACGCCCGCACCTACCCGCGCGTGTGCGACAAGACCGCCGCCTACTACCGCCGCTACCCCGGGGACGCCGTCAAGGTCGAGCGCATCGCGCACCACCTGGAGGCGAACGAGGTCCTGCTGCCCGACGGCGACCGCCTCACCCACCGCCGCTTCCAGACGCTCGGCCAGCAGTTCGGCATGAGCGACGGCTACGAGAGCGTCCACTGGCTGCTCGACGAGGCGTGGCACGGCGACCGGCTCTCCGACGTCTTCCTCTACCAGGTCATGGCCATCACCGGCTTCATCGGGTCACCGCTCTACGCCCTCATGCACGAGCCCACCTACGCCCAGGGCGCCGCCACCGCGTGGTCGGCCGAGCGGCTGCGCCCCAAGGACCTCGACGAGCCCGGCACGTTCACCGGCGAGATGATCTACCCCTGGATGTTCGACGAGATCCGCGCCCTGCGCCCCTACAAGGAGACCGCCCACGCGCTCGCCGCCGACGCCACCTGGGGTCCCCTCTACGATCCGGTACGGCTGGCCGCCAACCAGGTGCCGGTGGCCGCGGTGGTCTACCACGACGACATGTACGTCGACGCCGGGTTCTCCCTGGAGACCGCGGCCCGGGTCGGGAACGTGCGGACCTGGATCACCAACGAGTACGAGCACAACGGCTTCCGCGCCGACGGCGAGAAGGTCACCGCCCGGCTCATGGACATGATCGCGGGACAGGTCTAACCCCCGCATAACCTGATCGGGTTACAGGCGAGTTAGGCGGTGATCGATGGAATCGCCGGACTATGCAGTCGTCTGTCATCGATCGCCCGACAACCGGGCCTGCTCCGCAACCCCGCCGCCGTGCCCTCCGCCCCATCTGGCTGCTGGCCGGCGGCTGGCTCGCCCAGGTGCTGCTGCGGTTGTGGATGTTCCGCTATCACACCGGGCCCGTCGCCAACCCCGACGAGGTCGGCTACCTGCTGGCGGCGCGCCTGCTGGCCGGCGGGCCCGGCGGTGACTACTCGGGCTCCACCTTCTACCAGGGTGGATATCCGCTGCTGCTGACACCCGTCTACTGGGTGACCGGCGACCCCGTGACCGTCTACCGGCTGGTCGTCGTGATCGGCTCCCTGGCCGCCGCCCTCGCCTTCCCCCTGGCGTACCTGGTGCTGCGCAGGCTGTCGCTGGGCCGCCGGGCGGCGCTCGCCCTGGCGTTCGTGGCCGGGCTGGCGCCCTCGGTGCTGGTGTTCTCCGGGCTGGCCCTGGTGGACGCGGTGCTCCCCACGCTGGTGCTGGGCTGGCTCCTGGCCCTGCACGACCTGCTGGAGCGGCGCTCCTGGGCCGCCGGGGCGGTGGCCGGGGCGCTGTCCGGGCTCGCGATGACCATGCACCTGCGCGGGACGGTGGTGATGGGGGTCTTCACCGTCACCGTCCTGGCCTCCCTGCGCCGCGGGTCGCTACGGCCCGGGCTGGTGGCGCTGGGCTCCGGCCTGCTGACCGCGGGCGCCGGGACACTCCTCAACGGGCACCTCAAGGCGGCGCTGTACCCCGGCGGCCCCCGGGACCTGTCCGGCCTGGCGCTCGACCGGCTCACCGGCCTCGACGGGCAACTCCGGTCGGTGGCCGGGGCCCTGGGCCAGCTCTGGTACCTGATCGCGGCCACATGGGGGCTGGCCGGGATCGGCATCGCAGCGGCCGTGGTCCTGGTGGTCAGGAGCCTGCGCCGCGCCCGCGGGTCCGAGGCGACCTGGCCGCCCGTGCGGCCGCGTGCCCTGCCGGTGCCGGCCGGGGCGCTCCTCGCGCTCACCCTCGGCATCGCCTACACCTCGTCGGCCGCCCTCCCGGACGAGCACCGCGTCGGCAACTACGTCTACGGCCGCTACCTGGCCTGCGTCGCCGTGGCCTGGACCCTGGCCGGGCTGGTGGTGCTGGTGCGGGCCCGGCGGCGTACGGTCCTGGCCGCGGCGGCCGCCTCCGCCGGAACGCTGGCCGTCAGCGGCGGCCTGGCCGCCTGGTACGCCGGTGACCGGCTCAGCCGCTATCACTACATCGCCTTCGACTTCCCCGAGACGGCCTTCCTCACCGGCGTCCGCGACCGCTTCGACATGGGCGGCGCCTCGGTCGCGGCGCTGGTCCTCCTGACCGGGATCACCGCCGCCGCCGTGCTGCGCAGAAAGGCCGTCGTCCTGCTGGCGGCCGCCGCCCTGGCGGTGCCGAACGTGGCCTTCGCCGCCGGCCTGGCCCCCAAGTCCGCCCCGGCGGCGGGCCAGGACGGGCTACCGCGGATCAGCCACGGCCGGGTCGCGCTGGACACGCGGGTGAGCTGGAGGACCTGGGTGCACCTGATCCACCGCGTCCACTGGACCGAGCTGGAACGCGTCAACCTGCCCGATCAGCCCATCCCGCGGGGAGTGTGCACGGTCGTGGCCGCGCCGGAGGCGGGCGCGCCCCCGGCGGGCTGGCGGGTCAGCGGCGCCGGCCAGGGCTGGGTGACCTGGTCGGCCTGCTAGGGCTGGGTCTGGACGGTCTCCTTCAGCGGCAGCCGTACCTCGAACCAGGTGTCGCCCGGCACCGAGCGGCACTTCAGCTCGCCGCCGTGCCGGCCGGCCACGATCCGGTAGGAGATGTCCAGGCCGAGGCCGGTGCCCTGGCCGACCGTCTTGGTGGTGAAGAACGGCTCGAAGATGCGGTCCTTTATGGCGTCGGGGACGCCGGGGCCGGTGTCGCCGATCTCGATGATCGCCTCGTCCTCGTCGTGGGCGGTCCTTATCGTGAGCGTGCCCTCGCTGCCCATGGCGTCCAGGGCGTTGTGGATGAGGTTCGTCCACACCTGGTTGAGTTCGCCGGCGTAGGCGGGGATCTCCGGGAGCGTGCGGTCGAAGTCGGTGACCACGGTGATCCCCGGGCCGATCTTGCCGCGGAAGATCGTCACCGTGCTGTCCAGCAGGTCGTGCACGTCGACCATCTGGAACGGCGCCCGGTCCATCTGCGAGTACTGCTTGGCCGAGGCCAGGAGCTTGGTGATGCGCTCGGTGGCCTCGGTCACCTCGTTGAGCATCTGGGAGATCTCGACCGCGTCCGCCAGCCAGCGGACCGCGCCCGGCACGTGCTCCCGGCCCACCTTCTGCACGATCTTGTCCAGGTTCATCTGGTCGAACCCGGCGTTGACCAGCGCGGGCGCCAGGTCCCACGCGTCGTCCACGCCGATCGCCTCCAGCGCCTCGCCCAGCTCGTCCTCGGCGTCGGAGATCTCCAGCGGGCTGCGCGGCGCGAGCCGGCCGACGGCGCTCGCGCACGCGTCCTGCATCTCGATCATGGTCCGCAGCTTCTGCGGCGGTATCCCGTCCTCGGCCAGCTGGGCGAGCTGCATGCGGGACTCCTTGATGAGCTGGCGCAACTCGCCCACCGCCCGCACCGCCGCGGCGGCCGGGTTGTTCAGCTCGTGGGTCAGCCCGGCGGTGATCGTGCCCAGCGCGGTCAGCCGCTGCCGCCGGTCGATGATCTCCCGCTGCATCCTGCCGCCGGACAGCACGCCGTCCAGCAGGTGCATCGCCATCGGGAACCACTCGGTCACGATGTGCGCGAACTTCTTGGCCGGCAGGATGAACATGTGCGTGGGGGCGGTGGCGCGCAGCGTGTGCTGGTAGGTGTCCGGCGCCCGGTCGGCCAGGTACGCCGAGGTGGCGCCGCCGTACACACCGGGCTGGGAGGTGCGCGGCATGGCGACCGTGCCCGCGCTCACCGTCTCCTGGATCATCTGGATCTCGCCGGAGATCAGCACCGCGAAGCACTCGGCCGGCTCGCCCTGCGTGATGACGTCCTGCCCGGCCTCGAACGCCACCACCTTGCCGCTGGTCGCGAGCTTGGTGAGCTGCCCGTCCGTGAGCTTCTCGAACAGGAAGAGCTTGCGCAGCTCGTCTATGTCGATAGGTCCGTAACCGCCCTCGACCACGCCGCACCCCGCATCCGGCTGTTCACCGTGTTGGTTCGTCATTGCTTCTCCAGGTACCGATGCACCAGCGAGACGGCCATCGCCCCCTCGCCGACGGCCGAGGCCACCCGCTTGATCGAGTCGGCACGCACGTCGCCGGCCGCGAACACCCCGGGCACGTTCGTCTCCAGGAAGTACGGCTCCCGCCGCGCCGTCCAGTTGCGTGGCCGCTTGCCGCCCTGCACCAGGTCGGGCCCGGTGAGCACGAAGCCGCGCGGGTCGCGCTCCACCGCCTCGCCCATCCACTCGGTGTACGGCTCGGCCCCGATGAACACGAACAGCCACTGGGTGTCGATGTCACGGTCCTCGCCCTTGGTCGAGACCGTCACCCGCTCCAGATGGCCGTCACCGTGCCCGGCCGACACCTGGGTCTGCATGTGGACCTCGATGTTGGGGACGGCCGCGATCTGCTCGATGAGGTAGTGCGACATGGACGCCTCCAGTCCGTCACCCCTCACCAACAAATGGACCTTGCTGGCGAATCCCGCCAGGTAGACGGCGGCCTGACCGGCCGAGTTGGCCGCGCCGACGATGCACACCTCGTTGCCCACGCAGGCGGGGGCCTCGGTGAGCGCGGCGCCGTAGTAGACGCCCCGGCCGACGAAGTCGTCCAGGCCGGGGGCGGAGAGCCGGCGGTAGCTGACGCCGGTCGCCAGGATGACGGCGTGCGCGGCGATCTCGCCGCCGTCGTGGAAGCCGACGACCCTGGCCTGGCCGCGCGGCTCCAGGCTGGCGACCTTGCGGGCGGTGAGGATCTCGGCGCCGAACTTCAGCGCCTGGCGGCGGGCCCGGTCGGCGAGCTGGGCGCCGGAGACGCCGTCGGGGAAGCCCAGGTAGTTCTCGATCCTGGAGCTCTGGCCGGCCTGGCCGCCGGTGGCCAGCGACTCCACCAGCACGGTCCGGAGGCCCTCGGAGGCGCCGTACACCGCCGCGCCCAGCCCCGCGGGGCCGCCGCCGATGACGATCAGGTCGTAGAAGTCCGTGGCCGGCGTGGTGGACAGGCCCACGGCCCCGGCCAGCCGCGCCTGGTCGGGCGCCTCCAGGATCTCGCCCTCGGAGGTGATCACCAGGGGGAGGCGGCAGTCCTGGCCGGCGGCGGCGATGAGCTGCGTGGCCTCCGGGTCGTCGGCCAGCATCCACTGGTAGGGCACCTGGTTGCGGGCCAGGAAGTCGCGCACCTTGTACGAGCCCGACGACCACCGGTCGCCGACCACCCGCAGCTCGGCCCGTTCGCGCCGGTCGGTGCGCTGCCAGGCGTCGAGCTGGTCGTCGATGACCGGGTAGAACTTCTCCTCCGGCGGGTCCCACGGCTTGAGCAGGTAGTGGTCGAGGTCCACCACGTTGATCGCCTGGATCGCGGCGTCGGTGTCGGCGTAGGCGGTGAGCAGGACACGCCTGGCGAAGGGATACATGTCCATCGCGGCCTCGAGGAACTGCACGCCGTTCATCTGCGGCATCCGGTAGTCGGCCAGGATCGCGGCGATGTCGTCGCCGCGCAGGCGCATCTCCTTGACGGCCTCGATGCCCTGCTGCGCCGCCTCCGCGCGGACGATTCTGTACTGCTGGCCGTACCGGCGTCTGAGGTCGCGGGCGACTGCGCGCGACACGCCCGGATCGTCGTCGACTGTCACGATGACCGGCTTGTCCATGCCCGTCCCTTCCCGAAGGTTCCCCTAAGGGAAGGATGTCATGGGATTTCGGCTAGTACGCCACGTCCACCGTGTGGCGGTGGGTGCCGGGGTCGGGAAGGACGCGCAGCACGGCGTCGGCGAGGTCGGCGCGGGTGATGGTCATGCCGCCGCGCACGCAGTCGTCCACGGCGGTGCGGTAGGCGCCGCGGGCCGGGGAGTTCAGGAGCCTGGGCGGGCGGACGACGGTCCAGTCGAGCGGGTTGCCGCGGATGAGGCGCACGAGGCGGGCGTTGTCCTGGTAGGAGTGCTTCAGGAAGACCCCGCGGACCAGGATTTTGGTCAGGCGCTGGACCGGCGTGTCGGACGGGCCGTTCATGAGGCCGTTGGTGACCACGATGAGGCGCTTGACCCCGGTCTCGTTCATCGCCTCGATCACGTTGGGGACGCCGTCGGCGTAGATGGTGTGCGGGCCGCCCTTCGTGGGCCCGGCCAGGAAGACGACGGCGTCGGTGTCCCGCTCGAGGGAGAGCGTCTCGCGGTCCATGACGTCGCCCTTGACCACGGACAGCCCGGGGTGGCGCTCGGTGATCGCCTCCGGGCGGCGGGCCACCGCGGTGATCACGTGGCCTTCGCGCAGGGCCCGGGCGGTGAAGAGGCGGGCCGTGGCGCCGGTCGCGCCGTACAGGGTGATCCTCATGGCAAACACTCCTCTGCGTCAGGGGTGAGTGGGTGCTCACTCACCCCTATGATGGGTGAGTGCCTACTCACCGTCAAGCCGAGCGGACCCGCGAGCGCATCATCGAGGCCACCTACCAGGGGATCCTCGAGTACGGCATCGCCGGCGCCACCACCAAACGCATCGCCAAGCTCGCCGGATGCTCCGAGGCGCTGCTCTACAAACACTTCAGCGGCAAGGAGGAGCTGTTCCTGGCGGTGATCCTGGAGCACATGCCCGCGCTGGCCCCCTCGCTGAGGCGGCTGCAGGTCTCCACCGGGCAGGGCGACCTGCTCGCCAACGTCACCGAGTTCGCCGGCGCGGCCATCGCCTTCTACACCGGCAGCGCGCCGATCGGCTCCGGCATCATCGGCGACCCCGCCCTGCTCGCCACGTTCCGCGGCATGCTGGCCAGCCAGGACGTCGGCCCCCACCTGCCGATCAGGGTGCTCGCCTCGATCCTGCGCGCCGAGCGGAGCGGCGGGCGGCTCGCGCCCGAGGCCGACTGCGACGCGCTGGCGAGCCTGCTCATGGGCGCCTGCTACCACCGCGGGCACATGGCCCACTTCGTCGAGCTGCCCCAGCCTCCCGAGGACTACGCGCGGGCGATCGTGCGCGCCCTGCTGGGCCCGATCACTCGCTGACGCCGACCGGGCGCTTCAGCAGCCACAACGCCGCCCGGCGCAACAGCGTGCGGTGCACCTCGTTGTCGTAGGAACGCGTGTCGTGGCCCAGGGCGTCGTAGACGACGCGGCCGCGCCGTACCGGACGGGCCCAGACGAGCGGCTGGCCGTTCGAGGTGGCCAGCGGCCGGACGTCGGGCAGCACGTCGAGGTCGCTGTAGACCTCGTCCACGAGGTCGAAGTCGCGCAGGCCGGAGACGATCGGATGGTCGCCGGCCACCCGCACGCCCGTCCAGCCCAGCGGCGGATGGTGCGACTTGGGCCAGGACCAGCAGCCGCCCAGCACCCGCGGCCAGCCCTGCCAGTCGTCGAAGCAGATCGCGGCCGAGTGCATGGCCAGCAGCCCGCCGCCGCGGTCGAGGTGGTCCAGGAGCGTGGTGCGCGCCTGGGCGGGCAGTTCGAAGCGCCACTGCGCGCGCTGGTCGGCGAAGCGGTCGAGGTCCATGCGCCAGCGCAGCGCGTTCACGGTGATGAGCTGGACCTCCGGCGGCTCGCCCAGCGCGCCCGCGATGTCCTCGGTGATCTCGGACTCGACGCCGACCTCGGCCAGCACCTCGGCCAGGGCCGCCGACGTGGCGTCGAAGTCGTGGTAGAGCCCTCCGGAAAGAATGAGATTTCTCGCCACCTGCAAACCACATCACGGAAGTTGTCACAACCCAAGGGGCTGTTCCGTCCAGGGGATGTCAGCACTACCGGGGAGTGATCATGAGAGTTCTCGTCGCCGGAGCGACCGGAGTGATCGGCCGCCGGCTGGTTCCGCTGCTCGAAGCCGTCGGGCACGACGTGGTCGCGGGGTCGCGGGCCACCGGGCTGGACGCCCTCGACCGCGACTCCACCGCCCGCTTCGTCCGCGAGGCGGCGCCGGACGCGGTCGTCAACCTGCTCACCGCCATCCCGCACACGATCAACCCGCGCAGGTTCGCCAAGGAGATCGCCCTGACCGACCGCCTGCGCACGGAGGGCACCCGCAACCTCATCGAGGCCGCGCCGCGCGCCCGGCACCTCGGTCAGAGCCTCGCCTACGCCTACGAGCCGGGGGAGGGGCCGGCCGACGAGGACACCCCGCTGTGGCCGGATCCGCCCGCGCAGTTCCGCGCCGCCCGCGCGGGCCTGGCCGAGCTGGAACGCCGCCTGGCCGAGGCGGGCGGCCTGGTGCTCCGCCTCGGTCACCTGACCGGCCCCGGCACCGCCTACGACACCGGCGGCTCCACGACGCGGGCCGTCCTGGCGGGCACGATGCCCATCATCGGCGAGGGCCGCTCGGTCTTCTCCTTCACCAGCACCCACGACGCCGCCACCGCGATCGTCGCCGCCCTCGACCGGGACGTCAGCGGCGCCCTCAACGTCGTGGACGACACCCCGCTCATGGTCCGCGAATGGCTGCCCGCGCTGGCCGCACGCCTGGGCGCCCCCAAGCCCAAGCACCTGCCCGTGGCCCTGGCCCGGCTGGTGGCCGGCGGCTGGGGCGTGGCGTTCATGACCCGCCTGCGCGGCGCCGACAACACCCGCGCCCGGCTCTGGCTCAACTGGCGGCCCCGCTATGCGAGCTTCCTCCGGGAAACGGCATGATGCAGAACGTGGAGGAATTCGAGGAACACCGTCCCATGCTGCTCGGGCTGGCCTACCGCCTGCTCGGCAGCATGTGGGACGCGGAAGACGTGGTGCAGGAGGCGTGGATCCGCTGGCAGGCGGTCGACAAGGACGAGATCAAGGAGCCGCGGGCCTTCCTGGTCACCATCGTCTCCCGGCTGGCCCTGGACCAGCTGCGCTCGGCCCGGGTGAAGCGCGAGACCTACACCGGCCCCTGGCTGCCCGAGCCCGTGCCCACCGAGCAGGCCGGCCCGCTCGACACCGTCGAACTCCGCGACACGGTCTCCCTCGCCACCCTCCACCTCATGGAACGGCTCACGCCGCCGGAGCGGGCGGTGTTCGTGCTGCGCGAGGCGTTCGACCTGCCCTACCCCGAGATCGCGGAGATCGTCGGCGTGACGCAGGCCAACGCCCGCCAGATGCACCACCGGGCATCGGTACGGCTGGCCGAAGGCCGCAACCGCTTCACCCCCACCAACGAGGAGCACACCGAGCTCCTGAGGCGCTTCATGGACGCCGCGTCCGGCGGCGACCTCGAAGCCCTGACCGGCCTCCTGCACGACGACGTCGTCATGTGGAACGACGGCGGCGGCAAGGTGCGCGCGGCGCTCAATCCGATCGTCGGCCGCGCCAAGGTCACCGCCTTCCTGGGCGGTCTCATGTCCAAGTACCTGTTCGGCCAGATGCACCTGGGCGAGGCCAACGGCCGGCCCGCCCTGCTGACCAAGGTCGCGGGCAACGACCAGCTCATCGCGATCGAGATCCGCGACGGCAAGATCGGCGGCATCCTCGGCGTGCTCAACCCGGACAAGCTCACCCGGGTGCGGGAGGCGTCGTAGGAAACGCCGTGATGATCGTCCTATAGTCGCCCCTATGGATCTCGGCATCGCGGGCAAGGTTGCACTGGTCACCGGCGGCAGCGCGGGCATCGGGCTGGCCGCCGCCATGTCCCTGGCGAGGGAGGGGGCCAACGTCTGCGTCTGCGCCCGCAGTCCCGAGCGGCTGGCGGATGCCGTGGTGGAGCTTCAGGAGTTCGGCGGCGTGGTGCACGCGGTGCTGGCCGACGTGGAGGACCCGGTGGCGGCGCCGCGGGTGGTGGCCGAGACCCGCGACGTCCTGGGACCGGTGGACATCCTGGTCGCGAACGCCGGCGGCCCGCCCGCCGGGCGCTTCGTCGACGTGGGTCTGGCCGACTGGGACGTGGCCATTCAGCGCAACCTGCTGGGCACCGTCCGGCTGATCCACGCCGTGCTGCCGGAGATGCGCGAGCGCCGCTGGGGGCGGATCGTCACGATCACCAGCCGGACGGTGCGCGAGTCGCTGGACGGGCTGGCCCTGTCGAACGCCACGAGGTCGGCGGTGGCCGGGGTGGTCAGGAGCCTGGCCAGGGAGGTGGCGGGGGACGGCGTGCTGATCAACAACGTGGCGCCCGGCCCGATCGACACCGAACGGCTGCGGCAGGTCTCAGGAGGCGCGGAGGGCCTGGCGGCCAGGGCGGCGGACACCCCGATGGGCCGGATCGGCCGGGCCGGGGAGGTGGGGGACGTGGTGGCCTTCCTGGCCAGTGAGAAGGCGTCCTACGTCACCGGGGCCTCGCTCCTGGTGGACGGCGGGGAGAGCCACGTCATCGCCTGATGGGCACGGGAGACAGGGCGCGCCTCAGGGGGCCAGGCGGCGGGCGGACTCGGACTCCTGGGCTAGGCGGCGCAGGGCGTCGAAGGCCCTGCCGTACAGGATCGTGCCGAGCACCAGCGCCTCCACGGCGGCGTCGCGGGGGCCGTCGAAGGAGATCTGGTCCATCTCCACCTCGGTGACCAGCTTGTCGGCGGCCTCGGCGTAGGGGCGGAGGTCGGGTTTCATGCCGAGCTTGCGCATCCTGGTGAGGATCTCGGTGAGTTCGGCGCGGGGCGGGGCCCAGGACTCGATCCGCCAGCCGAGCGCGGCGATGAGCTGGTCCACCTCGGCCTGCGCGCTGTCCCAGTCGGGATCCTGGGTGGCGGACGGCACCTCGCCGGCCAGGGCGTAGTGGGCGGTGCCGAGCATGGTGTGGACGGGCAGGCCGGGGTCGTCCACGGCCGCGATGACCTTCTTGATCGAGGCGACCGGGAGTTTACCCACCTCCAGCAGGGCCCGGATCAGGCGCAGCCGGCGCAGGTGGGTCTCGTCGTAGTCCGCGCGGGTGGCCGCGAGTTGCTCGCCGGGGTGGAGCAGCCCTTCGCGCAGGTAGTACTTGACCGTCGGCAGCGGCACACCGGATGCGGCGCTCAGTTCGGAGATGCGCATCAATAGATAATAGCGCTATCCAGATCGGGCCAGCTGGCGGGCCGCGGTGACGAGGTCGTGCACCTCCGACTGGCGGTTCCAGAGGAAGACCACCTCGATGGGCGGGATGGGCTCGGCGATCGGGACGAAGACCGTGGACTCCGGCACCGTGGTGCCCGGGCGCACGCACAGCGTGTATCCGGCGCCGGCCTCGACCGTCGCGATCGCGAGGTCGTGGGTGGCCGCGGCCGGTCCGAGGCGTGGGTGCAGGCGGTGGCGGATGAAGCCGGCCAGGTAGCGGCCGCCGTCGGACTCGGGCATGACCAGCGGTTCGGCGGCGAGGGCGGCCAGCGTCAGGATCTCCTCGGCGGCCAGCGGATGCTCGCGCGGCAGCAGGGCGTGCACGGGCGTGCGGTGGATGAGCGTGCGGGCCACGCCGCGGGGGAGCGTGCCGGGGGCGTAGCCGAGCCCGGCCTGAAGGCTGCCGTCGGTGAGTGAGACGATCTGCTCGGCGGTGCCCATCGGCACCACGCGCAGGCGGGGGCCGCCCGGCAGGTGAGAGAACAGGCGGGCCTGCACGTCGCAGAGCCCGTCGGCCACGCCGATGCGTAACGCCTGGCCCTTGCCGCGGGCGGCGACGACGGCCCGCTCGAACGCGTCCACCGCGACGGTGGCCTGGGCCAGGAAGACCTCGCCCGCCTCGGTCAGGCGCACCCCGCTGGAGGAGCGGGTGAACAGTTCCGCGCCGATCTCCTTCTCCAGGGCCTTGAGTTGTTCGGAGAGGGTGGGCTGGGCGATGTGCAGCACGCCGGCGGCGCGGCGCAGGCTGCCGGCCCTGGCGATGGCGATCGCGTAACGCACCTGGCGCAGATCCATGCCCTAATCATCGTGCGCACACGGTGATCCGTATCAGGGATGTGCCTGAGGATTTACAGCGAATGTTAACCGAGCAAGCGCTTGCCTCACAAACGGCGCCGGGTTAGCGTGACGGGGCAGCAGTCGCCCGCCGGGACGGATCGCGCCCCGGCCCGGCGGGCGGTCCTCGACCACGGGAGTCCCATGCAGCCCTTCTCCGGCCGCGCGGCCGTCGCCGGGATCGGGATGACCGCCCTGACCAGGGCTTCCGGCCGGACCGAGCTGGAACTGGCGGTCGAAGCCTGCCAGGCGGCCTGCGCCGACGCCGGGATCGCCCCGCACGAGGCCGACGCGGTGCTCAGCTACCACCTGAACGACTCGGTCCCGGTGGTCCAGGTCGCCAGGGCGCTGGGGATCGAGCGGCTGGGCTGGCACAACGACATCACCGGGGGCGGCACGCAGGCCGCCTCCATCCTGGGCGACGCCGCGATGTTGATTTATAGCGGGTTGGCGCGAAATATCGTGATCTATCGGGCGCTCAACGGCCGCTCCGGCAAGCGCCTCAACCTCGCCTCCACCGGACCCCAGGAAGAGCTCACCAAAAAGTACGGCATGGCCGGTCCGATCCCGCTCTTCGCCCTGGCCGCCACCCGCTACCTCCACGACACCGGCCTGACCGGGGAACACCTGCACGCCGTCGTCGCCCAATCCCGTGACAACGCCGCCACCAACCCCCGAGCCCTCCGCCGCGAACCCCTGACCTGGGCGGACTACCAGGCCAAGCCGTACGTCTGCACCCCGCTGCGCACGGCCGACTGCTGCCAGGAGACCGACGGCGCCTGCGCGCTGGTCGTCAGCGGCGTGCTGGCCGGCCCGCGCATCCACGCGGTGGTCCGCGGCGGCGGCCCCGGCTGCTCGGACATGGCGCACGCCCCGGACGTCTCGGCCGTCTTCTCCGCGCACGTCGCCCCGATGCTCTGGCAGGCGGCCGGCATGAAGCCCGCGGACGTGGACACCGCGCTGCTCTACGACGCCTACTCCTGGCTGGTCCCCAGGCAACTGGCCGACTTCGGCCTCGCCGGCGACCTGGGCCCCTACCTGCTGGAGCGCCGCCACGCCTGGGTCAACCGGCACGGCGGCCTGCTGTCGGAGGGCTACGTGCACGGCCTCAACAACGTCGCGCAGGCCGTGCGGGAGCTGCGCGCCGACCGCGAGGTGGCCCTGGTCACGGGCTTCGGCGGCGCGTACGGCAGCGCCGCGATCCTCACTTCCGCATAAATCCTGAAATGCTCGCCACATCCCCGGACATGGACTGGATGTGAGCACCGAAGCCGACAGGTTCGCGGAGATCTACACCGCGACCTATGAACAGATCCTCGGCTACGCCATGCGCCGCTGCGACAGCCCGGAGGACGCGGCGGACATCGTGGCCGAGACCTACGCCACGGCCTGGCGCCGCGTGGACCGCCTGCCCGGTGGCGACGAGGCCCGCCTCTGGCTGTACGGCGTGGCCCGCAACACGCTGGCCAACCACCGCCGCGGCCAGATCCGCAGACAGCGGCGCAGCGCCGAGCTCAACGTGGACATCGCCGACCTCTACGCCCGCACCCCCGAGCACACCGTGGAACTGGGCGCCATCGCCCGCACCTTCCGCGAACTCGGCGACGACGACCGCGAACTGCTCTCGCTGGTCGCCTGGGAGGGCCTCGACCACGCCCAGATCGCGAAGGTCCTCGGCGTCTCCCGCAACGCGGTCCGCATCCGGCTGCACCGCGCCCGCAAGAGGTTCTCCCGTGCGCTGGAGCGCGCCGGAGTGACCGCCCACCACCTCGTGATGGAGTCAGCATGAACGAGTTCCAGGAGATCGCGCGGGTGCGCGACGGCGAGCTGAGGGGGCAGGCGTCCGGGGCGGGGGCACGGGCGCTGCTGGCCGCCATCACCGCCGAGGAGCCGGTCAAGGAGCCCAGAAGGCGGCCGTGGAAGCGCCTGGCCGCGGGCGCGCTGGTCACCGCGGCGCTGGCGACGGCGGCCGTGGTGGGCCCGAGCATCCTCAACCCGCCGGGCAGCGCCACCTCTTACGCCAACTCGGCCCTGGACATCCGCTTCGAGAACAACCGCTGGGTCGCCCGGATCAAGGATCCGTTCGCCGACCCGGAAAGGTACGAGGAAGGCTTCCGGGCCGTCGGGCTTGACGTGAAACTCCAGTTCGCGCCCAGCTCGCCGAAGAAGGTGGGCAAGATCTTCTCGATGGGCGGCTCGGCCGAGGGAACCGGCGAGAGCACCGAGGTCGGCATGGAGTTCGAGCCCGCCGGCTGCGAGATCGACACCCCGGGCTGCACGCTGATCCTGACGCTCGGCACGACCGTGACCGAGACCGTGATCAAGGCCGGCCGACCGGCGAAGGCCGGCGAGCAGTACGCCAACATCGCCCTGTCCGACGACCCGCAGGGCTCCATGCCGGGCTACCAGGTCAAGGGCAAGCGGGTCGGGGAGGTCGAGGACGAGATCAGGAGACGCGGCCTGAAGCTCGTCTACCAGATCATCGACCCCAGCCCGGAAGGCGGCCACTTCGTCGACCCGTCCCGCCAGAACGAGAAGGTGGGCCGGGACTGGTACGCCTGGGAGTCGCATGACGCCGCCCGCGGCGAGGTCCGCCTCCTGGTCACCGACCAGCCCGTGGCCCCCGACAAGCCGGCGGCCGACAACGTCAAGGACCCGGGCTCCGGCGCGGGCTAGCCACGAACCTGGCGTGCACCCCGGCGGCCCCCGGTCCGAGCAGGTCGAGGGCCGCCAGCCACGCCGCCGCCCCCGCCGCGTCCTGCGCCGTGTGCACGGCCGTCCCGCCCAGCAGGTCCTGTACGGCCTGCCGTACCGGACCGGGGTTGGTCAGCACGCTCCCGGCCAGCACGACGGGGCCGCTCGAGTGGAGGCGGCGCATCGTGGCGACGAGCTGCCGGGCCGCGTCGTGGGCGATCTCCATGGCCATCGGATCGCCTTCGGCGGCGGCCCGGCTCACCAGGGGCGCCAGCTCGGCCAGCCGCATGTGACCGGCCTGGACCAGCCGTACCACCCGATCGGCGCTCGCCCGCGGGGTGGCGCCGCGCTCCGCGCCGAGGAAGTGCGTGAGGACCAGCTCGCCCAGGAGGCCCGGCGGCTCGGCGCGGTCGAGCGTGTGCACGACGGCCTTGGCGGCGGCGCGGCCGATCCAGAAGCCCGAGCCCCCGTCGCCGAGCAGCCAGCCGAGCCCGTCGGCGATCTCCACCTGCCGGTGGCCGGAGATTCGGATGGCCGCGGCGCCGGTTCCGGACAGCAGCAGGATGCCCTCCGGGGCGGGGGAGCCGGCCGCGAAGGCGATGGGGAGGTCGGTGACGACCTCGGGCCCCGCGGCGATCCCGTGCGCGGCCCAGACCTTGGCCAGCTCGGTGTCCAGGACGTCCTGCGGGCCCGCCACGCCGGCCAGGGAGCCGACCACCGCGCCCGGATCCACCGAGGCCAGCGCCTCGCCGAGGGTCTGGCCGATGTGCGCGACCGCCTTCTCGACGCCATGGGCGGTGGGGTTGCCCGCCCCGCCTCGCGCGTAGCCGACGCGGGTGCCGTCGAGCATGTGGACGGCGACGCGGGTGGAGGTGGCGCCGGCGTCCACGCCGACGACCAACGAGTTAGTCACGGACCCGATTTTGGGCCTTGACGCGACCGAGTTGCAAGAATAATTTTCGCCTGAAGACCGGGTATTCGGAAGGAATATTCGTGACTTCAGGTGCCCTCGGGCGAGTGGAAACAGAACTGCCGGGACTTCCGGAGGCGTTGCGCCGGGTCGGCGAGGTGATCCTGGGCGACCCCGCCGAGGCCGCCCGCTCGACGATCATCGCGCTGGCCGAGCGCGCGGGCAGCTCGCCCGCCACCGTGACCAGGTTCTGCCGGGCCTTCGGCTTCTCCGGCTACGCCGAGCTGCGGGTGGCGCTGGCCACCGAGACCGGCCGCGCCGCGCAGGCGGGATGGGGCGCCGGCGTCGGCCACGAGATCGGCCCCGACGACCCCCTCGACGCGGCGGTCGAGGTGATGGCCGCCGCCGACACCCGTCTCATCCAGGACACCGCCGCCCAGCTCGACCTGGAGACCGTCGCCCATGTCGCCGACGCGATCGTCGCCGCCCGGCGTGTCCTCTTGGTCGGCGTCTCCACCAGCGGAAACGTGGCGACCATGTTCGAGGGCCGGCTGCGCCGCATCGGGATCCCCTGCTGGAGCGCCGGCGACGCGCACGTGGCCCTGTCGGACGCCGCCCTGCTCGCCCCCGGCGACGTGGCCATCGGCATCAGCCACCGCGGACGCACCCGCGAGGTCATGGAGGCCCTCGTCGAGGCGGGCAGCCACGGCGCGAAGACGGTCGCCGTCACCTCCTTCGCCCGCTCGCCGCTGGCCGAAGTGGCCGACCGGGTGCTGACCACCGCCAGCCGCGAGACCACGTTCCGCCTCGGCGGCCTGGCCGCGGTCCACTCCCAGCTCTTCGTCCTGGACGCCGTCTACGTCGCGGTCGCCCAGCGCACCTACGAACGCACCACCGAGGCTTTCGAACGGACGATCAGCGCGGTCGAGAGCCATCGAGTCGAAAGAGGCTGAATGTCGTACGCAACGCAGGTCCTGGAGCTGGCCCGCACGGTCGCCGCCCGCCAGGAGCACCAGGTACGCCAGGCGGCCCGGCTGATCGTCACCTCACTGCGCAACGGCGGCGTGGTCAACGCCTTCGGCACCGGCCATTCCGAGGCCATCGCGATGGAGATCGCCGGACGGGCCGGCGGCCTCGTCCCCAGCAACCGCCTCGCGCCGCGCGACCTCGTCCTGTACGGCGGGCAGCCCCCTGACGTGCTCACCGCCGAACTGGAACGCGACCCGGCGATCGCCCAGCCGATCTACGACCTGGCGTCCGTCGAACCGCAGGACGTCTTCGTGCTGATCTCCAGCTCCGGCGTCAACGGCACCGTCGTCGAGCTGGCCCGCATCGTCAAGGACCGCGGGCACGCGCTGATCGCGCTCACCTCCGTCGAGCACAGCACCGCGATGACCTCCCGCCACCCCACCGGCCGCAAGCTGCTCGACCTCGCCGACGTCGTCCTCGACAACGGCGCCCCGTACGGCGACGCCATCCTCGAACTGCCCGGCGGCGGCAGCTACGGCGCGGTTTCGACGATCACCTCGGCGCTGCTGGCGCAGCTGGTCGTCACCACGGCCGTGGAGGAACTGGTCGCCCTCGGCGAGACGCCGCCCATCTACCTGTCGGCCAACGTGGCCGGCGGCGACGAACACAACAAGGCCCTGGAGAGCCGCTACGCCGGCCGTATCAGACGCGGAGCCTGACCCCGCAGACGCGGAGCTTGACCCCGGACCAGACGCCGAGCTGAAGGAGAGTCCCCTATGTCGTCCACCCCCCAGCTTTCCCGCCGCCAGCTGTTGCGCGGCGCCGCCCTCGTACCCGTCGCCGGCGCCTTGGCCGCCTGCGCGACCCCGGCGCCGAAGACGCCCGCGAGCAGCGCGCCGGGCGCCGCTAAGCAGCTGGAGGTCTGGATCTTCGACGGCGGCTTCGGGCACAAGTACGCCACCGACATCCACCAGCCGTTGTTCAAGGCCAAATATCCCGAGGTGACGATCAAGCACAACTTCACCAAGGAGATCACGAAGGTCCTGCAGCCCCGCTTCGCCGGCGGCAACCCGCCCGACGTGATCGACAACTCGGGCGCCAACGCCATGGACTTCGGCGCGCTGGCACAGGACGGCCAGCTGCTCGACCTGACCCCGATGCTGGACATGGAGAGCTGGGACGACCCGGCGATCAAGGTGCGCGACACCATCGACCCGGCCGTGATCGAGATCGGTACTTATGACGGGAAATTCTCGGTCGTGGGGTACGTGAACTACATCTACGGCCTCTGGTACTCGCAGAAGGTCTTCAAGGACAACGGCTGGACCCCTCCGAAGACCTGGGAGGAGTTCATCCAGCTCTGCGAAAAGATCAAGAAGTCCGGCAAGATGGCCCCCTTCACCTACGCCGGCAAGCACCCGATGTACGCGCTGGAGCCCATCCTCACCACGGCCGCGAAGATCGGCGGCAAGGAGGTCCTGGTCAACCTCGACAACCTCGAGGACGGGGCCTGGAAGGCCGGCCCGATCAAGGAGGCGGTCACCCGGTGGGCCGAGGTGAGCGCCAAGTACCTCATGCAGGGCACCGCCGGGCTCGACCACGTGCAGACGCAGACCGCGCAGAACAAGTACCAGGTGGCCATGCTCCCGTCCGGCTCCTGGCTGGAGAACGAGCAGAAGACCACCACGCCGCCGGGCTTCGACTACGCGATGTTCGGCATCCCCGACGTCACCGGCGCCGACAAGCTCCCGTACGGCACGCTGCACACCCAGCCGGGCGAGAACTTCATCGTCCCGGCCAAGGCCGCCAACTCCCAGGGCGGCGTCGACTACCTGCGGGCCATGCTGTCGAAGAAGGCGGCCGGCGAGTTCAGCCAGCTCGTGTCCACGGTTCCCACGGTCAAGGGCGCGGGCGAGGGGCTGCAGTTGTCCACCGGCGTCAAGAGCGCCTCGGACGCCTACGCCGCCGCGGGGGAGAACACCCTCTACTACCGCTGGGACAAGTGGTACCTCCAGCTGAAGGACGAGGCCACCGCCGCCACCGGCGAGCTCATGAGCGGCCGCCTGACGCCGGAGAAGTTCGTGGAGCGCATGCAGAAGAAGGCCGACGAGATCAAGGCCGACTCCTCGATCAAGAAGTACCAGCGCTGACATGGGAGTTCCGGCCGCAGCGGTGCCGTCGTGGTTCCAGCGGCACCGCCGTACCCTCTTCATCTTCTCGTTCCTCGTCGCGCCCGTGACGCTCTACCTGGTCTACGTGATCTCGCCCTACATCCAGGCGTTCCAGATCTCGCTGACCGACTGGCGGGGCGTCTCCGGCACGCCGTCCTTCGTCGGGCTGGACAACTACCGCCGGCTCATCGGCGACGGCGTGTTCTGGCAGGCGGTCACGCACAACGCCGCGCTGCTCGTGCTGCTGCCGGTCGTCACGATCGTCATCGCGCTGTTCTTCGCGTTCCTGCTCAACGTCGGCGGCGCCAAGGGCACCAGCGGCATCGCCGGCTCGGCCTTCTACCGGGTGGTCTTCTTCTTCCCGCAGGTGCTGGCCGTCGCCGTGGTGGCCGTGTTGTTCCAGCAGGTCTTCCGGCCGGACGGCAGCGGCATGCTCAACGGGCCGCTGATGGCCCTCGGGATCAAGCCGGTCGGGTTCCTGTCCGACCCCGGCATCGCCTTCTGGTCGGTCCTCGGGGTCATGGTCTGGCAGGCGGTCGGCTTCTACGTCGTGTTGTTCTCGGCCGGGCTCGCCTCCATCCCGAGCGACATGTTCGAGGCCGCGCAGATCGACGGCGCCGGCCGGGTCAGCCTGTTCTTCCGCATCACGCTGCCGCTGCTGTGGGACACGGTCCAGGTCGCCTGGGTCTATCTGGGCATCCTGGCGCTCGACGTGTTCGCCATCGTGTGGGTCATGACCGACCAGCACGGCGGGCCCGACTTCTCCACGACCGTCATGGCCGCCGAGATCTACCGCAACGCGTTCCAGTACTTCAGGTTCGGCTACGCCTCGGCGCTCGGCGTCGTCATGTTCTTCTTCACCGTCGGCTTCGCGATCCTGTCGCTGCGCCTGTCCCGGCGTGAACGAATCGAGTACTAGATGACAACGATGATCTCGTGGACGGTCGCCAACTCCCGGAAGATCGCCCGCAGGGAACGCCGGAGGCAGCTCGGGCCGCTGGCGTTGCTGACCCACCTGGCGCTGCTCATCTGGACCGTCCTCGTCGTGGTGCCCATCCTGTGGACCTTCCTCGCCTCGGTGAAGAGCGAGGACGAGATCTTCGGCAGCGCCTGGTCCCTGCCGGCCACCCTGCGCTGGGACAACTTCGCCCGCGCGTGGGAGCAGGCGAACATCGGGCAGTACATGCTCAACAGCGTCATCGTGGTCTCGTTCAGCACGTTCGGCACCATGCTCATCGGCTCGATGGCCGCCTACGTGCTGGCCCGCTACCCCTTCCGCGGCAACCGGGCCGTCTACCTGCTGTTCGTCTCCGGGCTGGCCTTCCCGGTGTACCTGGCGCTGACGCCGTTGTTCTTCGTCGTGCAGAACATGGGCAACGTGCCGCTGATCGGGCCCTTCATCGGCCTCAACACCCATGCCGGGCTGGTGCTGGTCTACATCGCCTACTCGATGCCGTTCACGATCTTCTTCCTGGCCGCGTTCTTCCGCACGCTGCCCACCGCCGTGGGCGAGGCCGCGCTGGTGGACGGGGCCTCCCACACGCGGGTCTTCTTCCAGATCATGCTCCCGATGGCCAGACCGGGCCTGATCAGCATCACGATCTTCAACGTCCTGGGCCAGTGGAACCAGTACCAGCTCCCGCTGGTGCTGCTGCAGGAGCGCGACAAGTGGGTGCTCACTCAGGGCATCGCCGACATCTCCACCGCCGCCGGTTACGATCAGGACTGGGCCGCGCTCTTCGCCGCCCTGACGCTGGCCATCCTGCCGATGCTGGTGGTGTACACCGTCTTCCAGCGCCAGATCCAGTCCGGCCTGACCACGGGAGCCTTGAAGTGACGCCGGAGCACGACGCCGCGGGCCTGCACATCTACGTCGAGGAACTGCGCGACGGCTTCCTGCGCCTGCACGGCGAGGCCGGCGAGCTGCACGCCAGGGCGCAGGCCGTCCAGGTCACCGAGCAGTCCCGCGACGGCCTGGTCACGGTCACCGTGGACGCCCGCGGCGAGCTGGTCGGCCTCGAGATCGACCCCCGCGTCTACCGCGACCCCGACGCCCGGGCCCTGGCCGACACGATCGCCGGCACGCTGGCCAGGGCCACGGAGAAGGCCCGCGAGCAGATCGTCGACGTCTTCGCCCACCTGATCCCCGCCGAGCAGCTGCGCGCCTATCTCGACGGGGACCTCGAGGCCGTGCTGACCCAGCTCGCGGAGCAGATGGGTGGCAACCGCTAGCCGAGCGTCTCCCGCAGGCGGCGCGCGGCCGCGACCACGTTGCCCAGCGACGCCTCCACCTGCGGATAGGTGCGGGTCTTCAGGCCGCAGTCCGGATTGACCCACACCCGCTCGACGGGCAGCACCTTCAGCGCGGCCGCCAGTCGTTCCCCGACCTCCTCGGCCGAGGGCACCCGCGGCGAGTGGATGTCGTACACCCCCGGGCCGAGGCCGCGGGTGTAGCCGCTGACCGCGTCCAGGATGCGCCGGCCCGAGCGGGCCGACTCGATCGTGGTCACGTCGGCGTCCAGCCCGTCGATCGCCGCCAGGATCTGGTCGGCGTCGGAGTAGCACAGGTGCGTGTGGATCTGCGTGCGGTCGGCCGCCACCGCCGTGGCCCGCCGGTAGGCCGCCACCGCCCACTCCAGGTAGGCGGGTTGCTCGGCGGCGCGCAGCGGCAGCAGCTCGCGCAGCGCCGGCTCGTCCACCTGGATGACCGAGAGCCCGGCCGCCTCCAGGTCGCGCACCTCCTCGGCGATCGCGTCGGCCACCTGGAAAACCACCTCCCGCACCGGCAGGTCGTCGCGGTCGAACGACCACGCCACGATCGTCACCGGCCCGGTCAGCATGCCCTTCACCGGCCGCGAGGTCAGCGACTGCGCGTAGGCGGACCACCGCACGGTGATCGGCTCCGGCCGCCGCACGTCGCCGTGGATGATCGGCGGGCGGGTGCAGCGCGAGCCGTACGACTGCACCCAGCCGTGCTTGGTGACCGCGAAGCCGTCCAGGTGCTCGGCGAAGTACTGCACCATGTCGTTGCGCTCGGGCTCGCCGTGCACGAGCACGTCCAGGCCGAGGTCCTCCTGCACCTGGATGACGTGCTCGATCTCACGCCGGACCAGTGCCTCGTAGCCGTCCTCCGCCAGCTTCCCCGCCACGACCTCGGCCCTGGCCCTGCGCAGCTCGCCGGTCTGCGGGAACGAGCCGATCGTGGTGGTCGGCAGCTTGGGCAGGTTCAGGTGCCCGGCCTGCGCCGCGGCCCGCACGGGGTAGGGGCTGCGGGCGGCCGGCCGTACCCGATCGGGTTCTGCGGCCGCGGCGGGCTCATCCGGTACGGCGGGCGCCGCCCCCTCGGCCAGCAGCCGGGCCAGCTCGACCACCTCGGCCACCTTCTCCTCGGCGAAGGCCAGGCGGGACAGCAACTCGGGAGGCAGGTCGTCCTCGGCGGCGGTGGAGTAGGGCACGTGCTGCAGCGAGCAGGACGTGCCGACCACGACCCGGTCGGCCCGGATGGCGCGGAGCGTGGCGAGGGCGCGGCCCGGGTCGGTGCGCCAGACGTCGCGCCCGGAGACGACCCCGGCCACGACGGTCTTGCCGTCCAGGGGAATGTCGGGCACCCGGCCGCGGACCAGGTCCAGCCCGATCGCCTCGACCGGCGTGGCGGCCAGCGCGGGCAGCGCCGCGCCCAGGTCGCCGAAGAAGGAGGCGACCAGGATGCGGGGGCGCCCGCTCAGCGCGCCGAGCCGGTCGTAGGCGGCGCGGACCGCGTCCAGTTGCGCGGGCGTGAGGTCGGTGACCAGCGCGGGCTCGTCGAGCTGCACCCAGGCCACGCCCTCGGCGGCCAGGGCGGCCAGCAGGTCCGCGTAGGGGCCGAGCACGTCCTCCAGGCGGTCCAGGGCGCCCGACAGCAGCAGGAACGTCACCGGGCCCACGACCACCGGCCGCGTCTCGTGCCCGAGCGCCCGCGCCTCGCGCACCTCGCCCAGCGGCTTGGCGGCGTCCAGCGTGAAGACGGTCTCCGGGCCGATCTCCGGCACGATGTAGTGGTAGTTGGTGTCGAACCACTTGGTCATCCGCAGGGGCGCGAGCCCGTCGGTGCCGCGGGCCATGGCGAAGTACGGGTCCTCGGCGGCCCGGTAGCGCTCGGGCACCGCGCCCAGCAGCACGGCGGTGTCGAGCACCTGGTCGTAGAACGAGAACGTGTTGGACGGCAGCTCCCCGAGCCCCAGCTCGGCCAGGCGGCGCCAGGTGGCGGCCCGCAGCCGCGCGCCCTCCTCTTCGAGTTCCCGGCGCGTGCTGCGCCCGTCCCAGTAGGACTCCAGGGCCCGCTTCAGCTCCCTGCGGGGACCGATACGGGGGTAACCAAGCACGGTGGACATCGCATGCTCCCAAGCCGGTGACGAAACCCCTGGATCGTGCCCTCGATCTTCCTCGTGATGCATCATCTATTCGTGCTGCTTATGCTCAAGGAAATCCAGTGCTTCACCCGCGTGGCCGGTCGGCTCAGCTTCTCGCGGGCCGCCGCCGACCTGGGCATGTCGCAGCCCGCCGTGAGCCAGGCCATCACGCGGCTGGAGAAGGCCCTCGATCTCCAGCTCTTCGAGCGGACGGCACGGGAAGTACGGCTGACGCCCGCGGGCGACGCCCTCCTGGGCCAGGCCGAGCAGGTGCTGGCCGCCGTGGCCGGCTTCGCCGAGGAGGCTGCCCGGCTCACTCAGTCGGTTATCCATCTGGCTTATCCATCGATCGCCGGAGCGCTCGCGGCGCGCATCGTGCGGCGGCTTTCGGCCCGCAGTCCCGCGCTGGCCGTCGAGCTCCGTCCCGCCGGGCGCGGCGCCGCCCACCGCGCGCTCGACGAGGGCCGCGTGTCGGCGGCGATCGTGGCCTTTCCTGCGCCGGTCCGGTTCACCACGGGGGCGCGCTTTCACGTGAGCGTCGATCGGCTGGCCGTACCCGCCGATCATCCGTGGCGCAACCGGGTGCTGGCCGAGCAGCTCGCGGGGCAGGATCTCCTCGTGCCCGGCGGGCGGCTGGCCGGGCTGCCCGGCAGGCACCGCCAGGTGGCCGAGGACGATTTCGGCGCCGCCCTCGACCTGGTCGCCGCGGGGGTGGGCATGCTGCCGATCCCGCAGCTCGTGGCCAGGACGGTGCGCCGGGAGGACGTCAGGTTCGTCCCGCTGGAGGGCGCCGAGACCCGGCTGACCTACGGGCTCGCCTGGCGCGGCGAGAAGGTCACGCCTGCGCTGATGGCGCTGGTCCAGGCCGTGCAGGAGGCGTTGTGGACCCGGTGACGTTCTTGAGGGCCTCGCGCTTGCTCAGCCCGGAGATGCCCTTGGCCTGCACGTAGCGGACCACTTCGGCCGGATTCACCTTGGCGTACTCGCGCAGCGCCCAGCCGATGGCCTTGCGGGCGAAGAAGTCGTTGTCGGACAGGCTCGGCTCGATGCAGGCATACAGCAGGGCGGTGTCGGTGCGCTGCTTGAACCGGTTCTGCGACAGGATCGCGGTCCGGCGCTTCCACAGGTCGGCGTCGCCGGCCCACTCCAGCATGAGCGGGCGCATCGAGTCGGGGAAGGCGGCCAGCAGCCCGCCGACGCGGTGGGTGGCGATCTCGTCCACGAGGTCCCACCAGGCGCCGGTGACCACCATCTCCTCGTACATCGGGACGGTGTAGAGCGTCTGGTGCTCGCGGTAGCGGTGGTAGCCGGACAGCTCGACGGCCGCGTAGCGCTCCTCGCGGTACTCGGCCTCACGCCACAGCTCCAGCACCGCGCGCCGCCACTCGGGGGCGCCGTCGAGCGGGTGGGCGGCGAAGACCCGCTTGAGCACGGTACGGCGGGGCCCGGCCTGGACGCCGAGGAACGGCATGCCGGACTTCATGTACGCCTGCATCTGCGGCGCCTTGGCCGGGTCGGCCACCTCCAGCAGGGCCGATCGCACGGCTTTGCGGAGGCTCATGCCTTCTGCGTGGTGCGCTCGCCCGTGGCCAGCCCGTCGAAGAGCACGGTGATGTAGTGCTCGGCCAGACCGGTGGTGTTGAGCCGGCCGCCCGGGCGGAACCAGCGCACGGCCACCCAGATCGTGTCGCGGATCATCCGGTAGGTGAGCTTGGGGTCGACGTCGCCGCGGAACTGCCCGGCCGCCTGGCCGGCCTTGATCTGCGTGACCCACATCTGCTCGACTTCGTCCTCGGCCTTGACGAGGTAGTTGAAGCGCTCGAACTGGCGCAGGTAGTTCCAGTCGTTCTGCATGACGGTGATCGCGGCGCGGTGGGGCTCCAGCGTGCCGAAGCCGATGCGCACCATCTCCGACAGCACGGCGCGCGGTTCGCCGCCGGACTCGAGGGCGGCGCGGTAGCGGGCGATGAGGTCGTCGAGGAAGGTGGAGAGCACCTCGTCGACGATCGTCTCCTTGGAGTCGAAATGGTGGTAGAGACTTCCGGAGAGGATGCCGGCCTCGTCGGCGATCTCCCGCACGGTCGTGGCCTGGAAGCCCTTGCGCGCGAAGAGCTCCGCGGCGAGCTTGACAAGATGATCACGGCGCTCGGAGGCTGAGCCGGACGAGGTCGCGCGCTGGCGCTTGGCCGGTGGGGCGGTCGCGCCGGAGTTCTTTCGCGTGGTCACATCCTCCATTATGAGCCCTCGCACAATCGCTTGTTCACGGAACACGCCCAGCTCAACAGTCTACCAAGCGCTTGCTACGATATGGACATGAACGAGGCGTACATCGTCGAGGCCCTCAGAACCCCCGTCGGCCGCAAGAACGGCGGCCTGTCCGCCGCCCACCCCGCCGACCTCGGCGCCCACGTGCTCGGCGAACTCGTCCGCCGCACCGGCATCGACCCGGCCGCCGTCGAGGACGTCGTCTTCGGCTGCGTCGACACCGTAGGCCCCCAGGCCGGCGACATCGCCCGCACCTGCTGGCTGGCCGCCGGCCTGCCGGAAACCGTCCCCGGCGTCACCGTGGACCGCCAGTGCGGCTCCTCCCAGCAGGCCCTGCACTTCGCCGCCCAGGCCGTGCTCTCCGGCACCGCCGACCTCGTGGTGGCCGGCGGCGTGCAGAACATGAGCATGGTCCCCATCTCCCAAGCCATGCTCGCCGGCCGCGAACTCGGCCACGACACGCCGTTCAGCGGCTCCAAGGGCTGGTCCCGGCGGTACGGCTCGCGCGAGGTCTCCCAATTCCTCGGCGCCGAGCAGATCGCGGCCCGATGGGAGATCGGCCGGGAGGAGATGGAGGAGTACGCCCTCGCATCCCACCGCCGCGCCGCCGCCGCCATCGACGCCGGGCACTTCGCCGGCCAGATCGTCCCCTACGAAGGCGTCGCCGTCGACGAAGGGCCGCGCCGCGACACCACCCCGGCCAAGATGGCCGGGCTCAAGACCCTGGTCGAGGGCGGGCGGCTGACCGCCGCGCTGGCCTCCCAGATCTCCGACGGCGCCGCCGCCCTCCTGGTCGCCTCGCCGCGGGCCGTACGGGAGCACGCCCTCACGCCGATCGCCCGCGTCCGCCACCTGTCGGCGCGCGGCGGCGACCCCATCGAGATGCTGTCGGCCCCCATCCCCGCGACCGCGCACGCGCTCGGCCGCACCGGGATGTCCATCGGCGACTTCGACGTCATCGAGATCAACGAGGCGTTCGCCTCGGTCGCACTGGCCTGGATCAAGGAGACCGGCGCCGACCCGGCCCGGGTCAACCCCAACGGCGGCGCCATCGCCCTCGGCCACCCGCTCGGCGCCACCGGCGCGGTGCTCATGACCAAACTCCTGTACGAACTGGCGCGCACCGGCGGACGCCTGGGCCTGCAGACGATGTGCGAAGGAGGCGGACAGGCCAACGTCACCATCGTCGAGATGGCCTGAGTCACCATTGAGGGCATGGCCAACCCCTTCACATTAGGCGTGGCATCGGGGGAGCCACTGCCGGACGGCATCATCCTGTGGACCCGGCTGACCGGAGTCCCCAACCGGCCCGTCGAGGTGCGCTGGCAGCTCGCCGCGGACGAACGGTTCACCACGATCGTGCGCCAGGGCACGGCGCGAGCGCTGCCCGAATGGGCCCACAGCGTGCACGTGCGCGTCGCCGGGCTTCAGGCGGGGGCGGAGTACTTCTACCGGTTCCGGTTCGGCAGCCACGTCAGTACGGCCGGCCGTACCAGGACCGCGCCCGACCCGGCCTCGGTGGCGCCGGTGCGGTTCGCGCTGGCCAACTGCCAGCGGTACGAGCACGGGCTCTACACCGCCTACCGGCACCTCGCCGCCGAGCGGCCGGACGTGGTCTTCCACGTGGGGGACTACGTCTACGAGGCACGGCAGGCGGCCGACCCGGTGCGCCGCCTGGATCGGACGGGCGAGGCGCGCACGCTGGCCGACTACCGGGCCCGTTATGCCCGCTACAAGGCCGATCCCGATCTGCAGGCCGCCCATGCCGCGGCGCCCTGGGTGCCGACCTGGGACGACCACGAGGTGGCCGACAACTACCGGGGCAGGGGCGACGGGTCGGCCGCCTTCCTGCGCCGCCGGGCCGCCGCCTACCAGGCGTACTACGAGCATCTGCCGCTGCGCGTGCGGCCGGAGGGCGGGGGCCTGCGGATGTACCGGCGGCGCACGTACGGGCTGGTGGCCGACTTCATGCTCCTGGACGTGCGCCAGTATCGCGACGCCGGCTCGATGCTCGGGGCCGAGCAGGAGCAGTGGCTGCTTTCGCGGCTGGCCTCCAGCCCGGTGCGCTGGAAGGTGCTCGTGCAGCCGCTGTTCTTCGCCCGGCGGTTCGTCCCGGGGCCGCCGCCCAATCTGCGCCCGGACAGCTGGGACGGCCAGCCCGCCGAGCGGGCCCGCATTCTAGGCGCCGCTCCCGGACTCGTGGTGCTGAGTGGCGATGTTCACAATCACTGGGCATGCGAGCTGAAGGCGGATTTCCTCGATCCTCACTCTCCGCCGATCGGTGCCGAGTTCGTCTGCTCGGCCGTCTCCAGCCGTCCTCCTGAGACCGACGCCGATGCTGTTCTAGGGGCAAATCCGCACATACGCTTCTTCGATGCACATCGCGGCTATCTCTCGGGCACGGCCGGACCCTCGGGTTTTCGTGTGTCCCACAAGGGCCTCGACGCCTCAGGAGCCCGGACAGTCGCAGAGTTCATCACGGACGGCAAGGGGATCATCCGTGTTGACGTCTGAAAATGCCTCTAGCAAATAGGAAAGTTTCCTATTAGATTTCGGGTCATGCCCATGAGCCGAGACCTGCTGCGCCTGGCTGACGCCGTCCTCTTGCCCGGTTTCGAAGGCGCGACGCCACCTGACTGGCTGCGCCGCAGGCTCGGTGAGGGGCTGTCCGGAGTCGTGCTCTTCTCCCGGAACATCACCAACGTCCCTCAGGTGGCCGAACTGACCGCCGCCCTCCGAGCCGAGAACCCCGCCGTCCTCGTCGGCACCGACGAGGAATCGGGTGAGGTGACCCGTCTCGAGGTCGCCACCGGGAGCAGCCGCCCCGGCAACTACGCGCTCGGCGTCGTGGACGACACCGAGCTCACCGAACTCCTCGCCCGCGACCTCGGCCGGGACCTGGCCGCCGCCGGCATCACCATCGACTTCGCGCCCTCGGCCGACGTCAACTCCAACCCCGACAACCCCGTCATCGGCCTGCGCGCCTTCGGCGCCGAGCCCAAACTCGTCGCCCGCCACACGCGCGCCTTCGTACGCGGCCTGCAGGCGGCCGGCGTGGCCGCCTGCGCCAAGCACTTCCCCGGCCACGGGGACACCTCGGTCGACTCCCACCACGGCGTCCCCGTCGTCGGCGGCGCGATCGAGGAGGCCCTGGCCCCCTTCGCCGCCGCGATCGAGGAGGGCGTGCGCGCCGTCATGACCGGGCACCTGCTCGTCCCCTCCCATGACCCGAACACCCCCGCCACCCTCAGCCACAAGGTGCTGACCGGCCTGCTCAGGAACGAGCTGGGCTTCGACGGAATGATCGTCACCGACGGCATCGAGATGGCGGCCGTCTCGGGCGCCTACGGCATCGGCGGCGCCTCGGCCCGCGCCATCGCGGCCGGCGCCGACGCCATCTGCATCGGCGGCGAGCACGCCGACGAGGCCACCGCGATCCACGTGCGCGACACCATCGCCGCCGCCGTGGCCGACGGCCTGCTGCCGGAGGAACGCCTGGCCGACGCCGCTCGCAGGGTCCGGGAACTGTCCGCCTGGACGGTCTCCGCCCGAGCCGAGGCCCGCGCGGAGGCTCGCGCCGAGCCCCGGGCCGATTCCGCCAGGACCTCGCGCTCCGACTCCGCCGTGACCCTGACACGCGGCTCCGGGGCGCACAACGCCGCCACCGGCACGGCGGGAGCGAGCGCGGGCCTGGACGGCTCCGGCCACGGCGCGAGCACGGGCCTGGACAGCGACGGCTACGGCGGGGGCTCGGGGCTGGACGGCTCTGGCTATGGCGCGGGGCTGGACGGCGACGGTCACGGCGCGGGCGCGGGGCTGGATGGCGACGGTCGCGGTGCGGGCGTCGCGGAGCCGGTCGCCGGCGAGGAGATCGGCCTGAGCGCGGCCCGCCGCGCGTTGCGCATCACCCGCAGGTCCGCCGCCCCCGCGCTGCCCATCACCCGGCCCGCCCAGGTGATCGAACTGGCCCCGGAGATGAACCTGGCCATCGACAAGGGCACCCCGTGGGGCGTGGGCGACCCGCTGTCCCGCCTGCTGCCGGGCACCGCGGTGGCGCGCCTGACCGCGGGCGAGGCGGGCGGCCCGGTCCTGGAGAGCCTTCTGCAGAAGGCCAGGGAACGCCCGCTGGTCATCGTGGTGCGCGACGTGCACCGCTACGCCTGGCAGGGCGAGGCGCTGCGCCACCTGCTCAGCGCCCGCCCGGACGCGGTGGTGGTCGAAATGGGCCTGCCCGCCCGCACCGACCTGGGCTCCGTCCACATCGCCACGTACGGCTCGGCCCGCGTCTGCGGCCAGGCCGCCGCGGAGGCGATCACCGGTACCCTGTGACGTCGTGAACGTCGATGGCGAGGACCTTTCCCAGCAATCCCTGACCGAACGCCTCACCTCGGGAGAGACCCACGTCTTCCGCGAGTGTGACCTCACCGGCGCCGACCTGTGGGGCGCCTCGCTGGCCGGCGCCCGGTTCGAGGCGTGCGTGCTGGACGGCACGGACTTCCGCAAGGCCGACCTCGACGGCGCGGTGTTCACCGGCGGAGGCGGCCTGGGCACGGTGTTCACCGACGCCGACCTGCTGGACGCCGCGTTCACGGACGTCGACCTGTCCTCGGCCAGGTACGGCGGCGCGCTGCTGACCGACGCCTCCTTCACCGGCTGCCGCATGATCGGGACGTCCCTGACCTCCTCCCGCGGCACCGGCTTCACGCTGACCAGCTGCAACCTGATGATGGCCAACGTGGGCGGCTGCTCGTTCCGTGGCCGGGTCCTGGAGGGCATCCGGTTCGACGAGGCGGACCTGTCGGGCTGCGACTTCACCGAGGCGGTCTTCAGCGACTGCCGCCTGATCGGCGCGAAGGTGCTGCGAGCCGTCTTCACGGGCGCCGACCTGCGCGGCGCGGACCTCGGCGAACCCGACGACGCGAAGCTGCGCGCCTTCGCCGGGGCGACCATCAACCAGACTCAGGCGGCGGCGTTGCTGCAGGCCAGAGGTCTGAGCGTGGTGTAAAGAACAGGCAAAACCAGTCGCCTCAAAGGGCTCACATACCACACCTAAAAATCGGACAAACCCCCTTAAAGTTCACTGACATCAAGGGCATCTGTGCCCTCAGCAACCTCAAGGGGGATTCAGTGCACAAGCGAGTGGTCACCGGCTTCCTGGCCGCCGCCGTCGCGGGAGGCGTTCTGGCACCGGCCACCGCCGCGCTCGCCGCGCCCACGCCGAACCCGGCACAGCAGGAGCAGGTCGGCAGCCAGTTCACCGTCCGCGTCTCGACCGACCCCGACGTGGTGACGCTGCCCGAGCGCGGCGAGGTGGAGGTGCGCGTGCGCGCCCACGTCGCCGGCGACGGCCTGCGCGCCGTCCGCGCCCGTGCCGGCGGCGAGGTGATCGACCTCGCCCGCCTCGACGGCACCGGCCCGATGTGGGGCACCACGCTCAAGATCAAGGCCGATGAGAAGCCCGGCAAGCGCACGGTCGAGGTCTACGCCTACAACCAGGACGGCCGCATCCGCGGCGAGGGCTCGGCCACCTTCGAGGTCAAGGCCGCCGCCGTCGGCGCCCCCGAGGTCGTCTCGGTCAGCCCCCGCCAGAAGGACCTCGTCCTCACCCGCGACGGCGCCCGGCTCTCCGTCGACGCCGTGGTCAAGAACGCCCCCGCCAAGGTCGTCCTGCGCGCCGAGGGCGACGACGTCGCCATGAAGCGCGTCTCCGGCGACACCTACCGCGGCGAACTCCGGCTGGAGCGCGACACCGAGCCGGGCCGCGTCGGCTTCCAGGTGCGCGCCTACACGCACGCCGGCTCCCTCGCCGGCACCAGGTCCGGCACGGTGAACGTCCGGCGCGAGGTCGTCATCAGCGGCTTCAACGCCTCGCCCGAGCCCGCCCGCCGGGGCGGGAAGATCCAGGTCAAGGGCACCGTGAAGGGCCTGTCGGACGGCGGCTGGTCCTACACCCCGGTCCGCGAGGGCCAGGTCAGGATCATGTTCAAGCCGAAGGGCTGGGGCTCCTACACGACGCTCAAGACCACCTGGGTCGGCCGCGGCACCTTCAAGGTCGCCTTCCGGGCCAAGTCCTCCGGCACCTGGAAGGCCGTCTACGCCGGCACCGGCGAACTGGCCGCCAAGTCCTCCCACGAGGACTACGTGCGCGTGCGCTAGCCGTACAGCCGGGCCAGGACCGCGTCGGCCTCGGCCATGACGCGCTCGACCAGCTCGGCACAGGTGGGCAGGTCGTCGATGACGCCGACGACCTGCCCCGAGGCCATCACGCCGAGGTCGGCCCTGCCGTCCACCATGGCGGCCCGCAGCAGCATCGGCGTGTTGGCCGCCTGCAGCACCTGCGCCCAGGTGAGGTCGCGGCCGTGCCGCATGCGCCGGCCCTCGCGCAGCAACGCCGCCCAGGACAGGCCGGAGATCTTCTTGAAGCGGGCGCCGTTGCGGATCGCCCGGAGCAGGCGGGCGTGCCGGAGCGAGTCGACGAAGGGCGTGCGCAGCACCCGGTGCGGCACCCCGTCCACGTCGGTGGTCACCAGCGTCTCCGCGGCGTCCAGATAGACCCGCTTGACCGCGTCCGGCACGGGCGAGTCCTTGGTCAGCAGGAACCTCGTCCCCATCGCCACCCCGCACGCGCCGTACGCCAGGGCGGCCACCAGCCCGCGGCCGTCGAAGAAGCCGCCCGCGGCCACCACCGGGATGTCCACCGCGTCCACCACCTGCGGCAGCAGCAGCGTGGTCGCCACCGGGCCGGTGTGACCGCCGCCCTCGCCGCCCTGCACGATCACCGCGTCCGCGCCCCAGGCCGCCACCTTCTCCGCGTGCCGGCGGGCGCCCACCGACGGGATCGTGACCACGCCCGCCTCCTTCAGCCGGGCGATCAGCTCCCGCTTCGGCGCCAGGGCGAACGAGGCCACCCGCACGCCCTCCCTGATCATCACCTCGGCCCGCTCGGCCGCGTCGTCGGCGTCCGAGCGGATGTTCACGCCGAACGGGGCGTCCGTCCGCTCCTTGACCTCCCTGATCGCCTCGGTCATCCGCCGCGGCGACATCGTGCTCGCCGCGATGATGCCCAGCCCGCCGGCCGCCGACGTGGCCGCGGCCAGCCGCGCGCCCGCCACGTACCCCATCCCGGTCTGCACGATCGGATGCCGGCACCCGACCAGCTCGGTCAGCGCCGTCCTCACGCCAGCTCCCTCTCACGCAGCCCGTCCGGGTCCAGTACGGCCAGCACTCCGGCCTCCTCCTCGGTCGGCGCCCGCGTCACCGGCACCTTCTCCGGCACGTCCAGGGCGAACCCCGTGGCCGCCACGACCTCCGCCACGCTCACCCCCGGATGGGTGGAAACCAGCCGCATCGTCCCGCCCGGCCCACCGAAGTCCAGCACGGCCAGGTTCGTCACCACCCGCCGCAGGTCGAACGCGCCCCGATCCGTCCCCAGCCCGCTGACCACGTCCACCTTCTCCACGAACACTCGCGGCGTGTGCCGGGGAATCCAGTAGCTCGTCGGGTCGCAGCGCGTGTTGCCCGGAGCGCCCCGCACCCCCAGCAGCTGCGCCTTCGGCCGCGCCCAGTCGCCGATGGCCGAGATGTTCGTGTTCCCGTGCCGGTCGATCTGGGAGGCGCCGAGCATCACGTGCCGCCGGCCGTTCAGCACCAGCCACAGGTGGTCGCGGAAGGGCAGCCACCCCTCCACCACCTCCGGCGCCGCGCCCAGCGGCGGGACGTCCCCGGTCAGCAGGCAGACGCCGTCGTGGGTGACGAGCCCGGGCTCGAACGTCGACCTGGCCAGCCGCGCCGCCAGCACGGTGATCGCCCCGCCGATGCCCGCCGCCAGGATCTCCCCGTCCCCCCTGAACGCCTCAGCGCAGGCGACCACGCACACATCAGCTGTGCTCATCAAGGAACTCCCGCCATGGTTGCGTCGTGTAGCGCCGCTGCAGCGCCTCGTCCCGGCCGTAGTCGGGCTCGCAACTGGTGAACCACGCGCCGCCCGGCGCCTCCACCACCCCCGCCACCATCGACCGGCTGATCAGCAGCGACTGCACCGGCCCCTCCTTGAGCAGCTCGGCGGTCTCCACCACCCGCTCGCACGAGACGTAGGCGCGTTGGGCGGCCTTGGCGTAGAGGTCGTCGAAGTAGGGGTCGGGGCCGAGATACTGCGCGTTCCCCCGTGCGTCGGCCCGGTTGAGGTGCACCAGCGCCACGTCCATCTCCAGCGCGGGCACCGCGACGAGCTCCTCCTCCGTGTACGGCGAGCGGACCGTCTTCAGTTCCGGGTTGACCCGCATCACGTCCGACCCCAGACCCGCCCGCGTCGGCAGGAACGGCAGCCGGTGCGCCGCGGCCATCAGCCCGAACATGAACATGCCCTCGTCGTACTCGGTGAACGCGATCGTCCCCTCCTGCCTGGCGCGCCGGAAGTGCGGCTCCAGCGGGATCGAGTCGAGCGTGACGAACGGGGCCACGACCCTGCGCACCTTCCCGGCGGCGCACAGCAGGCCGACGTCGGCGCCGCCGTACGAGATGATCGTGAGGTCCTTCAGCGGCGAGCGGAGAATGCCGCCGATCAGCGCCATCGGCTTGCGGCGTGAGCCCCAGCCGCCGACGCCGATCGTCATTCCGCTCTCCAGTTCGGCGACGACCTGCTCGACTGTCATGACCTTGGTCACCGCAGGAACCTCTCCCTGTGCTCGTCGCCGGCGCCGAGGAGGTTCAGCTCGAAGGTGAAGCCCTGCTCGAAGCGGTAGCTGCGCTTGACGTCGACGGGGTCGATGCCGTTGAGCGACTCCTTGGCGCGGCGGATGACGTACGGGTCCTTCTCGGCGATGCGCCCGGCCACCTCCAGGGCCGTCTCGCGCAGCCTGTCCACCGGGACGACCTCCAGGACCGAGCCGAACGCGTGGAGCTCGTGGGCGGTGACGTTCTTGCAGGTGTAGACCATGGCGCGCATGAGGTGCTGCGGCACCAGCCGGGCCAGGTGGGTGGCGGCGCCGAGCGCGCCGCGGTCCACCTCGGGCAGGCCGAAGTAGGCGTTCTCGGCGGCCACCACGATGTCGGCGCTGCCGGCCAGTCCCACGCCGCCGCCGAGGCAGAAGCCGTGCACGGCGGCCACGACCGGCACCTCGCAGTCGTAGACGGCGGCGAAAGCGGCATAACAGCCCCGGTTGGCGCCGACGAGCGCGGTGTGGCCGTCGGTGCGCTGCATCTCCTTGATGTCCACGCCCGCGTTGAACCCGCGCCCCTCCGCCCTGAGCACGATCGCCCGGGTCGCCGGGTCTCCGCCGGTGCGGAGGAGGGCGTCTGCCAGGTCGTGCCAGTCCTGGACGGCCAGCGCGTTGACCGGCGGCACGTCCACCACCACCTCGGCGACCGGCCCGCCGCGCACCGTGATCCCCATAGCGCTCCCATGGTCGCACCTAACGCTTGCTTGGTACGGTAGCATCCGTGACCGCGACTTACGACCACACCGGCCGCCACGTGCTGATCACCGGCGGCACCAAGGGAATCGGCGCGGGCCTCGCCGCCGCCTTCGCCGCCGCCGGCGCCACCGTGACCGTCTGCGCCCGCACCCCACCCCCGACCTCCGGTACGGCCGGCGCCCAGCCCTTGCCCGGTCAGGTGGGTTTCGTCCGCGGTGACGTGCGCGACGCCGAGGACGTCGAGCGGCTGGTCTCCGGCCTTCCCCGGCTGGACGTGCTGATCAACAACGCGGGCGGCGCGCCGTACGCCCCCTTGGCCGGGACCTCGCCCCGTCTCCACACCAAAATCGTCGAACTCAACCTCATCGCCCCCATGCTGCTGTCCCAGCGCGCCTACCCGCTGCTGGCCGCCTCCCGAGGCGCGGTGATCATGATCGGCAGCTCCAGCGGCACCCGTCCTTCACCCGGCACCGCGGCGTACGGGGCGGCCAAGGCGGGGCTGCACCACCTGGCCGCGTGCCTGGCCGCCGAGTGGGCGCCCGAGGTGCGGGTCAACACCGTGGTGGTCGGGCTGGCCGCCACCGAGAACGCGGCCGAGCACTACGGCGGGGCGGTTGACCGGGTGAGCGCGACCATCCCGGCCGGCCGGATGGCCAGGCCCGAGGACGTGGCCGAGGCGTGCCTGTGGCTGGCGGCGCCCGGTTATGTCACCGGCGCCCAGATCCAGGTGCACGGAGGCGGCGAGACCCCTGCCTGGACCTGGCTCACTTCTGCTGAAATATCGCGATAAACCGATCAATGGAGGGCCGTGTGGGGATTTGTGAGGGTCGTGTGGTGGTCGTGACCGGCGCCGGTCGTGGCATCGGGCGGGAACACGCGCTGGAGTTCGCCCGCCAGGGCGCCCGGGTCGTCGTCAACGACCTCGGCACCGCCCGCGACGGCGCCGGCCGTTCGCCCGGTCCCGCGCACGAGGTCGTGGACCGCATCCACGCCGAGGGCGGCCAGGCCGTGGCCAACGCCGACGACGTCGCCACCTGGGACGGCGCCGCCCGCCTGGTCAAGTCCGCCGTCGCCGCCTACGGCCGCCTCGACGTCCTGGTCAACAACGCCGGCATTCTGCGCGACCGCATGCTGGTCTCCATGACCGAGGAGGACTGGGACGACGTCGTCCGCGTCCACCTGAAAGGCCACTTCCTCCCGTTACGCCACGCCGCCGCCCACTGGCGCGAACGCCACAAGTCCGGCGACCCGGTGGACGCCCGGGTGATCAACACCTCGTCCGGCGCCGGCCTGATGGGCGGCCTCGGCCAAGCCAACTACGCCGCCGCCAAGGCCGCCATCACCGCCCTCACCCAGGTGGCCGCCGCCGAACTGGCCCGCTACGGCGTCACCGTCAACGCCATCGCCCCCGCCGCGCGCACCCGCATGACCGAGGAGGTCTTCGCCACCACGATGGCCAGGCCGGAATCCGGCTTCGACCCCATGGACCCGGCCAACGTCGCCCCGCTGGTCGTCTGGCTGGGCTCCGCGGAGTCGGCCGCCGTCACCGGCCGCGTCTTCGAGGTGGAGGGCGGCGCCATCTCGGTCGCCACCGGCTGGAGGCACGGCCCCCGCATCACCGCCCCCGCCCGATGGAACCCCGCCGACCTCGGCCCCGCCCTGACCACCCTCCTGGCCGGCGCCCCGCCCGAGGAACCCGTCTACGGCGCCCGCTAGTCAGCGGACCCGGGACCGCGCGGTCGGCTGGAGCACGTACTGCTCCGGCGGGCCGGTCAGCAGCTCGTCCACCCCCTCGAGCACGGGCTTGCCCGCCCCCGCGGTGAACCAGGCGAAGACCTTCACCCCTTCGCGCACGGGCAGCGGCGTGTAGGTGTTCGTCGCGGGCTCGGTCTCGAAGCAGGCCACCGCGCCGGGCGCCAACTCGGCGAAGCGTTCGGTGAAGCCGTCCGTGACATGGAAGACCGTCAGCACATAGGCCCCCATCTCGTACGGCCCGGCCGTATCCCCGGCAGGCGGTCCGGCCGTGTCCCCGGCAGGCGGTCCGGCCTCGACCGGCGCCCGCGGCGCCGGCGCCCCGCCGAACGGCTCGCCCAGCACGGACCGCAGCAGCAACACGTCGTCCGTGTCGACCATGGTGGCCCGGGCCGCGTCCCGGTGGGCCTTCCAGGCGGGCCCGGTGTAGAAGGCGGTCAGCGACCGCCGGCGCGCGTCCATGTCGGGGAAGGCGCGGATCCAGACGAAGGCGTCGGGCGCGGCGGGTTCCCGGAACTGGGCGACCAGCTCGATCCCGACCTCTTCCTGCGTCTCCACGAACTCCCGCTCGAACAGGTCGATGAGCGTGTCACGGGTGCCCGGCCGGAGTGTGTACCGGCGCAGCTCGTAGATCATGCGGGGACGCTAGGCCGCGCTCGCTGACATCCTCTGTCAGCAAGATGCCAGAATAATCTTCTGATTACTAACTGCTACCCAAACAACACTCTCGGTTATACGATCACAGTGACTTTGACCCCTCGGGGTCAAGGAAAGTCAACGGGATGGTCGTGTGCGCGGGCCCAGCGCACGACTGCCAGAAGGCGACGAAGGAGTAGAAGTGATCAAGAAGCTGTGCGCCACCGGTGCCATCGTGGCGGCGGTGGCGGGCGCCACGCTCGTGGCCGCCCCCGCACATGCCGACAGCCGGAACACCAACGGGAGCAGCAACTCCGGCTCCTCTCAGTCCGGCAACAACTTCAACGAGATCGGGCTCGCCAACGTGGGAGACGGCGGCTCGACCAACGTCAACAACCTTGGCGGCAACGCAGTGACCAGCACCAACGGCGGCATCACCGTCGTCTACATCTTCGAGTAAACGATTACCGTCAAACCTTCCCCCCATCCGCCTGACCGCACCGCGGGCGGCGGATCCCCAGTCAGAGACATCCTCTTCGGAAGGAACCCAGGCATGTTCAAGAAGCTCTGCGTGACCGGTATCGTCGTCGCCGCCGCTGGCACCACCCTCTTCGTCGCCCCGGCCCACGCCGACTCCGAGAACACCAACTCGAGCTGGAACGCCAACTCCAGCCAGTCCGGCAACAACGTGAACAACGTCTTCGCCGGCAACGTCGGCGGCGGCGGGGCCACGAACGTCAACAACATCCTCGGCAATGCCGTGACCGCGACCAACGGCAGCAGCGCGGGCGTCGCCGCCGACCTCGACTAGTTCGATCGTGAGCGGGCGAGCCGGGTCGCGAATGACCCGGCTCGCGCCGTATTAGCATTCCTGGATGATTACGTGTGCTTATGTGACGTTTGCCGACCCGGACGGCCACGACGACGAGCGTGACCCGGCCCTCGCCGCCTGGCGGGAGCAGGGCATCGAGGGCCGCGCCGTACGCTGGGACGACCCCGGCGCCGACTGGAGCGCCTTCGACGCCGTGGTGGTGCGCTCGGCCTGGGACTACATCGACCGCCGGGCCGAGTTCCTCGACTGGGCCTGGCGGGTCGAGTCGGTGACCAGGCTGCTCAACCCCGCCGGCATCCTGGCGCAGAACACCGACAAGACCTATCTCCGCGAGCTGGGTGTCCCCATCGTCCCCACGCACTGGTCGTCGCAGGACCTGCCCGACTGGGAGGAGTACGTCGTCAAGCCCGCCATCTCCGCGGGCGCCCGTGACACGATCAGGACCGCAGAAGCTGGCGCCGCCCAGGCGCACGCCGCAGCCCTCGAGGCCGCGGGCCGTACACCCATGGTCCAGCCCTACCTCGACATGGTCGAGAGCGAGGGCGAGACCTCGCTGCTGTACTTCAACCGCCGCCTCAGCCACACCGTCCGCCGCAACCCCATGCTCGCCTCGGGCGTGACCCTGGCCGACAACGCCCGTGGCGAGCTGCGCGACCCGGCCCCGGACCAGGTCGAACTGGCCGAGAAGGTGCTTGCCGCCATCCCCCAGGCTCTTCTCTACGCCCGCGTCGACCTGGTCCGGCTCCCCGACGGCCGGCCCGCGGTGATGGAGCTCGAACTCACCGAGCCCTACCTCTACCTGCGCTACGAGCCCGGGGCCGCGGCCAATCTCGCCGGCGCGCTGCGCGAACTGCTCTGACCACGCGTGCTCACCCGGTGAACACGGTCACGACGTGAGGCCGCCGTCGACCGGGATGACCGTTCCGGTCAGGTAGGCGCCGGCGCGGGAGGCCAGGAAGATGGCGGTGCCGGCCATGTCGTCCGGGTGGCCGACGCGGCCCAGCGGGATCTCGGCGGCGATGGCGGCGCGGGTGGCCGGGTCGTCCAGGGCGAAGGCCATCATCTTGGAGTCGAACGGGCCCGGGGCGATGGCGTTGACCGTGATGTGGGCGGGCGCGAGCTGCCGGGCCAGGTGGCGGGTGAGCATGTGGACGCCGGCCTTCGTCGCGGAGTAGGCGTAGGTCTCCATCGGGGGGACGCGGATGCCGTCGATGGAGCCGATGGTGATGACGCGGGCGGGGGAGTCCGGGGAGGCGGCGGCGCGCAGCTGCGGCAGGAAGCGCTGGGTGAGGTAGAAGACGCCTTTGACGTTGATGTTCCAGAGCTTGTCGAACGCCTCCGGCGGGAACTCCTCCAGCGGCGCGCCCCAGGTGGCGCCGGCGTTGTTGACCAGCACGTCCAGCGGCCCGTCCACGGCGGCGACCAGGCCGGCGACGCCCTCGGGGGTGGACAGGTCGGCGGGCACGCCGGTGCAACCCAGCTCGGCGGCGGTTTTCTCCACTTCGTGGGTCTTGCGGGCGGAGATGTATACCTCCGCCCCGGCCGCCACGAAACCGGTCGCGATCATCCGGCCGATCCCTCGTGAGCCGCCCGTGACGACGACCTTCTTGCCTTCCACCGAGAACAGAGTCATGTTCGGGAAGCATGCCATACCGACCGGTCGGTCGCCACGTCAGGAAGCGTTGTCGTTCACCCACAACGCCAGCAGCCCGCGGAAGTGCGCGACGAACCGCTCGTGCTCGTGCGGCGGGTAGGTGGCGGTCACGGTGTTGACCAGCAGCCGGTCGAACGACGGCCCCGAGATCCAGCTGAGCACCGCCTCGTCCAGGTGCGCCAGCCGTTCGGCGCAGAACTCGTGGTAGTGCTCGGTGTCGAAGTAGGCGTCGGCCAGCCGCCGGTAGGCGGCCAGGCGCTCGGCGTAGGTGCCCTCGACGGCGAAGTACTCGCGGGTGTCCAGGTCGATCCGCGGCCTGCGCTCGGTCTCGGCGCAGAAGACCGTCCACTTGACCAGGGCCTTCATCGCCCACGGGAAGTAGTAGTGCAGGCTGGTCAGCGCCACGTCGGGGCAGGCGTTGGCGTAGTCGATCGGGTGCACGTCGCCGCCCTTGACCAGCGTCTCGCAGGAGTTGAACTCCCACCGGAAGAACGCGTTGACCAGCCGCCCGATCGTCACCACCTCCTCACCGACCTCCGGCGAGAGGAAGGAGTGGTCCACCGAGTAGCGCGCGTGCATGGGCTGCTCGGGATGGAAGCGCATGACCATCGTCTCGGCCCCGATCGACAACGACCGGGCGAAGGCGTCGTACCCCTCGATCGCCTTCTGCAGGTGCATGAGCATCTCGCCGCTCTGGTCGTAGGCGCGGTGCAGCTCGTCGGCGTCGCGCACGATGGAGACGCCCCGCCACGCGCCGCCGTCGTAGGGCTTCATGACCAGCGGGTAGCCGATGCGCTCGGCGATGGAGTCGAGGTCGAAGGGCTTGTTGTAGCGCGTCGCCGTGTAGGCGTACCGCGCGTTGTCGAGCGGGTTCTTGTACGGCACGAGCACCGTGTCGGGGACCTTCAGCCCGAGGCGCATCATCGCGCAGTAGGCGGTGTGCTTCTCCATCGACTGGAACGTGAACGGGCTGTTGAGCAGGTAGACGTCGTCCATCATGGCGATCTTCTTGAGCCATTCGCGCGGGTGGTAGTACCAGTAGGCGAGCCGGTCGATGACGACGTCGTAGCGTGGCTCGTCCCGCAGGCCGAACGGCTCGATGGTGACCCGCTCCACCTCGTAGCCGGGCCTGGCCCTGCGCATGATCTCCTCGAAGGCGGCGGGCCAGTCCTCCTCGGTGCCCAGCAGCAGTCCGATTAGATGTTTCATCGGCACACTTCCTGTAGCAGCCGCGTCAGGCCGGGGTGGAACGCGTCGCGCCAGGCGGTGTAGTTGTGCGTGTCCGCCGTCTCGCGCAGGGTCACGGTGTAGCCCTGGGTGCGCAGCGCCTCGGCCATGGCGCGGTTGTTGTGGATGTTCTCCTCGGTGGCGCCGCAGGTCATGGCCGTGGGTACGGCACGCACCGCCGTACCTTTGAGGACCTCTTCCACGAAGCGGACGACTCGCTCGTAGTACGGGAAGCGGCGTTCGTGGGCGTCGTAGCGAGGCTGGAAGAAGCTGCCCGACTGCAGGAAGAGCGCGTCGAACAGCTCGGGGTGGCTCCACTGGGCGTGCAGCATGGCCAGCGCGCCGAGGCTGGTGCCCATGCCGATGCGCACGGTCGCGCTCCGGTACGGCTGGCCCGCCAGGAAGTCGGCGTAGGCCGGGTTGGCCGAGTAGTCGGCGTTGCGGTCGACGGGGTGCAGGAGGATCGCGCGCAGGGGCGGCAGCCAGCCTCCGGCGACCCCGGCGGCCAGGTAGCGGGTGAGGCCGGACAGGTCGTCGTACTCGGGCCCGTCGTGGACCACGAGCAGCGGCAGGTCGCCGCCGACTCCGGGCGGCGCCCAGACGCTGGCGCCGCCGGAGGACGCGGGGTAGCCGAGCCAGGCGGGCGGGGAGTACTCGGGGAACTCCAGCACGCTCTTCGGCCCGAAGATCCCGCGGGCGCGTAAGGGGTTGCCCGGATCGAGGATGGTTTCGACGCTGCCGTCGCGGTGGCGCAGCTCGAAGAGGTACTCCATCCGGTGCACGGGGGGCTTGGGGATGGCCAGGGTCCACCCGGCTGCGCCGTACATGAAGTCGACCGAGCGCAGCCCGAGTTCCTGCCACAGGCGGACGCCGGACAGGCGGTGGGCGGGGTCGGGGAGGGAGAAGCGGATCATAGTCCGGGGATGAGGCCGTTCCTGAAGAGGTCGACAAAAAATTGATGGTCCTTGCGGGCTTGTGCCCCGTATTGATGGGAGAAATTCACCAACATCTCGACAAATCTGTCGGAATCCCTGCCAACTCTCGCCACGATCGCCTCCTCCGTCGAGAAGTCGACCAGATCGTGGCTGCTCTCGTCGTCGGCCACCGAGTGCATGCGGGCCACCGCCCGGCCCAGATCGCTCATGATCGAGCGCAGCTCCACCGGCTCGTTCACGTCGTCCCAGTCGAGGTCGGCGGAGTACGGCGAGATCTCGGCGACGAGCTGGCCGGCGCCGTCGAGCGTGGTGTATCCGAGCCACGGGTCAGAATGGGCCTGCAGGGCGCGCTGCGACTCGGCGGTGCGGTGGCCCTGGTGCAGGAAGTAGCCGGCCACGCGCTCGTCGGCGATGTGCCGGGCCACCGCCGGCACCTGGGCCTGCTTCATGTAGAGGATGACGTCGTTCTCCAGCGCCTGCGAGCGGCCTTCGAGCAGCAGGTTGTAGGAGGGCAGCCCCGCCGAGCCGATGCCGACGCCCTTGCGCAGCGCCACGTCCTTGACCGTGTGCTCGACCGGGTTGGCGCCGCCGGGCAGCGTGTGCAGGTAGTCCTGGAAGGCGGCCAGCACCCGCTCCCGCACCTCGGGGGAGACCGCGGTGCGGCCCTCCATGAGGGCGAAGCGGCGGTCGTAGTCCTGGACCACGGTCTCGACATCGAGCATCGCCACCCGGGTGTTCAGCCGGGCGGTCTGCAGCACCCGGTGCAGGACGCCGCTGGTGGTGCCGATGGTGAGGGAGCCGATCGCGTCGTCGCCGCCGTGCGCGATGCCGGTCAGCTCGGTCAGGTAGGCGGTGCCGAACTCGGTGACCAGGGCGGTGATCGCCTCGTCCGACAGCGCCTTGCCGTACCCGATGAGCGCGACGCTGGCGGCGAAGCGTTTGAGGTCCCAGGTGAAGGGGCCGACGTAGGCTTCGTCGAAGTCGTTGACGTTGAAGACGAGCACGCCGGAGGCGTTCATGTAGGTGCCGAAGTTCTCGGCGTGCAGGTCGCCGTGGATCCAGACCCGGCTGGTGAAGTCGTCGAGGAAGGAGTCGTCCGCGTAGTCGCCGGTCATGTCGGCGTAGAAGATCGAGGCGCTGCCTCGGTAGAACGCGAACGGCGAAGCCGCCATTTTCCTGAATTTTCGGGAAAAGGCGGCCGGGTCGCGTTTGATGGAATCGCCGAACTCGGTGGTGAGGACGTCAAGGATGTGAGCCGTGCGGCCCATGGTGCTCATACCAGGGACGGTAAATCGGCACGGCCCGGTCGCCTAGCCCGATCTTTCCCGAAGCCGGTCAAGAACCGGCAGTCTCCGCCATCCGGTCACCGCCAGCGTCAGGGCGACCACGGTCAGGATCGTGCACTGGATCCACGCGTCCGTGGTCGTGCCGTAGGAGACGACCATCGTCCCCACCAGGAGCAGCAGCACGAGCAGCGCGCACCCGGCGAGCGCCAGCAGCAGGGGCGCGCTCGCCCGCCGGATGAGGAGGACCGCGGCCGCGGCCAGGATCGTGATCGTGAGCAACCTGGGCAGACCCATCCAGGCCGCATAGGTGTCCACACGCGCCGGGTCGCCGCCCAGCCAGATCTCGGCGAAGAACCGGGTGTTGACCAGACTCACGATCCCGCCGGCGAGCACCGGCGGCAGCAGCGCGGCCCACCAGGAGCGGCGGGCCGGCGGGGCGTCGCGGTGGAAGCCGGCCAGGAGCGCCAGCAAGGGCAGCGCGGCCAGCAGGAAGTACGGATCACGCAGCTGAGGGGGCGGGAACGCCTCCCACACGAGGTAGCCGAGGTCCCAGAGGACTGCGGCCCCTGCCGCGATCTTCGCCGGTCGGACGGCGCCGCGGGCGAGGGCGACGTAGGCCGCCAGCCAGAGGACGCCGTCCACCATGGCCCCGAGGTCCACCAGGGTGTCCGCCGGCACCGGCACGCCCATGACCACGATCTCCGGGGGCAGCATGAGGGCCGAGGCGATCCCGGCGACCGCGAGGGTGGCCTGCAGGGCCAGCCCGAACAGCGCGGCCGTCCGCACGGTCTCGCCCCAGGCGAAGTAGCGCGGCGCGCCGGTCGCGCCCGCCAGCCGTACCCGCAGGGCCAGTCCCGCGATGCTGGCGATCTCGCCGAAGCGCGGGCGCGGGCCGAGCTCGTCGGGCACCTCGCCGGCGTACTCCAGGTAGGCCGCGACCATCTCCTCCTCGCGCTCGGCCCGGTAGGAGGCGGGCAGCAGCCGCAGCACGGTGCGGTAACGCCTTTCCAGGAGGCTCACGCGAGCCCCCCGACGGCCCGCGCCCGCAGCCTGGCCGTGGCCACGGCGGCGGTCTGGGCGACCCGCTCGGCCTCCTCCTGAAGGGTCCCGGCCCCCTTCTCGGTCAGCCGGTAGTAGCGGCGCAGCCGTCCCTGCTGGACCTCCTCGCGGTCCAGCTCGACCAGTTCCTCCCCGGCCAGCCGGTCCAGCACGCCGTACAGCGTGCCGATCTTGAGGTGGACCCGCCCCCCGGTCAGCCGCTCGACCTCCTGGACGATGCCGTAGCCGTGCCGGGGCTCGTCCACCAGCGCGGTGAGCGCCAGGAACATGGGCTCCGTGATAGTCATGAGGCCCACCATATCCTGTCACTCAGGATATGGGGAGGGTCAGGCGTGCTGGCTGGAGACCGAGACGACCTCGCCCGTCATGTACGACGAGTAGCCGCTGGCCAGGAAGACGATCACGTTGGCCACCTCCCACGGCTCGGCCGAGCGGCCGAACGCCTCGCGCGCGGTCAGCTCGGCCAGCAGCTCGTCACTGGTCACCTTGGCCAGGAACGGGTGCATGGCCAGCGACGGCGCGACCGCGTTGACGCGGATCCCGTGCTCGGCCGCCTCGATCGCGGCGCACCTGGTCAACGCCATGACCCCCGCCTTGGCGGCGGCGTAGTGCGCCTGCCCGGCCTGGGCCCGCCAGCCGATCACCGAGGCGTTGTTGACGATCGCGCCGCCGCCCTGGGCGATCATCTGGCGGAGCGCCGCGCGGGTGCAGCGCATGGTGCCGGTGAGGGTCACGTCGAGCACCGCGTGCCACTGCTCGTCGGCCATCTCGGCCAGGGGCGCGGTGCCGCCGAGCCCGGCGTTGTTGACCAGCACGTCCAGCCGCCCGTGCCGCTCGGCCACCGCCGCGAACAGCGCGTCCACCTGCTCCTGCGCGGTCACGTCACACGGTACGGCCAGCGGCTCGGCCCCGGTCAGCCCGGCCAGCTCCGCGGCCGCCGCGGCCAGGCGGCGCTCGTGCCGGTCGGAGACGACCACGACGGCCCCCTCCTCGGCGCACCGGCGCGCGGTCGCGAACCCGATCCCGGCTCCGGCCGCCGCCGTCACCAGCGTGACCTTGCCGGCCAGCAGGCCGTGGGACTCGGGATGGTTCATCGGGGCAGTCCCAGGGCGCGCTCGGCGATGAGGTTGCGCTGGATCTCGCTGGATCCGGCGTAGATCGTGTCGGCCCGGCTGAACAGATACAGGCGCTGCAGGTCGCCGAGCTCGCCGCCCTCGGCCACCAGCCCCGCTTGCCCGAGCGCCTCCTGGGCCAGCTCGCCCAGCCGCCGGTGCCACTCCGACCAGTACAGCTTGGTGATCGGCGACTGGGGGTCGCGCAGCGCGTTGAGCCGCATGACCTCCAGCTCCAGCCACGCCTGCGCGAGCCGGTCGCGCAGCACCGGATCCCGCGCCGCGCCGGTCCGCCCGGCGGTCTCGATCACCTTCTGCAGCTCGCGCCGGAAGCCGATCTGCTGGCCGAGCGTGGAGGCGCCGCGCTCGTAGCCCAGCGTGGCCATCGCGACCCGCCACCCGTCGCCGGGGGCGCCCAGGACGTTGCCCGCGGCGGTGCGGGCGCCGTCGAAGAAGACCTCGTTGAACTCCGAGGTGCCGGTGAGCTGGACGATCGGCCTGACCTCGACGCCCGGCTGATCCATGGGCACGAGCAGGTAGGACAGCCCCCGGTGCTTCCTGCCGCCCTTCTCGGTACGGCACAGCACGAAGCACCAGTCGGCCACATGGGCCAGGGAGGTCCACACCTTCTGCCCGGTGATCACCCACTCATCTCCCGATATTTCCGCCCATGTCTGGACGTTGGCCAGGTCCGAGCCCGCCTCCGGCTCCGAATACCCCTGGCACCACAGCTCCTCGCCCGACTGGATCCCCGGCAGGAACCGCGCCTTCTGCTCGGCCGTGCCGAACTCCAGGATCGTCGGCCCGATCAGCCCCTCGCCGATGTGGCCCACCCGGGCGGGGGCGTCGGCCCTGGCGTACTCCTCGTAGAAGGCGATCTGGCCGGCCAGGTCCGCCGCCCGCCCGCCGTACTCCTCGGGCCAGCTCAGACAGGTCCAGCCGGCCTTGCCCAGGTGCCGCTCCCAGTCATGGCGGGCCTCGTGCCCCTCGTGCTCACGCCCGGGCCCGCCGAGGCCGCGCACGTGCGCGAACGTCGTGGACAGCTGCTCCTCCAGCCAGGCCCTGGCCTCCTCGCGCAGGCTCACGTGCCCGTCTCGAATCTGCCGTAGCCGCCGCGGAAGAACACCAGCGGCCCGCCCTCGGCGTGCGTGTCGAGCTGGGTCACCCGGGCCACCACGATCATGTGGTCGCCCGCCGGGTGCTCGGCCTCGACCACGCAGTCGATCCAGGCCAGCGCGCCCTCGATGACCGGGTTGCCGGAGGGGGAGCCGGTCCAGCGCAGGTCGGCGAACTTGTCACCGCCCCGGTTGGCCAGCTGGGCGCAGACCGGCTGCTGGTGCTCGGCCAGCACGTTGACCGTCACCACCTTGGCGCCGCGCACCTTGGGCCAGCTCGTGCTGGTGTGGGCGACGCAGAAGGCGACCAGCGGGGGCTCGAGCGAGACCGAGGTGAAGGCGTTGGCGGCCAGGCCGCACGGCTCACCGCTCTCGGGGTCGAGCGCCGTGATGGCGACGACGCCGGTGGCGAACCTCCCGAGCACGTTCCGGAAACGCCGGCTGTCGAGATGCCCGTTGTGGCCGTTCGGCATGGCGGCTCCGTCGTGGGTCCTGCGCTTGTACGGCGAGGCGGTCTCGCACCCGTCCGGCCTGATCAGCCGGGCTGCGTGTGTGCTCATCTGGCCTCCTCGTCGGCGGATGCTGGTGTCATCTTACCAAGCGCTTGCTTGGATGGTACCCCTTTCCTCCCGGCCGCCCGCCTGCTAGCGTCGCCGGATGTGGCCAAGCGCTTGCTCAAATTCGCGGACCGTGCCGCCATCGCGGGCGTCGGCTACACCCCCTTCACCAAGGACTCCCAGGTCAGCACCCTGACCCTGGCCTGCCGGGCGATCATGGCCGCGCTCTCCGACGCCGGCCTGTCGCCGGCCGACGTGGACGGCCTGGCCACCCACCGGGTGGGCGACTCCGCCGCCCCCTCCCTGGTGGCCCCCGCGCTGGGCATCGACGACCCGACCTGGTACCTGGACCAGTTCGGCGGCGGCAGCGTCTCCCACGCCGTCGCCGGTCAGGCCGCGCTCGCGGTCGCCACCGGCACGGCCGAGACCGTGGTCTTCTACCGGGCGATCAACGCCCGCTCGGAGTTCCGCATGGGCCAGGCCGCCAACCCGAGCCCGGAGGTCCAGTACCAAGCCCCCTACGGCCTGGTGGCCCCCGCCCAGCATTTCGCGCTGGCCGCCCGCGCCCACATGCTGAAATATGGCACTACGGCGGAGCACTTCGGGCAGATCGCTGTCCGGCAGCGGGCGGCCGCGGCGAAAAACCCCCGCGCCCTGATGCGCACGCTCATCACCCTCGACGACTACCTCGCAAGCCGCTGGATCGCCGAACCGTTCCGGCTGCTCGACTGCTGCCTGGAGACCGACGGGGCCTGCGCCCTGGTCATCACCACCGCGGAGCGGGCGCGATCGCTGCGCCGTACCCCTGTGCTCATCTCCGCCGCCGCCTGGGGCGGCGGCCAGTCGTTCCTGTCGGGCGCCGACCCCACCGTGAGCGCCGCCGCCACGCTCGCCCCCCGCCTGTACGGCATGGCCGGCATCACCCCCGCCGACATCGACGTGGCGCAGCTCTACGACTGCTTCACCTACTCGGTCCTGGTCCAGCTCGAGGACTACGGCTTCTGCCCCAAAGGCGAAGGCGGCCCCTTCGTCGCGTCGGGGGAGGGGCCGCCGGTCAACACCCACGGCGGCTTCCTGTCCGAGGGGTACGTGCACGGGATCAACCACCTCGCCGAGGCGGTCTCCCAATTGCGCGGCGACGCCGGAGACCGCCAGGTGCCCGGCGCCCGGATCGCCCTGTCCACGTCGCAGCCCGGCTACATCCTCCCCGCCACGTCCGCCCTGATCCTCCGGAGGCCGTGATGCCCGATCGGGACGCGCGGGAGTGGTGGGAGCGGCTGGCCGGAGGGGAGTTCGCCGTCCAGGAGTGCGAGGCGTGCGGGGTGCGGCGGTGGCCGGCGCGGGCGTTCTGCGCGCACTGCCGGAGCGAGGAGTGGCGATGGCGGGCGATCGAGCCGGTCGGCACGGTGGAGAGCTGGGTCGTCAGCCACCGGCCCTTCGGCGACGGCGCGACCGTGGTCATGGTACGGCTGGCGGCGGTGTCCGGCGGGCCGGTGTACGGCTCCTGGGAGGCCGTCCGGGAGCCTGTCGGCGGGGAACAGGTGAGGGCGTCGTTCACGGATGTGGACGACGCCCCTACGCTGATCGCCTGGCGGCCCTATGGGCAGCCGCTGTAACCACGGCCGCCCGAGCCAGCGGCACGGCCCCGACCCGCGGGGGCCGGGCGAGGCTGAGATCCATCGTGACCCGGAGCGACGGCACCACCCGGAGCAGGGCCGAGCCCTGCGGCGAGTTGCGATACCCGTTGTCTATGAGTCCGTGCTCCGCCAGGCGCGCCCCGGAGACCCCGAGCACGGCCTCCCATGAGCCGTCCCGGCGATCGTGCGTCGTCTCGGTCACGAATCCGTGCACCGGGCATCCGTCGACCATGAGGCCATTGCCCGCATCGGGACGGGCGCCCGGCGTCCCCCTGAGAGGCGATCGGCCGCTCAGCCCGGGGCGGTACAGGAGAACGCGCCCTGGCGGGCGTGGGGGACCCGCCAGGGCGCGCTTCCTTTCTTCTCCGACGCGGGCGGCGCCAGGACTCCGGCGAGGGATGGAGTCCTAGGCCGAATGTCCGCGTACGGAGTCGGTGGGGGAGTGTTCCTCGTATGAGGACTCCCAGGGAGTGGGCTGTGGTCGCCGACGGCGGTCGGCGATGCGTTGGGCTGCACCAACCGGGTCGTCTATGGGGTGTTCGACGGCGATGCCCTCCTCATGCCAGACAAAGAATCCGTCTTTGCACCACACGGTCAACTCGGCTAGCACGGACAACACGGCCATACCGTTCCCGTTGCTCTGGTAGGTGTGGGTGAACCCCTGACGATGCAACGCGTAACGCAGTAGACGTGTTGCCTCGCGGGGATCGTGCCAGGGCAGGTAGCGTCGCAAGCTCGCTTGCTTCGCGAACGGCGTACCCGCGTGGACCGGCAGCACCGGCCCTCACCCCCTCACCGGCCTTTCGATGGATTTGTACCAACGAATGGATGATGAGGCTGTCAAGGCCCTTCGGTCAAGGGGTTGTGGCCTGCTAGAACCAGATCGTCTAAATTGTTGGAACAAAAGGGGTGAAAGTGGCAAGACCGTCGCTGTATCAGCAGGTGGCTTCGGAACTTCGGAGAGCCATCTACTCCGGCGACTACGGCCCCGGAGCGCAGCTGCCGACCGAGGAAGAGCTACGCTCCCGCCACGGCGTCAGTCGTAACACCGTCAGGCTCGCGGTCGCCGAGCTCGTCAACGAGGGCCTTGTCACCCGCGCGCCCCGCCGCGGCACGATCGTCAGGGAACGACGTGCGCTGCTGATGCATCCGCAACGCGAATTGGAGCCGCAGCCCACGGGAGCCCCCCGGGAGGCATTCGCGTACGCCGTCAGCCTGGAAGGCCGCCAGCCCTCCCAGCTCATCGAAGTCTTGACGGTCGATCCGGCTGAGGACATCGCCAGCAGGCTGGAACTTGATGACGGAAAACTGGCAGTGGTACGGCGGCGCCTGCGTTTCGTCGACGGCCAGCCTTACAACACCAACGATTCCTACTTCCCGTATGACCTGGTCGCCGAGTCTGAGATCGCCAGGCCGGGCGACATCAAGCGAGGGGCGAACCGGGTCCTGGAAGAGCTCGGGCACGCGCAGGTACGCGTGGTGGACGACATCTGGGCCAGGATGCCCAACCAGGCGGAGGTTGAGCGGCTCCGTTTGGAGCTGGGGACGCCGGTCGTCGTATATGTCCGAGTCGGCTACGACCGGGAGGACACGCCGGTCCGCGTCGCCGTGTCGGTGCTACCCGCCGACAAGCACTTGATCAGATACGAGCTCGACAGCCGCTGATCGAGCTCGGTTGGGGGTGATCCCGCCGGCCGCGCACAGCGAGAATTCCGCCGCGCTGGGCTGGGGGAGTCGTGCATGCGCCCCCAAATCGTAATTTATCCATATTTATCCGGTTAGCTGTCGCGTGCCGTGGCGTGCACACGAGATGTGTTCACGCGGGCACCCAGCGCTACGAAGGGTCGATCATGCACTCGAACACCCTCCTCCACCCGCTCACCCTGCGCCGAGCCGTACCCGCCGACCTGCGCGGAGTCCTCTCCCTCCTCGCCGACACGGCGGAGTGGCTCTGCGCGCGGGGCATCCGCCAGTGGCCCCGAGGCGGCTTCGGCCCCGAGCGGATCGCCCCGCTGATCGACGAGCACGTCCTGTTCGTCGTGGACGACGAGCTGAGCTACTTCGACCCCGACCAGGCCGAGCGGCCCGTCGCCACGATCGCCCTCGACGCCCACGCCGACTCCGAGTTCTGGACCCCGGCCGACCACCCCGCGGCCGCCCTGTACGTCCACAAACTCGCCGTCGCCCGCCCCTGGTCGGGCAGCGGCCTGGGTGAGGCGCTCCTCGACTGGGCCGGCGCCACCACCCACGCCTCCGGCCGCCCCTGGCTGCGCCTGGACTGCGCCAAGTCCAACCCCGGCCTGCAGGAGTACTACCGCAAGCGGGGCTTCCGCCACCTGCGCACGGTCGATCTGCCCCACCGGTCCTCCGGCGCGCTCTTCCAGCGCCTGGCCGTGCCGTCCTTCTCGACGGCCTTCCGCGACCTCACCGTGGCGGACCTGATCAGCGCCTGACGCGCGGGGGTGCGGCGACGTCCGTGGCGCTTCCTCGGCTCACGTCCCTGGTTCCTCAGGCGACGTCCGTGGTGGTTCCTCGGGTACGGCGCCGCCGCACCCGCCCGCTCGCCGGCGTTCAGTCGCGATCCACGAGGCCACGCCAGCGCGCGACCAGGGCCGGGTCCACGGACGCCTGCCACGAGGGCCGCACGGCGCTGCCCACGTGGAAGGCGCGCACGCCGTAGTCGAGCAGCGCCCGCACGTGCGGCGGCTTGAGCCCGCCCCCGGCCAGGATGAGCCCGGCGTCGCCCGCCTCGCAGCGGGACTTCAGCGTCCGCAGCCCGTCGCCCACGCCCGCGGGATCGCCCGAGGTCAGCACGGTGGCCAGGTTCGGCAGCAGGCGCACGGCCCGCCAGCTCGCGGAGGTGTCGGCGGCGTAGTCCACCGCCCGGTGGAACGTCCACGGCAGCGGCGAGACCGCGTGGATCATGGCCTCGGTGGCGGCCAGGTCGACGGCCCCCTCGGCGTCGAGAAAGCCGAAGACGAACCCCGCGGCGCCCGCTTGCGCCAGCGCCTTGGCGTCGTTCCTGAGCCGCTCGAGCGCGTCGGCGTCGGCGGTGAACCCGGCCTCGCTCCGCAGCATCACCATCTGGGGGAGCGCGCATTCTGCGGCGATGGCGGCGACCGTCTCCGGCGCGGGCGTGAGTCCGTCGGCCGCCATGTCGGCGACGACCTCCAGGCGGTCGGCGCCACCCTGTTCGGCGGCAACGGCGTCGCGCACGTCGAGCGCGATCACCTCGAGGAGGGATCCGGTCATGCAGGAGAGGTTATATGGTGCGCTACTGGTCCACTGCACCCGATTCCCTGACAATCCAGACAGCTGACGGACAACCCTGCAGTCAAGCCCGGCCCATCCTGCCCCAGAACGTCGGCCAGGGCGGGCTTTCCCGCGATTACCCAGGTCAGGACTGCGGCTCGCCCAGGGCGGACCGGGCCCTGGCCAAAGCGGTCACCAGTGTCTTGATCGTCGCCGGCTCGTCCATCATCCCGTCCACCTGCCGCCGCTGCTCCCAGGCCGCAACCCGGGCCGCGTAGCCGTCGTAGGTGGCCAGGTGGAAGGCGTACACGACGGCGAACCTGCTCACCAGGTGCGAGGGGTGCATGTCCCAGCCCTGGTAGAAGCCGTGCGCCAGCGAGTGCCTGACCAGCGCCGCGTGCCGCCGCCACAGCGCGTGCACGTCGGCCGTCGCGGGCGAGGCGGGGGAGGCGGCCAGCGAGCCGTCCGACACCTCCACCCCGGTGCCGGCGAAGGCGGTCTGCATCACGTGCCGGGCATGATCGCAGGCGGGGTGGTCCAGGCGCTGCTCGTGCGGAGGCAGGCCGATCGCGGCGGTGTAGTCGAAGACGCCGAAATGCGCCGCCGCCAGCCGTTCCCCGGCCAGGCCGGCCCGCAGGAACGGCAGCGTCTGCGGCGCCTCCACCTGGATCTCGAACCGCAGCGGGTCCAGGCCGAGCCCCTTCTCCAGCTCCTCCAGGAAGGCGGTGAACTGCTCGAGGTAACCCTCCATGAGGACCTTCGGAAAGGTCAGCGCGAAGCCGCGCGGCAGCGTGCCGATCCGGCCCACGACCTCGGTCAGGAACCCGTCCAGCGTGCGCACGGACCGCTCGGGGTCGGCGTCGGCGAACGACTTGACCCGGATGCCCCAGCGGCGCGGCAGCGTCCCGGCCGCGTGCATCGCGACCACCGCGGCAGCGGCCTGTTCCACGTGGCCGTCCTCGTCGTCGGGCCGCACGCCGTACCCGTCCTCGAAGTCGACGCGCACGTCCTCCACCGGCTCGGCGGCCAGCTTGGCCAGCAGCCGGCGGTGCACCTGCCCGGCCAGGCCCGCGTCCACCCCGAACACCTCGGCCAGTTGCCCCGGCTCCGCCAGGTGCTCCCCGGCCAGCGCCAGCGCCTGCCCGCCCCACTCCGCCACCGTCTCGGCCGAGAAACGGTCGGCCGGAACGTAGACCGTGTGCACCGGCTGCCAGCCGGCCGGAGTCATCGGGTAACGGCTCTGCTGCAGCCGGTACTCCTGCGCGAACCCGGTGATCGACCGATGCCCAACGGTGACACGCATGTTCTCCTCCGGAAACGCGGCGCTGGCAAGCTCGCCGAGCATCTCACAGCTTCGGAGGACCTCATGCAGGCCACCCGTGCCGCGCTGTTGATCGCGACCACCACGCAGGAAGACCCCGGTCTCGCCCAATTACGGTCGCCCGCGAGTGACGTAGGCACGCTGGAGACGGCGTTACGCGCGGGCTTCGACGTGAGAAGCGTGAGCGACGCCGCGCGGGGCGAGATCCTGGCCGAGCTGACCGCCTTCTTCTCCGGCCGCGGGCCGGACGACGTGCTCCTGCTCTACCTCGCCTGCCACGCCGTCGTCACCCCGGCGGAACTCGTGCTGGCCACCCGGGCGACGACGCGCTCCGATCCGGCCGCCGCCTCGGTGCCCTTCGCCGCCGTGACGCGCGTGATGGCCGCCACGGACGCCGGGCACGTCGTGCTCGTCCTCGACTGCTGCTTCAGCGGGCCGGAACGGGGCGCCGTGGAGCTGACGGCGCCGGCGCAGGTCCTGCTCAGCGCCACCGACACGGTCGAGTACGTCTTCGACCAGGGCATGATCCGCGGCCGGGGCGCCCCGTCGAAGCTCACGCCGGCGCTGGCGGAGATCCTGTCCCACGGGCTGCCTGGCGAGCCGGAGGTCACCGCGACGGCGCTGCGCGGCCTGCCGGCGGCCGTCGTGCGGATCGACGAGCCCGGCCTGCTCCTCACCCGCGGCGTCGCGCTGCCCCGGGCTCCGGCCCCGGTCCAGGACACCCCCCGGCGCACCTCGGGCGACTGGGCCGTCCGCGTCCTCTACTGGGGCCTGGTCCTGGTCGGGCTCAGCTTCCTGGCCATGCTGGCCTCCGGCTGGGTCGCCTGGCGGATCTGGCAGCCGGGGATGCCCGGCGACGCCCTCGACCTGCTCGGCGTGGTGCTCGGCATCGGCCTCGCCCTGCTGGGCGTGGGCACGGTCCTGTGGGCCGTCGCCTTCGCCGTCCGGCGGTGGCGGGCCAGGAAATAGGGGGTTGGCGGTTGTCGTCCGGCGGCGGCGCGCCGGGAAGTAAGGTCCTGACCGTGAGAGACAACCCGCTGCTCGCCCTGGCCGCCACCGGCAGGCGGCGCACCCGTCCGGCCCTGGCGGTCGTCATCGCGATCGCCGCCATCCTGCTGGGTGAGATCATCGCGGCGATCGTCTTCCTCATCACCGGGCAGCCCGCCGACCCGGCCTGGAAGACGCTGACGCAGCTGGTCGTCGGCTTCGCGCCCATCACCCTGCTGATCTGGGCCTGGGTCCGGTTCTACGAAGGACGCGGCTTCCGCACCCTCGGATTCACCCGGCCGGCCGCGGCGACACGCTCGGCCCGCGGCCTGCTGGCCGGAGTCGTCTCCTTCGCCCTGGTGACCGTCCTCCTGGTCGCGCCGGGTCTCACCGTGACGGAGAACGTGCCGCAGGGCGCGGCGGCGATCGGCCCGGCCCTGCTGATCCTCGTGGGCTGGATCGTGCAGGGCTCGACCGAGGAGATCGTCACCCGCGGCTTCCTGCTGCCGGTCGTCGGCGCCCGCTACGGCGCGGCCGCGGGCGTCGCGGTCTCCTCGCTGCTGTTCGCCGCCCTCCACCTGCTCAACCCGGGCATCAGCGCGCTGAGCCTGGTCAACCTCGTCCTCGTCGGCGTCCTCCTCGGTCTCTACGCCCTGTGGGAGGGGGCGCTGTGGGGCGTGTGCCTGTGGCACGCGGCCTGGAACTGGGCCCAGGGCAACGTCTTCGGCTTCGAGGTGAGCGGCCAGAACACCGGCCTGCCGGCGGTCGTGGACCTGAAGGAGAACGGCCCGGACGTGGTCACCGGAGGCATCTTCGGCCCGGAGGGCGGCCTGGCGACCACGCTCGTGCTCGTGCTCGGCATCGCCGTCATCGGCCTCGGACTGCGTCGCGCATCGCGGCCAGGCCGACCAGCTTGACCCGCTCGCCCCGTCCGAGGGTCTTGGCCAGTTCCTCCTCTGCGGCCTCGATGCGCAGCCACGCCTCGTAGCTGACCGGTTCGACGCCGCGCTCGGCCAGCAGGCCGTCCAGGGGCTCCCGCCGTACCCGCTCCTGACCGTCGAGGTCGGCCAGCAGCGTGCGGACGGTCTCGGCGGCGTCGGACTTGTTGGTGCCGATCACCCCGGTAGGCCCGCGCTTGAGCCAGCCGGAGACGTACTCGCGCCCGCGCACCCGGCCGGCTTCGTTGGGCACGGTCATGGAGCCGGTGTCGAACGGCACGCCGGGCAGCGGGACGCTCTGGTAACCGACCGAGCGCAGCACCATGCCGACCGGCAGTGTCTCGAAGACGCCGGTCCCGACCACGCGCCCTTCCTCCGACAGCCGGGTGCGCTCCAGCTTCAGCCCCTCGACCCGCTCGGTGCCGAGGATCTCGACCGGCCGTAGCCAGAAGCGCACGTCCAGGCGCCGCGGACGGCCGATCGGCGGCCGGGCGGCCCAGGACTGCAGCACGTCGATGTTGCCGCGGATCTGGCGTGGGAAGTCGCCGCCGAGCACCACGGCCTCGTCGGGCCGCACGCACACGTCGGCGTTGGCCAGCTCGCCGAGCTCGCGCAGCTCCTTCAGCGTGAACTTGGCGTGCTCGGGGCCACGCCGGCCGATCATGTGGATGGCCTTGACCTGGCTGTCGCCCAGCCGTTCCAGCACGTCGTGGGGAACGTCGGTGGCGGCCAGCTCCGCGGCGGTCTTGGCCAGGACGCGCACCACGTCCACGGCCACGTTGCCGACGCCGATGACCGCGACCTCCGGGCTGTCCAGCTCGAACCGCGACGGATCGACGTCGGGATGCCCGCAGTACCAGTTGACGAAATCGGTGGCCGCCACGCTGCCGGGCAGATCCTCGCCGGGAATGCCCATCCGGCGGTCCACCATGGCGCCGGTGGCGTAGACGACCGCGTCGTACCGTGACAGAAGGTCCTCGACGGACAGATGCTCGCCGAGCGTGACGCCGCCGAGAAAGCGCACCTGGGGCAGCTCGAGCACACGGCGCAGGTAGTTGGCGATGGATTTGATCGAGGTGTGGTCGGGGGCGACGCCATATCTCACGAGTCCGTACGGCGTGGGCAGCCGTTCCAAGACGTCGACCTGAACGGGTTCTGCTGACTGCTTGACCAGCGCTTCCGCTGTGTAGATGCCCGCTGGGCCCGACCCTACTACCGCGACGCGCAACGACACGCTTGCCTCCTCAGGAGCGGGGGATTCGTCCCACTAGGTGCAACCGGCCAGCCCCATCGATGTATCCCCGGTCGCCCGTGCGCACGAACCCATCCTTCGCGAACGCCCGCTGATCCGGATATTTCCCGATGTAACCGGTCATAACGGCCCGGGAACGCAACAGCACCTCGCCCTGCTGCAAAGGCTCCAGCACACGGCCCTCCGCATCCCTGATCGACAGGTCAACCCCCGGCCGCGGACGCCCGACCGTTTCCTCGGCGTCCACCGGCGGATCCTCCGGCCTGGTCCCGAGCCCGAGCCCGGCCTCCGTGCAAACGTAGCGGTTGCACACCGGCACGCGATAGCGCTCACGCAGCGATCTGATCAACGCGGGCGCCGCCGCATCCCCCATGGACAGGACCAGCTCCAGCCCCGGCAACCCCTCCCCGGACGCCAGAATCTTCGCCAACTGCCTGGGCGTCCCCTGCAACACTCTGAGCCCGTGCTCCCGCAGCACCCGGACCGCCCCCTCAGGCGTCCACTCGGCCAGCACATGACTGGTCCGCCCCGTCTGAAGAAGGACCGGCAACCGCGTGGCGAACGTCATGTGCCCCAGATCCTGCGACACCAGCCGAGCATCGCCCCCACCCCACCTGACCCCCGCGCCCCGCGCCCGGATGGCGTCAAGCTGAACCTCGCAGAACACCGCCCCACGCGGCGCCCCCGTGCTCCCGGCCGTGAACGCGATCACCACCGGCCGCCCCGGATCCGGCGGATACGGCGGAGGCGGCGGCTCCGCCCTCCGCAACCCACCCAGCCGCCTCGGGTCATACCCCCCGTTCTGGTACGGCCGGCCGTACGCGATGGGCAGCGTCACCACATCCATCCCCGGCAGCGGCGGCAGCACCCGGGGCGCGGTCACGACGATCGCCGGATCAAGCAGCCCCAGCAGGTCGAGCCGCCGCGTCCCCACCCCCGCGGTCACCGCCCCCACCTTGGCCGCCGCCAGATAACAGATGACGAACTCCGGCCCGTTGGGCAGGGCCAGCACGACCACGTCCCCGATCCGGACACCACGATGCGCCAGCCCGGCGGCGACCGCGTCGGAGTGGCGATCCAGGTCGGCAAAGGTAAGAACGGACCCGCTGGAGACGACCGCCGCGCGCGCCCCGAACCGGCGTGCGGCCTCCCCGGCCAGCATGCGCAGCATGGTAGCTCCCGGGGGTATCGGCGCATTTCCACGCTACCCGCCCACACGCGAGAACGCGCACCAAACCCACCGCCTGCGAGTGGCCTACCTCGGGCTGACCGACTCCGGGTTGAGGGACTCCGGGTTGAGGGACTCTGGGTTGAGGGACTCTGGGTTGAGGGACTCTGGAGTTGATCCCCAAGAGGGCTCAGCCGGTGCCGGGGTTCTGGGCGAGGTGGCGGAGGGTGATCTTGTCGGTTTTGCCGTTCGGGTTGGCGGGCAGTTCGTCCACCACGATCACCCGCTTCGGGACCTTGTAACCGGCCATGTTCGCCCTGGCCCAGCTCACCAGCCCCGCAGCCGTCACCGAAGCCCCGCTCCGGGGGACCACGAAGGCGCACCCCGCCTCCCCGGAGACCGAGTCCGGCACCCCGACCACCGCGACCTGGGCCAGCGACCCCTCCCTGAGCAGCAACGCCTCCACCTCCGCGGGCGAGACGTTGAACCCGTTGACGATGTACAGCTCCTTCTTCCGATCCACGATGCTGAGGTTGCCCAGCTCGTCCAGCACGCCGATGTCGCCGGTGTGCAGCCACCCGTCGGCGTCCACGACCTCGGCCGTCTTCTCCGGCTCCCCCCAATAGCCGCGCATCACCCCATACCCGCGCTGCAGGATCTCCCCTCGCCCCCCGGAAGGCACCTCCTCGCCCGCCAGGCCGACGATCTTCACCTCGATCCCGGGCACCACCCGCCCGGTGCTGGAGGCGATCACCTCGATCGGATCCCCGGCCCGGGTCATGGAGACCACCGTCCCCTCCATGAGCCCATAAGCGTTGATCATGCGTTCCAGCCCGACCCGCTCCACCAGCCGCGTGATCAGCGTCGCGGGCACCGCCGCCGCCCCGCAGATGGCCACCCGCAGCGAGGAGACGTCCCGGTCACGCTGATCGAGCTCGTCCAGCAGCCGGTAGAACATGGTGGGCGGCCCCGCCAGAATGCTCACTTTCCCCGACTCCACCAGCGCCATCAGCCCATCCGGGGTGAATGTCCCGATCGGCATCATCGTCGCCCGCCGCAGCACACAGGCGATCATCCCGGCGTTCAGCCCGAACCCATGGTTGAACGGCGCGATCACCGGATACCGGTCGCCCGGCCCCAGGGTCACGATCTCCGCCCAGTCCCAGTACCCGCGTAACACCTGGGCGTGATCGAGCATGACCCCCTTGGGCGTGCCCGTGGTGCCGGAGGTGGACATGATCTCGCACAGGTCGTCCGATCGTACGGCCAGCGCCCGAGCCTCCACATCAAGGGCTCCGGCTCCGGTCCAGGCCCTACCGGACCCCAAGGCGGCCCGCCCCACCGCTCCGGGCCCGGATGCCGCCTGCCGTACCTCGTCGAAGCCCACGACGTGCCGTACCCCGGGCAGCGGCGGCAGCAGGTCGCCCAGCGCCGCCCCACCGGGTCCTTCACCGACGACCAGCACCTCCGCGCCCGTCTTGGTGATCATCTCGGCCGCCTCGAACCCCTTGTACCGGGCCGACAGCGGCACGATCACCCCGCCCGCGTCCCAGATGCCGAAGGCGTGCACCACCCAGGAGGCGTCGTTCAGGCCCCAGATCGCCACCCGGTCGCCCGGCCCCACGCCCAGTGCCATCAGGCCGCGGCCGACGGCGGCGGCCTGCTCACGCAGGTCGCGCATGGTCAGCCGTACCGCACCGTCCACCACGAGCGCGCCGGGGTGGGCGGCGGCCTGTGCGCGCAGCATGCGGGGGAGCGTCCCCCACGCGGGCACACTCTCCATCGCGCCTCCTCAGCCGACCAGGCTGCGGTGGCCGAGATGCTGGCCGCGAAGGTCCTTCACCGTCCCGCTCGTGACCGTCTCGGACACCTCCGGCGCGACCTCCACCCCGATCTGCACCGGCGTCAGCCCGTGGACGGCCTGCTGGATGCGTGACTTCCACATCGGGTTCCTGATCAGGCTCTCGCGTCCGAACCTGACCGTCAGCGCGGCCGCGTCGAGCGTGCCCTGGCGGCTGACGCCCAGCGTCCAGCCGGTCACCCCGTCGATCTTGGCCAGCGCCTTCTGGATCCTGGTCAGCGACACCCAGACGCCCCGCACCAGCACGTGCTCGCCGATCGTGTGCGCCGGGTCCAGCCCGGCCCGCGACGCCTGCCCGGTGCGCAGGACCGTGTCACCCAGCGTGCCGTGCCCCTGCGGCATGATCACCAGTTCGGCGAGCCCGTCGGCCACGAGCTCGTCCCTGGCCGGGGCGGCGAGTGCCAGCGTCCCGTCCGCCAGGGGCGCGAACGGTTCCTCCTCCGAGGTACGGCAGGCCAAGGCGGCCCCGCTGAACGGATTGGCGTACACCTCGGTCACCGCGGCGTCGAACTCCTTCGCCAGGTGCGTCAGGGTGCGCTTGGAGGCGATCTCGCCGGTCAGCACGATCGTGCGCAGTCCCAGGTCGAGAGGGTCGAGCAGGAACTCCAGATGGAGGCGGGCCAGGAAGTCCATGGCGCCGGTGGGCGTGGCGACCAGGGCGGTGGCGCCCACGGTGGCCAGGGTGCGGTGCAGCCGCATCCGGCCCCGGGGGCCCACGGAGGCGGCCGCGGCGGCCACGTTCGCGGCGGCTCCGGCCCACAGGGAGCCCGCGGGTTCCGCAAGCGCCACCACGACCCGGTCGCGGGTGCCGACGCCCGCGGCCCGCAACGCGTCGCCGGTCAGCGCGGCGGCAGCCGTACGGTCCTCGGCGCCCAGAGGGAAGACGCTCGCCGCGTCGGGGGAGACGACCAGCAGCCCGGATGCCGAACGACCGGCGGCGCCCAGGTCGTCGCGGGTGAGCCAGCGCATCACCGCATCACCTCCGTGCAGCCGGTGGCGGCCGGATCGTCGCAGGTGATCCTGTGCATCACCGCATCACCTCCGTCATGAACGTGCGCATCGACTCGGTGACCAGGTCGTGGGCGAGGCCGCCCACCTGGCACTGCAGGATGAGGTCGGTGGCCCCGGCCTCGGCGATGCGGGAGACCGCCTTGCGGGAGCCTTCGACGTCGTCCACCACGACCATGAGGTGCTCGCGCAGCGTGGCCATGGCCTCTTCCGGCGGCATCCCGGCGGCGAGCTGGCCGAGCACGCGGTGGGTGGCGTGCCGGGCGTCGTAGTAGTCGGGCGGGGTGACGAGGTTGACCTGGCGCCGGATGTACCACAGGACGGCGTCGGCCGCCTCTTCCCGGGCGGCCCCCACGTACCAGGGGATCATCAGGGCGACTCGCCGGCTGTCGGGGTCGAAGCCGTGGTCGGCCAGGCATTCCCGGTATTTCGCGATGTCGGTGGCAACGTCGTCGATGCCCTTGAGCATCGTCATCCCGAGCAGGTTGTAGCCGTGCTTGGCAGCCGCCAGGTAGCCTTCCAAGGATGTGGACGCCACCCACACACGTGGATATGGTTCCTGCACCGGTCTCGGATACACGGACACGTCCGGTATCTCGAAGAACTCGTTTGACCGGCTGACCGGCTCCCCGTCGGCGGCCCAGATGGCCAGCGTGGCCTCCAGGGAGTCCTCCCAGATCTGCCGGGACTTCTCGAACGGTTTCTGGAACGCCTGGTACTCCAGCGGAGAGGCGCCCCGTCCGGTCCCGAACTCCACCCGCCCGCCGCTGAGCACGTCGAGAGTGGCCACCCGCTCCGCCGTACGGATGGGCGACTGGAACGGCAGCAACACCACGCCGAGGCCCAGATGGATCCGCTCGGTGCGCTGCGAGATCGCGGCGAGCACCAGATCGGGGGCGGAGGAGTGGGAAAAACCCCTGGTGAAGTGGTGTTCGACGAACCAGGCCGTGTCGAAGCCGAGGTGATCGCCGAGGACCACCTGGTCGATCACGTTCCGGAACGCCTGCTGCTCGACCTCGCGGGTGCGCCCGCGAACCTCCAGCTCGTAACCGAGGCTGATCCGCATCCATCCTCCCAATTAACCAAGCGCTCGCTTGGTAGAGACTATCAGGGCGGTTGCCGGGCGGGAAGTGATGGGGGTTGCGGGATCGGGGTTCCGGCGATCAGAGTGATTGATCGTGAGGCGAAAGCACGCGCTGCGGCGGCAGAAAGATGGCACCCTCCCACACATGAGGGGATTCCGCCGGACGCGGTCGAGCGACGACGAGCTTTCCAGCGCCCGGCGGTATGAGGCATTCGGGCGGGTGATGGCGGTCCTGGCGACCAAGGCCGACTTCATCGAATCGTGCAGGGATCTGACCTGGTGGCGTGGGTCCGACCACTGCTGGCACATCGAGTGGCGCGAGGGCCCCTACGCCTCCGAGGTGGCGGCGCTGCTGGCCGAGCACGTCCGGGACCCCGACTTCGACGGCAGCCTGGTGACCGAGGCCGGGCCGGGCGGCGACGCCACGGCCGTCCTCGACGTCATGGGCGTGCGCTTCGAGCTCCGGGCCATCGACCCCATGGGCCGCGTCCGCATGCAGGCGCGGCCCGGCTTCTGGCGCCTGGCCGAGGCCCTCGACACCAGCCGCCGCACCAACGCCCGCCAGCCCTGGGAGGAACTGCTCGGCGGCTAGCACCAGCCGCTCCCGGCGTTCCGGGGGACTGGAGCGATCCTGGGCCGCCTTCCCGGTGTGTCCGGGGCAAGAACGGCCGGCCGTCCCCAGGGCGGGGCCAGAGCGGTCAGCGGTCCCCGGGATGGGGCGAGAGCAGTCAGCCGTCCCCCGGATGGGGCAAGGATGGCCGGCTGCCCTCGGAGTGGGGTCAGAGCGATCAGCTGTCCACGGGACGGGGCAAGAAGGGTAAGCAGTCTCTGGGCGGGGCGAGAAGGGCAAGTGCCCGAGGTAGGGCCGGAGCGGCCGGCCGTGTCCTGGAGCAGGCCGCCGGGGTGGGGCTGGAGCGGCCGGCCGTGTCCTGGGCCAAGGTCCCCGGGCCGCTCCCGGCGCTTTCACGGGCTGGAACAACTCCTGGGCCGGGGCGGAGGTTAGAACAGTTCCCGGGCCAGGAGTTCCCGGTGCTCCCTGGGTGTCCGGAAGAGCCGGGCGTCTGAGGTGGCCCGCTTGAAGTAGCGGTGGGCGTCGTGTTCCCAGGTGATGCCGATGCCCCCGTGGACCTGGATGTTCTCCCCGGCCGCCCGTAGGTAGGCGTCGCCGCAGTACGCGCCGGCGATGGCGGCGTTCGTCGCGGACTCGTGCGCGGCCAGCGCCGCCGACCGGGCCGACTCCACCAGCAGCGCGACGTCGGCAAGTTTGTGCTTGATCGCCTGGAACGCCCCGATCGGCTGCCCGAACTGCCGCCGCTGCTTCGCATACTCCACCGCGGCCTCCAGGCAGCGTTCCGCCCCGCCCGCCTGCTCGGCGGCGAGGGCCGCGATGCCGAGCGCGCGCACCTCCTCCATATGGGCGTCCCCGCCCAGGATCGTGGCGGGCGTCCTGTCGAACACGAGCCTGCTCAGGGGCCGCGTGGTGTCCATGGTTGTGTACGGCTCCCGCGCGGCTGGACGGGCTTCTGCCAGGTGGCCGCCGGCATAGACGAGGACCAGATCGCCCTCCAGGACATAGGGCGCTTCGCCGGACAACGACCCGTTCGCCAGCTCCAGGTGGTTCTGGGGCGTGGGGCCGGGAAGGTAGGAGGGGGAGGCGAAGATGACGGTGGCGGTGGTGGAGCCCTCGGCCAGCGGGGGGAGGAGGCGTTCGCGGGCCTCCCGGTCCCCGTCGCGCTTGAGCGCCTCCACGGCCAGCACCGCGGTCTGCAGGAACGGCTGGGGCGACAGGGCCCGCCCCAGTTCCCGGGCGACGCTCGCGACCTCCTCCGGCCCGCATCCGGCGCCGCCGTACTCCTCGGGGACGGCCAGGCCGGCCACGCCCAGGGCCTGGGCGAAGTCGGCCCACGTCGCGGAGGGCCGGCGGGACAGGTACGACCGGACGGTGCCGCGCAGCAGATCCATGCCCAGCAGACTAACCAAGCACTTGCTTGAACGTTAGCTTCGGTTGACCGAATTTTGCCTTTTCTGTAAGTCCGCATACTGTGAGTAATGGCCGCCTTTAGGGGTTACTGGGGGAAAGGGTGGCCTGGGAATGGAGATGGAGAAGAAAACGTCCGCCGTGGACTATGCCGACTTCGCCGAATACGACCGGCGCCAGCGCGGTATCGAACGCCATGTGCTGACCGCCTTCCTCGGGGGACTGGTCGTCGGCCTTCTCGGCATGCTCGTCTCCGACAAGGGGCCGGTGCTGCTCTGGGATCTTTACGACCCCTACGTCTACCTGGCGCTGTCGATCGCCCTGGGCGCCACGAGCGCCGGCTTCGGATGGGCGCTGCTGACCACGTTCCTCGCGACGGTGTCGTCGCTCGTGGCCGCCATGGGCGGCAGCGCGCTGCAGGGCGAGTTCAACATCGACGTGGTCGGCGGCGGTCCCGCCGGCATGAACGTGCTGCTCGTGCTGGTCGTGGGCCTCGGCATGCTCGGCTACCTGACCAGGCGTGACGACATCTGGGGCGACCTGGCCGCCGGAGGGATCGGCGGCATCCTGCTGGCCGACGTGGTCGACCGGTCGACGCCCGGGTTCATCGACTCCGAGATCACGTTCTGGCCGGGTCCCGCCCTCACCATCGGCCTGCTGACGGTCGCGGCCGTCGTGGCGCTGCGCCGTACCACCAAGGGACGGCTGCGCGCGCTGGCCGCCACCGCCGTGCTGGCGGGCGCCCTCGCCCTCCTCGTCCTGCGCGCCGTCTCCTGACCGCCCGGCCGCAAGGATTAACAGGGCGCGGTACGGCCTGCCGAGTCGATAGCCTGTAGTCCTTCATCTACCGGTCCAAACAAGGAGTAGCCGTGTTGCTGCGCATGTCGTCGTTGTTTCTTCGCACCCTGCGGGACGACCCGGCAGACGCGGAAGTCCCGAGCCACAAGCTCCTGGTCCGCGCCGGCTACGTACGCCGCGTCGCGCCCGGCATCTACTCCTGGCTGCCCCTGGGCATGAAGGTGCTGAAGAACGTCGAGGCCGTCATCCGCGACGAGATGAACAAGATGGGCGGCCAGGAAGTCCTCTTCCCCGCCCTGCTGCCCCGCGAGTACTACGAGGCCACCGGCCGCTGGACCGAGTACGGCGACACGCTCTTCCGCCTGCAGGACCGCAAGGGCGCCGACTACCTCCTCGGCCCCACCCACGAAGAGCTCTTCACCGACATGGTCAAGGGCGAATACTCCTCCTACAAGGACTACCCGGTCACGCTCTACCAGATCCAGACGAAGTACCGCGACGAGGCCCGCCCCCGCGCCGGCATCCTGCGCGGCCGCGAGTTCCTCATGAAGGACTCCTACAGCTTCGACCTGGACGACGACGGCCTCAAGCGCTCCTACGAGCAGCACCGCGAGGCATACATCAAGACGTTCGACCGCCTCGGCATCCACTACAAGATCGTCTTCGCGACCTCGGGCGCCATGGGCGGCTCGGCCTCGGAGGAGTTCCTGGCCCCGACGCCCACCGGCGAGGACACGTTCGTCGCCTGCCACTCCTGCGGCTACGCCGCCAACGCCGAGGCCGTCACCACGCCCGCGCCCGCCGCCCGCCCCATCGAGGAGGCGGCGGCGTCGCAGGTGCTGGACACCCCGGACACCCCCACGATCGAGACGCTGGTCGACCACCTCACCGCGGTCCACGGCATCCGGGTGACCGCCGCCGACACCCTCAAGAACGTCGTCGTCAAGATCACCACCCCCGGCTCCGACAAGGTCGAGACGCTGGTCGTCGGCGTGCCCGGCGACCGCGAGGTGGACTTCAAGCGCCTGGAGGCGTCCCTCGCCCCCGGCGAGCCCGCGATCTTCGAGGCCGAGGACTTCGCCAAGCACCCCGGCCTGGTCCGCGGCTACATCGGCCCGCAGGTCCTCAAGGACCTCGGCATCCGCTACCTCGTCGACCCCCGCGTCGTCACCGGCACCGCCTGGGTCACCGGTGCCAACGAGCCCGGCAAGCACGCCGTCAACGTGGTCGCCGGCCGCGACTTCACCCCCGACGGCACCATCGAGGCCGCCGAGGTGCGCGCCGGCGACGCCTGCCCCCGCTGCGGCAGCGACCTGACCATCGACCGCGGCATCGAGATCGGCCACATCTTCCAGCTCGGCCGCAAGTACGCCGACGCCGCCGGCCTCGACGCCCTCGGCCCCGACGGCAAGCCCATCCGCATCACCATGGGCTCCTACGGCATCGGCGTCTCCCGCGCCGTCGCCGTCATCGCCGAGCAGGCCCACGACGAGCTCGGCCTCGTCTGGCCGCGCGAGGTGGCGCCCGCGGACGTGCACATCGTCGGCACCGGCAAGGAGAACCAGGTCGAGGTCGCCCTGCAGCTCGCCGAGGAACTGACCGCCAAGGGCCTGCGCGTGCTGGTGGACGACCGCCCGAGCGTCTCGCCCGGCGTCAAGTTCAAGGACGCCGAACTGCTGGGCATGCCCACGATCGTGGTGATCGGCCGCGGCCTGTCCTCGGGCGTCGCGGAGCTGCGCGACCGCGCCTCGGGCACCAAGGAGGAGATCCCGCTGTCCGAGGCCGCCGACCGCGTCCTCGCCGCCTGCTCCTAGCCCTTCCGGTACGGCGGAGCCGCCGTGGAACTCTCCTTACCGGATCGTTCGTTGCCAGAACGTAACCGATCCCGAGGAGGGTTCCATGGGCTGGCACTACCGGAAGTCCATCAAGGTAGGCCCCTTCCGCATCAACCTCTCGCGCCACGGTGTCGGCCACAGCTTCGGCAACCGCCGCTTCCACGTGTCCACGACTCCCGACGGACGCCGCCACCTTTCCGTGCGCCTGCCCGGCGGCCTGCACGTCACCAAGACGCTGGGCCGCGGCCGGCGCCGCCACTACTACTAGCCGGACGGCGACGGCGAGGGCTTGACGGCGGCGGGCATGCCGGGGAAGGCGGTCACCGACGGCCGGAAGCCGTAGCAGCGGGTGGCCGCCTCCTGCATGGCCAGCGCCGCGTACCGGCGCAGCGCCCCGTCGTCGCAGGCGGCCAGCTCCAGATAGGTGACGATGATGGCCTGCTCGACGTGGACGGCCAGCCGTACCGCCTCGGTGGGGTTGCCGGGGGTGACGGGCAGCGCGTAGGACGCCTCCGGCTCGGCCGGAGTGCCCTGGCGGGCGGTGATGAGCCCGCGGAGCTGGTCGCGGCGGGCCCGATGGGCGTCGAAGGCGGCCGTGGCCCTGGTGCGCAGGGAGCCGGTGGTGCGGGCGCCGATCAGGCCGTAGGCGTAGACGGCCGCGTGCTCGGCGGACAGCGCCTTGCGGAGCCGTTCGACGTCGTTCACAGCGACCTCGGCAGCGACAGGGCGTGCAGCGCTTCACAGGCGCCGATGCTGGCGATGAGCTGCGCCAGGGCGGGGGAGGCGTCGGCGAGCTGGCGCGGGCGCAACGCGGCGGCCTTGCGCTCGACGTCGCGCAGCCGGGTCAGCGAGACCTTCGGCGGCGGCGACGGCGGGGCGGTCGACGGGCTTGCGGGCAGGGTGCCGGCGGCGGGAAAGCGGCGCCGCAGCTCGTCCAGATGGGCCCGGTGCCGGTCGCGGAAGGGGGCGAGCTTCTTGCCGCCCGAGGCGATGAGCGTGGTGTAGAGGCCGATCGTGCGCTCCTTGTCGGCGATCAGCTCGCGCATCAGGACGTGCTCGGGATCCTCCGGCTTGGGCGCCGGCCGCTCGGTGGCGCCGGGGGTGCTGCATCCGGCCAGGGCCGCCAGGCTCGCCCCGCCCGCGAGTACGGCACGGCGGGACGGTGGACGGCGCACGGGTGAGACCTCCGGGAAACAGGACGCAGATAGCATCGTACGGGCTCGCGCCCGCTGTCGCCGCCACCAGCGGCTCGTCACGCGAGCGTGCCGAGTGGCGCTCGTTTCGTGCCCTGAGCCGGATAGGGTGTCAACTGTCGTCGCTGGCCGGGTGCCGTAAGGCAGCCACGACCGACCTAGAGCCGACGGCGAGGTACGCCCGGCTGTGAAACATGACAATAGGGGAGGTCGATATGGGCAGCGCATCATCCCGCGACCACCTGATGAAGCTCCTGGAGCCCGTCGTCGGCGCTGAGGGTCTCGATCTGGAGGACGTCACGGTCACCACGGCAGGCAAGCGCCGCCTGCTGCGCGTGATCGTCGACCGCGACGGCGGCGTGAGCCTCGACGACGTGGCGGAGGTGAGCCTGGCCGTCTCCAGCGCGCTCGACGACGACGACGCGATGGGCAGTGCCGCCTACACGCTCGAGGTGTCCTCTCCCGGAGTGGACCGCCCGCTGACGGAGCCGCGCCACTGGCGCCGCGCGGCCAAGCGGCTGGTGAAGGCCGAACTACGTGACGGCTCCGTCGTGGAGGGCCGGATCACGGCCGCGGACGAGAGCGGAGTCGATCTCTCCGTGGACGGCGCCGAGCGCCGTCTGGACTATCAGGACCTCACCCGCGGACGGGTGCAGGTGGAATTCCGCCGGCTGGACGACGAAGACGTCGACGGCGGCGAAGGCTAAGGGGGAGCCTCGTGGACATCGACATGAGCGTCCTGCGCAGCCTGGAGCGGGAGAAGGACATCTCCTTCGACCTGGTCGTCAAGGCGATCGAGGACGCGCTGCTGATCGCCTACTTCCGCACCGAGGGCTCGGCCCAGAAGGCACGGGCCGAGCTGGACCGGCAGACCGGGCACGTCACCATCTGGGCGGCGGAGCTCGACGAGGAGGGCGAGGAGGTCGTCAGGGAGTTCGACGACACCCCGTCCAACTTCAGCCGGATCGCGGCCACGACCGCCAAGCAGGTCATCCTGCAGCAGCTGCGCGACGCCGAGGACGAGATCAACTTCGGTGAGTTCGCCAGCCGCGAGGGCGAGCTGGTCTCCGGCGTCATCCAGCAGGGCAAGGATCCCCGTGTGGTGCTGGTCGACCTGGGCAAGATCGAGGCGGTGCTCCCGCACCAGGAGCAGGTGCCGGGCGAGGACTACGTGCACGGCGAGCGCATCCGCGCCTACGTGGTGCAGGTGAAGAAGGGTCACAAGGGCCCGTCGGTCACGCTCTCGCGCACGCATCCCGGCCTGGTGAAGAAGTTGTTCGCGCTGGAGGTGCCCGAGATCGCCGACGGCACCGTGGAGATCGCCGCCGTGGCCAGGGAGGCGGGCCACCGTACCAAGATCGCGGTGCGGTCGCGCAAGCCGGGTGTCAACGCCAAGGGCGCCTGCATCGGGCCGATGGGCTCGCGGGTGCGCAACGTGATGACCGAGCTGCACGGCGAGAAGATCGACATCATCGACTGGTCGGAAGATCCGGCGGAGTTCGTCGGGAATGCCCTGTCGCCGGCGCGTGTTTCCCACGTCGAGGTTCTGGATCTCCAGGGGAGGGTGGCGCGCGTCATCGTGCCCGACTACCAGCTCTCGCTGGCCATCGGCAAGGAGGGGCAGAACGCCCGGCTCGCCGCCCGCCTCACGGGGTGGCGGATCGACATCCGCTCCGACGCACAGGCAGAGGACGCCGCCGGTTCCGTAGATGCGTCAACACGGTAAGCTGGAATATGGTGGCCGGGCGGCTCCACAGAGAACATGTGTGGGCTGCCGGGTTCGAACGGTTAAGTCCGAGCTGCTCCGACTGGTGTTGGCCGGGGATCATGTGGTCCCTGACCTGCGAGGACAGCTTCCCGGCCGGGGTGCTTCCCTGCATCCCGACCCGAGTTGTCTGGAGCTTGCCGAGCGTCGCCGAGCGTTTCCGCGCGCGTTTCGCGTGCCGGGGCCGCTTGACGTCTCGCGCGTGCGGGCCCACCTGGAAGAGGAGAACCACGAAATGTCATGTAGGACGCCGAGTTGATGGGCGGAGTCAGATTGCTATGAGCGCCTGATGAGCACGCGGCGATGAAGACGTCAAGTTAACGACGGTCCGGACGGCACAGCCAGCCTCCCGGGCCGAGTAAGGGAGTGCAGTGGCGAAGGTCCGGGTATACGAGCTCGCTAAGGAGTTCGGCGTCGAGAGCAAGGTCGTCATGGCCAAGCTCCAGGAAATGGGGGAGTTCGTCCGCTCGGCGTCCTCCACCATAGAGGCGCCGGTGGTCCGCAGGCTCACCGAAGCTCTGGGCGCATCGAAGGGTGGGTCCAGCAGGGGCGGCGGTTCGTCGTCCAACAAGCCGCAGCCGCCAAGGGCTGCTCCCCGGCCGGCTGACAGCCAGGCCGGCAATGGCGCAGAGGCGCCGATTCCGTCTGCCCCGCGTCCGGGGCCCAAGCCCGGTCCGGCCCCGAAGCCGGGCCCGCGTCCTGGTCCGGTTCCGATGCCGCACCAGCAGCAGCAGGCGCCCGCGCAGCCCGAGGCCCCGCGCCCCGAGGCTCCGCAGGCCCGTTTCGACAGCGGCACCTCCGCGCGGCCGACGCCCGGCCCGCGCCCCGGTCCCGCGCCGCGTCCCGGCGGTCCCAAGCCCGGTCCCGCGCCGCGTCCCGGCGGGCCCTCGGGCGAGCGTCCCTCGGGTGAGCGCCCCTCGGGTGAGCGTCCCTCGGGTGAGCGCCAGCAGGGCTCGCGCCCGGGCGCACAGTCCGGCGGCGGCCCGCGTCCCGGTCCCAAGCCGGGCCCGCGCGGCCCGCGCCCCGGCAACAACCCGTTCTCGTCCAACGCCAGCGGCATGGGCCAGGCCCGGCCTGACCGCCGTCCCGGCGGCGACCGTCCCGGTGGCCGCGACGGTGGCCAGGGCGGTCCGCGCGACCGTCGTGACGGCCCGCCGCGCGATGGCGGGATGCCGCGTCCGCCGCGTCCCGGCGGCGACCGTCCCGCTCCCGGCCCGCGTCCGGGTCCGCCCGGCGCCGCAGGTCCGCGTCCGGGTCCCGGCGCCGGTGGCCCCCGTCCCGGCGGGCCGCGGCCGAACCCGATGATGATGCCGCAGGGCCGTCCTTCCGGTCCCGGTGGCGGCGGTGGCGGCGGCGGTCGCCCCGGCGGCGGCGGTGGCCGTCCCGGTGGTGGCGGCGGTGCCGGCCGTCCGGGTGGCGGCGGCGGTCGTCCCGGTGGCGGCGGCGGCTTCGCCGGTCGTCCCGGTGGCGGCGGCGGTGGCGGTCCCCGCACGGGCACCGGTGGTCCCGGTGGCGGTGGCGGCGGCGGCTTCGCCGGTCGTCCCGGTGGCGGCGGCGGTCGTGGCCGCGGCGGCGGTACGGCGGGCGCCTTCGGTCGCCCCGGCGGCCGTCCGACGCGTGGGCGCAAGTCCAAGCGGCAGAGGCGCCAGGAGTTCGACAACATGTCGGCGCCGGCGATCGGCGGCGTGCAGGTCACGCGGGGCAACGGTGCGACGATCCGCCTCCCGCGCGGCGCGTCGCTGTCCGACTTCGCCGACCGCATCGGCGCGAACCCCGCCTCGCTCGTGCAGATCATGCTGCACCTGGGCGAGATGGTGACCGCCACGCAGTCGGTCAACGAGGACGCGCTGCAGCTTCTGGGCCAGGAACTGGACTACAACATCCAGGTCGTCAGCCCGGAGGAGGAGGACCGCGAGATCCTCGAGGCCTTCGACATCGAGTTCGGCGAGGACGAGGGCGACGAGGCCGACCTGGCCGCGCGTCCGCCGGTCGTGACCGTCATGGGTCACGTCGACCACGGTAAGACGAAGCTGCTGGACTCCATCCGCAAGACCAACATGGTCGCCCGCGAGGCCGGTGGCATCACCCAGCACATCGGTGCCTACCAGGTCGAGACCACCCATGAGGGCGAAGACCGCAAGGTCACCTTCATCGACACCCCGGGTCACGAGGCGTTCACCGCCATGCGTGCCCGAGGCGCCAAGGCCACCGACATCGCGGTGCTGGTGGTCGCGGCCGACGACGGTGTGAAGCCGCAGACCATCGAGGCGCTCAACCACGCCCAGGCGGCCGACGTGCCGATCGTGGTCGCGGTCAACAAGGTCGACAAGGAGGGCGCCGACCCCAACAAGGTCCGCGCCCAGCTCACCGAGTACGGCCTGGTGGCCGAGGAGTACGGCGGCTCGACGCTCTTCGTGGACATCTCCGCGAAGAACGGCACCGGCATCGACGCGCTCCTCGAGGCGATCATCCTGACCGCCGACGCCGAGCTCGACCTGCGCGCCAACCCGACGATGGACGCTCAGGGCATCGCGATCGAAGCGCACCTCGACAAGGGGCGCGGTCCGGTGGCGACCGTCCTGGTCCAGCGCGGCACGCTGCGCGTCGGCGACTCCATCGTCTGCGGCGAGGCGTTCGGCCGCGTCCGGGCGCTGCTCGACGACAACATGGAGCCGGTCGAAGAGGCCGACCCGTCGCGTCCGGTCCTGGTCATGGGTCTGACGGCCGTGCCGAGCGCCGGTGACAACTTCATCGTGGTCACCGACGACCGGATGGCTCGCCAGATCGCCCAGCAGCGCGCCGCGCGCAAGCGCAGCGCCGACATGGCCAAGTCCAGCCGCCGCCGCAGCCTCGAGGACATTTTCAAGGACCTCGAGAAGGGCAGCGTCGACGAGCTCAAGCTCATCATCAAGGGCGACGTGTCCGGTTCGGTGGAGGCCCTGGAAGACGCCCTGCTCAAGATCGACGTCGGCGAAGAGGTCAGGCTCCGTGTCCTGCACCGCGCGGTCGGCGCCATCACCGAGTACGACGTCAACCTGGCCGTCGCCGACGACAACGCGGTCATCATCGGCTTCAACGTCCGGCCCGAGCCCCGGGCCCGCGACCTGGCCGAGCGCGAGGGTGTCGACATTCGGTACTACTCGGTCATCTACCAGGCGATCGAGGAGATCGAGGCCGCGCTCAAGGGCATGCTCAAGCCCGAGTTCGAAGAGGTGCAGATGGGCACCGCCGAAGTCCGCGAGGTCTTCAAGGTGCCGAAGATCGGCAACGTCGCCGGTTCGCTGGTCCGCACGGGCGTCATCGTCCGCAACAGCAAGGCCAGGATCATCCGCGACGGTGTCGTCGTCGCCGACAACCTCACGGTGTCGTCGCTGCGCCGCTTCAAGGACGACGCGACCGAGGTCCGCGAGGGCTTTGAGTGCGGTATCGGTGTCGGCTACAACGACATCAAGATCGACGACGTCATCGAGACGTTCGAGATGCGGGAGAAGCCGCGCGTGTAACACGTGGCCGGGCGCCCGGCGGACCATCCGCCGGGCGCCCCTCGCGCGCCCGGCCTGGCTTTCCACCGCAGCGCAGCCGGGCGTGCGTTCTGAACTCGAGCAAAGCGGTGGTTGCCAACGATGTATGTGGGTGCTCTGACCCTGGACATCCTGCTCGGCGACGTGCGCTCGCTGAAGCAGAAACGATCTGTCGTGCGTCCCCTGGTCGCCGAGGTCCTGCGGCGCTACCCCAGTGCGGCCGCGGCCGAGACCGGACACCTCGACCTGCACCGCAGAGCGGAGATCGGCGTCGCCGTCGTCTCGTCCTCCGCGGCCAACTGCAAAGAGGTCCTGGACGCCTGCGAACGCCTGGTGGCCTATCGCCCCGAGATCGAGCTGCTGTCCGCCCGGCAGCGGATCTACAACGACGAAGAGTGAGACAAAGGGGGACTTTGACATGGTGGACGCCGCACGAGCGCGCAAGCTCGCCGACCGCATCCAGCAGATCGTCGCCGAAATGCTGGAGCGGCGGATCAAGGACCCACGCCTGGGCTTCGTGACCGTGACCGACACCCGTATCACGGCCGACCTGCGCGAGGCCACGGTCTTCTACACGGTCTTCGGCTCCGAGGCCGAGCGGGCCGACAGCGCCGCCGCGCTGGAGAGCGCCAAGGGCATCATCCGCTCGGAGGTCGGCAAGCAGACCGGGGTGCGCTTCACGCCCACGCTGACGTTCAAGCACGACCCGCTGCCCGACAGCGCCCGGCAGCTCGACAACCTCATCAACGCCGCGCGCGCCAAGGACGAGGAACTCGCCCGCCAGGCGGAGAACGCCACCTACGCCGGCGACGCCGACCCCTACAAGAAGCCCGACACGGACGACGCGGACGAAGACGAGCCGTCCGACCACGCGGGGCACTCGACAGCATGACGCCCGACGTGCGCGACGGAGCTCGCGGGCGCCCTTCCCGGGGCGCCCCGGCCCGCGTTCTCGGCGGTACGGCGGAGCGTCCCGGTGGCCAGGCCGTGGGGGAGACGGCCTGGACCCGGGTGCTCTCCCTGGTACGGCAGGCCGACGAGGTGGCCCTGGCCTGCCACGTTTCGCCCGACGGCGACGCGCTGGGCTCGATGCTGGCCGTCGGCCTGGTGCTGCGCTCGATGGGCAAGAGGGTCGTGGCCTCCTTCGGCGACCGGAACTTCGCGGTGCCGCGGCTGCTGCGCTTCCTGCCCGGGCAGGACCTGCTCGTGCCGCCGGCCGGCTACCCGGCCGAGCCCGACCTGATGATCACCTTCGACTCGTCCACGCTCGACCGGCTCGGCCTGCTGGCCGTCAACGCCGGGAAGGCGCGCGAGGTCGTCGTCATGGACCATCACCCGTCCAACACCGGGTTCGGCACGATCGGGATCATCGACCCGGACGCGGCGGCCACGGCCGTCCTGGCCGAGCAGCTGATCTACCGGCTGGGCGGCGGCCTCGACCGCGACGTGGCCACGTGCCTGTATGCCGGGCTGGTCACCGACACCGGTTCCTTCCGGCACTCCTCCACGACCGCGTCGGCGCACGAGATGGCCGCCCGGCTCGTGGCGACCGGGCTGCGCACCGACGAGATCGCCCGGGAGCTGTGGGACCGTTCCCCGTTCGGCTACCTCAAGGTGCTCGGCGCCGCCTTGGAGCGCGTCACCCTGGAGGACGGGCTGATCTGGACCTACGTCACGCGCCTCGACCGGGCCGCGTACGGCCTGCCGTACGAGGAGGTGGAGGCCATCATCGACGTGGTCAGGCGGACCGACGAGGCCGAGGTGGCCGTCGTGCTCAAGGAGGACGACCTGGGCGCCTGGCAGGTGTCGACGCGGTCCAAGGGCGCCGTGGACATGGCGGCCGTCTGCGCCGCGCTGGGCGGTGGCGGGCATCGCAGCGCCGCCGGGTTCACCTCGCACGAGAGCGTGGAGGCGACCATGGACAACATCCGGGCACTACTTCCGAGGAAGGCTTGATGGCCGAGAGCGGCTTGATCATCGTGGACAAGCCGGCCGAGTGGACGTCGCACGACGTCGTCGGCAAGCTGCGCCGCATCGCCGGCACGCGGCGGGTGGGGCATGCGGGCACGCTGGATCCCATGGCCACCGGCGTGCTGGTGATCGGGGTGGAGAAGGCGACCCGGCTGCTGGGGCACCTGGCGCTGACCGAGAAGGTGTACGAGGCGACGTTCCGGCTGGGCGTCTCGACCAGCACCGACGACGCCGAGGGCGAGCTGCTGGCCACGACCTCGGCCGGCGGGGTGGCGGTGGAGGCGATCCACGCCGGGGTGGCGGCGCTGACCGGGCCGATCATGCAGGTGCCGCCGCAGGTGAGCGCGATCAAGGTGAACGGCGAGCGGGCCTACAAGCGGGCGCGGGCCGGTGAGGACGTCGAGTTGAAGGCGCGGCCGGTGACGGTGCACGCCTTCGAGGTGACGGCGGTGCGGGCGCACGACGACGTGGTGGACGTCGATGCCACGGTGCGGTGCTCGTCCGGGACCTACATTCGCTCGCTGGCCCGGGATCTGGGCGACGGGCTCGGGGTCGGCGGGCATCTGACGTATCTGCGGCGGACCCGCGTGGGGCCCTACGAGCTGTCGGCCGCGCGGACGATCGAGCAACTGGCCGAGGAGTGCGTGGTGCTGCCGATCGGGCAGGCGGTGGCGGCGGCCTTTCCCCGGATGGACGTGACGGCCGAGCAGGCGCGGGTCGTCTCCCACGGCGGACGGCTGGCCGCGGCCGGGCTGGGCGAGGGGCCGATCGGGGTGTTCGGGCCGGACGGCGAACTGCTCGCCCTGGTCGAGGAACAGGGCCGCACCGCCAAGCCCCTGGCCGTCTTCACCGCCGCCTGACCGGCGCTAGCCCTGGGCCGCTTCCGGTCAGACCCGCCGCTTTCACGCGCCCGACTCCGGGCGACATGTCCGGAATGGCGTGGCATTGGTGGGTGTCAGGCGGGTTTTCTGGCGACCATGATGTCGCGGACGATGGCCTGGTCGACCCAGTGTTCGAAGTCCGGAAATTTCTGGACTTCGAGCCCGGACCCCTCCAGGATCCCGGCCAGGTCGTCGCGGCTGCCGCCGTAGGTGTTCCAGGAGATGCCCATCGCGCCCCCTGGCTTCAGCAGCTCCGCCCAGACGGGCACCGCCCTGCGGATCAGCTCCAGCGGGCTGCGGGACAGGCCGCCGCCCCCGCTCCGGCTGCCGTGCTGCACGCCGTACGGGGCGTCGGTGGCGATCACGTCGAACGAGCGCGGCCTGAAGAAGTCGCGCCCGCGCAGGGTGTCGGCGCTGACCACGCCCACCTGCTGCGTGTCGCCGCCCTTGAACGCCTCCTTGGTGGCGGCGAAGGTGACGTTGAGCCGCCGCCCGATCAGCGCCCGGTCACGCCGGACCGGGACCGTCTCGGCGGTGTGCTTGAGCCGCCGGTCGCGCAGCCACTTCTTGAGGAACCCGGAATACGCCTCGAAGTCCTTGCCGTCCACGTCCATGCCGTAGGCGTCGTAGCCGTACATGAGCGCCTGGTTGAGCGTGGTGCCCCGCCCGCACATCGGGTCGAACAGCGACAGATGCCCGCCGAGCGGGAAGTCGGTGGCCAGCACGGTCACGTTGAGCAGCAGCTTGGTGAAGTGCTCGTTGGTCTTGCCGGCGTACTTCTGGATGGTCAGCAGGTCGCTGCTCAGCTTGTCCAGCGGCGCCACGCTCAGCGGGCGCAGCAGCTCGCCCTCGACGCCGAACAGCGCGTAGACCGACGACAGGTTCGACAGCAGCGCCACGTCGTGCTCGTCCAGCGGGGTGGCGGTCTCGAAGCAGACGTACGGCACGCCGCCGACGACCTCCTCGGCCACCTCCGCGACCTCGGCCCGGAGCGCCCGCCGGCCGAAGACCTCCAGCTCGGATCGGGTCAGGCGGATGGATGCCTCACCGTAGACCCGGTTGAAGGCAGGCAGGATCAGCAGCGCGTATCGAGGCATGATGCGACGATGCTACCCCTCGATGACAGGTGAACCCGGCGGGCATGGCAGGCTTGACGCTGTTGAGTGGTCACGGAAACGAATGGGGCCGGGCGTGCAGCGTTCTGGAGGGTCCGTCGTCACGATCGGCGTGTTCGACGGCGTGCACCGCGGGCATCAGCGGGTGCTCGCGCGAGCCGCCGAGGTGGCCGGGGAGCGCGGGCTGCGCGCGGTCGCGCTGACCTTCGAGCCGCACCCCGCCGAAGTGGTCAGGCCCGGGTCCCACCCGCCCCGCCTGACGACCGCGCGCCGCCGGGCCGAGCTGCTGCGTACGGCGGGCGCGGACGAGGTGGAGGTGCTGGAGTTCACGCTGGAGGCGTCCCGGCTGTCCCCGGGGGACTTCGCCGAGCAGGTGCTGGCCGACCGGCTCGGGGCGCAGGCGGTCGTGGTGGGGGCGAACTTCGCCTTCGGCCACAAGGCGGCCGGCGACGTGGAGACGTTGCGAGAACTCGGTGCGAAGTACGATTTTTCGGTAGAAGTCGTGCCGTTGGTGGAGGGCGTCAGCTCGACCGTGATCAGGGAACTGGTGGCCGAGGGCGAGGTCGCCGCCGCCACCGCCGAGCTCGGCCGGCCGCACCGGGTGGAAGGCGTCGTGGTCCGCGGCTACCAGCGCGGGCGCCAGCTCGGTTTCCCCACCGCCAACGTGGAGACCCCGCCGCACACCGCGATTCCCGCAGACGGCGTGTACGCGGGCTGGCTGCAGTGCGTGGCCGTGGGCAACCTGCCGGCCCTGTACGAGGGCAGCCGCTGGCCCGCGGCGATCTCGGTGGGCACCAACCCGACCTTCGAGGGCGTGCCGCGCACGGTCGAGGCATATGCGCTCGACCGCGACGACCTGGAGCTGTACGGCGCGCACGTGGCCGTGGACTTCGCTGCCCGCCTCCGGGCGAACACGAAGTTCGACTCCATCGAGGCGCTGATCGCCCAGATCCACGCGGATGTCGACGAAGCCCGGCGGATCACCGGCTAACTACTATGCGGCCATGGACGCCTTACTTCTCTGGATCATCGCGTTCGCCATCCTCCTCGCGGCGCCCGTCATCGCGGTTCTCCAGATCATGGGCGGACGCCTGCGCCGCCTGCGCCGCCTGGCGGCCGAGCAGGAGGACCAGAAGGATCTCGCGTGGCGGGTGCGGGACATGAAGGCGGCCGGCCGTACCGAACAGGCGGTCTTCCTCGTGCGCGGCGAGACGGGGATGGGCGAGGACGACGCCCGGCGCTTCGTTAACAGTCTGTGAGATCACGCGGAGTACGCGGGCTGTCAACTGGTGGTAGCCTGTGGTGTCGGCTCTGTTTCGGCGGCGCGTCGCGCTGCCCGCACGATGCCTTCGTTGCGGCGACTGTAGGCACGCATGGTCGCTCGCGTCACCTGATCCATTCACCGCGTGTCCGTAGATTGAAGGAGAGCCGTGTCCCTCGACACCGCTGCCAAGAAGGCAATCATCGCCGAGTACGCGACCGCTGACGGCGACACCGGGTCGCCCGAGGTGCAGATCGCGCTGCTCAGCAAGCGCATCAGCGAGCTCACCGAGCACCTGAAGACGCACAAGCACGACCACCACAGCCGTCGTGGCCTGCTTCTGCTCGTCGGGCGCCGGCGTCGCCTGCTGAAGTACCTGCAGAACACCGACATCCAGCGCTACCGTACGCTCATCGAGCGGCTCGGCCTGCGTCGATAGAATGGCAAGGGAGCGGCCCGGTGGCCGCTCCCTTCTCATATGGGCACCGGCGAGTCGCGCCGGGCCACACAACTGAAGATCAGAGACACTGAGAGCCCCCGCGTCCGTCAAGCACCATGCGACCCGCGACGCCTGCGGGCCGGTCCTCGGTAGTGGCTTCCGGTCAGGAACCGGGCGCTTCGATCGAAGACCGGCGCTGCACCTAACGAGGGTGCCGGTGAGTAAAGAGGGCGCGGGAGACCGACCGACCAAGGAGGTCCCCCGTGGAGGGTGTCCACACCGCCGAAGCCGTCATAGACAACGGCGCGTTCGGCACGCGCACGATCCGGTTCGAGACCGGGCGGCTGGCCCGCCAGGCCGCCGGTTCGGCTGTCGCCTATCTCGACAACGACACGATGGTCCTGTCCGCGACCACCGCCTCGAAGTCGCCCAAGGAGAACTTCGACTTCTTCCCGCTCACGGTCGACGTCGAGGAGCGCATGTACGCCGCGGGCCGCATCCCCGGCTCGTTCTTCCGCCGTGAGGGCCGTCCCTCCGAGGACGCCATCCTCACCTGCCGCCTCATCGACCGCCCGCTGCGCCCCTCGTTCGTCAAGGGCCTGCGCAACGAGATCCAGGTCGTGGCCACCGTCATGGCGCTCAACCCCGAGCACCTGTACGACGTGGTCGCCATCAACGCCGCCTCGCTGTCCACGCAGCTGGCCGGGCTGCCGTTCTCCGGTCCGATCGGCGGCGTGCGCGTCGCGCTGATCGACGGCCAGTGGGTGGGCTTCCCGACCCACCAGGAGCTGGAGAAGGCCACCTTCGACATGGTCGTGGCCGGCCGCGTGCTCGACGACGGCGACGTCGCCATCATGATGGTCGAGGCCGAGTCCACCAAGGACACGCTGAAGCTGGTCGCCGACGGCGCCGTCGGGCCCACCGAGGAGACCATCGCGCAGGGTCTCGACGCGGCCAAGCCGTTCATCAAGGTGCTGTGCGAGGCGCAGAACAAGATCGCCAAGGTCGCCGCCAAGGAGACCGCCGAGTACCCCGTCTTCCCCGACTACCAGGAAGACGCCTACGAGGCCGTCGAGGGCGCGATCAGGAGCGAGCTGGCCACCGCGCTCACCATCGCCGGCAAGCAGGAGCGCGAGAACGAGCTCGACCGCATCAAGGGCGTGCTGCTGGACAAGCTCGGCGAGGGCTTCGAGGGCCGCGAGAAGGAGCTGTCGGCCGCCTACCGCTCGGTCATGAAGAAGCTCATGCGCGAGCGCGTCGTCAAGGACGGCATCCGCATCGACGGCCGCGGCACCAAGGACATCCGCGCCCTGAGCGCCGAGGTCCACGTGATCCCGAGGGTGCACGGCTCGGCGCTGTTCGAGCGCGGCGAGACCCAGATCCTCGGCATCACGACGCTGAACATGCTGCGCATGGAGCAGGTCATCGACACGCTCAACCCCGAGCGGACCAAGCGCTACATGCACAACTACAACTTCCCGCCGTACTCCACCGGTGAGACCGGCCGCGTGGGCTCGCCCAAGCGCCGCGAGATCGGCCACGGCGCGCTGGCCGAGCGGGCGCTCATCCCGGTCCTGCCGACCCGCGAGGAGTTCCCCTACGCGATCCGCCAGGTCTCCGAGGCGCTCGGCTCCAACGGCTCCACCTCGATGGGCTCGGTCTGCGCCAGCACGATGGCGCTGCTGGACGCCGGTGTGCCGCTCAAGGAGATGGTCGCCGGCATCGCGATGGGTCTCATCGGCGAGGGCGACACCTACGTCACCCTGACCGACATCCTGGGCGCCGAGGACGCCATGGGCGACATGGACTTCAAGGTCGCCGGCACCAAGGACCTCATCACCGCGCTCCAGCTCGACACCAAGCTCGACGGCATCCCGGCCTCGGTCCTGGCCGCCGCGCTGAAGCAGGCCAAGGGCGCGCGCCTGGCCATCCTCGACGTGATGCAGGAGGCGATCGACTCCCCGGCGGAGATGAACCCGACCGCGCCGCGCATCATCACCATCAAGGTCCCGGTCGACAAGATCGGCGAAGTCATCGGCCCCAAGGGCAAGATGATCAACCAGATCCAGGACGACACGGGCGCCGAGATCACCATCGAGGACGACGGCACGATCTACATCGGCGCCACCGACGGCCCGTCCGCCGAGGCCGCCCGGTCCGCGATCAACGCCATCGCCAACCCGCACATGCCCGAGGTGGGCGAGCGTTACCTGGGCACGGTCGTCAAGATCGCCGCCTTCGGCGCGTTCATCTCGCTCATGCCGGGCAAGGACGGCCTCCTGCACGTCTCCCAGATCCGCAAGCTGCACGGCGGCAAGCGCATCGAGAACGTCGAGGACGTCATGAGCGTCGGGGAGAAGATCCAGGTCGAGATCGCCGAGATCGACGGCCGGGGCAAGCTCTCCCTGGTCCCGGTCGAGGTCATCGAGAAGGAGGCCGAGGAGAAGGCCGCGGCCCCCGCCGACGGCGCCCCGGCCGAGGCCGACGCCGCTGCGGCCGAGGACAAGCCGCGTGACGACAAGCCCCGCCGTACCCGCACGCGCACCCGCACGGTGCGCAACACGGAGGACGACCGGAACTCGTGACGACTACCACGCTGCATCCTGGAAAGGACGGTGCCGGGGTCGTCCAGCGCACCGTCCTCCCCGGTGGGCTGCGCGTGGTGACCGAGACCATGCCGACCGTGCGTTCCGTCGCGGTCGGCATGTGGGTCGGCATCGGCTCGCGTGACGAGGCCCCCGAGCACACCGGGGCCACCCACTTCCTGGAACACCTGCTGTTCAAGGGCACGCCCACGCGGAACGCCATGGAGATCTCGGCGTCCGTCGAGGGCATCGGCGGGGAGATCAACGCCTTCACCGCCAAGGAGTACACCTGCTACTACGCGCGGGTCCTCGACGAGGACCTGCCGCTCGCGGTCGACGTGCTCGCCGACGTGGTGACCAGCTCGCTGATCACCGCGGAGGACGTCGAGTCCGAGCGAGGCGTCATCCTCGAAGAGATCGCCATGCACGACGACGACCCGTCCGACGTGGTGCACGAGCAGTTCTCGGCCGCGTTGTACGGCGACTCGCCCATCGGACGCCCGATCCTGGGCACGGTCGACTCGATCAACGCGCTCGGCCGTGAGCGCATCCTCGAGTACTACCAGCGCTACTACCGCCCGATGCGCACGGTCGTCTCCGTCGCCGGCAACATCCGCCACGAGCAGGTGGTGGAGCTGGTGGCCCGCGCCTACGAGCGGGCCGGCGCCCTGGGCGGTTCGCTGGAGTGCGCCCCGCCGCGCACCAGCGGCCCGGGCGCGGCGACCCACTCCGGCGTGCGGGTGATCGACCGCCCGACGGAGCAGGCCAACCTGGTGCTCGGCACCACCGGCATGTCGCGCACCGACGATCGCCGCTTCGCCCTGGGCGTCCTGAACGCGGCGCTGGGCGGCGGCATGTCCTCGCGCCTGTTCCAGGAGATCAGGGAGAAGCGCGGCCTGGCCTACTCGGCCTACTCCTACACCTCGGCCTACGCCGACACCGGCCAGTTCGGGATCTACGTGGGCTGCCTGCCCTCCAAGATCGACGACGTGCTCCAGATCTGCCGCGACGAGGTGGCTCGCGTGGTGGACGAGGGCCTGAGCGCCGAGGAGATCGTCCGCGGCAAGGGCCAGATGCGCGGCGGGCTGGTCCTCGGCCTGGAGGACACCGGTTCGCGCATGTCCAGGATCGGCAAGAACGAGCTGGTCTACGACGAGCTCATGTCCGTGGACGAGGTCCTGGCCAGGATCGACGCGGTGACCCCGGAAGAGATCGCGGTGGTGGCCGCCGACGTCCTCAAACGCCCTCTGACCCTCGCGGTCATCGGGCCGTACGGAGACAAGGACTTCGCCCCGGCGATCGCCTGACAACGTGCTGAAAGCCCCGCACGGCCTGTGGCGGTGCGGGGCTTGCGCGTTCTTGGGGAACGTCGGTGAGGCGGGTGGCGCGGGGGCGGCCTGCCGTAACTCTTAGTAAAGTGAGCGCGTGATCAGAGTTGGGGTGTTGGGCGCTCGCGGACGGGTGGGCGTCGAGGTGTGCAAGGCGGTCGAGGCGGCCTCCGACATGGAGCTCGTGGCCGCCGTCGACCAGGGCGACGACATCGAGAACCTGACCGGCGCCGAGGTGGTGGTGGACTTCACCCACCCCGACGTGGTCATGAAGAACCTCGAATGGTGCATCTCCCACGGAATCCATCCGGTGGTGGGGACGACGGGGTTCGACGAGGAACGGCTGGCCGCCGTGCGCGGGTGGCTGGAGCGGTTCCCGGCGACGAACTGCCTGATCGCCCCCAACTTCGGCATCGCGGCGGTGCTCATGATGCACTTCGCCCAGCAGGCCGCCCGCTTCTTCGAGTCGGCCGAGATCGTCGAGCTGCACCACCCGAACAAGGCCGACGCCCCCTCCGGCACCGCCCGCCGTACGGCTGAGCTGATCGCCGAGGCGCGCGCGAAGGCGGGCTCCGCGCCGATGCCGGACGCGACCACCACCGGGCTCGACGGCGCGCGCGGCGCGGACGTCGGCGGCGTGCGCGTTCACGCGGTACGGCTGGCCGGCCTGATCGCCCACCAGGAGGTGCTGCTGGGCGGTGACGGCGAGACGCTCACGATCCGGCACGACACGATGAACCGGGCGGCGTTCACCCCGGGCGTGCTGCTGGGCGTGCGGCGGGTGCGTGAGGTGCCGGGGCTGACCGTCGGGCTGGAGCACCTGCTCGACCTCTGAGTGTCCCCTGGGACGGCGTGCCCGCGTCCGGGACGCGGGCACGCCGTGCGGAGGGGTTCCCGGCTCCGCACAAGCCAGGTACGCGATCATCACACTAAACGCACGCGACACAGTGCGGTGGAACATGAGACCGTGTCGCCATGGTGCGATGGGCGAAACCGGGGGAGCTCGCCCGGCTGGTCGAGGTCGAGCAGGCGGCGGACGGGCTGTTCGTGCAGGTGGGGATAGAGTTTCCGCCCGGCACGACGATGGTCGAGGAGGCGGGTGACCTCGGTTCCGTGCTGGTCGAGGGTGAGCCCGCGGCGGGGTTCGCGATGGTCGGCTGGGCCGACGGGAATGTCCATCTCGACCAGCTGGCGGTGCATCCGGAGCGGATGCGGCAGGGGATCGGCGGGCGGCTCGTGGCGGCCGTGCTCGATCATGCGCGGGCCGTGGGGGCGCCGGCGGTCACGCTCACGACGTTCCGGGACGTGCCGTGGAACGCTCCGTGGTACGCGCGGCACGGGTTCGCCACGCTGGACGCGGCGGCGTGGGGGCCCGAGGTGCGCAAGATCGTCGAGCATGAGCGGGACCTCGGCATCGAGGTGGCCCCGCGCGTGGTGATGCGGGCCGAGCTGGGTCGATAGCCTGGGTGGGTGAGCCGGTTCCGTGAAGAGTTGTGGCAGGTCGTGGGCGGGGTCTATGAGCAGATCGCGGCCCACCCGTTCCTCACGGGACTGACCGACGGGTCGTTGCCCCGGGAGGCGTTCCGCCACTATGTGGTGCAGGAGGCGCATTTCCTGCCCGACTACGCTCGCGCGCAGGCGGCCGTGGCGGCGCGGGCGCCGGATCCGGCGGCGGTGCAGACCTTCGCCCGCGACGCGGCCATGACGGTCGAGGTCGAGCACAGCCTGGTGGCCGAATTGCTGGCGGCGTTCGGGCTGGAGGAGGCGGACGCGCGCAAGGTGCCCGCGGGTCCGGCGACCGTCGGCTACGCGTCCTACCTGGTCCGGACCTGTTCGCTGGGGACCTTCGGCGAGGCGCTGGGCGCGCTGGTGCCCTGTTACTGGTTCTACGCCCGGATCGGGGAGGCGCTGCTGCGGCGTTCGTCGCCGGATCCGCTCTACGCCTGGTGGATCGAGACGTACGGCGCGCAGGCATACCAGGAGACCGTGGCCGAGGCCCTCGACCTGCTCGACGGGCTGCCGCTCGGCGCCGACGAGCGGGAGCGGCTGCTGGAGAAGGCGTTGACCACGGCCCGGTTCGAGTGGATGTTCTGGGATGCCGCCTGGCGCCGGGAGGGCTGGCCATGCGGCTGAGGGAGCTGGTCCAGGCCGATCACCTCGCGTTGAAGGTGCTGACCGGGCACGATCTGCTCGACCGGCAGGTGCGCGGCGTGTCCACGACGGACCTGGCCGAGCCGTCCAGGTTCGTGAAGCCGGGGGAGTTGGTGCTGACGGAGCTGACCTGGCACACCGGCGCCGACTCATCCCGAAATTTCGTGAAGGCGCTGGGTGATGTGGCGGCGCTCGTCTCCGGCACCGCGCTCAAGGGCGTCCCCCTCGACCTGATCGACGCCTGCGCCGAGGCCGGGCTGCCCCTGCTCACCCTGCCCGTCGAGGTGCCCTTCAGCCACGTCACCGAGCACGTCCTGCGCACGCTGATCACCGAGCTCGGCAGCGCGCCCCGCAGCCGGTACGGCTCCCGCCGCCGCCTAGCCAGCACGCTGGTGGACGGCGGCAGCCTCACCAAGGTGGTCACCGCGGTCGCCGGGGAACTGGACGTGCCCTGCTGGGTGATGTCGCCGACCGGCCGGGTCGTCGTCGGCTCCCAGCCGCTGTCCGAGGAGGAGCGCGTCCGCCTGGCCCGCACCTTCCTCACCGCCCGCCACCTGCCGGGGATGGTCGGCGGGCTGTCGGTCTTCCCGATCAGCAAGGGCGCCCCGCACCGGATCGCGAACTGGTTCCTGGCCTACGCCGGCCAGCAGGCGCAGGGCGACAACGAGGATCTCGTCGTGGAGCTGGCGGCGCTGGTGGCGTTGGAGCGCTCCCGGCTGGAGGCGGCCCAGCGGATCGAGCGGCGCGTGTTCGACCAGCTCCTGGAGCTGCTGGAATCCGGGGACGCGGCGCTGCCCGGCGTGGTCTCCCGGCTGCACACGCTGCACGTGGAGACCGAGCACGGGTTGCTGGTGGTCGCCCTGTCCGTGGCCGGCGGTGACGACGTGGGCGTCGCCGTACTCGATGAGCTGCTGCGGCCGCTCGCGCCCGGGATCGTCACCGCGGCCGACGGCGCGGCGATCGCGCTGGTGCCGCTGGCCGGGAACACCGCGCGGGAGCTGACCGAGCACGTCCTGGCCGGCGCGCGGCGGCTGGAGGCGGGGCTGGGCGAGGGGCGGATCGCGCTGGGCGTCAGCAACGTGACCACCGGACCGGCGGCGCTCAGCGGGCTGATCGAGGAGGCCAGGCACGCGCGGGCGCTGGCGGCGCTGAGCGGCGAGCGGGTCAGCGTGATCACCGGTGACGACGTGAGCTCGCACCGCACGCTGCTGGCGGCGATTCCGCCGGATCTGCGGCGGTCGTTCCGGACGCGGCTGCTGGGGGCGCTGGAAGCCTACGACGCGGCCAACCAGACGGACCTGCTGGAGACCCTCCAGGCGTTCCTGGAGGAGTCGGGCAACTGGACCGCCACCGCCGAACGCCTGCACGTGCACGTCAACACACTGCGCTACCGGATCAAGCGCGTCGAAGAGCTCACCGGCCGCTCGCTGAACTCCTGGGACGAACGCGTGGACTTCATGCTGGCCGTGCGCATGCGCTAGAGGTGCACCATCTCGATCAGTTGCTTCAGCAGGCCCGGGTCCCCGGTCAGGCGCACGTGCCCGGCGGCGATCGCCTCGTCGGGGGTGAGCTCGCGGGCCAGCACCGACTTGAACTGCGGCTCGGCCTCGATGACCAGGTCCGGGCGGACGGCGGGGCCTTCGTTGACGGTCAGCGAGCCGTCCTCCACGACGATGGCCAGCACGATCTCGCCGATCCGCAGCTCGTAGCCCGCCCGGACGCCGAGCGCGGCCTCGGGGCGGAAAGCGCTGCGGATGCCCATGATCAGCAGCTCCGGCGTGATGATCTCGCCGGGCCGGGGCTCGCCGAGCGCGCGGGCGCCCCAGCGGCCGAGCATCAGCACGATCGGCTCCAGCTCGCGGCCGGAGGGGGTGAGCTCGTAGACGACCGAGCCGTCGGGCCGGGGCAGGACGCGGCGATGGATGATCCCCGCCGCCTCCATCTCCTTCAGCCGGGCCGAGAGGATGTTGGTCGGGATCTTGGGCAGCCCTTTGCGCAGGTCCGTGTAGCGGCGGGGGCCCACGAACAGGTCCCTGACGATGAGCAGGGCCCAGCGTTCGCCGACCATCTCGAGGGCCCGCGCCAGGCCGCAGTACTGCCCGTACTCCCGTTTCCCCATACTTGTTTTTAGCAACTAAGGGGCGTAGGCGTCCACTTCGGCCAGGTAGGCGTCCTTGACGTGCCGCGGCAGCCAGGTGATCTCGAAGGCGTTGCGCTGCAGCTGCCTGAGATCCTCCTCGGGGAAGTTGAGCACCTCGAGGTTCTCGGCCACGTAACCCATGAAGTAGGCCGGGTCGTCGGAGTTGATCGTGACCCGGACGCCCAGGTCGAGCAGCTTGCGGATGCCCTCGATCTTCATCGAGTCGGTGACGTAGCCGTTGGAGATCGGGCAGCAGGTCAGCCCGATGCCCTTGTCCAGGATCTCGTCGACCAGCCGCGGGTCCTCCAGGATGTTCACCCCGTGATCCACCCGGTTGACCCCGATGTCCTGGATCGCCTGGCGGATGTGCTCGACAGAATTGTCCTGGTCCACGTCGCAGTGCATGGTCAGCAGGTACCCCTCCTGCCGCGCCCGCTCGTACACCGCGGCGAACTTGGCCGGCGGGTTGCCCTTCTCATCGGAGTCCAGGCCGATGCCGGCGATCCACTCCTTGTAGGGCAGCGACTCCAGCAGCGTCGCCATCGCGTACTCGGCCTGGAAGTCGCGCAGGAAGCACATGATGAGCTGGGCCCGCACGTCGAGCTGGCTCTCGGCGTCGATGAGCGCCCGCCGCAGCCCGCGGATCACCACGTCGAACGGCACGCCGCGCGAGGTGTGCGCCTGCGGGTCGAAGAAGATCTCCGCGTACCGGACGTTCTGCTCCTTGGCCCTGCGCAGGTATCCCATGGCCAGGTCGTAGAAGTCGGGCTCGGTGCGCAGCACCCCCATGCCCTCGTAGTAGATCTTGAGGAACGACGGCAGGGAGTCGAAGTCGTAGGCCGCCCGCATCTCCTCGACGCTCCGGTACGGCAGGGCGATCCCGTTGCGCCGGGCCAGCTCGAACTTGAGCTCCGGCTCCAGCGTCCCCTCGATGTGCAGGTGAAGCTCGCACTTGGGCAGCCCGGCGATGAACTCACTCACTGAATGACCTCCACGATCTCGAGGTTGACGCAATCCACCAGGCCGAGATCGGTCACGGCGTAGTCGGGGATCGCGGTGATGGACAGGAAGAACAGGTACATCAGCGGCGCCGGCAGCGTGCAGCCCAGCTCGCGCGCGAGGTCGTCGAGGCGCTGCTCGGCCACGGCCATCTCGGCGGCGGGCAGGTCGGCGACGATGCCGGCGATCGGCAGCGGCAGCCGCTCGCGGACCTCGCCGTTCACCACGATGACCTGGCCGCCGCCCATCTCGCTGACCGCGTTGACCGCGACCGCCATGTCCGCGCGGAAGGCGCCGACGCAGATGATGTTGTTGTCGTCCGGGGCGGCGCTGGTGGCGATGGCGCCTTCGCGGATGCCCATGCCGCTGACCACGGCCACGGGCATGTTGCCGGCCTTGCCGTACCGCTCGACGACGGTCACGAGGAGGGCATCCTGCTCGACCGAGGGCTCGACGACGCCGTTGACGACGGGCAGCGTCACGTCGCGGCGCTTGCGCACGAAGACCTGCTCGGTGAAGCCGATGGCCAGCACGTTCACCTGGGTTTCGTCGCTGCGCAGGGCGAAGTCGTCGGCAGTGACCGTTTTAACAGGAAATTTCGTGACCTCGCCGCGTGCGGGGGGGATCGTCGGGGTGAGCATGCGGCCCTCGCGGGCGACCAGCCTGCCGGCGGAGACCACCTCGCGCACCCGGAAGTCCTCCAGGGAGTCGACGATGAGCACGTCGGCGAAACGGCCGGGCGCGATGCTGCCCACCTTGTCGTCGATCCGGTACATCTCCGCGCAGTTGACCGTGGCCATCTGGATGGCGGTGACCGGGTCCACCCCGGCCTTGACCGCCATGCGCACCAGCTTGTCCATGTGCCCACCGGCCAGGACGTCGGCGGCGTGCACGTCGTCGGTGCAGAAGGCCACCCTGCGCGCGCCGGCCTTGCCGACGACCTGGATGTTCTCCTCCAGGAAGTGGGCCACCGAGGATTCGCGCACGATGGCGTAGATACCCTGGCGCAGCTTTTCCAGCATCTCCTCGTGGGAGTAGGACTCGTGGTCGAGCCGGATCCCGGCGGCGGCCAGGCCCGCGATCCGGCGGGCGTCCGAGAGGGGCGCGCAGCCGAAGACCGGCAGCCGGTGCTTCTCGGCCAGTTCCAGAGCCTGCATCACCGCCGGGTCGCCGTGTTCGACCATCTCCTGGACGGTTTCCCACACGCCGACGCACTCGGGCCAGGTGTGGGCCTCGCGGTGCTCGTCGGGGCCGAAGGTGAAGCCGACGGTGCTCTGGGGCACGGTGTACGGCGCTTTCGCGGGGGCGCCCCACCAGATCCGCATCCCGGTTTTCTTCGACTCATCCAGAAATTTCCGGACTCCGGGCAGGCCCTCGACCACGAGCACCTGGTCCAGCCCCGACACCACGCTCGTGGTCCCGAGCGGCACGACCAGATCGGCGAAACTGGAGACGGACAGCTTGCTGCACTCGATGTGCAGGTGCCCGTCGATCAGGCCCGGGACCAGGTACCCGCCTCCGGCGTCGATCACCCGGGTGTCGGGCCCCAGGGGAAGGCTGGGCCCGACAGCGGCGATGCGATCCTGAAATATCCCGATCTCTGCGGGGTAGACCTCGCCCGTCAAGACGTTGACCAGCGTGCCGTTGGTGATGATCGTGTCAGCCGGCCGCCTGCCGTACGCCACGTCGAGCAGTGTCATCGAGCCCCCTCGAGAACAGGAACGGATACCGGCCCGCGGTCCAGCACGGCGTAAACCGCACCGGCCACCAGGAACCCGGCGAAGATGCTGAAGTCGGTGCCGCCCGTGGCCTGGGAGATCCAGCCGGAGAAGGCGGTGGAGTTGATCCAGAGCGCTGCGGCGGCCATGCCCGCGACCTGGGCGATGATGGCCGCCCAGCGGACCTGGCCGGGGCCGTCCTCGTCGAACAGCGCGCGGGCGTCGTAGCGGCCCTTCCTGCGCAGCCAGTCGGTGACGTACACGCCCGCCCACGGCGCCAGCCAGATGATGAGCAGGCCCAGGAACGTGTTGAGCATCGTGTTGAAGTTCTCCGACGTCACCGCCACGTACGTGATGACCACGCACAGGACGAGGTCGGCCACCACCGCCACCCATCGTTTCACCTTGATGCCGGCGGCCTGCAGGTTCAACCCCGACGAGTACAGGTCGGTGGTGTTGACCGCGAACAACGAGACGATGGCCAGCAGCAGGTACGGCACCACGAACCAGGACGGCAGCGCCCCCGGCAGCCCGGAGATGGGGTCGGCCGCGTCCTTCACCACGGTCGCGACGGCCGCGCCGAGGGTCATCAGCAGCACGTACGGCAGGAAGCCGCCCAGGAAGGCGTACCCGAACACCGCCTTCTTGGAGGAGCCGGCCGGAAGGTAACGCGAGTAGTCGCCGCCCAGCGGCCCCCAGGACAGCCCGCCCGCCGACATGATCAGGGCGACGGCCACCGTGAACGTGGTGAAGTCCGCCCCGCCTCCGGCCGAGACGTCGACCTTCGGCCCGACCAGGATCGCCATCAGCCCGAAGAGCAGCACGAAGATCCAGGTGAAGTACTTCTGGGCCTTCATCACCGCGGCGTGGCCGATCAGCGGCAGCACGAGCTGGATGAGCGCCGCGACGAGGATGACGGTGACCTTGAGCCCGAGGCTGCTGGTGTCCATGCCGGTCTGCCCCAGCAGGGACAGCGCGGCGAAGGTGATCAGCACCATGCCGCCGGCCTCGAAGCCGACCATGTTGAGCCAGCCGAAGAAGCTGAGCAGACGGGCGCCCTTCGGGCCGTAGGCGGCGCGGGAGACGGTCATGGTGGAGGTGCCGGTGGCCGGGCCCTGCAGGCTGGTCAGCCCGACGAGCGGGAAGGCCAGCAGGTTGCCGACGAGGATGGCGGCCACCGCCTGCCAGAAGCTCAGCCCGAAGGCGGCCACGACCGTGGTGCCGTAGACGAGGGTGAAGATGCCCATCGTCGTGCCGGTCCACAGGAAGAGCAGGTCACGCGGGCGCCCATACCTCTCTCCGGCGGGGACCAGCTCGATCCCGCGTTGCTCCATGGCATCCTCCCAGGCAGGTATTTCCCTCAGTGAACCAAACAGGGCTGACCTGGGCATTTATCCGAATATACGAGCTTGCTCGAGTGGGCTTGTCGGCGAATACAAAAAGATCACGATATATCTAGACGCGCAGAGCGCCGTTGAGATTAAGATCCAAAGTGTGAATATCGGGAAGCTAGTTATCGACCGGCTGCTCGTCACCGCCACCGTAGCGAAGATCGGGATGTCCACGCGGCGCATGCGCCTGATCAGGCTGGAAGGGCCCGCCCTCGCCGGGCTGTCCTGGACGCCGGGGCAGCATGTGCGCATCCTGGTCGGCGATATACGGGAAGTCTGGCGCCGCCCCGGCGACATGCTGCGTACGTATTCGATCTGGGATCTGGACAGCACAGGGCTGGAGTTGCTCGTGCTCGACCACGGCGAAGGACCCGGTGCCCAATGGGCCCGTGCCGCTCAGCCTGGTGACGAGGTCTCCTTCAAAGGTCCGGAGGGCACCTTCGTCACCCGGGCCGCGCCGTACCACGTGTTCGCCGGAGACGAGACGGCGAGCGTCACCTTCGGCGCGATGCTGCGCCATCTGAGCGAGCCGTTCCACGGGGTCGTGGAGGTCGACACCTCCGAGGACGTCCTGCCCCTTCCGGACGGCATCACCTGGACCTTCCGCGAGGGCAGGAGCGCCGCCTCCTCCAGCGAACTGGCCGGCGCGGTGGCGGCACTCGACCTTCCATCCGAGCCCGGCCTCGCCTACCTGGCCGGCGAGGCACGCACGATCCAGCTGGTCAGAGCCCACCTGGTCAACGAGCGCGGCTGGCCGCGCCGCAATGTGATCACCAAGCCCTACTGGACGCCCGGCAAGACGGGGCTCGACTAGCGCCCGCTAGATGAGCGCCAGCCCCACGGAGAACAGCAGTCCGAACGCCAGTTGCAGCTTGCCCGTCGCCTGGAGGACCCCGATCAGGGCCGGGCCGACGGCACCCCCCAGCACGGTGCGGATCGGCGCGATCGCCAGCGGGGCCGCCAGCAATGCCAGCGCCACCCACGGCGAAACGGTCACCATCGCCAGCACCGCCATGAACGGGACGACCAGGCAGGCGGCGTACAGCACCCGGGTGCGCTCGGCGCCCAGGACGACGGCGAGCGTCTTCTTGCCCGCCGGGCCGTCGGTGTGCACGTCGCGCAGGTTGTTGACCACCAGCATCGAGCACGACAGCAGGCCGATCGGGACCGAGGCGGCCAGGGCGACCGTGGAGATGTACTCGACCTGGACGAAGGTCGTGCCGGCCACCGGGACCACGCCGAAGAAGACGAAGACCGCCAGCTCGCCCAGGGCGCGGTAGCCGTACGGGGTCGTGCCGCCGGTGTAGAACCAGGCGGCGGCGATCGCGGCGGCGCCGACCAGGATGATCCACCACGCCTGGGTGAGGACGACCAGGACCAGCCCGGCCACGGCGGCGGCGGCGAAGCAGCCCAGGGCGGCCACCAGCACCTGCCGCGGCGTGGCGACCTTGGAGCCGACCAGGCGCATCGGGCCCACGCGGCGGTCGTCGGTGCCGCGCACGCCGTCGCTGTAGTCGTTGGCGTAGTTGACGCCGATCTGCAGCAGCAGCGCGACGAGGAGGGCGAGGACGGCACGCCACCAGTTGACGTCACCGAGTCCGAAGGCGACGCCGGTGCCGACCATGACCGGGACGACGGCGTTGGGCAGGGTGCGCGGACGCGCACCGGCGATCCACTGGCCGGGGGTTGCCATGTTCTCCTAGTACCTCTAGCTGATGTCCGTGCTGAGCCTGACCATGCGGATCGGCCGGCCCATGTCGAGCACGCGTTCTGCCATGTCCTCGCCCCACCCGGCCGACTCCAGGAAGCCGAGCACCGCGTAGTTGTCGGCGAAGGCCCACGTGACGATCTGGCGGAAGCCGTCCTCGCGCAGGTGGTCGACGGTGGCGTTGAGCAGGCGGCTGCCGTGCCCGCGGCGGACGAAGTCGGGGTCGACCAGGAGTGTCAGCATCTCGGCGACGACGGTCGGGTCGAGATCGGGGTCCTCGGCCGGGGCGTGGGAGGCGAGGCCCACCACGCGCTCGCCGCCGCGCGGGGTGGCGGGTGCGCCGTGGCCGCCGACGCCCAGCGCGGGGAAGCCTTCGGTGTCGAGGATGGTCTCGACCGCCACGAGCACCCGGTGCCGGGGTGTGGGCGGGGCGACGATCGCCTCGTCCCACTGGCGCAGCCACATCTTCTCGGCCGCCGGACCGGTCATCTGCTCAAGCGGCCCCTCGGGAAGAAATTCCCGGTAGCCGTAGCGCCAGGCGCGGACCTGAACGTTCGCAACCTGGAGCACATCCTCGCGCCGGGCCGCCCGGACGCCTACGTCTGCCATTTTCGGCCCGCTCCTTCGCCTGCCGTCATGCCACACGGCACGAGTTACACCGTATCGGTGTTTGAGCCTTGGAGACGACGCGAACCATGCTTCCTCGCCCGATATGCACGGGTTTTCGTGCGGTTGCCGCAGACCTTCATCGAGCACCAAGAGCGCGAACGGTTCTTGGAGGCGTCGATGAACGCCCACTGGCAGGTGCCTTCCGAGCAGACCTTCAGGCGCTCCCAGCCCGGATCGAGTACGGCTGCCGCGATCGTGGCCAGTCCGCCGGGCACGCCGGCGCTCATCGGCGCCAGCCGGGGCGTGCCGTCGATCGTCACCCGCAGCGCCAGCCCGGGAAGGTCCACCGGCGCCGCGCGGCGCAGCCCGGCCCGCAGCGCCTCGCGCAGCGCGATCGCGGTGGTCAGGTCGTCGTCGACGGCCCGGTCGCCCTCCGCGGCCAGGCCCCGCTCGCGCAGCCACAGGGCCAGCTCGGCGGGTGAGGTCAGCTCGTCGGCGTCGGTCTCCACGTCGTAGGTGTTCACGAAATCACGTACGAGCTCCAGCATGAAACCACTGTAGCGTGATGGGTGGTGTCTAATCTGGAGAGGAGCGATCGATGATCGTCCGCATCTGGCGGGGCTGGACCCGCACGGCCGACGCCTCCGCCTACGAGGACTACCTGCTGCGCACCGGCTTTCCCGGCTATACCGCCACGCCGGGCAACCTGGGGGTGCGGTTCACGCGGCGCGACGACGGGGACCGGACCGAGTTCCTGTTGATCTCGTTCTGGGAGTCGTGGGAGGCGATCGAGGCGTTCGCCGGGGCACAGCCCTCCCAGGCCGTCTTCTATCCCGACGACGACGCCTACCTGGTCGACCGGGAGCGGACCGTCTCCCACTACGAGGTGTTCGCCAGCGCCTGAGCCGTCCCGTTGACCAGGGCGAGCAGCCCGTGCTCGAAGGTCGCCTCGTTCAGCGCGCCGCCCGTCCCCGCGACGGCGGCGCGCAACGTGGGCCCGGGCGTGCCGTCCCAGCGTCCCCGGCCCTCGGTCTGCTCGCGCAGGACGACGCCGAGCGTGTAGTGGGACAGGGCGCTGATCGTGCGCAGCGCCAGGCCGGGGGTGAAGCCGGCCGCGACCATGGCGTCGAGTTCCTCCTCGAACAGGTCGATCGCCTCCTGGCTGAGGCTCGTGGCGCCGGCGACCAGCCGGGCGCCGTCCCGATGGGACTTCAGGCTGGCGCGGTAGGCGCGGGCGCGGCGGATGAGCCAGTCCTGCCAGGATTCGCCGGGTTTCGGGGGGCCCATGCCGGCGGCCAGCACGATGACGTCGGCCATGCCGTCCAGGAGGTCCTGCTTGGTGGTGATGTGCCAGTAGAGGGCGGGTGACTGCACGCCCAGCTCGGTGGCCAGCCTGCGCACGGTCAGGCCGTCGAGCCCTGTCTCGTCCAGCAGGCGGAGCCCGGTCTCGATGAGCAGCTGCCGGGTCAGCTTCTTGTTCACACCTCACCTTAGCAGTGCTAAATTCGTCCTTAGCAGTGCTAAGGAGGCTGGGATGTCCGGGATTCTCGTGTTGCACGCCGGGCTGGACGACGGGTTCATGTGGCGCAAGGTCGCCGCCCTGCTCCGTCCCCACTACACGGTCGAGGTGCCGTGCCGGTTGCAGTACCAGCCGTCGCGGGGGCCTGCGGCGAGCATGGCGCAGGAGGCCGAGGCGGCGCTGGCCGTGGCCGCTCGCATGGCCGGCCCGGTCCTGGTCGTCGGGCACTCCTCGGGCGCGGTGCTGGCCCTGGAGTGCCTGCTGGCCGGCTCGTTCGCGGGCGGCGTCCTCTACGAGCCGCCCGTCATCGTCGACACCACGCTGGGCGGCGCCGCCACCGAACGCGCCCGCCTGGCCAGGGACCGCGGCCAGATGACGAGCGCCATGCGGGTCTTCCTCCGCGACGTCGTCCGCGTCCCAGCCTGGCAGGCGTCCCTGGGCGCCCTCGCCGTTACCGTGATCCCCAGGCTCCGCCGCCTGGCCCCCCGGCAGATCGACGACCTTCTGGCCATCGAAGCCCTCGGCAACCGGCTCCGGGACTACGCGGGCATCAGGGAACCCGTCGTACTGCTCGGCGGCGACCGCAGCCCCGCCCACCTGGGAGAGCGGCTCGACGCACTGGAGCGGACCCTGCCGCACGCCACCCGGGTGGTCCTGCCCGGCCAGGGCCACACCGCCCAGGACCGGGCGCCGGAGAAAGTGGCTCAGGTGATCCTGGAGCACGCCGCCCGCGTGCTGGTCTAGGTATTGCGGCCGGACACGCGGGCGACGAGGAAGAGGAGTGCTCCACAGGCGGCGACCAGGATCCAGCCCGGGCGGGAGGCGTGCGCGATTCCCTCCGGGCCGGTGGTCGTGACCAGGCCGCCGGCCAGGGCGACGCCGAGAGCCGAGCCGAGTTGCCGGGCGGTCGAGGTGATCGCCCCGGCCACGCCGGCGCGAGCGGGCGGCAGGCCGCCGACCGCGGTGTTGGTGATCGGAGCGTTGGCGAAACCGAAGCCGATGCCGATGAGCGCGTAGGCCGTCAGAAGCAGGGGCACGCCGGTGTCCGGGGTGAGCCCGGTCAGGCAGAGCCCACCGGCCGTGATGAAGCCGCCGGCCAGGAGCAGCGGCGGCCGCGGCCCCCTGCTGCCGGTCAGCCGGCCGGACCACGGCGCGCAAACAGCCGCTCCGGCGGCCAAGGGCAGGGTCGCCATCCCGGCGGCCAGCGGCGCCCATCCCCGGGTGTGCTGCAGGTAGAGCGTGGTCAGCAACAGCGTCACGCTCAGGGCGACGAAGACCGCCACCGCGCCCAGGACGGCACCGCCGAAGGCCGGACGCCCGAAGAGCCGCAGATCCATCAGCGGCTCACGCCGGCGCCACTCGACCCGCACGAACGCGACCGTCGCCACAGCGGCCCCGGCGTACCCCGCCAGCGCCACGGGGGAGGTCCAGCCGATGCGCGGCCCTTCGATGAGGACGCCGACCACGGCTCCGATGACGACGATCAGCAGAACCTGGCCGGGCACGTCGAGCCGCCGCGGCTGCTTCCCCGCCCCGGACTCCGGTACGAACACCGCGCTGAGCACCAGGGCGGCCACGACGACCGGCACGTTGACCCAGAACAGCGACTGCCAGCCCAGCCCCGCGAGCAGAGCACCGCCCGTGACGGGACCTGCGGCCATGCTCAGCCCGAACACCGACGCCCAGACACCGATCGCCTGTGCCCGCTCCTTCGGGTCCGGCATCGCGTTCACCACGATCGCGAGGGCCACGGGGCTGAGCATCGAGGCGCCGGCACCCTGCACGGCACGGGCCGCGATGAGCACCCCCGCCGACGGGGCGAGCGCGCAGACCAGCGACGCCACGCCGAACACCGCCAGCCCGCACTGGAACACCCGCCGGCGGCCGAAACGATCCGCGAGCGCGCCGGAGGAGATCAGGAGCGCGGCCATGACGAGGGTGTAGGCGTCCACGATCCATTCGAGCCCGCGCATCCCGACGTCCAGGCCGCGCCCGATCGCCGGCAGGCCCACGTTGACGATGGTGGTGTCCAGGCCCACCAGAAACATGCTCAGACAGCAGACGGCCAGCACCGTCCAGCGCCTGCGCGCACTCAACAGGGGTTGAACGGTCACGGTCCACCTCGCACATCCGGGAACACTGCCCGGCAAGGCTCGGACCAGGGGAGGCCGACCGTCCACGAAGTTTGCGAAGACTGCAAAACTGGATCCATGGACGCGGAGCTGGAGCGGATCCTCGACGACATCGGGCCACGGCTGCGCAGGCTGCGCCGGGAACGGGGACTCACGCTCGAGACGCTCGCGGCCACGACCGGGATCTCGGTGAGCACGCTGTCCCGGGTGGAATCCGGCAAAAGGCGCCCGACGCTGGATCTGCTCATCCCCCTGGCACGGGCCCACCGCGTCGCACTCGACCAACTGGTGGCGGCGCCGGCCAGCGGTGATCCTCGGGTGCATCTCCGACCCCTGCGCCGGAGGCGGGGCAGCGTCCTCGTGCCCCTGACGCAGTACCCGGGCCGCGTGCAGGTGTTCAAGCAGGTGCTGGCGCCCCGCGAGCCGCAGCTGGTGACCCATGAGGGCTATGAGTGGCTTTATGTCCTCGCGGGTGAGCTGCGCGTCATTCTCGGCACGCGGGAGTTCACACTGCGGCCCGGCGAGGTGGCCGAGTTCGACACCAGCGAGCCGCACTGGTTCGGTCCCGCGGACACGAACGCCGTGGAGATCCTGCACCTGTTCGGGCCGAGAGGCGACCAGGCCGTCGTCCGTGCCACGCCGGATCCTTAGCCGGCGTCCATGGCCTCGGCCAGGCGGCGTACCCCCTCGGCCACCTGGCTCGCGTGTGCCGCCGCCATGAAGGTGAGCCGCAGCCGCGGGCCCGGCGGCTCTGACGGGTAGTACATGCGTCCCGGGCTGACCAGCACACCGTTGCGGTAGGCCGCCTCGACCAGGGCGGACTCGTTCACGTGCGGCGGCAGCCGTACCCAGACGTGCTTGCCGCCGCGCGGCAGCAGGTGCAGCTCGGCGGCGGGCAGGCGGGCGGCGAGGGCGGTGGCGAGCGTGTCGCGGCGGACGGCGATCTCGGCGTGCACGGTGCGCAGATGGCGCTCCCACGCGGGGGAGCCGACGAACTCCAGCGCCGTCTCCTGCAGCGGCCGCGCCACGAAGAACGACTCCACGAGCTGGCTGGCCCGCAGCCGGTGCGCGGCCGGGCCGCGGGCGACCACCGCGGCCACCCGCAGGCTCGGGGCGAGGATCTTGGTGAGCGAGCTGACGTGCACGACCGTGCCGTCGGGGTCGAGCGCGACCAGGGACGGCGGCGCCTGGTCGGCCAGGTAACGCAGCACGTCGTCCTCGATCACGAACGCCCCGGCCGCCCGCGCCACGCTGATCACCTGCTCGCGCCGCTCGCGGGTGAGCGTCGCGCCGGTCGGGTTGTGCAGCGTGGGCTGGCAGTAGAACACCCGCGCTCCGGTGACGGCGAACGCCTCGGCGAGCAGGTCGGGCCGCACGCCGTCGCGGTCCATGGGTACGGCTGTCGCGCGCAGCCCGGCTGCCTTGGCCGCGGCCAGTGCGCCGGGGTACGTGGGCGTCTCGACCAGGACCGGGGTTCCGGGTGCGGCCAGGGACCGGAACGCGTGTGAGAGGGCGGACTGCCCGCCGCTGACGATGAGCGCGTCGGCAGCGGTCACGTCCCCGCCGGCCTGGAGGGCGAACCAGCGGCGCAACTCGGGCAGGCCGGTCAGCGGCGGCATCGCCCAGGCGTCCGGCCTGCGGGCGGCCCGGCTCGCCGCGGCGGCGAGCTGCTTGGAGGGGCGCAGAGCAGGGTTCAGGTAGCCGCCGGTCAGCGGGATGACGTGGTCGGGCGGGGCGGCGAGCAGCGAGGTCACCGCCTGGTCGTCGACGACCCGGTCGCCCAGGGCGACGGTCTGCCAGGACATGTCCGGTTCGGTGGCCGGATTCGCCGTGGTCCGGCGAGCCACGAACGCGCCGGCGCCCGGCCTGGTGACGACCCGTCCCTCGGCGGTGAGCTGCCCGATCGCCCGCGACACCGTGACCGGGCTGACGCCGTGGCGGCGCATGATCTCCCGGCTGGACGGCAGGCGGTCGCCCGGCTGGAGCCTGGCGACCTCTTCGCGCAGCATCGCGGCTATGTGGGCGATACTGCTATCGTGGTTCATGAGTACACAGAATAGCGCTATCGTCGCTCCTGGAGTAGCGGTCTCCCGGGCCCGGCGCGGGACGACCTTGGCCTTCCTGGGGGTTCTGTCGTTCTCCGGCTCGTTCCCGGCGACCGTCTTCGCGATGCGCGGCTTCGACCCGTGGCTGGTGGCGATCGGCCGGGCGGCGCTGGCGGCGGTGATCGCGCTGATCTGCCTGCGGGCGGCGGGTGTGCCGCTGTTGCCGCCGCGACGGTTGTGGCGGTCCTATGCGCTGATTTCGCTGGGCGTCGTCTTCGGCTTCCCGGTTTTCAGCGGCCTCGCGCTGGCGATGGGCGCCGGGACCGCGCACTCCGCCGTGGTCATCGGCCTGCTGCCCGCCGCCACCGCCGCCTTCGCGGTGCTGCGCGCGGGGGAGCGCCCGCGGCCGTTGTTCTGGGTGGCGTGTACGGCCGGCGCCGTCGCGATCACCGCGTTCACCTTCACCCGCACTGGCGGCGCCACCGCGGCCTGGGCCGACCTGCTCCTGGTCGCCGCCCTGTTGTCCGCGGCCGTCGGGTACACCGAAGGCGGGCGGCTGGCCCGGTCGGTGCCCGGGTGGCAGGTCATCTCCTACGCCCTGGTGCTGTCGCTGCCCGTGACCCTGCCGGTGACCGTGGTGCTGTCGGCGACCACCCCGGTGCTGTGGAGCGGCGAGGCGGTGGCCGGTTTCGCCTACGTCGGACTTATCTCGATGTTTCTAGGATTTATCCCTTGGTATGCGGGTCTGGCCCAGGGCGGGATCGCCCGCGCCGGCCAGACCCAGCTCACCCAGCCCCTGCTCACGCTGGTGTGGGCCTGGGTTCTCCTCGGTGAACGCTTCGGGTGGGTCACGGTTGCCGCGGCGCTGGCCGTACTCGTGTGCGTGGCCCTGACCCAGCGCGCCCGTACTTGAATCACATGACACCAGCGCGCACGATGAGAGTCGGAGGTGTCACATGGCCGACCTCACCGTGCCCGAAGGCGGCTTCTGGCCCGCGCCGGAGATCCCGCAGCCGAACATCTACCCGATGGAATGGCGCGTGGAGACCGAGAAACTCGCGGCCATCTACGAGAAGTCGAAGACCATGCTCTGGAACCCCGCCGACCTGCCCTGGGACGGCCTCGTGGCCGCGGACTTCACCCGGGAGCAGCGGCTGGGGATCATGTACTGGTTCGCCGTGCTCGCCAACTTCGACGCCTCGGGGCCGGCGGTCTTCGCCCGGGCCACGATCCAGGCGTTCGAGAAGCACGAGGAGGATCCCGTCCGGAAGTGCTTCTTCTCCATCACCCGCGATGAGATGAACCACGAGGAGTGCTGCCAGCGGGTCATCGCCCGGCTGTGGCCAGGCGGCCCCCTGGACTGGACGCCCGCCGACGGCCTCGAACAGGCCGCGCACAACAACATCGGGTGGCTCTACCACAACGGCGGGCGGTACTGGACCGGATACACCGCCGCCGTCGGCAAGTACTCGCTGCCTGTGCTGTTCACCAGCTTCATGATGGGCGAGATGGCGGCCTCGACCCTGTTCCGGGGCATGGCGTCAGGCACGCGGCATCCGGTGTTCGCGGAGATGTTCCAGCGGATCGGGCGGGATGAATCCCGGCATCTGCAGATTTGCATGACCATCCTGGAGAACGAGTGGCCCGGGTTGACCGAGGAGGTCAAGACGTTGATCACCCGGCAGCTCCGGGCCGGGTTCGTGTTCCTGTCGATGATCCTGTGGGAGCCGCCGGAGGGGTTCTGGGAGCTGCCGCCGTACTTCCTCAACAACCATCGCGTGCTGATGGATCATGCTCGTACGGCCGGGCTCGGGGTGCTCTCGTACGAGGAGCAGGCGGAGAACTGGCGGCAGGCGATGGCCCGCGTCCGCGCGATCGTCGAGCGGTGGGGGATCGCCTTCCCCGCCATCCCCGAGCTGGACCTTGAAGGGGTCCAGGTGGATTTCATCGATCCCGAGGAGATCATCCCGGTGTTCTAACATCCGGGGTGTGGAATGGGCGTTGACGCACGGGCCGGTCGGGACGTGGCGGTCGGCATTGGGGACCGCCGGGGTGTTGCTCGGGGACGAGGTTCACTTCGGGGCCGACGGGAGCGGTGAGCTGCGGTCGTCTTCGGTGGTGTTCGGGGAGGAGCGGCTGCCCTTCCGGTGGCGGATGGTGGGATACGCGGCCGTCCACATCGGCTTTGACGACGAGGAACGGGTGGTCAGGATGGAGTTCCGGCGCCTGCAGACCGATGCCGGGGCCGTGACGGTGCTGGCCGAGCCGGGGGTTGACGCGTTCTGGCCGGCGGACGATCCGCTCGAACTGCTCAGCAGGTGACGGACCGGTGCGCGCGGCCGTCTCGATCGCGGCCAGCACCCGGTGGATGCGGACGGCGGTGTGGAAGTCCGGCCGCATCTCCCGACGCCCTGGCCCGTTTCGTCATGACGCTGACCGACGGCATCGCCGTACAAGCAGCTGCCGGCGCCACCCGGGACGACCTGACCGCCATGGCGGAAATCGCGTTGCGCTCGTGGCCCTCCACCGGCCGATAATGCGTGCCATGTGGCCACGCATCGACAACCTCAGAGTGCTGGAGCTCGGCAGCCCCGGCCCGCTGCGCGCCGAACTGAACGCCCTGGTCCTGGCCGGCCGGAAGACGGCCACCGCCGGCCACCTGGAGGCCGACTACCGCGCCGAGGGCGAGGAACTCGAGCACATCGGCGAACACCTCGTCTTCGTCGACGACGACGGCGGCCGGGTGGGCGAGGTCGAGGTCGTGGGTCTCTCGGTGATGCCGTTCGCCGCGGTCCCCTGGGAGTTCGCGGAGGCGGAGGGGGAGGGATTCCGCTCGATCGAACACTGGCGCGAAGCCCACCACCGCTTCTGGACCGCCGAAGGCCACGAGGTCAACGACGACACCGAGATCGTCTGCATCCACCTCCGCCTGGTCACGTCTTAGGCCAGGTCTCCTGAGGGCTGACGTACGTGCCGCGGGAGGGCACCGTGAAGACCCATCCCTGTTCGCGCAGATGCGCCACTGCCTTGCGGGCGGTCGCCTTGGCTACGCCGTACTGCTCCATCAGCACCTTTTCGCTGGGGATGCGGCGGTTCGGCAGCAGGGACCCGGCGAGGATGCGCTCGGTGATTCCGGCGGCTATGCGCTGATAGGCCGGCCAATACTCCATGTGGCGTGGCTGCCCTGGGGGCCCGACGAAGGTGCCGTCGCCGGGGATGGTGTGCACTAGGCCGTCTTCGCGAAGGACCTGAATGGCCCTTCGCGCGGTGGAGCGTGCAATCCGGAACTCCTGCTGCAGCTCGGCTTCGCTCGCCACCGGGGTGCCCGGAGGTGAGGCGGCGATCCGGCCTCGGAGTATCGAGGCGAGCTGGATGTAGATATGGGTTACACCCTCAGGGTCGAGCATGGGTCAAGGGTATACAGGTGATAGGACCAGTGGATAGGAGCTAGCCGGACTTGTTGATCGGCCAGTCCGCGGGATCGGCGACGTAGGTGCCTCGATAGGGCACGGTGAACGCCCAGCCCTGCTCGCGGAGCAGGGCAACCGCCTGGCGAGCGGTCACCTTGGCGACGCCGTACTGCTGCATCATGGCCTTCTCGCCGGGGATCGCGCGGTTCGGGGCGATCTCGCCGCGCTGGATGCGGTCGGCTATGTCTGCGGCGATCTTCTGGTAGATCGGCGTCTTCCGCGGCTGGCGTGGTACGCCTGGCTCTCCGACGAAAGTGCCCTCGCCTTGGATCGTGTAGACCATGCCTTGCTCGCGTAGCTCGCGGGCGACACGTCTCGCGGTGGTCCTGGCGATGTTGTAGTCGCTCTCGAGCTTGGCCTCGCTGGGCACGGGCGAGCCTGCGGGCAGCTCGCCACTTTCGATCTTCTTGCGGATCTCGTCGGCGACCTGTTTGTAGATAGGTACGGGCCCGTCTCGGTCAAGCACACATGGATTATAGGCGAAAGCGTACATGCATGCACAAAGCAGACGCTCACTTGACCCTATAGATACGTCTGACTAGACCTATGCATACGGCAAGGCTTATAGTTAGGCATCACCTGATCGGTGCGCTTGGGCGGGTGCGGCTAATGGCGGAAGCTTTTGATGATGGCTTTCCATGCGGAGGGCTTCACAGGAAGCCTCTGGTTCCGGGGGCACAGGAGATCGAGTGGCACGAAGAACGCCCACGGGCGGACTGGGTGCGAGTGCGGGATACCACCTGTTCGAACTGCCAGACCGAGTTCTATGAGCTCTGTCAGGGCGGAGGGTTGATGTTCATTCGGCACGTGATCCGCCTGAGCGAGGAGACCGTGGTGGTGTACGAGACGCCGTGGCTGCTAGCAGCAAGAGTGTGGCCGGTGTGGAGACGGTTGCTCCGGGGTGAGGTGTACTAGCGGGTTGTCGCGGCATGAGAGCGGCGGCTTCGGGCGAGGGTCTGATCGGGGCGTCCCGGAGTCGCTTTAGTGGTAGCGCCGAAGCTATCCCCTTTATGGTTTCGGCGCTCGCAGGGCTGCACCGACCGGGTAGCCCTGAGCGGTCGTGGGCGGTGTTGGAAGCCGGGCCCGTCCACGACCGCGGTGTTTGAGCTGTTGGGTGGGCTCCCCAAGCCCACGGGGGCTGCGACACCGGGGCCAGGTCTGCGTGCTGTGCCCCGGGCCGCGGTACAACCAGCCTCCCGGTGCTGGGGTTCGGCTGCTGCCGACACTGGGGCTTTGCGCTGGGCACTCCTCTCCCTCGGGAGTCCCGGCGCGGCCATGGGCTACCGGAGTGCGGGTGGCCCAAGGGGTGGTCGTGGGTGGGATGGCCTGCCCGCCCACGACTACCGATGAGTCGTGGCCAGGTCTCCGCGTCATCTCCGGGTTGATCACCTGTGGAGACCTGGCCACCCGGAACCCGCCGGGTCATGTCCATGGACTCTGCCGCCAGGTTTCGTGCAGGCCCTCGTGGGCGTCCGGGTGCTTACAGGAGGGTGGCCTTCGAGGGCGTCGATGACCCAGGCGGACTGGACGCGGACTTGGTCGGCGGTGGGCTGGTCGACGTGGTGGTACGCACCAGCGTGACCATCCGCGGCTGTGCGGTTCCAGCAGCCGGTCCGGATCGTAGGAGCCTTGCCGGAGTTGGCAATCGCGAGGTCGATCGCTCCGGCGCGGGTGTCCCCCTCGCGCTGCCGGTAACCGATGCGGGAGTCGGTCCGTTCGCTGCTGCGCTCGCCGTGGCCGGCGGTGCTGTCGGCTACGGCCGACGTCAATGTTCGGCCGTGTTCCCTGGCCGTGAATCGGAACGGATCCAGGTCACCGGCATCGGTCCGGTTCGCCAGCTACTGCGCGGGCGTCAGAGTGTTTTGTGCAGCCACCGCTGGGCGTGTCAGCGCAGCCGGCCGCGCTCGGCCATCAGGTCTGATGTACGGCCTTCAGGTCTGATGTACGGCCTCAGGTCTGATGCCGGGCCTTTCCGGCCGTCCGATTCCGCGTGTACGGCTCAGCCGGGAGCCGGAGAGCAGCGCCTACAGTGTTCGTATGATCCGCCGAATCCCGATGGACGTCGTCCTGGCCGTGGCGGTCAGTGGCGTCACCGTCGTCGGGACCGTGTTCATCGCCCGGGAGTCGCCGCCCGGCCCGCTGCCCCTGTGGCTGGGGCTGGTGCTGCTGGTCGGGATGTCGTTGCCGCTGATGGCCCGGCAGAGGGCTCCGGTGGCGACGGTCGTGGTGGTGCTTGCGGGTTCGCTGGCGTATCAGGGGCTTGACTTTCCCGGTGGCGCCGCGGCGATTCCGCCCATTATTGCCCTGTTCACTGCGGTGGGCCGGGGGCATCGGGTGGCCGGGGTCGCCGGGATGCTGGTCTGGCTGGTGGGCACGCTGGTTCTCGGGTGGCTGGGGATGCGGGAGCCGGGTGTGCAGGGCACCGTGTGGTTTGTCACCATGCTCATCGCCATCCTGGTTATTGGGGAAATGTCGCGTATCCGGCAGGAGCAGGTGCGGGCCGAGCGGGCGCGGATGGCGGAGGCCGAGCGGGCCCGGGAAGAGGAGGCCAGGCGGCGGGTGACGGAGGAGCGGCTGCGGATCGCCCGGGAACTGCATGATCTGCTGGCCCACAGCATCTCGGTCATCAACCTGCAGGCGGGCGTGTCGGAGCATCTGCTTGATCGGGATCCTGAGCAGGCGCGCCGGGCGCTGGGTGACATTCGCCGCGTCAGCAAGGAGGTCCTGGTCGAGCTGCGGGGCGCGCTCGGGGTGCTGCGGGATGTGGGGGAGGGCGAGCCGCTCGCTCCGGCCCCGGGCATGGATCGCCTTCCCGAGCTGGTACGGCGGGCACGCTCGGCCGGCATCGACGTGGATCTCCGCCTTCCGGAGGAATCCCGCGAACTCCCCAAGAGCATCGATCTGGCGATATATCGGATCATTCAGGAATCGCTGACCAATATCATCAAGCACGCCGGAGCGGCCCGCGCCGAGGTGTCGGTGCGCCGGGAGGCTGGTGAGCTGCTGGTGGAGGTACGCGACGACGGCGTCGGCGGGATGCCGGGTGAGGGGAACGGCCTGGTGGGCATGCGGGAGAGGGCGATGTCCCTGAACGGATCCTTCGCGGCCGGGCCCGTGCCCGGAGGCGGCTTCATGGTCACGGCCCGGCTGCCGCTCAGGGAGCTGGCGGCGTGATCACGGTGGTGCTGGCCGACGACCAGCCGTTGATCAGGGCGGGCCTGCGGGCGCTGCTGCACTTCGAGCCCGACATCGAGGTCGTGGGCGAGGCCGCAGACGGCCGCCGCGCAGTGGAACTGGCCGTCACGTCGCGGCCGGACATCGTTCTCATGGATGTGCGCATGCCGGAGATGGACGGCATCGAGGCCACCCGCCGCATCGCCGAGAATCCCCGGCTGGACGGGGTGCGCGTGGTCATCCTGACCACGTTCGAGCTCGACGAGTACGTCTTCAAGAGCCTGCGCGCGGGCGCCAGCGGATTCCTGGTCAAGGACACCGAACCGGCCATGCTCCTGCAGGCGATCCGGGTGGTGGCCGAGGGCGAGGCGCTGCTCACCCCGGGCGTGACCCGGCGCCTGATCGACGAGTACGCGGCCAAGGTCACCGACGACCGCCCGACCCCCGAGCTGGACGTGCTGACCGACCGCGAGCGCGAGGTGGTCGCGCTGGTCGCAGCGGGCCTGTCCAACCAGGAGATCGCCGAGCGCATGGTGGTCAGCCCGGCCACCGCCAAGACCCACGTCAGCCGGGCCATGATCAAGCTGCGCGCCCGCGACCGGGCCCAGCTCGTGGTGATCGCTTTCGAGTCCGGGCTCGTCACCCCCCGCAAGCGCCGGATACCGCAGGGGGAGTAGCCGGCCCTCGCCGCTGCGCCCGGTGCGGTAGCCGGGGAAGTCTTCTGCGGGCTGACGACCCGTCCGGCCTGGGCTGACAGGCTGCTGGCCCATGGACAACCTGCTGCTGTCGAGGCTGCAGTTCGCGACGACGACCTCGATCCATTTCCTCTTCGTCACGTTGACGCTGGGACTGGTTCTGTTCGTGGCGGGCATGCAGACCGCGTACGTGATCACCGGCAATCCGGTCTATCGCCGCATGACGAAGTTCTGGGGCAAGATCTATGTGGTCAACTACGCGGTCGGCATCGTCACCGGGCTGGTGATGGAGTTTCAGTTCGGGCTGAACTGGAGTGGTTTGTCCAAGGTGACGGGCAACGTCTTCGGGGTACCGCTGGCGCTGGAGACGGTCATCGCGTTCTTCGCCGAGGCCACCTTCCTCGGCATGTGGATCTTCGGCTGGGACCGCATCCGCAAGGGCATCCATCTGACCCTGATCTGGCTGGTCGCGCTGACCGCCTACGTCTCCACCTTCTGGATCATGGTCGCCAACGCGTTCCTCCAGCACCCGGTCGGCTACGAGATCCGCGGCGACCAGGCATACCTCACCGACTTCGGCGCGCTCCTGACCAACAGCAGCCTCACCGACACGCTGCTCCACGTGATCTCGGCGGGCGTCCTGGCCGGCGGATTGTTCGTGGCCGGGGTCAGCGCCTGGCACTTCATCAAGCGCACCACCGAAGTGGACCTCTTCCGCCGGTCGATGCGCTGGGGGCTCATCGCCGCAGTGATCGGCGCGCTCGCCGTCATTCACTGGGGCTTCCTGCAAGAGGTCGTGATCGAGCAGAACCAGCCCGCCAAACTGGCCCAGCTCCAGCCCGAGCCCGGGAGCCTGGCCGCCGTTCGGCAGGCTCTGGCTCAGCAGTTCGGACCCGGCGACTGGGCGCCGCCTTCCTGGATCGCCGTGCCGTACCAGATCATGATGAACAGCTCCTTCCTGATGGTGCTCGTCCTGTTGGTCCTGCTGGTCCTGCTTTTCCGTAACTGGGTGGTACGGCTGCGCGTCCCGTTGTACGTGCTCGTGGCCATGGTCCCGTTGCCGTTCGTCGCCGTGATCGCCGGTTGGCTGGTGCGCGAGGTCGGCCGTCAGCCGTGGACCGTCTACGGCCTGCTCACCACCGAGAAGGCCGTCTCCGACCTCCCGGCCGCCGTCGTGCTGATCTCCTTCGTCGGGTTCACGCTGGTGCTCGGCACGCTGGCGGTCGTGGACTATCTGCTGATCGTGCGCTTTGTCCGTAAGGGCCCAGACGACGAGCTCTTCGGGTCCACCCTCGACCGGGTGAGCGCCGCCGAGCGCGCCGGCGTCCACACCTTCTGAAGGAGACGACCCATGGAACTCCTCTGGCCGATCCTGCTTGGCCTGCTGTTCGCCGGATATTTCGTGGTGGACGGATTCGACATCGGCGCCGGGATGCTGCTGCGCCGGCTCGGCGGCACTGAATACGAGCGGCGCGTCACGCTCACCTCCATCGGGCCGTTCTTCCTGGGCAACGAGGTGTGGCTGGTCGCCGTCGGCGGTGTGCTGGCCGGGGCCTTCCCGGTGATGAAGGATCATCTGCTGGGCGGGTTGTATCTGCTGATCGTGGCCGGGTTGCTCATCTGGGTGGTGCGTGATGCGGCGATCTGGTTCCGCAGCCGCCGGCCGTCCCCGCGCTGGCGCCGCGGCTGGGACACGATGCTGACCTCCTCGAGCTGGGTGTTCGCCGTGTTCTGGGGCTTGCTCGTCGGCACGCTGCTGACCGGGCCGCCGCCGCTGACCGGCCGCTGGCTCGTCGCCGGGCTGGACGCCGCCCTGTGGGCGGTGGTGATGGTGCTGCTGTTCGCCACCCATGGCGCGGCCTTCCTCTCCGTCCGCTACCCCGCTTCGCTGGCTGCCGGTCCCGCCGGTCTGGCCGTCCGCCTGGCCCGCCCTGCCGCCGTTCTGCTGGGCTTCGCGTCACTTGTCCAGCTCGTGGTGCCTGGCTCGGGATTCGGCACGCGTGTCCTCATGGCCGCGCTCGGGGTGCTCGCCGCCGCCGGACTCCTCGCCGTCCCGGCCGTGCTGTCTCGATCGTGGTACGGCGCGGCCGTCGCGTTGACCGCCTTCGCGACTGCGTCTCCGGCGGTGACGGTGGGGGTTCGGCTGGCTGGGAGCATGTCGGGGGTCGCTGCGGATGTGGCGACATTGCGGGTCTTGGGCGGGTTCCTTCTCGTGGTGGTGCCGGTGTTGGCGATCATGCAAACCTGGATGTGGTGGACGTTCCGCCGCCGGGTGGACGCCGGCACCGTGGTGTTCTTCTGATCTTCTGGGGGTCACGGTGGCTGGTCGACCGGTGTCTCCAGGGGAATGCGGCGCCAGGCGGTGTCCGTGATGATGAGGTGGTCGAGGAAACGCAGGCCGACGGTGGCGGCGGCTTCGGTCAGGCGGGCGGTGGCGGCGAGGTCGGCCTGGCTGGGGGTCAGAGAGCCGGTGGGATGGTTGTGGGCCACGCCGAATGTGGCGCCGCCCATCGTGAGGACCGTGGTGATGATCTCCCGGACCGGGAACGGGGTGTGATCGGCGCCGCCTTCGGTCAGCACGGTCCGGCGAAGGACGCGGCCCTGGTTGTCGCAGACCACGATGACGAGGCGTTCCCGGGTGAGGCCGCGCAGCATGGGGGCGGTGATGGCGGCCAGGTCGGCGGTACCGGAGATTTTCGGGCGTTCGGGGCCCGACTGTGCCCGCCGTACCAGATGGAAGGCGGCGGCGACCCGGGCGGCCTTGGCGGGGCCGATGCCCGGGACGGCGAGCAGGCGGTGCGGGTCGGCGCGGGCGAGTTCGCCCAGGTCGCCGCAGTGCTCGATGACCTGGGTGGCGAGCTCGACCGCGCCGGACCCGCGAAAGCCGGAGCCGAGCAGGACCGCGAGCAGCTCACGGTCGGCCAGGGCCGCGCCGCCCGCGGCCATGAGCCGCTCGCGTGGACGCTCGTGCGGGGGCAGGTCGTTGACAAGCACGTACAGTTTCTATCAACCGCCACCGACAGTATTCACGTGGGTACGATCCGATATTTTGCTCCGGGCTTGGTGGGGATGAGGAGTTTGTCGCCGTGGCGGACCGCCGGGATGGGGCGGGGCCCCAGGAAGACGCGGACGGGGGAGCGGAAGATGTCATGGCGGAGGGCGGCGAGCCCGGACTTATCGCTGGTTAGGCGTATTTCGGTGGGCTTGTTGGCCTTCCAGGTCAGGCCGACCGTGTAGGCGCCTCTCGCCCGCAGGCCGTCCACCGAGCCTTCGGGCCAGGCGGCGGGCAGGGCGGGGAGCAGATCGATTAGGTCCAGGTGGGATTGGAGCAGCATCTCGGTCATACCCGCAGTTGCGCCGAAATTTCCGTCGATCTGGAAGGGCGGGTGCGTGTCCCACAGGTTGGGCAACGTACTCGTCTTCAACTGGTCGCCGAGGAGCTTGTGGGCGCGGTTGCCGTCCAGCAAGCGTGCCCAGAAGTTGATTTTCCAGGCTTTGCTCCATCCGGTGCCCGCGTCGGTACGGGCGTTCAGGGATACCTTGGCGGCTTCAGCGTATTCAGGGGTGGTGCGTGGGGAGATCTGGTAGCCCGGGTGCAGCGCGTACAGGTGAGAGACGTGGCGGTGCGTCTCGTTCGGATCGTCGCGGTCTTCCTTCCACTCCTGCAGCTGGCCCCACTTTCCGATGCGGAGACCGGGATCCAGCTTCTTGAGCGTCTTGTGGGCCTTCGCGGCGAACGCCGGGTCGCCGGTCAGCAGCGCCGCATCCCTGACCTCGGTGAACAACTGCCACAGGATCTCCTGCGACATCGACGCGCCGGCCACCGACGGGCCGAGTTCGGGCGAGCGGCTCGGGATGGCCACGAGCTTGCCGTCGCGCGGGTCGGTCCGCAGGAAGTCCAGCCAGAAGAGCGCCGCCTCCTTCATCAGCGGATAGGCGGTGCGCTCGAGGAAGGCCCGATCGCGGGTGAAGCGGTAGTGGTCGTACATCTGCGTGGCCAGCCACGCGCCGGATTCGGGGAAGAAATAGGCGGGGTGATCCCAGGCGCCGGTGTGGCCGAAAACATTGGAGGCGTGATGGGCGACGAACCCGCCCGCGCCGTACATCTGCCGGGCCGTTATCCGTCCCGGCTCACGCAGTCCCTCGACATATCGGGCGAACGGCTCGAACGTCTCGCTGAGGTTGGTCATCTGCGCGGGCCAGTAGTTCATCTGCAGGTTGATGTTGACGTGGTAGTCCGACTGCCAGGGTGGCGCCTCATGGACATTCCAGACACCTTGCAGGTTGGCGGGGAGTGAACCCGGCCTGGAGGAGGACATCAGCAGGTATCTGCCGAACTGGAAATAGAGCTGCTCAAGGGCACGATCGGCCGGCGCTGCCGTGCCGTACGAGGCTAGAAGCTCGTCGGTCGGTACGGCCGGCATCACACCGCCCAGATCCACCTTCACCCGGTCGAACAACGCGCGGTAGTCGGTCTGATGTCGGGCGAGGAGGGTTTCGTACCCTGTGGCGGCTGCTCTGTCTATCTGCGTGGTGACCTTGGTGTGCGGGTCTTCGCCACGATATTTCGGATATGTCGGGGCATAGTCGGTGGCTGCGGCCAGGATGAAGATCACTTCGTCGGCGCCGGCTATCGTCACCGAGCCGTCCGGTCCGTCTGTGCGCACGCCGCCCTGGTTGATCAGTTGGAGTTGTGTCTCGTACCGCATGGCGTTGCCGGTCAGGGCGCCGCTTACCGTGATGCGGCCGTTGGTGGCGGTGGCGGTTCTGGTGCGGTTGGCCGGAGTGGGGATGGCGGCTGTGAAGCCAAGCTTGCCGGGTTTGTCCGCCGTCAGCCGGCCGACGATCACGCCATCCGGTGCGGAAGCGAAGTACTCCCTGGTAAACCGCGTATCTCCCACTGTGTACGTGACTCCGGCCACCGCGCGGGAGATATCCAGAAATCTGCGGTATTCCACTGCTTCGGCGGTTTGCTGGAAGGTCAGCCGGACGTCCCCGAAGCTCTGATACGCGCCGAACCTGCGGTGACGCGGCGAGTCGGACTTGTGGCCCAAAGCGGCTAGGACGTCCTCTGGCTTGATGCCGCCTTCCTTCCCAATGCGGTCGCGGATCGCCTCGAGCGCGCCTGGCCGTGGTGTGTCCCAATTGCCGAAGTTGTAGCCGCTGACTCCTGGTCCGCCGGTCCATAGGGTCTTCTCGTTGAACTGCAGTCGTTCCGCCGCCACCCCGCCGAACACCGTCGCGCCGAGGGCGCCGTTGCCGATGGGCAGCGACCGCTGCTCCCAGCCGCTGGTGGAGTCGGGCGCGGGCTCGTCGAACCACAGCGTGTACGGCGCGGCGTTCGTGGGTTGGTGGGGATTCGTGGAATTCGCGCTGGTTGGGGCGGTGGGGGTCATGCTTGCCGGCAGTTCATGACGTGTGTCTGTTGATACGCCTCTTGGGGCAGGTGTGCCGGCGTCTGCCGGGCCACCTCTGGGGATCGGTGCGCCTACGGGGATCCCTCTGGGGGCCGGTGCGCCTATGGGGATCCCTCTGGGGATCGGTGCGCCTATGGGGATCCCTCTGGGGGCCGGTGCGCCTATGGGGATCCCTCTGGGGGCCGGTGCAGCTATGGGGATCCCTCTGGGGACCGGCGCAGCTATGGGGATCGGGGCACCTGCAGCTACGGGGATCCCTCTGGAAGGCGGAGCGCCCTTGGCTGCCTGGGTCTGTTGGGTGGCCGGAACATCTGTGCCCGCCGGTGCACCTCCGGCCCGAATGTCTGCCCCCGCCGGAGGTGCCACCAGCATTGCCGCGATCATGGTCGTTCCCGCCAGTACTCGTGGGCTCATCGCCACTCCATACATCGGAGGTATTATCGTGACGATAACCACGAAATGCTGCACGATCTAGACTTGATTGCGTTGAGGTCCGATGAATCACATGGGCATGCTGTAAACCACTTGGAATCGGTCACCGGGGATCACGATGTCGCTCGTCTCCACCGGGCGGTCGCCTGCCCAGTGGGTGCGTTCGACGTGGAGCACGTGAACGCCGGCGGGCAGGTCCAAGGCGTCACTCTCCGTGGGGCGCGGCACGCGGGTGCGCACACTCTCCACGATTTCGGTGAGCTTGATTCCATGTGCGGACATCCGGGTCACCAGGCTGCGCCGTTCCTCCTCCGAGTGCGCCGCGAACTCGATCGGCTCATAGGAGATGGCCAGTTGCAGCGGCTTGCCGTCGCCGCGAAAGACGTAACGCGTGCGCGAGACCATGACGGCCTCGCCCACCCGCAACCGCCGGGCGATCTCCGGCCCGGCTTCGGCGGGCTCGCTGTGCCAGTCCCAGGTCACACGCCGTCCCTGCGACTGCAGGTCGGCGGCGAAAGGGGCAGGGTGGTCGAGAAACCGCCAGCGGTGAAGAGGGGACAGCTCCAGCTGTTCCCGAACGTAATGGCCGGAGCCCACGCGGCCGATGATGAGACCTTCGGCGGCCAGCACACGCAACGCGTGACGCGCCGCGGTCTCGCCAACCTGGTATTTGCGAGTGAGTTGCGCCCGTGAGGGGATGGGCGCTCCGGGGAGGAGGGTGCCGTCGTTGATCTGCCGCCGAATGTCTTCGACGACGCGCAGGTAGACCGGATCGGAGGTGGCCACTAGTGCATCCCTGGGGTTCGTGTGAGGCGTTGCCCCATGTTGCCGTATTCGGCAGGTAACCATCCGTCATCGCCGAGTGTTGGAGCACCAACTTTGCGATGGCGGAAAATTGTCCGTGAAACCCTGTAACGCCGGTGTAAGGGCGACCGATTCTCCGGTAGAGGTCGTCGATGTGTGTACCCCCGAGCACATATCGGCGACCTCTTCCAATTCCCGGGCCTGTCTGGTCGTACTACCCGAAACCCCTGCCTCCAGGATCCGGTCCCCCGGTATCCGGGCTTTGCCATGCCAGAAACCCCCAGGTCACGGTCCGTCTGGGTGATGGGGGTTGGGCAGGGTTTGCCGGGATGGTCCCGCGGCTGGTTGAGGGATGGTCCTTGGCTTGTCGCGAGATCGCCGCGGCTTGTTTCGGGATGGTCAACGGCTTGTCGCGGGATCGTCTGCGGCTTGTTTCGGGATGGTCAACAGCTTGTCGCGGGATCGTCCGCGGCTTGTCGAGGGGTGGTCCACGACTTGTTGGGGGAGCGGTTCGGGTGCTGGGGTGTGACCGAGTGCGCGTCTCCTGTGGTGGGTGTGCTGACCACTTAGGTGGGTAAGGGGCGTCGTGTCGGTGAGTACCACGTCCGACGTGAGAAGCGCCTCACGATCGGCGGCAACGCACGGGGTGGGAGGCGGCAGGTCGGCTCCGCCGTACTGGATGGTTGGTGGTGGCGAGCAGCTTGGTCTGGTGGCGAGCAGCTTGGTCTGTGGTGGCGAGCAATGCGGATGGCTTGTGGCGGCGAGCAGCTTGGTCTGGCGGCGAGCAACGTGGATGGTTGGTGGCGGCGAGCAGTTTGGCTTGTGGCGGAGCAGCTTGGTTCGTGGTGGCGGGCAACGTGTGACGGCGCTTCAGCCCAGGTGACCGGCTGTGGCGGCGATCCAGCCGCCTGGAGCGGCGTAACAGATGGCTATAAAACCCCAGCAGAGCCCACTATCGGGGTGGCGCTGTCATTGGGGTTTGGGGAATCCGGGTAGCGTTCGCACTATGGCATCGCCCACTGGAACCATGGATGCACCGTTCGGCCGCATGTTGACCGCGATGGTCACGCCGTTCACCGCGGACGGCGCCGTCGACTATGCGGCCGTGTGTCGGCTCGCCGCCTACTTGGTGGACGAGCAGGGCAACGACGGCCTCATCGTCAGCGGGACCACCGGCGAGAGTCCCACCACCTCCGACGAGGAGAAAACTCGTATCCTCGAGGCGGTGCTGGAAACCGTGGGCGACCGGGCGATGGTCATCGCGGGGGCGGGCAGTAACGACACCCATCACAGCATCGAACTGGCGAAGGCCGCAGAGCGGGCAGGTGCCCATGGATTGCTCGTGGTCACGCCCTACTACAACAAGCCTCCTCAAGAGGGGTTGTACCAGCACTTCACGCAGGTGGCCGACGCCACCAGGCTGCCGGTGATGCTCTATGACATTCCGGGGCGCAGCGGGGTACCCATCGCCTCCGAAACGCTGATCCGGCTCGCGCAGCACGACCGCATCGTGGCCGTCAAGGACGCCAAGGGGGACCTGTTCGCCGCCGGGCAGGTCATGCTCGCCACCGGGCTGGCCTTCTACTCGGGCGACGACCTGCTCAACCTGGCCTGGCTGGCCGTGGGGGCAGCCGGGTTCGTCAGCGTGGTCGGGCACGTGGTCGGCGCGGAGCTGGCCCAGATGATCCAGCTGTACCGAAACAACCACGCCGAGCAGGCGCAGGCCATCCACCGCCAGCTGATCCCGGTGGTCGACGGCATCATGCAGCGCGCCGGCGGGGCGATCATGGCAAAGGCGGCCCTCGGCCTCGTCGGGGTGCCCGCAGGGCCGGTACGGCTGCCGCTCGTGGAAGCGGATGACAAGCAGATCGCCGAGCTGCGGGCCTGCCTGGTGGCCGGCGGGGTGAAGTTGACCGACATATAGAACGGGGAGGACAAGGAAGTTTTGCGCACACTATGTCACCAGGCGGGTAGATCATGAGCCATCCGCATCCTGACCTTGCGGACCCGCCGCCGCTGGCCGACGGGGGCCTGCGCATCGTCGCGCTGGGCGGTCTCGGCGAAATCGGCCGCAACATGGCCGTTTTCGAATACGACGGCCGGCTGCTGATCGTCGACTGCGGGGTACTGTTCCCCGAACCGGACCAGCCGGGCGTCGACCTGATCCTGCCCGACTTCGAATACATCAGGGACCGTCTCGACGACGTCGAAGCGCTGATCCTGACGCACGGCCACGAGGACCACATCGGCGCCGTGCCGTACCTTCTGCGTGAGCGGCGCGACATCCCGCTCGTCGGGTCCAAACTGACGCTCGCCTTCATCGAGGCGAAGCTCACCGAGCACCGCATCCAGCCGACCAAGGTCGAAGTGGTTGAGGGCCAGCGTGATCGGTTCGGCCCGTTCGAGTGCGAGTTTCTCGCCGTCAACCACTCGATCCCGGACGCGCTCGCGGTCGCCATCCGAACCCCAGCCGGTCTGGTGCTCCACACCGGCGACTTCAAGATGGACCAGCTGCCCAGCGACGGACGGCTGACCGACCTCGGCGGCATGGCCAGACTCGGCTCCGAGGGCGTCGACCTGCTGATGTCCGACTCGACCAACGCCGAAGTGCCCGGCTTCGTCACCAGCGAGCGCGAGATCGGGCCGGTCATCGACGAGGTCATTCGTACCTCCGACCAGCGCGTGATCGTCGCCAGCTTCGCCTCGCACGTACACCGCGTGCAGCAGGTCATGGACGCCGCCGCCAAGTATGGCCGCAAGGTCGCCCTCGTCGGCCGCTCGATGGTCCGCAACATGGGCATCGCTCGCGACCTGGGGTACCTGAACGTGCCACCGGAGCTGATCGTCGACTCCCGCGACATCGAGGACTGGCCGCCGGAGGACGTCGTCCTGATCTGCACGGGCTCCCAGGGCGAGCCCATGGCCGCGCTGTCGCGGATGGCCAACCGCGACCATCCCATCCGCATCGCTGAGGGCGACACCGTGCTGCTGGCCAGCTCGCTCGTGCCCGGCAACGAGACCGCGGTCAACAAGGTCATCAACGGCCTGACCCGCTGGGGCGCCCGCGTCATCCACAAGGGCAACGCGAAGGTCCACGTGTCGGGCCACGCCGCCGCCGGCGAGTTGTTGTACGTGCTCAACCTGACCAGACCCTCCAATTTCATGCCGGTCCACGGCGAGTGGCGCCACCTGCGCGCCCACGCCAAGCTGGCCGCCCTGACCGGGGTACCGGACGACCACATCGTCATCGCCGAGGACGGCGTCGTGGTCGACCTGATCGACGGCAGAGCGCAGATCGTTGGTGCGGTCCACGCCGGATACGTGTACGTGGACGGTTCGTCCGTCGGCGAGATCACTGACACCTCGCTCAAGGACCGCAGAATCCTCGGGGACGAGGGCTTCATCTCGGTTGTCGTGGTCGTGGATTCCCAAACCGGCAAGCTCACCGCCGGCCCGGAGATCCATGCCCGGGGGTCCGGGATCGATCCGGCGCAGTTCGAGGAGTTCATTCCGCAGATCGAAAGGGCGCTTGAGAGCAAGGCAGCCGATGGGGTGGTGGACATGCAGGAGATCCGCCGCGTGGTCCGTCGCACTGTGGGGCGCTGGGTGAGTGACACCTATCGTCGCCGACCGATGATCATTCCGGTGGTGCTTGAGGTCTGACCCGTCTCAGGGGTGCGGCCGGACGTCTGGCCTGACCGCACCCCTGCGAACGGACATCTGGCCCTTCCTTGCGCCCCTGGCCTGGATGGGCAAATCCATGTGGGTTCTGGTTCCGGGTCGACCAATGCCGCGTCCTTGCGGGCATACGCGGCACCTCCGAGAGCAGCATCCACATGGGCGCTCTCGGAATGGGTCAGACCACATGGTGCTCTTGCCGGCAGCCCAGACCGCGCGGCGCTGCGGGCATAGGAGTCCAAGGGCGCTGAGCTGATCAGGCGTCCCGAAGGCGGAGAAGCCAGGCGCCTGCCAGCAGCGGCAACACCGCGTAGGCGGCTAAGAGCAGGCCGGCGGCCACCGGAGGTAGGAGACTCCCGTAGACCGATGAGGCCAGCGACGCGCCGGCGATCTCCCTGGGCAGCGCCCCGATCATCACCGAGCCCAGCCGCTCACTCCACGGCTCGGGCAGGTTCCCCACGATCATCGGCACCACGTAGACCAGGCCCACCAGGACGCCGATCGCACCGGCAGCCGACCTCAGGATCACCCCCAGCCCCAGCCCGAGCAGCCCGAACACGGCTACCGACAAGCTGGTCGGCACCAGGAGCGGCCACGCTTCGGCGAAACCGGACACGGGGTAACGGCCGCCGAGCATGCCCCGAGACACAAAGAACGTCCCGAAGACCACGACCGGCCCCACCACGAGCCCCAGCCCGCCCACCACACTCGCCTTGGCGGCCAGCAGTGGCCAGCGTTTCGGCACGATGGCCAGGCTGGTCGTGAGCACCCGATCCGACGTCCACGACAGTACGCCGAGAATGCCCAGGCACAGCTGCGGGACGATCACCACCACCTCCTCCAGTTCCGCGATGCGCGCGCTGGCCCGCATGGACGGGGACGCCCGGTCGTACATGCCGATCGCCATCCAGGCCAAGCCCGCGGCCAGCAGGACGGCCCCGATGCCGATGCCGATGATCAGATGGCTGGACCGCACCGACCTGACCTTGAGCCATTCGGAGGCCAGTACGCTCATGTGTGCCTCCCGGGCCGGATCACGCGTCTCTCCTTTTCATCGCCTGGTAGCCGGCCAGCAGTGCGGCCGCGCCGTACCCGACCAGGACGAGTAGTGCCACCCACGGTTGCAGCACTCCTTCGCCGAGCCGTCGGGAGAGGCGTTCACCGGTGATCTGGGGGATCAGGTTGGGCACCATGATCGAAGCCACGCGGGTGTTCCACGGGGCGGGCAGATACGTGACGATGCCCGGCAGAACGAACAGGATCGCGACGACCGAGACGATGCCCGTGGTCGTGGAGCGGGTGGCGGCTCCGAGGCCCAGGCCGACCAACGCCAGTACCGTCACCGACAGGGTCGACGCGAGCACGGGAAGCAAGCCGTCGGCAAGACTGCCGGTGTTGAAGCCCAGGGAACGGTCTCCGGCGATCACACGGCTGGCCGCATAGGTCGCCAGCAGGACGGCACCGCTTACGGCGAGGGTGACGGCGCCGACCAAGGTCGCTTTGGCCAGCAGCAGCCGGCCGCGGCTTGGGACGGCCGCCAGACTGGTTCTGAGCAGGCCGCCCGCGTGCTCGGAGGTGATCGCCAGCACACCCAGGACGGCCAGGCTGATCTGGACCAACGGCAGGAAGCCTTCCTCCGGAGCTGCGGCACGGATCGAGCCGCGCTGGTCGGCCAGGCTGCCCACGTAGAGGGTCCAGACGATGCCCAGGACGACGGCCAGTCCGGCGGCGCCGATCGCGTAGCCGGTGGAGTTGACCGAGCGCAGCTTGAGCCACTCGGATGCCAGGATCGCCCTCATGAGGCGGTCCCGGGCACCGACGGCATGGTCGCCTTGGCGGAGTTATGTGGTTCCCGCGGCAGAGTCGCTCGGATGGAGCCGCCTGGCTCGGCTGGGAGGGGCCCGTTCGTGGGGTTGGGTGGGTGAGGCGTGTTTTCGGGGTTACCTGGCTTGGGTGGGTGAGGCGTGTGTGTGGGGTTGCTCGGTTCGGGTGGGTGAGTCGTGTTCACAGGATTGCCTGGTTCTGGGTGAAGGGGCGGTTTCCTGAAGGTGCGTGGTCCGGGTGAAGGGGCGCTTTCGTGGCGACGCTGGACTCCGGCGTCGTGGTCGAGTTCATCGTGCGACGCCGTACTCGACGCTTGCGGCGGTCAGGGCGAGGTAGGCGTCCTCGAGCGACGGGTAGCGCGCGGTGAGCTCGGTCACGGTGGCCTCGGCGATCAGTTGGCCGCGACCGACGATCACGATGCGGTCGGCGGTCAGCGCCATCTCGCTCATGAGGTGGCTGGAGAGCAGGATCGTTCTGCCCTCCGCCGCGAGCTCGCGCATCAGGTCGCGGATCCAGCGCACGCCGTCGGGATCGAGCCCGTTGACCGGTTCGTCGAACATCAGCACGCCCGGATCGCCCAGCAGCGCCGCCGCGATGCCGAGCCGCTGCTTCATGCCAAGGGAGAAGCCGCCGGCCTTCTTGCGAGCCACGCCGCTCAGGCCCACCATCTCCAATACGTGCGCGACTCTGGCGGCGCCGATGCCGTTGCTGAGCGCCAGGCACATCAGATGGTTGTAGGCGCTCCTGCCGGGGTGCACCGCGCCGGCGTCCAGCAGCGCGCCCACCTCGTGCAGCGGCCGCCGCAGGTCGGTGTAACGCCCGCCGTTGACCAGCGCCTGGCCGGAGGTGGGCGCGTCGAGGCCGAGCACGAGGCGCATGGTCGTAGACTTTCCGGCGCCGTTGGGGCCGAGGAAGCCGGTAACATGGCCGGGCTCCACGCGGAAGGTCAGCGTGTCGACGGCGAGTGTGGCGCCGTAGCGCTTGGTCAGCTGTCGGAGTTCGATCACGCGGTCAAGGATCGGGTACGGCGGGCGGCTCGCACATCGGACCAGGATCCGTCAGACCTGGGTCTACTCCGGTCCGTGCACAGTCAGACCCAGGGATGACGCGCTCAACTCGACCGCCAGATACCTTCTTCGCGTGAACTTCATCGCCCGCAGACTCAGTCGCGCTCAGCTCGTCGCGCTCGACACCGTCGTCGCGTGGGGCTTCGTGCTGGTCTTCCTCACCATGACGGTCCACGGCGACGCGCCGCACTGGGTAAAGCTGGCGACACCATTCGCGCTCGGGTTGCCGCTGGCGGTGCGCAGACTCTGGCCGGTGGCGGTCTTCTTGCTGGTGAGCCCGATCGCCGCCTACGCCATTGTGACGGGTCTCGCGGGCGCAGCCTACCTCTCACCCGCGTACGCGCTCTATCTAGTCGCCTCCGGCTCGACCAGACGTCTGCCCATCAATGTGATAGCCGTGGTCAGCGTCATGGCCGCGGTCGTGCTGCTGGTCGCCGGCGTGCCGGGTGGCGCCCACAGTGTCGCCGGAGACCTGGCCTCGACCGTCGCCGCGTTGTGCGGTGCGCTCGCGGTGGGGCTGACCGTACGCGAACGGCGCGCCATGGCCGCACGTGACACAGCGCGCAAGGCAGCGCAGGCGGTCGCCGAGGAACGGCTGCGCATCGCCCGCGAACTGCACGACGTGGTCGCGCACAGCGTGGGGCTGATCGCGGTCAAGGCGGGTGTGGCCAACCACGTGATGTCCACCCGCCCCGAGGAGGCGCGCGACGCACTGGCCGTGATCGAGACGGCGAGCAGGGGCGCGATGGTGGAAATGCGCCGCATGCTGGGCGTCCTGCGCTCGGCCGAGGCTCCTGACCTGGGTCCGGCGCCGGGCCTCGACCGCCTGTCCGAGCTGGCCGAACACGCCAAACAGGCCGGCGTCGAGGTGAACCTGAAGATCGGCGACGTAAGCAGGGTGCCCGACGGGGTCGGGCTGTCGGCCTACCGGATCGTCCAAGAGGCACTGACCAACGTGGTCAAACACGCGGCCCCGGCACGTACGTGGGTGTCGGTGGCCACCGACGAGCGTGAGGTGCGGATCGAGGTGACCGACGACGGTCCCGGACGGCGAACCTTACCCGCGACCGGACCTGGGCACGGCCTGATGGGGATGAGGGAGCGGGTCATGATGTACGGCGGGGCGTTCGAGGCCGGGCCCGGGCCGCGGGGGTTTCGAGTGTGGGCGGCACTGCCGTTTGGGGAGGTTTCGTGACTGGACGCCAGAGTGGGGTGCCAGGTGAGGGTTTCGTGGCGGCGGTCGAACGAGTGGAGGTGTCGGTTGGGAGATCTTGCGACGGCGACGGCGACGGCGACGGCGACGGCGACGGTGGCGGTGAGGGAGTGGCGGTGACGGTGGCGGTGACGGCGACGGTGAGGTGACAGTGAGGTGATGGTGAGGTGACGGTGAGGAAGGGGCGATGACGGTGGCGGAGGGGCGGAGCGGTCGTCTGCCGGGTCTCGTGATCGGGCCGGAGGGCGAGGTCGGCGTTTGAGAGGGCTACGTGATTGCGGCTGAGCAGACGGCGCTGCCAGATCAGGAGGGGTTGGTGCCAGCGAGCGAGCGAACGGAAGGTGATGGCGCGCGGTCCGTTACCCGGGTGCTCGTGGCTGATGACCAGGCGTTGCTCCGGGGGAGTTTCCGGGTGCTCGTGGACTCCGAGCCGGATCTTGAGGTGGTGGGGGAGGCTGCCACGGGAGCGGAGGCGGTTGAACGGGCGGGCGTGGTACGGCCGGACGTCGTACTCATGGATGTCCGGATGCCGGAGATGGATGGGATCGAGGCCACACGCCGGATCGCCGGGACGGCGCGGGTGCTCATTGTGACGATGTTCGATCTTGATGCGTATGTGTATGCGGCGTTGCGGGCGGGGGCCAGTGGGTTCCTGCTGAAGGACACGCCTCCTGCTGAGCTGTTGGCGGCGATTCGGGTGGTGGCGGCGGGGGAGGCGCTACTGGCACCCAAAGTGACGCGGCGGCTGATCGCGGAGTTCGCGCGGACTCCGGCTGCGCCCACGGTGCGGGGGCTGGAGGGGTTGACCGAGCGGGAGCAGGAGGTGCTGATCCTGATCGCCCGGGGGTTGTCCAACACTGAGCTCGCCCAGCATCTGCATCTGAGTCTGGCGACAATCAAGACGCACATCGGGCGGTTGCTCACCAAGATAGATGCCCGGGACCGGGCTCAACTCGTCATCGCCGCCTACGAGAGCGGGCTTGTCGGGGTGGCACGGTAGCGTCACATGTCATGAGGGTGGAATTTCGGAAGTTCGATGGTTCGCTCCATTGGCACCACCCAGCTCAGCGGCTGGGCGAGGACGAGCATGGTGTCTGGGTGGGCGCGGGTGCCGGAACGGTCGGGGCCAAGGGGTACGAGCCGCCGGTGATGTGGGAAGAGCCGTTTGTGATGTTGTTCCCGCGAGATCAGTGGTGGGTGGCGCTGTTCAACGCCGAGCCGCATCGGACGGCGATCTACGTGGACGTCACCACGGTGCCGGAGTGGCGAGACGAGGTGGTGACGATGATCGACCTCGACCTGGATGTGGTGAAGAAGCGTACTGGCGTCATCTATCTGGACGATGAGGATGAGTTCGCGGAGCACCAGGTGCGTTTCGGGTATCCGGGCGAAGTGGTCGTGGCGGCTGAGGAGTCGGCCAAGTGGGTGTTCAAGGCGGTGACTGAGGGGCTGGGGCCGTTCGGGGGCGCGCACGAGCGGTGGCTGGCCCAGGTCGCCGACTGACTCCGTCGTATCGGGCGACCTAGTGCTGTGACCAGAAACGTTGGCCGGAGTGAGTGAGGCTTCAGGCTGTGGTCGTGAGGGGTCGGCCGCCCCAGCGGATGCCCCTCTCGCTGCGGGAACGAGCGCGTTCGCGGCGTTGGGCGGCGAGCACGTCGGGGTGGCGGGCATGGGTGTTGCGCCAGCGCAGGTAGGCGTGCAGCGCCCTGGTCTGGACGGTGTGGTTCGGGTGGTCGGAGTTGGCCGGGGTGAACTGGCGCAGGGGCCCGAAGTGCGCTTCGATCGGGTTGGCCCACGAGGCGTAGGTCGGGGTGAACAGCAGCCTGACCTTGTGTTTGCCGGCCCAGGCGCGGATGCGCCAGTTCTTGTGGGCCGACAGGTTGTCCAGGATGACGTAGATCGGTGCGTCGTCCGGGCGGGTGGCGCGGATCGAGCGGAGGGCGGCCCAGGTGTGGTCGATGCCTTTGCGCCGGTGGTTGACGCCCCGCAGCCGGTCGTCGCCGACGCAGTAGCAACCATGGAAGTAGGTGACGCCGTGGGTGCGCTGGTAGGTGGCCGGGTGCCGGTCGGGCTTGCCGGTGGGCGCCCAGCCGGAGCCCGCGGTGGGACGGATGCCGAGCGGGCCGAACTCGTCGAAGGCGAACGTCGGCGTCGGGCGGTGGGTCAGGGCGTACTCGATCTGGTCGAGTTTGGTGTCGAAGTCCGGGTCGGGTGAGTCTTTCCAGGTCTTGGTGCGCTGGAAGGTGATGCCCCGGTGGTGCAGCAGGGTGCGTAAGGTCTCGCGGCCCAGCCGGATCCTGCGGTCAGGCAGATGGCGCAGGTAGTGCAGGAGTTTGCGGATCGACCAGCGGGTGAAGGGCTGGCCGAGTGTGGCCGGGCGGGTGGTGGCCGTCTGCGCGACGAAGTCTTCGTCGTCAGGGCTGAGCAGGCGGGGACGGCCTCCCGCCCACTGAGGGTCCAGGCAGGCCAGCCCGATCTCGTTGAACCGGTGGATCACCTCGCGCACGGTGTCCTCATCGGCGGCCACCAGACGGGCGATGACCGGCACGGTGTTACCGCCGGCCGAGGCCAGCACGATCATCGCCCGCCGGTAGCGGACCGTGCTGGTCGTGCCGCGCCGCACGATCCGCTGCAGCTTCTGGCCCTCTGTGTCGGTGAGTCTGCGGACCTTGACCGGTTGGGTCACCAGGCCTCCAAGAATGCCGATCGAACCTGATCGACACCATCCCACCCATAGGAAAGCCTCAGACACCATTCCGGCCAACGTTTCTGGTCACAGCACTAGTGTGATGCGCCAGAAATTCTGAGGATTATTTCTCCCTGCTCTCTTTACGGTCCGGGCGGACCTTGGCGAGGTAGTCGGCAAGGGAGTTGAGGATCTCGTCAGCAGT
>NZ_VRLV01000017.1:231857-248242 GCF_009760925.1 Nonomuraea typhae
ATCCGGCCAACGTTTCTGGTCACAGCACTAGCTCAAAAGGTCTGCCACGGCAACGGCGAGAAGATCCGCCAGGCCTACCGTGAAGGACAAGAGGTCCCGTTGACCGAAATAGAGCAGTGGTTCTCCTCTTCTACCTGCGGTTCTACGCACATTGACGCTGAGAACCTATCGGAGCCGGTGATGTGGTCTGCGGGACCGATGGAGATCTGCTGTCATCACGATGGAGACCCGGATGCTGTGGCGGGCCCAGGAGCGGCCGACCTGGTACATGGTGCCAGCGAACGATACTGCCCCGTCGCGGTTGGCGATCCGGGTCACCATCGGGCCGGTGCTGGCCGGGCGGGCCCGCCGTGCGGCCTTGCTCGCCGGCGAAGATCGGCCCGATCCGGTAGGCGAACCCGACCAGCGAGATCTGCCCGCTCTGGTCCACCCACCGGCTCACGCCGGGCGGGCGGGCCCCACATCGCGTGGGTGCCGGGCCGGGCGCGGCCTGCCGGGGCGCCACGGCCACCTGCTGTCCGCCGGCCAGGCGGAAGCGCTCGATCGGTGAGCGTCTTGGGGACACCGCATGCTGTTCGGCCGGGAATGAGTCCGATGCGGGACGCCGCGATAAGGCGGCAACGAGCGCTGTCCCAGGCGCTAGCCGGCAGTCCCGGGGCATCTGACGACGATGAAGTCACCGGGCCTCGGGCAGCCGATGAGGTCCGATCCTGCGAGCTCTGCGCAGCGCATCGCTGTGGTCGGATGGACGCCGAGGGCTCGTGCGAACACCTGCGAAGGGGTGTGGCGGGGTTCGGCCACACCCCATCGGCTATCAGGCGGCAGAGGAGGCGGCGCGACGCGTGTCAACGCATCGGAGGGAGATGGCTGGTGGAAGGTTCAGGCGACGCCCCCGAGCCGGTAGTTGCCGTGGGCGCAACAGAATCTGAAGTCCCGGGTCGTGTCCGATTGGACTACATCGCTGCCGATGTATTCGTGGCCATCGGGCCAGGTGTCGTACTCGATGAGCTCGAGCCTGGATCCGACGGGGACGCACTTGTCGACCTCGACGCGCTGACCTGCGGCCATGGACACGTAGGCTGTGCTCGTCGGCCAGATCTTCACGCCATTCCTCATGAGGAACACCTCGTCGTGGCCGCTCTCGCCGATCGCGATGGCCCGCAAGCCGTCGAGGAACACGTCGTTGCCGCAGGTGAGCGGGGTGGCCTTGTCCTCGGGCAGGCTCTCTCCGGCCGCCGCCGAGGTTCCGGCGAATGCCAGACCCGCGGCCAGCATGGCCACGATCGCGAGCTTGAACAGGTTTCGCCAGGTGTGCATGTCGGTTCCTTTCGGTCGTTGGCTGAGGTCCCGCATGGGTGCGGCGCGTCGTCGGGCGACCGCGTCCTGGTAGGAATTCGCTCTGACGACGGGGACGGTGCTCATGCCCTGTGTGCGGGGATTGTCGGTAGCCCCTGGCAGGGATCCCTCGTGTGCGACCTCCGGTCTACCAAGGCTCGTCTTCATCGCCGCTTCACGGCCGCGTCACCGCTGTTCAGGCCGTCGGCGACCAGACGACGGCCAGGACGGTCCTGCCCGCGCCATCCGTCCCTGACAGCACCAGCACGCCCGCTGGGTCCGATGAGCCGGTACGGCCCGTGGTGGCCGACGCGGGTGGTGGGTCGCCGTGGAGCAGAGCCGCGTGGATGCGGCGTACCTCGGGGGAGGGATCAGTGCCGAGCTCGTCGGCCAGGCGGCGCCTAAGCCGCTCGTAGTGGGTCAGGGCCTCCGCCTGCCGTCCGCACTGGCCGAGTACGACGAGCAGGCGCCCCCACAACGACTCCCGCAGCGGGTGGCGGGGGGCCAGCTCAAGCAGTTCCGCGACCAGCCCGCCGGAACGGCCCTCAGCCAGCCGCAGGTCGATCCGCCTCTCCATGGCGCTCAGGTACAACTCCTGCAAGGGCGGGGTGACGCTCGCGCGCAGCCAGTCGGAGTCGATGTCCTCGAACGGCGTGCCCCGCCACAGGCGGCTCGCCTCCTCAACCAGGGCCGGCTCCGCCGCCGTTCCACGCGAGCGCGCCGCCTCGGCCAGCAGCCGGCGGAACCGCAGGACGTCGACCTGGTCGGGATCGACGTCCAGCCGGTAGCCGTCCGGCATCGTACGGATCGCCCCTCGGCCGACGACACGGCGCAGCCGGGTTACGTACGTCTGCACGCTGCGCCGTACGTTGGCGGGTGGGTGCTCTCCCCACAAGGCCAGCGCCAGGCGCTCGACGGTCACCGGGTGCCCTGCGGACACCGCGAGCACGGCCAGCAACGTCCGCAGACGACTGGTGGTGAGCCGGATCGGCGTCCGGCCCAGCCGTGCCTCCATCGGCCCCATCAGCGCGACGCCGAGACTCCCCCCATCCATACGGCTACTGTCCCCGGTGGCGTCGCTGCGGGCATCGCCCACAGGGCGCTCACCGGTCTACCCCTCACGGGAGAAAGGGGCCCGCCGGGCACTGCCCCGCAGGGGCTACCGCGACGCCATGGGCTACCGCGTCCGGTGTATCGGGCGCATCCGGACGGCGGATCGTCAGTCCGGCGCTGGTCAGCGAGGGAAGCCACGCCTTCGGAGGGGGGACTGTAAAACTAACGGCCCTGTCTCACATTCGGTGGTGACGGAGAGTGCCGCTATCCGAGGAGGATGCGGTGACGAAGGAGGGCGAAGCCGGCTCGTCCGTGCATTTGGCGTGCGATCCGCTTGGTCTTGGTGTTGACGCCCTCGGTAGGGCCGTTGCTGTAGGGAAGGGTGAGCGCGGCGATCACGGCGGCGCGGTCTCGGTCCAGGGCCTCGGGTGATGGCGTGCAGATGAGGCAGTCCGGTTGCGCGGACCTGGGCGATCCAGGTCGAGAGCCTGTCGGCATTGCCTTCGCAAGGTGTCAGCAGCTTGGCGAAGTCCCTGATGGTGACGGCCAGTTCAGTCATCTCGGGGCAGGCGGCGGTGAGCCGGGCCAGGAGATCGTAATGTTCGGTTTTGAGGTTGCCGGGGGCGGCTGCGCAACAAGGCCGAGGACCTGGTGATGGCCGGCGAGGGCCGGTTCACCGACGAACACGCGGTCATGGCCGACCTGCACCTGCACGCCCATGCCCACCTCACCCAACGAATCGATGAGCTGGATGCGCTGATCGCGGCCGCGGCGCCGTATGCCGAGGTGATCAATCGGTTGATGACCATACCGGGCATCGGGAAGCGCAGTGCCGAGGTGATCGTTGCCGAGACCGGCGGCGACATGACCCGCTTCTCCACCGCCGAACAACTGGCCGCCTGGGCCGGGCTGGCCCCGGCCAACCGCGAATCGGCGGGCAAGCGAATGCGGGCCGGGACCCGCCAAGGCAACAAGCACCTCAAAGCGGCCTTGACCGAGGCGGCATGGGCCGCCAGCCGCACCTCGACCCGGATCGGTGCCCGGTTTCGCCGCCTGTCGCGCCGCTTCGGCAAGGCTCATGCCAAGAAAGCCGCCACCGCCGTCGCGCACACCCTGCTGCGCATCGCCTGGGCGATCATGGCCCACGGCGGGGTCCATCGCGAAGACGGCGCCGACTTCTACGACCAGCGTCAGGCTCGTCATGCCGAGCACGTCGCCGCCCGCTCCATCGTCCTCCTGGAACGCCTCGGTTACCGAGTCAGAGTGATCCGGACAGACACCGCTGTTGCCCTCGGCCAGCCGCAGGACCCCACACCCTGACCGACCCCCGACCAGCGGCCGGTCACCTCACTCGCGACCGCGTCGCCGCTCCCGCCTGCCCAGGCACTGCACGCTGCCGCGCCGTGGCTGAGGCCCAAGTTTCGTCACAGACCACCGAACGCTTGAGGACTGTGAGACTGGAGAGGCACCGCCCGACCAGCCAGGGTCTGACCCAGCTTGAGACTGGCCACGTTGTGCCTTGGTGATGACCTGTCGCCCTGGCCCGAGCGGTGCCGCCGGACCAGGTGCGGATGTGTCCCCATAGGGGCCTCGCCATGTGCATCATCACAGTCCTGACCTCCTCGCCCGGCCGATGACCGTCACCTGCCCCTGCCGCCGAGGAGATCCGTGACCAGCTCCGCCGACCACCACACCACCCACGTCGATACGCCAGAGCAGATCGTGCTCGGCGTGGACACCCACAACGACGTGCACGTCGCAGCAGTCATCACCGTCATGGGCGTGCTTCTGGGCACCCAGGCGTTCCCGGCCACCGCCGACGGCTATGCCGCGCTGCTGGAATGGGCACGCGGACACGGCCACCTGCGGCGGGCCGGAGTCGAGGGCACCAGTTCCCGCGGCACCGCCCTCAACCGCTACCTGCGCCGTCACCACCTGAAGGTCCTGGAGATCAACCGGCCCGATCGAGCTCGCCGGCGGCCGCGCGGCAAGAGCGACACCGTCGACGCCGAAAACGCCGCCCGGGCCGTGCTGTCGCAGGAGGCGACCGCCATCGCCAAGACCGGTGACGGCGCCGTGGAAATGATCCGCATGCTCAAGGTCGCCCGGGACTCGGCGGTCAAGGCTCGCACCCAGGCCATCAACCAGCTGCGGGCCGTCCTGGTGCGAGCCGACCCGGGACTGCGCGACGCCCTCGCCGGCCTCGGACCGATCGCGCTCATCCGCAGCTGCGCGGATCTGCCGGAGGCCGAGCACCGCACCATCGATGACGCGGCCCGCACGGTGCTGCGCATGCTCGCCCGCCGCATCCTGGCCCTGACCGAGGAGAGCCGCGCCCACGAGCGCGCACTGGTCGCGATCATCACCGACCGCGCGCCGAAGCTGCTCCAACGGCACGGTATCGGGCCGGACACCGCCGCCGCGCTGCTCATCACCGCCGGAGACAACCCCGACCGACTCGGCAGCGAAGCCGCCTTCGCCGCCCTGTGCGGCGTCAACCCGATCGAGGCGTCTTCAGGCAAGACCGTCCGGCACCGGCTCAACCGCGGTGGCGACCGGCGCAGCAACAGCGCCCTCTACACCATCGTCGTCACCCGACTCGGCCGCGACGCACGCACCCGCGCCTACGCCGAACGTCGCACCAGCGAAGGCAAATCCAAGAAAGAGATCATCCGCTGCCTCAAGCGCTACGTCGCCCGGGAGATCTTCCCGATCATCACTAAAGCGCTCTCACCTGCGGAAATATCATCCGCTGCAGCTTGACAAGCATAGGGGCGTCATCACGCTCGTCCTCCAGTTCCGCGCGTTCCTTGTCCCACGCCGCCATCTCCTGGGCGTGCTGCTCGACCAGCGCGGCCTTCTCCCGCCGCAGCCGGGCCAGTTCCTCTTCGGCCGACTCCTTCAGCGCCTTGCCTCCGCCGTCGCGGCCGGCCCGCCCCGCGGCGAGCCGGTCCATCTGCACCCAGTTATGCAGGGTGTATTCGTTGATCCCAAGAACCCGCGCGACCTGCACGACAGTCTTGCCGGTCTCCTTGACGACCCTCACCACTCCGGCTCGGAACTCCGGATCAAAGCGACGCCTCGTGGTTCCTGCCACGACCAAACCTCTCCCGGTTCGATCTCCACGCTACGAGGGGAAGCTCACAGATACCCTCCTTGTCTCTGCGTGCAAATCCACAGACCGGAGAGTATATTTCGGGCACACCAAAATCACGGCTGCCTTGGTGGCATGCATTGGATGATGCTTTCAAAAAAGTCATCTCAACGGTAAAGTCATGCCATGTATCAGCTTGAACCGCTCGATGGAGAACAGGCCCTTGACGACATTGCGTTCAACCACGAGGTCACCCTTCTTCCATATGCCGAAGAGGGTGCGAGGGGCATCTACTCGCCAGCTGTAGTAGACCTGGTTGGTGCGTTGCGTGATTCGGGTATCGACGCGGCATGCTTCCATGATCGAGATCATCGGACGATTCGCGCACGACTCTTCGGACCTCCCACTGCCGAGATCATCATCGGGCTGACCACTGGTGTCGTATCAGCAGCGGCATGGGCGGGGCTCGTTGCTGCGGTCCGAGCGTTCGTCTCACGTTCAAGCGAGAAGCATCAGCATTTTACGGCGAGACTTGCCGTGCAACGCCAAAAGGCCGATGGTGGATCCGAAACGATCTGGTTCGAATATCAAGGACCCATGAATCATCTGCCCGACGCATTGGCAAAGTTGGCACTGGACCAAGGCGAAGCCGATGTGGGTTGATCTCGGTGTTCGGCAAGCCATCCTTTACGATGAGATGATGAGGTTGGTCGGCCACCCCCTACAGGGTGCGTTTCACTGGCAAGGGCAGGCTGAATGGTCGAATCTTATTCGGGAGTACACGGCAGCTTCGCAGGTAGACTTTCAGGCCATATGCCAGTCGATGTTCGCCTTGTCTCGGCCGGTTCCAGCTATTGATGCAGGTTCTGCAGTGTCCTACCAGTTGCTCTCGACTAACCAAGTCGAAGCCTACACGGACATGGCCTCCGATGGCGAAGCCCGAATCTCGATGTCCCAGGGGCTGTTCTTGGCCCTGGAAGACGTCCTTTCCAGGCTGGTCAGCCTTGAAGGCTTCGCCGATGGCCCTTCGGAGAACGGGAGGGTCAGGGCGGTACCCCTCTCGCGTGAATCGCTTGTGGTTGGAAACGATGAACAGGTCCGGCCTACCCTTCGCTACATGGATTACGACCCGCTCCTTATCGCGGGTGATGTCGATGGGCGTGATACTGCGCTCTCGGGCTTCTTTACCGCTATTCCAGTCTCAGAGGAGCGGGTCCATCTGGCGCAATTGATGCTCAGGATCAGCCTCCTGTGGGTCATGCTGCATGAAGAGTCGCATCACCTCTTGGGTCACCTCCACTGGGTGGATGATCGTCTCGGGATTGCTGGCGACGAGATTCGGATTGACGAAATCGGTCCCCCGGTAACAGGAGTGCCACACCTTATGTCGAAGGTACTCGAATGGCAGGCCGATCGTGACGCCACACGCGGTGTGATTGACGTGGTGATGCGTAACAGCGTTCTGAACGAGCTGCCTCAGCGGTTCCGTAGTGCTCAGTGGTTGTTGAGATTCATTCTCACTGCCATAGGTTGCACTATTGCGATCTTCGATAAGGCCCGCATAATTCACCGTAGCTCGGGGGTGCACCCAAGCCCGCGTACTCGCCTACTCGCAGCCGCGGCTACTCTGCAAGGCTATGTACCTAGTCCCCGACTTGGAGCTGCCGAACTTTCTCTGCCGCCGACTTCGGTCCGAGAGGTCTCAGCCGCGGCTCTCACGGATATCGCCCTCGTCTGTACTGTAGTTCCCGACGAGACTGTGACTGTATACAGCGCCGATGTGCCCGAATTCAGGCCGGATCACCTACTTGAATGGATGCTTGCAACGGATAACGATTTAGTGGCGGCTGACCTCGCGGTCCGTCTGATCGGCTTAGGGGTTCCAGACCTCAAAGAGTTCGGTCGTGAGTTGATTCCAGGAATAGTCGAAAACCTCAATCGTGAGTTGACTTCAGGACCAAGCGAGAAGGAGTTCCGGACAGCAGTGAGGCCGCGCTCCATTGAGGACGCTTACCATGCCTGGGTAGCCGAGCTTCCGGCCTTGGTATCAGCGCACGACGAATACGTCTGGAATCTGCTGGCTCCATACCGGAGGTATCGGGAAGGGACTGATCATGGTAGGCATCGCCCCCCATCTGGGCCGTGATCCTCGTAAGCCTGACTCTGTCGGGGATCTTGGAATTTGCTGTGCGGCAGCGTGGACCGCGTCAAAAGGCACCTGCGGTGCATGAGCTGCAGCAACGCAACGGCCCTGCGCCTGCCGATAATCACGTCCGGCCAGGTCATGGCCTTGCGAAGCCCGGCGTGGCATAGGCGCTCTCCACTCGTCCGTGGAGGAGAACCGGTGCGGCATGATGATCGTCCATGGTTCTTCGCCTGGCCTATCTGACCGTCACGAACGCGTTCGCCGCATTTGCGCCTGCCGAAAATTACGTCCTTGCAGCTCAAGCGGCGGGTGAGTATTCGTGGAGGATTGCGCCTGCCGAAAACCTCGTCCATGCAGTTCAAGCGGCATGTGAGTACTCGTGGAGGACTCCTCCGAGTCGGTCTCTTCGGCGTACGTTCAGGTCGATGATTCGCTCTGGATCGGTGATCGGATCCGGGACGGCGCGCAGCGGAGCCGCCTGGGCCAGGGCTTGGTGGGCCCGGTGCTGGTTGTAGAAGTGTTCGTACTCGCGTAGGGCGTGCCGCAGATGGTGTTCGTTCCAGAGCAGGCAGCGGTCCAGGAGTTCGCGTCGGCAGGACTGCACCCATCGCTCCATGACGGAGTTCATGCGAGGCATGCGGACACCAGTGAGCACCGCGTGGATGCCGGCGTCGGTGAGGATCTCTTCCATGAGGGCCGGGAACTTCCCGTCTCGGTCCCTGATCAGATAGCGCGCCCGGCAGCCCGCGTCCTCCAGATCCATCACGAGATTCTTGATCGTCTGGATGACCCAGGCGGCGGTCGGATGGGCGGTGGTGCCCAGCACGCGCACGCGCCTGGTGGCGTGCGCAATGACGGCAAGAATGTACTGACGCTGCCCGTTCAAGGTGACGGTCTCTATGAAGTCGCAGGCCAGCAGCGCATCGGCCTGGGAACGCAGGAAATCCGCCCACGTCACCGACACCCGCCCGGGAGCCGGATCAATGCCTTCCTGCTTGAGGATTTCCCAGACGGTGGAGGACGCGACCTTGATGCCGATGGTGGCGAGCTCGCCGTGCACTCGCCGGTATCCCCAGGATGGGTTCTCCCGGACCAAACGCAAAATGAGCGCGCGGATGGAGCGGACGGTGGGCGGGCGCCCAGGCCGCTTGGGCCGGCAGGTGCGGGCGTGACGCTGCTTAAGCAGGTCGCGGTGCCAACGAAGGACCGTATCCGGTCGCACGAGGAGCCGCAGTCGGCGCAGGACATCGCGAGGCAGCGACGCCAGGAGTGCAGCGAGGAAGGCTCGATCCTCCACGGCGAACCTCACCCTGGTGTCGGCGCCGAGCTGCCGTTCAAGAACGGTGATCTGGTGGCGGAGATCAAGGATCTCGACATCCTTGTCCCGATCCCCCATCGGCAGCAGCCGCAGCACGGCAAAGGCGTTCGTGACGGTCAGATAGGCCAGACGAAAGAGCACAAGTGATCATTCTGCCGCGACCGGCCCCCTTTCGAGAGCCGAAGCGGGTACACGCCAGACGGAGCCGGGAAAGCCGGATGACCTGCGCGGATGACATGGTCGGCAGGCGCAGTGGAGAAAGTCGCACGCCAGGATGCCGGAGGCTTGAGAGCTGAGGAACTGGCGCCAGGTCGGTGAAGCCCGGCGCGGCGCGGGCCCGAACCCCGCCGCCGCCAGGACCCGGCGGACCGTCCCCTCCCCTACCCGGTATCCAAGACCAAGGAGTTCGCCCTGGATGCGCCGATGCCCCCGCCGCGAGTTCTCCCGCGCCAACCGGACGATCAGAGCACGGAGCTCCTCAGAGATTGGTGGCCGGCCGTGTTTGCCGGGGTAGGTCCACTTCTTCTTGACCAGCCTGCGGTGCCAGGCCAGCAGCGTGCCGGGCGTCACGATGCTATGCCGCCGAAGGCGAGCGGGTAACATCCTCGCCAGCGCGGCCGGCAACGCCCGATCGGCCCAATCCGGCCTGGGCCGGGCGACCTGACGACGCAGCACCGCAACCTCATGCCGCAACACCAAGATCTCCACCTCTTTCGAAGCGCTCCCCCGTGTGAGCAGCACCAGCCAGCCGAACACCCTGACCACCAGCAGATACAGAAGTCGAAACGGCATGAGAGCCAAGCCTAGAAGACCAGGTCAGACCCCCTGCATCAGTTCTGGCACCGGACAGGGCTTATGGCCGACGTCCCCCTGGCGCCGACCTGCTCACGTCCATGCTGGGCCCTACGATCGGGTGAGGATCAGTAGCCCCAGGTCGTCGATCTCGGCTCGGCTCAGTTCTTCCGGTGTCATCCCGGCGAAGGCGCGAAATTCCCGGATCAAGTGGGACTGGTCGTAGTAGCCGCAGATCTGGGCGAGGTTGGTCCATGACACCGATCGGCCCGTACGGATCTGGGAGACCGTCGCCGAGAAGCGGCGGATGCGAGCGTAGGTGTGCGGACTAACCCCGATTTCCCGCTGGAAGAGCCAGGCGAGGTGTTTGCGGCTGTAGCCGAGTTCGGCGGCCAGCCCCGACACCGCGCCTGGTGAACACACAAGCTGATTAGTGGCCCACGCGATCGCAGGATGTGCCGTACGCCCCTCCAACCATCGAGTGAGCAGCCAGTCGGCGAGCAGCCGCAGGCAGCGTGCCGGTTCGGCGGCCTCGCCCAACTGCTCGCGAAGCCGTACGGCCGGCCCGTTCAGCAGCGCCTCCAGCTCAACCACCGTATCGGTCAGCTCACGCTGCGGGATCCCCAGCAGGTGCCAGGCGCCGTGGGGCGCGAGCCGTACGCCCACGATACGGCTGGGCCCCAGCGCGTCGATGTCGAGTGCGCGGTCGTGCTGCGCTGAGAGCCAAGCCGTAGCGTACACCTGCGGTGAGCCACTGACGACCCGCTGAGCGGCGGCGAGGTTGAACATCAGGAAGGAGTGCCCCAGGGGCAGCACTCGTGAGACGAGGCATGCTGAACCGCCCTCGATGTACCACAGCAGGTCGGCGACGTCGCAGAGTGGCGGCAACGGGCGTGCCAGCGTCAGCCGCCAAGCCTGGCCGCCGACCTCGAAGCTGGTGTCGTGGATGACTCTCAGTGCCACAGACCGAGGATCACGCCGTACAACGTGAACTGCAAGGCGTGATAGCCGCCGTTGACCAGGAAGAGCCGGAACGGCCGAGCCTCGAACAGGTAGTTGATCCCATAGCTGGCCGCCACCCACGCCAGGCCGGTCGCCACCCCGGCACCCACTCCGAGGCCAAGGCTCGGATCAGAGCCCAGGAACATTGCGAACACCGCTGCGGCGAGCAGGCTGAGCAGGAATGACGAGCCGAACACCAGGACCGGGGAGCGTTTCGCGAGCGCCTCTTGGTCGAGCCCGGTCAGCGCCATCCACGACTTACCGAACAGTATCGGCGAATACCAGAGCGCGCCGAGCGCAAACGCACTCAGCGCAGCCACCATTACGGCTAGCCAATTGACCTGCGACATGCTGACCAACGTTAGGGCGTCACGCACTCGCCGTATTGGACGGACGTAACCTCCTCCGGGAACGGTGCACCGAAGGAGAGTGCGACCGCGACGGCGATGAGGACTCCGCCACGCCACGAGCCAGGCACCGAGATCGCCTTGTTCATGGTTTCCGGCTTCGGCACGTTGCCGACGCCGCTGAGCTGCTGGTGCTCCGTCATGAGAACCGGGTGCTCGGCCGCCAGTTGGGTGGCCGGCCGCGGTGGAGTCACGCCGACCGGCTCTGGTTCGCGGCGTTGTCTCGACTGATCCAGCTGCCGGTGGGCCGAGGTGCTCCCGGTAACCCCTGCGACGATCTTGCGCTGGCACCGCAACCTCGTAGCGTGGAAGTGGACCTTCACCGACATGCGGCGCCCGGGTCGGTCTGGCACCCGCCGGCCGGTCAAGGCGCTGATGGTGTGCCGCTCGAATATTGGGTTTCGGGGACTGAGCTGCGGTTAAGCGGCGTGGCGGTATTCGCTGATCATGCCTGCGACGACGGGTTTGCGGCGGATGGATCGCAGGTCGTTGAGGTCGGTCACGTCGCGGGCGGGCTGCGTTGCGGTGTTCGGGGGCCGTTGGTGCCGGGACTGGTGCGGCCGATGCCCGTTGTAATGGATCAGGTACTCGTGGAGCACGAGAGCCAGGTGGCGTTCGCTGAGGATCAGGATTCGGTCCAGGAGTTCGCGGCGCAGGGTGCCGATCACCCGCTCGCAGACGGCGTTCATCCTCGGCGTCCACGGCAAGGTGGTGACGGCTCGAAGCCCTTCGGCGTTGAAGACCTCCCTGAATGCGGAGGTGAAGAGCGGGTCCCGATCGTGGATCAAGAACCGCAGCCTGGCGATGCGCTCCCCCAGGTCCATCGCTAGGTTGCGGGCCTGCTGCACCGCCCAGGCCCCGGTCGGGTGCGCGGTCACTCCGGCCAGATGCAGTCGCCGAGTGCCGTGCTCGATGAACACCAGCACATACACGCGCTTGAGCAGCACGGTCTCGACCACCAAGAAGTCACACGCGATGATCGCGTGCGCCTGAGCGGTCAGGAACTGCCGCCAGCTCGGCCCGGCCCGGCGAGGCGCCGGATCGATACCGGCCGCGTGCAGGATCTCCCACACCGTGGAGGCCACGATCGTGTAACCCAGGCGAGCCAACTCGCCCTGGATCCGCCGATGCCCCCAGGTCGGGTTCTCCCGCGCCATCCGAACAATCAGCGCCTTGACCGGCCGACGGGTACAAGGCCGTCCCAGGCGCCGCCTGTCGGTGAAGGTCCACTTGCGCGCTACCAGGTGGCGATGCCAGCGCAAGATTGTCGCCGGAGTGACCGGAAGCACCTCCGACCACCGGCGACGGTGGACCAGCCGCGACAACGCCGTGAGCCAGAGCCGGTCACCGTGGCTCCATCGCGGTCGGCCGCCGAGTTGACGGCGGAGCACCTGGTTCTCATGACGCAGCACCAAAAGCTCAGCCTCCCTGGAGAGATCAGAGCGGATCAGCACCGCCAGCAGGCCGAACAAGCACCGCACCACCCGGTAGACCAGCGACAACAACACCCCGCGATGGTCGCAGCCGCCGCCCCGATCAGGCAGCAGAATCCCAGCTCACAGAACGAAACCGTGTTTCCGAGCGGGACACCATGACGCACCGCATCCCGTGCCGCGTGCTCGTCGCGTGCTCTTCGGCCATTGACACCGCCGGGCACCGGCCGAAATTTTTAGACATTTCAAATGCAATAAGATTCGACAGAGTAGCACAAATTAATACGTTCAAACATGGCCCGACATTGAATCTGTCGTCGATAACTCCGCAGCATCCGTGTCTGAATCTGTCGGCAGCCGCCCTGGCTCAGCCCTTGGCACGTTCCGGACAATCTCCGAATTCCGGTCGCATTGAGGCACCGACACCGATAAGTCAGCGCCGAACCGGGTTGGGTGGACACATGAAGACCGAGAACGTGTAACGCTTCAAAAACTCGCACATAGTGCGTGACCTGCAACGACGCGGCAGCCCGAGGCCGACTGTTGAGCATCCGCTCAATCCAGGTTGAGCGTTCGTTCAGACAAGAGTGACCAATACCAGAGAAACTACAGCTCAACACAGGTGGATGGATTTTTCGGTACCCACAGTCCGCGCCACCACAGTCAGAGACCACCTGGAAGTTAGCTGCGTGAGGCGCGCCGACATAGGCGAAAACGCGCCGCAGCTCTAAGTCAATGAAAGGACGTACTTGACGTCATTGAAGACTCGGGCCAAAGGGAAGGCCGCGATGCCATGACAAGCATCTCTTCGTGTAGGCGTCCCGTGATCTCGCTTGCGAGTACACCCCCAGGGTCCGGCGCTTCCGCAAGTCTTGACACGTGGATACGGTTGAAGAAGATCTCGGCTGGGCGGCGGTCCTGGAGGCAGGTTCTGAACGGCGAGTGGTACTTCGAGCGGCGCAACCACCAGGGGTGGTACGGCGAGTGCTTCGTGCAGGCCCTGGCCGGAGCCGCCGGGCTCCAGATGGGCAAGCCGTATCCGGACGTCACGGGCATCGATTACGACTTCACCTTGACCTGGGAGGTCGATGGGGATTTCCCCTGCCTGAAGGCACAGGTCAAGTCGTGGTCGGCGCCGAAGCTGGTGGACGGATTCTGGAAATACCGGGGCTTAACGGAAAAACAGTTCAATGCGCTCGCCGGGCAGCGGCGTGTTCCCCGCTACCTTTTCGTCGTGATCGTGCCCGAAGATTTGACCACGTTCATCCACGCCGACAAGCACCGGTTGCAGCTCAAGCAGGCGGCCTACTGGATCTCCCTGGCAGATCGGGAGAGAATCGCCGGTGCGCGTGCCGATCGCAAGGTCGAAGTGCTCATCCCCGAGGACAACCTGCTCACGGTGGATCGTCTGCTCGGCCTGCTCGACCCGGGAAGGGTGGTGGAGGCGCTGTGAGCGAGCCCGCGTCCACCGTCAATCCCGAGGAGCTGAGCGGCTATCTCGCCAGTCGCGGCTGGAGACGCGAGGGCACCTGGCGCGGAGCCATCGTATGGGGCCGTGAGAGCGCCGGCCGGGTGCTCATCCCCAGCAGCCTGGAGTATCCGGACGACAGCGAGTTGCTCGATGAGGCGGTTCGCAAGCTGGCCACCTTCGAGGATCGGCCGCAGGAAGAGATTCTGCTCGACATCGCTGAGCCTCTGGTGGATGTGCAGTCCTATCGCCTCCAGCCCGAGACGCCGTCCGGCACGATCCCTCTGCCCTCGGCCATCAAGGCGGTGCACGGCATTCACGACGTTCTGAAGTTCTCGGCCAGGACGGTGGAGGCGGGCCCGCAACTGCTCTTCCGCGACCGGCGCAGTAAGGAGGTCGACGGTTTCCTGCAAGGTGTGCGTCTCGGCACCACTACACCCGGCAGTTACATCTTCCACGCGCGGGTGCCGGTCGCTCCTCCAGGCCCCGATCCGCTCTTCGGCGCGCCGGTCGTCGGGCGCCACGTCCTGACCGTGTTGCACACGGCCCTCCAAGCCGCGCGCGAGGCCGCCGTGCAGGTGGTGGAGCTGGACCGGCCGCCGGGCGTGTTCGACGACTACGTGGAGCAGGGCGTGTCGGCGAACCTGTGCGCGGCGCTGGCCGGCCTGGGCGGCACCGGACGCAGCCAGCCATTCGAGGTGACCTTCTCCTGGGCTCGGGCCGAGCCCATCAGCCTGTCCCCTGCGCCGATCGCCTTCTCGGCTCCGATGGTACGGGCCATCTCCAAGGCGAGCAGCGAGCTGGAAGCTCTGGCGAAGTCGGAGACGGGCACGATCATCGGCAGGGTGGAGACGCTGCGTGGCAGGGTCAGGGGCGAGGCTCCGCGCATCAAGATTCAAGGAGAACTGCGCACGGCGTCGGGTTCCTACCGCAGGGCCGTGTGGGTGGTGGTCGGGGAGGCCGACTATCAGCGGGCCTTCCACGCCCAGATCAACGAACGCACTCTGCGCGTCAGCGGCCGGCTCGTGCCCGACCAGAAGCGCCTGGAGCTGCGCCCGGACGGCGGCTTGGAGGTCCTCCCCCGCTGACGGGCCTCACCCGGCGACCTGCGTAGCAGGGCTGACCGGCTTGATCTTATCGAGGTATTCGCCCATCACGTATGCCGGTCGCACCGCGACCTGAGTGAGCGCGTCCCGCAGCAGCGCGGCGTCCGCCGGGGAGATCTTCAGCAGCGGCCTGCGCAGCTGGATCGACCAGGCCCCGTCACGCTTGTCGGGGAACGCCGCCAGCCGTGGCACGAACGGCACCAGCTCCACGCCCGTCAGGTAGGGGGTGAGGAGGTCGAAGGCGAGGTCTCAGCCCCTGGTGAACTCGCCTTCGGCGATGGTGACCGGCGTTTCGTACGTCCGGACGGCGGAGGTCACGTGCGCCCGGCCGATCACGCGGGTGCGGTCGCGTCCCGGGTTGTGCCAGCAGCCCCGTGTGGTCAGCACGAGCAGCTCGTCGCCGATCTTCAGGCCGTTCACCTAGTGCGGTGACCGCATAGGTTCACCGGCTTGAGGAACGGTGCTGTACTGCTTGCGCTGGCCGTCCTGGGTGCCCTCCACTGTCGTATCGACACTGAAGCGATCGATGGAGGAGGAGCATCATGGCCGAGCCTGTGCGGGCGCGGCGGTTGTCCGACCATGAAGGACAGACGCTGCAGCGGCTGGTCCGGCGAGGCAAACACGATTCGGTCCGGGTACGGCGGGCGTTGATCGTCATGGCGTCATCCAGCGGGACCCCGGTGGCGGCGATCGCCCAGTTGGTCGCGGCCGATGAAGACACCGTGCGTGATGTCATCCACGCCTTCAACGAGCGAGGCCTGGCCGCGCTGGACCCTAACTGGGCGGGAGGCCGTCCCCGCCGCATCACCTCGGGCGATGAGGACTTCATCACCGCGACGGCCACCACCCGGCCCGAGAAGCTGGGCCGGCCCTTCACCCGGTGGAGCATCCGCAAACTGGCCGCCTACCTGGCCGACAACCCGACCCGCAGCGTGGTGATCGGCCGGGAACGGCTGCGGCAGTACTTACGCGAACACAAGATCTCCTTCCAGCGCACCCAAACCTGGAAGGACTCCACCGACCCCCATCGCGAGGCCAAACTGGACCGGATCGAAGAGGTCACCACCCGCTTCCCGAACCGATGCTTCGCCTTCGACCAGTTCGGGCCACTTTCGATCCGACCACACGGCGGCTCGGGCTGGGCGCGCGAAGGAAGACCCGAACGCCGGCCGGCCACCTACCGGCGCGACCAGGGCGTGCGCTACTTCCACGGCTGCTACAGCCTGGGCGA
>NZ_VRLV01000018.1 GCF_009760925.1 Nonomuraea typhae
CCCTTGCGGATCGTCGTGTGGTCACCCCAGGCGTCCGGCTGCGCCCGGTCGGGGGTGGGCACTGTGGGGTTGGTCACTGATCGTCGGGGATGCGGGTGGTGCTGGGCGGGTTCGCGGGGTGGGTGCGGTGGTGGTGTGGTCGGCTGGCGGCGGGGCGGATTTCGCCTGCTACAGCGGGTGTTCTGTGGGTTTGTGGTGGTGTGTGGGGCGGGTGGTGCGGGGCGGGGGTCTGAGGGGCTCGTCGGGTGGGCCGGCGGGTGATGCCGTTTCTTACAGGTTTCTTGACGAGTCGTGGAAATGGGGACTCGGATGGTTTTGACGCGCTTACTCTGGATATCTGGTACGCGGCCGGAAGGGGACCCACGTGGGGAACGATGTGTTGTGCCAGGTCTGTCAGGGGGTTTTGCCAGCGTCTGGGCGTGAGGCGTACACCGCCGCCCGGGCGCGGCTGGTGGTGACGAACGGCTACTGCCAGGGTGGGTGCGCCGAGCGTGCCCAGCCGCCGGTGCAGGCCGTGCGGGTGGGCGCCGCTCCCCCGGCTCCTGCGCCGGTCCCGGCTCCGGGTGTGCCGAGTGCGGTGCGGGTGTAGTCAGGTTTCGTGCCAGTAGTCCCTGGTCTGTACGGCGCGGCCGTCGTGGCCGAAGGTGATGAACACGCAGCCGGCCAGGGTGTGCTCGCCGTCGGTGACACGGTATTCGACGGCGGCTCGGTCGCCGTCCACGATGGGCGGTTCGAAGTGGGCGCGGGGGGCGTGCTCTTCTGCGAAGGATCTGCGGATGTAGTCGGCGATTTCGGCTTTCCCGCGGTGTGGTGGGCGGAAGGGCATCGAGGTGTGGACGGCGTCGTCGGCGTACAGGGTGAGGATGGCCTCGGCGTCGTGGTGGGTCCAGCCGTGCTGCCAGGTGTCGGCGAAGCGCTGGGCGGCGGCGCGGGTGTCGGTCATGGGGTGATCGTAGGTGGCCGTGCCGGCGGTCTGGCTGGAGGCTGCGCCGGAGGGCAGGCCGGCGGGGCGGGTACCCGGCCGGCCTCTTGTCTCCAGGTCACATGCCGGCGATGAGCTTGTCCACTCTCTCGTCCACGCTGCGGAACGGGTCTTTGCACAGCACGGTGCGCTGCGCCTGGTCGTTGAGTTTGAGGTGCACCCAGTCGACGGTGAAGTCGCGGCGCTTCTCCTGGGCCTTGCGGATGAACTCGCCCCGCAGCCGCGCCCGGGTGGTCTGCGGCGGCACCGACTTGGCCTCGAAAATCCGGATGTCGGACGTCACCCGTTCCACCGCGCCGCGCTTTTGCAGCAGGTAGAACAGGCCGCGTTTGCGGTGCACGTCGTGGTAGGCCAGGTCGAGCTGGGCCACGCGCGGTGAGGACAGCGGCAGGTCGTACTTCTTGCGGTAGCGCTCGATGAGCTGGTATTTGGTCACCCAGTCGATCTCGCGGCTGACCAGGTCGAGGTTGCCGGTCTCCACCGCGCGCAGGGTGCGCTCCCACAGCTCCAGCACCCGCCGGGCGATGGGGTCGCCGCCGCGCCGGTCGACGAAGTCCTTGGCCTTGCCCAGATACTCCTGCTGGATCTCCAGCGAGGACGCCTCCCGCCCGTTGGCCAGGCGTACCCGCCGGCGGCCGGTCATGTCGTGGGAGACCTCGCGGATGGCCCGGATCGGGTTCTCCAGCGACAGGTCGCGCATCACGGTGCCCGCCTCGATCATGCGCAGCACCAGGTCGGTCGCGCCGACCTTGAGCAGCATCGTGGCCTCGCTCATGTTCGAGTCGCCCACGATGACGTGCAGGCGCCGGAAACGCTCGGCGTCGCCGTGGGGCTCGTCGCGGGTGTTGATGATCGGCCGGGACCGGGTCGTCGCCGACGACACCCCCTCCCAGATGTGCTCGGCGCGCTGCGAGACGCAGTAGACGGCGCCGCGCGGGGTCTGCAGCACCTTGCCGGCGCCGCAGATGATCTGCCGCGTCACCAGGAACGGGATCAGCACGTCGGCCAGGCGGCCGAACTCTCCCTGCCGGCTCACGCAGTAGTTCTCGTGGCAGCCGTAGGAGTTGCCGGCGGAGTCGGTGTTGTTCTTGAACAGGTAGATGTCGCCGGCGATGCCCTCCTCGCGCAGGCGTTTCTCGGCGTCGACGAGCAGCCCCTCCAGGATGCGCTCGCCGGCCTTGTCGTGGGTGACGAGTTCGACGACGTTGTCGCACTCGGGGGTGGCGTACTCGGGATGGCTGCCCACGTCCAGATACAGGCGGGCGCCGTTACGGAGGAAGACGTTGCTTGACCGGCCCCAGGACACGACCCTCCGGAACAGGTAGCGCGCCACCTCATCCGGCGACAGCCTGCGCTGACCCCGGAAGGTGCATGTGACGCCGTACTCGTTCTCCAGGCCGAAGATGCGTCGATCCACCACCTCACACTATTCTCCCCGAGCCGATGTCGGGGAAGATCTTGGTGCGCGGCGTGCCCGGCCTGGGGGTACGGCTGCGCCCGGCCGGGACGTCCTGGCCGGTCAGGGGCCCGGAGTACGCATTTCCCGGGTGGCGCGGTGGTCTCGCGATCGGCTATCGCGTCCGGGCTGTGGGGAGGACAGTGTGTTCAGGCACACTCATCCGCGACGGCCGCGCCGGCGAAGACCGAAGAGCAACGGTTGGACGGAGCCGGCCGGAGCGTCGTCCCCCGGGTTCCGTCATCATCCACAAGGAGACAGGTATGCGCACGTCGTACAAGATCGCTCTCCCCGCCCTCCTGACGGCCGGGCTGCTGATGTCCCCGGCCGCCCTGTCCGCCTCCGCCTCCGCGGTGTCGAGCGGTTCGGCGGCGGCGATGGCCCTGACTCTCGACGGCGGCAGCTGTGAGGCGCTCGCGCGGCGGTTCCTGTGCGAGGTGTCCTTCAGCGGCGGGGTGGCGCCGACCTCGGTCCGCTGGTTCGTCAACAACAACCACATCCCGTCCTTCGACAACAAGCGGTTCGTGGCGATCGGCTGCCAGCCGACCTTCAGCTACGCCATCCGTGCCGTGGTTTCGGATGCGGCCGGCGCCTCCGTGGAGTTCCGTACCTCCGCGATCTGCAGGTCCGGCAACCCGTGATCGGTTGCGTCTGATCCGGTGGGAGCGGCATCGCCGTTCTCACCGGATCGGGGGCGGGCCGGTCAGGCGCCCACGTAGGCGGCCAGGTGCCGGCCGGTCAGGGTGGAGCGGGCGGCGACCAGGTCGGCGGGGGTGCCTTCGAAGATGACGCGGCCGCCGTCGTGCCCGGCCCCCGGCCCCAGGTCGATGATCCAGTCGGCGTGGGCCATGACCGCCTGGTGGTGTTCGATGACGATGACCGATTTGCCGGCTTCCACCAGGCGGTCGAGCAGGGTGAGCAGTTGCTCGACGTCGGCCAGGTGCAGGCCGGTGGTGGGCTCGTCGAGGATGTACACGCCGCCCTTGTCGGCCATGTGGGTGGCCAGTTTGAGCCGCTGGCGTTCGCCGCCGGACAGGGTGGTGAGCGGCTGGCCGATGGTGAGGTAGCCGAGGCCGACCTCGGCCAGGCGTTGCAGGATGGCGTGCGCGGCCGGGATGCGGGCCTCGCCGGTGGCGAAGAAGGCGGCGGCCTCGCCGACCGGCATGGTCAGGACTTCGCTGATGTCGCGGCCGCCGAAGTGGTAGTTCAGGACGGAGGCGTCGAAGCGCTTGCCGTCGCAGTCCTCGCAGGTGGTGGCGGAGTCGGCCATGATGCCCAGGTCGACGTAGATGACGCCGGCGCCGTTGCAGGCCGGGCAGGCGCCTTCGGAGTTGGCGCTGAACAGGGCGGGTTTGACGCCGTTGGCTTTGGCGAAGGCTTTGCGGATCGGGTCCAGCAGGCCGGTGTAGGTGGCCGGGTTGCTGCGGCGTGAGCCGCGGATGGGGGCCTGGTCGACGGAGATGACGCCGGCGGAGGCGGGGATGGAGCCGTGGATGAGCGAGCTTTTGCCGGAGCCGGCCACGCCGGTGACGACGGTCAGGACGCCGAGCGGGATGTCGACGTCGACGTTCTGGAGGTTGTGGCGGGTGGCGCCGCGGATCTGCAGGGTGCCGGTGGGGGTGCGGGTGGCGGGTTTGAGGGTGGCGCGGTCGTCGAGGTGACGGCCGGTGATGGTGCCGCTGGCGCGCAGTCCCTGGAGGGTGCCTTCGTAGCAGATGGTGCCGCCGGCCGTACCGGCGTGGGGGCCGAGGTCGACGATGTGGTCGGCGATCGCGATCGCTTCGGGTTTGTGCTCGACGACCAGGACGGTGTTGCCCTTGTCGCGCAGGCGCAGCAGCAGGTCGTTCATCCGCTGGATGTCGTGGGGGTGCAGGCCGATGGTGGGTTCGTCGAAGACGTAGGTGACGTCGGTCAGGGCCGAGCCGAGGTGGCGGATCATCTTGGTGCGCTGGGCCTCGCCGCCGGACAGGGTGCCGGCGGGGCGATCGAGCGACAGGTAGCCCAGGCCGATCTCGACGAAGGATTCGAGGCTGTGCAGGAGTTTGCCGAGCAGGGGCGCCAGGGTGGGTTCGTCGAGGTCGCGGATCCATGCGGCCAGGTCGCGGATCTCCATCGCGCAGGCGTCGGCGATGCTGATGCCTTTGATCTTGGAGGAGCGGGCGGCTTCGTTCAGGCGGGTGCCGCCGCAGTCGGGGCAGGAGGTGAAGGTGACCACGCGTTCGACGAAGGCGCGGATGTGCGGCTGCATGGCGTCGACGTCCTTGGACAGGAACGACTTCTGGATCGTCGGGATGAGGCCGGAGTAGGTGAGGTTGACGCCCTCGACCTTGATTTTCGTGGGTTCCTTGTGCAGGAGGTCGTCGAGTTCTTTTTTGGTGAAGGTGCGGATGGGCTTGTCGGGGTCGAAGAAGCCGCAGCCGCGGTAGATGCGGCCGTACCAGCCGTCCATGCTGTAGCCGGGCACCGACAGGGCGCCTTCGTTGAGGGATTTGCTGTCGTCGTAGAGCTGGGTGAGGTCGAAGTCGGTGACGGTGCCGCGGCCTTCGCAGCGGGCGCACATGCCGCCGTGGTAGACGGCTTTGCGTACGACGACGCGCTCGCCCTTGCCCTTGTCGATGGTCATCGCGCCGCTGGCCACGCGGGCGGCGGTGTTGAAGGAGAAGGCGGGCGGGGGGCCGATGTGCGGGCGGCCGAGGCGGCTGAACAGGATGCGCAGCATGGCGTTGGCGTCGGTGGCGGTGCCGACGGTGGAGCGGGGGTCGGCGCCCATGCGCTGCTGGTCGACGATGATGGCGGTGGTCAGGCCGTCCAGGACGTCGACGTCGGGGCGGGCCAGGGTGGGCATGAAGCCCTGGACGAAGGCGCTGTAGGTTTCGTTGATCATCCGCTGGGATTCGGCGGCGATGGTGTTGAAGACCAGGGAGCTCTTGCCGGAGCCGGACACGCCGGTGAACACGGTCAGGCGGCGCTTGGGCAGTTCGACGCTGACGTCCTTGAGGTTGTTGACGCGGGCGCCGTGCACCCGGATCAGGTCGTGGCTGTCGGCGGCGTGCGGCTGCGTGCCCGGGGTTTCGGCCTTGCTCATGCTGTCTCCATCTGTGGGGCGGTGCCGCCTGGCGGGTCCGGAAAAACGCGTCCAGTATGCCCGGTTGGTTCGGGTTGGGCGGCAACGGTTTCTGTCTACCTGAGCGGCGGCGGTGGTCGCGTCCGGGTGCTCAGCGGATTTCCTCGATGCGGATGAGGTTGCCCGCCGGGTCGCGGAAGGCGCAGTCGCGTACGCCGTAGGGCTGGTCGGTGGGTTCCTGGACGACTTCGGCGTCGCCGGCCTGCAGTTTGGCGAAGGTGGCGTCGAGGTCGGCGGTGGCCAGGACGATGCCGGCGTAGGTGCCTTTGGCCATCATTTCGATGATCATGCGGCGTTCGTCGTCGGTGATGCCGGGGTCGGCGAGCGGGGGTGTGAGCACGATGGAGGTGGCGGGCTGGTCGGCCGGACCGACGGTGATCCAGCGCAGGCCCTCGAAGCCGACGTCGTTGCGGACTTCGAAGCCGAGGGTGTCGCGGTAGAAGGCCAGGGCGGCCTCGGGGTCGTCGTGGGGCAGGAAGCTGGCGTGAATGCGGATGTTCATGCCGGTCAGGCTAATTGTGGTGGCATGGGTGGCGCTTCTTGAATCCTGATGGGTCTGGTCAATTCCTGACCGGTCGGGTGACGCGTTTGGCCACGCACGCGGGCATCTCGGCGCCGGCTTGGGCGGTGCGGCGGCGGTAGGCGCTGGGGGGCATGCCGACCAGCTCGGTGAAGCGGGTGCTGAAGGTGCCCAGGGAGGAGCAGCCGACGGCGAAGCAGACGTCGGTGACGCTGAGGTCGCCGCGGCGCAGCAGTGCCATGGCGCGCTCGATGCGGCGGGTCATCAGGTAGCTGTAGGGCGATTCGCCGTAGGCGGCGCGGAACTGGCGGCTGAGGTGGCCGGCGGACATGTTGGCGCCGCGGGCCAGCGCCTGCACGTCGAGGGGCTGGGCGTATTCGCGGTCGATGCGGTCGCGGACCCGGCGCAGCAGCGCGAGGTCGCGCAGGTGCTGGGCCTCGGTGGATCTGCTGCTCACCTGCGCATCGTACGCCGCCGGGTGCTCAGCCGTCGCCGAGCAGGGCGTTGACGTGGCGCCTGAGGGTGGCGTGGGCGGGGGTGGCGCCGTGGTGGCCGACCAGGGCCAGGGCGGTCAGTCCTTCGGCCAGCGGCAGGAGGGTGTCGGCTGCCTGCTCGGCGTCCAGGCCGGTGCGGAACTCGCGGGTCTGCTGGCCGTAGCGGATCAGCCACACCAGCAGGGCGCGGGTCTGGGCGTGGGCCTGGCGCAGGACGGCGGCCAGGGACGGCGTGGCGGCGGCGTGGGCGGTGAAGGCGGCCAGGATGGCGGCGTCGCGCCGCTGGTGGGCTTCGACGAGCGTGATGGAGCGCAGGGTGGCGGTGAGCAGGGTGGCGGCCGATTGGCCGGTGCCGGAGGCGGCGATGTCGGCTTTGCCGTGTTCGGTGATGCGTTCGGTGACGTGGCGCAGGGCGAAGACGAGCATCTCCTCCTTGGTGGCGAAGCAGCGCTGTACCGCGCCCATGGACACGCCCGCCTGTTCGGCCACCTCGCGCAGGGTGGCGCCTTCGGGGCCGTGGCGCTCGATGAGGTCGCAGACCGCTTCGGCGATGTGGCGGCGGCGGGTCTCGTAGTCGACCTGCTTGGGCATGAGGCTCCTCCCCCGGGCTCGTTGTGATGCGTTTGCATCGTATCAAGGAATCCGGTTTATTTGATGCGTACGCATCGGAACGAAGGAGAGGGACGTCCACGTGAACCGTCTCACCACCCCGCCCCGCACGGCCGTCAAGGCGTTGTGGCTGGCCGGAGTCCTGTTCGCGGTCCAGGGATTCGGCTCGGCGATCACCGAGGCGCGCTGGGGCACCAGCTTCGGCATCGCCGCGCTGCTGCGCGCCGCCGGCGTGCCGGGCTGGGCCGACCTGGTCATCGGCGCGATCGGGGCCCTGGCCCTGCTGGCGGCGCTGTATCGGACGGTGCGCCGATGAGCGCGCCCACCGGCCGCACCACCGGCCGCCGCCTCAAGGCGACGGCAGCCGCGATCGGCCCGCTCACGCTGACGCTGAGCCTGGCCGTCCCCGCAGCGCACGCCACACCCGCGCACGCCACACCCGCGCACGCCACACCCGCGCACGCCACACCCGCGCACGCCACGTACGGCGCGGCCGTGCAGGCTGCACGATCGGCCGCACACGATTCGGGCGGTACGGCGCGGCCCGTCGTGCGCACCGGCGCCGGCGCGGTCGCGGGGGTGGCCTCCGCCGACGGCCTGCGGCGATTCACCGCCATCCCGTACGCCGCTGCCCCGACCGGGGACCTGCGCTGGCGGCCGCCCCGGCCCGCCCGGGCGTGGAAGGGGGTCAGGGACGCCTCCGGCCCGGCGGTGCGCTGCGCCCAGAACGCCAATCCGGCCGACTCCAACCCGGCCAGCGCCGCCGAGGACTGCCTCTACCTCAACATCACCACGCCGGACAAGGCGCAGCGGTCCGCGCGGGGGCTGCCGGTCATGGTGTGGCTGCACGGCGGCGGCTTCACCCAGGGCGCCGGCGGCGACTACGACGCCGGGCGGCTCGCGCGGGCGGGCGCGATGGTCGTGACCGTCAACTACCGGCTGGGCATCTTCGGCTTCCTCGGCCACCCGCACCTGGCGGGCTCGGGCGCGTTCGGCCTGCTGGACCAGCAGGCCGCGCTGAGGTGGGTACGGCGCAACGCCGCGGCGTTCGGCGGGGACGCGGCCAACGTCACCCTGTTCGGCGAGTCGGCCGGCGGGTTCAGCACCTGCGCCCAGCTGACCTCGCCCCGGGCGGCGGGGCTGTTCGACAAGGTGATCATCCAGAGCGGCACCTGCTCCATGCGCCGGCTCGGCATCGACCCCGCCGGCGGCGACGCCGTCTGGCCCGCGCGCCGGGCGAGCGAGCGCATCGCCGCGGCCGCCGCCGGCCGGCTCGGCTGCACCGGCGCGGCGCTGCGGTGCCTGCGCAAGGCCCCGGTCGCGGCGCTACTGGGCGCCCAACAGGCGATCCCGGCCACCTGGGCACCCGCCCACGGCACCCCGGCGCTGCCGCTGGAGCCGGGCCGGGCGCTGGCGCAAGGCCGCATCCACCGGGTGCCGGTCATGGCCGGCGGCACCGCCGACGAGGCCCGCTACTTCACGGCCATGTACTTCGACGGCCCCGGCCGGCCGCTGGACGACAACACCTACCGGCAGTTCCTGCGCATCGCCTTCGGCCGCGACGCCGCCCGGGTGGCGGCCCGCTACCCGGTCAGCGCGTACGGCTCGCCGTCCCTGGCCTGGGCGGCCGTGGCCACCGACCGCGCCTGGAGCTGCCCGGCGCGCCTGGGCAACCGGCAGCTGGCCCGCAAGGTGGCGGTGTATCAGTTCGAGTTCGCCGACCGCGCCGCCCCGCGCCCGGCCGGCTTCGCCGTACCCCGCTCCTTCCCGCTGGGCGCCTACCACGGCGGAGAGCTGGCCTACCTGTTCGACGGGCCGGGCGCCGCGGTGGAGCGGCCCCTGTCGCCCGGCCAGCGCCGCCTGGCCGCGCAGATGATCGGCCACTGGACGCGCTTCGCGGCCACCGGTGACCCCAACGGCCCCGGCCTGCCCCGCTGGAAGCCGGGCGCCGGGCACGTCCGCACGCTGGCGGTATCGGATGGCCCGGCGCGCCACCGGTGCGCCTTGTGGGCCTCACTCGGCCGGTAGGGGCCGGCCGGTGCCGGGCTCGTGCACCTCCGGGCCGGTCTCACCCCCATAGGTGGCGATCTTGTAGTCGACGGCCGCCAGCGACAGGGCAAGCTCCCGGATGCGGCGCCGGATGGTGTCGCGATGCTCGATCAGCACAGGAAGGCCAGGCGCCGCACCGCCGCGGCGTCGTAGGCGCGGTGCCCGCCCGGGTCGCGGGCCACGGTGACCAGGCCGGCCCGCTCGTAGTAGCGCAGTGTGTGGGCGGTGATGCCGAGCAGGCCGGCGACCTGGGCGATCGTCAGCGGCTGCGGCACCGGGCCCGGCCGGGTCAGCTCGTGGAGCACCTCGATCGGCGGCGGGCCGTCCTCGCCGAGGATGTCCAGCAGCCGGGTCATCAGGTCGTCGGTGGCCATGCCGGGCGAGCCTACGCCCCTTGCGCTAGACGGGCCGGGCCGAGGGGGCCAGGCCCGGGAAGTCGGCGCTGCGCGCGATCCCGGCCCACCGCTCGACCTCGGCCAGGCCGCGCCGGTAGGCGCCCGACAGCCGCTCGACGGCCTCGCGGCCCAGCGGCAGCCGCAGCGGCACCTCGGCGGCGTGGGCCAGGCCCACGATGATGGCGGCCGCGCGCGCCGGGTCGCCTTCCCGCAGCCCGTCTGCTCCGGCCAGGTCGGCGCGCACCGGGGTCGGCGCCTCGCGGTAGGCGGGCGAGGGCTCGACGATCATCACGCGGACGCCGAACGGCGCGACCTCGCCGGCCCGGGACTCCGCCCAGCCTTCCAGGGCGAACTTCGAGACAGGTGCAGGTCCATCAGCTCGCGCAACTGCTCCTCGCTCACCTCCTGGGCGGAGCCGACGATCGCGCGGCCGGCGTTGTTGACCAGCACGTCCAGGCGGCCGAACCGCTCGAGCGCGGCCTGGATGAGGGCGGGGGCGGTGGCGGTGTCGCGGGCGTCGAAGGCCACCGTCAGCAGGTCGCCGGTGTGCAGGCCGGCCATGCTTTCGGGGTGGCGCACGGCGGCCACCACCCGGTCGCCGGCCGCCAGCGCCGCCTCGGCCAGGGCGCGTCCCAGGCCGCGGGAGGCGCCGGTGATGATCCAGGTCTGTGTCGTCATGGCGGCGACGGTAGGCGTTGGAGCGCGCTCGAAGGCAAACCGGCTCAGCGTTCGCGGCGGCGCGAGCGGGTCGCGGCGGCCGGGCGCGGCGGTGTCTGCGGGCGCTCGGGCCGGAAGGCGCCGGTGAGCAGGGCGGCCATCTCCCGTACCGTCGGATGGCGCAGCAGGTCGCCGGCGTGCACGTCGGCGCCGAAGTCGCGGCGCAGCCGTTCGCGCAGCATCACCAGCGACAGCGAGGTGCCGCCGGCGTCGAAGAAGTTCTCGTCCGGCCCGGCCGGATGGCCCAGGATCTCGTCCCAGGCCGCGCTCACCGCCGTCTCAGCCGGCCCCGAAGCCGACCCGGAAGCCGGTTCGGAAGCCGGTTCGGAAGCCGGTTCGGAAGCCGGTTCGGACTGGAGCCCGGACGACGCGCCGGGTGGCTGGGCGGGCGGCCCGCCGTACGACAGCAGGATCCGCGCGCGGTCCAGCCGGCCGCTGGGCAGCAGCGGCAGGCGCTCGGCGAGCACCAGGCGGGCCGGAACCATGGCGCCGGTCAGGCGCCGGCGCAGGTCGGCGCGGATCTCCTGCGGCCTCGCCCGCGCGCCGGGGCGCAGCACGACGGCCGCCACCAGCACCTCGGCGCCCTCCTGGCCGGTGAGCATGGCGCAGGCGCCGGCCACCGCGGGATGCTCCAGGATCGCGGCCTCGACCTCGCTCAGCTCGACCCGGCAGCCGCGCACCCTGACCTGCCGGCCGGCGCGGCCGAGCACCTGCAGCCGTCCGTCGGGAAGGTGGCGCGCCAGGTCGCCCGTGGCATACAGGCGCCGGCCCGGCTCGGCGGAGAACGGGTCGGCGACGAAGCGCCCGGCGGTCAGGGCGGGGCGGTGGAGGTAGCCGCGGCTGATCGCGGCGCCGCCCAGGTACAGCAGGCCCGCGACGCCGGGCGGGACCGGCCGCAGCAGGGGGTCGAGCACGTAGGCGGTGGTGTTGTCCATGGGGCGCCCGACCGTGATCGGCTCGCCGGGGGCCACGATGGTGAACAGCGCGAACAGGCCGGCCTCGGCGCAGGCGTACAGGTTGTAGACGACGTCGACGGACTCGCGCGCATACAGCCGGGCCAGCACCGGCGGCGGCAGCGGCTCGCCGTGGGAGATCACGATGGGGGCGGACTCGGGCAGGGCGTCGTCGTTCAGCAGGGCCGCGTGCACCGACGGCGCCGCCACCACCACGCTGGCGCCGGGGGCGACGCGGGCCGGGCCGTCGGCGTCGGCGTCGGCGTCGGCGATGAGCACGGTGCCGCCGCAGGTCAGCGTGGTCAAGACGGCGAACATCGCCGCGCCGCAGGTCAGGGGGCTGATCAGCGGCACGCCGGCCAGCGCCTTCTCCCCCAGTTCCCGGTGCGCCCAGGTGAGCAGGTTCGTCAGGTTGCGGTGTTCCAGGACGACGCCGGAGCCGGGCAGGACGCAGGCGGCGTTGGCCGCCGCGACCGGCGCGTCGACCGGGCCGCTCGGCCGGGATGCGGCCTCCTGCGGCGTGACCAGCCGCCTGCCGGGCGGCGGCGGCCCGTGCCGGGGTTCGGCCAGGATGATCGCGGGGGCGGCCGCGTCGCCGGGGGTGTCCAGGGGCACGCAGACGCCGCCGGCCTTGAAGACGCCCAGGATGGCCGCCGGCAGCTGCGGCGAGCGCGGCAGGCACACGCCGACGGGCGTTTCCGGGCCGACGCCGAGCGCGCGCAGGTGGTGGCCGATGCGGTTGGCGGCCTCCTCCAGCTCGCGGTAGGTCCAGGCGTGCGCGCCGGCGCGGGCGGCCACCCGGCCGGGGGTGCGGGCGGCCTGCCGGCTGACCAGGTGGTGGACGCAGCGCTCGGCCGGGTAGGGGGCGCGGGTGGTGTTCCACTGGCGCAGCACCTGCTCGCTCTCGGCGGCGTCCGGCAGCACCAGGTGCGACAGGCGGGCGGCGGGGTCGCGGCCGATGCGCTCCAGCACGCCGGCCATGCGCGCCAGCATGCGCTCGGCCGTGTGCTCCTCCAACAGCTCCAGGCGGTAGTCCAGGTGCGCCTGCAGGGCGCCGCGCTCGGCGTCGGCCAGGGTGATCTCCAGTTCGGCCGGGGTGGTCTCCAGGCGCAGGTTCGCCGCGGCGAAGGCGACGCCGCCGGCGCGGCCTTCGGGCTCGGGCGGCAGGTGGCCGAACATCACCTGGAAGAAGGGCCGGCAGCCGGGGTCGCAGGCCACCTTCAGCTCCCGCAGCACCTGCTCATACGGCAGTTCGCCGTAGGTGTGGGCGTCCAGGACCTCGCGCCGGACGGCGGCCAGCAGCTCGGTGAAGGACATCTCCAGGCCCGCCCCGCCGGACAGGTCGCTGCGCAGCACGACCGGCTGGGCGAAGGAGCCGATGAGCCGGCCGGCCGCCACCGTCCGGCGCCCGGGCAGGTTCACGCCCACGAGCACGTCGCCGGCGCCGTGCTGGCGCAGCACCACGTCCCAGGCCGCCTTGAGCACCATGAACATCGTGGCGCGCTGCTTCCTGGCCAGCTCGCGCAGCGGCGCCAGCACCCCGGGCGAGATCCAGCGCGAGACGCGGGCCGCGCGCTGCTCGCTCCAGGCCGGGCGCGGGCCGGCCAGCGGCAGGTCCACGGCCGCCGGGGCGCCGCGCAGCCGCCGGCTCCAGTACGCCGCCGCCTGGGGGTGGGGCTGGCTGCAGTAGTCCTCGGCCGGCTCCGGCAGGGGCCGCCCGCCGTACAGGCTCAGCAGCTCGTCCATGAAGATCTGCAGCGAGGGGCCGTCGAAGACGATGCGGTGGACGGCCACGATCAGCCGGTGCCGCTCCTCGCCCAGGCGCAGCAGCAGCATCCGCCACAGCGGCTCGCCCTCCAGGTCGTAGGGGCGGCGGGTGAGCGCGGCGCTCAGCTCCTGGGCGCGGCGGGCGCGCTCGAGCGCCGACAGCCCGCTGAGGTCGGCCACCTCCAGTTCGTACGGCGTGGCGGGCCGGATGAGCTGCACCAGTTCGCCGCCCAGCAGCCGGATGCCGGCGCGCAGCGGGGCGTGGCGGCGCACGATCTCGTTCAGGCAGCGGCCCAGCAGCGCCACCTCCAGCGGCCCGCGCACCTCGACGGCGAACGGTGCGGCGGCGTAGGGGTCGCCGGGCCGCAGCTGGGCCAGCGCCCACAGCCTGCGCTGGGCCGGGCTCAGGGGGATGGTCGGCTCAGACCTCATGCGGGGTCCCCTCGGGGTGGTGGCGAGGCGATCGGCGTCATCCGCGGCGTAACCGGAGGGGGTTGTCCGGGCGACTCTCGCGTTGTTCCGGCCTGCGCGCGGACGTCGTCGCGTTCCCGGCGCGCCGGCGGGCGATCCGGGCCACGGCCTGCCTCTCGCGGGCGGGCGGCGGGCGGTGGATGCCGTCGATGACGCGCACGGTGGCGCGGTGCAGGAGAATCGGCGGGAAGCCGGCCCCGGATTCGGCCAGGCGGGTTATATGCTCCTGGTTTCCGGCGGCGCGCGGAATGTCCTCGTGCCGGAGTGTGTCAACGTCGGCAACGTGCGGGTCGACGGAATGTAATGCGGGCACCACGCTCGTCATGCATAACACCCCGCCACGCCGATGAAATGCCGGACCGATAGTAATCCGGGCTTATGGCGGTGTCCATTCGAGGGGGGCGTGCCGGGTTATCGGGGCGGCCGGCTGCGGAAGCGGTTGATGTCCGGCAGCCATCGTCCGCGTGACTCCTCGTCCTCCACGCCGAGTCCGTCGCGGGGCGCCAGGCACAGCACGCCGACTTTCCCGTGGTGCAGATTCTGGTGCACGTCGTAAACGGCGCAGGCCACGTCCTCGAGGGGGTAGGTCCTGGACAGGGTGGGGTGGACGCGGCCCTTGGCCACCAGGCGGTTGGCCTCCCACGCCTCGCGGTAGTTGGCGAAGTGCGAGCCGACGATGCGTTTGACCTTCATCCACAGGTGCCGGTTGTCGTATTGGTGCACGAACCCGGTCGTCGAGGCGCAGGTGACGATCGTGCCGCCCTTGCGCGCGACATACAGCGACGCGCCGAAGGTGTCGCGGCCGGGGTGTTCGAAGACGATGTCGACGTCGCCGTCGGCCAGTTCCCGGATGCGGCTGCCGAAGCGGCGCCACTCCCGCTCGTCGTGGGTGTGCTCATCGCGCCAGAAGGTGTAGTCCTCGGCGCTGCGGTCGATGACCGCCTCGGCTCCCATCGCCCGGCACAGCTCGGCCTTGGCGGCGGAGGAGACCACGCAGACCGGGGTGGCGCCGGCGGCCAGCGCGAGTTGCGTGGCGCACGAGCCGAGGCCGCCGGCGGCGCCCCAGATGAGCACGGTGTCGCCGAGTTTCATGCCCGCGCCGTTGCGCGAGACGAGCTGGCGGTAGGCGGTGGAGTTGACCAGGCCGGGCGCCGCGGCCTCCTCCCAGGTCAGGTGCCGGGGCTTGGGCATGAGCTGGTTGGCCTTGACCAGGGCGATCTGCGCCAGGCCGCCGAAGTTCGTCTCGTAGCCCCAGATGCGCTGGTCGGGGTCGAGCAGCGTGTCGCCGTGGCCTTCGGGGGACTCCAGTTCCACCGACAGGCAGTGCGCCACCACCCGGTCGCCGGGCCGCCACAGCGTCACGCCGGGTCCCGTGCGCAGCACCACGCCGGCCAGGTCGGAGCCGATGACGTGGAAGGGCCGGTCGTGCCGGGCGGCCAGCGCCGACCTGCGGCCGTAGCGCGACAGGAAGGTGAAGGTGGGCACGGGCTCGAACAGCGCGCTCCAGACGGTGTTGTAGTTGACCGCGCTGGCCATCACCGCCACCAGCGCCTCGCCGTGCGCCGGCTGCGGCAGCTCGACCTCGTCCAGGTGCAGGGATTTGCGCGGGTCCTTGTCGCGGCTGGGCAGGCCGGCGAACATGTCGGTCTCATCCGCGTGGACCGTTATCCCGCGATAATACGCTGGGAGCGGCAATTTCCCGACGTCCGAAAATTCTCCGGCGAGAATGGCGGCGCGGATGTTGGCGATTTCTTCCGTGGGCATCGCACGCTCCCAAAAGCCTATTTTTTGGGGTGGTGGGCGCAGACTACCAAGGCGCCTCGCGTGCGGATCGCCCCTCGGGCCGGCGGCAGGGGTCGCCCGCCCGGGTTCAGGGGCGGCGGTAGGGGTGGGCGGCGGTGACCGAGGCGAGGGGCAGCGCGCCGTACAGGTGCGGGAATCCGTCCTCGACGCGCACGTCCAGGCCGGCGGGGTCGATCTCCAGCACGAGCAGCTCGTCGGTGACGTCGGCGTAGAAGACGGCGGCGACCTGCTCCAGCTGGGCCCGGTCGCGGCTGCAGTGGATGAAGCCGACCTCGGCCAGGGTGCGGCCGCGGGTGGAGACGCGGTAGCCGCCGGGCCCGGCCGCGCGCCAGTCGCGGGCGTAGGCCAGGTGAAGGATCATCGCAGCGCCTCCAGCGCGCGCTCGACGTCGGCGTGGGTGTTGTAGGCGTGGAAGGACAGCCGTGCCCGCCCGGCCCGTACGGCGGCGCGGATGCCGGCGGCGGCCAGGCGGGCGGGGTCGGCGTCCAGGGACACGATGGGGCTGTCGGAGGGCGGCCGGCCCAGTTCGGTGCGCAGCCGGTTGGCCAGGGCGAGGTTGTGCTCGCCGATGGCCGCCACGCCGAGGGTGAGCACGACCTCCAGGGCGGGGGCGGCGCCGACGTAGCTGAACCAGGCCGGTGACAGGTCGAAGGCGCGGGCGTCGTCGGCCAGGCGCAGCGGCATGCCGTAGTAGCCGCTGTCGCGCTCGGCCGCGCCGTACCAGTTGGCGGCCAGGGGGCGCATGCGCTCGCGCAGCAGCGGCGACAGGTAGCCGAAGGCGGCGCCGCGCGGGGCCATGAGCCACTTGTAGGCGGCGCAGACGACGGCGTCCAGGCCCTCGACGGTGAAGGGCAGCCAGCCGCAGGCCTGGCTGGCGTCGGCGATGACCAGGCAGCCGCGGGCGCGGGCGGCCTCGACGATGGGGGCCGGGTCGGTGACGTGGCCGGTGGCCGACTGCACGAGGCTGAAGGCGACCGCGCTGATGCCGGGGGTGATGTGCTCGGCCAGGCGTTCGGCGGGGGCGGTGCGGACGCGGGCGGCCACGGCCCAGGGGAAGACGTTGCTGGTGAACTCGATGTCGGGCACCAGGACGGTGGCGTCGGCGGGCAGGGCGGTGGCGATGGCGGAGACGATGTGGGAGGCGGTGGAGCTGACCGTGACGTCGGCGGGCTGGGCGCCGATCAGGCGGGCGAACAGGGTGCGGGCGCGGGTGACGCTCTCGTCCCAGGGCGCCCAGTCGCTGCTGCCGTGGCGCCACTGGTCCAGGACGGTGTCCAGGGCGGTGTAGGCCAGGCGGGGCGGCAGGCCGTAGCTGGCGGTGTTGAGCCAGCCGGGCCGGGCGTCCCACAGGGTGCTCCAGTCGCTCACCGCTGCTGCCATTCGCGGGCCAGCATCGCGTAGACGATCTCCGAGGCCCAGGCGCCTTTGACGTATTCGTTGTCGATGAGGTGTGCTTCGCGGCGCATGCCGAGTTTCTCCAGGACACGGGCCGAGGCGTGGTTGCGCGCGTCCAGGCGGCCGACGATGCGGTGCAGGCCCAGGCCGTCGAAGCCCAGGCGCAGCATCTGCGCGGCGGCCTCGGCGGCGTAGCCGCGGCCGTGGAAGTCGGGGTGCAGCACGTAGCCGATCTCTCCCTGGCGGTGCTGCTTGCTGGTCCAGATCAGGACGCAGTTGCCGGCCAGGCGGCCGCTGGCGGTGTCGACGACGGCCACGTCGATCGCCTCGCCCTCCTCGTGCAGCGCCGTGCGCGCGATCTTCTTGTCGAGGAAGGCGCGGGTGGTGTCGAGGTCGCGTGGTTCCCAGTACAGGTAGCGGGCCACCGCGGGCAGCGACTCGTAGGCGTGCAGCTCGTGCAGGTCCTGCGGGGTGAACGGGCGCAGGGTCAGCCGCTCGGTGGTGATCGGGTAGCCGGGTGTGAGCACCCACGCAGTGTAGACATCGGTCATTCGGGACGCGAGGCGTTTTTCACGGCAAGGTCTACGAGCGTGCGCATGTCCTCGAGGGGCAGGCCGATGACGGTGTGCTCCAGCCACAGGTAGCTGACGGCGGCGTACAGCAGGCGCGCGCGGGGGTGGCCGGCGGGCAGGGCGAGGTGCTCGGCGGCGATCTCGGCGCACGCCTGGCTCCAGCGCCGGGCGATCGCCTGCAGCGCCGGGTCGCGGGCGGCCAGCACGTACAGCTCCCACAGGCCCTGCTGGCGGGAGTGCTCGTCGGCGGCCAGGTCGTCGACGAGCCCGGCCAGGCCGATGGCGCGCAGGTGGGCCACCTCCCGCTCGACCAGGTGGCTGAATGCCTCGGCCAGCAGTTCGTCGCGGGAGGCGAAGTAGTAGGTGGTGGCGGCCAGCGGCAGGCGGGCCCGCTGGGCGACGGCGCGGTGCGTCAGGGCGGCGAACCCGCCTTCGGTCAGCACCTCGACGGCCGCCGCCAGCAGGGCGGAGCGGCGCTGGGTGGCGCGGGCCTGCGGTTGCCTGGTCAATGGGCTCCGGCGAGGTTGAGGACGACGACTCCGGCGATGATGAGCACGATACCGCCGATCTTGAGCGCGGACACGCCTTCGCCCAGGAACAGCGCGCCGATGACGGTGATCGCGGCGGTGCCGACGCCGGCCCAGACGGCGTAGGCGGTGCCCATCTCCAGCTGGAGTTTCAGGGCTTGGCCGAGGGCGGCGAAAGAGGTCAGGTAGCCGGCGGCCGTCACGATGCTCCAGCCGAGATGGCTGAAGCCGTTGCTGAGTTTGAGCGCGGAGGTCGCCAGGACTTCGGCGGCGATGGCGAGAGCGAGCAGGAGCCAGGCCATGGGGGGATCCAACCTTCCAACAGAAAACTGGTACTTGCGTACCACTTTAAGCGATGGAGATTGGATCGAAGCGCTTGCACACCAAGTCGAAAGCGTGTTCCATTGAGAGTTGTGGAGTGGGACGCGCTTTCGCTGCTGGAGGCAGGCCAGGACCGGCCGCTGATCGAGCGGCGCTCGGTGCTGCGCGACGGCTTCTACGAAACCCAGGCCAAGACCATGATCGAGCGGGTCCCGCCGGCCGCGGGCATCGCCCAGCAGTGGAGCGTGTCGCCCTACCGCGGCTGCGCGCACGCCTGCCTGGGCTGCGGCGCCCGCGCCGGCCACCGCAGGCTGGGCCTGGACGCCGGGCGCGACTTCGACACCCGCATCGTGGTCAAGGCCAACGCCGCGGCGCGGCTGCGCCGGGAGCTGGCCCGCTGGGACGGCGCGCCGCTGGCCGTCGGCCTGAGCGGCGACTGCTACCAGCAGGCCGAGCAGACCTACCGGCAGATGCCCGGCATCATCACCGCGCTGCGCGATGCCGCCGTCCCCTTCACCGTCTACACCAAGAGCCCGCTCGTGCTGCGCGACGCAGCCCTGCTGGCCTCCTCCGGGGCCCAGGTGGCGATCTCGATCGCGTTCGTCGACGAGCGCATCCGCCGGGCCGTGGAGCCGGGCGCGCCCAGCGCGCAGGCCCGCCTGGAACTCGTGGCCGCGCTCACCGAGGCCGGGGTGGCCTGCCGGGTGCTGATGGCGCCCGTGCTGCCGCTGCTCAGCGACGCCACCGACCAGCTGGCCGCCACGGTGCGCCGCATCGCCGCCAGCGGGGCGGCCGGGGTGGAGGCCATCGTGCTGCGCCTGCCGCCGGCCACCCGCCGCTGGTACCTTTCGTGGCTGCGGCAGGCGCATCCGGCGCTGGCCGAGCGCTACGAGGAGCTCTACGACCGGGCCGGGCTGCCCGCCTGCGGCTACGAGCAGCGCATCCTCGGCCAGATCGCCCAGCTGTGCCGGCCGTACGGGCTGAGCTTCGGCCCGCCCGCTCCCCCGGCCCCCGCCCCGGCGCGGGCCGCGCAGCTGAGCCTGGTGTAGCGGCGCGGCGCCAGTCGGCGTCCCACCGGGGGCGGCCACCAGCGCGGGGCCCGGCAGGACGTACAGCTCGACGGTGCCGGAGCTGTGGCGGCGCGAGCCCCGGACGTTCCAGCCGGGGAAGTCGGCGGGCCTGCAGACCTTGCCGCAGAAGGCCGACGCGCACGGCTGCACACCGATGCTCCCGCTCCGGGTGAAGCCGCCGGGCACGACCGGGCCGATCAGCGCGCCGGCCTCCTGCGGCGCCACCGGGACGGCCTTGACCCGCACGTTCACCCCGACCGCGCGAAACGTCGCCGGTCGGCCGCGGGGTCGGTGATGGTGACGCCGACGTGGTCGGCGGCCTTCTGATGGCCACCGAAGGCCGCGCGCACGTGCTCCAGCCCGTCCGGCGCGCGGCGCCGCGGAGGCAGGTCTCGGCGGTGTCGTCGGGCGAGCGGGTACGGCGGGCGGCGTCCTGATGGATGGCCGGGTAGCGGGCGTCGTAGACCGCTTCGCAGCGATCGCGGTGTGGCACTCGATCTCCTTGTCTCACGGGGGCCGGACACCCGGGTGGGTGTCCGGCACCCCTCCCCCCGCGTCGCATTGTTGACTGATCGTTCCATTTTTGGGCTAAGGTGGGGAGCATGGCGCGGACGAGGGAATTCGACACCGGCGCCGTCGTCGAGCGGGCCATGGGGCTGTTCTGGCGGAAGGGCTACGCGGCCACCTCCATCCAGGACCTGGTCGAGGCCACCGGCGTCGGGCGCGGGTCGTTGTATGCCGCATTCGGCAGCAAGGACGGGCTGTATGAGGCGGCGCTGACGCGCTACGCCGAGCGTTCCGGCGCGGCCAACGCCGCCCGGCTCGGCCGCGACGCGCCGATCCGGCAGGTGCTGCGCGAGCTGCTGGTCTCCCTGGTGGAGGCAACCACGGCCGACCCGCAGCGGCGCGGCTGCCTGATCACCAACACCGCGACCGAGCGCCTGCCCGACGACCCGGTGGCCGCCCGGGTGGTCGGCCGGGCCCTGGACGGGCTGGCCGCGCAGGTGAGCGGGGCGCTGCGGCGCGCCCGCGAGGCCGGCGAGCTGGCGCCCGGGGCGGACGTGACGGCGCTGGCCGACCTGATCGTCACCGCCGTGCAGGGGCTGCGCGTGCAGGGCAAGGCCGGGGCCGACCGGCGGCGCCTGGTCGCGGTCGCAGATCTGGTGCTGGACGCCCTGCCCATCTGTAATGATCGTTCAATATAGGAGTTGGTGTCATGTCGACCGTCGCACTGCTGGGCACCGGGATCATGGGTGCCGCCATGGGGCGCAACCTGCTCAGGACCGGCCACCGGCTGAGCGTGTGGAACCGTACCCGTGAGCGCGCCCTGCCGCTGCAGGCCGATGGCGCCGTCGTGGCCGGCACGCCCGCGGAGGCGGTCGCCGGAGCCGACGTGATCATCACCATGCTGGCCGACGGGCCCGCGGTGGCCCAGGCCATGGCCCAGGCCGCGCCCGCGCTGTCGGCCGGGCAGGTGTGGGCGCAGATGAGCACCGTCGGCGTGCGCGCCCTGGACGAGCTCGGCGCCCTGGCCGCCGGGCACGGCCTGGTCTTCGTGGACGCGCCCGTGCAGGGCACCCGCCAGCCCGCCGAGGCCGGGACGCTGGTCGTGCTGGCCGCCGGGCCGCGGGATCCGCGCCTGGCCTCGGTGTTCGACGCGGTGGGCGGCAAGGTCGTGCACGTGGGCGAGGTGGGCGCCGCCACCCGGCTCAAGCTGGCCGTCATCACCTTCGGGATCTCGCTGACCTCCGCGCTGGGCGAGGCGCTGGCCCTGGCCAAGGCCCTGGACGTGCCGGCGGCGGGCTTCGCCGAGGTCGTCACCGGCGGCCCCATGGACAGCCCCTTCGCCCAGGCCAAGATCGCCGCGATCGCGGCCGGGGACTACACGCCGAGCTTCACCGTCGGCAACGCCGAGACCGCCACCCGCCTGATCGCCGAGGCCGCCGCCCTGGCCGGGGTGAGCGTGGACCTCACCGAGGCCGCCGGCGCCCGCTTCCGCCGCGCCGAGGCCCGCGGCCACGGCGCGCAGGACATGGCCGCCGGCTACTTCGCCAGCTTCCCGGACTGAAACCAGACCTTCCCACACTAAAACCGGGCCTTCCCACGCTGAAACCGGGGCGTCCACGCTGAAACCGGGGCGTCCACGCTGAAACCGGGGCGTCAAAGCCAGGCGTGGCGGATCGTCACCCGGCCCAGCCCCACGGCGCCGGAGATGCGGATCCGCGGCCCCGCGCCGCCGGCGCGGCGCGGGGGCCGGTAGCGGGCCTCCTTCCAGCCCGCGAGCCCCTCCAGGTCGACGATCGCCTCGCGCGGCAGCGTGATGCGGGCCCGGCCGGTGCCCAGGCGCAGTTCGATGTCGACCACCGGATGGTCGATGGTCGCCCGCGACAGGTCCAGGCGCACCCGGCCCAGCGCGGAGGCCACCGTGAGGGTGCGCGGCACCCGCCAGGCGCCGCGCCGCACGATGCGCCCGCCGACGGCGGTGATCGTGGCCGCGCCCTCGTCCGGGAGTGCGGCCAGCGCCGCGGTGAGCTCGCCGCGCGTGGTGGCGCTCAGCACCCGGTGCAGCAGGCCGTCCATCTCCTCGTGCGGGACGTGCCCGGCGGCGTATGCCTCCTGCAGCCGCAGCACGGCCGCCTCGCGCTCTTCCCGGCCGATCATCGTCCCGCGCGCGTGTAGGCGCGCAGCGACAGCGGCACGAAGACCGCCAGCAGCACGGCCGACCACAGCAGGACGGCGGCCACCGGGTGCGCCAGCGGCCAGGCCACCGGCCCGGAGGGGCCGCCCGGGTTGCCGAACAGCTGCCGGCAGGCGGCGGTCAGCGCGCTGACCGGGTTCCAGTCGGCCAGCAAGCGCAGCCAGGCCGGCATGCCCCCGGTCGGGACGAACGCGTTCGACAGCATCGTGAACGGCAGGAACAGCGGCACCAGCGTGTCGGCGACCTGGTCGTTCTTCACCGCCAGGCCCACGTACACCCCCACCCAGCTCAGCGCGTACCGCAGCACGATCATCAGCAGGAACGCCTGGGCCGCGGGGATCGGGCCGCGGTGCGGCTGCCAGCCCACCAGCAGGCCCGCGCCCACCATGATGGCCAGCATCAGCAGGCCGGTCAGCAGGTCGGCGCCGCTTTGCCCGAACGGCACCGCCAGGCGCGCCATCGGCATGGAGCGGAAGCGGTCCATCACCCCGCGGGAGGCGTCGCCGGCCATCCGCGTCATGACCCCCGCCACCGAGGAGAAGGTCACCATCGCGAACAGGCCGGGCATGAGGTACTCGCGGTAGTCGCCGCCGCCCGGCACCTGGATCGCGCTGCCGAAGACGTAGCCGAACAGCACCACCATGATGGCCGGGAAGATCAGCGCCCCGGCGAGCTGGCCGGGTTCTTGCCGCAGCCGGCCCAGCTCGCGGCCGACCAGGGTCAGCCCGTCGGCCAGCGTCCAGCGCAGGCGGGTGTAGGCGCTCATCGCACGGGCTCCTTCCGGTCGGTCAGGCGCAGGAACACCTCGTCCAGGGTGGGGCGGCGCAGCCGTACGTCGGCCGCGGCGACCCCGGCGCGGTCGAGCTCGCGCACGATGTCGGCCAGCCGCGGGCCGCCGCCGGGCAGGGCGACGCTGAGCAGGCCCTCGTCCGTGGCCGCGGGATCGGTCCCGGCCAGGGCGCTGAGCACGCCGGCGGCCGGGCGCAGCGCGGCGGGGTCTTCGACGACCACGTCGAGGCGGTCGCCGATCGTGGCCTTCAGCTCGTCGGGGGTGCCGGTGGCGATCACCCGGCCGTGGTCGATGACGGCGATGTCGTCGGCCAGCCGGTCGGCCTCGTCCAGGTACTGCGTGGTCAGCAGCACCGTGGTGCCCTCGGCCACCAGCTCGCGGACGCTGTCCCAGATCTCGCCGCGGCTGCGCGGGTCCAGGCCGGTGGTCGGCTCGTCCAGGAAGAGCACCTCGGGGCGCAGGATGAGGCAGGCGATCAGGTCGAGGCGGCGCCGCATGCCGCCGGAGTAGCCGGCGACCTGCCGGTCGGCGGCCTCCATCAGGCCGAAGCGCTCCAGCAGCTCATCGGCCCGCAGCCGCGCCCGGCGCCGCGACAGGTGGGACAGGCGCCCGAACATGCGCAGGTTGCCGCGGCCGGTGAGCTTGTCGTCCACGGCGGCGTACTGGCCCGCCAGCCCGATCCGCTCCCGTACCTTGCCCGCCTGGCCGACGACGTCGTATCCGGCGATCCGGGCGTGCCCGGCGTCGGGGTCGGACAGGGTCGCCAGGATGCGCACCGCGCTCGTCTTGCCGGCGCCGTTGGGGCCGAGCACGCCGCAGACGGTGCCCGCGGGGATGCTCAGGTCCAGGCCGCGCAGGGCGTGGGTGTCGCCGAAGGACTTGTGCAGCCCCTCGGCGACCACGATCGGTTCCATCGTCTACCCCTCCACTGGGTACGTTGTACGCGCTTTATGGCGGCCAGGTTAAATTACTGGGTACTATGTACGCAAGTGGGAGGTGCGCCGGTGACCGACGCCGAATACGTGAACATCTGGATGCGGCCCGAGCGCCCGGCCCGGGGGCCCAGGCCGGCCTACAGCCGCGCGCAGATCACCGAGGCGGCGATCCGGATCGCCGACGCCGAGGGGCTGGAGGCCGCCACCATGCGGCGCATCGCCGCCGAGATCGGCGCGGGCGCGATGTCGCTCTACCGCTACGTCCCCAGCCGCGACAACCTGGTCGAGCTCATGGCCGACCGGCTCATGGGCGAGATCGACGTCACGGGCATGCCCTCGGGCGAGTGGCGCGCCGACCTGACCCGCTACGCCGGCGGGCTGCGGGCCATGTGGCTGAGGCACCCCTGGATCGCCGGCGTGCAGCGCTCGCTGCCCAGCTTCGGCCCCAACCAGCTGCGCCTGATCGAAGCGCTGATGGGGGCGCTGGACCCCTTCGTCTCCATCGACGAGAACCTCGGCCTGACGGCCATGCTGAACAGCTACGTCGAGGGCGCCGTCCGCGAGGAGATCAGCTCGGCCGGGGAGGTGCGCCGCAGCGGGCTGAGCGAGTCGCAGTGGATGGCGCGCAGCTCCCCCTACATCGAGCAGCTGGTCGGAAGCGGCGACTACCCGATCTTCACCAAGATCGTGACGGAGGCCCGCCAGCTCCACCTGAGCCGCGACGAGCAGTTCCGGCACGGCCTGGCCCGCGTCCTGGACTGCATCGCCGCCGCCATCCCCCCGCCCTGACAACCGTTCGCCCTTGCGCACACTGTTCCCCATGAGTACGGTGTACCCGTCAAGCGACTGACGTGCTCATGGAGGCAGCCCTCATGACCGACAACACCCGCCTGGACGCCTCCGCGTACCGGGCCGCCGAACAGCTGATGCGCAACAACCGCGGCAACCTCGTGCACGGCGCCAAAGTCCGGCCCACCTGGATCGACGGCGGCACCCGCTTCTGGTACACCGTGAGCACCGGCGCCGGCCGCCGCTTCGTGCTGGTCGACCCCGGGGCCGGCACCCGTGAGCTCGCCTTCGACCACGAACGCCTGGCCGCCGCGCTGAGTGCGGCCTCCGGGCGGCACGCCGACGCGGCGGCGCTGCCGCTGAGCGCGCTGGAGTTCGGCCAGGGCACGCTCTCGTTCCGGACCGGCGACGGCCTGCACTGGACCTGCGCCCTGGACACCTACACGGCCCTCTGCTCCCGAAGGCGTCCCCAGCCCCAAAGTAGCTGTGAGTGATCTTGGTTGCGGGGGTCGTTAGGTTGCCGAACCGGGCTGGTTGGGGAGGAGATCGGCGAGGGCGGTCCGTATGGCGGCGCGGCTGACACCGTGGGCGCGGGCGAGCGCGGCGATCGAGGTGCCGTGGTCGGTGAACGTCGATCGCACCTCTTCAAGCCGGGTACCGGTGAGCGCGGGCGGGCGGCCTCGATAGCGACCTTCGGCCTCGGCGGCGGCGATCCCCTCGACGGTGAGCTCGTTCTGGATGTCACGCTGGAACTGGTCAACTGCGGTGATCACGTTGATGATGACGGCGGTGGTGGCGTCGCCTGCGGCCAGGTCGTGGAAGTTCGACAGCGGTCCGGACAGGACGCGCAGGGCGACGCCGCGGGCTTGGCACCAGTTGCGGACGGCGTGGATGTCGAGCAGGTCGCGGCAGAGCCGGAACAGCTCGGAGACTGTCAGGGTGTCGCCGGGGTGTGCCTTGGCGGCGATCTTGCCGAACGCGGGCCGGTCGAGGGCGGGGATCTTGGAGGTGGTGGCGGGGTCCTCGAAGAGCAGGACGCCGTCGGCAGGCCGGAATCCCTCGGCGACGCCTTCGGTGCGCATGAGAAGGCCGGCCTCGGTGAGGATGTGGCGCTGGCGCAGCAGGGACTGGGTCGCGGTGGAGACGCGGGAGTAGACGATCTGCACCGGGCTCTCCTCGGGAAGGGGCAAGGCCCGATTTTCCTGTCGGATAATCCTGTCGTCAATTCAGGCACCGAATCGGCCGCGCGACGCCCCTATTCGTCCCTCGGTGCCCGATCTCCGAGAGGGTGCCTGGGCCGGTTCGATGCCTGTCGGGAAACCACCTAATCCCGACAGGCCACCCTGTCGGGATTGGCCGCGGAGGCGAGTTGGGTGATGGTGCCGCAGGCGATGTCGTCGTCGGGATCGGGTGGTGCCACCCGCTATATCACGCTGGGCGACGGCGACAGTCGCCGTGTGATCCGGTCGAACAGCTCCGTCAGCGGCTCGCCGATGTCCTGGCCGAAGTCAGTCAGCCCGTAGGTGACCTGGGGCGGCGTTGTCGGCTCGACCTCCCGCCAGACCAGGCCGTCCTGGACCAGTGCGCGCAGGAGAGATTTCGAACGGAATCCGGCGTTAAGGCCGGGCAGCTGGATTGCCTACACGCTCATGCCGTAAACCGGGGGCGCTTGCGCTTGCGCTTGCCGGTCGCGGCGCCACTCCAGGCTTTTGAGGAAGTCGATCGTGGAGGAACGGCTGCGGGAGATCGACGCCGAAGGTACCTGACCAGCATCGCGACGGGGATCGCCCCCGCTGTCGGCACCCGCGTACGGCCCCACGGAAGGCGTGCAGAGCCCCCAGTGATCAGCGGGAGGCGACAGTAGCTCGCTGACCGGTTGCAAAGACCGGCGTGAGCACTGCCACCGGCCTCAGCGCCACCACCGCGCCCCTGCTGGCCGCTCGCAAGCGGGTCAATGGCCGTCGTGGCTGTCCGCAGAGGTGAGCCAGGTCTGCAGGCCGTCCAGGAACAGGTCAAGCCGGCGGTCGAAGTCCGCCTCGCTGGTGCCGTGCGGGTTCTTTCCGTGCTGGATGGCGTACAGCTTGCGCAGGCGCGGGTACGGCTGTGCCGCCTTCTCGGCCGCCGGCCATACCTGCTCGACCAGGTCGCGCTCGGACTGTCCGCTGCGGGCCAGCATCGTCAGGTACGCGGCTTCGCTGATCGCCGACCCGAGGACGTAGGCGATCAGCGTGTTCAGCGCGTGGTCGGCCTGTTCCAGGGTGAAGCCGCCGCGCTCGAACATGGCGAGGATGTCCTCCGAGGCGCGCATCATGTTCGGGCCGAGGAAGACCAGGCCCGCCTCGCCGATCACCGAGCCGAACCACGGATGGCGCAAGATCACCGAGCGCAGGCTGCGCGCGGTGCGGACGGCGCCGCCCCGCCAGTCGGCCGATTCCCCGGCTACCTCGATCTCGCCGTAGATCTGGTCCACGACCAGCTCGAGGAGTTCGTCCTTGCTGCTCACATGGTAGTAGAGCGCCGGGGCGACGGCGCCGAGCCGGCTGCCGAGCCGGCGCATCGTCAGCGCGTCGATGCCCTCTTCGTCGAGCAGCCGGATCGCCTCGGACACGATCTGCTCGCGGCTCAGCTCGGGCCGTGCCCGCCTCGTGCGCGCCGGGCGGGTCCACACCGAGCCGAGCGCCTGCTCATCGCCTGACATGCGACCTCCTCCATCCCGGCCAAGCATAGCCGCCTGTTGAACAACGTAAGACTTCGTGTACGGTGTTGGCAGTTTCTAACAGCGTTAAAACTGCCAAACAACGTTCAAGAAGGAGGTGTCGCGGATGGAACGACATCCCCGGCGCTGGCTGATCCTGGCCGTCCTGTGCCTGTGCACTCTGGTCCTGGTCGTCGACAACGGCGTACTCACCGTGGCGATCCCGACCCTCACCCGTGACCTGGGCGCCACCGCTCAGGACATCCAGTGGATCACCGCGTCCTACATCCTGGTCTTCGCCGGACTGCTGCTGACCGCCGGCAGCCTGTCCGACCGCTTCGGCCGGCGCCGCGTCATGATCATCGGACTGGTGGTCTTCGGAGTCGCCTCGGCGCTGGCCACCTACGCGGCCGGCCCCGGTCAGCTGATCATCGGCCGGATCCTCATGGGCCTCGGCGGCGCGCTGGTCATGCCCAGCACGCTGTCGATCCTCATCACCGTCTTCGACGATGACGAGCGGCGCAGGGCGACCTCCCTCTGGAGCTCGGCCCTGATGCTCGGCGTGATCGGCGGCCCGGTTCTGGGCGGTGTGCTGATCTCCACGTTCTGGTGGGGGTCGGTGTTCCTGATCAACGTGCCGGTCGCCGTCGTGGCGATCATCGCGGCGCTGGCGTGGATGCCGGAGTCCAAGGCCCCCGCGCGCAAGGCCGACCCGCCGGGCGTGGTGCTGTCGGCGCTCGGGATGAGCGCGCTCGTCTGGGCGATCATCGAGCTTCCCCGGCACGGCTTCGCCCATCCGCTCGTCCTCACCGCGCTCGGGGTGGGCGCGGTGGCCATGGTCACCTTCGTGCTCTGGCAGGCACGCGCGCCGTACCCGATGGTGCCTCTCGCGCTCTTCCGCGACCGCAACTTCACCGGCGGCAGCCTGGCCCTGGTCCTGGTCCAGGTGGGCACCTCGGGACTGCTGCTGGCGCTGCCGCAATACCTGCAGTTCGTCCTCGGCTACACACCGACCCAGGCCGGCCTGGCGATCGCCCCCATGGCACTGGCCACCATCGCCGCCAACGCCGTCGGCGGCGCGCTCGGCAACCGGATCGGCAACCGCCCCCTGGCCGTCATCGGAATCGCCGTGCTGGCCACCGGCTTCGCCTTCCTCGCCACCACCTCGCCCGGCGACGGCTACGGGAGCGTGGTCACGGCCCTGGTCCTGTTCGGCGTGGGAACCGGGCTGGCCCAGCCGGCGGCCGTGGCGGCGCTGATGGGCGCGGTACCGCACGAGCACGCAGGCGTCGGATCGGCGCTCAACGACACCATGCAGCAGGGCGGCGGCGCACTCGGCGTGGCCGTCCTGGGCAGCGTGCTGGCATCGGCGTTCACCGCGGCCATGCCCGACACGGCCACCGAGCACGCGCGGCGCTCGATCAGCGACGCACTCGGCGTGGCCGCCCGCACCGCCGACACCGCCCTGGCCGAAACCGCCACAACCGCGTTCACCACCGCGATGTCCGTCACCTCCGTCGCCGGAGGCGTCCTCGCGCTGGCCGGAGCCGCCCTGGCCTTCCTGCTCATCCGCGACCGCAAGGGCCTGCGGGCCGTGCCGGACATCGTCTCTGGCACCCATCACTGAAGCCAAAGGAACCCAGTCATGCACATTGAGGTGGACACTCCCGCCTGCATCGGCGCCGGCCAGTGCGTCCTGCTCGCACCTGACGTCTTCGACCAGCGCGACGACGACGGCCTCGTCGTACTCCTGCGACCACAACCCTCCCCAGAGTTCCAGGAGGTGACCCGCGAGGCGGCCCAGGTATGCCCGGCCATGGCGATCAAGATCACTGAATGAACCGGATCGTGATCGTCGGCGCCTCCATCGCCGGGCTCAGCGCCGCCCAGACACTGCGGCGCGAGGGTTTCGAGGGGCACCTGACCCTGGTGGGCGCGGAACCGCACCTGCCCTACGACCGGCCACCGCTGTCCAAACAGGTACTCGCGGGCACCTGGGAACCAGAGCGGATCCAGCCTTTCGACACCGGCCACTACGCCGACCTCGGCGTACACCTGCGGCTGGGGCGAGCGGCCACCGCCGTGGACCTGCCCGGCAAGGCCGTCGTCCTGGACGACGAGCGGCTCGGCTACGACGGCCTGATCATCGCCACCGGTGTCTGTCCCCGCCGCCCGCCCTGGCCCCACGTGCACGTGCTGCGCACCGTGGACGACGCGGTACGGCTGAGCACCGCCCTGCGGCACCTGCCCCGCCTGGCAGTGATCGGCGCCGGCTTCCTCGGCGCGGAGGTCGCCGCCACCGCCCGCACCCTCGGCTGCGACGTCACGCTGATCGACCCGGCTCCCCAGCCGATGGCCCGCCAGCTCGGTCCCCGGCTCGGCGCCCGCGTCGCCCGCCTGCACCGGGAACACGGTGTCATCGTGCACACCACCACGAACGTGCTGCGCGTGACACCGAACGGTGTGGAAACACACGACGGCAGGTTCGTCCAGGCCGACCTCGTCGTCGCGGCCATCGGCTGCACTCCCGCGACCGCGTGGCTGGCCGGCTCCGGGCTCCCGCTCGGCGACGGCATCGAGTGCGACGACCGCGGCCGCGCCGCACCCGCCGTATACGCCGCCGGCGACGTCGCCAGCTGGCACAACCCGGCGTTCGGCACCCGGATGCGGCTCGAACATCGGCTCAACGCCGCCGAACAGGCGGCCGCCGTCGCCCGCAACCTGCTCGGCGCCGACCGCCCCTACGCTCCGATCCCGTACTTCTGGAGCGACCAGTTCACCACCAAGATCCAGGCGTACGGGATCCTCCCGGCCGACGCCGAGATCACCCTCGAACACGGATCACTCACCGGCGACCGGTTCGTCGTCGCCTACCGCCGCCACGGCCACACGGTCGGGCTGCTCGGCTGGAACAGCCCGCGCGAGCTCCGCACCCTGCGCGCCGCCTGGCGACCCATCACCCCTGCGACAAGGAGCATGACATGACGGAGTTTCCCCACGAGCGTCCCGCGCGATGCCCGTTCGATCCCCCCGCGGAGCTGGCCGAGCTGCGTGAGCAGCGGCCGATCACCCGGCTGGCCTTCGCCGACGGCCACCAGGGCTGGCTGGTGACCAGCTACGCCCTGGTCCGGCAGGTGCTCGCCGACCCGCGCTTCTCCTCCCGATATGAGCTGCAGCATCACCCGCTGGTCCCCGCCGGGACCGGCCCGATGCCGCCCGCGCCGGTCGGGGACCTGTCCGGGATGGACGCCCCCGGGCACACCCGGTTGCGCAAGCTGCTGACCGGTCAGTTCACCGTGCGCCGGATGCGGCAGCTCACCGGACGCGTCGAGGAGGTCACCGCCGAGCACCTGGACGCCATGCAACGGCAGGGCCCGCCACTCGACCTGCTCAAGGCCTACGCGCAGCCAATCCCCGCGGTCATGATCTGTGAACTGCTCGGCGTGCCGTACGAGGATCGCGAGAACTTCCGCAGGCACGCGGCCGACGGCATCGCCGCCTCCACCCCAGAGGTCCAGTTCACCGCGTTCGCCGCGCTCGCCGAGTACATCGGCGAGCTCGTGACGGCCAAGCGAGCCCATCCGACCGACGACGTGCTCAGCGACCTGACCGGCACCGACCTGTCAGATGAGGAGCTCGCCGGCGTCGGAACTCTGCTGCTGGGGGCAGGTCTGGACACCACCGCCAACATGATCGCCCTCGGCACCTTCGCCCTGCTGCGACATCCCGGCCAACTCGCCGCGTTGCGCGAGGACCCGGACCTGGCCGGCCCGGCGGTGGAGGAGCTGATGCGCTACCTGACCATCGCCCACACCGGGATCCGCACGGCACTGGAGGACGTCGAGGTGGACGGCCACCTGATCAAGGCCGGCGAGACGGTGGTCCTGGCGGCCAACGCCGCCAACCGCGACCCGGCCAGGTTCCCCGACCCCGACACCCTTGACCTGAACCGCAACGCCACCGGGCACCTGGGCTTCGCCCACGGCATCCACCAGTGCATCGGCCAGCAACTGGCCCGCGTCGAACTGCGCGTCGCCCTTCCCGCGCTGGTCACCCGCTTCCCCCATCTGCGCCTGGCCGTGGCGCCAGAACAGGTGCCGACGCGCACCGACTCCCACATCTACGGCGTACGCGAACTACCGGTCACCTTCTAGAGAAAACCCAGCACCAGACGGCCCCTGGCCAGCCGCACCTGCTGGACGCCATCCGGGTCAGAGCCGGGTGGCGTCCGGGCCCCGCCGGATCGTCACGTGAACGCGGCCCCGACGATCTGCTCCTTGGTCAGCATGCGCCCACCCAGCCCGAGTTGAACTTTGATCAAATCGACGTTACCGTCGTTGAACTAAGTTCAAATCTTTGTGTGAGGAGATCCCCTCGTGTTCGTCGTTGTCGCCCTTCAAGTCCTGACGGCCCTGACGTACGTGATCGTTCCGCTTGTCGGCCACCGGTACGGCACCGCCGCCCAGCAAGCAGCCGAGACCGAGATCCGGCGCCAGGGCCACGCCCCCGCCCTCCTGGTCAAGCACGGCCTCGACTTCACCGCCGGCACCGCCAGCGTGGTGGTCTCGATGCTGATCGCCGCGGACCTGGCGGCGCTCGCCGTACTGAACCTCGGCGACCAGCCACTGTTCACCTGGATCCTGCAGCCCATCCTGCTGATCGCCGGCGGCTTCGTCACCACCACCCAGGTTTTCGTCGACCGCTACGTGGAGCGCGCACTCAGCAAGTCCGGCACCACAACCATCGACACCAAGGCACTGATGGGGGCAGCCAAGGAAACCTTCCCCGGCTGGTTCCGGCCCCTGGTCATGACCCGCTTCCTCCTCACGACGGCGGGCTCGCTGGCCATCCTCGTCTCGCTGGCGGTTTCCTGACCCGGCAATCGAGGTCCTTGCGGTGGTCGTAGATCGCCATCCAGGACGAGAACCAGGCACCTAGCGCGGTTCCGCTGGTCAGCGACCCCGTCTCGCTCGTCCGAACGTGGTCAACGCCGGATTTCGCTCCAAAGCGCCGCTGGCGTTGGAGATGCGGCGGCGGCGCGGATGGTGCAGAGGCCGCCCGGTACGCAGCCGGCTGGATCGACGCGTGCCGGCCGCTGTCGGCGCGTAGCGAGCGAGAGACACGACCGTGGTGTGGCCGGAGGAGGCGAGCGGGTTCAGCTGAACAGGCTGACGATCAGGTCCATGCTGGGTGCGACCGGTGTGAGGCGGTGCCGCGGCGGTTCGACTCCCATGAGGTTGCGGAGGAGGAAGTCCCACTTACGCCGGTTGACGTGGTGTTCGTAGCCGATGAAGAAATGCTCGGCGCCGGGGACGATGAGGAGTTCGACGTCCTTGTCGGCGGCGATGAGGCGTTCGGCGAGCCGTAGCGAGTGGTGGGCGTGGACGATGTCGTCCACGCCGCCGTGGATCAGCAGGAGCTTGCCGTCGAGCCGGTCGGCCAGCTCCACGTTCGATGAACGGGCCCAGGCGGCCGGGTCCAAGCCGTCGTAGGCTTCCGCGAACTGCAGGTGGAACAGGCGGGTGTCGTGGTTGCCCGACTCGGCGACGCCGACCTTGTAGACGTCGGGGAAGGCGAGCATGGCGCGGACGGTGGCGAATCCGCCGCCGGAGTGGCCGGTGACGCCCACGCGGTCGAGGTCCATCCAGGGGCGGGTAGCGGCCAGTTGCCGCAGGGCGGCAACGTGGTCGTCGATGCCGCCCGCGGCCGCCTGGTTGCCGTAGGAGGCATCGTGGAAGGCCTTGTCCCGGCCGGGGGTTCCCCGCCCGTCGACGGCGACCACGACGAAGCCGAGCGCGGCCAGAACCTCGGCTTCCTGGCCGAGGATCCCCGGGTGGAAGGCGGGCGAGACGCGGGTGGTCTGCGGGCCGGGGTAGACGTGGTCGATGACCGGGTATCGGCGGCCGGGGTCGAAGTCGTGCGGCCGGTAGATGACCCCGTAGACGTCGGTGACGCCGTCGGCCGCGGTGGCCCGGAAGCGTTGCGGAGGGGTCCAGCCGGTCGCGAGCAGCGGGGTGATGTCGGCCCGCTCCAGTTCGACCAGCACCCGGCCGTCCCATCCGCGCACGGTGGTCACCGTAGGCAACTCGACCGTGGAGGCCGAGTCGATGAAGCAGTCCTTGCCAGGGGCGAGGGTGACGACGTGGTGCAGGCCGTCGTCGGTGATGCGGGCGAAGCCGGTGCCGTCGAGGTTGATCCGGCACACCGAATGGCGGTAGGGATCCTCGGCTACCAGGCCGGCTGCGGTGAAGTAGAGCACGCCTGCCGGTTCGTCGACGCGCAGGATGCGCTGCACCGCCCAGGCGCCCGAGGTGACCTGCCGAATGGGTGTGCCGGTGCGCGCGTCGTACAGGTAAAGGTGGCCCCAGCCGTCGCGCTGGGAGTACCACAGCACCTGTGATCCGCCGGACAGGACAGCGATGATCGGCTCCGCCCCCGTCTGGTTCGGCTCGACGCGGGTCGAGCCGCTCTCGCTCAGCACCCTGCGTACTTCCCCGGTCGCCGGGTCGAGCCGGTTCAGGTGCAGGGAACGCAGGTCGCGGGGCTGGCTCAGGAAGTACACGGCCGAGCCGTCTTCGGCCCACCAGGCCCAGCCGGAGGCGATCGGCGACTGCAGCGGCATGGGTTCCGGGGCGGTGCGGGCCTTGACGACGTGGCAGGTCGCCGCGTCGATCACCACGAACTCCCCTTGCGACATGTGGGCGTCACCGGGGTAGGCGTAGCGCTGGGTGATCGGCCGCGGGGCACCGCCGTCGGCCGGCAACTCCTCCATGATCTGGGTACGGCGGACCGCACGCTGGTCGGTGCGGTGCGTCAGCACGCGCGTCGAGTCGGGCGACCAGGCAAGGGCGGGCGGCAGGTGGCTGCGCAACCCCAGCTTGTTCGGCAGCACCGATGGCGCGAACGGCGTGGCGCCGTACTCCTCATCCTCCCGGCCGTCGGTCGTCAGGGGCCACTCCCGGCCGTCGGCCACCGAGCGCGCCCACAGGTCGTGACCGCGCAGGAACGCCACCAGCTTGCCGTCCGGCGAGGGCACTTCGAGGAAACCGGGGCCGTGGACGGTGGCCGGGGCCGCGGGCGTACAGGAGTAGGTGTCCAGTCGGCAGCTCCAGAAGGAGCCGAAGGCGAAGAATCCGACCGCGTCCCGGCTCAACGCGATGGCGGAGAACGGCAGCGCGCCCGGGTTCACCTCCTGCCCGGTGGCGGCCGCCAGCGCGACGGCCAGGCGGTCATGGTCGAAGACGGGCTCGCGGGATCCGGCGACGGGATCGACGAGAATGAAGCGCCTGCCCTCGCGGGCGTCCACGGTGTACCAGAAGCGGGCGCCGTCCCACTGCGGGTTGATCTTGTCGCCGCGTACCAGGCCCGCTCGGTTGTGCCGGAGCAGGCGCTCGGCCGCTTGGTATCGGGTTGCGTCCATCGTGATCACTCCACACGTTAGGCTTCTAAACGAATCGTTTCGTTTTGCAGGATGGCATCGGATGCCGAGACGTGTCAAAACGAATCGTTTCGTTTAGGGTGTGGGTATGACGAGAGCCCCGAACCCAGACCGCCGCCGGGACGCAAGCCGCAAAGCGACCCTGGCCGCGGCGCTGGAGTTGTGCGTGGAGCGGGGATACGCCGCGGTGACCGTCGACGCCATCGCCACCCGCGCCGGCGTCAGCAAGGCCACCATCTACCGCTGGTGGCCCGCCAAAAGCGCGATCGTCCTGGAAGCGGTCGATGAGGCCGCGCCCATCCCGGAGACCTTCCCCGACACCGGCGACCTGGCCGCCGACCTGCACACCTGGCTCAGCGGCATCCACGGCGTCTTCCACGACCCGCGCCTCGGCCCGGCCTTCACCGGCGTGCTCGCCGAAAGCCAGCTGGATGCGAACCTCGCCCACCAGCTACGCGAACGACTGATCAACCACCGAGTCGCTCAGCTCGAGGAACGCATGACCAAGGCGCGAAAGAACAACGAGCTCGCCCCCGACGCCGATCTCGAAGTGGCGCTGGACATCCTCCACTCACCCATCTACCGAAGGCAGGCGCTGCACTACCCGCTGCCCGATGACACCTACCTGACCAGGCTCATCACGCTCGTCATGCGGGCCATCGGACCCACTCACGCCAACTGACCCACACCAGGCCACAGCTCTGGACGGTCGCTGATCATTCCAAAGCTTCGATCCAGAGCGCCAGCTTCTCGACGCTCAACACGCTTCGCACAAATGAGTCATCTCAGGCGGCCAGGCCGAGGTCGAGGCGGCGTTCCATGTCGATGTCGATCCGACCGTACAGGTTGGCGTTCGACCAGAACAGAGGCGACAGGCCCCGTTTGTCGGCGTCGGTCATCTTCTCCTGCCAGGCCGGATCCTTCAGGACGGACTGAACCAGCAGGGTGTTGATGAACACCAGGGCGGACTGCAGCAGGTGCAGACTCAGCATGGAGACCTCTTGGTGCTCCTTGTCGCTGCCGGGCAGGGTGCCGGCGCTGCCGTAGAACAGGTCGGTGTTGGCCGAATTCCAGTTCTCCACCACCTGCAGCCCCTCGTGAATCTCCCGACGCAGCTCTTGGGAGGCGACGTACTCGGCGACGAAGATGCTCTTGACCGCCTTGCCGAGTTCCTCGATCGCTCTATAAGTGGGGTGCTTGGGGCCGCCGCGGGTGAAGCGGCGCAGCACTTGCTCGGCCTCGGCCGTCCCCAGCCGCAGGGCGGTGGCGTACTTGACCAGCTGGTCGTACTGCTGAGCGATGATCTTCCAGTCGATCGGCTTGTCGGACACCATGCCGCTCAGGCTGGAAGGAACCGGATCGTCGGCGTCGGCTTTCACCAGCTTCTGCTGGGCGATCTTCTTCATCCGCGGCAGCAGCTTGAACCCCAGCAAGTAGGAGAAGGCGAACCCGACCACGGACTGACCATGACTATCGGTGTACTGGCGGTCGATGGTGGCGTCGGTGCAGTGCCGCAGCACGCCCTCCATCATCGCGGCGACCTCGGAGGCGTTGCAGGTCCGCAGCTGGGAGTAGACGCACACCGACTTGCGGTCCACGTGCCAGTAGATCATGACGCCGGGGCCGCCGTAGCGGGCGTGGTATTCGGTCATCAGGTTCGACGACCATGACCCGAACTTCTTCGAGTCCGACGCGCACGCGGTCCCGTTGCCCCACCACAGCGGGTCGCGCATCTTCAGGGTGGCGTTGACCAGGGCGGCGATCGCCTTGCGCAGGTCGTCGCGGTTGACGAACAGGTGGCGGGTCGCCCGCAGCGCCGCTTCGGTCTCACCGTGGTGGCCGCTGTCGGCGACCCGTTTGATCCCCACGTTCGTGCCCAGCGCGTACAGGACCAGCAGCAGGCGTTTGCGGATCACCTCGCGCGGGGTCGCCTCCCGGGTGGCGACCGTGGTGAAGGCGTCGGTGAAGTCGGTGACGAAGTCCGACTCCTTCAAGAAGTCCAGCAGGTCGATGATCCCCCAGCGAGCGGCGACCTCGGTGTGCAGCGCCCGCAGGTTCTCCGGCACCTTCAGCTTGCCCAGGTCAGGGATGTGCCAGCGCGGCTCGCCGCAGTGCGTCTTCACCTTCGTCCCGCCGGACTTGTTCCTGGCCAGCGCTTCCCCGCACGCCGCCATCGAGGCGCGCATCGCCTCCTTCAACGTCTCGATGAACACCGTGGCGTCCAGCGGCTGGCGCAGTTCCTCGTAGTGGACGTCGCGGTTGTCCTCGAAGTCCGCCGGCAAGTCCTCGTCGGGGTTGCGCCAGCGGCGTGCGCCGGCGACGTAGATCTCGCGGCGGCGCAGTGCGTCCTTCAACGACACGATCACGCACAGCTCGTAGGAGGCCCGCTCGATGACCCCGTTCTCATCGACCACCGCTTCCAACCAGCCGTCCGGCACCACGCCCTCGATCGGGACGTTCTCCGAGGCGTCGTAGTGGCGGGTCGTGTTCGGGATATCGGCGTAGCGCTGCAGCAGGTCCAGCGCGTCCATCACCGGCCGGTAGGCGGTGTTGTTGCACTTGAACTCGAGCGCGGCCAGCAGCTTGGGCAGCATCCGCCGGTAGTAGGAGGTGTAGGAGCTGGTCAGCACGATGCGCACCTGGGCCTTGAACGTCTTGGCGTCCGCCTTCGCCTCGGTCACCAGCGCCTTCAGTGTCGCCTCCCCGCCCGGCACCGCGGGAAACACCACCTGCCGGACCGTGCCCTCTGGCCGGCGCAGCGAAGCCTCGGCAATCGAGAACAGCTTCTCGGTCTTGCGATGCACCTTCTTGGCCTCCGCCGCGATCGCCCGCTCAACCTTCCGCTCCGCCCTGGTGTTGATCTTCGACACCAGGCCGATGAACAGATCCACCAGCGCATCCGTGATCTCCGTCGTCCGCGACCAGGCCAGCGCCGCCATCAACGTCAACCGGATCGCCGGCGGATTGGCCGCGAAGTCCGACGGATGCGAGGCCATCGACCGGGCCCGCCAGGAGGCCACCAGCCGATCCGAGTAGCCGCCGAACAGATCCGCCGGCAACCCGAGGGTCTTGGCCCGCCGCAGCTTGACGATCTCCTCCAGCAACGTCTCCAGGCCCAGCCGTCCGGGGTCGGACTTCAGCTCCTGCAGGAACCCGTCCTCGCCTGTCGCCAGCTCCCACAACGCCCGCGCCGAGTCCGCCGACAACCCGTTCAGCACATGCAGGCAGAACTTCCGCTCAAACCGGGCCCGGCCTGCGCCCACGATCCGGTCCATCCGGCCCGGCGGTTCGATCTGTAGCTTCCGGCAGCGAGGCAGCAGCGCCGCCCGCAGCCCTTCGTCGGTGAACACCATCGGACAGATCTTTTTCGCCAGCCAACCGGCCAGCACGTCCTCATCCGCCCGGGTCGACTCCCGAAACCCCAGCGCTTCCCGCACCTGCGCCCGGTGGTACTCGATCGTGGACCCCGACCACCGATACTCCGAAACAGCGTAGCGTCGACCTTCACCTGCCCGGCCATGTAGTCCACCGCCGCTCGCGGCACCTCACCCGCATGTCGCGGGAACCGGCCTTCCTGCTCGAAGAACTTCAGCAGCAGGCCGAAACCCAGACGGGTCGCCCCCGTCTTGTTCCCCACCAGATCCCAGTCGCTGTCCAGCAGCGTCCACGCCGCGATCAGCTCCTCAGGCTCCCACTCCCGGCGCATCTCCGCCGCTCCCTTTGCCAGACCGACCCCCGAGAACAAGGCACACGATCGAACGGGAAACACCCCCTACGCCCCGGTACGCGCGATTCGTGACGACTACGAACCGCAACCGTGATCTAGCTCATCGCTACTTTGGGGCTGGGGACGCCTTCGGGAGCAGGACGCCTACACGTGCACCCGCACCGAGGCCGCCCCACCGGCCGGCTTCATGGAACCCGCCTCGCCCGACGGCCGGCACACGCTCTTCCTGCGCGCGCACGACCTGTGGCTGCGCACGGTCAAGGACGGCCGCGAGCGGGCGCTGACCGGCGACGGCGAGGCCGACCTCGCCTACGGCCTCAGCCCCTTCTCCCCGGCCGTCCTGCTGAACAAGCTCGGCCTGCCCGGCCCGCCGCCCGCCGTGGCCTGGTCACCGGACTCCACCCGCGTCCTGACCCACCGCACCGACCAGCGCCGCGTGCGCCGCACCCACCTCGTCACCCGGGTCGAACCCGCACAGTTCGGACGGCCGATGGTCAAGGTCCTGGCCAGCGGCGAGGTGCTGTGGTACTCCCAGCGCGACGGCTGGGGTCACCTCTATCTGTACGGCGGGCGGGCCGAGCGCCAGATCACCTCGGGGCCTGGGCGGTGCGGGAGATCCTGCACGTCGACGAGGCCGAGCGGGTGGTCTACTTCGTCGCCACCGGCCTGGTCGCCGAGGACCCCTACCGGCGCTCGCTCTGCCGGGCCGCGCTGGACGGCTCCGGCTTCGCCCGCATCACCGGCGACGACCTGGACCACGAGGTCACCGTGTCTGCCAACCGGGAGTACGTCATCGACTCCGCCTCCACCACGAGCCTGCCCCCGGTGATCAGCGTGCGCGGCTGGGACGGCGCCGTCCGCGTCGAACTGGAGCGCGCCGACATCTCCCGCCTGCTGGCCACCGGCTGGTCGGCCCCGGAGCGCTTCCGGGTCAAGGCCGCCGACGGCGTCACCGACGTCTACGGCATCGTGTACAAGCCCCACGGCTTCGACCCGCGGCGCACCTACCCGGTGATCGACCGCCCCTACCCGGGGCCGCACGCCAACCGGGTCAGTCCCGCCTTCGACTCCGGCATCCTCGGGCACGAGGCCGAGCCCATCTTCCCCGACGTCTACAAGGTCGGCGTCGCCGAGGCCGGCAACCACGACAACCGCTTCTACCACGCCGGCTGGGGCGAGGCATACGACGGCCCCGACTACGTCCGCTCCTCCAACGTCGAGGCCGCCGACCGCATCCGGGGCAAGCTGCTGCTCATCCACGGCGGCAGCGACGACAACGTCCACCCGCACCTGACCCTGCGCCTGGCCGAGCGGCTCATCGCCCTGGACAAGGACGTCGACATGTTCATCATCCCCGGCGCCGAGCACGCCTTCGTGGGCTACGAGCACCAGGTCTCCCGGCGCAGGTGGGACTACCTCGTCCGCAACCTGCTGGGCGTGGAGCCGCCGGAGGACTACCGCATCGCGCCGACGGCGATCGATGGGGAGATGCCGGCCGAGTTGTTCGGCTGATCAGCCCAGGACCAACGGGAGTTTCGCCGCCAGCTCCCCCAGCTCGGCCCTCTGCGCGGCGCTCGGGGCGCGGCGGCCGGTGCCGACCAGCAGCGCCTCGGCGTCGGAGAAGGCCGCGGGGAACGCGCTGGCGGCGATCTTCTCCAGCATCTCGCGGGTCCTGGCCAGCCCGTCGGCGGGTGGCCCCGGCACGCCGGGCAGGTGGGCGACCAGGTCGAGGTGGTGCAGCGTCCACTCCAGGACATAGGCATCCAGATAGTCGCCCGCGGTCAGGACCTGGTCCTTGGTGCCGACCCGCATCGCCGGATCGGCCAGCACGGCGGCCCGGCCGGCGGCGGCGCCGAGGTCGTCGAGGTGGAACTTCAGCAGCCGAGGCTCCTGGTAGGCGGCGGCCAGCCGGACGATCAGCGCGTCGAGCGGGTCCTCGCCGGTGGGCGGCGTCTGGGAGAGGGTCCAGTAGGTCACCGCGTCGTGGGTGGGCTCGCTCTGCGCGGGCGTGGCCAGGGTGATCAGGACGTCCTGGGCGTCGATGATCAGATGGCAGGCCAGGTCGCGGACCAGCCAGCCGGCGCACCCGGACGGCTGCGCGAATGCCTCGTCGGGGAGGTCGGCGACCGCCGTGCGCAACGCCGCCCAGGAGCGTGAGAAGAGATCCACCTTGGCAACCTAGTCCGGGGCCGCGCCGGCGGACAAGCGCATAACCCCCGAGCCGGGCGCATGGATCGCGCCTGGAGCCCTGACCACTCCAGGCGCGGTCCATGCGCCGGCCCCGGGCCGCGGGGCGCTCAGAGCAACAGGGCCGGCAGGTGGAGCAGGGCGTTGAGGGTGACGCGCCGGCCGAGCTGGGCGCCGTCGTCGTCGGCGTCGCGGGTGTGGATGCCCGACCACACGCGGGCGTCGAGGTTCTCCTGGGTGAACTGGCGCCAGCTCGTGTACGTGCGGTCGGCGCCGGGCGCGGCCGAACTCGCCACGGTGATCGGCTGCTGCGGGCGCGAGCCGGTCAGCGCGGTGAGCACCTGCTCGGCCGAGGCGGCGACGGCGGCGTGACCGGAGACGTAGTCGGGATGCGGGGGCGTGTCGTGCAGCGGGGTCCAGGCAGGGTGGCCGCCGGCGCGCAGGGCGGTGACCGGGCGCCAGCGCGCGTGCGCGTACTTGGCGTCGGCCACGGCGATCTGGGTGTCGACCGAGGCCACGTGGAAGGCCGCCACCAGGCCGGCGCGGGCGGCCGTCGGCCAGGTCGCCCTCTGAGCCAGGGCGCCGCGCAGGATCTGGGTGAAGATCGGCAGCGGGGTGGTGGCCCAGAACTGCGCCACCGCCGTCTGCTCCGGGGTGCGCACGGCGGAGTCGGCGGCGCCGTACACGCGCACCTCCTCCAGGTCGCGGCGGTAGGCGGCCGAGTCCAGCGGGTCGGGGGCCGGCCGGTACCGCGCGCCGTCGGGCAGCAGGAAGGGGCGGGCGTTGCGCAGGCCGTACTGGATGCCGGGCTCGTAGCGCGGCGGCGTCGGCTGCCAGACGCCGGGGGCGGGCGGCTGCGGGTGGTAGGGGGCGTTCACCGAGGCCGGATCCAGGCCGTCGCCGGTGCGGGCCGACAGCAGCGCGGCGGTTTCCGCCTTTCCTGCGGCGATGCCGCGATCCTTGGCGGGCCCGTCGGGGATGCGCGCCAGCGTGCCGGCCAGAACGGCGTCCAGCTGCGGCTTTCCCGGCGGGGCGAAGTCGAGCAGCGCCGCGTGCACGGCGCAGGCCAGCGCGGCCTCCTGATAGGCGGTGCCCGCCAGCGGCTCGCGCAGCAGGGCGCGCGTGGCCGCCGTCCAGCCGATCGCCCACACGCGCGAGTTGGTGACCGCGGCCGAGGCGCCGCCCAGCCTGACGGTCAAAGCGGAGGCGTCATACCATTCCAGGGCGACATCGACCGCCCCCGCCGCGGTGCGGGCGGTCGCGGGGGCTGCGGTGAGCGTGGTCGGCAGTACGGCCAGCACGAGCACGGCCGCTATCCGGGATAAGCGCGACATCGAGCCGGTGGTCCTTTCTGTGGGAATCCCTCGGGGCCACGCTCGTCCCGGCGGCGATCAGCGGCAACCCCTAGCGACGCCTTGGCCTGCGGGTCTGGGGTGACGCAGGGGTAAATCGGTGGACAGCGTCGCTAACGTGGCGGGTATGCAGATCATCGATGAGGAGCGTTTCGCCGCCGACGGTTTCGCCAAGGTCGAGGCGGTGGTGGCACGGCAGGTGGCCGACGCGGCCCGGGATCTGCTGTGGCGGCAGATCGGCCTGTCCCCCGGCGAGCCGTCCGGCTGGCGTGAGCCCGTGGTGTGGGCCTCCGACATGACCGGCGCCGGCCCGTTCGGCGAGATCATGAACAGCCCCCGCCTGCACGCCGCCTACGACGCCGTCGCCGGTCCGGGCGGCTGGCTGCCGCGCGGCAGCCTGGGCATGATCCCCGTCCGCTTCCCCCGGCTTCCGCCGGCCGACGACCGGGGCTGGCACATCGACCTCAACACCCAGCGCCCCGACGGCACGTGGGGCACCAGTGCGCGCTCGCAGACGATGCTGCTGCTGATCCTGCTGTCGGAGGTGGGCCCCGACGACGCGCCCACCCGGGTCCGGGCCGGCTCGCATCGCGACGCCTTCGCCGTCCTGGGCGAGGAGGCCCTGGAGCACACCGAGGCCGGCCCGCTGGTCGAGGCGGCCAGCCGGGAGCGGCCCGTCGTGCACGCCACCGGCGAGCCCGGCGACGTGTACCTGCTGCACCCCTACACCGTGCACGCGGCCGACGAGCACCGCGGCACCCGGCCGCGGTTCATGTCGCAGGGACCGGTCATGCTCAAGCGAGCGGTGACCGGGCAGAGCGACACGTTGCTGGACCGCGCCCTGCGGTAGCACGCGCGCCCGGAGGATCAACGGGTTCAGAAGGTGAACCCGCCCGGCCGCCCGTTGCGGTCGGCGATCAGCCCGGCCAGGGTGGCCAGCGCGATCTCGGGCGGCGTCTGGGAGCCGATGTTGAGCCCGATGGGCCGGCGCACCCGCGCGATCTCCTCCTCCGGCACCCCCAGCTCGGCCAGCGCCTTCACGTGCGGGCCGGTGTGCCGGGCACTTCCCATGATCCCGATCCAGCGGGCGGAGGTCTTCAGCAGCTCCCGCAGAACCGGCCCGATCTCTGGCCGATGGTGATCGGTCAACACGACGTCGGCGCCGTCGAGGAAGCCGCCCGCCCGCCTCTCGGCCCGCACCCCTGCCAGCCCCCGGGCGGGGTCGGGCTCGAACAGAACGGGCGTGAACCCGAGCTCGGCGCCGAAGCGCAGCAGGCACTCGGCGACGGGCGAGGCGAACACCGCCACCAGCCTGCGCTCGTCCCGCCCCTGGGGCGGGTGCCCGTGGGCGGCCTCACACGCCGGGTCCTCGTCATGGCTGTGCGTCATAGGGGCAGTCTGCGCGCCGCGCCCGCCTCAGGACAACCGGCCGTGCCGGGCCCGCCTCAGGACAGCCGGCAGGTGACCTCGGTCGCCATCGCGCTGGCCGGTTTGTCGGCCACGGCGCTGCGTCCCGGGTACTTCCACTGGCACACCTGCGAGGCGGAGATCATGCTTCCGCTCAGGCACCACAGGTTGTCCCAGCTGCCGCCCGCCATGGTCGCCCCCTGCGCCTTGCAGTAGCCGTGCGCGTCGTCGAACGTGATCGTCCCCTGCGCGGGCTCGGGCGGCTTCGTGCTCGGCGGCGGCGTGGTCTTGGTGGTGGGCCGCGCCGTGGTCTTCTTGGTGGGTTTCGTGCTGGTGGGCGGGTCGCCGGGCACGACCGGCGCCGTCGTGGCCGGCGGTTTGGGGGTACGGCTCGGCGTGCCGCGCGAGGAGCGCTCCGGTGAGGCGACCGGGCTGGGCAGCACCTGCGCCGACTGCGAGCGCTTGGTGGCGCCGGGGCCGCCGGAGGGAGTGGGCGTGCCGGCGGCGGGGGTGCCGATCTCCGTGACGGGCGCCGAGGTGCCGGGCGGCGAGGTGACGGTGGTGGCAGAGGGCTGCGGAAGGGCGTTCATGGGAGTCGAGCCCATGGCCCGGTTGCCCGAGGCCCCCGGCGCCAGGGCGAAGTACCCTGCCACAGCCGCGGCCAGCAGCGCGGCGCCCGCCGTACCGAGAACGAGCCCGCGGCGCCGCCGCGCGACGGGCACGGCCGCGGCGGTCACCGGGCCGACGGCGGCGCCCGCGGGGATCCCGGGCACGTCCGGCGCGGCGAACCCGCCGGCGGCCGCGCGCCCGATCGGCACGGTCTCCCAGGCGGGCGGCGGCAGCGCCCGCAGGCGCTCGATCACCTGGGCCGCGCTGGGCCGCCGGGACGCGTCCTTCTCCAGGCACTGGGCCAGCAGCTCGCGCAGCGGCCCGTCCAGGCCGGCGAGGTCGGGCTCGCCGTTCAGGATGAGGTGGAGAATGCCGGGAATGGAGTCGGCGACGAAGGCGCGCCGCCCGGTGGCGGCGTAGACCATGGTCGCGCCCCAGGTGAACACGTCGGCCGCCGCCCCGACGTCGCCGCCGGCGATCTGCTCCGGCGCCATGTAGGCGGGGCTGCCGATGGGCTGGCTGCTGACGACCGACTGGCTGAGGTCGAGCGCGCGGGCGATGCCGAAGTCGATGACGACGGGCCCGTCGGGGCCCAGCAGCACGTTGCCGGGTTTGAAGTCGCGGTGCACCACGCCGGCTTCGTGGATGGCGGCCAGCGCGGTGGCGGTGTTGACGGCCAAGCGCTGCAGCGCGGCGGCCCCGCGCGGGCCGTTGTCGCGCACGCTGTCCTGCAGCGACGGCCCCTTGACGTACTCACTGACGATGTACGGCCTGGCCCCCACGAACCCGGAGTCGAGCACATGGGCGGTACAGAACGGGGCGACCCGCTTGGCGGTGCCGACCTCGCGCAGGAAGCGCTGCTGTTCGCGGTGGTCGGCCATGAGGTGGGGGTGCAGCAGCTTGACCGCCACGGGGACGCCGTCGCCGGAGCGGGCGAGGTAGACGGTGCCCTGGCCGCCGGAGCCGAGCCGCCCTTCGAGGCGATAGGACCCGACCGCGCGCGGATCCTCGTCTAACAGGGGCAACACCTCGGGCACCAAGCCTCCCAGTCAAGTCGGCCAAGATCGTACCAAAGCCACACACACCCCGGTTAAGCAACCTACGTTGACTAACGTGCGGGTGGTCGCCTACAGTTGCCCGCATGCCCGCCGAAGAGATCCCTGCTCCCCTGGACCCCGCCGACGGCCTGGCCGCCGTGGCGGCACTGCGACGGCTGGCCGACCAGCTCGAGGACGCCGCGGTCGAGCAGGCGATGCGCGCGGGCTGGAGCTGGCCGCAGGTCGCCGAGGCGCTCGGCGTGACCCGCCAGGCCGTCCACAAGAAGCACGCCAAGCGGCTCATCGCCGCCGGCGTCCAGCTGAGGAGGCGCTGAGCCGTGACACCGTTCGAGAAGTATCTTCACATCATCATCACCCAGGGCGGCTACGAAGCGGAAAAAGACCGTTCGGCCACCGTCGAGGCCCACCATCTGCTGCTGGCCATGGCCGACTACGCATCCGGCACCGCCCACCGGCTGCTGGCCGAGGCCGGGCTGAGCAGGCAGGCGGTCCGCGAGGCGCTGGATCGCGAGTTCGAGCACAGCCTGAACGCCGTCGGCGTCTCGGCCGCCGCCTACACCCTGCCCCGCCCCAGCGGCACCCCCAAGACGTCCGGAATGGGCGCCTCCGGAAAGCTCGTCCTGGAGCGCACCTTCGCCTCCGCCCGCAAGAAGGACCTGGACTCCGCCCACGTCCTGCAGGGCATCCTCCTGGCCCAGGCCGGCACCGTGCCGCGCGCCCTGGCGCTGGCCGGCGTGGACCGCGAGGCCCTGCTGGCCCGCGTCCACGAGGCCATCGCCGCCCTGGACGCGTAACACCCCCCTTTTTTCTTCGCAAGGCGGTCCTCGCGCCCTGCGGTGAGTAAGTATTCACGAACCGGGATTCCGCCATGTCCTCCAGCTCCGCCGTCCTGGACGTCAAGGGCCTGCGCATGCGCTACGGCAGCACCGACGTCCTGCACGATGTCACCTTCCAGGCCCGCCACGGCGAGGTCCTGGCCCTGCTCGGCCCCAACGGAGCCGGCAAGACCACCACCATCGAAATCCTCGAAGGCTTCCGCACCCGCTCGGCCGGCCAGGTCACCGTGCTCGGCGCCGACCCCGCCACCGGCGGCGAACGCTGGCGGGCCCGCGTCGGCGTCGTCCTGCAATCCTGGCGCGACCACGGCAAATGGCGCGTGGGCGAACTCCTGGCCCACCTGGGCGCCCACTACGCCCCCTACGCCACCGCGCGCCTGCCCCGCCCGTGGGACCCCGACAAGCTGATCGCCGCCGTGGGCCTGACCGGGCACGCGGGCAAGAAGATCAAGACGCTGTCCGGCGGCCAGCGCCGCAGGCTGGACGTGGCCATCGGCATCGTCGGCCGCCCGGAACTGCTCTTCCTGGACGAGCCCACCGCCGCCTTCGACCCGCGCGCCCGCGCCGACTTCCACGGCCTCGTCCGCAGCCTGGCCGCCGACCAGGCCACCACCATCCTGCTCACCACCCACGACCTGGACGAAGCCGAGAAGCTCGCCGACCGCATCGTCATCCTCGACGGCGGCCGCATCGTCGCCGACGGCACCGCCGCCGAGCTCTCGCGCCGCATCGCCGGCCACGACGAGGTCCGCTGGACGCTCGAGGGCCGGCGCCACAGCGAGCGCGTCGCCGACTCCACGACGTTCGTCCGCGAGCTCTTCGGCCGCTACGGCGGCGCCGTACGAGAACTCGACATCCAGCGCGCCTCCCTGGAACAGACCTACCTGGCGCTGGTACGCCAGGCCGAGACCCGCGAGGAGCCGGGCCGATGACCACCACCGCGCTGCGCGCCGGCTGGCGGCGCGGCCTGATCGAGCTCCGCCAGTCCTTCACCAACGGCGCCGAGGTGTTCAGCCACCTGTTCTGGCCGGTGCTGATGCTGGTGGCCATGTCCTTCCTGCGCGAGCACTCCTTCGCCGGCTCCGGCCTGCTCCTGGGCACCCTCGCGCTGCCGGGCATCCTGGGCATGAACGTGGCGATGGGCCTGGTCAGCCTCAGCCAGCTGCTCACCCACGAACGCGAGGACGGCACCCTCCTGCGCGCCAAGGCCACCCCGTACGGCATCCAGAGCTACCTGATCGGCAAGGTCGTCGCGGTGACCGGCGGCCTGCTGGCCGATCTGGCCATCTTCCTGATCCCGGGCCTGCTCATCATCGACGGGCTCGACGTGCGCGCCGGCTCCTGGCCCATGCTGGCCTGGGTACTCGTGCTGGGCATGGTGGCCACCATCCCCATGGGCGCCGTGCTCGGCTCGGTCGTCCCCGGCGCCCGCGGCCAAGGGCTGCTGCAGCTGCCGGTCATGGCCCTGATCGGGATCTCCGGCATCTTCTACCCCATCACCGCGCTGCCCGAATGGCTGCAGGCCGTCGCGCAGGTCTTCCCCTTCTACTGGCTCGGCCTGGGCATGCGCTCGGCCCTGCTGCCGGAGGCGGCGGCCGCGCTGGAGATCGGCCAGTCGTGGCGGCATCTGGAGACGGCCGGGGTTCTGCTGGGCTGGGCCGTACTCGGGCTGGTGCTGGCCCCGATCGTGCTGCGCAGGATGGCGCGCGGGGAGTCGGGCTCGGGCGTGGCGGCGCGGCGCGAGAAGGCGCTGCGGAGGGCGATGTGAGGTCATCGCGCCACGCTCGGCCGCCGCACGCCCGGCCGGCGGTCGATCGCCCACACGGCGAGGGCGCACACGGCGAACCCGGCTCCGAGCAGGCTGGAGCCGGTCCAGCCCGCGCTGGCGAACACCACCGTGGTGGCGGCCGCGCCGAGGGCGGAGCCGAGGGAGTAGAAGACCATGTAGCCGCCGATGACGCTGCTGGTGCGGTCCGGATGCGCCGTGGTGAGCAGGTGCTGGTTGCTGACGTGCGCGGCCTGCACGGCGAAGTCGAGCAGGAACACCCCGGCGGCCAGCAGCCACAGCGACCACGGAAGCTGCGCGATCCCGGCCCACGAGGCGGCCAGCAGGGCGAGCGCCAGGCCGGTCACCGCCACCGCCCGCCCCGAGTCCGCCCACCGCCCGGCGCGCGCCGCGCCGAGCGCTCCGGCGAGCCCCGCGACGCCGAACAGCCCGATCTGGGCCTCGCTCAGCTGCCACGGCGCGCCCGCCAAGGGCAGCGCCATCCCGCTCCACAGGGTTCCGAAGGAGGCGAACAGGAAGAACGTGATGAGCCCGCGCGTGAGGAACAGCCGCTCGCGCAACAGCCCGCCCAGGGAGGCGACGACCCGCCCGTACGGGATCCGTCCGCTCCTCGCCTCGGCGGGCAGCACGGCCAGGACGAGGCCGGCGAGGGCGAACGCGAGCACCGCGAGCACGAGGTAGACGCTCCGCCAGCCCCACACCGCGGCCAGGGCGCCGGCGAGCACCCTTCCCCCGAGGATGCCGACGACCACCCCCGAGGTCACCACCCCGATGCTCGCGCCGCGCTCGCCCGGCGCGGAGACCGAGGCGGCATAGGCCACCGTGGTCTGCACCACCACCGCGAACACCCCGGCCACCGCCAGCCCCGCGAGCGCCGCCCACGCCGCCTGGGCCGAGGCCGTCACGACCATGCCCGACCCGGTCAGCGCCAGGTGCCCGGCGATCAGCCGCCGCCGGTCGAGCAGATCGCCCAGCGGCACCAGCAGGACCAGTCCCGCCAGGTAGCCCACCTGGCCTATGGCCACGATCCAGCCGGTCAGCTCCGCCGGCACGCCGAGATCACGGCCCATCGGCTCCAGCACCGGCTGGGCGGCATAGACGCTCGCCACCGCGACACCGCACACCACCGCCAGCAGCACCCGCCGCCACACGCTCATGACACCACCCCAATCAGTAGCACATTGCAACCAATTTGAGGCTAGGGCACAATGGTTTCAATCCGCAACTCATCTGGAGGTGTCATGCCGGCCACCGTCACCGTCGCCCCGGACTCCGGCTGGACCGACCCCACCTGCCCGGTCGCGCGCACGCTCGACCTCGTCGGCGACCGGTGGAGCCTGCTCGTCATCCGCGACGCGATGGACGGGGCGCGCTCGTTCACCGAGTTCCAGCGGCGCACCGGCATCGCCCGCAACATCCTCACCGACCGCCTCCGCAAGCTCACCGCCCACGGACTCCTGGCCCAGCGCACCGCGCCCTCGGGCCGCCGCCAGGAGTACGTCCTCACCGACGCGGGCCGCGACCTGTTCCCCGTCGTCCTCACGCTGCGCCAGTGGGGCGAACGCCACGCCTTCACCCCCGGCGAACCCCACTCCACCCTCCTCGACGGGCACGGCGCGCGGGTGCCCGACGTCGTGCCCACCGGCGCCGACGGCACCGTCCTCGGCGCCGACACCACCCACGTGCACAAGGTGAGCTGATCCGGTGACGGCTCGCCCCGCTCTGCTACCGGGCCGTCTTCACCGACCAGGCTCCCGCCCCCGAGTGGGCGCGCACCCCGGTGTCACGCCTGCTGCCCGGCCGACAGCGAGCGCAGGCCCCGCAGCGCCACCTCGGCCGCCGCCCGCCCGGCCTCGAGGGTCTCCTCTTCGTCGTGCCCCAGTTCCCGGCTGACCAGCGAGGCCCCCATGAGCGCCCCCATCAGGGCGCCGACCGCGGCCGCCGCCGTGACCAGGTCGATCTCGCCGGGGAAGGACTCCACGAACGCCCCGGCGACCTTGCGCTGCAGGTCGAGCAGCACCAGCAGCCCCTTGGCCTGGACCGAGGGCACGGTCATGACGAGCTCGCGGTAGAGGCCGGCGAGTTCGGGGTCGCGGCCGACGAAGTGGGCGACGACCTCCTCATACGTGCGCAACAGCAGGTCGGCGATGGTCTCGCCGGGACGGCGCGAGGCCAGCACCTCCAGCGTGACGTCGTAATACTCCCCGGCGGCGAAGAACAGCACGTCCTCCTTGGCCGGGAAGTAGTTGAAGAACGTCTTGGTGGCCACGTCGGCCGCGGCGGCGATCTGGGCGACCGTGGTCTGCTCGAAGCCCTGGTCGGCGAACAGGCGGAAGGCGTGCCCGGCGATGAGTTCCCTGGTCTGCCGCTTCTTGCGCTCGCGGCGCGTCTCCTCCATATGCAGACCTTACACCATCAGTATTTTTACACATATTGTAAGTTTGCAGGGAGTGGTGTTATCTGGAAGGCATGTTTCCTTTCCCACCACGGGCAGGCCGTCCCTTCGACCCGCCCGAAACCCTGGGCGAGCTGCGGGAGCACTCCCCGGTCAGCCCGATGACCTACCCCGACGGCCACGAGGGCTGGCTGGTGACCAGTCACGAGCTGGTCCGGCAGGTCCTGTCCGATCCGCGCTTCAGCCATCGCGCCGACCTCGTCCACACCCCGGTTCCCGGCGCGAGCGTGCGCGGGCCCCTCCAGCCGGCGCCCCGGGGCGCCTTCCTCGGGATGGACCCGCCCGAGCACACCCGCTACCGGCACCTGCTGACCGGGCAGTTCACCGTACGGCGCATGCGGCAGCTCACCGGCCGCGTCGAACAGGTCGCCGAGGAGTACCTGGACGCGATGGAGAGCCACGGCCCGCCCGCCGACCTCGTCGCCTTCTACTCCCAGCCGATCCCCGGGGACGTGATCTCCGAGCTGCTCGGCGTGCCCGGCGCCGAGCGCGACGAGTTCGGCCGCCGCATCCTCGCGCTCGGCAGCACCACCGCCAGCCCCGAGGACAAACTGGCCGCCTACACCACCATCCAGGCCATCATCGGCGGCCTCATCGCCGCCAAGCGCGAACACCCGGCTGACGACCTGCTCGGCGGCCTGATCGCCGGCGGCGAACTGGACGACGAGGAACTGGCCACCATCGCGTTCCTCCTGCTCGGCGGCGGCTTCGACACCACGGCCAACACGATCGCCATGGGCGCGTGGGTGCTGATGAGCCGCCCCGGCGGCGTCGAGCGGCTGCTGGCCGATCCGGCCAAGACCGTCGAGGAGCTGCTGCGCTACCTCAGCGTCGTGCCCGGCACCGCACGGGCCGCGCTGGAGGACGTCGAGGTCGGCGGGCAGCTCGTCAAGAAGGGGCAGACGGTCACCGTCTCCATCCCGGCCGCCAACCGCGACCCCGCGCGCTTCCCCGACCCCGACGCCTTCGACCCCGACCGGGCCACCTCCGGGCATCTGGCGTTCGGCCACGGCATCCACCAGTGCCTCGGCCAGCAGCTGGCCCGGGTCGAGATGACGGTCGGGCTGCCGGCGTTGTTCCGGCGCTGGCCCGCGTTGCGGCCGGCCGTACCCGACGAGCAGGTGCCGCTGCGCACCGATATGGGGATTTACGGCGTCCACGCGCTGCCGGTCACGTGGGAGCCCTAGGCTGCTCCCTCATGACTGATCAGACCCGTGACTCCTACACCGCCATCGCCGTCGAGTACGCCGAGCTCGTGCGCGCCGAAATGGGCGGCAAGCCTCTCGACCGCGCCATGGTCGGCGCCTTCGCCGACCTGGTCCGCGGCCAGGGGCAGGTGGCCGACATCGGCTGCGGCACCGGCAACGCGACCGGGCAGCTGCACAAGCTGGGAGTGGACGTCTTCGGCGTGGACCTGTCGCCCGGCATGCTCGCGGTGGCCAGGAAGGACCTGCCCGAGGTGCGCTTCTTCGAGGGCTCCATGCTCGAGCTCGACATCCCGGATGAGTCGCTGGCCGGGCTCGTGGCGTGGTATTCCACCATCCACGTGGCCGACGAACTGCTGCCCCGGGCACTGGCGGAGTTCCACCGGGTGCTGCGGCCCGGCGGGCACGCGTTGCTGGCCTTCCAGGTGGGCGATGAGCCGCTGCACCTGACCGAGGGTCTGGGCCACCAGATCGACCTGCTGTTTCACCGCCGCAGGCCCGAGAAGATGGCCGAGCTGCTGAAGGCGGCCGGACTGGTCACCCACGCACGGCTGGTGCGCGAGCCGGAGAACGAGCGCACCCCTCAGGCGTTCCTGCTGGCCAGAAAAGACCTCACGGGCTGAGGTAGGGCGTCGTGGTGGCCAGCGCCGCAAAGCCGAGCCGGGCCAGAATGGGCCGGCTGGTCGGCGCCGCGTCCACCTGCAGGTAGGCGTAACCGCGTTCGGCGGCCAGCCGGGCGCGGTGGGCCACCAGCCACCGGTACAGGCCCCTGCCGCGCCAGGCCGCCACGGTCCCGCCGCTCCACAGGCTGGCGAAGCCGGTGCCGGGGTGCAGCTGCATACGCGCGGCGCTCACCGGCTCCTCCCCCGCCATGGCCACCACCGCGACCAGTTCCTCCGGCCGCTCGGCCAGCTGGGCCAGCAGCTGGTGCCGCACCAGGGAACCGTCCCCGCCGAACGCCTGCGCGTGCACCGCCATCATCAGCTCCACGCCCGCCGCGTCGTCCACCGCCCGCAGCCGCACCCCGGCCGGCGGCTCGCCGTCCAGGTGCAGCTCGCCGATCCGCCCGACCATGAGCGTCTCCGGCTCCTCGGGGGTGAAGCCCGCCCTGACCAGCCGCTCCCCCAGGTCAGCGGGCTGGTCGTGGCTGTAGAGCTTCCATTCGAAGGTACGGCCCAGCCGCCCGAAGTAGGCCACCTGCTCGGCGATGGCCGCATCGGCCCCGGCGGCGTCCAGATCGGACCACAGGATGCCGTTCCAGTCGTCGTCCCCGCCGACCTGCCGGACCACCGGCCCGGCCCGTTCCACCCGGGCCCCGGAGGTGTCGGCCTTGGCTCCCCGGCGCATCTGCCGGTCGAAGATGTGCAATGTCACGGCGCCACCATAACGACCTAATACAGGCGGTGCGCGTTGCGCACGGCGTTCACCCCCACCTGCTTGCCCAGTCGTACCCCGGCCAGGTCCGCCGTGCGGGTGTGAATGCCCGACCACACGCGGGCGTCGACGTTCTCGCGCGTCGGCGTGCTCCAGTCGCCGTAGGTGCGCGAGGCGCCGGGCTGCGTCGGGCTGGTGATCGTGTACGGCCGGCGGGCCCGCGGGCCCAGCAGCGCGGTGAGCACCCCTTCGGCGGCGCCGGAGTAGGTGTTGTGCCCGCTGGGATAGTCCGGGTGCGCCGGGGTGGTGTGCAACGGCGTCCAGTCCGGCGCCCCGCCCGCGCGCAGGGCGGTGACCGGCCGCCAGCGCAGGTAGGCGTACTTGGCGTCGGAGGTGGCGATCTGGGTGTCGACCAGGGCGACGTGGAAGAGCGCCACCAGTTCGGCCGGACGCCTGGCCTGCTCGACGCCGGCGCGCAGCACCCCGGTGTAGAGGGTCAGCGAGGAGCCGAGCCAGAACTGGGCGGTGTCGGTCTGGGCCTGGGTGCGCACGGTGCTGTCCTGGGAGCCGTACGCGCGGACCTCGGCCAGGTCCTTCTCATACGGGGGCGAGCCCAGCTCCGGCGGCGGCCCGGGCCGGAACTGATCGGCGCGCTGCAGCAGGAACGGCCTGGCCGCGCGCGACCCCGACTGGGTGGCCGGCGTGTAGGCCGGCGGCGTCGGCTGCCACACGCCGGGCGCCGGGGCGGGGGCGGGAAAGGGGGCGTTGATCGAGGCCGGGTCGAGGCCGTCGTTCTGGCGCTCGGCCAGCAGCGCCCGCGCTTCGCGCTGCCCGGCGGCCACGCCGCTGCTCTCGCCTGGGCCGTCGGGGATGGCGTTCAGGGTGTCGGCCAGGGCGGCGTCCAGCTCGGTCACCCGTGAGGGGGCGAGCGCGGTCAGCGCGGTGTGCACGGCCGAGGCCAGGGCCGCGTCGGCGTAGCCGGCTCGGCGCGTGGCGGCGCCGGCGGCGGGCCGGTGCAGGGCGCGGGCGGCGGCCAGCCAGCTGATCGCCCAGGTGCGGCTGTTGGTGGCCTGGGTGGAGGCGCCCGCGGCGGCGACGGTCTCGGCCGTCACGTCGTACCAGCGCAGCGCGACCGCGTTGCCGGCCGGCGCCGAGACCGGGCTGGTCAGGGTATTGGCGGCCAGGGCGGTGGCGGCCAGGGCGGAAACGAGCGACATGAAGGGTTCCCCTCTCTCAGGCGTACTGGCTGGCCGGGCGGGGCAGGCCGTAGTGGTCGCGGAGCGTGGCGCCGCCGTACTCGCTCCTGAACAGCCCGCGCGAGCGCAGGATGGGCAGGACGTGGTCGGCGAAGACCTCGAAGCCGCCGTTGAGGTAGGGCGGCATGACGTTGAAGCCGTCGGCGGCGCCGCCGGTGAACCATTCCTCGATGCGGTCGGCGATCTGCTCGGGGGTGCCGGCGGTGACCCAATGGCCGCGAGCGCCGGCCAGGCGGTGCAGGAGCTGGCGGATGGTGGGGTTCTCGCGCTCGATGATGTCCACGACGACGCCGAAGCGGCTGCCGTATCCGCGCTGCTCGTGGGTGGGCAGCTTCTCGCGGGGCACGGGGCCGTCGAGGTCGTGGCCGCTCAGGTCGATGCCGAGGAACTGGCGCAGTTGCTGCACCGAATACTCCGGCTGGGTCAGTTCGTCGAACTCCTGTTGCAGTGCCCTGGCCTCGGCCTCGGTGGAGCCGATGAACGGGCTGATGCCGGGCAGCACCTTGACCAGGGCGGGGTCGCGGCCCTCCGCCTTGACGCGGGCCTTGATGTCGGCGTAGAAGTCGCGGGCGTTCTCCAGCGTCTGGTGGGCGGTGAAGATCGCCTCGGCGTGGCGGGCGGCGAAGGCCCTGCCGTCCTCGGAGGAGCCCGCCTGCACGTAGACGGGACGGCCCTGCGGCGAGCGCGGGGTGTTGAGCGGGCCGCGCACGCGCAGCCGTTCGCCCGCGTGGTCGATCGTGTGGATCTTGCCGGTGTCGGCGAAGACGCCGCCGGCCTGGTCGATGACGAGCGCGTCGTCCTCCCAGCTGTCCCACAGCGCGGTCACCACCTCGAGGAACTCGTGCGCGCGGCCGTAGCGCTCGGCGTGCACGGGGTGTTCGTCCAGGCCGAAGTTCTGCGCGGCCTGCGGGGCGCCGGTGGTGACGATGTTCCAGCCCGCGCGCCCGCCCGACAGATGGTCGAGGGAGGCGAAGAGGCGGGCCAGGTTGTAGGGCTCCAGGTAGGTGGTGGAGGCGGTGGCGATCAGGCCGATGCGCCGGGTGACCGCGGCGATCGCCGACAGCCAGGTGAACGGCTCCAGCCGGAAGCGGCTGGCGTAGCGCACGTTGTCGGGCAGCGAGGGGCCGTCGGCGAAGAAGACGGCGTCCAGCTTGGCCTCCTCCGCGCGCTGGGCCAGCTCCTGGTAGTAGGCGATGTCGAGCACGCGCTCCGGCTTGGCCTCGCGAAAGCGCCAGGCGGCCTCGTGGTGGCCGGCCGGGTAGACGAACAGGTTCAGGTTGAGCTGTCTCATCGGGGTTCTCCCGTCACGCCGAGCGCGCGCAGCAGCTCGGCCCGGATCTCGCTGTGGCTCCTGGCGCCGTCCAGGCGCTGTTCGGCGGCGATGCGCCCCCGCTGGAGCACCAGCACGCGGTCGGCCAGCGCGATGGCCTCGTCCACGTCGTGCGTGACCAGCAGGACGGCGGGCCGATGCTGCTCGTAGAGCCGGCGCAGCAGCGCGTGCATCTTCAGCCGGGTCAGCGCGTCCAGGGCGCCGAACGGCTCGTCGGCCAGTAGCAGGCGCGGCTCGCGCACCAGGGAGCGGGCCAGGGCCACGCGTTGCTGCTCGCCGCCGGACAGCTCGTTGGGCCAGGCCCGCTCGCGCCCGCCCAGCCCGACCTCCTCCAGGCTGGCCAGTCCCTTGCCGGCGGCGCCGTCCAGGCCGAGGACGACGTTGTCCAGCACCCGCTGCCAGGGCAGCAGGCGGGCGTCCTGGAAGACGACCGAGACCTGCTCGGGCACCTCGACCAGGCCGGTGCCCACGACGTCGTGGTCGAGCCCGGCCAGCGCGCGCAGCAGCGTGCTCTTGCCCGAGCCGCTCTGGCCGAGCAGGGCGACGAACTCGCCGGAGGGGATCTCCAGGTCCAGGGCGTCGAGGATGACGCGCTCGCCGTAGGAGCGGGTCAGGCCCTGGATGCGGACGGCCGCGGTCAGCCGGCCAGCGTGCGCCGCCATGACAGCGCCCTCCTCTCCACGAGGCGGACGGCGGCGTCGGAGAACAGCCCGAGCAGGCCGTACAGGACGAGGCCGACGAGGATGACGTCGGTCTGGCCGTAGGTGCGGGCCAGATCCATCATGTAGCCGATGCCGGTGGTGGAGTTGATCAGCTCGGCGACCACGAGGAACAACCAGGCGGTGGTGACCGCGAAGCGCATGCCCAGCAGGAACCCGGGCAGCGCGCCGGGCAGGACGACCTTGCGGATGAACGCGGCGCGGCCGAGCCCCACGCTTTCGGCCAGCTCGACGTAGCGGCTGTCGATGCTGCGCAGGCCGTTGTGGGTGTGGATGTAGATGGGTACGGCGACGCCGAGCGCGATCACGGTGACCTTCATGCCCTCGCCGATGCCGAGCCACAGGATGAGCAGCGGCATCAGGGCCAGCGCGGGCACCGCCCGTTTGATCTGCACCGGGCCGTCGATGATCGCCTCGCCCCACCGGCTGAGGCCGGAGACCAGCGCCAGCAGGGTGCCGATCGGGATGCCGAAGGCCAGGCCGAGTCCGACGCGCTGGACCGATGACAGCAGGTTGGCCTGCAGGCGCCCGTTGGCGATCAGCTCGCCGGCGCTGCTGAGCACGGTCCAGGGGGCCGACAGGAAGCGGGGGTCGAGCAGGCCGGTGGCCGAGCCGGCGACCCAGGCGGCCAGCAGGAGGGCCGGGCCGTACAGGAAGCCGGCGCGCAGCGGGCGGCCGGGACGCAGGCTGCGGCGGGTGCGGGCCTGGACCAGGAGGTCGGGGGGCGTGGTCAGCAACATCAGGCACCGTCCCGGACGGTCTGGAAACGCAGGTCGTAGAGGTCCTGGGCCTTGATCGGCTGGTTGCCGGTCTCGGCGGCGAGGATGTCGATGGTCTCCTGGTGGCGGGCGACGGCCTCGCTCCAGTCGGTGGGCAGGTCGGGCTCGCCGGTCAGGTCGACGAGGTACCGGCCGTCTTCGGGGGTCAGGCCCTGGTCCTTGACGTAGTAGCCGGCGATCCACTCCTCGGGGTGCTCGTAGATCCAGCGGGAGGCGCGCACCCAGGCGGCCACGTACTCGCGCAGGGCGGCGGCCTTGGCGGGGTCTTTCAGGGTTTCGGTGCGGACGTAGAGGTGGCTCGGGTCGTCGCGCAGGCCGTGGCGGATGGTGGTGGCGCCGTCCTTGCCCCACTTGGCGGTGTAGCGCTTGATGTACACCCCGCCGATGGGCGCGACGTCGACCTGCTTGCTGGCCAGGGCGTTGGGGTAGACGTCGCCGGTGCTGGGCAGTTCGACCAGGGTCACGTCCTTGGTGGTGAGCCCGGCCTGCTTGAGCACCTTGAGGATGAGCGCGCCCTGGGCCTGGCCGGGGCTGTAGGCGATCTTCTTGCCGCGCAGGTCGGCCAGGGTCTTGACGGGGACGCCGGGGGCGATGCCGAGTTCGTAGGTCGGGTGCGCCAGCGGGTCCTTCCTGAACTTCGAGGCGATGATCTTCACCGGCAGGCCGGTCCAGGTGGCGTGGATGGCGGGGATCTCGGCGACCGCGCCCACGTCGAGCGCGTTGGCGCGGAATGCCTCGGAGGTCTGGGGGCCGCCGCTGATGTTGGCCCACTCGATCGGGAAGGAGAACGTGCCGATCTCGCCGGAGAGCGTCAGCGCCACTTTGGTGACGGGGTCGCCGACGATGAGCTTGGTGCCCTTGGGCACGGCGGTGGGCAGGGGCGCGTCGGGGGCCAGGGCGTTCGTGGTCTGTCCGCCGGCCTGGCCGCAGGCCGCCAGCAGGGTGGTCAGCAGCAGGGCGGCCAGCAGGGAGCGGGGTTTTGCGGGCATGCGGAATCGTCCTTCAACCAGGCGAAACAAGGTGACAGGGTTACGGCGCTAGAGCCGGCGACACTGTGCGGTGGCGACGCGGCAGAAGTCGATGTGCGCGCGACGGGTCAGGCCTGGGTTCACGATCATCACGATAAACGCGCAGGTCCACATTGGCAATATTTCCTACCTGATTTCTAGGAAATGTACCCTGGCGGCCATGAAGATCAGGAAAGGCGGCCCGCCCGATGCGCCGGCCGTACTCGCCATGTTCGACAGCGCCGTCGCCTGGCTCACCGCGCAGGGCCGCACCGGGCAATGGGGCAGCGAGCCGTTCACCGGGAACGTCAAACGCGAGGAGCAGGTGCGGAGCTGGGCCGGGAGCGAGGGCATGCGCATCGCCGAGATCGACGGCGAACCCGCCGGCTGCGTGGTGGTCGGCCCGCCCCTGCCGTACGTCGAGCCCGACCCCGAGCCGGAGTTGTACGTGCAGGGCCTGGTGATCGACCAGCGCTTCGCAGGCAACCGCGTCGGCGGCGCGCTGCTGGACTGGGCGCTGGCCGAGGCCCGGGAACGCGGGGTGAAGGTGCTGCGCGTGGACTGCTACGCCGGTGACGACGGACGCCTGGTGCGCTACTACGAGCGCTGGGGGTTCACCCGGGAGAAGCCCTTCACCGTGGGCGAGTGGCCCGGCATGGTGTTGCGCCGGGAGCTCTGACCGTCACTCGCATCCCTCGAACTGCGGCACCGAGGTGGTCAACCGCAGGCCCGTCGAGCCGAACCGCCGCTCCAGAAGCCCGGCCGCGGCCCCGCTCTGGTACATCTCGGTCAGGGCCCGGTTGACCTCCTCGCACCCGGCCACGTCGCCCAGGCGCAGGGCGATGCCGTACCGCTCCTCCGTGAACGGCGCGTTGACGATGGTGTAGGCCCCTTCGTCCCGGGCCGCGAATCCCGCCAGGATCAGGTCGCCGGTGGAGACCGCGTCCACCTGGCGCGAGCGCAGCAGGTCCACGCACGCGCCGTAGGTCTCGGCCGGGACGAGGTCGGCCATGACCCGGCGCCCCACCACCACGCGCGAGGCCGAGATCGACCCCTTGGCCTGGCACAGCCTGCGCCCCTCCAGGTCGCGCACGCCGCGGATGTCGGTGGTCTCCTTGCGCACCAGGATGTCCTGGCGCGAGACATAGTACGGCCCGGCGAAGGTCACCTCGGCCTTGCGCTGCGGGCTGATGGAGTAGGTGGCGATGACCATGTCCGCGGCCCCGGAGCGCAGCTTGTCCTCGCGCCCTTCGGAGGTCGTCTCGACGAAGGTGACCTTCTTACCCAGATATTTGGCGACATAGGAGGCCACGTCCACGTCGAAGCCCTCGAACCGGTCCCCGGTCCTGAGCCCGAGGCCGGGCTGGTCCGATTTGACCGCGACGATCAGCTCGTCCTTGTCCAGGATCGACGCCTGGCCGCCCACCTGTATGCCGCATCCGGCCAGCGACAACGCGGCGGCCAGGATGAGGAGCTTGCCTCTCACCCCCGGCAGGCTAGGGGGCGTCCGTGAACGCCGATTGAACGCCCGATGGCCTCTGTGCCGGAATGTCTTGCTGGAAAAGCGTTGGCGCCGGCGTCGTCGAGCGGGCTAGCTTGGCCTGCGTTTGTGAAACGGCAGATAGGAGATGCGGGATGACTTCCCAGCTCGTCGCGCTCAGCTTCGATGCGAACGACCCAGCCCGACTCGCCCGCTTCTGGGCCGGAATCCTGGGCTGGGAGATGGCCGACGATCCCGTCGAAGGCATCACGCTGCTGCCGGACGACGACACCGGCTTCCGGCTGCGGTTCGTCGCGTCTCAGGAGAAGAAGACCGGACAGAACCAGATCCACTTCGATCTGACCAGCAAGTCCCTGGAGGACCAGCAGCACACGGTGGACCGGGCGCTCGAGCTGGGCGGGCAGCACATCGACATCGGGCAGCGCCCGGAAGAGGGCCATGTGGTGCTCGCCGACCCCGAGGGCAACGAGTTCTGCGTCATCGAGCCGGGCAACAACTTCCTCGCCGAGTGCGGGTTCCTCGGGGCGCTCTCGTGCGACGGTTCGCAGGAGGTCGGGTACTTCTGGAGCGCGGCGCTGGGCTGGCCGCTGGTCTGGGACCAGAACGAGGAGACCGCGATCCGCTCGCCGCACGGCGGCCCGAAGATCACCTGGGGTGGTCCGCCCGTGGCGGAGAAGACGGGCAAGAACAGGCTGCACCTCGACCTCGCCCCGCCCGCCGGCGGCGATCAGCAGGCGGAGGTCGAACGGCTCATCTCCCTCGGAGCCAGGCGCCTGGACATCGGCCAGGGCGAGACCGGTCATGTGGTGATGGCCGACCCCGATGGCAACGAGTTCTGCGTGCTGGCTCCTCGCTAGCGCGTCAACCTTCGGTCGGCCGGATGCAACCTGCGGCGGTATCGGGGCAGCCGGATCGCTTCGTAGCGTGCTGGTCATGACGATGCGACGAGGTGTTGCCGCCCTGGGGGCGCTCCTGCTCATGACGGGCTGCGGGGTGGCGGCCGCCGGGGTCTCCGGGCCCGACGTGAAACTCGACAGCGGGTGGGTGCGCGGGGTCGCCGATGGAGATGTCCTGAGATTTCGGGGTATCCGGTACGCGCAGCCACCCGTCGGCACGCTGCGCTGGCGGCCGCCCCAACCCGTGCCCGCCTGGCGGGGTGTCGTGCCCGCGACCACCTCCGGCCCGGCGTGCCCGCAGGCCAGTGACAACCCGAAGGAGAGCAGCGACGCCGAGGACTGCCTCACGCTGGACGTGACCGTGCCCGGGAAGCCGGGTGCGAGGCCCAGGCCGGTGCTGGTCTGGCTGCACGGCGGCGGGTTCACCGCGGGCCGGGGATCCGACTACGACCCGCGCCGCCTGGCCGCGCAGGGCGACGTCGTGGTGGTCACCGTGGAGTTCCGGCTCGGCGTGCTCGGCTACCTGGCCCTGCCCGGGATGCCCGGCGGGGGCGCGTTCGGGCTGCAGGACCAGCAGGCGGCGCTGCGCTGGGTGCGCAGGAACGCGGCGGCATTCGGGGGCTCCGCCGGGAACGTCACGCTGTTCGGCGAGTCGGGCGGCGGCATCGCCACCTGCGGCCACCTCACCTCCCCCGCCAGCCGCGGCCTGTTCCACAAGGCGATCATGCAGAGCGGCGCGTGCGGCACGGTCCTGCTGCCGAACTCCGTCGGCCTCGGCACGCCGAGGTTCCCGTTCTGGCGGCCGCTGAAAGAGACCTACGCCGCCACCCGGACGGCCGCAGGGCTGGCCGGCTGCCGCGAGGAGGCCAGGATGCCGGCGTGCCTGCGCGCCCAGCCGGTCAAGGAGCTGCTGAAGCTGACCGGGTACTTCACGGCGGCCTCGTACGGCGGCGCCACCCTTCCCACCGCCCCCGACCAGGCGCTGCGCGACGGGAACTTCGCCCGGGTGCCGGTCCTGTCGGGCCACACCGCCAAGGAGGCGCTGGCGATGGCCGTGGCGATGAGCCTGCTCGGCACCCCGGTCACCGACGCCAACCTGCCCGAGCTGCTCCGCCAGGGCTTCGGCGACCAGACGGACCAGGTCGGCCGCCGCTACCCCCGCGAGCGGTACGGCAGCGCGCCCGAAGCCTGGGCCGCGCCCTACACCGACGCGATCTTCGCCTGCCCCCACGTGGCCGCCCAGGACGAGCTCACCAAGCGCACCCCCGTCTACGCCTACGTCTTCGGCGACGACACCGCGCCCCCGTTCATCCCGGCGCCGCCCGGCTTCCCCGCCGGCGCCGGGCACGGCGCGGAGCTGGCCTACCTCTTCGACGTCAAGGACAAGCCGATCGACCTCGACGGCTGGCACGTCCCGCTCACCGCCGTCCAGCGGCAGGTGGCCCGGGACCTGGTGGCCGCCTGGACCGCGTTCGCGTGGACGGGCACGCCGTCGTCGAACGGCAAGGCGTGGCCACGCTGGCGGGCTGACCAACCGGTGGCCCACCTGATCACCGAACGGCCGGGCAGCACCGCCACGGTGTCGCCGTCCCGGTGCGAGCTGTTCAACCGGGCATGAGCACCCCATCCCCGGCGGACGAGGCCAGGAGGGCGCCGGTCTTCCTGGTCCCCGCCATGGTCGCGTTCATGCTGGTCGACCTGGCCCTCTACCAGTACGTCCAGCGCACCGGCGGTCCCCTCGGCCCGGCCGCCGGCCTGACGCTGAGCCTGGCCGTGGACGCCTGCCTGCCCTTGCTGGGCCGCTTTCCCCGGACGGTGGCGCTGGTGGCGTGCGCGGCCACGGCGATGGCGGCCGTCGGGGACACCCTGACTCCCGGGACGTTCACCCCGGCCGAGCCGGCCACGCCGGTGACGGCACCGCTGTGCACACCCCTGGTCGTGTGGTGCCTGACCGCCCTGCCGCGCCGGACGACACTGGCGTACGTGACGGTGCTGGCGCTGTTCGCCGTCCGGCCGTGGGCTCCGGACTGGGTGACGGTGTACGCCGGTCTCACCGCCAGCGTTCTGCCCGCCGTACTCGGTCTGTACCTCCGTGCCCGCCGCGACCTGCTGCGATCGTTGCGCGAGCGGGCAGAGAGCGCGGAGCGGGAGCGGCGGCTACTCGCCGAGCAGGCGCAAAGCGCGCAGCGGGAGCGGCATCTGCTGGCCGAGCGAGCCAAGGCGGACGAACGGCAACGGCTGGCCGGGGAGATGCACGACATCGTCACCCATCACGTCACGGAGATCGTCCTGGCCGCGGGCGCCTTGAAGGTGTCGGCCCCCGACCAGGCCGTCCGGTCCGCCGCCGAGCACATCCGTGACGTGGGCGCGCGCACGCTCGGTGAGCTGCGCGACCTGTTCACCGTCCTGCGCCACGACCACCCCCGGGAACCCGCGGAACCCGCGCGGGTCATGCTGACGGGCCCCGGCCTCGAGGCGCTGGTGGACCGGGCGGTCGCGGCGGGCAACCCCGCCACCCTGCGCGTCACCGGCCGGCCGGGGGCGGTGACGCCCGCGGTCGCCCGGGCCGCTCACCGGGTGCTGCAGGAGGCGCTGACCAACGCGCGCAAACATGCGCCCGGCACGCGGGTGGAGGTCGAGGTCGCCTACCACGGCCACACGATGACGATGACGATCGCCAACACGCCGCCTGTGGCCGCCTCCGAGCTGGCGGGCAGCGGTTCGGGCATGGGCCTCGACGGGCTGCGGCGCCGCGTCACGCTGCTCGGCGGCGCCTTCACCGCCGCCCCGGACACGGCGGGCGGCTTCCGCGTCACCGCCACCTTCCCCGCCCCCGATTCCGATTCCGCTCCCGCCTCTGCCCGCCCGGAGACCGGGAAGGACGCCTCCTAACGTCGTCGAGAACCGCCCTCTGCCCCTGTGACGCACCCACCCCTGCGGCGGCATGAAAGATCGATGGAGAATCTGTGGTGAATGGCCACGGCCACCGATGGACTCGGGGTCAAAGTACGACGTACCAATCCGTACAGTGGGTGATCATAGTGTAACTGTTTGATTATCCAATAACGGCGTGTAGAGGTTGTCCTACTTTCCGTGCGTGTCGGTCGATTTCCTGAGCGACGGCGAGGCCGCGCGGTATGGGCAGCACTCCGGGCCGCCGTCGCAGGTGGAACTGGAGAAGGTGTTCTTCCTCGACGACACGGACAAGAAGCCGGTCAATGCCTGCCGGATCAGAAGCTGAGGACCTGCGGCGCGACATCAAAGGCATCCGTAACCTGCAGGGAGGGCCTGGAAGACCAACTCGGCGCTCTGGGCATCGTGTTGAACTGCCTGGTGCTGTAGAACACCACCTACATCGACGACGCCCTCACGCAGCTGCGCGAGCAAGGCTATTCGGTGGCCGAGGCGGACGTGGCCCGGCTGTCGCCGTTCATCTGCAAGCACATCAACGTGCACGGCCGCTACTCCTTCTACCGCCACGAACTTGGCGGAGCCCGGCGCCCGCTACGCGACCCCGAAACCCTCGATCTCGACGCCGAGGACGAGCAGGACCGAGCCGTGTGCGACGGGCGGCGGTGTCCCCGGCCTGGAGGAACCGGTGTCACCGGCGCCGCGTGGCCGGGTCTCCGCCCTGCTATCAGCGTGCCAGTGCCTTGGGCGACAGCCGGGTGTAGCGGGCCAGCGAGACGACCGAGGTGTGACCGGAGTAGGCCAGCAGGGTGGAGGTGTTCGCGCGGTCCTCGGCAGCGTGCATCAGAGCGCCGTGGCGCAGCTGATGCAACGTGTACGGCCCACCGGGCAGGTCGGCGGTGGCCGCTTCGAACAGCACGGCAGCGCGACGGTAGGACAACCGGGCCCGCCCGAAGCCGGGGTCGAGGTCAGCCGACGACAGCGCCAGGCGGGCCCGCCGGTTGCGCAGGTCGAGCTCGTCAACGTCGAGGGCCAGGACCTCCTCGGCCCGGGCGGCGCTCTCATACAGCAGCCGAAACAGGGTCCGTTCGCGTAACGGCAGGCCCTGGCGGGTCAGCAGCGTCTCCACCTGGCCGCGATCCAGTGCTCTGGTGCGGTTGAGCGTGCGGGCCCGGCGGCGTGGCCAGCGCAGCGGATCATCGGCCAGCCAGCTCTGATCCCGCCACCAGGCACAGGCGGAGTCGAGCGCGTTCATCCGCGCGTTGAACGTCGCCGCGGCCGCCGTACACCAACGGCCGGCGAACCATTCGGCGACGCGGTCGGCGCCCGCGTCGCCTTCCAGCACCGGCAGCGGCACAGCGGAGCCGAGCTCGGCGGCCAGAGCGCGCAGCGCGATCGCGTACGCCTTGGCGGTGTTGGCGTTGGGGATGGTGGCCAGGAAGGCGTCGACAGGGTGCGTCAGCCGGTGCACCGTCGCGATCGCAGCCCTCCGGCAGCTGTCGCAGATAAGCGCCGGGAGTCACCGCCCCGCGGCGGGATGTTCTCCCAGGACGGGTTCCACGCTATCGCAGATAATCATTGACCATCTGCGATAGCGCGGCGCGATCCCGGCGTGGTCACCTACCTCACCCTCACAGACGCCCGGGACCGCCGAGTGGTACGTGCGAGAGGAGACGCTACGGGCGGCGAACATGGCCATCATCGACTGCCAGCAGCGGATGCCACTCGCGCCGTTCTTCGACGGCGGCACGGTGTCCTCCTCGGACGGCCAGAGTGGACAGGTCCGCCGCTGGAACGCGGTGGAACGTCCTGTCACGCCTCAAGGGAAGAAGCAGGCTCCCTCCTCCCTGGAAGGCTCAGGAGAAGGCGCCCGCACCGTATTCAGTCGTAGCCGAGCCTCACCAAGGAGGACGAAGACCCACGAAAGGCGTGAAGCGGGTACTCTCCACACTCGCCGTAGCGGGCACATTGCTGGTTGGCGCTGCAGCCATCGTGCCTGCCCAAGCGCTGGCGAAACCGACGGACTGCGCTACAGCAGAACTAGACGAGTAAGTCCTAAGTCGGGTCAGTGGTCGTAGGCGATGAGTGAGCGTGTGATGGGCTGGCCGGTGGCGCGGTTGTGCCAGATCGCGGTAGTCAGGGCGAGGATCCGCTGGGGGTACGCGTACGCCGACGCCAGAGGGGGTGCGGGCACCGTGTAGTTCCAGGTCGAGCTGGCTTTTGAGGGTGTGGTTGACGGACTCGATGAGCTGGCGGATCGGCTTGAGCAGATGGTCGCCGGGGCGGGGTGTGTGGTTGCGGTAGGACGGGCGCAGCAGCCGCACGCCACGTTCGGCGAGATAGGCGTCCAGTTCGGCGGAGACGTAGCCCTTGTCGGCGATGATCAGCAGGCCGGGGCGGTCGGTGAGCAGGGCGGGATCGTGATCGCAGATGGCCATCAGCACCTGGCGTTCGTCGACTTTCGGTGTGGCCAGGGCCCAGGTGACGGGTAGCCCTGCAGGGGTGCAGACGAGGTGCAGGCGCAGTCCCCAAAACCAGCGGGAGTGGGAGCGGCAGTAGCCGTAGCCGGCCCAGCCGGCCAGTTCGGAGCGAAGCACGGTAGGGCGGGAGCGACCGCATTCGACCGGGGTGGAGTCGACGATCCAGAGCGGGTCGTGCCACACGTCGGTATCGGCGGCGATGACGCGGATGGCGTCTTTGAGCAGGGGCAGGGCTTTGTGCAGGCGCTTGTTGTAACCGGATTGGCCGGGCAGGTACGGGAAGGCACCGGGCAGGTGGGCGGGCACATAACGCAGCCAGCGGGCCTCGGACCGGATGCCGAGCAGGACTTGGGCCACCGCCAAGGTCAGCAGCTCGGCATCGGTCAGCCTCGGCGGTCGCCCAGAACGCGGTGATGTCTTCAGCCAGTCGTCGATCGCCACGTACAGTGCGGTGAGAAGGGTGTTGAGGTCTTTCGTCACACATCGATCCTCGACACCCTTCGTCTTCCCCGCACTGGCATGGCAGCGACTTAGGCCTTACTCATCTAGCCGTGATGTGGGACTTGGACCAGTTCGACATATACAAGGACACCTCACGAGACATCCGCGATGGCACCTGGTATATCGCCATGTGACACAGCAGGGCCGCTTGGAATGCGCAGGACTACATCTACAACAATTGCTCAAAGGGTCTGATCACATGCCGGTGTGCTGCCGCAGAGTGACCCTTTTTCATCCTCAGGCGGCCTGGGCAACGCGGTGGTTCTGAAGGACGGCGATGGCCTTGCACAGGTGGCCGGCCTTGGACGGGCTGCAGCGTAGCTTTCGAAGGATCTTCCAGCTCTTCAGCTGGGCATTCGCTCGTTCGCCGGGTCCGCGGAGCTTGGCGTGGGAGCGGTTGGTCTGCTTCTGGGACTCGGGCTTGTTCTTGCCCTTGTCCGGGGTGCGGACCGGGCCCTCGGCTCCCTGATACGCCTTGTCGGCCGGGGCAATGATCCCTGCTGTCTCCAGCGCGCGCAGGATGCCCCAGATCCGGGCGGCACTCAGATCGTGGGCCTTGCCGGGCAGCGCTCCGGAGGTCCACAGGATCGTCCCGTCCGGTGAGGCGATGACCTGCACGTTCATCCCGCGCACGCGGTGCTTGCCGGAGAAGTACGGCCGGTCGGCCTTAGGAGCTGTTTAGAGTTCGGATCATGTGGTTGAGGTGAGGAGCCTTAACCACAGGATCGAGCCGCGGAGATAGAGCCCGGCCTCGTAGCTTTCTGGGGCCTTGTCGTAGCGGGTCGCCAGGCCACGCCATGCCTTGATCTTCTGGAAGCAGCGTTCGACGGTGTTGCGCTGCTGGTAGCGCTGCTGGTAGCGCTGCGGATCGAAGGTGGCGGGCCGCCCACCGGCTGAACCCTTCTTCTTCCGGTTGGCCTGCTGGTCGCTCTTCTCCGGGATGACCGCTTCGATCCGGCGGCGGCGCAGATAGGCGCGGTTGGCCTTGGAGGAATAGGCCTTGTCTGCCGCCACCGCCGTCGGGCGGGTCCGGGGCCGGCCCACCGGTGCGGCCACCCGGATCTTGCCCAGGACGGTGGTGAACCGCGGGCAGTCAGCGGCCTGCCCGGGTGTGAGCACGAAGACCAGCGGCAGCCCGGCGGCATCGACCGCGGCATGGATCTTGCTGCTCAGCCCGCCTCGGGATCGGCCGAGCGCGGCAGCCTTCGCCCGTGCCCTGCGACGTCGCCGGATGGCGGCGCGATCGTGCGGCGGCGACGCGCCCGCAGCGGGTGTGGCCTGCGGCGCATCACCCGCAACACCGGCGGCTGCTCCGGCAGCGGAGCCCCCTTTTCCTCGGTCAGCGCCTGCTCCAGCGCATCCAGGGTCTCCCCGGCCACCGCCAGCCCAGCCGACTCCTGATGCGCCCGCACGATCGTGGAATCCACACTGACCAGCTCCAGCCCGACCTGCCCACGCGATGCCGCCTCGGCGATCAGCGCGTCCATCAGCCCCTGAAACACCCCGGCCTTGGACCAGCCGCTGAACCGGGAGTAGACGGTGGACCAAGGCCCGTACCGTCCGGGCACGTCACGCCAGCCAGACCCGGTGCGAAACCGCCACAAGATCCCGTTGAACTGATCACGCACCCGCCGTGGCAGCGGCCCGGTAGCCGCCACCGGCAGATGCGGCACGATCAACACCCACTCGGCATCGCTCACATCAAAGCGCGCCACATCCGAGTTCTACCAGCGACACCGGCCCGCTACGGGGCCTCACCAAGATCCCAACTCTAAACAGCTCCTAGATCGTTGATGTGAAATTCGCTGATCGTCTGCGGACCCAGCGAAGGGCGTCCAAGATCGGTTTGTGAAGACTGAGCTGGACGCCCTTCTGACGGCACTCTATGTCCATCTGGACGATCATGTGATGCCTTCGCGACGCCGGCCCCGCAAACGAGGCCGGCCACCGGTACTGACCTCGGCAGAGGCGGTAGTCGTGGCGGTAGCGCAGGTGCTGCTGCGATGCGACCAGGAACGTTACTGGTTACGGACGGCAGCGGCCAGGATCGGTCATCTGTTCCCGCGGCTGCCGTCCCAGGCCGTCTACAACCGGCAGCTGCGAGATCTGGGCCCGCAGATGTCGGCGGCGGCATCGTGGATAGCCCGCCAGGTCCCGACCTGGCACGAACCTTTGCGGTTGATGGACGGAACCCCGGTCCGCTGCGGAGCCTCGCGGGTAACGGTCAACCGATCCGGCCTGGGCGAGATCGCCGGATACGGCATGGACAAGTCACATCACGCCTTCTACTGGGGCGCCAAGCTGATGCTCATCACCACCGCCGACGGCACGGTGACCGCCTTCAGCCTGGCCAGCCCCAAAGAGCTCGACGAACGCAAACAAGCTCTGCACCTGCTCCACGTCGCCCAGATCGCGCCCGGACCGTGCCCGATCGTGTGCGACAAGGGATTCGCCGGAGCAGGCATCGAAAAAGCCGCCGCTGACCTGGGCCACCCGCTGATCCGGCCGAACCGCCAAGACGAACACGCACCGACCTCGCCGTTTCCGTCCTGGCTACGCCAGCGCATCGAAGCGATCATCTGGACCCTGAAGAACCAACTCGGTCTCGAACGCCACAACGCCCGCACCAGCGACGGCCTCTGGGCCCGCATCAGCCGGCGCATCCTCGCACTCAATGCCGCCATCTGGCACAACTGGAACACCGGCGCACCCGTGAAACGGTCCCTGACCTCCTATGACCACTGATTTCACATCAACGATCTAGACCAGCACGAAATCCCCCGGCTGAAGTCCTGGCAAGCCAGCGGCTGACCTCGGCAGCCACAAGATCCCCGGCAGAGTCAAGCTAAGACGGGAAGGCATGGTCACGCGGAGCCGGTCAGAAGGAGACAGGCGCAGATCGTACTTGCGCCTGTGTCTGTCGAGGAAGTTGGACGAGGACGGCAATCCGATCCCCGCCCGACGGCACCACCCGACCAAGCCACGCAGGATCCGGCCGATGCGGTTCGTCGATGCCGGCCGCAGGGTCCCATCACGGGCCAGTGAGCCCCACGTGGACACCGGACCGTTCGTGAGCAGGTTCTCTGTGTATGCCGCGACTGAGCTGGTCACGGGCTTCACGCCGTAGGACTTGGCCTGCCAGTAGGAGTGGAACGGCGAACCGGGTTTAGTGTCACATCTGTTGACGCTGTGCGGGAGGGTGATCGACGGCGGCCCTGTCGTGATCTCTGGCGGGAGTCACTGACCAGCCAATCTCTAGAGGAGAGGTGCCTGATGGCCCTGCCGGTGATGACGGTGGAGCAGCGTGCGAAGGCGTTGGCGAAGGCGGCCGAGGCTCGTACGGCGCGTCGTGCGCTGTTGGCGGAGGTGGCCTCCGGCGCGGTGAGTGTGGCGGAGGTGTTCGAGTGCAGCGGGCAGGATCTGGTCCGCAGGACACGGGTGGTTCAGGTCCTGCGGGCCGTTCCCGGGTATGGGCCGGCCAGGGTCGCGGCGTTGATGGCCACCTGCGGGGTGGAGGAGAAACAGCGTGTTGGCGCGCTGAACGAGCAGCAGTGCGAGCGACTTTTGCGGGCTTTGCTCAGCTGACAGCGTCGGGGTTGATCGTGTGCGCTATCGGAGCTCCGCGTCCGGGTGAGGTTGGCTCTGCAGGCGATGGCGAAGTTCGGTCTCCTGCGCCGTCGGCGCCTGGCCCGGGCGCCGGATGCGGGCTGGGCGGGGTCGGGGGAGGTCTTCGCCTTGCAGGACGGCGAAGTCGGCGTGGGCCGCCTCGACGGCTTCGGGGTAGGCCTGTGTCTTCTCGTACTCGGCCAGGGCCCGGTAGATGCTGGCCGGGGACGGGTTTTCGCCCTTGCGCCTCCCGGTCGGGATGATCAGGTCCTTGCGGATGTCTTCAACGCGTTCCCCAGCCGCCTTGCGGCGCAGCACGGTGTGCAGCATGTCGTCGGTGATCACCACAGGGCGGCCGCCGTGCTTGCCTTTGCGGGCGGCGGCGTCCAGGCCTTCCAGGGTGGACTCGCGGATGGCCTCGCGTTCGGTCTCGGCCATGGCGGCGAAGAACGCGAACAGCATCCGGCCCGGTCCGGACGGATCGTAGATGCCGGCCAGCGGCCCGGCGAGCATTTCCAGGACCAGGCCGTGTGCGGTCAGGTGGTCGGCCAGTGCGGTGAGTTCGGCGGCGTCGCGGCCCAGCCGCTTCATCTCATACACGCTCAGGATGACCCGGCAGTGCGGGGCGTGCGCCTTGATCTGCCGGGCCAGCGCGAGCGCCGCCTCGAACTGGGGACGCACCTTCACCCGGGTCGAGATCTTCTCGGAGAAGATTTTCTCGTGACCGATCCCGTGCGCGGCCAGCGCGTCCAGCTGCGACTGCAGTTCCTGGGTGAGCGCGGAGCAGCGGGCGTAGCCGATCCGGATGTCGGCTGAGGGCCCATCGTCATTGAGCGGGGCGGGCGGTGGCGTGCCGGGACGCCACGGCTGGCCCGGGTTCCGGTCGGCCGGGGTAATCACCCGCAGCAGCTTGGCCAGCCGGGGCACCTTGGTGAAGCGGCCGGTGTGGTAGCTGTTGGCCACGGCGCCCGACCGTGCGCGGCATGGCGAACCGGGCGCGACGGTGCATCGCGGGCACGGGTGACGCTCGATCTCATCGGCGTCACGGGTGTGTTTCTCGCCAATGACCGACATCGGGGCAGATTCGGCGTTTTCTCGGGATTCTGCGGCGTCGGCCATGCCCCAGATGGTCTCACAGACATTTCCCAGAAACCGGCGATCCGCCGACTTGCATGAGAACGAGTTCTGAGAAGAAATCGGCCTCTCTGGCGGTCGGAACGGCCTTGCGGAGCCGTCTGGTGATCTTCTCTGGGAATCGAGCGTTTCTGAGAGCATCTTTGGATGCGGACAGTGAAATGCCGACCGGATAGCCGAGGTTGACTGGACCGTAGTCAAGCAGGTGCTTGACAACCTCACTCAATCTTACCCATCATCTGCTTGATGGATAACGAAAGGCAACCGGCTCGCCAGCGACTCAAGGCCGACGAGCGGCGGCGGCAGATCATGGAAACCGCCTTCGATATGCTCGCGGACAAAGGTTTCGAAGGCTTGCGGACCCGCGACGTCGCCGAACGCGCGGGGATCAACAGTGCGACGCTGCACCACTACTTCCCCACGAAAGAGGCGCTGATCGAGGGGATCGCGGCCCACGTGGAGCAGCTCTACATGCGGGACCGCGCACCCGAGCGGGACGCGGACGAGACCACGCCGACTGCACTGGGCAGGCTACGACAGGAGTTCGCCGACGTCGCCTACATCTGGCGGGAGCACCCGCGGACCTGGGCGGTCTCGCGGGAGTTCATGCTTCGTGCGCCGCGCGACCCGGCGGTGGCGAAGGTCATCGGGCAGCTGAACGAGCGGTGGCGCGCCGGCGTCGAACGCCTTCTCGCTGAGGGGCGGGACGCGGGCGTGTTCCGCGCCGATCTCGACCCCGCCGCAGCCGCCGTTGCCGTGGTGGGCGCCTTGTGGGGCTCGATCATGCTCACACAACCCACCCGAGCCCAGTTCGATGCCGTCTGCCACGAGATCGAGACATGGCTTCTCGGAGAGGAACAGCAGAGATGACACCATCAATACTGGCCGACAAGGTCGCCATCATCACCGGAGCCAGTCGCGGCATCGGCGCACAGACAGCACAGCGATTCGCCCAGTGCGGCGCCAAGGTCGCCGTGAACTACCTGCGCAACCACACCGCCGCGGAAGCCGTGGTAGGCGCGATCGCAGATGCCGGCGGGGACGCGATCGCCGTGCCGGCCGACGTGCGTGACCCCGACGCCGCGGCGAGCATGGTCGCCGCAGTGACCAAGCAGTGGGGGCCGCCCGACACACTGGTTCTGAATGCGGACGCGGGCGGCTTCCGGCCAACCCCGGTCATGGGGCTCGACTTCGCTGCATACGAGTCACGGCTGGTGGACGAGATGAAGGCCGCGTTCACCCCGGTGAAAGCCGTGCTGCCGGGCATGCTCGACAAAGGACACGGCAGCATCCTCGCGATCAGCAGCGCCCTTTGCCGTGCCCCGGTTCCTGGCTTCTCGCTGCTGGCGGTCAGCAAGGGCGCGCTCGAAGCCTTCGTGCGCGCGCTTGCCGTGGAACTCGGCCCGCACGGTATTCGGGTCAACACCATCGAAGCCTCGATGATCCAGGACGAGAACAGCAGCGTCGTTGACGACGAGCAGCAGAAAGAACTACGCGAGTGGATCCCACTGCGCCGCCTCGGCCGACCAGACGACATCGCCGGCACCGCCACGCTGATCGCCTCCGACCTGGCCGGCTTCGTCAACGGCGCGTCCATCCCGGTCAACGGCGGCCAAGTCCTCTACTGAACCCAGGAGCATCCCATGACCGTGATCGAAAGCAACCAGGGCGTGATCACCCAGATCAACGTCTTCGACGTCGACCCGGACAAGGTCGACCTGCTCGTCGCCACCCTCCAAGAAGCGGCACGAACCGTCACCCACGTACCGGGCTGGATGTCGGCCAACCTCCACGTCTCCCTCGACCGCACCAAGGTCACGAACTACGCCCAATGCGCCAGCAAGGAGGCATGGGACGCCGTCATGGAGGTGGTCTACGCCAACGGCTTCATCGGCAAACTCACCGCCATCGCACGACCCAACCCCTGTCTCTACAACGTCGTCTGGACACTCGACCACACCCAAGTGACAGCAGGCCCGTAGCCAGCCGAGCTCTTCGGGCTCTGCACGGAGCTAGAGCACAGGCGGGACTTCCGACACGCGTGCAACCCGACCGTCATGAGCTGTACAACGGTGATCATGACTGGCGTGAGACTGGCACAATTCGCCACGTAATTGGTCATGTCGATCATCTGGCCTGACCGCTGCTGATATCCGAGGGCGCCTTCACCGCGGCGTGCGGGGTGGGGGCGCCCTGGTGTGCCTGGAGGCCCCTACGCCGGTCAGTTTCCTGTCCGCCGAGCAACGTAGCCGATACGGCGTCTTCAACGCCGTGCCCGACATCGCGCAACTGGGCGCCTTCTTCCACCTGGATGCCGCTGACCGGCGGCGGGCGATGGCCGCCAATGGGGCGCGTAACCAGCTCGGCTTCGCCGTCCAGCTTGGTACGGCCCGGTTCTTGAACTGCTTCCTGGCCGATCCGGAGGATGTGCCGGTGGTGGTGGTCGACTACGTCGCCGAGCAGCTCGGCCTGGACGCCTCCGTGTTGAAGGGGTACGGGGAGAAGGAGGCGCGCTGGGATCACCAGAAGCAGATCCGCCAGGCCTACGGCTTTGAGGTGTTCGAGGAGCACGCGTTCGCGCTGGCGTGCTGGATGCATCGGCGGGCCTGGTCGAACAGCGAACGCCCGATCGTGCTGCTGGACCTTCTCACTCACCGCCTGGTGGAGTCGAAGATCTTGCTGCCTGGGGTCAGCACGGTGGAGCGGATGATTTCGGAGATCCGCGAGCGGGTCGCGCTGCGCCAGTACAAGATCCTCGCCGCCGCGCCCAGCCCGGGGCAGAAGAGCGCGCTGGAGGAGCTGGTCGCGGTGGCCGAGGGTCGGCGGGTCTCGGGGCTGGACCGGCTGCGCAAGAGCCCTACCGATGTGTCCGGCGCCGGGGTGGGCAAGGCGCTGGAGCGGCATGTGGAGCTGCGCGGCCTGGCCGCGGCGGCGTGGGATCTGTCGGCGGTGCCGGCCGGGAAGGTGGCGGCGCTGGCCCGATTCGCCAAGGCCGCCCGGGCCAGGGCGGTCGCGGACCTGGCCGGGGATCGGAAGCTGGCCACCCTGGTCGCCTTCGCCGCGGTGATGGAGCCGGTCTCGGCCGATGAGGCGATCGAGGTGTTCGATCTGGCGACGGGTGACCTGCTGCGCACCTCGGCGCATCGGGCGGGCAAGGAACGGCTGCGCACGCTCAAGGACCTGGACACGGCCGCGATCGTGCTGCGCGAGGTGTGGCTGGCGATCCGGGACGTGACCGCCGACCCGGACGGCGATGTGCGGGCCGCGCTGGACGGCATGGACCTGCCGGCCATCCACGCCGCGGCCGAGGTCATCGGCGAGCTCGCGCAGGAGCCTGATGAGGATTTCCAGGACCAGCTGCTGCAGCGCTATGCCACCGTCCGCCGGTTTCTGTCCAAGCTGCTGAAGATCATCGACTTTCACGCCGGGGCGGGTCTTCCCCAAGCGCGGCGAGAACGCCGGCAGGGTCAACACGGTGGCCACCGTCGAGCGGCTGCGTGAGTGCCTGCGCCGTCATGAGGTGTTCGTGCCCGGCCTGCCCAAGTGGGGCGATCCCACCGCCGGGCTGCTGGCCGGACCGGCGTGGGAGCGGGCCCGCGCCAAGGTGTGCCGCGGCCTGGGCCTGTCGGCCGAACCTGGGACCGACACCGAGCGGTGGGCGCGCACCCTGGATTTCGCCTACAAGCAGCTGGCTGCGGGCCTGTCGGGTGAGGAGGGAGTGCGCAACGAGTGGTTGCGCATCGAGAAGTCCCCCGAGGGCAAGGAGCACCTGGTGCTGACCGGGCTGGAGGCGCTGGACGAGCCCGCCTCGCTGACCGCGCTGCGCGCCGACGTCGAGGCCCGCATGCCCATCGTCGACCTGCCCGAGGAGCTGCTGGAGGTGCACTCGTGGACCGGCTGCCTGGACGCCTTCACCCACGTGTCCGGCGAGGCACCCTCCCGGCGAAAGGACATGGTCAAGTCGATCGCCGCCGTTCTCGTCGCGCAGGCCATGAACGTCGGGATGCGGCCCATGGCCAGCGAGCACGAGCCCGCGCTCGCCCTGGACCGGCTGTTTTGGGCCGAGCAGAACTACTTCCGCGCCGCCACGCTGACCGCCGCCAACGCCGCCCTGGTCGACTACCACGCCACCCAGGAGATCGTGCAGATTTGGGGCGGCGGCGAACTGGCCTCGGCCGACGGGCTGCGCTTCGTCGTCCCGGTCAAGACCATCAACGCCGGGCCGAACACCAAGTACTTCGGCAAGGGCAAAGGTGCACGCGCGTCACCTACTACAACTTCACCTCTGATCAGTTCACCGGCTTTCACGGCATCGTCATCCCGGGCACCCCAAGGACTGGTACTACATCCTGGAAGGCCTGCTGGAACAGGAGACCTCGCTGCGGCCCACCGAGATCGTCTCCGACACCGCCGGCTCCTCCGAGCTGGCCTTCGGCGTCTTCCGGCTGCTGGGCTGGCAGTTCTCCCCGCGCCTGGCCGACGTCGGCAGCGCCACCCTGTAACGGGCCGATCCGGCCGCCTTCTACGGCCGCCTCAACACGATGATCAAAACCCGGGTGAACATCGGCCTCATCAACGACCACTGGGACGACCTGCTGCGCGTGGCCGGCTCCCTGCACACCGGCAAGGTGCGCCCGGCCGAGCTGTTTCGCTACCTGACCGGCGGCGGCACCCCCACCCCGATCGGCCGCGCGCTGATGGAGCTGGGCAAGCTGGATCGCTCCACCTATCTGGCCTCCTACTTCAACGACGAGCTGCTGCGCCGCCGGGTCAACACCCAGCTGAACCGGCAAGAGGCCCGCCACACCCTGGCCCGCAAGATCTTCCATGGGCAGAAGGGCGAACTACGGCAGAAGTACAAGGAAGGCCAGGAAGATCAACTAGGAGCTCTGGGGTTGATGACCAATGTCTGCATTTTGTGGAACACCGTCTACACGGCCCGGGCGCTGAAGCAGATCCGCGCCGAGGGCAAGAAGATCGCCACCGCCGACATCGCCCGCCTGTCCCCGCTCGGGTTTGAGTGGCTGAACTTCCTGGGCCGCTACAACTTCTCCCTGCCCGAGACCGTCCGCGAGGGCAACTTCCTGCCGCTGCGCACCCCTGGCCAGCAGTAGCTGCCCGGTTCAGGCCGCCGGTTCCGGCAGAGCCCTCCGCCAGGGCGCAGCGGGCCGGATGTCGATCCCGACAGGGCGCGCGGTCCCGCGCACGTTGTCGGTCAGGTGGTTGCCGGTGCGTCGTCGGTGCGGACGGCGCTGGGGGTGTCGGCCCACAGGATCTGCCGGTCGGGGCCGTATTCGGGCCAGGTGAGTTTGCCGGCGACGGTGAAGTCGCTCCAGATGCGGTACAGCTCGCCGGCGAGGGCGTGGGGTGGGTTGGGGCCGGCCATGCCGTCGGGGCCGGTGACGGTGGGCAGGGTGTCGAAGACGAACGGCAGGATGAGGCTGTGGCAGGCGCCCAGGCGTCCGTCCAGGGCGGGAGATGGCCACCCGAACTCGAAGAGGTGGGTGGGGCCGGTGTGCGCGGCGGCCAGGCGGCGGGTGGGCAGACGGAAGATCAGGTCGGTCATCGCTGCGGTCAGCACGTGCCCGGCGATGTTCCCGTCGCGGCCGAGCCCGTAGCCGTCCAGGATCTGGGCGGCGTCGGGGTGGGTTGCGGACAGGGTGGCGACGGCCTGGGCGTCGTCGGTGGAGTCGTAGATCCCTGCGGGGATCATGGTCAGGTTGACCTCCTGGCGGGCGGTGCCGGCCAGCAGGGCGACCTCGCTTCCCGCCCCGGCGGCGATGGCGGCCGCGGGCGGGCCGGGCAATACCTCGTCGCCGTAGACCGGGGTGTAGGGCAGGAACCCGCAGAACGGATCCAGGCCGTTCTCATCGCGCAGATCCAGGCCCCAGGCGGCGCCCTGGACGGCGATGAGTTCTTCGCTGGTTTTGGCGGCGAACGCCGCCGCGGTCGCCGGGACTCCGAGCGCGGCGGCGAGCCCGGCGGTGAGGGTGCGAGCCAGTGCCGAGGGCCGGACCATCTCCGGGTGACCGCTGGCCACGATCGCCCGCTGGAACAGGCCCCGGGCCAGGGGGGAGGCGAGCAGGCAGGCGATGCTCGCGCCGCCGGCCGACTCGCCGAACACGGTGACCTGGCCCGGGTCGCCGCCGAAGGCCGCGATGTTGTCGGCGACCCAGCCCAAGGCGGCGATCTGATCGCGCAGCCCGCGGTTGCTCGCGGCGCCGTCCAGGTGCAAGAACCCCTCGATGCCCAGCCGGTAGTTGATGCTCACCAGCACGATCCACGACCGGGCGAAGGCGGTCCCGTCGCAGGCGGGGACCAGGCCGGCGCCGGTGACGTAGCCGCCGCCGTGGATGAACACCAGCACCGGCAGTCCCGAGCCGCCCGGATCGGGCGTCCAGACGTTGACCGTCAGGTACTCCTCGCCCTTGCGCCAGCCCTGCCCGGTCATCCCGGCCAGGTCCAGGCCGGGCAGCGGCGGGTTGGTCGCCTGCGGGGCGGTCGGACCCTGCCTGCTCGCCTCCCGCACGCCGTCCCACGCCTTCACCGGCGACGGGGCGGCGAACCGCAACGCCCCCACCGGAGCCGCCGCGTACGGGATGCCCAGGAACCGGGCGACCCCGTCCGTCATCCCCCCGCGCACACGCCCGGCCGTCGTCGCCACCACAGGATTCGCCATGATCTCTACCCCCGATGAAACATCCACTCCGGCGACCGCGCCACCTTCGGCCCGGCGCCGCTTCACAGAGCCCGCCCGCGACAGACCACCCCCTCCATTCCGGAGGTCAGGGTCGATCCCCGCACGACGTGCTCACCCACGCTAGGCACCCTTGCGGAACCTGTGATTCCTCAATGTTCCTTTGGCGTCTCAATTTCCTCCTGGTTATCCCGGGGATGTGCACCGGCTCCAGCGCGGCGGCGACCTCCGCCTCGGATGAAATCGCGACGTCAGATATTGGAATGCCTGGTGGGGCATTGGCTGACGTCAGCGGCGTAGGTGGCCCAGTCGCCTGCGAGGTGGCGCTGCCAGGAGACAGCAACGTCGATGTGCCAGCCGAGGGTTCGGGCGAGGACCGCGGTGGGGATCTCGGTGGCGAGTTGGAAGAGCGCGGTGTTGCGGTCTTGGCTGGGCCGGATGCCGAGGTGGCGGAGCACGTGAGGGGAGATGCCGGCGTCGGCATGGGCGTCCTCGCCGACCCTCCTGCACGATCTCCCGGATACGCGGCGCGCTCAGCCGTACACCCCGCCGCCCGACGAACAACGCCTTCCCGCTGTCGGCGGCGACGTCGCCGCGTACGGTCAGCGCGGTCAGCGCGGTCCGGGCGTCGGCGTGCAGACCGGCCACCACTCGATAGGCGTCACCCTTGCCCGAGCCGACGACGGCCTTTCCCAGGCGGGCCGAGATCGCGACGTCGTCGAGATCGAGGGCGGCCGGCTCCGACACCGGCAGCCCGGAGAACAGCAGCGTGAAGCAGATCGCCCGATCAGTTGCCCGCCCTTACCGCGCCATACCGCTGTTCGGCGAGGACGCCGGCCACCGCTGGATCGACCTGGCCGATGCGTACGACAGCGACTTGACCCCCGAGTCGGTCCTGACCCTCCACGTCTGGTTCTGGCACACCACCGGGGAACGGCAGCGGGGCCCGTTCGCGCGAACTTCTGAGAACAGCGTGTTCCCGGAAATAGAATCCCGGTGTGACTTCCGAGAATCCGACTTCGGCCGGGTCACAACCTCCGCCACCAACTTCCGAGAATACGGAGCCGGGCGCAGGTGACGTTCCCGCCAGGCCGCGCGGCGCCCGTCCCACCGCGCTGCCCGCGCACTACGAAGACCTGCTCGCCGACTACACCAGCCTGCTGCAGGAGGTACCGCTGGCGGTCGACACCCGCCGCACCTACGCCTCGGGCGTGCGGATGTACCTGGCGTGGCTGGCCGACCGGCCCGCCGCCGACGGCGACCCGCTGGCCGGCGCCCGCGACTGGGCCGTGCGCGACTACCGCCTCTACCTGCTACGCGAGGCCGACCCCAAACGCTCGGTGCGCTACGTCAACAACGCCCTGGCCGCCCTGGACGACTTCCACCTGCGGCGCGGCCTGGGCAAGGCCAACATCGCCCGCGAGGACATCCCCAAGACCGCGCCCAAGGCCATGGACACCAACGCGCAGATCCGCTGGCTGCGCGCCATCGAGGCCTGGCCCCGCCCGCGTGACCGCGCGCTGGCCCTGCTGCCCTTCTACGCCGGGCTGCGCATCGGCGACGCCGTCGCCCTGGACGTGCCCGACGTGCGCATCTCCGCCCGCAAAGGCGTCCTGGTCGTCTACGGCAAGGGCGGCAAGGTCCGCGAGGTGCCCATCCACCCCCAGCTCCGCCAGCCCCTGCTCACCTGGCTGGACGAGCGCCGCACCTGGCCCGGCGCCATCAGCGGCAAGGCGCTGTTCCTCAACCGCCGCGGCGGCCGCCTGTCCGCCCGCGCCGCCTCCACCGTGTTCACCGCCATCGCAACCGCCGCCGGGCTGGAAGAGGCCACCACCGCCCACATCGGCCGCCACACCTTCGTCACCCAGCTGATTCGCGGCGGCGAAGACCTCGTCACCGTCGCCGAGCTCGCCGGCCACTCCCGCCTGGACACGCTGCGCGTCTACAGCCAGCCCACCGACGAGGACAAGCACCACGCGCTGCGCCACCTCACCATCGATCGCTGACCCCGTGGGGAACACGCCGATGACGACTCCCCGTCCGCCGGACGACCCACCGGCCGGCGCACTCGCCACCCGGCTATCGGCACTGGCCGCCGACATCACCGCCGCCACCCAGCCAGGCGGCCAGGCCGCGCCGGTCACCCTCGCGCACGCCTGCCGCGGCTTCGTGATCGCCGGTGCCGTCAGCGGCCTGCTCGAGGAGTACGCCGTGCCCCGCCGCGACGCCTTCGCCGTCTGCGACGACTACTGCAACCGCATCGTCGCCATGCTGAGCAAGGTGCTCGGCGAGCGCCTGCTACGCCGCTACGCCCACGGCACCCGCCGCACCGACCTGGCCGCCCTGCTGCGCCATGGCGAGGCCGAGTTGCTGCAGGCCACCCCCGACGACATCGACCACATCGCTCGTGCGATGGTCACCCTCGCCGCGGCGCTGCAGGACGCGCTCGCCCCCTGCCGGACGACCAGAGCCTGCCTACGACCACACGTGGCGCCGCCCGCATGGCCGCCGACGCCGCCACCATCCTGCACTCCCACTACGGCGGTGACTCCGGCGGCTGGTAGCCACCAGCCGCGCCTGCTCACCCGCCCGACCCCGCCAGCCCGCGAAGGGAAGGAGCACGATGAGCAGCCCCACCTCGCCCGATCCCGCCCAGCCACTCCGCGACGACCTGGTCTTCGCCTGGTCCTCGGCGATCAACATCAGCCTGGACGAGGCCACGCCCGCCGAGCCGCAGGCCGTACGCCGAGCGCTGCAGGCCCACGCCGACCAGGTCCACGCCCACATCGAGCTCCTGCTCACCCACGTCCGCGCCGACCCCGCCCGGCTGGCCGCCCTTCCCGCCGCCGCCCAGCAGAGCATCACCGAACTCCAGGTCCGCAACGCCGAACCAGGGATGGCACGCTGCTACCTGATCGCCGCCGAACTCGCCCAGCAGGCTCTCACCCGCATCCGCGAGGCCGGCGCCGAACACGACCCCAAGGCCCAGCACGCGCTCGCCGAGGCCATCGAAGACAGCTGGTTGCCCACCGTCGAGCCCTTCCGCCCCGGACCGCTCGACCGCCACCGGCTCCCGCGCCGCCTGGCCCGCCGCCTCAACCCCCGCTGGTGGTACCGCCGCCACCGGCTCCAGGCCGCCCCGCTCGACCACAACCCGGCCGACGCCCCACATGCCATCGCCATGATCAGCATGACGTGGCGCAGCTACCGCATCGCCAAGATCGGCTACATGATCTGCCACACCTGCCGCCAAGGCCTGGTGTGCAAGGTCTCCGTGGCCGGTGGATACCGAGACCTCGGCCTCGGCCGCCGACTCGTGCTCGCCGCGCACGCCACCGGCCCCGACTACGAGTGGACCACCACCCCGCAATACGACACCGCCGAACGCTTCTGGCAGCGCATGGCCCGCACCACCGGCGCCTCCTATTGCGACGACCTGCTCACCCCCGAAACCCGCTGCCCCACATGAACCCCACACCCCCTCGCCAACGAGAAGAGGCATAGCTGGGAGGATCCGAACCTAGCGCGCAAGCGCGGTGAGCAGCCGCTCGCACTGCGCCTCCCCCAGGCCACCGATGCGTCGCTTCACCTCGACCCCGCACGTCGCCATCACCGCGGCGACCGTCGCCGGACCCAAACCAGGCACCGCCCGCAGCACCTGAACGACCCTCATCCTCTGGACAACGGTTTCTTCCTCCGCCCGGGCGAACACCTCCGCCACCGTGACCGTCCCGGCTCGGACCCCGGCCAACAGCTCACTGCGCGCCTTGCGCGTCTCGGCGGCCTTCACCACGGCCAAAGCCCGCTGCTCAGGGGTCAACGCCGGTACCGCCTGGATGGTCTCCTCGCATATCAGCTATCCCTCGCCACGCCGTAGGCCCGACGAGGATGTCGACCTCCATCATGGAGCACTGTCAACAAATGTGACAGTAACCCCGGTTCGCCGTACCGCTCCTACTCGCAGGCCGACTTACACGGATACCTACTGTCGAACGTCCTGTCGAAGGTCGGTCGTCGCGGGACCGGCTGGGACGGCGGGGGTTCGCGGCCATGTCCAGGCGGAGCGCAGGACGAAGGCCAGGAGTAGCACCTCGATTCCGATGGAGAGGCCGTAGAAGGAGGCCCAGGCCCACGACTCCCCTGCCGCGTTGAACACCGAGTAGGGGATGTAGAGCGATGCAACGACGAGGTTCGTGGCGCGGTTCATCCGGGCGGGCAGCGTCATGGAGAGCATCACCATCACGGCCGGGATCGCCACGGACGCGAGCATGAAGGTCAACAACGTCGGGCTGACGTCGAACTCGAAGACGACGCCAGCCAGGATGTTGCCGACGGTGCCGGGCTTGTAGAGGTGGAAGTAGTCGACGTAGATGTAGAGGAACATGAAGCTGGTCCATGCGGCGGCGAGCTTGACCTGCACGGGGACCGGCGGGTTGTCGAGCAGGTCCGGGGTTTTCGTCCGGATGGTCATCGGTTCTTCTTTCGAGAGGAGCGGTCCCTCCGCCGGAGTGGCGGCAGGGATGTACCGAGGCCGCGCCCACCTGGACGAGCACGTCGCCTCGACCGGGCAGCGGTAGCCCGGCCTCGGACGACTCGAGCACTGAGGGCGGGCCGTAGCGGTGCCGCCCGGCGGCCCGCATCGTCGTCGCCCCGGCCGGACTCGTCCCCCGGCACCAGGCGTGCTCCGGCATTCGATCGCTGTTCAATTCCCACAGAAGCCTCCTCACGTCCGAGCTGCGACTCTGGCCGGGTCGTACATCGTACGTCGTACACTGTACTAACGACGTACACTGTACCATGACCGTACGGTGGACGATTGTCAAGCCGTTCGAGCGAGAGGAGATCCGTGTCTGCGAGGGAACAGCGCCAGGTCGCGTCGGACGCGGCGCTGAGCAAGCAGCGGGTGGTGGTCGAGGCGATCCGGCTCGCCGACGGCGAGGGGGTCGACGGGCTGAGCATGCGCCGGCTGGCCGGCGCTCTCGGCGCGGGCGCGATGTCGCTCTACCACTACGTGGCGAGCAAGGAGGAGTTGCTGGACGCCATGATCGACATCGTGTTCGAGGAGATCGAGCTCCCGCCCGAAGAGACCGACTGGCAGTCAGCGATGCGACGCCGGGCGATATCCGCCCGCCAGGTTCTCGCCCGCCACCCGTGGGCGATCGGCCTGATGGAGTCGCGGACATCGCCAGGGCCCGCGAACCTCCGCCACCGCGAAGCGGTCACCGCCTGCCTGCGGAGGGCTGGCTTCTCGTTCTTGATGGCGACACACGCCAACTGGTTGCTCGACAGCTACGTCTACGGCTTCGCCCTGCAGGAAGCCAGCCTGCCGTTCGACACCGCCGATGAGCTCGCGGACATGACCGAGGACGTCTTCCTGCCCCAGCTTCCTCCTGACGAGTTTCCCTACCTCAACGAGTCCGCCGCGGCGCTCGTCGCTGCCGGCTACGACCCGGCGGAGGAGTTCACCTTCGGCCTCGACCTCGTCCTAGCCGCCCTCGAGCCCCTGAGAGCCTCCGCATAGCGACGCTCACGGACCGTCGCGCGGCCCTCTGCACCGCAGGCTCCGCAGACGGCGCCGAAGTGCCCCGTACGGCCGGCGCCGCAACAACGTCACTGATGCCAAGGGGTTTGGCTGTGGCTAGTGGTCGTAGGCGATCAAGGACCGTTTGACGGGCTTGCCGGTCTTGTCGTTGTGCCAGATCACGGTGATCAGCGCGTGCACACGGATCAGGACGCGGATGATGACACAGGCCGGGGTCCGTCCTCCACGGGTCATCGGAGTCGATCATGGCGCCGGGGCGGTCTGCTGTTCGAGGCGCTGCAAGACGCGGGCGCGCCGCCGGCGGCAGGCCGGAGCGAACTACGGCGACCCCCGGCGCTCACATCGCTCACACAGGCACATGCGAAGACTGCTCTCATGACAGATGTGCGAGCAGGCACGTGGTGAGGCGCATGACCGGACATGCCGTGACCGCGCGAGACGGCACCTCTCCGCCTTCCGGGCTGACCGCCACGGTGGAGATCGTGGTGCCCGTCCACAACGAGGAGCGGGCGCTGCCCGGTTGTATCGACGTTCTCCGTGACTATCTGAAGCGCTGTTTCCCTTTCGGATGGACCATCACCGTGGTGGACAACGCCAGCACCGACCGTACCCCCGCGGTCGCGGCCGAGCTGGCCGAGCGGTATCGCGACGAGCTCCGGTTGGTACGGCTGGAGCGCAAGGGGCGAGGGCTGGCGCTGCGTACGGCGTGGGCGCGCAGCCAGGCGGATGTCGTGGTGTACATGGACGTCGATCTGTCGACGGGGCTGGATGCGCTGTTGCCGTTGACGGCGTCGCTGGTCAACGGGCACTCCGATGTGGCGATCGGCTCCCGGCTGGCACGCGGGGCGCGCACGTTACGCGGGCCGCGCCGGGAGATCATCTCGCGGGCGTACAACGCGTTGATCCGGTGGACGCACGGGGTGGGGTTCACCGACGCGCAGTGCGGGTTCAAGGCCGCCAGGACGGCGGTGATCCGGCCGCTGCTGGACAAGGTCGAGGACGACGGGTGGTTCTTCGACACCGAGCTGCTGTTACTCGCCGAGTACAACGGTCTGCGCGTGCAGGAGGTGCCGGTGGACTGGGTGGAGGACGCCGACAGCAGGGTGCAGGTGTTCTCCACCGCAGTCGAGGACGTCAAGGGGCTGATCCGGGTGGCTCGGGCCAAGGCGTCGGGGGCGGCGCGCGTACCGGATCTGCCGCGGCGCCCCGAACCGCGCCCCGCCCATCCCGACGCCGTGCTGACCAGCAGGAGCGGCGGGCTGCTGTGGCAGGTGGTGTCGTTCGGCGTCATCGGGGTCCTGTCCACGGTGACGCATCTGGGCCTGTACGCGCTGCTGCGGATGTGGCTGCCCGTCCTCGGGGCGAACCTGGTGGCCCTGACGCTGACCGCCGCGCTCAACACCGAGGCCAACCGCCGTTTCACCTTCGTCTCCTCTCGCGGCTCCGCCACACATACGCACCTGCTCGGGCTGGTGGTGTTCGCCCTGTATTACGGGCTCACCTCCGTCGCGCTGCTCGGGCTGCATGCCCTCGCCGCGAACCCGCCGCACGCTCTGGAGCTGATGGCGCTGGTCTGCGCCTGCGTGTTCGGTACGGCGGGGCGGTTCGTGCTGTTACGCGGCTGGGTCTTCCGCCGGGCCGGTGGCGACGGCACCTGACAGGACATGGGCATGATGGTCAATTTCGAGATCACCTGACACCCTTTTCTCCATGGCCAAGTTTCTGGCGTGGCTCAGCCACAAGTGGTGGCAGGGTGTCGCGGCATTACTCGCCGTGGTCGCGATCGGCGTTGCCTTTTACCTGGAGGCCGACAAGCCTGACAGCCCTCCGCAAACCACGATCAGCGTGACCGGGGATTGCAACGCCATCGGAAACTCGACCGCCAACTGCCCGGAAAAGGCGCCCAAGTGAGGTGGGCGCGGATCCCGGCCACGATAGCGCTGTTATCCATCCCGGTCACCGCCTGCGCGGACGCCTCCACGGGCAGCACCGAGGTCGCGGTGACCGGCGACTGCAACGCGATCGCGAATTCGACCACGAACTGCACCATCTACACTCCGCCGCCACCTCCTCCCGCCTACACCCCGCCTCCGCCGACGCCGGAGAAATCCGCGTGTCAGCGGGCGACGAACATCCTTAACCGCATCGCCATCGCCCCTACGGACCGTGAAGGCGTATCCGATTTCTACCGCGAACTCGCCCGCGACCTCCTTGCGGAATCGGACGACGCTCCCGCCCCGCTGGCGGAAACCCTGCGCGACTTCGCCGGGAACTACGCCGACCTCGCCGATGCCTACAGAGAGGGGTGGGACGCCATCGAGGAGATCGAGGCTTACACGAAACTGGGCAGACCGCTGACCCCTTATGAGGATCAGGCCGTTCAGACGCTGCGCGAGAAAGCGCAGGCGGCTCAGGACCGCGCAAAATCCATTGGCGAGCGGGTGTCCGGCAATTTCGATGACCTGACGTCAGACTGCGGATGAGAGCGACGCCTGGCCGAGGTAGGCGAGAACGGCGCGCACCCGCCTGTTGCCTTCGGCCGCTCTGAGGTCGAGCTTGGCGAAGACGCTGCTCGCGTGCTTGACCACCGCGGCCTCCGTGAGGGTGAGCCGCTCGGCGATCGCCTGATCGGTCAGCCCTTCGGCCACCAGCGCCAGCACCTCGCGCTCGGCCGGGGTCAGCCGGGTCAGCGGATGCCGGGCCACCAGGCTCCGAACCACCTGCGGATCGACCACGGTCTGCCCGGCCGTCACCCGCCACACGGCGTCGAGGAAGTCGGCGACATGCCCGACCCGGTCCTTGAGCAGGTATCCCAGCCCCACGCCCGAGCGGCCGCCGGCCAGCGGCTGCGCCGCCTGGGCAGAGGCGGCGTCCTGCGCCAGCGCGAGCACCGGCAGCTGCGCGAACCGCCGCCGCACCTCCATGACCGCGCCGAGCCCCTCGTCACCACGGCCAGGCGGCAGCCGTACCTCGGTGATCACGACGTCGGGGCGCAGGTCCGCGACCGCCCGCAGCAGCTGATCCAGGTTTTCCACGGCGGCGACCACGTGGAAGCCGCCATGGGCGAGCAGCCGGACGAGGCTCTCGCGCAGCAGCGCGCATTCGGCGGCCAGGATCACCCGGAACACGGCGCCTCCACCCCTGGGGAGGGCCGTCTGAACAGGCGTCGCCGCATCGCCACCGGGACGGGGCCCATGTGCAACCTCCCGCTCAACAGCGAGTAAAGGTTCCAGTTCGATGGTAGGCGAAGAAACCCGGCGGCGAGCGCCTCGCATAGAGGCGGAGCGGCGACGATGAGATGGCCGAGGGGCGAACAACGGCGGGCCATGCGACATCATGCGACGGGGTCATGCGAAAACCCCCGGCCGAAACCGGGGGCTTTCGGGCGGCCTACGCCTTGCCGTGCAGGGCGCTGCCCTTCTTCCACTGCTTGAACGACATCTGCCAGAAGCCCCAGCCGTTGTTCCACTCCAGCTCACGGTCGGTGCCGACGATGTCGACGACGTCACCGCGCTGCATGTTGTCGTGGAACCACCTGGCCTGGTCCGGGCGGGAGTTGATGCAGCCGTGGCTGACGTTGCGCACGCCCTGCGCCCAGGTGTTGTTCTTGGCGTGGACGTACTCGCCCGAGTTGGAGATGCGCACGGCGTGGTTGATCATCACGTCGTAGTAGCCCGGGTCGCCCTTCTTGCGGCCGGGAGAGATCATCCGTACCGGATTGCCACGCTCCATCGTCAGGTGGACGCCGGAGGTGGTGGTGTACTCGCGGGTCGTGGCCATGCCCGCGCTGATGCGCATGGTCAGCTTGCGCTTGCCGTCCACGTAGACGTACATCATCTTCTTGCGGGTGTCGATCTTGCTGACCTGCTTCTTGCCGACCTGCAGTGTGGCCTCGTAGTCCTTGGAACCGTAAAGACCCTTGCCGCCCTTGACACCCTCGATGTCCGCGTGGAACTTGATCTTCTGGTGCGCGGGCCAGTACTTGGCGGTGCGGTAGATGACGTAGGTGTCGTCGATCCAGCGCCAGGCGCCCTCGACCGGCTTCTCCGCCTCGACCTTCAGCGCGGCCTCGACGGCGGCCTTGTCCTTGATCGGCTGGTCGAAGCGGACCATGATCGGCGCCCCCACGCCGATCTTCTCGCCCTTGGCGTTGGGCGTGACGTCCGTGACCTTGAACTGGCGCTCGGGCTTGTTCGTGGTGAAGGCGCTGGCCGCCTGCGTGCCGCCGGACTTGGCGGTCACGTTGTAGCCGGTGCTCGGCTTCAGCGGGACCGCGGAGACCCAGCGGGTCTTGTCGGTACTGAACTTGCCCTCGACCTGCTCACCCCCGGCCTGGACGACGACCTCGTCCAGCACGCCGCCGGCGACCTCGACCACGACCTTCTTGTCCGGGCTCACCTTGGCGGCCCCCTGCTCAGGCGTGATCTTGATGACCGGCGCCTGCGGCGTCGCCGCGGCCTGGCCGGACTTGCCCGGCTGTCCCCCCGGACCGGCCGGAGCGCCACCACCCGAGCACGACGCGGTCAGCGCGGTGGCGACCACCAGCGCCACACCCGCCGCGGGCCTCCTCCAACCGGGCACTGTACTCACTACGGACCTCTCCCCCATTTACCTAAAACAACTCCCAAAACCTTAATGCTCCTCCTTGTGTGACGCAGAATCATTCGGGAGAGTTCGGTCACATTTCGATCACTCAGTGAGGTCAAGCCCAGGTCAAGGGCGTTTCAAGTTCGCTGGTAGGGCATAGCCTGAGCGGATGCTTAGGGCCGGACCGCAAAGGATGAGCAAAAGGCTCGCGTGGCTGGATGCGCTGCGCGGGCTGGCCGCCGTCCTCGTGGTCTACGAGCACGCCATCGCCGCCCTCTGGCCCGCCATGCACCAGGCGAGCGGGTTCTGGTTCGCCGCCGGATGGTGCGGTGTCATGGTGTTCTTCCTGGCCAGCGGCTACATCGTGCCCGCCTCACTGGAACGCCGCGACAACATGCGCGCGTTCTGGATCGGCCGCGCCTTCCGCCTCTACCCCCTGTGGGCGCTGTGCGTGGCCGGCGCCCTCCTGCTCTTCCCCGTCACCGGCTCGCCCTTGGCCCACCTGAGCATGCTCCAGGACCTGCTCGGCGTGCCCAGCGCCGTCAGCGTCCTGTGGACCCTCTCCTACGAGATGGCCTTCTACCTGCTGGTGAGCGCCCTGTTCACGCTCGGCGCCCATCGCCGCAGCACCGAACTCGCCCTCGTCCTGACCGCCGCCGCCCTCGCCGGCGCCACCCTGCTGCCCACGGGCCTGCTCACCGGCGCCCCGCTCGTGCCCCTGGCCGTCCTGGCCGCCGGCCTCGCCGCCGTCCTGAGTTCTCATGACCGGGTACGGCAGGCCGGCGCGGCCGTCCTCCTCGTGGCGGTCGTCGGCCTGCTCGCGGTCAACGGACGGCTGCCCGCCTGGCAGAGCCTCATCGTGGTGGCCACGATGTTCTCCGGCACCGCGTTGTACCGGGCCGAACAGGGGCAGATCAGCTGGGCCAAGGCGTGGCTGGTGCTGGCGGTGCCCGGCACCGGCGTGCTGCTGTCACCGGGCACCAACCTCAAGACCGCGTTCGTGGCCGCGTGGGCGATCTTCCTGGCCGGGATGGCGCTGCGCGGACGGCCGGTGCCGTACGTGCTGAGCTGGCTCGGCCTGGTGAGCTACTCGGTCTATCTGCTCCATCCGCTGCTGCTCCGGGTGCTGCCCGCGGTGTGGGCGGTACCGGCCACGTTCGCGCTCAGCGCGCTGACCTGGCGCTGGGTGGAGGCCCCTGCCCAGCGCCTGGGCCGCCGCCTGGCAGCGCGCCTCGCACCCGATCCGTCATGACCCGAAGGGGATGCCGTCGAAGGTGCCGGACAGGGAGGGCCGGGTGGCGGACTCGGCCAGGCCGAGCACCGGGCCCAGCAGCCAGTTCAGGCGCCGGCTTCGAGCACGGCGAGGTCGCGCACCGCATAACGGTGATGCTCGACCTCTTCCTGCAGCACCACCTTGAGGCAACGGCGCACGACGTACTCCTGGTCGGGATACGGGTCCGCCGGTTTGCGACCGCAGACCCGATCGAGCTCGGCCTCGGTGAGCTCGTCGACGATACGCCGCATCGTGGCCATGCGGGCGAACCGCGGCACGAGCGCCTCGTCGAGGGTCGGGGTGGCTTCGAGGGTGAGACCGAGCTTCGCCGTCTCGTCGGGTGGCATCCCGCTGTAAGGAAAGCCCAGCGGATGGTACGGCGCCGCCTCCTCCAGCACGGCATTGCCGAGCCAGGCATCGCCGGCGAACAGCAGGTGCCGTTGGGTCTCGACCAGCGACCACTCGCCGTTGACCTGCTCGTGCAACGTGGCCTCGGGCAACAGCCTGGCGCGGTCGAGTGTCGCCGCCCACAGCGCCTCGATGGCAGCCCAGGCAGCCCGGTAGTCGTCGGGGGATGCGGCCTCACGCGCCAGCACCCGCGTGGGGTGCCGCCGGTCGAGCTCGGCTTCGACGTAGGCGCTCACGTCGACGTCGTTGACGACGAGACGCTCGAAGTCGCCACCGAGGTAGACGTCGCTCCCATAGCAGTCGACGATCTTCAGGCCGCTGACCCCGCAATCGCGAATCTCGAGGCCGGCAAGGTCGGACAAGTGGATGCGGGCACCACGGAACTGGTCGCTCTGGGCGTACTCGGCAGCCATCAGGGCAGTCTTCCGCACCCGTCCCGCCTGCGCCACCTTTGGCACCTGAGTTTCATGTGTCAGGGATCCCGCGCGCCACGCCGTTGCGACTCGGCCGCGGGGACGATTCCGTTCTAGGGACCTGCTCCCAGCCCGTTATGTGACCGACAGGCGGTGAGTCAGGCCGGTGTGGCGGCGGCCGGCGCCGCGGGTGCGGATCGCCTGGCCCAGGGCGCGGCGTGAGCCCACGATCACCACGAGCTTCTTGGCCCGGGTGATGGCGGTGTAGAGCAGGTTGCGCTGCAGCATCATCCACGCGCTGGTGGCCAGCGGCACCACCACGCACGGGTACTCGCTGCCCTGGGAGCGATGGATGGAGACGGCGTAGGCGTGGGCCAGTTCGTCGAGCTCGTCGAAGGAGTAGTCGACGTGCTCGTCCTCGTCGGTGAGCACGGTGAGTTTGTGGTCGTCGGGTGAGATCGCCTCCACGACGCCGACCGTGCCGTTGAACACCCCGGCGGCGCCCTTGTCATAGTTGTTGCGCAGCTGGGTGACCTTGTCGCCGACCCGGAAGACCCGCCCGCCGTACCGGCGCTCGGGCAGGTCCTCGCGCGAGGGGGTCAGCGCTTCCTGCAGGGCCATGTTGAGCGCGCCCGCGCCGGCGGCGCCGCGGTGCATGGGCGCGAGGACCTGGATGTCGCGGCGCGGGTTGAGGCGGAACTTGCGCGGGATGCGGCGGGCCACCACGTCCACGGTCATCTGGGCGATCTCCTCCGGCTCCTCGCAGGGGAACAGGAAGAAGTCCTGCATGCCCTCCAGCACCGGATGCCGGCCGGAGTTGACCCGGTGGGCGTTGACCACCACGCCCGATTCGGCCGCCTGGCGGAAGATCTGCGTCAGCCGTACCCTCGGGATCTCCTCGGCGGCGAGCAGGTCCTTGAGCACCTCGCCCGCGCCGACCGACGGGAGCTGGTCGACGTCGCCGACGAACAGCAGGTGCGTGCCCGGCGCGATCGCCTTGACGAGCTTGTTGGCCAGCAGCAGGTCCAGCATCGACGCCTCGTCGACCACCACCAGGTCGGCGTCGAGCGGGTTGTCGCGGTCGAAGGTGGCCTCGCCGCCGGGGCGCAGCTGCAGCAGGCGATGGACCGTGGTGGCCTCATGCCCGGTCAGCTCGGCCAGCCGCTTGGCCGCGCGGCCGGTCGGGGCGGCCAGGATGACGCGGGCGCGCTTGGCGCGGGCCAGCAGCACGACGGAGCGGACGGTGAAGCTCTTGCCGCAGCCCGGGCCGCCGGTGAGGACCGCGACCTTCTCGGTCAGCGCCAGACGTACGGCCTGGCGTTGCTCGGCCGCGAGCTCGGCGCCGGTCTGGCTCTGCAGCCAGGTCTCGGCGCGTTCCCAGTCGACCTCCGCGAAGGATTTCAGCCGGTCGTGGCCGTTGCGCAGCAGCGCGTTGAGGCCGGCGGCGAGGGAGATCTCGGCCCGGTGGAAGGGCACCAGGTAGACGGCCGGGACGGTGTTCTCGCCCGCCGGGATCTCCTCGCGGACCACCTCGTCTGCGGCGGCCGACTCGTCCAGGCAGGCGGCGACGAGGTCGGCGGGCACGTCGAGGATCTTGACGGCGTCGCCGACGAGGTTGGGGGCCGGCAGGTAGCAGTGCCCGTCGTCGGCGGCCTGGGACAGGGTGTAGCGCAGCCCCGCCTTGACGCGTTCGGGGCTGTCGTGCGGGATCCCGACGGCCTGGGCGATGGTGTCGGCCGTCTTGAACCCGATGCCCCAGACGTCGTCGGCCAACTGGTACGGCCGAGTTTTCACGACTTCCACCGATTTATCGCCGTATTGCTTGTAAATCCGGACGGCGATGGAGGTCGACACCCCCACCCCCTGCAGGAAGATCATCACCTCCTTGATGACCTTCTGCTCCTCCCAGGCGGCGGCGATCATCTTCGTCCTCTTGGGCCCCAGCCCCGGCACCTCGACCAGCCGCTCCGGCTCCTTCTCGATGACCTCCAGCGTGTCGGTCCCGAAGTGCCCCACGATCCGCTCGGCCATCTTGGGCCCGATCCCCTTGATCAGCCCCGACCCCAGGTACCGCTGGATCCCCTGGACCGTGGCGGGCAGCACGGTGGTGTAGGACCAGACCTCGAACTGCCGGCCGTACCGAGGATGCGAGGTCCACCGCCCGGTCATCCGCAGAGACTCACCGACCTGCGCCCCGAGCAGCGGCCCCACCACGGTGAGCAACTCGTTCCCCGACCGCTCGGTGGCCACCCGCGCGATGGTGTAGCCCGAGGTTTCGTCGGCGTAGGTCACCCGCTCGAGGACCGCCGTGAGCTGCGTACTGGGCGCGCGTTCTTGCACGTGTCCCAGTAAATCAGCCATCGCCGACGGCAGCGGGCGTGCGGCCGCACCCGCGGCACCCCAAAAGCTGGGAACCGGCGGACGGCCAGGTCGGGCAAGGGATGCTGGTGTCATCGCCTTGACCAGGGTGTATAGGGATTCGGATATGAGTCGGCGGCCGATATCGCTATTGGACAAGATCCACGCAGACCTGTTTTGCTCCTGGCTTCCGCAACCCCGACCAGCAAGGACAGGTGACATGCGCCGAGCCGCCCTCACGATGACCGTCTCCCTCCTGGCCCTCAGCACCCTGACCGCCCCGGCCCAGGCCGCCGCCCGTCCATCCGTGAACGTGGACGTGGACGTGAACGTGGACCGCGAGCTGCGCGCCCTGGAGCAGTCGTTCGACGGCCGGATCGGCGCCTACGCCGTCGACACCGCCACCGGCAAGACCGTCGGCTACCGGGCGGGCGAGATCTTCCCGCTGCTGTCCACGTTCAAGGCGCCGTTGTGCGCGGCGGCGCTGCATCGGGCCCGCACGAGCGAGCGCGGCCTGATGAGCAAGCGGGTGACGTGGACGAAGGAGGACCTCAAGCCCAACTCCCCCGTGACGGAGAAGCACGTGGAGGACGGCTTGACCGTCGCCGAGCTGTGCGAGGCCACGATCACGCTGAGCGACAACACCGCCGGCAACATGGTGCTCAAGCAGATCGGCGGCCCGGGCGGGCTGACCCGGTACTTCCGCTCGCTGAAGGACCCGGTCTCCCGCCTGGACCGCTGGGAGACCGAGCTCAACGACTGGAAGCCCGGCGAGAAGCGTGACACCACGACCCCGGCCGCGATCTCCCGCGACCTGCGGGCGGTGTCGGCGGGCAACGCCCTGCACCCCAAGGACCGCGAGCAGCTGAACGCCTGGCTGGTCGCCAGCAAGACCGGCGGTGAGCGGATCCGCGCCGGGCTGCCGAAGTCCTGGACGGTGGGCGACAAGACGGGCACCAACACCGAGATCGGCGGGGGCAACGACATCGCGGTCATCTGGCCGGGCAAGTCGGCCAAGCCGATCATCATGTCGGTGTACACCACCCGCGAGACCCCGGCCGTGGACAACACGGTTCTGGCCAAGACCGCGACGATTCTGGCGCGAGCGCTGGGCAGGCTCTGACGTCATGCCATGATCGATGGATGGTCGCCCGGATCGTCTGCGCGCTGACGGCCGTCCTGCTGACGGCCGCCTGCGCGGGCGCACCCATGCACGAAACCAGCAGACCCACCGGGATCTCCTGCACGATCAAGCCGGGTGAGCACACCCTGCGGCACGCCGGGCTGAACCGCCGGTACCTGCTGGCACTCCCGGCGAGGGGCCGCGGCCCGTGGCCGATCGTGCTGAACCTCCACGGCCTCGGCTCCAACGCCGCCCGGCAGGCGCTCAGGAGCCGCCTGCCCCAGGCGGGCGCCGCCCGCGGCTACGCGGTCGTCACCCCTCAGGTCGCCCCGCGCCGCATGGCGTGGACGCTGCCCGGCTACTACGGCCCCGACGACACCGGCTATCTCACCACGCTCCTCGACACGCTCGTGGCCAAGGGCTGCGCGGTGAAGGGGCAGCAGTTCGCGGCGGGCATGTCCTACGGCGGCGCCATGTCCGCGGCGCTGGTGTGCGGGATGAACGGGCGGCTGGCCGCGGTGGCCCCCGTGGCGGGGTTCAATGTCGTGCCGCCGTGCGAGGAGGCCAGGCCGACCACGATCATCGCCTTTCACGGCACCGGCGACCAGACCGTCCCGTATCGGGGCGGTCATCCCTTCGCCCGCTCCGACAGCCGCCTGCGGACGCTGGCCAGGCTGGTGACGCTGCCCGCCGTGGAGAGCACGGCGCGCAAGTGGGCGGCGATCATGGGGTGCGGCGCCGCGGTCACCTCGAGGGTGAGGCCAGGGGTACGGCTGCGCGCATGGCGGGGCTGCCGGGAGGAGGCGAGCGTGCGCCTGTACACGATCGGCGGCGCCGGCCATGTGTGGCCCAGGCCCGGCTCGGGCGGCCGGATCGACGCGGCGGAGCTGATCCTGAACGCCTTCGACGCGGTGCGGAAGGCTAGGAGCGGGCGGCGGGGCGGCTGATCAGGGCCTCGATCAGGCCGGGGAAGACGTGGTCGAGGTCGTCGCGGCGCAGGGTGTTCATGCGGGCGGTGCCGACGTAGTACTGCCGGATCAGCCCGGCCTCGCGCAGCACGTTGAAGTGGTGGGTGGCGGTGGACTTGCTGACCGGGATGTCGAAGTCGCCGCATTTGATGTCCAGGCCGGTGGTGTCGAGCTGGGTGACGATGCTGCGCCGTACCGGATCGACGAGGGCCTCGAGCACCTGCTGGAGCGCGAACTGCGACGGGTCGGGGTGCGGCGGCGTGCGTTCCATGCCCCCCAGAGTACGACACTCATCGAAGTTTGACACCCATCGTACTTTTCCTCCACACTCCGAGCCATGACGAGGACTGTGCGTTTTCACGAAATAGGCGGACCCGAGGTCATGCGGCTCGAAGACGTGGATCCGGGGCAACCGGGGCCCGGCGAGGTGCTGATCCGGGTGGAGGCGATCGGGGTCAACCGGGCCGAGGCGCTGTTCCGCAGCGGGACCTACATCGAGCCCGTCAGGAAGCTGCCCGCCAGGCTCGGCACCGAGGCGGCCGGCGTCGTGGAGGCGCTCGGCCCCGGGGTGAACCGGTTCGAGAAGGGGCAGGCGGTCAGCGTCGTGCCGTCCTTCTCCGCCAACGACTACGGGGTCTACGCCGAGCGGGCCGTGGTCCCGGCCTCCGCGCTGGTGCACCGTCCCGACGGCGTGGACGCGGTCACCGGAGCCGCCGTCTGGATGCCGTACGTGACCGCCTACGGCGCGCTCGTCGAGGTCGGCGGCATGCGGGCCGGCGACACGGTCGTGCTCAACGCGGCCTCCAGCGGAGTCGGCCTGGGCGCCGTCCACACCGCCAACCGGGTGGGCGCCACGCCGATCGCCGTCACCCGCACCCGTGCCAAGGCGCGGCGGCTGCTGGACGAGGGCGCGGCCGAGGTGATCGTCGCCGCCGAGACGGACGTCCCCGAGCGTGTGCTGGCGCTGACCGGCGGGCGCGGCGCCGAGTTCGTCTTCGACGCCGTCGCCGGTCCCGCCGTGGCCGAGCTCGCCCGCGCCGTCGCCCCGGGCGGCACCCACTTCCTGTACGGCGGGCTCAGCGGCAGGCCGTTCGCCTACCCGGGCTTCGACCTGGGCATGCCCGCCTGGAACCTGCGCACCTACACGATGCTGGAAACCACCCGGGACCCCGAACGCCTGCGCCGCGCCGCCGCGTTCGTCACCTCCGGCCTGCGCGGCGGCGCCTTCCGCCCGGTGATCGACCGGTTGTTCCCGCTGGAGGAGATCGTCCAGGCGCACCGGCACATGGACTCCGGCGACCAGTTCGGCAAGATCGTGGTCACGGTCCCGGCAGGGGCGAGCTGATCGGCAGCACTACCCTGGACTGCCATGACCCAGGTGGAGAACACGACGGCGCGGGCCCTGCTGCGCAGGCTGGCCGTCGAACAGAGTGAGCGCAGGCTGCCGTCGCTGGCGGCGGCGATCGTCAGAGACGGCGAACTGGCGTGGTTCGGCGGACGCGGCCAAGTGGACGGCGCCGCGCCGGCCGCCGACACCCAGTACCGGCTCGGCTCGATCACCAAGAGCCTGGTCGCCACCGTCGTGATGCGCCTGCGCGACGAGGGCGTCGTCGGCCTGCTCGACCCGGTCGGGCGACACGTGCCCGGCACGCCGTTCGACGAGGTGACGATCGCCCAGCTGCTCTCCCACAGCGGCGGCCTGACCGCGGAGCCGCCGACCGAGTGGTGGGAGCGCACGCCGGGCCCGCCCGCCGCCGAGCTGTTCGCCAAGCTGACCCCCGGCGAGGTCAAGCACCGCCCCGGCCGCATGCTGCACTACAGCAACCTGGGCTACGCGCTGCTCGGCGAACTGGTGGCCAAGCACCGCGGCACGACGTGGTACGAAGCGGTCCGCCGGGAGGTGCTCGAGCCACTCGGCATGACCCGCACCACACCCCGCCCGATCGCCCCGCACGCCACCGGCTACGCCGTGCACCCGTGGGCCGACGTGCTGCTGGAGGAACCCGAGCACGACCACGGCGCCATGGGCGCGGCGGGCCAGCTGTGGTCCAGCGCCGCCGACCTGGCCAGATGGGCGGCCTTCCTGGCAGGCGACGCCGAAGGCGTGCTCTCCCCCGAGACGCTGGCCGAGATGCGCGAACCCGTCTCCGTGGCAGACGGCGACGCCTGGACCGACGGCTTCGGCCTCGGCCTGCAGCTGGCCAGGCACGCCGGCCGCCACCTGTGCGGGCACGGCGGCTCCATGCCCGGCTTCCTGGCCGGCGTGTGGTCCGACCCCGCCGGCCGTACCGGCGTGCTGTTTCTCGCCAACGCCACCTCGGGCGTGCGCTACACGCTCCTGACCGACCTGCTGGCCATCCTCGACGAGCACGAGCCGCGCCTGCCCGAGGAGTGGCGGCCGGCTACGCTCGCCCCCGGCCTGCTCGCGCTGACCGGCCTGTGGCACTGGGGGCCGGTGCCGTTCCATCTGCGCGTGCTGCCCGACGGCAACCTGTCGCTCACCGCCGTCGCCAACTCCGGCCGCGGCTCCCGCTTCGTGCCGCAGGCCGACGGCACCTGGCTGGGCCTGGACGGCTACTACGCCGGTGAGACCCTGCGGGTGGGGGCCGACCATCTCAACCTCAACACCTTCATCCTCACCCGCGAGCCGTACCAGCAGGGGACCCCCGTCCCCGGTGGCGCCGGGGAGTGGCAGGCTTGACCACGTGCGCATAGCGATACTCGGCCCGCTCGCGGCCGGGCCCGACGCCATCGGCGGGGCCCGGCTGCGTCGGCTGCTGGTACGCCTGGCGCTGGCCTCCGGCCGCACCGTCACCGTCGAGGAGCTCACCGACGCCCTCTGGCCGGAGGACCGCCCCGCCGACCCCGCCAACGCGGTCCAGTCGCTCGTCTCCCGGCTGCGCCGCGCCCTGGGCTCCCCGGCGGTCCTGGAGTCGGTGCCCGGGGGTTACCGGCTGACGGCCTCGACCGACGCCGCCGAGTTCGAGCAGCTGGTACGGCAGGCGGCCACGGCCCCCGATCCGGCTGCCGCCGCCTCCCTGCTCCGGCGGGCGCTGGCCCTGTGGCGCGGGCCCGCGCTGGGCGACGTGGCCACCGTCCCCTTCGCGATCGGGCACGCCGTCCGCTTGGAGGAGGCCCGGCTGTCGGCCCTGGAGGACCTGGCGGACGCCGACCTCGCCGCCTCGCACGGCGCCCAGAACGGACTGCCGGAACTGATCGCCCGGCTGAGCGAGCTGACCGTCGAACACCCGCTGCGCGAACGCCTGCACGCCACCCGGATCCGGGCCCTGCACGCCGCCGGCCGTACCGCCGAGGCGCTGGCCGCCTACGAGCACGTGCGCAAGGACCTGGCCGCCGAGCTGGGCGCCGATCCCGGCCCCGACCTGCGCGCCCTCCACCTGGAGCTGCTGCGCGCCACCCCGCCGGCCGTCCCGCGCACCAACCTGCGCGCCCCGCTGACCAGCTTCGTGGGCCGGGACGCCGACATCGAGCGCATCATGGCCCAGCTGCGCGAGCACCGCCTGGTCACGCTCGTCGGCCCGGGCGGCGCCGGCAAGACCCGCCTGGCCACGACGGTCGCCGCCCGCGTCCTGCACCGGCCGGGCGAGGCCGAGGTGTGGGTGGCGGAGCTGGCCGCGGTCAGCGATCCGGCCGACGTGCCGCGGGCCGTACAAGCCGCGCTCGGCCCGTCGCCGCTCCTGCATCCGCACGGCGACACGATCGGCTCCCTGGTGGAGGCCCTGTCGGGCGGCCCGGCGCTGCTCGTGCTGGACAACTGCGAGCACCTGATCGAGGCCGCCGCCCACCTCACCGAGGACCTGCTGGGCCGCTGCCCGGAGCTGTCGGTGCTGGCCACCAGCCGCGAGCCGCTGGCCATCGCGGGCGAGGCGCTGTCGCCGGTGGGCCCGCTGCCGCCGGAGACGGCCGCGCGGCTGTTCACCGAGCGGGCGCGCGCCGCCGATCCCGGGTTCGCGCCGGATGAGCAGGTGGCGGAGATCTGCCGCCGCCTCGACGGGCTGCCGCTGGCCATCGAGCTGGCCGCCGCCCGGCTGCGCTCGCTGACGCTGCGGCAGGTGGCCGAGCGGCTGGACGACCGCCTGGCCCTGCTGACCGGCGGCAGCCGTACCGCCCTGCCCCGGCACCAGACGCTGCGCGCGGTCGTGGCGTGGAGCTGGGACCTCGCCGACGAGCGCGAGCGGGCGCTGGCCGAGCGGCTGGCGGTCTTCCCCGGCACGTTCGACGCGGAGGCGGCCGCCTGCCTGGACGCCTCGATCGACGCGCTGGCCGCGCTGGTGGACAAGTCGCTGCTGCAGCAGGCGCCGGGCGGGCGCTACCGGATGCTGGAGACGATCAGGGAGTTCGCCCTGGAACGGCTGGCCGGCAGCGGCCAGGGGCCTGCGGCCAGGACCGCGCACGCCGCGTACTTCCTGCGCCTGGCCGAGACCGCCGAACCGCAGTTGCGGGGCAGGGGCCAGCGCGAATGGATGAACCGGCTGGTCGACGAGCACGACAACCTCCTGGCCGCGCTGCACCACGCGGCCGCCGCCGGGGACGCCGACACCGCGGTACGGCTGGCCGCCGCACTGGGCCCGTTCTGGATCACGTGGGGCAGCAAGCGGGAGTCGGCCAACTGGCTCAGGACGGCGCTGCAGGTGGAGGGTCCGGCGCCGGCTGTGGCGCGGACCATCGCCACGGCCGTCTACCTGATCACCAGCGCGCTGAGCGGCGGCTTCTCCACCCCGCTCGAGCCCACCCGGCGGCTGCGTGAGCTCATCGACGGGCTCGGCCCGGACGACGACCATCCGCTGCTGGCGCTGCTGGAGCCCGCGGTGGCGTTGTTCACCGACGACGACGAGATCGGCCTGGCCGCCATCGAGCAACGGCTGGACCACCCCGACCCGTGGACCCGCGCGATCTTGCGCATGGCCAGGGGCGCGATGCTGGAGAACCGCGGCGACCTGCTCGGCATGCGGGCCGACATGCTGATCGCCGAGGCGGAGCTGGCCGCGCTGGGCGAGCATTGGGGCCGCTCGCAGGCCCTGACGATCCTGGCCGGTTCCCATCTGGCGCTGGGCGAGTTCGACCGGGCGGTGGCCGCGCTGGAGACGGCCACAGAGCTGATCACCGCCCTCGACCCGGCCAATCCCGCCAGTCACCAGCGGGTGGCGCTGGCCGGCGCCCGCGTGATGGCCGGTGACGCCGAGCGCGGACGCCGGGAGCTGGAGGCGATGGCGAACGCGCCCGCGCGGGGCTGGGAAGCCCGTCTGGTGGCCTTCGCCCAGCTCGAGCTCGGCAACCTGCACCGGCGTGAAGGCGACCTCGCCACGGCCGAGCGGTTGTATCAGTCGGCGGCGGCCGCGATCGATTGGCTGCCCGTGGTGGCGCCGCAGTTCTACGCCCTGGTCCTGGCCCGGCGGGCGCACGTCGCGGCGGCCGCCGGCGACGTGGACGGCGCGGCGCGGATGGTGGCCGCGGCCGTGGAGCAGACGGTGCCGGTCAAGGACATGCCGGTGCTGGCGCTGGTCGGGGTGGCCGCGACGGCGGTGTGGGCGGCGCGCGGCGAACCGGCCCGGGCCGCTCGGGTGCTGGGCGCGACCGAGCAGTTGCGCGGGCTGCCGGACGCCTACGAGCCGGACGTGGTCGCGCTGACGGCGCGGCTGCGCGGGGAACTGGGCGCGGCAGCCTTCGACAAGGAGTACGCCGCGGGGCGCGACCTGACCCGCGCCGAGGCGATCGAGCAGGTCCGCGACGTCATGTGACCGGAACCTCTCGCGCCGGTGACCGCGCCGGAGGACACATACCGCCGGTGCCGGACGGACATGAACGTTGACGTCATCAAGACGTACGGTCGTGACCCGGGGGTACTTCGTGCGGTTGGATATCGCTGACTTCGATCCGCCCTTCCACTGGAGCGTCAACCCCCAGGCCGAGGCGGCCCACCGGCGCAGCATCACCTGGCTGCGGTGCTTCGGCGTCATCACCGACGAGGAGAGCGCCACACGGCATCTGGCCGAGAGGTGGGGCCTGTGGGGCGGGGTCGCCTGGCCGATGGGCGACGCCGAAGGCTTGCAACTGGGCGTGGACCTGCCCTCGTTGTGGACGGTGCTGGACACCCGGCTATCGGGTGATCGGAACCATGACGAACTGCTGGACAGCCTCAGACATGCCATCGTCCGCCCCGGCGATCCCGGCCCCATCCCCGTCGCGCGGGCCCTGGCCGACCTGTGGTCGAGGCAGCGCCGGAGGGCTTGCGCCGTCTCGCAGGCGCTGCTCGAGCGTTCCGAACACCACTGGCTGGAGTGGATCGACGCCTGCGCCGCGGAGGCCGACAGTCAACGCCGCGCAGACCTGCGCACCTGCAGCCTGAGCGACTACGACGCCTTGCGCGACGTCACCGGCGTCATGCAGGTGATCTACACCTTCGACGAGGCCATCGGCGGCTACGAGGTGCCCAGTCCCGCCCGGCACCTGGCGCCGGGCACTCCTCTGGGCGCGATGCGCCAGGCGGCAACGAGATACATCGACTACCTCAACGACCTGACCTCCCTGCCGAAGGAAGAGGCCGACGGAGAAACCCTGAACGGAGTCCTGGTCCTGCAACAGCAGGACCGGTGCAGCCGTGAGGCGGCCATCGCCGAGGTGCGCCGGATGCTCCGCTCCCATCTGGACAGGTTCCTGGCAGAGGAATCCACGCTGCCGGACTACTGCGCCGCCCATGGCCTGGATCTTGGCGACCGCAGGGCGGTGTACCGGACGGTGGCGGGCATGCGCAACATCATCTCGGCCGTCTACATGATCAGCGTCCACTCCGGACGCTGGGCTCTCACCCCCGAGAACGGCCAGGCGGGCAGCGCCTTGTGAAAGTGGCCAGAGGGGTTCGCGCTCAACCAGCCCATCCTCGACCAAGGCATCCCGTTCAGCAGAAGGGAACGTCATGCGAAAGCCGTTCGCCGCGGCCGACGCTCCGGGCCTTCTCAGCGCCACGCCGTCGAGGTGGCGCCAGCCGGTGCCGAGCCTGCTGGTCACCAGGACGCGCCCCGCCAGAGTACGGCCGAGCAAGCCGTTGACGTGGCCGGGCTGGGTGAGGGTGTCCAGGATCAGCAGCCACCCATCGTGGCAGGCCAGCCAGCCGATCGCACGTTCGGCCATCGCCAGCGCGCTCAGCCCGGCCCCGATCGAGGCGGGTTGAACCGTCCGTCCCGGGCATGCTGAAGGGCATAGCCGCCTGCCAACGTCGATGCACCATGTCGTCCTCGGACGGTCCGCGGCAAGAGCTTGACCGCCCCGGACATGACCATCGACGGCGGCCGGGTTGGCGGCCGCCGGCCTAAGCTCACCGCCGACCAGGCCGCCCTCGCCCAGGAGCTGTACGACACGCGGGAAAGACCGTCCAGCAGATCGCGGACTTGTTCGGGGTGCCGCGCTCGACGGTGTACGGGCACCTGAAGGGCGACACCGTGCCCCGCCAGCCGAGAAAGGCCCAGGAGAGGCCGTAAGCGGTACGGAGGGGTCGGCCAGCCGGCCCCGCTCGGGGGCGGATCCGTGCAGGGGCCCGAGGTCGAACTGTTGGGAAGATGCGAAATCGGGATGTAAGAAGGCATTCCTTCGGACCACTTGCTCTATGAACGTTTTTTGCCCCCAACCGAAGGAACCGGCTTGCCAAACCCACATGAGCGCTTCACCGCGCTCTACAACACCTACCAAGCGCGGGTGTACGGCTTTGCGGCAAGTCGCGCCGGACATCAATTCGCGGAGGAAGTGGTCAGCGAGACCTTCCTGGTGGCCTGGCGGCGTCTGGACAGCATCCCCGACCACGCGCAGTTGCCATGGCTCCTCCGCGTTGCTCGCAACATTCTGCGCGACAACGTCCGGCAGGCCGCACGGCGTGAATCTCTGGAAGCCGAACTGAGAACGTGGATGGAAGAGGCCGTCACCGACGTGGGCGAACACGCCACCGAGCGAGTCGCAGTACTCCGCGCCCTGGTCGGCTTGTCCGAAGCCGACAAAGAGATCCTGACCCTGATCACCTGGCATGGCCTATCCACCACAGAAGCGGCCAAGGTACTCGGCTGCACCAAGGCCGCCTTCTTCGTCCGCTTGCATCGAGCGCGCCGCCGACTGCAGTCGGCGATCGAAGCCACCGGTACCACCACACCCCGAAAGCCCGTGACCGTTCCAGGAAGGAAACTGCGATGAGCCGCAAGCCCGATGCGATGGACCTGCTTGCCATGGCCCGCCCGGCTTCGCTGGACCGCGGATCACGCATCTCCGCTGACGACATGCTGTTCATGGCCACCGCCGAGGCACCAGAAGAACTCTCGCGCAGGCCCTCGCGCCCGAGACGGACCCTGCTGGCCGCCCCGGCCTCGCAGACCCGCCCCCGCCTGTGGGTCCTGTGGGCGCCGCTGGCCACGGCAGCGATCGTGGCCCTGGTCTTTACGCTGGTGACGAACCTGGCACCAGCCCCTGCCGTGCTCAATCCGCCGAGGACCAATCAGGAACTGTTCGACCTGGCCGACAGGATCGAGAAGCTCCCCGCAGAGGGCGGCGCCTACTGGCGCGATGTGAGGATCGACGGCAGCTACCTGTCCAGCGGCGGTTACAGGCTCGTGGTGGTCGGCCGCCGCGAGACCTGGCAGCCGCGCGACCCCGCTGATCTGGTGCTCACGCAGGTGTGGCGGCAGGTCAGTGCCCGCCCGGCCACGGCCGAGGACGAGCGCGCCTGGCAGGCAGCGGGAGCTCCCGCCCGGGTCAAGGGGCACTGCGAGACCAGCGGGCCGTGCGGTTCGATTCCGGTCGCCGATGAGCCGAAGGACTGCAGGTACACCTGGAGGTTGGACTCCACGGGAACCTATCCCGACACGACGATCAGCGAGTTCACCATGGCTGAGTTGGCGGCGATCCCCACCGATCCGGCCGAGCTCATGAAGCAGCTTCGCGCCTACCACGAGATCTGGAATGGCCGCGGCTTCACGCAGCCTTTCGAGAAGTTTCTGCCTACCACCGTGAACCTCCTGGGCATGCCGCTCAGCCCCGCCCAGCGTGCCGCGATCATCCGCGTCCTGGCCGGCCTGCCGACCACCAAGGTCGTGGGCACAGTGACGGATCCGCTGGGCAGAAGGGGCATATCCGTAGACTTCGGCAAGGCGGAAGGCGCCCTGGTGTACTCCAACAAGCCACGCAAGGAGCTGCCGGTCTACCACAGGCAGATCCTCGACCCGGAGACGGGGGAGACACTCTCGCGCGTTTCCTACGCGGCCCGCACCGCTCTGGGGGCGACTAAGGGTGAGGTCATGGGCTACCACGCCCGCGGCTCCGAGTCCGGCTGGACCGGGCCGCCGACTTCTCCCCCGAAGGGGTGCAAGAAGGGGAAGTGAAAGAGTGCGGACCCCGGCGGTGGTGGGCGCGCGGCCGGGGGACGCGTCGTAGACAGCTCAACTGACAGGGCGTCCATGTCGTTCTGGATCTCGGTGGCAGTGAGGGCTCGGTTGTAGATGCGGACGTCGTCGAAGAGGCCGTCGAACCTGCGCCCTCGTGTTGCGGGAAGAAGGACGTTCCGGTCCCCGGCATCGCCAACAAGCTGACGATCAAGATGTGGATCACCGCGGGGCAAGAATCCCTCCCTGACCTCGGTATGCCACGCCCTAGCCAAAGCTGACACCTTGAACACCCGCCGCAGTGGAAGGGTCCGTAGCGCTCATGCTTACGGGCCCACCTTCGGTAGAAACCGACGACAACGGCGCTCACGCGGCCTTGGTCACCAGCGTGGATCAGTTGGGCAGCTGGACTTCCAGGTCCGGGCCTGGCCCGAGGTCGAGCTGTTTGCTCATGTCGAGCTCGAACTTGCCGTACAGGTTCAGATGGGACCAGAAGAGAGCCGACAGGGCGCGCCGGTCGGCATCGGCGAGCTTCTTCTGCCACTTCGGCTCGGCCAGGACGATCTGGACCATCCTGGTTTTCAGGTAGACGATCGCGGCCTTGGCCAGGTGCAACGCCAGGGCGGAGACCTCGACGGTCAGGTAGTCGCAGATGAAGACGGTGCGGATGACCCGGCCGAGTTCCTCGATGGCCCGGTAGGTGGGGTGCTTGGGGCCGCCGCGGGTGAAGCGGCGCAGCATCTGGTGAGCCTCGGCGGTGCCCAGTCGCAGCGCCGTCGCGTACTTGATCATCTGGTCGCACTGGTTGGCGATCAATTCCCAGTCGATGCTCTTGCCCGACAGGACGCCTTCCAGCTGCGGCCAGGCCTCGCCCTCGGCCAGCCCAGGCCGGTACAGGCGGGCCGAGCCGATGTTCTTCAGCCGGGGGCAGCAGCTTGAAGTCCAGCAAGTGCGAGAACGCGAAACCCACGATCGAAGCTCCGTGCGTATCTGTGTACTGGCGATCGATCTCCGCGCTGGTCAGGTGCCGGAGCAGGCTCTCGATCATCGAGGCCACCTCGGAGTCCGTGGTGGAGCGCACCTGGCTGTAGATGCACACGTTCTTGCGCTCGACGTGCCAATACACCATGATCCCGGCACCGCCGTAGCGCTGGTGCCACTCGGTCATGAAGTTCGCCGACCAGGAGCCGAACTTGCGCGAATCCGACGCGCACGCCGTGCCCGGTCCCCACAGCGAGACATCGCGCACCTCCAGCGTCTTGTTGACCACCGTGCGGATCGCGGCGCGCAGGTTGTCGCGGTTGACAAATAGCCGGCGGATCCGGCGCAGCGCGGCCTCGGTGTCGGCCTCCATCCCGTCGATCGCCGCGGTGCCGTCGGCGACACGTTTGATCCCCATGTTCGTGCCGAGCCCGAAGGTGCACAGCAGCAGCCGGCGGCGCAGCACCTTCGCGTCGGTCACCGTGCGCGAGGCCACCGAGGTGAACTCGCCGGTGAAGGCGGTGGCGTGGTCGACGTTCTTGATCAGGTCCAGCAGGTCGATCACACCCCAGCGGCGGGGTGATCTCCTCCTTCAGCGCCTCCAGGTTCTCCGGCTCGGTCTGCTTGCCCAGGGGCGGGACGCTGATCCACGGCTCGCCCTTCCTCCTGGTGATGCTCACCCCGCCCGTCGTGGCCTTCTTCAGCCCTTTGTTCAACCGGTCCAGCGCCGCCACGTGCCGCTTCTGCAGGTCGGCGATGAAGTCGGCCGGGTCGCGGGGCTTCGCGAGGGCTTCGTAATGTACGTCCCGGTTGTCCTCGAAGTCGGCGGGCAGATCCTCATCGGGGTTGCGCCAGGTGTTGGCGCCCTCCACCCAGATCTCGCGGCGCCGGATGGCCTTGCGCAATGCGACCAGCACGCACAGCTCGTACGGGATCCGCTCCACCAGGCCGCTGTCGGGGTCGAGGACCGCGCCGCGCCAATCGTCGGGCACCACGTGCTCCAGCGGCGGCGCCGTAGAAGTCGGCGTCAGAGCCGTCGTAGCGCTTCAGCAGGTCCAGGGCATCCATGACCGGCTGAAGGTGTCGTTGCTGGAGCGGAACCGCACCGCCTTGAGCAGCTTGGGCAGGCCGCGCCGGTAGTAGTGGGACTAGGAGCCGCGCAGCTTGGTCCGCACCCGGGTACGCAACTCCTTCTCGTTCGCCTTGGCCTCGGCGATGATGTCTTCCAGCGTCCGCTCACCGACCACCGGATACAGGGCCTTGCGGACGATCTCCTCCGGCAGCTCCAGCGCCGCCGTGGCGAGCTTCACCAAGATCCCGTTCTTGCCCTGCCCCCGCCGGAACTCGGCGTTGAGCTCGCCCTCGACCTTTTTCTCCGCCCGCACGCTGATCTTGTGCACGAGTTGGACCAGCAGCTCCACCAGCCCGTCGATCAGCTCCGCCTGCCGCACCTGGCACAACGCGGCCAGCAGCGTGAGGCGCACCGGCGCCGCCGCCGCCTCGAGATCGGACGGGTACATCTTCATCGCCCGGGCCCGCCAGCCCGCCACGACCTTCTCCGAGACTCCCTCGAACAACGCGGCCGGCAGACCGATCGCCTTCACCCGCTCCAGCTTCACGATCTCCGCCAGCAACGTGTCCAGCTGCAGCGCCCCCGGATCCTCCCTCAGCTCCTGCAAGAACGCGCGCCGGCCGCCACTGGCGCCACTGGTGACCTGAGTCTGCCCGTCTCCTTCAGGGGCCTCCTCTCCGGCGACCGGGACGCCGGCCGAGGGAGAATCGGCGACGATCAGCTCTTCCAGCTTGCCGACCGACTCGAACGACAAGCGCTCCATGGTCGTGGCGGTGAAGTTCCGCTCGAACATCGCCTCGGCCGCGCCCAGCACGCGTTCGATCCGGGTCGTCTTCGGCGGATCGATCCTGTCTTCGCGGCAGCGCGCCAGCAGCGCGCCGCGCAGTCGATCCCGCGACATCTCCACCGGGCAGATCTTGGTGGCCAGCCAGTCGGCGAGCTTGTCCTCATCGCCCACCGTCGGCTCACGGAAGCCGTGGAACTTCCGGATTTGCGCTCGGTGGTTCTTGATGGTCCGGCCGGACCAGTCGTAGCGGCGAACAGCTGCGCGTCGACCTTCACCTGCCCCGCCATGAACTCCACCGCCGGGCGAGGCACGTCCTCCCGGCGAGGGAACCTCGCTTCCAGCTCGAAGAACTCAGCATCAGACCGAAGCCGAGCCGCGTCGCCCCGGACTTATTCGCCAGTAGCGCGAACTCCTCCTCATCCAGCGTCCAGCACTCGATCAGGTCCTCTAACTCCCAGTCACGTCGCATGCTCGCACCCTTTCTCCCGATCTCCAACGGAGGGCCAGGAGATACATGATTTGTAACCACCCGACTACCGATCGGTATGCCCGAGCCGTGATCGCGACATAGCGGAACTGAGGCGCAACGCTCAGTTACATCGCCCCGTCTCAAGCTGGCTTTTCATCCTGCGAGCCACTCGAACGACGATTGCGCAGAGCTACTTTGCCCCTGATGACGGCGACCCGAGCGCCAGGCCAATGAGACCGATCTGCCGATCCACGAGCACACGACCGATACTCATGGCCCCACGCTGGTCAACATCGAAGCCGAGCTCGCCGAGCTCATCGAAGGGGGGCGGCCCCTGCGCCCAACCGGAGTCCACGACGCGGGCCTGCCCTTCCTGCTCAACCCGTGACCCCGCTGCTCAGTGAACGATCCGATCAGGCTGTCACCCCGCCCGAACTACGCCCCCGCTGGCCGACCTCGATGGCGTGCTGAGGCCATGGCCAGGTCTCACGCGACCTCGGCGCCGTAGGACGCCTGTTGACGATGGTCAGGCCTGCAGGTAGTGCAGGACGGCGAGTACCCGGCGGTGGTCGTTGTCCGACGGAGGCAGGCCGAGCTTGGTGAAGATCTGCGTCACGTGCTTCTCCACCGAGCCGTACGACAGGAACAGCGCGGCGGCGATGGCGTTGTTGGAACGGCCCTCCGCCATCATGGCCAGCACCTCGCGTTCCCTCGGGGTGAGCGTGCCGAGGGTCTCCGTGCGGCGGCTGGCACCCATGATCTGGGTGACGACCTCGGGGTCGAGGACGGTCTGCCCGGCAGCGATCTGGTCGAGCGCGGCCAGGAAGTCCTTGACGTCGGCGACGCGCTCCTTCAGCAGGTATCCCACGCCATGGGCGCCGCCGGCGAGCAACTGGGTCGCGTACCGCGTCTCGATGTACTGGGAGAACACCAGCACGCCCACCTCTGGGTGATCACGGCGGATCTGGATCGCGGCTCGCAGGCCCTCGTCGGTGTGGGCGGGCGGCATGCGTACGTCGACCACGGCGATGTCGGGACCGTGTTCCGCCACGGCGGCCAGGAGCGCGTCGCCATCGCCCACGGCGGCCACCACCTCGTGGTCGCGGGAGGTGAGCAGCATGCACAGGCCCTCCCGGAGCATCACGGCGTCCTCGGCGATCACGATGCGCATGCGCTGCTCCGTTCAGATGTGCAGGGGGAGTTCGACGGTGATGACCGTAGGTCCTCCGGCCGGGCTGTGAATGTCGATCAGGCCGTCCAACGTCTGGACCCGGGCGGCCAGTCCGCGTAATCCGGATCCGGTGCCGATCGCCGCGCCGCCGGTGCCGTCGTCGCGCACTCGCAGGGTCAGCAGGTCATCATGCACCCGTACCTCGATGGCGGCGTGCCTGGCGCCGCTGTGCTTGACCACGTTGGCGAGCAGTTCCGTCGTGCAGAAGTAGGCGATGGCCTCGATGGCCGGAGCCGGTCGCTCGGGCAGGTCGGCTTCGAACCGGGCGGGGATCGGGTTCCGCGCGGTGAGCGTGGCCAGGGCGACCTCCAGCCCTTGGTCCAGTGCCGGCGGGTGGATGCCGCGGATCAGGTCACGCAGCTCGGCCACGGTCTCCTTGGCGCTGCGGTGCGCGCTGTCGACGAGGACGCGGGCGCGCTGGAGCCGGTCGGGCCGGCCGGCCTGCTCGAGCTCGTCCTGGGCCATGCCCAGGCTCATGGCCAGCGTCACCAGCCGTGCCGCCGTCCCGTCGTGCAGGTCTCGCTCGATCCGGCGGAGCCTGGCGACCGCGTCCTCCGCGGCCAGCGCCCGTGCCTGCTCCAGTCGGCGGATCCGGGTCTCGCCCGGCGCGGGCCCGAGCAGCGCACGGGCGAGCATGCGCTCGGGGCCCAGGGCGAGGTGGACACCCCACGGGGCGAGGAGCAGCAGCGCCAGTCCGGCGGCGCTCACCAGCGCCGCACCCGGCCAGCCGGGAGGAGACAGGTGCGCCAAGGCGAAGAACTGCCCCCACAGGGGGCAGAAGAGCAGGAGCAGGCCGCCTCCCCACAACCCGGCGGCGGCCGCGCAGGCGAGCACGGCCGCCGGCAGCCGGAGCAGGCTATGGATGACGGCGCGCCATCCCGTCACGTCACCGAGCGCCGCGCCGAGCCGGTCCAGCAGGCCCGGCCCGGCACAGAACGGGCCGGGATCGGGCACCCGCACCCCGGCCCACGCTCGTGCCAGCCGTCGATTGGCCGTGCCGAGCCCTCTGGCCGCCATCACGCTCAGGGCCAGCATCGGCACTCCGACGAGATTCACCGTCAGCATGACACTCAGCAGCACGAGAACGAGATGGACCAGGCCGGCTCCCACCATGAACGGCAACATCAGCACATAAGCGAGCTCACGCTGCGACCGCTCCCGCACCGGAGTAGTGATCAGCACACGCCACCTGTCTGCTTGCCTGTCCACGCTCCTCCTCGTCAGACGCCGCACGCCGTCCAGCCTGACGGACACGCTCGCGCGAGAACAGCCGGACAACCCGTGGGGGACATCCCGAAACCAACACGGAGGACGTCCCGGTGGTGGCCATCCGGTCGGTGTCACCAGAGTGATCACCATGACGACAACCAAGCAGCGGCGCAGGCGCGGCAGGACCAGAGGGCTAGTCATCGGTGTAACGGTGGCGGCGCTGGCGGGGATGACCCCGGGGGCCTCCGCCGCCCGGGATACGCGGCCGACCTGGCGGGACTGCGCCGACCAGGGCATACCGGCGGGCATGCAGTGCGCTGCGATCGAGGTACCCGTGGACTGGGCCAAGCCGGACGGGTCGAAGGTCAGGCTGGACCTGGCCCGGCTGCCCGCCACCGAGACTGCGCGCCGGATCGGCAGCGTGCTGGGGGTTCCCGGCGGTCCCGGGGCCAACGGGATCGACGACCTGGAGCGCGCTGCGAGCGACCTCACCGAACTGCGGCGCAGGTTCGACCTCGTCGCCTACAAGCCGCGCACCACCGTGTGGCGTGATCAGATTCCCCCATCCTGCATGGAGCCTGGAACGTCACTGTTCGAGCCGCAGGGCCAGAAGCAGTACAAAGCATTGGCCGCGGCGATGACCAAGGCCCTCAAAGCCTGCCAGGACGCAGACACGACTGGCCTGTTCGCCCACATGGACTCTCTGTCGGTGGCCAGAGACATGGACGCGGTTCGGGAGGCTCTGGGCGAGGAACGGCTGAGCTTCATGGCCAACTCCTACGGAGGGGTGCCCGCCGCCGCCTATGCCCGGCTGTTCCCGCAGCGCATCCGAGCCATGTATCTCGACGGGACGATCAACCAGGTCGTGGGCTGGCCCGACCAGACGCTGCGGTCTCTGCCCGCCGTGGAACGGGTCTTCACCAGATTCACCACCTGGTGTGCGGACACTCCCACGTGCGCGTTGCACCGACAGGACGCCGGGGCGGTCTGGCGCAAGCTCATTCGAGACGCCGATCGCAGGCCGATCCCGGTCACGTCGTCCGAGTTCGGCAAGGGCGAGCTGACCGGATGGCATCTGAGGAGTTTCGGCTTCATCGGCGACCCCGGACCGAACAACTCGCGGTGGCTGGCCTTCGCCGAGGCGGTCGACAAGGCCCGGAGCGGGGACGGGTCCGGTTTCGCCGATTTCGCTCTCGGCAACGCGCGGATCTGGGCCGCGCCCGGAGCGCTGGCGATGACGTGCGCAGATGACCGTGGCTACAGCAGCTACGCGCAGCTGCAGAAGTTCCGCCGTCAGGCGGAGAAGATCTCGCCGAACTTCGGAGGAGCGTCGTTCGACGCGCTCGGATGCACCGGCTGGCCGCTACCGGTCGCCAATCCGTCCCGCCCACTGCTGACTCGTGGCCTGCCGCCATTCCTGGGCGTCGGCAGCACGTGGGGCGACTACGCATCGACCGAGAGCTTCACCGGGATGATCCCGGGATCAGTGACCGTCGCCTACGACGGGCCCGGCCACGTCATGTACCTGTCGGGCAAGAAGTGCCCTATCCAACACGCCACCACGTACTTGACCGACCTGAGGCTGCCCAAGCCGGGTACCACCTGCCCTGCCGAATGACAGCCATGAGGAGGCGCGCAGGGTGATCGAGTGACGCAGACAGCTCTCACAAACGAGGGTTTGTGAGAGTGCGGTCAGTGCTCGCGTATGCCTTCGAGCGCGATCGCGAGCAGGAGGCCGGCCTCGGCCGGGCCGTCGACGTCTTGCTCGGTGGCCAGTGCGATGGCGCCGACCAGTTTCAGCAGCCGGCCGATAGCGATCTCGGGTCGCACGGCGCCAATCGCTTGGGCACGGAGAAGGAGGGCTTCTCCGGCGTCAGTGATCATTTCGTGGCAGGTCTTGCCCAGCACGGGATCGGCGTCGCGCATCAGCGAGGCCCCGAGGCCCCGGTTCGCGACGGCGTGCGCGCCCACGGCATGCAGCCAGAGGGACAGCGCCTGGCCCGGATCGGGTTCGGCGAGCAGGTCGCCGGCCTTCGCGCACAGGGCTTCCACCCGGTCCTTGAAGACCGCCTCCAGAAGTGCCTGGCGGGAGGGGAAGTGGCGGTGCAGGGTGGCCGAGCCGACTCCGGCGCGACGGGCGACCTCTTCCAAGGAGGCGTCGGCGCCGTGTTCGGCGATGAGGGCACCGGCGGCGGCCACGATCCGATCGTAGTTACGGCGAGCGTCGGCGCGCATTGGCCGGACCGATCCGGTGGGGTCCTTGGGCATGGCTTCTCCCGACGACTTGCCAAATGGGGTGGTCCCCCATATCGTAGCGGACGCTAACCGGAGGGCCACCCCACTTGTGGGTGGGGAGGCGGCTGTTCCGCATAGACCAGATGGAGAGACTGTGACGCCGAAGAACACGACAGCCGTGGTGGTAGGAGCAACCGGCCTGCAGGGTCGAGCCGTGACGGCGCATCTGCTCGCCGACGGCTGGCGGGTACGCGCACTGACGCGTGACCCCGACACCGCCGGGGCCCGAACACTGACGCAGGCGGGCGCTGAGCTCGTCCGCGCCGACATGGACGACGTCGCCTCGCTGGTGGCGGCGGCCGAGGGCGCCGACGGCCTGTTCAGCGTGCAGCCGACCGTCGGCTCGCCGGGAACCCCTGCGGGTTTCTCCGCCGACGACGAGGTGCGCTGGGGATGCAACGTCGCCGACGCGGCGCACACTGCCGGAGTGCGGCACCTGGTCTACGCCTCACTGGCCGGCGCCGGCCGCCACGACACCGAGACGTTGCCGCAGAACGTGGTGAGCAAATGGCGGGTCGAACAGCACATCACCCGGCTGGGCCTGCCTGCGACCTTCCTGCGCCTGGTCTCGTTCATGGAGAACTACACCGGCGGCTATCACCTGCACGACGGTACGGTGGCCACCGCGTTCGCCGCCGAAGTGCCGCAGCAGATCATGGCCGTCGACGACGTCGGCGCCCTGGCCGCGCTGGCCTTCGCCCGGCCGGGCGAGTGGATCGGGCGTGCGGTGGACGTGGCCGGTGACGAGCTGACCCCGCTCCAGATCGCCGCGGCCATCTCCGAGGCGATCGACCGACCGCTCCCCTACGTCCAGATCCCGATCGAGACACTGGCCGCGCTCGGCGCGGAGTTCGCCGCCGCCTACACCTGGCTCAACCAGCGCGGCTGGCGTGCCGACGTGGCCTTCACCCGCGAACTGCACCCCGGCGTGATGGACCTGCGCACCTGGCTGGAGCGGACCGGAGCAGCCCAGATCACCGCATTCCTGGACTCCGCACGCACCGTCGGGCAGCAGGCGTGAGCGCCCGCATGCCAGTACTGGGACGCGTCGGGATCTGGGCGGGCGACTTCGACACCCTTCCAGCAGCCGGTATCCGCCACGCGGCGGCCACGATCGAGGACCTCGGCTACGGCGCCCTGTGGCTCCCCGAGCTCATGGGACGTGAGGCCATCGCGCAGGCCGCGATCTTGCTGGCGGCCACCCGGAGGATCACCGTGGCCGCCGGCATGACCGACATCTACGCCCGCGATGCGGTCACGGCCGCCGCCGCGCAACGCACCTTGGATGAGGCATTCCCCGGACGGTTCCTGCTCGGACTGTGGGACAGCCACCCGAGTCTGGCCGAGGAGATCCGCGGGCACCGCTTCGGCGCGCCCGTGGCCACCATGCGCTCCTACCTCGGCGCACTCGACGCCGCCCCGTTTGGCCCACCCGCCACGATGGCCTTACCCGACCGCGTCCTGGCCGCTCTGGAGCCCGGCATGCTCGCCCTGGCTGCCGAACGCGCTCAGGGCGCGACCGTGCAAGGCATGCCCGTCGAATACACCCGCACCGCCCGCAAGGCACTCGGCGACGACCGTCTCCTGGCCGTCACCCAGCTGTGCGTGCTGAGCCACGACCGCGAAGCCGCCGCAGAACTGGCCCGCACCACAGCCGCAGCAGCCCTGCCGAACCGCCGTGACCTACTGCGGAGGCTCGGATACGAGGCCCCGGAGGCGCTCGACGCCCGGCTGGTCGACGCACTCGTAGCCCATGGTCGTGCTGAGGACATCGCCCACCGAGTCCAGCAACACCTCGATGCCGGAGCCGACCACGTCAGTCTCCACCTTGTGGCGATACCCGGATCCCCATCCGAACCACAGTGGCGGCAACTCGCCACGCATATCCCCCGTTGACCTTTCACAGCCAGCTCAGTAGCGGCCACGAGGTCGATGTCCCCGCCCTTCTGGGAAGGCGCCCGTCTTCCCAGCACACGTCAGATCAGCTAGTGAAGAAGACTTCGGGAATCGGTGCAGAGGACTTCGGAAAGCGACAGTCTCGGAGGATGGCCGGAGGCTTCGAATTTTTCTCACAACTCGTTCTCACTCAAGTTCCTGATCGAGGTGGTTCTGAGAAATGTTTGTGAGAGGGTTCCGGGGCATGGTCGACTCCCCCAGCCCCGAATGGGCGCCGTATCCGGTACCGCCGACAACGTCACCTGTAACGCTGATGAGGTCGAACGTCACCCTGTCCGCGATGCGACGCCCAGCCCGGATCGCCCTGCCGGTCATGGTCCGGCGCCCGCACCTATCACACCGGCCGCTTCACGGTTCCCCGGCTGGCCAGCATGGTCGCCATGACTCAGCAGACAGCCGCCCCCCTCGACGTGCCACCCCGGCCTGGCCGAGCTCGTCGCGCGCATCCAGCCGCACGCCCGCAGGCCGACATCCTGGTGGCGTCACGGCCGAGCGTGGACCTGCTCACCGCGGCCGAGCGGGCCGGCTCACCCGACGGCTACACCCGCCACACCCTGCACACCGAGGTGACGTTTTCGGTGTCGGCCGTGGTGTGGCGCGGCGAGCGCCTGGTCGAGATCGGCCGGCGGCAGCGGCCCACGGGCTCGGTCAGCGGCGTCGCCCCGCCCGACGACATCCACCGGGTCCGCAACACCCGTGACATGATCGCGATCACGCTGCACGTCTACTGCGCCGGCCTCAGCAACGGCACCAGCGTGCGCCGCGCCTACGAGCAGGGGTCCGCGTAGTCAGGCAGCTTCGGCGGGTGTTTCCTCATCGCCAACGACCCCGACCGGGCAGGGTTCAGGTGCCCGAGTGCCACCGGGATCTGACTGTCTAGTCTTCATGGATCGCTGGAGCGTCGGTCCTCCGGTCGGCGATCAGGGCTTGGATGCCCGCCAGGATCCGCTCCAGCCCGAACTCGACGTCGTTTGCGGGGAGTTCGTCTTCGAGGTAGTCCATGGTGGCCATCAGCCTGGCGGCTCGGGGGAAGCCACGCTCTGTCAGCAGCCTCTGCAGGAACCCGGTCGCCGCCGTCGCCGCGGCGTGCTCGGCCTTGAGCCATTCGGGCGGTGCTGCGGGCGTACCCGTCGAGCAGCAGGGCGCAGCCGAGCGTGTCCTGGTCGTTCAGGCCGGAGTCGGCCATGCCGTCCATGAAGACCTCCAGCCAGCCCACCAGGTGGGGCGTCAGGGGGGCCGCCTGGACGGGTAGGTCCAGCAGCCACGGGTGGACGCGGCAGCGCTCGATCATGGCGTGGGGTCCACTCGGTGGCGGCGGTCCGCCAGGTCGTGGCCTGCCGTACCGATTGCGGGGGCGGACCCCAGCCGGCTTCGGCGAGCAGCACGAGCAGTTCGTCCTTGGAGCGGACGTAGCGGTAGAGGGCGTTGGCGGTGATGTCGAGGCGGGCGGCGATCTTGGGCATCGACAGCCCGGCGAAGCCGTCCTCGTCGGCCACCTCGATCGCGGCCGCGACGATCCGCTCGGCGCTGTGCGCCGGTTTGGGGCCGCGTCGTCGTGTGGCCGGATGGAGGCCCCACGCCAGAGCGAGGCCGGGCGAGCTCTAGCCGTCCTTGGTCGTCGGTCAGCGGCATCGGGCGCCTGGATGGCGGGAGATCTGCGATGACGAGCACCGAGTTCACGCTCGTGGTCGGCCCCGCCGGCGCCACACCCGCGACCCCGGGGAAATCTAGGACAGAAGCGGTGGAGGATGTCGAGAATGCGGTTCCGGCTCCGTCCCCGGGATATCAGCGGCCACGAACCGGCCGCGTAATGAAGGAGAGCCGGCATGACGATCCAGCGAATGGACAGCGTTCTCATCGTTGTCGACGACCTTGACGCCACCATCGAGTTCTTCATCGAGCTCGGCATGGAACTGGAGGGCAGAGCGCCCATCGAGGGCCGGTGGCTGGAGCGTGTCATCGGGCTGGCAGACGTCCGGGAGGAGATCGCGATGTTGCGAACCCCCGATGGCCACAGCCGGATCGAGCTGGCCATGTTCCACACGCCGAAGGCGATCAGCGCCGAGCCGAAGCACGCGCCGGTCAACACGCTGGGCCTGCGCCGCGTCACCTTCGCCGTCGACGACATCGACGACGTCGTGGCCCGCCTGCGCCCCCACGGCGCCGAGCTCGTCGGCGAGGTGGCGCAGTACGAGGACAGCTATCTGTACTGCTACGTCCGCGGCCCCGAAGGCATCATCATCGGGCTGACCCAGCAGCTCAGCTAACGAGGCCGCGGACCGGCCATCGCAGACGGTGAGCTTCGTTCGCACTTTCAGTCACCGCCGTCGAGCACAAGCCGGCGGATCAAGAAACGACCACGGAGATGACCGTGCTCAAGAACGACGTCACCGAGGTTTTGCACCGGCCGCTCTGCCAGGAGTTGCTGGCCCGTGACGTGACCCGCCTGGCCTACGTCGCCAAGGACGGCACGCCCCGCAACATCCCGATCATCTTTCCGAGATCACCTTCGCCGGCGACGTCGCCGACGTGGCGGGGCTGCTGGAGCACCTGGGCCCGGCGCACCTGTACGGCTTCTCCTACGGCGGGCTGATCGCGCAGGCCATCGCCCTGGACCGGCCCGCACCCTCACCCTGGCCAACACCCTGCACAGCCCGGAGATGTGGCAGCTCGACCACGCCAACATCAACCGGGAACTGGCCACGCAGCTGCCCGAGGTGTGGGAGCGCATCCAGACGCTGCGCCGGCGGGGACTGCGCTCCACCGACGAGCGGCTCCGGCAGGAGTTCGCCAAGGCGGCGGCCCTGGTCAGGTTCTACGACCCCGGCAACGCCGCCCTGCTGGCCGATGAGCCCGGCGCCAGGAACCACGAGCTCTACCCAATCTTCTGCGGCGGCGACGTCGACTTCATGATCGGCGGCGAGGCGGCCAGAGTCCCGGACTTCCGGCCCCGCCTCAACGAGATCGACATCCCATGATGGTCCTGGCCGGCCGGGACCGTCCACGCGCTGCTGCGCGACTTCTGGCAGCAGGCACGATAAGCGCCCTGCCGCAGGCCACCGGACCCATCCGGGCGACGGCACGACGCGACTTCGGGCTGCTGTGGGCGGGGCAATCCACGTCATTGGTCGCCGATCACTTCATGACGCTGGCGCTGCCTCTGCTCGCGGTGACGGTCCTGGGCGCGACCCCGACCCAGGCAGCGCTCGTGCCGTTCGCTCTGTTCCTGCCCTTCCTGCTGATCGGTCTGCCGGCAGGGGCCATCGTGGACCGGCTGCCCGCACGCTCATGCTCGCCGCCGCCGTCTCGGTGCTGGGCATCGCGGCCATGCCCATCTTGGGGTCACCCGGCGGGCTTGGAGCCGTCGGCCTGATCATCGGCAGCATCGTGCGCTGCGCGGGCAAGGGCGCGTTCAGCCCCACCTCGCTGACGCTGCGCCAGACCCAGACCCCGCCCGAACTCCTGGCCAGGGTGGCCGCCGTGCAGCGGTTCCTGCTTTGGGGCGCGATCGCCCTGGGATTCCTGCTCGCCGCCGCCATCACCACCCTGGGCGGGGCTGCACACAGCGGTGTGGACCGGCGCCCTCGGCACGATCCTGTGCCTTCCCGCTGTCCTGCGCCGCGGCATCCGCACCGCCGCTCTCGGCCGCACCGGCTGATCAGGGGGCCAAGCTTGCGGCCGATGCGTTTCTCGTGGGGTGACGCGACGTCACCCGCGGTTGTCTTCGACGGGTTGGGTGGTGACGCTGTGTGAGTTCAGGATGGTGGCGAGGTGGTGGATGCCTTCCTCGATGTGGTGGGGCGTGAGCCTGCTGTAGCCCATCACGAGGGCAGGGGCTTGGCCTGGCGCCGCCCTGGATCGGTAGCGGTCCAGGGGCTGTATGAGGATGCCGTGCCGGGCGGCGGTGGCGGCGAGGTGGGTGGCGTTCGTGCCGTCGGGTAGCCGGACCAGGACGTGCAGACCTGCGGAGATGCCGGTCGCACGGTAGGCGGGCAGGTGCCGGCTTAGGGCCCCGATGAGCGCGTCGCGTCGCCGGCGGTAGCTGCGGCGGGTGCGCCGGAGGTGCCGGTCGAGGTCGCCGCGCTGGACGAACTCGGCCACGGCGGCCTGGATGACCGTGGAGGTGAACCGGTCGCTGCGAGCGCGGGCGGCGACCACCTCCTCGCGTAGCCCCGAGGGGACGACCAGCCAGCCGAGCCGCAGCCCGGGAGCCAGGCTCTTGGACAGGCTGCCGGCGTGGACGACGTGATCGGGCGCGACCCCTTGGAGGGCGCCGACGGGCTGGCGGTCGTAGCGGTACTCGGCGTCGTAGTCGTCCTCGATGACGTACGCACTCCGAGAGCGGGCCCAGTCGAGCAGGTCGATCCGCCGGCCGGCCGAGAGCACCGCACCGGTCGGGTACTGGTGGGCGGGCGTGACGAGCACCGCGCCCGCCCCGGACGCGGCCAGCCGATCCACGCGCACCCCCTCGTCGTCGACCTCGATGGGGTGGCAGGCGGCGCCGGCCCATTCGATCTGCTCGCGCCAGTCGGGGTGGCCGGGGTCCTCAACGGCGAGGCCCCGCCCGGCGAGCACCCGGGCCAGCAGGCTCAACCCGTGCGAGAAGCCGTTGCAGACCACGATGGCGTCCGGTTCGCAGGACACGCCGCGGACCCTGCCCAGATAGTCGGCCAGCGTCTCGCGTAGCGCCGGGAGACCGGCCGGGTCGCTGTAGCCGAGTGAGTGCGCGGGCAGAGAACGCATCGCCGTACGGCTCGCGCGGGCCCAGGCCGCGTGCGGGAACAGCCCGGCGTCCGGGGCTCCGGGCCGGAAATCATAGCGGACGGCGGGCGGCGGCGGGCGGTGGCGCTGTGGTCCCTCAAGAGTGGTGATCGCGTTGACGACGGTGCCCCAGCCCTGCCGGGAGGTCAGGTAGCCCTCGGCGGTGAGCTGGTTGTAGGCCGCGATGACGACACCGCGGGTGATGTGGAGGTCCGCGGCGAGCGCCCGGGACGACGGCAGCCGGACGCCGGGGCGCAGCCGACCCGCCCTGATGGCCTCCCGCAGGCTCCGCTCCAGTTGAGCGCGCAGACCGCGGGGACGGGAGCGGTCGAGCTCCACGAACAACTCAGGCGAACTGGTACTCATAACTTGTCCAAGATTGGAACTCTTATCAGCGCCACTCTATTCATACCGTTGGAAACGCGGCACGACGGAGATGCCGCACCGACTGATGAGGCGGCCATGACACTCCTGAAGCAGCCCCTGCCCACCGCGCCCCGGCTGGACCCGCTGGTGAGCGGCATCCGCGCCGCGCTGAACCACCGCGGCGACTGGCAGCGCACCGCCCAGCACGCCGCGAGCGAGCTGCGGCGCTACCTGCCCGCGCCCGAGATGCTGACCGGTATCCCTCCCGGCGAGCTGCTGCACGTCGAGCCGGACGGAACCTTCTCGATCCAGGCCATCGTGTGGCCGGCGGGCCGCATCACACGGATCCACGACCACGTGACCTGGTGCGTATTCGGCGTCATCCAGGGCGTACTGGACGAAGAACTGTTCACGCTCGATGGCAGCGGAGACTGCCTCGTTCCGGTGGGGCGCAGCACGAACGCGACCGGCGCGGTCAACGGCTTCGCCCCGCCCGGCGACATCCACCGGGTCGCCAACAACGCCGGCCGCACGGCCATCTCGATCCACGTGTACGGCACCGACCTGTCCCGCATCGGCTCCAGCGCGCTGCGCTCCTACGACCTTCCCGTCCGGCCATGAACGAAGCCCACACCCAGCAGCACAGCGGCCAGCCGGCGGACCACCACTCGCGAGCAGACCACAGGAGGCGACAGATGAACGACACCGAGCCGCAGACCGCAGGCGGGAAAGTGCTTTTCCACTTCGCGATGTCACTGGACGGGTTCGTGGCCGGACCCGGCCACGCGATGGACTGGATGACCGGAACGACCAGAGCGGGCCTGCAGGATGAATACATTCAGACCACCGGCGCCGTCCTGGGAGGCCGGGACGGGTGGGACGCCATGCCTGACGCTCGCCCCTACGGCGGCGCCTGGAAGGGGCCGATCTTCGTGCTCACCCATCATCCCGAGGACGCCACGCCCGCCGCCGACGTCACATTCCTGAACTGCGGCCCAGCCGAGGCCGTGCGGATCGCACTGAAGGCGGCCGGCGGCAAGAACCTCGAAGTGCTCTCGCCGACCATCGGGCGCCAGCTTCTCGACCTGGGGCTGATCGACGAGATCGATCTCCACATCATGCCGGTCATGCTCGGCCAGGGCATCCGGCTCTACGACGCCCCCGCCAGCGAGCCGATCAACCTGCACCACATCGGCCAAAGCGACCCCGCCACGACCATCAACGTGCGGTACCGGCCCACCACGACGACGAAGATCCCCGCCTGAAGCGGAGCCGGGCAACTGAGCGACAGCAGCCGACGCCGGGCCGCCCGCGCTGCCGAGATCGTCCGGCCTGATATACGCGGGTGATGGCGTCCTGGCGGATCGAAGCACTGTCGCCGGGCACGGTCGGAGTGGCGCTCATCGCTCGTTGATGCTCTGGTCGCGGCCGGCCTGATACACGCGGCTCTGACCTGAAGCGCGGGCGTTCATCTGGATGTTGGCCGCGCCGTCACCGGTAACGATGATCCCGCTGTTGTCCCCGCCGATGGCGACCGACCGCTCCCCCGCCGCCGCGACACCGGGCTGTTCCGCCTGCCCGCCCTCGCCAGCGGACCCGCCGGCGCCCGGATCCGGGTCGGGGGCCGACGCCCTGGTCAGCCGGAAGGTGACCAGCGCGGCTGCCGCGGCCACCGCTACGGCGATGCCGGTCCACGGCCAGCTCCAGCCGTCATCGGTGAGAACCTGGTTACTCGCCACCGCAGTGCCCACACCGAGCGGCACCGACAGCAGGAGCAGGATCCGCCTGCCCCACGCGCTCTTGGCCCTTACCCGTGCTGGTTCGCGCATATGGGCATCTTCGACCTCCACTCGGGATCGCGCAACGTCAACACCGGGCCAGGTCCGGCGGATCAGGTGTCGAGGTTCGCCCCGATGTCACAAAGCCTGTAACCGGCCTCGATCTCTGCGAGACGGGCCTTGAACTGGCCTGCGAGTAGGAGCGGGGGTTAGCGTCACATTCGTTGACAGTGAGTGTCTGAGCAAGCAAGTCTTGCACGATGGCGGAGTCTGGGGCGTGGCGGTCGTCCGAGCGGATGTTGAGCGGTTCTGCGCGGAACTGGTGGAGGTGGCGATCAGGCTGGCGGAGCTGCGGGTGACGCTGGAAGGCGTGGTGGCGGCGGCCCCGGCGCAGGCGATGGCCGATGCACGGGATGGGGGGCTACGGCGGATCGGCCGGCAGGTGGGGATGTCACACGAGCAAGTACGGCGGATGCCGGCCGAGCGGCCGTCCGCTCCGGGGCGTTCCTGAACCCCCGCTGGGGGGAGATCATGAACGCCGCGCCTGGCGCGAGTGCCTGCGCCGTCATGAGGTGTTCGTGCCCGGTGGGGCGGCCCCACCGCCGGGCTGCCGGCTGGCCCGGCGTGGGAGCGGGCCCGTGCCAAGGTGTGCCGCGACCTGGGCTTGCCGGCCGAGCCGGGCGCCGACACGCAACGGTGGGCGCACACCCCGGACTCCGCCTACAAGCAGCTGGCCGCGGGCCTGTCGGGCTCGGAACCGCTGGTAAAGCGCTTTCCCCCGGTTCGGAACAGTCTCGGCGGGAGACCTCTGCCCGCATCACCTCCGACCACGACGACACGGCCGCCGACATCAGGCGAGATACCTGCACCAAGCGGTGTGTTTCTGGCGTACCCCTTCCATGCCGTCAGGGGCGGTGGCTAGGGCGAGCCCCAAGAGGCTGGGGCCCGGTCGGGTGCAGGGCGTGTTCGGGCGCACGGTCCTGCGGGTTCGTGGTAGGTCGAGGGCGGACCGGCCACCAGACGGCCCGGCCGAGCAGTGCGGCGAGTGCGGGGACCAGCACCAGCGACACCACAAGCGCGGAAACCATGATGCCCAGCGTCATCGCGAAGGCGATCTGTTCGTTGCCCGAGGATGTGGCGAGGCTGGCGAAGGAAGCGGCTAGCACCACGCCGGCCGTCGTGATGGCCGGTGTCGTGTGCCGTACGGCACGGGCCACGGCGGCGCGGGCCGGACCTGGTCGCCGCATCTCCTCCCGGATCCGGTCGGTGATCAGGATGTTGTAGTCGGTGCCCAGGGCGACGACGAACAGGAACAATACGAGCGGGAGGGTGAAGCTGACGCCCGGCTTGCCGAGTATGTGCTGGAACAACAGGGTGGCGGCACCGAGGGTGGCGGCGAAGCCGAGCCCGACGGAGAGCATCAGGATCACCGGCGCGAGCAGGCTGCGCAGAAGTAGCAGGAGGATCAGCGCGATCAGCGCGGCCGCGACCGGGAACACGATCGTGAGGTCGTGCTCGACGGCCGTCGAGATGTCGGCGATGATCGCCGGGGTCCCGCCCACGTGTGCCGTCGTCCCGGCGGGCGTGTGCTGGGCGACCGCGGCCCTGATCGGTCCGGAGGCCAGGTCGCGGGCCTGCTGGCTCTGCGGGTCCGCGGTCGGATAGAGGTCGATCCTGGCGGCGCGGTGGTCCTTGTTCAAGACGGTCTTCGCGACCTGGCCCACACCCTTGACCTGGGTGAGCGCTCGCGATAGACCCTCCAGCCGGTCTGCGGTGAGGGTGCCGCCGTCCTTGGAGGTGACGAAGACGCTCGTCGGGTCCGACACGCCGGCCGGCAGCGTACGGGAGATCTCGGCCGCGGTGGCTGCGGCAGGGGTCTGGGTGCTGAGGCTGCCCTGGCCGTAGTCCATGCGGATGCCGATCCCCCCGGCGGCCAGTGCGGCGAGCAGGGCGACAGAGGCGGTCAGCATCATCAGCGGGCGTCGCGTGACCAGCTCACCCAAGCGGCCGGCACGGCCCTCGCGCGTCTCGCGGTGCAAGGCCGTGCTGGAGGGCCAGAACATCTTGCGGCCGGTGGCCGCGAGCAGCGCCGGCAGCAGGGTGAGGCTGCCGAGCAGCATCACCAGGATCGCGACGGCGATCGCGGGGCCCATCGAGCGAAACTGCCCGAAGGTCGCCAGTCCCAGCGTGGCGAAGGCGGCCACGATGGTCAGCGCCGCCGAGGTGATCGCGGTGCCCACCCGGCCGGAGACCTGCCCGGCCACCTCGCGGACTGACTGCTCGGGCCGGGCCCGCAGTGCCTCGCGGAAGCGGAACAGCAGGAACAACAGGTAGTCGATGCCAATGCCGAACAAGACCACGTTGATCAGTCCGGGGGTGCTCGCGTCGAGCTTGAGCCCGGTGATCATCGCGGCGCCGGCGACGGCGCCCGCGGCCACGAAGCCGATCAGGGCGACCGCGAGCAACGGCAGCAGGGCCGCCAGCACGCTGCGAAACACCAGCACGTTGAGCAGGATGATGAGCCCCATGATGAGCCCGCCCCCGACCGTCGTGGCGATCTTGCGGGAATCGACGGTGTCGACGGCGTCGGCGAGAGGCCCGGTGAAACCGGTACGCATCCCCGCCTCTGAGAACTGCGTCCGGGCGGCGTCCCTGAAGGTCCGGTAGACGCCCTGGACGCCCTTGTCCGCACGATTGCCGATCAGCTCGATGGAGAGCAGCTCGAAACTCCGGTCGGGCGCCGTCATCGCCGGGGTGATCGTGGGGGTCTGGGAGCGGTCGGGGACCAGGTACTGCTGCGGACCGTCGTCCTCCCTCGGCATGATCACCCGGCGTTTGGCCAGCTTCGCCGCCTCGGCCTCGATCCGCTTCTGATCAGCGGCGCTGAGGGCCTTGCCGTCGGCGCGGGCGACCAGCACCGTCACCGTGGTCGCGTCGGGATTCACCCCGAACCGCTCCTCGGCGATGTTCAGGGCGGCGGCCGAGTCGTAGCTGCGGGGCAGGAAGTCCCCGGTCTGGTTCTGGGTGACCCGGTCGAACAGGGTCGGGGTCAGGGCGCTCAACGCGACGCCCAGCACCGCCCAGAGGGCGATGACCTTCCATGGGTGCCTGGTGGAGTATCCGGTCAAGGCGCGGATCACGACGTGCTCCGGCGGACGGAATCGGCGCAGAGTGCGTTGTCGATCAGGCGGGCCGTGGCCTGGCCCTGCTCTCGCGTGCCGGGGTAGGTGGTCCGGGAGACGATCACGCTGGTACGGCCGTCCTGGGTGACGGCGTTGTCGGTGATGAACCCGGGGGTGCCGCCGGGGTGCGTCCAGGCCGTGACTCCGCAGCTCAGTCGTTGCTTGGCCATACCCAGCCCGAACTCCCTGCCGGGCACGCCGACGGGGACCGTGGTCATCATCCTCTTCAGCTGTTGCTGCGACAGCACCTGCCCGCCCAGCAGGGCACGCCAGAACCTGGCCAGGTCTTCTGTGGTGGTGACGGCCTCGCCCGCCGCGCCGGCCCAGCCGAGGCTGAGCAAGGTGGAGCGGAACGGGCGCCCGGTTTCGGCGTCCTCGGTGTAGGACTGCACGTGCGGCCTGGGCAGGAGCGGGGAGTCGCCGGGCAGGGTCGTGTTCCGCAGCTTCAGCGGCTTGATGATCCGGCGCGTCACCTCCTCGCGCCAGGAGTTCCTGGCGGCCTTCTCGATGATCATCCCGGCCAAGGTGTAGTTGATGTTGGAATAGCTCCAGCGGGAGCCGGGGGCGAACAGCGGCCGATGGCCGACGCTGAGAGCCACCAGCCGCCGCGGGCTCATGCGCAGGAACCGGTAGGTGCGGTAACCCCGCTCCGTGTGCATCTTCTTCTCGATGTCGCCCACGGAGTCGTGCAGGCCGCTGGTGTGCTGGAGCAGGTGCTTGACGGTGATCGCGCGCCCGTCGTTGCCGTTGCCGCGCACCAGCCCGGGAAGCCAGCGCTCGACGCTGTCGTTGACGGAGAGCCGCCCTTCCGCTTCGAGCTGCAGGATCACGGCGGCGACGAAGGTCTTGGTGTTGCTGCCCATCCGGAAATGCCCGCCGCTCGGGACCGGCGCCTGACGGCCCAGCACCGCCGTACCACTGGATGCGGCCAGATCGGCGCGGGGCGAGCGCACCCGAGCCTGCACGCTCAGCGTGCCGGCGTCGCGGATCGCGTCCAGGTCCGCTTGCAGGGCCGCCCGGTCGTAACCGGGGGAAGACGCGTGCGCCGGGCTCACCGCCAGCACCCCGGCCGACACGGCCACGGCCGCTGTCACCACGCCCGCATGGAATCGACGCCGGCCAACACTCATTTTTGCCTCCTGGCAGATGCACCTGGTGCCGGGGGTTCCCGGCAGGTATCCAGACCATCAGTCAGAAGAGCGGCAAACCTCCTGGCAGCGGATGATCCTGACCGGGGCCCTGAGACCTTCCCCCAGTCCGCCACCAGGACCCTGGTCCTAGTCCAGGTCCGCGCGGTGAGAGCATCGCGACTGCTGTGCAACCCTGGTTCGGGGGCCAAAGGGCCTGATACAGGGGGAAGTCAGACAATGTCCAGGAGCCGATACGTCGGGTCCGGCGATGCCCGGGAGCTGCCGTGGAGCCGTAACGACGCCCTCGTGACCGGCGGCGCCTGCGTGATGAACCTGCTCAGCTACGTGTTCTTCAACGCCTCCGACGGCCAGCACACCGTGAGCGTGACCGGGTTCCTCCTCGTCGCGCTGACAGCACTGCCGCTGCTGGCCCGGCGCCGCCACCCGGTGGCGGCGCTCGCCGCCGTCCTGGCACTCGACGCGACGGCCACCCTGACCGTGCCGCTGCCCCGGCACTTCGGCGCCGTGCTGGTGGTCGCCCTGTACTCGGCGGCCAGGGCCTGCCCCGGCCGCGTGACGGCGCTCGCGGCCGTCGCCACGGTAGCGGTGACGCTGCTGAGCCAGAGCAACGGCCGCATTCCGCCCTGGCAGGACGCGATCACCCCGCCCCTCACCACCCTGATCGTCGTCGGCGCCGCCATGGCGATGAACCGCTGGCAGCGGGAGGTGGACGCCAACCGCAGACTCCTCGCCGACCGTGCGGTGGCCGACGAACGCCGCCGCATCGCACGGGAGTTGCACGACATCGTGGCCCACCACATCACCACCATGCAGCTGATGGCCGGCGGAGCGCGGGCCAACCTCGCAGAACCGGAGGTGGTCAAGGACGCCCTGGTCACCCTGGAGTCCTCTGGGCGGCTCGCGTTGCGCGAGATGCGCCAGCTCCTGGACGTACTGCGGGACGGCGACGAACCGGAGGCCCCGCCGTCCCAGCCCCAGCCGGACGCCGACGACCTCGGCCGCCTGGTGGCCGAATCCCGCTCCGCCGGAGTGCCGACCGAGTTCAGCGTCCACGGGCAGCGGCGCCCGTTGCCCCCGACCGTCGGCCTCACGGTGTTCAGGATCGCCCAGGAGGCCCTCACCAACACCCGCAAGCACGCGGAGGCCGCCCGCGCGTCCGTGGAGCTGACCTACCGCCGGGATCGAGTCACCGTCGAAGTACGCGACGACGGCGGTGACGGCCCGCCGCAGGAGGGGGCGCGCGCCGGCGGATACGGCCTGATCGGCATGCGCGAACGCGTCGCCCTGCACGGCGGCACCCTCACCGCGGGCCCGCAGGCCGACGGGGGGTTCGCCGTGGTGGCCGACCTGCCACTGACCACGGACGAGGCGGCCGTCCAGCACGAAGGGGCGCACCGATGACCGCGCCGCCGATCAGGGTGCTGATCGTGGACGACCAGTTGCTGGTACGGCGCGGCCTGTCGCTGATCCTTTCCCCCGACCCGTCCTTCGAGGTCGTGGGAGAGGCCGAGAACGGCGCGGAGGCCGTCACCCTTGCCCGCCGGCTGCGCCCCGACGTCGTGGTGATGGACATCAGGATGCCCGTCCTCGACGGAGTCGCCGCGACCAGGGAACTCGCCTCCACCCTGCCCGGCAGCCGGGTCCTGGCCCTCAGCACCTTCGACATGGACGAGTACCTCGTGGGCGCCCTGCGCGCCGGAGCCTACGGGTTTCTGCCCAAGGACAGCTCGCCTGAGGACCTGAGCGCGGCGATCCGCACCGTCCACGCCGGCGACGCCGCCGTCGCGCCACGCCTGCTCACCCGGCTGATCTCCACCTACGTACGGGCGCCTCACGCCACCCGGCCGACAGCCACGGGCCTGGACGAACTCACACCCCGCGAGGTCGAGGTGTGGCGGCTGATGGCCACGGGCCTCGACAACACCGAGATCTCCCGCGCCCTCGGCCTCAGCCTCTCTACCGTCAAGAACTACATCACCAGCATCTTCGACAAGCTCTCCGTGCGCGACCGCGCCCAGGCGGTCATCGCGGCCTACGAATCAGGCCTGGTCACCGCCCGCCGGGTAACCGGGAACCCGCCCACCGGATAGCGCGGCCTCGCCCAGGGCACGCGCGTAGCCACTCCTCCGCCACCGGCGGGCGACGACGACTGCTGTCGGCGTTCTCACAAACGATCCATTCCCATGCTCCACTCTCACTCAGGAACTGCAATCCCAGATCGACGCCCCGGCCGCGCACGGCATCAGCCGCGACAAGATCTTCTCTGAGAAGATCAGCACCCGTCTGCGAGTGCGCCCGCAGTTCGAGGCCGCCCTCACCCTGGCCCGCCAGATCAAAGCCCACGCCCCGCACTGCCGCGTCATCCTCACCGTGTACGAGATGAAGCGCCTGCACGGCGCCCGCCCGCCGGTCATCACCGACGACATGCTGCACACCGTGCTGCGCCGCGGTCTTCCTCGTCGCCCTCGTGGTCACCGTCCGGGGCATGCGAGCTCGGAAGCGGCTCAGCGCAGTACGGCCGTCAGCAGGTCGGTACCCAGTGCCGTCAGATCGGGGAGATTGAGGGTGTGACGGACGTAACGACCATGCCGCCGGGCCGTCAGCAGGCCCGCGCGGCGCAGGACGGCCAGGTGGCGGGAAACCTCGGGGGGTGACAGTTCCCAGGCGTGGGCCAGCTCACCGGTGGTGTGCGGGCCGCGGGCCAGGGTGCGCAGCAGGCGCAGCCGTATCGGATGTGCGAGTGCCTCCAGCCGTAGCGTGACCGTTTCCAGCGAGACCGGCTCCGATGGGCTCGGCTCGGCCACGGGGTATTGGACCACCGGCTGCCATCCGGGCGCGTGGATCACCACCAGGTGCGGGCGGCCGAAGACGCTGGGGAGGAAGGTGATCCCGTTGCCGTGGGCGGCGATCGCGGTGTCCTGCAGCTTGTCGACGATGATGCGGTTGCCGTCCGGCGCCAGGGTGACGGCGCCGGAGATCGATGCGAGTGCCGCGCCGATGCCCTGGCGCTTCAGCAGGTCGTTCTTCAGGCGCAGGTCGGTGGCGAGGTGTACGGCGACGCCGGCCCAGGCGTCGTCGAAGAATGCCTCGGCGCACTGTTCGAGGGTGTCGCGCACCCGCGCCCGGACGGCGGCCGGGTCCGCGAGCAGCCGTTCCGCGAAGGCTTCTTGGCGCGCGCCGCGGGCCTGGGCCAGGTCCAGGGCCCGCTCGCGCGCGGTCGCGTCGGCGAGCGGCGACGGCGCGGCGAAGTGGACCCGGTTGCTGCCGCATGTGGTGATGAGCGCGGCGGTCACATAGGTTTCATCGTCGATCCGGTCTACGTCGTCCAGTTCCTCTGCGAGGGTGGGCCGGGGTCGAGCGGGGACCAGGAAGTCGGCTCGTGAGGAACGCCAGAGGAACTCCGCCTCCCTGAGCCGCTCGGCCAGCTCCGGCCGGAGCCCGGTCCAGACGTTCGCGGCCCAGCCGGCGAGCTGCGGGTGATGCCCGGGTTCGGCCAGCACGTGCAGCATCGCGGTCAGCTCGGCCAGCGGCGAGGCGGTGAACCGCAGCCCCTTGGACGGCAGGCCGGCGATGTCGATCCTCAACGTCATCCCTTCATCATCGCCGGACGGACGGCCGGCGGCCGCGTCGATTGACGGTGTCCGTCAACCGACACCGTCGGCCAGGCGGCCGGGCGCACTGTTGACGCCATGGCAACCACCACCAAGATCCGGCCGCGCGACCTCGTCCGTGCCTCCGGTGGCCCCCGCTATGCCGTCGCCCTGGCCGTGGACGCCCTTGGCACCGGCTTGCTGCGGCCCTTTCTGCTGCTCTACGGGGTGATGGTGCTGAGGCTGTCCGCGCCGGCCACCGGGATCGCCATGACGGTCGGCATCGTCATGGGTCTGGTGTGCATGCCCGCGGTCGGCCGATGGCTGGACAGGGGCGCACGCAGCACGGTCGTGGCGGCGTCGATGCTGGTGCGGGTGCTGGGCGTGGCGCTGCTGGTGGCCGCCCCGGCGGGAAACGTCTGGCTGTTCGCCACGGCGGCGCTCTTCCTCGGCATCGGCAACCAGGCGTGGCCGGCCGCCCACGCGGCCCTCGTGGCCACGGTGGCCCACGGCCGCGAACGCGACGCCGCCCTGGCGGCGGGCCGCGCCCTGCGCAACGCCGGCCTGGGCACGGGCGCCCTCCTCGCCACCGCGAGCCTGGCGGGCGGCACCACGGCATTGCAGGCCATGGCGGTCGTCACCGGGTTCGCCTATCTCGTCGCGGCGGCCTTGGCATGGTCGGTCCGCCTGCGCACGGATCCAGCCGCCGTCCCGGTCAAGGACGGCTCCGGCGGGCCCGCACCCCGGATGCGCGCGCTGCTGGCCGCCAACGTGGTCTACGTCTTCTGCCTCAACGTCCCCGAGATCGCCCTCCCCCTGATCCTGGTGACACAGCTGCACGCGTCCCCGGTGTGGTCGGCGGCCATCTTCGTGGCCAACACGGTGCTGGTGGTGACCCTGCAGGTTCCGATCACGGTGCTGATGTCCCGCGTCTCCCGGCGGACCGTGCTGGCTCTCGCCGGCGTGGTGCTCGCCGCCTCCTACCTCGGCTTCCTCGCGGCCACCTCGCTGGGACCCGGCTGGGGTGCTCCGGCGATCGCCGCGGTGTCGGTGCTCTGCACCCTCGGCGAGATCGTCTATGCCGGCAGCGCCACCGCGCTCGTCACCGTCCTCGCCCCGGCCCATCTCCTGGGACGCGCCCTCGCCCGCTTCCAGCTCTCCACGGGCTTCGGCCTGGCCGTCTCCCCGGCGGTCATCACCACTCTCGCCGCCCACGGCTCGGCCGCCCTCTGGGGCGGCCTCGCCGCCGCGACGCTTGTGTCCGCCTCCGCCGTCGCCACCGAGAAGGATCGGGGAACGCGGGTCAGTCCGTGCCGACCTCCATGGCGACCTGGTCGAGCAGTTCGTCGTCCTGCGTGGCCTGCCCGCGTGCCGCGATGGCCTCGGCACCGCCCTCGGTGAGGCTGCCGATGAGCTCGCTGGCCGCCGACTGCCCGGTGAGCGCCGGGTGCGCGTTGCCGACCATGCCGAGCCTGGCGTACTGCTCCAGCTTGGCCCGCGAGTCGGCGATGTCGAGGTTGCGCATCGTGAGCTGGCCGATCCGGTCGACGGGGCCGAAGGCGGGCTCGTCCACGCGCTCCATGGACAGCTTGTCGGGGTGGTAGCTGAAGGCGGGCCCGGTGGTGTCGAGGAGGGAGTAGTCCTCGCCGCGCCGCAGCCGCAGCGTGACCTCGCCGGTGACCGCGGTGCCGACCCAGCGCTGCAGCGCCTCGCGCAGCATGAGCGACTGCGGGTCGAGCCAGCGGCCCTCGTACAGCAGCCGGCCGAGCTTGCGGCCCTCGGTGTGATAGCTGGCCAGGGTGTCCTCGTTGTGGATGGCGTTGACCAGCCGCTCGTAGGCGGCGTGCAGCAGCGCCATGCCGGGCGCCTCGTAGATGCCGCGGCTCTTGGCCTCGATGACGCGGTTCTCGATCTGGTCGGACATGCCCAGGCCGTGCCGTCCGCCGATGGCGTTGGCCTCCAGCACCAGATCGACCGGGGAGGCGAACTCCTTGCCGTTGATCGAGACCGGCCGTCCCTGCTCGAAGGCGATGGTGACGTCCTCGGGGGCGATCTCCACCTCCGGGTCCCAGAACCGCACGCCCATGATCGGGTTGACGATCTCGATCCCGGTGTCGAGGTGCTCCAGGGACTTGGCCTCGTGGGTGGCGCCCCAGATGTTGGCGTCGGTGGAGTACGCCTTCTCCGTGCTGTCCCGGTACGGCAGGCCGCGCTCGAGCAGCCACTCCGACATCTCCTTGCGCCCGCCGAGCTCGCTGACGAAGTCGGCGTCCAGCCACGGCTTGTAGATGCGCAGAGAGGGGTTGGCCAGCAGGCCGTAGCGGTAGAACCGCTCGATGTCGTTGCCCTTGAAGGTGGAGCCGTCGCCCCAGATCTGCACGCCGTCGTCGAGCATGGCGCGCACCAGCAGGGTGCCGGTGACGGCGCGGCCGAGCGGGGTGGTGTTGAAGTAGGTGCGTCCGCCGGTGCGGATGTGGAACGCGCCGCAGGCCAGGGCGGCCAGCCCTTCCTCGACCAGCGCCGCGCGGCAGTCGACCAGCCGGGAGATCTCCGCGCCGTAGGCGGTGGCGCGGCCGGGGACGGATGCGATGTCGGGTTCGTCGTACTGACCGATGTCAGCGGTGTAGGTGCAGGGGATTGCACCCTTTGCGCGCATCCACGCGACCGCTACAGAGGTGTCGAGGCCGCCGGAAAAGGCGATCCCGACTCGTTCGCCGACAGGCAGGGAGGTGAGGACCTTGGACACGAGCAAATATATACACGGCACTGCATGGACATGCAAGGCGTTTCCATGCTCTGAGACGGGAGTGTGGCGGCGATGTCGAGAAATCCGCCGGTGATCCGACTCCCGGGTGACCTCACCAGAGCGAGGGAGCCTCGATGAAGTACCTGATCCTGATCTATTCCGGGCCCGAGACCGGCGAACGCCCCGACCCCTCCGCCGAACCCGGCGAACTCCTCTCCGCTGGCGTGCTGGCCGACCCGGTCAACACCCTGACCGTGCGCGTCGGGCGCGGCTCGGCCCTGGAGGAGCAGCTGACCGGCTATCTGCTGGTGGACTGCGACTCCCGCACCCGTGCCGCCGAGATCGCCGCGCGCATCCCCGGCGCGCGCTCGGCCACCGTCGAGGTGCGCCCGGTGATGGAGGCGGCGGGGCACGAGATGTGACGTGCCCCCCGCATCACGCACGCCGCCGATAGGCCCGTACGGCCAGCGGCGCGAAGACCAGAAGGATCGCGATCCCCCAGGCCAGCGAGGCCAGGACCGGCCCGCCGGCGGGGCCACCGATCATGAGCGCCCGGCTGGCGTCCATGACCTGCTCGACCGGGTTGACGCTCAGCCACACCTGCAGCCAGCCGGGCATCGTCCCCTGGGGCGCGATCATGCTGGTGCCGAACGTCAGCGGGAAGATCACCAGGAAGGAGAGCCCCTGAACCGACCCCGGTGAGCGCGCGATCATCCCGAACAGGACGAACACCCAGCTCACGCAGAAGGCGAAGAACATCGTCAGCAGGCAGGCGGCCACCGCGGACAGGAACCCGGTCTGCACCCGGAAGCCGAGCAGCGTGCCGAAGACCAGCATCGAGGCGGTGGCCACCACGTACCTGATGACGTCACCCAGCACCGAGCCCACCAGCGGCGCCGAGCGGCCGATGGGCAGCGCGCGGAACCGGTCGAAGACGCCCTTGTCGATGTCGGTGTTGAGGTTCACGCCGGTGGCCATGCCGGCGACCATCATGACCTGCACCAGCATCGCCGGCAGCAGGAACTGCAGGTAGGCGCCGGTGGAGCCGGAGACGGCGCCGCCCAGCAGGAATACGAAGATGACCAGGAACATCAGCGGCTGCAGCGTCACGTCGATGAGCTGGTCCGGCGTGCGCAGGGTCTTGGTCAGGCTGCGCCCGGCCAGCGCGAGGCTGTGCCGTAGCAGGCCGAACGGGCGGGGGCGCGTGCCCGTGGTCGTGGCCTTGTCCATGGTGAGCGTCATGCCGCGGCCTCCTTTCCGGTCAGTGTGAAGAACACCTCGTCGAGGCTGGGCAGGTGCAGCGACAGCTCGGTCGCGGCGATGCCGGCGGCCGCCAGCGTGGCGACGATCTCGGTGAAGGCCCGGTCGCCGTCCACGGCCACGCTCACCACGCCGCGGCCGGGGCGCTCGGGATGGCGGCCGGAGACGCGGGCCAGGACGGCCTCGGCCTCGGCCAGCCGCTCCGGGTCGGCCGGGCGCACCAGGACGGTCTGCCCGCCGACGATGCGCTTGAGCTGGGCCGGGCTGCCCTGGGCGATGACCCGGCCGTGGTCGATGACGGAGACGTCGTCGGCCAGCGCGTCGGCCTCCTCCAGGTACTGGGTGGTCAGCAGCACGGTGACGCCGTCCTGGACCAGGCCGCGCACGATGCCCCAGACGTCCTCCCGCTTGGCGGGGTCCAGGCCGGTGGTCGGCTCGTCCAGGAAGATCACGTCGGGGCGGCCGACCAGGCTGGCGGCCAGGTCGAGGCGGCGGCGCATGCCGCCCGAGTAGGTCTTGGCCTTGCGGTCGGCCGCCTCCTCCAGGCCGAACCCGGCCAGCAGCTCTACGGCGCGTACCTTGGCCTCGGCGCCGCGCAGGTCCAGCAGGCGGCCGATCAGCACCAGGTTCTCCCGGCCGGTGAGATCCTCGTCGATCGAGGCGTACTGGCCGGTCAGGCCGATCATCCGGCGTACCCGGGCGGCCTGCCGTACCACGTCGAGACCGGCGACGGTGGCGCGGCCGGCGTCGGCGTGCAGGAGCGTGGCCAGGATCCGTACCGCGGTGGTCTTGCCCGCCCCGTTGGGGCCGAGCACGGACAGCACGGTGCCCTGCCGGGCGGCCAGGTCGATCCCGGCCAGGGCGGTGGTGGTGCCGAAGCGCTTGACCAGCCCTTCGGCTTCGAATGCGTTCATGGCCGCCAGCGTGCCCGGCACCGCTGGCAGATCGAGCACAGAACGCTGTCAGGCGGCGTGCCGAACTGACAGCAGGCCGGCCGGCGGGCCGACGGCGACGACGGCGCCCGAGGGCGAGACCGCCTTTGACGTGCGCTCCGGTGATCGTGTTCTCGCGCTCCACCTTCCCGTCCGGCAGCCCCAGCTCGCGCAGCCGCCCGCCGCCGACCTGGTGCAGGCCGCCAGGGTGGCCAGCGCCAGCGTCCCGGCGAGGAGTTCACCTCGTGTCGTCGTCACACCTGCCCTACACCGTCGGGATGCAGAAGGTTCCAGGCGTTGTCCCGGACGCGGCCGAACTGCGCGTCGCCGAAGTGGATGCCGAACCCGATGGTGTCCGGGGCGGACAGTTCTCCGACCAGGCGCCGCCGGGCGAGGGCCGCCTCGGCGGGGTCGTGGCCGGCGACCGACGACAGCTCGGGGTGGGCGACCTGCACCGGCGAGTGCAGCGCGTCGCCGAAGGCGATCAGCCGCTGCCCGCCGGAGCTCAGCACGTAGGCGGCGTGCCCGGCGGTGTGCCCGGCCGCGAGCCTGACCCGCACCCCGGGGAAGATCTCTTCACCGTCGGCGACGGTCCGCACCTGATCGGCCAGGGAGGGCTCCGCGCCGTGCGCCCATTCCGCCTCCGACAGCAGCACCCGCGTGCCGGCGAAGGGCCGTGCGGCGTCGAGCAGCCAGCCGATGCCGGCCCCGCGTCAAAGGGTTCGTCAGGTCGCCAGAACTTACAACTAGAATCTTTCAAGCTGTAAGCTTTCAAGCTGAAATGATTTTTCTGGTACGGTGACCCGCATGAGCGAAGCCGACGAGGCGGAGCGGCGCGCGGTCGCCGAGCGCAACCTGTGCGGTCTGGTCAGCGGCCTGGCCCGGCGCATCGACGACCAGCTCAGGGAACGCGCCGCCACCCTGGGCCTGACCGCGCCCCAGGCCACCGCGCTGCGCGAGCTGACCGGCCCCATGACCATGCGGGAGCTGGCCGAGCGGATGAGCTGCGAGCCGTCCAACGCCACGTTCATCGCCGACAAGCTGGAAAAGCGGGGCCTGGTCGAGCGGCGGGCCGACGCGCGCGACCGGCGGGTCAAGCGCCTGGTGCTGACCCCGCAGGGCCTCGACCTGCGCGGGCGCCTGCTCGCGCTGCTCACCACCGGCTCACCGCTGTCCGGGCTGAGCACGCAGGAACAGGACCTTCTTCAGGGACTGCTCCAGCGGGCGATCTCCTGATCGCCGGCGGGCAAAGCCCGTCCCTGCTCCAGGCGTTCGGCCCGTTCACCCGGGCCTGCCCGCGCGGCGGAGCTGCCATACTCTTCCATGATCGGCAGCGCTCCCCGGCGTCGCTGACCAGCGTGGATAGCTGTTCCTGCATGACCGGATGACGAATATCGGTCTTGGACATCAGTCGGCATGATCTGGTCTTCTTTGGTGCGACATTTCGGGGAACGGGGAACGAGGGGGCACGAGGTGGGGATGACAGCCGGCCGGAGCGTGGCGAAGCTGGCGGGGGCCGGACTGGCGGCGGGGGTCGTCGCGGCGGGCCTCGCGGTCGCGCCGATCGGCGGCGCCGGGATGGCGATCATGGCGGCCACAGACGAGCTGAAGCCGGTGGAGCTCAAGGAGCCGCCGCTGGCGGAGAAGTCCACCGTGCTGGACGTCTCGGGCAAGCCGCTCGCCCAGTTCTACGAGGTCTACCGGGAGATCGTGCCGCTCACCGGCGTGGCCGAGGTGATGAAGACCGCGATCATCGCCATCGAGGACTTCCGCTTCTACGAGCACGGCCCGGTCGACATCCAGGGCATGGCCAGGGCGCTGGCCAAGAACCTGTCGGCGGGCGGCGTCAGCGAGGGCGGCTCCACCATCACCCAGCAGTACGTCAAGCAGGTCCTGCTCAACACCGCCGAGACGAGCCAGGAGAAGGACAAGGCCATCGAGGCCACCTACGCCCGCAAGCTCAACGAGCTCCGCCACGCGATGTGGGTCGAGGAGAAGTACACCAAAGACCAGATTCTCGAGAAATATCTGAACATCGCCTACTTCGGCGCCGGCGCCAACGGCGTCGAAGCCGCCGCCAAACGGTTCTTCGGCGTCTCGGCCGACGAGCTCACCCTCGTCCAGGCGGCCACGCTGGCGGGAGCCGTACAGTCGCCCAACAGCACCGACCCCGCGGTCGGCAAGGAACAGCGCGCACGGCTCCTCGAGCGCCGCAACCTCGTCCTGGACCGGATGGCCCAGCTCGGCAAGATCAGCCAGGAGGAGGCGGCCGAGGCCAAGGCGAAGAAGCTCGGCTACAAGGGGGTGCCGCTGCCCGGCGGGTGCGAGGCCAGCAAGGCGGCGTACTTCTGCATGTACGTGCGCAACGAGATCCTCAACGACCCCTCCTTCGGCAAGACCAAGACCGCGCGCAAGCAGTTCCTGGAGCGCGGCGGCCTGACCATCGCGACCACCCTCGACCCGCGCATGCAGGCCGCGGCCGACAAGGCGATCAAGAAGCGGGTCTTCGCCACCGACCACCCCGTGGCCGCCCAGGCGCTCGTCCAGCCAGGCACCGGGCAGATCAAGGCGATGGCGGCCAGCCGCGAGTACGGCAGCGACAAGAACGAGATGTCCTACAACCTCGTGGCCGACGTGGCCCACGGCGGCGGCATCGGCTTCCAGCCGGGCTCGACCTACAAGACGTTCACCCTGGTCGCCGCCCTCGAACAGGGCATGCGGGTCAACGACGGCATGACCGTGGGAGCCGGGTACCGGGCCTCCGGGTACTCCTCGTTCAAGAACTGCAAGGGCCAGCCCATCGGCGACCCCACCCACACGGTCACCAACGACGAGGGCTCCGGCGGCTACAAGACGCTCCAGACCGGGACCTGGGGCTCGGTCAACACCTTCTTCCTCGAGTTGGAGGCGCGCGTCGGACTGTGCGAGACCGTCAAGACGGCCAAGAAGCTCGGCAGCAAGCGGGCCGACGGCAAGCCTCTGGGCGAGTTCCAGACGTTCACGCTCGGCATCAACGAGAGCGACCCGGTCACCGTGGCCTCCTCCTACGCGGCGCTGGCCGCCCGGGGCAAGTACTGCGCGCCGATGGCCATCACCGCGATCACCGACCGCGACGGCAAGAAGACCGCCTTCAAGCCGGCCTGCCGCCAGGCCGTCGATCCCGAGGTGGCCGACGCCACCGCGTACGTGCTGTCCGGCGTGTTCACCAAGGGGACGATGCGCGGCGTGGGCGGCATCGGGCGCCCGGCGGCGGGCAAGACCGGGACCACCGACGACTACGCGGCCGCCTGGTTCGCCGGGTTCACCCCCGACCTGGCCTCCGCCGTCAGCATCGGCGACCCGCGCGGCGCCCAGCGGTACAAGCTGACCGGCGTCACGATCGGCGGGCGGTACTACAGCCTGGTGGCCGGGTCCACCATCGCCGGGCCGATCTGGCAGGAGACCATGGTCCAGGCGCTGAAGGGGACCCCGGCCACGCCGTTCACCCCGTTGAACACCGCCCGCTTCGGCGGCGGCGAGCCCCCGCCCGCCCAGGAGGAGACCGGCGAGCCCGAGAGCGAGCCCACGGGCGAGCCGTCGCAGGAGCCTTCCGGCCCGCCGGAGGAGGAGCCGACGGACATCCCGCTCGAAGAGCTGACCGACCTGCCCGAGGAAGGCCGCTGACCGCCTGCGAAGAGGGCCGCAGACCGCCTACGCGGCCGCCGGTTTGCGCCGCCGGGCCACCAGAAGCAGGACGCTCGCGATCACGCCGAGCGCCACGGTGACCAGCCCCGAGCCGCCGAGCGTCGCCTGCGGGCCCAGCGCGGTGGTCAGCGGCCCGCCGAGCGCGGTGCCGAGCGGCGAGGCGGTGAGCAGTACGGCGCTGCGGGCCGCGAGCATCGCGGCCAGGTGCTCCGGCGGCGACTTCGTCTGCATGAGCGTCACCGACAGCGCCACGAACGGCCCGTAGATCGCGCCGCCGAGCGCGAAGCACACGACGGTGACGCCCGTCGGCACGCCGAGCCCGAACGGCATCAGCAACACGCCCCACCCGATCACGATGGCCACCGTCACCGGCCAGAGCGGAAGCCGCTGCAGCGCGCCGACCGCCAGCCCGCCGAGCACCGCCCCGATGCCGAACAACATCCAGTACAGGCCCAGCAGCGTGCCCGGCGCACGCAGGTCCACGGTCACGTGCAGCGGCAGCGCGACCTCGACCGGGCCGTACAGGAAGTTGAAGAACCAGGTGAGTGTCAGCAGCCCGAGCAACTCCGGATGCGAGCGCAGCAGCGCCAGCCCGCCACGGGCCGCCGCCCGGTCGGTGGGAGAGACCCCGCCCGACTCCGGCAGCCTGGTGCGCAGGACGAGCACCGCGAGGAACACATAGGTGAGCGCGTCCAGCCCGAGCACCAGCGCCGAGCTGACATAGGTCACCAGCACCCCGGCGATCGCGGGCCCGGCGATCGTGGCGGCGAAGTTGAGCGAGCTGACCAGGGTGTTGGCCGCGAGCCGCTGCTCGCCGGGCAGCAGCTCGGCCAGCAGCGTGTACTTGCCCGCGCTCCCCCACGCGTGCAGCAGCGACGAGCCCGCCAGCAGCACCACGTACACCGGCGGCGTCAGCCACCCCGCCACCCAGGCGAGCGGCACGACGCCGAGCAACACCCCGCGCACCACGTTGTCGGCCAGCAGCAGCTTCCTGGCCGGAACCCGGCGCAGCCGCCGCCCGAACAGCAACGCCCCGGCCACACCGGGCAGGGTGTAGGCGGCCACCGCGCCACCGACCCACAACCCGGCACTCGCGGGCGGCGCCAGCTCGATGGCCAGCCACGCCACGGCCACAAAGCTCATCCCGTCCCCCAGGTAGGAGACGCCGAAGCCGAGAATCAGCCGCCGGAACACCAGGTTGGCCAGCACCGGCCGGTACGCGGCGGGGATGAGGCGCCTCGCGTGGTTCGTCACATTCATGGCCGATACGGTAGAGCCGTCCGGGGATCGGGCGCTTCTCGGAACCTGATCTATGCTGCCCTCATGGTGATCGCCGACACGACAGTGCCCTGGGTCCCGGTGGCGCATCGGTTCGAGACCGTCGTGTCGGCCGAGATGCCCCAGGCGGAGCAGATCACCACGGCCTTCGTCTTCGTCCAGGATGCCTCCGGCCGTACCCTGCTCACTTACGTGAACAGGCCGGGCCGTGGCTGGGAGGTCCCGGGCGGCCACGTGGACCCCGGCGAGAGCGTCGAGGCCGCCGCCGTGCGTGAGCTGGCCGAGGAGACCGGGTTCGAGCTTGCGCTGGTACGGCTGGGCCTGCTGGGCTTTCACCGGATCACGCTGGAGGAGCCGCCACCGCCGGGCTACCGCTACCCGGCCCTGGCCCATCTGGTCTTCTTCACCGCCACCCTCGACGGCGACGGCCCGGCCACCAGCCCGCCTCCGGGGTCGGAGAGCACCCACGCCGCCTGGCTGACCCCCGGCGAGGTGAAGCGGCACTGCGGGCACCGGACCTGGTTCCCGCTCCACCGGCACCTCGGACGTTAGGCCAAAGCGGGCACGGGATCCGTTGTCGCGCGGGCCAAAGGGCGGGCGCCGATCGGCTGGCGATACTGGCGGCATGGATCTCGAGAACGTCAAGCGCGAGGTGTCCGCGCTGGTCGGCCCCCACTCCCCCGGGCTGGCCGCAGGAGTGTACGTCGACGGGGCCGCGGTGCTCACGGCCGCGGCGGGTGCGGCGTGCGTGGAGTTCGGCGTGCCGGTCGACGAGCACACCCGCTTCGACATCGCCAGCGCCAGCAAGCAGTTCACGGCGGCCTGCGTGCTGCTCCTGGAGCGTGACGGCAAGCTCCGGCTCGACGACGACGTGCGCACGCACGTCCCGGAGCTGAACCTGGACAAGCCGGTGACCCTGCGGCAGTGCCTGCAGCACACCGGCGGGCTGCCCGAGTGGTACGGGCTGCAGGCGCTGACCGGCGTGCCGCTGGCGGAGATGACCGAGCAGCGGCTGCTGGAGGTGCTCGCCGGCCTGCGGCACACGTCCTTCGAGCCGGGTACGGCTTTCGCCTACTCCAACACGGGCTTCGTGCTCGCCGCGGTCGTCGTGGGCCGGGTGGCGGGCTCGTCGCTGGCCGCGTTCGCGCGCGAGCGCGTCTTCGAGCCGCTCGGGATGCGCGATTCGGTCTTCCGTGACGACGCGTCGCTGCCGCTGGCCAGGCTGGCGTACGGCTACGCGAACGCGGAGGGCGAGCCGCGCCGGGCCGACACCGAGGAGAGCGCGGTCGGCGACGGCGGCCTGGTGACCAGCGTGGCGGACCTGGCCCCCTGGTTCGGGTTCCTGGCCGACGGCCGGGTGCTGGGCGTGGACCTGCGTGACCGGCTACTGGAGCGGGGCGTGCTGGCCGACGGGACGGTCCAGCCGTACGCGATGGGGATTTATCACGGCGACGGGTGGATCGGGCATGCGGGCGGCATGCACGGCTACCGCTCGAACCTGCTGTATCTGCGGGAGCAGAACGTCGGCGTGGCCGTGCTGTGCAACCAGATCGCGCTCGACCCGGTCAGCCTGTCGCACCGGCTGGCCCGGGTGCTGCTGGGGCGGCAGGAGCCGGCCAGGCCCGAGCCGGGTCCGCTGCCTCCGCCGCGGCGGCTGCACTGGCACGAGCCGGTCGCGGACGGGACGCTGACGCTGCGCCCGGTGGCGGAGGGCCTCGAGGTCGAGGACCTGGGGACGTTCACGGCCGGCGCCGACGGACGCTGGTACGGGCCGGGCGAGAACCACTGGCTGGAGATCGACGGTGACCGCCTGCACCTGCGCGTCGGCCCGCTCTCGCGCCCGCCGGTCGTCCTGCACGCCACCACGCCGCCCGCCGACGCCCCGTTGCCCGACGGCGTCTACTCCAGTGCGGAGCTCGGCGTCACCGCCACCGTGCGCGACGGCGAGATCCGGATCGGCCGGTCGTTGAAGACGCCGGTGACCCCGGCTCCCGGCGGCGCGTGGACGGCCGGGCCGTTCACGCTGCGCGTCGACGCGGGCGATCTGCTGGTGAGCGGCGGCGGCCTGCGGCGGATGCGCTTCGCGGGCTGATTGGCCGGAAGGACGAGAAGGGCGCCGCCGGTTTTGGCTGCGGCGTCAGTGAACGGCGGCGGTCCGGCTCCTAGCGTCCACCTATCCCAGCCCGAACCCTTTCGAGGTGGCCCCATGAAACACGCGAAGGCCGCGACCGCCGCCGTCGTGCTCGCGCTCACCACCGCCTGTTCGTCCGCCGCAACCCCGGCATCGGCCCCGCGACTCCCTGATCTGGGCCACCGTCAGCCCGCCCAACAGCCTGGACATCGCCCACGGCTTCAACACCTCCTCCACCCTCATCCAGGGCGCGGTCGTGGACACGATGCTCGCCCTCGACGGCCGGGGCGCGCCCGCGCCCCGGCTGGCCACGGAGTGGACGCAGCCCGACCCGGCCAGCTACCTGTTCACCCTGCGCACAGGGGTGCGCTTCTCCGACGGCAGCCCGCTGACGGCCGAGGACGCGGCGTTCTCGCTCCGCCGCCACCTGGACCCGAAGGTCGCCTCGCAGGCGGCCAGCTACTTCACGACGGTCAAGAAGGTCGAGGCGGTGGGCGAGGGCCAGGTCAAGGTCACGCTGAAGCGGCCGAACCCGGCCTTCCTCGCCATGGCCGCCATCGCCTGGCAGGTGACGCCGCGCAAGCTGGCCGAGAAGCACCCCCAAGACCTGGGCAGCCCGGAGGTGGGCACCCTGGGCACCGGCCCGTTCACGGTGGCGAAGTTCTCCCTCACCTCGGGCGTCGTCCTGGAGCGCAACCCGTCCTACTGGGGTGAGCGGCCCGCCCTGCGCAGGGTGGAGTTCAAGACCATCGCCGACCCGGAGACGCTGCGGCTGGCGGTCAAGTCGGGCGAGGTGGACGCCACCAACGACCTCACCGCCCGCGACGCCCGCAAATGGACCGGCCTGCCGGGCGTCAAGACGATCTTCTTCCCGGGCAACAACCTCGCCTACCTCTCCCTGGCGGTGACGTCCGGCCCGCTCGCCGACCTCCACGTACGGCGGGCCATCGCGCACGCGGTCAACCGCCAGGCGGTCGCGGACCTGATGACCTCCGGCCACGGCGCCCCGGCGGCGGCCATGCTGCCGAGCCCGCAGCTCACGGCGTTGTACGGCGACAACCTCCCGGCCCTGCCCGGCTACCCCTACGACGTGGCGGCGGCGAAGGCGGAACTGGCCAAGTCCGGCTACCCGGACGGCTTCGAGCTGACCGCGCGCTACGCCAGCTCCGGTGACACCGGCATCGTCATGCAGGCGGTCGCCGCCGACCTGGCCAAGATCGGGATCAAGCTCACCCTGGAGCCGAACCCGGCCGACCAGTACCGCGCGCGGATGATGGCGCACGAACGCCTGACGATCCACTTCGTCAACCTGTTCTACGGCACCCCCGACCCCCTCGAGGTCCTGCCGGACATGGTCAGCCGTGCCGCCGCCGAGCCGCAGGGCTTCAACTTCGCCGGCTACGGCACCGCGACCACCGACAAGCGGCTGGACACGCTGGCCTCGGCCACCGGCCAGGCCAGGACCGCCGAGGTCACCGCGCTGCTGAGCGAGGTCGCCGAGCAGGTGCCCTACATCCCGCTCTTCCACACCGACAACGCCATCGCGCTGAGCGAGAAGTTCACGGGCACCTTCAGCACCTGGTCCGAGCAGTACTTCACCGCCATCCGCCCGGCCGGCCGCTGACATGGCCGTCCTCAAGCGGCTGGGCGCCGCCGTACTCCTGCTCGGGGTGCTGTCCGTGCTCACCTACGGGCTGCTGGCCGCGGCGCCGGGCGGACCCGAGCAGGTGCTGCTGGGCGGCCGGCCGTCCACGCCGGAGACCAGGGCGGCGATCCGCGAGCAGTACCACCTGGACGATCCCTTCCCGCTGCGCTACGCGCGCTGGCTCGGCGACGCGGTGCGCGGTGACTTCGGCACCTCGATCGCCTCCCGCGAGCCGGTCACCACGATGATCGCCGAACGCCTGCCGGTCACGGCCGGCCTGGCGGGCTACGCGCTGGTGCTGACGGTGGCCGCAGGCGTGCCGGCCGGGCTGGCCGCGGCGCTGCGCCGTGGCGGCCGGCTGGATCAGGGTGTCACGCTGACCTCGCTCGTCGCCTTCTCCGTCCCGCCGTTCGCGCTGAGCATCCTGCTGCTGTACGGCTTCGCCGTCGCGCTGGGCTGGTTCCCGGTCTTCGGCGCCGGCGAGACCGCGATGGAGCGGATCGTGCACCTGACCCTGCCCGCGGTCGCGCTGGCCACCGCGCAGGCCGCGATCGTGGTGCGGCAGATGCGCGCCGCCGCGCTGGACCTGGCCGCGCAGGACTTCCTCACGTTCGCCCGCGCGCGCGGCCTGCCCCGGCGGCGGGTGTGGATCAGCTACGCCCTGCGCAACGCGGCCCTGCCGGTGCTCACCGTGGGCGGGCTGCTGCTGGCGGCCAACCTGACGGGCTCGGTCTTCGTCGAGCAGGCGTTCGGGCTGCACGGCCTGGGCGCGCTGCTGGTCGGCGCGGTCGGCCAGAAGGACATTCCGGTGGTACAGGCGCTGGTGCTGCTCGGCGGCGCCGTCGTGATCGTCGTCAACCTGCTCATCGACCTGGCCTACGTGGCCGTCGACCCCCGGGTGCGGCGCAAGGGGGCGGCGGCATGAGGGTGATCCTGGTGGCCGTGCTGGGCCTGGCGGCCGTGGCCGCGCTGGCCGGGACGTGGCTGGCGCCGTACGACCCGTCCGCGCAGGACCTCGTGCTCGGCGCGGCGGGGCCGAGCGCGGCGCACTGGCTCGGCACCGACGACCTGGGCCGCGACGTGCTGTCCCGGGTGCTGGCCGGCGCCGGTTCCGCGCTGATGTGGCCGGTGCTCGTCACCTGCTGCACGACCGTGCTGAGCACGACGCTCGGCCTGCTGGCCGGTTACCGGCGCGGCTGGGTGGACGCGATCATGATGCGGACGGTCGACCTGGCGATCGCGCTGCCCGGCCTGCTCGTGCTGATCGTGGTGGTGGGCGTGATCGGCGGCGGATACGGCTGGGCGGTGCTGGCCATGGCGGTGCTGTTCACGCCGGGCGACGTCCGGGTGATCCGCAGCCTCACCCTGACCCAGCGCGAGCTGGCCTACGCCGAGGCGGCGCGCACCCTGGGCCTGCGCCCGTCGCGGATCATGTTCCGGCACCTGCTGCCGAACCTCGCGCCCACGGTGGTCGCCAACGCGCTCCTCAGCTTCGTGGCGGCGCTGGTGGCGCTGGCGGGCCTGTCGTTCCTGGGCATCGGGCTGCCCGCGGGCACGCCGGACTGGGGCCTGATGATCGAGGAGAACCGCGGCCTGCTGGATCTGAACCCGTGGGCCTCGATCGCGCCCGCGGCCCTGATCACGGTGGTCGCCTGCGCCGCCACACTGCTGGGCGACCAGGCGTTCGAGTCGCTGTCGAAGGGAGGCCGGCGATGAGGATCGCCGAACTGCGCATCTCCGGTCCCGGGCTCATCGTGGACGGCGTCGACCTGGAGGTCTCCGGCGGCGAGACCGTCGGGCTGGTCGGCGAGTCGGGCAGCGGCAAGTCGCTCACCGCGCGCGCCGCCGCCGGCCTGCTGCCCAAAGGGCTGCGCGCCACCGGCTCGGTCACGCTCGACGGCAGGGAACTGCTCGGCGCCCGCGAGCGGGTGTGGCGCTCGGTGCGCGGCACCCGGGTGAGCCTGCTCATGCAGGACCCGTTCGCCATGCTCAACCCGTTGCGTACGGCGGGCGCCCACGTGGCCGAGTCGCTGCGCGCCCGCCGGGACCGTGCCGAGGTGCTGCGCCGCCTGGCCGAGGTGGGCATCGACGACCCCGCGGTGGCCGAGCGGCACCCCTTCCAGCTCTCGGGCGGCATGCGGCAGCGCGTGGCGCTGGCCGCCGCGCTGGCCGCCGACCCCGAGCTGCTCATCGCCGACGAGCCCACCACCGCCCTGGACGCCACCACCCAGCACGACATCCTCATGCTGATCAAGGGCATCCAGCGGGCGCGCGGCATGGGCGTGCTGCTGATCACCCACGACCTGCGGGTGGCCTTCGAGCTGTGCGACCGGGTGGCGGTCATGTACGCCGGTCGCATCGTCGAGCAGGGTCCGCCCGCCGAGATCGGCAAGGCGCCCGCCCACCCGTACACCGCCGGGCTGCTGGCCGGGGTGCCGACCGTCGAGCGGCGCCTGCCCCGGCTGGTCGGCATCAGGGGCAACGTGCCCGCGGCGGCGGACGTGGCCACCTCGTGCGCGTTCGCCGCACGCTGCGACCAGGCGGCGCCCGAGTGCGGGCAGGCCCGTCCGCCGCTGCGCGCGCTGCCGCCGGACCGGTTCACCGCCTGCCTGCACGAGGTGCGCCCCCGGGCCCGCGCCGAGGAAGGCGCGGCCGCGCCGCGGCACGTCGCCGCCGACGAGGTGCTGCGCGTGACGGGCCTGGGCAAGACCTACGGCGCGCACGTCGCGCTGAGCGGCGTCTCGCTGGAGGTCAGGCGCGGCGAGAGCGTCGGCGTCGTCGGCGGATCCGGCTCGGGCAAGACCACGCTGGCCCGCAGCATCCTCGGCCTGGTCCGCCCGGACACCGGCACGATCGCGCTGGCCGACCCGGACACGCCGCGGCACCACCTGGTCCAGTGCGTCTTCCAGGACCCGACGACCTCGCTCAACCCGGCGCTGACGGTCGGCGCCACGCTGGCGGAGGCGGCGGCGCAAGGCCCGGCCGACGGCCGCCTCACCGTGGCCGAGCTGCTGGAGCTGGTCGGGCTGCCCCCGGCGTACGCACACAGGAAGCCGGTCGGGCTGTCCGGGGGCGAGCGGCAGCGGGTGGCCATCGCCCGCGCGCTGTCGGTACGGCCGGCGCTGCTGATCTGCGACGAGCCGGTGGCCTCGCTGGACGTCTCGGTCCAGGCGCACGTGCTGGAGTTGCTGCGGCAGGTCGGCACCAGCATGCTCTTCATCACCCACGACCTGGCGGTGGTGCGGCAGATGGCCGACCGGCTGGTGGTGCTCTCCCGCGGCAGGGTCGTCGAGAGCGGCGACACGGCACAGGTGCTCGACGCGCCGGAGCACGACTACACCCGCCGGCTTTTGGCCTCCGTCCCCAGCCCCCTCTGAAAGTTTCATCCATCCGTACATAGCACCCGCGAAGGCGGGCAAGGGAGCCTTGCACCATGTATGACCTGCTGCTTCGTTCCGGGACCGTCCACGACGGGCTCGGCGGGCCGTCCCGGCTCGCCGACGTCGCGATCGCCGGTCGCCGCGTGGTCGCCGTCGGGCACGACCTGGGCCCGGCCCGGCGCGTCATCGACGTCACCGGCCTCGTCGTCGCGCCCGGGTTCGTGGATCCGCACAGCCACTCCGACACCGTGCCGTTCCTGGAGGAGCCGCAGCCGTTCAAGCTCCTGCAGGGCGTGACCACCGAGATCGTGGGCAACTGCGGGTTCTCCTGCGGGCCGGCCGTACCGGAGACCAAGGACTTCCTGCCCGCCGAGCTGTCCGGGGCCGCTTTCGCCTCGCTGGGCGAGTACATCGACGCCGCGGAGGCGGCCGGGCCGAGCAACAACCTGGCCGTCCTGGTCGGGCACAACACGTTGCGCGTGGCCGTGGCGGGGATGCGGGCCGAGATCACGGCCAGGGAGCTGACGCGCATGTGCGAGCTGGCCGCGCAGTCGTTCGAGGCGGGCGCGGCCGGCTGGTCCAGCGGCCTGGAGTACGTGCCCGGCGCCTACGCCAACCTCGACGAGCTGATCGCGCTCGGGCTGGTGGCCAAGCGCTGGGACCTGCCGTACGCCACGCACATGCGCAGTGAGAGCGAGGGCCTGGCCGACGCGCTCGACGAGGCGATCGCGGTGGCCAGGCGGGCCGGGATCCGGCTGCAGGTCTCGCACTGCAAGGCTTCGGGGCGGGCGGTGCACGGCTCGGCCGCGATGCTGCTGGACAAACTGGCCCGGGCCCGTCGCGGGGGCGTGGACGTGCGCGGCGACGTCTACCCCTACCTCGCCTTCGGGACCATGCTGGTCGCGGTGCTGCCGCCGATCGCCTGCGAGGGCGGCGAGCAGGCGCTGCTCGAACGGCTGGCCGACCCGGCCGAGCGAGCGGCGCTGCGCGCGCTGGCGGAGAGCCCGGACACCGGCACCGGCGTCGGGTTCTGGCGCGAGCTGACCCCCGAGGACGTGCAGATCCTCACCCACAGCGACCCTGGCATCCAGGGCAAGCGGCTGGCCGACTTCGGGGGCGACCCGTGGGAGGCGCTGTGCGACGTGCTCCGCCTGGACCCGCAGGCATCCGGCGTCTTCCACACCATGCACGAGGACGACCTGACGGCCTTCCTGGCCGATCCGCTCATCTCCATCGGCTCCGACAACGGCCCCCCGGTCGGGCCCAACCACCCCCGCACGTTCGGTACCTTTCCCACCTACCTCGGCACCTACGTGAAGAAGGAGGAGGAGATGCCGGAGGCGATCCGCAAGGTCAGCTCGGCGGTGGCCGCCCAGTTCGGCCTGGCCGGGCGCGGCTGGCTGGGCCCGGGCGCCATCGCCGACCTCTGCGTCTTCGACGCCGGGACGATCGGGCACGCGGGCACCTACGAGCGGCCCGACGTCCGGCCGACCGGCGTGGAGCACGTCTTCCTGGCCGGCCGCCAGGTGGTCGCCGACGGCGAGTTCACCGGCGGCAGGCAGGGGCGGATGCTCAGACGGGGCACTCAGTGACGGCCCGCGGGCGGATCACGCTCGGCGTCCTGATCGACAGTCTCGGCGCCGACGTGGTGCGCCCGCTGGCGCTGCCGCACGGCCGGGAGCCGCTGGCCGGCTCCCCGGTCATCTACGACCCGGAGGAGCCGCAGACCGGGCTCGACGGCGCGGTGCTGCTGGTGAGCGGCCGCCCGTCGGCCGAGATCCTGGCCCGGGCGGGCGAGAGCGGGGTGGCGGTGGTCGTGGTCAAGCCGGGCACCTGCGACGAGCAGGCCCTGGCCACGGCGGCCAAGGCGGCGGGCGTCGCGCTGCTGGCCGCGCCGGCCGACCTGTCCTGGGGTCAGCTCTACACGCTGGTCGACGCCCTGCTCGCGATGGTCGCCCCGGCCGAGGACCCGGGCGCCGGCCGGGCGGCGGACCTGTTCGCCCTGGCCAACGAGGTGGCCGTGCGGGTGGGCGGCGCGGTGGCGATCGAGGATCTGGCGATGCGCGTGCTGGCCTACTCCACGGTCGAGGGCCAGCTCATCGACGACCTGCGCCGGCAGGGCATTCTGGGCCGGCGGGTGCCCGAGCACCCGACCAACCCGGAGGAGTACGCGGCGGTGCTGCGCTCGGACGGGGTGGTGTGGAGCTACGAGCCGCGCGAGTTCTACCCCCGCCTGGCCATCGCGGTGCGCTCGCACGGCGAGGCGCTGGGCACGATCTGGGCGGTCCAGGCCGAGGAGCCGCTGGCCGCCGACGCCGCGCGGGTGCTGGCCGAGGCGGCCGCCGCGGCGGCCCCCCACCTTGCCCGCATCAACCTGGCCGCCGACGAGGCGCGCCGCTTCCGTGACGAGTGCCTGGGCTGGCTGCTGCGCGGCGTCGGCGCCGTCGACGAACTGGCCACCTCCTTCGGCCTGCTGCCCGGCGAGCCGGTGACGGTCGTGACCCTGGGCCCCTATGCGGGCGTGGCCGACGCCTTCGCCGCCAGCCACGTGACCGACCTGCTCCGCACCGCGTACATGGCCTACCGGATCAGGGCCGCGACCGGCGTGGTCAACGGCCGCGCCTACGCGATCGTCGCCGCCGAGGCGAGCGCGCCCCTGCTGCGCAGGATCACCCTGGACGTGCTGGCGCGGGTGAGCGAGCGGCTGGGCGGCTCCTGGCGGGCCGGGATCGGCCGCACCCTCGCCTCCGTGGCCGCCGTGCCCGCCGGCGCCCGCCAGGCGGAGGAGGCGCTGCGCGCGGTCTGCGGGCTGTTCAGCCAGGAGCCGGTCGGCGCGCACGAGGAGCTGTCGGCCGCGTTGTTCCTGATGGACGTGGAGGCCGCGCTGCGCGCCAAGCCGTCCCTGTCCGGTGCGCCGCTGGCGCTGGTCACCGCGCACGACGCCAGACACGGCACCCATTACGTGCACAGCCTGACCGTCTGGATCGGCGCCCACTACGACGTGCCCCGCGCGGCCGAGCTGCTGTCGCTGCACCCCAACACGCTGCGGTACCGGCTGCGCCGGATCGGCGAGCTCATCGCCCTGGACGACCCCGACACCCGGCTCGTGCTCGCCCTGCAGCTGCGGCTGAGCGGCGCCACAAAGCCGGGCGGGTGAAGTTGGGCGTGGACGCCAACGCCCCGGACGAGCCCGGCCGCGATGCTGTGGCCCATGGCCGAACATCTCACCATCCGTTCCCTTCACGGCACCGCGGCGCTGCGGCGGGCCGACCGGCTGCTGCGGGAGGTCTGGGGAACCAGCTGCGGTGAAGACCCGCCGATGCCCCTCGACCTGATGTGCGCCTTCGCCCACACCGGCGGGTACGTGGGCGGGGCCTTCCTTGACGGCGAGCTCGTCGGGGTCTCCGCGGGGTTCCTGGCGGCCGGCCGTACGCTGCACTCGCACGTCGCGGGCGTCAGCGCCCTGGCGCGCGGGCGCGGCGTCGGCCGGGCGCTCAAGGAACACCAGCGGGCCTGGGCCGCCGAGCGCGAGCTGGTCGCGGTGTCCTGGACGTTCGATCCGCTGGTCCGGCGCAACGCCTACTTCAACCTGACCCTGCTCGGCGCCCGGGTCACCGCCTACCTGCCCGACTTCTACGGGCCGATGAGCGACGGCATCAACGACGGCGGACCCTCCGACCGGCTCTTCGTCACCTGGCCGACGCGCGAGAGCACGCCGGCGCCGGCCGGCGGCGAGGAGGGGGCGGTCGCGGTGGACGAGACCGGCGCCGTGCCGGCGGGCGCGGACGGGCCGCTGCTGCGCTGCGCGACCCCGCCCGACATCGAAGCGCTGCGTACGGCCGACCCGCACGCGGCCGGGCAGTGGCGCACGGCACTGGCCGGCGGGCTCGGCGGCGCGCTCGGCCGGGGCTACGAGGTCACCGGTTTCACCCGCTCCGGCTGGTACCTGCTCGCCCGTGGAGGTGCCGCGTGAAGCTGGACGCCGTCGAACTGCGCGAGGTCGCGCTGCCGCTGGTCAGCCCGTTCCGTACCTCGCTCGGCACCCAGACCGTGCGCAACGCGCTGCTGGTGCGGGTGCTGGGTGAGGAGGGCGAGGGCTGGGGCGAGTGCGTGGCCGAGGACGAGCCGAGCTACAGCCCCGAGTACCTGGCCGGGGCCGCGGACGTGATCAAGCGGTTCATGGTCCCGGCCCTGGCCGGCCTCGACCTGGACCCGGCGGCGGTGGGTCCCGCGCTGCGCCACCTGCGCGGGCACCCGATGGCCAAGGCGGCGGTGGAGATGGCGGTGCTCGACTGCTGGCTGCGTGCGCGCGACACCAGCCTGGCCGCCCACCTCGGCGGCGTACGGCGGCGCGTGCGCGTGGGCGTCTCCGTGGGCATCGCCGAGAGCGTGGACGCCCTGCTGACCACGGTCGACCGGCACCTGAGCGCGGGTTATGCCCGGATCAAGCTGAAGATCGAGCCCGGCTGGGACCTCGAACCGGTCCGGGCGGTGCGCGAGACGTTCGGCGACGGCGTGATGCTCACCGTGGACGCCAACACCGCCTACCGCCTCGCCGACCTCAGGCACCTGGCGAAGCTCGACGCCTTCGGGCTGACGCTGGTCGAGCAGCCCTTCGCCCCCGGCGACCTGCACGCCCACGCCGCGCTCGCGGCCCGCATGGACACGCCCATCTGCCTGGACGAGAGCATCACCAGCGCCGAGGACGCGGCCGAGGCCATCAGGCGGGGCGCCTGCTCGATCGTCAACATCAAGCCCGGCCGCGTGGGCGGCTATCTCGAGGCGCGCCGCATCCACGACCTGGCCCGGGCCAACGGGGTGCCGGTCTGGTGCGGCGGCATGCTGGAGACCGGCCTGGGCCGGGCGGCCAACCTGGCTCTGGCCAGCCTGCCCGGGTTCACGCTGCCCGGCGACATCTCCGCGACCGAGCGGTACTACCACCGCGACATCACCCGCCCGTTCGTGCTCGACGGCGGCGAGATGGCGGTCCCGGACACCCCCGGTCTCGGCGTGCTGCCTGAGCCCGCGGACCTGGCGGCGGCCACGACGTCGGTGGAGACGGTGAGCTGCTGACCCGCGCAGGCGAAAAGGGGCGCGTCCTTCCGGACGCGCCCCTTTTCCGCGGGTGTTCAGCGACGGCCGTAGAGAGCCATCCGGCTGATCATGGCGTCGGCGGCGAGGTGGTAGCACACCTGGATGCAGCCCAGCAGCTCTCGGGGGGTGCCGAAGGTGGCGGCGAGCGTCTTGTCGGCGATCCTGCGCACGCCCGGGATCGACATGCCCAGCTCGGCCGCGGGCGTGCTCGGCATGTCGATTTCCAGGTCCAGGGTGCCGGGCAGGGTGAGGGGCGCCAGGTCAGCGGCCTCGGTGACGACGCGGGCCGACGCCTCGCGGATGAGCCTGGTGGCCTCGGACGGGGACAGGCTGTCGGCCGCGGTGTGCCCGCGGGCCTCCTTGACGGCGACCGTACGCACGCCGGGGAACGCCTTCTCGGCGACTCCGCAGATGACGTCGTCCCCGGTGAGCAGGCCGATCGGCACGCCGACCACGGCCGCCTGCAGGGCGTTGATCTCGGCCTCCGACACGAGCTTGCCGTTGAGGCGCACCTCGTAGAAGTGCGAGGAGTAGGTGTGGGCGAGCACGCCCGGCGAGCCGGCCGCCGCGTGGTAGCCGAGGAACATGGCCACGTCGTGCTCGGCCGAGACGCCTTCGGCCATGCAGTCGAGCTTGGGTGAGCCGAAGACCAGCCGGGCGCGCGGGTCCAGCTCCTCGTGCAGGAGGTTGTCCATGGTGCCGTGGCTGTCGTTGACCGTGACGCTCTCCGCCCCGGCCTCGAACGCGCCCTCGATGGCGGCGTTGGCCTCGCCGGTCATCAGGCGCTGCGAGCGTGGATAGCCGTGTCCGCCGCGGACGACCTGGTCCATGGTGGCGATGCCCGCCACGCCCTCCATGTCGATGGAGATGTAGACCCGCACCGGTGTGCTCCTTTCCTGGGTTGCCGTCACAGGGTGTCACCCTGGGCGACGGGGCGCTTTGTCGCGGCGGCAGAAGCCGCGTCGCCGCCTTCGGCCTTCCGCACAGCGCCGGGGATCACCAGCGCGGCGGCCACGGCCAGCAGGCCGAGCACGGCCGAGAGCAGGTAGGTGTTGACGAAGCTGCTCTCGGCGGGCACGCCCGCCACGGCGCCGGCCGCGAGCACCATGCCGCCGAGCTGGGCGCCGAAGGTGCCGCCGACGCTCTTGGCGACGAAGGCCACGCCGGTGACGCCGGCCGCCCGCTGGGCGGGCACGTCGGCGGCCACCACGTTGAGCCCGCAGGTGAGGACGGTGGCACCGCCCACCCCCATGACCGACACACCTGCCACGATCTGCCACGGGGCGGCGTGCCAGAAGGCCAGGCCCGCCGTACCAGCGGAGACGAGCACGCTGCCGAGCACCAGCACGCTGCGCCGCCCGAGCAGCCGGCTCATCGGCGCGACCAGGGGCGCGACGAGCGTGCCCGTGATGCCCAGCGGGAACATGTACAGCCCGATCAGCGTGGTGTCGGCGCCCAGGCCGTAGCCGGTCGCGACGGGCAGCGACAGCATCATCGGCAGTGCGACCAGCAGCCCGAAGGATGCGAAGCCGAACACGAACGAGATCGCGGTCACCCCGGCCGAGGAGCGCCCGGCCAGCAGCCGCAGGTCCACGAGCGGGTCGGCGACGCGCAGCTCGACCACCGCCCACACCACCAGCGCCACCACCGCGGCGGCGAACAGGCCGAGCGTGACCGGCGCGGTCCAGCCCAGGATCGTCGAGGTGGACAGGCCCAGCATGAGCGTGGCCAGTCCGGCGCCGAGCAGCAGCCCGCCGGCCCAGTCCACCCGGTTGGCGCCGGCGCGGGGCGTGGCGGGCACGACCATCCAGGCCCAGGCCGCGGCCGCCAGCGCGCCGGCCAGCGTCAGGATGAACAGCCAGCGGTAGCCGAGGGCCGAGGTGAGCGGTCCGGCCAGGATGAGGCCGAGCGCGCTGGCCAGGGTGGCGACGCCGATGACCAGGCCGTTGCCGGTGGCGCCGCGCTCGGGCGGGAGGGTGTCGCGGAACAGTCCGACGGTCAGCGGCAGGATGCCCAGCCATACTCCCTGCACCGCCTGGCCGGCGATCAGCACGAGCACGTTGGGCGCCAGGACGGAGATGAGCGCGCCCAGGCTGGTGATCGCCATCAGGGTGAGCAGCAGGGTGCGCTTGTTGTAGAGGTCGGCCAGGCGGCCGGCGATCGGGGTGCTGATCGCCGAGCTGATCAGCCCGCCGGTGAAGATCCAGGCGATCTGGCCGGGCGTGGCCTGCAGCTCCCGCTGGATGAGCGGCAGCGCGGGCGAGAGCATCGTCTCCAGGAGCTGGAAGACGCCCATAAACAACACCGGCGCGCCGATGATGCCGAAGCCGGATCTGGTCATGGTGGTGCCTTTCGGGTGGGGGTGATGGACGGCCGCGCGTTCCCCCGAACCCGCGGCCTGGCTAGGCCGGGCCGAGCACTCCGGCGGTGACCAGGGCTCGTGCGACGTCGGCGAAGTACTCCTCGGTGCTGCCGTGGACGCCGAGGACGACGGCCTGCCCGAGCCCGGACAGCAGTGCCTTGAGCGCGCGGGCCAGGCGGACGGCCTGCTCGGGCGTCACGGCGGCGCCGCCGTGCTCACGGCCGGTGAGATGCGCGGCCAGCCGGGCCTCGGCGGCGTTGACCGCCGCGTTGAGCTTGGCCAGCAGGCCGGGGTCGTTGAGCACGAGTTCCATCACGCGGATTTCGAACAGCAGTTGCCCGGCGGCCTCGGGGGTGGCCGACATCCGCCAGTACTGCCGGGCGATGGCGGCGACCACCTCCTCCAGCGGCGTCCCGGGCGCGACCTCCTCCACGGGCCGCAGGTCGAGCGGGCCGGCGTAGTCGTCGACCATCGCGATCAGCAGCCCGTTCTTGCCGCCGAACAGCGAGTAGACGGCCCCGGTCGTCAGCCCGGCCAGCTCGGCGATGTCCTCCAGCCGGGCCCTCGCGCCGTCTCGCCCGACGACCTCGTAGGCCGCCTCGATCAGCGCGCGCTTGTTGGCTGCCTTGCTTTCCGCCCTGGTCAATCGCATTGCTCTCCTAGAGGGTTGCCAGAACGATAATCGAGATTATTAGAATAATCCAGGTTACGAGTTAACGAACTGGAGGCGACGATGGACGTCGAGGGGTACATGAGCCGCGTTCCCGGCCACACCGCGTTCCCGGCCGTGGATGAGATGCACGCCGAGCTCGACGAGCTCGCCGCCGCCCACCCGGAGCTGGTACGGCTGCGCCGCATCGGCACCTCCCGGCTGGGCGAGCCGCTCCGCGTGGCCACGATCGGCACCGGCCCCCGCAACGCCGTCGTCATCGGCGGCCCGCACCCCAACGAGCCCATCGGCGCCCTCACCGTCAGCAACCTGATGCGCCTGCTCGTCGAGGACACCTGGCTGCGCGAGGACTTCGGCTACCGCTGGCACCTCATCCCCTGCGTCGACCCCGACGGCGCCCGCCTCAACGAGGGCTGGTACGGCCGGCCCAGCGACCGCCGCGCCTACGCCGAGCACTTCTACCGCCCCGCCGAAGCCGACCAGGTCGAATGGACGTTCCCGCTGACCGGCGGGGACTACTTCTTCGACCGCACGCTCCCCGAGACCGAGGCGGTCATGCGGCTGATGGACGAGGTCAGGCCCGACTTCGTCTACTCGCTGCACAACGGCGAGTCCCAGGGCGCCTTCTACTACCTCAGCCGCAACGACCCCGCCCTGGCCGCCCGGCTCACCGCGATCGCCTCCGGGCAGGGCCTGCCGCTGCACATGGGCCCGCCGGAGATCCCGAGCGCGGTGCGGATCGGCCCGGCGGCGTACATGACGCCGCGTGGCGCCGACCTGGCCGCGGTGTACGGCATCGGCGGCGGCAGCATCGACTACGCCGAGCGCTTCGGCGCGCTGCATCTGGTGACCGAGCTGCCGTACTGGGCCGATCCCCGGATCGGCGACGAGACCCCGACCGCCAGGCCGTACGGTGAGGTGATCGCGACCTTCCTGGCCGAGCAGCGCGAGCTCGTCGCCGAGCTGAGCCGGTCGCTCGCCGTGGTGCGCCCGGACCTGCGCGTGGCGTCGCCGTTCCGGAGCGCGGTCGAGGACTTCGCCGGCGCCCACGACGAGTTCGTCGCCGAATGGGAGGACTTCCCCGGCGCCGGCCGCCCGGCCACCGTGGCCGAGGTCAGCGGCAAGCAGCAGCTCACCCACAGCATGCGGCTGCGCTATGGCGGCATGTACCTGCGCATGCTGAACGCCGAGCTGGCCGCGGGCAACGCCACCCCGGTCATCAGGGCTGAGAACGGCCGCGTGCGGGAGCTGTTCGACGGCTGGTTCGCCGCGGCGGAGGCGGCCTTCGAGGGCACGCCGATCCCGGTCCAGACCCTCGTGGCGGTGCAGCTCGGCGCCGCGCTGGTGGCGGCGGAGGCGGCCAAGAGCTGATCACCGGCCAGGGCCTCGTCACAGCAGGGACGCGAGCCTGCGCAGCGACCGCCGGGCCAGCAGGACGCTCGCCGCGTGCGCCAGCGGCCAGGCGGGCAGGGCCCACCACGGCACCTCCAGCCGCTCGGCCCAGATCACCCGGCAGGCCGCCGGTCCCCGCGGCGTCACCCTGACCGCCCCGGCCCCGCGCACCAGCGCCCCGGTGTGGTCCACCTCGACCACGTGCGGCGGCTCGAACCGGGTGATCGTCATCGTGTCGAGGAAGCCGAACGGCCGGATCCCGGTGTAGGCCGCGATCTGGCCGGGGGCCGTCTCGCGGGCGTCGGTCATGAACATCCACTCGCGGTGCCGGGGCCAGTCGGTGATCAGCGCGAAGGCGGCCTCGGCGGGCGCCGCCAGGTCCATCGACACGGCCGCGTACCTGATGCTCATGCCGGTCAGCCTAGAGGCCGTACGGTGTGGGGGTGCCGCCACACCGTCTTCCCGCGCCGCCCGGCTTCAGAGGGTTCCTGCTGTGCTGCACCGGGCTGAGCGTGGGCGTGGCCTGGGACGCCCTGACCGGCGTCTACCCGTCGGCCTGGATCGGGTGGCTCGCGCTGGCGGTCGCGCTCGGCCTGTACATGCTGCAGGTCTCGCTCGCCTACGGCGATCGTCCGGCGCGCGGACGCTGGGTGCTGGGCGCGCTGGCCGTGCTGGTAACCGGCATGGGCCTGGCCTACGGCAGCGGGTGGCTCTACATGTTCCCGCTGGTCGCGGTGGCCTGCGCGCTGGTCGTCCCGTTCGGCAGAGCGCTCCAGGCCGCCCTGCTGGCCCTGGCCGCGGTGACGGCGTTCGTCGTCTGGTTCACCGGTGACGGGATCAGCCCGATCATGGCCTTCTCGTGGGGGTCGTTCAGCGCCGGCGTGGTGGTGGGGTTCATCGTGCACCTGCACACGGTCATCGCCGAGCTGGAACACACCCGGCGCCGCCTGGCCGAGGCGGCCGTGGCCGAGGAGCGGCTGCGTTTCTCCCGCGACCTGCACGACCTGCTGGGGCACACGCTGTCGGTGATCGTGGTGAAGGCGGAGGCGGTGCGCCGCCTGGCCGTCCGCGACCCCGAGCGCGCCGCCGGGCAGGCGGCCGACATCGAGAGCGTGGGCCGGCAGGCGCTGACGGAGGTGCGCGAGGCGGTCACCGGCTACCGCGAGGGCAGCCTGGCCACGGAGCTGGAGCGGGCCCGCGAGACGCTGGCGGCCGCGGGCGTGGCGGTGGTGGTACGGCGGGCGGGCGAGCCGCCGTCCGCCCGTGCCGAGGCGTTGCTGTGCTGGGTGGTGCGGGAGGCGGCCACGAACATCCTGCGCCACAGCACGGCCGGCGAAGCGGTCTTCACGGTGGAGGCGACAGCGGAGGGCACGGTGCTGACCGTCCGCGACGACGGCGTGCCCAAGAATTCCGCCCGCCCGCCCGGCAGCGGCCTGCGCGGCCTGTCGGAGCGCCTGGCGGGGGTGGGCGGGAGCGTCACCGCCGGGCCGCTGCCGGAGGGCGGCTTCGAGGTGCGGGCGGTGCTCAGGTCTGCAGGAAGCTGAGCACCGCGAGCACCCGGCGGCTGTAGCCGCTGGTGTGCGAGAGGCCGAGCTTGTCGAAGACGGCGTTGACGTGCTTCTCCACGGCGCTCTGCGAGACGTGCAGCGCCTGGGCGATCGAGGCGTTGGTCAGCCCCTGGGCCATGTGTTCCAAGACCTCGCGCTCACGCCCGGTCAGCCGCGAGAGCGGGTCGGTCTGCGTGGTGCGGGCCAGCAGTTGCCTGACCACCTCCGGGTCGAAGGCGGCCCCGCCCTCCCCCACCCGCTCCAGCGCGTCGAGGAAGTCGGCGACCTGCGCCACCCGGTCCTTCAGCAGGTAGCCGACGCCGTCCACGCTCCCGGTCATGAGCTCCGTGGCGTACTTCTTCTCCACGTACTGCGACAACACCAGCACCTTGACTGAGGGCCACCGCTTACGGATCTCCAGCGCCGCCCGCAGCCCCTCGTCGGTGTGGGTGGGCGGCATCCGCACGTCCACCACGACGATCTCGGGTTCGTGCGCCGCCACGGCCTCGATGAGCGCCTGCCCGTCCCCGACGGCGGCGGGAACCTCGTGCCCCTCCTCGAGCAGCAGCCGGACCAGCCCTTCGCGCAGCAGCGTGGAGTCCTCGGCCAGGATCACCCGCACGGCAGCTCCGCGGTGATCACGGTCGGCCCGCCGTGCGGGCTGTCCACGCCGAGCCTGCCGTCGAGCGCCGCAACGCGCCGCGCCAGCCCGGACAGTCCCCCACCTGTGGGTACGGCGCCGCCGCACCCGTCGTCTTCGATCCGCACAACGATCATTGTCCCTTCTCGCCGGATCTCCACCGACACGCCGGTGGCGGCGGCGTGCTTGGCGGCGTTGGTCACCGACTCCGACACCACGAAGTAGGCCGCGGTCTCCACGGCCATGGGCGGCCGCTCGGCCAGGTCGCAGCGTACGTGCACCGGCACGCTGGAGCGTTCCGCGACCCCGGCCAGGGCGTCGGCCAGGCCGAGGGTGTCCAGGCCGCTGGGGTAGGCCCGCCAGGCCACCTCGCGCAGTTCGGCCAGGGCGCGCTGGGCGTCCTCGTGCGCCTGGGCCAGCAGTTCGGTCCTGCCGCCGCGCCGGGCCCGGCCGATCAGCATGGACAGCGCTACCAGGCGCTGCTGGAGGCCGTCGTGCAGGTCGCGCTCGATGCGCCGGCGCTCGGCGTCCACGGCGGCGACGATGCCCGCCCGGGTCTCGGCGAGCTCTTCGATGCGCCGCCGGAGCGCGACGGTGGGGTCGGGAGCGAGCATCCTGCGGGCCAGCCCCCGCTCAACCGCCCGCACACCCACCAGCCCCGAAATTTCGAGGAAAAGCAGGACGATACCGATGAGCCCGATGTACGCGATCAGCGGCGGCGTCGGCAGCATCCCGTCGAACGGCTCGTTGCGCACCCACGCCCAGCCGAGCCTGATCCCGTTCGCCGCTCCGAGCTCCAGCAGCGAGAGCACCAGCCCGCCGAGCACGCCGAGCGGGATCCGGGCGGCCAGGTAGGCCGTCGCCCGCCCCGCGTCGGCGCCCTCGTCCATGTCCACCCGCAGCCGCCGCGCCTCGAACCGCGCCATGCGCACCGCCAGTGCCCCTGCCTTCGAGGTGCCGGAGCCGCCGCCCGGCCGCGCCTGCCAGGCCAGCACCGGCCCGCACGTCACCAGGAACACCAGCCCCGCCAGCGCGCTCAGGGTACCGAGCAGGACTTCCCACAGCAGGAGCGGAAATCTAACGATGTGTCCCACGCTTGCCCTTGCGCCGTTCGCTCAGCCGTACCACCACGAAGACCACCACGGCCACGCCCACGAGCCCGAGCACGACCCTGCTGCCGATGCCCACGTACGCCTCCACCAGGTGCCAGCTCTCCCCGAGGTAGTAGCCGGCCAGCACGAAGATGGAGTTCCAGATGGCGCTTCCGGCCAGGGTGAGCAGCGTGAAGGTGGGCAGCGGCATCCGATCCACGCCCGCCGGGACCGAGATGAGGCTACGGAAGATCGGGATCATCCGCCCGAAGAACACCGTCTTCTTGCCGTGCCGCTGGAAGAACGCCTCGGTCTTCTCGATGTCGGAGATCTTGACCAGCGGCAGCTTGCCCGCCAGGCGCAGGGTGCGCTCGCGGCCGAGCAGCGCCCCCACCCAGTACAGCGCCAGCGCGCCGACCACCGAGCCGATCGTCGTCCACACCAGCGCGTCGATGAGATCCATCTCGCCGCGGCTGGCGGTGAAGCCGGACAACGGCAGGATCACCTCGCTCGGCAGCGGAGGAAAAAGATTCTCCAGCGCGATCGCGAGACCCGCCCCGGGCGCGCCCAGGGTCTCCATGAGGTTTACCACCCAGTCCGTCATGCCCTGAAGGCTAGGCAAGATCTGGCCAAAGTGAGAATGCGGCCTATGGCCGTTTTCTTGGTGGGGTAAACCTCAGGGTCTATGTACCGTACCCTGTACGGTTGTGACTTCCTTGGTACGGCATGCCGCTGTCTTCGAACCGGGCGACCCGCCCCGAACAGGCACGATGGCCTTTCTCGACCCAGAGGGCGAGGCCCTCGCCACCGTCGCGCACGAAGACGGCACCCGGGAGGTCCCGGTCACCAGAATCCCCGTCGCCGACGCCGTTTCTCATCTGGCCCGGGCCAGGACCGACGCGAGCGCCCACCCGGCGGCCCGGTTCTGGGGCGCCGCCGCGCTGGTCGCGCTCCAGCTCGTGACCAGGGGGCGGATCCTGCCCGGCGTCTCGAAAGGCGACTACGACGCCTGGCGGGCCGGGCCGTTCGACGCCGCCGACGCCGCGCGCATCAGGGAACTGGCCGACGCCATGCCCGCGGCGGCGCGTGCCGTACCCCTGAGTGACGGCCCGGACGGGCCGCTCCTGCCCGACGCAGAAACACTCGTGCGGGCCTTCCTCGACGCGGTCGCCGACGCGATGCCGCGCTCGCCCGGCGCCGTGCGCGCGACGGGAACCACCGCGTTCGCCGCGCTGCGCCCGGTGAAGGTGCCGCAGCTGCGCCCGTGGGCGGAGGAGGTGTCCGCGGGCCTCGACTCCGGCGTACGGCTGTCGCTGCGGCTGGAGTGCGACGACCCGGTGGGCGGGGAGTTCCGCGCGGTGGTCCAGCTGCACAGCCTGGCCGATCCGTCCCTGGTGGTGGACGCGGCCGATTTGTGGGAGGGGCGCGATCCCGGGTTCGGGGCCCGTGCCAGGATCGAGACGATCATCGCCATCCGCCGTGCCGCACGCTCCTGGGCGCGGCTGGAGCGGCTGCTGGAGAGCCCGGTTCCCGACGAGCTGACGCTGAGCGACGGCGACGTCGAGGACCTGCTGGCCGGGGCGGCGACCCGGCTGTCCGCGGCGGGCGTGGACGTGCACTGGCCCAGGTCGATGGTGCGCGGCCTGAGCGCCCGCGCGGTGCTCGGCGACAACGAGCCGGCGCCCTCCGACCTGCCCTCCTATCTCGGCGGCGACCGGCTGACGAGCTTCAACTGGCAGCTCGCGCTCGGCGGGCAGCGCCTGACCGCGGCCGAGATGGATCAGCTCGCCGAGGCGCACCGGCCGATGGTGCGGCTGCGCGACCAGTGGGTGCTCATCGACCCCGGCCTGGCGCTCAAGGCGCGCCAGCGCGAGCTCAAGCCGCTGAGCGGCCTCGATGCGCTCGGCGCCGCGCTGACCGGCACGGTCGAGGTGGACGGCGAGCAGGTCGAGGTGGAGCCGAGCGCCTGGTTGCGGGAGCTGCGCGACCGGCTGGCCGAGCCCGAGGAGATCGGCGTGCCGGACGGGCTGGCGGCGACCCTGCGCGACTACCAGCTGCGCGGGCTGCGCTGGCTGGCCAGGATGACCTCGCTCGGGCTGGGCGCCTGCCTGGCCGACGACATGGGCCTGGGCAAGACGATCACGCTGATCGCGCTGCACCTGCACCGCGCGGGCGGCCCGACGCTGGTGGTCTGCCCGGCCTCGCTGCTGGGCAACTGGGAGCGGGAGATCGGCAGGTTCGCGCCGGGCGTGCCCGTGCGCCGCTATCACGGCACAAATCGCGATTTGTCGGACGAAGGTTTTGTTCTGACGACTTATGGCACCATGCGGTTGGACGCGGAGAAGCTGGCCGCGCACCCGTGGGGCATGGTCGTCGCCGACGAGGCCCAGCACGTCAAGAATCCCGCCTCCAGCACCGCCAAGGCGCTGCGCGAGATCCCGGCCGCCGCCCGCGTCGCCCTCACCGGCACGCCCGTCGAGAACAACCTGTCGGAGCTGTGGGCCATCCTCGACTGGACCACGCCCGGCCTGCTCGGCTCGCTGGCCCGCTTCCGCGCCCGCTGGGCCAAGCCCGTCGAGTCCGGCGACGCCGAGACGGCCGGGCGGCTGGCCCGCCTGGTCGGCCCGTTCCTGCTGCGCCGCCGTAAATCCGACCCCGGCATCGCGCCCGAGCTGCCGCCCAAGACCGAGACCGACCGGCCGGTCGCGCTCACCACCGAACAGGCCGGGCTCTACGAGGCGGTCGTGCGCGAGATCATGACCCAGATCGAGGGCGCCCAGGGCATGGCCAGGCGCGGCCTGATCGTCAAACTGCTGACCGGGCTCAAGCAGATCTGCAACCACCCCGCCCAATACCTGCACGAGGCCACGCCCCAGCTGCCCGGCCGCTCCGGCAAGCTCGAACTCCTCGACGAACTGCTCGACACCATCATCGCCGAGGACGGCGCCGTCCTGGTCTTCACCCAGTACGTCGCCATGGCCAGGCTGCTGGAGAAACACCTGGCCGCCCGCGGCGTGACCAGCCGGCTCCTGCACGGCGGCACCCCGGTGGCCAAGCGCGAGGAGATGGTCCGCTGCTTCCAGGACGGCGAGGTCCCCGTCTTCCTGCTCTCGCTCAAGGCCGCCGGCACCGGCCTCAACCTCACCCGCGCCGACCACGTCATCCACTACGACCGCTGGTGGAACCCCGCCGTCGAGGACCAGGCCACCGACCGCGCCTACCGCATCGGCCAGACCCGTCCCGTGCAGGTCCACCGGCTCATCGCCGAAGGCACGATCGAGGACCGCATCGCCGAGATGCTGGCCGGCAAGCGCTCCCTGGCCGAGGCGGTCCTGGCCGGCGGCGAGGCCGCCTTCACCGAACTCACCGATGCCGAACTCGCACACCTGGTGGAGCTGAGATGACCGCCGTCAAGGGCTTCCCCGCCTTCCCGCCGCAGCGCGCAGGCGCCCGCTTCGCCACGTCGTGGTGGGGTGGGGCCTGGATCAAGGCCATGGAGGACACCTCCCTGGACCACACGCTGCTGAAGAAGGGCCGCGCCTACGCCAAGACCGGCCAGGTCGGGCCCATCACCGTCTCCCCCGGACGGCTGGCGGCCATCACCGAGGGCGACTACGACACGGTCGTGCGCGTCTCCCACCTGAGCGACGCCGAATGGAACCGCTTCCTCGACCAGGTGGCCGCCCAGTCCGGCCACATCGCCGCCCTCCTCGACGGCGAGGTGCCCCACGACCTGGTCGAGGCGGCCGAGGACGCCGGCGTTCCGCTGCTGCCGACCGTCGGCGACCTGGAGCCCGAGTGCACCTGCCCCGACTGGGGCCATCCGTGCAAGCACGCCGCCGCCCTGTGCTACCAGGCGTCCTGGCTGCTGGACGCCGACCCGTTCGTGCTGCTCCTGCTGCGCGGCCGGGGCCGCGACGACCTCCTGGCCGCCCTGCAGCTACGCGACGTGCCCGCCCCGGCCGAGACCGGCACCCCGGCCCGCGCCGCCTACGCCCTCGGGGTGCCGCCGCTGCCCGCGCCGCCACCCTCCGCCGCCGAGTACGTCCCGCTGGAGCTGCAGGAGGCGCCCGGGGTGGACACGGGGGCGCTGAAGGTCCTGGCCGCCTCCGCCGCCGGGCGGGCCCGCGAGCTCCTGTCCGGGGGGACGCCCGCCGTACTGACCGAACGGCAGGACCGCGTGCGGCTGGCCGCCGAGTACGGCCTCGACATCGGCGCCGAGTCCGCCGTCCTGGCCTGGCAGTACGGCGGCGCCACCGGCCTGGACACGCTGGAGCACGCCTGGAACCCCGGCAAGCAGGAGCTGGCCAGGGCGGAGGCGGCCTGGCGGCGCGAGGACCTGCCGCCGGTCGAGGCCGCGCGCAACCGCTGGACGCTCGGCACGCTGCAGCTCCGGCTCGGGAAAGACGGGCGCTGGTACCCGTACAGGCTGCGCGAGGACGGGCAGTGGTGGCCGTCCGGGCCGCCGGAACGCGACCCGGCGGCCCTGGCCGATCAGATGTGAGCCCGGTGAGCCGGTCCCGGCCTCGGCCGGGACCGGTCTTTCACGTGCCGAAGCGCTTGACGGCCGCGTAGTAGACGTGGGCCAGTGCGATGCACTTGACCTTGTGGTGAGAGACCTGCGCGTCGCAGGCGGCGATCATGTCCCGGTAGAACATCCTGTCGATGCGGACCTTCTGCCTGTAGTCGAAGGCACGCATGACCTTGTAGTTGCGGTAGCCGAAGTCGTGACGCTCGCACTGCCTGCGCCAGTCGACCCGCTCGAACGGGACAAGCCCGACGACTGGCTGGCTCGGGCTGTGCGAGCATTGGTCACTCTCGAGGTCCCAGTCGTAGCCATAGGTGTAATAGTCGTATTCGTAGCCATCTTTGAGTGCCTTCCAGCGGGCCCACCCCGCAGTCGTGACCTCCGTGAGCAGGGCCAGCATGTGGGCTTTCGACGGCTTCAGATGGACCGTGGCCATGGGGCCGGGCGCGCTTTCGCCGCGCAGGTTGACGGCGGTGAACCGGACGTCGTACTTACCGGGCGGCAGGTACTTCAGCCTGATCTCCGTCCCGCCGATGGGATAGCGGGCGCGAGTCCAGGAGCCGTTGCCCGACTTGCGGAAGTACATCCAGTACATGACATCGGGAGTCGAGCTCCCCCACCGGATCCATGCCGAGCCGGGTTCGTTCTCGTGATGGAAGATTTCGGGCGGTTGGGGCTTGGGGTAGTCCGGCGCGGCGGAGACGAAGGCGCTCGGCGGGCTGTCGCCGTCGCGGTTGACCGCGATCACCCGGAAGTCGTAGTAGTACCCTCGCCACAACGGCGCGACGATATGGGCCTCGTTCCAGGTGGCCGGCCAGGGGAGCCGGTACCACGTGCCGGTCAGGCTCGGCCTGAACTCCACCCAGTAGAAGTCCTCGTCAGCGGTCTGCGTCCAGGCCAGGTTGACGCCGTTCGCGGTGCTGACGACGTCGAGGCCGGTGGGTCTCGGCGGCGGCGAGCCGCCCAGTGCCGAGCGGACCGTGTTCGTCGGGCTGGAGGCGCCCGTCCTGTTCTCGGCCACGACGCGGAACTCGTACTGGAAGCCGGGCCACAAGGGCTTGCCGACGGTGTAGGTGGTGTTGAGCGTCGGGTAGGTCAGGTTGTACCACTCGGAGCGACCCACCGACCGGAACTGAACCCAGTAGAAGACGCTGCTGTAGTCGGGGCTGGGATCCCACTCCAGTGCGACGAAGTCACGGGTGCGCTCGGTGACCCGCAGGTTCGTCGGCGGACGCGGGAGATCCGCAGCGGCCTTCACCGATGAGGCCGCGGCCGGCCTGGGCAGCGACACCTTGCCCTGGGTCGCGCCGCCGAGGACGGTGACGCGGACCGGGTCGGACGGCGGGCCGTCGCCGCCCGGGTTGGTGGCCGTGACCAGGAAGTCGTAGGCGTGGCCGCCGGTGAACGGCCCGATGGCAGCGGTGTTCGTCGTGGCCGGGTACTCCAGCCGCGTGTAGGACGTCTGGCCCGCGGTCACGTCCCGGTACGACAGCCAGTAGAAGGCGCCGCTCACCGCCGTCCAGGCCAGCTTGACGGTGCCGTCCTGCTGCGGCTGGGCGCTCACGCCGGTGACCTTGGGCGGGGCGGGCGGCTTGGGGACGGCGCTCACGACGCCGCTCGCCGGGCCTTCGCCCGCGTCGTTGACCCCGGTGACCTTGTACTCGTAGGCGTGACCGTTGACCAGTCCGCCGAGGTCGGCGGAGGACTGCCCGGCCGGGTAGGCGAGCCGGGTGAAGGCGCTCTCCCCCGCGGTGACGTCGCGCTGGTAGACCCAGTACATGCTGGCGCCGACGGGCGCAGTCCAGCTCAGCCGTACCTTGCCGTCGCCCGGTTCGGCGCGCAGGCCGGTGGGGGCCTGCGGCGGCGTGACGCGCGAGACGGCGCTGACGACGGCGCTCGCCGGGCCTTCGCCGCCGTCGCCCACGCCGGTCACCTTGAACTCGTAGGTGTTGCCGTGGAACAGGTCGGCGATGACGGCGTCGGTGCCCGCGGCGGGCAGGTGGTAGCGGGAGAACTGGGTGTGGCCGAAGGTGACGTCGCGGCGGTGGATCCAGTAGGTCTTGGCCCGTGCCGCCGCGGTCCAGGTGAGCTTGACCGAGCCGTCGGCCTGCGCGGTGGCGCGGAGCCCGGTGGGCGCGTCGGGCAGGGCGACCTTGGCGGTGGCCTTGGCCACGTTGGAGGCCGGGCCCTCGCCGCCGCCGTTGCCCGCGGTGACCTTGAACTCGTAGGTGTTGCCGCTCAGCAACTGCGTGAGCGTGGTCGTGGTGCCGTGGACCGGCAGGTCGATCTTGGTGAACTCGGTGGCGCCCGAGGTCACGTCGCGCAGCCGTACCCAGTAGCGTTCCGCGCCCGCGACCGCGGCCCAGGTGAGCTTGACCGAGCCGTCGGCCTGCGCGCTCGCGGCCAGATTGCCCGGCGCGCCCGGCGGGGTGAACACCGCGGTGACCCGCGCCAGGTTCGACGGCGGGCTCTCGCCGATGTCGTTGACCGCGGTCACCTTGAACTCGTAGACGTGGGTGGCGACCAGGTCCTTCACCGTGGCCGTCTGGACGTACGGGTCGTCGGTCACGCTCTCGGTGAACAGCGTCTCGCCCGCGCTCACGTCACGCTGGTAGAGGCGGTAGGTGACGCCGGGATCGGAGGCGTCCCAGGTCAGCTTCACGTCACCGGCGACGCCCGCCGTCGCGACCAGGCCGGCCGGCGCGGGCGGGACGGTCTTGCGGGTCTCGGTGCTGACCGTGTTCGACGGCGGGCCCTCGTCCCCGGCGGTGGTGACGGCCCTGACCTGGAAGGCGTAGGCGTGCCCCTCCTTGAGGAACGGGTCGGCGTAGCGCGGCTCCGCGGTCGGGTGGCCGGTCCTGGTGAAGTGCGTCTGCCCGGCCGTCAGGTCCTTCTTGTAGACCCAGTAGTTGAGGTTGGCGCCCGGCGGCGCCGTCCAGGCGAGGTGCGCGACCCCGTCGCCGGCCATGCGCGCGGTCAGGTTCGCCGGCGCGCCCGGCAGTTTCGCCGGGTCGGGTACGGCCGGCGGCCAGCCGACCTCCTCGAAGCGGGGCCGGTAGATGCGCGCGTCCTTGTACAGGTCCTCGGGGTTCCAGGCGTTGACGTCGTAGGTGATGAGCAGTTTGCCGGGGTCGGACAGCTCGGGGTGGTGGCGGCCGACGTAGATGAACTGCGTCCAGTTGCTCATCTCCGGCTCCGGCGCCTCGAACAGGTAGACCGGCCCGGTGAACGGCCCGGTCGGCGCGCCGGCGACGTAGGACACGATCCAGCCGCTGAACAGGTCGCTGTTCTCCTGCGTGACCATCACGTACTGGTTGCCGACCTTGCTGACCGACATGCCCTCGCCGACGCCGCTGAGCATGCGGGCCGAGTCGCCTTCCGTGTCCGACCAGCCGCTGCCGGTCCAGAACTCCCATGGGCCGCCGAGGTCACCCGCCTTGGCCCTGGCCAGGTGGACGAACTTGGCGCCGCCGGCGAACTCGCTGCCGTAGATGTAACTGTAGGCGCCGTCCTCCAGCAGGGCCGAGCCCCAGGTCATGGAGTCGGCGACGGGCAGCGGCCGTACCGAGGTCAGTCGCAGGTCGGGCAGGCTGAACGTGGCCAGTGCGGTGCCCTGGCGCTTGAATCCGAGCGGCGTGCCGTCGCCGGTGCCGAGGTAGCGGCCGTAGATGACCTTGAGGGTGTTGCCCTCGACGGTGCCGTCGCCCACCCAGTAGAAGTCGTCGGGCGACTGGTCGGTGTCCACCAGCGACGTCGGCGCGGCGGCGGTGCCTCCGTGCAGCGTCGGGCCGAGGACCGAGCCGTTCTGGACGACCATCGAGTTGCGCAGGAACGGGGCGTTTTTGGGGCGGGAGTAGTCGGGGTTGACGGCGCCGAGGAAGGAGTCGGAGAAGATCCATGCGATGCGGCCGTCGGGGAGTGGGATGGAGACGGTGGCGTCACCGCCGGTCCAGTGGCCGCCGGCGTTGCCGTACCTGCCCCACATGTCGGCGAGGTCGAGGGGCGGCGTCTGAACGGTGGCGGTGGCGGCCGTGGGAGGCGCCTGGAGCAGCCCCATCGTGACGATCACGGACAGGGCTGCGGTGAGTAACCGGGATAACAGGGAGCCGTTGATCACGTCAGGATGTTAAGTCACCATATGACTCTCTGACTAGATGTCTGACAGGACGTGGGCCATGCCGCGGCCGGCCAGGCGGCCGGGCGGATCCGCGAGCTGCTCGAGGGTCAGGCGAGGTAGAGCTTCATGCCGGTGAAGTCGACGGTGACGGTGTGGGGCTTCCAGAAGCAGTGTGAAAACCAGCCCATCGTGTCGAACCCGGTCCCATACGGCAGGGGCACGTTCACCGGCTGGTTCGGGTTCGTGTAGCAGTAGACCTCCTTGGCGGCGGCCTTGCCGAGGCGGATCTCCTTCGGGTAGCAGGGGTAGGCGACGGCCGGGTGGCTTTGGGCGAACGTCCCGACCGGGCGGTCGTGGTCGATGCGGACCCCTAGCTGCTCGGCCGTCGCCCCGCGCATGCCCGCGGCGATCTCGCTGCCTCCGCCGAAGTTCACGCCCACCACCCCGGTGCGGGAGCCGGCGGCGCCGGTGAAGCCGCCCGTGGTGTGCAGGTACTGCTCACGGGCCAGCCACAGCGGCAGGGGTTCGGCGCCCGCCCGGCTGGCGGCGGCGCGTGCCCGCCTGGCCGTTTCCGGCGTGCGGCGGCGCAGGATCAGCTGCCGGCCCGCGTAGTCGAAGGTGGTCAGCAGGTGGTAGAAGACCCACGTGCCGATCAGGCCGTCGCTGTCGGAGTCGACGTCTTCGCCCGACTCCGTCGCCGACCAGCCCACGGGGACGTTGCGCAGGTCGATGCCGCCCAGCGTGAAGGAGTCCAGCACTCCGTAGTGCGCCCACATGGCGCCGCCCTCGAAGTCGATCTTCTGGCTGGCGAGGGGGTTCAGCCCGGCTTCCTTGGCCACCGACGCGCGGATGCTCAGATTCGGGGCGCCGGTGTAGAACGTGAAGCGCTTGGCCGGTCCGCCGTTGACCGACGCCTCGACCAGCGGCATCGGGTCCGTCTGCGTCCACGGCACCCGCGCGGTCTCGCCGTGGACCTGATACGCCTGGCCGCGGACCGCCGCGAACCACTGGGCGTAGCCGTCCTCGCCGGCCGCCTTCCAGTGGGGTGCGGACAGGCCGAGTTTGTCCTGCCGGATGTAGCAGTCGGCCAGGAGGTAGTTGGCGTCCTTGTCGCCGGGCGCCAGGGCGAGGGCCATCTTGAGGTATTTCTCGGCGTCGGGAAACCGGTTGCCCAACAGCGCCACATAGCCGCGCGAGCGGGCCGCGTGCAGGTTCTCGGGGTCTTTCTGGAGGATCTCCTCGTACGCGCGGCCGGCCCGCTCGAACTTCCCGGCCTTGAACAGCGCGTCCGCGTCGTCGCCGGCGGCCAGCGCGGTGGCCGCGCCGCCCAGCAGCGGCGCGGCCACGGCCGTACCGGCCAGCACGGCGGCGCCCCGCAGCAGCGAACGCCGGTCCCAATCTCCGCCGTCAAGCAAGACCTTCTCCTCTTCGTGGTCACCTTCGCCGATGTGATGGGTCCACTGAAGACGGAAGACCGTTGCCGTGACGTATGCGTTTTTCGATACGCCCGCGATACGCGCGTCCCGGCAGCGGGGTTGCCCTGCTGAAAAGCCGAAAGAGGGGCTTGGTGTCCAACGGGCGCCGCCCATCATCGAAGGGTGCGCCCCGTGACATGGACCCCGTGAACCCCGGGCCCATGTCACGCCGTCAAGCCCTGCGGGGTGCGACGTCGCCGTAGGACTCCAGCAGGGTGCTCAGGGCGGCGATCACCTGCCGGCATTCCGCGGGGCCCAGGGCCTGGAGCAGGCGGGCCTCGTTGGCGATGTGCAGGGGCAGGACGCGGTCGATGACCTCCAGGCCGTGATCGGTGAGGCGGATCTTGACCGAACGGCGGTCGTTGTCGTCGCGGGTGCGGGTGACCAGGCCCTTGTCGTGCATCCGGTCCACCCGCAGGGTGATCGCCCCGGTGGTGACCAGGGAGGTCTTGAGGAAGGTGCCCGCGGTCAGCTCGTACGGCGCGCCGGATCGCCGCAACGTGGACAGCACGTCGAACTCGCCGGGTTCCAGGCCGTGCCCGGCCAGGAAGTCTTTGATCTCCTTGTCCCACATGCGGGAGATGCGCATGATCCGGCCGACGACCCCGACCGGCCAGAAGTCGATGTCAGGGCGTTCGTGCTGCCACTGCTCCACCACCGCGGACACGGCGTCGGCCACAGGATCCTCCTACGATTCACGTGAGCGCTCATTTGGTTGCCACTCGTGCAAGTGCTGATTATCTTAGCGCTCATCTTATCGGAGGTGGCTCGGGTCACCCGATCCGCTGGGCCTTGCTGAGCAGGCGCTGGGCAACCACGACCAGCGCCAGGAAGGCTCCGCTGACCACCTGCTGGAGCGAGGAGGTGAGGTTGCCGACCTGGTTGATGAGGCTCTGGATCACGCCGAGGAGCAGCACTCCGGCCACGGTGCCGGTCACGCCGCCCGCTCCGCCGGTCAGGAGCGTGCCGCCGATGACCACCGCGGCGATGACGTCGAGCTCCATGCCGATGCCGAGGATGGTCACGCCGGAGGACAGGCGGGCCGCGTTGAGCGCGCCCGCCAGACCTGCCAGCAGGCCGGACATCAGGTAGACGTAGACCTTGGTGCGGACGACGGGCACGCCCATGAGGGCGGCCGCCTGCTCGTTGCCGCCGATGGCGTAGACGTTCTGCCCGAAACCGGTCCGCTGGAGCAGGACCATCGCCGCGAGCGCGAGGATGACCGTCAGATATACCGGATAAGTCAGCCCAAAGATCTCACCCTGCCCAAGAGCGGCGAAGGCAGGATTTTTCACGAGATAGGTGGTGGCGCCCTCGTGGGAGATCGCCAGCATCAGGCCCCGCACCCCCAGCAGGCCGGCCAGCGTGACGATGAAGGGAGCCAGGCCCGTCCTGGCGATGATCAGGCCCTGCACCAGCCCGGCCAGGCCGCAGACCGCCAGGGGCAGCAGCAGCGCCACGGCGAAGCCGTACCGAGAGCCGAAGGCCGCCAGCACCCCGCCGAGCACGAACAACGAGCCGACCGACAGGTCGATGCCCCCGCTGACGATGACGAAGGTCATGCCGATCGCGACGACGGCCAGAAAGGAGGACGAGACCACGATGCTGGCGGCGTTGTCCGCGGTCGCGAAGGAGTCGAAGCCCAGCGTGCCCACGACGACCAGCACCCCGAGCACCATCATCGCGCCGTGATGCTGGAGCAGGCGGCCGAGCTGTTCGCGGTTCATCGTTTGCCACGCTCCCTCGTCACGTAGACGGCGGCGAGGATGATGACCGCCTGGACCATCTGCGTCCACGACTGGGGCAGGTTGTGCTTGATCAGCGTGGCCGACAGCAACTGCATGAGCAGGGCTCCCATCACGGTGCTGGCGACCCTGATCCGCCCGCCCGACAGCGGGGTGCCGCCGACCACGACCGCGGTGATCGCCGACAGTTCGATGAACATCCCCAGCGAGGTGGGGTCGCTGGCCTGCAGCCGGGCCGTGGCCAGCACCCCGGCCAGCGCCGCCAGCACGCCGGAGATCACGTAGACGAGCACGAGGACGCGTTTGACCGGCAGCCCGGACAGCTCCGAGGCGGCCCGGTTGCCGCCGATCGCCACCACCTGCCGGCCGAACGTGGTCCTGCGCACCAGGAAGGCGACCAGGAGCGTCAGCACGGCCGCGATGATGACGACGAGCGGGACGCCGAACAGCGCGTCGCTGCCGAGGGCGATGAGGTCGGGGTTGCGGAACTCCACCAGTTGCGGCACCAGCACGTTGGCCAGCCCGCGCACCCCGACGAGCAGGGCCAGCGTGGCCACGATCGGCTGAATGCCCACATAGGCGACCAGCGCTCCCCCGGCCACTCCTGCCACGGCCCCGCCGATCAGGGCGACGACGATCGCGACGGCCGCGCCGTACCCCAGGTAGAGGGCGGTGAGGGCGGCGGCGAGGGCCATGACCGAGCCGACGGACAGGTCGATGCCCTGCGTGCCGATCACCAGGGCCATGCCCAGCGAGACGATCACGATGGGGGCGACCTGGACGAGCTGGGTGCGGAAGTTGGCCACGTCCAGGAAGTGCGGGGTGAACAGCACGTTGAACACCAGCAGCGTGAACACGGCCGCGTAGACGCCGTAGTCGCGGATCCACTTACTCATCGGCGTGCTCCGCGATGGCCGCCATGATCTTCTCCTCGGTCACGTCGTCGCCGGACAGCTCGCCGACGACCGTTCCGTCGCGCAGGACGAGGATCCGGTCGGCGCCCTCGACCAGTTCCTCGAGGTCGGACGAGATGAGCAGCACGCCCAGGCCCTCCTCGGCGAGCTCGTCGATGAGGGCCTGCACCTCCGCCTTGGCCCCGACGTCGATGCCGCGCGTGGGCTCGTCGAGGAGCAGGACCTTGGGGCGTACGGCCAGCCACCGCGCCAGCAGCACCTTCTGCTGATTGCCCCCGGACAGCTCCGACACCGCCTGGTACGGCGAGGCCGCCTTGATCCGCAGCCGTTTCATGAAGACCTCCACCACCCGGTCGATCCTGGCCTCGGAGACCACTCCGCCCCTGGCCAGCGCCGGCAGCGCGGCCAGGGCGATGTTGTCGCGCACCGACAGCCCGGGGATGATGCCCTCGGCCTTGCGGTCCTCGGGCAGCATGCTGACGCCCGCGCGGATCGCCGCCGTGGTCCTGCCGCCGGGCAGCGGCTGCCCCGCCACGAGCACCTGCCCGCCGTCGAGGGGCAGCGCGCCGACGATGGCCTTCGCCGTCTCGGTACGGCCGGCGCCCAGCAGCCCGCCGAGCCCGACCACTTCGCCGGGCCGGACGGAGACGGTCACGCCGGACAGCACGTGGCGCCGGGTGAGGTCGCGGGCCTCGACCACGGGCGCCCCGTCCACGCGGTCGTGGTCGCGGTTGAACCGGGTCAGCCCGCCCTTCTTCACCTCGGCCAGGTCGCGGCCGAGCATGAGCGAGATGAGTTTGAGCCGGTCGAGGCCGGCCAGGGGCCCGGTGTGCGCCACCTTGCCGTCGCGCAGCACGGTCACGGTGTCGCACACCTGGTACAGCTCGTCGAGCCGGTGGCTGACGTAGATCACCGCGATGCCGGCTTCGCGCAGCCGCCTGATCACGCCGAACAGCGTCTCGACCTCGCGCGGCTCCAGGGACGAGGTCGGCTCGTCCATGATGACGACCTTGGCGTCCACGGAGACGGCCCTGGCCAGGGCCACCATCTGCTGGGCGCCGATGCCGAGGCTGCGCAGGGGCCGCCTGACGTCGGTGTCGAGGCCGTAGTCGCGCAGGATGGCGCGGGCCTGGCCGTACAGGCTGGTGGTGTCGATCACCCCGAGGCGGCCGCGCGGCTCGCGGCCGAGCAGGAGGTTGCGCGCGACGCTCATCATCGGGACGAGGTTGACCTCCTGGTAGATGGTGGAGATTCCGGCCCGCTGCGCCTCCAGCGGGCTGGCGAAGGCGACGACAGCTCCGTCATAGGTCAGTTCGCCGTCGTCGGGGCGGTAGACGCCGGTGAAGACCTTGATGAGGGTGGACTTGCCGGCGCCGTTCTCGCCCACGAGGGCGTGCACCTCGCCCGCGCCGAGGGCGAGGTGCACGTCGTCGAGGGCGGTCACGCCCGGGAAGCGCTTGGTGATCCCCCGAGCTTCGAGCACTGCTTCAGTACGCTTCACCGAGCGAGTCCTTGGCGTTGGCCTGGTCGTATTCGCGGTCGGAGATGATCACTTTGTCGGCGATGCCCTCCCCGTCGAGGAACTTCCGCGCCGTCTCGAAGGCCAGGGGGCCGAAGCGCGGGTTGGACTCGATCACCGAGTGGAGCCAGCCGTCCACGATGGCCTGGACCGCGCTCCTGGTGCCGTCGATGGAGACGATCTTGATGTCGCCCGGCTGCTTGCCCGCGCCCTTCAACGCGGTCACGGCGCCGAGGGCCATCTCGTCGTTCTCTGCGTAGATGCCGTTGATGTCGGGGTTGGACTGGATGAGCTGCTCGGTGACCTGCTGGCCCTTCTCGCGGGCGAACTCGCCGGTCTGCTCGAAGCTGATCGTGAGAGCGGGCGCCTTCTCCTTGACGCGGTCCTTGAAGCCGTTGGTGCGCTCGGTGGTGACGTTGTTGCCCGGCGCGCCGAGCAGGATCGCCACCTTGCCCTTGCCGCCCAGCGCCTCGATCATCTTGTCCGCGGCCCGCTTGCCCTGCTCGTAGAAGTCGGAGCCGATGAAGGTCAGATAGTCGGTGCAGGACTTGGCGTTGATCTTGCGGTCGACCGTGATGATGGGAACCTTCTTGGCCGCCGCCTGCTGCAGGACCGGCTCCCAGCCGTCGGAGTTCAGCGGGGCGATCACCAGGAGCCTGGCGCCCTGCGCGATGAGCTGCTGGACGTCGGTGATCTGCTTGGAGAACTGCGACTGGGCGTTGGTGACCTTGAGGTTGGCGATGCCGAGCTTGGCCGCCTCGTCCTTGATCGACTTGGTCTCGGCGATGCGGAACGGGTTGGCCTCCTTCTCCGACTGGGAGAAGCCGACGGTGGCGCTCTCGAGCTCGAACCGCTCCCCGCCGAACTGGCTCAGGGTGCAGGTGGGGCCGGTCGTGCTGTCGGGGGTCTTGACGACCTGCCGGCCTGCCGTCCCGGTGGGGGCGGCGGCCGGCTGCGGCGCCTCGGCCCTGGCGCAGCCCGCCGCGGTGAGGAGAACGGCCAGCGCCAGGATCGTGGTGGTGCGGGGGGTCATGGTGGATCCTTCCTAGCAGGCGGGCGAGATCTCGTCGATGAGCGCCCTGTTGGCGGCCCTGACCCGCGCGAGGTCGGGCTTGATGACCGCCCGGTCGTAGGTCATGAGACCGTTGAGCTCCACCTCCACGTCGGTGGTCTGGGTGTAGATCGCCGCGCTGAGGCCCTCGCAGGCGTGCAGCCGCCGCAGCGTCTGGTCCATCTCGACGTAGCGGCTGGTCAGCGTCTCGGCGTCGGGTTCGACCCGGTAGCCCCAGCCGCCGCCGGAGTAGGTGTGGCCGAGCACCAGCAGGCCGAGCCCGCCGTACTCGCCGAGGACCGAGGCCCTGGTCGCGCTCGGCGGGGAGACCGGCGCCGGGCCCGGGTACATGTGCCAGTCGATGACGTCGCCGTTGCCGCCGTCCTGGGCGCCGCAGCAGTTGACGCCGCTCTGGTTGTCGACCAGCCGGGACGGGTCCCAGCTCTTGACCATGTCGGCGACCCTGGCCACCTCGTACTGGCCCCAGCTCTCGTTGAACGGCACCCACATGACGATCGACGGGCTGCTGCGGTGCTGGTCGACGATGCGCCTGAACTCCGCCTCGAACTGGGACTGGTTGGTGTTGCCCGAGGTCGAGGGCATGTCCTGCCAGACGAGCAGGCCGAGCTTGTCGGCGTGGTAGTACCAGCGGTCGGACTCGACCTTGACGTGCTTGCGCACCGCGTTGAACCCGGCCTGCTTGGTGACCTCCAGGTCGTAGCGCAGGGCCGCGTCGGTGGGGGCGGTGTAGATGCCGTCGGGCCAGTACCCCTGGTCGAGCGTGCCGAGCTGGAAGACGGGCTTGCCGTTGAGCAGCATCCGCGTCTTGCCGCCGGCCTGGCCGAGCGAGATCTCCCGCATGCCGAAGTAGGACTTCACGCGGTCGTCGCGGGTGGTGACCGTCAGGTCGTACAGGAAGGGGGTGTCCGGGCTCCAGAGCTTGGGGTTGCGGATCGGCAGGCTCAGCTCGGCGCCCGAGCGCCCGCTCACCCGGCCGACGATCCTGGATCCGTCGCGGGCCACGAGATCGACGCGGGTTCCGGCGAGCGGGGTGTCGACCGTCACCTTGAGCCGCTGACCGCTCAGGTCGGGCACGGAGTCGACCGCCAGGATCCGGTTGGGCGCCGCCGGCTCCATCCAGACGCTCTGCCAGATGCCGGAGGTGGGGGTGTACCAGATGTTGCCCGGGACCAGGCGCTGCTTGCCGGTCGGATAGTTGCCCTTGTCCGTGGGGTCGAAGACGCCGACGATCAGCTCCTGCCGGCCGTTGCGCTTGAGCGCGTCGGTCACGTCCACGCTGAAGCGGTCGTAGCCGCCGCGGTGGGTGGCCAGGCGGGTGCCGTTGACGTAGACGGTGGCCTCCCAGTCCACGGCGTCGAGGTGAAGGATGACCCGCTCGCCGCGCCAGGTTCTCGGGACCTCGAAGGTCCTGCGGTACCACATCCGGTCCTCGGTCCTGCCGATGCCGGACAGGGCGGACTCGACGGGGAAGGGGACGATGATGCGCTCGGCCAGGTCCTTGCCGATCGGGGGCTGCTCTCCCGCCTTGGCGGCGGCGAACTGCCAGGGCCCGTTGAGCCCCTGCCAGCGGTCGCGGACGAGCTGGGGCCGCGGGTATTCGGGGTGCGGGCCGGCCGGGTTCACGTCCTTGACGAACTTGCTGGCCAGGAGGTACTCGGAGCGGTTGAGCACGACCGCGCGCGGGAAGGCGCCCAGCGGGGTGCCGTCGGCGAAGGCGATGCCGCCCGTGCCGTCATAGGAGGCGCGCACGCTGTTGCCCGCCTTGAGCGGGATCTTCTCGCCCAGCGTCAGGGTCAGGGTGGCGCCGGCGGCGGTGGCGGACTTGATCGGCCAGGCCGAGCCGCCGGTGGTGAGCTTGAGGCCGGTGGGGGAGGTGACCGGCTTGAGCTCCTTGGCGAAGGTCAGGGTGGCGATGTCACCGGATTTCCTGATCTCGGCCGCGACCGGGCCCGGCGGGTCGAAGCCCTCGGGCAGATAGAACGCCTCCGTGGGCACGACGGTCTTGGCCAGTTCGGGGCTCTGCCAGCGCAGGCGCAGGTTGGCGCCGCCGTAGTGCTCGAAGTACTCGATCTTGACGTCGTACTTGCGGCCGGCCTCCAGCGCGATCGGGGTGCCGACCTGCTCGACGTCCCAGATGTCGCGCCAGTTGTCGATGACGAGCCGGTTGTCGACCCACAGGCGGAAGCCGTTGTCGCCGATCATGGAGAAGGTGTACGTCGCGGACGCCGGGACCGCGACCCGGCCGGTCCACCGCACGGTGACGTTCTCGTCACGGCCGGTCAGTTCACTTAGGGCCGGGTTGAGGTCCGCGAACTCGATGTTCGGCTCCACGACGGTCGCCTTGAGCTCGCCGAAGTCGAAGCGGCCCGGGCCGGTGCTCAGGTGGTAGTCGCCTTTGAGGCCATGCCGCTCCGCCTGGGCCGCCGCCGGCGAGGAGGGCAGCCACACGAAGCTGAGCAGGACGGCCAGGATTAAGGGGAGGCGTGTGATCACGGAACTGCCTTCCGATCGAAAACGAGCGCCATCTCGACCAAAGAAAGCACCGTTCCGACCGTCAGGTCAAGGAAAACCGATCAGATTCGTTCTGAGATGGTCAGAGATGGGCAGCCCTGCGTCCTTCGACTATGATCGGGCCACGTGAGCGACACGCAGAGTGAGAGCCGCAGGCCCGTGTTCGCCGCCGAGCGCCGCCAGCGGATCCTGGAGCTGGTCCGGGCCAACGGCGCGGTCTCCCTGCGCGAGCTCGCCCAGGCGGTGCGCTCCTCCGAGGTGACCGTCCGCCGCGATCTGCGCGCGCTCGAGTCCGAGGGCCTGCTCAACCGCCACCACGGCGGCGCCACCATGCCCGGCGACCTCACCCGCGAGCCGAGCCACATACAGAAGGCCGCCGCCTCCTCGGCGGAGAAGGCGGCGATCGCCGACCTGGCGGCCTCGCTCGTGGAGGACGGCGACGCGATCGTCATCGGCCCCGGCACCACCACCCAGGAGTTCGCCCGCAGGCTGACCCGGCACACCGAGCTGGCCGTGGTGACCAACTCCCTGCTGGTGGCCCAGGCGCTGGCCGGATGCCCGCGCATCGAGGTGGTCGTGACCGGCGGCTCCCTGCGCGGCGCCATCCTCGCCCTGGTCGGCAGCGCCGCCGAGAGCTCGCTGGCCGGGCTGCGGGTGCGCCGCGCGTTCGTCTCGGGCAACGGCCTGACCGCAGAACGCGGCCTGTCCACGCCCAACCTCCAGGTGGCCGCGGTCGACCGCGCGCTGGCCGCCGCGGCGGAGGAGGTCGTGGTGCTGGCCGACCACACCAAGGTCGGCCACGACACGATGGTCCAGACGATCCCGGCCGAGCGCATCGCCCATCTGGTCACGGATGACGACGCTCCCCGCGACGTGCTGGACGACCTGGCGGGCAAGGGCGTACGGCTGCACGTTGCCCAGACCTGACCGAATGTGATTGTTTCTTACTGTGGCCACCATCGGGTGGAGGCAACCGTGCTTCAACTTGCAGGCGTTCTCAAGACCTTCCAGGGCATCCCCGCACTCGACCACGTGACGCTCGCCGTACGCGCGGGGTCGGTCCACGCGGTCATCGGCGGCAACGGGGCGGGCAAGTCCACCCTGGTCAAGGTGATCTCCGGCGTCTACCAGCCGGACGCGGGCCAGGTCCGCTATCTGGGCGAGCCGGTCAGGTTCGCCTCCCCCGCGCAGGCCAGGCGGGCCGGCATCGCCACCGTCCACCAGGAGAGCGGCCTGGTGCCGACCATGAGCATCGCCCGCAACCTGTTCCTCGGCGACGAGCCGCGCGGCCGGTTCGGGCTGATCGACTTCACCGCCATGCACGCCCGCGCGGACGAGGTCCTGTCCCAGTACGGCTTACGCGTCGGCTCCCGCCATCCGCTCGGCTCCCTCACCCCCGGCGCCCAGCAGCTCGTGGCGCTGGCCAGAGCCGCCTGCGCGGACGCGCGGCTGGTCATCATGGACGAGCCCGCCACGGTCCTGGAACACCGCGAGCTCCAGACCCTGCTGGCCGCCGTGACCCGCTTACGCGAGGAGGGCCGGGCGGTGATCTACGTGACGCACCGCCTGGAGGAGCTCTACGAGATCTGCGACCGGGTCACGGTCCTGCGCGAGGGCCGCGTGGTCCACACCGGCCCGCTGGCCGGGCTCGACCGGCTCCGTCTCGTCTCCCTGATGCTGGGCCGCCCCTTCCACCCCTTGGACGCCCCCGCGGAGAGCTGGCCCGTGGACGAGCCCGCCGACCTGCCGGTTCTGGAGGCCAAGGGCCTGACCAGGTCCCACGTGCTCGCCGGAGTCTCGCTGGCGATGCGCCCCGGCGAGGTCATCGGCCTCGGCGGCCTGCTCGGCGCCGGTCGCAGCGAGACCGCCCGGGCCATCGCCGGCGCCCTGCCCGTCGAGTCCGGTCAGGTCACCGTGTCCGGCACGGCCAGCAGGAAGTGGTCCATCCGCAGCGCCATCAGGGCCGGAGTGGGCCTGGTGCCGGAGAACCGGACCACCGAGGGCATCGTCCCCAACCTGTCGGTCCGCGACAACATCGCGCTGGCCGCCCTCCCCCGCCTGTCCCATGCCGGCATCGTGGCCGACACCCAGATCGACAGGATCGTCTCCACCTTCATGAAACGGCTCGGCATCAAGGCCGCCTCCCCGCGCCAGCCCGCCGGCGAGCTCTCGGGCGGCAACCAGCAGAAGGTGCTGCTGGCCAGATGGCTGGCCATGCAGCCCAAGGTGCTCCTGCTCGACGAGCCGAGCAGAGGCGTGGACCTGGCCAGCAAGAGGGAGATCCAGGCCCTCCTGGACGAGCTGGCCGTCGACGGGCTGGCGATCCTCCTGATCTCCTCGGACGTGGGCGAGCTGGTCGACAACTGCGACTCCGTCGTGGTGCTGCGCGACGGCGCCATCACCCATCAGCTCACCGGACCCGACGTGACGGAGGACCACCTGCTCGCCGCGCTGGCGGGCGGATAGCCGCGGGCTATCTACGATGGTCCGATGACCTTTACCGCTGAAGCCCTCGTCGTCATCGACATGCAGCAAGGATTCCTCAGTGGACCGGCGGCGATCCCCGGCGCGGACGCCCTGGCCGCGACGGTGACCGGCCTGCTGACCCGCGCCCGCCGGGCAGGGGCGCTGATCGTGCACCTGCAGAACGACGGCCCCGAGGGCGAGCCGGACGAGCCGGGCACGCCGGGGTGGGAGCTGGTGCTGGCCGAGCCGGGTGAGCAGGTCCTGAGGAAGACCGACGACGACGGCTTCGAGGACACCGTCCTGGGCTCGTTGCTGGAGGAGCGCGGGGTGGAGCGGCTGACGATCTGCGGGTTGCTGTCGGAGATGTGCGTGAGCGCGACCGCTCGTACGGCGTTGCGGCACGACTACGAGGTGGCGCTCCCCCACGACGCCCACGGCACCTACGACCTGGACGACATCCCGGCGGCGGTCGTGGCCAGGGTCGCCGAGCACGCCCTGGGCGACGAGATCGACCTGCCGCGCTCGGGCGCCGACGTGCGCTTCACCGCGCCGCCGAAGGAGCTGTGACGGCTAAATCGCTCGACGGCCGCCGCCCGGGGCGGTCATCATGACGGAGATGTACCGAGCGTAGATCCACCTCGATTCCGCTGCGTTCCGACGGCAGCTCACTTCGTGCTGCCCCCCACGCATCCCCATCGAGAAACGGATTCCTCGTGAAATTTCATGAATACGTGAGGTATGACGCTGTCGCCCTCAGCGAGCTGATCAGGGCCGGCGAGATCTCCGCGGCCGAGGTGGAAAGCCTCGCCCGCACGGCCATCGGCCGGGTGAACGGCCGGCTCAACGCCCTGGCCACCCCGCTGTTCGAGACCACGCTCGCGCACGCCGCCGACGGGCCGCTGGCCGGCGTCCCCTTCCTCATCAAGGACATCGGTCCCATGGCGGCGGGCGTGCCCTTCTTCATGGGCAGCCGCAGCCTCGGCGCCGGCGTCCCCGCCCGGCACGACTCCGAGCTCATGCGCCGCTTCCGCGCCGCCGGGCTGGCCACGCTCGGCCTGACCACGATGCCCGAGATGAGCCTCGGCTTCAGCACCGAGCCGGTGAGAACCGGGCCCACCCGCAACCCGTGGCACACCGGGCGCGGAGCGGGCGGGTCCAGCGGCGGCTCCGCCGCGCTCGTGGCGGCCGGGGCCGTGCCCATCGCCCATGCCAGCGACGGCGCCGGTTCCATCCGCGTCCCCGCCTCCTGCTGCGGGCTGGTCGGGCTCATGCCGTCGCGCGGGCGCACACCCTGCGGGCCCGACCTGGGCGAGCCGGTCTTCGGGCTCTCCTGCGCCTTCGCCGTCACCCGGACCGTCCGCGACACGGCTCACCTGCTGGACGCGGTCCACGGGCCGGCCGCCGGGGACAAGTACACCGCCCCACCGCCGGCGCGGCCGTACCAGGACGAGCTCGGCGCCGATCCCGGGCGGCTGCGCGTCGCGGTCACCACCGAAGCCTGGTCGGGTGTGCCGGTCGAGGCCGAGGTGGCGGAAGCCGCCCTGGCGATGGCCCGGCTGCTGGAGGAGCAGGGACACCAGGTCGAGGCCGCCCGTCCCGCCCTTGAGTGGGAGGACGTCATCGAGGCGCTGGTCGCGCCGCAGCTGGCCTTCCTGGCCGGAGTCTTCCGGCACGCGCCCCGGCCGCCGGACCCGTCCCTGCTGGAGGGGATGTCGCGGCGGCTGTTCGAGGAGGCGGCGCGGTTGAGCGTCCTGGAACTGGTGGCCGCCTTCGATGCGCAGAACCGGGTCAGCAGGAGCGTGGGCGCCTTCTTCACCGGCTACGACCTGCTCGTGACGCCGTCTCTCGCCCGGCTGCCGCTGCCGCACGGCACGCTGCGCTACGACGATCCCGATCAGCCGGTCGCCGGCTTCGTGCGCGCGCAGTTCGCGTACGGGCCGTTCACGCCGCCGTTCAACGTCACCGGGCAGCCCGCGATCAGCCTGCCGCTCGGGCACAGCGCGGACGGGCTGCCCATCGGGGTTCAGGTGGTCGCCGGGTACGGCCGGGAAGACCTGCTCATCCGCGTCGCGAGCCGGCTGGAGCAGGCCGTGCCCTGGCACGACAGGATCCCTCCGCTTTCGGCCGCACGGGAGGACGCATGCACCTGAGTCGCACGCTGCCCGATCTCCACGCGAGACTCAGGAGGGCGAGCAGGAGTCTCGCCCAGGCGATCGGCCGCCGTTAGGAGGCGCCGGTGCGGATGACGCCGTTCTCGTAGGCGAAGACCACTGCGTGGGCGCGGTCGCGCAGGCCCAGCTTGGTCAGGACACGGCCGACGTGGACCTTCACGGTGGCCTCCGTGATGTGCAGCCGGGCGCCGATCTCGGCGTTGGAGCGGGCGCGGGCCAGCTCCAGCAGCACGTCCCGCTCCCGGGCGGTCAGGGCGGCCAGGGCGTCGAGTGGCGTCCTGGCCGCCGTCTCCTGCGGCGCCTGGGCGGCGAAGGCGGAGATCAGCCGGCGCAGCACCCCCGGGGCGACGGCCGCCTCACCGGAGGCGACCACGCGGATGGCGTTCAGCAGTTCCGCCGGGAGGGCGTCCTTGAGCAGGAAGCCGCTGGCTCCGGCGCGCAGGGCGGCATACACGTACTCGTCCAGGTCGAACGTGGTCAGCACGAGCACCCGGGCCGCCGAGCCGGAGTCGGCGATGCGCTGCGTGGCCTCGATCCCGTCCATCGCGGGCATGCGGACGTCCATGAGGACGACGTCCGGGCGCAGCGCCCGGGTCTGGGCCACGGCCTGGGCGCCGTCCCCGGCCTCGCCGACCACCTCGAGGTCGGGCTCCTGCTCCAGCACCGCCCGGAAGCCCAGCCGCAGCCAGGGCTGGTCGTCGGCCAGCAGCACCCGGATCGTCATGACGGCACCGGCAGCCGGACGCGGACCCGCCAGCCGCCGCCGGGCAGCGGCCCGGCCTCCACCTCGCCGCCGAAGGAGGCGGCGCGCTCCCGCATCCCGGCCAGGCCGTGGCCGGCGGCACCCCGCCGGGCGCCCCGGCCGTCGTCGACGATCTCCACCTCCACGCACGCCGGGCCACGCCGTACGCGCACGGTGGCCGCGGCGCCCGCGCCCGCGTGCTTGAGCGTGTTGGTGAGCGCCTCCTGAACCAGCCTGTACACCACGAGATCCAGGTGCCCGGGCACCGCGCCGTCGCGGATCAGCGTCACCGGCAGCCCGGCCTCGCGCACCTGCTCGGCCAGCGTGTCCAGCTCCAGGGCGGCGGCCTCGCCGTCGCGCAGCACCCCGACGAGCCTGCGCACCTCCGCCAGCGCCTCCCTTCCCGTCACGGACACCTTGGTGATCAGGTCGGCCGAGCGTTCCGGTACGGCTGCCGCGGCCTTGGCCCCGTCGGCCAGCGCGACCATCACCGCGAGGTTGTGCGCCAGGACGTCGTGCACCTCGCGGGCGATCCGGGCGCGTTCGGCGGCGGCGGTGATGAGGGACTGCTGCTCGCGGTCGCGCTCCAGCCAGCGGGCACGTTCCTCCAGCGCCCCGAGGTAGGCGCGCCGGGTCTGGAGGGTCACCCCCAGCAGCAGACAGCCCCCGAACCCGGCGACGATCATGACCGCGTCCCACCAGGGCCCGCCGTTCGTCACCCATCCGGCCACGAACGGCACCGCGGGGAGCCAGGCCGCCCACAGGTGGCGGCGGGGACCGTACCGGGCGACCAGGTACGCGGCCGCCATCGGGCCGAGCAGCAGCGCCGGGTTCAGCACGCGTGACCACACCAGGGCGAAGGCCACCACGATCACGCTCCAGTAGAGCGCGACCGGCCACCAGCGATCCGGCATGTCCATCATCGTACGGCTGACCAGCTCCGCGAGACGAAGCCGGCGATCTGCCCGATGGCCATGCCGCTCTCCGGCGCCTCCTCGACCACCAGCGGCCAGGCGTGCACCATCCCGGGCCAGACCTGCGTCTCCCCGGGCACCCCTGCCTGCCGCAGCCGGTCGCCGAGCCGGGTCGTGTCGCTGAGCAGCACCTCTTGGCTGCCGGCCATGAGCAGGGTCGGCGGCAGTCCGGTCAGGTCGGCGTGCAGCGGCGACAGCAGCGGGTCGCGCAGGTCGGCCGTGCCGCCGCGGGTGTAGCTGTCGAAGGTGAGCTTGCGGGTGCCGGGGGTCAGCACCGGATCGCGGTCCGTGAGCGTGCGGAAGGTCGGGCCGGTCATCGACAGGTCGGTGATGCCGGAGACCGACACGAGGGCGGACGGCTGCGCCGTACCACTGCCGCGCAGCGACAGCGCGGTCGCCAGCGTGAGGTTGCCGCCCGCCGAGTCGCCCACGACGGCCAGGCGCGCGGCACCCTGCCGCAGCAGCCAGTGGTAGGCGCGGACGCTGTCCTGGAGGGCGGCCGGGTAGGGGTGTTCCGGCGCCAGGCGGTAGTGGGCGAGCAGCACACAGGCGGCGGTTTCCCGGGAGAGGGCGGCGGCGAAGTGGCGGGGGCCGTTGCCCGCGGGCTCGATGAAGCCGCCGCCGGGCAGGTAGAGGATCATCTGCCGGGTGGTGGCGCCGCGGGCGCAGATGCGCTCGGCGGGCACGCCGTCGGCGTCGGCCTTCCACATCGTGGTGCCCGGCGGCAGGTCGGGCGGGGTGACCTGGTCGCGGCGCCGGTCGGCGGCCAGTTCGGTGAGGTCGGCGGGCATGGGCACGAGGCCGGGGACGGCCATCGTCATCAGGTAGAACAGCGACCCGACGGCGCTCGGCACGGCGGGGGCGCCCTGGCCGCGGGGCGCGGGCGCCAGCCCGATGGAGACGGCGACGAGGACGGGGGCCAGCACCCAGGCGAGCAGCTTCCCGCGCATCAGCCACGCCGCCCAGAGGGGGAAGGCGAGCAGCGCGGCCACGGTGAGGATCGCCGAGGTGAGGTAGAAGCCGCGGTCGGGCGGGAGCAGCGCGTTGAGCGCCCACACCGCGGACCGTGCGGCGACCAGCAGCAGCCCGACCGCCCCGAGCAGGCCGAGCACCCGGCCGCGCGCCGCGGCCCGCACGATGATCACCGTCCATACGGCCAGCAGGGCCGGGGCGGCGATCGCGGCGGCGGCGTAGGAGATCCACGACACCGCGGTGCCGTCCCAGGCCACGCCCAGCGCGCCCGCGCCCCAGCAGACGCCGGCGGCGGTGGCGATCCGGCGCCCGCCGTCCAGGCGGCGCGCGAGCACCACGAGCACGGCGCCGGAGGCGAGCAGGAGAAGCGTGAGGCCGCCCCTGACCGGGGCGCCCGCGTACGAGGGCGGGTCGAGCAGCATCTCGGGAAAGCGCAGCAGCACGAGTGCGGCGGCGACCAGGAGAAGGCCGAGGCCGCGGAGGTAGCTATCGGTCATGCGGCCGACGCTAGGAGCGGGACCGCGCCCCGCACATTGCCCGGAAGGCGAACGCCCCGGCCCGGCATACGGCCTAAGTCGTACGCAGGAACTCCGCGACCACCGGCGCCAGCACCTCGGGCGCGGCCACGTGTCCCTGGCCCTTGAGGACCACGTGCCGTCCGCGGGGAACCGCCTCGGCCACCCGCAGCCCCACCTCGACCATCCACTCGGGGCTGTCGCCACCCCCGATGACCAGCGTCGGCACCCTGATCCGCGCGGCCGAGGCCGTGGGCACCAGGTCGTCTCCCAGGCAGGCGTAGTCGTAGAGCAGCGTGTGCGCGAGAGCGACGGCCTCGGGCCACCAGGGCTCGGCGTGCATCCCCGCCACCGCCTCGTCCGGGCGGCCGGAGCCGGACATGTGCAGGTCGACGGCCTCCTCCCGTCGCCCTTGCGCGAGCAGCTCGGTGATCCGCGCGGTGTGCGCGGCGGACTCGGGGTCGGGCGCGGGCGCGTAGGGCGGTTCGTGCAGCACCAGCCCGGTCAGCGGGATCCCCGAGGCCGCGGCCTCCAGCGCCAGCCCGGCGCCGGAGGAGTGCCCGTAGAGCGCCGCCGTTCCCCCGGCCACGGCGACGAGCGCGGCCACGTCCTCGATCTCGCGCTCGACGGCATAGGGCGGGGTGTCGCCGCTGTCGCCTTTGCCGCGCCGGTCGGCGTTGATGACCTGGAAGTACGCGGCCAGCGCCGCGGCGTGGGGGCGGGTGGTGGCGCGGGAGCACAGGGCGCCGCCGAGCACGATGAGCGCCGGGCCGTCGCCGATGCGGTCGAAGGCGATGACGGTTCCGTCGGCCGAGGTCACGTGCTCCATTCCCGCAACCTACACGTGATCTATCCGGGGTTGAACGGCGAGGGTTCCAGGAACCTCCAGCGCAGCGGGCTGTCACCGGTCGTCTCGGCGACCTCCTCCACGGCGAAGTCGATCGTGCGCCGCTCTCCCTCCCAGTCGACCGTGGCCCGGCCGCCGACGCGCAGCGTGTGCCCGTGCTCCCAGTCGACGAACAGCAGCCCGGCGGCCGGTTCCAGCTCCAGGTTGCCGAGGGTGAGGAACATGAAGTTGCCCGTGTAGTCCGCCCAGCGCAGCCGCCGCGGGCCGAGAACCTGCACGAAGCCGGGCGGGCCGCCGCGATGGGAGACGTCGGCGCCCTGGCCGTCGGCCCGGGTGGCGATGAAGAAGGTGTCCGCCGCCGCGACCCAGCTCTGCTGTCCCTCGGTGAGGTGCGTGCCTTCCGCGGTACGGCGGGCGGCTCCGGGCACCACGGCGGCGATCTCGCGGGCCTGGATGTACTTGGGGCAGTTGGCGATGGCCTGGTCGGACTCGATGACCAGCCGCCCGGCTTCCCGCCGGACGCGGCCGTTGACCCGCATGCGCCGCCTGCTCCACGGCTCGATGGCCAGCGTGCCGATCTCCTCGCCCAGGTCGAAGGGCGGGGCGGCGTGGACGGCCAGCGTGGCCGGGCCGAGGGGCTCGATGAACCCGGGCGCGCCGGTCAGCAGGCCGGCGCGCGTGGTTCCGTCGTGGCCGGCCGTACCGATGACGAGCATGCGCTGGCGCCGCAGGAACTCCTGGGCGACCTCCGGTATCTCGGCCCGCGCGCGGGCCGAGCCGAGCGGCTTGGTGACGCCGGTGCGGCGCTGGGCGGCGACCTCGCCCGGGTGGATGCCCATGGCTAGAAGAACCCGCAGGTCGGAGCCTCGCCGTGGGGTGCGGGGGCGGTGAGGCCCTTGGTCACGTAGATCTCGAGCCGGGTGCCGTCCGGGTCTTCGAAGAACACCCCGCCCGACTCGCCGCCCTCGCGGTGGGCGGCCAGGCCGTCGTGGTGGAGGGGCACGTTCAGCTCGCGCAGCCGGGCCAGGACGGCCTCCAGTTCCGGCACGCCGGGGGCTTCGAAGGACAGGTGGTGCAGCCCGGGGCGGTCCGTGGCGAAGCGGCCGGAGCTCTGCCGCCACAGGGTGAGCACGAGCGTGTCGCTGGTGCCGAGCCGGGCGTAGCTCCAGCCGTCGCCGTCGGTGCGGCCGTTCAGGGTGAGGCCGAAGATCTGGCAGTAGAAGTCGATGGACCGGTCGAGCTCGGTGACGTTGAGCCCGATGTGCCCAGTCTGGAATGCCACGGGGCGCCTTCCTCTCTAATGGATGACGCCTAATGAAAACATTAGCGAGCTAATGGATGCAAGATGGCGATAGCATTAGCAGGGTGGTTCACATCGCCGTCGCCTTCGCCAACACCGTCCGCGCCTCCACCGGTGACGCGCTGGGCACGCCCGCCGGGCTGGCCGCGTGGTTGCGCGAGATGCGGCCGTACCTGGAGATCCGGCTCGACGAGGACGCGCTCGCGGCCGTCGGCGAGCATGAGGCCGCCGCCGCCCGGCGGGCCCGCGACGCCGTACGCGGACTGATGGCCGGAGCCGGGCCCGCCGGCGAGCACGTGCGCGCGCTCAACGAGGCGGCCCGGTCGGCGCCGCGCTGGCACGAGCTGTCCTGGGGCGACCCGCCCTCGGCAGAGGTGCGGACGAGCGGGCCGCCCGTGCCGGCCGCGCTGGCGGAGGTGGCCGGGCACGCGGTGCTGCTGCTGTCGGGGCCCGACCGGGAGCGGGTCCGGCCGTGTGGCGCGCCCGGGTGCGTGCAGTTCTTCCTCAAGGAGCACCCGCGCCGCGAGTGGTGCTCACCCGGGTGCGGCAACCGGGTGCGGGTGGCCCGCCACTATGCCCGCACCAAGGGCTAACCCTCGAACTCCCTGGCCCGGTACGGCTCGGCCAGGAAGGCCACCTCCTTGTCGGTCAGCACCACGTCCACCGCGGCCACCGCGTCGTCGACCTGCGCCTCCTTCGTGGCGCCGACGACCGGCGCGGTCAGGCCGGGCTGGTGCAGAAGCCAGGCCAGCGCCACCTGGGCCGGGGGCAGCTCCCGCTCGGCCGACAGCTGGACCAGCCGGTCGAGGATCTCCCGGTTGTTGGCGCTCTCGTAGGCGGCCGGAATGCGCCCGTCGCTGGCGCTGCGCGTGGTCCGCGCCTCGGCCGCCGCCGGGCGGGCCAGCACGCCGCGGTCCAGGGGTCCCCACGGGATCACGCCGACGCCCTGGTCACGGCAGAGCGGCAGCATCTCGCGCTCCTCCTCGCGGTAGAGGAGGTTGTAGTGGTTCTGCATGGAGACGAACTTGGTCCACCCGTTGAGCTCGGCCACGTGCTGGGCCTTGGCGAACTGCCAGGCGCTCATCGAGGAGGCGCCGAGGTAGCGGACCTTGCCGGAGCGCACCAGGTCGTGCAGCGCCAGCATGGTCTCCTCGATGGGCGTCTCCTCGTCCCAGCGGTGGATCTGGTAGAGATCCACGTAGTCGGTGCCGAGCCGCTCCAGCGAGGCGTCGATCGCGGCCATGATGTGCTTGCGCGACAGACCGCCGTCGTTCTGGCCCTCGCCCATCGGGAAGAAGACCTTGGTGGCCAGCACGTAGTCCTCGCGCCGCGGGAAGACACGCCGCAGCACGTTCCCCGTGATCACCTCGCTCCCGCCCGTGCTGTACATGTCGGCGGTGTCGAAGAACGTCACCCCGCCCTCGGCGGCCCGCCGTACGATCACCTCGGCGGTCTCCTCGGGCACGAACCAGTCCAGCAGCGCCGGATCGCCGAAGCTCATCATGCCCTGGCACACCCGGGACACCTTCAGCCCGCTGTTCCCCAAACGGATGTATTCCATGACATGGATCCTTCCATCCTGCGTTAAGTGTTCCGGCCATAGCGTGCGCCCATGACCGACCGAGACCCCGCGATCGCGGTGACCGAGATGGTGGAGCACGTCCTCACGCTGGCCGAGACCTGGACCCGCTGGGACGGCGTGCCCCGCCCGATCGACGACCGCGTCTACACCCCGCACAAGGCGATCCGGCGGGTGGCCGACCACCTGATCGACCACCTCGCCGAGATCGAGGCCCGCCTGGTGGGCATCCCGGCGATCCCCGACGCCTGGCACGCCTCCACGATCACCACGGCGGCGGACCTGGCGCCCTTCACCGAGGAGGACTACGAGGAGGCGGTCAGCAGGCTGACCAGGCTGGCCCGGATCTGGACCGTCCGCCTCGGCTCCCTCACCGGCGAGTTGCTCGACGACTCGCCGGGTGAGGGGTGGACGTTCCGCGAGATCGCCCTCCACGTGGCCGGATCGGACTACTACGCCGACGCGGTCGGCCTCATGCCAGAGTGACCAGATCGGCGTAGCCGGGGTTCCACAGATCCTCCACGCCGTCGGGCAGCACGAGCACCCGATCAGGCCGCAGCGCCTCGACCGCCTCCTCGTCGTGGGTGACCATGACCACGGCGCCCCGGTAGCCGCCGACCGCCGCCAGCACCTCCGCCCGCGAGGCCGGGTCGAGGTTGTTGGTCGGCTCGTCCAGCAGCAGCACGTTGGCCCGCGAGCTGACCAGCGCGGCCAGCGCCAGCCGCGTCTTCTCGCCGCCCGACAGCACCCCGGCCGGCTTGTCGGCGTCGTCACCGCCGAACAGGAACGCGCCCAGCACCGTCCGCGCCTCGCCGTCGCTCAGGTGCGGCGCGCAGTCGGCCAGGTTCTGCCGGACGCTGCGCTCCGGGTCGAGCGTGTCGTGCTCCTGGGCGAAGTAGCCCAGCCGCAGCCCGTGCCCGTGCACCACCCGGCCGGAGTCCGGCCGTTCGTGCCCGGCCAGCAGCCTCAGCAGCGTGGTCTTGCCGGCGCCGTTGAACCCGAGCACGACCAGCCGGCTGCCCCGGTCCACGGCCAGGTCGACCCCGGTCAGCACGTCCAGCTCGCCGTACGCCTTGGTCAGGCTGATCGCGCCCAGCGGGGTGCGCCCGCTCGGGGCGGGCTCGGGCAGCCGGATCCTGGCCACCTTCGAGGTACGGCGGGCCGGCCGTACCTCGGCCAGCATGCGGTCTGCCCGCCGGGCCATGTCCCGCGCCCGGGTCGCGGTGGACGACCTGGCCCGCATCTTGTCCGCCTGGGCGTGCAGGGCGGCGGCCTTGCGCTGGGCGACGGCCCGGTGGCGCGCGTCGCGGCGTTCGCCCGCGGCCCGGTCGGCCAGGTAGGTGTGCCAGCCGGTGTTGTGCACCTCCAGCGAGGTGTGCTCGGCGTCGAGGTGCCACACCCGGTTGACCACGTCGGCGACCAGGTCCGTGTCGTGGCTGATCATGACGAAGCCGTTCGGGTAGCCGCTCAGGAAGCCGCGCAGCCACGCGACGGAGTCGCCGTCGAGGTGGTTGGTGGGCTCGTCGAGCAGCAGCGTGCCCCGGTCGGAGAAGAGCACGCGGGCCAGCTCGACCCGGCGGCGCTGGCCGCCGGACAGGGTGCCGAGCGGCCTGGTCATGACCCGGTCGGGCAGGCCGAGCCCGGCGGCCACGCGGGCCGCCTCGGCCTCGGCCGGGTAGCCGCCGCGCGCCTGGAACTCGGCCTCGGCTCGCACGTACCCGGCCATCTCCCGCTCGCCGCCGGTGCCGAGCGCCTGCTCGGCGGCGCGCAGCTCGCGGACGGCGGCGTCCATGCCGCGCACGGACAGGATGCGGTCGGTGACGGTGATCGCCGGGTCGGCGGCGGCAGGATCCTGCGGCAGGTAGCCGACCGGCCCGCTCGCGCTGATCGTGCCCGCGGCGGCGGGCAGCTGCCCGGCCAGGGTACGCAGCAGGGTGGTCTTGCCCGCGCCGTTGCGGCCGACCAGGCCGATGCGGTCGCCGGGGGCGATGTGGGCGGTGATGCCGGAAAGGAGAAGACGGGCGCCGACGCGCACGTCGACCCCACGGAAGGTAAGCATGGGATGACACTCCGGAACTGCTCAGGGACACACAGGTGGCGGGAAACGTGCGTGTGAGTTAAGACATCCGGGGTGTAGACATATGTGCATTATAAAGGACCATGACTATAGAGGCATTCGATATTTCCGTGGCCGACGATGTCCTGGTTGACCTGCGGGAACGCCTGCGCCGCACCCTCTACACGACGCCCTCCGACTCGGCCTTCTGGGCGGCCGGCGTCGATCCCGGCTACCTGCGTGAGCTGGTCGCCTACTGGGCCGGGGAGTTCGACTGGCGGGCGGCCGAGGCCGGGCTCAACGCCTTCCCGCACTTTCGCGCCGAGGTCGCCGGCCGCAAGGTGCACTACGTGCATCTGCGCTCGGAGCGCCCCGGCGGCGGTACGCCCCTGGTCCTGACGCACGGCTGGCCGAGCAGCTTCGTGGAGATGCTCCGGGTGGCGCCGCTGCTGACCGACCGGTTCGATGTGGTGATCCCTTCGTTGCCCGGTTTCGCCTTCTCCGAGCTGCCCCGCGAGAAGTTCACCCGGCGCGGCGTGGCCGAGATCTGGCACAAGCTGATGACCGAGACGCTCGGTTACGAGCGCTTCGGCGCCTTCGGCGGGGACATCGGCGGCGGGGTCACCCAATGGCTGGGCGCCCTCTACCCGCAGTCGGTGATCGGCGTGCACGTTACTTCGGCGGTGCTCACCGCGGACTTCAGCGAGCGGCCGGCCACCCCCGAGGAGCAGGCGTACCTGGACCATCTGGCCGCCTACGACGCCCGCGACCAGGGCTACAGCGAGATCATGTGGACCCGGCCGGACACGATCGCCGCCGCGCTGGCCGACTCCCCCGCCGGGCTGATCGCCTGGATCATCGACAAGTACCGCGACTGGAGCGACTGCGACGGCGACCTCGAGAGGAAGTGGGACAAGGACACCCTGTGCACGGTGGCCACCCTGTACTGGGCCACCGGCACCATCGGCAGTTCCTTCCGCCAGTACTACGACTACCCCGCCAACCGCCCGGTCCCGCCGATCTCGGTCCCGGCCGCGGTCACGCTGAGCTGCGAGCCCGCCTTCGCCGGCCTGCCCCGCTCGCTGCCCGAGCGCCTGTGCTCCGACCTGCGCCACTGGAGCACGCCCGGGCGCGGCGGTCACTTCATGGCGCACGAGGAGCCCGAGCAGGTCTCGCGCGAGATCCACACCTTCTTCGGCCCGCTGTCCTAGTCCGCGACGCGGGGCCTGCGCTCGGAGGGCGGAAGGAGGAGCACCTCCAGCGCCCGCGCGCAGGCCCGGCCGTGCGCCACGAACCAGCCGATCCTGGCCTCGCTCATGACCCGGGGCGTGGATCGGACGGCCAGCGCGTACCGCACGTGGTCGGCGCGGTCGAGGACCGGCACCGCGATCGTGCGGATACCGTCGTGGGATTCCTCGTCGTTGAGCGCGTATCCGGCCTCGCGGACCCGCCGCAGCTCGGCACGGAGTTCTTCGTGGTCCACGATGGTGCGTCCGGTCAGCGCGGGCAGAGGGCCCAGCGCCCGCACGTCCGCCCGGCCTTCCGGCGCCCAGGCCAGCAGCACCTTGCCCAGCGCGGTGGAGTGCAGGGGGCGGCGCAGGCCCGCGCCGCTGTCGGGGTTCAGTGAGCCGCCGGCCAGGATGACGGCGTGCCGGTCGTTGCGCACGGCCAGGTCCACGGTGGCGGAGGTGACGCGGGCCAGCTCGGCCAGCTCGGGCGCGATCCGGTGCAGGCCGCGCCGATGGAAGGAGAGCTGGCCCAGCTCGGTGACCGACGGGCCCAGGCGGTAGTGGCCCGTGCGCGCCTCCTGCTCCAGGAAACCCGCTCCGCTCAGGGTCCTGGCCAGGCGGTGGGTCGTGGAGGTGGACAGCTCCATCCTGCGTGAGAGATCGGACAGGCTGAGCGAGGCGTCCCCGCCGCCGAAGCAGTCGAGGATGCCGATGGCCCGGCGCACCGCCTGGACGCCGCCTTCTGCTGCCATGCGGGAATCTCCGGTTTCCGAGTAGGGAGGACCAGGGCCAGGTCGGCCGCGGTCCGGCATCGAGGGCTTCCCGCATCGCGGGATATTCTTTGCATTTCCTACCAAATTACTAGCAAACTCTCGAGCATGACCACCGCCGCACTCGAGACCATCTGGTTCACCCGTTGTCCCGTCCCCACCGCCACCGGCATCGCGGCGGATCAGGGCTGGCTGGCCGGGGAGTTCTCACCCGACGGGATCGAGGTCCGCTCCCTTCAGGACGGCGCCCCGGGCACTCCCCGCGAGACGCACTACACCCACGCCCTGACCGGCCTGTTCCGCGAGGGCGGCAACGTTCCCGCGCTGTGGGCACGCTCGCGCGGCGAGGCCACCCGGCTCATCGGCCTGACCTGGATCGAGGAGCGGCAGGCGATCCTCGTGCGCGCCGGAACCCAGCTGGAGCGCCCCGAACAGCTCAAGGGCCGGCGCCTGGCCGTGCCCCGGCGCCCGATCGCGATCGACTTCTGGCGGGCCATGGCGCTGCGCGGCTTCCACGGAGCACTGTCCCTGGCGGGACTCGGCCTAGCCGACGCCGACCTGGTCGACGTCGAGGCAGCGCCGGACGGCGGCCAATGGGAGGCCGAACTCCTCGCGCTGGCCGCCGGCCGCGTGGACGCGGTCTACGTCAAGGGCGCGCTCGCGGTCGAGGCCGCCCTCCGCCACGGCGCCGAGGTCGGCATCGACCTGGACGCCGTGCCGGACCGGCGGGCGCGCGTCAACAACGGCACCCCGCGCCCGATCACCGTCCACCAGCGCCTGCTGGACGAGCACCCCGACGTGGTCGGCCGCTTCCTGGGCGTGCTCCTGCGCGCCGCCGGCTGGGCCGCGGAGCACCCGGCCGAGGTCGCCAGGATCCTCTCCGCCGAGACGGGCGCCGGGGCGAGCGGCGTGGCCGCCGCCTACGTCCCCGGCGCCTCCCTCCACCTCGACCTGTCCGCCGAACGCCTCGACCTGCTGGCCCGGCAGGAGCGCTTCCTGCGTGACCACGACTTCCTCGCCGCGCCCGTGGACGTCGCCGCCTGGGCCGATCACACCCCACTGCAAGGACTCACCCATGCGTAAGCTGCTGCTCACCACCGTCCCCCTGGTCCTCCTGGCAGCGGCCTGCGGCAGCACGCAGGCCGCCACCGCGCGCGAGCAGGTCGTCGTCCGGATCGCCGACCCCGGCAACAGCGGTTTCCTGGCCGTCGCGAAGAGGGACGGGAGCCTGGACGCCGCCCTGGCCAAGGTCAACGCCAAGGTCAAGTGGGCAGGGGACTTCTCCGTGTTCGCCCCGGCGGCTCAGGCCATCAACGCGGGTTCGCTGGACATCGCCACGGGCTCGATCACCGCCGGGGTGACCGCGCTGGCCGTCAAGCCCAGCTTCAAGATCTTCGCCACCGTGCCGCCCGACCTGGCGGGCGAGGGCATCGTGGTCAAGAACGGTTCGCCGATCAGGTCCGTGGCCGACCTGGCCGGGCGCAGCGTCGCCGTCGGGCACGGCGGCACCAGCGAGTACCTGCTGCTCAGGGCGCTGCAGACGGCCAACGTGCCGGTGGAGAGGGTCAAGCGAGTCTACCTCCCGCCGCCGCAGACCGCCCCCGTCTTCGGCTCCGGGGAGGTGGACGCCTGGGCCACGTTCTCCACCTTCCTCATCCCGGCCGTCACCGACCTGGACGCGCGCATCCTGGCCGACGGCGAGGCGATCAAGTCCGACAACTACGTCATCTACGTGGCCGCCAACAAGCTGCTGCAGGAGCATCCGGAGGTGGTGAAGACGCTGTTCGGCTTCCTGCGGGACGGCAGCGCCAAGGAGATCGCCGATCCGGCCGCCTACCTCAACGTCTTCACCCAGGCGGGACCGCAGGCCGTACAAGGTGAGCAGAAGGACTTGGTGGTCTCCATCCAGCGGAAGGGCAAACCGGCCCAAGCAGTCACACCCCTCGAAATCACGAAATTTCAGGAGGTGGCGAAGTTCTTCCTTGACCAGAAGGTCCTCACCACGCCCCTTGACGTCGCTCCGCACGTCGTCGACGTGACCAAGCTCGGGCAGGCGAAGCCGTGAGCAGCCTCGTCGCCCCCAGGGCGCCACGCGCCGCGGGCCGTCATCCCGCGGTGACGCTCGGCCTGCGGGCCATCGGGCCCGTCCTGCTGCTGGCGGTGTGGTACGCCGCCACGGCCTCCGGCGCGCTGACCAAGGACGTGCTGGCGGGCCCGCAGGACGTCGTCACGACCTTCGCCGAGCTGTGGGCCGACGGCCAGCTCCCGGAGGCGCTGCGCGTGTCGATCACCAGGGCCGGGCTCGGCCTGGTCCTGGGCGCCTCCACCGGACTGCTGCTCGGGCTGGTCTCCGGCTTCACCAGGCTCGGCGAGGAACTCGTCGACTCCTCGATGCAGGCGCTGCGTGCGATCCCGTTCCTGGCGCTGACCTCGCTGTTCATCGTCTGGTTCGGCATCGAGGAGGCGTCCAAGATCCTGCTCATCGGCGTGGCGTGCACGTTCCCCATGTACATCAACGTCTCCAGCGGCGTGCGCAACGTGGACCGCAAGGTCGTCGAGGCCGCGCGCGCGTTCGGGCTCGGCCGGATCGCGATCGCCCGCGAGGTCGTGCTGCCGGGCGCGCTGCCGTCCATCTTCGCCGGGCTGCGCCTGTCCACCACGCTCAGCGTGATCGCGCTCATCGCCGCCGAGGAGATCAACGTGACCGCCGGGCTCGGCTATCTCATGGCCAGGGCCACCGACTACCTGCGCACCGACATCCTGGCGCTGTGCGTGCTGCTGTACGCGGTGATCGGGCTGGTGGCCGACCTGACGCTACGGCTGGCCGAACGCGTGACCATGCCCTGGCGCAAGGTGGTGACGATCCGATGAGCCTCGCCGTACGCACGCGCGGGCTGCGCAAGGTCTTCGGCGAGCGCGCCGTGCTCGACGGGGTGGACCTGGACGTGCGCCGCGGGGAGTTTCTGGCGCTGCTGGGCGCGAGCGGCACCGGCAAGACCACGCTGCTGCGCATCCTCGCCGGACTCGACGCCGCCGGCGGCGGGGACGTGCTCGTGGCGCCGGCACGCACGGTCGTCTTCCAGGAGCCCCGGCTGATCCCCTCCAAGAGGGCGCTGGCCAACGTGATCATCGGGCAGGGGCGCGGCGCCCGCGCCAAGGGGCTCGCGGCACTGGCCGAAGTGGGGCTGAGCGGGCACGCCGACGCCTGGCCGGCGACGCTGTCGGGCGGTGAGGCCCAGCGGGTCGCGCTGGCCAGGGCCCTGGTCCGCGAGCCGGAGCTCCTGCTGCTGGACGAGCCGTTCGCCGCGCTCGACGCCCTGACCCGGCTGCACATGCAGGACCTGATCGCCGAGCTGTGCGCCCGGCACCGCCCCGCCGTGGTCCTGGTCACCCATGACGTGGAGGAGGCCATCCTGCTCGCCGACCGGATCGCGGTACTGCGCGACGGGCAGTTCGCCACCGACCTCGCGGTCGGGCTGGACCGCCCCCGCGACCGCACCGATCCCGCCTTCGTCGAACTGCGCCGCCGCCTGCTCGCCGACCTCGGCGTGCACACGCACGCGGGGGTGACGGCATGACGCGCCTCCACGTGGTCCTGCCGACGAGGTCTCCCGCGGCCGCCGAGCTGCCCGCCTTCGTCACCGACGTACGGCCGGCACGCACCGACCCCGCAGGGCGGGCGGCCGTGGCGGCGGACCTTTCCGGGCTGGCCGGAGCGCTGGTGCCCTTCGACCCCGGCGGGCAGGAGTCGCTGACCGTCGCGGGCGGCGTCCTGCGCCGCACCCGCCATCTCCGGGTCGTCGCCGAGTTCCACCCCGGCGTGGCCACCCCGGTCTACGCGGCCAAGCTCTCGTCCTCCCTTCAGCGCTTCGCCGCCGGACGGCTCGGCTGGCGGCTCGCGGTGGACCTCGACCCGGCCGTGGCCCGGGCGCACGGCGACTTCCTGACCGGCGCCGAGCGCTACGCGCGGGCGGCGGAGTTCCTCACGGTCGCCAAGGGGGTCTGGAACGGGCCGTTCGACTTCCGTGGCGCGTTCTACGAGGTCGTCGCGGGCGGCTTCGCCCCGCCGCTTTCGGCGCCGCCGTTCCCCGAGGTGCACCTGAGCGGCACCTCGCCCGAAGCGCTGGAGCTGTCGCGCCGCCACGCCGACGTGCACGTCTTCTCGCCCGGCGACGACCTGGCCGCCCTGACCCGCGAGCTGCCCGGCCTGCGGTACGGCATGCACGTGACCTCCCTGGACGAGGCCGAGGAGTACGCCGCCAGGGGCGTCACCGAGTTCTTCCTCCCTGCCGAGGACGTCTACCACCTCGGCGAGCACGCGAAGGAGCGAGCCCTTGCCGGTTGACATCTACTGGCGCATCCACATGGAGGGCGACCAGCCGTCGCTGCGCCGCCGGGTCAACAGCCGCGGCGGTTTCACCCCCGGCGGCACCGCCCCCGGCACCCGGGACGGCCGCGACGACGGCTACACCCATGCCGACTACATGGCCGAGGTCGCCAGAGCAGCCGAGGAGTCCGGTTTCGCGGGCGGCCTGCTGCCGAACTTCCCCCACACCGACGACCCCTGGGCGGCCGCCGCGTCACTGGCCCGCGAGACCACGTCGTACCGCTTCATGGTCGCCTTCCAGCCCGGGTTCCTGCACCCCGTCCAGGCCGCCCGGATGACCGCCACGCTCCAGAAGGCCACCGGCGGCCGGATCGTCTACAACGTCATCTCCGGCGGGGGCGGCCCCGCGCAGCTCTGGTGGGGCGACAAGGTCGAGCACGACGACCGTTACGCCCGCACCTCGGAGTTCCTCGACGTGCTCAAGGGCGTGTGGGCCGGAGGCCACACCCATCACGGCCGCTTCTATCGGGTGGAGAACGCCGGGCTGCCCGCCGAACTGACCGGCCAGCCCTTCCCCGAGATCTTCTTCTCCGGCTCCTCGCCCGCCGCGATCGACGCCGCCGGACGGCACGCCGGCTACTACCTGTCGTGGCTGGAGCCGTTCGAGTCGCTGGCGGCCAAGTTCGACGCGGTCCGCGCCCACAGCGACACCCCGCCGAAGTTCGCCGTCCGCGTGGACATCCTCGCCCGCGAGAGCGAAGAGGAGGCGTGGGTGGAGATCGAGCAAGGCTGGCGGGCCCGCCCCGTGACCGGCGAGGACCATCAGGGCGACTCAGAAGGGGTACGGCGCAGCCGCTCGTTCCTGGCCGCGGCCGGGGACGACCATCGCCGCCTGGAGGTCGCCCCGAACGTGTGGGGCGGCTTCGGCCACCTGCGCGACGGGCCCGCCTTCGGCCTGGTCGGCGACTACCACCAGGTAGCCGAACGGCTCGACCGGCTCCTGGACCTCGGCGTGGACGCCTTCATCCTGGCCGGAATCCCCCATCTCGAAGAGGCCCGCCGCGTGGGCCGCCACGTGTTGCCCCTGTTGAAAGGACGTACCTCATGACCACTCGCGTCGGCTTCTTCCCGCAGAACAACACCCTGTGGGTGGCCCGCCACCGGGACCTGCTCCCCGGCGTGGAGTGGGTGGACCTGAACTCCCTCGGCCGGGGCGAACGCGTGGACCCGGCCCGCGCGCTGCCCTCCGCCCACGGCGACCACCTGTTCGACGGCGGCTACGACGTCATCGGCACCGGCTCCACGCCACCGGTCACCGCCCAGGCCAAGGGCCACGACATCGTGTACGTGGCCATCTCCGGGCCCAGGGTCGAGAACGGCCGCCTGGTGGTCCGCGCCGACTCCCCCATCGGCTCGGTGGCGGAGCTGAAGGGCAAGAAGGTCGCGCTGGGCCACGGCTCGTGGCAGACCACGCTGCTGCTGCTCGCGCTGGAGCGCGCCGGGCTCGGCTGGGGCGACATCGTGCCGGTGGACGCGTACGGCAACGCCGCCGAGCTGCTCGTGGACGGCGCCGTGGACGCCTGGGTCGGCTCCTACCCGTACCTCACGCCCGTGGAGTCGCGCACCAGGACGCTCATCGAGACCGACGGCCTGTTCAGCCATCGCTCGTTGTGGTTCACCCGCCGCGACTTCGCCCGTGAGCAGCCCGAGGAACTGGCCGCGATCGTCGCCGGCCTGCAGCGGGCCGACCGCTGGACCGAGGCGCACCCGCGCGAGGCCGCGGCCCTGTTCCCCGGCGGCGATCTCGACGCGTGGGAACACGCCTTGCGCACCCGCCCGTGGGGCCTGCTGCCGGTGAGCGCGGAGTTCGTGGCCGAGCAGCAGCACGCCGCCGACCTGTTTCACGCCAACGGGCTGGTGGAGCGCGGGATCAGGGTGGCCGACGCCGTACTGCCCGAGATCGTCGACCTCGTGAAGGCGGCCACGGCGTAGGCTCAGCCCTCCTCTCCGCGCCGGCCCGGCACTTCGTTGTCACGACGGAGAACCTGCGCTTCACTTTCGCGGCGCCGGACCTGCGCTTCACTTTGGCGGCGCCGCACCGGACCCTCACCCGCGACCGACGCCGCATGACAGGCGCCGTAACCGTCGGCGCGGGCCACGATCCGGCCCGCGGCGATGCGGATCGCGGACTGCGTGGTGCCGGAGATCTCGCGCACCCCGGCCGCGGCGGCCAGCGTGCCGCTCTCGTCGATCACCACGCGCACCTCGGGCAGAGCCGCGGCGGGGAACGCCTGCCGCAGGCACGCGGCGACCTCGGCCACGGTCAGCCGCGCCAGGGGCGCCAGCTCGGCGGGTTCCGGGGTGACCAGCACGGCCGTCACCGGGCCGCCGCCGGCGCGCACCGCCTCCTCGACGGCCTCGATCCGGTGCAGCCCGAGCACCGCCACCACCCCGTCGGGGACCGGCGCCACCCCGCCGCCCACCTCGTCGCGCACGAGCGGGGCCGCCCACGGCTCGTCCACCTCGGCCGCGACCGGCGCGAACGCGAGGTGGGGCGGTGGCCAGCCGTCCTCCAGATCGGCCTCCATCAGCTGCCCGATGGCACCGGCCACGGCGAACGGCTCCACGAACCCGGGCGCCGCCGCCGACAGCTGCACGGCCCCGTGCAGGATGGTCAGCGCCGTCTCGGCCAGCTTGACCCGCCGCCCGCCCTCGGGGCCGAGCCGCTCCAGGGCTAGCGCCAGCAGCAGTCCCTGCAGCTTGAGCAACTGTGCGTATGGCCGGCGGGTGAGCTCGTCGGCCATGATCTCGGAAATCAGGTCGCTCCCGACCGGCGCGGCCTCCTCGGCCAGGGGCAACCGCGCCAGCCACGCACGGGCGAAGGCCCGCAACGCCTCCTCATCGGTACGGCCCGCCGCTCCAGCAGGCTCCGCCCCGGCCGCCTCTTCCGCCAGGACCGCGAAGTACAGGGCCCGCTTGCCCGGGAAGTTGGAGTACACCGCGCCCCTGGTCAGCTCGGCACGCTCGGCGATGTTGTCGATCTTCGCCTCGCGGTAGCCGTACTCGGCGAACTCCCGTCTGGCCGCGGCCAGCACCTTGGCGCGGTTGAGCTCCTGCAACTGGGCGCGGGTGAGCCGGGCCATCGTCCTCCTCCAGGGGCGTTTGCCGTACCTGGGCAACCAAGATAGCGTCACCATCCAGATGACAGCATCATCCGAATGATTTCATCATCCAGGAGGCAGGCCCATGGACGTTCCCCCGATCGACCTCACCGACCCCGAGGTGATCCGCGATCCGTTCACCGCGTACGGCCGGGCCAGGGAAAGCGCCCCACTGGCGCGCATCCAGGTGCCGGGGATGCCCGCGTGGTGGGTGGTGCTGCGCCACGCCGACGCCCGGGCCGCGCTGGGCGACGCCCGCCTGGAGATCAAGGCCGGCAGCTTCATGCGGCCCGACGCGCCCGAGGAGGCCCAGCCGTACCTGCGCACGATGTCGGAGCGGCCGGGCCCCGAGCACGCGCGGCTGCGCAGGCTGGTGGCGCCCGCCTTCACACCGCGCCGGGCCGGCGAGCACGCCGGCCGTATCGAGGCGATCGTCGAAGGACTGCTCGACGAGACCGAGGCGGCGGCCGGCGGCGGCGAGGTCGATCTCATCCCGCACTTCACCCGGCCGCTGCCGATGGACGTGATCTGCGCGGTCGTCGGCATCCCCGACGCCGACCGGCCGCTGTGGCGCGTCTGGGGAGCCAGCGTCGCGGGCGGGCGGGGCGGGGAGTTCGCCGCCGCGATCCCCGGCATCCTGGACGGCGCCCGGCAGGCCATCGCCAGGAAGCGCGCCGAACCCGGTGACGACATGCTGTCCGACCTGATCGCGGCCCGGGAGGCCGACGGCGACCGGCTGGCCGAGGAGGAACTGGTCTCGCTCGTCTGGCAGCTCGTGCTGTCCGGGCAGACCCCCACGAACCTCATCGCCAACGCCGTGTGCGCGCTGCTGTCCCATCCGGCCGAGCTCGACCGGTTGCGCGCCGACCCGGGGCTCATGCCGTCGGCCGTGGAGGAGCTCATCCGCTGGTGCGGCCCGACGCTGCTGGTCATCCCCCGATACGCGCGCGAGGAGGTCGAGGTGGCCGGCCGTACCGTGCGCGAGGGCGAGGCGGTCACGGTCGCGGCGGTCTCGGCCAACCGCGATCCTCGCGTCTACACCGAACCCGAACGGCTGGACGTGGGCCGTGACGAGGCCGCCCACCTCGGCTTCGCGCACGGCGCCCATTTCTGTCCCGGCGCCCACCTCGCCCGCGTCACCACCCGGGTGGTGCTCGCCGCCCTGCTCGCCCGCTACCCGCGCCTGGCCCTGGCCGCGAAGCCGGCGGAACTACGCGCGCCCGACCCCGGCACCCTGCGCCTGACCGCGCTGCCGGTCACCCTGGGCCGCTGAACTCTGCGTACGGCGGGCGGTCACGGAGAAGCGTCCTCGGCCACCCCCGCATACTCCGCGATTCCCAGGGCTGCCTCGACGATGCTGAGGGCCTCGGCGTCATCGAGGCCCACGCTCGCCACGACGGCCGCGAAGTCGGCCGCGGCCCGCCGGACGCGTTCGCGGGCCTCCTCGCCCGCCGCCGACACGAACGACCCGGCGCGCCCCCGCGTCTCGATCAGCCCCGCCTCCTCCAGTTCCCGGTAGGCCCGGCCGACCGTGTTGACGGCCAGGCCGAGGTCGGCCGCGAGGCGGCGGATGGTGGGCAGCCTGGCGCCCACGGCCAGCGTGCGGTCCTGGATCTGCCGGGCGAGCTGCGCCCTGAGCTGCTCGAACGGCGGCACCGGGGAGCCCGCGTCGACGACGATCATCGGGCGGCCACGACGTGCCGCGCCATCGCCACACACCCGGGCGTCCTGGCGTGGACGACGACGTAGGCGGCCAGGCCCAGCAGGACGAAGCCGACGGCGGCCGCGGTCCACCAGGAGGGCGCGGAGCCGAACAGCAGGATCGGGGGCAGCGACCACACGACGGCCGGCGACGTGCTCTCGCGCGCGTCCTCGATGCGCAAGACGAAGTCGGCCGTCAGCGAGTCCTCGTCCTCGGCCACGATCGGCCGGGCCAGCAGCTCACGCAGTTGCAGGACGGTGCCCACGCCGACCCCGGCCAGGGCGACCAGCAGGACGATGGCGCCGTATCGCACCGACTCCTCCCCCACGGCCAGCGCCGCGGCGCCCAGCGCGAGCGCCGTGACGAAGGTTCCGGCCGCCACGAGCGCGTACGGCCGCCCGAGCAGTTCGAGCCAGTCCGGCTGGATCGGGTGCGCCGCCCGGCGGGCCAGCGTGGCACCGGCCCGGCGGTCGGCCCGCCGTACCCATGCGTCCAGGAGCGCCCGGAGCAGGAGCAGCCCGACGATCAGCACGCCCAGCACCAGCACGGGCGTGGACCGGTGCGGCCCGGACGCGCCGGCCACCAGGTCGGCCGCCCGCACCGCCGAGGCCCCCAGGATCAGTACGGCCAGCAGGACGCTGCCGAGAGCGCGGGCCCGCAGCCGTACCGTCACCCGTGCGGCCAGCAGGGGCGTCAGCGGGGTGTCGCCCAGGCCGTGCCGCAGCAGCCAGGCATCGGCCAGCCGGGCGGCTGCCGGGCGCCTCACGATGGAGCGCTTCACCTTGCCTCCTCATTTTGTCGCAACCTTTGTAGCAAGATAGTGAGTCATAGGTTGCGACAAAGTCAAGGAAGGCCGGGAAGCCAGGAGCCGTGGAAGCCGGCGGGGACGCGGACCGGCAGCCGCACCTCCGCGATCGGCCGGGCGGACAGGTCGGCGGCGTCCAGGATCGCCAGATAGCCGGCACCCCGGGGGCGGTCGTGGACGAAGGTCATCAGGTAGCCGTCGCCCGGCGTCCCGCCCCGGGGGACGAAGACCGCCTCGCCGCAGGTGTGCCCGGCGGGCAGCCGGTGGACCTCCCGGGCAGCGCCCGCGGCGAGGTCGTACCGGTAGATCTCCGAGCGCTCCGGCTCGGCCTCCAGCGAGAAGCTGGTGACGTACCCGAAGCGGTAGGGCTGCCCGACCTCGGCGTCGGCGACCCGCGGATACTCGACCGCCGCATCGTCCAGCCGCCGCTCGGCGACCGTGCCCGCGGCCAGATCCAGCCGCCATTCGTGCAGGGCGGAAACGCCGCCGCCCATGTCCTGCGGGCCCTCGCGCCACAGCACCGGCACCCGGCAGCCGACGATCGTGATCACGCCGCCGGCCGCCGAAGCGTTCATGGTGTGCCAGACGTAACACGGCTCGACCTCGAACCACCGCACCGGCCCGCCGTCCCGGCGCATCACCCCGAACCGGGCGCCGTGCCCGTCGTCCCACCGCCACGGCAGCCCGGCCGCGGCCATCGCCGGGTCGAAGACCACGGGCAGGTCCATGAAGATCGCGTACTCGCCGGTGATGGCGAAGTCGTGCATCATCGTCGCCCGCGGCACCTCCACCACCTGCGCCTGAAGCAGCTCGCCGGTCGGCGTCGCGCGGTAGTAGGTCAGGTACGGCGGGCGCAGCCGTGACCCGAAGAAGACCAGCTCACCGGTCGCCGGGCAGACCTTGGGATGGGCGGTCATGGGCGTGCGCAGCGCGCCGCCGAAGGTGTACGGGCCGACCGTCTCCAGCTCCGGCGTGATCTCGTAGGGAAAGCCGCCTTCCTCCAGGGCCAGCAGCCGGCCCGCGTGCCCGACCAGGTGGGTGTTGGCGGTGGTGACCCGGTAGTCCATCCGTCCGCTCACCTGGTCGAAGGCCAGCGCGAGCCGGGACCGGCCCGGGTGCTCGTACAGCGGCGTGCGCACGTACCGGTTGCGGTACCAGCGGGCCCGGCCGCCCTCCAGCGCCACCGCGTGGACCATGCCGTCACCGGCGAAGTAGTGCGGTGACCACCCGGTGCGCGGGTTGGGCCCGTTGCGCAGGTACACGCCGTGCAGGTCCTCCGGGATGGCGCCGGCCACCTCGGCCGGCTCCAGCGTGACCTCTTCGGTGACCGGTGCGTTGTTGCCCGTCAGGTGAAGGGACATGAGCGTCGTCCTCCCGTCGTCCGGATGCGGCCGGGCCAGGATGCAGGGAAGACTCCGCGAGAAACAGTCTTGTTCTTATCGGCGCCGTCAGCCGCCCTCAGCCGCCGGCCGCCGGCCGTCAGGCCCAGACGACCGAGACGCCCAGCTGACGTTCGACCTCGCCGATCAGCGACATGATGCCGAACGTCCCCCCGAGCTCCTCGCCCCACAGCAGGCCGAGCGCGGTGGGCTCGTGCGCGTCCAGGACGAGCGAGCCGGAGTCGCCTTTGGCGCAGAACCGCTGGCCGCCGCCGTAGATCTCCACCTGGTGCATCAGGTAGTTCTGCGCGCCTTCGAGCGGCCACTTGATCGTGGTCCACATGCCGGCGATCTGGGCGGGCTGGACGCCACCCGTGGTCGGGCCGGTCATGTACCCGCGTTTGCGCACCGGCTGGAAGAACGCCGGCTCGGCCGTCGCGGTGACCGCGGAGACGAGGTCCGGCTGCCCGGGACCGCCCTGGCCGGCGATCGCGCGGGAGAAACCCCTGAGGTTCTTGGCCGCCACGTCGAGGCGGAAGACGGCGGAGTCGGTCATGCTCACCCGCACCGGCGAGAACGGCAGCGGCGGCACGTTCGGGAAGTCCGCCCTGGCCACCTCGCCGAGGTTGTTCCCGTCCGGGACCGGGAAGACCAGCGGCGGGTTCGCCGGCTGCCACACCGAGTGCGGGAAGCCCGAGCCGGGCCCGCCCACCACGTGGTAGCAGCTCAGGCCGAGCAGCTCGCCCGTGGTGGTGTCCTCCACGATCGCGCCCATGGTCCCGTCGCCGCGCAGCGGCATCCCGACCTTGATGCCGCCGCGCAGCTCCGGATAGTGGGCCTCGTCGGGGAAGGAACACGGCTCGTAGCGCCGCTCGATGACGCACACGCTCACGCCGCCGATCTCCACCGGCAGCTCGGGCACGCTGGTGGCGTCCTCCACGAGGATCCGTACGGCGGGCTCGTCGAAGAGCTCGCCGCCCTCCTCCCTCGCGCCCAGCCCGATGCCCACGACTCCGGGCAGTGCCAGCACCGCCCACTCGACGGCCTGCTTGGCGGCGATCAGTTCCAGGGGAATCTCCATGCCGCCCAGCGTCCGCCCGGCGGCGGGCGATCACATGAGTAGGCCCCTACTCACCCGCCCCGACGTAGGCGCGCAGGTGCTGGGCCGTCAGCGTGGAGCCCTTGTCCACCAGGTCGGACGGCGTGCCGGAGAAGACGATCTGGCCGCCGTCGTGCCCGGCGCCGGGGCCCAGGTCGATGATCCAGTCGGCGTGGGCCATGACGGCCTGGTGGTGCTCGATGACGATGACCGTGTTGCCGGCGTCGACCAGGCCGTCCAGCAGGGCGAGGAGCTGGTCCACGTCGGCCAGGTGCAGGCCGGTGGTGGGCTCGTCCAGGATGTAGGTGGTGCCGTTCTTGGCCATGTGGATGGCGAGCTTGAGCCGCTGGCGCTCGCCGCCCGACAGCGTGGTCAGGGGCTGGCCGAGGCCGAGGTAGCCGAGGCCGACGGAGTTGAGGCGGTCCAGGATGGTCTTGGCCTGACCGGTGGTGAAGTGCTCGCGGGCCTCGGCGGCCGACATGGCCAGGACCTCGCTGATGTCCTTGCCGTGCAGTTTGTAGGACAGGACCTTGGCGGTGAAGCGCTTGCCGTCGCACTCGTCGCAGATCGAGCCGACGTCGGCCATCATCATCAGGTCCGTGTAGATCATGCCGATGCCCTTGCAGGCCGGGCAGGCGCCTTCGGAGTTGGCGCTGAACAGGCCGGGCTTCACGCCGTTGGCCTTGGCGAACGCGGCGCGGATGGGGTCCAGGACACCGGTGTAGGTGGCCGGGTTGCTGCGCCGGGAGCCGCGGATCGGCGACTGGTCGGCCACGACGACGCCGTCGCGGCCGGCGACGTAGCCGTGGATGAGCGAGCTCTTGCCCGATCCGGCCACGCCGGTCACCACCGTCAGCACGCCCAGCGGGACGTCCACGCTGACGTCGCGCAGGTTGTGCAGGGTGGCGCCGGTGACCTGGAGGTGCCCGGACGGGGTGCGGACGTCGTCGCGCAGCCGTACCTTGTGGTCGAGGTAGCGGCCGGTCAGCGTCCCGGAGGCGCGCAGCCCCGCGAGGTCGCCGGCGTAGCAGAGCTCGCCGCCCGCGGCGCCGGCCCCGGGGCCGAGGTCGATCACGTGGTCGGCCACCTCGATGGTCTCCGGCTTGTGCTCGACGACCAGGACGGTGTTGCCCTTGTCGCGCAGTTGCACCAGCAGGTCGTTCATGCGCTGGATGTCGTGCGGGTGCAGGCCGGCGGTGGGCTCGTCGAAGACGTAGGTGACGTCGCTGAGCGGGGAGCTCAGGTGGCGCACCATCTTGACCCGCTGCGACTCGCCGCCGGACAGGGTCGAGGACTCGCGGTCCAGGCTCAGGTAGCCGAGGCCGATCTCGACGAGGGAGTCCAGCGTCATGCCGAGCGTGTCGATCATCGGGCCGACGCCGGTGGCGCCCTGGAGCCCGCGCACGAAGGCGGCCAGGTCGCTGATCTGCATGGCCGAGCACTCGGCGATGGTGCGGCCGTCGATGCGGCAGCCGAGCGCGGCCTGGTTGAGGCGGGTGCCGCCGCAGGCCGGGCAGCCGGTGAGCTTGACGGCCCGGTCGGCGAAGGAGCGCGCGGCCGACTGCATCGTCTCGCGGTCCTTGCCGATGTACTGCTTCCTGATCTTGGGGAGCAGTCCTTCATACGTCATGCTGCCGGAGCCGATCTTCACCTTGGAGGCGGGCGCGCGCAGGAGCCTGTCCCATTCCTCCGTGGTGTAGTCGCGCAGCTTGCGGCCGGTGTCGAAGAAGCCGGAGTGGGCGATGACCTGCCAGTACCAGGTGTTCACGGCGTAGCCGGGCGCGGTGATCGCGCCTTCGTCGAGCGACTTGTCCTTGTCGATCAGCTCGTCCACGTCCACGTCGGTGATCCGGCCCAGGCCCTCGCATTCGGGGCACATACCCTCGGCCCGGTTGAAGCTGAAGTGCGGCGCCGGTCCGACGTACGGCCGGCCGAGCCGGCTGAACAGGATGCGCAGCATGGTGTAGGCGTCGGTGGCGGTGCCGACCGTCGAACGGGCGTTGGCCCCCATCCGCTCCTGGTCGACGATGATCGCGGCGCTCAGGTTGTGCAGCGCCTCCACCTCGGGGCGCGACAGGGGCGGCATGAAGCCCTGGATGAACGCGGTGTAGGTCTCGTTGATCAGCCGGCGTGACTCCGCGGCGATCGTGTCGAAGACGAGCGAGGACTTGCCCGATCCGGATACGCCGGTGAAGACGGACAGCCGCCGCTTGGGAATGTCGAGGGAGATCCCTTTCAGATTGTTCTCGCGGGCGCCGCGGACCTGGATGAAGTCGTGGCTGTCCGCGGCGAGGTGCTCCGAAGGCTGCATATCCTCCATTGTTTCATTGACGCCGCCATTGAAGGTTTTTGCGGGAGAACACCATGAGACGGGAGGAAAAGCCTCAACAGCCTAGGTAAGGCGGGCGCTGCCGAACAGGTGGGAGATCGCGGTCAGGTAGTCCGCCTTCACCCTTTCCTTGTCCTCCTCCGCCGCCTCGGCCAGCGCCATCCCCGCGGCACCCAGGATGTGGAAGGTGATGCGGGTCATCGGCTCGCGCGGCAGCTCGGGAAGCTGCCCGGCCGCGATCAGCCCGCCGACCAGCTGCTCGATCAGCCCGTAGGCGTAGACCCCCTCGAGCTCCTTCCAGCGGTGCCAGCCGAGCGCGAGCGGCGCCTCCTGCCAGACCACCCGGCCGTAGGCCGGGTCGCAACAGCACTGCAGGAACTGGTCGGTGGCCGCCATGGCCGCCTTCCACGGATCGTCGCCCGCCGCCTCGGTCGCCTCGATCACCTGGCGGACCATCCAGCCCTCCAGCTCGCCGGCGACCGCCTCGAACAACGCCGTCTTGCTGGCGAAGTGGTGGTAGACCGCGCCCCGGCTGGCGCCGATGTCGGCGGCCACGTCCTCCAGGGCCGTGGCGGCGAAGCCCCGGTCGGCGAATCGGCGGGTGGCCGCTTCCAGCAGGGCGGCCTTGGTCGCCTGGGAGTACTGCTCCCGGCGGCTCTTGACAGACGACATACGCGGAGATTACTACATACACAGCGTATGTTTCCGACACAGAGTAGGTCACCCGAGGAGACGTCGATGACGGAACTGCTGTTCAACCCCTTCGAGCCCGGGTTCACCGACGACCCGTACCCCGCCTATCGCCGGCTGCGCGAGACCGAGCCGGTGCACGAGAGCCCGTTCGGCTTCTGGGTCATGAGTGGGTACGAGGACATCCACGCGCTGCTGCGCGCCGGGATGTCGGTGGACGACCACAAGCTCGCCTCCGGCCCGGTCCGCGAGCAGCGCGAGCAGCTCGACGCCGCCACCAGCGGCGGCGTGCTCGGGCTGTCCATGCTCGAGCGCGACCCGCCCGACCACACCCGGCTGCGCTCGCTGGTGAGCAAGGTGTTCACCCCTCGCAAGGTCGCCGCCCTGGAGCCGGAGATCACCGCGCTCGTCGACGCCCGCCTGGACGAGATCGCCGGGGCCGGGCGCGTCGACCTGATGGCCACGCTGGCCTTCCCCCTGCCGTTCGCGGTGATCTCGAAGCTGCTCGGCATCCCCGAGGCCGGTCATGAACGCGTGCGCGACCTCAGCGGCCTGCTCGTCCGCACCCTGGAGCCGGTCGCCGACCAGGAGCTGCTCGACGCGGTCGCCAAGGCGGGCATCGAGATGACGGAGATCATCCGCGAGATCATCGCCTGGAAGCGCGCGCACCCGGCCGAGGACCTGCTCAGCGCCCTCATCGCCGCCGAGCAGGACGGTGACCGGCTCAGCGACGACGAGCTGATCGCCCAGGTCACGCTCCTGTACGTGGCCGGGCACGAGACCACCATGAACCTCATCGCCAACGGCGTCACCGCCCTGCTGCGCAACCCCGGCCAGCTCGCGCTCCTGCGTGAACGGCCGGAGCTGGCCGCCAACGCGGTGGAGGAGTTCCTGCGCTATGACAGCCCCGTCCAGCAGACCCGGCGCATCACCCTCGAGCCCTACACCGTGGCCGGCCGTACCATCCCGGCGCGCACGTTCGTCATCGCCGCCCTCGCCGCCGCCAACCGCGACTCGCGCTTCTGGGGTGACGACGCCGAGGAGCTGCGGATCGACCGGGAGCTCGCGCGCAACCACATCTCCTTCGGCGCCGGGGCCCACCACTGCCTCGGCCCGGCCCTGGCCAGGCTGGAGGGCAGGGTGGCCATCGAACGGCTGGTCCAGCGCTTCCCCCGCCTCGGCTTCGCCGGCGAGGTGGAGATGAACGGCCGGATGAACCTGCGCGGACCTCAGCATCTGCCCGTCTCCGTCTAGCCGGTCTTCTTGTACGAGAGCTTGCGCAGCAGCACCTCCCCCGGCCCCCGCCAGCCCGCCCGGCGCATCCACTCGGCCAGCAGGAGCGAGACCACCCACACCCCGGCCGCCACCGCCCAGGTGGCGGCCGCGCCCATCGCGTCGTGCAGGCCCAGCGTGAAGGGGTAGAACAACGCCAGCCACACCACGGACTGGAAGATGTAGAACGTCATCGACCGCTGCCCGAGCGCGACCAGCGCGGTGGTGAAGGGGCCCCGGCGCTCGCCGATCGCCACCGCCGCCAGCCCGACGGCCGCCGCCATGCCGACGCCGCCGAGGTAGCCGGTCAGATCGTGCGCCACCGCCACCAGCCACTGCACCGGAACCGACTCCGTCGCCCACACGCCGGACACCAGCAGCGCCGCGGGCAGCCGCCCGGCCACCGCCAGCAGCAGGAACCCCCAGGTGACGCGGCGCAGCAGGCTGACGTGGCGCTCGGGCTCGTCGAGGATGCGGCGGCGGGCCGCCCAGATGCCCATGAGCATGCCCGGCAGCACGATGAGGCAGGCGATGAGCGTCTCGACCGGCCAGGACGGCAGGCCGGCCACGAGGTGGGTGAGGAAGTCCGGCTCCATGTAGCTCGCCAGCGTCTCCGGGGTGCCCGCGGCGGCCAGGGTGTTCGCCCGGACGCTCTGCCAGGCCAGCAGCAGGGTCGCCGGGATGAGCGTGAGGCCCGCCGTCCAGCCCAGCACCGCGTCGCGAGCCCTGACCAGCGGCGCGGCCATCAGCAGGGTCAGGCCGTAGACGGCGATGATGTCGATCGGGACCAGCACCACGGCGTTGAGGGAGCCGATGACCAGCAGCCAGAAGCCCCTCCTGCGTAGGAGCTTCCTGACCGAGATCCACTCCTCTCCCCTGGCCTGCTGCCGGTAGGCCAGCTGGCCCAGGCCGTAGCCGAACAGGAAGACGAACATCGCGCGGGCCTGGTTGTCGGCCAGCAGGGACTTCAGGAAGCCGACGGCCGTGTTGAGCGCCGCCGGGCCCAGCGACCAGTCGCCGACCAGGGCCGGGGCGTGGGCCAGGGCGATGGCCAGGAGCATGAAGCCTCGGGCCAGATCGGGGGCCAGGGACCTGGCCGAGGTGCTGATCGCCGCACCGGAGGCGTTGAGTGTTTGCGTCATGCCGATCAGCGTCGCCGTCAGGGCTGACAGCGCCCTGATGAGCCCTGTCAGCGGCCGGCGAGCAGGTCTTCCGACAGGGGGCTCAGGCGCCGGACAGGGTCATCCGCCGTGCTGGGGACACCGAAGGGGGTGGTGATCACGTGTGAGCTTCCCTGAGCATGCGGTCCTGCTCGACCGGTGGCGTGCCGCCGTACCAGTCGAGGACCTTGCCGAAGCGGACCAGCTCGCCGTACAGGGCCGGGTCGGCGCGCTCGGCGAAGACGAGGTCGAGGACGGCACGGGCCGCCGCGGCGGGCGATTGGGCGTGGCGGTAGTCGCTGAACCACGGCCGGGAGGTCGCGGTGTCGACCATGCCGGGGCAGACGGCGGCGACGAGGATGCCGGCGGCGAGGTCGCGCTCGCGGCGGGTGGCGGCGAGCGCGCGCACGGCGGCGACCTGGGCGACCTTCGAGGGCACGTTCAGCCAGCGCGGCCAGCCCGCCTCCTCCGCGGTGTTGGTGTGGATGGCGCTGCGCCAGGACTCCACGGCGTACTCGACCTGTTCGAGGCCGGCGCCGTCGAACAGGTGGCGCAGCCGGGGGTTGAGGTGGCCGAGGGTGCCCAGGGTGCTGGCCACCACGAGCAGCCGGCCGCCGGGGCGCAGGATCGGGCCGAAGGCGCGCAGGATCGCGTGGGTGGCGACGTTGGAGACGTCGATGAACTCGTCGGCGCGTTCCTTCGGCGACTCCTCCGGCAGGACGCGGGCGATGGCGTTGGAGATCACGATGTCGGCGGAGCCGAGTTCGCCGGCCAGCCGCGCTATCGCGTCGGTGTCGGTGACGTCGAGGACCCGGGGCCGCACCCGGGCGCGGGTCCCGGCCAGCCCCGCCACCTCGTGGGCGGCCTCGGTGACGCGCCGCTCGTCGCGCCCGGTGAGCAGGACCAGGTCCTCGGCTTCCATGCGGGCGGCGAGCCCTTCGGCGAGGGCCCGGCCGAGGCCCTGGTTGGCGCCCGTGACTAGAGCGATTCTGTTCATGCCCACCACGCTAGGAACGGCGGCCTCCATGCGTCCAACGAGACTTCCGCACGGCTAGTATGCGTAAATGTCATGGACTTCTCGGATGTGTCGCTGACCGCGCTGCGGGTCTTCCGCGCCGTGGCCGAGCAGGGGACCTTCACCGCGGCCGCGGCGTCCCTGGGATACACCCAGTCGGCGGTGTCCAGGCAGATCTCCTCGATCGAGCGGGCCGCGGGCGCGGAACTGCTGGAACGGCGGCGCGACGGGGTGCGGCTGACCGCGGCCGGGCGGCTGGTCATGCGCCGCGCGAGCGTGGTGCTCGAAGAGATCGACGCGGCCGCCCGCGAGCTGTCCGGCCTGCCCTCACCGGGCGGCGTCGTGCGCCTCGGCTGGCTGCCCAGCTCCGGCACGACGGTGGTCCCGCGCGCCCTGGCCACGTTGCGGCGCAGCGATCCGGGCGTGCACGTCGTCAGCCGGGAGGGCACCACGCCGGTGCTGGCGCGCGCCCTGCGGGCGGGAAGCCTCGACCTCGCCCTGCTGGCCTCGGCGCCGCCGTTTCGCGCGCCGGACGACGAGTCGCCGCCGCTGGTGCTGCAGACGCTCACCGAACGCGCGCTCTGCCTGGCCGTGCCCGCGACGCACCCGCTGGCCCGCGGGGACTTCGTCGACGTGGCCGACCTGCGCGGGCAGCGGTGGATCGCCGGTCCGTCCTCCGGCGAGGACCGTCTCATGGGCGTGTGGCCCGGCCTGGACGAACGGCCCGAGATCGCCCACACGGCCCGGGACTGGCTGGCCAAACTGCACCTCGTGGCCGCGGGCTGCGGGTTGACCACGGTCTCGCCCGCGATGGCCGCCGCCGCGCCGCCCGGGGTGCGCGTCCTGCCGGTGCGGGGCGGGCCGCAGGAGCTGCGCCGCCTGCTCCTGGCCCGCCTCCCCGGACCGCCGCCGGGCGAGGCCGCCCTCCGGCTCGCGGCCGCGCTCCGGGCCGCCGCGCTGGCCGCCGTCGATCCGTAAGCTCCCGGCCTGCTCCCTTTGGGGCACTTGACTTCATGTTGACCTGAACCACCAGACTTGCCGCCACACCCATGACTGGAGGCACGTCATGTTCGACGTCGTCATCGTCGGCGGGGGCCCGGCCGGCATGGCCGCCGCGCTGGCCCTCGGGCGGGTCCATCGGCCGGTCCTGATGATCGACGCCGGGAATGGACGCGGCGCTGTCGCCGGTGCCACGCACAACTTCCTGACCAGGGACGGCACGCCGCCCGCCGAACTGCGCAAGCTCGGCCACGAGGAACTGGCCGCCTATCCGGCGGTGCGGGTGCGGGCCGGGACGGTCACCGGGGCGCGCGTGCTGGAGGACGGCTTCCGCGTGGACGTGTCCGGCGGCGAGCCGGTCCGGGCCAGGCGGCTCCTGCTGGCCACCGGGCTGGCCGACGAGTTCCCCGGCCCGCGCGGCGTGGAGGCGCTATGGGGCCGTTCCGCCTTCCACTGCCCCTACTGCCACGGCTACGAATGCACCGGCAGGCGCGTCGCCGTGCTCGGCGCGGATCCGTCGCGGGTACGGCTGGCCCTGCAGCTGAGCCGCTTCGCCGCCGAGGTCGTCCTGTGCGCCGACGGCCGGCCGATCGACGCGGCGGTGCCGGCCGCGCACGGTGTGGCGGTGCGCGGGGAGGCCGTCGCCCGCCTGGAAGGGACCGGCGGCCAGGTGGAACGGATCGTGTTCGAGTCCGGCCCCGCCCTGGCCACGGACGCGGTGTTCGTCGCCAACGTGGCCCGCCAGCGCTCCGACCTGGCCAGGCGGCTCGGCTGCGCGACCGACTTCAACCTGCCCAACCCTCTCGCGCAGACGAGGAGCTGATCGTGGTGGCCGCAAACCTCGCGCCGACCGCCGGCCCGCCGAAGGGCAGCATCGTGCCGCTGGCCACGGCCGGGCTGCTGATCGGCATGCTGCTGTCCGTCCTGGACCAGACGGTGGTCGCCATCGCCTTGCCCGCCATCGCCGACGAGCTGGGCGGCATGGACGCGATCGGCTGGATCGTCACCGCCTACGTGCTGGCCATGACCGCGACCGGCACGCTCTACGGCCGCATCAGCGACCGGTTCGGCCGGCGGCCGGTGTTCGTCACCGCGGTCGCCCTCTTCGTCGTGGGCTCCGTGCTGTGCGGCATGGTCGACACGGCGCCTCAGCTGGTCGCCGCCAGGACCTTCCAGGGCATCGGCGCCGGAGCGCTGTTCGTGCTGCCCACGATCGCGCTGTCGGAGCTGTACCCGCAGCGTCTGCGCAGCCGGGTGCAGGGCTTCACCGGCGTCGTCTTCGCGCTGGCCACCGTGGGCGGCCCGCTGGCCGGCGGCGCGATCACCGACGCCTGGGGGTGGCGCTGGATCTTCTTCATCAACATCCCGCTCGGCCTGCTGGCCATAGGTCTGGCCGCCTTCGCGCTGCGGCTGCCCAAGCCGGGCCGAGGCGGCAAGATCGACCTGCCCGGGGCCGTGCTGATCGCCGGCGCGACGGTCAGCCTGCTGCTGGCCGCCGAATGGGGTGGCCGCACGTTCGCGTGGACCTCCGGCGTGATCCTGGGACTCTTAGGCGCCGTGGCGGTGCTGGTGGCGCTGTTCGTGTGGTGGGAACGCCGGGCGGCCAACCCGCTGCTGCCGCTGCGGCTGTTCGCCGACCCCACGGTGCGGGTGGTGCTCCCGGCGACCTTGCTGCTCGGCGCGCTGCTGAGCGGTTCCCTCGTTTACCTGCCCACGTATCTGCAGGGCAACTACGGCATGGGAGCCACGCAGGCGGGACTGGCGCTTAACCCGTACGTGCTGACGTTCATGGCGGTCTCCTCGATCGCCGGCGCCCGCATCGGCGCGAGCGGCCGGTTCAAGCCCTACCTGATCGGCGGCGCGGCGATCACGGTGGTCGGGCTCGTGCTGTTGAGCCGCCTCACGCCCGGCACCCCTTACCTCGTGCTGGCCCTCGAAATCGCGGTGCTGGGGGTGGGGTTCGGGCTGCTGGCGCAGAACCTGGTGGTCGTCGCGCAGAACGCGGTCTCGCCGGAGGACCTCGCCGCCACCACCTCCGCCGTGGTGTCCGTGCGCGGGCTCGGCCTGTCGATCGGCGTGTCGATCTTCGCCACCCTCCTCACCCGGGAACTCCAGACCCAAGGCACCACCCAGGCGGCGGCGGTCATTCCCGATGTCCTGTTCTGGGGCATCCCGGTCGCCGTGCTCCTGGTCGCGCTGATCACCCTGCTGCCCCGGAAGACCTAAGCCCGCGCCAGCCGCTGCAGCGCCTCGTCCCTGGACAGCGTGGCGCCCCTGCGGTAGGCGGCGGCATAGGCGGATTCGCCGAGTTTGCGGCCGAGCCGGTTGCGCAGGCCGGTCAGTTCCGGGTCACCGAGGTCGAAGACGCCGCGGATCGCCTCACTCATGCCGAGCGCCTGCGCCGCCCCCTCCGGGTCGCCTTCTGCCAGCAGCAGGCGGGCCAGGAGCTGCGCGGAGGCCGCCGGGTCACGGTCGTTCAGCGAGACGGCCATGGCCCGGGGCCACAGCAGCCGGGCCGCCGCGGGCCGGCCGGTGTCGAGCAGGATCGCCATCCGCGTCGGCGCCGCCCGGCCCGCCCCCGCCTCGTCGGGCAGGGTCAGTTCGCCGGCCAGCGCCGTCACCTCGTCCAGCGCGCGCTCGGCCGGCTCCGGCTCACCCGCGCGGCGATGCAGATCGGCGGCCAGGAGCAGGAACTCGATCCGCGCGTGGCGGCGGCCGGCCACCCGCCGCCTGGCCTCCTCCACGTCCTGCCAGGCGCCCTCGGGGTCGCCGCCGCGCAGCCGCTCCCCGGCCAGCCACATCAGGGAGGTGACATCCTCTTCGGTGCCCAGTTCCGCGGCGAGCCGGGCGCTGCGCTCGGCGGTCGCGACGGCTTCGCCGTACTCGCCCTTGACGGAGTGGGCGTGGGCGGTGGCCATCAGCGTGATCGACAGGCCGTAGCGCTCGCCCACCTCCTCGAAGGCGTGGAGCGCGCGGGCGCGGGCGAGTTCGCCGCCGCGCCAGTCGCCGCGGTCGGTCTTGGCGAAGGCGTCCAGCCAGTGGGCGCAGGCGCGCACCCAGGGGTGGGGGTGGACGAGGGCGCGCGGCAGCTCGCGCTCCCACAGGTCGGTGAAGCCGTACAGATGGGCGGGGGCGAGGGCGATCACCGTCATCATCGGGTAGTGGTCGAGGGCGCCGGTGCGCAGACACTCCTCCACGATCGGCCGGACGACCTCCGGCGGCGGCATCGTGCCGCTGTTGTTGGCCAGGAGGTGCGCGGCGGTGAACGTCGCCCGGACGTGCGCGGGCAGCCGCTCGCCGAAGGCCAGCACCTCGGCCACGAAGGTGTCGGAGCGGGCGTCGTACTGGGCGTTCCAGTAGAGGTAGAGCGGGCCGAGCAGGCGCCAGGCGGTCTCGGCGTCGCCGCCGTCGATGGCCGCGCGCAGGGCGAAGACCAGGTTGTCGTAATCGGCGGCGAACGCCGCGCCGACCTCGAGCTGCCGCGCGGTCAGCATCAGCGGCTCCTGCGCCGTGGCGAACTCCACGTAGTGGCGGCGGAAGCGGGCGGCCACCTGCTCGTGCTCACCGGCCAGCCGCAGCTGCTCGGCGGCATAGGCGCGGACGGTCTCCAGCATCCGGTATCGAGGCTCGGCCGCGCCGTCGCTGTCCGCGAACGACTTCTCCACCAGCGAGCCCAGCACGTACACCACGTCCTCGGGGGGCAGCGAGTCGTCGGCGCACACCGCCTCCGCCGCCGCGGCCCGCGCGCCCGCCGGGAACATCGACAACCGGCGCGCGAGCGTGCGCTCCTGCTCGGTGAGCAGATCCCAGCTCCACTCGACCACCGCCAGCAGCGTGCGCTGCCGGGGCAGCGCCGCCCGATCGCCCGAGGTCAGCAGCCGGAACCGGTCGTCGAGCCGGCGGGCGATCTGCTCGACGCTCATCGAGCGCAGCCGGGCCGCCGCCAGCTCCAGGGCCAGCGGCAGCCCGTCCAGGCGGCGGCAGATGTCGGTGACCGGACCCGTGGTCAGCTCGTCCAGCCGGAACTCCGGCCGCACCGCCGCGGCCCGGTCACCGAACAACCGCGCCGCCTCACTCTCCGGCAGCGGTCCCAGCCGGCACAGCGCCTCGCCGGTGATCGCCAGCGCCTCCCTGCTGGTCGCGATCATCCCCAGGTACGGCAGGCGGTCCAGCAGCCCGCTCGCCAACTCGGCGGCGGCCGGTACCAGGTGCTCGCAGTTGTCCAGCACGAGAACGGCGGGCTCGGGGCCGATCAGTTCCGCGACCCGCTCCATCGGATCGGCGCCGGCGCCCGGGTCGTCGGCCGTTCCAGGGGCGGGCATCCTGGGATCGCCTGGCCGCCGACCGGCCGCGCTGAGCACCCCCAGCACCGCCTCGGCCACCCGCGCAACGTCCGCTTGCGCCGGCACGCTCACCCCGGCCAGCGAGGCGAACCACACCCGCTGCCGCCCGGCCATCGCCTCGACGGCCAGCCGGGTCTTGCCCGCGCCGCCCGGCCCCACGATGGTGACCAGGCGGTGCCGTTCCATCAGCTCGGCCAGCGCGGCCAGCTCCGCTTCACGGCCGACGAAGCTGGTCAGCCGCCGCGGCAGCCGTACCGGAGAAGGGGCGGGACCCTCGCCCTGGAGCACGAGCAGGTGGGCGGCACGCAGCTCGGCCGACGGGTCGGCGCCCAGCTCGTCGGCCAGGGCCAGCCGTACCCGCTCGAAGACCGCGAGCGCCTCGGCCTGGCGACCGGCGGCGTGGAGGGCGCGCATGAGCAGGGCGGCGGCGCGTTCGCGGAGAGGGTCGTCCTCGACGGCGGCCTTCAGGTCGGTCAGGACGCCGAGATGGCGGCCGAGCAGGATCTCCGCCTCGCAGCGGTCCTCCTCGGCGCTCCGGCGGAGATCGGCCAGGCGGGCGGCGGCCGACGCGGCGAACGGGACGTCCGGCAGGTCGGCCAGCGCGCTTCCCCGCCACAGCGCCAGGGCCGGGCCGAGGCTGGCGGCGGCCGGGGCGGGGCGTCCCTCGGCCAGCTCCCGGTGGCCCTGCGCGGCGAGGGTCTCGAAGCGCTCGGCGTCCACGTCCGCCGCGGCCACGACCAGGCGGTAGCCGCCGGTGGCCGACTCCAGCGGCGCGGCGCCGTTGATGGCCCGGCGCAGGCGCGACACCAGGGCCTGCAGGGCGTTGGCGGCGTCGGCGGGCGGAGCGTCTCCCCACAGGTCGTCGATCAGCGTCGCGGCCGGGACGACGGCGCCCGGGGCGAGCGCGAGCCTGGCCAGCAGCATGCGCAGCCGGACGCCGCCGATGTCGATCGGCGCGCCGTCTTCCGTGTATGCCTGGACAGAACCCAGCAAAGCAACCCGCACGCCCCCATCTTCCCCTGTTCTTGAGGCTGTGCCGCGACTGGCTGAGAATCGACAGGCAAGCTCGCCGACTTTCCCGGGAGATGTGATGGGTTCCGTGGTCATGCACAACGTGGTATCCGTGGACGGCTTCATCGCCGACGAGAACGACCAGGTCGGGCCGTTGTTCGACTGGTACGCCAACGGCGAGGCCCCGCTCGTCGAGGACGGCTCGATCAAGGTGTCGCAGGTCTCGGCCGCCTACGTCAAACCCGTGTGGGCCAAGATCGGGGCGATGGTGATCGGGCGGCACCTGTTCGACATGACCAACGGCTGGGAGGGCAGGCCGCCTGCGGGCGACCACGTGGTCGTGCTCTCGCACCGGCCCAAGCCCGACGGGTGGCATCCGGAGGCGTCCTACCACTTCGTCGCCGACGTCGCGAAGGCGGTCGAGCTGGCCAGGGAACTGGCCGGGCCGGACCGCAACGTCGCCGTGGCCGCGGGCGAGGCCGGCGGGCAGGTGCTCGCCCTCGGCCTGGTGGACGAGGTGGCAATGGACGTCGTGCCCGTGGTGTTCGGCTCGGGCAAGCGGTACTTCGGGTCGGTGAACGCCCAGCACCTGCTCGAGGACCCGCATGTGGTGATCCAGGGTGACCGGGTGCTGCACCTGGCCTACCGCGTCCGCCGCCCGTAGCCGGCAGAACGGAACCGTGTCGTGAGCATCGCCGTCGTCATGGCCCGCGAACCCCTCCCGGCCACCGGGCCGTCGGTGTTCCTCGCGGGTCCCACCCCGCGCGCCGCCAACGTGCCCTCCTGGCGGCCGGCCGCCATCGACGCCCTCGCCGGCCAGTGGACCGGCGAACGGCCGCTGACCATCCTGAGCCCCGAGTCCCGGGACGGTAAACGGGCCGAGCACTACGAGGACCAGGCCGACTGGGAGAGCGCGGCGCGTGAGGGCGCCGGCGCGATCCTCTTCTGGATCCCCCGCGACCTGCGCACGCTGCCCGGCTTCACGACCAACGTCGAGTTCGGCCTCGACGCGGGAACCGGGCGCGCCGTGCTCGGCTGCCCGCCCGGCTGTCCCAACCCGGAGCGCAACCGCTACCTCATCTACGTCGCCCACCGTCTCGGCGTGCCCGTCCGCACCACCCTGGAGGAGACCGTGGCCGCCGCCCTCGACCTCGTCAGAGGGGCTCTATGATGCGCCCGTGACACTGATCGTGGCAGTTGCCCAGATTTCCGTGGAGTTCGGGGACGTGGCGGCCAACGCCCGCACGTCCGCCGCCCTCATCCAGGAAGCCTCCGAATCCGGGGCGAAGCTCGCCCTCTTCCCCGAGCTGTCGCTGACCGGCTACGACCTCGCCCTCTTCGACGACCCCGCGGCCTGGGTCGGCCGGGACGATCCCCGGCTCGACCCGGCCCGCAAGGCCGCGCAGAACACCGGTGTCACCGCCGTGGTGGGCGCCGCCTACCGCCACGAGGACGGCACTGCGTGGATCGCCTCCCTGGCCCTGCTCCCGGACGGCGAGATTCACGTGCACGGCAAGCGGTACCTGCACGGCCGTGAGCGCGAGCTGTTCCGCCCGGCGGGTCCCGGCCGCCTCCTGGAGGTGGACGGCTGGCGGGTCGCCCTGGCCATCTGCTACGACGCCGGCGTCCCCGCCCACGCGGAGGACGCCGCCCGCCGGGGCGCGGAGGTGTACGCCGGATCCGTCCTCTACACCCTGGAGGAGACCCGCCGCATCGACCTGCACTTCGGGGCGCGGGCCATGGACCACCGCATGTACGGCGTGGCCGCCAACTACGCGGGATCCGGGCCCGGCTGGGTGTCCTGCGGCGGAAGCGGCGCCTGGCACCCGGACGGCACCCGGATGACGCAGGCACCGGCCACCCCGGGCCTGACGACCGTGTCCCTGTCACGTGCCCAGGTGCGGGCGATCCGCGACAAGGACGCGAAGGCCGGTTACCCGCGCGGCGCCTGACTCACTCCGGCGTGGCGTCGAACAGCGGCCGCACCTCGACTCCGCCGCCTTCGAGCACGACCGGATTGAGCTTGCAGATCTTGAGCGCCACGTCCAGATCGGGCGCCTCCAGGATGAAGAACCCGGCGACGACCTCCTTGGTCTCGATGAACGGCCCGTCGGTGACGGCCTCGCCGCGCACCGCCGTGGCCGTGGTGCTGGGCTGCAGCGCGTACCCGCGCACGGCCCGGCCGCCGAGTTCCTCGATCTGCGCAGGGTAGTGCTCCAGCGCCTGCTGGTACTCGGGCGAGATCTGCAGGGGGTCGGCGGGGGCTGGCTGGTAGATCAGAATCGCGTACTGGGGCATGGTGCCCTCCTTTCCTTCTCTGACCTTCCGACAAAGGAGATGCGCGGGGATCGACAGCCACGTCATGATCGACCATGGACGTCACCGCGGAGCTTCACGCCTACTACGAGCAGGACAAAGAACACCTCAGGCTGCGCGAAGGCGCTCAACGCCTGGAATTCTGGCGCACCCAGGACGTCCTGCGCCGGATCCTGCCTGCGGCGCCCGCACGTGTCCTGGACGTGGGCGGCGGCCCGGGGGCGCACGCCGAGTGGCTGGCCGCCGACGGCTACCGGGTCGCCTTGCTGGATCCCATCCCGCTGCACGTCGAGCGCGCCGCCGGCCTGCCGGGAGTCACCCCGGTGGTGGGCGACGCGCGCCGCCTGCCGTACCCGGACGCGAGCATGGACGCGGTCCTTCTCCTCGGCCCGCTCTACCACCTGGCCGACCGCGCCGACCGGCTGCTCGCGCTGAGCGAGGCGCGGCGCGTGGCCCGGCCGGGCGCCCCGGTGGCCGCCGCCACGATCAACCGGCATTCGGCGGTGCTCGGCATGATCCGCCTGGGCCAGTACGTCCACGAGCCGGATCGGCGGGCTGCCCGGGCCGCCGCAGAAGGCGGGAGCATGCTGTCACCCAGGGGGTTCACCGCGTACTTCCACGACCCCGATGAGGTGGCCGGCGAGTTCGCCGACGCCGGGTTCGGCGACGTCGCACGCTACGGCCTGGAGGGGGCGTTCTGGCTCTACGGTGACGTCGACGACTGGCTCGACGATCCGGTCCGCAGGGCGCTGATGCTCGACGCCCAGCGCTCGATGGAGTCGGAGCCGTCCTTGCTCGGCGTCTCCGGCCACCTGCTCACCGTCGCCCGCAAGCAGCGGTAATGGCAAGCTGCGCTCGTGCGAAGGGTCGTCCTCGGTGCTGTTCAGACCTTTGCCGATGACGGCGCGCCGGCCGAGATCGGCGGCGTGAACCCGATCGTCCTCCCGCCCGACTGTGCAGGGTGACGGGAGGACGAGATGACCGATGAGCTGCTCGTGGTCCGCGCCCAGCTGGGTGAGCGCGCGGCGCTGAACGAGCTGGTGACACTCTGGCAGGTGCCGGTGTGGACATACGTCCGGCGCATGCTGGACGCCGAGCGGGCCGACGACGTCAGCCAGGAGATCTGGCTGGCGGTCTTCCGCGGCCTGCACCGCCTGCGGGAGCCGGGCAGGTTCGCGCCCTGGTTGTTCACCATCGCCCGCCGGTCGGTGACCGATCGCCTGCGCGGCGAATACGCCCGTGAGGCGGAGGAACACGCCGCGGGCGAGGCGGTCACCGGCGACCCCGGTGACGCGGTGGTGAACCGCGCCGACCTGATCGGCGCGCTGGCGGGCCTGCCTCTGCTGGAGCGGGAAGTGCTCGTCCTGTACTACCTGGAGGACCTTCCGGTGGAGGACTGCGCCCAGATCTGCGGCGTCCCCGCCGGCACGGTCAAGTCCCGGCTCAACCGCGCCCGTCGGCTGTTGCGCGCGCATCTGGAGGAGAAGGGGTATCGGCCATGACCGAGGACCAGCCGCGGCTGTCGGCGCGGGAGATGATCGAGAAGCTGGAGCCGTCGCTGTCGCGGTGGCGGCGCGTTCGCGCGGTGACGGCCCTGCTGGCCGGGCTGGCCGGGCTGGTGTTCGTGGCCGCGCTCTGGTGGAGCGAGCCCGGTCCCCTGCCCGGCCGCACCCAGCTGGGGTTCGCGATGTTCGTGGTGTTCTGCCTGGCCTGGGCCGGGTACGGCGCGTGGCTGCTGACGCGCCGGGTGCCGATGTTCGTCACCGACCGGGTGATCGCCGCGTGGATCGCGGTGGCCGCCTCGGTGACCACCACCACGCTGCTGGCCGTCGTGGCCGTGCAGCGGGGCACCGGCCTGGTGCTCGCGCTGGTGATCGGGGGGGTGTTCATCCTGGTGTCGGCGGCGCTGGCCGTACGAGCTCATGGACGGCGGGCGGCGCTGCTGCGGCGCATCCGCGAGCTCCAGTCTCCGGGTGAGCAGACGTCCTCGTAGGGGCGCCGCCACCATTCTCTGAACGGAAGTTGTGGCCTGGGCCCGGGGTTCGCGGGGTCCAGGCCACAACGCGTGGCCCGCCACCAGAACGCTTTATATGAATGGATATATCGGGCCATATCAGGATTTGCATCGGTTGTGCCGGCGCAACACTTCGCCAAATCCCGGTGGCGACACAAAACCGGGAACTATTTATGGGCCGTGGAGTTCGCCCGCCTTACGCAACAGCACCCGCCGCTCACGGACGTTCCCGCACAACCTCGCCGCCAGCTCCAGCTCCGCCCGCGCCTCATCGGTACGGCCCAGCCGCGCCAGCAACTCACCCCGCACGCTCGGCAGCAGATGAGACCCGGAAAGCCGCGCGGAGGCGGCCAGCTCGTCCACGAGGGCCAGCGCCTGCCGCGGCCCGTGGGCCATCGCGACGGCCACGGCCCGGTTGAGCTCGACCACGGGCGACGGCGCCACGCGACCCAGCGCCTCGTACAGGAGCACGATCCGCTCCCAATCGGTCTCCGGCACCGACGCCGCCGCCGCGTGGCAGGCGGCGATCGCGGCTTGGAGACCGTACGGGCCGAGGCCGCGCCCGAGCGCGGAGGCGCGCTCGACCGCGGCCTGCCCGCGGCGGATCGCCGAGCGGTCCCACAGCCGGCGGTCCTGATCCTCCAGCAGGACGGCCTCGCCGTCGGGACCGGTGCGCGCGGGAAACCGCGCGGCCGTGAGCTCGAACAGCGCCAGCAGCCCGTGCACCTCGGGTTCGCCGGGCTGCAGCGAGACCAGCATCCTGGCCAGCCGGATCGCCTCGTAGGCGAGGTCGGTGCGCAGCAGGCTGTCGCCGGCCGTCGCGGTCGAGCCCTCGGTGAAGATCACGTACAGCACGCTGAGGATGCCGCCCAGCCGTTCGCGCCGCTGCTCGGCCGGCGGCAGCTCGAACGGCACCGCCGCCGCGGCGATCGTCTTCTTGGCCCGCGTGATCCGCGCCTGCACGGTCGGCACGGGCACGAGGAAGGCCCTGGCGATCTCCTCACTCGACAGGCCGCCGACCGCGCGCAGCGTCAGCGCGACCCGGGCCTCGGGCGAGAGCACCGGGTGGCAGGCCATGAACATGAGGGCGAGAACGTCGGCGGCCCCTCGCGGGACCAGGTGACGAGCGCCTCGGCCACCGCCTCCTGCGCGACGTCCTCGGCCAGCGCGAAGTCCCCGGTGTAGCGGGCCAGCGCGCCGACGATCCTGGCGGACTCGATCCGCCAGACGGCCTCGACGGCCCGCCGCGCCGCCTCGGTGCCCGGCGAGCCGTCGTCGGGCATCAGAGCTGGCCCGTGCGCTCGCGCCACGCGCGCTCCTTGACGATCCACTCGTTGTCCTGCGGGAACTCGTCGATCGTCGGCACGCGGCGGATCTCGCACTTCGTGCCGGGAATGCGCGGCAGGCGCTTGGCCCATCGACCGCCTCCTCCTTCGTGGCCACGTCGAGGAGGTAGAAGCCGCCGAACAGCTCCTTCGTCTCGCCGTACGGACCGTCGGTGACGACCGGCGTCTCCCCGCTGAAGTCGACCACCACCCCCTGAGAGGGATCGTCCAGGCCCTCGGCGGCCAGAAGCACGCCGGCCTTGATCATCTCGTCGTTGATCCGGCCCATGGTCTCGAGCATCTGCTCGAAGGGCGTGTCCATCATCGCGGCGATGCTCTCGTCGGTGCCGCGCATGATCAGCATGTATTCGGCCATCGTTCGTCGCTCCTTCGTCCGGGGCCGCCTGCCGACCCTTTCACCCACAGGTCGAACGGCGCAGGGTGGGATCGACAAACACTCCGGACATCTTCCCGGCGCGCTCACGGCGGATCGGTCAGGAATGAAGAAGCCCGCCGGAGCGCCCCCGGCCTAGCGTGATTCGGGAGAGAACGTCAACACGTAGGGAGACAGCCGTGTCACTGCAGGCGAGCGTCATCATGCTCGGCGTCAAGGATGTCGAGCGGGCCAAGAAGTTCTATGCCGAGGGGCTGGGCTGCGAGGTCACCCAGGACTACCCCGGTTTCGTCAGGTGCAGCCTGGGCGAGGGGTCCTCGGATCTCGCGCTCTATGGGCGGGAGGAGGCGGCGGAGGAGATCGGCGTCCCGGCGGAGGGGTCGGGGTTCCGCGGGGTCTCGTTCCACTTCATCACCAACTCCCGGGACGAGGTGGACGAGGTCGTCCGCGCCGCGGAGGCGGCCGGCGGCACCCTGGTCAAGGCGGTGGCCGAGGCCGACTGGGGCGGGTACTTCGGGTACTTCAGCGACCCGGACGGCCACCTGTGGAAGGTCGTCTGCCCCACCTGAGAAGGCGTCGTGCGGGCGCCGTCCGGCAGCCCGCACCGGCACTCCTCAGCCGCCCGCGTCGTAGCGCACCCGTGAGGCCGCCACGTACTCCCGGTGCCGGTCGGCCCAGTCGATGAGCGCGGCGACCTGCGTCGAGAGCGTCCGCCCCACCGGCGTCAGCGCGTAGTCCACCCGCGGCGGCGAGGACGGCGTCACCGTGCGCTCCACCAGGCCGTCGCGTTCCAGGCTGCGCAAGGTGAGGGTCAGCATGCGCTGGGAGATGCCGTCGATGGCCCGCTGCAGCTCCGAATAGCGCTTGGACCCGCTGCCGAGCAGGTGCATCACCAGTACGCTCCACTTGTCGCCCACGCGGTCGAGAACCTCCCGCAACTGGCAGACCGGATCGCCTTCGCGCACATCGGTGTGCGTAGCGCGGGTCAAAGTGCCTTCTTCCGTCATGACGGCATTGTCAACCACACTCATCTCACGCACAAGAAGTAACCAGCACACAGAAAGTGCGGTAGTGATGAGTGTTGATCTGACGGATCCGCCGCGAAGGCCCGGTCCACGCCCGCGGACGACGGGTGTGGAGATCCCCCACGACCAGCTCGACCAGTTCTCCCCGGCGCACATCAGAGCCGCGCTGGTCGAGCGGGCGCAGGCGCTGGCCGGCGTGTTCACCGGCCCCAGCCAGGTGTCGGAACCCGCCTCCCTGGCGTTGCGGCTGCGTGAGCCGGCCGGCCCGTGGGCGGCGTTCCTGCACCCCAGCGCCGACGAGTTCGGCCACATCCATCGTGCCGGGTTCCTCCACCTCACCGTGCCCCTGGCGCTCATCGAGCCGCTTCAGCGGGCCGGCTGGATCGAACCGCACCCCATCAGCCTGCGCCCGGAGTGGCCGGACACGATCGTCATGCTCTACGCGCCTCGCGACGAGGCCGAACTGGCCGTCGCCGCGGCCGTCCTGGACGCCTCCTGGCTGCAGGCCACCTCTTCTCGTGAAATGACGTGATACCCATGCGTGCTATGGCTTTCCCCGACTTCGGCGCCGTCCTCGCCCCCGCCGACCTGCCGGTTCCCGCGCCGGGACCCGGCGAGGTGCTGGTCCGGGTACACGCCTCCTCGGTCAACGGCTTCGACCTCGGCGTGCTGGGCGGCACGTTCCAGGGCATGTTCGCCTACGACTTCCCCGTGGTGCTCGGCAAGGACTACTCCGGCACGGTCGAGGCGACAGGCGACGGCGTGACGTCCCTGGCGCCGGGCGACGAGGTGTTCGGCGTGGTCATGCGCCCGTCTCTGGGGCAGGGCGGCTTCGCCGAATACGTCGTGGTTTCGGAGCAGTACGGCCTGGCCAAGCTGCCCGGCGGCCTCGGCCATGCCCGCGCCGGGGCCCTCGGCCTGGCCGGAACCGCCGCGTTCGACGCCGTCGAAGCCGTCGCCCCCGCGCCCGGCGAGACCGTCCTCATCTCCGGCGCGACCGGCGGCGTGGGCGCGTTCGCCATCCAGTTGGCCGCCGCCCTCGGCGCCCGGGTGATCGCCACCGCCAGGCCCGGCGCGGAAGCCGCCTTCGTCACCGGCCTCGGCGCCACCTGGGCCGTCGATCCGGCCGTCCTGGAGACGCAGGTGCGTGCCATCGCCCCCGGCGGCGTGGACGCGGCACTCCACCTGGCCGGCGACGGCCCGGCCGTCACCGCCCTGCTCACCGAGGGCGGCCGCCTGGCCTCGACCCTCCACTACACCCCCGGCGGGGACGTCAAGGCCACCGCGGTCATGGCCGACCCGAACCCCGCCACCCTGGCCAGGCTGGCCGCCGACGCCGCCACCGGCCGCCTGCGCGTCCCGGTGTCCAGGACGTACCCCCTGGCCGAGGCGGCACAGGCCGTCGCCGACTTCACCGCCGGGACCGTGGGCAAGCTCGCGATCACGATCTGAGGCCGGCCTCGCGCATGACGCGCCGGTAGAGCGGGGCGAAGCCGTCCTCGATCCAGATGCTGCCGTAGACGTGGCCGGGGCCGGCGAGGCGGCGGCCGGTGGTCTCGTGGCCGGGTCGCCACGGCCGGAGCTCGACCGCGGCGACCCACCAGGCGCGCACCAGGACGTCAAGCCACGTTTCTCCTGCTTCCGGACGGCCGCCGGGCATCCCCCACCGCCCGTCGCCGCCCGACACGAGCACGACGTGATCGCCGGAGAAACACACGGCGGCCGACCCGTGCGGGCTGCCCTCCGGCGGGTCCGGCGGCGGGAACCAGGCGAGCTGCCAGTCCTGGCCGTGGCTGGTGACCGGCCAGGATCGTCCGTCTTCGGCGATGTCCACGGCATCACACCGTGAGGTGAGGAAGCGCTGTTGGCAAGAGCACCTTCTTGTCACCACAATGAGTGACTGCATGACGACTGTCTGTGATATTCCTGAGAGCGGCAAGGGATCACGACGAGAAGGAGACGCCTTGAGGGGCCAGTTGCGCTCGATTCTCACCACAGGAACGGCGGCCACCGCCCTGGCCGGCAGCATGCTGCTGGGCGCCGGCACCGCCCACGCCGCCTCGTGCCCCAGCGGCGCGGTGTGCCTTCAGGAGCCGGACGGCAGCATCCAGAGCAGGAACATCTGGTACTCCTACGGCGCGCACAACCTGTCCAACGTGTTCGGCACCAAGGTGCTCATCAACCACCAGACCGGCGGCGCGGGCTTCCAGATCTGCAAGGGCTACAACGGCACGGACTGCTACCCCGTGCTGCGAGGCGTGGGCGCATACGCTCCCTACGATTTCACGCCCATCAACTCGATCGTGCTGGTGCGATAACGGAAAACGAGAAGGGGCCCCCGTTCTACCGGGGGCCCCACGTTCGTTTCCGGACCGCACAATCTGCGGGCATCTTTTTATGCGGGCTTTACGATAGTTGAAAAGTGGATTTACTTTGTGAGCTGACACCGATCAGCCGAGAGGGGATCCCATGGCGCATCGTGCTCGCAAGCCTGGACAATTCCGCAGATGGTGCGGAGTGGCCGTCGTGACCGTGCTCACGGTGACCGTACCGGCGGTGTCGACGACCACCGCGGCGGCCACCACACCCGAGACCAACGCCGTCATCACCTGGAACAACCACGCCGACGAGGCCATCAACGGTGTCGCCGAGCTGGCGCCGACCGCGGGCGCCCGCGCCTTCGCGATCGTGCAGGGAGCCGTGTACGACGCGGTCAACGCGATCGCCGGCACCCCGTACGAGCCCTACCTGGTCGCCCCTCGCAGCCACCCCGGCGACTCGCGCCAGGCGGCCGTCGCCGCCGCGGCCTACCGTACGCTGCGCTGGCTCTTCCCCGACCAGGCGGACGCCCTGCGCAGGCTGTACGACGAGTCGCTCGCCGCGATCCCCGAGGGCCGCGCCAAGCGCGGCGGCATCGCCGTCGGCCGGGCCGCGGCCGCGGCCATGATCGACTCTCGCCGTGACGACGGCGCGGGCTCCAACGCGACCTGGCCCGTCGGCACCGCCCCCGGCGAGTATCGGCTGACCCCGCCGGACTTCCTCCAGGTCGGCGCCTGGTATGCCACCCTGAAGCCGTTCATCGTCGACGACGTCGGCGGCTACGACGCTCCCGGGCCCCCGGCCCTGACCAGCGCCGCGTACGCCCGCAGCCTGAACGAGGTCAAGGCCCTCGGCTCGGCCACCAGCACGAAGCGGACGCGCGACCAGACCGAGGCGGCGATCTGGTGGGACGACGCACGGGGAGGCGAATGGCCGATCAAACGGCAGCTCGCCGCGACCCAGCGGCTCAGCATCCTGGAGTCGGCCCGCATGTTCGCGATGGTCGACGTGACCACGGCCGACGCGATGATCGCCTGCTACAAGGAGAAGAAGTTCTGGCACTTCTGGCGTCCGGTGACGGCGATCCCGCTGGCCGGCATCGACGGCAACCCGGCCACCAAGCCCGACCCGGACTGGACTCCGCTGCTGACCACGGCGCCCTCGCCGGAGTATCCGTCGGGACACGCCTGCTTCACCGCCTCGACCATGTTCGCCTTCCGCACGTACTTCGGCCGCGACGACGTCCCCTTCAGCGCCTTCAGCGCCGACTCCGGCACGACGCGCCGCTACCGCAGCTTCTCCCAGGCCAACGCCGAGCTGATCGAGGCCAGGATCTGGGGCGGCGTGCACTACCGCTTCGCCACCGTGGACGGCGACCGCCTGGGCGAGGCGGTCGCCCGCGACGCCCTCAAGCAGGCGTTCCGCCCGCGCGGCGACTGACTTCACGGCGCCCTGGCCGCTACCGCCGTACGGCGCTGGTGGCCAGGGTGGTGTAGGTCATCGTGAAGCGCCCGCCCAGGGCGTCGATGGCGCCCCCGACCGCGTCCAGAATCCCGGCCAGGTGCTCGGGCGGGAGCTGGGTGAGGCCGCCGGTGGTGGGGAGCAGGTCGAGCCATTGGTCACGGGTGTAGGACCGTTCCCAGTCGAAGCGCCACTGCTCGGGTTCGCCGAACTGCCCGGTCTCACGGATCTTCTCGGCGGCCTTCGCGTACGCCGCCTGGTAGAGGTCGAGGGGACGCCCGGCGGGCTGGCCGCTGAACGGGGCGTCGGGCGCCGCCTTCCGGTAGGCGGCGGCGAACGGCTCGGCCACTTCGGCAGGCGGCTCGTACACGTGCCCGAAGATCGCCAGCCGTCCTCCTGGACGCAGCACCTGTGCCGCCTTCGCCGTACCGGTGACCGGATCCACCCAGTGCCACGCCTGGGCCGCGATGACCGCGTCGAAGGTACGGCCGGCCGGCTGCCAGGATTCGAAGGTCGCCACCTCCACCTGCAGCCCGCGGGATCGTGCGAAGGCGGCCATCCGCGCATCGGGCTCGACGCCGAGGACGGCGCAGCCGGCGGCCTGGAACTGCCGGGCCGCGATGCCGGTTCCGCAGCCGACGTCGAGCACGTCGGGCCCGGGGCTCCCGGTGACGATCCGGGCCACCAAGGCATCGGGGTAGCCGGGCCTGGCCTGGTCGTAGCGTTGCGCGTCCACGCCGAACGACTCGGCCATCCGCCGGGCCCGGTGCGACTCCGATGGTTGCTCTCGAGATATTGTGGGCATGCGCCCACCTTAGTGGGCACGTGCCCACTAAACAAGAAAGGGTCTCGAGTGCCGACTGGGGTGCACCTTCGCGACGCCCGGCAGCAGCTGTTCGACGCTGCGGAACGCGTGCTTCTGCGGGACGGGCCCAACGCGCTGACCAGCCGGGCCGTCACCGACGAGGCCGGCTGCGCCAAAGGCGTCCTGCACCGGCACTTCGCCGACTTCGACGCCTTCCTCGTCGACCTCGTCCTCGACCAGGCCGCACAGATCGAGACGCGGGCGAGCGCGCTGCGCGCCTCCGCCGGCACCGGCACGGTGGCCGGCAACCTCACCAGCGCGCTGGCCACCCTGTTCGGCCCCGTTCCGATGGCGATCCTCCCGCTCATCACCTTCCGCGACGAGCTGCGCGCGCGGCTGCGGCGAGCCCGCCCCGGAGGCGGCATGGCGATCCTCGCCGAGGCCACGACCGCGATCTCCGCCTATCTGGCCGACGAACGCGACAGGGGCCGCATCGCCGCCGACGCCGACGTCGACTCGCTGACCCTCTCCCTCGTCGGCGGCGGGCATCTCCTGTTCACCGACGACTTCACCGCCGACGACCCCGGCCCGCCGGCCGTCGGCACGTTCGTGACGGCGGTCATCGCCGACGCCGTGCGCCGGCGACCGGGCTGAACCCCGGCAAGCGTCCGGGAGGACACGACGGGCAGCCGGGCGCGGCCCCGCCCGGCTGCCCGTGCCCCCGTGGTTACGCGCTCATCGTGAAGCCGAACTCCGCTTGGGCGATGTTGAAGAGCACGTCCCAGTTCTTGGCCTCGGTGTTGGTGTGGAAGGCGAAGGCGATCCCGCTGTCCGGGTTGCTCAGGGCGAGGAACCAGTGTCCCCAGTAGCTGCCGGCCATGCCGCGGAGGGTGAGCCCGCCCGTCACCGCCGGGTCGAGCTCGAACATGCCGAGGCCGTAGCGGGTGTTCGGCAGCCAGCCGGCGCCGTCGGTCGGGATCGTGGTCCACATCTTGCGGTGCTGCCCCGGAGGCAGGAGGGTGCCGCCGGCCAGGGCGTCGAGGAGCCGGATGGCGTCGCTGGTGGTCGAGACGATGTTCCCGGTCTCCCAGGAGGTGTTGAACTCGGTGACGTCGAGGGGTTCAAGCCCCGGGTCCTCGAACGCCGACTCCCAGTTCTCCGTGGTGACGTCTGCCGGGTCGACGCCGTCCTTGTAGAACTGGGTCGAGTACGCGCGCGGCGACGGACCGCGGTATCCCGTGTCCCCCCCGCTGCGCACGTAGGTGTTGGTCAGGCCGAGCGGCTGGAGGACCACACGCTCGACCTCCTCGGCGTAGGTGTTGCCGGTGACCTCCTCGATGATCGCATTGGCGATGTAGAAGCCGCCGTTGGCGTACAAGAAGCGCTCGCCGGGCTGCCCGACCGGGGGCTCGGACACCGCCAGCTTCAGCAGCTGGTCACGGGTCCATTCGTCGAAGCGGTGCTCGTTGAACTTGGACCGGCTGGCGTAGTTGCCGATCAGCCCCGGCGCAAGACCCGTGGCGAACAGGCCGCTGGTGTTGCCGAGCAGGTGCTTGATAGTGATCCGGTCACCGTCGTAGCCATTGGTCATCACGCCGGGCAGCCACTTGTTCACCGAGTCCGCGAGGTCCACCCGGCCCTCGGCCTCCAGGGTGAGGAGCGTCGCGGCGGTGATGCCCTTGCCGCCGCTGCCGATGGGCAGGAACTCTCCCGGCACGCGCGGCGCTCCGGTCGTGCGGTCGGACACTCCGGCGGCGCCGAACCAGGAGCCGTCGGCGTTCTTGACCTCGATGGCGATGCCGGGGATGTCGAGCTCGGCCACCGCCCGGTCGAGAATCTGCTGGGTCTTCTCGTGCCCGTTGCCTGTCATGTCGTGCCTTTCACAACGCTGGTTTCTTGACGCTCTCGACGATGCCGATCGGCGGTTACAGCGCACTCACAGCGCTACGACACGCGCGGCGATCCGTGTAAGCGGACCCTCACTAGGCTGGTGACCATGCGGATTGAGGTGCTGGGGCCGGTACGTGTCTACGGCGACGACGGGGCGTCGATCGACGTCGGCGGGACCAGGGTTCGGGCGCTGCTGGCCAGGCTGACGCTGGCCGGCGGCGAGGTGGTGCCGGTCGATTCGCTCATCGACGGCCTGTGGGGCGAGCTCCCGCCGCGCGAGAGCGTCAGGGCGCTGCACGCGCTGGTGTACCGGCTGCGGCGGGCGCTGGGCGAGGGCGAGGCCGTCGAGCTGGCCTCCGGCGGCTACCGCCTGCACGTCACCGGGAAGGACGTCGACGCCACCCGGTTCGAGGAACTGGCCAGGCAGGGCCGCGCCGAGCTGGCCGCCGGCGCCGGGCGGAAGGCGGCCGCGCTGCTGGGCGAGGCGCTGGCGCTGTGGCACGGCGACGCCCTGGCCGACGTGCTCGACCTTCCTTTCGCCGGTACGGCTGCCGCCCGCCTGGAGGAGCTGCGTGCCGCGGCCACCGAGGACTGGTTCGAGGCGGAGCTCCTGCTGGGCCACCAGGGCGAGATCCTGGCCGAGCTGGAGGCGGCGGCCGCGGCCCATCCGCTGCGCGAACGGCTGGCCGTACTCAGAATGCGGGCGTTGCACGCGGCCGGCCGTCAGTTCGAGGCGCTGGCGCTGTATGAGGAGGTGCGCCGCACGCTCGCCGACGAGCTGGGCATCGACCCCTCCGAAGAGCTGCGCAGGACCCACATGGCGGTGTTGCGCGGCGAGAGCGAGACCTCGCCGCGCTCCCCCGCGGCGCCGGGCCGGCTCCCGGCGCCGCTGACCGGCCTGGTCGGCCGCCAGGAGGAGCTGAAACTGCTCTCCGGCCTGCTGGAGAGCTCGCGGCTGGTCACGGTCGTCGGTCCCGGCGGAGCGGGCAAGACCCGCCTGGCGGTGGAGGCGGTGAGCCGGCATCGGGCCCATCGGCGCGGCCGCGTCTGGCTCATCCCCCTGGCCGGGGTGGACACGGCCGCCGGGCTGCCGGAGGCGGTGCTGGGCACGATCACCACGACCGAGGCGCTGCCGCCGGGGGCGCCGCTGGATCGGTCGGTCGCGCTGCTCGCCGGTGGCGAGGGCGTGCTGGTGCTGGACAACTGCGAACAGATCTCCGCGGCGGCGGCCGAGTTCGCCGGGCAGTTGCTCGAGCGCCTGCCGAACCTGACCATCCTGGCCACCAGCAGGGAGCCGCTGGAGGTGATGGGTGAGGCGCTGTGCCGGCTGGCTCCGCTCACCCTGCCGCCGGCGCACGCCGATCCCGCCCGCGCCGCGCAGGCGAGCGCGGTCCGGCTGTTCCTCGACCGGGCAGAGGCCGTACGGCCCGGCTTCGCGCTGGACGAATCGACGGTGGGCGCGGTGGTGGGCATCGTGCGCCGGCTGGACGGCCTGCCGCTCGCGCTGGAACTGGCCGCGGCGCGGCTGCGCACGATGAACGCCGACGAGCTCTCCCGGCGGCTGGATGATCGCTTCCGGCTGCTCGGCACCGGCAACAGGGCGGCACAGCCGCGGCAGCAGACGCTGCGCGCGGTCATCGACTGGAGCTGGGACCTCCTGACCGAGCAAGAGCGGACGCTGGCCCGCCGGATGTCGATGTTCCCGGCGAAGGCGGGTCTCGGCCCGATCGAGGCGGTGTGCGGGCTTCCGGGGGAACTGCTGGATTCGCTGGTCGACAAGTCCATCGTGGAGCGGGCCGGTGACGGCTACCGGATGCTGGAGACCATCCGGGCCTACGCGGCCGGCGAACTCCGCTCCGCCGAGGAGCGCGACGCCGTACGGCACGCCTTCGTGCGCCACTACGCCGGCCTCGCCGAGCGGCACGAGCCGCTGCTGCGCTCGCATCAGCAGGTGGAGTCGCTGCGGTTGTTCGAGTTCGAGTACGACAACCTCGTGTACGCCCTGCAGACGGCCATCGACGACGCCGACGCCGAGGCGGCGGCCCGGATCCTCGGCCCGCTGTACTGGTACTGGGACACGCTGCGCTATGACGGCCGGGCCGACGCCTACGTGGCCCGGGTGCTGGAGTACGGCGACGCGCTGCCCCCGGCGGCCAGGACCGCGTTCGCCACGATCCACCTGCTGGCCGGTGAAGCAGACCCCGAGCGGCTGCGGGCGGCGGTCGAGGACTGTGCGCGCACCGGCGCGCTGCTGCGCTATCCGATGCTGCTGACCATGACGCTGACGGCGGCCTCCATGGCCGGCCTGGACGACCTGGTCGATCGGGAGATGGCCCGGGTCAGGGACGGCTCGGACGACTGGGCCATCGCGCAGACCCACCTGGTCGAGGCGGTGCGCGGCCGTACCCGCGGAGACTGGACGGGCGCCGCGAGCGCGGCGGCGAGGGCGTTGCGCGCGTTCGAGGAGGCGGGCGACCGGTGGTGGACCGCGATGATGCTGAACGCGACGGCGAAGATCCACGCCGTCGAGGGCCGGCACGACGAAGCGGTCGCCGACTTCGAACGCAGCATCTCGATCAGCACCGGCCTGGCCTGGCAGGAGGAGATCGCCTCCCGGCTCGGGCTCGCCACGGAACGCATGCGCGCCGGGGACCTGGAAGGTGCCGGGGTGGACCTCGAATACGCCGAGCAGAGGGCCTGGGAGCGTGGTCAGCCCATGCTGGAGATCCAGGCCCATGCCTGCTCGGCCGAGCTGTACCGCCGCCGCGGCGAGATCGGCCAGGCCGATCGGGAACTCGACCGGATGGAGAGGTCCGCCCGCGTGCTGGCCCTTCCCGCCGAGATGGGCCAGAGTCTGCTGCTTCCCGCCAGGACCGCCAACCTCCTCACCGCCGGCGACGCCACGCGCGCGCGTGAGACGCTGCCCGGCACCGTCCGGGCGGCGCAGCTGAACATGGACCTGCCGCTGGCCGCCCAGCTCCTGGCCAGACTGCTGCTGCTCGAGGGCGATCCGGAGGGCGCGGCCACCGCGCTCGGCATGAGCGAGGTCATCCGCGGCGCCTTCGACCACGGCGACGTGGAGCTCGGCTCGCTCGTGGCCACCCTGGAGGAGCGGCTCGGCCGTACCGCCTATGACGGGGCCTACCGCCGGGGCGCCGGCCTGGCACGGGACGAGGCGATCGACGACCTGCTCAAACAGGCGATGTAAGCGAGATATAACAGCTCTGTCAGCGCGGCCGGACAGCGTGGACGGCGTTCGAGAAGAACGTCTGAAAGGCAGTCCGATGACCGCGCATGACCAGCTCCGAAGGACGTAGCGCCCATGCCGTCCTTCCCCACCCCGGAACCGATCGCCGTCACCGTCTCGCTGATCGCGGCCGACGTCCGCATCACCGCGTCCCAGAGCGCCGACACCACCGTCGAGGTACGCCCTGCCGACCCGGCCGACGCCGCGGACGTGGCCGCCGCCGAACGCGTCAAGATCCGCCCCACCGACGGCCGCCTGACCGTCAAGGACGGCTCGCGCCTGCGCCACCAGCGCGGCCGCGTCGAGGTGAGCCTGGACCTGCCCACCGGCTCGGCGCTCACCGCGACCCTCCATCAGGGACGCCTGAGCGGCCGAGGCCGCCTGGGCGAGGTCCGCGCCACCGTCAGCCGGGGCGGCATCGAGCTCGACCACACCGGCCAGGCGCATCTGTCCGCCGACCAGGGCGACATCACCGTCGCCCGCTGCGGCGGCCCCGCCGACATCAGCACCGGCCGCGGCCAGATCCGCATCGCCGAAACCATCGACGCGGCCCGGGTCGGCAACGGCGCCGGCGACGTCACCGTCGAGCGGGCCGCCGGCGGCCTGCGGGTCACCGCCGAGCGCGGCGCCGTGATCGTCGGCGAGATCACGCACGGCCTGACCGAACTGGTCGTCGGCACCGGGACGATCGAGGTCGGCATTCCGGACGGCACCGCCGTAGTGCTGGACGCCAAGGCCGCGATCGGCCGCGTCCGCGACGACCTGGGCGAGGAGCCGGAGCCCTCCGGCGGCGCCACCGTCGAGCTGCGTGCCCACGCCTCGCACGGCGACATCCACCTCCACCGCACCACCTCGGGAGAAACCGCATGAAGGACCGCTATCGCGCCGCCGAACTGCAGCTCGGCCACCACCGCGCCAAGCTGGTGCCCGGCTTCAGGATCCGGCCGAACTGGAGTGGAGGCCGCTTCTGGTACGCCACCGGCGACAGCTTCGCCTTCGCCGACCCGCGATCCGGCACCCACAAGACCGGCCTCACCCTCGAGCAGCTGACCGCCGAACTCGGCGTTGAGTTCCCGGAGGCCGGCCCGGTCGAGGCGCTGTCCCCCGACGGCCGCCGCGTGGTGTTCCGCAAGGGCTACGACCTGTGGATCCGGGTCCTGGAGACCGGCGAGGAGATGCGGCTCACCTCGGACGGCACCGCCGAGCAGCCCTACGGCACCAACCCCGACCAGGCATCCTACAAGATGATGACGCGCCGCCTCGGGCTTCCGTACCCGCCGCCCATGGTGTTGTGGTCGCCCGACTCGGCGAAGGTGCTCACCCAGCGCATCGACCAGCGCGGCGTACCGCTGATGCACCTGGTCGAGAGCGCACCGCCCGGCGGCGGCCGGCCCGTCCTGCACAGCTACCACTACGCGGTGGCGGGCGACGAGGTGCTGCCCCGCGCCGAGCTGATCGTCTTCGACGCGGCCACGGGCCAGGCCGTGCACTCCAAGGGCGCGCCGCTCCAGCTGCACTTCGCCTCGCCCATCGCGTACGGCGACGCCTGGTGGGCCGGGGACGGCGCGGCCTACTACCTGGAGCCCTCGCGCGACATGCGCACCCTGCGCCTGCGCCGCCTGGACCCGGTCACCGGCGAGGTGACCACGCCGGTCGAGGAGAGCGGCCCCACCCGGGTCGACGCGCGGCAGATGGCGAGCCAGCCGCCGAACGTCAAGATCATCCCGCAGGGTGTGGTGTGGTACTCCCAGCGCGACGGCTGGGGCCACCTCTACCTGTACGGCGAGGACGGCGTCACCCGGCTGACCTCCGGCGAGTGGGCCGTCGACCAGGTCCTGCACGCCGACGACCGGCACGTCTACTTCACCGCGACCGGCCTGGTCCCCCAGGACCCCTACCTCCACCAGGTGTGCCGGGTCGCTCTCGACGGCACCGGCTTCACCCGGATCACCACCGACGACCTCGACCACGAGGTACGCGTGGCCGACGACGGCTCCTGCTTCCTCGACGCCGCCTCCACGGTGGACACCCCTCCGGTGACCACCGTGCGCGACTGGGACGGGACCGTGCTGATGGAGGTGGCCACGGCCGACCCGTCCGCGCTGAAGGCCACCGGCTGGAACCCGCCCGAGCGCATCAAGGTCAAGGCCGCCGACGGCGTCACCGACCTGTACGGCGTGCTCATCCTGCCGCACGACTTCGACCCGGACCGCTCCTACCCGATCGTCGACCACGTCTACCCCGGCCCGCAGACCAAGCGGGTCTCGGCCGCCTTCGACCCCGGCTTCCTGGGCTACGACGGCGAGGCGCTGGCCGCGCTCGGCTTCGCCGTACTCGCCCTGGACGGGCGGGGGACGCCGGGCCGCAGCAAGGCGTTCCACGACGCCTCCTACGGCGCGCACGCCACCGCCGGGCACATGGACGACCACGTCGCCGCCCTGAAGCAGCTCGCCGAGACCCGCCCCTGGCTCGACCTGACCAGAGTGGGCGTCTTCGGGGGGTCCGGCGGCGGCTACGCGGCCACGCGGGCCATGCTCGACCACCCCGACGTGTTCTCCGTCGGCGTCGCCGAGTGCGGCTCCCACGACGCGCGGTTCTACCACCCGCTCCTGGCCGACGCCTACATGGGACCGCTGGACGACGACGTCTACGAGCGCATGGCGAACCAGACCTACGCCGACAGGCTGACAGGCAAGCTGCTGCTCGTGCACGGCGAGCTCGACGACAACGTCACCCCGTACCTCACCATGCGCCTGGTCGACCGGCTCATCGCCGCGAACAAGGACTTCGACCTGCTCATCGTCCCCGGCGCCGAACACCTGTCCCTGGGCTACGAGTTCTACGTCATCCGGCGCCGCTGGGACTACCTGGTCCGCCACCTGATGGGCGAGGAGCCGCCCAAGGACTACCGGCTCGATCCCGTGGTGTTCACTTCCGACATGTTCGCCGGCTGACAGCCCGCCGCGAGCGCCAGGAGGCTCAGGGGGCCCAGCGCCCGGCGAAGATCTCGTTGCCCGGCGGGTGGCCGGGCAACGGATCGCGGCCCGGCCGCAACCCGTCGAGCGCGATCGCGATCAGCCGCCCGCGGGCCTGGGCCGCTGCCGGAAGCAGGTCGTCTCTTCCCTGTTTGCGAAGCTGATCGACCATCGGTGAACGGCCGAGCTGCTCGATGAGCAGGGAGATGTCGACCGGGGCGACGTCTGGGCGGAGCACGCCTGCCTGATGTGCCCGCCGTACCAGCTCATCGAGCAGTTCGTCACCGCGGCGGGACTTGGCGCCCATCTCCTCGGTCACCTCGATGGTGCCGGCGACGGGCGCCAGGGAGCCCTGCCCGAACTCCACGCATGCCCGGATGAATCCCGTCAGCCCGGTCCACGGATCCGGGTCGGCCAGGCCCCGCTCGGCCGCGTCGTTCCAGTGCTCGAGGGAGAGCACGCTGAGGCGCTGGAACAGCTCCTCCTTGGTCTCGTAGCGGCGGTAGAGGCTGCCGATGCCGACGCCGGCCCGGGCGGCGATGGCGGCGACGGACGCGTGCGCGCCGTCTTCGGCGAGCACGTCGCGGGCGGCCTGGAGCAGCGCGCGGTCGTTGCGTTCCGCGCGGTCTTTGCGTGTGTTCATCGTCACACACCCTACCAGTTGCGGAGTGATTCGCTCCGGAATAACGTTCAAAGCGGAGCGAATCACTCCGCAACTAGAGGAGATGCGACATGAACCCAGACATCGCGGCGATCGAGCAGGTCATCGCGCCGGACCAGACGTCATGAGCACGGCCTTGGTGATCGGCGCCACCGGCCAGCAGGGCGGCGCCACCGCACATCACCTGCTGAGCCGCGGCTGGCAGGTCCGCGCCCTGGTCCGCGACCCGGGGAGCCCCGCCGCGCAGCGCCTGGCGGGTGCCGAGCTCGTGGCCGGCGACCTGGAAGACCCCGCCTCCCTGCACAAGGCCATGCGCGGCGTGGACGCCGTGTTCAGCATGCAGGCGCTGGCCTACGAACCGGAAACCCTCAAGGCCGAGGTACGGCAGGGCATGAACGTCGCCGACGCCGTCCTGGACACCGGAGTCAGGCATCTGGTCTACAGCTCGGTCGGTGGTGCCGAGCGGCGCACCGGGATCGAGCACTTCGAGAGCAAGGCGGCCATCGAGTCCTACATCCGCGCTCTGGGGCTGCCCGCGACCATCCTGCGGCCGGTGTTCTTCATGGAGAACCTGCTGCACTACGCGGGCGCCGAGGGCGAACGGGTGATGGAGCTCCCGGTGCTGCCCGACCGGCCGATGCAACTGATCGCCACCGACGACATCGGCCGCATCGCCGCGCACGTCATCGACCACCGGGAGGACTACCTCGGCGCGGAGATCGAGATCGCCGGTGACGAGCTCACCTTCGCCGAGGTGGCCGAGATCTACGAGAAGGTCACCGGGGTGCCCACGCGGCTGGTGCCCCTGCCCGTCGAGGAGCGGCTCTTCGAGTGGTTCGCCGACAGCGGCTACCAGGCTCACCTCGCCCAGCTGCGCGAGGACTTCGCCGGCCTGCTCACCTTCCAGGACTGGCTCGGCAAGCAGGTCCGGGGAGCCGGCCGATGAACGAGCAGACCACACCCGGAAGATCGCACTGGCCACCGGGGCGCGCATCATCAACGCCGTGGCCCTTGGCTACACCGGGCCCCCTCAACGGCGCCCCAACTCCGCGGCCACGGCCCGCTCCCGTAGCTGCGCCGCCTCCGCCCTGACCGCCTCCAGCTCCGCCCGAAGATCCTCCAGCCGGGCCCGATCCACCAGAAGCTCCGCCGCCAGCCGTTCCCGCTCCCCGCTGACCTGAGCCAGCTCCTCCCGCACCCCGTCCCCGGCGTCGGCCCGGCACCCGGCCAACTCCTCACGCAGGGCCGCAACCTCCGCCTCCCCCTTGCTCAACTCCCCCCGAACCGCCTCAAGCGCGACCTCCGCCCTGGACAACGCGGCCCCGGCCTCCCGCCGCCCGTTCTCGGCGGCCTCGGCTCGCGCCACCGCCCGTTCCCGCTCCTGCGCCGCCGCCTCGGCCCGCGCCTCGGCCGCGGCCAGCGCACGTTCCGCCTGCTCACGGGCCCGCTCGGCCTCCCGCCGCAGCTCCACGGCGCCGGCCGCCGCCTCCCGATCACGCTCACTCGCGGTCCGCGCCTGCGCGGCTTCCTGCTCAGCCTGTACGGCTCGCGCCGCCGCCTCGGCAACGCCCACCCGAGCCGCCTCGACCCGCTCACCCAGCTCCCGAACCGCCTGCTCCCGGGCCAGCTCGGCCTCCTCCACCCGCCGCGCCGCCTCCTCGGCCACCTCCGCGGCCCGCCGAGCCGCCGCGTCGGCCGTCTGTTGGGCCTGCTGCGTCGCCTCATCGGCACGCTGCTTGGCCTGCCGTTCCGTGGAAGCCGCCTCTCGCAACGCGGCCAGCGCCTGCTCCCGAGCCTGCTCGGCATCCCCGAGCGCCGCGTCCCTCTCCGCCTCGGCCTCGGCGACCTGTGCCCGCATCCGCTCGCTGTCCCGATGCGCCTCGTCCACGGCCTCCCGTGCCAGCCGTACCTGCTCGAGGGCCTGCTCCCGCTCGGTCCGCGCGATGGCCACCCGCGTGTGCGCCTCGGCCTGCGCGGCGCTGAGCTTCGCCTCCACTCCCGCCGGGCTGAGCTCCTGAGCCAACGCCCGCGCCAGCGGCTCAATGGCCGCCGCCAGGCCGGTCTCCATCCGGTCGTACAACTGCTCGGCTCTGGCCAGCGCCCCCTCCAGCCCGGGGGTGGCCCGCTTGAGCTCCCGCTCCCGCTTGGCCGCCGCCTGGCAGTCGCCTTGGGGACAGTACGCCTTGGGCCTCCCCCGCCCCGGCCGCTGCTCGATCGCCGCCCCACAGTGCTTGCACGGCGTCACCACGCCCGATTCCATGCTCACGGAGAGAGGCTAGCATTTTTTATTTTCTGGAAAATCGAAATCAGAAAATCTGATCTGTTGTGTCGCGGCAGATCTGAGCTACTTGCGAGAATGCAGAATTCCCGCAAGTAACCGTCACCGGACCGTCCCGGCGCGTGTGGCGATCTGCCCGGTGAGCCGATCGAAGTGACGGACCTCCGCGGCGAACATCTCCGAGGCCGTGGCCAACGCCTCGGCCAGGGAGCACGACCGGGTGCGGGCGATGAGGGTGACGAGGTTCTCCGTCTGATCGCCGCCCGGGCCGAGGTCCTTATAGAGGGACAGCACGTCCTTGGAGACGATCGTCCGCCGCATCTCGCTGTCGACGATGGCACGCAGCGGTGGCTCGTCGATGATGCCGCTCAGGTCGATGCCGAGGCTGATCTCGGTGTAGCGGTGGTCCATGCGCTGCCCGATCGAGTGGTAGCGAATGTCCATGTAGTCGGTGATGTCGGTGAACTCGCCGTGCACGGCGAGGTAGTCGTCGGCTGAGCCGCGCTGGGGGCCGCTGTTCGGCCAGGTGTGGCGCAGCACGCACCTGCGGGCCGCTCTTCCTCGCTGACCGCAGACCCGTCCCCGCCCGCCGCCCCGGGCCCGAGCACCTCTGCCCCCACACCGGCCGGCCTCGCCTCGCTACGACCGGGTGCGTGTCCTCATAGAACAACAGATCGGCCTCGACCCCCACCAACTGCGCCACTCCGCCGCCACCCACCTTGGGGAGGCCAAGGTCCCGCTGCAGCTCATCATGGCCAGAACCCGGCATAAGAACCCCCCGCACCGCAGTGCGCTACACCCGACCCTGCAGCGAAGCCGTCGCCGAGATCACCACCCTCCTCGCCCCACCCCACCGCACCCGATGACACCCCAGAACCAGAGGCACCGAGGCGGCCGCGGGGCGGTTGAGCAGCCCGTGCAGAGGACCTTGGTAGTGGAGGCAGACAGCTGGTCTCGCGTAAACGAGGGTTTCTGAGAACGCCACCTACCATCGCGTGAACAGCTTCAGCCCTGTTCGGTGAGGAGCTCGGCCAGCCGGTCGACGGCATACCTGTCGCCTTGGTCGGCGCGGGCGCGGAGCTCGTCGACCTGGCCCGCCATCACTCACCATCGAATATTTTCCGGCCGGTGTCACATTTCTTGCCGATACCCCCGCACGGCGGTGCGGTCCACGCCCAGGTGGTCGAGCAGTTCCGCTACCGGGTCCGGCCGCTTCTGGGCGAGCAGCGCGAAAAGGAGCTGGCCGGAGGCCTGGGTGCTTCTGTTCTTGCGTGTTGTGCTCTTGATCGCCTGATTGACGGCGGCTCTGGCGCCGCTGGTGAGCGCGGTGGCCGGAACCGCGGGATGCCTGCGCGGTCGGGCCTGTGGCGCCTCGCCCATGTCCAGTCCGATCGCGCGCAGTGCGGCCGTGTCCAGTTCGGCCAGCGCGGCCCGCGCGGCGGCCAGGTCCACCCCGAGCGCGCGGGCACCGGCGGAGCCGGAGTCGCGCAGCAGACCGAGTAGGAGGTGCTCGGTGCCGATGCGGCGGTCGCCGCGCTGTCTGGCCTCCTCGGCGGCCGCCTTGACGGCCACGGCGAACGCACTCTTTTCCATGCCGAACATCGTGATCCTCACTTCCCGTATTTGGCGTGTACGGACTGCCGTGACATGCCGAGCGCATCGCCGATCTGCTCCCAGGTCCACCCCTGCTCTCTGGCCAGCACGACCGAGACGGCCTCGACCTGCTCGGCCAGCCGGTGCAGTGCGCCAACGGCACGCAGTCCCACAGCGGGGTCGTTTGACCTGATGCACTTAGACAGTTCTTCCAGGTCCATGCCGTCAGTCTAGATTGACAGCGACATTCTCGTCAATCTAGCCTGACAGCTATGGAAGATGTCGTGATCGTAGGGGCAGGACCTGTCGGGCTCATGCTGGCGTGCGAGCTGAGCTTGACCGGAGTCCTCCCGGTCGTGCTCGACAAGCGAACAGAACCGGGCGACCTGCCCAAGGCCAATGGGCTGGGGGGACAGATCATCGAGCTGCTGGACCATCGCGGGCTGCTGGAGCGCTTCAGCGCAGGCAGTCCGTTCGTCGGCGTTCCGCCGGGCTTCCCGTTCGGCTCGGTCCCGCTGCGCTTCACCGGAGTGGACGACATCCCACTGCGCCTGCTGATGATCCAGCAGCCCCGCCTGGAGCGGTTACTGGGCGAGCGCGCGGCCGAGCTGGGCGTACGGATCCAGTGGGGCCACGAGCTGACCTCGCTCACCCAGGACGAGACCGCGGTGAGGCTCCAAGGGCCGGGGTTCGAGACGCGCGCCCGCTACGTGGTGGGCTGCGACGGCGGCAACAGCCGGGTCCGTGAGCTGGCGGGCATCGGCTTCCCCGGCACCACCGACGACGAAGTGCTGTGGCTCGGCCATTTCACCACCGGCTCCTTGACCGGCCTCTTCGACAGCCCGGAGGTCGCCGGACTGCAACCGGGCTGGAACCGCACCGGCAACGGACGCCTGCTTCTCACCTCGCTCCAGCCCGGCGTTCATATCGTGGGAGTACGGGAGAAGGCAAGCCGTACGGCGGGCCCCGTCACGCTCGCCGAGTTCCGGGCGGCCATGACCAGAGTGCTCGGCAGGGACCTGCCGCTGGGCGAGCCCATCTGGCTTTCGAACACGGTGACCCAAGCCCGGCTGGCTGAAAGGTACCGGACTGGCCGGGTCTTCCTGGCCGGCGATGCCGCCCATCTGTTCCCCGCAGGCGGTTCAGCACTCAACGTCGGGATGACGGACGCGATCAACCTTGGCTGGAAGCTCTCGGCCCGGCTCGGCGGCCGAGCGGGTGACGGCTTGCTCGACACCTACGAATCCGAGCGCCTCCCCGTCGCCGAACGCGCCCTCATGCAGACACGCGCCCAGGCGGCGCTCGACCGCGCGACGGGCGAGGAGGGAGAGGCCCTGCGGGCGCTGCTCGCCGAGGTCTTCGCCTACGAACAGCCGGTGCGCCACCTCGCCGAGCTGCTGCACGGCTCCGACCTGTCGTACGGGACGGCCGAACACCCCCTGGTCGGCCGCCTGGTCCCCGACCTCCGGCTGACCATGGACACCGGCGCGTGCCGGGTGGCCGAACTCATGCGCCCGGGGCGCCCCATCCTCCTCGACTTGGGCACGGACGTCATGCTCGACCAGGGCAGGGGCAACTGGATCGACGTGGTCAGGGCGCAATGCGACGACCCTCCCGCCGACACCCTGCTGATCCGCCCGGACGGCTATGTGGCCTGGGCAGGCACCGACGGACTCGCAGAGGCGATCGAGACCTGGTTCAGCAGCAGAGCCTTCGATGAGCAGTAGCGCCCCCCCAACGGGGGGCCGCTACTGACGGTGTCGTGGCCGTGTCACTGACAGCCGGTGGCGATACCCACCGACACACTCTCGTGGCACTTGGCACTGTGCATTCGACTTCGGAGTTCTGTGTTGCGGACTTCGGAAATCGACAGTCAAGGGAGGGGTCGTCGCCTCTCCATGATCGTCGTCATATAACGATCGTTGAAGCCCCTCCGCCTCGGCCTGCTCGCTCCAGTAGGCGAGGTTGGCCCGGGCGGTCAGCGTGTCGGGGTGCCCGGGGCCTAGGAGCTGTTCGGAGTTCGGATCTAGGGAGGTCCGGTGGCGGCCTGGACGTGGCTGGTAGAACTCGGATGTGGCGCGCTTCGATGTGACCGATGCCGAGTGGGCGTTGATTGAGCCGTATCTGCC
>NZ_VRLV01000019.1:0-240104 GCF_009760925.1 Nonomuraea typhae
CGCCGACTGCACTCCGCATTGGGCTACCGGCCGCCCCAGGAAGTCCTCAACGAACACGATTCATCCCAGATGGCCGCGTAGGCTACGCCCGCAAGCTGGCTGTCCGGAAAACGCTAGGCCCCTCAGTAATGCGCATCTGTACTGGCATGTTGCGGCCCTGCCACCTGGTGTCCCTTATGAGCAGCAGCAGTATCACGCGCTGATGGCGGAGAACGGGGTCGTCGAGCACACTCCAGAGGAGGCCGCTGCTTTGGGCGCGGACATCAGGAAAGCACTCAGCGCGGAAACCTAAGGAACGCCCAGTCCTCGCCGGACGCCCAGTCCCCTTCGGACGCCCAGTCCTCTCCGCATTCCTATCTGCTGCCGCATGCCTATTCCCTACCGGACGCCCGGCACCCGCCAAGACACCTAGTCCCTGCTGAACGCCCAGTGCCCGCCAGACACCTAGTCTCCGCCGGTCGCCGAACGCCCTAACGCCCTAACGCCCAGCGTGCGCTAAACACGCGGATGGGCTCCGCACCCAGCCTGACGCCCTACCGAGCCCAGCCGCCGTGCGCTCGATGCACTCGATGCGCTCGTACGGCGAGCCGCTACCGCGCTACCGATGCCGCGGCCCACAAGCCCGACCCACAAGCTTGGCCCACGAGCTTGGCCCACGAGCTTGGCCCACGAGCTTGGCCCACGAGCTTGGCCCATGAGCTTGGCCCATGAGCTTGGCCACCCAGGTATCGCTCAGCCCTCAGGATTCCCGCCCTCCGGCCCGTACATCTTCTCGTGCTGCTGACGAGGTGAGCACACGGACGCCGACGGGCACGCACATCGCCGGCCGCCGTCATCCAACCGAACCATGACTGTGTCGGACGGCACGTTGTGCCCCACCACCGTGCCGTCACCCTGCGGGGTGCTCACCCGGCTGCCGGCCCTGGGCATGCGGTATCGGGTCTCCACGTACAGGGGGTGCTCGTACTTCAGGCAGCACATCAACCGCCCGCACGCCCCGGCGATGCGCAGCGGGTTGACCGGCAGGTCCTGGTCCTTGGCCATGCGGACGGAGACGGGTTCGAAGTCCTTCAGGAACGTGGCGCAGCACAGGTCGCGGCCGCACGGGCCGATGCCGCCCTGGAGGCGGGCTTCGTCTCGCGGGCCGATCTGCCGGAGTTCCACGCGAGCACGCAAGTTGCGGGCCAGGTCGCGAACCAGAGCCCGGAAGTCCACCCGGTGCGGAGCGGAGAAGTAGACGGTGTAGACGTTGTCCTTGTCCAGATAGTCGACGCCGACGACCTTCATGGGCAGGGTGTGGCGTTTGATCAGGCGCTTGGAAACACTGCGAGCCTCGGCACGGCGGCGTTTGTTACTTTCGTCGCGAGCCAGGTGGTCGTCACCGGCGATACCCCCGCATACCGGCAGGCCACCGATGTCCTCGCTGGAGTATTGGGGCGCCCAGACGCATTCCGCCACCTCGGGCCCGGCATCGGTCGGGACGAGCACCTTGTCGCCCACCTTGGGGCTGTGCCCGCCCGGGTCGAGATAGTAGAGCCTCCCGTAGCGGGTGAAGCTCACGGCCATGATCATTCCCATGGGCTAGAGCTCGCCTCCTGACAGCTTGGGGGTGCCTGTCGTTGCCACACTACGTGCGGATGCGGCCGGAACGTGAGAGGGACTAGCACTAGTTTCCCGCTCCTCACCCCAGGACTCCGCTCCCCGCTTGAGGACTGCGCTCCTCACCCCAGGACTGCGCTCCCCGCTTGAGGACTGCGCTCCTCACCCCAGGACTCCGCTCCCCGCTCGAGGACTGCGCTCCTCACCCCAGGACTCCGCTCCCCGCTCGAGGACTGCGCTTCTCACCTGAGGGAGCGCTCCTTACCCTGAGGGACCGCTCCTAACCTGAGGACTGCACTTCTCACCCGAGAGGACCAACCCCACCCGAGGGGACCCCACTGACTGTTTGCCACGGCCAGTGCTGCCAGATGAACTTGTGGGCGTGTGCCGACAACGGCGACCGCTGGGGCGGAGGCGGCTGAGCGGCGGTAGCAGGGCGTTGTCAGTGAGGATCTCGGCGTAGGCCATGCAGGAGCGCCTCCGTAGGGCAGGGCCCCAGAACTGACAATGCATGCCCGACGCTCCGAACCAACCCCAACCCCATGCCTTTGCCCTAGAAGCCCCAGGACCAGAGGCCATGACGCCACCCCTGGCCAGGAAGCCGATCTCAACAGCTCTTGGCCACCAGCGGGCAGTGGTCGACCACCGACTCAACCCCCGGCAACGATCCAAGCCGCTGGACAACCGACCGCGTGCCCACATCAGGACTCACGAGAACCCGAAATGACTCGTTGATCTCATCCAGACCCAGCCCCTCGGCCATCCCGGCATCCTCACGTGCCCGCAGAGCAGCTGCCGCATTCTCGAAAATGACGGACTCCACCCCAGGCAGCGACTTAAGGATCTTCCCGACCTTCGTATACACCTCCAGCCCCGGCCGTTTGCCAGGTTTGGCGGCTTTGTCCCCCTGAGCTGGTACCGCTCCACACACCGGCTCGGTCGAACCGTTGCGGCACATGAAGACCGAGATCACCCGTTCCTGCGGCCACTCCGCCGGAACCCCCACGCTCACCCTCCGGAAGTGGAGGCCGGTATCCATCACCTCTGAGACCCCGGGCATGGCCTTGATCTCGGTCACCAAACCCTCGTACGAGGTGCCGGTCACGAATGTCACCCGGAACGACTCAGGCATATCCGATTCCCGAACGGCCTTCTTGATGCTGTCCGAGAAGTTGGCGGCCATGAAGTTCTTGTAGGCGGCCCGCTGGTCTTCGAACACGACCGATTTCACGCCGGGGGCCTCGTCGAGGGCCTGACGAATCCGATCTCGCTGATCGGCGGTGATGACCTTGCCCTTGCAGGAGGCCATCGGCGAAGACTCGCCGCAGAGAAAGACGGACAGGTCCGCCCATCCCTCGCGGGCGGACCGCTGGGCTGCGGCGGCGACGATGTCGCTGTCGCCACCCGGCCCAGTGAGCAGCACCGCCGTACCCCCACCGGCCACCGCCAGCACGGCCGCCACACTCGCCACCCAGCGCAACCTGAGCCATGGCACCCGCCACCGCACGTCGGCCGGCCTCGCCCCCGAGGCCGAAGTAGAGGCCGAACGCAACGGGCGGAGCGTCTCCGGTTCGATGACAGCCCCCGCCTCGGTCAGGGCTTCACGCAGACGTTCTTCTATCGGGCTGTTCATGACCCCTCTCCCAGCTCCTTGGCGAGGGCGGCAAGCCCCCGGGTGATCGTGGATCGAACGGTGCCACCGCTGACCCCCATGGTCTCGGCGATCTCCCGGTCGGAGAGCTCGAAGTAGTAGCGCAGCGTCAACGCCTCCCGCTGCCGCCGCGGCAGACGGCGCAGCGCGACCAGCACCTCACGACGCTCCTCGCCCACCAACGCCGCGTTCTCCGCCGACCAAACCGGCGGATCATAGGGCACCGGCTTCCGGAACACGGTCGCCCGCCTGCGCAGCACCGACCGGCACCCGTTGAGTACCGCCGAGCGCACATAGGCCAGCGCCTTGTCCGGATCTCGCAGCTTGCCCCGGCTGGCATGGGTACGCGTGAACGCCTCCTGCACCACGTCCTCCGCGCTGGCCTGATCGCCGACCATGAGCAGCGCCAGGCGGACCAGGTCCAGGTGATGCTCGGCGAAGATGGCCGCGACATCGACCTGCCCGCGGGTCAGGGGTTCTCCCTGGGAGAGCAGTTCAACTTCCACATCACAGAGACGCCTGTGAGGCCCATCTGCTGCTTCCACCGAGCCATCTTCTCGCCGCCTCAGATGCCCCGCTCAGCGATCCACCCAAGATCTTGTACGGCCGGCCAACGCAACCCCACGCATCGCACTCCGGCTGAGGACACCTCCGGGGAAAGGTCACCGGGCGCGCTCCACCCCACCAAACGTGCGCCCCACTAGCCGACAAAGCCCACCCAACCGACAAAGCTCACCCAACCGGCTAAGTACTCCCCAGCCGATCAAGTACCACCCAGCCGGCTAGGTGCCGCCCCAACCGGCGCACGAAAGGCCGTGACGGCGGGCACCACGTCCGACGTGAGAAGCGACCCCCACGACCTACGCCCGCGCACGTCGGCGGGTGGGGTGGGCGCGGCTGCGCCGTAACAAGGCATTAGACCACCCCAGAAACTCATCCCCGGAGGGAGAGCATCATTGCCTCCACCGCGATCTGCGGATTGACGTTGGCCTCCAGCCGCTCCCGGCACAACATGATCGCGTCGATCCGCCGCAACGTCTCCTCCGGCGTGCCCCCCCGAGCCTGCTGATCCAGATCGAACCGCAGATCGTCGTTGGCCAGCTCCACCCCGGCCCCGAACTGCATGGCCAGCACGTCCCGGTAATACGACACAAGCTCCAGCAATGCCGCATCCAGCGAGTCCCGCTTGATACGCGTGGCCCGGGACTTCTGCCGGTCCTCCAGCTCCTTCAGCGCCCCCGCGCCCCCACGCACGAGTCCCCGGTTGAGCCCCTTACCCGTGGACCCCTCGCCGTAGATCTTGCGCAGCTCGGCCGTCTCGCTCTCGTTGAGCGTCGCGGTCGCCGCGGCCGCCTCCTCCTCGGCCGTCTTGACCAGCCGCTCTGCCGCGGTGATGCACTCCCCCACCCCGGTCAGCGCCTTGGGGATGGACAGCACGGCCTCACGCCGGGACCGCGCCCCTTCGTCCAGCGCCAGCGACCGTGCCCGGCTGATGTGCCCCTGCGCGGCCCGTGCCGCGAACTGTGCCATCGGTTCCGGCACGCTGTCGCGCGTGGCCAGCACGTGCGCGACGGCCTGGGTCCGCGGCGTCGTCAAGGTGATCACCCGGCACCGCGACCGGATGGTGATCATCATGTCGTCCGGCGCCGGCGCGCACAGCAGCCAGACGGTACGCGGCGGCGGCTCCTCGATCGCCTTCAGCACCGCGTTCTGTGCCGATTCGGTGGCCCGGTCGGCGTCCTCGAAAAGGATCACCCGCCACCGGCCCTGAGTCGGCGCCCCCGCCGCGCGCAGGATGAGCTCGCGGGTCTGCTTCACGCCGTAGGAGAGCCCTTGCGGGCGGACCGATTCGAGGTCGGGATGTGAGCCGATCATCACCTGGTGACACTGGTCGCAGTGACCGCATCCGCCGTCGGGGCACAGCAGCGCGGCCGCGAAGGCCCGGGCGGCGTCCTCACGCCCGGTGCCCGGCGGGCCGGTGAACAGCCACGCGTGCGTCATGCCCGCGCCCCGCCCGCCCTCGACGACCTCGCGCGCGGCCGCGGCGGCACGCGAGAGTACGGCTACCGCCTGGTCCTGGCCGACAAGGTCATCGAAGACGCCCACGAGTGCAAGGTTAGTCGCGGATGGCGGGCATCGTGCCCGTGATGTCTTCGGACTCCTGCGGCACCGGGTCGGGCAGGATTTCGCGGGTCCGGTCCTGGATCTCCCTGGTGATCTCCTCGGGCGCCAGCGTGCCGTCGACGACCAGGTAGCGCTCGGGTGCGGCGGCGGCCAGCTTGCGGAACTCCTTGCGCACCCGCTCGTGGAACTCCAGTGGCTCCGACTCGATCCGGTCGGCCGCCCCGCCCAGCCGGGTCAGCCCGACCTCCGGCGGCGTGTCGATGAGCACGGTCAGATGGGGCACCAGCCCACCGGTCGCCCAGGCGTTGACCTTGGAGACGTCGGCCGGTTCGAGTGCCCGCCCAGCGCCCTGGTAGGCCAGCGAGGAGTCGACGTAGCGGTCGGTCACCACCACGGCCCCCCGCTGCAGCGCCGGCCGGATCACCTTTTCCACGTGCTCGGCCCGGTCGGCGGCGTACAGCAGCGCCTCGGCCCGTGCCGACAGCCCGCGTTCGGCCGCGTCCAGCAGGATCGCGCGCAGCCGCATGCCGACCTTGGTGGAGCCGGGCTCGCGGGTCTGCACCACGTCGTACCCCTGATCGCGCAGCCAGATCGCGATGAGCCGGGACTGCGTGGTCTTGCCGGAGCCCTCCCCGCCCTCGAAGGCGATGAACAGGCCGGGCAGATCCTCCTCCTCACCCGGCGCGTAACGGTCGCCGCGCAGCGCCGCGACCACGTCCTCGGTGAGCGAGACGCCCTTCCTGTCGTCCATGTGGCGCAGGGCCAGGATGCCGACGACCATCGCGAGCCCGCCGCCGATCAGCAGCACCAGGTTGGAGCCGGTGAAGGTGTAGTCGAACCCGGCGAAGGCGATCGGATGCACCCCGAACAGCGCCGCCAGCGGGTTGGCCACGGCGACCACCAGCAGCAGCGTCACGCGCGCGGCCGACTGCAGGAAGGAGAAGGTACGGCCGCGCAGCGCGTCTTCGACCTCGAGCCCGATCAGCGTGTAGCCGATGATCCACGCGATGCCCGCGCAGGCGCCGAGCAGCACGGTCAGCATGACCACGAGCACCAGGTTGTGGATGAGCGCGATGGCCCCGAGCACCACGCCGGCGACCACGATCGACAACCCGAACAGGCGCCGTCGCGACAGTCCGGCCAGCAGCCTCGGCCCGAAGAACATGCCCAGCGCCATGCCGACGAAGACCGCGCCGAACACCACGCCGTAGGCGGCGTCGCCGCCCTTGAGGTCGCTGACGTACACCTTGGCCACGCCGACCACCGCGCCGCCGCCGGCGAAGGCGCCGAGCATGCCGATGACCAGGCCGCGCACCAGCCGGTTGCCGCCGATGAAACGCCAGCCCTCGACGATCTGCTTGAGCACCGACGGCGTGGAGATCGCCCCGTTGCGCCGGGGGATGTCGCGCAGCGTGAAGATCAGCCCCGCGGACACCAGGTAGGCCGCGGAGTTGATGACCAGCGCCAACCCCGTCGGCTGCATGGCGAACGGCAGCAGGTTGCGCAGCAGGTCTCCGATGACCGACAGGACCGCGAACAACAGGGCCGCGACCGGCGCGGTGCCGTAGGTGACCAGCAGGTTGAGCTGGTTGGCCGACTCCAGCTGCTCCTTGGGCACCAGGTTGGGCACCGTCGCGTCCTTGGCCGGCACCCAGAACAGGTTGATGCACTCCACGAGGATCGTGGCGATGATGACCCACTGGTAGCTGCCGACGAACACGATCGACAGCACCACCGCGAACCTGGCGAGGTCGGCGAAGACCATGGTCAGCCGCCGGTCGAACCGGTCGGCGAAGGCGCCCGCCAGCGGCCCGAGCAGGATCGCCGGCAACATCTTGGCGACGAAGACGCCGCCGATGGCCAGCGACTGGATGCGCGGGTCGCCCTTGGTGAGGTTTCCCGCGACCGCGGTCAGGGCCAGGATGTTCAGCCAGTCACCGAGGCTGCACACCGACATGGCCGTCCACAGCTTGCGGAAAGGGGCGTTAGCCAGCACATGTGCTGGTCTGCGTCGGCCAGGGGCGGTCATAGTGTCAGCGTATCCAGGTGCTCGCCGGGCGTAGGAAGTCACGAGACGAGCCGGATATACCCGGCTGCTCGCGCCTGAGGGTATTACGTCCTGGGGTCCCCGCGCAGGCCACACAGCCGTAATGGGCCCCCATCGCTATGCCCTTAATGAGGCGTGCACCAGTGGCGCCCAGGCCCGCCGTACGGTTTCGGACAGCTCCAGCTCGCTCCAGAGGTCGATCAGCAGCACTCCGTCGACATAGCGCAGCACGTCCTCGGCGCTGCCGCCGGTCAGCACGGCCATGTAGACCTCGCGCCGGTCGTCGCGGTCGGCCAGGTCGCGCAGATTGCCCGCCGGATAGTCCACCCGGGCCAGAGCCTGGGCCGTCGGCAGCCGCGGCAGCCGGTCGGGCACATGAAAGGGCCCCTCGTGCTCGGTGAACCCGATCTTCGGCTCCAGCGCCAGATGGAAACCGGCGGCATCGAGAATTCGCCCAGCGGTCTCCAGCGTCGGTGACTTTCTGCCATGCTCGTATGCGGACAGTGTTGTGCGCGACGTGCCGCTCAGATCGGCCAGCGCGGTCTGGTTCAGACTCGCGGCCTGCCTGGCCCGTTTGATCAACAGCCCGCCGCGTTCCGCCCAGAACCTGACATCAGGCGTTTCCACAGCTCACCTCCTCGGTATCTGATGAGATACTAAGGTGAGAACGGTGCGTGTGTCAGCCGAACACGGAAAGTCAGCGCAGCTCCAGCAAAGTGATCTCCGGCGGCGCCCCCACCCGCACCGGCGGCCCCCAGAATCCGGCGCCACGCGTCACGTACACCTGCACGCCGCCCACCGTCGCCAGCCCCGACACCACCGGCTGCTGCAGCGGCACCACGAGGTTGAACGGCACGATCTGCCCGCCGTGCGTGTGCCCGGACAACTGCAGGTCCACGCCGTAATCCTTGGCTCGCTCCACCTGCACCGGCTGGTGGGCCAGCAACACCGTGGACCGCGAGGCGTCACGCCCGCCGAGCGCCTTGTCGAAATCGGGGCCGTCGTTCACGTTCGCCCCATAGATGTCGTTGACCCCGGCCAGATCGAGCACCGCGCCCTGATGCCGGATCTCCACCCGCTCATTGCGCAACGACCGCACCCCGAGCTGGTCGAGCTCCTTGACCCACTCCTCGGGCCCGTTGGCCGTGTAGTACTCGTGATTCCCCGTCACGAAATAAGCCCCATACCGGGACTCCAGGCTCCGGAACGGCTTGGCCAGCGTCCCCAGCTCGGCCACCGGCCCGTCCACCAGATCGCCCACGATCGCCACCACGTCAGCCTCGAGCTCGTTGATCATCCGCACGATCCGCTCGGTATGCCCGATCCCGGTCAAAGGCCCCAGGTGAATGTCGCTGACCACCGCGAACCGCAGCCCGCTCAGCCGGGGATCCAGCTTCGGCAGGGTGACGTTGACCGGTTCGATCACCGGCGGCCCCAGTGCCGTCCGCATGCCGTACCCCACCGTGCCGAGCGCCGCGACGCCCGCGACCAGCGCGGTGCCGCGCCCGATGAACAACCGTCTGCTCACGTCGGCGGCGGCCGCCTCGGCGCTCCCGGCGGGCTCGGCCGCGGGCGGCGCCCCGCTCGCGACCAGCACGGGCTCCTTCACAGCGGGTACGGCCGGCCGCCGCCACAACCGGGTCACCAGAGCGCGCGGGATCTCCAGCACCGCCAGGAAGACCACCAGGTAGAACATCAGCGCGAACCAGACATACCCCGGCCAGGCCAGCCACCACAGCCCGGTGGTCAGCCGCGTGCCCAGGAACGTCACCACCACGAGCACCAGCAGCGCGACAAGAGCCCAGGTCAGCGCCCGGCGCCCCCGGCCAGGCGAGGTGGTCGAGCGCACCAGCCTGCGCCACAGGTAGTAGTGCACGACCAGCGTGGCCACGATCGTCATGACGGCGAATCCCACGCGGACATGCTATGAGGCGGCGCCGACAACCTGCACGGCGCCGCCTGAGAGCGTTCTCAGGACTTGGCGGCCGGCTTCTTCGCCGGCGCCTTCTTGGCCGGAGCCTTCCTGGTCGTGGTGGTCTTCTTCTTCGGCGCGGGCGCCCGCTCACGGCGCTCGGCCAGCAGCTCGGCCGCGCGTTCCGTGGTGATCTCCTCAACGGTGTCGCCCTTGCGGAGAGATGCGTTGGTCTCCCCGTCCGTGACGTACGGGCCGAACCTGCCCTCCTTGACCACGATGGGCTTCTTGGAGTGCGGGTCCTCGCCCAGCTCACGCAACGGCGCCGCCGCCGCGGCCCGGCCCCTGCCACGCTGCTTGGGCTGCGCGAACAGCTCCTTGGCCTGCTCGATCGTGACCGTGAGCAAGTCCTCCTCGGAGGTCAGCGAGCGCGAGTCGGTCCCCTTCTTCAGGTAGGGGCCGAACTTGCCGTTGTGCGCGACGACCTGCTCGCCCTCCAGCTCACCCACGACCCGCGGGATCTCCAGGAGCTTCAGCGCGTCCTCGAACGTGATCGTGTCCAGCGCCATCGTCTTGAACAGCGAACTCGTGCGAGGCTTCGCGGCATCGGCCTTCTTCGTCCGCCGCTTCGGCGCCTCGTCCTCGGGCGGCGCGGGCAGTACCTCCGTGACATACGGGCCGAACCGCCCGTCCTTGGCCACGATCATGTTGCCCGTCGCCGGGTCCCGCCCCAGCTCGCGGTCGCCGGTCGGCCGCGAGAACAGCTCCTCGGCCTTGTCCGCGGTCAGCTCGTCCGGCGTCATGTCCTCGGGCACGTTGACCCGGGCGCCGTCCCTGTCCAGGTACGGGCCGTAACGCCCGACCCGCAGGACGATGTCGCTGTCCCGGATCGCGAACGAGCTGATCTCCTTGGCGTCGATCTCGCCGAGGTCGGTGACCATCTCCTTGAGGCCCTCGTCGCCCTCGGCGCCGTAGTAGAAGCGCTGCAACTCCGGCACCCGCTCGGCCCGGTCGTTGGCGATGTCGTCGAGGACCTTCTCCATCTCGGCCGTGAAGTCGTAGTCGACCAGGTTGCCGAAATGCTGCTCCAGCAGGTTGACCACGGCGAACGCCAGGAACGACGGCACCAGCGCCGTCCCCTTCTTGAACACGTAACCCCGGTCGAGGATCGTGCCGATGATCGAGGAGTACGTCGAAGGACGCCCGATCTCCCGATCCTCCAGCTCCTTGATCAGCGTCGCCTCGGTGTAGCGGGCCGGCGGCTTGGTCGCGTGCGCGGCCACGTCCAGCCTGCTCAGGTCCAGCGTGTCGCCCTCCGCCAGGTTGGGCAGGCGCTTCTCGGAGTCGTCGCGGTCGGTCGCCGGGTCGTCGGCCCCCTCCACGTACGCCTTGAGGAAGCCGTGGAACGTGATCGTCCGGCCGGAGGCGCTGAACTCGACCTCCTCACCCGCCGACGACGTGCCCGCCACCCTGACGCTGACCGACTCGCCGACCGCGTCCTTCATCTGCGAGGAGATGGTCCGCTGCCAGATCAGCTCGTACAGCCGGAACTTGTCCCCGGTCAGCCCGGTCTCGCCGGGAGTGCGGAACTCCTCCCCGGAAGGCCGGATCGCCTCGTGCGCCTCCTGGGCGTTCTTCACCTTGCTGGCGTAAACGCGTGGCTTGTCGGGCACGTAGGCGGCGCCGTACAGCTTGATGGCCTGAGAACGCGCGGCGGCGATGGCGGTCTCCGACAGCGTGATGCTGTCGGTACGCATATAGGTGATGTAGCCCTCTTCGTACAGGCGCTGCGCGACCTGCATCGTGTGCTTCGAGGAGAACCCCAGCTTGCGGCTGGCCTCCTGCTGCAACGTGGTCGTCCGGAAGGGTGCGTACGGCTTGCGCGTATACGGCTTGCGCTCGACCGACTTGACCCGGAACGACGACGCCCGCAGCCGCCCGGCGAGTTCCCCGGCGGCGGCCTCGGACAGGTGCAGCACGTCGGCCGTCTTCAGCTGACCGTTGGAGTTGAAGTCACGGCCCTGCGCGACCCGCCTGCCGTCGACCGTGTTCAGCGTCGCGGTGAAGTCACGCGGGCGCTCCTCGGTCTTGCCGGTGTCGAACAGCGCCGACAGGTCCCAGTAGTTGGCGACCGTGAACGCCATGCGGTCGCGCTCGCGCTCGACCACCAGCCGCGTCGCCACCGACTGCACCCGGCCCGCCGACAGCCTCGGCTTGACCTTCTTCCACAGGACCGGGCTGACCTCGTAGCCGTACAGCCGGTCGAGGATGCGGCGCGTCTCCTGGGCGTCGACCAGGCGCAGGTTGAGGCTGCGCGGGTTGGCCACCGCCTCCTGGATCGCCTGCTTGGTGATCTCGTGGAAAACCATGCGGTGCACCGGCACCTTGGGCTTCAGCACTTCCTGCAGGTGCCACGCGATGGCCTCGCCCTCGCGGTCCTCGTCAGTGGCGAGGTACAGCTCGTCGGCGTCCTTCAGGAGCTGCCGGAGCTTGGAGACCTGAGCCCTCTTGTCGGCGTTGACGACGTACAGCGGCTCGAAGTCATGCTCCACGTTCACGCCGAGCCGCGCCCACGCCTCCCCCTTGAACTTCTCGGGGATGTCGTCGGCCCGCTCCGGCAGATCCCGGATATGACCGATGCTGGACTCGACGACGTACCCACGCCCCAGGTACTTCTCAATCGTCTTCGCCTTGGCGGGCGACTCGACGATCACCAGGCGTGTTCCGCCGGCGCTGCCGTTGTTGGCTGGCACGCTGCTTCCTACCTCGCTGTTCGTTCGCGCTTCCCCCTGCCGGAGTCCGGCACAGATCTGCAAGGTAACCCGAATCGCGGGTTTTTTCCTTCCCCCGGGTTACCCACTACCTTTCGGGTCCACCCACAAGGACGCAGAATAAGCCCCATCGAGCGGCCTCGCGCCCTGACTCACCCTGGAGACTAATCGTTGTGCCCGACTACTCCTACATGGAAATCTTCATTCCACGCGACACCACCCGCGAAGCAGCACGTCAACTGCTGACCGAGCACGCTGAGTACGGCCAGTGGGAGCTGTCCCTCGTGCGCTTGTACCCCGATGGAAGCCGTCGGGTACGGCTGCGCCGCAAGATCATACGAGTTCGCAGCACGCTTTGATTTGGCACAACTATGACCGGTTCCGGACATGGCTTTGCCCGTCCCGGGGCCGCGCCCCCCAGAACGGGCAAAGCGTCTGACGCTACCTACTCACTGGCTGTGAGCGAGAGCCGTACCTGGACTACTTCCTGCCGAGCCGGAGCCGGCGGGTGGTCGCGAACAGCGTCGTCGACGCGGCGAACATCGCACCGATCACCAGCGCGAACAGCGAGGTGGAGTTCATCCCGGTGACGCCTGCCGGCTGAGCGGCGCTCATCAGGCCCAGGTCGCCGACGGGCGTGGAACCGACGGCACCGCCCACGGGAGTGGAGGCGGCCAGGCCGGTCACCGGGTCGAGGGCCGACAGGGGGCCGCCGGCGGAGGTGTGCTTCTTGACCTGGCCGGCCGCGGCCGGCTGAGCGGGCTGAGTGGGTACGGCGGGCAGGCCGGGCAGGCCCGGCATCTCGGGCAGGCCCAGCAACTGGGTGAGGTCGCCCACGACGGGCACCGGAGCCTGCGCAGGCCCGCGCATCTGCTTGGTCAGGTTGCCCGCGTCCTTCAGGCTGGACAGCGCCGGTAGCGGCAGGGCGGGCAGCAGCCCGCTGGCCTTGTACGCACCGCCGTGGCGGGGCCGCGCGAAGTGGTCGTACCCGTCGCCGCCCTCCTCGACCGGCTTGCCGACACGCGCGCCACCGAGGCACCCGGCGGCGGCGTCACCCAGGACGGCCACCGCGTTGCCGCAGACGTTGACCGGAGCGGTGATCGGCGCGATCACCTGGTTGCCGGCGAGCACGCCCGACTGGCCGGAGGTCGTGTTGCCCCCGCCGCCGATGCCGTGGTGCGGGCTGACGCTGGCGCCGCCCTTGCAGTGGGCCTCGGCCAGGCCCAGCGCCGCCACCGCGTTGCCGCAGGCGTTGATCGGTGCGGTGATCGGGGCCACGACCTGGTTGCCCGAGCCGACGCCGGACCTGCCGGAGGTGGTGTTGCCGCCGGCGCCCTTGCCGCCGTTCTTCACCGAGACGCCGCCCTTGCAGCCCGCGAACGCCTGGCCGAACACCGCCGCCGCGTTGCCGCAGACGTTGATGGGAGCCGTGATCGGAGCCACGACCTGGTTGCCGGAGAGCACGCCGGAGCGCCCGGAGGTGGTGTTGCCGCCCGCGCCGGAACCGGCCGCGGTGTTCTCGACGGTGCTGCCGCCCTTGCATCCGGCCGGAGCGTTGCCCACCGCGTTGCCGCACGCCGTGATGGGCAGGCTGACCGGTGCCACGACCTGGTTGCCGCTGCCGGCGCCGAACCGGCCGTCGGTGTCGTTACCGCTGGAACCCGGGCCGTGCCCGGCGTGGTACTTGTGGCCGGGCTTGCCGCCGCCGTTGGTGACCGACGCGCCGCCCTTGCAGCCCGCGAACGCCTGCCCGAAGACCGCGACCGCGTTGCCGCAGATGTTGACCGGGCCGCTGATCGGCGCGATCACCTGGTTCCCGCCGAGGACGGAGTTCCTGCCGGACGTCGTGTTGCCGCCTGCGCCCACGCCGGTGTTCTTGACCGACGAGCCGCCCTTGCAGCCCGCGGTCGCGTCACCGAAGATCGCCAGCGCGTTGCCGCAGGCGTTGACCGGCGCGCTGATCGGCGCCGTGACCTGGTTGCCGCCCAGGACGCTGCTGTCGCCGGAGGTCTTGTTGCCTCCCGCGCCGCCCTTGCCCGACGTCTTGACGCTCGCGCCGCCCTTGCAGCCGGCGTCGGAGCTGCCGAACAGCGATACGGCGTTGCCACACGCGTTGATCGGCGCGCTGATCGGGGCATCGACCTGGTTGCCGCCCAGGACGCTGCTGTTGCCCGAAGTCTTGCCGGGGATGCCACCCTTGGAGGTGTTCTCCACCGTGGCGCCGCCCTGCGAGGCCGCCTTGGACTCGCCGGCCGCGCCGACCGCGTTGCCGCTGATGTCGATGGGCAGGGAAACGGGCAGGGAGACCTGGTTCCCGCCGCCCACAGAAGAGTTACCGGAAGTGTCGGCGACAGCGGTGCCGCTGCCGAAAGACATGACCGCTGCGGCGAGCAGAGCCGCCGGGGCCGATGCCTTCGCCCACGTACGCATGATGAATGCTCCTACTGGTTCTTGGGGGGAATACCTGACAGTTCGCGGGCAGCCCGGGACCATGCGCGCCCGCTGGATGGGGCGCCGCTCGGCGAAGATCACGGGGTGCGCGAACCAACGACTGACTCGCACGCGGAGGGGCCTTCTGGATGTCGCCCATGCTCCGCCGCCAGGCCCGAGGAAGGGGCCGGCCGATGACGCGTTAGATCAGTCGGGTGAGATCAGTCGACTGAGACCAGCCGGGTGAGACCAGTCGAGTGAGATCAGTCGGGTGAGAAGGAAGGGTCGTCCGCCGCCGTGCGGACGACGGGGGGCAGCAAGCACGCCAGCGGGGCGCGCTGAGCCACGAGCCGCGGGTCGAAGACAGACCTCGCGACGACATCCCCCACGCTGGGCCCGAATGGGCCGTTTCCACCGCCGTTGGGCGCCAGCCCATTGGCGCCCATGTTCTTCGACATGGTGGACGGATCCGGCATGCCCGGCGTCGATTGGCTGGTCAGCCCATCGACCCTGAGCCCTGCCATGGCCTCGGCGTTGTCCATCACCGAGGCGGCGTCGCCAGCCGTGGGGAAATCGCCCATGACGGACCCGGCCGCGACAGAGGTGTGAGTAGCGCTGGCCGCCGCAGGATCGGCGGAGAACATCCCGAAGACCATCGCAAGCAGCCAACCGGCGGCCAACAGGACGCCTACCGCAGCCGCTCGCGCGACAACCTGACCGGCACCGGCCGCGAACCGCGCCATCCGGTCACGCCGATCAGCGATCGCGCCGTCTCCGGGAACGGCCACGGGCACGCGCCGGACAGCAGGGGCCATCGCCCTCTGCCGCCTCACCGGCCTGCGTGCCACGTGACCTCCCAAGCTCCAGAACCGACCCCAACCCAGTGAGGCCGGTTCATGGACTCACCCCTCAACGGTCCGTAACCGTAGCACCACCCAACGTCGTCGCAAGCACTTTTCAGGAGAGACCCAGGAAGTGGTCAAGGACAGGCGCCTTTCCCCTCGGGTTGGCCTGCTTCACCGGCCAACCGGTACCGGCTCCGGGTGGCACGCGCGAAACCAGGTATGACGCACCCCTGAGAGTTTGCTAACCTTTCTCTCGCCGACGCGGGATGACGGTCCCGCGTGCAGGCACCAAGTCCGGGTGGCGGAATAGGCAGACGCGCTAGCTTGAGGTGCTAGTGCCCAGTGATGGGCATGGGGGTTCAAGTCCCCCCTCGGACACTCGCTCGTACCCAATGAGAGTCCTGGTCGCTCGTAGCAGCGACCAGGACTTCATGCTTTCCGGGGTCGAAGGTGAGGACCAGGCCCAGTTCGGCGTAGACCTTGGTCTTGCGCGCAGGGTCGGCCTTGGTCAGGACTGCGACCATGTCGCCCATCTGGCGCAGAGTCGCTGCCATGGCTTCCCGGTCGAATCTGCGAGGGCGCCCGACGGGGAGATGGTTGAGGCGACGTTCCAGCGTAGCTTTCCTGGCTTGCTCGTCCTTCATCCATTCCGCCACGGTCACGGGGGCGGCGCCGGCGTCCAGGGCCGCACGGTAGCCCTTGAGCTTCCGGTCGCAGTCAGCAATCTCCCGCTTCAGTGACTCCGCCTCCAGGAGAGCTGGTGCCGGTACCTCGTCCGCGTGGCCAAGGATGTGCAGCGTCCAGTTGATGCTCCACGGGGTGAGCAGGCGGCCGAGATACTCGTCGAGCTTCGGGGCGAGGTCGATCTCCTGCAGCAGGACGTTGCTCTGTTGCGCCGCCTCATAGTCCTCGCGGCTGATGATGGGCGGGTGCGCGGGCTGGTTGGCCCAGATCCACTCTTCCTCGGGATTCCACCGCTGCTTGGTCGTATGCGCCATCAGGTAGGCGGCCGTACTCCGGAAGGGTGTGGAGCCGCGGATGGCGTAAGGGCGTGTATACGAGACGGCTGTCCTCACTCGCAGGGCGGCTCGGCGGCGGCCGTGAGCTGTTGTAGGAGGCGGGTGAGGGTGTGGCGGTCGGCTGCCGGGAGCTTGTTCAGGGCTTCGCCGATGCGCTGGCGGCGGACCGAGCGCAGTTGTTCCAGGATCTCGTGCCCGCGGCAGGTCACCTCGATGCGGACCTCGCGTCTGCTGTGCGTGGCGGGTGATCGTTTCAGGAGGTCAAGGGTGACCAGGCGGTCCACCATGCGGCCGGTGGCGGACGCGGACAGGCCGAGTTGGCAGGCCAGTGCGCTGAGCTTCAGGGGGCCGTGGCGGTCGGCCGCGAGCAGGTGACGCAGGGCGGTCAGAGAGAGGTCGTCCATCTCGGCGACGGCGTCGAGGGTGACCTCCGTCCAGAGGAGGGATGCCTCCTCGATCAGCCAGGCCGATTCCTTCACATCCGCCGGTAGATCGAACATTGCATTTATCTTCCCCGGAAACCGCGGGGCCATATCACCGAATATAGCTAGCTGAGCTAATATATTACATGTGACAACTTTTGTGTGATAGAAATAGTTGAACGACGCGCACTGTCAGAAACATGTCAACCGAAGGGTTGCCCGCATGTTCGGACGGGGAAGCAGGAGCACACTTGCGCAACGCGCGGCGGATGCCGCCGCGCAACGGCTGCTCGAAGCGGGGAAGTTACTGCACCGCAGCGACACGACCCCGGACCTGCGTGTCGTGTACCAGGCCCGCGACTCCGTCAACGACAGTCCCTACCGCGAACGCTGGGCCCACGACAAGGTCGTGCGCTCGACCCATGGGGTCAACTGCACCGGCTCGTGCTCGTGGAAGGTGTACGTCAAGGACGGCCTGATCACCTGGGAAACCCAGCAGACCGACTACCCGAGCGTCGGCCCGGACCGGCCGGAGTACGAACCCCGCGGCTGCCCGCGCGGCGCCGCCTTCTCCTGGTACACCTACTCCCCCACCCGCGTGCGCTACCCGCATGCCCGTGGCGTCCTGCTGGAGTTGTACCGGGAGGCGAGGGCCAGACTCGGCGATCCGGTCCAAGCATGGGCGGAGATCACGACAAATCCGGAAAAGCGGGAGAAGTACCAAAACGCCCGTGGCAAAGGCGGCCTCGTCCGGACGACCTGGGACGAAGCACTGGAGATCGCCGCGGCTGCGCATGTCCACACGATCAAGACGTACGGGCCCGACCGGGTGGCCGGTTTCTCGCCCATCCCCGCGATGTCGATGGCCTCACACGCGGTGGGCGCCAGGTTCATGTCCCTCATCGGGGCGCCCATGTTGTCCTTCTACGACTGGTACGCCGACCTGCCGATCGCCTCGCCCCAGGTGTTCGGCGACCAGACCGACGTACCGGAGTCGGCCGACTGGTGGGACGCCGCCTACCTGATCCTGTGGGGCTCCAACGTCCCGGTCACCCGCACCCCCGACGCCCATTGGATGACCGAGGCCCGCTACCGGGGCCAGAAGGTGGTCGTGGTCGCACCCGACTACTCCGACGCCAGCAAGTTCGCCGACGAATGGCTGCACCCGCATCCCGGCACCGACGGCGCCCTGGCGATGGCGATGGGGCACGTGGTCCTGAAGGAATACTTCATCGACCGCCAAATTCCCTATTTTTCAGATTATGTCCGCAAATTCACGGACCTGCCCTTCCTCATAACCCTGAACGAACACGAACGCGACCACGGCCTCGTCCCCGGCAAGTTCGTCACCGCCGCCGACCTGGGCGAGGACACGACCGACGAGGCGGCCTGGCGGCCCGTGCTGATGAACGCCCTCGACGACCGGCCCGCCGTACCCAACGGCACGCTCGGCGACCGCTGGAGCCCGGAGAAGGGCCGCTGGAACCTCTCGCTCGACGGCCTGGACCCGCTGCTCACCCTGTACCGGGAGGGCGGCGACAGCGCCGAGGTGCTGATGCCGCGCTTCGACGGCGGCGACGTGGTACGGCGGGGCGTCCCGGTGCGCCGGATCGGCGGCCAACTGGTGACCACGGTGTTCGACCTGCTGCTCGCCCAGTACGGCGTCGCCCGCCCCGGCCTGCCCGGCACGTGGCCCACCGGCTACGACGACCCCGCATCGCCCTGCACTCCGGCCTGGCAGGAGGAGATCACCTCCGTGCCCGCCGCCACGGTGATCCGCATCGCCCGCCAGTTCGCCACCACGGCGGAGAAGACCGGCGGCCGGGCCATGATCGTCATGGGCGCCGGCACCAACCACTGGTTCCATTCCGACACGATCTACCGCTCCTTCATCGCCCTGCTGCTGCTGACCGGCTGCCAGGGCGTGAACGGCGGCGGCTGGGCGCACTACGTGGGCCAGGAGAAGGTACGCCCGCTGGCCGGGTGGCAGCAGATCTCGATGGCGGCCGACTGGGTACGCCCGTCCCGGCAGATGGCGGGCACGCCGTACTGGTACCAGCACACCGACCAGTGGCGGTATGAGTCGTTCGCCGCCGGGGCGCTGTCCAGCGCGACCGGGCGCGGGTTGTTCGCCGGGAGGCACACGGCCGACCTGGTCGCCCAGTCGGCGCGGCTCGGCTGGATGCCCTCCTACCCGACGTTCTCCGCGAACCCGCTCGACCTCGGCCGCCGGGTGCGCGACAGCGGGCGGGACGCGTCCGCGTGGGTCGCCGAACAGGTCACCGAGGGAGGGCTCCGGTTCGCCTGCGAGGATCCGGACGCGCCGGAGAACTGGCCGCGGGTGCTGACGGTGTGGCGGGCCAACCTGATCGGGTCCTCGGCCAAGGGCAACGAGTACTTCCTGCGTCACCTGCTCGGCGCGCAGGACAACGCCACCGCCGAGGAGGCGCCGCCCGAGGCCAGGCCGCGCGAGGTGACCTGGCGGGAGGAGGCGCCGCGGGGCAAGCTCGACCTGCTCCTGGCGCTCGACTTCCGGATGACCTCGACCACCTTGTTCGCCGATCTCGTGCTGCCGGCCGCCACCTGGTATGAGAAGCACGACCTGTCGAGCACCGACATGCACCCCTACATTCACGCCTTCTCCCCCGCCATCAGCCCGCCCTGGCAGGCCAGGACCGACTTCGCCATCTTCCACGGGCTGGCCACGCGGTTCGGCGAGCTGGCCGCGGGCCACCTGGACACGGCGTGGGACCTCGTCGCCACCGGGCTCCAGCACGACACGCCTGCCGAGATCGCGCAGCCGGGCGGCGCCGTACCCGATTGGCGGGACGGGCACCCCGCGCGGGCCGGGCGGAATCTGCCGGCCGTACGGCTGATCGAGCGCGACTACACCGCGGTCGCCGCCAAGCTGGCCGAGCTCGGCCCGCTGACGGGTGAGGAGGGGATGACGGTCAAGGGCGTCACCGTCCACGCCGGGCCGGAGGTGGAGTGGCTGGCGGAGCGGTGCGGGCGAGCCGAGGACGGGCGGCCGCTGCTGGACTCCGACGTCAAGCTCTGCGAGGCCATCCTGGCGCTGTCGGGCACCACCAACGGGCGCCTGGCCGCGGCCGGGTTCGCGGCCCTGGGCGAGCGGTGCGGGCCGGCGTCGGAGCTGGACAAGCTGGGCGCGTCGGTCGGCGAGCGCCGGGTGGTGTTCTCCGACACGCAGGAGCGGCCGGTGCAGGTGGCCACCAGCTTCGAGTGGTCGGGCAAGGAGTCGCCCGAGCGGCGCTACGCGCCGTTCACCGTCAACACCGAGCACGCCAAACCGTGGCACACGCTGACCGGGCGCCAGCACTTCTATCTCGACCACGACTGGATGGCCGAGTACGGCGAGCAGCTCCCGATCTACCGGCCGCCGCTCGACCTGGCCGCACTCGGGGAGAGCGGAGGAGGAGGCGGCGGGGTGACGGTGCGCTACGTCACCCCGCACTCCAAGTGGTCCATCCACTCGGAGTACCAGGAGAACCTGCTCATGCAGACCCTGGCCAGAGGCGGCCCGGTCATCTGGATCAGCGTCGAGGACGCGCGGGCCGCCGGCGTGGCCGACAACGACTGGATCGAGGCGATCAACGCCAACGGCGTGGTGGTGGCCAGGGCCGTCGTCTCCCATCGCATGCCGCCGGGGACCGTGTACATGTACCACGTGCAGGAACGCCTGGTGAACGTGCCCCTGTCCCAGGCCACCGGCCGCCGCGGCGGGGTGCACAACGCCCTGACGAAGCTGCTGATCAAGCCGACCCACCTGATCGGCGGGTACGGCCAGCTGTCGTTCGCCCCCAACTACTACGGGCCGACCGGCAACCAGCGGGACGCGGTGACCGTGATCCGGCGCCGCTCCCAGGAGGTGACCTACTGATGGTGAGCGACCAATGAGCATGCGGGTGATGGCGCAGATCGCGATGGTCATGAACCTCGACAAGTGCATCGGCTGCCACACCTGCTCGGTGACCTGCAAGCAGACCTGGACCAACCGGGCCGGAACCGAATACGTGTGGTTCAACAACGTCGAGACGCGGCCCGGCCAGGGCTATCCGCGCGGTTACGAGGATCAGGACCGGTGGAAGGGCGGCTGGCGGCTGCGCAACGGGCGGCTCGTGCCGCGTGCGGGCGGCCGGGCGCGGCGCCTGGCCCGGCTGTTCGCCAACCCGGACCTGCCGCTGCTGGACGACTACTACCAGCCGTGGACCTACGACTACGCCAATCTCACCTCGGCGCCGCTCGGCGACGACGTCCCCACGGCGCCGCCGCGTTCGCTGATCGACGGCCGGCCCACGACGATCACGTGGGGGCCGAACTGGGACGACGACCTCGGCGGGCACGAGCACCTCGCCAACGACCCCGTGCTGCGAAAGCTCCAGGACGACGTCCGGCTCTCGTACGAGCAGGCGTACATGTTCTACCTTCCCCGCATCTGCGAGCACTGCCTGAACCCGTCGTGCGTGGCCGCCTGCCCGTCCGGCGCCATGTACAAGCGGATCGAGGACGGAATCGTCCTGGTGGACCAGGATCGGTGCCGGGGCTGGCGGATGTGCGTGACCGGCTGCCCGTACAAGAAGGTGTACTTCAACCACCAGACCGGCAAGGCCGAGAAGTGCACGATGTGCTACCCGCGGATCGAGGCGGGCGAGCCGACCGTCTGCTCCGAGACGTGCGTGGGCCGGTTGCGCTATCTCGGCGTGATCCTCTACGACGCAGACCGGGTCGGGCAGGCGGCCGCGGTGCCGGATGAGCACGACCTGTACCCGGCCCAGCTCGGCTGCTTCCTCGACCCCGGCGACCCGGAGGTGGCCGCCGCGGCGGAGGCGGCCGGCATCCCGCACGCATGGGTGCAGGCGGCCCGCCTTTCCCCGGTTTACGCGCTCATCACGCGCTATCGCGTGGCACTCCCCCTGCATCCGGAATACCGGACGTTGCCGATGGTCTGGTACGTGCCCCCGCTGTCACCGGTCGTGGACGCGCTGGCCGGCACCGGGCACGACGGCGAGGACGCGGGCAACCTGTTCGCCGCGATCGACGCGCTGCGCATCCCGGTCACCTACCTGGCAGAGCTGTTCACCGCCGGCGACACCGTGCCCGTCCAGGCGTCGTTGTCGCGGCTGGCCGCCATGCGCGCGCACATGCGGGCGATCAACCTCGGCGAGGAGCCCGATCCCGGCATCGGCGAAGCCGTCGGCATGACACCGGTCCAGATCGAGGAGATGTACCGCCTGCTGGCGCTGGCCAAGTACGACGAGCGGTACGTCATCCCCACGGCCTACGACGGCCGGGAGAGCGCGGAGCTCGCCGGGTGCAGCCTGGATGCGCCGGGCGGCCCCGGCATGGTGGAGGAGGAGCTCCACGGCCGGGTCAACCTGCTGAACTGGGACGGCAAGGGCCGGCCCGCCGGCCTCTTCCCGCGGCGGCGCGAGGCGAACCCATGATCGTGCACCAGGCCGCCTCCCTGCTGCTGTGCTACCCGGGCGACGACTGGCCCGGCAGGAGAGCGCTCGTCGAGGACGCCCTGCGCGAGGTGCGGGGCGAGGCCGCCGCGCTGCTGCGCGCGTTCTGCGCCACGGCGATCGCGCCGCTGGACCTGGCCAGGACCTACGTCGCCACCTTCGACCGCAGCAACCGCCGGACCCTGCACATGACGTACTACACCGACGGCGACACCCGGCGCCGCGGCATGTCGCTGGCCCGGCTCAAGGCGCTCTACCGCGCGCACGGCTGGCTGCCCGACACCGCCGAGTTGCCGGACTTCCTGCCGCTCATGCTGGAGTTCGCCGCCCGCTGCCCCGGACCCGGCACGGACCTGCTGCACGCGCACCGGCCCGGGATCGACGTCCTGAGCGCCAACCTGTCCGGGTACGGCGGGCCGTACGCCGGAGTCCTGCAAGCCGTGGCGGCGAGTCTCGGCGACCCGACCCCGGCCCAGCGCCGCCTCGCCCGCGCCATCACGACCGGCGGGCCGCCCGCGGAGACCGTCGGGATCGAAGCCCTGGGAGCCTACCGATGAGACATCTCGAGATCGCCGTGTGGGGTGTGCTGCCGTATGTCGTGTTCGTGGTGTTCGTAGCGGGATCCGCGTGGCGTTACCACTACGACCGCTTCGGGCTGACCACCCGCTCGAGCCAGCTGCACGAGAGCCGTCTGCTGTCGGTGGGCGGCCCGCTCTTCCACTACGGCCTGCTCTTCGTCGTCGCCGGCCACGTCGTCGGGCTGCTGGTGCCCGAATCGGTGACCGAGAGCCTGCGCATCAGCGAGTCCTTCTACCGGGCCAACGCCCTCGTCGTGGGAGGGCTTGCCGGGCTGGCCTGCGTGGCGGGGCTCGGGATCCTGCTGTGGCGGCGGCTGAAGGTCGGCGCGGTACGGCTGGCCACCAGCCGGACCGATCGGATTCTCTACCCGGTGCTGGCGATCGTGCTGCTGGCCGGTCTGTGGGCGACGCTGACCGGGGCGGGCAGCACCTACGACTACCGCCAAGGCGTATCGGTCTGGTTCCGTAGTCTGCTGGTGCTCCAGCCCGACGTGGCCGCCGCCGCTCACGCGCCGCTGATGTTCCAGGTCCACATCCTGTTCGGCATGGCGTTGTTCGCGCTGTGGCCGTTCAGCCGCCTCGTCCACGCCTTCGCCGCGCCCGTGGGATACCTGCTGCGGCCGTACGTCGTCTACCGGCACCGGGCTGCGGCCCGCAGGGGCTCGGCCACCGTGCGCTGACCCGGCTGGAATGCCGCGTTGACACAGGGTTTCGGCCGTGCAAATACCTCACTAAAGGTCCACGAAATGCATCGGTCCCGAGTGAGGGCAATGTAGCCCGCCACATCCGCAAATGATCTGTCCATCAGCTGTGTGACGGACATCACTCGTCCATAGCCACACGGCGGAAATGGGCGGCGGGATCGGCATTCCTTCGCTGATCCCGGCGCTGATCAAGCGCCTGCTCGGGGTGAAAATCAGGTGACATTTCCGGCCAGTTGCCGGAATGTTGGGTGCGGGCGATGAGTTTTGTCGGTGGTGCAGGTCAATCTAGGCATGACCGCTACGACCGGTGCGGCCCACCGCTGGGACGCCAGCCAAGACCGAGTTCCGTCCGACAACCCTGATCGAGGTAACGTGCCCAGCCCTAAGCTTGATTCCCCCGCCATGCCCGCGTCCGCGGTCAAGGGGCGCACCCCAGCCGTGATCCGGCTGCTGGTGCTCGCCACATTCGTGGTCATTCTCAATGAGACGATCATGATCAATGCGATCCCTCGCCTCATGACGGCTCTGAGCATCACGGAGCAGACCGCGCAGTGGCTTTCGACCGCCTTCATGTTGACCATGGCAGCCGTCATTCCGATCACGGGATGGTTCCTGCAGCGGGTCTCCACCCGCACCGCCTATAAAGTCGCGATGGGATTGTTCCTGATCGGCACGGCATTGGCCATGATCGCGCCGACGTTCACCGTGTTGCTGGGGGCGCGCATCATCCAGGCGTCCGGCACGGCCGTGATGATGCCCCTGCTGATGACCACGCTGATGCAGGTGGTGCCCGAGTCCGACCGGGGCCGGGTCATGGGCAACGTCACGCTGGCCATCTCGGTGGCGCCCGCGATGGGCCCGGCCGTCTCCGGTGTGATTCTGCAGTTCGGGTCCTGGCGGCTGCTGTTCGCCGTCGTGCTCCCGATCGCGGCGCTGATCACCTGGACCGGCCTGAAGCAGCTCAAGAACGTCGGCGAGCCCAAGATCAGCCACATCGACTGGTTCAGCGTGGTGACCGCGGCCGCCGGTTTCGGCGGACTGGTCTACGGCCTCAGCCGCTTCGAGGGCGGCGACATCCGCCTGGCCGGCGCGATCGTCGGGATCGGCGTGATCCTCATCGCGATCTTCGTGTTCCGTCAGCTGAAGCTGCAGAAGCGCGGCGTGCCCCTGCTCGACCTGCGCACCCTGCGCCACCGCACCTACACGATCGCGCTGATCATGATGTCGGTGGCCTTCATGGCGATGCTCGGCTCGATGATCCTGCTGCCGCTCTACCTGCAGAACGTGCGCGGGCTCGACCCCCTGCAGACCGGCCTGCTCGTGATGCCGGGCGGCCTCGCGATGGGTCTGCTCGGCCCGACGGTCGGGCGGATGTTCGACCGGTTCGGCGGGCGCGTGCTGGTCATTCCGGGTGCGATCGGCATCACGCTGTCGCTCGCCGGCTTCACCCAGGTCACGATGACCATGCCGTTCTGGCAGCTTCTCGGGCTGCACGCGCTGCTGATGGTCGGCCTGGCGGCGACCTTCACCCCCGTCTTCACCCTGGGGCTGGGCGCGGTTCCGCCGTCGCTCTACTCCCACGGCAGCTCGATCCTGAGCACGCTGCAGCAGGTCGCCGCGGCCATCGGCACCGCGCTCGTGGTGACCGTGATGAGCGCGCGCGCCGAGAGCCTGCGCGCCGACGGCGTCACCGAAGTGCTCGCCCAGCTCGAGGGCATGCGGCTCGCCTTCATCATCGGCGCGGTGCTGTCCATCGCGGTGGTGATCACCGCGCTGCTCCTGCCCGCCCGCGCCGACACCTCCGTCGAACACGCGGGGCACTAGAAGCCAGCAGCACATCCGACGCTGGAGCCCGCTCAGCCGAGCAGGCTCCAGCGTGGGCCGTCGGCGGTGTCCTCGACGAGGACGCCGCCTTCGCCCAGGGCCTCCCGGACCGCGTCCGCCAGGCCGAAGGCACGCTCCTGCCGCAGCCTCTCGCGCAGCGCCAGGAGCGGCGGCACGATCTGCGCGGCCATGCTGCGGCCGGCGTCGGCGCCCAGCGTGGCGATCATGCGGCGCAGGGCGTCACGCGCTTCCTCCGAGCCGCCCGCGTCCTCTTCCATGTCCGCCGCCCAGCGGGCGATCTCACCCTCCAGATCCAGAATGATCTTGGTGGCGACCGACGGGCCGTCAGCGGTGGCGAAGGACTCCTCACACGCCCGTACGGTCTCCTCCAGCGTCAGCTCCCTGACCGCGGCCGCCACCGGTTTCACCTCGGGCGCCGTGGCCTCGCCGCGCAGCAGGCCGCGCAGTTCCCCGATGCTCGCCGTGGTGCCCGCGGGCAGCACGGCCCGCGTGCCCCCGGCGCGGACGGTGAGAACGCCCCGGCCGACGACCCGCGCCCGCTCGGCGACCAGGTCGATGACCACCGCGGTGTGCTCGTCCACGCCGAGGATGCCCGTCCCGGCCGGCAGCTCGCGTTCCATCCGCGACAGGCGCCGCTCACCCAGGTAACAGAAGCGGGTGTCGTGCGTGCCGCCCTCGGCGTTGTCGTAGTGCGGGATCACCACCGCCTCCAGCCCCAGCGGGCGCAGCAGATCGAGCCCTTCCCGCCAGTACGGCTCGGCCCCCACCTTGTAAATCTCGTACACCGGCACCGTCGCCGCCCCCGCGGTGCACGCGGCTGCGGAGGCCAGCACGGTCACCCCTTGCCGGGCGCGCACCCGGGCCCGCAGGTCACCGGCGTCCGAGCCGCCGAGCCAGCGATCGAGCGCGTACGTCGGGCTGCCCGGCCCCGAGAACACCCAGTCGGCCGTGGCGATGACGCCGCCGACCTCCACCTCCAGCCCCACGCTCCGGGCGAAGTACTGCTGAGCCCGGGCCGAGATGTCCCGGGCGTTCTCCTGAAACGCATACGGCGTGTCCAGCAGGATCGCCCTGGGCTGCGGCCCCAGCGCGCCGATCACGCCGCGATGCACCTCGACCATGGTCGGGCTGGTCTCCCCCGACCCCATCAGAACCAGCGTCCCGGTCATGCCATACAGGGACGCACGAGGAACGCGCTGCAGCAACCGCACACTTGCGTAGCCGGCGTTCTTGCATACTGGTCGCAGCAATCGGAGACGACGAGGACGCCAACTGTGCATGAACTCTCGGTGGAGGTCCTGATGCTGCACGCCGACCATACGGGCACGTGGTCGTACCGGCACCTCACCGTTCCTCCCGGCCCGGGCGAGAGCCCGGACGAGGCCGCGCGCCGGGCCTGCGAGCTCGCGCCCGGCGCGCCGGACAGCGTCGTGCACTCCACGAGCTGGCGATACGACCGCGAGCGCGCACGGGTCGTCCTCACGTACGCCGTGTGCCCGGACCCGGTGCCCGGCGCGCCCCGGGCGGTTCTCGGCGACCTCCCGATCGCCCGGGGACCCGCCCCGGCCTCACCCAGCCCGGAGCGGATCGAGATGGCGAACGTGGCGGCGCACGCCATCCAGCACCTCGCCTTCCTGATGGCCACCGACCCGGTGGTCGGCGAGACGCTGGCCCGTCGGCCCGCGATCGCGGCGGCCCTGCGGAGCTGCTCTCCGGTGCCGGCCGGTGAGCTCGGCACAACCCAGATCACGTTCGGCCGCGCAGCAGCCGCCGGCCGGTGAGCTCGAACGCGGCCCAGACCACCAGGCACACGGCGGCCATCGCGGCCGGCGCCGGCCAGAGCGGCCCCGCGGGCCAGGGCCGGCCGAGGAAGCCGATGCTGAGCAGGAGCAGCGGCATGACGCTCATGGCCAGCCCCGCCGCGCAGGCGGTGAGCGCGATGAGGAGCGCCTCCCAGCGGATCATGGACAGAAGCTGGCCGCGGGTCGCGCCGAGACGTTGGACGGCGGTCAGCTCGGCGCCGCGGGCCGCGGTGGTGGCGACCAGGCGGTTGGCGACGGAGACCAGCACGTAGCCGAGGAGCACGGCCAGCACCGCCAGGTTGATCCACAACTGGGCGTTGGTCTGCCCTGCCTGCGGCGAGGTGGCGTCCGCGGCGATCTCGACACCGGGCCAGCTCTCCTTCACAGCCTCGAGCGCGCCGGGGTCGGCCACGCGGACCAGGACGCTGGAGGCCAGGCCCGTGGTGGTGTGCCCGGCGACGAGGTCGCGGGACAGGACGACCGGGCCCAGCCCGAGCGTGCGGGTGTAGGTGGCGGCCACGCGCGCCTTCACCCTGAAGCCGTCGCCCAGGATCAGGTCACGTTGCTCACCCACCTTCCCGGCACGTTCGTCCAGCGCGATCGTGGCGCCCTTGAGGTTCGCCAGGCTGCCCTGCGTGATCCCCAGGTCCACGATCCCGGCCGCTTCCGGGCCGAGCACCATGGCGGCGCGGTCCTTGAGGCCCTCGCCGGGGTCGCCGAGGGCCAGCGAGCGGCCGACGACGATGGTCGTCGAGGTGGCGATGGCGGCCTTCACGCCCGGGGTGGCGCGCACCGACTCCAGCAGCCCGTCCGGGATGCCGCCGTAGGCGGGAGCGGTGACGACGGCGTCGGCCTTCAGGATCTCGGCGGTCTGCGCGGTCGTGGCGCTCAGGACGGTGGTGTGGGTGAGCGTCATGCTCGTGGTGAGCGTCACCACCATGCCGAGCGCGGCCACCGCGCCCGCGGTGCGCAGCGCGTAGCCGTGGGTGTTGGTCACGGCGAGCCAGGCAGGGGCGGAGACGCGGGCGGGCACGAGCCGCACGAGCAGGCCACTGCCCAGCTGGACCAGCCTGGGCCCGGCCAGCGCGAGGCCGACAACCGACAGAAGCGCGGCCATGCCGGGCCCCACGGCGGCGACCTCGCCGCGGAGGAACAACGGCATCGTCGACAGGACCAGCGCGGCGCCGATGAGGGCGAGCCCGCCGACGAACCGCGGCCGCGACGGCGTGCGCGGCTCGCTCTGGGAGTCCCGGACGGCGGCCGTGGCCGGCATCTTCGAGGCCGGCAGCGAGGTGGCCCAGGCCGAGAACCGCACGACACCCAGCAGCAGTACGGCGGCGCCGGCCGCGGGCAAGGGGCTGTAGGTCAGCGGAAGCTGCGCGGGCAGCATGCCGAGGGAGACCAGCAGGTCGCCGAAGTGGGCGGCCAGGAGGTAACCGGCGGCGGCGCCGGGCAGCAGGGCGGCCACGGCGGCGGTCATGCCCTGGGCGGCGACGAGCTTGCGGACCTGGCGCGGGGTGGCGCCGGCGGCCCTGAGCAGCGCGAGGTCGCGGCGCTGCCGGGTGATGGACAGGGAGATGCCGCCGCCGACGACGAAGCCGACGATGAGCAGGCTGATGCCGCCGATCGAGCTCGGCAGCATGATCAGCATGGTGCGGGCGGCGGCCGTCTCCGGGGATTCCGCGTCGCCCTTGGCCTGGCCGGTGCTGACGACGTAGCGCTCGCCGAGCTTCTGCCGGACGGCTGTGGCCAGGGTCTCCGCGGTGGCGCCCGGGGCGGCGCGCAGGGCGATGAGGTCGGCCTTGCCGGGCCTGCCGTACAGGGTGACGGCGGTCTGGTCGGGGAAGTAGAGGCCGGGGCGGTCCACGACGCCGGTCACCCGGTAGGTGGCGCGCCTGCCCGCCGCGACGACCTCGACCTCGGCGCCCTGCCGTACGGCATGCGCGGTGGAGACGGCGAGCTCGCCCGGAGCAGTGGGCGCGCGGCCGCTGACGAGCTTGGCGCCGGCCGGCGCGGCCGAGGACCAGCCGTGACCGGTCCCGCCGGACGCCTTCACGGTCTCGCCGGGTGTCTTCGCGGGTGTGCCGGGTGTCTTCGCGGGTGTGCCGGGTGTCTTCGCGGGTGTGCCGGGCGTCTTCACGAGGGCGGCCGGGAAGGTGAGGTCGGCGGAGGCGGCGGCGACGCCGGGGAGGCGGGACAGCTCGGCGGCCAGCGAGGCGGGCACGGGCGCGCGTTCCGGCAGCGCGACCGGGAGGTCTTCCTTCTGCGCGACGGTCTGCGGGGCGGAGACGAGGACGTCGGCATGGGTCAGGCGCTGCTGGGAGATGCCCGAGCGCAGGCCGGACTCGATGACGACGCCGGTGCCGGTGACCAGCGCCATGCCGCCGAACACGGCGAAGAAGGCCACGACGAGGCCGCCCAGCCCCGACATGGCGAGGGCTGTCCTGATCATCGTGCACCACTTCCGGCGGGGATCTGGGCGAGCTGGGTGAGGCGGGTGGCCAGGTCCTGCGCGGTGGGCGTGGCCAGGACGTCGACCACCTGGCCGTCGGCCATGACCAGGGCGTCGTGGGCGCGGGCCGCGGCGGCGGGGTCGTGGGTGACCATGACGACGGTCTGGCCGAGGTCGTCGACGAGGGAGCGCAGCAGGTCCAGGACCTGCCCCGCGGCGCGCAGGTCGAGCGCCCCCGTGGGCTCGTCGGCGAAGACCACGTCGGGCCGGCCGGCCAGCGCGCGGACGATGGCGGCCCGCTGCTGCTGGCCGCCGGAGAGTTCGGCGGGCCGGTGGCGCAGGCGATCCTGCAGGCCGACGCGTTCGACGAGTTCGGCGATCCAGGCGCGGTCGGGGCGCCGGCCGGCCAGGCGGAGCGAGAGGGTGAGGTTCTCCTCGACGGTGATGGCCGGGAGCAGGTTGTAGGACTGGAAGACGAAGCCGACGCGCTCGCGGCGCAGGATCGTGCGTTTGGTCTCGTTGAGGCGGCCGATGTCCACGCCGCCGATCTCGACGCCGCCGGACGTGGGCCGGTCGAGGGCGGCGGCGCACTGGATCAGCGTGCTCTTGCCGGAGCCGGAAGGGCCCATGACGGCGACGAAGCGGCCCTGCGGGAAGCCCAGGGTGACGTCGTTGAGCGCGACGAGGTCGCCGTATTTCTTGGTGACGCCGGTGAGCGTGACGACGTGGTGCATGGTGCCCAACCCTAGGAATCGGGCCCATGCCGCGGACATCCCGCGCGCTGCCCGACCGGCGGTAGTGCAGGCACTACCGTGCTTTTCCGAAAAGCACGATGACTCCTTATTAAGGAAATCACCGGAAAGAAAACGCCGGCCCGCGTGAACGGGCCGGCGTCGTGATTTCTAGGCGAACCGCTCCCACGGTCCCAGCGCGCCGGCGCGGGCGCGCAGCATCGCGTAATCGCCGCCGCCATAACCGAGCTCGGCCGAGACCAGAAGGCCGTTGGCGAGCGAGGTGATGGTCACGCAGCCGCTGCCGCAGGAGGCGATCCAGAACTGCTCCCACGGCCCGATCGCCGAGGCGCGGGCGCGCAGCATCGCGTAGTCGCCGCCGCCGTAGCCGAGCTCGGCGGCGACCAGGAGGCCGTTGGCCTGCGAGGTGATGGTGTCGTAGGTGGACCCGAAGCAGACGGTGTACAGCTCCCAGGGCCCGACGGCCGAGGCGCGGGCCCGGAGCATGGCGTAGTCGCCGCCGCTGTACCCGAGTTCGGCCGACACCAGCAGGTTGTTGGCCAGTGAGGTGATGATGACGTTGGAGTGGCACTGCTGGGTCGCCGCCCTGCCGGGAACCCGCTCGGCGGTGACGAGGTCGGACAGGGTCCGGCGTTCTGCCGTCTGGGCCGCGGCAGGCTGGAATGACCCGAGAGTGAGCGCGAGCAGTACGGCCATGCAGACGGCGATTAATCGATTCAATGTTTTACGCATTGAACCAACCTCCCTTTCTGAAGCCCGTCAGAAATGTGCTTGCCGGAGGATCATCAATCGGCCCGTCGCGCGTGTCAACCCGCTTTTATCATTAAAAAGTAGTCCGGATCTTGGCATATCATCCACAGATGCGTTTTGAGCTGCTTGGACCGGTACGCGGCCTGCGCGGGGACGAAGAGCTCGACCTGGGCTCCCCTCAGCAGCGCCTGACCCTCGCCGCCCTGCTCCTGGCCGAGGGTCGCGTGGTCGGCCAGGACCAGCTGATCGACATCCTGTGGGCCGACACGCCGCCCAAGACCGCGGCGAACGTCGTGCGGCAGTACCTGTCCCGGCTGCGCGCCGTGCTGGGCGCCGAGGTGATCCAGTCGGTGGCCGGCGGCTACCGCTGCGCCGCGGAGACCGACGTGGCGGACTTCCACCGGCTGCTCGCCGCGGCCGCGCAGGCGCCCGTGGCCGAGGCGCACGCGCTGCTGCGCCAGGCGCTGGATCACTGGCGGGGCGAGCCGCTGGCCGGGCTGCCCGGCCTCTGGGCGCAGGCGCAGCGCACCCGGCTGACCGAGGCGCGGCTGGTCGCGCTGGAGTCCAGGTTCGACACCGACCTGGCGACGGGCCGGCACGCCGAGGTGATCGGCGAGCTGACCGCGCTGCACGCCGCGCACCCGACCCGTGAGCGGCTGTCCGGCCAGCTCATGCTGGCGCTCAAGCGAGCCGGCCGGCAGGCCGAGGCCATCGGCGTCTACGCCGAGACCCGCCTGCTGCTCGCCGAGGAGTTCGGCGTGGACCCGTCGGCCGAGCTGGCCGCCGCCTACCAGCAGGTCATCGCCGCCGAGAAGCCCGCGTCCGCGTCCGCGCCGACGCCGCGCCAGCTGCCCGCGGTCACCACCGACTTCACCGGCCGCGCCCCCGCGCTGACCACCCTGGCAGCCGCCCTCCGCGGCAGCGGCGCCCTCCCGATCGCCGCCGTCTCCGGCCAGGGCGGCGTCGGCAAGACCACCCTGGCCCTGCGCGCCGCCCACACCGCCGCGGAACACTTCCCCGACGGCCAGCTCTTCGCCGACCTCGGCGGCGCCAGCGCCGAGCCGATCACCCCCGAGGCCGCGCTGGCCTCCTTCCTCCACGCCCTGGGCCACGCCGAGCCGCCGGACGGCCTCGAGGAACGCGCCGCGCTCTTCCGCTCCACGCTGGCCGACCGGCGCGTGCTCGTCGTCCTCGACAACGCCGCCGACCTGCGCCAGGTCCTGCCGCTCCTGCCGGGCTCGCCGGCCTGCGCGGTGCTGATCACCAGCCGGGTACGGCTGGCGGGCCTGGCCGGCGCCACCCACGTCGATCTGGACGTCCTCAACCTGGACGAGGCCCGCGCCCTGCTGGCCGCCGTGGCCGGGCAGGCCCGCGTGACCGCCGAGCCGCAGGCCGCCCTGGACCTCATCGGCGCCTGCGCCTTCCTGCCCCTGGCCATCCGGATCGCCGCCGCCCGGCTGGCCGCCCGCCCCGCGTGGACCCTCGGGCAGCTTGCCGCCCGCCTGGCCGACGAGCGCCGCCGGCTGGCCGAGCTGCGCGCGGGCGACCTGGCCGTCGAGGCGTGCTTCGCGCTGGGGTACGACCAGTTGCGGCCCGACCTGGCCCGGGCCTTCCGGCTGCTGGCCGTGCCGAACGCGGCCGCGCTCACGCTGCCCATGGTCGAGCAGTTGCTCGACACGCCGGACGCGGAGGACCTCTGCGAGCGGCTCGTCGACCTGAACCTGCTGCAGTCGCCCTGGCCCGGCCACTACCGGCTGCACGACCTGCTGCGCGTCTACGCCCGCAGCCGGCCCGACGACGAGATGGTCCAGCAGATGGCGCTGCTGCGGCTGTGCACGTGGCTGAAGGGCAGCGTGGTGTCGGCCATCCGGCTGGCGGCGCCTGGACACCCGGTGGTCGAGGGACTCGACCAGGGGGTGGGCCGGCGCTTCGCCGGCCTGGACGAGGTGACGGCGTGGCTGGACACCTCGATGGAGGCGGTGCTGAGCTGCCTGGACCAGGCGATCCGGCTGGGCAAGGGCGACCTGTCCAGGATGGGGGCGCTGCTGGAGATGCTGGCCGTGCTGCGCGAGAGCAGCACCGACTACCGGCCGCACGTGGAGCTGCTGCTGACCGAGGCCGAGCGCAGAGGTGACGAGGCGGCGCAGGCTTATGCGCGATCCTTGCTGCTGATTGGGGTGCGAGCGGACGGCTGAACGCCTACGGTGTCGTGGGTATGGGGGAAAACAAGATCTTAAATCGGGTCCTCGGCGTCGCCGTCCTCACCGCTCTCGCGGTGCCGGTCACGGCGGCAGCCGTACCGGAGAAGGCGGAGGCGTCGGCGGCGAGCGCGCGCCGGCAGCTCGCCCAGCTCAAGGTGGCGAAGGCGTTGTCCAGCAGGGGCTACGACCGGCGCCGGTTCGCCCCGCGGTGGGCGCATCACCGCGGCTCCTGCAACGCCCGTGAGGTGGTGCTGGCCCGCGACGGCAGGGGCGTGCGCCGCGACAGGGACTGCCATCCCGTCAGGGGCACCTGGTACAGCCCGTACGACGGCAAGGTGCTGCGCAGCGAGCGGCAGGTCGACGTCGATCACGTGGTGCCGCTGTCGTACGCGTGGCGCTCGGGCGCCAAGCGGTGGAGCCAGGCCAAGCGGCGGGCCTTCGCCAACGACCTCACGCGGCCGGAGCTGAGAACCGTCAGCCACGCGGCCAACATCGCCAAGGGCGGCAAGGGCCCGCAGAGCTGGCGGCCGCCGCGGCGCGGCTACTGGTGCGCGTACGCGACCTCGTGGATCACGGTGAAGCACCACTACCGCCTCTTCGTCACCAAGAAGGAGAAGAAGGCGCTGCTCAACATGCTCCGCACCTGCGGGAAGTGATCAGGCGTCCCTGAAGCGCTCGTGGGCCGCCTGCTTGCTGATGCCCATGGCCTCGCCCACCTCGGCCCAGGAGGCTCCGGCCGCCCTGGCCGAGGTGACGGCCTGGTCGAGCAGGGTCCGCTGCCAGCTCTCCACCTGCGACAGCAGCGTGAGGGCGGCCAGCGGGCGCTCGCCGGCGAGGTTGACGATCTGCTCGCACAGCAGGTTCGACTTGACCACGAGCCAGTTCGGCGGGGCGGCGAGCAGGAGCGGCTTGGCGTGCTCGTACCAGCGGCCCTCCGCGTCCTTGGCGCCCTCGGGCGTCGGCGGGAAGCGGCGGCGGTCGGACCAGCCACAGGAGCAGGCGCCCTGGTAGCCGGTGAAGGCCCGGGTGAAGGCGCCGCTCGAGCGGGCGAGCGTGCCGTCGGGCAGCACCGGTGCCGCGAAGCCTTCGTGGCCGGGGATATCAGACAGTTTCAGCGTCACACCGTCAAGATACCCTGACGACAGCTCTCCCCGGAAGGCGTCAGGGTATCTTGACGCTGCGCCGTACCACCACGTTGCCGTGCGTGGTGCTGGCCCGGATGTCCACGCTGACCTCCGCCGGCTCCGGTGGCGGGCCGGCCTCCAGCAGGTTGCGCACGCTGCCATAGGTCGAACCGAGGCCCAGCTTGGCGACGCTGCCCCGCTTGACGCCCACGTCGATCTGCCCGGAGGCGGAGACGAGGTCGACCACCCCGTCGGCCACCTCGCCGACGCGGATGCCGCCGTGCGCGGTCCTGGCCTCGACGCTCGCGTGGGCCCGGTCCACGACGATCTCCCCGTGGGCGGTGCCGACCACGAGGTTCCCGGTGATCTCGCCGAGATGGACGTCGCCGCTGGGGGTCTTGACCTGGGCGTCGCCGTCCACGAAGCCGACGACGATCTCGCCGGAGCCGGTCTCCAGCCGTGCCCGGCCGGTCCGGCCGAGCTGGATCTCGCCGTGGGAGGTCTGGACACGGGTCTCGCCGAGGCGGCCCTGGGCGTGCACCCCGCCTGCGGCCAGCTCCGCCCGCAGGCCGGACCCCTCGGGCAGTTCGATCTCCACCTCGATGGACCCCACGCGGCGCGCCCAGGCGTATCGCCGGTCGGTCTTGATCCTGAGGTGGCCGTCGAAGAAGTGCACCTCGGTGAGGCCGGCGGCGGTCACGTCGTCCTCGCTGGTCAGATCGCTCGGGTTCACCCGGACCCGGGTGTCGCCACGGAGCTCGGCCACGATCCGCACCTCACCGGCGGCGATCTCGAGCACGGCCTCGATGGGTTCCGGAGTCTCAAATTCATACACGTTGTACACAATATGCGAACGATGTGCGCGACTGCAATCGGCATTCCCGCTAGACTGTCGGCGGAACAGGGAGGGGAAACATGCAGGCTTCGGTATGGACCCGGCCGCAGAAGAAGGCCCTCAGCCGCGAGCAGATCGTCACCGCCGCCATGCGCATCCTCGACACCGAGGGCCTGGACGCCCTGAGCATGCGCCGCCTGGGCACCGAGCTCGGCGCCGCCGCCACCTCCTTCTACCGGCACGTGGCCAGCAAGGACGAGCTCGTGGAGCTGGTCGTGGACGAGATCTACGGCGAGATAGAGATCCCGCACCCCGCCGACCCCGTCGACTGGCGCAGCGCCGCCGAGGGATGCGCCCACAGCCTGCGCGCGGCCATCCTGCGCCACCCCTGGTTCGTGCTGGTGTTCGGCGCCTCCGGCATGTCCTACCTGGGCCCCAACACCATGGGCAAGACCGACGAGATGATCGGCATCCTGGAAACCGCCGGCTTCACCCTCGAGACGGCCGACAAGGCGATGAGCACGGTCGTCGCCTACGTCATCGGCGTCACCACCAGCGAGGCCGCCACTCTGTCGCTGCTGGCCCGCACCGGCCTGAGCGAGCAGGAGTGGCTGGAGCACGTGTGGCCGGCCGCCGAGGAGGCGGCCCAGCCGTACCCCCGGTTGCGCAGGCTCTACGCGGCCCAGCGTGACGCCAGCGCGAAGGACGACCGGGAAGACCAGTTCTCCTTCGGCCTGCGCCACATCCTGGCCAGCCTGGAGGCGACCAGAACCGCGTGAACCCCCGCCCGCGGTGAGCGGGCGAGGTGGGCCACGGCCGGGTTCAGCCTGCTTCCCCCGACCCTCGTTCGCGCTGGCCGCGCACGGCCAGCACCATGTCCACGACGGTCACCACGATCACCACGCCGGCCGCGATCGTGAGCACCGGAGCACCCACGAACAGGCCGATCACGCCGATCACGACCGCGAAGATCAGGACGAACGAACCCACCCTGACGTGCACCACGTCGCGCGGGGTCGCTTCGGCCTCGGGCTTGCCCTCGGGCGTCCGGCCGGGCGGGCGATAGTCTTCGTCACGTGCCATGGCGGAACCTCACATCGGGCCGGGGCCGTCGGGCGGGAGCTTGCCGTAGTACGAACTGAGCTGGTCCCGGTAGACGCTCTCCTTGTAGGAGGACCCGTCGAACTCGGGAGCATCCTTGATCTCCCGCTTCGTGCGGGAGACGTGGACCCTGCGCTCCTGCGGATCGATCCGGGTGACGACGCCGGCCGGAAGCATGACCTTCTTGCCGAAGATCCACGGCCCGGTGTCGACGACGAGGTAACTCTCACCGACCTCGTAGGTGGCCTCGTCGATCGAGCCGATCTTGCCGTCGGTGGCCTCCACGGCGTATCCGACCAGATCCATGAGGTCGCCGCCGGTGCCGTACACGTCATTACGGAATGCCCAGATGCCTGGGTCGGGTTGCATCATGACCGCTCCTTTCCTGAACCGGTGCGGCTACCCGCGGTCGGGGCGTTAAACGGCGATCGTCGCCGTCCAGGAGGCGCCGTCACGCTCCGGAAGGTCGAAGACGAGCACGTGGTGATTCCAGGTGACGGTGACCCGGGCCAGGTCCATGCGGGGGTCGGCGACGGTGACCGTGGCGGTGCCGTCGCCCCTATCGCGGACGAGCACGGCGCAGGGGTCCGAGGCCGTCAGAGGGCCTGCCGTACCCGGTTGCCAGAAGGCGGCGGCGGTCAGCCCCAGGGACGGCACATGCACGGCCTGCTGCCGGGAGGTGTTGGCCAGCACGCTCAGCCGCCGGGGGCCTCGCGACCCGGGGATCAGCGCGTAGGCATAGGAGGCGTCCACCGGATCGACGCCGTGGTCCAGCCAGAGCATGACGTGCCCGTTGTCCCTGCCCAGCCGGAGGGAGCCGTCCAGGATCTGGTAGCCGGCGTGGCCCTCCAGGTGGTACCAGCCCGCCCGCCGGTCCACGGTCAGTACGGCGTCGCCGCGCCGGTTGTCCACGATCGTCTCGACCGGGACGCCGTCGGAGCAGGTGATCCCGGCACCCAGGCAGAGCACGGCGTCATCCAGGAAGAACCACGACTTGAACGCCTCCAGCGTGCTCTCCAGGCCGGACAGGTGCTGCCCGGCGACCGCGTAGACGCCGTCGGTGGCGCCGCCCACCCAGCGCCACGGGGTGGTCGTCTCGCCCCACGCGGCCCCCGCGCCGTCGGGCAGGCGGCGGGTGGAGACGGTCGTGCCGGGCAGGCGGTAGGGGTCCACGCTCTGCCAGAAGCCACCGGAGTAGTGCCCGGCCTGACCGGGCGGTCACCGTGTCGTCGTCCAGCAGGCCCCAGCCCTTGACCAGGCCGCGCCAGCGGGCCCGCTCGGCCGGGGTGGCGGTCTCGCCCATCAGGAGCACGGCCGCGGCGATCTCGCGGGCCCGTCGCCGGTCGCCGGACGGGCTCCTGGCGATGCCCCTGCCGCGGACGAGGTCCATGCAGCGGCCCTGGTGGATGAAGGGGGCGAAGGACCTTTCGACGCTGTCGTGGACGATCTGCCGGTCGCGCACCTGCCACGGGGTGCCGTGCAGCACCGAGAAGAGCCTGGCCAGGCCGGTCAGCAGCACCGCGCCGTAGCCGCCCTGGTAGGGGATCCAGGTGTGCTGGATGAACGAGCCGTCGCGGTGGAAGCCGTCGCCCTCGGTGACGTAGCGCAGGACCGGCGCCAGCCCGGCCACCGCCCGTGCCGCCCTGCCGTGGTCGCCGGCCAGGACGGCGCGCAGCAGGAGCACCGTGCACAGGTCCACCCGGTTGGCCCCGGTCGAGGTGCCGGAGTAGTCGTCCAGCACCGATTCGGGCACGAAGTGGTCGATCGCCTCCAGGAGCAGGGTGCCCCGGTAGCCGGTGCGGACGGCCGAGTCCAGGAGCTTTTTGGGCAGGCCGATCCGCCAGCGCCACCAGTTGCCCTCCGCGGGGGCTCCGGGAGCGTAGTGCCGCCGGATAAATCCGTCGATATCCCTGATAACCGGTCCCGATGGCAGCTCCTGCCACCGCCGCCGGATCACCGAGAACCAGTCCTCCCCCGGTAACCACGCGGCCGCCGCCAGCCCGAGGAACGTACGTCTGGAGGGCACCGGCTACTCCGGGAAGGTCGCGGTCACGACCCAGCGCTCGCCGTCACGCCCGTAGGCCAGGGCGCCGCCGTACGCCTCCAGGTCGGCGGCCAGGCTCCGCAGGCCGTACCCACCGCTGGGGGAAGACGGGCCGGTGGGACCGCTGGCGATCGTCAGCACCCGCCCCGCGACCGCGAACTCCACCCACGCCCCGCCGTGCCGCAGCGCGTTGGTGGCCGCCTCCCCGACCAGCCGGTGGAAGAACTCCTCCAGCGGCGGCGGCAGGTCCAGATCCGGTACGGCGGGCACGGCGAGACCGGCGGCGCGCAGCCGGTCGAGGTGCGCGGCGAGTTCCTGCCCGGCGTGGGCGGCGGCCCTGCCGTCCAGGTCGGCGATGGCCTCGCGGACCTCGGCCAGCGCCACCCGGCCCGCGCTCAGCACGCGGTCCACCCGCTCCCGCTCGGGCGGCGCGAAGGTCGCGGTGTGCCGCAGCGCCTCGGTCTGCACGAGCATGACGGTGACCGTGGCGGCCAGGTTGTCGTGCAGTCTGCGGGCCAGCCGTTCGCGCTCGGCCGACTCCGCGCGCAGCCGGGCGTTCTGGGCGGCGGCGGAGGCGAGCGCGGCCCGTTCGCGGGCGTGCTGGCCGCGTTCGACGCCCATCACCCACACCACGCCGAACGACACGAGGCTGACCAGCCCGCCTTCGACCGGGCCGCGCAGGGTGGCGTCCGAGACCGACAACGCCAGCCCGGCGGCGGCGCACAGCCCCAGCCGCACGCCACGGCCGCCGCTCGCGGCCGCGGCGTGCAGCGCCAGCATGGCGGGCAGGTAGCCGACCACCCGCCACATCCCGAGCCGCAGGTGCACCAGCGTCGCCAGCGCGACCACGACGAGCACGAGGGCGGGATGCCCGCGCCGCCAGAGCAGCGGCAGGATCTGCGCCACGCCGAGCGGAACGGTGACGACCGTGCCGCTGATCGCGAAGAGCCCGGTCAGGAGGGCGGCGAGCGAGAGTTCCAGCCACAACCGGGCATCTCGTACCATCGGCCGCGTGATCAGGCTCGTCATCGTGGATGACCAGGCGCTCGTCCGAGAGGGCATGTCCCTCATTCTCGGGGCACAACCGGACATCGAGGTGGTCGCCGCGGTGGCCGACGGCCCCGGACTGCTCGCCGTGCTCCCCGAGGCGCGCGCGGACGTCATCCTCCTCGACCTGTACCTGCCGGGCGCGGACGGCATCGCGCTGCTGCGCGAGCACCTGCCGCGCCCGCGCCCGCGGGTGCTCATGCTGACCACGGTCGGCCGCACGTCGGAGATCCAGCGCGCCCTGGCCGCCGGGGCGGACGGCTTCGTCCTGAAGGACGCCACCGGCGAGGAGCTGGCCGCGGCGGTCCGGGGGGTGCACGGCGGCGTCACCACGCTCAGCACCTCGGCCTCCCGGCTGCTGGCCAGGGTCCGCCCGCCGGGCCTGGACGCGCTGACGCCGCGTGAGCGCGAGGTGCTGGAGCTGATCGCCCGGGGCCTGTCCAACCAGGAGATCGCCGCCGCGCTCGGCGGGCTGGCGGAGCGCACCGTGAAGGCGCACGTCAGCAACGTGCTGGCCAAGCTCGGCGTGCGCAGCAGGGCCCAGGCGGCGCTGCTCGTCCCAAGGGACTAGTCCCTTCGCCGGTTGTCGCGGGCCCGGCGGGCGGCGATCCTCGTGCGGGTGTCCAGACGCCGCGTGTTCCTTCTCGCCCTCCTGCTGTTCGCCGTGCTCGTCTTCGCCGGCAACCGATCGTGGAGCACCCCGGACGGGCCGCCGTTGCTGCTGGCCCACCGCGGCATGGCGCAGACGTTCGGCTTCGCGGGCATCACCGGCGACACCTGTACGGCACAGCGCATCCACCCGCCCGCGCACGGGTACCTGGAGAACACGATCCCGTCGATGCGCGCCGCCTTCGCGGCCGGGGCGGACGTGGTGGAGTTCGACGTCCAGGTGACCAAGGACGACGAGATCGCCGTCTTCCACGACCACCTGCTGGAATGCCGCACGAACGGCACCGGGAAGGTGCGCGACCACACCCTGGCCGAGCTGCGCCGCCTGGACGTCGGCTTCGGCTACACCGCCGACGGCGGCGCGAGCTTTCCCTTCCGCGGCAAGGGCGTGGGCCTGATGCCGACGCTGGAGGAGGTCCTGGCCGCCTTCCCCGGCCGGGAGCTGCTGCTGCACATCAAGAGCGACGACCCGGCCGACGGCGGGAAGATCGCCGCCCGGCTCACGCCCGCGCAGCGCGCGAAGGTCACCGTCTACGGCGGGGACGCCTCGGTGGCCGCCTACGCCGCCGAGGCGCCGGGCGCCCGGGTCGCCTCGGCGGCGATCATGAGGGGCTGCGGGATGCGGTACCTGGCGGTCGGCTGGACCGGCGCGGTCCCGGGCGCCTGCGCCAACATCCAGCTCCACGTGCCGGAGAGCTATGCGCCCTTCCTGTGGGGCTGGCCGCACAAGTTCGTCGAGCGCATGCGCGCGCACGGCACCCGGGTCATCCTGGTCGCGGGCGACGGCGGCTGGTCGGAGGGCTTCGACTCCGCTGCCGACGTGAAGCGCCTGCCCGGCGGCTTCACCGGTGGCGTCTGGACGAACCGCATCGAGGTCGTGGAACCCCTGCTGCGCTAGCCGTACTCGGCCAGGAACTCCGTCAGGGGGCGCACGTGCCGGTCCGGGTCGCGCCAGCGCGCCTGCAGGTCCTCCAGCAGGTGCCGCTCGGCCACGAGCGCGCCGTCGCGCCACAGGCGGACCACCGGGTGCAGGAAGGCGCTCTCGGCGGCCCGCTCCGGCTCCGGGTGACGCCGGATGGCGAACACGTCCGGCTGGTCGCGCGGCCCCCAGCGCAGCGTGAGCGTGTACAGGTGGCCGAAGCGCTCGGTGGCGTAGTCCTCGGGCAGGTCCTCGTAGTGCTCGATCCGGCCGTCCTCGATCACGTAGGCGTCACACAGGTACTCGAACTGCGTCCACAGCGCTGAGCTCCAGTTGACCCGATCCAGCATGTCGGCGCACAGCTCGTCCGGCTTGACCGGCGCCGGCCGGCCGGCCAGCGGGATCCCGTCGAAGCGCTCGGCCAGCAGCCGGTCGAGCGTGCGCAGGTTGTAGCGGAACCCGTCGATGAACGCCGACGAGGCGTGCTTGACGTCCCGCCCCTGCATCAGCGTCCCGGCGAAGTAGAGCCCGTCGAGGTTGACCGATCGGAAGTCGGGCCGGATGGCCGGGATCCTGCCGTTCTCGTGCAGGTACGGCCGGCAGCCCGCGCCGAAGACGCCGGTGTCCATGGTGAACCCGGTGCACCGCAGGACCACGTCGTAGTCCAGCAGCGCCTTCTCCCCTTCGGCCAGTGTGTAGGAGATGGCCACCTTGAAGCCGTCGCCTTCGGGCCAGATCCGGTCGATCTCGCACTCCAGGACCCCGTGCAGCGTCTTGAACCAGTAGCTGTCGAGGAAGGCCCCGTACTGTCCGCGCACGTCTCCGGGATGTTTGCTCTTCCAGGCCAGCCGTAAGGGGTGCGGGCTGGCCAGGTGGACGATGTCGGCGTGGCCGAGCAGCGCCTGGGCCGTCTCGAAGGCCGAGTTGCCCTTGCCGATGACCAGCACCCGCTGCCCGGCGTAGGCGGCGCCGTCGGTGACCATGTCCTCATAGCCCACCGCATGCTCAATACCCGAAATTTCCGGAATGTACGGCCCGCCCCACCCGGTCGCCATGACCAGGCACTCCGCCCGATACACCTCGTCACCGGCACGCACCACGAAGCCGCGCCCGTCCCGCTCCACCGAGGAGACCGGCGCCGAGTACCGCACGTTGAGCTCGTGCCCGGCGGCGAAGTCGGCGAGGTAGCGGACCATGTCGCCGGCCGACGGATAGTACTCGCCCGTGTAGCGCGGGAACTGCAGCTCCGGCGCGTCGTTGAGCAGCGAGTTCCAGTCCCAGCGCAGCCGGATCTCCGGATCGTCGTCCCCGACGTGCACCTTGTTCAGCGAGATCAGCTTGCGGTGCCGCGGGTAGTGACGGAAGAAGGCGCCCGGGGCGGCGTCCCGCTCCAGCGTCAGATAGTCCGCCCCGCGGCGGTGAAGGAAGTAGCTGAGCTGGAGGCCGCCGGGCCCGGCGCCGACGACGAGGTAACGGTGGCTCTGCACACCCGCAGGTTCGGTGAGCCTGCCCGCAAGGTCAACCCCCGGCGATCTCCGCCCAGCTCACAGCCACTCGATCCGCGCGTTCCGCCGCGAGCCCCACAACCGGCGCACCTCCGCCTGCCACCGCATGTACTCCTCCGGGCCGCCGCCCCGGCCGCGCCGCGCCTCCTCGGTCCAGGCCGCCGCCCGCTCGCAGGCCGTCCCGGCCAGGATCTCGGCCGCCTGCTCCGTGTGGCCGGGGACGAAACCCGCGCGCACCCTGGCCGCCGCCGCGAACACCGCGCCCTGGGCCAGATCCGCCCGGTTCTCGCCGGCGTGGCGGGCCAGCCGTACCAGGTCGTCGGAGGTGGCGCCGCCCACGTAGGCGGCGGCCAGGCCCGCGCCCGCCCACAGGTCGGCGTGCCGGTCGAGCGGGAAGGCGGCGATCGTGGTGGCGACCGCCTCCACGTCCGCGCACTCCCGGAACCAGACCGCCCGGCCGTAGCCCTGGTCGCGGATGGCCCGCCGGACGCCGTTCGACGTCAGGCCCACCGGCTGGCGGAAGAACGCCTGGTGGAAGCCGTAGCCGTCCCACGTCAGCCAGCGCAGCAGCGGATCCAGCGCCCCCGGCAGGCGCAGCGGCCGCAGCCGCAACCGGGCGAACGCCCAGCCGGCGCCCATGTGGACGAGGTAGGGATGGTCGCGGCCCGGGCCGGCCAGCAGCGCCGCCAGCCGCCTGCCCCGCGACAACGTCAGCACGTCGTGCACGACACACGCCACCGCCGCGCCCTCGCAGGCGTATCCCCACATCTCCGGCGCGATGCCGGAGAGGAGGTCCAGCCCGTCGAGGCCCGCCTCGTTCACCACGTTGAACCCGGCCAGCAAGGTCAGCCCGGCGGCCTCCAGCCGGCCACGCGCGGGCCCGAGCCGGAAGCCGCGGCGGACGAAGTCGATCTGCCCGACATCTTGGTACAGGAGCTTTCTCATGCGTCCCTCCGGCGACGAAGCTAGGGACGTCACAGAGCATGAACAAGCATGCGCGGAGCGGGCACACGATCGCATGAGGCGTTTATCGCCACAGCATTAACTCGGGCCGAGCAACCTGGCCAGCTCCGTCCTCGTCGATACGCCCAGCTTCGGGAAGGCCCGGTACAGGTGATGGCCCACGGTCTTCGGGCTCAGGAAGAGCTGGGCGCCGATCTCCTTGTTCGTGGCGCCCGTCGCGGCCAGCCGTACGACCTGGAGTTCCTGCGGGGTGAGGGCGGCCAGCGCGTCCGGCGCCGCCTGCGCGCCGCTCTCGCCCGCCGCGCGCAGCTCGTTGCGGGCGTGCTCGGCCCACGGGCGCGCGCCCGCGCTCTCGAACGTCTCCAGCGCGGCCCGCAACTGAGTGCGCGCCTCGGCCTTGCGCCGCTCGCGGCGCAGCCACTCGCCGAACAGCAGCCGGCTGCGCGCCTGCTCGAACGGCCGCTCGTCCTCGCGTACGGCCAGCGCGAAGTACGGCTCCGGCTCCTCGGCCAGCAGCGCGTGACAGCGGGCCAGCGCCGCCTCGGCCCACGGCCGTCCGGCGGCCCGCGCCCAGCGCTCGAACCGGTCCAGCGGCGCCGCCGCCCGGTCCGGGCTGCCCATGCGCACCGCCGCCTCGACCTGGTCGGGGACGAAGTAGAGCGCGTGGTTGTCCCCGGCGAGCTGCTCCATGCGCTCCAGGGCGGGCCCGAAGTGACCGCGGGCGAGCTCCAGCAGCGCGCCGGCCCGATCGGCCCACTCGCCCTCGCCGCCGGCCTCCTCCCCGCGCACCGCCGCCAGCAGCGCGAGCAGCCCGCGGGCGTGGACCTCGCGCTGACGCTGGCCGGTGTCCCTCGCGATGCGGACGGTCTCGTCCACCGTGGCCGCCGCCTCGTGGAAGCGGCCCAGGAAGAACTCCGCCTCGGCCAGCGGTCCCAGCACCCCGGCCAGCCAGCCGATCATGCCGCGCCGCCGGAACTCGGCGGCCAGCACCCGCATCGTCTCGTGCGATCGGGCGAAGTCGCCGCCGAAGAAGTCCACCATGACCGTCGCCAGCCGCTCGCCGACCATGCCCGCGCGCCGCTGGGGCATCGCGGCGACGTTCGCGCGCAGGATCCGCAGCCCCTCGCCCGGGTCGCCGGACATCAGCTCGGCCGCCCCGCCGATGGCCGCCGCCAGCGCCTCCTGCCCGGGCATGGCGCCCAGCAGCTCGTGCACGCGCCGCATGCCGTCCGGGTCGGCCAGCGTCCAGGCCGCCCGCGCCGCGTCGGCGAGCAGCCGGGTGCGCTCCTCTCCCCCCGCGCGGACGGCCGCCTCGATCAGGATCGTGTACGCCGCCTGCGCGTCGCCGTCCTCGAAGGCGACCTTGGCCCGCAGTGTCGCCAGCGCGTCCGGGTCGGCGGTCAGCAGCAGCGCCTCCCCGACCAGCGCGCCGGCCCGCCCGTTCTGGCCCGCGTCCGCCGCGACCTGCGCCGCCTCGGTCAGCCGCCGCAGCCTCCGCTCCGGATCCGGTGTCAGATGCGCCGCGCGTTCCAGCGCGGCCGCCGCCGAGGCGTACCCGGTCCGCTCCCGCGCCCGCCCGGCCGCCGCCTCCAGCCCCGCCGCCGCCTCCTCGTCCGGCCCGGTGGCCGCCGCGGCCAGCTGCCACGCCCGCCGGTCCGGGTCCGTCGCGGTGCGCGCGAGCGCCTTGTGTACGGCCAGCCGCTCGATGAACCCGGCGCCCTGGTAGGCGGCGGCCCTGGTCAGCGAATGCCGGAACGTCACGGTCGCCCCCCTGACCGTGACCAGCCCTTCGGCCTGGGCCAGGGCGTCGTCGGGCAGCCCCAGCTCCCGCGTCGCCGCCAGGATCGTGCCCAGCTCGCCGGAGTCCGCGGCGGCCGCCACCACGAGCGCGCTGCGCGCCTGCGGGGGCAGCCCGGCGATCCGTTTCTCGAACGCCTCCTGCAGGCGGCGCGGCAGCGGCAGCGGGCCCGGCTCTCCGGCCGCCGCCGCGGGCAGTTCGAGCAGGGCCAGCGGGTTCCCGCCCGACTCCTCGACCACGCGGTCCCTGACATGCGGCGGCAGGCCGGGCACGCTTCCGTCCAGCAGTTCCAGGGCGGCCGTCCGGTCCAGCCCCTCGACCCTGAGCTCCGGCAGGCCCGCCAGCGCCGCGTCGTCCCGGGCGGAGGCCAGCACGACCACGCCCTCGGCGTGCAGGCGGCGGGCGGTGAACAGCAGGGCCTCGGCCGAGGCCCGGTCCAGCCACTGCGCGTCGTCGACCAGGCAGAGCAGCGGGGCGTTGTCGGCCAGCAGCGTCAGCGTGGCCAGCCCGATCATGAACCGGTCGGCCACCCCGCCGGTCGCCAGCCCGAAGGCCGTCCGCATCGCCGCGGCCTGCGGCTCGGGCAGGTCGTCGAGGCGGTCGAGCAGGGGGCGCAGGATCTGGTGCAGGGCGGCGAAGGGCAGCTCCGACTCGGTCGCGACCCCGGCTCCGCGCAGGACCAGGAACCCCTGGGCGGCCTCCTGCCGCGCCTGGTCGAGCAGGGCGGTCTTGCCGACGCCCGGCTCGCCGCGGACCACCAGGACGCCGCTGCCGCCGTCGCGGGCCACCGCGAACAGCCGCTCGATCTCCGCCATCTCCGTCACACGCCCGTAAAGCACGACGGAGAGGGTAACCGGTCCCGCCGGGTGTCCTCTCCTCAGATTGGCAAACCGGTCACAAGGGCATAAATCTGGACATGCGTGCCATCGCCATCTCCGGCTTCGGCCAAGAGCCCGAGCTGATGACCCTGCCCATCCCGGCCCCGAGACCCGACGACGTCCTCGTCCGGCTCCACGCCGCGGGTCTCAATCCCATCGACTGGAAGATCGCCGACGGCTCCTTCCGCACGTCCGCACAGGACTTCCCGCTCGTGCTCGGCATCGACGGCGCCGGCGTCGTGGACAAGGTCGGCCCGGCGGTGACCACGTTCCGCCCCGGCGACGAGGTCTACGGCCAGTTCCGCGGCAGCTACGCCGACTACGCCCTGGCCACCCCGGTCCTCGCCCCGATGCCCAAAGGCATGATCTTCTCGCAGGCGGCGGCGGTGCCGATCGCCACCACGACCGCCTACAACCTGGTCGAAACGGCCAAGGTGATCCCCGGCCAGATCGTCCTGGTCTCCGGGGCCACGGGCGGCGTCGGCCAGCAGGCGGTGCAGTTCGCGGTCGGCGCGGGCGCGACGGTGATCGCCACGGCCACCGCCGACATGGCCGAGCACATGCGCAGGCTCGGCGCGGCGGAACTGGTCGACCACACCCTGCGCCCGGTGGCCGAGCAGGTGCTCGCGCTCCACCCGGGCGGCATCGACGCGGTGCTCGACGTGGTCAGCGCCGACCCGGTCGCGCTGACCGAGCTCGCCCAGACGGTACGGCCCGGCGGCACGGTGGCCACCACGCTCTTCTCCGCCGACCCGGAGGCGCTGGCGGCCAGGGAGATCGTCGGCGTCAACCTCAACAACAAGGCCGGCGCCGAACTCCTGACGCTCGTCGCCGACCTGATCGACGCGGGCAAGCTCCTGGTCCGGATCGACAACCTGGTGTCCCTGCGGGACGCCCCGGCGGCCCTGGACCGGAACAAGGCGGGGCTGTCCCGCGGCAAGACGGTGATCGAGATCTAGCTCCGTGGTCCGGAGACGCGAGAAGCCGCGCATCGCCGCCCGGACCCTTCCCAGGCGGCTCACGCACGGCACTTTCCCGCCCGCCGTATCACGACGGGTCTCTTGTCACGCCCGTGCCCGGCGGGGCACTTTCACGCCCGTTCCAACCCCGTGCCGACGTCCAGGCGCGCTCAACGCGCGTGCTCGGACTCCTGGTCGTGCGGCGTGGCGGGGTTGTCGTCACCCGACGCGTCGGAGGACAACTCCCTGCGCAGCGCGTCGATGTCGATGTGCTGACTGGTGTACTTCAACTCGCGAGCGACCTTGGTCTGCTTCGCCTTCTGTCTTCCTCGGCCCATGGCAACTCCCTATTCCCCGGGTGTCATCCTAACCAACGACATTGCGACTTGAACAATTATGCAACTGCGCTGGACTAGCCTGGAAGCATGCCCGTCCCGCTCTACCAGGCAAAGGCCGACTTCTTCAGGACGCTCGGCCACCCCGCTCGCATAAGGGTGCTGGAACTTCTCCAGGAGGGGCCACTTCCGGTCCGGGACCTCCTGGCCCAGATCGACATCGAGGCCTCGAGCCTGTCACAGCAACTGGCGGTCCTGCGCAGGGCCGGGGTCGTGAGCGCGGCCAGGGAGGGGAGTACCGTCGTGTACTCCCTGGCCACACCGGAGCTGGCCGATCTGCTCGACGCGGTGCGCCGCATTCTCACCGAGATGCTGGTGGACCAGGGCGAGCTGCTGGCCGAGCTGAGGGCGGAATCTCACGGCTGAGCCGCGAACCTCGCCTGCACGCGCTTGGGGTACCAGGCCGTGAACACCGCAGGGGCCGCGAACGTGACCGCCTTGATGGTGATGACCAGGGCGGTCGCGTGCGGCGCCACGCTCATGACCCAGGTCAGCGCGGCCGCGGCGATCGTGAACGCGCCGGCCCAGACCGCGGTGATGACGGCGTTGACCTTGTAGAAGGCCGGCAGGGCGTGGATCTCCGGCGGCGCCATGGTCTTGGCGATGCCCATGGTGAACGGCTTGCGGATGGCCAGCGAGCCCCATGCGGTCCCGGCCAGCCAGAGGTTCACCAGGGCCGGGCCGTACAGCATGAGCGGGGAGTGCGGGGCGGCCAGCGAGATCACCGTGATGATGGCGAAGAAGACGGCGGCGCTGGCCTCGATGACCATCTCGTCCCAGGCCCTGCCCTTGATCTTGTCCTTGGCGACCAGCAGCAGCGCCGTGGCGAGGCCGACGATCGCGCCCCATCGCCATTCGTCACTGGTCGCGATGATGGCGTACACGATCCAGGGTGCGAATCCCAGCAGGCCGGGCATCTGTGACTCCTTCGACATTCCACATTAGACCTGTCGAAAGTAGAACCTTCTCTCGAGATATGTCAACATAGGAATATGAGTCTTCGCCATGCAGTCCTGGGCCTGCTCACCGAGGGGCCCGCGAGCGGATACGACCTGCTCAAGCTCTTCGACGCCTCGCTGAGCAACGTCTGGCCGGCCACGCAGAGCCAGCTCTACGGCGAGCTGAGCAAGCTCGCCGACGCCGGGCTCATCAGCGTCTCCGCCGAGGGGCCGCGCGGCCGCAAGGAGTATGCCCTCAACGACGAAGGGCTCGCCGAGCTGCGGCGATGGATGCTCGAGGTGGAGCCCACCAGACCCCTGCGGAACGACATGCTGCTGCGGGTCTTCTTCCTGGCCCAGGTCGACCCCGAGCAGGCGCGCTCCTACATCCGCGACCAGGCCGCGATCGGGCGCAAGTACCAGGAGCACCTGGAGGGCATCCGCGAGCGCATCGGGAGCGGCACGGACAACCTCTCCACGTACGGCCGGCTCGCCCTGGAGTGGGGCCTGCGCTTCTCCAGGACCCAGCAGGAGTGGGCCGAATGGGCCGAAGAACAGATCCGTTAGGCTCGGCGGCATGGTCTCCGAGCTGTTCGATCCCAAGGCGTGGAAGGAAGTCGACGGCTTCGACTTCACCGACATCACCTACCATCGCGCCGTCGACCAGGGCACGGTCCGGATCGCGTTCAACCGCCCCGAAGTGCGCAACGCCTTCCGCCCCCAGACCGTCGACGAGCTCTACACGGCCTTCGACCACGCCAGGCAGAGCACCGACGTCGGCTGCGTGCTGCTGACCGGCAACGGCCCCTCACCCAAGGACGGCGGCTGGGCGTTCTGCTCCGGCGGCGACCAGCGCATCCGCGGCAAGGACGGCTACCAGTACGCCGACGGCACCCCCGCCACCGGCCGCCTGCACATCCTCGAGGTCCAGCGGCTCATCCGCTTCATGCCGAAGGTGGTCATCTGCGTGGTGCCCGGCTGGGCGGCGGGCGGCGGCCACAGCCTGCACGTGGTGGCCGATCTCACCCTGGCCTCGCGCGAGCACGCCCGCTTCAAGCAGACCGACGCCGACGTGGCCAGCTTCGACGGCGGGTTCGGCTCGGCCTACCTGGCCCGCCAGGTCGGGCAGAAGTTCGCCCGGGAGATCTTCTTCCTCGGCGACGCCTACACCGCCGAGGACGCCCACCGGATGGGCATGGTCAACGCCGTCGTGCCGCACGCCGAGCTGGAGAGCACGGCTCTGGAGTGGGCCGGGAAAATCAATGGCAAGTCGCCCACCGCCCAGCGCATGCTGAAGTACGCCTTCAACCTCATCGACGACGGCCTGGTCGGACAGCAGGTCTTCGCGGGTGAGGCGACCCGGCTGGCGTACATGACCGACGAGGCGGCGGAGGGTCGCGACTCCTTCCTGGAGAAGCGCGAGCCCGACTGGTCGCCTTTCCCCTGGCACTTCTAGGACGTTCGTGACGAAGATCGAAGTACCCAGCAAGCTCATCGCCAACCACGACGAGATCGGCGAAGGCGAGGAGGGCGGCCCCACCTGGATCGCCGGCCTGCCTGCGCTGGCCGCACGCTATCTGGACGCGTGGGATCTGAGACCCGACGGGTCTTCGATGCACGGCTACGTCTCCCTGGTGCTGCCCGTGGTGCGCGCCGACGGCACGCCGGCGGCGCTCAAGCTGCAGCCGGTCAACGACGAGAACGCCACCGAGGCGATGGGCCTGAAGACCTGGGACGGCGACGGCATCGTCCGGCTGCTCCGGGAGGACCCGTCCACCGGCACCCTGCTGCTCGAACGGCTGGACGGCGGGCGCTCGCTGGCCGACGTCCCCGACGACACCAAGGCGCTGACCATCCTCACCGAGTTGCTGGCCCGCCTGGTGGAGCACCAGGCGCCGCCCGGCATGCGGCGCCTGGCCGACATCGCCGGGGACATGCTCGCCGAGATTCCGGCGGCCGTGGCGAAGCTGGAGAAGGACGGCGACCGGACCTGGCTCACCACCATGGGCGCGGTGGTCGCCGAGCTGGCCGACGAGCCCGGCGACCGGCTGCTCCACTGGGACCTGCACTTCGAGAACGTCCTGGCCGCCGGGCGCGAGCCGTGGCTGGCCATCGACCCCAAGCCGCTGGCCGGCGACCCGGGCTTCGACCTGTGGCCCGCCCTGGACAACCGCTGGGACGACCTGGTCGCCACCGGTGACGTGCACCGGGCCGTGCGCAAGAGGTTCGACCTGATGGTCGACCGGCTCGCGCTCGACCCGCGCCGCGCGGCCGGCTGGACGTACGGCCGGCTGCTGCAGAACGCGCTGTGGGACATCCAGGACGGCGAGACCGAACTGGACGAGGACCAGCTCGCGATCGGCGAGGCGCTGCGCCCGCGCCTCTGAGGTCACCTCCAGGTGCTCGGGTAGGCGTGCCCCGGCAACACCTTCCCGAGCACCACCCCGCCGGCGATCACGACGACGCTGGCCAGGAGCACCGGGTTCAGCAGGTAGAGCGGCTCCGGCGCGGTGAGCCCGACCAGCGCCGCCGTGGCGGCCGCGGGCGGGTGCGGGGCCCTGAGCAGCATCATCGGCGCCGTGGACAGGGCGGCGGCCACGGCCGCCGCCCACACCGACGGCCCGGCCACCGCGACGATGACGAGGGCCAGCGCCGTGGCGGTGAGGTGCCCGAGCACGATGCTGCGCGGTTGCGCGAACGGCACCCCCGGTGCCAGCGCCACGATGCCCGCCGAGGCCGCGAACGGCAGGGCGAACAACGCCAGCCCGGTGGCGGTGGTGATCCCGGCCAGCAGCAGGAGCCCGGCGAGGGCCGCCGTGGTCGCGGTCACCACGTTCTTGAGCGGTGGCACCGGCGCCTTGGGTTGCGGCGCCGGCGTCTTGAGCGGTGTCATCGGCGTCAGTCCGACAGCGAGCGCAGGAAGTCGCGGATCAGGGCCGCGCTCTGCCGCAGCCGGGTGGTGAACGGGAAGTGCCCGGCGTCGAGCAGATGGATGCGGGCGTCCTTCACGTCCCGGGCGTAGGCGCGGGCGCCGTCCGGCCCGAAGATCTGGTCGTTGCGGCCCCAGATCGCCAGAACCGGCGGCTGATGGGTGCGCAGGTACTCCTGCCAGGCCGGGTAGTGGCCGGGGTTGGTGCCGTAGTCCAGGAAGAGCGCGAGCTGGATCTCCTGGTTGCCCGGCCGGTCGAGCAGCGCCTGGTCGAACGCCTCCTTGTCGGGATTGACCAGGGAGGCGTCGGGGACGCCGTGGGTGTACTGCCAGTGGGTGGCGTCCCTGGTCAGCATGGAGCGCAGGGCGTCGCCGTTCTCCTTGGACGGCTCGGCCCAGTAGGCCCGGATCGGCTCCCAGAACGGGGTCAGGCCCTCGTCGTAGGCGTTGCCGTTCTGGCTGACGATGCCGGTGACACGCTCGGGGTGGCGCAGGGCGAGGCGGAAGCCCACGGGTGCGCCGTAGTCGTGCACGTGGAGCGCGTAGCGGTCGACGCCGAGGGATTCGAGAAGCCCGTCCACGATGTCGGCCAGGTGGTCGAAGGTGTACTCCCACTGGTCGGCGGCCGGGGCGTCGCTGTGGCCGTAGCCCGGGTAGTCGGGGGCGATCAGGTGGAACTCGTCGGCCAGTTCGGTGATCAGCTCCTGATAGGCGATCGACGAGGTCGGGAAGCCGTGCAGCAGGACCAGCGTGGGGGCTGACGGGTCGCCGGCCTCCCGGTAGAAGACGTTCAGCCCCTCGACGACCGCGGTGCGGTAACGCATGCCTACTCCTTAACCGGTAAAAATCTCTTTGCCGGTTAAGTGATAGCATGGTCAGGGTTAACCAGTCAAATCGGTTTGAGGGGTTAGGATGAAGATCCGGCCGCTACGCGGGGAACCCGTGGGGTTGGACCTGGTGGACACCACCTGGGTGCAGCATGGGGAGGTGCTCGACCAGTTCGACTCGCCGGAGGGGGTCGAGGCGTGGCTCGCCGACCACGGGCTGCCCGGCGGGGCGGCGGCGCGTGAGCATCTGGCCGAGGCGCGGGCGGCCATGCGCGACGCGCTCGAAGGCCGGGGTCACGAAAGGCTCAACGCGGTGCTGGCCCACGGCAGCGTGCGGCCCCAGGTCGGGGCGGCCGGGCCGTACCAGGTGGTGGTGGTGGAGGAGCGCGCCCGGCAGGCGGCCTGGGTGGCCGCGGCCGACCTCGTGCGTGTGATGGGCGAGCGGCCCGACCGGGTCAAGCACTGCGCCAACCCGCGCTGCATCCTGTGGTTCCTCGACGTGAGCAAGAACGGCAGCAGGCGCTGGTGCTCGATGGAGTCGTGCGGGAACCGCGCCAAGGTCGGGCGTTTCAACGAGCGGCACCGGGGCGCATGACGAAGGGCCCGCGCGGACGGCGGGCCCTTCGTCGCGGAGGGGGTCAGGGAACGACGATGGCGATCTTGCCGCGGCCGTGGCCGGTCTCCATCTCGCGGTGCGCGTCGGCGGCCTCGGACAGCAGGTAGGTGCGGCGGATGTGGAAGCGGAAGGTGCCGTCGGCGACCTCCTGGGCGTAGCGGCCCAGGCGCTCGGCCAGCCGCTCGCCCACCGTGGTCCGGATGCCGAGCTTGGGGGCCTTCTCGTGCTCGTACAACGTGAGGATGCGGTCGCGGTCGGCCACCAGCTCGAGGGAGACGTCCAGGGCCTCGCGACCGGCGCCGTCCAGGACCGCGGTGACGCCCTCCGGGGCCAGTTCCCGCACCCGGTCGGCCAGGCCGGGGCCGTACTCCACCGGAACGGCGCCGAGCTCGCGCAGGTAGGCGTGGTTGACCGCGCGGGCGGTGCCGATGACCTTCGCGCCGCGCTTTCTGGCGATCTGTACGGCGGCGCCGCCCACCGAGCCCGCGGCCCCGTGGATCAAGAGGGTGTCTCCGGGCCGGATGGCCAGGTTGTCGATCGCGATCTCGGCGGTCTGCACGCCGGCGGTCAGCGCCCCGGCCACCTCCCAGGCCAGCCCGGCGGGCTTGGGCGCCACCGAGGTGTAGGGCACCACGGTGTACTCGGCGTAGGCGTTCAGCATGGTGAACCCCAGCACCTCATCGCCGATCGCCACCCCGGTCACGCCCTCGCCCACCTGGTCGACCACCCCGGCGAACTCGTTGCCGGGGATGCGCGGCAGCGGCGTCTCCGCGCCCTGGGGCGTCCAGCCCGCGCGCACCGCCGTGTCGTACGGCTGCACCCCGGCGGCCTTCACCCGGACCCTGACCTCGCCGGGGCCCGCCTGCGGCGCGGGCAGTTCCATGACCTTCAACACGTCGGGGCCGCCGAACTCGGCGAAGGCGGCCGCCTTCATCACATCGCTCATGGCACAGAAGCATGCAACCTCAATCATGATTGAGGTCAATCCGTGCAGATAAATCCGGACAAATCGCTTAAACTTCCCGCCAAAGGAAGGGCAAGCGACCATGCAGAAGATCGTCCACGTCAGGCCCCTCGACGATGCCATCGGCCACGAGGAATCCCACGAGTGCCCCTGCGGACCCACAGGTCAGGGCGTGCACAACCCCGCCACGCGCAAGATGGTCGGCCTGATCTTCCACCACCACGGCCTGCAGCCCTGCCACGAGTGGGAGGCATCCGACCTGGCGTGAGGGCCTGTGTACTATCGGTGAGGGCTCATAACGAATCGGGGGAAAGTATGAGCAACCTCATCGTCGTCAGCTACCCGGACGTCACCACGGCCGAGACCGTCCGCGACCGCCTGTTCGAGCTGCAGAAGCAGAACCTCATCACGCTCGAGGACGCCGCCATCGTCGAGCGCAAGGACGACGGCAAGATCAAGCTGCACCAGGTCACCAGCACCACGGGCATCGGCGCGGCAGGCGGCGCGCTCTGGGGCGGGCTGATCGGCCTGCTGTTCTTCATGCCCCTGCTGGGCATGGCGCTGGGCGCGGCGGCGGGCGCCGCCGGGGGCGCGCTCACCGACGTCGGCGTCAACGACGACTTCATGAAGGAACTCGGGGAGAAGATGGCCCCCGGCACCGCCGCCCTCTTCCTGCTCGTCGTCCAGAGCACGCCGGACAAGGTCATCGAGCAGGTCGCGCCGTACGGTGGCGAGATCATCAAGACCTCGCTCAGCACCGAGGACGAGAAGCACCTCAAGGAGACCGTGGCTGCGGCCAGACAGACCTGAGCACCTGCGCCTCGAAGGAGCGACCGGAGCGGTTCCGGTCGCTCCTTCTCGCGTGTGCGTGTCGCTCCCTCGTGTGGACGACACCGCAAACCTGCCCAAGTCCGGAACTTTCCGCTTTACTTCGTCTTTATCTGTATATAGTCCGATCCGGGGGAGTTCGATCAGGGGGATGATGACCGAGTTCTTACACGCCGTGCTGGGATTTCCGACTGTCCTCTTCAGCTTTCTGCTCGTGGTCGTGATCGGCTACTGGATAGCCGCCTTGACCGGGCTGCTGGACCTCGATGACGTCGACGCCTCCTGGCTCGGACTGGCCGGCGTGCCCGCCGGAGCCACGCTGTCCATCGTGATCGTCCTCGGCTGGCTGCTCAGCCTCATCGGCGGGCAGTTGGTGACCGGGCTGCCCCTTCAGCTCGCCGTGCTCATCGTGGCCCTGGCCGGCGGCTGGTCCGGCGCCCGCCTGCTGGTCAGCCCCTTGCGCCGCCTGTATCCCGACGACCGCGCGCCCTCGCGGCACGACTTCGTCGGCCGGCACTGCGTCATCCGCACCGGACAGGCCACCCCCGACTTCGGCCAGGCCGAGGTCACCGCCGCCGACGGGTCCTCTGCCGTCATCCAGGTCAGGACGACCGGAGACGACCGCCTGGCCCGCGGCGACAACGCCCTCATCTTCGACTATTCCCCCGACGGGGAAATCTTCCTGGTCATGCCCTACGAAAGGGATCACTGATGGGTGTCATCTCCACCGGCCTCGCCATCGCGCTGGCCGTAGCCCTCCTTGTCGTCATCGCCCTCCTGGTCGTCATCAGCCGCCTGTTCCGCAAGGTCGAGCAGGGCAAGGCACTGATCATTTCCAAGATCAACCGGGTCGACGTGACGTTCACCGGCGCTGTGGTGCTGCCCGTCATTCACAAGTCCGAGATCATGGACATCTCGGTGAAGACCATGGAGATCGTCAGGTCCGGCCGCGAGGGCCTGATCTGCCGCGACAACATCAGGGCCGACATCCGCATCACGTTCTTCGTCCGGGTCAACAAGACCGCCGAGGACGTCATCAAGGTGGCCCAGGCCATCGGCACCGCCCGCGCCAGCGACGAAGGAACGTTGCAAGAACTGTTCAACGCCAAGTTCTCCGAGGCGCTGAAGACCGCCGGCAAGCACCTCGACTTCGTCGACCTCTACACCAAGCGCGACGAGTTCCGCGACGAGATCGTCCGCCTCATCGGCACCGACCTCAACGGCTACAGCCTCGAGGACGCCGCCATCGACTACCTGGAGCAGACGCCGCTGGCCGCGCTGGACAAGTCCAACATCCTCGACGCGCAGGGCATCCGCAAGATCACCGAGCTCACGGCCCTCGAGCACGTGCGGACCAACGAGTTCCAGCGCGCCGAGGAGAAGGAGATCACCCGGCAGAACGTCGACGCCCGCGAGGCCATCCTGGAGCTGCAGCGCCGCCAGGCCGACGCCGAGATCAAGCAGAAGCGCGAGATCGAGACCACCCGCGCCCGCGAGGAGGCCGAGACCACCCGCGTCCAGGCCGAGGAGCGGCTCAAGGCGCAGGCCGCCCAGATCAAGACCGACGAGCAGCTCGGCGTCCACAACGAGAACCGCGCCCGCGAGGTGGCCGTCGCCGAGAAGAACAAGGAACGCGTCATCGCGATCGAGACCGAGCGGATCGAGAAGGACCGCATGCTCGAGGTCATCGCCCGCGAGCGCGAGACCGAGCTGACCCGCATCGCCAAGGACAAGGAGGTCGAGACCGAGAAGCGCTCGATCGCCGAGGTCGTGCGCGAGCGCATCGCGGTCGAGAAGACCGTCGCCGAGCAGGAGGAGAACATCAAGCGGCTGCGCGCGGTCGAGGAGGCCGAGCGCCTGCGCCAGACCACGATCATCGCCGCCGAGGCCGAGGCCCAGGAGAACCTGGTCAAGGACATCAAGGCCGCCGAGGCCGCGGAAGCCGCCTCGAAGTTCCGGGCCCGCGAGGAACTCGTGCTCGCCGAGGCCCGCCAGCAGGCCGCCGACCTCGACGCCCGCGCCAAGATCCGGCTCGCGGAGGGCATCCAGGCCGAGACGGCCGCGGCCGGCCTGGCCGAGGTGCAGGTGCGCGAGCGCGACGCCGAGGCGATCGAGAAGGTCGGCCGCGCCGAGGCGCTGGTGCTCAGCGAGCGGCTGCGCGCCGAGGCCGACGGCGCCAAGGCGATGGCGCTGGTCGAAGGCGACAGGCTCAAGGCCAGGGCGGAAGGCGAGCAGGCGCTCGCCCTCGCCGAGGCCGCCGCGGTGGGCGAGAAGCTCAAGGCCGAGGCAGAGGGTCTGACCGACAAGGCCGCCGCGCTGGCCGCGCTCGACGAGGCGTCGCGGGCGCACGAGGAGTACCGCCTGCGGCTGGAGGCCGACAAGGAGATCCACCTCAAGCGCATCGAGGTGCAGGCGCAGGTCGCCGAGTCGCAGGCCAGCGTGCTGGCGGCCGGCCTGGCCAAGGCCGACATCGACATCGTGGGCGGGGAGACGATGTTCTTCGACAAGGTCGTCGGCTCGATCACCGCGGGCAAGGCGGTCGACGGGTTCGTGGAGCACTCGGCCATCACCAGGACGCTGGCCGAGCCGTACCTGAACGGGACGGCGAGCCTGCCCGCGGACCTCGCGGCCGTCCTCGGCGGGGTGCGCACCGAGGACCTCAAGAACATCACCGTCTCGGCGCTGCTCATGCAGCTCATCCAGAGCGGCGGCCCGGAGGGCAAGCTCAACGAGCTGCTGGAGACCGCGCGCAGGCTCGGCGTGGCCGACTCCTCGGTCGCCGCGCTGAAGGTCTGAGGCCGTGGCGGACCTAGAGGCGGGCACCTATGAGGTGCTCAGAAACCGGCTCCAGGCGCAGGCCAAGGTGCTGGCGCAGGCCGCCGAGACGGTCAACGCCGAACGGCTGAAGGTCTTCGGCGGCGCCGAGCTCACCCTGCTGGGCACCGAGCGGATCAGGACCGAGAACAACTGCGTGCCCCGGGACATCGTCTCGGTGGGCGAGGTGATGGTCTTCGGCTACAACGTCTTCATCGGGCTCAAGCCGGAGACGGCTGTGGACGACGTGTTCGCCGTCCACAGGTTCACGCGTGACGGCGAATCCTTCCGCTTCGATCCGGCACAGTGGGGTGCGCTCACCGACCCCGCGTTCCGGAAGGACTTCGCCGAGTTGTACCGGTACTACAAGGAGACGCGCCTGCACACCCTGCGCCGGGTCGAGGGCAAGCTGCTGGCCGTCTTCCAGGCCGGGCCGAGCGACACCAAGGTCCTGCGCTGGGACCTGTCCGGCAAATATCTCGACAACCGCGGCGAGCGCGACCACGTCTTCCCGCCCTCCCACGACTTCGAGTGGATCCCCACCACCCGCGACGACCACGTCCTCGGCCGCCATCCCCACATCTCCATCGAGGGCGAGGTCTTCGTCGAGACCGTCGGCGGCGACCTCACCATCAAGGTCGAGGACAACACCGAGAGCGGCCACGGCATCTACAACGAGCCGGTCACCGAGGCGCTGCAGTCGCTGGCCGACGCCGACGTCTCCTACGCCCGGGTGGGGCCGCTCATCCTGCTGCGCATCCGCCCCTACAAGGAGCCCGACTGGCGCCACCTGGTGTTCAACACCCGTACCAAGGCGGTCGTCCGGCTCGACGGCATCGGCCAGGCGTGCCAGCGGCTGCCCGAGGACCAGGGGCTGATCTTCCCCGGCGGCTATTACCTCGCCACCGGGGCCAGCAAGACCTTCGACACCGACGTCACCGACCTCGAGTTCGAGCGCGTGGTCCGCTCGCCCAACGGGGAGGACGTCCTCTACGTCTTCCACGCCCGGGGCGACGGCCGCTCGCTGCTGCTGCCGTACAACGTGATCAGGAAGGAGGTGGCCAACCCCATCCCGTGCCACGGGTTCAGCCTGTTCGACGACGGCACGATGGTGGTCTTCCGGGCCGTCTCCGACGAGCCCACCCGGGTCCACCCGATGCAGGTGTGGCAGACGCCGTACGTCTCCGACACCTACGCCGCCGCCCAGCCCACCGGCACCGGCCCGCTGGAGCGCATCGGCAACGCCGAGCTGGTGCGCGGCATCTCCGACGCCCTGTCCGTGGCGCGCATGGTCGAGGAGATGGCGCCCTCGGCCGCCACCTTCGAGGCGCTGATCGCCGCCTGCACGCGGGCCGCCGACCACTACCACTGGCTCGGCGAGCACGGCCTGCGCGAGCCGCTGGCCGACGTCCGCGCCACCGCCGAGCAGGTGCTCGACGAGTACGAAAACGTCGAGCAGCTCACCGCCCAGGCCGCCGCCGCGCTGGCCACCGCCGCCGGGGAGACCACCCAGCTCGTACGGCAGGCCCGGGGCGACCTGCCGGCGACCGCCGACGCGTGGGTCAGCCTGCTGGCCACGCTCCGGCGGGCCCAGGGCAGGCTGGTGACGCTGCGCGAGGTCCGCTACGTCGACCTCGGCGCACTCGACACGCTCTCCGGCGAACTGGCCGCCGAGCTCAAGGACACCGGCTCGCGGGCGGTGGAGTTCCTACGCGGCCAGGACGCCTTCACCGGCTACCACGAGGCGGTCGGCCGCCTGGCCGCCGACGCGGCGGCGATCGCCAGCGTGGCCGACGCCGCCCCGGTGGCCGAGCGCCTGGCCGCGCAGGCCGAGGGGCTCGAGGTCGTCACCGAGGTGGTCGGCTCGCTCGACATCGCCGACGCCACCGTGCGCACCTCGATCCTGGAGCGCATCGCCGAGGTGCTGGGCGAGGTCAACCGCGCCCGCGCCGTGCTGGACGGCAGGCGCAAGGAACTCCAGGCCACCGAGGGCAGAGCTGCCTTCGCCGCCGAGTTCGCGCTGCTCGGCCAGGCGATCACCGGCGCGCTGGCCATGGCCGACACCCCCGAGCGCTGCGACGAGCAGCTCGGCCGCCTCATGCTCCAGCTCGAAAACCTCGAATCCCGCTTCGGCGAGTTCGACGACTTCGCCGCCCAGCTCACCACCAAGCGCGAGGACGTCTACGAGGCGTTCTCCGCCCGCAAGCAGAGCCAGCTCGACGAGCGCGCCCGCCGCGCCGACCGGGTCTTCGCCTCGGCCGAACGCATCCTGTCCAGCGTCGCCAGGCGGGTGTCCACGCTGGCCTCGCTGGACGAGGTCAACACCTACTTCGCCACCGACCCGATGGTGGCCAAGCTGCGCTCGGTCTCGGCCGAACTCCGCGCCCTGGGCGACCCGGTCCGCGCGGAGGAGCTGGACGGCCGGATCAAGTCCGCCCAGCAGGAGGCCGGCCGTGCCCTGCGCGACCGCCTCGACCTGTTCGACGAAGGCGGCGAGACGCTGCGGCTGGGCCGGCACCGCTTCGCCGTCAACACCCAGCCGATCGACCTCACGCTGGTGCCCCACGACGGCGCCCTGCACTTCGCCATCACCGGCACCGACTACCGCGCCCCGGTCCCCGGCTCCTTCGCCGACACCCGCCCCTTCTGGGACCAGCTCCTGGTCTCGGAAACCCCCGACGTCTACCGCGCCGAGCACCTCGCCGCCTCCCTCCTCGACACCGTCCCCCCGGGCGCCGACCTGGCGGATCTGGTCCGGCGGGCCGCCGAGGAACGCTACGACGAGGGCTACGAGCGCGGCGTCCACGACCACGACGCCACGCTCATCCTCGATACGCTGATCCGCCTGCGCGACGGCGCCGGACTGCTCCGCTACTCCCCGGCCGCCCGGGCGGCGGCCCAGCTCTTCTGGACCTTCGAAACCTCCGAGGTTTCACGTAAAACATTCACCACCAGAGCGTCATCCCTGGTCCGGGCCCGCGCGGCGTTCGGCCGCAGGGACGCCGCGGCCGGTCTGGCCGCGGAACTCGCCGCCCTGATCACCGCGCCCGAGCACGTGGCCGGGGAAGCCGCCGAATACCTCGTGGAGGAGCTGGCCACCCCCTCGACCGGCTTCGTCACCAGCAAGGCCGCCCGCACGCTGGCCGACGCCTTCCGCGCCCAATTGGGCCCGGCCCAGCACCGCGCCTTCGAAGACGACCTGAAGGCGCTGGAGCTCCCGGCCCGCATCCAGCTGGCCGAAGCCTGGCTGGGCGCCTTCGACCAGTCCCCCGAGCTGCCCGAGGCCATCGCCCTGCAGCTCTGCGCCGACCTGCCCCGCTACGACTCCAGCGCCTCGGTGGTCGCGGAGGCGGACGGCCTGCTGGGCGCCCATCCGCGCATCGCCGACCGCAAGCTCCCCATCCGCCTCGACGAGGTCCTGACCCGCACCCGGACCTTCGCCACCGAACGCGTGCCGGCCTTCCGCGCCTACCAGAAGCGGCGGGTGGAGCTGGTGGCGGCCGAGCGCTCACGGCTCCGGCTGGAGGAGTACAAACCCAAGGTCATGAGTGCCTTCGTGCGCAACCGCCTGCTCGACGAGGTCTACCTGCCGCTCATCGGCGACAACCTGGCCAAGCAGCTCGGCGCGGCCGGATCCGGCAAACGCACCGACCAGATGGGCCTCCTGCTGCTCATCTCCCCGCCCGGCTACGGCAAGACGACCCTGATGGAATACGTCGCCAGCCGCCTGGGCCTGGTCTTCGTCAAGGTCAACGGCCCCGCCCTCGGACACGCGGTGACCTCCCTGGACCCCGAGGAGGCGCCCGACGCGACGTCCCGGCAGGAGGTGGAGAAGATCTCCTTCGCCCTGGAGACCGGCAACAATACGCTCCTCTACCTGGACGACATCCAGCACACCTCACCGGAGCTGCTGCAGAAGTTCATCTCGCTGTGCGACGCCCAGCGCCGCATCGAAGGCGTGTGGAACGGCCGCACCCGCACCTACGACCTGCGTGGCAAACGCTTCGCCGTCTGCATGGCGGGAAACCCCTACACCGAGTCCGGCAAACGCTTCCGCATCCCCGACATGCTCGCCAACCGGGCCGACGTGTGGAACCTGGGCGACGTGCTGTCCGGCCGGGACGAACTGTTCGCGCTGAGCTACGTGGATAACGCCCTCACCTCCAACCCCGTGCTCGCGCCCCTGTCCACCCGTGACCGGGCCGACGTCGAGCTCCTGGTACGGCTGGCCCGCGGCGACCAGTCGGTCCGCGCCGACCAGTTGAAGCACCCGTACTCCAAGGTCGAGCTGGACCAGATCCTGTCCGTGCTGGGCAAACTCCTGCGCGTCCAGGAGGTCGTGCTGGCCAACAACCAGGCGTACATCGCCTCGGCCGCCCAGTCGGACGACGCCCGCACCGAACCGCCCTACAAACTGCAGGGCTCCTACCGCAACATGAACAAACTGGCCGAGCGCATCGTGCCCGCCATGAACGACGCCGAACTGGAGGCGGTGATCGACGACCATTACGTGGGCGAGGCCCAGACCCTGACCTCGGACGCCGAAGCCAACCTCCTGAAACTGGCCGAACTCCGCGGCCGCCTCACCCCGGCGGAGGCGGAACGCTGGGCCCAGATCAAATCGGCCTACCTGCGCTCCCGCGCGCTGGGCGGAGCCGAGGACGACCCCATGACCCGAGCCGTAGGCGCCATCGGCCTCCTGGCCGACCGCGTCACCGACATCAGCACCGCCATCCGCCAATCCACCCCCGACCCAGACAGCCAATAACCCTCTCGCACGGCACCCCTCGCACGGCACCTCTCGCACGACGCCTGCCGCACGGTGCCCGCCCGCACGGCGCCTGTCACTCGGCGCCTGTCACTCGGCGCCTGTCACTCGGCGCGTGCCGCACGGTGCCTGCCGCACGGTGCCCTCGGACGTGGGGCACCGTCCTGCGGTGCCCAGGTGAGCGCGGCACACCCGCATGCGATGCCCCTCGGGCATTGGACGCCCTCCTGCGGCGCCTCGGTGGGTGTCGCACGCATGCAGGACCCCGCGGGCATGGGACACCCGCATTGTGGTGCCCCGGTGGGCGTCGCGCTGCTTCCAAACCGGCTGACCTTCCATCCGGGCAGGCCCCACACCCCGGCCAGGCGCCACACCTGGCCGGGTCCCGCACCCCGACCGGGCGCCACACCTGGTCGGGCCCACACCCGGCCGGGCCCCGCACCCACGCCCGGCCAGCCCACGCCTCGGCTACCGCCGGGTACCCCCCGGGCCGGGCAGGCGGCCCGGGGGGCCGGGTCAGGCGGCTTGGAGGGTGGTGGGGTGGCCCTGGTGGAGGTGGAGGTGGGAGCCCTGGAAGGCGGTGCGCATGCGGCGGTCGTGGGTGACGATCACCAGGGCGCCCCGGTACTCCGACAGGGCCTCCTCCAGTTGTTCCACCAGCAGCGGTGACAGGTGGTTGGTCGGCTCGTCCAGCAGGAGCAGGTCGACCGGGGAGCTGACCAGGCGGGCCACGTCGATGCGGCGCCGCTGGCCGTAGGACAGCTGGCCAACCCGCAGCCGCAGGTCCTCGGGCCGGAACAGGCCCATGGACAGCAGTTCGTCCGCGTGGTCGTCCAGGCTGCCCGGCCGGCCTTCCGCGTAGGCGCGCAGCACCGTCTGGCCGGGACGGATGGGGCGTTCCTCCTGTCGCAGGTAGCCGACCTTGCCGGGGCGCCGCAGGGTGCCGGCGTCCGGGGTGAGGTCGCCGGCGAGCACTTGGAGCAGCGTGCTTTTGCCGGCGCCGTTGGGCCCGGTCACCAGCAGGCGTTCTCCCTGCCTGATGCGCAGGGAGTCCAGGGTGAGCCGGCCGGAGACGTGGATTCCGGTCAGCTCGGCCACGGGCGCCTGCCGTACCTCACCGAGGGCGGTCACGCTCGCGGTGAAGCGGAGGGGGTCGGGCGGGGGCGGGACGGGGTTGGCGCGCAGGTGTTCCAGGCGCTGGTTGGACTGGCGGATGCGGCTCATGGCGCCGTGGACCCGGGAGCGGGCGCGCCAGGCGCCGGTGCCCATGTTGGCCAGGATGGCTTTGCGCGGGATGGCGCCGAGGCGGGAGGCGTTGGCGGTGACGAGGTTGGCGTGGCGGGCCAGCTCGTTCTTCCATTCCTCGTGTGCCAGCGCCCATGCCGCCCGTTCGGCCGCCTTGGCCGTGAGGTAGCCGGTGTAGCCGTTGCCGTAGCGGCGTACCCGGGCCTGGTCGACCTCCAGGATGGTGGAGGTGATCCGGTCCAGGAACACCCGGTCGTGGGTGATGGCCACGACCGTGCCCCGGTGTGCCCGCAGGTGCTCTTCGAGCCAGGCCACGGCCTGGTCGTCCAGGTCGTTGGTGGGCTCGTCGAGCAGGAGCAGTTCGGGGCGGGCGGCCAGTGTGGCGGCGAGGGCCAGGCGGGAGCGTTCGCCTCCGGAGAGCGTGCCGAGAGGCCGGGTCCGGTCCAGGCCGGGGAGGCCGAGGCCGTGGAGGGCGATCTCGACGCGGGCGTCGGCGTCGTAGCCGCCGCGGGCTTCGTAGGCGGCGATCAGCTCACCGTAGGCCGCGAGTTCCGCGGGTCCGGCGCCGGGCAGGTCGGCTTCGGCCGCGCGTATGCGGGATTCGAGGTCCCGCAGGTCGCGCAGCGCCCAGTCGATCGTGTCCGCGACCGTGGCGCCGGCGGGCAGGTCGAGCGCCTGGGGCAGGTAGCCGGTGCCGCCGGGCGCGACGACGGTCAGCTCGCCGTTGTCGGCCGGCTCGACTCCGGCGATCACCCTGAGCAGGGTGGACTTGCCGGAGCCGTTGTCCCCGATGACGCCGACCTTCTCGCCGGGTTTGACGGTGAAGGAGACCTGGTCGAGGACGACGCGGTCGTCGTAACGCTTGGTGATGCCGGCGAGGGAAAGTTGGGCGGTACGCATAAAGCGGCCACCTCCGATTCTCGGCACAATGCCGCATCGAAACGAAAGGAGATCGATGGCGGGACGGACGCGGAGCAGCGCTCTACGCGGCCGGTGCGAGAATCACAGGGAACCCATGCGGAGTAGGTTGGGGCAAAATCTGGGTTCTGTCAAGACCGTTATGTCGACGAAGTGAGGATCGCGGTCGCCTCCCTCTGCACGGCCGCCGCCTTGGTGAGGTAGTCGAGGATCAGCTCGAGTTGCTCGTCGGTGTAGGTGTCGTAGAGCTCGGCCAGCCCGCGCATCAGCGGCTCGAACACCGCCACCGCCTCGGGTGAGGCGAACTGGTCGGGGTTGATCTCGACGATGATCCGCCGCCGGTCCTTGAGGTCGCGTATCCGGCGCACCATCCACTTGGCCTCCAGGCGGTCGACCAGCCCGCTCACGGAGGCGGGCGCGAGCCCGGTGTGTTGCGAGAGCTCGCCGGCGGTCAGCGGGCCACGGCGTTGCAGCAGGTCGAGGGCCTTCCATTCGGTCACGCCGAGCCCGAGCAGCGCGCTCATCGCCGTGTGGTACATCACCGCGGCGTTGCTGCTCTCCCGCCCCGCCCAGCCGAGCGCGTCGAGAAGATTCTTTCGGTTATCCGAAATATCGCTGGACACGGCTTTCCTCCTGAAATATATTTCGTTCGACCGAACGAAAGGTTATCACGATGAAGGCTCTCATCACAGGGTGCGGCATCGGCGGGCCGACGACCGCGATCGCCCTGCAGAAGGCGGGCATCGAAGCCGAGATCTTCGAGGCCCACGGCACCGGCGCGGAAGGCGTCGGCTCGTTCCTCAACATCGCCTCCAATGGCCTGGCCGCGCTCCGCATCCTCGGCATGCACCACGAGGTCATGGCCGCGGGCATCCCGACGCCGCTCATGGTCATGTACAGCGGCTCCGGCAAACGCCTGGGCGAGGTCGCCAACGGCCTGCCCCTCGACGACGGCACCGTCAGCCACACGATCCTGCGCACCGACCTCTACCGCATCGTGCGCGACCACACCGCCGCGCGGGGCATCACGATCTCGTACGGCAAGCGCCTGGTAGCCGTAGACGACACCGGAGACGGAGTGGTGGCGCACTTCGCCGACGGCACCACCGCCACAGGCGACATCCTGATCTCCGCCGAGGGCGTGCACTCGCGCACCCGCGCGATCCTCGACCCGCAAGCCCCCGGCCCCCGCTACTCCGGCCTGTACAGCTTCGGCGGCGTCACCACCTTCGACGGCCTGACCAGCGACCTGGGCACCTACAACATGATCTTCGGCAAGAAGGCGTTCTTCGGTTACACCGTGGCCGCCTCCGGGGAGGTCTGGTGGTTCGCCAACCTGCCGCGGCAGGAGGGTGACGTGCCGGACGACTGGCGGCCGGTGCTCGTGGACGCCTTCCGCCACGACGCCAACCCCACCGCCGAGCTCGTGCGCCACAGCCCCATCGCGCTCGGCTACCCGATCCACGACCTGCCGCCCGTCCCGGTCTGGCACCGGGGCCGGGTGGTGCTGACCGGGGACGCCGCCCACGCCACCTCGCCCAGTTCCGGCCAGGGCGCCTCGCAGGCCATCGAGGACGCGATCGTGCTGGCCCGCTGCCTGCGTGACGCCTCCGGTCACCGGGAGGCGTTCGCCGCCTTCGAGGCGGAACGCCGCGAGCGGGCCGAGCGGGTGGTGGCCTACTCGCGCACGATCAGCAACAGCAAGGCCGCGGGCCCGGTGGCCCGGGTGATCCGCGACCTGATGATGCCGATGTTCCTCAAGAAGGCCGCCGGCCAGGAGTCACTGGCCTGGTTGTACCGTCACCACGTCACCCTGTGATCGCCAGCATGGCCTGGGCGATGGACTGGGCACCGGCGGGCAGGAGCGGCAGCCGTACCTCTCGGGAGGCGATCAGCCCCTGCTGGTGGAGCACGCCCTTGATCACGGTCGGGTTGGGCTCGGCGAACAGGGTGGCCGAGAGCTTGGCCAGCCGGTGGCCCAGGGAGCGGGCGCGGGCGGCGTCGCCGGAGCGCCAGGCGTCCACGAGCGCGACGTACTGGTCGGTGGCCAGGTGCGCCGAGGCCAGGATGCCGCCGGAGGCGCCGAGCGCGAGCATCGGGGAGATGAAGGCGTCGTCGCCCCCGAGCACGTCGAAGCCGGTGGGCAGGTCCGCGAGCAGGTTCACGGCGTCCTCGTCCACGCTGCCCGCGGCGTACTTGACCCCGGCGATCATCGGGTGCGCGCCCAGGTGGCGCAGGGTCGCGGCACTCACCTGCTGACCGGTCCGGTAGGGGATGTGGTAAATGACCAGCGGGACCGGAGACGCCTCGGCCAGCGCCTCGAAATGGGCGATCACTCCGCGTTCCGACGGGCGCAGGAAGTAGGGGACGGGCACCAGGGCGGCGGTGACCCCGTCGGGCAGCGCCCGCAGGGCGGCGACCGTGGAGCGGGTGTCATTGCCGGACACGCCGAGGATGAGCGGGACGTGCCGCTCACCGGTGACCCGCACGCACGTCGCGATCACCGCGGCGCGTTCCTCATCGCTCAGCATCGCCACTTCGCCGGTCGTGCCAAGCCCCACGAGTCCGCTCGCGCCCTGGTCGAGCACATGGTGGGCAAGCTTCTCCGCCGTATCCAGATCGACCCGGTCGTCGATGGTGAAAGGCGTGATCAGCGGTACGTAGATTCCTCTCAGCATGGTCCGACTGTGAGGCACCTATATTGATTAGGTCCAGCGCCGATTTCTACGGTTGAGTTTAAGCTCGTCTTATGCTCGACCCGCGCAAGCTCCACCTGCTCCGCGAACTCGCCCAGCGGGGCACCATCACCGCCGTGGCCGAGGCCGCCAACTTCACCCCGTCAGCCGTCTCCCAGCAGCTCAGCGCCCTGGAACGCGAGGCCGGGCTGCCGCTGCTGGAGCGCACCGGCCGCACCGTGACCCTGACCCCGGCCGCCCGGGTGCTGGTGACCCATGCGCGGGCCGTACTCGAAGAGCTGGAGCGCGCCACCGCGGCGCTCGCGGCGATGAGCGGCGGGCCGGGCGGGCCGCTGCGGATCGGCGCGTTCCCGTCGGCGGCCCGGGTGCTGCTGCCCCGGGCGCTGGCCGAGCTGGGGAAGGCGCATCCGGCGCTGGAGCCGATGGTCTCCGAGATCGACCCGGCCGACGTCTCGGCCGCGCTGCGCGCCGGGGAGCTGGACGTGGCGCTGGTGCACGAGTACGACTTCGTACCGCCCGTCGTGGACCCGGGAATCTACGCGGAGCCTTTGTTCGAGGAGACGATGTTCCTGACCAGCCGGCCCTCGATCCGCGCCGCGAGGAACGACCCGTGGATCATGAGCAAGCCGGGCACCTTCTGCCACACCATGGCGATCCGGGCCTGCCAGGCGGCCGGGTTCGAGCCGCACGTGCGTCATCACGTGGACGACTTCGACACCGTCCTCGCCTTCGCCTCCGCCGGTCAGGGCGTCGCGCTGGTGCCCGAGCTGGCCGCGCAGGCACCGCCGCCGGGCGTGCGGCTGACCCCACTGGCACTGTCGCGCCGCACGCTGGTGGCCTTCCGCAAGGGGTACGGCGAGCATCCCGCGATCCGGGCCGCCGTGGCCGCCTTCCAGGAGGCGCTCACCACCCCATGACGGCGTCCATCACGGCCTGGGCGCTGGGCTGGTCGGAGGCGTTGTACTCGCCGGCGGTGATCGCGACGACCAGGTCCTGATCGGGCACCAGGCACAGGCGCTGCCCGCCGTTGCCGAACGCGGCCCGCCAGGTGTCGCCGAGGTACCACTGGTAGCCGTAGCCGGTCCCGTCCTCCAGGGTGACCCGCGGCGTCAGCATGCGGGTGATCCATTCCGCGGGCACCAGGCCACGCCCGCCCTCCAGCACGAGTTGCCCGAGCGCGGCCAGGTGGCGCGGCGCCATCCGCAGGCCGGAGGCGGGCGAGGGCACCCCGTCGGCCCCGCGGTTCCAGGCGGCGTCGATGCCCAGCGGCGCCAGCAGCGTGTCACGGGTGAAGGCGTCGAGCGTGGTGCCGGCGCCCTTGGCGATCAGGTGCCCGATGAGGGCGGAGGCGCCGCCGCAGTAGCTCCAGCGGGTGCCGGGCTGTTCCACGGCGGGGCGTTCCAGGATGTAGCGGTAGCGGTCGGGCGCCATCTCCATGGCGATCTCGCTGTTGGCCGCACTGGTGTAGGGAACGCTCTCGTCCCATTCGAGCCCGAGCGTCATGGTCAGCGCATGCTCAATCACGATATTTCCCTTGTCGCCGGAAATATCGGCGTACTCCGGGAACGCGGCCGCCAGCGGCGTCTCCGGATCGGGCACCAGCCCCTTCCCCAGCGCGATGCCGTACACCAGCGCCGTGATGCTCTTGCTCACCGACCGCAGATCGTGGAGCGTGTCCCGGTCGAACTCCACGACGCCGAGCGAATGGCTCCACAGGAAGTCCTCGCCCTTGCCGTACCGCTCGAGAACCGTCCGCCCGCCGCGCAGCACCACGAGCCCGTGCACCCCGGGCGCCCGCCCGTCACGCAGGACTTCGTCAACACGCTCTTCCATCACAACGCCTCACCAAGGGTCAGGGCCGGTCATGGTGACAGACCGCCTCCAGCATGAATCCAAACGGATCCACCCAGAACGTCGCATAGTAGGGCGGCGGATATTCCGGGAAATTTCGTGGCTTGTGGAGAACGTTGCCCCGCATCCCCACCACCCAGTCATGCACCGCCCGTACGGCGGAGCGGCTCCTGACCATGAACGCCAGGTGCTGTAACCCGGCCCGATGCCGGTCGTAACCGCCCTCGGCCAGCGCCGGATAGAAGAACAGATACGTCCCCGGCTTCCCCCCGGCAGGACGAAAGGCGAATTGATCGGCCGCGTCAAGGTACATCTCGAAGCCCAGCAGGGGCATCAACTCGTCGTAGTAGACCCGCGCCGCGGCAAGGTCGGAAACGTTGACTCCGATGTGACCGATCATCGCTAGATATTGGCCTAAGTCGGACGCAGTTCGTGCAGGATTTCGTCAGCCCATGCGATCGTGGCCCGTACCTGCGCCTGCCCCAGCCGCAACGCGTAACTCCCGAACTTCGGATTCTCGGCAACGGGCGGCAGGCAGACCAGATAGTCCAGCCGATCCCGCGCCCGCGCCCTGATCCGCTCGACGGCCACGATCGCCTCGTCGGCGTCCAGCAGCGGCAGCAGAAACGCCAGCAGCGCGGTCTCATTCCGCTGGACCATGACCGGCTCCCGATCGGCCAGCCACTCGTGGAGCAGCCGCGTCCCCTCGCCGGTGATCGTGTAGTTCTTCCGCCCCCGGGCACCCTCGGCTTCGACGGAGACCAGCCCGTCGGCCGCCATCTTCACCAGCTCGGGATAGATCTGCGTGTGCCCGGCCTGCCAGACGTGGTTGAGCGACACCTCGAAGAGTTTGGCCAGGTCATACCCACTGGCCGGGCCTTTGGCGGCGAGCAGGCCGAGCAACGCGATCCGCAGCGACATGACCCTCAGCATACCCAAGGCTTGACATGTAAGAAGTTACATATCAATCTTCACAGGTGACAAATGACACGAAGCTGCTGGCCGCCGCCCTCGGCGGCATGTTCCTCGCGATGCTGGACCAGACGATCGTGGGCACGGCCCTGCCCCGCATCACCGCCGAGCTAGGCGGCACCGGGCTGTACACGTGGGTCGTGACCGCCTACCTGCTGACCTCCACGGTGACGATGCCGCTGTACGGCAGGCTGTCCGACCAATACGGCAGGAAGCCCCTTTTGCTGATCGGCATGGCGGTCTTCGTGGCCGGATCGGCGCTGTGCGGCCTCGCCCAGGACATGACCCAGCTGATCGTGTTCCGCGCGCTCCAGGGCCTCGGCGCGGGTGCGCTGGTCCCCTTGTCGCTCGCCCTGGTGCTGAGCATGTTCCCACCCGCCCGGGGCGGTGGCAGGGTGCAGGGCGCGATCGGCGGCGTGATGGCGTTGAGCTACCTGGCCGGGCCGTTCCTCGGCGGCCTGTTCACCGACCACGCGAGCTGGCGCTGGGCGTTCTACGTCAACGTGCCGATCGGCCTGGTGCTCCTGGCCGTCGTCGCCAGGTACCTGCCGCACCACCCGGGCACCGGCCGCGTCCGGCCCGACTACCTCGGCATCGCCCTGTTCAGCCTGGCCATCGGCGCCCTGCTCGTCGGCCTGACCGAGAAGGGCCTGGACGGCAACGCCTGGACCAGCCCGCCCGTGCTGGTGCCGATCGTGTCCGCGCTGGTGCTCCTGGCCGCCTTCGTCCTGGTCGAACGGCGTGCCGCCGCGCCCATCATGCCGCTGCACCTGTTCGCCAACCGCGGCTACACGCTGATCAACGCGACCTCGTTCTTCACCGCGTTCGTCATGTACGCCGGCGTGGTCTTCCTGCCGCGCTACTTCCAGGAGTCGCTGGGCCAGAGCGCGACCGACTCCGGGCTGAGCATCTACCCGCTGATGCTCGGCATGCTGGCCGGCAGCTGGGTCATGGGCGCGCTCATGACCAGGACCAGGCTCTACAAGCCGTGGCTGGTGGCGGCGCCGGTGCTGATGATCGCCGGGACCCTGCTCTGCCTGAACCTGACCCAGCACACCTCCACCTGGCAGCTCGTCCTGTGGATGGCGCTGATCGGCCTCGGCATGGGCCCGATGATGTCCGGCCTGACCGTGGCGGCGCAGGCCGCCGTCCCGCCGGAGTACCTCGGCACCGCATCGGCCAACCTGAACTTCTTCCGCCAGATCGGCGGCTCACTCGCGCTGGCGCTGGCCGGCACCGCCTACACCTCGGTGCTGACCACCGAGGCCCCGGTGCACGGCCTGCCCGCCGCGCACGCCTCGGCCACCGCGCTCGTCATCCCCGTCCTGGGCGTGACCGGCGCCCTGATCGCCCTGGTCGCGCTGGCCGTCATGCCCAACAAGCGCCTCACGGCCGATTCACCCCGGCAACAGCCGGCATCAGCCGTCGCCTGAGAACCCGCTCAGCATCTCTCAGGTACGGCACAGCCACCGGGACGCAGGGTGAAGGCATGGATCAGTTGCTGCGGAACCCGTCGATCGTGCAGGGCTTGCGGAAGGTGGAGGCGCGCATCGAGCGCCTGGGCGGCTCCTCGGCCCTGTCGGGGATCAACGCCGGCGCCACCCGGGTGATCAGCGCGGGAGGCAAACGGCTGCGGCCGGCCTTGACCCTCGCCACCTCTCTGGCCCTGGGCAAGGCACCGGATCGCCGGGTCATCACCGCGGCCGCCTGCGTGGAGCTGATCCACGCGGGCTCGCTGGTGCACGACGACCTGATGGACGGCGCGGCCGAGCGCCGGGGTGAGAAGACGCTCCACTCCGACCTGGGTTTCGGCAAGGCCCTGCTCATCGGGGACTTCATGCTGGCCAGGGCGGGCCTGGCGGCGCTCACCTCGGTGTCGCGGCCGGTTGCCGAGGTGCTGGCGAACACGGTGGTGGAACTGGCGGAGGGCCAGTACCTGGAGACGGCGGAGCTGTTCGTGCCGCACCGGAGCGAGCAGTCCGCGCTGCGCTCGATCACCGGCAAGACGGCGGCGTTGTTCCGCGCGAGCTGCCTGGTGGCCGCCGTCTGCGCGAAGGCCGCGCCGGAGGACCGGGCCAGGCTGGCGGAGTACGGCGAGAAGTTCGGCCTGATCTTCCAGATCATGGACGACCTGCTGGATCTGACGGCCACTGGCGAGCAGCTCGGCAAGCCCGCGGGCACCGACCTGAGGCAGGGCGTCCGCAGCCTTCCCGTCATCCTCTCGAATACCGATATTTCTCTAGAGAGGGGAATGACCGATGACCAGATCGCTGAAGCTTTGACCATCCTGCGCCAGAGCAAAATGATCGAGAACACCGTCGAATACTGCCGGGGATTGGCCGCCGACGCCTTCGCCGCGCTGCCCGCCATCCGCAACCACGAGATCGCCGGAATCCTCTACGGACTGCCCACCTCATACATCGACTCGGCGCTCAGAATCATCGCTCGACCTGCGTTGACCCCATCACGTTAAGAATTGTTGGAATGATTGGCAGGAATCGCGGTCAAAGCCCGGAAAGTGTGCTCATACTGGATCTACCAGGCCACCCAGGAGCACGCTCATGCGGAAGTCATCCCCCTCAACGGGGCCGCTCGAGGCGACCCACTTCCTCCAACTCGCCGCCGTTGACTTCAGCGGCATCTACCAGGTTCATCTGGCCGCCAAGGAAGAACGCCTGAAAATGACCAGGCTCGCCATGAGCCTGCTGTCAGTGCCCTTCCTCGCCACCATCGCGCTGACCAGTGCCAAGGTCGTCAGTCCCCAGCAACTGACGACCTGGCAGTCGGTCCCGCCCTACCTGTTCGCGCTGGTGGCCGCGTTCGGCCTGCTCGGCGTGCTGCCGTTCCTGCGCCTGATCGAAGCGGTCAACGCGCACGGCAGGACGGCCAGAGCCATCAACAACTTCCGCCTGCTGTACACCGCGCAGTTGAAAGACGACCTCGATTGGACGCCCAATCTCCCGGTCGACCCGCGTTTCCCCGAAACGTACGCCCCGCTGACCTGGCCGGGCATCAACGTGATGATGATGGCGATCGTCAACTCGGTCTACCTGACCGTCGGCGTCACCGGCCTGGCCAAGCAGTACCCCAACACCGTCCTCCTGCTGACCAGCATCCTGCTGGTCGCGCTGGTGCACTACTCGATCTACTACGTGCGCTGCAACGTGACCCGGCGGCGCCGGCTTCCCCACAACCCCTACCAATTCCCCAATCTGGAGACCTGAATGGACAGCCCAGTGCAATGGGCGTCATGTGGGGAGGCGTGGATCGGCCTGATCCGCCATGTCTGGATTTCCGGCGTCCCGGCCGAGGACGACCGGGGCCCAGTGATCGAGGGCCCGCCCATCCTGCTCGAGATCACCGGCCCGCGCGCCTGCGACCCCATCGTCGAGCAGTACGGCGATGCCGCGAAGCTGGCCCTGTACACCAGGAAGTTCACCGAGGACACGATCGTCGAGCCGTTCAAGTACAGCTACGGCGCCCGGATCAAGGGGCAGCTCACCTGGGCCGCCGATCTGCTTCGGGCCAGGCCGTACAGCAAGAGCGGGTGGATCTCCCTGACCACGCCCGGCGAGCCCTACGACTCGGTGCCCTGCCTGACCGGGCTGGCCTTCCGGATCCGGGACGGCAGGCTCCACATGACGGCCACGTTCCGATCGCAGAACGCCTTCACCAGCTACCTGAACTACCTGCCGCTCGCGGAGGTGCAGGCTGAGATGGGCCGCGTTCTCGGCCTGCCGCCGGGGCCGATGCGGGTGTTCGTGGACGTGCCGCATCTCTACCTCGCCGACGCCGGGGCGGCTCTGCGGGTGATGCGGCCGGCCTTCGCCCGCCTACTCTGAGCGCTTGGCGGCCTCGACCATCCAGGTGGCGAACCACGGCCCGCCGTACCAGAAGCGCCAGCCGAGGTTGCGGCGGCGCACGTTGGCGGCGCCGAGGTCGCGCAGGACCGCCTCGTACTCCTCGGTGCGCTGGAAGTCGGCGATCAGCAACCGGCCACCGGGGGCGAGCACGCGGTATGCCTCGCGCACGCCCTCCGCGCGGCCCTCGGCCGCGGCGATGTCGTGGAGGGCGAGGCTGGAGACGACGACGTCGAAGGCGCCCGCGGCGAACGGCAGCGCGCGCATGTCGCCGGTGACGAGGTCCACCCGGTCGGCGACGCCTTCCGCGCCGGCGTTGGCGCGGGCGGCGGCGGCGCGGTTGCCGGTCTGGTCCTTGGCCTGCCACAGGTCGAGACCGGCCGCGCGGCCTTTTTTGGACAGGCGCTTGGCGGCGGTCATGAGCACGGCGCCGCGCCCGCAGCCGAGGTCGAGCACGCGTTCGCCGCCGTCCAGGTCGTCGAGTTCCCGTTCCCAGACCGCGAACTTGCCGCGGCGGGTGGTGTAGGCGTAGCTCAGCGCGCTGGCCAGGGTATAGAGACCGCCGAGAAGGAAGGCGACGCCGGCGGGCGCGACGTCGAAGGCGAAGGAGACCACCGTGAGGGACAGCAGCACGGCAGCCCCCGCGATGAGCCCCGCGAAGGGCCAGGGAGCGTCGAATCCATATGTTCCGCGTCTCACCTTCACGTTATATCGCAAGTTCCCGTTGCCGTGAATTGACGGGCCACAATCCGGGTTTTGCATTAAACATCCCTAAACCGTTACTAAACTGAGATGAATTAGCTCAAGACGGGGGTCGACAGGGGATGGCAGCCAGAGAGCGCGAATTCAGCCTCGGAACCAGCATCGTGCTGACGATCGGCTCCGCCGTGCTGTGGGGCGTGGCCCATCTCGCCACCGGCCGCCGGCGCACGGGACTGGCGCTGATGACCGTCTACGCGGTGCTGCTGGCCTCCGTCCTGACCATGGTGACCGTGCTCGGCAGCCACCTGCTGTCGCTGGCCGTGCAGCCCGGCTGGCTCACCGCGCTGACCGTGACCCTGATCGCGGTCGCGGTCGCCTGGTCCACGGTGATCCTCTGGTCCTACGCCCTGGTACGGCCGGCCGTCGGCCGCAGGGCCACCACGATCCTCGCGGTCGTCCTGTGCGCCGCGGTCGTGGCGCCGACCGCCTATGCCGCCCGGCTCGCCTACGTCTCCCGCGACGTGGTGACCAGCCTGTTCGCCACCAACACCGCCCCGATCGTCACCCAGGACCCGTGGAACGGCGCCGACCGGTTCACCATCCTGCTCGTCGGCGCCGACTCCGCCCCCAACCGGCCGGGCGTGCGGACCGACAGCATGACCGTGGCCACCGTGGACATCGCCACCGGCGCCACGACCCTGCTCGGCCTGCCGCGCAACCTGCAGAACGTGCCGATGCCCTCGGGCCCGGCCCGCGAACGTTTCCCCTACGGCTTCACCGGCGAGCCGCCCTACACCCCCGGCCTGCTCAACGAGGTCTTCCAGTACGGCGAGGACTACCCCGAGGTGGTGCCGGGCGCGCGCCGGGACGCGCATGGCTCGACCCTGCTGAAGCAGACCGTCAGCGGCATCCTCGGCATCCCGGTCACCTACTACGCGATGGTCGACATGCATGGCTTCGCCCAGATCATCGATGCGATGGGCGGGGTCAAGGTCACCATCAAGGAGCCCATCGTCTACGGCAAGTACCGCGAGGGCCTGCTGGCCGCGGGCACCCGCAAGCTCACCGGCGAGCAGGCGCTGTGGTACGGCCGCTCGCGCACCGACAGCGACGACTACGTCCGCATGGGCCGCCAGAAGTGCCTGCTCAACGCGGTCGCCAAACAGGCGGACCCGATGACCGTGCTGAACAGCTTCGAGAGTCTGGCCACGGCCACCAAGCGGGCGATCTCCACCGACATCCCGCAGAACCTGCTGCCCGCGCTGGTGGACCTCGCGCAGAAGGTCAAGGACACGCGGATCAGGAGCCTGAGCTTCGTGCCCCCGCTGATCAGCACCGTCTACCCGGACTGGACGCTGATCCGCCGGAAGGTCGCCCAGGCGATCGCCGACCGCCCGGAGAACAAGACCGCCACCGCGCCGGGCGAGCGCCCGGAGGCCACGCTGACGCCCAGCACAGACCGTCCGATCACGCTCGACGAGTCCTGCGGCTAGAACGACCACCCCTAAATTCCTACTTGACGTGCGGGTTTTGAGCCCGTTTCATATAGCCAAAAGCGACTTGATAAGTAGGAAAACAGGGGTAAGCCCATGAACACTCGCAGGGTGCTCGCCGCGCTCGTCGCAACCGGACTGACCGCGCTGATCGCAGCCTGCGGGAGTGGCTCAGGCTCAGGCTCCACGGACGGCGGGGGCGCCGCGGTGGCCAAGGAGGTTCGCCTCGGCTACTTCCCGAACATCACCCACTCGACCGCCCTGGTCGGCGTCGAGAAGGGTCTGTACGCCAAGCACCTCGGCGTCCCGGTCAAGACCAGCACCTTCAACGCCGGGCCCGCCGCGATCGAGGCGGTCTTCTCCGGCGCCATCGACGCCACCTACATCGGCCCCAACCCGGCCATCAACGCCTGGTCGAAGTCCCAGGGCAAGGCCATCAACATCATCGCCGGCGCCGCATCCGGCGGTGTCTTCCTCGTGGTCAAGCCGGAGATCAACAGCGTCCAGGACCTCAAGGGCAAGAAGATCGCCACGCCGCAGCTCGGCAACACCCAGGACGTGGCGCTGCGCTACTGGCTGCAGGAGAAGGGACTCAAGACCGACACCAAGGGCGGCGGCGACGTGCACATCGTCCCGCAGGAGAACGCCCAGACCCTGCAGACCTTCGCCACCGGCGACATCGACGGCGCCTGGGTGCCCGAGCCGTTCGCCAGCCGCCTGATCCTGGAGAGCAAGGGCAAGATCCTCCAGGACGAGCGCGAACTCTGGCCGGACAAGCAGTTCGTGATCACCCACCTGATCGTCAGGCAGGAGTGGGCCAAGGCCAACCCGGACCTGGTCAAGAAGCTGCTCCAGGCGCACGTCGAGGCCACCAAGTTCATCAACGACGACCCGGCGGGCGCCGCCCAGACCGTCAACGCCGCCATCGAGAAGCTCACCCAGAAGCCGCTCAAGCCCGAGGTGCTCCAGAGCGCGTTCAAGAACATCACCTTCACCAACGACCCGATCGCCACCTCCCTCACCGCCAGCGCGGACCACGCGGTCAAGGTCGGCCTGCTCAAGCCCGTCGACCTCAACGGCATCTACGACCTGAAGCCGCTCAACGACGTCCTGGCCGCGCAGGGGCTGGAGGCGATCAAGTGACCGCCCAGCTCGTGGAGAAGGGCGTGGCGGTACAGCTCACCGCCGTGTCCAAGGCGTACGGCGACCTGCTCGCCCTCGACCACGTCTCGCTGGCGGTGGAGCCCGGCGAGTTCGTCTGCCTCCTCGGCGCCTCCGGCTGCGGCAAGAGCACCCTGCTCTCCCTCGTGGCCGGACTCGACCAGGTGACCGGCGGCGCCATCTCCACCGGGGACCACGGCGTGGCCATGATGTTCCAGGAGCCGGCGTTGTTTCCCTGGCTGACCGTCTCGGGCAACGTCGAGATGGCCATGCGCGCCCTGCCCAAGAGTGAGCGCCGCCAGAAGGCCGCCGAGTTCCTCGACGTCGTCCACCTGGGCGACTTCGCCAAGCACCGTCCTCATGAGCTGTCCGGCGGCATGCGCCAGCGCGTCTCCCTGGCCAGGGCGCTGGCGCAGTGCGCGGCGCAGGGCTCCGGCGTCCTGCTCATGGACGAGCCGTTCGGCGCCCTCGACGCCATGACCCGCGACCTGCTCCACGACGAGCTGGAGCGCATCTGGCGCGAGCGTGCGCTGTCGGTCCTGTTCGTCACCCACAACGTGCGCGAGGCGGTCCGGCTCGGCGACCGGGTGGTGCTCCTCAGCAGCCGTCCCGGCCGCGTGGTCGAGGAGTTCCCGGTACGGCTGGCGCGGCCCCGCCGTACCGACTCCGCGGAGGTCGCCACGCTGGCGGGCACGATCACCGACAGCCTGAAGCAGGAGGTCGCCCGCCATGGCCGTTGACAGCCATGCTCGGCAGATCTCCGGGCTCGACGCGCTGGAGCTGAACCGGGAGAAGAAGGTCGGCATCGGGGCGCGGCTGTGGGGCAGGGCGTGGCCGATGCTCACGGCCGTCGCGCTGGTGCTGGTGATCTGGCAGCTCGTGGTGCTGAGCGGGCGCTGGCCGGAGTACGTGCTGGCCGGGCCCGGGGCCACGTTCGGCGATCTGTGGCACCGGCTCGGCACCGCGGAGTTCTACCAGGCGCTGGCCACCACGATGCGGCGGGCGGTGACAGGGTTCGCGCTGGCCGTGGCGGTCGGGCTGGTGGTCGGGGCGGCGGTCTCGCGGGTGAAGGTGCTGCGGGCGGCGTTCGGGGCGCTGATCACCGGGTTGCAGACGATGCCGTCGATCGCCTGGTTCCCGTTCGCGATCCTTCTGTTCGGGCTGACCGAGAGCGCGATCACGTTCGTGGTGATCCTGGGCGCGGCCCCGTCGATCGCCAACGGCCTGATCTCCGGCGTGGACTACACCCCACCCCTCCTGCTGCGGGCAGGACACGTGCTCGGCTTCCGCAGGCTGCAGCTCTATCGGCACGTGATCCTGCCCGCCTCGCTGCCGTCGTTCCTGGCCGGGCTCAAGCAGGGCTGGGCGTTCGCCTGGCGCTCGCTGATGGCCGGTGAGCTGATGGTGATCATCGCCTACCAGGCGTCGCTGGGTGAGCAGCTCTCGATCGCCCGCGAGCTGTCCGACTCCCCCGGGCTGATCGCCACGATGATCGTCATCCTGGTCATCGGCATCGCGATCGACGTGCTGTTCGAATCGGCCGACAACGCCCTGCGCCGCCGCTGGGGGCTCAAACAGGCCTGATTCCGCGATTCCCGCCAAAGCTTCCTCGGTGCCGGCCACCGTGTGCCATGATGACCTCCGCGAGAACGAAAACGGTTTTCATCATCACGAGGAGGCTTCGGCGTGCGGGTGGCATTCGTGGGTAAGGGCGGCAGCGGCAAGACCACCATGTCCGGGTTGTTCGCCAGATACGTGGCGGGCCAGGGCAGCCCGGTCGTCGCCATCGACGCCGACATCAACCAGCACCTCGCGCTCGTGCTCGGCCTCGCCGAGCAGCCCGAGCCGCTCGGCGCCCGCCTCACCGAGATCAAGGACTGGCTGCGCGGCGACAACCCGCGCATCCCCTCGGCCGAGGCCATGGTCAAGACCACCCCGCCCGGGCGCGGCTCACGGCTGCTGTCCTTCGACGACCTGCCCTACAGCATCCCCACGCCCGAGGGCCCGCGCCTGATGGCCACCGGCCCGTTCGGCGAGGAGGACCTGGGCGTCGCCTGCTACCACTCCAAGGTCGGCGCGGTCGAGCTGCTGCTCAACCACCTGGTCGACGAGGCCGGCGAGTACGTCGTCGTGGACATGACCGCCGGCGCCGACTCCTTCGCCTCCGGGCTGTTCACCCGGTTCGACCTGACCGTGCTCGTGGCCGAGCCCACCCGCCAGGGCGTCTCCGTCTACCGCCAGTACCGCGACCACGCCGCCGACTTCGAGGTGCCGATCGCGGTGATCGGCAACAAGGTGCACGGCGACGGTGACATCGGCTTCCTGCGCGAGCACGTGGGCGACGACCTGCTGACCTGGATGGAGCACTCCTCCGCCGTGCGCGCGCTGGAGCAGGGCCGCCCCTTCGCGCTGCCCGACCTGGAGCCGCACAACCTCGACGCGCTCGCCGTCCTCCTCAAGCACCTCGACGCGCAGCCCAAGGACTGGGACCGGTTCGGCCGCCAGACCGCGGAGTTCCACCTGCGCAACGCCCGCGCCTGGGGCAACGCGCGCACCGGCCTCGACCTCGCGCTGCAGATCGACCCCGAGTTCAGGTACGGCAGGGCCAAGTAGACGACTGTCGCCCTTCCGCCATCTGGAGCCTTCCCCGGCTCCCACCTAGCGTCAGATTAATCCCCTTTCTTCCACAGTGAGGAGACAGCATGTCGCTGACCGTTCCGAACGATCTTCTCGATCAGGCCAGAGCCGGAGACGTCGACGACGCGGCCTTCGTCGCCTGCGTGCGCGACTCCCTGCCCTATGCCTGGTCGGTGATCAGCGAGCTGGTCCAGCAACGCGGTCAGAGCGGGGCCGAGTTCGCCGACAACCAGGTGCCGCCACCGTCCGAGGAGGCGCGGGGGCAACTCCTGCGCTGCCTCGCCAGCGACTCGATGCGCGGCGCGCTGGAGCGCCACTTCGGGGTACGGCTGGCCTTCCAGAACTGCCACCGGGTCGCCGTGTTCGACCCGTCGGCCGAGAAGGCGCTCGCCGAGTTCGTGACCCCTCGGGCGCAGATCCTCAATCAGAAGCCGGAGCTGGTGGACTGCTAGCAGATCCGGGCCCGGCGGTGTCGGCCGCCGGGCCCTTCACCTTGGGCAGGACTTCGGCGCCGAGGCGGCGGATGTTCTCCAGGGTCCTTCCCGGGCCGCCGCCTTCGACCATGAGGATGAGGTGGCGCAGGCCGGTGGCCTCGGCCGTGGCCAGGATGCGCTCGGTGCAGAGGTCGGCGTCGCCCACCGGATGCACCCGGGTCAGGAAGTCCACATATTTCGCGATATCTCGGGGTGCCCGCGGCCGGCCGTCCACGGTCACGTACCCGGCCAGTCCCGGCTCCAGCCAGCCCGGCATGGCCCGCTTCAGTTCCTTGACCGCCTCCTCGGTGGAGTCGCCCACGAACCCCACCGCCGCCGCCACATGCGCCCCCTCGGAGACCGCCGGTTCACCCGCGAGCGCGGTGTACGTGCGCAGCAGGGCCGCCTTCTCCTCGTCACCGATGTGCATGCCCAGCAGCAGCGGCAACCCCCGCGCGGCGGCCAGCGCCAGCGTCGCCTCCGAGGTGCAGGCCACGACCGGCCGCATGCGGGCGGCGGGCACCATCTCCACCTCCCGGAACCGGAAGAACTCCCCCGCGGCCGCGACCCGCTCGCCCGACAGCGCCGCGCACAGCAGGTCGAGCGCCTCGGCGAAGCCTCGCTCGTACCGCTCCATCCCGGTCCCGAGCACCTCCAGCTCCAGCCAGGGCCCGCCGCGCCCGACCCCGAGCGTGAACCGGCCGCCGGACAGGTGATGCAGCATCGCCGCCTGCTCGGCCAGCGCCACCGGATGCCAGGCGGACAGCACGCTCACGGCCGTGCCGATCCCGATGCGCCGGGTCCGCCCGAGCGCGTGCGCGGCCAGCGTGATGGCCGAGGGGCACACGCCGTACGACATGAAGTGGTGCTCGGCGATCCACACGTCGTCGAACCCCGCCTCCTCGGCGGCCTCGATCCACGTGGCGACCTGGGACAACACCTCCCCTGCGCCGGAGCCGGGGAACTGGGCGGCCAGCAGAAACACCCCGATACGCACGCCTTCGATGCTAACCGGGGTTGCGCGCATCATCCTGGATGTCTAGTATCCAGAATATGCGAATGAACGAGGGCGTCGAGTGGGCGCTGCACAGCTGCGTCAACATGACGTGGCTCGACCCGGAGGAGGCGGTGACGGCCAAGCGGCTCGCGGCCTTCTACGAGCTGCCCGCCGCCTACCTCAACAAACAGCTGCAGTCGCTGGTGAAGGCGGGCATCCTCACCTCCATCTCCGGCCCGCGCGGCGGGTTCAGGCTGGCCAAGCGGCCCGACCAGATCACCCTGCTCGACATCGTGACCGCGATCGAGGGCCGGGAGGACGCCTTCCGCTGTGAGAGCATCCTCCGCAAAGGTCCCGGCGGCAAGCCCGAGGTCGACTACCGCGCGCACTGCGAGGTCTCGATGACCATGCGGGAGGCCGAGCTGGCCTGGCGCCGGGATCTGGCCGGCAAGACTATCGCGGACATCGCCGCCACGGTCGCCCGCAAGTACCCCGAGGCCCCCGACGGCACCCGGGCCCGCTTCGCCGCCCTCCGCGGCTAGGTTCCACCAAGGATCCATTCCCGACGTCCGCCCTAATTCTGGATATCAAATATCTGAGAAAGTGAGATTAACCATGTCCGCTCGCATGACGATGACCACCGCCGCCGACGGCTACAAGGGCCTGCTGGGCGTGGAGAACTACGTCCGCCGCAGCGACGTCCCCCACAGCACCCTGGAACTGGTCAGGCTCCGCGTCAGCCAGATCAACGGCTGCGGCTACTGCGTCGACATGCACGCCCGCGACGCCAAGAAGGCCGGCGAGAGCGACGAGCGCCTGTGGTCGGTGGCCGCCTGGCGTGAGGCGCCCTACTACACCGAGGAGGAGCGCGCCGCGCTCGCCCTGGCCGAGGCGGCCACCCGGCTGAGCGACAACCCGGCCGGCGTCCCCGACGAGGTCTGGGACACTGCCGCCGACCACTACACCGAGGAGCAACTCGCCGCCCTCGTGATGGCCATCGCCGCCATCAACGCCTGGAACCGCATCAACGTCACCACCCGCCAGCCCGCAGGAGCCTGAACCATCATGCGCATCACGAACTTCGACGGCACCGTCCACCTGCCCGGCGACGCCGCCTTCCAGCAGGCCGCCACCCCCTGGAACCTCGCCGTCCGGCAGCCCGTCCTGGCCGTCGCCGAGGCCGCCCACGCGGCCGACGTGGCCACGCTCGTCCGCCACGCCGCCGAGCACGGCCTGACCGTCACCACCCAGCCGAGCGGCCACGGCGCCAGCGGCGACACCGAGGGCACGATCCTCCTGCGCACCGCCCGCCTCGACGAGCTCTCCGTGGACGGCCGCCTGGCCCGCGTCGGCGCCGGCGTGAAATGGGGCCGGGTGCTCGAGGCCACCAGCCCGCTCGGCCTGACCGGCCTGGCCGGCAGCACGCCCGCCGTCAACGTCACCGCCTACACCCTCGGCGGCGGCCTGAGCTGGTTCAGCCGGGCATGGGGCTGGGCCGCCGACAGCGTGCGCGCCTTCGAGATCGTCGACGCCGAGGGCGCGCCCCGCCGGGTGACCGCCGACACCGACGCCGACCTGTTCTGGGCCCTGCGCGGCGGTGGCGGCGACGTCGCCATCGTGACCGCGCTGGAGTTCGATCTGCACCCCTCCCCCAACCTGTACGGCGGGCGGCTCCTGTGGCCGGCCGAGCGCGCTCCCGAGGTGCTGGCGGCGTTCCGCGAGGTGACCGCGGAGGCGCCCGACGAGCTGACCGTCTGGCTGGACCTCCTGCAGTTCCCCGGCGGCGCCCCGCCGTTCGTCGCCCTCGACTCCACCTACCTGGGCCCGGCCCGCGCGGCCAAGGCGCTACTGGCCCCGTTCGCCACGATCGGCGGCCTGATCTCCGACAGCCACGCCGAGCTGCCGGTGCACGAACTCGGCTCCATCGAGCAGGAGCCCGTCGACCCGAGCCCCGGCCAGTCGCAGGCCGAACTGCTGCCCAGCCTGGAGCAGGCCCACGAGTTGCTGAAGGAGCCGATCGACCCGCTGCTCAGCGTGCAGATCCGGCACCTGGGCGGGGCGCTGGCCCGGCCCTCCGACAGCGCGGCGGGGCCGCTGGCCGAGCCGTACCTGCTGTACATGTTCGGCATCCCCGGCGCCGCCGACGTCGAGGGCAGGCAGATCGAGCTGGCCGCCGCGGTGAAGGGCACGGGGCGCAAGCCGTACACCTTCCTCAAGCCCGGTGAGACGGCGGCGCAGGCGTTCAGTCCCGCGGCCCACGAGCGGCTGCGCGCGATCAAGCAGGCGCGCGACCCGCACGGCGTCTTCCGGGCCAACTACCCGATCTAGCCGAAGAGCGACTCCTGGCCCTCTCCGACGAGAGGGTCGCGGTGTCGTTTCAGGTGCCGCCACTTCGGCAGGTCGTCGAGATAGGACCAGGACAGGCGGTGGTGGGGCGTGGGGCCGTGCTCGGCCAGGGCGGCCTGGTGGATGGGCGAGGGATAGCCGGCGTTGTCGGCGAAGCCGTAGTCGTCGCAGCCGATCGTGGCCATGTAGGCGTCGCGGCGGACCTTCGCCAGCACCGAGGCGGCCGCCACCGAGACGCTCACCGCGTCGGCCTTGACCTCCAGGCGGACCGGCCAGGGGGCGCCGATGTAGTCGTGGGCGCCGTCGAGGATCACCGCGTCCGGGCGGACCGGCAGCGCCTCCAGCGCCCTTCTCGCCGCCCGGGACAACGCCTCGGTCATGCCCAGCGTGTCGATCTCGATGTGGCTGGCCTCGCCGTACCCGATGCCCGTCGCCCAGGACTCCAGCTCGCCGATCAGAGCCTCGCGGCGGCGCTGGGTGAGCTGCTTGGAGTCGGTCAGCCCGGCCGGCGGCGCCGACAGGTCGGTGACCACCGCGCAGACCGTGACCGGCCCGGCCCAGGCGCCGCGGCCGACCTCGTCCACGCCGGCGACCAGGCGGGTGCTGGGCAGGGCGAGCAGGTGCCGCTCGATGTCGTAGGTGGGCGCCATGCGGCGAGGCTATCGCTCGGCCAGGCGCAGTGGCTCCAGGTCGGCGGCGATGACCCGGGCGGCCACGTGGATGGCGCGCAGGGTGATCGAGACCGACGGGCGGTGGACGCTCGACGCGCGGGCCACCGCGTGCACCTCCCGCCCGACCGGATCGCCGGGAAAGGTGCGTACGGCGATGCCGCGCACCCCGGCGGCCAGCGACAGGGCGGGCACGGCGGCGATGCCGATGCCCTTGGCCACCAGCGACAGGATCGTGCTCAGGCCCTCGAACTCCCACGGCGTCGGCCGGGTGCCGCCCACGGCCGCGAAGAGCCGGTCCGCGGCCAGGCGTGAGGGCTCGCCGTCGGGGGTGGCCATCCAGGGTTCGTCGCGCAGGTCGGCCAGGTCGATGGGGACGCCGGGGTCGGCCAGCCGGTGCTTGCGCGGGACCACCAGGACCAGCGGGTCGTGCAGCAGGGGGAAGACCCGGGTGCTGTCGCTGTCGCGGGCGCGGCCGTACCAGTCGTCGATGAGGGCGATGTCCACCTCGCCCGCCTGGACCTCGCGCATGCCGCGGCCCGATCTGCTCTGCCCGAGGCGGAGCGTCAGCTCGGTGTAGCGGCGCAGCGTGCGGGCGAGCGCGGGGGCGAAGGCGACCGCGGCGGTCGGGAAGGCGGTCAGCGTCACCCGCCCCGTGGGGCTGCCGGCATGGGCGGAAAGATCGGATTCCGCCTCTTCGACCATGGCCAGGATGCGCTCGGCATGGGCGACCAGGCGGCGGCCGGCGTCGGTGAGCTCGGCGCTGCGCGCGGTGCGGTCGAGCAGGGCGGTACCGGCCTCACGCTCCAGCGCGACCAGTTGCTGGGACACCGCGGACGGCGTGTATCCCAGAGCCGTCGCGGTCGCGGCGATGCTGCCCCGCCGGGCGAACTCGCAGATCAAGGTCAGACGACGCAGATCGAGCATCAGACTTCCTTATGCCTACCCACATGAAGCCTCGCTTGTACTTATGCCCTTATCCAATCACGCTGGGAACGTGACAACTACGACAGTTACCCTCTCAGCAACATTGGCCGCCAACGAAGACATCGAGCGAAGACGGCGCGCCGGGGAACGCGTGCTGAACCTGGCCTTCGGCGAGGCCGGGCTGCCCGTCCACCCGGCGCTCCGCGACAGGCTGGTCGCCGCATCCGATCGCAACGGCTACGGGCCGGTCGCGGGCGCGACCGGGTTGCGAGAAGCGGCGGCGGGCTACTGGAACAGGCGCGGCCTGCCCACCGACCCGTCCATGGTCGTCAGCGGGCCGGGCAGCAAGTCCCTCCTGTACGGCCTGCTCCTGGCGCTCGGCGGCGACATCGTGCTCACCGCGCCGAGCTGGGTCAGCTACGCGGCCCAGGCCGATCTCGTCGGCGCCCGGCCGATCCTGGTTCCTGCGCCCCGCGGCGAGGGTGGTGCGCCCGATCCGGACAAGCTGGTCTCCGCCGTCCTGCATGCCCGCGCCCGGGGCAGGACCGTGCGGTCGGTGCTCGTCACGATGCCCGACAACCCCACCGGACGGCTGGCGTCCCCGTGGACCATCCGGCGGCTGGTGGAGATCGCCCGCGACCTCGACCTGGTCATCGTCTCCGACGAGATCTACCGGGATCTGGTGCACGACTCGGCGCTGCCGTACCTCTCACCCGCCGACCTCGCGCCCGAGCGCACGGTCATCACGACGGGACTGAGCAAGAGCCTGGCCCTGGGCGGCTGGCGCATCGGCGTGGCCAGGCTGCCCAACGGCGCGGTCGAGCTGCGCGCGAAGCTGCTCGCCGTGGCCAGCGAGATCTGGTCGGCGCCCGCGGCCCCGGTGCAGGAAGCTGCAACCTACGCCTTCACCGAACCCCTCGAGCTCGTGGAGCGCGTCAACAGGAGCCGCCGGCTGCACGCGACGGTCGCGCACGCGGTCTACGACCGCTTCGTCGAGGCCGGCTGCGCGGTGGCCAGGCCGCAGGGCGGCTTCTACCTCTACCCCGACCTCGGCCACCTCGGGCTGGGCGGCTCCGCCCAGGTCACCGCGATCCTGCTCGACCAGCACGGGATCGGCGTCCTGCCTGGTCACGCGTTCGGGGACGACCCTTCGGCGGCCCGCGTCCGGGTGGCCACGAGCCTGCTCTACGGGGACAGCGCCGAGGAGCGGCTGACGGCCCTGAACTCGCCCGACCCGCTCTGCCTGCCCTGGATCGCGGAAAGCCTTGACCACCTGCTCATGGGCCTCAAGGAATTGTCGGTTCGACGGCCACGTGAACGGCAGCGCTCGCTGGTGTCACAGTTGGGCGAATCTTTGACCTGATTCTCCACGCCGACCTGCGGAAACACCCTACTTTCAGCAACCTGCACATGTTGACACGCGGCACGTGGTTACAGGTGTGCCCACGAGCCCCCATCATGTGCTCATGCCCGCTCTTGTCACCTTGTCCGGGCGCTCCGTGCGCCTGGAACCTCTCAGCCTCGCGGTGGTCGATGACCTCGTCGCCGCGGCGAGTGAAGACCGCTCCACTTACGCCTTCACTCGGGTCCCGCAGGGTCGGGACGAGATGGTCTCCTATGTGGAGGCCGCCATGGCTGAGCAGGCGGAGGGCCGCACGATGCCCTTCGCCATCCGGTGGCTGGACACCGACCGCCTGGTCGGTGCCACCCGTCTGATGAACCTGGAGTATTGGCAGGGCCCCATGCCCTGGCCTCCGGGGGTACGCGGAGCGGTGGGCGATGTCCCGTCCGTGGCGGACATCGGTTACACCTGGCTGGCCGCATCGGCCCAGGGCACAGGTGTGAACCGGGAGAGCAAGTACCTCATGCTCTCGCTCGCCTTCGAGACCTGGAACGTCCACCGCATCACGCTCAAGGCAGATGTGAGAAACGAACGATCTAGGGCCGCCATCGGGGCCCTCGGCGCACACTTCGACGGGGTGCGACGAGCGGAAAGCCGGGGCGCCGACGACACGGTCCGAGATACCGCGTTCTACTCGATCCTCCGCGCCGAATGGCCCGCGGTCCGAGAACGCCTGGAGCTGAGGCTCGGGCTGGTCGAGGCCGCCGCATAAGAAACATCCGCAACAGGCCCCGCCCGACGACCTTGGGCGGGGCCTTCCGTATCTATGGTGAGGGGCACGGCCGCCCCCGTATTGGGGCCATGCCCGCCGCCCTATCAGCATCCCCGGAGAGGTTCAACACCGGATCAAAGGCGAATCAACGCTTCGGTTAACGAATTGGCTCATGCCTATGTGTTAGGCAACTATGGATCTATCATTTGGTAACAAATCGTTCCATTGCCTGGGAGACACACGGCATGGCTGGTCACGGCATGGACGGCGAGCTGCGGTTCGCCGTGCTCGGTCCCGTCCGCGCGTGGCGCAGCGGCCAGGAAGTGGATTTGGGCACACCGTTGCAGCGCTCCATTTTGGGAATGTTGTTGCTGCGCGAAGGCCGGGCGGTGACGCCGACCGAGATGATCGACGCGGTGTGGGGCGAGGACGCGCCGCCACGGGCGCTGGGCGCGCTGCGGACGTACGTCTCCCGGCTGCGGACCGTGCTGGAGCCCGACCGCCCGGCGCGCACCCGTCCCGAGCTGCTGACCTCGGTCGGCCGCGGCTACGCGCTGCGCCTGCCCGACGGCGCGCTGGACCTGACCCGGTTCGAGCGGGGGATCACCGAGGCCGAGGCCGCCCGCAAGGCCGGACGCCCGGCGCAGGCGGCCGAGGAGATGCGCGCGGCGCTGGCCCTGTTCGAGGGCGAGCCGCTGGCCGGCGCGGTGGGCCCGTACGCCGACCACCAGCGTGACCGGCTGGCCGAGCGCCGGTTGAGCGTGGTCGAGACGCTGATGGACGTGGACCTGCAGCTCGGCAACCACGCGGCCATCGTGTCGGAGCTGATCGCGCTGACCGCCGACCACCCGCTGCGTGAGCGGCTGCGGGCCCAGCTGATGCTGGCGTTGTACCGGTGCGGGCGGCAGGGTGATGCGCTGGCGGTGTTCACCGAGACCCGGCAGGCGCTCATCGACGAACTCGGCGTGGAGCCGGGCCGTGAGCTGACCACGTTGCACCAGCGCATCCTGACCGCCGACCCCGACCTGGCGGTCTCCGCGCCGGTGATCGCGGTCGTCGAGGTGCCGGAGGAAGGTGGCGACGACGAGGAGAGCCCGCACGAGCTGCCGCGCCCGGCGCAGCTTCCCGCCGCGGTCAACGACTTCACCGGCCGCAAGGAGATCGTCGGCCGGTTGCGGACGTTGCTGTCGGCCCAGAGCGCGCACGAGGGCGTGCCGGTGGCGGCGATCTGCGGCATCGGCGGCGTGGGCAAGACCGCTTTGGCGGTGCACGTGGCGCACCAGTCCGACGAACAGTTCCCGGACGGGCAGCTGTATGCGGACCTGCGTGGCTACACCGACGAGGCGACCGCGCCGGAGTCGGCGCTGGGGGCGTTCCTGCGGGCGCTGGGCGTTCCGCCCGACGTGATTCCCGAGCGGTTGCCGGAGCGGTCGGCGTTGTACCGGTCGCTGCTGGCCGAGCGGCGCATCCTGGTGTTGCTGGACAACGCCCGCGACGCGGCGCAGGTGCTGCCGCTGCTGCCGGGCACGCCGGGGTGCGCGGCGATCGTGACCAGCCGGGTCAAGCTGGCCGATCTGCCGTCGGCGCGGCTGATCGATCTGGACGTGATGGAGCCGGACGAGGCGTTGTCGTTGTTCGCCCTGGTGGCCGGGCCCGAGCGGGTGGCGGCCGAGCACGGCGCGGCGATGGACGTGGTGGCCGCGTGCGGGTTCCTGCCGCTGGCGGTGCGGATCGTGGCCGCCCGGCTGGCGGCGCGTCCGTCCTGGACGGTGGCCTCGCTGGTGCCGCGGCTGGCCGACGAGCAGCGCCGCCTGGATGAGCTGCGGGTGGGCAACCTGGCCGTGGAGGCCACGTTCGCGCTCGGGTACGGACAGCTGGACACCGCCCAGGCGCGGGCGTTCCGGCTGCTGTCGCTGCCGAACGGGCCGGACATCTCGGCCGGGGCGGCGGCCGCGGTGCTGTCGATGAGCACGCTGGAGACCGAGGACCTGCTGGAGTCGCTGGTGGATGCCAGCCTGCTGGAGGCTCCGGCGCCGGGCCGCTACCGCTTCCACGACCTGCTGAAGCTGTTCGCGCGGCGCACGCTGGAGAAGACCGAGCGGCCCCAGGCGCGCACGATGGCGCTGCGCCGGCTGCTGGGCTTCTACCTGGCCTCGTGCCAGTCGGCGCACCGGCTCGCCTACGAGGGCAGCATGATCTCCGACAACCTGGTGGTGGTCGGCAGCGGGCGCGTGTTCACCTCGGTGGACGAGGCGGTGGCCTGGCTGATCGCCGAGGGTGACGCGTTGTTCGCCGCCATCAACCAGGCGGCCGCCGCCTCGCGCATCGGCGAGCACCTGCTGCCCGCGGCCGACATGCTGGTGGCGATGGAGCCGCTGCTGGAGTCGGGCACCCACACCCGGGAGTTCGACCAGGCGACCAAGGCGACGCTGGCCGCCGCTCAGCGCATCGGCGACGCCGGCAGCGAGCTGCGGGCCCGGTACGTCCTGGGCCGGGTGCTGTTCGCCGGCAACCAGCTCGCCCAGGCCGAGGAGCAGTTCCGGATCGTGCACGAGCTGTCGGTGGCCCGCGAGGAGAAGGTCGTCACCGGCGAGGTCCGCAACGCGCTGGCCGTCGTGGTCGGCCGGCAGCGCCGCCACACCGAGGCGCTGACCTGGTTCGACGCCGCGATGGAGTTCTACCGCGCCAACGGGGTGCCCGCCGGGGAGGCGCTGGTGCTGTCGTACTCGGCCCGCGAACACCTCGGCCTGGGCCGGCCGGAGGACGCGATCGCCGCCGCCGAGAAGGGCCTGGCCATCTTCACCGAGATCGGCAGCGGCGCCGGCACCGCCCGCGCCCGCTACCACCTCGGCATCGTGCTCTCGCGGGTCGGCCGCATCACCGAGGCCGTCCACCACCATGCCGAGTGCCTCGCCTTCTTCCGCGCCAGCAAACAACGGGTGTGGGAACAACGGGTCTGCTCCCGGCTGGCCGAGACCTTCATCGCCGCCGAACGCTACGGCGACGCCGTCCGCCACGCCGAGCAGGCGCTGGTGGTCAGCAGAGAGATCGGCCATCCGTACGGCGAAGCCCTCTCGCTCACCGTCCTCGGCAAGGCGCTGCGGGGCATGAGCAGCGTGAGCCGCAGCACCGACTGCCTACGGCAGGCCCTCGACATCTTCTCGCGGCTCGGCGCTCCCGAAGCCGGGGACGTCAGAGCCATGCTCGACAGCGCTCAGGTCGTCGAGTCCTGAGTACAGCTCGTCGTCTAGTCGTGTCATCCATACATGGTTGATCAAGGCTGCCCCTTGGTGGGAGCGGAAGGTATCAGCCCGGCCGGTCATCTACCGCCACGCTTCGCTAGGGGGCCCGGTTATCCGGATGCTCCACGTGGCGGCTAGCCGCCTCACTTCGACGACCGGCCGGACCCGGCACGGACCTCGAACCCCCCAGGTCCGTGCCTGTGACCTAACTCTCCCTCGCGCCTGTCAACGTCGAATCAACACAGAATCAAAGCCCCGCTAGACGAGGAAGAAACCCTCGGCGATCAAGGGCCGCAGCGCGTCGGCGCTCAGCTGCTCCCCGTCGCCCACCAGCTCGGCGATCACGTTGAGCAGCGGGCCCAGCGCCAGCTCACCGTCGCAGACCCCCGCCAGCGCCGCCTCCACCGTGCCGACCTCGCAGCTCCTGCGCAGGCCACGCGTCTGCCGCAGGACGATCTTCATGGGATCCTCGGCGCCCGGCACCGCGATCCGCTCGTCCAGCAGGCCCTCGACCGTCCGCAACCGGGCCGCCTCCAGGCCGGTGGCGCGATGGGCGGCGGCGATCGCGTCCAGCACGTCGTCCACGTACTCCCCCACCGGCAGCTCCACCTGGTGGGTCAGCTGCTCCACCCGAACCACCGGATCCAGGCTGCCGGAGTTGCGCAGGGTGATCCAGCCGAAGCCGACGCCCTCCACCTTGCGCTCGTCGAACCACGACAACCAGCGGTCATAGTGCTCGGCATAACCGGGGGTGCCCTGCTCGGCGGCGTCCTTCAGCCACAACTCCACGTACTCGGCCGGATCCTGCACGTCCCGCTGCACCACCCAGCCGTCACAGCCGGTCTCCCCCAGCCAGCCGCCCACCCGCTCGCGCCAGTCCTCGCCCTCCACGTGCAGCCAGTTGGCCAGGAAGTGCGCCTGGCCGTCGGGATTGAGGTAGCCGGGCGCCTGCCGTACCAGATCGCGGCAGAAGTCGTCGCCGCCGGCCTCGCGGTAGGTGAGGGCGCCGACGGGAGAGATCACGAACGGCGGGTTGGAGACGACCAGGTCGAACGTCTCACCCTCCACGGGCTCGAACATCGAGCCGGTCCGCGCGTCCACGCCGCTGACGCCGGACAGCGCCCAGCTCAGCGCGGCCAGCTCGAGGGCGCGCGGGTTGACGTCGGTGGCGGTGATCCGCCGGGCCCGCCCGTTCAGGTGCAGGACCTGCACGCCACAGCCCGTGCCCAGGTCGAGGGCGCTGTCCACCGGGTGGCGGCTGACCAGCTGGGCGAGATTGGCCGAAGCGCCGCCCGCGCCCACGACGTGGTCGGGGCGCAGCGCCGGGTCTCCCGGGCGCACCTTGCGGTCGGACACGAGGTAGCCGTCGCCCTCCCACGGCTGCAGATGCACGGTCGCCCGCACCGCCTGGCCGCCCTCCTCGTGCCGCGCCAGCCCCGAGGCGACCACCTCGGGCGCCACCTGCTCGGCGGGTACGGCGGCGCCCAGCCAGAACAGGCGGATCAGCGTGGCCGCCGGATCGCCCCCGGTGGTGGCGCGCAGGGCGGGGACCAGTTCCTCACGGGCCAGCGCCCCGGCCGCCACGGCGCCCAGGCGGTCGCGGACGCCGTCGATGGTGTAGCCGCTCTCCAGAAGGTATTCACGCAGTCGTTCCACGGGACCCCATCCTTCCGCAGGCAAACACCAACACATGATCATAAACGCAGCGTAATCATACCGTTACTCAATTGCCTCAGCGATCTGCAAGCAAGAGACAAGTGGGACGCGGTATCTCTATGAGGTGCTCATCCCCTGCCTCGCCTGCGAGTCCCGGTTCCGGCCCGAGGAATACTTCCAGGCCTGCACCGACTACAACCGCGGCCTGGACCTGGTCTCCTGGACCTGCCCGAGCTGCGGCAACCGCGACGACTTCAGGGTGCTGCCCGGCGAACTCGGCTTCGGCTACCCGCGGCGGGGACGCTTCGACGTCCACGTCAAGCTGCCCGTGCCCGGCCTGCGCCGCCAGCGTGGCGAGCTCCGGCTGGACATCACCCTCGGCACCGGAGTCTGGCGGGTGCCTACAAGGATTCGCCAACCCGCATGACCGGCTGGCACGCGTGCGCGGGCGCCTCGCCGCGCAGCGTGCGCCCGATGTCCTCCACCAGCGAGCGCGCGTGCTCGGCCTGGCTCTCGCCGGTCGCGTGCCCGAGGTTCGGGGTGAGGACCACGTTCGGCAGCCGCGTCAGCGGGTGCGTGGGATCGAGCCATTCGCCTTCGAAGTGGTCGAGCCCGGCACCGCCGAGATGTCCCCGGCGCAGGGCGTCGACCAGGGCGGCCAGGTCGTGCAGCGCGCCCCGGGCGGTGTTGAGGTAGATCGCGCCCGCGCGCATGGCGGCGAACTCCACGGCGCCCATGAAAGCGCGGGTGTCCTCGGTGACCGGCACGTGCAGCGAGACGACGTCGGCCACGGCCAGCAACTCGGGCAGGGCGAGGGTGGCCTCGGCCACGTGGGGGTCGTGGGCCACGACGTTCATGCCCAGGCCGCGGGCCCGCCAGCGTACGGCACGGCCCACCTGGCCCAGGCCGACGAGACCGAGCGTGCGACCGGCCAGGCGGATGCCCCGGTGGCGCTCCGACGGCGGGACGCGGCCCCGGTAGACCCGGCCGCGCCGTACCTCCCGATCGGCGACGACGACGTGCCGGCTGACCGCGAACAGCAGCGCGATGGCGAGTTCCGCGACGGCGTCGGGGTCGCGCCCGGCCGGGTGCAGGACGGCGACGCCGCAGGCGGCGGCCAGGCGCAGGTCGACGTTGGTGGGCGGGCCGAGGCAGGCCACGATGTCGAGCGGCAGGGACAGCACGGAATCGCGGACCTGGTCACCCTCGGTGACGATGACCGAGGCGCCGGTTTCGATGACGAGGTCGGCGAGTTGTTCGTCGGAGAAGCCGAGGCTGGGACGGGGCGGAACCTCGGCCAGTTCGGCGATTTCCGACAGGCGGACGAGAGCGCACTCCGGCAGGGTGGGCAGGACCAGCGCCCGAGGTCGTCTCACGTTCGTGACAATAACACCACAGAGGGTGATCGACCTATTCTTCCGGACCTTGGCCCGTGAGGGGGCGGCCTACTCCTCCGGACGCTGACGGAGGCTCTGCCATGCGGCCTCGCCCAGGCCCTTGATCTCCTCGTCGGTGGGCGTGTGGGCGCCGGCGAACCACAGGCGGCACATCTCCTGGGCGGGGCCGAGCCACAGCACGTAGCACATGGTCGCGTGCACGGGCTGGAGCAGGTTGTTCTTCATGTGGGGCTTCCACCAGTCGGAGACCTGGCGGAAGAAGGCGCGGCGGGCCTCGGCGACCTCCTGGCCGCCGGGCTCGTTCTTGCGCGGCGGGCGCTCGCTGACCAGGATGCGGGCGCGCTCCGGGTGCTCGCCGGCCCAGCGCATGTGGAAGGCCACGACCGCCTCGATGCCGTCGCGGGCTCCCGCGTGGCTGGTCAGCTCGGCGAGGAACTCGGCCTGGTAGGCGGAGAGGATCTCGGCGTAGAGCACCCCGAAGACGTGCTCTTTGCTGGCGAAGTGGTGGTAGAAGCTGCCGACGCTGACGCCGCTCTCCTCGCGGAGGCTGGCCAGCGTGGTGGCCGAGACCCCGTCCTGGCTGAAGCGGCGGAGGGCGCCCTCGATGATGCGGGTGCGGCCGTCGCGTCCGTTCTTGACACTCTTCACGCAGTCAATGGTGAGCCAACAGAACGTTGTTCCGCAAATACCACCGCCTGCTTGATCATAGCGGTCACCTCGACCGAACCGGAAGAGACTCGCAATTCCGCGTCAGGCCAGGCCCTTCTGATGAGGCGCAGCGCCCTGCGGTTCTCGCCGAGGACGTCCATGCCGACCGTGGTCGCGCCGCGGATGGCGGCGCGGGTGAGCAGCGTGCCGATGAGCCGCGGGCCGAGGCCGATGCCCTGCCATTGGTCGGCCACGACCACCGCGATCTCGACGTCGTCCGCACGAGCGCCCCTGTAGCTCATGGCGTGCCCGACGATCTCGCCTTCATGCACGGCCACCAGGGCGTCCCTGCGCTCGTCGACCGCCATCAGGGCGGCGAGCAGGCTCGCGGACGGGTGGCCGACCCCTGTGAAGAACCGCAGCGTCTGCGTGTGCAGCGACAGCCCCGCGAGGAAGCGCCGGAACGCCACCTCGTCCCCGCATCGCACGGGGCGAATCTGGGTTCGTCTCATAGACCCAGGCTCTCGCAGCACGCCTGAGTCTGTCAACTAGACTCAGGTATGATGTGGCCCATGAACGTGCCCTTCCGGGTGAGCAACTGCTCGATCGAGCGGACCCTGGACATCGTCGGGGAGAAATGGACCTTCCTGGTGCTGCGCGAGGCATTCAGCGGGGTGCGCAGGTTCGCCGACATGCAGGCCATGACCGGTGCGCCGCGGCAGGTGCTCAGCGCGAGGCTGGCCCGGCTGGTCGACGAAGGACTCCTGCGCAAGGAGCCCTACCGCGAACCCGGCCAGCGCCAGCGCGACGAATACCGCCTCACCGAGAAGGGACGCGACCTCTATCCCCTGCTGGTCGCGCTCATGCACTTCGGTGACAAATACCTGTCCGACGAGGCGGGACCGGCGGTCTGCCTGACCCATCGAGACTGCGGCGCCCTCATCGAGCAGCACTTCCGCTGCGCCGAGGGCCACGAGGTGAGCGGCCCGCGGGAGGTCACCCCCGTGCCCGGCTCAGGCGCGGAGCTGGAGAGCGCGTAGGCAGCGGCGGAAGTCCAGCACCGAGAAGGCCGCGGCCCCCGACAGCAGTAGCGCCACCAGCGAGGTGCGCAGCGCCAGGAACGTTCCCAGCTCGAAGCTGAGCAGGGTCCACAGGGTCAGCGAGCCGTTGGCGAGCTGGGCGAACCCCCAGGCCAGCGACTGGCGCACGAAGAACCGCCGCAGCACCGGATGCGCGACCACCCACTCCGGCAGCGGGACCAGATCCAGCGTGATCCGCTCGGCCAGCGGCCTGCGTCCCCGCGCCGTGGCCAGGAACGCCGCGCTGACCATGAACACCCCGCACGTCGGTGGCAGGAAGAACCACCGGAAGTTCCCCGTGAGCACGGTCACCACCACCCGCGCCACCAGGCTCAGCCCCGCCAGGATCACCGTGCCCGGCATCCGGCTGCTGCGCACCAGGCGCACCATGATGCCGCCGAAGACCCACGCGGCCGAGCACCCCAGCCCCGCGTACTCCCCTCCGGCCAGCATGCCGGCGTAGAAGAGCGCGACCGGCAGGATCATGCTCTCCAGCACCCGCGGCACCGCGTGCCACAGAAGGGCGCCCAGGCGGGGCATGACGAACTCGGGCGCCTCGGGTGACGCGGCAACCAGGGTCATTCAGGACGTCTTGCTCGTGAGGGGTGGCACGAGTCCCGACCGTACGCGATCACTTGCGATTTGGTAACCCGTTCGACCAGATCGGGCCAGGTGAAGAACCACCGTTGCCGGTGCCTACTCTTGAGGGGTGTACCGGTTCCTCCTGACCCCTCGATGGGTGGCGCTCCACGTCGTGGTGCTGCTGGTCATCCCCGCCTTCGTCTTCCTGGGCAGGTGGCAGTTCGGGCGGTTCGAGGAACGTTCGGCCAACAGCGAGCGGGTCACCGCCAACATCGAGGCCGAGCCGGTGCCCCTCGACCGGCTCGCCCCGCCCGGCCGGGCCGTCCGCGAGGAGGACCGCTACCGGCTGGTGACCGCCACCGGCTCCTACGACACCGCGAACGCCCTGGTCGTACGGCGGCGCCCCCAGGAGGGCCGGCCCGGCTTCTACGTCCTCACCCCGCTGGTGACCGGCGAGGGCAAGGCCGTCCTCGTCAACCGGGGCTGGGTCAAGGCCGGGGCGCATGCCGACGCGCCACCCGAGGTGCAGGCGCCGCCTGCCGGACAGGTGAATGTCACCGGGCGGCTACGGCTGAGCGAGACCGAGGAGTCCAGCGGGATCAGGGAGCGTGCCGGGTTGCCGCCTGGTCAGGTGCTGCTGATCAATGCCCAGAAGATCGGGAAGGCGCTGCCGTACCAGCTGGTGGACGGGTTCGTGGAGCTGACCGCGCAGGAGCCTTCGGCGGCCGGGGCGCCGGAGCCGGTCCCGGCGCCGGACGTGGGGTCGGGGGGCGGGCTCAACCTCGCCTATGGGGTGCAGTGGTGGTTGTTCATCGCGGTGGCGATCGGGGGGTGGCTGCTGCTGATCCGCCGCGAGGTGGCCGATCGGAAGGCCGCGGCGTCGACCCCTACTCCGGTTGAAGCCTGATTTATAGGCTTCTCGTGTGATCCGCCACATTAAATTCGCCAATATCCACAATTTTCGCGACGTAGGCGGATATGCCGCCGATGACGGGCGTAGCGTCCAATGGCAGCGGCTCTACCGGGCCGACTCCCTCGGCTGGCTGGCCGGGCCGGACCTCGCCACGTTCCACGCCCTGAAGGTCAAGACCGTCATCGACCTGCGCCACCCTTACGAGGTGGAGAGGAACGGCCGCGTCCCCCACACCGAGGGCCTGCGCTACCACAACCTCCCCGTCGAAGGCCGGCCCTGGGACTTCAGCGTCTTCGACCCCGGCGTCGGCGTGCCCCGCTTCCTGGCCGACCGCTACCTCGAGGTCACCGAGGACGGGGTGCCGCTGCTGCGCGAAGCCGTCGAGACCATCGCCGAGGCCGGCAACGCGCCGGTCGTCGTCCACTGCGCCGCCGGCAAGGACCGCACCGGCGTCCTGACCGCGCTCGTGCTCTCCCTGGCGGGAGTCGCCCCCGGCGACGTCGTCGCCGACTACGCGCTGACCGGGCTGGCCACCGAACGGTTCATCGCCGACTGGAAGGCCCGCCACCCCGACGCGTTCATGGGGCCGTGCTTCGGCGTGGCTCCGGCGCACGCCATGGAGCTGTTCCTGGCCGACATGACCGCCCGGCACGGCTCGCTCACGGCCTACTGCTCGGAGGTGCTGAAGGTCTCCGCCGAGACCGTCACCAGGTTGCGCGCCCACCTGCTGACTGAATCGATCTCCGCCGGGTAAGAGGGGGCCGGGGTCCGCGGTGAGCAGCACCCTCACCCGCGCGGACCCTCCCGGCCCCGGGTCCAACTCGGGAACGGGGCCGGGTCAAGAAGCCCAGTCAAGCCCGCCCTCGGGGTGAATCCTGCGGTGAAGCGGTGGTTTGCGGAAGGTTGAGGAGGTTGGCGGCGGCCCGGCAGCTTGTTCGACGTCATGCCGCCGTCGTACGGTTACCTGCGTGACTACGCCGCTGCTCCCTGATCCTGAACCCAGGCGGCGCGACTATGTGATCATTTCCGCCGACGATCACCTGATCGAGCCGCCCGACCTCTTCGAGGGCCGGCTTGCGGAGAAATACACCGACGTCGCGCCCAAGGTCGTGGAGACGGAGGCCGGTCACCAGGTATGGCGGTACGGCGGCGCCACCTACCCGTGCGCCGGCATGGACGTGGGCGCCGGCCTGCCCCGCGAGCAGTGGACCCTCGACCCGGTCCGGTTCGAGAACATGCGCCCCGGCTGCCACGACATCGAGGCGCGCATCAAGGACATGGACGCGGCGGGCATCTGGGCCGCCCTGTGCTTCCCCGGCATGCTGGCCGGCCAGTCCGGCATGCCCTTCGCCCGCACCCGCGACCAGGAGCTCGGCCTGGCCCTGGTCAAGGCGTGGAACGACTGGCACATCGACGTCTGGGCCGGCACCTACCCCGAGCGCGTCATCGGCCTGCAGCTGCCCTGGCTGCCCGACCCCGACGTGGCCGCCAAGGAGATCCGGGCCAACGCCGCCCGCGGCTTCAAGGCCGTCGTCTTCCCCGAGTTCCCGACGCGGATGCGGCTGCCGTCCATCCACTCCGACCACTGGGACCCGTTCTTCGCCGCCTGCGAGGAAACGGGCACCGTCGTCTGCCTGCACACCGCCGACTCGAGCTGGTCACCGGTGCCCTCCCCCGACACGCCGGTCGAGGCGATCACCACGCTGATGCCGACGACCGCGATGTTCGCCTGCGCCGACTGGCTCTGGTCCGGCATCCCACTGCGCTTCCCCAACCTGCGCATCCTCATCGTGGAAGGCGGCGTCGGCTGGCTGCCGATGCTGGCGGAACGCGCCGACTACGCGCTGGACCACCCGGTCGCGGGCGAGGCAGCCTGGGACGGCGGCCTCAAGCCCAGCGAGGTCCTGCGCCGCAACTTCTTCTTCGGCACCCTCGACGACCACGCCCTGTCAGGAGTACGGCTGGCCGTCGGCCTCGACCACGTGCTGCAGGAAAGCGGCTACCCGCACTCCGATTCGACCTGGCCCGACACCCAGAAGTCGGTGGCCAGGAACCTCGGCCAGCTCCCGCCGGCCGACATCGCCAGAGTCGCCTACGGCAACGCGGCCCGGCTGTTCGGGCACCCGTTGCCGTCGCGGGCGTGGCTCAGGCGGGAGGAACTGTAGTCCCGGTGATGACCTTGCGCTCCCAGCCGAGGTAGCGGCCGCTCTCACCGACGAGCGAGCCCGCCAGCCAGAGAAGGACGCCGAAGTCGTCGGCCACGCCGATGATCAGCAGGAACTCGGGGATCGCGTCGATGGGCGAGATCAGGTAGACGATCCCGAGCGCCATCAGGCCGATCTTGCCCTTGCCCATGCCCGGGTAGTCGCCGCGCATCCCGGCGCGGACCATGCGCGGAATCGCCCCGATCCGCTTCATGAGCCCGGGCGTGCCGGGCTGACTCACCTCTTGATATGTGCGCCATACCGCAGCCGCGCGGTTCACTTTCGCCATAGGTGCGCCACCTCCTTCACGACATAACGTGTTCCCGGCGAATCTGGTTCCTAACGATCAGCGCAGGGCGGTGTGCCGGAAGGGGGCGGCCGCCTCGATCTGGGCGGCCAGCCGTACCAGGAGGTCCTCGCGGCCGGTGGCGGCGACGAGCTGGACGCCCACGGGCAGCCCGGCGGCGGTCCTGTGCAGGGGCAGGGAGACGCTCGGCTGGCCGGTCGCGTTGAACGCCGAGGTGTAGGAGACGGCGTGTGCCGTACGGCCGAAGGCGGTGCTGAGGTCCTCCGGCGGCACCCACCCGAGCGGGAACGGCGGCACTCCGAGCGACGGCGCGAGCAGCAGGTCGTGGCCGGCGCGCCACCAGGCGGCCATGCGGCGGCGGAAGCCGTCCATCCACTGCACGGCGAGCGCGTGCTGCGCGGCCGTGCGCTTGGCCCCGGCCTCGGCCATGGCCCGGTTGCGCGGCTCCAGCTCCTCCAGCGAGACGGGACGGCCGCGCCAGACGCCGACGCTCTCGACCTCGGCGGCCACGTTCGCGGCGACCAGGCCCCCGAAGTGCTCAGGGAAGCCGGGATTGCCGAGTTCGCCCGGATGGCCGGGTTCGACGTGGTGGCCCAGCGACTCCAGCAGCCGCGCGGCGCCGGTGACCGCCGCGGTCAGCTCCTCGTGCTCGGGCACGTCGCCGCGCGGGTGCCGGGTGACGAACCCGATCCGCAGCCGTCCAGGGCCGGCGCCCACCTCCTCGGCCAGCGGGCGCGGCAGCGCGGGCGCGCCGTACGGGTCGCCCTCCTCGAAGCCGGAGATCAGATCGAGCACCGCCGCGGTGTCCCGCACGGACCTGCTGACCAGCCCCGCCACCGAGAACCCGCTCCAGCCCTCGCCTCCGGACGGCCCGTAGCTGGAGCGCCCCTTGGTCGGCTTGAGCCCAACCAGTCCGCACAAAGACGCAGGAATGCGGATAGAACCACCACCGTCGCTGGCCGTGGCCACCGCGACCAACCCGGCGGCCACCGCCGCGGCCGACCCGCCGCTGGAGCCGCCCGCCGAATACGCGGGGTCGTACGGGTTGCGCGTGGGCCCGAACGCGAGCGGCTCGGTCGTGATCGTGGTGCCGAACTCGGGCGTGCTGGTCCGCCCGAGAATGACGAACCCGGCCTCCTTGAGCTTGGCCACGCTGTAGCCGTCAGCGGCGATCTTCACCCCGTCGAGCACGCGCGAGCCCGCGTTGTACGGCTCGCCCTTCTCCACCCAGCCGAGATCCTTCAGCAGGAGCGGCACCCCGCGGAACGGGCCGCCCTCGGGCAGCGCGCCCGCCTCGGCCAGCGCGCGCTCGTACCGCTTGTGCACGACCGCGTTGAGCTCGCCGTCGAACGCCTCGATCTTCGCGATGGCGGCCTCGGCCAGCTCCCGCGGCGAGACCCTCCCTTCGCGTACGGCTTGCGCCTGGCCGACCGCGTCCAGCCGGAGGACCTCGTCCACATGTGCTCCTTATTTGGGGGGTGCCAGTGCGTGCACGGCCTCGGTGATCCCGGCGCCACCGGGTATCGGGGCGAGCACGGGGGTGTCGAGCCCCTCGGCGAGGTATTCACCGATCCGCGCCCGGCACGTCGCCGCGTCGCCGTACACGATCAGGTCGTCGACCACCTCGTCCGGGATGGCCTTGAGCGCGGCGGCCCGGTCGCCCGCCGCCCACGCCTCGTGCATCGGCCGCAGCACCTCGCCGCGGCCCAGCCAGCCGTGGAAGGCGGCGTAGGCGGGCACGGTCAGGTACGCGGCCAGCATCCAGCGCCCCAGCTCGCGCACCTTCTCGGTGTCCTCGCTCACGCACACGAACAGCCGCGCGATCAGCTCGGTCTCCCCGCCCAGCTCGGCACGCACCTTGCGCACGTCCCGCGGCGAGAGCCAGTTGGTGATCGCGCCGTCGCCCTCGCTCGCGGCCAGGTGCAGCATCCGCGGCCGCAGCGCCGCCAGCACGATTTTCGGCGCCACCTTGGGCGCCCGTTCCAGCTTGAACCCCTTGACCTCGAAGGTCTCGTACCGCTCCGACACCTTCTCCCCCGCCAGCGCCCTGCGCAGGAAGCGCAGCGTGTCCCGGGTGCGCTGGTACGGCTGGGCAAACTCGGCCGCGTTCCACCGCCCCACCACGACCGGCGAGGAGGCGCCGATGCCCAGCACGAACCGCCCGGGAGCGAGGTCGGCCAGCGTGGCCGCCGACATGGCCAGCAGCCCGGGCCCGCGGGTGTAGACCGGGACGATCGCGCTGCCGAGGCGCAGCTCAGGGGCCCACTCCGACGCCATGGCCAGGGGCGTGAACCCGTCGGCGCCGTTGACCTCGGCCGACCAGACGTCGGTGTACCCGAGGGCGGGCAGCTGTGCGATCAGCTCCTTCGACTCCGCCAGGGAGCGGTCGTGGAAGGGGATCGTCATACCCCAGGTCTGTGTCATCGCGCCCTCCAGCTTGCCCCGGCTCGGGGGGTTCGGGTCAATAGGGTGACCATACCAACCAGACGGTATGTTCGCGGCGTTCACCGGATCTATGGCTTTGACGTGCTAAAACAGCACCGTGAGACGAACCTTGCCCACAGTGGTGCTGTTCACCGGCTTGGCGGTCCCGTTCCTGGCCGCCGTCACCGCGGCCGCCGCCGGTTCGCCCAGCCGCCCGGCGCTCGTGTACGCCGACCCGATGGCCGGCCTCCTGTCACGCCCTGAGCTCGTGCACCGCCCCGATGAAGTCCTTGGTGATGCCCCGCAACCCGGGCAGATGCGACAGGCCGACCAGCCGGTCCACCAGGGGAACCGTCACCTCGATCAGCCGGTAGGTGCGCTGACAACCCGGCGAGGTGTCGTGCACCCAGAACAAGACCATGCCCATGGACAGCAGCCACAGAAGCTCGGGTAGCTCCTCGCGCAGTTCCGCGTCCATCTTGTCCCGCGAGCCCTCCACCACGTCCCGGTAGATGCCGATGCTCGCCTCGCGGGCCGGCGAGGACTGAGAGCTGAACGGGCTCAGCGGGTTCGTCGGCTCCGCCGCGTGCTTGAAGAACTTCACCGCGAACTCGTGATACGGCTCCGAGACCCGCACCCACTCCCGCAGCACACCGCTCAGCCGCGCCGCGAACGACCGCTCGGTCGCCAGCAGCTCGCGGCACGCCTCCTCGTGCTCCGTCTGAGCACGGTCGTAATATGCCTGGATCAACGCCTCCTTGCTCTCGAAGTAGTAATAGGCGTTTCCCACGGATACCCCGGCCTCGGCCGCGATTGCCCGCATCGTCGTCGCATCGAAGCCGCGTTCCCGAAACAGTCGCAAAGCCGTCTCGACGATGACCTCTCGGGTGCTCTCCGATCCACGGGTTCGGGGTTCGGACACCTTCGTCACTTTACGGGCAAGACCGCCTGTAGGTCATGGAGCCGCACGGTGATCGCCGCCACAAGGCAAAGATCGGTCTGGTGAAGGGGTCATCTGGTGTGAAGCGTGGGATTGATGCTTCTGGCGGGAGGGCAATTCCGCGAAAGAGCATCACATGTGGATACGTGGCAAAGTGCGGCTGTTGGTGGTCGCACTGCTGGGCATCGAGATCTCGATCATCGCATTGGCTTCGGCCGCATCCGCCACCTCACCAGGAGAAGCGCCGAAGTCACCACCACCGGTAACCCGCACGTACGCGATCGGAGGAGGAGACATTCACACCGGACACTGGTTCACGGCGACCGACCCTCCAGAGGTGGACCTGACCAGGGTGAAGACCCGCCGCACCGCCGTCCGCATCTCCCACGGCGCCGCCATCAACCGCCTGCGCGACGCCGGCCTGCGCTGGAAGTCCTCAGGAGGCTGCGCCAACCGCCGCCTGCACCACTGCACCTCCCTGCAGTCGGTCCGGACGGCCACGATCGCCAAGATCATCGACCTGAAGCGGGACAGCGGCTGCACCATCATGGTCACCGGCGGCACCGAAGCCGGCCACATGCCCGGCCGCTACAGCCACGAGCACGGCTACAAACTCGACATCTCCCTGTCCCCGTGCATCGACCGCCACATCACCACCGCCTACCCCCGCATCGGCACCCGGTACGACGGCTCGCCCCTCTACAAATCCAGCGACGGCACCATCTTCGCCAAGGAGCCAGACCACTGGGACATCCTGTTCCGCTAGGTACGGCCGGCCGCTGCGGACGGCGCCTGGGTTGACCTTCCGGGGGCACGGGGGTGCCCCCGGAAGCCCAGACCCACCCAGAAGCCACCCAGACGGCCCTAGCCGGCCTTGAGAAGCGCCCAGACCGCTCTCTTACCGCCCCAGACCGCTCCCTAACGCCCCAGAGACTCCCTGGCGGCCCGGGAGGCGCCTACGCGGCTTGAGGAGAGGGCTACCGCTTGAGAGGCGCCTACAGCTTGGGAGACGGCTACGGCTTGGGAGACGGCCACGCTCTGCGGGCAGCCCGGAGCCCTTGCTGCCCGGAGACGACCCGGAACCCGGCTCCTGCCCGGCTCAGCAGGAACCCAGGGCGCCATGGACACCCAGCACGGAACCTCAGACCGCCCACTCAAGCGCCGGTACGGCGGGGTGTGGTGCGGCGGAGCCCGGCGCAACGCGAACGAACGCCGACCCTAGACCGCGCAGACCGGTCAAGGAGGCGTTGTGGCGGCGAAGTGTGTGTCCGACGTGAGAAGCGCCCGATGATCGGGCGCGACCCACGTCGGGCGGAGGCGGAAGCGGCGGCCCCGCCGTACCTCCAAAGCCCACCACGGCGGGGAGGCGGAAGCGGCGGCCCCGCCGTACCTCCAAAGCCCACCACGGCGGGGAGGCGAGAGCGGCGGCCCCGCCGTACGTGCAAAGCCCACTACGGCGGGGAGCCAGCAGCGATTACCGTTCGGCGGCGACCAGTTCGGCGATTTCGGCGGCGTTGAGCGCCGCCCCCTTGCGCAGGTTGTCGCCGCAGACGAACAGGTCCAGCGTGTTGGGGAAGTCGATCGCCTGCCGCACGCGCCCGACATACGTCGGGTCGGTGCCCACGACGTCCAGGGGCGTCGGCCACACGCCGTTGGCCGGGTCGTCCACCAGGACCACGGTCGGTGCCGCCGCCAGCACGCGGTGGGCGTCGGCGACGGTGATCTCGCGGTCGAAGCGGGCGTGCACGGCCAGCGAGTGGGTCGTGACGACCGGCACCCGGACGCAGGTCGCGGAGACCTTCAGGCCGGGGATGCCGAGGATCTTGCGGGACTCGTTGCGGAGCTTGAGCTCCTCCGACGCCCAGCCGTCCTCCTTCAGCGACCCGGCCCACGGAACCACGTTGAACGCGATCGGCGCCGGGAACGGCGAGTCGGCGGGCAGCTTCTTGTCCAGGACCTGACGGACGTCCCCGGCCGTCTGGCCGATGGTGCGGTCGCCGGCCAGCACCTCGATCTCGTCGTACAGCCGGGCGGAACCCGCCACCCCGGCCCCGGAGACCGCCTGGTAGGAGGCGACGACGAGTTCCTTGAGGCCGTACTCGGCGTGCAGGGCGCCCATCGCGGCCATCATCGACAGGGTGGTGCAGTTAGGCGTCGAGATGATGTTGCGCGGCCGGTTGCGGGCGTCGAGGGGGTTGACCTCGGGCACGACCAGCGGAACGTCCGGGTTCATGCGGAAGGTGCCGGACTTGTCGATGGCGATCGCCCCACGCTCGGCCGCGATCGGCACCCACTCGGCCGACACCTCGTCGGGGACGTCGAAGATGGCGATGTCGATGCCGTCGAAGACCTCGGGGGCGAGGGCCTGGACGACGACGTCCTGGCCGCGCACCTGCAGCACCTTGCCCGCGCTGCGCGGGGAGGCCACGAGGCGGATCTCGCCCCAGATGTCCTCACGGTTGGAAACGATGTCGCGCATGACGGTGCCGACCGCACCCGTCGCGCCCACGAGTGCGAGATTTGGCCTGCTCATCTGCCGGTTCCTCCGTACACCACTGCTTCCACCTGGTCTGCGTCAAGGTCGAACGCCCGGTGGGCGGCGGCCACGGCCGCGTCCACACCGTCCTGCTCGACGATCACCGAGATGCGGATCTCCGAGGTCGAGATCATCTCGATGTTGACCCCCGCGTCGGCGAGGGCGGCGAAGAACGTAGCGGTCACGCCGGGGTGCGAGCGCATGCCCGCGCCGATCAGCGAGATCTTGCCGATCTGGTCATCGAACAGCAGCGACTCGAAACCGACCTTGTCCTGGATCTTCTTCAGCGACGTCAGCGCCGTGGACGCGTCGGACGTGGGAAGAGTGAAGGAGATGTCGGTACGGCCCGTCGCCGCGGCCGAGACGTTCTGCACGATCATGTCGATGTTGATCTCAGCGTCGGCGAGCGTTTTGAAGATATGCGCAGCCTCGCCGACCTTGTCGGGAACGCCGACAACGGTGATCTTGGCCTCGCTCCGGTCGTGCGCGACGCCGGAGATGATCGGCTGCTCCATCTCGGTTCCTTCGGTGTAAGGGTCGGACACGACCCACGTGCCTTCCTTGGTGCTGAAGGAGCTGCGCACGTGGATCGGCAGGTTGAAGCGGCGAGCATACTCGACGCTGCGCAGGTGCAGGACTTTCGCGCCGCAGGCCGCCATTTCCAGCATCTCCTCGTAGGAGATCTTGGGGATCTTCCGTGCCGCGGACACGATCCGGGGGTCGGCGGTGAAGACGCCGTCGACGTCGGTGTAGATCTCGCAGACGTCGGCCTCGAGCGCGGCGGCCAGTGCCACCGCGGTGGTGTCGGTGCCGCCACGGCCCAGCGTGGTGATGTCCTTGGTGTCCTGCGAGACCCCTTGGAAGCCGGCCACGATCGCGATGTGACCCTGGTCGATAGCCTCGCGGAGGCGGCCGGGCGTCACGTCGATGATGCGGGCCTTGCCGTGGGTGGAGTCGGTGATCACACCCGCCTGCGATCCGGTGAACGACCGCGCCTCGTGGCCGAGGTTGGCGATCGCCATCGCCAGCAGGGCCATCGAGATGCGCTCACCGGAGGTCAGCAGCATGTCGAGCTCACGGGCCGGGGGCAGCGGGGCCACCTGCTCGGCCAGGTCGAGTAGTTCATCGGTCGTGTCGCCCATGGCTGAGACTGCCACGACCACGTCGTTGCCGGCTTTTTTCGTCGCGACGATCCGCTGCGCGACCCGCTTGATGCAGGACGCGTCGGCGACGGACGAACCACCGTACTTTTGCACAACGAGCGCCACGAGAGTCTCCCGGTTTGGACTGTGAGCTGCCAGTCTACCGACGCCCCTCGATGGCACTGCGGGAACGGACCACTATGTGGACAATGCCTCTTCCGCGACGTCCAGCCGCGTGTGGGCGGCAAGCGCCTGAAGTGCACGCATTGCCGCTCCGGCGTGATTGCCCCACGTGTTGAAGTAGGAGTACTGCCACCACCACAACGCCTCATGCGGACGGCCCGCCTCGAAGTGCCGCAGCCCGTGGATGAGGTCCGCCGCGACCGCCGTCAGATCGTCGGACAGGCGGTACGGCGTGACCGTGGTGTCCTTGTACGGGTCGAAGACCTCGGCGTAGTCGTCCACCGCGCCCAGCCGCTCGGCCAGCGCCGTGCGGACGCCGTCGATGTCCGGGTCCTCGCTCAGCGGCGGCTCCCAGTTGCCCGACAGGATCACGTCCTGGCTGGCACCCAGCTGCGCGCCCGCCAGGCTCACCTGCGCCACCTCGACCAGCAGCAACGACCAAATGGCGTCGCCACCCTCGCCGCCGGCCACCCGGGTCAGGCCGTCGACGTAGTTCTGTGCGTGTCCGGCGATCTCATCAGCGAGAACGCCCCACTGGTCAGACATCCAGCAGCCTCCGTCCTTCGAACGCGCGGCCCAACGTGACCTCGTCGGCGTACTCGAGATCACCGCCCACAGGCAGACCGCTGGCCAGTCGTGTCACCTTGATGCCCATCGGCTTGATGAGACGGGCGAGGTAGGTCGCCGTCGCCTCCCCCTCGAGGTTGGGGTCGGTGGCGAGGATGAGCTCGGTCACCCGGCCGTCGGTCAGCCGGGTCATGAGCTCGCGGATTCGCAGATCGTCGGGGCCGACCCCGTCGATCGGGCTGATCGCGCCGCCGAGCACGTGGTAGGTGCCGCGGAACTCGCGCGTCTTCTCGATCGCGACGACGTCCTTCGACTCCTCCACCACGCAGATCACGTGGGTGTCCCGGCGTGGATCGCGGCAGATGCGGCACTCCTCCTCGGAGGCCACGTTGCCGCACACCCGGCAGAAACGCACCTTCTCCTTGACCTCGAGCAAGGCGTGCGCCAGCCGTTTCACGTCAGCGGGATCGGCCGCGAGCAGGTGGAAGGCGATCCGCTGCGCGCTCTTGGGACCGACGCCGGGCAGCAGCCCCAGCTCGTCGATCAGATTCTGGACGACCCCTTCGTACATGGCCTAGAACCCCGGCAACTGTCCGAGACCGCCGCCGCCCAGCCCCTGAGCCAGCGGGCCGAGCTTCTCCTGCTGCAGCTCGTCGGCCGCGCGGAAGGCGTCGCGGATGGCGGCGATCACCAGGTCGGCGATCGTGTCCGCGGTGTCCTGCGGATCCCCGGCGTCGATCACGTTCGGGTCGATCTTGAGTTCGAGCAGCTCGCGTGCCCCGTTGACCACGGCGGTGACCATGCCGCCGCCCGCCGAGCCTTCGACCTGGGCGTCGTTGAGCTCCTGCTGGGCGCTCGCGAGCTGCTGCTGCATGAGCTGGGCCTGCTCCAGCAGCTGCTGCAGGTTGACATCCCCTGGATTCACCTTCGTGCGCTCCTCATGGCTACGCGTCTTTTGACTGCCACGAGCCTACGGTGTTTGGGCCCCAGCCCGCACTGCGGAGAGCAGGTGTTTCCGTTTGTTGGCCGGGTCCCGGCCCCCCTCCAGTGTCCGGGACCCGGCCAGCACGCCGGCCGGAGCGGCCGCACCACGCCGACGTATCAGCCCCGCACGCTACTGGTGGCAACGTTGCACACAGGTTGCGGTCGTTCAATCACCCTGTGCAATCCCCCGAACGGCTTGCGCCGAGAACCCTCGACCGGGAGGGTGAAACATAAGGTTGACTACTTGGAGTGGCTGATGAGTTACGCCAGTCTCGATGCGTACTCCCGCAAACTACGCGTGGCCCACGAAGCTGCCCGCACCGGCGCCACCGCGCCCGACGGCACGCCCCGCCGGCTCATCTCGGCATCCTGGCGGCGTTCCCTCGCCGCGGGCATCGACCCCGACGGTACGGCCGCGCCCCTCGTCTACGACGTCAGCCACCTCGACGAGGTCCGCGAGTCACACCCGCTGCAACCCCTGCTGCCCATGCTCGCCGGCACCCTCACCACCATGGCCGACGCCAGCGCCAACATCGCCATCATCACCGACCGGGACGGCAACATCCTCTGGCGCGACGGCAACCGCGCCGTCATGCGCCGAGCCGACCTCGTGGGCCTGGCCGACGGCCACACATGGGCCGAGACCAGCGTGGGCACCAACGGCATCGGCACCGCCCTGGCCGACCGCAAACCCGTGCACGTGTACTCAGAAGAGCACCTCCTGAAGGTGCTCCACGTCTGGTCCTGCAGCGCCGCCCCCATCGTCGACCCCGACACCGACGAGGTGCTCGGCTGCATCGACATCAGCGGCACCGCCCCCAGCCTCCACCCCGCCACGGTCGCCCTGGTCAGCGCCACCGCGAAGCTGGCCGAGTCCCAGCTGGCCCTGCGCATGCACGAAGGCGACGAACGCCTGCGCCGCCGCTTCGACGGCCTGCGCGACCACGACAGCATGCTCATCACCGCCACCGGTCGCGTCATCGCGGGCGACCCCGCCGGCCTCCTGGGCCGCCGCGTCCCCATCGCCGGCGACCGCATCCTGCTCCCGGGCGGCCGCGCCGTACTCGCGGAGCCCTTCCACGACGGCTACCTCGTCCGTGTGAGCACCGACCGCATCCCGCCCACGCTGCAGCTCACCTTCCTCGGCGAAGGCCAGCCCACCGCCCGCCTGAGCGGCCGCGAGATCCCGCTGTCGCTGCGCCACGCCGAGATCCTCGCCCTCCTGGCCCTCCACCCCCGCGGCCTGACCGCCGAACAACTCTGCTTCTACCTGTACGGCGACGCCGGCAACCCGGTGACCATCCGGGCCGAAATCCACCGCCTGCGCGCCCAGCTGGGCGAAACCGTGGGCGCCAAGCCGTACCGCCTGACCTCGCCCGTGGAAGCCGACTTCATCGAACTCCGCAGCCTCCTGGGCACCGGCGACCCCGCCGCGGTGGCCCGTGCCTACCCGGGCCCGCTGCTGCCCCGCTCGGAGTCCCCCGAGCTCCGGCGGGCCAGGGACGAACTCGAAGTCCAGGTACGCGCCAACCTGCTGCGCAACGGCTCGCCCGAAGACCTGTGGATCTACGCCCAGACGGCCAGCGGACGCGACGACCTGCAGATCCTGGAACGCCTCAGCACCACCCTGCCCGCCACCGACCCCCGCGCCATCACAGCCCGGATCCGCCTGCGCACCCCTTGACCTCGCGGGGCTCTCCTGGCTTCCCGGCGGCTTCAGACGGGCCTGTTCGGCTGCTTGGCGCTCATCCCGCCGATGTTCCGACGCGGACCGGGGAGGTTGTGCGGCCGCCCGGGTCGTTGTTCCGACGCGGATCGGGGAGGTTGTGCGGCCGCCCGGGTGGTTGTTGTTCCGGGCGGACTGGCGCGGGTCCGGGTCAGGTGTGGTCGATCTCGCCGATGATCTGGGCACCGAGTTCGCGCTGCAGGAGCGCCATGCCGCCCACCGCGTCGATGTCGGCGTCGGCGTCGTTGAGCGGGTCCACCTCGTCGGCGTCGGAGGGCTTGTTCCGGCCCGGGACGCTGTCCGGCCACGCGGCGGAACCCCCCTGCCGCGGTTTGGGCGCACGCGGGCCCGACTGGGCCGCCGCCGCGGCCGCCGAACGCGCCGCCGCGATGCCGCTCCCCGCCGCAGGCGGCGCCGCCTGGCCGGGGTCGGGCATGGGTGGCGTGCCGGGGCTCAGGTCGTCGGGCGCGTCGGGCCACGATTCGTCCGTGGTGACCCGGGAAGCACCCGCCGTGTCGACGGGCGCGCCATCCTGCCCGTGCTGGCCCGAGGGCTGCCCCCCCTGCCCGTGCTGACCGATGGCCTGCCCGGCTTGGCCGACGGCCTGCCCACCCTGCGCGAAGTCCTGCCCAGGCTGGCCGCCCTGCGCGGCGCCCTGCCCGGACTGGTCACCCTGCCCGGCTTGACCCTGCCCGGACTGGCTGCCCTGTCCGGCTTGGCTGCCCTGTCCGGACTGGCTGCCCTGTCCGGCTTGGCTGCCCTGTCCGGACTGGCCCTGTCCGGGCTGGCCGGAGGAGGACTGTCCATGCTGACCGGATTGCTGCCCGTAGTGGCCGGCCGCGCCCTCATCGCCGGAACCCGGCTGACCCGGGCCCGGCTGGGGTTGTCCCGACGAGCCGGGGCCCTCCTGTCCATAACCCGCCCCGGGCGCCCCTTGCGCATGGCCCGCGCCAGATCCCGCCTGTGCCTGCCCTGCCCCGGTACCAGCCTGTGCAGGGCCCGCCTGGGCGTGACCCTGGGGGCCCTGGCCCGGGGAACCTTGGCCGTATCCGCCCTGCCCTCCCTGGCCATGCGGCTGGCCTCCAGGCTGGCCTGGGTGCCCCTGGGACGCCGGACCCGGTGAGCCGGGACGACCGCCACGACCACCGGGGGCAGGCGAACCGCCGACGACGGCCTCGACCTTCCACGTGCCGCCGAGTACGTCGCCCAGCGCGCTGGCCACGACGGCGTCCTTGCCGCCGCCGGTGAAGTTCTTCATGGCGCCGACCTGGGCGAAGCCGAGCGTGACGACCTTGCCTTCGACACCCACGACCTGGGCGTTGGTGCTGACGTTCGCCCAGACGACGATGCTGCGCTGCTTCAACGCGGCCAGTACGGCAGGCCACTGCGCCTGGATCGCCGCGGCCCCACCGGCCACCACGCCGGAAGCGCCACCCGGCGCCCCACCGGCGTCCCCGGCCATCCCTGCCGAAGCCCCGCCACCAGCTCCGCCGGACACCCCACCGGCGCCCGCACCGGACATGCCACTCGCAGCTCCACCAGACGTGCCGGCGGCACCGCCGGTCATTCCCCCGGGAACCGAACCGGCAGGAGCCCCGCCACCCATCCCGGCCGCGCCACCGGTCCCGGGGCGTACCGCCTCCGGCCAGTCGCTGCCGTCCCCGGCCCCATCGGCAGAACCGGCAGCCGGGGCAGCCCCGGAACCGGCGCCCGGCCCCGCAACCCCGCCTTGTCCGGCGGCAACCCCTTGGGCCGCCGCGGGCACACCAGCCTGCCCCGAGCCAGGACCGCCGGCCGTACCCGGATGGCCGGAACCACCCGCCGTACTCAGATGGCCGGAACCGCCGGCCGTACCCGAATGCCCGGAACCACCCGCCGGACCCACAGAACCCGAGCCACCCGCATGACCCGAACCGCCCGCATGACCCGAGCCGCCGGCCGTACCGGTAGCAGGGCCGGCGCGACCCGCCATCTGCGCGACCACGCCCCCGCGCTCAAGGCGTTCGAGGCGGGCCAGGAGGGCGTCCTCGCCGGCCGACGCGCCCGGCAGGAGCACGCGAGCGCACATGAGCTCCAGCAGCAGCCGCGGCGACGTTGCCCCGCGCATCTCGGTCAGCCCGGCGTTGAAGACCTCGGCCGCGCGGGTGAGCTCGGCGGGTCCCATGGAGGCGGCCTGCTGGACGAGGCGTTCGAGCTCGTCGGCGGGCCGGTCCAGCAGCCCGCTGGAGGCGGCTTCCGGGACGTTGGCCAGGATGACCAGGTCGCGGAAGCGTTCGAGCAGGTCGGAGGCGAAGCGGCGGGGGTCGTGGCCGCCCTCGATGACGCGGTTGACCGTGCCGAAGACGCGGGCGCCGTCGTGGCCGGCGAAGGCGGCGACGACCTCGTCGAGCAGGTCGCCGTCGGTGTAGCCGAGCAGAGAGACGGCCTTGGCGTAGGTGATGCCGTCGTCCTCGGCGCCGGCCAGGAGCTGGTCGAGGATGGACAGCGAGTCGCGGGCCGATCCGGCGCCGGCGCGCACGACCAGGGGCAGCGCGGTGGGCTCGAAGGGGACGCTTTCCGAGCTGAGGATCTCCTCCAGCAGCGCCCGGAGCGTCGCGGGCGGCATGAGCCGGAACGGGTAGTGGTGGGTTCGCGATTTGATGGTGCCGATGACCTTTTCCGGCTCGGTCGTCGCGAAGATGAACTTGAGGTGGGGCGGCGGCTCTTCGACGAGTTTCAGCAGCGCGTTGAAACCCTCGCGGGTCACCATGTGCGCCTCGTCGATGATGTAGATCTTGTAGCGCGCGGAGACGGGGGCGAAGAAGGCCCGCTCGCGCAGGTCGCGCGCGTCGTCGACGCCACCGTGGGAGGCGGCGTCGATCTCGATCACGTCGAGGTGGCCCGGCCCGGTGGCGGCCAGCGCGACGCAGGACTCGCATTCACCGCAGGGATCGGGAGTCGGACCTTTTTCGCAGTTGAGGCTTCTCGCCAGGATTCGGGCGCTGGACGTCTTGCCGCATCCGCGCGGGCCGCTGAACAGGTAGGCGTGGTTGATCCGCCCCGTGCGCAGCGCCTGGCGCAACGGCTCGGTGACGTGCTCCTGCCCCTTGACCTCCGCGAAGGTGCCGGGCCGGTACTTGCGGTAAAGCGCAAGGCTCATGCGACCATCCCGCCTGCGAGGGGGCTCTCAACGAAGAGACCCCCCGCACACCCGCCAGAGCCCGCTTATCCTTGCTGCCTTCCGGCCCTGGGGAGGTTCACAGGATGACGCCGCGCGAGGGGTCCTTGGACAGTCTAGCCACAACCGGCAGTGCTTGCTGCCGCGAAATCGTGGTCTCCGCACGGCCGGGAGTCCGGTAAGCTCGTCGGCGGAGGATTCGCCTAGTGGCCGAGGGCGCACGCTTGGAAAGCGTGTATAGGGCAACCTATCAGGGGTTCAAATCCCCTATCCTCCGCCAGTTCAGAGGGGTCATGCCGGGATCATGGGCATGGCCCCTTTCGCATGGGAGCCGATCAGTGCCGCTGCTTTCGATCATCACCCCCAGCTACCAGCCGGTCCGCGAGCACCTCTTAGCGGCTTACGCCTCCGTCCGCGCCCAGGAGCTTCCCGAGGGCTGGGAGCTCGAATGGGTCGTCCAGGAGGACGGCCACGCGGGCGAAACCGCGGCGATCCTGCCCGCCGACCCCCGGGTGAAGATCGGGACCGGCCGGCGTGGCGGGGTCGCGCTGACGAGGAATCTCGCGCTCGCCCGGTCCACGGGCGAGCTGGTGAAGAATCTCGACGCCGACGACATCCTGACGCCCGGCGTCCTGGCCAGGGACATCGAGGTCCTCACCGCCGACCTGGAAATCCAGTGGAGCACGTCCCGCGTTCTCGACCTGCTGCCCGACGGGTCGACGGCCGGCTTCGACGGCGACCCGCCGGCCGGCCGCATCAAGCCCGGCTTCGTCTACGACTACTGGCGCGAGCACGGTTACCGGCTCCCCGTCCACCCGACCACGATCTGCATCCGCCGGGAGCTGGTCGTCGCGCTCGGCGGCTGGATGGGGGTCCCGGGATCCGACGACACCGGCCTGCTCATCCCGGCCAGCCTCGTCAGCCACGGCTACTTCCACCGCGAGACCGGCCTGCTCTACCGGAAGTGGCCCGGCCAGGAAACCGCGGGCAGCGAGCACTACGCGGCCGAGGAGTGGCATCTGCGGATGAGCCTCATCGAGGCCCGCGCCGAGGCGGTCCGCAGAATGTGGCCGCGCGTTCAGGGGCTGAGGTAGCCGCGCGTTCAGGGGCTGAGGTAGCCGAGCGTTCCGGTACGGCGGGCCTGCGCGGCGGTGGTGAGACGGGCGAAGGCATGGGGACGCAGGAGCCCCCCTGCCTCGTCCATGGGAAAGAACCCGTAGTCGTCGAGCTCGGATTCCTGCAGGGTGATCGGGGTGTCGGCGTCGATCGTGCCGCAGTCGAACATGAAGTGCACCGACGGCAGCGGGCAGGTGTCCAGGGGCATGAGCCACTGGGTGACCAGGAGCCTGCCGGGGGTGGTGCTCAGGCCCAGTTCCTCGGCGAGTTCGCGGGTGCACGCCTGGGCGGGGTGTTCTCCTTCGTCGATCAGGCCGCCGGCGAAGTTCCAGTGGTCGCGGTAGTTGGGTTTCACCAGGAGAACACGCCCGCCCGGGTCCGTGATGTAGGCCGCGGCGGCGGCGACGAGTTTGTTCACCGACATCCAGAAGTCGTCCACATGATCACCCTAGGGCGGCGGCCGCCCGGGTCCGATCGGTGGCCATGTGGACGGCCATCACGCCGAGCACGCTGCCGGTCACGTACCGCTGGACGCGCAGCCAGCCCGGCCGGGTGGCGAGGAAGGCGGCCAGGGCGCCTGCCGACACGGCGATCAGGGCGTTGACCAGCGTGCCGATGAGGATCTGTACCGAGCCGAGCGCCAGGCTCTGCAGCAGGACGTGACCCAGCGCCGGGTCGATGAACTGTGGCAGCAACGAGAGGTACAAGATGGCGATCTTGGGGTTGAGCAGGCAGGTCAGCAACCCCATGGCGAAGAGCTTGCGTGGCCGCTCGACCGGCAGGTCACGGGCCTCGAAGGCGGAGATGCCGCCCGGCTTCACGATGTTCCAGGCCAGCCACAGGAGGTACGCGGCCCCGGCCAGCTTGAGGGCGGTGTAGGCGGCGGGCACGTAGGCGAACAGGGCGGTCAGGCCGAGGCAGGTCGCCGTCAGGTAGACGGTGAAGCCGAGCGCCACACCGGAAAGGGAGATCAGGCCGGCCCGGCGGCCTTGGGTGATCGATCGGGAGACCAGGTAGATCATGTTGGGGCCGGGCGTCAGCACCATGCCCAGCGAAACCAGTGCAATTCCCACCAAACCTGCTGTCATCCCGCAAGGGTAAACCCTTCCCGAAATGAGCAACCACAGAGCGTAATCGGCCGATTGCCCGGGGAAATCATCAGGCATGCAGTTCGACGACGACGCCAAGCTCGACCCGTCCCAGATCGAGGACGTGCGAGCCTCCGGCCCCCAGCAGGGCGGCGGCGGTGGAGGCATGATGCCCGCCGGGTGCGCGTCGCTGCCCATCACCGGCAAGGGCGGCGGCTGCCTGCTGCTGCTCCTGGCGGTGGCGGCGTTGTTCGTGTTCAAGCTCGTGCCGACGCCCCTGACCGGCGACCAGCAGCCCCAGCAGGGCGGCCAGGCGCCGCCCCGGCCCACGCTCACGCCCAGCGGGAACCTGGCCGACGCCTGCCAGACCGGGGCCGACGCCAACCAGTCCGAGAAGTGCCGCATGGTCGGCATCGTCAACAGCATCCAGGCGTACTGGAAACATGCCTTCGCCGCCCGCGGCGGCGCACCCTACACACCGGCCAGGACCGTGCTCTTCTCCCGCGCCGTCAACACCGCCTGCGGCGCCGCCGACTCGGCCGTCGGCCCCTTCTACTGCCCCGGCGACCGCAAGGTCTACCTCGACCTGACCTTCTTCGACAGCCTCCAGCGCGACTTCGGCGCCGAGGGCGGTCCCTTCGCTCAGGCATACGTCGTCGCCCACGAGTACGGTCACCACGTCCAGAACCTCCTGGGCACGATGAACCGGGTCGGCAACAGCCGCCAGGGGGCGAGCAGCGGAGCCGTACGCCTCGAGCTCCAGGCCGACTGCTACGCCGGAGTCTGGGCGAACAACGCGGTCAAAACCGGCTTCTACTCCCAGCCGTTCTCCCAGACCGACATCGACCAGGCGCTCAGCGCCGCGGCCGCGGTCGGCGACGACAGTATCCAGCGGCGCGCCCAGGGCAGGGTGACCCCCGACGCGTTCACCCACGGCACCTCGCAGCAACGCGAGAAATGGTTCACCGTCGGCTACCAGAGCGGTGATCCCAAACGCTGCGACACCTTCTCGGGAACCATCTGAGCCACGCCTCTGACCTGGGGTGACGGCGGTGGACAGCGCAAACGAGCGAAATCTCTCCTAAAATCAATGGGTGATCTTCAAGTTGGTCGGCGACGGACGCCCTTATCCCGAACATGGTCTGACGCACCGCGAGTGGGCGCAGATACCACCGCGGCAGGTCCGGCTCGACTCGCTGATCACCACCAAGGCCATGCTGGACCTGCACTCGCTGCTGGCCGCCGACTCGACGTTCTACGGCGACCTGTTCCCCCACGTCGTGCAGTGGCAGGGCGAGCTCTACCTCGAGGACGGCCTGCACCGAGCCCTCCGTGCCGCCTTGCACCAGCGCTCCATCCTGCACGCCCGGGTCCTGGAGCTCCCCACCGAATAGGCCCCGGAGCGCCGGACGCGCGGGGGGTTGACCTTTGACACGTCGCTGTCAGAGTCGAGGGTGAGTCCCGGCTGTGTGGAGGCTTCGATGTCCCTTCGGCAAAGGTGTGCTCTCGTCCTGCTCGGGGTGCTGGTGATGTCGTTCGCGCCGCTTCCGGCGCACGCCGCCGGCATCGAGGAGTGCCCGCCGGGCTCCATCTGCGGGTGGAGCGGGGAGAGCTTCTCCGGCACGATGACCCGGCTGCCTCCGGGCGCGGGGTGCGTGAAGCCACCGTTCCCGATCAGGTCGGCGGCGAACACCTTCCGCTCGCCCGGCATTCCCGCCGTGGCGGGCTTCTACGCGCTGCCCGGCTGTGCGAGCTATGTCGGCGGAGTCGGCCCGGCGCAGTCGCTGTGGGTCATTTCGCCGCCCGCCGCCAGCGTCATGCTCGTGTGGTGAACGAAAAGGGCCTCCAACCCCATGTCGCAGGTTGGAGGCCCTTCGTCTGATGGCGGTGGTGGTGGGATTTGAACCCACGGATGAGTTGCCCCATCACACGCTTTCGAGGCGTGCGCCCTCGGCCACTAGGCGACACCACCGCCGACGAGCTTACCGGATCCTGCGAGTGGCGAAGAACTCCTTAAGTACCGCGGAACACTCCTCCGCCAGCACTCCCATGACGACCTCGGGCCGGTGGTTGAGGCGGCGGTCCCTGACCACGTCCCACAGGGAGCCCGCCGCGCCGCCCTTCTCGTCGGCCGCGCCGTACACGATGCGTTCCACGCGCGACAGTACGGAGGCGCCCGCGCACATCGTGCAGGGTTCCAGGGTGACCACGAGCGTGCAGCCGCTCAGCCGCCATGAGCCGAGGACGGCGGCGGCGGCCCGGAGCGCCAGGACTTCCGCGTGGGCGGTGGGGTCGGCGGTGGATTCGCGGTCGTTGCCGGCGCGGGAGAGGATCTCGCCGGACCCGGACAGCAGGACGGCTCCCACCGGGACCTCGCCGCGGGTGCCGGCCCGGCGGGCCTCCTCCAGCGCCAGGCGCATGGGGGCGATGTAGGTCAACGCAGGCGGTCCAGCTCGTCGGCGAAGGACAGGCGCTCGGCGATGACGGACAGGACGTCGGCGGGGAGCACGCCCTCCTCCATGCTGAGCTCGAGCAGTTCCTCGGCGCTCAGGCCCAGGTCGGCCAGGAGCTCGAAGTCACCGGAGGGCTTGACGCCCATGCCGTTGCCCTCCTTGTCGAGGGCGATCCCGGCGAACTCGGCGAAGAGCTCACCCAGCTCGCTCAGGCTGGCGTGGGCGTCGGACAGGAAGACGCGGGGCTCCTCCTCGCCGGCGTAGCGGGCGATGGCGAACCACTCGTCCTCCACCTCGACGCACAGCAGCGCCAGCTCGTCTCCGGACAGGCCGAGGGACTCTTGCACGGCGTCGCCGAGGTCGTCGACGATCTCGGCTTGGCTGAGGTCGACCTCGGCACCGCTCCAGCCGTCCTTGGTCCTGACGAAAGCCGCTGAGAAGGTGTTTGAGGCCATGCCCGAACTCCCGAGAGTCAGCCGAAGACCGATTCGATGGCGCGCTCGAACGGCTCGGAGAACCCGAGCCGCCCGGCGATGCTGGACAGCACGTCCTCGGGCAGCAGGTCGATGTCGCCGGACAGGATGCCCAGCTCCATCTCGTCGAGCCCGAGATCGGCGAAGATCGACAGGTCACCCGCGGGCAGCACCGTGTCCTCGTCCTGGAAGATCTCGTCGAGCTCCTCCTCGTCGGGGATGGGGACGTCGATGTATTCGAGGACCTGCTGGGCGAGCGGGAAGTCCCAGGAGGCGGCGATGTCGGACAGGAAGACATCGACCCGCTCACCGAGGACACGCAGCGCCACGAAGAACTCATCCCCCACGGCGACCAGGCCAATCGTGCCGCTCTCACTGGGCTGTTGGCGTAGCGCGTGGATGAGGCCGTGAAGGTCGGAGGTCAGACCTACGGGAAGCAATTCGGCGTCCCAGCACCCGTCTTCCCGGTAGACCACGACGGCGAAATCAAGAGCGTCTTCGTCTGCCATCGCCATCCACCCGATCCCTGACCTGACAGCCACTAGTAGGGCCACTCATCGTTCCAGACCGCACAGCCCGCCGTAGTGGGCTCCGACCAAATTGTGATCAAAACCAGTTCCGCGACGTGCCGGTACGTTCCACACAAGATAGCGTTGTCCCTTATGGAAACCCTCGTCGTCGATCACCCCCTCGTGGCGCACAAGCTCACCACGCTGCGGGATGTCCGCACCGACTCGCCGACGTTCCGCAGGCTCGCGGACGAGCTGGTGACGCTGCTCGCGTACGAGGCCACGCGTGATGTGCGGGTCGTGGACGTCACGGTGGAGACCCCGGTCGCGCAGGCCCACGGTGTACGGCTGGCGCGGCCGTACCCCTTGGTCGTCCCGATCCTGCGTGCCGGGCTCGGCATGCTCGACGGCATGACCCGGCTGCTGCCCACGGCGGAGGTCGGTTTCCTGGGCATGATCCGCAACGAGTCGACCCTGCAGGCGGAGACGTACGCGACCCGGCTGCCCGACGACCTGTCCGGGCGGCAGTGTTACGTCGTGGACCCGATGCTGGCCACCGGCGGCACGCTGGCGGCGGCGATCCAGTTCCTGTTCGAGCGGGGGGCCGTGGACGTGACGGCCCTGTGCCTGCTGGCCGCGCCTGAGGGGCTGGCCTACATGGACAAGGTGTTCGCGAACTCCGGCAAACCCATCCGTGTCGTCACGGCTGCGCTTGACGAGCGTCTGAACGAGAACGGCTACATCGTGCCCGGCCTCGGGGACGCCGGCGACCGTCTCTACGGCGTGGTCTGAGAAGCTCTTTCCCTCTCCATGGACCTGCGCTTCGTTACATACTGTGTTTGTGTGGGTACGAAGAGTAAGGAAGCCGTCCCATTTTGCGGGATGCGGGCGTGAGGGAGCACGATGAGCGATCGCACCGAAGCTGATCCGAGTCCGTACGCGGAGGTCGAGACAGCGCTGCGCGACGAGTTCGCCGGCGTTCACTCCGCGACCACGGTCACGCGCTGCGTCGAAGCCGCCCATTACGGGGCGCTGGAGGTCACCGGCTACGCCCATCCCGGGCTGGTCGAGCGGATCGCGCGCAAGCACCTTCACGTCCTCGCGCTCGTTGCGAGCGAGCGCGGCTAAGAAGATCACAACTATCCGTCGTGGATGCGCTTTACCCCGGCTAGGTAGTGGGTAACGTATACGGCGGGTGTAGTGGGAAGTGGTACGGAGGCGACAGTGCAGGTCAAAAAAGTCCTCACCTACGGTGGTATCGCATTCGTTGCGTACTACCTGTTCGCGCGACCAGCGGACGCCGCTGACGCGGTCAGAGGTGCGTTCGACACGGTCTTCAACGCGGCCGACTCGCTGGCTCAGTTTGTGAACAGCCTCGCATGAGACTTGTGACCCACGGGGACTCTGCTCCGTCGTCGGTCAACCGCTACCTACTCCCCCACGAACACCAGGTCATCATGGTGCGGCGACACCCAGCCGTGCTGCTCCGTCCGGTCGCCGAGGTCTTCGGCGGCCTGATCGTCGCCGGACTGCTCAGCAGGTTCTTCGGCGACCAGGGGGGCGGCACGGCCCTCGTCGTCGTCTGGTGGCTCTGGCTGCTGTTGTTGATCCGTTTCGTATGGAAAGTCGCAGAGTGGTCGGTCGACTACTTCGTGGTGACCTCGAAACGGATGTTGCTCACCACGGGCTTGATCACGCGAAAAGTCGCGATGATGCCGCTACAGAAGGTCACCGACATGAGCTTCCAGCGGTCCCTACTTGGGCGCATGCTCGGTTACGGGGAGTTCATCCTGGAGTCGGCCGGTCAAGATCAGGCCCTATCCACGGTGGAGTACATCCCGTACCCCGAGACCCTGTATCTGGAGGTCTGCCAGATGCTATTCCCCAGCAAGGACGAGGGAGACGATTAATCTCCTCGTAGGGAATTCTTCAGGCGGGGATACCCGATTCGGCCACTTCATGCAATCATTTGCGTGTTGTTGACCCTTCCCCGCCTTGAGAGATGAGATGCCGAGTCAGGGAACCATCGGTGACCGCGTCCGAGGACTGCGGCTGAACAGGCGGATGTCCCAGGCCCAGCTGGCCGGGCCCGACCTGTCAGATAGTTACGTCTCACTCATCGAGTCAGGCAAGCGCACGCCGACTCCTGTCGTGGCCCGCCTCCTGGCCGAACGGCTGGGTTGCACCACCGAATTCCTCCTCCACGGTATCGAACCCAGACAGCGCATCGACACCGAGCTCGGCCTGCGTCACGCCGAGCTGGAGCTGCAGCACGGCGATCCGGCGGCGGCGGCGGAACGCTTCACCGAGATCGTGAAGGCGGCCGACGAAGAGAACGCCATGCTCACGGCGCAGGCGCGCTTCGGGCGGGCCCGGGCGCTGGAGGCGCAGGGCCGGCTCGGACAGGCCGTCGAGGCGTTCGAGCGGCTGCGCCGCGAGGCCGCCGCGCATCCGGAGCGCCTGGCCGACCTGCCGCTGACCGTCGCGCTGAGCCGCTGCTACCAGCGGGCCGGTGACCGGCTGCGGGCCCGTGACCTGGCGGCCAGCGCGCTGGCGCAGGCTTCCAGACTCGCCATCACACAGGGTGAGCTCGCGGTCGACCTGGCCGCGTCGCTGATCGAGACGCAGGGGGAGAGCGACTCGGCGGCGGTCACCTACGTCAAGCATGTTCTCGACGTCACCGGCATGCCTTGTGTTGTGGACCGTTCCGGAGAGATCCACACACTGTGGCAGGCGAGCATCGCGGCGGCCGCGGGCGAGGACTCCGCGCTGGCGGTCCGCCTGGCCGACGACGCCATCATGGCCGGGCGCAGCGGCCGGATCGCGCGCCAGGCGGCCGTGACCGCGATGCGCTGGGCGAAGCTGGAGTCGTCGCCGGTCGAGGAGGCCGAGGCGCTCGTGCGGGCGGCCACCGCGGTCTTCGCGGAGCTGCCCGGCAGCACGTCGCTGCAGGGCGCGAGCCTGGTCGCCCACGCGCAGGTGCGGCTGCGTGCCGGCGACTCGGTCAAGGGGGCCGAGCTGGCCACCGCGGCGCTGGACCTGCTGGACGACTCGCCGGTCAAGGCCGAGGCGCATCTGGTGATCGCCAAGGTGACCGTCGGGCTGGACGGCGACGCCTTCGGGCACCTGGACGCCGCCCGCGACGTCCTGGCCGCCCTCGGCCGGCCGATGTACGGCTCGGACCGTCAGACCGCTCGATCCTGGCGTGAGCTGGGCGATCTCTACGGCGACGTGGGGGCGCCGGACCAGCAGACGGCGGCCTACCGCAGAGCGCTCGAAGCGGCAGGCGTACGCTCGTCCATGGCGGGGGTCATGTCATCCGCGGGCGTCTCGCAGCGCAATCAGTAGCCACCTCGCTGACCAGGGCCTTCCGCCGGGGGCCCTGGTGATGGCACCTGCCCGCGCGGCTTAGACTTGCGCCTCTCAGGCAGGAATAATTAGGGTCTACCAGTCATTGACTCATAGGATGATTGGTTTCCCCGGAGGAGGCAGACTGTGAGTCTGCGTACGGCACAGCGGGCGTCGCTCGTGGACCAGGTGATCGATCAGCTCAAGGAGCAGATCACATCGGGGACATGGCCGTTGAACGGCAAGATCCCCACCGAGACCGTGCTGGCCGAGCAGCTCGGAGTCGGTCGCAACACCGTTCGCGAAGCCGTACGCGCGTTGACCCACGCGGGCCTCCTCGACTGCCGTCAGGGGGACGGCACCTATGTGCGGGCCACGAGCGAGTTGTCCGGCGCCATGCTGCGCCGCCTTCGCCAGGCCGAGCAGCTGGAGATCCTCGAGGTCCGGCGCGCGCTGGAGGTCGAGTCCGCCCGTCTGGCGGCCACGCGCCGCACCGACGCCGACATCCGCAACATCGAGAGCCGGCTGGCCGAGCGCGATCGCGCCTGGGAGGCCGACGACCCCGACGCGTTCGTGGAGGCCGACCTGGCCTTCCACATGGCGGTCGCGCACGCCACCCACAACCTGGTGCTCATCGACCTCTACGAGGACTTCTCCGCGGCCCTGCGGGCCAGCATCACCGCCGCCGGCACCTCGCTGAACAAGAGCTACATCCCGCACGACGCGATCGCGCGTGCCATCGCCGCCGGTGACGCGGCCGCCGCCGAGCGCGCGGGGCACGCCTGCATGGAGCACATCCTCATCGCCCTCACCGACGAGAGCTGATCAGTCGGCACGGGAACCCTCCTCCGCGATCACCAGGGAGTCGATCGCGGCGAAGAACGTCGTGATCCCCGGCAGGTTCGCGCCCTTCTCCCGTGAGGCGGCGAAATCCTCCGGGGATCGCCATTCGACGATGTCCAGCCACTGGTCGTCGGGCAGCCGCACGAGCCTCGCCCCCAGGAATCCCACGCGGTCGGCGGCGAACTCGGCGAGCATCGCGGGCCGCGCGGCCAGGAGCGCTTCGGCGTCGGCGGCCTTGAATCGGGTCAGTTCCACAGTCGTCATGCGACTACAATATGGTAACCATTGGTGATAGTCAAGATTAGTGACTAAATGGAGGTCGTCGTGCGGCGCAGCGAGAGCAAGAGGATCGATCCCGATGTGGGCATCCTCGCCGGGCGGGTCCTCTTCGCCTTCCAGCGGGAACTCTTCACCGCCCTCGCCGCGCAGGGCCACGACCGGCTCCGCCCCCGCCACGGCGCCGTGCTGGCCCACCTCGACCGGGAAGGCAGCCGGGCCACCGACCTGTCGGCCCTGTCCGGCCAGCACAAGCAGGTGATCGGGACCCTCGTGGACGAGCTGGTCGACCTCGGCTACGTGGAGCGGCGGCCCGACCCCGATGACCGCAGGGCCAAGCTCATCGTGCCCACCGAGCGCGGCCTGGACCAGATGGCCAAGGCCGACGCCCTGGTGAGCGAGATCGAGCGGCGCTACGCCGAGAAGGTCGGCGCCGAGGAGTGGGCCGCGTTCAAGCACGCGTTCCGGAAGATCACGGAGTCCTGACCGGAGGTCACCCCTGGCGCAGGGACATGACGAGGTAGCGGAACTCGGGCTCGGCGTCGCCCGGGACGTCCTGGACGAGGGCGGGGCGGGTGGCGGATTCCATGTTGATCCTGGCCAGCTCCGTCTCCACGCCCGTCAGGCCGTCGAGCAGGAAGTGCGACTGGAAGGCGATCTGGATGTCGTCGCCGCGCAGGTCGCACTCGACCACCTCGGTGCCGCGGCCGATGTCGCCGCCCCCGGCCTGGATCAGGACCTGGTTCCTGCTGAACGACAGCCGGATCGCCGTGTTGCGCTCGGCCACCAGCGCCACCCGCTTGATCGCCTCCACGAACGGCGTCACGCGCACGTCGGCCCGGATCGACCAGTCGTTGCTCAGCCGGGCGCGGTAGTCGATGAACTGCTCGTCCAGCAGCCGGACCGTCGTGCTGCGCCCCACGCTCTCGAAGCCGGCCACCCCGTCGCCCAGCGCGACCAGGACCTCGCCGCCGCGCAGCGACTTGGCCACCTCGACCAGCACCCGCGCGGGCACCATCGCCGAGACCGCCACGTCGGGCCGGGCCGGGCGCCAGGTGAAGTCGCGGGCGGCGATGCGGTAGCGGTCGGTGGCGGCCATGGCGACCTGGTCGCCCTCGATGTCCATCCGGATGCCGGTCAGCATGGGCAGCGTGTCGTCGCGGCTGGAGGCGGGCGCCACCTGGGTGACCGCGCCGGCGAACACGCCGCCGCCGATGGCGCCGATGCCCGGCGGCATCGTGGGCAGGGTGGGAAAGTCGTCCACCGGCATGGTGATGAGGCCGAACTCGGCGCTGCCGCAGGTCAGGATGGCCTCGGCGCCCTCGGTGACGATCTGGACGTCCTCGGCGGGCAGACTGCGGCTGATCTCGGCCAGCAGGCGGCCCGGAATGAGCACCTTGCCGGGCTCGGCCACGTCGGCCTCGATGCGGGCCTGCGCGGAGACGTCGTAGTCGAAGGCCGCCAGGCTCAGCTCGTCGGTGGCCTCGATCAGCAACCCCGACAGGACGGGGACCACAGGCCGGCTTGGCAGCACCCTGGCCGCCCATGCCACCGCGTCCGCCAGCACATCACGGCTAACCCGGAATTTCACCTGATCTACCCTTTCGTGTCACCTGCCTTCTAAGAAGGTATCCGGTGCCACCGACAAACCATCAACGGCTGTTCAGGTAGGCGAGCACCGCCAGCACACGCCGGTTGTCGTCGTCCGAAGGCGCCAGGTCGAGCTTGCCGAAGATGTTGGCCGTGTGCTTGGCCACCGCGCTCTCGCTCAGGAACAGCCGCTGCGAGATCGCCGCGTTGGAGCGCCCCTCGGCCATCACCTCCAGCACGTCCCGCTCGCGCGGCGTCAGCGCGGCCAGCGGCTCGTTGCGCGCGTTGCTGGCCAGCAGCTTGGAGATGACCTCCGGGTCCATCGCCGTTCCCCCGGCCGCCACCCGGCGCACGGCGTCGATGAACTGCTCGGCGTTGAACACCCGGTCCTTCAGCAGATACCCGATGCCGCCCGACCCGTCGGCCAGCAGCTCGCGCGCGTAGAGCTGCTCCACGTGCTGCGACAACACCAGGATCGGCAGCCCGGGCACCTGCCTGCGCGCCTCCAGGGCGGCCTGCAGCCCCTCGTCGGTGAACGTGGGCGGCAGCCGTACGTCCACCACCGAGACGTCCGGGCGCAGCTCCACCAGGGCCTTCAGCAGCTCGGGGCCGGACTCCACGGCGCCGACGACCGTGAAGCCGTGCGCCTGAAGCAGATGGACCAGACCGTCGCGCAGGAGGTAGAGGTCCTCGGCGACCAGAACACGATTCAGCATCGCCGCAACCATAGGCGACGCGGCGTCGCCTCGGCCATCCAGCGCTCCTTGGAGTGGGTGGCCGGGATGAGCACGGCCGACAGGTACATGGAGGCGCCCAAAAGGATCATGCCCATGATGAACGGCCACTGCCACTGCTCCGGAAGGTAGAAAGCGACGAACCAGGACTTCACATCCACCTCGAAGAACTTGAGGATCGCCGCCACCAGCCCCTGCGGGAACAACGGGCACCACGCGGTCAGCCACAAGAGCCAGGTCAGGCCGGTCTTCCACAGCGGGAGCCGGGCCTTGTCCCCGTTCGGCGACCGGTCCGGCAGGGCGCGCGGCACGTTCATGGTGACGGTCGTGGGGCCGCCGGGCGGGCTGTGTACGGCGAGCACGCCGTCGAAGGCGGCCAGGCGGCGCTCGATGCCGGCCAGCCCGCTGCCCTTGGCCGGGTCGGCGCCGCCCATCCCGTCGTCCTCGACGGTGATGCGCAGGTCCTCCTCGCTCTGGCTGAGGTCCACCCGGACGCGGGTGGCGTTGCCGTGGCGGGCGGCGTTCGACAGCAGCTCGCTGACGGCGAAGTAGGCGGCCGCCTCCACCGGCGACTCGGCCCGGTTGGGCAGGTCCACCTCGATCTCGACATGCAGCGGGCTGTCCATGGCCATCGCGCGCACGGCGTCGGCCAGGCCGCGCTCGGCCAGCACCGGCGGATGGATGCCGCGCACCACGCGGCGCAGCTCGGTCAGCGTCTCCGACGAGGCATCGCGGGCCTTGGCCAGCAGCGCCTTCGCGGCCGCCGGATTGGTCTCGATGAGCTGCTCGACGGCCCCGAGCGTCATGCCGAGCGCGACCAGCCTGGCCTGGGTGCCGTCGTGCAGGTCCCGCTCGATCCGCCGCATCTCGGCCGCCTGCGTGTCGTTGGCCAGCGAGCGTACCTTCTTGAGCTGCTGCACCTGTACGGCGAGCCGGCTGGCCGCGGTCGGCGCCAGCAGGAGGCGCGCCCAGTGGGCGTACACGTACAGCCCGACCTTGGGCAGCGTCAGCAGCAGCGGGGCGAGGATCACCTTGACGAACGGGTCCCAGAGCAGCCACAGCATGTCCCGCCAGGAGCCGCCGTCGCCGACCAGCCACATCCAGTGCTGGCTCCAGGCGGGCACCCGCGGGGTCTTGTAGAGCGTGCGGTCGTGCCGGTAGAAGCCGTCGGGCCCGCGCTGCGGCGGCGGAGGTTTGGGCAGGTAGGGGGATTCGATGAGGACCCCGGCCCACTCGCGGGCCCATCGCCGGGTCTGCTCGGCCAGCCGCCGGGTCATCAGGACCGCGGGCGGGAAGAGGAAGACGAGCCCGAGCGTGAAGGTCAGGACCACGGCCGCGAGCGTCGCCGCGAACGCCACGACCTGCACGACGGCCATGGCGAGCAGCAGCAGGACCTGACCGACCCGTGCGAGTCTCATGCCCACAGTGTGCAGGAACGCCGGTCGTGCCGTCATTGCACCTACGTACACCCTTTCCCGGCAGCTAGCGCGATTCCGGCGCGCGCCCGGTGTTCCTAGCGTCTTGTGCCATGGAACTGATCGAGGTCACCAACCTCCACAAACGCTACAAAGACCATGTGGCGGTCGAGGACGTCTCGTTCTCCGTCGGAGAAGGCGAGATCTTCGGCATCCTCGGCCCCAACGGCGCGGGCAAGACCACCACCGTCGAATGCGTCTCCGGCCTGCGCCGGCGCGACGGCGGCGGCATCCGGGTGGCCGGGCTCGACCCCCACCGCGACCGCGCCGGGCTGCGCCGCATCCTCGGCGCCCAGCTGCAGAGCTCGCAGCTCCACGACCAGATCAAGGTGTGGGAGGCCATGGATCTGTACGCCTCCTTCTACCCGGACCCCGCCGACTGGCGGGAACTGCTCGACCTGGTCGGCCTGACCGCGAAGCGGGACACCACGTTCGCCAAGCTCTCCGGCGGCCAGCGCCAGCGGCTGTCGGTCGCGCTGGCGCTCGTCGGCCGGCCGCGCATCGCCGTACTCGACGAGCTGACCACCGGGCTCGACCCGCAGGCGCGGCGGGACATGTGGGAGCTCGTGGAGGCCATCCGCGCGGACGGCGTGACGATCCTGCTGGTCACGCACTTCATGGAGGAGGCCGAGCGGCTCTGCGACCGGCTCGCGCTCATCGACGGGGGCAAGGTGGTCGCCACCAACTCCCCCGCCGGGCTCGTGGCGGCCGTCGGCCAGGAGCAGCGCGTGAGCTTCCGGCCGTCCAAGCCGGTGGACGAGGCGATCCTGCTGGCCCTGCCCGAGGTGCGGGCGGTCGAGCGCCACGGGGCGCAGCTCGTCGTCAGCGGCACCGGCAACCTCGCCCCGGCCGTCACGCTCGCCCTGGCCGGGCACCAGATCGTCCCCAACGACCTGCGCATCGACCAGGCCACCCTGGACGACGCCTTCCTCGCTCTCACCGGAAGGAAGCTCGCGGAATGAAGAAGATCCTCGCCGTCGAAACCAAGATCATGATCAGGGAGTGGCCGGCCTTCGCGTTCACCGCCGGACTCCCGCTCGCGTTGCTGCTGCTCCTGGGCAGCATCCCCAGCTTCTCCGAGGCCAAGCCGGAGCTGGGCGGGATGTCGCTCAACCAGGCCCAGATGCCCGCCATGATGACGCTGCTGTCGCTGCTGACCGTGGCCCTGACCGTGGTGCCGGCGACGCTGGCCACCTACCGGGAGCGCGGGCTGCTGCGCAGGATGTCGACCACGCCGGTGCACCCCCTGTGGGTGCTGGCCACCCAGCTCGTCGTCAACCTCGGCGTCGCGCTGGTCTCCACGCTCATCCTGATCGTGGGCGGAGCCATCGTGCTGGGTACGGCGGTGCCGCGCAACCTGCCCGGCTTCGTCCTCGCCTGGCTTCTCGGTACGGCGGCGCTCATGGCCATCGGCCTGGTCATCGCGGCGGTCGCGCCCAACGGCAAGGCCGCGGCGCCCATCGGCTCGATCGTCATGTTCCCGCTCATGTTCGTCGCGGGCATGTGGCTCCCGCGCGAGATGATGGCCCCCGCCCTGCGCACGATCGGCGACTACTCCGTGGCCGGGCCCTTCGCCCAGGCGATGCGGGACGCCTGGGCGGGCAACGCCCCCCAGCTGTTCGACCTGGGGATCACGGCGGCAGGGCTGCTGCTGTTCGGCGGGCTGGCCGTACGGCTGTTCCGGTGGGAGTGAGCTCAGCCCCAGACCGGGCGGGCGCCACGCACCCCGGACATGAGCGAGTACACCGACGAGGTGGCGGTGATGAACAGCCGGTTGCGCTTGGGGCCGCCGAAGACCACGTTCGCCACCTGCTCGGGGAACTTGAGCCGGCCGATCAGCGTCCCGTCGGGGTGGTAGCAGTTGACCGCCTTGCCGGTGGCCACCCACAGCCGGCCGGTGTCGTCGAGCCGCAGGCCGTCGTAGGGGCCGTGCTCGGTCTCGGCGAACACCTTCCCGCCCGACAGCCGGCCGTCCTCGCGCACGTCGAAGACCCGGATGTGACCGGCCTCGGTGTCGGTGACGTACAACTGCTTCTCGTCGGCGGAGAAGGCCAGGCCGTTGGGGCGGACGAAGTCGTCGGCCACGATCCGCACCACGGCCGTGCCCGGATCCACCCGGTAGACGTGGCAGCCGTCGATCTCCTGCTCGGCCCGGTGCCCCTCGTAGTCGCTGATGATGCCGTAAGGCGGGTCGGTGAACCAGATGGAGCCGTCGGAGCGCACGACCACGTCGTTCGGGCTGTTCAGGCGCTTGCCCTGGTACCGGTCGGCGAGCACGGTGATCCGGCCGTCGGCCTCGGTGCGGGTGACCCGGCGCGGGCCCTGCTCGCAGGAGACCAGCCGGCCCACCCGGTCGAGGGTGTTGCCGTTGGCATAACCGGCCGGCTGGCGGAAGGGGCCCACGTTGCCCGTCATCTCGTCCCAGCGCAGCATGCGGTCGTTGGGGATGTCGCTCCAGACCAGGAAACGCCCGGCCGGGAAGTAGACCGGGCCCTCGGCCCAGCGCGTACCCGTGTAGAGCACCTCGGTCCGCAGGTCGCCGCGGATCTCGGCGGCACGCGGGTCGAACGGCTCGAAGTCGGTGGGGATCGTGGTCGTCATACCCGCAGGAAACCCCAACCGGCAACGCCCGGCCAGAGCCGCGAATCGACAGGTTGTGGACGTCATCGACAGGACGCCGCCCCGTGACGAGGCGCTGGCCGGCGTGACATAGGCTGCCCAGATGAGCAAGGCGCTGTGGAACTCCAAGGAGCTCACCGTGGGCCAGCTGGCCGAGCGCAGCGGCGTAGCCGTCTCCGCCCTGCACTTCTACGAGTCCAAGGGGCTCATCGCCAGCCGCCGCACCACCGGCAACCAGCGCCGCTACTCCCGTGACACGCTCCGCCGGGTCGCCTTCATCCGGCTCGCCCAGCGCATCGGCATCCCCTTGAAGACCATCAAGGACGCCCTCGCCGAACTGCCCGAGGAACGCACCCCCACCCGCGACGACTGGGCCCGCCTGTCCGCCGCCTGGCGCACCGAGCTCGACGACCGCATCGAGCAGCTCCAGCGGCTGCGCGACGACCTGACCGACTGCATCGGCTGCGGCTGCCTCTCGCTCGACCGGTGCGTGCTGGCCAACCCCTACGACCGGCTGGGCGACGAAGGGCCGGGGGCCAGGCGTATCGACACCCGGCTCTCCCCGGCCCAGAACTGCGCCACCTGCTAGCCCGCCTTCGCCGGCGGCACGATCAGCGTCGGGCGGTGGGCGTGATGCAGCACGTGGTTCGAGACGCTGCCGAGCAGCACGGAACGCACGCCGCCCAGGCCCCGCGACCCGGTCACGATCAGCGAGGCGTCGAGCTCGTCGGCCACGTCCACGATCGTCTGCCAGATCGAGTCCTGGTCGGCCACCGCCCGCGCCGTCACGTCGGTCAGCCCGGCCTTCCCGGCCAGCTCCGCGCCCTCCGCGGCCTGCCGCTCGGCCAGTTCCTTCCACTCCTCGCCCTGGTCGGCAAGGAGCGCGGGACCCGCGGTCGGGTGCCGCTTGACCTGCACCAGCAGCGGCTCCCACACGCTGAGGACGACCGTGGGCTCATGCGTGAGATGCTTGCCCGCGAACTCGACGGCGGCCTTCGCGTCGGCCGAACCGTCGTAGGCGATCAAGATGGTCATGGCTTCTTCCCTTCACCGTAGTCATCTGGTGAAGCACCGCGAAGATCAGCCCGATTCCGCCTCTCACTGTCTACTGGGTCACATCGGCGGCCACGCCTCGCCCCACTCCACGTCGCGGGCGGCCCGGTAGAGCTCACCGTCACGCTTGGAGACGTTGCGCTCCTCCCGGACGCCGCCGGCGCACAGGGCCAGCGTCACCAGCCCCTTGCGCTTGGCCGGATGCCGCAGCACCCGCGCCCCCGGCGGCGTCACCCCGGCCCTCGTCGCCGCGACATAGGAGAACTTCTCATCCTCGAACCCCAGTGACCCGGCCTTCAGCCTGCGGTGCAGACTGTCACGCGGCAGCCGGGCGGCGAAGTGGCACCAGTCGCCCTCCGCCAGCGGGCAGCGCTCCTCGTGCGGGCAGGGGGCGGCGACCCGCAGGCCCATCCCGATCAGCAGATCACGGGCGGCCAGCACCCGCTCGTAGCCATCCGGCGAACCGGGCTCGACGATGACCAGCATGCCCGCCTGCTCGGCCAGCCGCCGCACCAGCGGCTCGCGCACCGCCTCCGGAAGCTCCCCCAGCACGTACGACAGAGTCACCAGGTCGGCCGCCGCCCCGGCCGGGCCGGAGCCCACCTCGGCCTGCCGCCATTCGGCCCGCCGTACCGCGGGGTGCTCGGCCTTGGCGGCCAGCGAACGGCCGAGTTGCGCCGCGGACCTGTCGCGTTCCAGGACGGCGATCTCCCGCAGCGACGGCCAGCAGTCGGCCGCCGCCCAGACGGCCGCCCCGGTGCCGCCGCCCACGTCGAGCTGGGACTCGGGCGCGAAGTCCGGGACCGCCGACGCCGCCTCGGCCAGCGCGAACCGGACGGCGGCGAACGTGGCGGGCATCCGCACGGCGGCGTAGGCGGCCACGTCCGTCTTCGAGCGCAGCGCCGGGCGGTCGAAGGGACGGTGGTAGCGGGCCGTGAGCTCGGCGGCCGAGGCGGCCAGATCCTGCTCCCGATGGGACTCGAGCTCCTCGGCCAGGGCGTGCCTGAGTTCGGCGGGCAGGGTGTACATCAGTGCTGGGCCATGTCGACGAAGCGGCTGTAGTGGCCCTGGAAGGCCACGGTGACGGTGGCGGTGGGACCGTTACGGTGCTTGCCCACGATCAGGTCGGCCTCACCGGCACGCGGCGACTCCTTCTCGTAGGCGTCCTCACGGTGCAGCAGGATGACCATGTCGGCGTCCTGCTCGATGGAGCCCGATTCGCGCAGGTCGCTGACCTGGGGGCGTTTGTCGGTGCGTTGTTCGGGGCCGCGGTTGAGCTGGGACATGGCGATGACGGGGACCTCGAGCTCCTTGGCCAGCAGCTTGATGCCTCGGGAGATCTCCGAGACCTCGTTCTGGCGGCTTTCGGTCTTCTTCGGCGAGCTCATCAGCTGGAGGTAGTCGATGATGACGAAGCGCAGGTCGTGGCGTTGCTTCAGGCGGCGGCACTTGGCCCGGATCTCCATCATCGACATGTTGGGCGAGTCGTCGATGAACAGCGGCGCCTCGGCCACCTCGCTCATGCGGCGGGCCAGGCGGGTCCAGTCCTCGTCGCTCATCATGCCCGAGCGCATCGCGGACAGGGCCACCCGGGCCTCGGCCGACAACAGGCGCATGGTGATCTCGTTGCGCGACATTTCCAGGGAGAAGATGACGGTGGTCATGCCGTGCTTGATCGCCGCGGATCTGGCGAAGTCGAGGCCGAGCGTGCTGTTGTGGGTGGGGATCCACGTACGGCCGGCCAGGTACATGTGGTCGGCGTTGTCCACTTCGACGCACCTGACCGGGACCGAGGCGACGGGGCGCACGGCCACGATGTCGCGGGGGGCGCGGGTGAAGCCGATCTCGCCGTCGCGCGTCGTGGTCACGTAGCCGAGGCTGTGGAGGAGTTCGAGGGTGTCCGTCGTGGCCTGCCGGAGGCGGCCGTCCTCGTCGAGGAGCTCGGCCAGGAGGGCGCGTCGCTCGGCGGCGGGGGCGCGCAGGCGGGAGGTCAGCACCGAGCCAGGCCCCGCCGGCAGGTCGAGTGGGGCCGCCGCCTCGACCGTGTGCGGCAGCGTGCGGGCGATCTCCTCGGTGGTGTGGACGCCGGTCGTGGTGCGCCACTGGTGCCGGGCGTCGGCCACCAGCACGCTGCCGTCGCTGAACTCGACCTCGTAGCACGGCCTGCCGTGCATGACCTCGGTGGCGGCGACGACGCGCGTGGGCCTGCCGTCGGCGCCGATGAGGTCGTCGCCCGCGCGCACCTCGCCCATCGTGGTCCAGCCGGTGGGGGTCGGCAGCGGGGTGTCGAGGGCGAGGGCCTTGCCCATGGCGGGGCGGGCGGCCACGACGATCATCTGGCCGGGGTGCAGGCCGTTGGTGAGCGTGTCGAGGTCCTGGAAGCCGGTCGGGACGCCGACCATGTGGCCGCTGCGGCTGCCGATGGCCTCGAGCTCGTCCAGGGCGCCGGGCATGATCTCGGCCAGCGGGGCGTAGTCCTCGCTGGTGCGGCGCTCGGTGACCTTGTAGATCTCGGCCTGGGCGCGGTCGACGAGGTCGTCGACCTCTTCGTTCTGGCCGCCGTAGCCGAAGGAGACGATGCGGGTGCCGGCCTCGATGAGGCGGCGCAGGATGGCCTGCTCACGCACGATCTTGGCGTAGTAGCCGGCGTTGGCGGCGGTCGGGACGACGGCGGTCAGCGTGTGGAGGTAGGCGGCGCCGCCCACCCTGGCCATCTCGCCGCGCTTTTGGAGCTCGTCGAAGACGGTGACGGCGTCGGCCGGTTCGCCTCTGCCGTAGAGGTCGGTGATGACCTCGTAGATGATCTGGTGGGCGGGGCGGTAGTAGTCGTCGGCGCGCAGGATCTCGACGACGTCGGCGATCGCGTCCTTCGACAGCAGCATGCCGCCCAGGACGGACTGCTCCGCCTCGATGTTGTGGGGCGGGGTGCGGTCGAAGCTCGGACCGCCGCCGGGCCCCTCGTCGTCTATGGTCACCGCGCCCCCTCGAACTAGCAGGCGGTCGCACCACCCCCACTTGTAGCCGACCGGTCTGACAGTTTCCCCCGTTCCCTGGAGTACGGCAACGCGGCCTGTGGACAAGCCTGTGGTCAAGCTGTGTACGACTCGGCTCAGGGTGTGGGAGCACTGTGGACAGTCTTGTGGATAACTCTCCGGCGTATCCCCAGAGTGCCTGTTGAGCTGCGGAAACAGTGTCCACCGACTGTGGAGGAAAGAAAGTTGGCCTGTCGCCGCACGTAAGGCTCATAATGGACAAATGCCCATTACATCGGAGGATCGGGAGATTCTCCGGCTAGCCGTCCCCGCCTTCGGGGCGCTCGTGGCCGAGCCGCTCTTCCTGCTCGCCGACTACGCCATCGTCGGGCACGGTCTGGGCACCACCGCGGTCGGGGCGCTGGGCGTCGCCGGCACCGTTCTGACGACCGTGGTGAACCTCTGCGTCTTCCTCGCCTACGGCACCACCGCCGCGGTCGCCCGGCTCACCGGCGCCGGCGAGCACACCCGCGCCATGCGCAACGGCGTGGACGGCCTCTGGCTGGCCATCGGCATCGGCCTGGCCGTCATCGCCGCCGGCTGGCCGCTCGCGCCCTGGGTCGTGGACCTGTTCGGCGCCGCCCCGGAACAGGCCGCGCAGGCCGTCGTCTACCTGCGCATCAGCCTGCTCGGCGTGCCGGGCATGCTCGTCGTCCTGGCCGGCACGGGCGTGCTGCGCGGGCTGCAGGACACGCTCACCCCGCTGGTGGTGGCGATCGGCTCGTTTGCCCTCAACGCCGCGCTCAACGCCTGGTTCGTCCTCGGCCTCGACTGGGGCATCGCGGGCTCGGCCTGGGGAACCGTGGCCGCCCAGACGGCCGGCGCCCTCGTCTACCTCGCCGTGGTCGTCAAGGGGGCCCGCCGGCGCGGCGTCTCCCTGCTGCCCGACCCCGCCGGGCTCAAGCAGGCGGGAACCGCCGGGTTCGCGCTGCTCGTGCGGACCGTCTGCCTGCGTGTCGTGCTGGTCGTGGCTACCGTGGTGGCCACGCGGATGGGCCAGGCCGAGCTGGCCGCGTTCGCGATCTCCACCCAGGTGTGGTCGCTGCTCGCCTTCGCCCTGGACGCGATCGCCATCGCCGGGCAGGCCATCACCGGGCGGGCGCTGGGCGCCGGCGACGTCGCCGCCACCCGGTCCGCCACCCGCCGCATGGTGCTGTGGGGCGTCTGGTCCGGTGTCGCGCTGGCGGCGCTGGTGCTGCTGGCCAGGCCGTACATCCCGGGGTTGTTCGCGGCCGATCCGCAGGTCACCGCGGAGCTGCTGGCGGTGCTCTGGCCGGTCGCGCTCTTCCAGCCGATCTGCGGCGTGGTGTTCGTCCTCGACGGCGTGCTCATCGGCGCGGGCGACCAGAAGTACCTCGCATGGGCCGGCGTGTGGACGACGCTGGCCTACCTTCCCGCCGCCCTTCTTGCCACCGGATGGAACGTCGTTGCGCTTTGGTGCGCGCTTGGTCTGTGGATGATTGCACGTCTGATCACGCTGGTCCGGCGGGCTCTCGGCACTGCATGGCTGGTGACCGGGGCGTAACCGTCCCGTGCTTGTTGTGGCGTGATCGGTGAGGCACTGTGAGCGAGTTCACCGAGCAGGGTTGGTCGCTCTTGTCCACGATGATGCGCCGATTACCGCCATCAGAGGCCACCGGGTTGCGCACGGGTGCCCGGCACCGCCTCGCGCAACTCTATGGGCCCGCGGACCTCGTGGTGCTCGGGCTGGGCGTGACCATCGGAGCGGGCATCTTCAGCATCGCGGGCACCCAGGCGGCGACCACCGCCGGGCCGGGCGTCCTGCTCTCCTTCATGATCGCGGGCATCGCCTGCCTGCTCTCGGCCCTCTGCTACGCCGAGCTGTCGTCCACGATGCCGACCTCGGGCACCGCCTACACCTTCGCCTACGTCATCTTCGGCGAGGTCTGGGCGTGGGTCATCGGCTGGGCACTCCTCCTGGAACTCCAGCTCGCGGCGGCGGTCGTGGCCCGGGTGTGGGCCATCTACGCCGCGCAGTTCCTCACCGACTTCGGCATCCGCCTGCCGTACCCTGACGTCTTCTCCGATGGCTTCGCGCTGTTCATCCTGGTGCTGCTGACCGCGATCGTCTCGCTCGGCGCGCACATCGGGCTCCGGGCCCTGTGGGTGATCGTGGGGGCCAAGCTGCTGGCCATCCTGGCGGTGCTGGTCGTGGGCGCGTTCCACATCAAGGCGGCCAACTTCGGCAACTTCTTCGTCGAGGCCCGGCCCTCCCCCACCCCGCCGGACACCGTGCTCGAGGTGATCCTCGGGCAGAGCCAGACGTTCGGGTGGTTCGGGGTGTTCGCCGCCGCCTCGGCGATCAGCTTCGCCTACATCGGCTTCGACCTGGTCACGACCGCCGCCGAGGAGACCGTCAACGCCCGCCGCGCGGTGCCGAAAGGCGTCATCAGAAGCCTGGTGATCGCCACGGTGATCTATCTGGGCGTGGCGATCGTGATGATCGGCATGGTCCCGTACACCCGCATCTCCACCGACGCGCCGCTGGCGGGAGCGTTCCGAACGGCCGGCGTCGACTGGATGGTGCACGTCATCGACATCGGCGCCGTGCTCGGGCTGACCACGGTGATCCTGGTGCTGCTCGTCGGCCAGACGCGCGTGATGTTCGCGATGGCCCGCGACGGACTGCTGCCCCGCGGGCTGGCCACGATCAGCCGCCGCTTCCACACGCCCTCCAGGGTGACGTGGGTGATCGGCGGGATCGCGATGCTGATGGCCCAGTTCGTCCCCGTCTTCACCTTGCAGGAACTCGTGGTGCTGGGCGCCCTGTTCGCCTACCTGTTCGTCGCGATCGGCGTGATCATGATGCGCCGCCGGCTGCCGGACCTCGAACGCGGGTTCACCGTCCCCCTGTCACCCTGGCTGCCCGGGTTGTCGATCGTGGCGACCGTCTGGCTCATGGTCAACCTCAGGGCGCTCACCTGGGGCTGGTTCGCCCTGTGGATGGCCGTCGGGCTGCTGGCCTATCTCCTGTACGGCAAGCGGCACAGCGTCCTGGCGGCCCAGGTCAAGGGCCGGGGACGGCACCGGCGTTAGTACGACTCCAGCACGGTGTGCAGGAACTCCCGCGTCCGGCGGTGCTCCGGATCGGTGAAGATCTTCTCCGGCGGCCCCTTCTCCAGCAGCACACCGTCGTCCAGGAAGCAGACCGTGTCGGCGATGTCCCGGCAGAAGCCCATCTCGTGCGTCGTCAGGATCATCGTCATGCCCGTTTCCTTGAGCTCCCTGATGACCCCCAGCACCTCGCGCACCAGGACCGGATCCAGCGCCGAGGTCACCTCGTCCAGCAGCATCAGCCGCGGCTGCGTGGCCAGCGCCCGGATGATGGCCACGCGCTGCTGCTGGCCGCCGGAGAGCTGGTCGGGGTAGGCGCGGGCCCTGTCCGCCAGGCCGAACCTGGCCAGCAGGTCGTGCGCCTGCTGCTCGGCCTGCTCCCTGGGCGCGCCGTGCACCTGGCGGGGCGCCAGCGTGATGTTGTCCAGCACGCTCATGTGCGGGAACAGGTTGTACGCCTGGAAGACCGTCCCGATCCGCTTGCGGACGTCGTCCACGTCCACGCGCGGGTCGGTGATCTCCCGGCCCTCCAGCGTGATCACGCCGTCGTCGACCGTCTCCAGCAGGTTGACGCAGCGCAGCAACGTGGACTTGCCCGAGCCGGAGGCGCCGATCAGGCAGACGACCTCGTGGGAGTGCACCTCGAGATCGACGCCGCGCAGCACGTGGTGCCCGTCGAAGTTCTTCCACACCCCGTCGATGCTCAGCACGCTCATGCGCCACGCCGCCTCTGGGCTCTGGCGGCCAGGTGGTCGGTGAACCTGGCCAGCGGGATCGTCAGCAGGATGAACAACAGCGCCGCCACCAGGTAGGCGGTGTAGTTGAACGTCTTGGCCGCGTGGATCTGCGCCGACCGCAGCGCCTCCACCGCGCCGATGGTGGCCACCAGCGCGGTGTCCTTCTGCAGCGAGATGAAGTCGTTGAGCAGCGGCGGAACGACCCGGCGCGTGGCCTGCGGAATCACCACGAACCGCATCGTCTTGGCATGGCTGAGCCCCAGCGACCTGGCCGAGGCCACCTGGCTCGGGTGGATCGACTCGATGCCCGCCCGGAACACCTCCGCCACATAGGCGCCGTACGACAGGGTCAGGGCGATGATGCCGAGCGTCGCCGGATCCGTCGGCACGCCCTGAAGGTTGAGCGCGGGCAGCCCGAACCCGACCATGTAGATCAGCATCAGCGTGGGAATCCCGCGGAAGAAGTCCACGTAGAAGATCGCCAGGGCGCGCAGCGGGAAGAAGACCGGCGCCTTCAGCCCTCGCACCACCGCCACCAGCAGCCCGATCACCAGGATCAGCGGCTCGGCGATCAGGAACATCTTCACGTTGAGCAGGAAGCCCTCGAGCACGTCCGGCAGCGCCCTGGCGAAATGCTCGGCGCTGAAGAACCTCTCCTGAACCCGCGGCCAGCCCGGCGCGTTGACGACCACGCCCGCGACGATCAGCAGGCAGATAATCGTGGAGGCCGTCGCCACCGACACCGAGCGCCGCGCCCGCGACCTGCGCACCCGCTCCCGCTGAAGCTGCCGGTCGCTCTTGACCCAGGCGGTGGTCACTTCAGGTCCGGCGCACCCGCGGCCGAGCCGAGCCACTGCTGCTCGATCTTGGCCAGCTCACCCTTGGACTTCAGCGCCTCCATGGCCTTGTCCACGCAGCCCTTCAGCGGGCTGCCCTTCTGCATGACCAGCCCGAACTCCTCCGGCGTCGCGCCCGTCGCGCTGAACTGGCCCACGATCTTGGACTTCTCGATCTGGGCGGCGGTGACGAAGAACGCGGTCGGCAGGTCCACCACCAGGGCGTCGACCTGCTTGTTCTTCAGCGCGGTGACGGCGTCGATCTGCTCGTTGTAGACGTTGGGGTCGGCGGCCGGCTTGATGACGTCCTTGACCGCGTCCAGCGACGTCGTGCCGACCTGGACGCCGATCTTGACATCCTTCAGCTCGGCCAGGCTCTTCGCCGCGGCCGCCTTGCTGCCGTCGATCGCGACGATCGCCTGCTTGACCGTGTAGTAGCCCGGGGAGAAGTCCACCGCCTTCGCCCGGTCCGGCGTGATGGAGACCTGGTTGACGTCGAAGTCGAACGTCTTCGGCCCGGGGGCGAACGCCGCGTCGAACTTGACCGTGCTCCACTGGATCTCGTCCCGGTCGAAGCCCAGCTCACCGGCGACCGCGAACGCCACGGCGCTCTCGAACCCCTGGCCGTTGGCCGGATCGTCGTCCTTGAACCACGGCTCGTAGGCGGGCTTGTCGGTGGCGATCGTCAGCTTGCCCGGGGTGGCCAGCTTGAGCTGGTCCTTCGTGCAGGCCGTGGAGGTCGTCGGGGCCGCGCCCGTGGTGTTGTCCGCCGGCGCGCAGGCGGCCACCGCCGTGACGAGCGCGCCGAACGCAAGCAGCATCGAGGGACGGACCATGGCGTGAGCCTCCAGAAGCACCGGGGAAGAACGTCCCACATTCTACTGCTGTCAGCTAGGAAATAAGCCACGACCAGGTATTACACCTCGTAACGCCCTACGGGGGTGATCGGCCGATTTGATCGGCGACGGGCGGGTACGGCGGGCGGCGTGGGCCACGGCGGGTGGTCAAGGTGGACCGTTGCGGCGGGGACCACGTCCGACGTGAGAAGCGACCCCCACGATCGGCGCTCACCCACGACGGCGGGTGGAGGTAGGCGGGCCTGCCGTAATGAAGTGAAGAGACGAGTGGGACACGACAAAGGCCCCCGCGCGGTACCGGGCGGGGGCCTTTGTCGAACGTGAACCGTCAGCCGGCGACGACCTCCACGTCCACCGAGGCCGAGACCTCGGGGTGGAGCTTGACGCTGACCTTGTGGCTGCCGACGCTCTTGATCGGGTTGACGATCTCGATGCGGCGGCGGTCCAGGATCGGGCCGCCGGCGGCCTTGACGGCGTCGGCGATGTCGCCCGTGGTGACCGAGCCGAACAGGCGGCCGGAGTCGCCTGCGCGGGTGGCCAGCTTGACCTTGAGGGCGCCGAGCTGGCCGGCGACCTCCTTGGCGGTGCCGAGGTCGCGGATCTCGCGAGCGTCACGAGCCTTCTTGATGGACTCGATCTGCTTCTCGCCGCCGCGGGTCCACCGGATGGCGAAACCGCGCGGGATGAGGTAGTTGCGGCCGTAGCCGTCCTTGACCTCGACGACGTCGCCGGGGGCGCCGAGGCCGGAGACCTCGTTGGTGAGGATGAGCTTCATATCGACGAAACCTCCCTTAGCGCGCGGTGCTCGTGTAAGGCAGCAGAGCCACCTCACGCGCGTTCTTGATCGCGGTCGCCACGTCGCGCTGGTGCTGGGTGCAGTTGCCCGTCACCCGGCGCGCACGGATCTTGCCGCGGTCGGAGATGAACTTCCGCAGCAGCGCCGTGTCCTTGTAGTCGACGTAGGAGATCTTGTCGTGGCAGAACAGGCAAACCTTCTTCTTGGGCTTGCGCAGTGCCGGCTTGGCCATCGTGGTGCTCCTTTCAGAGCCCCGCTGTGATGCGGGAATGGACTCGGGCTTGTGAACGGGTGGTTAGAAAGGCGGTTCGTCGCTGAAGTCGTTGCCGCCGCCGAAGCCGCCGGAGCCGGAACCGCCCTGCTGGCCGCCGCCGCCGTAACCGCCGCCGCCACCGCCGCCACCGAAGCCGCCGCCCTGGGGCGGGGCCGGGGACGCGGAGGCCCACGGGTCGTCAGCGGGTCCGCCGCCGAAGCCGCCACCGCCGCCACCCTGACGGGAGGTGCGGTTGACCTTGGCGGTGGCGTTGCGCAGGGACGGGCCGACCTCGTCGACCTCGACCTCGTAAACGGTGCGCTTCTCGCCTTCCTTGGTCTCGTAAGACCGCTGCTTGAGCCGCCCCTGAACGATGACCCGCATGCCACGCTGCAGCGACTCGGCGGCGTTCTCGGCCGCCTGACGCCACACGTTGCAGGTCAGGAAGAGGCTTTCGCCGTCTTTCCATTCATTGGTCTGTCGATCCATGAACCGCGGAGTGGATGCGACTCGGAAGCGAGCCACGGCTTGACCCGTAGGGGTGAAGCGCAGCTCCGGGTCGTCGACGAGGTTGCCGACGATGGTGATGACGGTGTCGCCTGCTGCCATGGCTTTGGAGCCTTCCTGAAAACTCTTGGGTTACGGCTCAGAGTACGGCTGCCGCCCGACAAAAGCCGGGCAACAAGCTGCTTAGTGCACGTCGGGGCGGATGACCTTGGTGCGCATGATGCCCTCGTTGAGGTTCATCTGCCGGTCGAGCTCCTTGACCGTCGCGGGCTCCGCGGACAGGTCGATGACGGCGTAGATGCCTTCCGACTTCTTGTCGATGTCGTAGGCGAGGCGGCGACGGCCCCAGACGTCGACCTTCTCCACAGTGCCGCCGTCGTTGCGGACGACGGTGAGGAACTGGTCGAGGGACGGCGCCACAGTGCGCTCATCGAGCGAAGGGTCCAGGATGACCATTACTTCGTAACGACGCATGCGGACTCCAACCTCCTCTGGACTCTTGCGGTCACGACGATCTGCCGTGACAGGAGGACGCTGACGTTGACCATGGCCGGCCGCACCCCATGCGGCCCCAGGTCGTCTACAACGCAGCGTGCCCAGGTTACCAGCCGCTCGTGGATGGGAATGCCCCTTGGGACAAGGGGGTGGTGACCATGCCACACATGCTGGAACCGTCCGACAGCACGGAACGCTCGATGCTCGCCCTCAACAGCGACGGGCGAGCGCATCCCCGGGAGAACGCGCTGGCCGTCGCGACCCTGGCGGTCGGCCTCGTGGCGTTCGTGGCGACCTTCTTCACCGGCGGGCACGCCGTCGCGTCGTGGGCCGGGGCGCTCGGCTTCGGCATGGGCCTGTACTCGCAGTACGTCTCGGTGACGACGGGCGAGCGGGTGCTCAACATCATCGGCATCGTGGCCGCGTTCGTGGGCGTGGCGCTGGGCATCGCGCGCGGCGGGTTCCTGCCCTAGGAACCGCCCAGGCGCAGATCGACGCCGAGCAGGATCAGGAACCACAGGAAGATCGCGAGCAATGCCTCGGCCAGGTCCCTCAGCAGGCCCGGGGTGATGTATTCGTGGATCCAGGCGACGTAGATGCCGACTAACACGTAGATCAGAAATATCAGGGAAACCGTTCTGCGGTACACGGAAGCTCCTCATGGAAGATGGGGCTCCCTGCGCCTGCCCGAAGAGTGTCACTCCAAACTGTGTCTAATGGTCGCACTCACCACGGGGCTCCGCTGGTTACGCAAGCTGCCGCTCTCCGCCCCAGGGTTCGCCGCTCCGGCTAATCTCGACGCCATGGTGCTTATCGGAGCTCACGTCGACCAGGACGACCCCGCCGCCCACGCGGCCGAAGTGGGCGCCGAGGTGGTGCAGTTCTTCCTCGGCGACCCCCAGGGCTACAAGGGCCCGGTGCTGCCCGGCAAGCCCGTCGAGGGGGTGGACGTCTACATCCACGCCCCCTACCTGATCAATGTGGCGACCACCAACAACAAGATCCGCATCCCCAGCCGCAAGCTGCTCACCCAGCACCTGACGGCCGCCGCCGACCTGGGCGCGAAGGGTCTGATCGTGCACGGCGGCCACGTCAACGCCAAGGACGATCCCCAGGTCGGCTTCGACAACTGGCGCAAGGTGTTCGAGCGCCTGGAGGAGACGCGCATCCCGGTCCTGATCGAGAACACCGCGGGCGGCGGCAACGCGATGGCGCGCAAGCTGGAGCGCATCGCCCGGCTGTGGGACGCGCTCGACGGGTTCGACGTGGGCTTCTGCCTGGACACCTGCCACGCCCACGCCGGCGGCGAGGAGCTGATCGACCTGGTCGAGCGGGTGAAGGCGATCACCGGCCGGATCGACCTGGTCCACTGCAACGACTCGCGCGACGACTTCGACTCCGGCGCCGACCGGCACGCCAACCTCGGCGAAGGCAAGATCGACCCGGAGCTGATCCTCGCGGTCTGCCGCGCCGCGGACGCCCCGATCGTGGTGGAGACCCCGCCGGACGGCCAGGCCGCGGACATCGCCTTCCTCCGCAAGAACCTGTGAATACACAGCCTGTGGATAACTTCCCTGGATTACCGGACCGCAGGAGTGGGTAAGCGCCTTCACCCGGCCCAGGCGCCGGTCAGGAACCGGACGGTGTTCAGCACCATCAACGGCCCCGACACCAGCGCGTACACCACGAAGATCCACCGGTGCCGCAACTGCGCGAAGGCCACCCACAGCGGAAACCACAACACCAGCGACCGCGGAATCGACAGGTAGTAGGCCGAGGTCATCAACGCCCCGGCCTGCAGCCCGCAGTAGACCAGCGAACTCCACCGCCGCAGAAAGGCCAGCCACACCAGCCCCAGCACCGCGACGACGACCCCGGCTATCTCCATCCGGAAGGCGACGGCGAACTCGTCGCCCCCCATGGCCGCCTCCCACGTCTTGGCGAACGACTCCCAGGGCCACACCATCTCGCGCCCCCAGCCGGCCTCCTGGGCGTTCTTCCAGGCGAACCAGTCCCCGGAGCGCGTGTAGTGGTAGAAGGAATAGCCCACGAGGGGAAGAAACGGTACGGCCAGCCAAGGCGCCTGCCGGAGCGCGGGCCGGGAGGAGACGAACTCCACGCACAAGGCCACCGCCAGGAACAACCCGGTGATCCGCACACACGAGGCGCCCGCGGCCAGCACCGCGGCCAGCGGCCAGCGGCGCTGCCGGGCCGCCAGCCACGCCGGTACGGCGAAGGCCAGGAAGAGCGACTCGCTGTAGCCGGCGGTCAGGAAGACGGCGGTCGGGAACAACAGCAGCGCCAGCACCGCCACCCACCCGGCGCCGCCCTCGAAGACGGCCAGCCGGGCCAGGAAGATCGTCGCCACCGCCCCGGCCGCCAGCGAGATCAGCAGCCCGGCCAGCGACCAGTCGGGCACCACCAGGTGCACCAGCCGCAGCGCCAGCGGCATCCCGGGGAAGAACGCGGGCAGCCCGGCGTCCGGATCCCGCCCGGGGACGCCGTCGTAGCCGTACTCGGCGATGACGACGAACAACCCGGCGTCCCAGGCCCGCCACTTGCCGAGGTAGTCGTGCAGGGAGACGCCGAGCAGCGTCGCCACCAGCAGTCCGAAGCGCGTGCCGAACCACAGCAGCAGCGCGTCCCGATCCGCCGAGCGAGTGATCATCGAGAGGCGGGCACCAAGGTGAACCGGTCGGGCGCCTGGTCGAACACGCCACCGATCTGGTCGTCGATGTCGCCCTGCCGTACCACGTCCTTGTCGGGACGGAGGATGTCACGCACGACGAAGGCCATCATGATGCCGATCGTGATCACGCGGCCCCAGACGGCGGTGAAGTAGGTGTCGTCGCCGATGCCCAGGTCGGCCCGGTCCAGGGGCGGCTGGGCGACCAGGTAGAGCCAGATGGCGAAGAAGTACCAGACCTCGGCGACCTGCCACAGGGCCAGCGGCTTCCAGTTGGGCCTGGCCAGCACGGCGAAGGGGATCAGCCAGAGCACGAACTGCGGCGACCACACCTTGTTCGTCATCATGAACGCGGCCAGGGCCAGGAAGCAGATCTGCGCCAGCCGGGGCCGCCGCGGCGCCATCAGCGTGAGGAGCGCGATGCCGAGGCACAGCAGCGCCAGCGAGCCGAAGCCGAGCAGGCTCACGTCGGCGGTGCCGAGCAGGGGCCAGCCCTTGTTCTGGAAGAACAGCCACGGCGAGCCCCAGTCGACGCCGCGTTCCTGGGAGAAGACGTAGAAGCGGCGCCAGCCGTCCCACGCGAAGATCATGAACGGCACGTTGACCGCCAGCCAGGCCGCGGCCGCCGCGCCCATCGTGACGAGGAAGGGCCGCCATCGCGCGCTGCGCAACGTGAGCAGGAACAACGCGCCCACGAACATCAGCGGATAGAACTTGGTGGCGATCGCCAGCCCGAGCAGCACGCCGGCGAGGATCTGCCGCTTGCGCGCCCAGGCCAGCAGCATGGCCATCGACAGCGCCCCGGCCACCAGGTCCCAGTTGATGTAGGCGGCCAGGATCACCGACGGCGCCAGCGCGTACCACAGGGCGTCCCAGCGGCGCGTCGGCCCGGCGACGGCAGCCATCAGCAGCACGCCGACGACCAGGCAGACGGAGAGCAGGACGACCGTGATGTCGTAGAAGAGCACGCCCTGCGCGACCACGTCCCCGGCGGTCCTGGCCAGCCAGGCGATGGCCTGCATGACCTCGCCCAGCACGACCGGGTACTCGACCTGCTTGTCGAACGGCACCTGCGCGAAGTACGGATTCTGCGTCGAGAGCTGCCGATCGAACCAGAGGGGATAGATGTCGGTGTAGCAGAAGCCGGTGTAGGTGGAGACCTGATCGTTCCAGCCTCCGGTACGGCACGGCAGCCTGACCACGTAGGCCAGCGTCGCCCCCAGGGCCGCGAAAAGCCCCAGGGGCAGGTACGGCACCGCCCTGATGTAGACCGGAGGCTTCATCAATCCTCGCGCCGGCTCGGCATGGGGTTGGGTACCGCGGCGCCGCGGCCCATCATGCTGTCACCGTCTCCCTCGGGGATGCCGCTGCCGTCACCGGTCTCCTCGTCCACGCTGACGTCGCCGTCGTCCTGGCAGGCCGGGTCGAGGAGCGGGCAGCCGACGTTCGGGTCCTCTTCCTCGAACGGGTTCTCCGGGTCGGCGGTCGGCGTCGGGGTGGGCGTCGGGGTGGGCTTGGGCGCCAGGTTCTCCGGCACGCCGCCGTCGGCCCGCGGCGGGAACTGCATGACCTCGTCGCCCTTGGTGGCCTCGGTCATGAACGTCTTCCAGATGGCCGCCGGGTAGGTGGCGCCCTGGTAGCCGCTGGGCAGGGGGACTTCGAAGGCGCTGCTGTATGCCTTCTGCGGCGTGTACTTCTTCTCCTTGGCCGGGTCCTTGCCGCGGTACCACGGGCAGTTGTCGTTCACCGGCGCGACGAGCTTGCCCTTGGCGGTCCTGCACTCCTGCTTGTACATGCCGACCGCGGTGGAGATCTGCGGGGTGAACCCGACGAACCAGACGTCCTTGTTGTCGTTGTTGGTGCCGGTCTTGCCGGCGACCGGGCGGTCGTAGAGGGCGGCGTTCCGGCCGGTGCCGCTCTTGACGACGGCCTGGAGGGCGACGGTGGCGTCGGCCGCGGCCTCGGGGGAGATCACCGTGACCGCCGCGTAGTTCTTGTCGTCGACGACGACTTGGCCGTTGCGGTCGGTCGCCTTGATGATCACGTGGTTCTTGATGTGCTTGCCTTGGTTGGCGAAGATCGAGTAGCCGCCTGCCTGCTCGACCGCGGTCACGCCGCTGGAGCCGATGGTGAGCAGGTAGCTCTGCCTGTCCTTCGTCTCTTCCAGCCGCTCCTTGTCGATGCCGGCGCGGGAGGCGATTTCCACGACGCTCTGGAGGCCGACCTTCTCCCCCATCTTGGCGAAGGCGGTGTTGACCGAGCTCGCGGTGGCCTTGACGACGTCCACGGACGTGGCGCCCGAGGGGTGGTCGTTGTTGATCGGGCTGGTGCCCGGCAGCTCGATGGGGCCCTTGGCCGGCAGGTAGCTGCGCAGGCTGTAGCCCTGCTCCAGCCAGGCGGCCAGCACGTAGGGCTTGAAGGCGGAGGCGGCCTGCTTGACCGACATGAACGCGTCGTTCCAGGCGTCGGTGGCGTAGTCGTCGCCGCCGTAGAACGCCCTGATCCGGCCGGTGCGCGGGTCGACCGCGGCCAGCGTGGCCATGACCTCCTTGGGGGCGTTGCGCGTGTGCTGGTTCACCGCGCGCTTCGCGGCCTCCATGAGCTTCTTGTCGAAGGTGGTGCGGATCTTGTAGCCGCCGGTCTTGAGGTCGTCCTCGTCGATCCCCAGCGGCCTCAGCTCGTCGATGACCGTCCGGATCATGTAGCCCTGGACGCCCTTGTAGTAGTCCTTCTGCTTGTCGGCCTTGCGCTTGGGCGACGTGGGGCTCTTGGCCAGGAGGCCCGAATACTTCGCCGGGTCGAGCTTGCCCATCTGCTCCAGCACGTACTTGTACCGGTACTCGGTGGGGCCGTTGTCGCCCGACTTCTCGGAGGTGTCGAAAGAGGACGGGTTCTGGATGCGGCCGGCCAGGTAGGCGCCCTCTTCGGGGGTGAGCTTGCTGACCTTCTTGTCGAAGAAGTACTGGGCCGCCGCCCCGATGCCGTTCGCGCCACGGCCGAAGTAGATGGTGTTGAGGTACTGCAGGAGGATCTGGTCCTTGGTCAGCGACTGGTTCAGCTTGACCGCGACGAAGATCTCCTTGACCTTGCGCTGGAGCGAGCGTTCCTGGGACAGGCCGTCGTAGTAGTTGCGCGCCATCTGCTGCGTGATCGTGGAGGCGCCCTGGATCTGCTGGCCGGTGGCGGTGAACCACAGCGAGCGGACCATGCCGGAGAAGGAGATGCCGGAGTCGTCGCGGAAGCTGCTGTTCTCGGCGGCGATCACCGCGTCCTGGACGTGTGCCGGGATCTCCCCGATGGTCTGGACCGGGATCCGCTTGACGCCGAGCTTGGCGAGGACCTCCTTGCCGTTCTCGTAGTAGAGGGTGCTCCCCATGTCGTCCACGGCGTCCTTCGCCTGCGCCGAGGTGGGGACGGGCGTGAGGGAGTAGCCGACCATGATCATGCCGAAGATGCCGGCGGCCACGACCACGCAGCCGGCCACGACGATCTTCCAGCTCGGGATGAACCGGCGCCATCCGCGGCCCTCGCCGTCACCGCGCCCGCGCCCGCGTTCGCGTTCGCCGGGCGGAGGGCCCTCGGGCGGGCCGCCCCGGCCCCCCCGGCCGCGGCGCGGCGGGATCTGGCTGGCGATGGTGTCCTGGTCGTGCTGCCGGCGGCGCTCGCCGCGCTGGGGGCCGGTGCCGGGCTGGTGGTCGTAGCCGGGCATGCCGTGGGCCTGGGCGGGCATCCCCTGCCCCGGGCCCTGTCCCTGCCCCGGGCCCTGTCCCTGCGCGGGGCCGGGCTGGCGCTGGCCGGGGTGACCGCCCTCGTGGCCGGGCTGGGCGGCCATCGCGCCGGTCTGCTCGTAGGCGGCCTCCGGACGACGGGGCTGCTGTGCCGTACCCCATGAGCCGCTCTGCGGCGCCTGTGGCGGCGGCGTTGATGAACGGGGTGAGCCTGAGCGACGGCGCCGTCCTTGGCGGGGCGTCCCCTCATTGCTGCTGTAACTCACACGTCCTCGCATCGTCGTCGAATGGCACGGCGGGTGGGGCGTGAGGTTCCTCCCCGCCCTCGGTGTCTACGGTTGGCCGACGAGGTCCGGCGGTCCGTTGCCGAGGACGTACGTGACCGTCAGGTGGTTCCAAGAACAACTTTGGCAGACCTCAACGACGTACACCCTGAACTCGTCGTAATCATGGGCCATCACGGCGAGTTCTGAAGTGGCCTTTGCCTGACCAGCATGGCGGCCAAGCGAATCTCCGTAGACATAGGTCACGTTGGTGACGTTCTCCCTCTCGCACACCGGGCAGAGGCGCTCGGTGGGCTCGCCGAAATGGCGGGCCGCGCGGAGGAGGTACGGCTGTGCGTCACAGACGTCACTGGGCAGGGTGCGTCCATCGCGCACCGAGCGGACCACCGCCCGCTTGGCGAGGCCGTAATCCACCACCCTTCGCTGTGACCACATGGGCGCCAGACTACGGCTTTTTACCGATTCATCCCAACGCCTTGGCAAATCCATTAATTGCGGCCATATGCCGAGACGACGTATCCTCGAGATGTATCGAGCCGATACATCGACGCGAGAGGAGGGCGGTTCCATTGGCCAGCGGACAGGGCAGAGTGCTGGAACTCGCCGTGCTCGGGTCGCTGCACGAGACACCGCTGCACGGCTATGAGCTGCGTAAACGGCTCAACGAGCTGCTCGGCATGTTCCGTGCGTTCTCCTACGGTTCGCTCTACCCCTGCCTGAGATCACTCCTGGAGCAGGGACTAATCGTGGAGGAGCAACCCACTCGGGTGAGCGGCCGATCGAAGATCGTCTACAAGCTCACCGCCGAAGGCAAGGAACGGCTCCAGGTGCTGCTGACCCAGGCCGGGCCGTCCGCGTGGGAGGACGAGAGTTTCGGCATCCACTTCGCCTTCTTCCGGCACACCGAGGCCGAGGTGCGCCTGCGCATCCTCGAAGGCCGCCGCAGCCGGTTGGAGGAACGGCTCGACGCCGTGCGCACCGCACTGGCCCGCACCAGGGAACGGCTCGACGCCTACACCCTGGAGCTCCAGCGTCACGGCCTGGAGTCGGTCGAACGCGAAGTGCGCTGGCTGAATGAGCTGATCGCGACAGAGAGACGGGCCTCGGAAGAGCCCGCCACCAATAACACTGATGAGTAAGGGAGCGAGTGCGATGGGTTCGGTTCGCGTAGCCGTTGTCGGTGTCGGCAACTGCGCGGCATCACTGATCCAGGGCGTGCACTACTACAAGGACGCCGACCCGGACACCCGGGTCCCTGGCCTCATGCACGTCAGGTTCGGCGACTACCACGTCGGCGACATCGAGTTCGTGGCCGCCTTCGACGTCGACGCCAAGAAGGTCGGCCGCGACCTGTCCGAGGCGATCGTGGCCAGCGAGAACAACACGATCAAGATTGCCGACGTGCCGCCCACGGGCGTGATCGTCCAGCGGGGCCACACCTTCGACGGTCTCGGCGAGTTCTACCGCGAGATCATCGAGGAGTCCGACGAGGCTCCGGCCGACGTGGTGAAGGTCCTCAAGGAGAACCAGGTCGACGTCCTCGTCTCCTACCTGCCGGTGGGCTCGGAGGAGGCCGACCGGTTCTACGCCCAGTGCGCCATCGACGCCAAGGTGGCCTTCGTCAACGCCCTGCCGGTGTTCATCGCCTCCGACCCCGAGTGGGCGGAGAAGTTCGAGGAGGCGGGCGTGCCGATCATCGGCGACGACATCAAGTCGCAGGTCGGCGCCACCATCACCCACCGCGTCATGGCCAAGCTCTTCGAGGACCGCGGGGTCGAGCTGCTGCGCACGTACCAGCTCAACTTCGGCGGCAACATGGACTTCATGAACATGCTGGAGCGCAAGCGCCTCCAGTCCAAGAAGATCTCCAAGACGCAGTCGGTCACCTCGCAGATCCCGCACGAGATGGGCAAGGCCGACGTGCACATCGGCCCGTCCGACCACGTGCCGTGGCTGGACGACCGCAAGTGGGCCTACGTGCGCCTGGAGGGGCGCTCGTTCGGCGACACCCCGCTGAACCTGGAGTACAAGCTCGAGGTCTGGGACTCGCCCAACTCGGCCGGCATCATCATCGACGCCGTCCGCGCCGCCAAGATCGCCCTTGACCGGGGCATCGCCGGCCCGATCCTCAGCGCCTCCTCGTACTTCATGAAGTCCCCGCCGGTCCAGCACAGCGACGACGAGGCCCGCGAGTACGTGGAGAAGTTCATCCGCGGAGAAGTGTCCCGCTGACGTACGGCCCAGCCGTGTGGCCGGGCGCCGTCACGGCGCCCGGCTAAGTGGCCCGCGCGGCCGGAGGCAGTTCGTCCTCCGGCGCCGGCTCCCATGCCAAGGGGTCGTCACCCAGCGCCGTCAGCAGCGGAATCTGTTCCCTGCACCACGGCGAGATCGCCAGCAGGTTGCTGCCCACGCCTTCGATGAACTCCTGCCACGGCATCCACAGGACGCCGTCCACCTCGTCGGGGTTGGCGCTGACCGCGTCCTTGGTCAGCACCCGGTAGACCGGGCACAGCTCGTGCTCCACGATGCCGTTGTCCATGACCGCTCGGTAGCCGAAGCCCGGCAGCAGCAGGTCGGCGTGCTCCACGACCAGGCCGAGCTCGTGCGCGAGCCGGCGCAGCACCGCCTGCTCGATCGCCTCGCCGGGCATCGGATGGCCGCAGCAGCTGTTGGTCCACACGGCCGGCCACGTCGCCTTGTGCGCGGCCCGCCTGGTGAGCAGGACGCGGCCCGTCTCGTCGAAGACGTAGCTGGAGAAGGCGAGATGGCGTGGGGTGTCCAGGCCGTGGACGGATGTCTTGGGGGCGGTGCCGATCGCGTTGCCGGCACTGTCGACCAGTACCACGTGCTCCTCAGTCGTCACAGGACGAGCGTACGTGAAGCCGAGTACGGTTCTCTTCCGTTTCTTGACCTGAGCGTCCACCGGAAGGCGACGGCTAGGCTTACTGCGTGTCATTTGTTGCCGATCTCCGTGTGGTCCTGCAGGGCCGGGACTTCCGACGGTTGTTCGGCACCCGGCTGGTCTCCCAGTTCTCCGACGGCATCTTCCAGTTCAGCGTGCTCGGCTTCGCCTTCTTCAGCCCGGAGAAGCACACCAGCGCGCTCGACGTCGCCATGGGCTTCGCGGTGCTGTTCCTGCCCTACAGCCTTCTGGGGCCGTTCGTCGGCGTCTTCATCGACCGCTGGTCGCGGCGGCAGATCCTGGTCGTCGCGCCGCTGGTGCGCGGCACGCTGCTGCTGGTGACCGCGGGCATCCTGGTCGCCGGGCTGCCCGACGTGGTCTTCTACACGGCCGCCCTGTGCGTGCTGGGCGTCAACCGCTTCTTCCTGGCCGCCCTCAGCGCCGCGCTTCCGCACGTCGTGCCGCGGCAGCACCTGATGGCCGCCAACGCGGTCGTCCCGACGTCCGGCACGGTGATCACCTTCGGCGGCGTGGCGATCGGCTTCCTCATGCGCGAGGTCTTCCACAGCCACATCTCGATCATGATGGTCACCTCCGGCCTGGTCTTCGGGCTCAGCGCGCTGGTGGCCAGGACCATGCCGAGGCAACTGCTCGGGCCCGACGACGACCCGGGCCGCCCGGACACCCGCCAGGCGCTGCGCGGCGTGTTCAAGGGGCTCGTGGCGGGGTTCGGGCACCTGTCGCGCCACCGGGTGGCGGCGGCCACGATGGGCGCGATGGCGTTGCACCGGTTCATGTTCGGCATGGCCACCGCGCTGGGGATCATCCTCTACCGCTACTACTTCACCGGCGGCGACGCCAGCGTGGCGCTGCAGGGCATGAGCCTCGTGGTGGCCACCTCCGGCGTCGGCTTCGCCCTCGCCGTCGTGGTCACCCCGCTGGTCACCGAGCGCCTGACGCTGGAGCGGTGGGTGCCGTGGATGCTGGCCGCCGCCGGGGTGGCGACCGCCGTGCTCGTCACCCCCTTCCAGGAGTGGGGCCTGCCGGTCGCCGGCTTCTTCCTCGGCGTCGCCGGGCAGAGCGTCAAGATCTGCGCCGACACCGCCGTGCAGCGCGACATCGAGGACACCTATCTCGGCCGCGCCTTCTCCATCTACGACATGCTCTTCAACGGCATGTTCGTGCTGGCGGCCGCGCTGTCGGCGGCCATCCTGCCGGCCGACGGCAAGTCCTACCTCGCCGTCGGCCTCATCGCGGGCGGCTACGTCCTCAGCGCCCTCCTCTACCGGCTGGCGGTGCGGCGCGCGCGGGTGCCGGCCTCCGCCTAGACGTTCTCCCCCGCCCACTTCAGCAGCGCCGCCCTGGCCGCGTCCTTGCCGATCACGCCCTGGTCGAGGCGGAGATCGAGCAGGAACTTGTACGCCTTGCCCACCACCGGGCCCGGGCCGACGCCGAGGACCTCCTGGATCTCGTTGCCGTCGAGCTCGGGGCGGATCTTGGCCAGCTCCTCCTCCTCGGCCAGCCGGGCGATGCGCTCCTCGAGCTGGTCGTAGGTGCGCGAGAGCGCGGCGGCCTTGCGCTTGTTGCGGGTGGTGCAGTCGGCCCTGGTCAGCTTGTGCAGCCGGTCGAGCAGGTGACCGGCGTCACGGACGTAGCGCCGGACCGCGCTGTCGGTCCATTCGCCCGTGCCGTACCCGTGGAAGCGCAGGTGGAGCTCGACCAGCCGGGCCACGTCGGCCACGACGTCCTTGGGAAAGCGCAGTTCGGTCATGCGCTTCTTGGTCATCTGGGCGCCGACCAGCTCGTGGTGGTGGAAGGAGACCCGGCCACCGGGCTCGTGCCGGCGCGTCTTGGGCTTGCCGACGTCGTGCAGGAGCGCCGCCCAGCGCAGGATGCGGTCGGGCTTGCCGTCCTCCTCCTGGGCGATGGCCTGGTCGAGGACGGTCAGCGAGTGCTCGTAGACGTCCTTGTGGCGGTGGTGCTCGTCGATCTCCAGCCGGAGCATGGGGATCTCGGGCAGCACGTGGGCGGCCAGGCCGGTGTCGACCAGGATCTTGAGTCCGGCCCGGGGCTGGGCGCCGCAGACGAGCTTGTCCAGCTCGTCGCGGATGCGCTCGGCGGAGACGATCTCGATGCGCTCGGCCATCTCCGTCATCGCCGCGAGCGCCTCGGGGGCGACGGTGAAGCCGAGCTGGGAGGCGAAGCGGGCGGCCCGCAGCATGCGCAGCGGGTCGTCGTCGAAGGACTGCTGGGGCGTGCCCGGCGTGCGCAGCACCCTGGCCGTCAGGTCGGAGACGCCGCCGTAGGGGTCGACGAACTCGTGGTCCGGCAGGCGCACCGCCATCGCGTTGATCGCGAAGTCGCGCCGTTCCAGGTCGGCCTCGAGGGTCTCGCCGTACATGACCTCGGGCTTGCGCGACTTGGGGTCGTAGGACTCGCTCCGGTAGGTGGTGATCTCCAGCAGCCAGTTGCCCTTGCGGACGCCGACGGTGCCGAAGTCGATCCCGATGGTCCAGACCGAGTCGGCCCAGTCCTTGACGATCTCGAGCACCCGCTCGGGCCTGGCCTCGGTGGTCAGATCGAGGTCGTTTCCGATGCGGCCGAGCAGGATGTCGCGCACCGAGCCGCCGACCAGGGCGAGCTCGTGCCCGCGCGCGGCGAACAGCTCGCCGAGCTCGTCGGCGACCGGCGCGATCTTGTGGAAGAGCTGATTTGAGTCGGACAAGCTGGGTAGGTCCTTCACGCATTCCGGAACATATCCCCCGAGCCACACCAGGTCCGGGTTACCGTCGGTCAGAGACCGTCGGGGGCCCTGGAACGAGGCAAGGAGCTCATTCATGAAGGACGCCCTCGCGATCCACCGCTGGCTCCTCGCACACCAGGTCCAACATGAGATCGTACGCCTTCCGCGCCCCATGACGTGCGCGGACGAGCTGCCCGAAACGATCTCCGCAGCTCCCTCCCGCTGCGTGGCCGTGACGGTGTTCGAGGCGGTCACCGGGCTGGGCCGGGAGGCCGTCGCCGTGGTGTCCACCGTCGCCGCACCGCCCAAGCCGGGCGTGGTCGGGGGTCTGCTCGGGGCCAGAAAAGTACACCCTGCGCCGGCCTTCGTGGTCAACGCGGTTACCGACTACGCCGCCGGGCTGGTCTGCCCGCTGCTGCTTCCGCCCGGGCTGACCGTCCTCGTCGACGACCGCCTCAAACCCGACAACCAGCCCATCTTCCTCGCCACTGGCGAACGTCACACCGCACTCACCATGCGCGCCTTTGACCTGCTGTCACTCATGTCAGGCAAGTCCATGGACCTGCGCGTGCCACGGCGCAGAGGATCCCGCCAGACGGTCGCGCTACGGCACTGAGCCCGTACCATTGCGGGCGTGCGCCGTACTCCACTCCGGACTGACGCGTGATCAGAAAGGCCACGCTTCTCGCAGTCCTCTCCGCCGCGTTGCTCGCCCCTGTGGTCGCGACAACGCCGGGTACGGCTGCCGCCACCCAGGCGAAGCAGGAGCTCGCCCTCAGCGTCAAGTCGATCACCCCGGAGCTGCCGACCGGGCCCGCGGATCAGATCAAGCTGTCGGGCACGATCCGCAACGGCACCGGCGCCGCGCTGTCCAACATCCAGGTGCGGCTCCGCTACGGCCCGGGCCTGCGCCTGACCGACCGCGCCTCGATGAAGGCGTTCGCCGAGGACCAGGCGGCCCAGCTGCCGCAGGTCTCCACGCGGACCTCCTTCATGAACTTCACCGCGATCAACACCGGCGCCGCCGTCGAGTGGGAGATCACCGCGACGCCCATCCAGCTCGGCATGAACGCCTTCGGCGTCTACCCGATCACCATCGAGGTCGTCAACACGCTGGCCAGCTGGCAGCCGCTGGCCAAGACCCACACGTTCATCACCTACGCGCCCCCGACCGCGCCCAAGCTGCCGCGCAACCGGCTGGCCGTCGCCCTGCCCATCGTGGACGCGCCCCACCGCTCCGACGACGCCACCTTCGTCGACGACAAGCTGCCCGCCGCGCTCCAGCCCGGCGGGCGCCTGGCCAACCTGGCCGAGCTGGCCAAAGCCGCGCCCAAGAACATCACCTGGTTCGTCGAGCCCGGCCTGCTCGACGACGTGCGCGCGATGAGCCAGGGCTACACCCTCAAGAACGGCACCAAGAAGCCCGCCGATCCGGCGGCCGCGCCCTGGCTGGAGTCCCTGCGCTCCTCGCTGGCCGCCACCCTCGTCGTGGCGATCCCCTACGGCGACCCCGACGTCACCGCCGTCGCCCATCAGGGCCTCGACGGCGTCATCCAGCAGGCCGTCGCGAGCGCCGGCACGGCCGCGGCCCGCAACATCAAGCGCAACGTCACGACCGGTGTCGCCTGGCCCGTCGCGGGCAAGCTCGACGACGACGCCCTCGATCTGCTGGCGGTCAACAAGATCGGCACGGTCCTGCTCAACCCGGCCAACCTGCCGCCCCAGACGCCGAGCACGACCACGCTCGACGCGGCCACCACCCTCGACACCGTCGCCGGTCCGGTCACCGCGCTCCTGCCCGACGAGGAGCTGAGCCGTACCCTCGAGCTCGACAACGCGGCGGGCCGCTCGGCCGTGATCAACCGGCAGCGGTTCATCGCCGAGACGGCGATGATCGCCGGCGAGCCCGGCCAGGTGCGGCCCAGGAACCTCGTCGTGGCGCCCTCGCGGCGCTGGAACCCCGATCCGGCCTTCGTCAGCTCGCTGCTCAAGACCGCCGCCGAGCTGCCGTGGCTGACGCCGCAGCCGCTCGACGCGATCAAGCCGGCCAAGGTCCAGGCGCCGCGGGCCGGGCTCGTCTACACCGACCAGGACCGCAAGGAAGAGCTCAGCGGCAAGTACCTCGGCCCCATCAAGGAGGTCGTCGCCGAGGCCGCGCTGGCCACCCAGATCACCACCGACAAGCGGCCCGCGGGGTTCGAGGCGGCGGTGCTGCGGCTGACCTCGGCCGGATGGCGCAACAACACCCGCAACGGGCGCGCGGCGGTCAAGCAGGTGGACGGCAAGGTGGACGACCGGCTCGACCTGGTCACCATCTCCGGCTCCGGCCTGGACCAGACGCGCACGCTGGCCGGAGTCGACGGGCAGGTGCCCATCTCCGTCCGCAACCGGCTGAGCTCGTCGGTCACGCTGATGGTCGACGTGACCTCCAACGACACCAGGCTGCTGGAGATCGACAAGAAGTACGACAAGAAGCTCATGACGATCGGCAAGAACGAGATCCTCACCGTGCCGGTGCCGATGCTGGTCAGGACGACCGGCGACGCCTCGATCACCGTTCAGCTGGAGACGGCCGACGGCGTGCCGTACGGTGATCCGGTCAAGCTGACGCTCAGGACCACCGGGTACACCGGCATCGCGCTGGTCATCGTGGGCGGCGCGCTGTCGGTCATGCTGGCCGCCGTGGTCACGCGCATCCTGCGGCGGCGCTCGCAGAAACGCCCCGCCCGGGCGGCCCAGGCACGGGAGAGTGAAAAGGTGTGAGTGAGGCCCTTCTCGGCTCAGCGCCGTTCTCGCCGACGGGCGAGCCCGCGTGAGCCGCCTGCTCCGGGCGAGCGCGATCATGGCCGCGGGCACCATGGTCTCGCGGGTCACCGGGTTCGTGCGCACGATGGTGCTGGCCGCGGCGATCGGCACCGAACTGCTCGGCGACGCCTACAACGTCGCCTACGCCATCCCGTACTCCATCCTGGACCTGCTGCTGCTGGGCGTGCTGAGCAGCGTGATCGTGCCGATGATCGTGCGGGCGCAGCAGCACGACCCCGACCGCGGGCGCGCCTTCGAGCAGCGGCTGCTCACGCTGGCCACCGTCGCGCTCATCGTGGTCGCGGTGCTGGCCGTGCTGGCCGCTCCCCTGCTCATCGACCTCTACACCGACTGGCGGCCCGGCTCGGCGCAGTTCGAGACCGCCGTCCTGCTGGCCCGGCTGATCCTGCCCCAGCTCGCCTTCTTCGGGCTGGGCGCGGTGGCCGGCGCCATCCTCAACACCCGCGAGCGCTTCGCCGCCGCCATGTGGGCGCCGGTGCTCAACAACGTCGTGGTCATCGTGGTGTTCCTGGCGTACGCCGGGGGCAAGAACCTGGCCACGGTCCCCACCGGGCAACTGGTCCTGCTCGGCCTGGGCACCACCGCGGGCATCGTGGCCCAGGCGGTCGTGCTGGTCGTGGCGCTCAAGCGGGCCGGGTTCCAGTTCCGGCCCCGGTTCGACCTGCGCAACGCGCGGCTGGGCGAGATGGCCAAGGCGGGCGGCTGGACCATCGGGTACGTGATCGTCACCCAGCTCGGGTTCATGCTGATCACCAACCTGGCCAGCGCCGCCGGCACCGCCGTACCGAACCACGGCGTCAGCCCGTACACCTACGCCTTCCAGCTCTTCCAGCTGCCCTACGGCATCATCGGCGTCTCGGTGATCACCGCCATGCTGCCCAAGATGAGCCGGGCGGTGTCCGAGGGACGGCTGGGCGACCTGCGCACGGAGTTCGGCGCCGGGGTGCGGCTGATCTCCAGCGTGATGGTGCCCGCCTCGCTGCTGCTCATGGTGCTCGGCCCGGCGATCACCGTGCCGATCTACGCCCACGGCGAGACCACGGTGGCCGACGCCGTCTACATCGGCAACGTCCTTCAGGTGTACGGCCTGGCCCTCATGCCCTTCGCGATCTTCCAGTTGCTGCTCCGGGTCTTCTACGCCCTCGGCGACACGCGCACCCCTGTCTTCATCGGCGCCGGGACGACGGCGGCCAGCGCGGTGCTGATGCTGGTGGCCAACGCGCTGCTGCCGCCCGCCTACGTCGTGATGGGGCTGGCCTTCGCCTACGCGTGCGCCTATGCGCTGGGCGCGGCGGCGGCCTGGACGATCGCCGCGCGCCGGGTCGGCGGCCTGGGCGGCTGGAGCGTGGGCACCGCGCTGACCCGCATGTATCTGGCGGCGCTGCCCACCGCGGTGCTGGCGCTGGCCGCCGTCTGGGTCACCCAGCAGGTCTTCGGGGAACTGGCCTTCGTCAACTCGCTGATCATCCTGGCGGTCGGCGGCGGGCTGGGCGGGCTGCTCTATCTGGCTGTTGCCCACAAAATGCGCATCCCCGAGGTCAACTCGATCGTTGGAATGGTCGCCGGGCGGGTAGGCCGGTAAAGAACGCGGACGGGCGTGGCACGGCACTACGATGGTGCCGACACGCGCGAATGGAAGCAGGAGGGGCGTGGGCGGATCTACTCGACATAACGGGCCTACGTGGGTTCCCTCCACGCAGGTGTGTCGAGGCACGGGAACGCCCGATCGGCGGAGCGGAGAAGGTCAGTGAGCACGTCGGCGGTCGAACCAGGCACTCGCCTCGCCGAGCGCTTCCGCCTGGAAGACCGCGTGAGCGAATCCGACGGCGCCACCCTGTGGAAGGCCATCGACGAGATCCTCGCCCGCCCGGTCGCCGTCCTCACCTTCGCCCCCGACTTCCCGCGGGTGCAGGAGGTCGTCACCGCCGCCCGGGCCGCCAGCCGCCTCACCGACCCGCGCCTGACCCAGGTCTTCGACGCCGCCCAGGACGAGGATCACGCCTACGTCGTGAGCGAGTGGGTGACCGGCGAGTCGCTGTCGGACCTGCTGGCCGCCGGGCCGCTGGATCCCGAGCGGGCCGCCGGTCTGGTGGCCGAGGCGGCCGAGGCGATCGCGCACGCGCACGAGGCCAGCCTCTACCACCTGTGCCTGCGCCCGGCCCACCTGGTGTGGACGACCGGCAACACGGTCAAGGTCCTGGGCGTGGCGGTCGACGCCGCGCTGGCCGGGCTCACCACCGACCACCCCGGGCACGAGGACGCCGAAGGGCTCGGCCGGCTGCTGTACGCCGGGCTGACCGGCCACTGGCCCGGCGACGAGGACGAGGGCGGGCTGCCCGCCGCGCCGATGATCGACGGCCACTTCGCCACGCCCCGGCAGGTGACCGCGGGCGTGCCCGGGTTCCTGGACACCGTGACCGTGCGCGCCACGCTGCCCGAGTCCCGCAGGGGACAGCCCGCGCTGGCCAGCCCGGCGGAGGTGGCCGAGGCGCTGGCCGACGTGCCACGGCCGATGCCGGTCTCCCTGCCCTACGCGGCGGCGCCGTCGGTGACCATCACGAGCTCCCCTTCCGAGGGCCTCGACACGCGGCGCGACACCCCGCCGCCCACGATGATGCCGATGCGGCCGCCGCCCCGGCAGCGTGGCAGCCTGCTCAACCGGCTGCTCATGACCGTGGTGGTGCTCCTGGTCATCGCGGCGGTGGGCGTCGGCGCCTGGACGATCGGGCGCAGCCTCGGCAGCCCGTCGGAGCTCGACGTGGGCGGCGGCGAGCAGCCCAGCACGTCGAAGCCGGCTCCGGCCGAGGTCCAGGTGGTCAAGCCGGCCAAGGCCGACGGCTTCGACCCGCTGGGCGACGGCGCGGAGAAGCCCGAGCGCGCCTCGGCGGCCATCGACGGCAAGCCCAGCACGTTCTGGAAGACCGAGAACTACAACGACGCCGACCTCGGCGGGCTCAAGGACGGCGTCGGCCTTCTGCTCGACATGGGCAAGCCGGTCCAGGTGAGCGACGTGGTGGCGACGCTCTCCCAGGCGGGGGGCGCCGACGTCGAGCTCAAGGTGGGCGACTCACGCGACCTGGGCGCGCTCAAGACGGTGGCCAAGCAGAAGGAGGGATCGGGAAAGATCACTCTGACGCCCGATCAGCCCGCAAGCGGTCAGTACGTTTTGATCTGGTTTACCCGTGTTCCTGCGGACGAGGGCGGGTTTCATGGCACCATCTATGACGTAGTAGTGCATTCTCCAGGATCAGCGTAATCAGGAACCCCCTTGTGAATTCCCCACCCGAGACACCTTCAAGCGCCGGGCGCTCCGATGCGGAGCTGCTGACCGCGCACATCAACGGGGATCCACATGCGTTCAGCGAGATAGTCAAGAGGCACCGGGACCGCATGTGGGCGGTCGCCCTGCGCACCCTGGGCGATCCCGACGAGGCGGCCGACGCCGTACAAGATGCCTTTGTCTCTGCCTATCGCAAGGCCGCCACGTTCCGTGGCGAAGCGGCCGTCACCACCTGGCTGCACCGAATCGTGGTCAACGCCTGCCTCGACCGGATGCGCCGCAAGTCGGTCCGCCCGGTGGCTGACGACGAGCTCATCGAGGCCGCCGAACGCGACACCCCGATGCCCGACCAGACCCTCGAACGTGAAGTCTCCATGGAGGTTTCGGCTGCCCTGAAGCTGCTGCCGGCCGACCAGCGCGCCGCGCTCGTCCTGGTCGACATGATGGGCTATTCCGTCGAAGACGCAGCTCAGGTGCTCGAAGTGCCCAGCGGCACGGTGAAAAGCCGGTGTGCGCGGGGCCGCGCGAAACTTGCCCCAATTCTTTCGCATCTGCGGAACCGATCGGACCTCACTCGCGTCTCATCCGCGAAGGGAGCAGAACTTCGTGACGGGTGATACGCACTACGACCTAGAGATCCTCGCGGAACTCGCCGAGGGTCTCCTAGACGTCGGCACGGCGCGCCAAGTACGCGAACACCTCGCGGTGTGCACCCCCTGTGGGGCGCTGCTGGCAGACCTGGCGGCGGTTCGCGAGGTACTCGCGGCGACTCCCACCCCGGCCATGCCGATGGGTGTCGCGCTACGCATCGACAAGGCGCTGGCCGCCGAAGCCGAGCGTTCCGGCGGCAGAGTCGGACTCGCCGAAGCGCCCGACTGGAACGAGCTCATGCGGGACGCCCCATGGGAAACGGCCGCCGAGGCGCCGGAGCCCGTGCGCCTCGGGGTGGTCTCCGATGACGGCACCATCGTGCCCGCGGCTCCGTCCAGGAGGTCGGCTGCACGACGGCGCCGGTGGGCCCTGCCCGCTGCCGCGTCCGCCGCCGCCGCGGCCGTCGTGGTCGGCACCGCCGTACTGTCGAGCGGGATGTTGTCGGCGGGCGGGGGGAGCAACAGCAGCGGCGGGCCGTCCGTCGTCGCCCAGCCGTCCACGCCCTCGCGGCCCCCGCTGAAGAGCCTCGGGTACGCGCTGACCGACAGCGACCACAACTACAGCGACACCGACCTCAAGCAGCCGCTGAAGGACTTCTTCGGCCCGGCGCCGATCCTCCAGGGCGACGCCGGCACCCGTGACAACGTCACCAAGTGCGTGAGCAGGGTGGCGGCGCGCACGAAGCTGAAGACGTTCGCCGTCGACACGGGCCAGTACAACGGCTCGGAGGCGCTCATCGTCGCATCCTGGAAGGACCGGGCCAGGAACAAGCTCCGCCTCGACGTCGTCGACCCCTTCAACTGCGATGGCCTTCGCAAGGCGAGCATCGGCCGCTGGTAAGCGAAACCCCGCGTCAGAGCCCACTTCGGTGGGCTCTTTCGTTTTGTGGGCAGGGTCGGGAATCACGGCGGCCTAGGATCTGTTGACGCACAGGCAGCAGCACACGAGGAGGCGCGAGAGCGTTGAGCGACGTTCGTAACGTGATCATCATCGGGTCCGGTCCCGCTGGGTACACCGCGGCCGTCTACTCCGCGCGCGCCGAACTCAAGCCGCTGGTCTTCGAGGGTTCCGTGACCGCGGGCGGCGCGCTCATGAACACCACCGACGTGGAAAACTTCCCCGGTTTCCCCGACGGCATCATGGGTCCCGACCTCATGGACAACCTGCGCAAGCAGGCGGAGCGGTTCGGCGCCGAGCTGGTGGCCGACGACGTGATCGAGGTGGACCTCGAGGCCAACCCCAAGGTGGTCAAGACCTACACCGATACGTACTACGCGACGTCGGTCATCCTCGCGATGGGCTCCGGCTACCGCGAGCTCGGGCTGGAGAACGAGAAGCGGCTGTCCGGCCGCGGCGTGTCCTGGTGCGCCACCTGCGACGGGTTCTTCTTCCGGCAGAAGGACATCGTGGTCGTGGGCGGCGGCGACACCGCCATGGAGGAGGCCACGTTCCTGACCCGGTTCGGGCGGATGGTCACCGTGGTGCACCGCCGTGACGAGCTGCGCGCCAGCAAGATCATGCAGGAGCGCGCGTTCGCCAACGACAAGATCCGCTTCGTCTGGGACACCGAGGTCGTGGACGTCCTCGGCGCCGACAAGGTCGAGGCGGTCAAGCTGCGCAACGTCAAGACCGGCGAGGAGAGCGAGCTGGCCACCGACGCGCTGTTCCTCGCGATCGGCCACGACCCGCGTACCGACCTGGTCAAGGGCCAGATCGACCTGGACGAGGACGGCTACATCAAGGTCGCCGCGCCCACCACCGCCACCAACATCGAGGGCGTCTTCGCCGCGGGCGACGTCGTCGACCACATCTACCGGCAGGCCATCACCGCGGCCGGGACCGGCTGCTCGGCCTCGCTCGACTCCGAGCGCTGGCTCGCCACCCACGAGAACTAAGGAGCGCAACCGTGAAGGCAGTAACCGACGCCACCTTCGAGGCAGAGGTCCTCAAGAGCGACAAGCCGGTGCTGGTCGACTTCTGGGCCGAGTGGTGCGGGCCGTGCCGTCAGGTCGCGCCCATCCTCGAGGAGATCTACAAGGAGTACGGCGACAAGCTCGAGATCGTCAAGCTGAACATCGACGAGAATCCGAACGTGCCGCGTGACTACGGCGTTCTGCAGATCCCCACGATGAACGTCTTCAAGGACGGCGAGGTGGTCAAGCAGATCATCGGCGCCAAGCCGAAGAGGCTGCTGCTGGCCGAGCTCGACGGCATCATCTAGGCCGGTTCGCAGAGGGCGCCCGTTTCCCGGGCGCCCTTTTTGCTGGATACGTAGCTGATACACGCCTGAGATAGCCTCACCAGCATGCCTGCTTTGAGAACCGATGTCTGATTCCGCCGCCTCGCTCCTCCTCGTAGAGGACGACGAAGTGATCCGCAAGACGGTCGTGATGACCCTCGAGCGGTACGGCTACGCCGTCTCGGCGGCCGGTGACGGGCTGACCGGACTCGAGCTCTTCCGGGCGGGCGGGCACGACCTGCTCCTGCTGGACGTCATGCTGCCCGGCCTGGACGGCATCGGCCTGTGCCGCAAGGTCAGGGAGACCAGCGTGGTGCCGATCCTGATGATGTCGGCCAGAGGCGACGCGCTGGACGTCGTCTCCGGGCTGGAGGCGGGCGCGGACGACTACGTGGTCAAGCCCTTCGACACGGTCGTGCTGGTGGCCCGGATCCGCTCGCTGCTGCGCCGCTCCGCCATCGCCGCGCCGCCCGCGGAGTCCATGGTGGTCTTCGGCGACCTGCGCATCGACCTGGCCGGGCTGGAGGTCACGCTGGCCGGCCGGCCCGTCGCGCTCGCGCCCACCGAGCTGCGGCTGCTGCTGGAGTTCGCCGCCAGCCCCGGGATCGTGCTCGACCGGCACCACCTGCTGCGCGAGGTCTGGGACTACGGCTGGGACGGCGACAGCCGCGTCGTCGACCTGTGCGTGCAGCGGCTGCGCAAGAAGATCGGGGCCGACCGCATCGAGACCGTGCGCGGCTTCGGCTACAAGTTGCGCCGATGATGAACTGGCGCTCGCTGCGGTGGAAGATCGCCCTGCTCACCGCAGCCGCGAGCTGCGCGGTCACGGTCGTGGTCGGGGTGCTGGTCCACCAGTCGACCTTCCGCTGGCTGGTCACGGCCGGCGAGCAGGACGCCTACCGGGCCCTCGACGAGGCCGTCGCCGAGCACGACGTCACGCTGACGGAGGAGATCCCCGAGCCGCTGCGCGCGATGCTGCCCCTCGGCGGCACCCACTACTGGTACGACGACCGCAAGCCCGACCAGCCCTGGATGTGGGCAGGGCGGCTCACGCCCAACGGTGACATGATCGCCGTGAAGATGGACATGGGGGCGCGCGAGCTCAGCCTCAAGGCGCTGGACCGGCACATCGTCATGGTCGCGCTGGCCACCCTGGCCGTCATCGTCCCCGTCTCCGCCCTGGCCGCCGAACTGCCCACGCGGCGCCTGCGCAGGGTCGCCCAGACCGCCCGCCGTATCGCGGACGGAGACCTGGACGCCCGGATCGGCGGCTCCACCCGGTCCGGTGACGAGATCGCGGAGATCTCCGCCGCGGTCGACTCCATGGCCGGGTCACTGCAGCACATGCTGCTCAGCGAGCAGCGCTTCACCGCCGACGTCGCGCACGAGCTGCGCACCCCCGTCATGGGGCTGATGACCTCGGCCGAGCTGCTGCCGGAGGGCGAGAGCACCGACCTGGTCCGCGACCGGGTACGCGTGCTGCGGACCCTCGTGGAGCACCTGCTGGAGATCTCCCGCCTGGACGCGGGGGCCGAACGGGCCGACCTGCTCCTCGTGCCCGTCGGCGAAGTGGTCACCGAGTCGGTCCGGCGCACCGGGCTTCAGGCGTCCGTCACCGTCACCGGCACGCCGATGGTGCGGACCGACCCCCGGCGGCTGGACCGGATCATCGCCAACCTCGTCATCAACGCCCATCGGCACGGGCGGGCGCCGGTGGAGGTCACCGTGGACCAGGACCGCGTGATCGTGCGCGACCACGGGAGCGGCTTTCCCGCGTCCCTGCTGGAGCACGGGCCGCAGCGCTTCCGCACCGGGGACGCCGCACGCGGCCGGGGGCACGGGCTCGGGCTGGCCATCGCGGCCGGGCAGGCCCAGGTGATCGGAGCCTCGCTCGAGCTGGTCAACTCGGGCGGGGCGGTGGCTGTCGTCCGGTTTGGTACGGCCGGCCGTACGTGAGGCTGCTCTTGGGGCTGTAGGGGTCTCAGACGGGACGCAGGGCCCTTTCCGGACTCATGGAGCCCAGGAGGCGCTCCAAGGCCACCTCGACGTCCTCACGCCACGAGACGGCGGTCTTGAGCTCCAGCCGGAGCCTTGGGAAACGGAGATGTGGCCGCACCGTTTTGAACCCGACCGAAAGCAGGTAGTCGGCGGGCACCACGCAGCTCGGTTTCTCCCACTTCAGGTCCCCGAACGCCTCGATGGCCTTCACGCCCCGGCGGGTGAGGTCCTTGGCCACTCCCTGGATCAGCATGCGGCCCAGGCCGCCGCCGGAGAACTCCGGGATGATGTGGGCCGTCATCAGCAACACCGCGTCCGCGCTCACCGGCGAGGTCGGGAAGGCCACCGAGCGCGGGCTGTAGAGCGGCGGGCTGTAGAGCACGAACCCCGCCGGAACCCCGTCAACATAGACGATCTTCCCGCAGCTGCCCCACTCCAGGAGCGTGCCGGAGATCCACGCCTCTTTCTCCAGCCCCGGGTCGCCTGAGTCCACCGCCCGCTCCCCGCTGACCGGGTCGAGCTCCCAGTGCACACAGCGCCGGCAGCGCCGCGGCAGATCATCAAGATTGTCCAGGGTGATGTTGACCAGCCGACGTGACAACTAGGCCCCAATCGTTGACCCGGAAAAGCGCGCGAAAACCGCGCCTCCAGCTGGCATCGTAGCCCAGTGACGAAGCTGGGAGCGGGTGCACGGCGATCGTGCCCCGTCACGTACTCTGGTCTCTCGGCTCAATTAACACCTAGGAGGTGGACCGTGACAGAAGAGCAGGATCACGGTCAGACGCCCGCGACCCAAGGGTCGCGCATCGACGCCTACGTCGATCGGTACGCCGCGCGAGCTACCGGGATGGTCGCCTCCGAGATCCGAGCTCTTTTCGCCGTCGCGTCGAGGCCCGAGGTGGTCTCGCTCGCCGGCGGCATGCCGTACGTCACGGCCCTTCCCCTCGACATGGTCGGCGAGCTCGTCTCCGACCTGGTCACCCGGCGCGGCCCCGTCGCCCTGCAGTACGGCTCGGGCCAGGGCGACCCGCATCTGCGCGAGCAGATCTGCGAGGTCATGCGCCTGGAGGGAATCGAGGCCGGGGCGGACGACGTCGTCGTGACCGTCGGCTCCCAGCAGGCCCTCGACCTGATCACCCGCATCTTCATCGATCCGGGCGACGTGGTCCTGGCCGAAGGCCCTTCCTACGTGGGTGCCCTGGGCACTTTCAGTGCATACCAGGCCAAAGTGGTGCATATCAGCATGGATGACCAGGGGCTTGTCCCCGAGTCGCTGGCCCAGACCATCTACGCCCTTCAGGCCGCCGGGAACACCATCAAGTTCCTCTACACGATCCCCACCTTCCACAACCCCGGGGGCGTCACCCTCAACGCCGCCCGCCGCCAGCAGGTGCTCGACATCTGCCAGCGCGCCGGCATCCTCATCGTCGAGGACAACCCCTACGGGCTGCTCGGCTTCGACGGCGACCCCATGCGGGCGCTCCGGGCCGACAATCCCGACGGAGTCGTGTATCTCGGGTCGTTCTCCAAGACGCTGGCTCCCGGCTTCCGCGTGGGGTGGGCGCTGGCGCCGCACGCCATCCGGGACAAGCTCGTGCTCGCGATGGAGTCCGCGGTCCTGTCCCACTCGTCGTTCACCCAGCTCGCCGTGGGGCAGTACCTGGCCACGCAGCCCTGGCGCGAGCAGATCAAGACGTTCCGCGAGCTCTACCGGGAACGCCGCGACGCCCTGCTCGACGCCCTCGACGACCTGATGCCCACCGGCGTCACATGGACCCGCCCCGGCGGCGGCTTCTTCGTCTGGGCCACCCTGCCGGAGGGCCTGGACTCCAAGGCCATCCTTCCCCGGGCCGTGGCCGAGCGGGTCGCCTTCGTCCCCGGGACCGGGTTCTTCAGCGACGGCAGCGGCAGCCGGCAGATGCGCCTGTCGTACTGCTACCCGCAGCCGGACCGGATCCGGGAGGGCGTCCGACGCCTGGCGGGGGTCATCGAAGGCGAACTCCAACTCCGCGACACCTTCGGCACCGCCACGCCACCGGGGCATCCGGGCGTGGACACGCCTGGGCCGGATCTGGCCTAGGCGGGTCTCGGGGGCTCCGTCCCCTGCGGAGGTCTCGTCCCTGCGGAGGTCTTGTCCTCTGCGGAGGTCGCTGTCCCCCTGCTGGGGTCGTGGGCCCCCGTGGGACTCCATCCTCTTCAGGGGTTCGCCTCTTCAAGGGTTCGCCTCTTCAGGGGCCGGCTCGAGTTCTGCGGCGTGGTGAGGACTCGGGTCGGGCCCCTCAGGCTTGAGCGCTTCCTGGACCGCCCTGTTCATCCCGCTCGTGCCACCCCGGCTCACCCGGGAATGCGCCCGCCCGGCCGTGTACGGGCGGGCGGTGTGCGCCTGTACGGTTGGACAGCGCGCACGCGGCGGGCAGGCGGCGTACAGATGGGCGTTCAAGTGGGCGTTCAAGTGGGCGTTCAAGTGGGCGTTCAGGCGGCGGGATCTGCGGAGGGGAAGAGATGGGCGATCTGGGTCACGTGCTCGTGCTGGCCGGCGGGCTCTCCTACGAGCGGGAGGTGTCCCTGCGCTCCGGCCGGCGGGTGAGCGAGGTGTTGCGGGCGGCCGGGGTCGACGTCGAGACCCGGGACACCGACGCCTCCCTCGTGCCGGCGGTGCTGGCCGATCGGCCTGACGCGGTGTTCGTCACCCTGCACGGCGGCGCCGGGGAGGACGGCGCGATCCGCTCGGTGCTGGAGCTGCTGAACATCCCCTACGTGGGCGCCGACCCCGACGCCTGCCGCGTGGCCTTCGACAAGCCCACCGCCAAGGCCGTCGTCCGCTCGGTCGGCCTCAGCACGCCCGAATCCGTGACCCTGCCGAAGGAGACCTTCCACGACCTGGGCGCCGCGGTCGTCCTCGGCCGGATCGTGGAGCGCCTCGGCCTTCCGCTGTTCGTGAAGCCGGCCAGGGGCGGCTCCGCGCTGGGCGCCTCCATCGTCCGCACCGCCGAAGAGTTGCCCGCCGCCATGGTCGGCTGTTTCGCGTACGGTGATACCGCCCTGATCGAGCGCTGCATCGAAGGCGTGGAGGTAGCCGTCTCCGTCGTGGACCTGGGCGACGGCCCCGTGGCGCTCCCGGCCGTGGAGATCGTCCCCGACGAGGGCGTCTACGACTACGCCGCCCGCTATACCGCCGGCCACACCGAGTTCTTCGCCCCCGCCCGCCTGCCGGAAGCCGTCGCCGCGGCGTGCGCCAAGACGGCCGTCACCGCCCACACCGCGCTGGGCCTGCGCGACATCTCCCGCACCGACCTCATCGTCGACGCCGACGGCACGCCCTACTTCCTCGAGGTCAACGTCGCCCCCGGCATGACCGAGACCTCCCTGCTCCCCATGGCCGTGGAAGCGGCCGGCCGAGACCTGGGCACCCTCTGCAGCCGGCTCCTCGAAGTCGCCGCCACCCGCTGACCCGCCCCCTGTTTCTCGCAGGACGGCTCAGTAGCCTTGCCGTGTGCTGATCGAACCGAGCTATCCCAAGAGCTTCGCCAGCGACAACCACGCGGGCATCCACCCCGCCGTCCTCCAGGCGATCACGGCCGCCAACTCCGGCGACGCACCGGCCTACGGCGGCGACGCCTGGACGACCGCCTTCGAGCGCCAGGTCAGACTCGTCTTCGGCGAGCAGGCGATGGGCTTCCCTGTGTTCAACGGCGCAGGCGCCAATCTCCTCAGCCTGGCACTCCCCCTCGGACGCTACGACAGCATCATCTGCCCCGAGACCGCGCACGTCGCCTGCCACGAGACCGGCGCCGCCGAACGCCTTCTGGGCGTCAAGCTGACCACGATCGCCACGAAGGACGGCAAGCTGCGCCCGGCGGACATCACCGAGCGCCTCCACGTTCTCGGCGTCCACCACGAGGTTCAGCCCAAGGTCATCTCCATCTCCCAGGTGACCGAACTGGGGACCTGCTACACGCCCGACGAGATCGCCGCCCTGGCCGACGTGGCGCACGGCGCGGGCCTCAAGCTTCACGTGGACGGCGCCCGCCTCGCCAACGCCGCCGCCTACCTCGGCTGCGACTTCCGCGCCATCACCACGGACGCCGGCGTGGACGTCTTCAGCTTCGGCGGCACCAAGAACGGCGCCATGGCCGCCGAGGCGGTCATCCTGCTCGATCCGGGATTGAGTACGGCGGTGCCGTACCTGCGCAGGCAGTCGCTTCAACTGGCTTCCAAGATGCGCTTCATCTCCGCTCAGCTGACCGCGCTCCTGACGGACGACCTCTGGCTCGCCAATGCCACACACGCCAACGCGATGGCCCAGCGGCTCGTGTCTGGAGTGGCCGACCTTGCGGAGGTGGAGATCGTCTACCCGGTCGAGTCGAATGCCGTCTTCGCCGCTCTCCCTCGCGATGCCGTACAGACGCTCAAGGCGCGTTATCGCTTTGAGTACTGGGATGAGCGGGCGGGGCTGGTCCGCTGGATGACTGCCTTCGACACGACGCCCGAGCATGTGGATGACTTCGTGGCCGACGTCCGGAAGGCCGTCTCCGGCTGAGCACCTTGTTGGTTTCACGTGAAACCCAGCGCGTGCGAGGGTCGGCTGGTTTCACGTGAAACACACGCGTGGGGGTCCAGGAGGGCGCGCTCTCACGGAACGGTTTCACGTGAAACAGGCGCGGGGCCGAGAGGGTGTCACGGGAGAGTTTCACGTGAAACACGCGTGCGGGGCCCGGAAGGGCATGTACTCGCAGGACGGTTTCACGTGAAACACCAGCGGCCACTGTTTAGGCGTCGTGATCGCGCATGGCGCGGGCGGCTTCAGGGGCCATGGTGCCGATGATGCGCTCAAGGTCGTCGATCGTGGCGAACTCCACCACGATGCGCCCCTTCCGCCGGCCGAGGTCCACCTTCACCTTGGTTTCGAAGTGGTCGGAGAGGCGGTCGGCCAGGTGGGTGAGGCCGGGGGCGGTGGGCTTGTTCTGCTGGCGTTCGCGTGGCGCCTTGGCCGCCGCCTGGGCGCTGCCCATCGCGACGATCTCCTCCACCGCACGGACGGACAGGAGTTCGGCCACGATCCGCTTCGCGAGCTGGATCTGGTCTTCGGCGCTGTCCAGGCGGAGAAGGGCACGGGCGTGGCCGGCACTGATCAGGCCCGCCGCCACGCGGCGCTGGACCTCGGGCGGGAGGTTCAGGAGGCGCAGGGTGTTGGTGATGTGTGAGCGGGACCGGCCGACCTTCTGGGCGAGCTGCTCGTGGGTCGCCTGGAAGTCGTCCAGGAGCTGCTGGTAGGCGGCGGCTTCCTCCAGCGCGTTCAACTGTTCGCGCTGGAGGTTCTCGATGAGGGCGTCACGGAGGAGTTCGTCGTCCTGCGTGTTGCGGACGATCGCGGGAATCAGGTCCAGTCCGGCCAGCTTCGAGGCCCGGCAGCGGCGCTCCCCCATGATCAGCTCGTATCGGCCGCCTCCTATCGAGCGAACCACGACGGGCTGAAGGAGTCCGACCTCCTTGATGGAGGCGGCAAGCTCGACAAGCCGGTCCTGGTCGAACACATCACGCGGCTGACGGGGGTTCGCGTCGATCGCGGTGAGCGCGATCTCCTTGAAATACGCCCCGGTGATCGGTACGGGTCCGGAGTCGGCGGGCGCCCTTCCGTGGTCGGTAGCCAGCGCTCCCGTGCCGTCAACGATGGGACCGGTCGGGATGAGCGCCCCGAGCCCCTTGCCCAATCCCCGCCGCTGCTGACTCACTGCGTCTCCTCACCGTCCCGGGCCGATTCCGGTCACACCAGGAGAGGTTACCGTTGCGAACGCCGGACGGTGTCCGGTCGCCACACGCGGTTCGCGGTATTTGCGGCAAGCTCCCCAGATTTCCCCTCCCCCACCATCCTCCCCTTCTGGCCACACCTTCCCTCCCTCACGCCCAACCGGCTCAGGAGCGGGCACCAGGCGGCTCGTGATGGGTGGGCAGGGGCCGGGGTGCCGATGCGACCTCGGGCGTGGTGACGGCGCTCGGTCCGTGGGGTGCTGTGGGCGCGGGCGTGGGGTGGTGTGGGCGCGGTCCGGCGAGCGTTGTGCATGGGGGTGCTACTACCGAGGCGGCGCGGGGCCCTGGTTGGACGGCGGGCTAGGGGCGGACACCCGGGTGCAGGGTGGGCGACTGGGAGCAGGGCGGAGGCCAGAGGGCCGGGGGCGGAGGCGGGGGGGTGAAGGCGGGGGGGTGAAGGCGAGCTACCGGGGTGGGGGCGGATGGAGGGATGCGATTGGACGGCGGAGACAGAGGTTAGACGGGGTTAGACGGTGGAGGCGCGGTAGGCGATTTCGCGGCTGGCGTCCATGTAGGCCATGGCGCCGCTCGAGCCCGGGTCGTACGTCATCACGGACTGACCGTAGCTGGGCGCCTCCGACAGCCGGACGCTGCGCGGGATGACCGTGTTGAGGACCGTCTCCCCGAAGTGGGAGCGCACCTCTTCCGCCACCTGGGAGGCCAGCCGGGTACGGCCGTCGTACATCGTGAGCACGATCGTGGACAGGCGCAGAGTCGGGTTGAGGTGGGCCTTGATGAGGTCCACGTTGCGCAGAAGCTGCCCGAGGCCCTCCAGGGCGTAGTACTCGCACTGGATGGGGATCATCACCTCGTCGGCCGCCACCAGAGCGTTCACCGTCAGCAGGCCGAGCGACGGCGGGCAGTCAATGATGATGTAGTCGAACTCGATCGCGTCATAGGCGGCCAACGCCCGGCGCAGGCGGGCTTCACGGGCTACCAAGGAGACGAGCTCGATCTCGGCGCCGGCCAGGTCGATGGTGGCCGGGGCGCAGTACAGGCCGGGCATCTCCGGGACCTCTTTGACGATCTCGGCCATCGGGAGGTCGTCCACCAGTACCTGGTACACGTCGGGGATGTCACCGCGGTGCTCGGTGGCCAGGGCGGTGGAGGCATTGCCCTGCGGGTCCAGGTCGACGACGAGCACGCGCTGGCCGTTCATGGAGAGCGCGGCGGCGATGTTGACCGAGGTGGTCGTTTTGCCGACTCCGCCCTTCTGGTTGGCCACCGCGATCACCCGGGTTTTGGGTGGTCTGGGCCAGGCGCCCTGGGCCTCGCCGGCGGACTCCCCCGCGGCGGGAACCGTTTGAACAGCTGATGTTTCACGTGAAACCACTGAGCTGAGCGCCTCTCGTACCAACGGCGAATCACCGGGGTTAAGGGGGGTCTGGGTCACGATGGCCATCCTTTCAACCAGAGGCACGGTCGTGTCGGGAATTCGCTGTCGCGACACGCCCATTTCGGGCCAACCAACCCCCGTTGGGCTGTCCGAAGAGGGGACGGCGGGCCAGCCGAGGCCGCTCGGGGCCACTGGCACAACGGTCACCTCCTTCGTCGACGCCTACCACGTTCCGGCGCGCGACCTGCTACCACCCGAACCAATGTTGCAGGCGGCTCGACCTTACCGTGCCCAACGGTCACAAGCTCAGCCGTTCGAGCCCCGCTGGCCTTCAACTGGGCCTCGGCCTCGGCAAGCTCCTCCGCGGCGCGCTCCCCCTTCATGGCAATGAGCTCGCCGTCTTCGCGAAGAAGCGGCATCGCCCACGTCAAAAGCCGATCAAGCGGCGCCACCGCCCGCGCGCTCGCCACGTCGAACTCCCGCTTGCCCGCGAGCTCCTCCGCCCGGCCGCGCAACACCTCGACGTTGTCCAGCTTGAGCGCCTCGACGCTCTCCTCCAGAAACACGGTCCGGCGCAGCAACGGCTCCAGCAGCGTCACCCGGATGTCCGGCCGCACGATCGCCAGCACGAGCCCGGGCAGCCCGGCCCCCGAGCCGATGTCCACCAGCCGCACGTCCTCAGGTACGGCTTCCGCCACCACGGCGCAGTTGAGCAGGTGCCGGTCCCAGATCCGCGGCACCTCCCTCGGGCCGAGCAGCCCACGCACCACACCGGGACCGGCGAGGATCTCGGCAAAGGCGTTCGCTTGATCCCACGCCTCGCCGGTGAAGACTTCCCTGGCGATGTCGGGCGGAGCCGGTAGCTCTTCACTCACTGGTTGGTGGCCCTTCCAATATCACCGATGTCGATGGATACAAGGCTAGAGGTGATGGAGGGGTGCAACGTCTCGGAAGGCCGTCCACCGCGCGCCCATGAGAAAGGCCGCCAGTCCGAACACCGGACAGACGGCCTTAAAAGCCAGCAAACCACTCAAACAGGAAGAACCACGACAAATCGCAGCGGCTCTTCACCCTCCGACTCACTGCGGAGCCCGGCGGCCGCCACGGCATCGTGCACGATCTTCCGCTCGAACGGCGTCATCGGCTGCAGCGACTTCGGCTCGCCGTTCCTTTTGACCTGAGCCGCGATCTCACTGCCGAGCTTGCTGAGCTCCGCCCGGCGCCTCTCGCGGTACCCGGCGACGTCGAGCATCAGCCGGGATCGCTCGCCGGTCTGGCGATGGACGGCCAAGCGGGTCAGCTCCTGAAGCGCCTCGAGCACCTCTCCCCCGGGGCCGACGAGCTCGGTGCCCTTGACGCCGACGACGGAGACCAGGGCGCGGTCGCCCTCGACGTCCATGTCGATGTCACCGTCGATGTCGGCGATGTCCAGCAGCCCCTCGACGTAGTCGGCGGCGATCTCGCCCTCCTGCTCCAGGGCGTTGATGTCGGGTGCCGCCTTCTCCTGCTCAGCCTCGGTCATGGCCAGCGTCTCCTTAGTGATCAAGACTTCTTGCTCCCGGTGCGCTTGCTGCGAGACTGCCGGCTGGGCTGGTTCCGCACGATCTTGGGCTGCGGAGGCTCAGGGGCGGCGGGCGTCTCCTCCTCCGGGGTGCTCTTCTTGAAGCGGGCGAGCATGCCGGGCTTGGGCTTCACCGGAATGGGGTTTCCCTTGGCGTCGAACTCCGGCATCGGGTGCCGGCTGTAGAACCAGTGCTGCTGGCCGAGCGTCCACAGGTTGGTGGTGACCCAGTAGAGGATGAGGCCGAGCGGGAAGTTCAGGCTGAAGAAGGCGAACAGCGGCGAGATGTACATCAGGATCTTCTGCTGCTGCGCCATGGGGTTGTCCGGCATCTGCTGCATGGAGCGGGTCACGCTCTGCCGGACGGTGAGGAACGTGGTCAGGGAGCTGACCGCGACGAAGACGCCGATGATGACCTTGCTGGTGATCGCCGTGGCGGAGAAGAAGGTCTCGGAGATGCCGGCGCTGAAGATGTGCGCCTGCTTGGCGCTGTTGACGACCTCGGCCGTCATGCCGTACTTGGTCGCCGTGCCGTTGGAGATCGCCTGGAGCACGGTGAACATCGAGATGAAGATCGGGAACTGCGCCACGATCGGGAGGCAGCCGCCGAGGGGGTTGGCGCCGGCGCCCTGGTAGAGCGCCATGACCTCCTGGTTCATGCGCTGCTTGTCGTTCTTGTAGCGCTTGCGCAGCTCCTGCACCTTCGGCGCGAGCTCCTGCATCTTCTTCGACGAGCGCATCTGCTTGAGGAAGAGCGGGAAGATGAGGATCCGCATGATGACGGTGAGCGTGATGATGGTCAACGCCCAGTTCAACCCGCTGGCGGGGTTGATGAAGGTGCTGTAAGCCTGGTGAATCCAGGTGATGACTTGCGCGATGGCTGTGTACAGCCAATTCAGCCAGGCGAAATCCACCGAGCTAGCTCCCTTGCGTTTCGTGTGACCGGACCGGGCGCGGAGGGACCGGGTCAAGTCCTCCGGGGTTGAACGGATGACAACGCCCGATGCGCCGGACGGTCAGCCAAGTGCCACGAAGAGCACCGTGTACGGCTATCGCCTCGAGTCCATAGGCACTGCATGAGGGGTAGAAACGGCAGCGCGGACCCAGCATCGGGCTGATGAAGGCCCGATAGAACCGGATCGGGACGAGTAGGACCCGGGCCGGGAGGCTCGGCTCGCCCTGCGGCTGCTCCGTCATCTGTGTCCATCCGTCGCGGACTCGCGCCGCCTTAGCAAACGATTCAGCGCGCCGTCGAGTTCTCCGGCGAGAACCTCGTTTCGCGCTGACGCGGCCGGTGGGTTGGCGCGTATCACCAGCAGGCTACCTCGCGGGAGCCGGTCGAGACGGTCCCGCATCAGGTGTCGGAGGCGGCGTTTGACCTTGTTGCGCACCACCGCCCCGCCCACCGCACGACTGACTACGAAACCCACCAAAGGTTCCTCGTCACCAGAAACCCTCAAATGGGCCACCACAGTGGGACGGCCGGCTCGCTGGCCACGCTTGACGGCTGCGGCGAAGTCCTCGCTCCGCCGCATGCGGGAGCTTGGGGATAGCACTGAAGACGCCTATCGCCCGCCGGCGAAGGTCACCGGCGGGCGTGACAGTCGGGCGCGGCGAGCCGTCAGGCCGACAGCTTCTCGCGGCCCTTGCGGCGGCGGGCGGCCAGAATGGCGCGGCCGGCCCGCGTGCGCATGCGAAGCCGGAAGCCGTGGGTCTTCGCGCGGCGACGGTTGTTCGGCTGGAAAGTACGCTTGCTCACGGGTGGGCTCCAGGCTTGATGATGCGCCCACTGCCGGGCGCTTAACACACATGGATGGCCTGCCACGGGCATGCTGAATAGCCGTCGAGTGACAAGCCGACCGTCGTACGTTACGGGGCATGTATGCCCCAGGTCAAACCAGGATCGGTTATCCACGTATCCACATGTGGGTTTTCCACCGCCGTGGTCACGTCCACAGTATGTGCACCGAGCACCCACTACGCTGTGGACAACGTCTTGAACACAGTTGTGCACATCGCTACTGTCGGCCCTTCCAGACCCGCCATGAGGCTGTGCACAACTTGTGGATCACTTGTGGAGACTGTGCGGGTAACACACTGCCGTCGGGTTGTGGACGGCGGGGGCTGGGCACCGGGAGTGCGGCCGCTGGGTGTGGATAACGCCGTGCGTGGGTGAACACGTTCGCGGGGGGCCGCGAGAGGAAGGAGCAGCCGGACTATGGACCTCGGCGACGTGTGGACGAGGGCATTGGGCAACTCCCTCAACGAGAGCGTGCAGATCCAGCAGCGCACCTGGCTCTCCATGGTCCGCCCGATCGCCTTGGCCGACGACACGATCGTGCTCGGCGTGCCCAATGACTTCATCAAGGACCTGATCGAGGGCGACAAGCTGCGGCCGCTGGTGGCCCACGCGCTCTCGCAGGAGCTCGGCCGGTCGATGCGCGTCGCCGTGATGATCGACACGACCGCGCCGCCGGCCCCCACGCCGCCGCCCGCGCCACCGGCGCTCGAGGGTCATCCCCAGCCTGTGACTCCGAGTTATCCCCAGAGTGTGGATCACTATCCACAACCTGTGCTTCCCCCGAATTACCAGGCCACGGAGCCGCCTCAGTTCTATTCTCCACAGCCGGAGGCGCAGCCGGTATCCACCGACTATCCACAGTCCGCCTTCGGTTATGAACAGAAGAAGGCACCGGAGCCCGCCCAGCCCCGGTGGGAGGCAAAGAGCACCAAACCCAGCCAACCGGCCAGGCTCAATCAGAAGTACACGTTCGAGACATTCGTCATCGGCGCCAGCAACCGCTTCGCGCACGCGGCGGCGGTCGCGGTCGCCGAGTCGCCGGCCAAGGCGTACAACCCGCTGTTCATCTACGGCGACTCGGGGCTGGGCAAGACGCACCTGCTCCACGCCATCGGCCACTACGCGCAGTCTCTCTACGACGGCGCCCGGGTGCGGTACGTGAGCTCGGAGGAGTTCACCAACGACTTCATCAACAGCATCCGCGACCACAAGGCCGACGGCTTCCGCAGCCGCTATCGCGCGATCGACATCCTGCTTGTGGACGACATCCAGTTCCTGGAGGGCAAGGAGCAGACGCAGGAGGAGTTCTTCCACACCTTCAACACGCTCCACAACGCCAACAAGCAGATCGTCATCTCCTCCGACCGCGCGCCCAAGCAGCTCATCACGCTGGAGGACCGGCTGCGCAACCGGTTCGAGTGGGGCCTGATCACCGACGTCCAGCCGCCGGAGCTGGAGACCCGCATCGCCATCCTGAGGAAGAAGGCCATTCAGGAGGGCCTGGCCGCGCCGCCCGAGGTGCTGGAGTACATCGCCAGCCGGATCTCCACCAACATCCGCGAGCTGGAGGGGGCGCTGATCCGGGTCACGGCCTTCGCCAGCCTCAACCGCCAGGGCGTGGATCTGCAACTGGCCGAGGTCGTCCTCAAGGACCTCATCACCTCGGAGTCCGGCCCGGAGATCACGATCGCCAACATCATGGCCAAGACGGCGGAGTACTTCGGCATCAGCATCGACGACCTCTGTGGAAGCTCGCGCAGCCGCGCGCTCGTCAACGCCCGGCAGATCGCGATGTACCTCGCCCGCGAGCTGACGGACCTGAGCCTGCCGAAGATCGGCCAGCAGTTCGGCGGCCGCGACCACACCACCGTGATGCACGCCGAGCGCAAGATTCGCTCGCTAATCGCCGAGCGCCGGTCGATGTACAACCAGGTCAACGAGCTGACAATGCGTATAAAGCAGACGTCGCACGGCTCTTAGTCGTCATGCACACCCTGTGGATAACACTGTGGATCAGCGAAAACACCCGCGGGGGCGGGGTTCACCGCCCCAATGTGCCGGAAAAGTCCCCCACAATGCCTGGGGATAAATCTGGGGACATCCTGCGGACAACTTGGGGACGACCGGTGGACAGCTTGGGGACAGCCTGTGCACAGTGGTCCCAGGGGTCACCTGGAGCTCCGTTTACCCCGTGGATAACCGGTGGAAACCCAGTGGATAACCCGTGGATGAACACCCTGTGATCTGGGGACGGCCTGTGTGCAACGAGCGTTCATCCCCAGCCGCGGAAGTTACCCCCAGGCTTCACCCACACGGGCAGTGGATGAAGAACGCGGTGCTGACCTGCGAGAACGCGAGTTGTCCACCATATCCACAGCCCCTAGTGTGATGACCTCTTATCTCTCTTACAAAGAAACTCAAGACCCATAGAGGGGTTCCGCCCGTCCAGAGGTGCGGGAGAGTGAACACTTGAATCAGCGACGAACCCAGGAGGTTGATCACCGTGATGTTCCGAATCGAGCGAGACGTCCTCGCTGAGGCGGTGGCATGGACGGCACGCAGCCTCCCGGCGCGTCCGTCGGTGCCCGTCCTGGCCGGCATGCGCCTGGAGGTCACCGGAGAGCAGAAGCTGAAGCTGTCCGGCTTCGACTACGAGGTCTCGGCCGAGGTGACGCTTGAGACGCAGACCGGTGAGGCCGGCGTGGTGCTCGTCTCCGGCAAGCTGCTGGCCGAGATCACCCGCGCGCTTCCCGCACAGCCTGTGGACTTCGTGGTGGAGGGCCCGAAGGCCGTGGTCACCTGTGGCAGTGCGCGCTTCACCCTGCTGACCATGCCGGTGGAGGACTACCCGTCCCTGCCCGCGATGCCCCCGGCCGCCGGCCGGGTGGGCAGCGACGTGTTCGCCTCGGCCGTCGGCCAGGTCGCCGTCGCCGCCGGGCGTGACGACACCCTGCCCATGCTCACCGGCGTGCGCATGGAGATCGAGGGTGACACCGTGACCCTCGCGGCCACCGACCGCTACCGCCTCGCCGTACGCGAACTGAAGTGGCAGCCGGGGCAGCCGGACTTCGCGGCGATCGCGATGATCCCGGGCAAGACGCTCGCCGACACCGCCAAGGCGCTGGGTTCCACGGGCGCCGAGGTGGAGATCGCGCTCAGCTCGTCCGGCGGCACCGGCGAGGGCATGATCGGGTTCTCCAGTGCCGGGCGCCGGACCACCACGCGCCTGCTCGACCCCGAGTTCCCCAAGTACCGCTCGCTGCTGCCGACGGAGTTCGCGGCCAAGGCGGAGTTGTCCACAGGCCCGTTCGTCGAGGCGGTCAAGCGCGTGGCCCTGGTGGCCGAGCGGAACACGCCGGTGCGCATGGCGTTCCGCGGCGGCGAGGTCGTGCTGGAGGCCGGCAGCGGCGACGAGGCCCAGGCCGTCGAGGTGCTGCCTGTGGACTACGACGGCGAGGAGATGAACATCGCCTTCAACCACCAGTTCCTTCTCGAGGGACTCGGCGCCATCGACTCCGATGTGGCCAGGCTGCAGATGACCACCTCGACCAAGCCCGCTATCCTCACCGGCGGAAAGCCTGTGGATGGTGACGCGGCGCCCGACTACCGCTACCTGATCATGCCCATCCGCTTGTCCAGCTGACTTCTAGGGGGATGTACACATGCAGATCGGCATGGTCGGACTCGGCAAGATGGGCGGGAACATGGCCGAGCGGCTGCGCCGCGGCGGTCACGACGTGGTCGGCTACGACCGCGACCCGGCCGTCAGTGACGTCGCCGGTCTGAAGGAGCTGGTCCAGCGGCTGCAGGCGCCGCGGGTGGTCTGGGTCATGGTGCCCGCGGGCGCGCCCACCCAGCAGACCGTCGACGAGCTCGGCGACCTGCTGGCCGAGGGCGACGTCATCGTCGACGGCGGCAATTCACACTATGTGGACGACCAGAAGCACGCCGCCGAGCTGGGCGAGAAGGGCATCGGCTTCGTCGACTGCGGGGTGAGCGGCGGCGTCTGGGGTCTCCAGAACGGCTACGCCCTCATGTGCGGCGGCGAGAAGGCGCATGTGGACAAGGTCATGCCGATCTTCGAGACGCTCAAGCCGGAGGGCGAGGACGGCTTCGTGCACGCCGGCGACGTCGGCGCCGGGCATTTCGCCAAGATGGTCCACAACGGCATCGAGTACGGCATGATGCAGGCATTCGCCGAGGGCTGGGAGCTGCTGGAGGCATCCGACGTCGTCAAGGACGTGCGCGGCAGCTTCAGCAGCTGGCGCACCGGCACTGTGATCCGCTCGTGGCTGCTGGACCTGATGGTGCGCGCGCTCGACGACGACGAGCACCTGGAGGAGCTCAAGGGTTATGCACAGGACTCCGGCGAGGGCCGGTGGACGGTGCAGGCGGCTGTGGATCACGCGGTCCCGCTGCCGGTCATCACGGCCGCGCTCTACGCCCGCTTCGCCTCGCGCCAGGACGACTCGCCGGCGATGAAGGTCGTCGCCGCGCTGCGCAACCAGTTCGGCGGGCACGCGGTCGAGTCGAAGTGACCACCTGAGCCGTGGGGTCGCTACCCTTCCTTGGGTGCACGTCGCCCATCTCTCGCTGACCGACTTCCGGTCCTACGCGTCGGTGGAGCTCGGCCTGGAGCCGGGCATCACCGCGCTCGTGGGGCCGAACGGCCAGGGCAAGACCAACCTGGTCGAGGCCCTGGGCTATGTGGCGGCGCACTCCAGTCACCGCGTCGCCAACGACGCTCCGCTGGTACGGCAGGGCGCGGCGCGGGCCATCGTCCGCTGCGCCGTACACAGGGATGAGCGGCGGGCGCTGGTCGAGCTGGAGATCAACCCGGGCAAGGCCAACCGCGCCCGGCTCAACCGCTCCCCCGTCTCGCGGCCCAGAGACGTGATCGGGCTGCTGCGCACGGTGCTGTTCGCGCCCGAGGACCTGGCGCTGGTGAAGGGCGATCCGTCGGAGCGGCGGCGCTTCCTCGACGACCTGCTGGTGGCCAGGGCGCCGCGGTTCGCGGGGGTGCGGGCGGACTACGACCGCGTGCTGAAGCAGCGCGGGGCGTTGCTGCGCATGGCCGCGCAGGCCCGCAGAGGCTCCAGGAGCGCCCGGCGGGCGGAGAGCGACTCCGGATTCGCGGCCGCGGGCGCCGGGGACGTCCTGAGCACTCTGGAGGTCTGGGACGCCCATCTCGCGCGGGCCGGTGCGGAGTTGCTGCGGGCCCGGCTCGAACTCGTCGAGGCGTTGCGCCCACTGGTCTCCGGCGCCTACGCGGCGCTGGCCCCGGGCGGCGGCGCGGCGACGCTCGACTACCGCAGCACGTTGTCCACAGGTGGGGACGCCGAGGTGGACGAAGAGCCCGCCGGACGTGGATCTTCTGATACACAGACGTTATCCACAGACTTGGGGAAAACCCTTGAGGAAAGACTGCGCGAGCGGCTACAGGAGGTACGGCAGGCGGAGCTGGAACGCGGCGTGACCCTCGTCGGGCCGCACCGCGACGACCTCCTGCTCGGCCTGGGCGAGCTGCCCGCCCGGGGCTACGCCAGCCACGGCGAGTCCTGGTCGTTCGCGCTGGCGCTGCGCCTGGCCGCCTACGACCTGCTGCGGGCCGACGGCGGGGATCCGGTGCTGATCCTGGACGACGTCTTCGCCGAGCTCGACACCCAGCGCAGGCGCAGGCTCGCCGAGATCGTGGCGCCGGCCGAGCAGGTGCTGATCACGGCGGCTGTGGACGACGACGTGCCCGGCGAGCTGGTCGGCGCCCGATACGACGTGGCCGAAGGGAGTGTGGCCCGTGTCCGATGAGGAGAACCCGGCGGCCCGCGGCGCCGCGATGGCCAGGGAGAAGCTGGCCCAGGCCAAGGCGGACGCCGCCAAACGGGGTCAGCTCCCCCGCCGCGAGCCCCGGCGCAGGCGGGCCGGGCCGGCGCGCGCGGCCGGCGATCCCCAGCTGTTCGGCCGGGCCATCATGGACCTGCTGGCGGATCGCGGATGGGAGCGTTCCGCCGCGGTCGGCGGGGTTTTCGGTCGCTGGGCGGACATCGTCGGGGCCGACCTCGCCGCGCACACCAAACCGGAGTCCTTCGAGGACGGTGAGGTGCTCGTCACAGCCGACTCGACCGCGTGGGCGACGCAGGTCAGGCTGCTTGCGCGCACCCTCGTACGCAGGCTCAACGAGGAGCTCGGCGCCAACACGGTGACAAAAGTGAAGGTCAGGGGCCCGCAGAACGCGCCACGCCCGAGCGGGGGCCTGCGGGTGACCGGCAGCCGGGGCCCCGGAGACACCTATGGCTAGGCCGTACCAGGCGATCAGAGAGCCACAGACGCGATGAGGCCCCCATCCAAAGGGGGGATGCTTAAGCGGGGGGAAAACGAGCTACAGAGCATCACAGGCGCGTTCAATGCCACCTTCTGCGCTCCGAGCCGGTAGAATGAAAGCGGATTCCGGACACGTCCGCTTGCGTGTCACCCCGGCAGCAAGCCGACTCCCCCGGGTGACCGCGCATCGGGGCACTCACGACGGTGACGGGCACGGCAGGGGCAGCTGCACTTTTGGTCGCCTCCCCCGCCGCGTGTCCGCGGCAGGAGGATTTCGCACTTGTCCTACGACGCTAGCTCAATCACCGTACTCGAAGGGCTCGAGGCGGTCCGCAAGCGCCCGGGTATGTATATCGGTTCCACGGGCGAGCGCGGCCTGCACCACCTGGTCTACGAGATTGTGGACAACGCGGTGGACGAGGCCCTCGCGGGTTACGCCGACACCATCGACGTCACGCTTCTCGCCGACAACGGCGTCCGCGTCGTGGACAACGGCCGCGGCATCCCGACGGGCATCCACCCGGTCGAGAAGCGCTCCGCGGTCGAGGTGGTGCTCACCACCCTCCACGCCGGCGGCAAGTTCGACGGCCAGTCCTACGCGGTCTCCGGCGGTCTGCACGGCGTCGGCTCGGCCGTCGTCAACGCGTTGTCCACAGGCATGGACGTCGAGGTCAAGCAGAACGGCCACATCCACAAGCTGAAGCTGGTCAACGCCAAGCCGGTGGCGCCGCTGGAGATCGTCGGCGACACCGACGAGAGCGGCACGACCATCATCTTCTGGCCCGACCCGGAGATCTTCGAGACCACGACGTGGAACTTCGAGACGCTCTCGCGCCGCTTCCAGGAGATGGCCTTCCTCAACAAGGGCCTGAAGATCACGCTCGCCGACGAGCGGCCCGACCACATCAACGGCGAGCCGCACCGGGTGGAGTACCACTACGAGGGCGGCCTGTCCGACTTCGTCAAGCACCTCAACGGCAAGAAGGAGCCGGCGCACGCGTCGATCATCTCCTTCGAGGAGGAGGGCGACGGCATCTCCGTCGAGATCGCCATGCAGTGGAACAACTCCTACTCGGAGTCGGTCTACTCCTTCGCCAACGTCATCAACACCGCCGAGGGCGGCACCCACGAGGAGGGCTTCCGCGCGGCGCTGACGTCGATCGTCAACCGCTACGCGCGCGAGCAGAAGTTCCTCAAGGAGGGCAAGGACGACAACCTCTCCGGCGAGGACGTCCGCGAGGGCCTGACCGCGATCATCTCGGTGAAGCTGGCCGACCCGCAGTTCGAGGGCCAGACCAAGACCAAGCTGGGCAACACCGAGGCCAAGTCGTTCGTGCAGAAGGCGTGCAACGACCACCTGCGCGACTGGTTCGAGCGCAACCCGGGCGAGGCCAAGGACGTCATCAACAAGTCGCTGCAGGCCGCCCGCGCCCGCATCGCCGCCCGCCAGGCCCGCGACCTGACCCGGCGCAAGTCGCTGCTGGAGTCCGGCAGCGGCCTGCCCGGCAAGCTGGCCGACTGCCAGTGGAACGACCCGGAGAAGTGCGAGCTGTTCATCGTCGAGGGCGACTCGGCCGGCGGCTCGGCCAAGGGCGGCCGCGACTCGCGCTACCAGGCGATCCTGCCCATCCGCGGCAAGATCCTCAACGTGGAGAAGGCGCGGATCGACAAGGTCCTCAAGAACAACGAGGTCCAGGCGCTCATCACCGCGCTCGGCACCGGCGTGCACGACGAGTTCGACATCGCCAAGCTGCGCTACCACAAGGTGATCCTGATGGCCGACGCCGACGTCGACGGCCAGCACATCAACACGCTGCTGCTGACGCTGCTGTTCCGCTTCATGCGGCCGCTGATCGAGGCCGGGCACGTGTACCTGTCCTGCCCGCCGCTGTACAAGATCAAATGGGACCGCAAGGGCGAGGACGCGTCGTACGCCTACTCCGACTCCGAGCGGGACGCGGTCATCCAGGCCGGCATCGAGTCGGGCAAGCCCGACCCCCGGCCGCGTGACAACGTGCAGCGGTTCAAGGGCCTGGGCGAGATGAACGCCGGCCAGCTCTGGGAGACCACGATGAACCCGGAGACCCGGCTGCTGCGCCTGGTCACGCTCGACGACGCGGCGCAGGCGGACGACCTGTTCAGCGTGCTCATGGGCGAGGATGTCGAGGCCCGGCGCGACTTCATCATCCGCAACGCACGCGACGTCCGCTTCCTCGACGTTTAGCCAGACAAAGGATCATCACCTGTGACGGAAGTGAACACCACTCCCCCGGCTGAGCGCATCGAGCCGGTGGACATCCAGTCGGAGATGCAGCGCAGCTACATGGACTACGCGATGTCCGTCATCGTGTCCCGTGCGCTGCCTGACGTCCGCGACGGCCTCAAGCCGGTGCACCGCCGGGTCCTCTACGCGATGTACGACGGTGGTTACCGTCCCGATCGCGGCTACTTCAAGTGCGCGCGTGTCGTCGGTGACGTGATGGGCACCTACCATCCCCACGGCGACACGTCGATCTACGACGCTCTGGTACGGCTGGCGCAGCCCTGGTCGCTGCGGTACCCGCTGGTCGACGGGCAGGGCAACTTCGGCTCCCCGGGCAACGACCCGGCGGCGGCCATGCGCTACACCGAGTGCAAGCTCGCGCCCATCGCCATGGAGATGCTGCGCGACATCGACAAGGACACCGTCGACTTCCGGCCCAACTACGACGGCAAGTCGCAGGAGCCGGACGTCCTGCCGGCGCGTTTCCCGCAGCTGCTGGTCAACGGCTCGGGCGGCATCGCGGTCGGCATGGCCACCAACATCCCGCCGCACAACCTGCGCGAGGTGTCGGCGGCCGTCAAGTGGTGCCTGGAGAACCCGGAGGCCGCCGACGAGGAGCTGCTGGAGGCGGCGATCGGGCTGGTCAAGGGGCCCGACTTCCCGACCCGGGCGCTGATCGTGGGGCGCCGGGGCATCGAGGACGCCTACCGCACCGGCCGCGGTTCGATCACCATGCGCGCCGTGGTCGAGGTCGAGGAGGACGGCAAGGGCCGCCAGGCGCTGGTGGTCACCGAGCTGCCCTATCAGGTCAACCCCGACAACCTGGCGCTGAAGATCGCCGAGCTGGTCCGGGAAGGCAAGCTGACGGGCATCGCCGACGTACGAGACGAGAGCTCGTCGCGGGTCGGCCAGCGGCTGGTGATCGTGCTCAAGCGCGACGCGGTCGCCAAGGTCGTGCTGAACAACCTCTACAAGCACACCCAGCTGCAGGACACCTTCGGCGCCAACATGCTGGCGCTGGTCGACGGCGTGCCGCGCACGCTCCGCCTCGACCAGTTCATCCGGCACTACGTGGCCCACCAGATCGAGGTCATCGTCCGGCGCACGCGCTACCTGCTGCGCAAGGCCGAGGAGCGCGCCCACATCCTGCGCGGCCTGCTCAAGGCCCTGGACCGGCTGGACGAGGTCATCGCCCTCATCCGCGCCTCCGAGTCGGCGGCGCACGCCCAGCAGGGCCTGATGTCGCTGCTGGACATCGACGAGGTCCAGGCGCAGGCCATCCTCGACATGCAGCTGCGCAAGCTGGCCGCCCTGGAACGGCAGTCGATCCAGGACGAGTACGACCAGCTGATGACGATGATCGCCGAGTACAACGCGATCCTGGCCAGCGAGGCCCGCCAGCGCGAGATCGTCAACGAAGAGCTGACGGAGATCGTCAACAAGTTCGGCGACGACCGGCGTACCGAGATCATCGCCTACGACGGCGACATGTCGATCGAGGACCTCATCGCCGAGGAGGGCGTGGTCGTCTCGATCACCCGCGACGGCTACGCCAAGCGCACCAAGACCGATCTGTACCGCGCCCAGAAGCGCGGCGGCAAGGGCGTGCGGGGCGCCCAGCTGCGCCAGGACGACATCGTCGACCACTTCTTCGTCACCACGACCCACCACTGGCTGCTGTTCTTCACGAACAAGGGCCGGGTTTACCGGGTCAAGGCGTACGAGCTGCCGGACGTCGCCCGTGACGCTCGGGGCATGCATCTTGCGAACCTTCTCGCCATGCAGCCCGACGAAACAGTCATGGAAGTTCTGGACTTGCGTGACTATGACGTCGCGCCGTACCTGGTGCTGGCCACGCGCAGCGGGCTGGTGAAGAAGACGCGCCTGTCGGAGTACGACTCCCCCAGGACCGGCGGCCTGATCGCGATCAACCTGCGTGACGACGACGAGGTGATCGCGGCCCGCCTGGTGTCGGAGGAGGACGACCTGCTCCTCGTCTCGAAGGGCGCCCAGTCGATCCGGTTCACCGCCTCGGACGAGGCGCTGCGCCCCATGGGCCGCGCGACCAGCGGCGTCATCGGGATGCGCTTCCTCGAAGGTGACGAACTTCTCGCTATGAATCGGATCGCAGACGGTCAAGATGTGCTTATCGCCACCAGGGCTGGGTACGCGAAACGGACACCTGTTGAGCAGTATCCGGTTCAGGGTCGTGGCGGCAAGGGCGTACTGACGGCGAAAATTGTCAGTGCACGTGGCAAGCTGGTCGGAGCCGTCATGGTCAACCCGGAGGACGAGGTCTTCGCGATCACGTCCGCCGGCGGCGTGATCCGGACGAGTGCCGGAGAGATCAAGCAGTCCGGCCGCCAGACCATGGGAGTGCGCTTGATGAATCTCGCCGAAGGCGACAGCGTGGTTGCTCTCGCCCGGAACGCCGAGGCGATCGAGACCTCGGCCGAGGCAGAGGAAGACGGGGGAGGAGAGTAACGCATGAGCGCCGCCCAGGGTGGTTCCGCCAAGACCAAACCAGGTGCCCGCGAGAACGGGCAGCCACAGAACAACCAGCCGCCGGTCAAGGAAGAGCAGCAGGCGCCGGAGGCCGTGGCTCCGGAGGAGAGCAACGACATGGTGCGCATCCGGCCGTCGCTGGCCACCGAGGCGCCTCCGCCGGTGCCCAAGGTGGAACTCCCCACCAAGGGCAAGTCCTCCGGGAACGCGGGGGCGTCCAGGCTCCCGCGCAAGGCCCACCTGGTCCTGCGCCGCATCGAGCCGTGGTCGGCCATGAAGTTCAGCTTCGTGGTCTCCCTGGTCTGCTTCGTGGTGCTGTTCGTGGCCGTGGCCGTCCTCTACGGCGTCCTGTCGGCGCTCGGCGTGTTCGACTCGCTGGTCGACCTGGTCAACCAGCTCGGCCAGGGTGAGCAGGGCGGCCCCAACGCCATGAACATCAACATCGCCTCCTGGTTCGAGCCGGTGCGCATCCTGGGCTACACGGCGCTCATCGGCGCGGTGAACGTGGTTCTCATCACCGCGCTGGCCACGCTGGGCGCGGTCATCTACAACATCGCCTCCGACCTCGTGGGGGGCGTCGAGGTGACCTTCAGCGAGGCCGAGTAGTCCGCTGGAGCCGCCCCCGGGTTCTTGGACAGGGGGCGGCTCGAGCAGTGGTGGAAGCACGGTAAGCTTTTCCTCGTCCGAACAACTGGTTCGCACCCGCGCGGCGGATGCGCTAACGTTCGGTGTGCGCGGGGCTATAGCTCAGACGGTTAGAGCGCTTCCCTGATAAGGAAGAGGTCCCAGGTTCAAGTCCTGGTAGCCCCACTCAATCAGTAGGTCGGTCCCGGTGGTCGGGGCTGGCCTTCATTGTTTTATGGGGCTTTTCTGCAGTGACCCGATCACGGAGCCGCTGACCTATCCGGGGCGTGTCCCCGCCACGTCCGGGGTGCTGGTGGATGACGCCTATCTGCCGGTCGAGGAGGTGGACACCCTTCTGGTACGGCTCGGCCGCTCCTCCATGGCGGAGCGGTATCCGATCGTCGCCGTGGGGTCCAACGCCTCACCCGGGCAGCTTCTTCGTAAGTTCGGCGGGCATGCGGTCATCCCCATGACCCTTGCGGATGTGGACGGGGTCGTCCCGGGGGTCGCCGCCTATGTCAGCCGGTGGGGGTATGTGCCGGCCACGCCGGTCGGGGCGCCGGGTGAGAGGTCGCGGCTCTTCGTGCTCTGGCTCGATGAGCGTGAGCTGGTGGCGCTCGATGCCACCGAGCCGAACTACTGGCGGCGCCGCCTGCCGTATGCCGTGACGCTCGAATCGGGGGTACGGCTGGCCTCGTGCTTCTTTTACGTCGTCAAGCATGGGTGCCTGGTGGACGGGAACGGCGTGGCCAGGCGGCTCACCGACCAGAGGGTGCTGATTCAGGGCCTTCTGGAGGAGTTTCCCGGGCTTCGGAGGCTGTGCGGGAGGACGCCTGAGGAGTTTGTCGCGGCGGTCCAGGACGAAGCCATTCGTGAGGCGATATTTCGGTTATTTCATGAACCGGGCACCGTGTCGTGCCAGCTCACTCCCTAGCCGCCGGCGTAGTAGCGGATGACGCCGTCCTTGACCTGGACGACCAGGCCGTCCCAAGCGCAATTTATCGCGATATTTGCGTATCTAGGGGAAATGTAGTCGCCCCTTCTAGCATGCGACGCATCGCCCTTCCTTGTGCGGTCCCCCAGCGCATATCCAGTGCTTGGAGCCAGCATGGCAGTGTCCTCTGTTCGTCCATGGCCGGTGGTCGTCGCGGGCTTATCCGCGCTGACCGTTCTGTTGGCGGGTTTCGCGGTGCCGGAGATCCAGGCCGCCGCCTCCACCCCCGAAATCTCGGCGGGTAAACCGGAAAAGTCCGTGGCCAGCCGTCCGGTGGCGGTGAAAGCGGCGGACCGGGGCGCCGAGGATCGGGTCGCCCCGCCCAAGAAGGTGACGACCGTGTGGCCCCGTGCCGGCGTCGCCGAGGTCGAGCTCGCCGATGCCAAGGCGGTGCGGGCCGGGGACCTGCCGGTGGAGGTCTCGGCGGAGCGCGGTTCCCCGGTGCGGGTGCGGGTGGAGACGCTGGATCCGGCGAGCGTGGCGCGGCTCGGCGGAGTCGGGCTCGGCGTCCGGCTCTCGCGGACGGACGGCGCCGCGACCGGTTCCCTGCGCGTGTCGCTGTCGTACCAGGGCTTCCGTGACGCGCACGGCGGCGGGTTCGCCGAGCGGCTGGGTGTGGCGCGGGTCGAGGAATGCGCGCTTCAGCCGACGCCGCCCGCCGGTTGCGATCGTTCGCTGCGGACGGTGACCACGGCCAACGACACCCGGTCCGGGCGGCTGAGCGCAGAGACGTCCACGACGGGCGTCTACGTGGTGACGTCGGCGGCGGCGTCCGACTCGCCCATGGGCGGCACCTTCACGGCGACCGACCTCAAGCCGTCCGGCTCCTGGCAGGCGGGGGGATCCGGCGGGAGCTTCACCTACAGTTATCCGATTCCCCAGGCGCCCTCGCTGGTCGGCAAGGCGCCGGACCTGGCCCTCACCTATGACTCCGGTGCCGTGGACGCCATGTCTCAGGTGACCAACAACCAGTCGGGCTGGGTGGGACTGGGCTGGGACCTGTCCGCGGGGTTCGTCGAGCGCTCCTACAAGCCGTGCGCCCGGGACGAGGGCAGTTCGCCGGCGAACTCCTACCAGTCCGGGTGGGCGGACCTGTGCTGGGAGTCGCCGGACGCCAACGACCGGGACCCGGCCACGACGGACGCCACGGCCAGCGAGCTGACGCTGGTCCTGGCCGGGCAGTCGACACAGATCGTGAAGGACAGGGCCAGCGGGCAGTACAAGACCGTCCCCGATCACGGCTGGCGGGTTCAGTCCTTACCCGGGGGAGCGGACGGCCAGCCGTACTGGCTGATCACCACGCAGGACGGGACGAAATGGCGGCTGGGGCAGAGTCGCGACAGCCAGTGGCGGGTGCCGTACGCGGGCAACGAGCCGGGCGAGCCATGCCATGACCGGTGGTCCGGCACGGGCACCACGCCGGGGCTGTGCGTCGGCGTGTGGCGGTGGAACCTCGACCAGGTGACCGACAGCCACCAGAACGTCACCGACTACCTCTACACGCGCGAGCCCAACTACTACTGCTCGTCCTACAACAGGGCGACCTGTTACTTTCCGTCGTCGGTGAAGGAGTACGACCGGGGCGGGCACCTGGCCGAGGTGCGCTGGGGCGCCAACACGCGAGTGGCCGGGAGCGCGCCGACCGGGCGGACGACCTTCACCACGGTGGACATGGATCCGCTGCTGGTCCCCACGGACCTGCGGTGCGCGCCGCCAACGGGACCCCTCACGGAGTGCAACAACGCCACGGTCGCCTTCTACGCCTCCCGGCAGCTCGATCGCGTGGTCACCTCCGCCTACGACGGCGGCTGGAAGAACGTGGCCGAGTTACGCCTGCGTTACCGGACCATGGGCCGCCAGCTGTGGCTGGACACCGTCCAGCACACCGGGCTGATCGGCGGGCAGGCCGCCAAGCTCCCTCCCGCCGACTTCGACGCGGTCGAGCTGACCAGCGCCTACTGGTGGAACCAGGGCAGCACCGACTGCCAGCTTTACGGCATCTGCGAAGGCTGGGATGACTTCCCCAGGATCGGGGCGATCGGCAATGGCTTCGGCGGCCGCATCGAGGTCGGGTACGGCCAGCCGAACCCGTGCGTGCGTTCCTCGGATCGGCGCTACGACTGGCGGGGCCACACCACGCCGTCCCGGCGGGACTGCTGGACCGACGCCGAGCTGGAGCAGGGCGGCGGCGCGCCACCGGCCGGGAACGTCTACCAGAAGTGGGCGGTGACCCGGGTCGTGGAGAAGGACCTGGTCACCGGCTCGCCCGACCAGGTGACGGCCTACACCTACACCGGCACGCCCGCCTGGACCTACCCCCTGACCTACGTGGGCGGCACCGAGTACCCGCCGATCGTGGGCGGCTACCAGGTTGAGCACGCCAGCCAGTGGCGCGGCTACCAGACCGTCCACACCGCGCGCGGCACGGGCGGGCCCGACGACGTCACCGTCTCCTCCAGCACCTGGTTCCGCGGCGTGGACGGCGCCCAGCTCACCGACTTCGACGCCGGAACCTGGACCGACCGGCCCTGGCTGGCCGGTCAGGTCCTGCAGGAACGTACCTGGCGTGGCGCCGCGGCCGACGTGGAGACCGGTTCGACCCGCTACGAGTACTGGACCCCGGTCACCGGCGACGGCCCGGGCGCGCTCAACCCGGTCATGGTCCGCGCCTCCCGTGAACGCGGCCGTGAGGTCACCGCCGCCGGCGGCTTCCGGCACACCGGCACCCGCACGTCCTACGACGCCTACGGCCTGCCCGCGGCCGTCGTGTCCTACGGCGACGAGGCGAGCACGGCCGACGACACCTGCACGGTCACCACCTACGCCCGCGACCCCGCCACCTGGATGCTCGACCTCGCCGCCTCGGTGGAGGAGCACGCCGGTCAGGACTGTACGGCGGGCGCGGTGACGGCCCGCACGACCCTGTTGTACGACGGAAACACCGACCCGGCCGCCAACCGGCCGACAGCCGGCGACGTCACGGACAAGCGGGTGTGGAGCGACGCCACCCACGTCGCGACCACCCGGGCCGGCTTCGACGCCTACGGCAGGCCGCGTTCGTCCACCGACGCGCTCGGCAAGATCACCACCATCGGCTACATCCCGGCGACCGGTTGGCCGAGCGGCGGTGTCACGGTCACCAATCCGCTCGGGTACGCCGAGACCACCGTGAGTTCGCCGCTGCACGGCCAGACGGTGAAGTTCCAGGACGCCAACGGCAAGACCACCGAGATCGACTACGACGCGCTGGGCCGTACCACGGCCGTGTGGACGGCGGGCCGGCCACGAAACGGCAGTCCGACGGCGACCTTCGCCTACACGATCCCCTTCGACGGGAACCTCGGTCAGCCCACCGCCCCCGTCAAGACCACGATCGCCCACCTCCAGTCGGGCACCGACTACCTGACGTTCCACACCTACGAGGACGCCTGGGGCAGGCCGCGCGAGTCGCAGACGGCCTCCCCGTCCGGAGGGCGGATCGTCTCGATCACCACCTACGACGGGCGCGGGCTCACCGCTGCCGTGGCGGCACGCGCCCACAACGGCGCCGCGCCCGGTTCCGGCCTGCTCAACCCCGCGCTGACCGACCTGCCGGCGTGGACGAAGAGCGTCTACGACCACGCCGGCCGTCCCACCGCGAAGATCGACTACGCGGGCGGGGCCGAGTTACGCCGCACGAGCACCACGTACGGCGGCGCCGACGTCTACGAGATCGTCCCGCCCGTGGGGTTGCCCACCGAGGTCCGCCTGGACGTCAAGGACCGGCCGCGCACGATCACCCAGCGGGTGTCCACAGGCGTGTCGGAGGTCACCGGCTACGACTACGACACCCGCGGCAACCTGACCAAGCTCACCGATGCCAACGGCAACGTCCGGGCCTTCACCTACGACTGGATCGGCCGCCGCGTCGTCGCCGACGACCCCGACTCGGGCTCCTCCCGCAGCACCTACGACGCGGCCGGACGGCTCGTCGCGACGGTGGACGGCAACGGGCAGAAGATCTCCCACCACTACGACGAACTCGGCCGTCCCCTGTCGCAGTGGGCGGGCGAGGTCGACAGCGGTACCAAGCTCGCCGAATGGCGTTACGACACGGTGGCCAAGGGCGAGATGTCGTCGGCCACCCGGTTCAGCGGCGGCCGGCCGTACACCGACTCCGTCATCACCTATGACGACGACTACCGGCCGACCAGGACCCGGCTGACCATCCCCGACACGGGAGATCGGCTGGCCGGGTCGTACGAGTTCGCCACCGAGTACGACGCCGCCGGGCGCATGATCCGGCAGACGATGCCCGCCGCGGGCGGCCTGCCCCGCGAGACGCTGACCTACGGGTACACGAACCTGGGGTACGCGGCCACGGTCACCTCCGACTACGGCGGGGGGTTCACCTACGCCAAGGCCAGCGCCTACTCGGAGACCGGGCGGATGACCGCGCGTTCGTACGGCCCGCGCGGGCAGATCGTCAGGACACTGAACTGGGACGAGGGCTGGAACCGGCTCACCGGCCTGACCACCAAGACCAAGGCGGACACCGGCAGCCCGCAGACCGTCCAGGACGACGCCTTCTTCTACGACGCGGGCGACCAGCTGCGGCGCGTGGCCGACCGGAACCAGCTCACCCCGCAGAACCAGTGCTTCGACTACGACACCCAGGGCCGCCTGTCCTACGCCTACACCAACACCCAGGCCGACTGCTCGGGCGGCTGGTACCACGGCGCCGACCGCGGCGGGCTGAACCCCTACTGGGAGCGCTACGCCTACGACAAGGTCGGCAACATCACGACCAAGGAAACCTGGGCCGACGGCAAGATGGACTACACCTACCCGGCGCCCGGCCCGTCGGCGGTGCGGCCCAACGCCGTCACCGGCGTCTCCGTGGCAGGCGGCGGACGCAGCGATTTCGGCTACGACGCCGCGGGTCAGCTCACTTCTCGTACGGCCGGCGGAAGCACCACCACCTACACCTGGGATCCCCTGGGCAAGCTCACCCAGGCCGTCGTGGACGGCCAGTCGTCGCAGTACGTCTACGGCGCCGCCGGTGACCGCATCATCCGCCGCGAGGGCGCGGTGACCACGCTCTACCTGGGGTCGATGGAGCTGGAAGCCTCCGGCGGAGTGGTGAAGGCCAAGCGGTACTACACCACGGCCGGCGGCGCGATGATGGCCATGCGGGCCGACGACGGCGCCCTCACCTGGTTGCTCGGCGACGGCCAGGGCAGCGCGCAACTCGCCGTCGCCGACGCCACCTCGGCGGTCTCCCGGCAGCGGTACCTGCCCTACGGCGGATTCCGGGGGCGTGACGAGTTCCCCTTCACCGATCTGGGCTTCCTCGGCAAGACCCGCGACACCGCCACCGGGCTGAACCTCCTGGGCGCCCGTTTCTACGACGCCGGACTGGGGCGGTTCATCTCCCCCGATCCGCTGCTGGACCTGCGTACGCCACGGCTGGCCAACCCCTACGGGTACGCGGGCAACAACCCGGTCGGCCTGTCGGACCCCTCCGGGCTGAAGCCGGACAACTGCCTGCCGGAGTCCAAGAGGTACAGCGAGTGCCTGGCGAACGAGCGTTACAGCAACTGCGTCCGCAAGATGGGCAAGGACAAGTGCGACCTGCGTGAGCTGGAGGCGCAGGTCAAGCGTGAACTGGACGCCTTGTTCGACGCGCTCCGGGGCATCGCCAAGATCGCCGCCGACGAGCTGGGCGTCACGGCCGGCATCGACTGCTTCACCAAGGGGGATCTGGGCGCCTGCGGGGAAACCGCCCTGAACATCCTGTCCTCTCTGGCCGGGGGCCTGCTCGGGAAACTGGTCACCAAATATGGCCTGCCCACGAAGTGGGCCAAACTCGCCGATCTCGCGGAGAGTCTCTACCGGCTCGGTGAGAAAGCCATCAACAAGTTCAAGGCGTGGTCGAGGGCCAAGGGCGACTTGAAGGCGCTGGAGGACAAACTGGCCGCCGCGGCCCGCGCGTGCAGCAGTTTCGTGCCAGGGACCCGGGTCGTGATGGGGGATGGCGGCAGCAAACCCATCGAAGACGTCCGGCCGGGTGACCGGGTGATGGCCACCGATCCGCGGACCGGGCGGACGACCGCGCAGCCCGTCCTCGCCGTGCACACCAGTACCGGCGCGAAGGCCCTCGTCGAAGTGACCGTCGACACGGGTGACCGCACGGGCGTCATCCTCGCCACCGACACCCACCCCTTCTGGCTGCCCGGCCCGGGCATCTGGCAGGAGGCCGCCCGCCTCCAGCCCGGCCAGTGGCTCCGGACCAGCGCCGGCACCTGGGTCCAGGTCACCGCCGTCACCCTGCGCACCGTCAGCAGCCAGCGGGTCCACAACCTGACCGTCGCGGGGCCGCAGACCTACCACGTGGCGGCGGGCGGGGCCGACGTCCTCGTCCACAACACCTCCTGCATCCCTCCGCCGAACATCACGCAGGCCGGCCTGCAGCACTCGTTCGACCGGCATGCCGCCCAGTGGTTCGGCCGCCCGGTGACGAAGAAGGCCAAGATGGATGAGTGGAACGAGCTCATCGAACGGGCATCGGGCAGCAGCAAGATAGTCCCCTGGCAGAGCGGTAGCACTCTCACGGACGCCTACTTGATCAGAGTCGACGGGAAATGGTTCGTCGCACAGTTCGACCGTGTGACCGGAGACCTGGTCACGGCGTTCGTGCCGAACAGGAAGCAGGTCACGGCGATGCTGAGAATCCTGGGAAAGAGCAAATGACCGACGACCTCTACCCGGAACCTCCCCACCTGGTGATCGCCCTCTATCCGGGCACCGCCGAACACCTCGCCTTCGCCGAGCTCTGCGACATCGCGCAGAGCATGGGCTGCGTTCCCAACGGGGCCGCCGAGGTCGCTCCGTGGGACGCCGAGTTCGAGCTGCGCTCCGATCTGGCCGACATCGCGTGGCTGGAAACGCGGGCAGACCTGAGCCGGGCGGCACTGGCCGCCCGCCGGCCCCGCGACGGGCGGATCCTTCAGGCGGGTTTCCGGGCCAAGAAGATGGGCGGCATCGCGGTGGCGCAATATCTGCTCGCGCGTCCGCCCGACCGCCATCCCGTGGCCATCGCGATCGCCGGGCAGGCATTCGGCCTTCCCGAGGAGCTGTGGAAGAAGGGCGACCGCAGCAACGCGGCGAAGGTCGCCGAGTGGTCGACGTCCTTGCTCGCGGAAGCCTGCCGGCGCTGCGACCCGCCGTACGCGCAGATGGGGGTCGAGCTCATGTTCGACACCCCTTCGGCGCTCGCGGCGGGATCGGGGAAGATCTCCACCGAGCTCTATGTCTCGGACCGGGTTCTTCAGGCCGCGAAGCCACTGCGCGGGCTCCTGGCCGAAAGTTTCGACGGCGGAGCGATCCTCCAGTGGGAGCGGGGGGTGTTCCACTCCGGCCGGTCGCCGCAGCTCCACGAGAGAGTCCGGGAGGCGAGCAAAGCGCTCGGTACGGCGGTGCTGCGCCTGGACGGGTGACGGCTCACAGCAGGCTCACCGAGACGGCAGCGGGTGCGCCCAGGAAGACGCCCAGCTCGTCGGCCGCGTCGTGCAGCGCAGCGGTCTCGGCGGCGCCGAACGGCCGGTACAGCGTCGCTTCGAGCACGACGGCGTCGGCCCGGACCGTGCGCCTCCAGCGGCCGGCCACCTGCGTGTCGACCACGATGACGCCGTTCGGCAGGGCGAGCCCGTCCGGTGCCGCTGCCATCAGGCCGCCGAGGTCGAGCAGGTGCCTGCTCTGCCTGTAGCCGACGATGTACTCGTCGTACGCCTGCAGCAGCCGCACCGACGGGGACCCGGCCGGCGCGGGGGCGTCCCGCGGCGCGGACCAGTAGGTGACGCCGCGGACGTCGGTGCTCTCCAGCGCGTCGCCGACGAGTGACAGCCCGGTGGCGATGTCGGCGAGCGTGAGACTGGACCACCACGCCAGGTCCTTCGCCGTCGCCGGACCGTGGCTGGTGAAGAACCGGCGGACCAACTCGGCCAGCGCCGCGTCGCGCTCAAGGCTCGCCGCCCGCGGGACCCGCTCGTCGAGCAGCGCGTACGTGTGCCGCTTCCCCCTCAGCGGGCCGCTGCAGATCACCCGCTCCAATTCGGCGTAGATGAGGATGTAGCCGAGCCGGAACCCCTCCGCGACGATGCCGTGGCGGGCGAGCAAGGCCGCGATCTCGGCGCGCGTCAGATGGTTCGCACCGGCGACGGCGTCGGCGATCAGGTCCGTGGTACGGCGCAGCAGCGGGACGCCGAGCTCGCCCCGCCGGTAGGCGTAGCCGTTGAGCACGTGCACCCGCGGCGCCGTCAGCTCCAGCAGCCAGCGCAGGTCGGCGGGTGCCACGAAGTGCCACGTCGGGCGTAACACGTGCGTGCGCAGGATGACGCCGTCGTCAAAGGCGCGATCGAGGCCCACGTCGGTGACACCGGGACCGAGCCGCTGGGCGACCGCCCACTTCGCCGGCTGGTAGTCCTGCGCCTGCACCGCACCGAACCAGCCGACCACCTCGGCGGCGCCGCCAAACGGAACCGGCGGCCCGCCCCCCAGCCCGACGGCACGGGCGCGGCGATGGGCCAGCTCAAGCCCGTCCAGCGTCACGGCAACTCGCTGGTCATGCGTTCCCCCCGGGCCGGCTCGTGGAAACCACCGTACCTGTCACCCCACACGTGCACCTTGTGGCTAACCCGGAGGCCAACGACATATCCGGTGTCTGGCATCTGTCTCGCGACCGCTGAAGGTCTTGAGCGCGTCGAGTGAGCGCCGCGCCAAGAAGAACACCGACGAGTGTGCTTGCCATGCCGATGATCGGGGTGACGATTTGGAGGTATTGCATGTCGCCTCCCGGTGTCGGCCTTGGTCATCCACGAGGGCATTCCCCGATGTCTAAGCTCTCGCCAAACGGCATTCCTGGCTATGTAGTCCAGGTCTTCGACGGTTTCGGGTGTGTGCAGGTGGTGAGGCGCGCCTGGTTCCCAGAGGGCGAGCGGTTCCCATCGAAGATTGAGCGGGCCGACCACGGCGGGACGGACGGGTCGAGCACGTCCGGCCGCCTCCGCGAAAACCTGTTGGGGGACCACGGCAGCCACTGCTACGTTTCCGGAGGCCGTGCAAAGGAGCGAGGAGGTGGTACCCGTGAACGTATCGACATGGGTGCTCCCCTCTGGGGTCACGGTCGGGCGATAGGTCGTCCGGGAGCGCCGTTCAATGGCCCTCCCGAAAGGCACGACCATGCAGTTCAGTTCTGAACAGCATCTCGACGACGCAGTCCTCGAGCGCGAATTCACCCTCGGCGAGATCCCCGGCATCCTGTGGACTCCCGCATCCGCACCGGCGCCGCTGATCCTGATCAGCCCCCCTCCCCTGGGGCTGCGCAAGATGTACCCCCGGCTGGTGGCCCGAGCTCGGCAAGCCGCGGCGGACGGCTTCGCCACGGCCACCATCGAGCTCCCAGGAAGCGGCGACCGGCCCCGCCTGCCCGACGGCGAACAAGCCCTCGCCGACATGCGCCGGGCGATGGAGGCCGGCGAGCCAGTCAGCGACGAGATCATCGACGCCCTCATCCTCCCGCTGGTCGACAAGGCGGTCCCGGAATGGCAGGCCGCCCTAGACGCTCTCCTTGCGCTGCCCGAGATCGGCGGCCCGGTCGGGTACTCGGGGGGCGTGATCTCCCTCGGGACCCGGCTGGCGGTGGTTGAGCCGCGCATCTCGGCCGCCGTTCTGTTCGCCGGGAGTTTCATCCCTCGCGCCATGTTCGAGGAAGCCCGCCAGGTCAGCATTCCGCTGCACGTCCTGCTGCAGTGGGACGACGAAGGCAACGACCGACAGGCGGCCCTCGACCTGTTCGACGCCTTCGGATCCAAGGAGAAGACCCTGACCGCCAACATGGGCGGGCACACCGGCGTCCCTGAGCATGCCGGGGAAGCCGCTGCCCAGTTCTTCGTCCGGCACCTGAAGTGAGACCAGGCCGTCAGGCCAGCCGCAGATGGTAGGGGCTGTCGGCCAGGATGCTGCTTATTGAGACGACAGGCCCCGCCTCAGGGCGGGGGCCTGTTTCATGCCGGGAGGTCTCGTGGGCGCCCTCCCGGGCGGGCCAACCTGTCCGTCCCGCCCTGGTCGGCCCACGCCTACTGACATCCTCGACGCCCCGATGCCAAGCCCGCTGACAGCTCCCGCGCCGTTGTGACATCTGCAAGCGCCTCAGGCGACATGTCCGGAAATTGCCTGAGATGTCTTGACGTATCAAATGAACGATTTTTTAATTCACCCATGGGGCGCATCGCCGGTGTCACCGCCGCCGAGACGCGGGAGCGGCTGCTTCGGGCCGCTGCTGACGCGTTCGCCGAGCGTGGGTACGACGGGACCCGGGTCGCGGACATCGCCGCCTCGGCCGGGGTGAGCAACGGGGCCCTGTATGCCCACTTCGGGTCGAAGGCCGATCTGCTCGTGGCCGCGCTGCGCGCGTATGGGCCGCGCATGCTGGCCGAGATGCTGACCGCCGAGCCCGATCGGTCGATCACCGATCTGCTGCTCATCGTCGGGAGCCGGTTGCCCGACCGCAAGGAGGCCGAGGGGTATCTCATCGTCGAGGCGCTGGTGGCCGCGCGGCGGGATGAGGAGCTGGCCCGGCCGATGCGGGGGTACATCGGAGGGCGGGCCGACTGGCTGGCGGGGCTGGTGGAGGCGGCGCAGCATGCGGGGGAGATCGACGCCGGGCTGTCGCCGGAGGCGCTGGCGCACTTCTGCCTGCTGCTGGCGCTGGGGAGCGCGCTCGTCTCGCCCGATCTGCATCACGTCGACAGCCGGGAATGGACCGAGCTGCTGACCCGTGTCGTGACCGCGCTAGGAGCACCGCCATGAAAGTGCACATCGATTCCGGACGCTGCCAGGGACACGGGCGGTGTTATGACCTGTCGCCGGAGGTGTTCGCCGAGGACGACGAGGGCTACGGGCAGGTTCTCGAGGGCGGGCTCGTGGCCGAGGGGCAGGAGCACGCGGTCCGGCTGGCGGTGTCCAACTGTCCGGAGCGGGCGATAGCCGTACAGCAGGAGGTGTGAAGATGACGGTCGACGAGCGGTTTGCCGAGAAGCGGCAGGGCGAGGACGACGAGCTGGTGCAGGGCGTCCGGAACGAGATCGTCACCGGGCCGGTGACCGACTGGGCGACCGACTTCTCCCACACCGAGGGGGAGTGGGCGGCCGATCCCTACCCGATTCAGGATGATCTGCGGCAGCGGTGTCCCATCGCGCGGACCGAGCGGTTCGGGGGTGGGTGGCTGCCGACGCGGTACGACGACGTGGCGGCTATCGCCTACGACACCGAGCGGTTCTCCTCGCGGTCGATCATCATGAGCAATTTCCGGCCGCCCAAGGAGATCGCGCCCGTGGGCGGGGTGCCGCCCATTTCGTCGGATCCGCCGTTTCACCACGACGCTCGCAAGCTGCTGCTTCCCGCCTTCACCAAGACCGAGGTGGGCAAGCGGGAGGCGGCGACCCGGGCGTACTGTCACTCGCTCATCGACGCGTTCGGGGAGCGGGAGGTGGTGGATGCGGCACGCGACTACGCCCAGCACATTCCGGTGCGGGTGATCGCGGACATGCTGGGCTTCCCGCCCGAGGACGGGCAGCACTTCCGCGAGTTCATCGAGAACGCGCTCGAAGGCGTCAACCGGCCGCCCGAGGAGCGCGTGGCGGGCATGGGGAAGCTGTTCGAGTACCTGCTCGTCCAGATTCGCGATCACATCGACCGGCCGCGGGACGATCTCACGAGTTTCCTCATCGACGCCGAGCTGTACGGGCAGAAGCTCACCGCCGACCACGTCGCCGGCACGATGGCGCTGCTGCTCATCGCCGGCATCGACACCACGTGGAGCGCGATCGGCGCGTCCCTGTGGCACCTGGCCAGGACGCCGGCCGACCGCGAGCGCCTGGTCGCCGAGCCGGGGCTGCTGCCGACGGCGATGGAGGAGTTCCTGCGCGCCTACGCGCCGGTGACCATGGCCCGCCTGGTCAAGGAGGACATGAGCTGGCACGGCGTCGAGATGAAGGCCGAGGACTGGGTGCTGCTGTCGTTCCCGGCCGCCAACCGTGACCCCGCGCAGTTCGAGCGGGCCGGCGAGGTCGTGATCGATCGCGAGGTCAACCGGCACGCGGCGTTCGGGCTGGGCATCCACCGGTGCGTCGGCTCGCATCTGGCGCGCATGGAGCTGCGGGTGGCGCTCGAGGTGTGGCTGGAGCGGGTCCCGGACTTTTCCCTCGCCGATCCGGAGGCCGTCACCTGGGCCACCGGTCAGGTCCGGGGGCCCAGGACGCTGCCCATCAGGCGCCTCTAGTCGAACATGTCGGTCTCGGTGCGGGTGATCTGGTCGTAGAGGGGCTGGAAGTTGATCCAGCCCACCAGGTCGTTGCCGATCTGGCCGTGGGTGAGCTTGGCCTGGTCGTGGTCGATGAGCACGGTCGGGCCCGCCGCCTTGGCCAGGAGCTGGGCCTGGCACGAGCGTTCCATCGTGATGAACCACCAGGCGGCGGCGTCCACGGAGTCGCCCACGGTCAGCAGGCCGTGGTTGCGCAGGATGACCGCCTTGTGGGAGCCGAGGGCGGTGGCGATGCGCCGGCCTTCCTCGGTCTCCACGACGACGCCGGTGTAGTCGTCGAACAGGGCGTGGTCCTCGTAGAAGGCGCAGGCGTCCTGGGTCAACGGCTCCAGCAGGGCGCCGAGGGACGACAGCGCCTTGCCGTACACGGAATGGGAGTGCGCGGCGGCCACGGCGTCGGGGCGGGCCTGGTGGACCATCGAGTGGATGGCGAAGGCGGCCTGGTTGACGTGGTACTTGCCGTGGACGACCTGGCCCTCGTGGTTGACCAGGATGAGGTCGCTGACCTTGATGTGCTTGAAGCTCATGCCGAACGGGTTGACCCAGAAGTGGTCGGGGTGCTCGGGGTCGCGGGCGGTGATGTGCCCGGCCACGCCCTCCTCGAAGCCGAAGCGGCCGAACAGGCGCAGCGCGGCGACCAGGCGTTCCTGGCGGTGGCGGCGCTCGTCGGCCACGTCGTCGAACTTCTGCGGGAGCCTGAAGATCAGCTGGTCGGTCGGGATCGGCGTAAGGTTCACGGTGCCTCCAGCACTGATGGGTCGAGGTCGGCCGGCGAGCTGAAGCCCGCCAGGCCCAGGGTCAGGTCGAGGTCGGCGAGGAGCGAGCGCACGACGTGCCGCACGCCGTCCTCGCCGCCGAGGGCGAGCCCCCAGATGTACGGCCGGCCGAGGAGTACGGCACGCGCCCCCAGAGCCAGGGCCTTGACGATGTCGGCGCCGGTACGGATGCCCGAGTCGAACAGCACGGGCAACCCGACGGCGGCGACCACGCCGGGCAGGGCGTCCAGGGCGGCGACGGCGCCGTCCACCTGGCGGCCGCCGTGGTTGGAGACCACGATGCCGTCCATGCCGGCGTCGGCGGCGCGGCGGGCGTCGTCGGGGTGCAGGATGCCCTTCAGGACGATCGGTCCGTCCCAGTTCTCGCGCAGCAGCGGGAGCTGTTCCCAGGTGTGGGCGCGGCCGTTGAACATGGGCGCCCAGGCCATGATCGCGGCGTCGAGGTCTTCCTCGACCGGGCGGGCCAGGCGGGCGCGGAAGACCGGGTCCGACAGCGGGATGGCCAGGCCGGTGCCGCGCAGGAACGGCAGGTAGGCGCGGTCGAGGTCGTTGGGGCGCCAGGCGAGCGTCCAGGTGTCGAGCGTGACGACGAGCGTGTCGTAGCCGTTCTTGCGGGCGCGCTCCAGCAGGCTGAGCGTGACCTCGTCGTCGTGCGGCCAGTAGAGCTGGTACCAGCGCGGGCCGGACGCCGACGAAGCCACCTCCTCCAGCGTGTGGGAGGCGGCGGTGCTCAGGATCGCCGGCAGGCCGAGCGCGGCGGCGGCGCGGGCGGTGGCGAGTTCGCCGTGCGGGTGCACAATCGACTGCACGCCGATCGGGGCCAGGGCCAGCGGCGCCGGGTAGGTGTGGCCGAACAACTCGGTGGTGAGGTCCCGTTCGGTGGTCTCGCGCAGCATGCGCGGCACGATCCGGCGGCGGGCGAACGCGGCCAGGTTGGCCCGGTCGGTCTCGCCGCTGCCGGCCGAGCCCGCCACGTACCAGTAGGGGCCCGCGTCCAGCAGGTCGCGGGCGGCTTCCTGGAGCCTGGCCGGGTCCACCGAGTACGGCGGGAGCGTGCCGGTCAGGCCGTTGAGGTAGATCTCGAGCTGGAAATCGGAGTAGGCCACCTGGCCAGGGTGTCTCGCGCAGTGCGCGGGTGACAACGTTCGGCGGTCGCGAATCGGGTTCTGCTCATTGTGTGGTGGCACAATCAGGACTGTGGATCCCAGGTTCGCGGCGCTGAGCGCCCGGCTGCTGGGCCGGGTGGACGAGCTGGCCGTGGAGCTGGCCCGCCGGGTGCGTGCGGCCGAGGCGGAGCTGGCCGTGGTGCCGCCGGACGACATCACGGCCGTCTGCGCCGAGCAGCTCACGCTCTCGCTCGGCCACCTGTCCGGCCGGGCGGAGATCTCGACCGCCTCCACCGCGGCCAACGCCAGGCGGCGGGCCGAGAGGGGCGTGCCGTTGGCCGCGCTGCTGCACAGCTACCGGGTCGGCCTGCAGTTCATGTGGGAGAGCTTCGTCGCCGAGGCCGGCAGCGACGAGCACCCGATCCTCATCGACAGCGCCACCGAGATGTGGCTGGGCCTCGACCTGATGTCGGAGGCCATCCGCGGCGCCTACCGCGAGGTCGAGGCCGAGCGCGGGCGCGATCGGGAGCTGGCGTTCGACGCGCTGCTGGGCACCGACCCGGTCCGGATCCGGCAGAGCGCCGACGCCCTCGGCCTGCCGCACCGGGGACGGTTCCACGTGATCGCCGCCGGGCCCGACGCCGAACTGCCGCCGGGCGCCGTCTGGCGGCACCTGCCCACGCAGCGGCTGGCCGTACTGTCGCTGCCCGGGAACGCGGCGTTTCCCGGGCTGCGCGGCGGGCGCTACGGCGTCAGCCCCGCCTACGAGCAGATCTCGCAGACGGCCGCGGCGCTCCGGCTGGCCAGGCTGGCGCTGGCGGCGGCGCCGGAGGGCGAGGGCGTCTCCCACTACGGGGAGCGGCCGGTCGCGACCTTGATCGCCAGCAGTCTGGAAACCGCCGACGACCTGGCCCTGAGGGTGCTGGGCAGGTTGCTGGAGCTGCCCGCCGGCGACCGGGACGCGTTGCTGGCCACCGCGCACGCCTGGTTCGCGGCGGGCGGCTCGACGGCCAGGACCGCCGAGGCGCTGTTCTGTCACCGCAACACGGTGCGCTACCGGCTGGGCAGGGTGAAGGAGCTCACGGGCCGCTCGGTCGATCATCCGCGTGAGGCGGCCGAGCTCTTCCTGGCGCTGGAGACCCACTACTTCCGCAGGTAGGCGGCGAAGACCTCGGCGACCTCGGCGGGCGTGTGGGCCAGCGCGGCCTCGTCGGGGTGGGCGGCGGTCACGCGGGGGATGTGGACGAGGATGTCGAAGGCGGCCAGCGGCTCGACCTCGGTGTACCCGGCGCCGATCCGGTGCTGGGTGGCTGCCTGGACGGCCTTGGCGTCGGCCGCGGACAGGCGGCGCAGGTCGATCGCGAAGGGGCCGTCGTGCGTGGCGGCCATGAGGCCGTCGAGGCTGCCGGGGTCGGGCGCCTCGAGGTCGGTGAACAGTTCGCCGGTGTAGAAGCCGGGGCTGTTGTTGAGCGTCTGGCCGGGGCCCGAGGTGGTGGCGATGACCACGTAGTCGTCACGCAGGCGCTCGGCCAGGTGCATGCCCATCGGGGTCGAGACCGGCAGGCCGGGCATGATGATGGGGGTGCGCTGCACGTGCATGTTGTGTGCCCCGATCACCAGGCGCTGCTCGCGGCGCAGGATCCACTCGATCGTGTCGGCGATCCCGGCGTCGCGGATGCTGAGGTGCTGCGTGCCGCCGCCGGCCATCTCGCGGATCGTCGCGTCCAGGGTGACGGTCAGGCCGAGGGTGTGCAGGGTGCGGGAGTAGGCGTCGGCGCCGGTCCGCTCGATGTAGTCGAGGCGGCGGGCGCGCAGCCGGGCGGTGAGGTCGGCCAGCCCCGCGGTCAGCGCGTCCTTCTGCGCGGGCTCGAGCCCGGTGTAGGCGGCCAGGGCCTGCGGGGCGGAGAACGGCGAGGCCGCCCCGAACGAGGCGGCCGCACGCAGGCCGGGTGCGACGGTGTAGTCGGGGTCGGCCTCGGCCAGGTAGGCGGTCACGGCGTCGAGGCCGGGCATCAGGGAGCAGTTGGACCCGGGCAGGTCGATGCCGTAGAAGCGGGTGCCGTTGGCGCGCATCCAGTCGAGCTGGTCACGCATCTCCGTCCACACGCCCATGAGCGAGGTGATGCCCTGTGCGGCGGGGCCGTCGCCGCCGGCCAGCCGGTCGTGGGTCGTCCAGCCCTCCGGGAAGCCCGACTCCATGGCGTAGGCGTCGATGCCCAGGTGGCGCAGGAGGTTGAGCCGCAGCTCGTAGAACTCGTGGTTGAAGTGCGAGCTCTCTCCGATCGCGACCACCCGGGCATCGCCGACCGCGTCGCCGAGCCAGCCGAGGTCGTCGAGGGGCAGGACGGCGTCGCTATTCAGTCTCATATCTGGGAACAGTACCAGATGTGGAAACGGTTAGTGGATCCTGGCCTTCCTGATGTCGGCGGGCAGCACCGGCTTGCCGTCCACCGGCGGCGTCGGGCCGCCGGGCGTGGGCTGGATGCCGCCGGCCGCGATCCGGTCCAGCGCCTCCAGGCCGCCGGCGTCGACGGTGCCGAAGACCGTGTAGTTGGGCAGCAGCCCGGAGTCGCCGATGACCAGGAAGAACTGGCTGCCGTTGGTGCTGGGCCCGGCGTTGGCCATGGCCAGCAGGCCGCGGCCGTACGTCTTGCGCGCGCCCGTCGGATCGCCCGGCCACGGCGGCAGGTCGGTGGGCAGTTCGTCCTTGTACTTGTAGCCGGGCCCGCCCTCGCCGGTGAAGCTCGGGTCGCCGCACTGCAGCACCTTCAGCCGGTCGTAGGCGGTCAGCCGGTGGCAGGAGGTCCGGTCGTAGAAGCGGTGCCGGACGAGGTGGACGAAGCTCTGCACGGTGCAGGGCGCCTTGACCGGGTCGAGGGTGAGGCGGATGTCGCCGTGGTTGGTCTTCAGCAGCGCCGAGACCGGCCGGGTGGGGGTGCGGCGCGGGTCCGGCGGCAGGTGGACCTTGCGGGCGGGCGGTTCGTCGGGCGTCTCGGTATAGGCGCAGGGGCCCTTGGTAGTGCGTGGCGGCCGGTTCTCGGCCGCGGCCGCCGGGGTGACGGCGAGCGCGAGCAGGGAACCCGTCGCCGCTGCGGTTAAGGCGAGTCGGATCAGCGACATCTGTCCTCCACAGGGGTTGTCAACGGATCAACATTAGGCCGGTCACGGCTTCTAGGGTTTGCAGAAAAAAGGAGAAATCACATGTCTTACACCCGTGACCCGCGCGTCGACGCCTACATCGACGCCCTGCCCGCGTGGCAGCAGGCCATCTGCCAGGAGGTACGGGATCTGGTCCACGAGGCCGATCCCGAACTGGCCGAGACGATCAAGCGGACGGTCCAGCCGTACTTCGTGCTCCAGGGCAATGTGTGCGCGCTGCTGGCGGCGAAGAACCACGTCAACGTCTTCCTGTACGACGGCGCGATCGTGCCCGACCCGGAGGGCATCATCACCGGCGGCCACGACAACAAGACGGCCAGGATGATCTCCGTCCGGCAGGGCGAGGAGATCAACAAGCCCGCGTTGCTGACGATGTTCCGGCAGATCATCGCCAACAACCGGGCGGGAGGGTGGCGGAAGATCAAAGCCCGGGGGTGACGGCGCGTCGGGCCGCCCGTAGCCGGGACGGGGGTTAGCCTGCCGAACGATGAAGCGCGCCGCCGCCTGGCTGTATCCGGACGCGGGCGGGGAGCCCGGGGTGCTGCCCGCGGCGCTGGTCGTGCTCACCGTGGTCAGCGGGATCGTGGACGCGGTCAGTTTCCTGGCCCTGGGCAACGTGTTCGTGGCCAACATGACGGGCAACGTGGTCTTCGTCGGGTTCGCCGTGGCGGGCGCGCAGCGGCTGAGCCTGTGGGCCTCCGCGGCGGCCATCGTCTCGTTCGCGCTCGGCGCCTGGCTGACCGGGCGGGTGCGGGTGCCGTTCGCGGCGGTGACGGGGGCGCACGCGGCGATGGTGGTCCCGGCCGTCGTGCTGCTGGCGGCTTACGGGCCGTCCGTCGTGGTGATCATGGTGCTGGCGTTCGGGATGGGGATGCAGAACGCCTCGGTACGGCGGGCCGGCGTCCCCGACATGACCACGACCGTGCTGACCACCGCGCTGACCGGCCTGGCCGCCGACTCTCCCGGCACCGCCAACCGGCGGCGCGTCGTCTCGATCGCCGCCCTGTTCACCGGAGCTCTGGCAGGCGGCGCGCTGTATCTGGGCAGCGGCCCCGTCGCCGCCCTGTCGGCGGCCGCCGTCCTCCTGGTCACGGTCACGGTGGTGCTGGTCAGGGAGGGCTAGAGCACCTCGGCGACCCCGCCGAGGAGGCCGGGTTTGCCGAAGTCCGGCTTGACCTCGTCCCACTCGGGCCGCCAGGCGTCCACGGGCACGATGCCGGGCGCCATCAGTTTCAGGCCGTCGAAATAGGTGACCAGAACGTCGGGAGTGCGCGGGACGACGGACCCGGCCGAGGCCCGGCTGTAGACCTCCTGACCGGCACGGATGGTCTCGTCGCTCAGGTCGCCGGCGTACCCGTGGGAGACGGCCAGATAGCTGCCGGGCGCCAGCGCCGAGCGGAGCGTGGTGACGATCTTCAGGGCCTCGGCGTCGTCGGGCACGAAGTGAAGGATGGCGAACAGCAGGATCGCCACCGGCCGGCCGAAGTCGAGATGCTTCCTGATCTCGGGATGGTCGATGATCGAACTGGGCCGGAGCAGGTCGGCGTCGACCACGATGGTCTGCGCGTTGTCGGCCAGCAGGGCTCGGGCGTGCGTGAGCACGATGGGGTCGTTGTCCACGTAGGCGATGCGGCACTCGGGTGCGCGGGTGAGGGCGACCTCGTGCACGTTCTGCTGGGTCGGCAGGCCGGTGCCGATGTCCACGAACTGCCTGACGCCGTTCTCGACCAGGCTGCGGACCACCCGGATGAGGAAGTCGCGGTTGTCGCGGGCGATCTGCTTGACCTCGGGGACCAGCCGCCAGATCTTCTCGGCGGCTTCACGGTCGGAGGCGAAGTTGTCCTTGCCGCCGAGATAGTAGTCGTACATCCGCGCCACGCTGGGCGTGGACGGATCGATGCCGATCGGGACGCGCTCGCCATCCGACATGGTTAAAGCTTAGGTCAAGTGCGGTCACATTTTCTCGACCGTCTTCGTCATAGTGCACATGACGAAGAATCTGCGTGATGTGGTCAAGGGCCGCGTTCTGCTGCCCGGTGACGAGGAGTTCGAGCAGGCCCGCAAGCCCTGGAACGTGGCGGTGGACCAGCCGGTGGCCGCCGTCGTGGAGGCGGCCGACGCCGGTGACGTCGAGGCTCTGGTACGGCAGGCCAAGAAGGACGGCCTGACGATCGCCGCCCAGCCCAGCGGCCACGGCGCCACGGGCGACACCGGCGGGGCGATCCTGCTGCGCACGGCGGCGCTGGACGCGGTGGAGATCCGCCCGGAGGAGCGCCTGGCCCGGGTGGGCGCCGGCGCCCGCTGGGGGCAGGTGCAGGCGGCGGCCGGCGAGCACGGGCTGACCGGGCTGGCGGGCAGCATGCCGCTGGTCAGCGTGACCGGCTACACGTTGGGCGGCGGCCTGAGCTGGTTCAGCCGGAAGTACGGCTACGCCGCCGAGCGGGTGCGCGCCTTCGACGTGGTGGACGCCGACGGCGTCGCCAGGCGGGTCAGCGCGGACTCCGACCCCGATCTGTTCTTCGCGCTGCGTGGCGGCGGCGGCGACTTCGCGCTGGTCACGGCGGTGGAGTTCGAGCTGTTCCCCGAGCCGCTGCTGTACGGCGGCACGATCACCTGGCCCGGCCACCTGGCGCCCGAGGTGTTCGCCGCCTTCCGGGAGATCACCTCCGCGGCGCCGCGGGAGTTGTCCCTGTGGGCGGCGCGGGTGCAGTTCCCCGGGGCGCCGCCGATGGTCGGGATCAGCGCCGCCTACCTCGGCTCCGCCGACGAGGGCAGGGACCTGCTCGCCGGGCTGGACGCGATCGGCGGGGCGCTGTCGGACAGCCGGGGCGCGCTGGCCACCGCCGACCTGGGCGTGATCACCAACGAGCCGACCGACCCGTCGCCGGGCGCCTCCAGGGGCGAACTGCTGAGCGAGCTGGATGACAAGGCGACGGAGATCCTGCTGGCCGAGCCGATCGACCCGCTGATCGCGGTCCAGGTCAGGCACCTGGGTGGGGCGCTGGCCGACCCGGCCACGGCCGCCAGTGGCACCGTGGCCGAGCCGTACCTGGTCTACATGCTCGGCCTGGCGATCACCCCGGAGATGGCCCAGGGGGCGCGGGACAAGCAGGCTCGGCTGGCGCAGGCGCTGGGCGGGTACGTGTCCGGGCGCAAGCCGTACACGTTCTTGTCGGCGTCGGACACGGCGGCCGCGGCGTTCCCCGCGCAGACGCTGGACAGGCTGCGGGAGATCAAGCGCGCCCGCGACCCGCAGGGTGTCTTCCGGGCCAACTTCCCGGTGCTCGGCTGACCTCATGCCTTGCGCAGGCCGGCGTACTGCAGCGCGGTGAATCCGGCCACGGCGGCGGCCTGGGCGAGGACCAGGCCGTCGCCGAGGGCGCTCAGCGGGAACCAGCCGGCGATGACGGCCTCGACGCTGGCGATCACCCACAGGACGTTGACCGCCATGAAGACGCCGGTGGCGGCCTTGCTGATCACCGGCCGGGCGGCCAGGGCCAGCAGGGCGGCGCCGAAGGCGGCCAGGAAGGCGCCGACGGGGTAGAGCAGCGCGGCCGGCAGGCCGAACATCCCGCCGAAGACGGCGGCGGCGCCCAGGTAGAGCAGGCCGTTGGCGGCGGTGGCGGCCCCGTCGAGGCGCAGCGCGAAGCGCAGCAGCTTGGCGTCGGCGCGGGTGGCGGTGGCGGTGGCGGTGGCGGTGACCATCTCGAGCTCCTTCTGGGTCGTTCTTCCTTCTGGTGAAGAAGTTACGGACCCGGCCGAAGCGCCGAATCTGTCATCGTGACGGTAGGGACGGTAGGGACGGTAGGCCGTGGACGCAGGGCTCCGGCCAGCACGCCCATGAGGATCACGATCAGCGTAATCAGCACGAACGCCGCCGGGTACGACAGCGCGCCGGCCGCGCCGCCGATGATGGCGGGGGCGATCAGGCTGGACAGGTACGTGATCGTGGTGACCCCCGCGACGCCCTCCCCGGGCGAGCTCCCGGTACGGCCGGCCGCCGCGTAGGCCAGCGGCGCGCTGACCGCGATCCCGATCCCGATCAGCGCGAACCCGGCGGCGCACACCCAGGTCGTCCGCCCGGCGACCACCAGGACCCCGCCCACGGCCGCGACCACGCCACCGGCCCGGACGGTCGCGACGGCGCCGAGCCGGCCCACGATCCGGTCGCCGAGCAGCCGGGTCCCGGCCATGAACAGCATGAAGACCGTGTAGGTGGCCGCGGCGGCGGCCGGACCGGCGGCGGCGACCTGGGTGACGTACACGGCGGCCCAGTTGGCGGAGGCGCCTTCGGCGAAGGTGCCGCAGAAGCCGACCAGGCCGACGGCGGCGATGGCCCGCGTGGGCAGTGCGAACCGGCGGGGCGCGGGCTGGCCGGTGACGGGCTCGTCGGCCAGCAGCCCGCGCCCGGCGACGAGGCTGAGCCCGAGCAGGAGCAGGGCGATGAGGCCGAGGTGCAGGCGGGCGTCGACGCCGAAGTGGGCGGCCAGGATGCCGATGCCGCCGGCGGCGAGGCTGCCGACGCTCCACAGGCCGTGCAGCCCGGCGATGATGGAGCGGCCGAGTTTGCGTTCGAGCACCACGGCGTGCGCGTTCATGACCACGTCGCTGGTGCCGGCGGCCGCGCCGAGCAGCAGGAACGCCGGGAACAGCCAGCCGGGTCCGGGCATCAGGACGGGCACGCACACGAGCAGGCACCACAGGGCGATGAGCACGCGGGTGGCGCGTCGCCCGCCGACGCGGTAGGCGAGCCTGCCGGCCATCGGCATGCCGATGAAGGCGCCGATGGGCTGGCACAGCAGCACGAGCCCGAGGGTGCCGGGGCTGAGCGCGAAGTGGTCCTGGAGCCAGGGGATCCGGGTGCTCAGGCTGCCCGCGACGGCTCCGTGGATGGCGAAGACGAGCGCGATGGCGCGGTGGTTGGTCACAGCCAGAAATTAACAGTAAGGCTTCCTGATGAAAAGCCTTCCTGACTACTATGGGTGCCGTGAAGACCGCGACCCCGGCCATGGCACGTGCCATCAACGATCGGCTCGCCCTCGACCTGCTGCTGGCCCGCGGCCCGCTGACCGCGCCGCAACTGCGCGAGCTCACCGGGCTGTCCCGGCCCACGGTCTCCGACCTGATCGAACGGCTGCGCTCGGCCGGGCTGATCGAGGTCACCGGGGAGTCGGGCGAGGACCGGCGCGGGCCGAACGCCCGCCTCTACGGCCTGGTGGCCGGCCGTGCCCACGTGGCCGGGGTGGACATCCGCTGGTCGGGGCTGAGCGTGACCGTGGCCGACCTGACCGGGCGGGAGGTCGGCTCCGCCGTACACGAGCCCTCCGACGACCTGCACACGGCCATCGCCGAGACGGTGGCGCGGGCGGCGGGCGGGCGGCCGCTTCAGGCGGTGGTGCTCGGCTCGCCCGGCCTGGTGCATCCGGAGACCGGCGCGCTGACCAGCGACAGCCGCGTACGCGGATGGCGGCCCGGCCTGCCGGCCGAGCTGCGGCGCACTCTCGGCGTTCAGGTCGTCCTGGAGAACGAGGTCAACCTGGCCGCCATCGCCGAGCACCGGGCAGGGGCGGCGGCGGGCAGCGCGGACTTCGTGCTGCTCTGGCTGGACGACGGGGTCGGCGGTGCGGTGGTGCTCGGCGGGAGGCTGCGGCGGGGGGCCTCCGGGGGCGCGGGCGAGGTCGGCACGCTCGACCTCGGGCTCAAGGAGGCGACGTTCTGCGCGGCGCTGGAGGCGAAGCTCACCCCGGCGGAGCTGGCCGCGCGCATCGCCAAGGGCGTCTTCACGATCGTGGCGGTGCTCGATCCCGGCCTGGTGGTGCTCGGCGGGCGCACCGGCAGGGAGGGCGGCGACGCGCTGGCGGCCCTGGTCGAGGAGGAGGTCGCCCGGCGCTCGCCGGCGCCCACCCGGGTGCGGGCCAGCACGGTCGAGGGCAACGCGGTCCTTCAGGGCGCCGTGCTCACCGCGCTCGACCTGGCCCGCGACGCGGTCTTCGGCTAGCCGAAGCCCAGTTTCTCCCCCAGCTCGGACAGGCACTCCTCGAAGACCGGCGCCATGTCGGTGTAGGCGAAGTCGAGCTGGTGCAGCACCTCCATGCACAGCAGGCCGTACAGGCGGATCCAGCAGGACAGGAAGACGTGCACCGCCGCGGGCGGCAGCACGCCGCCGATGGCCGCGGAATAGGTCTCCAGCTGCTCCTGCAGGGAGGGGTCCAGCGTGTCCAGGTCGGGCACGGGGAACGGCTTGGCCTGCCACAACGCCACCACCAGGTCGGTGAAGACCTGCTCGAAGGCGCGTCCGGCCTCGTGGCGGGGCGAGCCGGGGCGCGGGTCGGGCGTGCTGGCGAAGATCCAGCCGAACTCGGCCGGATGCGCCACGCACCACGCGCGCATGGCCCGGCACGTCTCCAGGAGCCTGACCTCCAGTGACGCCTCCGGCCGCCGGTCGCGGGCGCTCTCCATGGCCTCGGCCAGCTCGCGGAAGAAGCCCGCGGTCACCGCGCCGACCAGCTCCTCGTGGCCGGCGTAGTAGTGGTACAGCGCGGGGCCGCTCATGCCCACCTCGCGGGCCACGGCGTTGATCGTGACCGCGCTCGTTCCCTTCTCCACCAGCAGCCGGCGGGCCGCCGCGTGGATCTCGTTCAGCGTGCTCTGCCGGAGTCTGTCGCGCCTTGTGCTTGCCACGTTGACATCCTAGAGCATCTATGTTTGCTTAATAGCTCTAAGCTGACTTAGGAGCATTAAATGAAAGCGATCATCGTGGGCGGCGGCATCGGCGGGCTGGCCGCCGCCGCAGGTCTGCACCGGAAGGGCTGGCAGGTCGCGGTTCTGGAGCGGGCCGCGGCGTTCACCGAGGTGGGCGCGGGGCTGTCCCTGCAACCCAACGCCGTGCACGCGCTGACGGCGCTCGGCATCCGCCTCACTGAGGGGCTCACCGACCCGCCGCAGGGCATCCGCACATCAGGCGGCAACTGGCTGATCCGCAACGACGGCGCCCTGCTGAGCAGGCGTTACGGCCGCTGGGCCATGGTGCACCGCGCTACCATGATCGACCTGCTCCGCGCGGAACTGCCGTCGTCGTCGCTGCGGCCGGGCGTCGCCGTGCGGGCGGTGCACCCGGACGGCCGCGTCGAGCACGACGGCGGCGTCCTCACGGCCGACCTGGTCGTGGGAGCCGACGGGGTCCGCAGCGTGACCAGGGCATCGATCTTCCCGGAGGCCGCCCCGCCCCGCTACGCCGGATACGCCACCTGGCGCATGATCGCACCGCCGCAGCCGGTGGACGGCAGCGTCGAGACCTGGGGCGGCGGCGCCCGGTTCGGCTACGCGCCGCTGCCCGACGGCCGCGTGTACTGCTACGCCATGATCAAAGCCGCCGAGGGTTCCGGCGGCGACCTCGGCTACCTGCGGCGGATCTACGCCTCCTGGCACGAGCCGATCCCGTCGCTGCTGGCCTCGGTAGACCCTGCTGGCGTGCTCTACCACGACACCTACGAACTGCCCGACCTGCCGTCCTACGTCGCGGGCAAGGTGGCGCTGCTGGGCGACGCGGCCCATGCCATGACGCCCAACCTGGGCCAGGGCGCCTGCCAGGCCCTGGAGGACGCCGTCGTCCTGGCCGGTAGCGCGGACCTCGCGGCCTACGACCGCCTCCGCCGCCCCCGGACCCAGGACGTCGTGCGCCGCTCCCGCCAGATCGGCGACCTGGCCCACATGTCCTCCGCGCCGCTGACCGCCGCCCGCAACCTGGGCCTGCGCCTGCTGCCCACCTTCACCGTCGCCCGCCAGATGGACCCGGTCCTGCGCTGGGCGCCCTAGCAGGGGATTACGGCCTGACCCATAGCGGATCAGCAGGGGATCCGAACCCGCCTGGAGCAAGGTGAAACCGGTTCGACCGGGGTGGTGTTCAACCACCGCTTCCGCCCCTTGCCCCAGGAGACGCCGTGGTCATCGCCAGTCCCGCCGTGCGTGGTACCAGCCCCGTGCGCTGGCTGCCCCTGCCCGTCGTGCTGGTCGCGGTTTTCGTGACCACGCTCGACTTCTTCATCGCCAACGTGGCCATTCCGGCCATCCGCGCCGACCTGGCCGCGGGCCCGGCCGCCACCCAGCTCGTGTTCGGCGGGTACGGCCTGGCCTACGCCGCCGGGCTGATCGTCTCGGGCCGGCTCGGCGACCTCTACGGGCCGCGCCGGGTCTTCCTGATCGGGCTCGCCCTGTTCACGCTGGCCTCGCTGGCCGCGGGGACCGCGCCGGGCATCCTCGCGCTCATCGTGGCCAGGGTCGTGCAGGGCAGCGCCGCCGCGCTCCTGGCGCCGCAGGTCCTCACGCTGATCGGCGCGCTCTACCCGGGCGCCCACCGGGCGCGGGCTTTCGGCTGGTACGGCACCGCCACCGGGCTGGCCGGGGTCAGCGGGCAGGTGGTGGGCGGGCTGCTGATGGCCGCCGACCTCGGCGGGCTCGGCTGGCGGGCGGTGTTCCTCATCAACCTGCCCATCGGCGCCGTCGCCCTGGTGATGGCCCGGTCGGTCCTGCCGGAGATCCCGCGCGACCGCCACGGGCGCACACTCGATCTGCCCGGGGCGGTGCTGGTGGCGGCCGGGCTGGTGGCGATCGTGCTGCCGCTGGTGCAGGGACCCGAGCTGGGCTGGCCGGCGTGGACCTGGCTGCTGCTCGGGCTGGCCGTGCCGCTGCTGGCCGCGTTCGTGGCCAGGCAGCGCGCGCTGGCGCAGCCGTTGCTGGATCTGCGGGTGTTCGGGGAGCCGGGGTTCGCGCTGGGGCTGGTGGCGGTGGCGCTGCTGTTCGGCGGGTCGGCCGGGTTGTCGTTCGTGCTCGCGATCCACCTCCAGGACGGGCTGGGGCTCGGGCCGCTGGCCGCCGGGATGGTGTTCACCGCGCTCAACGCCGGGTTCTTCGTGGCCTCCCTGCGCAGGGGACGGCCGGTGGCCGGGGCGCTGGCCGTCGTGGCCGGGCTGGCCGCGCTGCACCAGGTGCTGCCGACCGGCTCGCCGTACCTGGTGGCGGGGGCGCTCGGCCTGGCCGGGGCCGGAATGGGGATGCTGATGGCGCCGCTGATCTCCACGGTCCTGGCCGGGGTGCCGCGCGAGCGCTCGGGGGCGGCGGCCGGGGTCCTGGGCACCGTCCAGGAGACCGGCGGTGTCCTCGGCGGGACCCTCACCGGCACGGTCTTCCTGGCCGCAGCCGGCCACGGGACCCCCGACTGGACGTCCGGCGCCCGGACGGCGCTGCTCGTGCTCGTCGTCTTCGCCGTCGTCGTCAGCGTCGTCGTGGTCCGCCTGAAAGCCGTTTCTTCAACTGCCGTTGAAGTTAAGTGACGGCCGGTGTACTTTCTTCAACAGCGATGAAGAAAGGTGTCGACCATGCACGTTCTGATCATCGGAGCAGGGCTCGGCGGACTCTGCCTGGCCCAGGGGCTGCGCAAGGCCGGGATCAAGGCCACGGTCTTCGAACGCGACCCCACTCCCCAGCACCGCGGCCAGGGCCACCGGGTCCACATCGACGACCGCGGCGAGCGCGCCCTGCGCTCCTGCCTGCCCGACGAGCTGTTCAACCTGTACCGGGCGACCCGCGGCCAGCCGGAGACCATGAAGCTCTTCTCCGCCGCGGGTGAGCACCTCACCGAGCTGCCCCCGCCCACGACGCCCGACGGCGGCACGATGATCCGCGACGGCTGGAGCGTCAGCCGCTTCACGCTCCGCGAGATCATGCTGCGGGGCGGCGACATCCGGTTCGGGCGCCGGTTCACGCACTACGCCGAGGAGGGCGGCCAGGTCGTCGCCCACTTCGCCGACGGGACCACCGCCACCGGCGACCTCCTGGTCGGGGCCGACGGGATCGGCTCCGCCGTACGCAAGCAGAAGCTCCCGCACGCGCAGGTGATCGACACCGGGGTGCGCTGGATCGCCGGGAAGACGCCCGTCACCCCGGAGCTCAAGGCCACGCTGCCCCCGAGCCTGGTGTCGGGCATCGCCGGGGTGACCGGCATGGACCCCGCGATGATCATCGGCTACATGCTCTTCGACCGGCAGCCGGTCAGCCTCGGACTCAAGGAGCCCGGCGACTACCTGCTGTGGGCCATCCTCACCTCGAAGGAGCGGGTGGACGACGCCGCCCACTTCCTGCCCGGCCACCGGTTGCACGCCATCGCCCTCGACCTGGCGCGGACCGTCCATCCCGACCTGCGCGCCGCCATCGAGCGGGCCTGGCCCGAGCAGTGCTTCCACCTGACCATGGGCACCGCGGTACCCGTCGAAGCCTGGGAGACCACCCGGGTCACCCTGCTGGGCGACGCCATCCACGCCATGCCTCCGGCCCGCGGCTCCGGCGCGAACACCGCGCTGGCCGACGCCGCGGCCCTCGCCGCAGCCGTCGCCGACGGCACGCCCCTCGCGGAGTACGAGGACGACATGCGGCAGCGCGGGTTCGCGATGGTGCGTGCTTCGGCGGAGGCCATGGAACAGGCCAAGGCATACATCCCGGGTTGAGCGATGATGGGCTCTCCACACAGCGAAGCTGAAGGAGGCCCGATGATCGCGGTGCTCGGGGAATGCGTCGCGGACGCCTTCGTCGCGGATGAGGCCGGGGAGCCCCGCGAGGGGCTCACGCTGCGCGTCCTGCCCGGCGGCGGCCCGGCCAACACGGCCGTCGCGCTGGCCAGGCTCGGGACCCGCGCCCGTTTCCTCGGCCGCGTCTCCGACGACGTGTTCGGGCGGCTGTTCCGCCGGCGGCTCGAGGCGGCAGGGGTGGACCTGGCGGCCGTGGTGGCGGCGCCGCAGCGGAGCACGCTGGGCGTCCTCGCGCTCGACGAGGACGGCCGGGCCACCTTCTCCTTCCACGACGAAGGGGCCGCCGACTGGCAGTGGACCGGCGCCGAGCTCACCCCCGACCGGCTCGGCAACGCGGCCTGCCTGCACACGGGGTCGATGGCGCTGGTCAGAGAGCCGGGCGCGGCCGAGGTGGCCCGCTTCGCCGCCGCCTGCGCACCCCGGGCGACGATCTCGATCGACCCCAACGTACGGCCCGGCCTGGCCACCCGGCAGGCGTACCTCGACCGGCTGCCCGCATCCGCCGACATCCTCAAGCTCAGCGACGACGACCTGGACTTCCTGCTGCCCGGCACCCCGCCGGAGGCCGCCTGCGACCACTGGCACGGGCAAGGGGTCCGGCTGGTGGTGGTGACCCGCGGCGCGGCAGGCGCCCTGGTCTCGCTCGCCGGCGAGCGGAGCGAGGTGCCCGGGCTGCGCGTCGAGGTGGCGGACACGGTCGGCGCCGGCGACGCCTTCACCGCCGGGCTCCTGCACCACCTGGATGCCGCGGGCCACCTCGGCGGCCGCCTCGACCGCCTGGACATGGAGACGGCCCGGGCCGCCGCCGTGTTCGCCAACCGCGTGGCGGCGCTCACGTGCACGGTCCCGGGCGCCGACCCGCCCGCGTTGGAGGCGGTCAGCCGCTGACCGCCTCCGACGCGATCAGCCCGCCAGCACCTCGGCCAGCGCCGCCGCTGTCTCCGGGTGCGCCGCCAGCAGCGCGCCCACCTCGGAACCTCCGGTCACCGGCGCGCACCCCAGCAACTCCCCGACCGCGGCGCCCGTCGACGGATGGACGGCCAGCAGCTCCCCGACCGGCCCGGCGGACGACGCGGCGGCCCGCTTCCTCCGCCCGGGCTTGGCCAGCCAGGGCGGCGTGAAGGAGTCCACCTCCGGCAGCCGCGCGGGGAAGGTGCGCTCGGCCTCCCTCACCAGCATCGGCACGAGTTCCGGCGCCTGCGCGCGCAGGGTGGAGATGAGCCTGGGCAGCCACGGCAGCAGGATCTCGTCCGGCAGCTGCCCGAACGCCCTCGAGAGCACCTCGACCACGAACGGCGTCAGCCCGGCCGCCGAGTCCAGCGCCTGCACGAACCCGCTGACGTACTGCGGCACCGCCGGCACCACCAGCGGGTTGTCCAGGAGATCGCCGACCAGCTCGCGCAGCCCGGCCATGGTCAGCAGCCCGAGCTGGTAGCGAGCCGTCCACAGCAGCGCCACCTTGGCCGGCGCCTCCGGATGCGACTGCTGCACGGCCAGCTCCAGCTGGGCCCGGTCGCAGCCCAGCGACAACGCCAGGCCCTCCATCGTGAACAGGAACCCGAGCATCGCGCCGACCTGGCGCACCCCGGTCTCCTCCTCGACGAAGGCGGTCGGCAGCAGGGTGCAGTAGTGGGCGTAGCCGGTGGTCACGAACGACTTGGCCCACTCCGGCAGCTCCGGCTCCGTGGCCCGGTAGTGGGCCAGCAGCCGCCGGATCCGCCGCAGCACCTCGGGCGCGTCGTCCACGGTCCGCTCGCCGGCCAGCAGCTCGACGGCCCTGGCCCCGAGCTCGTCGGTGAGCCGCCGGCTGCCGAGGTAGAGGATGGAGTCCTCCACCGCGTCCAGCGCGACCGAGGCGGTGGCCTTGGCGTCCCAGACCGCCCGCCGTAGCCGCTGCTCCAGGACCTGCTCGATGGTGACGCCCTCGTAGCCCAGCTCGATGATCGAGCGCTGGTTGCGCCCGATCGCCAGGTCCCAGCTCTCCTGGTGGCTGCGCTCGCCCAGCCGCCGCGAGCCCATGATGGGCCGCACGGCGTCGTCGGGCAGCAACCGGCGCAGGATCCACAGCAGGTGGGAGCAGGGCTCGAGTTCCGGGTTGGCGTCCAGGTCGATCAGCGCCCGCTGGATCGTCCGCTTCTCCAGGTCCAGGCCGAGTGGCTGGAGCCGGTCCAGCACGTCGCGGGCCAGCGGCGGCAGCGAGTCGTAGCCGACCTGGCCTACCTTGTCGCCGCCGAGCAGGATCTCCACGAGCCGCTTCACGTCCCGCCGCCCCGGCACGACGTCCTTCTCGATGCAGGTGATCGCCGCGTCCTGGAAGTCGTACGGCGTCGGCCGCTTCCTGTTCCGCATGCCCGCCAGCAGGATCGACGTCTCGTAGATCGCGATCGCGTCGGCGGTGCTGGACAGGTAGCCGTTGCGCCGGGCCAGCCGGACGATGTCCACGCACCAGCCGAGCAGCTCGGCCTCGTCGAAGCCGTCGAGCTGGGGCGGCTGGGTGAGGAAGGCGTGCAGCCCCTGGGTCGCGGCCGGGGCGGGGGCCTTGCCCTTGCGCTTGCCGCCGAGCTGGAAGGAGGTCAGCCCGTGGCGCTTGAGCGCCTTGTCCCAGGTGGCCGCGGCGATCGACACCGATCCCGGCGCGAGGCCGAACTGCTGCTCGATCGCCGAGTGGCTGGCGGGGATGAGCCCGTACAGCCAGGTGGTCGCGGTCCGCGGGCTGATGTCGAGGTGCTCGTCCATGACCGGGCTGGCCGCGTGGAAGGCGCCGCACACGTACAGGCAGTCGGCCGGGTCGGCGCCGGTCGCGGCCAGGTGCTCGCGCATCCTGGTCCACATGTAGCGCTCGCGGTCCTCGTCCACCTCGTTGCCGGTCGGCTTGAGGCGGCGGAAGAGGCTGCCGATGAGCACCATGACCTGCCGGTAGGTCTCGTAGTCCGCGCCGGACAGCGGCTGCTCGACGTACTGGTCCCACCACTCCGACCAGTGCCGCACCTTGCCGTGGTGGAGCAGGTGCTCCTCCAGGGCGGCGAAGCTCGGCCGCAGGTCGCCGATCTCGATGCCGACGTCGGCCGCCTCGGTGCGCGGCTCCCACTGGAAGACGTGGTCCACCGACCGGTCCACCAGGACGATCTCCACGCCCGGGGTGTCCAGGGCGTAGGCGATGGCCTGGTACTCCGCCGACGACTCGGTGATCGGCGCGATCACGCTCAGCGGCGCCCACTCGCGCGGGAAGCCGTCGAGCTCGGTGGCGAAAGCCTGCAGCGAGACGGGCAGCTTGCAGTTGCGCAGCTCGTCCAGGACGGGCCGCAGATCCTCGCAGAGCTCCAGGTAGATGACCTTGGGCTGCTTCTCCCGCAGCCGCCTGACCATCGCCAGCCCGGAGGCGGGCGAGTGGTGGCAGACCGGGAAGATCTCCACGTCGGTCTTCATGGCCATCTCGACGTCGTCGATCAGGCCGGCGCCGAACGCCGCCGCGGCGCTCGCGAGCTGTTCGCGCAGGGGGTCGAAGGGGTTCATGACAGGGTGGAGATCGCCTCGCGGCCGCCGTCGAGGAATTCCTTCCACGGCCCGTCCTCGTCCTTCTTGCTGCGCGGCTCGACGACGCCGTGCAGGTACTTGTTGAGGATCGCCAGGTCCTCCGGGCTGCGCCGGGCCAGCGAGCCGACCAGGGAGGAGGCCAGCGTGGCCGCCCGCAGCGTGCTGTCGCCGAAGAACTGGCTGTGCAGGATCGCGTCCTCCAGCACGCCGATCTGCTCGGCGGTCGACAGGGCCGACTCCAGCTTCTCGTCGTCGCTGGTCGCCGAGGAGGCCGCGGCGCGCAGGTCGGCGAAGCTCTGCAGCAGGATGTCCAGCAGCGTCGGCGGCAGCTCCAGCTCGATCTGGTGGCGGCGCAGCAGCTCGGCGGTGCGGAAGCGGACGATCTCCGCCTCGCTCTTCTTGTTGGTCACCACCGGGATGCGCACGAAGTTGAAGCGCCGCTTCAGCGCCGAGGACAGGTCGTTGACGCCCCGGTCACGGCTGTTGGCGGTGGCGATGATGGAGAAGCCGGGCTGGGCGAAGACGATGTTGTCGTCGTCGGCCAGCTCCGGGATCGAGACGTACTTCTCCGACAGGATCGAGATCAGCGCGTCCTGGACGTCGCTGGTCGAGCGGGTCAGCTCCTCGAAGCGGCCGATCACGCCCTGTTCCATCGCGGTCATGATGGGCGAGGGGATCATCGACTCCTTGGACTGCCCCTTGGCGATGACCATGGAGACGTTCCAGGAGTACTTGATGTGGTCTTCTGTGGTGCCGGCCGTACCTTGGACGACCAGCGTGGAGTTGCGCGAGATCGCCGCGGCCAGCAGCTCGGCCAGCCAGCTCTTGCCCGTGCCGGGGTCGCCGATCAGCAGCAGGCCGCGGTCGGAGGCCAGCGTGACGATGCTGCGCTCGACGAAGCTGCGGTCGCCGAACCACTTCTGCGGGATCTCGCGGTCGAGGCCGTCGGCGGGCTCGGAGCCGAGGACGAAGATGCGGACCATGCGCGGGCTGAGCCGCCAGGAGAACGGCTTGGGCGCTTTGTCGACCGACTCGAGGTAGTCGAGCTCGTCGGCGTACTTGATCTCTGCGGGTGCACGCAGCAACGGGGGCTCCTAGGTGTTCAGGAAAGTCTTGAGCTCGTTGACGAGCTTGTTGATGTGTCCGGAGATGACGGGGGTGCCGAGCGCCTTGAACTTCTGGCGGAACCAGGGGTCGACGCTCTGCTGGCCGGAGCTGTTGACCGAGCCGACCGGGATGAACTTCACGCCCGAGCGGTAGACGGACTCGATGCCGTCGTACAGCGGCTGGGAGCGGTCGAACTCGTAGAAGTCCGAGATCCACACCATCACGGTGTTGCGCGGATCGGTGATCTTCGGCCGGGCCATGGCCATCGCCACGGGGCCGTCGTTGCCCCCGCCGAGCTTGGTGCGCAGCAGCACCTCGAACGGGTCGCTGATCCACGGCGTGAGGTCGATGGCCCGGGTGTCGTAGGCGATCAGGTGCACGTCCACCCGGGGCAGCCCGGCGAAGATCGAGGCCAGGATCGTGCAGTTGACCATGGAGTCCACCATCGAGCCCGACTGGTCGACGACGACGATCATCCTGGCCGGGGTGGTGCGCTTGGCGGTCTGCTTGTAGAAGAGCTTGTCCACGTAGAGCCGCTCGTCCTCGGGGCTCCAGTTGGTGAGGTTCTTCCAGATGGTCCGCTCGAGGTCGAGGTTGCGGTAGATCCGCTTGGGCGGCACCGACCGGTCGATCGTGCCGGCGCTGCTCTTCTCCACCTGGGTGCGCAGCACCTGGGCGACCTCGTCGATGTAGCGGCGGATGAGCGACTTGGCGTTGGCCAGCGCCACCCCCGACAGGTTCGACTTGTCGCGCAGGAGCTGCTCGATCAGCGACATGCTGGGCGTGAGCTTCTTGGCGAGGTTCGGGTCGGCCAGCACCTCGCGCAGGTGCATCCGCTTGACCAGATCGCCTTCGAGCTGGGCCAGGTCGCCGGCGGCGCCCTCGCCGAGCCCCTGCTGCAGCCAGCCGGCGTCCTGCTTCCAGTTCGCGAGCTGCGTGGCGGTGACGGTGCCGTTGCCCGTGGCGAAGACGTTGAGCAGCAGCTTCGACACCAGGGCCGCGTTGGTGACCTCGTCGCCGTCCAGGTTGCGGAGCTTGTCGGCCAGCTCCGGGTGCCGCTGCACGAGGTTGTCGACGGACACGCCCGGGTCGAGCAGCGCGGGCGGCAGTCCGAGGTCTTCGACGATGGCCACGCTCGCCGTCTCCAGCGAACGCTGCTCCTCGGAGTCGAAGATGCGCCCGAGCAGGCGCCAATAGAGAATCTGACGTCGGGTTTCGCTCATTTTCTCAGCAGCCGTCCCGCCCGCTCCTTGAGCACCGAGACGGGGTCACCGGCCTTGGCGCCGCTCTTGAGCACCTTCTGGTCGGTCGGCCCCTGGGCCCAGTCGCCGTTGTGCGCGGCCACCAGCTCCTTCTTCACCTTCGCTTGTACGGCCAGCGGCTGCAGCCGCCACCGCCCGCCGTCCCAGCGCAGCAGCCCGATGCAGGCGGCCGACGTCTTGAGCAGCTGGGGCGTCAGCGGCCCGGACTGCGGCAGCCGGTCGAGGTCGAAGGGCAGCTCGGCCGCGCCGAAGCGCATGACGGCGCCGTCGGTGGTGTAGCCCTCGACCAGCACCGGCTCGGCGATGCGCACCGGGTGGCGCTCCAGCGGCGGCACCGCGGGCGCGCTCGCCCCGCCGAGCTGGACCCGGGCGGCGGCGAACGGGTCGGCGTACTCGCCCGCGTTCGCCTTGGCGTCGTTCCACAGCAGGTCGCCGCTGGGCAGCAGCGTCATGCCGGAGATCTCCAGGCTGAGGTGCTTGGCCAGCGCGCCGACCAGGATCGGGTGGTCCTGGAAGAGCTGCCAGACGAACGGCCCGGCGATCGTGTCCACCTTGGCCGCGGTCACGCTCGTGCGCACCAGCGTGCCCTGCGGCTCCAGGATCGCGTGCAGCTGGATCTGCACCGCCGTACCGTGCTCGTGGATGTCGACCCCGAGCGGCAGCAGGCGGCCGGAGACCTCCTCGCCGCCGGCCTGGGCGCCGGTCTGGGTGAGCAGGAGGGCGCGGGCCCACATGTCGGCCCAGCGGCGGGCGGGCAGGTGTTCCATGGCGCCGACCGGGGAGGAGGCGCGCAGCTCGGCGGCCAGGCCGTCGAGCAGGACGGCGGGCCGGCGCAGGCGCGGCTCGGCCAGCATGCCCTGGATGGCCTGGTCGGCCGAGGAGGCGAGTTCGTGGTCGACGCCGCGCCAGCCGGTGATGGCCAGCTCGGCCAGCCAGGAGCGCGCGGCGGCGGCCAGGGGTTCGGCCCGGCGGGGCTGCGTGCCCGTCCAGGGCGCGCGGGTGCGCCCGAGGGCGGTGTCGAGCCGGGCGAGCAGGGCGTCGTGGACCGCGCCGAGCAGCGTGGTGCGCGCCCCGGCCAGTGCCGTCACGTGCTCCTCGCCGATCGAGCCCGCGGTGATCTTGTCGGCCGCCTCGGCGGCCAGAGGACCGAGCGGGGTGGCGGCGACGGCGGCGGCCAGGTCGGTCAGCGTCTCCGCGCGCTCCTCGCCCAGCCGGGCGAAGCCGTTGGCCAGCGCGTCGTCGAAGCCGGTCACCAGGTCGAGAGCCTGGGCGAAGCCGGGCGGCGGCGCCTCGTTCAGCGCCGCGAGCTGGGTCTCGAACATCAGCTCACCGCCCCGAGCGACGGGAACCAGTGCATCTCGGCGATCGGCTCGCCGGTGCCGGGCAGTTCGAGGTAGGCCAGGTGCCGCAGGAAGCGGCTGAAGACCACGGCGGCGGGCAGCGACTCGTGCCCGCCGCTCAGGTTGCGCATGAGGTCCCAGGAGCTCTCACCTTCGACGCGCAGGTAGCGCGTGACGTGGTCCAGGCCGTACTGCAGGATGGCCTCGTCGGCCAGCGACTGCAGGTGCTTGCACGGGGCGCCGCGCAGCCCGCCGCAGGGGCGGTTGTTGTTGGTGCTGCAGTTGTAGGTGTGGGTCCCGGCGGTGATCGAGGAGACGTACACCCGCTCGATGTCGGAACCGCTGGACACCACGCCCTGCAGCCGCCCCTCCGCCATCTCGACGAAGGGGACTTTCGCCAGCTTGCGCGGCTGGACGGGGGAGAGCACCCGGACCGCGCTGAGCTGCTCCCACGCGGGTCGGTCCGCGTTCAAATGACGACCTCCATGATGGGTTTCGGTCGATCGGTGACCCGGAACTTACCTGACTGATCTGACAAATTTCCGATCATCGTGGGATCGCGCGGCGCAGGAAATCGAGTTGGCAGGCCAACAGGTGCTCGGCGCCGGGCCGGTGCCCCTCGCGGGCCAGCGGCAGCACCTCATGGGGACGCCCGGCCTCCAGCAGCGCCGTGGAGAAACGCAGCGTGTGCGCGGGCAGCACGTTGTCGTCGGCCAGCCCGTGGATCAGCATCAGCGGCCGGGACAGGCCGGCCGCCTCCAGGATCGGCGAGCTGCGGTCGTACGCCTCCGGGTGCGCGTCCGGGTGGCCCAGGTGGCGTTCACGCCAGTGGGTGTCGTACATGCGCTGGTCGGTGACGGGCGCCCCGGCGATCGCCGCGTGGAAGACGTCCGGCCGGCGCAGAATCGCCACCAGCGCCAGGAAGCCGCCGTAGGACCAGCCGCGGATCGCCACCCGGCTCAGGTCCAGCGCCGGCTCCAGCTCGGCCGCCGCGTGCAGCCCGCTCACCTGGTCGTCGAGCGCGGGCTGGGCCACGTCGAGATGGATCGCGCGCTCCCATGACGGGCTGCGTCCCGGGGTGCCGCGACCGTCCACGACGAGGACGGCGAACCCCTGCTCGGCGAACCACTGCGAGACGTAGCCGGCCCAGAACGGCTCGGCCAGCACCTTGCGGATCGCCGGCCCGCCGTACGGGTCCATGAGGACCGGCAGCGCCCCGTCCCCGGGGCGGTGCCACGACGGCAGGAACAGGGCGGCGCGCAGCTCCCGCTCGCCCAGCCTGAGCAGGCGCATCCTGAGGTCCAGCATCGGTTCCTCGGCGTGGGAGGCGATCTCGTCGCCGGTGGCGTGGATCCTGGCGGCGATGACCGTGGTGCCGCCGCGCCGGGTGTCGTCCGTGCCCGCGTGGCCGAGTTTCTCCAGGCCCTGGGCGGGATCGTAGGACCACAGCTGGGTTTCGGTGGGTTCGTCCGTGGCGGTGAAGAGCACGGTCTCGCCGTCCACCGCCTGGACGGTCAGCAGGTGCAGGCCGGGCGGGGTGACGGGCCGCCCGCCGTACAGGAGCGTGCGGGTGTCGTCGCGGTCGGCGCTGGTGAGCAGCACCCCTTTGGCGGTACGGCGGGGCAGTCCGGGCACCAGCGTGACCCAGGCGTCGTCACGCTGTTCGGCCAGGAGGGTGGTCCGGCCGGTGTCCGGGTCGATGGCGTGCACGTGGACGTGGCGCTGGTCGCGGCTCTGGAAGGCGGCCAGGGGGCCGTGGGCGTCCCAGGCGGCGGCGGTCAGGTACTCGTCACCCGCCTGAACCCGGAATTTCGTCCCATCGAGGTTGATGATCCACAACGTCACATCGGCGTTCGCCGTGCCGACCACCGGATACGGGAAGGAGCGCGACGGCCGGGCGGGGTCCAGGATGTCGGTGACGTGCCAGCGCTGCACCGGCGCCGTGTCCACCCGCGCCACCAGCAGCCGCTGCCCGTCGGGCGACCACCACATGCCGTCGTAGCGGTCGATCGAGGCCGTGGCCACGTACTCGGGCAGCCCCCACGTGACCTCGGGCCCGTCGGGCTCGGCCAGCACGCGGTCGCCGTCGTCGTCGAGCACCCGCAGCGCGCCCGCGCGGACGTAGGCGATCCGCCGCCCGGACGGGTCGAGCATGGGCGCCTGCGCCGGTCCCGCGGCGGGCAGGGCGCCGCCGGCGTCGTGCACCTGCCCGTCACGCTCGAAGACGATCGCCCGGCAGGCGTCGTCGGCGCTGTAGGCGCCGATGCCGGGCCCGGCCACCAGGCGTTCCTGCTTGTCCTCCCAGGCCCACAGGCTGCTGTCGCGCAGGAACAGCACGGTACGGCCGTCGGCCGAGACGGTGAAGGAGGAGGGCTTGCCAAGGGTGAAGCGGTTGGTCCGCGCAAGCTGCCGCATAAAGGTCATAAACGCAGAATGGCCGCTCACGCGGCCTTCGCGAAGGTCATTCTACCAAGGTCGTGTCTCCCATCGACTCCAGCAAGATGCGCAGGAGCCCGGCCAGTTGCTCACGCTGCTCCTCGTCGAGCGCCGCCAGCATGCGGTCCTCGTTGGCCACGTGCGGCCCCAGGAGCCGGTCGACGAGCTCGAGCCCCTGAGGCGTGAGCCGGATGCGCACCGAGCGCCGGTCTCCGCTGTCCCTGACGCGCTCGACGAGCTCCTTGGCCTCCATCCGGTCGATCCGGTTGGTGATCGCGCCCGAGGTGACCATGGCCGCCTTGAGCAGCGCCCCCGCGCTCAGCTCGTACGGCGGGCCGGACCTGCGCAGCGTGGCCAGCACGTCGAACTCGAACCGCTCCAGCCCGTGCGCGTTGAAGAACTCCTTGAGGCCCGTCCCGAGCAGCTGGTGGAGCCGGGAGATCCGGCCGACGATCCCCATCGGGGAGGCGTCGACGTCGGGCCGTTCCTTCGCCCACTGGGCCAGCAGCATGTCCACGGCGTCGCTCATGCAAAACCTCTTAACGTTCACAGACTTGACATTCACCGAACGAAGGTGATGATATCTCAACGTTGAGATTATCAATGAGAGGTGATCGGCGTGTCCATCGTCGCGCAAGAGGTTTCCCTGAAGGAATGGCTGGCCGTGATCGCCGTGGCCGTGGGCACGTTCGCCATGGTCACCGTGGAGCAGCTGCCCGTGGGCCTGCTCACCGCCATCGGCGGGTCCCTGAACATCTCCGAGGGCGCCGCCGGGCTCATGGTGACCGTCCCCGGCCTGGTGGCCTCCGCCACCGCGCCGCTGCTGCCCGTGGCGATCGGGCGGCTCGACCGGCGTACGGTGTTGATCGGCCTGCTCAGCCTGATGGTGGTGGCCAACGCGGTCTCCGTCGTCGCCCCCAATTTCGCCATCATGCTGGCCTCCCGGTTCCTCGTGGGCATCGGGATCGGCGGGTTCTGGGCCCTCGCGGCCGGCATCGCTGTACGCCTTGTGCCCGCACAGCACGTCGCGCGGGCCACCTCGCTGGCCTTCGGCGGCGCCACCGCCGCCAACGTGCTCGGCATCCCGGCCGGGACGCTCATCGGCAACCTCAGCGACTGGCGGGTCGCCTTCGCCGCCGTCGGCGTGCTGGCCCTGCTCGTGGTCGGCGCGCTGGCCTGGCTGCTGCCGCGCATCCCCGCCAGCGCCCCGGTCCGCCTGGCCGAGCTGCCCCGCCAGTTCCGCAACCCGGTCGTGCGGGCCGCGGTGATCTCCACGTTCCTCGTGGTCAGCGGCCAGTACGCGGCCTTCACCTTCGTCAGCCCGATCCTGCAGAACGTCTCCGGCGTCCCCGCCGACCTGATCGGCCCGATCCTGCTCGGCTTCGGCGTCGCCGGCGTCATCGGCACCTTCGTCGGCTCCTCCTGGAACGTCAAGCGCCGCGTCATCACCCTGAGCGTGGTCCTGGCCGCGATCATGGTGCTGTTCCCGCTGGTCGGCACCACGCCGGTGACCGGCACGATCCTGCTGATCATCTGGGGCCTGGCGTACGGCGGCGCCCCCGTGGCCGTCCAGACCTGGATCCTGCAGGGCGCCGGGGAGTCGGCCGAGGCCGCGACCGCGCTGAACACCACGGTCTTCAACCTGGCCATCGCGTTCGGCGCCGCCTTCGGCGGGATCGTCGCCGACAACCTGGCCGTCACCGGGGCCCTGTGGATCGGGGCCCTCCTGATGGCTCTCACCGCGGCGGCGGCTGCTACTGTGAGCGCGCGACGCGGGGTGCCTGCTTCTCGAGGCTGAGATCTATACCCGTCGAACCTGATCTAGTTCGGACTAGCGAAGGGACTGTCGTGTTCACCGACGACGTCTGGGCCCAAACGACCGACCTGGTGCGTGCCATCCACGAGCACCCGTTCAACGCCGCGCTGGGCGACGGCACGCTCGACCGCGAGCGCTTCGCCTTCTACATCGTCCAGGACGCGCGCTACCTGGAGGCGTTCGCCAAGGCCCTGGCCGCGGCCGCCATCAAGGCCGCCGACCCGGACGAGATGGCCTTCTGGTCGCAGAGCGCCCACGACGCCATCGCCGCCGAACGCACGCTGCACGAGGGGTACATCGAGGCGTACGGCCTCACGGCCGCCGACCTGACCGGCGTGGCGACCTCGCCCACCGCCCTGGCCTACTCCTCCTGGCTGCAGGCCACCGCCCTGTCGGCGCCGTATCCGGTGCTGGCGGCGGCGGTGCTGCCGTGCTTCTGGGTCTACCAGGACGTCGGCACCGCGCTGGTGAGCCGCAGCTCCGACACCCATCCCTACCGCGCCTGGATCGCCACCTACGCCGACCCGGCCTTCGCCGAGTCGGTGACCCGGGCCAGGGTGATCACCGACCGGCTCGCCGCCGCGGCCGACGCCCCGACGCGGGAGGCGATGCGGGCGGCATTCGTGAAGGCCACCGAGTACGAGTGGATGTTCTGGGACAGCGCCTGGCATCTGGAGACCTGGCCTACCGCGAAGTGGTTGCCCTAGCGGAGCGGGTGGCCAGGAGCGCAACCACCGCGACGGAGCCCGCGGTGGTCAGCACGAGCTTGGCCCAGCTCGCCGCCGTCGCCCAGCCGGGCAGGGCGGCCTTCGCGGCCTCGACCAGGGCGTTTGCGTCCACGCCGGGGAGCGTGATGAACGCGGCCGTGAAGATCTGGGAGGGGATGATGAGCACCCCCATGACCAGCAGGATCGGGTGGAGGATCCAGGACCCCACGCGCCCGGCCCGCTTGCCGGCGAGGTTGAGGGCGGCGAGAGCCGCCAGCACGATCATGATCACGATCGCCAGGCCGTCGCTGCCGGCGAAGCTGATCCCGTTGTCGGCCAGCGTCGAGGCTGCGTGCCCCTGGCGGACCATCTCCGCCTCCGCGGCCTTCTGGGCGCCTTGCCCGAAGAACATCACGATGATGGTCCCGAGCGCGAACGGGACGATGGTCAGTAGCTGAAGGAAAGCGGCGATGCGCCTGCTCATGGTGTGATCTCCTCAGTTTTTGAACTTAGTGCAACACTAGAGATCCTTTGAACAAAGTGCAATACCCTGGGTATCATGCCGCTGACGAAGGAACAGATCATCCTGGCCGCCATCGACGTCCTGGACGCCGAGGGCGTGGGCGGGCTGAACATGCGCCGCCTGGGAACCCAGCTCGACTCCGCCGCGACCGCGATGTACTACCACGTCAAGAGCAAGGACCGCCTGGTCGAGCTGGCCGCCGACCACGTCTTCGGCGAGATCCGCCTGCCCGACCTCACGACGGTCCCCTGGCGCCGGGCCGCCGCCGGCCTGGCCCGCGAGGCGCACCAGATGGTCGTGCGCCACTTCTGGCTGATCCCCGCCATGAGCACCCACGTCATCTACGGGCCCAACAAGGCCCGCTACGACGAGCACTGCCTGGCCGTCTACGAGAGCGCCGGATTCCGCGGCCCCGAGGCGGACCTGGCCTCGGCGACCATGCTGATGTTCGTCATCGGGGCGGCGCAGGGGGAGTCCGCCGAACTGGCCAGACGGGCCCGGCTCCGCCGGGCGGGCGAGGACGGGGAGAAGCGGCTGGAGGAGGAGATGGCGGGCTTCGTGGAAATCGCCAGCCGGTTCCCGCGCCTGCGGGCCCGGCTCGAGCCGGGAGCCATGCCGACGACGAGCGCCTTCGACTTCGGAGTGGAGGCAGTACTCGACGGCCTCTCGTCTCGCCTGAACCCGGTCACCTAGGCTCCGCCGGATGCCCGGACTCCAGCTCCTTCGCCACGCTGCATGAGGGTGTGGGGCCGATCCCCAGGGAACGACCCCACCGGGTGATCAGCGGGACCGGCCGATCCAGTTGCTGAGGCGGGAGATGGCTCCGGCGAGAGCCGTGAGTCCCGCCAATACGGCGAAGGGAACGCTCCAGGTCGCCAGGTACGTCAACCCGCCGACCGCCGCGGCGCCGAACAGGGAGCTGAAGATGATGACCGCGCTACGCACGGACAGGAGCGAGTCGTCATCGGATGGGGGGCGCATCAATCCGGGTTCCTTTCAGTTGGGCACCGGCCGGTAACACGGAGATCAGCGCATCCGATGTGTCATCGACATCGAATTGAACCTGTAACCCGAAGGAGGCTGCTGAGCCTCCTGCTCCATGGGTATCGTTTCTGCTGGTCCCGCCCGGCTACGGCTGTTGTGTGGACCGATCATTCAGGGCCCGGATGTGGAAGACGCGACCTTCGCGGGGTGAGTGTCTTCCAGCCGGGCCCTTGGTGTCCCCGGACGCAGTCGCGCCCCTCACTCCGCGAGCGAGAGGCACGTGTCCGAGGCTGGTGCTGAGTCTAGGGCATGCCACTGCCAAAAGGCGCAACGCGGCATGCGTGTGATGAACCACATTGCATCCATGCAACATTGGGCGAGTCACGCGATCTCCTGGCCTGCCGGGCTTGCTGCCTCCTCGGCGTAGCGGCTGTCTCGTCAAGGGGATCGTGGGAGGCTGGACACCCAGGTCAAGGGGTTGCGTTGGCGCAATGCGGAGTTACCGGTAAGATGCGCGCCCCGATGTAAGGAGTGAAGACCCCCTGCGTAGTATGACGCTGCGTGGCAGGACGCCACGATGCGGAAAGCGTGGAACGGAGAGTCGTGGTGATGTCCCATGACTGAGACGCCGCCAGAGGCGGGCAACGAGTTCTGGGATTGGTTCTCCAAGACCGCGAAGGGTTTGGGCTACCGCACGGAGGCCGCTTTGGCGCGTGCGCTGCAAACTAGCCCGAGCACGGTGTTGCGCTGGCGGAAAGGAACCCGCCCGACCATCCCGCATTTGCTGAAGATAAGCAGCCTTTTCGGCGTCCGGCTGGAATCTCTCCTCGTTTTGAGTGGCCATGTGCCCGCGGACCTGGTCCAGGATTCCCGGGTGCCGGAGCCGCCGGGTCACGTGACACCCACGGAACGCATCATCCGCGAGTCTGACCTGGACGAGCGGATGGCGGAGCTCATGAATTCCTATTGGGCCAGCCGCATCGATGAGGAGCGTAAACGCGTCCAGCGGTTAATCGAGCTTTTGATGTCTGATGCCGTGCCGCTGTCCAGCGATCAGTTCAGTGAGGAGGTCGGCAGCATTCTGGAAAGCCGACTTTCCGCACATGTGACGCGCGTTATTGTGGAATGGGCGCAATATCGCCAATCAACACGGGAAGGGGGCCTTTGAGGCTTTCATCCCGAAACTGGACAAGTGCGCGCATCTTGCTTTGATGGTGAGAGTGGCCCTTCTGAAAAGATCGATTGCCGCTCTCGGCCTGGCCGCTCTGGCCAGTGCCGGTTACCAGATCTGGAGCTCCCGCCAGGACCGCCGCCGGTACCCGCCGCCCGGCCGCCTCGTGGACGTCGGTGGGCGCCGGATTCACCTGCTGGAGGCGGGGTCCGGGGCGCCCACGGTGGTGATCGTGCCCGCGCTGGGCACCTCCTCGGTCGAGTACGCGCCGCTGCTGCCGCCCGTCGGCAGGGAAGCGGCGACGGTAGTGTTCGACCGGGCGGGGCTCGGGTGGAGCGACCCGGTGCGGCTGCGGCCCCTGGCGTTGCTGGACGCCGCGGCCGACCTGCACACCGTGCTCGCGATGGCCGGGTACGGCCCGCCGTACATCCTGGTGGGGCACTCGATGGGCGGGTACATCGTGCGGCTGTTCGCGGCGGCCCACCCGGAGGAGGTGGCGGGGGTGGTGCTGGTGGATTCCAGTCATCACGATCAGGCCAGCAGGTATCCGGATTATCACTGGAAGACGGTCAAGGCGGCGGCCGCCGATCTGGCCAGGCCGTACGGGGTGTGGCGGCTGGCGATCGCGATGGGGCTGGCCGACGGGCCGGGACATCTGGTGCTGGGCAGCCGGCCACGGGCGACGTCGTGGTGGGAGAACGCGCTGCGGGCGCGGATCGGGCTCGAGGTGGGCCGGCGGGCGCCCACGCTCGGGGACATCCCGCTGACCGTGGTGACCTGCAGCGAGCGCAATCCGGACAACGCCACGCCGCGCCAGGCGGCCGACTTCAGCAGGCACTACCGGATCTGGTACCCGCTTCAGCGGGACCTGCTCCGCCTGTCCACCAGCAGCAGGCACGTCGTGGCGGAGAACGCCGGGCACTACGTGCACCGGTCCAGGCCGGACGTCGTCGCCCGGGCGATCCTGGACCACGTGAAAGGCGCCGGCCCCCTGTGAGGTCGGGGCCGGCGCCTGGATCCACCGTACCTACTTGAACGCCTTCAGGCGCAGACTGTTCGAGACCACGAAGACGCTGGAGAACGCCATCGCGGCACCGGCGATCATCGGGTTCAGCAGGCCCAGCGCCGCCAGCGGCAGGGCGGCCACGTTGTAGGCGAACGCCCAGAACAGGTTGCCCTTGATGGTCTTGAGCGTCTTGCGGGACAGGCGGATCGCGTCGGCGGCCACCCGCAGGTCGCCGCGGACCAGCGTCAGGTCGCTGGCCTCGATCGCGGCGTCGGTGCCGGTGCCCATCGACAGGCCGAGGTCGGCCTGGGCCAGCGCCGCGGCGTCGTTGACGCCGTCGCCGACCATCGCCACGACCTTGCCCTCCTGCTGCAGCCTCTTGACCACGTCCACCTTGTCGGCGGGCAGCACCTCGGCGATGACCTCGTCGATGCCCACCTCGGCGGCGACCGTCCTGGCCACGGCCTCGTTGTCGCCGGTCAGCAGCACCGGGGTCAGACCGAGCGCGCGCAGCTGCTCGATCGCCTCCTTGCTGGTCGGCTTCACGACGTCGGCCACGACGAGGACCGCGCGGGCCTTGCCGTCCCAGCCCACGGCCACGGCGGTACGGCCGGCGTTCTGCTCGGCCTCCAGCGCCTCGGCCAGGTTCGCCGGCAGGTGCTGCGACCACTCCTCCAGCAGCCTCGGCCGACCGACCAGGACGGCGTGGCCGTCGACGATGCCCTGGACGCCCAGGCCCTCGACGTTGGCGAAGTCCTCGACCGTGGCGTCGGACTGGGCGGCCCTGGCGACGGCCTGCGCGATCGGGTGCTCGGAGGCATGCTCCAGCGCGCCGGCCAGCCGCAGGACCTCCTCGCGGCTCTCGCCCTCGGCCAGGTGGACCTCGGTCAGCGTCATCTTGCCCTCGGTCACGGTGCCGGTCTTGTCCAGGACGATCGTGTCGATCTTCCGGGTGGACTCCAGCACCTCCGGGCCCTTGATCAGGATGCCCATCTGGGCGCCGCGGCCGGTGCCGACCAGCAGGGCCGTCGGCGTGGCCAGGCCCAGCGCGCACGGGCAGGCGATGATCAGGACCGCGACCGCGGCGGTGAAGGCGGCACCGGCGCCGTTGCCGGTGCCGAGCCAGTAGCCGAGCGTGCCCACGGCCAGCGCGATCACGATCGGGACGAAGACGCCCGAGATGCGGTCGGCCAGGCGCTGCACGGCGGCCTTGCCGGTCTGCGCCTCCTCCACCAGCTTGGCCATCTGGGCGAGCTGCGTGTCGGCGCCGACCCGGGTCGCCCGGACGATCAGCCGGCCGCCGGCGTTGACCGTGGCGCCGGTGACGCTGTCGCCGGGCCGTACCTCGACCGGAACGGACTCGCCGGTCAGCATCGAGGCGTCGACCGCGGAGGTGCCCTCCTCGATCACGCCGTCGGTGGCGATCTTCTCGCCGGGCCGTACCACGAACGAGTCGCCGACCTTGAGCTGGTCGGTCGGGATGCGGCGGCCGTCGGCCAGCTCGACGTCCTTGGCGCCGAGCTCCAGCAGCGCGCGCAGGGCGGCGCCGGCGCGGCGCTTGGAGCGCGACTCGAAGTAGCGTCCGGCCAGGATGAAGGCGGTGACGCCGGCGGCGGCCTCGAGGTAGATGTTCATCGAGCCGTCGGTGCGCTCGATCGAGAACTCGAACGGGTGCGTCATCCCGGGCACGCCCGCGGTCCCGAAGAACAGCGCCCAGATCGACCAGAGGAACGCGGCGATCGTCCCGATGGAGACCAGGGTGTCCATCGTGGCGGCGCCGTGGCGCAGGTTCACCCAGGCGGCCTTGTGGAACGGCCAGCCCGCGTACACCACGACCGGGGCGGCCAGCGTCAGCGACAACCACTGCCAGTAGGTGAACTGCAGCGCCGGGATCATCGCCATCGCGATCACCGGGACGGCCAGCACGAGGGCGGTGACGAGCCGGTTGCGCAGCGGCTTGAGCTCGTCGTCCTCTTCTTCCTTGTTCTCGCCGGTCTTCTCCGGCTGGGGCAGCGCGGCCGTGTATCCGGCCGATTCGACCGTGGCGATCAGTTCCTGCGGGTTCAGGCCCTCGGGAAAGGTGACCTTCGCCTTCTCCGTCGCGTAGTTGACCGTGGCGGTCACGCCGTCCATCTTGTTCAGCTTGCGCTCGATGCGGTTGGCGCAGGACGCGCAGGTCATGCCGCCGATCGTGAGTTCGACGGCGCCCTGGGGCTTGTCGTCGGTGAGGGAAGACATCACCTCTCCTTTCTGTTCGCGTCCTGCTTTCAGTGACCGTGCGGGGTGGAGTCGTGGTCGTTCTTTTCCTCCGGCTTCGGCGGCTGCTGCGAGCCTTCGCCCGCCTTCACGGTGAAGTCCGCGGTGTGTACGGCGCCGCCGTGCTGGAAGTCGAGGAACAGGCGGTAGTCGCCACCGCTGGGCGCCTCGGCGTAGAACGTGATCTCCGGGCCGGGCTTGGTCCTGCCGTCGCCGGGTTCGCCGTCGGGGTGCACGTGGAGGTAGGCGAGGTCGCCGGCGCGCAGGGCCACCAGGTGGCCATACGCCCCGAGGTACGGCTGCAGGTCGGTGACCGGCTTGCCGTCCTTGCCGACCTTCAGCGTGAGCTTGCTCGACCGGCCGGGGATCAGGTCTCCGTCGAGGGTGACAGTGTATCCGTCGACCTCGGCCGTACGGCTGACCGCGGGCAGCGGCTTCGGCTGGAAGTCGCCGGCCACCTGGATGTCGGCGCCGAGCGTGAGTGCTTGGCCGCCGGCCGGGGTGAAGTCGGCGAAGGCCCGGTAGGTGCCGGCGGCGGGGAAGGTCACCTTGACCGACCAGAGGCCGTCGGCGGCCATCTCGGGGTGTACGTGCTGGAAGGTGTTGAGGTCGCGCGAGACGACGATGAAGTGCAGCTTCTTGTCGTGCTCGACCTTGTAGTCGGTGACCGGCCTGCCGCCCGGGCCCGTCACGGTGAACTGGAAGTCGGTGGGCTCACCGGCCTTGGCGGCGGTGAGCGGGTTGAGGGTGTAGCCGTTCTGCGACACTTGGAGCCCCCCGGGGGTATTGCTCTTCGCTGGTTCTGCTGGCTGTGACGTTGGCGACATTTGCGACATGTCATGACCGGCGGTGCTTTGCGTTACCGGCTTCTCCGGGGTGGCCGGGGGGCCGACCAGGTTGCCGACCCCCCAGGTCCCGCCGAAGACAACCGCCAGGCCGAGCGCGTACGTCCCGAGCTTCGCGGCGGTGTTCATGCGCTCGTCACCAGTTCGTATCCGGCCTCCTCGACCGCGGCGCGGATGTCCGCCACGTCGATCGGGCCCTCGCTTCCCACGGTCAGCAAGCCGCTGGCCAGGTCGACCTCCACGGAGGAGACTCCCGCGACCTCGCTGACCTCTTCCTTGACGGAGCTGACGCAGTGGCCGCAGGTCATGCCCTTGACGGTGTAGGTGGCGCTGGTCATGTCGATCTCCTCATAGCTGTGCCGTCTTCCATCGAGTGTAACACCGTACCCCCCTAGGGTATTCCGGCGGGCTGCGTCTCCGTCTTCGGCTTGCGCATCGTCGTGAGGCTGAGCACGGCGCCCAGCACCGCCACGATCGCGGCCCCGACGAAGGCCCCCTGGAACCCGTCCACGAGCTGGGCCTGGGACGTCGCCACGGCCGTCATCACCGCCAGCCCGAGCGCCGACCCCACCTGGTAGGTGGTGTTGACGATGCCCGAGGCCAGCCCGGCCTCCTCCGGCTTCGCGCCGGACATCGCCGAGATCATCGCCGGGATGTACGCCAGCGACATGCCCACGGCCGCGACCAGGCTCGCCGGCAGCACGTCGGCCGCGAAGCTCCCGCCGACGTCGGCGAGGGACAGCGCCGCCACGCCGGCCGCCAGCACCGCCAGCCCGATCACGATGAGCGGCTTGGCCCCGAACCGGCCGAGCAGCCGGGCCGTGATGCCGATCATGAAGATCATGACCGCGACCGTCATCGGCAGCAGCGCCGCGCCGCTGGCGAACGCCCCGTAGCCGAGGATCTGCTGCAGGTACAGGTTGAGGAAGTACCACATCGGAATCCAGGCCGCGCCCAGCAACGCCATCGCCAGGTTGGCCGTGGCCAGGCCCGGCGTGCGCCAGATGGACAGCGGCATCAACGGCTCCCTGACCACGCGCTGCACGATCAGGAACACCACCAGCAGCGCCGCGCCGGTCACGGCGGCGATCCAGTTCTCGGCCACGATGGCGTACACCGCCAGCGCCAGCCCGCCGGTGACCGAGATCGCGCCGACCACGTCCACCGATCCCCGCTTACCCTGGACCGCGGGCAGCAACCCGGTGGCCAGCAGCGTCGCGACGCCGATCGGGATGTACACGATGAACACCCACGGCCAGCTCAGGTACTCGGTGATGACCCCGCCCAGGAAGACGCCCGCCGTACCGCCGGCCGGGGCGGCCGCGCCGTACAGCGCCATGGCCTTTCCGAGCTCCTTGGGGTTGTGCCCGAACAGCATCATGAGCAGCGTCATCGCCGCGGGCGCGATGAGCGCCCCGCCCACTCCTTGTACGGCGCGGCCGAGCACCTCGACCCACGCCGTGGTCGCGGCGGCGGCCACCACGGATCCGGCGATGAGGATGATCCAGCCGGTCGTGAAGACCTTGCGCGCTCCCAGCAGGTCGGACAGCCGTCCGCCCAGCAGGAGCAACCCGCCGAACGCGATCACGTAGGCGTTGAAGACCCACTGCAGCCCGCCGGGGGTGAACCCCAGATCGCTCTGCATCTCGGGGAGAGCCACGCCGATGATCGACGTGTCCATAATCACCATGAACTGGGCAGTCGCGAGCACCAGGAGTGCCCACCACCGCCTCGGATTCTCTGTAGCCACTGCGTTCCTCCTCGGTAATACCCCTATGGGGTATCTCGACGGCGAGGAACGTAATATACCCCCTAGGGGTTTGTCAAACCCATGCCCGTCGCATTTGGTCGCAGCTCGACCGATGGAGCACGCGCATCACTTGCTAGGCTGCTTTGCAACCGTTGGGTCTCACCCCGGCAGGTGAGACCGTCGAAGAAGTGGGGTCACACCGTGAAGAAGCTGATCGTTCTGGCGCTGATCGCTCTCGGGGGGTTGCTGATCTGGCGTAAGGTGCAGGCCGACCGCGCCGAGCTCGACCTTTGGACCGAGGCAACCGGCAGCGAGAACTAACCGACCTGGCGAGGCGATGAGCGACGTCGTCCCCATCAAGCTGGCGTGCATCGACCTCGCCGGCACCACGATCGGTGACATCGCCATGGTCGAGCGGGCGTTCGCGGAAGCGATCGCCACTCAGGGCATCGTCCCCGGGACCGGGGCCTATGCGCGTGCCATGGTTCACGTGCACCGGTCCCGGGGCTGCCCCAAAATCGAGGTCTTCCGCGGGATCTTCCCCGGCAACGAGGCCCAGGCCCAGGCGGCGAACCTCACCTTCGAGCGCGCCTACGCGGGCGCGCTGGACCGTGCCGGGCTCTCGCCCGTCGCCGGCGCCCTGGAAACCCTCGACAAGCTGCGTGGATCCGGGGTCCAACTGGCGTTGATCACCGGATTCTCCCGTGCGACGTTGGGGCGGGTGCTCGGGGTGCTCGGGTGGCACTCGTTAGTCGACCTGGCCATCTGTCCCGAGGACGCGGGCGGGCGGGGGAGGCCATGGCCGGACATGGTGCTGCATGCCGTACTGCGGCTGGGAATCGAAGATGTGCGGCAGGTGGCGGTCGTGGGAGACTCGGAAAGCGACATGCTGTGCGGGCGCCGGGCCGGGGCTTCCGTGGTGGCCGGCGTGATGACCGGAGTGCATAGCCGGGAGCGGCTCATCAAGGGTGGAGCTACGCATATCCTTGATTCGATCGCCGACCTGCCTGATTTGATCTTGAGCGAAGACTTGGGGACGCACCAGGTAGCCGCTGCGGGCCGGTAAGCTTGTGCGTCGGAAGGGGCCTTAGCTCAGCTGGCAGAGCGCCTGCTTTGCAAGCAGGATGTCAGGAGTTCGAATCTCCTAGGCTCCACCTGCCAAAACGCCCCGTCACTGATCTTGTGGCGGGGTGTTCGGGCCATTAATGGGCCATTAGCTCCTTTTGATCTTCTTCGCTTTCTTGCGCTCCGCCTTTACGCGTGCGCTGAGGGCATCCGCGATCTTTCTGTCCGCGTCCTGGGTGGCGTGCTGATAAATCAGCGCCGCTCGGTCGCTGTCGTGGCCCATGCGCGCTTTCAGATCCGCCAGGCTCGCGCCGGACTGGGCGGCGAGGGTGTTGCCGGTGTGCCGTAGATCGTGGAAGTGCAGGCCCGTCAGGCCCATCTCCTTCAGCGCGGTCTCCCATTTCGCCGAGCGCCGGAAGTTGTTGCCGCGCAGGAATCCGCCCTTCGCGCCGAGGAACACGAAGGCGTCCTCTTCCGTCTTCACGTACTTGTCCAGATGGTCGACGAGCGCGTGGATGATCACGGCCGGGATGGCGATGGTGCGTCGGCCGGCCTTGGACTTCGCCGGCCCGAGTTGCATGCCGATGCCGTCGAGTGCCTGCTGCTCCAGGAGGTAGGCGTCGATCACCCACCACCAGCGCAGTTCACGGCCGGCCAGGCGCGGCACGCCCACCAGAGGGTTTGCGCCAGGTACCAGGGAGAGCGCACGGCGTGGAATCCGGCGACGTAGGCCCAGCGGGCCAGCGCGCGCCGTCACCGGCGGCAGCACTTCGAGGATGGGGCCGTGGGGGTTGGGCTGGTGGGTGCCGGGCTCGGGGAGCGTGGCCACCTGGTGGCCGTTGAGGCTGGTCACGGGGACGTCGCCGGGCACAGGGTCCGACTCGTCCGGGCTGTGGGTCATGATGGGGTGACCTCGTTTCCACTGGAAGGGGGCGGGGTTCGGGGCGCGGCCGTTGTCTTGGCGGATGAGGCCGCGCCCTGCGTGCTGTGGGTGGTGCGGTAGCGGGCGAAGCACGCCCGGATCTCGTCGCAGTCGCTGCCGGCGTTGAGCCGGTGCGACAGCAGCGCGGCGACCACTACGGCGATGCACGCAGCGGTGGCGATCACGGCGAAGGTCAGCACGCGGGTCACCTCCCGATGTCGGTGTCGGGGTTGACGGTGTCGCGCAGGGCGCGGGCGTCGTCCATGCCGCAGCGCAACGCCCGCTGGATCTTGCGTGCACTGGGCGCCTCGGGCAGCTCGCCTGCGGCGATCAGCGCGCGGGTGCGTTCGGTCAGCCGGCTCACGTTGGCGCTGTACGTGCGGCCTGTAAGCCCGCTCTGGCGGCTGTGATCCAGGCGAGAGAACGCGGCCAGGATGATCGGGAGTGCGGTGACGATGGCCACCGCCACGATGGGGCCAAGGATGTGCAGTACCAGGCGGGAGAAGGAGAAGTCGTCGGCGGTGGTTGTCCTAGCGGGAGTGGTCGTGACCCGACTGCCAGTCGCGGGGCGATCGACCTAGTCCACGAGGGGGTAGGTCTATCAGCCTTCATTGGTGACGGACATAGTGGTGTTCGCCGCGCTACGGTCCGGGCATGCCCAAGGATGAAGACGACCTGCCCCCGATCTGCGGCACCTGCATGGGCGCCGGAGGGGAATGGATCGAACTCAACGGTAAGAAAGGGCAGGCGCGCAAATGGGTCGAGTGTGTGACATGCAGTGGGACCGGCCGTAGATGACGGATCCGATCACGTGTCCAGAGTGCGAGGGGCGCAAGGGCATACAACTCGGCGACCTCTTTCTGGCCTGCCAGTTCTGTGGCGGCCTGGGCCGGGTCGGTGGCAGCAACGAGCCGGCCGAGCGGGGGGGTCAGCCGCCCCCGGAACCGCCGCCGGCATGGGCGCACAAGGTGTGGGATGACGCGTGGATCGCGTCGGCCATCTCATGCCGTCTGTGTCTCGGGTCCGGGAAGATTTCACACGTGGACGAAGTAGTGGGCACGCTGGTGACCGTCCTGTGCAGGTGTGCCGACTCCTAGCCAACGGGACGGTGCCCAGGAAGTGTCCCCGGACAGCTAGTGCTTCACCCCGGCCTACGCGTCCTGAGCCAACCCGATCGAGGCGCACTTCGGATCCCTGAGGCAGTTCACCATCACCAACTCCAACCACCCCAACCACACCGTGCAGACCCGGGCCCTGCACGCCTACCTGCGCTGGCGCAATGCCAACGCGAGGTGCCCTGAAGTTTCCGGACAGTCAGGAACATAACCTGACAGATAGTCTGGAAGAGGTAGGTACGTGACGAGGCGTCGTAGGCAGTTCTCGCCGGAGTTCAAGGAGGAGGCCGTCCGCATGGTGCTGGACGGTCCGCGCACGGTGGCCTCGGTGGCCCGGGAGTTCGACATGAACCCGACCACGCTCGGCAGCTGGGTGAACATGCACAAGGCCATCCATCTCGAGCCCGAACAGCCGCTGTCGGGTCCGGAACGGGCGCGGATCCGTGAGCTGGAGCGGGAGAACGCCGAACTGCGCGAGAAGCTGGTGTTCTTGAAAAAAGCAGCCGCCTTCTTCGCGGC
>NZ_VRLV01000019.1:240114-241017 GCF_009760925.1 Nonomuraea typhae
TGCAGGTGAAAGGCCACTTCCCTTGATCGGGGAGTGGCCTTTTCGATCTTGTACAGCTGAGAAATACAGCTACGAGTCCAAACGGTCGCCGAGCTTCTTCAGCGCCTTGCGCGTGTCCTCGGATGAGACCTCGCTGTAGACGTTCATCGTTACCGAGATCTGCGAGTGCCTGAGGATCTGCATCGCCACGCGTGGGTGGACGTCGAGGGCTACCAACAGGGATGCACAGGTCTTGCGGGTGGCGTGGACGTGGACCTTGCGGACTTCAGCCTTCTCGCAGGCGTTCGCGAAGCTGCGGCGGAAGTTGGACGGTTCGACGGGGCGACCGCTGGCGGTGGTGAAGACGAGGCCGGTTTCCTGCCAGTCGTCGCCGGCGGATTCGCATGCTGCGTCGCGTGCCCGTTGACGGGCACGGAGGGCCGTCGTGACGATCTCGGGGAACGGGAGTGTGGCGTCCGAAGCCTCGGTCTTGGTCTGGCGGTGGAGCAGTTGACCGCTGACCCTCTGGAGTTGCCAGCCGATCGTCATCTCGGCCTGGTCGAGGTCGACATCCTCCCAGCGGAGCCCGAGCGCTTCACCGAGGCGGAGGCCCAGGACCAGGATGAGGACATAGGCCGGGTACATCGGGTCGTTCCGGGTTCTCGCGGACTCCAGGAAGGTTCGGGCTTCATCGACGGACCAGGGCTTCACCTTGCGTTTCCGTGGCGCCGGCATCCTGACGTTGGCGGCGACGTTCCTTGCGAGCGCTTCTTCGCGTACGGCCTGGCTCAGTGCGGCCCGAAGCGTCATGTACGCGTCGTGGACAGTCCAGTCTGAGGGAATCTCTTTGCAGCACTCGCCTATGGCGCAGCAGCGCTGACGTCGCTTCGGGTTGCTGTGCTGTTCCGGGCGGGCGGCGTCCTT
>NZ_VRLV01000002.1 GCF_009760925.1 Nonomuraea typhae
ACGCCGTACAGCGCGGTGCACCTCTCCTGCTGCACGGCCTGCAGCGTCGCCTCCGGCGCGAACCCGGCGGCGGGGATCACCACGCACGCCCCGTGCGAGGCGGCGCCCAGATTGCCCATGACCATGCCGAAGCAGTGGTAGAAGGGCACCGGCAGGCAGACCCGGTCGGCCTCGGTGTAGCCCAGCAGTTCACCGACGAAGAAGCCGTTGTTGAGGATGTTGTGATGCGACAGCGTCGCACCCTTGGGGAAACCGGTCGTGCCCGAGGTGTACTGGATGTTGATCGGATCGTCGGCGCTCAGCGACGCCATCCGGGCCCGGACCGCGGCCGGGTCCGCGGGCAGGGCCAGCAGGTCCTCCCAGCTCGGGTCGCCGAGGTAGATCACGTCGGCGAACCCGATCTCCTCGGCCATGGCCCGGTAGTCGCTGCCCTTGTGCGCCAGCGCGCTGATGAGCAGCCGCAGGCCCGACTGCCTGACCACGTAGGCGAGCTCGTGGGCGCGGTAGGCGGGGTTGACGTTGACCAGGATCGCGCCGATCTTCGCGGTGGCGTACTGGACGATCACCCATTCCGCGCAGTTGGGCGCCCAGATGCCCACCCGGTCACCCTTGGCCACACCCCGGGCGATCAGAGCGGCGGCCAGCCGGTTCACCTCGGCGTCGAGCTCGGCGTAGGTCCACCTGCGACCGGCGGGCACGTCCACCAGAGCCTCGCGACCGCCGAAACGGGCCACCGTACGCTCGAAGTTCGCACCGATCGTCTCGCCGAGCAGCGGGGTCTGCGCTGTGGCGCTGGAGTAGGACAGCATGGGTTCAGTGTCCGTCCGGGTGCGCCGCCCGCACCAGTCCGGCCCATGGCCACGGCGTGTCTTCTGTGCTTCAGCACAGGGTCAGCGCAGGGCGTTGGCGATGGCCACGGCGGTGGTGCGCCAGAGGGGGGTGCCGGGGTCGATGACCGCGAAGTGGTCGCCCGACATTTCCAGATATGTCAGGTCGTCGCCGGATTCCTTGGCCGCCCTGGCGTAGCGGCGGCTGAAGTCGATCAGGTCCAGGTCGTCGCCCCGGCCCTGGACCACGAGCTGGCGCACCTTCAGCGGCAGCCTGGCCAGCGGGCTGGCCGCGCCGTACACCTCGGCGTCCCCGCCGAGGGCGGCGGCCACCGCGCCCGAGCTCAGCCAGCGGCGATCGCCCTCGACCAGGTCCAGGACGCCGGCCAGCGAGACCGCCAGCGCCACCCGGGCGCCGTCGGCCGCCGCCCGCAACGCCAGCTGCGCGCCCGCCGAGTGGCCCGCGACCGCCACGCGGTCCAGGTCCAGGCGCTCCTCGCCGGCCTCGGCCAGAGCGCCGACCCCGGCCGCGACGTCGGCCGTCGTGGCCTCCCAGCCGTGCAGGTCGGGGCGGCGGTACTCGAGGTTCCACACCGCGAACCCGCGCCCGACCAGGTCGGCGGCCAGCGGCTCCATGAGGTCGGCCGCCCAGATCGAGCGCCAGTAGCCACCGTGCACCAGGACGATCACCGGCACGCTCGCCGCCGCGAGGTCCTTCGGCAGGTAGAGCTCGGCCCACTGGTCGGCATGCGCGCCGTACGCGACCCGCCGGGCGGGGTGCCGTGACCGGTGCACGGCGTGCCTGATCGCCCACGCCAGCCCCTCGACGCCCCGGCCGTGCAGGTGGCGCGCCTCCGCGCCGACGCACACGTCGTCGGCGCGGGTGAGGTCCAGCCACACCACCGGGCCGGCGAACTCCGCCATCAGCGCCCGCGCCGCGGGCTCCGGCCCCGGGATGACCACCGGCACGCCGTCGCCCGGCCCGCCCGCAAGCAGTTCGCCGGCCGTACGGGCGTACGTCACGGTCCCGGCCGCGCCGAGCGCCGCGAACTCACGCTCGGCGATCTCCGACAACAGCGCGGGATCGGCGACGACACCCGGCCCCACGAGTACCCGCACTTCACTCACGGGTTCGACAGTACTTGTTCATATACGGGACACGCGAGGGGAGAATGACCACACCAGGAGCCAGACGCTGAGCCCGAAAATGCTCACGCCCAGCGGCACGTGCACCGCCGTGGCGCCCGAGCCGCCCGTCATGGACTGCCCGAAACCCAGCAGCAGGACCGCGAGCCCGGCCAGCGCCGGCCAGCCCGCCCCGCCGCCCGGCCGCCAGGCCAGCACCCCGGTGACGGCCAGCAGCAGACCGGCCACGTGCACGACGCCCGCGCCCATGCCGTGCGCCGCCGTGCCGGCGCCGCTCAGAAGCTGCCCGGCCGTCACCGCCTGCGCCAGCACCGCCAGCGCGTTGACCACGATCGCGACCCTGAAGGCGGTGCTGAGCCCGCCGCGCTGCTGGGTTACCACGGATGTCTCCTTCGATCTCGGCTGCGCCCCCAGCCTGGCGCGGCGGGCGAAACCGGGCATCCGCCCGCCGTCGCGCCCGCCACTACGCCCCAGGGCGTACGCCGCTACCCTCCCGTCACGTACTCCAGCGGCGGCACGATCGCCTGCGCGTCCGCCCCCGTCGCCCACAAGCCGACCATGAACGCCATCGTCGCCTCGGCCAGCGCCGCGCGCTCCAGCCCGCCGCCGTCGACGGGCACGCAGCCCAGGTCGCCGACCAGCCCGCGCACCGCGGCCACGGCTCCCTCGTCGTCCCCCGACAGGGGTACGGCGAGCGGCCGGCCGCCGAACACCGGCGGCGTCATCCGCCACACGTCCACGTGGCACAGGTTGAACGCCTTGACCACGTGCGCACCGGTGTCGCGGGCGATGTGCGCGGCCATGTCACGGAGCAGCCTGCCGTCCTCGACGGCGTTCGTGCAGTCCACCAGCGTCCGGCCGCGCAGCGGCAGGCCCTCGAGCACCTCGTCGGCCGCGTCGTGGAGGACGGCCAGCAGCACGACCTCCCCGAACTCCGCGGCCTCCCGGAACGTCCCGGCCGCCGCGCCCATGCCCGCCGCCCTGGCGCGGGTCTTCTCCGGATCGCGGCCGCTGATCATGACCGCGTGCCCGGCCTCGATCCAGCGGGTGCCGAGGGCGTCGGCCATGTTGCCCGCCCCCAGGATTCCGATGCGCATCGCGCGTCCCCTTCCTCTTTCCGATAGGAAGAAGCTAGAGAGACGACCACTAACCATTCGGTGCCCGGGGAGGGCGTAGCGTGTTCCTCGCTGACTGCCAGGCTCGGCTGGCCTTCGACCTGCTGGGCAACACATGGAACGCCGTGCTGCTCTGGTCGTTGCGCCATGGGCCGCGGCGGCCGTCCCGGTTGCGGGCCGAGGTGGGCGGGATCAGCGCGAAGGTGCTCAACGAGACCTTGCGCCGCCTGGAGTTCAACGGGCTGGTGGCCCGTGACAGCAGGCCGGGGCGGGCCGAGTACTCACTGACCGAGCTGGGCCGCAGCCTCCTGGGCCCCATCGAGTCCTTCGGGCAGTGGGCCGCCGACCATGCCGACGAGGTGCTGGCCGCCCAGGACGCGGCCGGACGCTGAGCCGGGTCAGGCGCGCATCTCGGAGGGCAGCCGGGTCTCGGCGTCCAGGAGTTCGACGCCCAGCAGTTCACCCGTCGCGGCGAAGTCCAGGACCACGTCGTCGGCCACGGCCTGCCGTACCGCCTCGCCGGGGGCGACCTCCCGCTTCATCGCGATATAGGCGGCGTTGACGTCCCTGTCCAGGGTGACGTACACGGTCCGCGGCCCGTCGTCCTCCTCGTCCCACGACAGCAGCCCCTCCCGCCCCTCGGGCGAGCCGGCCACGGCGCTGCGCAACATGCTCAGCACGAGCTCCACCACCTGCACCGCGTCGGACCCGGTGACCTTCCGCTCGTGCTCCCACCCGTCCAGCCCGTCGATGCGGTACGGGCACGACCACTCGCCCGTCGGCTCCTCGTACGGCAGGCCGATGGTGATCGTCACCTCCCGGGGCGGCAGGGTACGCAGCGTGAGCGTGCGACTGGCGATCTCGTACATGCCTGCGATCTACCCATCACCCACCAGCCGGAAGACTGGCACGGTCAAGAGACTTGACCCCACGCCATAGGCCCATCCGCGGCTGGTGTCCATACCCCCTCGGACTGAATCCATGCTTCACGCCCCGTGAAGCGGTTAGGCTGCCGCGCGTAAGGGGGGATCACCATGAGAGAAGAGACGTTCGGTGCACGTCTGCGCACCCAGCTGGATAAATACGGGCCGTTGTGCGTCGGCATCGACCCGAGCCCGGGGCTCCTGCACGCGTGGGGGCTCGACGATTCACCCGCCGGACTGGAACGCTTCAGCCGTACCGTGGTGGAGGAGATCGCCGACATCGCCGGGGTGGCCAAGCCGCAGTCCGCGTTCTACGAACGCTGGGGCAGCCGGGGCATCGCGATCCTGGAGCACACGATCGAGGACCTCAGAGCCGCCGGCCCGCTGGTCATCCTGGACGCCAAACGCGGCGACGTGGAGCATACGATGGCCGCCTACGCCGAGGCATACCTGGACCCCGGCAGTCCCATGGCGGCCGACGCCCTGACCGTGAGCCCGTACCTCGGTACCGAGGCCCTCGCCCCCGCGATCGACCACGCCCGCCTGCACGACGCCGGCCTGTTCATCCTGGCCCGCACCTCCAATCCGCAGGCCGCGCACCTCCAGCGGCAGGTCGCCGCCCAGATCTTCGGCACCGTCGCCGCGGCCAACCGGGCCCAGACGCCCCTCGGCTCGATCGGCGTCCTGGTGGGCGCCACGGTCGCGGACCCGGAGTACGACCTGTCCCGCCTGAACGGACCCATCCTGGCTCCCGGCCTCGGCGCCCAGGGCGCCACCCCGGCCGATCTGGCCCGCCTGTTCGCCCCGGTACGGCAGGCGGTCATCCCGTCGGTCTCGCGGGCCGCGACCCTCGACCCCACCAGGATCCGGGAGACGGTGCTGCGCTACCGCGACGAGTGCGCCCACCACCTGTCGGGCCAGTAGCGTCCTGACTTTGGGTCTTGCGCACTTCCCGCACAGCGGTTAATTCTTAGGAAACTTTCCTAAGCATTTCCCCCCAGATGCGAGGAAGTGGTACACGTGCAACGACTCCTGGCCCCATTGCTCGCCCTCCTGGTGGCGGCGGGGGCACTGGCCGTGGTCGTGCCGGCCGCCGCCGGCGCGGCCGCGTGCGCGACCCCGTGGAGCGCCTCGGCCGTCTACAACGGCGGCGCGGTCGTCTCCCACAACGGGCACAACTGGTCCGCCAAGTGGTGGACCCAGAACGAGACCCCGGGCAACGCCGGCGTCTGGGCCGACCAGGGCAGCTGCGGTGGAGGTGGCGGCGGTGGAACGTCCTGCGATTATCCGAACTGGGCCGCCGGGCAGTGGTACCCGGCCGGCAGCATCGTCCGGTACACCGACGGCGCCTATTACCTCGCCGTCCACGAGAACCCGGGATACGACCCGGTGATCAGCCACTGGTACTGGGACCCGTACACCTGCGGCGGCGGCCCCACCGACCCGCCCGACCCGTCGGGCTTCGTGGTGAGCGAGGCTCAGTTCAACCAGATGTTCCCGAGCCGGAATTCCTTCTACACCTACAGCGGCCTGACCACGGCCATGGGCGCCTTCCCCGCCTTCGCCAAGACGGGCAGCGACACGATCAGGAAGCAGGAGGCGGCCGCGTTCCTGGCCAACGTCAACCACGAGACCGGCGGCCTGGTGCACATCGTCGAGCAGAACACCGCCAACTACCCGCACTACTGCGACCGGAGCCAGTCCTACGGCTGCCCCGCCGGGCAGGCGGCCTACTACGGGCGCGGTCCCATCCAGCTGAGCTGGAACTTCAACTACAAGGCGGCCGGCGACGCGCTCGGGCTGCCGCTGCTGACCAACCCGTGGCTGGTGCAGCAGGACGCGGCCGTGGCCTGGAAGACGGCGCTGTGGTACTGGATGACCCAGAACGGCCCCGGCACCATGACGGCCCACAACGCGATGGTCAACAGCCGCGGCTTCGGCGAGACCATCCGCAGCATCAACGGCAGCCTGGAATGCAACGGCGGCAACCCCGGCCAGGTCCAGAGCCGGGTCAACGCCTACCAGCGCTTCACCCAGATCCTCGGCGTGAGCCCCGGCGGGAACCTGACCTGCTGATCGGCCGAGGTGCGCCCCCGCCGTGACGGCGGGGGCGCCGTCACGTCTCGAGGGGGAAGTGGATGGGGCTGAGCAGGTAGCGGCGCCGGTCCGGGGTGGCGGCGTTGCGGATCACGGGGAGGATGGCGGCGCGGAGCCCGGCGATGAGCTCGTCGAGCTCCTCCGGGGTGAGCCAGAGGGCGTGCTGGCGGTAGCCGACCGCGTCGGCGACCGGGTCGGCGCCGTCGCGGCCGACGTAGGCGCTGAACTCGGCGAGCAGCGTGGCGATGGCGGCGGTGAACACGCGGCGCTGGTCGTCGGGGCTCAGCCCGGCCATGGCGGAGGTGTCGACGAAGGCGCGGTCGCGGCGCAGGCGGTACCTGCGTTCCACGGCGCCCCTGATGCGCTCCTCGCCGTCGATCTCCAGGACTCCGGCGTCGGCCAGGACGCTCACCTGCCGGTAGACGGTGGCCTTGGAGACGTCGGAGATCAGCTCGGCGAGCTGGGCGGTGGTGACGACCCGCTGACCGGCCATGGCGTGCACGATGCGCAGCCGTACCGGGTGGGCGAAGAGTTCCAAGGCATCCATCCCCCTATTATCTCACGTCATGCGAACGTTCGCATCACTTGCGAACGTTCGCAGTGGGCGATAACGTGACGGCCATGCGACCCGACATATCGCGAAAAGAACTGATTCTTGATGGTCGCCTTCACGGCACCCTGACCACGCCCCCGGGCGAGGGCCCGCACCCGGCCGCGCTCATCCTCATGCCCGGCAAGCTCGACCGCGACGGCAACCTCGGCAAAGGCCGCATCGACCTGGGCCCCGCCCTGGCCACGGCCCTGGCCGAGCGCGGCGTGGCCGCCTACCGCTACGACCGCCGCGGCGTCGGCGCCACCCCCGGCGACTGGATGGCCACGGGCTTCCACGAGCATCGCCAGGACGCGGCCACGGCGCTGCGCGAGCTCGCGAAACTCCCCGGCATCGGCCCGGTCGGCGCCATCGGCTACAGCGAGGGCGCCCTGCACGCGGCGGCTCTCGGCGCGCGCGAGGGCGCGGCGGCCGTGGTGATGATCTCCGGACACGCCAAGACCGGTGAGGAGACCCTCCTGTGGTGGGCGGCGGGCAAGGACGCCGAGGGCCTGTCCTGGCCCCTGAAGCTGGTGGCTCTGCTGCTGGGGCGGAGCACCATGCGCGGCCTGGCCGCCAAGATGGCCGCGAAGCTCAAGGCGACCAAGGGCGACGTGGCCCGCCTGTACGGAGTCAGGCTCGGGGCGCGGTCCATGCGGGAGTTCCTGGTCTACGACCCCAAGAAGGACCTGTCCGAGGTCCGGGTGCCGCTGCTGGCCCTCACGGGCGCCAAGGACGTGCAGGTCGACCCGGCCGACCTCGAAACCATCGCGGACGTGGTGCCGGGCCCGGCCGAGACGCGCCGGGTGCCCGACCTCACGCACCTACTGCGCCGCGACCCCGGCCCGGCCACCCAGCGCACGTACGGCCGGCAGTACGGCGAGCCGGTCGACGCCGGACTCGTCGAGGAGGTGGCCGCCTGGACCGCCCAGCGCCTCGGGGCCGGCAGCCCCGCCGGCGGGAGCAGGTGAGCCGCGTCAGCCGGCCAGGGCGGCGTCGATCTCGGCCCGGAGCGGCATCGAGGTGCTGGCGCCCTCCCGCTGCACCGACAGCGCCGCCGCGGCCGAGGCGAACCGCAGCGCCGCCGCCGGCGCCAGCCCCTCGCTGCGCGCCACGGCCAGCGCTCCCACGAACGTGTCGCCGGCCGCCGTCGTGTCCACGGCCTTCACGGGCACGGCCGGCACCCGCAGCCGCTCGCCGGAGCGCGACCCGTACAGCGCGCCGTCGCCGCCCAGCGTGATGACCGCCTCGGGCACCCTGGCCAGCAGCGCGTCGAGCGCGCCCTCGGCCCCGCTCACCCCGGTGATGGCCGCGGCCTCGTGCTCGTTCGGCACGATGAGGGTGACCGCCTCCAGCAGCTCGTCCGGAAGCGGCCGCGCGGGCGCCGGGGTGAGGATGACCGGCGCCCCGGACACCCGCGCCGCCTGCGCCGCCCCGATCACGGCCGCCATCGGCAGCTCCAGCTGCAGCAGGAGCGCCTGCGAGCCCGCGATCATCGCGAGGTCGTCGCCGGACGGCCCCGTGACCGTGCCGTTCGCCCCGGGCACCACGATGATCGAGTTGCCCCCGTCGTCGTCCACCACGATGTGCGCGATGCCGCTGGAACCAGGCACCTCGCGCAGGCCCTTCACGTCCACTCCGGCCGCGGCCAGCGTGGCCCGCATCTCGGCGCCGAACCCGTCGGCGCCGACCGCGCCCAGGAACGCCACCTGACCGCCGGCCCGCGCCGCGGCGATGGCCTGGTTGGCGCCCTTGCCCCCGGGAATCGTGCGGAAGCTGCGCCCGGTGACCGTCTCACCGAGCTTGGGCGCCTGCGAGACATACGCGACCAGATCCATGTTCGCGCTGCCGAAGACCGAGATCATGCCTTCATCATCTCCTGCGTACGGCGGGCCAGCTCATCCAGCCCCACCCCGTCGAAGCCCGTCAAGCTGCTGGCCAGCCCGCCCTCGACGAGCCACTGCCCGGGCACCGCCCCGGCCAGCGCGCCGGCGATCGAGCCCGCGGTGGCGCCGGCCGAGTCGGTGTCCCAGCCGCCGGCCACGGCGCCGGCGATGGCGCGGGTGACGTCGCCCCGGCCGTGGACCAGCGCGGCTGCGGTCAGGGCGGCGTTGTTGATCGTGTGGACCCAGTGCAGGGTCCCGTGGCGCCGGTAGAGGCGGTCCACGACGTCTTCGAAGCCCTCGAGGGCCAGGGCGTCCTCGACGGCCTGCCGTACCGCGTGATGGAGGCGGGACTTCGCGGGCACCACGGACAGTCCCGCCTCCACGATCTCCACGGCGCCGGCATCGGCACCGGCGAGGGCCTGGGCGCACATCGCGGCCACGAACATCGCGCCGTAGACGCCGTTGGCCGTGTGGGTCAGGCGGGCGTCACGCCAGGCGAACTCGGCGGCCGTGGCCGGATCGCCCGGGTTGACCCAGCCGTAGACGTCGGCGCGGATGAAGGCGCCGATCCACTCACGGAACGGGTTGCGGTGCGCGGCGGTGTCCGGGGGCTCCATGCCGTCGAGCAGGTTGCGGTAGGCGACGCGCTCGGCGGTGAACGTGCGCCCGGCGGGCAGCTCGTCCAGCCACAGCTTGGCCACGTCGGCCGTGGTGAACTCCCGCCCGTGCCGCTCCAGGACGCTCAGCGCCAGCAGCGGGTAGTTGAGGTCGTCGTCCTCGGGGATGCCGTCGATGTTCTCGGCCAGTGAGTTGACGGCGCTGCGCCGGTTCCACGGCCACCGCGCGGCCACCTCGCCCGGCAGCCCCCGGGCGGTGAACCAGCCCCGGATCGGCCAGTTCCCGGTGGCCTCGGCGATCTGCCTGATGCCCTCGCGCGGGATCTTCTCCACCGGCTTGCCCAGCACGCACCCGGCCACCCGCCCCTGCCACGCCGCCAGCACCCGGCCGGGATCGGGGGCCGCGCCGGAGGAGGGGCCGGGCCAGGCGGGGCAGGCGGCGACGATGTCCGCCAGGCCGGTCGGCTCCTCCAGCGGCGACGGCAGGACCGCCAGCTCGTCCAGCAGGTCCTCGGCCAGCCCGCGCAGCCGGGCGGCGGCGCCGTCGGAGGCTCCCGCGCGCGGCGGGGCGTCATGGCCGCCGGCCGCGTGCCAGCGGCCGGTGATCTCGCCGAGCTCGGCGGCGAAGGCGGCGGCCCGGCCGTCCTCGGCCGCCTGGCGCAGCTCGTGCCCGATCAGGTCCTCCGGCTGAACCCAGGTGAGGCGGATCATTCGCCGGCCAGCTGGGTGAAGGCCGCCTCGTGGGCGCGCCGGCGGGCCAGGTCGCCGGCGTGCACGCGCAGCGCCGCCCGGGCGATCACGCGCCCCGGCTCGACGAGGTCGGTACGGCTGGCCGTACCCACCGCATCCACCCACGCGGACGGGACGCCGGCGGAGCCGCCGAGCGCGCCCGCGATGGCGCCGCCCATCGAGGCGATCGAGTCGGCGTCGCGCCCGTAGTTGACGCCGCCGAGCACGGTCTCCCGGTAGTCGCCCTTGGCCACGACGAGGAAGGCCAGCGCCAGCGGCAGTTCCTCGATGCTGTGCACGCGGCTCGGCCGCCGCGCCCCGAGCCCCTGGTCGCGGTAGGTGTCGGCGACGGTGTCGAAGGGCCGCATGGCCGCCCGCAGCGTGCCGAACGAGCCCTCCCAGTGCCCGAGGCCGGCGGCGGCGCCGCACACGGCCTCGATGGCCGCCCGGCTGCCGTCCTTGGCCAGGCGCAGGCAGGTGGCGATCACGCTGTCCACGGTGGCGCCCGGCCGCATGGCCTCGGCCACCGCCGCGGCCATCACCCCGGCCGCCTCCCGCCCGTAGCTGGACTGGTGCGCCCCGGTCAGGTCGATCGCCTCGGCGTAGGCGGCGTCCGGGTCGCCCGCGTTGACGACGCCGACCGGCGCCACGTACATGGCGGCGCCGCAGTTCACGATGTTCCCGACGCCCGCCTCGCGCGGGTCGGCGTGGCCGTAGTGCAGGCGGGCCACGATCCACTTCTCGGCCAGGAAGACCCGCTGCAGCGGCAGCGCCTCGGCCTCCAGCTCGGGGATCCACCGCCGCTCCCCCATCAGCTCGGGCACGAAGTGCTCGGCCATCGCGTAGGCGTCCAGGTGGGCGCCGGTCTTCTCGTAGACGCGGATCAGCGCGTGGGTCATCAGGGTGTCGTCGGTGATGTGGCCGTCGCCCTTGTGGTAGGGGGCGATCGGCCGGGCGTTGCGCCAGTCCTCGTGGTACGGGGGCACGATGCCCTCGACGGCGCCGCCGTACCTGGCGGTGATCTGCTCGGGAGTCCAGCCCTCGGTGGCGCCGCCCAGAGCGTCACCCACCGCCGCCCCCGCCACGCAGCCGATGGCCTTGTCCTCAAGCGGCGTCATGACAGTCCTTCCGTGAGTTCCAGGAGATCGGTGCCCGCCAGTTCCGGCAGGCAGCATCCGGCGAGCGTGCGAACCGGCGTGATCCACCCCTCCGGGATCGCGCCGTACCCCCCGCACGCGCCGGTGATCGCGCCCGTGAGCGCGGGCGCGGAGTCCGCGGTGGCGGCCAGGCAGGCCGCCGCCGGCACGGCCGTCGCGAGGGCGCCGCCCGCCGCCTCGGCCAGCGCCAGCGCGATCGGCACGGTCTGCGCCGCACCGACCGCGTAACTGTAAACGTGATCGATCAAGGCCGAGTCGAGCGCCGGCACCGCGGCGAACGGCTCGCCGGCCTCGCGTGCGATCTGTACGGCGAGGCGGGCGTTGTGCCCGATCGCGGTGTCCTCCGGCAGCACGGCCAGCGCCGCCTCGACGGCTTCCGCCACCGCGGCGCCGGAGACGGCGGCGCGCACCGCGGCGGCGACGGCCATCGCCCCCAGGACGCCGTCCCCGGCGTTGGTGACCTGCGCGTCCGGGGCGGGGTCGCGCCCCAGGGCCCCGAAGGCCACCGCCCGGACGGCGGCGGCGTCGTCGAAGAAGTGCGGGTTGTCGTGCCCGCTGGCCGGCGGTTCCACGCCCTTGGCCAGGTTGTCCAGCGCGGCGGCGACGGAGATCCGGACCCGGATGTCGTCGCGCCCGGCCAGTTCCCCGAACGCCTCGGCCCGCGGGCGCTCCAGCGTGAGAACGGTCCAAGCCAGCCATTCGGCGTCGTCGGAAGGCCCGATGGCCAGCGGCGCGGTCGGCTGGTTGAGCGCGAACGGCACCGGCAGCGTGGTGAGCCGGTGTTCCTCGGCGAACAGGTCCAGTTCCCGGTGCAGCCGCCGGCTCCACGGGGCGTGCAGCGCCGCCCGGTGCCGTGCCGCGGGCCACCCGGCGGCGTCCCCCACGGCGAGGCCGATGAAGGCCCCCTTGATCTTGTCCCCCGACATCCTGCTCAGAGTCCTCTCGCCAGCTCGTCGGCGACGTCCAGCACGTGTCTGCCCGCCACGATCGGCAGGCATTTGCCCGTGGCGGGCCCGATGCGCGCTTTCCACCGCGCGGGCACCCCGCCTTCTCCTTGGGAAGCCCCGGCAAGGGCCCCCGCGATGGCGCCGATCGTGTCCGCGTCCCTGCCCAGCCCGACGCCGAAGGTCACCGACGCCTCCACCTCGCCGTCCCCGGCCAGGAAGGCGGCGAAGGCCAGGGCCACCGCCTCGGGGGCGAGGTCGGTCCACGGGTAGTGCCGGATGACGACGGCGTCATGCAGCCGCCTGCCCAGTTCCTGCGCGGGGCCGGCCAGCGCCTCCCGCGCCCGCGCCAGATTGCGCGCGGTCCAGGAGTCGGAGGGGACGGCGGCCAGCGCCGCGTCGGCCACGGCCGCCGGGGCGGCCCCGCCCATGGCGGCCGCCACGCCCGCCGCCACGGCCCGGCCGCCGAGGATGCCCTCACCCGAGCCGCTGACCAGCCCATCCTGCTCGGCCAGCCGGGCGGCCTCGGCCGGATCCCCCGGGCAGAAGATCCCGTACGGCGCGGCCCGCATGGCCAGCCCGTCCGACCACCCGTGGGAGTGCACCAGCCCGGTGAGCGGCGGCGTGAGCCCGCGCCGCAGCGCCTGTATCGTTCCCAGCTCGGAGAATCCCGCACCGCGCATCGGCCCGGTCACCAGCGGAATGATCTCGTTCCGGTAGGCGGCGGCCACGTCGGCGGCGCTCAGGCCGTGCCCGTGCCGCACCAGAAGGGAGGCGGCGAAGATGGCGTACTCGGTGTCGTCGGTGCCGCCTCCCTCGATCTCGGTCAGCCGTCCCCAGCGCCGGGTGATCTCCTCCGGCGTGAGGTTCTCGGCGGGCGCCCCGAGGGCGTCGCCGGCCGCCAGGCCGAGCAGACACCCCCGGGCCCTGTCGCGATAGGTCACTTCTGGTACCGCTCCAGCACCGCGTTGCCCTCGGTGACCAGCTTGTTCGCCGCCTCGTCGAGGCTGATCTTGTTGGCGTAGTACTGCTGGAGCACCGGCGTGGCGACCTTGCTCTTCCACTCGTCGAAGCCCTTCACCTTGAGGAACGGGGCGACGACGAGGCTCTTGCCGGAGGCGGTGGCCACGTCCCAGCCGTTCTCCTGGGTGGTCATCGACGGGTCGGCCGCGGCGGCCTGCGAGGTGGGCAGCAGCCAGTCGCCCTTGGCGAGCTTGGCCTGGTTCTTGCCGTTGAGGAAGAACGAGATGAACTTGAGCGCCTCGTCGGCGTGCTTGCTGTCCTGGGCGACCGAGAGCGTCTGGGAGACGGCGCCCTGCTCGGTGGTGGTGCCCTTAGGGCCGGGCAGCGTCACCCACTCGAAGCCGTCGGGCGCCTGCTCGACGACCTGCTGGCGCAGGTAGACGCCCACGGGCAGCAGGGCGAACTTGCCCTTGTAGAAGGCCGGCAGCGGGTCGGCGGTGCCCTGGCCGAGCGCGGCCGGGTCGGCGGACTTGTCCTTCCAGAGCTGGTCGTGGATGCGCTGGAGCACCTCGCGCTCCTCGGGGCCGACCTTGACCGTGGTCTTGCCGTCGGCGCCGGTCTCGAAGAACTTGCCGCCGAAGTTCAGCGCCAGGTTGAGCGTCTTGTTGACCGGCGACTTCATCGGCCAGGCGACGCCGAAGCCGCCGTCCTTGGTCATCTTCTTGGCCGCCGCGGAGAACTCCTCCCAGGTCCACGGGTTGTCCGTGGTGGGGATGCGCACCTTGGCCGCGTCGAGGAGCTTCTTGTTGGCGATGATGACCTGCGACTCCTGCAGGAACGGCACGCCGTACACGCCCTGGTTGCCCTTGCCGTCGTCGAAGGTGGTGGTGTCCCAGGCGGCCTGCGGGATGTCGCTCTTCAGCTCGGCCGGGATCTTGTCCTTGAGGTCGAGCAGGTAGCCGTCGGCGGCGAAGCCGGAAAGGGCCGGGGAGTCGTTGTGGATGACGTCGGGGGCGGTGCCGCCGGCGAACTGGGTGACGAGCTGGTCGTTGACGTTGTCCCAGCTGCCCTGGACGTAGGTGACCTGGATGGCGGGGTTGGCCTTGTTCCACTCCTCGACGAGTTCCTTGTTCGCCGCGAGGGACTCCTTCTGCCAGGCGAGGCTGAGGAAGTTCAGCTTGACCGGCTCACCGGGCTTGGCGGCTTCGCCCTTGTCGCCGCCGCCGCTGCCGCAGGCGGTCACGGCGACGGCGAGCAGCGCCGTCACCGCGAAAGCGGACCTGATTCGCATATGAGCCTCCTAGCCCTTCACGGCGCCGGCCATGAGGCCGGACTTCAAGCGCCGCTGAATGATTGCGAAGAAGATCAGGCTCGGGATCGTCGCCATGAGCGACGCCGCGGCCAGCGGGCCGAGCCTGGCCACCCCCTCCGGGCCGGTGAAGCGCACCAGCGTCAGCGGGAGGGTCATCACGTCGGGGTCCTGGAGGATCACGAGCGCGAAGAGGAACTCGTTCCATGAGGAGATGAACGAGAAGAGCAGGGTCGCCACCACACCGGGGGCGAGCAGGGGCGCGACGACGCTGGCCAGGGCGCGCAGGCGGCCGGCGCCGTCCACCGAGGCGGCCTCCTCCAGCTCCGGCGGCACGGCCCGCACGTACCCCTGGAGCATCCACAGCGCGAACGGCAGCGTGAACGTCACGTGCACCACGACGAGGCCGGGCAGGGTGTTCACCAGCTCCATCTCCCGCAGCACCATGAACAGCGGGATGATGATCAGGATGAACGGGAAGACCTGGCTGACCAGCACCCACCCGATCGCGATCCGGTTGACCAGGCTGCGGTAGCGCGCCATGGCGTAGGCGGCCGGCAGCGAGATCAGCACGGTGATGACGCTGCTGAACAGGGCCACGACCAGGCTGCGCGCGGCGGCGCCGGTGAGGTCCTGCTCCCCGAAGGCGTCGGCGAAGTTGGCCAGCGTCGGGTTCCGCGGGATCCAGGTGGGGTCCAGCTGCGCCATCTCCTGCGGCGTCTTCAGCGCGGTGGACAGCAGCCAGACCAGCGGGAAGGCGAGGAAGAGGACGTAGGCAAGCAGGGCCGCGTAGCTGGGCAGGCGCCTCACTTGGCCTCCTTCATCTGCCGCCACAGGTACAACCCGAGCACCGCGAGCACGACGATCGCGAAGGCGATGCCGAGCATGGAGGCGTAGCCGAAGAAGCGGTAGCGGAATGCCTCTTCGTAGGCGAACAGCATGGGCAGCCGCGTCTGGCCGCCGGGCCCGCCGGCGGTGAGCACGTAGACCAGGCCGAACTGGTTGATGTTCCACACGAAGTCGAGCGAGGTGATGGCCACGATGACCGGGCGGAGCTGGGGCAGCGTGATGTTCCAGAAGCGCCGCCAGCGGCCCGCGCCGTCCACTTCGACCGCCTCGTACAACTCCTTGGGCACGCCCTGGAGCCCGGCCAGCAGCACCACGGTGGTCTGCGGCATGCCGGTCCAGACGCCGACCACGATGATCGCGGGCAGCGCGAGCGAGAAGTCGGCCAGCCAGTTGACGTCCGTGCCGAGCATGCTGTTGAGGATTCCGGCGTCGGGGTGGTAGACGAGCTTCCACATGAGGCCGATGACCACGGGCGGCATCGCCCACGGCACCACCGCCAGCACCCTGGCCACGCCCCGGAACCTCAGGTTCTGGTTGAGCAGCAGCGCGAGGCCGAGCGCGGCCAGGAACTGCAGCAGCGTCACCGAGATCGCCCAGATCATGCCGATCTTGAACGAGGACCAGAAGTCGGCGTCGCCGAGCAGTTCGTAAACGTTTTCCAGACCGGTAAAAGAAATGTCGCGGTTGCGCGTCGCGCGGGCGTCGGTGAAGGCCAGGCCCACGCCGTACAGCAATGGGCCCACGCTGAACAGCAGGACCGGCACCAGTGCGGGCAGCATCAGCAGCCACATCTCGCGCGCGCGGCGCGAGCCCCCGCGGGCGCGCCGGACGCGCGGCGCGGGTGGCGCCGGTCGGGTCGCGGTCGCCGTCATCGGCCGCCTCCCTCCTGTGGGGTGTCGTACGGCAGGGCGGGTTCCCGGCCGGAGGTGGAGGCCCGCACCACGAGGTGGGGCGCGACCGTGACCAGGCGCGGCTCCCGCTCGCCGTGCTGCAGCCGGTCGAGCAGCAGTTCGGCGGCGGCCTTGCCGCGTTCGGCCGAGCCGAGCGAGACGCTGGTCAGCGAGGGCCAGGAGGCGGCGGCCAGGTCGGTGTCGTCCATGCCGACCACGGCCACGTCCGCGGGCACCCGCCGGCCGGAGGCGCGCAGCACGTCGAGCGCGCCGAGGGCGATGAGGTCGTTGGCGCACATGAGCGCGTCCACGTCGGGCCTGCGCGCCAGCAGGGCGGCCACCGCCCGGGCGCCGTCGGGCCGGTAGAAGTCGCCGATCTCGACGAGCTCCTCGTCGTACGGCAGGCCGAGCGCGTCCAGGGCCTCGGCGTAGGCGGCGGCGCGGGCGGCGCCGGGCACGGTGTCGAGGGGGCCGTTGACCAGCGCGATGCGGCGGCGGCCGAGCGCGTGCAGGTGGTCGAGGGCGAGCTTGACGCCGGTGCGCGAGTCGGCGCGGACGTTGTCCACGCGGGTGCCCTCGGGCACCTGGCCGATGATGACGACGGGGGCGCGGGCGGCCTTGAGCGTGTCGAGGTGCGCGGCGGTGACGCGCAGCGGGCTCATGATCAGCCCGTCGACGTAGCGCTCGCCGAGGCTGTGCAGCACGTCGATCTCGTCGGCGGCGATGGCGTCGGTGGAGTGCAGCACGAGGCGGTAGCCGGCGGCCTTGAGCACGGGCTGGATCTGGCGGACCATGGCGAGGTAGACGGGGTTGCCGATGTCGGCCATGGCGAAGGCGACCTGGTTGGTGCGGCGCGACTTGAGGCTGCGGGCCACGGCGTTGCGCACGTAACCCAGTTCCTCGGCGGCGGCCATGACCTTGCGGACCGTCTCCTGGCGGGTCGGCAGGCCGTTGAGCACCCGCGAGACGGAGGCGATGGATACGCCCGCGCGCTCGGCGATCGTGTTGATCGTGGGTCCGTCGGCCAAGGCTGTCCTTCCATGAGGGCAAACGGTGACAGACAGCCATCTGTAAACGTTTACCGGAGCACGCCTCATGAAACCCGTATGCAACCTTAGGGTCAAGTCACGATAGAATAACACCAGTTCAGGTGCTTTTTACGATTTGTCATGCTTGTTGATAGGGAAAGCCACCCTCCGTGATCACGAGTCGCGGGCGGCCACCGGTTCCGGGGCCGGGCGGGCGGTGAGCGCGCGGATGGACGGGCTGCCCGCCAGCGCCACCACGGCGGCCAGCACGGCCGGGATGACGAGCGCGACCGGCAGCGAGGACGACTCCGCCACGAACCCCAGCACCGCGGGCCCCACCAGCATCCCCGAGTAGCCGAACGCCGTGACCAGCGCCAGCGCCTTGCCCACCGGGCCGCCGGCCGCGCCGACGGCGCTGAAGATGACCGGGACCACCGTGGCCAGGCCGACACCCGCGAGCGCCCAGCCCGTCCAGGCGACCACCACGCGCGGGCCGTCCCCGGCCAGAGGCGAGAGCAGGACCAGGACGTAACCGAGGGTGGCGAGCAGACCGGCCAGCCGGATGGTGCGCACGGAGCCGAGCCTGGCCCGGATCGGGTCGCCGAGCAGGCGGACGGTCGTCATGGCCACGGCGAAGACGGTGTAGGCGAGGGGCGCGGCGGCCGGGTCGGTGCCGAGGATCCAGCGTGCGTGCAGGGCGGCCCAGTCGATGGCGGCGCCCTCGCTCAGATGCCCGGCGAACGCCGCCAGCCCGAGCAGCGCGATCAGCCCCCACCGCAGGCCGACGACCTTGCCGGACGCCTCCGGCGCACCTTCGGCGTCCGCGGGCGGGGCGGGCAGCAGGCGCAGGGCCGCGGGCAGGTAGAGGAAGGGCACGACGATCCCGGCGGCCACCAGCAGCGCCTGACCCTCCACGCCCAACTGGAGCACCAGCGACGTCAGGATGCCCGCGGTGGCCCCGCCCAGGCTCCAGGTGCCGTGGAACGCGGAGATGATCGGCCGGCCGTACACCCGCTCGACCTCGACGGAGTGGGCGTTCATCGCGACCTCGACCACGCCGAGGCCCATGCCGAACACCACGGCCAGAACGGCCAGCCACCCGTATGACGGCGCCAATGCCGGGCCGAGCAGCACCACGGCCGACAGCGGACCGGCGACCCAGCACACGCGGCGGCTGCTCCAGCGGTCCACGAGGGGGCCCGCCGCGAGCATGGAGACCAGCGCGCCGCCGGAGATGAGCAGCAGCGCGGTGCCCAGCCTGGCGGGGCCCAGGTCCAGGCGTTCGTTGAGGGAGGGGAGTCCCGCGGCCCACACGCCCATCACGAAGCCGCTGAGGAAGAAGAAGCCGAACACACCCTGTCGCGCACGACGTGCCACACTTTTGTTCACGCCGAGAGCATAATAAGCGGCATGAGGTTGCCACAATGACGAGATGCCGATCGTGACCGGGGCCACAACGAGCGCCGAACTCCGTGCCCACAACCGGGCCCGGCTCCTGCGCACCGTGCACGACGGGGGCGCCGGCCGTACCCGATCGCAGCTCACCAAAGACCTCGGCCTCTCCCGCGGCGCGGCATCCGTGCTGGTCGGGGGCCTGGTCGCGGACGGCCTGCTGCACGAAGGACCCGCCGCAGAACACGGCCGCGGCCGCCCCACCCAGATCCCGGGTCCACACCCCCGCGGTCCCATCGCGCTCGCCGTGGACCTGCGCGAGGACGGCTGGGACCTCGCCGCCGGCGAACTCGGCGGACGCACCACGCTCCTGGCCGCCCGCGCGCACGACGGCACCCCGGACGGCGCGTTCGGCCCGCTCGGGCACACGCTCGCCACCCACCTCCAGCGGTACGGCTCCCGCGCCGTCGGCATCGGCCTCGCGGTGCCCGGCCCGGTGCGCGAGGGGCGGCTGGTGGACGTGTCCCACCTGGGCTGGCGGGCCGTGGACGCCCCCGCGCTGCTCATGGAAGGCGGCCTGCCGCTGCACGTGGGCAACGACACCGCCTACGCGGCCCTGGCCGAGGCGCGGCGCGGCCGCCTGGCCGGGGTACACGTGGGCCTGCACCTGCACGTGGACTTCGACCTGGGCGGCGTGCTGGTGGTCGGCGGACGCCCCCTGGGCGGGGCGAGCGGCGCAGGCGCCGAGTTCGGGCACATGCCGCTGACCGGGGGGACGGCGCCGTGCGCGTGCGGCGCGCGCGGCTGCTGGGGCATGGACGTGGGTTCCTACGCGCTGCTGCGCCACCTGGGGCTGGCCGCGGGCGGCGGCCGGGGCCGCGACCAGGCGCGGGCCATCCTCGCGAAGTCCGCGCAAGGGGACCCGGCGGCGCAGGAGGCCGTCCTGTCCGGGGCCCGCGCCCTGGGCCGGGGCATCGCCGCGCTGGTCAACGCGCACGACCCCGAGATCGTGACGCTGTCCGGGCTCGGAGTGGAGTTGCACGCCCAGGGCCGTCAGGTGCTGGAGGAGGCGTTCCTGGGCGGCCTGATGACGATCCGCGGCGACCACCCGCCGGAGCTGGCCGCCTCGGAACTGGCGTGGGGCGGGGCACTGCGGGGAGCGATGGAGTCGGTCTTCGACGCCTTCCTCACCCCCGCCGGCCTCACCACCTGGCGCGCCCCGGACTGAACGGCACGGACGCCCCCGGGCCGGGCCCGCGAGGCCGGCCACACCACAGACGCCCCGGGCCGGGTCCGCGAGGCCGGCCACACCACGGGCAGCCCGGGCCCCGAGGCCGCGGCGCGGTGTTTCTGGGTCAGCTCTTGGCGCGCCCGAGATCGAGGAGGGTCCCGACCAGGGCCTCCTGGTCGGCGAAGGGTGCGAAGTGGCCGCCGGGCAGGTAGGCGGCCCGGACGTCCGGCAGCCGGTCGGCCAGGCTCCTGGCCAGCTTGACCGGGACCTTCGGATCCTCCACTCCGTGCAGGAGCCGCACCGGCACCTTCACCGCGGCCGGGTCGGCCGCCCAGGGCCGGAGGTGGCGCACCAGGTCGTCGGCCATCGCGGCGCCGCCCTGCCGGGAGCTCTCCGCCACGTCGGCCAGGAAGGCGGCCCGCCCCGTACCCATCCGCTCCCTGAACACCTCCAGATCGGCCGCGGGAAGAGCCCGCTCAACCCGGGCCATCAGCTTCGCCGCGTCCCCGCGCGCCCCCTTGGACATCGCACCGGCCGACACCGCGCACAACCGCCGCAGCAGCCACGGCGCGGACCGGGCCAGCCGCCAGTAGAAGGCGTCCTCCCGGCTGGCCGGTGCCCACTTGCCCGCCGGAGCCGGCGCCATCCCCGACAACACCGCCACCCCCGCCACCAGATCCGGCCGTGCCACGGCCAGCCCCAGCGCCGCCGAGGCCCCCATGGACACCCCCGCCACCACCACCGGCCCCACCGGCTCAACCAGCGCCGCCACCAGCTCCAGCCACGGCGCCCCGGGCGGCGTGCCCCCATACCCGGGCCGATCCACAGCGATCACCCGCACACCCTCGCGCCGCAGCACCTCCCCGCACAGCGTCCACCCCGCCGCCCAGCCCGAGGAGGCATACCCGTGCACGAACAACACCGGCATGCCACCCGGCACCCCGAACTCCCGCACCCCGAGCCCACCGACCACGCCACCCTCCCGAACCGGCTCCCCGGCTTCCCGAGCCCCAAGCCCCTGCACGCCATCTCCCCCACCCATCGGCTCCCCGCTCACCACGCCTCCCTCACCCACAACCCTCGACCTCCCGCACCCACAACCCACGACCTCCCGCACCCCGAACCCACGACCTCCCGCACCCCGAACCCACCCACCGGCCCTCCTGCTCACGCCCACCGCGCCCTCCTGCTCACACCCTCCACGCCTTCTCGCTCACACCCTCCACGGACTCCCGCATCCCGAACCCACCCACCGCGCCGACCGGCTCACACCCTCCACGCCTTCGTACTCACGCCCTCCACGCCTTCTCGCTCACACCCTCCACGGACTCCCGCATCCCGAACCCACCCACCGCGCCCCCCTGCTCACACCCTCCGTGGCTCCCCCGCCCCGAACCCACTCACCACACCTCCCGGGCCCACCGGCTCCCCGCGCTCTGAGCACCCCGCCCCGGCCCGGAGGCTCCCGGGCTCCGTGTACCTCGCACCCCTTCCCCGCTCCTCCGCCCCGTCGCGCCTCCCTCACCTAGGCCGGATCCCCGGGTTCCGGCCCCGGCCGTCAGCCCCTCCCGAGGCCACTCGCCCGGTGCCCGCCATGCCCGTGGGCCAGGTGGAGACGGTCTCGATCGCCCAGTCGGCCCACGACACCATGGCCTCCAGGCGCCTGATCCCGGCCTCCACGCCGAGCAGTGCCGCGCGGTCGGGGGCGAGGCGCAGGTCGAGGCCGTTCTTGAGGGCGCGCATGCCGCGCAGCCGCGCCCGGTGGTACTCCCGTTCCTCCCGCAGGTACCCGGCCGCCTCCTGCGGCGAGACCACCCACAGCGCGAAGGAACGCAGCACGGTCTCGTTGCGCTGCGAGTGGTCGGTGTCGCTGGTGAGCAGCCAGGTGCGCAGGACGCGCATCCCCTCGTCGGTGATCTCGTACGGCCGGCGGCCCCGTGATCCCTCGTCCTGTTCCCGGATGAGCCTGTCTGCGGCCAGGCGCTTCAGCTCGGGGTAGACCTGGGTCGGCTTGGCGTGCCAGACGAACTTGAGCACGCCGTCGAATTCCTGCCCGATGTCGTACCCGCTGCGCGGCGCCCCCGCCAGCAGGGTCAGCAGGGCCATGCGAAGTGACATGTTGCGATGATACTAAAAAAATTTAGTGTGGGGAGACAGTGTCGCCCATTACGACACGCCCGAGATGTGCGATGTGATGAAAACCACCGAGAAGGCATAAACCACACTTCCGAACACCTGATCGACGATCTTGCACAGGCGTCCGCGCGAGCCGTACACATGGATCTGCCGAGAAGATGAGATATCGGGACTTGGGGAGAGTCGCGTGAACCTGGAGATCGCACTGCGGATGTGTGAGGCGGCGTTGAAGCAGGCGGGGCGGGAGGGGGCGTTGATCTCCGTCGCGGTGGTCGACGCGGGCGGGCACCTGGTCACGTTCCAGCGCATGGAGGGCGCTGAAATCGCAGGTCCCGTGCTTGCGCCGGGCAAGGCGTACACATCCGTGGCCCACCGGAGGACCACCGCGGAGCTCGGCCGGCTGACCGCTCCGGGAAAAGAGCTCTCCGGGCTGGCCGGAGACCGGTTCATCTGTTTCGGAGGTGGCATCCCCCTGTGGGCGGACTACGGTGAGGGGGAACGCGTGGTCGGCGGCATAGGGGTCAGCGGAGGGACGGTCGCGCAGGACGTGGCTTGCGCCGAAGCGGCCGCCGAGGTCTGGCGGACCGGTTGAGCGGGCGCTTTCCGCAACAAGAACCGCTGGTATCCGCCATGATTAGCCACTGCACGACGGGTAACTGTCCGTAAATCCCGAGGAGAAGAGATTCCGATGGCACTTCCTACCCTTACCCCTGAGCAGCGCAAGGCCGCGCTGGAGAAGGCAGCGGAGGCTCGCGCCGCCCGCACCGCCCTGCTCGCCAAGGTCAAGGCCGGTGAACTGACGTTCGCGCAGCTGCTGGAGCGTGACGACGACATCGCCAAGAAGATCAAGGTCTCCCAGGCGCTGCGCGCGGTCAAGGGCGTCGGCCCGGCCAAGGCGACGGCGCTGATGGAGGAGGCGGGCGTGGACGAGAAGCGCCGCCTCGGCGGCCTGGGCGCCCAGCAGCGCAAGAAGCTGGTCGACGCGCTCGGCTGACCTGCCGAGCCGCCTGGGTCCGCGCGGAGCGCCGCGCGGACCGGCCGGCCCCTTGCCGGTCATCAGCGGACCGGTCCGCCCCTGCAGGCCGTACATGCGTCCGCAGCCGGGATCCAGGCCCGCGGGTGCCGCGTAAGCCCCGTGCAGGCCGTCCACGCACTTGCCGCCTGCGGGAAACACACGCCTGCCGGAAACATGCGCCTGCTGAAAGCGTGCGCGCCCCGTGAGCACCCGCCCGCTCACGGCCCCCTCCCCGCCTCGCCGCAGGGCGCCACGAAGAGCGCCCCGCGCAGGAGCAGGCCAGCCCGTGAAACGCAGGCCGCAGAAGCGCCCGCAACGCACGAAGCCACGAGCACCCGCAGAAGCACCCCCGCAACGCACGGAGCCGCGAGCACCCGCGGCGGAGCCCGCAACGTACGGAGCCGCGAGCAACCGCGGCGGAGCCCGCTACGAGCGCAGGTAGGCGAGCACCGCGAGCACGCGGCGATGCTGGTCGCCGTCCTCGGCGTACAGCCCGAGCTTGGCGAAGATGCTGCGGATGTGCTTCTCCACCGCCCCGTCGCTGATGACGAGCTGCCGCCCGATCGCCGGGTTCGACTTGCCCTCGGCCATCAGCCCCAGCACCTCCCGCTCCCGCGGGGTCAGCTGGGCCAGCGGGTCGTCCTTACGCCTTCGCACCATCAACTGGGACACCACCTGCGGATCGAACACCGTTCCGCCCGCGGCCACGCGCCGCAGGCCCTCGAGGAACTCGTCCACGTCGACGACCCGGTCCTTCAGCAGGTAGCCCACGGCCCCGCGGGCGTCGGCGAGCAGGTCGTCGGCGTAGGAGACCTCGACGTACTGCGACAGGATGAGCACCGGCGCCCCCGGCACCCGGCGCCGCGCCTCGACGGCCGAGCGCAGACCTTCGTCGGTGAAGGACGGCGGCATGCGCACGTCCACGACCGATACGTCCGGCTTGTGGGTGGCGATGGCCTCGATGAGCGCCTCGCCGTCGCCCACGGTGGCCACCACCTCGAAGCCGAACTCCTCCAGGAGCCTGACCAGGCCCTCCCTGATCAGCACCGCGTCATCGGCGACAACTACCCGCACGGAACCTCCGCCACGATCAATGTCGGCCCGCCGTCCGGCGACTGAACCGTCAGCTCGCCGTCCACCGCGCGCAGCCGGTCGGCCAGCCCGGCGAGACCGTGTCCCTTGGCGACGTGTGCGCCGCCCACCCCATCATCGCCGATGATCAACATGAGCGTGTCACCGGTCCGGACGAGCTGGATGGTGCAGCTCTGGGCGCGGCTGTGCTTGGCGACGTTGGTGAGGGTCTCGGCGCAGACGAAGTAGATCGCGTTCTCGACGGCGGCCTGGTAGCGCTCGGCGGTCTGCACGTCGAGGTCGACGGGGACGGTGCAGCGTCCGGCCAGCGCCGCCAGCGCGGGGGCGAGGCCGCGGTCGGACAGGATCGGCGGGGCGATGCCGCGCGAGAGGGCGCGCAGCTCGTCGAGGGTCTCGCGGGTGGCGCTGATGGCCTCCTTGATGGTGACCTCGGCCGCCGCGGGGTCCTTCTGCATCTGGCGCTGGGCCCGGGACAGCTCCATGGCCAGGGAGACGAGCCGCTGCTGCGGCCCGTCGTGGATGTCGCGCTCGAGCTTGCGCAGGGCGGTGGCCTCGGCCGAGACGGCGGCCGAGCGCGACTGCGACAGGTCCTCGATGCGTTCCTGCAGCTCGGCCACGCCGGTCAGCAGCACGCGGCCGAGCGCGGCCCGCAGCAGCGCGGCGACCCGGGTCATGAACGGCAGCAGGACCACGCCGGCGAGCCCGACGCCGACGTAGAAGATCGAGTTGATGAGGTAGCCCTTGCCGAGGCCGAGGAGTTCCGGGAGCTCCTGGGAGTTGGGGATGTTCGAGGTGATGACCCCGTAGATCGGATAGGTCAGCCCGGCGATCGGCAGGAACCAGAAGACGACCGTGATCACGAACGACAGGATCGCGAGCGGGAAGTTCAGAATGCCGTGCAGCAGGTCCAGCCAGGACTGGCCGGTGGTGATCGGGTGGACCATGCGGCGGATCCGGCCCGCGCCCTCGGGGGCGGGCTTGTAGCGGGGGCGCACGGGGGGCCGTCCCAGCACGTCCGAGAGCCAGCCGCGCTCGCCTTCTGCGAAGGCGCGGGCCAGCATCAGCGTTCCGGCCAGAATCGGCAGGCCGATCCACACCACCGCGGTGCCCAGGCCCGCGGCGAAACCGGCCACCATGAGCACAAAGGCGATCACCGCGGTGGGGAAGCCGACGATGGTGTAGCGCGAGTCAAGCAGGACGCGCCGAATCAGGGAACGCATGGCGACAACGCTACGGCCCCGGCGCCGCGCACACGACCTGGCGTGCCCGTCCATGGGGGTAGGGCCAGCCCTACCATCCGTGGTGGTGCGGCCTCGAGCCGAAGAGGGCGGCGCACGTCACTGTGCCGCGCGAGCCTGCGCGGAAGCCTTGGTTCATCGCGTTTCCCACTGAATCGAGGCCCCCATGACCGCGCTGCTCGACCTCCCTCCCAGGCGGGCGGCCCAAGCTCCGCCGAGCCGCGACACCTTCATCGACCTGCTGCGGGTCTTCGGCATGGCGCTCGTGGTGCTGCAGCACTGGACGATCCCGGTGCTCAGCTACGACGGGGCGCGCCTGGCCACCGGCAACGCGCTGGCCACGCCGGGCGTGTGGGTGGTCACGTGGATCAGTCAGGTGATGCCGCTGGTGTTCTTCGCCGGCGGCGCCGCGAACGCGATCAGTTTCGGCCGCACCCGCGCCTCGGCGCCGCAGTGGCTGAACGTACGGCTGCGCCGCCTGGCCTGGCCGCTGCTGCCGCTGGCCGCGGTGTGGATCCCGCTGCCGCAGGCGCTGGCCGCCCTGGGGGTGCCCGGTCAGCCGCTCGAAACGGGGGCGCGGCTGACCGGGCAGCTTCTGTGGTTCCTGGCCGTGTACCTGATCGCAGTGACGGCGACGCCGGCGATGACGCGCCTGCACCAGAGGTACGGCTGGCGGGTCGTGGCCGTGCTGGCCGCGGGGGCCGTGGTGAGCGACGTGGTCCGGTTCGGCTCGGGCGTCGAGGCGCTGGGGTTCGCCAACGTGGTCTTCGTCTGGCTGGCGGTGCACCAGCTCGGTTTCTTCTACGCCGAGGGGCGGCTGCGCAGGCCGGCGCTCATGGCGGCCGCCGGGTTCGGGGCGGCGGCGCTGTTGGTGGCCTTCGGCCCCTACCCGGGCAGCATGATCGGCCTGCCGGGCGCCGCGGTGTCGAACATGGCCCCGCCCACGCTGGCGATGCTGGCGGTGTCGTTCGGCCAGATCGGGCTGGCGATGCTGCTGCGCCCGTGGCTGACCCGCCTTCCCGCCGAGCGCCTGCTGACCTGGGCCGGGCCGCGCATCATGACCGTCTACCTGTGGCACATGCCGGCGTTGTTCGCGGTGACCGGCGTGGTCGTGGTGGGCCTGGGCATCGACACGCCGGCGCCGGGCGGTTTCTGGTGGCTGGCCGGGTGGCCGGTCTGGTTCGGGCTGCTGGCGCTGGTCATGTGGCCGCTGCTGCGGGGGTTCGCCCGCTTCGAGGAGCCGCCCGCCCTGCCGTACGGCCGGCCGTCCTGGCGCACCGCGGGCCCGGCGGCGGCGCTGGTGGGCGGCGGGCTGGTGCTGCTCATGGTCTTCGGCTTCGCCCCGGGGATCGCGCCGGTCCTGGGCACGCTGGCCATCGCCGGCGGCCTGCTGCTGACGGCGCCGAAGGTCCGCCTGTGAGGGATTCCGGGAAGCACCGAGCCTCCTGCCAGTGGCCGGAACGGCTAGCTGGGCCGGGCCGTACCCGGTGACGGGGAGGGCAGGTCGGTGCGCAGGTGTGGTTCCAGGAGGCGGGTCCAGGCCCTGGACATCTTCGCGTATTCCTCTTCGCAGCGCGCGGCCCGTGCGACGGGCAGTTCGCCCTCGGACACCAGCGGCAGGAACGCGTTGTGGTTGGAGCCGTAGAGGTAGCACATCATGTTGTAGTAGCGCTGGCGGCTCAGGGAGTGGTCGTCGGCGAAGTCCCGCTGGTCCAGGGGCAGTTTGGCTTCCTCCTGCGAGATGCGGCCCCAGGTCTCGATCGTGCTGATGATCTGGGAGTAGTCCTTCTGCTTCTCGGCGGTGGTGATGAGCACGAGGGCGGAGAGCTGGTCCACGGCGTCTTCTTCGCGCCCGGTGGCGGGCAGGTCGTAGAGGTCGATGAGGGCGTGGCCGAGTTCGTGGAAGTAGATGCCGCTCATGGCGCCGAGGGCGCTCTCGTCCACCTCCTTGACATCGGGCCTGGGCGCGCCCTTCTCCGGGGTTGCGAACAACTTCCGCAGATAGTCCACCATTTCGTAACACATGGTGATCGACGGGTCCTCGGAGTTGTAGAACGCGTTGATCTCGTCGCACTGCCTGGCGGTCACGGAGACGTTCCGCGGCGGGACGAAGCCCTGGTTGGCCGCCTCGGCCCAGCGCTGCACGAGGCGATTGTCGCGCAGCAGCTTCTCGGCGGCGGTCAGGTCCTTGTTCTCCGGCGTCTCATAGACGGGGACGAACGCCGCCGCGGACGGGCCCGGCGACGCGGGAGACGCCTTCACCGCGACCACGCCGGGCAGCGGCGTGATCCCGCACCCGCTCAACGCGACCGCCAGGACACCAGACACCAAGAGTGCGCGCTTCATAACACAATGTAATCATCTTCATCGGAGCGTGACGTATCCGGGCGGCAAGGTCCGACCATGGCGCAGGATTCGGCAGGATAGGGAGGGTGAGCCTCCTTGTAGACCGTCTGCCGGACGAGATCGACGCCGAGCCCGATGAGATCTTCGACGCGTTCGTGAGCTGGAACGCCGAACGCGGGCTCACGCTCTACCCCGCCCAGGAGGAGGCGCTGATCGAGGTCGTCTCGGGCAGCAACCTGATCCTCGCCACCCCCACCGGCTCGGGCAAGTCGCTGGTGGCGGCCGGCGCCCACTTCGCCGCGCTGACCAGGGACCTGAGGACGTTCTACACCGCCCCGATCAAGGCGCTGGTCTCGGAGAAGTTCTTCGACCTGTGCGAGGTCTTCGGCGTCGAGAACGTCGGCATGATGACCGGCGACGCCAGCGTCAACCCGGGCGCCCCGATCATCTGCTGCACCGCCGAGATCCTGGCCAACCTCGCGCTGCGTGACGGCGCGGCGGCCGACGTGGGCCAGGTCGTCATGGACGAGTTCCACTTCTACGCCGAGCCCGACCGCGGCTGGGCCTGGCAGGTGCCGCTGCTGGAACTGCCCAAGACCCAGTTCATCCTGATGTCGGCGACGCTGGGCGACGTGTCGATGTTCGAGCGCGATCTGACCCGGCGCACCGATCGCCCGACCTCGGTGGTCAAGCACGCCGAGCGCCCGGTCCCGCTGGTGTACTCCTACCGGATGACGCCGCTGCACGAGACGCTGGAGGAGATGCTCTCCACCGGCCAGGCCCCGGTCTACGTCGTGCACTTCACCCAGGCCGCCGCGATGGAGCGGGCCCAGTCGCTGATGTCGCTCAACATGGCGACGAAGGCGGAGAAGGAGGCCATCTCCGCCATGATCGGCGGCTTCCGCTTCACCACCCGGTTCGGCCGCGCGCTGTCCCGGCTGGTACGGCACGGCATCGGCGTGCACCACGCCGGCATGCTGCCCAAGTACCGGAGGCTGGTGGAGCGCCTGGCCCAGGCCGGCCTGCTCAAGGTCATCTGCGGCACCGACACCCTCGGCGTCGGCGTCAACGTGCCCATCCGCACGGTGTTGTTCACCGCCCTGTCGAAGTACGACGGCAACAAGGTGCGCAGGCTGCGCGCCCGCGAGTTCCACCAGATCGCCGGCCGCGCCGGGCGGGCCGGGTTCGACACGATCGGCTACGTGGCCTGCCAGGCGCCCGAGCACGACATCGAGAACGCCAAGGCGCTGGCCAAGATCGGCGACGACCCGAAGCGGCGGCGCGGCTACGCCCGCAAGAAGCCGCCGGAGGGCTTCGTCGGCTGGAGCGAGGAGACCTTCGAGAAGCTGCAGACGGCCGAGCCGGAGCCGCTCAACTCCCGCTTCAAGGTGAGCAACGCGATGCTGCTGGCCGTCATCAACCGGCCGGGTGACTGCTTCGCCGCGATGAAGCACCTGCTCACCGACAACCACGAGGACCGCAAGTGGCAGCGCCGGCACATCAGCCAGGCCATCGCCATCTACCGCTCGCTGCTGGCGGGCGGCATCGTCGAGCAGCTGAAGGAGCCCGACGAGCAGGGCCGCCGCGCCCGGCTGACGATCGAGCTGCAGGAGGACTTCGCCCTCAACCAGGCGCTGTCCACGTTCGCGCTGGCCGCCTTCGACCTGCTCGACAAGGAGTCCCCGAGCTACGCCCTCGACATGGTCTCCATCGTGGAGTCCATCCTCGACGACCCGCGCCAGATCCTGTCGGCCCAGCTCAAGAAGGCCCGCGGCGAGGCGGTCGCGCAGATGAAGGCCGACGGCATGGAGTACGAGGAGCGCATGGACGCCCTCGCAGAGGTCATGTACCCGATGCCGCTGGAGACGCTGCTGCTCGGCGCCTACGAGACCTACCGGCGCGGCCACCCGTGGGTGGGCGACTACACCGTCAGTCCCAAGGCGGTGGTGCGTGACATGTACGAGCGGGCGATGACGTTCAGCGAGTACATCCAGTTCTACGAGCTGGCCCGCTCCGAGGGCACGGTCCTGCGCTATCTGGCCGACGCCTATCGCACGCTCTCGCGCACGGTCCCCGAGCACCTGAAGACCGAGGACCTGGTGGACCTCATCGAATGGCTCGGCGAGCTGGTGCGCCAGGTCGACTCCTCGCTGATCGACGAGTGGGAGAAGCTGGCCAACCCGGCCGAGGCGCTGGAGGCGCAGCAGCAGCTGGAGACGAAGGTCCGCCCGGTGACCGCGAACGTGCGCGCCTTCCGGGTGCTGGTGCGCAACGCGATGTTCCGCCTGGTCGAGCTGTGCGCGCTGGAGAAGGAGGAGGAGCTGGCCGAGCTGGCTCCCGACCTCGACTGGCCGGCGATGCTCGACGCCTACTACGACGACCACGAGGAGGTCCTCACCGACGCCGGCGCCAGGGGCCCGGCCCTGCTGCGCATCGAGGAGGAGAGCGGCTTCTGGAAGGTGCGCCAGACGGTCAAGGACCCGGCCGGGGACGGCGACTGGGGCATCGACGCCCAGGTGGACCTGGCCGCCTCCGACGAGGAGGGCCGCGCCGTCCTGCACGTCCAGGGCCTGAACCGGCTGTGAGAACGCCACGGTAAGAATCCGGTAATCGCCTTGCGGCAGGCTTGAGCCACAACCTGACGACAAGGGAGCAGAAAAATGCGCAAGCTCATCGAGTCCACCTTCGTGACCGTCGACGGCGTGATCAGCTCGCCGGAGCGCTGGGGCTCGCCGTACTGGGACGACGAGCACACCGCCTACTCCGCCGCCCTGTTCTCCGACACCGACTCGCTGCTGCTGGGCCGGGTCACCTACGAGGCGTTCGCCGTGGCCTGGCCGGCGATGGAGGCGGGCGGCGACGAGTTCGCCGCCCAGATGAACCAGCGGCCCAAGTACGTCGCCTCGCGCACGCTCAAGGAGACCACGTGGAACGCCACGCTCATCGAGGGCGACGTGGCCGAGGAGGTGGCCAGGCTCAAGGCCGCGTCGGGCAAGAACATCCTCAAGTACGGCACCGGCGAACTCGACCGCACGCTCCTGGAGCACAAGCTGGTCGACGAGTACCACTTCTGGATTTTTCCGGTCCTGGCCGGGAAGGGCGAGCACCTGGGCGACCAGCTGGATCTCGCGCACCTTCAGCTGGTGCGGACCACGCAGTTCGGCTCGGGGATCGTCGTGCTCGTGTACACGCCCAAGGCGTAAGTCGTGTGCCGGGACGGACTGGCAAGGGCGCCCCGGCACACGCCTCTTCCCTCAGTGTCGGATCACGAGTTCCCCGTCGTGTCATGACAATGTCTCAAGATCGAGACATAGTGCGATACGCGTGGTCCGGGATGCCGCAAAATAGGGGGAATGAGCGACGAAAACGTCAAGCGGGTTCTCGGGTTGCTGGCCCAGGACGACACCCTGCGCGCCTTTTCCGCGCTGGTGCTGGGCGGGGCCGGTGACGCCGCGCCCAAGGCGCTGGAGAAGCTGCGGGCGGGCGGCCTGGCCGTACGCGATGACGAGGGACGGTGGCAGGCGCGGCCGGAACGGTTCCGTGAGCTGCTGAAGGCGCTGGCCGAGCCGCCGGCGCAGGTGAGCGACGAGGAGAAGGTGCTGCGGGCGTTCCTGGTCGAGGGGCGGCTGAAGTCGATGCCCATGAAGCACGAGAAGCGCATGGTGGTGCTGCGGTACATCACACAGGTGTTCGAGCCGGGGGTTCGGTATCCGGAGAAGGAGGTGAACGTCGCGCTGCGCGCCTTCCACGACGACTACGCGGCCCTGCGCCGGTACCTGATCGACGCCGATCTGCTGAGCCGCGAGGACAACGTCTACTGGCGCAGCGGCGGGCCGGTCAGCCTCTAGCGGTTGCGGACCAGGCGCGTGCCCACGGCTTCCCGGTACGGCGCGGCCGGGTCAGCCGAGCCGCCGCCGGTACTCGCGGGGCGGCAGGCCGTACTCCTTGGCGAACGTGCGGCTGAAGTGGAAGGCGCTGACGAACCCCGAGGCGGCGCCCACCTGGCCGACGTCCAGGTCGGTGACCTCCAGCAGCCGGGCGGCGTGCGCCAGCCGGGCGGCCCGCACCGCGCGCATCGGGGTGCGGCCGGTGCGCTCGGCGAACAGGTGGGCCAGCCGGGACGGCGACAGCGCCACCGCCCCGGCCAGCGAGGCGACGGTGTGCGGGGCGGCGGGCTCGGCGGAGATGAGCTCCAGCACGCGCTCCACCCGCTCGTCCATCCCCGCCCCGGGTGTCTGCCGCGGCGCCGTGGCCAGTAGCAGCACCTCCTCCACCGCCCCCAGGACGAGTTCACCCGCCCGCCCGGCCGTGGCCACCGCCGGCCGTACCGGATCTGCGGGCGCGGGCGGCGAGCCCCGGCCGTTCCAGCGGGCGTAGGCGTGGGCGCGCCGGAAGGCGGGTTCCAAGGGCGGGCAGCCGGGCACCAGGTGGCAGCCGGGTGCGGGCCCGAAGGGGCGCAGCCAGGCCGCCCAGGCGGGACGGGGCTGGAAGTGCACCCACCAGAACCGCCAGCGCGCCCCCGCCGTGCGGTAGTGGTGGGCCGTCCGGGCGGCCAGCACCACGAGGTCGCCCGGCCCGGCGGTGAGCACGGTCCCACCCTGCTCGACCAGCCCGGCGCCGTCCTGGGTGAACATGAGCAGCCAGCTCGCCGAGCCGGAGGCGCGCCGCGTGGCATAGCCGGGTCCTTTGTCGTAGTGGCCCACGATGACGAGTTCGGCAGCAGGAACGGACAGGTCTGCGACGCTCACCGGCATACCGTCTCACACCCCGCCTTCCTAGGCTCGAAGGCATGAACCTCAGCGACTTCCACACGCTCGGTTACGTCATCGCCCGCGGCCTGCTCGCCCCGCACGAGGCGGACCTGCTGCGCGAGGAGTTCATGCGGCTGCACGCCGGCGGCCCAGTGGCCGGTCACTTCGCGCCGGAGCCCGGGCACCGGGACCTCCTGCGGGCCTTCCCGCGCGTCATGCACCCGCACCGGATCAACGACGTGGCGCGGCGCTACCTCCTGGACGACCGGCTCGCCGCGGTCCTGCGCGAGCTGCTCGGCGAGGAGCCGATAGCAGCCCAGAGCATGTTCTACTTCAAGCCGCCCGGCGCGCGCGGCCAGGCGCTGCACCAGGACAACTTCTACCTGCGGGTCGAACCGGGCACCTGCGTGGCCGCCTGGATCGCCGTGGACAAGGTCGACCGGGCCAACGGCGGCCTGGAGGTGGTGCCCGGCACGCACCGGATGGACCTGTTCTGCCCGGAGGACGCCGACCCGTCGATCTCCTTCACCCGCGAGTACGTGCCGCCGCCGCCCGGCCTGGAGCGGGTGCCGGTGGACATGGAGCCGGGCGACGTGCTGTTCTTCAACGGCAGCCTCGTGCACGGTTCCGGGCCGAACACCACGGCCGACCGCTTCCGGCGCAGCTTCATCTGCCACTACGCGGGCCGCTCCGCCGAGCGCATCGCCGCCTACTACCCGACCATGACGATGTCCGGCGCGCCCCACCCGCTGCCCGCCGCCACCGGAGGCGGCCCGTGCGGCACGACGGACCTATCCGGCCCGCACTAACCGCCGGAGATGTCGGATTCGGCGTCGTCGGGCACGTCGCAGTCCCACGGGTCGTCCAGCCAGCCGTCCGGCAGGTGCACCCGCTGCCGCTCGCCCGACTTGCCGCGCGGGGTGTCGGTGTTGGGCGGCCACGGCTGGTCGCGCTCCAGCCGGGCCGCGGCCGCGCGCAGCTGCTCCAGCGACTCGGCCGTGGTCAGCGCCCTGCGCAGCTCGGCGCCGACGGTGAACCCCTTGAGGTACCAGCTGACGTGCTTGCGGAAGTCGGCCACCGCGTACCGCTCGGTGTCGAAGCAGGCGGCCAGCCCTTCGGCGTGCCGTACCATCACCTCGGCCACCTCGCCCAGCGAGGGCCGGCAGCGGGCGGGATCGCCGTTGAAGGCGTTCTCCAGATCGCGGAACAACCACGGCCTGCCGAGGCAGCCGCGCCCGACGACCACGCCGTCGCAGCCGGTCTCGGCGATCATGCGCAGCGCGTCGTCCGCGCTCCAGATGTCGCCGTTGCCGAGCACCGGGATCTCCGGCACCGCCTCCTTGAGCCGCTTGATCGCCGCCCAGTCGGCCGTGCCGCCGTAGTGCTGCCTGGCGGTGCGCGCGTGCAGCGCGATCGCGGCCACGCCCTCCTCGACCGCGATGCGCCCGGCCTCGAGGTAGGTGAGGTGCTCGTCGTCGATGCCCTTGCGCATCTTCATGGTCACGGGCAGCGACCCGGCGTTGCGCACGGCCTCACGCAGGATCCGCCGCAGCAGGTTGCGCTTGTACGGCAGGGCGGAGCCGCCCCCGCGCCGGGTCACCTTGGGCACCGGGCAGCCGAAGTTGAGGTCGACGTGGTCGGCCAGATCCTCGGCGGCGATCATCTTGACCGCGCGGCCGACGGTCTCCGGGTCGACGCCGTAGAGCTGGATGCTGCGCGGCTTCTCCGCATCGGCGAACCTGATCATCCTGAGCGTCTTGGGGTTGCGCTCGACCAGCGCCCGCGTGGTGATCATCTCGCACACGAACAACCCGGCGCCCTGCTCACGGCAGAGCACGCGGAACGGCGCGTTGGTGATCCCCGCCATCGGCGCCAGCACGACCGGCGGCCACACCCCTATCGGCCCAATCTTCACCCGTTCAGTTGTAGCCCACATCCGCCTCAACGGTGAAACTCACCGCCTGGCCAGCACCATCGGCACCCCGGTGCGCGGGTGCGGCAGCACCTCCACCGGATGCCGGTACACCTCGCCGAGCAGTTCTTCTCGCAGCACCTCCGCGGGCCGGCCGCACGCCCGCACCACTCCGCCGGACAGCACGGCCACCCGGTCGGCGCAGGCCGCGGCCAGGGCGAGGTCGTGCAGGACGACCACGACGGCGTCCCCCGCACCGGCCCGTCCCCTGGCCAGGCCGAGCACCGCCTCCTGGTGGCGGATGTCCAGTGCCGCGGTCGGCTCGTCGAGCAGGACCATCGGCGTGCGCTGGGCGAGCACTCTGGCCAGTCCCGCCCGTGCCCGTTCGCCGCCCGACAGCTCCTGGAAGGGCCGGTGCCGCAGGCCGGCGGTCTCGGTCCGCTCCAGCTCTGCCGCGACCACCGCGTCGTCGTCCTGCTCGGCCGCGGTGCGCGCCCAGGGCGCCCGGCCCATGGCCACGACCTCCCGGACGCTGAAGGGGAAGGCGAGGGTGAGCTGCTGCGGCAGCACCGCCCGCCGCAGCGCCAGTTCCCGCGCGCTCCAGTCGCCGATGGGCCGCCCGTCCAGGTGTACGGCTCCCGCGTGGGGCCGGGCATCGCCCGCCAGCAGGGACAGCAGCGTGGACTTGCCGGAGCCGTTGGGCCCGACGAGGGCCAGCACCTCTCCGGTGACGACGCTCAGCGTGACGCCGCGCAGCACCTCGGCCCCGCCGTACCCGAAGCACACCTCGTCAGCCGCGGCGTAGACCGTGCCGGCGGGTGGCCGGGCGGGGATGCGTGGCCTCATGCTCTTCCTCCAACCAGAGTGTTTAGGTTAGCCTCACCTAATATCACCACATATGTGGATGCGATAGGTTTTAGCGGTTTTGCAATGCTTGATGGGCTAAGGAGCACTTTCACCATGGGCAAGCTTGTCGACCTCGGCCAGTGGCCTCTGGTCACCGCCTCCCAGAACGGGCGCCTCACCGTCGAGGAGGCCCACGAGCTGAACGCCGGCATGGTCGAGGTGCTGGCCCGGGCGCGGGCCGCGAACCAGCGCTTCGCCGTCGTCGTGGACCAGAGCCGGCGCGAGGCCCCCGAGAAGGGCGCGCTGGAGATCGTGCACGCGTTCTGGGCCGAGCGCGAGGCCGAGATCGCCGCGTGGTGCGTCGGCTACGCCAGCGTGGTGGGCACCCCGGCGCTGGCCGACCTCGTGGAGAACCCCGGCCCCGGCGGGCTGACCGTCCTCGGCACCGTAGACCCCGACGCCGCCCTGCTGTGGGCGAAGGACCGGCTGGCGATCATCGAGGCGGGCTGACCCGCCTGACGGGATGGACCCCGGCGTCCATCACCGGGCGCCCGCCCAGCGGCGCGGCCAGTTCGACGGTGAACGGCGTCGGCGGGTTGGCCTGGCAGGTCATCGCCTGCCCCGACCTGGGCGCCACGCCGATCACCACCCGCACCTCCCGTTCGTCCTCCTCCAGCGTCACGACCCGGATCCGGCCGGTCGCGGCGGCGCCGCCCGCGCAGGCCAGCTCGTTGACCAGGAGCTCGACGGTCCTCCCCGACACCTTTCCCAGGGCCAGGGTGGCCTTGCCCAGGCCGTCCAGTTCGCGGCGCAGGTCGCAGCCGCCGGACGAGCGCAGGTGCCAGCCCGGCCGGCCGTCCGGGCCCGGCGGTCCGAACCGCTCGATGAGCAGGTAGCGGTAGGGGGCGGGGTGCGCGTACCGCGCGTCCGGATCCCGTCCGGCGATCAGCGCCACGCGCTCCGGCCCCTCCTCGACGATGCGCCACCGCTCCAGATCGCGCGGGCGGCGGACCTCCTCGCCCTTCAGCGCCGCGAGCCCGTCGGGCCCCAGCTCCGTCGCGGGCCGGCCCGCGGTGAGGGCGTCCAGCGGCACCGGGCGGTCATGGCAGGCGTAGACCGCGCCGCCACCGGGACCGGGCGGCGCGGTGGCTCCCGGGGCGGCCGGCGCCGCGCAGGCGGTCAGCGACGCCGCGATCAGCGCCAGGGCCGCCGTCTTCGTGTACTGTCCCATGTCCCTCCTCGCGAGCGCCTCATCGACAACGACGGTCCCGGCGCGGGCGGGGTTCACGCGATGCGGCCGATAGGCTGTGATCCGGGAAGCATGGGAGGCGACGGATGCTGCTGCGACTACGACTCGTGCTGCCCGACCGGCCGGGATCCCTGAGCCAGGTGACGCAGGTGCTGGGCGCGAGCGGCGCCGACATCACGCAGCTGACCGTGCTGGAGCGCGGCGGCGGGCTCGCGGTGGACGACATCACGGTGTTCTGCCCGGACGGCACCCCCAAGGAGACCCTGGCCAAGGGCCTGTCGAGCGTGCCCGGCGTGCGCGTCGATGGCGTCTGGGCCACGCGCGAGGCGCCGGGCACCTATCCCGAGCTGGAGATCCTGAAGTACATCACCACCGCCGGCGAGCGGGCGCTGACCACGCTCATCGACTCGCTGCCGGTGTTGTTCAGCGCCGACTGGGCCGCGGCGGCCGGCGCCGGCACGACGGTGTACGCGAGCTGGCGGGCGCCCCAGGACATCGTGTTCCCGGCCGAGACCCCGCCCCGGCCGGTCGCGGCCACGCTGGAGTCCGGCCTGCACGTGATCCACGCGCCGCTGCCGCCGCTGGCGCTGACGTTGATGCTGGCCAGAGGCGACGGCCCCGCCTTCCACCGGATCGAGGTGCACCGCCTGACCCGCATCCTGGAGATCTTCCTCGGCCTGCCCGCGACGGAACGCAGCGTGGCCCGCCAGCTGCGCAAGTGAGCAACCACTCGAAAAACCCGCTAGAGTTGCTGTGTCGCCGCACACAAGCGGCGCACGCGGAAGTGGCTCAGTGGTAGAGCATCACCTTGCCAAGGTGAGGGTCGCGGGTTCGAATCCCGTCTTCCGCTCGGAGAGGCCGCTTCGTTGGGGCCTCGCTCGGTGGAGTGGCCGAGAGGCGAGGCAGCGGCCTGCAAAGCCGTCCACACGGGTTCAAATCCCGTCTCCACCTCTAACGGCATACGCGGACGATTAGCTCAGCGGGAGAGCGCTTCCCTGACACGGAAGAGGTCACTGGTTCAATCCCAGTATCGTCCACCAGCAAGCAGCCCCAGGCCGCCGGTCGGCCTGGGGCTGTGCCGTACCCGGGGCTATCGAAGGATCTTCACGTCGTCCACGCCCGCCTCGACGAGGCTGGCGCCGGAGGCGTCGGCGGCTTCGACCACGATGCGCACGCTCTGCCCGGCGAAGGCGGAGACGTTCACGGTGGCGGTGTTCCAGGCGCCGTTGCGGTTGGCTGCCGCGCCGAGTTGCTCGAAGACCGTGGCGGTGGTGGTGCCCGCGACCTTGATCCGGAGGTAGTCGGCGTTGCTGGCGTTGCTGCCGTGGGCCAGGTACCAGGCGAACGACAGCTGCACCGTGCCGCTGGGCAGCGTCACGGCGGGTGACTGCATCGAGGTGACGCCGCCGTCGATGTCGTGATCGCCGGCGGCCGCCCCGGCCAGCCGGCCGGTGACCAGGTCGTTGGCGCCGCTCGTGGTGGTGCCGAGCTGCTTGGCGCCGCTGGAGGTGGTGGCCTCGGGGTCGCCGCGCTCCCACAGGCCGGTGGTCGCGGTGCCGGACAGGCGGGTCCAGCCGCGGTCGGTCTCGAAGGTGTCCTCCCACACCACGGTCGGCGGTACGGCGGCGCCGATCGTCCACACGGCGTAGGCCACGGCGTCGGCGTTGCGGTTCAGGGCGTTGTCGTTGATGTTGGACGTGGTGTCGCAGGAGCGGTGGTAGCAGACGTCGAACGCCTGCCCGGCGGTGCCGCCCCAGAGCTGGGCCTGGGCGCTGGACTTGATGCCCTCGGCGCCGGTGAACGTGCCGCCGGCGGCGATGCCGCGGGAGATGAACGGCCCGTAGTCGGAGCGGCCGTCGAAGTCGGTGCCGCGCGTGGGGACGCCGATGGAGGCGAAGTAGTCCTGCAGGACGCGCTCCAGCTGGGCCGACCCGGCGGGGCCGGGGCCGGAGCCGGTGCCGTCGGAGTCGTCGCCGTCGTAGATGAAGTAGCCGGCGTTGGGCGAGCCGACCATGTCGAAGTTCAGATACGCCTTGATCCTGGCGCGTTCGGCGGCGGGCAGGTTGCTCACATAGAACGCCGAGCCGCGCAGCCCGAGCTCCTCAGCGCCCCACCAGGCGAAGCGCAGGTGCTTGGTGGGCTGCAGCGCCTGCCGGGAGACCTCCAGCGCGGTCTCCAGGACGGCCGCGCTGCCGGAGCCGTTGTCGTTGATGCCGGGACCGGCGGTGACGCTGTCGAGGTGGGCGCCGACCATGAGGATGTCGTCGGGGTTGCCGCCCGGCCAGTCGGCGATGACGTTGTAGCCGGTGGCGCCGTTGTAGGTGAAGGACTGGAGCGTGGTGGTGAATCCGGCGGCGTCCAGGCGGCCCTTGACGTAGTTGGCGGAGGCCAGGTAGCCGGGGCGGCCGTGGGCGCGGTTGCCGCCGTTGGCGGTGGCGATGCTCTGCAGTTGCGTCAGGTGGGCCTTGACGTTGGCCAGGGAGATGTCGGGCGGGGCGAGCGCGGCCGCGGGGGTCACGGCGTTCAGGCCGCCGGCTAAGACCAGGGCGAGCGTGGCGAGTACGGCGAGCAGACGTCTTCTCATGCCACTCCTCATGTCGGGGGGTGTGGTCCGGGGAGCCCGAAGATAACTCGACAAATGCGGATCTACCAGTCATTTCCCTAGGAAGACACCAAACCCCTTGGGGGCGTCTTTCTCCCCTGGGAGGGGGCGAAGCCCTTGGGAAAGCCGGTAGCCCCTAGGGCCATTGCGCCCGGTTCGGGCCAAGCACACAGTCCGACCAGCGAGCTTCCCGCCGAACCCCCCATGCACGAGGAGGAAGCTGATGCGCCGAGAACGGGAAACCACCGACAACCCCCTGACCTCTTCGTTCACAAGACGAGCCTTCATCGGCGGAGTCGGGGCCGGCGCGGCCATCGTCGCGCTCGACCTCGACGCCGCCTTCGCCGCCTCGGCCCGCGCCGAGGCGGAAGGCACCCTGGTCAACAACTTCGGCCGCGTGTTCAACCTGCCCGCGTTCGCCTCGGCGACGGCCCAGACCAGGGCCGCGTTAACCGAGATGGGCAAGCTTGGCGGCATCATGGACGCCAAGGACCCGCTCCACGAAGGCCCGATCCGGCTGATCACCAACCCGGAGCTCAGCCCGGGCAACCGCGACAACCCCTTCAACACCGCGGGGACGACCTTCCTCGGTCAGTTCCTCGACCACGACATGACCTTCGACAACCGCTCGCCCCTGGGCGTGCCGACCCGGCCGGAGATCTCCCCCAACGAGCGCACACCGGTCTTCGACCTGGACACGGTGTACGGCGGCGGCCCCACCGGCAGCCCGCAGCTCTACAACGCCGACCGGATCACGATGCGGGTCGAGAGCGGCGGCCAGTTCGAGGACCTGCCGCGCAACGCCAACGGCAGCGCGATCATCGGCGACGACCGCAACGACGAGAACATGATGATCTCCGGGCTTCATGTGGCCTTCCTGCTCTTCCACAACCGGGTCGTCGCACGGCTGCGCGAGCAGGGCACCCCGCCCAGCCAGCTGTTCGCCACGGCCCGCCGTACGGTGACCTGGCACTATCAGTGGATCATCCTGAACGAGTTCCTGCCACAGATCATCGGCCGGCCGCTCGTCGACCACATCCTCGCCTTCGGCCGCCAGTTCTACCGGCCGGCGGGGGCGCCGTTCATCCCGGTGGAGTTCCAGATCGCCTACCGCTTCGGCCACAGCATGATCCGGCCGTCGTATCGGGCGAACCTGGCCGGCGACAACGGCCAGCCGTTCTTCGGCTTCATCTTCGACCCGGTGGCCGAGGGCCAGGCCGACCCCGTCGACCTGCGCGGCGGCCGGCGGGCGCCGCGGCGCTTCATCGGCTGGCAGACGTTCTTCAACTTCAACGACGGCCAGCTGAGGCCGAACAAGCGCATGGACACCACGCTCTCCACGCCGCTGTTCCAGCTCCCCCTCTCCACGATCCCGAGCAACGACCCGCCGATCTCGCTGGCCACGCGCAACCTGCTGCGCCACCTGACCTGGTCGCTGCCCTCGGGCCAGCGCCTGGCCACCGCGATGGGCATCCCGCAGGTGGAGACCACCGAGCTGGAGCCCTTCGGCTTCGCCACCAACGCGCCGCTCTGGTACTACGTCCTCAAGGAAGGCAAGGATTTGGGCGACGGGGTCCAGCTGGTCGGGGTCGGGGCGCGGCTGATCGGCGAGGTCTTCATCGGGCTCCTGCAGAAGGATCCGAACTCCTACCTCACGGTCAATCCGAGCTGGGTGCCAACTCTGCCCAGCCGGTCCGCGGGCACCTTCACCATGGTTGACCTGCTGCGCTTCGCGCAAGTGGACCCGGCCAGCCGCGGACAGTGACTTCTGACAACTCGGGTAAGGGCGGTTTACAGACAAGAAAGGTTGTTTTTTGTACATTCGGTGTGTGGCCATACACGTGGCCGTGCACTCCGCCAACAGGCTGCAACGCGAAGCGCTCGCCACCGCCCTGACCGGACAGCCCGGCCTGAGCATGTCCGGACTCACCCAGTACCTCTCCGATCTCGAACGGCTGTGCCGGATCCGGCCAGTCGACGTCGCCGTCATCGACGTGGCCGGCGACTTCGAGGAGGTGATGGCCAAGCTCCCGGGATTACGCGGGCGTGGCCTCGTGCTCACCTACGCCAGCATGGACGTGCGTGACGTCGTGCGGGCGGTGAGCGCGGGCCTGGTGCTCGTGCCCTACTCCCGGGGGCTGGCCGCACTGCTCGAAGCCGTCGGCCGATGCCCGTTCGAGCCCCGCTCCCGCTCGATCCGCCCGGCCGTCCTGACGGACCGCGACCTGGAGATCCTCTCCCTGGCCGCCTCCGGGCACAGCGTGCAGGAGACCGCCCGCATGCTCGGCATCGCCCCCGCCACGGTCGAGAACCACATGCGCCGCATCTTCGCCAAGACCGAGGTGCACAACCGGGTCAACCTGGTCTCGCTGGCCGCCCGGCTCGGGCTGCTGTGGCGGGACGGCACGCAGCCGCGCCGGGTCCCGGTCGCCGCGGTCTTCGGCGGCCCCGGCAGTTGCCGCGACGCCGTCGTGGAGGTCCTCATCCGCCAGCGCATCCCCGTCTTCGTCGTCGGTGACCGCTGGACCCACGAGGACGACACGCTCATGGTCCGCCGCCCGCTCGTGGCGGTGATCATCGACGAGTCGGGGGCCTGGCACCACATGCAGTCGCTCGGCGCCCGGGTGGTCGTGGTCACCGAGACCGGGTTCGGTCAGGTGGTCAGCTCCCCCGAGCCCGACGCCGTGGTGCCCATCGGAGAGCTCGGCCGGGCCGTACACCCGGAAATGAGCAGGCGGGCGGCGGTGCGGTCGGCGATCACCGACCGCGAGTTGCAGATTTTGCGCTCCATCGCAACGGGACATTCTGTCCGGCAGACCGCCCAAGCTTTGGCGATTACCACGAAAACGGTGGAGAACATTCAGTCACGCCTGTTCAGCAAGCTAGATGTCCGAAATAGGGCCGAAGCACTGGCGGTGGGATACGAGCTGGGACTGCTTTCCTGAACCACCTGGCTGTTTGCGCAGAGTTGATGGCGATGTTAGATGGAAGTGCTCGTTGGTTCAGGACAGCCCACTCGCCTACCGCCGGAGGAAATGTGGCGCTGATACTTGATGGCGTCCGCGTACGGCAACGCGGTGAAGTGTGGCTCGACGACATCGACCTCGAACTCTCCAGCGGCCTGACGACCCTCATCGGGCCGCTGGCGGCAGGCAAGACCACGCTGATGCGGGTGATCGCGGGGCTGCACCGCCCGGACGCCGGGCGGGTCGTCGTCAACGGCGCCGACGTCACCGCCGTCCCGGTCCGCAAGCGGTCGGTGGCCTTCGTCTACCAGCAGTTCATCAACTACCCCTCGCTGAGCGTCTACGAGAACATCGCCTCGCCCCTGCGCCTGGCGGCCGGCTTCCCGCGCAAGGACGTCGACGGCCGGGTGCGCGAGGTCGCCGAGCTCATGGGCCTCGACGGCCTGCTGGAGCGCCGCCCCGACGAGCTCTCCGGCGGCCAGCAGCAGCGCACCGCGATCGCCCGCGCGCTTGCCCGCCCGGTCGACGTCCTGCTGCTGGACGAACCGCTCGCCAACCTCGACTACAAACTCCGCGAGCAGTTACGGGCCGACCTGAAGGCGATGTTCAGCGGCTCGCCGGGCGTCGTGCTGTACTCCACCTCCGATCCGGCCGAGGCGCTGAGCTTCGCCGCGCCGGCCGTCGTGCTGGGCGAGGGCCGGGTCCAGCACGCCGGCGACGTGGCCGCGATGTACGACCGGCCGCCGTCGCTGGCCGTGGCCGCCACGCTGTCCGACCCGCCGCTCAACCTGCTGCCCGGCGTCGTGGAGGACGGCCGCATCACCTGCCTGGGCGCCTCCCTGCCCGCGCCGGGCGCGCACGCCTCCGGCCTGCGGGTCGTGCTCGGCATCCGGCCGCACCAGGTCACCATCGCGCGGGCCGCGCCCGGCCAGCTGGCCTTCCCCGCCGAGATACGGCTGGCGGAGGTGACCGGCAGCCTGACCTTCCTGCACCTGCTGCTGCCGGACCGGCGCCATCTGGTGGCCCAGTTACCCGGCACGCAGGTGTTCACCCCGGGCGAGGCGGCCACCGCCTACGTGGACCCCGGGCACGTCCTGGTCTTCACCGAGCCCGGCGGCGAGTTGCTGGCCGGCTCCGCGGCGGAGGTCGATCTGCATGGCTGACATCCACCTGGACGACGTCGGCCACAGCTACGACGGCGGCCGCACCCACGCCCTGGCGCCCATGACCTGGACCTGGTCCGACGGCCGCGCCTACGCGCTGCTCGGGCCCAGCGGCTGCGGCAAGACGACGCTGCTCAACATCATCTCCGGCCTGCTGACCCCCTCCAGCGGGCGGGTGCACCTGGGCGGGCGCGACGTCACCGGGATCCCGCCCGCCGGGCGCAACATCGCGCAGGTCTTCCAGTTCCCGGTGCTCTATGAGGAGATGTCGGTCTACGACAACCTGGCCTTCCCGCTGCGCAACCGCCGCTACCCCAAGGCCGAGGTCGACCAGCGGGTCCGCACGGTCGCCCGGCTGCTCGGCCTGGAGGAGGTGCTCGGCCGCCGCTCCCGCCGCCTCGACCCCGGCCGCCAGCAGATCGTCAGCCTCGGGCGCGGGCTGGTCCGGCCCGAGGTGGCCGCGGTCCTGCTGGACGAGCCGCTGACCGTGATCGACCCGGCGCTGAAGTGGACGTTGCGCAGCAAGCTCAAGGAGATCCACCGCGACACCCGGCACACGCTCATCTACGTCACCCACGACCAGACCGAGGCGCTGACCTTCGCCGACGAGGTGGTCGTGCTGAAGGACGGCGCGATCGTGCAGAGCGGCGAGCCGGCCGAGCTGTTCCTGTCGCCCGCGCACGAGTTCGTCGGCCACTTCATCGGCTCACCCGGCATGAACGTGCTCGACGCCGCGATCGAGCGCGGCGTCGTGCGGGTGGGCGGCATCCCGGCCGGCCTCGCGATCGCCGACGACGACGCTCCGGCCGGTCGCCCCCTTTCCGATGGCCCGGTACGGCTGGGCGTGCGGCCCGAGTTCGTCAGGGTCGTCCCGGTCCCCCGCTCCCCCGGGCTGAGCGCGCAGGTGACCGGCGTGGACCGGATGGGTTCCTACCACCTCGTGCGCGCCAGGGCGGAGGGCGGCACGCTGGTCGCCAAGACCGAACCCGGCGGCCTCGCCGAAGGAACCGGGCACTTCCATTTCGAGCGGGCCTACCTCTTCCGGGACGAGGTCAGGTGCGGCACTCTCGCGGCTCTGGAAGGGACCGGCCCATGACCACCCGCGACGTCCCGGACGGCGCCGCCGGATCCCAGGTGCCGGGCTCCCAGGTAGCGGGCTCCCAGGTGGCCGGCTCGCAGGTGGCGGGCTCGCAGGTGGCGGGCTCGCAGGTGGCGGGCTCGCAGGTGGCGGGCGAGATCGTCGCGCCGCCCGCCGTACCGCCGGACGAGGCGCCGAGGGAGCTCAAGCCGAAGAACAACCGCGCCTGGTGGCTGGTGCTGCCGGTCGTGGTCTCGGTGGCCTTCACCGCGGTCATCCCGCTGATGACCGTGGTCAACTTCTCGGTGCAGGACGTCTTCACCCCGACCGACCGGATCTTCGTGGGGCTGGACTGGTTCCGGTCGGTCACGCGGGATCCGGAGGTGCGGGGGGCGTTCCTGCGCACGCTGCTGTTCTCGGCGCAGGTCCTGATCATCGAGATCCCGCTGGGCGTGCTGCTGGCGGTGTGCATGCCGCGGCGTGGCGCGTGGGTCTCGGTGGCGCTGGTCGTGGTGGCGCTGCCACTGCTCATCCCGTGGAACGTGGTCGGCACCATCTGGCAGATCTTCGCCCGCGGCGACATCGGGCTGGGCGGCTGGGTGATCAACAACGTGCTCGGGATCAACTTCAACTACACGCTCGACTCCACCGACGCCTGGATCACCGTCCTGGTCATGGACGTGTGGCACTGGACGCCGCTGGTGGCGCTGCTGGCCTACGCCGGGTTGCGCTCGATCCCCGAGCCGTACTTCCAGGCGGCGCAGATCGACGGGGCCTCGGCGTGGGCGACCTTCCGGCACGTGCAGCTGCCGCGGCTGCGCGGGGTGCTGACGATCGCGATCCTGCTGCGGTTCATGGACAGCTTCATGATCTACACCGAGCCGTTCGTGGTCACCGGCGGCGGGCCGGGCAACGCCACCTCCTTCCTCAGCATCCTGCTGTCGAAGATCGCGGTGGGGCAGTTCGACCTGGGGCCGGCCGGGGCGTTCTCGCTGTTGTACTTCCTCATCGTGCAGATCGCCTGCTACGTGTTCTTCACCGTGCTGACGAGGAGCGGGAGATGAGACGGCTGCCCTGGGCGCGGACGGTGTTCTGGCTGTACGCGGCGACGCTCATGCTGCCGCTGCTGTGGATGTTCGGCATGTCGATCCGGCCGAACGACGAGATCGTGGGCGCGTTCTCGCTCATTCCGCGGACGGTGACGCTGGAGAACTACCAGACGTTCTTCACCGACTCGGCGTGGTACTCGAGTTATCTGAACTCCATCGTTTACACCTCGTTGAACACAGTGTTCTCGCTGATCGTGGCGTTGCCCGCGGCGTACGCCTTCTCCCGGTTCCGCTTCGCCGGGGACAAGCACCTGTTCTTCTGGTTGCTGACGAACCGGATGGCGCCGCCGGCGGTCTTCCTGCTCCCCTTTTTCCAGATTTATCAGAGCGTGGGGTTGTTTGATACGCATCTGGGGGTGGCCATCGCGCACATGCTGTTCAACGTGCCGCTGGCCGTATGGATCCTCGAGGGCTTCATGTCCGGGATCCCCCGCGAGATCGACGAGACCGCCGCCATCGACGGCTATTCGCTGCCCCGCTTCTTCGTCAAGATCTTCCTGCCGATGATCCGCTCGGCCATCGGCGTCACCGCGTTCTTCTGCTTCATGTTCAGCTGGGTCGAACTGCTGATCGCGCGGACGATCACCTCCGTCAACGCCAAACCGATCGCCGCCACCATGACCCGCACCGTCAGCGCCGCCGGCATCGACTGGGGGCTGCTGGCCGCGGCCGGGGTGCTGACGATCATCCCGGGGGCGATCGTGATCTGGTTCGTGCGCAATTACATGGCTAAGGGCTTCGCGCTGGGGAGGGTGTGACCGCGTGCTGGAGTGGATGGTCTGGACGACGCCCACCGCCCTGGTCTTCGCCGGGCTGGCCCTGCTCCTGGTCGTCATGGCCGTCTGGGCGCGCCTGTCCCCGCCGGTGGCCCGGCGCGGCTTCCTGCGCATCGAGACCGACCGGGGCGACCGGCTCTACATCGGACTGATCAGCGCGGCGGTGGTGCTCGCCGGGTGGATCGCCCTCACCGACCTGTCGATGGTGCTCGCGCTCGCGTGCGCGCTCGCCGTCGCGGCGGTGATCGGGATTTGGGGTTGACTCTCTCGAGAGGAGTCGGACGTTGTCACGCACACTCAAGAGGCATGCGGCCTGGCTGAGCGTTCTCGCCCTGGTGCTGGCGGGATGTTCGACGGCGAGCAAGCCGGCCGGCGACTTCCGCGAAGAGGACGGCAGGGCCGCGGCCCGCACGTGGGTGGACAGCGAGTTCACGCCGTCGACGCTGGCCAAGGATCAGCAGCTGGCCGAGATGGAGTGGTTCATCAAGGCGGCCGCGCCGTACCGTGGGATGGAGATCAACGTGGTGTCGGAGACGATCACCACGCACGAGTACGAGTCTCAGAAGCTCGCCAAGGCATTCAGCGAGATCACCGGGATCCGCCTCAAGCACGACCTCATCCAGGAAGGCGACGTCGTCGAGAAGCTGCAGACCCAGATCCAGGGCAACCAGAACATCTACGACGCCTACGTCAACGACTCCGACCTCATCGGGACCCACGCGCGCGGCGACTACGTGGTGCCGCTGTCGGACTACATGGCCGGGGAGGGCAAGAACGTCACCTCGCCCACGCTGGACATCAAGGACTTCATCGGGATCAGCTTCACGACCGGGCCGGACAAGAAGATCTACCAGCTGCCCGACCAGCAGTTCGCGAACCTCTACTGGTTCCGCTACGACTGGTTCACCGATCCGGAGATCAAGAAGCAGTTCAAGGCGGCCTACGGGTACGACCTGGGGGTGCCGGTGAACTGGGCGGCTTATGAGGATATAGCCGACTTTTTCACGAACAAGGTCAACGGGAACGGGCAGATCGCCGGCAAGAAGGTGTACGGCCATATGGACTACGGCCGCAAGGACCCCTCGCTCGGCTGGCGTTTCACCGACTCCTGGCTCTCCATGGCCGGCAACGGCGACCCCGGCCTGCCCAACGGCCTGCCGGTGGACGACTGGGGCATCCGCGTCGAGAACTGCCGCCCCGTCGGCTCCTCGGTCACCCGCGGCGGCGACACCAACGGCCCCGCCGCCGTCTACGCGCTCACGAAGTACGTCGACTGGCTCAAGCGCTTCTCCCCCAAGGAAGCCGCCGGCATGAACTTCAGCGAATCCGGGCCCGTGCCCGCCCAGGGCAACATCGCCCAGCAGATCTTCTGGTACACCGCGTTCACCGCCGACCTGACCAAGCCCGGCCTCCCGGTCGTCAACGCCGACGGCACCCCCAAGTGGCGCATGGCCCCCAGCCCCCACGGGGCGTACTGGAAGGACGGCAACAAACTCGGCTACCAGGACGCCGGATCGTGGACGCTCCTGAAGAACACCCCCGCGGAGCGCCGGGCCGCCGCCTGGCTGTATGCCCAGTTCGTCACCTCGAAGACGGTTTCGCTGAAGAAGTCCATCACCGGGCTGACGTTCATCCGCGACTCGGACATCCGCAGCCAGTACTTCACGGAGAACGCGCCCAAGTACGGTGGGCTGATCGAGTTCTACCGCTCCCCGGCCCGCGTCCAGTGGACCCCCACCGGGACCAACGTGCCCGACTATCCCAAGCTCGCGCAGCTCTGGTGGCAGAACGTCGCCACCGCCGTCACCGGTGAGACCACCGCCCAGCAGTCCATGGACAACCTGGCCAAGCAGCAGGACGACATCCTGTCCCGGCTGGAGCGGCGCGGATACGGCGGCAACTGCGCCCCCAAACTGAACCCCGAGCAACCGGCCCAGCAATGGCTCGACCAGCCCGGCGCCCCCGCACCCAAACTGGCGGACGAACGCGGCAAGCCGGAAACCCTGGACTACGACAAGCTCCTCGCCCAGTGGAAGTCCGGCGACTGACCCGCGCTGCCGGTCCGCGGGCCCGGCCCGCGGACCGGCGGATGGACGGCCGGCTACCGGCACGACCGCGGACTGGCGGGTAGACGGCCGGCTACCGGCACGACCGCGGGCCGACGGGTGGACGGTGGATGATCGGCTCGCCTACGGTGCTCGGCATGAGGTTACGTATCGCGATCACGGCCGTAGCCGCGGCCTGCGCGCTGACCACCCCCCTGCCCGCCCAGGCCGACACCCCGGGCCTCGGCGACCTCACGGAAACCCGGCCGGCCGGAGGCGACCTCCTCCGCTGGGACCTCAAGGACACCGGCGTCACCGCCCGCCTGCGCGGCCTGGCGCCGGTCAGCCGGAACGTCGTCTGGGCCTCCGGCAGCGCCGGGACCGTGCTGAGGACCACCGACGCCGGCCGTACCTGGCAGAACGTCTCCCCGCCCGGCACCGCCACCCTGCAGTTCCGCGACATCGAGGCGTTCGGCCCCGACTCCGCCGTCGCGTTGTCGATCGGCGAGGGCACCGACTCGCGGGTGTACCGGACCGATGACGCCGGCCGTACCTGGGCCGAGACCTTCCGCAACGACGAGCCGCGCGCCTTCTACGACTGCATGGCCTTCTTCGACCGCCGTCACGGCCTGGCGATGAGCGACCCCGTGGACGGGAGGTTCCGCATCCTGTCGACCTCGGACGGCGGGCGCACCTGGGCCGTCCTCCCCAGCGCGGGCATGCCGGACGCTCTCCCGGGTGAGGCCGGGTTCGCAGCCAGCGGGCAGTGCCTGGTCACCTCGGGCGGCGGGGACGTCTGGCTGGCAAGCGGCGGCGCCGAGCGGGCGAGGGTCTTCCACTCCCGCGACCGCGGCCGCACCTGGACCGTCGCCGACACCCCGATCCCGGCCGGCGACCCGGCCCGTGGCGTCTTCGCCCTGGCCTTCCGCACCCCGCACCAGGGCATCGCGGTGGGCGGCGACTTCCGCGACGGCCAGCCCTCGCCGAACGCGGGCGCCTACTCCGGCGACGGCGGCGCCACCTGGCGCCCCTCCCGCACGCCCCCGCCCGCCTACCGCTCCGGCGTGACCCTCCTGCCCCTGGCCGCGATCGCCGTGGGCCCGACCGGCAGCGACATCTCCTTCACCGGCGGCCGGACCTGGCACACCTTCGACACCGGCTCCTTCGACACGGTCTCCTGCACGCGCGACCTGAGCTGCTGGGCCGCCGGCGAGCAGGGCCGCGTGGCCCGCCTCACCCTCACCCGCCCCTGACCCGGCCCCAAGCCGCCGCCCCAGCCCCGCCCTTCGCTCCATCCCGCACCGGCTCACCCCCGCACCCGGCCCCGGCATCACGCCCAAGAGACCGGCCTGCCCGGGATCACACCCAAGAGACCGGCCGGAGACGCGAGGCCGCTCAACCCGCGCCCCGGCCGGCCTCAGCCCCGGAAAGGGCGGATGCCGCCCGCGGCGGTCAGGACGAACTGGCCATGACGGCGAAGCGGGCCCCGTGCGGGTCGGCGACGGTGGCGAAGCGGCCGACGCCCTGCACCGTCTGGGCGGGCTCGAGCACGGCCCCGCCGAGCTCCTGTGCCCTGCCCACGGCCGCGTCGCAGTCGGGCACCTCGAAGTACGGCAGCCAGTGCGCCTGCCCCGAGGCCAGCGGGACGATTCCGGCCATGCTGTCGTTCTCGGCACCGGTGGCCGGGGTGATGACGGTGTAGGTCAGCTCACCCATCGCCATGTCCTCGGCCTGCCAGTCGAAGACCGACCGGTAGAAGCTCCGCCCGGCCGCCGCGTCGGGGGTGTAGAGCTCGGCCCAGCACAGGGAACCGGGCTCGGTGACGAGCTCCAGCCCCGTCAGCCGCCCCGGCTCCCAGATCGCGAACTGGGCGCCGGCGGGGTCGGAGTACTGCGCGATCCTGCCCTCGGGCCCGATCGCGCCCGGCGGCATGCGGACGGTGCCGCCGGCCTGCTCCACCGCCTTGGTGGTGGCGTCGGCGTCGGTGCTGCGGAAGTAGAGGATCCAGGCCGGGCTCGCGCCCGCCTCGGTGAGCGAGCCGACCGCGGCGACGGTCTTGCCGTCGTGCTGGAAGGCGCCGTAGTCGCCGCCGCCCGGCATCGTCTGGTGCCCCCATCCGAACAACCCGGTGTAGAAGGCGACGGTGGCGGGGACGTCCGGGCTTCCGTAGTCGATCCAGGCGGGAGTACCCGGCAGGAACGCGGTGGTCAGCATGGCGTGCTCCTTCGTTGGGATGGGGCGGCGACGTCGAGGCGACCCTACCGGGATTCGAACTCAATTTCTGGCCATCGACTAAACTCGAACACATGACTGTGGCATTCCAGGCTTCACTGCTGGACGTGGACGAGCCGTGCGCCCTCGGCCCGCTGACGCCCACGCGCACCACCTTGTCCCACGGCGCGTGGATCGACGTGCTGCCGGGCTGGCTCCGCGGCGCCGACGCGCTGTTCGACCGGCTCGTGACGGCGGTCCCGTGGAAGGCGGAGCGCCGCGTCATGTACGACCGGGTGGTGGACGTGCCCCGCCTGCTGAAGTTCTACGGCGAGCGCGACCCGCTCCCCGACCGGGTCCTGGACGACACCCGTTCGGCCCTGAACGCCCACTACGCCGGCGAGCTCGGCGAGCACTTCGTCACCGCGGGCCTGTGCCTCTACCGCGACGGCCGCGACAGCGTGGCCTGGCACGGCGACGACCTCGGCCGGGGCGGCCGCGAGGACACCATGGTCGCCATCCTGTCCCTCGGCACCCCGCGCAGCCTGCTGCTGCGCCCGCGCGGCGGCGGCCCCTCCATCCGCCGCGACCTCGGCCACGGCGACCTCATCGTGATGGGCGGCAGCTGCCAGCGCACCTGGGAGCACGCGGTCCCCAAGACCGCCCGGCCGTGCGGGCCGCGCGTCAGCGTGCAGTTCCGTCCGCGCGGGGTGCGCTGATCTCCCCGGTACGGCTCCGCCGCGGCGACAACCCCCAGTAGACCAGCACCGCCACGGCCTGCAGCCCCGCCCCGGCCAGGAGTGCCAGCGGCACCGAGTAGCCGGCCAGCGGCCCGGCCACCGCCGACCCGGCGGCGAACGAGGTGATCTTCAAGCTGGCGCCGGTGGTGAAGATCTGACTCCTCAGCCGGGCGGGGGCGTCGCGATGCCGTACCGTGAACAGGGCCGTGAGCTGCGGCCCCTCACCGACGCCCGCGATCGCCGCGCCCGCCACGGCGAGGGCGACGCCGTCGGCCAGCGCGGTCAGGCCGATCCCCGCTCCGAGCAGGGCCGTCGCCCACACGAGCGCGCCGTCGGGCCACCAGCCGCCCGTCGGGCGTACGGCGGGCGCCAGCCGGGCCAGCACCGCGTTGGCGGCCAGCGCGGTCGCGGCGGTCACGGCGAGGAGCAACGTCCCGTGGCCAGCGCCGCCCGCCAGCCGTTCGCCGAGCAGGGGCGTGCACACGACCAGCATGGCGATCCCGGCCATGGAGACCATCGAGGTGGCCGTGGCGCGGCGCAGCGGCACGCTCCCCGTGATCGCGCGCATCCCCGCGGCGAGTTCGGCCGCGATCGAGGGGCCGCCCGCCGCGCTCGTGCCGTCGCCGTGGCGGGCGGGGAGGGTCAGCGCGATGGGCAGCGAGGCGGCGATCAGCGCGGCGGCGACGATCACCGGCCAGGAGCCGCCGCCCAGGGTGGCGACCAGCCCGGCGAGCGCGGGCCCGAGGAGGGCGGCGACGTTGTAGGAGATCGAGTCGAGGGCGGTGGCGCGGGAAAGGAGCCCGGCGGGTACGGCCAGCGGTATCTGGGCCGTCCAGCCGCCGCTGAGCGCCGGGCCCAGCAGTCCGGCCAGGACGGCCAGGGCGATCACCAGCCCGTCGGGCGCCCTGCCGAGGAGGCCCAGGATCAGCATGAGGCCGCCCGAGTACCCGGCGAGGCACCAGGCCAGCAGGCGCCCCGGCCGCCGTGACCGGTCGAGCAGCACGCCGAGCACCGGCCCGCCCACGGAGGCCGACACGGTCAGCCCCGCCAGCAGCCATCCCGCCACCGCAGGGGACCCGCTGACGGCCAGACCTACGACGAGCAGGGCGGGTCCGGACATGTCATCGCCGGTCCGCGCTCCGGCCGCACCCGCCATGTAACGCCATAACATGAAAGAGACGTTACACCGCCCTGGGTCAGGTGTGGGTGGCGCGGTGGGCGGCGACGCGCTCGCGGGTGGCGCAGCGGGCGGTGCAGTAGCGGCGCGGGCTGCCCCCGCCCAGGTGGAGGAAGGGCCGGCCGCAGGAGGCGGAGGCGCACAGCCCGCCGGGCACGCGCTGGTGGTCGGCCAGGAGGACCGCGAAGGCCATCGCCGAGGAGGCCAGGAACCACTCGGCCCACGGGCCGTCGTCGGCACGGTCCACGTGAAGGTGCCAGGTGGTGGCGCCGCCGTGGTCGGTCAGCCGGGGCGGATGGGCGGCATCGGCCAGGATGGCGTTGAGCAGGAGCGCGGCCTTGGCCGGGGTCTCCGCCCCGAGAACCTCCACCAGGCCCGTGGCCGCCGAGCGCATCGCGCGCACGTCCGCCGGGGAAAGGCGCAGCGGTTCGCGTTCACCGTGGGCGCGCAGGACGCCGGCCACCGAGTCGGGGGTCGGCTCACCCCACAGGAGGGCTTCGCAGAGAGCTACCGCCCGTGCCGCCATCGCCTTGGTTGAGTGGACCTCCACCCTTGCAGCGTACGGCCCCGGACGGCGACGCCCGACGGGGTACGGCGGAGCCCCCCGGCCTCCGCCGTACCCCGGTCCCTCGGCACCCCGTCAGCCGCCGCAGGAGGCGAAGACGTAGGAGTCGGCCAGCACGGTGTAGCGGTCCCGGACCTTGACCGCGCCCGACGGGACGCTGATCTGGACGACCGTCATCCGGGTCGGCCTGCCGTCACGCTCCAGCGCGAGATGGACGGTCACCTGGTTCTCCCCCGTCCAGTCGATCCGCCGCACGCCCCCGGCGGGCAGCTTCACCCTGGGCGTGGCGGTGACCTGGTCGGTCGCGCTGTCGTACAGGACCAGCGCGGGCTTCTTGCCCATCGCCAGGTTGGCGATGGTGGTGCCGTCGGCGGCCAGCGCGTGGGGGCCGTTGCCGGACACGAGCTGCGGCGGGGTGACGCGGCGCGCCTGTTCGCCGGTGTCGCGGTAGATGACCAGGTCGGTCACCGAATCCTCGCCGTCGGCCAGGGTGAGGATCTCGTCGGCGTCGCCGCTGAAGCCTTCGACCGGTTCGTCCCGGCCGGCCGAGCCGAGCTGGGCGCCGGTGGCGGTGTCGAAGACACGGGTCTGCTTGCCGTACGTGGTCACGGCGAGCTTGGCGCCGTCGTCGGAGAGGTTGAACACCCTCTCGTACTGCCCGGCCCTGGGGAGGGCGTCGGCGGCCAGGAGCTTGACGCCGCCGCCCAGCGTGCGGACGGCGACACGGCCCTGCTTCGTGAAGTAGGCCACGCGCCGGCCGTCGCCGCTCACGGCGATGGGCGCCACCTGGTAGCCGGAGGAGGTGCCGTCGGCGTGCCTGGCCACGGTCTGGGCGTCGCGGAGCAGGGTCATCTCGCCGCTGTGCATGACCAGGCGCCACGGGCCGCAGGGGCGCTTCTCGCGGTTCTTGTCCGGGCAGCCCTTCACCGAGGCGTAGCGGACGGACTCGCCGTGGCGGTGATCGTCGGCCTGGGCCGCCGGAGCCGTGGCCAGCGAGAGCGCCGTCAAGGCGGCCGTCAGAGCGGCCGCGTGCCGGAGGGTCCTCATCGTCGTCACGCTCCCGCCAGCCGGACGGTGTACTTGTTCTTCTTGACCGGGTAGTGGTCGTGCTGGGTGACCGCCCCCGTCGCGGTCTCCAGATCGATCAGCTGGGCGTGCCCCGCCGGGCTCTCGTCCTCGTACGAAAGGACGGCCAGCCGGTCATCGGCCCGGTAGTGGGCGACGGCCGGATGGTAGCCGCGCTTCACCGCCACCTTGAGCGAGGGGCCGAGTTCGCCGCTGACCAGGTCGTACTCCCGCAGGCGCGGCGGGCTGCCCCCGTCGTAGTCCCCGGGCGTGAGCGCGGCGAGGTTCCTGCCGTCTGCCGCCAGGGCGAAGACGGTCGCCGCGGCCACGACCTGCGGCGGTCGCCGCTTGACCGGGGCGCCGCCGTCCAGGTGGCGCACGGTCAGGACCATGGTGCTGTCGCTGAGGCTGCGCGCGGTCAGGAGCTCGTCCCCGTCGGCGCTGAAGGTCTGCGGCACCTCTCCGGCCGGGATGTTCACCGTCGCTCCCGTCTTGACGGTGACGATCGTGCCCGGCCGCCTGCCTGTCGTGTGGTCGATGACGAGCCTGTCGCCGCGCGGCGACAGGCGCAGGGTCATGTCCCCGGTTCCGCGCGACTTCGGCGTCAGCGACGCGGGCAGTACGGTGACCGGCCCACCGGCGGCCCGCCGTACCACCATGCGGTGGTCACTAGCGCGCACGTAGGCGATCCAGCGTCCGTCGGCGCTGACGGCGAACGGCGCCTCGCCGTAGAGGGGCGCGCCGTCGCCTTCCGCGGCCCGGGTGAGGGCGTCGCGCACGATCACGGTACGGCTGTCGCGCATGATCAGCCGCCACTCGCCGCAGGGGTAGCCGTTGCCGGAACGGTCCTCGCAGAACGTGACCCAGGCCGCCCTGGCCTCCCGGGAGGCGGCCCGTGTGTCCGCCGCAGCCGGTGACGCCCCTAAGGGGGCGGCGACCACCGCGGCGACAACCACGGCTGCTGCTGCTGAGCTGTGTCTCATCTCTGGTCCTCCTAATCAGTCATAGCGGGTCGCTTTAGGGCAGACTCGCTGGTTGGTAGCCGTCCTGCAGGTGAGCACCCCGGTTCCTCCTGGGCTTTGAGTCCTGGCGAAAGAAAGTGCCCCTGCTGGATCGGCCGGGAGAGTTGATCGCTGCTGGGATGTCGTTGCCCACCGTGATGGTGTGAGCACTGCTTGATTAGGTCGCCGATGGTTCTCCCGCTGGCTGCTGTAAGGCGTTCGACAGGTTAGGGAGCAGGACTGTTGCGGTTGTTCGTCGGGGATGACTGGGCCGAGGCGCATCACGATGTGGAGATCATGGACGAGGCCGGCCGCACGCTGGCCAAGGCTCGGCTGCCGGAAGGCGTGGCCGGGATGGCGCGGTTGCACGCGATGGTTGCCGAGCAGATCGGCCAGGCCGCTGATGACGAGGTCGAAGTGCTGGCCGGTATCGAGGTCGACCGTGGCCCATGGGTACTGGCGCTGGTCGCGGCCGGATACACGGTGTTCGCGGTGAACCCGCTGCAGGCATCGCGTTATCGCGAGCGCCTGGCGGTGTCGGGATCCAAGAGCGATGCCGCCGACGCGCACATGCTCGCCGACATGGTCCGTACCGACTCCCACCAGTTGCGGCCCATCGCCGGGGACTCCGCGCAGGCCGAGGCGATCAAGGTGGTGGCCCGCACCCATAAGACGCTGATCTGGGAACGCACCCGGACCGGGCAGCGGCTGCGGCACGCGCTGCGTGAGTACTTCCCCGCCGCGCTGGCAGCGTTCGAGGATCTGCACGCCCCCGAAGCGCTCGATCTGCTGGAGCGGGCGGCGAGTCCGGCCGAGGCCGCCAAGCTCACCATCAGCCAGATCAGCGGCGCGCTCCAACGCGCCCACCGCCGCGGCGATCTGGCGATGCGTCCCCGGCCCATTCAATCGGCGCTGCGCACCGAGCAGCTCGGCCAGCCCGATGTGGTCACTGCGGCCTACGCCGCCTCGACCCGCGCGCTGGTGGCGGTCCTGACCGTCTTGAACCAGCAGATCACCACCCTGCAAGGGCAGGTCGAGGCCCATTTTGGGGCGCACCCGGCCGCTGAGATCGTCCTGTCCCAGCCCGGGCTCGGACCGATCCTCGGCGCCCGGGTGCTCGCAGAGTTCGGCGACGACCCCAGCCGCTACGCCACCGCCAAAGCCCGCAAAAACTTCGCCGGCACCAGCCCGATCACCAGAGCATCCGGCAAGAAGAAGACCGTCCTGGCCCGCTTCGTCCACAACGACCGGCTCATCGACGCCCTCATCACCCAGGCCTCCACCGCGATCCGTGTCTCCCCGGGAGCCCGCGCCTACTACGACAAGCTCCGAGCCCGCGGAGCCGGCTACAACACCGCCCTGCGCCAACTCGCCAACCGGCTCGTCGGCATCCTGCACGGCTGCCTCAAAACCGGCACGTTCTACGACGAAGCGACCGCTTGGTCGCACCACCAGAACGCTACGACTTGACACAGCTAACTCCTGGGATGTCTTTCGCTCACTGGATTGGATCCGTGGCGGGACGGCTGGGTTGATCACAGCTCGGCCACTATTCAGAACGCCTGGGATCGCATATTTTCCGGTTCTCGCACGTTTCGGGGGACTTATCCGGATCCCTAGGAGGGACGTTGCTCTTACGCATCACTCGGCGCGCGCTCCCCGTGGTGGCCGCGGCCGCCGTGCTCACCCTGCCGCCGGCGGCACCCGCCGGCGCGCTGGCCGCCACCGGGCAGGCGACCACCGCACGGACCACCACCGGACTGGCCACCACCGGACCGGTCACCGCCGCGCGAACCACCACCGGACAGAGCACCGCCGCGCAGGCCGCCACCCCGCAGGACGTCTTCGCCAAGCTGCTCACCCACCTGGTCAAACCGTCGGGCGTCGCCAAGCACCTGGACGCCCTCCAAGCCATCGCCGACGCCAACGGCGGCACCCGGGCGCTTGACACCCCCGGCTACGCCGCCTCCCGCGACTACGTGGCCGGCAAGCTGCGCAAGGCCGGTTACCGGGTCACCGTCCAGGACTTCCCGCTCATCGGCGCCTTCACCGAACTGGCGCCGCCGGTGCTGGAGCAGACCGCGCCGGACCCGAAGACGTACGTGCCGGGCAGCGAGGTCGGCTACCTGACCGGGACCGTCTCGGGAGAGGCCAGTGGGCAGATCCAGGCGGTCGACCTGCAGATCCCGCCGGGGCCCGTGGCCAACTCCTCCACCAGCGGCTGCCAGGAGAGCGACTTCGCCGGGTTCGCCGCCGGGCGGGTGGCGCTGCTGCAGCGGGGCACCTGCCCGTACTACGTGAAGGTGCGCAACGCCAAGCGGGCCGGCGCGGTCGCGGCGGTCATCTTCAATGAGGGACAGCCGGGCCGTACCGGCGTAACCGGGGCCAGCGTGAGCTACCCGGACGACTCGGTGTCGATCCCCGTCGTCTTCACCTCGTTCGCCACCGGCGCCGACCTGGCCGACCCGGCGGCCACGACGGTACGCGTCAAGACCGCGGCCGAGACCACGAAGATCGTCACGCAGAACGTCCTGGCCGAATCCCGCTTCGGGCGGCCGGGCAAGGTCGTGATGTCCGGGGCGCACCTGGACGGCGTCCCCGCCGGGCCGGGGCTCAACGACAACGGCTCGGGCAGCGCCGCACTACTGGAGACGGCATTGCAGGCCAAGATCTTCCCGACGCTCAACCGCACCAGGTTCGCCTGGTGGGGCGCGGAGGAGGTCGGGCTGCTCGGCTCCACCTACTACGTCAACTCGCTGCCGGAAGCCGAACGGGCGAAGATCGCGCTCTACCTGAACTTCGACATGGTCGGCTCGCCCAACTTCGCCTACAAGGTCTACGACGGCGACAACTCCGACGGCGTCGGCGCCCCCGCCGGGCCGCCCGGCTCCGACGAGATCGAGAAGACCTTCGAGGCGTTCTTCACCAAGAAGGGGCTGGCCACGGTCGGCACCGACTTCGACGGGCGCTCCGACTACGGGCCGTTCATCACCAACGGCATCCCGGCCGGCGGCCTGTTCACCGGCGCCGAGGGCAGGAAGACCGAAGCGGAGGCCGCGTTGTTCGGCGGGCAGGCGGGGGTAGCCTACGACGTCTGCTACCACCAGGCGTGCGACACGCGGGCCAACGTCAACATGACGGCCATCGACGTGAACGCCGACGCCGTAGCCGACTCGGTAGCCCGCCACTCCCTGGACCCCGACCTGCCGGGCCCAGCCCTGACAGCCCACTCGGCCTCACCGCCCCCGGCCTCCGCCATGAAGGACACGATCGGCTGACCTCATGAAGAACGTTGCCGACTGACCTCATGAAGAACGTTGTCGGCTGACCTTCACGAAGGACGTTGCCGACTGACCTTCATCAAGGACGTTGTCGACTGACCCTCAAAAATGACACTGTCGGACACCGTAGGCTGACCGGCCAAGACCGTGCGGCGCGATCCCCCCGTGGTCGCGCCGCACCCGGCCCCTCAGAGCAGGCCGGGTCGGTCGGAACAGACCGGGTCCGTCGGAGCACGCCGGGTCCGCCAGAGCAACCCGAGACCCGCCAGAGCACGCCGAGCCCGTAGGAGCAACCCGAGGCCCGGTCCGTCGGAGCAGGCCGGGTCCGTCGGAACAGACCGGGTCCGCCAGAGCAACCGGAGGTCCGTCGGAGCAACCCGAGGCCCGGTCCGTCGGAACAGACCGGATCCGTCGGAGCAACCCGAGACCCGCCAGAGCACGCCGAGCCCGTAGGAGCAACCCGAGGCCCGGTCCGTCGGAGCAGGCCGGGTCGGTCGGAGCAACCCGAGGTCCGCCGGAGCAACCCGAGGTCCGCCAGGTCGGCTTTCTGCCGGTCAGATCTGGCCTGCCGCCCGTCAGATCGGCCTGCGGCCCGCGAATCCCAGCTCGTCACGGTGGTACCAGCCCAGTTCCCGCTCGCCCTCGATCCAGCACAGGCAGACCCGGTGCCCATCAAACGTCGAGGGAAAGTCGAGTAGCACCGGCGCGATGCCCTTCACCTGCAGCCCCTGCTCGTGCCAGCCGCTGATGATCTCCTCGATTCTGGCCTCCAGCCCTTTCAGCTCGGCCAGCCCGCCCAGCGGGGAGGCTTCGCCCTGCTCCCGGGTGAAGGCGATCTCGGCCAGATCGGCGCGGGCCGCGACGAGTTCTCCCGCCTCCTCGATGATCGCCGGAAGCAGTGCCCGGGCCTCGTCGAGGGTGAAGGTCCTGTCCATGGACGAACGCTATCGGCTGGGATCGTAGGCGCGAACGAGTAGTTGCTCGGCATGGTCGAGATAGGCGTCGAGGAACGTGGCGGCCTCGTCGGCGCGTCCGGCTTCGATGAGCTCCAGCAACTCGCGATTGCGCTCGACGAACGGCTCGTGGAAGCCACGCGGGTTCTCCATGACGTGGAAAACGAGGCGCAGCTCGGCCAGGAGCTGTCTCATGGTCTCGTCGAGCCTGGGGCTCCCGTTCATGGTGACCAGCGCCTGATGGAATCGGATGTTGGCGGTGCCGACCGCTCGCCAGTCGTCGGCGGCGGCCGCCCTTTCCGCGTCGGCCACCGCCTCCCTGATCACCGCCAGCGCCGCCCCCGTGGGACGCCGGCGCACCGCGGCGCCCTGGAGCACCCGGCGCACGCGGTAGAGGTCGGCCACGTCCTCGGCCGACAGCACGCGGACGAAGACGCCGCGGTTGAGCCGATGGTCCAGCAGCCGCTCGTGCCCGAGGAGCCGGAATGCCTCGCGCAGCGTGTTGCGCGAGACGCCGAGCGCCTCGGAGATCGACTCTTCCGACAGCCGCTGCCCCGGCTCGAAGAAGCCCTCGATGATGCGGTCGCGCAGGATGTCGGCCACTCGTTCCGCCGTGCTGGTGCGACCCAGCCGGGACCGTTCGTGTTCGAGATCCGCAAGCGCGTTATCCACAAGTAAGAGGTAATCACCCCACAAACCCCTTGTCGAATTGTTCAACGATCCTTATGTTGAGAGAAACCCTAGGAAAGGCGATGCGATGTCTGGTTCCCCCCAGCAGACAAGGCGGGTGATCCTGGCCAGCCTGGTCGGCACGTCGCTGGAGTGGTACGACTTCTTCCTCTACACCACTGCCTCGGCCCTGGTCTTCGGGAAGCTCTTCTTCCCGTCGCTGGACCCGTTCTACGCGACCATCGCCGCACTCGCCTCCAACGCCGTGGCGTTCGTCGCCCGGCCGCTCGGCGGCATCGTCTTCGGCCACTACGGCGACCGCGTCGGCCGCAAGACCGTCCTCGTGGTCACCCTGCTCATGATGGGCGTCTCCACCTTCCTCATCGGCGTCCTGCCCGGCTACGAGAGCGTCGGCATCCTGGCTCCCGTGCTGCTGGCCGTACTCCGCTTCGTCCAGGGCCTCGGCCTCGGCGGCGAGTGGGGCGGCGCGGTCATCATGACGATGGAGCACGGCGACCCGCGCCGCCGCGGCTTCAACGCCAGCTGGCCCCAGGTGGGCGTCCCGGCCGGCTTCGTCCTGGCCACCGCCCTGCTCGCGCTGCTGTCGCTGATCATGCCGAACGCCGCGTTCCTGGCGTGGGGCTGGCGGGTGCCGTTCCTGCTGTCGGGCGTGCTCGTGCTGGTCGGCTTCTGGGTACGGCGGCGCGTCACCGAGTCACCGGAGTTCACCGAGGTGGACACCAAGGGGGCCAAGGCCACGATGCCGCTGGTGGAGGTCATCCGCACGCACCCGCGCGCCCTGCTGTCCGCTTTCACCGCCCGCATCGGCGTGGACGTGGCCTTCTACACCTTCACCGCCTACATCCTGGTCTACATCACCACGGTCCTGAAGCTGGACCGCTCGGTCGGCCTGAACGCCGTCCTGATCGGCTCGGCCCTGCAACTGGCGCTCATCCCCGCCTTCGGCGCCCTGTCGGATCGCGTGGGCCGCCGCACCGTCTACTTCGGCGGCGTCGTCGGGGCCGCCGTCTGGGTCTTCGCCTTCTTCCCGCTGCTGGAGACCAAGTCGTTCCCGCTGATCGCGCTGGCCGCCGTCGTCGCCCTGGTCACCCACGCCGCGATGTACGGCCCGCAGGCCGCCTTCATCGCCGAGCTGTTCAGCACCCGCCTGCGCTACAGCGGCGCCTCCATGGGCTACCAGGTGGCCGGCATCCTCGGCGGCGCCATCGCCCCGATCGTGGCGGTGGCGTTGTTCGAGTCCTTCCGTTCGACGCTGGCCATCTCCGTGTACGTCGTGATCGCCCTGGCCATCACCGCGATCGGCCTGGCGATCGCCCCTTCCCCGCACGACCTGGAGACGCCGGCGAGCGTGCCGCAGAAGGCCTGACCTTCCCGCGAAAGGGGCCCGGGCGGCGGCTGCCAACGCCGCCCGGGCCGAAGCTGCGGATAATGCGGTGGCACCCGCCCAGGCGCGGCTGCGAGACTCGCGCCATGCCGGAGATCGTGAGGCTGACCGACGGCGTGGTCACGTTGACGCCCTTGAGCATGGAGGACGTCGACGCGCACCTGGCCGGAGAGGACGAGCACCTGGTGCGCTGGCTCAACGGAGGCCCCGGCACCCGCGCCACCGTCGAGAAGCACGTGCGCCGCTGCATGGAACAGTGGGCGAGCGGCGGGTCCGTACACGCTTTCGGGGTGCGTGCGGGCGCGCGCGAGACCCTCGCCGGGACGATGGAAGTGCATTTCCACCAGCCCTACCTGGCCCCCGGGCAGGTCAATCTCGCCTACGGGCTCTACCCGGCATGGCGCGGCCGGGGCATCGCCACACGCGCCGTGACACTCGCCTGCCGGCACGCGCGAAGCGCCGGCGCGGCCGAGGCGGTCATCACCGTGGATCCGGAGAACCTCGCCTCGGCGAACGTGGCCAGGAGATCCGGTTTCGCCTATCTGAAGCGGGCGAAGGCGGGCGACGACGACCTGCTCGACTGGTACGTCCGGACCCTGACCGCCACACGCGGCGAGGTCAGCGACCGCCCCGGACGGCCGTGACGAACCCACCGCCCGCCGACTCCGGCGCCGCCGCTGCAGACCGCCCGTAGGAGGCGGCCGCCGTGGCCCAGTCATGTGTCTGGGGCCGCCAGCCGTACCGGCTCAGCCAGCCGGGAGCGTCCTCACCCAGGCCGCCCTTCCACAGCTCGGCGTATTGCCGCATCGCCGGCATCTCCCATGCCTGAGCGAGCATCCCGGAGCCGCCCTGCTCGAAGGGGAGCCGGCCGGCCGGAGCGGAGAGCTCGAAGGCGAGTTCGCTGCCCGGAGCGGAGAGCTCGCCGACGCCGGTGAGCAGCCGAGCGCTCTCCTCGGCGGTCAGGTAGAGCAGGAGTCCTTCGGCGAGCCAGGCGGTGGGCGTGCCCCGGTCGAATCCGGCCGCGGCCAGTTCGCTCGCCCAATCCTCGCGCAGGTCGGCCGGCACGACGGCGCGTTCGCAGCGTGGTACGGCGGCGCATCCGGTCAGCACGGTGTCCTTGAAGGTCAGCACCTCGGGCAGGTCGAGCTCGAACATCCGCACGCCGTCCGGCCAGGGCAGCCGGAAGGCGCGCGCGTCGAGGCCCGCGGCGAGCAGGACCACCTGGCGGCACCCTGCCGCGGTCGCGCTCAGGAGGTGGTCGTCGAAGAACCGCGTCCGGATGACCCCGTGGAGGTAGAACAGCTCGCCCAGATGGGCCAGCGGCCCGAACGCGGCGAGGTCCCGGGCGGATGCGGGTTCGGCGGGGAACACCCCGGGCGCGGCGTCCACGAAGGCCCGGGCGTAGGGATCGTCGAACAGCCGGTCTTCCCTCCGGCTCTCCCGCGCCCTGACCACCGCCACCCCTAATGCCGTCTTCTCCACTCCTTGCAGTGGTTCTCGCTCCATCGTGTGCCTCCTCGCTCTGACGACTATTCATCGCCAACGATACATCGCTACAGATGTTTCGGTGGCGATGTAATCTTCCGCCATGGATGGAGGACGACTGCACCGGCTGGGCAAGCGCCTGCTCGAGCTGTCCGCACAGGTCACCGGCGAACCCGGCGACCTGTCGCTGACACCGGGAGAGGCCGCCGTCCTCGAGGACGTGATCAAGCACCCGGCCGGATCCATCAGCGAGATCTGCCGGCGCACCGGCTTCGCGCAGAGTCATGTGTCGGCCTCGGTGTCCCGGCTCAAGGCGCGCGGGCTGGTGACGACCACCACCGACCCCGGCGACGGGCGGCGCACCCGCGTCAGCGTCGCCGCCGGCGCGTTGCACGCGATCACCCGCCGCGCGGGCCGGAGCATCGACGAGACGATCGGCCAGGCCGTCGCCGACCCCGGCAAGGCCCGCCGGGCGGCGGACCTGCTGGAGGAACTGGCCGAGCTCCTGCTGTGACCACCGCACCGGGCAACCGCCCGCGCGGAGGCCACACCGGTGCGGACGGCCGGGCCGTACCTATGCCAAAAGGCCGGCCCGGACCTGCGGCGAGGAGCGGCCCTCCAGGACCCGGGGCCAGACGTGGCCCTCCAGGACCCGGGGTTAGAAGTGGTCCCTCGAGATCCAGGGCTAGGGGTGGCCCTTTGAGCTCTGCAGGGGGAGGGTGCGGACAGGGCGCCAGCCGCCCTTGAAGGCGGCCATCGAGGCCAGGAAGATCACCTGGCCGGCCAGGGCGACGCCCAGCCAGGTCTGCCAGCCGCCCGCTGCCACAACGCCGGGCGAGATCACCAGCAGCGCCACGATCATCACGCGCACGACCATCCCCCAGATGCCCAGCGCCGCCCCCTGCAGGCGGGATTCGACGTCCTCGGCGTTCTCGGAGAAGTTGGCCATCCACGGCACGTAGGCCACACCCATGAACAGGAACATCAGCGCGAACAGCACGGTGACCCGGGTGGCGGAGGTGCCGGAGCCGATGAGGGCGACGAAGTAGGCGAGGGACGCGACGGTCAGGACGGTCCCGGCGGCGGTGAACGGCTTGCGGACCTGCAGGCGGTCGGACAGGCGGCCGACGGCGATGACGGCCAGGGCGTTCAGGACGATGCCGAGGGCGACGACGCCGTTGGCGGCGGCGGTGTCCATGCCGAACGCGTCGACCAGGACGGTCTGGCCGAAGATCGCGAAGGTCCAGTAGAGCACCTGCCAGCCGGTGTTGCCGAGCACGTGCGCCCACAGGTGCGGGTGGCGCAGCAGCTCGCGGACCCGGCCCGGATGGATCTTCTCCTCGGCGACGACGGCCGCTTCGGCCTGCATGACCTGGGCGCGCAGGGCGGCGGACGGCTCGGCGATCTGCCAGATGATCACCGCGCACATGACCAGGGAGACGACGCCCATGATGATCGCCTGCGACTGCCAGGCGTTGCCGAACAGCGGCAGGGTGAGGCTGGCGAGCAGCGAGGCGAGGAAGGAGGCGCCGACGGGTCCCCAGGTCCAGAAGGCGAACGCCTGGGCCCGGCCCACCCGCGGGGAGAAGTCGCGCACGAGCGAGGCGGTGATGGTGATCCCGGCGCCCTCGATGAACAACATCAGGCACCGGACGAAGAAGAGGCCGGTGGTCGTCTCGACGGTGGCCAGCAGGAAGTTGCAGGCGGCGGTGACGGTCAGGGTGGGGACGAGGATGACGACGCGGCCCCACCGGTCGGACAGGATGCCGCCGAACCCGGCTGACAGCCCGCCGACGAGGACCGAGGCGGCGGCGATGAGCCCGTACGTCTGGAGGCTCATCCCGAGGTCTTCGCGCAGCAGCGGGAGGATGGTGGCGATGGTGGTCTCGAAGTTGGCGACCAGCGAGGCGAGCACGGCGACGGCCAAGAGCCGGATGCGGTGGCGGCCGACCGGATACACGTGGAGTTCGCGGACATAGAACGGCTTCATCCCAAGTCCTCCGGGGTAGAACCTTCGCTCTAGAACGCGTTTCTAGTTGGGCCAACATTGCTCCCGTTCGTCGTCCTTGGTCAACGACGGCGGGGATTACGATGTGATCTCGATCACAGAACGCGGCGTGATCGAATCGCAGCCAGGTTTCGTTACATGGATCAGCGAATGCGCATAAAATGCGCGCCGTGAGCTTGCCTGTACGCGAACGTTCCCCCCGGCCCGGCGGCGGCCGTCATCGGCGCCCGGTGCCCACGTCCCTGCCCCCGGACGCCCCCGTGCTCGTGCTCGCCTGCCCCGGCGACGTCGACGGCGCCGCCGCGGAGATCGCGGCCGTGGTCAGGGTCGACAACCCGCAGATCGAGGTACGCCTCACGACCGTCGCCGAACTCCCCAGGGCCCTGACCGAGGAGCGGGGCAGTGTGGTCGTGCCCTTGCTGACCTGGGACGACCCGGCCGTCCTCGGCGAAATCGGCAAGCACGTCGCCGCCTCCGGCGCCGAAGCAGCCGTCACCGAGGCGCTCGGCCCCCACCCGCTGCTCGCCGAGGCCCTCCACATCCGCCTGGCCGAGCGCGGCCTGGCCAGGGCCGATCGCGTGCGGCTGCTGAACGTCGGCAGCCCCGTGGACGCCGTCATCCTCGGCACCCTCGGCGGCGAGCAGGCCGTGGCGGCCGCCCAGCCCACCGCCGTCCTGCTCGCCTCGCGGCTGACGATGCCCGTCGTGGCCGCCTCCCTCGACAGCGAGCCGGGCGTCGCCGTGGCCGCCGAGCGCCTGCGCGCCGCCGGCGCCGAGCGCCTGGCGATCGCCGTCTGCTCCATCGACACACCCGACGGCCTGGTCGAACGTGCCGCCGAAGCCATCGGCGCGGGCCACGCCGGCCCCCTCGGCGCGCACGGCGCCATCGCCGAACTTGTCGCGCGAGCTTACGGAAGTCAACTAGCATCTTGACAAGACTTGTAAAGATCACTATATAGGCGTTACCGTCAGCGCATGCACTGCGTAAACGTCGTCGGCGAGCGTCTCGGCTTACGGGACGTCACTCTGTCCGACGTCGACGCGCTGCACGCGATCTATGGCAACCGTGCGGCGACAGAGCATCTGCCGTTCAATCCACGTTCCCTCGACGAGGTGGCCGGGATCGTCGAGGAAGCCATGGCCGCGGCGGCGGCCGAACCCCGGCGCCTCTACCTCCTGGCCGTGACCGATCCCGACCAGCACGACGTGATCGGGGTGGCGCGCCTGCACGTCGAGGCCGACCATCCGCACAGCGCGGAAATCGGCCTCGGCCTGCGCCCCGACCAGTGGGGCCGCGGCATCGGAACCGACCTCATCCGCCTGTTGTTAGGCTTCGGCTTCCGCTCCCTCGGACTCCACCGCATCTGGGGGGCACGCTCCCCCGCCAACATCCCCGCCCAGCTCGCGATGCTGACCGCGGGGATGATCGAGGAAGGCAGGATCCGGCACCACGTGCTGGCGCCGGAAGGCTGGCGGGACTCCATCGTCCACTCGGCCATTGTGGACGAATGGAACTCCCTCTTCTTGTGATCTTGTTACCGTGGCGACGGTGCACTGGAATCACAACATCGCCTTCCATCCGCTGATCCTCGCCCAGGTGCCGCGGGGGTGCGAGCATGCGCTGGACGTCGGCTGCGGCGACGGGCTCCTCGCCCGGAAACTGTCGGAGACCTCGCAGCGTGTCACGGGCGTCGACGTCTCCGCCGAGATGATCGCCGAAGCCCGCGCCGCCGGCGGCGCCCCCGCCTACCTCCAGGCCGACTTCATGACCGGCGATCTGCCCGAGCGGTCCTACGACTTCGTGTGCACCGTCGCCACCCTGCACCACCTGCCCTTCGCCCCCGCGCTGACCAAGATGGCCGGCCTGCTGCGCCCCGGCGGCCGCCTGGTCGTCATCGGCCTGGGCAGGAACGCCACCCCCGGCGACTGGGTCATCGACGCGGGCAGCGTGATCAAGCATCAGATCGTCTCCAGGATGTACGGCGGCGCCGTACAGACCGCTCCCACGGCCGAGCCCACGATGACCTGGTCACAGGTGCGCCGCCAGGCTCTCACCCTGCTGCCGGGGGCCAGGTGGCGGCGCCATCTGCTGTGGCGGTACTCCCTCGTCTGGACCAAACCGTAGCCAACACCGCCACGCCCGGCCGGAGAATGTCGGTGCCGCCCTCTACGATGAGCGACCTCACGGAGGGATGCCTGCTCATGCTCGATTCGCTGATCGTGCCCCTGCTCGTCACGACGGACCTGCCGCCGGATGCCGACCTGGCCGAGTTCGGCGTGCTCCTCGCGGAGACGGCCCGCACCCTGCCCTTCGACGCCTTCCTGGCCGGCCGGGTCTTCTGGCTCGACCGCCCCGTCCTGCCCGAGCAGCGCCCGGCCGCGGAGACCGAGCTGCGCTTCGCCGCGATGCTGGGCTACGTCGCCGCCTCGGGCTCCGGTCACGAGACGCGCGAGGTGGTGACAACGGTACGGCGGGCCGCCACCTCGGCCATCGCCGCCCGCTACGGCGCCGGCGCCGCCGCCCCTGCGGTCCTGGCCATCAGGGAACGCGACATCCACGAGCGCACCCCTGACACGGCCCTCTACGTCGACACCCGCGACGCCACCCCCGACCTGGTCACCGCCACCCGCGCCTACCTCTGACCCGGCAGGCAAGCAGCCCAGCTCCCGGTGCGGGAAGGCGGGTGGGTGGCGAGCCCAGGGCCGGAAGGCGGACGAGTGGCGCGGCTCCCCGGTCAGGAAGGGCGGGCAGGCGGCGGGGTTCCCCCGAGAGGGGTGGCGGCCCAGGGCGAGGGCGCGGCTCCCCGGAGTGGCAGGGCAGGCGCGTCCGGTTACTCCACGACGGCCGTGGCCTCGACCTCCACCAGCAGGTCGGGCTCGCCCAGCGCGGACACGCCCAGCAGCGTGATGGGCTTGACCGGGTCGATGCCCAGTCTGGCCGCCGCCCGGCTCACCCCCTCGCCCAGCAGTGGCATCTTGTCCGGCGTCCAGTCGACGACGTAGACGGTCAGCTTCGCCACGTCGGCGAAGGTAGCGCCGACGCCGGCCAGGGCGGTGGCGACGTTGAGGTAGGACTGCTCGACCTGGGCGGCGAGGTCGCCTTCGCCCACCTTCGAGCCGTCCGCGGCGCGGGCGACCTGCCCGGCCAGGAAGACCAGCTTCGACCCGGTCGCGACCGAGAGCTGGCGGTAAACATCGGGCTTCGGCAGCCCGTCGGGATTGTGCAGGGTCACAGCCATACCCAAAACATAACATAGCTATGTTATGTATTCTAGGGGCCATGGCACGCACGAAGGACCCCGCGGTCCGCACCCTGCTGATCGACCGGGCGGCCCACATGCTGCGCACCCGGCAGCCGGTCACGCTCCGCGCGCTGGTCGAGGGCGCCGGGGTCTCCACCATGGCCGTCTACACCCACTTCGGCGGCATGGACGGGCTGTGGAGCGCGATGCGTCAGGAAGGCTTCGTACGGCTGGCCGCCCGGCTGGCCCGCGTCCCGCTGAGCGAGGACCCGGTCCGCGACCTCGCCGCCCTCGGCGCCGCCTACACCGCCAACGCGCTGGACAACCCGGATCTGTACCGGGTCATGTTCGAGGCCGCCTTCGAGCTGGAGGACGCGGCTGCGGCCGACGACACCCTGCACGCGCTGGTCACGAACGTCGAGCGGGCCAAAGCCCTCGGGAGGTTCCGGGACGACGTGGACGCCCTGGAGCTGGCCACGCGGAGCTGGGTCGCCGGCCACGGGCTGACCGCGCTGGTCGCCACCGGGCCGCTGCCCCGGGCAGCGCTCGGCCACGCCGTACCCCTGCTGACGGCGTTGTTCGTCGCGGCCGGTGACGAGCCGGAACGGTGCCGCGTGTCCGTGGAAACCGGGTGGAATCAGGCAGCCGAATGACTGTCGCATTACCCGGCCCCGGGGAAGGTGTCCGGTATGCGAATCGCAATGGTGGGACTCGGCCGCATGGGCGCGAACATGGTGCGCCGGATCATGCGCGCCGGTCACGAGTGCGTGGTGTTCGACCGGTCGCCGGAGGCGGTCGCGGCGCTGACCGCCGAGGGCGCCCGCGGGACCGGCTCGCTCGAGGAACTGGTGCGGGCGCTGCCGGCGCCGCGGGCCGTCTGGCTGATGCTGCCCGCCGCGGTCACCGGGCAGGCCGCCGAGACGCTGTTCGGGCTGCTGGAGGCCGGCGACGTGGTGATCGACGGCGGCAACTCCTACTACCGCGACGACGTGGACCGGGCGCAGGCGGCCCGGGAGCGCGGGATTCACTACGTGGACGCCGGGACCAGCGGCGGGGTCTGGGGGCTGGAGCGTGGCTACTGCCTCATGGTCGGCGGCGACGACGAGGCGGTGAAGCTGGTCGAGCCGGTGCTGGTGGCGCTGGCGCCCGGGATCGGGGCGGCCGGCCGTACCCCGGGCAGGACCGGCGAGCCCAGCCCGGCCGAGCAGGGGTGGCTGCACTGCGGGCCGCCCGGTGCGGGGCACTTCGTGAAGATGGTCCACAACGGCATCGAGTACGCGATCATGGCCGCGTACGCCGAGGGGCTGAGCGTGATCCGCGAGGCGGGGGCGGGCCGGCACCGGCGCGAGGCGGACGCGGAGACGGCGCCGCTGCGTGAGCCGCAGTACTACCAGTACGACGGGATCGACCTGGCCGAGGTCGCCGAGGTGTGGCGGCGCGGCAGCGTGATCGGATCCTGGCTGCTGGACCTGACCGCCGCCGCCCTTTATGCCGATCCCGGCCTGGATCGGTTCGCGGGGCGGGTCTCCGACTCCGGTGAGGGGCGCTGGACCGGCATCGCGGCCATCGAGGAGGGCGTGCCGGCGCCGGTGCTGACCGCCGCGCTCTACAGCCGCTTCGCCTCGCAGGGGGCGGCGGCGTTCGCCGGGAGGGTGCAGTCGGCCCAGCGCAAGGGGTTCGGCGGGCACGAGGAGAAGGACTGACCGCCGCATCCTGACGGCCGCCCCATCCTGACGGCCGCCCCATCCTGACGGCCGCCGCAGCGTGACGGCCGCCGCCGGGATGCGGCGGCCGGGGTCATGGCTGGAGTCTGGTCAGTTCCACGAAGGACACCCCCGGCATGGGCAGCAGGAACTCCAGCCGCACCGGCCCCCGCACGCGCACCGGCGGCGCCAGCTCGGCCAGGCCGTCGGCGGCGGCCAGTTCCGCCCACTGCCCGGCCGCGGGCCAGTCGCCGCCGCCCATCCCCTGCCAGACCGCCTCGATGTTGGTGTGCCGCTCGTCGATGCGGTGGTGGGTGAGCTGGTGCTCGCCCTCCAGGCCGGGGATCTCCAGGGTGACCGTGCGGGCCAGGCCGGGATCGCCGCCGGCCTGGGCGTGGTTGAGGGTGCCGTTCCAGAGCAGCACGCCGACGCGGCCGTCGTCGTGGCGGGCGGCCCAGACCTCCACGCCGCCGGGGTCGCCGCTCACCTCGGCGGCCAGCTCCTGCGGGCCCAGGCGGGCGGCCAGGGCGAGTGCGTGGTAGCGGGGTTTGCGCAGGTTGCCGACGGTCAGCAGGCCGAAGCCGCCGTGGAACAGGCGGGGCGGGCGGCCCAGTTCCTCGAAGTGGTCGGAGGCCACCCAGTGCGCCAGCGCCTCCAGCCGACCGGCCGCCGCCTTCATGCCGTGCAGCAGGAAGGCGGCGCCGAACGGGCCGTCGCCGATGCTGTGGAAGTGGGTGGGCGTGGGCCCCCACTCGGTCCACCAGATCGGCGTTCCGGCGCGGCCGTGGCGCTGGAGGGCGGGGCGCCAGTCGAGCGGGGCGTTGCCGTAGGTGTGGGTGGAGACGAAGTCGAGCGCGGCGCCGGACTCGCCCACGTGGGCCAGCAGCTCCTCGACCCAGCCGTTGGCCGCCGAGGCGGGGCCGCCCACCCGCAGGTCCGGGTGGACGTTCTTCACCGCCGCCGCCGTGACGTCATAAAGCAGGAAATATTCGGATGGCGTGCCGGACCAGAAGACCGCCAGGTTGGCCTCGTTCCACACCTCGAAGGCCCAGTTGTCCACGAGCTCCTGGATCCCGTAGCGCTCGGCCAGATGCTCCACCAGCGCCCTGACCAGGTCGCCCCACGCCTCGAAGTCCTTGGGCGGCGAGATGATCGCCTGGTAGCCGAAGACCGTCTTCGACGGGTCGGCGGCCAGGTCGCGCGGCATGTACCCGAGCTCCACGACCGGCCGCAGCCCGAACTCCATGATGGTGTCGTAGACCCGGTCCACCCCGCTGAAGTCGTAGACCGGGGCCCCGTCCACCTCCTTGTACACGCCGAGGTCGTCGCAGAGGATGGCGTGCGCCCGCACGGTCTGGACGCCGAGCTCCTCCCGCACCCTCCTGAGGGCGGCGGTCAGCTCCGGCCCGATCGGGCGGCCGCCGGTGTGGTCCTCGCTGAGCATGTGCGACAGGTGCTCCGAGCCGATCATGAACTGCCACGGCCTGGGCAACGGGCGGGTGACCGTACCCGGATCGACCCGCACGACGACGCCCGCCGGCCCGTCCAACGGCCCGGCGTGGACCGGCGCCGAGAAGGCGCCGGTCACCTCCATGCTGGCCACGGCGGCCACCGCGTAGGCGGCCGGGCCGTGGCCGGTGTCCACGAAGCGGCAGGACGGCACCGCGGGGACGTCCACGTCCGGCTGGGTGACCGGCCGGCCGTCCCTGTGCACCAGGTAGCCGATGGCGCCGGGCACCGGCTCCCAGGTCAGCGTCACGTGCCCGGCGCCCGGCTCGGCCCGCAGCCCCTCGGGGGCCGGTAGCTCGAGCCGGTTGACCGGGATGACCTCCCCCGAGGCCCGGTGGATACGTTCCTGCCAGTCACGCCGTGCGGCATCGGCCCTACTCATCGTGTGAAATTTCCCTTTCTATCGGGTGGTGGCGGGTGGGACGACGTCCCAGGATTCAAGCCCCATCACCGGACGGAGCCTGGCCTCGACGGCGGGCGTGCCGAAGTAGCGGTGCATGTTGCCGCGCGCCAGCAGGTTGCCCAGCGCGGCCATGACCATGCCCTGGTCCAGCGCGAGATACCAGCGCGACACGGTGCCCGACCTGACCGCGACGCTGTCGTAGAAGCCGCCGGGCCCGTAGGCGTCGAAGTCCCGCTTCAGCTTGGCCAGGTTCGCCATCGCCTGCTTCTTCGCGTACGGCAGAGCCAGGAAGGAGGCATGCGGCGTGACGACCCCGTCGCCGAAGGCGGCCGGCTCCGGCTGGGCGGGGCGGCAGCCCTCGTACCCCGGGTCGGTCTGGGTGCGTTCCCTGTCGGAGGTGTATCCGGGGGCGTCCATGCCCAGCGGGTCCACGCCGTACTCGCGGTAGCCGCCGTGCGGGTCGTTGGCCGGCGAGAAGCCCCAGTAGCCGTATTTCGCCTCGTCCAGCCCGTGCTGGATCTGGCCCTGGACGAAGACCGGATGGTTGCGGCCCCAGCTCCTGGGCGCCCAGGCCGCCTCGGGCACCACGAGGTCGGGCATCAGGGCCTCGAACATCGATCCGCCCCAGTTGGGGACGTAGCGCATGCCGCGGTAGCCGTACGTGCCCTCCCAGACCTTGACGCCCAGGTACTCCTTCCAGGAGCCGGCCGGTTTCTGGTCCTGCCAGGCCCAGTCGCAGCCGGCGTCGGGGAAGGTGCGGTAGATGCCGAAGTAGTGCTCACGCGGGATCTGGCCGAGGGCGATGCCGACATAGGTGGCGATGCGGGTCTCGGCGGGGGCGCCGTAGTGGTGGCAGGTGGAGTAGACGATCGTGCCGGTGCCGGGGTAGTCGGTCTCCACCGAGCAGCCTTCGGGTTTCTCCGGCCAGAAGCCGCCGCGGATCAGGCCGGTCCCGGCGTCGGGGCGGGCGGCGGGGTCGTAGTAGGAGGCGAAGTTCATGGAGCGGGCCAGGCGGGTGGCCTTGGCCGCGTGCTGGGGCATGGCCTTGGGCAGCATCATCAGCGCGGTGGCCAGCCAGCCGTTGTCCACGCTGGAGGCGAAGAGCCGGACCGGGTCGCCGCTCTCCGGCCAGACGCGGACGAGCGCGAGCGTGGCCGGGTCGTACCAGTTGTAGTACTGGCCGGTGGGGGCGTGGCGCTCCATCTTCTCCAGTGCGGCCAGGACCCGGCCCACGCGCCCGGCGGCGTCGCCGGCGTTGATGAGGCCGAGGTCGCGGGCGGTGAGCGTGCTCCAGACGTAGGTGGCGACGTTGGTGGGCGAGGTGACCTTGGCCCGGGTGCGCAGGTCGCCGGTGACCTTGTCGGCGGGCAGGCCGGTGGCGGGCTCGACCATGGCGCTCATCGAGCGCCACGTGTCCTTCGCATACCTATAGAGCGATAAATCGGGATCTGTTGCTGATACCGGTGTCGTTGCGAGCAGGCCGATCAGCAGGGTCTTGAACAGCATGGACGGCACTCCTTACTTGAGGCCGGAGGTGGCGATTCCCTGGACGAAGAAGCGCTGCAAGACCACGAAGAGGATCAAGATCGGCGCGACCACGATCATCGCGCCGGCGACCAGCAGGTTGTAGTGGGTGGTCTCCTGTCCGTTGAGGATGTTGAGGGCGACCGGCAGCGTGTAGACGTCCTCCGACTGCGCCACGACCGCGGGCCAGAGGAAGTTGTTCCACGCGTTCAGGAAGGTGATCAGCCCCAGCGTGGCCAGTGCCGGTCTGCACAGGGGCAGCACGATCCGGAAGAAGATCCGGAACTCCCCCGCCCCGTCGACCCGGGCGGCGTGGATGAGCTCGTCGGGCAGCTCGGCGATGAACTGCCGCATCATGAACACGCCCAGTGGCGCGATCAGCCCCGGCAGGATGATGCCGAGGAAGGTGTTGACCAGGCCCAGCCGCGAGATCAGCACGAACTGCGGGATCATGAGCACGATCGCCGGGACCGCCATCTGGGCCAGGACCAGCGCGAACGCCGCGTTCTTTCCCCGGAAGCGGAGCTTGGCGAAGCCGTACCCGACCATCGAGCAGAAGAGCAGGTTGCCCGCGACGACGGCCAGCGACACGATCACCGAGTTCACGAACGCCTGCCCGATGTGCACGCGCTCCAGCAGCTCGGCGTAGTTGCCCAGCGTCCAGGTCTCCGGCAGGAACGTCGGCGGGTCGCGGCGGATCTCCGGCTCGGGCTTGAGCGAGCTCAGCCCGGCCCACAGGAACGGCCCGGTGACCAGCAGCAGCCCGAGCGCGAGGCCGGCGTAGGTGAGCAGGTGCTGCCTGCGGGTGCGTCTCATCGCCGCCTCCCGATCCTGAGCTGCAGCACCGCCAGCGCGATGATCACCGTGAAGAGCACGGTGGCCGCGGCCCCCGCGTAGCCGTAGTTGCCGACGCCGAACTGCTTCCAGATGGCCAGCGAGACCGACAGCGTCGAGTTGAGCGGCCCGCCGCCGGTCATGACCAGGGGCTCCTCCATGAACTGCAGGAAGCCGACGGTGCTGTAGACGGTGCAGAACAGGATCACCGGCCGCAGCTGCGGCACCGTGATCGACCAGAAGCGCTGCCACCGGCTCGCGCCGTCGACCTCCGCCGCCTCGTAGAACTCGCGCGGGATCCCCTGCAGCGCCGCCAGGAAGACGACCATGTCGAAGCCGAACCCGCGCCAGGCGGTCATGACGATGATGGACGGCAGCGCCGTACGCTCATCCTGCAGCCAGGCTGGGCCGGCGACGCCCACGAGCTCCAGCAGCCGGTTGACCAGCCCCGCCTCCGGCTCCAGCAGGAACTTCCAGGCCACGGCGATGCCGATGATGCTGGTGATGTGCGGCAGGTAGTAGCCGAGCCGGAAGAACGCGGCCGGCAGCCGGGCGATGCCCGAGTTGAGCGCGACCGCCGCGGCCAGCCCCAGCCCGATCGTCAGCGGCAGGCAGAACAGCACGAAGACCAGCGTGTTGAGCGCCGCCCTGACCATGGAGGCGTCCTGGGCCAGCCGGATGTAGTTCTCCACCCCGACCGGGTCGACGGCGAGCACGTCGGCCACGTCGGTGCTGCGGAAGTCGGTGAAGCTCATCCCGAGCCCCGCCAGCAGCGGCCCGAGGTAGAACACGACGAACATGAGCAGGAAGGGCAGCACGAACACCCAGCCGACCCCCGCTCTCCGCGCGTGCCCCACGATCACAGGCCGGTGCCGAACGTGTCGGCCTGCGCCTGGATGGCCTTGGCCGCCTGCTCGGGCGTGGTCCGGCCGCGGGCGATCTTCTCCAGCTCACCCTCGATCACCCGCGCGAGCTGCTCCCACGTCGGGAACGGCGGCGGCGTCTTGGCGTCCTTCAGCTGCTCGCCGAAGACCTTCAGCTGCGGGTCCGCGCTCAGTTCCGGCTCCTGCCAGGCGGCTTGTACGGCGGGCAGCGCCTTCACCGCCTGATACCACGTCGCCTGCACCTTGGGCTCGCTCAACCACCGGACGAACGACCAGGCGGCGTCGCGGTTCTTCGCCTTCTTGAACACCACCAGGTCGGCGCCGCCGACGAAGCTGGTGCCGCTCTTCGGGCCCTTCGGGTAGGTCACCAGGCCGAACCTGCCCGCGAACCCGGCCCCGCCGTCCTTCTCCAGCACCCCGGCCATCCAGGGCCCGGAGACGAACGCGCCGACCTCGCCCTTGATGAAGTTCTGCGGGAAGGCGCCCCTCGGGGTGTCGCTGGGCGCCAGCTTCTCCTGGAAGAAGGAGGCGTACTGCTTGAGCCCGGCCACGGCCTCGGGCGTGTCGAAGGTGTACGCGCCGTCCTTGACGATCTCGCCGCCCGCCTGCCAGATGAGCGGCAGCAGTTCCTGCCAGGAGCCTTCCATGTAGCCCTGGTTGTAGCCCTTCCCGGCGCCGCCCTTGTCCTTGAGCGCCTGGATGAACGTCTTCCACTCCGCCCATGTCGCCGGCGGTTGCACGCCCGCCTTCCGCGCCTGGTCCTTGCGGTAGTAGAGGACGCGGGTCTCGACGTACCAGGGCACGCCGTACGCGGTACCGTTGACGTCGACCGTCTGCCACGCGCCGGGGAAGAACGCGGCCTTGTCCACGACGTTGCCGGGTGTCGCTTCCAGCGCGCCCGTCTTGGACAGCTCCCCGGCCCAGGTGGAGCCGATCATGCTCACGTCGGGGGTGGCGGACCCGGCGATGGCCGAGGTGATCTTGTCGTGCGCGACCTCCCAGCTGATGGGCGTCACGTTGATCGTCACGCCGGGGTTGGCCGCCTCGAACTTCTTCGCGAAGGCGCCCAGCGCCTTGCCCTCCTCACCGATGGCCCAGACCGTGACCTCGCCCGACAGCTTGCCCGTCGTGACGTCCGCGGCCTGCTGCGGCGCCGTGCCCGCGCCGCGTCCGCAGGCCGTGCCCAGGACCGCGAGCGCGATCAGCCCGGCGGCCGCGCGCCTGGTGGTGGTGTTCATGGGGGTTCCTCCTGGGGGTGGATACCGCAGCTGGCCCGGATCACCAGCTCGGTGGTCAGCGTGAGGTGGTTGGGGGTGGAGCGCGCCCCGGTGATCAGCTCGTCGAGCGCGCGGGCCGCGCGGGCGCCGAGCTCGCGCATGGGCTGGCGGATCGTGGTCAGCGCCGGGCGGGCGTGCCGGGCGGCCATGATGTCGTCCCAGCCGGTGACGGCCAGGTCGTCGGGTACGGCGAGGCCGAGTTCCTCGGCGGCGAGCAGCGCGCCCAGCGCCACCTCGTCGTCGGAGCAGACGAGCGCCTGGGGCCGCTGCCGCCTGAGCAGCCGGAGGGCGGCGTCGTAGCCGTCCTCGACGGTGTACTGGCCGGTGGCCACCGCCTCGATCGCCCCGCCGAGCACCGAGCGCACGCCCTGCCAGCGCTCGTCCACGTCGTCGCCGGAGACCAGGGGCGCGCCGAGGTAGGCGAAGTGTTCGTAGCCGTGCTCCAGCAGGTGCCCGGCCAGCAGCCGCGCGGAGGCGGTGTTCTCGCTGCGCAGGGTGTCGGCGCCGGCCAGCGGCTCCCGGGAGACGAACACCAGGGGCATGCCGACCTGCACCAGCTCGGTCACGACGTCGTCCGGCGCCGTGTGCCCGAAGATCAGCAGCCCGTCCACGCGCCCGGCCAGGTCCTTGACCAGGTCGCGGACCCGGGTGCGGCCGGCGGTGGACAGGATCAGCACCGAGCGCCCGAGCTCGGCGGCGACCTCCTCGTAGCCGAGCAGCACCTCGGTGTAGTAAGGCCCCGACAGGCTGGGGAAGACGATCCCGTTGGCGGCGTGGCGCCCTTCGGCCAGGCTCACACCCAGCCGGCTCGGCGTGAAGTTCAGCTCTTCGACGGCCTTCAGGACCTTCTCCCGGGTCTTCGACGCCACCGGCCCGGTGCCACGCAGGGTCCGCGAAACCGTCGCGATCGACACCCCGGCCCGCTGGGCCACCTCGTAAATCGTTACGTCCATCCGTACTCCCCTAGGTGTAAGCGGTTACACCACATCGTGTGTAACCGCTTACACAAAAGGAGCATGCCAGCCACGTCAACTTCCCGTACAGGCCCCCGGGTGTAACGGTGAGGTCACGCCAGACAGGGTAGGTGCGTGTTCATGCTGTATGGCAAGGAACATGTCGAGAGATATCAGCAGACCGGCGGCGCCGAGGGCCACGACTGGAACGGCACCACCGTCCTGCTGCTGACCACCCGCGGCCGCAATTCCGGCCGCCCCTATACCACGCCGCTGATCTACCAGCCCCACGACAGCGACTACGTCATCGTGGCCTCGAAGGGCGGCGACCCGAACGACCCCGACTGGTACGCCAACCTGCAGGCGGATCCCGAGGTCGAGGTTCAGGTGAAGGCGGATCGGTTCAAGGCCCGCGCCAGGACCGCCACCGACGAGGAGAAGCCGGAACTGTGGGGCCTGATGACCCGCACCTGGCCGGACTACGACGACTACCAGCAGAAGACCGACCGGCCGATCCCGGTGGTCGTCCTGGAACGCATCACCTGACCCCGTGCTCCCCGGCCGGCGCGGCCACCCGGCAGAAAGCGCGCCGGCTCACCGTCCGGAACCACGCTCGCCACGGGCCGGTGGCCGCAGGCGATCAGAACGTGATCAGCGGGTCCCCGATCGTGTCGGCGACGAAGTTGACGAAGAAGAACCCGAAGAACAGGACGTTGAGGATCAGGATGACGTAGTGCCAGGGGCGCGGCCGGGCGGGGCGGGGCAGTTTGCCGTTGAGGTAGATGAGCAGGAACGGATAGATCAGCGCCCCGAGGTTGGACATGTTGGCCGACCACTCCACGAGCCCGACCGGCAGCGCCAGATGGATGACCACCGAGATGACCACCAGCAGGACGATCATGAAGGGGTAGTAGAAGCGCCGCGGGTCGCCCTCGATCAGGGCGCGCAGGCGGGGGCTGGTGGCGTGGGCGGCGTCGGTCGTCACCCTGACCATGGCCTCGAAGATGCCGAGCTGGGTGGAGAACAACACCAGGACCCCGATGACCAGCGCCGCGTAGAACATGGCCCGGCCGTACTCGTCGCCGAGGGCGGCGGCGACGAAGGTCGGCACGTTCGCCCGGGTCGGCTTCTCCCCCGACAGGTTGACCGCCTGGGCCATGAGGATCGTGGGCAGCAGCATGCCGAGCATGGCGCAGACGAAGAAGACGCCCCACATGTCGGTCAGCAGCAGCCGGTACCACCGCCGCCACATGTTCCGGTTGCGCTCGTCGTCGGGGAAGGTGACGCCGCTGGCCAGGATCTCCTGGCGGCCGCCGCGCAGCCCGGAGATGAACCCGGCGCGGAAGCCCATGCCGTACCCCTTGTCGCGGTAGTGCCCCATCACGTACCAGTTGAGCCCGGAGGCCAGCGCGGTGAACCCGGCCAGCGCGCCGAGCTGGGTGGCGGTGATGCCGGACGGCGGCGCCGCCGGGGTGAAGAAGCCCCTGACGCCCTCCCACCACAGCGGGAAGGGCACCACGAACAGGTCGATGGCCAGCAGCCCGAGCAGGATGGCGCTGACCATGACCCAGTTGGCCAGTTCGAGGGCACGGCTGATGCGCCGGGCGGAGGCGGCGATGACGAAGACGAGCACGAGCAGCGCGATGGCCCACAGCCGCGGCTCCTCGGCTCCGGCCGGGGCGATGGTCCCGTGGACCAGCGCGTAGACGCCCTGGCCCGCGGAGGCGGCCCAGCCTCCGGCGATGAAGGCGAAGATGACGACGAGCACGGACAGCGGCACCCACAGGCGCCAGCCGGGCGGCACCCGGCCCCATCCGACGACCGGCGTCTCCCCGGTGGCCAGCACGTATCTGGAGCATTCGACGTTGTAGAACGTCTGGAGCAGCGCCGAGACGAGGATCACCCAGCCGACGCCGACGAAGCCGAACTGCCCGACGTTGAGCGGCCCGAGCAGCCATTCGCCGCTGCCGATGGAGATGCCGAGCGCGATCAGGCTGGGCCCGAGGGCGTACTTGACCAGTTCCTTCGGCCCGATGCGGGAGACCTTGAAGACCTCCTCCGGGCTGGGCAGGTCGGTGACGGTGAGATCGGGGCGGCTGACTCCGAGGGGGTGTGTCATGACGGCCTCGCTTTCCGGCGATCCGACTTCAGAGTCATCCCGGAGGCGGAAGTCAGCAAGACCCCTTAAGGAACCGCCGCCGCCGTGCCGTTCGTTACCCGGACATGGCGGACATCCCTTATGACCGGAAAGAGCAGCTCAAGCAGATCGAGAGCGGCCTGCTGCCCGGCGAGAAGATCATCGCTGTCTACGACGCCATCGGGGCGGGCACCGGCTTCCTGGGCCTGACCGACCGGCGCGTGATCGTGCAGGACAAGTCGTTCGTCGGCAAGCGCGTGGCGATCACGAGCATCCCGTACAGCAAGATCTCGGCGGTGAGCGTGGTCAGCAACAAGTCGATCGCCGGAAGCTTCTTCTCCTCGGGCGCGATCGCCGTCCACGTCGGCACCCACACCTACGAGGTCGACTTCCGCGGCGACAACAAGGCCCACCACGTGCACAACGTGATCCTGCACTACATCTCGAAGCCCTAGCCGAGCGAGGCGTAGAGCTCGAGGGTACGGCGGGCCACGCTCTCCCAGGAGAAGTGCTCCACCGCCCTGGCGCGACCGGCGGCGCCCATGGCCTTCGCCCGCGCGGGATCCTCGAGCAGGGCGTTGACCCGCTCGGCGAGGTCGGCGGCGAACCGTCGGGGATCGTGGGGTTCCCCGTCGGCCCCGGCGGAGATGGGCACGAGCAGCCCGGTCTCGCCATCGGCCACGACCTCGGGGATGCCGCCCGTCGCGGTGGCCACCACGGCGCTCTCGCAGGCCATGGCCTCGAGGTTGACGATGCCCATCGGCTCGTACACCGACGGGCAGACGAACACCCGCGCGTGCGTGAGCAGCTGGATGACCTCGGGCTTGGGCAGCATCTCGGAGATCCACACCACTCCGTCGCGGGCCGCGGCCAGCCCCTCCACCAGCCCGGCCACCTCCGCCGCGATCTCGGGCGTGTCCGGCGCGCCGGCGCACAGCACGATCTGCGCGCCCGGCGCGAACGAGCGGGCCGCGCGCAGCAGGTGCACGAGGCCCTTCTGCCGGGTGATCCGGCCCACGAAGATCACGTACGGCCGCGCCGGGTCGATGCCGTGCTTGGCCAGGACGTCCTGGCCGGCGTCGGGGGCGTACTCGGCGGTGTCGATGCCGTTGTGGATGACGCTCACCCGATCGGGCGAAATTTCGGGATATGCGGCGAGCACGTCCCGGCGCATCCCCGCCGACACCGCGATCACCGCGTCGGCCGCCGCCAGCGCGGTCCGCTCGGCCCACGACGAAACCGTGTAGCCGCCGCCCAGTTGCTCGGCCTTCCACGGCCGCAACGGCTCCAGGCTGTGGGTGGTGACCACGTGCGGCATGCCGTACAGCAGCTTGGCCATGTGCCCGGCGAAGTTGGCGTACCACGTGTGCGAGTGCACGACCGACGCGCCCTCACAGGCGGCGGCCATCTCCAGATCCACGCCCAGCACCTGCAGGGCGGCGTTGGCCGTCTCCAGCCCGCCCGGCACCCGGTAGGCCGATACGCCCGGCTCCTCCCGGGCCGCCCCGAAACACCGGACCCGGACGTCGGCCAGCCTGCGCAGCTCGCGGGCCAGATACTCCAGGTGGACCCCGGCACCGCCGTACACCTCGGGCGGATACTCACGGCTGAGCAGATCGACGCGCACGGACCCCACCCTAACGTGAGATCATTCCGGCCCCGCCGCGGCGAATGGGTTGTTCGTACTTGCCGGATTTCGGGGTAGCTTCCTGGTCATGACGTCCCCCAGGGTTCTCGCGGTGGTGCTGGCCGGCGGCGAAGGCAAGCGGCTCATGCCGCTCACGGCCGACAGGGCGAAACCGGCGGTGCCCTTCGGCGGGATGTACCGGCTGATCGACTTCGTGCTGTCGAACCTGGCCAACGGCGGCTACCTGAAGATCGTGGTGCTGACTCAGTACAAGAACCACAGCCTCGACCGGCACGTCTCGCGCACGTGGCGGCTCTCGGCGATGCTGGGCAACTACGTGACGCCGGTCCCGGCGCAGCAGCGGCTCGGGCCGCGGTGGTTCTCGGGCTCGGCCGACGCGCTGTTCCAGAACCTCAACCTGATCTACGACGAGATGCCGGAGCACGTGATCGTCTTCGGCGCCGACCACATCTACCGCATGGACCCTCGGCAGATGGTCGCGCAGCACGAGGCGTCGGGCGCGGACGTGACCGTGGCGGCGATCCGGCAGCCGCTGTCGCTGGCCGACCAGTTCGGGGTGATCGAGACCGACCCCGAGGGGCGGAAGATCGTCGCCTTCCGTGAGAAGCCGAAGGACGCGGTGGGCCTGCCCGACGCGCCCGACGAGGTGTACGCCTCGATGGGCAACTACGTGTTCAGGACGCAGGCGATGATCGACGCGCTGCGCGAGGACGCCCTGGACCCCTCCAGCAAGCACGACCTGGGCGGCAACATCATCCCGATGCTGGTGAAGACGGGTGGCGCGGAGGTCTACGACTTCGCCAACAACGTGGTGCCCGGCTCCAGCGAGCGCGACCGCGGCTACTGGCGCGACGTGGGAACCCTGGACGCCTACTACGAGGCCCACATGGACCTCATCTCGGCGCACCCGGTCTTCAACCTGTACAACGACCGGTGGCCCATCTTCACCGGACACGACCCGCTGCCCCCGGCCAAGTTCGTGCACAACGACGGCGACCGGGTGGGCCGGGCGATCGACTCGCTGGTCTCCCCCGGCGTGATCGTCTCCGGCGGTACGGCCAGCCGCTCGATCCTGTCGCCCAAGGTCGTCCTCCACTCGCACTCGCTGGTGGAGGACTCGGTGCTCATGGACAACGTCAAGGTGGGCAGGGGCGCGATCGTGCGCAGGGCGATCGTCGACAAGAACGTGATCATCCCGGACGGCGCCCGGATCGGCTTCGACCTGGACTACGACCGGACCCGGTTCGCGGTGACCCGGGCCGGCGTCGTGATCATCGGGAAGAACGAGATCGTGGACCGCTGAGCCACACGATCCGGCCGCCGCCGTCCACGGGGACCGGCTTGTGCAGCGAGAGCACGGCCGGTTTCTGCAGGCCCTCGATCTCCGGGGCGCGCAAAGTGGCGGTGCGCGGGTCGAGCCCGAGCCGGTCCCAGTCGATCTCCAGCGTGACCGGCCCGTCCTGCCAGCCGCCCAGCGCGATCAGGGTGCCGTTGCGGCCCACGTAGGCGGTGGCCTTCGCCGTATCCGTCCCGGATCGGACCGGCGCGGACGGTGACCAGTAGCCGTACATGTCGGCGTCCGGCACGCCGTACTCGTCGAAGAGCCGCCACATGGCGCGGGGGTTCCCGCCCGGGTAGATCCGGCTGGTCATCCCGTAGACGAGCCCCCGCCAGGGGTGCCCGCCGTCCTGCAGCATGTCCGCCATGACGCCGAACGGGATGCCGCACGTCTCGGCCAGCCACTGATCGGGCTCGGCGTCGTAGTCGAAGTACTCCCCGAACCACAGCCGGTCCACGTACGGCAGGTGCTCCAGGTAGAGGTTCGCGCTGCTGGCGAAGCCGTCCTTGGCGTTGAACTGGTTGGCGGAGTGCAGGTCGACCAGCGGCGCCGGGCGCTGGTCCAGGACCCGGCGCACCCGCTTCATCACCTCGCGGTCGAAGCCGAGATCGTCGAGGTAGATCCCGTCGATCCCGACGTGGCGCACCAGCCAGTCGAGCCCTTCGACGTAGAAGTTGTGCCAGCGCGACTGCCCGCCGGTGACCAGCGAGGAGTCGCCGACGCCGGTGGCGAACCAGGCCGGCAGCCGCCCGTCCCCCACGTGCTCACGCGACCAGGCGCCGCCGCCGCCGGGCCCCGGCGCCAGCACCTCGTCCCCGAGGCTGAGCAGCGCCCACAGCTCCGGCGCCCGCGTGGTCAGCTCGCGCACCGTGTAGTAGATCTTGCTGCGCAGCCCCGCCTCGTGCAGCGTGTCCACGTACTCCCTGAGCCGGTCCACGGTCAGGAACGGGTAGTTGATGTAGGGGTTGACCTCGGTGGCGTGGTGGGTGTTGACCACGGTGGCGCCGCTGGCCGCGATCTCGGCGGCGGGCCGGTAGGCGTGGAAGTACCGCTCGCGGAAGTGGGCGCCGGTGTCGATCGGCTTGAACGGGGTCAGCGTCAGCCGCACGTCGAAGCGCAGCCGTTCCCCGGCGGCCATCCGCCGCGGCCCGCCGTAGCAGCGCAAGCGGTCGCCGTCGCGCCGCACGCCGCCGCGCCCGCCGTTGTGCCACGAGCCGGGCAGCACGAGCGGGCGCTGGTGGTAGAAGTTCGTGTTGAGCGGCCGCACGTAATGCTCGTCGGCCAGCCTGACCTGCACCCCGGCGTTGACCGCGCCGGCCCACAGCGCGTCCTGGTTGCGGGTGACGTCCCAGCGCCAGTCGAGGTCCGCGCGCCGCCCGCCGGGCCGCCCCAGCCCCATCTGGTACGGCAGCGCCGCCAGCGGCAGGGTGAGCCGGGTGTCGTCCAGGTCGGCGCCGGCCTCGGCGGACAGTTCCAGCCGGTAGTCCAGGGTGCCGTCGAACTCCAGCCGGCCGTCCAGGTCGAGCGTGAGCTTTCCGGAGCGCCACCGGGAGACCCAGGTGACGGCGGCCGCGGTGTGTGCGGTGATCCGCCACCCGTCGTGCGCCCAGTCGTGCCCGGGCACCTCGAAGGAGACGGGCCCGGACAGCACCTCGGCAGGCGTCTGCCCGATCGCGGTCACCTCGGGGGTGAAGTACGAGGTCAGCTTGGCGGGCAGCCCGTCGTGGCCGAGGGTGACGGTACGGCCGAGCACGCCGAGCCGGTCGCCGTCCACGGTGACCGGGGTGTAGGGGCGGACCACGGTGTCGTCGGCGAAGCGGCGTGAGTCGAGCCAGCGCAGCCGGGACAGCTTGGCCGGGTCGTCATCCGTGTGATCGTCAGAGGTCCGATCGGTGAGCTCCACCACGAAGTCGACCGCGCGTTCACCCTCACCCTCCGTGATCACCCGGACAGTGAACTCCCTTTCGGAAATGCGCATTCCGCACCAGAGCGCTTGCACTGTGTGCTCGGCCACATCCAGGCGGCGGGTGAAGGCCCGGCCGAGGTAGTCCACACCGCCGAGGGTGAAACAGGTGAAGTCCGGTGCGTCGCAGGTCACGCGGACGTCGCGGAGCGGGCGGGAGCCGTACACGCCGATCTGGAAGACGAGGTAGTCGCCGCGGTCGGCGCGCAGGCGCACCGGGCCGGGGGCGCGTTCGAGCCAGCGGGCGGGCAGCGCGCGCATGCGGATGGGGTGCTCGCGGCTCTCGCCGAAGGCGAAGAAGCCCTCCTGCGGCGGGGCCGGGCGCTCCAGGTCGGTGTAGCGGTCGTGCTCGGTGCGGGCCTCGTAGGCTTCCACGACGCACGTGGCCATCGGGCCTTCCGGCAGGTCACCGGCGGGCTGGAGGTACTCGTCCTGCGGGTACTGCGGGGTCGCCGCGTTCTCGTAGGGAGTGTAGTAGAGAACGTAGCGTCCTCTGCCCTTGACCGGGGCGAAGGCGTAGCCGCCGGGCACCGCGTGCGCGCGGCCGGCCTCCTCGCCCGTGGATGTGCGCACGAGGCCGGCTCCTCCGTGGTGCTGGGGCGTGAGCCAGGGCACGGGCACCTTCACCAGCGGGCTTTCCGTCTCTACCTGGACGATCACGCGGTGGTTGCCGAGCTCCTCGGGAGCCCAGGAGGAGACGGCCTCGTGGGGTTGCAGCATGGCAGCCACGCTAACGTGTGCACACGGATGATTAAAGATGTCTCTTTCATAAATACTGCGAACACTATTGACCAGGATGGTTGGCATCTCGCACGATGTCGGATCAATCCCCCATTAATCCGGACGAAGGTGAGACGTGACGACGGTCGAGTCGGCAGTGCGCCCCGCGAAGGGGCAACGCCGTACCGAGGGCGAGGCGAGCGGGAAGCGCGCCGGGCGCTGGCGCAGGGACAAGACACTGTTCTTCCTGGCACTGCCGGGAGCGCTGTGGTTCGTGTTGTTCTTCTACATCCCGCTGCTCGGCAACGTCGTGGCCTTCCAGGACTACTCGACGTTCAAGGGGTTCCTCGCGAGCCCGTTCGTCGGGTTCGAGAACTTCACGGCGATGCTGGGGGATGACTCCTTCTGGAAGGCAGTGGTCAACACGCTGGAGATCACGACACTCCAGCTGATCTTGTTCTTCCCAGCACCCCTGGGGCTGGCCCTGCTGTTGCACAGCATGCTGGGCAACTACCTCAAGCGCCTGGTGCAGACGGTCGTCTACCTGCCGCATTTCATGTCGTGGGTCATCGTCGTGTCGATGTTCCAGCAGGTGCTCGGCGGTGCGGGCTCACTCAACATGTTCCTGCGCCAGAACGACATCGGCGTCCTGAGCATCATGAACAACCCCGACACCTTCTCCCTGCTGATGACCAGCCAGATCATCTGGAAGGACTGCGGCTGGGGAACGATCATGTTCCTGGCCGCGCTGGTCGCCGTAGACCAGAACCTCTACGAGGCGGCGGCCGTGGACGGAGGTGGCAGGTGGCGCAGGTTGTGGCACGTCACACTGCCCGGCATCCGCCCCGTGCTGATCATGCTGTTCATCCTGCGCCTGGGCGACATCCTCTCGGTCGGCTTCGAGCAGATCTTGCTGCAACGAAAATTCGTCGGTGCCAACGCCTCTGAGGTGATCGACACCTACGTGTTCCAGAACGGCCTCATGAACGGTGAGTACGGGATGAGCACCGCGGCCGGCCTGATGAAGGGCATCGTCGCCGCCGCGATGATGATCGCCGCGAACAAGCTGGCGCACAAGTTCGGAGAGCAAGGGGTCTACAGCCGATGAGGAATCCGTTCGCGCTGCCGCCGATGCCGCCGTGGATGGAAAAGCCCACGGTCCTCGGCCGCGCCACCAAAGGCGTCGCACTGGCGATCATCTGCGTGCTCGTCCTCTATCCGTTCGTCCTGGCCGTCGGCACCAGCCTGGCCGGGGCCGACGAACTGCGCGAGCGCGGCGGCTGGGTCCTCATCCCGGACAAGCCGACGCTGGACGCCTACCAGGTCCTGCTTTCGGGCGGCGTGGTGACCAAAGCCGCCATCGTGTCGATCGGCGTCACTGTGATCGGCACCGCGCTCAGCATGATCGCCACCATCATGCTCGCATACGGCACCAGCCGCCCCGGCGCGTTCGGCAGCCGGTGGATCGTGCTCATGATGTTGGGCACCTTCCTCTTCGCGCCCGGAATCATCCCGAGCTTCCTGCTGGTCAAGGAACTCGGCCTGCTCAACACCTACGCGGCGCTGGTTCTGCCGGTGCTGCTCAACGCCTTCAACGTGATCGTCGTGCGGCAGTTCTTCATGAACGTGCCGAACGAACTGCTGGACGCCGCCCGCATGGACGGCGCCGGCGACATGACGATCCTGCGCAAGGTGATCCTCCCGCTGTCCAAGGCGGTGCTGGCGGTCGTCGGCCTGTTCTACGCCGTCAGTTATTGGAACGCCTTCTTCAACGCGATGATCTACGTCCAACCTGACAAGTACCCGCTCCAGATGGTCCTGCGCTCTTACATCATCGAGGCCGGCGAGATGAACGCCGGCGACCTCGGCATCGCCCACCTGCCTCCGGGTCAGGCGATCAAGATGGCGGTCCTGGTCTGCGCCGTGGCCCCCATCGTGTGCGTCTACCCCTTCCTCCAGAAGTACTTCGTCAAGGGTGTCCTCACGGGCGCCATCAAGGGCTAAAAGGAGCCTGCACCATGAACCTGAACCGGCGTTCCTTCCTGGGCCTGGCCGGACTGACCGCGGCCGCCGTGGTCACCGGCTGCTCCTCCTCGGGCGGCGGCACTGCGGGCTCCAAGGCCGGGGCCGCGGGCGGCCCGCTGAAGATGCCGACCTACGTGCCCTTCGCCGGCCCCACCCCCGACCTGCCCGGAAACGCGCAGGGCCTGGACCCGGGCTACTTCAAGTTCCCGGCCAGCCCCGTCAAGACGGTCAAGGCGGTCCCCGGCGACGGCTCCACGATCACCGGCCTGACCTACTACGACGGCCCGATCGTGCCCCAGATGGACGCCAACGCCTTCTGGCAGGAGGTCAACAAGCGCCTCGGCGTCACCTTCCAGCTCGACACCGGCAACGACGACGGTTACCCGACGAAGTTCAACACGACCGTGGCCGGCGGCGACCTCAAGGACCTGATGTGGGTCGCGCCGAACCAGGGCATCACCAAGGTCGCCGACCTGGCCGAGGCCAAGTTCGTCGACCTGACCCCGTACCTCTCGGGCGACGCGGTCAAGGAATACCCGAACCTGGCCAACTTCCAGGAGATGACCTGGCAGGCCGCGGTGATGAACGGCCGGATCTGGGGCGTCCCGGTGCCCTACAGCTTCTTCGGCCAGACCTACGTGGGCAACAAGAAGTCCTGGGACTCCGTCGACGGCTTCTCCGCCAAGTCCCCCGACGAGCTGATCGAGAAGTTCAAGCAGCTCACCGACGCCAAGGCCGGCCGCTGGGCGCTGGAGCCCGCCTACATCAACGCCGTCGCCCAGTTCAACCAGATCTTCCGCGGCGCCAACGTGTGGCGGCTGGAGGGCGGCAAGCTCGTCCACATGTTCGAGACCCTGGAGTACGTCTCGGCCCTCGAAATGGGGATCAAGGCATTCAAGGCCGGCGTCTTCTATCCCGACCCGAAGATCACCGACATCGCCTCGAAGGTCGCCCAGGGCACCGTCGCCGCGCAGGTCCTGTCGGGCGCGGGCTGGGTCGGCGTCCCCAACCAGCCGGGGTACGGCAGCGCCTGGGAGCTGACCACGCTCATCCCCTTCGGCCACGACGGCGGCAAGGGCGTGCACAACCTGGCCAGGGGCTCGGTCGGGTTCACCGGCATCAGCAACAAGAACGACGAGAAGAAGACCAAGATGCTGCTCAAGGTGCTGGACTATCTGGCCGCGCCGTTCGGCAGCGAGGAGTGGTTCTTCCTCAACTACGGCGTGGCCGGCGCGCAGCACACGATGGAGAAGGACGCCCCCGTCAAGACCAAGGAGGGCGAGACGCAGCTGGCCTTCACCAACCAGCTGAAGTTCATCAACCAGTCGCCGGAGTTCCTGTTCTACCCGGGCATGGACGAGACCACCAAGGCCATCCACACCGCCCAGCAGCAGCTCCTGGAGATCTCCCAGCCGAGCCCGATCCTCGGCCACTACTCGGAGACCAACATCGACAAGGGCCAGTCGCTCACCTCGAAGGTCTACGAGTTCGTCGACGACGCGGTCACCGGCCGCCGGTCCCTGACCGAGTTCAAGTCGGTGGTGGAGGAGTTCAAGAGCGGCGGCGGCGACAAGATCCGCAAGGAGTTCGAGGAGTCGATCGCCAAGAGGGGCTGACCTTCCCCGCGCGGGGCCGGTGTGCCGCACCGGCCCTTTTGCATGAAGTTGAAAAGGCGTCCGAAACCCTCCCTGTTTTACCGCCGAATCGGTAGAGTGCCCGGTCCCGGGATGTAAGGACACATACGTGAAGGTGAAAGAGGCGCGCGAGGCGGCGGCGCGCTGGGTGGCGGGGGTCGCCTGTGACGGCGCGTTCCTCACCGGGTCGGTGACCTGGCTCGACGACGGCGACGACCTGCCCGAGTCCTCGGACGTGGACGTCTTCCTCGTCGCCGGGGAGCAACACCCCAAACTCGGCAAGTTCCCGTACGAAGGGGTCCTGCTGGAGGCCACCTACCTCACCTGGGACGAGATCCCGTCGGCCGCGGCGATCCTCGGCCACTATCACCTGGCCGGCGCCTTCCGCCGCGACAACGTGCTGGCCGACCCCACCGGGCGGCTGCGGGAGCTCCAGTCCGAGGTGGGGCCCGCCTGGGCGGCTCCGGACTGGGTGCGCAGGCGGTGCGAGCACGCCGAGTCACGCATCCTCAAGGGGCTGGCGGGGGCCGCGGCGGCCGAGCCGTACCCGATGGCGGTGTTGCGGTGGTTGTTCGCGACGGGCGTCACCACGCACGTGCTGCTCACCGCCGGGTTGCGCAACCCGACCGTGCGGCTGCGCTACCCGGAGGTGCGGCGGCTGCTCATGCCGTACGGCCGGGCCAGGCTGTACGAGGCGCTGCTGGAGCTGCTGGGCAGCGAGCGGCTGGGCCCGGGGCGGGTCGAGCGGCATCTGGCCGCCATGACCCGGGCCTTCGACGCGGCGGCCGGTGTGGACGGCGCGCCGTACCCCTTCGCTTCAGACATCTCCCCGCAGGCCCGGCACATCGCGGTGGACGGCTGCCGTGAGCTCATCGAGCGCGGGCTGCACCGGGAGGCGATGTTCTGGATCACCGCCACCCACGTGCGCAGCCTGCTCGTCCTCGGCACCGACACGCCCGCCTTCCACGAACTGCTGGCCGACCTGCGGATCGGCTCGCTGGAGGCGCGGGCGCAGGAGGTACGGGCCTTCCTGCCGAGGTTGCGGCGGGCGGCCGAGAAGATCATCGTGCTCCGAGACGGCGCCGGGCCTCCTCCAGCTGGCGCATGACCGCGAGGCTCTCGTCCAGCGGCATGATCGTGCTCTCGGTGCGGCCTTCGGCGACCGCCCTGGCGACTTCGCGGACCTCGCCGCGGTAGCCGTCCTCGCCCGGTTCCAGGAGCAGTTCCTCCGGCTCGGCGCCCGGCCTGGTCAGCACGATGCGGCGCGGCGCCCAGAACGAGGCGTCGATCTCGGCGGTCATGCCGGAACCGATCACGGTGGCGGTGTTGGAGAGCGGCTTGAGCAGCGAGGTCTCCAGCGTGGCCCGCGCGTCACCCGGATAGGCCAGCAGCACGCTCGCCTCGGCATCGACGCCCGACGGCCCGAGCGACCCGGTCACGTGCATGTCCAGCGGCGTCCCGAGCAGCAACTGGGCCAGCGCGAACGGATACACACCCAGGTCGAGCAGCGCCCCGCCGCCCAAGGCCGGATCCCAGAGCCGGTGGGCCGGATCGTAGGGCTGATGGAACCCGAACTCCGCCCGCACCCCCAGAATCTCACCGAAGCGCTCGTCCCGGGCGACCCGCTGAATGAGCGGATTGAACCGCATCCACATCGCTTCCATGAGAAAAACCCCGGCCTCGCGGGCCAGCGCGACCATGCGCTCCGCCTCGTCCAGCCGGCCGGTGAGCGGTTTCTCGCACAGCACCGCCTTGCCGCAGGCGATCGCCGCCTCGGCGACCTCCAGGTGCTGGGCATGCGGCGTGGCCACGAAGACGGCGTCCACCTCGTCGGCGGCGCACAACTCGGCGTAGGACCCGAAGGCCAGCTCAGCCCCCAGCTCCCGGCCCAGGACGGCCGCGCGTTCCTTGGACCGCGACGCCACCGCGGACACCCGCATCCCCGGCTCGCCGGCGATCACCCTGCCGACGGTCTGCGCGATTCCGCCGGTGGCGGCGATACCCCATCTCAATCGGACACCTGCATCCTGAAGTCGTAGCGGCTGGGCAGCGGGTTCTCCCGGCGGGCCCGTTCGGCCAGGTCCGGGGTGACCGGATCGGGTCCGGCCAGGCGGCGCTCGTGGTAGGTGAACCAGACGGCGTCTAGGGATATCTCACCTTCGCGAAGATTGTCCACCTCGATGCCGCTGGTGAGGAGGCCGCCGGCGCGCTCCAGGTCGCCGGCGTCCAGGGCGGCCTGGGTCTCGATGAGCTGGATGCGGCCTCGGGTGCGCTGGTCGGCGGGGAGAGTGTCGATGATCGTGAGGGCCGCCTCCGGGCGGGCCGCGGCCAGGAGGGCGCGCAGGGTCTCCACCGTGAGCTCGGGCACGTGCGGGGCCAGGGCGTGGGCTTCGGACAGCAGGCCGGCCACCTCGCCGGGGGCCGTGCCCGTTTCCAGGCGGCGGGATTCGGCCAGGCAGCGCAGCGTCCAGGGGGTGCGTTCGTGCGCCAGGGACTCCTGCCAGGCCGCGCGGGCTCCGTCGAGGTCGCCGTCCGCGTACCGGACCAGGCCGAGGTGGTAGCGGGCGTGCCAGTCCGGCGGATGGTCCTCCAGCAGGGCCCGCCATTTCGGGCCGGTCACCGGGGCGGCGGGCGGGTCGCAGAGCGGGAGCCTTCCCGTGGCCAGCAGCTCCGCCCAGGGGGCCTGCTCGTCGCCGATCTCCCCGTACGGCAGGCCGTCCGGCTCGGGCAGTTGTCCGGCGGCGGCCTCCAGCGCGGCCCAGCCGGAGCCGTGGGCCAGCCTCTCCACCTCGCCGGAAAGGTCCTCGTTCAGCGCCGCGTCCAGGGCGGCGCGCGGGACCAGCCGGTCCAGTGCCTCGGCCGCCGCCGCCCGGGCCTCGGTCCAGGTGCCGTGCACCCGGCCGGGGTCGGCTTCCAGGAGGCCGTACGCCTCGGCCCACGACCAGGTCGCGTGTGCGGGCATCGGGAGGTGCTCCAGCTGGGTGCGGGCCAGGCCCGCCTGGATCTCCAGGTAGCGGGAGCCGGGGCCGCTGAGCCATTCCTGCCAGCGGCGGCCGCCCGGGCCGGTGCCCCAGTGGAAGAGTTTGCGGCCGCGCAGCAGGTCCGTGGAGGTCTGGACGAGGCCGCGGCCCTCGGCGTCCAGGGCGGTGATCCAGCGGCGTTCGCCCGCCGGGATCTCGAAGAAGTAGTCGGCCGCGCGCGGCACCCCCTCGGTGTAGCTGCGGTCGCGGCCGTCGAGCACCGGGAAGTCGACGACCCGCAGCTCGGCGGTGTAGTCGAAGTGGTGGGCCTGCGCGGCGGGTGCCACCACGCGGATCCCGGGGCCCTCGGGGACGGCGATGTTGGACCACCAGTACACCGGCGTCTCGGCCGGGGACGGGTTGTGCAGGGTGATCTTCACCAGCAGGACGGGCGAGTCCGGTGGCAGCCAGGCGTCGAGCCGCACCACCAGCCGCCGCATGCGCTCGAACTCGTACATCCGCAGCACCGACGTACCGTCCGGCCGGGTGAGGGCGACGGCGTGCAGCGGGGAGCAGGTCAGGGGCCAGTGGCCGGTGGCGCCGAGGTTCCACTCGACGCCGCCGGCCAGCCAGGCGTCGCGCAGCGCCAGGTTGGCCGGTTGCAGGATCGGGTTGCGGTGCAGCAGCTCCCGGCCGGTCGGCAGGTGTTCCAGGGACCACAGCCGCCCGCCGTACCCCGGCAGGAAGGTGGCTCGGAGCTGGGAGTTCTCGAGGACCACCACCGGCAGCTCGCGTTCGCGGCGCGAGCGCGTGTAGCCGTCCTGCGGGGTGTAGGGCAGGAGCGCGTGCGGCTGGCCGTACCCGATCTGCGCGGTCATCTCCGCGTCCGCGCCGCTGATGCCGGGGCGGACGCCGGTGCCGTGCAGGATCGGCAGCGGACCGGCCGCGGGCGGGGCGGCGGCGGGCAGGCGCAGGGTGGCGCGGCGCAGGGTGCTGGTCATGTGGTGGTCCCCGAGGTGCTCGATCGTCAGTTGCAGGGGGTCAGCTGGTGCATGCCGAGGTCGGGCGTGCACGTGACGGGGTTGCCGAAGTAGTCGCGGCCGCCGTTGTTCTCGATCGTCCTGCCCTTCTGCAGCGCGGGAGAACCGGGCTGCAGCTTGCCGTCCGCGCTCAGGAGCGGGTCGCCGGTGACGGTGCCGGTCGCCCCCGCGGGTACGGCGAGGCCGTTCAGGAGGTTGTTCTCCAGGGTGTAGCCGCCGGAGCGGAGGTTGAAGGAGGCCCTGCCGGTGCCCGTGACCGAGACGACGTTGTTGGCGAACAGGACGTTGCGGCGGTTGGCGTTGTTCTCGTTGACGACGGTCTGGGTGACGCCGTCGCCGATGACGAACGTGTTGTTGTAGATGGCGGCGCTTTCTACGCCGCCGCTGCAGTTCTCGACGCCGCGGAAGTGGTCGTTCACGCTGAGGTTGTAGCGGACGACGGCGTCCTTGATCTTGCCGGCGGCGTTGCAGAGCAGCAGGAAGCCGCCCTGGTTGTCGTGGCTGTAGTTGTACTGGAAGACGGTGCCGAAGCCGTTCTCGTCCACGTCGAAGCTCATGCCGTCGCGCGTGGTCTCGCCGCCGCTGACCTCGTTGAACTGGATGACGACGTTGTCGGAGTTGTGCGTCCACAGGCCCGCGCTGTAGCCCTTGGAGCGGCGCTGGAAGCCGTGGACGCGGTTGTTCTCGGCCAGCGCGCCGGTGACGCTGCCGAGGACGATGCCGTCGCCGCCGACGTCGGTGACGGTGTTGCCGCTGACCTTCACCCCGGTCCACGGGATGTGGCGGTTGCCCGGCTCCTTGCCCCAGCCGGAGGTGTTCCAGGTGGAGAAGAGGAAGATGCCGGAGCGGTCCACGCCGGTCACCGTGTTGCCGGTGATGCGGACGTCGTCGAAGAGGGTGGGCACGGTGTTGCCCTCGACCCACATGGTGATGCCGGCCGAGCCGTACTCGTCCTTGGTGTCGTCGCCGTTGACGTCGTGCACGTCGAGGTCGCGCAGGACGATGTGGCGCAGCGTGCCGGCGTCGCGGGCGCTGACCCGGACGCCGCGGCGCTTGCCGGCGGCGGCGCCGGTGTTGGCCACGTCGAGGCCGGCGATCTCCCAGTACTGCTGGTTGTGCAGCTTGATCGCGTCCTCGGCGCCGCCGCCCTGGATGCGGGGCTTGGCGCCGCGGCCGTAGGCGTCGATGACGATGGGGCGGCCCGGCGCGCCGGAGCCCTTCGGCGCGAGGGTGCCGGCGCAGGTGGTGCCGCGTTTGAACAGCACCCGGGTGCCCGGGCGCAGGGTGAGGTTGTTGACCTGGTCCAGGGAGGTGAGGGGGTGGCCCACGGTGCCCTTGGGCGTCTTGGCCGACTGGCAGTCGACGTGGACGGCCCGGGCGCTGCCCGCCAGGGCGGGGGTGGCGGTCAGGGTAAGCCCTGTGACGACAAACCCGGCAAGCACAGCTTTCATACGAAATTTCCCTCTATTTCCTTTATTTCCCGATGCCAACGGTCATCCCCTGGATGATCCGCGTGCCCAGCCACGAGAAGAGCGCGACCATGGGGGCGAGGATGATGCAGATGCCGGCGAACATGGTTCCCCAGTCCCGTCCGGCGTACTGCTGGAGCCCGACGAAGTTGACCAGCGCCACCGGCAGCGTGATCTTCTCGTCGCTGGTCATGAGCGCGATCGCGAACAACGTCTCGTTCCAGGCGCCGATGAACTGCAGCAGGAACGCGGTGATCAGCCCGCCCCGCGCGACCGGCAGCACCACCCGCACGAACGCCCGCAGCCCGGAGGCGCCGTCGATGGCCGCCGCCTCCTCCAGCACCACGGGGATCCCCGCGAAGAAGCCGGTCAGCAGGTAGACGGTGAACGGCATGGCCAGCCCGATGTAGACGACGGTCAGGCCGATGAAGCTGTCGGTCAGCTCGACCGCGGCCAGCCCGACGAACAGCGGCACCAGCAGCACCTGCCCGGGCACGCCGAGGCCGAGGGCGAAGGTCATGGTCAGCGCGTTCGAGGTGCGGGTACGGCGGCGCGCGAGCGCATAGGCGGCGGGCGCGGCCAGGGCGACCGCGACGAGCGAGGAGAGCGCGGCGACCATGACGCTGTTGAGCGCGGCGGTGCCGAAGCCGCCCTCGGCCCACGCCTTGGCCCAGTTGCCGCCCTGGGGCGGGACCGGCAGGCCGAAGGGCTCGCTGAAGATCGACTGGGTGTCGCGCAGCGAGGTGACGAAGATCCAGGCCAGCAGCGCCAAGTCGGCCGCGACCAGGAGCCACACGATGCCGTGGCCCACCCGGAAAAGCCGAGCGCGCTTCACATCATCACCCGCTCCCTGCGCATGAGCCGGCGCAGGATCACCACGAGCAGGCCGACCATGACCAGGCTGACGATCGCCGCCGCGGCGGCCAGGCCCAGCTTCGGCACCGAGCTCTGCGGGAAGGCGGAGTAGTAGACGTACATGGCGGTGGTCCAGGTCTGGATGGGCGCGCTGCTGACCGTGGCACCGCCGCCGAACAGCAGCACGATCTCGAAGACCTTCACCGAGCTGACCGTCCAGAGCACCGCGCACACGCTGACCACCTCCCACGACAGCGGCAGCGTGATGTGCCGGAAACGCTGCCAGGCGGTGGCGCCCTCCAACTCGGCCGCCTCGTAGAGGTAGGTGGGGATCTGGTCCACGGCGGCCATGATGATCGTGGTGTAGTAACCGGTCGCGGTCCACACGATGGTCGCGATGATCATCGCGGGCAGGTTGTCGATCGACAGCCACTTGGGCACCGCGTCCACGCCCAGCAGGTTGAGCACCTTGTTGACCGGCCCGTTCGGCCCGAACAGGAACCCGGCCGCGATGCCGAAGACCAGCGCGTTGACCAGGCAGGGGAAGAACAGCACCGACCGGGCGAACATCTTGCCGGCCATCTCGCGCAGCGCCAGCGTGAGCAGGAAGCTGATCGCGAAGGTGGCGACGCCGCCCAGGACGAGGATCTTCAGCGTGTTGCCGATGGCGTAGTGGAAGGCTCCGTCGTCCAGGAGGAAGCGGTAATTGTCCAGGCCACGCCACTGCATGGCGCCCATGCCGTCCCACTTGTACAGGCTGGTCCAGGCGGCGTAGGCGATCGGCGCCAGGAACAGCAGGCCGTAGAAGGCCAGCGCCGGGCCGACGAACGGCCAGAACAGCCGGGTGGCCTGCCGTTCCAACGGGCCCCCGCGGGCCGCGCGGGCCCGCCGGGGCGCGGCGAGGGTGGTGACGGCCACTACCCGTTGGCCTTCCAGTAGGCGAGGTGGCCTTCCTTGGCCTTGGCGATGAACTGCTCGGCCGTGGCCTTGCCCAGCCACAACTCGCTGAAGGCGGGGAAGAGCGCCTTGTCGAGGTAGTCGCCGGAGACGCCGTCGATGGGCAGGCGGCTGGGGTTGTCGTTGAGCAGCTTCTGCGCGTCGAGCAGTTCGTCGGGGGCGGGCACGTCGGCGCGCGGGGTGATGTTCTTCGCCTCCGTCGAGATGCCGGAGATGTTGTCCTTCTTCAGGAAGTAGGCGATGAACTTCTGGGCCGGCTCGGGGTTCTTGGCGCGCTTCGGGATGGCGAAGCCGAGAGGGATGGTGTTGACCTCGGTGTTGCCGCCCTTGGTGGCCGGTACGGCGAATTCGCCCATCTTGAAGCCACTGGCCAGGTTCTTCTGCGCTTCGCTGGGCACCCAGGTGCCGTCGAGGTGGAAGGCGGCCTTGCCGGTGGCCCAGTTGGTCTGCTGGGCTGGGTACTTGCTGGCGTCGTAGCCCTTGAGTATGTAGCCGGCCTTGACGAACGCCTCGATCCGCTTGGCCGTCTCCAGCACTCCCGGCTGGCCCCAGGCGGCGCCGGTCTTGTCGTTGAAGATCTTGCCCATGGTCCCGGCGCCGTTGTCGCGCACGAGCAGGTAGTCCATGAGCAGGAAGTTGGTCCAGGTGTTGTCGCCGTCGGAGGCCACGCACGCCTTGTCCTTGGCCTTGAGCGTCTGGCAGAGCTTGACGAACTCGTCCCAGGTGGCGGGGGTCGTGGCCAGGTCGGCGTCGGCCTTGTTGTAGAAGTACGTGGCCGAGTTCAGGACGTAGGGGACGATCCAGCGGGTGACGCCCTCGGGGTCCTTCGGCATCGCGTCGAGGTACTTGGCCGGGATGACGTCGGCGACCTTCTTGCCCTCGCCGGGCACCTCGCTGTCGTAGACCGGGGTGAGGTCCCTGGCCTGGCCGGTCGCGGCGAGCAGCGAGCTGATCACGTCGAAGCCGTTCTCGACCAGGTCGGGCGCCTTGTTGGCGGCGATGGCCGGGCCGATCTTGGTGCGGATGTCGCGGCCCTGCCACTCGACGGTGACCTTGGTGCCGGTCTCCTTCTGGAACTTGTCGATCGCGGCCTTGATGACCTTGGCCTGCGGCTCGTTCTCCTTCCACATCGACCAGTAGGTGAACTGGCCGCCCTTCGCCTCCTCCTTGGAGCCCGTGCCGCCGCCGCAGGCGGTCAGGGCGAGACCGGCCACGACACCGGCCGCCAGGACTTTGGGTGCGCGCATATCAGTTCACCTTTCGCAATTACCTGTGGCCGCACCCTAGAACCGCGCCAAAGCCGCAAACAAGGCAGTCCATGCAACGCTTTGATCACATCATGCACTAAGCGACGATTTTTGCGCATAAATCTGCACACTCCTGCAAGGAGTGCGAGAAAAGATGCACTGGGGGTGTCGGAAGAGGGAACGCGCGGGTGCTAGTACTGCTTGACGCTGTAGTCGTAGCGGCACGGCAGGCGCGAGGCGTGCGTGTGCGGCTGCCCGTGGTAGTCCCACCACAGCGCGTCGAGAGAGTCCTCCCCCTCGCGCAGGTCGTCGACGACCAGCCCGGTGTCGAGGATCCGGCGGGCCCGCGCCCGGTCTCCGCCGTCCAGCGCGGCCCGGCACTCCAGCAGCCGGACGCGCCCGTGCCAGCGGTCGGCCGGGCCCAGTTTGTCGATCAGGGCGAGGGCGTCGCCGTACCGGGCCGCGGCCAGCAGCGCCGAGACGGTCTCGATGGTCAGGGGCCGCAGCCGCGGCGAGAGCGCGTGCGCCCGCAGGTACAGCTCCGCCGCCACGCCGGGGTCGGCCTCCAGCACGGCGAGGTTGCGCAGCGCCCAGGCGTTGGGCGCGCACTCCAGGGATCGCCGCCACGCCTCGCGCGCGCCCTCGCGGTCGCCGTCGTGGTAGAGGTTGACGCCCAGGTGGAACAGCGTGAACCAGGTCGGCTCAGCCGCCTCCAGAAGCGCCCGCCACTCCGGCCCGACCGTGTAGGAGGACGGCGGCAGCGCCGGCGCGGGCGCGGGGATCGTGCCCTTGCGCACCAGCGAGAGCCAGGACTGCTGGTCACGCCCGATCGTGGCGTCGGCGAACGGCGTGGCCGGCAGGTTCAGCGCCCTGCTGCGCCGCTTGGCCAGGGCCCGCCGTTCCAGCGCGCCCCAGCCGCTGCCCACGTGCAGCGTCTCCTCCGGTACGGCTGCCGCCAGCCGTACCGCCTGCTCGTGCTCGGCGGCCAGGCGGTCGCGCGGGATCAGCCGTTCGACCGCCTCCCCGGCGCGGGAGACGGCCTCGGCCCACCCCTCGTGCCCGCCGGCCGCCTCGGCCAGGCCGTACGCCTCGGTCCAGGAGAAGGCCGAGCGGGCGGCCAGGCGGACGTGTTCGAGCTGGGTGCGGGCCAGGCCCGCCTGGATCTCCAGATAGGGGCGGTCGGGGCCGGACAGCCAGTCCTGCCAGTTGCGCCCGGCCGGGCTGGTGCCCCAGCGGAAGTGCTTGCGGCCGCGCAGAAGGTCGGTGGAGACCTGCGCCAGCCCGGCGCCCGACTCGTCGATCGCCGCCACCCAGCGGCGCTCGCCGTCCGGGATCTCGTAGAAGAAGTCGGCCGCCTGCTCGTTCCGCCCCGGGTAGGACTGGTCGGCGTCCTGCCAGTGCGGCACCGGCACGCGGCGCAGCCGGCCGTCGTAGGAGAAGTGGTAGGCACGCTCGGCCGGGGCGAGCACGCGGGTGCCCGGCGTCTGCGGCACCGCCGCGTTCGACCACCAATAGACCGCCGCGTCCTGCGTGAACGGGTTGTGCACGCGCACGTGCACGAGCAGCACCGGCGAGCCGGGCGGCAGCCAGGCGTCGATCTGGTAGACCAGGCGCCGCATCCGCTCCCACTCGTACATGCGCAGCACCGGCACCCCGTCGGGCCTGGTCACCCGGGCCGCGTGCAGGGGCGCGCAGGCCAGCGCGGTGTGGCCGAACGTGCCGAGGTTCCACTCCACGCCCCCGGCGAACCACGCGTTGCGCAGGCCCAGGTTGGCCAGTTGCAGGTGCGGCGGCCGGTGCAGCAGCTCCCGTCCGGTCGGCTGGTGCACGAGCGAGCGCAGCCGCCCGCCGTACTCCAGCAGGAACTCCGCGCGCAGCACGCCGTTGTCGAGCACCGCGGTCTTGAGCTCGCGCTCGGTCCGCTCGCGGCCGTATCCGTCCTGGAAGGTGTACGGCAGCAGCGACCCGGCGTGGCCGTAGGCCAGCTGGGCGGCCATCTCGGCGTCGGCCGCGGTCGTCTCGAGGCCGCCTCGCGGGTCGGGCAGCGTGTGCAGCGGCGGCAGCGGGTTCTCCGGTCCGAGCGGCGAGACCGGGAGGCGGACAGAGGAGATGCTCAGCATTTGCGGCACATCTTTGCACATATCACGCAAGAACTGCATGATTGGGCAGGTGAACCGGTACGAACGCTGGAACGTGCTGCTCGAGATGGTCGCCGAGACCGGGCAGCTCGACGTTGTCGAGACCGCCGGAAGGCTCGACGTGTCCACCGCGACGATCAGGAGGGATCTCGACGAGCTGGCCGCGCAGCAGCTGCTGACCAGGACCCGCGGCGGCGCCATCGCGCACAGCGTCTCCTACGACCTGCCGCTGCGCTACAAGGTCGCCCAGCACGCGCCGGAGAAGCAGCGCATCGGCGCCGCCGCCGCCGCGCTGGTGCCGGAGGGCTCCACCGTCGGGCTCAACGGCGGCACCACCACCACGGAGGTGGCCCGCGCCCTGGCCGTGCGCGACCTGGGCGGCGACCGGCGCGGCCCCGCGCTCACCGTGGTCACCAACGCCCTGAACATCGCCCACGAACTGGTCGTCCGCCCCCACCTGCACGTGGTCACGACCGGCGGCTCGGCCCGCGCCCAGTCCTACGAGCTGGTCGGCCCGGTCGCCACCGGCATGCTGGAGCGCATCGCGCTGGACGTGGCCGTGCTCGGCGTGGACGCCATCGACGCCGACCACGGCGCCAGCGCCCACAACGAGGGCGAGGCCGCGATCAACCAGCTCATGGCCGCCAAGGCCCGCCAGGTGATCATCGTCGCGGACGGCTCCAAGCTGGGCAGGCGGGCCTTCGCCCGGATCTGCCCGCTGGCGCAGATCGACGTCCTGGTCACCGACTCCACGGCCCCCGCCGAGCTGGCCGCCCGCTTCACCGAGTCGGGGGTGCGGATCGTCCAGGTGTGAGCCGGTTACTTCTTCGGCTTGGCCCGCACGTGCATGCGCTCGCCCTGGCGGCCGAACAGGCTGAGGATCTCAACCGGCCCGTCGCCCGCGCTGCCGAACCAGTGCGGCAGCCGGGTGTCGAACTCGGCCGCCTCCCCCGCGCCCAGCACGAGGTCGTGGTCGGCCAGCACCAGACGCAGGCGGCCGGAGAGCACGTACATCCATTCGTAGCCCTCGTGGGTGCGCGGCTCCGGCTCGCACTGGTCGGCCGGGATCACCATCTTGTACGCCTGAAGGCCGCCGGGCTGGCGGGTCAGCGGGAGAACCGTGCGCCCGTTGACGTTGCGGGCGACCACCCGGACCCGGGGATCGCCCACCTCGGGCGCGCCGACCAGCTCGTCCAGCGGGACCTGATGGGCCTGCGCGATCGGCAGCAGCAGCTCCAGGCTGGGCCGCCGCTGCCCGGACTCCAGGCGGGACAGGGTGCTCTTGGAGATGCCCGTGGCCTCGGCCAGCGCGGCCAGCGTGACCCCGCGATCGGTGCGCAGCCGCTTGAGCCGGGGGCCTACTTGGGCGATGACGTCGTCCACCGTCCCATTATCCCGGAACCGGCAACCCCCGTTGCCGGCTAGTCCCGCAGGAAGTCCCGCATCGCATGGGCGACCTGCGCCGCTCCGCGCCCGCGCGGCGCGTCGTGCCCCAGCTTCGGCAGGTCCACGAGGCGGGCGCCCGGGATGACCGCGTGCAGGGCGGCGGCGACTTCCCGCAGGTATCCGGGTCCTCGCTCGCCGGTCAGCAGCAGGGTCTCGGCGTGCACGCCCCCGTAGCGCGCGCCCGAGGAGTCGAGCCGCAGCACCTCACGCATCTCCCCGGCCACCCGCGGGAGCACCTCGACGAACTCCCGCCGCCGCTCCCCGGTCAGCGTGAGCCGGATCAGGGCCTTGAGCAGCCACAGCGGCATCGTGCCCGGCCCCGCCACCTGCAGTCCCCCGGCCTGGATCGCGAGCGCGTCCAGGGTACGGCCGGCCGCCACGGCCCGTTCGAAGGCGGGCAGCCAGCCGGAGGGCAGGCCGCCGTCGATGGAGACGGCCGGTTCGAAGACCGCCACCTTCGCCACCGGATGCCGTAACGCGGTCTCCAGCGCCACCAGCCCGCCCGAACTGTGACCGAACAGCCGCGTGGCGCCGGTCTCGGCCATGATCGCGATCACGTCGTCGCAGACCAGGTCGAGGGTGTAGTCGTCGAGGCGGAGGTCGCGGTCCACGAGGTGGACGGTGAAGGCGTCGGCCAGGTGCCAGGCCAGGTCCCGGTAGACCCGCCCGGTCACCCGGCCCCCGCCGAGCACGACGAGGCCGGGAACCGTGCCGATGCTCTCGAAACCGATCTGCGTGCCATCCGCTGAAGCCAGTTGTGCCATAGCGCGATCACCTCGATCGTGGGGCCGTCACGAGAGACGATATATCGCGACTTAAGACCCGGTCAAGATATGTCGCGTCATGGTGATTCGGGCCCCCGGGGTGAGCTGGCGTAGGCCCGCCCGGGGGCCATGTCCAACCGGGGGGCGCCATTCCCGCCGGTCAGACCGAAGGCCCTCGATCACCATTTGTAGCCCCAGGGCACATCCGGTCTCCACTCATTAATGCCGGAGCGGGTGGATGAGGCATCCGGGACGGACGCTCATCCGCTAGTGGGCCGCCGGAATGACGATCGTCTGGCCGGCGGGGTCAGGCTTCGGGCCGCGGGGCCGGAGAATCCCCTGCCCACGCTGCCGTATCCGTGACCGGGCCGGTCGGCAGGTCCACGCGGAAGCGGGGCAGCGCATCGGGGTGGTTCTTCCGGACGTAACCCACCAGGTGCTCGCGCACGTCGCATTTGAGGTCCCACGCGGAGGCCGAGTCGGCGGCGCTCATCAGGGCGCGTACTTCGACCAGGCCGTTCGGCAGCACGTCGGTCACCTGCATGGTCCAGTCCTTCTGGTCCCACAGGGGATTCTCCTGGATGTAGCGGTGCAGTTCCTCGCGCAGCGCGTCCACCGGGACGGACCAGTCCATCCGCAGGTAGACCACGGCCAGGACGCGGCTGCCGTGCCGGGTCCAGTTCTCGAAGGGGTTCTGGGTGAAGTAGGACACCGGCAGCACCAGCCGCCGTTCGTCCCACAGGCGCAGGACCACGTAGGTGAGCGTGAGCTCCTCGATGCGGCCCCACTCGTTGTTGACCACGACCACGTCGTCCAGGCGCAGCGCGTCGCTGAAGGCGAGCTGGAGCCCGGCCAGCATGTTGCCGATGGTGGACTGGGCGGCGATGCCGACGATGGCGCCGGCGATGCCCGCCGAGGCGAGCAGACCGGCGCCGAGCGCCCGGACCTGCGGGAACGAGAAGAGCATCGCGCCCAGGGCCACCACCACGATGACCGCGGTGGCGACCCGGCGGACCAGCGCGATCTGCGTCATGATGCGCCGGGCGCGGCGGTTCTGCTCGCCCTCGACGAGCACGAGGTGGTCGAGGATGACGTCCGTGACGGCGTAGGCGGCCCCGACGATCAGCCAGGTGACGCAGGCGATGGTGACCAGGCCCAGCCCGTGGTCGATCGCGGCGTCGCGGGAGAGGTCGCGCGGGGTGGTGCCGAACTGGCCGGGGTTGAAGACCAGGTTCACCACGATGACCACCGCGGTGGCGAAGCCCGCCCACGTGCAGTGCTCGACGAGGTGCCGGGGCAGGCTCCATTTGTTCCCGGCCCTGGCCAGCATCCGCCGGGCCACCTCCACCAGAAGAATCGCGCCGGCCAGCGAGAGGGCAAGGATCGCCCACATCGACACGGGTCACTCCTCACGAGTCGGGAAAAATCACTCTCCTCTCTATGGTGCCGGACATCTCAGAACGACTCGTCAAAGGACACGTTGCCCTCGACCGCCACCTGGTAGGCGGAGACCCGGCGCTCGAAGAAGTTGGCCAGTTCCTGGACGTCCTGCAACTCCATGAAGGCGAACGGATTGGCGGTGCCGTACCGCTTCTTGAGCCCGAGGCGGGTCAGGCGCTGGTCGGCGACGTACTCGAGGTATTCGCGCATGTGCTCGACGTTCATGCCGCCGATGCCGTCGCCGCACAGGTCGCGGGCGAAGGCCAGCTCGGCGGCGACCGCCTCCTCGATCATCCGGGTGACCTGCTCGCCCAGCTTGTCGTCGAACAGCTCGGGCTCCTCGGCCCGTACGGTGTCCACGACGCTGAAGGCGAACTCCATGTGCATGGACTCGTCGCGGAAGACCCAGTTCGTCCCGGTGGCCAGGCCGCCGAGCAGGCCGCGGGAGCGGAACCAGTACACGTAGGCGAAGGCGCCGTAGAAGAACAGCCCCTCGATGCAGGCGGCGAAGCAGATGAGGTTGAGCAGGAACGTCCGCCGGTCCTCCTGCGTCTCCAGGCGCTGCAGGTCGGAGAGCGAGTCGATCCAGCGGAAGCAGAACTCGGCCTTGTCGCGGATGGACGGGATGTTGTCCACGGCAGCGAACGCCTTGACCCGCTCGTCCGGGTCGGGCAGGTAGGTGTCGAGCAGCGTCAGGTAGAACTGCACGTGCACCGCCTCCTCGAACAGCTGCCTCGACAGGTAGAGGCGCGCCTCGGGGGCGTTGACGTGCTGGTACAGGTTGAGGACCAGGTTGTTGGCGACGATCGAGTCGCCGGTGGCGAAGAAGGCGACCAGGCGGTTGATCAGATGGCGCTCCTGGGGCGACATCTTGCCCAGGTCGGCCAGGTCGGAGTGCAGGTCCACCTCCTCGACCGTCCACGTGTTGCGGATGGCCGCCCGGTAGCGCTCGTAGAAGTCGGGGTAGCGCATCGGCCGGAGGGTCAGGTCCATTCCGGGGTCAAGAAGCATTACTGGCACGCCTCGCAGTACTCGGGGTTCTCCAGGGAGCAGGCGACCGCTTCCTGGACGACGGCAACGGTGGTCTGCGCGATCCGGGTCGCCGGACGCGAGCGCAGGTAGTAGGTGGTCTTGATGCCCTTCTTCCAGGCATAGGCGTACATCGAGGAGAGCTTGCCGATGGTGGGCGTGGCCATGAAGAGGTTCAGCGACTGCGACTGGTCGATGTACGGCGTGCGGGCCGCGGCCAGGTCGATCAGCGCCTTCTGCGGCAGTTCCCAGGCGGTGCGGTAGAGCACCTTGAGCTCGTCGGGGATGCCGGGGACGTCCTGGACGGAGCCGTCGGCGCGCTTGATGGCGTCGCGCATCTCCTGCGTCCAGAGGCCGCGCTCCTGCAGGTCACGCACGAGGTACCGGTTGACCTGCAGGAACTCCCCCGACAGCGTTTCGCGCTTGAAGACGTTGGACACCTGCGGCTCGATGCACTCGTAGCACCCGGCGATCGAGGCGATCGTCGCCGTGGGCGCGATGGCGATCATGAGGGAGTTGCGCAGCCCGGTCCCGGCGATCTTCGCGCGGAGCGCGTCCCAGCGCTCGGTGGCGCCGACGCCGTAGTGGTCGGGGTGGAGCACGCCCTGGGCGGCGCGGGTGTCGGCGTAGGACGGGTGCCGGCCGCGCTCGACGGCCAGATCGGCCGAGGTCGCGTACGCCGCCAGCGCGATCTCCTCGGCGATCCGGGTGGACAGCGCCAGCGCCTGCGGCGAGTCGAACGGCAGCCGCAGCGCGAAGAACACGTCGGCCAGCCCCATGACGCCGAGCCCGATCGGCCGCCACCGCTTGTTGGCCGCCTCGGCCTCGGGCGTCGGGTAGAAGCCCAGGTCGATGGTCCGGTCGAGGAAGCGTACGGCGGTGCGGGCGGTCCCGGCCAGCCGCTCCCAGTCCATGCCGGTCCCGGTGAGGTGGGCGGCCAGGTTGATCGAGCCGAGGTTGCAGACCGCCGTCTCCCCGTCGCTGGTCACCTCGAGGATCTCGGTGCACAGGTTGGACAGGTGGATGACGTTCTCCGGCCGGGCGGTCTGGTTGGAGGCCCGGTTGGCGGCGTCCTTGAAGGTCATCCAGCCGTTGCCGGTCTGGGCGAGCGTGCGCATCATGCGGCCGTACAGGGTCCTGGCCGGGAGCTGCCGGATGGCCAGGCCCTCCGCCTCGGCGGTGCGGTAGGCGGTGTCGAACGCCTCGCCGTACAGGTCGGTGAGGTGCGGGACCGTCTTGGGGTCGAACAGCGACCACGCCTCGTCGGCCTCGACGCGGCGCATGAACTCGTCGGGCACCCAGTTGGCGAGGTTGAGGTTGTGGGTACGGCGGGCGTCCTCGCCGGTGTTCTCCCGCAGCTCCAGGAACTCCTCGATGTCGGCGTGCCAGGTCTCCAGGTAGACGCAGGCGGCGCCCTTGCGCCGGCCGCCCTGGTTGACCGCGGCCACGGAGGAGTCCAGGGTGCGCAGCCAGGGCACAATGCCGTTGGAGTGGCCGTTGGTGCCCCTGATCAGCGAGCCGCGGGAGCGGACCCGGGTCCAGGAGACGCCGATGCCCCCGGCGTACTTGGACAGGCGGGCGACCTGCCCGTAGCGGTCGTAGATCGACTCCAGCTCGTCGCGGGGCGAGTCCAGCAGGAAGCAGGACGACAGCTGCGGGCGGCGGGCGCCGGAGTTGAACAGCGTCGGCGAGGAGGGCAGGTAGGACAGCGTGGACATCAGCGCGTACAGCTCGGCGGCCTCGGCGACCGTCTGGGACAGGCCGCAGGCGACGCGGAGCATGAAGTGCTGCGGGCGTTCGAGGACCTTGCGGGTCTCGGGGTGGCGCAGCAGGTAGCGGTCGTAGACGGTGCGCAGGCCGAAGTACTCGAACCGGCCGTCGGCCTCGGGGTCGATCAGCGCATCCAGCTCATCACGATTTTTCGCGACAAAGTCGGCGAGCTGGTCCTGGATGAGCCCGGCCGCGTGCGTGGCGGCGATGGAGTCCGAGAACGCGTGGACACCGTGGCCGGCCGCCTCGTCGGCGATCTCCTCGGCCAGCAGCCGCGCGGCCACCCGGGAGTTGGCCGGGTCGGCGATCACCCGCGCCGCCGCCTCCTCGATGGCCAGCCGCCGATCCGTCTCAACGATCTGCGTCACGTGCAACACTCCTCGCGAGCGAGCTATCCCCCTGCGAGGGCACGCGAGAGCGCACACGGCAAAGTACAGACCCCCGGCCGCGCAGCCCCCGGGCCCTCCCTCGAGGCCCATGGACAAGACAACCGCTGGCAGGTCTTCGGGCTCGCGGGCGTCTCAACGCGTGAGTCCTACTGGCCGTCGCTTCCCGGACATGCGTCCAGTGCTCGATGACGGCGGTCGTTCCCGCTTACCGCTGCGGGGCAGCCCTGGAATCACACCAGGTTCCCTTTTGCTCCGCCCCCGCGGGGGCGAACCAGCGACAGTGCAGGATCCTACATCTAGTGGCCGATCCCGCAACTATCCCCGGTATGTTGTGCTCGGCGTGTCGAGCATGCCCAGCTCGCGCAGGACTTTCCTGGTGCGCTCCCCCTCGGTGGCCAGCCACGTGGCGAAGCCGTCGCCGGTCAGCGGGATGGTCTCCCAGCCGCGGTCGCGGCACGCCTGCGCCCACGGCGCCGACCCGATCGCCTCCTCCACCACGCGTACGGCCGCGCCGCGCCGGTCACCGGTCATCGCGGGGCCGACCACCGCGCACCAGTCGGCGAAGTCGATCCGGACCCCGCACTCCAGCAGCGTCGGCGCGTCGAGGCCGGGTACCCGGGCGGCCGAGGAGACGGCCAGCACCCGCACCTTGCCCGAGTCGACGCGCGGGCGCCAGTCGTGCAGCCGGCCCGCGGCTGCGGCGACCTTGCCGCCCAGCATGGCCGCGGCGGCCTCGGCGGCTCCCGGGTACCCGGTGTAGTCGATCTTCCGGACGTCGGCGCCGAGCCCCTGGGCGATCAGGCCGAACAGCAGGTGGTCGGGCTCGCCCAGCGGCCCGCCGGCCAGGTAGGTGCGCTCCGGCCGGGCCAGGAGGTGGGCGGCGAAGGCCGCGAAGTCGGGCAGGCGCGAGCCGGCCGGCACGAACACGGCCTCGGTGTGGCCGGTGAGCCTGGCCAGCGGGGTGCTGCTCAGGTGCAGGGGGCGCAGGCCGCTCATCTCGCCGGCGGCCAGCGCGGCCAGGCCGGTGACGGTGAGCGTGGTGGCGCCGCCGGTGCCGGTCACGGGGTGGCCGGTCCTGCGCAGGGTGCGATAGAGGGCCTGGGCGACCGGGGACCAGCGTTCACCGGCGGGCAGGACCGAGATGGTGCCGAGATCGCCGGCCGTACCGCTGCGCGCGGTGCCGCATCCGGCCGCGCAGGCCGCCACGCCGAGCCCGAGTGCGAAGAACCGCCGGCGACGCATGGCGCCCCCTCCCCCGAGCTCCGCGAGCTCCGCCAGATCCCCCATTACCTCAGGTTATTGACAGATCACACCGTGTTACACATCGGGGGGTACTCTTCGCTATTCCGGCGGCTCATCCGCGGGCAGCGCGAAGAGCCTGATGTACATCGGCCGGGCGTCCGGCGGCGCGTCGGAGGCGCGGTGGCTGTACTTGAACAGCAGCGCGATGTACTCCTCGAAGAACGCCTCGAACTCCCGCCTGGTCATGCGGCCGAAGCCGCGCGAGGCTTTGGCCCAGTCGGGGTCGCGCCGGTAGGCGGCCGGGAAGCTCTCGAGGAGGCGGCGGTCCTCGTCCATCCCGATGCGGTGGAACTCCTGCAGCACCGCCCGCGCGGCCGGATCGACCCGGCCGAAGTCGGGCGTGCGGATGTCGCGCGGCCCCTCCACCCTGCGCCACCAGCGCTCGCGGCCGGTCGAGCGCTCCGGGATCTCCTCGATGAAGCCGTACTTCTCGAGCTGGCGCAGGTGGTAGCTGGTGGTGCCGGTCTTGGCGCCGAGCAGCTCGCCCAGCGTGGTGGAGGTGGCCGGGCCGTGCACGTTCAGGTGCGTGAGCATGGCCCGGCGCATCGGGTGGGCGAGCGCCTTCAGCCGCTCCGGATCGTCGAGGTACAGCGGCGGCTCATCCTTCATGAGGACGAGCATAGTTCTCCCGGAGGATTTCTGCAGACATCTCTTTGCCGACACTTCTCTGCAGACTATCTTCGGCGGCATGAGACGAACCTTGACCGTCCTGATCGCACTGATCTGCTCGTTCCTGCCCGCCGCCCCGGCGCTGGCCGCCGACGAGCTGCGCAGCGCCGAGGTCACCTTCCGCGGCGGCGGCGGGCTGGAACTGCGCGGCACCGTCCTCACCCCCGCCGGCGCGACCGGCCCCCTGCCCGGCATGGTGCTGGTGCACGGCTCCGGCGCCGGGACGCCGCGGGCCAAGCTGCGGACCGAGGCCGAGGCGTTCGCCCGGCAGGGCATGGCGGTGCTGATCTACGACAAGCGGGCCGAGGGCTACTCGCTGACCCGCCGCGACTACGGCGAGCTGGCCGACGACGCGCTCGCCGCGCACGCCGCGCTGCGCTCGTCCCCCGGCGTGGCCCCCGACAAGGTGGGCATCTGGGGCCTCAGCGAGGGCGGCTGGGTCGCGCCGCTGGCCGCCTCACGCTCGAAGCAGGTGGCGTTCGTGGTGATCGTCGGCGGCAATGCCATGGAACCCCTGCGCCAGCAGACCTGGGCCGTCGCCGCCGGGCTGCGCAAGGCCGGAGTGACCGGGCAGGTGCCCGACCGCGGCGTCCCCGCCTTCTACCGGTTCCTCGCCGGCGCCGGGATGTTCCCCATGCCCTGGCACGACGCGCAAGCCGTACTCGCGAAGGTGGGCCAGCCGATGCTCGGCATCTGGGGCGCCCACGACCTGCTCACCCCGCCGCAGGAGACCCCGGGCCTGCTCGCCCGCGGCCTGAAGCACGACCGCTACACGCTGCGCTACTTCCCCGGCGCCGACCACGCCGCCCACCTCACCTTCGACGGCGGCGTGACCCGCGACCCGCGCCTGGCCCCCGGATACCCGGAGGCCGTCGGGACCTGGGTCAAGCGCGTCACCTCCGGCGACCTGCCCAGCGCCGAGACCGTCGGCGACCTGCCCCGGCAGGCGTCCCTGACCGTGCCGGTGCCGCCCGCGGCGTTCTGGGAGTCGGCGTTCGTGCAGGTGCTGGCGCTGGTGGTGTTCCTCGTGGCCTTCGCCGGCTACCCGGTGTGGGCGCTGGTCCGGCGCGTGCGCGGGCGCAGCGTGCAAGGGGTCTGGCCGGCCCGGGTGCTGGCCCTGGGGGCGCCGCTGTCCGCCTTCGGGGCGGTCGCGTACCTGATGTACTCGGTGATCAGCGGCGGAAAGCTGGCCTCCCCCGGTCCGGTGGTGGCCGGGCGCCCGGTGATCTGGCTCCTGTTCCAGGTCCTGGCCGTGGCCGCGCTGGTGGCCGCCGCGTTCCTGGTGCCGGTGGCGCGCCGGGCGCGCAGGTCCGAGCGGGTACGGCTCGGCGCCCTGCTGACCGGCGCCGTGGTCTTCCTGCTCTGGGCGCTGTACTGGGGCGTCCTGCTGCCGTGAGGCTGCGTCAGGCGGGGTCCGGCTTTCGCGCGACACCCGCCCGCAGGTAGGGCGGCAGCCGTACCTCGCCCACGGCTCCGCCGGCCGACGAGCGCCGGTAGACGTTCTTGGCCTCCTCCTCCGCCTCTGTCTCACCCAGCGTCGGCACCGCGTGGGTGAGCGCGAGGTAACTCCCGGGGGCCAGCGCCTCCCGCACCCGGGCCAGCGCCCCGGCCGGGTCGGCGGCGTCCTGGACGAAGTGCAGGATCGACACCTGCAGCACCGCCACCGGCTCGTCGAAGTCCAGGAACCCGGTCACCCCGGGGCTGGTCAGGTACTCCTCCGGGCGGATCTCGTGCACGTTGCCCTGCGTGGGCAGGCCGCTGCCCAGGTCGAGGAACTGCCGGATCCCCGCCCCGGTCAGGCTGCGCACCACCCGCATGCGACAGTTGGGCTCATGGGGCGGCGTGTGACAAACGACAGGCGCCCGCCCGGCTAGCGCCTACTCCACCGTCACGCTCTTGGCCAGGTTGCGTGGCTTGTCCACGTCCCGCTCCAGTGCCACCGCCGCGTGGTAGGCCAGCAGTTGCAGCGGAATCGTCAGCAGAATCGGGTCCAGCTCGATCTCGTTCTTGGGCACCACGATCACGTCGTCGGCCAGCTTGGCCTCGGGCTCGCGGTGGCCGATCATGAGCACGTTTCCGCCCCGGGTGCGGATCTCGCCGAGCGTGGTGAGGTTCTTGTCCAGCAGTTCGTCGTCGGGCACGACCGCGACCGTCGGCATCTCGGGGCCGATCAGCGCCAGGGGGCCGTGCTTGAGTTCGCTGGCCGGGTATGCCTCGGCGTGGATGTAGGAGATCTCCTTGAGCTTCTGCGCCCCCTCGCGGGCGACGGGGTAGCCGCGCACCCGGCCGACGAACATCAGCGACGGGTGGGTGGCGTACTTGCGGGCGAGTTCGCGGATGCGGTCGCCCTGCTTGAGGATCTCCTCGATCTGGTCGGGGAGTTTGGCCAGGCCGTCCACGATGCGGCGGCCGTCGGCGGGCGAGAGGTCGTGGACGCGGCCGAAGTGCAGGGCGAGCAGGGCGAAGGCGACGGCGGTGGAGGTGAACGCCTTGGTGGAGGCGACGGAGACCTCGGGTCCGGCGTGCAGGTAGATGCCGCCGTCCACCTCGCGGGCGATGGCGCTGCCGACGGCGTTGACGATGCCGATGACGCGGCCGCCCTTGCGCTTGAGCTCCTGGACGGCGGCCAGCGTGTCGTAGGTCTCCCCGGACTGGCTGATCGCTACGTAGAGGGTGTCGGGGTCGACCACCGGGTTGCGGTAGCGGAACTCCGAGGCGGGCTCGGCGTCGGCGGGGATGCGGGCGAGCTCCTCGATGAGCTGGGCGCCGATCTGGCCGGAGTAGTAGGCGGAGCCGCAGCCGATGATCTTGACGCGGCGGAAGGAGCGGGTGGCGCGGGCGTCCATGTTGAGGCCGCCCAGGTGGGCGATGTGGAAGCGGTCGTCGAGGCGGCCGCGCAGGGTGCGGGCGACGGTCTCGGGCTGCTCGGAGATCTCCTTGAGCAGGTAGTGCTCGTAGCCGCCGGTGTCGTAGTGGCCGGCCTCGACGTCGACGGTCAGCGGCTCCTTGGCGGTCTCCAGGCCGCCGCTGGCGAAGGTGTGGAAGCCGTCGGCCTTCAGCACGGCCAGTTCGCCGTCCTCCAGGTGGACGACCTGGCGGGTGTAGCGGACCAGGGCGGCGACGTCGGAGGCGGCGAACATCTCCTTCTCGCCGATGCCGAGCACGATCGGGCTGCCGTTGCGGGCCACGACGACCTCGCCGGGCCGTTCGGCGTCGATGACGGCGATGCCGTACGTGCCGACGACGCTCTTCAGCGCCTTCCTGACCGCTTCCTCCAGGCTGGCGGTCTCCTCGACGGTGCGGGCGATCATGTGGGCCAGCGTCTCGGTGTCGGTCTCGGACTTGAAGACGACGCCGTCGGCTTCGAGTTTGGCGCGCAGTTCGGTGGCGTTCTCGATGATGCCGTTGTGGACGACGGCGATGCGCTCGTCGGCGGACAGGTGCGGGTGGGCGTTCTCGTCGCTGGGCACGCCGTGGGTGGCCCACCGCGTGTGACCGATGCCGAGCGTCCCCTTGAAGCGCGCGGGTACGGCTTTCGCCAGGTCGGCGACCCGGCCCTTGACCTTGCGGACCTTGAGCCCCTTGCTGGACACGACGACTCCGGCCGAGTCGTAGCCCCGATACTCCAGCCGCTGGAGGCCCTCCAGCAGGATGGGGGCGGCGTCCTTCGGCCCAACGTAGGCGACAATTCCGCACATAACCGACGTCCTCTCCTAGCCGTACACGATGCGGCGCAGCTGTCGCAGGGACAGCTCCGGGGCCGCGACCCGGCGTCCGGGCAGTTCCGCGGCGATCCTGGGGAAGATCTCGTCGTTCGTCAGGCCGCGGGCCTTCAGTTCGCCGTGGCGCCGCCGTACGAACTCCTCGACCGGCTCGGAGAAGTACGCCAGCACGTCGGCGATCACCCGCGCCGCCTCACCGGGACCCAGCGGGCTGGTTCTGGTCAGGTGCGCGATGAGCTCTTCGTAGGGATGCCGTGCCATGGACACAGTCGAGGACATTACGCATCTGGAGCGGGTTCAAACAACTTCCTGCCCGAAATCGGGCAGGAATCCACGCTTTCTGGACTGATCTTTGCTGACGATCCCCCGAAATCGGACCACATTCGCATCACACACCCCGGGTGACACTCTTCTCACAGGGCATGATTACTCTATGTAGCTCTATGCTGCCTTTCCGTGGGAGTTGTCATGCCACACTGGATCGCACTCACCCTCACCGCCGGACTCCTCACCGCACCCACCACCAGCCAGCCGGGCCGGCAGAACGACTTCATCGAGGCAGCACGCGAGTTCGGGGTCCCGCTCAGCGTGCTGCTCGCGGTCTCGTACCTGCACTCGCGATGGGACGACCACGGCGGGCAGCCGAGCGTGTCCGGCGGCTACGGGCCGATGCACCTGGTGGACGGCGCCGCCGTACCCCTGGGGGGCCATCACGAGGGGGATCCGCGCGGGGACGACTCCCGGCCGCTGCTGCGGCCGCTCCCCCAGCCGCCGCGCGCGCCCGAGGACACGCTCCGGCCGGCCGCGCGGCTCAGCGGGACGAGCGTGGCGCTGGTGCGGCGGGATCCGCGGGCCAACATCCGGGCGGGCGCCGCGCTGCTCGCCTCCCATCGGGTACGGCCCGGCGGGGAGCCCCGGGACTGGTATGAGGCGGTGGTGCGGTATGCGGGCTCGAAGGGGTTCGCCGACGAGGTGTTCACGGTGATCAGGGAGGGGGCGGCCCGCCGTACCGACGACGGCTCCTACGTGCGACTGGTGCCCGCGCCCGACGCGGTGCCGCCGCCGCCCGCGCGGACGCCGATGCTGGGGCGCGCCGACGAGCCGGCGGCCAGGGCGCAGGGCAGGACCGACTGCCCGGCCACGCTCGCGTGCGAGTGGATGCCCGCGGCCTACGCCAGGTTCGGCAAGAAGAAGCACAGGGACTACGGGAACCACGACCGGGTGAACGGCTCCCGGCGCATCGACTACATCGTGATCCACGACACGGAGGGCTCGTACCAGGGCATTCCTTCCATGGTCAACAATCCCCGGTATGTGAGCTGGCACTACACCATCCGCTCCAGCGACGGCCATGTCGCCCAGCACGTGAAAAATCGCGATATCGCGTGGCATGCAGGTAACTGGGATATCAATGCGCGTTCCATCGGCATCGAGCACGAGGGCTACCTGGCCCGGGGCGGCACCTGGTACACCGAGGCGATGTACCGCTCCTCCGCCCGGCTGGTCAAGCACCTGGCCACGGTGTACAACGTGCCGATCGACCGGGCGCACGTCATCGGCCACGACAACGTGCCCGGCACCACGCCGTCCACGGTGGCGGGCATGCACGAGGACCCCGGGCCGTACTGGGACTGGGGGCGCTTCTTCGCCATGATGGGCGCCCATCTGAAGCCGTCCGGCGCCGGCTCCTCGGTGATCATCCGCCCCGCCTACGACCGGCACCAGCCGCGCTACACCGGCTGCTCGGGCGGGCGCCCGGCCAAGGACTGCAAGCCCCACGGCTCCTCCAGCGTGTGGCTGCACACCGCCCCGAGCGCGCAGGCGCCCCTGGTCGACGACATCGGCAAGCGCGTGGGCGCGGGCAGCACGTACAGCGTCTACGACCACAGCGCCCGCGCCTCGACCGGGCAGCGGTACGCCGTGGCCGGACGGTCGGGCGACTGGACCGCGATCTGGTACCTGGGCCAGAAGGCGTGGTTCCACAACCCGGCCTCGGCGCCGACCGCCATCCCGGCCGGGGGCCCGCTGGTGACGCCGGTGAAGAACACCGTCCGGGTGTACGGCCGGGCGTACCCCGAAAAATCCGCTTACCGGGCCTCCCGCACCCGATTCCAGCGCCACGTCCCGCTGAAGTACGTCATCCGCAAGGGCCAGTCCTACTCCGTCGGCAGCACGGTCACGGGAACGTTCCAGAGAGCCGACTCCATGAACCCCGCCCACCACGACCTCGTCAAGGGAGCCCTGCGCTACCACCAGATCCAGCTCGGCCACCGGCTGATGTTCGTCAAGGCCAAGGACGTGCGCGTGATCGGATGAAATTCTCCGGAGAGGCGATCGTTGCGCACGGGCACTCCGCGGAGGCGATATGGTTTTCCCGTGGCCGGCGCTCGAAACCCCGGCCGCACGCGGAAGTGGCTCAGTGGTAGAGCATCACCTTGCCAAGGTGAGGGTCGCGGGTTCGAATCCCGTCTTCCGCTCGGAGTGTTACTCCTGGTGGAGTGGCCGAGAGGCGAGGCAGCGGCCTGCAAAGCCGTCCACACGGGTTCAAATCCCGTCTCCACCTCGGTTGTGCGGCGGACCCTCGGGATCCGCTAAAGTAGTGCGAGCGCCATGCGGAAGTGGCTCAGTGGTAGAGCATCACCTTGCCAAGGTGAGGGTCGCGGGTTCGAATCCCGTCTTCCGCTCGGAACAACTTCATATTCTTGGACGATTAGCTCAGCGGGAGAGCGCTTCCCTGACACGGAAGAGGTCACTGGTTCAATCCCAGTATCGTCCACCACGCTCCATAGCAGATCAGGGCTGACCTGGTCAAAACAGGAGACAGAGCCCCAGCTCACGGCCTATGCCGAGAGTCTGGGGCTTCTTGTTGTTTGTGGTTGTTCGCGACGGTTGTCAGTACGGTGCTGACAATGTGCTGATGTGTGGCATCTACGCGCTGGCCTTGGCACTTGACGCCAATCTGACGGGCGTTCAGGCTTCAAGTGCGCCACAGTCCGACACAGTCCAATCCGGGAGGAATCCATGCGGCTACGCTTCCTCGTGATCGATCCTGACACTGACGGCGACGACTGCCCCGCCCTGCACCTCGACGAAGAGACGGGCGATCTCGCCGTCATCGGCGAGACGATCACCGACCCTTCCGACCTCGCCGCCATCAAGGCGAGTACGGGACTAAAGTCCTGCGAGACGGCGATCATCATCCCGGCCCGCATGAGAAAGCACATCCTGGAGGCGCTGCGTGAACTCGACGACAGTTCCACCCTTCCCTGAGCTGATCGCAGGAGCCTCCCACAGCGCAGTGCATCTAGAGATGCGTGATGTCTATACGCCCGACGACCCATCGTTCATCGCGTTTCTGGGCGGACCGCCCTTCGACCGCACGCAGCGGGAACGCGAATGGAGGGACATCATCGGCAGTGCCGTGTCTAGAGGCGTCACGGTCCGTCGTGCCCGGATCGTCTCTGAACCCATCACCGACTACATCCGCTTTGAGCACTCGGTAACGGACTCCATGAACATCGTCGCAGGGGAACGCGTGCGCTGGCTCCCTCGGAGTCAGGCATCTGATCTATGCCTGCCGGGGAACGACTTCTGGGTGTTTGACGATCATCTCGTCAGGTTCGGCCACTTCGCCGGAGACGGTTCCGTAACTGGCAAGGAACTGCGTACAGAGCCTGCTGTCATCCAGCTCTGCCAGTCAGCCTTTGAGGCGGTCTGGCTACGGGCAATCGACCACGCAGAGTACAAGCCTCTGTAGACGTCAGCCCGCAAGAGCACCATCGTGCCTACCTCGCCCTCGCCTTCGGTCCAAGAAGCGCGTAGAGCGCTCGCCAGTCGGCTACGCGCTATGCGCGAGGAAGCAGAGCTGACCGCCATCGAGTTGGCGAGGTTGGCCGGTTGGGAACGAACCAAGATCAGCAAGATTGAGCACCTAGCCCGATCCCCATCCGTGGCCGACATCCGGACCTGGTGTCGGCTCTGCCGAGCCGAAGATCAAACTGATGACCTCCTGGCTGCACTGCGCGCCGTCACTGGCATGTATCAGGAATGGAAGCGACTCCAGCGCAGGGGCCTACGCCGGCTCCAGGAGCAGCGGACTGCGGTGTTCGAGCAGACTCAGGAGTTTCGGAGCTACGCCTCCCAAGTGATTCCCGGTCTACTACAGACGCCGGAGTACGCGACTGCGATCTTGTCGGCAGTCGCTGTACGCAACAAGCTTCCCAATGACGTTGAAGCCGCCGTTGCTGCGCGTATGAAGCGCGCCCGGCTCTTGCGGGAAGGTGGCCATCGCTTCGCATTCATCCTGGAAGAGTCCGTCCTGCGCTACCAAATCGGCGGCCCTCCGGTCATGGCCGGGCAGCTCGGATACCTCCTGATGGTCATGGCTTTGCCATCCGTCTCGCTCATGGTGATTCCGTTCAGCAGGGCACGTAAGACGCATGCACTCGGCAACTTCAACATCTACGACGAAGCCGAAGTGCGCATCGAACTGCTGACAGCCGCCATTAACGTCACTGTGCCTTCCGAGATCGATCAATACCGCCGTGAGTTCGAGCTACTGGCCAGCATGGCGGTCACTGGATCTGAGGCGCGCTCAGTCATCACCAAAGCCCTGGCCGATATGCAATGAACTCGCATGCCACACATTGCCACACTCGTTGAGCCTGGCTCGTAGCCGCTCCTACCGTCGATGCATGGCCCTCGAACACAGAACACGCCGCCGGTACGCGAAGCCGCTCGCCTGCAACGACGGGCCTTCCAAACCGCGTCAGGCCGTGGCCGTCATCGACGGCTTCACGGTGACGCGGGAGGAGCGGGGGCTGCGGGCGGTTCATGACCGCAGCGGTTACGACGAGTTCGTACTGGGCGATGACCTGCCGGAGCTGAGGCGGCGTGCCACCGAGCTGGGGCGCTCATGAAGCGCATCTACGCTCGGCGGGTGCACTTTAGCGGCCTGTGCCAGTTGTGCAGGAGCTGAGCCGGATGACACTCGCAGAACTGCAAGCCAGGTACGGGGGCGTGTGGGAGTTCTTCCCCAACTTGGCTAACGGCGTAGCCGCCGCCCGCCGCCACCGGATCTTGTCCGATGAGGAGTACCGGCGTGGTGTGCTCCTGGTGCTGCTGGCCGGTGATCTGGCCGAACTTGAACCCCGGCTGGAGCAACAAACCCAACTCACCGGGCGCTGAGCGCCCGCAGACGCACGGCTGGCGGCACGCCCCCTAGACGTCGGGCGTGGGCACGGCCTTAGCCCGTTCCGGGACGTTGGGGCACTCGGAGACACGGGCTCGCGATCGGAACACATCCCGTGTCAGGGCTGGTCGTGCGGTGGTCCCCGTCTGTGACGTCACGGCGGGGGCCACCACAACCCTTCAACCACTGTCAGGAGGTCTGTTCAGCATGTCCGTGGACTTGTACGCCAGAGAGCTGAGGCCGTTGGAGTTCCGCCGCGTGTGCGGCGGCAGCAACAACGAGGACGGGGAAGGCGAGTCCTGCGTGGAGATCGCCCCGCTTGCGGGCGTGGACGACGCGTTCGCCCTGCGTGACTCGAAGTACCCCGGTGCCGGGACGCTCCGCTTCACCGGTGCCGAGCTTCGCGCTTTCCAGGCAGCCACCATCTAGCACCACCAGCCGTCAACGGCTCCCCGTCTTTGAGGAAGGGGCGGGGAGCCGTCCGACCCGACCGTACGGGGGACTCCGTTGGAGAAGCTGCACTGGCACGGCTACACCTGGAACGGCAACGGGCAGGACTTGGCCCGTGAAGGTGAACGGCGACCGACGTCGCCGGACTTCTTTAGTTCTGTCTTGCCGCCGATGCGGACCGGCGAATGGCTGGCCAAACCCACATCACGCATCGCCGAGACGTTCGACGACGTGGACAAGGCCATTGAGTGGATGCGGGCGGCGTACGCGCCCGCCTCGGCGCACGACTCGATACCCGTGTCTCATCGTCGAAGCGACGCGTACGACCTGTTGCCGCGAGGGGTGGATGTCGAGTGGTCCACGTGGCTGCCAGGAGGGCGGTTCGCCAAGGTCAGCATGATCTGTTGCCCCAACCGGCACGTGCCTCATCCGTGCCCCTTGAGGCGGTGACGGCCGGTAGCGGCCGGCAAACTGCCCGCTGATCATCAGCCCTGGTCACAGCCATGGAAGGAGACCCCCGATGCTCCGGAAGCACCTGTATGTTCGGTGTCGGTCACACGCGGAGTCGTCTCCGTCCTGCGGCGACTCTTCGAGCCCGCCGTATTAAAGCGCCTGATCGCCGAGACCCCGTTCCAGGACATCGCCACCCCCAAGCCCCCGCCCCGCAAGGAACTCAACGTCCCCACCTGGACCCAAGTGAAGGCCATCGCCGACGCGATGCCCGAACGGTGGCGGGCGATCGTGTGGCTGATGGCCGGAGCCGGGCTCCGCATCGACGAATCCCTTGCCTTCCACAAGACCTGCATCCGCCCCGACCGGCTACGCATCCACCAGCAGTACGACCGCCGCGACGGCCTGACCCCGCTCAAGCACCGCGAGGAAGGCGAGAGCCGGTACATGCCCCTCCCGGCCTACCTGCGCGACATCCTGACCGACCACATGGCCACCCACGGCACCCACTCAGACGGCTACCTGTTCGCCGGAGAGAAGTCCACGTTCGTCGTGGACGACACCTTCCGTAACCGCTTCACCGACGCCGTTAAGAAGGCAGGTATCAAGACCCGCTTCACGCCCCACGACCTAAGGCACATTGTCTTCGCTTAGTTCTCGTGTTGCGATTGGTGCCTGAAGCGGGGCCCTACCTGGTTGTTTGAGTGTTGCGCTGACCTGTGTGGTATTTCTACTGTCGGTGCCCGTGATCATGAGCTTCTTCTCGTCCCGGGGCTGGGAGTCCTGGGATGTTGAGCACCGGCCGGTGATCCCGGAGGGGATGCCGGTGCTGGTCGACGATGACTTGCTGTTCGAGGACGGCGCGGCTGCGCCGCGTCCGGCCGCGGTGGTGAATCGCTGGCTACGGGAGCTCCCAGCCAGCGGGGCTCCAGCGCCGAGTTCGTGGGAGAACTACGCGCGGGTTCTGAAGCAGTGGATGGAGTTCCTGGCCGAGCACGGAGTGGCGCTGTTCGACTCGCGAGGGCGGCTGAAAGCTGGGCTGAGCCGGTATGCCGAGCACCGCGCCGCGGGACCGGTCGAAGCCAGGTTCGCGGCGACGACCTGGGGCCAGCACATGAGCATCCTGTCGTTGTTCTACGGGTGGGCGATCAGCGAGGGATACGCGGCGGCCGAGCCGTTCACCTACCGTTCCGCGCGGGCACTGTTCGCCGGGACCGGTCGGGAGGTGAAGGTCAATCTGGCGGTTCGCCGCACGCCGAAGCCGCACGTGACGATCAAGTATCTGGAGCCGGACTTCACCGAGTTGTTGCGCAAGGGGCTGCGGGGGCTGGCCCCAGACGGCTCGCAGGACACCGCCTTCAACGGCCGCGAGCTCGTCCGCAACGCCGCGGTCGGGGACCTGGCGCTGGCTACTGGGCTGCGGCTGCAGGAGTTCACCTACCTGCTGCGATGGGAGATCCCTGCGCTTCCGCCAGAGCCGACGGCGGTGCCGATACCGTTCCCGGTCCCGGCGGGGGTGACCAAGGGCCGCAAGTTCCGCACCACCTGGATCTCCTACGAGGCCCTCGCCGGGGTGCACGTCTATCTGGAACTGGACCGTGCGGCCACCACCGAGGGCTCGGGATGGAGACCGCCGCGAAGGTGGGGCGATCGGTTCCAGGTCACCGAGCCCGACGCGCGGGGCGGGCGGGTCAACGGGGTGCGCCGCTCGTGGGGCTCGCTCAGCCCAGCAGAGCGCCGCCGCCTGGTGGCCCCGGAGGGCGGCTCGTGCCTGGTGGCGGTGAAGAGCGGCGGCGGCCCGTTCACTGCCTGGGCCACCGTCTTCGAGCGGACCTCCGAGCGGCTCCGGACCCGGTTCGAGCCCCGCTTCCCGCATGTCTGGCCCCACCGCCTCCGCCACACGTTTTCGATGCGAACCCTGGAATACCTGGTCACCGGACATTACCGGCAGGCCGCGAAGCTCGTGACAGAGACCGACGCGGACGCCGCGCTGGTGTTCTACCTGTCCAAGGCCGACCCACTGCTGGTCCTGCGCGACCTGTTGGGCCACAGCACCGTCTTGGTGACGGAGAAGTACCTGCGCCGGCTGGACACCACGCGCATCTACCGGCAGGCCTACGAGGCTGCGGGGGCAGCTGCCGGGTTCCTCACCGAGACAGCCGCCGAGCAGGAGGCGGACGAGGAATTCGAGGGCGAATTGGAGAGTGTGGGCGGTACCTGATGCCGACGATGGTCGTTGAAGAGCCGTTGGGCATCGTCTGCGTGTTCAGCGACGGCAGCCGGGCCGAGTTCGGCTTAGACGGCTTGCCCAATCCGTTCCTGGCCCGTGATCTGGCCGTCGGCCTGGTGGAGCTGATTCACCCACACGGCAGCGTCGATGCGGCAGGCTCGGTCCACCACTATGTTCGGTCCCTGCGAACCATGGTCAAGTCCCTGGCGGGACAAGGCTTCGGCGGCGGCGCCGGTGATCTTCGGCGGGGCCAGCTTGCGCAGTTCTGGATGGCCGGACCTGCGCCTTTGGAAGCGATGACCCGCAGCCTAGTGGAGGGTTTCGCCCGTTCCGGCGGCGTTCTGGGCGAGGGGGTGCTGGAGCTGGCTGCCGGCCGGCATTTCAACATCCAACCTTTTCGGCAAGCACTGCCGCCCTACCGGAGGCCGAATGGGAGCGGCTGACCGGGGTCTGCCGAAGGCTGATCGACGAAGCCTATGCCGCCCATCGGCAGGCGCTGGCAGCCGTCGCCGCCGGGCGGCATCCGGCTGAGGGCGGGTGGCGGGTGGAGAACTTCTGCTGGCTGCTGGCCCGAACTGGTCCGGTCGGCACACCGCAGTTCGCCCAGGCCGTCGGCGTGACCGTCAACGTCTTTCACAAGCGCGGTGGCACCGTCGACCTTCATGAGGCGATGCAGGCCGTCTTCCCGCACCTGGACACGCTCATCGCCTACCGGCTGCTGTTCGGCGCCTACTCCGGGATCGTCCCGGACGGCATCGCCGACCTCGGTGTCGAGGACGTCGACTGGGCCGGGGATTCCACGATCCTGCTGTCCTATGTCAAAGGCCGAACCGCGGCCGAGAGCCTGAATCTTCCGCGCCCGGCGGTGCGGCTGCTGGAACAGTGGCTGGCCCACTCGGCACTGCTGCGCAGCCTCGTGCCGGCGCCGGAACGCAGCAAACTCTGGTTGGGGCTGAGCCAGGTCGGCAACGCACGCCTGGTCCGTGAGATCGATCGCGTCGCCGTCCAGCGCTGGGTCCGCCGCTTCAACGTCTTGGACGAGGACGGCCAGCCCATGAAGATCCACCGAGCGCGGATCCGCACCACCCACCAGTCGATGCGCGACAAGAGCACCTGGACCGGCAGCGCCCGGGCCACAATCGACCCGAACCACACTCCGGCCGTCGAAGGTGATCACTACCTGACTGCCACGACCCCCGCCCAACGGCACAACATCGAAACGATCGTTGAGGACGCTCAGTACGACATCCTGCGCCGCGCTCACCCACCCACGGTGATCACCGAGGCGGACGCGGCCGTGCTGGCCGAGAACTATCCGCAGCTGATGGCGGACCTGGGCCTGGATGACGCGGCGATCATCGAACTGGTCGGCGGGGCGAGGGATGTGTTCACCGCGGCCTGCGGCGACCAACTGTCGGGACTGCACGGCCCGTCGGCAAGCCGTGTCCGGCCCGCCCTTGGGTCTGCCTCCTCTGCCCGCTGGCGATCTTCGCTCCACGCCATGCGGTGAACGTGCTTCGGCTCAAAGCGTTCTTCTCCCGGCAGTGGCAGCAGATGCCCGCCGCGCACTTCATGGCCGTCTTCGGCCCTTATGTCGCCCGGGTCGACCAGGTGCTGAACCGATTCGACCCCGCCGTACTCGTCTCGGCGGCCGCCAAGGTCGCCGGCACCGATGAGGAGATCCCCCTACGCCCCGAGGAGCAGACGGCATGACAGCGCCGACCGCCGCCCACCACCTCACCGAGGCCCCGGCTTCGCCGTTCGCCGGCGCCGACGTTTGCCGCCAGGCTGGTCTGGCTCTCCCCGACGACGCTACCCGCCCTGCCTTCGGCCATGATCTGTGGGATTTCACCCACGTCATCGGGTTGCCCGTCCAGATGCCTCCCCACCAGCGGCGCTTCGACTTCACCGCGATCACTCACCCCGGCTGGCGGCTGGTCGCCAAGGAGCTGGTGCTGGCGAAGCTGGCCCCACACCACCCAGCTGTCGCCCTGCTGCCGCGGGCCTACCGCACGCCGTTGCACCTGCGCAGCTGCGCGGCCCGGCTGGACGAACTCGTCCGGTTCTTCACCTGGCTTCGACAGCGGGGCATCACCAGCCTGGCGCAGCTCGACACGACCGGCTGCGAGGCCTATCTGGCCCACCGGCGCTTCGTTCTCGACAACGCCGGAGCCGTCGTCGGAGAGCAAAGCCCCGGCGTCCGACGCGCGGCCGCGCAGGCCATCATCGATCTGATCGACTATCGCGAGCTGTTCACCGCCGACCGGGTCCCGCCCGACCTGCGGCCCTGGGGTGGCGCCTCCGCCACTGCGGTGGCGGAGATGCCTTCGGGCCGGGAAGGAAACAAGACCGCGCCGGTTCCGAACGAGATCCTGCAGCCGATGCTCGCCGCGGCCCTGCACCTGGTCACGGTGCTCGGCCCGCACGCGGTCGCGCTACACCGGCAAGTACGCGAAATCGGCAAGGTGTCCTCGCTCAAGGCCGCAGGTCTTCGCCATAGCGCACCGACCGCCGTCGAAGACATCAAGGTTGTGCTGGCCGACTATGTCGCCACCGGCACCGCCCTGCCGATGATCGAGGACCATGATCGCGAGCCGAGGCTGGCCGCCGGCTGGGCCTGCGACGACCCGCTGCTGGCGGTGGCCACCCGGGGTCCTGGCCAGACAGGCCGGCTACACCCAGCTCTGGACCCGATGGATGCCGATGCTGCGTGGTCCGCTCCAGGAGGCGGTGGCCTTGGTGGGAGTGGGCAAGCAGTTCGCCGGCGACGCCGCCGAAGTCCCGGCCGCCGACGGCTCGGGCATGCTGCCGTGGACTCTTCCGCTGCACCGGTCCCAGGCCGTCGCCTTGATTGGGTTCGTCCGCACCGCGGCCATCATCGTGCTGGCCGCGGTCTCGGGGATGCGGGCCAGTGAGCTGATGGAACTGCGCGTCGGTTGCCGACGCCCGATCGAGGAGCCGATTCCCGGAATGCGGCGGTTGCGGATCGCCAGCAAGGTCGTCAAAGGCCAGCCGCTGGGCGGCACCGACGACGAATGGGTCGTCATCGAGCCCGCCTATCAGGCCGTCGAACTCGCCGAGCAACTACACGAGGACCCACAGCACGGCGCCCTGCTGTTCGGCCGCTTCAGCTTCTACTTCCGCTACATCTGGTTCCGGAACTGGATCAACTCCCCAGCCGGACAGCGTCTTGGACTGGCCCCGATCCCCGAGTGGCCGGTCACGCTCAGGGCGCTGCGAAGAACTCTCGCGCTGGAGATGGCCTACCGTCCCGGCGGCGTCCTCGCCGCCAAGATCCACCTGAAGCACATCGCCGTCGCCACCACCGAGGGCTACGCCTCCCGTCCCGGAGGCGCCCAGGCCGAACTACTTGCCGAGGTCAACAAGCACGAGGCCGACCGCAACCTGGAATTGATCCTGGCCGAGTTCCGCAACTACCAGCAGGGCATCCTGCCCGCCGGACCAGCTGCCCGGGACCTGACCGCGTTCTTCGCCAGCGTTGACGCCACCTTGGACACCAAGGTCTTGGCCGCACCCAAGACCCACAACAACGACCGCGACATCCTCAACCTGCTCAGCAAACGCGCCAAGGTTCTGCACCTTGGCGCGGCGAACTACTGCTGGTTCACCGACCCTTCCCGGGCGCTCTGCCTCCGCCTGGCTGGCACGCCCACCGCCGAACGGCCTCTGATCGGAATGTGTGACTCGGCCCGCTGCCCGCAGGCCACCCACCACCCCTGCCACCGTCCCGTCTGGGCCGAGCACGCCGATCGGACCGAGACCTTCCTCGGCCAGCTCGGCTCCACCCGCAAGACCGAACGATCCCGGCTCCAAGCCGACCACGACCGGGCCCTCCGCGTCATCGCGGAGATCGACGCCGCCAGCATCACCGACACCGAGGAGTCCGCATGAGGATTTCCGCAGCCCAGCGGACCGAGAACGAAACCCGCATCCGAGCCGCCATGGACCGCCTCCTGCGCGGCGAACTCCAGCCCGGCGGCAAGTGCGATATCAAGACCCTCGCTCGCGAAGCCGACGTCGACCGCACCGCCTTCTACGGCACCCGCCCCTACGCTCACCTCCGCACCGAGTTCGAGCGCCGCCTCCGGACCCTGCAGCAGCAAACCGGCGAGACCCCCGACCCGCGCGAGGCCCAGATCATCCGGCTCAAGGCAGCGAACGCCAAACTCAAGGAACGACTCGCGCAAGCAGAGCAGGCCAACACAGAGCTCACCGACTTCCGCAGCCAGGCCCTGGCCCGGCTGGCCGCGCAACATGAAGAGATCGTCAGGCTCCGAACCGTCGCCGATGCCTCCGCTCGCGTCGCCCGGCTCCCCAGCCCTCACGCGTCGGCCATCGGACCATGCGGCTGACGCGGGCGACCACTCGTCCCTACGCTGTCCAGATGATCAATCCGATTGAACTCGTCATCTTCGACTGCGACGGCGTGCTCATCGACAGCGAACGCATTGCCGTGCGCGTCCATGTCGCCGTGGGCGCCGAGCTGGGCTGGCCGCTGACCGAAGCCGAGGTGATCGAAAAGTTCATCGGCCGGTCGATCGTCTCCAACGGAGAGCAAATCACCGCCCGAGTAGGCCCGAGCCGGGCCACGCTCTGGCTGGAGAGATTCGAGCAACTCCACCGCGCGGCCGTCGATGCCGAACTCACCCCGGTCGATGGCATCCTCGAAGTGCTCGACACCCTCACGCTTCCCAACTGCGTCGCCTCTGGCGGCAGTCACGACACGATGCGCCACACCCTGGGCCACACCGGGATCTACCGATACTTCGAAGGCCGCATCTTCAGCGCCAGTGAGGTCGCCCACGGCAAACCGGCCCCCGACCTGTTCCTGCACGCCGCCAAGCAGATGGGCGTCCACCCGTCGGCCTGCATCGTCGTCGAGGACAGCAAATACGGGATCCAGGCAGCCCGCGCAGCCGGCATGCGCGCCCTTGGATACACCGGCGGACTCACACCCGCGCAATGGCTCGAAGGACCGAACACAACGGTCTTCGACGACATGCGCAAACTCCCGGGACTGCTCGCAGGAGCCTGACTGACCATGACCTCGCGCGTTGTGATCCGCATCACATAGGGAACAGTCGAATGCAACACGCCCCGGAATCGGCATGGCGAACGCAGCATTCACAACGATGCTGCTCAATGACTACACAAAACCACCTGCACACGGCCACTGCGGACACAAGCCACTCCTTCGCCTCGCGCGCCCTCGCTGACGGTGTCCGCATCGACGCCGTCGCCCGCCGGCTCGGCCACAAGGACATCAACGAGACCTATAAGACGTACGCCCATCTCCTGCCGGACGAGTACGCCAAGGCCGCCAAGGTCCTGGACGCCGCCTACCGGGAAGCCACCCCAGCCACCCCAGCCGCCCAAGCGGCATGATCGGTGCTGACGTTGTGATGACCCAAAACCGTCCAGGCCCCAGAAAACGGGGGGTTTTGCTCCCCAAACGACCATCCCAATATCGTCCACCATCGAGGCCGGGCATCCCATCGGGGTGACCGGCCTTTGATCTTGCGGTTCGCGTGCCGGCCGATCAAGGATGGGGCTTGACGGTGACCGCCCCGCCCCGTGGAGTGCGCGATGAACCTGATCTTCGACGCCGACGACACGTTGTGGGAGAACAACGTGCTGTTCGAGAGCATCATCGAGGCATTCATCGACGCGATGGCCCGGAACGGCCGCGGCCGCTCCGGGATCCGCGCGGTCCTGGACGCGATCGAGCGGGCCAACAGCCACGCGCACGGGTACGGCAGCGCGGTCTTCGAGCGCAGCCTGGCCGAGTGCATGGAACGGCTGCGCGAGCCGTACCCCCTGACCGGCGAGGAGCGCGCCTGGATCACCGGCCTGTGCCGGGCGCTGCGCGAGGAGCCCGTCGAGCTGCTGCCGGGCGTCCCCGAGACGCTGCGGTCACTGGCCCTCCGGCACCGGCTCTACCTGTGCACCAAGGGCGAGCCGGCCGAGCAGCAGCGGAAGATCGGCTCCTCGGGGCTGGCCGGATTCTTCGAAGAGATCGTCATCGTCCGGGAGAAGGGCGCGGACACCTACCGTGACCTGGTCAAGACGTTCAGCCTGGACGCCGGGTCCACCTGGATGATCGGCAACTCGCCGCGCTCCGACGTCCTGCCCGCGCTGGAGGCCGGGCTCGGCGCGGTGCTCGTCCCCCACCCCATGACGTGGTCGCTGGAGCACGCCCCGCTCCCCAACCTCGGCGGCCGGTGCCTGCGGCTCAGCCCGATCACCGCCCTGCTCGACCACTTCTGACCGCCAACCCCGTCAACCCGACCTACGCCACCTACGCCACCTACGCCACCTACGCCACCTACGCCACCTACGCGACAGGAGCATGGATGACCACTCGGCCAGGTGCGACCGGCGCGCTCGCGGGCGGCCTGGCGGTCATCACCGTGTCCGGGGCGCTGGGCACGGCCGCCGGGGATGCTGCTGGCCTCCCGGCTCGCCGAAGGGGCCGGCTGTCTGCTCGTCATCGTCTCCTGCCCCGCCCTGATCACCCGGCTCGCCGGGGAACGCGACCGGCCGGCCGCGCTGTCCATCTGGGGAACGTTCGTCCCCGTGGGGATCGGGCTGAGCACGCTGACCGGCGGCCCGCTCGCCGCCCTGGCCGGCTGGCGCGGCTGGGCCGGCGCCGTCGCCGCGGTCACGCTGGCCCTGACCGTCCTGGTGTGGCTGATCATCCCCGCCCGGGCCGAGGCCGCCACGCGCCTGGCCCTGCCGCGCCCTCGGGCTCTGGTACGGCCGGCGCTCCTGGCCACGGCCTTCTGCGTGATCTCGCTGCTGACCCTGTCCGTGATCGTGCTCCTGCCCACCTGCCTCGGCGCCGCGCACCAGGTGGCGCCGGTGGACAGTGGGCTGCTGACCTCGGTGATCTCCCTGCTCAGCGTGGCCGGCGGGGTGGCGGTCGGCATGGCCCTGCACCGCGGGGTCCGGCTGCGGCCGTTGGCGGTCCTCGGACTGATCACCGTCCCCGCCGCCTGGGTGGCCTTCGCCGACGGGGGCGGGTTATGGACGGCGCTCGCCGGCAGCGGGCTCATCTCGCTGGGCAACGGGCTGCTGGTGGCGGTGGTCTTCGCCGGCCTGCCCGCCACGCTGGAGCGGCTGGAGCACGCCGACGTGGGCAACGGGATCGTGGCCCAGCTCGGCAGCCTGGGGTCGTTACCGGATCTCCGGCTCTGCCGGGGCGCTCGGTCGTCTCCTGGCCGCGTTCGCCGGGACCTCCGGTCTTCTCAGAGATGACGAAGGCCGGTGCGGTGGCAGAATGGCCGCGGTGATCTCCCTCGTCCATGAGCCCCGCTGGCCCGCGACCGTCGCCGCGGCCGAGGCCGAGCAGGACCGCCTTCGCCCCCTGGCCGACCTCGACGACCCCGGGCCGGCGTCGGCCGGGCTGGTCGCCGGGCTGGATGTCGGGTACCGCGACGACGAGGAGGTCGTGGGCGCCGTCGTGGTGCTGGACGCCGCCACTCTGGAGGTCGTGGATCAGGCCACGGTCCGGCAGCGTGCCCGGTTCCCGTATGTGCCCGGGTTGTTCGCCTTTCGCGAGCTTCCGCCGCTGCTGGCCGCCCTGGACAAGCTGACCGTCCTGCCTGAGCTGCTGATGTGTGACGGGTACGGCGTGGCCCATCCGAGACGGTTCGGCCTGGCCTGCCACCTGGGGGTGCTGACCGGGCTGCCGACTGTCGGCGTGGCCAAGACGGCGTTCGTGGGCACGCACGAGGACCCGCCGCCGGAACGGGGTTCCTGGTCGGAGATCCTGCTGGACGGCGACGTGGCAGGCCGGGCCCTGCGTACCCGCGGCGGCGTGAAGCCGGTCTTCGTCTCGCAGGGGCACCGGGCCGGGCTGGAGAACGCCTGCGCGCACGTCCTGCGCCTGTCGCCCGCCTACCGGGTGCCCGAGCCGATCCGGCAGGCGGACCGGCTGTCCCGGCTGCCCTAAACCTTGGCCCTGGACAGGTGCCAGAGCAGGAACGGGGCGCCGAGCACGCCGGTGACCACGCCCACGGGCAGCACCGAGTCGGTGAGCAGGCGCTGGCTGACGAGGTCGCTGACCACGACCAGGGTCGCGCCGGTGAACGCCGAGGCGGTCAGCGGCGGCATCGGGGCTCCCGTCAGGCGGCGGGCCACCTGCGGGGCGGCCAGGGCGACGAACAGCACCGGGCCCGCGGCGGCCGTCGCGAACGCGGCCAGCGCGCAGCCGCACAGCAGCAGCGCCATCCGGGCACGCTGCACCGGCACCCCCAGGCTGCGGGCCACCTCGTCGCCCAGCTGGAGGGTGCGCTGGTGGCGGGTGAGGAGCAGGGCCGCGGGTACCAGCACGACCAGGGCCAGGGCCAGGGGGCGGGCGTGGGCCCAGCCGCGGTCGTTGAGGTTGCCGACCAGCCAGCCCAGGGCTCTGGCCGCCTGGTACTGCTCGGCGCGGCTGAGGAGGTAGTAGGTGATGCTCACGCAGATCCAGCTCACGCCGATGCCGACCAGCACGATCCGGTAGCCGGTGGTGCCGCGGTTCCAGGCCAGCGCGTAGATGAGCAGACCGGCGGCCAGTGCGCCGATGAGGCCCAGCGCCTGCGTGCTCAGGCCGGCCAAGAGGTCACCGAGCGCGCCCAGGTCGGAGAGGAACCCGCCGGAGGCGGCCTGGCCCGCGCCGGAGACGGCCTGGGCCGTGCCGGTGCCGGAAGCCGCCTGGCCGGTGCCCAGGACGATCGCGGCCACCACCGCGGTGCCCGCGCCCTGGGTGATGCCCAGCATGTCGGGGCTGGCCAGCGGGTTGCGGGTGATCGCCTGGAAGAGGGCGCCGGCCATGCCGAACGCGGCCCCGGCCAGCGCCGCGACCACCGCCCTGGGCAGGCGCAGTTCGTGGACCAGGAAGAGGGTGGCGGGCTCGCCCCGGCCCCACAGCGCGGGCAGCAGTTCACCGGGTGTCAGCGTGATGTCCCCGGCCCCGGCTCCCACCGCCAGGCAGAAGACGGCGAACGCCAGGAGGGCGAGCACCGGCCAGACCAGGAGGACGCGCAGGCGCACGAGCCCCGAAACGGCCGGGCGTGGCAGCCGGAAGGCGAGCAGGCGCCCGGCCGGCCAAACCCCGGCCCGCCGCTCGCCGGAAACCGCCTGTCCACCGGCCGCCCCGCCGGCCCGCCCACCGGACACCCCAGCCCGCCCACCAGACATCCCAGCCCGCCCACCAGACATCCCGGACGCCCCACCGGCCGACTCACCAGACGCCCCACCGGCCAACTCACCGGACGCCCCACCAGCCGGCTCGCCAGGCATCCCACCGGCCTCGCCGGCGGCCTTTCGTGCGCGCTTCACAGCTCGGCCACCCGGCGCCGCCGTACCAACGCGATGAAGAACGGCGCCCCCAGCAATGCCGCGACCAGGCTCACGTCGATCTCCTGAGGCCGGGCGACGACGCGGCCCAGGATGTCGGCCACCAGCAGCAGGCACGGCGCTAGCAGGGCGGCTCCGGGCAGGAGCCAGCGGTGGTCGGGGCCGGTGACCATGCGGACCAGGTGGGGTACGGCCAGGCCGACGAAGACGATGGGGCCGGTGACGGCGACGGCGGCGCCGGTCAGGACGGTGACGGCCACGGCGGCGCGGACGCGGGTGGCGCCGAGGCGGCGGCCCAGGGTGCGGGCGACGTCGTCGCCGAGGGCGAGGCTGTTGAGGGCCGGGGCGGTGCCGAGGGCGAGCACCGCGCCGGCGACCAGGAACGGCAGGACCGTCAGGATGATCTCGGGCGAGTGGCCGCTGAGGGAGCCGGCCGACCAGTAGCGGTAGCGGTCCAGGGCCTCGGGGTTGGTCAGGGCCAGGCCGCTGGTCAGGGAGTCGAGCAGGTAGGTCACGGCGACGCCGGCCAGGGCGAGTTTGACGGGTGCGGCGCCGCCCCGGCTGCCGAGGAAGTAGACGACGACGGCGGCCAGGGCGGCGCCGCCGAAGGCGAACCAGACGGTGGTCAGCAGGCCGGGCGCGGTGGTGCCGGGTCCGAGCGCGGCGCCGGTGAGCAGGGGCAGGGCGGTGGAGGCGGCCACGATGCCGAAGGCGGCGCCGGCGCTGACGCCCAGCAGGCCCGGGTCGGCCAGCGGGTTGCGGGTCAGGCCCTGCATGACGGCTCCGGCGAGGCCGAGCGCGGCGCCCGCGAGGATGGCGACGATCGTGCGGGTGAGGCGGGTGCCGCGGACGATGGCGGCGGTCTCCGGGTCGGCGTTCGCGGGGTCCACGAGGGCGGTGACGACGTGGGTCAGGGGGATGGCCCGGCTGCCCACCGCCAGGGAGAGCAGGACCAGGACGATCAGTCCGGCCGCCGCTCCGGCGATCAGCATGGTTCTCTGGCGTGTCACCGGTATCCGATCGGAGATTGAAGAATAGGCGAGGCTTACCTTACTATCCCGGTCTCATGGATGTTTCCCGACGCCTGACGGTGTCGTTCGCCGCGCTGACCCTGAGCCTTGTGACCGCCTGCGGAGGCGGGGCAGCCCCTGCGGGGAAGGCCGCCGAGACCGCGGCGGCCGGGCCGTACCCTCTGAAGGTCGAGCACCTGTACGGGACCACGGAGATCACGAAGCGGCCTGAGCGGATCGTGACGATCGGGCTCAGCGATCACGAGCCGGTGCTGGCCCTCGGGTTCAAGCCGGTCGGGGTGGTGGATTGGTTCCAGCGCAGCCCGTTCAGCGACTGGCCGTGGGCCAAGGACAAGTGGGGCGGCACCGAGCCGACCGTGCTGGGCCTGCGCGAGGACGGCGTGAAGATGGAGAAGCTGCTCGCGCTCAAGCCCGACCTGATCTTCGCGATGTACTCGGGCATCAAGAAGGAGACCTACGACCAGCTGTCCAAGATCGCCCCGGTGGTGGCGCAGCCGAAGGGCTTCGACCCGTACGCGGCCCCGTGGCAGGAGATGCAGCTGCTGGCCGGGCGCGCCCTCGGCAAGGAGGCCGAGGCCAAGCAACTGGTGAGCGGCATCCAGGACGCGTTCGCCCGGGCGCGTAAGGACAACCCGCAGTGGGCGGGCAAGACGGCGGTGGCCGCCGACAGCTTCAAGGCCGGCACCTACTCGGCCTTCCAGAAGGGCGATCCGAAGTCGGCGTTCCTGGCCGAGCTGGGCTTCACCATCCCCGAGCAGATCACCAAGCAGGCGGGCACGTCGAACGTGGCCGAGTTCGGCTCGGAGGGGCTGAACATGCTGGAGGTGGATCGCCTGGTCTGGCTGACCACGGGCAAGGAGCCGTGGGAGCGGATCAAGAAGGATCCGGTGTACAAGGAGCTGAAGGTGGCGAAGGAGAACCGTCACCTTTTCCTGACATATCAGGATCCGCCGGTGGGGGCGGCGCTGTCGTTCAACACCGCGCTGAGCATCCCGTACGCGATCGAGCAGGTCGTCCCGCTGCTCAAGGGTTGAACCTGACACCGGTGTGAGGTCTTACGGTTCCGGCATGACGAACACACCGTTTGACTACAGCCCCATCACCGAGCGCCCCCGGCTGACCTGGCCCGAGGGCAAGAAGGTGGCCGCCTACATCGGCCTCAACGTAGAGCACTTCCTCCTCGACCGGCCCTCCACCAGCATCTGGCCGGGCACCGCGGAGCTCACCCCCGACGCCCTCAACTACGGCTGGCGCGACTACGGCGTGCGCGTGGGCGTCTGGCGCACGATGGAGAGCCTGGACCGGCACGGCGTGCGCGCCAGCGTGCTGCTCAACTCCGACGTGGTCAAGCACTACCCGCAGATCGTCGCGGCGGGCGTGGAGCGGAACTGGGCGTGGCTGGGGCACGGGCGCACCAACTCCATCCTGAACACCGGGATGGAGCCGGAGGAGGAGCGCGCCTACCTGACCGAGGTGCTGGACACGATCGCCGAGGCCACCGGCAAGCGGCCCCAGGGGTGGATGGGGCCCGCGCTGACCGAGACCTTCAACACGCCGAAGCTGCTGGCCGAGCTGGGGGTGCGGTATCTGCTCGACTGGACCAACGACGACCAGCCGTACCGGCTGAACGTGCCCGGCCTGATCAGCGTGCCGTACACGGTCGAGCTCAACGATCTGGGGCTGCTCGCCAGGGGGACGACCGGGCCCGAGTTCGTGCAGATCGTCAAGGATCAGTACGAGCAGTTGCTGGCCGACTCCCAGGACAGCGGGCGGGTCATGGCGGTGGCCCTGCACCCGTTCGTGACCGGGCAGGCGTTCCGGGCGAAGTACGTGGACCAGGCCCTCGAGTTCCTGGCCGCCCAGCCGGACATCTGGCTGACCACGGCCGACGAGATCGCCGAGCACTACCTGCGCGGGTGACGGGAGGGCCTTGCCGCGGCGCACGCAGCCGGAATACGCTCGCGGCAAGCGCTTTCCACAGTGGGAGGTCCCCCGGTGCCCATCCGCGTCGCCGTCGTGGGCGGCGGCCAGATCGCCGACGCCGTCCACATGCCGGCCTTCCGGAAGCTGCCTGACGACATCGAGGTCGTGGCCGTCGTCGACGCGACCGGCGAGCTGGCCGAGTCCTTCGCCGGCCGCTGGCGGATCCCCTACGCGGGCGCCGACCTGGCCGCCATGCTGGAGGAGGTCCGGCCCGACCTGGTGGACATCGCCAGCCCGCCCGCCCTCCACAGCGCCCAGGCCGTGGCCGCCCTGCGCGCGGGCGCCTGGGTGTGGTGCGAGAAGCCGCCCTGCCTGTCGCTGGCGGAGTACGACGCCGTCTCCGCCGCCGAACACGACGGCGGGCCGTACGCCTCGATCGTCTTCCAGCAGCGCTTCGGCTCGGCCGCGCAGCACCTCAGGCGGCTGATCGCCGAGGGCGCGCTCGGGGCGCCGTACGTGGCGCACTGCCAGACCACGTGGTACCGCGACGCCGCCTACTACGCGGTGCCGTGGCGCGGCAGGTGGGCGAGCGAGGGCGGCGGGCCCGCCATGGGACTCGGCATCCACCAGCTCGACCTGCTGCTCGAACTGCTCGGCGAATGGCGCGAGGTGCGCGCGATGGCCGCGCGCCTGGGCAGGGAGATCGAGACCGACGACGTGACCACCGCGCTGGTGCGCTTCGAGTCGGGCGCGCTGGCCACCGTGGTCAACACCTCGCTGGCCGCCCGCCAGGTGAGCCATCTGCGGCTCGACCTGGCCGGGGGCACGTTCGAGCTCACTCATCTGTACGGCTACGCCAACGAGAACTGGACCTACACCCCGGCCGAGGGCGCCGAGAAGGTCCCGTGGCCGCCGGCGGAGAACGCGGCCAGCACCCACCTGCGCCAGCTCCGCGACCTGATCGCCGACTACCGGGCGGGCCGGCGCCCCCGGGCCAGCGGCGATGACGGCCGCCGCACGCTGGAGCTGATCGCGGCCATGTACCGCGCGGCGCAGACCGGCGAGACCGTGCGACGCGGGCAGATCGGGCCCGGCACGCCCTTCTACGCGAGCCTCGAGATCGCGTTGTGAAGATCAGCGGCTTCGAGCTCTTCCTCGTCGCGCCACGCTGGGTGTTCCTGCGCGTGGACACCGACGAGGGCGTCAGCGGCTGGGGCGAGCCGGTCGTCGAGGGCCGCGCCGAGACCGTCGCCGCCTGCGTGCGCACGCTCATGGAGGGCCTGGCCGGCGCCGATCCCCGCCGGGTCGAGGACCATTGGCAGGTCATGGCCAAGGGCGGTTTCTACCGGGGCGGCCCGGTGCTGTCGAGCGCGCTGTCCGGGATCGACCAGGCGCTCTGGGACATCAAGGGCAAGGCGCTGGGCGTGCCGGTGTACGAGCTGCTCGGCGGCCCGGTCAGGGAGCGGGCCCGGGTCTACACCTGGATCCGCGGCTCCAGCCCGGAGGAACTGGCCGAGGACGCGCGGGCCAAGGCCGAGGCGGGGTTCACCGCGGTGAAGTTCCTGGCCTGCGAGGGGCCGCTGCCCGCGCTGCCGTCGGCGGCCGAGGTGCGCGCGGTGGCGGAGCGGGTCCAGGCCGTACGGCAGGCCGTCGAGCTGGACATCGGCGTGGACCTGCACGGCCGCTTCAGCACGGCGGCCGCGCGCCGGGTGCTGCCGCTGCTGGAGGAGTACCTGCCGCTGTTCGCCGAGGAGCCGCTGCTGCCGGAGTTCTCCCGCGACCTGGGCCTGGTCGTGCGCAGCACGTCGGTGCCGATCGCCACGGGAGAGCGCCTCTACTCGCGCTGGGACTTCCGCGACGTGCTGGCGACGGGCATCGCGCTCGCGCAGCCGGACGTCTCGCACGCGGGCGGCATCTCGGAGGTGCGCAGGATCGCCGCGCTGGCCGAGGCCCACGACGTGGCGCTGGCGCCGCACTGCCCGCTCGGCCCGATCGCGCTGGCCGCCAGCCTCCAGGTGGACTTCGCCACGCCCAACTTCCTCATCCAGGAGCAGTCGCTGGGCATCGGCTACAACACCGGCGCCGACCTGCTGGACTACCTGCTGGACCCGGCCGTCTTCGCCTTCCGCGACGGGTTCGTGGCCGCGCCGTCCGGACCGGGCCTGGGCGTGGAGGTGGACGAGCGGGCGGTACGGCAGGCGGCCAAGCGCGGGCACACCTGGCGCAACCCGATCCTTCGTCATCCCGACGGATCCCTCGCCGAATGGTGACACCGGGATAAACCACCACAAAGGTCATGCGATACCGTGCCGCACCATGAACCGCCTCCCGAAGACCCGGGACTACGCCAACGGCGGCGTGTCGTACTGGTACCGCGAGATCGGCCTGCCCGATCGCCGCGCGCCCCTGCCCGGAGCCCGTGACTACGACGTGGCCATCGTCGGCGGCGGCTACACCGGCCTGTGGACCGCCTACTACCTCAAGAAGGCCCAGCCGGACCTGCGGGTGGCCGTCCTGGAGAAGGAGTTCGCCGGATTCGGCGCCTCCGGCCGCAACGGCGGCTGGCTGTCGGCCGAGTTCGCCGGATCGCGCAAGCGCCACGCCAGGGCCCGCGGCAAACAGGCCATGATCGACCTCCAGCGTGAGATGTTCCGCACGGTCGACGAGGTCATCGCCGTGGCCCGCGCCGAAGACATCGCCGCCGACGTGCACAAGAGCGGCGTCCTGCACGTGGCCACCAACCCCGCCCAGCGCCGCCGCCTGCGCGAAGAGGTCGCCGACCTGCGCAGATGGGGGTACGGCGAGGCCGACTTCCACCTGCTCACCCGTGACGAGCAGCGCGACCGCATCCAGGTGGCCGGGACCATCGAGGCCGCCTACTCCCCCCACTGCGCCCGCATCCAGCCCGCCAAACTCGCCGTCGGCCTGGCCCGCGCCGTGGCCGCGCTCGGCGTGGACGTCTACGAGAACACCACCGTCACCGAGATCCGCCCCCGCCGCGACGGCAAGGCACAGGCCGTCACCGGCCGCGGCATCGTCTCGGCCGAGTACGTCATCCGCGCCACCGAGGGCTTCACCGCCTCCCTCGAGGGCCGGCACCGCCAGTGGCTGCCGATGAACAGCTCGATGATCGTCACCGAGCCGCTGCCCGCCGACGTGTGGAAGCACATCGGCTGGGCGGGCGGCGAACTCCTGGGCGACCACGCGCACGCCTACGTCTACGCCCAGCGCACCGCCGACGGCCGCATCGCCCTCGGCGGGCGCGGCATCCCCTACCGGTACGGCTCACGCACCGACGACCGGGGCGCCACCCAGACCAGGACGGCCGCCCAGCTGTGGCACATGCTGGTCAGGCTCTTCCCCGCCGCGGCCGACGCCAGGGTCTCGCACGCCTGGTCCGGCGTGCTCGGCGTGCCCCGTGACTGGTGCTCGACCGTCCACCTGGACCACGACAGCGGCCTCGGCTGGGCGGGCGGCTACGTGGGCAGCGGGGTCGCGACGACCAACCTGGCCGGCCGTACCCTGCGTGACCTGGTGCTGCGGCGGGACAGCGAGCTGACGGCGCTGCCGTGGGTGGGCAGGCGGGTGCGGCAGTGGGAGCCGGAGCCGCTGCGCTGGCTGGGGGTGCGCACGATCTACACGCTGTTCAGGACGGCCGACCGCCGCGAGAACGAGCGCCTGGCCCGCACCTCCGCCTACGCCCGGCTGGCCGGTCTCATCTCGGGCCGGTAGGCGTGCTCGCCTCCGGCCGTCAGGCGTGTTCGTCACGCCGGCGCGCGACGGCGGCCCAGTCGACGCCCTCCCACGGGTCGTAGTCGGACTCCAGCGGCTCCTGGGCGGGCCGCTCGTCCTCGGGCACGTGCTGGAGGTTGACCCGGATGCGGTACCATACGCTGCTGCGCCCGCGCATGCCGTCCACCAGCACGTCGGCGGGCTGCAGCAGCGCGGCCACGCCGGGGTGGCGCTCCTTCCAGCGCTCCAGCCCGGCCAGCGCCTCCTCCTTGTGCTCGGCGCGGGCGATCTCCACGAGCGGCATCGTCTTCTGCCCTCTGGGCTGCTTGGGCGCGGGCCCGAGCCGCTCGGCCAGCTCCAGCAGGCCGTCGAGGGCGCCCGCGTGCAGGTCGAGGTCCTCCCACGGGTCGCCGAGCTCGGCGTAGCGCTTGGGGACGGTGTCGATGGTGTACGCCTCCGGGCGGCAGCCGGGCACCTCGTCCCAGGTCAGCGGCGTGGAGACGCGGGCGTCGCGGACGGCGCGCACGGAGTAGGCGGAGGCGACCGTGCGGTCGTAGGCGTTCTGGTTGAAGTCGACGAAGACGCCCTCGCGCTCCTCCTTCCACCAGCGGGCCGTGGCCAGGTCGGGGGCGCGCCGCTCGACCTCGCGGGCGACGGCCTCGGCCGCCTTGCGCACCAGGGCGAAGGGCCAGCGCGGCTCGATGCGGGCGTAGACGTGGAAGCCGCGCGAGCCCGAGGTCTTGGGCCAGGCGGTCAGCCCGTGCTCCTCCAGCACCTCGCGGGCCACCTGCGCGGTGGCCAGCACGTCGCGGAAGGGCACGCCCGGGATGGGGTCGAGGTCGATGCGCAGCTCGTCGGGGTTGGCCAGGTCGCCGGAGCGCACCGGGTGCGGGTTGAGGTCGACGCAGCCGAGGTTGACCACCCACAGGAGCTGGGCCAGGTCGCTGACGACGACCTCGGCGGCGCTCAGGCCGGAGCGGTACTTGAGCTCGGCCACCTCGATCCAGTCGGGCCGCTTGGCCGGGGCCCGCTTCTGGAAGAACGCCTCCTCCTGGATCCCGTGCACGAACCGCTTGAGGATCATCGGCCGCCCGGAGACGCCGCGCAGCGCGCCGCCGGCCACGGCCTGGTAGTAGCGGATCAGGTCGAGCTTGGTGTGCCCGGTCTCCGGGAAGACCACCTTGCCGGGATTGGTGATGCGAACCTCGCGTCCGGCCACGTCCACGTCCATGAACTCAACATACGTGCTGCCCCTGACAAGGCTCAGAACCGCCCGTGCCGCCCCTCCCCCGCGACGAACCGCTGCGCCCCGGCCAGGGCGTCGCCCAGCGAGGTCATGCCGTGGCGCAGCTCGTTGACCATGGCCGCGCGCTCGTCCAGGCCGTCCTGCTCGAGGGCGGACAGCCGGTCCCCGCGCATGCAGGTCTGCGGGAACCCGGCCAGCTCGGCGGCCAGCCGCTCGGCCGCCCGCCGCGCCTCGCCCGCGGGCACGACCCGGTTGGCCAGCCCCATGCCCAGCGCCTCCTCGGCGCCGACGGGCCGGCCGGTGAGGATGAGGTCCATGGCCCGCGACAGCCCGATCAGCCGCGGCAGCCGTACCGTGCCGCCGTCGATGAGCGGCACGCCCCAGCGGCGGCAGAACACCCCGAACACGGCATCCTGCTCGGCCACCCGCAGGTCACACCAGAGCGCCAGCTCCAGCCCGCCCGCCACCGCGTGCCCCGCCACGGCCGCGATCACCGGCTTGGACAGCCGCATCCTCGTCGGCCCCATGGGACCGTCGCCCTCTTCGCCGACGTGATTGTCCAGCGCCTTGAGATCGGCGCCCGCGCAGAACGTGCCGCCCTCGCCCCACAACACCGCGACGGCCGCGTCCGACTCCTCGAACTCGGTGAACGCCGCCACCAGCGCGTCGGCCGTCTTCCTGTCCACGGCGTTGCGCGCCTCGGGCCGCGCCAGCACGACCGTGGTCACCGGGCCCTCGCGTTCCACGCGGACGGTCATGGCGCTCGCCTCCGTGATCCGTAGTCCGGGTCCAGGAACATCCCCCAGCGTACGTCCCGGCGGCGGTCAGCCAACGGCCCCGGCCAGCAGGGTGTCCAGGTGGTCGGGGGCGGGGGCGTCCAGGCCGCGCAGGGGGCCGCGGTCGGCCAGGTGGGCTTCGGCGTAGAGGCGGGCGACCAGCGCCTTGCGTTCGTCGTCGAGGCCCCACGTGGCCTGCTCCTCCAGCAGCGCGGCGGCGTAGACGTCGGCCATGAACTGGGCGAGCGGGTACAACCTGGCCTCGTCGGGGGCGCCGTGCCAGGCTTCTACTGCCTTGGCCAGGTCCTCGATGCGCTCCTGGACCAGCGGGGAGGTGGCGGCCCGGCGCAGGCGGTCGAGGAAGGGCAGGTGGGCCTGTTCCTTCAGCATGGCCCGCCGTACGTCCAGGCAGAGGATGTTGTCGCCGCCCTCCCAGATGGGGTTGACCTGGGCGTCACGCAGGAGGCGGGCGACGGGCCACTGTTCGATGTAGCCGTTGCCGCCGTGCACCTCGATGGCGTCGCTGGCGGCGGTGACGCCGAGGCGGGCGGTGCGGAGTTTGATGACGGCGGGGCCGAGGCGCAGGCGGTTGACGAGGCCGTCGAAGACCATGGCCTGGGCGGCCTCGACCTCGACGATGAGTTCCGACAGCTTGCGGCGCATCAGGGGGTGGGCGATGAGGGGTTTGCCGAAGGCTTCGCGGGCCCGGGCGTAGCACACGGATTCGACCAGGGCGCGGCGGGCGACGCCGACGCCCATCATGGCGACGCCCAGGCGGGAGGCGTTCGTGAGCTTCATCATCGTGCCCAGGCCGGAGCCGGAGCCCTCGCCGGACAACAGGAAGGCTTCGGCGCCGGTGAACTCGACCTCGGCGGAGGCCACCGAGCGGGTGCCGAGTTTGTCCTTCAGCCTGCGGATGCGGACGCCGTTGCGGGTGCCGTCGCGGCGCTCCCACAGGACGAGGAAGGGCTTGACCTCGCTCGACGGGAGACGGGCCAGGACGACGAAGGCGGAGCCGTTGGCGTTGGAGGCGAACCATTTGAAGCCGTCCAGGCGCCAGGACTCGCCGTCGGGCTCGGCCGTGGTCTCCAGGGCGGCCAGGTCGGAGCCGCCGGTGCGTTCGGTGAACATCTGGGCGGCTTCGCCGGAGTAGAAGCCGTTGGCGAAGATCTCCCTGACCCGGTCGCGGACGTCGGCGGGCGCGTGCTTCTCGGCCAGTTGCACGACCATGTCGCCGCCGGTGCCGAGGGCGCAGCCCATGCCGACGTCGGCCTGGTTGAGGAGGTAGGTCCAGGCGGCGCCCAGGGCCGCCGGGCCGGCGCCGTGGTCCAGGGCCTCCTGGACGAAGGCGGGGGCGAGGAAGTTGTGCTCCATCATCGCGGCGCGGGCGGTGTGGAAGGACGGGGGCATGACGACCCGGCTGATGTCGCGTCCCCACTTGTCGTACTTTTCCAGGCGGGGCGGGTTGCGGTCGGTCTCCTCCGCGCAGGCGGCCACGACGCCGCCGGTGACGACGCCGAGCTCACGCAGGTACGGCTCGGCCCAGGCGTAACCGTCGCCCAGGTAGTGGCGCATGAGCAGCTGCAGCGTGGGGTCGATGGCCCACCAGTCGCGGCCGGCGGCGCCCTGGTAGCGCTCGGTGGCGTAGCGGTCACTGCTGTCGAACGGTTCGTTGAGATAGCGGCCCATGCATCGAAGTGTTACATATCCTGGATGCGTGTTGGAAGAGCGTAATACCCTCAGCGCCCGCTCCGCCGTACTCAGCGCGCTGCTCGGCAGCCACCCGCCCCGGCTGGCCGCCCGGCACCTCGTGCGCATCGGCGAGCTGTTCGGCATCGCCGAGGGCACGGTCCGGGTGGCGCTCTCGCGCATGGTCGCCGCCGGCGACCTGGTGCAGCAGGACGGGCGCTACACGCTGTCGGAGCGGCTCATCGAGCGGCAGGCGAGGCAGGACGAGAGCTGCGACCCGCATCCCCGCCGGTGGGACGGCATGTGGGAGGTCGCCGTGGTGACCGCCGAGCGGCGCGCCCCCGCCGACCGGGCGGCCTTCCGGCACGCCATGGGCACGCTGCGGCTGGCCGAGCTGCGCGAGGGCACCTGGATGCGGCCGGCCAACCTGCTGCGGGAGTGGCCGGAGAGCGTGAGCGCGCAGTGCACCAGGATCGACGGCAGGCCGCGCCGCGATCCCACGCCGCTGCTGTGGGATCTGGAGGGGTGGGCGGCCGAGGCGCGGCGGCTGGAGCGGGCCCTGGAGACGGCCGACGGGCTGGCGGAGGGGTTCATCGTCTCCGCCGCCGTCCTGCGTCACCTGCTGAAGGACCCGCTGCTGCCGGCCGAGCTGCTGCCCGCCGGCTGGCCGGGCGCCGAGCTGCGCGAGCGCTACAACGCCTTCGACCGCGGCTATCGCCAGGTGCTGATGAAGCACCTCAGAGACTGACGCCGAACACCACCCGCTTGTTGCGGAACTCGGTGACGCTCCACAGCTTGCCGTCCTGGATCGTCAGGTCCTCCGGGCCGATCGGGAAGGGCCGGGTGCTCACCTTGCCGCCGCCGGCGACCAGCAGCTTGCCGTTGGTCCTGGCGTCGAATGCCTGGCTGAGGTACCAGGTGCCGTTCCTGGAGACCGCGCCCTGGATCTTGGCGGCGCCCAGCTGGAAGCAGTCGACGGGGGCGCCGATCCCGTCGCCCCGGAGTTCGTAGCGGACGGCGCGGCCGGTGGTGCCGTTCTCGTCGTACTCGCCGGCGATCAGCAGGTCGGGGCCGGCGCTGCGGTCGACGGCCGCGAACGAGAAGCGGGCTCCGGCCGTCGCGACCCGCCAGAAGCCGGTCTGCGGGAGCACGTATCGGTACCCGAAAGCATGAAATTTCCCGTCATGGCGGCCTACTCGCTTCGCATCACCCAGATCGTTCTGCGCGGTCCGCAGGTCGAGCAGCCGGTTGACGTCGAAGACCCGCAGCCCCCGCTTGGTGTCGGCCACGTACAGCAGGTCGCCGTACCACGCGATGCCCCCGGCGTGGATGTCGATCGGCCCGTACGACCCGTCGGGCTTCGCCTCGACCAGCAGCACGTGCTGGTACTTCAGCGTCGACGGGCTGAGGAACGTCACCCGGATCCCGCGCTCGGCCGCCGGCGGCTCGGGCTTGAAGTACCAGCTCACCGCGAACACCGGCACTCCGGTCTCGCCCGAATCCTCCCCGCAGGTCAGCCCCTGCGGGTACCAGTCGGCGGTGTCCTGGTCCTTGGCGTCGAAGGCGTACCACTCCTGCGGCCGCGGGCTCATCGCGCCCATCGCCGCGGCGGCCCCCTTGCGCGCCGCCGTCCGGTTGGCCTGGGCCAGCAGCGCCTCGACACCGGTCGCGCCGAGGTCACCGGCGAGCTTGGCCGCCCCTTCGGCCAGGGCCCCCGGCGCCGATCTTAAGGTGAAGGGCGCCGCGTCGACCGGAACCATCCCCGTGGAAGCCATAATCCCCTCGCATTCCCGTCTCTTTGCCAGTCTTTGACGGGCGAGAGGGGCGGGAGGTTGCACTCAACGCCACACGTGCACCGGCTGCCCGGTCAGCACCTGCTCGCGATAGCGCCGCACCAGCCGCTCGACGTCCCCGTCGTAGCGGGCCAGCGCTTCCCGCTGCCACACGGCTCCGGTACGGCCCAGCCGTACACGCTGGGCGATCACCCCGAGCGCCCGGTCGGCGTCGCCCGGCACGACGCCCGCCCCGAGGAGGGCGGCGCGCGCCTCGGGCAGCAGGGAGAGCACCAGGTCGGCGGCGGGCACCTCGCCTTCCCTGCCGGGCCACGACAGGGGCGCCTCCAGGCCCTTCTGGGCGGCGCGGTAGAAGTTCTGGTACGCCTCGGCGAAGCGGTAGCCGGTCAGGTCGCGCTCGGCGCAGGCCAGCGTGAGGCCGACCAGGAAGGCGGTGTTGGCGGCCATGTCCGCGCAGCTTGGCCCGGCGGGCAGGGCGCGCATCTCGATGCGCAGGTGGCCGCCGTCGGCGGGGTCGTAGACGGGGCGGTTCCACTGCCAGACCGTGCCCTGGTGCAGCCGCAGCTCGGCCAGCTCCGCATCTGATGACATATCCGGAATGATGGGGTCGTAGTCACGCACATACCGCTCGAACAGCTCGTAGGCCCCCTCGTGCACCCAGTCGGAGCCGAACGTGACCCGCCCGTCCCGGCGGAAGCGGCGCTCGATGTCGCGATCGTCGGCCGCCTCCTCCATCAGCGCGATCCTGGTCTCCTCCCACAGGGTCCGGCCCAGGAACAGCGGCGAGTTCCCGCACGCGGCCAGCACCGGGCCCGTGGCCAGCTGCGCGGCGTTGAACAGCCGGGCGAAGCGCTCGGGCGGCGTGCGCAGGTGCACCTGCCAGGAGGTGTTGGCCGCCTCCAGGATGACGTCCTCGACCTCCAGCTCCAGGTCGTCGACGACCACGAGGAACGGCTCCATGCGCAGCCGCCTGATGCCCCTGCTCAGGGCCCGGTACCGGTTCTCGTCGCTGATCGCCTGCCGGGTGAAGTCGCCGGTGCCCAGCGTGGGCAGGATGCCGATCGGCACCGCGCCGCCGCCCTCGACCGCGCCGTCCACCTTGAGCAGGGTTTCCCGGATCTCCCCGCTCAGGCCGGCGAAGGGCCGCCCGGCCAGCGGCAGCGGCGTCAGGTTGACCTCCAGGTTGAACCGGCCCAGCTCCAGCACCACGCGCGGGTCGTCCAGCGCCTGGCGGACCTCCTGGTTGCGCGGCAGGGGGCGGCCCTTCTCGTCGATGAGGAAGAGCTCCAGCTCGGCGCCGAGCGTCGTGGGCCCCTGGCCGAAGCCGGGCCTGCCGAGCAGTTCGCGCAGAGTGCCGAGCTGCTGCTCGAGCCGTTCCCCGAAGCGGGCGTACTCCGCCTCGGAAAACCGCTCTTTGTCCAAGTCGCGTCCCATCCCTCCCTTCTGTCCTCTCGGCTGGCTTCCACACCTACCAGGGCAGCGGGCCGTCGTCCTGGAGGAAGCCGCCGGTGGGACCGTCCGCGTCCAGCGTGGCCAGGTGGACGGCGATGGCCGCGCCCTGCTCGGCGGCGCGGTGGCCGCTCTGGGCGGTGAGGTCGGTGGCGCAGTAGCCGGGATTGGCGGCGTTGACCTTGATCGGGGTGTCGTCGAGCTCCTTGGCGTAGGCCACGGTGATCATGTTCAGCGCCGCCTTGGAGGAGTTGTAGGCCAGGTAGGTGTGCTGCCAGCCGTTGCCGTCCCGATCGAGCTGGCCGGTCATCGAGCCGAGCTCGCTGGACATGTTGACGATCCGGGCGGCGGGCGCGCGGCGCAGCAGCGGCAGCATCGCGTTGGTGACCGTGACCACGCCGAACACGTTGGTCTCGTAGACCCGCCGCAGCATCGCCACGTCGGTGCCGCTGGGCCGGTGATCCTCCGGCCAGGCGGCGACTCCGGCGTTGTTGACCAGGATGTCCAGCGAGCCGTACTCCGCCTCCAGCCACTTCGCCGCGGCCCGCACACTGGCCTGGTCCGTCACGTCCACGCGCACGTACGGCTGGCCGAGCCGTACGGCGGCGGCCCGTCCGCGCTCCTCGTCGCGGGCCCCGATCACTGCGGTGACGCCGCGCTCGCCGAGCAGGCGGGCGACCTCGAAGCCGATTCCCTTGTTGGCGCCGGTGATGAGTGCTGTTGTCATGCGCTCCACGGTTCCGGCGGCGCGTGGCCGCGGGGAGAGACCGCGTGAGACTGGGATCGGCGATACCACCCTGAACCCGGCCGGGTGCCGCAGGATGAAGGGCATGAACCGGGAAGAGCTGGCGGCGTTCCTGCGCAGCAGGCGTGACCGTCTCACCCCTCGCGAGGCGGGCCTGCCCGACGGCGGGCGGCGCCGTACGCCCGGCCTGCGCCGCCAGGAGGTGGCGCAGCTCGCCGGCATGTCGATCGACTACTACATCCGCCTGGAGCAGGCCCGCGGCCCGCACCCCTCGCGCCAGGTGCTCAGCGCGCTGGCCAGGGCGCTCATGCTGAGCAGCGACGAGCGCGCCCATCTGTTCCACCTGGCCGGCCAGCCGCTGGGGCCGCCCCGGCTGCGCGACGACGTCCCGGAGGGCACCCTTCAGCTGATCGCTTTCCTGGAGGACGTGCCCGCCTACGTGCTCAACGCCAGGTACGACCTGCTCGCCTGGAACCCCTCCGCCAGCGCCCTCATCGGCGACCTGGAAGCCCGGCCGCGCGACGATCTCAACGTCATCCGCTGGATCTTCCGCTCGCCGGAGATCGCCCGGCATCTCGGCGACGAGGAGAAGGGACGTTTCGCCCGGTCCTCCGTCGCCGACCTGCGCTGGGCGGCCGGCACGTATCCCGACGATCCTCAGATCCAGGCGCTGGTCGCCGAGATGCTGGGCTGCAGCCCGCACTTCGCCCGGCTCTGGGCCGAGCACGAGGTCCGGGTCCGGCGCCAGCAGCGCAAGCGGTTCCTTCATCCGGCGCTCGGCCCGATCGACGTGATCTGCCAGGTGATCCGGGTCCCCGATCGCGACGACCTGCGCGTGGTCCTCTACACCACCGAACCCGGTTCGCCCTCTCACCGGGCCTTGCGCAAGTTGCGGCAGGTGACCCTAAGCTCATGAGATGCGAGCGGTTGCCTTTGACATCTTCGGTGGCGAGCTTGACGTGCGCGAGCTACCCGACCCTGCCCCCGCGCCCCACGGGGCGGTGATCAGGGTCGAGGCGACCGGCCTGTGCCGCAGCGACTGGCACGGCTGGCAGGGCCACGACCCCGACATCACCGCGCTGCCCCACGTTCCCGGCCACGAGCTGGCCGGGGTCGTCACCGCCACCGGATCGCTGGTCACCCGCTGGGCCGAGGGGGCCCGGGTGACCGTCCCGTTCATCTGCGCGTGCGGCTCGTGCCCGGCCTGCGCGGCCGGTGAGCAGCAGGTGTGCGAACGCCAGACCCAGCCGGGTTTCACCCATTGGGGATCGTTCGCCGAGTACGTCGCCGTCGACCACGCCGACGTCAACCTCATCGCCGTCCCCGAGGAGATGGCCTTCACCACGGCCGCCGGGCTCGGGTGCCGGTTCGCCACCTCCTTCCGCGCCGTCACCCAGGTGGGGGACGTACGGCCGGGCGAGTGGGTGGCCGTGCACGGCTGCGGCGGGGTGGGCCTGTCCGCGATCATGATCGCCACCGCCGCGGGCGGCAGGGTGGTCGCGGTGGACATCAGCACCGACGCCCTCCACCTGGCCGAGCGGGCCGGGGCCACGCACTTCGTCAACGCCGGCGCCGGTGACGCCGCGGCCCAGGTCCGTGAGCTGACCAGGGGCGGCGCGCACGTCTCCATCGACGCCCTGGGCAGCCCGGACACCTGCGCCGCCTCGGTCGAGTCGCTGCGCCGCCGCGGCCGGCACGTGCAGGTGGGCCTGCTGCCCGGCGGCGCCACCCCGATCCCGATGGGCCGGGTCGTCGCCCACGAACTCCAGCTCCTGGGCAGCCACGGCATGGCGGCGCACGCCTACCCCAGGATGCTGGAGCTGATCAGGGCCGGGGTCCTGCACCCCGACCAGCTCGTCACCCGCACCATCGGCCTGGCCGAGGCGGGGAAGGCGCTGGCGGCGATCGGCACGGTGCCCGGCGTCACGATGATCGTGCCCTAGCCGAGCACCTTGATCTTCTTCATGGTCGGCTGCGAGATCACCCGGGCCACGCCCGGAATCCCGATGATCTTGCCGGTCTGGAACGCCTCGTAGGCGGCGTAGTCGGCCACGACCACGCGCAGGTGGTAGTCGGGGGTGGCGAACAGGCGGCGGAACTCGACCACCTCCGGGTAGGCCGCGATCGTCTTCTCCAGTTCCTCCAGCGTCTTCAGGTCGCTCACGCTCACCTCGATGGAGACGATGACCTCCAGGCCGCCGCCGAGGAGTTCGTGGTTGACCGTGGCCCGGTAGCCGCTGATGATCCCGAGCTCCTCCAGCCGCTTGACCCGGCGCAGGCAGGGGGGCGGGGTGAGGCCGACGCGGCGGGCCAGCTCGACGTTGCTCAACCGGCCGTCGTGCTGCAGATGAAACAATATTTCACGATCAAGCGCATCGAGCGTGTATTTATTGCTCACTGCCCCACTTTATCGGCATAAGTGGAAACCACATGAGGCCGACTCCGGCCTAGGATTGCGGATATACACCACACCTCGCCTGCGCAGGGCCGTACATCTGCATGCCCGAAGAAAGGGGACGGCTCATGAAGACCTCCGCCACAGCGGTCCGATCCTGGCTGGACGCGCGGGCCGGCGACATGGCCGCGCTGCTGGAGCGCCTGGTGGCCGTGGAGACCGAGAACCCGCCCGGCCGCATGCTGGGCCGCTGCGCCCGGGTGCTGCGCGAGGAGATGGCCCGCCTCGGCCTGTCCCCCGAGATCATCGAGGTCACCGGGGCCGAACCCGGCCTCGAGGAGCCGTGCGTCGTCCGCGGCACCGCCGGCTCCGGCGAGAAGATCGTCTACTTCCACGGCCACTTCGACGTCGTGCCCGCCCAGGACCGCCGCCAGTTCACCGCCGAGCGCCGCGACGGCCGGATCTTCGGCCGCGGCACCGCCGACATGAAGGGCGGCATCGTCAGCATGCTGTACGGCGCCGCCGCGGCGCAGGAGCTGGGCCTGCTGGACGGCGGGAGGATCGTCGTCCACCTCGTCTGCGACGAGGAGACCGGCAGCGTCGCGGGCGCCGGTCACCTGCGCCGCCACGACCTGATCGATCCCGGGGCGCTGGCGATGCTCACCGCCGAGCCCAGCGGCGGCGGCATCTGGAACGCGGCCCGCGGCGCCGTCTCCCTGCGCGTGGACGTGGCCGGTCGCGAGGCCCACGTCGGCATGGCCGACCGCGGCGTCAACGCGTTCCTGCACATGCTCCACGTGGCCCGCCCGGCCGAGCGGTACGCCGAGGAGCTGGCCGCCCGCCACACGTCGTACCCGATGCGGCCGGGCGAGGCCCCCGGCAGCATGATCGTGGTCGGCGGCGAGGCCGCGGCCGGGTCGAACTTCAACGTCGTGCCCGGCTCGGCCTCCTTCACGATCGACGGCCGCTTCAACCCGGAGGAGGACCTCGACGCCGAGCACAAGCGCCTGACCGGCCTCATCGAGGAGGCCGCGGGCGAGATCGGCGCCGCCGTCACGGTGCGCACCACCCAGCTCCAGCCCTCCGCCGCCACCGACCCCGGCCATCCGGCGGCCGTCACCCTGGCCCGCGTGGCCGGCGAGGTCACGGGGGCGCCGGTCCGTTTCGAGATGTGCGCCGGCATCCTGGAGATCCGCTGGTACGCCCAGCTCGGCATCCCCGCCTTCGGGTACGGCGCCGGCCGCCTGGACGTCTCCCACGGGCCGGAGGAGTACGTCGACGAGGCGGCCATGCGCCGGTGCGCCGCGGTGTATGCCCGCTACGCCGGCGAACTGCTGGCCTAGCGGCTCTCCGCCGGCCCGCGGGTGAAGCGCACGGCCGTCACCCCGGACAGCCGCCCCGGCGGCAGCTTCCTGCCGGTGACGGCCAGCAGGATGTCCTGGGCCGAGCCGCGCACGGGCGCGCCCGAGCCCGCGCTCCACTCGAGGTCGTCGGCGGTGAACCAGACCCCTTCGAGGTCGGCGCCGAAGAAGGCGATGCTCTTGGCCTTGAGGCTGCCGGGCATGGCGAGGTGGAGGCGGTCCGGGGGCACCTTCCTGTCCAGCCCGAGCGCGACCGTGATGTCCAGGCCGTGGATCATGTCGTGGCGCAGCGCCTCCGCGGGCCCGCCGCCCGGCGGGGTCCACGGGTGCCCGGCGTTGTCGCGCAGGGCCGCCACGAGCTGCCCGGTGCTCATGGCCGCCGCGTCCCGCCTGGCCAGCCGGTCGGCGGCGCGGTTGAAGTCGCCGCGGGCGCGCATGATGGACAGGACGACCCGCGGCATCGCGTACCTGAACGCCATCGTCAGGTGCGCGGCCACCTCGCGCACCCGCCAGCCCGCGCAGAGCGAGGGCGCCTGCCACTGCTCGGGCGTCAGCCCGGACAGGAGGTCGGCCAGGTCACGGCGTTCCGCGGCGACGGCCGCGTGGATGTCGGTCATGGGATCGCCTTTCTCCGATGGGAGGTCACGTCCCATGACGCGCGGGCCTGCGGGAAATCGACAGTCCCGCGCCTACGAAAGCCGTCTGCGCGTGCGCTCGGGTGCGTGCGGCGGCAGATCGGCGAGGATGTCGGCGAGGCTGACCTCGCGCAGGGTGCGCCGCCACGCCCGGTGCGCCTCGCCCATCTTGGCCGCGAGAATGCACGGCGTCCGGCACTCCTCCTGCGGCAGCGCCCCACGCCCCTGGCTGCGGATCTCCCTGCACTCGTACGGCGAGGCCGCCCCGTCCACCGCCTCGACGATCTGCAGCAACGTGATCTCCGAGGCGGCCCTGGCCAGCCGGAACCCGCCCTTCGGCCCGGTGGAGGCGGTGAGCAGCCCCGCCTTGACCAGGGCCTTCAGCTGTTTGGCCAGGTAGGGCAGGGGCAGGTCGAAGTACTCGGCGAGCTGCCCGGCCGACGCGCTCACCCCCGGTTCCAGCTGGGCCAACGCGGTGGCGCAGTGCAGGACCCATTCGGTGCTGGCGGGCAGTTTCACACACCGGAGTCTATCGCAGCTATTATGGACCCGCTAAGTCCCTAATTGAGGAGACCATCATGCGGATCGCAGTAGCCGGCGCGACCGGCAACATCGGCGCCCTGACCGCCACCGCCCTCGAACGCGACGGCCACGAGGTCGTCCGCATCAGCCGCGCCCTCGGCGTGGACCTGCAAACGGGCGACGGCCTCGACGCGGCGCTGACCGGCGTCGACGCCGTCGTGGACGCCGTCAACGCCCCCGCCATGGGCCTGGACGAGACGATCGCGTTCTTCGGCGCCACGACCCGCAACCTCCTGGCCGCAGAAGCACGCGCCGGCGTGCGCCACCACGTGCTGCTGTCCATCGCGGGGCTGCACCGGGTCGAGGGCAACGCCCACTACTCGGGCAAGAGGGAGCAGGAACGCCTGGTGAGCGAGGGCACCGTCCCCTGGACCATCGTGCCGGCCACCATGTTCCACGACTTCGCGGAGATGGTGGCCGACGGGGCGGAGAAGGAGGGCGTCGCGCGGATCGCCCCGCTCCTCATCCAGCCGATCGCCCCCGCCGACGTGGCCGCCGTCCTCGCCGAACTGGCCACCGGCGCCCCCGCGGGCCGGTACGTGGACGTCGCCGGGCCCGGCACCCAGGACCTGGTGGACATGGCCCGCCGTACCCACCAGAAGCGCGGGCGGGCGGTCGAGCTGGTGCCGACGTGGTCCGCGGTGTTCGGCCCGTCGATGGCCGGGGAGGTGCTGCTGCCCGGGCCGGGCGCGCGCATCGCGCCGACGACGTTCGAGGAGTGGCTGGCGGAGCAGAAGTAGCCCCTCCCGCCCGGCGCCACAGCTCGCGGGCCTCCCGCTCGGCACCCCAGCGCTCCGGGGGCTCCTCGCACCGGACCGGCGTCCTGCGCATGGACACCGTGCGGGAGACCCGCCCCGGCCCGACCTGCGGACACGACATTTCTCCTCATAAGCTGACCTCATGGAATACTCGCGACTTGGTACCACGGGGCTTCAGGTTTCCCGGATCTGCCTGGGGATGATGAGCTACGGCGACCCCGAGAAGATGGAGTGGACCCTCCCGGAGGAACGCGCCGAGCCCATCGTGCGCCGGGCGGCCGAGGCGGGCGTCACCTTCTTCGACACCGCCGACGTCTACAGCGCCGGGGCCAGTGAGGTGATCACCGGGAACGTGCTGCGCCGCCTGTTCCCGCGCCGCGAGGAGTACGTGCTGGCCACCAAGGTCTACTTCCCCATGGGCCAGGGGCGCAACGACCGCGGGCTGTCGCGCAAGCACATCATGGCCGCGATCGACGCCTCGCTGGAGCGGCTCGGCACCGACTACGTTGACCTCTACCAGATCCACCGCTGGGACGACGAGACGCCCATCGAGGAGACCATGGAGGCGCTGCACGACGTCGTCCGCTCCGGCAAGGTCCGCTACCTCGGCGCCTCGTCCATGTGGGCGTGGCAGTTCGCCAAGGCCCAGCACGTGGCCGAGCTCAACGGGTGGACGAAGTTCGTCTCCATGCAGAACCACTACAACCTCCTCTACCGCGAGGAGGAGCGCGAGATGCTGCCGCTCTGCCTCGACCAGGGCGTCGGCGTCATCCCGTGGAGCCCGCTGGCCCGCGGCGTCCTGGCCAGGGCCGGGACGGCGCAGGAGACCACCCGGCAGGAGTCCGACGGGCGCATCGACTACCTGTACGAGCCGGAGAACGACCAGGTCATCCTGGAGCGCGTGGCCCAGATCGCCCGGGAGCGCGAACTGCCGGCCGCCCAGGTGGCGCTGGCCTGGCTGCTGCGTCAGCCCGCCGTGACGGCCCCCATCGTGGGCGCCACCAAGGACCGGCACATCGACGACGCGGTGGCCGCCGTGGACGTCGAGCTGTCGGAGAAGGACCTGGCCTTCCTGGGCGAGGCTTACACGCCTCGCGACGTGCGCATGTGAGGCGCGGTTAGCCGGCGGTTCCCATGTGCCGGGCCCGGCGGGCTCCGCGGAACGCCCGGAGGGAGCGCTTGCGGGATCCCTTGGGTCCCCGTGCCCGGTGGCCGGGCGCCGTTACGGCGCCCGGCCCCGTCCGACGTGAGAAGCGATCCCCACGATCGGCGCCCGCCGGCGTCGGCGGGTGGCGTTGTGCCGGCCTGCCGTACCTCGGCCGAGGCCGGTACGGCGGGGCGCTATCGAGCGGTGCTGTAGAGGGCGCGGGCGACCTGCGCGAACAGGCCCTTGGGGTGGTTGCGGAACAGCGGCTCCGTGCCGAACAGCACGACCCGCGTGCCGCGCTCGTCGCGGCCGCTGACCACGGCGGCCTGGCCCTTGGCGGCGTCCGGGCCGCCCGTGCCGTCCGGGTTCGGGCGCCAGTGGCCGGAGACGAAGGCGTCGTAGCGCTCCTCGGCCTTCACCTCCGCCCCCAGGCCCGTGAACCAGCGCGGGGAGTACACGAAGCCGTGCTCGCCCGAGGACATCCTGACCACGCCGTTGGCGTCGCCGCGCCCGGCGACCGGGGTGACGGTGAGCAGCGCGGCCGCGGTGTTGAACGTCGCTCCGGTGGCGCCCCTGGTGACGACGCCGCCCCTGGCGAGGAAGGCGTCGAGCGCGGCCTTGGCCGCCGGGTTGAGCGCGGTGTAGGACAGGCCGCTGGAGACGTACAGGACGTCCGCCGTGTTCCAGTCGAACCCGGCGTTGGCCAGGGCCGTGGAGACCGGGGTGACGGTGAAGCCCATCTCGCGCAGGGAGTACAGCTCGTCGGCCGCCGCCGCGGCGGCGATCCTGACCGGGGCCAGCCTGGTCCCCGTCGCCGTTGCCGCCCGGGCGAAGCGGGCGCCGTAGCGGGCGGCCACCTCGCGGGCCGCCTCACGGGCGGTGGGCGGCACGATGGCCGTGCCGTCCGCCCAGGTGACCTCGACTCCGCGGGCGAGCAGGTCGTTGAGCGCCCGCGCGTCCCTGCCGTCGGTGACCTTCAGGGCGAGCGCGCCGCGACCGGCCGGGACCGTGCCCGTGGGGGCGGCGGCGCGCACCGGCTCGGTGGGCACGCGCAGGTCCTGGACCGCGCTGACGCCGGCGCCCCAGAGCAGGCCAAGGCTCCAGCCCGAGATGTCGTACATCGCATCGACCCGCGGGCTGATGTCGGCGCCCGCCTCGAGCATCACGTTGGCCAGGCCGCGCTTGGGCTGGCGCATGTCGACCACGTACGTCCCGGCCGGGTGCCCGCGGAAGGGCCTGGTGGCCCGCTCCACCCGCACGTCGTTGGCGATCAGGTGGTCCACCAGGCGCGCGGCGGCGGGGCTGCCCGGCGGGATCAGGTAGGCGCGCGGGTAGGTGGTGGTGTAGACGTCCTCGGGGCCGAAGCCGGGCACGATGCCGAGCGGCACCTGCTTGGACGGCTCACCCGCGGCGCCGCGCCGGAAGACCTCGATCTGGTCGGCGATCATCTTGTCGCGGTTGGCCAGCACGTGGGCGTAGGTGGCGCGGACGGCCGCCGCGCCCACCTCGGTGTTGATCCTGGAACGGCGGCGCAGCTCCTCGACCGGCAGGTTGGTGTAGTCGGAGCCGTTGACGCGCAGCGGGATCTCCACCGTGTGCGCGGCCACCGCCCCGTGGAAGGGCGCGTACTGCGGGGTGAAGATCGGCGGCCAGTCGTCCCAGCCCTCCTCCGAGTCGCGGAAGGGGATCTGGACCGGGTGCACGCCGTCCTTGTCCGGGGTGTAGCCCAGCGCGTTGACGGCCGCCTCCATGCCGAGGCCGTTGGCGTAGGTGTTGGTGATGAACAGGTCGTACTCGTAGTTGGCGCCGTGCGGCGGCGTGGTCGGCTCGATGAGCGTGCCGTTGACGTAGCCGTGCAGGTCCAGCATGGCGACCGGCTGCCGGTCGATCATGATCTGCCGCATGGCCCTGGCCTCGGGCTGGGAGGCGGTGATCATGTCGCGGTTGAGGTCGAAGCCGTTGCCGTTCTGGCGCTGGCCGAGGACGCGGCCGTCGGGGTTGGCGGTGATGTTGAAGTACAGGCGGGTGCGCTTGAGCAGTTCGGCCGCCTGTGGGCTGGTGGCCAGCTCTTCGATCACCTTCAGGGCGGCGTCGGTGCCCTCCCACTCGTTGCCGTGGATGTTGCCGTTGACGTAGATCGGCACCTTGTAGCGATTTTTCGGGATTTTTCGGCCGGCTTCGATCTGCTGGCGGAGGCGCTCCTGCTCGCGGACCTCCCAGGCGCTCTCCGGGGCGGTGACCGTCACGAAGTACAGGTCGCGCCCGCCCGCCGACCTGCCGATCACCTCGGCGCTCACCCGGTCGCCGAGCGCCTGCAGCGCGTTCAGCTTCGCCGCGATCGCGTGGTGCGGGATCAGGCCCAGCTTGATCGAGGCGTCGGCGGGGTTCTCCGGAGGTGCGGGGATCTGGTTCTTGCGGGGGTAGCCGCGGGTTCTGTCGTGGTGGTACGGCGCGGCCGCGGCGTCGGCGCTCCGGAGGCTCGCGGTCTCACCGATCAGGGCGGCTTCCTCGTTGCGCTCCGGGCCGTTGCCGAAATCCCGGACCGCCGGGGGCGGCGTCGTGACGGGAGCGGCGGCAGCCGTACCGGCGGGCAGGAGGAGGCCCGATAACAGGACTAACAGGGTGCTTCTGCGCATGGTCGAGCGTGACATGTCCGCGCCGGGAAGGCGAGAGGAAGTGTCGGCCGCACCTCCTAAGCTGTGCTCATGGCACGGGCAAACGAGCAGGCGGCCGCCGCTCTTCAGGAGTACGCAGAGCTGTTCGCGCTGACCGGGGGCGACGCCTTCCGGGTGCGCAGCTACCAGAAGGCGGTCAAGGCGATCGCCGGCTTCCCCGAGGACATCGCGCAGGTGAACGTCCGCAAGGTGCCCGGCGTGGGCGAGGCGATCGCGCTGAAGATCGAGGAGTTCCTGGAGCGCGGCAGCTTCCGCCAGCTCGACGCCCTGCGCGCGAAGGTGCCCGACGGGGTGCGCCGGCTGACCGGGGTCCCGACGCTGGGGCCGAAGACCGCGATCATGCTCTTCGAGGACTTCGGCATCGACTCCCCCGCCGCGCTGGCCGAGGCGATCGCCGCGGGCCGCCTCGACGGGGTCAAGGGCCTGGGCCCGAAGACGCTGGCCAACCTGGCCAAGGGCATCGAGCAGATGGAGCAGGCCGGCGCCCGCGTGCACATCGGCACCGCGATGGCGCTGGCCGAGCAGGTCATCGGCTCGCTGGCCGGCCTGGCCGACAGGATCGCCTATGCGGGCTCGCTGCGCCGGATGAAGGACACCATCGGCGACATCGACATCCTCGCGGTGGCGCCGGTCGAGATCATGGAGCGCTTCCGCGGCCGGCCGTACGTCGCAGAGGTCATCGCGGCCGGTGACAAGAAGACCTCGGTGCGCACCACGGCGGGCGTCCAGGTGGACCTGCGCGTGGTCCCGGCCGAGTCGTGGGGCGCGGCCATGCAGTACTTCACCGGTTCCAAGGAGCACAACGTCACCGTCCGCGAGATCGCGGTGAAGAAGGGCTGGAAGCTGTCGGAGTACGGCCTGTTCGAGGGCGAGCGGGTGATCGCCGCCGAGTCCGAGGAGGACATCTACGCCGCGCTCGGCATGCAGTACGTCCCGCCGCCGATGCGCGAGGACGGCGGCGAGGTGCGGCTGGCCCTGAAGGGCGAGCTTCCCGCGCTGGTCGGGCTCGAGGACCTCAAGGGCGACCTGCACACCCACACCAACCTGACCGACGGCATCGCCCCCCTGGAGGAGATGGTCGCCGCCGCCCACGCCCTCGGCTACTCCTACTACGCGATCACCGACCACGCCCCCGACCTGACCATGCAGCGCATGACCCTGGAGAAGGCGCTGGAGCAGCGCGAGCAGATCAGGAAGCTGCAGGAGTCCTATCCGGACATGCGGCTGCTGCACGGCAGCGAGCTGAACATCGCCCCCGACGGCTCGGTGGACTGGCCGGAGGAGATCCTGGCCGGGTTCGACGTCTGCGTGGCCTCGGTGCACTCCCACTTCACCCAGTCGCGGGAGGAGATGACCCGGCGCTTCATCGCCGCCTGCGAGAACCCGTACGTGGACGTCATCGGGCACCCCACCACCCGCAAGATCGGCAAGCGGCAGCCGGTGGACGCCGACTGGGACGCCGTCTTCGCCGCCGCCGCCCGCACCGGCACGGTCATGGAGATCGACGCCTACCCCGATCGCAGCGACCTGCCGGCCGACCTGGTGCGCCTGGCCCGCCACCACGGCGTGAAGTTCTCCATCGACAGCGACTCCCACGCCGTGCCGCACCTGAAGAACCAGCGGTTCGGCGTCGGCATCGCCCAGCGGGCCTGGCTCACGACCGACGACGTCGTCAACACCTGGCCCCTGGATCGGCTCCTGGCCTACATCCGGCCCTAGCTGAGGCCCGGGTGGTCCGGCGCCCGCGTCCAGGGGGCGCCGCCGGCGGGCCGGGTGTACCAAGCGGGGCGTTCGAGGAGGCGCCGCACGATCGTAGTGCGCAGCTCCTGCTGGAGTTCCTCGAAGCGCCGCGTGGCCGTGTCCTTGAACGCGGCCACCCCGGGGTCGGGGAAGGTGGCCTCCCACAGCTCGTCCAGCATGGTCTGCAGCTCGGCCTGGAAGGCGGCCCACGCCTCGTCGACGGCTTCGCGGATCAGCTCGGCGCGGGCCTGGGCGCCGCGTCCCGCCGCGCTCGCGCGCAGGGGCGCGGCGTGCTCCTCGCCGGCCATGGCCAGCAGGGCGGCCAGCGGATGCGGGCCTTCGACCAGATCCCTGCGCAGGCCGTACACCGCCTGCTGGAAGCCGGAGCGTACGGCGTAGCACTCGAAGGCCGTCTGGCGGAACGCGGTGTTGCCCCGTTCGCGCCCGCGCTGGATGCGGTTGATCGTGTAGCCCATGAGGCGGCCGCCCATGGGTTCGATGTCGTCGATCACCCCGCGCACGGCCCGGGCGAGGGCGGCCAGCCAGTCCTCGTCGGCGGCCACGAGGAACCTCGTGTGGCCCTGCTGACCGGCGAGTTCCCGCAGGCGCCGCTCCAGGCGGCGGGAGAGCAGCCGCTGCGCGCCCAGGATGACCAGGCCGCCGGCCTCGGCCGCCCGGCGGCGGCTGGCGGTCCACGCCGGCAGCAGGCTGCGCCGGGCCGCGGCCACCGCGCCCTCCCACGCCTCGGCGGTGGTGAGCACGGGGTCCAGCCCGGAGGCCAGCACCTTCTCCTCGGCCAGCCAGTCGAGGTCACCGCCCAGGACGACCTTCGACTCGTGCCCGAACTCCCGCATCAGCGTCACCGCACCCGCCTCCCCGGCGCGGGCGAGCGGGCGGCGCGGATGCGCGGGCGCCGGGGTGATCCCGTGCCCGGTCAGGAGGTCGCGCAGCCGGTCGGCGAGCTCGGGCTCACCGGCGTGGATCAGGACCGGCCGGCCCTCCTCCCGGTACCCTGCGGCCGCCTCGGCGATGGCGCGCAGCTTGGACTCGGCGTTCGCGTACATGAGGTCTGGGTGGTCGCGCCGGGTTCCGCGCCGGGCCGTACCGACGACCGTGACCTTGAGGCCGTAGCAGGCCGACAGCAGCCCGGCCTCCGTGGCGGCGACCGGGCTCACGCCGCAGAGGTGCTCGTACAGGGCGAGGTACTCGCCGACGGTGATCGCGGCCATGGGCACGTCGTCCCTGCTCACCATGAGCCGGTCGAATGCCTGGTCGAGCAGGACGAGGTCGGCGTCGGTGACGACGGCCCGGTGAAGCTCCCGCTGGAGGCGCTCGCCCGGGCCTGAGCAGCGGTTGTCCGACAGGTAGTCGTAGGCGAACTCCTTCACCGGGCCCACCGTGACGTCGGCGGCGTAGACGGACTCGCGCTCGCCGTCGTCCTGGTCGCCGGTCAGCGTGGCCACGCTCAGCCCGAGGAAGCGGCAGACGGCGCTCGTCTCGGCCGCCTGGCCGTCGGTCATCAGGTGCAGGCCCCGGCCGTCGAGCGCGCCGAGATAGGCGGCCAGGGTCACCGCGGCCGTGCCGTCCTGGATCTCGGCGACCGAGCGGCGGTGCAGGGCGTGGGCGGCGCGCAGGTCGTCGGCGGTGTAGCGGCGGCCGCGCACGCGCCAGGCGGCCTCACGGGCCACCGCGAAGGCGTCGGTCAGTACGGCGCCGCCCTCGGCCAGGCGGGCGCGCAGCACCCCGGTGCGCGCCTTCAGCTCCTGGTCCGGCAGGCGCTCGATGGAACGGCGTAACCGATCGGCTTTCCGCATGGCACGACTCCCCCGGCGCGGCAGATGACCCGATGAGCCCATCTTGCAACTCCCGAACGCGGGATGGGAGGGTCGAGATCCCTTGGGCCGGCCGGAAGGAGCCGCTCATGACCGCCGACCCCACGATGGCCCGGATCGGCCAGGCGGTGGAGTTGCATCACCAGCGGGGGCAGCGTGAAGCGGCTCGCGAGCTGTTCGCTCGGATCTGGGCGGACATCGGCGGCGAGCGGGGCGACCCGCTGCACGTTTGCGTCCTCGCCCACTCGATGGCCGACGTGCAGGACGACGTGCACCAGGAGCTGACGTGGGATCTGCGGGCGCTGGCCGCCGCCTGCCTGATCACCGAGGGGCGGGTGGCCGAGGCCGGGGTACCGCTTTCGGTGGCCGGCCTGTATCCGTCGTTGCACCTGAACCTGAGCGAGTGCTACCGCAAGCTGGGCGATCTCGGTCGCGCCCGTGAGCACTTCCGGCAGGCGCGGGACGGGATCGGCGCGCTGGGCGACGACGCGTACGGGCGGCTCGTCAAGGACGGGCTGGAGCGGGTGGCCGAACAGCTGGGCGAGACCGTCTGAGTGCCGCGCGGGACCCGTCGTGATCCGGGTGACCGGCAGCTACATGGCGGGATTGCGGGGAAGTGTGGAAGATTGCCCGGCGCGGCATCCCGAAGCCGGTCGAGGAGCCGACCCTGAAGAAGGTCCCGCGCGACGGGTACGCCGACGTCGACGAGGCGGGCATCGCCGACCCCGCGCCGCTGGTCGAGAAGGGGGCCGCCACGCCGCGCAGGTACGCGGGGGCGCAGGTGGTCAACGCCCGCGCGCTGCTGCCCGTGGCCGCGCTCGGCAAGGCGGGGCTCCGCCTTCAGCCCAACCCGCTGCCCGGCGTGGTCAAGCGCAACTACTTCGACGGCCGGGGCACCGGGCCGGTGGACAGGGCCAGCGACCTGTTCCTGGCCTCGACGCCGCCCAACGCCTGCCAGTACGTCGTACGGCCGCGCGGCTCGGTGGACGTCGAGGTCTACCAGCCGGCCTACGCCAACCCGGGCGCCATGCGCTACGAGTTCAGCGATTGGAAGCCCCGGGCGCCCATCGGACGGGTGAGGGTGACCGGCCGCGACAAGGGTGACAGCTTCACGCTGCGCCTGGGCAACGTGCCGGCGGTCGTCCGCGCGAACCTGCCCGGCCGGGCGAAGGCGATCCGGCCCCTGCTCCGGACCGTGGCCGCCAACCTGGAGGCGGGCCGCGCCGGGCTGCCCGGGCTCGGCTTCTCCAGCCCCCTGATGCCCGCCGCGCCGGTGTTCGCCTGCCGGTTGTACGGCCCGGAGGAGTTCCGGTCGGTGTACGGCAAGGCGGCTTCGCCGTACGTGGAGGAGGAGATCGGCACGGCGGTCGGCGTGATCGACTACAGCATCGGCACGGCGATCGCGGACAGGCGCGAGTACGCCTACACGGGCACCACGTGCCGCCGGGTGACGATCCAGGAGGACGCCTACGACCAGCTCGTGCTGAAGCTGGAGGTGGACAGCTACCAGTCGCCCAAGGCGCCCGAGCACGCCATGGCCTTCGGGGCGGGGGTGGACGGCGGGCGGCCGGTGGCGGGGGTGGGCGCGGGCGCGTACTGCGTGACGCGCAAGTACGCCAGGTCGGCGGGGGCGCTGGTGTTCCGCCAGGGGAGGTTCCTGGCGACGCTGACGATGTACGCGACCAAGCAGGTGTCCGCCGTGAACGCCCAGGCCAGCTGTGCCAGGCTCGCGCCGGTGGCCCGGAAAGTGGCCGGGCGGCTGCGCTTAACGGGGCCGCCTAACGGGGCCGGTGACCGGGGCCGGCCGGGTGGGCGGGTCAGCCGGTGATGGGTCTGAGGTCGCGGTCGATGACCTGGGCGAGGGTGATGTCGCGCAGCAGGGCGTTCTCGTGGGCGTGGAGCAGGGCCCAGACCTCGGCCAGGGGGGCGGCGGCGCCGGGGAAGTCGTCCAGGGGCGGTTCGATGCCCTCGGTCACCTCGATCACGTCGGCCAGCGAGATCTTCTCGGCGGGGCGGGCCAGGCGGTAGCCGCCCTCCGGGCCGCGCTGGCTGTGGATCAGGCCGGCGCGGCGCAGGTGCAGGAGGATGTTGTCGCAGAAGCGCCGGGGGATGTGCTGCTCGGCGGCGATCTCACCGGCGTGCAGCATCATCCCGTCGGCGGCTGCCAGGGCGACCATGGCGCGCAGGGCGTAGTGGGTGCGGGCGGAGATTCGCATCAGGCGGCGGGGGTCGGCTCCTGCTCGGCGGCGGAGAGAGGCTTGAGTTCTGCTTCGAGCGCCTTGTCCCGGCGCCAGGCGCGCACCGAGTAGACGATGGCGGCGGCCCAGACGACGGCGACCACGACGTAGGTGAGGCTCTGGACGGTCGCCGAGGCGGCGATCCAGTCGCTGCGCAGCAGGGTGCGGACGTTCGTGAAGATGATCATGCCGCCGACGGCCGAGCCCAGGATGCGCGGCGGGATGTGGCGGACCAGCCAGGCGGCGATGGGCGCGGCGATCACGCCGCCGAGCAGCAGCACGCCGACCCAGGCGAAGTCGATCTTCTCGGAGCCGATGCCGATGAGGAATCCGGCGCTGGCGGCGACGGCGACGAGGAACTCGCCGGCGTCCACCGAGCCGATCACCTTGCGGGGCGGGATCCTGCCGCTGGCCAGGAGGGCGGGGGTGCCGACCGGGCCCCATCCGCCGCCGCCGGTGGCGTCGACGAAGCCGGCGACCAGTCCGAGCGGGGCCAGGAAGCGCTTGCGCAGCGGCTTGCCCAGGTTCTCGCGCGGCAGGCCGGCGACGGTGAAGCGGATGAGGACGTAGGCGCCGAGCGTGAGGAGGATGAGCGACATGACGGGCGCGGCGCTCTCGGTGGACAGGCTCGACAGGAAGGTCGCCCCGGCGAAGGCGCCGATCGCGCCCGGGATGCCGATCTTGGCGACGACCTTCCAGTCGACGTTGTTGAAGCGCCAGTGGGAAACGCCGGAGGCCAGCGTGGTGCCGATCTCGGCGAGGTGGATGGTGGCGGAGGCTGCTGCCGGGTTGGTGCCCACCGCCAGCAGCAACGTGGTGGAGGTGACGCCGTAGGCCATGCCCAGGCTGCCGTCGACGAGCTGGGCGGCGAAGCCGACCAAGGCCAGCAGTATGAGCGCTCGCACCGCATCCCCTTTCCCGCTTTTCCTACTTTATGCGTAGGAATAATCATGAATGCTGATCGATGCGAGGTCAAGTACCGGAGCGAGCGAAACGTACCGAGGTCAGTGGTTGACCCGGTAGGTGACGTGGGTGACCAGGTCCGTGCCCGAGACGGCGACGGGCTCCAGGCCCGGGTCGCCCACTCCGGCGAACAACCGCTCCCCCGCGCCCAGGATCACCGGCGCGATGTGCAGGCGGACCTCGTCGAGCAGCCCGGCCGCCAGATACTGGTTGACCGTGTGCGCGCCCCCGGCGACGGCCACGTCCCGCTCCCCGGCGGCCGCCCGCGCCCGCGCCAGGGCGGACTCGATGCCGTCGGTGACGAACGTGAACGTGGTCCCGCCCTTCATGGTGATCGGCGCCCGGGCGTGGTGGCTGAGGACGAAGACCGGCGCGTGGTACGGCGGCTCCTCGCCCCACCAGCCGCTCCACTCCAGGTCCCAGGCGCCGCGGCCGGGGCCGAACATGTTGCGGCCCATGATGAAGGCCCCGGCATCGGTGATCTTGGCCAGCGCCTCGGCGTGCTGCTCCGCCTGCTCGAACATCCAGCGGTGCAGCCGCGGCTCGGCGCCCTCGCCGATCGGGTTCTCCAGGCTCTGGTTCGGCCCGGCGGCGAACCCGTCGACGGAGATGGACATGTCGGTGGTGACCTTGCTCATCTGATTCTCCTATCCCGCTGTTTGCCCCCTAGTCGGAGCCACCACCGCGTTCTCGACACGGTCCCGGGAAGAAGTCACGGCGAACATCGCGACCGTGGTGCAGCTGCCGCCGATGTTGAGCGTCAGCGCGGTGCGCGCCCCCTCCACCTGGCACTCCCCCGCCGTCCCCGCCACCTGGCGGGCGGCGTCGAGCAGCATGCGCACCCCCGTGGCCCCGACCGGGTGCCCGAGCCCGATCAGCCCTCCGGACGGGTTGACCGGAAGCCGCCCGCCTGGCTCGATCGTGCCGGACTCGATCGCCTCCCACGACCTGCCGGGCGCGGTCAGCCCGAGGTGGTCCAGGGCGACGTACTCGGTGATCGTGAAGCAGTCGTGGGTCTCGATCACGTCCACGTCCCCGGGCCCGCCGAGTCCGGCGCGCGCGTAGGTGTCGAGGGCGGCCCGCCGCAGGTGCGGGAAGAGGTACGGCTCCCGCCCGGCCAGCTTCGTCTCCAGGAGCATCGGGGCGGTCCGGTGCCCCCAGCCGGAGATGGCCGGGCCGGGCCCGCCGTACCGGCTGGAGGCGAGGACGACGGCGGCGGCGCCGTCGGTGATGCGGCCGCAGTCGTACGTGCGCAGGCGGCCCGCGACGACCGGGTTGAGGGTGTCGTCGGCGCCGAAGCAGCCCTCGGGGAAGCTCCACGCCCGCGTCTGGGCCAGCGGGTTGCGCAGGGCGTTGCCGTGGTTGATCTCGGCGATGCGGGCCAGGTGCTCGTGGGCCAGGCCGTACCTGCGGTCCACTTCGTCGGCGATCTCGGCGAACAACGCGGGCCAGGGGAAGTCGGCGCCCTGCGCCTCGCGCCCGGCCCAGGCGGCGCAGCCGAGGTGCCCGGCGGCCTCCTTGGCGCCGACGTTGCGCATCAGCTCGACGCCGGCGACGAGCGCGACGTCGTAGCGCCCGGCTTCCAGGTCGGCCATGGCGGCGAGGATCGCCATGGACCCGGAGGCGCACGCGGCCTCGTGGCGCGAGGCGGGAAGCATGGCCCAGGCGGGGTCGAGGGTGGCGATCATGCCGCCGAGGTGGGCCTGACCGGCGAACAGCTCGCCCGCCAGGTTGCCGACGTGCGCGACCTGGACGTCCCGGGCGGGCACGCCGGCGTCCTCCAGCGCGCCGAGCGACGCCTCCTCGAGCATGGCGAACAGGCTCGAGCCGGTGCGGGCGAAGTCGGTCTGGTAGCCGCCCAGGATGCGGATCACAGCTTCAGCTCCCTTTTCAGGATCTTCCCGACGGGGTTGCGGGGCAGCGCCTCGACGACCTCCAGGCGTTCGGGCAGCTTGTAGGAGGCGATGCCCTTGTCCCGCAGGAAGGCGACGACCGACTCCAGCGTGATCGCGCCCTTGGGCACGACGACCGCGCAGACCTTCTCGCCGAGCACCTCGTCGGGGTACCCGGCCACCGCCACCTCGGCCACGGACGGGTGCCCGGCCAGGAGCGCCTCCAGCTCGGCGGGGGCGATGTTCATGCCGCCGCGGATGACGAGGTCCTTGGCCCGGTCCACGTAGCGCAGGTACTGGCCGTGCTCTCCGGCCAGCTCGAACAGGTCGCCGGTCCTGAGGTAGCCGTCCTCGTCGAAGGGGTCGGCGGCGGCGGTGCCCGGCAGGTATCCGGCGAAGACCGTGGGGCCGCTGATGCGCAGCTCGCCGGGGACGCCGGGTTCGGTGATCTCCTCGCCGCCGTGGGCGACGAGCTTGGTGCGCACGCGGTCGAGCAGGGCGGGCGCGCCCGGGGCGCCGGGGCGGGGGAAGTAGCGGGCGCGGATCTCCGGGTCGGGCATGTGCTCGGGGTCCGACAGCAGCGTGATGCCCTCGTTGGAGCCGAAGAAGTTGATGATGGCGATGCCGTGCCGCTCCTGCCAGCCGCGGACCATGGACGGCGGCAGCGGCGCCGAGCCGGAGCCGATCCTGGTGAGCGAGGGCGGGATGGGCACCTCCTTGTGCAGCAGGAGCGTGAGGAGGGCGGGCGGGGCGAGGGTGTAGGTGACGTTCTCGGCGGCGATCTGGCCGAGGTAGGTGGGCAGGTCGAAGGGGTGGTGCTGGACCAGCACCGCTCCGGAGCGCAGCCACGGCAGGAAGACGCCGCCGATCCCGGCCATGTTGACCATGGGGAACGGGTTGAGGATGACGTCGTCGCGGGTGAGGGCGGGCGCGGCGGTGCACAGCTCCTCGACCGCGAGCCAGTCGTGGTGGCAGCGCGGGACGCCTTTGGGGGTGGCCTCGGTGCCGGAGGTCCAGCAGATGGTGACGCGGTCGCCGGGATCGGCCCGGTACGGCGGGGCGGGCGCGGCCGTGGCCGTCCCGAGGTCGCCGGGCCAGGTCAGCACGGGGGTGCCCGCGGGCGCCCGCGACTCACGCCCCGAGACGAGCAGCTTGGCGCCCGACAGCGGCAGGAGCAGGCCCAGCTCGTACGCGCGGTACTGCACGGGGAAGGGCGTCACCACCGCCCCGAGGCGCAGGATCGCCAGGAAGGTGACGGCCAGCTCGACGCTGTTGGGCAGCTGGACGGCCGCCACGTCGCCGGGCCCGATCCCGTGGGCGTGCAGCACGCCCGCCGTCCTGGAGATCTCGGCGTCGAGCTGTGCCCAGGTCAGCCGCTTGACCGGGCCGTCGAGGTGGTCTGCCTTGTTGGCCGGGTCCACGATGGCGAGGTCGCCGGGGCGGGTGTCAACGTGGGTCCTGAGGAGCTGGCCGATATGCGTCATCGCGACTCCTAGAGGGGGATGGCCGCAACACTACGAAAGCAGAAGTCAGGTCGTCAACGGCCCGGGTGTTGACTGCCTGACTTCGCCTATCGTAGTTTCCAGGCATGGCCGAACGTGTCGTGATCATGGACGAGTCGGGCGAGCGCAACCCCTACCTGCTGGGCCTCTACGCGCCCGTCCACGACGAGATCACCGCCGGCGAGCTGACGGTGATCGGGCGCATCCCCGCCGACCTCAACGGCGTCTACCTCCGCAACGGGCCCAACGCCCGCTTCCCGATGAAGGGCCGCTACCACTGGTTCGACGGCGACGGCATGGTGCACGCCATGCACTTCGAGAACGGCCGCGCCCGTTACCGCAACCGCTGGGTGCGCACCCGGGCCTTCGACGCCGAGTCCGCCGCCGGGCGGGCGCTGTGGAGCGGCGTCATGGAGAGCCCCAAGGCCAACCCCTTCGGCAACGCCCGCGGCCTGCCGTTCAAGGACACGGCCAACACCGACCTGATCTTCCACCGGGGGCGGGTGCTGGCCTCCTGGTACCTGTGCGGCTCGCCGTACCGGCTGGACCCGCTGTCGCTGGAGACGCTCGGCGCCGAAACCTTCCTCGGCACGCTCAACGGCGACTTCATGGCCCATCCCAAGGTGGACGAGCGGACCGGGGAGCTGTTCTGGTTCGACTACGGGCCGCGCCCGCCGTACCTGCGCTACGGGGTGGTCGGCGCCTCGGGGCGGGTCGAGCACTGCGTGGAGCTGGACCTGCCCGGGGCCCGGCTGCCGCACGACATGGCCATCACCGAGAACCACGCGATCCTCATGGACCTGCCGCTCTACCAGGACCCGGACGCGGCGCGGCAGGGGCGCTACAAGCTCACCTTCAACAGGGAGCTGCCCGCCCGCTTCGGCGTGATCCCGCGCCGGGGGCACGAGGCGCGCTGGTTCGAGGCCAGGCCCTGCTACATCTACCACGTCGTCAACGCCTGGGAGGAGGGCGAGGAGATCGTCATGGACGTCTGCCGGGTCTCGCGCCCGGCGCCGGCGGGCAACGGCTCGCCGCTGTCGCGGATGATCTCCTACCTCAAGCTCGACGCCCGCATGTACCGCTACCGCTTCGACCTGCGCACCGGGGCCACCTCCGAGGCGTACGTGGACGCCGGTCACAACACCGAGTTCCCCTCGATCGACGCCCGCGCCACCGGGTACCGCACCCGCTACGCCTACAACGTCTCCGTGGCCGACGCCGAGACCAACCTCTTCGACGGCCTGGTCCGCTACGACAACGTCACCGGAAGCAAGGAGACCTACCGCTACGGCCCCGGCGTCTACGGCAGCGAGGCCCCCTTCGCCCCCCGCGACGGCTCCACCGGCGAGGACGACGGCTACCTCGTCAGCTTCGTCACCGACGAGCGCGAGGACCGCTCCGAGGTGCAGATCCTGGACGCCTCCCGGATCGCCGACGGCCCGGTCGCCCGCGTGCTGCTGCCGCAGCGGGTGCCGCTCGGCTTCCACGCCACCTGGGTGCGCGCGGAGCAGCTGCGATGACCGGCGTCTACGTCTACGACTGCGTCAGGACCCCGCGCGGCAAGGCCCGCCCCGGCGGCGGCCTGGCCGGCGTCACCCCGCTGGCCATGCTCGAAACCCTGCTCGGCGCGCTCGGGCGGCGCACCGGGCTGAGCGGGGCCGACGACCTCATCGTCGGCTGCGCCACCCAGCACGCCGAGCAGGGCGGCAACCTCGCCCGCACCGCCGCCCTCACCACCGGCTTCGACGCGCCCGGCATGACGCTCAACCGCTACTGCGCCTCCGGCATCGACGCCGTGCGCACCGCCGCCGCGCTGGTCGCCACCGGGGCCCGCGCGGTGGTCGCGGGCGGGGTGGAGTCGGTCTCGCGGGTGCCGATGTTCTCCGACCGCGGCCCGCTGTGGTCGCTGCCCGCCGGTTCCCTGCACATGGGTGTGGCCGCCGACGCCGTCGCCACGGCCGAGGGCTTCTCGCGCGAGGAGCTCGACAGGTACGGCCTGCGTACCCAGACCCTCGCCGCCGAAGCCTGGGCCGCAGGCCGCTACACCCGCTTCCTCGTCCCGCTGAACGGCCTCGGCCACGACGAGCACGTACGGCCCGGCCTCACCCTGCAGGCGCTGGCCGCCCTCGAACCCGCCTTCCCCGAAGGACACCCGCTCGTCCCCGGGGTCCGGCACCTGCACACGCGGGGCACCTCGCCCAGCCTGTGCGACGCCGCCGGTCTGGTCCTCGTCGGCAGCGGCCTCCCCCTGGAACCGCTGGCCCGCGTCGCCGGGAGCGCGACCGCCGCCGCCGACCCGGTCACCATGCTCACCGCCGGGCAGGCGGCCGTGGAGAAGGTCCTGGCGCAGGCCGGGCTGAGCGCCGCGGACGTGGAGGTGTACGAGTTCGCCGAGGCGTTCGCGGCGCTGTGCCTGAAGTTCCAGCGCGATCTCGGGGTCGGCGACGACCGCTTCAACGTCAACGGCGGCACCATCGCCATGGGCCACGCCTTCGGCGCCACCGGGGCGCTGCTCGTCGCCGCCTGCGCCGGGGAGATGCACCGGCGCGGCGCGCGCTACGGGGTGGCCGCGGTCAGCGGTGCCGCCGGGTCGGGGTCGGCGATCCTCCTGGAGCGGCCATGAGGCTCAGCGTGTCGCTCGGGCTGTGGCAGGACCGGCCCGCCGAGGAGGCCCTGGACACCGCGCGGGCCGCCGACGACCTGGGCTACCCCGAGCTCTGGGTGGGGGAGATGGCCACGTATGACGCCTTCGCGCTGGCCACGGCGATCGGCGCGGCCACCCGGCGGATCGGGCTGACCGTGGGGCCGCTGGCGGTAGCCGTACGGGATCCGATGACGATCGCGATGGGGGCGGCCTCCGTGGCCGCGCTCACCGGACGGCGGGTGGACGTGGCCGTGGGGACCTCCAGCCCGCTCGTCGTGGAGGGCTGGCACGGGCGCCCGCGCGCCCGCCCGGCCCGCGCGCTGCGTGAGGCGGTCACCGCGTTGCGTCCGCTGCTCGACGGCGAGCGGTCGGCGTTCACCGGGGAGTGCCTGGCGAGCAACGGCTACCGGCTGCGGCTGCCCGCGCCGCGCTCGCGGCTGACGGTGGCGGCGTTCGGCGCGGCGGCCGTGCGCGCCGCGGCGGGGGCCGGCCGGATGGTGCTCAACCTGGTCACCCCCGCCTCCGCCGCCCGCCTGGCCGGCGCGGTGCGCGCGCTGAATCCCGAGGTCACCGTGGCCGCCTGGGTCATCGCCGCCGTGGACCCCGATCGCGAGGCCCTGGAGCGGATCCGGCGGGCCGTCACCGGCTATCTCGCCGCGCCCGGTTACGGGGAGATGTTCGCCGAGGCCGGGTTCGGCGAGGTGGTCGCGTTCGCCCGGACCGGGCCGCATCCCCGCGACCTGCTCGCCGCGGTGCCGGACGAGCTGGCCGCCTCGGTCTCGCTGCTCGGCGACGCCGCCGCGGTCCGGGCGCGGCTGGCCGCCTACGCGGCGGCGGGGGTGGACGAGGTCGCGCTGGTGCCCGTCAGCACCGATCGCGACCCCGCCGGCGCCGCCACGCTCAAGGCGCTCGGCCCTGCTACTTGGTCGTGACCGTCGACGGGTCCGGCGCCTTGATCGACACCTTCTTGCCCCAGCCGGTGAAGGCGCTGACCACGGTGACCGTCTCGTCGTCGAAGCCGGGCTGCCCGGTGACCCTGTCCGCGGGCATGGTGCTGCTCACCTTGCTCACCACGCCCGCGGACGTGACGGTGATCCTGTAGGTGAGCTGGGTCTCGTCGCGGCCGATCTGGCTCGTGCCGGAGAACCACGGCGAGATCTTGGCGAGCTCCCGGAGCGTGACCGTGCCGGTGTAGGCGCCGCCGGCCTGCTCGGCCCGCTTGAGGAGGGCGGCCAGCGTGGCGGGCTCGGCCGGGTTGATCGGCTGGCCGTACCTGCCGTAGACGCCGCCCTTGAGGAACGTGGCCCTGGTCTTCACCCAGGACTTGCCCTTCGGCAGCTCCCCCGCCCACAGCCCGCCGCCGACGTAGATGTCCTTGCCGATGCTGATCACCCGCTCGGGCTTGCGGTCGTCCTTCAGCCGCAGCGTCGGGGAGATCGGCTTGGTGGTCAGGTCGGAGGCGGCGACGCTCTTCCTGCCGAGCGCGAAGGCGCCCTTACGGCTCACCAGGTCCACCTGGGAGCCGTCGTCGGTCACCGTCGCGGTCTCGGTGAAGCGCACGCCCGCACCGGGCTTCACCAGGGACTTGAGGACCCCGACCGGGTCCTTGGGCGCCGCCTGCGCGGGCAGCGCGCCCGCGAGCACCACGCCGGCGGCCGCGACGGCCGTGATCGTCTTCTTCATGGGTGCGCATCATGCCGGAGGGAGATCACCGCGAGATCTCGCCGTCGTGCGGGACGAAGCGGATGCCGGTGCGGCCGATGACCTCGCCGCAGGAGCGGCAGCGCAGGCAGGGGCGGAAGGCCGTGCCGCAGGCGCGGTGCGTGATGCGCAGGCCGGTGCCGGGCGGGCCGGCGTACCAGCGCTGCGCCCAGTCCACGAGGAAGGCGAAGATGCCGAAGAAGTCCAGGCCCTTGTCCGTCAGCCGGTAGCGGGGGCGGGCCCCCGGCTCCTCGACCGCCAGCACGTCCAGTTCGGTGAAGCGGCGCAGCCGGTCGGCCAGCACCGACGGGGCCACGCCCAGCTCGGCCTGGAAGTCGGCGAAGCGGCGCAGCCCCAGGAAGGCGGCGGCCAGGATGACCGTGCTCCACCGGTCCCCCAGGACCTCGAAGGTCTCCGGCAGGTAGGACAGCGGGTCGCCGGTCTCGGGCCGGACGGTCCTGCGGTGCAGGCGCGGCACGGTGACCTGGGCGAAGGTGGCCGCGCCGCGCACGGTCCCGGTGTCGCGGGCGGTCACCGGCGCGGCGGCGCAGCTCGCGCAGCCCAGGTGCACGTCCGTGCGCTTGCCGCAGGCGTCGTGGACGAGTTCGGGCAGCCCGTGCCGGCGCGGCACCCAGCGCCGTTCCCACGACCAGATCTCCACCAGCAGCGGCCACAGCTCGATCGCCTGCTCGCTCAGCAGGTACTCGGTCCTGGTCCGCCCCTGCTCCCGGTACGGCGAGGGCCGCAGCAGCCCGCCGGCCACCATCTCCTTGAGCCGGTTGGCCAGCACCGACTCCGACATCCCGAGCTCGTCACGCCAGTCGGCGAAGCGCCGGACGTGCCGGAGGAAGGCGCGCTGCAGGATGAGCAGCGTCCACTGGTCGCTGATCGCCAGCAGCGCCTGCCCGATCGCGCTGGGCCGCTCCGCCATCCCCGCTCCTTACTTCGATAGCAAAAGCTATCCAATCACCGAGCCGTCCCGGGTGACGACCAGGTGGCGGTCGAAGCCGGCGGCGAACCAGCGGTCGTGGGTGACGGCCAGCACCGTGCCCGTGTAGGCGGCCAGGCCGCTCTGCAGGGCCTCGGCGCTGGGCAGGTCGAGGTTGTCGGTGGGCTCGTCCAGCAGGAGCAGGGTCGCCCCCGACAACTCCAGCAGCAGGATCTGCAGCCTGGCCTGCTGGCCGCCGGACAGGGTCACGAACCTCTGGGCCCCGGCGGGGGCCAGCTCGTAACGGGCCAGGGCCGCCATCGCCTCGTTGCGCTCCAGCCCGTGCCTGGACATGATCAGCTCGGCGATCGGGTGACCGTGCAGGTCGGGACGCAGATGGGTCTGGGCGAACCAGCCCGGGCGCACCCGGGCCCCCAGGGCGAAGCCGCCGGTGTGCTCGATCGGCTCACCGGCCAGCAGGCGCAGCAGGTGGGATTTGCCGGTGCCGTTCTCGCCGAGGATCGCGACGCGCTCGCCGTACCAGATCTCGGTGCTGAAGGGCCGCAGCAGGCCGGGCAGGCCGAGCTCGCGCACGGTGAGAGCGCGTTTGCCGGTGCGCCCGCCGCGCAGGCGCATGCGGAGGTTCTGCTCCTTGGGCGGGCGCTCGGGCGGACCGGCCTCCTCGAAGCGGGCCAGCCTGGACTCCGCCGCCTGAAAGGCGCCGGACAGCGCGTCGTTGCGCGTGGCGCGCTGGCGCAGCGTGTGAACGGCGGCGCGCAGGCGGGCCCGCTCGTCCTCCCACTGGCGGCGGCGCTCGCCGAGCCGGGCGGTACGCTCCCGGCGGGCCTCGGCGTATCCGGCATAGCCCCCGCCGTGGATCCAGACGCCGCGTGCCTCCACGGTGATGATGCGGGTGGCCACCTCGGCGAGCAGGCCGCGATCGTGGGAGACCAGCAGGACGGTCTTGGACGAGGCGCGCAGCTCGGCCTCCAGCCAGTTCTTGCCGGGCAGGTCGAGGTAGTTGTCGGGTTCGTCCAGCAGCAGCACGCCGTCGGGGCCGCGCAGCAGCGCGTGGAGCATCAGGCGCTTCTGCTCGCCGCCGGACAGCGTGCTCACGTCGCGCTCACGCGTCTCCAGGTACGGCAGGCCGAACGCGGCCGTGGTGCACACGTCCCAGACGACCTCCATCTCATAGCCTCCGGCGTCGGCGTAGTCGCTCAGCGCCTGGGCGTAGGCCAGCTGGCTGGGCTCGTCGTCGGCCAGGGCGGCTTCGGCCCTGCGCAAGCGTCCCGCCGCCTCCCTGACCCGTGCCGGGGCGACCGCGAGCAGCAGGCCGGCCACGCTGCCCCGGCCCAGGAACTGGCGCATCACCCCGATCCCGCCCGCGGAGCGCACGCGGCCCGCGGACGGGGTCAGCTCGCCGGCGACGAGGCGCAGCAGCGTGGTCTTGCCGGCGCCGTTCGGGCCGACCAGGGCGGCCTTGGCGCCCGCGCCGACCTTGAAGGAGACCGCGGTGAGGAGCGGCCGGCCGTCGGGCAGCACGTAGGACAGCTCGTTGACCTCGATATGGCTCACTATTCTATTACTAGACCATCGATCCGGTTGCCGTACAGCGTATTATCGGCCGGGTGAGCGACGAGAGCGTGTGGCTGCGACCCCACAAGCCGCCCCGCCGGGTGCTGACCCGCGAGCGGATCGTGGCCGAGGCCCTGGCCCTGCTGGACGAGGAGGGCATCGAGCGGCTGACCATGCGCCGCCTGGCCGAGCGGCTGGGCACCGGCTCCACCACCCTGTACTGGCACGTCAAGACCAAGGACGACGTGCTCGACCTGGCACTGGACGCCGTCTTCGGCGAGGCCGGGCCGCCCGGGGACGGCGGCTGGCGGGCCAGAGCCGAGCACCTGGTCACCGCTTGGCGGGCGGCGATGCTGCGGCACCCGTGGTCGATCACCCTGCTCGACCGGCCCATGATGGGGCCGAACGCGCTCAGCCGTACCGACTTCCTCTACCGGACGCTGGAGGAGGCGGGGCTGCCCGACGTGGGCGCCGCGGCCTACAGCCTGTCCACGTTCGTGATCGGCTCGGTGACCATGCAGGCCCGCGAGCGGACGGCCGACCTCACCGAGCACCTGCGCCCGTACCCGGCGCTGGCCAGGCACGGGCTCGGGCACGACTGGGACGCCACGTTCGCCCGCGGGCTGGGCTACCTGCTCGACGGCATGGCTAGCGCAACGTGATGGCCCGCGAGGGGCAGCCCTTGACCGCGTTGCGCACCGCCGGGCCGTCGGCCTGCTCCAGGAGGACGACGCGGCCGTCCTCCTCGTCATGGCCGAACACCGCCGGCGCCCACGTCGCGCACTGGCCGGAGGAGACGCATCGCTCACGGTCCACGACGATCACCATGTGACCTCCATCCTGTACACGCCGTAGATGAACATGTCGTCGCGCGTCGGCACCTCCTCCATCGGTACGGCCAGCCGCAATCCGGGCAGGCGGTTCAGCAGCGCCGGGTAGGCGATCTCCATCTCCAGCCTGGCCAGGTTCTGCCCCAGGCACTGGTGCGGGCCGAAGCCGAAGGCCAGGTGGTGGGTGCGGGGCCGGGTGACGTCGAAGGTGTCGGGATCCTCGCACAGCACCGGGTCGCGGTTGGCGGCGGCGATGGTGACCACGGCGAAGTCCCCCTCGGGGATGGTCACGTCACCCAGCGTGATGTCCTCGGAGGCACGGCGGAACAGGCCGGTGTCCACCACGGACAGATACCGCAGCATCTCGTCCACCGCGGTCTTCACGACCTCGGGGTCGTCGCGCACCAGCGCGAGCTGGTCGGGGCGCTCCAGCAGCAGCAGGGTGCCCAGGCCCAGCATGTTCGCGGTGGTCTCGTGCCCGGCGATCAGCAGCAGCACGGCCGCGCCGGCCAGCTCCTCGTCGGACAGGTCGGTGTCGAGCAGGTCGTCCAGCAGCCCATCGCCCGGCTGGGCGCGCTTGGCGGCGATGAGCCCGAAGAGGTACGCACCGATCTCCGCATCCGCCTGCTCCAGCTCGGCCCGGGTGGTGTCGGCGTGGAGGAACTTGGCGCTGTATTCCTGGAAGTGCTTGCGGTCGGAGTACGGCACGCCGAGCAGCTCGCAGATGACCAGCGAGGGCACCGGGAGCGCGAAGTGCTCGACCAGGTCCACCGGTCTCGGCTGCTTCTCCAGGTGATCGAGCTGGTCGGCGACGATCTGCTCGATCCTGGGACGCAGCCGGTTCATGCGCTGCAGGGTGAAGCGGCCGGTGAGCAGGCGCCGGATCCTCGTGTGCCGGGGCGCGTCCATCTGGATGAACATCCCCGGAGGCGCGTCTGACTTGTGCAGCGGCGTCCCCGCGAAGCCCCCGTTGACCTCGGAGCTGAACCGGGTCTCGGCGAGCATCTGGCGGGCCAGGTCGTACTTGGCGACGTACCATGCCTCGTCGTCGGTCTGGACGCGCACCTTGCCGATCGGCTCGTCGGCGGCGCCGTCCGGCGGCGAGAAGGGACAAGAGCGGGCGGTCGGAAGCGATCTCATACCTCAACGCTGCGGGACGGCGCTGACGGCGCCCGCACGCGGCGCTGACATGAGCGCGGCGATCCCCTCGCGGTCCAGCCCCGCCCCCCGCGCCCTGGCCCGCTCGAAGGCGGCGTCACCCAGCAGGCGCCGCACCGCGGCGTCCACCTCGGCGGCCTCGTGCCGCGGGATCCCCCGCAGCGCGCCCGCGGCCCCCAGCAGCTCGGCGGCCCGATCGGCGGCGCCCGCGCGCAGGGCCAGCTCCGCCATCGCCTCGACCGCCCCCGCGGCGACCGGCACGTCCAGGCTGCACTCCATGAGGCCGAACGACTCGCGCAGCAAACCCTCGTCGCCGGTGACGAGCCCGAGCCCGATGAGGATGCGGCCGCGCAGGTCCTCCTCACCCACCCACAGCAGGCTCCCGCACCCGGCCAGCGCCCGCTCGTACAGCTCGACGGCCAGCGCGTCGTCGCTCTCGATCCTGGCCACCTCGGCCAGCGCGTAGGTCGCCATGGACTCCATCTCGACGGAGTTCCTGACCCGCGCCAGCTCGACCGCCCGCCGCAGGTCCGTCTTGGCGCCCGCGATGTCACCGGCCCGCGCCCGCGCCACTCCGCGCTGGGCCAGGACCGGCCCGGTGTCCTCCGGCACGCCGAAGGCCGCCGACAGCGCCATCGCCTCCTCCGTGAGCTTCAGCTCGGCGGCGTTGTCACCACGCCAGCCGGCGATCTCCGCCAGTTGCAGCAGGCACTGCGCGGCGCCCCAGCGGTCTCCGGCCAGCCGGAAGGCGGTCAGCGCGGCACGCAGGTCCCGGTCGGCCTGGGCGACCTGGCCGCCCGTGCCGAGCCGTACCAGGGCCGCGACCAGATGGGCGAAGCCGCGCGACCACGGCTCGGCGCTCGTGGCGCCGGTCCGCAGCGCGGGCAGCAGCGCGGCGAAGTCGCCCTCCGCGATCGCGGTGAAAGGGCGCACCATCTGGATCATCGGGTAGTCCGGCACCGGCCCGAGCCCTTCGGCCAGCTTCTCGGCCCGGATCATCAACGGGCCCAGCCCAGAGCGCGGGTTGCCGGTGGAGGCCAGGTGCAGCACGGCCATCAGGAAGTGCTCGGCGCGTTCCTCGGCGCCGGGCAGTGCCACGGCCGCGGCGGCGAGCTGGGAGGAGTCGTCGGCCATCCCGCGCATCCACCAGTACAGCCACAACGAGGCGGCCATCCGCACGGCCAGCTCCGTGTGCTCCCTGCCGATCGCCCAGCGCAGCGCCGCGTGCAGGTTGTCGTGCTCGGCCGCGAGCTCGGCCAGCGCGTGCACCTGCCGGTGGCTGCGCAGGGCAGGCTCGGCGGCCGCGGCCAGGGCGGCGAAGTACGTGGCGTGGGCCTGCCGTACCGTGTCTTCCTCCTCGGGCTCGAGCCGCTCGGCGCAGAAGGCGCGGACGGTCTCCAGCATCCGGTAGCGGCCGTGGCCGGCGTGCACGAGCGACTTGTCCACCAGGGCGGCCATCAGCGCGGGCGTGGCGCCGCAGATCTGCTCGGCGGCCTTCAGCGTGGCGCCCGACGGGAAAGCCGACAGCCGGGCGGCCAGGCGCTGCTCGTCCTGCGCCAGCAGCTCCCAGCTCCAGGCGACCACGGCGCGCAGTGTCCGGTGGCGCTCCTCGGTGCCGCGGTGGCCGGAGGCCAGCAGGTCGAAGCGGCCGTGGAGGCGGGTTTCCAGCCGCTCGGCGAGGTCGTCGGCCGTCAGGGCGCGCAGCCTGGCGGCGGCCAGCTCGATGGCCAGCGGCAACCCGTCCAGGGAACGGCACACGCGCACCACGGCCTCGGTCGGGACGAAGTGCGGGTCCGCGGCGCGGGCACGGTCCACGAGCAGGCTGACGGCGGGACTGGTCAGCGCCTCGGGCAGCCCGGCGCCCTCGACGGGCAGCGCCAGCGGGCGGACCGGGAGCGTGACCTCGCCATCCACGCCCAGCGGCTCACGGCTGGTGGCCAGCACACGGGTGGCCGGCGCGGCGGCCAGGATCCGCGCGGCGAGGGCGGCGCACTCCTCGATCAGGTGCTCGCAGTTGTCCAGGACCAGCAGCAGCGGCGTGGCCGGCAGCGCCTGCAGCGGGTCGCCGCCCAGGCGATCACTGCCGCCGAGGGCGCGGCGCACCGCCTGCCGCGCCCCGTCCGCCGGGGCCAGCTCGACGAAGCAGACCGCCTCCCCTTCCCCTGCCACCGCCTCGGCCGCCAGCCGGGTCTTGCCCGAGCCGCCCGGCCCGATCAGCGTCACCAGCCGGTGCTCTTTCAGCAGCCGGCGCAGGTCCGTCAGTTCCTCCTCCCGGCCGACGAAGCTGCTCACCGGCCGCGGCGGCCCCGGCATCGCGGTCATCGGCCGCCGCGCGTGCTCGCCGCGCAGCACCGCCACGTGCAGCCGGCGCAACTCGGGCGACGGGCTGGTGCCCAGCGCCTCGGCCAGCAGCCCGCGGTACTCCTCGTAACACTCCAGCGCCTCGACGTGCCGCCCGGTCGCTGCCAGCGCGCGGATCAGCAGCGCGCGCGGCCGCTCGCGCAGCGGGTCCCCGGCCGCCAGGGCGCGCAGTTCCTCGATCGGGCGCGCCGGGTCCGCTTTGAGCTCCAGCTCGGCCTCGATCCGGTTCTCCACCGCGTCGGCGCGCAGCCTGGCCAGGCGCTCACGCTGCGCCTCGAGGCCGGGCAGGTCGGCCAGCGCCTCTTCGCCGCGCCACAACGCCAGCGCCTCGCCCAGCAGCCGCACCGCCTCAGGGGTACGGCCGGCCCGCCGCCCCTCGGCGACCAGGCGGGCGAAGCGGTGGGCGTCGACCTCCTCGGGGTCCACGGCCAGGCGGTAGCCGGTGTCGACCCGCTCCACCGGCGCGAGCTTGCGCAGCCGGGAGACCTGCGACTGCAGCGCGTTGGGGGCGCCGCCGCCCCCGCCGTACACGATCTCGCGCAGTCGCTCGGCGGAAACGGGACGGCCGGACTCCAGCAGCAGGGCCGCGAGCAGTGCGCGCAGGCCGTTGCCGTGCACCGGTTCGCCGGCCACCTCGGTGGTGCCCAGGATGCGGTAGCGCATGCCTCAATTCTGGCCGAGCGGGCGGCCGGGTGCGGTTAGAGGGGCTGGCGTTGCCGCTTCAGCAGGGCCGATCCGAGGGGGCTGAGCGTGTGCAGCATCGTGTTGCCGGTGCGGCGGCTGACGATCAGGCCCGCGTCGCGCAGGATGCCGGTGTGGTGGCTGATCGTCGCCGGGGCCACGCCGAGGCACTGGGCCAGCTCGGTCGTCGTGCATCCCTCCCGCAGGACCCGCAGCACCGCCGCCCTGGTCTCGCCGAGCAGGCGCTCCAGCGCCGGGGCGCCGGGCGGGGCGGCCGGCGGGTGCTCCACCGGGTAGACGATGACCTGCGGCAAGGCGGCGGAGAAGATGGTCATCGGGTGGAAGTGGCAGAAATAGGAGGGGATCAGCACCAGCCCCCGCCCCTCCAGGTGCACGTCCCTGCCGGACGGGTGCGCGGGCAGGGTGAGCACCGGGTCGTTCCAGAGCATCATCGGCCGGAAGCTCTCCAGCAGCCCGCCGGCGCCGCCCTCCCGCAACGCCCGCCTGCGATGCGCCAGGTCACTCTCCACGCAGGCGCGCACCGCCTCCCAGAAGGGCGCCAGCGAGACCCGGTGGTACTCGCGCAGCGTCCCGGCCAGCTCCTTCATCGCCCCCGCACGCCCCGCCGCCAGATCCCCCAGCCACGCCCCCGCGCCCGGCGCCTTGCCGAGGGCGCCGAACTCCTCGCGTAATCGGCGGCCCGGCATCGACAGGATCGCCTCCAGCCCCTCCTCCAGGCCGAGCGCGCCCTCGGGCGGGGTGAGCAGGTCGGGGAAGTAGGCCGCGTCCGGGGCGACCGGGAACAGCCTCGTGCGCACCCGGTGCCCGAGGTCGCTCCGGCCCAGGTCGTGGCCCGCCTGCCGGCGCCAGGCGCGGAAGACGGCCTTGCCGTACCCGGTCTGAAGCGCCTGGAGGCTGTTGACCATCTCCCACATGACGTCCGGGCCTTCGGCCAGATGAGTGCGGGCCAGATCGCCCCGCGTGAAGTGAATGCGCACCCGGCCTCCATGCCTGTCACCGGAGTATCGGCGCGACGCCCTGCGCCGTCACACGGAATCGCTCCACCCGGCCACGGCGGCGGCGTACTCGGCGGGCGTCTCCAGAGGGAAGGCGTGACCGGCCGTCGGGATGACGTGCTGGACCCAGTCGGGACGGCGGACGGCGAGATCCGCGCGGACGCCGTCGACCTCGACCCGGTCGGCCCCGCCCCACAGGACCAGGGCGGGGGCGGCGACGGCGGCGATGGCCGCGCGGGCGGGCTCGGGGTCCACGAAGACGGCCCGCATCACCGAGGCGAAGGCCGTCGCCGCGTCGGCCAGCCGGGCGGGCCGCGCGGCGCGCAGCTCGTCGACCAGTAGCGCGGTCATCTCGGGCGAGAGCCGCGTCAGGTCGCCGCCGAGTAGCCGCGCGCCGCCGGTCAGCGTCGCGGGGTCGGCGTAGGTCCGCACCTTCTGCTCCAGTACGGCGCGGCCGGCCACCCGGGCGAGCGCGCGGGCCACCGGCGGGCCGGCCGACAACACCAGCCGGCCGGTCGTGCGCCACCAGCGGGCCTCCTCCTCCGGCACCACGGCGGGCAGCGCGGGCGTGGCGAGCACGAGCCGGCCCACCAGCTCGGGCGAGGCCGCGGCGACCATCGTCGCCAGCATCCCGCCCGCCGACCAGCCGTGGGCGGTGACCTTCTCCAGGCCCAGCTCCTGGGCGAAGGCGCCGACGAAGCGGATGTTGGGCGCCAGCCGGGCCGCGCGCGGGTGCGGCAGGTCCGTGTGGCCGAACACCGTGCCCGGCAGATCGGGGACGATGACCTGGCCGAGGGCCGCCAGGTGCGGGATGAGGTCCATCCAGAGCGTCGCGCTGCCGCCCAGGGGGTGGAGCAGCAGGTGCGCCGGGCTTCCGCGACCGGCTCGCAGGTAGTGGACGGTGTGGCCGCGCACGATGACCGTCTCACTGCGGACGCCCGCCCAGCGGGGGGAGGCCGCACCCCAGTCGGAGTGACGCATGACCCGAGCCTATTCCCAGGTCCAGAGCGGCACGTCCCTGATCGGATGGAGGTCTTCGTCGGTCTCGGCGTGGGAGTTCTGCTGGGCGACCCGGGCGCCGAAGTCGGCGTGCGAGCGCACGGCGGCACGGAACCGCTCGTCCTCCAGGAGCCCCGCCTCCTCGAACGCCTCCAGGTAAAGGGCGACGAAGCGCTCACGCTGCTCGTCGGTGATCTGCAGGCCCCGGTGGACCCGGATGATGTGGTCGAAGCCGAGATTCTCGGTGAAACGGCCGGGGCCGCCGAAGGACTCTGCGGTGAACCACGTCAGATGGTCCACATGGTGCGCGTTCCGCTGGGTGAACAACGTCTTCAGCACCGGATCGGCCAGAACCTTGTCGTAGAAGACGGCCTCGACCCGGTGTAAGGCGTCGTCACCGCCGGCGTGCTCGTAAAGAGTGACCATGATCCGTCATTACAGAACACGCATTCCGCGCTGTCCAGGCTAATCTGGAGAGGCACGTCAGGGTGCGACCGGTCCGCGGGAAGGGCGAAGCCCACCTGAAACGCGGACTTGTTCGAGGCCCGACCTCTTTTCCGGCCTGATCATGCGGACGTCAGGCGTATACGGAAGGGAGGCCGTCGTGCCCGTTTCCCCACTGCCCGACCACCCGAACGCCGAGTCGCTGCGCAAGCAGGCCAAGACGCTGCTGCGCTACATCAGGGCCGGGGTGCCGGAGGCACTGGCCACGCTCGCCGAGTTCCACCCCCGCCGCCCCTCGGCGCCGGCGCTCTCCGACGCCCAGCTCGTCACCGCCCGCCGCTACGGCTTCGCCAGCTGGGGCCGGCTCATGAAGCACCTGGAGACCGTCGGCCGCTACACCCGCTCGCCGCACGAGGCGCCGGTGTCGGCCGACCCCGCCGCCGAACTCCTGCGGCTGGCCTGCCTGACCTACGGCGACGACTACCCCGGCCGCCTGCGTGAGGCCGCCGCCCTGCTCGCCGCCGACCCCTCACTGGCCACGGCCGACGTGTACACGATGGCCGCCACGGGCTCGGCCGCCGCCCTCCGCGCCGCCCTGGCCGCCGACCCGTCCCTGGCCCGCGCGCAGGGCGGGCCGTTCGGGTGGGAGCCGTTGCTGTATCTGGCCTACGCCCGGTTCGACCACCTCGACCAGTACGGCGCCGACCTCCCCCAGCCTCCTGAGCGATCCGCCGCCCCCCGGGTCCCCGGGCCGTCCGGCCCAGCCACCGACCTTGGCGGCCAACCTCCCCGGCTTCCTGACCGAACCGGTCGTCCTGAGCGCCCCGACCCTGACGGCGAAGCCACTCCCGCCTACCTCCCGGGCCGTCATGGCGAAGCCGCCCACGCCCAACTGCCCGAGTCTGACGGCAACCCCGCCCACTCCGGCCCTCCTGGCAGGCAGGGCGAGACCACCCACACCCAGCCTCCCGGCCAGCACGGCGAAACCACCCACACCCAGCCTCCGGGACAGCACGGCGAAACCACCCACTCCGACCTTCCTGGCCGGCACGGCGAAACCACCCACACCCAGCCTCCGGGCCGGCAGGGGGAAGCCAACCGGCCCGCGCGACTCGGCCGGTACGGCGAAGCCGCCCGGGTTCTGCTCGACCACGGCGCCGACCCGGACGCCGGGTTCCTCTGGGACGGCCTGCCGTCCCCCTTCACCGCCCTGACCGGCGCGTTCGGCGGCGGCGAGGGCGACCAGCCGCCGCACCCCGACGGTTTGGAGCTGGCCAGGATCCTGCTGGCCGCCGGAGCCGACGCCAACGACCCTCAGACCCTGTACAACCGTGGTCTTGGAGGCTCGTGGTCCGACGACACCACGCACCTGGAGCTGCTGCTGGAGTACGGCCTGGGCCGCGGCGACGGCGGCCCGTGGCGGGCGAGGCTGGGCCCCGCGTTCCCCGCACCTGCCGACCTGCTCACCGAGGAACTGGCGACGGCCGCGCTGCGTGGGGGCCCGCGCCGGGTTCGGCTGCTGCTGTCGTACGGGGTGCCGGTGGACCGGCCGGGCGCCCATCCCGGGTTCGGGGGCCGCACGCCGTACGAGCTGGCGCTGGTGAACGGCCACCGCGAGGTGGCCACGCTGCTGGCGGCGGCAGGGGCGCGGGCGGAGCTGGACCCGATGGCCGCTTTCACGGCCGCCTGCATGAGCGCGGACGCCGAGGCCGTCGCCGCGTTCGGCCCCGAGATGCTGGCCCGGGCCCTGGCCGAGACGCCGGCCCTGATCAACCGCGCGGCCGAGCACCGCCGCCCGGACGTGATCCGCCTGCTGGCGGGCCTGGGCTTCGACGTCGACCACCGGGACCGCTGCACACCGTTGCACGAGGCCGCCTGGAACGACGACGTCGACACGGTCGCCACCCTGCTCGCGCTGGGCGCCGACCCGTCGGTCAAGGACGCCGAGCACGACTCGACGCCCCTCGGCTGGGCCGAGTACGGGGCCAAGAAGCAGGTGGCCGCCTACCTGCGCACGTCATACCCCGGTCTGATGTAATCCCTCCCCCGCCCCGGCACACTTGGTGCCCGTGTCGCGCTGGAAATGGATCGTCCTCGTCGTCGTGGCGGTGCTCGGGCTGACCACCGGCGGAGTGGCCTGGGCCTACCCGTCGGTGGCCGCCACGGCCTGCCCCGGCTGCTATGGCCTGCACGCAGCCGCCCCCGGCATCTATCTAGAGAAAGGAGCAGACCCAGCCCACGCGTTGTCAACCGTGTCCGCCGCCACCCGGCTGGTCGAGTCCTTCTACGGCCGCCGCCGAAGCTCGCCCCGCATCCTGATCTGCACCACCCCGACCTGCTACACAAGCATCGGCGGCGGCCGGGAGAAGGGCATCGCCGTCCTGAACCAAGCCGTCATGCTGTCCCCCGAGGGCCTCGATCCGGTGATCGCCGCCCACGAGCTGTCACACGTGGAGCTGCATGCACGGCTGTCCGGCGAGGTCCCGCAATGGTTCGACGAGGGGCTTGCGGTGGTGGTGTCCAACGATCCGCGCTACCTGAAACCCACCGGCGACCGCTGCCTGGCCGAACCGTCCGCCCCCCTGCCGAAGTCCTTGCCCGACTGGCTACGCGCCGCCTCTGCCGACCCGAACACGTACGCGAAGGCCGCCTGCCAGGTGAGCCGATGGCTAACCGCTCACGGCGGCCGGGACGGCGTGTTACGCCTGATCGACGCCCTCAACGCGGGCCAGCCGTTCACCACGGCCGCGGACCTCCCCTAACCAGACCACAGCCGCCCGCACGGCCTCCACCACGCGGACGTGCACTCACGCGGTTGCGCCCAGGCAGAGGCGCACGTTGTGCCCCGGTCACAGGAATGGCGGCCACGCATCAGTACAGCCATACAGAAGCACGACCATGCAGAAGCACGGCCAGGTGTGCTCCTTCGCATGCGAGCCGAAGAAGGCCGTCGACCGGAACCACCGGCACCACGCCACGCCCGGGACCCAACGCCGCCACCCGCCGAAAGCCCTGACGCCGCAACCGAACCCAACCCGCTCCCCCACCGGAATCGCTGGTGTCGCACCCGAACCCTTAGCCCGCATGGCCAGGGCGCCGGTTCCATGCCTTGGCCCAACCCGCACCCGCTCGGAAAGCCCCACACCACATCCCGGCCCCAAACCCAGGCCCCACACCACATCCCGGCCCCCAGCCCAGGAGCGCGCGCACCACCCGGCCCTCGGCCCAGGAACGCGTGCACCGCCCGGCCCTCGGCCACGCTTTCAACCGGGAGGATCTCGCGCCACGCCCAGACCCAACCCCCAGCCCGGGAGTGCCCTGCGGAACAGCCCGCCCTCAAGCTCCACACCATGTCCCGGCCTCAAGCCCCACACCATGTCCCGCCCTCAAGCCTCCCACCGCAGCCCGGCCTCAAGCCCCACACCACAGCCCGGCCTCAAGCCCCACACCACGTTCCGCCCTCCCGGGCCGGGAGAGCCTGGACCACGCCCAGCCCGGCCCACGCCTCCAGCCCAGGGGACCCCGCGCCGCGCCCGGACCCGGCTCCGCCCTCCCGCCCTGGGCCTTGAGCTGGGTGGACGTTTCCCGGGCTGCGGCCCGAGGCAGGTATGGGGCGAGGTGCTCGGTAATGAGGCTGGTCGGGGCGTAGACTGAGATTACCTGGTTAGTTGGTAGGGAATAGGGGAGTTATGTACGCAACCGCGACCATCGTCAAGCCACTCCCCCCAGAGCTGTTCAGGAGCCACGGCGCGAGTGCGGAGATGCGCTGGGATGCCATGGCCGGCCAGGGTTACCACACCCCGACCGACCGGTTCTTCGTCCGTAATCACACCTTCACCCCCTCCATCGACGCCGCCACCTGGCAGTTGGCCATCCACGGCGATGGCGTGCGATGTCCCACGGCGTACACCTATGACCAGCTACGCGCCATGCCGGCCCGCACGCTCGACGCGGCGATCGAGTGCGCGGGCAACGGGCGGCGCTTCTACGGCAGCCAGCAGGACGCACCGGCCCCGGGCACGCAGTGGGGGCTGGGGGCGATCGGGGTGGCGCGGTGGCGTGGGGTGCCGCTCCGGTATCTGCTGGAACAGGCCGGGGTCGGCGCCGCGGCCGTGGATGTGCTGCCACGGGGGCTGGATGCACCCTTCGAGCACTATGGGCAGGTGCGCCGGCCGCTGCCCGTCGGTAAGGCCATGGACGACGTTCTCGTCGCCTACGAGATGAACGGGCGGCCCCTTCCACCCGATCACGGTTTCCCGGTGCGCCTGGTGGTGCCGGGGTGGGCGGGAATCGCGTCGATCAAATGGCTGGGCGATATCGAGGTGGCCACGCGCGAATTGTTCACGCCCTGGAACACCGAGTTTTACCCGGATATTACGGTGAATCCCGTCAAGAGCGCTCTCGAGCTGGGCTGGAACGCGGCGATCCCCCTTGGGCGGCCGCAGTTGCTGCGCGGCCGGTCGTGGTCGGGGCGGGGGCGGATCGTCAAGGTCGAGGTGAGCTTCGACGGCGGGCGCCGCTGGCGTACGGCGGAGCATCACGGGCGGCACCTGGTCAGCGCCTGGTTGCCCTGGCACGTCGGGTGGGTCCCCAGGCAACCGGGTGAGCAGGTCATCCTGGCCAGGGCCACCGACGAGACGGGCGCCACCCAGCCGCCGAAAACACCGCAGCACCCGTTCGGATATCATTTTGACGCGGTGGTGCGCCATCCCATTCGTGTTGTCCATGGTTAGGAAAATGTCACCGAGCCGCTGAGCTGCGCTGTTTACCGGAGCACTCGAATTCATCTGTAAGACTCGCGCGGAAACGTCCCGGAAACCCGGCGATGTGATGCTGACCGATAATCGAGCACCCGGGAGAATGCCGATGCGCCAGCTGACCGCACTCGACGCGCAGTTCCTCAACGCCGAGTCGGCGACGACCTGCGCCCACGTGGCGGGGCTGGCCGTGCTGGACCCGCTGGGCGGGGTTCTCGACCGGGCGGCGCTGGCCGCCGTGCTGCTGCAGCGGATGCACCTGTCGCCCGTGCTGGGGCTGCGGCTGAGCGAGGTGCCGTTCGGGCTGGATCATCCTTACTGGGAGGCCGATCCGGACTTCGACCTGGCCCATCATCTGTTCGAGGCCGAGGTGGCCGCGCCGGGCGGGGAGTATCAACTGGCCGAGGCGGTGGCCCGCATCCACGCCCGGCCGCTGAACCGCGAGCGGCCGCTGTGGGAGATGCACCTGCTCAGCGGGCTGAGCGGCGGGCGGGTCGCGGTGTACACGAAGGTGCACCACGCGGCGATCGACGGTGTCTCGGGGGCGGAGACGCTGGCGGCGCTGCTCGACCTGACGCCCGAGCCGCGGGTGATCGAGGTCGCTCCGCCGCCGGTCGAGCGGGCGCCGGGCCTGATGGGCAAGCTGTACGGCGCCGCCGTACGCACGGCCACGCAGCCCTTGCGGGCCCTGGGCTCGCTGGCCCGGATGACCACGGAGCTGGACGCGGTCCCGCTGGCCGGCACCCTGCCCGGGTCGCGGCAGCTCGCGAAGGCCGCCCGGTTCGTCGCCGGGGACCGGCGCACCCGGCCCGAGGTGCCGAGCCTCCACGCGCCGCGCACCCCGTTCAACGGGCCGATCAGCGCGGAGCGCCGGGTGTCGTTCGGGTCGGTTCCGCTCAAGGACGTCAAGCAGGTCGCCAAGGCCCACGGGCTGAGCGTGAACGACGTGGTCATGGCCGTGTGCGCGGGCGCGCTGCGGGCCTGGCTGGTGGAACGGGACGCACTGCCGGAGGAGCCGCTGATCGCGGCGGTGCCGGTCGCCGTACGCGGCACGAACAGCACAGGCGACTCAGGCGGATCAAGCAGCGCACGTGGCACCGGCAGCACTGGCGGTAACACGGACAGCACGGGCGACGGAACCAGCGCGGGCGGTGGCACGCTCAGGACGGACGGCACGGGCGGCGGAGCCAGCACAGGCGGTGGCACGGACAGGACGGACGGCACGGGCGGCGGAACCAGCGCGGGCGGTGTCGTCGGGAATCGGATTGCGGCCATGGTGGCGCCGATGGCGACCGATGTGGCCGATCCGCACGAGCGCTTGCGGGCGACCGGCGCGGCGATGCGGGCCGCCAAGCGGCGTTTCGTGGCCTCGTCGTCAAGCTGGCTGCACGACGTGAGCGCGCTGCTGCCCGCTCCGGTGGCGCGGCTGGCGCTGCCCGCGGCCTTCCGGCTGGCCGGGACGGCGTTCCCGCCGATCAACCTGATCGTCAGCAACGTGCCCGGCCCGCAGTTCCCGCTCTACCTCTGCGGGGCGCGGGTGCTGTCGTACTACCCGCTCTCGGTGCTGACCGACCTGACCGGCGGGGTCAACATCACCTGCTTCTCCTACGACGGCATGATCGACTTCGGCGTCGTGGCCTGCCCGGAGCGGATGGACGACGTCTGGTCGCTCGTGCGGCACCTGGGCGCCGCGCTGGAGGAGCTGCTAGATGAGTGAGTGGGCGATGAGTTCGGCGACGGCGTCGGGGTCGATCTGGTGGCCGGTGAGCTGGCAGAGGTTCTCCTGGTAGAGCAGGACGGCGGCGAATGTGGCCGCCGCCACCTCCAGCCGCGCCGTCTCGCCGCGCTGGCCGGGCAGGGCCAGCTCCAGCGCGAACCTCGCCCGGCGGATCAGCTCGCCATTGAGCCGCCCGAGCCGCTCCTTGACCGAGCGGTGGGTGTCGGCTTCGCGGAACAGGATGCGCCGCATCGCCGGTGAGGCGCGTAGCGGCAGCCTGCGGGCCAGTTTCGACAGGGTTCCCGCGGGGTCGCCGGGGACGGCGTCGACTTCCCGGGTCTCCTCGACGAGGGTGCGTTCGTCGACCAGCGCGACCAGGACGTCGATCTTGCGCGGGAAGTAGTGGAAGACCAGCCCCTTGGGCACCCGCGCCAGTTTGGCGATGACCGCGGTGGGCGTCGCCTCGTAGCCGCCGCCCGCGAACAGCTCCTCCGCCGCGTCCAGGATGCGCGTGCGCGCGTCACCGATCACCACAGGTGAACGATAGCGCCACCCCTGCCACGCTGCCATGCCGTCGAGGAGAGATCACCGTACGCGCGCACTCCGACGGTTGTGTATAATTTGCAACATAACTGTCGCAAATTAGACGGAGGCGTACGATGGCGATGAGCCACGACGAGATCGTCAACGCGGCCATCCGCCACCTCAACATGGTGCCGGCGGCCTCGATGGCGGAGATCGCCCAGGCCGCCGGCATCAGCCGCGCCACCCTTCACCGGCACTTCAGCACCCGCGACGACCTGCTGCACGAGATGGGTGTGCGGGCCATGGACTCCTGGGCCCACGTCCACGAGAGCGTCGGCCTCTCCGAGGGCATGAAGGCCGGCCTCGACGCCGACGGGATCAAGGACCTGCTCGACCGGCTGCTGATCAAAACGCTCGACTCCATCGACGAGCACGGATTCGCCCTCACCGAGAACGCCCTGTCCGGCTACGAGGACCTCGTGCGCCGCGCCGAGGAGCTGGAGAAGGTGGAGATCGCCCTGTTCGCCGCCGCGCAGCGCGCCGGGGTGCTCCGCGCTGAGCTGCCCGTGCGCTGGGTGAGCAACACGGTGTACGGCCTGCTCGTAGCCATAAGAGACAGCCTGCGGCGCGGGGACGTCGCTCGCCGGGACATACCCACGCTCTTTCTTGACACGTTCTACCGGGGGACTTCATGAAGACCGAGACCGCACCGCCCATCCACAAGCGCAGATGGGCCGGCCTCGCTGTACTGTCGGCCAGCCTTCTGCTGGTCGTCATGGACATGACCATCCTCAACGTGGCCCTCCCGGCGATCTCCGGCGAGCTGCGCCCCGATGCCATACAGCTGCTCTGGATGATCGACGCCTACTCGCTGGTCCTGGCCGGGCTGCTGGTCACCGTCAGCGCCCTGGGCGACCGGTGGGGACGCAAGAAGCTGCTCCTCACCGGCTTCAGCCTGTTCGGCCTCGCCTCGGTCCTGGTGCTCTGGGCCGACAGCCCGGGCGACGTGATCGCGGTCCGCGCCCTGCTCGGCGTGGGCGGCGCCATGATCATGCCGTCGACGCTGTCGATGATCCGGACCCTGTTCGCCAATCCGCGGGAACGTGCCACCGCGCTCGGCATCTGGTCGGCCATGGCCGCCGTCGGCGGGGCGCTCGGCCCCATCCTCGGCGGCTTCCTGGTCGAGCACTTCTCCTGGCACGCCGCGTTCCTGGTCAACGTGCCCGTCATGGTGGTCGCCGTGCTCGCCGGGCTCTGGCTGCTGCCCGAGTCGCGCAACCCGAACCCCGGCCGCTGGGACGCCCTCGGCACCGTGTTGTCCATCGTCGGCATGGTCGGCGTCGTCTACGCCATCAAGCACTTCGCCAAGGACGGCCTGACCGACCCGACCGCGCTGGTGACGATGGCCGTCGGGGCGGCCGCGCTGACCTGGTTCATCGTGCGCAGCCTGCGCCGGCCCGACCCGCTGCTCGAGGTCCGGCTGTTCCGCAGTGGCCCGTTCACCTCCGGCGTGCTGGCCGCGCTCACCACCTCGATCGCCATGGCCGCGATGATGTTGCTCATCGCCCAGTGGATGCAGCTCGTCATGGGCTACACGCCGCTCGAGACCGGCCTGCGCCTCCTGCCGACCGCGCTGGGCGCGCTGGTCCTGTCGCCGCTCGCGCCCGCGCTGGCGGCCAGGATCGGCGCCCGTACCGTGCTCGTCGGCGGCCTGGTCGTGGCCGGGCTCGGGTTCCTGGTGTTGTTCGCCGCGCCGCTGGTCTACGGCTGGGTCGCGCTCGCGCTGCTGCTCATCGGCGCCGGCATGGGCTCGCTGGCCATCGCCTCGGCGGTCATCATGTCCGGGGCGCCGATCGAGAAGGCGGGCAGCGCCGCGGCCATCGAGGAGACCAGCTACGAGGTGGGCGGCGTGCTCGGCGTCGCCGTCCTGGGCAGCGTCGCCGCCGCCATCTACCGTACGGCGCTGCCGTACCACGGGGCCGATGCCGAGGTCGCGCGCGAGTCGATCGGCGGCGCGCTCGACGTGGCCGCCAAGCTGGGCCTGCCGGACCTGGCCGAGCAGGCGAAGATCGCCTTCAGCGACTCGCTCGCGGTGACCGGCGCGGCAGGGGCGGCGCTCATGCTGCTCGCGGCGCTGGTGACCTGGAAGCTGACCCCGCGCACGCTGGACATCGCCGGCGGCCACCACTAGAAGAGCCGCCGCAAGAACAGGCAGCGTAGGAAGAGCCGCCGCAAGAACAGGCGGCGCAGGAAGAGCCGCCGCAAGAACAGGCGGCGCAGGGAGAGGCGGTGCTAGGAGAGCCGCCGCTGGAAGAGCCCAGGGCTCATCAGGAGAGGGCGCGTTTCAGCATCGGGTAGGCGTGCCGCAGCTCACGCTGCCAGAACGTGTGGTTGTGCCCGCCCCGGTAGAAATGGGTGGTCACCGGGATGCCCAGCTCCCGCAGCCGCCCGGCGAAGGCGCGGGCGGCACGGGCGGCCAGGTCCTCGACCAGGTCGCCGCCGCCCGCCGCCACGTACAGGCGCACACCCCTCAGCTTCCCGGCCTGGTCGTAGGGGTTGTGCGCCCGCCAGATCGCCCGCTGCGCGTCGGGATCGCCCCAGACGCGCTTCCAGTCGGTGCCCGGGCAGCCGATGGTGGTCCCGGCCATGACCGCCTGGGGGACGCCCGGGCCGAGGATGTGCACGGCGCCGCTGAAGGAGGCCGCGGCCTTGAAGCCGCCCTTGGCCGCATACAGCATGGCGCCCTGCCCGCCCATGGAGTACCCGGCGATCACCCGCTCCTTCCCCGCGCGGTAGCGGGACTCCAGGAGCGGCAGCAGTTCCCTGAGATGGTAGGTCTCCCAACGGGGCGGCCCGCCCGCGCCGCCGTTCCACCAGTCGGAGTAGCTGCCGCATCCGCCGCCGTCGGGCATCACCACCATGAGCCCGTCGCCCCTGGTGAGAGCGCCGACATCGGTCCTGGCGGTCCAGGAGGTGTGGTCGTCGAGGCCGCCGTGCAGCAGCCACAGCACCGGCCAGCCGGTCCGCGAGTCCCAGCGCTCGGGCAGCAGCAGCCGGACCTTGGTGGTGCCCTCCAGCGCCGGGGAGCGCAAGGTCAGCTCGAGGCGCCGGGCGTCGAGCCGCTTCTCCTCGATCACCTCGGCGCGAGGTGCCGCTGGGGTCTCCGCGGGTTTCCGGTACGGCGGCGCCGTACCGGAAACCCGCATCAGCACCGCCACGACCAGCACGAACAGCCCGCCCGCGACGATCGCCCCGATCAGGCAGCCCCGCATCCGGGCTCGCATCGGCCCTCCTCCCGCGATCTGCCGCCCTGGACGACGGACCGCTGTTGGATGCGCGGATAATAGCGAGGTGAGATCGATCGGCACCACGGCTCTGTCCGTGTTCCCCCTCTGCCTCGGCACCAACGTGTTCGGCTGGACCGCCGACCGGAAGGCCGCCTACGCGGTACTCGACGCCTACGTCGATGGCGGCGGCAACTTCATCGACACCGCCGACGTCTACCCCGCCTGGGTGACCGGCGAGTCGACCTCCGAGACGTTCATCGGCGACTGGATGGTCGAACGAGGCAACCGCGACGCGATCGTGCTGGCCACCAAGGTCGGCATGCTGGACGGGCTCACCGGCCTGTCCCCCAGGACGATCAGGACCGCCGTCGAGAACTCCCTGCGCCGCCTGCGTACCGACCACATCGACCTGTACTGGGCGCACGTGGACGACCCCGGCACCCCGCTGGCCGACACGCTGGCCGCCTTCGACGCCCTGGTGCGGGAAGGCAAGATCCGCTACATCGGCGCCTCCAACCACACCGCGCCCCGCCTGGCCGAGGCGCTGCGGGTCTCCGACGACGAGGGCCTTGCCCGGTATGTGGCGTTGCAGCCGCAGTACAACCTCGTCGAGCGTGAATACGAGGGGCCGCTGCGTGCCGTCGTCGAGCGCGAGGGCCTGTCCAGCACTCCGTACGGCGCGCTGGCCCGCGGCTTCCTGACCGGCAAGTACGCGCCCGGCGTGAGCGTGGACAGCCCCAGGGCCGAGCGGGCCGGGGCGTACCTGAAGAGCGAGCGCGGGCTGCGCGTGCTGGACTCGCTGGCCAAGATCGCCGCCGAGCGGGCCGCCGAGCCCGCCTCGGTCGCGATCGCCTGGCTGGCCGCCCAGCCCACCGTCACCACGCCGATCGCCAGCGCCCGCACGCCGGAGCAGCTCCGGCCCCTCATGGCCGGGGTGGCGCTGCGGCTGAGCAGTGAGGAGCTCACCACCCTGGACGAAGCCTCCGGCTAGGCCGCCAACCTGGCCGGCGCCGGCGGCCTCCTCGCCACCCTCGCCCGCACCCCACGCCGGCCCAAGGGGTACGGCCTGGCCACCTCCCTCGGGGCTCCGGTTCCGGGGAAGGTTTGCCCAGGTGGTGTGGCCACACGGTCGCAGGCCCGCGGGCAAGGGCGGAGGCCACAGGCCCGGAGGGAGGAGGCGTCGGCAACCAGATGGAGGCCGCGGGCAAGAGAGGGTGAAGAGGGCCCGGGAGGCGGGGCGAAGGGGGCAGAGGCTGCGGGCATGAGGGGAGGCGTGGGCAAGGGCGGAAGGAAGCCGGGGTCGCGTCCGGGGTGTCCGGGTGAGGCCGCAGGCCAGGCCGCGCGCGCCGGGACGGCGGGACGGTGGTCGGTGGCCATCGGCGCGCTGCTACGGCGCCGGGCCCGGGCACGGCGGCCGGGCACACATGCGCCGTGACGGCGAGCACCCCGTCCGGCTGCCGGCCGACCTTGCACGGGTGCGAGCGCACGGCGGCGGGAGGCGCCCCCTCGGCCCCGCCGTAAAAGATCGCCCGCAAAGGGCCCACGCGGAGAAGGCCGGCGCAGAGAGCGACCCCGCGGTCACTTGGTCAGGGCGGCGGCGGCGCGGATCAGGGTGGCGAGGTCGGGGTCGGTGAGGCGGTGGGGGTCGGTGAGTTTGACGTGGCGGGCCTTCTTTCCCGTCCCTTCGAGCAGTGCGGTGGGGTCCTGGGTCAGCAGGTCGGCGCCACGGGCGAACATCAGGTTGACGTGCGCCTGGTGCAAGGCGATCGCGACGATCAGGCCCTTGTAGGTGCCGGGCCGATAGGTGAAGGCGATCAGGCGGGCGGAGGTGTCGACCTCTTCGCTGGCGTCCGGGAGCAGTTCGCGCAGCCGGTCGCGCGCGGCGCCGGCGAGGGCGCGGATCTCGGGCGAGCAGGTGGCGATCAGTACGGCGGCCTGGTCTTCCATAAGGGGAATGTACCCATATGGAAGACCAGGCCGCCGGGAATGACGAAGCCTGGCGTCAGTGCGAGGACGACTTCTCCGCGCCTACACCGGTCAGCGAGCGGACCTCGATCTCGGCCCACTTGGCCGCGTTGTACTCCTTGCTGAGCACGGTGCCGAGCCAGCCGAAGAAGAAGCCGAGCGGGATCGAGACGATGCCCGGGTTGGACAGTTCCCAGATGTGGAAGTCGACGCCCTTCAGCAGCGCGCCCTTGCCTCCTGACACGACCGGCGAGAAGACCACCATGATCACGCAGGAGATCAGGCCGCCGTAGATGGCCGACACCGCGCCGGCGGTGTTGAACCTCTTCCAGAACAGGCTGTAGAGGATGGCCGGCAGGTTGCCCGAGGCGGCCACGGCGAAGGCCAGGGCCACCAGGAAGGCGACGTTCTGGCCCTGCGCCAGGATGCCCAGGGCGATGGCCACCGCGCCGATCACGAAGGCCGAGACCCGGGCGACGACGACCTCCTCACGCTCGGTCACGTTGCCGCGCTTGAAGACGTGCGCGTACAGGTCGTGGGCGAAGCTGGAGGACGAGGCGAGGGTGAGACCGGCCACGACCGCGAGGATGGTGGCGAAGGCGACCGCGCCGATCAGGGCCAGCAGGATGGTGCCGCCGACCTCGCCCATGAAGTTGACGCCGATCGCCTCGGCCAGCTGTGGCGCCGCCGTATTGCCCGAGGTGTCGGTGGGCGGGATCTTCACCAGGGCCGCGGCGCCGAAGCCGAGAACCAGGGTGAACAGGTAGAAGACGCCGATGATGCCGATGCCCCACAGGACCGACTTCCTGGCGTCCTTGGCGGTGGGCACGGTGTAGAAGCGGATGAGGATGTGCGGCAGGCCGGCCGTACCCAGGACCAGGGCCAGGCCGAGGCTGATGAGGTCCATCTTGCCGTTGGTGGCCCACAACCCGGCCGATTCGGCGCCGTACTTGCCCCCTGGCACGATGAAGGCGTCGCCCTTGCCGCTGGCCGCCGACGCCTCCGCGAGCAGGGTCGAGAGGTTGAAGTTGTACTTGGCCAGCACCAGCACGGTGATCAGCGCGGCGCCGCCCATGAGCAGCACGGCCTTGACGATCTGGACCCAGGTGGTGCCCTTCATCCCGCCGAAGACCACGTAGACGATCATGAGGGCGCCGACGCCGACGATGACCCAGTTCTTGCCCGCGGTGTCGGTGATGCCGAGCAGCAGGCCGACCAGGGCGCCCGCGCCGACCATCTGGGCGATCAGGTAGAAGATCGAGACCGTGATCGTGGAGACGCCGGCGGCGGTGCGGACCGGGCGCGGGCTCATCCGGAAGGCCAGCACGTCGGCCATGGTGAACTTGCCGGAGTTGCGCATGAGCTCGGCGACCAGGAGCAGGGCGACGAGCCAGGCCACGAGGAAGCCGATGGAATAGAGGAAGCCGTCGTATCCGGACAGCGCGATCATGCCGGCGATGCCCAGGAAGGAGGCGGCCGACATGTAGTCGCCGCCGATGGCCAGGCCGTTCTGGAGTCCGCTGAAGGAGCGTCCGCCGGCGTAGTAGTCGGCGGCGGTCTTGGTGTTGCGGCTGGCCCAGAACGTGATGACCAGCGTGGCCGCGACGAAGGTCAGGAACAGGACGATGGCTAGCGTGTGTGAGCTCACTTGCTCTGCTCCTCGACTTCGTGGCGCAGCTTGTCGGCCAGCGGGTCCAGCTTCTTCTCGGCGTGCCTGGAGTAGGCCCAGGCGATGAGGAAGGTGGAGACGAACTGCAGCAGGCCGAGAATCAATCCGACGTTGACGTTGCCGAGCACCTTGATGGCCATGAAGTCCCGCGCCCAGCCGGACAGCACGACATAGAGGAGGTACCAGACGAGGAACGCGACCGTCATCGGGAAGGTCCACGAGCGGAAGCGCCGCTTCAACTCCTGGAACTCACTGCTCGCCTGCACCCGCTCGTAGACCGATGCGTCGTGTTCTTGTGTTGTCACCATGCCTCCCGCTTAGTGTGATGGGGATCACGCACAAGGTAAGAGCGCAAACTACCCTCCGTGGAGGTCAAGAGTCCCGTCCTTCGGCGAGCCGCCACGGCGTGGCGTTCAATTGGCCGCCACATGCGATGAAAGGTCTGTTTGGCGCGATAAGCGGTTTTCCCCATGCTTCAGTGGGATAAGGCTGGCGTTATGCGATAAACGAGTGATTGATCAGCAAATAACGCTATAAAGGCAGGTCATGGCAGTCCCCACGGCTGCGCCGTCCCCTGAGCCGGGACGTCCCGCGGCCGGTCCGGCCGCACGCCCTTGCGGCTGACGACCGCGCTCTGCCCCTTGCGCAGCGGGATGGTGATCGTCCCCTCTCCCCGGTACGGCAGGCGCCGCCCGCGCTCGTCGGTCACCTCGATCTCGCCCTCGATCCCGTGCCGGAGCGCCAGCGGCTCCCCCGCCTCGCTGCGGATCCTGATCCAGTCGGTACGGCCGGCCCGCCGCGAGGCGTCGAACACGAACGCCCCCTGCGTCCTGACCCGCTCGACGGACGCCTCCGCCCACCCGGCGGAGACCGCGGGGAACACCTTGACCACGCCCCCGTGACTCTGGGTGAGCATGTCCAGCAGCGACTGGGCGGCCGAGATCGGGCTCTCGATGGCGAACCCGGTGCCCTCGCGGTACATGGTGTTGGGCGTCAGCTGGCAGTTGTCCTGGATGTTGCCGTCCACGAAGAACTTCAGGTGCCACAGCGCCTGCTCGGCGTTGCCGAACAACGTCTCCATGGAGGCGGCGGCCGCGTAGCTGTAGCCGTGCCAGCGGCTCTGCATGCTCGCCCAGTGCTCGAACGTGCGCCGCTCCAGCTTCTCCTGCAGCGGGTAGAGCCACAGCAGGTGGGAGAAGTGCCGGTGCGACTCGGCGAACGGCACGCCGGCGCCGATCATCACGCCGTTCTCGTTCTCGTGGTACGGGACCAGTCGCGCGACGATGTCGGCCCACTGCCGGGCCCTCGGGTCCGCCAGCCTGAGGCGTCCGGCGGATTGCAGCAGCGTGGCCGCGCCCCAGCGCAGCAGCGACAGGTCGTAGGTGCAGTCGGCGGCGTTGGCCAGTTCCGGCGAGCGGGTCTCGGGCAGGTGCAGCTTGCCGTCGGCCCCTTCGGTGAGGAAGCGGGCGTAGTAGGTGACCGCCTTGGCGAGCACGGGGTGGATGACCTCGCGCAGCACCTCGTCGGCCATGTGGTGGCGGTAGGTGACCCACGTGTTGTGCAGGGCCCAGATGAGGTTGCCGGTGTGGTCGTTGGGGTTGATCCCGGGTTTGCCGACGTAGCGGGGGCCGGACCGGAGTTGCCAGTCGCCCGGGTGGCACAGGGCGTAGGTCTGGCCGTCGCGCAACTCCGGCCAGATGTTGCCCTCGAGGTTGTGGTGGTAGCGCCGGAAGGCGGGCGTGATGGCGTCCAGCTCGGGGTGGTTGGCGCCGTTGGCGACCGGATAGGTGACCTGGACGTTGGTGTTCCACCAGATCTGGGTCCAGTTGTTGCCCCGCTCGGGGAACCACGGGCCGAACACCGGCGCCACGGGCGCGTTGTCGCGGGTGCAGCAGGCGAGCTTGTAGAGCTGGATCCAGTAGAAGCTCTGCAGCCGCTTGTCCGGGACGGAGACCAGGCTGCGCCGGTAGAAGCGCTGCCACCACGCCCGGTGCAGGGCCACGTGCACATCCGGCGAGTGGCGCAGCGCCTTGTCCACGGTCTCGATCGCGCGTTCGCGGCCGGTGGAGTCCGGATAGCCGTAGGCGATCGTGGCCGCCAGCAGGCGTCTGCCGCCGTGCCGTACCTCTTTCCAGGCGGTGGTGTAGCCGCCGCCGGCGTGCATGGGCTGCTCGACGTGGCCGGGCGCGACCGCCGGGTCGGGGTTGGCGGTGTAGTCGGGCGGGCGGCGCTGCTGGCGGGTGGTCGAGGAGGGCAGCGGCACGAACGCCCAGGCCACGCCGTCCTCGCCGGGGCTCGGCTCGGTGGAGACGAGCATGACGTCGCGGTGGTTGAGGATGAGCGCGGCGAAGCGGACACTGCCCTGCGTGGTGGTGACGGTGCCGGACAGTTCCGCGTTCTCGATGTCGAGCCGCCAGTCGACGCCGGTGATCGTCCCGGCGAAGGTCAGCGTGAAGTACCCGACGCCGAGGCGCGAGTAGCCGATCGCCGCCTCCCACTGGCCGCGCTGGTCCTGGACGTGGTTGTGGTTGATCATGAAGCGGAGCTGGTTGCCCTGGCCGCCGACGTGGTAGACGTGGGCCGCCAGGAAGCCGTTGCCGAGGAAGGGGCCCTCGGTCCAGCCGCTCGGCAGCCGCTTCCACACCAGGGCGGCGCCACGCAGGATCTCACTGTGCGTGTCGCGGGGAAGGTGCCCGGGCTCGGCCCAGGCCACCGCCGAGCCGGTACGGCCGGCGAGGGCGGCCACCGGACCACCTAAAGCAATACCTCCGAGGAATGTACGCCTAGAAGTCGATAAGTCGGGCATGAGTCCTCCGAATCACCAGAATTCATCTGATGATTGGGAGGGTCATGCGAGGTTGTCAACCCTTGACAGCTCCGGCGGTCAAGCCTTCGACGATGTAGCGGCGGATCGCGGCGAACAGGATGAGCGTGGGCACCACCGACACGACGGTCGCGGCGGCCATCGAGCCCCAGTCGATGTCGTACTGGGTGATGAAGGAGTTCATCGCGACCGGGACGGTCTTGGCGTCCTCGCTGTCGATGAAGGTGATCGCCAGGAACAACTCGTTCCAGCACTGCACGAAGGCGAAGATGAAGGTGGCCGCGATGCCCGGCAGCATCACCGGGATGACCACGCGCACCATCGCCGACAGCCGCGAGGCGCCGTCCACCTGGGCCGCCTCCTCCAGCGCGACCGGCACCCGCTCGTAGAAGCCGCGCATGATGATCGTGGCGAACGGCACCAGCATCGCGACGTAGACGAGCATGAGCCCGGCCAGCCGGTTGAGCAGTTCGAGGTCGGACATCAGCAGGTAGAGCGGGCCGAGCGCGATGAACAACGGGATCATCTGAGTGACCAGGAACGCCAGCATCAGCGCGCCCCGGCCGGGGAAGTCGAAGCGGGCCAGCGTGTAGCCGCCGAGCACCCCGATCACGGTGACCGCCGCGGCCGCCACCAGCGAGACCAGCAGGCTGTTGAGCAGGTAGCGCCCGAAGTCGGCGAACGCGAACAACTCGGTGTAGTGCTCGAAGGTGAGGGTGGCCGGCCAGTAGCGCAGCGGCATCGAGAAGATCTCTGCCTTGGGCTTGAGCGAGGTGACGAGGATCCAGTAGAGCGGGAAGACGGTGATGAGCAGCCAGCCGCCCAGCACCACGCCTTTAACGAGCTTTTTCGCCATCGGCGGACCTCGTCACGTTCAGGTAGAAGATGCTGAAGGACAGCAGCAGCGCCAGGACCAGCAGCCCGACGGCGCCCGCCCGGCCGTAGTCGCCGCCCATGACCTGCTGGATGAGGAAGGTGGTGACGATGTCGGTGCTGCCCGCCGGGCCGCCGCCGGTCATCGCGTAGATCAGGTCGGGGAAGTTGAGGATCCAGATGATCCGCAGCAGCACGATCAGCGCCAGCGTGGGCCGGATGTGCGGCAGCGTGACGTGCCAGAACTGGCGCAGCCTGGAGGCGCCGTCCACGCCGGCCGCCTCGTAGAGCTCCTTGGGCACCGACTGCAGCGCCGCCATGATCATGATGGCGAAGAACGTCGTGCCGTACCAGACGTTGGCCACGATGACCGAGGTCATCGCCCAGCCCGGCGAGGACAGGAAGCCGATGCGCTGGTCGATGATCCCGGTCTTGAGCAGCAGGTCGTTGATCACGCCGAACTGGCCGTTGAACATCCACCGCCACAGCAGCCCGATGAGGAAGCCGGACATGGCCCACGGGAAGAACACCCACGCCTGGTAGAGCCCGCGCCCGCGAAAGTGCCTGCGCAGCAGCAACGCCAGCCCGAACCCCAGCACGAACTGGAAGAACAGCGACACCACCACCCAGGTGCCGGTGTTGCGGAGCGAGGTCCAGAACCGGTCCTCGGCCAGCACGGCGGCGAAGTTGGCCAGGCCGGCGAACGGCGTGCTGGTCAGGTCGAACAGGTTGTACCGCTGGAAGGCCATGACGCTGCCGCGCACCATCGGCCAGTAGGTGAACACGGCCACGAAGAGCACCCCTGGCAGCAGGCACAGCGCGATGAACCCCGCCCTGCGCCCGGTGAACGTGCGTGTGGTCACGAGACCTTCTTCGCCTGGTCCGACCAGAAGGCGTCCCAGCCCTTCAGCACGTCGGCGGCGCTCTTCTTACCGGTGAGCAACGCCTGCACGTCCCGGTCGGAGTCGACGAGGAACTGGCTCCACCCCGGGTAGTCCACCGGCCGGATGGTGATCACCTGCTTGGGGTCCTGCTGCGCCTCCAGGTATGCCTTCCAGGCGCCCTGGGAGAACTGCGGGTCGCTCTGCGCCTGCTTGGAGATGGGAATCAGCGAGTTGCCCTTGGCGAAGCGGATGCTCTGCCCCGATTCGGACAGGAACTGCACCAGCTTGACCGCCTGCTCGCGGTGCTTGGTGAAGGAGGTGACGCCCCAGCCGGCATAGCCGACGGGCTGGTAGGCGTAGCCGGTCGGGCCCTTCGGGATCGGCGCCGTGGACCACGCCTTGACCGCGCTCTCCTGCACGGTCTTGATCACCTCGGGGTCCTGGATGAGCATGCCGGTGACGCCCGAGGTGAAGCCCTGGACCATCTCCGGGTAGGCCCAGGAGACCGAGTCCGGCGGCGATGCCTCCTTGAAGATCTTGACGAAGAGGTCGAGGGCCTGGGCGGCCTCCGGGGTCGAGAAGATAGTCCGCTTGTCCGTCAGGAAGAAGGACTTGCCGGGGTTGAGCGCCTCGCCGTTGTAGGCGCTGATCATCATGACCGCGTAGTCGGCGCCGCCCTTGCCGCCGCGGAAGGAGTAACCGAAGCGCTCGCCGCCGGTCATCTTCTTGCCCGCCTCGTAGAGCTCCTGCCAGGTCTTCGGCGGCGCGCTCATGCCCCAGTCGGTGCGGTAGAAGAGCGTGCGCTGGTAGAAGCCGTACGGGATGAGGTACGGCTTGCCGCCGACCTCGACCGCCTTCTTCTGGGTCAGTTCGGTGAGGTCGGCCCAGCCCTTCCACTCGGTGGTGGGCAGTTCGCCGAGCCAGCCGTTGTTGGAGAAGGACTTGGCCGTGTGGTCGCGCACCTCCAGCACGTCCAGGTCCTTCTTCGTCTGCAGGATCTGGGTGATCTTCTGGTCGGCGCTGTCCAGCGGAGGCGAGATGAGCTCGACCTTGACGCCCGGGTTGGCCTTCTCGAAGTCGGCGATCAGCGACTTGATCAGCTTGGTCCGCTCCGGGCTGGTCAGGCTCTCGATCATGCGGAGCCGTACCTCGCCGGGCGCGGAGCCGGAGGACGAGCCGCAACCCGCGAGCGCCAGCGTGAGAGCGGCCAAGGCCAGGATGGATTTCATGACGCCTCCGTGAGGTGTGACAGCGCTGTCAGTCACGCTAGGCGACCGACCCCCTCCAGCGCCAGCCCCAGATCCTTGATCAACGTCTCGGCGGCCTCCAGGCCCACCGAGAGGCGGACCAGGCCGACCGGGATGCCCATGGTCGCCCTGACGCTCTCCTCCACGGTCAGGGCCGGCGCGTTGACCAGGGATTCGAAGCCGCCCCATGAGACGCCGATACGGAAGTGCCGCAGCCCGTTGAGGAACGCGGCCACCTCCTCCCGCGACTCGGTGTCCAGTTCAAAGCTAAAAAGACTGGAAAAGCCCGACATTTGCTGCTTTGCCAGTGAATGTCCGAGATGGGAGGGGAGGCCGGGATGGTTGACCACGCCGACGGCCGGGTGCGACTCCAGGAAGGCCGCCACGGCCAGGCCGCGCTCCTGGTGCGCCGCCATCCGCACCGGCAGCGTCCGCAGCCCCTTGATCGCCTTGGCGCCGTCGTGGGGCGACATGGCCGCGCCGTACAACTGGTACTCCGTCAGCGCCAGCGGCCTGATCAGCCGGGAGGCGCCGGTCACGGCGCCGCCGACCAGGTCGCTGTGGCCGCCGATGTACTTCGACAGCGAGTGCACCACCAGGTCCACCCCGAGCGTCAGCGGCTTCTGGAAGATCGGCGTGGACCACGTGTTGTCCATGACCGTGACCAGGCCGCGCCCGGCGGCCCAGGACGTCACCGCCGCGATGTCGAAGACCTCGTAGCGCATGTACGACGGTGACTCGAAGTAGAGTAGGCGCGTGCTCGACCTGATAGCGCTGTCACATTCGTCGAGATCGCCGGCATGCGTATGCGTGACGCCGAACTTCTCCAGGTAACGCAGGAACTGGGTGGTCGGCCCATAGATCGCGCCCAGCACCAGCACGTGATCGCCCGCCGACACCAGCGACGAGATCGTGGCCGAGATCGCGCCCATCCCGGAGCCGAAACACTTGGCCCGCTCCCCCCGCTCCAGCGCGGCGAGCTTGCGCTGGAGCAGGTCCACCGTGGGGTTGGTGCCGCGCCAGTAGACGTAGCGCTCGTCCTCATCCTTGATCGCCGCACCCAGTTCGCCGGCGGTGGCGAAGGTGAACAGCGAGTTCTCGAACACCGGCGGGTTGACCGCGCCGAGCATCCAGGGCTCGTCCTCGCCGAGGCGGCCGCAGATCCATTCGTCATCCATGGGGGCAGAGTATGACAGTGCGCAAGCCGACCATGGCCGACGTGGCCAGGTACGCCGGAGTCAGCCTGAAGACCGTCTCCCGCGTGGTGAACCGGGAACCCCACGTCAGCGCCGAGGTCAGGGTCAAGGTGGAGTCGGCCATCGGCGCGCTCGGCTTCCGCCGCAACGAGGCCGCGGCCCGCCTGGCCAGGGGCGCCACGATGCTCACCATCGGCCTGGTCATGGAGAACATCTCCAACGAGTTCTACTCGCGCCTGGCCAAGGCGGTCGAGGCGGCCGCCGCCGAGCACGAGGCGCTGGTGGTCTTCGGCTCCTACGAGGAGCAGCCCGAGCGCGAGCGCATGCTGGTGGAGTCGATGTTCGCGCGGGGCGTCGACTCGCTCATCGTCGTGCCCTCCTCCGGCGACCACGCCTGGATGGGCCGCCACACCGGGCTCACCACGGTCTTCGTGGACCGGCTGCCGGCCGGTCAGGACGCCGACGTGGTGCTGCTCGACGATCTGAGGGGCGGCGGCATGGCCACCCGCCACCTGCGCGCGCACGGCCACCGCAGGATCGCGCTGATCTCCGACGACGTACGGCTGAGCTCCGTGCACGACCGCGCCACCGGATACCGCCAGGCCCTCGCCGAGCCCGACGAGCGCCTGGTCGTGCACGGCGTCTTCGACCCGTGGCGGGTCTCGCAGGAGGTGTCGCGGCTGCTGGACCTGCCCGACCCGCCCACCGCGTTCTTCGCCACGAACAACCGCGCCGCGATCGGCATCCTGCTGGCCCTGCGCGAACGCCCGGAACGCCCGGCCTTCGTGGGCTTCGACGACTTCGCGCTGGCCGAGATCTTCAACCCGGGCGTGAGCGTGGTCCGCTACGACATCGACCGCATCGCCCGCAGCGCCGTCGGCCTCCTGCTCGACCCGGCCGGCCGGCCCCGCCGGGTGACGGTGCCCGTGGAGCTGGTCGTCCGCGGATCAGGTGAGCTCAGCCCCTAGGCCGCCAGTCGCCGCGGTCCAGGTCGAGGTTCTCGGGCGTGTGCAGCCGGACCATCGTCCTGGCCACGCCCGGCGGCACCCGGTGCGGGGTCAGGAACGACACCGCCACCATGACCGTGAACGCGATCGGCACCGTGATGGCCGCCGGCTGCGCCAGCAGCGCGTTGATCAGCCCGTCGTACGGCCCGCCGATGATCGTGGCCAGCACCGCGCAGCAGGCCAGCCCGCCCCCGGCGTACAGACCGGCCAGCGCGCCCGTGGTCGTCAGCCGCCGCCACCAGATGCCCAGCACCAGCAGCGGGCAGAACGACGAGGCCGCCACCGCGAAGGCCAGCCCCACCACGTCGGCCACCGGCAGCGACCGCGCCTGCAACGCCAGCCCCAGCGGCACCGCCACGGCCATCAGCGTCGCGATGCGGAACGAGCGCACCCCGCCGCCCAGCAGGTCCTGCGCGATCACCCCGGCCACCGACACGGTCAGCCCCGACGAGGTGGACAGGAACGCCGCGAACGCCCCCGCCGTCACCAGGGCGGTCAGCAGGTCGCCGAGCGTGCCGCCGACCATGATGCCGGGCAGCGTGAGCACCACCGCGTCGGTGCGCGCCAGATCGGGCGCGTACAGCCGCCCCAGCCAGCCGTACGCCGCGGGCAGCAGGTAGAACGCGCCGAGCAGCGTCAGCACCACGAGCGTGGTACGGCGGGCCGCCCGCCCGTCCGGATTGGTGTAGAAGCGCACCAGCACGTGCGGCAGCCCCATCGTGCCCAGGAACGTCGCCAGGATCAGCGAGTAGGTGGAGTACAGCCCGTACTCCTTGCCGCTGCCCAGCGGCGCCTGCCAGGTCACCGTGTCGGCCGGGTTCAGGCCGGGCGAGCCGTCCCGTTGCCAGGCCAGCAGCAGGAAGATGAGGGGGACGGCCAGCGCCGTCAGCTTCAGCCAGTACTGGAACGCCTGCACGAACGTGATCGAGCGCATCCCGCCCGAGAGCACGTTGACCGCGACGACCACCGCCACCAGCAGCCCGCCCGCCCAGATGGGCGCCCCGGTGATCGTGCGCAGCACCAGCCCGGCGCTCTGGAACTGCGGCATGAGGTACAGCCAGCCGATCAGCACCACGAGCACGCTGGCCGTGCGGCGCACGGTCATCGACTCCAGCCTGGCCTCGGCGAAGTCCGGCAGCGTGTAGGCGCCCGAGCGGCGCAGCGGCGCGCTCACCAGGACCAGCAGCACCAGGTAGCCGCCGGTCCAGCCGACCGGCAGCCACAGCATGTCGATGCCGAAGGTGAGGATGAGCCCGGCGATGCCCAGGAAGGAGGCGGCCGACAGGTACTCCCCGCCGATCGCCGAGGCGTTCCACAGCGGGCTGACCGTGCGCGAGGCGACGTAGAAGTCGGAGGTCGTGCGGGAGAACCGGATGCCGAACGCGCCGATGAGCACCGCGGCCAGCACCACGACGACGACCGCGGTCAAGCTCATTTACGCTCGACCAGGTCGGCGAAGTGCCGCTCGTTGCGTTCCGCCTGCCGTACGTAGAGCCAGGCCCCCGCGACGAAGGCGGGGTAGATGAGGCCGGCGAGCACCGCCCAGGGCAGCGGCACCCCGAGCAGGTGCAGGCCGCGCAGGTCCGGCAGCAGCAGGAACAACAGCGGCAGGCCGCCGACCACGCAGGCCAGCACGGTGCAGACGAACAACGCCAGGCGGAACTGGGTGCGCAGCAGCGAGCGCATGTAGACCTCGCCGACCACGGTCTGCTCGTCGATCTCGCGCGTGGCCGGGTAGCGGCGCCGGCGCGCGGCGGCGGTGCGCGGGCTGGTGACGGCCACCCGCCGGGCGCCGGTCATCGTTTGGCCCGGCGCACCAGCAGGTCGCGCAGTTCGCGGGTGTGGCGGCGGCTGACCGGGATCTCGGTCTGGCCGACCCTGACCGTGCAGCGGCCGGAGTCGATGTGCAGTTCCTCGATGTGCTTGACCGCGACCAGGTGGCTGCGGTGCACCCGGACGAACCCGGCGGAGGACCAGCGTTCCTCCAGCGTGTTGAGCGGGATGCGGACCAGGTGCGTGCCCGCCTGGGTGTGCAGGCGGGCGTAGTCGCCGTGCGCCTCCACGTACACGACGTCGGCGGAGGAGACGAAACGGGTCACCCCGCCCAGCTCGACCGGGATCGTGTCGGAGTCTCCGGCGTCCGCGCTCACGTCGGAGGAGAGCGCCACCCGGCGGATCGCCTCGGCCAGGCGCTCCGGGCGGACCGGCTTGAGCAGGTAGTCCTCGGCCTTGATCTCGAAGGCGTCGACGGCGTGCTCCTCGTAGGCGGTCACGAACACCACCCGCGGCGGGTTGGCGAACTGCGCCAGCAACCGGCCCAGCACCACGCCGTCCAGGCCGCGCATGCGGATGTCGAGGAAGACGGCGTCGACCGGCCTGCCGTCGGCGATGCCGCGGTCGAGCAGGCGCAGGGCGGCGGCCCCGTCGCGGGCGGTCAGCACCTCCTCGATGCGCGGGTCGGCGCGCAGGAGGTACGACAGGTCTTCCAGGGCGGGGAGTTCGTCGTCGACCGCCAGGACACGCAAGCCAGCCACCTTACTCCTTCCGATCCTTTGACAGTGATAAAAGCGACAGGATGCGTCAAGCCAGTCACGCTGAGGTCACAGCTCCCTAGCGGGCCGAGACCCCCGGGCGGTACTTCGGGACCCGGACGTTCACCTTGGTTCCGGCGCCCTCGGCGGTCTCCACCACCAGGCCGTACTCGTCGCCGTAGACCTGGCGCAGGCGCTCGTCCACGTTGGCCAGGCCCACGCCGCCCTCGCTGACCACCTGCCCGGCCAGGATGAGCCGGAGCCTGCCGGGGTCCATGCCGAGGCCGTCGTCCTCTACGCTGATGCGGCACTCGGCCCCGGCGTCCTCGGCCACGATCGTGATCCGGCCGACGCCGGACTTGCTCTCCAGGCCGTGCCGTACCGCGTTCTCGACCAGCGGCTGCAGGCACAGGAACGGCACCGCCACCGGCAGCACCTCGGGCGCGATGCGCAGCGTGACCTGCAGCTGGTCGCCGAAGCGGGCCCGCTCCAGGATGAGGTAGCGGTCGATGGAGCGCAGTTCCTCGGCCAGCGTGGTGAAGTCGCCGTGCCGGCGGAAGGAGTAGCGGGTGAAGTCGGCGAACTCCAGCAGCAGCTCCCGGGCGCGCTCGGGGTCGGTGCGGACGAACGAGGCGATCGTGGTCAGCGAGTTGTAGATGAAGTGCGGCGAGATCTGCGCGCGCAGCGCCCGCACCTCGGCCTCCATCAGCCGGGTGCGCGAGCGGTCCAGCTCGGCCAGCTCGAGCTGGGAGTCGACCCAGCCGGCCACCTCCTGCGCGGCGCGCACCAGCCCGGCCGAGGCGTGCGGGCCGTAGGCGGCCAGCGTGCCGACGATGCGGTCGTCGGTGGTCAGCGGCACCACGACCACGTGCCGGATCGGGCATTCCAGCAGCTCGCAGTCGATGGTCAGCACCTGGGCACGGCCGTCGCGCAGGGTCGGCGCCGCGTGCGCCAGGGCTTCGGGGGCGTGGTGCTCGCCCGCGCCGTCGTAGACCAGCAGCCGCTCGCCGTCCGTGACCGCGACCGCGGGCGAGCCGAGCAGTTCCCGCAGGTGCCGGGAGGCTTTCAGCACGCCCTCCGCCGTCAGCCCGGCCCGCAGCGGCGGCGCGGCCAGCGAGGCCGTGTGCAGCGTCTCGAACGTCGCCCGCTCGGCCGGGCCGCTGCCCAGCTCACGGCGGCCGCGCAGCACCCGCCACAGCACCACGGCCGGCACGCCGACCAGCACCACCGCCAGGCTCAGTCCGACGGCGAGTTCCATGACTTCCTGATGCGCTCGGCGAAGGATTCGGCCTCCGCGTCGCCGGCGTACTTCGTGCGCGGCCAGAAGAAGCCGCGCAGCCCGTCCTTCCGCTGCCGGGGCACCACGTGCACGTGCAGGTGGGCGACGCTCTGGCTGATCCGGTTGTTCATCGCCACGAACGTGCCGCCGGCCGCCAGGCCCTCCTCGACCGCGCGGGCCGTGGCCTGCACCCGCGCGAAGAACGGGCCGACCCCGGCCGCGGGCAGGTCGGCCAGCGTCTCGACGTGCACGCGCGGCACCACCAGGACATGTCCCTTGAAGACCGGCCGGGTGTCGAGGAATCCGGCGGCGACGTCGTCGGAGAAGACCATGAAGGCAGGCCGCTCCCCCGCGACGATCTCGCAGAACAGGTCGGTGCTCACATGGTGACTTTAGCCGCGAACGCCGACCAGCTGCTCATGTTCGGGCTGGTCCACTGGGAGGGGGCGCGCAGGAAGTGCTCGCCGACGTGCTCGGCCAGCCGCTCCGGCACCCGCTCCACCTTCGCGCCCCTGACGTGGTAGACCAGCCCGCCCGGGCGCTGGGCCATCGCCATCCACGGCAGCCACGGCGAGACGCGGCACCAGGAGAAGTGGCTCGGCACGTTGGCCGCCGCCGAGTCGACGTCCTCCTCCCTGGCGAAGAACTGGAACAGCTCCATCGCCCGGTAGGTGTCGCTGGCGGAGTTGTCGGGGAACTCCGAGACCTTGAGCGGCGACGGGTAGGCCAGGCGGATGTCCACGTTGTAGACGACCTGCCCGCCCACCCGCGTGGTCGGCACCGGGTAGGCGCCCAGGCGCTGGTTGACCGGGTCGTTGAAGACGTGCTGGACCTCGACCTCGGCGCCGGTGAACGGGTTGTCCCAGGTGCCGAGGATCTCGCGGGTCTTCGGGTCGAGGTAGGCGGCGGCCTCGCGGGTCAGCAGCTGCCAGCCGCTCTCGTCCGCGATCGCGCGGGCCACGTTGACGCCCTCGAACCCGAACAGGTGGTGGGGACCGTCGTCGTCCTGCCAGCCGTACACGTCGCCGGTCCACCACGAGATCGTCTCAGCGCCGTCGGCGGAGGCGCGCACCCGAATGAAATCCATGAGCTGAAGCTTCTCCGACCGCGCCTCACGTTTCAAGACACAGTGTCGTGATCACTTGACTGTGACGGTAAAGGTCGCCGTCCCCGACTCCCGGATGCTGTCCGGCGCCGACGGCGTCTTCTCCGTGCCGCAGCGCCAGCAGTTGTACAGCTTCACCACCGTCGTGCCCTGCCGTTTGGCGTTGAACACGAAGTAGCCGGTGCCGTTGCTGCCGGGGGCGCCGCCCTCGCTCTCGTGCTCCTCGCTGATGAACGAGGCCACCTTCGCGTCCGGCACCTCCACCAGCGACCACTGGTCGCCGACCGACGGGTTGTCCGGCACCGTCAGGGAGAACCGCTGCCCCTGGCCCACCTCGACCGGGACGCTCTGCCCTTTGCCGCCCTTGATCACCGTGCCGTAGTCGCTGACCGCCGACCCCGCGCCGCAGCCCGCCGCCGTCACGGCCAGCAAGGCCGCCGCGGCCCATGTCCTCTTCACCCGCCGCAGCGTATCGGGTCGGGTCCGCGGGTACGGCGGTGCGCTCAGCGCCTGCGCTTCATCAGGCGGCGCACGACCAGCGCGACGACGGTGCCGACCGCGGCGACGACCAGGAGCGGCCGCTTCTTCGCCTCGGTGGCGGCCACGTCGGCCAGCTCGCCGGCGCGCTCCTTGGCCACGCCCGCCGCGTCCTTGGCGGCGTCGGCGACCTCGCCGGCCTTGTCCTTGGCCGTGCCCGCGACCTCACCGGCCTTCTCCTTGGCCATGGCGGCGACCTCGCCCGCCTTGTCCTTGGCCTCGCCGGCCACCTCGCCCGCCTTCTCCTTGGCCACGGAGGCGGCCTCGCTCACCTGGCCGGCCGTCTCCTCCGCCTTGTCCCTGGCCGTTCCCATTGTTTCTCCCGCAAATGTCCGGGCGGCGCGAACCGCCGTCGTCGTCCTGGCCTCCACCGCGACTACCCAGCGGAGGGGCTGACTATCACGAACCCCCGCGCAGGTCCTCTTCCATGGCGTCCCGCGCGGCCAGCATCGGATCCTCCCGCTCGGCCCGGGCACGCTGCGCGGCCAGCTCTTCCTCGGGGTCGGTGTCCAGCACGTCGTCGCGCGTCTTCCTGGCCGGGACGAACACGCCCTTCGGCCGGCGCCGGTCCTCCTCGGCCAGCGCGTTCTCCGTCGCGCCCGCCCGGACCTGCGGAATGTTGATCGAGAGAGGGTCGACCTCGGTGCCGACGACCGCCTCGTGCGCGCCGACGTACCCCGCGGTGACTCCCTCGACGTACTCCGCGTGCTGTCCGTACTCGCCGTACTGTTCCTGCTGCTCCGCGTGCTCATCCATGGGCTTTGCCTCCCCGTGGTGCTCTCACCCGCATTTGTAACCGCGCACGGCGAGATCAACGGCAAAGCCCCGGCCAGGATTCTCCCGGCCGGGAGTGGTCAGCGCCGGGCCAGCCGCAGGAGGAAGCCGACGACCTTCGCCGCGTCGGACGACCCGGACGTCTGGCACCAGGCGTCCGGCTTCTCGGGCGCGGCGAACGGCGACGGCAGCTCGCACGGCGGCACCGGCGGTTTGGGGCGTTCGCACCAGGATCCGCTCATGTCCTCAGGGTACGCCGCGATCCTCCGGCGCGGTGGATCCGCGGCGAGGTTCTCCCGGCGCATCCCGATGGCGGCCCATCCTGTCGGCCGCTGGGGGTAGCCTGCCGGGGTGCTGGTGGTGCAGGGAGTCTGGGCGGGCGGGCTCGCCTTCTGGGCGGAGGACACCGAGGCGGTCGGCAGCCCCGCATCCGGCCCGGCGCCCCGCGCCCATCCCTTCGCCGCCGCCGTCGAGCGCCTGACCGGCCATCTGAGCCTGCCCGATGCTCCGGGCGCCGTGCTGGAGCTCCTCCTCCCCGGCTCGGCCGCGGCCCCGACCCCGTCGCCGGAGACCGGCCTGCTCGGCGAGGCCGCCCGGCCGCGGGTGCGTCCCTGGCTGGTGCCCGCGGTCCTGCCCGGCGCCGCCGCCTGCCTGGACATCCTCTCCGGCCCCTCGGCCGCCCAGGGGGCGACCGTCCGCTACTGGTCCGCCGTCGCCGCCCTGGCCCGTGACCTGGTACGGCGCGGCCGCATCCTGCCCCAGCTCCTGGGCGGCGCGGCTCCCCAGGACGCGCCCGATGACGCCATGGCCATGTGGGCCGTTCCCCGGGACACCGCCGAGGCCCGCTGGCGGGTGGTGCTGACCGGGCAGGACGCGGCCGCCTTCCGGGAGCTGGCATGGGCGATGCCGCCCGCCTGCCGTACCGCCGCGGTGGAGCGGCCGGCGGCGGCCGTGCTCCGCGAGGCGCTCGACCACTTCGCCGACGCCTGCGTCCGGGCCGTGCTCACCGAACCGCTGCAGGCCCGCCCGCGCACGGTCGGGGACCGCTGGCTGGCCGCCCTCACCGGGCCGGTCGCGGCCTGCCCCGACGTCCCGGAGCTGCGCGCGGAGCTGACCGCCTGGTACGACGCGGTGGCCGCGGCCGACAGCGCGGTCCGCGTCAGCTTCCGCCTGGTCGAGCCCGGCGAGCCCGGCGAGCGGGACGAGCGGGACGAGCGGGACGAGGTGGACGAGCCGGAGGACCCGGCCGAGCCGGCCGCCGCGGGCCCGCATGGTGAGCGGCCCTGGCGGGTGGAGCTGGCGCTTCAGGCGGTCGAGGACCCCAGCCTCTACGTCCCGGCCGGCCGGATCTGGCAGGGCGAGCACCTGCCCGGCTTCCCCCGGCGCCCCGAGCGGCACTTCCTCACCGGGCTGGGCCGGGCGGTCCGCCTGTATCCGGAGCTCGATCCCGCCCTGCGCGTCGCCCAGCCGCACGAACTGCGCCTGGACACCCCGGGCGCCTTCGCCTTCCTGCGCCAGGCGGCCCCGCTGCTCCAGGCGGCCGGATTCGGGGTGCAGCTGCCCCGCTGGGCCGGCCGTACCAAGCTGGGGCTCAAGCTGACCACGCGCACCCGGCGCCAGCAGGCCGCCACGGCCCAGGGCTTCGGGCTGGCGCAGCTGGTGGACTTCCGGATCGACCTGGCCGTGGGCGAGACGACGATCAGCGAGGCCGAGCTGGCGGAGCTGGCCCGCATGAAGGTGCCGCTGGTGCGGGTGCGCGGCCAGTGGGTGGAGCTGGACGAGCGCCAGCTCCAGGCGGCTCTGCGGGCGGTGGAGGGCCGGCGTGCCGGCGAGCTGCCCGCGGCGGAGATCCTGCGCGGCGTGGTGCAGGGCGAGGACGACGAGCTGCCGCTGCTCGAGGTCGACGCCGACGGGGTGCTGGGCGATCTGCTGTCGGGGCAGGCGGAGCGGCGGCTGACGCCGCTGGCCACGCCGACGGGCATCGACGCCACCCTGCGGCCCTACCAGGAGCGCGGCCTTGCCTGGCTGAACTTCCTGTCGGAGCTGGGCCTGGGCGGGGTGCTCGCCGACGACATGGGCCTGGGCAAGACGATCACCACGCTGGCGCTGCTGGCCCACGAACGCGAGGACGGCGGCCCGGTGCCGCCGACGTTGCTGGTCTGCCCGATGTCGCTGGTGGGCAACTGGCAGCGGGAGGCGGCCAGGTTCGCCCCGGGGCTCGAGGTCTACGTGCACCACGGCGGCGGCCGTGACGCGGCGCTGGCCGAGGGCGCCGATCTGGTCATCACGACGTACGGCACGGCCCAGCGCGACCTGGAGGCGCTGAAGGAGGTGACCTGGCGGCGGGTGGTCTGCGACGAGGCCCAGGCGATCAAGAACAGCGGCACCCTCCAGGCGCGGGCGGTCCGGACGATCCCGGCGCCCTCCCGGCTGGCGCTGACCGGCACCCCGGTGGAGAACCACCTGGCGGAGCTGTGGTCGATCATGGAGTTCTGCAACCCGGGGCTGCTGGGTTCGCGTTCCCGGTTCAGGACCCGATACCAGGAGCCGATCGAGGCGCGTCAGGACGAGCAGGCGACGCTGGCCCTCAAACGGGCGACCGGGCCGTTCGTGCTGCGCCGGCTGAAGACCGACAGGTCCATCATCACCGACCTTCCCGACAAGCTCGAGGTGAAGGAGTGGTGCTCGCTCACCCCCGAGCAGGCCACGCTCTACCAGGCGGTCGTGGACGACATGATGGGCAGGATCGACGACAGCGAGGGCATCGAGCGGCGCGGGCTGGTGCTGGCGGCGATGGCGAAGCTGAAGCAGGTCTGCAACCACCCCGCGCACCTGCTCAAGGACGGCTCCCGGCTGCCCGGCCGCTCGGGCAAGCTGGCCCGGCTGGAGGAACTGGCCGAGGAGATCGTGGCCGAGGGCGAGAAGGCGCTGGTGTTCACCCAGTACGCCGAGTTCGGCACGATGCTGCAGCCCTATCTCGCCGAGCGCCTGGACTGCCCGGTGCTGTGGCTGCACGGCGGGCTGCAGAAGAAGGCGCGTGACCGGCTGGTGGAGCGCTTCCAGGGCGACGCGGAGCCGATGGTGTTCCTGCTGTCGCTGAAGGCGGCAGGCACCGGCCTCAACCTGACCGCGGCCGGCCACGTGATCCACGTGGACCGCTGGTGGAACCCGGCCGTGGAGGACCAGGCCACCGACCGGGCCTTCCGCATCGGGCAGACGAAGAACGTCCAGGTGCGCAAGCTGATCTGCGCGGGCACGCTGGAGGAGCGGGTCGATGAGATGATCGAGCGCAAGAAGGCGCTGGCCGAGCGGGTCGTCGGCACCGGCGAGGACTGGCTGACCGATCTGTCGTCGCAGGAGCTGCGCGAGGCGTTCCGGCTGAGCGCGGAGGCGGTGAGCTGAGCATGCCGGTCGGCAGGGAGGGTTGGTACGACGGCGGCGCCCCGATCGCGGTCGAGGGCGGGCTCCGGGCCCGCACGCAGCGGGGCACGATCGGCGCCTCGTGGTGGTCGCGCCGCTTCATCGACATTCTGGAGCGCATCTGCGACAAGGGCCGCCTGTCGCGCGGGCGGGCGTACGCGCGCAAGGGCCAGGTGCTCGCGCTCGAGCTGAGCGCGGGGCTGGTCAAGGCCGAGGTGCAGGGCTCGCGGCCGCGGCCCTACACGGTGGAGGTCCGCGTCGAGGCGTACGGCGAGGCGTTGTGGGCCGAGCTGGCGGCGGCGATCGACGATCAGGCGGTGCACCGGGCCAGGCTGCTGGCCGGGGAGATGCCGCCGGAGATCGAGGAGGTCTTCGCGGCGATGGGCGTGGACCTGTTCCCGCGCGATCTGGACATGGAGTGCTCGTGTCCCGACTGGGGCTTGCCGTGCAAGCACCTGTCGGCGGTGCTGTATCTGCTGGCCGAGTCGTTCGACGACGACCCGTTCCTGGTGCTGGCGTGGCGGGGCCGTACCCAAGAGCAGTTGCTGGGCTCGCTGGCCGACGACGGCGAGAAGGGGGCGGACCCGCTGGCGGTGGCGGACGTGCCGTTCGCCGAACGGCTGGCCGACTTCTACGCGCCGGGGGCGAGCGTGCGGCGGCCGGTCCGGCGGCCTTCGGCGGCGCCGGATCTGCTGCTGCGGTTGTTCCCGCCGCCGGAGGGGCTGGCGCGTCAGCTCGGGCCGGCGTATTCACGCCTGGCGGCAGATCTTGAGGGAGCGCCGGACGCGTCCTAATATGAGGCCCTCTCATCCCCGAGGGGAGGGGACGTCTCCGTGAGCTCACCTGCGTTATCGGCCACGGTCCCCGGCGGCTGGACCGCGCGGCTGTCCCTGGCCCAGCTCGGGCTGATGATGGGCTGGTTCACGCTGATCCAGATCGTGCTGCCCCAGCACATGGTCGAGGTGGACGCCGCCGGCAAGGAGGCGTCGCTGGCGGTGGTGTTCGCCGTGGGCGCGGCGGTGTCGATGGTGTCGAACGTGGCGTTCGGCGCCTGGTCGGACCGCACGCGCGGCCGCTACGGACGGCGGCGGCCGTGGATCCTGGCGGGCGGGGTGGCCGGGGCGGCGGCGCTGGTGGTGCTGGGGACGCAGCGGAGCGTGCTGGGCATGGCGATCGGCTGGAGCCTGGTGCAGCTGACGTTCAACGCGGCGTTCGCGGCGACGGTCGCGGTCGTGCCCGATCGGGTGCCGGAGTGGCAGCGCGGCCGGGTGCTGGCGGTGGCGGGCGCGGCGCAGGCGGCCGGGCCGCTGCTGGGCGGGCTGGTGGTGGCGCTGGTGGTGACCGGGATCCTGCCCTCCTACCTGGCGATGGCGGCGTTGCTGCTGGTGACGGTGCTGCCGTTCGCGCTGGCCACCGGTGAGGGGCCGGTGACCGGGCCGGCTCCCGGGCCTTTCGACTGGCGGACCTTGTGGGTGAGCCCGCGCCGCCATCCGGACTTCGCGTGGGCCTGGGTGACCAGGTTCCTGATGAACCTGTCGATCTCGATGGGCACCGGCTACCTGCTGTACTACCTCCGCGACCAGGTCGGCTACGAGCGGCTCTTCCCCGGGCACGGCGCGGACGAGGGCGTGCTGATCCTGCTGGCGGTCTCGACGGTGGCCGGGATCGGGCCGACGCTGCTGTCCGGCTGGCTGTCGGACAAACTCGGCCGGCGCCGCCCGGTCGTGAGCGTGGCGGGGCTGCTGACCGCCTCGGCCGGGCTGCTCCTGGCGTTCGGCTCGGCCTGGCCGATGGTGATCGTGGCGGCGGTGGTCCTGGGCGCGGGCAGCGGGGCGTTCCTGGCGGTGGACCAGGCGCTGCTGACCCAGGTGCTCCCCGCCGACCTCGACCGGGGCAAGGACCTCGGCGTGCTCAACCTGGCCGCGGCCGGGCCGCAGATGCTCGCGCCGATCCTGGCGGCGCCGCTGGTCACGCAGCTGGGCGGCTACGCCTCGCTGTACGCGGCGACGGCGGCGGTCGGGATCGCCGGGGCGCTTCTGGTGTGGAAAATCCGTGACGTCCCCTGAGCGCGCTGGGGCAGGATCGAACCCATGCTGAGGGAGACCGCCGAACGGGTGGCACGGGAGTACGAGCTGGGCGCGGTCGTGGCCGCCCCGGTCTACGCGGCGCGGGGCGAGCTGGGCCTGATCTGGCGCCTGGACACCGAGCGCGGGTCGTGGGCGGTCAAGGAGTCGCTCATCGAGGTGGCCGAGGAGGACGCCGACGCCGACGTGCGCTTCCAGGGCGCCGCCGCCGCGGCGGGCGTCGTGCTCCCGGCCCCGGTCCGCGATCGCCACGGGCGGGTCATCCTCCGGGCCCGGCCGCACGACCTGCGGGTGTACGCGTGGGCGGACCTGGCGGCCGGCGAGATCACCGCGGCGCAGCTCGGCGAGGCGGCGGCGCGCATCCATCGGGTACGGCACGCCGCCCGCGGCCCGGTGGGCCCGTGGTTCGCCGCCCCGCTGGGCCGGGCGGCCTGGCACGAGGTGGCCCGGATCTCGCGCGGCCGGGAGTGGGCCGACGCGCTGGACGCCCGCCTCGCGGACCTGATCGCGGTCGAGGACGTCGTGCGCCCGCCCGACCCGGCCGAGGTCACGACCTGCCACCGCGACCTCAACGAGGAGAACCTGCGCCTGTCCACCGGCGGCGTGCTCACCGTGCTCGACTGGGAGAACTGCGGCCCGGCGGTGCCCGCCTGGGAGCTGGCCGCGCTCGTGGCCCGCGACGGGGAGGTCTACCGCGCCTACGTGGCGGCGGGCGGCCCGGCCCGGGTGACCCGGCCCGAGGACTTCTCGATGCGCGTGGCCGCGCAGGCGCATCTGCTCGAGTTCTACGCGCGCAGGGCGACCGGCGGGCAGGAGAGCGAGGAGAACCGCTCGCGCGCCCGCGCCCGCCTGCGCGAGATGCTGGCCGAGCCGCTCACGAAGGAGCGGATCTCAGCGATCCTCGAAGGTCTCCGGGACCATCACGCGCACCCCGTTGGGCACCACCCGCAGCCGGATCGGGGTGCGTAGCCGTACCTCGCCGTCCACGTCGGCGGCCATCGGCGGGTCGGTCTCCAGCAGCATCTCGCGCCCGGTCACGAACGGCCCGCCCGCCAGGCTGCGCCAGCGCCCGGTCGTGGCCCGCGCCAGCGTCTCGCCGAGCAGGCGCAGCTTCTTGCCCGAGCCGAGCTGGTAGGCCACCAGCAGGCCGTTGTCGATGCTGATGTCCTTGGCCACCTGCCAGCCGCCGTGGAAGCGCCCGTTGGCGATGTTGAGCTGGTGGGTGAGCAGCTCGTGGCGCTTGCCGTCGACGGTGATGAAGGCGCGGAAGGGCCGGTGCCCGGGCAGGATCGTCAGCGCGGTCAGCGGGTAGGCGGGGCGGCCGATGATGCGCTTGAGCCAGGGCTTGACCGTGCCGGCCACCTCGACCGAGACGCCGAAGCTGGCCAGGTTGGCGAAGGGGCGGTCGTCGGCCATGCCGAGGTCGATGTCGGCCACCTTGCCGGTGGCGAAGACGTTGATCGCGCCGGCCAGGTCCAGGGGGAGGCCGAGGCTGCGCGCGAAGTTGTTGGTGGTGCCGAGGGGCAGCACGCCGAGGGCGACGTCGCGGTGCGCGATGTGGCGGACGGCCGACGACAGGGTGCCGTCGCCGCCGCCCACGATCAGCAGGTCGGGCTTGGTGGCCAGGGCCTTGTCGAGGTGGTCGCGCAGCCGTTTGGGCTTGAGCACCGAGAACTCGGCCAGCGGCTCGAAACCCAGCTCGTGGATGAGGTCGAGCGCCTCGAAGTAGTGGCGACGGCCGCGGCGCGAGCGTGTGTTGATCACCACGGCCACCCGGCGCTCGCGCCGGATGGCCGCAGTGTGCTCCGCCTTGGTCCTAAGGTCCGTCATGGTCCCTCATCGTAGGGCCGCCGCGGAACGACCCACACGATCACTTCTTCGGCGCAACCACCTGGACGATGGCGCCCAGATTGCCGGGCAGCGGGCTGACCAGCTTGAACTGCACACCCAGCGCCTTGGCCTCGTCACCGGGGTTGCCGGTGCCGAGCTTGTGGCCGTGGCCCATGTCGGTGCCGTACAGCTCGGGGGCGGGAGTGCCGTCGAAGTTCACCACGCGCGTGCTGTACTGCTGGTCACCCTTGGCGGGCACGACCGCGGAGGCGTCGAAGTCGCGGTAGAACAGCGAGCCGTTCTGCAGCTCGAAGCCCGGGTACCACGTCTTCGCGTCGGTGAAGCTCGGCACGCCCTTCTGCGCGGGGACGTCTGTGCAGTACTCGCTGAACGGCTCGTTAGGAGCCTCCAGGCACTCCTTGAACGGGTAGGTCTTCCCGAAGGAGAACGCGGCGTTGGAGGTCTGCGAGCGGCCCTCCATGTTCTTGTTCCGCGACGGGTCCTTCGTGGCCGCGGTGCCGGTACGGCGCAGCGGCTCGTAGTGCGAGTCCACGACCAGCAGGCTGCCCTTGGCGCCGATGCTGGGCAGGTTCTCCAGACCCGGGATGATCACGTTGTTGGTGTAGGTCGAGTCACGCAGCCAGACCAGCAGGCCGGGCGCGTTGTACTTGACCTTCTGCACCTTCCAGGCGCCGTCGCGCTGGTAGGTCGAGTCGTAGGCGTACTGCAGGCCCTTGTCGAAGCCGTCGAAGTTACGCCACTCGGCGAGGTAGAAGCGGGAGATCTCGCGCGAGCCGTTGTTGACCGTCCAGCCCTGGCCGCTGGTGTTGGTGAAAGTGCCGCCCTGGGCCTTCCAGCCGTTCTCGCCGCTCTCGACGTCGTCGCTCCATACGGCGGTGCCGCCGTTGGTGAGCTGGAAGTCGTCGGCGTGCCAGCCGCGCGGGGTGGAGGCCGCGTCGGTGTTGTAGGCCAGGCGCAGCTTGATGGTCTGCCCGGCGAACGGGGTCAGGTTGACGTAGTCGCGCCGCCAACCGTCGGTGTTGCCGGTGAGGCCGTACTTCTTGTTGCCGAAGGTCTTGAGGTTCTTGTTCGGGTCCGGGTAGTCGTCCGGGGTGGACACTTCCTGGCCGGCCTCGTTGTAGACCTTCTGCTGGGTCCAGGTGGCGCCGCCGTCGGTGGAGGTCTCGACGAAGCCGTAGTCCCAGTCGGCCTCGATCTCGTAGTTGTTCCACATCCAGAAGCGGACGTCGCCTCCCGCGGGCACCTGCACGTCGCGGGTGACCTTGACGTTGGCCCACTCCTGGTCCATGCCGGACCACCAGGCGTTGGTGCCGCTGTGCGCGTCGAGCATCTTCAGCGGCTGGCTGGCGAGGTTGACGCGGACGCCGTCCTCGGTGAACTTGGGCGTGCGCGAGGACTGGCCGACGGTGACGATCTTGCTGCGGTCACCGGGGTTGAGCGTCTTGGGGTTGGCCCAGCCCAGGATCCACTTGTCCCACAGGCCCATGTGCGTCGGCATCGACTGGAAGATCGGGCCGGAGTGGGAGCCGCTGGACATCAGGTCCCAGAAGTCGACCGCCGAGCTGCCGGCGCCGCTGGTGTCGTACAGGTCGGGCAGGCCCAGGTCGTGGCCGTACTCGTGGGCGAAGACGCCGACGCCGGAGTCCTCGGGCTGCACGATGTAGTTGGAGATCTTCTTGTCGGTGCCGGGGACGGTGTAGCCGCCGGCGACCGCGCTGGAGTGCGCCCAGATGGCGTAGGTGCCCTCGGCGCCGCCGTCCGCGGACTTGTCCTTGCCGGCGTGGACCAGCACCAGGTGGTCGATCACGCCGTCGGGCTCGGCGAAGTTGCCGTCGCCGTCGGCGTCGGAGGTGTCCTCCTGGTCGTACTCGGCCCAGTTGAAGTTCGGCTGCGTCTGGGCGAGGACGTTGACCGCGTCGATCGCCAGCTGGCCGGCGCCGAGCGGGTTGTCCGGGTGGCCGGACATGTCCTGGGGAGCGCCACCGCAGGCGGCCGCGCCGTACCATGCCTCCGAGTGCGGGGCCTTGATCCAGCCGACGGCCGAGCCGGTGACGGAGTAGGCGCCCTTGGACATCTCCTCGTACATCTTCTTCAGCGTGTGGCCGGAGATGTCGATGCCGGCCTTGCCGTCACGAGGGTCCTTGAGGTCGGTGCGGACGCGCTCGGTGATGCCCTTGTCGGAGTAGAGCATCTTGTTGAAGTGCGCCGGGCTGAAGTCGTCGACCCAGAAGGAGTTGTTGTCCTTGGCCGGCAGCGTGGCCGGGTTCGGGATCTTGTTGTGGAGCGGTCCGTTCTTCTTGGTGCCCGGAGGCTCTACGACGCAGTCCTCCGGCTCGCTGTCGGGTGTGCGCAGACGGTTGTAGCCGGAGAAGTCGTCGTTGGCGTTCTCGTTGAACTCCACGAGCAGGGTCAGCAGTTTGGCCGTCTTGGTCTGCTTGGACTTCTTGAAGATCCAGTCGGCGGGGTTACGGCCGGTCCGGATGGCCTCGTTCTCGCGGGCCGTGAGGACCCGGCCCGCGACGGGGTTGCCGCTGGTGAACTTCTGGTCGAACTTCTCCGCCGGCGACGCGGTGCGCGCGGCGCGCTGGCCGGGGGCGGGCGGGTCTTCCTGGGGGTTTTCGACCTGCGGCGGAGCGTAGTTGATGTAGTAGTCAGCCGCGCTGGGCTCATACCTCGCGATAGAGGCGTCGGCCGGCGCGACGGCAAGTCCCGTGGCGATGAGGGTGAGCGCGGGGACTGCGGCTAAGTAGCGTCGTCTTGGCACAAAGCGGACGGTAAGCCCCAAGGAAAGTGACCGTAAAGCCCTTTGTTGAAATGTGATGTATTTCCAGGGATTTCAGAACAGGAGAACGACGGCTATAACGCCGCCCGCAACCGCGCCGCCGTAGCACAGCAGCGCGATGATCAGGTCGAACCTGGCCACGCCGAGCAGTTCCTCGCTGGTGAATCGGATCCGGTGCGCAGCGTGAAACAGGCACAGCACGACAACGGCCACGACGGCCAGCCGTACCACGACCGGGTCCAGCAGCGCGGCCAGCTGGGCGGCGGACGGCCAGTCGAGCACGCCCAGCGGCATGAGCACCCCGAACAACAGCACCAGCACGGGCAGCAGCAGCGCGGCCACCACTCCCCCGCCGCTGAACAGCAGCCACAGGTACGGCTCCGGCGTCCGGCGTCTCATGGCGACCTCAGCACGAAGTACGCGACGACCGCCGAGACCAGCAGCCAGGCGGAGTGGTTGCCGCCCTGGATCATCCAGGCGGGGATGCGGTAGCCGTCCAGCCTGATCACCGTGGCCTTGGGGGCCAGGTTGAGGAACGTCACCGCGTGGAAGGCGGTGGCGGCCAGCGTGAGCACGTTGAGCGCGATCACCCACGGCCGCCCGGCGAAGGCGGCCGGGTCGCCGCCGTTCAGCACGGCGTCCACGACGAGCATCAGGAAGACGATCGCCCACGCCACGAAGACGCTGGTCAGCTCGCGCGCCACGAACACCGCGTAGTTGCGGTTGCGCAAGAACCACCCGTAGTCCCGGCGGGGCCGGTAGGCCGTCGTCATCGCCTGCTCCTGCTCCTGCTCCACGGAAGGACGGACCGCATCGCGGCCGTGACCTTGTAACGCTGGATCGCCTCGGCCGGGTCCACGTGCTTGGGGCAGACGCGGGTGCACTCGCCCACGAACGTGCAGCCCCACACCGCCTCGTCCAGGTTGAGCAGGTCGAAGCGGTCGCCCATGTCCCGCGAGTCCAGCTCGTACCGCTGGGCCAGCGCGATCGCGGCGGGGCCCAGGAAGTCGGGGTCGAGCACGTAGACCGGGCAGGCCGAGTAGCAGAGCATGCAGTTGATGCACATCGAGTACTGCTTGTACGCCTCGAGCTGGGCCGGCGTCTGCGCGTGCTCGCTGGTCAGCGGCAGTTCCTCCCCCTCCCTGACCAGCCACGGCTGCACGTGCCGGAGCTTGGCCAGGAAGTCGTCGATCTCCACCACGAGGTCGCGGATGACCGGGAAGCCCTTGAGCGGCTCGATCCTGATCGGCCCGGCCCCGAACTCGGTGAAGAACGTGCCGCAGGTCAGCCTGGGGCGGCCGTTGACGTTCATGCCGCACGAGCCGCAGATGCCCATCCGGCACGACCAGCGGAACGACAGCGTGCCGTCGAGCCGGTCCTTGATGTAGTTGAGCCCGTCGAGCACCGCCCAGTCGTCCATGAGCGGCACCTCGAAGCGCTCGAAGACCGGTTCCTCGTCCTGCCCGGGGCGATACCGGGACACTTCCAGAGTGATGGTGCGCGGTGGGGTGGCCTGACGTGCTTGTTGGGATTTCGCCTCAGTCACGGCCGTAAACCCTTTCGCCGGGAGGCCAGCGGGTGATCGTCACGGGCATGAGCCCGACGGACGGCGCGCCGTCGGGCGCGCGGTGGACCAGCGAGTGCGCCAGGAACTCCGCGTCGTCGCGGGTGGCGAAGTCGGTGCGCTGGTGGGCGCCGCGCGACTCGCGGCGGTTGAGCGCGCAGGCCACGATCGTGCGCGCCACGTCCAGCATCGTGTGCAGTTCCAGCAGGTTGATCAGGTCGGTGTTGAACGTGGCGCTGGTGTCGTCCACGCGCGCCGCGTCCGCCCGTTCTCGCAGTTCCGCCAGCGTGGCGGCGGCCTTGGCCAGTTCGGCGCCGGTGCGGTAGATGCCCGCCGCGCCCTCCAGCGTGTGCTGCATCTCCTCGCGCAGGTCGGCGATGCGCTCGCCGTCCGGGTTGCCCTCGCGGGCGCGCTCCAGCAGCCGCCGCTCGTCCTCCCCCTGCGACCGTACGGCAGGCGGCTCGGCCTCCCGGTGCTCGCGGGCGAAGGCGGCGGCAGCCGTACCGGCGCGCCTGCCGAAGACGAGGATCTCGGGCAGCGAGTTGGAGCCGAGCCGGTTGGCGCCGTTGATGCTGACGCAGGCCGTCTCCCCCGCGGCGTACAGGCCGGCGATCGGAGTGGCGCCGTCCAGGTCGGTGTGGACGCCGCCCATCATGTAGTGCACGACCGGGCGGACCGGGATGAGGTCGGTGGCCGGGTCGAGGTTCTGGTAGCTGCGGCACAGCTCGCGGACGAACGGGATCCGTGCGTCGATCTTGTTCTCGCCCAGGTGCCGCAGGTCCAGGTAGACGACGGGGCCGTAGGGGGTCTCGACGGTGCGGCCGCGCTGCTGCTCGTGCACGAACGCCTGCGAGAGGCGGTCGCGCGGGCCCAGTTCCATGCTGCGCAGCTTGGGGGTGGGCGTGGGTTTGCCCAGGTCGTAGTCCTGGAGGTAGCGGTAGCCGTCCTTGTTGATCAGCCAGCCGCCCTCCGCGCGGGCCGCCTCGGTGATGAGGATGCCGGTGAACGGCAGGCCGGTCGGGTGGTACTGGACGAACTCCATGTCCTTCAGCGCCGCCCCGGCGCGGTAGGCCAGGGCCATGCCGTCGCCGGTCTTGATGGCCGCGTTGGTGGTGAAGGGGAAGACGCGGCCGCAGCCGCCCGTGGCGAGGATGACCGTGCGGGCGGCGATGGTCTCGATGGCGCCGGTCCTGATGTCGACGGCCACGACGCCGTGCACCCGGCCGTCGTCCACGATCAGCCGCGTGACGAACCACTCGTCGTAGCGCTGGATCTCGCCGTACTTCAGCGTGGTCTGGAAGAGGGTGTGCAGCAGGTGGAAGCCGGTCTTGTCGGCGGCGTACCAGGTGCGCTCGCGCTTCATGCCGCCGAAGGGGCGCACCGCGACCCGGCCGTCACGCTCCCTGCTCCACGGGCAGCCCCAGTGTTCGAGCTGGATCAGCTCCTTGGGCGCCTCGGCCACGAAGGCTTCCACGGCGTCCTGGTCGCAGAGCCAGTCGCCGCCCGAGATGGTGTCGTAGCAGTGTTCGTCCAGCGTGTCCCCGGCGCCGATCACCCCTGCGGCGCCGCCCTCGGCGGAGACGGTGTGACTGCGCATCGGGTAGACCTTCGACACGACGGCCACGCTCAGCTCCGGGGCCGTCTCGGCGACCGCGATGGCCGCCCGCAGCCCTGCGCCGCCCCCTCCGACGATGAGCACATCGATCATGGGCGTCACTTCCCGTGGTCGGGTTCGATGGGGTTCTTCACCCGTTTGCCGTCGTGGCGGATGGCCGACAGGTGGATGCTGCCGTCGTGGTACTCGTGCCGGATTCTGCGACAGCCGCAGGAGTAGAACAGGTCGCGGATCACCAGGCCGTATCCGTCGTCGTCGACCAGGCGTTCACCACCGAACTGCTTCCCGCAGGGGGCGGTTTCCGGGGCGAAGGGGGTTCGTGTCCCTGTCATCGCCCATCTCCCTAGAAAGGCGAAATGTCATTTCCACACAAGCACCACGCGAACCTGCTGAAAAGGTCAGTCTCCCGTGCCCTTTGATTCACGCGGATAGTGCAGGTCGAATGCCGGGCGCTCGGAGCGGATGGTGGGGATTCGCAGGAAGTTGTGGCGTGGCGGTGGACACGATGTCGCCCATTCCAGCGAGTTGCAATACCCCCAAGGGTCATCCAGCGTGACCTTGGGCGCGTGCCGGGCGGTCTTCCAGACGTTGTAGAGGAAGGGCAGCGTCGAGACCCCGAGCAGGAACGCGCCCGCCGAGGAGATCTCGTTCAGCATCGTGAAGCCGTCGGCCGGGCCGTAGTCGGCGTACCGGCGCGGCATGCCGATCGCCCCCAGCCAGTGCTGCACCAGGAACGTGGTGTGGAAGCCGACGAACAACGTCCAGAAGTGCACCTTGCCGAGGCGGTCGTCGAGCATGCGCCCGGTCATCTTCGGCCACCAGAAATAGAAGCCGGAGAACATCGCGAACACCACGGTGCCGAAAACCACGTAGTGGAAATGGGCGACCACGAAGTAGGTGTCGGAGATATGGAAGTCCAGCGGCGGCGAGGCCAGGATGATCCCGGTCAGCCCGCCGAGCAGGAACGTCACCAGGAAGCCGACCGCGAACAACATCGGCGTCTCGAAGCTGAGATGGCCGCGCCACATCGTGCCGATCCAGTTGAAGAACTTCACGCCGGTCGGCACCGCGATGAGGAAGGTCATGAACGAGAAGAACGGCAGCAGCACCTGCCCGGTCGGGAACATGTGGTGCGCCCACACGGTCATCGACAGGCCCGCGATCGCGATCGTGGCGCCGACCAGCCCGATGTAGCCGAAGAGCGGCTTGCGGCTGAAGACGGGGATGACCTCGGTGATGATCCCGAAGAACGGCAGCGCGATGATGTACACCTCGGGGTGGCCGAAGAACCAGAACAGGTGCTGCCACAGGATCGCGCCGCCGTTCTCGGCGGCGAACACCTGCGTGCCCAGCTCGCGATCCGACTCCAGCACCAGCAGCGCCGCGGCCAGCACGGGGAAGGCCATCAGCACGAGCATGCTGGTCAGCAGCGTGTTCCAGGTGAACAACGGCATCCGGAACATCGTCATCCCCGGCGCCCGCATGCCGATGATCGTGGTGATGAAGTTGACCGAGCCGAGAATGGTGCCGAGCCCCGACAACGCCAGCCCCATGATCCACAGATCGCCGCCGAGCCCCGGCGAGTAGATCTCGGTGGCCAGCGGCGTGTAGGCGAACCACCCGAAGTCGGCCGCCCCGCCCGGCGCGAGGAACCCGGCCAGCACCATCAGGCCGCCGAACAGGAACAACCAGTACGCGACCGCGTTCAGCCGCGGGAAGGCCACGTCCGGCGCCCCGATCTGCAGCGGCATCACCACGTTGGCGAACCCGGCGAACAACGGCGTGGCGAACAGCAGCAGCATGACCGTGCCGTGGATGGTGAACAGCTGGTTGTACTGCTGCTGGCTGACCACCTGCATCCCGGGCGCGGCCAGTTCGGCCCGCATCACCATGGCCATCACCCCGGCCACGAGGAAGAAGGCGAACGAGGTGATCAGGTAGAGGTACCCGATGACCTTGTGATCGGTGGTCGACAGCCAGGAGACGATCACGGTGCCGGTACGGCGACGCCGTACTCGCTCGATCGAGGTCTCGCGGACAGTCGTCACGGCAGCTCCCTCCGACGCGGTGCCCCCGATGCCCCCATTTCACGCCAACGATCGCAGAACCGAAACCCGCAATCCCGAATTTCTCCCTACTCCCCGTGCCCGCTGTAGGGGCGGGATCGGTGCTGCCGGACGGCGCCGGGTCTTCTATCCTTCGTAGCGGATTCGATCGGAGGAGACCACGTGAACGCACAGCGCGACTACGACGCCCTGGTCAGCCAGGGGCTCAAGCTCGACCTCACCCGGGGCAAGCCGTCGTCACAGCAGCTCGCGCTCTCCGACGCGATGCTCACGCTGCCCGGCTCGTATGTGGCCAGGAACGGGATGGACGGCCGCAACTACGGCGACCTGCAGGGGCTGGCCGAGCTGCGCGAGCTGTTCGGGCCCCTGCTGCAGGTGCCCGCGGAGCAGCTGGTCGTGGGGGGCAACTCCAGCCTGGCGATCATGCACGACACGGTGGTGCACGCGCTGCTGGGCGGGGTGCCGGGCGGAGCGGGGCGGTGGGTCGAGGCCGGCGAGATCACCTTCCTGTGCCCGGTTCCCGGGTATGACCGGCATTTCACGATCTGCGAGCGGTTCGGGATCAAGATGGTGGCCGTGCCCATGACCGCCGGCGGGCCGGACATGGACGTCGTCGAGCGGCTGGCCGCCGCCGACCCCGGCGTGAAGGGCATGTGGTGCGTGCCCAAGTACAGCAACCCGTCGGGGATCAGCTACAGCGCGGAGACCGTGCGCCGCCTGGCGTCGATGCGGACGGCCGCCCCCGATTTCCGGATATTTTGGGATAACGCCTATGCGGTGCACCACCTGACCGGCGCCCACGACGAGATCGGCGACATCCTGGCCCTGTGCGCCGAGCACGGCAACCCGGACCGCGCCTTCGTCTTCGGCTCCACCTCCAAGGTGACCTGGGCGGGCAGCGGCGTCTCCTTCTTCGGCGGCTCGCCGGCCAACGTCGAGTGGTACCTGCACCAGACGTCCAAGCAGTCCATCGGCCCGGACAAGGTCAACCAGCTGCGGCACGTGGAGTTCCTGCGCGACGCCGACGGCGTGGCCGCCCACATGCGCGCCCACGCGGCGATCGTGCGGCCCAAGTTCGAGGTCGTGGACCGGATCCTGGCCAAGGAACTCGCCGACGTGGCGACCTGGACCAGCCCCCGGGGCGGGTACTTCATCGCCCTGGAGGTCCCCCACGCGCGCCGGGTGGTCGAGCTGGCCAAGGCCGCCGGCATCGCCCTCACCCCGGCCGGGGCCACCCACCCCTACCGCGAGGACCCGGACGACCGGTTCATCCGGATCGCGCCCACCTTCCCCGGGCTGGAGGATTTGGAGCAGGCGATGCGGGGGCTCGTCGTGTGCGCCCGCCTGGCCGCCTCCTGAGCCGCCGCGGCTAGCGGCGGAAGCCGAAGATGTACTCGCGGGTCTCGCTCGGATGGAACGAGACCCCGACGCCGGGCTCGAAGACGGCGTTGTCCCTGACGCAGTAGAACAGCCCCTGCCAGACCTCGATCGCCCGGGCCCTGGCCGGGGCTTCGGCGTCGTCACGTTTGCGCGCGCCGTACGAGCCGATGACGAAGAACGAGCCGAAGATCCAGAACAGGCCGGTCAGGCAGAACGGCGCCAGAAGGACCTCGCCCCAGCCCGCGTTGCCGCCCATCGCGATCACCAGGGCCACCACCAGGTGCACCAGGGCGGCGCCGAACAGCATGATGTAGCCCTGGTTGCGGGCCCACGGGGTGTAGTGGCGGCTGGGGAAGGACAGCCAGACGGCCAGCTGGCTCCGGCTCATGACCTTCTTCGAGACGCCTAGCGCGGGGGCCGTGGGCAGGTCGGGCACCTGCTTGTCACCGGGCAGGCGGACCCTGCCGATTCGGTACGTGGTGCCAGAGGCGACGACCCCCGGCACCGAGGCCACTTGATCGGCCTGGGAACACACCGGGCACGTCACATCCACCTGGTGCAGTCTGGTCTGAAGCCACAGACAGTGCAAACCGTATGGTTCTCCTGTGAGCGTGATTGATACCTTGATCGGCCGCCTGCCCACCGGACGCGTCATCACCGACCCCGACGTCCTCGACTCCTATGCCCGCGACCGCACGTTCCTGGAGCCCGGCAAGCCGCTTGGAGCGGTCCTGGCCACCTCGCGCGAGGACGTGGTGACGACCCTGAAGTGGGCCACCGAGAACCGGGTGCCCGTCGTCCCGCGCGGCGGCGGGACGGGCCTGGCCGGCGCCGCCACGGCGATGGACGGCTCGATCGTGTTGTCACTGGCCAAGATGACGGCCATCCGCGAGCTCTCCCCCGCCGACGAGATCGCCGTGGTCGAACCAGGCGTGATCACCGCGGACCTGGACAAGGCCGCGCGCGAGCACGGGCTCATGTACGCGCCCGACCCGTCCTCGTACGAGATCTCCACGATCGGCGGCAACCTCGCCACCAACGCCGGCGGGCTGCGCTGCGTGAAGTACGGCGTGACCCGCGACTCGGCCCTCGGGCTCGAGGTGGTGCTGGCCGACGGCCGGGTGCTGAACACCGGCCGGCGCACGATGAAGGGCGTCACCGGCTACGACCTCACCGGCCTGTTCGTCGGCTCCGAGGGGACGCTCGGGGTGATCACCGCGGCGACGGTCCGCCTGCGCCAGGCGCCCAAGGCGCCGCCGGCCACGTTCGCGGCCGAGTTCGGCTCGCTGCGGGACGCCGGGGCGGCGGTGTCGGCCATCATGGCGGCGGGCTGCCAGCCGTCCCTGATGGAACTGCTGGACCGCGCCACGCTCCAGGCCATCGACGCCATGCGCAACATCGGCCTGGAGGATGCGACGATGGCGATGCTCATCGGCCAGTCCGACGCCTCGGACTCCGCGGCGGTGGTCGCCCGCATGCAGGAGCTGTGCGAGGAGCACGGCGCCTCGTTCGTGGCCGTGTCGTCGTCTCCGGCCGAGACCGAGGAGCTCATCGGCGTGCGCCGCATGGCCTACCAGGCCAAGGAGCGCCTGGGCGCCTGCCTGGTCGAGGACGTGTGCGTGCCGCGCTCGCTGCTGCCCGACATGATCGAGGCGATCGAGCGGGCCGCGGCCAAGCACGGCGTCAAGATCTGTACGGTCGCCCACGCCGGAGACGGGAACCTGCACCCGGTCTTCGTCTTCGACCACGGCGTCCCGGAGCCGCCCCCGGAGATCTGGGCCGCGGCCGACGAGGTCTTCACCCAGGCCCTGGCGCTCGGCGGCACGCTGACCGGCGAGCACGGCGTCGGGCTGCTGAAGAAGCGCTGGCTGGGGCTGGAGACCGGGGAGCTGGGCACGGAGATCCACCACGGCATCAAGGCCGTGTTCGATCCGCTGGGCATCCTCAACCCGGGCAAGGCTATCTAATTCGTGACCTGAAGCCGCGCAGAGTGTCTCACCTGCGTGGCTTTGTGGTTAACCATGACTGAAATCCGTTGAGATGAGTCGGGTCGGCAGACGTACTAACTGTCCCACTGGTAGCGTTTTGCCCCATCTGTAAGTGACATATGGGGGTCCGACGTGAATCCGAACCAGCCGTTGGCGGCGGACGACCCGCGACGGCTGGGCGCGTACGACATCGTCGCCCGGCTCGGTGAGGGCGGGCAGGGCATCGTCTACCTGGGCAGATCCGACTCCGGGGAGCAGGTGGCGGTCAAGCTCCTGCACCACGCGCTCGTCGCCGACCCCGCCGCCCGCGACCGCTTCCTGCGGGAAGTCGCCGTCGCGCAGCGGGTCGCCAGGTTCTGTACCGCGCCCGTGCTCCACGCCGACCTCGACGGCAGCCGGCCGTACATCGTCAGCGAGTACGTGCCGGGGCCGTCGCTGCGCCAGCTCGTCGACCAGGAGGGGCCGCGCCGGGGAGCGGCGCTCGAACGGCTCGCCATCAGCACCGCCACCGCGCTCGCGGCCATCCACCGCGCCGGCATCCTGCACCGCGACTTCAAGCCGGCCAACGTCCTCATGGGGCCCGAGGGGCCGGTCGTCATCGACTTCGGCATCGCCCGCGCCCTGGACGCGCCCGGCGCCACCGCGACCGGCATGGCCATGGGGACGCCGTCCTACCTCGCGCCGGAGCAGCTCAGCGGCGCCCCGGTCTCCGAAGCGGCCGACGTGTTCGCCTGGGGCGTCACGATGGTCTTCGCCGCCTCCGGACGGCCCGCCTTCGGGGCCGACTCGATCCCCGTGGTCATGAACCGGATCCTGCACGAGGAGCCGGAGATCGTCGGGCTGGACGGGACGATGGCCGAACTGGTGGCCGCCTGCCTGTCCAAGGACCCGTCCGTCCGGCCTGCGGCTGACGAGATCATCATCCGCCTGACCGGCCAGCCGGTCCCCCGCGCCGCCGTCGAACCCGTCACCGGCCCCACCCACGTCATCCCCGGCCAGCCGGGCACAGGCGGCGCCTCCGGTGTCGCTGCCCCCGGCGCCGGTGCCGCGGCTTCCGGCGTTGGCGCCGCCGCCTTCGGTGCCGGCGGCGCGGCTTCCGGTGGTGGTACGGCTGCCGCGGCTTCCGGTGCCGCGGCGGGCCCTGGGGGCATGGCTTCCGGGCCCCAGGGGATGCCGACGGTCCAGGGGATGCCGGCGGTCCAGGGCGCTGTGCCGCACCCGCAGGGCGCCGGCCCGCAGGGACAGACCTTCGCGCAGGGTGGTCAGCCCGGGATGTCCGGCCCGGGTGGCATGCCGCCCCACGGTCAGCCCGGCGCCCCCGGCCGGCCTGGCTCCGGCCCGCAGGGCGTTCCTGCCCAGGGCAGTGCTCCCGGCCAGCCCGCTGGTCCCGGGCAGCCCGGGGTTCCCCGGCAAGGGGACAAGGCGGATGCCGCCTCGCGGGGCCGGCGTACGCTGACCTACGCGCTTTCCGGGGTGGCCGCGCTGGCGCTGGTGGCCGTGGGTGGTGTGGTCGTGGCGGCCCAGACGGGCAACACCCCGATCGCCCTGGTCAACGCACTGGGCTCCGGCGATTCCCCCAACGCGGAGAAGAGCGGGAACGCGGGCGAGAACACCCAGCAGCAGCCTCAGCAGCCCCTGGGTTCGGAGCCGCCGGCCGTACCCACGGACGCGCCGGAAGACGTGCGGCCGAGCGACCTCCTCTCCGAAGACCAGCCCAAGCCTGACGAACCGACGATCGGCACGCTGCCGGACCCGGTCGAGACGAAGACGGTGATCGCGCAGCCCGACCCCGTCACGCCTCCGTCGAACGAGAAGAAGGAAGACGAGCGCCCGTCGGACAAGCCGACGAAGAAGCCGGACCCGACTCCCACCAAGTCGAAGGACACGGGCATGGTGGACCCGGGCGGCGAGCACTCCGACCCGTCGGATCCGTACGGCGACGGCGACCCGGGCCAGACGAAGCCGACGACCAAGCCCACCTCGAAGCCCACGACCAAACCGACGGTGAAGCCGACGCCCAAACCGACGGTGAAGCCAACGGTGAAGCCGACGCCGAAGCCGACCGCGAAGCCCACTCCGCAGCCGAAGCCGAACCCGTATCGGGTCGAGGCGGTGTGCGGTGCCGGGTTCAAGACGGTCAACAGCCGGGCGTTGGGCGACAAGGCGACCATCTACCTCATGTACAACGCCGCGCAGGGCAAGAACTGCGTCGTGACGATGTCGCGCCTGCAGTACCCGGGCAAGGTGCAGATGGGAGTCAGCCTCCAGGTGCAGGGTGGCGCCTCGGGCGGCAACGCGGGGGCGTTCACGGCGTACGCCGGGCCGGTCCGGCTGGCCGCGGCGAAGAAGTGCGTCATGTGGGGCGGTTCCTGGGGGAGCCTGTCCTGGAAGTCAGGCTGGACCAACTGCGGGTAGCAGCTTCCTGACCGGTCCCTTTCGGCGGCGCCGTCCTCCTCTTCTTCGGGGACGGCGCCGCCGCCTTGTCATGGGTCTTCCCCTGACCGCCGTGGCCCGCATAGGCTGATTGACGTGATCGTCAAGTCTGAGACCTTGACCGCACGCGGGCGCAGGACCAGGACGGCGCTGGTGCACGCCGGGCGGGAGGCGTTCGAGGCGCAGCCGTTCGACGCGGTGCGCATCGACGACGTGTGCGTGCGGGCCGGGGTCTCCCACGGGACCTTCTACACCTACTTCGACTCCAAGGAGAGCCTCCTGCGGGAGGTGGCGGGCGTGGTGGTGGGCGAGATGTTCGCCGCCGGCATCGTCGGCCCGGCCGTCCCCGACGAGCCGTACGCCCGCATCGAAGCGGCCAACCGGCGCTACCTGCGCGCCTGGGCGGCGAACTCGCGGCTGGTGCGCATGGTCGAGCAGGCGGCCACGGGCGACGAGAGCTTCGCGGGGCTGCTGCTGGAGTTGCGGGAGGTTTTCGTACGGCGGGGCGCCGAGGGCCTGCGCCGTCTTCAGGACCAGGGGCTGGCCGACCCCGCCCTGGACCCGAGGCTGACGGCGATCATGCTGGGCGGCATGGTGGAGCACTTCGCCCACGTCTGGCTGGACCTCGGGGAACACGCCGACGAAGGCGCCGCGGTCGACTTGCTGACCACCTTGTGGGCTCGGGCCATCGGATTGACGCCAACGTCAACTTCGGACTCAACGCAGGGCGGCGGCACGACACCATCGGGCCGCACCGCATCAACCTCCGGCGACGCCGGATCACCTTCGCGCGCCGAGGAGGAGTCGTGATCACCAGCATTCTGGACACAGGCGGGGAGGACTACCGGCTGCGGCGGGTGGCCATGCTGGGGAAGCTGGCCGAACTGGATGCCGAGCATGCCAAGGCGGTCGCGGGTGGTGGCGAGAAGTACGTGGAGCGGCATCGGCGACGCGGCAAGCTGCTGGCCAGGGAGCGGATCGAGTTGCTGGTGGACCCGGACTCGCCGTTCCTGGAGTTGTCGCCGCTGGCCGCCTGGGGCAGTGATTTTCCCGTGGGTGCGAGTGTGGTCACCGGGATCGGGGTGATCGAGGGCGTCGAGTGCGTGATCACGGCCAGCGATCCGACCGTGCGGGGCGGGGCGTCGAATCCGTGGACGCTCCGGAAGACGCTGCGGGCGTCGGAGATCGCGCTCCGGAACCGCCTGCCGTACGTGAATCTGGTGGAGTCCGGCGGGGCGGATCTGCCTACGCAGAAGGAGATCTTCATCCCGGGTGGGCGGATATTTCGGGAACTGACGCAGTTGAGTGCCGCCGGGATTCCGACGATTGCGGTGGTTTTCGGGAATTCCACGGCGGGCGGAGCATATGTGCCTGGGATGAGTGACTACGTGGTGATGGTCAAGGAGCGCGCGAAGGTGTTCCTGGGCGGGCCGCCGCTGGTCAAGATGGCCACCGGGGAGGAGTCGGACGACGAGTCGCTGGGCGGGGCCGAGATGCACGCGCGGACCAGCGGGCTGGCCGACTATCTCGCGGCGGACGAGCATGACGCCCTTCGCATAGGCCGAAATATCGTGAAATCGCTGCGCTGGCGGAAACTCGGCCGTGCCCCCCGAGCCGTCCGTGAACCCCTGTATCCGGCCGACGAGCTTCTCGGCATCGTGCCGGAAGACCTCAAGATCCCCTTCGACCCCCGCGAGGTCATCGCCAGGATCGTGGACGGCAGCGAGTTCGAGGAGTTCAAGCCCCTCTACGGCGCCTCCCTGGTCACCGGCTGGGCCACGCTCCACGGCTACCCGATCGGCATCCTCGCCAACGCCCGCGGCGTGTTGTTCAGCGAGGAGTCGCAGAAGGCGACCCAGTTCATCCAGCTCGCCGGCCAGGCGCGCACCCCGCTGCTCTTCCTGCAGAACACCACGGGCTACATGGTCGGCAAGGAGTACGAGCAGGGCGGCATCATCAAACACGGCGCCATGATGATCAACGCGGTCGCCAACTCCAGCGTGCCGCACCTGACCGTGACCATGGGCGCCTCCTACGGCGCCGGCAACTACGGCATGTGCGGCCGCGCCTACGACCCGCGCTTCCTGTTCACCTGGCCGAGCGCGAAATCGGCGGTCATGGGGCCGGCCCAACTGGCGGGGGTGCTGTCCATCGTGGGCCGGGCCTCGGCGCAGGCGCGTGGCCTGCCGTACGACGAGGAGCAGGACGCGGCTATGCGGGCCATGGTCGAGGCGCAGATCGAGGCGGAGTCGCTGCCGTTCTTCCTGTCCGGGCGGCTGTACGACGACGGGGTGATCGACCCGCGCGACACGCGCACCGTGCTCGGCCTCTGCCTGTCGGCGATCAACAGCGCGCCTGAGCCCGCACCGACCGGATACGGGGTGTTCCGCCCATGACCGCGATCACGCGCCTTCTCGTCGCGAACCGCGGGGAGATCGCCCGCCGCGTCTTCCGTACGTGCCGGGAGCTCGGCATCGAGACGGTCGCCGTCTTCTCCGACGCCGACGCGGACGCGCCGCACACGGCCGAGGCCGATCTCGCGGTACGGCTGCGCGGCGCCGCGCCGACCGACACCTACCTGAACATCGGCCGGATCCTGGAGGCGTGCCGCGCCTCGGGCGCCGATGCCGTGCACCCGGGTTACGGGTTCCTGTCGGAGAACGCGGATTTCGCGCGTGCGGTCCTGGCGGCCGGTCTGACCTGGGTGGGCCCTTCCCCCGAGGCCATCGCCGCCATGGGCTCGAAGGTCACGGCCAAGCGGCTGATGGCGGAGGCGGGAGTGCCCGTGCTGCCATCCCTGGAGGTGGGTACGGCGCTGCCGTCCGTGGAGGTGGGTACGGCGCTGCCGTCCGTGGAGGTGGGTACGGCACTGCCGTACCCCCTGCTGGTCAAGGCGTCGGCCGGGGGTGGGGGCCGGGGGATGCGGGTGGTCAGGAGGCCCGAGGATCTTGAGCGGGAGGTGGCCTCGGCGCGGCGTGAGGCGGAGGCGGCCTTCGGGGACGGCACCGTGTTCGTGGAGCCGCTGCTGGAGGGCGCCCGGCACATCGAGGTGCAGATTCTGGCCGACGCCCACGGCACCGTCTGGGCCCTGGGTGAGCGCGAATGCAGCATCCAGCGCAGGCACCAGAAGGTCCTGGAAGAAGCCCCCTCACCCGCCATTTCCCAAGAAATGCGGAAAAATCTAGAAAAAGCCGCAAGCACCGCCGCCCGCACCATCGGCTACACCGGCGCCGGAACCGTCGAGTTCATGGTCAAGGGTGACACCGTCGCCTTCCTGGAGATGAACACCCGCCTCCAGGTCGAGCACCCGGTCACCGAGCTCGTCTACGGCCTGGACCTGGTCCGCCTCCAGCTCGAGGTGGCCGAGGGCGCCGCGCTTCCCGCCGCACCGCCGGAGCCCACCGGCCACGCGATCGAGGTCCGCCTGTACGCGGAGGACGCGCACTACGTCCCGCAATCCGGAACCCTGCATCGGTTCGAGGTCCCGGGCCCGGTCAGGGTGGATTCGGGGGTCGAATCGGGTTCCGTGGTCTCCACCCACTACGACCCGATGCTGGCCAAGGTGATCGCCCACGGGGCCACCCGCCAGGAGGCCATCAGAAAGCTGACCAGATCCCTGAAGACCGCCACTCTCCACGGCCTCACCACCAACCGCGACTTTCTCCTCAATATCCTGAAAAATCCGGACTTCGTGGACGGCCGTACCCACACGGACTTCCTGGACGAACACCACCTCACCACCACCCCCGAGCCCACCGACCTGGAAGCCCTGGCCGCCGCCCTGGCCATGGCCGCGGAACGCCGGGCCGGAGCCGGGGTCCTGACCACCCTGCCCAGCGGCTGGCGCAACGTCCGCTCCCAGCCCGACCGGGCGAGCTTCGCGGAGATCGAGGTCACCTACCGCCCGCTGCCGGAGGGCGTCACCGTCGCCGAGGCCACGCCGTACCACGTGGTGCTGGAGCGCGACGGCGTCCGGCACGCCTACGACGTCGCCCGCTACGGCGAGATCGTCTACGCGGGCACGACCAGGCTGACCGCGCTGCCGCGACTGCCCGAGCCCGTCGTGCACGTGGCCCCGGGATCCCTGCTCGCGCCCATGCCCGGTAGCGTGCTGCGCGTGGACATCGAGCCCGGCGACCGCGTGACCAGGGGTCAGGTGGTGCTGGTGCTGGAGGCCATGAAGATGGAGCATCAGATCGCCGCGCCCGCCGGCGGAATCGTCGCCGACGTACGCGCCGGCAAGGGACAGCAGGTCGAGGCGGGCACCGTGCTGGCGATCATTCAGGAGGGGGACGAGTGAGCAGTCTGGTCCACAAGGAGCTCGAGGGCGGCATCGCCACGATCACGCTGGACTCCCCGCCGAACCGCAACGCCCTGTCGGTGCGCCTGCTCGGCGATCTGGAGGCCAGGCTCGACTGGGCGCTGGCCGAGCCGGAGGTGCGCCTGATCGTGCTGACCGGCACCGGCCCGGTCTTCTGCTCCGGCGCCGACCTGAAGGAGCAGCGCGTCACCCCGGCCACGGGGGCGGCGGACGCGCCGGTGACCGCGTCGTTCCCGGAGATCCTGGCGCTGATCTGGGAGAGCCCCAAACCGGTCATCTGCCGCCTGAACGGTACCGCCCGGGCCGGTGGCCTCGGCCTGGTCGCCGCCTGTGACTTCGCCATCGCGCCCGACACCGCCTCGTTCGCCTTCACCGAGGTACGGCTGGGCGTCGTGCCCGCCATGATCTCGGTGCCGGTCCTGCGCAGGCTGGAGCCCCGGGCCGCGGCCGAGTACTTCCTGACCGGCGAGGTCTTCAACGCCGCCCGGGCCGTGGAGATCGGCCTCCTGACGCGGGCCGTACCCGAGGAGGACCTGGACGCCGAGGTGGCCCGCTACGCCGAGATGCTCGTCAAGGGCGGCCCCGAGGCGCTGGCCATCACCAAACGCCTGGTCCGCGACATCCCCGGCATCTCCTTCGAAGAGGGATTGCGGCAGATGACCGCGTTGTCCGCCCAGCGCTTCACCTCGGAGGAAGGCCAGGAGGGCATCGCCGCGTTCATGGACAAGCGCCCGGCGAAGTGGGTGCCATGAGCCTGCGCGTGGCCAACTGCAGCGGCTTCTACGGCGACCGCCTGTCGGCCGCCCGCGAGATGGTCGAGGGCGGCCCCATCGACGTCCTGACCGGCGACTGGCTGGCCGAGCTGACCATGCTCATCCTGGCCGGGAACCGCCTGAAGGGCCGTCCCGGCTACGCCCCCACCTTCCTCAAGCAGCTGGAACAGGTCCTGGGCACCTGCCTGGAGCGCGGCATCAAGATCGTCTCCAACGCGGGCGGCCTGGACCCGGCCGGCTGCGCGGAGGCCGTGGCCGACCTGGCCGCCAAGCTCGGCCTCGACGCGAACATCGCCTGCGTGACCGGCGACGACCTGACCGGAACCGCCCTCGACCTGACCAACGCCGACACCGGCGAGAAGCTGACGGCCACGCCCCTGACCGCCAACGCCTACCTCGGCGGCCGTCCCATCGCCGCCGCCCTGAGCGCGGGCGCCGACGTCGTCGTCACCGGCCGCGTGACCGACGCCGCCCTCGTCACGGGCCCCGGCATCTGGCGGTACGGCTGGCGTCCCGGCGACTGGGACGCCCTGGCCGGATCGGTCGTCGCCGGGCACGTCATCGAATGCGGCTGCCAGGCGACCGGCGGCAACTACGCCTTCTTCACCGAGATCCCCGACCTGGCGCACTGCGGCTTCCCCATCGCCGAACTGCAGGCCGACGGCTCCAGCGTCATCACCAAGCACCCCGGCACCGGCGGCGCCGTCACGACCGGCACGGTGACCGCCCAGCTCCTGTACGAGATCGCCGCCCCCCGCTACCCGGGCCCCGACGTCACCGCACACTTCGACACCATCAGCCTGACCCAGGAGGCCCCCGACCGCGTCCGCGTCACCGGCGTGCGCGGCAGCCCGCCCCCGGACACGCTGAAGGTCGCCGTCAACTACCTCGGCGGCTACCGCAACACCATGACCCTGATGGTCACCGGCCTCGACCAGGAAGAGAAGGTCCGGGTGGCGCAGGAGGCGCTCTGGGCCCGCGTCCCCCGCGACTCCTTCGACGACGTCCACGTCACCTTCGACCCGCCCCTGCTCCGGATCACCGTCATGTCGGCCGACGACCGGATCGCCGGCCGCGCGTTCTCCTCGGCCGTGGTGGAGACCGGGCTGGCCGCCTACCCGGGCTTCTACGGGCTGACGCCGCCCGGGAACGCCTCGCCGTATGGGGTGTACTGGCCGGTTCTGGTGCCCGCCTCGTCGGTACGGCCCACCGTCACGCTGAACGGCGAGCCGGTGGCGCTGCCTCCCGAGGACCCCGTGCAGGCCGAGGACGTCTTCCAGGAGGAGGTACGGCGGAGCTCCTACGACGGCGGGCCGACGGTCCGGGCGCCGCTGGGCGGGGTGGCCGGGGCGCGCTCCGGCGACAAGGGCGGCAACGCGAACCTGGGCGTATGGGTGCGCACGGCCGGGCAGTACGGCTGGCTCAGCGCCTACCTGACCGTGGAGCGGGTCAAGGAACTCCTCCCCGAGCTGGCCGGATTCCGGATCGACCGCTACGAGCTGCCCAACCTGAACGCGGTCAACTTCGTGGTCCACGGCCTCCTGGGCCGCGGGGTCGCGGCCAGCCCACGGCTGGACCCGCAGGCCAAGGCGCTCGGCGAGGAGCTCAGGGCACAGGTGGCGGACATCCCCGCCGCCTTCCTCACCTGAACCCCACACCCTTCCTCACCCGAACCCACGTCTCTCCTCTCCCGAACCCAAACCTTCCTCCCCAAACCGACGCCCTCCTCCCCGAACTGACGCCTTCCTCTCCGAACCCACCCCGTACGTCTCGGGGCCTACCTGGGTCACCGGCCGTCCGGGTTCGCCGCCGATGCCGCCCGCCAGCCGAGCAGCCCGGCGCCCAGGAGCCCGGCCTGCACGCCGAGGCGCGAGGTGGCCAGTTCCGGGGCGGGGCGGAAGGCGAGCCGTGCGGTCAGGCGCTCGCGGAGGGGGTCGAGCAGCGTCTGCCCGGCCAGCGACAGTCCGCCGCCGATGACGATCACCTCGGGGTCGAGCAGGAGCGTGGCGGTGGCCAGCGCCAGGGCGAGCGCGTCCATCGCCGCACCCCACACCCGGGACGCCTCGGGCTCCCCCGCTCGTACCCTGGTGACGACGTCCGCGGCCGACGCTGCGCCGCAGCGCCGGGCGATGGCCACGGCGGAGGCGTACACGGACAGGCAACCCCGTTGCCCGCACCGGCAGGGCAGGCCGTCCGGGTAGACCGGTATGTGCCCGATCTGCCCGGCCCACCCCCCGGCACCGCCGTACAAACCCTCGCGGGACGGCGGGCTCTCGCGGGAGGAGAGGGCGAGGGCGGCGGCCATGCCGGTGCCGATGGGGACGAACAGGGCGTCGCGCCGGTCGCGGGCGGCGCCGTACGCGAGTTCCGCCTCCCCGGCCGAGCGCACGTCGTGCCCCAGCGCGACCGGCAGCGGCACCGACGTGAAGGCGGCCACCGGCACGTCCCGCCAGCCGAACGCGGCCGAGTACACCGCCCGGTCGGGGGCGACCAGCCCGGGCACCGCCAAACCCACCCCAACCTGCCGATATCCCGAAATTTCCGCCAGATCGCCGATAAATCCTGAGATAGCGCCTAGCACCCCCTCAACCCCACCGTCCCGCGGCGTCGGCCGCCGCTCGGCGACCAGGATCTCCCCACCACTCGACACCAGGCCGCCCTTCATCGACGTCCCGCCCACATCGACCGCCACCACGCACTCCATAACGCCAGATCCTCCCCCAAGCCGGAAACCCGACATCATGTCCCCATGCACGTACGCCGTCTCACCCCCGCCGACCTCCCCCGATGCACCGCCCTGGCCGTCTCCCGCCAGTGGGGCCAGGAGGAGCACAAGTGGCGTTTCCTGTTCGACGTGGCCGAGGTCTACGGCGTGGACGCCCCGGACGGCACCCTGGCCTCCACCGCCATGCTCATCCCCTACGGCCCCCACGCGGCCGCCGTCAGCATGGTCCTGACCGCGGCGGACCACGAGCGCAAGGGCCTGGCCGGCGGCATCCTCCGGCACATCCTGGAGCGGGCGGGCGAGCGCACGGTCTGGCTGTACTCGACCGCCGCCGGCCGCCCCGTCTACGAACGCCTCGGCTTCCGCGCGGTGGGCCGCGTCGACTCCCACAGGGGCGCGTTCACCGGCGAGAGGTCCGGGAGCACCCGCCCCGCCACCGCGCGCGACCTGGACGAGATCGTCGCGCTGGACGCGAAGGTCTTCGGCGCCGACCGCGAGAACCTGCTGCGCCGCATGCCGGCCTTCCACGAACGCGTCCTGGTCGCGGAGGAGGCGGGCCGCGTCCAGGGGTACGGCGGGGCGTGGAACAACGAGACCCACATGGTCATCGGCCCCGTGGTGGCCGAGCGCGCCGAGCAGGCGGAGGCCCTGATCAGCGACCTGGCCACCGGCTGGGACCTGCCGGTCCGGCTCGACCTCGACATGGGCCGTCCCGGCCTGGTCGCCTGGGCGCGCGAGCGGGGCCTGGCCCAGCCGTTCGAGAACACGGTCATGGTCCGCGGCGGCGACCTGCCCGGCGACCGTGACCGGCGCTTCCTGCCGCTGATGGTGTCGCTGGGTTGACCGGTGCCGTGGGGCGACCGTAGATTCACGACCAGAATTTAATTCTACGAGGACAGGGCGCCATGACCTCCACGCACATCGACGTCAGCACCATCGACTTCGACGAGCTCGGCGCCTGGATGGACACGCAGGGGCTGCCCGGCGGTCCCGTCACGGACGTGGCCCCGGTCCTCGGCGGCACCCAGAACGTCATGGTCCGCTTCGTCCGCGGCGGCACGCCGTACATCCTGAGAAGGCCGCCGCTGCGCCCGCGCGCGCACAGCAACGAGGCGCTGCGGCGTGAGGTGAGAGTGCTGGAGGCGCTGCGGGACACCGGCGTGCCGGCGCCCCGGCTGATCGCGGCGCGGACCGGCGGCGAACCGGTCTTCTACCTCATGGAACCGGTCGACGGGTTCAACCCCGCCACGGGGCTGCCCGAGCCGCACGCCTCCGACCCGGCGATCCGGCACCGGATGGGCCTGGAGGCCACGATGGCGCTGGCCGAGCTCGGGCGCGTGGACCCGGGGCGGCTGCCGGGGTTCGGGCATCCGGAGGGATTCCTGGAGCGCCAGGTCCCGCGGTGGATGGGCGAGCTCGCGTCGTACGGCCGGCTCGACGGCTACCCGGGGCCGGAGATTCCCGGGTTGAGCCGGACCGCGGAGTGGCTGGAGCGCCACCGGCCGGCGGCGTTCACGCCGGGGGTCATGCACGGCGACTACCACGTCGGGAACCTGATGTTCGCGACCGACGGCCCGCGGGTGGCGGCGATCGTGGACTGGGAGATGTGCACGGTCGGCGATCCGCTGCTGGACCTCGGCTGGCTGCTGGCCACCTGGCCGGCCAACGGCGAGCACGTGCCGGGGCTGCCGGACGCGCAGGAGATCGTGGACTGCTACACCGAGCTGACCGATCGGGACATGTCGGCGATCGAGTGGTACGCCGTCCTGGCCTGCTTCAAGCTCGGCATCGTGCTGGAGGGCACCTACGCCCGCGCCTGCGCGGGGAAGGCGCCCAAGGACACCGGAGACCTCCTCCACCAGACCACACTGGACCTTTTTGCGAGGGCGCAGAGATGGATTTCGCCGTAGAGCCGGAGTTCCAGGTCAAGCTCGACTGGATGGACGCCTTTATCCGGGACGAGGTGGAGCCGCTCGACCTGGCCTTCCCCGGGCGGGCCTACGAGAAGCCCGGCGAGCGGCTGCGCGCGATCGTGGACCCGCTCAAGGAGCAGGTGCGGGCCCGGGGCCTGTGGGCCTGCCATCTGGGCCCCGAGCTGGGCGGCCAGGGGTACGGCCAGCTCAGGCTGGCGCTGATGAACGAGCTGATCGGCCGCTCGGCCTGGGCCCCGGTGATCTTCGGCTGCCAGGCGCCCGACACCGGCAACGCCGAGATCATCGCCATGTACGGCACCGCCGCGCAGAAGGAACGCTACCTGCGCCCGCTCCTGGACGGCGAGGCGTTCTCCGCGTACTCGATGACAGAACCGCAGGGCGGCTCCGACCCGAGGCTGTTCACCATGCGCGCGGTCAAGGACGCCGGCGGCTGGGTCCTGGACGGCGAGAAGTACTTCACCTCCAACGCCCGCAACGCCTCCTTCTTCGTCGTCATGGCGGTGACGAACCCGGAGGCGCATCCGTACCAGCGCATGTCCATGTTCCTGGTGCCCGCCGGCACGCCCGGCGTCGAGATCGTGCGCGACATCGCCACCATGGGCGACCGGTCCGGCCACCACGCCCACATGCGCTACACCGGCGTGCGCGTGGACGCCGACGCCCTGCTGGGCGAGGAGGGCGGCGCCTTCGCGGTGGCCCAGGCCCGGCTCGGCGGCGGCCGGGTGCACCACGCCATGCGCACCGTGGCGGCGGTCAAGCGGGCCTTCGACATGATGTGCGAGCGGGCGCTGTCCCGCGCCACCCACGACGGCGTGCTGGCCGGCAAGCAGCTCGTGCAGGCGGCGATCGCCGACTCCTACCTGCAGATCCAGCAGTTCCGCCTGCTCGTGCTGCACACCGCCTGGCTGATCGACCAGTCCTCGACCAGGGAGGCGCGCACGCAGATCGCCGCGTGCAAGGTGGCGGCGGCACGGGTCTTCCACGACGTGGTCCAGCGGGCCATGCACCTGCACGGGGCGCTGGGCGTCTCCGGCGACACGCCGCTGGCCCGGCTGTGGCAGTCGGCGCCGCTGATGGGGATCATGGACGGGCCGACGGAGGTGCACCAGGCGTCGATCGCCCGCCGGGTACTGAAGGGGTACGAACCGGCGCCGGGGTTGTGGCCCACGGAGTATCTGCCGGACAAGATTGCCGCCGCTCGGGCGAAATACGGGGATATCTGATAGATCCACCCAGTACGGTAGGGCGACATGAGACTCGTCCTCGCAGCCTCCCTGGCTGTCGTCCTGTCCGGATGCGGTACGGCGAGCGGCCTGGCAGACCGTGACCAGCTCGCACCGGCGGCCAAGCCGGGCGTCAACGGCGGGTCGGCGAGCGCGGGCAACCCCGGCACGGGCAAGCCCGGCACCGGCAAGCCCAGCACGAACGAGTCCGGCACGAACGAGTCCGGCGCCGGAGCGCCCGCCCCCGACGCCGCCATCCCGGCGAACCCCGCCAAGCTGGCCGCCGGCCTCGAGGCCACCACCACCGCCCTCTACCGCGGCATCGACGCGTGGACCAGGAGCAAGGCCGCCCAGCCGCCCCAGGACGTCGTCCTGTACGCCCTGCACCACCAGCGCATCTATCGCACCCTGGCCAGGAACGCGAAACTGAGCGCGGCGGTCATCGCCAAGCTGCCGAAGCCGATCGCCGCCGAGGCGCGTGACAACGCCAAGGCCGTCGGCAAGTTGCTGTCCATGGCCCGCCCGATCAGCGACGCCCGCCGTAAGAAGATGCGCCTGGCCGAGGCCGAGCCCGCGGCCACCCTGCGCGGCCACATGGTCAAGGCCGAGAAGCGCTTCGGCGTCGAGTGGGAGGTGCTGGCGGCCATCATGCTGGTGGAGACGAAGTTCGGCCGGGTGCGCTCGGCCAGTTCGACCGGCGCGCAGGGGCCGATGCAGTTCATGCCGGGCACCTGGAAGGCGTACGGCATGGGCGGCGACGTGCAGAACGCCAAGGACGCGATCATGGCCGCCGCCAACTACCTGAAGGCGACCGGCGCCCCGCGGAACTACCGCCGCGCGGTCTTCGCCTACAACCACGACGTGCGCTACGTGGACGCGGTGCTGGTCCACGCCGCCCAGATCAAGCGGGATCCGCGCAGCTATTACGCCTACTACAACTGGCAGGTCTTCGTGCTGTCCGCGAAGGGCGACGTCCGCCTGACCGGCCCCCGCTGACCGACTCATACCTTTTTGGATGAATATTTGGCGAAACGATCACATAAATCCCCGGAACTCCTACAATTGCGAGCAATTGCAGGATTGATCGGGGAAGGATCGTCATGCGTTTGCGGTTTCTCGGCTCCACCTCGGAAGCCGGGGCCTGTCCCACCCTCTACGAGACCGACCGCGGCACCATCGTGGTCCAGGGCCTCCAGCTCACCGACCCCGAGGCGCTCGCGGATCTGCGCGACGTCCTCGCCGGCGAGTCGGCGGTCGAGGTACCACGGGAGCTGCTCGTGGACATCGCACGCCGGGTACTGTGACCGACCCGCTCGGGCGCTGCCCGCGCCGCCCCGGCGCGGGCAATCGCTTTCCGGCTAGCGGAACGCCACCCGCCGCGACCGATTGATCACAATTGCAAAACCGGGCCTGGCATGATCGAGGCAGACGGGTCTAGCCTCTACCGGCGTGACGTCCTTTCAGCAGGCGCGCATCGACTTGGGCGCCCAGCTCCGACAGCTGCGCGAGGCCGCGCACCTGTCCGGCAAGGACCTGGCCGAGCGGCTCGGCTGGCAGCCGTCCAAGGTCTCCCGCCTGGAGAACGCCCGGCAGACCGCCACGGAGGACGATGTGGTCGTGTGGGCGCACGCCGTACAGGCCCCGCCCGAGGTGACCGACCAGCTCATCGTGCAGGCGATCGCGCTGGTGGAGCGGCACGACGACTGGAAGCAGCGCCACCGCAGCGGCCTGGCCTCCCTCCAGGAGGACATCCGCGACCTGGAGGCGCGCACCCGGCTCTTCCGGGTCTTCGAGCCGGGCATCGTGGTCGGCCTGCTGCAGACCACCGAGTACGCCCGGCACGTCTTCCGCAAGGTCAAGCGCCTCTACAGCGCCCCCGACCAGATCGACTCGGCGGTCCGGGTGCGCATGCAGCGGCAGGAGATCTTGTACGACCCCACGCGGACCTTCCGCTTCGTCGTGCCCGAGGCGGTGCTGCACACCAGGCTGGCCCCGGTGGACGTGATGCGCGGCCAGCTCGACCGGCTGCTGGCGGTCAGCACGCTGCCCAACGTCGAGTTCGGCGTGATCCCGTTCGCCGCCGAGCTGCCGTCCTCGCCGATCAACGGCTTCTGGGTCTACAACGAGGCCATGGTGGGCGTGGCCACGATGACGAAGGACCTGGTCCTCCGGGATCCGGATGACATCGCCTTCTACGTCAACGCCTTCGACGACTACTGCAAGGTGGCACATTTCGACGAATCAGGCAGAGCCATCATCATCCGGATTCTTCGTGAATACGGGAAACAATCCTCACTTTAATCCCAGCAATTGCTTGCCCCGCGGACGAAGATCGTGCAATTCTGTCGCATGACGTTGCGGAGGTGACGCCTGATGCTGGACACCACGCTCTTCCTGGAGCGCTTCGCCTGGTACGCGGGTCGCCACGCCGACCTGTCCGTGCAGAATGTCGCACTGGCCTGTGACCCCGCCTACGTCTCGGTGCGCAACCGGTTCTCCGCCACGCTGACCGAAACCGTCACCTGCTCCGAAGAGGGCACCTTCGTCACGTCCTGGGGCTACCGCCTCGGCACCGCCGACGACGTCGAGGCCGCGGCCGCCCGCCTCGCCTATCTCCTCGCCGCCCTTCCGGCCTAGCTTTACCGGCAGACGTTTCACCAGGCGGTCCGCTGTGCGGCAAACCCTGGTGACAGGCCGTCTGACAGGCGTAACGTTGGCGCGTCAAGTCCCGTGCACGTGGTGGTCAAACCATCACCAAGGGTGCTCCAGCGAGGGTGAGGTGCCCCATTGGCCAGTGAAGGCATTCTCCGGTTCATCACCGTCCGGCCCGCCAAGGCACGCGTCCAGCCGCCGCCCGCATCGAGCACCCTGGTGCCGTCCGCCGGGCTCTACCAGCGGCTCGCCGCCGCCGTGGACCAAGGCGCCACCCGGCAGGGCCTGCGCGAGGTCGCCCGCCACTACGCCACCGCCGCCGATCACCCAGAGACGCTCGACCCCATGGCCCTGCGCGAATGGTTCTACGCCAACCAGGACCGCCCCCTCGAGACCGCCGACCTCGACGCCCTGGTGCGGCACGCCTACGGCATCTCGCTGCCCGAGCTGGTCGCCGGCGACCGTTTCGCCGCCACCCGCGCCCAGGTAACCGACCGCGTGCTGGCCACCGCCGTCCTCGGGGACGCCGACGGCAACGGGCAGCGGCACGTGCTGGACGCCAAGCTCCTCGCCCTGGCCGCCGCCCTCTCCGCCGCGCCGCCCCGCCAGGAGGTGACCGTCGGCGACATGGTGGCCGAGGCCGTGGTCGTGCTGCCCGGGTTCCTGACCCGGGTGCGCGCGGAGCCCGTGCCCGTGCCGCCGGCCGTACCCGCCGGGAACGACGACGAGGCCGCCGCCTGGCTGCGCCGGCTGGAGACGGCCCGGGACGAGCTCATCGCCCTCGTCACCGACGGCCGCCACATCGACCACCCCGGCACGCTCGCCCCCGCCCTGCCGATCGAGGCCGTCGAGGGCGCCGAGGCCGACCGGCCATTCCAGGAGCCGCGCCCCGCCCGGCCCCGGCTCACCGAGGAGGGCCTGGCCGGCCTGACCGACGGCACCCGGGCCGTCCTGGAGCGCCTGGGCCGGCTCGACGGCGGAGTCCTGCCCTTCCAGGCGGTCACGGCCGTCGAGGAGGAGCTGCGCCGGGCCGGCGTCCAGGCGGTACGGCCGGCCGTACCCAGTGGGGTGCTCGCCTTCGACGGCGGCGAGATCGACCTCGACCGCTTCCGCGCCGCCCTCGCGCGGCCCGCGCCCGGCACCGATCCGCCGCCGGTTCCCCAGCACTCCCAGGCGGGCGTCGCCGACCTGCTGGTCGTCCGCCAGAAGATCAAGGCATACGAGCTGGGCGAGTACGCCCACGTCGAGAACGTCATGGCCGGCGAGTCGCGCGAGCGCTCCACCCGCCGCCTCACCCAGGTCGAGCAGCTCACTGAGACGGAGACCGAGACCGAGACGGAAAAGGAGAAGGACCTCGCCTCCACCACCCGCAACGAGCTGCAGAACGAGGCGGAGAAACACGTCAAGGACCAGCTCGACGTCGAGGCCGGGCTGCAGGTGAGCGGCAGCTACGGCCCGGCCGCCTCGTTCACCTCCAGCCTCAAGGCCGGGTTCTCCTCCACGACCGAGGAGGCGCAGCGCAAGGCGTCCTCGTTCTCCCAGGAGGTCACCCAGCGCACGGTGGAGAAGGTGCGCGAGCGGGTGCGGACGCTGGTGCGCAGGCGCACGCTGGAGGAGTTCGAGGAGAACAACCGGCACGGGTTCGCCAACGACTCGCTGCGCCACACGCGGGGCCTGTACCGGTGGCTGAACAAGGTCTACGACGCGCAGGTCTTCACCTACGGCCAGCGGATGATGTTCGACTTCGTGGTGCCGGAGCCGGCCGCGTTCTACCTGTACGGGCTGGTGGAGAACCCGCCGCAGGACAGCGAGCTGGTCAAGCCGGCGCCGCCGGCGGTCGACGGGGCGCCGCTCACCCCGGGGCACATCGGCCCCGCGACCTACGGGCCGCTGCTGGCGCGCTACCGCGTCACCGACGCGCCCGCGATGCCGGCCGAGCTCCAGACGGTGACCTTCGCCGAGAAGGGAGAGGGCGGCGACCTGGCCAACTACGGGCGCTCGGGGAAGCTGACGATCCCCGAGGGGTACCGAGCCTGGCGCGCGACCGTGCAGGCCACGCACCTGTTCTTCGAGGGCAGGCCGCACGCCTTCCAGATCGTCGTCGACGGGAAGATGTACGACTTCACCGACACCTGGGGCTCCAGGAGCGACACCACCAGCTGGCTGGAGAAGGAGGCGTCGGTCTCGATCTCGGTCGTGGCCGCCTCCTGGGCGGTGGCGGTGGACCTGGACTGCAAGCTCTCGCCGGAGGCGTACGCGACCTGGCAGCACTCCGCCTTCGACGCCATCATCGCCGCCTACCAGCAGCAGCTCGCCGAGTACAACGAGCGCAAGGCGCAACGCGAGCTGGAGCGCCGCGGCAACCAGCAGTTCGGCCGCAACCCGCTGGCCAACCGCCGGGTGGAGCGCGACGAGCTGAAGAAGTGGGTGGTCATGATGCTGACCAGGAAGCCGGATCTCAACCTGGACTCCTTCCAGGCCGGCTCCGGCCAGCCGCTGCTCGACCTCGACAAGGCCAACGCCAACGGCCGCCTGATCCGCTTCCTGGAGAACGCCTTCGAGTGGCAGAACATGCTCTACGTCTTCTACCCGCACCTGTGGGGCCGCCGGGCGCGCTGGGTGCAGGCGCTGAACGTCACCGACCCGGATCCCGACTTCGCCGCGTTCCTGCGGGCCGGGGCGGCGCGGGTGCAGGTGCCGGTGCGGCCCGGCTTCGAGAAGGCGGTGGCCTACTTCGCGCACACCGGCAACGTCTGGGACGGCAACGACGTGCCCCGGGTGGAGGACGAGCTGTACGTGCCGATCATCGACGAGATCACCGCCAACCTCGGCAAGATCGACGGCGGGGTGCCGTACCCGGCCGGCTCCAAGCCGTGGGAGGTCGTGGTGCCGACGGACCTGGTGCTGCTGCAGGACTTGTCGGAGGTGCCGCCGATGCGGGACGCGCTGCGCCCCGGCGCCCCGGTCGGCCTCGACGCCGGCGAAGGCTAGCGCATGTGCGCCTTCCGGCTGCACGCCGACTACGATCGCGACGGCCGGGTGAGCGGGCGGCCCGAGGAGTGGGCCGAGCGCGGGCGCGACCCCGGGGCCGTGCTGCGCCCCAACCTCGACGCCGACACCAGGCGGCTGCCCGGCGCGGTCACCCCTGCCGGCCCGGCCAGGCCGGACCGCGAGCTCCAGGTCAAGACGGCCGGTGACGACGAGCCGCTCAGGATGCAGGTGCAGGAGGTGACGGCCGCGCCCGGGCCGCTGTTCGTCGTGCTGGAAGGCGGGGACCCGCGGCGGATCGCGGTGGTCGACGGCACCGGCGTGCGGATCCGGCCGAAGCAGACCCGGACCGGGGCACGCTACCCCCTGCCGGCCGGGCCGTACCCGAAGCAGCTCGCGCTGGAGGCGGTGGATCTGGCGGCCAGCCCGGCGACCAACCGGCTGCTCGGGTCCGGGCCGCCGCCGCCCCCGGGCGCCAGGGTCGTGGTGCGGCTGGAGCGCGACGCCGCGACGGGCGCGGTGGTGGAGGACGAGGCGGTGGTGACGCTCGCCCCGCTCGTGCTCATCGGCAACGCCGGCCGCCTCGAACGCCTCTACATGTGCGACGTGCGCTCCGCCGAGCTGTCCAGGCCGCTGGACGACAACGGCCCGGCCGTCGCGGACGTACGCGCGGCGCTGGCCCAGATCGGGGTCCCGCTGACGCTGATCCCGGACACGGTGCACGGCGGCGACAGCTGGATCCAGGACCAGTACCAACTCGGCTTCACCCGCACCCCCGACGGCGTCCAGCGGGTGCTCCTGCACGCGCCGCGCACCCGCGCCGACGCGGTACGGCACGGCGTCCCGAACCTCGCCACGCTGATGGCCGGGCACTTCCTGAGCAAGGACCTCGGCGTCTGCCAGGCGTTCTGGGACCGCGAGCTGACGGTTCCCGGCGGGGGCGGGCCCGTCCGGATGGGCTTCGCCGAGAGCGACCTGCTGCTCGCGGTCATGAACCGGGTCAAGCTCCTGCGCCGCCAGATGGCCGAGGTGATCTCGAGGTACGGCACCGCCGCCGAGATCGGGCGGATGGCGGCGGCGATCGGCCCGGTGCAGGCCGACGTGTGGAAGTCCAGGCTGGATCTCGACCTGCTGCTGAGTCACCTGCGCGGCGTGGTCGCGGAGGCGCTGAAGCGGGCGGTGACGCCGGACCGGCACACCGTCCTGACCCGGATCCTGGCCGACGCCGCCGGTCAGGTGGCGGCGATGAAGCGGGACATGCCGGTCTCCGCGGGCGGCGACCGGGTCATCTTGACGCTCCAGAAACCGCCCCGCGACGCGATCCTGACCGGCCAGGAGCTGGCGCGGCTGGACGCCCGCCTGTCCACCTGGCATTCCAGCCACAACTACGGCGGCAACCTCGAGGTCGGCCCGCCGTCGAAGAACGCGCCGGCCGGGGTGGTCGTCGTCGGCAACACCACCGGCCAGGCGATCGACGGCTCCACGGTCACCGACATGGACCCGGATCTGCTGGCGTTCCTGCGCGGGCAGGCGCACGGCCACCAGCGGGTGCTCGAGGTGGACACGAGCTGGCTGGACGTCGGCCACGTGGACGAGATGCTGGCCTTCGTCCCCGATCCGCGTGACCCGCGGGCGCCGGGCGCCGCGCTGCGCGCCTCGCCCCTGGTGGCGCTGGCCATCCTGGAGGAGGCCAGGAAGGAGTTCATGAGCGGCCTGACCGGCCCGGAACTCGCCGACTACGCCCGGTGGACGTTCCCCTACGACCGCACCCGCCTCAACTCCCAGGGCGCCAGGCCCGTCACCCATCTGCTGCGCGGCCTGCAGTGGATGCGGGTGCACGGCCCGGGCCAGTCGCTGCCCACCGAGCCGCCCGAGATCTACCAGAGCCTGGCCCACCACAACGCGCTGCGCCTGCAGAGCGTGCACGTGCTGCCGGAGCCCGGCTCTCCGTGGGCCGCGCCGGGCGAGGTCGTCTACCCGGCGGGCATCTCGCTGTTCGAGTTGCGCGCGTTCACGGACGGCCTCAACGCGGACCTGGAGGCCGCGCCGGAACCGCCGGGACCGGACACCCCGGCCAAGGGACACCTGCTGGAGGCCCACGACGCGATCCAGACGGAGTACGACGGCCGGCTGCCGATCCTCAAGCTGCCGGTGCTGTTCGACAACCGCTCGCGGGCCACCGGGCGGAGCGCGGCCTTCACCCCCAACCTCGTCAACCTCCAGGTGGCCGGTGACCGGCTGCTCATCCCCCGCCCGCACGGCCCGCGCATGTCACCGGAGTCGGCGGCCCGGGTGCTGCGTGCGGTCACCCGGGCGGTCGAGGACCTGCCCGCCGCCCGTTTCACCCCCCAGTGGCTGCGTGCCCGCGGCCTGGTGACCTCCACGTTCTGGGCACGCCGGCACTCGGTGGCGGGCGCGAGCGGCAGCGACGCCGACCAGCTCGCCGCCGCCTTCGCCGACGGCTTCCCGGCCGGCCGCCTCCAGGTGCCCGCCGCCCGGGTCCGTGGCAAGATCGCCGAGCTCATCGTGCGCGCCAACGCCGGCGCCTTCGACGGCCGCGGCTTCCTGAAGGGCACGGCCTGGCGGCGGCTGACGATCCCGGAGAACACCGTCGACCTGTTCGAGGCGTGGACCGAGGCGATCGCCGACCGGCTCGGCTACCGGGTGCACTGGGTGGAGGCGTGGTATTACCACGTGCGCCTGGGCTCGATCCACTGCGGCACGAACGTCCTGCGTGCCGCGCCCCGGGGCACTCTCTGGTGGCGTGCCTAGCCGGGCCGCCAGGCGGGTGCCGTATGGCCCGCGCGGCCCACGGTGGTGACGGCGGCCAGCAGGCTGTTGAGCACCGACTCCTCCACCGCGTCGAGCGTGGCCGCGAACAGGGGACTCAGGTGCCGGTCCGCGACGTGCTCGCCGGCGGAGGCGGTGGAGAAGGCCAGGCCGTAGTCGCCGCTGCCGTGGGAGTAGGCGGCGCCGACCCGGCCGAGGGCGTAGACGCCGCGCTTGGCCAGGCGGGTGAGCTGCCGGCCGTCCAGGCGGGCGTCGGTGGCCACGACGATCATGCAGGAGCCGTCGTCGAGGCCGAGAAGTTCCATCTCGGAGGCGCCGGGCCGGGCGTGGGTGCCGGCGCAGGTCCGCAGGGTGCCCCCGAAATTGGCCTGGACGAGCGCCCCGACGGTGACCGTACCGGCGCCGCGCAGCGTGAGCGTGCGCGAGGAGGTGCCGATGCCCGCCTTGAACCCGAGCGCGACCGTGCCCGTCCCGGCACCGACGCACCCCTCTTCCACCGGGCCGGGGCGGGCGCCGTCGAGCGCCGCGAAGACGTGCTCGGCGGTGATCGGCCGGGCCGGCATGTCGGACAGCCATCCGTCGTTGCACTCCCCGACGACCGGGTTGACCGACGGCAGGCCGGGGTCACGGGTCAGCATCCAGCTGATCAGCGCGTCGGCCACCCGGAAGGTGGACATCGTGGCGGTCAGCAGGATCGGCGTCTCGATCACGCCCAGCTCGGCCACCTGGGTGGAGCCGACGAGCTTGCCGTACCCGTTGCCGGCGTAGACCCCGGCGCTCAGCGGCAGCCGTTCGGGCACGACGGCGCTCACCCCGGTGTGGATGGCGGGTTCGCGGCGCAGCGTCGTGTGCCCGACGCGCACGCCCGCCACGTCGGTGATCGCGTTGTGCTCGCCCGGCTGGTACGGCCCGGCCGCCAGCCCGAGGTCGCGAGCCCGCGGCGTCATGACGCGAACGCCTCGGGCGTCAGGCCGACCTCGCGGGCGGCGGCGGTGCGGGCGTGCTCGAGCAGGCGTTCCAGGGTGAGCACCTCGGGGTGGAGGGTGTAGCGGATGGCCAGGCCGTCGAGCATGGCGTCGAGGCGTTCCGCGGCGCCCGCGGGGTCGTCGCAGGTGAACTCGCCGGCGGCGACTCCCTCGGCGATGACGCGTTCGATCGCGCTGAGCCAGGTCGCCTCCAGCTCCAGCACGATGGCGTTGACCGCGGGCTCGCGCAGGGCGGTGTTCCAGGCGTCGAGCCAGAGCAGCCAGCTCTGGTCGTTGGGGGAGGCGGGGATGTAGTACTGCAGGACCCGGTCGAAGCGCCGCGCGGCGGTGCCGGGGCCGCGCACGAGTTCTTCCAGCCGGGCGCTCTCCACATCGAGCGTCGCCTTGAGCATCGCGGTGATCAGCTCGTCCTTGGTGGCGAAGTGGTAGTGGATGAGGCCGCCGCTGACGTTGACCGCCTTGGCGATGTCGGCGATCCGGGTGTTGGCCAGCCCTTTTTCCAGGACGACGCGCCGGGTGGCGGCCAGGAGCTCGGCCCGGCGCTGGTCGGCCTGTCCGGCACGGGAGGAAGCACTTCGCACGGCCAAAGCGTAGCGCCGCCGGTCAGCATGCCGCCTTGTAGAGGACCTTCTGGATGCCGGGACTGTCCACATTCGCGGCGGTGACGATGGTGGCGTCGGTGGGGATCGAGGCGGTCACCTGCTGTCCCCGGACGGCGGCCACGGCCTGTTCGACGCCCTTGGCGCCGATCTCGCCGGGGAGCTGGGCGATGAGCGCCTGGACGACGCCGTCCTTGAGCTGCTTGACCTGGGCCGGTCCGGCGTCGAAGCCGACCATCTTCACCAGGCCGAGCTTGCCGGCCTGCTGCAGGGCGGTGCCGGCGCCGGTGGCGGAGTTGAGGTTGGTGGCGAAGACGCCGGCCAGGTCGGGGTCCTTGGCCAGCGCGGCGTTGACGATCTTGGCGGCTTCGCTCACGTCGTTGTGGGAGTACTGGACGCCGAGCGAGGTGACGGCCGGGTGGGCGGCCTTGATCTCGTCCTCGAAGCCCTTGATCCGGGCGTCCACGGTGCTGACGCCGGGGTCGGTGGAGATGACCAGCACCTTCCCCTTGTCGCCGATCTGCTCGGCCAGTGCCTTGGCCGCGGCGACGCCGCCCTTGACGTTGTCGGTGCTGATCCTGGACAGGCCGATCGAGGGGTCCTCGACCACGGTGTCCACCAGGACGATCTTGATGTTCTGCTGCTTGGCCTGGGTGAGCGGGGCGATCATCGCCTTGACGTCGGTGGGCGCGACGAGCAGGGCGTCGGGTTTGGCGGCCACGACGGAGTTGACGATCGGGGTCTGGAGCGTCGGGTCGAACTTCTGCGGCCCCTGCACGTCCAGCTGCACGCCGAGTTCTTCGGCCTTCGCCCGGGCGCCGCAGGCCATGGTCTCGTAGAACTCCTCCCCGGCCAGCCCTTGGACCAGCGTGACCCGGACCGCGCCGCCGGCGCCGGGCTGGCCGCAGGCGGCGAGGGTGAGCAGGAGGGCGGCGGCGAGGGTCTTGCGCATGGGTGGTGCCTCCTCACAGGTCGCGGCGGGCGCGTTGCCACTGGTCGACGTAGACGGCGGCGATCAGCACGGCGCCGACCACCACCTGCTGCCAGAAGGGACGGACCCCGAGGATCTGGAAGCCGTTCTGCAGCACCGCCGGGATGAACACGCCGATCACGGTGCCGGCCACGGTTCCCACGCCGCCGAACAGCGAGGTGCCGCCGATGACGACGGCGGCGATGGCCTGGAGGTTGTCGGTGGAGTGGGCGGAGACGCCGGTGATGCCGTACTTGGCCAGCGACAGGTATCCCGCCAGCCCGGCCAGCACGCCCGCCAGGCCGTACACCCTGACCAGGTGCCGCGCCACGCGCACGCCGCCGCGGCGGGACGCTTCGGCGTTGGAGCCGATCGCGTAGGTGTGGCGGCCGAAGCGGGTGCGGGCGAGGGCGAAGCCGAGCACGGCGGTGATGGCGGCGCAGATCCACACGATGGCCGGGACGCCGAGCCAGCGGGCCAGGCCGAGCCCGAGGTTGAGCTCGCCGGGGGCGCGCAGGTCGACGCCGCCGGTCAGCAGCAGCGCGGCGCCCAGGGACATGCCGAGCGTGCCCAGGGTGACGATGAGCGCGGGGATGCGCCCGTGCGCGACGAGCACGCCGTTGAGCAGCCCCCACCCCAGCCCGGCCAGTACGGCTGCCGCCGCCCCCGCGGTGAGCGAGCCGGTGGCCTCGGCGGTCAGCGTGGCCACGACGGCGGAGAAGACCAGCACCCCGCCCACGGACAGGTCGATGCCCGCGGTGATGATCACGTAGGTCATGCCGGTGGCCAGGAGCAGCAGGATCGCCGCGTCGCTGACCAGGTTGAGCAGGTTGAAGGCGGTGGCGAAGCTGCCGGGGCGGGCCAGGGAGAAGGCGGCCAGCAACGCCGCCAGGACCAGCCCGATCCAGAACACCTGCGCCCGCAGCAGGCGCCGCGGGCTCACCCGAGGGCTCCGGTCATGGCGCCGACCAGCTCTTCCATGGACACCTGGGCGGTGGAGAAGCGGGCCACCCGGCGGCCGAGGCGCAGGACCTCGACCCGGTCGGAGACCGCCTTCACGTCCTGCATGTTGTGGCTGATCAGGACCACCGCCACCCCCGAGTCGCGCACGCCGCGCACGAGGTCGAGCACGCGCCGGGTCTGCACGACGCCGAGCGCGGCGGTCGGCTCGTCCATGAAGACGACGCGGCGGGCCCAGGTGACCGCCCGGGCGACGGCGACGCCCTGGCGCTGGCCGCCGGAGAGCGTGGAGACGGGGGCGTCCTGGGTCTTCAGCTCCACGCCCAGGCGCTCGCAGGCTTCCCGGGCGCGGGCGCGCATGGCGGCGTTGTCCAGCAGGCCGAGGCGGCCGAGCAGGCCGGGCCTGAGCAGCTCGCGGCCGAGGAAGAAGTTGGCGGCCGGGGTGAGGTCGGCGCAGAGGGCGAGGTCCTGGTAGACGGTCTCGATCCCGGCGGACCTGGCGTCCTCGGCGGAGGCGAAGGCGATCGGGCGGCCGTCGAGGAGGATCTGGCCGTCGTCCGGCGCCTCGACCCCGGACAGGATCTTGGCGAGGGTGGACTTTCCCGCGCCGTTGTCCCCGATCAGCGCGACGACCTCGCCGGGCGGCAGCGCGAAGTCGGCGCCGCGCAGCGCTTCGACGTGGCCGTAGCTCTTGACGATCCCGCGGGCTTCAAGGAGCGCTCCGGCCATAGATCTATCAAGGGCGGCGCTGACATCGTTGTCAACCCCCGATCATCGGGGTTCGGGCGATCCCGGCAGCTCGACCGTGGCCAGCACGCCGCCGCCCGGCGCGTTCTCCAGCCGGACCGTCCCGCCCGCCTCGGCCACCGCCTGGGCCACGATCGCCAGCCCCAGCCCGGAGCCCGGCAGCGCGCGGGCCGACGACGAGCGCCAGAACCGGTCGAAGACGTGCGGCAGTTCCTCCTCCGGGATGCCGGGCCCGTGGTCGCGCACGGTCAGCACCCCGGCCTCCAGCACCACCTCGATGCCGGCCGCGCTGAACTTGCGGGCGTTGTCGATCAGGTTGAGGACCGCGCGCTCCAGCGCGGCGGCGTTCCCGCTCACGTACCACTCGGCCAGCTCAGTGCTCACCTCCGCGCCGCGCAGCCTCGCGCGCTCGGCGGCCGACCCGACCACCTCGTGCAGCGCCAGCTCCAGGTGCGGCCCGTGGTCGGTGTCGCCGCGGGCCAGCATGAGCAGGTCGCCGACCAGCGCCGACAACTCCGCGAACTGCGCCTTCACGTTCACCAGCAGGCGTTCCTTGGCCGCCGGGTCGAGTTGCCTGCCGGTCTGCTCGCTGCGCAGCAGCAGGTCGATGTTGGTGCGCAGCGTGGTCAGCGGGGTGCGCAGCTCGTGCCCGGCGTCGGCGACGAGACGGCGCTGATGGTCGCGCGAACCGGCCAGAGCGGCGGTCATCGCGTTGAACGAGCGGCTCAGGCGGGCGATCTCGTCCTCGCCGTCCACCGGGATCGAGGTGTCGAGGTCGCGGGTGGTGGCGATGTGCTCGACCGCCCTGGTCAACCGGGCGACGGGCCGCAGCGCCGTACGGGAGACGAGCAGGCCCGCCGAGGCGGCGCCCAGCACGCCCAGCCCCGTCACGGTCGCGAGCAGGGCCGCCAGCGTCCTCAGGGACTCCCGCGTCCGGGCGGTACGGCGGGCGGTCATGATCGCCATGCCCGGGCCGACGTTCTGGGTGAACACGCGCACCGGCTCGCCGTCGGCCGTCTTCGTCTCGTGCAGGCAGGTGCCGCCCTCGCGGGCCACGCGCAGGTCGTCGGGCTGCACCTTCAGCGGTTCGCCGAAGTAGCACGGCGGCCGGTTGTCGGCGAAGACGACCTGCTCGAGGTAGGGGGTCGCGTCCGGCTCGCGGGCGGGCGGGTCGGTGGTGCAGCGCGAGAACACCTTGCGCAGGTCCGGCTTCGTGCCCGGCGCCGGCGTGATCTCGAGGTCGAGGTGGGCGTTCAGCTCCTTGCGCACGATGGTGTAGCAGAGCACGGCCGACAGCGCGATCGCCAGCGTCACGGCGGCGGTCACCAGCAGCGTCATGCGGGTGCGCAGGCTGCGCCGGCTCACGGCGCGGCCCGCAGCACGTAGCCCACGCCGCGCACGGTGTGGATCAGGCGCGGCTCGCCGCCGGCCTCGGTCTTGCGCCGCAGGTACATGACGTAGACGTCCAGCGAGTTGGAGGAGGGCTCGAAGTCGAAGCCCCACACCTCGCCCAGGATCTGGTCGCGGGTCAGCACCTGGCGCGGGTGGCTGAGCAGCAGCTCCAGCAGGTGGTACTCGGTCCTCGTCAGCTCGAGCGGACGCCCGCCCCTGGTGACCTCGCGGGTCATCGGGTCCATGCGCAGGTCGGCGCAGGCCAGCACGTGGCCCCGCGGCGTCGTGCCCAGGGCCCGGCGGCGCAGCAGCGCCCGGACCCTGGCCAGCAGCTCGTCCAGCTCGAACGGCTTGACCAGGTAGTCGTCGGCGCCCGCGTCCAGGCCGGTGACGCGTTCGCCGACGGTGTCCAGGGCGGTCAGCATGAGCACGGGCACGTGGTTGCCGCCCTGGCGCAGCCGCCGGCAGGCGCTCAGGCCGTCGAGCCTGGGCATCATGACGTCCAGCAGGACCGCGTCGAACTCCGCACGGGCGAGTTCGTCCAGCGCCGCCTGCCCGTCGCAGGCGGTGCCCACGCGATAGCCCTCGAACTCCAGGCTGGACTGCAGGGCCTCGCGCAGCGCGGGTTCGTCGTCCACCACCAGGACACGTGCGGTCATGGGCGCCAGGCTAGGCGGCGTTCATGAGAACTCGCTGAGCCGGGGACGTCCTCACAGGAGTGACATGGCCGCGTTGTGGCCGGGGATGCCGCTGACCCCGCCGCCGCGCCGCGCCCCGGCGCCGCACAGGAGCAGGCGGGGGTGGCCGGTCTCGACGCCCCAGCCGCCGTCGTCGGCGTAGGGCCAGGCGAGGTCGCGGTGGAAGATGTGGCCGCCGGGCAGCCCGGCCTCGTTCTCCAGGTCGACGGGGGTCTTGGCCTCGAGGCACGGGTCGCCGCCCGGGGTGTGGGCGAGGCAGTCCTCGAGGGGTTCGGCCAGGACGGAGTTGATGGAGCGGAGGGTGGCGGCAAGCGCCTCCCGCCTGGATTTCTCCGGATTTTTCCGGAAAAGTCGGGCGGGCAGGTGGAGGCCGAAGAGCGTCATCGTCTCCCCCTCACCCTCGCCGAGGATCGACCGGTCGGTGAGCGAGTGACAGTAGACCTCGGCGGGCGGCACCTCCGGCATCTCCCCGCCGTCGGCCTGCGCGAACGCCCGCGCGAGCTGCTCCCGCCCCTCGTTGATGTGGAAGGTGCCGCTGAAGGCCGCCCGCGGATCGACCCGCTCGTCCTTGAGCCGCGGCAGCCGCCGCAGCACCATGTTCACCTTGAGCTGCGCCCCCTCGGGCACCTGCGGCGCCGTCCCGAGCAACCGATCCAGTACGGCCGGCGGCACGTTGGCCAGCACCTTCTCCCCGCTCACCGCGTGCTCCCCCGAGCCGTCCCGGAACGTCACCTCCCCGGCGCCGGGATCGATCCCGATGACCTCCGCCCCGGTCCGGATGTCGGCGCCGGCCTCCGCGGCCGCCCGGGCCAGCGCTCCGGACACCGCGCCCATGCCGCCCACCGGGACGTTCCACTCGCCGGTCCCGTCCCCGATCACGTGGTAGAGGAAGCACCGGTTGGCCAGCAGGTCGCGGCCGGGGTCGGCGAAGGTCCCGATGAGCGCGTCCGTGAGCACGACCCCCCGGACGGTGTCGTCACCGAAGCGCGCGTCCACCGCCCGCCCGATCGGCTCGGCGAACATCTCCCGCCACGCCCGCGCCCCGACCAGCCGCTCGACCTCCCGCGCGGTGGGCAGCGGCCCGAGCAACGTCGGCGCCAGCACCCTGGCCACCTTCGCGGTCATTCCGTAGAAGTCCCGCCAGGCGTGGTAGTCGGCCACGCCCCCGGTCACCTCCCGGAAGGACGCCTCGGTACGGCCGGCGTCCTCGTTGTCCACGAGCAGCCCCGTCGTCCCGACGGGGGTGTAGGAGGCGTAGCGCCGCCGCCGCAGCTCGATCCGGAGCCCGAGATCCTTGACGATCTTGGCGGGCAGGAGGCTGACCAGATAGGAGTAACGCGACAGCCGCGCCTCGACCCCGGGGAACGCCTGCGCGGAGATGGCCAGCCCGCCCACGTGGCCCAGCCGTTCGAGCACGAGCACCCGGCGCCCGGCCCGGGCGAGATAGGCGGCGGCCACGAGCCCGTTGTGCCCGGCGCCCACGATGACAGCGTCATAACGCATGGAAGAGTCCTGTCGAGGAGGAGGGAGAGGTCCGGAATGCGGGCGCGCCCGGCTACAGCCCGCTCTGCCAGTGCGGCTCGGGCCGCAGCAGTTCCTCCCTGGACACCATGTCCCGGACCTTACCCGGCCCGCCTAGCTCAGGACCACCTCCACATACCGAAGATCCGGGGTGACGGCGACCAGTTCGGCCTTGAACACGTTGTCCACGCTCACCGACGGCCCCGGACTGGGCACGGGCGAGCTCACCCCCATGTGCCCCTCGTACCAGACCGGATCCCGCTCGCCATGCCAGCGCAGCACGGGCCGCCGCCGGAGGGAGTGCACGACGACCGCCGGCTGCACGCCGCCGTCCTGCCCGAACCGGGCCCGGTACTCGGCCATGATCTCGCCCTGCGCGGTCGAGGCCACCGCCAGCACCGGATCGTGCAGGCCGGCCTGGCCGAACGCCGCCAGCCGTACCCGCGGCCTGGTCGCGAGATCCACCCGGAGCACGCTGCTGGAGGCGGCGAAATCCGCCGCATACCGATACAACGCCGCCGGCGACAACGCCCGGTCGCTGTTCCAGAACGTCGCCGCCTCCAGCACCTGCACGCCGTTGAACGCGGCCGGCACCGCGATCGCCCGGGTCTGCACCGCGCTGAACCCCATGACCGAGTAGTCGTCGTGATAGACGTAGTCGCCGCACGGCCCGAAGGCGTGCTCGAACCCCAGCACGTGCCCGAGCTCGTGCTGAAAGAAGCTCAGCCCGAAGGCCCCTTGATCGAGTACGGCGTTGCCGCCGATGGCCCCGGCGTTGACCGGCGGCGGGTGCACCATCGCCACGATCCGGTCCACGCCCTCGAACGAGACGCCGTCCTGCTCGGCCTGGTGCCGGCACTTGTCCACGACTCCCCCGCGGTCGTCGCGGGCGTCCTTGTGCGAGACGTTGACCAGCACCCGCCACGGCTCGACCGAGAACCGCAGCTCGGACAACCGCAGCGTCGAGTCGGACCAGAAATCGGCCAGGCTCCACCCGTTGGGCGCGTACAGGATCTCGGCCAGCGCCGCATCCGGCCAGATCGGATGGTTGCGCGCGTCCGGGGCGACCGTGCCCCAGGTGTAGCGGAGAACCTTGACGTGAACGGGCTTGGTGAACATCCCGGTACGGCGCAGCAGCTCGCGCACCGAGACCTGGCCCGGCAGCCCCGCCTCGCGCCCGAGCGCGCGCACGCTGATCGGCAGGGACCGGACCGCCTTGCTCTGGCGGACGGAAAGCATCGGGGCCTCCAGCGATCTCAGCGGAGCAGGACGAGGATCGGGACCAGCCCGGCGCCCCGGTCGAGGGCGGCCATGGCCTTGCCGATGACCGCCCCGAACGCACGGCCCGGGTCGAGCGCCCGCATGGCGTGCCCTGGCGTGTCGGAGGTGGTGAGCAGGTCGCCCACGCCCACGGGCGCGTAGGAGGCGTCCACGCGGCAGTAGACCTTGCCGACCAGCGCGAGCGGGTAGCGCCCGGCCCGCCGGCCGTCATGGTCGAGAATGACGCCCGGCCGGTAGTCGCCCGCCCCGGACACCACCCCGGCGACCCTCGTGTCATAGGCCCGCGTGCTCACCCTGACCCGGTCGGCCCCGTCGAGCACGACCACGGTTCCGGGTTCCGCCTCTTCGTGTTCGGCGAGGGAGAAATTCTCGGCCAGGTCCGCGCCGGTGAGAAGGACGTCGCCGGTGACGATGACATTTCCCTTGAAGAATCCGGCGGGGCCGGTGCCGCGGTGCTCGGCGAAGAGCGCCGCGCCGGTGCTCGTGCCGTTCAGGTTGTAGGCGGCTATGGCGGCGACGTTCGGGGAATTGGTTTCCGCGTGGATCGCCTCGTAGGCTTCGCTTCTGGCGTCCACGGCCGCGCCGGACAACGTCCTGACGAACACGCCGGGGCCGCGGCCGCGATTGTCGCCGAAGAAGGAGGCGCCGGTGCCGTCGGGGTTGACGTTGTAGGCGGCGACGGCGGCCACGCCCGGGGCGGCGGTCTCGGCGTGCAGGGCCTCGAACTCCGTGCTCTTGGCGTCCAGCGCGGCGCCGGTCGTGGTCCGGACGAACACGCCGGGTCCCTTGCCCCGGTTCTCCAGGAACAGGGTCGCGCCGGTGCCGTTGGCGTTGAGGTTGTAGCCGGCTATCGCGGCGTTCTGCGGGGAATTGGTGGTGGCGTGGACGCCGTCGAATTCATCGCTGATTCCGTGAATTCCGGGTCCGCTCTTGCTGACGCCTTTTACGGCGGCTTCTCCCGGCCTTTGGGTTTCTCCGTGCAACGCAGGCATCGAGGGGGCCTTTCCTTGGGTGCCCTGATCCTTCAATATCGCACCGGGAAAGACCTGCGGCTAGGCGATAATCGCCTTACTCCATTAACAAAGGACGATTTAACGGCATTTATTCGGCTGCTTTTCAGGGGCGGCTGCTTTTCAGGGGCGGCTGGCGATGGCCAGGAGGGTGGCGGCGGGACCGGTGAGCGGACGGCCGCGCCGCCAGACCGCACGCAGGCTGCGCACCAGGTTGAGGCCCGCCAGCGGCACCTCCACCAGCCTGCCGGTCGCCAGATCGGCCTCCACGGCGTACCCGCTCAGCACCGCGGGCGCCACGCCCGCCGCGGCCGCGCCCTTCACCGCGCTGTTCGAGCCCAGCTCCAGCCGGGGGCTGGCCTGGTGAAGCCCGCGGAAGGCCACGTCGAGCGTCTCCCGGGTGCCCGACCCGCGCTCGCGCACCACCAGCGGCGTGGCCGCCAGCTCCGCCCCCCGCAGCACGGTACGGCGGCGCGCCCACGGATGCCCGGCCGCCACCACGACCACCAGCCGGTCGGTCCCCACGACCCGCGCGTCCAGCCCGTCCGGCACGCTCGGCCCTTCCACGAACCCCAGCTCCACCGCCCGCCCCCGGTCCCCGGCGCCGCCGTCGCCCGCCGGCTCCTCGAGCCTCGCCCCGGCCAGGACCAGCGCCGCCACCTCGGCCGAGTTGACCACGTCCAGGCCCACCTGCACGTCCGGCTCGCGATTCTGGAACTCGCCCAGCCAGCGCGGCACCAGATACTCGGCGACCGTCATCGACGCCGCCACCCGCAAATGGGCCGCCTCGCTGTGCCGTACCGCCTGCGCCCCGCGCATCAGCTCATACGCGGCCGACAGCACCTGGGCCGCCCACCCCGCCACCATCTTCCCCTCGTCCGTCAGCGCCGAGCCCCGGGGCGTGCGTTCCAGCAGGGGCAGGCCGAGGCGGCGTTCGAGCTGGGCGATGCGTTTGCTGGCCGACGGCTGGGCGATGCCCGAGGCGCGAGCGGCGCGGCCGAGGCTGCCCAGCTCGCCCACGTCGACGAGGAGCTTGAGCGAGTCGAGATCCGGCAGCGCACTCATAGCCATAGGCTATGACCTGCCAGGCAATGGGTGGCTACTGGGCTGTTCCGGACGGCCCAAGACTGGGATCATGGTCTCCCTCGCCGTCACTCGCGCCTGGCCCCGCCTGCATGTCCCCGGCATCGCCGTGGCCGCGGCGGCGGTCGCGATGGCGCTGGCCGTGAGCCGGTTCCTGCCGGCGCTCAGCCCGGCGATCATCGCGGTGACAGCGGGGGCGGCCCTGCACAACCTCGGCTGGCTGCACGAGCGGCTGCGGCCCGGCCTGCAGTTCGTCGCCAAGAAGGTGCTGCGGGCGGCGATCGTCCTGCTCGGGCTGCAGATCGCGCTCCCCCAGGTGCTCACGCTGGGACGGCCGACCCTGCTGATCGTGGTCGCGGCGACCGGCCTCACGTTCGTGCTCACGCCGCTGATCGGCCGCCGCCTCGGCGTCGCGCCGGGCAGCTCCCTGCTCATCGCCACGGGCGTCAGCATCTGCGGCGCCTCGGCCATAGCCGCCATGCATGAGAGCGCCGGCTCCGACGACGACGACGCCGCCTCCGCCCTGGGTGTCGTGACGTTGTACGGCACGGCCGCCATCGTGTTCGTGCCGCTGGTGGCCGGGTGGCTGGGGCTGACGGGCAAGCAGCTCGGGGTGTGGGCCGGGGCGGCGGTGCACGAGGTGGCCCAGGTGGCGGCGATCGGCGCGGCCTCGGGGGCGGCGGTGCTGGCGGTGGCCGTCACCGCCAAGCTGGCCAGGGTGGTGCTGCTGGCCCCCATGGTCGCGGCCACCGCCTTCCGCCACCGCCTCAGGCACGCCGGCCCGGTCAGCGCCGAGCCGGCCACCGCCGTACACACGGGGCGAACCATCCACGCCCTGGCCGAACCACCCGTGGCGTCCCAGGCCAAGCGGCCGCCCATCATGCCGTTGTTCGTGGCCGGGTTCCTGGCCATGGTGGTCGTGCGGAGTCTCGGGGTGGTGCCGGAGGCCGTGACGACGGCGGTGCCGCAGGTGACGAGCCTGTTGCTGGCGGCCGCGCTGTTCGGGCTCGGGACCGGGATCGACGTGCGGAAGCTGGCCAGGGGCGGCCGGGCCGTACTGCTGGGCGGCATCTCCACGGCCCTGATCACCGGCATCTCGCTGGCGGGCGTGACACTCCTGGTGTGATCGCGAGTGGACGTTGGCCCTATCCGCCCGTAACGTGCTCACTTTGGAATGACATCTGGAAATAGACCGTTCCATCAGTGCCACGTCCAGGTCCCCACGAGGAGCACGTACCCGATCATGCGCACCACCGCACACCCCATCCTCCAGCCCTCCGACGAGGTGGCCGCGGCCCTGGCGGCCGGCGCCCCCGTGGTCGCGCTGGAGTCCACGATCATCTCGCACGGGCTGCCCCAGCCCCGCAACCTGGAGGTCGCCAGGGAGCTGGAGGCGGTCGTCCGGGACGCGGGCGCGGTGCCGGCCACGATCGCGGTGCTGGACGGCGTGGCCAAGGTCGGGCTGGACGAGGTCGAGCTGGAGCGCATCGCCACCGAGTCGGGCCTGCGCAAGCTCGGCCAGCGCGACCTGCCCGTGGCGGCGGCGCTCAAGGCCAGCGGGGCCACCACGGTGTCGGCCACCTCGTTCCTGGCCGCGCGCGCCGGGATCCGGATCTTCGCCACGGGCGGGCTGGGCGGCGTGCACCGCGGGTGGACCGAGGAGCAGGACGAGTCCGCCGACCTGGACACGCTGGCCCGCACCCGGATCACGATCGTGTGCGCGGGCGTGAAGTCCATCCTGGACGTGCCGTCCACGCTGCAGCGGCTGGAGACCCGCGGCGTCACCATCGCCGGGTACCAGACCGACACCTTCCCCGGCTTCTACCTGCACACCTCCGGCGAGCCCATCGACTGGCGCATCGAGGCCCCCGAGGAGGCCGCCGCGATCATGCGCGGCCAGGACGCGCTCGGCGGCCCGGAGACGGCGCTGATCGTGGCCAACCCGGTCCCCGTGGCGCAGCAGCTCGACCCCGAGCTGCACGACCGCGTGCTCGGCGAGGCGCTGGCCGCCGCCGAGCGGGAGGGCGTCACCGGCCAGGCCATCACCCCGTTCCTGCTCGGCTATCTGGTGCGCGGCACCGCCGGCGCCTCCCTGGAGGCCAACCTCGCGGCCGTCCGCGGCAACGTGGCGCTGGCCTCGCGCATCGCGCTCGCCTGGGCCCAGTGAGGGGCACGGCCATGGGTGAGGGCCTGCTCGTCGTCGGCGACGTGGTCACGGACGTGGTGGCCGTGCACGGCACGCCGGTCGCCACCGGCACCGACACCGAGGCCGACATCGTGCTGCGCCCCGGCGGGTCGGGGGCGAACACCGCCTCCTGGGCCGCCTATCTGGGCGCGGACGCGGCGCTGCTGTCCCGCGTCGGCTACGACAGCAGCGAGTGGCACACGAACGAGCTGGTCAAGGCGGGTGTGCGGCCGCTGCTGTCGGTGGACGCCGACCATCCGACCGCGGTCGTGATCGCGATGGTGGACCCCACCGGCGAACGCTCCATGCTCACCAACCGCGGCGCCGGCGGCAGGATCTCCCCGGCCGACTTCGCGGAGCCGATGCTCGACGGAATCCGCCATCTCCATCTGTCCGGCTACACGTTCTTCGCCGAGCCGGGGCTCCAACTTGCTCGGACGATCATGGCGGCGGCGGCCGGGCGCGGCGTGTCGATGAGCATCGACCCCGCCTCCACCGGCCCCCTGCGCGCCTTCGGCGTCGAGCGGTTCCTGCGCGAGATCGCCCCCGCCGGACTCGTCATCCCCAACCTCGACGAGGCCCTGCTCCTCACGGGCGCCGCCACTCCGGAACGCGCCGCCGAAGTGCTGAGTGAGAGGTACGGCAGAGCGGTCGTGAAGCTCGGGCCCGGAGGCGCGGTCGCGGCCGTCGCGGGCCGGATCGCGGCGACGGCCGAGGCGCTGCCGGTCGACGCGGTGGACTCCACGGGGGCCGGTGACGCGTTCGCCGCCGGGTACCTCACGGCGTGGCTTTCCGGGGCCGGCGAAGAGGCCGCGGTGCAGGCGGGATGCCGTGCGGGTGCGGATTGTGTGGCCCTAGTAGGCGGCCGTCCACGGTACGGTTTGGAGTTGAACCATCTTTACCCTATTCACACCGATTGATAGCTTTCCACGTAGGCTTCACCACCAGTCACAAGGATCACTCTGGGGAGGATAAGGTCCGCCGATGGACGTCGAGTCATCGATCTGCCTGAGCGACCTGGTCCCTGCCCTGCGCTGGAGCCGTCCCCAGCATGTGGCCGCGATTCTGGCCGATCCGCGGCTGCCGGCCGGATGGTGGAACACGGTGTCCCTACCCCACGCGCTCGGGGCGACGGGGCTCGACTGGATCTGCGAACGGCTGGCCCGGCTCGCCTCGGCCCGCTGGGACCACCTCCCCCTCGGTGACTTCCTGCCCGCGCTGACCGTCCACCACGTGGACCCCACCCTGCCCGGCTGGCCGGAGCCCACCCGCTCGGCCATCACGGGGCTGGGTGGCTGGCATCGGTTGCGCCGCCTGTGTCCCGGTGACCTGTCCTCGCCCGGGGCGCCCAAGGAGGCGGTGATCGGCTCGGTCTTCCGCGAGATCCTGGCCCAGATCCCCATCCAGACCGGCCCCCTGCCCGGAGTTCCCGGACAAGCCGGCACCCCTGGGCAACCCGGCACCCCTGGGCAACCCGGCGCCCCTGGGCAACCCGGCGCTTCCGGCCGGCCCGGTACCTCCGCCCAACCAGGCGCCGCCGGCCAACCTGGCGTCACGCCCCAGCCCGGTGTCGCCGGGCAGCCCGGCGTCCCGGCTCAGCCTGGCGGCGCCGGCCAACCTGGCGTCCCCGTTCAGCCTGGCGTCCCCGTTCAGCCTGGCGTCCCCGTTCAGCCTGGCCGGCCCGGCGCCTCCGGACCTCCCGGTCAGCCGGCGGTCCCCGCCCAGCCCGGCGTCCCCGGGCAACCCGGCGCTCCCGGGCAACCCGGCGCCCCTGGGCAACCCGGCGCCCCTGGGCAACCCGGCGTCCCGGCCCAACCCGGCGCCATGCAGCCCGGCGCTCCTGCTCAGCCCGGTGTCTCGCCCCAACCCGGCATCTCCGCTCAGCCCGGCGCCCCGGGGCAGCCCGGCCAGCCGGGCACTCCCGCGCGACCGGCCGCCGCGAGCGCGGGCACGGCCTCGGGGCCGTCCACCGGGCTTCCCTCACGCAAGGGCCGAGGCGCCCCGGGTGCTGAAACCCCGGGCGCGCCCGCCCCCGCCGGTTCCGGCGTGCCCATGTCCGCCCCGCCCGCCGACGGCCCCACCCGCCCCGTCGCCGGCGCGCAACCAGGCGGTGCCCAAGGCGCCCCAGGTACCCCCGGAACCCCGGGCCCCGACGGCGGCCGCACCGGACCCGAGGCACCCGGCCCGGGCAGCGCCGCCGGCCTCCAGGGACCCCAGGTCCCCGGCGCCCAGGGACCCGGCGCCCAGCAAGGGCTGGCCTTGCCCGGCGGCCACCCCGCCCCCGGTGCGCAGCAGCGGCCCGCGGCGGAGCCGTCCGAGACCGACCACGCGATGGTCCGGGTCGTCGACGGGCTGTTCCGCAGCATGGACCGCCTGGAGTTGTCGGTGGCCGTGCACCGCCTGTTCGCCGAGGACCCGGTCAGCCTCCGCACGCTCGCCCACAAGATGCTCGTCGAACGCGACGTCCTCTCCCAGGCCCAGCGCATGGCCGAGGAGCGGGTGCTGCACTGGCTGCGTTCGTCGGAGTCGGCTCCGGTCACCGGGCACATGTTCCGCCTGACCGAATGGCTGGGCGCCGCCGCCACCCAGGAGCAGCTGATCGGCGCCGACCCGGCCCACCCGGTGATGGTCCCGTCGCTGCGCAGCCCGCTGTGGCGGGTGCTGGTCACGCTCATGCCCGACCGCCGCCTGCAGGACGGCTGGCTGGTGGTCGGCGACATCCACGGCCTCCAGCAACGCACCCGCCAGCTCCTGGCCGGCGCCCCGAACGACGCCGACCGCCACGAGCTCCTCGAACAGCTCGGCATCCGCCGCCACTCCGCCCAGGCGTGGCTGGACTCCCTGCCGCTGGAGGCGCCCAGGCAACCGGCCGCCCCCGCCGCCCAGGCCGCGCCGCAGCAGCCGCTGCCCCGCCGTACTCCTGGAGCCAACGGACACCACCATCGGGGCGGCACCCCGATCCCGGCCGCGCCCACCGGGAACATCGATCCGTCCGCGGCGCTGGCGACCCTTTCCGCGCTGTCGGGCGGACGCTCGCCGATGCTGGCCGGGACGCCCTCGACGCCGCCGGCCCCGCTGCCGAGCCCTTCGGCGGACCCGCGCCGCTGGCAGCGCATCGAGGTGACGCCGGAGCACCTGCGCGGCGGCCCGGTGCCGGTGCCGGAGGGGTACGCGGCGCAGCTCGGCATGCGCCCGGGCACCCTGCTGTCGGTCACCGGCCCGGGCGACAACGCGATCGTGCTGGTCTGGCAGGGTCACCAGCCGGTCTTCGACTCGCTGCAGCCGGTCCTCATGCGCCTCAACGCCCGTCCCGGCGACCAGGTCTACGTCACCGTGGACGGCTACCGCCTGGAGGCGCAGCTAACCGGCTGACTCGAACAGCCCCAGCCGGTGCGCCGTGGCCGCCGCCTCCCCGCGCGAGGCGACGCCCAGCTTGGCCAGGATGTTCGACACGTGCACGCTGACCGTCTTGACCGAGATGAACAGCTCGCCGCCGATCTCCCGGTTGCTCTTGCCGTCGGTCAGGTGCCGCAGCACCTCCAGCTCGCGCGCGGTCAGCCCGAGCTGCGGCGCCTGCGGCTCCGGCTCCTCGCCCACGGCCAGCCGCGCCCGCCGCGCGAAGGAGTCCAGTTCCTCCAGCAGCGGCCGCGCGCCGACCCGGCCGGCCAGCTCGCGCGCCCGCGCCACCCGCTCGGCGGCCTCCTTGCGCGCGCCGCCCGCGTGCGCCGCCCGCGCCGCGCCCACGAGCGCCCTGGCTTCCCGGTACGGCTGCCGCAGCCCGCTCCATGCCTGGGCGGCGGCGTCCCAGGCGTCGAGGTCGTCGGCCGGTCCCGCGATGGCGTTGAACGTCAGCCGTTCGGCCTCCTGCAGCACGCCCTCTGCCCGCATCCACCGCGCCTGGGCCCGCGCCTCCTCCAGCACCTGCCCGCCCAGGAGCGCGCTGCCGACGAGCACCGGCCAGGAGTAGCGGGGGCTGGCGGCGAGGTCCTGCTCGCGCAGCGCGCGCAGGGCGGCCTCGGCCGCCTCCTCCAGGCGTCCCCCGGCGGTGAGCAGTTCGATCTCGCGCGCGGCCGAGGGCAGCATGTGCTGGTCGCGGTAGATGGTGCGCTTGAGCACGCTGTTCTGGGCGGCGTACATCGCCTGTGCGCGCTCCAGGTCGCCGCGCCACAGCGCGATGTCGCCGACGAACCCCTCCAGGCTGGCCCGGTAGATCGGCGGCGGCGCCAGGTCGAGCGCCCGCTCGATGACCTCGAGCGCCTCGTCCCAGCGCCCGAGGGAGACCAGCGGCTCGGCCAGGTTGATGGCCAGGAACGTGCCCGACGTGCGGGCCAGGCCGTACTCCTCGGCGTCGGCGATGCCGCGCTCGGCGACCTTGACCGCCTCCTCGTGCCAGCCGGCGCCTTCGAGCGCGTCGGACAGGGAGATCGCGTGCCGCATGAGCGCGCCGTACGCCTTGTCGGCCACGGCGATCTCGCGGGCCTCGGCGAACCTCGGCAGGCCGCCCTCCACGTCGCCGAAGTTGAAGCGGCCCCAGGCCAGCGTGGTCAGGGCGTTCGCCTCCGTGGCGCGGTCGCCGACGGCGCGGGCGATCGCGACGGCCTCTTCGGCGTTGCGGATCTTGTCCGGCCACCTGTCGCGCGTGTTGCACATGCGGGCCAGCGTTTCGGCGATCTGGGCGCGCAGATTGGTCGGCGGGTCGGCCGGGACGAGGGTGGCGGCCTCCTGCAGGTCCTCCAGGTGCCCCTTGCGGCTCATGTCGTAGCGGAGCAGGCCGCGCAGCCGCAGGAGCCGGGCGGTACGCACGGGGTCGGCCACCCGGTCGATCTCCTCCAGGGCGGCGGTGGTCAGCGAGATGCCCCGGTCGTACTCGCCGGCGTTGAACGCCACGGCGGCGGCCGAGTGCAGCACGCCGATCCGGTCGGCCTCGATGCGCTCGGCGGCGTCCGGCACGTTGTCCCACAGTTCGAGCACGCGGGAGAGCATGCGCAGTTGCTCGTCGTAGGCGGTGGACTTGCGCGCGGCCGCGGCCGCCCGCCAGGCGCTGACCAGCGCCCAGGTGGCGTCGTGGGCGGCGTGCCAGTGGTGGGCCAGCTCGATGGCGCCGCGCGGCGCGGGCAGGATGGCCAGGTCGCGTTCGAGCGCCTCGGCGAAGCGGGTGTGCAGGCGGGCGTGCTCGCCGGGCAGCAGGTCGTCGTGGAGCGCCTCGCGGATCAGCGCGTGCCGGAAGGCGTAGCCCTCGCCGTCGACGACCAGCACGTTCCCGGCGACCGCCGGGCGCAGGGAGCGGGAGAGCGCGCCGTCGTCGAGGCCGGTGACCGCGAGCAGGAGTTCGTGTTCTATGCGCTGGCCGCCCGCGCTGGCCACGCGCATGAGGTCCTGGGTCTCCTCGGGCAGCCGTTCGACGCTGGCCAGCAGCAGGTCGCGCAGCGACTCGGGCAGTTCGTCACCGCCGCCCTCGCTGAGCAGCGCCTCGACGAACAGCGGGTTGCCCTCGCTGCGCGCGTAGATCTCGTCGATGATGACCGGCGACGGCTCGTGCTCCAGGATGCTGGCGGCCTGGGCGACGACCTCCCTGCGGGTCAGGCGGCCCAGCTCCAGCCGGGTCACCCAGTCGACGCGGCCCAGCTCGGCCAGCAGCGGGCGCAGCGGGTGGGTGCGGTGCAGTTCGTCGGTGCGGTAGGTCACGACGATGAGCAGCGGCACGTCGGTGCGCTGGTATCGGACCAGGAAGGAGAGCAGGTCGCGGGTGGAGCGGTCGGCCCAGTGGGCGTCCTCGATCACCATGAGCACCGGCTGCTGCTCGGCGAGGTTTTCCAGCAGGCCGAGCACCTGCTCGAACAGCCGGGCCCTGGCCTCGGCGCCGTCGCCCTCCGGCTCGCCGAAGTCGGGCAGGAGCCTGGCCAGCCCGCGGGTGCTGCCGCCGGGGACCAGCGCGGCCACGCCGTCCTGCCCGAGGTCGCGCACCAGCCGGCGCAGGACCGCGGTGAAGGGCGCGAACGGCAGGCCGTCCGTGCCGAGCTCGAGGCAGTGGCCGACGAGCTCGCGCACGTCGCCGATGCGCTCGGCGAACTCCTTGATCAGGCGGGTCTTGCCGACGCCCGCCTCGCCGCCGACCAGCACGGTCGAAGCCGATCCGGCCCTGGCACGCGCCAGCGCACGACCGAGCGCGCCGAGTTCAGTCGCGCGCCCGACGAACCGGGGGCTCACCGTATGGATGCTCACGCCCCATAGGATGCCATCTGACTAGGACAGAACGGTCATCGGAGGACCTTCCTAAAGAAGGTCGCGGACTCCTCGTACCCGAGCGCGGAGTAGAACTCGGGCGCCCGGCGGGTGGCCATCGCCACGTACCCGGCCTTCCGCCTGCGCGCCCACCGCTCGAACTCCTCCAGCAGCGCGCGCCCCATGCCCTGACGTCGCGACCCGGTCTGCACCATGGCCTCCTCCACCCAGGCGACCGGCCCGTTCGCGAAGAGCGTCATGTGCACGAAGCCCAGCAGGTATCCGTGCACGTGCCCGCCGACCACCGCGGACAGCAGCAGCGCGTCCTCGTTGCGCAGCAGGTGGGGCAGGGCCACGTCGAACGCCGCGCGCTCGGGCCGGAAGGTCATCCCGAACTCGCGGGCCAGGGCGAAGATCTCGTCCGCGTCGCCCTTCTCGGCTCTCCTGATGACAAGATCGTCAGATGTCACCCTGCGCACCCTACTTCACCGATGCCGACATATGGCCCTGCGACCGGGCCGTCACGAGTTGTGGTCAAGCCGACGACAATAGCGAACGCAGAGTGCTCTACACCACCGTCAGAGATCCGAAAGGCCGAGCTGCCGGGCGATGAGCATGCGCTGGACCTCGCTGGTGCCCTCGCCGATCTCCAGGATCTTGGCGTCCCGGTAGAAGCGGCCGACCGGGAACTCGTTCATGAACCCGTAGCCGCCGAAGATCTGCGTGGCCTCGCGCGAGTTGTCCATGGCCGCGTTCGAGGAGACGAGCTTGGCGATGGCCGCCTCCTTCTTGAACGGCCGGCCGGCCAGCATCTTCTCCGCCGCGTGATAGTAGGCCAGGCGGGCGGTGTGGGTCCTGGCCTCCATGTCGGCGATCTTGAACTGGATGGCCTGGTAGTGGCCGATCGGGTGCCCGAACGCCTGCCGTTCGCGGACGTAGCGCAGGGACTCGTCCACGCAGCCCTGGGCCAGGCCGACGCTCAGCGCGGCGATGGCGATGCGGCCCTCGTCCAGGGTCTGCAGGAACTGGGCGTACCCCCGGCCGCGCTCGCCCAGCAGGTTGCCGGCGGGCACGCGGCAGTCGGAGAAGGACAGCTCGCGGGTGTCGGAGGCGTTCCAGCCGACCTTCGAGTACTTCTTGGAGACGGTGAAGCCGGGCGTGCCGGACGGCACCAGGATCGTCGAGATCTCCTTCTTGCCGTCACGCTCCCCCGTGATCGCCGCCACGCCGACCACGCCGGTGATGTCGGTGCCCGAGTTCGTGATGAACGCCTTGGTGCCGTTGATCACCCATTCGTTCCCGTCCAGGACGGCCGTGGTGCGCATGCCACCGGGCACGTCCGAGCCGCCGCCGGGTTCGGTCAGGCCGAACGCGCCCAGCACCTCGCCACTGGCCAGCCTGGGCAGCCACGTCGCCTTCTGCTCCGCCGTACCGAAACGATGGATCGGCATGGCGCCCAGCGAGACCGCGGCCTCCAGCGTGATCGCGACGCTGGAGTCCACGCGCGCCAGCTCCTCCAGGGCGAGGCAGAGCGCGAAGTAGTCGCCGCCCATGCCGCCGTGCTCCTCCGGCAGCGGCAGCCCGAACAGGCCCATCGCCCCCATCTGCCGGACGATGTCGTAGGGGAACTCCTCGCGCTCGTAGTAGTCGCCGATCACCGGCGCGACCACCTCGCGGGCGAACGCCTCGACGGTCTTGCGCAGCTCTGAGTACTCGTCGTTGAGCATGCTTAGTCCTTCTGGGAGAGGGCTTGGACGACGCGGGACGGGCTGGGGCGGCCCAGCCGCTCGGCGAGCCAGACGCTGGTGGCGACCAGCTCGTCCAGGTTGAGGCCGGTCTCGATGCCGAGGCCGTTCAGCATCCAGACCAGGTCCTCGGTGGCGAGGTTGCCGGTGGCCGATCCGGCGAAGGGGCAGCCGCCGATGCCGCCGGTCGAGGCGTCCACGACGGTGACCCCGGCCTTGAGGGCGGCCATGGTGTTGGCCAGCGCCTGGCCGTAGGTGTCGTGGAAGTGGACGGCCAGGCGTTCCGGAGAGCCGAACGCCTCGATGAGCGCGGTGGCGTGGCCGGGGGTGCCGACGCCGATGGTGTCGCCCAGCGACAGCTCGAAGCAGCCGAGGCCGAGCAGCCGCCGGCCCACGCGGACCACCTGCTCGATCGGGGTCGGGCCCTCCCACGGGTCGCCGAAGACCATGGAGACGTAGGCGCGCACCCTCAGGCCGTGCTCCAGCGCCCGGGCGATCACCGGCTCGAACATCTCGAACTGCGACTCCAGGCCCCGGTTGAGGTTGCGCTGGGCGAAGGTCTCGGTGGCGCTGGCGAAGACGGCGATCTCCTCGACCCCGCTGTCCAGGGCCCGCTGCAGGCCGCGCTCGTTCGGGACCAGCACCGGGTAGCGGACGCCCGGCTCGCGCACGAGGCGCTCCAGCAGCTCACCGGAGTCGGCGAGCTGCGGCACCCATGCCGGGTGCACGAAGCTGGTCGTCTCGATCACCGTGTGCCCGGCGGCGGCCAGGCGGTCGATGAACTCGGCCTTCACCTCGACCGGGACGATCGCCTTCTCGTTCTGCAGGCCGTCGCGCGGGCCGACCTCGTAGACCGTGACCCGCTCCGGCAGTCCGTCCAGGCTGTGCATCACGCCTCCACCACGGCCAGGACCGCGTCCATGTCCACGGACTGGCCCGCTCTCACCGGCAGTTCGCGCACCACGCCCTCGACGGGGGCGGTGACCGTGTGCTCCATCTTCATCGCCTCGACCACGACCAGCGGCTGGTCCTTCTCGACCCGGTCGCCGACGGCCGCCTTGACCAGCAGCACCGTGCCCGGCATCGGGCTGCGCACCACGCCGTCGCCGCCGCCCGCCGCGCCCGGACGGTCGCCCGGGTCACCGATCAGGTGCCGGGTGAGCGCCCACGCGCCGCCGTCCCGTCCCAGCCAGAGGGTGTCGCCGTCGCGGGCCAGGGTGTAGGAGCGGGTGGCGCCGCCGAGCGTCAGCCGCAGCCTCTCGCCGCGCACCGCCACGTTCGCCGGTACGGCCCGGCCGTCCCCACCGGGCTCAGCCAAGCGGATTTCTGCCGAAATTTCGGGCAGGCCGCGGACCGCCACCTCGTGCACGCCGTCCCGTGACTCCAGCCGCCACGTGGTCCAGGCCCGCTCGCCCATGCGCCAGCCGTCGGCCACGTCCCAGGGGTCGCGCCCGGCCGGGACGGTGTGGAAGACCAGGGCCGCGGCGGCCAGCACGTCGTCCGGCACCCCGGCCGTCAGCTCCAGCTCGGGCAGGACCCGCTCCACCAGCCCGGTGTCCAGCGCCCCTGCCAGCACCTCCGGCCGCGTCACCAGCGCCCGCAGGAACGGGATGTTGGTCGTCACCCCCAGTACCGAGGTGCGCCCGAGCGCCCGGTCGAGGGCCCGCAGCGCCTCCTCGCGGGTCGCGGCGCGGGCCACGACCTTGGAGAGCATCGGGTCGAAGTCGCTGCCGACCACGGTCCCGGCGGTCAGGGAGGAGTCGACGCGCACGCCGAGGGGCTCCGCCAGCGCCAGCACCCGGCCGCCGGTCGGCAGGAAGCCGCGGGCAGGGTCCTCGGCGTACACGCGGGCCTCGACGGCGTGGCCGCTCAGCCGTACCTCGTCCTGGGTGAACGGGAGCGCCTGGCCCGCGGCCACCCGCAGCTGCAGCGCGACCAAGTCGACGCCGGCGACCAGCTCGGTGACCGGGTGCTCCACCTGCAGCCGGGTGTTCATCTCCATGAAGTGGTAGTCGCCGGTGGTGCCGTCGACGATGAACTCGACCGTTCCCGCGCCGGTGTAGCCGACCGAGCGGGCCGCCTCGACGGCCGCGGCGCCCATGCCGGCGCGCATCCCGGGCGAGACGAAGGGCGAGGGGGCCTCCTCGATGATCTTCTGGTGCCTGCGCTGGAGGCTGCACTCGCGCTCGCCCAGGTGCACGACGTTGCCGCGGGTGTCGGCCAGGACCTGGATCTCGATGTGGCGGGGGTTCTCGATGAAGCGCTCGATGAGCAGCGTGCCGTCGCCGAAGGCGTTCGTGGCGGTACGGCGGGCCGACTCCAGCGCCTCCGGCAGCTCCGCGGCCGAGCGGACCAGGACCATGCCCTTGCCGCCGCCGCCCGCCGACGGCTTGATCAGCGCGGGGAAGACGTTCCAGGCGGCCAGGTCGTCGGCGGGCTCGGCGCCGCCGGGCACGACGGGGACGCCGGCCGCGGCGACCGTGGCCTTGGCGCGGATCTTGTCGCCCATGGCCTCGATGGCCTCGGCGGGCGGGCCGATGAAGACCAGGCCCTCCTGCGCGCACAACCTGGCGAACTGGGCGTTCTCCGCCAGGAAGCCGTAGCCGGGGTGGATGGCCTGGGCGTGGGTGGCGTGGGCGGCGGCGACGATGGCCTGCATGTCCAGATATTTCGGGACCTGAAGGGCTTGGTCGGCTTCGCGGACGTGCAGGGCGCCCGCGTCCGCCTCGGTGTGGACGGCGACGCTCGCGACGCCCAGCGCGCGCAGGGTCCGGATGATCCGGACGGCGATCTCGCCACGGTTGGCGATCAGAACGGTGGAGAACATCGTCACATCCTGAAGACGCCGTAGCCGATGGGTTCCAGCGGCGCGTTGGCCGCCGCCGACAGCGCCAGCCCCAGCACCGTGCGGGTGTCGACCGGGTCGATCACGCCGTCGTCCCAGAGCCTGGCGGTGGAGTAGTAGGGATTGCCCTGGCTCTCGTACTGAGCCCGGATCGCGGCGGGATCGGCGTTGCCCACGGTCGTGAGCACGTTCGCCGCCTGCTCGCCGCCCATGACCGAGATGCGGGCGTTCGGCCACATCCACAGGAAACGCGGGGAATAGGCCCGTCCCGCCATCGCGTAGTTGCCCGCGCCGAACGAGCCGCCGATGATCACCGTCAGCTTCGGCACCCTGGCGCAGGACACCGCGGTGACCATCTTCGCCCCGTGCTTGGCGATGCCGCCCGCCTCGTACGCCTTGCCGACCATGAACCCGCTGATGTTCTGCAGGAACACCAGCGGCACCTGGCGCCGGTCGCACAACTCGATGAAGTGGGCGCCCTTGAGCGCCGACTCGGCGAACAGGATGCCGTTGTTGGCGATGATCCCGACCGGGTGCCCGTGGATGTGGGCGAACCCGGTGACCAGCGTGTGCCCGTACTCGGCCTTGAACTCCTGGAAGCGCGAGCCGTCCACGATGCGCCCGATGACCTCGCGCACGTCGTACGGCTGCCGCGTGTCGGCCGGGACGATGCCGTAGAGGTCGCGCGGGTCGAGCAGGGGCGCCTGCGGGTCCTTCGCCGCCCACGGCCGCGGCGCCTTCGGGGCCAGGGTGGAGACGATGTTCCTGACGATGGCCAGCGCGTGGGCGTCGTCCTCGGCGAGATGGTCGGTGACGCCGCTGATGCGGGAGTGCAGGTCACCGCCGCCCAGTTCCTCGGCGCTGACCTCCTCCCCGGTCGCCGCCTTCACCAGCGGCGGGCCGCCCAGGAAGATCGTTCCCTGGTTGCGGACGATGACCGCCTCGTCGCTCATGGCCGGGACGTAGGCGCCGCCCGCCGTACAGGAGCCGAGCACCGCGGCGATCTGCGGGATGCCCTGCGCGGACATCGTCGCCTGGTTGTAGAAGATCCGCCCGAAGTGCTCCCGATCCGGGAAGACCTCGTCCTGCTTGGGCAGGAAGGCGCCGCCCGAGTCGACCAGGTAGATGCACGGAAGCCGGTTGTGCAGCGCGACTTCCTGCGCCCGGAGATGCTTCTTCACGGTGAGGGGGTAGTAGGTGCCGCCCTTGACCGTCGCGTCGTTGGCCACGATCACGCACTCGCGCCCGGACACGCGGCCGACGCCGGTGATGATGCCCGCCGCCGGAGCCTGGTCGTCGTAGAGCCCGTTGGCCGCCAGGGGTGACAGCTCGAGGAACCGGGACCCCGGATCGAGCAGCCCGTCGACCCGGTCGCGCGGGAGCAGCTTGCCCCGCTCGACGTGCCGCTGCCGCGAGCGCTCGGGCCCGCCGAGCGCCGCGTGGGCGAGCCGTTCCCGCAGCTCGGCGGCGAGCCGTTCGTTGAGCTCGGCGTTGGTCTTGAAGACCTCGGCCCCGGAATCGGCGACCGTTTTGATCACCGGCCAGTCAGTCATGCTGGAAAGGTTAGTCATCATTAACGTAACTGTCTAGAATATGAGACATGAGCACTCCTACCCGCAGCCGCGGAGCCAGACGCGCCGAGATTCTCGAAGCCGCCGCCCGGCTCTTCGCCGAACGCGGCTTCCACGGGGTCTCGATCGAGGACCTGGGCGCCGCCGTAGGAGTGTCGGGGCCCGCCCTCTACAAGCACTTCAGCGGCAAGGACGCCCTGCTGGCCGAGATGCTGCTGGACATCAGCTCCCGCCTGCACGACGCCGCCGCCGGCCTGGTCACCTCCGCCGCCACCCCGCAGGAGGCGCTCTCGGCCCTGCTGCGCGGCCACATCGCCTTCGCCGTGCGCGAGCCGTACCTGATCACGGTCCATGACCGGGAGCTGGGCAACGTCCCCGACCCGCAACGCCGCCAGATCCGCCGCCTGCAGCGCCTGTACGTGGAGGAGTGGGTCACGGTCCTCACGGAACTGCGCCCCGGCGTCCCGGCCGCCCGCCTGCGCGCCGCCACGCACGCGGTGTTCGGCCTGCTCAACTCCACCCCGCACAGCGCCGGCGAACTCCCCTCCCCGGACGCCGCCGACCTCCTCTACGCCCTGTCCCATACGGCCTTGGTTAACATCCCCTAACCAAGGATCTGAGCCTTCATCGGCTGCCAGGGTGAGGCGTCGAACACCAGCATGATCGACACGATCTTGCCGCCCTCCAGCCGGAAGTGCTCGGCCGTGCGCTGCGTGCCCACCGGCGTCGCGGTGTGCACGTCGTAGACGAGCGTCGCCTCGGCTTCGCCGTACAACTCGCTGATCAGCTCGACCCCGGTCACGATCGACACGAATCCCGGAAGGGCCGCCAGATGGCCCGCCCGATCGCCGGAGGTGATGAACGGGCTCTGGAAGCGGAACGGCTCCCCCAGATGCTCGGCCGCCGCGGACACCTCGCCGCGGAATCGGGCCTCGTGGTAGCCGCGCACCGTGCGACGGGTCCGTTCCCGGCCGTCATGGTCATGACCGCCGCCCGATCTGGCGCGCATGGCCGGCGAGGCGGAGCTGGTTGACGGTCAGCCGCAGGCACAGGTCACGCAGGACGGCCAGTTCTCCGGGCGTGAACCCGTGGAACATCGCCCGCATCGCGAGCTGCGACGGTCTGCGGAACGCCGCGATCCACGCCCGCCCGGCAGGGGTGATCTCGGCCAGAACCGAACGCCGATCCTTCGCATCGGGGACGCGGCGGGCGAGTCCGTCGTGCTCCAGCGTGTCGACCAGCCCGGTGACGTTGCGGGAGCTGACCCCGGCGGCGCGGGCCAGGTCGCCGATGCTGATGCCGCGTTCGCTGTCGTGGAGGCGGAGCAGCAGGTCGAGCGCGCCGGAGCTGACGCCTCGTCCTTGAGAGCCGCGGGAGCGCATGCGCTCGACGGCGTGGCTGGCGGTGCGCACGGCGGCGCCCGCCTCGAAGGCGAAGCGGAAAATCCGATTGATGGCCCAACTATCTAGATATATCTTTGAGGCATCTAGATAGTTGGAAGGTGACGAACATGACCGAATCCGACGAATGGGCCGACGATCTGACGGCCTGGGCGCTGGACGCGCCGCCCCCGGGCACCCCGTTTCACCCGATAGGCCCGCCCATCCCCGTGACCGCCCCGCGCGTACGGCGGGGCGACGTCAGAGCCGCCCTGCTGGCCCTTCTCCTCGAGGGACCGCGCAACGGCTACCAGATGATCCAGGACATCGCCGAGCGCAGCCGCGGCGTCTGGCGGCCGAGTCCCGGGTCCGTGTACCCGGCGCTGCAGCAGCTCGAGGACGAGCGGCTGGTGAGCGGCGACGATTCCGGCGGCAGCCGTACCTTCCGGCTGACCGACGAGGGCCGCAAGGGGGCCGAACGGGCGGCCACGCGGAGCGCGCCCTGGGACGAGGTGGCGCGGACGGTGCCCGAGGACCGGCACGAGCTGCGGCTGCTGTGGGGGCAGGTCGGGGAGGCGTTCCACCACCTCGTCCACACGGCCAACGATCAGCAGGTCGCCGAGGCCAAGCGACTGCTCCGGCGGACGCGCAAGTCGATGTTCCAGATCCTGGCGGAGGACTAGATGACGTTGATTCCGGCGGTAGCCGTACACGATCTGAAAAAGACCTATGGGAAGGTCGACGCGGTCAAGGGGGTGAGTTTCGAGGTCGCCCCAGGAGAGGTTTTCGGGTTCCTCGGGCCCAACGGCGCCGGGAAGACCACGACCATCAGCATGCTCTGCACGCTAGCCAACCCCTCCGGCGGAAGCGCCACCGTCGCGGGGCACGACGTGGTCGGCGCCCGGGACGAGGTGCGGCGCAACATCGGGCTGGTCTTCCAGGACCCCACCCTCGACTCCTACCTGACCGCCGAGCAGAACCTCCGCTTCCACGCGGAGCTGTACGGCGTGCCGCGCCACATCGTCGGCGACCGGATCCAGCAGGTCATGGAGATGGTCGCGCTCTGGGACCGCAAGGACGCCAAGGTCATGACGTTCTCCGGCGGCATGAAGCGGCGGCTGGAGATCGCCCGCGGGCTGCTCCACTCCCCCAGGGTGCTGTTCCTGGACGAGCCGACCGTCGGCCTCGACCCGCAGACCAGGGCGGCCATCTGGGGCTACATCAACCGGCTGCGCCTGACCGAGGACATCACGATCTTCATGACCACCCACTACATGGACGAGGCCGAGTACTGCGACCGGATCGCCATCATCGACCACGGCGAGATCGTCGTCGTCGACTCGCCCGAGGCGCTCAAGGCCAGCATCGGCGAGGACCGCGTCCAGATCCACACCGGCGACGACGAGGCCGCCATCACCGCGCTGCGCGAGCGCTTCGGCCTGGAGGCGGCGGTGCACGAGGGGGCGGTGACGTTCGCGGTCGCCTCGGGTGAGGAGTTCGTGCCCCGGCTCTTCTCCGAACTGGGCCTGCCCATCAGGTCGGTGAGCGTGTCACGGCCCTCGCTCGACGACGTCTTCATGTCCTACACCGGCTCCACCATCAGGGACGCCGAGGCCGGCGGCGGCAAGAACGACTGGATGAGAGCGATGGTGCGGCGATGACGAGTGAGACGATCGCGGTCGTGGTGCCCGCCCGCAGCGCCGGGCACGACCTGCGGGCCATCAAGGTGGTGCTGCACCGGGAGATGCTGCGGTTCGTCAACGACCGGACCCGGATGCTGTCCATGTTCTTCCAGCCTGTGTTGTGGTTGTTCGTCATGGGCACCGGTCTCGGCTCGCTGGTGCAGGGCAGCATCCCGGGCGTCGACTACCGGACGTTCATGTATCCCGGGATGATCTCGATGACGGTCATCATGACCGGCATGTTCTCGGCCGGTTCGATCGTCTGGGACCGCGAGTTCGGGTTCCTGCGCGAGATGCTCGTCGCGCCGGTCTCGCGCGGGGCGATCGTGCTGGGCAAGAGCCTCGGCGGCGCGCTCGTCGCCACCGGGCAGGGCGTGGTGATCCTGGCGATGGCCGGGCTGGTCGGCGTGCCCTACTCGCCGAGCCTCATGCTCACGCTGCTGGCCGAGATGTTCCTGGCCGCCTTCACGATCACCGCGTTCGGGGTGATGCTGGCGGCGCGGATGAAGAACATGCAGACGTTCTTCGGGCTGATGCAGATGGCGATCATGCCGATGATGTTCCTGTCGGGAGCGATGTTCCCGCTGGCGAACCTGCCGTCGTGGCTGCACATCCTCACCGTGATCAACCCGATGACCTATGCGGTGGACCCGATGCGGCAGGCCGTGTTCTCGCACCTGAACGTGCCGGACCAGGTCAACGCCGTGCTGAACCCCGGGGTGCAGTGGTTCGGGTGGCAGGTGCCGGTGGTGCTGGAACTCGGGGTCGTGGCGGGTCTGGGCGCCGTCCTTCTGGGGGTGGGGATCCTGCAGTTCCGGCGGACGGACTAGACCGGCGGGGTCCTCCGTTCGGGGGATGGCACCGCGCCGGACCGGAGGATGCCCGCGAGGTCCGCCGCCCGCCACCATCGGCATCATGACCGCGATAATCGTGCGCGACCTGCGCAAAACCTACGGCGGCGCCCCAGCCGTGGACGGCGTGTCGTTCGAGGTGGCACCGGGTGAGACCTTCGGCCTCATCGGCCGCAACGGCGCGGGCAAGACCACGACGGTCGAATGCCTGATCGGCCTGCGCAAGCCCGACCGGGGCACCGTCACCGTCCTGGGCATCGACCCGGCGAACCGGAGAGAGCTGGCCCGCCGGGTGGGCGTTCAGCTGCAGGACGGCGCCCTCCCGGACCGGATCAAGGCCGGCGAGGCGCTCAAGCTGTTCGCCTCCTTCTACCCGGACCCGGCCGACGTCAAGGCACTGGAGGCGACCTGGGACCTGGGCAAGCTGCGCAACCAGGCGTTCGGCGACCTTTCCGGCGGCCAGCGGCAGCGGCTGCTCCTGGCGCTGGCTCTCGTGGGCAACCCGGAGCTGGTGGTGCTGGACGAGCTGACCACCGCCCTGGACCCGGTCGCCCGGCGCGAGACGTGGGACCTGGTGCGGGGGATGAAGCTGGCGGGCACCACGATCGTCCTGGTCAGCCACTTCATGGACGAGGCGGAGGAGCTGTGCGACCGCGTCGCCGTACTGCGGGCGGGGAAGGTGGCGGCGATCGGCCCGCCACGGGAGCTGATGGAGCGCGCGGGCGCGCAGTCGCTGGAGGGTGTCCTGTGAGAGCGTTCGCCCACCTGTCGCTGAACGAGCTGAGGATGCTGGCCCGCGATCCGGGCAGCCTGTTCTTCATGGTCGCGTTCCCGCTGATGCTGCTGGTCCTCAACAGCGGCAACAAGCGGCTGGAGATCTTCCTGCCGAGCTACATGGCGATGATCCTGGCCATCGGCGGGATCGCGGCGCTGCCGGGGATCGTGGCGACCTATCGCGAGCGCAAGGTGCTGCGCCGGCTGGCCGTGACCCCGATCTCGCCGCTGGCGCTGCTGGGCGCCCAGGTGGTGGCGCAGCTGGTCATGGGGCTGGTCGGTTCGCTGCTGGTGGTCGGGGCGGGCATGGCGGTGTTCGGGGTGGATCCGCCCGCCCATCCGCTGCCGCTGGTGCTGGCGTTCCTGCTGAGCACGCTGATGACGTGCGCGATCGGGTTCGTGATCGCGGCGCTGGCGCCCCGGGCGCGGACGGCGGATCTGATGGGGCTGACCGTGATGTTTCCGATGATCTTCCTGGCCGGGGCGGCGATCCCGCGCGAGGGGCTGCCGGAGGCGTTGCGGAGGGTGGGCGACTACCTGCCGCTCACCCAGGCGGTGACGGCGATGCGCGAGGGGTGGTTCGGGACACCCGCGGCGCTGCCGCTCCTGCTGCTCACCGGAATAATCGTGATATGCACGGCAATCGCCGCCCTGACCTTCCGCTGGGAATGATCCGCTGGCCCCACGCCTTCCACCTGCTGTTCTACGTCTGCCTGGCGACGCCGTCCGCGCTCGCCGCGCTGATGGGCGTCGGCGGCGGCCGCCCGCTGACGCTCGGGCTGGCCGCCGTCATGGGCGCCTACTACTGGCTGTTCGTGGTGCGCGGCGACGTCGAGCGGCCGCGCCTGCACCCGATGATCTGGCACTTCCTGGTCCTGCTGGGCCTGCTGTTCCTTCTGGTACGGCGGGAGCCCATCTTCGAGGTCGCCCAGTTCGGCATGTGCCCGCTGCCCTGGGTGATGCTGCCCAGGAAGTGGGGTTACGCGGGGGCGGTGGCCCTGGTGCTGACCTCGTTCGGCGCCGGCGGCAGGCTGGCGGCGGTGGCCTCGGATCCCCGGGTCCTGGGCACGCTCGTGGCCAACGCCGGACTGATCATGATCATGGGCATGTTCGCCAACCGCCTGATCAAGGAGGGTGAGATCGGGGTTCTGGAGGAGCGGGCGCGGCTGGCCAGGGAGATCCACGACACGCTGGCCCAGGGCTTCAGCGGGATCATCGCCCAGCTCGAGGCGGCCGAGCAGGCGATCGACGATCCGCCCGCCGTACGCCGGCGGATCCGGGTGGCCAAGCAGCTGGCCCGCGAGAACCTCGGCGAGGCCCGGCGCTCGGTGGAGGCGCTGCGGCCCGGGCCGCTGCGCCGCGCCCGGCTCGACATGGCGCTGACCGACGTCGCGGCACGCTGGTCGGCGGCCAGCGGCGTGCCGGCCACCATGGCGGTGGACGGGCGGGCGCGCCCGCTGGATCCCGAGGTCGAGGCGACGTTGCTGCGGGCGGCGCAGGAGGGGCTGGCCAACGCGGCCAAGCACGCGCGGGCGCGACGGGTGGCCATCACCCTGTCGTACATGGACGCCGAGGTCACCCTGGACGTCCTGGACGACGGCCGCGGATTCACCACGGAACAGACCGGCGGCTACGGGCTGACCGCGATGCGCGAGCGCGCGGCGGCGGTCGGCGGCTCGGTCACGGTCGAGTCGGCACCGGGAGAGGGGACGGCGCTGTGCGTGAGCATCCCGTGCGCCTGATGATCGTGGACGACCACCCGGTGGTCAGGGACGGCCTGCGCGGCATGTTCGACGGCCTGCCCGACATCACGGTGGTCGCGGCGGCGGCCGACGGCCGCGAGGCGCTGGCGCTGGCCCGCGCCGCCGAGCCGGACGTGGTCCTCATGGACCTGCGCATGCCGCATCTGGACGGCGTGGGCGCGATCCGCCGCCTGCACGCCGCCCACCCCGCGCTCAAGGTGATCGTGCTGACCACCTACGACACCGACGGCGACGTCAGCCGTGCGCTGGCCGAGGGGGTGGCCGGCTACCTGCTGAAGGACACGCCGCGCGAGGACCTGCACCAGGCGGTGCGTACGGCTGCCGCCGGCGGCAGGGTGCTGTCCCCGGCGGTGGCCGGTCAGCTGATGGCCCAGCGCGGCCCGCGCAGCGACCCGAGCCCCCGTGAGCTGGAGGTGCTGCGGCTGATCGCCCGGGGCGCGGGCAACAAGGAGGTGGCCAGGACGCTGCTGATCAGCGAGACCACGGTGAAGACGCACCTCAAGAACGTCTTCGCCAAGCTGGGTGTGGAGACCAGGGCCGCGGCCGTGGTCGCGGCGATGGAGCGCGGCCTCCTCTGAGACGGCCATGGAACGCGGCCTCCTCTGAGCCGGCCGCGGAACGGCCTCTTCTGAGACGGGAAGGGCGCGGGCCCCCGAAGAGACCCGCGCCCAGATGAATCCCGGCAAGCAGCGGAGCGTCAGCGCTTCACGCGGACGTAGTCGCTGCTGCTGGTGTCGCCGTAGGTGTCGGAGTCACCGTTGAAGACGAAGCGCCAGCGGCCCGACTTCGATGCCTTCACCTTGGTGTAGATCTTGCCGCTGTCGGTCGACCAGGTGGTCTTGACGTAGCGGTACTTGCTGGAGCCGGCGGGCTTGAAGTACAGCCGGACCTTGGCGCCGTAGCCCTCCCAGGCGCCGCCGTCCTCAACCTGCAGCACGCCCTTGAACTTCAGGTGCTTGCCGCGCTTGACCGGCTCGGGGTAGGCGTTGAACTTGATCAGCCGGGTGTCGGCCTTGGACGGCGGAGGCGGCGGAGTCGGGGACTCCACCCGCACCCAGTCGGTGTTGCTGACGGAGCCGTCGATGCCGGGGGCGCCGGCGTAGACGGCCCGCCACCAACCGGAGGCGTAGGCGCGGGCGCCGGCCCAGAAGCGGCCGTCGCGTCCGGTGACGTCGCTGGTCACGTTCTCCCAGCGGCTGGAGTTGTGGGCCTTGAACTGGATCGTGACCCGCTCGCCGGACAGCCCGTCCCAGCCGCGGCCCTGCAGGGTGCCGGTGAACTGCAGCCGGTCGCCCTTGTCCACGGGCTCGGGCGAGGCGTCGAAGCCGACGATCCGGCTGGGCCGGTCGCCTGCCTTGACGTCCACGCGGTCGGAGTCGCTGACCGAGCCCCTGGCGGTGGAGGTCTTGTCGAACTCGGCCCGCCACCAGCCGGTGGCCTCGGCCTTGACGTGGGTGGAGAACCAGCCGGAGCCGCCGGTGCCGATCTTGACGATGTGGCGGTAGGCGTCGGTGCCCCTCTCACGGAAGGTGATGGTGACCTGCTGCCCGCCGTACCCCTTGCCCTCGGCGAGGAGGCGGCCGGACACGCGGATCGTCCCGCCCTTCGGCACGAGGTCGGGGGTGGCCCCGAAGTTGGCGATCTTGGTGTCGAGAGCCTTCTTCACCTCGAACGAGCCGCGCGAAGAGCTCTCGCCGTCGCCGTGGGCGATGGCGAGGATGTTCCAGCGCCCGGCGTTGCCGGCGTCGAAGGTCTTGGTGCCGGTCCACTTGGTCCACTCGCCGTGGGGAGCGGGCTTCAGCTCGACCGGGGTGGGGACGGAGACGTCCCCGGGCGCCCGGAGCTGGAGCTCGGCCTTGCCGGCGCCCTTCGTGGTGAAGCTGAACGTCGCCGTGACCGAGTTGTCGAAGACGACGACCGGCGATGGGCTCACGTCCACGTCGGAGATGCTCGGTGCGGCCGCGGCCGACGCCGGAGAGGCCAGGGCGAGTGCCCCGGCACCCATCGCGAGCGCGACGGCTACGGCACGGATGCGTTGCGACATGCGGGTTTCCGTCCTTTCTGGAGTCCGCAAGCGGTCAACGCGGCATTGAGGGTGCCACGCGTTTCTCTGTAGTAGACGTTTAGGACACGCAAAAGGTTCGTAAAGCCGACAACTCGTAAGGAATTTCTGTCAAAGCCGCCGGTCCAGAACATGTCACCTCCTCACGAGGCCGCTGGGGGGCATAATCGGGCTTGTGGCGCGCGACACAGTTGAGACTCACTTCCTCGAAGCCGTAGCCGACCTCAGGCCGGGCATCCCGCGGGACCCGTCGACACCGGTCCGGGAGGGAAGCACGCTGACCGGCCGGCTCGCTCTCGAGCTCTTCCACCGTCAGCTCGACAGCCGGCTGCTCGACATCGCCGCCCGCTGGCTGCGCCAGCAGGATCAGGGGTTCTACACCATCGGCTCGGCCGGGCACGAGGGCAACGCCGCGGTGGCCGCCGCGCTGCGGCCCGGCGACCCCGCCCTCCTGCACTACCGCTCCGGCGCCTTCTACCTCACCCGCTCCACCCAGGCCGGCCGCCTGCCCGAGCAGGGCATCCGCGACGTGCTCATGGGCCTGACCGCGGCGGCCGAGGAGCCCATCGCCGGCGGGCGGCACAAGGTTTTCGGCCACCCGCAGCTGGCGATCATCCCGCAGACCTCCACCATCGCCAGCCACCTGCCCAGGGCGGTCGGCGTGGCCTTCGCCATAGAACGTTCCCGCGCGCTCGGGGTGTCCGGCGCCTGGCCCGAGGACGCGGTCGCCGTGTGCAGCTTCGGCGACGCCTCCCTCAACCACGCCAGCGCGCAGACCGGGCTGAACACCGCCGCCTACGCCACCTACCAGGGGCAGGCGATGCCGATCCTGTTCGTCTGCGAGGACAACGGCATCGGCATCAGCGTGCGCACCCCCAAGGGCTGGGTCGAGCAGGCCGCGCGCCGCCCCGGCATCGAGTACTTCTCCGCCGACGGCTGCGACCTGGCCGCCGCCTACGACGCCGCCACCCGCGCGGCCGCGCACGTGCGGGCCAACCGCTCGCCCGCGATCCTGCACCTGTCCACCGTGCGGCTCATGGGCCACGCCGGCTCCGACGTCGAGGTCGCCTACCGCACCCAGCGCGAGATCCGCGCCGACGTCGAGCGCGATCCGCTGCTGCGCACCGCCACCATGCTCGTCGAGGCGGGCCTGGCCACGCCCGGCGACCTGCTCAAGTCGTACGAGGCCATGCGCGAGCACGTGCTGCGCATGGCCCTGGAGACCACGCGCAGCCCCCGCCTGACCTCGGCCGAGGAGGTCATGCAGCCGATCGCGCCGCGCCGGCCCGACGTCATCGCCAAGATCAGCCCGGTGGCCGCCCAGCCCGCCGTACGCGAGAAGGCGTTCGCCGGCGCGCTGCCCGAGCACGACAAGCCGATGACGCTCGCGCAGTCGATCAACCGCACGCTGGCCGACGCGCTGACCGTCTACCCCGAGATGATGGTCTTCGGCGAGGACGTGGCCAGGAAGGGCGGCGTCTACGGCGTCACCCGCGGCCTGCAGAAGCGCTTCGGCGGCGCCCGCGTCTTCGACACCCTGCTGGACGAGCAGGCCATCCTCGGCCTCGCGCTCGGCTCGGGGCTGTCCAGGCTGCTGCCGGTGCCCGAGATCCAGTACCTCGCCTACCTGCACAACGCCCTCGACCAGATCCGCGGCGAGGGCGCCACGCTCTCCTTCTTCTCCCGTGGCGCCTACACCAACCCGATGGTGGTGCGCGTCGCCGGATACGCCTACCAGAAGGGCTTCGGCGGCCACTTCCACAACGACAACGCCGTCGCCGCGCTGCGTGACATCCCCGGCCTGGTCATCGCCTCGCCCTCGCGCCCCGACGACGCCGCGGCGATGCTGCGCACGTGCCTGGCCGCGGCGCAGACCCAGGGCAGCCTCTGCGTCTTCCTGGAGCCGATCGCGCTATACCACACCCGCGACCTGTTCGACGAGGGCGACGGCGGCTGGCTGGCCCCCTACGCGCCGCCCAGCCGCTGGGCGGAGACCCACATCCCCATCGGGCGCGCTCGCTCGTACGGCGACGGCCGCGACCTCACCATCGTCACCTACGGCAACGGGCTGCGGATGAGCCTGCGCGCGGCGGTCCGCCTGACCCAGGAGGGCTACAGCTGCCGGGTGCTCGACCTGCGCTGGCTGGCGCCGCTGCCCGTCGAGGACCTCCTGCGCGCGGCCGAGCTGACCGGGAAGGTGCTGATCGCCGACGAGACCCGCCGCTCCGGGGGCGTCTCGGAGGGCATCCTGGCGGAGCTGATCGACGCCGGATTCACCGGGGACGTGGCGCGGGCGACCTCCAGCGACAGCTTCATCCCGCTGGGCGACGCGGCCGCCCACGTGCTGCTGTCGGAAGAGGAGATCGAGGCGGCGGCCCGCAAGCTGCTCGGCTGACCGGGCTCTTCGCGCAGGCTCAGAGCCAGTCGCGCCGTTTGAAGACGACGTAGAGGATCAGGCAGACCGCGGCCATGAGCACGACGGCGAAGGGGTAGCCGAGCGACCAGTGCGTCTCCGGCATGAAGTCGAAGTTCATGCCGTAGATGGTCCCGACCAGCGTGGGCGCGAACAGAATGGCCGCCCACGCGGAGATCTTCTTGACCTCCTCGCCCTGCCGGATGCTGGCCTCGGTCATCTTGGCCATCTCCTCGTTCTGGGCCTGGGTGACGAGGGTGGAGTTGATGACCAGGATGTCCTGGAGCATCTGCCGGAAGGCCGACACCCGCTCCGTGACCGTGATCGCGTGGTCGGCGACGTCGCGCAGGTAACTCTGGAGCTCCTCGTTGACGCCGTACTTGGCGGCGCCGGCGATGAAGCCGTCCAGCATGGACAGCAGCGGGGCGGTGGCCCGCTGGAACTCGATGACCTCGCCGCTGAGCTCGTAGACGCGCCGGGAGACGGCCGGGTCGCCGCTGAAGACCTGGGCCTCGATCTGCTCCAGGTCCATCTGGAGCCCGGCCACGACGGGGGCGTAGCCGTCGACCACGGCGTCGAGGATGGCGTACAGCACCGCCTGAGGGCCCTGGCGGAGCAGATCGGGGTCCGATTCCATGCGTTTGCGCACGGCCTGGAGGTCGGGGGCCTCGGCGTGCCGTACCGTGATCACGAAGTTGGCGCCGACGAAGACGTGCAGTTCGCCGAAGGCGACCTCCTCGACGTCGTCGAGGTAGCGGGCGGCGCGCAGCACGACGAAGAGCGTGTCGCCGTAGCGGTCGGCCTTGGGGCGCTGGGAGCCGACGATGGCGTCCTCGAGGGCGAGCTCGTGCAGCTCGAACTCCTCGCCGAGTTTGACCAGCTCCCACTCCTTCGGGCGGTACAGGCCGATCCAGGCCATGCTGCCCGGCATCTCCTTGAGGCGCTCGAAGGCGTCGGCGAGGGAGCCGGGGTTGTCGACGCGCTCGCCGTCCTGGTAGATGGCGTTGTCGATGACCGTGGGGCGGTAGGGGGCCTCCTCCTCCACGGCTCGGGGGTCCATGGAGGTCTCCGGCGCCTGCTCGCGGGTTCTGCTGCTGTTCAAGAAGCCCCTGATGCGGGCCATGCGCTCACTTCCTCTCAGGACGTCTCGTCTCAGGACGCCTCGTTTCAGGACGCCTCGTCGAGCGCCTGGTGGGCCCGGTCCCTGATCGTCTTGCGGAACATCGGCGTCCAGCCGAACAGCACGCCGGCGGGCTTGCCGAGGGCCATCTTCGACCAGCGCCTGAAGTCGTAGTCGTCGTGGTGGCGGACGATGAGGTCGTCCTCGAAGCGGAACAACGAGTCGATCTCGTCGACGACCCGGCGGCCGGTCCTGCCGAAGGCGTAGCGGGCCGTCCACCTGGCGGTGCCGGTGTGCTCGTCGGCGGCCACGTCACCGAAGTCCGCGTGGAGACCGTCGCGGACGCCGAGCCGGAGCCGCCACATCGCCATCACCCGGTCGCGTCCCTCGATCTCCTGGAAGACGGGGTCGCCGAAGCTCACGTCCGGATGGTAGCAACGCTCCATGACCGCGAGGTCCCTGCGGGCGAGCGCTTCGAAGAAGGCGCGGACCAGCGCCACGTGCCGATCGTTCACCCCCCTATCAGACCATGTCCGATCCGTTGCGCCAGCACACGGCCCGGACCCATTCGTCCCCGAGTTCCAGCCGGTCGAGGGCCTGCAGCTGGTGGGCGTACGGGTGTGGAATATTCGGGAAATCGCTACCCAGCACGACCTTCCCGGCCAGGCCGAGTTCACGCAGCGCGGGCCGGAGCGCGGCGGGGAAGGGCATGCCGAGCTCGGAGAAGTCGGTGAAGGCCATCGTGGTGTCCAGCGCGACCCGCTCGTAGCGCTCGGCCAGCTCGAAGAACGGCTCGTACTCGGGCATGCCCAGGTGGGCGACGACCAGCCGCAGGCGCGGGTGGCGGCGCAGCAGCCCGGCGACGGGCTCCGGCCCGACGCAGCCGCCGGGCACGGGGACGGAGCTGGCGTGCGTGACCACCGGGATCCCCGCCTCGGCCAGCAGGCCCCAGATCGGGTCGAGCTCGGGCAGACGCGGGTCGAACCCGCCCACCTGCAGGTGGATCTTGAAGACCCGGGCGCCGGCCTCGATGGCCCGCCGTACATAGGACGGGGCGTCCGGCTCGGGGTAGAAGGTCGCGGAGGGGACGCATTCCGGGGTACGGCGGGCGAAGTCGAGCGTCCAGGTGTTCAGGTCGGCGGCCATGCCGGGTTTGTGGGCGTAGGCCAGGGCGGTGAAGCGGGTGACGCCCATCTCGCGCAGCCGAGCCAGGCGCTGCTCGACGGGCCACTGGTACTCGACCTTCCAGCCGTTGCCGAGCAGCGGGCCGCCGTGGTTGAAGTGGTGCCAGACGCGGCGTTGCATCCGGTCGGGCAGGAAGTGGACGTGGATGTCGATCAGCCCGGGCAGCCCGCGGGCGGCCAGCCAGGCGGGCACCTCCACATCAGAATGAAGTTCTGTGACCACGCCGAGGACTTTACCCGGATAGGGTCTTGTCTCGATGGAGAAGTTCCTGGCCCAGCTCGTGAAGGTCCAGCCCGCCCCCGAGCCCTGGGTGGTCGCGGTGTCGGCGCTCGTCGCGCTCGTCGTCGTGGGCTACACCACCTCCTGGCACCTCACGCGCGGCCTGGTCACGATCGCGCACGAGGGCGGGCACGCGCTGATGGCGCTGCTCACCCGGCGCAAGCTCGAAGGCATCCGCCTCCACTCCGACACCTCCGGCGTCACCCTGACCAGGGGGAGGCCGACCGGCCCCGGCATGGTCCTGACCGCGCTGGCCGGTTACCTCGCGCCGTCGCTGCTCGGGCTGGCCGGGGCGTGGCTGACCGACCAGGGGCGGATCACGCTGCTGATCTGGACCGTGCTGCTGTTCCTGGTCTGCATGCTGCTGCTGATCCGCAACCTGTATGGCGCGCTCATCCTGCTGGCCACGGGCGGGGCGCTGTTCGCGCTGTCGATGTACGCGCCGGACGAGGTGCAGCAGGCCGTGGCCTACATGGCGGTGTGGTTCCTGCTGTTCGGCGGGGTGCGCCCGATCATCGAGCTGCAGCGCAAGCGCCGCCGCAGGCAGGCGGCCAACTCCGACGCCGACCAGCTGGCCAGGCTGACGGTGCTGCCCGGGGGCTTCTACGTCTTCTTCTTCCTGGTGGTCGCGGGCGCCTCGGCGGTCGGCGGGGCCTACTTGATGTCCCCGTTCTAACCCTCGCGGCGGACTCATCACAAATGCACCTATGCCCGGCCTAGTGCCGAAATTCCCCACTAAACTCGCCCGTGACAAGGGGGAAGCATCGTGCAGCACGTCGAGGACGCCCCCGGCTATCGAATACTCGATCAGGCCGGACAGGGCGGATTCGCCATCGTCTACCGGGCCTACCAGGAGCGCCTCGACCGGGTCGTGGCGCTCAAGGTGCTGTCCGTGGACCGGGTCGACAACAAGACGATGCGCCGGTTCCAGCGCGAACTCCAGCTCACCGGCCGCCTGACCGGCCACCCCAACGTGGTCACCGTCTTCGACACCGGCACCACGCGCACCGGCAAGCCGTACATCGCCATGGACTACTTCGAGAACGGCTCCCTGCGCGACCGCATCCGCACCCAGGGCCCGCTCCCCCTGCAGGAGGTCCTCCGCTCGGGCGTCAAGCTGGCCGGCGCCTTGGCCGCCGTCCACGAGGCCGGGGTGCTGCACGGCGACATCAAACCCCAGAACATCCTCATCTCCCGGTACGGCGAGCCCGCCATCGCCGACTTCGGGGTCGCCCGCGTCATCGACACCGCCGAGATCTCCGCCGCCACCCACGCCTTCACCCCGCTGCACGCCGCCCCGGAGGTCCTGAGCGGCCAGCCGCACACCGCCGCCACCGACATCTACTCACTCGGCTCCACCCTCTACCACCTGCTGGCCGGCCAGCCCGCCTTCCACAGCGCCACCGACCCGTCGATCGCGCCGCTCATGTTCCGCGTGCTGAGCTCCGAGCCGCCGCCGATCAACCGCGCCGACGTGCCCGGGGTGGTCGTGTCCGTGGTCCTCAAGGCCATGTCCAAGAACCCCCAGAGCCGGTACGGCACGGCCCGCGCGTTCGCCGAGCGCCTCCGGGAAGTCCAGGCCGAACTCGGCCTTCCGGTCACCGACCTGCTGGGGACCGACTCCACCGGCCCCGCCGCACCCGCTCCCCCGCCCTCCGCCTCCTCCACCGCGCCTCCGGCCGCCTATCCGGAAACCGCCCCGGCCAACCCCAACGGCCCCGCCCAGTACCCGGCCTTCCCACCGGCCGCCGCTGGGCCGTGGAGTGGAACGTATCCGGGTACCGGGGCCGTCTTGCCCGAGGGCACCGGGGGACCGATCAGCCCGTGGGCGCCGGAGGCGGCGGGCACACATGGCAACCAGGCGCATTCGGGTACGGGACGGCCTGCAGGCGGTCAGACCGGGGTTGGTCAGACCGGGGTTGGTCAGACCGGAGTCGGTCAGACCGGGGTTGGTCAGACCGGAGTCGGTCAGACCGGAGTCGGTCAGACCGGAGTCGGTCAGACCGGAGTCGGTCAGACCGGAGTCGGTCAGACCGGAGTCGGTCAGACCGGAGTCGGTCAGACCGGAGTCGGTCAGACCGGAGGTGGACCGTCTCAGGCCGGTCAGACCGAAGGTGATCAGCCCCCGGTCGGTCAGACCGGAGGTGGACTGTCTCAGGCCGGTCAGTCCGGGATTGGTCAGCCCATGGGTGGTCATCCCAGCGCAGAGCAGCCCGGGGCGGACGCGAGCACAGGCCACCCCAGCACAGCACACACAGGCACAGGACACACAGGCACAGGTGGGCGCGCCGAACCAGGGCATGCGGCCTCGGGTCACCCGGGCGGGGGCTACCCGGACGCCGGGTACTCGCGCGCAGGCAGCGGACGTCCGGTGGACGAGTGGGCCCCCCACACAGGCGAGCCTCCGGCCGGGTTCCCCAACTTCGGGCCCTACCAGGGCGGTTATCCCCCATCCGGCCCAGGGAGAGCACCCTCCGAACCGCCATACGTGCCGGACAGCCAGGCATGGGAACTCTCCGCCCCCTCACCCCCCGCGCAGGCGTACCACCCAGGACAACCACCTGCCGGAGGCGGCCAGCCCGGTCCGGGCGCCCAGGCCGGAGTTGGCGGAGGTCAGACTGAGCCAGGCGCCCCGCAAGGCGGGATGGCCGGCTCTCACGCCGGTACGCCCCACGCTCACGCCGGTACGCCCCACGCTCAGCCCGGCATGGCCGGCGCTCAGCCCGGCATGGCCGGTGCCCACGCTGGGACGGGAGCCGGCCAAGCCGGGATGCCCGGTGCCCAAGCCGGGATGGCCGGCTCGCCTTCAGGTGCCCCCGGAAGCGGGCGGGCGCCGGCCGGTGGGCGCAGGCGGCGGGCGGCTTCCGAAGGCGCCGGCCTGGGCAAGCTTGTGGCCGGTGTGGTCGTGGTGACGGTGGTGCTGGCGGGAGTGGGCCTGGCGGTGTACCTGACGCGGGGCCGGCAGCAGACCCCGCAGGCGGCCGACCGTACTCAGCAGGCGCAGCAGCAGAAGAAGCAAGACCCCAGCACCCCGGCCGTCGACGACAAGACCGTGGACGCGCTGCGCCCCCGTACGCTCAAGGTCATCTCCGACAACGGCATCTCGGTCACCCTGCGCTGGAACCTTCCGGCGAACGCCCGTAAGTACCCGATCGTGGTGCAGCGCGAGCCCTCCGACGGCCAGCCGCTGACCGCGCTGCCGGCGGGCACCACGTCCACCCGCCTGACCGGGCTCACCAAGGGCACGGGCTACTGCTTCGTGGTCGGCGTCCCGCTGCAGATCTCGGAGAAGACGAAGGTCGCCTGGTCCAAGCCGATCTGTATCCGCGGAGCCCGCCCAGGTGGCGCCTCGCCGTACGGACTGACCCCCGACGGCGGCACCCCGGAAGGCGCCGTGCCGGACATCACCACCCCTCCGGACGGCACCACCGCCCGGCCGCCCGTCACCGAGCGCTGACCGGGACGAGCGGGGTCAGGGCGTCCTGCGGGGCATGATGAGGATGGTCGCCAGTCCCAGCACGGTCATGGCGACCATGCCGAGGAACACGTTGTGCACGGCGGCCGACAACGCCTGGCGGACCGGCTCGGCGTCAGGGCCGCCGCGTTGCAGGGCCTGGGCGGCGGTGTCGACGGAGGCGAGGCCGTCCAGGCGTGTGGCGAGGGTGGCGTTGGCCACGGCGGCGAGGATGGTGGTGCCCAGGGCGCTTCCCGCCACGCGGAAGAAGACCGCGCCGCCGGTGACCACACCGCGGCGGTCCCAGCCGACCTGGTTCTGGGCGCCGACCAGCATGGAGACCGAGACCAGGCCCAGGCCGGCGCCGTTGATGAAGGCGCAGATCCCGGCATACAGGATCGGGGACGAAGCGGTCATCAGGGTGAAGAGGACGGAGGAGACCGCGATCAGCGACAGGCCGGTCAGGGCGGTGTCGCGGAAGCCGTACCGCATGTAGAGACGGGCGGACAGGCTGACCGACAGAGGCCAGCCGATCGACTGGACGGCCAGCGCGAACCCGGCGGCCACCGCGCCCGCGCCCAGGACGCCCTGTGCGTACGTCGGCAGGTAGGCGGTGGGCCCGGCCAGGACCATGCCCACGACGGCGCTGCTGAGGAAGGAGCCGAGGAGGAAGCGGTCGCGCCAGATCCAGGGCGGGATGAGGGGTTCGGGGACCCGCGTCTCCCACAGGGCGAACAGGGCGAGGACCGCGGCTCCCGCCGCGATGGTCCACCAGCGCAGGTCCTGGAGTCCGAGCAGGACGGCGACCACGCCCGTGGCCAGGAGCAGGCTGCCCACGAGGTCGAGGCGGACCTTCCGGCGTTCGACGCGCTCGTCCAGGAAGACGACGATGACGAGGATGGCGGCGGCGCCGAGCGGGAGGTTGAGGTAGAAGATCCACCGCCAGGAGACCAGCTCCGACAGCAGGCCGCCGATCGCCGGGCCGATGAGGGCTGACATCCCCCAGACCGATGACAGCAGGGCGCTGATCCGCCCGCGCTCCTTCAGCGGGTACAGGTCGGCCGCCACCACCTGCACGATCGACTGGATGGCCCCCGCGCCCACCCCCTGAACCACCCGGGCCGCGATCAGCATGGGCATCCCCGTGGCCGCCCCCGCGAGCAGCGACCCCACGAGGAAGATCGTCATACCGGCGGCCAGCATGGGCTTGCGCCCGTAGAGGTCGGACAGGCGGCCGTAGATCGGCGTGCACACCGCCTGCGACAGCATGTATCCGGAGATCACCCACGGGAACAGCGAGAACGACCCCAGGTCCCGCACGATCGACGGCACGGCGGTGGCGACGATCGTGCCGTCGACGGCCGCCAGCGCCATCGCCAGCATGAGCCCGGCCGAAACCGCCGCGCGCCCCTTCACCGGCGGCGCCGGGGTCCGGCCACGCTCAGGCCCGCGACCTCATCGACAGCGACGTCCACCCCCGAGCCTCCCCGTGGGATCCGGTGATCGTGTTCCATGGAAACACACCCAGATGGGGACAGGACACCTAGCCCAGGAACCGGCGAACATCCTCCACCTCGTCCGCCAGCGCGCCGGCGATCCCCGGGACGTCCTCGAACAGCTCGACGGCGGCGGCGCTGCCCTTGCGTGACCAGGTGCCGCGAATCCGTCCGTTCACGAGTACGGCGGGCCGCAGGATGCCGCCGCCGGGAAACACCGCGCGCGCATGGTCGGGCGCCAGGATGGGGTCGCGCGACTTCCACCCGAGCAGGAGTTCGTCGAAGGCGGGCAGCAGCCTGACCAGGCCCGGACGGCTCCCAGCCGCCTCCTGACCGGCGGCCCTCCACTCCGGCGACACCTCCCACTCCAGCTGTGCCTCCCACTGCGGCCGCGCCCCCGACGCCAGCGGTGTCCCCCACGCCAGCCGTGCCTCCCCCAACGGCACCCCCGACCACGCGGCCAGATCCTCGGCCGTCGCCGGCACGTGCGCACGCCGGTACCGGACGGCCAGTTCGGCGAGCGCCCGCTCGCGATCGGGCTCGAAGACGATCGGCGCGCCCAGCCAGTCGGCGGTGTGCACGTAGGTGGGCTTCCCGTCCCGCGAAGGCCCCAGTACGGCCAGCCCGTGCGCGGCGGCCAGCCCGGCCAGGTGGACAATCCCCTGCCCGCGAGCCCGTCCCGCGAGGCGGCGTTCCAGCTCGGACTTGGTCAGCGGCCCCTGCCCGGCGAGGGCGCGCTCGATCAGCGACAGCAGATCGTCACCCGTCACCCCTTCCTGCGCCAGCCGCGTCATCGACCCCAGCCGTGCGCTGGTCAGCGGCAGGAGCCAGGGCAGGTCGTCGTGGTGGATGTAGTGCAGCGTGCCGCGCGGCCCCCAGGCCCGCACGATCTCCCGCCGCTCCACCGCCGCGTCGATCTCCGCCCGGGTCACGGTGGCCGATCGGGCGCGCAGGGCGAGCTGCGCGGCAGTCACGTCCTGAGCCTGTACGGCCAGCAGATGGCGCACCGCCTCCCCGGTCCCGGACCCCGGCGGCCGGTGCAGCAATTGGGCCTCGACGCTCCGCATCCCGCGATCCTCCCAGACCCGCTCAGCCACCTCGAACCCGCATCTGGCCCGGCTCAGCCCCGTCCGGTCCAGCTTGACGCCTGCTCAGCGCAACAGCAGGCGGCGCCGGACGCGCCGTTTGAGCGGGGTGCTCCGCCGTACCTCTGCGCGGACGGCGTCGCTGCGGCGCCAAGCCTCGTCGGCGGCCTGGTCGGCCACGCCGTCCGGGGCATAGCGCACGTAGTTGGAAATATCCGCAAGAGGCCGCAGATGCTGGGAGATGGCAGCAGGATGCCGCTCCACGACCTCCTCGGCCGTCAGCGCCCGGTTGTCCCTCAGCCCCAGGTCGTCGCAGGTCTGCTGCCACGCCCCGAGCACCCGGCCCTCCGCGCCCGGAGCCGAACGCCTGCGGCGCCGCCGCCACCACGGCAGCGCCATGGCCACCACCGCGTAGACCACCAGCACCCCGGCCGCCGCGGCAGGGACGATCACCCACAGCGGCGCCCCCTCCCCCGGCTCGCGGCCCCCTGCCGGGGACGGCTTGGCCGACGGTTTCGGCTTGTTGGCGCCGCCCTGCGTGAACTCCCCTTCCAGCCGCTCGCTCTCCTCGATGGCCGAGGACACCACCTCATGGTCGTCCTTGGCCCCGCTCCGCCCGGGCGTGGGGTAGAACGGCCGCCAGCCCAGCCCCTCGAACTGAATCTCCGCCCAAGCCATGACATCTCCGGACTTGACCTGATGCACCCCGCCCGACTGCGCCCCCGGCCGGAACCCCACGACGACCCGCGACGGCAGCCCCAGCGTCCGCGCCATCAGCGCGAACGCCGAGGCGAACTGCTCCGACGTGCCCCGATGCGTGGTCTCCAGGAAGAACTCCAGCCCCTTCAGCGAGTGCCCCGGCGGCGCGGTGATGTCGTAGGCGGCGCTGGTCCGCAGATACTTCTGCAGCCGGTACGCCTGCTTGATCGGCTCGTCGGCCCCCTTGACCGCCTGCTGCGCCAGCTTGCGGAACTTCGCCTCCTGCGGCCCCGCCGGGAAGGCCGTCAGCGCCGCGTCCTTGACCGGCACCGCCGCCAGCAACTCCTCCTTGGACGGCCGCGCCACCCGCGAACTCACCTCGTAACCGAACCCCTTGCCCGGCGGCTCGGCGGCCAGCAAAGCCCCGCTGCCCGGGTCCACGGCCAGCCCCGGCACGCCGGTGACCGACTCGGGCCGTTCGGCCGCGGGCAGCCAGGTGCCGGGCAGCCCGTCCACGGTGACGCGCTGCCGTACCGTCTCCGCCGCGCCCGTCCACTCGCCGGCCGGCACCCGCCCGCCCGTCGGCTGGAAGCGCGCGCTCGACGTCCAGCGCACCCCGTCGTACCTGTCCAGTACGGCCAGCCGCCAGTTGGCCGGTTTGTCGGCCTTCACGGTGAACAGCGGCCGATCCGGCGCCTGCAGCCAGGCGGTGACGCGGTCGAGCGGGCTGACGCTGTCCACCCGTACCGGCGGTGGCAGCTCGGCGTCGGACCTCGGGTTGTACGGCTCGGCCGCGATCGGCAGCAGCGGCCCGAATACCAGCGCCGCCCCCGCGAGGAGGCCGGCGGCGGGCAGCCCGGCCAGCAGCCAGCGCGCCGGGCGCCCGTCGCGCACCAGCGCCAGAGCGGCGACCAGCACGACCAGCGCCGCGGCCACCGGCAGGTTCGATCCCTCGCCGTCCACCCCGAGCAGCAGCGCCACCCCGAACGCGGCCACCGCGGGGAGCGCCGCGGCCGCCCTGGTCGTGGTACGGGTGACGATCTCCGCCCCGACCAGCGACGCCAGCCACACCACCGTGTGCACCAGGACCAGCAGCCGCGGCTCCGGCTGGGCCGGGAGCAGCGTGGTGAGCAGCGCCTGCCACGCGTTGGCCAGATCCTTCACCAGGCCGGGCGCGAGCCCCTTGTAGATCGGGACCGTGGCGGCGAACCACAACGCGACGTTGACCAGGAGTGCCAGCCACAGCGGCCGGTTCCTGGCAAGCAGCGCGACCACCACGGGGACCAGCGCCGCCGGCGCCAGCACCTGCAGCAGCGGCTGCGTGGGGAACACCCGGTGACACCCCCACCCGGCCACCCCGGTCAGCACGGCCACAACAAGCAGCGCCGTCACCAACCGCCACGTCAGCGGACTGCGCACACCCCGGCCGGCATCACCCGGACCCGCCGCCCCGGCCCCATCCGACACACTCCCCGGCCCTGCCAGACCCGGCGAGTTCCGAAGCCCGACCAGGTCCGGCGCGCTCCCGGCAGCTGTGGCCGGCCGCCGGCGCCTGCCCCTCCGACCCTGACCAACCCCGTCGCCCGACCCAGGCAATCCCGCGGCAACCCCCGGACCACTCCCGGCGACCCCCGCCGGTACCGCGCCAACCCCGGCACCACTCCCGGCAACCCCCGGACCACCTTCAGCAACCCCCGCCGGCCCGCCCCCGCCCCAAGGCGCACCCGCCGCGTCACCGGCTCCATGAGGCGACGCCGGGTAAGCAGGGCTCATCGGAAACTCCAGGACTGGGCGAGCGCGTCGAGATCGGGCATCGGAACCACGGTGACGCCAGGCGTCGCCGGCCGCCCGTGGCCCAGGTACACGCAGACGACCCGGTCGAACCGCCGCCGCACTCCCGCACACCGCCCGACCTCGGCCGGATCCGCGGTCACCACGACCAGCGACCCCCCGCCCCCGGCCAGCCGGATGGCCTCGGTGACGCCGGCGGCCCCGGCGCGTACCAGGGCGAGCCGGTCCAGCAGCAGTTCGGGGTCGGACTTGGTCTCCGCCAGCGGGCCGTCGCCGGTCAGCACCCGGACGGGGAACCCCGCGCGGGCGGCGGCCACGGCGACGGAGGCGGCGGCGTCCACGGCGGGTTCGGTCAGGTCGCGGGTGTCGAGGACGACGGTCGTGGTGGGCAGGCTGGCGTCGATGAGCTGGCGGACCATCAGCGTGCCGGTGCGGGCGCTGGACTTCCAGTGGACGTGGCGCAGGTCGTCGCCGACGACGTACTCGCGCAGGGTGTGGAAGGTGGCGGTGCCGCTGGGCGCGTTGTCGCTGGTGGGGCCCTCCAGGTGGTGGGCGCGGCCGGACGGGGGCACGGGCAGGGGCACGGTCCGGGGGCGCACCAGCAGCGTGGCGGCCGCGCCGTACGAGCGGACCCGGCGGGTGAGGCCGAGCGGGTCGGCGCGCACGAGGCGCAGGGGACCGACGGGGATCTCGCCGCGGACGGACGTGGGCAGCGAGTACGAGACCATGCGGGCGCCGTTGCGCGGCAGGCGGGGCAGGTCCACGGTGTGGTCGGCGGCGTCGATGCGGTCGTGGGCGCGCACGCCGTTCAGCGCCCAGCGGCCGAGGTTGCGCACGTTGAGGACGGCCACGGCGGCCTCCTCGCGCGGCACCTTCAGCGGCGTCAGCTCGCGGCTGACCTCCAGGCGGGGCTTGGGCGCGGTCCAGGCCATTGCCGCGCCCAGGGCGAGCAGGCCGCCGGTGGCCAGGATCACCGGTTCGGTGTAGCCGAGGAGGAACCCGGCCGTGTACAGGAGGATCGATCCGGCGAGCGTCCCCCAGCCGAGCGGGGTCAGCACGGTCAGGCCGCCTGGGGCAACGGCATCCCGGCGAGGATCTCGCCGAGCACCTGCGCCGCCGTGATCTCGCGCAGCTCGGCGTCGGGCGTGCGGATGAGCCGATGCGCAATCACGGGTACGGCCAGCGCCTTCACGTCTTCGGGCACCACGAAGTGCCGTCCCGCCGCGGCGGCCTTGACCCGGGCGGCGCGCAGAAGGGCGAGGCTGCCTCGGGGGCTGGCACCGAGGCGGAGCGCCGGGTGGGTCCTGGTGGCCCCGCAGAGCGCCACGATGTAGTCGTAGACCGGATCGGCCACGTGGATGCGGGTGGCGAAGTCGATCATCCCGGCCACGTCGGAGGCGCGGGCGACGACGGGCAGCCGCTCGACCTGGGGGCCGGACGGCATGCCCTTGAGCACCTCGACCTCGGCGGCGTGGTCGGGGTAGCCGACGGAGATCTGCATGAGGAAGCGGTCGAGCTGGGCCTCCGGCAGCGGGTAGGTGCCGTCCATGTCCACGGGGTTCTGGGTGGCCACGACGAGGAACGGCCGGGGCACCTCGTGCGGCTCGGAGTCGACGGTGACCCGCCGCTCCTCCATGACCTCCAGCAGCGCCGACTGCGTCTTGGGCGAGGCGCGGTTGATCTCGTCGGCCAGCACGATGTTCGCGAAGACCGGCCCCCGGTGGAACTCGAACTTCTGGTACGCCTGGTTGAAGATCGACACGCCGGTGATGTCACTGGGCAGCAGGTCGGGCGTGAACTGGATGCGCCGCCACTCGGCGTCCACGCTGGCGGCGATCGAGCGGGCCAGCGTGGTCTTGCCGGTGCCCGGCACGTCCTCGATGAGCAGGTGCCCCTCGGCGAACAGGCAGATCAGCGCCAGTTCGACGGCCTCGTGCTTGCCGCGGATGACCCGCTCGATGTTGCCCGCGAGCAGCTGGAAGCGCTGGGCGAACTGCATGGCGAGCTGTTGCGGCTGGTACGGCTGGGCGGTCTCTTCCACGTTGTAGTGGCTCACAGCTGAGTCCCCTTCTCAGTCCGTGCATTCGAACAGCGGTCCCGCCGGGAAGCCCCCCTTGGGCGTGCCCACCAGCGTGTCGTTGAGGTATCCGTTGCCGGCCGACGACTCGATCCGGTTCCAGATGTCGCTGGAGTTCCCGTTGGACGTGTCGGTGTATGGCTCACCCTTCACCTGGCAGATGACCGTGAGCGTGATGTACTGCTTCTGCGGGATCTTCCCCGCCTCCCCGTTCTTCGAGGGCCCCGGGCGGATGATGGTGTTGGTGTCCTCGTTGCTGACGTTCTGGTACTGCTGGCGCGGGTAGGCGAGGTCCGCCGTGGCCGAGGCCACGTCCTGGCTCTCCCCCGCCGCGTTCTTCGCCTTGAGCTTGAACTCGTGCTGCTTGTTGTTCTGCAGCCCCTCCACGTTGAACGAGGTGCCGCTGATGTTGCCGTCGGACTTGGCGCCGGTCAGCACATAGGTGGTGCCCTCGCCGGCGTTGGCGGGCGCGTCCCAGGACAGCTCGGCGCCGCGGTTCTTGGCCTTGGCGGCGAAGTTGCGCGGCGCGCCGGGCGCCACGCAGGGCTTCACTCCGGCGCTCGGCTCGGAGGCGACCTCGCCGCCCTTCCAGTGGGCCACGACGGTGAAGGAGTACTCCCGGCTGCAGTCGCCGCCGGTGAACTCGAACTGGAACGGCCCGCCGGCGTCCACGGAGGCGGGCTTCACGTCGCCGCCGCCACCGCTGACCTTGAGCGTGTAGCGGTCGGGCTTGCCGCCGTCGGAGGCGCTGAAGGTGATGTCGATCTTCCCGGGTCCCGACCTGGCGCTGACCGAGCCGGGCTTGCCCGGCGGGCTCGGGGTCGGCGTGGGCGTCGGGGTGGGGGTCGGCGTCGGCGTCGGGGTCGGCGTGGGAGTCGGGGTGGTCGTCGGGTCCGGCTTCTTCGTCGGCTTCTTGGTCGTCGGCGCCACGGGCTCCTCCGGCGTGCCGGTCTCCTCGGGCTCCTCCGGCGCCTGCGTCCGAATCGGGTCGGGCTGGCGGCCCGTGTTGGTGGGGTCGGGCTTGGGCGTCTGCTTGGGCTTCGGGGTGCTGGTGGGCCCGGGGACGTCGGTGTCGTCCTTGTCGACGCCGTGCTTGCGGCCTTCGGGGTCGACGACGACGGCCTTGTCGCCGTTCTCGTCGTTGGCCCACAGCAGGCCGTCCTTGACGAACATCTCGATCGGGCCCGGCTCGTCGGCCACCTGGATCGTGGTGGGACGGCCGCCGGCGGCGCTGTCCCAGACGATGAGGCCGCCGGTCGTGCTGTCCGGGACGTACACCTTGGTGCCGAGCACCTGCGGCACGCCCAGCGCGTCCGGTTTGGCCGCCTCGAGCTTGGTGGTCTGCACGGCGTTGGAGGAGGTGTCGATCACGACGAGCAGCCCGTCGGGGCCGGGCACGAGGATGGGCACCAGCGAGCCCTCGCTCATCGGCGGGGTGAGCACGCCGCCCTTCTCCGCCTGGGCGACGCCCTTGGGCAGCAGGATCTCGCCCGCGCCGCCGTCGGAGCCGATCACCACGGCGGTGGCGGCCCGGGTGTTGACGATCACCGGACGGCCGCCGGCGATCGTCACCGCGAGCTCCTCGCCGGGCTCGCCGGCCTTGACCGTCTGCGCGGCGACGCCGTTCGCGACGGTCGCGACCTCGCCCTTGGCCGGGACCGGCACCCACAACTGGCCGCCGCCGTCGATGCGGGCGGGACCCAGCGGGCCGGGCAGGTCGATCGGCTGGCCGACGGAGTTCAGGGTGACGGGGTCGATGCGCTGGACCCGGCCCTTGGGGTCGACCGCGTACGCCGTCTGGCCGGAGACCACGAGCTGCATCCCGGCGGCGCCGAAGTCACGGGTCTCGGCGACGCTGAGCTGGCTGGGCTCGATCCGGCTGACGACGCCGCTGCGGTCGTCCACGAGCAGCACCGTCTGGCCCTCCTGGACGATGCGCAGGGGACGGCCCGCCTTGTCGTCCAGGTAGCCGTCCACCTCGCCGGACAGGCCATTGACGTGGACGATCTTGCCTCGTACCTTGGTCCACAGCCATGCGCCCACGTCGGCCAGCTTCGGATTGGCGCTCGACACGCCGACGCCGAACACCGCGGCCGCGACGACGAGGCCACCGGCCACGATCGCGGCGATGACAGCGGTGACGCGGTCGCCTCGGAGCTTGCGCAGCATCCGTCACCCACCCCGTATGTGCAATTACTGAACGTTTGCCCCCGTCTTACCGGGCATCACGATAGCGTGCAGGCGCACCAGGGTGCATGCCTTGCTCAAAACGTGTCTATGTTCGAGATCTTCCATCGATCTCCTTCGAGCACCGCTCCCACCGCGAACATGGCCGGGGCGTAGGACGCCTTGCCCGCCTCCGTCGTGGTGCTGTGCTGATCGGCGAAGATGAGCAGCCGCGCCCGGTTGCCCTCCAGCAGCGTGACGCCGCTGTCGGTCACCGTGGTCGTCAGCACGAGCTTGTTGGCCTGCGCCTGCTCGCGCACCAGGCCGAAGATGCCGTGGTACTGCTGGACGGCCTCGCCCGTCAGCAGCTCCCGCGCCGCCTGCTCGGTCTTGCCGACGTCTGCGTGATCGTAGGAGAAGACCGTGTTCACCGCGTCGGTGATCTGGCTCTTGACCTGGCTGGTCAGGGTCTGATCCGTCATGGCCGTGTTCCGGGTCGTGGTCGTGTTGCGGAGGTCGTGTGCTTTCGTCGCCGCCAGCGCGGCCACACCGCCGAGAAGTACGGTGGCCACCGCCAGCGCGGCGGGCAGCAGGCGCCACCGGGCGAGCGCGGCGCCGGCGGCGGCTACCGTGGTCATGGCGTGATCCGGCGGAGCAGCCCCGCCGCCACCGACCCGGCGACCAGCCAGACGGCGGCGGCCAGGCCGTGGTTGACCAGCGCCTCCCAGCGGGCGTCCGGCAGGTCGAACAGGCCCGTCAGGCCCAGCGACATGGTGCCCGCCCATGAGTCGATCACCTGGTACCAGACGTTGGCGGTGTTCGCCTTGAAGATGGAGAAGGCGGCGTGCACCAGCAACACCGCGGCGACCAGCCGGACGGCCACCTTCACCGCCCAGATCAGCAGGGCGGAAACCCGCCGCCACCCCGCCCTGGCCGCCCCCAGCACCGGCTTGGCCCGCGCCGCGAACGACGTCCTGCCGGGCGGGGCGGGCGGCGCCGGGAACACCGGATACGGCGGCTCGACCGGCCCTCCCTGCGCGGGCACCCGCAGCTGCACGGTCTCCGGGACGGGCGCCGGCACCGGTGGCGCCGCCTCCGGCAAACCGGGCATCGGGTCGGAGAACGCGGACGCCGGCTCGGGCGAGGTGTACACGAGGCTGTCGCCCGGCTGTGGCTGCGGCTGCGGGTCGCGGGTCATCGCGGGCTCCTCTGAAGGGTTGTCTGGGCTGGTCATGAGGTGGTTCCGTCCGGAGCCTGGGTGAGCGCCGACAGCTTCCAGCCGCCGGCCGTACGGGTCAGTTCGCCGACCAGGCGGCTCTTCTTGACCGCGGGTTCGCCCTGGGGCGGGATCACGGTGATCCGCACCGCCGCGATGATGCGGGCGGTCCCGGCCGCCGCGTCGAGCTCGGTCAGCGCCGCCTCCATGACCTTGGCCGTGGTGGTCGTCCCGGCCTTGGCGATCTCCGCGGCGAACGTGCCGCGGCCCTGCACGATCTGCTGGTGGAGCTGGGCGGCCGTGGAGTCCTCCCACAGGGCGAGGTCCCGCTCGACGCTGCGGTGGCTGAGGGTGTTCATGTTCTGTACGGCCTGCGTACCGCTCCTCAGCACCTCCTCGCGCAACCGGGAGTAGCCCAGCCCCTCGTCTCCGGCCGCGCCCACCCACGCCCAGCCGAACCAGCCGGCGCAGATCGCGGAGACGGCGAACAACGCCACCGCCGCCCTCCGCAACCGGCCCCTGCCCTCGTCCGAGGAAGGCGAAGGGGCGGTGGGGGTTTCGGGGGCCGCCTGGGGGCTTGTGGTGGTCATCTCTTCGCCTTGCTGGAGGTGATCTCGGTGATGCGCCAGCGGCCGTCGCGCAGGTGCGCGGTCACGGTGAGCTGCGCGGCCACGGCCGGGCCTGCGGGCTTGCCGCCGCGGGTGGCCGTCTGGTCGAGGAAGACGAGCAGCCGGGCGGTGTCGGCGGTGAGGGTGACGACGCCGGCGCGGACCACCCGGGTGGTGAGCGTGGCCTGCTGGGTCACCACGTCGCGGCGGATCTGGGTGATCAGCCGCGTGTACTGCCCGGCCGCGGTCCCGTCGAGGGAGTCGCGGGCCGCCTGTTCCGTCGCCTCGAGCTCGGCGGGCGAGTAGGTGAAGATCTTGGCCAGCGCGGTCCCGACGTCCCCGGCGACCTGGGCCGTGGCCGTCCGGTCGAGCAGCGCCCGGTTGGCCGGGGTCGCGCCGTGGGTGGCCGTCGTCCGCAACGCCACCCCGGTGACCAGGAAGACCAGCGCGATCCCCGTGAGGATCGCCGGCCGTACCCACCAGGCGGAGGCCCGGCCGGACTCACTCTGCGGCCGGGCGGCCGCCCGCCGGCGCCACCCGTCCTTCTCACGCGCGCGCCGTCTCTCCCCCGGTACGGCATGGCGGCCGCGCCGGGTCGCGGTGCCGGTCTCGGCGACCAGGGTCGCTTCGGTGTCCACGCCGGCCTCCTCCTCACTCGCCCACGGCGGGGATCGCGGTGAACGACTTGAGCTTCCAGCCCGCGCCGGTCCTGGCCAGCCCGGCCTGGAACCGTTTGCGCTCGACCGAGGCCGCCCTGCCGGGCCGGGTGACCTCGATCTCGACGGCCGCGATGATCTGGGCGTCGCCGCCCTCCTGGTCGAGCGCGGTGACGGCGGCCTCGATGACACTGGCCCGGGCGGTGGTCCCGGCCTGTTCCACGGCCTGCCGGGCACGCTCGCGCCCGGCGGCCAGTTCCTCGCGGAGCGGGCCGGTCGTGGCGTCCTGCCACCGGGCCAGCCCGGCGCCGGCGCTGTCCATGGTGTTGAGGACGGTCAGGTGCCGCCGCCCTGCCTCCAGCACCCGGTCGCGCTCGGCGGCGTAGGCGGCCCGCGGGTCGGCCCGCGCCTGCCAGGACGCCCAGCCGGACCAGCCGCAGAAGGCGACGGCCGCGGCGAGGAGCACGAGGGCGGCGGGCTGCGCCCGCCGCCGCAAGGGCGGCCCGGTCCGGCGGGTCAGCGATCGGGATCCGGCCACAGGAGCTCCTCCATCTCGTTGCCGGGGCCGTCGTCGCGCGGGTCGTCCCCGGGGGTGTCGTCGAGGTATCCGGGCAGCTCGTCGAGGCTGAGCGAGCCGGGTTTGGCCGCCTCGGGCACGCCGCCCTTGGGCGCGTTGGCCGAGCCGCGCACGCCGATGCCGGTCGACGGCGGCGACGCGCACCGGGCGCCGGTGTTGAGCGGCGGCCCGGCATCGGTGTCGAGGCCGTTGCGGTAGACGGTCTTGCCGTATCCGCGCACGCACGGCAGCGGGTTGAAGAAGGTGTTGGTCAGGCCGAAGGTGAACGTGCCGTCCTTGGCGGCCGTGGTGCCCGCGGCCACGACCTGCGGCAGCCGTACCAGGAGCTCTTCGAGGCCGCGCCGGCGGGTGAGCGTGAGGTCGGCGGTGGTGAGGAGGTTGGCGACCAGGACGCTGAAGCCGGGGTCGAGTTCGCGCACGAGCCGGGACAGCTCGCGGGTGGCGCCGGGCGCCTCGGTGATGAGCGTGCGCAGGTCGGGGTCGGACTTCTTGAGCTGCTGGGCGAGCAGGCGGGCGTTGCGGCCGAAGTCGCGCAGCGCCTGCCCCTCCTCGTTCTGGGTCTTGAGGACGTACGTGCCGTCGATGAGCAGGCGGGTGGTCGGGACGATGTTCTCGTCGGCGGCCCTCACGAAGCTGCTCTGGTAGTCCAGGAGGGCCCGCAGGTTGGCGCCCTGGCCCTGGAATGCCTTGCCCAGTTCGTCCACGACCGTGCGCAGCGAGTCGAGGGGGACGGAGGCGGCCAGCGCGTTGACGCTGCCGAGGATCTCGGTGACCGGCGCGGGGGTGCTGCCGGCGATCTTCGGGATGACCGAGCCTGCCGCCAGGTACGGGCCGTCGCCGGTGGAGGGGCGCAGGTCCACGTACTGCTCGCCGACGGCCGACAGGTTGGCGACGACCGCCTTCAGCCGGGTGGGGATGCGCGGGGCGGCGTCGTCGATGCGCAGGTCGGCGACGAGGCCGCGTTCGGTGAGGGTCATGTCGCCGACCCGGCCGACGGTGACGCCCCGGTAGGTGACGTTCGCGTCGGGGAACAGCCCGCCGGTCTCGGCCAGCTCCAGCTTGACCACGTAGTAGCCCGGCCGGCCGAAGAACCTGCCGAGCTTGGCGTACTCGAGCCCGATGAAGCCGATCACCGTGACCGCGATGACCAGGAAGGCGGCGACCCGGATGCGGGTGGCGCGGGTCAGCATCTAGTTCTCCTCTCCCGGGGAGGGGGTCGGCTCGGGGCTGGGCGTCGAGGTCGGCGTGGGGGTGGGGGTGGGCGTCGGCTCGGGTTCCGGGCTCGGGGTCGGGGTTTTGGTCTTGCTCGGGCTGGGAGTGGGGGTGGGCGTCTTGCTCTTGGACGGCGAGGGCGTCGCGGACCGCTGCTTGAACGGCTTCTGCTTGACCATGTCGATCGGCAGTTCGGGCCAGTCGTCCTTCGGGTCGGCGTTGATCGAGATGGTCGGCACGATCGGCTGGACGTCGGGCCCGGCCGCCATGGCCAGGTAGGCGTTGAGGTAGTCGCCCTTGACGGCGTTGGCGATCTCGTCGGTGAACGGGTAGGTGAGCGCCACTTCGAGCGCCTTCGGCAGGTCGCGTCCGGCGTCGGAGAGGTTGCGGAGAACGGGGTCGAGTGCCCGCAGATCGGCGACGACGTCGGCCTTGCTGCGGTCGATCACGTCCACGGCCACGCCGGACAGCTTCTCGAGCTGGCTCAGCATGGTGACGAGCGCGCCGCGCTGCTCCTCCAGCACCTTCAGGCCGGGGCTGAGGTCGTCCAGGACCGTGTTGACCTCGGCGCGGCGGGAGTCGAGCGTCCTGGCCAGCCGGTTGAGGCCCTCCAGGGCGTCGATGATCTCCTGTTTGTGCCGGTTGAGGGTGCCGGTCAGGACCTGCAGCCGTTTGAGCAGGTCGCGGATCTCGGCCTCGTTGCCGTCGAGCGCCTTGTTCAGCTCGCGGGCGATGGTCCTGATCTGGGCCAGGCCGCCGCCGTTGAGCAGCATCGACAGCGCCCCGAACACCTCCTCGACCTCGGCGTTGCGGTTGGTGCGCTTCAGCGGGATGTGCGCGCCGGAGGCCAGCGTGCCGCCGCCGCCGCCCTTCGGCGCGGCGAGTTGCACGTACTTCTCACCGAGCAGGCTGGTCTGCTCCAGCCGGGCCTCGGCGTCGGCCGGCAGCGTCACGGCGCCGTTGACCAGCATGGTGACCCGCGCGGTCCAGCCGTCCTTCGGCAGCGTGATCTGGGTGACCCGGCCCACGGCCACGTCGTTGACCCGGACGGCCGCCTGCGGCACCAGGTCGAGCACGGTCTCGAACTCGGCGGTCACCGTGTAGGGCCGCTCGCCGAGGTCGGCGCCGCCGGGCAGCGGCACGTCCCTGATGCCGCCGAACCCGCACCCGGCCAGCATCCCGGCCGCCGCCGCGAGCGCGGCTGCCTCGCGTGTACGGCGGGCCATCAGCGTTCCTCCTGTCCCGGGATCTCCACGGCCGGGCTCGGGCTGGGTTTCTGACTCGGCCGGGCGGTGGAGCCGGTCGCCGTGGGTGAGGGCGTCGGGCTGGAGGCGGCGCCGGGCGTCGGCTGGGCCGTCTTGGACGGGGAGGGCTCCGGCGTCGGGCCGCCGGCCGGCGTGGGCTCCGGATCGGCGACCTGCGCGGGGTCGAGCGCCCGTGCGGCGGGGCCGAACATCAGCTCCAGCAGGTCGCCCCTGCCCATGATCGTCCGGGTCTCCTCGTCGTAGGCGTTGACCACGTTCGTGGCGGCCAGCGGCAGGTTGTCCAGGGCCTCGGCCAGCGAGCGGCGCTGGTCCACCAGGGTCTGGGTGATGCCGGCGAGCTTGTCCACGTTCGCGGCCAGGAGCGTGCGGTTCTCGGCGACGAACGTCTTGACCTCGCCCAGCGCCCCGGCCAGCTCGTGCAGGGCGCCGCCGAGTTCGTCGCGGTCCGCGGCCAGGAAGCCCGCCACGTCGGCCAGCTGTTGTTCGGCCAGCCGTACCTGATCGTCGTTGGCGCGCAGCATGCGCGTGAAGGCGGCGAGGTTGCGCACGGTGGCGAACAGGTCGCCGCTGGAGTCGGAGAGCGTCTTGGACGCCTTGCCGAACTCGGCGACCAGCGTGTTGATGTCGCGGCCGTTGCCCTTGAGGTTGGCGGCGCCGACGTCGAGCACGCGCGAGAGGGAGCCCTCCTTGTTGGCGCCGTCCGGGCCGAGCGCCTGCGCGAACTCGCTGAGCGTCTCGTAGAGCTTGTCCAGCTCCATGGGTACGGCGGTGCGGTCCGCGGGGAGCACCGCGCCAGGCTCGAGCCTCGGGCCGCCGGTGTAGGCCGGGGTGAGCTGGATGTAACGCTCGGCCACCAGCGCGGGGGCGACCACGACGGCCTTGGCCGCGGCGGGCACGTCCACGTCGTCGTCCAGCGTCAGCAGCGCCCTGACCTGCGTGCCCTCGGGGGTGACGGAGGTAATCTCGCCGACCTTGACGCCGAGCACGCGCACGTCGGAGCCGGGGTAGACGGCGACCGCCGAGTGGAAGAAGGCGGTGATCTGGCGGGCGGGGGCCTGCTCGGGCGCGGCGGCGCCGGTGAGCGCGAGGACGAGCGCGCCGAGCAGGGCGGTGACGCGCCCGCGGTGGGCCGTCATCGGCCGTCTCCCTTGGTGGATCCCGGGGCGGGGCTGCCCGTGGGCGTGGGACTGGACGTGGGACTGGAACTGGGCGTGGGTGTGGGGCTGCCGGTCGGGGACGGCTGGCGGCCGCCCGGTTTGGGAGGAAGGCAGCCCTTCTCGGGGAGTCCGTCCGGCAGGTAGTGGCGCGGGATCACCCCGCACAGGTAGCCGTCCATCCACCGGCCGTTGCCGATCGTGTTGCCGACCAGCCGCGTGTACGGCCCGGCCAGCGCGAGTGCCCGGTCCAGGTCCTGCTGGTTGCGCAGGAGCACGTCACCGACCCGGCTCAGGGCGCGCAGGGTGGGGGCGAGCTGCTCGCGGTTGTCCCGGACCAGGCCGACGAGCTGGGCCGACAGCTCCCGGGTGCCGGTCAGCAGCGCGTGTATGGCCTCCCGGCGCTTGCGCAGCTCGCCGAGCAGCAGGTTGCCGCTTCTGAGGAGCTCGGCGAAGTTGTCGTTCTGGGCGGCGAGGGTGCCGCTGAGCTTCTTGGTCCCGGCCAGCAGGCGGGCCAGTTCGGCGTCCCGGGAGGAGATCGTCTTCGACAGCGCCGACAGGCCCGTGACCGCCTGCCGTACATGGGAGGGTGTGGTGGAGAAGGTCGCGGCGATCGTGTCCAGGCTCTCGGCGATCTTGTCGGTGTCCAGCCGGGCCACGGTGCGGCCGAGGTCGTCGAAGGCGGTGGTCACGTCGTAGGGGGCCAGCGTGCGCGACGTGGGGATGGCGCGGGCCGGATCCTGGGCCTCGGGGCCGAGCGGGTCCAGGGCGAGGTACTTGGCGCCCAGCAGCGTCCGGATCATGATGGCGGCGGTGGTCCGGTTGCCGATCCAGGCGTCCCTGACCCGGAACTCCACCCGGACCTTGCCGCGGTCCAGCGCCACGTCGTTGACCTTGCCGACCCGCACCCCGGCCACGCGTACCTCGTCGCCTCTGGTGAGCCCGGCGGCCTCGGTGAAGTAGGCGGTGTAGTCGGTGCCACCGCCGATGATCGGCAGGGCGTCGGCCTGGTAGGCCGCGGCGCCGACGCCGCCGATGATCAGCAGACCGGCCAGGCCGACCAGGATGGGGTTGCGCTCGCGCAGCCGCTTCACCGCTTGCACCTGCCTTGCTTGTTCGGGATGCCCGTGGGCGGCGGCCGGTCGTCGGTGTAGGTGACGCCGCTGATCAGCGCCTCGCACAGGTAGAGGTTGAACCAGGAGCCGTACGAGGCGGTGCGGGAGATGATCTCGGTCTTGTCCGGCAGTCGTTGCAGGAACCGCTCCACCAGCGGCTCGTCGGCGTTGAGGTTGCCGGCCAGGCGGCGAAGCTGCGTGATGTCGCGCCGGAGCGGGTCGCGGCTCTCGGCCAGCAGACCCGCGGTGCTCGTGGTGAGCTCGCCCAGGGCGCTGACGGCCGTGCCGATGGGCTCGCGGTCGGCGGCCAGGCCGCTCATGAGCTTGCGCAGGGTGACCACGAGCGTGGTCAGCTGCTTGTCGCGGGCGTTGACGGTGGCCACGACCTTGCCGAGGTTGCCGACCACCTCGCCGATCAGCTCGTCCTTGGCCGCCAGGGAACTGGTCAGCTCGCCGACCGTCCGCAGCAGGCTCTCGACCGTGGCGCCCTCGCCCTGGAGCACCCGGATGAGCTCGTCGGCCAGCTTGTTGACGTCCCGGGGCGAGAGCGCCCGCATGAGCGGCTGGAAGCCGCGGAACAGCTCGGTCAGGTTGATCGCCGGGGTGGTACGGCCGAGCGGGATCGTGGCCCCCGCGGCCAGGACGCCGCCGATCTCGCCCTCGCCCTGGCCCATGTCGATGTAGCGCTGGCCGACGAGGTTGAGGTACTTGATCGTCGCGGTCACGCCCGCGGGCAGCGGGCGGTCACGCTCGAGGGAGAACTCCACCTCCGCCACCCGCCGCTCGACGATGGCGATCGCCTCGACCTGGCCGACGCGCACCCCGGCGATGCGGACGCTGTCGCCGGTGTTGAGCCCGGCCACGTCGGTGAAGCGGGCGCGGTAGGTGGTGCGCTCGCCCAGGTCGCTGTTGGCCACGCTGATCGCCAGCGCGAGCGTGGCCAGGACGGTCACGACGACGAAGGCGATCGACTTGATCAGCGGTGCGGTGACTTCCCTCATCGGATCCTCACCTCGGCGCCCCGGTACAGCGGCCCGGCCAGGACGCTGCTCCAGTCGGGCAGGTCCTGCGGGGCGCCGCCGTACTCCAGGGCGAGCAGTTCGTTGACGAGCCGGCTCTCCGCGCCGGAGTTGGGCGGGCCGTACGCGCCGCCGAGGGCCTCCACGGGCGGGGTGGGGCCGGACGTGGAGGACGGCGTGGCGCTTGCGGAGACCGACGGACTCACTGACGGACTCGCCGTGGGACTCACTGACGGACTCGCTGACGGGCTCGCCGTCGGACTCGCCGACGGCGAGGCGGAGGGCGAGGGCGTCGGGCCTCCGGTCGGGCGGGTGCCGTCGCCGGTGTAGGGGACGGTGTAGCAGCGCGGCCCGCCCGTGGCCCGGTAGACGGGCGCGTCCCGGCCGGGCAGGTAGCGACCCTTGCTCTGCACGGCGATCGCCTTCACGTGCAGGCCCGGCTCCTTGGTGCCCTTGCCGAGCACCTTGTCCATGAGCGGGACGAAGGCCGCCATCATCTCCAGGGTGCACGGGAACTCGGGCGAGTAGCGGGCCAGCAGTTCCAGGGTGGGGCGGCTGTGGGCGGCCAGCCGGATGAGGTTGGCCGAGTTGGCCCGCAGGAACGTGGTGAGGTCCTGGGAGGCGGCCGTCACGCTCGCGTACAGCTCGCCGAGGTTCTCGCGCTGCTCGGCGACGGTCTTGCTGGTGGTGGTGAAGTCGGCCAGCGCGCGCAGGATGTCGGGCGCGGCCTCGCTGTAGAGGTGGCTGAAGGCGATCAGCTCGCGCACGTTGGCGTTGAGCTCGGGCAGGTGCGGGTTGAGCTTCTCGAGGTAGGCGTCGAGCTGCACGAGGGTCCGGCCGAGCTGCTCGCCCTTGCCCTCCAGCGCCTGCGCCATGGCGTTGAGCGTCGCCGACAGCTTGGCCGGTTTGACCGCGGTCAGCAGCCGCAGCAGGTTGTTGAGCACGACCTGGAGCTCGATGGCGTTGGCGGTGCGGTCCTCGGAGATCACCGCGCCGTCGGCCAGGGACCGCCCGGACGGCTGGGCCGGCGGGATGAGCGCGACGTAGCGGGCGCCGAAGACGGTGGTGGGCAGCATCTGGGCGCTGACGTTCGCGGGGATGAGCCGCAGCCGGGCGGGCTGGAGGGCGAGCGTCAGCCGTGCGCCGTCGCCGTCGGCGGCGATCGTCCTGACCTCGCCGACCACGACCCCACGCACCTTGACGTCGGCCAGCGGGTGCATCTGGTGGCCGACGCTGCCGGTGCGCAGCGTGACGAGCGCGACGTCGGCGAACTGTTTGGTGTAGACGGCCACCGACAACCACACCAGCAGCACGGGGACCATGAGGAACGCCACCCCTGCCAGCCGTCGTCTCATCCCTCGCTCCTTACCCGGTGATCTTCACGGTCGTGGTGGCGCCCCAGATGGCCAGGCTGAGGAAGAAGTCGGTGACGCTGATCAGCACGATCGAGGCGCGTACGGCCCGGCCGACCGCCACGCCGACCCCGGCGGGCCCGCCGGAGGCGCGGTAGCCGTAGTAGCAGTGGGCGAGGATCACCATCACGCTGAAGATCAGCACCTTGAGGAAGGAGAGCATGACGTCGGCCGGCGACAGGAAGACGCCGAAGTAGTGGTCGTAGGTGCCTTCCGACTGCTGGTTGACCACGATGGTGACCATGCGCGAGGACAGGTAGGAGCTGATCAGGCCGATGCCGTACAACGGGATGATCGCCGCGGTCCCGGCCACGATCCGGGTGGAGACCAGGTACGGCAGGCTCGGGATGCCCATGCCCTCCAGGGCGTCGACCTCCTCGTTGATGCGCATGGCGCCGAGCTGGGCGGTGAACCCGGCGCCGATGGTGGCCGACAGCGCCAGGCCGGAGACGATGGGGGCGATCTCGCGGGTGTTGAAGTAGGCCGAGACGAAGCCGGTGAACGAGGCGGTGCCGATCTGGTCGAGCGCGGCGTACCCCTGAAGGCCGACGACGACGCCGGTGAACAACGTCATGGCGACCATCACGCCGATGGTGCCGCCGATGACGGCCAGGCCGCCGCTGCCGAAGGCGACCTCGGCCAGCAGGCGCAGCACTTCCTTGAAGTAGCGGGTGACGGCGGCCGGGATCCACAGCAGCGCCCTGATGTAGACGCCGAACTGGTCGCCGAGGTCGTCCAGCCAGGTGAGGACTCTGGTGTGCATCAGCCCACCTTCGAGGGGACGACCTGCAGGTAGATCGCCGTGAGCACGACGTTCACGAAGAACAGCAGCAGGAAGGTGATGACGACGGACTGGTTGACCGCGTCGCCGACGCCCTTGGGCCCACCGGCGGGGTTGAGCCCCCGGTAGGCGGCCACGACGCCGGCGATGAAGCCGAAGATCAGCGCCTTGAGCTCGCTGATGTAGAGGTCGGGCAGCTGGGCCAGCGCCGAGAAGCTGGCCAGGTAGGCGCCGGGGGTGCCGCCCTGCATGACGACGTTGAAGTAGTAGCCGCCGGCCACGCCGACGACGGAGACGAGGCCGTTGAGCAGCACCGCGACGCCCATGGCGGCCAGCACCCTGGGCACGACCAGGCGCTGGATGGGGTTGACGCTCATGACCTCCATGGCGGCCATCTCGTCGCGGATGGTCCTGGCGCCGAGGTCGGCGCAGATGGCCGAGCCGGCCGCCCCGGACACCAGCAGGGCCACGATCATCGGGCTGATCTGCTGCAGCATGCCGAGCACGCTGGCCGCGCCGGTGAACGACTGGGCGCCGATCTGCTGGGCCAGCGAGCCGACCTGCAGGGAGATGACCGCGCCGATCGGGATCGAGACCAGGGCGGCGGGCAGGATGGTGACGCTGGTGATGAACCAGAACTGCTGGATGAACTCCGCGAACTGGAACGGCCGCCGGAACATCAGGCCGAGCACGGAGCCGCCGAGGGCGAACATCCTGCCCGTCTGGCGTAAGCCGCCGGTGATCGTGGCCATCGTCTACTCCTTCGCGCCGGGCAGGTGGCGGGAGATGATCGCGTCCCTGGCCGCGGGGGCGAGCTCGGGCAGCAGGCGCATGACCCGGTCCATGCGCCGCCACACGGCCTGGCGCGGTGGCAGTCCCGGCGTGGGGGCGAGCTGCTCGGGGATCGCCTTCCTGGCGAACGGCACGGCGCTCTCCATCGCGCGGAGGGCGGCGTCCTTCTCCTCCGACATGCCGATGGGCCCGCGGATGTCGCCCTTGAGAAACTGCCGGACGACCTCGTCGTCGCTGGTCAGCAGGACCTCGCGGGGGCCGAAGGTGACCAGCTCGCGGCGGTAGAGCATGCCGAGGTTGTCGGGGACGGTGGAGGCGATGTCGATGTTGTGGGTGACGATCAGCATCGTGGTGTCGAACTGGGCGTTGAGGTCGATGAGCACCTGGGACAGGAAGGCGGTGCGGACCGGGTCGAGCCCGGAGTCGGGTTCGTCGCACAGGATGATCTCGGGTTCCAGCACCAGCGCCCTGGCCAGGCCGGCGCGCTTGCGCATGCCGCCGGAGATCTCGCCGGGCAGCTTCTTCTCATCGCCCGCCAGGCCGACCGTCTCCATGCTGTCCAGGACGATCCTGCGGATCTCGGTCTCGGTCTTCCTGGTGTGCTCGCGCAGCGGGAAGGCGATGTTGTCGTAGAGGTTCATGGAGCCGAACAGGGCGCCGTCCTGGAACATCAGGCCGAAGAGCTTGCGGGCCGCGTAGACCTGGCGGTCCGGGGAGTTGATCATGTCGACGCCGTCGACCATGACCCGGCCCCTTTCCGGCTTGATCAGGCCGATCAGGGATTTGAGAAACACCGTTTTCCCGGTGCCCGAGGGGCCGAGCATCACGCTGATTTCGCCGGCGGGCAGAATCAGCGAGACGTCTTCCCAAATGGTCTGCGTGCCGAAGGACTTGGTCAGCCCGTGGACCGCCACTTCAATTCCCATTACCTCGCCCAACAGGTCGTGGCATTGCGTGCGGGAAAACTACTCACCGCGGTCTTTGCGAAGCAAGTGACTAAAGACACGATTCCGCATCGGTCACGGCTTCTGTCAACGCATGATGAGCTCAATTTCCGGATTTATCATCTTGTGCGAGTTTCTTGCCGTTGATGGTCACCTCGGGCGGGCACTGGGGTGACGGGGCGCCGGCCGTGCCGCAGAGGGCTCCCTGGGTCACCTGGATCTCGTTGCCCTTGCCCGAGACGGCGGCCGTCAGCAGGCGGCTGATGTCCTCGCCCACCCCGCAGCCGGTGAACGGCGGGATCGTCACCAGCCCGCGCAGGACGCCGCCCACGAGCAGGTTGTCCTGGTACGGCGGGTCGTACATCTCGCCGCCCCTGAGCTTGAGGTCGAGCGGCTTCGACGTGCGGCACTTCGGGCCGACCTCCACCTGCCGGCCGTTCATGGCGGCCTTCAGCACGCGCATGGTCACCCGCGCGTTGACCGCCACCATCAGGTCGTCGGAGCCGTCCGCGGTGGAGGAGTCGATGAGGTGCACGTTGGCCACGCCCACCTGGGTGAGCTCGACCGTCGTGGTCGTGGGCACGAAGCCGAAGGTGAGGAAGGTGCCGGTGGCCCGCACGGGCTGGTTCTCGCCGACATAGTCCTGGCGCTGCCAGGGGACGGTGCCCGGCGGCGGGTCCCTGGGCACGACCCAGCGGAAGCCGGTGAGGCTCTTCACCGCCGACAGCGACTCGATCGAGACGCCGGCGTCGAGCTTCTTGATGTTGGAGAAGCCCTTCAGCTTGGCGCAGCCCATGGCGGGCGGGATCGGGCCCGGCACCGCGGTCGGCGGCACCTCCGGGACCTCGAAGTCGGGGTTGAGCGCGGTGGCCGCCGGGTTCGGCGGGCAGTCCGTGCCGGGGCTCGGGCCGCGGAAGAGCACCTTGGCCTGCACGGTCGCCGACTCCGGCGTGCAGGTCGCGGTCCTGGCCGGGCCGGTCGCGGGGGTGAGCGCCATCGTCAGCGCCGAGGCGGTGAACGTCGCCGTGCCGGGCACCGCCGTACGGAAGGCGTCGCCGCGCTGGCCGGCCGTCCACGTCGCGGCGGTCAGCCGTACCTCCCCGGTGGCCGGGACGGGGCTCCTGGCCGGGCTGCGGACCTGCCGCCAGCTGAGCACGCGCGGCTCCGGCGCCTCGCCGGCGTCCGGTTTGAAGGCGGCGGTGACCTTCGGGGTGATGACGGCGGTCAGGGCGTCCGCCGGCGGGTCGGAGACGTCGGCCAGGATCGACCGGGGCATCACGATCTTCATGCTGAGCCGCCCTGGCCGCACGTCGGTGTTCACGGCCTCCGGGCTCTTCATCGTGACCGTGAGGCGGATCCGGATGCGGTGGTTGACGGTCGAGGTGCCGACCTTGCAGCCGTAGGTGGTGTCCGACACCGGGCCCTGCGACCCGGTGGCGGCACTCCCCCCTGTGACGAGCACGGTCGCCAGGACGGCGGCGGCCGGTCCGGCGGCGATCCACGATGCGGCGCGGCGCATGGCAGTCCCTTCAGCGGTGTGCGCGGCACGCTAGGACACAATGCGACGATATTTCAAGACAGTCAGACACCTCTGTCACGCGCTGACAAAACGGCGGGACGGCTTTGTCACCGGATGAGCGACGGCCGGTTGGCAGCCGATGACTAATTCACCGCGCATTGTTTGTCACTGGCTGAGCAATACATATTTCCGCGTTTCGAATTGTTGACGCCAGAACTCTCTTCTGTTTCTGTGACGTTCGTCACCATCTCACATTCACGGAGGCACCCGATGAAATCCCTCGCCCGCGTGTCCGCGCCATTAGCCTTGGCCGCCGCCGCGCTGATCCTGCTGCCGGGCACGGCCGTGGCCGCCGACTCCCTGCCCACCATCCGCAAGGGCACCGCCACCGCCGCGCCGTACTCCGGGAGGATCCAGGCCCTGAGCTTCGGCGAGGTCTACTTCTCCGGCAACGCGCCCTTCATCGGCCTGGTGGACACCACCTGCCAGTACGCCCAGCTCCGCGGCGGCGTCAACTCCGACGGCACCGGCGGCTACGTCAACTTCGTCCAGATCGACAACAACGGCTCCGGCGGGGCCTGCCCGAACAACCAGGGCGGCACCACCACCATCACCGCGATCGACACCAACGGCACCGGCGTCATCCGCTACGACGACGACCACGTCAACAGCCGTGACACCTTCCTCAAGCTGCCCGGCGACCAGCCCGGCGTGAAGATCAAGGCCGTGATCGAGATGCCGGCCGTCACCACCGAGCCGCAGACCTGCTACTACGGCCTCACGGCCGACACGCCCGACATGGAGATCGACCTCTACAACCCGGACAACCCCAACCGGCCCGACACCGGGGTGGCCCAGGCCCAGGGCAGCGCGCAGGGGCAGCAGTTCTACCTGATGACCTCCGAGACCAACGACGTCTACTGCCCCGAGGCGGCGGCGGCCTTCGCCAACGTGGTGGTCAAGGGCGAGACCGTGGCCAACTCCGGCACCTACGACCAGAAGCTCTACGCCACCAAGGCCTGATCCGACGACATCCGATTCGGGGGCTCCTTTCGAAAGGAATCCAGTGAAGCGAGCCGAAGCCGTCCTGGCCGCCTTGCTCATGATGGTGACGCCGGCCGCCATGGCCACCCCCGCGCAGGCGGAGACCATCCCCGCGTTCGACTTCGACGACTGTCCCGACCTGCCCGACCGGGCCGATCCCCGGTTCTGGACGTGCAACGTGATCATCGTCAACGGCGGGAAGTTCGTCCTGGGCAAGTTCGACCAGGTCATCAACAAGGAGATGAAGATCACCTATGCGACGGGCCTCGACCCCGACACCCGCAAGCAGGTGACCGTCTTCGGCCGGCTGCGGGCCGAGCGCATGACGGTCAGGAGGGGCATCTTCGGCGACCCCATCCTCACCGCCGTCTACGCCGAGCCCCAGTACGCGGGCTCGTTCGACGTCGTGCCCGGGCCGATCTGGAAGATGGCGCTGAAGGTGCGCATCATCAACCCGGTCCTCGGCCACAACTGCCGGCTCGGCTCGGACGCCGGCCCGGTCCGGCTGAACCTCATCCTCGGCACCACCAACCCGCCGCCGCCGAACACGCCCATCTCCGGGGTGAGACCCGTTCTCGTGTCGACGAATCCGCCGATCCAGAAGGCCACGATCGTGGACAACGCGTTCGCGGTGCCCGGCGCGCAGGGCTGCGGGCTCAACCTGGGGCTGCTGAACGCGGTCGTGAACTCCCAGGCAGGCACCCCTGCCGCGGCCGGCTACAACACCGCGATCTTCCAGCAATACGGATCTTTCAAGAAGTACACCGACATCGTGCCCTGAAAGGTTCGATGATCAAGGAAGTGCCTGGTCTCTTGTGAGGAGACCGGGCTCTTCCCTATGTTCGTTGTGTCACATGTCACAAAGCGTGCGAGGGAGGTGTGACTGTTGACGCAAACCGTTGAACAGGGTGACTTATCCGGCCCGATCCCGCCGCACTTCGCCGAGATCATGTGGCCAGAAGTACCCAGCATGGTGGACGAGGTCCTGCAGGCCATCCGCGAATCGATCCCCGAGTTCGCCCATCGCACCACCGGCAAGCACGGCCAGCTGTTACGCCGCGGCATCGACTGCATCCTTACCTCGTTCATCCAGCGCGTCGCCGACCCCACCGCCTCCTTCGAGGCCCGCGACGCCGTCTGCCGCCAGCTCGGCCGCTTCGAAGCCCGCGAAGGGCGCAGCCTCGACAGCCTGCAGGCCGCCTACCGGCTCGGCCTGCGCCTGGTCTGGCGCCGCAGCATCGAGGTCGGCAACAGGTACGGCATCGCCCCGTCCCTCGTGGCCACCATGGGCGACTCCATCATCGCCTTCATCGGCGACCTCGCCGAGCAGTCCGTCCGCGGCCACCAGGAAGAACTCGCCCGCGCCAGCAAGGACCTGCGTGAACGCCGGGCCAGGCTCCTGCGCCACATCCTCGACGGCGGCGGCGCCGTGGCCGAACGCGCAGCCCGGGCCGCCTGGACCCCCGCGGAAGAGATCACGCTGGTCGCCCTCCGCCCCGGCGCGGCCGACCCCGGCCGCCCGCTCGACCCCGGCGTGCTGGCCGACTGGGACAGCGCGGAACCCTGCCTCCTCTTCCCCGGCGCCCTCGGCCCCGACCGGACCGCGCGCCTGGAGGAACTGCTGACCGGCCTGCCCGCGGTGATCTCCGTGACCGTCCCGCTGACCGGGGCGCCCTCGGCACTGCGGTGGGCCCGGCGGGTCTTCTCGCTGGCCGACGAGGGCATCATCGCGGGGGCGCCGCTCATGCGCTGCGAGGATCACCTCCTCACCCTGTGGCTGCTGGCCGACCAGGAGCTGACCGAGCAGATCGCGCGCCGGGCCTTCGCCGCCCTCGACGCCTTCACCACCGGGCGCAGGGAGCGGCTGCTGGAGACGCTCGGGGTGTGGCTGTCCACCCGGGGGACGGCGGCCGACATCGGCGAACAGCTCAAGGTGCATCCCCAGACCGTCCGGTACCGGATGCGGCAGCTCGAAAGCGCCCTGGGCGACGCCCTGACCGAGCCGGACCGGCGCTTCGCGATCGACCTGGTGCTGCGCGCCCGGGCGGCGAAGGGCGCCTTCGGCAGCTGACGCCGGGCGGTCGCTATCCGGTACGGCGCGTTCTCCGGTACGGCACGTTCTCCGGTACGGCACGTTCTCCGGTACGGCACGTTCTCCGGTACGGCACGTTCTCCGAGACAGTGCGTTCTCCGGTACGGCACGCCGCGTCCGGTGCCAGAGTGTCGGTGCGAAGCCGTACCTTAGTGCGCGTGCCTGAACAGCCCCTGACCCTCGACGCCGCCCTCTCGGAGGAGGCGGTGCTGTCGACCTACCGCCGGATGTTCGCCGCGCTGGCCCGCGACAGCGGCGCCGTGGTCGACGACCCGGCCCTGGTCGACATCGCCGAGACGCTGTTCGGGGCGTTCGCGGAGGCGGGCGAGGAGTGGCTGACACACGAGCAGATGCGCTACGCCTGCCGCGCCTACCCGGGCGACCAGTTCGACAACCGGCTGCGGGTGCTCAAGGGCCTGGGCGCCATCCGCGAGGTCTTCCCCAAACCCAACCAGCTGCGCTACCGCGCCTCGTTCACCAGCGTCGTCGGCCTGATGTTCATCCGCCGCATGATGGACGACGGCGGCCAGTCCGAGATGCACCGCCTGCTGGCCCTGGAAGACCTCAACGTCGCCGACCCGCGCACCACCATGGAGGAGGCCAGGCAGAGCGCGGTCAACCTGGCCCGCGCCTTCCGCCTGTGGGCCCTGGAGCTCATCACGCTGACCACCGGCACCATCGAGGAGCTGCGCGAGCAGGCGCCGAAGCTGTGGGGCACCGAGGAGATCGCCCGCCGCGCCCAGAGCCTCCACGGCACCATCCTCACCCGCTGGCCCGCCCTCGACCGCACCTGCACCGACCTGCGCGCGGCCATCTACGCCTACAGCGACGCCAGCCGCCGCGCCGCCGGCCGCCTGGCCGACTCCGCGGGCACCACCCGCAACCTCACCCTCCTGCCCACGGAGACCTGGCGCACCTTCGCCCAGACCGCCTCGCGCGAACGCCTGGCCGCGGTTCTCGACGGTTTCCTGTTCGACGCCCCGGCGCCCTGGCACGATCCGGCCGCCATCGCCCGCGCGGTGGACGAGGCCCCGCGTCCCGTCCCCGCCCAGCCCACTCCCCCGCGCTCCGACCTGCCCGACCCCGGCCCCGCCGACTCCCTCGACGGCTCCACCGACGCCGTGACCGCCCGCCTCACGGAACTCGCCGAGTCCCTGCTGGGCGGATCCACGAGAATCCGCCTGGCCGACGCGGTGGGCGCCGACTGGCCCTCGGCCCGCCGCCTGCTGGCCGACCTGACCAGCATCGACCTGCGCCCAGAGCTGCCCTATCGCCTCACCTGGTCCGACGAGCTCACGGTCGACCCGGCCCGCGAGCCCGCCTGGCTGTCCCACGGCTTCTTGGAGCGCACCGCATGACCACCCCCGGCCCCGAGGCAACCTCCCCCGACGCGCGCAGCGCCTCCGCGCCCGAGGCGGCGTCGGCCGCCCCTGACGACGTGGTGTCAGAAGCGGTGGTGCGGTTCGGCCAGATCGGCCAGATGGCTCCGGCGGTCGCGCATGCGATGGCACGCTCCGGTGGGCCGCTGCGGCTGGGCGCCGGCGTGGCGGCGCCGCCCGGGATGGTGCGGCTCACCCATGCCGACACCACCGGGGTGGCGGTGCCGGTGTGGCCCGATGGCGCCACGCCGTCGTTGCTGGAGGAGCACCAGGTCGCCCCCATGCCGGTCGAGCGGGCCGGGGAGGCCAGGCGGGTGCTGGCGGCCTGCCTCAAGTGCTGCTGGCGCGACCTGACGAGCGACCCGTGGCCGGGCGTCGCGGCCCCCGTCGAGCTGGTGCTGGACACCTACCGGGCGCTCATCGGCCGTTCCGACGACCTCATGCGCAACTGGGCCGTGGGCGCGCTGCGGCGCCTGCACGAGTCCTCGTGGGTGATCCTCTCCGACGGGCTGGTACGCCTCGGCCCGCGCTGCGCCCTGTGGCCGGTGGAGTCGTTCGCCCAGCTCAAGGAGCTGGTGCGGCGCCTGCCGGAGCCCGAGCGCGACGAGCTGACCGTGGTCGGCGACGACGACCTGGTGGCCGGCGTCTCCGCCGCCGCCGAGCCAGGCGGGCAGGTGGACGGCGGCCGGCCCGACCTCGACGACCTGCTGTCGGGCTACGACGAGCGCCGCCGGGCCGAGCTCGTCGCCGCCCACCTGGTGCTGGAGCACGCGGCCGAGCCGGTGCCGGAGGCCAGGTTCATGGCGCTCCGGGATCCGGCCATGCGGCGCACGCTGGGCGAGATGCTGGCACGGCGCGGCCGTACCCTCATCCAGCAGCACGAGCGCTGGATCTCCGGCTACGGCGACGCCACCGCCGCGGAGGCGGCCGCGGGCGGCGGGCTGGGTGAGAGCGAGCGGGCGGTGCTGACCCTGGTGCTGGTGCACTCGGTGGCGATCCCGCGGGCCGAGGGGGCCCTGCCGGAGGACACGTGGCTGTCGCCGTACCCGACGCCGGTGGACGAGCTGCGGCGGCACACCCAGTTGCCCATCGGCGAGCTGGAGGCGGCCCTGCGCACGCTCCGGCACGCCGGCCTCCTCGGTCAGGTGAAGGCCGGGGAGGAGGCGGGCGGATACGTGCCGGGGCCCCAGTTCCACCGGCTCACGCCCGTCGCGCGCCGGCGCCTGCAGGAGGAGCTCATCCTGGCGGCCGGGCCGCACACGCCGCTGGCGGCAGCCGTACGCGCCCGGAGGTCCGCATCGTGACGGCGAGGCGGGGGCGGCCGGGAGCTCGGGTGAGCCGCGCGAAAGGCGGGGGGCGCGGGTGTGCCGGGCCCGGGCGGGCAGCAGGGGCAGGTCGTCGTACGAGTCACGGGGGTTGAGGGTGTCGCAGGTGGAAAACGTCGTCGGGGACCGGGTCCTGATCGCCGTGCAGGCGGTCAACATCTCCCGGCTGTCGACGCATCCCGTGCCGACCGTGCCCGGAACGCTGATCGTGGTCGCCGGGGCCGGGCCCAAGGACTCCAACGGAGCCGGGAAGTCGTCGTTCATCGCCTCGGTCACCGCGTTGCTCGGTGACGAGCAGTGGCGGTTCGCGTCCGGGGCGAAGGCGGTCTCGGAGCTGCTGTTCAACGCCGAGCTGGCCAGCGGGGCGGGCGGCAAGCAGTGGGCCAGCGCCGACCACGGGTACATCGTGGGCGTCTTCGGGCCGCCCGGTGAGCAGATGACGGGCGCTGAGGAGGAGCGGCCTTCCCCCGGCGAGGAGGACGGCGAGTTGTTCGCCATGCCCACGGGTGGCGCGATCACCGTCTGGCTGCGGGTCAACCAGGAGGCGCCGCACCTGGAGATCCGGTGGCGCGAGGGGGTGCACCTTGCGGCGGCCGCCTCCGAGGCGGATCGGGTGGCCAGGGCGGATGAGATGTGGGCGGCGTTGCCCAAGTCGGCCGGGCGGCGGGACGTCGTGGCCCGCGACCTCACCAAGGTGCTTTACGGCGACCGGGTGCGATGTGTGTCGTTCCTGTCCACGTCGGTGCGGAGCAAGGTGGCCACGAACCTGCTGTCGCAGCCGCTCAACGAGATCTCGCCGGAGCGGGTGTTCGAGGCGATCGCGGCGCTGACCGGTCTCGACACCGAGCTGGAGCAGGAGCGCGAGGCCAGGCGGGACGAGCACGCCAAGCGGGTGCGAGCGGCGCAGGCGGGCGATCGGCTGGCGGAGTTCGAGGCGGAGTCGAAGGCGCTGCTGACCACGTTCGACCGCCGCGATCAGGCGCGGGTACGGCTGGCCGAGGCGTTGCGCTGCTGGCGGGGACGGCAGGCCAGGAAGCTGGCCGACGCGGCGGCCAAGGACGAGGCGCTGGCGGCGGAGTCGGTCACCTACCAGGAGGCGGCCGAGCGGGCGGCCGAGGCCATCGCGACGGTCAAGGCCGAGATCGCCTCGCTCAAGGACGACACGCTCGACCGGAAGGTGAGCGAGGCGCGGCGGGAGCTGGCGGCGTTGCAGGCGCGGGCGGCCAAGCTGGAGGCCGACCGGGCCGTGGCCGCCAACTCCGCCGACGAGCTGCGTGGTCAGATTCCGGCGCTGGAGGAGACGCGGCGCTTCGCCGACGGGCGCGACGTCCCGGCCGCCGAGCGGGAGGTGGGCGAGTCCAGGCTCCGGCTGAACGAGGCGCTGAAGGCGCTGGGCGTGGCCGACCGGGAGGTGGCCTCGGCGCAGGCGGCGCTCGACGACGCCGAGGGCGGTCCGGCCGCCGCGCAGCTCAACGCCCTGTCGGCCGCGGGGCTTTCCGCCACCGGCCTCCTGGACGCCCTGGACGTCGCCGAACAGGCCCGCGACGACGCCCGCGGCGCAGCCGGGCCCGATGGGCTGGGGTTGGCGGGGTTGCGCGGGTGGCCCAACGAGCATGCGGTGATCGTGGACGCCGGTCAGCTGGAGGCCGCCGCAGCGGCGCTGGCCGGCTTGCCGGGCTCGGTGCTGGTGTCCTCGGCCGGGGTCAGTGTCGTGGGGGCGTTCGACGGGGTCGCCACCGGGCGTGAGGCGCGGATCAAGGCGGCCGAGCACCGGCTGAACCGGGCCATGGACACCCAGGAGGCGGCGACGCAGGCCGTACACGATGCCGAGGGCGCGGTCGCGGAGGCGCAGCGGCGGCTCGAAGGCGCCAAGGCGGCGGTACGCCTGGCCCAGATCGAGGAACGGCTGGCCGAGCGGCGGGCCAAGCTGGCCGAGCTGACCGGGGCGCTGGAGGAGGTCACGCCCAAGGTGGCCGAGACCGAGCGGCTGGCCGGATCGCTGGACTTCCGCGCGCGCACCCGTGACATGGAGATCGAGCGCATGGAGGGCCGCAGGCAGCGGCACGAGGCCGAGCGCGAGCAGGCGCTGGGGCAGGATCGCCGGGTCGGCGGCGAGCGGGAGGGGCTCAAGCTCGACGCCCTGGCCGCCGACTGGGGCGGCACGGCCGAGGGCGCGCGGGAGTGGATCGGCGCGCTGACCGAGGAGGAGCGTCCGCGCGGGGCCGACGAGTGGTGGCGGATGGCCGAGCGGCATTTCGACCAGGCGCAGCGCGACACGTTCCCGGAAGAGGACGACGAGATCCCGGAGGAGCTCGGCTTCCTGCTGGCCGAGCGGGCGGGCAGCACGGCGCGCGAGCAGGCGACGTTCGCGGCGGTGTGCGGGGCCCTGGCGTCGTACCTGCGTGGGCAGGAGGAGTACGAGAAGCACCAGCGCCGCCAGATCGAGGCGCAGATCGTCTCCCGCCAGCGCGACCTGGCCGCCGCCGACAAGGGCGCGGAGGAGGCGGCGCAGTCCACGGCGGTGCACCGGGCCGCGCTCACGGCGGCGATCAAGGCGCGGCTGACCCGGGTGGCCGAGGAGTTCGACAAGCTCGACACCGGTTACGGCGGCTATGGGGCGACGCTGGAGTTCCCGGTGCCGCCGCCTCCGGCCGACCCGGAGCAGCGCTGGCAGTGGCGGGTCACGCCGAAGTGGAAGCGCGGTGAGGGGCAGGGATTCGTGCCGTACAACCGGCGGGCCAACACCGCGCTCATGGACGAGAAGGCGGTCAAGCTGGTGTGCGCGGCGGCCATCGCGTCCTCCGGGGGCGGGCACCTGTGCCTGGTGCTCGACGAGCTCGGGCGGAACCTCGGCAAGGAGCACCGGCGGGAGGCGGTGGCGTTGTTCCGGCGGATCGGCGAAACATACGGCATCACGGTCATCGGCGCCCTCCAGGACGACATGGAGCCGTACGCGATCGACGCCTGTGGCCAGTACATCAAGCTGAGGCGGTCGTCGGACGCCATGCCGTACAACGAACCACCGGTGATCATCGGGCACGACCAGCACGCCGAGCGGGTGAAGGCCCTGGCCCACTACGTGGAGCGGCCCGCTTCCTGAAAGATCGGCCAGCCTTCGGTGTGCCTGCGCGGCGGCGGCCGGGCAGGCGGCTAACGTCCGGAATCCGATGACATACACCGCCTCCGATGCCGACGGGCATCGTGCCATGGCCCTGGCGCTCCGCGTCGGCGAGCTGCTGCTCGGCAGCGGCGAGGCGACCGAGAACGTCGGCGGCGCCATGCGCAGGATCCTCGAGACCTACGGCCTGCGCAACGTCGAGGCCGACGTCAACCTGTCGGCGATCACGCTGTCGCATGTGCCCGAGGACGGGCGGGCGGCCACCACCGCCGAACGCCGGGTGCGGCGGCGGCAGCCCGACTACGACCGGCTGATCGCGGTGCACGGGCTGGTCGGGGAGATCACCGCCGAGGGGCTGACGCTGGCCGAGACGAAGGACCGGCTGCGGGAGATCACCCGGCGGGTGAAGGTGTATCCGGAATGGGCGGTGGTCTGCTCGCTGGCGCTGATCTCCGCCTCGGCCGCGGTGCTGATCGGCGGCGACCTGATCGTCGCGGCGGCGGCGTTCGCGGCCACCGTCCTGGGCGACCGGGCGGGGGCGTGGCTGGGACGGCGCGGGGTGGCGGAGTTCTTCCAGCTCGCCGTGGCCGCCGGATTCGGCGCGCTGATCGCCGTACTCCTGATCTGGCGGGAGGTGCCGGTCCCGGCCTCGGCCGTGGTGGTCGGGGCGGTGATCGCGCTGCTGCCGGGACGGCCGCTGGTGGCCTGCGTCCAGGACGGCATCGCCGGCGAGTACGTCACCGCCACCGCCCGGCTCACCGAGGTCGTCTTCATCGTCGCGGCGGTCGTCTCGGGCATCGGCTCCATGCTCGCCCTGGCGGTGAAGCTCGGGGTGCCGATCACCGTGGACAACGTGCCGGTGGCGCCGCTGTCGATGGCGACGCCGCAGCTCGTCGGGGCGACGGGGGTCAGCCTGACGTTCGCGGTGGCGTTGCTGGTGCCGCCCCGCTATCTGCTGCCGGGGGCGCTGGGCGGGCTGCTGATCTGGGTGACGTTCGTGTTCCTGACGTGGCGGGGGTTCCCGTCGGTGGTCGCGACCACGGTCGCCTCGGCGGTGGTCGGGCTGCTCGGCACGGCGTTCGCGCGGCGGGTGAAGGTTCCGTCGATGGTCTTCGTGATCCCGGCGATCGGGCCGTTGCTGCCGGGGTCGGTGCTGTACAAGGGCATGCTGGAGATGAGCCTGGGCGAGCTGTCCAGGGGGACGCTCCATCTCATCGAGGCGCTGTCGATCGCGCTGGCCATCGGGGCCGGGGTGATCATGGGCTCAGAGGTCCTGCGCGCCTTCCGCGGCCACGACCTGGCCCGCCGCATCCGCCCCGCCTCCCGCCGCACCCGCGGCTACTGACGCCCCCGGCGGCCGTTCCCTGGTAGTTGCTGTTCCTCGTGGTTGCTGTTCCTCGTGGTTGCTGTTCCTCGTGGTTGCTGTTCCTCGTGGTTGCTGTTCCTCGTGGTTGATGCGCCACGCAGATGGTGCGCCATGCAACTGGTGCCTCACACAGTTGATGTCCTACGCAGTGAATGCGCGACGCAGTAGATGCCCCGCGCAGTGGACGCGCCACGCAGTGGACGCGCCACGCAGTGGTTCCTGCTTGATAGATCCATATACGGCGGAGCCGCCCCCACACCTCCCCCCGCCGTGCGCGGGCGCCGGTCGGCGGGCGCTTCTCATGTCGGACGGGGTAGCGCACCGCTACGAAGCGCCGCCGGCCGGGTGCCGCGGGACTCCGGCCCTGTGTCCCGGCGGGTGAGAGGCGCGCAGGCGGAGCAATGACCCCCGGGCATACTCCTCCATGGCGTGGGCCAGCCATCCGGCGGACCTGGCCACGGCGAAGATGGCTTCACCGGCGCCGGGGATCATGCCGGTGACGGCGGCGAGGGTGGCCAGGGCCAGGTCGATGTTGTGTTCCGGGAGGCGGCGGCGCCGGGTCTCGGCCAGGACGGCGTGGGCGGCGGCGAGGCGGTCGTGGCCGGGGGCGGCCGTCCCGATCAGGTCCAGGAGGGTCGTGCCGCGGGCGTCGCCGTTCTTGTAGACGCTGTGGCCGAAGCCGGGGATGCGTTCGCCCCGCCGTACCCGATCGGCGATCACGCGCGGGGCCAGGGCGGGCTCGGTCACCTCCGACAGGAGGCGCTCGGCCCCGTAGGAGGCGCCGCCGTGGAGGGGGCCGCCGAGGACGCCCAGGCCGGTGAGCACCACCGCGTAGGGGTCGGCCTTGGCGGAGGCGGCGACGCGGGCGGCCAGGGTGGAGGCGGCCAGTTCGTGGTCGGCCAGCAGGATGAGGGCGGCGCGCAGGGCAGAGAGGAGTCCGGCGGAAGGCGGGGACTGGGTGAGCTTGGGCCAGAGGCGCTCGGCGATCGAGACATCACCAAACCCCGCCACACCAACAGAGCCGTCGCCGGCCTCTGCCACGGTGCCCCGGACGTCGCCAGGCGCCGTCGCAGCGCCCTGCTCCCGGCCGCCGGATCCCGCAGTGCCCGGGACGTCGCCGGAGCCCGCCTCCGCCACCGGAGGCAGGGCATCGACCAGGCCCGCGATCAGGCGTCGCCCCGTGGCGGCCACCGAGGCGGGGTCGAGGTGGTGGCGCAGGGTGTCCGTGGCGCCCAGGACGGTCACGATCACCTGGAGCCGGTCCAAGGGCAGGAGGCCGCCGGGCAGGGAGAGCTGGGCGGTGCGGGCGGCGTGCAGGGCGGCTGGGTCGCCGGCCCAGGGTCCGGGGTCGCCTACCCAAGATTCGGGGTCGCCAGACCGGAGTGTGGGGTCGCCCGACCAGGATGCGGGGTCGCCCGACCGGGGTGCGGGGTCGCCCGACCGGGGTGCGGGGTCGCCCGACCGGGGTGCGGGGTCGCCCGACCGGGGTGCGAGGTCGCCCGACCGGGGTGCGAGGTCGCCCGGCCGGGGTGCGAGGGCCTCGTCGGCCCACAGGAGGCCGGCGACGGACTCGAAGGTGGCCGTGCGGGCCAGGTCGAGGGCGTCGTGGCCGCGGTAGTAGGGGCGGTCCAGGCCGAGGGTGGTGACCGATGACTCGATGACCAGGTCGGGCGGCTGGTTGCGGGGGCGGCCGCGGCGGGCCAGCTGGTCGATCTCGGCGGCGTCGAACAGGCTGCGGCGGCCCTCGTGACGGCGTTTCAGTACGCCACGGCTGACATAGGCGTAGAGGGTCGCGGGTTTGACGCCGAGCCAGTCGGCAGCGGTGGCGGCGTCGATCCAGTCCATGTCACCCGGTCCATGTCACCCGGTCCATGTCACCCGGTCCATGTCACCCGGTCCATGTCACCCGGTCCATGTCACCCGGTCCATGTCACCCGGTCCATGTCACCCGGTCCATGTCACCCGGCCCATGCGCCCTCTGTCCATGTTGACGAAAATCAATATTGATACACATTGAAGCCACATGTCAACGTGAGAGACATGGCAAAGGTTCATTTCCTCGATGTCACCAACCGGGACGGCGTGCAGACCGCGCGCACCGGGCTGTCGAAGTTCGGCAAGACCATGGTCAACTTCTACCTGGGCAAGCTCGGGGTGGCGCAGTCGGAGATCGGGTTCCCGTTTCTGTTTCACGAGGTGCCCTATGTCCGGGCGCAGGTGGCGCTGGCCGAGGCGGGGGCGTTCGGGGGGCTCAGGCTGTCGGGCTGGTGCCGGGGTGTGGCGCAGGACGTGGAGAAGGCGGCGCCGCTCGGGCTGAGCCACTACAACCTGTCGATCTCCACCTCCGACTACATGATCCAGAACAAGTTCAAGGGCCGCCTCGACCGGGCGGCGATCATCCGTGAGATGACCGCGGCGGTGCGCGCGGCCAAGGGCGCCGGGGCCGCGACCGTCGGGGTCAACGCCGAGGACGGCTCGCGCACCGACGACGGGTTCCTGCTGGAGTTCGCGCTGGCGGCCAAGGAGGCGGGGGCGGACCGGGTGCGGTACTGCGACACGATCGGCGGCGACACCCCGGACCGGATCCGCGAGCGCTTCGCCCGCCTGGCCGGGGCCACCGGGATGCCCGTCGAGACCCATTGCCACAACGATCTCGGGATGGCGGTGGCCAACTCCGTCTCCGGGGCGCTCGGGGATCTCGAGGCGGGGCAGGACGCGTGGATCAACACGTGCGTCAACGGCATCGGGGAGCGTTCGGGCAATGCCGATCTGCTCTCGACGATCCTGGCGTTCCGGCACGGGTTCGGCCTGGAGAAGGCGGAGATCGGTGACGACCTGGATCTGTCGTGGGCCAGGAGGTTCGGATTGTGGGCGGCCTACGCGTTCGGGCAGGCGCTGCCGTACAACCAAGTGGGGGTGGGGCGCAACGCGTTCGCGCACGAGAGCGGCATCCACGCCGACGGCGCGCTCAAGGACCACGGCAACTACGAGCTCTACGACGAGGCGTCGCTCGGGCCGTTCCCCGGCGACTGGCACGCGCGGGACGGGCGGGTCGTGCTGACCGGCGAGTACGGCGGCAAGGCCGGGTTCCGCCACGTCATGGAGGGGCTGGGGGCAGAGGTGGCCGAGGAGGATCTGGCGTTCCGGCTGGTTCAGCTCTGCAACGCGATGACGGGCAGGCCGCTCACCGACGACGAACTGCGTCTGATCGCGACCTACCCGCGCGAGTTGTCCCTGCTCTTCCCCGGCTACACCGGCTAGCGCTCACGCGGCGCGGCCGGTCTGCGCCTGGGTCGGCGCGGTGGCCAGGGCTTCCTGGAAGTCGGTCTCCGGGTGCTCCAGCCCGCCGAGCTGTACGGCTTCGCGGCGGAAGAACATCGCGAGCGTCCAGTCGGCCAGGACCTTCGCCTTGTGGTTGAAGGTCGGCACCCAGGCCAGGTGGTAGGCGCGGTGCGCCAGCCAGCCGAGGAAGCCGGTGAGCTTGATCCGGTAGACCTGGGCGACGCCCTGGTGGTGGCCGAGCCCGGCGACCGAGCCGAGGTAGGCGTGCTTGTATGCCTTCAGCTTGCGGCCCCGGACGTAGGCGACCAGGTTGCGGGCCAGCAGCTTGGCCTGCCGTACCGCGTGCTGGGCGTTGGGCGCGGTGAAGGCGCCGGGGTTGGTCAGGTCGGGCACCGCCGCGCCGTCACCGGCGGCGAACGCGTCCGGCAGGCCGTCCACGGTGAGGTACTCGGTGGCGCGGATCCGGCCGATCCTGTCGACGGGGAAGCCGCTGGCGGCGGCGAGCGGGTTCGGGCGTCCTCCGGCGGCCCAGACGATCGTGCCCGCGTCCCGCGTGGTGCCGTCGCTCAGGGTGGCGACGCCGTTCTCCGCCGAGACGAGCGGCGCGTTGAGCCGCACGTCCACGCCCCGCTTGCGCAGCGCCTCCGCGGTCCATTCGCCGAGGCTCTCGTGCAGCTCGGGCAGGATGCCGCCGGTCGCCTCGGCCAGCGTCCAGCTGAGCTCCTCCCGCGCGATCCCGGGGTGGTAGCGCAGCGCGTCGTCGGCCAGGCCCTGCATCTCGGCCAGCGCCTCGACGCCGGCGAACCCGCCGCCGACCACCACGAACGTCAGCGCCCTGCGGCGCACCTCCGGGTCGTCGGTCGAGGCGGCGGCGGCGAGCTGGGCCAGCACGTGGTTGCGTAGGTGGACCGCCTCGCCGACGGTCTTGAAGCCGACCGCGTGCTCGGCCAGTCCCTTGATCGGCAGCCCGCGGGTGATCGAACCGGCGGCCATGACGACGATGTCGTAGGCGACCTCGTACGGCCGCCCCTGGGCGGGCTGGAAGGTGGCGACCCGGCGGTCGTGGTCCACGTGGGTGACCTTGCCGATCAGCACCTTCGCCCCGCGCAGGACCCGGTTCAGCGGGGCCACCACGTGCCTGGGCTCGATCGCCCCAGCGGCGGCCTCGGCGAGGAACGGCTGGTAGGTCATGTAGCCACGGGGGTCGATGATGGTGACCTCGGCCTCGCCGCTGCGGATGAGCTTGCGCAGCCCCCTCGCGGCGTAAAGACCGACATATCCGCCACCGACGACCAGGATCTGCTTCCTCATGATGTCCCACTCCCTTTAGTGCGACCGTTTTCTGCGATCTACACCCTCTAGACGGGACAGCCCTGCCCGTTGTGACACGTCCCTTCAAGATCTTTTACGGCGCCGCCGTCACGGGGTCAGGTCGTCCAGACGGGCGCCCAGCCGGGCCGCGATCGCGGGCCTGGCCTCCCAGTTGTCGGTCAGGGGCGTGATGGTGACCGCTCCGGCCGCCAGGTGCGTGCGGTCGGCGTCGGCCACGGGGTCGGGGGTGGTGGCGAACAAGGGTTGCAGGCGGTAGCAACGGGCGCACACGTCCGTGGCCGGAAGGTAGTCGACGGTCACCGGAAGCATCCTGCCCAGGCGGGAGACGCGGACCTCGCCGGTCGGCGCCGCCGGATAGTTGACGTTCAACGCCGTCCTGGCGGGCAGGAGCAGGCCGTTCGGCGCGGTGGCGGCCAGCCGGTTGACCAGCTTGACGCCGAAGGCGACCGCCTGGGCGGCGCCGGGGAAGGCCGAACCCTGCCGGGCCGTGCTCAGGGCGAGTGCCGGAATGCCGACCTCCAGGGCGGTCACCGCGGCGCCGACGGTGCCGGAGTGGTTGACCGCGGCGGCCACGTTCTCGCCCTGGTTGGGGCCGGAGACGACCAGATCGGGCGGATCCGCGGCGAAGACCTTCCGCACGCCGAAGGAGACGGCGTCGGCGGGCGTGCCGGCGATCGCCCACACGCCGGGCGACATCTCGGCCGCCTCGACGGTCGTGCCGAACCTGATGTTGATCGAGGTGCCGACCCCGCTGGAGTCGCCCGCCGGCGCCACGATCGTCACGTCGTGCCCGGCGGCGATCAGCGCCTGGCGCAGGTGCAGGGTGAACGGGGCCTGGTAGCCGTCGTCGTTGGTCAGCAGGATGCGCAGGGACGCCGGCGGCTGCGCCCGGGCGGGCGCGGGCAGGGCCAGGACGGATAACAGGACAGGGATCAGGAGGAGGATGCGCCTGAACATCGGGGGTCTCCGTTCATCGTCGTTCACCGGGGATTCACCGTGCTGAGTGAGCAATCCGGGTCACACGTTCTGAACTGCGAGCCTGCTACGCCGCTCCGGTGACGGCACACCCCTAAACGAGGCGGGGTCACCGCGATTGTGCCGCCGGAAATCTGACCGCGCGCTTCACCTGGGGTCGCGGTCCGGCACTCCAAAGAGGCGAAGGCTGCACAATGGGGACCTATGACCGCAGACCGTCACCGCCCCGGGTACGTGCGCCGCCGCCTCGGCCGATTCGTCCTCCAGTACGCCATCGCCCTCGCGATCGGCGCCGTGGTCCTCGCCATCTGGTGGCTGACCCGCTGACCCCCGCCGCGCTGACTCACACCCCGGTCACCGACAGGGTGGAGCCGGTGCGGGACTTGGTGACCTTGAGCTGGGCCGGGATCCTGGTGCGGAGTTCGGCGACGTGGCTGACAATGCCGACGGCGCGCCCGCCGTCCCGCAGACCGTCGAGGATGTCCAGGACGCCGTCGAGCGTGTCCTCGTCCAGCGTGCCGAAGCCCTCGTCCACGAACAGGGTGCCGATCTCCGCCCCGCCGGCCTCCGCCGTCACCACGTCGGCCAGCCCGAGCGCGAGAGCCAGCGAGGTGATGAAGCTCTCGCCACCCGACAACGTGGCCGGATCCCGGTCAACCCCCGTCCACCCGTCGGCGATCCGCAGGCCGAGCCCGCCACCCGACCGTCCCCGCGCCCCCGCGGTCTTCCGCAGGTCGTGCTGAAGCTGGTACCGCCCGCCCGACATGTGATCCAGGCGGTCGTTGGCCGCCGCGACCACCTGCCGGAGCCGCTCCCCCAGCACGAACGAGGACAGGCTCATGCTCCACTGGTTGTCCCCCGACGTGCCCGAGGCCAGCGACGCCATCCGCTCGGCCAGCCTATGCGCCTGCGCGGCGGGTTCCCAGCGCGTCAGGCACGCGGCCAGCTCGCCGTGCAGTTCCTCCAGCCGCCGCGCCCGCCCGGCCGCCCGATCTCGCGACGACACCAGCGCCGCGTACTCCTCCTCGGCCCGCTCCCTGGCCGCATCCAGCCCCGGAAGATCAGGCGCCTCCTGCCCGGCCGCGGCCACCAGCACCGGATCGGCCAGCGTGCTCGTCACCGCCGCATACTGCGCGTCCAGCTCCCTGAGCAGCGCGTCCTTCTCCGCACGCTCCTCATCCGGCCGAGCCGCCGCCAGCGCGTCGTCCACGTCCGCGAACTCCGCCTCCTCGGCCGCCCGCGCCGCCGCCTCCCGCGCGTCCTCCCGCTCCCGCGCCGCCGCGACCGCCCGCGTCGTGGCCTCGATCGCCTCCCGCAGCAGCTCCGCCTCGTCCCCGAGCCGCGACAGCCGGGCCGCCAGCGTGGGATCGCCGCCGCGCGCGCTGTCCAGCCGCGCGGCCAGCCGCCCCGCATCACCGCTCAGCTCTTCTTGCCGGGTACGGCAGGCCGCCACCTTGGCCGTGACGCGGCGCAGCCGTTCCTCCAGCTCGCTCCGCTCCGCTTGCAGCCGCTCCACCTGCCCGGCCAGCCCGGCCTCCCGCCCCGCCGAACGCCGCAACCGATCCACCTCACCCACGGCCGCCCGCAACGCCTCCGGCCCCACCTCCACGGGGGAGGAATCGGCGGCGTCGGGACCACGGCCCGGCACGGGGGCCTCCCCCTGGGCACCGGCGTGACCGGAGACCGGGACGGGTGCCTCGCCCGCCGCGAGGACACGGCCTGGGACGGAGGCGGGCAGGCGGCTCAGGAGCCGGGCGCGTTCCGCGGTGAGCTGGGTGTGGTGAGTGCGCTGGGCGGCGAGGGCCTCGCCGATCTCTCGTTCCTGCTCGGCCGCCCGCTGCCGGCGGGCCTCGATCTGTTCGACCTCGTCGGCCAGAACGGGCTCACGCCCGGCGACCTCCCGCAGCCTGGCCAGCTCCTGCTCGGCCTCCCGCACGGCCCGCGCGGCGTCCTCCGCACCGAGCCCACGCCCGGCCCCGTCCGAACCGTCCTCAGCCGGCCCCGGATCCACGAGCCGACCCCCGCGCTCTTCGTCCCCCGGAGACGACCAAGGATGCGGATACGACGGTGTGGCGGCCTCCATGGCCGCGCTCAGCCGCGACTCGAGGCCGGCGACCGCCCGTTCCGCCGACTCCCGGCGGGCCAGGGCCGCTTCGTGCGCCGACTCGGCCGCCCGCTCGTCCTCGGCCGACGGCGCGGCGGGCGCGGGTGCGGCCGGGTCGGGGTGGTGCAGCGAGCCGCACACCACGCACGGCCGGTTGTCGGCCAGATCGCGAGCCAGCTCCGCGGCCATCCCGTCCAGCCGGGCCTGGCGCAGGTCGAGCCAGCGTTCGCGCAGGTGCTGCGCGTGGTCCACGAGCTGCCTGAGCTCACCGGCGGACGCCTGGAGCTCGGCGGTGAGCGCGTCCCGGCGGCGGGCGGCCTCCAGCACGCCGCGGGCGGCGTCGCGGGCGGCGATGGCGGCGGGCACGGTGGCGGCCTCCGCGCGTACCCGGGCGAGGGCGTCCTTCGCCGTGGCGAGCTGCGCGGGCAGGTCTGCCGCCGCCTGCCGCAGGTCGGACTGCCGCCGGGTCAGCGTCTCGAGCTGGGCGGCCAGCCGTACCAGCTCACGGTCGGTTTCCAGGATGTCGGCGACCGCCACCCGGACCGCCTCGGCGGCGGGGATCTTGGCCGCGTCCACCCGGGACTGGGCCAGCAGCCCCTCGGCCTGCTCGATCAGCGCGGGCAACTCGTCCAGCCGGGCGGTGGTGTGCTCGTCGTCGGTGGCCAGGCCGGTGAGTTCGTCCTCGACGCGGGCCAGGTCGCGGCGGATCACCGACAGCCTGGCCTCCTCGGTCAGCAGCTCGGACAGGCGTGCGGACTCGTCGTGCCGCTCGCGTTCGAGCGCGGCCAGCGTGGCGGGGAAGCCGGGGTCGTCCATGCTCGCCGCGGCGCCTTCGAGCAGGGGGCGGGCGCGGGCGACGGCGTCGGCGGCGAGGGTGCGGGTCTTGGCGGCGGCTTCGGCGCGCTGGCGGGCGGCCGTCACCAGGGGGAGGACGCGGTCGGCCCGGGCGGCGTCGTCCAGGAGGGCCTGGAGGCCGGCGCGCTCCTCCGCGCGTTCGTCGAGGGTACGGCGCAGCGTCGCGGCCTCGGCGTGCCGGCGTTGCCGCTCGGCCAGGGCGGTGGCGGCCTCCCAGGAGTTTCTGGCCTCGCGCAGCGCGGACTCGGCGGCGGCGTGCTGGGCGGCGGAGCCGGTGACCACGGCGCGGGCGGCCTCCAGCAGCCCTCCTGCCCAGGTCAGCGGGTCGCTCTCCCGGTCGGCCGCCTCCTGCCCGGGCAGTTCGAACAAGGCGTCCCCGGCCGCCTCCCGCCCGGGTGGCTCGAGCAGGTCGTCACCGGCCGCCTCCTCGATCCGCTGGATGGCGAAGTCCACCTGCTGCCGGAGCTCCTGCTGCTCGCGCCAGGCCAGCTTGCGCCGCTCGGCCAGCCAGGTCTCGGCCTGGGTGTAGACCTTGACGGTGAACAGGCGTTCGAGCAGCTTGCGCCGGTCGTCGCCGTCGGCCCGCAGGAAGCGCGCGAAGTCGCCCTGGGGCAGCATGGCGACCTGGCAGAACTGGTCGGCGTTCATGCCCAGCAGGCCGCCGACCAGGTCGCCGGCCTCGTCGGCGCGGGTGGTCAGGCCCTGCCAGGCGTCGGCGACGCGTTCCTGGACGATGACCTTGGCCTTCTCCTCGGTGAAGCCGGAGCCGCGCAGCTTGGGCCGCTGCCAGGCGGGCGAGCGCTCGATGCGCAGCAGCCTGCCCCGGACGGTCACCTCCAGGGCCACGGCCGGGCCGGTGCCGGGCGCCGCGTGGTCGCAGCGCAGGCTGCGCGCGCTGTCGCGCTGGGCGTTGGCGACCTTGCCGAACAGGGCGAAGCAGAGCGCGTCGAGGACGGTCGTCTTGCCCGCTCCCGTGGGCCCGTGGACGAGGAAGAGCCCGGCTTCGGTCAGCGCGTCGAAGGAGACGGTCTCCGTGCCCGGGAACGAGCCGAACGCGGTGATCGTCAGCAGGTGTGGCCGCATCTAGGCCATTGCCTCCTTGATCCTGGATGCCTCGATGGCCTGGCGGAGCAGTTCTTCCTCGTCGCCGGAGGCGGGCTCGCCGCGGACCTCGCGCACGAAGTCGAGCGCGACCTCGGTCTCGGGGCGCCCGTGGATCCGGGTCAGCCGGGCGGCGGGCGTGGCGCCGACCGGCTCGAAGGACAACGCCAGGGTGTGGGGAAAGCGGGCGCGCAGCCGGTCCATCGCCGACTTGGGGCGCACGGCGTCGGTCAGCACCACCTGGAGCCAATGATCCTCATAGGCGGCGTGACGCGGCGCGGTCAGCAGATCTTCCAGCTCGCCCTTGAGCCGCCCGATCGGGCGCGGGACGGGCGCGGGGACGAACTCCGCCGATTCCCCGAGCGTCACCAGCCAGCTGCCCTTGCGCTGGTTGACCTCGGAGAAGGAGTAGGCCAGCGGGGAGCCCGAATAGCGCACGGACTCGGACATGCGCTGGCGGCCGTGCAGGTGACCGAGCGCCACGTAGTCGAGGCCGTCGAAGGCGGTCAGCGGCACGTGCGCCACGCCGCCGACGCTGATGTCACGCTCGCTGTCGCTGGCCTCTCCCCCGGTCACGAAGACATGCGCGAGCACGACGGCCCGGCGATGCTCCGCGGCCGAGGCCCGGATACGCTCCATCGCATGAAAGAGAGCCGCCATGTGACTGCGCTCGGCCAGTTCCCAGGGGCCGCGCACCAGCTCGGGCTCCAGATAGGGGACGCCGTAGAAGGCCACGTCGCCGATGACGACGGGCTCCCAGGCGCGGTCGGGGTCGGTGCGCAGGTGCACACCGGCACGATCCAGCAGCGAGGCGGCCACGCCAAGGCGGCGCGCCGAGTCGTGGTTACCGCTGATCATCACAATCCGGGCACCGGCGTCGACGATCCGGCGCAGCGCCTCGTCGAACAGGGCCACCGCGTCCACGGGCGGCAGCGCGCGGTCGTAGACGTCGCCGGCCACGGCCACGACGTCCACCCGCTCGGCCCGCACGGTCTCGACCAGGTGATCGACGAAGGCGGCCTGCCCCTCCAGAAGACTCTCCCGGTGAAAGGTTCGGCCGAGATGCCAGTCGGACGTGTGCAGGATCCGCATGTCGCAGGAAGCTAACAGGTCTCACCGACAAATGCGGTCCCCTGCGCCACACACGCCGGGAGTAGGGTAGAAGATCAGTGGGCAAACCAGCGCACATGGGGAGGCCGATGCGGACGGGCCGTGGCACCTTGAGTGTCGCCGCCGGATTGGTGCTGGTGGCTCTGGCCACCGTCGGTTACGCTCTCCCGCCCGCGTTCGACCCGCCTCCGCTCCAGGTGGACGCCGCCTTCCGCTCGCTCGCCCCGCAGCCTGCCGAGGAGACCAGGCCCGTGGTGGCCTCCGGCCCGGTACGCACCCAGGAGGTGACGATCGCGGCCGAGCGCCAGTCGTTGTCGGGCACGGTCCGGTTCCCGCTGACGCCGGGGACGCATCCGGGGATGGTGTTCGTCTCGGGGTCGGGCAACGGCTCGCGGACGGAGTTCACGCCGCAGGCCGACTTCCTGGCCCGGGCGGGCGTGGCGACGCTCGCCTTCGACAAGCGGACCAACGGCTACACCTTCCGCGAGCGCGACTTCGGGCTGCTGGCCGACGACGCGCTGCGCTGGGTGCGCTGGCTGCGCGCCCAGCCGGGCGTCGACCCGATGCGAGTGGGGCTGTGGGGGGTCAGCGAGGGCGGCTGGGTGGTGCCGATCGCCGCGGCCAAGAGCCGTGACGTCGGCTTCGCCGTACTCGTGTCCTCGCCGAACGTCTCCCCGCTGCGGCAGGTGGCGTGGGCGCTGAACGAGCAATTGCTGCGGCTGCGCGCGCCCGTGGGCGCGCGGGACCTGCTCACGCGGGCGATGGGCGGGGTCGGCTTCAACTTCCTGCGCTACGACGCGATGCCGGCGCTGCGGCAGATCAGGCAGCCGGTGCTGGCGTTGTACGGGACGACGGATCCGTCGATCCCGTTCGTGGAGTCCACGCGGGCGCTGACGGCCGCGATGAAGGAATCGGGCAACGACCAGTACACCATCCGGTTCATGGACAAGGGCGACCATGCGCTGCGGGTGTCGGGCGGGCCGTTCACCAAGGGGTACCTGGAGACGCTGGCCAACTGGCTCAAGGGGCTGCCGCACACCGCGACGCCGCGGCTGCACCTGGCCGGGGCGACGCCGGTGCAGCGGTTCGAGGCCAGCGACGTGCCCGCCGCGCCGTGGTACGCGGGCGGGACGATGCTGGGGCTGACGATCTGCCTGGCCGCCGTCGGCTACGTGGCCGGTCCCGTCGCCTCCATGGTGGTACGGCTGCGCGGCGGCAGGCGCGCACCGGCCGAGATGGCCGAGATGAACGCCAGGCTGTGGCCGCCGATCCGGCGCCGCCTGCACCGGATGGCCTGGACGGGTCTGGCGTTGCTGGTCTCGGTGCTGGGGTTCATCGCGCTGCTGGTGATGTTCTCGATCAACCAGGCGGGGGCCTGGCCCGCGGTGCTGGCCGGGTGGCTGCTGGTGCGGGCGCTGGCCGTGCTCATGCTGATCCAGGAGGTCACCGCGGTCGCGGCGGTGGTGTCGGGGCTGCGCGAGGGATGGCAGCCGACCCGGTGGCAGCACGTGGCGATCGCCGGCGTGGTCGGCGGCACCGGGCTGCTGCTCGTCGCCGCCGCGTACTACGGCTTGTTCTCGTTCCCCTGGTAGAGGTAGGCGGCGCTCCACCGGTCCATCTCGGCGAAGACCTGCTTGCGCACCGGCTCGGCCGACAGCACGAGGTCGTGCATGCCGTCGGTGATGCGCACACACGTGACGTGCGGGCCGATCGAGGTGGACCAGCGGGCGATCTGCTTCGGGTCGAGCACGATGTCGGCGCTGCGCGCCTCGGGCGCGAAGTCGCGCAGGCGCAGGCCGGTGCTGGAGGCCAGGACCAGCACGGGCACGTCCACGTTGAGTCCCGCGTGCAGGCGGCGCTGGGCGCGGCGGATGGCGGCCAGCCAGGAGGCGTGCACGGCGAAGCCGGTGAGCGGCTTGAGCTCGAGGTCGTAGTCCCATTCGCCGCCGGCCGAGCGGTGCAGGCTCTGGCCGTAGGCGGTGCTGATGCCCAGGGGCAGCGCCTTGTTGGTGTAGGAGAGCGGGGTCTTGAGCAGGTCGGCGGCCAGCCGTACCGGAGCGGAGACGTTGAGGTCGAGGAAGGGGCTGTTGAGCACCATGCCCTGCACCAGCCCGCGGCCGCGCACCCGGTCGGCCCACAGGGCGGCGACCAGGCCGCCGGTGGAGTGGGCGTTGACGAGCAGCGAGTCGTGGTCCCGCCGGATGATCCGGACGGCCTCGTCGATCTCCGGGAAGTAGTCGGTGACGCTCCTGATCAGGCCGCGGGTCTGGTGCGGCAGCAGGGACCGGCCGTACTTGCGCAGGTCGAGGGCGTAGAAGTCGATGCCCTGCGCGACGTAGTGCGCGGCCATGTGGTCCTGGAAGAAGTAGTCGGTGAAGCCGTGGATGTAGAGGACGGCCCGTCCCGAGCCGGACTGTGCCCGCCGGGTGAGAAGGGTCGCGACGACCTCGCCCTCGGAGTCGGGCGGCAGGGGCAGAACGGTGCTCTCATACATGTTCATCACGATAAGGCCAGTCGGGCAGACCCTCGGGCAGGTCTTTGCTGACCCGCATGGGGAAGGCGGCGGGCCGCTTCTCCAGGAACGCGGTGACGCCTTCGACGGCGTCGGGGGCGCCGCCCAGTTCGGCCATGAGACGGGAGTCGGCGGCGTGCGCCTGCCAGGGACTTTCGGCGGACAGGCCGGACCACATGAGCCTGCGGATGGCGCCCACGCCGACGGCGGGGCCGTTGACGGCGGCGATGACCGGTTTGAGGCAGGCGGCGATGCGCAGCGCGACGGTGCCGCCGCCGTCGCGGGGATAGCCGTCGATGAGCTCGGCTTCGCCGTGGCCGAAGGTCGCGCCGCCGCCCGACAGGTCGGCTCCGGCGCAGAACGCCCGTCCTGCCCCGGTGACGACCACCGCGCGGACCTCGTCGTCGGCGTCGGCCTGATCGAAAGCGTCGATCAACTCACTGCGCATCGTAAAGGTGAAGGCGTTCAGGCGGTCGGGGCGCTTCAATGTGACGGTGGCGACACCGTCCGTCACGGTGTAGTCGATCTCGGAGAAGGCCATGTACCGAATGTTATTCGGTTACTGATGTTCACTCTCCACTAACGTCATATTTCGCATTCCATCCGTATGCTGCCGCCCCAAAGCGGCCTACGGTGGACTGCGCGGGGAAGCGGGGATGGGCGTGGCACAGAGTAGGGAACCGGCGCGCACCGGTGAGGTCCTGGGATGGACACTGCTGTCGGCGATCGCGCCGGGAGCCGGCCATCTGCGGGCCGGCTGGCGCAGGACCGGCCTGGCGCTCCTCGGCGTGTACGCGGCCCTCCTGCTCGGCGCGTTCCTCCTCTATCTGAACGCCGACGGCGACCTGTTCGGCGCCGCCACCGACTACCTCCAGACGATCGCGGTCGGCGCGCTGCTGCTCGGCGCCGGCTGGTTCGTGATGATCGTCCACACCTACGTCGCCTTCCGGCCCGGACGGCTGCCGCAGGGCGCGCAGATCCTCACCGGCACCCTCGCCGGGCTGATCGCCGTCGCCATGATCACGCCCTTCGTCGTGGTCGCCAACACCGCCTGGACCACCGAGAGCGGGCTCAACGCCATCTTCGCCCAGAGCACCCCGGAACCGCAGGCCGAGCAGCAAGGCCGCCCGGTCGACCCATGGGCCGGGCGCAAACGCGTCAACATCCTCCTGCTCGGCGGCGACGCCGACACCCACCGCACCGGCGTGCGCACCGACAGCATGAACCTGGCCAGCGTCGACGTCGCCTCCGGCAACACCGTGCTCATGAGCCTGCCGCGCAACCTGGAGAACGTCCGCTTCCGCCCCGGCACCCCGATGGCCGGCCGCTTCCCCAACGGCTTCCGCCTCCCGGCCGACCCCGGCGGGGGCCGCAGCGACCTGCTCAACAGCGTCTGGGAGTACGCCGACGCCCACCCCGAGATCTTCGGCGGCAAGACCCACCAGGGCGCCAAGGTCCTCATGGACACGATCGGCTACACCCTCGGGGTCAAGGTCGACTGGTACGCCCTGGTCAACATGTGGGGCTTCGCCAAGCTCATCGACGCCATCGGCGGCGTGACCATCACCGTCGAGACGGACGTCGTCTTCGGCAAGTTCAACGAGGGCCTGGTCAAGGCGGGCACCCGCAAGCTCAACGGCGGCGACGCGATGTGGTACGCCCGCTCGCGCACCTACTCGGATGACTACACCCGCATGCGCCGCCAGCGCTGCGTCATCGCCGCCCTCCTCGACCAGGCCGACCCGGCGACCGTCCTGACCCGGTTCAACAAGATCGCCCTGGCCACCAAGGAACTGCTCAGGACCGACATCCCGCGTGACGTGCTCAAGCACCTGGTGCCGCTGGCCCTCAAGGTCAAGAACGGCAAGGTGACCAGCATCCAGTTCGTCCCGCCGCTGATCCACACCGGGTACCCGGACTGGGAGAAGATCCGCCAGATCTCCGCCAAGGCCATCCGCGACTCGGTCGCCCAGCGTCCCGCCGTCGCGACCGCCGGCCCGTCCGCCGCCCCGACGGGCACGGCCACCGCCTCGGCCACGCCGAAGCCGCGCAAGTCGAGCGACTCGACCAAGAGCCTCGGCGACGGGTGCGGCGTGCTCTGAGTTCTCCCGTACGGCCCGGCCGGGTCACCAGAGGCGAGCCGGCCGGGTCAACCTCTGGTCCGCGGGGACCAGATTGCCCCGGCCCGCTTGTCCCGCGCCCCTGCGCGCGCGGTACTGGTGTGAACGGGGCAAAAAGGAGCACATCATGGCGGACCTGTCGACGGTTGCTTTAGCGTGCGCCAGCATCCTGCTGGTGCTGATCAGGTTCAGAAGGCGCGGCATCGGGGTGCGGCTGCTGTTCGCGATGGCGGTGGGCACGTGGGTGCTGGCGGCGGGCGGCGGCATGTGGGGGGTCAGCAGCGCGCTCGCGCAACGGATTGCGGGGGTCGATCCGTGTGCGGCCGGCGCACCGGTCAGGACGTTCGACGTCTCCCTCATCAACCTTCCGCTCTTCCTCAACCGGTTCGGGGACGTCGTCCCGGAAGGACGCATGTACGTCCTGGACGAGAACATCGCGGCGGTCCGGGCGAACTTCAAGAAGGCGGCCGACCCGTTCGCCCAGCGGGACCTGGTCGAACCGCTGACGGTCCGGGTGAACAAGGGCGACTGCGTGTCCGTCAAGTTCACCAACCGGCTGCACGAACCGGCGCCGGACCTGGAGTTCGACCAGGGCGAGTCGGTCTTCAAACTGCCCGGCGAGACCGTGGTCGCCACTCCGGGGGCGGTCACCCCGGCCAAGCGCCAGTACGCGCCGGCCAGGTCTGCGCGCAAGGTGCAGTTCGACACGGCGGCGGCGCCGCACGCCTCGATGCACTTCGACGGGCTGAAGTACGACGTGGCCACCTCGGACGGCACCGCGGTCGGCAACAACCCGGCCTCCACCGTGGCGCCCGGCGCCTCCGCCACCTATCGGCTGTTCGCCGACGTGGAGGGCGAGTTCCAGTTCAAGGACGGCGCCGACATGAGCTCCGTGCACACCGGAGCGGGCAACTTCATCGGATCCCACGCCTTCGGCGCCTTCGGCGCGATCATGGTGGAACCCGCCGGCACCACCTGGGTGGACTCCTCCACCGGGCAGCCGCTGAAGTCGGGCACGCGGGCGATCATCCAGGACCCGGCGGGCAAGGACTTCCGCGAGCAGGTCGTCTTCATGCACGACGAGGTGGAGGCGCAGCCCGGCATTCTGACGCGGCTCTGCCGTACGGAAGAGGACGACGAGGACCGGGAGAGCGGCGAGTGCGTGGAGCCGAGCGCGGCGGAGCTGGCCAAGCTGAAGGAGGGCACCCTGCCGGGGCTGTCGGGCGGGGACGCCGACGCGCTGGTGCAGGGCGAGGTGCCGGTGAAGCTGGAGTGGTTCGCGTTCAACTACCGGGCCGAGCCCGGGTTCAACCGCGAAGAGGTGGGCTGTCCCGCGGCCACGCGGGCGGGGCAGGGGTACAACGCCCCGGCCTGCATCGGCGAGGAGACGAGCCTGTCGTCGTGGGCGTACGGCGACCCGGGCGGCGGCGACCTGGTCTTCCCCAGCTACCGGGGCGAACCCACGCAGTTCCGGCTGATCCATCCGGCGGAGTTCGAGACCCACACCTTCCATCAGCACGTGAACCGGTGGCCGTTCGACCCGAAGGACGAGGGCGGCCTGGAGCAGGTCAGCAAGCCCACGCACCACACGTCGGTGAGCAACGCCCTGGACGTGCAGGCGGTGAGCCCGGGATCCCACTACTCGCTGATCATGGAGGGCGGGACCGGCAGCGCGCACGACGACAAGAAGGCGACCTTCGGCGACATCATCTTCCACTGCCATCTGTATCCGCACTTCGCCAACGGCATGTGGGGGCTGAACCGCACCTTCGACACGCTCGAGGACGGCACGCGGCGCAATCCCGACACCACGCCGGTGCCCAAGCTGATCCCGCTGGCCGACTATCCGGCCCCGCCCGCGCCGACCACGGACAAGCCCGGCTTCCCGCACTTCATTCCCGGCGCGTTCGGCTACAAGGCGCCCAAGTCGCCGCTGGCGGTCGCCGAACGGCAGGCCGGGGCGGTGTTCGCGCCCACACCCGCGGAGATCCGGGCCGCCGACGACCGCGGTCAGGTGCCGGGCGGCTTCTTCCAGAATCCCTGCCCGGCGCTCCGATCGGACGGCCGGCCCATTCCCACCAAGACGTTCTACGTGTCCGCGATCGAGATCAAACAGGTCTACAACCCGAAACTCAACTGGAACAACCCGCAGAGCCGCGTCTATGTGGGCGGCACCACCGCGGCGGAACGCGACGCGAAAGTCGCCGAGGTGCGCAACGGCAAGAAACCGGAACCCTTCTCACCGTTGCTGAACGTCGGCGACTGCGTCGTCTACCACTTACGCAACGACTTACCCGAGCAGTTCGGCGGCAACGTCTTCGACCGGCGGCAGATCACCAACGAGGTGGGCATCCACCAGCACATGGTCCAGTTCGACGTGCTTTCTTCCGACGGCGCGGCCAACGGCTGGAACTACGACCAGGGCGCCGACGCCACCGGGCCCAACCGTGAATACACCTACCGCGACTTCGTGCACGCCGACACCGCGACGAATTCCTTCCACGACCACTTCTTCCCGAACGTGCACCAGGACAACGGCCTGTTCGGCGGCGCCACCATCCATCCGCCCGGCTGCACCTTCCGCGATCCCACGACCGACGCGGTGGTGGCGATCGGCACCATCGTGGACGTGCTCTGCACGCCGGGCGCCACCGATTACCACGGCCGTCCCGCCGACGGCGCGGATTACCGGAACGTGGCGTTGTTCGTCGAGGATCACGTGCCGATGTTCAAACCGGCCGACGCCGCGGATCCGAACGACGACCGGTTCATCACGCCGGAGGGAGTACCGATCTTCCCGGCCAAGTTCCCCTCCAGCAACGACGACCAGGGCGTGATGGGGGTCAATTACCGGCTGGAGCCGTTCGAGGCGCGCCGGAACTCCGACATGGCCAACATGTTCAGCTCCAGCGGCCCGGCCAACCACGGAAACCCGAACACGCCGATTCCGCGCGCCTTCGAGGGCGACCGGATCAAATGGCGGTTGTTCCAGCTGAGCCAGGAGGAGTCGCACGGCTTCAACCTGGAACGCTTCCGCTGGAAACAGGAGCCCAAGGACCCGGATTCGCCATGGGTCCAGGCCCAGCACATCGGCATGCTCGAATACTTCGACGTGCAGGCCGACATGGGTTACGAGATGTACCAGCCAGGCGATCCCGGTGAATACCGGAACTACCTCTACAACTACGCCGGCGCGGACGACTGGTTCCTCGGCACCTGGGGCGAACTCGTCGTCTACGGCTGCCGCGAGGGCTTCGAGCCGCCCACCGGCCGGCTGGCCTGGCTCCCGGACAACATGCCGGCGGAGATCTGCGCCGGGCCGCAGCCGGAAAAGCACGGGCCCCCACTTCCCCTCCCCGGGCGCAACAACCCGTGCCCGCACCTGCCCGACGAGACGATCACCGTGCCGATCAAGCGGCACACGGTCGTGGCGTTCAACAAGGACCTCACCTACAACGCCGCGGGCGACCACGACCCGAACGGGGCGATGTTCGCCCTGGAAGCGGACGTGGCGGCGATCAAGGCGGGCACCAAGAAGGCCGAGCCGCTGGTCCTCAGGGCCAACGCCGGCGACTGCATCGAGATCACCCTGAAGAACCAGCTCGAACCGGCCAAGATGGCGCCGCACTGCTTCGAGGGCACCGAACCCGGCCAGCTCGGCTTCCGCGACCCCAGCGAGGGCGGCCTGACGCTGCCGGGCTGCCTGGACCAGCCGCCGAAGAACGAGCACAACGTGCCGGGCTTCAAGCCGCTCCCGGTCAGCTCCCGCGTCGGCCTGCGCTCGGCCTTGGCCGACAGCCATGTGCAGGGCGCGGGTTCCAACGTGGGCACCAACTACCCCGACACCACGGTCGCCCCGGGCGCGTCGGGCTTCTACCGGTGGTACGCGCCGGAGGAGGACGGCGCCACCGGCCTCGGCATCCTGCAGGACTACGCCGACCCGCTCAACCACGGGCATCACGGCCTCTACGCGGGCCTGGTGATCGAGCCGAAGGGTTCGACCTACCTCGATCCGAAGACCGGCGCGGAGCTGAAGAGCGGCACCGACGCCGTGATCGCGGATCCGAACGGCAAGGACTTCCGCGAGCACGTCGTCCTCATGAACAGCGACCTGTCGCTGGTCCGCAAGAACACCAACCAGCCCGTGCCCGACAACTACGACCTGGCCCTCACCCCGAGCCGCCAGGCCGACGACCCGGAGGACCAGGGCGAGTTCGCCGTCAACTACAGCAACGAGCCCTGGAGTCACCGCTACGCCCGCAACCAGGACCTGGCCAAGATCTTCTCCTCGCAGGTCCACGGCGACCCGGCCACGCCGATCTTCCGCGCGTACTCCAAGGACCCGGTGCGCTTCCGCGTCGGGCAGGCGGTCGGCGACCCGCGCTCGACCGGTTTCGCGCTGCACGGTCACAAGTGGCGGCGCGCCCCGGACGACCCGCAGTCGCCGCCGGCCGCCTTCCAGGGTCAGTTCAACCCCGGCGTCGTCTACAACATCCACCTCGATCCCACCGTGACCGGCGGCGCCGGTGGCCCCGACGGCACTCCGGGCGACTACCTGTACCGATCAGGCACGCTCGCCCGTCATCTCACCGGCGGCCAATGGGGCATCTTCCGGGTGCACGCCGCGCAGCAGCCCGACCTCATCGCGCTGCCCGACCGTGGAGGTGCACGCAGATGACGTTCCGTCGTGGCTTCTTGTACGGCACGGCCGCCGGCCTGACCGCGGCCCTGGCGATAGCGCTGATCGCCTTCCTCGTCACCGATCCGGCCCCGGCGGCGTCCGCCGGCCGGCAGGCCACCCGGCCCCCTGCCGCGCAGCCGGCCGGGGCGGGCCTGCCCGTGGGCATCGACGTCAAGGCCCGGCACCGGGGCGGCCTCAAGGTCACGGTGACGGCCCGGGCCAGCACCAAGACCTACGACCCGTTGTCACGGGCCAGCGTGGTCATGTACGCGGACATGGTGGCGATGCCGATGGCGCACCGGCTGGGCCCGATCCCGATGACGGAGGTGGCGGGCAAACCCGGTCACTACACGGCCGAGACGCAGGTGCCGATGGTCGGTGAGTACGACATCCAGGTGAGCGTCCAGCGCCCGCTTCCCGGGGAGGCCCATACCCGGGTCGAGGTGGGCGCGGGCTGAGCCGTACGGAAATCCGTGGCCCTGGCCGGACCCGTCACAGGAGTCCGGCCTTGGTCGCGGCGAACAGGGCGCTGGCCCGGTCGGTCGCGTGGAGCTTGGACAGGATCGGCCGGAGGTTGCGCTTGAGCGTGGACGTGCTGATCGCCAGCTGACGGGCGATCTCCTCGTTGCGCAGGCCCTTGGCGAGCAGCCGCAGGATGCGCAGCTCGTGCGCGGTCAGTGAGGGGATGGGCCCGGCCGGTTCGCTGAAGAGCGGGCCGCTGGCGGTCGAGCTGATCACGACGTCGCCCGCGCTGATCACCTGCAGCGCGCGGGCCAGGCCGTGAAGGTCGGCGTCGCTGGAGAACAGCCCGCTGACCCCGAGCCGCATCACCTCGCGGGCGCCTGACGCGTCGATGGCGTCGACCACCAGCATGATCTTCAGCGTGGGCCGGGTCTCCCGCAGCCGCCGGACGACCTGGATCAGCGCCGGGTCCAGCGAGCGCACGTCGAGGACGGCGATGTCGGGCGCGCGGCCGTTGACGGCGTGCCCGAGCTCCTCGAACCCTCGTACCACGGCCAGCACGGAGATGTTCGACGAGACCTGCCGCAGCAGCATTCTGAATCCCGCGGCCTGAAGCCGCGAACCTTCCACCATGGCCACGACGCGGATCACATCACTCGTCTGCCCCCAAGACAGAATGACGTCGGCATTTTTACTGCCCCTTTATCTGAAAGGCTACCTAAAGATCGAAAAACACAACATCCCTCTTCAGCGGTGTTCAACGGCAGACGGCGGGTTTTTTCTGCTCGCCGGAAACCGATCGGAGACCTGATGGACCAGCTCACGCCCGCGCAGGTGCGCCCCGACCTCAGGCGCGGAGCATGTCCTTGGCCAGCTTCTGGACCCGGGTCTCGTCGATCGTGTGGCCCAGGCCGGGCTGGGTCAGGGGGACGGCGATGACGCCCGCGTTCGCGCCCACGATCGGGTCGACGATCTGGTTGCGGCGGGGCGGCTGGGTGACGTCGCACGGCAGCGTGCAGCCGGGGAGGCTGGCCACCGCGACCGTGGCGGCCCTGGCCAGGCCCGCCCCCTGGCCGCCGGTGCACTGGATGTCCCAGCCGGCCGCCGCCGCGCGGTCGTGGGCGCGGCGGACCTCGCTCAGCGACGGGAAGGCCGCGGGACGCAGCAACAGGACGCGGCCGGCCCGCAGCGTCAGGTAGTCGTCCAGCTCGGCGGTACTGGTCGCCTCCACGGCCACCGCCGCGTTCACCCGGTCCTGGAGGGTGGCGTGCAGGTCGGGGTCGGTGACCGCGAAGGGGCGTTCGATGACCTCGAGGCCGTAGGAGTCGAGGGCCACGAGCTGGTCCGGGGACTCATAGGCCCCGGCCCCGTCGACGGCCAGCGTCAGCGCGGGGTACGCGGCCCGCACCGCGCGCACGGGCTCGACGTCCCAGCCCGGCCGGATGTCCAGGGTCACGTGGCCGTAGCCGGCGCACACCTGCTGGTTGACGCGGGCCACCAGGCTTTCGACCGAGGGGTCGGGCGCCAGCCGTACCGTCGCCATGACGGAGGTACGGCTGCCGCCCAGCGCGTGGGCCAGGGGCACGCCGCGCATCTTGGTCCAGAGGTCCCAGCAGGCCATGTCCACGGCGGGGTCGCCGGAGGGGGCGCTGTCGGGGTGTTCCCAGTCGACGCCGACCAGGCGGGCGCCGAGGGTTTCCTCCAGCTGGGTCCAGGTCTTGGGCTGGGGGGAGACGGCCTCGCCCCAGCCGGTCATGCCCCCGTGGTCGGTGAGCTTGACGAGCAGGGTCTCCTGGCGCCCGCCGTACGGCAGGACCAGCCGGAAGACCTCAAGCTCCCGCACTCGCGGCATGTACCCCCCTTTTATGACGCGCTCCCCTCCAGTGTGCCCGCCTTCACCGACTGGGTAAAACGCGGGGCCAGGAACGCGCCGAGGAGCGCGAGGGCGAAGGTGAAGGCGAAACCGGCCAGGTATGCCTCGTGGGTGGCGGTGAACAGGGCACCGGTGGCGGCCACCGCGACGACCGTGAAGACGGATTCGCCGACGCCGACCGCGGCGGAGTTGTGGCCCTCCTCGCCCTGCTTGGACAGCTTCAGGACCAGGACGGAGACCGTCGGGTGCAGCGCGCCGATGCCGAGGCCGGAGACGGCCATGGCGACGTAGGCGACGGCGAGGGGCACCGCGTCGATGAGGACGAGCGAGACCAGGGCGATGCCGGCGGCGATCAGCAGGGCGCCGCCGCGCAGGGCGGTCAGGTGGCCGATGACGCCGCGGCCCTTGATCCAGGAACCGGTGGACCAGCCGAGCGCGCCCACGGTCAGGACGACGCCGGCGCCGATCGGGGTCAGGCCGCGCTCGTTGATGAGCATGAGGGGGATGAGCACCTGGGAGGCCGTCATGGAGCCGAAGGCCAGGCCGCGCAGCACGGGGGCGGTGGGCAGGCCGGGGGCGGCGCGGAGGGAGCCCTTGAGGAGCAGCTTGGGCAGGGCGACGGCCAGGATGATCACGCCTGCTCCCAGCAGGGGCAGGCCGGCCAGGCCGAGGGCGCTGCCGTACTGGATGAGGGCGGCGGCCACGGCGGTGAGGGTGGCCCAGACGAGCTTGCGGCCGAGACCGGGCGCGGGTTCCGCGCTGCCGGAGCGGACGTCGGAGCCGGCGGTGCCGCGCCACAGCAGCAGGGCGGACGGGACGACGATCACGGCGACGCCCAGGAAGACCCAGCGCCAGTCCACGTGCTCGACGACGAGGCCGGCGATGGCCGGGCCGATCATGGACGGGACCACCCAGGCCGCCGAGAACAGGGCGAACACCTTGGCATGCAGGGTTCCCGGGTAGACCCGGGCGACCACCACGTACAACGACACCTGGATGAGCCCGGCGCCCAGGCCCTGGATGAAGCGTCCCCCGATGAACACCTCCATCGTGGGGGCAAACCCGGCAAGCAGGAGACCTGCCACGAAGGTCACCACACCGGTGGCCATGGGCTGCAACGGGCCTTTCACGTCACTCCACCGGCCCCCGAGGACGGTGGCGATGACGCTGGCGGCGAGGGTCGCGCTGAAGGCCAGGTTGTACAGGTCCATGCCGCCGAGCTCGCGGGCGACCACGGGCATCGCGGTGGCCACCGCCATCGCCTCGAAGGCGACAAGCGTGACGAGCGCCACCAGGCCGAAGCTCAAGGAGCGATAGTCACGGGAGATCACGCTGGCGGGGGCGGGAGGGACTTCAGGTGCGGCTTCGTGTGCCGCTTCAGCTTCAGCGAGCGATTTCATGATTGGCAAGCTATGGCGAACGCCCTGGTCAGCACATCGGGCGGCGGTCCTAGGCAATTGGGCCTAAGGCGCGCGGCGTTCCCTCGGCAAAGTTTCCCGCGTTCTCCTTGTCCGGCCCAGAGGGCGGCCGCACACTCGGGCATGCGCATCCTCCTCACGGCCCTCCTGGCCGCCACCCCCGCCGCCGTCTCCGATGTCGCGAAGGAGCCGATCTGCTTCGTCTCCCGCGCCCGGCCCGCCGCCGAGAAGACCGTCACGGTCCCTTCCCCGGCCGTGAAGCGCCTGCTCAGGACCACGCTGTCGTATCGGGGCCCCTGCGCGGTGTACGGCAGGGCCGTACCGTTGGGCGGCGGCGCCCTGCGCGGCTATACGCAGACCGACGGGCGGCGGCCGGTGGCGATGGGCGTCACGTTCACCCCCGCCGCGCTGCGCGGCCTGCCGCCGGAGATGAACGACGGCGAGATCTGCTTCGACAAGAACGGCGACGGCCGCGTCGAACGCGACACCGAGTGCGCCGTCGGCCACTCCCGCGTGCTGACCCTGCCGAAGGCGCCCGCCCCCTTCCGCTGGGCGCTGGTCAACTGGAACCCGATGGGCCACATCCCGGTCGGCGTGTACAACGTGCCGCACTTCGACTTCCACTTCTACATCCAGCCGCTGGCCGCCCGGAACGCGATCCGGCCCGGCCCGTGCCCGATCCTCACGAACTGCGACGACTACCGGCGAGCCAAGGTGCCGGTGCCCGCCCGTTACTCCCACCCCGACTTCCACGACGTCGACGCCGTCGAGCCGGGCATGGGCAACCATCTCGTCGACACGGCCGCGCACGAGTTCCACGGCAAGCCGTTCACCCACACCTGGATCTACGGCGCCTACGACGGGAAGATCACCTTCTACGAGACGATGATCACCAAGGCGTGGTTCGACGCCCGCAAGGACGGGTGCGTCCCGATCAAACGGCCGTCGGCCTGGGCCGAGGCCGGCTGGTACCCGACCCGCTACTGCATCGCCCATCGCGGCAACCGGGGCGACTACACGGTCTCGCTCACCTCGTTCGTCCGCCGGTCGGCGACCTGACGGCCCTCGATCGCCGCCGCCATCAGCTCGGGGAAGGCGTCGGGCGTGCACGCGAACGCGGGCACGCCCAGCGCGGCCAGGGCGGCGGCGTTCTCCCGGTCGTAGGCGGGCGTCCCCTCGTCGGACAACGCCAGCAGCACGATCACCCGTACCCCCGCCCCGGTCAGCGCCGCTGCCCGGCGCAGCATCTCGTCCCGGTGCCCGCCCTCGAACAGGTCGCTGACCAGGACCAGCACCGTCTCCGCCGGCCGCGTCACCAGCCCCTGGCAGTAGGCCAGGGCCCGGTTGACGTCGGTGCCGCCGCCGAGCTGCGTGCCGAACAGCAGCTCGACCGGGTCGGGCAACAGCGCCGTGAGGTCGGCCACCGCCGTGTCGAAGACCACCAGCCTGGTCCGCAACGTGCCGATGGACGCCAGCACCGCGCCGAACACCCCCGCGTACACCACCGACTCGGCCATCGACCCGCTCTGGTCCACGCACAACACCACGTCCCGCCGGACGGAACGCTGCTTGCGCGCGTGCCCGACCAGCCGCTCCGGCACCACCGTCCTGCGCTCCGGCAGGTAGCGGCTGAGGTTCGCGAGGATCGTCCGGTTCCAGTCGATGTCAGCGGTACGGCGGGGCCGCGACGTCCGCCCGATCCGGTCCAGCGCGCCCGCCACGGCCGTCCGGGTCCTGGCCGCCAGACGCCGCTCCAGATCCCTGACCACGGCCGCCACCAGCGCCCGCGCCGACTCCCTGGCCCGGTCCGGCATCACCTTGGCCAGCGCCAGAAGGGTCCCGGCCAGATGAACGTCCGGTTCGACCGCCTCCAGCATCTCCGGCTCCAGCAGCAGCCGGGTCAGATCCAGCCGGTCGATCGCGTCCTGTTGCATCACCTGAACGACGCTCGCCGGGAAATATCGCCTTACGTCACCCAGCCAGCGCGCCACCCTCGGCGCGGACCCGCCCAGCCCGGCCTCCCGCCCGTCACCGCCGTACAGCGCGCCCAGCGCCCCGTCCATCCGGGCATCGTCCCCCTCCAGGGCCACCCCGATCCCGTCGCCCTCCCCGCCTCCCAGCACCAGCCGCCACCTGCGCAGCCGCTCATCCACGTGCTGCCGGGGCACGGTCGCCCCGCTTGCGCCGTTCACCCGTGTCCTCCTCAACCGTCGTCCCGCCCGTGGCGTTCACCCGCGTCCTCCTCAACCGTCGTCCGACCCGTGGCGTTCACCCGCGTCCTCCTCGACCGTCGTCCGGCCTGTGGCGTTCACCGCGCGCCCTTCCCAAGATCGTCAGCACGGTCCGCTCCGCCGCCTCGGCCCGCCGTGGGTCGAGCTCCCGCTCCGCGCGCCCGCCCGCCGCCCACCGCACCCGCTCTCCGATCGCCCTTCTCTCCGGTACGGCGAAGCCGCCGAACGTCCGGCGCAACAGCGGCAGCACCTCCGTGAACTGCTCGCCCGGCAACCCGCTCAGCCAGCCGTCGACCAGGCTCAGCAGCCGCGGATCGTGCACCAGCAACAGCCCGCCCCCGCCCAGGAACCCCTCGATCCACGCCGCCGCCCGGACCGGGCCGTCGCCCCGCGAGGTCGCCGCGGCCAGCCGCCTGTCCGCGTCGTCGAGCACCCCCGCGTCCAGCAGCATGCGGGTCAGCCGCCCGGCGACCAGCCCATGGGCGCCGTCGCAGACCGCCACGAGCGTCTCCAGCCAGCGTCGCCGGGCGGCGGCGTCGTCCATGAGGTCCACCGCCGTGTGCACGCCGTCCACGTGCGCCAGCATCCCGGCCGCCGCCTCACCGCCCAGCCCCGCCACGGCCACCCCCAGCCCGGCCCGGATCCGCTCCAGCATCGACCGGGCCACCGCCGCCGCCCCGTGGGCCGGGGTCCCCCGGACGTCGCCGTACCGGTGCGCACGCACCATGGCCGGGAAGGCCGCCATCAGGTGGGTGACATCGGTGTCCAGCGCCGCCCGATCCGACAGCGCGGCCAAGACCCCCGGCAACGCACCGGGCAGCCCAGCCAGCAAACACCCCTCCACCAGGCTCGCCAGCTCGGCCAGCGTGGGGGCGACCCGCCCACCGGGCCCCATCAGTCCCCCGCCGCTGTCCCTCGCACCCCAATCTCCGCCCGCCCCCGCGTTTGGGCCTTCCGCCGGCCCCGCGCCACGGTCTACTTCCGGGCCTGTGCCACGGTCTTCCGCCGGCCCCGCGACATGGTCTTCTTCCGGGCCCGTGCCACGGTCTTCTTCCGGGCCCGTGCCGTGGTCGCCCGGCGGGACCCCCGCGCGGTCCAGGATGTGGCGGGTGGCGGCCGACTCCACCGTGGTGCCCAGGGCGGCCGCCTCGATCAGCGTGAGGTCGAACTCCGGGCGCCACTCCAGCCGCCACACCTCCCGGAACGTCCCCTTGCCCCGCGCCTGCCCCGGGACGCCCCAGGGCACGCCGAGCAGCCGGAGCCGGTGGAGCAGGCGGCTCCTGGCCAGGTCGAGGGGTTTGCGCAGGTCGAGGTCGAGGTCTGTGCTCTGGCCGGGGCGCAGGCGGAGGCGGCGTTGCTCGGCGCGCAGGTCGCGCTGGAGGGGTACCAGGGGGGCGCCGTCGCCCACGTGGCCGAGCCGGTGCCCGACGACCATGCGGCGCTGGATCAGCCCCACCCGCGGCTCGTCGCCGTCGCACAGGACCGCCCTGGCCGCCTCGGTGACCTCGCCGAGGCCGGGCAGCGGGCGGCCACGGAGCGTGGCCAGCGTTTCGGCCAGCCGTACCGCCTCGATGACGTGCGCCGCGGAGACGGCCAGCCCCTCCTCGCGCAGGACGGACCCGGCGGCCGCCAGCCAGCGCTCCACGGGCCGGTCGGGCGCGGTGAAGAGGTGGTGGTACCAGCCGGGCGAGGCCACCCCGGCGCCGTACCCGGACCTGGCGGCCAGCCGTCCGTACGTCCAGGGCACCCAGGCCAGCTCGGCCTTCACCTTGGGCAGCCCGCGCAACAGCCGGTCGTCGGCCTTGGCCGGGGGCAGCGGTCCGGCCAGCGCGGGCACATGCCAGGCCCCGCACACCACCGCGATCCGCTCATGTCCAGACTTGACCGCCGCGCGGAGGACCTTCCGCATGGACGCCTCACGCCGCGCCTCGAACTCGTCCGGTTCGTGCCCCTCGCGAAGCGCGGACATCGCCTCGGCGATGGCGGCGAACGGCGACGTCCCCTCCCCTGCCGCGCCTCCCCCTCGGTGTTCGACCGCGTCCTCCCACCACCGCTCCGGGTCGTCGTGCCCGGCCGCCGCGGCCAGCTCCCCGATCGGGTCGCGCGTGTGCCCCGCCGCCCCGGCCTCCGCCGCGAGCAGATGTACGGCGGGCAGGTCGCAGAACCGGATCGGGATGCCGTGCCGCGTGCCGTACCGGATGGCCTGCCACTCGGGCGAGAACACCGCGAACGGCCAGAACGCCGAGCGCGCGGGGTCGCCCGGGACGTGGGCGAGCAGGGCGACGGGCGGTTCGCAATGAGGGGCGAAGGCGATGAGGGCGTCGGCTTCGGGCGGGCCTTCGATGAGGATGACGTCGGGGCGCAGGCGGTCCAGGGCGCTCTGGAGGGCGCGGGCCGAGCCAGGGCCGTGGTGGCGGATGCCGAAGACCTCGATCATGACACCTCGCGGCAGGCGCGGTAGAAGTCGCGCCAGTCGGGGCGTTCCCTGACCACGGTCTCGAGGTACTCGCGCCAGGCCACCCGATCGGCCACCGGCTCCTGGACGACCGCGCCGACGATCCCGGCGGCCACGTCCCGCGCCCTGAGGACGCCGTCGCCGAAGTGGGCGGCCAGGGCGATCCCGCCGGTCAGCACCGAGATCGCCTCGGCGGTGGACAGGGTGGCGCTGGGGGATTTGAGCTTCGTGCGGCCGTCCTCGGTGGCCCCGGCGCGCAGCTCGCGGAAGACCGTGACCACGCGGCGGATCTCCTCGGCGCCGGTCACGGTCTCGGGCAGCCGGAGCGAACGGCCGAGCTGCGCCACGCGCCTGGAGACGATGTCCACCTCCTCCTCGGCCGTCGCCGGGACCGGCAGGACCACGGTGTTGAAGCGGCGGCGCAGCGCGCTGGACAGCTCGTTCACGCCGCGGTCGCGGTCGTTGGCCGTGGCGATCAGGTTGAAGCCGTGCTGGGCCTGGATCTCCAGGTTCAGCTCGGGGATCGGCAGCGTCTTCTCCGACAGCAGCGTGATCAGGGCGTCCTGAACGTCGGACGGCATCCGGGTCAGCTCCTCCACCCTGGCCAGGCGGCCCTCGGCCATGGCGCGCATGACCGGGCTCGGGGTCAGCGCGTCGCGCGAGGGGCCTTCGGCCAGGAGGCGGGCGTAGTTCCAGCCGTAGCGGACGGCTTCTTCCGCGGTGCCGGCCGTACCCTGCACGAGCAGCGTGGAGTCGCCGCTGATGGCCGCGGCCAGATGCTCCGACAGCCACGTCTTGGCCGTGCCCGGCACACCGAGCAGCAGCAGGGCGCGGTCGGTGGCCAGCGTGGCGACCGCCACCTCGACGATCCGGCGGGCGCCGACGTACTTGGGGCTGATCCGCCGCCCGTCGCCCAGGACGTACGTGGTCACGGCCCACGGCGACAGCGCCCATCCGGGCGGCCGGGGCCGGTCGTCCTCCTTGGCCAGCAGCGCCAGCTCCTCGGCGTACTCGTCTTCCGCGTGGGCCCGCAGGACCGTCATGCGCTCTCCCTTGCCTTCACCAAGCCCCCGCCTTCACCGGAGCTCTTCCACCCTCGCCCGCGCCGTCACCGGACTCCGCCACGGCCGCCGCACCGTCACCGAACTCCCGCCACACCCGCCCGCACCCTCACCGGAGCTCTTCCACCATCTCCGCCCGGAAGCGCAGCACCGCCGCCACGTCGGGCAGCCGCATCCGCTCGGCCGCCGGGTGGAGGGCGGGGTCGATGCGTTCGCCGGCGAGTCTGGCCAGTTCGCCGAGGTTCCACGGCTGGGTGGCGGCGATTGTTGTGATCTTGTTGAGGACGGCTGTCGCCAGCGCCGTTCCCCAGGGGCGGTCGACGCCTCCGAGGACCATGATGAGCTGACTATCCATGTCCTGATTTTTCACGAATTCGGCGGCTAGCTCCTGCTGTTCGTCCGGCCCCAGGACGCCCAGAAGGTCGGCGATCGGGTCATGCGCGAACATCGCCCGCGCCCACCCCGCATCCCGCTGCAGCACGGCCGCCCGCACCCACCCCGCCTTCACCTCGGCATCCCAGTCGGCCACCCTCATCCCCAGCATCACCCGCGGCTCCGCCCACATCCCCAGCGGCGCCCGCGCCACCACCTGCTGCAGCCACCAGGCCCGCTCCCCGATGCCACGAGGCGGCTTGGCCCGCACCCCGTCACGCTCCATCGCCGCATCACACTCCTCCGGCGGCCGCACCTCAACCCGCCCACCCTCAACCCACCTGCCCTCCATCCGCCCGTCCTCCATCCGCCCGTCCTCCATCCGCCCGTCCTCCATCCGCCCGTCCTCCATCCGCCCGCCTTCCATCCGCCCGCCCTCGGGACGCAGGCAGCGCGCAGCTCGCTCCCGCATCCGCCCCGCGAGCCGCGAGCCCGGCAGCCTGGCGAGGAGGTTGGCCGCCGACTGCCGTACCTCCCTGCGCCGGTCGTCCAGCGCCCGTTCGAGGAAGTCCTCGTCATCCATGCTCAGCCCGTCGCCGAGCACCTCGACGAACTCGGCCCGATCCTCCGGCGCCTCATCCGCCCACGTGCCTTCGAGCAACGCCCGCGCCGCCCCCGGATCCGCCCTCCGCACCGCTTGCACGTACGCTCGCCGATCAGCCCGCGACCCGAACTCCCAGCTCTCCCCAGTAGGCTCGTCCAGCAGGTACGACCAGGCCGGATTCCGCTCCGCCAGCCACCTTCCACGCCGCCCGGCCAGCACCCCGAGCCAGGCCCGGATCGACCAGTCCCGCCGCCCTCGCTCAAGCAGGTCGGGCAGGACGTGCGCGGGCACCCGCCGCCCGCTCCCCGCCGCCACCGCCAGCCACTCGGGCAGCACCCTGCCGTGCTCCCCGCCCAGAATCCCGGCCAGCCGCTCCGCCGCCGCCCACCCGACGGCCACCCGCTCCTCCCGCCCCGCCACCGCGACACCGGAACCCACCGGCGAACCACCCGCCACCGGCGAACCGCCCGCAACTGACGAACCGCCCGCGACGCCGGCATGCTCACCCGCGCCGGAGCGGACAGCCCGCTGCCCCGCGCGGCGCCGGACCACCTCGACGGCCGCATCCTCCAGAAGATCCCCTGGGTACGGCCGGCGTGCCGTACCCACCAGAGCGGTGGACACCATCTCCTCCCACCGTCCGCCCCCCGGAGCATCGGGAGCCCGCCCCGAACCCCGGGGGCCACCGAGCACCCCCTCACCCGCGCTCACAGGACCACCGCCCGCCCCTCGTCGTCCCAGACCGTCAGGGGACGCAAGCCCTGCGGCGTCCACTCCACGGCCACCGTCACCGCCTCGCCACCGGAGACCGCGATCAGCCGCCAAGGCTCCACGCAGGCGGGGTGCAACGGCAGCCCGCCGAGTGTGGTCCGCTCCGGCACGACCCCGGCCAGCAGCAACGGCCACGAGTCCGTCCAGGGGTCGGCGGCCACCGCCTCGGCCACCTCGGCCAGCGCGTCGTCCACCGACCCCGCCGCAACCGGAGAAAGCCCCACAGGCGAAGAAAAGCCAGCCGGCGCAGTGCCCACCGGAGCCCCAGGCACACCGGCCTCCGCCTCGTCCCCCGGCCCCGCCTCGGGCGAAGGCGGGCCGGTCACCGGACCCGCCTCGGGCGAGGGCACCACCAGCGCCCGTAACGGCGCCGCCCCCGGGTAGAAGGCCAGCGTCGCATCCATGTCGCTCCCCGCCACCGGAGCGGCCGCGAGCGCCTGCCCATGGGGCGTGTAGGTGAGCAGGACGGCGGCCCGCGACGTGCCGCACCCCCGCAGCCACACGTGCCGCCCCGTCACCTGGTCGAGCACCTCGTCCCGCACCCCCAGCACCAGCCACCGATCCCGGACCCGGGCCCCGGCGGCCAGCACCGACTCCCGCGAGGTGGTGAACCCCACCCGGGTCAGCACGGTCTGCGCCAAAGGGGCGGGCAGCGCCTCCCGCCGCCGGTAGGCCACGGCCAGCAGGGCGAGCAGCGCGTACTCCCCCAGCAGGGCCTCCGGCCAGGAGGCGCCGGCGCGTACGGCGGGCAGGCGGGACGCCACGGCGGCCGGTCCGGAAGCTTGGGCGTCGATGAGGCGTTTGGCGAGTTCGTCGCACTCGCGGTCGCCCGCCTGGCCGAGGCCGAGGCGGATCTGGTCGGCCAGCCAGCGTTCGAGCTCGGCCAGCCCAGCGGCGACCCGGGCGTGGCGGGTAGCCTGAGCTGGGGGTTTGCGTGCGGGGGAAGGGGATCGTGCGTCGATCACCCAACGCAGATTAACCGGCTCCACCGACATTTTCCGGGCCGAGGGGGCTGGCGCGGGGAGGGGGACACGTCTACTGTATTCAAAACTCAGAATACATCACGTGATATATCACCAGAACCACACCCGTGGAGCCACCCGTGAAGAAAGCCATCGCCGGGTTCGCCCTCGTTTTGACCGCCTCCTGCGCCACCGGAGGCGTGCCCGCCAAGGAAGCGCCCAAGATCACCCAACCCACCGCAGACGCCAAGGTGTCTGGAAATATCGAGATCTGGTCGTGGGATGTCGCGGCCAAAGCACTCCAGCGCCTGGCGCCCGAGTTCGAGAAGGCCCATCCCGGAGTCACGGTCAAGGTGACCGACATCGGCTACGACAACGCCTACGACAAGATCACCGTGGGTCTCAAGTCGGGCGCCGGGCTGCCGGACATCATCACCCTCGAGGACACCTACATCCCGGGGTACGCCGAGAACTTCCCCAACGGCCTGGTCGACCTCACGCCGGTCGCGGGCAAGTACAAGGCCGACTTCGACCCGGCCAAGTGGCAGGCCGCCACCTCCGGCAAGGGCCTGTACGCGCTTCCCTGGGACTCGGCCCCGGTCGGGCTGTTCTACCGGCGCGACTACTTCGAGAAGGCGAAGGTGAAGCCCGAGGACATCGCCACCTGGGACGACCTGGTCAAGGCGGGCGAGAAGGTCAAGGCGGCGACCGGCAAGCGGCTGTTCGTCTCCGACCTGACCAGCGCCGCCACGTTCACCACCCTGCTGCAGCAGCTCGGCCAGGGCTACGTCGTGCAGGGCAAGGTCGCGGTCAACTCCGAGAAGGCGGTCCGCGCGCTCACGCTGCTCAAGACGCTCAAGGACAAGGACCTCCTGCAGAACGAGAAGGGCTGGGACGGCCGCGTCACCGCCACCAAGCAGGGCAAGGCGGCCACCCAGCCGACCGCCGCCTGGTGGAGCGGCACCCTGACCGGGGAGATGCCGGAGTTGTCGGACAAGTTTGGAGTCATCCCGCTCCCCGCCTTCGACGCGGGCGGCAGCCGTACCTCTGCCAACGGCGGCTCGGCGCTGTCGATCACCGCGCAGACCAAGAACCAGCAGACCGCCTGGGCCTTCATGGACTGGCTGCTGGCCGGGAAGGACCGCCAGGTGTCGATGATGCGCACCGAGGCGCTCTTCCCCGCCTACCTGCCCGCGCTGGCCGACCCGCTGTTCGACGAGCCGCAGCCGTACTTCGGCGGCCAGAAGGTCAACCGCCTCTTCGCCGACCAGGTGACCAAGATCCCGCCGGTGGAGCTGACCGGTGACGACAAGCAGGCCGAGGAACTGCTCAAGAAGGCCGTCTCGGCCAGCCTGCTCAACGGCGAGGACCCCAAGACGGTCCTGGACGGCGTGGCCGAGCAACTCGCCGCCGCCACCAAGCGCGAGATCGCTCCGTGAGCGCCGCGGAAGCCCTTCCGCTGAAGAAACACGCCCGCGACCGGCGCTCCGGCAGGCGGCGCCGGACCAGCGGGTGGGTGTTCGCGGGCCCGGCGGCGGCGCTGCTGGTGCTCTTCTTCGCCTACCCGCTGGCCGCGTCCCTGCTGCAGAGCCTGGACGGCGGCGCCGGGAACTACGCCCGGCTCGTCCGTGATCCGGCGTTCCTGCGCGCCCTCGGCAACGCCGCGCTCATCCTGGTGGTCCAGGTACCGATCATGATCGGGCTGGCCACCATCCTGGCCTACATCCTCAACCAGTCCTGGCTGCGCTTCCGCGCGACGCTGCGGGTGGCGTACTTCCTGCCGGCGGTCACGACGCTGGTGGCCTACGCGGTGGTCTTCCGCGTGCTGCTGCGCACCGAGGGCGGCGCGGTCAACCAGATCTTCGGCCTGCAGGTCGACTGGCTGAACGACCCGTTCTGGGCCCGGGTGGCGCTGATCGCCTCGATCACCTGGCGCTGGACCGGCTACAACGCGATCATCCTGCTGGCCGGGCTGCAGGCGATCGGGCGCGAGCAGTACGAGGCGGCGGCCATCGATGGGGCGGGTCCGCTGACCACGTTCCGGCGGGTGATCCTGCCGCAGTTGCGGCCGGTCGTGGTGTTCTGCTCGATCACCTCGACGATCGGGACGCTGCAGTTGTTCGACGAGCCGCTGCTGCTGACCGGCGGCGGGCCCGGCGACGCGACGCTGACGCCGATCCTCTACCTCTACCAGGTGGGCTTCAAGCAGTTCGACTTCGGCTACGCGGCCGCGATCGCGTGGGCGGTGGTACTGCTGGTCGGCGCGCTGTCGTGGGTGCAGTTCCGGTATTTCGGGAAGGAGCGGGCATGAAGCGGCTGGTGTGGGTCCTCGCCGTCCTGGGCGCGCTGGTGAGCATCGTGCCCTTCTACTGGATGATCGTGGCCGCCACGCACGACGGCAGCGAGCTGTTCGCCTCGCCGCCGCCGTTCCTTCCGGGGAACGACCTGCTGGCCAACATCGCCAACCTGGAAGAGTCGGTGCACTTCACCCGGGTGATGGTGACGAGCATCTGGACCGCGCTGGTCTACACCGCGCTCAGCTCGCTGGTCTCGGCGATGTGCGGGTACGGCCTGGCCAAGTACCGCTTCCGCGGCAGGGGCCTGCTGCTGGGAGTCGTGCTGGCCACGATGATGGTCCCGTTCCAGGTGCTGCTGGTGCCGTTGTTCCAGATGATGGCCAGCATCGGCTGGGTGAACAGCTACCAGGCGATCATCATCCCGTTCCTGGCCAACTCCTTCGGGATCTTCCTGATGCGGCAGGCGTTCCTGGACTTCCCGGACGAGCTGCTGGAGAGCGGGCGGCTGGACGGGGCGGGCGATCTGCGGATCTTCTACAGGATCGTCCTGCCGGTGGTGCGGCCGCAGCTCGGGGCGCTGGTCATCTTCACCTTCATGGCGCAGTGGAACTCCTTCATCTGGCCGCTGCTCATGCTGAACTCCGAGGAGAAGTACACGGTGCCGGTGGCGCTCAACCACCTCATCGGGCTGTCCAAGGTGGACTACGCGGGGCTGATGCTGGGCGCGTTCCTGGCCACGCTGCCGCTCATGCTGGTCTTCCTGGTGTTCCAGCGGCAGTTCGTGGCCGGTCTGCTCGGCGGCGCCGTAAAGGGCTGAGATTTCCGGCATGATCGGCTCATGCCTGGTGTGGAGACGGCGGTCGTGGCGGCGGGCAGAGCCATCGCGGAACGCGCGATGCGCGAGTGGCTCGCCGTCCGCGCCGCCCGGAGGGACCGCGAGACACAGCTGAAGGACCTCATCCAGAGCGGCTTCCGCGACCGCCTGGCACCGAGGAAGTTCGGCAACCAGCTCGACGGCATCGCGATGGCGGTCGAGTCCCGGTTACGCGACCTGGTCGAGCAGGAGTACCGCGACCTGGACGAGGCCGCCCGCGCCGCCGTACTCCTGGAGGTCGTCGAGGCGCTGCGCGCGACGGACCTGTCCGACCGGGCGCTGTTCGACGCCGACGCCGACCCCGCCCGCCTGGCCGCGCGCGTCCTGGACACCGTCGCCCCGCCGCGCCTCGGCGCCGACGAGGACGCCCTGTACGGCGTGCTGCTCGCCGAGTGCGTCGCCTGCCTGGTCGGCATGATGCAGCAACTTCCCCAGTACCTCCCCCGCGCCCAGACCGAGAGCCTGGCCCGGCTGAGCGGGCTGGCCGAGGGCATGGAACGCGTCCTGGCCCGCCTGCCCGCCCGCACCCTGGAGGCGCCCGAGGGCACCCGCGACGACCACGCCTTCGAGCAGCACTACCTGGCCTTCCTCAGCCGGACGCTCGACGAGATCGAGCTGTTCGGCGTCCCCATGGAGACCTACCGCCCGCGCACCTCCCTCAGCGTCGCCTACATCTCCCTGAACGTCAGCACCGGCCAGCCGCGCCGCTCCCTGGAACGCCTCGCCCCCGCCTCCCTGACCGGCCGCGACGAGAGCGAGTCCGGCAGCCGCCGCATCGAGTCCGCCCTCACCCGCCGCACCCTCGTGCGCGGCGAGGCCGGCTCCGGCAAGAGCACGCTGCTGCGCTGGCTGGCCGTCACCGCCGCCCGCCGCGGCTTCACCGGCGATCTCAGCTCCTGGAACGGCTGCGTCCCGTTCATGGTCAAGCTGCGCAGCCACGCCGACGGCCGCCTGCCCGCCCCCTCCGGCCTGCTCGACGACGTCGCCCAGGAGGTCGCCGGCCTGATGCCGCGCGGCTGGGCCGAGCGCGTCCTCGCCTCCGGCCGCGGCCTGCTGCTGGTCGACGGCGTCGACGAGCTCCGGGTACGGCACCGCCAGGCCGTACGCCAGTGGCTCGGGCGCCTCCTGGCGGCCAACCCGGAGCTGCGCGTCGTGGTGACCTCCCGCCCCGCCGCCGCCGACGTGCGCTGGCTGGCCGACGACGGGTTCGCCGCCGCCCTCCTGGAGCCCATGACCCCGCAGGACCTCGGCGAGTTCATCGGCCAGTGGCACGTGGCGATGCGCGCGTGCCCCAGCCTCCCGTGCGAGCCCGGCGAACTGCGCACCTACGAACGCGCTTTGCTGGCCCGCCTGGAAAGCACCCCGCACCTGCGCCTGCTGGCCGCCACTCCCCTGCTCGCCGCCATGATCTGCGCCCTCAACCTCGACCGCCGCACTCAGCTCCCGCGCAGCCGCATGGGCCTGTACGAGGCCGTCCTCGCCCTGCTCCTGGAGCGCCGCGACGCCGAACGCGGCATCCAGGACGACATCGTGCTCGATCCGGAACAGAAGATCTGGATCCTGCGCGACCTGGCCTGGCGGGTCGTCTCCATGGGCCGATCGGAACTGGCCAAGGCCACCGCCCTGCGCCGCATCGAACAACGGCTGACCGGGATGACCCGCATGCCGTACCAGGCGGCGGACGTGCTCGACTACCTGCTGCGGCGCAGCGGCGTGATCCGCGAGCCGGTGCCGGGACGGATCGACTTCGCGCACAAGACCGTCCAGGAGTACCTGGCGGCCGGGCAGCTCGTGGAGGACGACGACGTCGAGGCGGCGGTCGAGCGGGCGCACCTGGACCAGTGGCGGGAGGTCGTCGTCATGACGGCCGGGCACGCCACGGGGCGGGGGCGGCGGGACCTCCTCCGCGGGCTTCTGGACCGGGCGGAGGAGGGCGGGCGGCATGCCCGGCGGCTTCGGCTGCTGGTGGCGTCGTGTCTGGAGACGCTGCGGGAGATTCCGGTGGAGTTGCGGGATCGGGTGGAGGCGTGCCTGACGAAGGTGATCCCGCCTCGGAGTGAGGACGAGGCCCGGATTCTGGCGGCGGCCGGGGAGGAGATTTTGCGGCGGGTGCCGGATGATCTGTCGGGGTTCACGGAGAACCAGGCGATGTACACGGTCCGGATGACCGGATGGATCAACGGTGAGGACGCGCTGCGCAAGCTGGCCGCCTGGTCCGGCGACACCCGCTGGGCGGTGGGGGACACGGTGGTGAGGATGTGGCCGTTCTTCGAGCCGGACCGCTACGCGCGGGAGGTGGTGGCGTCTTCGTCCGTGCTGCCGTGGATCACCGTCACCGACACCTCGCACCTGCCGTGCCTGGGCCGCCTGAGCAGGATGACGGGACTCAAGATCGAACCCAGGGTGGATTCCCTGGAGTTCTTGACGGACACGCCCCAGCTCGTTGATTTGGAGCTGGACGACCTGGCCTGCGAACTCACCTCCGTGCGCCATCTGGCCGGTCTGAACAGGCTGTGGTTCCAGCAGTGGTCCGCGGAGCCGATGGACATGACGCCGATCACCACCCTGACCGAGCTGCACACCTTGTGTGCGTGGTGCGGCCACGACGCCGATCTAGGCTTCCTCGACCGGATTCCCCGCCTGGACGAGCTCGGACTGAATCTTCCCGAAGGCGACGCCTGGACCGGCGCCCTTTCCCGGCAGACGGAACTCAGCTGGCTCTCCGTGTACGGAGCGGGGCAGGAGCTCTCGCCTTCCGTTTTCGCCGGCTGGCGGGCCCTGCGGCATCTCTCGGTGACCGGCCTGCGCAACATTCCCGCCTGCCTCGACGCGCTCGCCGACGCGGGTGCGCCGCTGACCGGGCTCTCGCTCTACGCCACCGACATCACCGACCTGTCCGTCCTCGCCAAGCTGCCCCTTCTCACCCGGGTCAGCCTGAGTTCCGACCTCGACCGCTCCCCCCTGGAGGCCCTCCCCAACCTGAAGGTCACTATCGTGAGATAGGTGGATCTCACGATTTATCCGGATGGCCCCACCACCCAGGTCCCCGACGAGGCCGCCGCCCTCGCCAGCACCCTGGAGGGCCAGCTCGTCCTGGACGGCACCCGTTTCCTGCGCCGTGACGTCACCGGGACCCCGATCGCCTTCGTCTCCCGCCCGCCCATAGCCGAAGCCCTCGACCTCCTCCCCCACCCCGAGGGCGGCTGGTTCCGCCAGACCTGGAAGACGGCCCGCTCCTTCGCCCCGGACGGCTACGACGGCGAGCGGGCCAGCGCGACCGGCATCTACTTCCTCCTGATGCCGGGCGAGGAGTCGGTCCCCCACGTGGTGAAGTCCGACGAGGTGTGGCTCTGGCACCGTGGCGGCCCGCTCACCCTCGAGATCGGCGACGAGACCGTCACGCTCGGTCCGGACGTCGAGAACGGGCAGGTCCCGCAGGCGATCGTGCCCGGCGGCGTCTGGCAGTCGGCCCGGCCGGCGGGCGGGCAGGAGGTGCTGGTGAGCTGCGTGGTCTCGCCCGGCTTCGAATTTGCCGATTTTCAGGCATAAAACCGGGCCGCTTCAACTTTGAACCATCCCTGGGGGGGAACCGTCGTGGAGTGTGTGGACACTCTCCGATGAGTCGCTCATGGCGGGTATGGCGCTGGGTGACACCGATGCGACAGCCGCCTTCGTCCGGCGCTTTCAACCCAGAGTGTACGGCTTGGCGCTGAGCGTGGTCGCCGACCCGTGCCTGGCGGAGGAAGTGACCCAGGACGCCTTCGTGCGTGCCTGGCGCCACGCGGGCACCTACGACCCCGACCGCGGCAGGGTGGCGACCTGGCTGCTCACCATCACCCGCAACCTCGCGGTGGACGCCATCCGCCTGCGCCGCGACCTGCCCGTTGACCCGTGGCGATTACCCTCGCCGACCACGGACCCCGACCCGAGCTCGCGGGTCGAGCGCATCCAGGAAGAGATCCTGGCCCTGCCGGCCAGCCAGAGCCGGCCGGTCGTCCTGTCCATCCTGTACGGCCTGACCGCCCAGGAGATCGCCGAACGCGAAGGCATCCCGCTGGGCACCGCCAAGACCCGCATCCGCCGGGGCCTGGCCCGCATCCGCACCGCGCTGGCCACCTCGTCCTGACCTCTCGCGCGGCACCCTCGTCACCGCGATTCGGCCATGCGCGCCTCGACCCGTGCCCAGAACCGCTCGGGGTCGTTCAGATGCGGGTACGGCTCGCCCGGCACGGCCACCCCCAGGAAGGCGCACAGCGGCTCCCATCCGGCCCCCGGCTCCATGACCAGCAGCCGCTCCGGCGGCACCGCCGCCCGCACGGCCGCGTTGTGCTCCAGGTAGACCGCGATCGCGTAGTCCCGGTCGGCGAAGCGGCCGGCGAAGAAGCCGTCCCAGATCATCGCCCGGTGGAAGGCGGTGAACACGTCGAGGCCGGGCACGATCCGCCGGGCCTCGGCCACGCGCGCGTCGGAGGGGCCGTCGCCGAACATGCGGTAGATGGTCCGGGAGACGCTGGAGTACCACGCCTCGGGGTCCCGCTCGGTGAGGATCACCTTCGCCGCGGGGAAGACGGGCAGGAGGTCCCGCCAGAAGGCCGCGCCCGGCCAGTCCACGCTCGAGGCGTACCCGGCGAAGACCGTCTCCCACGCCACCGGCTCGCCCGCCGCCGCGGCCAGCCACAGGGGCAGCCGGTCGGGGTGGTCGAGCACGTGACGCCCGTGGAAGCAGGGCCCGAAACCGAGCCGCTCCAGCGCCGCCTTCAGCGACAGCGTCCCGGTCCGCCCGACCCCCGCCCCGAAAACCCGCATCCCCCCACCCGCCCTCCCGCCGCCGGTCCCGGCACCGTCCGCCATCCCGCCGTCCTCCGCTAGGCCGCTCATTCAGCCGTCCCCTGCCTGACGACCTGGTCCCTGCCGAGGTCGCCCGCCGACGCGGCCCCGCACAGTGTCAGCGCGTTCTCGACCTCCCGCCGCAGCAGCGCCAGGACGCCCGCCACCCCTTCGCCGCCGTCCGCGGCCAGTCCCCAGAGCACCGGCCGCCCGATGGCCACGGCCGTGGCGCCCAGCGCCAGCGCCTTGACCACGTCCGTCCCCCGGCGCACGCCGCCGTCCACGATGAGCGGCACCCGTCCCGCCACCGCCTCGGCGATCACCGGCAGCCGGTCGATCGAGGCGGGGGTGGTGTCGAGCTGCCGTCCGCCGTGGTTGGAGACGATCAGCCCGTCCACGCCGTTCTCCACGGCGAGCCGGGCGTCCTCGGGGTGCAGCACCCCTTTGAGCAGAATGGGGAGCCGCGTCACCTCCCGGAGCCATTCCACATGACTCCACGAAATTTCGGGGGAAAGCACTACCTGCCGTACGTGCCCATTGCTCCACCCATCCCCCCGCAGGTTCGCGCAGAAGATGCCCGGAGGCAGATCGTGGAAGTCGTTGCGATCACCGCGTTCGTTCCGCCCGAGGGCGGGCGAGTCCACGGTCACCACCAGAGCCCGGCACCCGGCCGCCTCGGCCCGCCGTACCAGTGACTCGGTGAAGCCGCGATCGGGCTGCACGTACAGCTGGAACCACAGCGTCCCGCCCGCGGCCGCTATCTCCTCGATGGTGATCGTGGACAGCATCGCCGCGATCATGATCACCCCCGCGTCCCGGGCCGCCCTGGCCGTGGCCGCCTCCCCCTCCGACGGCCAGGCCAGCCGGTGGAAGGCGGTCGGCGCCAGCATCACCGGCATCGACGCCGCGCACCCGAGCAGCTTCGTGGCCAGGGACGGCAGCCCGGCCCCGCGCAGGATCCTGGGCACCAGTGCCAGCCGCCGGTAGGCGGCCTCGTTGGCCGCGACCGTCACCTCGTCCTGGGCGCCGCTGGCGAAGTAGTCGTAGAAGACCGGGTCGAGCTTCTCCCGGGCCACGTCCTCGAAGTCGCGTAGGTTGACGACTCTCATGCGTGTTGTACGGAGCGACGCGGCCGAAAAGATTCGGTGAATCCCGGAGCGGATCTCCGTCCGTAGAACCTTGCGTGACTACCGCGTCCGTCGCCGTGGTGAGCCTGCTGGCGGTGCTGAGCCTGCCGTACTGGCTGCCGCGCGCGGTCACCGCGGTGCGCGTCTGGCTCTTCGCCCGCATCAACGGCCCGGACGGCATCCCGATCCCCGGCGATCTCGTCGGCGTCTCCCGCTTCCTGGAGGTCTACTCGCATCCGGCCGCCGACGGCCGCAGCCGGGGCGCCGCGCTGTCCGACCTGTTCTGGTACTGGTTGTCGCCCGGCGCCGAGGTGCACCAGGAACACCTGGAGCCCGGCCCCCGCTACACCGACGTCGCCCGCTGCACCCGGCGCATGCTCACCATGCCCAGCCAGGCCGCCGACGAGCTGGCCGTCGCCAGCCTGCGTGCGGCCCTGCCGTACCAGAACGGGCTGGTACGGCTGCGCGACCTGATGATGCCGGTGTGGGCGGAGTTCTACCACCGGGTCGTCTTCGGCGTCCCCTGCCCGCCGGGCGTCAGGGAGCTCATCGTGGGCCACGCCCACGACGTGATCACCTCGCTCAAGTGCTGCGGGCTGCGCCACATGGACCGGCGCCTGCGGCTGACCCGCCACCTGCGGCAGAGCCTCGACCTGGTGCCGCACCCCCTCCCGGAGACCCTCGACCGCGACGAGCGCGCCTACTACCTGCAGGGGACGTTCTTCAACACCGCCGTCGTGCAGAGCGCCGAGGCCACCGCGCACGTGCTCATGGAGATCGCCGCCCACGGCTGCGACGAGCCGCTGGACACGCTGGTCGAGCGGACGCTGCACGCGTTCCCGCTGTTCGGGGTGGCGCACCGGATCACCTCGGGCGACATCGTCCTGGACGAGGCGGCGACGATCCCGGCCGGTTCCGTCCTGTGCTTCAACTACGCCGACTTCCACCGCTCCGGCGGCGACATCCCGTTCGGCGTGGCGGCCAACCGGCCCTGCCCGGCCTGGCACCTGGCGCCCATCGGCATCCGCGCCGTGGTCAGGGAGCTCACCGAAGGCTACGACCTGGCCACCTCCGCCCGCCACACGCGCCCCCTGCCCAACCGCGGCCCCTGCCTCATGACGCCGCGCGGCCGGCCCGTGCGGGCCCGCCGCGTGGTCCTCGCCTTCGTCCGGCTGCGCGACCGGTGGGAGGAGGTGTGGCGCAGCGTGCTCCAGCTCGTCCTCGGCACCTACATGGTCTGGGACGCCAGGCGCCTGCGCCTGTGCGAACGCCACTTCGACCGGTGACCCGCCCTCACGGTCAGCCGGCGGGTCTGAGCGCCTTCTTGTCCGGTTTCCCGGAGTCGTTGAGCGGAACCTCACGGATGACCGTGATGCTCTTCGGCGCGCTGGCCGTACTCAACGAGGCGCGCACGAGCGCGCCCAGCGCGCCGAGGTCGGGCGCGCGGCCCGCGGCCGGGACCACGAACGCGTGCACCGCCTCCCCGGTCTCCGCGTCCGGCGCCCCCACCACGTACGCCTGGTCCACGTCCGGATGCCCGGCCAGCACCCGCTCGATCGCCGCCGCGTAGCAGACCTCGGCGCCCACGATGATCACGTCACGGGTCCGGCCGGTCAGGTGCAGAAACCCGTCGCCGTCCAGGAACCCCAGGTCGCGGGTGCGCAGCCAGCCGTCGCGCAGCACCTCCCCGGTCAGCTCGGGCGCGCCCCAGTAGCCGGTCATCACGTGCGGGCTGCGCACCCAGATCTCGCCGACCGCGCCACCGGGCACCGACCGGCCCGCCTCGTCACGCAGGCTCACCTGTACGGCGGGCAGCGGCCGGCCCACCGCGCCCGCGTAGCCGGCCCGCAGGTCGTCCGGGGTGAGCATGGCGACCACGCCCGCCTCGGCCTGGCCGTACCCCTGCCAGATGATCGGGCCGAGCCTGGCCACGGCCCGTTCCAGCAGGCCGGGCGCGGCCGGGGCGCCGCCGATCACCAGCGCCCGCAGGCCGCTCAGGTCGGTGTCGGTGTCCAGGAGCCGGTGCAGCAGCGGCGGCGCCATCATGGTGGCCGTGGCGCGGGATGCGGGGATCGCCTCGGCCAGTGGCAGCTCAGGGATGATCACGACGCCGCCCCTGACCAGCGTCCGGCCCAGGTACGTCATCATCACCGGGCTGGCCAGGCTCGAATGGACGAGGCAGCGGTCGAAATTGGCCATCAGCGCCCGCAGCGGCGGCGGCCAGTGGCGGGGCAGGTAGGCGAGGCTGTAGGCGCGGTAGGTCTGCGCGCACGCCTTCGGGCTGCCGGTGCTTCCGCTGGTGAAGGTGAGCCGGGCCGGATCGCCGGGCGCGGCCAGCGCCTCGACCGGCCCGCCGTCAGGCCCGGCGGCCAGGCGGGCGAGCACGTCGCCGGTCACCACCAGGTCGAAGCCCTTCTCCAGGGCGTCGGCCAGTTGCACCGGGCTCCACGCCGGGCGGGCCGCCGCCACGAGACAGCCGAGGGCGTGGGCGGCCAGCTGGACGGCGTAGGACTCGGGCGAGGAGTCGACCGTCACCAGAACGCCACGCCCCGGCCCCAGCCCGCCCTCCCGCAGCCCGCCCGCGCACCGCCGGACCAGCGCCAGCAGCTCACCCCGCGAAACCACCCGCCCCCGGTGCTCGATCGCCGGAGCCGACGGCTCACCCGCCAGCGCCTCCAAGACGGGACCCGGAAACAGCATGGCACCTCCGCACGATGAAGAGCGCGCGCCCCGGCGGACCGCCACAGTTGCCAGGACGCGCGCAACCGACCGCCTCCCCGCCACACGCACCCCGCGAGGAACGGCACCCCAGCCGTGTTCCCAGGGGAGAGACGGTCACTGGTAATACGAACGGGGAGGGCATCGCGGATTCCCCGAAACCCGAGATTCCACAACCACCCCACCCGTGCCGCCCCCCGAAACGGGCATCCACCCTCAAACCGCGGCATCCACGCCACCTGGCAACAACCCCGAAGATCCCCGAGGCTTTGGAGAATGTGCGGCAGGATGATTGTCTTTGCGGAGGAACTACGAGGAGGTCATCGGTGACCCGTCAAATTGTCTCCACGGTCGGCGGCAAGGACGCCCCCGGCACCAGCGCCTACGTCTCGACCAACCCTGCGCACACCGGCCAGGTCGTGGCCCAGGTGAGCTTGGCCGATGCCGCCGCCTTCGCGGCGGCCTGCCGTACCGCCCATGAGGCGCAGCGGGAGTGGGCCAAGGTGCCGGCGCCCGTGCGCGGACGGGTGATCGCCTCGATCGGGCGCTTGGTGGAGGCCAACGCCGAGACCCTGGCCCGCCTGGTCACCGAGGAGATCGGCAAGCCGTACAAGGAGTCTCTGGGCGAGGTGCGGGAGATCGTCGACACGTGCGACTTCTTCCTCGGCGAGGGACGCAGGCTGTACGGCCAGACCGTTCCGTCGGAGATGCCGGACAAGAACCTGTTCACGTTCCGCAACCCGGTGGGCGTGGCCGCGGTGATCACCGCCGGGAACTTCCCGGTCGCGGTGCCGTCGTGGTATCTGGTCCCGGCCCTGCTGTGCGGCAACGCGGTGGTGTGGAAGCCGGCCGAGTACGCCGCGGCCTCGGCGCACGCGATGTTCCGGTTGTTCGCGGCCGCGGGGCTGCCGGACGGCGTGCTCAACATCGTCTTCGCCGACGGCAAGGAGACCTTCGAGGGCCTGGATCTGGCCCTGGGCGAGGGCACCGTGCACAAGGTCGGCTTCACGGGCTCCTCGGAGGTCGGCAGGAAGATCGGCGAGCTGGCCGGGCGGCACCTGCAGTCCGCCTGCCTGGAGCTGGGCGGCAAGAACCCCATGGTGATCATGCCGGACGCCGACCTCGACCTGGCCGTGGAGGGCGCGCTGTTCGGCGGTTTCGGTACGGCCGGCCAGCGCTGCACCAGCCTGGGCACGGTCATCGTCCACGAGAGCGTGCACGACGAGTTCCTGGAGCGCTTCGCCAGGGCCGTCACCAACGCCAAGATCGGCGAGCCGATGGGCGACGTGCTGGCCGGGCCGCTGCTGGATGAGAAGTTCGCGGTGCGCTACGAGGAGTTCCTGACCTGGATCCAGCCGCATCACGAGGTGGTCACCGGCGCGACCGGCAGGATCTCCGCGGAGAATCCGCACCACGACTTCACCGGTGGCGACGGCCTGTTCTACCACCCGGTGGTGGTCGACGGGGTGCGCCGGGACGACCGGCTGTTCCTGGAGGAGACGTTCGGCCCGATCGTCGGCGTGACCACCTTCCAGACCCTGGGTGAGGCGATCGAGCTGGCGAACCTGCCCGGCTACGGCCTGTCGAGCTCGATCTACACCACGGACGCGCAGAACGCCTTCCGCTTCCGCGAGGGCATCTCCGCCGGCATGGTCAGCGTCAACAACTCCACCAGCGGGGCCGAGGCGCACCTGCCGTTCGGCGGCAACGGCAAGTCGGGCAACGGCAGCCGTCAGTCCGGTATGTGGGTACTTGACCAGTTCACCCGCTGGCAGGCCATGAATTGGGACTATTCCGGACGGCTCCAGAAGGCCCAGATGGACGTGGCAGATATCACTCCTGACATGGACTTCCGACTCTCCTAGGCAGGATTCCCTCCGGAGCATCACAATGTTGCTCCGGAGGGATGCACAGTGGGCTCACGACAGCACCTCGACGACCTCGCACGGTCGGCACGATCCCTGCAGGACACGGTCGGTGAGCTCCACACGGCGCTGACCGAGGGCGACGAGCAGGGCGCCGGCTACGCGAAGGATCATCTGGCCGAGCAGGCACGCCGTGCCCTCGGGGACACCGGCGAGCGCGGCTTCGAACCCGCCGCGGGCGCGGCGGGCGCCGACGACGTGCTCGCCGTGGCCGCCCGCGATCTGGCCCTGTCGGAGGCGTTGTTCCGCGCCGCCGAGGGCGAGGGCGGCAGGCCCCCCGACCTGGAGCGCCTGCGCGCGGCCGAGGACACGCTGGCCGAACTGGCGGCCGCGCTGGAGGGCCCGGCGCGCCGGGGCTTCGAGCCGGCCGCGGCCGCCTCTCCCGACCTGCCCACCGCGATCGCCGGCTTGCGCCACGAGGGCGGCGCCTGCCTGGAGCTCATCTGCGAACGCTCCGGCGGCGCGGTGACCGGCGCCCTGGTCAAGCTCCCCGTCGTGGGCACGCTGGCCGCCGGCGCCGACGAACTGCTCAGCTCGCTGGGCCTGGCCACGCCGGCCGAGCAGCTGACCAAGTGGGCCGTCCGGCTCCTGGAGAAGGCGCTCACCCTGCTGTATCGCCTCATCCCCTCGGTCCTGCTGGACCGGCTGCGGACGGCGGTGACCCGGCTGGCCGACGGCCTGACCCGGGACAGGACCCCGGGCGGCCTGCTGATGGACGCCGTCCTCGGCGCCGACGACCTCAGGAAGACGCTCGGCGCCCGCCTGGACCGGGACGCCCTGGATCGTGCCAAACTCGACGCCGCCCGCGCCGAGCTGGGCGGGCTGGGAGAGCGCTTCGGGCAGCGCATGGACCTGCTCTCGTTCACGATCGCGGTGAGCGCCGGCCTGGTCAGCACGCTGGCCACGCCCCTCGCGGCGGGCGGGGTGGCCGCGCTCCTGCTCGCCGTGGTGGTCGTGCTGGCGGCCGACTACGCCGACGCCTGGGCCCTGCCCGCGGCCGTCCGCGGGGTGCGCACGGTGGTCGAGGAAGCCACCGCATGATCGATGACCACATCCACGCCGAGATCGACGCCCTGAAGGCCGCCACCGGCCTCGCGCTCCGCGTGGCTCCGGAGACGGCCACCGCCCGCAGGCTCCGCGACCACGCCGACGACCTCATCGGCGAGCTGGGCAGGGCCGGCACGTGGCCCAGGCTCCGCCGCGCGCGCCAGGAGGCCGACCGGCTGCGGGCGGAGGCCCTCGACTACGCCCACGCCGTCATGCTGCGCGGCCACCCCCTCGGCGAGGACGACGGCCCCGCCCGGGCGCTGGCCCGCCACCTGTGCGAGCGCGCCGGCCTCCCCGGCGACGTGGAGATCATCGCGAGCTCGGGGCCGGAGTCCTTCACCCGCGTGGCCGACCTGATCCGGCTGCCGCCCCACGCCGACGTGTGGCACCTGCCCGTCCTCGCCCACGAGCTGGGCCACTACGTCATCCACGAGGCCCGGCACGTCAGGGCCGGGGACGAGCGCCCGATCCGGGACCGGGCCGCCACCTCGCCGCAGAACGAGCTGATCGCCGACTGCTACGCCACCTACGCCATCGGCCCGGCGTACCCGCTGTCCTGCATCTGCCTGCGCATCGACCCGCAGGAGCTCGACCTGGCCGCCGAGACGCACCCGCCCTGGCGCGTGCGGGTGCACACGATGGCCGAGATGCTTCACCTGATGAGCCGGCAGCACGCCACCCAGCAGTACGGCGGCGCGGTCGAGTCCTGGATCCGCCCGGCCTGGAAGGAGCTGACCGGCGAGGACGCCATCGACCCCGGCGGGCACGCCGTCCCCATGCCCGCCTCGGCCATCCTGCGGCTGCTGGAACGCCACCTGCCCCGCGCCCGGTACGACGCCGGGTACGGCGTGGACGGGGCCGAGCGCGTCCTGGCAGGGGAGAGGAACGTCAGGAGGTCCGGGATCTCGCCCGCCCATGTCCTCAACGCCGCCTGGCGGCTGCGCCGCGACGGCCGGCACGGCCCGGAGGTCAACCGCCGGGCCATGACCCTCCTGCTGGAGGCGGCGTGAGCGGGCGGGAGATCCTGGCGACGCGGCTCACCTACCTCGAGGCCGCGATGAAGTACATCGACGAAACGCTGAACGAGGTCCTGGTCAGGCGCACCTGGCTGCACGAGGTGCTCGGCCGGGAGCAGGAGGCGATCGACGAGCTGGCACGCATCGGCACCACCGTGCGTGAAGAGCTGAAACGGGACCGCGGGGAGTTCAGCGAGCTGAAGAGCGACGTCCTGAAAACCAGCCTCCGCGTCCTCGACGACCGGATCAAGCAGGCCAAGGCCGCCTCCGACGAGGTGCGGACCCTCGTCGAACCGGCCAAGTTCGACCAGCAGGACGCACACGAGAAGGCCCTGCGCGTGGAGTGCGGCAAGCTCCGCGGGGAAGTCAGGAAGCTGCGCGCACGGATGGACAGGGGCGACGACCTGCACGGCATCTGGCAGTCCTATTCCACCGCCATCGTGGACGCGGCCGAGCGGATCTACGACGACTACGTCGCCTTCATCGCCGGGCTGGCCATGCGCGATGCCAACATCGCCAAGGACGTGTCGGCGGCGAGCGACCTCCTCCTCACCAAGATCCCGGGCCAGGATCGGGCGCTCACGGTTCCCGCTCGTTCGGTCGCCTGCAATCTGCCCGGCCTCGTGCGGATGGGCTTCCCCGAATGGACCGTCTGGGGCGTCCCCCTGGTCGGGCGGGAGGCCGGCACCAGCTTCTTCCAGCATTCCGAGGCCATGGCGGTGCGGCAGCTGCTCGACCCCCCGCTGGAGCCGGAGGAGGAACTGCTCGCCGCGGACGCGGTGGCGGCCTACATCATCGGCCCCGCCTACGCCAGGGCGATGTTCACCCTCCGCCTGCGGCCTGACGCGCCGGAGGCGGAGACACCGTCCGATCTTCAGCGCGCGGAGGTCATCCTGGCCGTTCTGGAACTCTGCTCCCACAAGGACGGCCAGTCCCGCTTCCCCGACCACGTGGCGGAACTGGCGGCCCTGTGGGACAAGCTGCTGGAGGAGTTCCATCTCAGCCCGCGCCCCGAGTCGCGTCCGCCCCTCGCCGAGAAGATCTTTGACGCGCTGGTGACGGCCCGGATCCGCGGGATCCGTGCCATTAGCTGGGAGGACGTGCAAACATGTGCGAAGCAGCTCCGCACCGGCGGGAGGCTGCCGCCGCTGGAGAAGCCATCCGACCTCGTGGTCATCCTCCTCAACGCAGGCTGGATAGCCAGGAAAGATCTAAAACCCGACAGCGTAGGCGAAATCGCCGAGCGGATGATGAAGCACCTTAAGCCGGACAATACGGCTCGTGCTACCGAGCGCAGAAGCGACCAACCCCTCACCACCAAGCCTCCCAGGGGACAACGATGACGTCACACCACGTGGCGATGGCCACGCTCTGGCGCAGCCGCCGGCGTGCCGACCTTGTCCCCGGCACCGCCGCGCTGGCGCAGGAGGTCGTCTGGCTGCTGGCAGACCTGTGGGACGAGCGCGAGGACGGGCTGGCCGAGCGCGCGGACGTGCTGGGCGACCGGCTGCGCGACGCGCTCAGGGCCCGCGGGGCCGACGCGCAGCACGACCTGAACGGCCTGCTCGGCCTGGTGCTCATCGCCCTCGGCCTGCTGGCGCGCGACGCCGGCGACCGGCCGCGGGACGAGACGCTGTTCGCCGAGGGGCTCGAGACCTCGCCGTCGCACGCCTCCCCGTTGCACGCGCTGGCCCTGCTGCACACCGGCCGCGCCGAGGAGGCGGGCCGGATCCTGGCCGAGCTGAGCACCTCCGCCGACCCGCACGCGGCCTACGCGCAGGCGCTGCTGACCAGGCAGCAGGACCCGCACCTGACGCTCAAGCAGCTCGAAGCCGCCTGTGCCCGCTGGGAGCACGACCTCAAGCTGGCCCGGCTCCGCCACGACCTCGCCGAACGGCTCGGCAAGCTCACCCCGCAGGTGTGGAGCGGCCTCGGCCGCGCGTTGTCCGCCGCGGGCCACTACGCGGAGGCCATCCCGGCCCTGCGCCGTTCGGAGCTCGACGACGCCCCCACGTTCGAACTGCTGGCCACCGCCTACGAGAGCCTCGGCGAGCTCGAGCACGCCGCCCCGATGGCCGCGCGGGCCGCCGACCTCCTGTCCAGCGCCGAGCTGCACCTGCGGGCCGCCGACGCGTACGTCGCGACGGGCGGGCACGCCCAGGCGGCCCGGCAGGTGGACAAGGCGCTCGAGGCCGCCGACGAGCACGCCGTCCGCTTCGCCGCCGCGCAGATCCTGCTCGCCACCGGCGACATGCCCAGGGCGCTCGAGCTGATCCGCGAGGTCAGGGCCGACCTGCCCGGCGAGCCGCGGGCGCTGGCCGTCGAGGGCATCGCGTTGTTCGGCGTGCGCGACTACGACGCGGCTCAGCGCATCCTCACCCGCGCGCACGAGTCGCTGCCCGGCGAGCCGGTCGTGCTGCGGCACCTGGCCGTGACCCAGTTCAACCTGAACCGGCTCGACCTGGCCGGTCCCCTGCTCAACCAGGCCCTGGACCTCGACCCGGACGACGGATGGATGCTCGCGGTCAGGGGCGACCTGCGGCGCCGGCTGGTCGACCTGCCCGGCGCGCGCGAAGACCTCGAGCGAGCGCACCGGGCGGGCTTCGAGGAGGCGTGGACGTTACGCCTGCTGGCCCAGGTCATCGAGGCCGACGACCCCGACCGGGCGTTGCGGCTGCTCGATCGATCGCTGGTCCTCGATCCCGGCAACGCCGCCGCGCACGCGCTGCGGGGGAAGGTCCTCTACGACAAGGGCGAGCCGGCCGAAGCCGACGCCGCCCTCCGCGAGGCGCTGGGGATCGACGCCCACGATCCGGTGGCGCTGACCAAGCTGACCGAGGCCGGGCTGCTCCATTGGGGCGCCGAGCAGATCGCCCTGGTCAAGGCGGCGGTCGAGACCGCCATCGCCCGCGTGCCCGGCGACATCCCCCTGCGCTGGGCCTATCGCGCGATCCTCCTGGAGCAGGACCTGGCCGCCGCGGCCAGGGAGGTGGAGATGCAGATCACCGGCATAGAGCCACGCGACGGCGAGGACCACCGCCTCGTGGGCATCGCCTACAGCGAGCTCGGCGACCGCGAGGCGGCGGTGGCCACCTTCCGGCAGGGGCTGGCGCTCGTGCCCAACTACGCCGACCTCCACGCCCACCTCGGGGTGGAGCTCAACCTCCTCGGCCGCCACCAGGCCGCCGAGGAGGAGCTCACCAAGGCCGTCGAACTCGACGGCGACCACGCCTTCGCCCTGGCCAGACTCGGCAACCTGCTGCTGGCCGCGGGCCGCTACGAGGACGCCGAGCCGTACCTGGAGAAGGCGAAGGATCTCTGGCCCGACAATCCCGACCCGCTGCTGGACCTGGCCGAGGTGCTGCGCATGACGGGGCGGCCGGAGGAAGGGCTGGAGCTGGCCAAGGAGGCGGTCGCGCTGCAGGAGTCGCCCTTCGCCGTCGGCTCGCGCGGCCAGCTCTACTACGCCGTCGGGGACCTCACCCGCGCCGCCGCGGACCTGAAGCGGGCCGTGGAGATGGACCCCGACCTCGACTGGGCGCGCGGGACGCTGGCCGAGGTCTACCGGATGACCGGCGAGCTGGACGAGGCCATCAGGGAGGCGACCAAGGCGATCCGGCCGAAGGCCGACAACCGCTGGCTGCTGTCGGTGCGCGGCGCCGCGCACTTCGCCAAGGGCGCCTACGGCAAGGCCGAGCCGGACCTGCGGGGCGCGCTCGTCCTCAACCATCCCGACGAGCCGATCGACCTGCTGGCGCTGGTGACGCTGCGCAACACCCTGCAGCGCACCAAGCAGGCGGAGGAGGCGGTGGAGCTGCTGAGCGCGTATGCGACGGACGAGAGCGGCGTGCGCCCCAACCGCGACCCTCAGGCGGTGGTGTACTACTCGGAGGCGCTGCAGTACGTCGGCCGGGTGGAGGAGGCCAAGGACGTCCTCGACCAGGCGGCGCGGATCTGGCCCGAGCAGGCGTCGATCCACTCCGCGCTGGCGTGGCTGGAGTCGGCCATGGGCCGGCACGACGCCGCCCTGCGTGCCGCGCAGACCGCGGTGGACCAGGCCCCCACAAGCGCGGACCGGCTCTATGTGCTCGGCTCCATCCAGCGCACCGCCAAGGAGTCGCTGAAGGCGGTCGAGACGCTCACCAGGGCGGTGCGGCTGGAGCCGGAGGCCGCCTGGATCTGGGCCGAGTTGTCGATCGCGCTGGCCTATGTGGGCGCCTGGGACCTCGCGGTGGAGGCCGGGGTGGAGGCGACCGCACCCGGCCGCCAGGTCACCGCGTACTGCGAGGAGATGCTGGCCTGGGCCTATCGCTACCGCGACGAGCCGGACCTGCCGGCGGCGCTGGCCGCCTACGAGCGGGCCCTGGAGCTGGACGCCAACTCGGCCGGGGCCCACTCCGGCAAGGGCGACACCTTGTACGCGATGGGGCGGATCGAGCAGGCCCACGCCTGTTACGAGAAGGTCCTGGATCTGCTCACCTCCAACGACCTCGATCGGCTCTCGACCAAGGCGTGGTGCCTGTATCGGCTGGGGCGTTTCCCCGAGGCGCTCGACTTCTACCAGCAGTACCTGGCCGTCAAGCGGGATCAGCCCGGGTTCGTGCTGTTCGACCTGGGTCTGCTGGCCTGGGCCGAGGGCGATGACGAGGCGGCCCGGCTGGCCTACGACAACGCGCTGGCGCAGACGGAGGAGGTGGAGGCGCGCGAGCGCCGCCGCGGACTGCTCGACGTGGCCGTCCGCGACCTGGAGTGCGACCGGCGCGGCAACCTCACGACCCGGGAGCAACTTTTGTCGAGGTTGCGGGGGGAACGTAGGCATTTGCCGAAATACGAAGGCACCACCGCGGCTCCAGATCCTTCTACTCCGGAGTAAGAAAGCCACTCCGTCAGGCCTCATCCGGCTTTCCGCCGGGTGAGGGCCGTGGCACGATAACGGCGCCTTCGATTACGGGGAGAAGCCGATGCGTGACGATCTGACACTACTCGCCACCCAGCAGACCCTCCGCCTCCGGGCCGGCTTCCCTTGCCGGTGGAGCGTGTGGACGGAGGACGGCCGGGGCTGGTACCCGGACGGCGCCTCCCCGGCCAGGGACACCGACGGCCTGCCGTACTTCCACGGCGACGACGTGGTCCTGGAGGTGCCCGCGCGGCCGCTCACCGTCCGCGCGGCCCGCGGCATGGAGTACGGCCACGCCGAGACGACGCTGACGCCACGCGGCGCGGGCGAGACCCTGGTGGAGCTGGTCCCGCCGCGCATCTACGACGCGGCGGCCCGCGGCTGGTACGGCGGCGACCTGCACGTGCGGCTCAACCGCCCGCCCCAGTGGGTGGCCGACTCCCAGCACGGCGAGGACCTGCACGTCGTCAACCTGCTGGCCGGCGACGACGACACCGAGGGCCTGTGGGCGGGCCGGAACCTGCCCTGGTCGGACGAGACGCACGTGGCCAGGGTCGGCCTGGCCAAGGACGCCCCGAGCGTGTCCTCGGACTCGGTGGACAAGCTACGCGCGAGGGGCGCGCTGATCGGCTACGCCAACGCCTTCCACGGGCCGGTGGAGACGCCGGAGCAACTCGTGGGCGGCGGGCATCCGGTCCACGACGCCCGCATGTCCGTGGTGGACGCGGCGCTCGGGCTGGTCGACAGCTTCTCCTCGGCGATCGGCTCCGACCGGGCCTACCGGCGGCTGATCGGGGCGGGCAACCGGGTGGCGGCGGTGGCCGGCGCCGCGGGGCGCCTCGGGCCGATCGGCGGCGAGCGCACCTACGCGCACGTGGCGGGCCCGCTGACCGCCGAGTCCTACGCCCTTGCCGTACGGCGGGGCCGTACGTTCGCCACGACCGGCCCTTTCCTGGAGCTGGCGGTCGAGGGCGAGGGCCCGGGGGCCACGATCGACCTGCAGCCGGGCGGCCGGGTGCGGGCGACGGCCCGGGTGATCGGCCCGCAGGTGGAGCGGGTCCGGCTGCTGACCGCCGACGGCGAACTGGCGGCGGGCCCGCCGAACGAGGTGGCGGCGGAGTTACGCGTGGACTGGCCGACGTACGTGGTGGCGGTGGCCGAGGGCGGCGGGCTGGTGCGCGCTCATTCGAGCCCTGTCTACCTGGACGTGGAGGGCCGCAGGGTGGCGAGGGAGGAGGACGTGACGTTCTGCCTGCGCTGGCTGGATCTGCTGGAGGAGCTGGTCAAGGACCGGGAGGGGCTGGTGGAGGAGGCCCGGCGCGTCTACCGCGCGCGCCTTGCCTGACAATGGAGGGAACGCGGGTCCCATCGGGGGTACCCGCGTTCCTCGTCGTCAGGCGGAGATCAGACCTGGCCGGCCTTCTCCAGGGCGGCGCAACAGGTGTTGACCAGCAGGCGGGTCACCACGTACGGGTCGACGTTGGCGTTGGGGCGGCGGTCCTCGATGTAGCCCTTGCGGTCCTTCTCGACCTGCCACGGGATGCGCACGGAGGCGCCGCGGTTGGAGACGCCGTAGGAGTACTTGTTCCACGGGGCGGTCTCGTGGGCGCCGGTGAGGCGGGACTCGATGTCGGAGCCGTACTGCTTGATGTGCTCCAGCGGCTTGTCGCCCTCGCCGAGCGCCTCGCAGGCGGTGATGATGGCGTCGTAACCCTCGCGCATGGCCTTGGTGGAGAAGTTGGTGTGCGCACCGGCGCCGTTCCAGTCGCCGCGGGCGGGCTTGGCGTCGAGGGTGGCCTCCACGCCGAACTCCTCGGCGGTGCGGTAGAGCAGGTAGCGGGCGACCCACAGGTGGTCGGCGACCTCGAGCGGACCGGCCGGGCCTACCTGGAACTCCCACTGGCCCGGCATGACCTCGGCGTTGATGCCGGAGATCGACAGACCCGCGGCCAGGCAGCGGTCGAGGTGCAGTTCGACGATCTCGCGACCGAAGACGGCCTCGGCGCCCACGCCGCAGTAGTAGTGGCCCTGCGGGGCGGGGAAGCCGCCCTCGGGGAAGCCGAGCGGGCGCGAGCCCTTGAAGAAGGTGTACTCCTGCTCGATGCCGAACCACGACTCCTGGGCCGCGAACTGCTCGGCGATCGGGCGCAGCAGGGCGCGGGTGTTGCTCTTGTGCGGCTCGCCGTCGATCTCCTCGACCTCGCACAGGACCAGGATGTCGGAACCGCCGCGGATCGGGTCCGGGCAGGTGAAGACGGGGCGGAGCACGCGGTCGGAGGAGTGGCCCTCGGCCTGGTTGGTGCTGGAGCCGTCGAAACCCCACACCGGCGGCTCGGCGCCATCGGCAAGAATCTTCGTCTTGGCGCGCAGCAGAGCCGTGGGCTCGGTGCCGTCGATCCAGATGTACTCAGCCTTGTAGCTCACGGCGGTCCTTTCGGGATTTCTTTCAGCCACGCCGAGGCTGCCACCCGGCCGTTTCCCGGTTTTTGCCCGCATGTGAACGCCGTGTTAATCCGGTGACGATCAGGGACTGCGGAAGCAGGACAACCGCCGTGATGCCTCCGTAAGGCGACTTGTTGAGGGTGACCTTGATGCCGTGGCGGCGGGCGAGCATGCCGACGACGAGCAGGCCGAGCCGTTCGCTGTCGGCCAGGTCGAACTCCGGCGGGTCGGCCAGGCGGGCGTTGAAGTCCTCCCGGATGCCCTCGGGCAGGCCGAGCCCGCGGTCCTCCACCTCGATGGCGAAGCCACGGCCGACGAGCTGCCCCTGGACCTGGACGGTGGTGGTCGGCGGGGAGAAGGCGGTGGCGTTGGCGAGCAGCTCGGTCAGCAGGTGGGTGACGTCGGAGGCGGCGGCGCCGTCCAGGAAGGCGTCGGGGATGGGCGGCGCGGCCACCCGGGTGTACTGCTCGACTTCGGCCACCGCCACGCGCACGACGTCGGCGACGGGAACCGGGTCGCCGGTGCTGGGGCCGCCCGAGGCGCCGGACAGCACGAGCAGTCCTTCGGCCTGGCGGCGCATGCGGGTGGTGAGCCGGTCGAGGGTGAACAGGTCCTGGAGGGTGTCGGGCTCGGTGATCTGCCGCCGGATGACGTCGAGCTGGGCGAGCTGGCGCTGGACGAGCGCCTGGTTGCGCCGGGCCATGTTGCGGAAGACGCGGCCGAGGCCCTGGCGCAGGCCGGCCTGGCCGACGGCGGCCTCGATGGCGGTGCGGCGCACGCCCGCGAAGGCGTGGCCGACGTCCCGGATCTCCTGGGTGGCGCCGTCGGTGGGGATGGGCGGCGCCTCGGCGTCGACGTCCACCTTCTCGCCGTCGCGCAGGTTCTCCACCACGCGCGGCAGCCGTACGTCGGCGAGGTCGGCGGCGGCGTCGCGCAGGGCGTCGAGCTCCCCGGCCAGGCGGCGGCCGAGGCTGGCCGACCATACGACCGCGCCGAAGATCGTGGCCAGGCCGAACGCGCCGACGACGACGATCCTGACCACGATGGTGCCGGCTTCGTTCTCGGTGCGGACGTTGAGCAGCTCGGCGCGGGTGATGCGGAGCCGGTCCAGGGCGGCGCCGAAGCTCTCGGCGACGGACAGCCAGGAGGTGCGCTCGCGCGGCAGCGCGGCGTTTTCGATGATCTCGCTCTCGATCGCGCCGATCTGCCGGTGGTCGGCGGAGGCGAGCAGTTGGTCGTAGGGGCCGCGCAGCTCGGCGTCGAGCGCGGAGACGCCGTCCTCCAGCAGCAGGCGCCGGTTGGGGGCGAGCTGCTGGATCGCTGTGTACTCCTCCTTGGTCAGAAGCTCGCCCGGTGTCGCGGTCGCGCCGGCGATCAGCGCGTCCTCTCGCGAGAGCAGGTCGCGGGCGTGCGTGATGCGTTGAAGCCCGGCGGCCTGCTGGTAGAGCTTGATCTCGGAGACGGTGACGGCCTGGTCGTAGAGGCGGTAGACCTCGTCGGTGACCTCGCCGTACGCCTGGACCGCGGCCAGGCGGGTGGTTTCGCCGTCGTCGACCTGTTTGCGCACCGCGTCCAGCCCGCCGATCTTGCGCAGCACGGCGTCGATGGCCCGGCGCAGCTCGGGCGTGGTGACGGTGTGCGCCTCCTCCGTCGAGGACAGGGCGCGGAACTGCGCGGCGGCGGCGTTGGTGCGCTTGCGCGCGGTGATGAGCAGGCTGCCGTCGGGGGGCGGCGCCGAGAGGAACATCGCCGCCGACTTGCGCTCGTACTGCAGCTCGGTGACGAGCGCCGCGGCGGGCGAGCTGATCTTCTCGAACACGGTCGAAGCCCTGCGCAGCTCGAAGAAGTCGCCGACCACGTAACCGGCGACGAAGGTCCACAGCGCGACGAGCGCCACGATCGGCAGGCTGAGGAGGGAGTACAGCTTGAACCGCAGACTCTGCGATGCCATCGTCCAGGGACGCTAGCACCAACCGGGCCCCGCTACAGGGCCCAAATCTTTCTTCCGTTCACCACCGTCGCCACGCAGCGGCCGGCGCCGTCTTCGGCCAGGGCGCGGTACGGCTCGCGCGGGTCCACGTCGAAGACGGCGAAGTCGGCCCGGGAGCCGGGTTTGAGGACGCCGATCTCGCCTTCCATGCCCAGGGCGCGGGCGCCGCCGAGCGTGGCGGCCTCGATGAGGCGCCGGTCGAGGTCGGGTTCGCGGTAGCGCTGCCGTACGGCGAGGACCTTGAGCAGCCTGACGTCGGCGAGCAGGTCGAGCGACGGCGAGGACGACAGCGAGTCGGTGCCGACGGCGATGGGGTTGCCCTCGCGCAGCAGCGCGGCCACGTCGGGCCGGTCGAGGCCGAGCGTGCGGTTGGAGCGCGGGCAGAGGGCGAGGGTGACGCCGCGTTCGCGCAGCAGCGCGCGGTCGTCGGCGTCGAGGTAGACACCGTGGGCGAGATGGCAGTCGGGGCCGAGCACGCCGAGGCTGTCGAGGTAGGCGAGCGGCGGGAGGCCGGAGCCGCCGTCGAGGAGCGCGAAGGGGGCCTCCCACGTCCTGACCAGCCCGGCGAGGGGGCCGGTGCCGGCGATGGTGTACTCGCGCTCGCTCGCGGACTCGGCCAGGTGGAGGTGGAGGCGGGCGCCGCGGTCGCGGGCGAGGGCGGCGGCGTCGGCGAGCACGCCGGTGTCGATGGTGTAGACCGAGTGCGGGGAGATGCCGGCCCCGCGCTCGCCGAGCGTCTTGAGGAAGCGGTCACGGCCGTCGGCCGCCCAGCTCGCGTCGGTGTCGCCGATGATCTCCAGGTACGGCAGGCCGCCCAGGGGCGTGTCCACGAACGCCTCGGGATCGGTGACGATGTCGGCGACGGAGGTGGTCCCGGTGCGCAGGCACTGCCGGGCGCCGTCTCTCGCGCCGGCGGCCCAGTCCCAGGCGCCGATGCGCTGGGCCGGGTCCCAGCTGCCTTCCCGGCCCTGGAAGTAGGCGTGGTTGAAGACCTCGGACCAGTGCTCGAAGGAGTCGTAGCTGCCTTTGCCGACCTCGGCCATGCCGGTGTACTGCAGGTGGGTGTGGGCGTTGACCAGCCCGGCGACCAGAACGCCCGACCAGAGGACGTCGGCCAGGCCGCGGCGGAGCCGGCTGACCTCGACGACCCGCCCGTCTTCGACGGTGATCGTGCCGTTGACGATCGGCGGGCCGTCCATGGTGACGATGACCGGCGCGGCGTGGACTACGGGACCCATACGACGTCCGTGCCGAGGACCTTGTAGGCCAGCAGGGCCACGGCGAAGGCGGCGAAGCCGCCGAGGAGCAGGTAGTCGGCACGGTCGAAGACGAGCTCGCGCATCCAGGTACGGTGCTTGGCGCCGAAGCCGCGCAGGTCCATGGCGTTGGAGGTGTCCTCTGCGTCGATGAGGGAGTTCACGGTCAGGGGGATCACGATGGGTTTGAGGGATTTTAGCCGCTTTATCGGGTTATTGGTGCGGGGATGGGTGTAGCCGCGGACCCGCTGCGCGTCGATGATCTCCTGCATGGTGGCGACCGTGGACGGCAGGAACCGGAAGGTCAGGTCCACGCCGAAGGCCAGGCGCTGCGAGACCTTCAGCCGGGCGAAGGTCACCCCGAGGTCGCCGGGCGCGATGCAGTAGGCGACGGGAAAGCCCACCATCACCATCGCGATGAAGCGCAGGAACACCGTCAGGGAGTACGACAGGGTCGCCATGCTGACCGGGTTGCCGGTCAGCGGCATCGCGAACAGCGGCTCGGCCTTCCGGGTCGCCTCGATCTGCATGGCGTTGGTGAAGACGCTGTTCGCCAGCACCGTCAGCGTCACCAGGGTGAGCGCGAACGCCCAGTTGGCCCTGACCTCGTGCCACGGGATGCCCGCCGCACAGTAGTAGGCCAGGGCCACCAGGGCGCACAGAACCATGAGGCGCAGGTCCGCCACGCGCGCCACCGCCACGAGGAAGCAGACCGGGACCAGAAGCAGCACCCGCGGGTCCCGGCGGCCGAGGAAGGAGGAGCCTCCTAGATACCGTGGGGTGACGTCCACGCTGCTACCTGCCCATGCGCTTGGATATCGGTTCCCAGATCGCGTCGAGCGCGGGCACCAGGAGAAGGGCGACCAGGGTGTTGCTGGCCAGCAGCGGGCCCAGGGCGAAGGAGGCCCAGGCGCCGAAGGTCATGTCCTGCAGCCACATGTCCGTGAAGGTCGTGGCGAAGGCGATGAACATCGAGATCCATGCGATAACGGCGATCGTGACCAGGCGCAGCATCTCGCGCCGGTTGGCCAGGACCCCGGACAGCAGGCCGAACAGGAGGCCGGCCAGCAGGCCGGTCAGCGCGTTGGCGAGGCTCCAGTTCCAGAACGTCACCGCCCCGAGCCCGTGGATCTGGTCGATGACCATGTTGCCGACCAGGCCGGTGAAGAAGCCGGCGATCGGGCCGAAGCGCATGCCGATGAAGGGGACGATCGCGAAGGCCGGGCGGATGTCGATGTTCTGCGTGCCGGGAATGGTGAAGCTGATCAGGCCGAGTACTGCGTAGAGCGCGGCGCCGACGGCGGCGAAGACGACCACGCGCGAGTTGATCTCCCATAAGGAGTGGCGTACCGGTAAAGCTCCTGAAGACATCATGGAGGGGGATTCCTTCCAGATCTGGCTAAGTCGAACGGATGGGGTATCGCTCCTTTCTCTGGCAGCAGGTCACGGATGGCGCGGACCAGGCTGGTCTCGCGCAGGCCGCTGCCGGTCCACAGGTCGGGCCGGTGGGCGAGTTCGGCGGGGGCGGCGTCGGCGACGATGCGCCCGCCGTCCACGATCACGATGCGGTCGGCGGAGGTGAGCGCCAGATCCACGTCGTGGGTGATGAAGTAGACGCTCTCCATGCCGCCGAGCACATGCTCCATGAACGTGGCCGTGGTCCGCAGGTCCTGGCCGGCGGTCGGCTCGTCCAGGACCAGCGTCTTGGGTCGCATGGCCAGCGCGAGCGCCACGGTCAGCCGGCGCTGCTGGCCGTGCGAGAGCGTGTGCGGCGGCCGGGCCAGGATGTCCGGCTCGTCATCGAGCATCATCGCGGCCAGCGCCTCCTTCGCGACCTCGGCGATCTCCTCGGGGGTCCGGCCGAGGTTGCGGGGCCCGAAGGCCATCTCCTCCTCGACGCTCGCGGAGAACAACGCCTGGGAGGGGTTCTGGAAGACGTAGCCGAACGTGGTGGCCAGGCTGAGCGTGCTGCGGCCGGCGATGGGCTCGCCGTCCACGAGGATCTCGCCCTCGGTGGGCTCCAGCAGGCGTACGGCGGCGCGGAGCAGCGTGGACTTGCCGGCGCCGTTGCGGCCCAGGACGGCGACCCGCTCGTCGGCCTTCAGGTCGAGGTCGGCCTCGTGCAGGACGGTACGCCGGCCGTACCCGAGGGAGACGTTGCGGTAGGCCAGCCGGGACGGGCCGGCGCCGGGCGGGCGAGGGGCGTGCGGGAAGGCGGGGAGTTCGTCGGCGCGGGCGATGAGCGTGTCGAAGGGGAGTTTGACGTGGGCGACGGGCACCTGCCGCAGGAATCCCGGGATGTCGCCCAGGTAGCGGGTGCGGCCCTCCTCCAGGTAGAGCGCGGTCGTCGGGGCGAACTCCAGGAGTTCCTCCACCCGGTGCTCCACGACCACCGCGGCGCCGCCGCCGTCGACGAACCGGCGCAGCTCCCCCAGCAGGCGGCGGCCGGCGTCGGGGTCCAGGTTGGCCAGCGGCTCGTCCACGATCACGACGTCCGGCCGCATGATGAGCACGCCCGCGAACGCCACCAGCTGCAGCTCGCCGCCGCTCAGCTCGTGCGTGGGCCGCGACAGCAGGTGGGTGATCCCGACCCGGGTGGCCACCTCGTCGATCCTGCCACGGATCTCCGCCCGCGGCAGGCCCAGATTCTCCGGGCCGAAGGCCAGCTCGGTGACGACCGTGGTGCCGACGATCTGCTTGGCCGGATCCTGCAGCAGCGTGCCGACCACGGTGGACAGCTGCCGGATCGACTGCTCCCCCGCCGCCTTGCCGCCGATGCGCACCTCGCCGCCCACCTCGGCCCGGTAGGCGTGCGGCACCAGCCCGTTGAGCAGCCGCAGCAACGTGCTCTTGCCACATCCCGACGGCCCGGCGACCAGCACGAAGTCGCCGCGCCCGACGGTCAGGTCGACGTCGTGGAGCACCTGCTGCCCGGTCGAGCGGTACCGGACCGCGGCGCCTCTGACGTCGATGATCACAGGCCCCTGCCCAGGAACGCGCGCTGGGCATCGGTCACCCGATCGAGCCCGACCCCCAGCGCATCCAGTTTCAGTCTGGCCACCCGCTCGTCGAGGTCCGCGGGAAGCAGGTGTACGGCGGGCGGCAGCCGCGTGCCGAGCAGGTGGTTCACCGCCAGCGCCTGCACCGACAACGACAGGTCCATGATCTCGATCGGGTTGCCCTCGGCGGCGGCGCAGTTGACGCAGTCCCCGTCGGCCAGCAGGTACCACCCGCCGGGGAAGGCGGTGACACCCGGGCGGACCGGGCGGCCGCCCGGGGGCCGCTCCACCTCGCCCTCCACGCCCCCGGCCACCGCCACCCAGGCGCCCGGCTTCAGCGCCGCCAGGTGCCCGGCGGTGATCGTGCCGGCCACGCCGGTGGCGCTGAACAGCAGGTCCGCCTCGGGGCAGGCGTCGAGCAGGGGCAGGACGCGCAGGCCGTCGTGGTGGGCGCGCAGCGCGGCGAAGGGGTCCACCTCGCTGATGAGCACCTCGGCCCCGAGCGCGGCGGCGTAACGGGCCACGCCCTGGCCGACGTGACCGTAGCCGGCCACGACGCAGGTGCGCCCGTCCAGTTCCAGCCCGCTGAGGTCGAGGGCGGCCATGACGCACGACTGCCCGGTGCCGTGGACGTTGTCGAAGAGCACCTTGGCGCGCGCGTCGTTGACCGCCAGGACGGGGATCTTCAGCTCACCCTGCGCCGCCATCACCCGCAGGGGACGCAGTCCGCTCGTGGTCTCCTCGGCCGCGCCGCGCAAGGAGCCCAGGCGCTCTTCGGCGTGGGCCAGCCTGACCACCCGGGCGCCGTCGTCGACCAGGACGTCGGGCCCGGCGTCGAGCAGGCGGCGGGCCAGGTCGTCGTCCTCCACGCGGGAGGAGCCGGACCGGGCGAGCACCGTGATGCCCTCGTGGACCAGGGCGGCGGCCACGTCGTCCGCGGTTTCGCGGCCGGGGCAGTGCACGATCACCTCGGCGCCGGCGTCGCGCAGGGCGAGGGCCAGGGCGGCGGTCTTGGGCTCCAGCACGAGCACCAGGCCGATCCGCCAGCCGTCCAGGTCGAGCTCGCCGCCGAGCGCGCCCAGCACCGGCATGAACCGCCGCGCCCAGGCGATGCGCCCGGCCCCCTCGGGCCAGAGCGCGCCGTCGGCGATCTCGCTCTTCACGACGGATCCACCGCTCCGGTCAGGTCTGCCACGCCCGGACCGTCCGCCGCCCCGGTCAGGTCCGCCGCTCCGGTCAGGTCTGCCACGAACACCTCGGCTCCGGAGGCCGTCACGATCCGGAAGACGCCCTCGCGGACGCGCTGCGCGCCTTCGGGCGGCGGGCCGCCGGCCAGGACCGCGCCCGGCTTCAGCGCCGCCGGATCCACTCCGGCGCCGAAGACCAGATCCGCCTCGTGGAGCGGGGCGCCCGGCCGGGCGCCCATCGCGCGCAGCCGTACGGCCAGCTCAGGCGGGGCGTCGCCGGCCACGGCCACGCGTTTGCCGGCCATGAGCAGGTTCGTCCGGCGCAGGAGTGCCTGGATGACCGCCTGCGCGCTGAGGAGCCGGGTCAAGGGCTTCCTTCCGATCTTTGTGGGATCCGATTGAATTAGACCATTTTGTAGAGTCGCATCGGAATCCCATCCCGTGGCCGGAGAGTGACGGTCGCCTCCGTCCGCACCACGGCCCCCGGTTCCATCTCCAGCCGGAACCGCTGGACCAGCATGGCGATGATCAGCGTCGCCTCCATCACCGCGAACCCGGCGCCCACGCAGATGCGCCGCCCGGCGCCGAAGGGCAGATAGCTGAACCGCCGCGGCGCCGCCCCCGGCAGGAAGCGGCCGGGGTCGAAGCGGTCCGGATCCGGCCAGGCGCGCGGGTCGCGGTGGGCCAGATAGACCGGGATGACCACGCTGCTGCCCGCCGGGACGTCCACGTCGCCGAGCCGGTCGCCGCTCACCGCCTTGCGCACGATCGACCAGGCGGGCGGGTAGAGGCGCAACGCCTCCTGGAAGGCGGCGGCGGTGTAGACGAGGCGGCCGGCGTCCTCCGCGCTCGGCGTCCGGCCGTCGAGCACCTCGGCGACCTCGGCCACGACGCGTTCGCGCACCTCGGGGTGGCGGTCGAGCAGGTGCCAGAACCAGGCCAGGCCGTTGGCGGTGGTCTCGTGCCCGGCCAGCAGGAACGTCATCACCTCGTCGCGCACCTGCCGGCGGTCCATGGGCGCGGCCAGCAGGAGGCCGAGCAGGTCGTCGGTGCCGCCGGGGTGGGCCGCGACGAGGTTCTCGACGACCTCGTCGGTGGTGTCCAGGATCTCGTGGAGGCGCCCGATGCCCGGCAGGCGCCGTGGGGCCCGCCGTACCAGGGCCTGGGCGCGGTCGAGCAGCCACGGCGGCGGGTTGAACAGCAGTTGCAGGCGGGTGGCGCGGACCCCGGCGCGCAGGCCGAAGGTGAGCACGGGGCCGAGCCGCGCGGCCTGCTCCGACAGCCCGGCGCCGAACAGCGCCCGGCCGACCACGTCGAGCGTGAGCCGGTTCATGGCGGTGGCGGCGTCCACGGGGGCGCCGTCGGGCAGTTGCTCCCATTCCTTGATGAAGTCGGCGACGGCCGCGGTCATGTGCTCGGCGAAGCGGCCGAGGTGGCGTTTGGCGAACATCGGCTGGATGAGCCGGCGCTGCGTGCTCCACCGCTCGCCCTCGCTGGTCAGCAGGCCGTCGCCGGTGACGACGGCGAGCAGCCGGTACTGGGCCGACTTGGCGTAGAGGTGCTGGTGGGTGACGAAGATGCGCTCGACGTGCTCGGGGGCCCAGGCGATGCAGTAGCCGCCCTTGCCGGTCCGCACCCATACGGCTCCCGCCGCGTGGCCGGAGATCAGCCGGAACCGGGCGAGCACATCCTGCTGGGTGAACAGCACGCGTATCCGGTCACGCAGGCTGTAGTGCACGACCTCCGGCATCGCAGGACCCCACTATTAGGCGACCTATCCAATTAATCTGGTTGCCGCCCTTTCGTCAATGCGTCAGGGGACCTCGCGCAGGGTGCCGTCGCCGTCCACCACGACCCGGGCGTTGGGGCCGCCCTCGCCGCAGTCGGGCCCGTTGGGGTAGCGTCCGCGCGGAACCACCTCGACCCGCCGGTCCACCAGCGTGTCACCGCCGGGGCTAGTCAGCTTGAGCGCCACCCTGGCCGGCTCCTTGCTCAGGCCCCGCACGTCGCCGAAGCCGTTGCTGCCGCCGCCGCCGGCGACGAACAGCTCCAGCCGGGCCGGGCGGCACGCGCCCGCCTGGCACACCTCCATCTCGGCCGCCGCCACCCGCCCGGCGAGCGGCGGCGCGACGTCCACCTGGATCCCGACCGGCGTGCCGATCGCCGTGCAGATCCTCTCGCTCTGGCAGGCGGCCAGCGGGAGGAGCAGGATCGCGAGCAGGCCGAGCGTGCGGTGGCGGTTCATGCCCTCACCACGTGCCGGGCGCGGCGCCGGTTCACGGGGTCTCCCCCGCGCGGCGTTCGGCCGTGCGCCGGGCCCTGGCCTCGATGGCGGTCAGCGGCTCGGCGACGTGCTCCAGCGCGGTGCGCTCGGCCTTGACCCCGAAGAGGATCTCCACGATCCCGGCGAAGATCATCATTCCGGCGGCGAAGAGGTATCCCCAGAACAGCCTGGTCGGATCCGGATGGGCCTGGTCGCCGATGAGCGCACCGAAGATCGCCGGGCCGAACGAGCCGACGACCTGGCCCAGCGCGAAGAAGATCGAGATGGCCTGGGCGCGCATCTCGATCGGGAAGATCTCGCTGACGGTCAGATAGGCGGAGCTGGCCGCGGCCGAGGCGATGAAGAAGATGACCGACCACATGACCGTCTGCGTGGTCGCGGTCAGCGCACCGCGTTCGAACAACCAGCCGGTGACGGCCAGCAGCGTGCCGGAGGTGATGTAGGTGCCGGCGATCATCTGCCTGCGCCCGACGGTGTCGAACAGCCGCCCGAGCGTGAGCGGGCCGATCAGGTTGCCCAGGGCGAAGGCGAACATGTACACGGGCACGTCGCCGGCCTCGATGCCGTAGAAGTGCGTGAGCACCAGCGCATACGTGAAGAAGATCGCGTTGTAGAGGAACGACTGGCAGATCATCAGCGTCGCGCTCAGGAACGAACGCCGCGGGTAGGTGCGGAACAACGTCCTGGCGACCTCGATCAGCGGCAGCCGCTTCTGCGGCACCACCTCGATGGCCTGCTCCTCCGGCACCGGCGGCAGCTCCGCCCCGGTCTCCCGCTCCACCTCCTTCTCGATCGCCGCGACCACGCCTTCCGCCTCGTCCTCCCGGCCGTGGGTCATCAGCCAGCGCGGGCTCTCCGGCAGGTGGCGGCGCAGGCCCCAGATGAGGACGCCGATCACCGGGCCGATGAGGAACCCGAGCCGCCAGGCCCAGTCGGGGTCGAGCGGGCCGCCGGGGTCGAGCAGCACGAACGTGGCCGAGGTGGCCAGCAGGGCGCCGAGCCAGTAGGTGCCGTTGACGCCGAGGTCCACGTGGCCGCGGTACTTCGACGGGATCATCTCGTCGATCGCGGAGTTGACCGCCGCGTACTCGCCGCCGATGCCGGTGCCCGCGATGAACCGCAGCACCAGGTAACTGCCGAGATCCCAGGACAAGGCGGTCAGCCCGCTGGCGATCAGGTAGACGGCCAGGGTGAGGATGAACAGCTTGCGCCGGCCCATCCGGTCGGACATCCAGCCGAAGAACAGCGCGCCGACCACCTCCCCGATCAGATAAACACTCGCCGACAGGCCCACCTCGGCCGAGGTGAGACCCAGGGTGTCGGAGCGCTGCAGGAAGGCGCCGACGTTGCCGGCGATGGTGATCTCCAGGCCGTCGAGCACCCAGGCGACGCCGAGGGCCATGACGAGGCGGGTGTGGAACGGCGACCACGGCAGCCGGTCCATGCGCGCGGGAACCAGGCTGCGGACGATTCCCGGACCCATGCCATCACTCCCTCACCCGGCGACGATCTCACCCTAAGCAATGAAGCGATGACATGGCGTGATGAAGCTATGTGCCGGGCCGGTGTCCCCCGTCGTAGCCGAGCAGGCGCATGGCCGTGTCCGGGTCCATGGCCGCGGCCAGCAGCTGGGCACGGGCGTGGGCCTGGTCACGCTCGCGCTCCACCTTGGCCTGGGCGGCCCGCAGCCCCCTGACGGTCACCACCGCGAGGCAGGTGCCCACGATCACCGCCACCACGAACACGGCCATCGCCACCAGCAGACCCGGCGACGCCAGCTCCATGCTCGTCTCCGGCCGGGTGACCGCCAGCCCGCCCAGCAGCGCCACGAGCACCAGGCCGAGCAGGCTGCCGGCCGTGATCAGCACCGTCCGCCCGGCCCCTCGCCGCCCGGACGACGCCTCGGCGACCGGCACGTGGGGATGCGGCGGCTGGGGCTCGGGGGTCCACGCCGTGAACTCCGGCTGCGCCGTACCCCAGAGGTCCGGTACGGCGGGCGGGCCGGGAACCGTGCTCTCCCGGGGCGGTCCCGGCAGGCCGCGTCCGACGCGGCCGTGTTCGCGGTGGGCGCGGGCCGCCTCCCGGTGGTAGTCCTCCAGCTCGGCCCAGAGCTCCTCGGAGGCGTACACGCTGCCGTCGAGCAGGGGCCCGGCCCGGCGTTCGATGACGGCGACCACGTCGTCCCCGTCGAGCGTCCTGTGGGTCTCCAGCGCGTGGGCGACGCTCAGCACCTCCCGCCGGTGCTCCCGCAGCAGCCGCTCGGTCCGCTCCAGCAGCCGCACGAGGCCGCCCTCGATGCGCTCCTCCGGCACACCGCCCGCGATCTCCAGCTCCCGCAGCGCGGGCAGCGAGGTGAGGCCGGAGCCCATGCCCCAGCACGACTCCATGAGCGCGGTCAGGAACGTGGCCGCGCGCAGGTCGCCGGAGACGCCGGAGGAACTGTCCCCGGCGAAGAACATGCGCTCCCCCGCCAGCGCGGCGAGCGCGACCATGATGTCGGCCTCGTACTCCGACTTCCACCGGGTGAACCGCTCCCCGGGCCCGACGGCGGCGACCATGCCGAGGTAGCCGGCGCCCTTCTCGATGGTGACCAGGTCGATCTCGAGCCGGTGGCGGGTGTGGTGGGCGACGACGGCGTGGCACGCCTCGTGGACGGCGACGGCGTGCCGTTCACGCTCGGCGTACTCGACGTCCTCGGGCGGCCCGAGCTGCTTGAGGCGCCTGGCGCGCAGCACGTCGGACCAGGTGATGACCTGGCGGCCGTCCCGGACGGCGAGGATGAGCGACTCGTTGACCAGGTCTTTGATGGTGGCGCCGGTGGCGTAGGGGGTGATGGTGGCGAGTTTGCCGATCTGCCCGGGGGTGAGCCGGTGCGCGACCTTGCCGAAGTAGCCCTGGTAGGTGCGCACCCGCCCGGCTTCGGAGGGGTGACCGAGCTTGTAGACGCGGTCGATGCGGCCGGGCCGCAGCAGCGCCTCGTGGAGGGCGTCAGGCCGGTCGGTGGCCATGATGACCAGGATGCGGTACTTGGGCGGCGGCTTGGGCCGCATGCCGAGCGCCCGCCGGACGTGCCGGTTGACGAGTCCCCGCGGCTTGTGGAGCCCGGACAGTTCGGCGAGCAGTGCCCGCACGGGGCCGGGGTCGCGGGCGGTGCCGGGCTCGGGGCGGCCGCCGCGGAAGGCGAGCACGGAGCGGGTCTCCTCCGACAGGTAGGTCAGGCCGTGGCAGCCGCTCCGGTCCTGCCGCCCCGGCGGCCCCTGCCCGGCGAGGCGGCCCAGGGAGTCGGCCTCGTCGAAGAAGACGACCACGCCGCCGTAGCGCAGGGCGAGGGTGCGCAGCTTCCCGAAGAGCGCCTTCACCTTGAGGACGCCGATGCCCGTGAACGGGGTGGTGAACGCGCCGGGGTGCACGACGACGTACGGCTTGCCGGTCTCGCCGGCCACGGCTTCGGCCATGAGCGTCTTGCCGGTGCCGGGCGGGCCCCACAGCAGCAGGCCGCCGGGCACGCGGCCGCCGCCTGCCTCGATGGCGCCGGGGTTCTCCAGGAAGAGGGTGTCCTCCCGGACGCGCTCGACCACGTGGTCCTGGCCCCAGACGTCGGCGAAGCGGGCCTTGACGTCGTCGGGCAGGTGCGTCTCGACGCCGCCGCGGGACAGGAGCCAGAGCAGGCCGGCGAGGGTCACGAAGACGACGAACGGCAGTGCCTGCGCCGATGCCTGGAGGAAGGCGGCGAACGGGCTGATCCCGAGGAGCAGCGCGATCATCACCACCCAGAAGGCGATCGCGACCGCGCGGGCGATGCGGAAGCGGGTCCAGTCGCCGAAGCGGCGATGCGACCAGCGTTCGAACCCGCCGAAGACCTTCTCGCTCCAGAACCGGTGATAGCCGGAGGAGCATTCGCCCGTGAGGACATGCGCCTGCCGTACCGTCTCGGCGGCCGCCAGCCACAAGATCCACGCATGAGCCCGCGCGACGTCCCGCACGGCGTGGCCGACGGGGATGGTCCCCTCGGCATCGGCCATGGACCTCCAGATCAGGATGAGGAAGACGGCGACAAGGACGGCGAGGATCCTGCCGCGGTCCCAGAACCGCAGGTTCTTCCTGGTGACGGCGCGGCGAACGGTCGTCAAGGAAGCCCCCTCAGCCGGAGCGGGGCCAGTGTGGGCATCACCGGGACTTACCTCCGCTTTACGGATTAACAGTCGGTTTATGCCCGTCTTTATGTGGAATGAGGGCTGTTGCCCGGTGACACATGCCTAGGGGTATTCCTTGATCGGAACCTCCACGGTGAGCGTGCCCGCCTCCTGGAACACGAACGTCGCCGGCACCCACGCGCCCGGCTGCGCCTGCAGGCCGGTGGCGGTGGCCAGCGCCCGGGCCGTGCCGACGGGCTCGCGCGGCGGCAGCTCCACCGGCGCGTCCAGCGTGAGCTGCCCGGTCGTGAGGGCCAGCCGTACCAGCCGGTCCGGGCGCCCGGTCGAGTTGATCAGGATGGCGTGCAGCGACCCGCCTTTCAGCAGGTAGGCGTTGCGGACGTGGACGCCGCGCTGGCTGGCGTTCCCGCCGTCGTTGCGCGGCAGCGCGGCGCCGGGGGCCTCTCCTTGATTCGCGCCGCAGGCCGTGACGAGGAGCAACACGGCCAGCAGCGTGCTTAAGACTCGCATTCCCTCACGGTCACTCCGCCGCAACGTTCCCGCAACCCCCATTGGTCCATCTCCGGAAGTAGCGAAAAATATGGGGATCACGTGGCAACGGAGCCCGGACAGGGAGCGCTGTGTCCATGACAGAGATGACCTTCGCCGATCTGTGGTCGCGGGACGCGCTTTCCGTCAGGGATCGCCGCCTGCTGCTGCTCGGCCTCTTCGTCGGCCAGGGCGGCCTGGATGAGGAACTCTTCATCCAGGTGGACGCCGCATTGCGGACCAAAGAGCTGACCGTCGAAGAGATGCGGGAGGTCGTCGCGTTCCTCACTCACTACGCCGGGTGGTCTCGCGGGGCCCGGCTCAACGCCCAGGTGGAGGAGCTCGTCGAGAAGATCTTCGGCTGACCGCGCTCACAGCCCGGCGGCGACGGTGGCGCCCAGGTCCCAGCACGCCTCCAGATCGGCCTTGCCGGGCCGTCCCGTGACGGTCACCGGCTTGACGGCGCGCTCCCAGCCGAGGCTCGCCGCGATCGACTCCACCGCGCGGACCGCGCCCGTGGTGTCGTTGTCGCCGTGCACATAGAGCCCGTACGGCAGGCGGCGCGTCTCGGCCAGGCACGGGTAGTAGACGGTGTCCAGGAAGTGCTTGAGGGCGCCGGACATGTAACCGATGTTCGCGGTCGTGCCCATGATCAGGCCGTCGGCGGCCAGCAGGTCGGCGGCGGTCGCGCCCAGGGCCGGTTCGGTGACCACCTCGACGTCCTCGATCTCGTCCGTCGTGGCGCCCTTGAGCACCTGGCCGAAGAGCTCGTGCGTGACGGGCGAGACCGTGTGGTGAACGATGAGGAGCCGGCTCACGGCGCCGCTTCGATCTTGTACACCGGCCCCTGGATGCTCATCGCGTACAGCTCCCCGTCGGCCCCTTCGCCGAACGACGACAGCTGCTCGACCCGGCCCACCTCGACGGCGTCGCCGGGCTTGCCCGACCGGGCGGCCTTCACCCAGCCGGCGCAGAAGTCGCCGTACAGGAAGCGGCCCTTGAGCCAGGGGATCTTCTGACCGCGGTAGACGTATCCGGCGGTGACCGAGGTGCAGTCGTCCTGGGGGTAGGTGATGACCGGGTCGGTGAGGTTTCCGCCCTGGCCGCCGTTGAAGGGTTCGCCGCCTTCGCGGAGGTTCCAGCCGTAGTTCTCCCCGCCTTTGGAGGAGGCCGGTTGGAAGTCGATCTCCTCCCAGGCGTTCTGGCCGACGTCCCCGATCCACAGGTCACCTGTTTCCCTATCAAAGGTGAACTTCCAGGGATTTCTCAGCCCATAGGCCCAGATTTCGGGTTTTGCTGTCCTTCGTCCGGCGAACGGGTTGTCCTTCGGCACCTTGTACGGGCTGCCCCTCGGGTCGATGCGCAGGATCTTGCCCAGCCAGGTGGTCAGCTTCTGGCCGTAGCCGTGCGGGTCCCCGCCGCTGCCCCCGTCGCCCAGCCCGATGTACAGGTACCCGTCCGGCCCGAACGCGAGGTGCCCGCCGTTGTGGTTGGGGTAGGGCTGGTCCTGCTTGAGCACGTCCCGGCGGGAGGTGGCCTTCGTCCCGTCGAAGGCCCATTCGGTGACATGCGTGTGGCCGTCCCGGTCGGTCCAGTTCAGGTACAGCCACCGCCCGTCCGGGTGGAACGCCACCCCGAGCAGCCCCTGCTCGTTGCCCGTGCTGATCTCACCGGACAGGTCGATCACCGTGTCACCGCCGAGCGTGCGCAACCGGCCGCTCTGCTCGGCGACGTACACCCGGTCGTCCCCCGCGCGCACGGCCATCGCCACCGGCTTGTCCAGGGTGGCGACCTGCTCGAAGGCCAGCTTGCCCGGTTCGCTCTCCGGGGCGGGCGAGGTGCCCGCCGCCGTGGCGGCCGGCGAAGAGGCGGTCGCCGGCGAGGAAGGCGCCGAGGACGCGGGCGCCGGAGGCTGGGTGATCTCTGGGGCGGAGGGCGCGCAGGCGGCCACCGTCACGGTGAGCACCGCGGCGGCCAGGGGCGCGAGGACGGCCGATCTCACCCCTTGATCCTCTCACGCACCCCCCGCGGCCCCACGACCGCGCCGCAACCCACGCCCTCACCAACCCGGCACGACCCCGCGTCCGCATCCGACCGGCCCAGCCTGTGCCTGCGTGAGACGCGTGCGACCTGCGGCTAGTCTGCCGACATGCCTACCGCACTGATCACGGGCGCGACCGCCGGCCTCGGCGCCGCCTTCGCCCGTCGCCTGGCCGCCGACGGTTTCACGCTGGTGCTCGTCTCCCGCGACGAGCTGCGCCTGGCCGAGAGCGCCGAGGACCTCAAGCGCCGGTACGGCGTGACCGTCGAGACCCTGCCCGCAGACCTGGCCACGGACAAGGGCCTGGCCGCCGTCGAAGCCCGGGTCGGCGAGGGCGTCGACCTCCTGGTCAACAACGCCGGTTTCGCCCACCCGGGCGGATTCCTGGAGACGCCGGTCGAGGACGAGCGCCGCATGCTCAAGGTCCACTGCGAAGCCGTGCTCCGTCTCACGCTGGCCGCTCTGCCGGGCATGAAGTCCCGCGGCAGGGGCGGCGTCATCAACGTGGCCTCGGTGGCCGCCTTCTTCACGCGCGGCACCTACAGCGCCTCCAAGGCGTGGGTGGTCAACTTCAGCGCCTCGGCCGCCACGGAGGTCGGCCACCCGCGGGTCAAGGTCATGGCGTTGTGCCCCGGCTTCGTGCGCACGGAGTTCCACGACCGCGCCGGGATGGACACCTCGGCCATCCCGGGCTTCCTGTGGCTCAAGGCCGACGCCGTGGCCGACGCCGCCCTGCGCGACCTGGCGCGGGGCAAGCTGGTCAGCGTCCAGGACGTGCGCTACAAGGCGATCGTGGCCGTGGGCAAGCTGATCCCGCACAACCTCACGGCGCTGGTCTCCGCCAAGATCGGCCGCTGACGGCACGCGGGCGCCCGGTTCTACGAAAAGCCCGGAAAAATCGGGAAAACAGCCGATCCCCACCACAGGAGGGGGTTGTGGTGGGGATCGGGGCTGGGAGAGCTACTTGCCGATGTTCGCCTCGTGCCCGATGGACAGACCGGAGGCGGAGTCGAAGAAGTGCAGGTTGTGGGTGTCCACGACCAGCTCGATGTTCTGGCCGGGGCGCACGTGGCTGCGGGCGTTGACGCGGGCGGTCCACAGGGACTTGTCGCCCGCCAGCGGCAGCGCGGCCTCGTCGTCGTCACCGGTGTCGGCGGCGGCGACGGTGTCCTTGTGCTCGACCGGCGGGGCGTCGATGAGGAACAGGACGTTGATCTCGGAGCCGAGTTCCTCGGTGACCTCCGCCCTCACGGGCAGGGTGGCCCAGCCGTTGGCGTGGTTGCCGGCCGCGCTGGAGTCCTCGAAGTCGGAGGGGCGGATGCCGAGGATGATCTTCTTGCCGATGTACTGGTCGAGGCCCGGCTTGTCGGAGAAGGTCGACTCGGGGATCGACAGCTTGATGCCGGCGAACGACACGGCGGCGCCGTTCCCGTCGCGGACGAGCTCGGCGGTGACGAAGTTCATGGACGGCGAGCCCATGAAGCCGGCGACGAACAGGTTGACCGGCTTGTCGAACAGGTTCTGCGGGGTGTCGACCTGCTGGAGCAGGCCGTCGCGCAGGACGCAGACGCGGTCGCCGAGGGTCATGGCCTCGACCTGGTCGTGGGTGACGTACACGGTGGTGACGCCGAGGCGCTCGTGCATCTGGTTGAGCGAGGCGCGCATGGAGACGCGGAGCTTGGCGTCCAGGTTGGACAGCGGCTCGTCCATGAGGAACGCCTGCGGCTCGCGGACGATCGCGCGGCCCATGGCGACACGCTGACGCTGACCACCGGAGAGCGCGGCGGGCTTGCGCTTGAGGTACTGCTCGAGGCCGAGCATCTTGGCCGCCTCGTTCACCCGCTTCTGGATCTCCGCCTTGGGCATCTTGCGGAGCTTGAGGCCGAAGGCCAGGTTCTCTTCCACCGTCATGTGCGGGTAGAGCGCGTAGTTCTGGAAGACCATCGCGATGTCGCGGTCCTTCGGCGGCAGGTGGTTGACCACCTTCTCGCCGATGGAGATCTCGCCGCCGCTGATGTCCTCAAGGCCGGCGATCATCCGGAGCGCGGTCGACTTGCCGCAGCCGGACGGGCCGACAAGCACCATGAACTCGCCATCCTTGATCTCAAGGTTGAGCCCGTTCACTGCCTTGACGCCGCCGGCGTAGATCTTGTCGACGTTGTTTAGGACGATGGAAGCCATGCGCACTCCTGCGTGGATACGTTTTCATGCATCTCACCCGAAACGTACATCCATGTCAAGAGCCTGGGGCAATGCTGGAAACATTGCGGAAACCATGATGGAATCGTTTCCATGAAGCGGGCGACCATCAAGGATGTGGCCGAGGCGGCGGGCGTCGGCGTGGCGACCGTATCCCGGGTTTTGTCCGGCGGCTCGGCCAGCCCGGAGACGCGCGAGCGGGTCCTGGCCGTCGCCGCGCAGCTCGACTACCGCCCCAGCGCCCTCGGGCGCAACCTGCGCCAGCGGCGCACCGGCGGCATCGGGCTGCTGCTGCCCGATCTGACCGACAGCTTCCACGGCCGGCTGGCCGAAGGCGTGCTCGCCTGCGCCCGCTCGGCGGGCGAGCCGGTGGTGATCGGCTCCACCGGCGACGACCCGGAGCAGGAGGCCGAGCTGATCGGCATGCTGCTGGAGCAGAGCGTGGACCGGGTCATCGCGGTCCCCGCCGGTGACGCCGACACCTGGCGGCCCGCGCTCAAGGCGGGGATGGGCGTGGTGTTCGCCGACCGCCTGCCGTACGAGCCCGGCGCGACGGAGCCGGAGGAGCCGGCCACGGCCGCGGTGGACGAGCTGATGCTGCTCGACGGCGTGCCGGCCACGCCCGCCTCACGGCCCGCCGTTCGCGCGCGCCCGCTCGACGTCCCCGCCGTCCTCACCGACGACCGCTCGGGCGTCCGTACGGCGGTGCAGTACTTGAGAGGGCTGGGCCACCGCCGCGTCGCCTACCTGGGCGGGCCGGGGCGCGAGCGCCGGGTGGAGGCGTTCCGGCAGGCGGTGGGCGGCGTCCCGGACGAGGAGCTGATCGTGTTCTCCGACGGCAGCCGCGACTCGGCCTACGCGGCCGCCTCGGGGTTGTTCCAGACCCGCCCCGACCTGACCGCCGTGGTGGCCGGCGGCAACATGCTGGGCGAGGCGGCGGTGCTGGCGGCACGTGAGCTGGACCTGCGGGTTCCGCGCGACCTGTCGGTGATCATGTTCGATGACGTGCCGTGGGCCGAGTTGTGCTTCCCGCCGCTGACCGTGATCGCCCAACCGGCCCGCGACATGGGGTATCGGGCCGCCGAGCTGGTGTTGCGGACGGGCCCGCGCCGTCCCAGGAGCGTGCTGCTGCCGACGGAGCTGGTGATCCGCGGCAGCTGCGGGCCCCGCCTCTAGAGCACGCCCTCGATGGCGGCGGCGAGCTCGGGCGCGTCCGGCTCGGTGCGCGGGCGGAACCGGCCGGCGACCCGGCCGTCACGGGTGACCAGGAACTTCTCGAAGTTCCACTGGATGTCGCCGCTCTCGCCGGAGGCGTCGGCGGCCTTGGTCAGCTCACCGTAGAGGGCGTGCCGCCCGTCGCCGTTGACCTCGGCCTTCTCCAGCAGGGGGAAGTCGACGCCGTAGGTGGTGGAGCAGAATTCCTGGATCTCCTCGGCCGAGCCGGGTTCCTGGCCCATGAACTGGTTGCAGGGCACGCCGACGACGGTGAACCCCCGCGGGCCGTACTCCTGCTGAAGTTTGACCAGGCCGTGGTACTGCGGGGTCAGTCCGCAACGGGAGGCCACGTTGACGATGAGCATCGCCTTGTCACCGGCGAGTTCGGCGAGCGTGGTGGGGGCATCCGCCAGGGTGCGGACGGGGATGTCACGAAGGCTCATGATCCCCACACTACCCTCCCCAAAAAGCCGCAGACCGCCCATATCCCCCAACCCGGCCGGTACGGCGGCGCGCCGTGTCCTGCCTGGTCACCCCCGCCCGGAGGCGCCGGGAAACGGCCCGATCCCCAAGCCGGGCTCGCGTGTTCGAAAGCTCCCGGCCAACCGTGTCACGAGGCCGGTCAACCCGGTGCAGCAGGGCCGCAAAGTCCTGTCCTGTGCGCACCCGAGATCCCTGACCCGCGCCGAGCCCGCGCACTAGAAAACGGGCTAGGACACGTCGTGGTGCTTCCGGGCCGCCTCACGCACCGCGCGAGGCGGAACCAAAGCCCGGATAGCCGCGCGAACCATCCCCATCCGAGCCACGGACGCGGGATCGGCAGGTTCAAGGCAGTCACGCTGAGTAACCGCTCGCACACGGCCCGGCAGCAAGGATTGATTTGGACAGCAAACGCGCTCTGCGCAACACGCTCGTCACCGTGCTCTCGCTCGCGGGAGCCGGCGGCGGGAGTGTCGCCGTCGCCTCGGCCGACACCGAGGTGGATCACCGGGGTTCCTGGCGTACCAGTGTGGAGACACCGGACGTCAGGCAAGGAACCTGGACAACCAGCGCCAGGCCCAAGGCCACACCCAAGAGACCCAAGGACTGGAACAAGAGGATCGCGCTCGACCTGGTGGTTCAGCGGGCGTGGTCGATCCGGCAGTTCCGGTGCCTGGACTCCCTGTGGACCCGGGAGAGCAACTGGAATCACCGGGCATACAACCGCTCGTCGGGCGCCTACGGCATCCCGCAGGCGCTGCCCGCCGGCAAGATGCGGGGAGCCGGTCGCGACTGGCGCTACAACCCGGCGACCCAGATCCGCTGGGGCCTGAAGTACATCAAGGGCAGGTACGGCAAGCCGTGCGGCGCTTGGGGCCACTTCAGGTCCTACAACTGGTACTAAGGCAGCCGCTCAGGGGAAGGGGCGGCTGCCCCGGTAAGGGCATCCGGCGTGCCGGGTGCCCTTTTCCTGTGCACGGCTATCGCCTGGATGAGCAGCTCGACGCCGAAGTCGAACTCCTCGGCCGGATCGCAGGCGTCGAGCAGCGGCGCCAGCTCGGCGACGTTGGGGAACATCCCGGAGTCGACGTGCTCGGCCCGCACCCTGGCCGGCAGCGGCGCGAACGACGGCGTCACCCCGACCTCGCGCAGCAGCGTGCCGACGATGAAGGCGATGAACATGCGCAGCACCTTCACCGCCTCGGGTCCGTCGAACCCGGCGCTACGCAGCGTGGCCAGCGCCCGCTCCACCGGCAGCAGCCCGGCGGTGGAGTGCAGTTGCCGGCTGACCACGAGCATGGTCGAGCGCGGGTAGTGGCGGGCGATCTGCCGGAAGGCGCGGGCCTGGATGCGCACGCGCTCGGTCCAGTCGGCGCCGGGGTCGTCGGTGAACTCGATCTCGCTCAGCACGCTCTCGGCCACCTCGGACAGCAGGGCGTCCTTGTTGGGCACGTGGTTGTAGAGCGACATCACGCCGACACCCAGCTCGGCCGCGATCCTGCGCATGGAGATCGCGTCGGCGCCCTCGCGCTCGATGAGGCCGATCGCCGCGGCGACGATGCGCTTCCTGGACAGCGGCTCGGAGGGCATGGCTCATTCTAGGGCGGCCGGAACGGACATTGACGGACACCCTCCGCCATGCAAGTCTCCACTTATACGTACGGTGTACGTCCCCCTGGAGGCCGCATGTCGACGCACGATCTGTACACCATCCCCGCGGAGCTCTCCACCTGGAACGTGGAGATGGCCGGTTCGAGCAGGTTCACCTGGGAATACGATGACGGCCGCGACCGCATGCTCGCCCTGTACCAGAAGGGCAAGGACAAGCAGTGGGACTCCGCCAAGCGCATCGACTGGGACCTCGAGGTCGACCCGTACAACGTGCTCGGCATCCCCGACCAGACCATCGCCATCTACGGCACGCCGCTCTGGGACCGGATGGACGCCGAACAGCGCAACGACGTGCGCCTGCACGGCGCCGCCTGGCAGTTCTCCCAGTTCCTGCACGGCGAGCAGGGCGCCATGATCTGCTCGGCCAGGATCGTGGAGTCGGTGCCCGACCTCGACTCGAAGTTCTACGCCGCCACCCAGACCATGGACGAGGCCCGCCACGCCGAGACCTACGCCCGCTTCCTGCAGGAGAAGGTCGGCCTGGCCTACCCGATCAACGAGCACCTCAAGTCCCTGCTGGACAGCACCCTGACCGACTCGCGCTGGGACATGCCCTACCTCGGCATGCAGGTGCTCATCGAGGGCCTGGCGCTGGCCGCGTTCGGCGTCATGCGCGACATCACCACCAAGCCGCTGCCCAAGCAGATCCTCGCCTACGTCATGCAGGACGAGGCCCGGCACGTCGCCTTCGGCCGGATGGCGCTGCGCGACTACTACAAGAACCTGACGGAGACGGAGCTGCGCGAGCGCGAGGACTTCGTCATCGAGGGGTGCTACCTGATGCGCGACCGCCTGCGCGGCCAGGAGACCTGGGAGACCATCGGCCTGTCGAGGCAGGAGAGACAGGAGGCGATGGAGGCCGTCGACAAGTCCGACTACCTCAGGCTGTTCCGCTCGCTGCTGTTCAGCCGCATCGTGCCCTGCGTCAAGGACATCGGCCTGTGGAGCCCGCGCCTGCAGCAGGCGTACGCCGAGATGGGCGTGCTGGACATGGCCGGGCAGTCCCTGGACACGCTGATGCGCCAGGACGAGGAGATCGCCGAGAAGCTGGACGAGCTCCGCTTCGCCGAGGAGGAGGCCGAACGGCACGCCGAGGTGGCCGAGACCATCGAGCTGGGCCGCGAGTCCTAGGCTTCCACGCGGAACACCCCTGCGCGTACCTCCTCCGAGCAGGCGCGCACCAGCGCGGTCACCTTCGGCGGCCAGATCGTCCGGTTGTCCCAGAGGATGCCGCGCAGGAGCTCGACCGAGGGCACGTTGAGGCCGGACAGGTCCACGCCGGAGGCGTCGACGCCCTCCAGGTCGTTGACGCGGGCGAGTTCGCCGGCCAGCTCGCCCGCGTCGCCGATCGCCTGGGCCAGCGCCTCGACCACGCAGCCGAGGTTCTCGGCCACGATCTCGTTGCGGGGCGCGTCCTCCGGGGAGTGGAGCCGCACCAGCCTGGCCAGCGCCTGGGCCAGGGCGACGGTCAGCGCGCGGTTCAGGCCGGGCAGGCCGGCCAGGTCCTTGGCCGCGGCGTCGTGGGCCGCCAGCACGGCCCGGTGTAAGGTCCGCGCCCGTTTGTCGCCCAGGGTCGTGGCCGCGGCCTGGGCGTGCAGTTCGGCGCGGACCAGCTCGCGGGCGATCCCGCGCAGCCGCATCCGGGCCTGGACCACCGCCTCCACGAGGTGGACGGGCGGCGGGCAGGGCGCGGGATCGGGCAGCGCGTCGAGCAGGTCCTCGTCGGAGGTGTGCGCCTCGACGTAGTCCATGACGTCCCGGTGCGCCTGCGCCAGAATCGCGCGCAGGTCGTCGTCGGCCATCACATCTCCCCTCCCGGCGCCCGGTAGGCGGCCCAGCCGTCCTTGAGCGCGGCCCACGCCTTGGCCATCAGGTCGTCCACCTCGCCGGCGCGCAGGCCGAGGAATTCCCCGATCTCCTCGGGCCGGTAGCCGCCGAGCTCGAGCGCCATGGCCACCCGCTGGGCACCGTGCAGCCCGGCCACCGCGACGGTGAGCGCCGGCCCGATCACCTCGGCCAGTTCGATGCCGGCCGGCATGACGGCGGGCACCGAGGCGGCGACGCCGCGCGGGACGCTGCCCAGCGGGTACCGCCAGGCGTTGAAGGCCGCCTTGCGCAGCCACAGTCCGGGGTCGGGCAGCTTCTTCCACGCCTTCTGGTCACGGACGACCAACTCGTTGGCCTCGGCATAGGCGACCCGCACGGCGGCTCCGGCCTCCTCCAGCCCGGCGCCGCACAGCAGGAGGAAGGTGAGGACGCCGTTGTGGTGCCCGCGCACGACGCTGACCAGGTCGGCGTGCGCGGCGTCCAGCCGGGCGCTGCTCACCGGGGGACGCCCCGGAGGGATGGCGGAAAGCGGCCCGCCCGTCGGGCCTCCGCCTGGAGCATTATCCATTCGCCGCACTCTTCCGCAAGCAGGGCAAGATCGGGAACGCCCTGGTAGTGCGGGATTCCTCCCCTGAGGGGAAGGGGTCAGCCGCCGGGGGAAACTCCTTCTCCCGCCGGCGGCAACCGGAGCGCCAGATGTGCGCCTTCGGCGGAACCGGCCACGGTCAGGGTGCCGCCGTGCGCCACCGCGAGCTCGCGGGCGCTGGGCAGGCCCAGGCGGCTCCGGCGCCGTCGTCGGCACCTGGATCGACGGGTCCGGATGGGCGAGCCGGCTCGATATTTGACCGATCGTTCTCGAATAGGCTAGGTTTCCGGACATGGCAAGGACGAAGGAGTTCGACCCGGACCTGGCGCTCGACCGGGCCATGGAGCTCTTCTGGCGCAAGGGCTACGAGGCCACCTCCATGGCCGACCTGGTCGAGCACCTGGGTGTGGCCCGGGCCAGCATCTACGCGACGTTCGGCGGCAAGAGGGAGCTGTACCTCAAGTCGCTCGGGCGTTACCTGGAGAACGGGATCGACTTCACCGGCCGGCTCACCCGGCCGGGCCCGGTGCTGCCCGCCGTACGTGAGCTGGTGCGGCAGTACGCCGACGAGGCCGCGCACGACACCCTGCATCGCGGGTGCCTGCTGGTCAACACCGCGGTCGAGCTCGCCCCGCACGACGGCGAACTGGCCCGCGAGGTCGCCCGCAACTGGGACTTCGTCGAGGACTGCCTCGCGACGGCCCTGGTCCGGGCGCAGGAGCAGGGTGAGCTGGCCGCGGACAAGGATCCGCGGGCCATCGCGCGGCTGCTGCTGGTCGTGCTGCAGGGCCTGCGGGTGATCGGCAAGGCGTCGAACGACCGTGACCGGCTGGACGACGCCGCCGGGCAGGCGCTGGCGCTGCTCGGTTGATTTCAGCGGCTTTTTCAAGACTGATTGTTCTAAACAAGTAAGGATGTGGGTCATGAGGTTCTCCGGCAAGGTCGCGCTGGTCACGGGTGGCGGCAGTGGGATCGGGCGGGCCACCGCCCGGGCGTTCGCGGCCGAGGGCGCCGCCGTCGTGGTCACCGGGCGCAACGAGGGTGCGCTGAAGGAGACCGTCGGGCTCATCGACGCCGGCGGCGGGCAGGCCGGCTATGTGATCGCCGACGTGACGCGTGAAGAGGACGTGGCGGCCATGGTCCAGGAGACCGTCCGGCGGTACGGCGGGCTGCACGTCGCCATCAACAACGCCGGGGTCCTCACCCCGCCGACGCCCCTCGCCGACCTCGGCACCGACACCTGGCGGCACGTCCTGGACGTCAACCTGACCGGCGTGTTCCTGTCGATGAAGCACGAGATCGCGCACATGCGCGCCCACGGCGGCGGCGCCATCGTCAACACCTCCTCCAACATCGGCGCGCACGGCCGCCGCCCCGGCTTCTCCGCCTACGGCACCTCCAAGGGCGCCGTCAGCCTGCTGACCAGGGCCGCCGCCATCGACCACATCGCCGACGGGATCCGCATCAACGCCGTCAGCCCCGGCGCCAACGAGGGCCCCATGTCGGCGCTGCCCGGCGAGAGCCACGAGGAGCGGGCCGCCCGCTACGCCAGCCTGATCCCGCTCGGCCGCATCGGCACGCTGGACGAGGTCAGCGCCGCCGTCCTCTGGCTGGCCTCGGACGAGGCGGGCTTCGCCGTAGGCCACGACCTGGTCATCGACGGCGGCGTCACGGCCTGACGCTTGGGGCGCGCCCCGCGGGCGTCTTGGCACGGACGCCCGCGAAGGCGACCGCGAAAACGGTCGCGACCACGAAGGCTGGATTTTGTCGGAGACGATCTCTACCTTCACCGCCATGACTGCCGTGCAGGCGTACTCCTACGCCTCCCCCTCCACGCTCGACGGCTCTCGCCTGGGCCTGTCCACCTCCGGCGGCCGGGCGCTGTCCGGCCCCCAGGCCCGCCCGCGCTTCTTCAGCGGACTGGTCACCGAGGCCGCCCCGGCCGCCGCCGGCCTGCTGGCGCTGTCCGACGTGGCCATGACCCGCTACCACCAGCCCCGCCCGGGCTGGACCCGCGACCCGGTGGTCACCTGCGACGGCACCCGGCTGCGGATGGAGTCGTTCTCGGCCTGCGGCGGCGTCTACGCCCGCCTCGACCTGGCCGCGCTCGACGGCGACGTCCTCGACCGCGGCACCACGAACGTGGACGTCAACGGCCCCCTGCGCGAGGCGCTGGCCAGGGTCGGCGGCAAGGACCCGCTCCACCTCGGCGTCGGCGCCGACGAGATGACGGTCACCACCCTCGACGGCGCGGTCGTGGAGAAGAAGGTGCCGCTCCCGGCCCGCTGGCTGCGCGGCTTCGCCGAGGTCCAGGTGATCGCCTCCGGGTTCGACCTGCGCGCCGAGCTCACGGGCATGCACGCGGTCCGGTTCCTGCGCTCGCTACCCCGTGCCGCCGGCGCGACCGTCTGGGCCGTCCCCTCCGGCCGCGACCTGCGCGTCCAGTCCTCACCGGCGCCGGGCGGCGTGTGCCTGGCGGGCGCGGGCCGCGTCGCGACGCTGCTGCCCCTGCTGCGCTTCGCGAAGGCCCTGCGCGTGTACGGCCCGGCCGGCGACTCGACCGCGAGCGTCTGGGAGCTGGAACTTCCCGGCATGCGCTACACCCTGGCCGTCTCCCCCGGGCCGTCGCGCGGGTTCTCCGGAGAAGGCGCGGTCCTGGACCACCTGGCCACCGACGAGGCCGCCGGCGACGCCGACCTGCTCGGCCCGCTGCTCGCCTTCGACCCGGCCATCGAGGTCGGCGCGCTGGCCGACGCGTCCGGCCTGTCCCCGGCCCGGGTCCGCGCCGCGCTCACCCAGCTGGGCACCGCGGGCCGCGTCGGCTACGACCTGCATGAGGCCGCGTACTTCCACCGCGAGCTCCCCTACGACCGCGACCAGGTGGCCGAGCTGAACCCGCGCCTGACCTCCGCCCGGGCCCTCGTGGCGGGCGGCGCCGTACGCCTGGACGGCGACCAGGCCGAGGTCACCACCTCGGGTGGCGTGCGCCGGGTGAACGTGAAGGACGGCTCGTGCACCTGTGAGTGGTGGTGGGACCACCGCGGCTCCCGCGGCCCCTGCAAGCACGTGCTGGCCGCCCGCATCGCGGCCCGTGTGGAGCTCGAGGTCCCGGCATGAGCTCCGCCGCGGGCGCGTGGGAGCACGTGCGCGAGGCGATCGCCGGCGCGGATGCGCACGAGGTGGCCAGGCGGGTCCTGGCGCTGGACGAGGCCGGTCGTCGCGCGGTGGCGAGGGAGCTGCCCGGGCACATCGCCCCCGCGAGAGAGGCGCAGCACCGCCGCGCGCAGGAGCGGCACACCTGGGACTGGTCCGTCAGCCAGCGCTGGATCGCCCCGATGCGGGTGGCCGGCGCGGGCACCTTCGGCGGCGCCGCCGCGGTCGCGACCTGGCTGTACCGCCGCGAGCTCGGCCCATGGACCTCAGGCGCCGATCTGGCGGTGTTGGTGCGGGTCCTCAAGGCCCGTCCGCCCGAGTGGCAGGCGGATCTGGCCGCCCGTCTGGCCCTGCGCCTGCGCGGCACCCGGGCCCAGCGCGCCGACGACAGTGTGGAACTGGCCCTGGCGATGCTCCGCCACACCAAGATCGTCCCACCGGACCACGAGCCGCTGGTGGTCGCGTGGGTATCCGCTCCGCCCCGGCTGCCGAAGGATCCGCTGGCCGGCCACCTGCTCCCCCGTCTGTTCGAGGCCGAGGGCGTGGGCTGTGCGCTGCGCGACGACCGGCCGGACTGGTCCCCGGAGCAGTCGTGGCTGCGCAGGCTGAGCGACCTGGCCCGCTCGGGCGAGCTCGACCGTGACCTGCTCGTGGACGGCTGCGTGCGCCGGTTCCTGCGCGGCGGCACCGGCCCCGACCTGCGCTTCTTCGTCCGCCTGCACGACCTGCTCGACCCGGCGCCGGATCCGGCGCGCACCCATGACTACCTGCGCCTGCTGCCCGCCGCGCCGGGCCCGGTGGCCGAGCTGGCGGTCAAGCAGGTGCGCGGAGCCCTGTCCGGAGAAGAGCTCACCGAGGCGGTCGGGGCGCTGCTGTTCCGCCCGGAGGCCAAGCTGGTGCGCGCGGGACTGAGCCTCCTGGAGCAGGCGGCGAAGGCGGCGGAGGGCGATCTCGACCACCTGGCGCCCGCCCTGGCCTCGGCGTTTCTGTGCACGGCCCACGACGTCCGCGAGCGCACGGTACGGCTGGCCGTACGGTATGCGGGCCGGTTCACCCCGGCGGGAGCCGAGGCGGTGCGGGAGGCGGCGGCGGTGCTGCCCGCCGACCTGCTGGCCGGGCTGACCGAGGCGTATGGCCGGGTGGAGGCGGCGGCCGAAGACTTCAGGGCGGTGCCGCTACCGGCCTTCGAGGCTCCCCGCCGGGAACGGCTCGACGGCGGGAGCGTGCCGGAGGATCACGGGCTGCGGTTCGAGCTGTGGCTGGACGCGCTGGTCCGCGACCCGGCGGCGGGGCGGAAGCTGCCGAAGGACGTGCCCGCTTTGCGGTGGTTCGGCGGGGACGTCTACGCGCTTCGGTGCTGGCCCGATCTCGCGCAGTGGGCCGACGCGCTCCGCCGGGCGGCCGTCGGCGGGGCGGCTCCGGGCGATCCCCGGTCGAGGGTTTCGCCGCACGATCTCGTGCCCGCGCCTCATCAGGTGGCCGTGCCGCATCGGGTGACGTTGTTGCGCTGCGCCGAGGTCCTGGACGCGCTGAAGCACGGGACGCCTCCGCCGTACCTGCTGGCCACGCCGACGTGCACCTCGGGGCAGATCGACCCGGCGGAGCTGGTGGCGCGGCTGGAGGGATACGCGGCCAAGAATGTGCCGGCGATGCCCGCGGACCTGCAGCAGGCGCTGTTGCGGCTGCCACGGGAGGTCCCGGCGGAGGTGGCCGATCGAGCCTGGCGGCTCACGTCGGCGGCAGGGGCGAGCCTGGTGCACTGGCTGGCGGCGCGCCCCGAGGCGAACCCGCGGGTGGAATGGCGCAACCACGCTCCCTACGCCTCCTTCCAGGTGGAGGCGACCGGGCTGGAGCTGGTGGACGAGCTGCTCGGCGCGCTGCAGGCGCTGACCCACATGGACGCGATGAACCACTGGCGGCTGGTGCTGCCCTCCGACCGCGAGGTGGTGGCGATGTACCTGATCCCGCACCTGGCCAACCGCTGGGGGTGGCCGGCGGCGCTCCCCGACCTCCTGCGGGCGCTGCTCCACCAGGACGGCCCGCCGGGTACGGCGATGGCCGCCCTGATCGGCGTGCTGGCCGCGGAGCGTGGCTGGATCATGCCGGACGGAGCGGGCGAGCGCCTGCTGCTGGAGGCCGTCGCCGCGGGCGCCCTTCCCGCGGCGGAGTGCGGCAGGCAGCTCGCGTTCGCGGTGCGTGGCGACCTGGCCAAGATGAGCGAGGTGCTCCTGACATTGGAGAGCTGCGCCAGGCAGGGCGCTCATCGGGAGGTCTGGGAGATCATGGCCGGAATGCTGCCGGCGTTCCTGCCCGGTCCCGGCGAGCGGTCCACGCAGAGCCACACCCGGGCGCTCGCCTTCGCCGCCGAGGCGGCGCGCTGGGCCGGGGCGCGGGAGACGCTGCCCGTCGTGGCGGAGATCGCGGGGCGGGCGAAGGTCAACGGGTTCGTGCGCGCGGCCCGGCTGCTGCACGAGCAGCTACACCGAGGGACGTAGCCGGCCGTGGCCGGCCTACTGCCCGAGGATGCCTTCCCCCGGGCGACGACCGGCACGGGTGGCTCGGGCGAGGATCGAGGCTCCTGCCACACGAGTCATGAGGAGCATCGGGGATGTCTGCGCTGATCCGTCATATTCGCCCTGTCCGGCCGGAGCGCGCCCGGGGGCTGGTTGCCGAGGTGTATGCCCAGGTGAACGCCGAGTACAGCAGCATCGGGCCGGCGGTGATGATGATGTCGCCGTCCGACGAGCTGATGGCGGCCGGGTGGTCGCTCATGCGCGAGTCCCAACTGGCCGCGGGGGTGCCGTTGCTGGACAAGGCGGTCGTGGCGCTGGGGGTCGCGCTCGCCATCGGCCTGCCGTACGAGGTGCACACGATGCGGGAGGTGGTGCGGCGGCTGGGCGGCCCGGACATCGCCGACGCCGTGGAACACACCGTGGCCCCGGGTGACGGGCGGCTGGGCGCGTTGCTGGCCTGGGCCGTCTCGACCGGGTCCGAGGAGCCGGTCGAGGCGCCCTTCGGTGACGGCGAGCGGGCGGAGATCATCGGCACGGTGGTGTTCACGCACTTCATCAACCGGGTGGCGGCGGCGATGCTGCCGCCGGGGCTGACGCCGGGCAGTCTGAGCGAGGATGAGCCGCCGGCGTTCGAGGACGCGCCGGTGCTGCGTGAGCCGGTGCGGAATCTCGCGCCGGGCGCCACGTTGCCGCTGCTCAAGGGGCTTCCTGCCGGGGAGGAGCCCGGGTGGGCGGAGGGCTCGCCGATCGGGGCCGCGTTCGCCGCGTTGTCGGCGTGCGCGCGGCAGGGCGCCGCGTTGCTCTCGCCTGGCGCCGCCGAGCTGGCCGTGGAGACGATCGCCGCGTACGGCGGGCTGTTGCGGCCGGTGGGCGCGTGGCTGGACGAGGCGCTGGCGCCGCTGCCGGAGGACGAGCGCAAGGGCGCGCGGGTCGTCGTGCTGGCCGGGCTGGCCCCGGATGAGCTGACCGACGAGGACGTGGCCGCCTGGCGGGCCACCGACCGCCGTTTCTCCGACCACTGCACCGTCTACCTGCTGGCCTTCGGGGCGATGGCGGCCGCGGAGCAGATCGCGGCCGCCCTTCACTCCGAGAGGTAGGCGGCGCGGCCGACCACGTAGGTGGCCACGGCCACGGTGACGATCTGGGCGCAGCCGACGACCAGCAGCGGGCCGCCGGTGGCCGCGACCGGCTCGCGGAGCCACATGCCGAGCAGGATGAGCAGGATGCCGGGCACCTGAGGTTTGCTGCCGGCGTGCATGCGGGCCAGCGTGCCGGGGAAGCGGAGCAGGCCGACTCCGGCCACGAAGGTCAGCGTGGCGCCGAGCAGGAGGCAGGCCCCGGCCAGGATGTCGCTCATCGGCCGCTCCTGGCGAAGAACCTGGCCAGGCTGACCGAGCCGACGAAGCCGAGCAGCGACAGGGCCAGCAGGATCGGCATGGCCGAGTAGTCGCGGTGGACGGCGGCGGCGATGCCGACGGCGCACATGGCTACGGCCGTCAGCACGTCGAGGGCGACGGCCCGGTCCAGCATCGAGGGGCCGCGGGCCATGCGGTAGACGGTCATCGCCGCCGCGCTGCCCAGCAGGACCCAGGACAGGGCGTACACGAGGTTCATCGGAGTTCCTCTCTGTCGGCCTTGGTGCCGAAGGCGGCGATCACCCGGCTTTCGAGCCGGGTGACGTCCGCCTGGACCGCGCCGGCGTCGGTGGTGCCGAGCGCGTGGACGACCAGTTCCTTGCGGCCGGTGTACGCCTCGACGACCAGGCTGCCCGGCAGCGACGAGAGCGTCACGATGATCAGCGTGGTCATCGGCTCGGAGGAGGTGCGCAGGGCCGCGGTCGTCAGCGTCACCGGCGGGTCGCAGGCCCCGGGCCGCAGCGCCCACCAGGCCACGCGCACGCTGGACAGCGCCATGTCGGCGGCGTACCGGGGCAGGAAGGCCAGCAGCGCCAGCGGCCTGACCCGGATGCCGGGGTCGAGCAGCGGCAGCGGGATCAGCCAGGTGATGATCGCCCCGGCCAGCAGCCCGGCCACGGCGTTGCCGAGGCTGAGGTCGCCCCAGAGCAGGACCCAGATGAGCGCCAGCCACCCCACGAGCGGCAACGGCACCCGCCGCCCGAAGATCCTGGGCGCGATCACGTTGATCTTCATCGGCTGCTCCCCGCGACCGCGTCGAGGTACGGCCGGCGGGCCATCAGCTCGCCGGCGGCCCGGCCGGCCAGCGCGGACAGGGGCCCGGCCAGCACGGTGTAGGACAGCGCCAGGGCGACCAGCGCCGCCGTCGCGCCGACCATGGGGCCGGGCAGGCGGGCCGAGGTGCGGATGGCGCCCTCCTCCGACGATTCCTCGCTCTCCAGCACGGTCACCTCGGCCGGGGCCGTCTGGGGCGCCCGCCAGAACGCCTTGCCCCACGTCTTGGCGACCGCGTACAAGGTGAGCAGGCTGGTCAGCAGGCTCCCGGCGACGAGGGTGAGCGCGAGCGGCCCTCCGTCGGCCACGCCCGCCTGGATGAGCAGCAGCTTGCCCAGGAAGCCGGACATGGGCGGGATGCCGGACAGGTTCATCGCGGGGATGAAGAAGAGCACGGCGATCAGGGGCGCCAGCCGCATCAGCCCGCCCAGCCGGTCGATCGAGGTGGTGCCGGTGCGCCGCTCGATCAGGCCGGTCACCAGGAAGAGGCTGGTCTGGACGGTGATGTGGTGCACCACGTACATGACCGCGCCGGCCATCCCGGGCACGGACGACAACGCCACGCCGTACACCATGTAGCCGATGTGGCTGACCAGGGTGAACGACAACATCCGTTTGATGTCGGTCTGGGCGACGGCGCCCGCGACGCCGACGAGCATGGTGGCCAGCGCGGCCCACATGAGGATCGTGGAGACGGGGCCGCCGGGGAACAGGAGCGCCTCCAGGCGGATGATGGCGTAGATGCCGACCTTGGTCAGCAGGCCGGCGAAGACCGCCGTGGCCGGGGCGGGGGCGGTGGGGTAGGAGTCGGGCAGCCAGGCCGACATCGGGAAGACGGCCGCCTTGATCGCGAAGACCAGCAGCAGCGTCAGCTCGACCAGGAGTTTGAGGTGCTCGGGCAGGCCGGCGAAGCGCTCGGCGAGCTGGGCCATCGACAGGGTGCCGGTGGCGGCGTAGGCGATGGCCAGCGCGATCAGGAAGAGCATGGACGAGGCCAGCCCCATGACCGTGTAGGTCGCCCCGGCGCGGATCCTGGGCAGGGTGCCGCCGAAGGTGAGCAGCACGTACGAGCCGCCGAGCAGCATCTCGAAGGCGACGAACAGGTTGAACAGATCGCCCGACAGGAACGCGTCGGCCACGCCCGCCACCATGATCAGGTAGGCCGGGTGGAAGATCGACAGCGGGGCCAGGTGCTCCTGGTCGGCGTAGGCGTTGGCCTGCGAGTAGAGCATGACGCACAGCGTCACGGCCGACGACACCACGAGCATGAGCGTGGACAGGCGGTCGGCGACCAGGCAGATGCCCGTCGGCGCCGGCCACCCGCCGACGCAGGCGACCAGCGGCCCGCCGGAGTCGGCCGCGACCAGCAGGATCACCGAGACCACGAGCATGGCGGCCAGCGTCGCCAGGCTGATCAGCGCGTGCAGCCGCCGCAGCCGCGCCCCGATGGCCAGCTTGAGCGCGGCGGCCAGCAACGGCAGCAGCACCGGCACCGGAATCAGCGCTTCCATCTCACTCCTCCCCTTCCAGCTCGGGGTCGAGGGCGAGGGCCTGGCGGCGCATTTCCTCGCGGATGGCCGCGCGCAGGGTGCGGCGGGCCTCCCGCTGCCTGGCCTCCAGCTTCCGTCGCAGCTCCTGCTCGGACGCGGCCTGTTCACGCTGGCGCCGGGCCGATTCCCTGCGCAGTTCCCGGACCCGCTCGTCGCGGGTGCGCGCCTGCTCCTCCTCCAGTTGCCTGGCTTCGTCGAAGCGGCGCAGCAGGGTCTCGGAGGGCAGGTCGGCGTCCTTGTGCTCCTCCATCCACCGCCCGAGGTCCACGTTGATCTCCAGCACCCGGGCCTCCAGCTCGGCCGCCTCCCGCCGCTCCCGCTCGACCCGTTCGGCGTCCAGCCGGGCCAGCTCGGTCCGCTGATCGGCGACGAGCCGCCGATAGGACTCCTCCCGCGCCCGCAGCGCCTCGCCCAGTTCCCCGGCCGTGGCCCGCAGCCGCACCCGGCGGTCCTCGGTGTCGTCCTGTACCGCGTCGTCCCCGGTCAGCTGCCACGACCGGTGCGCCATGGCCAGCAGGAACCCGGTCACTCCGAGCGTGATCACGATGGAGGTGAGCACCATGGCCTGCGGCAGCGGGTCGGCCATCCCCCGGTTGCCGAGGAACGGCGGCGTCCCGGCCGGCCCGCCCGCGGTGACGATGAGCAGGTTGACGCCGTTCGACAGCACGATGACGCCGACCAGGATCCGCACCAGGCTCCGCTCCAGCAGCAGCGTCACCCCGGCGGCGACCAGCACGGCCGACAGCGCGAACGGCACCAGGGGCAGGTTCACGACGCCTCCATCTGCCGGTCCAGCTCGGCGCCGAGGCTGCGCAGGAGGTCCTGGACCATCCCGACCACCGACAGGTAGATCCCGAGGTCGAACAGCAGCACCGTCGAGACGTGCACGGCCCCGATCAGCGGGATCGGCACGTCGGCCGCCAGCATGTCCAGCGCCTGCCCGCCGAGGACCGTCCCGATCACCGCGGCGGCCAGCGACAGCGTCAGCCCCACCCCGATCAGCACGCCCGCGTTGACCGGCAGCGCCCTGGCCAGCTCGTAGCGCCCGCCGGCCAGGTACCGCACGGTCACCGCCAGCCCCGCCACGATGCCCCCCGCGAAGCCGCCGCCGACGTTGCCGTGCCCGGTGAGCAGCAGGAACACCGACAGCAACACCATCGAGTGGAAGGTCAGCCTGGCCACGATCTCGAAGATGACCGACCGCTGTCCCTCGGGCAGCGTGGCCGACAACCAGTGCGAGCCGCCGTCGGGCACGCCGACCGCGTCCTCGCGCTCCAGGCTGAAGGTACGGCGGCGCAGGAAGACCAGGCTCGTCACGCCCAGGGTGAGCACGACGATCACCGAGCTCTCGCCCAGCGTGTCCCAGGCGCGCAGGTCGACCAGGAGGGCGCTGACGATGTTGCGCGCCCCGGCCTCCTCCGCCGCCCCGGCCAGCTGGGTCCCCACCGGTACGGCCCGCCGCTCGTGCAGGGCGATCAGGCCGGCGCCCGCGGCCACGACGCCGGTGACCACGCCCAGCCCGAGCCGCATCCGGAACGGCACCCGGGCCGAGTCCCGCTGCGGGCTGACCGGCAGCCGCCTGAGCACGAGGGCGAACATGACCAGGCTCAGCGTCTCGGCGAGGAACTGGGTCAGCGCCAGGTCCGGCGACCCGTGCACCAGGAAGAGCAGGGCCGCGCCGTACCCGGTGACGCCGGCGATGAGCGCGAGCAGGATGTGGCTGCGCACCCGGAGCAGGATGACGGCCGCGGCGACCAGCACGGCGCCGATCACCGGCTGCTCGGGGCGGTCCCAGCCGGTCAGGCGCAGGTCGAGCACGGGCGCTCCGCCGTACAGGAAGGAGAAGACGCCGGTGGCGGCCATGACCGCGAGGGCCAGGGTGAGGTAGCCGGGCAGGGAGCCGCGCTGGAGCAGGCCGGTGAGGATGGTGGCGTAGCGGTCCATGGCCCGCATGAGCGCCCAGTAGAGCTGGGGGGCGTCGAGCAGGTGGAGGGCGGCGCCGAGCCGGGCGACCGGTTCACGGATCACGAAGAGCGCCAGGCCGCCGGCCAGCGCGGTGGCCGACAGGGCGAGGGGGATCGGCGCGCCCGACCAGAGGGCCAGGTGCACCGGGTGGCCGGGGTCGGTGAAGGTCGCCGCATAGGGCGCCATGGCGGCGCCGTACCAGCTCGCGGCGAAGGCGCCCAGGCCGAGCACCGACAGCAGCGCGGGCGGGACGAACATCGGCGCCGGGGTGGCGTGCACGGGGGTCGGCTCGAGGCCGGGCTTGCCGGCGAAGGCGCCCCACACGAGGCGGGCGGTGTAGGCGACGGTCAGCAGCGAGCCGAGCACGACGCCCGCCAGCACGGGCACGTCGTCCAGGAGCGCCTCGAAGGCGGCCTCCTTGGCGGAGAAGCCGAGCAGCGGCGGCAGCCCGGCCATCGAGGCGGCAGCCAGGACGGCGGCGGCGCACACCCACGGCATCGAGGTGCGCAGGCCGCTGAGCACGCGCAGGTCTCGGGTGCCGGTGGCGTGGTCGATGACACCGACGACGAGGAAGAGCGCGGCCTTGAACAGCGCGTGGGCGAGCAGCATCGCCACCCCGGCGAGTGCGGCGGCGCCGGTGCCCGCGCCGAACAGGACGGTCAGGAAGCCGAGCTGGCTGACGGTTCCGTAGGCGAGCAGCTTCTTGAGGTCGTTCTCGCGCAGGGCCCGCCAGCCGGCCGTCACCATCGTGAGCAGGCCGAGCGGTAGCGCGATCAGCCGCCAGACGGCCAGGTCGCCGAAGGCGGGGCCGAGCCGGGCCAGGAGGTAGACGCCGGCCTTGACCATGGCGGCGGCGTGCAGGTAAGCGGAGACGGGGGTCGGTGCGGCCATCGCGCCGGGCAGCCAGAGGCTGAACGGGAAGATCGCCGACTTGGCCAGCGCGCCCGCCAGGACCAGGACCAGCCCGGCCGGGATCAGCCCGCCGCGGGGCGGGTCGGCGAGGATCGCGGAGATCCGGTAGGTGCCGGCCGTCTCCCCGATGACGACCAGCCCGGCCAGCATGGCCAGGCCGCCGAGGGTGGTGACGGTGAGGGCCTGCATCGCCGCGCCCCGGCTGGCCCGGCTCTCGGGGTCGTAGCCGATCAGCAGGTAGGAGAAGACGGTGGTCAGCTCCCAGAAGACGTACAGCAGCAGGAGGTCGTCGGCGACCACCAGGCCCAGCATCGCGCCCGCGAACGCCACCAGCACCCCGGCGAAGCGGCCGAGCCCCTGGTCGTCAGGGGAGAAGTAGCGCGAGCAGTACCACAGGATCAGCGCCCCGATCCCGGTCACCAGGACCATCATGAGCACCGACAGCGCGTCGGCGCGGAAGGCGAGCTCCAGGCCGAGCGCCGGTGCCCACGGGCGCACCCACTCGCCCGGGGTGGCCATCGCGGTGAAGACCAGCCCGGCGGCCGGGACCGCGGCGAGCACGGTGAACCCTCGGGTGCTCAGCCTGCCGACCAGGGCGGGCGCGCATACGGCCGCCACGGCGTGCAAGATCAGCAGCCCCTCCATGAGGGGCCACTGTGCCGCCTCCCAGCCCGCCGGACATGTGCGCCACGCCCCGCCTTGACCGATTCCGGACCTGGTTAAATGCCGGGTCGGTACCGAATGTGGCGGTGCCCGTCCTCCGGGTAGGGCGGCTCGGCCGGGACGACCTCCAGCAGGCGGTAGCCGGTCTTCTCCGCCACACGGCAGGAGGCGGCGTTGCTCAGCTGGTGAAGCAGTTCGAGGTACTCGATCTCGGGATAGGTGGCGAACGTCCAGCCGGTCAGCAGTTCCACCGCCCTGGGCGCCAGGCCCTTGCCCCGGGCGGAGGCGGCGGTCCAGTAGCCCACCTCGCCCACGGCGCCACCCGGGTCGGGGCGTTTGAGCACCACCGTGCCCAGCAGCGCGCCCGTCTCCTCTTCCTCCACGGCGAAGCTCATCCGCTCCCCCGACTCCCAGCCCTTGCGCGTGATCTCCAGCCATTCGGCGGACTTCTCGGCCGTGTCGAGCGGGTGGGCGCTGTAGTGGCGCAGCACCGGATCCGCGTAGGCCGCGACGATCGCGTCACGGTCGTCCGGCCGGAAGGTACGCAAGACGACGGCCGGGTCAAGTCTCAAGATCACACTCATGCTGCCATTGGACCACACCCGATTTAGGGCCCGTCCGATAATACGTCCCAAAAAATCGGTTGATCGGGCGCATTAGCATAGATTGAGTGCCTCCCGATACCACAACCTCCCGCCGTTCCCCGCTGTCCTCCAACTCCCTCTGGCGGATGAAGGGGTATCTGCGCCCCTACATCGGCAAACTCGTCTTCATCTGGCTGGCCGCAACCCTGGGCATCGGGGCCAGCATCGTCCTCCCGCTCATCGGCAAGGAGGTCGTCGATGGGCCCGTCACCCACGGCGACTCCGGAGCACTCCTGCCGCTCGGGCTGCTCGCGCTCGGCGTCGGGGTCGTCGAAGCGCTGCTCATCTTCCTGCGCCGCTGGGCCCAGATCGGGCCGGTCCTCGGGCTGGAAACCAGGATCCGCGACGACCTCTACCGGCACCTGCAGCGGCTGCCGATGGCCTTCCACAACGAATGGCAGTCCGGGCAGCTCCTCTCCCGCGCGACCACGGACCTGTCGACGATCCGGCGCTTCCTCGGCTTCGGGATGCTCTTCCTCGTCATGAACATCCTGCAGCTGTCGGTCGTCACGATCGTCCTGCTCAACATGTACTGGCCGCTGGGACTGCTGGTGGCCGCCTCCGCCGTGCCGATCGTGCTGGTGTCGCTGCGCTTCGAGAAGCGCTACATCCGCATCTCCCGCCAGGTGCAGGACGAGCAGGGCGACCTGGCCACCCTGGTCGAGGAGTCGGCGATCGGCATCCGGACGATCAAGGCGTTCGGCCGCCGGCACCACGTCTACGACAGCTTCGACGTCTCCGCGCTGAAGATCTACCGGACCTCCATGGACAAGGTGCGCAACGCCGCGCGCTTCTTCACCTTCCTGGAGGTCATCCCCAACTTCACGCTCGCCCTCGTGCTGCTGCTCGGCGCCCTCGCCGTGGGCTCCGGCGAGCTGTCGCTCGGCACGCTGGTCGCCTTCACCACGCTGATGCTGCAGCTCGTCTGGCCCATCGCCAGCCTCGGCTACATCCTGGCCATGGCCCAGGAGGCGATGACCTCGGCCGACCGCGTCATGGAGGTCATGGACACCGTCCCGGCCATCCAGGACGGCCCGCAGGTGGTGACCGACGCGCGCGGGCATCTGCGCCTCGAGGGCGTGGGCTTCCGCTTCCCGGACGCGGAGTCGCCGGTCCTCGACGACCTCTGGCTCGAGGTACGGCCCGGCGAAACGGTCGCCATCGTGGGCGCCACCGGATCGGGCAAGACCACGCTGACCGCGCTGGTGCCCCGGCTGCTCGACCCGACCAGGGGCCGGGTCACAATCGACGGGCACGACATCCGCGACATGGAGCTGGCCTCGCTCCGCAAGATCGTGGCGACGGCCTTCGAGGAGCCGACGCTGTTCTCCATGAGCGTCAGGGAGAACCTCACGCTCGGCCACCACGAGTCCACCGACGAGGAACTGGACGCGGCGATCCGCACGGCACAGGCCCAGTTCGTCTACGACCTGCCGTGGGGGCTGGACACCCGGATCGGCGAGCAGGGCATGTCGCTGTCCGGCGGGCAGCGGCAGCGGCTGGCCCTGGCGCGGGCCGTCCTCAGCAAGCCGAAGATCCTCGTCCTGGACGACACCCTGTCCGCGCTGGACGTGGAGACCGAGGCGCTGGTGGAGGAGGCGCTGCGGCGGGTGCTGCGCGAGGCCACCGGCATCGTCGTGGCGCACCGCGCCTCCACGGTGCTGCTGGCCGACAAGGTCGCTCTGCTGCGCGGCGGCACGATCACCCACGTCGGCACCCACCAGGAGCTGCTGCGGGACGTGCCCGAGTACCGCGAGCTGCTGGCCCAGGACGCCGACCTCGACCCCTCGGAAGGAGCGCTGCGATGACGGTGAAGACCCGCTCATGGCGAGGCGTGGCCTCCGAGGAACAGGACGAGCTCGACGAGAAGGTCTCCGTGCTGCTGCGGGAGCGCTCCCGCAGGCTGCTCGGCGACCTCCTCAAGCCGCACCGGAAGCAGATCGCGGTGCTGACCGCGATCATCATCCTCTCGAACCTGGCCGGGCTGGCCATCCCCTACCTGGTCAAGGTGGGCATCGACGAGGGCATCCCGCCGATGCTCAAGGGCACCGGGGCCGGCACGCTGCTGACCGTGGTGGGCGTGATCCTGGCCGCTGCGGCCACCCAGGCGCTGACCCGGCAGATCTTCCTCCAGCTCTCGGGCCGCATCGGCCAGGACATCCTGCTGGAGCTGCGCCGCCGGGTCTTCGACCACTTCCAGCGGCTGTCGCTGTCCTTCCACGAGAAGTACACCTCGGGACGGGTCATCTCCCGGCTGACCTCAGACATCGAGGCCATCGCCGAGCTGCTGCAGTCGGGCTTCGACGGCCTGGTGACGGCGGTGCTGACGCTGTTCGGCACCGCGGTGGTGCTGATCGTGCTCGACCTGCACCTGGGCCTGCTGGCGCTGATCCCGCTGCCGTTCCTGCTGCTGTTCACCCGCTGGTTCCGCCGCCAGTCGGCGATCGTCTACCGGCGCACCCGGGAGACGGTGGCGCTGGTCATCGTGCACTTCGTGGAGTCGATGACCGGCATCCGCGCGGTGCAGGCGTTCCGCCGCGACCGGCGCAACCAGGAGATCTTCAAGCAGCTCAACGCCGACTACCGCGACGCCAACGCCGGCAGCATGCAGCTGATCGCGGTGTTCATGCCCGGCATCAAGCTCCTCGGCAACGTGACCGTCGCCGGCGTGTTGTTCTACGGCGGCTGGCTGGCCCTCCAGCAGCAGGTCAGCGTCGGCGTGCTGGCGGCGTTCCTGCTCTACCTGCGCCAGTTCTACGAGCCGATGCAGGAGATCAGCCAGTTCTACAACACGCTGCAGTCGGCCGGCGCGGCGCTGGAGAAGCTGTCCGGCGTGCTGGAGGAGGAGCCGGCCGTGCCCGAGCCGCGCAAGCCGTCCGCCCTGGAGAGCCCGCGCGGCCGGGTGCGCTTCGAGGACGTGCGCTTCGCCTACACCGAGGAGATGCCGGTCCTGCCACGGCTGGACCTGACCATCCCGGCCGGGCAGAGCGTGGCACTGGTCGGGGCGACCGGCGCGGGCAAGACGACGCTGGCCAAGCTCATCTCCCGCTTCTACGACCCGGCCGAGGGGCGGGTGCTGCTCGACGGCGTGGACCTGACCGCGCTGGACGAGCCCACGCTGCGCCGCGCGGTCGTCATGGTCACGCAGGAGAACTTCCTGTTCTCCGGCACGGTCGCCGACAACATCCGCTTCGGCCGCCCCGGCGCCACCGACCGGCAGGTGCAGGAGGCGGCCAAGGCCATCGGCGCGCACGAGTTCATCAGCGCGCTGCCCGACGGCTACGACACCGAGGTCGGCAAACGCGGCGGCCGCATGTCGGCCGGACAGCGGCAGCTCGTCGCCTTCGCACGGGCGTTCCTGGCCGACCCGGCGGTGCTCATCCTGGACGAGGCCACCTCGTCGCTGGACGTGCCGAGCGAGCGCCTGGTCCAGCGCGCGCTGCGCACGATCCTGGCCGACCGGACCGCGCTGATCATCGCGCACCGCCTGTCGACCGTGGAGATCGCCGACCGGGTCCTGGTCATGGAGCGGGGCGAGATCGTCGAGGACGGCCGCCCCGACGAGCTGATCGCCGCCTCGGGCCGCTTCGCCGGGCTGCACCGCGCCTGGCTGGAGAGCCTGAGCTGACACCCGTGTTTCCCGGAGGGGAGGCGGCCCCTCCGGGAAACCCCCTTCGCGGCGGGGCCCGGATGTGAGGCGGGCTGCGAACGCGGTCTTGGGGAGTGCGGTTTTCGGGGGTACGGCGGCGCCGTACCCCGGCCGTTACCGAGTGTCCGCCGGGGCACACTCCCGCACAAGACGGGTTGTACACCACGGAAGGTCAGCAAAAGCTCACCTCCCGTCATCGTTTAGACGATCGGCCGCGGCGGCACCGGACTCAGCAGCGCCGCCTCCGCGATGGCAGTGGGCGAGGCCGCGAGCCGCGCCTCGGGATGGCGGGCCAGATAGCCCTCCGGGAACGTGGTGATCTGCCCGCCCCCGCACTGCGGGCACACCGCGTAGGTCGAGGGCGGCGGCACGGGCACCCCCGCCACCAGCCAGACCTGCTTCTCGTTGCCGTGGCGGTCGTCGGCCGACCGCACGAGGTAGTCCTCTTCCCACACGTGCCAGCAACCGCGGCACTCGAACGGCACGCTCTTGCGCTGCTCTTCCATGAGGTCACCCCCCTCACTTCGAGTGTCCGCCCGGCTCCGGCGCAGGTGCAAGCCGGGGCGCCCGCTCAGTGCGTCGGCACCGGGGCGCCCGCTTCAGTAGGTCAGCACGAAGAAGGCGGCCCCGCCGACCACGAACAGCGTGCCCAGCCAGGCCACCAGCGCGTCGAGCCCGGCGTCGAGGGGACGGCCGCCGTGCAGGGCACGCTGGTAGCGGCGGAACCGGACCCCGGTCCTGGCCAGCAGCACCCCGCCACAGAGCGCGGCCAGCGCGAACCCGGCGACCGCCGCCGGAGGCGACCCGGCGCGCAGGGTCAGCCCGGCGGCGCCGAGGCCGCCGGTCGACAGCGCGACGGCCGTGCGGACCCAGGCCAGGCGGGTGCGTTCGCTCTGGAGTCCCGGGTCCCAGATCTCCTGGGACACCTAGATGGCCAGCACGATGAGGACCAGGGCGATGACGGCCACGGCGGCCACGCCGTACCCGAAGACGGCGGCGAGGGCGGGCGGCGGGAGGGGCGCCTGGTTGCGCAGGGCGCGCTGGATGTTGCGCCAGCGCGGGTAGGCCATGCCGGCGGCGAGCGCGGACAACGCGACCAGCATGATGGCCAGCGTGGTGCGGATCCAGGGCACGAACACCTCGGCGGGCACCGCGGCCATGGCCACACCACCGGCGCTGAGCGCCAGGGCGGTGCTCAGCCACGTCAGAAACGTGCGTTCGTTAGCAAGCGTGAATCGCGGGTCCGGCTCCATACATTTCACCGTAATTCGCACATACAACCCCTAGAGAAGGCGGGAATCCGCATACCAGGCGGGCGGGACGACCTGGAAGGGGGTGCAGGCGAAGACGGGAATCCGCGTGGCTAGCGGACGGGCTGACCGGAGAGGCGGCTCAGAGGAAGACGGGAATCCGTGCGGCCGCGGTCGTGTGGTGCTCCGCCGCCCCTGGGCCGGGGTGGTGCCTGGCCGTTTGGCGGCGGAGACTCCCTGCGTCAGGTGCAGGCTTTGGCGATCTTGTCGAGGTAGGCGGCGGTCTCGCTGGTCACCTTCTGCGCGGAGTCGACCGCGTCGTTGACGTTCTTCACGCTGATGTTGCCCAGCGCGCCGGCGAGGTTGTCGGTGGCTTCCTTCAGGGTGGTGTTGGATGCCTTGTCGGCCACGTCGGTGAGTCGTTTGCTGGCGTCGTCGATGGCCTTGTCCATCGCCTGCGGGTCGTTGGTCAGCTTGCCCACCTCGGCCACCAGGTCGGCGACGATCTTCGGTGCTTCGAGGCAAGCCTGGGCCTTGTCGATGGTGCTGTTGACCTCCCCGCATCCTGCGAGGAAGACAGCGGAGGCGAAGAGAGCCAGGGGCACAAACCGGAGTCGCATATGTCGGACCCTACCCAACGGTTCGCGCCCCTGACGTCGGCCGATGGTCGTGTCGGAGCGGTACGAAAGTCTCAGAGCTTGGCGAAGCACGGCCCGTCCAGGGTGAATCCCTGGGCGGTCGGGCCGGTGAAGAAGTCCTTGACCGTGGTGACGCCGGTGGGTGAGGCGTCGTCGAGCTTGTTGACGAGCGTCTGGCGGAAGGCCGCGGCGTTCGGGTCACCGGCGAAGTTGCCCGCCTCCGGCGGCAGCATGCCCTCGTAGTCGACGGTCGAGAGGGTCTTGACCGCGGCCAGCAGGCCCTTGCGGCTGATGTCGCCGCCGGCCACCATCTTCTCCAGCGCCGCCTTCATCGGGTACGACCACGACCAGCCGGAGGTGTAGCCGTCGTTCGGGGTGACGCCGGGCAGCGCGTCGCGCATGGCCTTGTGCCCGGGCGTGTCGGCGGCGAACGGCTTGCCGGGCGCCGACTGCTCGTACAACGCCTTCAGCGCGGGGGCGGCGGGCGACTTGAGCAGCGCCGGGTTCCAGGTGGGTCCGGTGCCGATGAAGCGGCCCTTGTAGCCGGCGGCGGCCGACTGCCCGACGATCGCGGCGGCGTCGGCGGGGCCGGTGGTGAGGATGACCAGGTCGGGTTTGTTCTTGGTGATCTCGGTGATGGCCCGGCCCTGCTCGGTGGCGCCCGGCGGCGTCTCGACGGCGGTGAACTCCAGCCCGTTCTTCTCCGCCGCGATCTTCGCCCCGGCCGCCGCGTCGGCGCCGTAGTCGCCGGCCAGGTGGACGGCCATGACCTTCTTGATCTTGTACGTCTCGATGGCGTAGTCCACGGAGTTCATCGCCTCGACGCAGTAGCTGGCGCCGCTCTCGACGATGACGTCCTCGAACTCCCACGCCGAGGTCCAGGAGGCCGGCGCGGAGACGATGCTGTTGGCCTTCAGGTCGCCGATGATCGCGGCGGTGGTGGGTGAGCCGAGCGTCTGCGCCAGGCCCAGCACCTTGTCCTTGATCTCGTTGTAGACCTGCCGGTGCACCTCGGGGTTGTACTTGTTGTCGCGCACATATGCCTGCACGTCCACCTCGTACCTGCCGCCGATCCCGCCCGCGGCGTTGACGCGTTTCCAGAACGCCTTCTGCGCGTCGGTGATCGGTACGGCCAGCGCCGCGAACGGCCCCTGGGTCAGGTCGGAGATCGTGCCCAGGTAGATGCAGCCCTTCTTCTTGTCGACGGCCAGCGGGCACGGTTCCCGGGTGACGCCGGTGGTCACGGCGCCCTTGCTGCCCTCGTCGTCCCCCCGGATGACGCCGCACGCGGGCAGAAGGGCCACTATCGCGACGAACGCCAAGCCATAGCGCACCTTCATGCTTCTTCCTCTCTCGCTAGTAGGAGAACGGCCACGATTTCCAGTAGGCGCGCACGCGGATCCAGACGCCGAACAGCCCGCGCGGCTCGAAGACGAGGAACAGGATGATGAGCAGCCCGTAGAGCACGGTTTCGACCTGGAAGACGTTGGGCGTCACGGTCGTGTCCGCGCTGACGATCGGCAGCAGGTCGGGCAGCGCCCGGGTGATCGGCTGCAGCAGCGAGATGAACAACGCCCCCGCGATCGCCCCGGAGACCGTGGCCACCCCGCCGATCAGCACCATCGCGATGAACTGCACCGACAGCAGCAGGTTGAACGACCCGGGATCCACGTACCCGGAGATGGAGTAGAACAGCGCCCCCGCGCATCCGGCGTAGAAGGAGGAGATGCCGAAGGCCATGACCTTGTAGCGCGCCAGCGGCACCCCGATCACCGCGGCGGCGATGTCCCGGTCCCGGATGGCGGCGAAGGCCCGCCCGATGCGTGAGCGGGCGAGGTTGCGGGCGGCCACCGCGAAGGCGATCAGCAGCACCAGCATGAGCACGTAGAGCTGCTGCTCCTTGGTCCCGGCCCCGGTCTCGTTGAGCGGGTACCCGAACAACGTGGGCACCGCCGCCTCCCGCCCCACGCCGGGCCCGCCGGTCAGGTGGTCCCATTCCTTGAAGACGTGCTCGCCCAGGAACACCAGCCCGAGGGTGACCACCGCCAGGTAGAGCCCGCGCAGCCGCGAGGCCAGCGGCGCCACCAGCACGCCGAAGGCCGCCGCGACCAGCCCGGCCGCCGGCAGCCAGATCCAGATCTCGCTCACCCCGAACCCGATGCGCTCCCCGCCGGGCGGCCCCGACAGCGCGGCCGCGGTGTAGGCGCCGATGGCGACGAAGAAGGCGTGCCCGAGCGAGACCTGCCCGGCGTATCCGGTGACGATGTTGAGCCCGATCGCCCCGATGGCCAGCACGTACGCCCCGGCCAGCACCTCCAGCGACCGGTCGGCCAGCACCACGGTCAGCGCCAGCGCGAGCAGCACCAGCAGCACGGTCCCCGCCTTCTTGGCCGGGGTGTCGAGCAACGCCATGTCCTGGCCGTAGCTGGTGTAGAGCAGCGGCCGGCCGCGTGGCCGCCGAGACCGTCCGGTCGGTATGCCGGGAACGGCCGCCGTGCGCGTGGCTCTGGTCTCGGTCATACCCGCTCGACCTCCCGGGTGCCGAACAGCCCGTAGGGCCGCACGAGCAGCACGATCAACATCACCACGTACGGCGTGACCACCGCGAAGTTCTGTCCCAGCCACGGCGCGAACTCGCCCTGGTAGGTCTGGAACAGCGACTCGACCACCCCGATCGTCAGCCCGCCCGCGACGGCGCCGCCGAGCGAGTCGAGGCCGCCGACGATGATGGCCGGCAGCGCCTTGAGCGCGATGATCCAGGTCAGCTGCTCCACGCCCTGGCCGGTGCCGACGAACATCCCGGCGACGGCCGCCAGGAACCCCGCCAGCGCCCACGACAGGGCGAACACCGCGCCGACCGAGACGCCCTGGGCCAGCGCCGTCTCCTGGTCGAAGGCGGCGGCCCGCATGGCCAGGCCGTACCTGGTGTGGCGGAAGAACGCGAACAGCAGCCCGACCAGCACCGCCGTCACGGCGAGCATGGCCAGCCAGCGCTGCTGCACGACCAGCGGCCCGAGCGAGACCTGGGCGAACCCCCACGGGTCGCCCATCTGGCGCACGTCGCGGCCGATGAAGCCGTTGACCACGACCCGCACGACCACGTCGACGCCGAGCGTGATGATGGACACGACGAAGACCGGGCGGCCGACCATGGGCCTGATGGCCACCCGCTCGATGCCGAGCGCGACCCCGGCGATGAGCAGCGCGGCCAGCAGGACGGCCGGGTAGAAGCCGGTCACCTCGGACAGGTAGCTGACGGCCACCGCCCCGGCCAGCATGAGCGCGGGCTGGGCGAAGCTGATGACCCGCGTCGCCTTGTAGATGATCACGAAGCCGAGGGCCAGCAGCGCGTAGACCGAGCCGTTGCCGAGGCCCCTGATGACCGATTCGAGGACGCCGATCACGGGCGGTACATCCCTTCGACGAGATCCTCGAAGAGCTTGGCGATCGCGCCGCGCTTGACCTTCTGGGTCGCGGTCAGCTCGCCGTCCTCGTGGTCGAGCTCCTTGGGCAGGAACGCGAACTTCTTGACCTGCTCCACCCGGGCGAACCGCTCGTTCACCGCCAGCACGATCTCCTGCACCAGCGCCCGCGTCTCCGGCCGCTCCGACAGGTCGCGGTAGGTGGTGTAGGCGATGCCGCGCCGCCGCGCCCACTCCCCCACCGTGTCCGGCTCGATGCCGATCAGCGCGACGAGGTAGGGCCGCTGGTCGCCGATGACGACGGCCTCCTTGACGTACGGCGAGACCTTCAGCGCGTTCTCGATCTCCGAGGGCGCGATGTTCTTGCCGCCGCCGGTGATGATGATGTCCTTCATCCGGTCGGTGATGCGGAGGTGCGAGGCGTCCACCCATGCGCCCACGTCGCCGGTGTGCAGCCAGCCGTCGGGGTCGAGCACGTCGGCGGTGGCGCGCGGGTTGCGCCAGTACCCGGCGAAGGTGCCGGGGTGCCGGGTCATGATCTCGCCGGTGGCCTCGTCGATCTTCAGCTCGATGCCGGGGTGCGGCTCGCCGACCGTGCCCAGTTTGACGCGGCCCGGGCGGTTGGCGGTGGCGATGGCGGTGTTCTCGCTCATGCCGTACACCTCGTGCATGGCCACGCCGATGCCCATGTAGAACTTGAGCACACCGGGCGCGATGGGCGCGGCCCCGGAGGCGGCGTACCGGACCCGGCGCATGCCGAGCCGTTCGCGCAGCGCCCGGTAGCAGAACACCCACCCGGCCGCGTACGGCAGGCGGGTGGCGAACGTGTGGACGCCGCCGGTGCGCACCAGCCGGTCACCGATGCGGTCGGCGGTGCGCAGCCAGAACCGGGTGACCGCCCGCTTGAGCGGGGAGGCCGCCTCGAGCTTGGTGTTGACCTGGGCCAGCACCTTCTCCCAGATGCGCGGCACCCCGAACAGGATCGTGGGCTGCACCTCGCGCAGGTTGGCCTGGACGGTCTCGATGGATTCGGCGAAGTTCACCTGGACCCCGGCGGCCGCGTTGAACCAGACGGTGAAGGCGCGCTCGGCCACGTGGCAGAGCGGCAGGTAGGACAGGACGAGGTCGCGCTCCGATGGGGGCGGGGAGGTGAAGCCGCCCGCCTCGACCAGCGTCTTGATCGCGAACTCGACGTTGCCGACGGTCAGCATGACGCCCTTGGGCGGCCCCGTGGTGCCGGAGGTGTAGATGAGCGTGACCACGTCGTCGGCGGCGGTCCCGGCCATGCGGCGCTCCAGCGCCTCCGGGTGTTCCTCGCGGTGGGCGGCGCCGAGGGACAGCAGGTCCGGCCAGCAGATCAGGCGCGGGTCGGGGTAGCGGCCCCGGATGCCGCGTGGCTCGAGGTAGACGATGTGGTCCAGGGCGGCGATGTCCAGGGCCTTGTCGAGCTGTTCCTGGTCCTCGGCGATGAGGATGCGGGCGCCGGAGTCGGCCAGCAGGTAGGCGACCTCGGCGGGCGGATTGGTCGGGTACAGGCCGACCGTGATGCCCCTGACGGCGACCGTGGCCAGGTCGGCGTAGAGCCATTCTGGCCGGTTCTCGGAGTGGACGGCGATCCGGTCGCCCGGCTCGGCGCCGAGGGCGAGCAGGGCGTGCGCGACCAGCTCGACCCGCTCCCAGTAGGCCGACCAGGTGATCTCCTGCCAGACGCCGAAGTCCTTGTGCCGCATGGCCACGGCGTCCGGCCGCCGCTCGGCCCGGCGCCTGACGCGGGTGACGATGGTTTCCAGGCGTTGTGCGGTGACCGTCACGAGGGGCTCCCTCCCAAGTACGCCTCGATGACCTTGGGGTCGCGCTGTACCTCGGCCGGGGTGCCGAGGGCGACCGGGCGGCCGAAGTCGAGCACGAGCACCCGGTCGGCCAGGTCCATGACCAGGCCCATGTCGTGGTCGACGAGCACGATCGGGATGCCGAGCTCGTCGCGGATGTCCAGGACGAACCTGGCCATGTCCTCGGTCTCCTCCAGGTTCATCCCGGCGACCGGCTCGTCGAGCAGCAGCAGCCTGGGCTCCATCGCCAGCGCCCGGCCCAGTTCGACGCGCTTCTGGATCCCGTACGGCAGCAGCCGCACGGGATGCCGGCGCCAGGCGGCCAGTTCCAGGAAGTCGATGATGTCCTCGACCCGCGCCCTGGCCGCCAGTTCCTGCCGTCTGGCCCGGCCGTACCAGGCGATGGCCGACAGCGTGCCGTAGCGGAAGTGGCAGTGGCGGCCGAGCATGAGGTTGTCCAGGACGGTGAGGTTGTGGAAGAGCTCAACGTTCTGGAAGGTCCTGGCCAGGCCCATGGCGGCGATCTCGTGCGGGCGGCGGCCCAGCAGGTCGGCCTCCAGGAAGGTGACCCGGCCGCGCTGGGGCCGGTAGACGCCGGACAGCACGTTGAAGATCGAGGTCTTGCCCGCGCCGTTGGGGCCGATGACGGCGAACAGCTCGGCGGCGCCGACCTCGAAGGAGACGCCGTCGATGGCGCGCACGCCGGCGAAGGACAGGCCGACGTCCTCGACGGTCAGGACAGCCATCGTTTCCTCCGTTTGTAGTGCTTGACCTCGCGGAAGGACCTGGCGGCGCCCTCGGCGCCGAGCCCGAGGTAGAACTCCTTGATGTCCTCGTCGGCCAGCAGGTCGGCCGCCGGCTTGTCCATCACGATCGTGCCGGTCTCCATGACGTAGCCGTGGGCGGCGATCGACAGCGCCATCGTGGCGTTCTGCTCGACCAGCAGGACGGTGGTCCCCTGCTTGTTGATCTCGACGATGAGGTCGCGGATCTGGGCCACGAGGGCGGGGGCCAGGCCGAGGCTGGGCTCGTCGAGCAGGAGGTACTTCGGCCCGGCCATCAGGGCGCGGCCGACGGCCAGCATCTGCTGCTCGCCGCCGGACAGGTAGCCCGAGACGCTTCTGCGCCGCTCGGCCAGCACGGGGAACAGGCCGTAGACCCGGTCCAGGTGGGATTCCCCGGCCGTATGGCCGCCGACCTTGAGGTTCTCCTCCACGGTCAGCTCGGCGAGGATGCGCCGGCCCTCCATGACCTGGCTGAGGCCGCGCCGTACGATCTGGGCGGGTTTGAGGTGGTGGATCGGCTCGCCCTCGAGGGTGACCGTACCCTTGGTGATCTCGCCGTCGTGCACGTCGAGCAGGCCCGACAGCGCGCGCAGCAGGGTCGTCTTGCCCGCGCCGTTGGCGCCCAGCAGCGCCACGATCGCGCCCGGCGGCACGCTCAGGCTGACCCCGCGCAGCACGAGCATCACATCGTCGTAGACCACCTCGAGATTGCGGACCTCAAGCACGAGGGCTCCCTTCACCGCCCCCGATTAGCACAGAGTCCACGGAACCAAGCGCTCGATCAATAGGTGCCGCCGAAATTGGAACGTGCTTCTAGTCCTACGATTTCGTTTATGGCAATCTGCGAACATCTTTCCAACGCGGGCGACCCGCCCGCGCGCACTCCAGAAGGCTGCGAGGAGTGCCTGGCCGAAGGCGGCCGCTGGGTGCACCTGCGCCGCTGTCTCGACTGCGGGCACATCGGGTGCTGCGACTCCTCGCCGGCCCGGCACGCCAGCAAGCACGCCGCCGCCGAGGCCCACCCGGTGATCCAGTCGTTCGAGCCCGGCGAGACGTGGCGCTGGTGCTTCGTCGACAACCGGATGGGCTGAACCGGCGTTCACCGGCCGCCCGGGCACGGGCGGCCGGGGCCTAACGCTCCAGGATGGCCTCTTCGAAGTCGAGCTCGGCCATCACCCGGCGCAGCACCTCGTCGTCGATGCGCCGTTCGTCCCGCAGGCGCACCATCACGCCGCGCTCGGCCTCCAGCATCTCCCCGCGCAGCCGCCGGTAGAGCACGCTGGGCGTCTCGGAGCCGCCCTGCCCGGTGCCGCCGCCCAGGCGCTCCCATGCCGACATGGCCCGCCGCTCGGTCTTCTGCCGCAGCTGCCCCACCACGTCCCTGGTGATCTCGTCGAGCTCCTCCTCCGGAGGCAGGATCTCGTTGAGCCGGTCCAGCCCGGCCTGGATGGCGGCCTGCTTGGCGGCGGCCTCCGCGAGATTGTCCTCGTAGACCTCCTGCTCGCTGGTGACCTTCAGCCGCCGGATGAGCGCGGGGAAGGTCAGCCCCTGCAGCAGCAGGGTCCCGATGACCGTGGTGAACGTCAGGAACAACAGCAGATCCCGGCCCGCAAAGCCCGCCGGGATGGCGAAGGCGGCGGCCAGCGAGACCACCCCGCGCATCCCCGCCCACCCCACGATCACCACGTTCTGCACGGGTGGGCGCGTCTTCTGCAGGTACGACGTGGGAAACACCCAGGCGAAGCGCGCCAGCACCGCGGCCGCCAGCACCGCCGCCGCGTACCCGGCCAGCTGCCAGGCGGAGTACTCCCGCGGGATCACGTAGGTGAGCTGCAGCCCGATGAGCGCGAAGACGATCGTCTCCAGGACGAAGTCGGTCACCTTCCACACCCCGTCGGCCACCAGGCGGGTGCCGAACCCCTGCCGGTGCATCCGGCCGCCCAGGTAGAGACCGACGATCACCACCGAGATCACGCCCGAGGCGTGCACCTGCTCGGCCGCCAGGTAGGCGCCGAACGGGATGAGCAGCATGACCGTGTTCTCGACCAGCGGATCGCGCAACCGCGGCAGCAGCCACCCGAACACCAGCGCCAGCGCCACGCCGATGACGACGCCCCCCACCGCGGCGAACAGGAACTGCCCCGCCGCGCCGGCGAACTCGAACGCGCTCCCCGTGACCGCGCCCAGCGCCACCCGGTAGGCGGTCAGCGCGGTCGCGTCGTTGAACAGGCTCTCCCCGATCAAGATCGTCAGCGTACGGCGGGGCAGCCCCAGCCGGCGCCCCACCGCCACGGCGGCCACCGCGTCCGGCGGGGCCACGATGGCGCCCAGCGCGAAGGCGGCGGCCATCGGCAGCCCGGGGACCAGCAGATGCACCACGTACCCGACGACGACCATGGTGAACAGCACCAGCCCGATCGACAGCAGCGCCACCGGCCGGGTGACCTCGCGCAGGCGCAGGTAGGAGCTGTCGAGCGCGGCCGAGTACAACAGCGGCGGCAGCAGCACCAGCAGCACGACGTGCGAGTCGAGCTCCACCTGCGGCACCAGCGGGGAGGCGATCAGCCCGGCCAGCACCAGCAGCAGCGGCGCGGGCCACCCGCGGCGCCGGGCGACGCCCGCCACCAGAAGGGCGCCCGCGGCGACGAGCAGCAGGCGCAGAGCCGTCTCCGGGTTCACGTGGAGCCTCCTCAGCCGGGGACCCCGCACACGAGGATCCCTGGCGCACGCCCGCAGGCTACGCCGCAGAACAACCTGGAACGGTCACGCTCGCGGCAGGCGACCGCCAAGCGTTGACCAGCCTCACCACTCCCGGCGTTCGCCCCGGTCGTCGTACTGCTGCTCGGGCCGCAGCCGCTCGCCGGTGCTGAACATCGGATCGCCCACGTACGGGCGGGTGACGTCGGGCTCGGGGCGCTGCGGCGGCTGGGCCGGAGTGCTCAGGGCCAGCAGCGGGTCCACCGGGTTGGGCGGCGGCTGGTATGCCTGGTGGTCGCCGGAGTGGTAGTCCTGCTGGTGCCGGCGGCCGGCGCCGGGGATGCCGTGCATGGGCGTGCCGAGGCCGGCGCTGCCCTGGGCCCGCTGCGGTCGCTCGCGGGGCGGCTGCGGCTGCGCCTGAGTCGGGGCCTGGGCCTGGGCCTGGTAGGCGTGCTGGCCGGTGGTGTACGGGTCCGGCTGCTGGGGGTACTGCTGCTGCGGCTGGAAGACGTCACGCTGCTGCTGGTACGGCTCGGCCGCCTGGGACGGGAAGCCCAGCGGGTCGGTGCTCAGCGGCGCCTGGCGGTGCCGGGGGTCGGAGCCGGGCAGCTGGTAGACGGGCTCGTCCACGTACTGCGGGCCGGTGAAGGGCTGCTTGACCGGCTGCGTCTGCTCGTAGCTGGGCTGCTCCCCGTAGGCGGGCCGGCCGTAGACCGGCTGATCGCCGTATGCGGGCTGCTGGCCGTACTGCTGCTGCTCGGTGTAGACAGGCTGCTCGGTGTAGACGGGCTGATCCGGGTAGACGTGCTGCTCGGTGTAAGCGGGCTGCTCGGTGTAGACGGGCTGTTCAGAGGCGTAGGAGGGCTGCTCGGCGTAGGTGGGCTGCGGTTGCGGCTGCTCGCCGTACGCCGGGAGGGGCGCCTCGCGCGGCATGGTCGTCTCGTAGGAGGCGACCAGTTTGTCCGGCGGTGCGGGCGTGCCCCTGGCGACCAGGACGTCGTTGGGCGACAGCGCGGCGGTCGGGCGCTCGTCGGCCTGGGACGGCTGGGAGTAGTGCGGCGGCTGGGGCAGCCCGCTGTCGGGCGGCCGGTGGTACTGGCCGGTGCCGGGGATCACCTCGGGCGCGGGGCCGCCGTCCGTGACGGCCGCCTGCTCGCCGGTGGCCTCCGCGAAGCCCTCGTCGAGGGTGTCGAGGAGCCTGCCGACGTCGTCCATCGGCATGCGGAAGGAGGCCGTGCACATCTCCCCACGCCACAGGCTGAGCACGAGTGTGCCCTCGTGCCAGGTGACCCGGAGACAGCGCTCCTGACCTCGCGCATCGAAGAACACCTCGCCGAACGACGGCAACGGGACAACTTCCGACATGGCAGACATACTGCTTTAACCAGCCTTTATTCGTCCACTCAACCCCGGAAAACCCTACTGAACCGGCCGTCCCAAACCCCACGCAACCCCGTCTGATCACGCCGGGTAGATCTTTGTTGACCGGCTGGGATTCCGTCCGCAAGTGTGCCACGCAAGATGCCCGACCGGTTCGGGAACGCCGGGATGCGTCCACTCGATCACTCCCCGACTACCTCGGAAATGCCGGTAGCTTTGTGGGGTGCCGGACTCCCACCTCCCCCCAGTCGAAGAGCTACTCCACGCCGCCGTCACCGCTCTCGGAGGGAGCGAGCGGCCCGGTCAGATCCAGATGGTGAAGGCCGTCCAACACGCCATCGACAAAGAGGAGCACGTAGCCGTCCAGGCCGGCACCGGCACCGGGAAGTCGCTGGCCTACCTGGTCCCCTCCGTCCGGCACGCCATGGACACCGACGCCCCCGTCGTCGTCTCCACCGCCACCATCGCGCTGCAGCGCCAGCTCGTCGATCGCGACCTGCCCCGGCTGGCCGAGACGCTGGCCAAGGAGCTGCCCCACGAGCCGTCGTTCGCGATCCTCAAGGGCCGGCGCAACTACCTCTGCCGCTACAAGGCCACCGCGGGCTGGCCGGAAGAGGACGAGCAGGACCAGCTCTTCGACGCCCGCGACGTCAGCGCCACCGGCCGCATGGTCCAGCGCATCCAGGAGTGGGCCGAGGAGACCGAGACCGGCGACCGCGACGAGCTCGTGCCCGGCGTCAGCGAGCAGGCATGGCGGCAGTTCTCGGTCAGCGCGCAGGAGTGCCTCGGCGCCCAGCGCTGCCCCAGCGGCGCCGAGTGCTTCGCCGAGATGGCCAGGGCCCGCGCCGGCGAGGTGGACGTCGTCGTCACCAACCACGCGCTGCTGGCCATCGACGCCATGGGCGAGCTGCCGGTGCTGCCCGAGCACAAGGTCGTCGTCGTGGACGAGGCCCACGAACTCGTCGACCGGGTCACCTCGGTGGTGACCGCCGAGCTGTCGGAGGCCACGGTCTCACTGGCCGTGCGCCGCGTGGCCCGCCTCATCGACCAGCCGATCGCCGACCAGCTCATGGAGGCGGGCGAAGATCTGAAGGCCCTGCTCGCCGCCGCCCCCGCCGGCAGGATCGACGAGATCCCCGAGGTGCTCGGGCTGACCCTCGCCCTGGTCCGCGACGCCGCCGCCCGCTGCGTCACGGCCATGGGCCCCCGCGGCGCCGACAAGGACGACCCGGAGCGCGCCGGCCAGCGCAAGGCCGCCTTCACCACGCTCGACGAGGTGCACGACACCGCCGTGCGCATGCTGGAGGCGTTCGGCCACGCGGGCGAGGAGGACCGCGCCGAGGTCGTCTGGCTGGAGGCCGGCACCGACCGCCGCCCGCCCGTCCTGCGCGTGGCGCCGCTCAACGTCGGCGGCATGCTGCGCGACAAGCTCTTCGGCGAGCGCACGGTCGTCCTCACCTCCGCCACGCTCGCGCTGGGCGGCGCCTTCGACGGCATGGCCCGCCAGTGGGGCCTCGGCGGCCCCGAGGACAAGCCCACCTGGACCGGCCTGGACGTCGGCTCCCCCTTCGACCATCCGCGCGCGGGCATCCTGTACGTCGCCAAGCACCTGCCGCAGCCCGGCCGCGACGGCCTGCCCCAGCAGTACCTCGACGAGATCACCGAGCTGATCGAGGCGGCCGGTGGCCGCACGCTGGGCCTGTTCTCCTCGATGCGCGCCGCCAAGGCCGCCACCGAGGCCCTGCGCGACCGGCTGGACGTGCCGCTGCTGTGCCAGGGCGACGACTCCACGATGCTGCTCGTCAAGCAGTTCGCCGAGGATGAGCCGACCTGCCTGTTCGGCACGCTCTCCCTGTGGCAGGGGGTGGACGTGCCCGGGCCGTCGCTGCGGCTGGTCATCATCGACCGGGTGCCGTTCCCCCGCCCCGACGACCCGCTCACCTCGGCCCGCCAGCGCCACGTGCAGGCACGGGGCGGCAACGGCTTCATGACGGTGGCGGCCACCCACGCCGCCCTCCTCCTGGCCCAGGGAACCGGCCGGCTGCTGCGCTCGATGGACGACAAGGGCGTGGTGGCGGTCCTCGACCCGCGCCTGGCCACCGCCCGCTACAGCGGCTTCCTCCTCGGCAGCCTGCCGCCGTTCTGGCGCACCACCGACCCGGCCGTGCCGCGAGCCGCGCTCAAACGGCTGGCGTCCACCTGACAGGATGGCGGTGGCGGCGCCCGCCCCGACGCCGCCACCGGAGCGAGGCTAGTGAGACCCGCTTTCGATTCGCTTTATACGCAGGTCACAGCCACGGCGCCAGATCGGGGCGCTTGGGCAGGACGCCGTCGCCGGAGCTGGTGCCGCGCAGCCGGCGGGTCACCCACGGCACCAGGTGCTCGCGGATCCACTGGGCGTCCTCGCGCCGCTTGGCCCGCGGGTCCACCACGCGCTCCGGCCACGCCTTCTGCCACGACTCGTCGAAGGGCACCTCGAGCACGTCCAGGACCCGGGCGGCGACCAGGCGGTGCCCGTCCTCGTTCATGTGCAGGCGGTCCTCGCTCCAGGCTCGCCAGTCGCGCAGGCCCTGCATGGACCACTGGTCGACCAAGCGGCAGCCGTACAGGTCGGCGATCGAGCGGACGTGAAGGTAGAAGACGGCGAACTTCCCGCGCATGCGGCGCATCAGCGGGGTGTCGCGCGGGTCCACGCCGGTGAACAACAGCACGTCGGCGCCCGTGGCCCGCAGGTCGCGGGCGGCGTGGGCGAGCAGCTTGGCCATCGCGTCCGGGTCGCTGCCGGGGCGCAGCAGGTCGTTGCCGCCCGCGCAGAGGCTGACCAGTTCGGGGGCCATCTCGACGGCGGCGGGCACCTGCTCGCCGACGATCTGGTCGATCAGCTTGCCGCGCACGGCCAGGTTCGCGTAGCGGAAGGACGGGTTCTCGACGGCCAGGCGTTCGGCCACCCGGTCGGCCCAGCCCCGGTAGCGGCCGTTGACGCCCGGGTCGTTCAATCCCTCGGTAAAACTGTCGCCCAGGGCGACGAATGAGCCGTAGTGCCGCATTACTCGCTTGCCATCTCCACGATCGCCTGCAGGGCCAGGACGTACGAGCGCAGCCCGAACCCGGCGATCGTGCCGGTCGCCACCCCGGCCACGACCGAGGTGTGGCGGAACTCCTCGCGCGCCGCCGGGTTCGAGATGTGCACCTCGACCAGCGGCGCCGTGCGCTGGGCTATCGCGTCGCGCAGGGCGTAGGAGTAGTGGGTGAAGGCGGCCGGGTTGAGCACGACGGGGATCTTGTGGTCGGCGGCCTCGTGGATCCAGCCGACCATCGTGGCCTCGTCGTCGGTCTGCCGGACCACGACCTCGACCCCCAGCTCGCGGCCGGTCTCCCGGCAGAGCTCGGCGAGGTCGGCGAACGTCTCGGCCCCGTAGACGTCGGGCTCGCGGGTGCCGAGACGGCGCAGGTTGGGGCCGTTGAGCACGTAGATCATCGTGCTGTCTCCTTGTAGGCGGCCTCCAGGAGCTCCTCGGCCGGGTCCTCCAGACGGGCCGGCTTGGCCAGGTCGTCCAGGACGACGAAGCGCTGCTTGGCGCCGCGGTTCTTCTTGTCCAGGCGCATGTGCTCGCGCAGCTCCGGCCAGGCGTCGGCGCGGTAGGAGGTGGGCAGGCCCACGGCGCGCAGGATGCTCCGGGTGCGCTCGACCAGGTTGGCCCGCCCCGACAGGCGCGACAGCTCGGCGGCGTAGACCATGCCGATGGCCACGGCCTCGCCGTGGCGCATGCGGTAGCCCTCGTGGCGTTCGATCGCGTGGGCCAGCGTGTGGCCGTAGTTGAGGATCTCGCGCAGGCCCGCCTCGCGCAGGTCGGCGCCGACCACGTCGGCCTTCACCTGGATCTTGCGCTCGATCAGCTCACGGGTGTGCTCGCCCTCCGGGCGGGTGGCCGCCTCCGGGTCGTCCTCGATCAGCATGAGGATCGTCGGGTCGGCGATGAACCCGCCCTTGATGACCTCGGCCAGGCCGGCCACGTAGTCCTCGCGCGGCATCGACGGCAGCGTCGCCAGGTCGCACAGCACGCCCGCGGGCGGCAGGAAGGTGCCCACGAGGTTCTTGCCCTCAGGGGTGTCGATGCCGTTCTTGCCCCCGACCGCCGCGTCCACCATGGCCAGCAGCGTCGTCGGCACGAGCACGACCTTGATGCCGCGCAGCCAGGTGCCGGCGACGAACCCGGCCAGATCGGTGGTCGCGCCGCCGCCCACGCCGACGACCGCGTCGGAGCGGGTGACGCCGTAGCGGCCGAGCGCCGACCACAGCCCGGCGGCCACCTCGACGGACTTGGCCTGCTCGCCGTCGGGCACCGGCAGGTCGACGACGTCGTAGCCGCTCTTGGCCAGCGCGTCGCAGACCGGGCGGGAGATCTCGGGCAGCGTGGCCGGATGGATCACCGCGACCGTCCGCACCCCGTCGCCGAGCAGCCCGGGCAGCTCCCCCAGCACGCCGGTGCCGACGACCACGTCGTACGGGCTGTCGCCCTTGACCGTGATCCGGGTGACGCTCATGCCCCGAGTCCCTTCACGATCTCCTCGACGAGGTCGCCCGGCTCGCGGCCGTCCGTCGCCACGGTCAGTACGGCCAGCCGCTCGTAGATGGGGCGCCGCTGCTCCATGAGCTTCTTCAGCTGGCTGCGCGGGTTGAGCACGAGCAGCGGCCGGGCCGAGGCCAGCCCCACCCGCTGCACCGCGTCGGCCAGCCCCACCTGCAGGTAGACGACCGGGTGCCCGGCGAGCAGCGCCTGGGTGTCCTCGCGCAGGATGGCGCCGCCGCCCAGCGACAGGACGCCGTCGTGCTCGGCCAGCGCGGTGCGCACCGCCTCGGACTCCAGCTCGCGGAAGCGCTCCTCGCCGTCCTCGACGAAGATGTCGCTGACGGGCTTGCCCGCCACGGACTCGACGTCGGCGTCGGTGTCGCGGTAGGCGACGCCGAGCCGGTCGGCCAGCAGGCGGCCGAGCGTGGACTTGCCCGATCCGGGCGGCCCGATGAGTACCGCTGTGGTCATGGCTCGCTCCGTGCTCACTTGATCACCATCGACGACAGGTAGCCGGACAGGTTGCGGGCGACCTCCTCGACCGAGTCGCCGCCGAACTTCTCCAGCGCCGTGTCGGCCAGCACCAGCGCGACCATCGCCTCGGCCACGATGCCGGCGGCCGGGACCGCGCAGACGTCGGAGCGCTCGTGGTGCGCCTTGGCCGCCTCACCGGTCTTGACGTCGATCGTGGCCAGCGCCCTCGGGACCGTGGAGATCGGCTTCATCGCGGCGCTGACGCGCAGCACCTCGCCGTTGGTCATGCCGCCCTCGACGCCGCCGGCGCGGTTGGTGATGCGCCGCACGCCGTCGGCGGTGGTGTACTCGATCTCGTCGTGGGCGCGCGATCCGGGACGGCGGGCCGTCTCGAACCCGTCGCCGACCGCCACGCCCTTGATCGCCTGGATGCCCATGAGGGCCGCCGCGAGGCGGGAGTCGAGGCGCCGGTCCCAGTGTGTGTAGCTGCCCAGGCCGGGCGGCAGGCCGTACGCGAGCACCTCGACCACGCCGCCGAGCGTGTCGCCGTCCTTGTGCGCCTTGTCGATGACGGCCACCATGGCGGCGCTGCCTTCGGGGTCGTAGCAGCGGACCGGGTCGTCGTCGATGCGCTGCAGGTCGCCCGGGCCGGGGAGGTTCTCGGCCGGGGTGCGGGCTCCGCCGATCTCGGTCACGTGGCTGACGATGTCCACGCCCAGCGCCTGCTTGAGGAAGCGCCTGGCCACCTCGCCCAGCGCCACCCGCGCCGCCGTCTCCCGGGCGCTGGCCCGGTCGAGGACGTTGCGGGCGTCGTCGAAGCCGTACTTCTGCATGCCCGCCAGGTCGGCGTGCCCGGGACGGGGCCGCGAGCGCGGCGCGTTGCGCGCCAGCCCCTCGAGCTCTGCCGCGTCGACCGGATCGGCCGCCATGACCTTCTCCCACTTGGGCCACTCGGTGTTGCCGACCCGGATCGCGACCGGGCTGCCCATCGTGCGCCCGTGGCGGACGCCGCCGGCGATCGTCACCTCGTCCTGCTCGAACTTCATCCGCGCCCCGCGCCCATAACCGAGCCGGCGGCGGCGCAGCGCCTCGTCGATGGCGGCCGTGGTCACCTCGACCCCGGCCGGCAGGCCCTCCATGATGGCGACGAGTTCGGGGCCGTGGGACTCTCCGGCGGTCAACCAGCGCAACATGCCCCCAAGTCTTCCATGCGCGGCAGTGTGCTGACGTCGGTGTTCAGCTGCCGAGACAGAGCGTCCCAAACGCCCCGAACAGCATGAACGGCCCAAACGGGAACTGGGTGTCCCGCCCGCCCCGCTTCGTGACCAGCAGCCAGACGGCGTACGCGGCCCCGAGCAGTTGCCCCCCGAGAGCCGCGGCCACCCAGTGCTCCCACCCGAGCGTGGCCACCGCCATCCCGATCAGCCCCGCCAGCTTGACGTCGCCCAGGCCCATGTCGCTGGGCTTGATGAACCACAGAACCCCGTAGAGGAAGACCAGCGCCACCCCGCCCAGGACGCCCTGCGCCAGCTCGCCGGTGGGGACGAGGGTGAGGGCCAGAATCGGGTAGGCCGGGAGGGTGAGCACGTCGGGCAGGCGCGTGGTGCGCCAGTCGATGACCGCCAGAGCCGTGCCGACCAGCGTGAAGAACAGGTACGGCAGGCCCGCCCGCCACACCACCAGCCCGCACACGAGGGCACACGCGACCTCGTAGGAGGGCGGCCACCGGTACCGCGGCCACCGCAACAGCGCGCGCTTCGCCTCGGCCTTCCGATCGACCGGCTCCACCTCGAACCCGGCCGCCATCGCCCGGACATACCCACCCCAGAGCAGCCCGGCCACCACACCAACCGCGACCACTAGGCCCATGCTTTGAGGGTAACCACGTCTTCCTTCTCCCACGGGGGAAACCGGTTGGGTTTTAGGGGGCTGTCCTTGGGCTTCTGGTGACCGGAGAGCGGGCGGGCACCCACCGACCGGGTGGTTGTGCCGGGGTGGCACCGCGGCGCCGTACCGGAAAAGGGGTTAGGAGCGGCGCCAGGGCCAGCGGCGTTTGGGCGGGGTGGGGGCCAGGCGGGCGACGGTGACGCCTTCTGGGGTGGTGCCGGTGGCCACGGCGGCCAGGGCGGTCAGGACGTCGCCTTCGATGACGAAGGACACGGGGCCGGCCACGTCGATGACCACGGCGGCGGCCTGTTCGGCGGCGGCGGCGCGGCAGACCTGGAGGGTGCTCGACTGGATGGGGCGGGCGTCGGGGCGCCATCGGGTCAGGGCGGCCGCGCCGGTGAAGGCCAGCACGGCTTCCCTGCCGTCCCTGCCGACGAGTTTGGGCAGGGCCATCTCGCTCTCCTTCTCCTGCTTGAGGCCGTGTGAGCCCACTTCGGAGGAGGTCAGGAGGGCGACGACGGGCACCAGCAGCCGGGCTCCGCTCAGCGCCGACAGCACCTCGGTGGCGTCGGCGCCGCCGGCGTCGTAGGCGGCCAGGGCGGCGGCGACGGCGGGGTCGGCGCTGCCGTCGTCGCCGGGTACGAGGGGTTGCGGAATGCTCGGCACAACGTCCGAGCGTACGGCAGGCGTCAGGCTGTCCAGGACACGGCGGGTTTCAGCAGGGTCAGGGTGCCGGCTTCGGTGTCGAGGCGGGCGGGGACGCCGATGGGGTAGGTCTGCATGGGGATGTTGTGGCCGATGTCGGCGCCGGCGAGCACGGGGACGCCGAGGTCGGCGAACCGGTCGGACAGGAGGCGTTCGACGTCCCGCGGGTCGCCGCATTCGGTGAAGGTGCCCAGCAGGATGCCCGCGACGCCGTCGGTGTAGGTCGAGCGGCGGAGCTGGGTCAGGATGCGGTCCAGGCGGAAGGTGAACTCGTCGACGTCCTCGAGGAAGAGGATCGCTCCGGCGGCGGGCAGGGAGGTGTCGGTGCCGAGGCCGGCGGCCAGGAGGCTGGCGTTGCCGCCCACGGTGACGCCCTCGGCCACGCCGGGGGTGATCGTGCGGGCGTCGGCGAAGCGCAGTTCGGTGACGGGCTGGGTGACCATGGTCATGAGCGTGTCGAAGGCGTAGGAGCCGGCCCCTTCGTGGAAGGCGTCGCAGGCGACCATGGGGCCGAAGAAGCTGGCCCAGCCGAGCTTCACGGCTATCGCCTCCAGCAGGGCCGTCACGTCGGAGTAGCCGACCACCACCTTGGGGCGGGCGGGGTCGATCCGGGACCAGTCGACGCGTTCGAGCGTACGCTGGGCGCCGTAGCCGCCGCCGGCGGTGAAGACGGCGGCGTAGGCGGGGTCGGCCAGGGCGGTGGTGAGGTCGGCGGCGCGCAGGGTGTCGTCGCCGGCCAGGTAGTCGAAGTCCGTCTCGCCGGCTCGGGCGGAGGCGAAGACCTCGACCTCCAGGCCGTATGCCTTCAGGGCCCGGACGCCGCCGTCGAGTTTGGCCTGGTTGCAGGGGCTCGAGGCGACGATGACGGCGACGCGGTCGCCGGGGCGGAGGGCGGGCGGCGGAAGGAGCGGGTTCACAGAGTTACCTCCGGACAGGCCACGGAGTCGGCGGCGGGCAGGATGGGCAGGTCGATGGTGTCGCATCCGGTGGTCCGGACGGGACACCTGGGGTGGAAGCGGCAGCCTCCGGGCACCCGGGTGGGGTCGGGGGGCTCGCCGGTGAGGACGATGCGTTCCCCGGATTCGGGCAGCACCGACAGCAGGGCGCGGGTATAGGGGTGGCGGGGGCGCAGCAGGACGTCCTCGACGGTGCCGGTCTCGACGATGCGGCCCAGGTACATCACCGCGACGCGGTCGGCGATGTTCCAGGCCAGGCCGAGGTCGTGGCTGACGACGAGCGCGGACAGGCCGAGCTGGTCGCGCAGGGACAGCAGCAGTTTCAGGATCTCGCCGCGGACGGAGGCGTCGAGCGAGGCGACCGGCTCGTCGGCGACGATCACCGCCGGGTTCATGGCGAGCGCTCCGGCGATGACGACGCGCTGCTGCTGGCCGCCGGAGAGCTCGTGCGGGTGGCGGCGGACGTAGTCCTCCGGCGGGCGCAGTCCGGCGCGGGCCAGCGCGGTGTGGACGCGGTCGCGCAGGCCGGCGCGTTCGCCGTGCAGGCGCGGGCCTTCGGCGACGGCGTCGAAGACGTTCTGGCGGGGGTTGAGCGCGCCTCCGGGGTCCTGGAGGACGAGTTGCACCTGTTTGCGGTAGGCGCGCATGCGGCGCGGGTCGAGGGGTTCGCCCTGGTAGCGCACCTGCCCGGAGGTGGGGGTGACCAGGCCGGTCAACGCCCTGGCGAGGGTGCTCTTGCCGCAGCCCGACTCGCCGATGAGGGCGACGATCTCGCCGGGCCGTACCTGGAGGTTGACGCCGTCCACGGCGAGGGCGGGCGCGCGTCCGCCGCGGGCGGGGTAGACGACGCGCAGGTCGCGGGCCTCAAGCACGAACCTCTCCCTCCGGCACGCGGACGTCGCGGGGCTCCGGGACGCGGACGCAGGCCGCGCTGCGTGCGGGTCCGCTCGGCCGCAACAGGACCTCTCCGGTACGGCAGGCGTCGCCGGCGTCCGGGCACCGGGGCGCGAACGCGCATCCGTCACCGATCGCGCGGGGCGGGTCGCCGGGCAGGCCGGTGGGGTTGCGGCGGGAGGCGGGGTCGCCGATGGCGGGGAAGGCGCCGGCCAGGGCCCTGGTGTAGGGGTGGCGGGGGTCGGTGAGGAGGTCGCGGGCGGGCCCGTGTTCGACGATCCGCCCGCCGTACATGATGGCGAGGGTGTCGCAGAGCCGGGCCAGGACGGACAGGTCGTGGCTGATCATGATGACGGCGCTGCCGGATTCGCGCACGAGGCGCGCGAGCAGGTCCATGACCTGGGCCTGGACCATCACGTCGAGGGCGGTGGTGGGCTCGTCGGCGATGATCAGGTCGGGGCGGCAGGCGAGGGCCATCGCGATCATGATGCGCTGGCGCTGGCCGCCGGAGAACTCGTGGGGGTAGGAGCGCAGGCGTTCCGGCGAGAGGCCGACGCTTTCCATGAGGTCGGCGGCGCGTTGCCTGGCCTGCTTCGGCGTGGTCCCGTCGTGGAGCAGGACGGGCTCGGTGAGCTGGTCGCCGACGGTGCGCACGGGGTTGAGCGCGCTCATGGCGCCCTGGAAGACGACCGAGGCGGCCGACCAGCGCACGGCGCGCAGGCGGGACCAGCGGGCGCTCAGCAGGTTCTCGCCCTTGAACAGCACCTCGCCGGTGATCCTGGCGGTCGCGGGCAGGAGGCGCAGCAGGCTGAGCGCCATGGTGGACTTGCCGCAGCCGGACTCGCCGGCGACGCCGAGGGTGCTGCCGGGGTCGAGGGTGAAGCTGACGCCGCGTACGGCGGGCGCCGCGCCGTACGACACACGCAGGTCGCGGACCTCAAGCATGCTGCACCATCCGGGGGTTGAGCAGGTGTTCCACGGCGCGCCCGGTGAGGGTGAAGCCGAGGACGACGAGCAGGATCGCGAGGCCGGGCGGCATGAGGTACCACCAGGCGCCCGCGGTGACGGCGCCGCCGGAGAAGGCGGTCTGGAGCATCGAGCCCCAGGTGACGCTGGTGGGGTCGCCGAGGCCGAGGAAGGTCAGGGTGGCTTCGGACAGGATGGCCGAGGCGACGGTGAGGGTGCTGGAGACCAGGACGAGCGGCATCACGTTGGGCAGCACGTGGCGCAGCATGACCTGGCGGTCGCCGGCGCCGAGGGCTCTGGCGCGTTCGATGAACGGGCGGGCCGTGACGGCGAGGGTCTGAGCGCGCACGAGGCGGGCGGTGGCGGTCCAGGAGGTGACGGCGATGGCGATGGTGATCGAGGCGGCGCCCTGGCCGAGCACGGCCGACAGCGAGATGGCCAGCGGCAGGCTGGGCAGGGCGATGAACCAGTCGGTGACGTGCATGAGGGCCTGGCCGACGCGCCCCTGGAAGTGCCCGGCGAGCAGGCCGACGGCGGTGCCGAGCAGGACGGTCAGCGCGGTGGCGATGAGGCCGATGCCGAGGGATTCGCGGCTGCCCCAGATGACCAGATGGAGGATGGAACGGCCGGCCAGGTCGGTGCCCAGCGGGTAGGCGCCGCTGGGCGGGGCCAGGCGCGGGCCGTCCACCCGGACCACGTCGAGCTGGTCGGCGCCGATGTAGAGCGGGGCGGTCAGGGCGAGCAGGGCGAAGGCGGCCAGGACGGCGGCGCCCCAGAGGCCGGAGCGCTTCATTGGGCGCGCACCCTCGGGTCGAGGAAGCGGTAGGCCACGTCCGCCAGCAGGTTCATGATGATCACACTCGCGCTGAAGATGATGAAGGTGCCCTGGAGCAGGGGCAGGTCGGGGATCTTGAGGGCTTCGTAGGTGAGGTAGCCGAGCCCCGGCCAGGAGTAGACGGCCTCGACGGTGATGGCCCCGGTCACGAGCGTGCCGAGGTGCATGAAGATCATCGTCACGGAGGGCAGGAGCGCGTTGGGGACGGCGTGCCTCCTGCGCACCTCGGCGTCGGTCAGGCCCTTGGCGCGGGCGGTGAGCAGGTAGGGGCTGCCGAGCTCGTCGATGACGGAGGCGCGCATGACGGTGACGTACTGGGCGAAGACCACCAGGACCATCGTCAGCGCGGGCAGCACCAGGTGGCGGGCGACGTCCACAACGTGGTCGAGGCCGGAGGCGGCCAGTGCCGGGTCGCTCATGCCGCCACTGGGGAACCAGCCGCTGAGCAGGACCAGCAGGATCATGCCGAGCCAGAACGTCGGTACCGACCACAGCGTGAGCGAGGCGCCGGAGGAGACCTTGTCGAAGAGGCTGCCGTGCCGCCAGCCGCTGTGCACGCCGAGCCAGAGGCCGAGCGCGATGGAGATCGCCGCGGCGGTGCCCATGAGCAGCAGCGTCGGCCCGATGCGCTCGGCCACCAGGGAGGAGACCGACTGCTGGAACTGCCAGGAGAAGCCCAGCTCGCCGCGCAGGGTGTCGCCGGCGAAGGTGAGGAAGCGGTACCAGATCGGCTCGTCCAGGCCGAGCTGGATCCGGATCTGGGCGAGTTGCTCCTCACTGGTGGGCCGGCCCCTGGTGAGCGTGCGGACCGGGTCGGCGGGCATCAGGCTGAAGATCACGAACCCGATGACCAGCGTGACCAGGAAGCTCACCAGGGCGGCGGCGGCCTTCTTGCCGAGGTATCTACTCACGGTCGTCCCCGGCGGTACGGCGGCGCCAGACGATCACCGCGCCGCCTGCGACGACGACGAGGGCGATGACCACGTAGAGCCACACATTGCTCGACTTTTCCGCTTTTTTCGTGACTTGGGGTGGGGTGGCCTTGAGGTAGCTCCAGAAGGCGGTCTGCGAGGGATAGACCCCGTTCGCGTCGGGCGCGCCCAGGGTCAGGCCCGTCACGGTGTCCTTGCGCGCCACGTCCAGCCCGTTGGCGTAGTAGTAGATCTGGTTGACGTTGGCCTTGTAGAGGATGTCCTGCATCTGGCCGATGACCTTGGCCCGCTCGGCCTGGTCGAACGTGGTCAGCTGCTTCTTGAACAACTCGTCGTAGGCGGCGTCGCAGAAGAAGGAGTCGGTGTTGCCGCCGGTGCCGTCGTCCTTCGGCAGGGTGCCGCAGCTCTGGATGCCCAGCAGGTAGGTCGGGTCGGGGCCGGTGGTCCAGGCGTCCATCAGCAGGTCCCAGTCGCCCTTGGCCAGGTCGCTGTTGAGCGCGCTCATGCTGAGCGACTGGATGGTCAGCTTGATGCCGATCTCCTTCATCCAGCCGACCACGTAGCCGGAGATGGCGGCGTCGGCCGAGTCGTCGGAGTGGATCCCGAACCGGAAGGCGAGCGGGCGCCCGCTCTTCGGGTCGATCCTGACGCCGTCCGCGCCCTTGGTGTAGCCCGCCTCGTCCAGCACCTTGTTGGCCTGCGCCGGGTCGTACGGCGTGACCTCGGCCGGCTTCCAGAACCACTGCGGCCAGGCCGGCGGCAGGTACCCGTGCCCGAGCTGCCCCACGCCGTCGATCACCTTGGTGACCAGCGTCTGCTTGTCGGTGGCCAGCGCGATCGCCCGGCGCAGCGCCGGGTCGCCCAGCGCCGGGTGGCCGGTGCCGATCTTCTTGCCGGAGCGGGTGCGGGCGTTGTGGTTGATCTCCAGCCCCATCCAGCCGTTGCCCACGGTCTGGACCGCGGCGATGGCCGGATCCGCCTGCAGCGCCTTGAACTGGGTCGGGTTCACGCCCGCCTTGTAGTCGATCTGCCCGCTGCGCAACGCCGCCACGGCCGCGTCACCCGACTTGAAGCTCTGCAGCACCAGGTTGTCGAACCCCGGGGCGCCGAGGACGAACTTCTTGTTCGCGCTGAACCGGGCGTACTGCTCGTGCTTGTACTCCGTCAGCGTCCACGGCCCGTAGCCGACCAGCGGGAACGCGTCGTTCTTGGCGTCCTTCAGGTTCTTGGCCAGCGGCTCCCACACGTGCTTGGGAACGATCGGGATGCCGGTCGTCGGGATGCTCGTGTACGGCACGCTCGCCTGGGGCGCCTTCGTCCGGATCACCAGGGTGGTCGGGCTGGGCGCGCTGACCTCGGCGAAGTTCGAGACCAGCGAGCCGTTGGCGGTGCCGGCGACCGCGTCGGTCCTGATGAGGTTCAGCGTCCAGGCCGCGTCCTCGGCGGTGATCGGCTTGCCGTCACTCCAGGTGAGCCCCTCCCGGATCGTGAAGGTCCAGGTGAGCTTGTCCGTGGAAGGCTCCCATGCGGTGGCCAGGTAGGGGCCGGGGGCGCCGCTGGGGTCGAGGGAGTTCAGCGCCGGATAGACCAGGCCGAACACGTCGAGGGCGCCGTTGAAGAAGGCCAGGAACGGGTTGAGCGTGTCGACGCCGGACCCTTCCATGGCGGCGCGGAGCGTGGTGGCCGGCGCCGCCGCGGGCTCGGCGGCGACGGTCCCCGCGCCCGTGGAAACCGCGCCCGCGGGCGCGGCTGGGGCGGCGAGGACCAGGCCGAGCGCGCAGAGGACGGGGCCGATCCGGCTGCGTCCGAACATGGGGGGTGCTCCTTCCGGTCAGGTGTGAAGGAATGCTGACCAGAAGGACCGAAGACCCCAAGATTCGTGAACGCTTGCGGTGCTGACCATCGAAATCCGGATCGCTGCCCGGCACCGCAAGCTACCGCGTCAGGACAGAGCCTCCCGGGCGACCGCGATCTCCTGGTCGTTGGCCGGGTCGGCGTTGGGGGCAGGGGCCGTGCAGACCGCGGGGGCGCAGATGAACAACGCCTTGGGCCTGGTGTCCGACCAGATCGGGAACGCGTGCGTGGCGGTGGCGTCCACGAAGATGTAGTCGCCGAAGAACCCTCCGGCGAACTGGCTGGCCGGCGGCATGCTGGAGGTGGTCACCCGGCGGGTGAACGAACCGGCCACGGTCAGCGAGACGTCGGAGAAGCCGGTCGCGTTGGCCGTGCCGTACTGGCGGTCGTAGTAGGCCGCCACCAGCTTGCCGGTCGGGCTGTAGTCGAGGCCGTGGAAGTACTGGTCGGTGGTGCGCTGGCCGGGCCGGTCGGTCAGGCTCGGCAGGGTGCGCACGTCGGCCGCGCCGCCGGTGAACGTGGCCCCGCCGTCCGTGGACTCCGACAGCACGATGTCGTTGTTGCAGCCGCCCGACTTGACCCCGTCGTACAGGTTGATGCCGGTCGTCGCGGAGAAGCCCGCGGGCGTGCAGCCTTTGCTCTCGCGGGAGTTGCGGCTGATGTACGACCCGTAGCCCACGCTGACCTTGGCGGGGCTCTTGGGATTGACCGCGACGTAGGGATAGTTGGCGGCCCGGAAGACCGAGTTCTGGGTGGCGCCCTTCTCGGGGACGCAGGCGCGGCCCGCGTTGGCGTTCTGGTAGGTCAGGCAGTCCGGCAGGTCGTAGAAGTCACCGACCTTGACCGGCGCGCCCCAGGTGACGCCGCCGTCGGCGGACTTGGCGAGCAGGATCTGGTTGCGGTTGTCGGCGCCGGTGACCGTGTTGTTGTAGTTGTCCCAGACCACGTAGACACTGCCGTCGGGCGCGGTGACCGGCTGGGAGAACTGGTTGACGTTGCACGTGCCCGCCGGTGTGGGCAGGCCGAAGGTGTTGGTGCACAGCGGCGAGCCGGTGCTGATCACCTTGGCCGGGCTGAACGTCTCGCCGAAGTCGGCCGAGTGCGACTCCATGATGTAGGCGGTGCCGTCGGAGTCGAACTTGGTCCAGGTGACGTAGATCCGGTCGCGGAAGCGGCTCGTGACCGAGGCGTCCACGGCCATCAGCTGCTTGTCGTGCAGGAAGCCGTCGTCGCCCTCGGGGTCGGCGTGCTCGACGGTCGGGCGGCCGGAGAAGGTCCAGGAAGCGCCGCCGGTCGTGGAGCGGTACAGGTAGAGGCCGCTGGAGGCGTCCGGGTTCGGGGAGATCGCCGCGCCCCGGTTGAAGTGGAGGCAGGACAGGTAGGCGTTGCCCCGGCTGTCCCAGGCCACCGACGGGTCGCCCCCGCCCTGCCAGTACTGGCGGGGCTTGCCGAACGCGGTCCCGGTCACGAACTGCGAGGGCACGGTGGCGTCGGTCCAGCGATGGCCGCCGTCGCGGGAGTAGGACAGGCCGCAGGTGCCGTCGCCGCGGCGGTAGTCGTTGTAGGCGGCCACGAGTGTGCGGGCGTCGAAGGGGTTGGCGGCGATCCAGGTCTCGTTCTGCGCCTGGCCGCGGCCGTGCAGGGCGGTGTCGGTGGGGTTCTGACAGTTCTGGTTGACCTTGATGTTGCCGCCGATCCTGCCGTCGCAGTCGTCGGCCGCCGGACGGTGCCCGGCGGCGATCCGGGCGGCCTGGTGGCCGGCCAGGGCTTCGGTGAACGTTCCGGAGGCCAGCCTCTTCTGCAGAGGGGTGAGGTCGTCGTAGCCGAACCCGGCGCCCTGTGCGGGCACCGCGAAGGCGACCAGCACCAGGCTCGTTGCCGCGAGCATGCCTAAGGCACGTGAATGGCGCATGGGTCCTCCCGTCGCCGGCGGCGTCGCCGGTCCGAGTCGGTTGAGGGAAGGGCGCCCAACCCTGCACCATAAATGCCGATTTTTCAGAGGAGAAGGCCCAAAGGAGGGATGGTTGGCCATCCCTCCCTACGAACCTGACGTCAGACCAGGTCGGCCATCGGGCCTGGCGTCAGGCCAGGTCAGCCATCGGGCCTGGCGTCAGGCCAGGTCGGCGATCGCCGCCACCGGGCCGCCGCCCGCGGGGCCCTGGTGGACCGCCGCGACCGAGACGAAGACCGCCGGGTCACCGGTCACCGACGCGGCCACGCCGCCCACGGTCGCCTTGATCTGGCGATGCCAGTGGACGTCGGAGTCATCCAGCATGATGTTGCGCCGTCCGCGCACCCGGCCCGACGGGTCGGCCTCGCACTTCATGAACACGTTGACCAGGCGCTCGCCCAGGTCCGAGTGGTGAGGGCGCTCGGGCAGGCCGAGGCCGCTGTCGCGGATGGCGGCCCAGATGCCGTCGGCGTCCAGGGCGTCCTTCATGACGCTGTGCCCGATGCGGTAGCGCCCGCCGATGCCGCGCACGTTGCCCACCAGCACGATCTGGGCCCGGTCCAGCTCCACTCCCGACGAGCAGGAGGCGACGCTGCTGTACAGCGACAGGTCGCGGAAGATCTGCTCCTCCGACGGCATCGCGATCTCTCCCAGCGCCACCGCGATGCCCAGGGCCGTGGTCGCGTTCGACAGGTCCATCGACGGGCCCGTCTCCTCGATCGCGGTGTCCTGGCCGCGGCTCTTGGCCTCGGTGATCGTGGCCAGCGTGAGCAGCGGCGTCTTGGTCTGGACGTAGTGCACGTCCGCCGGGTCGTCGATGCCGGCGATCTTCATGGCCTCGCGGACGCCGGCGGCGACCTTCTCCACCATGGCCGGGCGGCCGATGTCCTCCGGCAGGATGACCTCGCTCATGGCCACGCCCACCGACAGGCGCGGCTCGTCGGAGGCGGGCGCGTCCGCGGTCGTGGCGAAGATCGTGGCATGAGGGCTCAGGACGCCGTCCGTGCCGCCGGACCACACCAGCGGCACCGACTCGGGCGCCGGATGCCCGTACTTGTCCAGCACCTCGCGGAAGGCGCGGTCGGCCAGGATTCGGGTGTAGTCGTTCACGCCGCCGTTGCCCTCGGTCTTGCCGACGACGGCGAGCACCCGGCGGGCCTCGATGACCCCGTCCGCGATCAGCCGTTCGAGCCCGGAGGCATCCGTCACGCTCTCGATCGGCACCTTGCGTACCTCGATCGGGTCCGGCATCTACAGCCTCTTCTCCACTTGTGTACCGACATCTCCGTCGAGGGCGGCGGCGATCTCGGGGAGCGAGGTGATCACCGCCCGTTCCCCGCCCGCCGCGACGAAACGCAGCGCAGCCTCCACCTTCGGTCCCATGCTCCCCCCGGCGAAGTGCCCGGCGGCGTGCAGGACACGCAGCTCGGGCACGGAAATCCGGCCGATCGGGCGAGGAGCCGGCCCGCCGTACCCGACCATGGCGTTGGAAACGTTCGTCGCGATGATTAAAACGTTCGCATGTACGGCACGGCCCAGCAGAGCCGCCGCCAGATCCTTGTCGATCACCGCTTCGACGCCGATCAGGGCGCCGTCGGCCTGCCGTACCACCGGGACTCCCCCGCCGCCCGCGGCCACGACCGTGAAGCCGGCGTCCATGAGCGTGGTCACCGCGTCCGCGTCGAGGATCTCCAGCGGGTCCGGCGAGGCCACCACCCGGCGCCAGCCCTGGCCGAAGCTCCGCCAGGTCTGGCCCAGCTTCTCGAAGCGGCGCGCCTCCTGCTCGGTGAAGTAGCGGCCGATCGGCTTGACCGGATCGGTGAAGGCCGCGTCGTCCGGGTCGACCCGGGTGCGGGTGACCACGGTCGCCACGCGGGGGCCGAGCGCGTTCATGATCAGGGTGCCGATCGTGGCCTGCGTCTGGGCGCCGCACCAGTCGAGGGGCACCGGCGGCACCACCGCGGCGGCGAGCTGGTTCTTCAGCAGCAGATTGCCCACCTGGGGGCCGTTGCCGTGCGTGAGGATCACCCGGTGGCCGGCCTCGAGCAGCGTGCGCACGTGGCGCATCGCCTCCTCGACCGCGGCGCGCTGGTGCCCGGGCGCGGCGCTGCCGTCCGGAGCGGTCATGGCGTTGCCGCCGAGGGCGATGAGCAGGCGTTCCCCCACGCAGGCGACGCTAGCCGAGCCGATCAGCGGCATTCATGGGCAATGTCTGCCTACGGCGAACCAAGATGTACGGCATTCTCCGCCGCGTAAAGTCACCTCATGCTTCATGACACCACCGCGAACGGGTTGAAAATCCACTACCGGGAGGAAGGCTCCCCCGACGCCCCGCTCCTGGTCTTGCTCCACGGCAGGACCGCCAACCACAACGACTGGAACGGCATCACCCAGCACTTCGCCCGGCGCTACCACGTGCTCGCCCCCGACCTGCGCGGGCATGGGGCCAGCGACTACCCCGGCCACTACGCCGTGCCCGACATGGCCGCGGACATAGCCGCGCTGCTCGACGGGCGGCGGGCCACCGTGGTCGGCCACTCGCTCGGCGGAGTGGTGGCCTACCACCTGGCCATGGGGCATCCGGAGCTGGTGGAACGCCTCGTGCTGGAGGACCCGGCGGCGCCCCTGCCCATGACGGGACGGCCGGCGCCGGTGCGTGATGACTCGACCGGGTTCGACTGGGAGATGATCGTGCAGACCGAGCGTCAGCTCGTCGACCCCGACCCCGCCTGGGCCGAGGGGCTCGCCCGCATCGCCGTACCCACGCTGGTGATCTCGGGCGGGCCCAGCAGCGCCATCAGGGCGGAACCGCTGGCCGGCATGATCCCCGGCGCCCACCTGGCCACGATCGACGTCGGCCACCTGATCCACATGGACGCGCGAGCGGAGTTCCTGAGGACGGTCGACGCCTTCCTGCCCTCCTGACCCGCCTCCCGGCCTCCCGGTTTCCCCTCCGGCCTCCGATTCCCCGCCCCTCCGGCTTCCGCCTCCGATTTCCGCCCCTCCGATTTCCCGCCCCTCCGGCTTCCGCCTCCGGGTCCCGCCCCGCCTTCCGGTTGCCGCCTTCGAGTTCCCCCGGCCCCGCCTCAGTCTCCTGCCTCTTCTCCCCTTCGCCCTCGGGATTCTCCTCCCGCCTTCCGGCTTCCTTCTCCGCCTTTCGGCTCCCCCTTCGGCCTCCGCCTCCCGGTCCCCGCTCCTACCGCTTCCCTCCCCTCTTGCCTTCGGGGTGCCGCCTTCCGGTTTCCGGTGCCGTTGTCATGCCCTTGACGACCACTGTGGGGACTTGGGGAGCATGTGACCGGAATGTCACAAAGATCCGCCAAGGTAGGGAAAGTGGGTACGAAGCTCGGCGAGCACATGCGGGAGCGGCTGCGCACGTTCGGGCTGACGGCCCCCTCTGTCGCCCAGTGCGCGGTCGGCGCCGCCCTGGCCTGGCTCATCGCCACCCAGCTTCTGGGCCATGCACGCCCGTTCTTCGCCCCGATCGCGGTGATCATCTGCGTCGGCGTCGGCCTCGGGCAACGACTGCGCCGGGTCGCCGAACTGGTCGTCGGTGTCAGCCTCGGCGTCGGGGTCGGGGACCTGCTCGTGTCCTGGATCGGCTCGGGACCCTGGCAGATCGCGCTGGTCGTCGGCCTGGCCATGTCCGCGGCGGTGCTCCTGGACAGCGGCACCCTCTTCGTCGCCCAGGCCGGATCCTCCGCCGTCCTCGTCGCCACCCTGCTGCCGCCCGGGGACACCGGCGGCCTGGACCGCATGCTCGACGCGCTCACCGGCGGCCTCGTCGGCATCGCCGCCGTGGCGTTGCTGCCCGCGAGCCCGTTCGCCATCGCGGCCAAGCATGCCTCCGGCGTACTGGACGCCCTGTCCACCGTCCTCGAGAAGTGCGCCGTCGCGATCGAGACGCGGGACGCCGACCTCGCCGCCGAGGCCCTGGAAGAGGCCCGCGGCACCCAGGACGTCATCGAGGAGTTCGAGCAGGCGCTGGAGACCAGCCGGGAGATCGCCACCATCTCACCCCTGCACTGGCACCGGCGAACCCGGCTGGCCCGCTACGAAACGGCCGCCGTCCCCGTGGACCACGCGCTGCGCAACGCCCGCGTCCTGGCCCGCCGTACCCTCGCCGCCCTGGGCGAGACGGCCACACCCCCCACGACGCTGGCCACCTCCCTGCGCGAGGTGTCGGAAGCGGCCCTCCTGCTCCAGCTCGAACTCGGCGCCGGCCGCGAACCCCAACTGGCCAGGCAGGCGCTGACGGCGGTGGCCGCCCGCCAGCGTCCCGAGCGGCTCGGCTTCTCCGCCGAGGTCATCCTGGCCCAGCTCCGTTCGATCGTGGTCGATCTCCTCCAGGCCACCGGCATCGACCACGACGAGGCCACCGCCGCCCTCCCGCCCCTGGACGTCACCCGCCCCTGACAAGATCGAGTACGGCGAGGCCGGTCGTGCACACGCCACCGGCCACCACGGTCATCGCCGCCACGAGCGGCAGATGCCTGGTCCAGCGGCGCTTCGTCACGACTCCCAGCAGGTCGCGCCCACGCATCACCGCCAGGCCCACGACCGACAAGGTCACGGCCATCCCCACCCCGAACGCCCCCACCAGGACCAGCGCGGTCACCGCCCGCCCGGACAACAGCCCGGCCAGGAGCAGCAGGAACGCGGACGGGGACGGCAGCAGCCCACCGGACATCCCGAGCACGACCAGGCCGCGTCTGGACAGGAGGGTGCCCTGGGGAGCAGAGCTGGGGTGGGTTGAGCTGTCGGCGTCGCGGCCAGGTCCGTGGCCGTGTTCACGTATGTGACCGTGCTCAGGGGTGTGGCCGTGCTCAGGGGTGTGGCCGTGCTCAGGGGTGTGGCCGTGCTCAGGGGTGTGGCCGTGCTCAGGGGTGTGGCCGTGGTCAGGGGTGTGGCCGTGGTCAGGGGTGTGGCCGTGGTCAGGGGTGTGGCCGTGGTCAGGGGTGTGGCCGTGGTCAGGGGTGTGGCTGTGGTCAGGGGTGTGACCCTGGTCAGAGATGTGACCCTGGTCAGGTCCGTGGCTGTGGTCAAGGGTGTGGCCCTGGTCAGAGGTGTGGCCTTGTTCGCGTATCTGGCTGTGGTCACCTCCAAGGCCATGGCCAGGTGCGTGGCCGTGTCCGTGGCCATGCTCGTGTCCGTGACCGTGACCGTGACCGTGACCGTGGCCGTGGCCGTGGCCGTGGCCGTGGCCGTGGCCGTGGCCGTGGCCGTGGCCGTGGCCGTGGCCTCGGTTGGTGAGGTGGCGGTAGGCCAGGGTGGCGCCGACCGCCAGTACGGCGACGGCTCCGGCCAGTTGTAGCCATCGGGTCACCATCCCCAGGTCGGGGGCGTTTTCCATGGCTACCCACCACACCAGTGCCAGTGCGGCCACCGACACCGTGTGCATGAGTGCCACCACGCCGCCCAGCCGGACGGCGTCCAGGGGACGGGCGTGGCCGGCGAGGAGGTAGCCGGCCGTCAGCGTCTTGCCGTGGCCAGGGGCGCAGGCGTGGGCCGCGCCTGCCACCAGCGCCACGAGCAGCGCCAACGGCAGGAACCGGTCGAGCAGCGACGACAGGTCCGTGGCGAGCATCGCCGCCGTGTCTCCTGCCGACGCACCCGGCCCTGCGCCCACGGCCGACCCGCTTGATCCCGCGCCGCCGGCCGGCGAACGGGACTCCGCCTCCCCGGTGGACGCGTCCGGCCCTTCGCCGCTGGTCAGTGCGTCCGGTCGTGCGTCCCCGGTCGGCGCGTCCGGCCGTGCGTCCCCGGTCGGCGCGTCCGGCCGCGCGTCCCCGGTCGGTGCGTCCGGCCGCGCGTCCCCGGTCGGCGCGTCCGGCCGCGCGTCCCCGGTCGGTGCGTCCGGCCGTGCGTCCCCGGTCGGCGCGTCCGGCCGCGCGTCCCCGGTCAGTGCGTCCGGCTGCGCGTCCCCGGTCGGCGCGTCTGGTCTCGCGTCTCCTGTGGGGCCGGTCGAGGGGGTGAGGGGGAAGGTGTGGGTGGGGGTGGTGTGGGTGTGGAGGGCGCCGGAGCCGGTGGGGGTGACCGAGACGGTGCGGTAGGCGGGGTTCACGTCGTGGAGCAGGGTGATGGTCAAGGTGAGGGCGGTTACGGGGGCCGGGCAGCGGTAGTGGGCCACGGCGCCCCGGGCTGGGATGGGGTGGATGGCGGTCAAGGGGCAGGGGGCGGTGGCCTGCCGTACCACCAGACGGGTCGTGAAATATCCGGACAAGGAGTGGCCGGCCGTACCGGACAGCGCCGCGGCGTCGTCCGGTGCGGCGGTCCAGGTGATCGCGACCTCGGCCCCCGATGCGCTGACCTTCGCCACGGGCGGCGGGCCGAAGGGGTGTGCCCACCCCGGACCCGCCGCCCCCAGCAAGATCAGCATGGCGACGCCCGCGACCGCGAGCACGCGAGCCAATCCGTTGGTCATCTAGCCGCCAGCGCGTGCAATGAGCCGTCGTCGGTCAGCGCGAACAGCGTGTTCCCGCTCACCGACAGCGCCGAGGCGACCCCGCCGCCCAGGTCGTACGCGGCCAGGATGCGCCCGGTCGCCCGGTCCAGGGCGAGGACGCGCCCGTCCCAGGTGCCCGCGTACACGGTGGTGCGGGTGGCCAGCGCGTGCATGGCCGGTGAGCCGGGGCCGTTGGCCTTGCACGACGAGCCCGACCGCCACGGATCGTCCATCGGGCTCTCGCCCGGCAGGTACCCGGTGGCCGTCTCCCACATCACCTTGCCGGTGTCGGTGGAGTAGGCGCGGATCATGCCGTCCTGACTTGCCGCGTACGCCGTCGGGCCCCACACCGCGGGGCTGGTCACAGGCGGCGGGCCGTACTCGCAGACGGCGGCGGTGCCGAGCTTGGCGTGCCAGCGCTGCGCGCCGTCGGCGGCGTGCCCGCGGGTGCCGCTGGCCGTCGTCGTCACCAGGCCCGTGTCGGTGAGCACCGGCGAGGACTGCGAGTAGATGTCGCCGCCGGTGTCCACGCTGGAGACCTGCTTGCAGGTGGTCAGGTCCATCGCGATCAGCGACTGGCTGGAGCCCGAGTGCAGCCAGGCCGTGGTCGTGCCCGGCTTCCGGACGGCGGTGCTGTGGAACTCGCCCCAGCCGACCGGCGCCTGGAAGCCGCCGGGCAGCCGCTCACCGGTACGGGCGTCGCGGCAGCGCACGCCGTCCCACTCGTGGTAGACGGCCACCGCGCGGCCGTCCGGCAGGTCGAAGACGCTGACCGGTCCGCCGGCCCGGCCGTAACGGCGCACCGTCGTCGGCTTGACCTCCTCGGCGTCGACGGTCTCCCACACGATCTTGCCGGTGCGCTCGTCCAGCGCGTAGACGCGTCCGACGCCGGTGGTCAGATAGACCTTCCCGCCGTGCACGGCCGGGAACGACTCGGCGTCGCCGTCGAGGTAGGTGCGCCACAGCTCCCTTCCGGTGCGCGCGTCGTAGGCGAGCATCATGCTGTACGGCGAGGCGAACGCCTGCGAGGCGACGATCACCCTGCCCCGTGAGACGGCGGCGCCGTTCAGGTGGAACTGCTCGCCGGAGCTGGCCGCCCAGCGCAGGTCCAGGGCGCTGCCCGGGTCCTCGGCGGCGGCCGAGCGGCCCTGCTCGTCACCGCCCTGGCGCAGCCAGTCGCGTCCCGGAGCCGGTGCCGAGACCTTGCCGCCCGCGGCCACCCTGAACTCGGTCGTCACCGTGGGGAACGCCCTGCCCTTGGTGTCGGCTACGAGCAGTTGGGCCGTGTACGTGCCCGGGTGCAGGCCGGTGATCCGGTCGCTGATCCGCGTCCACGACACGTGCGAGCGCGGACAGGCTTCGTCCTTGTAGCAGTTGACGATGCCCTGCCGCCGGGTTTCGGCGCCGAAGCGCAGCTTGTCGCGGCTCCAGACGACCCTGCCGTTCTTGAACCGCACGATCACCGAGGCCGAGGCGGGGGTGCGGCCGTCGTCCTCGGCGTAGACCTCCAACGGGATGCCCGCCTTGGCGCCGTGCACGCTGCCCGAGGCCGGGCTGACCAGCGAGACGTCGTCGTTGACGCCGAACTGGCGGCGTTCTGCCACGATGTGGCCCTTGTCCGCGCCGGTGATGCCGGAGAAGTCGAGGACCTTGTAGTCGGGGCGGGCGCCGTCGATGCCGTACATGCCCATGTTGTTGACCTCGACCGAACGGGCGAAGGCGCCCCTCCTGTACTCGGCCTGCTGGTTGTGCCCGGCGGCGAACATCCGCACGTCGTACTTCGCCAGCTCGTCCACGGTCGGCTGCATCCCGGCGCCGGGACCCCAGCGGGTGAACAGCGACCGGTGCGCGAACACCAGCACCTGCTTGCCGGTCGCGTGCCTGCGCAGGTCCTCGCGGAGCCACTCGAGCTGAGGGCCGAGGCCGCGGGTGTCGTAGTTGTCCTCCAGCACGACGATGTGCCGGCCGTCGCGGTCGAAGCTGTACCACTCGGGGCCGACGTTGCGCCGCCAGTACTCGAGGCTGCCGCCGTACCCGGTCGAGGACGGGGTGCCGCCCACGTCATGGTTGCCGATCACCGGGTAGAACGGGTGCCCCAGCTTGCCGTCGCGCAGGCCGTTGCGGAGCAGGTCGTACCCGCCCTGGCGGCGGCCCGCCTCGGCGTAGTCGGTGACGGTCAGGTCGCCGGTGGAGATGGTCATCGTGGCGCCGTCCACCTCGGCCATCGCCTTGACCTGGCCGGTCCAGCGCGGGGCGGAGCTCTGGTACTCGGCGTCGGTGCGGTTGCCCACCTCGACGTCGGAGACCATCAGCCACTTCTCCTTCGGATCGGCCGCCGCCTTGACCGGCGCGAGCGCGAAGTCGAGGCCGGTCGGCCGCTGCTCCAGGGTCCGGAAGAAGCGCGGGATGTAGTCCTCGCGCAACACCGGCTGGTAGCCGTCCGGCGAGACGACCCAGACCAGGTCGGTCTCGCGGCGGTTGCGGTCGATCGCGATGCTGTAGGAGCCGTCCGCGCCGGTCGTGGCCCAGGCGGCGCCGTCGGTCACCGAGACGCCGGGGAAGCCTTGCTCGCCCGCGTCCCGGATACCGTCCCCGTCCACATCCTTGAACACCGTCCCCTGGACGGTCACGGTGTCACTCCCCGAACCGGCCAGCGTGAACGTGACCGGGTCGCCGAGCATCTCGTAGCCGTCGTTGTACATGAAGTACGCGGTCCACGACCCCGTGCCCAGCGCCGAGGTGCTGATCGACACCGTCCCCGAGGTCTGCGGCGCCCGCACCCAGACCCGCGAGTAGGCCACACCAGGCTTCTCGCCCGGGCCGTAGATGCCCACCCAGTTGAGGGCGTTGGGCCGGTCGGTGGCATACCGGAACGCCACGGGCTGGCCGGCCTGCGGGTTCACGGTGGTGATCTCCAACGTCCCGGCGGCCTGCGCGCCCGTCTTGGGGATGCCTGGGGTGGGCGTGCCCGGCGTGGAGGGGGTGCCTGGGGTGGGCGTGCCCGGCGTGGAAGGCGCATCCGGCGTGGAAGAGGTGCCCGGTGTGGAGGGGGCGTCCAGCGTGGAAGAGGTGCCCGGTGTGGAGGGGGCGTCCCGTGTGGAGGGCGCGTCCGGTGCAGAAGGGGCGCCTGGGGTGGGCGCCGGGTCGGCCATGGCCGCCTGTGGTGCGAGGACCGTGAGGCACACCGTGACCGCGACGACCGCCCGGCCGGGCCAACCGCGCCGCCTGCGCTCACGCACCGGCCAACCGGCCGCGTCTCCGGTACGGCCCGGCGTCGCGGCACCGGTACGGCTTTGCCACACGGTGCCATGCGGCACCGAGGGGGCAAGCGCCGCCGCCGGGGCAAGCGCCGCCGCGGGGGCAAGCGGTGCCGCCGGGGCAAGCGGTGCCGCGGGGGCAAGCGGTGCCACCGGGGCGAGGGGTGCCGGGCCCGCTTGCCGGACGAAGGCAAAGCGGGCCGGGCCCGCTTGCCGTGCGAAGGCGAAGCCTGCCGAGCCCGCCTGCCGTACCGAGGCACGACGGCCGGACAGGAACCGTCCGCCGGAGATCAACAGGGCGGCCAGGAGCAGTGCGGCCAGCACCCAGGCGGCCGGCACCCAGGGGAAGGTCCAGCGGGCGGCGTGTGCCCCGGTGGCGTCGAGCAAGGGGGCGGCGGCGTTCACCTGTGCCGTCGTGCCGTCGAACTCGGCGATCACCTCGGTCAGCCCGGCCTTGCCCAGCAGGGGCGCCAGGTCGAGGCGGTCCACGGCGCAGGACCAGGCCAGTTCCACGACCACGCCGCCGGGCACGCCTCCGGTGTCGCCGGCGACGCCGTGGGCGCTGACCGGGCAGGGGGCGGGCAACAGGGCGGTGGCCCAGGCGCCGGCGCGTTCGGGGGTGACGACGTCCTTGTGGACGATCAGCCGGCCGGCGGTCACCCCCTGGGAGGTGGCGACGACCAGTTCGGCGTGTTGCCGGGTGAGGTGGGCGGCGGCGGGGCCTGCGCACAGCCCCACCCCTGCCATGACCACCAAGAGCAGCGCAGCAACACGCCTCAATAGCAGTAATTGTCTAGACATGTCCGGCAGCGTATGGACGTGCATCCCGCCACAGAAAGGGTGATTATCCAACTGCCCTTGATAATTCACCGCGCCCCCACCGGGAATTCATCTGGCGCATCAGGCAACGATCCGGGACGCTCGTGGACTCCGTCGTAGGTGAGGAGGTGTTCTATGGGGGGACGCGAGCAAACCCGGGAAGAGGAGTTCCACGGGTTTGTGACGAGCCGCTGGCCAGGGCTCCTGCGGACGGCCTACCTGCTGACGGGCGACCGCCACGCCGCCGAGGACCTCGTGCAGTCGGCGCTGGAACACGCGTACGTGGCCTGGCGCAAGGTGTCCGCGGCCGACGACCCGGACGCGTACGTGCGGCGCATATTGATCAACGTCCACGCGCGGCGGCACCGGCGCAGGCTCAGGGAGTTCCTCGTGGCACGCGCGGAGACGCCGGAGCAGGTGGCGGACGGCGACACGATGGCGCAGGCCGAGGACCGCTCGATGCTGCTGCGCGCCCTGGCCGGGTTACCCGCCCGCCAGCGCGAGGCGGTGGTGCTGCGCTACTGGGAGGACCTGACGGAGACGCAGGCGGCGGCCGCCATGGGCTGCTCGGTCGGGACGGTCAAGAGCAACGCGGCCAAGGGCATCGCCAAACTGCGCGCGATCCCGGGCCTGGTGGAGACGGCGGCGAACGGAGGGGTGAAGTGAACCAGGACAACCGGGACGTCGCCCTGCTGCTGAAGAAGGCCGCCGAGCAGGTCGAGATCGAGGCGGCGCCGTACCAGGCGGTGGTGCGCGGCGGGCGGCGGCGCAGGGCGCGACGGCGGGCGGTGCTGGCGGGGGTGGCGCTGGCCGTGGTGGTGAGCGGGTTCGCGGGGACGGCGGCCTTCGAGGATCGCCCCATCGTGAACTGGGACCGGGCGAATCCGACGGCGGTGCAGCGGCACGTGTACGACCCGCAGGTGACCGCGCTGGGCGTGGTCGCGGGCCGGCGGCTGTTCATCGAGGTGTGGGGGGCGCCGCGCGACGACGCCGAGCTGCGCGAGCAGAAGGCCAGGATGATCAGGGCGGGCGTGTGGGAGGGCCGCGCGCCCAAGGGTTTCCCGCCGCCGGCGGTCGGTGAGACCTGGTTCTTCGTCTACGCGCCCGGTGACTCAGGCGGCAAGGAGCCCGTCGCCTCGGGCGTGGAGGCTCCCCCCGACGGCAACCTCGGCAACATCCTCGTGGCCGGGCTGGACCGGCGCAGGCTCGCCATGGGGATGGTTTCACCGGACGTGGTGCGGATCACCGGCGATTGGTCCACCGGAAGCGTCAAGGGAACGATCACCCAGGTGAGAGGACTGCACAACCCCTGGTTCACCGTGGAAGGCGACGCCTCTGCCGAGCTGAAGTCGATCACCAGTTTCCACCGGGATGGCACCGCGGAACACCACCCGCTGTGAACGGGACGCCCCGGGGGCGTCCCGTCCGGCGCGGGAGTCAGACGGCGACGAGCGCCGCCTCCGCCTCCAGCGTCGCGGCGGTGGCGGCCAGCACGGCTGCCACGCGCAGCGCCTCCTGGATCTGCTCGCGGGGCATGCCCGACCCGCGCAGCACCTGCTCGTGCGACTCCAGGCACCGCCCGCAGCCGTTGATCGCGGAGACGGCCAGGCACCACAGCTCGAAGTCGACCTTGTCCACGCCCGGGTTGCCGATGACGCTCATGCGGAGCTTGGCCGGCATCGTGGCGTAGGTGTCGTCGCCGATGAGGTGGGTGGCCCGGTAGTACACGTTGTTCATGGCCATGATGGAGGCGGCGGCCTTGGCGGCCGTGAACGCCTCCTCCGGCAGGTGCTCGGCGGCCTCTCCGGAGACCTCGGCGATGACCCGGCCGGACTTCGTGGCGATGGCGCAGGCCAGCACCGCGCCCCACAACTGCTGGTCGGTCAGCGACGAGGTGGTCGTGACCGAGCCGAGGTTGAGCTTGGTGTCCTTGGCGTAGGCCGGGAGGGCTTCCTTCAGCGCGGCGATGCTCATGCGCCGAGCAGCGCCTTCGCGTCGAGGCCCTTGTCGCCCTTGTTCCAGTTGCACGGGCACAGCTCGTCGGACTGCAGGGCGTCGAGGACCCGCAGGACCTCCTTGACGTTGCGGCCGACCGAGCCCGCGGTCACCATCGTGAACTGGATCTCGTTGTTCGGGTCCACGATGAAGGTGGCGCGCTGGGAGACGCCGTCGGCGCCGAGGATGCCGAGGTCGGCGGAGAGCTCGCGCTTGATGTCGCTCAGCATCGGGAAGGGCAGGTCGCGCAGGTCCTCGTGGTCCTTGCGCCAGGCGTGGTGGACGAACTCGGAGTCGACGGAGACGCCCAGGACCTGCGCGTCACGGTCGGCGAACTCGTCGTTGAGCCGGCCGAACTCGGCGATCTCGGTGGGACAGACGAAGGTGAAGTCCTTCGGCCAGAAGAACACCACGCGCCACTTGCCCTCGTAGGTCTTGTGGTTGATCTCCGCGAACGCCTTCTCGGGGTCGAGGTCGACGCAGGCGGTGAGTTCGTACTCGGGGAAGTGGTCGCCGACGGTCAGCAACTGCATATCTCCTTAGCGGAAACGTCGTGGTCAGAGCGCTAAGCGTGCCGCACGTAGCATTGATCCGAGAAATCGAGTAGTCAGAGCAATCTGAGAGGTGTTCCCTATCAGTGAGCCCACGCCCACGCTGGCTCAGCTGCGCGCGTTCCTGTCGGTGGCCGAGCATCTCCACTTCCGGGAGGCGGCCACCGCGCTCCGGATCAGCCAACCCGCCTTGTCCGGAAATATCGTGGCATTGGAGGAAGTTCTGGACACGCAGCTCGTCGAACGGACCACCCGCAAGGTCCTCCTGACGCCCGCCGGGGAACGCGTCGCCGAACACGCCAAACGCGTCCTGGCCGCGGTCGGGGACCTCGTGGGCGAGGTGGCCAGGAACCGCGAGCCCTTCAGCGGCCCGGCCCATCTCGGCGTCATCCCCACCGTCGCGCCCTACGTGCTGCCCGCGCTGCTGCCCATGTTCGCCAGGCGCTTCCCGCACCTCAGGCTCACCGTGCACGAGGCCAAGACCGAGACGATCCTGGAGGAGGTGCGCGAGGGCCGGCTCGACATGGTGCTGCTCGCCCTGCCCACCGACGTCACCGGCCTGGTCGAGGAGCCGCTCTACGACGAGGACTTCCTGCTGGCCGTGCCCGGGGACCACCCGCTCGCCGGCGGCTCCGGGCCCCTGCGCCGCGAGGCGCTGAAGGGCCTGGACATCGTGCTGCTCAACCAGGGGCACTGCCTGCGCGAGCAGGCCATCGACGTCTGCCGCGAGGTCGGCGCCCGCGCCACCGCCACCACCTACGCCACCAGCCTGCCCACGCTCGTGCAGCTCGTCGCGGGCGGTCTCGGCGTCACGCTGCTGCCGGAGTCCGCGGTCCCGGTCGAGACGGGCAAAAGGGTACGGCTGGCGTTGCGCCGCTTCGCCTCACCCGCGCCGGGGCGGACGATCGGCCTGGCCTACCGGGGCTCCTCCGCCAGGGCCGCGGAATACGCCCAGCTGGCCAAGGCCGTCCGCACCGCCGTACGCCAGCGCAAACTGCCCGTGCAGGTCGTCTCCTAGCGATGTGAACCGACGAGCGCCTCCGGCCCGTGCAGGTCGTCTCCTAGCGATGTGGACCGACGAGCGCCTCCGGGCGGAGCTGGACGGGGCCGCGGTGCCCGAGCTGCGCCGCCGTGCCGCGCACGTGTGGCGGACGGGACCGCCGCGGTCCTGGCCGGGCTGCGGGAGTGACCTCAGCCCAGGCGTTTGAGCCGGTCCACCGCCTCGTCGATGACCTCCTCGTGCTTGCAGAAGGCGAAGCGCACGAAGGGGGCGCCCCGCTCCGGGTGGTCGTAGAACACCTGGGTCGGGATGGCCACCACCCCGGCCAGCGACGGCAGCCGGCGGGTCAGCTCCAGGCCGTCGGTGAAGCCGAGCGGCCGGATGTCGGTCTGCACGAAGTAGGTCCCGGCCGGCTTCAGCACCTCGAAGCCCGCCAAGGCCAGGCCCGTCATGAGCCGGTCGCGTTTGTCCTGCAGCCCGGCGCGCATCGCGGCCACCCATCCCATCTCGTGCCGCAGGCCGTACGTCACGGCGAACTGCCAGGGCGCGCTCGCGGTGAACGTCAGGAACTGCTTGACGGTCTGCACGGCGGTGACCAGCGGGCGCGGCGCGCACACCCAGCCGGTCTTCCACCCGGTGACCGAGAACGTCTTGCCGGCCGAGGAGATCATCACGGTGCGCTCGCGCATGCCGGGGAAGGTGGCCAGCGGGATGTGCTCGACGCCGTCGAAGGTCAGGTGCTCGTAGACCTCGTCGGTGATGGCGATGATCCCGTGCTCCTGGCACACCTCGGCGATGACGGCCAGCTCGTCGCGGGTGAAGACGGTCCCGGTCGGGTTGTGCGGGGAGTTGACGAGGACGGCGCGCGTGCGCGGGGTGACCGCGGCGCGCAGCTCGTCGGGGTCGAAGGTGAAGCGCCCCTCGACCGGGCGCAGGGTGACCGCGGCCAGGCGGGCGCCGGCCAGCGCGATCGAGGCGGCGTAGGAGTCGTAGTACGGCTCGAAGGCGATCACCTCGTCGCCCGGCTCGCACAGCGCCAGCACGCTGGCCGCGATCGCCTCGGTGGCCCCCACGGTGACCAGCACCTCGCCGTTGGGGTCGTAGGCCAGGTCGTAGTGGGCGGCGCGGTGCTCGCTGACGGCCTGCCGCAGGTCGGGCACGCCGGGGCCGGGCGGGTACTGGTTGCCGCCCCCGGCGATCACGTCCACGGCGCGAGCGAGCATGCCGGCCGGGCCGTCGCTGTCGGGGAAGCCCTGCCCGAGGTTGATCGATCCGGTCTGCACGGCGAGGGCGCTCATCTCGGCGAAGATCGTCGTGCCGAAGGCGCGCATCCTGGATACAAGGGGTTCCGTCACACGGCCAGACTATTAGTCTCGACCTGTGATCATCAGGGTCGTGATCGCGCTCGTGCTGAGCGTGCCCCCATTCGTCCCCCTATCTGCCGCCGCCGCCGTCGCCTGCCCCGTTTCCGTCCCGGCCAACACCGCCTGCGGGTTCCTGGAGGTGCCCGAGCGCAGGGACGCGCCGGGCCGTACGATCAAGGTCGGCTACGCCGTCCACCGCTCCACCGGCCCCGCGCGCAAGCCCGACCCGGTCGTCTACATGGGCGGCGGCCCTGCCTCCTCGTCGTTGCAGCTGACCGGGTTCCTCAGCCAGATGTTCCCCGGCCGCGACATCGTGACGATCGAGCAGCGCGGCGGCAGGTATTCCGAGCCCCGGCTGACCTGCCCCGAGACCGCCGAGGCGATGCTGGAGCGGCTGCGCCGGCCCGAGGCGGGCGCGGCGGCGGTGGCGGAGGGCGCGGTCAAGTGCCGGGCCAGGCTCGCCGAGCGTGGCGTCGACCTGCGCGGCTACACCACGCGGGAGATCGCCGCGGACGTGATCGAGCTGCGGAAGAAGCTCGGCTACGCCTCGTGGAACCTGTTCGGCGTCAGCTACTCCACGCGGGTCATGACCGACGTGGCGGCGGCCGACCCGCAGGGGGTGCGCGCGGTGCTGCTCGACTCCTATCTGCCGGAGAGCGTCGACTGGTACGGCGACGCCGACCGCAACCTGGAGGACACGGTGGCGGCGCTGGGGGTCAAGGACCGGTTCGAGGCGATGCTGGCGCGCTACAACCGCGCCCCGGCCCTGGTGCCGACCACCGATCCGCTGCTCGGGGAGCCGTTCACGGCGCGGATGAGCGGCGACGACATCGCGACCGTGCTGGCCGAGGCGTTGCACGAGGCCGAGGTGGTGGCGGCGGCCCCGGCGATGATCGACGCGCTGGCCCGCGGGCGCACGGAGGCGCTGCGGCCGTTGGCCGATCAGGTGGGGGCGGCGCTGACCTCGCATGAGTTCGGGCTGTATCACGCCGTTCAATGCCAGGATGAGGCGAAATTTCCGGAAAAATCGCGGCTTTTCACGGTGACCAATGACCGCGCCGTCTGCGCGGCCTGGAAGCTCCCCACCACCCGGCCCACCCGGTCCGAATCCCGGGTCAAGGCGCCCGTCCTGGTCGCAGGCGGCCAGTTCGACCCCACGACCCCGCCCAGAACCCAGAAGCCGGCCGCCGCCGAACTGCCCAACGCCCACTTCGTGGAGTTCGCCGGCGTCGGCCACGCGGTCTTCCTGGCCATGGCCACACCCTGCGGCCGGCAGACCATGATCGCCTTCCTGGACGACCCGGCCGCCTGGACCCAGCCGTGCGTGCCCGGCCGGGCCGGGCTGGAACGCCTGGAACCGGGCTCCCTCGCCGTCACCGGCGCGCCGTACCAGCTCCTGCTCGCGCCGTGGCTGGCCGTACCTTTGGCGGTGTTCGTGCTGGTCGCGCTCGTGCAGCTGATCGGCGGCGGGCTGCGCGGCCGGGCGCTCAGCGCGTTCGCGGGCCTGACCGGGCTGGCCGCCGCCGGGCTGACCGCCCAGTCGGTCTACAGCCTGCTCAGCACCAACGAGAGCGCGCTGGCCGTCGGCGTGCCCAAGGACGTCGAGATGTACGGCTGGCTGGCCGTCGGCGCGGTGGCCCTGTCGGTGGCGGCGGCGGTGTGGGCCGTCCAGGCCAGACCGGCCCGGCGCCCGTGGCCGCACCTGGTCGCTCTCGTCACCGGCGGCGGGTTCCTCATATGGTGGTTTGCCTGGTTCCTATGACACGCATCCGAGAGCTCGACGCGCTCCGCGGCTTCGCGGTGGGCGGCATCATGCTGGTCAACACCTGGCAGCATGTGCCGAAGGGCGACCGGGAGCCGCTGGACTCGGTGATGCTCGCCGCCTTCCAGGGGCGCTTCTACCCGATCTTCTCGTTGCTGTTCGGCATCGGGTTCGTGCTGTTCCTGCGCACCGGCACCCGGGTGGCGCTGCTGCGCAGGCTCGCCGTGCTGCTGGCGTTCGGCCTGATGCAGCACACCTTCTACGACGGCGAGGTGCTGACCGACTACGCCGCCTTCGGCGCCGCCATCCTGCTGCCCGCCTCCTTCCTGACGCCCGGGGTCCCGGTCCTGCTGCTCGGGCTGGCCGGACTCGGCTGGGGCGTCTGGCAGGGCGGCGGGACGCTGATCATCCCCGGCCTGTTCCTCATCGGGATGGCGCTCATCCAGCTCCGGCCGGACCGGCGGCTGCTGCTGCCGTTTTTCGCCGTCAGCACGGTGGCCACGCTGGTGTCGTCGCTCTTCTGGCACACCAGCCAGGTCGGCGCCTTCTACACGCTGGCCGCGGTGACGGGCGCCGCCGCCTACGGCACCGGGCTGCTGCTGATCCTGCGGCCCCGGCTGTCGGCGGTGCTGGAGCCGCTGGGCAGGCTGGCGCTGACGAACTACGTCTCCGGCACGCTCGTCATCTTCCTGACCGCGCCGCTGATCGGCGAGAGCACGCCCCGCTGGTGGGTTCTGGTCATCGCGGGGCTGACCGTGGCCGCGCAGATCGTCTTCAGCCGCCGGTGGCTCCTGCGCTATCGGTATGGGCCCCTGGAATGGATCTGGCGCTGCCTGACCTGGTATCGGCGGGTGCCCAACCGTCTAGAGTCGAACCGTGACCACCATCGCCCTGTGTCAGATCCCGGTCTCCCCTGATCCAGCCGTCAACCTCCAGCGGGTCAAGGAGTCCCTGGCCCGAGCCGAAGGCGCCGACCTGGCGATCTTCCCGGAGGCGACGCTCACCCGCTACGGCAAGCGCATCACCGACCTGGCCGAACCCCTGGACGGGCCGTTCGTCACCGGCCTGGCCGAGGCGGCCCGCGAGCACGGCCTGGCCGTCGTCGCCGGCGTCTTCGAGCCCGGCCCCGGCCGCGTTCACAACACCGCCGTCGCCCTCGACGCCCGCGGCGAGATCCAGGCCGCCTACCGGAAGATCCACCTGTTCGACTCCTTCGGTTCCCAGGAGTCCGAGCTGGTCGCCCCCGGCGCGCAGCCCGTCGTGGCCGAGCTGGCGGGCGTGCGGATCGGCCTGATCACCTGCTACGACGTGCGTTTCCCCGAGCTGGCCCGGGCGCTGGTCGACCAGGGCGCGCAGATGTTCGCGATCATCGCCGCGTGGGGCTCGGGACCGCTCAAGGAGGACCACTGGATCACGCTGGTGCGCGCCCGCGCGCTGGAGAACACCATGTGGACCGCCGCCGTCGGCCAGGCGCCCAACCCGGCCGAGTCGGGTGACGGCTTCGGCGTCGGCCGCAGCATGCTCGTCGACCCGCTGGGGGTGATCCGCGCCGATCTGGGCACCGCACCCGGCGTCCAGCTGGTCACCGTCGATCACGAGGCGACCGCGGGGATGCGTACGACGCTTCCCTGCCTTGAACATCGGGTACTCGGGGTCAAGCGATCGTAAAGTGGAGTCGTGAGCAGAACGCAAATGCAGAAGGTGATCCCGCCGCGTCTGCTCGTGCCCTACCTCTCGGGCAAACGCACGGTCATCTCCGGCTATGTTTACCGCGTGCAGGACTGCGCGCGGCTGACCACTCCCCGTCAGCTCTACTTCGGGCTCGACCTGTCCTTCGAGGGGTCGGAGCTGACGGCCGAGGTGCCCGAGCTGTATGTCATGCGCTGGTACGCCCGCGACGTCGACACCTACGCCGTGCCGTACGGGCCGCACATGGGCGGTGACTGGAGCGACACGCCGCCCTTCGCCGGCAACGGTTTCACCACCTCGCGCGAGCACGTGGTGCCGCAGTTCCACACGATGCCGATGCCGATCCCCGCCGGCGCCGAGATCGCGCACGTCACCGGGGAGCACGATCGCCCGTTCGCCGTCTACGACGGGCTCACCTGGCGGCCGGCGTCATGAGCGAGCGAAGCGAGCGACCCATCAGACACAGCGTCTCCACGCTCATGCGTGCTCCGAAGGAGTGCGCATGAGCGTGCCCATCACCTCCGGTTTCGTCGCCCGCTTCGAGGAGCGCACCTTCCCCGCCGCCCTCGGGCCCGACAGCGACGAGGTCGTGCTGTTCTCCGAGGAGGAGCTGCCCGGGTTCGCCGCCTCCTCCGGCTACTGGCGGCGCACGGTCAAGCGGGCCGACGTCGAGTGGCTGGTGCTCGTGCGCACGGTGGCCGCCTTCGGCGGCGAGCCCTGCATCGTGCTCGACGAGGACGAGGACGGCCTGCACATCGCCTATACCGGCCACAGCGGCATGAAGGCCGAGGCCCTGGGCTATTGGATGGTCGACCACGGCGCCTACGAAGTGGTCGTGCCCCGCGAAGAGGTGTTCTCCATCCGCGTGGAGCGCCTGCCGGTCCCCTGATGAATTCTCCCGCGGCCCGCGTCAACCACCGCGGCACTCGCGGGTCTTAGGGACGTGATCCGACAACCATCCTCGGTCGCGCCGCCGCGGGAGGCGCCGCCGTCGTTCGCCGAGCTGTTCGCGGCGCAGTACCAGCCCCTGGTACGGCTGGCCGGGCTGCTCGGCGCCGACGACCCCGAGGACATCGCCCAGGAGGCGTTCTCCCGCCTGCACGCCCGGCGGCTGCGTGACGACCGGGCCGCCGTGGCCTACCTGCGCGCCATCGTCTGCAACCTGACCCGCAACCGGCTGCGCCACCTGCGCCTGGTACGGCTGCGCCGCCCCGACCCGCCCGAGCCCGCGCGCAGCGGCGAGCAGGCGGTCCTCATCGCGGAGGAGCACCGCGAGCTGCTGGCCGCCCTGGACGGGCTGCCGCGCCGCCAGCGTGAGGCGCTGGTGCTGCGCTACTGGCTGGACCTTTCCGAACGCGAGATCGCCGCGGCCATGGGCGTCTCGACCGGCTCGGTGAAAACCCATGCGAGCCGCGGCCTGGCCGCGCTCGCCAAGGCTTTGAAGGAGGACGTGTGACCCCCCTGGAAGAGCGGCTGAAGTCCGCACTGGACGCTCGCGCCGAGACCTTCGAGGCGAGCCAGACCGCCTGGCTGGAGGTCCGCCGGCGCACCCCGCTGCCGCCGCGGCGGGCCCGCTGGCTGCTGGCCGCCGTCCCCGTCGTCATGATCGCGCTGTTCGTTCCCGTCCTGCTCAACGGGGGCCTGGGCAGGAACTCGGCGAACGATCCCGACACCGTCTACCGGCAGCTGATGGCGGAGCTGACCCCGCTCGGTGACCCGGTGGAGCTGAGCGAGCCGGTCGAGGCCAGGCTGTGGTTCGCCAAGGGCAGGATGGGCAACCCCGTCTTCTGCATGCTGGCCCGGCGCGGGCAGGAACCCTACGGCTCGTGCGGCGGTGTCAGCGCCCTCGGGGAGGGCACCGCCGAGGGTTCGCTGTCGGCCGAGGACGCGGCGACGGTCCTCGACTTCGGCCTGGTCGTGCCGGAGGCCACCCAGGTCAGGGCGGTGACCGGCGACGGCAGGCGGATCCCGGGAGCGATCCACCGGGTCGCGGGGGCGCCGGTGAGCATCTGGACCGTGAGCTTCCCGGCCGCCGAGCAGGTCGCCAAGGTGGAGTTCGTGGACGCCGGGCAGAGGGTGCTGGGCGAGATGCCGCGGGAGATGCGGAGCTCGCGCCGGGAGGCCAAGCCGGCCGGCCCGCCGTACGAGCTGCCGGGGGCGCTGACGCTGCGGCCGTATCTGGTGCCGAACGAGACCCAGCCGGGCGCGACCGATCTGACCGTGATCTGGGAGCGCGGCGGCAGGGAGGTCAGCAGCCTGTCGCTCAAGGCGCGGGATCTGTGGACGGGCGGGGGCGAGGAGTATCCGGTTCACCTGCAGGTCGAGGACGGGGTGGTGTTCGGGGCGGCCCGCCCCGACGTCGTCCGGATCGAGGTGAGCGTGGGCGGGAAGACGCTGACGCTGACCCCGCGGCCGGACCCGTGGCAGCTGAACGTGGGAGTCTTCGCCCAGCCCGCCGATGTCACCGCCGAGGCGGGCTCCCTCGACATCACCGCCTTCGACAGCCGCGGTGCCGAGGTCTGGCGCAGCGAGCCGGAGCAACCCGAGGCGCGGCCCTCCGGCAAACGGATCGGCGCCCTGGCCTCCGTGCCCGGCACGGAGGACTTCGCCCTGGGCCCCGTCCAGGTCTGGTACGAGAAGGGCCACGAAGGAGTGGAGCTGTGCTCCTCCGGCGGCGTCAGACCGGACGGCAGCCAGGCAGGGGGCTGCTCGAGCGCCGAGACCGACCGCAACACCTTCCAGCGGCACGGGACCGTCAGCTACCTGCCCGAACCCGGTGCCGAGCTGAGCTACGGCGTGCTGCCCGGCGAGGCCGAGGCCGTGAGCGCGGTCACCGCCGACGGCACCCGCCTGCCCGCCGCGATCGTCCCGGTCAAGGGCGGCCCCGCGCCGGTGTGGGCGGTCCGCTACCCCAGGGGCACCAAGATCGCCGCGTTCGCCTTCCGGGAGAAGGGCCGCGAGCTGGAGCGCATCGTGATGATGGACCGCAGCTGCTGGAAGGCCGACCGGCCGGAGGGCGCCGGCCAGGCCCTGCCCGGCGGCGTGTCGGCGCACATCTCCGCCCCGTCCTGCCTGCACTTCTGGAAGGACGGCAAGGCGCAGCCGGGCTCCTTCGACCGCCTCCCCGGCACGACCCTGCGGCACGTGATCGGCAAGGAGCGGCCCGTCCAGTGGAGTGAGGCCAAGGGCGTGTGGTACGGCTTCGCGCTGGCGGGCACCGCCCGGGTGGAGGGCGTCTCCAGGACCGGGCGGGTCTCCGCGCGGACCGTCCCCGACCCGTGGGGGCACGGCGTGGTGCTGTTCGCCGCGCCGACCCCGGAGGAGGTCACCAAGAAGGGCCTGAACTGGCCCGACCTGTCGTTGACCGGATACGCCGCCGACGGCAGCGTGCTGTGGGAGTGGAAGGACGCCGGGCTCAGCTAGAGGGCACCAGGTCGCGGCGGCGCAGGAACGCCAGCCCCGCCGCGGCCAGGCCCACGGCCAGAACGGTCAGCCCGAGCAGGGCCCCCGCCGGGTCGCCCCCGCCCAGCAGCAGCGCGGGCACGTGCACGAACGGCGACAGCTCCAGGACGAACCCGCTTGCCAGCTTGAACTCCGCCACCAGGTCCACGACCAGGATCAGCCCCAGCACGCTCCAGCTGACCGCGCCCGCCAGCCGCGGCAGCGCCCCGGACAGCAGCACCGCCACGCCGACCACGGTCCAGACCGCGGGCAGGTAGGCGAGCGTGGCGCCGGCCACCCGCAGCGCGTCGCCGTCGTAGGTGAGCCCGGCCATGGCGCCGAGCACCGCCAGCAGCAGGACCGGTCCTGCGGCGGCGTAGAACAGGTGGCCGAGCGCCCAGCGCAGCCTGCCGACCGGCCCCGACAGCAGCAGCTCGGCCCGTCCGGCCGCCTCCTCGGCGCGGGCGCGCAGCGCCGACACCAGCGCGGCCCCCGCCACGAGCTGGCTCAGCACGTAGGTGACGAAGCTGAAGAAGACGTCGGAGGCGCGCGCCCCTTCGCCGCCGATCGTCTCGGCGAGCCGGCGGAAGGCCGGGGCGCCGAGCTGGGCGTCCAGGCCGCCGGCGGCGCTGCCGAGCACGGCGCCGAGCAGGCCGAAACCGATCGCGAACCCGGCCAGCGAGCCCCGGTGCAGCCGTCCGGCCAGGGCGAACGAGCCGCTCAGCGTGCCCTCGGCCGGGCCGGGGCGGGCCGGCAGCAGGCCGCCCGCCAGGTCGCGCCGGGCGGAGAGCACGTACGCCGCCGCCGACAGCGCCGCGGTGAACGCCACCGGCAGGGCCAGCACCCACCAGTGGTCACCGGCGTAGGGCCGGGTCAGGCGGACCCAGCCGAACGGCGACAGCCACCCCAGCCACGCGATGCCGCCGGCGTCGGCCAGCGAACGCACCGCGAACAGGGCGCCGCCGGTCGCGACGGCGAGGCCGCGAGCCGTACCGGAACCGGCGGTGAGCTGGGCGGCGACGGCGGCCACGGCCGCGAGGGCCCAGCCCGCGGCGGCGGTGGACAGGCCGAAGAGCAGCGACGAGCCGGCGGCCAGGCCGTCGGCGACCAGGCCGGGCACGCCGAGCAGGCCGAGCAGCAGGTTGGCGGCCAGCACCACGGCGAGGGCGGCGGTCAGCGGCGCGTGCCGGCCGATGACGCCGGAGGCCAGCAGCTCGCGCCGGCCGGTCTCCTCCTCCACGCGGGTGTGGCGGACGACGAGCAGGATGCTGATCAGGCCGCCGATGAGCGCGGTGGAGGAGCCGAGCGTCCAGGCGGTCAGGCCGCCGACGCCCGGGTCGTAGATGACGCCGCGCATGGCCAGCTGGGCGGGGTTGCTCATGGAGGCGGCGGCGAACACCTCGCGGCCGGCCTGGTCGGTGTACAGGCGCGCGGTACTGGCGGCGATGCTCGGCGGGAGGGCGGCGCCGATGACGATCCAGAGCGGCAGCAGGAGGCGGTCGCGGCGCAGGATGAGCCGGATCAGCGTCCACGTGCCGGTCATCGCGCGGCCCCCTCGTAGTGGCGCAGGAACAGCTCCTCCAGCGTGGGCGGCTGGGTGGTGATCGTGCGCACGCCGGCCCCGGCCAGCTCGCCGAGGACGGCGGTGAGCGCGTCGGCGTCCACCTGGCAGCGCATCCGCTCGCCGTCCAGGGTGAGGTCGTGCACGCCGGGCAGCCGCGCCAGGCCGGCGGCGGGGCCGATCAGCTCGGCGCTCACGGAGGTGCGGGTGAGGTGCCGCAGGTCGGCCAGGCTGCCCGACTCGACGGTACGGCCGGCCCTGATGATGCTCACGCGGTCGCAGAGCGTCTCGACCTCCGAAAGGATGTGGCTGGAGAGCAGGACGGTGCGGCCCTGGCGCTTCTCGTGCAGGACGCACTCGTTGAAGACGGCTTCCATGAGCGGGTCGAGGCCGGAGGTGGGCTCGTCCAGGATGAGCAGCTCGGTGTCGGAGGCGAAGGCGGCCACGAGCGCGACCTTCTGCCGGTTGCCCTTGGAATAGGTGCGGCAGCGCTTGCGCGGGTCGAGTTCGAAGCGGTCGAGCAGGTCCTTCTTGCGCCGGGGGTCGAGGCCGCCGCGCACCCGGCCGAGCAGGTCGACGACCTCGCCGCCGGTCAGCGACGGCCACAGGGTGACGTCGCCGGGCACGTAGGCCAGGCGGCGGTGCAGCTCGGTGGCGTCCTGCCACGGGTCGCCGCCGAGCAGCGACGCCTCGCCGCCGTCGGCGCGCATCTGGCCGAGCAGGACGCGGATGGCGGTGGTCTTGCCCGCGCCGTTGGGACCGAGGAAGCCGTGCACCTCGCCCGTCTTGACGCTGAGGTTCAGCCCGTCCAGGGCCCTTGCCCGGCCGAAGGTCTTGACCAGGCCCTTGGTGTGCACTGCGGTGCTCATTGGCGTTCCTCGAGCTTCTCGATGCCCGTCCGCGCCTGCTCGAAGAGCTCGCGGCCGAGGAATTCCGGTTTGATGAGGTCGAGCTGGGCCTTGCCGGCGCGCAGGGCGCCGTCGGCGGTGAACAGGCCGGTGCCGAGCGCGCGGGAGACGTGCTCGTGCAGCACGGTGATGCCGAGCTTCATGGCCGTCAGCACGGTGGCGCGGGCGCGGTGGTCGGCCTGCGGGTCGTCGCTCCTGGTCAGGTGCTCCTCGGTGACGCTGACGAGCTCGTCGAACATGGCCGCGGCGCCGGGCGAGCCGTCGACGAGCGCGCGGCCGAGGTACTGCATGAGCGGGGGCGCGGTGCGGTGGACGTTCTCGATGAAGTCGGGGTCCTCCAGGTTGTGCTCGGTGACCCCGGCCTGCACCTGGGCGCGGATGTAGGACAGGACATACTCGTCGCAGGCGGCCCGCAGGTCGTCCTTGGACCCGAAGTGGTGCTGGACCAGGCCGGGTGAGACCCCGGCCGCCTCGGCGATGCCGCGGATCGTGGTGGCCCTGACGCCTTGACGGGCGAACAGGGCCATGGCGACGTCCCTGATGCGGGCGCGGGCCGTCAGATCCTCGTCAGAAACTGGTCGCATGTCCACCATGCTATACACATGTATTGGCGACCATACAGATGTTCAGTAGTATTTTACAGTCGGCGATAGCGTGCGCTCCTGGCCTCCTTGCGCTCCTGCGGGCTCAGCCGCAACACACTCGCGATCTCGTACTCCAGTGCCCGCCCCACCCGCTCGGCGAAGGCCCGCGGCTCGTAGGCGGCGTCCGGCATCTCGGGCACCACCCGGTCCACGATGCCGTTCCTGCGCAGGTCGGTGGCGCGCACGCCCTGCGCCTGGGCGATCTCCGGGGCGAAGTCCACGCTGCGATACAGGATCGCCGAGGCGCCCTCGGGCGGCAGCGGCGACAACCACGCGTGCTGCGCGGCCAGCACCCGGTCGGCCGGCAGCAGCGCCAGCGCCGCCCCGCCCGCGCCCTCGCCCATCAGCAGGCAGACGGTCGGCGCCTCCAACGCGACCAGGTCGGCCAGGCAGCGAGCGATCTCCCCCGCCAGCCCGCCCTCCTCCGCCGCCTTGGACAACGCCGCGCCCGCCGTGTCGATGACCGTGACCAGCGGCAGCCCCAGCTCCGCGGCCAGCCGCATGCCGCGCCTGGCCACCCGCAGCCCCGCGGGCCCCAGCGGCGCCCCGACCCGCTGGCGGCGCCGGTCCTGGCCCAGCACCACGGCCGGCGCCGCCCCGAACTTGGCCAGCGCCAGGATCAGCCCCGGCTCGTTCTCGCCCTCGCCGCTGCCGTTGAGCGGCGTCACCTCGGCGGCGGCCAGCTTCAGCAGGGTCCGCACGCCCGGCCGGTCGTCGCGGCGCGAGCGCGTGATCGCCTCCCACGCCTCCACCGGGCGCAGGTCCTCCTCCGGCGGCTCCCCCGGCTCCAGCTCCGCGGTCGGGGCGCACAACACGTTCAGCGCCCGGATCGCGATCGAGCGCGCCGCCTCCGCCGAGACGACCGCGTCGACCAGCCCGTGCTTGTAGAGGTTCTCCGACACCTGCACGCCCTCGGGAAACGGGTAGCCGTGCAGCGACTCGAACACCCTCGGCCCGAGAAACCCGATCAGCGCCCCCGGCTGGGCCGCGGTCACGTGCCCGAGCGAGCCCCAGGACGCCAGCACCCCGCCCGTCGTCGGATGCCGCAGATACACCAGGTACGGCAGGCCGGCCGCCCGGTGCGCCTGCACCGCCTGGGTGACCTTCACCATCTGCACGAAGGCCAGCGCGCCCTCCTGCATCCTGGTGCCGCCGGAGGCCGGGGCGGCCAGCAGCGGCAGCCTCTCGGCGGTGGCCCGCTCGACGGCCGCGGTGATCCGCTCGGCCGCCGCCACCCCGATCGACCCGGCCAGGAAGGTGAACTCGCTGGCCACCACCGCCACGCGGCGCCCTTCCAGCAGGCCCTCGCCGGTCACCACCGACTCGTCGTAGCCCGACTTGGCCCGGGCGGCGGCCAGTTCGTCGGCGTAGGAGGAGTCGCGGCGCGCCGGGTCGAGCGGCGGCGCGTCCCACGATCGCCACGAGCCCTCGTCCAGGACCGCGTGGATCAGCGCCCGTGCGTCGGGGCGGCTGTCGGTCATCGCTCGCGCTCCTCCAGCCAGGCCAGGACCGCCGCGCCGTCCTGGCCCAGCGCGGGCGGGGCCGTGTGCTCGGCCGGCGGCAGGCCGTCGAAGCGCAGGGCCGGGCCGGGCAGCTCGATGCGGCCCAGGACCGGGTGCTCGACCGTGACGACGAGTCCCTGCGAGCGAGTCTGCTCCCATCCGTAGACCTCGTCGAGCGAGCGGATCGCCCCGGCCGGGACGCCCAGCTCGCCGAGCTTGGCCAGCCAGTGGGCGCGGGTGTGGGTGGCCAGGGTCTTCTCCATGTCGTCGATGAGGTCGCCGCGATGCTGGAAGCGGTCGGGGTTAGTGCGATATTTCGGGATTTCTGGGTCTATGCCGAGGAGGGTGGCGACTTTTCGCCATTGGACGTCGTTTGCGACGGCGATCTGGAGCAGGCCGTCACCGCAGCGGAACGCCCCGTAAGGGGCGATGGACACGTGATGGTTGCCGTTGGCCCTGGGGACCTGGCCGGCGACCGTGTAGGCGGTGCCGTGGTAGGAGTGCACGCCGGTCACGGCGGCCAGCAGCGAGGTGCGCACGACCCTGCCCACGCCCGTGCGCTCGCGCTCGAACAACGCCGCGGCCACGCCGTACGCGCCGTGGATGCCCGCGAGCAGGTCGGCGATGGAGGCCCCGACCCGGTAGGGCTCCTCGGGGCTGGGCCCGGTCAGCGACATGAGGCCCGCCTCGCCCTGGGCGATCTGGTCGTACCCCGGCCGCGCGCCCTCCGGGCCGTCGTGGCCGAAGCCCGTGATGGACAGCACCACCAGCCGCGGGTTCAGCTCGTGCAGCCGCTGCGCGGGGAATCCGAGCCGGTCCAGCACCCCGGTGCGGAAGTTCTCGATGAGGACGTCGCTCTGCCGTACCAGCCGCTCCGTGAGCTCCTTGCCCTCCGTGCTCTTGAGGTCGATGGCGATGGAGAGCTTGTTGCGATTTGCCGCCAGGAAATACGTGGATATGTCGGCATCTGGCCCGACGAATGGCGGCCCCCAGCCCCGCGACTCGTCACCCCCGTCAGGATGCTCCACCTTGATCACCTTGGCGCCCAGGTCACCGAGCATCTGCGCCGCGTGCGGACCTGCGAGGGCCCTGGACAGATCGAGCACGACGATGTCGCCGAGAGGTCCGAGCAAGATCAACCTCCAACACGGGGAAAGTCAATATTCTCAGCTTGCCAGGTACGTTCTGTCGCCCCCTACCCTCGACAGGGTGCAAAGCCTCGCCCGGCGCATCCGCGCCCTGCCGCCCTCCTGCGGCCCCGTCCGCCTGATCGCGGTCGACGGCCCCGCCGGCGCGGGCAAGACCACCTTCGCCGACCGGCTCGGCGCCGCCCTGGACGCGCAGGTGATCCACAGCGACGACTTCCCCGTGCCCTGGTCGGAGGGGCCGGGCGCCTGGTTCCACGCCCTGCGCTCCCAGGTGCTCGACCCCCTCGCCGGCGGCCGCCCCGGCCGCTTCCGCCGCTACGACTGGGTGACGGCCCGCTACGGCGCCCCGGTGGACGTCCCCGCCGCCCCCGTCGTCGTGATCGAGGGCGTCGGTACGGCCCGCCGCGACGCCGACCACCTCCTGGCCTTCCGGGTCTGGCTGGAGGCCGCCTGGGAAACCCGCTGGGAACGCGTCCTGACCAGGGACGGCGCCGCCCTGGAACCCGAATGGCGCACCTGGTTCACGGCCGAGGAGCAGTGGTTCGCCGAGGACGCCACCCGCTCCCGCGCCGACCTCGTCATCACCACCTGAGCACGCCGCACCGGCGCTACAGCCGCGCCGCCAGATCCGCGCGCAGGCGATCCAGGTCCACCTCGTGGCGGGCCCGCGACCGGCGATCGGCCCGCGACAACGTGCGCAGTTCCTCGTCGGCGGCCAGCATGTTCCGGCGCAGCTCCACCTCGTTCGCCCGCTCCTGCATACGGCGGCGCACCTCCAGCCGCCGCGTCACCAGCTCGTCATAGGTCGTCGTCGGCGACAGGAACTTCACCAGCGCCGGCATCACGTCGATCACGATGAAGAAGAGCGTGACCAGCCAGATCGCGACGAACAGCATCCCACTCCGGTCCTTCAGCACGCCCAGCGCCTCCAGGCGTTCCAGCAGGCCGATGTGTCCCTGCTGGGCGCGGCGTTCCGCCACCTTCTGCTGGATCTTGGCGGACAGGTCCCTGGCGTAGGTGGTGCTGGAGGCGCCCAGGTCGGTGTTCAGGCGGGTGAGGCGGTCGTTGAGGGAGGCGAGCGTGGCCGTGTTCGCGGCGAGCTTGCTGTCCTCGGCGAACGCGTCGGCCTCGGCGCGATTGCGGGCGCAGTTGGGGCCCTCGCCGGCCCGGCCGGTCAGGCCCGCGCCACCGGTGCCGTTGCACTCGCGGCGGGCCAGATCCTGGCGGCGGGCCAACTCCGCGCGGTCGGCGGCGACCTTCCCGGTGAGCTCGTCGTGCTGGCGTTTGAGCTGGTCGCGCTCGGCCAGGCGTTCGGTGGGCGCTCCTGCCAGCGACAACGTCAGCGCCTTGGCCGCACAGCCGGCCGGTGCGGCCGGGATGCCGCCCGAGGCGTCAGGGGCCGGGTTGCATCGTTTCAACGCGTCCTCGTAGGCGAGGTTGGCGGTGGAGCGGGTCAGTTTCACCTGCTCCTGAACGGCCGAGTCGAAGACGGCCAGCACCACCGGCTCCGCGATGATCACACCGAGGAGGGTCGCGACGATCAGCCGGGGAAGCATGATCGTGAGTTTCTTCGTCCAGCCCATCACCCCGTGCCCGCCGGCCACCAGCCACCGGTCGAAGTTCCCGATCAGGATCGCCCACAACACCGCGAGCGGCACCGCCACCAGCAGGGTCCACCCGCCGCCGAACACCATGACCAGCGCGGCCAGCATCGACACGAACGCCACCGCCGCCGTCCCCAGCACCACACCGCCGAGGCCCGTGTACCGGGGCCGCTCCTCGGGCACCCGGTCCAGCAGCCCCTCGTCCACCCCGGCCAGCACCCGCACCCACCGCGCCACCTCCCACCGCCTGCCCCTGGACATGCCCCGGACGCCTTCGGGATGCGGCGCGCCCAGCTCCGAACCTGGCCCGCCGGACTCAGATCGCGGCCGGCCGAACTCCGGATCCGGCCGGCCGAACTCGGGCCGTGGCTGCTCCACGGTGTCGCCCACCCTGAACGCGCGGTAGTCGGCGGTCTCCTCCCCGCCTCCCTCGGGCGCGAACGCGCGATACCGGTCGGTCGGGGCATCCGGGTGGTACGGCAGGGCGGGGTCCGCCCCGACACCCTCGTGGTGGCGCTCGTCCCGGTCCGCCTGGCTGCCGGTGTGGTGATGCTCGTCCCGGTCCGCCCGGCTGCCGGTGTGGTGGTGCTCGTCCCCGTTGGTCACGCAGCCTGCTCCCCGTCGGTGCTCTCGTCCTTGCGGCGCCCGAACCGGTCCGTCCGGCACCGTTCCTCTTCCCGCTCCCGCCCGGCCTCCCGCTCCGGTCCGGATTCCCGCTCAGGCGCGGCCTCCCGCGCCCGGTCGCGCTCCCCGCGCAGGTACGCCACCAGTTCGCCGGGCTCGATGCCGCCCTGGAGGTGACCGGCCAGCATCGCGACCAGCGGATCCCCGTCCACCTCCCTGGCCAGGGCGACCGCGTCCGCCCAGGTGCGCCGCCGGCTCTCCTGGCCGGCTGCCTCGTGCCGCCAGCGCGGCCGTTCCTCCGCCTCGCCCTCCCGCGCCCGCCGTACCGTGGTCGCGATCACCGACATGCCGGCCGCCTCGAACGGCACGAGCGCCAGATGAGCTTTGACCAGCGCCGCGGGGGCGTCGCCGCCCAGAGGCAGGTGGTCGAGGTGGGCGAGCAGGTGCGGGCCGATCTCGGTCAGCCCGTCGCGGACCACGGCCACGGGGTCGTGGACCGTGCAGGCGAACGTCACCACCACCCGCTCCTCGCCCGCCCCCGGCAGTTCGACCGTCACCTGCGCGTCCCTGCTCAGGTCCACGACGCTGACGGCGCCGGCCCCGGCGGGCGGGCGGCCACCGCGGCCGCGGGCGTGGACGTGCCGGTCGCCGATCGTGTAGATCAGCGCCTCGTGGGCGTGCGGCGCGAGCCTGTCGGCGCCGTCCCCGCGCGCGCCTGTCCGGAGCCTCCGGAGCAGCCCGCCCAGGCGGCCGCGCGGGGTCAGGCGCCGCTGCTCCACGATCGGATATGACCTCTTCATGCTCACCACAAATGCCAGAGCATATGTCACCTTTTGATAACCAACGCCCCTTTTGAGGTAGCCGCGGGAGATGGGGAAGGTGGTCACGCCAGGTGCGTGACGTCGTTGAACGCCTGCACCTCCATCCGCCCGTCCACCGCACGCCACGTGGACAGCGAAGCATTGAGAATCGGCGTGAACCGGTGGATCTCCGCCAGCGCCGCGTCCGGAGTCCCCGCGAACACGTGCCGCAGGAGCAGCACCACCGCGTCGTGCGCCACGATCAGCACGCGCCGCCCGTCGGCCGCCTCCCTCAGATCGGCGAGGAAGGCGCGCAGCCGTACCACGACGTCGCCGAAGGACTCACCGCCGGCCGGCCGGTAGGAGTACTCCCCCGCGGCCAGGAACCGGGTCACCTCCTCGGGGAACCGCTCGACGACGGCCGCCCGGTTGTAGCGGGCCAGCGCGCCCATCTCCCGGTCGCGCAGCCGATCGTCCACCGTGAGCGGCAGCCCCGCGACGCCCCACGCCCGCTGCGCCACCGCCCAGGTCTCGCGCGCCCGCGGGTACGGCGAGCACCACACGACCTCCGGCGCGTCGGCGGCGGCGAGTCCGGCCAGCGTCCTGCCCACCGCCGCCGCCTGCCGTCTGCCCAGGTCGGTCAGCGCGACCTCGTGGTCACCCCGGTCGTACACCAGCGGCCGGCCCCCGGACAGCTCGTGGGCCAGGTTGGCCTCGCTCTGCCCGTGGCGCACCGCGATGATCCGCGTTGGTCCGCTCATGAGCCCATGCTGCCACGGGTCCCGGTTGTCGCCTCGACCCGCCCTTTACAAAGTAGATCTGGGTGTCATGAAGGGAGCACCTTGGCCAGGGCCGCGACGAGGTCCGCGGCGCCGGCGGGGTCGTCCATGAGCATCGACTGGCGCATCCAGACCACCTCGCGCGAGGCGGCCTCGGTGGCCGGGCAGGGTTCGGCCCTGGCACCGGCCTCGGTCAGCGCGGACATGGCGCCCAGCGGCGGGTAGCCGCCGTCCAGCGGCACCCCCTCGGCGGCCATCGCGGCCAGGAAGAACTCCCGGTCGAACGGCACGCCCACGCGCAGCATCAGCAGGTGCCGCGAGTCGCGCGTCGTGCCCGGCGGCTGCGGGACCACGCTCACCGGGCGGCCCGGGATCGCGGCCAGCCCCCGCTCCACCTCGGCCGCGAACGCCTCCCGGCGCGCGACCTCCGCCTCCAGCCGGTCCAGCCACGGCAGCAGCAGCGCCGCCTGGATCTCGGTCAGGCGCAGGTTCCAGCCGACGGACGGGTGACCGTACCACTGACCGCCGAGCTTGCGGCCGAGGTTGCACACCGACCAGATCGCCTCGTAGTCCGCCTCCTCGCGGCAGACGACCAGCCCGCCCTCCCCCGCGGTCATCGCCTTGCTGGCCTGGAAGCTGTACACGCCGGCGTCGCCGAGACCGCCGACCGGACGGCCCCGGTACGTGGCGCCGTGCGCCTGGGCCGCGTCCTCGACCACCTTCAGGTCGTGCCGGGCGGCCACCGCGTTGAGCGCGTCCATGTCCGCCGGGCTCCCGGCCAGGTGCACGGGCATGATCGCGGCCGTCCGCCCGGTGATCGCCGCCTCCACCGCGCCGGCCGCCAGGTGCAGGTCGCCGGGGTCCACGTCGGCGATCACGGGTACGGCTCCCGCCAGCAGCACCGAGGTGGCCGAGGCGACGAAGGTGTAGGCGGGCACGATGACCTCGTCGCCCGCCTCTACGCCCAGCCCGCGCAGCGCGGCGAACAGGCCCAGGGTGGCGTTGCCGACGGCCACGCCGTACCCGGTTCCGGAGCGGCGGGCGAACGCGGCGGTCAGGTCGGCGACGGCGCTGCCGCCCTGCGTGGCGCCCCAGAGGCCGCTGTCGAGGACAGCGGTGACGAGCTTGCGCTGGGCGTCGTCCAGCGGAGGCGGCCAGGCGGGCCACGGCGTGGCGCGGACCGGGGTGCCGCCGTGGAGGGCGAGGGTCATGCGAGGCGTCCTTTCAGCACGCGGGCGAGGTTGCCGCCCTGGACGAGGGCGCGGTCCGCGTCGGAGAGCGGGGCCAGGGCGACCCGGCCGTAGCCGATCCGCAGGTCGAGGAAGCAGGCGTCGGAGCCGTAGACGACGCGGCCGGCGCCGGCCAGTTCGGCGAGCCTGGCGATCCAGCGGCCGGTCATCTTCGAGCCGCAGATCTCCAGGTAGAGGTTCGGGTGCCCGGCCACGAGGTCGGCGGCACGGGCGAAGCCGTACGGCCAGAGCCCGGCGTGGCCCATGAGCAGCGGGACCGCGGGGTGGCGGGCGGCGACGGCGGCGAACTGCGCGGGGTCGCTCCACGGCGAGTCGGTCTGGCCGTGGGCCAGCACGGGCAGGCCCAGGTCCCAGACCGGGTCGTACCGGCGGTCGTCGAGGCGGCACTGGTGCACGTCCGGGTGGATCTTGACGCCCCAGACGCCTTCCGTGGTCATGGGTGTACGGCGGTGCGGGTTGTAGACCTGCCAGACGCCGATGCGGCCGGGAAAGCGTGCGGCCGCGGCGAAGGCCAGGCGGTTGCCCTCCTCGGCCGAGGGGCCGACGGCGAGCAGGTGGCTGATGCCGATGGCGGTGATGCCGAGGCGGTCCATCAGCTCGACCATGCCCTCGGCGGAGGTGTCCGGGATGAGGAAGTCGGGCCATGGGCCGAGATGGCCGTGCGCGTCGAGAATCGGCGCGGCCGCCCGGGTGCGCGTGGCGGGGGCCAGGGCGGGGGCCGTGGCGGGCTGCCGCTCCTGCGGGTCGCTCGTCACAGCAGGCTCCCTCCCGCGGCGATCAGCTCGACGTCCTTTTCCGGCAGGTCGAGGTGGTCGAGCAGGAACCGCGGCCCGCAGTCGTCGAGCACGGGCGCGCCGGTGCCGAAGACCAGCCGTTCCGCGCCGAAGCGGCCGGCCAGCCACTCGACGCCGCGCTGGGTGTTGACGGTGCCGATCTCCAGCCAGAGGTTCGGGATCTCGGCCATCAGCTCGCCGATCGTGCGCAGCCGGCGGTAGCCGGGGTTGAGCAGCAGGATCTTCTGCTCGGGAACCTGCCTGGCCAGGGCGAACAGCCGGCCGGGCGAGGTCTCCTCGTAGTCGATCGCCACGATGGTCCGCAGGCGGCCCAGCCAGCGCGGCGTGGTGGGGCCGGTCAGCTCGAAGCGGTGCCGGGCCGGGCACAGGCGGACCATGGGCGCCGTCCGGGACGGGACGGGCCCGGCCGAGTCGGGCACCAGGACCGGGACGGGGATCAGCCGCGGGTCGCCGAGGGCGAGCAGGGCCTCGTTCCCGGCGTGGGGGTCGGAGAACAGGCTGAGGGTGTGGGTCACGTAGGCGCGCTGGATGCCCAGCCGGTCCATGTCGGGGAGCGGGTCCTCCGGCAGGTCGTCGAAGGGCACGGGGCCGATGAGCCGGTGGGCGTCCGTGACGAATTTCGGCACAGACCGAAACTAACCCTGCGTGGCCGAGAGGGTCAAGGGCGGGCAGGCCGGGTCGAGGTTCAGGCGGGCCAGGTCGCGCCCGGCCAGTGCCCGGAGCCGGGTTCGAAGTGGAGTTGGTGTACCAATCGTCGCCGAGGCCGGTGGCCAGCTGCTTGAACCGGGGGCGAGCTGGTAGGCGTTGCCGCCGCCGAAGAAGGACGAGGTGAAGACCCGGCCCCGGTGCACGTCAGCTCGCCGTACCCCGAGAGCGTGCCCTGGCGGGTGATGGCGCGGGTGGTGAGGTCGAGGGCGATCCAGGTGCCGGAGTCGCGCTTGTAGACGGCGGAGAGCTGGTTGCCCTGGACCTTGATGTCCTGAAAAGTACGGAAATTGGGGATGGGGTCCGTCTGCCACAGAACGTATTCCGAGACGCGGCCGTCCGGGTACGTGCCCACATACACCTTCCCGCCGGACACCGCCGTCGCCCATCCGCCCTCCGCCTCACCCGCCGCCGGCGCGTCGGGCAGCGTGACGCTCCTGGTCACCCGCCGCGTGCCCAGGTCGATCTCGGCCGGCACCGGCGGCTTCTGCCCGCGGGTGACCGCATAGGCCCGCCCATCGTGTACGGCGGCGCCCACGATCGCCCCGGTCACCGAGGCGGCGCCGAACCGCTCGACCCGCGGGGTGTCGCACGCCACGGCCCCGGCGGGCTGCGGTGAGACGAGAACCGCCGCCGCCAGGGCGACCGCGGCCACAGGGGATCTGCGCATCGCACACGCTCTCTTTCGCGAAGGAGGGGACCCTGTTGCTCAATTTTGGCCCAGTCCGTAATGTTCTGAGCGCGAATAGTCAATGGAGGCGGCAGTGACGGCGTTCGACGCACGCGGGCTGATCGGCGAACTCACGGTGACCCTGGACGTGGACGTGCTGGTCGGCGCCTACGCCGACCGCGACGGGCCGCCCGGCGACCCCGGCTCGGTCCTCGGCACGCTGGCCGGGCACGGCATCCGGGCGGGTGCGGTGGCGTCGCTGCGGGCGGCGTTGTTCGACATGGAGACCGGCAACGACGAGGTGCTCGGGCTCTCCGGAGACCACAGGGCGGTTCCGGCCGGGACCGGCGACCAGACGGTGGCCCCTGCCGGGAGCGGAGACCAGGCGGTGGCCCCTGCCGGAAGCGGAGACGCGAGGGTGGTTCCGGTCGGGACCGTTGACCTGCGCGATCCGCTCGGGGCGGTGCGGGAGATCGAGCGCCTCGTGCCGCTCGGGGTGCGGGCGATCCGGTTGTTCCCCGACGAACAGGGCGTGGAGGCCGGGTTCCCGTCGGTGCGCCACGTGGCCCGCCGGGCGGCCGCGCTCGGGCTGACCGTGCTCACGGGCGGGGACGTGCGCAGGTTCTGGGAGCCGTTCGCCGGGCGGGGAGCCAAGGTCGTCTTCCTGGACACGCACTTCTACCATCTGGGTGACTTCCTCGTCGTGGCCGCCGACGAACCGGGCTTTCACACCTCGACCCGCCTGCTCAACTCCCCCGACGCGCTGGAGACCGTACCGCCCGACCGGCTTCTGTACGGCTCGCGCACCCCGCACTACGAGCCGCTGGTCCCGCTGCTGCGGCTGGCGACCAGCGGCCTGAAGCCGGAGGAGATCGCCGCGGTGGCCGGCGGCAACGCGAGGAGGCTGCTCGGATGATCATCGACGTGCACGCGCACTGGGGCCCGTGGTTCTTCACGATGGACGTGGCCGGGGTCAACCACGCCACGATGGACCGCTACGGCATCGGCCACGCGATCGTGTCGGCCACCGAGGCGGTGATCTACGATCCAGCGACGGGCAACCGGGCGCTGGCGGAATGGCTGGCCGGCACCGACCGCCATTTCGGATATGTCACCATCAACCCCCGCCGCCTCGCCCAGGCCGAAAGGGATCTTCAGGAGTACCTCCCCACCGGCCTCTTCAAAGGCGTCAAGATCCACACCGACTACACCCGATCGCCGGCGGACTCCCCCCAGACCCGCGAAGCCCTCGCCCTCGTCGCCGCGCACGGCGTGCCCGCGCTCGTGCACACCTGGGGCGCCACCGTCCTCGACCTCGCGCGGACCTGCCTGGACATCCCCGGCCTCAGGGTCATCGCCGGGCACATGGGCGCCGACGGCCACCGCTTCGCCATCGAGGCCGCCAACTCCTGCGACCGCCTCTACCTCGAGCCGTGCTGGTCACACGCGCCCGCCCGCCGGATCGCCGAGGTGGCCGCCGCGGTGAACCCCGACCGCCTCCTGTTCGGCACCGACTCCACCCTGATCGACCCGTCCTCCGCCTTCGGCGCCGTCGCCGCCGCCCAGCTCGCCCCGGACGTCGCCGAGAAACTCGCCTGGCGCAACGCCGCCGCCCTCTTCAACCTGCCGGTGTGACAGGTACCAAGCACGTGCCAAGGGAGCCAGCGCATCATCCCCCGCCGCCGTTTCGGGCCCGGCCGCCGTCGCCGCCCCTCTGGGCAGCGGGGAGTTCGTCGGCGACGTCCTCTACCTGGGCTCGCGCGGCCTGTCCCCCAACGTCGTCGGCGCCTGGGACCGGATCACCGTCCACGCCGAGATCCCCACCGGCGTCGGCATCTGGGCGATGTGCAAGCACGGCACCGACGTCTACATCGGCACCCACTCCCGCTCCGACCTCTACAAGCTCGACACGATCACCGGCGCCACCGTCAAGCTCGCCGAATACCCCGACCACTCCATCTGGACCATGGCCGCCGCCCCCGACGGCACGATCTACATGGGCATGTCGGAGCCGGGCCGCGTGGCGAGAAGCGCGACCCGCTCCCCGCCGAGCTCGCCGACCGCGACCGGGTCTCCAGCATGGCGGGCACCTGGCCGGCGGCCTCAACTCCACCGCCGAGCTGGCACCAGCCCCCAGGAGGGCCTCGGCTCGCCCCCGGTGACCTCGACGGCCAAGCTGGCCGCCGGCTGGTTCGGCGGCGGTTCCCGGCTCGCCATCGCCCCTGACAGCCGGGCGTTGTACGGGCTGAAGGGCCGCAACCTGGTCAGCATCGCCATCCGGCCGTAGTTACCGGAAACGTCGCCACGAGGTTGTACCGTCGAAGCAGGCGGATCCCCCCGGAGGTGGGCATGCATCCCTGGCTGCGCGGCGGTACGGCGATGCGCCTGCTGCTCACGGGGATCCTGGGCATCGCCCAGAGATGGCGGCTGCGGCGGGCCCGCGCGCGGATGAAGACGTGGCAACGGCAGATGGAGCACGAGGCTCACCGCATGCGTGAGTCCGTTTACCAGCGCGTTCTCGAGGAAGCGCTGGGCCTGGCGGAGCCGCCCGCCCGCCGGTTGCCCATCGCCGACTCCTATGACCGCCTGGCCAGGCGCCTGGTCAATCTGGCCAGGATCACCGCATACCTCAAGGAGCGCGAGGGGGACGACGACGACTTCGCCCACTGGCTGATCCACCAGGCCAAGGTCGCGCCCCGTGACCTCGACCGGCTCCTGAACGACACCGCCCGCATGCTGCGCCGGCTTCCGGCGAGGCTGTACCACGTCATCGAGCGGGCGGCCGACTGGGTGCAGGTGCACCTGGTGGGGCTCACCCGCACGCTCCTCGGCCAGGGGCGCATCGTGCGGGCCGTGCCGTTCCCCGCCCGCGCGGGAAGGCATCCACCCGGCGCCCTCATCGCGGCCGGACCACATGTGACCAGGGGACCAACTCAGCGGGGGCTCGTCCCGGTCCTGTCGTCCGTCCGCGGGTAGCGTTCGCCGCTCCCCGCCTGCCTGGGGAGATCCTTCCGTGCTCGAGTTTCGTCACCGTCGTTCCCGGCGGCTGCCATGAGCGGCCAGGAGCGCACGGCCCACCCGGTGTCCCGTCCGGAGGGCACACCGCTGCCGCCCATCCGCCCGATTCCCCGTCCCGCCCAGCGCCCCGCGGTGGCGGAGCCCGTCAAGCGGTTGCCGGGCCGCCCGCCGTCGTGTCCCGAGGAGGTGTTGTCCCGTGTGGTTGCGCTGCGCGAGCGGGGCGCCACCTATGCCGGCATCTGCGACGAGCTCAACCGCGACGGCGTCCGCACCCCGGGCGGCGGCCGCAGGTGGTACCCGTCGCACGTCTCCCGCCTGCTGCACACGCGCAACGCCCAGCGCCTGCTCAGGACGTGAGGACGTCCTTGGCGCTCAGCGGCACGTCACCGAGGGCGGGGCCGTACGGGTCGTGCGCGTGCGTGGCCGGGATGCGGCCCTCCTCGGCGGCCAGCCACAGCATGCGCTGCACGTAGCCTTCCATCGGCTCGGTGAAGGTGGCGGCCGCCAGGCGGTCCAGCCGGGCCGAGGCGGCCTCGAACGCGCGCAGGTCCGTGCCCGCGTAGGCGCGCAGCACGTCGGCGGTGACGCCCACGTGCGCGGCGGCCAGGCCGACGAGCGCGGCTTCCGCGCCCCACAGCAGCGAGGGCCCGAACATGCGGTCCTCGCCGGTGACGGCCAGGCGGCCGGCCGCGCGGGCGATGGCGATGCTGCGCTGGCAGGCCATGGCGTCGGACAGCAGCGCCACCTTCAGCGCGGCCACGCCGGGCAGCGCCACGAGCGCGCGCAGCACGTCCGGCGGGCAGGGCAGGCTGTAGAGGTCGAAGGCGATCAGGGGGACCCCGGTCGCCTCCCACGCGGCCTGGTGCTCGGCCACGCGGTCGCCGGTGGACGGGAACGGCATGAGCGCCGCCACCCCCAGCTCGGCCGCCGCCCTGGCCTGCGCGACGCCGGCCGTACCGCCGATGCCGGCCACGACGGGCACGCCGAGCGCGACCGCGCGGGCGATCACGCCCGCGCGCACCTCGTCGCTCAGGTACGGCCCGCGTCCGGTGTGTGCGAGAACCGCCAGCCCGCCCGCGCCGTCGGCGACCAGTCCGGCGAAGTAGGAGGAGACCAGGTCGAGGTCGACCTCGCCGGAGGCGGTCATGGGGGTGGCCGCGGCGGCGACCAGCGTGCCGCGCAGGCGGTCGCGCAGCGCGGCCGCGCGCGGGTCGATTGCCGTGCTCATGCCGCCCCAGCCTAGGCGATCACTTGAGGCCGGTCATGGCGATGCTGTTGACGAGGTAGCGCTGCAGCAGGAAGAAGACGGCCAGGCAGGGCACCACGGAGATCGCCGCCGCGGCCATCTCCATCGACTGCGGGAACTGCTCGCCGCGCAGCGTGGACAGGCCCACCGTCAGCGTGCGCATCTCCTCGCCGGTGGTCGCGACGAGCGGCCAGAGGAAGTCGTTCCAGTGCCACAGGAAGACGAAGACGCCCAGCGTGGCCAGGATCGGCTTGGTGAGCGGCAGCACGATCTGCAGGTAGATGCGCCATTCCGGGGCGCCGTCCACCTTGGCGGCCTCGAAGAGCTCGTCGGGCAGGTCGCGGATGAACTGCCGCATGAGGAAGACGGCTTGGGAGTTGGCCAGCGTGGGCACGATGAGGCCCCAGAAGGTGTCCGCGCCGTCCAGGTTCGACACGAGGATGTACAGCGGGATCAGCGTGGCCTGGAAGGGCACCATCATGGTCGCCAGGAACGCCCACATCAGCGCGTCGCGGCCGGGGAAGCGCTTCTTGGCGAAGGCGTAGCCGGCCATGGAGGCGGTCAGGAGGATGATGACCACGGAGACGGCGGCGTAGACGAAGGAGTTGACGGTCCAGCCGAGGAATCCGGAGGACGTCAGGTTCGTGACGAGGTTGTCCAGCGTGAGGGTGTCCGGCCACTGGTGGGGCACGGTGGGGGCGTTCTTGGGGCTGACCGCCAGCACCAGCATCAGCAGGAACGGGCTGACGGTGAGCACGGCGACGAGCCCGAGCAGGACGACGAGCGGCCACTGGCGGCCGGTCCTGCGCCCGGGCGTCCGGGCCTTGCGGGCGGGCGCCGCCACCACGGGTTCGGTCTCGGTCATCGTCATGTGGTGCTCCGATCGAGCAGTCGGCGCTGGATCATCGAGACGATGAAGACCAGGACGAACAGCACGATGCCGATCGTGGCCGCGTAGGCGATGTCGAAGTTCCCGAAGCCCTGGTCGTAGAGCGCGTAGATGAGGTTGTAGCTGGCCCGCGAGGGTCCGCCGCCGGTCATCACGTAGATGACGTCGAAGGTCTGGAAGGCGCCGATCGTCTCGATGACCACGACGAAGAAGAGCGCGGGGCGCAGCAGCGGCAGCACGATGGCGCGGAAGCGCTGCCAGGCGCCGGCGCCGTCCACCCGGGCGGCCTCCAGGTAGGAGGGCGGGATGGACTTCAGCCCGGCCAGCAGGATGAGCATGGAGTAGCCGAAGCCCTTCCACACCGAGACGGTGGCCAGCGAGGGCAGTACCAGCGCGGTGTCGTCCAGGAACCCGACCGGCCCCATGTCGATCTTGGCGAGCAGCCCGTTGATCAGGCCGTCGAACTCGTAGATCCAGCGCCAGATCACTCCGGCGAAGACGAAGCTGGTCACGTAGGGCAGGAAGAGCATGCCCCGGAACAGCCCCTTCATGAAGACGACCGAGTTGAGCAGGAGCGCGGTGCCCAGGGAGATGAGCACGGTGAGCGGGACGTAGATCGCCACGTAGACGATCGTGACGCGCAGGGCTCCCATGAAGATGGGGTCGTCGAGGAGCCTGGCGTAGTTCTCCACGCCGACGAAGCTCCACTCCCCGTTGATCTTGTAGTCCGTCAGGCTCATGCCGGCCGCGCCCAGCGAGGGGACGAACCGGAAGATCACGAAGAGCACGAGCATCGGCAGGACGTACAGCAACCCGGTGACGGGGTCGCGCAGCCGGTGTCGCACAGGTTGAGGCCTTTCGCAAAGGGCGGGGAGGCCGCGCACGACCTCCCCGCGTACGTCAGCCGGCGGCGGCGAGCTGGTCGTCGACCAGCTTGGCGGCGTCGTCGAGCGCCTGCTGGGCGGTCTTCTTCCCCTGCAGCGCGGACTGGATCTCCGGGGCCAGCACCGTCATGACCTGCCGGGCGGAGGCGTGGGCGTCACCGGGGAAGGCGAACTCCAGCGACTTCTCGAACTCCTTCGCCGTGGCGTCGGCGCTGGGGGCCGAGGCGTCGGTGCGCGCGGTGAAGTAGCCGGACTCGGCCGACAGCCGGGCGGCCACCTCGGCGGAGCCGATGTAGGCGGCGAGCTTCTTGGCCGCCTCCGCGGACTTGGAGTGCGCGGCCAGCACGAGGGCGCCGGGGATGCCGAAGGCGACCTTCTTGGCGCCCTCGAACGGGCCGCCGACGACCACGTTCTCCGCGCCGACGGCGGCGGCCAGCTGCTTGGCGCCGATGGGGGCGGCGGCGTGGTACATGGCCACCTTGCCCTGGGCCAGCGGGCTGCCCTCGATGACGTTGGTCAGCGTCGCCGCGTTGCCCGGCAGGCCGCCGGCCTTCTGCAGGTCGAGGAGGAACTGCAGCGACTTCACGCCTTCGGGCCCGTTGAAGGCGGCCTTCTTGCCGTCGGGGCTGAAGACCTGGCCGCCGTTGGACCACAGGATCGGGTAGAAGCTGAGGTTGAGCGAGGTCTCGGGGGCGCCGGGGTACATGAAGATCGGGATCTTCTTTGCGGCCAGCTTGGGCGCGGCGGCCAGGACCTCGTCCCACGTCTTCGGCACCGCGCTGACGCCGGCCTCGTCGAGGGCCTTCTTGTTCCAGATGGGGGCCGTGATCGTCTGGTAGATCGGCACGCCGTACACCTTGCCCTCGACGCTGAGCGCGCTGAGCGCGTTGGGGCGGAAGGAACCCTTCTCGGCGGCGACGGCGTCGTCGAGCGGGGCGATCGTGCCCTGCTTGACGTACTGGGGGATCTGGTCGGGGCCGAGCAGGACCAGGTCGAAGCCCTTCTTGGCGGCCAGGGCGGCCGTGACCTTCTGCTGGCGGCCGTCCCAGGGCTGCTGCTCGATCTTGACGTCGACGCCGGCGTTCCCGGCCTCGAAGTCCTTCTCGACCGTGTCCCAGAACGCCTTGCTCTTGGCCTGGTCCTCGATGACGGGGTAGACCCACGTCGTCACCGTGCTCTTGCCGTCCGATCCACCGCTGGAGGAACCGCATCCGGCGAGCGTGACTCCCAGGCCGGCCGCGAGGCCGGCTACCGCTACCTTCCTCATGGGCCTTCCTTTCTCCTAATACCGGTCTAGACCGAAACCTAGCGACCGGATGAACAGGGGGTCAAGAGCTCACCCGCAGTACTTACGGACCGCCGCGGCGACGGCGGCCACGTGCTCGCCGGTGTAGTTCTCGTTCCAGTCGATGACCAGCAGAGTCTCGGCCACCATGCGCTCCGCCTCGGGACAGGCGGCGGCCTCGTACCCCTCCAGCGGGTACCGCGATCCCCCGTAGAGCGGGGACTCCAGGACGGGCGCGTGATTGAGGGTCTGGTTGAGATATCCGGCCCGCGCCGGAATCCCGTCCTCCCGCAGCTTCTCCGCCAGCTCGCGCGCCCCGCCGCCGGGCAGGACGAGCGGGAACAACCACCACGCGTGCCCGTCCGGGCGCGCCGGCCGTACCTTCTCCAGTCCGCGAAGGGCCTCGACCAGCTGTACGGCGGTGCGGCGCCGATCGGCCAGCACGCCCGGGAGTTTGGCCAGCTGGGCGCGGGCGACGGCGCCCTGGAGCTCGGTCATGCGGTAGTTGAGCCCGAGGCTCTCATGGGAGCGGCCCTTGGCGCGGTCCCAGCCCTTGTCCGCGAACAGGCGCATGCGCCTGGCCAGTTCGTCGTCGTCGGTGAGGGTCAGGCCGCCGTCGCCGCAGGTGATGTGCTTCCACTGCTGGAGGCTGAGGGTGCCGACGTGGCCCGCGGTGCCCGCGTACCCGCCGGGCAGTTCGGTCAGCCACGCCTGGGCGCAGTCCTCGATCAGGGTGAGGCCGTGCCGGTCGGCCAGGGCGCGGAGGTCATCCACCGGAGCCGGGGCGCCGAAGAGATGAACGACCATGATGGCCCGGGTACGGGGACCGATGAGCCTGGCGACCGCCCGCGGATCGAGAATGCCGGTGGCCGGGTCCACGTCGGCGAAGACAGGAACGGCGTTCTGCGCCAAGATGGGGGCCACCGTGCCGAAATCCGTGATCGGCGTCGTGATGATCTCGTCACCGGGGTCCGGAGCGGCCGCCACGACGGAGAGATGGAGGGCCGCGGTGCCGGAACTGCACGCGATGGCGTGGCGGGAGCCGTACAACTCCGCGACCTCGCCTTCGAGCGCGCGCACCTCCGTGCCCCAGACGGAGCTGAGCATGCCGGAGCGGATCACCCTCTCCAGCGCCGCGATCTCCTCCTCGCCGAGGGTACGGCCGGCGGATTCGGCCATGTTGGGAAACGTGAGACTCACAGGTTAACCTTTCGGTCTTGACCGTAATAGTGGAGAAGGAGGCGTGGGTGGGTATCGTCATCGGGGTCGTCGGCCCGCACGATCTGGTCGACGACGTCGCGGCCACCTGCGAGGAGCAGCCCGGCGTGAGCACGCTGCGGCTCGACTACGACCACGAGTCGCAGGCACCCGCCATCGTCGAAGCGCACGCCGGCGCCGTCGAAGGCTGGCTCTTCACCGGAATCGTGCCCTACATGCTGGCCCGCGACGCCGACATGCTCTCGCGGCCCGCCGCGTTCGTGGACTACTCCGGCGCGACGCTGCTCAGCGCCCTCGTCCGGCTGCAGCACGACGGACAGGACATCACCACCCTGTCCATCGACACGCTCGCGCCGGCCGACGTCACCGCCACCTTCACCGAGGCCGGGCTGCCCACCGACCGGCTGCGCACGCTCGGCTACCGGCCCGAGATGACCTCCAAGAAGGCCATCGCCTTCCACCGGCGCGGGGCGGGGCATCCGGTGATCACCTGCCTCAGCTCGGTGCACGAGGCGCTGCGCGGCGACATGCACGTGCTGCGGCTGGCGCCGTCCGTGCACTCGGTGCGCGTCGCGCTGCGCCAGCTCCTGCTCACCGCGGAAGGCCAGGCGCAGGAGGACGCCCAGATCGCGCTCGGGCTCGTCGAGGTGGACGGCGAGGAAGGGCTGCTGCGCGAGGCCACCGCCCTGGGCGGCACGCTGGCCGGGTTCCGCGGCGGCACCCACCTGCTCGTGACCACCCGCGGCCCGTTGTACGACGCCACCGGCGGCTTCACCGGGCTGCCCATGCTGGGGCGGCTCGCCGCGGCCAGCCGGGTGGTACGCGTCGGCTTCGGCCTCGGGCGCAGCGCCGCCGAGGCGGAGAGCCTGGCCCGGCGGGCGCTGGCCCGCGCGCGGCGGATCGGGGACGTGGCCGCGGTGCTGTCGCTGCGCGCCGACACCGACATCGTGCTGGAGTCGGTGACCAGCACGCCGGCCGGCGAGCAGAACCTGTCCGTGCTGGCCCGGCGCGTGGGGCTGTCGGTGCCCACGCTCGAACGCCTCCTGGAGGCCCGCGACGCCGCCGGAGGCGAACCCCTGACCACCCGCGAGATCGCCGAACGCCTGGCCGTCCAGCAGCGCACCGCCCGCCGCATGCTCCACCGCCTGGAACTGGCCGGCCTCGCCGAGCGCACCGGCAACCTGACCAGCGGCAGCAGCGGCCGTCCGCTGACCCTCTACAAGCTCACCCTTTAGCGGCGCTTCTAGGAGAGCCACCGGTCCAGGCCCTCGGCCACGAACTCGTCGTCCCGCAGCCACGGGTAAGCCGCCCACACCCGGTCGATCTCGGCGAGCTGCCCGGGCGACAGGTCCTCCTCGGGATCCAGGCACCAGCGCCCGGCCAGCAGGCCCTGGCGGCGCAGGATCTCGTGGATGCCCGGAATGCACCCGTGGAAGCCGTTCGCCGAGTCGAAGATGGCGGCGTTCGCGTCGGTCAGGTGGCCGTCCAGGCTGAGCAGCCTGCGGACCGCCTCGTCGTCGCCGCCCCGCGCCCGCCGCGCCTCCTCCAGCAGCCCGACCGCCTTGCGCACCCACACCGCCCACTGGCCGAGCAGCCCGCCGACGAACTCCACCTCGACCTCGCGCCCGTCCACGACGACCCGGTGGGTGGTGATGAGGTCGGCCAGAATGTGGTCGTCGTTGCCGGTGTAGAGCGCCACCTCGTCGGCCCGCCCCGCCCTGACCACCCCGTGCAGCACGTCCAGGGTCCGGTACCGGTCGAACGGCGCCACCTTGATCCCGGCCACCGACTCGATCGAGGCCAGCCGGGTCCAGAACTCCCGCGACAGCGTGCGCCCGCCGACCGCCGGCTGCAGGTAGAAGCCGATGACCGGCAGGACCTCGCCGACCGCCGCGGCCCGCTCGATCAGCCCGTCCTCGTCCAGTCCGGCGTAGGGGCTGAGCAGCACCATGTGGTACCCGAGCGACCGGGCCAGCTCCGCTTCGGCCACCGCCTGCCCGGTCGGCCCGGTGGCCCCGGCGACCAGTAGGACCTCCCGGCCCGCCGCCCGCGAGGTCTCGGCGGCCAGCTCCAGCACCGGCGCCAGCATCGGCGTGCCGTGGAGGGCGAACTGCGTCGTGTGCACGCCGACCGCCAGCCCGCCCGCGCCCGCCGCCACGTAGTAGCGGGTCAGCGCCCGCTGCCGGCGCTCGTCGAGCCTACGGCCGGCGTCCAGCGCGAGGGGGTGCGCCGGGATGACCAGGCCGCGCCGGAACAGGTCGCGCGCGGACGGTTGAGCCTCTGGAGCCGTGCTGAGCACGTGACTTCCCCCTTGATCGGTGAGCATGCTGATCAGAACCGGCCGTCGCGCCGCTCGAACTTCGTGGGCTTGCCCAGCAGCGGCCCGCCCTCGGCGACCCACTGGGCGGTGTGCTCGATGAGCTCGGCCGGCGTCAGCTCCGGATACCCGAAGGTCCGATGGCATCTGCCGGCATTGGACAGCAGCGCCGTGGGCGCCTCCTCGCCGGTGAACACCGGCTCCCTGCCGAGCGCACGGCCGAGGGCCTGCGCGGCCTGCCGTACCGAGATCAGCTCGGGCCCGGTGAGGTTCAGCAGGTACGGCGGCGCGTCGGCGTGCAGGAGCGACCGGAGCGTCACCTCGTTGGCGTAGCCCTGCCAGACCACGTTGACCTGCCCGGTGGCCAGGTCGATCGGCTGCCCGGCGGCGATCTTCTGCGCCAGGTCGACCAGCACGCCGTAGCGCATCTCGACCGCGTAGTTGAGCCGGATCAGCGCCAGGCGGGTGCCGTACCTGTCGCTGAAGTGCTCCATGACGCGCTCGCGCCCGAGGCAGCTCATCGCGTACTCGCCGACCGGGCCGGGCGCGGTCTCCTCGGTGGCGCCGCCGCCGGTCACCGGGACGAGCGGGTAGACGTTCCCGGTGGACAGGGCCGTGATCCGGCTGTCGCGGAACCGGTCGGCCACCCGTCCGGGCAGGTAGGAGTTGGTGAACCAGGTGGCGTGCTCGGCGCCCTGGGTGCCGAACTTGGCCCCGACCAGGAAGACGACGTTCTCTGCGTCGGGCAGTTCGCGCAGCGCCGCGTCGTCGGCCACGTCCGCGGCGACCACGCTGGCGCCCTCAGCGGTCAGCGCGCCGGCCAGGCCGGGCTCGGAGAACCTCGACACCGCCACGATCCGCTTCTTGCCCATGGTGGCGTTGAGCGCCAGCCTGACCAGGCTGGGCCCGAGTTTGCCGCCCGCGCCCAGGATCATGATGTCGCCGTCGAGCCTGGCCAGATCGTCCACGAGCGCACCGCTGGGCCGCGCCAGGCGCTCTTCGAGCTCGGATACCGTCCGCACCCTGACTCCTCTCATTTACGGTCCAGACCGTAACTAGCGGAGTCTCGCCCTGTCAATGGGCGGGGGCCGCCTCCCGCGCCGAAACCAGCACCTCGAGGATCGCCCGGGTCTGCGCCCACGGCACCGGGCTGGGCGCGCCCCCGACCATGCCGAGAAACGCCTCGACCGTCCCCTCGTACCCGAGACCGCGCAGATGGTCCGCGCCCGGCTCGATCACGATGTGCTCGTCACCGCCGCGACGGTGCACCGTCACGGTGTACTCCTCACCGGAGGACACCCCGATGACCTCCACCACCCCCGTGACCCCGCTCCCCCACTGCAGCGCCATCACCCCGGTGTCCTCCGACCGCAGCCCCGCGTAGTGCCGGACCGCCCCGGCCGCCCCCGCCAGCCGTACCCCGGGACCCAGCAGCGCCACCAGCAGCTCCACCCCGTGGACGCCCATGGTCACCATCGTCCCGCCGCCCTGCCCCGGCGTGTCCTGCCAGGCGTTGTAGCCGCCGGCCCACATCCCCACGTCATGCCGTACGGTCGCCCGCACCGACAACACCTCACCCGGATCGACGCGCATCCCGGCGAAGGCCGGCGCGAACCGCAGCACCGACGTGGACAGCACCCGATCGCCGATGTCCAGCCGGTCCAGCGCCTCCAGCTGCTCCCGGGAGGCGGCGGCCGGCTTGTTCACGAACACCGGCACCTCGCTCTCCAGCACGTGGGCCAGCGCCGCCGGCACCTGCGGGTTCGGCACGGTCAGCACCACCCCGTCGGGCCGCCCGGCCAGCAGCTCGCCCAGGCTTCCGGCGACCTCGGCTTCCGGGTGCTCCTGCACGAACCTGGCCAGGCGGTCCGCGTCCGGCTCCCAAACGGCCAGGTGGGCGTGGTGGGTGAGGGTTCTGGCGTCGGTGTAGGGGTGACTGGTGGCCAGACCGGCCAGGGCGATACGCATGGGCGCCATCATGGCATCGGGCTATTCGAGTGACAGACGGTGGTCGTGCGGGTACAGTCGATGTATCGCCACCCTCCTGCGGGAGGGACTGGAAGTGGGCCCGGGTGGACCGCCGGACGACGGAAGCCCGGGCATGCGCCTAGCCGCCCCCTGCGGGGGGAACGGAAGTGGGCCCGGGTGGACCGCCGGACGACGGAAGCCCGGGCTTGCGACTTACCGGGTGTCTACCGCCAGGATTCGCATCCCCCGGCCGACCTGCTGCCAGAAGCTGTCGCTCCCTCGCTCCGCCAACGCTCGCGCACCCGCGACGATGTCGGGCAACCACAGCAGCGGCTCACTCTCCGGATCACACCAGTCCGGCCGAAGCCCCGGCGGCATCGCATTGCAACCTCGCATCGCCGCGATCATCTCCCTGTCAAGCCGGTCGAGATCACCCTGACGGCGTTCGATCAGCATGTCGCTGATCCCGAAGTCGCGGAGCTTCCACAGCAAGTGCCCCATGCACTTGCGCCGCGCCCTCTCCTGCTTCTTGGGATTGAGATTCATACCCACGACCATGACACCCTTCGGTCGCAGGCCCGCCACGACCTCGATGAGATGAGCGCGGCGTTTGTCGTTCTCGTCGTGCCAATGCAGGCGGCGCTGCCCACGCTCCAGAAGCGACCGAAGCACGTCGCGTTGAGCATCGGCCTGATCCGATGTCACAAGCATGGCGACAAGAAGGTATCGACCGTGGGAGAGCACCATCGACTCATCCACATAGGCGGTGGAGGGGGAAGGGACGTTCACGACGGATCATGCTAGCGATCCCCATTACTCCCCGTAATGAGAACTTTACAGTTCGTCTACCTCCGCCGTGGTTCGCCCACCGGAGAGCTTGGGATACCCCGGCCCCCGATCGAAGAAGGGCGCCGCTGTGGGCCGGAGGCGGGCGCGGAGTTCGGCGGTGCCCTGTTCGTCGATGCGGTCGCCGTCCAGGACGACGCCGTAGTCGCCCAGCGCCCCGGCGATCGAGACCTTCCCGTCGCGCACGTCGGCCGCCACCGCCCGCGGGTCGCGGTCGTACGGAGAGCCCCAGCCGCCGCCCCCGGTGGTGCGGATGCGGATGACCTCGCCCGCCTGCACCGGATGGTCGTCGACCAGCCCTTCCATCTCCTTGCCCGCCACCTCGACGCGGAACGGCCGCCCGGCCAGCCCTCCGTTGACACCCCAGCACGACAGGATCGAGCGGTCGGCGATCGACATGTACGAGGCGTCGCGCAGCATCCTGATGTGCTTGTCGTAGCCGAGCCCGCCGCGGAACAGCCCCGGCCCGCCCGAGTCGCAGGCCAGCGCGAGGCGTTCCACACGGAAGGGCCATCGCGCCTCGGCGAACTCGACCGGGATGTTACGGCTGTCGGGCACGACGTGGATGGTGTCCTCGCCGTCGGCGTACCATCTCCCGCCCGAGCCGCCACCCAGCACCTCTCGCATCAGGTACGGCCGGCCGTCGGCGTCGAGCCCGTGGATGCCGGTGTAGCGGATGGTCTCCTGGTCGGCCGGCATCCGACCGCCGGTCGCCTTGGCCAGGACCCCGGCCAGCACCCCCAGCAGGCGCAGGATGACGAAGGTGCGGGCGTTGGTCGGGGCGGGGAAGATCGGGGTGAGCAGGGTGCCCTTGTCCGGGAAGCGCATCTCGATGAGCGGGACCACGCCCTCGTTGACGTCGAGTTCGGCCATGCGCTCCGGGGTGTCGGCGAGGTTCCGGAGGATCGGGGCGAGCCACTTCTTGAGGAAGACGCCGTCGGCGTAGTCGCCCGCGTGGTTGATGGGGCCCTTGGCCTGGGGCGAGGTGCCGGTGAAGTCGATGGTCAGGGGGGCGGGGCGGGTGTGGTCGACGGTGAGCGTGATGCGCTGGGCGTGCAGGCGGGGCTCGTCGACGCCGTCGTGCTCGGCGTAGTCCTCCCACACGTAGACCCCTTCGGGAACCTTGGCCAGCAGTTCCCGGCGGAAGGTCTCGGTGGTCTTGGCGATGATCGCGTCGAAGCACTCCTCGACGGCGGCTCTGCCGTACCTCTCGAAGAGTTCGGCGAGCCGGCGCGCGCCCATGAGGCAGGCGGAGCATTCGGCGTCCAGGTCGCCGGCGAGCGAGTCGGGCATGCGGGAGTTGCGGGTCATGATGCGCAGGGCGGCCTCGTTCGGGACGCCCTGGTCCCAGAGTTTGATGGGCGGGACCATGAGGCCCTCCTCGAACACGCTGCGGGCGTGCGAGGGCATGCTCCCGGGTACGGCGCCGCCGATGTCGTCGTGGTGGCCGAACGCCTGGACGAAGGCGACCACCTCGCCCTCGTGGAAGACGGGCACGGTGACGCACAGGTCGGGCAGGTGGCCGATGCCGCCTTCGGAGAGGTAGACGTCGTTGTGGAAGTAGACGTCGCCCTCGTGCATCGTTTCGATGGGGAAGTCACGGACGATCGGCTGGACGAGGGCGCTGTAGGAGCGGCCGGTGAGCTTTCTGAGCTTGCGGTCGTGGATGCCGGCGCGGAAGTCGTGGGCGTCGCGGATCATCGGCGAGCGGGCCGTGCGCGCGATCGCGGTCTCGACCTCCTTCTCGACCGAGGCCAGCGTGCCTTCGACGATCTCGGTGAGAATCGGGTCTGCGCTCATGGGTCACTCACCCTCCTCATTCGCCGCGTCGGGTTCGTTCCGCATTCCGGCGCACCTCCAGATTTCCGTACTCGTCCACCTTGGCTTGGAAGCCGGGGTGGAGCGGGAGCGTGGAGCCGTACTCCTCGATGACCGCCGGGCCCTCGACCACCGTGCCCGGGGCGAGGCCGGCGCGCTGGTGGATGGGGGTTTCCGGGGTGGGATGGTCGAAGTGCACGGCTCGCGTCCCGGGTTCCGGTGCCGTGGCGGGGGCCCCCAGGCGGCGGATGGCCGGGCGGGTGATGGGGCCGATGCCGGAGACGCGCAGGTTGACCCATTCGACCGTGTGCCGAGGGTTGTCGCGGTAGGCGTAGCCGTACAGCTTCTCGTGGGCCGTGTGGAAGCGCTCGGCGACCTCCGCGCGCCAGTCCGCGTCCACCTCGCCGGGCGGGGCCGGGACGCGGACCTCGTACGCCTGGCCGTAGTAGCGCAGGTCGGCGCTGCGGGCGTAGAGGGGGTCGTCGAAGCCTTCGCGGTCCAGGGCGGCCGCGGCGGCGGACTCGAGTTCGGCGAAGATCCGGCCGGCCGTGTCCAGGTCGAGGGAGCGGGTCACGTGGGTGCGGACGTAGTCGTTCTTGACGTCCACCGTGAGCAGGCCGAACGCCGAGACGTTGCCCGGGTCCCGTGGCACGACCACCGCGGGCAGGCCCAGGATGTCGATGAGGCGGCAGGCCAGCAGCGGGCCGGAGCCGCCGAAGGTCACCAGCGGGAAGTCGCGCACGTCCAGGCCGCGTTTGACGGTCAGGCGGCGGATGGCGTTGCTCTGGTTGAACGCGCTGATCTCCAGGATGCCGGTGGCGGTGCGTTCCGGGCTGATGCCGAGCTTGCCGGCGAGTTCCTCGATGCCGGTGCGGGCGGCGACGACGTCCAGGGGGATCTCGCCGCCGAGGAGATGCGGCGGGATGCGGCCCAGGTAGACGTGGGCGTCGGTCACCGTCACCTCGGAGCCGCCGCGGCCGTAGCAGAGGGGGCCGGGGTCGGCGCCCGCGCTCTTCGGTCCTACCTTGAGCGTGCCCTCGGGTGTGATCCAGGCGATCGAGCCGCCGCCGGCGCCGACGGTGACGATGTCGATCATCGGGATCTTGCACGGGTAGCGGCCGACGGCGCCCTCGGTGGTCGTCGAGGGCTCGCCGTCCAGGACGACGGCCACGTCGGTGGAGGTGCCGCCGCCGTCCAGCGTGATGACCGAGGGGTGGCCGGCCGTCGAGGCGATGAGCGCCGCCCCGAGCGCGCCGGCCGCGGGGCCGGACAGCACCGTGGTGATCGGCTGGTGGACGACCTCGCGGGCCGACAGGATGCCGCCGTTGGACTTCATCACCGAGAACGGCATGCCGAGCCGGTCGGCGAGGTTGGCGATGTAGCGGCGCATGACCGGTTTGACGGCGGCGTCCACGAGTGTGGTGACCGAGCGCTCGTACTCGCGATACTCCCGCAGCACGTCGCTGGAGAGCGAGACGACGGCCTCCGGGTGCTCGCGTTCCAGCACCTCGCGCATGCGGCGCTCGTGCTCGGGGTTGGCGTAGGAATGCAGAAAACAGACCCCGACGGCGGTGACGCCCTTGGCGCGGAACCAGCGCGCGGCCTCGGCCGCCTGCTCCTCGGAGAACGGCCGCACCTCGTTGCCGAGGTGGTCCAGGCGTCCGCCGACGGTCTTGACCAGGTGCACCGGGACGATGCGCGGCGGCTTGACCCAGAAGTAGGAGTTGCCGTAACCGTCGGGCACGCTCTGCCGGGCGATCTCCAGGATGAACTCGAAGCCCTCGGTGGTGATGAAGCCGAGCCCCGAGATGCGGTCTTCCAGGAGCTGGTTGGTGGCGACGGTGGTGCCGTGCACCACGGAGCCGACGTCGAGCTCGCCGAGCTTCTCGATGCCGGCGATGAACCCGTCTGCCGGGTTCGCCGGGGTCGAGGGGGTCTTCGTGGTGACGACCTCACCGGTCTGCTCGTCCACCGCGACCACATCGGTGAACGTGCCGCCGGTGTCGACGCCGATCCGCACGCTACGCATGCTTGTCATGTGTAGTGGGCTCGGATAACAGACGGATTGCCATCAGGTACGCCGCTTGCCAAGGACTTCGTCGATGACGCGGGGCGCGTTCTGCGTGCCCACGTAGGCTGCCAGCCGTACCACCATTTCCTGGGATTTCGCCAGCTCGGCTTCGACGCGGGCCTTGCCGGACTGGCCGGCCTGCACGCCGAAGTAGGCGCCGATGATCGTGCCCACCACTCCGGCCACGCCCGCGAACAGCGCCGCGAACTCCCGGGTCGCGAAGACGGCGGCCCCGAAGGCGACCAGAATCGCGATGATGCCGGTGACCACGACGAAGAAGCCGTAGCGCCAGCGGGCGGCGTCCGCCTGGGCGGCGGTGATGTCGTCGGCCGTCATCATGGCGTCCAGCGCGGGCGGCTTTTCGGCGGGTTTCTCTGTGACCAAGGCGTCCTCCTGATGCTCCTGGGACAAATCTCCCATAAGCCAACCGCTAAGGTGGCACTCCGTGACCGAATCGTCTGCTCTGTCTGCCGCACCTTCAGCCAACGGCCGCGACGCCGTGCTGAAGTATTACTTCGGCCCCATGGACTGTGGTAAGTCCACGCTGGCGCTGCAGCTGAACTACAACCACGGCAGGCAGGGACGGCGCGGGCTCGTGCTCACCAAGCACGACCGCTCCGGCGGGCCGCAGGTGACCAGCCGCATCGGCCTCGGGCAGGAGGCCATCGAGGTGGAGGACGGGCTCGACCTGGTCGCCCTCGTCACCGGCCACGACCGCATCGACTACCTGATCTGCGACGAGGCGTGCTTCTACTCCGTGGCGCAGATCGAGCAGCTGGCCGACCTGGTGGACGAGCACGGCATCGACGTCTACGCCTTCGGGCTGGCCTCCGACTTCCGGTCGGTGATGTTCCCGGCGGCCCAGCGGTTGTTCGAGCTGGCCGACGAGGTCTGCAAGCTGCAGGTGGAGGTGCTGTGCTGGTGCGGGCGGCCCGGGCAGCTCAACGCCCGGGTGGTGGGGGGTGTGATGGTCCGCATGGGTGAGCAGGTCGTCATCGGCGACACGGACGCCTCCCCGGTGCGGTATCAGGTGCTGTGCCGCCGCCATCACCGCGCGGGCGACCTGGGCGAGGGCCTGCGCGGGCTTTAAAACGTTTCAGATCGCGCAGCTGTCGTCGGCGCAGCCGTCCGCGGGGGCGGCCAGGAGGGTGATCGGCTTCTGTCCCGTGCGCTCGGCCACCTCGTCCAGCGCCGCCACGAACGTCTCGTACGGCTGCGCCCCCGAGACCGCGAACTGCCCCTCGAACAGGAACAGCGGCACGCCGGAGATCCCGAGCTGCCGGGCCCGCGCCAGGTGCTCGCTCACCTCGGCCCCGCCCTGGCCGTCGTCCGTGACGCCGGCGTCGGCGGCCAGCTTGGCCAGCACGTCCGGGTCGCCCACGTTGAGCCCGTCGGTGAAGTGCGCCCGGAACAGCCGGTGCGCCATCTCCTCGCCCTTGCCCTGGGCGGTGGCGACCTCGATGAGGCGGTGCGCCTCGGCGGTGTTGGCGCTGACGGCCGCGTCGAAGTTCAGCTCCAGGCCCTCCTGCTCGGCCACGGCCGTGACCTGCCCGGTCATCTGGCCGATGTTCGGGCCGAACTTGCGCTCCAGGGCGCCCAGCAGCGGCTCGCCCTCGAGCGGGGCGTCGGGGTTGAGCTGGAAGGGGCGCATCGTGATCTCCACGGTGCCGCCCTTGGCCCGGAACGCCTCGGCGGCGCGGGCGAAGCGGGTGTGCCCGATGTAGCACCAGGGACAGACGACGTCGGAAAAGATTTCAACTTTCACGTACCAGCACAACCACCGGCTCCCGCCCCGGCATTCCAGATCACCCCGCGGCCAGCTCCTCCAGCCGGAACGGCAGGTAACCGGAGTCGTCCACCAGCGCCGACGCCCCGCGCCACCAGCCGAACCACTCGGCCGAGCGCCACATCCAGTCGACCCGCTCGATGGCGGCGACCACGTCGCCGACCGTCCGCCACTGCTCGCCCAGCTGCTCCTGGCCGGCGCCGTGCCGCAGCGCCCACGAGCGCAGAATGCCCACGGCCCGTTTGTCCACCTCGCGGGCGTAAGGGTCGGGATCCTCGCCGGGCAACCGGTGCGGGCCGAGCCCGGCGGCCACACCCCAGCTCCACTGCGCCTCGGCGGGCCGGGAGTAGCGCAGCGAGTGGAAGTCGAGGTTGGACCCGAGGTCGTCGTCGGGGCGCCGGGTCACCACCGCGTCCAGGCGCCCGCCCGCGTCGAAGTGCACCACGAGCCGCTGGCCGGGCTTGACGCCGGAGGGCAGCTCGAAGCGGTCCTCGGCCTGCCAGGAGTTGAGGTCCACCTCGGCGACCGGACGGCCCCAGAGCTGGTCGGCGGCGTCGTCGGCGATCCAGGCGGCGATCATCTCCAGCGCGGTGAGATCGGTCCAGGGCTCGATGGCGACAGCCGTGCGCAGCACCTCGTCGGGGGCGGGCAGCTTGCCGCCGCGGGTGCGCGCCCACCACTCCTCGCCCAGTTCACGGGTACCGACGAGCAGCGCGGCGATGGCCGCCAGCTCGGCCGAGCGACGGGTCAGCGAGGCGCCGAGCGCCAGATCCAGACAGCGGCCGGCGCGCTCATGGCCGAGTACGGGCACCGCGTCGCCGATGAGCAGTTCGGCGGTCGGGCGCTCCTCGCCGAGCAGGTTGCGGACAACCCGCCTGGCCTCGGTTCTGGCATCTTCAGCATGTGCCTGGCGCATACTTGCAACGCTACGCCGGGAGATCCTTTTCCGCGAGTGGTCCCAGACCCGCCCAGAGGGTACGGCGGGCCGCCCCCCGGCACCGGCGTCAGCGGCGCGCCGCCCGGCTGAGGAACCAGCCGATCGCGACACCGGTCAGCGCGATGCCCGCGCCCATGCCGAACGAGGCCAGCATCACCCAGGGCCGGGCCTCGGCGGGCCGTCTGGGGGGCCGCTCATAGACCCCGGCGGCAGCCGTACCGGAGATGGCGGATGCCGCGCCCGAGCCGGCGGGAGCCGTACCGGGGACAGCGGATGCCGCGCCCGCGGCGGCGGGTGACGTACCGGCGGCCGGGGGCGGTGCGAGGCCGGCGGTCGTTTCTGTGCCGTTGAGCAGGTGCCGCTCCACCGCCGAGAAGAACTGGCCCGCGGTGCGCTTGGCCACCGAGCCCAGCATGCGCTGCCCGACGCCGCCGATCATGCCGCCGACCACGGCCTCGGCGTCGTAGTCCACCCGGGTGCCCGTATCGACCTCGCTCAGCCGTACCTGAACGGTGGCCTCGACCGTGCCCGGCGCGCCCTGCCCTCGGGCGCGCAGCACGAAGCTCTCCGGTGCGTGCGGCTGGGAAAGCCCCACTTCGCCGTGGTAGACGCCTTTGATGGCGGCCACGCCGGCGTTGACCGTCATGCGATAGGTGTCCGGCCCGCTCTCCTCCAGGCGCTCGCAGCCCGGGATGGTGCGCACGAGCACCGCCGGGTCCTGGAGCGCGGCCCACACACGATCTCTCTGGATGCCGATCACGGCACTGCCTGCGACCTTCACACGGCCACTTTAGGCAGCCGGTCGTCCCATCAGCATGTCAACTCACGCCGAGAACACGGTGTGATCGTCGTCGAGGCGCCGCACCCGCGCTGGTGAGCTGGCAGGATGGGTCGGCATGGCCAGGGGGACGAGCCGTGTGTGCGCGGCGGTGACGGTGGCGGCGCTGACCACAGCGTGCACGGCGGGCCAGGCGGCACCGCCGGCCCCGGCGCCGCAACGGGCGACGCCCTCGCCTTCCGGCAGCGCTCCCGCGGAACCCGCCGGGGTCAAGCCCCGCCGCGGGGAGGTGGGCAGGATCCCCGGGCCGTACCCGCGGGTGATCAGTTCGATCCCGACCCGGCGCAAGGTGGTCTTCCTGACCATCGACGACGGCTGGGAGCAGGACCCCGGCTTCGTGCGGCAGGTGCGCGAGCAGCGCATCCCGATCACCGCCTTCGCGATGCGCGACGCCGTCGAGGCCAAGGGCACGCCCGACCCGGCCGGCGGCGTGGGCCGCTTCGTGGGCGCCGGCAAGTGGGATTACTTCCGTGAGCTGAACGCGGCGGGGGTGGCCGTGGAGAACCACACGCTCACCCACCCCAACCTGCGTCTGCTCGGCCGCGACGCCCAGAAGGCGGAGATCTGCGGCGCCTCCCGGCTGATCGCCCGGCGGATCGGCGTCCGGCCCGCGTTGTTCCGGCCGCCGTTCGGCACCTACACCAGTGACACCCTGGCCGCGGCGAAGGCGTGCGGCATCCGGGATGTCCTGTTGTGGACGGCCACCGTACAGCCCGGCGGCAAGATCGCTTACCAGGTTCCCGACAAGAGGCTGCGCCCCGGTGACATCCTCTTGCTGCATTTCCGTCCCCATCTGGCGAGGGACTTCCGCATCCTGGTCGACAAGATCAAGCGGCGGGGGTACGAGCTCGGCGACCTCCAGGCGTACCTGGCGGCCACCTCTCAGGCGGCCAGCCGGTAGTCGGCGTAGGCGGCGTTGACGATGCTGATGGCCCAGCGCATGCGCGCGGCGAACGCCTCGGGGTGGTCGCCGGCCTCCTGCGCCACGTAGGCGGCGCACTGGGTGGTGTCGCCGCCGCAGGCGCACAGGCGGTCGTCGATGACGCGGCGCACGCGGTCGGAGGTCAGGATCTCGGACGGCTGCAGGCTGGTGGTGAAGAGCACCTGGGCCAGTTCGGTGGTGGTCATGTCCCGCGCCTTTCTCGGTGAGCGTTGTCTCTATTGAGACCCCGGCGGGCACGGGAACTCATCGCATTTTTCCGGGTTCGCAGTACGGATTTTTCCGCATGTGAGGAAGATCGCAGAGCCCTCGCCTCCCGTTGCTCTACAGCTTGTAGTACTACTACAAGTAGATGCACTACAGGCCGTAGAGCAACGGACGCTGTGAAGGGTTTCGTGAGGGAGCGATGGACGCACTAGATCTGGCGCGCTGGCAGTTCGGGATCACCACCGTGTACCACTTCCTCTTCGTACCGCTGACCATCGGCCTCGGCATATTCGTGGCAGGGCTGCAGACCGCGTGGCACCGCACCGGCAAGGAGCACTACCTGCGGCTGACGAAGTTCTTCGGGAAGCTCTTCCTGATCAACTTCGCCATGGGCGTGGTGACCGGCATCGTGCAGGAGTTCCAGTTCGGGATGAACTGGAGTGAGTACTCCATCTTCGTCGGCGACGTCTTCGGAGCGCCGCTGGCCATGGAGGCGCTGCTGGCCTTCTTCATGGAGTCGACCTTCCTCGGCCTGTGGATCTTCGGCTGGGACCGGCTGCCGAAGAAGGTGCACCTGGCGACCATCTGGGCCGCGGCCATCGGCTCGAACCTGTCGGCCTACTTCATCCTGGCCGCCAACGCCTGGATGAAGAACCCGGTCGGCTACGTCGTCGAGAACGGCAAGGCCAGGATGACCGACCTGTGGGCCGTGCTCACCAACTCGACCGCGCTCGCCCAGGTCCCGCACGTGATCGCCTCGGCGTTCATCGTGGCCGGCGGGTTCGTCCTGGCCGTCTGCGGCTACCGCTGGCTCAAGGACCGCGACGACATGTGGCGCGGCACCGCCCGCGCGGCCCTGCTCATGACCGCGCTCGCGGGCGCCGTCGTCGCCGGCACCGGCGACTCGTCGGCCAGGCTCCTGTACGAGCAGCAGCCGATGAAGCTGGCCGCCGCCGAAGGGCTGCCGCACGACACCGCCGGCGCCGCGTTCTCGATCGTTCCCGGCGTGGAGGTGCCGAAGCTGCTCAGCCTCCTGTCGGACCACGACCCGGACGCCGTCGTCGCCGGCACCGAGGATCTGCAAAAACGTTTCGAGCAGCAGTTCGGCCCCGGCGACTACCGGCCCAACCAGCCGATCGTGTTCTGGTCGTTCCGCGTCATGATCGGCTTCGGCCTGGCCACCGTCGGCCTGTCGATCCTCGGCCTGTGGCTGACCCGCCGCAAGCGCCCCCTGCCCGACTGGTTCGCCAAGGCGCTGGTGCTCGCGCTCCCGCTGCCGCTGCTGGCGGTGACCGCCGGATGGCTGCTCAGCGAGATCGGCCGCCAGCCCTGGACGGTCGCCGGCGAACTCCTCACCGCCGCCAGCGTCTCACCCGGCGTCAGCCTCGCCGAAGTGGCCACCACCCTCGTGATCTTCACGCTGCTGTACGGCGGGCTCGCCGTGGCCGAGGCCGTACTCCTGACCAAGCACGTGCGCAAGGGCCTCGACGAGCCCGCGAGCGTCGAGCTCCAGGCCGAACCGGCGCTGGCGTACTGAGGAGCAGACCATGATGGAACTCTGGTTCGTGATCATCGCTTTCCTGTGGACCGGCTACTTCGTCCTCGAAGGCTTCGACTTCGGCGTCGGGATGCTGGCGCCCTTCGTCTCCCGCGGCCCGGCCGAGCAACGGCAGGCGCTCAACACCATCGGGCCCGTCTGGGACGGCAACGAGGTCTGGCTCATCAGCGCCGTCGGCGCCATGTTCGCCGCCTTCCCCGCCTGGTACGCCGGGATGTTCAGCGCCTTCTACCTGCCGGTCGCGCTCGTGCTGGTCGGGCTGATCGTGCGCGGCGTGGGGCTGGAGTGGCGGGGCAAGGTGGACAACACGTTCTGGTGCGACGCGGGCATCGTGGCGGGGAGCGCGCTGCCGGCGTTCCTCTGGGGCGCGGTCTTCGCGGACATGCTCTTCGCCGGCGCCGCCGCCGCGCTGGCCGGCGGGGTGTTCTCGCTGGCGGTGTGCGCGCTGCACGGCGCCGTGTTCCTCGCGCTCAGGACCGACGGCCCGGTACGGCGGCGCGCGCGGAAGGCGGCGCTGGCCGTCGCGGCCGTTGCCGTACCGGTGAGCGTGCTGGCCATGGCGCGCCTCGAGATGACGGCGCCGGCGCTGGCCGCGGTGGCCGCCCTGGCCGGCGCGGTGGCGCTGATCTGGCGGGCGCGCGAAGGGTGGGCCTTCGCGGCCACGGCCGGGGGGATCGTGCTGGCCTCGGTCGCGGTGTTCCTCCAGCTCGCGCCGATGCCACTGCCCGGGCTGACGCTGGCGGCGGCAGCGTCGGGGCCGTACACGTTGACGATGATGACCTGGATCGGGCTGATCACGCTGCCGTTCATCCTGCTGTACCAGGGGTGGACGTACTGGGTGTTCAGGAAGCGGGTACTCGTGCCGGCGACCTGAGGGTGCCAGCCGCGGCCGGGGTCGTGCCTGGCCGGGGCCTTGCCGGATTTATGGGCATATAGCCGGTCCACTCGGCGTGGTCCGGCTAGTCGGCCTTCGGGCCTTCCCGCTTGGCGGCCTCCGCCTCGGCGGCGGCCCACTCGTGCGCGGCCGTGCGGGCGGCCTCCAGGTGGGGGTCGGCCCGCGCCGCCTCGTACTGGTCGATGGCGTCCTCGCCGGTCTGGATCCCTTCGCCGCCCATCTCCCGCGGCAGTATGGCGAAGTACCCGCCATAGGCGATCACCGCGAACCCGCCGCTGACCAGGAGCACCACGCCCGCGATCCACGACATGTGCCAGAACGCCGCGACCACCCCGACGACCGAGGCCGCCTGCCCCAGCCCCTTGGCGAAGTTGATCAGCGGCGTCGAGCCCAGGAACTGGTGGGTCTTGCGCAACTGGTTGATCATGGTGAGGACGGCCAGCAGCGGGATGGCCACCGAGAAGGACAGCACGCAGACGAGCGCCGCGGCGTCCAGGTCGCTCACCGTGAGAAACGGCTGCACCAGAACAATGCCTATGGCGATGAACCCGCCATAGATGAGGTTGTCCTGGTCCAGCCAGTTCTCTTTGCGCTTCCAGTCCTTCGGAGCCATCCGCACATCCTGTCACGCTTGCCTGCGAGCTGCGGTTCCGCCCAGATACAGCGCCCCGAGCCGCGGATCGGCCGCCAGTTCGCGAGCGGGCCCGGAGATGTGCACGGTGCCCAGATCGAGGACGCACCCCACATCCGCCATCTCCAGCGCACGCCGGGCGTTCTGCTCGACCAGCAACACGGCCACCCCGGTGCGGCGCATCAGGTCGATCTGGTCGAAGACGGTCTGGGTGGTCTTCGGGTCCAGGCCCATGGACGGCTCGTCCAGCAACACCACCTTCGGCTCCAGCATCAGCGCGCGAGCGAACTCCACCTGCTTCTGCTGCCCGCCCGAGAGCAGCCCGGCGATGCTCCCCCACCGCTCGCCCACCACCGGGAACAGCTCCTTCACCGCCGCCACCCGCTCGCGCAGCCGCGCCGGATCACGCACCGAGTAGCCGCCCAGCCGTACATTCTCCGCGACCGTCATCTCACGGAAGACGCTGTGGCCCTGCAGCACGTGAGCGAGGCCGCGTTCGAGCAGTGCCTGCGGCGAGCGGCGGGTGACGTCCTCGCCGGCCAGCAGGACACGGCCCGAGCGCGGGGCCAGCAGGCCGCTGGCGACCTTGAGCACGGTGGACTTGCCCGCGCCGTTCGGCCCCACCAGGCAGACGACCTGCCCGGCCCCGACCGTGACCGACAGGCCACGCAGGACCAGCGCGGCTCTGCCGTACCCGGCGGTGATGTCGTCGAGGGAGAGGATCGGCTCAGACACCTAGGTACGCCTCCAGCACGCGGGGGTCGCTCTGGACCGTCTCCGGACTTCCCTCGCAGATCGGGCCACCGCGGTCGAACACCACGACGTGGTCGCACATGCCCATGACCACGTCCATGTTGTGCTCGACGACCAGGAACGTCCGGCCTTCCGCGTTCAGCTCCCGGACGAGCGTGACGATCCGGTCGATCAGCGCCGGATTCACTCCGCCCGCCGGTTCGTCGAGCAGCACCAGGTCGGGCTCGCCCATGAAGATCGCGGCAAGTTCGAGGAGCTTTTGCTGGCCGTACGACACATGCCGGGCCTCGGCGTGTTCCAGGTGCTCGATGCCCATGCGCCGCAGCCAGCGGCGGGCGCGCTCGACCTCCGCCGCGTCGCGGCTGCCCGCCAGCAGTTCGCGCAGCCGGGTACGGCGGACCGCCACCAGCATGTTCTCCATCACCGTCATGCGCGGAAATATCCGGCACAACTGGAAGGTACGGCCCAGCCCCGCGTGCGCGATGCGGTGCGGCGACCAGCCGGTGATCTCGCGGCCCTTGTAGAGCACCCGCCCCGCGTCCGGCCGGATCAGCCCGGTGACCAGGTTGAAGAAGGTCGTCTTGCCGGAGCCGTTCGGCCCGATCAGCCCGTTGATCTTCCCGTCGGCGATCTCCACGGTGGCGTCCCGGACCGCCGTCACCCCGCCGAACGCCTTCGCCAGCCCCTCCGTCCTGAGGCTCACCCCTTCACCTCCTGAAGCCGTTGCTCGGCGCTGTCCTCCCTGATCGAGGCCCCTTCCGGCCGTCCGGCCACCCTGGGGACGATGCCCTCCGGCATGAACAGCACGACCAGCACGAGCAGGACACCCGTCGCGGTGAGGTGGATCTGCGTCTCCCCCAGCGCGATGAGGAAGTACTCCCCCGCCGGAGTGATGATCAGCGCGCCCAGCAGCGGCCCGAACAGATGCCGCACCCCGCCCAGCAGGCTCATCAGCACCATGTAGGCGCCGCTGACGATCGAGAAGACGAAGATCGGGTCGAGCGAGCCGAACCACACGGAGTAGAGCCCGCCCGCCAGCGCCACGAACAACGCCGACAACGCGAACGCCGCCACCTTGAACGCCGCCGTCGGCACGCCCAGCATCTCCGCCTTGTCCTCATCCTCACGGATCGCCCTGAGCCCGCCGCCGAACCGCGACCGCGACACGAACCACCACGTCCCGAGCACCGCCGCCAGCAACGCCAGGAAGATGTAGAAGAACACCAGATGCGTCTGCCCCCGGGACAGTTCGGGGAACGGCGACGGCACCTGAAGGCCGGTCGCGCCGCCGGTCAGCGACCGCCAGCCCTGCACGAGCAGGTTCATCACCGACACCAGCGCGATCGACACGATCACGAACGACGCCCCGCGCACCCGGACCGCCGCCACGCCGATGACGGCCGCCGCCACCGTGACCAGCAGCCCCGAGACCAGAAGGGCCACCACCCACGGCACCCCCGCCCTCGTCACCAGCAGCCCTGTCCCGTAGGCCCCGAGCCCGAAGAAGGCCGAGTGGCCCAGCGAGACGTAGCCGGTGAACCCGCCCAGAATGTTCCACGACGTGGCCATGGACGCGTACATGATCGTCAGCACGCCCGCGTAGACCAGGTAGTAGTTCGGCACCAGCCAGGGGTAGGCCAGGACGCCCGCCGTACCGACGACCAGCAGCACCCTGGCCACGACCGGCGCGCGGACACCTTGCAGAAATCTAGAAACGGTGCGCAAGCCGGCCTCCGAAGAACCCCTGCGGACGCAGGAGCAGGGTGACGAAGAGGAAGGCGTAGAACATGAGCGTTGCCCAGGTCGCGTCGACGGTGACCAGCACCAGCCCCTCGACCACGCCCAGCAGCACAGCCGCCAGCGCCGCCCCGACCACGCTGCCCAGCCCGCCCACGACGATGATCGCCATGAGCTTGCCGATCCACGCCCAGTGCGAGGCCGGGAAGAACGGCGTGATCAACGCCAGCACCCCACCCCCGACGGCCGCCGTCGCCAGCCCGACACCGAACCCGTACCCGGTGACCCGATCCGTCCTGATCCCCACAAGCCGGGCGGCCTCCCGGTGCTGAATCGTCGCCCGGAGCGCCTGCCCGAACCGGCTCTTCACCAGAACCCCGAACAACACCCCCAGCGTCAGCCCCGCCACCCCGAACGCAATGATCTTGTCGTACGGCAGGCTGACCGAACCCAGCGTGAGGCTCCTCGTGTCGTAGCCGACGGTCACCGACTTGTACGAACCCGTGTAGATCGCGCCCAAGAGACCCTCGATCGCCAGCGCCAGGCCGAACGTCAGGAGGACCGACATCATCTGCACCTGGTCCGCGGCCAGGCGGGCGATGAGCAGCCGCTGCACCAGCACGCCCAGGGCGAAGAAGACCGGCACGGTGAACGGGATGGTCAGCAGCGGGTCCAGGCCGAAGGTGGTGTGCAGGGTGTAGGTCAGGTAGGCGGCCAGGAAGAGGAAGGCGGGGTGGGCGACCATGACGACGCGCATGACGCCGAAGTAGAGGGAGAGCCCGGAGGCCAGGAGGGCGTAGAGGCCGCCGGTCAGGACACCCAGGACCAGTCCCTGGAGAAGCAGCGTCATCCCTGCCACCGCCTGGCTTTCCGCCTCACCCGTGGTTGCGTTGACCGCGTCCGAATCTGAGTTGACCGGTCCGGAGTTTGCCGGTCCTGGGTTGACCGGTCCTGACACGACGGACCCCGGTCCGACAGACCCTGGTCTGACCCACCCTGATCCGACAGACCCCGGCCTGACAGACCCCGGCACGACGGACCCCAGTCCGACGGACCCCGGCACGACGGACCCCGGTCCGACCGACCCCGGCCTAACAGAGCCTGGCCTGACAGACCCCAGCCTGACAGACCCTGGTCCGACAGAGCCTGGTCCGACAGACCCCGGGCGGGCGCGCCTGGCTCGAGCGCCAGACCACCCAACCCTCCACCCCGAGCCAGCGCACCCGCCCGCCCCACAAGGACCGGCAAATCACCCCACCACCCCAAACCCGCCCCCCGAGGCCGAGGCGGCCGGGCCGTACCCGGACGGGAGCTACCGGAAAGGACGCGGATGGTCACCACTCCTTCTTCGGGAAAACGAGCTTGGCCGTCTGCGCCTTCGAGCCCTCGGGCAGGACGATCTCCACCTTGCCGTTCACGTACTGCTGGATCATGTGCGCCTGCTCGGGACGCCCCTGGTCATCGAAGGAGAGAGGCCCTACGACGGTGTCGAACGTGGACTGGCGGAGGTGGTCGGCGAGTTTGTCCTGGCAGTCCTTGGTGGGTTCGACGCATTTGACGGCGTTCACCGCGGCTTCGACCACCTGGCCGACCGTGTAGCCGTTGGCCGCGTCCTCGTTGGCTTCGCCGCCGAACATCTCCTTGTAGCTCTTGACCAAGGCGTCGTTGCCGGTGAAGCCGGAACCGGCCGACCAGCCGACCGGGGAGATGACGTGCTCGGCGGCCCCCTTCACCGCGGCGGGGAACTCGGGCAGCGTGGGGCCGGTGCTGAAGGCGGCCAGTTTGGGCTGGATCTTGAGTTCCTGCAGCGCCCGGACCAGCCCGACCGAGTCCTCGAACTGGGTGCCGCCGACGACGATGTCCGGCTTGGCGGCGGCGATCTTGGCGGCGATGGGGGCGAAGTCGGTGGTTTCCGGCGGGTACACCTCGTCGGCCACCGTCTTGATCCCGGCGGCGGCCAGTTTGTCGCGCAGGCCGTACGCGGTGCCCTGCGCGAACGGGTCGTCGAGGCTGGCGTAGGCGGCGGTCTTGGGACGCTGATCCGGGGGGAGTTTGGTGATGTAGTCGGCCAGGTAGTTGTAGTGGTCGCCGGCGATCGCGGGCGCCGCGTAGAACAGCTTCTTGAAGCCCTGCTCGAAGACCTCCTTCGCGGCACCGGCGGGCTCGACGAACACCATGTTGTACGACTCGGCCACCTTGCCCGCAGGTATGACCAGGCGTGAGGAGAAGGGGCCGAAGACGAGGTTCACCTTGTCCTGGGTGATGAGGGACTCGTAGTCGGAGGTGACGCGGTTGGGGTCGGAGGCGTCGTCCCGGAAGATCAGTTCGACCTTGCGCCCGAGCAGGCCGCCCTTGGCGTTCACATGCTCGGCCCAGATCTTGTAGCCCTCCTGGATGCCCTTGCCGGGTTCGGCGAAGTCACCGGTCAGCGGGAGCGAGATACCGATCTTCACCGGTCCGGAGGTGGGAGCGGCGCCGCCCTGGCCGGCGGGCCGATCCTCGGCCTTGGCACAAGCGGAAATAACCAAGCTCGATAATGCGAGTACTAATGCTGCCTTGCGCACATCTGACATTTCCCGGTCCTCCGGTGTACGCAAGCGCTTTCGTAAGCGCTTTCGGTTACGATGGCACGTGTTTCAGCCGCGGACAAGGGGGTCGTGCGCCCATGGCCAATCGTCCGGCTCCGCCCCGGCTCGTCGACGTCGCCAGAGCCGCGGGGGTTTCGCTGGCCACCGCGTCACGCGCCCTGACCGGCTCGGCGGGGGTGAGCGCCGTGGTGGCCGCGCACGTGCAGGCGGTCGCCACCCGCATCGGCTACGTCCCCAACACGCACGCCCGCGCCCTGGCAGGCGGCCAGTCCACGATCGTCGGCCTGATCGTCCACGACGTGGGCGACCCCTATTTCGCGGAGATAGCCCGAGGCGTCCTCCGCGAAACCGAGACCCGCGGCTACATGGCCCTGATCAGCCAGACCGAACGCGACCCGACCGCCGAACTCGCCCGCATCCGGGCCCTGCGCGCACACCGCGTCAATTCCATCGTCCTGGCCGGATCCGGCTACATCGACCCCAGCACCGAAACCGACATAGCCACCGAAGTCCGCTCCTTCACCGCCGCCGGCGGCAGAGTGGCCGTGATCGGCCGCCACCACCTCCCCGTGGACGCCGTCCTCCCCGACAACCTCAGCGGCGGCGTCACCCTGATGCGCCACCTCCTGACCCTCGGCCACCGCCACATCGGCGTCCTGTCGGGCCCGCCGAACCTGACCACGGTCGAAGACCGCCTGGCCGGCCTCCGCATGGCCGTCAAGGCCGCCGGCCTGAGCTGGGGTTCCATCCCGGTGATCCCCGGTGACTTCACCAGAGAGGGCGGCGCCACCGCCACAGCCGCCCTGATCGCCCAACACCCCCACATAACCGCCATAATCGCCCTAAACGACCCCATGGCCGTGGGCGCTCTGTCCTGGCTCCTGGGCTCCGGCCACCGCGTCCCCGGCGACATCTCGGTGGCCGGCTTCGACGACATCCCCGCCGCCGCCGACGTCTACCCCGCCCTCACCACCATCCGCCTCCCCATGATCAGCATGGGCCGCCAGGCACTCGAACTCGTCCTCAAACCCTCCGTCTCCCGCCCGCGGCGCCGCCGTACCCCACACGAACTCATCACCCGCGCCAGCACCGCCCCACCGCGCGAGTAGACCTCCAGACGGTACGGCGGGCGTCCACGCAGGGCAGCGCCCTCACAAGGACATCTCAGGTGGTACGGCAAGCGGTTCACTTGACCGGCAAGGGGGTGGCAACCGCCCGCCGGCCAGCTGGTTCTATGAGTGGTTGTTGGCCCCGCTCGGCGAGTGATGTCCTGTGACACCCATCCTTGAGCGTTTGTCGTCGAAGGTTGAGCGGATGAGGTACTGGGGCAATGGCCCTCAGCTTCCGAGCGGCACTCTGCGTCCACCTCACGAGGCGGTAAAGTCTCCGGCGAGTGTCTAGGGTTCCGCTGCGTGGCTCGTTCACCCGGCCAGGCAGGTCCGGTCCGAGCGGGACCGCGGCTGGCGGGCCGGGTGTCCTGTGACAGCGAAGCCTGAGCGGTCAGGGCGTCGTTGCCTTCCACCCATGCGCACACTGCCGCTCCAGGGCCCGGTTGGCAGGCAGTCTTGACGGGCACTAGCGTCTGGTTGTTATGAAACGCGTGTTACTGGTGGCAGCGGTGCTCATGCTCGTCGCGAGCGCCTGTACGGCCGCTACCAAGGAGTCTCCGCCCAGCACCCCTCAGGCCGCCCCGAAGTCGACCACGAAGTTCACCACCGTCCCCGAAGGGTGCGAGCTCCTCGACCGAGAGACCCTCGCCAAGTACGCCCCCACGACGACCTGCTCGCTTACGCTCCAGGACAACCGCCAGACCCAGAACGGTGACGGCGAGCCCATCCTCGAGAGGTGGCCGCGCTATAAGCCCGCGAACATCGCCGGCAAGGGCAAGTTCCACGCCGTCATCGAGGTCGGCCTGAAGCTCAACCTGGACACCTACGCCGAGAACCAGACGAGGGCGGCCCAGGGGACTTCCGGTCCAGGCTCCAGCCAACGCCCGGTCGCCGGGATCGGCGACAAGGCGCACCTCTACTACAGGGCAGGCACCGAGGCGGCAACCAACCTCAGCATGACCACGGGAGTGCTCGTCTCCAGCTGGGGCAATGCCTCCCTGATGGTCCACTATTGGCACTACCAGGCCGCCACCACCGACAACGGCGCCGGCCTCAGCGAGCAGAAGATGGCGAAGGCCCTCATCGCCGTCGCCCGGGACGTTTACGACGACCTGAGCTAGACCGTGTACGCACCTGTGGCCCGGCCAGCGGGACGAATCGCAGGATCTGCCAGCCGCAGCCTGAACAGGCCCTATGCCCACAACCGGACGACGCCCTGACCGCTCAAACTTCGCTGTCGCTGCTTAAGGTTCGCTGTCACAGGACAAGTGAGGGTGGGCCCACTGTGTAGCCGGGCGGTTACTGTTCAGCGAGACTCGGCCCCACCCCTGCCGTTGCGGTGAGACGCTCGGTGTGCCCGAGAGCACCGAGGAGCAGGTGTGGCACTGAGCAGGGTGGAACAACTTGCGGCGATCCGCAGGGACTCGCGCCTGCAAGGCCTGTCGGTGTGGGCGCTGGCCCAAGAAGTACGGCGTGCACCGCCGCACCGTGCGCGAGGTGTGGTCCCTCTCGACACATTCTGTGACGCCTACGGCTTGGCCGAGGAGGTGATCGGCGATCCGGCCGGGGCCGCGGCGTCCGGTACCCCCGCGTAGTCGGGCAGCTCGATGCCGTTGATCGCGCGCCCGACCAGCTCGGCGAACCATTCGCCGGCGAAATCGGGGCGCGGCTCGGCGTCCGGCCCGGGGACGTCGCGGCTGCGGGCGTTCAGCCGGCCGATCTCCTGGTTGGCCTCGACGAACGAGCGCATCCGCGCCTCGTAGCGGGCGAACCCGGCGTCGGGCTCCCATCCGGCGGCGGCCAGCTCTCCGGCCAGCACATAGGCGCCGACCAGCGCCAGCCCGGTACCCTGCCCCGACATCGGCGAGGAGCTGAACGCCGCGTCCCCGAGCAGCCCCACCCGTCCACTCGACCAGCGGTCCATCACCACCTGGGCGACCTGGTCGAGGTAGAAGTCCGGGGTGTCGTCCAGGTGCGCGAGGATGTCCGGGGTCAACCAGCCCAGGCCCGCCATCCGCTCACGCAGCAGAACTTTCTGGGCCGCGACGTCACGGTAGTCGACGGCGAAGTCGGCCGCCGCGAAGTAGAACATGGCCATCGCCCGGGTGGCGTCCTGGATGGGCCGCAGGAGGGCAGAGCGCCCGGACTCCTGATCCTGGTACTCCAGCAGCCACTGGTCCAGCCCGAACTCGTTGGGAACGCTGTAGAAGGCCAGCACGTGCCCGAGGTGGCGCAGGAACCGCGCATGCGGCCCGAAAACCATGGCTCGCAGCTCCGAGTGCACCCCGTCGGCCCCGACGACCAGGTCGTAGCGGCGCCGGTCGCCGCCCGCGAAGACCACGTCGACCCCGTCCGCGTCCTGGGCGAGCCCCGCGATCCGGTCGCCGAAGACGTACTCGACGCCGTCACGGGTGTCGTGGTAGAGCACCTGGGCCAGGTCCCCGCGCAGGATCTCGATGTCCGCGATGTACCCGTCGCCACCGTCGTCGTCGGCACGGAAGCTCTCCAGCACGTGCCCGTCCGCGTCCACGGTGTGCGCGCCGGCGGTGTCGGTGCACGCCGCGCGCACCGCCGCGTCCAGCCCCATGCGCCCGATGACCTCCCTGGCGACCCCGCGCGCGTCCACCGCCTGCCCGCCGGGCCGCAGCTCGGGAGCCCGCTCCACCACGGTCACCTCGGCCCCCCACCGGCGCAGCCAGTGGGCCAGCGCGGGTCCCGCGATGCTCGCCCCCGCCACCAGCACCCTGGGACCGCTCACCCGCCTCCCCTGCCCGCCGGTACGGCTGGTGTGCTCGTGCTTGGAGTCGTCGACACTCATCACTGCCTCCATATGCTTCCTCCCGCGCGGGGACGTTCCCAGCACAGGCCCACCGCTGTCGGTGTGTCCAGCCGTATAGACCACGGGTCCGCACGAAACTCATCGGTACGACAGGTCTTGGACGCGAGTTCGGACCCCAGGGTGCAACCGAGCACTCGCGCCGAGCGGAGGAGGTGCGACCTGCCGCAGCCAGATCGCCGACCACCCGGCCGATGTGCTCGGGGGTGATCTACCAGGCGGCTCGGTCAAAGCCTGAGGCTGGTTGCACGTCAGGCTTTGACCAATTCGTGGATGCGGAGGTCAGATCTTGAGCGCCTGCTTCAGCCAGTCGTAGATGATCGGCATGACCTGGCCCAGTTTGGTGATGGCGCAGTGGCCGGTGCCTTCGATGAGTTCGACGCGGGTGTCGCGGCGGCCGCGGAAGACGAGGGTGTCGTGCTGGGGCACGTGGACGTCGTCGGCGCCGTTGACGACCAGCATCGGGGCGTTGGCGTCCCGGTCGAGCAGGGGGCGCAGGGTGAAGGCGGAGAAGCGGGCGGCGACCTGGTCGGGGCTGGGGACGGTGTCGAAGCCGAGGGCGTTGCCGACGATGCCCTCCATGCCGTGGGCGAAGGAGCGGCCCGCGGTGAAGGCGGCTTCGAGGGGACCGCCGAGGTCGACGGCGGCGTCCACGGAGCCGGTCAGGCCGGTGGTGGCGGAGTAGTGGCCGCCCATGGACAGGCCGAAGTGGGCGACCTGGCCGTTGCCGAGCGTGCGGGCGTGGGCGATGAGGCCGTCGATGAGCTCGGCGCCGCCGTCGTGGGTCATCGGGATGTGGCTGGTTTCGCCGGTGCCGGCCAGGTCGAAGGCCAGGACCCGGGTGCCGGGCGTGCACGAGACCTCCATCTACCGGCGCTGGCGCACCAGGGAGAACCTCCTGGTCGACGCCATGCTGGCCGCCAGCGACCGGCACATCCCCATCCCCGGCTCCGGTTCCGTGCGCGAAGACCTGCACGCCTTCGCCGCCACGGTCGCGGCCTACCTGGGCGACCCGCTCGGCGCCGCGCTCGCCCGCGTCGCGGTGCTCCCCGTCGACGACCCCGACATTGCCCACGCACGGGCCACGTTCTGGAACTCGCGCATCGACGCGGCCGCGGAGATGATCGAACGCGGCATCGCCCGCGGCGAGATACCCGCCGGCGCCGATCCCCGCACGGCTCTCGAAGCACTCATCGCGCCCCTGCACAGCCGGGCGCTCATAACAGGCGAACCTCTGGACGACGGCCTCCCCCATACCCTGGCCGACCTCGTACTGAACGGCCTGCTGCCCCGGCAGTGAGCGCCCAGCCTCTTCGGGCCCGGAGCCCACCAGTGCGCCGGGCTCCTGTGCCCCTCCCGAGACCTGCGGTTCAGTCCTCGCGGCCCCAGAAGTCGTACGGCGTGCGGCCCCAGCGCGCCGGGCTCCTGCGCCCCTCCCGAGACCTGCGGTTCAGTCCTCGCGGCCCCAGAAGTCGTACGGCGTGCGGCCCGGGCGGAAGCCGTGGGCCGTGGCCATGTCGGCGGCTTCGCGAAAGCGGCGGGCGAGGAGGGCGGGCTCGTGGGCGTCGCTGCCGAACGTCACCGCTTGGCCGCCTTCCTCGTGCCACCACCCCAGCAGGGCCGGGTGCAGCGGGATGGACGTGTTGATCTCGAGTGCCCGGCCCGACTGGGCGGTCGTGCGGAGCGCGTGGCGGAACTCCTCCTGGAACGCCAGGACGTCGAAGGGCCCGGCCTTCTCCTCCGGCCAGTAACGGAGCGGGTAGTCGATGTGGGCCAGCACGGCGAACGCGTCGCTCTGCGTGACCAGCCTGGCGATCTCGGCCAGGTAGTCGCGGACGACGTCGGCCGGGTCCCGTTGGGCGTACTGGCCCGGGGGTTCGGCGAAGCCGTCGCCGTACGGCAGGCAGTGGAGTGAGCCGAGCACACGGTCGAAGCCCCCGCCGGCGAGCAGCTTCGTGACGGCCGCCGCGTGCCAATGGGGTTCGCCGACCTCCATGCCGCTCAGGATCCGCAGGCCGGGGAAGCGGTCACGGCAGCGCTCGATCGCCTCCAGGTAGCCGATGGGGTCGAAGGGCGGCGGGGTCAGGCGGCCGTCCGGAGTGATCAGGCTGAAAAGGTGATCGTCCAGGCCAAGACCACCCGAATCAAGGCCACTCGGACCAAGACCACCGGGGTCAAGGCCACCCGAACCAAGACCGGGGTCACCGGGGTCACCGGGGTCAAGACCACCCAGACCAGGACCACCCGGACCAGGACCACCCGGACCAAGGCCGCCAGCCCGAGGCGCGGCAGATCCAGGCACGTCAGAGCCGGTAAGGGCGGTTCGGGGGAGGGCGGCGGCGACGGCCCAGATGGTGTGGTCGACGTGTTCGGTGAAGGCGATCGCCGGTAGGCCCAGCGCCAGTGCCTGTTCGCAGGTGCGTTCCATCGAGCCCAGCGGCGCGTCCCAGGACCATTCGCTGTGCACGTGGCTGTCGGCGGGCAACGTCATGAACACCGACCCTACGTGAGTGAGTTGAAGGATTGACAGCCGATTTTGGCGGGTTACGCTTCGGCCGGAGGCTAACGTAAGCGCTTTCGGAAGCGCTTACTAAATACACCGTCGATCACTCGACCGAGAGGATCCGGATGTCGGCCCTTCGTGTGCGCTTATCGGTCCTGGCCATCGCTGGTTTGCTCGGAGTACCGGTGCCCGCCGGCGCCGGTGTTGCCGACGAACCGGCTGGTGCTCCCGGGCACGCCGCGTGTGACCCGGGGAGCGCGGTGGTCAGCAATGTGAACGCAAAGAGCAACTGGGCGCCGGTGACAGCGTCGAAGTGGAGGTTCCCGGGAGATCAGGTCATTCTGGCGGAGGCGGGCGTGGCGCGACCGGGGCCGCGGCGGCCGTTCGAGTACGCGGTGCTTACCGCGGGGCCAGAGTTCGCTTCGGTGGAGATCGAGGCCACCGTACGACTGGACACTCCCACCAGCATCAGCAACCGTGACGTGATCATCGTATTCGGCTATCGGTCGGACACGCAGTTCTACTACGTGCATCTGTCGCAGGACAACACCATCTACCCCCACAACGGGATCTTCGTCGTCAACAACGCGGACCGGCTGAGGCTCGACCATCAGTGGAACGGCCGGGTCGGCGCGCCACCTGCCGTCACCGACGCGGAGTGGCATCGGGTCCGGGTACGGCACTGCGCGGCCACCGGGGAGATCGCCGTGTTCATGGACGGGGCCACGACTCCGCTCATGACCGCGACCGACCGGACGCTCGGGTCAGGGCGTGCAGGATTCGGGTCGTTCGACAACATCGGCCGCATGCGGGACATGACGCTACGCGGGACCCCGGTCTGCGCGGGCGCGGCGTCCACGGTCACGGGGACGGACGGGCGTGACGTGCTCACCGGCACGCCCGAGGCCGACGTGATCTCCGGGCTCGCGGGCGACGACCTTCTGACCGGGCTCGGCGGGGACGACGTCGTCTGCGGCGGCGACGGCAGGGACGTGGTGCTCACCGGCGCCGGAAACGACCAGGTCTACGGCGAGGCCGGCACGGACGTGCTCTCCGGGGGCCGCGGCGACGACTCGCTGTACGGCGGAGCGGACTCCGACGTCATCAACGGGGGATCGGGCGACGATCAGCTGTACGGCACGCGGGGCACGGACGTGCTCCTCGGCGGCCCCGGCCACGACACCACCCACCCAGACCCCTGATCCACCCCACCCGGCCAACCAGGAAGCTTCGCCGCCTCACCCGGCCGACAACCACCCCCACAGTCCCTCATCCCGGTCCATCCGGGTCAAGAACGCCGAGTTCCGAGCTGCCTTCAGAGCTCCGCCCCCTTCACCCACCTGCTGATCAAGGCTCCCGCGCCCGGCTTCCCGCCCGGCGCCGCCGTACCCGAAACAAGGGGCCCACAGGACCCGAGACTGAATTCCGCCCGCTTTCGACCCTCTGGTGATGCCATGACCGTGAAACCCCTCCGGACCCTGGCTGCCGCTCTGCTTGTGACCGTTCTGGTGACGACTCCGGCGGTGGCCGAACCCGATGTCCCCCTCGACGATCCGATCCCGGAGAAGCCGACCCCCTCCGCGCTGACGCTCACGCTGGAGGAGTTCGCCCAGTTCCCGAAGACGGAGCCGGTGCCGGCCCCGACCGACCAGCGGCTGGTGCGGTGGGCCCGGATCAACTACCTGGGCCAGGTGCCGGACCGCTCCGGCCGGTTGTTCGTGAACGATCTCAACGGCACGTTGTACCTGCGTGACAAGGGTGTCTGGCAGGAGTACCTGAATGTGGGCGCCACCTTCGCCCCGGACTTCATCTCCGGGCGGGGCCTGGGGAGCGGTTTCGGGTTCGTGGCGTTCCATCCGGAGTTCGCGAAGAACGGGAAGTTCTACACCGTCCACACCGAGGCGGGGGCGGCGCTGACCACGAAGACGCCGGACCTCACCCCGCAGCCGAACTCCGTCGTCCACGGCGTGATCGACGAGTGGACGGCGACGGACCCGAAGGCCGCCACGTTCCAGGGAACGCGGCGCGAGATCCTGCGCCTCGGCTTCGGCACCAACATCCACGGCATTCAGCAGATCGACTTCAACCCGACGGCCCGGCGGCACGACCCCGACTACGGCCTGCTGTACGTGGCGGCCGGTGACGGCGGGCGCGGCGTGAGCACGACCTACCCGCAGGACCTGGGCCTGCCGCAGGGCAAGGTCCTGCGGATCGACCCGGCCGGGACCAACAGCGCGAACGGCAAGTACGGCATCCCGGCCGCGAACCCGTTCGTCTCCCGCCCCGGCGCGCTCGGCGAGATCTACGCGTACGGCATGCGCGACCCGCACCGTTTCTCCTGGGATCCGGGCGGCTCGAACCGCATGTTCCTGGGGCACATCGGCGAGCACGCGATCGAGGCGATCTACGACGTGCGCGCGGGCGACAACTTCGGCTGGAGCGTGCGCGAGGGGTCGTTCGTGTTCAAGAAGGAGGATCGCTGCAAGCTCTACACGCTTCCGGCGGACGACGCCCAATACGGCTACACCTACCCGGTGGCCGCCTACGACCACGACCCGCCGCCCGGTCACTCGTGCACGGCCGACAGCGGGCACGCGGTGGTTGGCGGCCTGGTCTACCGCGGCTGGCGGCTGCCGTTCCTGTACGGGAAGTACGTGTTCGGCGACATCGTGGACGGGCGGATCTGGTTCACGTACGCCTCGCGGATGCGCCGGGGCCAGGACCGCGCGGTCATGTACGAGCCGAAGCTGCGCGACAAGGCGACCGGTCAGCTGGTGACCATGAAGGATCTGGCCGGGCACAACCGCGTCGACCTGCGGTTCGGCCGCGACGGCAACGGTGAGCTGTACGTGCTGTCGAAGGCGAACGGCAAGATCTGGAAGATCACCGGGGCGAGGTGGGAGTTCGGGTCATGAAATTTCGACATCTGTCCGCTCTGACCGCACTACTCCTCGCCATCTCCCTCACCGGTACGGCTACCGCGAACGCCGACCCCGCAAGAACAGGGGCGGCCCAGGCCGAGGCGGACCCTGCCAAGGCAAGCCCAGCCCGGGCGGGCAACACCGAAGCACACCAACCCAAGGCAGACGAAGCCGAAGCGGCACCGGCCGGGGCAGACCAAGCCGGGGCAGACCAAGCCGGGGCAGACCAACCCGAAGCGGCCCAACCCGAAGCGGCCCAGGCCGGGGCGGAGCAGATCGGGGTCCGGGGCTGGGGGTGGCCCGTGGTTCTGCCTGGGTTGCGTCGTCATCTGATCGCCCACTACGACTTCGAGCACCCGGACCCCGCCAACCCCGCCACCGAGCGCGACCAGGGCCGCTCCGGCACCGGCCTCACGCTGATCAACGGCGGCCCCGCCATGCGGGTACCCGACCGCGCGCACCGCGGCAGCCGTACCGCACTCCAGGTCCAGCAGGTCAGCCCGGCGACGGCGGGCAACGACGACTGGAAGGCGGGCGTCTACTCCCCCACCGGCGTCCCGTCGCTGCGCGCCTTCAACGGGGTGCGCGGCGTCACGATCATGGGCTGGTTCAAGATGACCGGCCAGAACCCGAGCCCGAACTCCAACTCCGCCAATCCGGACGACTTCTACGGCGCGATCGGCCTGGCCGGGATCCTCAGCGGCACCTCGCAGGGGCACGACGTGCGGGCGCTGCTGGAGCTGATCACGGTCAACGGCGAGATGCGCGTGGTCGCGCTGGGCCGGCGGGTGGACGGGGCCAGTTCGCAGACGTTCGCGGCAAGCCGGCCGTGGCAGGAGATTCTCCCGCAGAACGAGTGGGTGTTCCTGGCGGCCACGTTCGACTACGACACCGCCGCGATGCGCCTGTACAGGAACGGCCGCCCGCTGGACGGCTTCTACACCCTGACCGGCGACCCCTGGACGGTCGAGGGCCCGCCCGAGCCCGATCTGGCCTCGCCCAGCGACCCGCGCGGGATCAAGATCGGCGGCAGCTACCCGCAGAACACCCGCGAGAACAATCCCTGCAACTGCCGGATGGACAGCCTCATGTTCCTTGACCGGATCGCCACCCCTGGCCAGATCCTCGCCCAGTACTACCTGGTCAGGTGAGCCACCACAGGGCCGGTGCCGCCACACCGGCCCGGTGGACGTCAGGGTGACGGGGTGGGCGTCTTGGTCCGGTGGTCTTTGAGATGGAGGTCGCCGTTCAGCCGTACCCGGATCTTGTCGAGCACCTTGCGGGTGGACAGCGCGGTCCAGAGGTAGCCGACCAGATGCGGGTTGTACTCGGGGGCGGTGTCCATCCAGGCGTCCTTGCCGGCCTCGGTGGAGAAGGTGGTGATGAAGAACTCGCCGTCCCGGGTCTTGCAGTGGCCCTGGCGGAGTTCCGCGGCATCGATCTGGATCTTGGGCCGGCAGCCGACCTTGGCGGCGAGCTGCTCGACGGTGAGCGCCACGGGCTTGACGTTCCCGGCCGCGGCCACGTACCCGCCGGACCCGCCACCGCCGCCGGGCGAGCAGGCCGCAGCCAGCACGACGAAGAGCCCGCAAGCCATCAGACGCGTAAATGTCGTCATGCGCGGAGATACGCATGCCTTGCGACCCCGGTTCAGTCAGACCCGGCGACGCGCACGCCCGACAACACCGCGCCGCCCGACAACACCACGCCGCCCGACAACACCACGCCGCCCGCCGGGTCAGCGCAGCACCACGCACCCCCGCGCCCGCAGCCGTTCGAGCACGGGCGGCTCGCCGTCCAGCTTGGTCCACCGCAGGTCGAGCTTCTCCAGGGTGTACGGCAGCGCGTCCGGCAACGTCCGCAGCCGGTTGTTCCGCAGATCGAGATGCGTCAACCGGCCCGGCAGCAACGGCAACTCCCGGAGGTGGTTGTTGCGCAGATCCAGCACCCGCAACTCCACCAAACCCGACATATCCGGCAAGGAAGTCAACCGATTCCCCTGAAGATGCAACTCCCGCAACCGCGACAACCTCCCCACCGACGACGGCAGCGAGACCAGCCGATTGTTGTACACCCTCAGCTCCACCAGCCCCGCCATGTCCCCGATCGTCGCCGGCAACGAGGTCAGCCGGTTGTCGGTCAGGTTGAGATACGCCAGCCGATCCAGCCGCCCCAGCGCCGAGGGCACCTCGGTGAGCCCGTTGTCACTGAGATACAGGTAGTCCGTCAGCCCGAGATCCCCGATCTCGGCAGGCACGGAGCCGAGCCGGTTGTGCCCGAGATCGAGCATCCGCAACGCCCCGAGCCCGCCGATGGCAGGCGAGAGCTCGGTGATCGCGTTCTCGGCGAGGTTGAGCGACTCCAGCCTGGTCAGCTTCCAGACCGCGCCGGGCACCTCCCTGATCCGGTTCCCGCCGAGCGCCAGGTGCCGCAGCCCGCCCGGCAACGACGCGGGAACGGTCTCGACGGCGTTGCCGTACAGGAAAAGCACCTCGAGGTACGGCGGGCAGTCGGGCACCCGCGTGAGCCGGTTCCCGTCAAGGTGCAACTCCCGCAACCCACTAAATCCCGACAAATCGGGGACGTCGGCCAGCGAGTTCCCGTCCAGCACCAGCGCCGAAACCCCCGTGGGGTCCGGCACCTCCGTCAGCCCTCGCCACGCCAGGTCCATCCGCATGGCCGAGCAGCCTAGCCGCCCCGCAGATGGAACAGATCGGAGGGCGACAGCGGCATGCGATCGATGTCGATCCCCTCGGCGTCCTCCACCGCCGAGGCGATGACCGCCGACACCGGGATCACGCCCGCCTCCCCGGCCCCCTTGATGCCGAGCGGGTTGAGGGGCGAAGGCGTCTCCAGATGCGCGGTCTCGATCCGCGGGATCTCACTGGCGTACGGCATGAGAAAGTCCATGAACGAGGCATTCAGCAACTGACCGTGCTCGTCGTAGGCCATCCGCTCATAGAGGGCGCCGCCGATCCCCTGGGCGACCCCGCCGTGCACCTGCCCCTCGACGATCATCGGATTGATCAGCCGCCCGCAGTCATGGACCACCGCATACCGCACGATCCGGATCTCGGCCGTCTCCGGGTCCGTCTCGACGATCGCCGCGTGCATCCCCGCCGCGAACGTCGACCGGATCGGCGAGTAGAAGTCCCGCCCCTCCAGCCCGGGCTCCTCCCCCTCGGCCACCGGCGGCCGATCGACGGGCGTCGCCGTGGAGAACTGGGTCGCCTTGGCCGTCTCGGCGTCGAACGAATACCGCAACGGATTCGCCAGCACCGCCACCGTGCCCAGCGGGATCGACGCCGACGGCGCCCCCACCACGTGCACCATCCCGTCGGCGATGTCCAGATCGCCGGGATCGGCCTCCAGCGCCTCCGCCGCGATCCGCAGCGCCTTCTCCCGGACCTTCCTGCAGGCCAGCGCGATGGCGTTGCCACTGACCACCGCCGCGCGGGAGGCGAAGGTGCCCACGGCGTACCCGAACCGGCGGGTGTCGCCCGTGACCACGGACACCGTCTCGAGCGGGACGCCCAGCTCACTCGCGGCGATCTGCGCGAACACCGTCTCGTGCCCCTGCCCCTGCGAGGTCAGCCCGGTGGAGACGTGCACGCGGCCGTCGGAGGTGATCTGCACGTGCCCGCCCTCGTAGGGGCCGACGCCGGTCCCCTCGACGTAACAGGCCAGCCCGATTCCCCGGTTGGGGGTGCGCTCGAAGGAGTCCCAGCCGATGAGCTCCTTGATCATGCGGAGCATCTCCGGGTAGTCGCCGCTGTCGTAGACGAGCGGCCGCCCGTCCTGGAACGTCATGCGCTGGTCGTAGGGGAACTCGTCGGGGCCGATGAAGTTGGCCGCGCGCACGTCCGCGCGGTCGAGGCCGAGATGCTGGGCGATCTTGTCCATCGTCCGTTCCATGCAGAAGACACCCTGCGGGCGGCCCGCGCCCCGGTACGGCGTGACCTGCACGGTGTTGGTGTAGATCGAGCTGAACTCGACCCGGTAGGAGCCGATCTTGTACGGCCCGAGCAGCTGCGTGGAGGTGATGATCGGCACGATGATGCCGTAGGGCGTGTAGGCGCCGTGGTCGTGCAGGATCGTCACCTCCAGCCCCAGCACGCGCCCGTCGTCGTCGAAGCCGGCCCGCACGTACTGCACCTGGCCCCGCTCGTGCGCGCTGGAGATGAAGTGCTCGCGCCGGTCCTCGGTCCACTTGATCTCGCGCCCGAGCGTCATCGCCGCCCAGGGCACCAGGATCTCCTCCGGCCACGGGTGCACGATCTTGACCCCGAACCCGCCGCCCACGTCCGGGGCGATCACCTCGACCCGGGGCAGCGGCAGCCCGAGCTTGGCCGCGATCGCCATCCGCACGCTGGTGGAGGTCTGGGTGCTGGAGTACACGCGCAGGTCGCCGCCGTCCCAGCGGGCGAAGACGCCGCGGCCCTCCAGCGGGGTGGAGGCGCTGCGCTCGATGTCCAGCCGGAAGGCGAGCGTGTGCGGCGCGGTCTCGATGCATTCACGGGCGCTCAGCCCGCTCGCCGACGTCACCTCCTGGACCAGATGGGCGCCCAGGTTGCCCGGCACGTCCTCGTGCACGAGCGGCGCGCCCTGCGCCGCCTCCTCCAGGCCGACGACCGGCTTGAGCGGCTCGTAGCCGACCTCGATCAGCGCGCAGGCGTCCTCGGCCAGGTACCGGTCCGTGGCGACGACCATGACGACGGGCTCGCCCACGTGCCGGACCACCTCCTTGGCCAGCGGGTAGGCGGTGCGGCCGTGGGTGAGCGCCGGATGCGGGATCAGCAGGGGCAGCGGCTCCGCCACCCCCGCCGGGAGGTCCTCCCAGGTGTAGACGGCGACCAGGCCCTCGACGTCCAGGGCGGCGCCGACGTCGATGTCCCGGATGCGGGCGTGCGCGTGCGGCGACCTGACGAAGGCGGCGGCCAGCGCATCCCCGCCGAGGTCGTCAAGGTAGCGCCCCTGACCGGTCAGCAGGCGTTCGTCCTCCACCCGCCGCACCGGCTCACCGAACAGCCGCGTCCCCACGCCTCAACCCCCTCCGCCTCAACTCCGAACGCCCCGAGGACCCCGAAAGCCCCCATCCCCGATATGTCCGGCGCGTCCCGCGCCAGACATATCCCGAAATTTCACGACTCCTCCGCGATCAGCTCCGCAGCCCGATGCACAGCCTTCGCGATGTTCTGATAACCGGTGCACCGGCAAAGATTCCCGGAAATCCCCTCCAGCACCTCATCGGCGGTAGGCGCCGGATTCTCCCGCAGCAAAGCGGTAACCGTGCACAAGAACCCAGGAGTACAGAACCCGCACTGCAACCCATGACACTCGGCGAAGGCCCGCTGCACCGGAGAAAGCCCGTCAGCCTCCGCCAGTCCCTCCACCGTCGTGACCTCCTGCCCATCCACGCTGACCGCGAAGGTGAGGCACGACCGCACCGGCTCCCCGTCCAGCAGCACGGTGCAGCACCCGCACACTCCGTGCTCACACCCGACGTGCGTCCCGGTCAACCCGAGATCATGACGCAGGCAGTCCGACAGGAGCCGCCTGCCCGGCACACCGACCCTGCGCGCCACGCCGTTCACGACCAGCGTGATCTCATGCAGCTTCACCCACCCTCCCCTCTGGCCGCGGCCTCCCGCAAAGCCCTCCCGGCCAGCACCCCGACCAGATGCCGCCGATATTCGGCAGTGGCATGAATGTCCGCCTCGGGTTCCACGGCATCCTGTACGGCCCGCGCGGCCGACGCCCAGTCCGCCGTGGCCGGAGGCCGATGCCCGCAGAACTCGGTCACCTCGACGACCACCGGCACCACCGACACCCCGATGCACGCCACCTTGGCGACCGAGACCCGCAGATCCTCATCCAGCCCGACCAGCGCGCACACCCCGGCCAAGGCATAGTCCCCGTGCCTGCGGGCGACCTCGGCGAACGCCGTCCCGCATCTTTCCCCCAACGCCGGGAAAAAGGCGGACACGGCCAGTTCACCGGCCCGCAGGGCGGACTCCATCGGCCCCACGAAGAACGACTCCGCCTCCACCTCCCGCTCCCCGTCGCGGGCGGCCAGCCGTACCGAACCCCCGAGAAGAGCCAGTACGGCGGGCAGCTCGGCGGCCGGATCGGCGTGCGCCAGGCTGCCCACGACGGTGCCGCGGTTGCGGACGGCGGGGTGTGCCACCAGCGCCAGCGCCTGCCGCAGGAGGGGCTGCACGTCGGCCACCACCTCGGACCCGAACACCTGCGCGTGCCGGGCGAGAGCGCCCACCCGCACCCCGAACGGCGAGGTCTCGACCGTGGCCAGCTCGGTCAGCCTGCCGATGTCGACGAGGTGCGCCGGGGCGGCCAGGCGCATGTTGAGCATGGGGATCAGGCTCTGGCCGCCGGCGAGCACCTTGCCGTCCGGCCCCGCCTCGGCCAGGACGTCCAGGGCGCTCCGCAGGTCGCGCGGCGCGTGGTACTCGAACGGGGCAGGTTTCACCCAGTCGTCTCCCTGATCTCGGACGGGTGGCCGGCGATCCATCTCAGCAGGTGGTAGCCGCCCACGACCACGATCGTGCCGAACGCGATGCCCTGCACCCGGAACTCCTCGCTGATGATCTGCTCGACCGGCCCGATCGCCAGGATGATGCCCGCGCCGATCGGGACCATGTTCACCGGGTCGGCGAAGTCCACCCGGTTCTCCACCCAGATCTTGGCCCCGAGCAGGCCGATCATGCCATAGAGGATGACCGTGACCCCGCCCAGCACGCCGCCCGGCGTGGCGGCGACCAGCGCGCCGAACTTCGGGCACAGGCCGAACAGGATCGCGATCACGCCGGCGATGTAGTAGGCGGCGGTGGAGTAGACGCGGGTGGCGGCCATGACGCCGATGTTCTCGGCGTAGGTGGTGGTCGGGGATCCGCCGACCGCGCTGGTGACGGCGGTGGCCAGGCCGTCGGCGGCGACGGCGCGGCCCACGTAGGGGTCGACGTCGGTCCCGGTCATCTCGCCGACGGCCTTGACGTGCCCGATGTTCTCCGCGATCAGGGCGATCACCGCGGGCAGGACCAGCAGGACCGCGCCGAATCGGATGTCGGGCCCCTGGAAGTTCGGCAGCCCGATCCAGTCGGCGCCGGCGACCTTGGAGAAGTCGACGCGCGGGTGGGTGTCGATCTTGCCGGTGGCGGCGTTCAGCGCGGTGACGTTACCGAAGATCCGGTCCGCGCCCCACGACAGCAGGAATCCGGCGACCAGCCCGACCAGGATGCCGATCCGCCCGATGAACCCCTTGAAGGCCACGATCACGACGAAGGTGATCAGCATGGTGATCAGCGCCATCCACTGGTCCTGCGGCCAGTAGACCCGGGCCACCACGAACGCCAGCCCGAACCCGATGAGCATGACGACCGCGCCGGTGACCACGGGCGGGAAGATGCGGTGGATGACCTGCACCCCGAGGACGTGGATGGCCACCCCCGCCAGGGCCAGCACGAGTCCCGCGACGAGGATCGCGCCGGTGACGATCGCGTCGGCCGCCGGGGTGTCGCCGCCCATGAGCGCCCGGATCGCCAGGACGCCGCCCACGAACGAGGCGCTGGTGCCCAGGTAGCTGGGCACCTTCCCCTTGACGATCAGCAGGAACAAGATGGTGGCGACCCCGGACATCATGATGGCCACGTTCGGATCGAGGCCCATCACGATCGGGAAGACGAAGGTCGCGCCGAACATCGCGATCACGTGCTGCGCGCCGAACCCGGCCATCCGGGGCCAGGACAGGCGTTCGTCCGGCCGGACGACCTCGCCGGGAGCCAGGTGTTTGCCGTCGCCGTGTTTGGTCCAACCTGAAACCATGAGAGCCCCTCTTCCACTGGGCCGTCGGTTCGGTGGCCGCCCCGCAGGCTCCTCCGCGGCGGTTTTCTCGCTTGATCGGGCACATTAGGCCGGATCTCGCTGCCCTACACCGTCATGATCTGCCAAAGCTGCGCTCGTGACCAGTAGTGGTTGTCACATCGCCCGGCGTACGGCCCGCAGCACGTGGTAGCCGAGGAGCAGGACGATCGTGCCCAGCGTGATGCCGCCGAGGGAGAAGGTGCCGGTGATGGGGAAGGCGACCGGGCCGATGGCGCAGATGATCCCGGCGCCCACCGGGACCATGTTGGCCGGGTCGGCCAGGTTGACCTTGTTCTCGATCCAGATCTTGGCGCCGAGCAGGCCGATCATGCCGTAGAGGATCGTGGTCACCCCGCCCAGCACGCCGCCCGGGATCGCCGCGACCAGGGCGCCGAACTTCGGGCACAGGCCGAACAGGATCGCGATGACCGCGGCGATGTAGTAGGCGGCGGTGGAGTAGACGCGGGTGGCGGCCATGACGCCGATGTTCTCGGCGTAGGTGGTGGTGGCCGAGCCGCCGACGGAGGTGGCGACCACGGTGCCGACGCCGTCGGCCATGACCGCGCGGCCCATGTACCTGTCGACGTCCGCGCCGGTCATCTCGCCGACCGCCTTGACGTGGCCGACGTTCTCGGCGATGAGCGCGATCACCACCGGGAGGCAGACGAGCACCGCCGACACCTCGAAGACCGGCCCGTGCAGTTCGGGCAGCCCGATCCAGTCGGCCCGCGCGACCGCGTCCAGGTTGATCCGCAGGTGCTCGGTGACCTTGCCGTCGCCGCCGGGCGCGGTGATCGGCCCGCCGATCAGGTCCCAGGCCCACGACAGCATGAAGCCGAACACCAGGCCCAGCAGCACGCCGATGCGGCCGAGGAAGCCGCGGAAGATCCCGATGAACACGAAGGAGGCGGCCATCGTCAGCAGGGCCACCCAGGGGTCCTGCGGCCAGTAGACGTCCGCGGCCACGTAGGCCATGCCGAACCCGATGAGCATGACCACGCCGCCGGTGACGATCGGCGGGAAGACGCGATGGATGACGCCCACGCCCAGCCGGTGAATGGCCAGCCCCGCCAGCGCCAGCACGACGCCGACCACCAGCAGCGCCCCCGTGACCGTGGCGCTGTCGCCGCCGGCGGCCCGGATCGCCACGACCGCGCCCACGAACGAGGCGCTGGAGCCCACGTAGCTGGGCACCTTCCCCTGGACGATCAGCAGGAACAGGATCGTCGCGACGCCGGACATCATCACGGCCAGGTTCGCGTCCAGCCCCATGACCAGCGGAAAGACGAACGTCGCGCCGAACATCGCGATGACGTGCTGCGCGCCGAACCCGATCATCCGCGGCCACGACAGCCGCTCGCCGGGCTTGACCACCTCCCCTGGCGCGAGATGCTTCCCGTCGCCGTGCAGCTTCCACCCGAATGCCATCGTGCCTGCCCTTGCCTCTTACCAGCGGAGATGTCTCCTATTTGATGTCGGAGAGCACAATAGAGGCAGGAGTGACACGCGGTGTCATCAGGTCACGTGGATGGAGAAGCCGTCGCCCGTGACCACCTGGCCCGAGCGGATCTTGCAGGTCTTGCGCAACTCGACCTCGCCGTCCACCTTGACCATGCCCTCGGCGATCAGGTGCTTGGCCAGCCCGCCCGTCTCGGTGATGCCGCAGTACTTCAGCAGGTCGCACAGCGGGATGAAGTCAGAGTTCAGCTCGAAGTCCAGGTCCACAACGGCACAGCTTAGATGCCCCGCATCCGCAGCACGTGCAGGGCCAGCGTCAGGTTGAGGCGCAGGTGGTGGTCCTCGGTGAAGTTGCCGAGCATGCGTTCCAGCTTGCCGATGCGGTAGCGCAGGGTGTTGTAGTGGAAGTGCAGCCTGCGGGCGGTCTCGGCGACGTTCAGGTTGGTCTCCAGCAGGACCTGCAGCGTGCGGCGCAGGTCACCGTTCTCGGCGTCGTCGTCGCCGGCCAGCGGGCCCAGGGTCTCGCGGACGAACGCGTGCAGTTCCTCGGTGTCGTTGACCAGCGACAGCAGCCGGTACACCCCCAGCTGGTCGAAGTGCGCGACCGCGCCGGGGCCGTGGAGCTGGCGGCCCACCCGCGCCGCCTTCAGCGCCTGGGCGTACGCCTCGGGCAGCGTGGCCGGGGCCGTGCAGCGCCGGGAGGTGCCGGTCGAGAACGTGGCCGGGAGCGCGTCGGCCAGCGCCGCGGCGGCGTCCTTGGCCACCCTCGCGGCGTCCAGGCCGGCGTCCACCACCGCCACGACCTCGTGGGAGAACCCGGCCACCGCGCCGCGCGGGTCGTGCCGGCGCACGGCCGCGGTCCAGCCGTTGACCAGGCGGTCCTGGGCGCTGCGTTCGTCGCCGTCGGGGTCGAGCTCGGCCACCAGGACCGTGACCGGGCGCTCGAGGTCCCAGCCGAAGGCGCGGGCACGGGCGCCCACCCGCTCGGCGGAGCCCGCCCGGCCGGTCAGGACGTCCCTCAGGAAGTCGGCGCGGTACTTGCTCTCCACCGCGTTGACCGCCTCCTGCCGGGTGACGACCAGGGCGGCGACGGTGGCGGTGCGCTCGAGGATGCCGATGTCGCTGTCGCGGATGGCGCCGGCCGGGCTGTAGGCGATGATCCGGCCGTGGTGGTGACCGCCCGCGACCACGGGGACCGCGGCGAAGGTACGGCCGGCCGTACCGGAGCCGTCGAGTGAGCCGGGCGGCGGGCCCTCACGCGCGGCCGACTCGCGCAGCGCGGCCAGGTGGTCCGGCGGCCCGGCGGAGGCGAGCACCCGGCCGCCCCCGTCCACGGCGGCCACGGCCACGTCGAGCAGCGCGCCCACCTCGGCCGTCACCTCGTTGAGCCCGCCACCGGCCAGGACGACCTGGACCAGCGCCCGGTGGGCCTCCTCGGCGCGGGCGAGGACGGCGGCCTGGCGGTTGAGGATGTCGGTGAGGACCTGGTTGAGGATGTCGTCGAAGCCGACGTCGTTGGGCAGGATGATCAGCGGGAACCCGAGCCGGTCGGCCTGCTCGACCATCTCCCCCGGCAGTTCGTCCACGTATCGGCCGAGTTTGATGGCGAGGGCGGCCAGGCCGCGCTCGTCGAGGTCGGCGACCAGGTGGCCGAGGGACTGCGGGGTGTTGCGCAGCGGGTAGCCGGTGGTGAGCAGCAGCTCGTGCGGCTTGACCCAGGCCAGGATGTCGGGCACCTCCATCACGTTGAGGCGCTGCACGATCCGGCCCAGGCCGCTCTCCCCCGCGATCAGGCGGGCCTCGGCGAGCGTCGAGACGCCCAGAACCTCTCCCACGGAGACGCCGTGGATGATCGTGCCCGTGCTGGCGAGGCGGACGGGGGGCTCCATGTGGTGATTGTGACCCCAGAAGCGGTCTGTCAGGAAGAGCCAACCTTCCGGGTCACTGTTGGCAAATTTCTCCGTACGGGGTGTCGTGGGGCCGTTCTACGGTCAGGTCCATGGTCGGAAGGGGGATTCGGTGACGGTCAGTACACCTGCCAGGCGGCCGCGGACCCACATGACCGGAGCGGCCAGCACCGCCGTACGCCCGGTCCTGGAGTCGCCTCGCCGCCGCGCCCGCGTCCTGGCCGCCTTCCCGGCCGGCATCTACCTGGAGGTGCGCACCGACCTGGAGCCGTCGGTGATCGCGATCATCACGGGGGCGGCCACCCGGCTGCCCAACTCGGTGCTGCTCGCCGGCGACCTGCCACACGTCACGATGGGTGACGAGGCGGCGGTGGGCGAGGGCGTCATCGAGGTCGGCCGCCTGCGCCTGCGCGCCCGCCGCTGGTGGGACCCGGCCCCGCCCCTCGGGCGCGTCGATCCGGTACGGCTGGCCGCGCTCCCGCCGGGACCCGCGGGCCCTCCGGGACACGCGGGACCCGAGCCGGGCCTGGCCGGGCACCCGGCCGTGGACCTGCTGGCCGGCGCCTGCGCGAAGGGCTGGCTGCTCGGCGCCGTGAGCGCGGCCGAGCAGCTGGTGGGCCTCGGCCCCGGGCTCACCCCGAGCGGCGACGACGTCCTGGCCGGGCTGCTGGTGACGCTGCGGCACCTGGGGACGGCGGCCGGGGTGGAGCGGGCGGTGTGGCTGGCCGACTGGCTGGCGGCGACCGTCACCTACGACGCCCGCTCCCGGACCACGCCGATCTCGGCGGCGTTGCTGCACTGCGCGGCCCGCGGCGAGTCGTGCCCCGAGGTGAGCGCGGTCCTGCGCGCCCTGACCGGCCGCCAGCTCCTGGAAGCGGCGCTGGCCCGGCTCCACCGCCTCGGCCACACCTCGGGCGCCGACCTGGCCCAGGGCGTCGCGATCGGCCTGGCCGCCGTCCGCTCCCTGGCCGCCCCGGCGCCCGCGAGCCGCGGAAACGGGCGGCGCAAGACCCTGCTGCGCGGTGGTGCCCGTTGACCCGGGACCTGGTGAGCGTCCGCAAGGGTGTCTATCGCGACTCGGTCACCCTCATGCGCATCAGCAAGACCCTGTCCGACCTGGAGGGCGTGGAGGTGGCGGTGGTCGCCATGGCCACGCCGCTCAACCTCGATTTGGCCCGCGACCTGCGTTTCGCCATTCCCCCGGCCGACCCGGCCGACCTGCTGGTGGCGGTCCGCGGCGACGCCCCGGAGCCGGCCGAGGCGGAGCTGGACCGCCTCCTGTCCGCGCACGAGGGCGGCGGCACGGCGGCCGTGGTCCAGCTCCCGCTCACCACGCAGTCGGCCGCCCGCCGTACCGAGGCCGACGTGGTCCTGGTCTCCGTCCCCGGCGAGCACGCGTTCGCGGAGGCGGCCGACGCCGTCGAGGCGGGCCTGCCGGTCATGGTGTTCAGCGACGGCGTCCCGGTGGAGCAGGAGATCGCCCTCAAGGATCGCGCGGCGGAGAAGGGCGTGCTGGTCATGGGACCCGACTGCGGCACCGCGGTGATCGCGGGCGTGGGCCTCGGGTTCGCGAACGTGCTGCGCCCCGGCCCGGTGGGCATCGTGGCCGCCTCGGGCACCGGCGCCCAGCAGATCGCGTGCCTGCTGGACCTGGCCGGGGTGGGCGTCAGCCACATCCTGGGCGTCGGCGGCCGCGACCTGTCCCCGGAGGTCGGCGGACGCTCGGCCGGGCGGGCCATCGCGATGCTGGACGACGATCCGGCCACGGAGCTGATCGTGCTGGTCGCCAAACAGCCGGCGGTGCGGCCGGCCGTACCGAGGGTGACGAGGTTCGCGGAAGCGGGCACGGACCTGACGGCGGCGGCCGAGCGGGTGCTGAAGGAGCTGGGCAGGCCGGTTCCCGCCTGGCCGTCGTGGCCCGCGTGGTCGGGCAAGAGCGCGACCGGGGGCGTGCTGCACGGCATCTACTCGGGCGGCACGCTGTGCGCCGAGGCGCGGGAGGTGGCGGGAACGGGTGTGTTCACGGACTACGGCGACGACGCCTACACCAGGGGACGGCCCCATCCCATGATCGATCCGACACTGCGGCTGGAGGCGCTGGCCGCCGTCCCGCGGGGGGACGCGGTGCTGATGGACGTGGTGCTGGGCCACGGCGCCGACCCGGATCCGGCCGCCTCCTACGCGCACGCCGTGGCCCGCTGCCCGGCCACGGTCGTGGTGGCGCTGGTCGGCACCGAGGGCGACCCGCAGGACCTGCACCGCCAGGCCGCCGCCTTCCGCGAGGCCGGCGCGGCCGTCTTCACCTCCAACGCCCAAGCCGCCCGGCATGCCAGGAGCCTGCTATGAGCCTTCTGTCCGGCCCGCCGCGGGTGATCACGGTCGGCGCCGAGCCGCTGGGCGAGGCGCTGGACGCGCAGGCGGTGGCGCGCACGCCGGTCGCCTGGCGGCCGCCGCTGCCGGGCACCGCGGACGCGCTGGCGCGCGTGCTGGCCGATCCGCGCCGCGCCGCCGCCAACGAGCTGGCCGTGCGCCGCCTGACCGCCGCCCGTCCTCACCTGATCGGGGTACGGCCGGCGGCGCTGGCCCTGGACCTGCCGGAGCGGACGTTCCTGCACGCCGGGCCGCCCATCACGTGGGAGCGGGCCTCGGGGCCGATGCGCGGCGCGCTGATCGGGGCGATGCTGCTGGAGGGCTGGGCCGACGACGAGCAGGAGGCGGTCGCCGGCCTGGCCGAGGGGCGGGTGGCGCTGGAGCCGTGCCACCACCACCGGACGGTCGGGCCGATGGCGGGCGTGGTGAGCCCGTCGATGTGGATGTTCGAGGTGCGCGACGAGGAGCACGGCGGCACCGCCTACTGTTCGCTCAACGAGGGCCTGGGCAAGGTGCTGCGCTACGGAGCCTACGGCCCCGAGGTGCTGCGGCGGCTGCGCTGGATGGGCGAGGTGCTCGGCCCGGCGCTGGCCTCGGCGCTGGCCATGACCGGGCCGATCGACCTGCGTGCGATGATCGCGCAGGCGTTGCAGATGGGCGACGAGCTGCACAACCGCAACCGCGCCGCCACCTCGCTGCTGCTGCGGGAGCTGGCCCCGGCGCTGGTCGAGGCGGCCGCGGGCCGGGCCGCGGAGGTGCTGCGCTTCGCCGGCGGCAACGACCACTTCTTCCTCAACGCGGCCATGGCCGCCGCCAAGGCCGCCACGGACGCCGCCCGCGACATTCCTGGCTCGTCGCTGGTGGTGGCGATGGCGCGCAACGGCACCGACTTCGGCGTGCAGGTCTCGGGGCTGGGCTCGCGGTGGTTCACCGGGCCCGCGGGCGTGCCGGACGGCCTCTATCTCGGCGCGTACGGCCCGGCGGACGCCAATCCGGACATCGGCGACTCGACGATCACCGAGACGGCCGGGCTGGGCGGCTTCGCGATGGCCGCGGCGCCGGCGATCGTGCGCTTCGTCGGCGGCGAGGTGGACGACGCGGTGGCCGCCACCCGCTCGATGTACGAGATCACGCTGGCCGAGCATCCGGCCTTCCAGATCCCGGGATTGGGTTTCCGCGGCACCCCGGTGGGGATCGACGTGGCGCTGATCGCGAGGACGGGCGTGCTGCCGGTGGTCAACACCGGGATCGCGGGGCGCGTGGCGGGCACCGGGCAGGTCGGCGCGGGGCTGGTGAGCCCGCCGGCGGAGGCGTTCACCAAAGCGCTGCAGGCTTTGACCAAGCGATCTGCAATTGAGTAAGTGATCGATTAAAGTTTCGCATTATCGCAGGTCGAGCCACGTTTTTTGACGATTTATGATGCTTCAACTTCCGTTCGTCAATCGACTGCCTATATCGTGTCGATCCTCATAATCTAGAAGTATCGCGCGACGCACGTGACCGATGAGGCTGGAGATGGGGGCGGGAGATGTCAGCCGACCGCTTGCTCAGCGGGCCGGGCGCGGAAGGCAGCGTTCCGCAGAGCCAGGGCCGCCTGATCGGCCGGCGCTACCGCCTGATGTCGCCGGTCGGGCGCGGCGGCATGGGCATGGTGTGGCACGCCCATGACGTGCTGCTCGACCGTGCCGTGGCGGTCAAGGAGCTCATCCTCCCCTACGGCCTCGACCACGCCGGCAAACAGGTCGCCCACCGCCGCATGCTGCGCGAGGCCCGCTCGGCCGCCCGCCTCACCCACCCCGGCATCGTCACCGTCCACGACGTCGTCGAAGAGGACGGCCGCCCCTGGATCGTCATGGAGCTGGTCCGCGCCTGGTCCCTCGAGCAGGCGGTACGGCAGAGCGGCCCGCTGCCCGTCATCCAGGCCGCCGAGATCGGCATCCGGGTCCTCGACGCGCTCCGGCACGCCCACGCCGCCGGCATCCTGCACCGCGACATCAAACCGGGCAACGTCCTGCTGACCGCCGACCGGGTCGTGCTGACCGACTTCGGCATCGCCGCCATCGAAGGCGACGTCACCATCACCCAGACCGGGCTGCTCATGGGCTCGCCGGCCTACGTCCCGCCCGAGCGGCTGTCGGGGCAGCAGATCACCCAGGCCGCCGACCTGTGGTCGTTCGGCGCCACCCTGTACGCGGCCGTCGAGGGCCGCCCGCCGTACGAGGGACCGGACGCCATCGCCGTGCTCGGCGCGGTGGTCACCCACGAGCCCATCAGGCCCCAGCGGGCCGGGGCGCTGCTGCCGGTCATCGAGGGCCTGCTGCGCAAGAACCCGGCCGACCGGATGTCCGCCGCGCAGGTCGCCGGGCAGCTGGAGCAGATCCTGCGCGCCCACGGCTCCCGGCCGCCGCGCGGGCCCGAGGCGCCCGGGCTGCCCACCCAGTCCGATCCGACGCCCGCCGGGCTTCTCCCTCCGCTGGAGCCGCCGTCCGGGCCGATGCCGTCGCGCATCGTGGAGACGCCTTCAGGGCCGGTACGCGTGCCGTACGACCCGCTGAACAGCCCGTCCGGCGGGTACGTGCTGCCCTACGACGGGATGAGCAGCCCGTCGGGCAGCCACAACACCGACCGGATCGCCCGGCCGCCGGGCGACTTCGACGCCTTCACCAGCCACTCCGGCCCGCTCCCCGGCCGGCCCGGCCCCCCGGGCGCGCACGACGTGAGGAGCCCGTCGGGGCCGCACGATCTGCGCGGCCCTTCAGGAGGGCACGACCTGCGCAACCCGCCGGGCGCGCACGATCTGAGCGGTCCCTCGGGCGCGCACGACCTGCGCAGTCCCTCCGGCGCGTACGACGACCTGCGCAGCCCTTCGGGAGCGCATGACCTGCGGAGCCGTCCGGGAGGGCACACCCTCGGGAGTCCCTCGGGGGCCCACGAGGTCCGGAGCCCTTCGGGTGGCCACAACTTCGGGAGCCCGGCGGGGGTGGAGCCGGGGGCCGCGCGGCCGACGTTCGGCGGCGCGTCGGGGCCGCAGCCGATTCTCCCCCTGACCAGCGACGTCCGCAGCGCCCCCTGGCCGCTGGCCTCGGCCGACGACCTTCGGGAGCAGTCCAGGGGCCTGTCGCGGGACCTGGGCGCGAGCCGTACCGAGAGACCGGCGGAGCGCACCACCAGGAGCCGCAGACGGCCGGCCGACGGCGGGGCGCGCGGCCGCCGTCCCTCCGCGCGGCCGATCGTGGTGGCGCTGGCCGGCGTGGGCGCCGCCGCGGTCGCGATCTGGCTGCTGACCTCGGGCGGCGCACCCGCCACCGAGCAGGTCGCGGGCGCCTCGCAGTCGGCGCAGGCGGCGCCGGAGCCGTCGGTGGCCACGGTGCCGGGCGGGTTCGAGGAGCACACCGCGGCCGGGTTCACCGCCGCGCTGCCGGAGGCGTGGAAGGCCGCCCCGGCCAGCGGCCTCGCGACCTTCACCGGCCCCAAGGACTCCGGCATGAAGATCACCGTCCAGCAGACGGCCCCGCAGGCCGACGGCGGCGTGGCGGAGCTGTCGAAGGAGGAGTCCAACGGCGGCGTCGAAGGCTACATCCAGGTGCAGCTGCAGGCCCTGGACTGGCGCGGCTGGAAGTCGGCCGACTGGGAGTACACCTACACGCTGGCCAACGGCGTCCCGATGCACGCGCTGACCAGGATCGTCACCATGGACGACACCACCGCGTTCAAGATCACCTTCGAGATGCCCGAGCTCAAGTGGGACGACCAGGCCGAGCTGCGCCGGGTGTTCCTGGAGTCGTTCCGCAAGGCGGGCTAGCCGTCACAGGCTCCGGTCGAGGAAGCCGCGCAGGGTCGCGGCCAGGTCGGTCCGCCGGTCGGAGAGCGCGTGGTCGGTGGCCCACTCGTGGTGTTCCAGCCGGGCGCCGGCGTAGGCGGTGACGAGCGGCCGGTGGTGCACGGCGGCCGGGCTCACCGGATCCTGACCGGATCCGACGAGCAGCACCGGCCGCCCGGCCAGCCGCGCGGCGAGGGCGTCCAGCCGCCAGGCGGCCCCGGCCGCGACCATCTCGGCGACCAGGGCGGGACCGCTCGTGCCCCGCAACGGCAGCAGCTCCTCCTGGAAGATCCCGGCCAGCTCCGCCCGCCCGGCCTCGTCGAGCGCGGCGGCCACCGCCCCGAAGTCGTACCCGGACACCGACGCCACCGCCGCCACCGAGGGCTCGGCCGCCGCCGTCATCAACGCCACGAACCCGCCCATGCTGTGCCCGGCCAGCGCGACCCTGCGCGGGTCCAGCCGGTGCCGGGCCCCGAACTCCCCGCGTACGGCCCGCAGCACGGCCGACCCGTCGGCCAGCGCGTTCCCCCAGGACCAGTCGCCCCCGACACCCCACGAACCGCGGTAGTGGAAGACCAGCGCCGCATACCCGGCGCTCCGCAGCGTCTGGGCGAGGTCGAAGTTGCGCTCGTTGCCCGGGAAGCCGTGCAGGAGAACGACGACCGGATGCGGCCCCTCTCCCGCAGGCAGATGCAGCACCCCGAGCAGGGGCACCCCCTGGCTGTCGATGGTCACCGCCGGGGTTTCGGCCCGCATGGTTCCTCCACCAAGATAGAACCGGTCGTTACGATGCGAACCTTAGCGGGTAGCATCACGTTCGTGCCAGTAGCCAGGGGAAGCACGCTCGATCCGGCCCGTACCCGGGCCGCCATCCTCGCGACCGCGACCGGCCTGCTCTACGAGCGCGGGCTCGACGGGGTCGGCGTGGCCGAGTTGTGCGCCGCCACCGGCACCTCCAAGGAGACCCTCTACCGCCATTTCGGCTCGAAGGAGGGCCTGATCCGCGCGGTCCTGGAGGAGCGCAGCGCCCGGATCACCGGCTGGCTCCGGCGCGCGGCCGACTCGGCCACCACCCCCTCCGCCAAGCTGGAAGCCGTCTTCGACGCCCTGATCGAGTGGCACGACTCCCCCGAGTTCCGCGGCTGCGCCATCCTCAACGCCGCCGCCCAGCACCACGACGCCCCCACCCGGGCCATCGCGGTCCGGCACCTGGAGAGCCGCCGGGCCCTGCTGCGCGAGATCGCCGCCGACGCCGGCGCCGCCGACCCCGGCACGCTGGCCACCCAGTTGCTCGTCCTGATCAGCGGCGCCACGGTGACCGCCACCCACCTGGCCGGCCGCCGTCCCGCGGAGGCCGCCCGCGCCGCCGCCCTCGCCCTGCTGGGCGCGTAGGATCCGCACCCATGAGGGTGCACGCGCTTCACATCTATCCCATCAAGTCCACCCGGGGCCACGACCTCGACTCCGCGCAGGTGGAGCCGTGGGGCCTGGCCGGTGACCGCCGCTACCTGGTGGTCGACGCGAACGGCACGATGCTCACCGCCCGCGAGTTCCCCAAGCTGCTGTCCTGCCGCGCCGAGCTCGCCGGCGGCACCCTGACGCTCACCGGCCCGCACGCCGCCCCCCTGCTCGTACGGCCGGCCACCGCCCTGACCACGGTCTCCGTCTGGCGCACCGACGTCGACCTGCGCGACTGCGGCGACGAGGCGGCCACGTGGCTGTCGGCCCTGCTCGAGCACCCCGTCCGCCTGAAATGGCTGGACGACCCCACCCGCCGCCCGGTCGACCCGGACCACGGCCGCCCGGAGGACCGCGTCTCCCTGGCCGACGGCTACCCCCTGCTCCTCACCTCGACCTCCTCCCTGGCCCGGCTGAACGACTGGATCGCCGAGGGCGCCGTCGAACGCGGCGAGGACCCGCCCAGCCCGCTGCCCATGGGCCGCTTCCGCCCGAACGTGGTCGTGGACGGCGTCGCCGAGCCGTTCGCCGAGGACGAGTGGAAGCGCGTGCGCATCGGCGCCCTCGGCTTCCGCGTGTCCATGGGCTGCCCCCGCTGCGTCCTGACCACCATCGACCACTCCACTCACGCCAAGGGCAAGGAACCCATCCGCACCCTGGCCAGGCACCGCAAGTGGGACGGCAAGACGTGGTTCGGCATGCTGCTCATCCCCGACACGACCGGGCGCGTGTCCGTGGGCGATCCGGTCGTCGCGATGTGAGCCGTCAGGACGAGGTGGCGGGCCCGCCCGATCCTTTCACCGGCCGAGGGGGACGGGCGTCCGGCGGGCTGCGGTGACCACGGCGCCGGCCGCGGCCGCGGCGGCCAGCACGACGGCGGCGAAGATCGCGAGCGTCAGGCCGTCGGGGTGCATGAACGACTGGCCGCGGGCGGCCTGCCAGGCCGTCAGGGCGCTCAGCCCGCAGTAGGCGAGTCCGCCGACGGCCACGAGCCGGCTCCGGACGTGCTCGTCGCGCAGCCAGGCGTGCCGGGCCGCGAGGAAGCCCAGGACGACCGTGAGCAGAAGGAGCACGTGGATGCCGTGCATGCCGATGAAGTGCGGCGCGCGCAGGTCGCCGCCGGTGGCGCTCCAGTTGGTGATCGGCATGCCGGCGCCGTCGGGGTCGCCGATGCCGTGGCCGGCCCCCAGGGTGACCTCGTCGCCGTTGGCGTCGAGCACGGTACGCCGTCTGATGCCGCCGACGAAGGCCAGCCAGTACGGCACGGAGGTGCCGAAGACGGCCAGGACCAGCCCGTAGCGCAGGGCCGTGGTCAGGGCCCGGCCGCCGACGCGCTGGACGAGCACCAGGACGGCGATGACCAGGTTGGAGACGAGGATCGGCGGCACGCCGTACACCAGCACCTGGGCCGTGAAGCTGGAGAGCGGGTCGCCCCCGATGTTGAAGTGGCTGAAGGTGCCGCGGGCGGCGGCCAGGGTGATGACGCCGACGTCGAGGAGGGCGCAGGCGGCGATCACGGTGCCCATCCACCAGCCGAACCGCCTGGCTCTGGTCAGCAACGTGAGCAGCCAGGCCAGGGTGAGCGTGTAGAGGGCGAAGGCGAAGGTGAACTTCAGCGGCTTCAGCCAGATCGGCTCGCCGAGCAGCGTGCGCCGGTCCGCCACCAGGCCCACGACGGAGACGGCCAGCAGGACGGCCAGCAGGCCCGCGGCCACCACCAGCGGCCGATGCCACTGACGCAGCACGCTCGCCAGGGCGCCACGTGGATGCTCAGGGGTCATGACAGGTCCTTTCCGGGATGTGCACGTTGTACATGATCAGTGCACACTGTACGCACAGGGATCGCCGTTCGCAACGAGCTACAGTGTTCACATGGTCCCGGCCTGCTGATGTTTGGGGTGATATGCGACACTTCACCGGTGACCGATGCCCCGATAAAGCCCGAAATTTCGCAGCAAAGGGACGTCCGGAACGTCCAGCGGCGCACGCTGGCCGTGCTCTCGATCGCCCAGATCGTGGGCGGCGTCGGCGTCGCGGTCGGCCTGGCGCTCAGCTCGGTGGTCGTCGACCAGCTCTCGGGATCCACGGTCATCAGCGGCCTGGCAGGCACCGCGACCGTCCTCGGCGCGGCCCTGCTCGCCCTGCCCATCGCCAAGGCCGCCGCCCGCGGCGGCCGCCGCTCCGGACTGGCCCTGGCCTACATCGCCGCCACCGCGGGCTGCGCGGTCTCGGTGCTGGCGATCACGATCAGGTCGTGGCCGTTGCTGCTGGCCGGGCTCGTGCTCGTGGGCGGCGGCAGCGCGGGCAACCTGGCCGCCAGGTACTCGGCCACCGACCTGTCCCCCAAAGGCCACGCCGCCCGGCACCTGTCACTCGTGGTCTGGATGGCGACGGTCGGCTCGGTGGCCGGCCCCAACCTCGCCAAGCCCGCCGACCACCTCGGCGTCTCCGCCGGACTGGTCGAGAACGCCGGCCCCTTCGCCTTCTCCGCCCTCGCCTTCGGCCTCGCACTCCTGGTCGTCGTGGCCGGCCTCCGCCCCGACCCCCTGAAGCTGGCCCGCACCCTGGCCGCGCCCGCGGAGAACCCCCTGACCGGCCCCTCGGGAAACCCTCCGGCCGCGCCCGCCCGGGACGTCCCGGGCTCAGGCGCCAAGTCCGCCCGGGACACGAGCCTGCGCGGCGCCTGGCACACCCTGCGCGCCATCCCCATGGCCCGGCGCGCGCTCGTGATGATCGCGATCAGCCACACCGCGATGGTCTCGGTCATGTCGATGACCCCCGTCAAACTCCACCACGACGGCTCCAGCCTCGACGTCATCGGCCTGGTGATCAGCCTGCACATCGCCGGCATGTACGTGCTCTCGCCCGCCGTCGGCTGGCTGGCCGACAAGGCGGGACGGGTGCCGGTCCTCATCCTGGGCATGGCGCTGCTGCTGGCCTCCGCCGTCCTCGCGGGCACGGCCGAGCACAGCCTCTGGCAGATCACCATCGCGCTCATCCTGCTCGGCCTCGGCTGGTCGTGCGGCCTGGTGGCCGGATCGGCGCTGGTCAGCGAGTCGGTCCCGATCGAGCGCCGCCCGGCGGTGCAGGGCGCCTCGGACCTGGTCATGAACCTCTGCGGCGCCACCGGCACCGTCGTGGCCGGGGCCATCGTCGGCGGGCTCTCCTACGGCGTGCTCGGCCTGGTCGTGGGCGTGATGGTCACGGCAGCCGGCATCTGGCTCTTCGCCACCACCCGCCGCACCCCCTGACCTCCGTCCCAGAACGCACCCCTCCCCGGCGCCGCCGTACCACCAGACCTCCCAAGCGCCGCCCGGCCTACTTCGCGTCCGCGTAGCAGCTGACCGCGACCGCCTCCATCGGGAAGCGCACCGGCGTCCGCCCGAACAGCAGCCTGCTCGCCTCGGCCGCCGCGGCGGTGACCGCGGCCGTCACCGGCTCGGCCAGGTCGAGCGGGCAGTGCACCATCACCTCGTCGTGCTGGAAGAACACCAGCCGGGCCGGCTCCGGCAGCCGCCCGCGCAACACCGCCAGCAGCGCCAGCGCCCACTCGGCCGCGGTCGCCTGCACGACGAAGTTGCGGGTGAAGCGGCCCCGGTCGCGGGCGGCGCGGTGGCCGTCGGGGCCCGCGACCAGCTCGCGCCAGCGCGGCGAGGGCGGCGGAGAGGTACGGCCCAGCCACGAGCGGACGATCTTGCCGTCCTCCCCCGCCTTGGCGGCGTCCTCCACGAAGCGGTAGGCGTCGGGGAAGCGCTGCCGCATCACGGCCAGCAGCTTGGGCGCGTCGCCGCTGGTGCCGCCGTACATGGCCGAGAGCATGGCCAGCTTCGCCTGCTCGCGCTGCCCGCCGAACGACGTGGCCAGCGCGGAGTACAGGTCGATCTCCCCGGCCGCCGCGGCCAGGCCGACGTCGCCGGCCATCGCGGCCAGCACCCGTGGTTCGAGCTGGGCGGCGTCGGCCACGATGAGGGTCCAGCCGTCGTCGGCCACCACGACCTTGCGCATCACCTTGGGGATCTGCAGCGCCCCGCCGCCGCTGGTGGCCCAGCGGCCGGAGACGACGCCGCCCACGACGTACTCGGGGCGGAAGCGGCCCTCGCGCACCCACTGGTCAGCCCAGGTCCACCCGTGGAAGGAGTAGACCCTGGCCAGTTCTTTGTAGGCGAGCAGCGGCCGGACGGCCGGATGGTCAAGCCGCTTGATCTCCTCAGACCGGGTCGACCTGATCGCCAGCCCGGCCCCCTTGAACGCCTTGACCAGCTGCTGCACCGAGTCGGGGTTGACCGGATGCCCGAAGGCCGCCGTCACCTCGTCGGCCAGCGCCTGCAGCTTGGCCGGGCGCATGCCGTGCACCGGGCGCGGGCCGAGCAGGTCGGTCAGCAGGGCGTCGTGGACGTCACGCCGCCACGGCATGCCGTCGCAGGCCATCTCGGCGGCCACCAGCGCACCCGCGGACTCGGCGGCGACCAGCAGCCGGAAGCGGCCCGGCTCGGGCAGCGCCTCGATGCGGCGCAGCTGGTCGTGCAGGACCTCGGCCAGCTCGGCCGGGCCCAGCCTGGGGCGCTCCGGCTCGAACAGCGTGTCCTGCCGGGCGGCCGGGCCGTCGGCGTCGTCGGGGACCGGCAGGCCGTGGAGCCTGGCGTGGGCGGCCTCGGCCGAGCGGGCTTCGCCGTACCGGCCGTCGTGGGCGAGCAGGAGGCTCTCGGTCAGCGTGATGTCGTGACAGCGCGCCACGCGGCGCCCGGCGGCCACCAGCGGCGGGTAGGACTCGCGCGTGTCGGCCCAGACCCAGCGCGGCCGCTCGCGTTCGGCCTCGTCGAGGCGTGCGGGGGCGAGGGTGCCCCCTTCGGCCAGGAGATGGACCTCCTGCCCCGCCATCAGCGCGTACACGCCTCCCAGAGTGCCAGGTCACTACGACAATTCGAGGACCACCTCGTCCTCCAGCGGCGGGTCCTGCTCGGCGGGCAGGCAGCCGGTGGCGGCGAAGCAGCGGATCTTGAGCTCTCCCGGCGTGACCTCCAGGTGGAGGAACTGCTTGAAGAACGGCGGTTCGTCCCAGTCCGACAGTTCCGACAGATAGCGGTGGAAGACCCTGTCCACCGGCAGCCGGAACGGCCACTGCCAGGCCCCCAGCAGCCGCGCCGCCCAGCGCATCCGCCGGGTGATCACCACGTCCGTGTCGATCGGCCGCACCGGCGTGTTGCGGATGTGCTCGGCGGTGACCCGCGCCGCCTGCGCGGGCGTCAGGTAGAGCCACTTCATCCGCAGCCGCCGCGCGTAAAGCTGGCTGTAGAACGACAGCGAGTCGCCGCGCAGCGGGTAGCACTTGAACTCGTCCTCGTGCACCCCGGCCACGTCCACCCGCCGGATGGTGTGGGTGGCGTGCATGAAGGCCCCGGCGCCGCCGGCGACGATGTACTGGATCACCCGGTCGCCCACGCGCACGGGATAGCGCTGGTAGTTGTGCACGTCCCCGCCGATCGCGGCGACGTAGCGGTGGGCGGGGTCACGCACGATGTCGTCGACGGTGCCGCCGCCCTCCAGTTGCGAGGGCTTGTAGTCGTTGCGCGTGTAGATCGGCTTGCCGGTCACGAGGATCTTCGGGCGCGGGTCGAGCGAGGTACGGCGCAGCCATTCCGTCTGCCGTTTGTCGATCACGCCCTTGATCCCGGTGTCGATGCCGACGATGAGCAGGCTGTCGCTCTCGATCACCCAATAGGGCGCGGGCTGCACGGCCTGCTGCGCCGGGGCGCCGCGCATTTTCCTGGCCTCGGTCAGCTTCCGCTCGTCGATCGGATCGGGTTTGCGCCACAACAGCCCGCGCAGCCCCCGGTCGGGAGCGGGCCGCAACGGGGGCGCGTCGCAGAAGACCCGCATGAACCCGCCGAGCCCGTCGTACCAGTCGTGGTTTCCGGGAATGGCGTAGATCGGCGCCTGATAGCGCTGATAAGGGCGGAAGAACTTGTGCCCGTATTCGTCGCCCGCACCGGTCGGATAGATGACGTCGCTGGCGATGACGGCGAACGCCGTGTCCTGCCCGATCTTCAGCATTCCGGGCACCACCGCGTACTGCGAGGCGTCGCCCTCGCCCGGATCCCCCAGCAGCAGGAAGGAGAAGGACTCCCCCAGACCAGGGCTGATCCGGTGCTCGGGATCGACCCCGCGGGCGTGCTGGGCGTCCACCCACCGCTCGCGCACCTTCCCGGACGGATCGCCGAAGAGCCCGGCGAGAATCTCGTTGCGCGAGCGCCACAACGTCCGCGGATGCAGCCAGGAAAACGTGTCGTTGTCCGGCCGTAAATCCTTGTACGTGCCGACCTGCCGGCATCGCCACCCGGCGCCTTCCTCCGATACGCGGGATGACTGCTGCTTTCCTCGTTCCGCCGCCGCTTCGACCATGACCTTATCTTTGCCGCGATCTTGCGGAATCGCACCCCGAACTCTCCGTACCGCTGAGAACACGGGTGGTGTACGCTCAACGGTCAGCCGTACAAGGGGGGCTGGGATGGCCCGTAACGGTTTCGACGATCCAATCCAACGCGGCACGGTGGGGGCTGAGGCCGTCGAGGGACTTCTCGCCTATGCTCAGACCCGGTCGAGGTGGGGCAGGGCAAGGCTGAAACGCGCCCTGCAGGCGGTGGCCATGAGCAGGATTCTGGCCGCCCGCGACCCGATCGCCCACTCCTGCCTGCTGGCCAAGTCCTTACGGACGGCGGCGACCTTGCTGCTGCTACGCCGCCGCCCCGCCCAGGCGCTCCCGCTGGCGGAGGAGTCGGTGGCCCTGGCCCGCGGCACGGGCGGCGCGCCGCTCGTGGTCTCGCTGGTCTGCCTGGCCGAGATCCTCAACGCCCTGCATCGGTACGGCGAGGCCGCCGACGCCATCGCGGAAGCCGACAAGGTCAGGGAGTGACCAGGGCGCCGGGATTCATGATCCCGGCCGGGTCCAGGCGTTCCTTGACCGCCCGCAGGATCTCCGTCCCGAGGGGGCCGATCTCGCGGGCGTAGGCGTCGCGGTGGTCGCGGCCGACGCCGTGGTGGTGCGAGATGGTGCCGCCCGCCGCCACGATCGCTTCGCTGACCGCCTCCTTGGCGCGCTCCCACTGCTCGATCGGGTCGCCCTTCTGGGCGGTGACGACGGTGAAGTACAACGAGGCGCCGCTCTCGTAGACGTGCGAGATGTGGCACATGACCAGCGGCGAGCCGAGGGCGCCCAGCAGCGCCAGCCGTACCGCGTCGTAGAGCCTGGGCAGGCCGGCCCAGAAGCCGGCGGTCTCCAGGGTTTCGACGGTAGCGCCCTCGGCCAGCAGCGAGTCGCGCAGGTACGGCGCGGAGAACCGCCCGTGAGCCCATGCTTCGCCCGGTTCCTCACCGAGCGGTGTCCCGCCCAGCCCGGCCAGCACCCGCCCCGCCGCCCTCCGGCGCGCGGACACGCCGGTCACCTCGGCACCCGGCCCCTCGTCGGTGCCCTCGTATCCGGCGATCACCAGGCAGCCGCTGTCACCGCCGCCGATCGCCTCGGGCTTGGCCAGGCCGATCATGGTCTCGGTCTCGTCGGACAGCCGCAGCACGGTGGGCAGCGGGCCGTGCTGGGCCAGCGCCCGGAGGGCCGCGCCGCCCTCGGCGAACGAGGCGAAGCGCCAGCCCTCGTACACCTTGACGGCAGGCGCCCTGCGCACGCGCAGCCGCAGCGCGGTGATGACGCCGAAGGCGCCCTCGGAGCCGAGGACGAGCTGCCGCAGATCGGGCCCGGCTGCGGACTTGGGCGCCCGGCCGAGCTCCAGCGTCCCGGTGGGGGTGGCCAGGGTCAGGCCGACGACCATGTCGTCGAAGCGGCCGTAGCCGGCCGACGCCTGCCCGCTGGAGCGCGCGGCGGCGAACCCGCCGAGCGTGGCGTACTCGAAGGACTGCGGGAAGTGCCCCAGGGTGAGGCCCTGCTCGCCCAGCATCCGCTCGGCCTCGGGCGCGCGCACGCCCGGCTCGAAGGTGGCGATCATCGATTCGGCGTCCACGCCCAGGAGCCGGTTGAGGCGCCCCAGGTCAAGCGCGACCACCCCGGCGAACCGGGTGTCGCGGACGCCTCCGGCCGAGGGGGCGCCTTCAGGCGCGGGCGCGCCTTCAGCCGAGGGGGCGCCTCCGGGCGTGAGAGCGGGGGTGAGGGCGCCGACGACCGAGGTGCCGCCGCCGAACGGGACCACGGCCACCCGGGCCTCGGCGCACACCCGCAGTACCTCGGCCACCTCGTCGTGGTCGCCGGGTGACACCACGGCGTCGGGTGCCCCGGCGCCGTCGCCCGCGCGCATGCGCAGCAGGTCGGGGGTGGACTTGCCGCCCGCGTGCCGGACCCGGTCCTCGTGCGCGGTGGAGACGTGACCGGCCCCGGTCACGTCGCCGAGCGCGGCCAGCACGGCGGCGGGCAGGCGTGGCGGCGCCAGCCGTACCGACTCCAGCGTGGCGGCGGGGACGCCGGGGGCGCGCACGCCGAGCAGGTCGTGCAGGAGCTTGCGGACCGTCTCCGGGAGCTCGCGCGCCTTGGCGGGGTCGCCCCATCCGGACCAGAGCATGGGTTCACTCACGCTCTACACTGTGACACATGACGTCGATTCGTCACAATGACGTGGTCCTGGACGCCGCCCGTGACTGCGTGCTGGACTACGGGGTCCGGCGCACGACGCTGACCGACGTGGCCCGGCGGGCCGGGGTGTCGCGGATGACGATCTACCGGCGCTGGCCGGACGTGCGCAGCCTCGTGGGCGACCTGATGACGCGCGAGTGGGTGCGGGTGGTCGAGGGGCTCGACGTGCGCGATCCGGTCGCGGCGGTGGTGGCGGGGGTGCGGGCGCTGCGCGGGCATCCGCTGCTGCGCAAGATCGTGGGCGCGGATCCCGAGCTGCTCCTGCCCTACCTGCTCCAGCGCACCGGCGCCACCCACGAGGCGATCCTGGCCGTGCTCGAACCTGCCGTCGGCGACCGGGCCAAGGCGCGCGTGATCCTGCTGGTGGCGCAGTCGTTCCTGCTGTCCGGCCCCACGATGCTCGACGACGCCGCGCTCGACGCCGAGCTCACGACCCTTCTGGAGGGCTACCTTGCCTAGTTCGACGCCTGGTCCGACGCCTGGTCCGACGCCTGGTCCGATGTCTGGGCCGACGCCTGGTCCCCTGTCCGGTTCGTCGCTGAACGCCGCCCGCCGGGCCGCCGAGCTGGTCAGGAGCGCGGAGGAGACCGTGGACGTCCTGGTCGTCGGCCTGGGCGCGACCGGTGCTGGCACCGCGCTGGACGCCGCCTCGCGCGGCCTGTCCGTGGCCGCGATCGACGCCCACGACCTGGCGTTCGGCACCTCGCGGTGGAGCTCGAAGATGATCCACGGCGGCCTGCGCTACCTGGCCAAGGGGCAGGTCGGCGTGGCCCGCGAGAGCGCCGTCGAGCGCGGCATCCTGCTCACCAGGACCGCGCCGCACCTGGTCAGGGCGCATCCGTACCTGCTGCCGCTGACCCCGGCGGTCTCCCGGCGGCAGGCGGCGCTGGTCATGACCGGCTACCGGCTGGGCGACGGGCTGCGGGCCGCCGCGCGGACGCCGCGCCGCCTGCTGCCCGGCCCGTCGCGGCTGACGGCCGCCCGGACGCTCGAGGCCGCGCCGGTGCTGCGCGGGGCCGGCCTGCGGGGCGCGCTGCTGTCGTGGGACGGGCGGCTGGAGGACGACGCCCGTCTCGTGGTGGCCATAGCCCGTACGGCGGCGGCCCACGGCGCGCGGATCCTGACCCGGTGCCGGGCCCTGGAGCTGTCGGCGACCGGCGCGCGGGTCCGCGACGAGCTGAGCGGCCAGGAGTTCTCGATCCGGGCCCGCGTGGTGATCAACGCGGCCGGCGTCTGGGCGGGGCACCTGAACCCCGAGGTCACGCTGCGCCCCTCGCGCGGCACCCACCTGGTCTTCCGCGCCGAGGAGCTTCCCGGGCTCCGGGCCGGGCTGCACGTCCCGATTCCCGGGGAGAGCAACAGGTTCGCCCTGGTCCTCCCCCAGCACGACGGCCGCGTCTACGTCGGCCTCACCGACGAGCCGGTGGACGGCCCGATCCCGGACGTGCCCGAGGCTCCGGAGGCGGACATCAGGACGTTGCTGGCGGTGCTGAACTCGGTTCTGGACGTTCCGGTGACCCGTGACGCGGTCGCGGGCGCCTACGCGGGCCTCAGGCCGCTGCTGGCCGCGGAAGGACGGACCGCCGACCTGTCGCGCCGGCACGCCGTGCTCGACTCGGGCGGGTTCATCACGGTGGTCGGGGGCAAGCTCACGACCTACCGCCGCATGGCGCAGGACGCCGTCGATCACGCGGTACGGCTGGCGGGGCTGGCCGCCGGGCCGTGCCTGACCGCGGCCCTGCCGCTCGCCGGCCGGGCCGTACACGCCTATGCGAAGGCCGAGCCGGAGCCGGCCGGTCCGGGCGTCACCAAGGGCGAGCTGCGCTTCGCGGTGGAGCACGAGGGGGCGCTCGACGAGAGCGACCTCCTGGACCGCCGCACGCGCATCGGGCTGGTGGCCGCGGATCGCGAGGCGGCGCTGCCGATGGCCCGTGACGTGCTGAGGGGTTGACGCCTCAGATTTCTGGGTATGGAGATCCTTTTCTTCGGCGTGTCTGCCCCCGCGATCACTCCCGCAACCGCGTTAGGTTAGTCTTACCTAAATCGCTGTCGGGGAGGACGAAACGTGGCCAGGGGTTGTGATCATCCAGCGGGGTGCCACACCGGCGGCGTGCCCACCTTCGCCAGCGCGACCGTGGGCGCGCGACTCTGGCTGCTCATCGAGCACTCCGGCCCATGGCCCTCGCACATCGACGACGGCACCCTTCCGGAAAAAATCTCGGAACTTGTCCGCCGGGCCCTTGACAGAGGGATCCGGCCCCAGCTGATCCGCCGCCCCGGAAGGCGGACCCGGCCGCAGGACCAGGGGATCCGTGTGCTACTCGGGTACGCGATCGGCGACAAACCCTGGCTGGCCAGGGGAGTCGTCGCAGGTCCCGACGATCTTGACCTCGACGCTCTGGTGGCCGGAGTGGTCCCGGAGTCCTGCATACTTGAAGACGAGCCGGTATTTCTGGTCTGCACGCACGCCAAGCGCAATGCGTGCTGCGCCCGCATTGGACTACCCCTCGCTCGCGGCCTGGCAGATTTTTTGCCGGACAGAGTGTGGGAAACGTCACACGTTGGCGGCGATCGCTACGCCGCCAACCTCGTGTGCTTGCCACACGGAATTTTCTACGGCAGCATGTCTCAGGCTGCTGCGCTCGCAGCAGCGAACGCGTACCGGTCCGGCGAGGTGATTCTCGACCGTTTCCGGGGACGCGCAGGCATCCCTGAGCCACTGCAAGCCGTGGAGCACTTCGCCCGAGCCCATACGGGAGAGTGCCGCCTAGGCGGAGTGGCCGTGGAATCCGCCAGGTCGGACGGCGACGTCACCGAAGCCATTGTGCGCGTCGGAGACGTCCGGTTCCAGGTTGTGGTTGAGCCATCGGTGTTCCAAACACCGTGTGGTACGGCTTGCGCCGAGACGATCACCACCTACCGGCTGGTCTCGCTGGACAGGCTCACGCCTGTGCGGTACGCCACGCCCGCCCTTACCTGATCACGGGAACATCACGGCCAACCCTTGCGTTGGAACAGTGACGCCGAAAGCGTCCAATGCGGCTCAATTACTGAAATACCTCTCACGAAGGTGGTTTTCTCATGTCTCAGGTACGTCGGCAGCTCGCCCGCCCGCGCCCCAGCTGGGGATGGCAGGATGATGCCGCGTGCCGGGGTGAGGACCTCGTGCTCTTCTTCGGCCCCGATGGGGAGCGGCAGCCCGAGCGTGACGTACGCGAGCGGAAGGCCAAGGCGATCTGCGGCGGCTGCCCCGTCCGCAACGAGTGCCTCGACTACGCGCTGTCCCGTCCGGAGAAGTACGGCACGTGGGGCGGTCTCAACGAGGACGAGCGGGCCAGCGAGCGCCGCCGTCGCATGCGCCGCGCGGCCAGCGCCGGCATCTCCGCCGCCTGACTTCACCACCGGCACCACAAGTTCCCGCGTGATCACGCAGTTGTTCCGATGAGCGGAGCGCGCCCGCCTTGCGCGCTCCCGCGAACCCGGTCGGGACAACTGCCTGATCAAGCAGGAATGTCACGGACGCCGATCCTGCGGCGGAACACCCAGTACGTCCAGCTCTGGTAGAGCAGCACCAGCGGCAGGAAGATCACCGCGACCCAGGTCATGATGCCGAGCGTCTTCGGCGTGGCGGCGGCGTTCGTCACCGTCAGGCTGTTGGCCGGATCGAGCGTCGAGGGCAGGACGTCCGGGTAGAGCACCGCGAACAAGCTGATCACCGCCACGCCGATGGCCACCGCCGACAGCGTGAACGCCCAGCCCTCGCGTCCCCTGGCGATCGCGCCGAGCCCGGCCAGAAACGCCAGCGCGGCTGCCACGGCCGGCACCGCGGTCACCCAGCTCCCGCCCTGGAACTGCGTCCAGCCCAGGAACAGCACGGCCAGCGCCGCGGCCAGCACGCCCACGCGGGAGGCCACCGCCCTGGCCCGGCCCCGGATCTCCCCCGTCGTCTTCAGCGACAGGAAGATCGCGCCGTGGGTGAGGAACAACGTCAGCGTCACCAGCCCGCCGAGCAGCGCATACGGGTTGAGCAGGTCCCAGAACGTCCCGGCGTACTCGTGCCGGGCGTCCAGCTTCACCCCGCGCACGATGTTGGCGAACGCCACGCCCCACAGCAGCGCCGGCACGACCGAGCCGAACACGATGCAGCGGTCCCAGTTCGCCTTCCAGCGCGCCGAGTCCCGCTTGGCCCGGTACTCGAAGGCCACCCCGCGCAGGATGAGCGCCACCAGGATGATGAGCAGCGGCAGGTAGAAGCCGCTGAACAGGCTCGCGTACCACTCGGGGAAGGCGGCGAACGTCGCGCCCCCGGCGGTCAGCAGCCACACCTCGTTGCCGTCCCAGACCGGCCCGATCGTGTTGATCATCACGCGCCGTTCGGTCCCGTCCTTGGCCAGGACGGGCAGCAGCATGCCGACGCCGAAGTCGAAGCCCTCCAGGACGAAGTAGCCGACCCACAGCACGGCGATGGCCGCGAACCAGACGTCGTTCAGCGTCATGGGGCACTCCTCAGTAGGCGAAGGCCAGTTTGCCGTCGTCGTCCGGTTCGTCCTTCAGAGGTGGCGGGGGCTGCCTGCCGTACTTGATCATGAGGCTCAGCTCGACCACGGCCAGCGCGCCGTACAGGAGCGTGAAGACGATCAGCGAGGTGAGGACGGTCCCCGCGCCGACCGCGGGCGAGACCCCCGCCGCGGTCTTCATCCGGGTGAAGACGAGCCACGGCTGGCGGCCCATTTCGGTGAAGATCCAGCCGAAGCTGTGCGCCAGGACCGGCAGCACCACCGACCAGGCGGCCACCCGCCACAGCCAGCGCGGCTCCGGCAGGCGGCCCTTTCTCGTCAGCCAGAGCAGGACGAGCGCGATGAGGGCGGCCAGGCCGCCGCAGCCGATCATCAGGCGGAAGCCCCAGTAGGTGATCGGGATGTAGGGGCGGTAGTCGCCGGGGCCGAACTCCCGCTCGTACTGGGCCTGAAGGTCGTTGATGCCCTTGACCTCGCCGTCGAAGGAGCCGGTGGCCAGGTACGACAGCGCGCCGGGGATCTCGAGCTGGTACAGGGGCGTCTTGCCGTCGAGCGTGCCGATCGTGAACAGCGAGAAGGGGGCGGGCTGGGCGGTCTCGTAGAGTGCCTCGGCGGCGGCCATCTTCATCGGCTGCGTCTGGGTCATGATCTTGCCGAGCGTGTCGCCGGAGAAGAAGACCAGCACGAACGCGATCAGGGTGGTCCACAGGCCGAGCTTGAGCGTGGGGCGGAAGACGTCCACGTCACGCTTCCTGGCCAGGTGCCAGGCGGAGACGGCCAGCAGGACCACGCCGCCCGACAGCCAGGCGGCGAAAATCGTGTGCGGGAACGTGGCCAGCACGACCTTGTTGGTGAGGACCGCGCCGAAGTCGGTCAGCTCCGCGCGGCCGCCGGCCGGCTTGTAGCCGACCGGCCACTGCATGAACGAGTTGGCGGCCAGGATGAAGTAGGCCGACATCACGGTCCCGATCGCGACCAGCCAGATGCAGGCCAGGTGGAGCTTCTTGGGCAGCCGGTCCCAGCCGAAGATCCACAGTCCGAGGAAGGTGGACTCCAGGAAGAACGCCAGCAGCGCCTCGATGGCCAGCGGCGCGCCGAAGATGTCACCGACGAAGCGGGAGTAGGAGCTCCAGTTCATGCCGAACTGGAACTCCTGCACGATCCCGGTCACCACGCCCATGGCGAAGTTGATCAGGAAGAGCTTCCCGAAGAACTTGGTGGCCCGCAGGTACGAGCCCTTGCCGGTGCGTACCCACGCGGTGTGCAAGATCGCCACCAGCAGTGACATGCCTATGGTGATCGGCACGAACAGGAAGTGGTACACCGTGGTGACACCGAACTGCCACCGTGCCAGATCCAGCGCGTCCATAAAGTCACTGTAAGTAAGTGACCGAAAGCGTTATGTCATGACTCGCCTAATATCAGGCGATAAGATCGTCGAACTCCCCATCCTTCGCACCGAGCACGAAGGCGGCGATTTCCGCCTGTGTGTAGATCAGCGCGGGATCATCGGGGAAACGGGAGTTGCGCATGGCGATCTCACCGGTCGGCAGGGCCGCCACCTCCACGCAGTTCCCACTGGGGTTGCTGCGCCGGCTCTTGCGCCATCGGACAGGCAGGTTACTCGCGGACGTTCCGTTGCGGAACTCGGGCATGGACACTCCTTGGCGTGCTTTCAGATGCACGTGCATGCCGCACAATACGGGAGCGTGCTGATTTCTATATACGGGATGACCAAAATGACGGGTATGGCGAGGATCACACCTCACCGGAGGCTCTCCAGGAACCGCCTGGTCGCCGACGGCGAGTCCGCCTGGACGCTGAGCCGGTCCATGACCTTCACGTAGTGCTCGGTCTCCGGCGGCTTGTCGAGATAGAGGGCGCTGGTCAGCTGCTCCATGTACACCACGTCGGGCAGCTCGCGCTCGGGGAAGCGCAGGATGCTGAACGGCCCGCCGGCCGCCGCGTGACCGCCCCGGTCGAACGGCATCACCTGCAGGGTGACGTTCGTCTGCGCGGTGACCTCCAGCAGGTGCTCGACCTGCGCCCGCATCACCTCCGGCCCACCGAGGGTACGGCGCAGCACCGCCTCGTCGATCACCGCCCACAACGTCAGCCGCGGATCGGTGTCCAGGCGCCGCTGCCGGGCGGTGCGCAGGCTCACCCGCCGGTCGATCCCCTCCTGGTCGTCCTGGTCGTGGGCGAGCATGATGACCGCCCGGGCATAGGCGGGGACCTGGAGCAGGCCGGGCACGAACTGGTTCTCGTACGTGCGGATGATCGAGGCGGCGCCCTCCAGCCCGATGTAGACCTCGAACCAGGAGGGCAGCAGGTCGGCGTACTTGTGCCACCAGCCCGGGGCGTTGGCCTGCTTGGCCAGCTCCAGCAGCGGCGCCCGCTCGGCCTCGTCGGTCACGCCGTACAGCGTGAGCAGGTCCGCCACGTCGCGCTGCTTGAAACTGACCTGGCCGAGCTCCAGCCGGGAGATCTTGGCGTGGGACGCGCGGATGGCGTAACCGGCGTCCTCGCGGCTGATGCCCTTGGCGGTACGCAGGTTGCGCAGCTGAGTGCCGAGAAGGATGCGCAGCACCGTTGGAGTCCCCTGCCCCTGGGACAGGAGGTTCCACTGCGCACTCACTCAGGGCCCCCGATTCTCGACCGCACCCAGTGTCCCACGGATCTGACATACCCTCACAGATCATCTGCACGTGCATTTGCGGATTGCATCCGTAAAACACGAAAAGTCTTGCATCTGTAAGCGCACCCGGTAAAGATGGGCAATGGATCACCAGATCGGGGGCATGATGACGACGTTCGACGCGCGCCCGCGAGCCGCCACGGGCCCCGTGCCACCTCCGTGGCTGGCCGCCGTACTGCTCGGCGGGCGCCCCGGGGGACGTGAAGCGCTTTACCATTTCCACGAGCTCAGCGCCTTCGAGCCCGCGTCCGTGGCCGTGGCACGCCGTTTCGTCGAACGCACCCTTCGGGAATGGCACGCACCGGAGATCTCCTTCGACGCCCAGCTCGTGGTCTCCGAGCTCGTCACCAACGCCATGCGCCACGGCGGCGGCGCCCTGCACCTCCGCCTCCTGGCCCACGCAGGCGACCTGGCCTGCGTGGTCAGCGACTACAGCCGGACCGCGCCCGTGCCCGCCGCCCCCGGCGTCTTCGCCGAGTTCGGCCGCGGCCTGGCGCTGGTCGAGGGCCTGACCAGAGCCTGGGGCTGGATCACGCCCCCCGGCCCCAACAAGTTCGTCTGGGCCTGCATGGCCATGACCGGCCCATGAGCCCTTGAGCCCACCTCGGAACCAGGCATGACTCAACGCCCGAGCAACCGCAGCACATCCGCGTCACTCAACTGCCCGAAGCGCTCGTACCACTGGCCCACCGCCCGGAAATCCACCGGAGTGGCCAGCACCACCACCTCGTCGGCCTCCGCCCGCAGCGCCCTGACCGTCTCCCGCGCCCCCACCGGTACGGCCAGCGTCACCCTGCCCGGCTCCCGGCCCGCCACCACCCGCAACGCCGCCCGCGCCGTCCCCCCGGTCGCCAGGCCGTCGTCGACCACGATCACCTCGCGCCCGGTGAGATCCGGCAGCGCACGCTCCCCCCGGTAGACGGCGACCCTGCGGGCCAGCTCCGCCCGCTCCCGCTCCACGACCCACGCCACCGACTCCGCCGTCATCCCCAGCTTGCGCAGCAACTCGAGGTCGAAGACGGGCTCCCCGCCCTCGGCGATCGCCCCCACCCCGAGCTCCGGGGCAGGCGGATACCCGATCTTCCGGGTCACCAGCACGTCCAGCCCCCCGCCCAGCCTTCGGGCCACCGGCTCCCCCACGGCCACACCGCCACGGGGCAACGCGAGCACCACCGGATCCCGGGCGAACAACAGCCGCTCGGCAAGCAACTCCCCCGCCTCGGCCCGATCCGCGAACAGGTACCCCACACCCGATACCTACCCGCCCTCCGCACGACCACCGCCCAAACCACCCAACGCTCCTTAGGCACCCCAAGCCCGGTTGCCGGGCATCCGGGTGGGGCGCCTCGGCAGGCTGACAAAGGGCCGTGACGGCGCTCAGCCCGTCCGACGTGAGAAGCGACCCCGCCGACCTGCGCCGGCCCACGTCGGCGGGTGGCGTTACGCTGGCTTCGCCGTACCTTCAAGGCCCGAGAGCGGCTTCGCGGTGAAACTGAAGGCCGCACCGGAACGACCGCCATCAGCACACCTCGGGGGCGGCGGGTCTGAGCACCACGATGCCCGAGGTCGCGTCCGTGGCGACCACGCGGGCGGCGGTGGTGGTGCCGTCGCCGAGCCTGATCGTCACCTCCCCCGAGGCGTCCTTGACCACCTGCGTGGTGGTCAGCACGAGCCCCCCGGAGTCGTAGACGACCCCCGACCCGGCGACGCGTTCGGCGACGATGACCGAGACGAGGTCCGGCCGTCCCGCGTCGTCCGGGCTGGAGGGCGCGCCCGCCAGGCGCGTGGACAGCGTCATCGTCCGCGGGACGTCCTTCCACTGCTGGTCCCGCAGCACGCCGCCGGCCAGCGCCGCCCCCATGACGAGGCCCGCGATCACGAGGACCGCGGACGCGCGTGATCGCCGCCCCGGAGGCGGTTCAGGTTCCGGCCGGCCGGCCTGCCATACGCCCCGGTCCGGGTAGAAGGTGTAGACGATGCCGCTGTCGCGGTCACGATCGTCGCTGGACATGAAGCCTCCCTCGCGTGGCTCATGGGGACACTCTCCGGCTTCTGCCTGCCGCCGCACTGACGCCTGCCTGACCGGAGAATGTGACTCAGGGCCGCGCCCTGCGGTCAGGGGCGCGCAGCACCGCGGCGGCGTTGAAGCCGCCCGCGCCGCGGGCCAGCACCAGGACCGTCCGCATGCCGGGCAGCCGCCGGGGTTCGGTGACCAGGTCCAGGCCCTTGGGCGCGGCCGGCACGTTCACGGTGGGCGGCAGCACGCCGTGATGGAGCGCGAGCGCGGCCCAGGCCACGTCGAGCGCGGCGCCGCCGGAGCTGAGCCTGCCGGTCATGGTCTTGGGTACGGTGACCGGCACGCTCCTGCCGGCGAACACCTCGGCGAGGGCCGCGGCCTCCGCGCCGTCGCCGGCCGGGTCGCCCGCGCCGTCGGCGAAGACCGCGTCCACGTCGCCGGCGCCGCACCCCGCTCTGGCCAGCGCCTCACGGGCGGCGCGGGCGAGCTGCCGGCCGTCCGCCGGCGGCGCGGTGTGGTGACGCGCGTCGTGGGTGGCGGCCGTGCCGGCGATCTCGGCGTACACGGTGGCGGCGGGGCGCATGTGGGCGCGGTGCCATTCCTCGACCACCAGCATGGCGCCGCCCTCCCCCGGGACGAAGCCCCCGGCGTCGGGCGCGAACGGCCGGTAGGCGCGGGCGGGGTCGTGCTCGCCGCTGAGCGTGGGCTGCCCGGCCTGGCAGACGATCGCGTACGGCGAGAGCGGCGCCTCGGTGCCACCGGCGATCACCGCCTGGCCGCCGCGCCGGATGAGCCTGGCGGCCTGGGCGAGCGCGTCGATGCCCCCGGCCCCTTCGGACACGATCACGCCGCAGGCCCCCTTCACCCGGTGGCGGATCGAGATCTGGCCGCTGCTCGCGGCGTAGAACCAGCCGATCGACTGATAGGCGCTGACCGCTCGCGGCCCCGAGCGGTACAGCGCCTCGATCTCCCGCTGGCCGAAGGCGTTGCCGCCCGAGGAGCTCGAGGTGATCACCGACAGGTGGAACGGGAACTCCTGCAGCGGGTCGAGCCGCGCGTCGGCCAGCGCCAGCTCGGTGGCGGCCAGCGCCATCCAGGTCCACCTGTCGGTCTGGACCACGAGGCGGTGCTCGACGTGCTCGCTCTCGTCGAAGGCCGCCACCTGGCCGGCCACCTTCACCGGCAACTCGGCGCCGCCGGCCAGCGGCCTGATGCCGGAGCGGCCGGCCAACCCGTTCTCCCAGTGCGCGCGCACGCCCAGCCCGGTCGGGGCCACGACGCCGATCCCGGTGATCACCGCCCGATGGCTCACGTCGCGTCCAGGCGGGACAGGACCATCGCGGACTGGAAGCCGCCGAACCCGCTGCCCGCCGACAGCGCGTGGTGCACGGTCACCTCGCGGGCCGTGATCGGCGTGTAGTCGAGGTCGCACTCCGGATCGCGGGTGGTCAGGTTGGCCGTGGGCGGGACCACGGCGCGTTCGATGGCCAGCGCGCACGCCGCCGTCTCGATCGAGCCGATGGCGCCGAGCGAGTGGCCGATGACGGACTTGATGGAGCTGACCGGGATGCCGTAGGCGGCCAGGCCCAGCGCCCGCTTGTAGGCGGCGGTCTCGTGCCGGTCGTTCTGCTTGGTGCCGGAGCCGTGGGCGCTGATGTAGCCGAGGGATTCCGGCGGCAGCCTGGCCTGGTCCATCGCGTCCATGATCGCCTCTCCCAGTTCGAAGCCGTCGGCGCGCAAACCGGTCATGTGGAAGGCGTTGGCCCTGGCCGCGAAACCGGTGATCTCGCAGTACACCCGCGCGTCACGGGCCAGCGCGTGCTCGAGCTCCTCCACGATCATCACCGCCGCGCCCTCGCCGAGGACGAAGCCCTGCCGGTCGGCGTCGAAGGGGCGCGAGGCCCGCTCGGGGTCCTCGTTGTGCGGGCTGGTCGCCTTGATCGCGTCGAAGCAGGCCACGGTGATCGGGGAGATGGGCGCGTCGGAGGCCCCGGCGATGACGACGTCGGCCTCGCCGTCCTGGATCAGCGCGTGGGCGTGTCCCACGGCGTCGATGCCCGAGGTGCAGCCGGTGGAGATCACCGCGGCAGGGCCCTGCGCGTGGAAGCGCACGGCCAGCTCGGTGGCCGCGCTCGACGGCACCAGCGCGTGGTAGAGGAAGGGCGCGACGTGGCTGGCGTCGACCATCCAGTCGCGGCCCCCGTTGCTGGCGACCACGTACTCCTCCTCCAGCCGGATGGTGGAGCCCACCGCCGTCCCGAGCGAGACGCCCATCCGCTCGGGGTCGGCCATGTCCAGGCCGCTGTCGGCGAACGCCTCGTCGGCGCAGGCCAGGGCCATGAGCACGAACCTGTCCAGCCGCCTGATCTCCTGCGGGGTCAGGCCGTGGCGGGCGGGGTCGAAGTCGCATTCCGCGGCGATCTGGGAGCGGAAGGGGGCCGGGTCGAAGGCCGTGATCCGCCGGATCGCCGGCTTGCCGCCGGTGACGCGCTGCCAGAACTCCTCGCGTCCGCCGCCGCCGGGCGCGAGCACGCCGATCCCGGTGATCACGCTGCGGCGCCCGCCGGTCGTCACGTGGTCACCTCGGTGTCGACGTGGCCCAGGTCGGGGCGGGGAGCCAGCGGGCTGAGCTGGAAGACCGCCAGCGCCTCGCCGTCACCCTCGTTGACCAGGCGGTGCCGGACGTTCCTGGGCACCAGCAGCGACTGCTCGGCGATCAGCGTGACCGCCTCGTCGTCGAGGTCCACGCGCAGCTCGCCGCTGACCAGGAAGAGGTACTCCTCGGAGTAGGGGTGGTAGTGCTCGGCGACCTTCTCGCCGGGCGCCAGCCGTACGGCCCCGAGAAAGCCCGAGGAGGACCCCACCGTGGCGGGGGAGACCAGCGTGCGCACGTCGCCGCCGCGCCGCGTGTTGGACGGCACGTCCGCGAACCCGACCACGGCCCGGCGGCGGCCCTCGACCCGGTCCTTGATGATCTTCATTTGCACCCGGGTGTTGCGGTTGATGTGCTCGGTCATCGTCGCGGTGTCCGCGGGCGCGTCCTGCTTCATGTGGAAGTCCTGCACCCATCGCATGCGCGTGCGGTCGGCGGCGACCTCCTCGAAGGTCCAGGTGATGTTCATGAACTCGAAGGGGCCCGTCTCGATCCGGCGGGCCCGCACCGTCCACGTGTCACGGTCCCAGCTGCGCCGCGAGACCCACGACCACTGCCTGCCCTGCTCGTCGGGGTGCATGGTGAGCGAGAAGACGACCGAGTCGTCCTCCTCCTCCAGCACCTCGACCTTGGCGTACTCGGTGAAGAGCGCCGGCCAGGTGCGCACGTCGTTGACCTGCGCCCAGACGAAGCCGATCGGCGCCTCGATCTCGACGGCGTTGTCGACGTGGCCGATCATGACGCGGCCTCGCCCAGGCCCGCGTTGACGAGCACGGCCACGTCGGCGGGGCTCTGATCGGCCGCCACCTCCAGGACGATCCCGAACCGGTCCTCGACACGGGTGGCGAGCTCGACCCTGGCCAGCGAGTCCAGTTGCAGCTGGTCGAAGGTCAGCGAGTAGTCCTCCTGGCCGGGAGCCAGGCCCACCGCCAGGAGTAGGGGTCTCAAATCTGCCTCGGTGAATGCCATGCGGCACACGGTAGGAGCGACGGCTCGGCCCGGTCTTCCACCACCGTGATGAGAACTCGGCCGCGCCCCCGGGAGGAGACACCCCTCCCGGGAGAGGGCCTCAGGCGGCCAGGGCCACGGTCGGGGAGAGCCTGGCCGCCCGGACGGCCGGGTAGAGCCCGGCGAGCGAGCCGATGACGACGACCGCGGCCAGCCCGCCGCCGATCGCCCAGAGCGGCACCACGACCGGCACCTGGTTCCTCAGCGCGTACCCGAGCGTCACCAGCGCGCCGAGCACCAGTCCTGCCGTGCCGCCGAGGCCCGACAGCAGCAGCGACTCGGTGAGGAACTGGGCGCGGATGTGCCCCCTGGTGGCGCCGAGCGCCCGCCGCAGCCCGATTTCGCGGCGCCGTTCCATGACGGACACGACCATGGTGTTGGCCACGCCCACGCCGCCGACCAGCAGGGCGACGGCGCCCAGCCCGAGGAGCAGGTTGGTGAAGGCGCCCGCCGTGGCCGCGCGCGCGGCCAGCGCGTCCGAGGGACGGCTGACGCTCACCTCCTCCGGGTTCTCCGGGTTCACCGTCCGCGGCAGCACGCTCCTGACCGCCTCGACGGCCTGCGGCGCGGAGCGTTCGTAGACGGTGGTGGGATGGCCGTCGAAGGCCAGCACCCGCTCCGCGCACGTCCAGCCGACCAGCGCCGCCCGGTCGATGCCCGGTGCCAGGGGAACGGGATCCAGCACGCCCAGGACGGTGAACCAGCGCCCGCCCAGCCAGACCTGGGTGCCCGCGGCCGTGACGCCGAGCCTGCCCGCGGCGATGGCGCCCAGGACCACCACCGGGTAACGCTCGCTCGCCGCCGTGAACCAGGACCCCGTGCGCACCCTGCCCTGCACGGTCGCCAGCAGGCCGAGCGTCGCGGCGCGGACCGAGATCCCGGCGGTCTCCCCGGCGGGGATCCGGTCCGTGCGGTAGACGCCGGCCTCCACGTCGCCGGTGGCGGCCACCGCGTAGACGTCGGAGATCCTGCTCACCATGGTCACCGACAGCTCGGGCAGCTTGGCGTCCTCGCCCTGGAGCGTCTGGCCCGCCTTGACGGTCAGCATGTTGGTGCCGAGATCGTCGAGTTGCCGCAGCAGGTCCGCCTGGCTGGAGGCGGAGATGCCCACGACCGCGACCATGGTGGCGATGCCGATGGAGATGCCCAGGGCGGCCAGCGCCGCCCTGGCCCGCCGTACCCGCAGGCCCGCCGAACCGACGCGGACCAGGTCACGCACGCTCAGCCGGGCCGCCCTCACGACCGGCTCCTGACGTCGGAGACGATGCGGCCGTCGTGGACGCCCACCTGGCGGCCGGCGGCCCGTGCCACCGTGGGTTCGTGCGTGATGATGACGATCGTGGTGCCGTCGGCGTTGAGCGCCCTGAGCACCTCGAGCACCTCGGCGCCCGAGACGCTGTCGAGGTTGCCGGTCGGCTCGTCGGCATACAGGATCGCCGGTTCCCGCACCACGGCTCTGGCCACGGCGACGCGCTGCTGCTCGCCGCCCGACAACTGGTGCGGCCGATGGGTCAGGCGGGCGGCCAGGCCCACCCTCTCCAGCGCCCGGGCGGCCCGTTCCCGCCGCTCGGGCAGCGGCACCCCCGCATAGAGCATGCCGTCGGCCACGTTGTCGAGCGCGGACACCCCTGCCGCCAGATGGAACTGCTGGAACACGAAGCCGATCAGCGAGGCGCGCAGCCCCGACAGCTCACGGTCCCTCAGGTTCACGACGTCGTGGCCCGCGACGACGACGCGGCCCGAGGTGGGCCGGTCCAGCGCGCCCATCAGGTGCAGGAGCGTTGATTTGCCCGATCCCGAGGGCCCGACGATCGCCATCAGCTCTCCGGGGAAGATGTCCAGGTCGACGCCGCGCAGGGCGGCCACCACGCCGTTGTAGGTCTTCACCACGTTCTCGAGGTGAACGATGGGGGCGGTCACGGGGCGGGCACCTCCACCTGCATGCCCGCGGCGAGGCCGCCGCCGGACACCTCGACCCGGCCGCCCGCGAAGATGCCCGCGGTGACCGGCACCACCCGCGCGGCCGAGCCCTCGACCACCTCCACTCCGTAGCCGCCCTCCCGCAGCGCCAGCAACGCCTCGATCGGCACGGAGAGCACGCCGCGGCGCACCTCGCTCTGCAGCTCGACGCTGACCGGCACCTGGTCCAGCGCACCGGCGTCTCCGGCGTCGTCCAGCGAGATCCGCACGTCCACGGTCACCTCGTCGCCCGACTTCTTGGCCACGGCGCCGACCTGGCCGACCTTCCCGGCCAGTTCCGCGCCGCCCGGCAGCTTGACCCGCACCGGCTCGCCCTTGGCGGCCAGGCTCTGCCGCTCGGCGTCGAGCTCGACGCTCACCAGCCGCCGCACACCGGTGACGGCCAGCACGCTCTGGCCGGGCCGTACCGGTGCCCCGGCCGGGACCCGCGCAGCCTGGACGCGCACGGCGCCGGGCAGGACCACGACCTGGGCCTTGCTCACCGAACCGGTCACCGGCAGGCCGGCGTCCGCCTGCCAGGCCCGTACCGCCGCCTGGGTGGCCACGCTGAAGTGGTCGTCCACGGTCAGGTCGTGGCCGAGCGCGCGCAGGTTCTTCTCCAGGTGGCGCACGTCGGCGCCGTCGCCCACCCCCAGCTCGAGGGTGCGGTGCATCGGCTTCGGCCCGTACATCAGGATCACGGGGTCGCGATCCACCTCGTAGAGCTCGCCGCCGCGCCGGACGAGCGAACCCTCGGCAGGCGAGGCGGTGAGCGTGCCGCTCGCGGAGTTCACCACGAGGCTCTCCGGCCCGTATCCCAGCGTGCCGCTGACGGTCAGGCTGTCGACCAGGTCGCCGCGCTCGACCGCGGCCGTGGCCGGAGCCGGCGTGACCGCGCCGCCTCCGGACGCGGCGCCGCCCCCGGGCGTGACCAGGACCGCGGTCACGATTCCGGCGCCGAGCAGGAGCGCCACGGCCGCGAACGCGACCCATGTCCGCCTGCTCACCGCGCCCCGCCGCCGGGACTGCCCTCGCCACCGCCGGGGAGCTTGCTCTGGCAGGCATGGTGCGCCTGCGTGTACTGGGGCGAATCGGTGGCCGTCTTCGGCTTCATCTCGATCTCGCCGTTGGGGCCCGCCTTGGGATCGGGCATGTCGACGCCGTTGTCGCGCATGCACGTGGCGAAGGCCAGGTACTTGTCCATCACGCTCGGGTCGTTCGCGTTCGGCCGGTCACCGGTCGCGGGCTGGACGTACTGCCTGCACGCCTCCTGGGCCTTCTCCAGCGTCTGCTGGCTGACCCCGGTGTCGGCGGCGCTGAGCCGGCCGCTGTCCCTCGGGTCCTCCACCGGGACGCCGTTCTGCCGCATGCAGGTCATCCACTCGCCCAGGGTGTCCTCGGTGCGGCTGGTCGACGACGCCGACGGCGCGCCCGAGCTCGCGGATACGGCCGGCGTCTTCGCACCGCTCACGGGCGCGGCCGACGGCGCACCGGCGGCGCAGGCCGCGAGCGGCAGGACGGCGGCGCAGACCAGGATCATGGACCATTGCGGTCTCATCTTCGATCACCTCCGCCCTCACCTTCGCGGCCGAAGCTGACCGGGCCCTTCCCGTCTGGCAGAGAAGAAGCTGACGATCCGCCGCTCAGTGCGTTCCCGCGTGGCCGCCGTGCGGGTGGAGTTTCAGCACCTCGGGCGGCATCACCACGAAGGGCCGCATCATGTGCATCTCGTGTTCGAGGATGTGGCAGTGGTAGACGTAGCGGCCGAGCTGGTCGAACTGGCCGGCGACGGTGACCAGTTCGGTGCCCTGCGTCCTGATGACGTCCTTCCAGCCCTGCTCGTGCCCTTCGAGCGTGCCCTCGCGCAGGAACCTGATCGGCTTGGTGGTGCCGCGAAGCTCCTCGTTCCAGCCGCTGCGGTCGTAGACGCCTCTGCTCAGCGCCTGGAAGCGCACCATGTGCAGGTGCATCGGGTGCGGCTGACGCGCCAGCGCGAGGAAGCTCCACGTCTCCCAGCCGCCGCGGCCGATGACGAAGTCGCTGCGGTCGGCGTACTCACCCGCCACCCGCTTGAGCGTCCTGACCTTGCCGTCGGGCCCTTCCACCTGGATGATCCCCGCGCCCGGGATCGTCACCGTGGCGGGATCGACCTCGGCCATCTCCCACATGCCCAGGTCGTTCGGCTGGTCGGTGAAGGTGGCCGAGGGCGGGATGACGATCCACCTGTGCCCGTGGGCGGCGGGCACGTCGGCGGGGGTCAGGCGCTTGAAGGACGGCGAGAGTACGGCGGGCGGCGTGAACTTCCCGCCCGGCGTGGCATCGGCGACCCTGACCTGCATGATGTCCGGCTCGGGTATGCCGTTGCGCGGGTTGGGCAGGCCCGGCGTGATGCCCGGATAGGTGTCGACCAGCTTGAGCGTCTGGCCGCGCAACCCGGTGAAGTCCACGAGCACGTCCGCGCGCTCGGCGGGCGACAGGGTGAGCGCGCCCTCGACCGGCGCAGGCGCGCCCAGCAGGCCGCTGTCCGAGCCGATCACCTTCAGCGCCCCGGGGATCGGCTTGCCGTCCTGGCCCAGCACCATGAGCCGGTACGTGCGCGCGTTCGAGGCGTTCAGGATCCGGAAGCGGTACCAGCGCGGCTCCACGTTCAGGTACGGCCACACGACGCCGTTGACCAGGTTGTAGGGGCCCAGGAAGAAGCCGGACGTCGGCGGGTCCTCGCGTTCCAGGATGACCTTGTGCAGGAGCCTGCCGTCGGGCTTGCCGTCCCGGCCCAGGTCGAAGTTGCGGTCGCACAGCACCAGCGGGATCTCCTGGGCGCCCTTCGGCAGCCGGAGCGCCGCCTCCTCCTTGTCCCTGATGAGGTACATGCCCACCAGCCCGGCGAAGACGGTGAAGCGGGTCAGGTGCATGGCGTGGTCGTGGTACCACAGGGTGGCCGAGGGCTGGTCGTTGCGGTACTCCGACAGCTGGACGTCACCCGGGTAGACGGCGTTCTCCGCCCAGCCGTCGTTGCCGCCGCCGGTCCTGGCCCCGTGCAGGTGCACCGCGGCCCAGGCGGGCAGCGCGGCGACCTCGCCGATCGGCTCGACGCCGTCCCTGCCCGGGTAGTTCGCCGGCGGCCGGTCGGGCGGCAGCCCCGCGTCGGACACCGCGACGGAGGCCACCGGGATCGGGGTGGCGAGCTGGTTGGCCCAGGTGACCCTGACGCGCTGGCCGCGTTCCACCTCGATGGTCGGGCCGGGGAAGACGCCCTCGTAGGTCCACAGCCGGGTGGGCGGCAGTTCGGAGTGCAGCCGATGCTCGGCCACGCGCAGCCTGATCGTCAGTTCGCCCAGGTCCCCGCGCGGCCGCGGCCTGATCAGCGGCGGGATCGGCAGCCGGTCGGCGAACTTGGTCAGCACCAGGGCCGGCTCCCTGGGCGGCTCGCCCGCGCCGGCCGCCGCCCGTTGCGCCCCCGCGGCGGTCAGCGTCAGGCCGAGCGCCGCGGCCGCCAGCGTCTGCCGCCGGGTCGGCCCGTGCCGGTACACACCTGTCTCATCCACGGGCGCCACGGTAGGTACCTCCGGATTCGTCGGTCTTCCGCCCCGGTGATGAGAATGCGGCTCGTCCTTCGGATGAGACCCCGTCGCGGCGGGAGCCGTACGTCAGTCCTCGGCGGGAGCCGTACGTCAGTCCTCGGCGGGAGCCGTACGTCAGTCCTCGGCGGGAGCCGTACGTCAGTCCGCGGCGGGGAGGCGGACGCGGAACGTGGCGCCCGCGCCCGGGACGGTCTCGACCGCCGCGTCACCGCCGTGGGCCGCGGCGAGCGCGGCGACGATCGCCAGCCCGAGCCCGGTGCCGCCCTCGTCGCGCGAGCGGGCCGGGTCGGCGCGGTAGAACCGCTCGAACACCCTCTCGGCCTGCTCCGGGGTGAGCCCCGGTCCCTGGTCGGCGACCTCCAGCACGACCGCGGGGTCCCCGCCGGCCAGCCGTCCCTCCAGCAGCCGCACCTCCACCGCCGTCCCCGGTGGCGTGTGCCGCAGGGCGTTGCTCAGCAGGTTGCCGAGGACCTGGCGCAGCCGCGACTCGTCCCCGGCCACCAACGGCGCGTTCTCCCCCTTCACGACGAGGTCGATCTTCCGGTCCCGGGCGAGCAGCGACGCCTCCTGGACGGCCTCGGCGGCCACGGCCAGCAGGTCCACCCGGTCCCCGCGCAGCGGCCGGCGCTGGTCGAGTCCGGCCAGCAGGAGAAGGTCCTCCACCAGCAGGCTCATCCTGGCCCCGACCTTGGCGATCCTCGCGACCAGTTCGTCGGCGCCGCGCTGGCGCTGGAACAGCTCGGCGAAGCCGCGGATGGCGGTCAGCGGGGTGCGCAGTTCGTGGCCCGCGTCGGCGATGAAGCGCCGCATGTACGCCTCGGAGGCCGCGCGGGCGCGGAAGGCCGACTCGATCTGCGCCAGCATGCCGTTGAGCGCCCGGGCGAGCCGGCCGACCTCGGTGCGGGGGTTCTCGCCCTCGACGCGGTGGGACAGGTTTCCCGCGGCGATCACCGCGGCGGTGCGCTCGATCTCCTGCAGCGGCCGCAGGCTCCGCCTGATGACGATCACGCCCGCGGCGGCCACGATGATCACCACGGTCAGGGCCACGACCAGGTTGACCCACGCCATCTGGGCGACGGTCGCCTCGACCTCGGTGAGGGGCATGGCGACGAGCAGGCCGTCGTCCGACAGCACCCGCCAGCGGTCCACGGTGGACAGTCCCGCGGGAACCTCCGCGGGCAGGGCCGCCTCGAAGCCCGGGTCGGCGTTCCTGGAGCGGGCGACGACCGTGCCGCCGGCGTCGACCTGCAGCACCGACACGTCGCTCGGGACGTAGACGCGCAGCTCGCCTCCGGGTGAGGGACGTTCGTCGCGCATGTCCCTGTGCAGGATCTCGGTGACGCGATTGATCTGGTCGTCGACCCTGTCGAGGAGCCCGTTCCTGACCACCAGCACGCTCACCGCGCCGATCACCAGTGCCGCGACGGTGACCAGCAGCGCCATGGCGACGGCGAGCCTGACCCGCAGCGGGGTGTTCCTCACTGGGGCGGCCTGAGCACGTACCCGACGCCGCGCAGGGTGTGGATCAGCCGCGGCTCGCGGCAGTCCACCTTCCTGCGCAGCGCCGAGACGTACTTCTCCACGATGCCGTCGTCGCCGCGGAAGTCGTAGTGCCACACGTGCTCGAGGATCTGTGCCTTGGACAGCACCCGGCCGACGTTGAGCAGGAAGTACCGCAGGAGGTTGAACTCGGTCGGCGACAGCTGGACCGGCTCACCGCCCCGCCAGACCTGGTGGCTGTCGTCGTCGAGCTCGATGTCGGCGAAGGCGAGGCGGGGCTGCGGCGCGGTGGCGCCGGTGTGGAAGCGCCTGAGCACCGCCCTGATCCTGGCGACGACCTCGTCCAGGCTGAACGGCTTGCTCACGTAGTCGTCGCCGCCGAGCGTCAGCCCCGTGATGCGGTCGTCGACGGAGTCGCGGGCGGTCAGGAACAGCACCGGAGTGCGGTCGCCGCCGGAGCGCAGCCGTTTGATCACCTTGAACCCGTCGACGTCCGGCAGCATGACGTCCAGGATGATCAGATCGGGCCGGTGCCGCAGCGCCGCCTCGATCGCGCTCGCTCCCCGGGACAACCCGATCACCTCGAATCCGGAGAAGCGGAGGCTGGCGGAGAGCAGTTCCAGGATGTCCGGCTCGTCCTCGATGACGAGCAGGCGCGCCTCCGGTTGCTTGGCTGTCTCGGCCACACTCCACTCCCTGCTGTCCTCCGCCTCCGTGAAACGCTAGGAAGCGGCGTGCCGGATGTCTCCCGGGAACGGCCTGCCCTTCGCGGGGGAGGAGGCCGTCCCCTCAATGGTGTCTCCGTCGCGGCCGGGTTGGACGAGTCCGTTCTCGTAGGCGTAAATCACGACCTGCACCCGATCCCGCACCCCCAGCTTCTGATACAGATGCTGCACATGCGACTTCACCGTCGACTCCCCCAACACCAGCAACCGCGCAATATCCTCATTCCGGCACCCCCGCACCAGCAACCGGAAAACATCCACCTCCCGCTCCGTCAACCCCGCCAACCCCGGCACCACCCCCACCGGCACCACCGGACGCCGCGCAAACTCCGCAATCAACCGCCGCGTCACCGACGGCGACAACAAACCCTCCCCCACCGCCACCATCCGCACCGCCTCCACCAGCAACTCAGGAGACGAATCCTTCAACACAAAACCCGAAGCCCCCACCCGCAAAGCCTCAAACAACAACTCATCCTCGTCATACATCGTCAAAATCACCACCCGCGGCCCCACACCCCCACACAAACGCCGCGTCGCCTCCAACCCATCCATCCGCGGCATATTAATATCCATCAACACCACATCAGGCCGCCACAACTCCACCCCCCGAACCGCCTCCACCCCATTACCCGCCTCACCCACCACCACCACATCAGCCGCATCCTCAAACGTCGCCCGCAAACCCCGCCGCACCAACGGCTGGTCATCCACGATCATCAACCGGATCATGCCCGTCTCCTCCCCCTAGGGACGAGCACTACCCTGCGCCCTGTAGCTGACCTGTCGCAGAACGACGGCTGACCGTTGGCAGAGACGACCCGGCGGCCGGGCGCCGGCCGCCGGGACGCGACCGCCCGTCAGCGCCGCCGGGCGATGAGGCGCCGCACGCGCTCTCGCTCCTCCTGCTCGAAGGTGCGGGCGTCGTTGCCCCGGGGGAAGGGCTCTCCGGGTACGGCTTCGCCCAGGAAGTCGCACAGCGGCTCCCATCCCTGGGAGACGTCGTAGACCAGGAGACGTTGCTGGGGCACCTCGGCCACGACGTCCTTGATGTGCCGGTCGAACACCTCCAGGGCGTGGCGCCGGTCGGCCACGTTGCCCGCGAAAACCCTGCGCATGATGGCGGTATCGGTCATCCTCACGAACGCCGCGAGATCCGGGGCCAGCCACGAGACCAGCTTGAGGCCGATTCCGCCCGAGAGCCGGCGGGCGCGCCTCGCCTTCTTGAAGATGGTCCTGGTGGCGCTGTCGTACCAGGCGTCCGGGTCGCGCACGGTGAGGATGACCTTGGCGTCGGGGTAGCGGGCGGTCAGCTCGCGCCAGAACGCGGCGACGGGGAAGTCGACGGCGCTGCCGTAGCCCTGGAAGGCCCGGTCCCAGTCGACCTGGCGGCCTTCGGCGGCGTCGATCCAGGTACCGATCCTGGCGGGCTCCTCGACGATGTCGAACATGTGGTAGCAGGGTCCGTAGCCGAGCCGTTCCAGCGCCATCTTCAGCGAGGTGGTGCCGGTACGCCCGAAGCCGGCGCCGATGACCTTCATCAGTGCCCGCCGTGCCCGGCGGGGTGCCCGCCGAAGGTCATCATCTCGGTCGGCATGACCACGAACGGCCGCATCATGTGCACCTCGTGCTCAAGGGTGTGGCAGTGGTAGACGAAGCGGCCGACGGCGTCGAAGCGGACCGCGATGGTGATGAGCTCGCCGGTGAAGCCCTCGCCGCCCGCCGCCCGGATCACGTCCTTGCGGCCGAGTTCGTGCGGTTCGAGCACGCCCGGGCGAAGGTACTTGATCGGCTTGGTCGTCCCCCGCGCGGCCCTGGACCAGCCGCTGACGTCGTAGATGTCGCGGGCGACGGGGTGGAAGTCGACGGCGTGCAGGTGCATGGGGTGGGGCGGGCCGCCGAGGTCGAGGAAGCGCCACTCCTCCCATTGGCCGCGCTCGATGAGGAAGTTGGCCGTGTCGTTGAAGTTCTTGGAGATCCGCTTGAGCGTCTTGATCTGCCCGTCGGGGCCCTGGACCTGGACGATGCCGTCGCCGGGGATCGTCACGGTGGCGGGGTCGACCTCGGTCATCTCCCACTGCTCCGCCTCGGCGGGGGCGCCCGGCCGGGTCAGGACGATCCACCGGATTGCGTGGCCGGGAGGCAGGTCGGCGAGGGTGAACCGCTTGAACGTGGGCGAGAGCGTGGCGGGCAGGGCGAAGCGGTCGCCTCCGGTCTTGCCCGCGACCCGGAACTGCATGACGTCCGGCTCGTTGATGTTGTTCGACAGGTCGGGCTGGCCCGGGGTGATGCCCGGGCGGGTGTCCACGAGTTTGAGCGTCTTGCCGGCCAGTTCCCTGAAGTCCACGAGCACGTCCACCCGCTCGGCCGGGGACAGCACCAGCGGCCCGGTCAGCGGCGCGGGCGCGCCGAGCAGCCCCTGGTCGGTACCGATCAGCTTGAGCGCGCCCGGCACGACCTGGTTCTGCTCGTCGAGCACGACCAGGCGGTAGACCCGTGAGTTCGACATGTTGAGCAGCCGGAAGCGGTACCACCGGGCCTCCACGTCGGCGTAGGGCCAGATGACACCGTTGACCAGCGTGTACGGCCCGGCGAAGGGGACGATGATCTTCATCGGGCTGGCGATCTCCACTTTGTGGAGCAGCTGGCCCGTCGGCTTCTTGTTCGCGTCGAGGTCGAAGTTCCGGTCACACAGGATGAGGGGGATCTCGTACTTCCCCCGCGGCAGGCCGAGGGCGGCCTCCTCCTTGTCGCGGATGACGTACATCCCGGCCAGCCCGGCCATCTGCGTCCAGCGGGTCAGGTGCATCGCGTGATCGTGGTACCACAGCGTCGTGCCGGCCTGGGTGTTGGGATATTCGGACAGCTGGGCGTCGCCGGGCAGGATCACGTTCTCCCCCCAGCCGTCGTTGCCGGCGCCGACGTGCGCGCCGTGCAGGTGCACCGCCGCCCAGGGCGGGATCTGCTCGACGCCCGTGACCGGTTCCGTCTTCTCTCTGCCCGGCCAGTTGGTCGGCGGCTCGCCCGGGCGGCCGATGGCGTCCTCCGCGGCCCGCACCGCGATGATCGGCATCGTGCCCTCCAGCTGGTTGACCCAGGTCGCCCTGACCCGCTGGCCCCGCTCGACCTCGACGGTCGGCCCCGGGAAGGCGCCTTCGTAGGTCCACAGGGTGGAGGCGGGCAGCTCGGAGTGCAGCTTCCGCCGCACGGTCCGCATGCGGATCGTCAGCTCCCAGGTGGAGCCGCGCCGTTGCGGCCGTACCACCGGCGGGATCGGCAGCCTGTCCACGAACTTGCCGAGCACCAGCAGCGGGTCTCGCGGCGGCACCCCGCCCGCGCGGGTCCGCGTCGCCGTCGCCGCCTGGCTCCGGCCTAACCCCAGTCCCAGCGCGGCGACCCCCGCCGCGGAGGTGAGCAGCAGCTGCCGCCTGGTCGTTCCCTCTTGGTTCGCACCTGTATCGTCCACAGCGGTCACGGTAGGAACGACCTGTCCGGCGGGTCTTCCACCACTGTGATGAGAAACCGGCTCGTCCTTTGGACGATCTCAGGCTCTGCCGCCGTACGAAGCCGGGGCCGCGTTGATGAAGTCCCCGTCGCAGCCGGGTTGCACGAGTCCGTTTTCGTAGGCGTAAATCACGACCTGCACCCGATCCCGCACCCCCAGCTTCTGATACAGATGCTGCACATGCGACTTCACCGTCGACTCCCCCAACACCAGCAACCGCGCAATATCCTCATTCCGGCACCCCCGCACCAGCAACCGGAAAACATCCACCTCCCGCTCCGTCAACCCCGCCAACCCCGGCACCACCCCCACCGGCACCACCGGACGCCGCGCAAACTCCGCAATCAACCGCCGCGTCACCGACGGCGACAACAAACCCTCCCCCACCGCCACCATCCGCACCGCCTCCACCAGCAACTCAGGAGACGAATCCTTCAACACAAAACCCGAAGCCCCCACCCGCAAAGCCTCAAACAACAACTCATCCTCGTCATACATCGTCAAAATCACCACCCGCGGCCCCACACCCCCACACAAACGCCGCGTCGCCTCCAACCCATCCATCCGCGGCATATTAATATCCATCAACACCACATCAGGCCGCCACAACTCCACCCCCCGAACCGCCTCCACCCCATTACCCGCCTCACCCACCACCACCACATCAGCCGCATCCTCAAACGTCGCCCGCAAACCCCGCCGCACCAACGGCTGGTCATCCACGATCGCTATACGCACGCGCTTCATGCACCTTCTCCCCGATCGGTAATGAAGCCCGGACAAGGAATCCCCCGCCGGTTAATGGACCGCATTCGAATCTGCCGCCCTCCGCGACCACTCCCTCGCACATTCCGTTGAGCCCGTAACCCGCCATGGACGGCACGTGCTCGACCAGTTCGCCGGTGCCGCTGGTGACGCTCACCTCCAGCCTTTCGCCGAAGCCGAGATCGACGCGCACGGGCAGGTCGCCGCCGTGCTTGCAGGCATTGGTCAGCGCCTCCTGGACGAGCCTGAGCGCCACGTCGCCCACCCGCGCGCCGAGCTGCTGCTCGACTCCTCTGATGGCCAGCCGTACGGCGGGCGCCCCGCTCGGCAGGTTGGAGATCAGCGCGGCGACCTGCGCCGACAACGGCGCGAGCCAGCCCCCCGCCGGCGGGCGCCGGCCGCTCCTCAGCACTCCGACGGCCGAGCGGACCTGGCTCAGGACGTCGCTCACCGTCTCGTCGATCGCCTGGGCCACCGGCCTGGTCTGCGGTGCGAGCGCGGGCAGCGCCCGGGCGTGCATGGCGATGACGAGCAGCCCGTGCCCGATGCCGTCGTGGAGTTCCCTGGCGATGCGCCGTCGCTCCTCGAACGCCTCGGCCGAGCCGGTGGGAGCCCTGCCGGCGGCGCGCCGCCTGGCCAGCCAGACCCCCGAGGTGAGCAGCACCCCGATCACGATTCCGAGCAGAAGCTCCGCGAGATGGAGCCCCGGCATGACAGCCGTCCACTGATGCCGCGACAGCGTGGGCACCCCCTGTCTTCCCCCGAGCGGCGTCTGCCAGCCAATCCCCCGATTGACAGCTGAAAGCAGAACTTTCACGGCAGAAGCCGAAGATCTACGCTGCCACAGTAGGAGAAGTTTCGGCATTTAACAAGGAATCGCACTATTGGACGGTTAACACAGTATGTCAGGATTCCGAGTTTCGGACATGGCTAATACCACCTTCAGGAGAAGGCGGTATTAAGCCTGGAATGCCATCAGTAATGATGCAGGATCCGCTGCACCTCCATCCGGGAGGACTCCCGCAACCCGCGCAGGTCGGCCGTCATGTCATCCTGCTCGGGGCTGCGTTCGAACCGGCGGAAGGTCTCCTCGTCCGCCCAGTCCGACAAGAGCACGAAAGCCTCGTCCGTACGGCAGAGCGACTGCCTCAGGCAACCCGGCTGGCCCCTGACCCACGAGGCCGCCTTCCGCCAGGCGCGCTCGAACTCTTCCGTGTGCTCCCGCCGTACCGTCATGACCAGCACGACGCGGACGGGCCCCTTCACGCCCGCACCCCCAGCCCGAACACGCGCGCGGCGTTCGCCGACAGCACGCCCGCCTCCACCGCCGAGACCAGCTCCACCATGCGCGTCAGCTCGCTCATCAGCGGCGGCGCGTCGGTCCCGAACAACAGCTGCCCGGGGCCGAACACCTCGAGGTTGGCCCGGAGCTGGGCGGCGTTGGGGCAGGAGGTGTCGACCAGCAGCCGGCGCATCGAGTCGCTGGGCAGCCATCGGCGGGCCGGCCCGTCGTGGCCGCGGCCCGGGCGTGGCGCCATGGCCAGGTCGAGCTTCTCGGGAAGCAGGGCGAGCGCGGCGCCGCCACCGGGCGCGATGAGCTGGAGCCCGGGGTGGCGTTCGAGCCGCCCGGAGCACACCAGGGCGGCGACCCCCATGGTGACGTCGTTCAGCCTGCCCAGGTGCTCGACCAGGCCCGGTCCCAGGTCCAGGATCGCCTCCGTGCCCACGGGCTCGGCGGGCGGGTGCAGGAGCACCGGCACGCCGGTTTCCGCGGCGAGGGCGAAGAAGTCGTCGGCTCCCGGCGAGCTGAGGAAGCGGCCCTCGACGCTGGTGTTGACGATGAGGCCGACGAACTCCGGCTCGGCGAGCAGATCGGCCGCCTGCCGCAGCATCGCCTCGCCGCCGAACGGGTCGAGGTAGGCGTAACAGCGCAGGTGGGCGGGGTGGCGCCGGGCCAGCTCGGCGAGCGCCTCGTTGTGGCCCCGTACGGTCGCGGCGTCCTGGCGGTAGTTCGCCGCTCCCGTGCCGGGCAGCATGGAGCCCGCCCCGACCGGGCTGCCGATGATCGTCAGGTCGATCCCGAGCGCCAGCTTGGCCTCGATCATCGCCTCCGGGTCGTGCAGCCCCGGCGGGCCGCCGGAGCGCCGCTCACCGGGCGGGGCCAGATGGCCGTGCACGTCGACGAGCATGCCGCTCAGCCCGCTCTCGCCGGACCGGCCAGCGCGCTGCTGAAGCCGAACAGGCCCATCACCGGCACCAGGCTGCCGTACAGTCCGTCGGAGGCCGTGCCGGTCAGGAACGCCACGACCCTGGCCACCAGGTCGGGTGAGACGGTCTGCGTGAAGTCCACGTGCGGCCGCTCCTTCCTGGCCTGCGGCGTGTCGGCCATCGTCAGGATCACCGCGTTGGCGTGGATGTCGCGGTGCTTCACCTCGTGGGAGAGCGCGCGCATCCACGTGATCAGCGCGGCCTTGCTCGCCGCGTATCCGCCGAGAGCGGCCAGCGGTTCGGCGGCCAGCGGCGAGCCGAAGAACACCAGCCGCCCGCCGCTGCGCAGATGCGGCAGTACGGCCCGCGTCGCCTTGACCGCGGACAGGAAGTTCACCCGCATCAGCCGCTCGTAGTCCTCGTCCTCGGTCAGGGCGACCGGGCCGGCGTGGAAGCCGCCCACCATGTGGATCAAACCGTCGAGCCGGCCGAACTGAGAGATCGTGGCCTGGGCCGCCGCCCGGGCCCCCTCGCCGGTCGTGACGTCGGCGGCGAGCGTCTCGACCCGGCCGGGAGCGCCGTAGATCCGGTAGAGCTCGGCCAGCCGCTCCTCGTTCCGCCCGGTGAGCATCAGCATGTCGCCACGCTTGGCCAGCAGGGCGATCGTGGCCTCGGCCACCGGCCCGGTGGCCCCGGTGATCAGGTAGGACCCGCCCTCGCTCATGCCTCGGCACCCTCGCGCGGCGCCACGCGCGTGGTGATGTGCTCCATGGACATGCGCATGAAGAACGCGCGGGCGCCGTCGGGAGTGCTCGCGTCGCGCCGGTCCTCCTCCACCACGTACTTGTCCAGCTCGCTTTCCACGTACTGGATGCTGGGGTCCTGCGAGACGTGGGCCATGAGCGCGGGAAGGCTGCCCTCGATCTCGATCATCCGGACCACGATGCCGTCCTTCATGAAGACGGACGTGCTGAGCATCCTCGTGCCGTCGGCCGCCACCCGCTCCGGAGGAGCGTAGTTGGCGAGCAGATCCCGCACCTTGTCCTCGGTGCCGGGCTTGATCCTGAACATGATCGCCAGTCGCTGCATGCGACCCTCCCCTGTGTGTCGGATACGGCGTCAGCCTCACGCGCCGGGGCTCGGCCGTCTTCCTGCCGGGGTACCGATCCCGGCCTCCTCTGCGCGGAGGAGGCGCGGTCCCGTGGGTGGTAGACAGCGCTGATACGCAGGAGACATGGACATCCGACTGGACGGCAAGGTCGCCCTCGTGACGGGCGGCACCCGGGGAATCGGCAGGGCGGTGACGCTCGCGCTGGCCAGATCAGGCGCCGGCGCCGTGGCCTGCTACCGGAACGAATCGGAAGCGGTGGAAACGCTGGCCCACGAGCTCAAGACCATCGGCGGCGAGCACCGCCTGACGAGGGCGGACGTGGCCGAGCCCGCCGACGTCTCCAGGCTGATCGCCGAGTGCGAGAACACGTTCGGCCGGTTGGACGTCGTGGTGTGCAACGCCGGCGTGATCTCCCACGTGCCCTTCGCCGAGCTGACCCTCGAGGAATGGGGACGGATCGTCGACACCAACCTGACCGGGGCCTTCACGGTCGCGCAGCGGGCGCTGCCGCTCATGCGCCCGGGCTCCTCCCTGATCTTCGTCGGCTCGCGGGTGGCCTCGGTCGGGCTGCCGCTGCGCGCCCACTACACAGCGTCCAAGGCGGCGCTGACCGGGCTGACCCGCACGCTCTGCAAGGAGCTCGGGCCGCTCGGCATCCGGGTCAACGTGGTGGCTCCCGGGATCATCGACACGGTCGAGCTGCCCGCCGAGCGCGCCGACCAGTACAAGCGCATCATCAGCCTCGGCCGGCTGGGGCTGCCGGAGGAGGTCGCGAACGTGGTCGTCTTCCTGGCCGGCGACGCGGCGAGCTACGTCACCGGCGAGATCATCAACGTGGACGGAGGCACCTGACATGGCCAGTCCCGGCTTCCGCGTCATCCTCACGATGAACATCCGCAGCGGCATGGAGGAGGAGTTCGAGCGGGTCTGGCGGTCGGTGGGCGCCGCGGTCACCGACCATCCGGCCAACCTCGGCCACTGGCTGATGCGCAGCACCGGCGAGGAGGGCGTCTACTACATCTGCAGCGACTGGGTGGACGAGCGGCGCTTTCGCGAGTTCGAGGAGAGCTGGGAGCACGGTGAGCACCGCGCGCTGCTCCACCCGTACCGGGAGTCGGCCACGATCACCACCATGCACGTGGTGGGATCCCTGCTCAAGCCCGCCGGGGAGGTCGCGTGAGCCCGGCCGAGGTGCGGGTGCTGCTGTGGTACCGCGCGCCCGAGGGCGCGGAGCACCAGGTCGTCGCCGCCTTCCACAAGATCAGCACCCAGCTGCGCGGGACTCCGGGGCTGCTCGGCAGCGAGCTGTGGCGTCCCGTGCACGACGGCGCCGACTTCGTCGTGGTCAGTGAGTGGGAGAACCTGCAGGCGTTCGAGACCTGGGAACGCGGCAACGGCCACAAGGACGCCACCGCGCCCCTGCGGCCCTACCGCGACCCGCGCCGCGAACGGCCGTTCCTCCTGCTCGAGGTGGTCGCGTCCTACTGACGAGCCGGGCGCCCCAAGGGCCGCAGGGCAGCCCTCGGGGTGGATCGGTCAAGGACGGTTGCGGCCGGAGCGGCGCATCTCCTTGTGGATGATCTTCCACTTGTTCTGTTGTTCCTTGCGCAGCCTGGCGTCCGTCCGGGTGGCCATCCACGCCGCCTCGCGCTGCAGCTTGCGCCAGCTGAGCAGCCGGCGCTCGGGCAGCTCCCCGCTCTCCACCGCGGCCAGCACCGCGCACCCCGGCTCCTCGTCGTGCCCGCAGTCGCCGAACCGGCACGCCCGGGCCAGGTCGTCGATGTCGGAGAAGACGAGGTCGACCCCGTCGGTCATGCCGAACAGGCCGACCCGGCGGATGCCGGGGGTGTCGATGACGAGGCCGCCGCCGGGCAGCGGGATGAGCTCGCGGTGCACGGTGGTGTGGCGGCCGCGGCCGTCGCCCGCGCGGACGAGCTGGGTCTCCATGACCTCGCCGCCGGCCAGGGCGTTGACGAGCGTGGACTTGCCCGCGCCGGACGGCCCGAGGACGACGGCGGTCCTGGAGCCCTCCAGGTAGGAGCGCACCAGCTCGACGCCGTCACCCAGCAGGGACGAGACGGCGTGCACGTCCACCCCGGGCGCGGCGGTGCGCACGTCGGCCAGCAGCTCGTCCAGCCCGTCCTCGAACAGGTCGGACTTGGTGATGAGCACGACGGGCGTGCCGCCGGACTCCCAGGCCAGCGCGACGAGCCGCTCGATGCGGGCCAGGTCGGCGAAGTCGGTGGCGTGCATGGACGGCTCGGCCACGAAGACGACGTCCACGTTCGCGGCCAGCACCTGTCCTTGCCCGTCGTTCGACAACCCCCCTCGAGAGGTACGGCTGACGCCGCCCCGGACGAACGAGGTGTGCCTGGGCAGGATCGCGTCGAGCTCGTAGCGGCCCTCGTCGAGCAGGCGCAGCGCGGCCCAGTCGCCCACGCACGGGAGCGCGACCGGATCCTCGGCAGAGGCGCGGCGCACGCGGGCGCCGTATTTGACCTGATGCTGGCCGTCGGCCGCGATCACGTCGGCGGCGCCGCGGTCGACGCGCGACACGCGGGCCGGAAGGGTATCGGCAGGCAGCTCGGCGGCCAGAGAGCCGGTCCAGCCGAGCAGAGAAAGATCGTAAATCAAGGTTGGTGACACCTTCGAGGATGTGGGAATCCCCGGGTCACTCGATCAGCTGAGCACCCGGAGGCTGATGGACGACAGGCTCGTCAGAACAACCCGCATGCGTCCTCACCTCCCAGCTCTGGGCGCGCCGGTGCGCGCCCGGCCACTGTACGCGGCCGCGGGCGATCACGGCAACTTCACAACGTCGTTGAACCTTCGCCGCGCCGCCCTCCGTACTCTCTGCCGACGCCGGATTTCGCCGGCCCAACCGGAAAGGGGCATGATGCGACTCAGCACCTACCCCTCAGTGTCGGCTGACGGAGCCGTATCCATGCCGAAACCTGGACTGCGCACGCTGGTCCGGCATCTGCGCCCGGCCGGGCGGGGCGAGGACGAGCGCGCGGTCACCGCGCTCTACCGCGAATACCACCGGCCGCTTCTGGCGTTCGTGGCACGGCTGGTCGGCGGCGATCGGCAGTGGGCGGAGGACGTGGTGCAGGAGACCATGATCCGGGCCTGGCGCAGCGCGGACCAGCTCGACGGCGAGGCCGCTTCGCTGATGCCCTGGCTCGCCACGGTCGCCCGTCGTATCGTCATCGATGACCGGCGGCGCAAGGACGCTCGTCCACAGGAGTCAGGTGACGGGCCGCTGGAGAGCGTCCCCGTCCCCGACGAGATGGAGACTCTGCTGCACCAGGTGGTCGTGTCGGAGGCGCTGAAGTCGTTGTCACCTGCGCACCGCGAGATTCTCAACGAGACGATCCTGCGCGACAGGTCGGTCAACGACGCCGCCGAAGCGCTGGGGATCCCTGTGGGCACGGCGAAGTCCCGGGTCTACTACGCGATCCGCGCGTTGCGTGTCGCGCTGGAGGAGAGAGGGGTGACGGCGTGAGCGCGAGGGTGGAGCACACCGATGTGGGCGCCTACGCCCTGGGCCTGCTGGAGGCCGACGACAAGCGGGCGTTCGAGGCGCATCTGGCCACCTGCCCGGCGTGTACGGCGGAGCTGGCCGAGTTGTCGGGCATGGCGGGCGTGCTGACCGGTGTGGGCCCGATCGAACCCGACGTGGCGGACGAACCCGGGGAGGCCCGGGTCGTCGACCTTCTCAGGCGGCGCAAGGCGGCCGACCGGCGCACCCGCCGGGGCACGCTGGTGATCGGCGTGGCGGCGGCGGTGACGCTAGTGGCGGGCGGCATCGCGGTGGGCGCCGGGCTCGGCCCCTCTCCGCAGCCGATAGCCGAGGGAGCGCACCATCCCGGGGCGGGCCCGGCCGAGCAGTTCTACGAGGAGGGCACCCCGGCCGTGGGCACGAGCACGAGCGGCGTGCGCGGCGGCGTGGTCTACGAGTCCAAGAAATGGGGCACGCACGCCGCGCTCAAACTCGAAGGCGTCAAAGGACCTTTGGAGTGCGAGCTGATCGCGGTCGCCAAGAACGGCGCGCGCAAATCGATGACCGGATGGGCCGTGCCGCCGCCCGGATATGGCGTCGAAGGCCAGCCGAACCCGCTTTACATGCACGGCGGCAGCGCGTGGAGCGCGGACCAGATCGACCGCTTCGAAGTCGTCACGTCAACGGGCTTGACCCTGCTCACCGTCGATATCTGAATACGCTTTCCCAGCCCTCTCACCTGCGGTGGGAGGGCTTTTTCAATTTCTTGGAAACTTCGTTGAACCGTTCCGTGGTGATCGCGCGTACTGCCTGCCGTACCGAGGGAGAATCACCCAGTAAAAGAGGTTAACGATGCTGACGTTCGCCATTTCCGGCGCAATTCTGGCCGCTTCCCTTTCGCCGGTGCACACCGGCTCGCCCGACGTCTATCTTGCCGCCGGGCTGCGCGGCGCGAACGAGGTGGGCGTGAAGGGCGACGGTGACGGCCGGGCCACCGTGGTGCTGAAGATCAGCGGCGGCAAGGTGACGTTCGCGATCCGGTGGAACAAGGTGGAGGCGCCGTCCGCCGCCCACATCCACCTCGGCGCCAAGGGCGTCAACGGCGAGGTCAAGCTCGACCTCTTCAAGCGGCCGCTGCCCAAGAGCGTGCTCGGCGTGACCGGCACCGCCACCGCCGACGCGGACCTGGTCGAGCAGCTCACCGCCGATCCCGCCGGCTTCTACGCCAACCTCCACAACGCCGCCTTCCCCAAGGGCGCGCTCCGCGGCCGGTTCCACAGGCTCGCCAAGCCCGTGGACCTCAACGGCGTCCTGCACGGCAGCAACGCGGCCGCCCTCTCGTCCAGGGCCGACGGCGCCCAGGAGGTCCAGGCCGGCGACGGCAAGAGGCGCGGCGACGACGACGGCGCCGCCACCTGGTGGCTGCGTCCCAACGGCGCCGCCCTCGCCTACACCGCCACCTGGACCGGCGTCGACGCCCCCACCAACGGCCACGTCCACAAGGGCGCGCCGGGCAAGAACGGCGACGTCGTGGCCGACCTGTTCGCCGACGCCAAGGGGCTGCCGCAGAACCTGACCGGCGTGGCCGGCGAGGCGCCCGTCCCCCGCGGAGTCGTCAAGCGCATCGCCGCCGACCCGGGCGCGTACTACTCCAACCTGCACACCACCGGCTTCGACGGCGGCGCGGTCCGCGGCCGGTTGTCCGGCCGCGCGTTCGGCCACCCCCGGGCGATGACCGCCGACGTCCTCGAGGGCGCCCAGCTCTACCAGTGCAAGGGCGGCGCGTTCGTCCAGCTCGGCGTCACGGCCAAGCTGCGCCGCGGCATCGCGCACGACTTCGCCGACGCCTTCGACGGCCCGCCGCAGTGGATCACCCCCGACGGCAGCGCCGTGCGCGGCAAGCTGGTCACCAAGACCCCGAACGGCGAGGGCAACATCCCCGAGCTGGTCCTCGACGCCACCCAGTCCGGCAAGCGCGGCGGCCTGCTCTCCTTCGCCACCACGATCCTCCGCCTCAACACCACGGGCGGCGTGGCGCCGACGGGCCCGTGCAAGACCGGCCGCCGCGTCCAGGTCCCGTACGGCGCCGACTACCTCTACCTCGGCTAACCCCGGCCCGGCCGGACCAAACCCGGCGAAGGCCCGCAAGGCCGCAAGGCCCCCAGCCCTCGGCCCGAAGGCGACGCAGCCTCGCCTTCCGGCCCTCCCCGCCGGTTTCCGGATCCCTGTCCCCCAGACCCGGTCAACCGGCCCGTCTCCGGAGCCTGCCCTCTCCGGAGACCCGGCGCCCGCCGCTCATCCCCCGAGAGCGGCGGGCGCCGATGTCTCGTGCGGGTACGGCGGGCCGCCCGTTTCCAGGTGTCGGCCGACCCACTTGGCCGGCTGAGAAAGCGGCCGTAACGGCGAGAAGGCCCGCGCCCGGCGGCCGTGAGACCGATGGGCGCGAGCCAGAGGCGGCGGGCGGTGGCCCGCACGGCCCCGCCGTACAAAATCCAGCGCCGTCGAGACGGAAAGCCCCGCGTGGCCGTCGAGACGGAAGCCCGCCCGCGGGGGCTAGGAAATGCCGGGGGCGGGGAACTGGGCGGTGAGTTCGCTGACCTCGTGGTGGACGCGGGTGATGACGTCCTCGGCGTCGCCCTTGGCCAGGGCGGTGACGACCTCGTCCATCCAGGCGCCGATCTGTCGCATCTCGGCCTCCTTCATGCCCCGGCTGGTGACCGACGGGGTGCCGATGCGGATGCCGGAGGGGTCGAAGGGCTTGCGGGTGTCGAACGGGACGGCGTTGTAGTTGGTCTCCAGGCCGGCCCGGTCGAGCGCCTGGGCGGCGGGCTTGCCGCCGATGCCCTTCGGGGTGAGGTCGAGCAGGATGAGGTGGTTGTCGGTGCCGCCGGACACGAGGTCGAAGCCTCGGCTGGACAGCTCCTCGGCCAGCGCCTTGGCGTTGGCGACGATCTGGTGGGCGTACGCCTTGAAGGCGTCGGTGTTCGCCTCGTGCAGGGCCACGGCGATGGCGGCGGTGGTGTGGTTGTGCGGGCCGCCCTGCAGGCCGGGGAAGACGGCCTTGTTGAGCGCCGTGGCGTGCTCGTCGGCGGTGGCCATGAGCATGGCGCCGCGCGGGCCGCGCAGGGTCTTGTGGGTGGTGGTGGAGATGACGTCGGCGTGGCCCACGGGCGAGGGGTGGGCGCCGCCGGCGACCAGGCCGGCGATGTGGGCGATGTCGGCGGCGAGGACGGCGTCCACCTCGCGGGCGACGGCGGCGAATGCCTCGAAGTCGATGGTGCGCGGGATGGCGGTGCCGCCGCAGAAGATCAGCTTGGGCCGGTGCTCCAGGGCCAGGGCGCGGACCTCGTCCATGTCGACGCGGCCGGTGTCCTTGCGGACGCCGTAGCGGACCGGGTTGAACCACTTGCCGGTGGCGCTGACCGACCAGCCGTGGGTCAGGTGGCCGCCGAAGGGCAGGCCCATGCCCATGACGGTGTCGCCGGGCTGGAGGAAGGCCAGGTAGATGGCGAGGTTGGCGGGCGAGCCCGAATACGGCTGGACGTTGGCGTGGTTGACGCCGAACAGCGCCTTGGCCCGCTCGATGGCCAGGGCCTCGACCTGGTCGATGACCTGCTGGCCCTCGTAGTAGCGCTTGCCGGCGTAGCCTTCGGAGTACTTGTTCGTCAGAACCGTGCCGGTGGCCTCGAGCACCGCCTTGGAGACGTAGTTCTCCGAGGCGATCAGCTTGACGGTGTCGGCCTGGCGGCGCTCCTCCGCCTTGACCAGCTCCGCGATCTGCGGGTCGACGCTAGCGAGAGAAGACATGGCACTCCTGTCATCGTTGACATCCTCGCGGAGACCCAGGCGCTCGGCCTCCGCACCTTCCGCTCCCCGGTGGTTCAGGCCCACCTTATGCGCCAGTCGCGACGCCCTAGACGATAGCGGAAGGCGCTCGGGCCGGTGTGAGCGGAAGGTCCGCGGCAGCCGCCGCCTATCTCCCGATATTTCCTCGGGCGTCACCCCAAAGCCGGTCGACTTCGGCGTTCAAGATGGCCCCGATGAGCACGGCCAGCGCGGTGATGTAGAGCCAGAGGAGGACGGCGATCGGCGCCGCCAGCGAGCCGTAGATCGAGACCGGCGAGATCCACGCGGCCAGCACCGACCGCAGCACGGCCGCGCAGACGATCCACAGGAACAACGCCAGGATCGCCCCCGGCAGCTCGCGGAACCAGCGGGTCCGCACCGGCACGCTCACGTGGTAGAGCACGCTCAGGAAGAGCACCGAGCCGACGATGACCACCGGCCAGTAGGCGAAGTCGATCACCGGCGCGTACTGCGCGGGCAACGTCTCCCTGAGCAGGGTGGGCCCGATGACCAGCACCGGCATGACGATGATGCCGATGACCAGCCCCACGATGTAAAGGCCGAAGGACATGAGGCGGGTGCGCACGATCCCGCGTTCCTCGCCGAGCCCGTAGGCGACCGAGATGAGGTCCACGTAGACGTAGAGGGCCCGCGACCCGGACCACAGCGACAGCAGGAATCCCAGCGAGATGATCGAGACCTTGCCGGCGTCGTCGCTGAGCACGTCGGCGATGAGCGGCTTGACGACCTTCTCGACCGCGTCCGCGGTGAACAGCACCCCGGCCTGGTCGAGCACCCACTGCTCGACCTTGCCCACGTTCTCCTTGCCCAGCCAGACGCCCAGCTTGGCCAGCACGCCGATCAGCCCGAGCACGAACGGCGGCAGCGACAGCAGCGCGAAGAACGCCGCCTCCCCCGCCAGCCCGGTCACCCGATAGTCCACCCCGGCGTTCGTCGTGGCGCGCACGAGCGCCCACGACTTGGTGTCGCGCACCCAGCTCAGGTGGGTCCTGACCTTGGTCAGGGCCTGCCTGCGCTGCTTGCGAGGGGTGCGCCGGGTGGGCGCATCGGTCGACGTCATGGCACCAACGCTTCTCGCGGGAGTACTTCCCGACAGCTTATGCGCAGGTACATCCCCTCTACTTGACGTCCACGATCCGCGCGCCCAGGGGCAGCAGCGAAACCGGGATCATCTTGAGGTTGGCGATGCCCATCGGGATCCCGATGATCGAGACGAACAGCGGGATCGAGGTGATCACGTGCCCGATGGCCAGCCAGATCCCGGCCACCACGCACCAGATGACGTTGCCGATCGTGGACATCACCCCGGCGTCCGGGTCGCGCTCGACCGTGCGGCCGAACGGCCACAGCGCGTATCCGGCGATCCGGAACGAGGCGATGCCGAAAGGGATGGTGATGATCAGGATGCAGCAGATGACGCCGGCGACGGCGTAGCCGATCGCCAGCCAGATCCCGGCGAAGATCAGCCAGATGACGTTCAGCAGTGTCCGCATGTATCCAGCATCTCAGCGCGCGTCCGGCCGGGGCATCCGGGCCTTCCCCGAGGGCGCCCTGCCCCGACCCGGAGGACCGGCGAACGCCTGGGCGATCGCCGTCCACGCCGCCGCGGTCTGGCCGGAGACCTCCAGCGCGGTGTCGTCGCGGTGCGCACGCTGGGTGACGAGGAGGCAGAAGTCCAGCATGGGGCCGCGCACGACGTCCGGCACGCCGTCCGGTCCCGCCGTCCACACCTGGCCGCCGGGCATCGTCAGCTCGACCCTGACCGGCCGCTCGGGGACGGCCAGCCCCCTGACCACGAAGCTGTACGGCAGGGCCCGCACGCCGATCGTGGCCACGTGGCGCAGCCTGGCCGCCGGCTCGCGGGTGACGCCGAGGGCGTCGGCCACGTCCTGGCCGTGGGCCCACGTCTCCATGAGGCGGGCGGTGGCGAAGGAGGCGGCCGACATGTCGGGGCCGTACCACGGCAGGCGCCGCCTGGCGTCGAGGCCGGACAGGGCGGTCAGCAGGGCGGCGCGTGCCGTACCGAACCAGGCGTGCACCTCGGCCGGGGCCATCGAGCGCGCCCGCTCGACCGGCTCGTCGGCGGAGGTGAGGGCGGCCGCGGCGGCGCGGAAGGCGGCGGGGTCGGTGGCGGCGCCGACGGCGGCGTCGTCGAAGTAGGCGAGATGGCTGATCTGGTCGCGGATCGCCCAGCCCTCCGCGGGGGTGGGCAGTTCCCACCCGGCGGGCTCGAGCGGGCTCAGCAGCGCCTGCAGGGAGGCGGTCTCATCACGCAGGTCGGCCACGAGCTCGCGCATGAGGTCCATGGCACCGCACTCTAACCGAACAACATTCCAATGCGACAATGTCGAAGGTGATCTGCGAAAGCTGCAAGGATCGCCGCCACGAGGAGTGCCGGGGCGGCTCCTGGTGCGACTGCCAGCATCAACCCGTCGCCGAGCCCAAGGAAACCGAGCTCGACTGGCCCCGTCAGGGGTGAATAGGGGTACCCCTATTGTCATCCCAGAGTCTGGACCCCATCTTGGACATCCCCGTCCGCCCAGGTATCGTCTAGAACATGCCAGCGGACCCCATGCTCGTCGGTCGACGCCACGTCGACCTCCAGCGTGTCCGCAGTGCCATCTGTTGCGACGCCCGCTAATCCCTGCCTGTTCTCTCGCAGCGGCGCGCGTCGCACAAGCTCTTCTGGGTCCCCTGCACTCAACGGTGAGGCAGGAGGAATACCAGCCGCGCGCCCACAAACTCTAAGGACGCGCAATGAGCACCCCTGCCAGCCGGCACCACAAGCGCCCGCGCGGCGAGGGCCAATGGGCCCTCGGATACCGCGAACCCCTCAACAAGAACGAAGAGAACAAGAAGAACGACGACGGTCTCAACGTTCGCCAGCGCATCATCGACATCTACTCCAAGCTCGGGTTCGACTCCATCGACCCGGCCGACCTGCGCGGCCGCATGCGCTGGTACGGCCTCTACACCCAGCGCAAGCCCGGCATCGACGGCGGCAAGACGGCGATCCTGGAGCCGGAGGAGCTCGACGACCGCTACTTCATGCTGCGCGTCCGCATCGACGGCGGTCAGCTCAACCTCCGGCAGCTTCGGGTCATCGCCGACATCGCCAACGAGCACGCGCGGGGCACCGCCGACGTGACCGACCGGCAGAACATCCAGCTGCACTGGGTGGAGATCGAGTCGGTCCCCGACATCTGGGAGCGCCTGGAGGCGGTCGGGCTGTCCACCACCGAGGCGTGCGGTGACACGCCCCGCGTGATCATGGGATGTCCCCTGGCCGGGATCGACGCCGAGGAGGTGCTGGACGGCACCGGCGAGATCCGCGAGGTGCACGACGAGTACATCGGGGACCCGGCGTACTCCAACCTGCCGCGCAAGTTCAAGTCGGCGATCAGCGGCTGCCCGGCCCACTGCACGGTGCACGAGATCAACGACGTGGCGTTCGTGGGCGTGCGGCTGCCGAGCGGGGAGAAGGGCTACGACCTGTGGGTGGGCGGCGGCCTGTCCACGAACCCGATGTTCGGCAAGCGGATCGGCGTGTTCGTCCGGCCCGAGCAGGTCGCCGACGTCTACGGCGGCGTGATCGGGATATTCCGTGACTACGGGTACCGGCGGCTCCGCCACCGGGCGCGGATCAAGTTCCTCGTCAACGACTGGGGCGTCGAGAAGTTCCGCGAGGTCCTGGAGACCGAGTACCTCAAGGAGCCGCTGCCCGACGGCCCGGCGCCCGAGGCCCCGCGCGGCGCCCGCCGCGACCACGTCGGCGTGTACCCGCAGAAGGACGGCAACTTCTACGTCGGCTTCGCGCCCAAGGTCGGCCGTCTGGACGGCGACAAGCTCCACCTGATCGCCGACATCGCCGAGCGGCACGGCTCCGGCCGGGTGCGCACCACCGTCGAGCAGAAGATGGTCATCCTCGACGTCGCCCCCGACCGGGTCGACAGCATCGTGGCCGAACTGGAGGCCAACGACCTGCGGGTCAACCCCTCCACCTTCCGCCGCCAGACCATGGCCTGCACCGGGATCGAGTACTGCAAGCTGGCCATCGTCGAGACCAAGGCCAGCGCCGCCCACCTCATCGACGAGATGGAACGCCGCCTGCCGGACTTCAAGGAACCGCTGACCATCAACGTCAACGGCTGCCCCAACTCCTGCGCCCGCATCCAGGTCGCCGACATCGGCCTCAAGGGCCAGCTGGTCGTCAACGACAGGGGCGAGCAGGTCGAGGGCTTCCAGATCCACCTGGGCGGCTCGCTCGGCGTCAACCCGGGCTTCGGCCGCAAGGTGCGCGGCCTGAAGACCACCGCGGAGGACCTGCCCGACTACGTCGAAAGGGTGGTCACCCACTACGAGGCCCAGAAGAAGGAAGGCGAGAGCTTCGCCGACTGGGTGCAGCGGGCCGACGAGGCGGACCTCAGATGAGCGCCCGCGCGGTCCCCTTCCACTGCCCGTACTGCGGGGACGAGGACCTGGAGCCCTACGAGGGCGACGGCGGCTGGTACTGCCGCGCCTGCGCCCGCGCCTTCAAGCTGAAATTCCTGGGAATCGGGGTAAAGATATGACGCTCGTCGACATCGAGGTCGGACTGCGAAGTCAACGCGGCACGCTCGACCTGCAGAACATCGTCGAGTCCGCCGCCATCTTCCTGGAGGGCGCCTCCGCCCGCGAGATCATCCGCTGGGCCGCGGCCACCTTCGGGGACCGGCTCACGCTGACCTCCTCGATGAGCGACGCCCTGCTGATCGACCTCGTCAGCCGGGTCAAGCCGGGCATCGACGTGCTGTTCATCGACACCGGCTACCACTTCGCCGAGACGATCGGCACCCGCGACGCCGTACAGCAGGTCTACGACGTCAACGTGATCAACGTGATGCCGTCGCGGACGGTCGGGGAGCAGGAGCGCGACCTCGGTCCGCGCCTGTTCGGCCGCAACCCCGACCTGTGCTGCTTCCTGCGCAAGGTCGAGCCGCTGAACCGGGCGCTGGAGCCGTACCTGGCCTGGATCTCCGGCATCCGCCGCGACGAGTCGCCCACCCGCGCCGGCACCAAGGTCGTGGAGTGGGACGCCCGGCGGCAGATGGTCAAGGTCAACCCCATCGCCTCCTGGACGCAGGAGGACGTCGACAACTACATGGCCGACAACGGAGTGCTGGTCAACCCGCTGCACTACGACAACTATCCGTCGATCGGCTGCGCGCCGTGCACGCGCCAGGTGGCCGAGGGCGAGGACCCGCGCAGCGGTCGCTGGTCGGGCCTGGGGAAGACCGAATGCGGCATTCACCTCTGACCACCACCTTCACCGAAATTTCGCCCGACGGGCGGCATCCGGCGGGCGAGGGGCCCCGTTCTGGCAGGGGCGAGGTCCCGGTAGCGGGGGTGGGCGCGCTGTCCGCGGCGCGCCCACCCCTCGCCACCCCCTCGGTGCCGCTGGTCGCGGTGGCCCACGGCTCGCGGGATCCGCGCGCCGCGGCGACGGTGGAGGCGCTGCTCGACGACGTACGGCTGGCCCGCCCCGACCTGGAGGTGCGCACGGCCTACCTGGACCACGCCGCCCCCACGCTGGGCCAGGCACTGCACGGGCTGCGCTCGGCCGTGGTGCTGCCGCTGCTGCTCACCGAGGCATACCACAGCCGCGTGGACCTGCCCGCCGCCCTCAACGAGGCCCGTGCCCGCGACCCGCGCCTGCGCGTCCACTACGGCGCCACGCTCGGCCCCCACCCGCTCCTGCTGACGGCCCTGGAGCGCCGCCTGTCCGAGGCGGGGGTACGGCCCGGCGACCCGGACACCGCCGTCGTCCTGGTCTCCGCGGGCTCGAGCGACGCCCGGGCCAACGCGGTCATCGCCGACCTGGCCCGCCTGTGGTCGGAGGGCGGCCCGGGCCGGACGGCCGGCTGGTGGCAGGCGGCGCCCGCCTACGCCTCGGCCGCGGGGCCGACGCCCGCCGAGGCGGTGGCCGCCCTCAGGAGGGCGGGCGCCCCGCGGGTGGCGGTGGCCCCGTACCTGCTGGCGCCGGGCTACTTCGCCGACAAGGTCCGCCGGGAGTGCGGGGCCGACGTCGTGGCGGACGTGCTGGGCCCGGCGCCCGAGCTGGTGGACGTGGTCCTGGAGCGTTACGCCGAGGCGCTCAGCCCGGTGGCCGCGGCGCCGGTGGCGTGAGGCCGTCAGCCGGGCCGATCGTTCGCCGGCGGCCGATCGTTCGCCGGCGTGGCGCCCGAAGTCTGCGCGATCCCGCATCCGGCGTCCTCACCGCGCGGTGGATGTCACCCCTCACTACGCGCTGGACCCGGCCGGGATTCGCATCAGTGGCGGTAGTCGCTCCACCCCTGGCCCGGGGCGATGCCGAGGTGCTCGCGCCAGGCCGCCCAGCCGCGCTTGATCGGCTTGGCCCGGGCGTCGCCGTACACCTTGACGTCGCCCATCACCGCGTAGCCGTGCACCCGCACGACCGGCGCCTTCACGCCCGGGGGCGCCTCCAGGACGTCGACCTTCCTGTCGCCCATGATGGCGAAGCCGTCCACGTCCACCTCGACCCCGTCGGGGACGATGATCTTGACATCCCCCATGACGGCGATGGCGGTGACGTCGATGACGTTGGTGCGCACCTCGGCCTCGCGCAGGTCGAGCACCACGTCGCCCATCACGGCCGCCGCGCCGAGCTCCTGGTCGACACGCCACTTCCCGCGCCGCTTGGTGTCGCCCATGATGGCCAGGAACCAGCGCTTGGTGCGCGAAGGCGGCGTGGGGGCGGGCGCGGGGACGGCGCCGGCGGCGGGCAGGTCCTGGGTGAGCAGGGCCAGCTCGGCGTGGGTGGTCGCGGTGTAGGCGGCTTCGGTCCGGTCGGTCAGCTCGACGAGCGTGAGCCTGCCTTCGACTGAGGCCTCACGCAGCATCTCGACGACAGCCTCGCGCTCTGCGTCGGAAGCGCGCAGTCCCCCAGGTTCACTCATAATCGCAACATATCGCGTTTCGCGGCTTTGGTGAGTCCTCCGGGAGGAGGATTCCCGGGGGGCCGCGCCGTACCGCTGACACACCCCGTGACTGGGGCTCTGGTCGCCCCGCCCAGGCGCTAGGGTCGCTGTCATGCGTGAGGAAGAGCTGTACCAGGCGGCGTTGAAGGGCGATCTCGAGGCCGTGGGCGCGCTGCTCGCCGCCGGTGCGGGACCCGACGAGGCAGGGCAGGAAGGGCTCGCGCTGTGCGCGGCCGCCTCCTGGGACCGGGTGGCGGTCATCGAGGCGCTGCTGGCGGCCGGCGCCGACGTCAACGCCAAGGAGAGCGGCGGCTGGCACGCGCTGCTGTGGGCGGCGGCCAACGGCAACGCCGACGCCGCCCGCACGCTCATCGAGGCGGGCGCGCTGGTCGACGAGCCCAACGAGGACGGCGACACCCCGCTGACCCTGGCCGCCCGGCGTGGCGCGCTCGGCGCGGTCCGGGTGCTGCTGGAGGGCGGCGCCAATCCGGAGAAGTACGACGGCGACGGCGACAGCCCCCTCGACATCGCGCTGACCTGGGTGGGCGTGCACCTGGAGACCGCCCTGCTGGACCAGATCGGCCAGGAGGACTGGGAGTACGTCGTGGCCAGGCAGTTCGCCAAGGACGGCACCGAGCTGGTCACCGTCGCCGGGCGCTCGGCCGACGGCGAGCAGAGCGAGCAGGTGCAGGCGCAGCGCGGGCACGCCGCCGTCGCCACGCTGCTGGAGGACGCCGCCGGGGTCTACACGCCGATCCCGGAGCTGATCACCCGCGCCCTGTCCCACCGCGACACCGACGAGGACGCCGAGACCTGGTGGATCGTCGCCGACTCGCTCGGCAAGCGGGCCGACGAGGAGGCATACGAGGCGCTGTCGCGGCTCTGCGTGAGCGAGGACGCCCGCGAGCGCGAGTTCGGCGTGGACGCCATCGCCCAGTTCGGCGTCACCGAGGACGGCGAGAAGCCGTTCCTGGAGCGCACGCTGCCGCTGCTGCTGAAGATGGCCACGACCGAGGGCAACCCGCAGGTGCTGCGCTCGGTGCTGGCCGGGCTCGGCCACCAGGGGGACCCGAGAGCGCTGCCCGCGGTCCTGGACATCCTCGGCCGCCCCGACCACAAGCGCACGATGACCGACCCCATCGCGCTGGCCGACGTCCTGCCGCCGGACCACGCCGAGGGCCTGGCCCTGCTGATCGGGATGACCAGGGACGACGACGCCGAGGTCCGCGACTGGGCCACCGCCGGGCTGTCCTCGCTGGAGGCCGACACCCCGGAGATCCGCGAGGCGCTGGCGCTGCGCCTGGACGACGCCGACCTGCGCACGGTCGCCGAGGCCACCCGCGGCCTGGCCGCCCGGGGCGACGCTCGGGCCGGCGCGGGCGTCAAGCGGGTGCTGGCCGAGAGCGACGACGCCTACGAGCGCGAGATGGTCACCGAGGCCGCGGCCAGGCTCTGATCAGGGCCCCGACAGCGCCGGGGCGGTGCGCAGCACGTCCCTGGCCAGGTCAAGGTCGCCCGACAGCTCGGCGGGGAACGTCTCGGGCGGGCGCCGGCCGCCCAGCAGGAAGCAGAACGCGACCACGTCCGCGGTGATCGAGGCGTCGGGGTCGCCGGGAGCGGCGTCCCGCACGCCCAGGGGCATCATCCACTCCCCTCCCCCGGGCCCGGTCAGCGTCAGATGGAGGGTCCGGCCGCTGCCGTCGATGCCCGACAGCAGCATCGTCCAGGGCAGCAGCCGCGCGCACAGGTCGGCGGTCGGCTCGATGTGCGCGGCGACGGGGTGCGGCAGCCGGATCCCGGCCACCGAGGCGGCGTCGTCGGTGTGGATCCACGTCTCCAGCCCGCGGGCCAGCACGTGGTCGCCGAGCGCGCCGTCCACGCCGTCCACGGTGGCCATGCCCTGCGGGCTGAGCCCGGCCAGGTGGCGGCACAGGGCGTCGGCCTGCGCCCGCCAGTCGCGCCTGGTCTGCTCGGGACTGCGGGCGCGCTCGTACTCCTGGACCTCGTGGGTGCGGCCCATCGCGTCCGTCGCGCCGAGGGCGGGGCCGAGCACCGGTGCGCCGACCGAGGCGGCCAGCAGGCCGTCCTTGGCGGCCAGGTGGGCGACGAGCTCCTGCAGCGTCCAGCCTTCGACGATCTCGCGAGCCCAGTCGTCGTCCACCGCGGAGGCCAGGAGCGCGTCCATGGCGGCCACCCGTCCGGCGTACGGCTCGGCCCAGGGTGCGGTGGGCGCGGCGGGACGGCGGCGAGCCCGTGCCCCGGCCAGCAGCTGTGGCCGGAGCGACCGCTCGGGCACGGCCGCCTCCTCCATGAGCGCGTCCAGGTACAGACGCTCTACGGGCTCCATCACACCTCTTCCTCCGCCAGCGCGTCGGCCAGGCGCCGCAGCGCCAGCCGTATGCGTGACTTGGCCGTGCCCTCGGGCACGCCCAGTTCCTCACCGACTTGCCGATATGTACGGCCCCCGAAGTAGGCGAGTTCAATGGCCTCGCGCAGTCCTTCGGGAAGACGTGTCACCGCCTGCCGTACCCGCTTGGCCTCGTCGGCGGCGAGCACGCTCTCCTCCAGTCTCTCAGGTTCGGGCTCGAACAGCCGAGGGCCCAGCACCGAGACGCGGCGCCTTTCCTCGGCGCGCACGTGGTCCACCGCACGGCGGTGCGCGATCGTGGCCAGCCAGGCGCGCAGGGTGCCCCGGTCGGGGTCGTAGGCCAGGGGCCGCTCCCAGAAGATCAGGAAGACCTCCTGGGTGATGTCCTCGGCGATCACGCGGTCCCGGGTGACGCGGAGGGCGAGACCGAAGATCAGCGACGAGAGGTGGTCATAGACCTCCCCGAGCGCGGACTCATCGCCGCCGACCACCCGTTGATGCAGCAGGCGGTCGTCGAACGGTGCCTCCACTGGCACCACACTCCCGTGATCCGGACCAAGGCGGCGGGTGCGCCGCGTCCCGAGCATGTCACTATTCGCCGGAAATGTTGAGCCGGATGACCAACCATGCCCCCGAATTCCCCCGGCGAGCCGGACACGAGGCGCAGGTGACCCCAGACAGCCGGAGGGACGGATGGTGCCCGGGCAGGGCGCCGGGGTGGAGCGTCCTGCCCGGGCCCCGCGCGGGGAGGGGCGCCGCGCGGGAGATCAGGGGAGATAGGGCGGGCCCGGATAGGAGGCCACGATCCGCTGGTGATAGGCGGCGACGGTCCCGGCCATGGCCAGGTCGCCGCCGAGATGGACACCGATGCGCTCGGGGGTCCCGAGGGCGAACGACTCCGCCCACCAGTCCCGTGGCCCGGGCGCCGGACGCTCGCGGAACAACGGCAGGCAGCGCCGGGCGAGCGCCCGCCACTCCAGCGTCCCGGCCAGCCCGTCGAGATCGCACAGCGCGTGGGCGGCCAGCGTGCGCGCGGCCGACGGCGCCTGCGGGTCCGCGGCCGCCCGGGTGAAGCTCAGGCTGCGGCCGGTGACGCCGTCGGGATCCTTCACCACGTAGCCGATCCCCCCGCCGCCGATCCACACCATGGCCAGCCCGGCGGCCAGCCGTACGGCGGGGCCGTACTCGAGGGCGGCCAGGTCGTCCACGGCGGCGACGAGCCCGGAGCCCGGCGGCCCGTCCTCGGGGGACCACAGCCGGCGCAGCACGGGCTCCAGCGGGCCGCACCAGCGGCGGCCGTCGCGCGGCGTGGGGCGAAGGTCCTCCGGATGGGGTTCACACCAGGTGGCCGTCATCATCATGACCGGTAAAAGTCCGGCCCCTTGCGGTTCCTTACCGCAATCTTTGCGCCGAGGATTTCCCCTCTCCCGCAAAGATCACGGCCGAAGAGGGTCAGTCCGGCACGGGGGCCCACTTCCGGGTGACGAAGGTCCAGAAGTCGCGCACGCACGGCGTGGTGACCTCCAGCCCGCCCGTGTCGCGCAGCGCGAGCCGCTCCACCCCGAGCAGGTCGCCGCTGCCCCGGTCGGCGACGAGCACCCATCGCTCGTCCGCGCCCGTGTCCACGGCGATGCCCACGCCGTCGCGCTCGCGCCGGTCCGTGACCAGGCCGAGCGTGTGCAGGCCGGGCCGCGCGGCCAGCACCCGCCAGACGGCCGCCGTCCGGGGCCCGTCCAGCGTCTCGCTCGCGTTCACCGCCACGATCCCGCCGAGCAGCCGCGAGCCCTCCCTGGTGCTCTCCGTCGTGCCGCTCCCCAGCTCCACGAGCCGGCCGCGCAGCGCGCCGGGGTCCGCGGGCAGCACCACCGGCCCGTACGGCGCGGCCGCCCGCCCCTCGCCGGACTGGACCAGCCGATCCTCCGCACCGGTCAGCCCGGACTCCGTCCTGACCCGGCGGCCCTGTGCCCCGAGGGGGCTCGACTGCCGCGACAGGAGGCTCACCCGCCCGCCCGGCAGCAGCCGTGAGGAGGCCACGGTCACCTGCCGGTAGCCGTGCGGCGGGGCCGGCGCGGCCAGCGAGGCGGCGGCGGCCAGCTCCAGCAGCGCCCGCCGGGCGCCGCCCCCCGGCTCGGGCAGCCTGCGCGGGCGGGACCCCGGCTCCCCGCACAACGCCAGCGGGGCGCCCGGGTAGCGGAAGTAGGCGGTCACGCCGACGCCGGGCGAGCGACCGGCGGGCATCGCGTTGGCCGTGACGATGACCAGCCCGGTGGCCAGCGCCACCCCGAACGTCAGCCGCCAGGACAACCCCGGCCCACGGCGCGGCCGGGCCGTACCGAGGATCTCGGCCAGCAGCAGCTCGTCCGGCGGCACCTCGTGCGGCGCGGGATCGTGGCCTGCCATCAGCCGTGCGATCTCGTCCATCAACTGCCCTCCTGGAACCCGAGCGTGCGCAGATGCTCGCGCAGGCGTGCTCTGGCCCGGCTGAGCCGGGTGGCCATGGCGCCGGTGCGGCAGCCGGCGACCGTGGCGGCCTCCTCCACGCTCAGCCCCTCCCAGTAGAAGAGGCGCAGCGCCTCCCGGTCCTTGCCGGCCAGCCTGGCCAGGGCCTCGTGGAAGGCGAGCCGGGTGACCACCTCGCCCTCCATGGGCGGGATCGGGTTGCGCCACACGGCCAGCCGGTCGGCCAGCGCCTGGCGTCTGCGCTGGCCGCGCCACTCGTTGCTGACCTGGCCGCGGGCGATGCCGAGCAGCCAGACGCGCTCGGCGCGGTGCTCGCCGGGCGCCTGGCCGAGGCGGCGGAAGGCGTCGGTGAACGTGCGCGCGGCGACGTCGGGCGCCGCGTCGTGCCCTACCCGGCGGGCCGCGTAGCGCAGGACGGCGGAGAAGTGGCGGTGGTAGAGCGCGGCATACCGGTCATCGTCCTCCGTCACGGTGGCCCTCCGCTGCGGGGATTACGATGCGTTCGCTCTGATTACAACCGACCACTCATGGTCACCGGGGCAATACAAGATATGTTCGGACCCGTAACGGCAATCGATGAAGGGACAATCGCCATGGCGACCACGCGCACCGCGACCACGCAGTGGAAAGGCGCCCTGCTCGACGGCTCCGGGACCGTCTCCCTGGACACCTCAGGCGTCGGCACCTTCGAGGTCTCCTGGCCGTCGAGGGCGGAGTCGGCCAACGGCAAGACCTCGCCCGAGGAGCTCATCGCCGCCGCCCACTCCTCCTGCTTCTCGATGGCGCTCTCCCACGGCCTCAACGGCGCCGGGACCCCGCCGGAGTCGCTGACGACGCACGCCGAGGTCACCTTCCAGCCGGGTGAGGGCATCACGGGCATCGTGCTCACCGTCAAGGGGAACGTCCCGGGCATCACGGCCGAGCAGTTCCAGGAGGCGGCGGAGACGGCCAAGGCGAACTGCCCGGTCAGCAAGGCGCTGTCCGGCACGACGATCAGCCTGAACGCCGAACTTCTCTAGCAAGTGCGCGATCGCATGCGACAATCAGGTCACATGCGTGAGGTCTGGCCGGGCGAACCTTATCCACTCGGCGCTACCTGGGATGGCGTGGGCACCGGTTTCTCGGTGTTCTCCGAGGTCGCCGAGCGAATCGAGCTATGCCTTTTTCAGGAGGACGGCTCCGAAGAACGTGTAGACCTGCCCGAAGTGGATGGGTTCGTCTGGCACGGCCACCTGCCCGGCATCGCGCCGGGACAGCGGTACGGCTACCGCGTCCACGGCCCGTTCGAGCCGTCGCAGGGGCACCGCTGCAACCCGGCCAAGCTGCTGCTCGACCCGTACGCCAAGGCCATCGACGGGGAGCTGACCTGGAACGAGGCGCTGTTCGCCTACCGGTTCACCAACCCCGACGAGTCCAACGACGCCGACAGCGCGCCGTACATGCCGAAGAACGTGGTCGTCAACCCGTTCTTCGAGTGGGGCAACGACCGGCCGCCCCGCACGCCGTACCACCAGACCGTGATCTACGAGGCGCACGTGCGGGGGCTCACGATGCGCCACCCCGCGGTCCCGCCCGACCAGCGGGGCACCTATGCCGGGATCGGGCATCCGGCCGTCATCGACCATCTGCTGTCGATCGGGGCGACCGCGGTCGAGCTGATGCCGGTGCACCACTTCGTGCCCGAGCACTTCCTGGTGGCGCGCGGGCTGACGAACTACTGGGGCTACAACACCATGGCCTACCTGGCGCCGCACGGGCCGTACTCCAGCTCGGGCTCGCGCGGGGAGCAGGTGCTGGAGTTCAAGGCGATGGTCAGGGCGCTGCACGAGGCGGGCATCGAGGTCATCCTGGACGTGGTCTACAACCACACGGCCGAGGGCGACCACATGGGGCCCACGCTGGGCTTCCGGGGGATCGACAACGCCGCCTACTACCGGCTGCACGACGGCGACCGGCGTTACTACCTCGACTACACCGGCACCGGCAACTCGCTCAACGTGCGCTCGCCGCACGCGCTGCAGCTGATCATGGACTCGCTGCGCTACTGGGTGCTGGACATGCACGTGGACGGCTTCCGCTTCGACCTGGCGGCGGCGCTGGCCCGCGAGCTGCACGACGTGGACCGGCTGAGCGCCTTCTTCGACCTGATCCAGCAGGATCCGGTGATCTCGCAGGTCAAGCTGATCGCGGAGCCGTGGGACGTGGGCCCCGGCGGCTACCAAGTCGGAAATTTCCCGCCTTTGTGGACGGAGTGGAACGGGAAATATCGCGACACGGTGCGCGACTTCTGGCGCGGGACCGGCTCCGCCCTGCCCGAGTTCGCCTCCCGCCTGACCGGCTCGGCCGACCTCTACGCCACCTCCGGCCGCCGCCCGGTCGCCTCCATCAACTTCGTCACCTGCCACGACGGCTTCACCCTCGGCGACCTGGTCTCCTACGACCGCAAGCACAACCTGGCCAACGGCGAGGACGACCGCGACGGCACCGACGACAACCGCTCCTGGAACTGCGGCGCCGAGGGGCCGGTCGAGGACCCCGAGATCGTCGGCCTGCGCCACCGCCAGCGCCGCAACTTCCTGGCCACGCTGTTCCTGTCGCAGGGCGTCCCGATGCTCTCCCACGGCGACGAGCTCGGCCGCTCCCAGCGCGGCAACAACAACGCCTACTGCCAGGACAACGAGCTCACCTGGATCGACTGGGCGGCCGTCCACACCGAGAAGGACCTGCTGAACTTCGTCCGCTCGCTGGCCAGGCTGCGCCGCGAGCACCCCGTCTTCCAGCGGCGCCGCTTCTTCCGCGGCCGCACCCCCGACAACGGCCGCGACCTGGTCTGGCTCACCCCCGCCGGGGCCGAGATGAGCGCCGGCGACTGGCACACCGGCTACGCCAAGTCGCTGATGGTCTACCTCAACGGCCAGGCCATCACCGAGCCGGGGCCGCGCGGCGAGCGCATCGCCGACGACTCGTTCCTGCTGCTCATCAACGCCCACCACGAGGACATGACGTTCACGCTGCCGGGCCCCGAGTTCGGGCTGTACTGGCAGCCGGTCTTCGACACCGCCGACGAGCAGATGCGCGACGAGCCTTTCCCGGACGAGCAATGGGGCCCCACCGCCCTCGTTGCCGTCACCGCCCGCAGCCTCCACCTCCTCCGGCAGCCATCTCCTTCCTCATAAGGTACGGCGGGCCGCCCCCACGCCACCCGCCGTCGCCGGCGGGCGCCGATCGTGGGGGTCGCTTCTCACGTCGGACGGGGCGCCCGCCGACACGGCCGGGTGTCCCCTTTCCACGAGCCCTCATGACCAGGGCGTCTAAGGGGTCCACTGGCCCCTGGCCACCGCCGCGGTGAGCAGGACCAGGACGAACGTGGTCAGGCCCGCTGCGCCGTGCAGCAGCACCGCCAGCAGGGGCAGGCGGCGTTCCGCGCCCCTGGCGTGGCGGCCGCCGCCGCCCAGCCAGCGGGTGAACATCGTGAAGCCGAGCAGCGCCGCCCCCACCAGGACGGCGAACGCCAGCCAGGCCAGTACCCGGTTGCCGGTGACCAGGTGGCCCACCCAGCAGGCCAGCGCGGCGATGCTCAGCGCCGGGTGGGAGAAGACCAGCGCGACCGGGAAGCGCGTGACCTTCGCCGACTGCCGGCGCAGCCCGCCACCGGACAGCCAGCGATAGAGCAGGTAGATACCGACGATTGCCGTGAACAGCCATGTCACCACAGTGACCAGACCCACCGGGCCTCCTTGAAGTCCCCACTCCCTATCGCCACGTTAAGCACAAGTCATCACGTACGTCTTTCAGATCCACCAATCCCGCTATATCTGCCCGCGCGGGTTGTTCTTCGCGGGGCGGCGGCGGGGTGTCAGGGGCGTGTGCCAAGGTAGAGGGGTGCGTCGCATTCACCCGGACATCGAGGAGAGCCCCGACCTGACCACGGCCTACGCCTACCCCGAGGGTCAGGCGTGGTTGCGGGTCAACATGGTCGCCAGCGCCGACGGAGCCGCCTGGCTCAAGGGGCTGTCCGGGGGCCTGTCGAGCAAGGGCGACCGGCGGGTGTTCGGGGTCCTGCGCGGACTGGCCGACGTGATCATGGCGGGCGCCGCGACCGTGCGCACCGAGGGGTACGGCCCGGCCAAACGCCGGCCGTCCCGGCAGGAGCCGCCGCCGATCGCGGTCGTCACCCGGCGGCTCGACCTCGACCTGGGCAGCCCGCTGTTCACCGAGGCCGAGGCGCGGACCATCGTGATCACCTGCGAGGCGGCCCCGGCCGACCGGCGGGCGGAGGCGGCCAGGCGGGCCGACGTGGTCGTGGCGGGCGGCGATCGGGTGGACATGACGCTGGCCGTACGAGCGCTGCACGAGCGGGGGCTCGAGCGGATCCTGTGCGAGGGCGGCCCGCGGCTCAACGCGCAGCTAGCGGCGGCCGGCCTTATCGACGAGCTGTGCCTGACCGTCAGCCCGCTGCTGGTGGGCGGGACGGCCGCGCGCATCCTCAACGGCGAGGGCGCCCACGTGAGCCTGGCGTTGCGCCATGTCCTGGAGGAAGACGGCGTGCTGTTCAACCGCTATGTGAGGGAGTGAGCCGATGGAGGAGCCCACCGAGATCCAGCTCGATCTGCCGGTGCTGCCGCCGGTGCCGCCGATGCTGGCCAAGGCGGTCAAGGCGATGCCGAAGCAGGACGGCACGCTGTTCTACGAGCCGAAGTGGGACGGCTTCCGCTGCATCATCTTCCGCGACGGCGACGAGGTCTTTCTCGGCAGCCGCAACGAGCGGCCGTTCACCCGCTACTTTCCCGAGCTGGTCGAGGCGGTGAAGGCGGAGCTGCCGGACAAATGCGTGGTCGACGGGGAGATCGTGCTGATCCGGGAGACGCGGCTCGACTTCGAGCAGCTCCAGCAGCGCATCCATCCGGCGGCCTCGCGGGTGACGATGCTGGCGGAGACGACGCCGGCCTCGTTCATCGCCTTCGACCTGCTGGCGCTGGGCGAGGAGTCGTTGATGGACACGCCGTTCGCCGAGCGGCGCGCCCGCCTGGAGGGGATTTTTCGCGAGAAAGGCGGATCGATCCGGCTGACGCCCGTGAGCACGAACGACGAGCAGGCCGCCGAGTGGTTCGAGATGTTCGAGGGCGCGGGACTCGACGGCATCATCGTCAAGCCCGGCGACCAGCCGTACGTCCCCGACAAGCGCACCATGTTCAAGGTCAAGCACGAGCGCACCGCCGACGTCGTGGTGGCCGGATACCGCGAGCACAAGACCGGCCCGATCGTCGGCTCGATCCTGCTCGGCCTGCACGGCCCCGACGGCAAGCTGCACCACGTGGGCGTGGCCGCCTCCTTCCCGATGGCACGCCGGGCGGAGCTGGTCGAGGAGCTCAGGCCCTACCTCGCCAAGCTGGGCGAGCACCCGTGGGGCGCGTGGGCCGACCAGGCGCTCCTGCAGGCGCAGGACGGCGGACCGGCGGCGACCCCGTCACGCGGCGGCCAGCGGATGCCCGGCGCGGTCTCGCGGTGGAACGCCAAGAAGGACCTGTCGTTCATCCCGCTGCGCCCGGAACTGGTGATGGAGGTGGCCTACGACGCGATGGAGGGAGACCGCTTCCGGCACACGGCCCAGTTCCGGCGCTGGCGCCCCGATCGGACACCCGAATCCTGCACTTATGAGCAACTGGAAAGGCCGGTCGACTACAACCTCGACGACATCCTTGCGCGCTGACCGCTTAGACCCGTTATATCTTGACTTATGAGCACCGGTGATGAGTTAAAAGCGGCGGTGTCGGCACGCCGTGACCTCGGGCCCGACTACGAGGACGCGGTGGTCGACTCCTTCCTGGAGAAGATGAGCGCCGAGATCGACCGCAGGGTCGACGAACGCCTGGCCCATCTGCCCACCTCCAAGCAGGCGGCCAGGCAGAACACCGCCGCCGACGGCATGCGCCTGGGCCTGGCGATCACCTCGCTGGTCCTGGGCACCGCGGCCACGATCGTCATGATGGTCACGGGGACCAATCCGGCCGCCCTGGCCGCCGTCTGGGGCGGGGTCTTCCTGGTCAACGTCGCCTTCAACATGTCGATGAGCAGCAGGAGGCGCTGAGGCTCACTCCAGCCAGATGAGCCCGGCGAAGCGCCCGCCCACCTGCTCGCGCCGATGCGAGAAGAGCTCCTCGGACTCGATCGTGCACCGGTCGTCGTGGCGCACCTCGCCCACCCCGGCCGCGCGCAGCTGCGCCTCGATCCCGGCCCGCAGGTCGAGCGCGGGCGTCCCCCACGTGGTGGTGGAGTACGCCTGCGGCACCGCGGCCACGACCTGCGCCCGCAGGTCCTCGGGCACCTCGTAACACCTCCCGCACGCCCCGGGGCCGACCAGCGCGATCATCCGCGCCGGCTCGGCCCCCTTGCCGGCCATGGCCGCCACCAGCGCCGTCGCGATCCCGGCTTCGGTACCCGGCCGCCCGGAGTGCGCCGCGCCGGCCAGGCGCGCGACCGGATCGGCCACCAGCACCGCGGGACAGTCGGCCCCGAGCGCGGCCAGCGCCAGCCGGGGCTCGGCGGTGAACACCCCGTCCACCGGCGGCGCGTCCTCGCCGAACGGCTCGCTCACGTGCACGACCTCGGCCCCGTGCACCTGCCGCATGAACACGATCGCCCGCACGCCCAGCTCGGCCGCGAGCGCCTCCCGGTCGGCCCGCACGGCCCCGGGGTCGTCGCCGACCAGCCCGCCGAGGTTGCGCGAGGAGTACGGCGGGGCGCTGACGCCACCGTGGCGGTCGGTGATGGCGGCACGGACGCCGGGAGCGAGCTGCATGGCGACCATCCTATGGTCACCGATCCCAACCAAGCATATGCTTGGTCACGTGACTGACTACCGCAACCTCGTCGGCGGCAGGCTGGTCCCCGCCGCCGACGGCAGAACCCTCGACTCGGTCAACCCGGCCACCGGAGAGGTGTGGGCCCGCATCCCCGCGAGCGGCCCGGCCGACGCCGAGGCCGCCGTCGAGGCCGCCCGCAACGCCCTCCCGAGGTGGTCGGCCATGCCCGCCCTGGGCCGCGCCCAGTTCCTGCGCAAGGTCAGCGAGCTCTTCCTCCGGCACACCGAGGAACTGGCCATCCTGGAGACCACGGACAACGGCCGCATCCTGCGCGACACCCTGAACAGGGACCTGCCGGGAATGGCCCACCTGTGGCAGCTCGCCGCGGCCCAGTGCCTGGAGGCGGTGACGGGCGACACGGTCATCCTGGGCCCCAGCGCGCTGGGCATGACGCGGCGGGAGCCGTACGGCGTGGTGGTCTGCATCATCCCCTGGAACAGCCCGATCTCGACGTTCTCCGCCAAGGCCGCCTTCGCCCTCGCCGCCGGGAACACCGTGATCGTCAAGCCCGCCGAGCAGGCCGCCGCGTCGGTGCTGCGTCTCGGCGAGATCCTGGCCGACGTCCTCCCGCCGGGCGTGCTCAACATCGTCAGCGGCATGGGCGAGGACGTCGGCGAGGCACTGGTACGGCACCGCGACGTCGCCAAGATCAGCCTGACCGGCTCCACCGAGACGGCCCTGGCGATCACCCGCGCGGCCGGGGTGAAGCCGCTGACGTTCGAGCTGGGCGGCAAGTCGCCCAACATCGTCTTCCCCGACGCCGACCTGGACAAGGCGGCCGAGGGCGTGACCGTGAACTCGATCTACACGGGCAACGCCGGCCAGGTCTGCGTCGCGGGCTCGCGCATCCTCATCCACCGCTCGATCTGGGATGACATGCTCGCCCGCGTGACGCGGATCGCCGAGGGCCTCGTGCTGGGCGACCCGCTCGACCTGGCGACCACGATGGGCCCGATCGTCAGCGCCGGCCAGTACGAGCGGGTCTCCTCCTACCTGGAGATCGCCGAGAAGGAGGGCGCCGAGCTGGTGTTCGGCGCCCGGACCGGCGCCGACGTGGTCGCCTCGATGCCCGGCGGCTACTGGGTCTCCCCCACGCTCTACACCACGCGGGACAACGGGCTGCGGATCTGCCAGGAGGAGATCTTCGGCCCGGTCGCGGTCGCGCTCCCCTTCGACACCGACGACGAGGCGCTGGCCCTGGCCAACGACTCGCGGTACGGCCTGGCCGCCGGGCTCTGGACCCGCGACCTGGCCCGCGCCCACCGCTTCGTCCGCGACCTGCGCAGCGGCACCGTCTGGGTGAACACCTTCCGCCAGATGCCGCCCGGCCTGCCGTTCGGCGGCGTGAAGGACTCCGGATACGGACACGACGCCGTCCTCGCCTACACCAGGGAGAAAGCTGCCATCATCCAGACATGAGGGTGATCCTTTTCGGGGCCACGGGCATGGTGGGGCGTGGCGCGCTGCGCGAGTGCCTGCTGGATGCCGAGGTCACGCGGGTGCTGGCGGTGGGCAGGGCGTCCTGCGGGGTGCGGCACGAGAAGCTGGACGAGCTGATCGTGCCCGACCTGTTCGCGCTGGAGCCGATCGACGGCTATGACGCCTGCCTGTTCTGTCTCGGGGTCTCCTCGGTGGGCATGAGCGAGGCCGCCTACCGGCGCGTCACCTACGACCTGACGCTGTCGGTGGCGGAGAAGCTGTCCGTGCGCCGGTTCTGCTACGTCTCCGGAGCCGGAGCGGACGGGCGTGCCATGTGGGCCCGGGTCAAGTCGGCCACCGAGCAGGCGCTGATCGCCATGGAGTTCGACGCCTACTCCTTCCGGCCCGGCTACATACAGCCGATGCACGGCATCCGCTCCCGCACCGCGTGGTACCGGCTGGCGTACGTGGCCGCCGCGCCCGTGTACCCGATCGTGCGGCGGCTGATCCCCAACCGGGCCACCAGCACCGAGACCCTCGGCCGGGCGATGCTGCGGGTCGCGAAGGACGGCTACCGGCGGCCGATCCTGGAGACCGGGGACATCAACCTTGCCGGGGACAGAACAAGCTTCTAGAGTCGGCCGCATGGGCATCGGACTGAGCGAGGAACACCGGGCGCTGGCCGGTTCCGTGCGCGGGACGGCCGGGCGCGGGCGCGTCGACGTGCTCGGGCTGCACCTGCCCGAGTCCTCGGGCGGGCAGGGGTTCGGGCTGCTGGAGCTCTGCGTGGCACTGGAGGAGCTGGGCCGGGCCAGGATGAGCGGTCCGCACCTGCCCACGATGATCGCCTCCGCCGCCCTGGCCCGTTCGCCCGCGCCTCAGCTGCGGGGTCTGGCCGACGGCTCCCTCACCGCCGCCGTCGTCCTGTCCGGCGCCGCCCTCGGCTCGCCGGAGGCGGACCTCTTCCTCGTGCCCGTGGACGAGGGCTGGGCGCTGCTCGACCGCGCCGACGTCACCGCCGCGCCGCTGGAGGGCGTCGACCTCGACCGCCCCCTGTGCACGGTGCGCGCCGCCCGGGTGCCCGGCGACCGGCTGCTCGGCCCGCTGCCCGTCCGGGAGGCGGCCGCCGTGCTCCTCGGCGCGGAGTCCTGCGGCCTGGCCGCGTGGGCCGTGGACACCGCCGCCTCCCACGCGAAGATCCGCGAGCAGTTCGGGCGGCCGATCGGGCAGTTCCAAGGGGTCAAACACCGTGTCGCCGCCGCGCTGGTCGCCCTGGAACAGGCCCGCGCCGCCGTATGGGACGCCGCCCGCGCCGCCGCGGACTGGTCCGCTCAGGAGACTCTGCTGGCCGTGGGCGTGGCGGCGGTGCTCGCGCCCGACGCGGCCGTGCGCTGCGCCGCCGACGCCATCCAGGTGCTGGGCGGCATCGGCTACACCTTCGAGCACGACGCCCACCGCTACTACCGCCGGGCCCTGTCCAACCGCATGCTGGCCGGGGACCCGGGCGAGTGGTGCGAGCAGGTGGCCCGCCTGGCCGCCACCGGGGTACGGCGGGCCATGGAGCCCGACCTGCCCGAGGAGGCGGCGCCGGTGCGCGAGCGCATCCGCGCGCAGGCGTCCGCGCTGTCCGCCGCGGAACCGCTCACCAGGCTGGCCCGCCTCGCCCGCGACGGCTGGATGATGCCCTACCTGCCCGAGCCGTGGGGACGAGCCGCGACCCCGCTGGAGCAGGTGATCATCCACCAGGAGTTCCGCGACCTGGCCCGCCCCAACCTCGGGATCGCCGCCTGGGCCATCCCGTCCATCGTCGCGTACGGCACGCGCGAGCAGCAGGAGCGTTTCCTGCCGAAGACGTTCACCGGCGAGATCATGTGGTGCCAGCTGTTCAGCGAGCCCGGCGCCGGATCCGACCTGGCGAGCCTGTCCACGAAGGCCACCCGCGTCGAGGGCGGCTGGACGATCACCGGCCAGAAGATCTGGACCTCGCTCGCCCAATACGCCCACTGGGGCATCTGCCTGGCCAGGACCGGCCAGGACAAGCACCGGGGCATCACCTACTTCCTGGTCGACATGGCCGGCCCCGGGATCACCGTACGGCCGCTCAAGGAGATCAACGGCGACGAGATCTTCAACGAGGTCTTCCTCGACGACGTCTTCGTCCCCGACGACCTGGTCGTCGGGGAGATCGGCGGCGGCTGGAAGGTGGCCCGCGACACGCTCTCCCACGAGCGCGTGGCCCTCGGCGACTCCTGGGGTCCCGGCTCGCAGCACACCGACATGATGCGCCTGCTCACCGCCCGGGACGGACTGCGCACCGCCCAATGGGAGCGGGCCGGCCGCTTGTGGGCGGAAGGCCAGGCCATCTCCGCGCTGGGCCTGCGCGTCACCCTGTCCCGCCTGGCTGGCGGCGACCCGGGCACCGCGGCCAGCGTCCGCAAGCTCCTCGGGATGCGGCACGCGCAGGCGATCGCGGAGTTCTGCTGGTCGGTGGATCCGGGCAGCCGGTACTGGAACCGGATGATCCTCACCACCCGCGCCTTCACCATCGGCGGCGGCACCACCGAGGTCCAGCTCAACATCATCGCCGAACGCGCCCTGGGCCTGCCGCGCGATCCGTGAGCGCCGCCTAGGCTGACCGTCATGGCCGAGACGATCCGGCGGCGGCTGCTCGGCGCGCTGCGCGCGCGGGCGGCGGAGCCGGCCGGGGAACCCGGGGCAGACGGCGCCGGGGGACCCGGGGCCGACGGGCTCTGGGCGGACGTGGACTACGCCGACCTGGACGTGACCGACTGGGCGCCGTTCCGGCATCTGGTCAGGCTGCGTGCGCTGGCCGTGCACCGCCCGGACGCCGCGCTGCGCGCCCTGGACGCCTGGCTGCGGCTGGACCCGCGCTGCCCCAACTGGTGGTACGACCAGCTCGGCGCCCCGCGCGCCCTCGGCGACGCGGCCCTGCTGCTGCAGCCCCTGCTGCCGGCCGGCCAGGCCGAGTCGGTGTGCCGCATCCTGCGCCGCGCCGCCTTCGCCGGCATGACCGGGCAGAACCTGCTGTGGGCGGCCGAGGTCGTCATCCGCCGCTGCCTGCTGGAGGGCGACGACGACGGCCTGGCCGAGGCGTTCCGGCGGGCCGCGACCCTGCTGACGCCGGGCGCAGGCGAGGGCGTCCAGCCGGACTACTCCTTCCATCAGCACGGCCCCCAGCTCTACTCCGGCGGCTACGGCCACGAGTTCGCCGTGGACATGGCGGCGCTGGCCGCCCTGAGCGCGGGCACGCCGCTGGCACTCCCCCTGGACGAGCTGGCCGCCTACTTCCTCGACGGCCAGCGCTGGATGCTGCACGCGGGCCGCTACGACATCGCCTGCATGGGCCGCGAGAGCACCCGCGAGGGCAACGCCCGGCGCGGCCACGTCCTGGAGGCGGCGGCCCGGTCGCTGGCCGACGCCGGGGCGCCGCGCGCCGCCGAACTCCGCGCGTTCGGCCGGGGTCCGGGACCCGGCGCACGCTACTTCCCTCACTCCGACTACCTGGCCGTCCACCGGGCAGGCTGGTCGGCGGCCGTGAAGACCTCCTCCACCCGCACCGTCCTGTCCGAGGCGGGCAACGGCGAGGGCCTGCGCGGGCGGCACCTGTGCGACGGCGTCACCCACCTGTGGCGCACCGGCGAGGAGTACGCGGACCTCTGGCCCGTCCAGGACTGGCGCCACCTGCCCGGCACCACCGCCGCCTTCGGCCCGGGCCCGCCGCCGCCCCTCGCCGACTTCGGCCAGGACACCGGCGGCTCCCCCTTCGCCGGCGGCCTGTCGGACGGCCTGCTCGCGCTGTGCGCCATGCACCTCGACCGGGACGGCGTGCGGGCCCGCAAGGCGTGGTTCTTCTTCCTGGAGGAGTACGTGGCGCTCGGCGCGGGCATCACCGGCGACGACCCCGGCACCTCGGTGCACACGACCATCGACCAGGTCGCCCTGGGCGAGCTCGTGGTGGACTCAGGCACGGTCCGGCACAACGGCGTCGCCTACCACGTCCTGGACGGCCCGGCGCCGACGGTCCGTGCGGGCCGCCGCACCGGCCGCTGGTCGGACATCAACCGCTCCCAGTCCCCCCGCGACCTGGCCGCCGACGTCCTGGAGATCTGGCTCGACCACGGCCCCGGCCCCCGCGACGCCGCCTACGCCTACCTCGCCGTCCCCGGCCGTGCCCCCGATCCGTCGCCGGTGACCGTCCTGGCCAACACCCCCTCCCTCCAGGCGGTACGGCACAGCGGCCTGGACGTCACCCAGGCCGTCTTCCACCGGCCCGGCACCCTCACGCTGCCGGACGGCTCCTCGGTCACCGTGTCGCGGCCGCTCCTGCTCCAGCTGACCGGCGCGGACGAGGTCATCGCGGCCTGCCCGCTGGCTCCGGGCGGGGTCGCCGACGTCGCATCCTCGGTTCAGCTGCGCCGGCCCGGATAGTACGGCGCGGCCAGGTGGGCGTAGACGATCGTGTTCTCCCGGTAGCTGCCCGCCCTGGCGTCGAACGCGCCGCCGCAGGTGACCAGGCGCAGGCCCGGGTAGGTCAGCCTGCCGTACACCTTGCGGGTGGGAAAGCCGGTCTTCGGGGTGTGCTCGATCTTGTCCACCAGGAAGACGGCCACCGAGCGGTCGGCCCTGAGGACCTGGATCTGGTCGCCCTTCTTGACGTTGCTCAGGCGGGCGAAGACGGCCGGGCCGGTCTTGGTGTCGAGGTGGCCGGTGATGACGGCCGCGCCGCGCTGGCCGGGGACCGGGCCGTAGCGGTACCAGCCGGCCAGGTTGGGCGGGCTCAGGGGCGGGTTCTCGATGGCGCCCCCGGGGTCCAGGCCCAGTTCCATCAAGGGGGCGGCGACGCCGATGGAGGGGATGTAGACGGCGGTGGGCTGGGCGGCCTTCATGGGCCGGGCGATCCGCCCGTGGGGGACCTGGATGGCGGGCAGGGGCGCCGGTCGGCCCGTCGGGATGGTGCGCGCCGTCCCTACCTCACCCTTTTTATCCGGATTTATCATGCCGAGGAGCCCAAATCCCATCAGCGCGACCCCGGCCACGGAGACGACCCCCGCCCCGGCCAGGAGGAGCTTCCGGCCCACCTACACGCCGCCCTCGCCCCGCCGTACCGCCTTGTCCCGCCGTACCGTCTTGTCCCGCGGTACCGTCTTGTCCCGCCGCGCCGTCGCGCCCCGGGCCCCGGGCGCCGAAACCGCGATCCCCGCCAGCCCCGCGCCGGCCAGCAGCGCCGCACCACCGATCGCGAACGGCCATCCGCCGCTCTCCCGCGCCAGCCCGCCCGCGCCGGTCTCCGGATGGCCGCTGGGGACCTTCCGCTCATCCTCGTCGACCGGCTTCCAGGGATGCTCCGGCTCCTTCTGCGGCGCCGGCTCCGACCAGGACTCCTCCGGCTGCGGCCCACCCGACCAGCTGTCCACCGGATTCGGCGCGGACGACCAGGGATCCTCCGCCGCCCCGGACGGCTCCTCACAGGGGATCAGCGGAATCGGCAGGCAGGTGGCAAGCGCTGTGGCCGCATCGGACTCCGCGGCCGCCGTGCCGACCCCGGCCGCGATGCTCACCCCGCCCGCCACGAAGGCCACCACGGCTCCGACGGCTGCCACACGTCGCGCTAATGCCATGCCGCGAGCGTTGCGAACTATTGGACCGAGAGTCAAGTAATGTGACCGAAGTGAAATGAGTCACACCGTTTCACCTCACACCGGAGGAGGATTCTCCACCCGAGTAGGGAAATCCTCTACCCGGATCCATCACAACCCCTGGATCACGCCCGCACACGGAGTTACCGTGGCGCACGCGAGCATGTCTCGCAAACTGGGCGAGGGGCAGGCGAGGGGCCGCCGCACGGCCAGGAGGGACCCGCAGGCGTACCTGGCCGTGCGGCCGTTGCGCTTTCCATCGTCACGGAGAGCCGAGTGGACGGCCTTCTCCACAGAGCAGTGGACGCGATGGCCTGGGTCGATCGCCCCGGGGTCAGCCGGTACTCAGGGCGGGTGGCGCGGAAGGCATCGGCGAGGACGTCAGCCGGACTGCTCTTCCTTGTTCGCCCTGGCCTTGCTGGGCTGGACGCGCATGGGCTCGCCGGGCATCTTCGGATAGTTGGGCGGGTAGGGCATGTCGCCGCGGTCGTCCTTGGCGTAGCGGTCGAGGAGTTCCTCGATGGAGTACGCCTCGTCGTCGATCGCCGCGTGCACGTCGCCCTTCTCGGCGAAGCGGGCGGGCATGGTGCGCAGGGTGAAGTCGGCGGGTTCGGCGTCGGCGAGTTCGTCCCAGGTCAGAGGGGCGGAGACCTGGGCGTCCTGGCGGGCGCGGACCGAGTAGGCGCTGACGATCGTGCGGTCGCGGGCGTTCTGGTTGAAGTCGATGAAGACGCGGTCGCCGCGTTCCTCCTTCCACCACGCGGTGGTGACCAGGTCCGGGGCGCGGTCGGCTATCGCGCGGGCCAGGGCTATGCCGGCGTGCCGTACCTCGATGAAGTCCCAGCGCGGCCGGATGCGGACCGCCACGTGGATGCCGCGGTTGCCCGAGGTCTTGACGAAGCCGGTCATGCCCAGGTCGGCCAGGACCTCCTGAGTCAGGAACGCGGCCTTCCTGGCGGCGTCGAAGGGCAGGCCGGGCTGAGGGTCGAGGTCGATGCGGAGTTCGTCGGGGTGTTCGACGTCCTGGGCGCGGACCTGCCAGGGGTGGAAGTCGACGGTGCCCAGGTTGGCGCAGTAGGCGATCGCGGCGATCTCGGTGACCCGCAGGGAGTCGGCCTTGCGGCCGCTGGGGAAGGTGACCGTGGCCGTCTGAAGCCAGTCGGGGTGTTTGGGGGGCATGCGCTTCTGGTAGATGGCGTCGGTCTGGATGCCGTCGGGGTGGCGCTTGAGGTTCGTCGGGCGGTCCTTCATCGCGCGCAGGGCGCCTTCGCCCACGCTGATGTAGTACTCGACCAGTTCGCGCTTGGTGACGCCGATCTCCGGGAAGTACACCTTGTCGGGGTTGGTGACCTTGACGGTCCGTTCCCCGACTTCGAGCTCTATGTACGGCGATGCCATGGGACGAACCTACCCTTCCCGCTTGGTCGGGTGGCGTGGGCCCGCCGTACAAGGAGAATGCGCGCGGCGCGATGGGGAGGCCGTCCGGAGCCCTGCCGGTGGCGGGACCGGGGGCTCGACGGACAGGCCCACAGACCACGCGTCTCCGCTGCCGTTCCGGGCGCTGGCGCGTCGCCCGGCCGGCCTTCTCGGTCGTCGGCGGCGCCAGCACGGGCGTGGGCTGTGCCGCACGGGCGACCCCGACACGTGGTCCACCCCATAACAGGAGGCGATGACGCCCCCATACTGATAAAGACGCAGATTCACCCCAGAAAGGATGCTTCCCCCAACGGAGATCTCTTTTTTGCCGGATCTCGTACGCTGGACCTATGGACAAGGTGGTCAAGAGCGAGGCCGAGTGGCGGGTGCAACTCTCGCCCGAGGAGTTCCACGTGCTCCGCGAGGCCGGCACCGAGCGGCCCTTCACCGGTGAGTACGTCGACAGCAAGAGCGAGGGCGTCTACTCCTGCCGGGCGTGCGGGGCGGAGCTGTTCCGGTCGGAGGCCAAGTTCGACTCGCACTGCGGGTGGCCCAGTTTCTTCGAGCCGTCGCAGTCGTCGGCCGTGACGCTGATCGAGGATCGCAGCCACGGCATGGTTCGCACGGAAGTACGGTGCGCCCGGTGCGACTCGCATCTCGGGCACGTGTTCCACGGAGAGGGATATCCGACTCCCACCGACGACCGGTACTGCATCAACTCCGTATCGCTCCGGCTCGAACCCATCGAGTGATCGCGCGGCGACAGCGCGTACCGACCGCCCACCGGGGGTAGGGATTCTATGTGAGCCTTGTCCATTTTCGTCATCGGTGGGTGACGATCGAGGCGATCGGCCGCGTCCTCACCCAGCGATGCGAGGTCTGCCACAAGACCCGTGTCCGAATCCGCTGAGCGATCCCCGGGCAGCACCCCCGGGCTCAACGGCGTCAATCACGATCGGGATGGGTGACGCGGCAGGTGGCGTCGGCGGGGCCCAGGATGTTGGCCAGGATCGGGTTGCCGTTCTCCCCGAACTCGGCCTGGACGAAGACCACGGGGGTGGTGACGTTCTGTTCCTTCAGGTAGGCGAGGCCGCGTTCGCACAGGGTCAGGGCGGTTGGTGAGTTGCCCGCCTCTTCGGGGAGATCCGTGTAGATACGGAGATATCCGCCTATCGTGCGGATGTCCTTGATGCGGTTGTTTGCCTTGTCGTTTTTAGCCCATTTGGTGCGGAAGTAGGCGGACGCCTTCTGGTCGGTGTGCCGCGAGGGGCCGTCCGCCTTGGATCCGGCCGCGTCGCCCTCCGCGGGGGCCACCTCGGCGGGCGCCCCTGACGCCTGGCCCGGGATAACGGCTCCGCCCTGGGTCGCGGGTCCTGGTACGGCTTGGCCCGGCGACGGCCGGCCCGGCGCCGCTTGGCCGGAGATCGGCTGACCTGGGGCTGACCGACCTGGGGCCGGCTGACCCGATACGCCCCGGGCCTCGGTACTTGCCACGTGGCCCGGCATCGCCTGACCGGACTTCACCGCACCGGGCGCCGGACCGGCCCCGCCGCCTGGGAGGCTTCCCCTGGCCTGACCGGGACCGGTTCCGCCGTGTCCGGGACTTCCCATGACCAACCCCGCCGCCAGGACTCCGCCCCCGAGGATCAGGACGACCCCGCCCGCGACGACCTTCGGCCGCCATAACCGATCAGCCCATGTCGCCCGCCGCCTCCGGCCCCGATGCCGGGAACTCCTGGAACGTGACACCCCTCAGCCCCCACACACTCATCGACAGGGGATTTCCCTGCCGATTGTGGCAAGTACCAGGAGATCAAATCCGTTAGATGGAGAAGTCGGGTCTTACCCATCCCGGCGAGCGGAACACCCCACACAGGCGCATGGCACCCTTAAGGCAGGGTGTTGACCAGTTCCTCGACCGGCTTGCGGACCCCGGTGTAGAACGGGATCTCGATCCGCGTGTGCTCCCGGGCCTTGGCCCCCCGCAGATGCCGCATCAGATCAACGATCCGATGCAGTTCGTCGGCCTCGAACGCCAGCATCCACTCGAAGTCGTTCAACGCGAAACACGCCACCGTGTTGGCTCGCACATCCGGATAATCCCGGGCCATCTTCCCGTGCTCGGCCAGCATGGTCCGCCGCTCCGCGTCGTCGAGCAGGTACCACTCCAGCGACCGCACGAACGGATAGACGCACACGTACCCCCGAGGCTCCTCCTCCGCCAGGAACGCCGGGATGTGCGACTTGTTGAACTCCGCCGGCCGGTGCAGCGCCATCGCCGACCACACGGGCTCACTCCCCCGCCCGAGCCCGGTACGCCGGAACCGGGAGTAGACGTCCTGAAGGTCCTCGGGCGTGGCCGCGTGCCACCAGAACATGTAGTCCGCATCGGCCCGGAACCCGGCCACGTCGTAGAGCCCGCGGGTGACGACGCCCTTGCCCGCCGCCTGCTCCAGCAGCTCGCTGACCTCGTCGGCCAGCCCTTCGCGGTTCCCCGGGGAAGGCTCGGTGACCTTGAACACCGACCACATCGTGTACCGGATCACCTGGTTAAGATCGCGAGCCTTGAGCTTCTGCCCGCCAGTGTCCTCAGTCATGGGTCAATTCTCCTAGAATCCTGGCCGCCGCCGTACGAGCCGTTGAGATACAGGCCGGAATCCCGAGCCCGTCGTAGGCCGCGCCGCAGACGGCGAGCCCAGGCTGCACGGCGACGGCCGCGCGAACCCTGGCCACCCGGTCGAGGTGGCCCACGTTGTACTGGGGCAGCGCGCCGCCCCACCTGCTGACCCGGCTGTCGGCGGGCAGCCCGCGCACGCCCAGCACGTCGGTCATCTCGGCCATGGCCAGCGCCACCAGCTCGGAGTCGTCCCGCTGAAGGAGGTGCTCCTCGCCGAGCCGTCCGATCGAGCAGCGCACGATGAGCAGGTCGCCGCCGGTGAGGTGCGGCCACTTGACGGAGCTGAACGTGGCGGCCTTCACCGGCCTGCCCTCGACCGGCGGCACGAGGTATCCGCTGCCCGTAGGCGGCGACGGCACGGCGGACAGCGGGTAGGCGAGCGTGACGATGGCCATGCTGGCGTACTCGATCCTGGCCAGCTCGGCCGCGGCCTTCGGCACCTCGTCGCGCAGCAGGCGGGCCGCGGGCGCCGCGGGGACGGCGAGGATGACGGCGTCCGCCTCCAGCACCTCGGGCCGCGGCACCGGGCCGGTGACGAGCTGCCATCCCGCGGGGGTACGGCGGAGCTCGCGGACCGTGACGCCGGTCCGCACCGAGGCGGCCGACGCCGTGGCCACGGCCGCGGGCAGGCTGCCGACTCCGCCCAGCAGGGAGGTGAAGACGGGACCCGCCTCCTTCGGCGCCTCCTCGACGATCTCCCGGGCCGCGCCCAGCAGCGATCGCTCGGTGCGGGCGGCGAGGGCGATCGACGGCATCGTGGCCTCGAGCGAGAGCATGTCGGAGCGCCCGGCGTAGACGCCGCCGAGCAGGGGTTCCACGAGCCGGTCGAGGACCTCCCCGCCCATGCGGGCGCGGATATAGGCGGCGACGGAGACGTCGGTGCGCACCAGCGTGGCGGGCAGCACCTGGTCGAGCGGGACGCGCAGGAGCCCGCCGGGCGACATGATCCCCGTCTTGGCCAGTTCGGCCAGGTCGGCGGGCACGCCCATGACGTGGCCCTTGGGCATGGGCCGCAGCGCACCGCGCGAGTAGATCGAGGCCGAGGTGGTGCCGGGGGTGACCAGGTCGTCGCCCAGGCCGACGGCCTTGGCGAGCTCCTTGCCCTCGGGCCGCCTGGCCAGCATGGCCTCGGCGCCCTCGTCCACCCGGACGCCCGCGATCTCGGAGGCGTGCAGCTTGCCGCCGATGCGCGGGCTGCCCTCCAGCACGGTCACCTTGATCCGCTCGCCGCCGTTCTGCCGCAGATGCCATGCGGCGGCCAGCCCCGAGATCCCGCCTCCGACGATGACGACGTGCGCCCGCTTGCCTTCCACGTCTCCTGACGCTACCGCCTCCCGCGGCCGCCCGGTCGCGTGACCCTATCGAGACACCGCCGTGAGAACCGCTCGGGCGCCGGGTCCGTCCTTACGGGCATGAAGCGAATGGCGTTGACGGCGGCCGCTGCCGCCGTGCTGCTGGCCGGGTGCGCCGGGGGCGGCCAGACCTCGAGCATGTCCCCGGTGTCCGAATCCGCCGGAGGATCGGCGGCAGCCCCGCAGGCGGAGACGGCGCGGCCCATGTCCAGTCACTCCGCCAAGGGACAGGCTTACGACACGGACTCCGGCGACGACAGCGGGGACCGCACGATCACCTCGGACGTGAAGGTGACCCAGCAGGACCGCCAGATCATCTACACGGGAAGCATGACCGTGCGGGCCCAGGACGTCCCGCGGGCCGCCGACCAGGCGAAGACGATCGTCACCGGCGCCGGCGGCCACGTGTCCAAGGAGGACTCCAGCTCCGCCGACCAGCAGGAGGCCAGGGCCACGCTGGAGTTCAAGATCCCGCCCGCCCGGTACCAGGAGGTCCTCACCGCCCTCGGCCGCGACCTCGGCAGACGCCTGTCGATGAGCCAGGGCACCCAGGACGTCACCGTGGAGGTCGCCGACGTCAACAGCCGGCTGAAGTCGGCCGAGGGCGCCCTGGCCTCGCTGCGCACCCTGCTGGGCAAGGCCACCAAGATCGGCGAGGTCCTCCAGGTGGAACGCGAGATCCAGAACCGCGAGGCCGAGCTGGAATCCCTTCAGGCCCGGCAGAAGGAGCTGTCGAGCCAGGTCAGCATGGCCACGCTCACGCTGCAACTGGTCGGCCCGGTCGCCACCGTGCTGCCGCCGGACGACGAGCCGCCCGGCTTCCTCGGCGGCCTGGCCGCGGGCTGGCGGGCACTGCTGGACTTCCTCAAGCTCACGGTGACCGTCATCGGCGCCGTGCTGCCCTGGATGATCATCGTCCTGCCCGTGGTGGCGTTGCTGATCTGGCTGGTACGGCGGGGCCGTACCCGCTCACAGGTGGTCACCGTCACCGCGACCGAGGAAGTCTCCCCCTAGAAGGAGTGCACCAGCTCCGTGAGCCGCTTGATCTGGTCGGGGTCGGTGTTGGGCAGCACCCCGTGGCCGAGGTTGAACACGTGCCCCTCGGCCTCGCGGCCCCGGCGCAGGATGTCCAGGGCCCGGCGCTCCACGACCTCCCACGGCGCCAGCAGGATCGCCGGGTCGAGGTTGCCCTGGAGCGCCTTGCCGGGACCCACGCGGCGGGCGGCCTCGTCGAGCGGCACCCGCCAGTCGACGCCGACCACGTCCGGCCCGGCCTCGCCGAGCACCCCGAGCAGCTCGCCGGTGCCCACGCCGAAGTGGATCCTGGGCACCTCGGCCACGCCGGCGAAGATCCGCTGGGTGTGGGGCAGGATGAACTCGCGGTAGTCGTCGGGCGCCACCGCCCCCACCCACGAGTCGAACAGCTGGATGGCCGAGGCGCCGGCCCGGATCTGGATGCGCAGGTGCTCCAGCACGATGTCGGTCAGGCGTTCCATGAGCGCGTGCCACAGGGCGGGCTCGCCGTACATCATGGCCTTGGTGCGGTCGTGGTTCTTGGACGGGCCGCCCTCGATCAGGTAGGACGCCAGCGTGAACGGGGCGCCGGCGAAGCCGATGAGCGGGGTGGCGCCGAGTTCGCCCACGAGGGCCGTGATGGACTCGGTGACGTAGGGGACGTCGTCGGGGGTCAGCGGGCGCAGGACCTCCAGGCCCTTGCGGTCGCGGATCGGGTCGGCGATGACCGGGCCCACGCCGGGCTTGATGTCGAGGTCGACGCCGACGGCCTTGACGGGCACCACGATGTCGCTGAAGAAGATGGCCGCGTCGACGCCGTAGCGGCGGATCGGCTGGAGCGTGATCTCGACGATGAGGTCGGGCGTCGCGCACGAGGTCAGCATGGGGATGCCTTCGCGCACCTTGAGATACTCAGGCAGCGATCTACCGGCTTGACGCATGTACCACACGGGGGTGTGCGGCACCGGCTGCCGGCGGCACGCGCGCAGGAAGGCTGAGTCGTCGAGGTTCACCCCCCAAGCCTGCCACGGCCGCGGGGTGGTCCGCGCACCGGAGCGAGGCGGGAAATTCTGGATCAAGACTCTGCCAAGCCACCGCGCGGCATCGATTCGGCAACCACTTTCGGGACACGCCGAGCGCGTTGCGGGGAATTGTCAGCGAGGCGTGTCACCGTCAGAGCCACGATCACAAGAAAGGCCTCGTGCGATGACCGCGTTGTGGAGTTCCCTCCGCAGTGAACATTGCTCCGACTGCGCCGCGGAGCGGTTGTTCGAGCAGCCGCCGTGCCTTGACGGGCATGAGCCGGGCACGTGCCCCGAATGGGCGTGCACCGTCTGCGGGCTCGCCGTGATCATCGGGGGGTCGCAGCTGCCGGCTCCGGCCCGGGCTCTGGTGACGGCAGCGGCTTGAGCACGACGTATGAGCACCCCCGTGGTCCCCTTCCGCCCGCTCTCGACCTACGCTTCGGCTATGACCGCAGGTGACCGGCCGCCGCCTCCGCCCGCGTTCGTGCGCGCCGCGGAGAGCCTGCGCCTGACCGACGTGCGGCCCGAGATCGAGCTCGAGGACCTGCCCGCCCCCCAGCGGCTGGCCCCTTACTCCGCGGCCATCGGCGCCTCGGTCTACCGCGACGACGACGAACTCGCGGTCGGACGGCTCATCCTGCTGTTCGACCCGGACGGCCAGCGTGGCTGGGACGGCCCTTTCCGCCTCGTCGCGTACGTGCGGGCGGACATGGAGCCGGAGATCACCTCCGATCCGCTCCTCGGCCCGGTCGCATGGAGCTGGCTGACCGAAGCGTTGGAGGCCCAGCACGCCGCCTACTCCGCCGCTGGCGGTACTGTGACAAGGGCCGTGTCCGAGGGGTTCGGCAACAAAGCGGAAGACCCGGTCACCACAGAGCTGGAGCTGAGGGCGTCCTGGTCCCCGACGGAGGAAGATCTCTCGGGTCACGTCGCCGCCTGGTGCGACCTCATGTGCCTGGCGGCGGGGATACCGCCCCTCCCGCCCGACGTGGCCACGCTGCCGCGTCACCGTGAAGATCCGGAGTCCTTTCGGAAGTGACAGAAGAACAGACCGTCGTCCCGCTGCTGGAACCGCGCGAGGGCATCCCATCGGTGATCGCCGACGCCGCGGGGCTGGCCCGCACGATCGAGGCGTTCGCCGCCGGCAGCGGACCCGTCGCGGTCGACGCCGAGCGCGCCTCCGGTTACCGCTACGGCAACCGCGCCTATCTCGTCCAGCTGCGCCGGTCCGGCGCGGGCACCGCGCTCATCGACCCGATGGGCTGCCCCGATCTGAGCGCGCTCGACGCGGCCGTGGCCGAGGAGGAGATCGTGCTGCACGCCGCCTCGCAGGACCTGGCGTGCCTGGCGGAGGTCGGCTTCCGGCCGCGCCGGATGTTCGACACGGAGCTGGCCGGGCGGCTGCTCGGCTACGAGCGGGTCGGCCTGGGCACGATGGTCGAGACGGTGCTCGGGTTGCGGCTGGAGAAGGGGCACTCGGCGGCCGACTGGTCGACGCGCCCGCTGCCCGAGGACTGGCTGCGGTACGCGGCGCTCGACGTCGAGGTGCTGGTCGAGCTGCGGGACGCGCTGCGCGCGCAGCTCGAGGAGAGCGGCAAGCTGCGCTGGGCGGAGGAGGAGTTCGCGGCGATCCTGGCCACGCCGCCGCCGACGCCGCGCTCCGACCCGTGGCGGCGCACCTCCGGCATCCACAAGGTGCGCAACGTGCGGGCGCTGGCCATCGTGCGCGAGTTGTGGACCATGCGCGACACGATCGCCCGCGAGAAGGACCTGGCCCCGGGCCGGGTGCTGCCGGACGCCGCCATCGTGACGGCCGCGCTGGAGGTGCCGCGGACCAAGAAGGCGCTGACGGAGATCACCGCGTTCACCGGCCGCAGCGCCCGGCGCTACATGTCCGACTGGCTCGCGGCGGTGAGCCGGGCGCGGGCGCTGCCCGACGGCGACCTGCCCCATCCGAGCTCCCCCGGCGACGGGCCGCCTCCGGCCAACCGCTGGGCCGATCGCGATCCGGCCGCGGCCAAGCGGCTGGCGGCGGCGCGGGCGGTGGTGGCGGCCCTGGCCGACGAGCACCGGATGCCGACCGAGAACCTCCTGCAGCCGGACGCGGTACGCCGCCTGACCTGGGAACCACCCGCCGACCTGGACGACGTGACCGTGGCCGGGCGGCTGCGCGAGCTGGGGGCGCGGGAGTGGCAGATCACGCTCACGGCGCACCCGCTGGCCAAGGCGCTCGATCGGCTGGAGACCAAGGGCGAGATCTAGCCGACGCGCGCATTTCGCGAAATGTCATGATGCGGGCATGCCTATCGACGCCCAGCTCCTTGCCCTGTTCACCGTGACCACCGCGATCGCCATGATCACGCCGGGTCCCGACATGTTGTTCGTCCTCGGCTGCGGCATGCGCGGCGGCCCGCGGGCCGGGCTGCTGGCCACCGCGGGCGTGGCCGTCAGCGAAGCCGTCCACGTGGCCGTGGCGGCGGCCGGGCTGGCCGCGTTGTTCGCGGCGGTGCCGGTCGCGTTCACGGTGGTCCGCGTCGCAGGCGCCGCCTACCTCATCTACCTGGGCGTCCAGATGATCCGCAACGCCCGGCGCGGCCAGGACGACCTGCCGCCCGTGGGCGCCGGGATGTCCGGCCGCCGTGCCTTCCTCAACGGCCTTCTCACCAACCTCCTCAACCCCAAGATGGTGACGTTCACGATCGCGTTCCTGCCGCAGTTCGTCGACCCGTCGCTCGGGCAGGTGTGGCTGCAGTTCGCCATCCTGGGCGCCATCATGATCGCGCTGGAGTTCGTCGTGGACGGGACCGTGGGCGTGCTGGCCGGCCGCATCGGCGCCTGGCTCCGCCGCCGCGCCGCCGCCCGCCGCCGCATCGACATCGCAACCGGCGGCCTGTTCATCGGCCTGGGCGTCCGGCTGGCCGTCACGGACCGCTGACGCCTTCGAGCGTACGGCCGGCCGTCACACACGACGGGCGCACGGCCGGCCACCGCACACACCCGACAACCCTCACACGCACGACCAGGCCCCCCACACCGGTGTACGGCCGGCCACCGCCGACACCCCCACGCACGACCAGCCCTCACGCACTACGCATGCACCACAGGCCACCACACACACCCGACACCCTCACGTGCACGACCAACCCCAACCACGCATGCACGACAGACCACCACACACACCCGCCACCCTCATGCGCACGAACAACCCCCAACCACGCACGCACGACAGACCACCACAGACGACACCTGTACGGCAGGCCGTCACGGACTGCTGATGGCCCCGGTCAGCGCGATGGTGGTGATGCGGTCGAGAACCGGCCCCGGCCGCAGGTAGCCCGTGTGCCCGCCCGAGCCTCCGTCGAACCGGCGGGCGCCGAAACCGGGAAGGTTGGGGTCGGCGCCGAAGCCAATCGGGCCGAGTAGCAGCCCGGGGCGGAAGACGTCGTCGCGGGCGGCCAGCGTGGCCCAGACGCGGGCGGGGGTGCGCAGCTCGGCGAGGGCGGGCACGCCCATGCCGGGGCTGCCCAGGGCGACGATGTCGGCCACGGGCAGGCCCGGCGCGGCCCGCCCGCAGACGACCGAGCCGTAGCTGTGGCAGACCAGGGCGATGCGCTCCTTGCCCCGCAGGGCGCCGACCAGGGTGCGGAGCGCCTCGGCGCCCTCGTCGGCGGGCACGGTGGTGGCGACGCTCGGGTTGGTCATCTCGGGCGCGTCGTATCCGAGCCAGCCGATGACGGCGACGCTCGTGCCAGGAGCCAGCGCGCGGGCGCGTTCGTACAGGGCCCGGGCGGCGCCGCCTGGCGCGGCACTGCCGTCGTCGAACTCGCGCAAGCCGTACCCGGTGCCGGGCACGAAGACGATCACCGTGGCTGCGGCGGCCAGGTCGCCCACGACCTCGATCGCCCGCCCGTCGCCGGAGCGGTCGATGGCGAGGAACTGACGCCCGGGGCCGTTGACGGCATACCGCTCGGCCAGGGCGGCGGCGGTGATCGGGGGAAGGTCGAGCGGCGGCGGGCCCGGCTGCCGGGCGGCCCCCGCGACGGTCAGGGCGAGCACGAGGCCCAGCAGGATGCGGCGCATGGTTCAGGAACTTTATGCGAGCGCGGGCATCGCGCGCGTCACACTCAGGTCTGAGTCGTCCCTTAGACCTTGAGGACGAACTTCCCCTGTGCGTGCTCGGTCTCGAAGGCGCGCAGGGCGGTGGCGGCCTCGCTCAGGGGGAGCTCGCGTTCGATGACCGGGGCGATGCTGCCGTCGGCGATCAGCGCGGTGAGTTTTTCCAGGTCGGCCGGGCTGCGCCTGGTGGTCAGCACCCGCAGCCGCTGGCTCACGAAGGGGTTGCCGAGGACGGTGGCCAGCAGCCTCGGTATGGGCCCGAGGACGGGGCCGCCGGCACTCGTGGAGGCCACGTACACCCCCTTAGGGGTGAGAATGCGGCGCATGGCCTTCAGCGGGCGGCTGCCGGCGTAGTCGAGGACGGCGTCGTAGCGCTCCCGGGTGGCGGCGAAGTCCTGCTCGGTGTAGTCGATCACCTCGTCGGCGCCGAGGGAGCGCACCAGCTCCACGTTCCTGGTGCTGCAGACGGCGCTGACGTGCGCGCCGAACGCCTTGGCCAGTTGCACGGTGTAGGTGCCCACGCCGCCAGAGGCCCCGTTGACCAGGACCTTCGTCCCGGCGCCTACCTCGCCCATCGTCAGCGCCTGAATGGCCGTGGTTCCGGCGACGGGCAGCGTGCCAGCCTGCTCGAAGGTGACGCCGTCGGGGATGACGCCCAGGTGCGCCTCGGGCATCGCCACGTACTCGGCGTAGGCTCGCTGGCTGGATTCGCCGCAGACCCGGTCGCCGGGCTTCAGGCGGCTCGTGCCGGGGCCGACGGCCTCGACGACGCCGGCCACATCGCGGCCGAGGATCTCCGCCTTGGGCCGGCGCAGGCCCATCGCGGTGCGGATCAGCGCGGGCGAGCCGCGCATGGCCGCCCAGTCGCCGTAGTTGACCGAGCTCGCGCGGACGCGCACCAGCACCTCGCCGGCGGCCGGTTCCGGCCGCGGGACGTCGGTGCAGCGCAGGACGTCCGCCGGGCCGTACTCCTTGTAGACGATCGCTTTCACGGCAGTTCCTCTCTTGCGCGGGCGACCCCGTCGATCACGGTGTTGAGGATGGTGAACGCGGAGATCACGATGAGAACGGTGTTGATCCAGCCCGGCAGGCCGGCGGCCGGATTCAGCACCCTGTCGTTGGCGGCCAGCCAGATGAGCATGACCGCGGAGGCGACGCCGGCCAGCGATCCCGCGACGGCCACGGGAACGGTCCAGCGCGCGTAATACTTGGCGAACGACGAGGCCAGCGCCGCCACCACCAGCCCGAGGAAGACGTAGACCTGGCCCGTCTCCCACAGCTGCGGCGAGAGCACGCCGAACCTCGGGGAGATCAGGATCAGCGCCCCGAACAGCACCGTGGCCACCGTCTCCAGGACCAGTTCGGTGAAGCGCAGGCGCCTGCTGGGGCGTTTCGGCAGCGCGTCGGGTGTCCACGCCTTCGATCCGGTACGGCCCGGCAACGGCAACCGCTCGAAGATCGCGAAGCCGAGGGTGGTCCAGCAGACCAGGTGCGCGAACGCGGTCAGCCCGGCGCCCAGGCCGTCCCACACCGCGCCCCACCAGTCGCCCTGGAGGCCGACCGGCAGCCCGGCCGCCAGCGCGACGACCGGGACCACGCTCACCAGCAGCGCGGTCAGCAGCCGGGTGTAGTCGAGGAAGCGCTCCGGCCCGATGAGCCACAGCGGTTCGTCGGAGTACCCGGCGGCGAGCTTGGCCGGGTCACCCAGCTCGGTGAGCACGGCGACCTCAGCCCGGACGGCCTCCTCGGCTCGGGCAGCCTCCTCGGGCCTGGGGGTGCCCTCACCCTCGCTTCCACCTTCGTGCTCGCCCCTGTGCTCGTGTTCCTCAAGGGCGTCGGCGATGGAGGCGCGCAGTTCGCGCTCGATCTCGGGCCGCTGGTGTGAGGGCACGCGGCGCAGCACCGCGTCCACGTAGCGGTCGGTGAGGGTGCTCATGACTCGCCTTTCAGGGTGCGGAATGCGGTGTCGAGTTCGGACCAGTCGCGGCTGAGCGTCTCGGCGAGCGCGACGCCCTCCTCGCTCGTCCGGTAGAACTTGCGCGGCCTGGACTCGTCGGTGTTCCAGTCGCTGACCAGCAGCCCCTGCTTCTCCAGGCGGCGCAGCAGGGGGTAGAGCGTGTTGGCGTCAACGGCGAAGCCGCTGCGCCCGAGCAGGTCGAGCAGGGCGTAGCCGTAGTTCGGCCGCTCCAGGACGAGCAGGCAGGCGAGCACGACCGTGCCCCGCCGGAGTTCCTGCAGGTGTGTCGCGAGCAGCTCATCGTCCGGCATGCCCACACGATATTGTGTGCCACACAGTATTGCAAGAGCCCACCCCTCGGCCGTAGTTTCGCTGGAAAGCGCTTTCCGAAGAAGGGGTCTCGATGCGCACGATCGGCGTGGCGATGAACGGCGTCACCGGCAGGATGGGCTACCGCCAGCACCTGGTCCGGTCCGTCCTGGCCATCAACGAGCAGGGCGGACTGGCCCTGTCCGACGGCACCCGGGTCAGGCTCGAGCCCATCCTCGTCGGCCGCAACGAGGCCAAACTCGCCGGCGTCGCCGCCCGGCACGGCCTGACCGACTACACCACCGACCTCGAGGCCGCCCTGGAACGCGCCGACGTCTACTTCGACGCCCAGGTCACCCAGGCCCGGGTCAAGGCCGTGCTCACGGCGATCGACGCCGGCAAGCACGTCTACGCCGAGAAACCCACCGCGGAGTCGGTGGAGGAAGCGGTCGCCCTCGCCCGGGCGGCCACGGCCCGCGGCGTCAAGAACGGCGTCGTCCAGGACAAGCTCTTCCTGCCGGGGCTGCTCAAGCTGAAGCGGCTCATCGACGGCGGCTTCTTCGGCCGCATCCTGTCGGTGCGCGGCGAGTTCGGCTACTGGGTCTTCGAAGGCGACTGGCAGGAGGCCCAGCGCCCCTCCTGGAACTACCGGGCCGAGGACGGCGGCGGCATCATCCTCGACATGTTCCCGCACTGGCACTACGTGCTGGAGAACCTCTTCGGCCGGATCAAGTCCGTCTACGCCAAGGGCGTCACCCACATCCCCACCCGCCACGACGAGCAGGGCAACGCCTACCCGGCCACCGCCGACGACGCCGCCTACGGCATCTTCGAGCTCGAAGGCGGCGTCATCGCGCAGATCAACTCCTCCTGGGCGGTCCGCGTCAACCGTGACGAGCTCGTGGAGTTCCAGGTGGACGGCACGCACGGCAGCGCCGTCGCCGGGCTGCGCACCTGCCGGATCCAGCACCGGGCCACCACGCCCAAGCCCGTGTGGAACCCGGACCTGCCGGCCACGGCCCGCTTCCGCGACGGCTGGCAGGAGGTGCCGGACAACGCGGAGTTCGACAACGGGTTCAAGATCCAGTGGGAGCTGTTCCTGCGGCACGTGCTGGAGGACGCCCCGTTCCCCTACGACTTCGCGGCCGGGGCCCGCGGGGTGCAGCTCGCCGAGCTGGGGCTGCGCTCCTCGGCCGAGGGGCGCAGGATGGCGGTGGAGAGCCTGTGAAGATCAACCTGCCGGGCGGGCCGTACACGCTGCGCCCGCCCGTCACCTGGCCACACCGGCCCGCCACCCCCGGAAAACCCGACACACCTGCCGCTCCCGGCGCGCGCGTGGTCTATGCCGCGGCGCACGTCGTGGCCGATCCGCTCGGCGACAACACCCCCGGCTCCCCCGCCGCCGTGGACTGGGACGCCACGCTGCGGTTCCGCCGTCATCTGTGGTCGTACGGGCTGCGCGTGGCCGACGCCATGGACACCGCGCAGCGCAACATGGGGCTGGACTGGGCGGCCACGCGCGAGCTGATCGCCCGCAGCGCCGCCGAGGCGCGCGCCTTCGGCGATCCGGAGGAGTTGGTGGCCTGCGGCGCCGGCACCGACCACGCGCCCGGCGCGGACACCCTCCAGGCCGTCACGGACGCCTACGCCGAGCAGATCGAGACCGTCCGGTCCTCCGGGGCGGGGGTGATCGTCATGGCCTCGCGCCAGCTCGCCGCGATCGCCCGCGGGCCCGAGGACTACCACCGGGTGTACGGCAAGCTGTTCGGCGTGGCCGGGCGGCCGGTGATCCTGCACTGGCTGGGCGAGATGTTCGACCCGAAGCTGGCCGGATACTGGGGCTCGCGGGACGTCGGCCTGGCCACCGAGGCGTTCCTGGAGCTCGTCCGGGCCAACGCCGCCATGGTCGAGGGCGTCAAGGTCTCGCTGCTGGACGAGGAGCACGAGGTACGGCTGCGCGCCGCCCTGCCCCCGGGGGTGCGGCTCTACACCGGGGACGACTTCAACTATCCGTCGCTGATCAGGTCGGGCAGCCATGCGCTGCTGGGCATCTTCGACGCCATCGCCCCGGCCGCCGCGGCGGCGCTGGGGGCGTTGTCGGCTGCGGAGTCGGCGGTGGACGCGGAGGCTCGGGCCCGAAATTTCGCACTTTATGAGGAGATCTTCGGGCCGACGGTGCCGCTCTCCCGGAAGATCTTCGAGGCTCCGACCTACCACTACAAGACCGGGATCGTCTTCCTGGCCTGGCTCAACGGGCACCAGGACGCCTTCACCATGGTCAACGGTGCCCAGTCGGCACGGTCGATCAGCCACCTGGCCGAGGTGTTCCGGCTGGCCGACCGGGCCGGGCTGCTGTCCGACCCCGAACTGGCCGTCCGGCGGATGAGCGCCCTGCTGGCGGTGAACGGGCTGTGAGCCTGTCCCTGAACCAGCGCACCACGCGACGCTGGAGCGTGGCCCAGGCCGTGGACGGATGCGTGCGCCACGGGCTGGAGGCCATCGGGTTGTGGCGGGAGGAGGTCGCCGAGCAGGGGCTGGCCGCCAGCGCCCGGCTCGTGCGGGCGGCCGGGTTGCGCGTGTCCTCACTGTGCCGGGGCGGCTTCCTGACCGGCGCCCCCTCACGCACCGCCTCCAGCACCGCCTCGCGCGCCCCTTCCCGCGCCACCTCCGGAGGCCCCTCGCGGGCCGCGCTCGACGACAACCGGCGGGCCATCGACGAGGCCGCCGAGCTGGGCGCCGCCTGTCTCGTGCTGGTGGTCGGCGGGCTGCCCGGCGTGGTGCCGGGTGAACCCCTGGCCGGGTTCTCGCGGGATTTGGCCGGGGCCCGCGAGCGGGTGGCCGAGGCGCTGGCCGTACTCGCCCCGTATGCCGGGGAGCGGAACGTCCGGCTGGCCCTGGAGCCCCTGCACCCGCTCTACTGCCCGGACCGGGCCGTCGTCTCCACCCTGGGCCAGGCGATCGACCTCGCCCTGCCGTACCCGGTGGAGCAGGTCGGGGTGGTGGTGGACACCTTCCACGTGTGGTGGGACCCGCAGGTGTTCGAGCAGATCGCGCGGGCCGGGGAGCGCATCGCCTCCTACCAGGTCTGCGACTACCTTCACCCGCTCCCGGCCGACGTGCTGCTCGGGCGGGGCATGATGGGCGACGGGGTGATCGACTTCCCGCCGATCACCCGTGCCGTCCTGGCCGCCGGGTACACCGGTGACGTCGAGGTCGAGATCTTCAACGCCGAGGTCTGGGCCGCCGACCCCGACGACGTGGTGGCCACCATGAAGCGCCGCTACGCCGACGTGGTCTCCTGAGCCGCCGCCGTCTCCGGGGCGACCGTCCCGTCCACCGCGACCGTCCCCCCGTCCACCATGCCCGTCCCGTCCACCGTGACCGTCCCGTCCACCGTGACGGTCCCGGCGGCGCCGTCCACGGTGACGGTCTGGCCGGTGGCGATGCGCTCGGTGGCGTGGGCCACGCCGACCACCGCCGGGATGCCGTACTCCCTGGCCACGACCGCGCCGTGTGACATGGCGCCGCCCATCTCCATCACCAGGCCGCCCGCCGTCAGGAACAACGGCGTCCAGCCGGGATCCGTGGACGGGCAGACCAGGATCTCGCCGGGCTCCAGGTGGGCGCCGGTCGGGTCCATGACGACCCGGGCCGGGCCGGTCACCACGCCCGCCGAGGCCGGGGTGCCGGTGATGGCCCCGTCGGCGGCGGGCGTGGATAGCGCCTCGGGCTCGGTGCCGTCCGAGAGCAGCATCCGGGGCACGTGCCTGCGGCGTGACTCGTGCTCGTGGACGGCCTTGCGACCGGCCACGACCTCGCCGCCCTCACCGGTCTCCAGCGCCTTTCCGACCTCGCGGAAGTCGAGGAAGAAGACGTCCTGAGGGTCGTCGAGCACGCCCTCGGCCACCAGGTGCTCGCCCACGACGAGCATGCTGCGCCGGACCCCGGCCAGCATCAGCACCGCGTAGTACTTCGGCAGCTCGCGCAGGCCCGCGAACCGGCGGGTGCGGTCCAGCGCGCGGCGGGCGAGCGTCCCCCGCAGGCGGCCCCTGTGCGCCGCGGCGGCCACCACCCGTTCCACGGCCGCCCGCGCGTCCGCCGCGCCCCGCTCGAACAGCGCGTCCGGGGCCATGCGGTCGTCCATGCGCAGGTAGTTGGCCAGCACGCCGATGATGTGGGAGGGGTCGTCGGACCAGCGCTTGACCCCGAGGTCGATCTCCGCGACGCCCCGGTGCCCATACGTCGCCAGGAAGGCGGCGATGGCGTCCTGCGTGGCCTTCGGCAGCTTGCCCGCCTGGTAGAGGGCGGTCACCTCGGCCGCCGAGCGCTCGCCGAACGGCTCGATGCGGGTGGCCAGCCGCCACAGCTCCATGTCCATCTCGGTGGTCGGGTTGTGCGGGACGCTGCGCAGCACGTCCTGCATGCCGGAGATCGGGATCCCCGACAGCCTGGAGGCCAGGGCGAACAACCCGTAGCCCGTCATCACGATCGGCATGATCGACAGGATCATCGGGAAGCTCCGGCTCAGCAGGCGCTCGGCGTGCTCCAGCCGTTCGTACGGCGTGGCCGACGGGGCCGGGTCCACCGCCCTGCTCAGCCGGTCACCGAGCTCCCGCGTGTAGGCGAGGGCGCGGTCCGGCCTGGTCAGGGCCCACCAGACACGCCTCGGGGCGCCGATCTGGCGGGCGGCCCGCCGTACCGCGCGCAGGAACGGCCGGGGCGAGCGATGGATCACCGACAGCCGCGGGTCGTCGGCCAGCGCCGTGAACAGCCCCGCGGACCGTGCCTCGGCCACCGAGAAGATCCGCGGCACCAGCGCCCGCCCGACGCGGCTGCGGGCCGCCGTGGTCAGGTCGATCCACAGCCGCTGCCCGGCCTCGGTGAGCGGACCGGCGCCGTCCAGGGGATCGGCCGGCGGGTAGCCGGCCATCCGGGCCGCGCCCGAGCTCACGAGCCGCAGACCCGCCGCGCCCATCGGCGTGAACGGGCCCATGACGCCCTGGGCCACGTTGACCGAGAAATACACCCTCAGCCCCGGCTTGGTGGCCGGCGGCAGCGGATAGAGCGTGGTGATCGGCCGCGCCTGGGTGAGCCAGATCTTCCCGTGCGCGTCGATGGCCCACTCGGTGTCCTGAGGGGCGCCGTAGTGCGCCTCCACCCGGGCGCCCAGCCTGGCCAGGTCGCGCACCTGGGCGTCGGAGAGGCTGAAGCCGCCGGCCGTCGTCTCGACGCGCTCGGTGCCGCCGCCGGGGACGGACCTGATGGCGATCTTCTTGTCGCCGGCGGCGCGCTCCCGGATCGCCCCCGAGTCGAGGTCCGCGACGAAGCGGTCCGGGTTCACCGCGCCGGACACGACCGCCTCGCCCAGGCCGGGGCCGGCGTCGATGACGGCCTCGCGGCGGCGGCCGGTGATCGGGTTCGCGGTGAACATGACGCCCGCCACCTCGGCGTCCACCATCGTCTGCACGACCACGGCGATCCGCACCGCCGCGTGGTCGATGCCGTTGGACTCGCGGTAGGCGACCGCGCGGTCGGTCCAGAGCGAGGCCCAGCATCGGCGTACGGCCAGCAGCACCTCCTCCGGCCCCACCACATTGAGGAACGTGTCCTGCTGCCCGGCGAAGCTGGCGAACGGCAGATCCTCTGCCGTGGCCGACGAGCGTACCGCCACTGGGACGTCCTCCCCCAGAGCCGCATAAGCCTTGCGGATCCGCTCCGCCACGTCGGGCGGGATGGAGGCGCCGAGCAGGCGGTCTCGCGCCTGGCTCGCCAGGTCCTTGCCCGCGCGTTCGATGACCTCGGGCAGGCCGGCCTGCTCGGCGGCCTGGTGATACGCCTCGGTGGTCAGCGCCCAGCCGGGCGGCACCGGCAGCCCGGCCCTGGTCAGCTCGCCGAGATTGGCGGCCTTGCCACCGACCTCGGCGAGCATGCCGGCGTGGATCTCGGGGAACTCCAGCGCTGTTTTCATGCCGTCCTCCTGGGAGACGCCCGTCGTTCACAGTCTCACCCTTGGGACGCCAGAATTCAACACATGATGAAAATTGTCTTCCCCCGAGATTTCGGGGAAGGTGAGCGCATGATCGGGGCATGGGATGTGATCAAGCGGGCCTTGGGGTCCCGGGGGTGGCAGTGGGCGGCCGTCTTGACGTTCCTGGCCGGGGCGCTGGTGGCCGCCGTGGTGCCCGCTTCGGAGGTGGTCCTGCTCACGCAGTCGGTGATCTCGGTGGGGGTGCCGTTCCTGACCATCCGGCTGGCCGGGCAGGTCCGGACGGCCGTGGGGGCCCGGGTGCCGGCCGTACTGCTGGGCGCCGCAGTGGTGTCGGCCGTGGCCGGGGTGCTCGGGGTGGTGCTCTGCGTGGTCGCGCTCGCCGTACGGGCCGATCCCGCGCAGGCGGCGGCACCGGCGGTCGTGCTCGGGAGCGTGCTGGTGCAGGTGGGGGCCGGGCTGCTGGGAACCGGGCTCGGGATGCTGCTGCGGCCCGCGTGGGTGGCGTGCGCCGCCAGCGTCGTGGTGCCGCTTGGCGTGTACGGGCTCCTGGGCGGGATCGAGGCGTTGCGCCCGGTTCAGGGGTGGGTGACGTTGTACGCCGCGGCCCGCAATCAGCTCTCGGGGCAGATGGGCGGCCTGGAGTGGGGGCAGTGGGCCGTCGTGACGCTGATCTGGGTGGTGGGACTCAACCTGCTCGCCGCCGCCCGGCTCCGGGCGGCGGGCGTGCTGGTCACAGGGCCAGAGGCGAGCCGTCCAGGCCCCAGGACGGGGACGGAGTGAGGCCGAGCTGGGCCAGTGCCGTGGGGGCCACGTCCACCAGGGCAGCCTCCGGCAGGGCGCGGCCGCCGAGGTTCTCGCCCGGGCGGGCGGCCAGGACGAACGTGGTGCGTTCCGCGGCCGAGGTGCCGCCGTGCCCGCCCTGGTCCAGGTGCCCGTGGTCGGTCGTGACCAGCACCGTCCACCGCTCCCGCCCGAACGCGGGCCGCGAGCGGATCGCGGCGAGCAGCCGGGCCAGATAGGCGTCCTGGGTCAGCAGCGCATCGGTGTACTCGGGGCAGTGCGGGCCCAGCCGGTGGGCCACCTCGTCGGTGTCGCCGAAGTACACGAAGGCCAGGTCGGGATCCTGTTCGGCCAGGTGGAGCTCGGCGGCGTCGGCGATCTGCTTGTCGCCCATGGCGAAGGTGACGGCGTACCCGTCCAGCACGACCCTGGTGTCGATGTCCGCCCCGAACGCGCCGTGCTCGGCCAGCGCCGCCCACGAGAACATGGCGGTGGTGGTGAGCTGCGGGTCGAGCCGCTTGGCCCGGCTCAAGAAGTCCGGAAATTTCCCGAACTCTGCGCCGGTGAAGCTGTTGTCCACGACGCCATGCTTGTCCGGCCACACCCCGGTCGCGATCGACGACCACCCCGGCCCGGAGTCCGTCCTGGAAGCGATGCTCCGCTCCCCCAGCGGCACCACCTGCCCCTTGAACCCGGTGGCCGCCGCATCCGCCTCGCCGTACGGAAGCAGGCCGGTCCCGTGCACCCCGGTGTCCAGGAGTTCCCCCAGCATCGGAGGACGGATGGCCAGCAACCGATCGAACCGCAGGCCGTCCATCCCGACGACAAGCACCTTGTCCTTCACGCCACTCCCCATTGCCCGGAACCGACCGTCACCGCGCACACCCTACGCCCCGTCCGTCCGCGCCCGTCAGGCCGAATACCGCCGCACCCACGCGGCGGCGCCCGGCAGGATCTCCTCCACCGGCGCGACCTGCGGATACCAGGTGCGCTCCCACTCCAGCGAGACCCACCCGTCATACCCGGCCGCCCGGAGCAGCTCGCCGCACTCCTCCAGCGGCACCGAGCCGGACCCCATGGGCACCGGCGTGCTGTCGTTGGCCGACACCGCATCCTTCACCTGCACATACGCCAGGCGGGAGCCGAGGGCGGAGAGGGTGTCGGCCGGGGCTTCGCCGTGGCGCCACGGGTGGAGGAGGTCCCAGAGGGCGCCGGTGGTGTCCGGGCAGGCGGCGGCGTCGAGGAGTTCGGCGACCTTGGCGCCGGTGGCCATGAGGTCATGCGTCTCCACGAGAACCCGCCGGCCCAGTTCGCCCGCCGTACCGGCGACCGCTTGCAGGCGGCGCGCCCCGACGGCGGGGTCGGCGCCGCGCGGGAACACCCGCACGCCCGGCGCACCCAGGTCGGCGGCCAGCCGGAGGTCGGCCAGAAGCGCCTCGACCACCGGCTCGTCCGGCCCCGGCTCGCAGATACGCACATACCCCGCCAGGGCGGACAGCTGCCGGCCCGCCTGCTCCACCGCCTTGCGCACCGCCACACGTTCCGCGGCGGACAGACCGGCGTGCACCCCGGTGTCCGGATGCAGGCGCAGCTCCAGCCCCCGGCAGTCGTGGCGCACGGCGGTCTCGATCGCCCGGTCCAGGGTGTAGCCGGGCATGCCGAGCGTGCTGACGGACAGGTTCACAGTGCCCTCCTGAAGGAATGGGTGTCACAGGCGGCGGACGCTCTCGCGGAGCACCACCTCGCCCTGGACCCGTTCGACGACCGGCCGGTCGCCGGCGGCCAGCGCGAGCTCCAGGGCCCGGGCGCCCATGTCGGCCAGGGGCAGGCGGACCGTCGTCAGCGCCGGCACGTGGTCGCGCAGGGTCGCGATGTCGTCGAACCCGGCCACGGAGACGTCCTCCGGCACCCGCACCCCCCGCTCGCGGTAGGCGGCCAGGGCGCCGACGGCCATGACGTCGTTCACGGCGAAGACGCAGGTGGCCTCGCCGGTGTCCTGGGCGGCCCGGTAGCCGCCGTCGCGGTCGAAGGGGCCGTGGACGACCCGCGGCGCGGGCAGGCCCAGCTCGGCGCAGGCGGCGACGAAGCCGGCGCAGCGGTCCGCGGCGGTCAGGAGCTGGGGCGGGCCGGCGAGCACGGCGAACCGCGTGTGTCCCAGCGCGGCCAGCGAACGGGCCAGGGCCGCGGCGCCGTCCCGGTTGGCGGGGGCGACGGTGGCCATGCCCAGAAGGTCCTGGCCGACGCAGGCCACGCGGCCGCCGGCGGCGACATAGCGGTCGAGTTCCCCGCGCAGGCGGGCGGTCGTGGCGGCGTCGTCCGTGCGGGAGCCGACGAGCAGGACCGCGCGCACCCGCTGGGCGTGGAGCGTGGCGACGTAGGCGATCTCCTGCTCGGGATCGCGATGGGTGGTGCCGACCATGACCAGCAGCCGCTCCCCGGCCGCGGCCCGCATGGCGCCGTCGGCCAGCGCGGCGAAGTAGGGGTCCGTGAGATCGTGCACGACGATGCCGATGACGTTGCTGGCGCCCCGGGCCAGCGTCTGGGCGGCGATGTTGGCCCGGTACCCGAGCTCGTCGGCCGCCTGCTCCACCCGGGCGCGCAGCCCGGCGCCGACCTGACGGGTGCTCCCGTTCAACACCCGCGAGGCGGTCGCCAGGGAAACCCCCGCCTGCCTCGCCACATCTTCGAGGGTGACCACGACACCTCCTGGAAAGCGATTTCCCAGTCTGCCAGACCCCAGCCTCCCCTCGCTCGTCACATCCGCGCCGTCGCGTCCGGCCTCCTTCTACGGCGGAGCCACCCTTTTCGGCCTCCCTTTACGGCGGAGCCACCCTTCCGGCCCTCCTTTACGGCGGAGCCCCCTTGCCCCCACCCGCCGACGTGGGCTCACGCCGATCGTGGGGGTCGCTTCTCACGTCGGACGTGGTCCCCACCGCAACGGCCCAGCTCACCGGCTAAGTGGGACAACCTGCCGGATCTCCCCGGGTCACCGGGTCGAGGGACGAAACGATCGGCTGTTTCGTCCTGCTCGCCGGAGGTGACCCACCCCGGGGCCGGTTGACGAACCCGGGGGTGGGTGTCAGCCGAACAGCCAGTCGAGGAGGCCGCCCGGCTTCTTGGACTCCGCCGGCGCCGGGGCCGGGGCGGAGGTCGTGGGCGGGGGGGCCGGAGCCTGGCTGGTCTGCGTTGACGAGGGCTGGTCGCTGGGCCGGGACTGCTGCGGCTCGGCGTCGTCCTCGGTGACCGGCTGAGCGCTCTGCGGGGCGCGGGTGCCCTTGGTGGAGGGCTTGGTCGTGGGTTCGCCGAGGCGCGTCGGGGTCGTGGAGACGCGGGGGGCGGGGGTGCGGACGGTGCGGGCGCGGGTGACCGTGGGGGTCGGGGTGACAGTCTCGGAGACGTCGGGTTCCGGTGTTTCCTCGATCGGCTGATCGGAGGGGCCCTCGGTTTCGCCGGCCGCCGGGTCGCTCGGCGTGGTCACCTGGCCCGCGCTGGCGCACTGGGCACCCGAGCAGCCGCCCGAGCCGGAGCCGGTGAACATCCAGCCCGCCGCCGCGCCGACCACGACCACGACCGCCGCGGCCAGCACCAGCACCTTGGTACGGCGGCGCGTCTCCTTCTGGCCGGCGTCCGGGTCCGCCGTGCCGCTCCAGCCGGAGCCCAGGAAGCCGCGGCGCGGTTCGTCGCCGTCGCCGAGGCGTTCGTAGGACTTGTCCAGCGGGAGATAGCCCCGATCGTCGTCGTCGCCGTCAAACCCGCGCTCGGTCCCGTGCTCGGCGCTCGGCTCACCGCCGAACTCCGCGTCCCGGCCAACGCCGAACTCCGCGCTCCGGTCAGCGCCGAACTCCGCGCTCCGGTCAGCGCCGAACTCCGCGTCCCGGTCGGCGCCGAACGCATCGTCACGGTCAACACCGAAGGCTTCATCACGCTCAGCGCCGTCAACACCGAAATCCGGACCGTGGTCGGCGGCCGAGGCGACCAACTGGTCGCCAGGGGTGCCGCCCAGCGGTTCCAGGGCGTCGCCTCCGTGGTCCAGGCCGGCGCGGGCCTGGTCGGCGTGGGCCTGGAGGGCGCTCTGGTCAAGGTAGACGCCCCCGGCCACGGCCTCCTGGTCGGGAGGCAGGTGGTAGGTCTCCGAGCGCTCGGCCGGCACGCTCGGGTCGGATGGCAGATGGTAGGTCTCGTTGAGGACGACGGCCGGCTGCTCGTCGGTGTCCGCGGCGTCCGTCTCCCATCGGTCCGAGAGCACGTCCCCCGTCATGTCCGGATTTAACGACCTCCCCTGCTCATCTTCATATGGCCTGTCGTTATCGTCGCGCGACACGGTGTACCTCTCTAGCTACCGGGTGTGGATCGCGACCTTCCTAACAGACTCCACCCACCCTTGTCCGGAAATTTCACACGATCATCACAAATCGTTGGCTACCCCATGTTTAAACCAGCGTCCCAGCGCTTCACCCAGCGTGTTCACCCCCGCCTGCGACGTCCACGCCACATACCCGTCAGGCCGCACCAGCAGCGCCTCCGCCTCATGATCGGCCCGCGCCCTGACCACCTCGACCGGCCAGCCCTCGACCCGGGCCACCAGATCGTCCCGGCCGGCGAGATCCAGGAACAACCCGCGCCCGTCCCGTGCCAGCTCCGCCAGCCGTACCTCCCCGCCGGCGGTCTTCAGCAGCAGATCGGGCGCCATCCGCCCCGCCCCGGCGACCCCGACGTCGTAGGCCGTGTCCACGCCGCTGATCATCCCGCTGAGATAGGCGTTGACCTCCTCCAGCCCCATCAGCTCCGCGAACAGCTCCCGCAGCGGGTCCACCGACGGATCCGGGTTGGCCAGCGCCGTCTGCGCCCGGACGTTCCACAGCACCCGCGCCCCCACTGGATGCCGCTCGGCGTGATAGCTGTCCAGCAGTCCGGCGGACGCCTCCCCCTTGACCTCGGCGGCCAGCTTCCACCCCAGGTTGACCGCGTCCTCCAGACCGGTGTTCAGCCCTTGGCCGCCCCACGGGAAGTGCACGTGCGCCGCGTCCCCGGCCAGCAGCACGCGCCCCGCCCGGTAGGTCTCGGCCTGCAGCGCGGCGTCGCCGTACCGCGACAGGTTCCGCGCGTCCCGCATGGGCACCGGGACGCCCGCGATGTGCTCGGCCGCCGCCTGCAGTTCCGCCGGCGTGACCGGCGCCTCCCGGTCGGCGTGCGGCGCGCGGAAGTCATAGGTGGTGATCCGGCTGTGTCCCGCGGGGTTGACCCAGGCGATCAGCCATCCCCGTGGCGTGCGGTGGTAGCCGCCGGGCAGCCCGAACGGGTCGGCCAGCCGTACGTCGCCCATCAGCGCGGCGACCCGGGCCCCGCTGCCCGCGAAGCCGATCCCCGCGGACCTGCGCACCACGCTGCGCGCCCCGTCCGTCCCGACGACGTACTTCGCCGCGATGCGCCGGCCGTTGGCGATCACCGTCACGGAGCCGTCCCGCTGCTCGATCCCGGTGACCTCCTGCCCCCGCCGGATCTCCGCGCCGAGCGCCGCCGCCCGCCGCGCGAACACCTGCTCCGCCCACGCCTGCGGGCTGCCGACGATGCTCGGCCCGTCCCCCGTCACGGCGCCCAGATCCAGCCCGAACATCCCCGAGAAGTGGAAGCGCACGCTTCCATAGGTGGAGCGCCCCACGGCCTCCAGCAGCCCGCGCCGATCCAGGCTCTGCGCCGTCCGGGCGTGCAGGGTGCCCGCCTTGGACTCAGCCGCCGGTACGGCCAGCCGTTCCAGCACCAGCGGCCGGACTCCCTGCAAACCGAGTTCCCCGGCCAGCAGCATCCCCACCGGCCCGCCGCCCACGATCACCACGTCGTACATGTCCGCCATCCCATCGTGCAATTGTTCCGAATTGTCGTACAAACGAACTCGACCGTCAAACCACTGTCCGGAAATTGCGTACAATGAGCCGCATGCTGCATCCGACGCGCGACCAGATCGACCTGGTGGACGTGATGGCCGCCCTCGGGCATCCGGTGCGCGCCGAGATCGTGCGCAGGCTGGCCACCTCCGGGCAGGAGGAGTTCTGCGGCTCGATCCTGCCGGGCGTGCCCAAGTCCACCCTCACCAACCACTGGCGGGTGCTGCGCGAGAGCGGCGTGATCTGCCAGCGCCCCGAGGGCCGCAAGCTCTACCTCCGCCTGCGCCGCGAGGACCTCGACGAACGTTTCCCCGGCCTGCTGGACCTCGTCGTCGCCGAAGGATCTAGGGCTCCATCCCCGTAGGGCAATCACCGGCACGACCACGTTCGGTGACGGCATCATGACGGCATGCTTTCGACCGAGATTTCCCCCTTCCCCGGGGCACGGGTGGTGACCGGGCTGCGCGTGCGCGCCCGGGCCGCGCGCCGGGTCGCGCTGATCGCGCTCTCCGGTTCGATCGCGCTGCCCGCCGCCGTTCAGATGCTCGCCGAACGGGCCGCGACCCGGGAGGAGACGCTGCAGCTCGCCGTGCTGGCGTTGCTGGTCTTCCTCGGGTCCCTGCCCGCCCTGGTGGCCACGCAGGCGGTGTGGGGCGCGCGCATGCGCACGGTACGGCGGCACGAACGCGCGTTGTACGCCACCGCCTCCGGAGCGCCGGCGAGAACGCTGAGCCGCCTCGGCGTGGCCGCGTGCTGGGTGGTGACGCTGCTGCTCGGGTACACCGTGCCGCGACCGTTCCACGAGTCCGGCCTGTACGGCGTGGCCGCCACGCTGACCGGGGCGGTGGAGACGCTCACCCTGGCCGGGTACGCCGCCGGGGTGTTCTTCGCCGCCTGGTGGGCCAGAGGCGCCCTGTCCGCCCTGGGCCGCCTCGCGCACGCCGGCCCCTCCCCCGGCGACCCCTGGGATCCCGGCCGCTCCGCCGGGACCGGCAAGGCCACACAACCTTTCCCCGTCGCCACGCCGTACCGGATGAGACGGACGCTTCTCCGCGCCACGAGGGCGGCGAGAGGCCCGGCGGTGCTCTGGGGAGCCAGCGCGCTGGCGGTCACCGCGCTGCTCGGCGCCCGCGCCCACCTATGGGAGCCGGATACCGGGACGGTCTACGCACTCCTGGCCACGGCCCTCGTCTGCGGACTAGTTACCGGCGAGTAGCATAGGCGCGGAAGCTGTCCAGCAACGAGGAGCGAATCCGTGCCTTCCTCTCGTGACGTCGTGTTCGTCGACGGCGTGCGCACGCCTTTCGGCAGGTCAGGGCCGAAGGGACTGTATGCGGAGACCCGCGCGGACGACATGGTCGTCCGCGTCATCCGCGAGCTGATCCGCCGCAACCCCGAACTGCCCCCCGAGCGCGTCGACGAGGTGGCCATCGCGGCCACCACGCAGATCGGCGACCAGGGCCTGACCATCGGCCGCTCCGCCGCCGTGCTGGCCGGGCTGCCCAAGAGCGTGCCGGGCTATGCCATCGACCGGATGTGCGCGGGCGCGATGACCGCCGTCACCACGGTCGCGGGCGGCATCGCGTTCGGCGCCTACGACGTGGCCATCGCGGGCGGCGTCGAGCACATGGGCCGCCACCCGATGGGTGAGGGCGTGGACCCGAACCCGCGCTTCCTGTCGGAGAAGCTCGTGGACGGCAGCGCCCTGGTCATGGGCATGACCGCGGAGAACCTCCACGACCGCTACCCGGAGATCACCAAGGAGCGGGCCGACGCCTACGCGGCGCTGTCGCAGGAGAAGGCGGCCAAGGCGTACGCCGACGGCAAGATCCAGCCCGACCTGGTCGAGACGGCCATCCGGACCACGGACAAGGGCTGGGGCCTGGCCGTACACGACGAGGCGCCGCGGCCGGGCACCACGGTCGAGACCTTGGCCACGCTGAAGACGCCCTTCCGCGCGCACGGCCGGGTCAGCGCGGGCAACTCCTCGGGCATCAACGACGGCGCGACCGGCTGCATCGTGGCCGCGGCCGACGTCGCCGAGGAGCTGGGCCTGAGCGCGAAGATGCGCCTGGTCTCCTACGCCTTCGCCGGCGTGGACCCCGAGGTGATGGGCGTGGGCCCGATCCCCTCGACCGAGCGCGCCCTGCGCCTGGCCGGCCTGGACATCGCCGACATCGGGCTGTTCGAGGTCAACGAGGCGTTCGCCGTCCAGGTGCTGGCCTTCCTCGACCACTTCGGCATCGACGAGGACAAGGTCAACCCGTACGGCGGGGCCATCGCCTTCGGCCACCCGCTGGCCTCCTCGGGCGTGCGGCTGATGACGCAGCTCGCCCGGCAGTTCGCCGAGCGCCCCGACGTCCGCTACGGCATCACCACCATGTGCGTCGGCATGGGCATGGGCGGCACCGTGATCTGGGAGAACCTGGCATGAGCATGACGGACCTGTTCAAGGACGAGGTCGTCACCAAGGCGCTCGTCCGTGACGTCGAGCTGCCGGGCGGCGCCGGGACCATGGCGCTGATCACGCTGGACAACGGCTTCGACCACACCAAGCCCAACACGTTCGGCCCGGGCGGGCTCACCGCGCTGGGCGCGGCGCTGGACGCGATCGAGGCCCGCACCGACCTGGCCGCGGTGGGCGTGACCGGCAAGCCGTTCATCTTCGGCGTCGGCGCCGACCTCAAGGGCGCCGCGCTGGTGCGCGCCCGCGAGGAGGCGCTGCAGATCGGCAGGCTCGGCCACGACGTCTTCCGCAGGCTGGGCGAACTGCCCGTCCCGTCGTTCGCGTTCGTGAACGGCGCGGCCATGGGCGGCGGCCTGGAGATCGCGCTCCACTGTACGTACCGGACGATCTCCTCCGGCGTGCCCGCGCTGGCGCTGCCCGAGTGCTTCCTCGGCCTGGTGCCGGGCTGGGGCGGCACGCAGCTGCTGCCCCGCCTGATCGGCCCGGCGGCGGCGATCAAGCTCATCGTCGAGAACCCGCTGTCGCAGAACCGCATGATCAAGGGCCGCGAGGCGTTCGAGTACGGCGTGGCCGACGCGATGTTCGAGCCCGCCGACTTCCTGGAGGAGTCACTCCGCTGGGCCTCGAAGGTACTTTCCGACGATATTTCGGTCGGACGCGCGACATATCCGGATGCCGACTGGGAGAAGGCCGTCAACGACGCCCGCTTCCTCCTCGACATGAAGCTGCGCGGCGCCTCCCCCGCCCCCTACCGCGCCCTCGACCTCGTCTCCCTGGCCCGCACCGCCACCCGTGACGAGGGCTTCGCCGCCGAGGACGAGGCCCTGGCCGACCTTCTCATGGGCGACGAGCTGCGCGCCGGGCTGTACTCCTTCGACCTGGTCCAGCGCCGCGCCAAGAAGCCCGCCGGGGCCCCGGACAAGGCGCTGGCCCGCAAGGTCACCAAGGTCGGCGTCGTCGGCGCCGGGCTCATGGCCTCGCAGATGGCGCTGCTGTTCGCCCGCCGCCTGGAGGTCCCGGTCGTGCTGACCGACCTCGACCAGGAGCGCCTCGACAAGGGCGTCGGCTACGTGCACGCCGAGATCGGCAAGCTGCTGAAGAAGGGCCGCGTCTCCGGCGACCAGGCGAACCGCCTGAAGGCCCTGGTCACCGGCTCCCTCACCAAGGACGCCTTCGCCGACGCGGACTTCGTCATCGAGGCCGTCTTCGAGGACATGGCGGTCAAGAAGAAGGTCTTCGCCGAGGTCGAGGAGCACGTCTCGGCCGAGTGCGTGCTGGCCACCAACACCTCCTCGCTCTCGCTGAGCGAGATGGGCGCCGAGCTCAGGCACCCCGAGCGCCTGGTCGGCTTCCACTTCTTCAACCCGGTCGCGATCATGCCGCTGCTGGAGATCATCCGCGGCGCCGCCACCTCCGACGAGACGCTGGCCACCGCCTTCGCCGTCGGCCGGTCGCTGCGGAAGTCGTCGGTGCTGGTGAAGGACGCGCCCGCGTTCGTGGTCAACCGGCTGCTCACCCGGTTCATGGGCGAGGTCATCGCCGCCGTGGACGAGGGCACCCCGCTGGAGGTCGCCGAGCACTCCCTGGACGACCTGGGCCTGCCGATGAGCCCGTTCGCCCTGCTGCAGCTCGTCGGCCCGGCCGTCGGCCACCACGTGTCGGAGACCCTGCACGCCGCCTTCCCCGGCCGGTTCGGGGTCAGCGCGAACATGGCCAAGCTCGTCGCCTCCGGCAAGCCCGGCGTCTACGCGCCGGACTTCTCCCTCGACCCCGAGGCCGTGGCGCTGTTCACGGGCGGCTCCTCGCCGTCCACCGCGCAGGAGGTACGGCAGCGCGTCCTGTCGGCCCTCGCCGAGGAGATCCGGATCATGCTGGACGAGGGTGTCGTGGCGGCCGCCCAGGACATCGACCTGTGCATGATCCTGGGTGCCGGGTGGCCGTTCCACCTGGGCGGTATCACGCCGTACCTGGACAGGGCGGGCATCTCCTCGCCCCGATTCCTGGAGCCGGGAGTCGCATCCGTCCCGCGATGATCGCCGGGGCCGGTAGCGTGGACGCCCGTGAAGGGATCAGCTATCAAGACGATGGCGCTCGCCGTACTGTCGGGCGCCCTGGTGGCCGGGACCGCGCTCCCGGCCACCGCCGAGCTCCGGCCCCGCGGGACGCTCAAGATCAGTATCAAGACCGACGGCGGCACCAAGACCGTCCGCCTGGCCTGTGACCCCGACGGCGGCACCCACCCCAAGCCCAAGGTGGCCTGCGACCTGCTCAGGAAGGTGAAGGGCAAGCCCGCCAGGCTGCGCAAGGACGACGTCATCTGCACCAAGGAGTACATGCCTCACAAGGTGCGCGTCGCGGGCACCTGGCGGGGCAGGAAGATCTTCTTCATGGGCACCTTCGACAACGCCTGCCTGATGAAGGCGGCGGGCGGCGCCCTCTACTCCTTCTGACCCTCCCTCTGAGCCAGCAGGCGTAGCGCCGTCCCGAACAGCTCCGGCGGGCACCGCTCCGGCGCCAGCGTGGCCAGCAGCCACATGCCGACGTCCAGGGCTTTCAGGACGGCGTCCGCCTGGTCGGCGGGCAAACTCGCCAGCAGGCTGCCGGGAGGCGCCAAGGGGTGCGGGTCCTGCGACCCCTCCTGCGGGAACATCAGCCGCACCAGTTCCTCGCGGGCCGAGGGGTGCCGGGTGGCGTGCACCATGAACTCCAGCACCACTCGGCCGTACCGCTCCTGCTCGCGCACGCTCTCGGCCCAATGGGCGCCGAACTCCGCCACCAGCCGCTCCGGGTCGGGCGGGCAGCCGAGCCGTTGCGCCTGAGCCTGCGCCTCCTGGCCCATCCGGTGCCGCATCACGGCCAGCACCAGGTCTTCCTTGCCGGCGAAGTTCGAATAAACCGCCCCTTTGGTGAGCCCCGCCTCGGCCGCCACCTCGTCCAGGGTCGCGCCCTGGATGCCGCGTTCGGCGAACACCACTTCTGCGGCTTCGAGCAGGTTGAGGCGGTTCTGCGCGCGCTGTTCCCGCCGGGTGAGCCGTTCCGTTGACATACCCATGAGTATATGGATACTGATCGGTATCCGAAAGAGGGGACCTCATGGACGATCTGCTCACGCACTCCCCCGGCACGCTCGCCCTCCTGCGCAACCGGCTCGACGAGGCGGTGGAACTGCTCACCCCGGCGGCCCGCGCGGGCGATCGGCAGGCGATGGAGGACCTGGCCGAAGCCGCCTACCGCCGCGACGACTTCGAGGAGTCCGCCCACTGGCACCGCCGCCTGGCGGAGATCACCGGGGCTCCCTGGCACGACCTCGCCGCACGCAAGCTCGGCCTGTTCCGCGGCCGCCCGCCGTACCGGATGGAACGGGCGGGCACGGCCGTCGTGCCGTTCGCGAGCACGGACCCGCTCCCGGTGATCACCGTGCGGCTGAACGACCGCGAGAGCGCGGCGTTCTTCCTGGACACCGGCGGCCACGAGGTGTACGTCGATCGGGCGCTGGCCGAGAGGGCGGGCGCGCAGGTCGCCGGTGCGCTCGAGCGCGGATATCCGGGCGGGCAGCGGGCGATGGAGGGGCAGGGTCGGCTGGAGTCGTTCGCGATGGGCGAGCTCGAGGTGCGCGACGTGCCGATCAGGACCCTCGACTTCGCCGGGGCCGTGATCGGCGGGCACCCGGTTCAGGGGGCGGTGGGGTCGGCGATCCTGCACCGTCACCTGAGCACGATCGACTATCCCTCGGGGCGGCTGATCCTGCGGGACAGAAGCGAGACCCTCGCCGGCGGGTACCCCTTCTGGCTGGCCGGGACGCACTACGCGCTCACCTGGGGCACGCTCAACCGGGAGCACCGGCTGCTGCTGTTCATCGACACCGGCGGCACCGGCGTGGGGCTGGTGCCCTCACCCGAGGTCATCGCGCGGGCCGGGATCAGGCTCGGCGACGACCTCGTCGAGGGCGGCAGGGACGGCGGCGGCGCGGTGCGGGCGGTCCCGTTCACGGTCGAGGAACTGACCGTGAACGGGACCACGGGCAAAGACCTGCCCGGCGTTCACTTCCCGGACGCGCCGGACTTCTTTCCCGAGGTCTCGCGCCGCTTCCCGCTCGGCGGCGCGGTCTCACACGCCTTCTTCCGCCCGTACGCGCTGACGCTCGACTTCACCGCGATGCGCCTGGAGCTACGGTGACCGCGAACACATGCACTGCCGCGTTATCTGGCAATGTCACCGCGATCACCCTTTTATTCGGATTTATCGTGGCTTGCTGGTAGAAAACGCGGTAATCGACTGACGGGAACTGGTTGGGGCCGCTCGCGGTGTTCTTGCCCTTGTGGGAGAAGGCCACCTTCGACCCGTACGCGGTGGGGTCGAGGCAGCACCAGTTGGCGAAGCCCAAGCTCGCCTGCCCGCTGGTCCCGTCCTCGTAGTGGACGGTCAGCGGCCCGGCGGCCGATCCGCTGGTCCCGGTCCCCAGGAACGCCAGCACGCCGCCCTGCCCGCGCACCGCGATGGTCTGCCCGGCCGCGGCCACGTTGTCCGGCCGCCCGGGGGCGGTGTCCGGCCAGGTGAAGGCGACGCCCTGGGCGGTGACGGCGGCCCCGGGCGTCAGCCCTGCGGCGGCCAGCCGCTGCCGGGAGAAGCTGGACCCGCCGCCGTCGAGGTTCCCCTTGGCGGTGTCGCCGTCGTCGCTGATGCCCACGTTGCCGAACGCCGCGGCCGGCGAGCCGTGGGGCACCGTGGCCGCCCTCGCCCCGGTGACCGTGCGCTCGCCGCCGCGCGCGGTGTAGGCGGCGGAGGCGATCAGCGTGACCGTCCCGGCCGTGGCACCCTGGGGAACGGTGACCGTCACCGCCCGCGTCACGCTCTCCCCGTCCCCGACGATCCGGGCCGCGGCGGGAGCCGGTTCCGGCCAGCCGCCGGGCACCCCGACCCCGAGCGAGACGTCCCTGACCGGCACCCCGGTCCGGTTGGTGAACGTGACCGGCACCTCGACGCGGCCCCCCGGTGACAGCAGGGGCGGGACCTGAGCCGTGACCTCCGCGTCGCCGTCACGGGGGAAGAGCCCGCCGACCACCCCGGCGCCGACCAGTTCGACCCGCGCCCCGGCCGAGGCCGCGACCGGCGGGATCCGGACGTGGGCCAGCGTCCCGTCCGCGTACCAGCCGTTCTTCCCCGCCTCATACTCCGCCTTGCCGACCTTGGCCAGGGGCCGCCCGCCGTACAGGACGAGGGCCGGGGCCCTGCCGGTGTGCACGTCCAGCTCGTACGGCCGGGCCGCCGGCTTGCCCGCGTACGACCCGGTGATGGGCCCGATGGTGACCGCGATGGTCCCCACGCCCCGGCCGGGGGCGCGCACGGTGAACTCCTGCCGGCCGGACTCGCCCGCGGCGAAGGCGCGCGTGCGCCCGTCGTCGGCGTACAGGCTGAAGGAGGACTCGCCCAGCGGGTAGACGTCCAGCGTCAGCGGGTCCTCCGGCCGGATCTCGCGGTGGTTGTTGATCCCCGCCCTGGCCATGGGCACGATCGCGCCCGCCCGCACGAACAGCGGCAGCCGCTCCAGCGGCGCGTGGTAGCCGTTCAGCGTGCGCGGCCCGTCGTAGGCGCGCCCGCTCCAGTAGTCCACCCAGCGCCCGGGCGGCAGGTAGATGCCGTCGCGCACCTCCCCTGCCGTGTACACCGGCGCCACCAGGAAGTCCCGCCCGGCCAGGAACTGGTCCTTGACCTGCCAGGTGCCCTCGTCCTGCGGATACTCCACGACCAGCGCCCGGTTCACCGGCGCCCCGGTCCGGTGCGCCTCGGCCGCGTAGGTGTAGAGGTAGGGCAGCAGCCGCTCGCGCAGCTTGAGGTAGGTGCGGCCACGTCCAGCTTGCGCACCCGGGCGCCCGCGGTCCTGACCTCGAACTCCTGGTCGGTCAGCGCCCGCTGGGTCCACAGGCCCATCTCGACGCCCTTGGCGCGCAACTTCTCCCCGGCCTGCGGCAGGTCGGTGTACTCGCAGCCGTAGCCGTCGTTGACCAGCATCCAGCCGCGCGGCATGTCGTGGTCGGCGTAGCCCTGGGCGACCTTCTCGGCCATCGGGGTGACCCATTTGTCGGGGTTCTTGCCGCCGGTGTAGGTCGGGCTGGAGTGGTTGTAGCAGACGGTCCTGCCGGTGTGGTTGAGGCGCCCGTTCTGCATGCCGCCGCCGAAGAACCGCTCCTTGGCGGCCGGGGCAGCACGGCCACGGCCAAGCCGGCTAACCAGCACAGGGATCTACGCATGCGCTTGCCTCCGGGGGTGAGAGAGTGTGCGCATTTCTGCGCACACAGTAAGCACCTCCGTCAAATTCCGGCAAGACTTATCAGGGCTTGACCCTCGGGGCCAGCCGTTGCATACGGCTGTGGCGGTAGCCGTACAGGAAGTAGAGCGCGGTGCCGATCACCATCCAGATCACGAAACGCAGCCACGTCTCCACCGGCAGGTTGAGCATCAGGTAGAGGCAGGCCAGCGCGGCCAGGATCGGCACGAGCGGGACCAGCGGCGTCCGGAAGGAACGCGGCAGGTCAGGGCGGGTCTTGCGCAGGATGATCACGCCGATCGAGACCACCACGAAGGCGAACAGCGTGCCGATGTTCACCAGCTCGGCCAGCGCGCCCAGCGAGATGAACCCGGCCAGCAACGCCGTCACCACGCCGATGATGACCGTCAGCCGGGCCGGCGTGCCGTACGTCGGGTGGACCTTCGACAGCGTGCGCGGCAGCAGCCCGTCGCGGCACATCGCGAACAACACCCGGCTCTGCCCCAGCATGAGGATCATGACCACCGTGGTCAGACCGGCGATGGCGCCGATGCTGATGAGCACCGCCGCCCAGTTCTGGCCGACCGCGGTGAAGGCGTCGGCCAGCGGCGCCTTCGTGCTCAGCTGGGTGTAGGGCTGCATGCCGACCACGACCAGCGAGACCGCGACGTACAGCAGGGTGCAGATCACCAGCGAGCCGATGATGCCGCGCGGCAGGTCACGCTGCGGCTCGACGGTCTCCTCCGCGGCCGTGGCCACGATGTCGAAGCCGATGAAGGCGAAGAAGACGATCGCGGCCGCCGAGAAGACGCCGATCACGCCGAAGGCCACCGGAGTGAGACCGAACACCACCTGGATGAGCGGCGCCTTCAGCCCCTCGACCGCCGGCGTGGAGATCGGGTCCGGGATGAACGGCGAGTAGTTGGCGGCGTTGACGAAGAACAACCCCGCCACGATGACCAGCAGGATCACCGCCACCTTGATCACCACGATGACCAGGTTCACCCGCGAGGACAGCTTGATCCCGGCCACCAGGATCGCGGTCAGGATGAGCACGATCACCATCGCCGGCACGTTGATCACCGGCGCCTCCCCGGCCATCCACTCCGGCAGCGTCAGGCCGATCGCCTGCATGAGCGAGGCGAAGTACCCCGACCAGCCGACCGCCACCACCGCCGCGGCCAGCGCCATCTCCAGCATCAGGTCCCAGCCGATCACCCACGCGGGGAACTCGCCCAGCGTCGCGAAGGAGAAGGTGTAGGCCGAGCCCGCCACCGGAATCGTCGAGGCGAACTCGGCGTAGCACAGCGCGGCCAGCCCGCACACGACGGCGGCCACGACGAACGACAGCGCCACCGCCGGACCGGCCGTCAGCTTGGCCACCTGACCGGTCAGCACGAAGATGCCGGTGCCGACGATCACGCCGATGCCGAAGACCGTCAGATCGATGGCGGTCAGGCGCTTTCTCAGCTGATGCTCAGGCTCCTCGGTGTCCCGGATCGACTGCTCGACACTCTTGGTGCGAAAGATATCCACGATCAGTCAGTGCCCGTTTAACCAGACGTCATTCCTGCGGTCAGGCCTCCTCCAAGTGGCCGCCGCCTCTCAGGGTCGGCTCCGGGTCCGCCCCCGATGACCTGCGGCTTCCCCGGGAGCAGGCTGGGGGCATGCTCACAGACCTGCTCGACGGCCTGGCCGGCCAGGACCTCGGCGTGGTCTGGCCGCTCATGCTGGCCTTTCTCACGCTCGACGCCTCCATCGGCGTCGGCCTGGTCATCCCCGGCGACGGCCTGCTGCTGGTGGCCGGGACCACCGCCGGCTCCCCGCCCGAAGCGCTCGCGCTGATCGCCGCCGGGGTGCTGGCGTGCTTCGCGGGCGCCTCCGGCGGCCACTGGCTCGGCCGGGCGTACGGCGGGCGGCTCCGGCACAGCCGCCTCGGCCGGCGGGTCGGCGAGGAACGCTGGGCCAGGGCGGAACAGCTCTTCGAGCGCAGCGGGTGGGCGCTGGCCCTGGCCTACTTCCTGCCGGTGGTGCACGCGCTGACCCCGGCGGTGGCCGGCGCGGTCGGCGTGCCGTACCGGAGGTTCATGCCGTGGGCGGTGCTCGGCTCGATCGCCTGGGTGAGCACCTACGTGAGCCTGGGCGCGCTGGCGGGCGGGGCGGTGCGCGAGCACGCCGGGCTGCTGCTGCCCGTGGCCGCCGCGGTGATCGTGGTGGTGCTGGCGATCACCGCGGCCGCTCGAAGAGCACTGGGCTCCGGGGCGGCTAGTTGCGGGCGGTCGGGCTTTCGATCGGGGTGCCGCGCTTCGCGACCGCCTCGGTGATCTCGCGGGCGAGATCCTGGCCGGTCAGGCCGATCTGGCCGAGGATCTTGGCGCGCTTGGCGTGGTCGAGGAAGCGCTGCGGGATGCCGTAGCCGCGCACGGGCACGTCCACGTCGGCCTCGCGCAGCAGCCGGGAGACCGCGTCGCCGACGCCGCCGACCTTGCCGTTGTCCTCGACGACGGCCACCAGCTTGCTCGCGGCCGCGACGGGTACCAGGGCCGGGTCGAGCGGCTTGACCCAGCGCGGGTCGACGACCGTGGCGGTGATGCCCTGGGCGTCGAGCAGCTTGGCGGCGTCCATGCACACGTGCGCCATCGGGCCGACGCCGACCAGCAGCACGTCGGGCTCGTCGGCCATGCGCAGGAGGTCCATCTCGCCCAGCCTGCCGACCGGCTCGATCGTCTCGGCCAGCGCGCCCTTGGGGTAGCGCAGCACGGTCGGGCCGTCGGTCACGGCGACGGCCTCGCGCAGCAGCTCGACCACGCGCTCGCCGTCGCGCGGCACCGCGATCCGCAGGCCGGGGACGACCTGCAGGATGGACAGGTCCCACATGCCGTTGTGGCTGGCGCCGTCGTCGCCCGTGACGCCCGCGCGGTCGAGCACCACGGTGACCGGCAGGTTGTGCAGGGCGACGTCCATCAGGAGCTGGTCGAAGCCGCGGTTGAGGAAGGTGGCGTAGACGGCGAAGACCGGGTGCATCCCGCCGAGCGCCAGCCCGGCGGCGCTGGTCAGGGCGTGCTGCTCGGCGATGCCGACGTCGTAGATGCGCTCGGGGTATGCCTCGGCGAAGGCGGCCAGGCCCACCGGATGGAGCATGGCGGCGGTGATGCCGACGACGTCGGCGCGCTCGCGGCCGAGCTTGACCATCTCGTCGCTGAACACGTCGGTCCAGATGCGGGGCTTCGGCTTCTCCAGGCCGGTCGACTTGTCGAAGGCGCCGGGGCCGTGCATCTGGTCCTCGTCGTGGTTCTCCGCCGGGGAGTAGCCGCGGCCCTTCTGCGTGAGGGCGTGCACGATGACCGGGCCGCCGAAGTCGCGGGCCTTGCGCAGCGCGGCCTCCATGGCCTGCTCGTCGTGGCCGTCGATGGGCCCGACGTACTTCAGGCCGAGGTCCTCGAACATCACCTGCGGGGCCAGGACGTCCTTGACGCCCTTCTTGATGCCGTGCAGGGCGTCGTAGAGGACGGGAACGTTCCCGATCTTGTCCTTGACGAACTCCAGCATGTCCTCGTAGCGGCGGTTGACGCGCAGCGAGGACAGGTGGGAGGCCAGCCCGCCGATCGTCGGCGAGTAGGAGCGGCCGTTGTCGTTGACCACGATGACGACCGGCAGGTCCTTGATCGCGGCGATGTTGTTGAGCGCCTCCCAGGCCATGCCGCCGGTCAGGGCGCCGTCGCCGATGACCGCCACGACCCTGCGCTCGTGTTCGCCCTTGAGCGTGAACGCCTTGCCGAGGCCGTCGGCGTAGGACAGCGCGGTGGAGGCGTGGGAGTTCTCCACGAAGTCGTGCTCGGACTCGGCCTGGCTCGGGTAGCCGGACAGGCCGCCTTCCTGCTTGAGCGCGTCGAAGCCGGCGAGCCGACCGGTGAGCAGCTTATGCACGTACGCCTGGTGGCCGGTGTCCCAGATGATCGGGTCGCTCGGGGAGTCGAAGACGCGGTGGATCGCGATCGTGAGCTCCACCACACCGAGGTTGGGTCCGAGGTGCCCGCCGAAGCGGGCGCACGAGTCGACGAGCAGGTCGCGGATCTCCCCCGCGAGCGCCGGCAACTGCGCCGCTCCGAGCCTCTTGACGTCGTCCGGTCCCTTGATTGAGCTCAGCAGCCCGCCCACGGAATCAGCCCCTCCTGCTCGTGCTCGCCACTGCGGAAGAGTCTAGTTCGTGGCCCAGGCGCTGACTGCATCGCGTCAAATCCCCCCACTTTTGTCCGATCTTGACCTAGTCTTTCCCTCACTATGAACACTCTCCCCAAGAGAACACTTACGTCACTCGCTGCCGCCGGTCTGGTGCTCGCCCTGTCGAGCGTGGGCACGGCGACCGCCGCGGCCAAGCCCGCGGCCGCCGCCCAGGGGGTCGCCGCCCAGGGTGCCACGCAGCAGGTGCGGCAGGCCGCCGCGCCGCGCGGCAAGGCCGCTGCGACGTCGAGCCCGCTGTACAGGACCGGGCGGCTGGCGAACTCGAACTGCGCCCCGGGCGACCTGCCGCGCGGCAGCACGGCCGCCTACAAGCGTTTCCTGGCGTATGTCACCAACTGCCTGAACCGCTCCTGGGCCAGCCAGTTCCGCAAGGCGGGCATGGCGTTCAGCAAGCCGCGCCTGCGCATCATCACCTCGAAGGTGCGCACGCCCTGTGGCCCGTGGGGCAAGGGCGCCACGGGCATCTACTGCGGCGTCAACCGCACGATGTACATGCTGATCACCAAGCAGGACCTGCGGAACCCGTACCCGGTGGGCATCAGCCGGCTGATGGCGCACGAGTACGGCCACCACGTCCAGCAGGTGTCGGGCATCCTCGACTACTCCTGGCAGGCGCGTAACCGCGCTGGCCAGTCGGCGCGGCTGCTGCTGTCGCGGCGGACCGAGCTGCAGGCCGAGTGCTTCTCGGCGATCTTCATGAGCACCGTCGCCGAGACGCTGCCGGTGCCGTCCGACCACTGGAACGCCACGGTCGACTGGTTCCGCAAGGAAGGCCACAAGGCCTGGGGCGTGAACGACCACGGCAAGGGCCCCACGCAGGCCGCCTGGATGACCAGGGGCTTCAACTCGGGCCAGGTGGGCACCTGCAACACCTGGTCGGTACACCCCCGCTACGTCACCTGACCGTAAGCTGACCGACATATCACGACAATTGCGGTCCGTGCCTTTCGCGGCACGGGCCGCAATGTGCTTTACCAACGGCAAAACTCCAAATAGGGTGCCTCCTCATGCGTACCCCCATTTTGGCGCTCATTTCCGGCGCCCTGGCGAGCGTGCTGTTCACCGGTGCCGCCCACGCCGCCGCGCCCACCTACGCACCGGTGCTGACCAACAACCCGATCTACAAGACGGGTGCGCTTGAGCTGAAGGAATGCGACGAGCAGCCGGTCACGACGGGCAATCTCGACGACGCCCGCGTTTACCTCGAGTTCCTGCTGGACTGCCTCAACGAGTCGTGGAGCCGGCAGCTGGCCAAGAAGAACATCCCCTTCAGCAAGCCGGGCTTCGAGGTCATCGCCAAACCGGGCGCGCGCACCGCCTGCGGCCGCTTCCCCGAGGCCGCGCAGGCCATCTACTGCACGAAGAACAAGAAGATCACCTTCCTGCTCGACGAGGGCATCCTGGAGGAGTCGTTCGAGCTGTTCCTGATGCAGGTCCTCGCCCACGAGTACGGTCACCACATCCAGCAGCTCACCGGCATGCTCAAGGTGGTCGACACCGTCAAGGGCAAGAGCAAGAACCGCATCTTCGACGAGAGCCGCCGCGTCGAGCTGCAGGCCGAGTGCATGTCCGGCGCGTTCATCGGCTCGGTCTGGAACTCCCTGGGCCGCCGCGAGTTCGACTTCAAGTACGTGGTGAAGGTCGCCGAGGCCGGCTACGACTACAAGTCCCACGGCAAGGCCAAGAACATCGGCTGGTGGCTCAAGCACGGCTTCGACGCCGAGTCGCCGGCGGCCTGCAACACCTGGACGGCGGCAAAATCCCGCGTCGCCTAACCGGAACACCATGTACTGGTCTAGGATCCGCGATCGTGCGTATTCCCCTTATCGCAGCATCTGTATGCATGACCGCGGGTCTTGCCCTTTCTGGTACGGCTAGCGCCGCCACCGCCCGGCCGGCATCCGCCGCGATGCCCGCCGTACTGACCCAGAACAAGATCTACCGCTCCGGCACCCCGTCGCCGCAGTCGTGCGCGGTCCCGGAGATCAACCGGGGGAACACCGCCTCTCTGAAGGCTTTCCACATGGCCATGGCCCGGTGTGCCAACCGGTTCTGGGCCACGCGTTTCAAGGCCGCCGGGCTGGCGTACTCGGCGCCGAAGGTGCAGATCACGACCGGCAGCCGATCGGTGTGCGGGCGGATCACCACCAACGGCGCGCAGTACTGCCCGCAGCAGCGCACGGTCGTGATCCGGATCATGAAGCGGGATCTCACCGACCCGTTCCGCATGAACGTCGCGCATTCGGTGGCGCACGAGTGGGGACACCACGTCCAGCAGCTCACCGGCATCCTGGACGCCCAGAACACCATGTACTGGCGAGCCACGGGCTCCGGGCGCACGATCCTCAGCCACCGCCTGGAGATGCAGGCGGAGTGCTTCGCCGGCACCTTCTACAGCGCCGCCCTGGACTCCATCAACCCGGGCATCACCTGGGACGAATGGCTGAATTCGGTCACCAGGGCCGGGGAGAGCAAGACGCACGGCAAACCCGCGAACCTCGCCTACTGGCAGAACCGCGGATACAGCGGGGCCTCGGCCAGGTTCTGCAACACGTGGTCGGCGCCGAAGCCCCGCGTTTTGTGAATGTTTAGCGTTTATCAACCCCCGCAGAAGACACTCACGGCATGAAGTTCCCCTTTTATGCAGTGATCTCCGTGGTGCTGGCCGGCCTTGTCATCGTCGGCGGCACCGGTACCGCCTCCGCCTTTCCGATCAAGGGCTCCGGCCTGACCAAGAACAAGCTGTACCGCAGCGGCCCCCTGGCGCCGAGCGCGTGCGCGGAGAAGCCGATCTCCCCGGGGAACGTCGCCGAGGCCAAGGCGTACGTGAGCACGATCCACGCCTGTCTCAACCGGGCCTGGGCGGACCACTTCGCCAAGGCCGGGCTGCGCTTCGGCCGGCCGTCCCTCTCCTTCGTCACCAAGACGGGCAGCCGCTTCTGCGGCGAGAAGTGGGAGGACCAGGCCGGCACCTACTGCAACAAAACCAAGCGCTACGCCATCAACCTCGGCAAGGAGATGATCGAGGACGCCAGTGACCTGTTCCTGATGGAGACGATCGGCCACGAGTACGGGCACCACCTGCAGAACATCACCGGCATCCAGCGCGGCTACGTCTACGAGCCGTACCGGAACAAGAAGGAGGAGCTGGAGCAGTCGCGCCGGTACGAGCTGCAGGCCGAGTGCCTGTCGGGCGTCTTCATGGGCAGCATCTGGGAGTCGCTCGACCGCACCGAGGAGGACTGGGCCTACCTCATGGAGATCGTCCAGGACTCCGGCGACGAGAACACCAAGCTCAAGGACCACGGCAAGGGGCGGAACCAGCGTTACTGGCTGAGCAAGGGCTTCACCGCCGGCAACCCGTCGGCCTGCAACACCTGGACCGTCCCCGTCTCGCTGGTCGCCTAGGACGTCACCTCGCGCACAGCGCGCGGTCGATCAGTTCGGCGGCGAGCTTCTCCTGCTTCATCGCCCGCTCGTCGCCGATCTGCGTGGTCATCACGACCACCGCGCTGCGCCTGCCGTCGGCGCTCACGCCGGTGCGCGTCTTGAAGCCGTAGTCGTCGCCGCCGTGGTTCCAGTAGGCGCCGCCGCACGACAGCGGGCGCGAGCTGATGCCGAGCCCGTAGCGCGACCCCGGCCACGTATCCTCCCAGGCGGGCACGCCCTTCTTCATCTCCGCGAGCTGCGCGGCCGGAACCAGCTCGCCGCCCAGCAGCGCGCGGAGGAAGCGGCCGACGTCGCCGGTGGTCGAGATGAGCCCGCCCGCGGCGTCGCCGTCGAACTTGTCGGTGAGGTCCACCGGGGCGGCGGGCGGCAGCAGAAGGTAGCCGCGGGCGTGCGGCTTGGGCACCTGGTTCGAGCGCCCCGCCCACAGCGTACGGCCGAGCCCCAGCGGCCGGCTGATGCGCGCGGAGACCTCCTTGTGCCAGGCGCGCCCGGTGACCTTCTCGATGACCATGCTGAGGAGCAGGTAGCCGGTGTTGTTGTAACGCCACTTGGCGCCCGGCTCGGACAACGGCTTCTCCTTGACCGCCTTGGCGACGATCTCCGCCTCGGTGAAGCGGTCGAAGCGGTGCGCCAGGATGTCCTCGATCGAGCCGTAGCCGGGATAGGCGTCGTACAGGCCGCTGGTGTGCTGCAGCAGCATCCGCACGGTGATCTTGCCGCCGTCGTTGCCGTTGCCCTGGACGACGCCCGGCAGGATCTCCTCGACGGTGTCGTCCAGGGAGATCTTGCCTTCGGCCACCAGTTGCAGCACGACCGTGGCCACGAACGTCTTGGTGGTGCTGGCGATGCGGGCGTAGCCGTTGGCCGGGACCGGCTTCCTCGTCCCGTACTTGGCGGTGCCCGCGGTCGCGACGAGGTTCCGGCCGCCGCCGGTGACGACGCGGGCCTGGACGCCGACGACGCCGAGGTCCTTGAGGGCGGTGACGTCCTTGTGCAGGTCGGCCTGGCTGTATGCGGGCTTGACCGCCGCCTCCGCGGGAACGGCGGCGGCGGTCAGGATGATCGCGGAGAGGAGGGCTGCTCGATAGGCGTTGCGCATGACCTTCACGCTAGGGACGCGATCGGCCCTTCTGATCCGTCTTGAGCCCGGTCTTCGCCTGCGTCCCCCGGATGACCCCGGCGCCGCTCAGGCAACTTTGGATGCGGCCCACGCGGCGATGGCGGCGGCGATGGCCTCCGGCTGGTCCTCGGCGGCGTGGTGGCCGGCCGGGCCGAGGTGCACGATCTCCAGGGCGGCGATGGCGTCCGCGCACCACTCGGCCACCGCGGGCGTGATGACCAGCGTCGGCGAGGAGTCGAAGGTCAGCAGCAGCTTGGGCACCTCCGGGCTGGCCTTGAGCCAGGCGCCGAAGCGGGTGAGCGCCTCGGCCACGTCGGCGGGCTCGCCGTCCAGCGGCAGCGACCTGGCCCATTGCAGCACCGGGCGGCGGCTCTCGCGGGTCGGGAACGGGGCCAGGTACGGCGCCATCTCCCCGGCGCTCAGCGGGTTGAGCACGCCGCCGGTGTAGGCGGTCTCGATGAAGAACGTGCGGTCGAGCACGAGTTCCTCGCCCTTCTCCGAGCGCATCGTCTCGGCCCGGGCGCGCGGGGCCTGCCCGAGTTCGCTCCACGCCATCGGGCGCACGATCGTCTCGAAGAACGCCACGCCGCGCACCCGCTCCGGGTGCCGGGCGGCCCAGTCGAAGGCCAGCGTGCCGCCCCAGTCGTGGCCGACCAGCACCACGTCGTCAAGGCCGAGCGCGTCGAACCACGCCTCCAGGTAGCGGGCGTGGTCGGCGAAGGTGTAGCCGATCTCCGGCTTGCCCGAGCGGCCCATGCCGATCAGGTCGGGGGCCAGCAGCCGCCCCTCGCCCACGCCGGGCAGGATCTTGCGCCACATGTGGGAGGAGGCCGGGTTGCCGTGCAGGAAGACGTACGGCGTGCCGCTGCCGCTGTCCTCGTAGTACAGGGTCGAGTCAAGGACGTCGATGACGGGCATGGGAGGTCCGCGCAGGCCGACCGGGTGGTGACCGCGGGGCTGGCCGCGGCCGAGGCCGGCAAATGGCACTACGCGACGCTGGTCGCCCTCGACGACGGCGGGCCGGCCAGCCAGGCCGAGCTCAGCCGCCGGACCGGGATCTACCGCAGCGACATGGTCGCCGTCCTCAACGCGCTGGCCGGGCGCGGGCTCGTCGAGCGGGCCGCCGACCCGGCCGACCGCCGCCGCAACGTCATCACGCTCACCCCGTCCGGCCGCGCCTTCCTGGCCCGCCTCGACCTGCTCGTCACCGAGCTCCAGGACGAGGCGCTCGCCCCCCTCGCCCCGGCCGAACGCGAGCAGCTCGCCGGATTGCTGCGCCGCCTGGTCGAGCGCTAACCGCCGGCGCGCGCCAGCGTCTCCAGGGGGTCGGCCAGCACGTGCGCGAACGCCAGCTCGGCCGCCCCCACCAGCGTCGCGTCGTCGGCCAGCGCCGAGGTGCGCAGCCTGAGCTTCTCCCGCTGCGGCGCCAGCGCGTTGAGCGCCAGCCTGCTGCGGACCTGCGCCGCCGAGCCCAGATAGACCTCGCGCAGCATGCCGCCGAAGACGACCATCTCCGGGTTGAACAGGTTGACCAGGTTGGCCACGGCCACCCCCAGCCAGTCGCCGACCTGCCGCAGCGCCTCCTGCGCCACGATGTCCCCCCGGTCGGCGGCGTCCACGACCGCGCGCACCGCGTCACGCCCCTGGTGGCCCTCCTCCGGGTGGCGGCCCGCCGCCTCCAGCAGGGCCCGCTCCCCCACCTCGGCCTCCAGGCACCCGCGCGCGCCACACGCGCACACGCGCCCCTGCGGGTTGACCGCCATGTGGCCGACCTCGCCGCCGTACCCGTCGTGGCCGCCGAGCAGGTGCCCGCCGGCGATGATCCCGCCGCCGACGCCCACGTCGCCGTGCAGGTAGACCAGGTCACGCACGCCGACGCCGACGCCCCTGCTGTGCTCGGCGAGCGCCGCCAGGTTCGCGTCGTTGCCCACGCTCACCGGTAAACCGAACGCCAGCCGCTTGCCCAGCGCCTCACCGAACGGCGCCTCGTCGGCGTGCAGGTTGGGGCCGAACCTGATCACGCCGTCGCTCTTGCGCACCCCGCCGGACACGGCCGCGCCCGCCCCGACGCAGACCGCGTCCTGGCGGACCTTGCGCCGCATCTGGCGGGCCGCGGTGGCCAGCTCGCCGGTCAGCTCCGGCAGGTCGAACGGGCCGCGCCGCCGTACCGACTCCCGTCTGTCGAGAATCACCCCGCCCAGCCCGACGCGGGCGACGGCCAGCCGGTCGGGGCCCACGTCGAAGGCGAAGACGTACACGCGCGCCGACTCAGGACGCACCACGAGCGAGGGGCGGCCCGCGCGGCCGGTCTCGCGCGGCAGCTCCTCGCGCACCAGACCGGCGGCGGTCAGGTCGGAGGTGAGCGCCATGATCGTGCTGCGGTTCAGGCCCATGCGCGAGGTCAGCTCGGCACGCGAGAGCGGCCCGCCCAGGTGGACATGGCGCAGCAGCGTGCCGAGGTTGTGCCGCCTGATGTCCTCCTGGGATGGCCCCGCCCGCATCACCTCAGACCCGCTGCGGCCGCCCGCCTGCGCGCCAGCGCGTCGACGCCCGCGGCCAGCAAGAGGACAGATCCGGTGACCAGGTATTTCACGCTGGCACCGTACTGCATCAGGCCCATGCCGTTTTCGATGACCGCCACGACGGCCCCGCCGAGCACCGCGTCGAGCACCCGGCCCTTGCCGCCGAACAGGCTCGTCCCGCCGATCACCGCAGCTCCGACGGCGTACAGCAGCACGGTGCTGCCGCCGGTGTTCGGATCGACGGAGTTCGCGCGTGAGGCGGCGACGATGCCGCCGACCGCCGCCATCGACGAGCAGACGACGAAGGCGAGGATCTTGATCCGGTCCACGTCGATGCCGGCCCGGCGGGCCGCCTCCGCGTTCCCGCCGACCGCGTAGACGTGCCGCCCGAAGGGGGTACGGCGCAGCACGAACGTCCACACGACCAGCAGGACGAGGATGACCGGCACCACGATCGGCACGCCGGTGAGCGAGATCGTCAGCGGGTTGCGGCTGCGCTCCAGGTTGAGCACGTAGACGGCGAGCCCGGCGAGGACCGCCAGCGTGACCACCCGGGCGGCGATCAGCGACAGCGGATCGGCCACCAGGCCGCGGCCGCGCCGCCGGCGGGCCCGCATCAGCTGGACGCCCGCGTAGATCAGCACGCTCCCGGCGTACAGCGCCCAGCCGAGGGCGGGCGTCATGTTCTTCGTGGCGACGGCGACGATGACCGGGTCGTTGATCGAGATGTTCGTGCCCTCGTCCAGCATGATCAGCACGAGGCCCTGGAAGGCGAGGAACGCGGCGAGCGTGACCACGAACGACGGGATGCCCACCTTGGCCACCAGCGAGCCGAGGACCAGCCCGATGACCGAGCCGGCGAGGATCGCCGTCACCACCGCCACGTACCACGGCTGGCCCAGATCGGTGAGCGTCACCGCCAGCACCGCCGCGCAGACCCCGCTGGCGAAGCCGGCCGACAGGTCGATCTCGCCGAGCAGCAGCACGAAGACCAGGCCCATGGCGATCAGCGTGACCGCGGCGCCCTGCGTGAACAGGTTGGCGAAGTTGATGGCCGACAGGAACGACGTCGGGCGGGCGACGGCGAAGGCCGTGCACAGCACGACCAGCCCGACGACCGCCGGCAACGCGCCCATGTCACCGCCGCGCACCCGCTCCCCGTAGGCGCGGGCGCTGTGCCCGATCGACGGCGCCTGCGCCGCCGCGACGACGGCCTCGTCGTCCTGCACGAGCTTGCTCATGGCACGATCCCCAGCTCTCCGCTCCGTCCGGCGGTGATCAGCTCGACGACCTGCGCGTGCGTCACGTCGGCGGTGCGGACCTGGGCCGCCATCCTGCCGAGATAGAGCGCCGCGATGCGGTCGGAGACGGCGAACACGTCGTTCATGTTGTGCGAGATGAGCACCACCGCCAGGCCCTGGTCCGCCAGCCTGCGCACCAGCTCCAGCACCTGGGCGGTCTGGGCCACGCCGAGCGCGGCCGTGGGCTCGTCGAGGATGACCACGCGGGAGTTCCACAGCACCGCCTTGGCGATGGCCACGGTCTGCCGCTGGCCGCCGGACAGGCTGGAGACCTGCTGCCGGATGGACTTGACCGTGCGCACCGACAGGCCCGACAGCGTGCGCGCGGCCATCTCCTCCATCGTGTCCTCGTCCAGCACCAGCCCGCTGCGGCGTTCGCGGCCGAGGAACATGTTCTGGACGATGTCGAGGTTGTCGCAGAGCGCGAGATCCTGGTACACGATCTCGATGCCCAGCTCGCCGGCGTCACGCGGCCCGGAGATCTGGACCTCGCGGCCGTCGGAGAAGATCTGGCCCGCGTCGATGGGATGGATCCCGCCGACGCACTTGACCAGGGTGGACTTGCCGGCGCCGTTGTCACCGACCAGCGCGGTGACCTCACCCGCGTAGGCGGAGAAGGCGACGTCGTGCAGGACTTGGACGGGGCCGAAACTCTTGTCGACGCCGCGTACTTCGAGAAGGGGGATCGTCATGGGGCTCCCTCTGAGGGCGGGGTACGGCAGGCGGTGGCCCGCCGTACCCCAGGGGTCAGCTGATTCCGGCTTCCTTGCACTTGGCGGCGTACTCGCCGGTGCACAGCTCCTCCTTGCTCACGTACCCGTCGGCCACGACGTCCTTGACGGTGTCGAAGGTGATGGCCTGCGGGTCGAGCAGTTCGGCCGGGACGTCCTTACCTGTCTGGGAGTCCTTGACCGAGCCGCCGGCCGTGGGCTTCTCCCCCTTGGCCAGCGCGACCGCGAGCTTGGCGGCGGCGTCGGCCTCCTTCTTGACGGCCTTGTAGACGGTCATGCACTGGTCGCCGGCCAGGATGTTCTGCAGCCCCTGCACGGTGGCGTCCTGGCCGGTGACCGGGACCTTGCCGTTGAGGTTGTTCTTCTTCAGCACGGTGATCGCGGCGTTGCCCAGCCCGTCGTTGGCGGCCAGCACGCCCGCGATCTTCGGCTCACTGGTCAGCATCTGCTCGAACAGCGTGGCCGCCTTGGCGTTGTCCCATTCGGGCACCGACTCCTCCGGGCCCTTCACGAACTCGCCGCCGTCGAACTTCGGCTTGAGGACGCCGTCGTACCCGTCCTTGAACAACGTCGCGTTGTTGTCGGTCGGCGAGCCGTTGAGGTAGGCGACGATGGGCTTGCCGGCCTTCTTCTCCGCCAGGCACTTCGTCAGGCCCTCGCCCTGCAGGGTGCCGACCTTGGTGTTGTCGAAGCTGACGTAGTAGGCGGCGTTGCCGCCGAGCGTGAGCCGGTCGTAGTCGATCGTGGGCACACCCTGCGCCCTGGCCTTGTCGATGACGGTCTTGCCGGTGCCGCTGTCCAGGTTGACGATCATCAGCACGGTGGCGCCGTTGGTGATCATCTGGTCGGCGATGGTCTGGAAGGCGTTCTTGTCGTTCTGGGCGTTCTGGATGTCGTACGGGACACCGGCGGCCGTGAACGCCTCCTCCAGGTACTTGCGGTCGGCCGTCTCCCAGCGGGCCGACGACTTGCTGTCCGGCAGGATGACACCGACCTTGCCCGGCTTGCCGGCGGCTCCGGTGGGGCCGGCGGCGCCGTCCGTGGCGGTCGTGGCGCCGGTGGTCGTGCCGCTTTGACCCCCGCAGGCGGCCAGACCCAGGACAAGCGCGGCTGCGCCCAGGATCCACGTGCGCATTTGGCAGACCTCCCTGAATGTTGTTTGCGGCAACGTATTCCGCGCGGGAGCTCTTGTGAAGGGGCGCGCGGGTGGGAGTTTGTTGTTCCACATAACAATCCTGAAACACGTGGGCGGGCGCAGGCAGGCAGCGTCTCGTCCAGGTCATGTCCCCGCAAGCTCACGCGGCACTTCACATCAATCCCGGCAATTCGGTTGCTGTCGCGATGGACGCGCTGTCCAATGGCGTAGATCTCTGGTCTACGCGCACGAAGGAGCCGCCCATGACCCGGGAGCAAGTGGAAACGGCCTTACGCCGCGTCGAGCAACTCACCGACCAGGCCAGACCCGCCCTTGACCGCGCGGCCGGCCTCATGGCTCAAGGCGTCTGGACCGGGCCGGCCGCCCAGCGCTTCGCCGGCGAACTGGCCGCCCAGCGCCAAGCCCTCAGCGGCGGGTGCGCCGCCGCGGTGGAGGAACTCCGGGCGCTCCTGGCCCGCACGCCGCCGGACAGCCCAGGCTGACCGTGGGCCAGGTGGAGGGCATGGCCCCCGACGGTGTCCGCAGCCTGAAGGACACACTTCGCCAGGCCGAAGCCTCGCTGGAGGACATCGGCGAGGAACTGTGGAACATCCTGCGCGGCGCCTGGTTGCCGACCGCCTCGGCCGACGCCATCCGCCGGACGGCTGCCTGGGCCGGAGCACAAGGCCCCGAGATCAACAGGCGCCTGCTCATCCTGGAACGCATGGAACTGGCCCGGCCGGAGCTGTTCGGCGCGGGCAAGCCGCCCATCTCCGTCGATGAATCCCTGCTCGCCCCCGGAGCGGTCCTGCCCACGTCCGGCGACTTCTGGGACCGCGTCGGCCAGCGCGCGCAGGCCACCTTCGACCCGAACCTGAACTCGGGCGACCCGGTGACGGAGAACGTCAAGGGCGCCGTGGAAAGCGTCGCCGGGCTCGGGAAGATGGTCGTCGACTTCTCCCCCGCCCGGGCGGTCGTCGACTTCATGGGCTGGCAACGCAGCATGGACGATCTCGGCACGTCCCTGGTCACCGCCGTGCAGAACCCCGCCGCGTTCGCCAAGGCGGCGCTGGACTGGGACACCTGGGCCACCAATCCCCAGCGGGCGTTCGGCCGCCTCATCCCGGACCTTGTGGCAGCTATCACCACCGCCGGCACCAGCAGCGGAGCCTCAGCCACCACCCGCGCCGCGGGAGCACTGGGCAGGGCCGCCAAGAACGTGATCCGCCCCGGCCCGTCGAAAAGCCCGCATCATTTGGACGACGCCTTACGGCACACCAGCAATGCAGAGGGGCGCGCGTGGGCTCGGGACAACATGCCCCTTCCGGACCTCACCGCGAAGGAACTGCGCGCACTGGAGTCCTACGGCGGCAACGGCTACCAGCGGATCAACTCCGGCCTGCGGGCCAAGGCCGTCGATCCCGGCGTCGTCTGGTCTCCCGACGTCGCCGCCGAGATCGCCGCGATGGACCGGGCACTCGCCAAATCTCAGCTGCCATCCGACGTGGTCCTGCACAGAGGCGTGGGCAAAGGGTTCCTGGAGGCGGTGGGGGTCGACATCGAGTCGCCCGCGCACATGGAAGCGCTGGAAGGCGCCGTCATCACCGAACCGGGATACCTGAGCACCAGCGTGGGGCGGAGAGCCGGGTTCGACGGGGATGTCCGCGTGCTGCTCAGAGTCCCCAAGGGCTACGACGCCTTGAACATGTACCCATCACCAAGCTGCCCGCCGAACGCGAGATCCTCCTGCCGCGCGGCACACCCTACTTTGTGCGCGGTGTGTACCGTAAAGACGGCCAGTGGTACATGGAAGCGGACGTCGTGCCGAAGGGCTGGACCAAGCCGCCCGACTGGAACGCCCTACCGTCCATGGACGCCGACGCCGGGTGGAAGGGTTCGTACGATGACTGACTCCCCGAATCCCCGTTTCTACGATTACGTCACCCCTATTTCCGTCTCAAGAAGCGACTCCTACGGCTTCAAGACCACCGGCCCGGTACGGCAGGCCGCCGTCCACGACCGCGACGGACGGCTACTCGGGCACGTGTGGACCGACGACCGTAAAGCCGCGGGCTTCACGCGCATCGAGGATCCCGAGCCGGACATGGCGCCGGCGGGCGTGCGCATACGCCTCATTCTCGCCGACGCCTACAAGGCGGGAGTTCCCGCGAGCGACGTACTGGATCCCGCCCTGTACGCACCAGAGTTCGAGCTGCGCCGCGACGGCTAGCACAGCAAGGGGATCAATCGTCCTAGGAACGCTTCCGTGCCCTTGAATTTGGCCGGTATCGCGCCGCTCACGGTGTAAATGGTTCTCCGACCCCGCCCCTTGGGATAGGCCCCGGTGCGCTGGTATTCGGCCATCTCCGCGGCGCTCTCCCCGTAGCGGGTCCGGTTGTATCGGTCTCGTTCTTGTGGGGAGAGGTTCTCCTCGTAGACGTCGTTCCGCTCCGTCGCCGGCACTTGCTGCTCCTTGGTCACCGCGCGTGGTTGCGGAGCGTTGAGGCTGGCGGCGATATTAACGGTATCAGTATTGCATAGTTGCTCAATGAGGCAATATCGGCCACCTGGAATATGGCAGAAATATAGAAATGCGGAGCGTGCAATTCCGCATACGGCATGAGTCTTTCTGGATGAATTGTCAGACCATGATCAACGGGCGGGATTCATGTCGCCTACCATGTGGCCCATGGACGACCGCTTAGCCATCGCCGACCGCCTCGCCACCTACGCCTATGCCATCGACGGCGGCGCCTGGGACCTGCTCGACGAGGTTTTCACGCCTGAGGCCCTGCTCGACTACACCTCGGCCGGCGGGATCAAAGGGACGTTCCCCGAGGTCAAGGCATGGCTGGCGGAGGTGCTTCCCCAGTGGCCCGGGCGGCTGCATCTGATCGGGGCTTGCCGGGTTGCCGTGCGGGGGGATCTGGCCGAGGTGTCGGCGTCGTTCAGCGACACGCTCTCGCCCAGCCGGGAGCTTGTCGCGGCCCGGGGAGTCCTGCAGGGCGGTGGCTGGTATCACCACCAGATGGTCCGGACCGAGGCCGGATGGCGGAGCGTGGAGCTGGTTGAGGAGCAGACCTGGCGGGCTATTTACTGAAATATCCCACTCCCCTGTCCTAGGTCCGGAGTGTTACGGTTGGCCGGTGCCGTACCGGATGAGGGGTTAGATGTTTGGGATTGTCCGGCCGTGCCGGCACGGCATGTGCGGGGGGATGTTCAAGGACTGGCTGGGGCATCTTTGCGGCCTCTGCGTTGCGCTGCGCGACGAACATGGGCAGGCCGCCCGTCTTGCCACCAACTACGATGCCCTGCTCGTATCCGTGCTTACCGAGGCTCAGACCGCCTCGCCTCCCCGCCGGCGCACGGCGGCGCCCTGCGCGCTGCGCGGGTTCAGGACCGCCGACATCGTCCAGTCGGAAGGGGTACGGCTGGCCGCCACCGTCTCCCTCATCCTGGCCGCCGGGAAACTCCGCGACCACATCGCCGACGGCGACGGGCCCTACCGGCGGCGGCCGGTAGCCGTGACCGCCGGGCGGCTGGCTCGCCGCTGGTCCGCCCGCGCCACCGCCTCCGCCTCGGCCCTCGCCTTCGACCCGGCCCCGCTGACCGGCGCGGCGGCGGCTCAGCTCGCGTTAGAGCGCTCCACCGCCGTTCTGAGCCCCGAGTCTCACTCCGGTACTGCGCGACTTGAGCCCTCCTCTGGCACTGCCCGCCTTGAGTCTCCCTCTGGCACTGCCCGCCCTGAGTCTCCCTTCGGTGCTGCGCGTCCTGAGTCTCCCACTGGCACTGCGCGTCCTGAGTCTCCCTTCGGTGCTGCGCGCCTCGGGCGCTCCTCCGCCGCCGTGCGTCCCGGGGCCTCCGGTAGCGCCAGCTCGGGTGCTGCCGGCCTTGCCCTCCTCACCGCGCCGACCGAGGACGCCGTGGCCGCGGCGTTCGCCCACACCGCGGTGCTGGCGGGGCGGCCCGGGAACCGGGAGCCGCTGGAGCGGGCCGGGCGGTCGTTCGGGCGGCTTGCCCACCTTCTCGATGCCGTCGAGGACCTCGACGACGACCGGCGGCGCGGCGCCTACAACCCGCTGCTGGCCACCGGCGCATCCCTGTCCGTCGCCCGCGAGCACTGCGACCGGGCGCAGTCAGAACTCCGCGCCGCCTTCGCCGACCTGGACCTTTCCCGCCCCGACCTGGCCGGGGCGCTGCTGGTGAAGGAGACCTCCCGGGCCGTCAACCGGGCCTTCACCGTCACGGCGGGCCGGTCCTCCGGTGCGCCCTCCCCTGAGGCTCCGGCGCCCGGCCCGCCGTCGCCCGGCGAGCCCGGCTCGCCGTCCCACCACGAACCCCATCAAACCAGCGGGCTGTTCTCGCTGGCCTGTGCCGCCTTCTCCTGCTGCACCTGCGGCCTGTACGAGCCACCGGCCGAGGACGGTGAGTCCCGCTGCGGCCGGTGCAGGGACTGCGGCGACGCCTGCTGTCAGGGGTGTGACTGCTGCTCGAACTGCAGCGACTGCGACTGCTGCTCGGGCTGCGACTGCTGCCCCTCGTGATCGCGGCTCCGAAGTGCCCGCCCAGCCTCCAGAGTGCCCGCGGCTCCAGAGTGCCCTGCCGCTCCCGACTGCCCTGCCGCTCCAGAGTGCCCTGCGGCTTCAGAGTGGCCCCAGCGGCCCGCCGTACCCCCCGGAAGTCAGCCCAAGAGGCTCTGGCCGATCAGTACCAGTGCCGAGACTGCCGCCACGATCAGGATGGCCGCCCGGACCTTGCCGCCGTCCAGGTAGCGCCGCAGCGGTCCGGAGACCACGAAACCGGCGATCATCGGCACCAGCAACGCCGCCCCCACCCCCAGGGACCTGGCCGGGAGCCGGTCCACGAAGGCCAGGATAATCAGCGACTGGCCGGCGCTGAGGACGAAGAACATGGCCAGTGTCGCCCGGATCTGCGGGCCTTTGGCGTTCTGGTACACCAGGCCCATGGGCGGGCCGCCGATGCCGGTGGCGGTGCCCGTGATGCCGGAGATGAAGCCGGCGGCGGTGAGGGTCGCGCCGTTGCGCGGGATGCTGATCGCCCGGGCGGTCAGGCCGACCGCGATCAGCACCATGACGCCCACGAAGACGCCGAGGGTCTGGACGGAGACGAAGACGACGACGTACGCGCCGATGAAACTGCCCGGCAGACGGCCGAGGATCGCGAAGCCCAGGCCGCGCCAGTCCACTTTGCGCCATTCGGCGGCGAGGGTGAACAGCGGCAGCGTGAAGTTGACCACCTGGATGGCGCCCGGCATGACGCCCGGGTCGAGGAGCGTGACCACGGGGGCCGCGATCAGCCCCATTCCGAACCCGACGCCTCCTTGCACAATCGCGCCGATGAAGACCGCCAATCCACTCACGATCAGGACAAGGGGGAGATCGTTCATAGCGGAGAGTCAACCATCCGGCCTTTCACTCCTTACACGGTGGTCCTGACAGCGCGTCAGGACCACGCCCCCGACCATGCCCGTGGCCCTAGGATCCGTCTGCGTGCCCCTCATCAAGACCGCCGCCGCGCTCTCGGCCCTCGCCGTCGTCGCCACGCCACTGAAGATCAGCCCGGCCCCCCGTGATCCGTGGGCGGGATCCGGGACGTTGCCCGCCCAGTCCTGCCGGGAGCCCGCGCTGATCTCCGGTGGGGTGGCGCGCCCTCAGGAGTACCTCCGCGCAATGGTGAAATGTCTGGACAAGGCGTGGAACGGCCACTTCGCCAAAGCCCGGAAGCCGTTCAGCAAACCCAAGGTCGTCTACTTCGACGCCCCCCAGGACCGGATCTGCGGCCTGCCCTGGCCGGAAGGCATCGCCGCCTTCTACTGCACCGCCCGCCGTACTCTCGTCTTCCCGCTGACCGGCGACTGGATCGAAGGCCGCACCGACCTGTTGCCGCTGAAGGTCGCCGCCCACGAGTACGGGCACCACCTGCAGACGCTGACCGGGATCCGCGCCGCCTACGAGCGCGGCCGGGCCACCGCCGAACGCGGGCGCCGCTACGAGCTGCAGGCCGACTGCCTGTCCGGGGTCTTCCTGGGCGCCGCCTGGAAGTCGTTGCCCAGGGCCGCGAAGGATTGGGCCGCGCTCCTGGAAACGGTGAAGGCCAGCGGCGACGACACCTACCGCACCCACGGGACCGGCGCCAGCCGCGTGTACTGGCTGACCCGCGGCTACACCACCGCCAAGCCCGCCTCGTGCGACACCTGGTCGGCACCGGCCTCCCGGGTGTCATGAAAAAGCACGAAAAATCGCGATAAATCGTGTCAACACGACGGCGCCGCCGTACCGGATCAGGATCAGACCGGACGGCGGCGCCGTACTCGAGCTACTTGTTCAGCAGTGACCGCAGCACGTACTGCATGATGCCGCCGTGCCGGTAGTAGTCGGCCTCACCCGGCGTGTCGATGCGGACGACCGCGTCGAACTCGACGTCCCCGGCCTTGACGTGGACCGTCTCGGGGATGCCGCCGTCGTTGAGCGCCTCCACACCGGTGATCGTGAAGGTCTCCTCGCCGGTGAGCCCCAGGGACTGGGCCGAGGCGCCCTCGGGGTACTGCAGCGGCAGCACGCCCATGCCGATGAGGTTGGAGCGGTGGATGCGCTCGTAGGACTCGGCGATCACGGCCCGGACGCCGAGGAGCGCGGTGCCCTTGGCCGCCCAGTCGCGCGAGGAGCCGGAGCCGTACTCCTTGCCCGCGAGGACGACCAGCGGCGTCTCGGCGGCGGCGTAGTTGACCGAGGCGTCGTAGATGAACGACACCGGCCCGCCGTCCTGGGTGAAGTCGCGGGTGTAGCCGCCCTCGGTGCCCGGCGCGATCTGGTTGCGCAGGCGGATGTTGGCGAACGTGCCCCGGATCATGACCTCGTGGTTGCCGCGGCGGGAGCCGTACGAGTTGAAGTCCTTGACCGCGACGCCGTGCGAGTCGAGGTACTGGGCGGCCGGGGTGCCGACCTTGATGGCGCCGGCGGGCGAGATGTGGTCGGTGGTGACGGAGTCGCCCACCTTGACCAGGACGCGGGCGCCGGAGATGTCCGTGACGGGCTCGGGCTTGACCGGCATGCCGTCGAAGTACGGCGCCTTGCGCACGTAGGTCGAGGCCGGGTCCCACTCGAAGGTGTTGCCCGTCGGGATCGGCAGCGAGCGCCACGTGTCGTCGCCCTTGAAGACGTCGGCGTAGTCGCGCTCGAACATCTCGCGGCCGATCGAGGAGTTGACGACCTCGGCGACCTCCTCCGGCGAGGGCCAGATGTCCTTGAGGAACACCGGCTGCCCGTCGGCGCCGACGCCGAGCGGCTCGTTGTTCAGGTCGATGTCCATCGTGCCCGCGAGCGCGTAGGCGACCACCAGCGGCGGCGAGGCCAGGTAGTTCATCTTCACGTCGGGGTTGATGCGGCCCTCGAAGTTGCGGTTGCCGGACAGCACCGCGGTGACCGCCAGGTCGTTGTCCTGCACCGCCTGGGAGATCTCCGGGATGAGCGGGCCGGAGTTGCCGATGCAGGTGGTGCAGCCGTAGCCGACCAGGTTGAAGCCGATCTTGTCGAGGTACGGCTGCAGCCCCGACCGCTCGAAGTACCCGGTGACGACCTGCGAGCCGGGGGCCAGCGAGGTCTTGACCCACGGCTTGCGGTTCAGGCCCTTGTCGACGGCGTTGCGGGCCAGCAGCGCGGCGCCCAGCATCACGTACGGGTTGGAGGTGTTGGTGCAGCTCGTGATCGCGGCGATGGAGACGATGCCGTGGTCGATCTCGAAGCTGGTGCCGTCGGCGAGCGTCACCGCGACCGGCTTGTGGGGGCGGCCGTTGGGGTTCTGCGCCGGGGCGTCGGAGGCCGGGAAGCTCTCCTTGCCCGCCTCGTCGTCGGCGACGAAGTTGGAGACGTCGTGGCGCCAGGTGTCCTTGGCGGCGGTCAGCGCGATGCGGTCCTGCGGCCGCTTCGGCCCGGCGATCGACGGCACGACGGTGCCGAGGTCGAGCTCGATGTACTCGGAGTACTCCGGCTCGGCCTTCGGGTCGTGCCACATGCCCTGGGCCTTGGCGTACGCCTCGACGAGCGCGATCTGCTCCGCGGAGCGGCCGGTCAGGCGCAGGTAGTCGGTGGTCTGCCCGTCGATCGGGAAGATGGCGCAGGTGGAGCCGAACTCGGGGCTCATGTTGCCGATCGTGGCCCGGTCGGCCAGCGGCACGCTGGAGACGCCCTCGCCGTAGAACTCGACGAACTTGCCGACGACGCCGTGCTTGCGCAGGATCTCGGTGATCGTCAGCACCAGGTCGGTGGCGGTCGCGCCGGCGGGCAGCTTCCCGTTCAGCTTGAAGCCGACCACGCGCGGGATGAGCATGGAGATCGGCTGCCCGAGCATGGCCGCCTCGGCCTCGATGCCGCCGACGCCCCAGCCGAGGACGCCGATGCCGTTCTCCATCGTGGTGTGGGAGTCGGTGCCGACGCAGGTGTCCGGGTATGCCTTGCCGTCGCGCGTCATGACCACGCGGGCCAGGTGCTCGATGTTGACCTGGTGCACGATGCCGGTGCCCGGCGGCACGACCTTGAACTCGTCGAACGCCGTCTGACCCCAGCGCAGGAACTGGTAGCGCTCGCGGTTGCGCTCGTACTCGCGCTCGACGTTGCGCTGGAAGGCGTCGGGGTGCCCGAAGTAGTCGACGATCACGGAGTGGTCGATGACCATCTCGGCGGGGGCCAGCGGGTTGATCTTCGCGGGGTCGCCGCCGAGATCGCGTACGGCCTCGCGCATGGTGGCCAGGTCGACGACACAGGGGACGCCGGTGAAGTCCTGCATGATCACGCGGGCGGGCGTGAACTGGATCTCCACACTCGGCGTCGCCTTCGGGTCCCAGCCGCCCAGCGCGTTGATGTGGTCGGCGGTGATGTTGGCGCCGTCCTCGGTGCGGAGGAGGTTCTCCAGCAGGATCTTCAGGCTGTACGGCAGGCGTGCCGAGCCCTCGACGGCGTCCAGCCGGAAAATCTCGAACGACGCGTCGCCGACGCGTAGCGTGTCACGGCTGCCGAAGCTGTTCGCGGACACGGTGAATCGCCTCCTCGGTGGACCAAATACTCAGCTCAAATCCTGCCGCACCCGGGGACCGGACAAGACGTTAGGTAACCCTAACTCGCTGGTGACGGCGGATATCTCGACATCAAGATATCCCTAAAGTATCTCGACATCAAGTTAACCGCTCAGGCGTCACACCGGCGCCAGCCGCCAGAACAGCAACCCGATGATCGCCACCGACAGAATCGGCGCCAGAATCTTCTGCTCGAACGTCTTGCCCGTCTTGATGCCGATCTTCCACGGCAGCACCCACCGCGCCGCCAGCGGCCACAGCACCGGGCAGCCCTTCTCCGTCATGCAGTCGCCCACCACGTGGGTGAAGCTCCCGATCCCCACGGCCAGCCCCAGCCACGCGTACCCGACGTCCAGCGACATGAACACGACGAAGAGCCCCGCCGTCAACCCGATGTTGATCATGGCGGAGCCCGCCTTGTTCCCCGGAATGCCGATGCCGATGGCCCGCAGCGCCAGCCCGATCAGCAGCACCACCATGATGTCGCGCCCGATCGGATAGGTGCTGGCCAGCCAGTGCGCCCCGAACCCGATCGCCACCGCGAACGCCAGCGAGTGCGTCATCCCCCGGTGCCCACCGCTGATCCAGGCCACGAACTTGGACAGCGCCCAGGTCACGGGGCCGAAGGTCTGGGCGATGGTGGCGCTCGGGTGGTCGAGGTCGGGCAGCATGGCGGCGCCCGCGCAGACGATCGCCCCGGCGATGAGCTCGGACGGCGTCAGCGCGTTGGCCATGATCCCGGTCTCGATGAACCGGCTCGACTCGTTCAGCAACGGCAACGCCGCGAACGCGGGCGCCAGCCCCAGCCACGCGATGGCTCCGGTCATCGCGTGCGAATGCCCCATCATGCGAAGATCACATTTGAGACTGTACGGCAAAGCCACCGTCTCACGGAGGTATCCCGGAGGTCATGAGGGGTTACGGCGTCCGCCCACCCCGATTCACATGAGCCCTGTTCACATTTACCGGAATCTGAGCTTACTTATGAGTAACACTCATAACCGCCGGAGGTATCCCCCATGCGCTTACCCCTGGCCATCCTGGCGGCACTGACCGTGCTCGTCACACCGGCCCAAGCCCAGGCACGAACCGGCACGCCCCTCCCCCCGCACCTGGAGACCATCCGCAAGGCGGAGGCGGTCAAGCTCTACGGCGACGACGCCGTCCGCCCCCTCGACCAGCGCAAGACCTCCCTTGCCGCGCTCGGCGACAGCGAGATCTCCGGCGAGGGAGCCGTGGACCGCACCCTGTACGAACCCGGCACCGACGGCCCGGACAACTGGTGCCACCGCTCCACCAAGGCCGCCATCCACGTGACCGGCGTCCCGGCCGACGTCACCTACAACCTCTCCTGTTCCGGCGCGGCGACCAACGACATCACGATCGGCGGCACCCACCAGTACGAGGAGCTCAACCAGGGCGACAACCTGGCCATCAAGGCCCGCAACACGCGGATCAAGATGATCACCGTCGTGGCCGGGGCCAACGACGAGGGCGGCGTCCAGTTCGGCCCCACGATGACCCAGTGCGTCACCCGCCGCGTGCTCTTCCAGGGCAACTGCTGGCCCATCCACGACCCGACCTGGCAGCAGCGGGTCGACTTCATCGTGCCGCGCGTGGCCAAGGCGCTCACCGACGTCAAGCAGATCATGGCCGAGGCCGGGTACGCGCCCGGCGACTACCAGCTCGTCGCCATGTCCTACCCGGGCCCCGGCAGCCCGGACGTCGAGGACAACCCGAACTTCCCCGGCTGGTACAACGGCGGCTGCCTGGCCTACCTGTCCGACGCCGCCTTCGCCCGCAACAAGGCCGTCCCGATCTTCGAGCAGGGCGTCCGCGCCGCCGCCCAGCAGGCCGGCGCCCGCTACCTGGACGCCAGCCGGCTCTTCCACGGCACCGAACCCTGCCAGGACACCACCTGGGTCACCGGCCTGCACGCGGTCAACGGCGACTTCTTCAACCCCAACGCCGTCCGGCAGTCCTTCCACCCGAACACCCGCGGCCACGCCGCGTTCGGCTCCTGCCTCGGGCAGTTCTACAACGCCGGCGCCACCGCGGCCACCTGCATGAACCCGGCCGGCTCCCTCAGCCCGAAGCTGTACCCGGGCCTGGCCGACTTCCGCCAGCTCCGCCACGCGGCCACCGGCACCTGCGTGGACGTGGAGGGCAACTCCTCGCGCAACGGCCGCAAGCTGCTGAACTGGCCGTGCGAGGCCACCAGGAACCAGGCGTTCTGGTACGACCCGGCCACCAAGGCGTTCCACACCCAGCTGTCCCAGGACCGCTGCGCCGACGTCAACGGCGGCAACCTGGTGGCCGGCACCGCCGTACAGGTGTGGAACTGCAACGGCAGCCCGGCGCAGCGCTGGACCTTCGACGGCGCGCGCCTGCACGCCGCCGACGCGCCGTCGCTGTGCGCCACCTTCCCGGGTACGGCACGCGCCCTCGGCGACCGGATGGTGCTGGCCGCCTGCGACCAGAACGACCAGCGGCAGGTGTTCACCTGGGAGCAGAAGACCGCGATGGTCTACCAGCAGCTCAAGCTGTCCGGAAAGTGCCTGGACGTGCCGGGGAGCACGCCGGGCGGCGGCGCGAACCTGCTGTTGTACTCCTGCGACGGCCGGGCCGACCAGTTCTGGGCGTTCAACGCCGTCTCCGGCCAGCTGCACAACCTGGCCGATCCGGGCATGTGCGCCGATGTCGAGGGCGGGACGATGGCGCAGGATCAGCCGATCCAGGTGGCGAACTGCTCGGCGGCGATCGGGCAGTACAGCGACTCGATGCGGTGGAACGTCTCGGGCGGCGGCTTCGCCTCGCGCAAGGATCCGTCGTGGCTGATCGGCGCGAACGGCACGGCCGACAACACGCCGGTGACGCTGCAGCGGGCGGGCGCGTGGTCCCCGGGTGAGAGCCGGCGGCCCGATCCGTGGAAGTTCATGACCGTCGACATCTACTGAAAGTTTCTGAAAACGCAGACGAGGTCGTTTCCTGCGGCGACAGCACCCCCCAGCCCTGCCGACGCGGAACGACCTCGTCTGCTCTAGTTAACGGCGGCCATCCCCGCGGTGTTCCCTGATTCCGCAAGTTTTTCGTGATCTGTCTCACTCTGTGCCAGGGCATCCGGGGTGACGGTCCGGAGGAAGGGCACGACCAGCACGAGCGCTGCCGCGGCGAACACCGCGAAGGCCACCTTGAGCCCGGCGAACTGGGCGAGGAAACCGGCCAGCAAGGAGGCGAGCGGCATCGCGCCGTAGGCGAGCATCCGGCCGGCGGCGGTGTAACGGCCGAGCAGGCGGTCGGGGACGATCGTCTGCGCGATCGTGCGGGAGTTGACCGACCACAGCGTGCCGCCCATGCCGCCGAGGAAGGCGGCGGCGCCCACCGCCCAGGCGCTGGGCAGCACGACCGGGACGAACACCATGAGGAACGTGCCGATCAGGTCGGCGAACAACGCCCAGCGCACCCCGAGCAGCCGGTTGATCAGCGCGGTGGTCAGCGCGCCGGTCAGGCCGCCGATGCCGATGGCGCTGATCAGCAGGCCGTACCCCGACGGGTCGAGCCGGAGCTCCCGGATCGCGTAGAGCGGCAGCAGCGCCAGCCAGGCGGCCCAGCTCGCGCCGAGCACGGTGATGGTCAGGTTGAGGGTGCGCAGCAGCCGGTGGTTCCACAGGAAGGCGAGTCCCTCGCGGATCTCCCCGGCGACCGAGGTCTCGCCCTTGCGCGGCGCGCCCTCGGCGCGGAACCGCCCGGCCAGCAGCGCGAGCAGGACGGCGCCCAGCGCGAACCCGGCGGCGGCCGAGCCGAGCGCGACCGAGACGCCGATGCCCACGAGCAGGCCGCCGAGTGCGGGCCCGGTGAACTCGTTCATGAGCGTCTCGGCCCCGGCGATCCACGAGTTGGCCCTGGTCAGCCTCCTGGCCGGGACGGCGGCGGGCACCAGGGCGCCGACGGCGGCACTGGCCACGACCTCGGCCACGCCCAGCGTGAGGCCGGCGCCGTACAGCAGGGGGAGGGAGAGCCCGCCGAGCAGCGCGGCGGCCAGAAGGACGCCGACCGCGCCGAGGCGGACGAGGTTGGCCACGACGGCCAGCCGCCGCCGGTCCCCGCGGTCGGCCAGGACGCCGGCGTGCAGGGAGACCAGCAGCCAGGGCAGCGTCAGCGTGACGCCCACCCCGGTGATCAGCGCCGGGGAGGTGGTCAGCCCCATCGCCGCGATCGGCAGCGCGACCCGGCCGATGCCGTCGGCGAGGTTGGTGATCGCGGTGAACCCGACCAGGGCTCCTTCGTTTCTCATTGAACCACCTATCCGTTTAGATGGTTAGATCTTAACCAGCTAAGTGCTTAGATGGAAGACATGGCGGAACCATCTCCCGCGGCCCTCCTCGTGGAGGCGTTCGCGAACACGATCGACGTCGAAGAGGGCACCGACCAGCTGGCCGGCCTCGACGGGCTGCGCGCGTTTCTGACCGGCGCGGGCCTGCCCGCCGAGGTGGACGAGCGCGACCTGCGCCAGGCCAGGCTGCTGCGCGCCGGGCTCAGGGAGCGCCTTCTGGCCAGCAACGGCGAGGAGCCGGACGAGGAGGTGATCGCGCAGGCCGAGGAGGTGCTCGACTACCTGCCGGTGACCGTGCGGATCAGCGCCGAGCAGCCGCTGCGGGCCGAGAATCCGCTGGCGGTCATCGCCGCGGCCTGGGCGCACACGGCCGCGACCGGCGAGTGGCAGCGGCTCAAGAGGTGCCCGAACCACGCCTGCGCCTGGGTTTTCTGGGACGGCACGCGCAGCCGTACCCGGCGATGGTGCTCGATGCGGGTGTGCGGCAACCGGGCCAAAGTCCGGGCCCACGCGGAACGGCAGCGGATGACGTAGGGTTGCTATCGACATGTTGTCGATATATCTTTAGAACATCGACAGCATTCGACGATAGGAGTTCGACATGTCTTCCACTCATGCAGCAGGCGGGCCGTGGCCCGACCCGCGCGAGTTCAAGCGCGCCGCCCGCGAGGCGGTCAGGAACCTGGCCGAGGCATTCGAGGCCGGCGGCGAGCGCCACCACCGCCAGCGCGGCGGTCCACACGAGCATCGCGGCCGCGGCAGGCGCGGCCCGGGCCCCTTCGGCTTCGGTCCCGGCGGCCCGTGGGGGCCGGGCGGCCCCTTCAGCGGGGGCCGCGGCGCCTGGGCCGCCTGGGGCGGCCGGCCCCGCAAGGCCAAGCGCGGTGACGTGCGCGCCGCCATCCTCGCCCTCCTGGCCGAGGAGCCGCGCAACGGCTACCAGATCATCCAGGAGATCGCCGAGCGCAGCGAGGGCGGCTGGAAGCCCAGCCCCGGCGCGGTGTACCCGGCGCTCCAGCAGCTCACCGACGAGGGCCTGGTCGTCGCCGACGAGAGCGAGGGCCGCAAGACCTTCCGCCTCACTGACCAGGGCAGGGCCTACGTCGACTCGAACCCCGACGAGGTACGCGCCCCGTGGGACGAGATGCGGCCAGACATCGACGACAACACTGCGGATTTGTGGGATATCGCCCGCCAGTCAGCGTTTGCGATGATGCAGGTATTGCAGACTGGGAGTGAGGCGCAGATTCGCGAAGCCCGCAAGGTCCTCACGGAGACGCGCCGCAAGCTCTACCAGATCCTGGCTGATGGCGACCCTGACGAGGAGTAACGTTCGTGGACGCGCATGACCTCCGGATCGGCGACGCCGAGCGTGAACGGACGATGGAATCCCTGCGCGAGCACTTCGCGCAGGGGCGCCTGACCCACGAGGAGCTCGACGAGCGCCTCGACCGCACGCTGGCGGCCCGCACCGCACGCGACCTGACCGAGATCACGGCCGACCTGCCCTCCGACGGGTACGGCTACGCGCCACCGCCGGCCCCGGTCAAGGACGGGCCCGTCTGGGACGACCGGCACGCCTACAAAGAGATGATGCGCGCCCACCGGCATCAACTGCGGGCGGCCCACCGCCAGATGCACGAGGCGCACCGCGAGTGGCAGAAGAACCGCCACCACCACCCGGAGCGGCGCCGTCACCACCACGGCCCCGGCCCGATCGTGCCGTTCCTGATCGTGATCTCGATCATCGCCATGATCGCGGGCGGCTTCGGCGCACTGAAGTTCGTGCTGTTCTTCGCGATCGGCGCGATGATCTTCAGCTCCATCCGCCGCGCCGCCATCCGGCGCTCCCTACGCTGAGGCGCCGGGCTCCCCGCCCGGTCCCAGTGACTCCCTCAGCCTGCGGAACTCCGCGGTGATGGCGTCGAGGGTGAAGTGCGCGTTCAGCCCGCTCGGGTTGGGCAGCACCCACACGCGCGTGTCCGCGATCTTCTGCGGCTGGGGTCCGATCCTGGTCTTCGGTACGGCGAAGGCCGTCCGGAACGCCGACACCCCGAGCACCGCCAGCACCCTGGGCCGCCGCTCGGCCAGCAGCGCGGCCAGCCGTACACCCCCCTCGACCAGCTCGGCCCGCGACAGCTCCGACGCCTTCGCGCTCGCCCGCGCCACGATGTTGGTGATCCCGAGCCCATAGGACGGCAGCAGATGCTGCTCGGCCGGCGCCAGCAGGCGCGGCGTGAACCCCGACCGGTGCAGCGCGGGCCAGAACCGGTTGCCCGGCCGGGCGAAGTGGTGGCCGGTGGCCTCCGACATGAGCCCCGGGTTGATCCCGCAGAAGAGCACCTCGAGGCCGGGCCCGAGCACGTCGTCGATCACCCTCGCGACCCTAGCCCATGTCTTCGAGCGTGCGCCCCTTGGTCTCCCGCACCCACCTGGCCACGAACAGGAACGACAACACCGCGAACATCGCGTAACCCGCGTAAGTCGCCGGAAGGTTCCATTCGGACAGCGCCGGGAACGAGACCGTGATCAGCCAGTTCGCGATCCACTGGGCCGCCGCCGCCACGCCGAGCGCCGCCGCCCGGATCCGGTTCGGGAACATCTCCCCCAGCAGCACCCAGACCACCACACCCCACGACAGCGCGAAGAACAACACGAACACGTTCGCCGCGACGAGCGCGATCGTGCCCTGCGGGTTCGGCAGCGTGACCACGCCGTTCACCTTCTCCGCCGCGCTGAACGCCCACGACGCCGTCGCCAGCGAGATCGCCATGCCCGCCGAGCCGATCAGCAGCAGCGGACGCCGCCCGATCCGGTCCACCAGCGCGATCGCGATGAACGTGCCGATGATGTTGATCACCGAGCTGGAGAAGCTGATCAGCAGCGAGTTGCTCTGGTCGATGCCCACCGACTGCCACAACACCGACGAGTAATAGAAGATCACATTGATGCCGACGAACTGCTGGAACACCGACAGGACAATCCCGATCCACACGATCGGCAACAGCCCCAGCGCCGGGCCGCGCAGATCCCGCATCGTCGGCCGGGCCTCGGTGCGCAGCGAATGGCGGATCTCCTCCACCCGGGCGTCCAGGTCCAGCTCCTCGCCCTCGACCTCCGCCAGCACCTTCCGCGCCGCCGGAATCCGGCCCGCGGCGATCAGGTAGCGCGGCGACTCCGGAATCGTCGAGGCGAACAGCAGGTAGAGCAACGCCGGGACCAAACAGGCGCCCAGCATCCACTGCCATGCCTGCAGCCCCCAGAGCGCGTTGTTCACATCGCCGCCCGCCAGCCGTACCACCACGTAGTTGACCAGCTGCGAGACGGCGATCCCCAGCACGATCGCCAACTGCTGGAACGACCCCAGCCGCCCCCGGTACGCCGGCGGCGCCACCTCCGCGATGTACGTCGGCCCCAGCACCGACGCCATCCCGATCGCCATGCCCGCCAGCACCCGCCACAGCGCCAGATCCCAGATCGCGAACGGCAGCATCTGCCCGACCGAACTGATCGCGAACAACGCCGCCGCCACCTGCATCGTCCGCGTCCTGCCCCACCGATCGGCCAGCCCGCCACCGACCCACGCCCCCACGGCCGAGCCGAGCAACGCGATCGCCACGACGAACCCGGTCTCGACCGAGCCGACGGCGAAGTGCTTCTGGATGCCGGTGACGGCGCCGTTGATGACGGAACTGTCGTAACCGAACAGGAAACCGCCGATGGCGGCGGCGGCCGTGATGAAGACGACGTGTCCCAGGTTCTCCTGCTGCGCACTCGGTGTGGCCATGGACGGGAACTACCCACTGATCACTCTTTGTACGGTTCACCTTCCGCAAACTTGATCCCAGCGCTCAAACCCCAGGTCACCCGCCCCCACCACACCCCGCGATACCCACGCGCATCCCCGCTCAAAGGCCCACACCCGCCCTCGCACGGCCCGCACCCCGTAACCCCACCCGCCGAGTCACCCCGCGAGGCCCGCACCACGAAGCTGCGCCTTCAGCACGCCGGCCGCACACCTTCGCCCCACACTGCGGATCCGCGTCCGAGCCCACCCAGTCAGGGGCCGACTTGGCCCAATCACCTGACCCGAAAATGGCGCTTCAACTGGGCTAAGTCTGCCCATTAATGTGCATACATGTCACGGATCGTCCCACCTCCCGGGCCTGCCCGCATCCTGGCGTTGGCGCAGCTCACCAACTCCATCGGCGACGGCGCCTTCTACGCCACGTCCGCGCTCTTCTTCACCCGGGTCGTCGGGCTCTCCGCCGCACAGGTCGGCGTGGCACTCACGCTCGCCTGGGCCATGGGCATGCTCGCCGGCGTCCCCCTCGGCCACGTGGCCGATCGCTGGGGGCCCCGCCGTACCGCCGTCGCCCTCGCCGTCGTCACCGCCGCCGCGCTCAGCGCCTTCCTGGTCGTGCGCGCCTATCCGCTGTTCATCCTGGTCGCCTGCCTCTACACCTGCTGCCAGGCGGGCCTCACCTCCGCCAGGCAGGCGCTCCTGGCCGGGCTGGTACCCGCGGAGTCGCGCACCACCGTCCGCGCCCACCTCCAGTCGACCTCCAACGCCGGCCTGGCCGTGGGCGCCGGTCTCGGCGGCCTGGCCCTCTCCTTCGACGCCCCGCCCGCCTACCTGGCCGTCTTCGCCGTGGACGCCATCGCCTTCCTCCTGGCCGCCGTGGTCCTGCGCCGCCTGCCGGAGGTCCCCCCGGCGCCCGTCGCCGCCGGGAAGACCCGCCGCCTGGCCGTACTCCGCGACCGTCCTTACGCGCTGATCACGTTCCTCAACGCGATCATGTACCTCAACATGCCGCTGCTCAGCCTCGGCCTCCCCCTCTGGATCGTCCAGCACACCGACGCCCCGAAGCCCGTCGCCGCCGCCCTCCTGGTCGTCAACATGCTCTCCGTGGTCGTCTTCCAGGTACGGGTGGCCCGCCAGGTCACCGACCTACCCGGCGCCGCGAAGGTCACCGGCCGGGCCGGTTGGATCTTCCTCGCCGCCTGCCTCGTCTACGCCGCCTCCGGCGCCCACCTCGGCGCCTGGGCCGCCGTGGCCATCCTGGTCGCCGCCGCCGTCATCCAGGTGTTCGGCGAGATGATGCAGGGCGCCGCCGCCTGGGAACTCGGCTTCTCCCTGGCCCCGGCCGACAAGCAAGGCCAGTACCAGGGTTTCTTCGGCATGGGCCCGCAGATCGCCCGCATGCTCGGCCCCGTCCTGATGACCACGCTCCTCCTGGAATGGGGAACGGCCGGCTGGCTCACCCTCGGCGCCCTCTTCCTCGCCGCCGGCCTCGCCATGGCCCCAGCCGTACGGCTCGCCCAACGCACCCGCCACCCCGTTCCCGCTTCGTGAGGAAAGGCCGTCCGGGTAAACGGACGAACGTTCACCCGAGGACCAGCAGAAGATGCTCCTCGCCCCCATGGAACACCGACCCGGAACGCCGGAACCCCACCTTCTCCAGAAGCCGGACGGAGGCCGTGTTGCCGTGGTGCGGATCCGCGTAAAGCGGCCGAACCGCCTCCTCAGCCAGGAACTGCGTCAACGCCCGCGTGCCGACCCCCTTGCCCCAGTGGTCACGCCCCAGCCAATAGCCGATGAACCGCCTGCCATCGGTCTCCGTCCAGGAAACGATGTTGCCCGCCACGTCGCCATCCGCCAGGACAGTCCGCACCAGCACACCCGGATCGCCCACCACTTTGGTCCGCCAGTGCTTCATGAACCGCTCCCGCGGCCGGGACGGGAAGTTCGCCCTCTCGGAGGCCACTTCGTCCTGCTCCTGCTCGAAGAACACCTCGAGATCGGCATCTTCCACGGCCCGCAGCCGCACATCACCACTCATGCCGACCGAGTGTGTCAGCCGCCACCGACAATCGCACCACCCAAAACCCACCCACCCCTGCAACCCCCGCCACGTCGGTCCCGGCGCCCTCGCACCACGCCGCCCCGGTAGCCGCCCGGCCACCAGCCACGGCCACCCAGCAGAGCTACGGGCCCCCAGCCGCAACCGCCCAAGCACGTAGCCGACCAACCACGCGGACGACCAACCACGCGGGCGACCGGTAACGAGGGGCACCGTCCTAAGACGGACGGGCTGCCGGGATGCTGGCGGTGACCGTGAAACCGCCCTCCTCGTCGGAACCCGCCGAGAACCTGCCCCCCAGCAAGATGACCCGCCGATGGAGGCCGACCAGTCCCATGCCCGAGCCGGCGTCGGCCAGGTCGGTCTCGAGGGTTCGGGTTGTGGACCTCGATGTCGGCCCGATCCCCTGGGTAGGCGATGGACACGGCAAGGGAAGCCCCCGGGGCGTGCTTCCGGGCGTTGGTCCGTGATTCCTGAACCACCCGATAGACGGTCCGCGCCACGACCGCCGGAACCGTCCCGGGATCACCCGTGATCCGCAGCGTCACCCCGTCTCCGGTCGCAAGCTCAAGCAGGTCACCGCCGGTATCCCGGTCAGGACGACCCCACCGGTGTCCTTCGGATCCTTCCGCCGAGGCCCGGGAGTCCCACCCGGACGGGCGCCACCCCACGGAATCCGCGTGAGCCGCTGCCTCCCTCAAGCCCTCCGAACCCGCCCCTTGCCCGGAAACCCCCGAAACCGCCGCCTCCTCCAGGGCCGCCCCTTCCCCTGAAGCCCCTGGCAAGCCGGCCCGATGATCCGCCCCGCCCACTGGGAAGGGCGGGCAGGGCGGTGGCGGACAGGGCGAGGGACAGCGAGGCCAAGGTGGGCGACCAGATCGGGATGGCCAGCACAGCGAGCGCGCCCGCGTACGCGAGGGCCTGGCGCCAGGGCAGCGTGTACACCAGGAAGGACACCACCAAGGGCGCGGCCAGCGGGGTGGCCACCGCATCGGTGGTCAGGGTCAGGGCGGCCGTGGCCAGAACGGTCAGCACCCCCACCACTCGCGGGAACCGAACCACGGCCAGCAGAGCCAGATCCACCAGGAGGTTCAGGACCAGGTTGGCGGTGAACCCGTCGCCGGGCAGCTGAAGGGCCACCTGCGCGGCGGCGTACAGCAGTCCGGCGGCACAGGCGGCGCCCAGGACCTTGCGACGCTCCCCCGCGGCCTGACCCGTCACCACAGACCAGCCCCCTCCCCTACAGCCCGACCCGCCGCAACAAACCGCCCCCCACCCCCTGAACCCCAGCCCGCCGAACCAGACCAACCCCCACCCTCTGGACTCCGGCCCTGGTCCCCTGAACTCCGGTCCGTCATCGTGGGCCGGTGTCCGTCAGGCCGGCGCGTTGGGCGAGGAGGGCGGCCTGGGTGCGGTGGGTGAGGCCGAGTTTGACCAGGAGGCGGGAGACGTAGCTCTTCACCGTGGTCTCCGACAGGAACAGCCGCCCGACGATCTGCGGGTTGGTGAGTCCCTCGCCCAGGCAGGTGAGGATCTCGCGTTCGCGCTCGGTCAGGTCGCCGATGCGGGCCCGGGCCTCGGCCCGCTGGTCGTCGTCCTCGCTCGAACCGCTGAGCAGCCGGTGGGCGGCGATCGGGGACATGACCACGTGGCCGTCGGCGGCGACCCGGATGAGGTTGAGCAGGTCTTCCGCGGGCGTGGTCTTGACCAGGAAGCCTCCGGCTCCGGCGGCCAGGGCGGCGCGGACGTGGGTGTCGTCGTCGAAGGTGGTCAGCGCGATCACGGTGGGCGGGGCGGCCAGGGCGGCGATCTCCCTGGTGGCCGTGACGCCGTCCACGCCGGGCATGCGCAGGTCCATGAGGACCACGTCGGGGCGGCCGCGCAGCACCTCCTCAACGGCCTCGGCGCCGTCGCGGGCCTCCCCCACGATGTCGATCTCCGGGCTGGAGGTGAGGATAGTGCGCAGGTGCCTGCGGACCATCGGGTCGTCATCGACGAGCAGCACCCTGATCACGCCTTCCGAGTCTGTCACACCGCCTCACCCGGACACCTTGCTCCAGAACCCGCAGCGGTGTTCGCTGCCCAGGTCGACTGGCTTGATGCCGCCCTGGTCGGCCGGTTTGAGGCTGATGGCCGTGCCGGAGCGCGGGTCGAAGGCGGGCCATCCGGCGGGCTCGCCGGTGCGGGCGAAGGAGGTCCAGAAGCCGATCATCCGGTCGGCCAGGCGCCACTGCGCGGGGGTGAAGTCGTCCCATGGCCGGCCGTGCAGGTCGAAGAGGTACGGCAGGTCGCTGGCGTGTTGTGCCCCCGGCGGGAAGCCGGCGGGGATGCGGGCCAGGTTGGGCGCCTTCTCGTCGGCGAGCTCGAAGGCGTAGACCGGGGTACGGCGGGCCATCGCGCGATCGGCCCACACGGTCGGGCAGGCCCAGGCGCGGTCGTCGGCCACGGTCGCCCAGGCGAGGGCCGGGGAGCGGTAGTCCGGCAGCGGGTACGCCCGCAGGACCGTCTCGGCGTGCTCCGCTGACCCATTCGAGCATGCACGAGCCGGATTGGATGATCGCCTTGTGGATCAGGCCCCGCGCGGCGGGCGAGGTCAGCAGGGCGCAGGTGCTCATGCCCCCGGCCGACTCCCCGAACACGGTGACGTTGCCCGGGTCGCCGCCGAAGGCCGCGGCGTTGCGCTTGGTCCAGCGCAGGGCTTCGAGCTGGTCGGCCAGGCCGAAGGTGCCCGATCCGGCCAGGCCGGGCAGCCCGAGGTAGCCGAAGGCGCCGAGCCGGTAGTTGACCGTGACCACGATGACCTCGCCCTTGGCGACCAGGCGGCGCGGGTCGTAGGCGCTGCCCCAGCCGGTGGTGTAGCCGCCGCCGTGCAGCCAGACCATGACCGGCAGCGCCCTGCCGGTGTGCCTGGCCGGGACGGTGACGTTGACGAACAGGCAGTCTTCCGCGCCGATCTGCTTGCCGGCCGCCAGTTGCGTGCAGCTCTCGCCGGGCTCGGTGGCGTCGGCCCCCCGGCCAGGGCTCCACCCGGACGGGGTCCCTCCACCGCAGCTCGACCACGGGGGCCCCGGGCACGGTCATCGAGCCCAGCACGAGCAGCATCGCGAGCAGCGACGATCCCATGACCTACTCCTTTTCGATTCACGGGATCGCCAAACTACGCAACGCGCACCGGTCACCGGCACCCGCGAAAGTTGCGGACTGGTGACCGGAGGTTGCATATCTCAGAGCCGGGGGTCGACCGGCTCGGTCTCCATGGCCAGCACGGCGAAGACGGGCTCGTGCACCCGCCACATCGCCTCGCCCTCGGCCAGCCGGGCCAGCGCCTCCAGCCCCAGCGAGTGCTCCCGCAGCGCCAGCGAGCGCTTCTTGCCGAGGAAGCGGCGGCGCAGCACCTCCAGCGACTCGGTGTAGTCGGGCCCGTAGATGATGCGCAGGTACTCCTGCCCGCGCACCTTGACCCCGGGCTGGACCCGGCCCGGCACGTGCGCGGCGGGCTTGACCACCATGCCCTCGCCGCCCTGCGCCGTCATCGCCTCCCACCAGGCCGTGGCCTCCTCGCGCGCGGCCGCCGAGTCCAGCGGGACGAAGACGTGCCGCGTGGGCGTGATCAGCTCCGACTCCAGCCCGCCCAGCAGGGACAGGTGCCAGGCGTGCGGCTCGAGCGCGGTGTTGCGCCCGGTCTGCGCGTTCCCGCAGGCCAGGATCTGGAACGGCGCCAGCCGTACGCCGTCGAGGCCGTCGACGGGCCAGCAGTAGCGCGCATACGCCGCGCGGAATCGGGCAGCGTTGTCCTGGCGGCGTCGGGTGCGCGCCAGCAGTCCGCCCACATCCAGGCCGCGCCCGGCCGCCGTCTCCAGGGCCGCCGTGGCCAGCGGAAGCGCGCTGCCCGCCGCGGCGCCGACGGCCGCGTACTGCGTCTTGATCAGCTCGCCCGCCTTGGCCGACCAGGGCAGCAGCTCGCAGTCGAGCATGAGCCAGTCGGCGCCGAGCTCGTCCCACAGCGGGGCGACGGCCGCGCGCAGCCGCTCCACCAGCGGCGCGGTGTCGTCGAAGAAGCGGCGGCCGGTGCGCGTGTAGATCTCGCCCGCGCTGCCGTCCGTCACGCCGAAGCGCGCCGCGGCCGCCTCGGGGGTCTTCGCGAGTACGGCTACCGCCCGCGAACCCATGTGCTTCTCCTCGCACACCACCTCGGTGACCCCGGCGGCGGCGAACTCCTCGAACGCCTGGGCCGGGTGCTCCAGGTACCCGTCGAGCTGGGAGGTCTCCGGCGGCGCCATGGTCGGCGGCAGGTAGACCAGCCAGCGCGGGTCGGCGGCGAAGCGGCTCATGACCTCCAGCGCGGCAGCGGCGTTGGTGTCGAACACCTTCACCCGCGGGCCGAAGCGGGTCTCGACGTAGCGGGTGCCCTGGACGTCGTTGATGTCCAGCTGGCCGGGCTCGCGGGTGTGGCCGCCGAGCGGCTTGACCGACTCGTACCAGACCTTCTCGGCCGGCACGGAGACGATCTCGCGCGACGGGTAGCGCAACGCCGTCAACTTTCCGCCGAACACCACTCCGGTGTCGAGGCAGATGGTGTTGTTGACCCACTCCGGCCGGATGGTCGGGGTGTGCCCGTAGACGACCATGGCCCGGCCGCGGTACTCCTCCGCCCACGGGTAACGCACCGGCAGGCCGTACTCGTCGGTCTCCCCGGTGGTGTCGCCGTAGAGCGCGAAGGCGCGCACCCGGCCGGAGGCGCGCCCGTGGTATGCCTCCTTGAGGCCGGCGTGCGCGACCACGAGCTTGCCGTCGTCGAGCACGTAGTGGCTGAGCAGGCCGTCCATGAACACGCGGGCCCGCTCGGCGAAGGCCGGGTCGCCGGCCGCGAGCTGGTCGAGCGACTCCTGCAGGCCGTGCGCGACCCGCACCTTTCGGCCGTTGAGCGCGCGCACGAGCTTCTGCTCGTGGTTGCCGGCCACGCAGATGGCGGTGCCGGCCTCGACCATGTCCATGACGATGCGCAGCACGCCGGGCGTGTCGGGGCCGCGGTCGACGAGGTCGCCGACGAAGACGGCGGTGCGGCCCTCCGGGTGGTGGACGCCCTGCCAGCCGAGCTCGCCCAGCAGCGTCTCCAGCTCGGCGCGGCAGCCGTGCACGTCGCCGATGATGTCGAACGGGCCGTGCAGGTGGCGCAGGTCGCTCCACGCCTTCTCGTAGGTGATCGTCGCGGCGTCGATCTCGTCGAGGCCGCGCAGCACGTGCACCTTCCTGAAGCCGTCCCGGTTGATCTTGCCGAGGGAACGGCGCAGGTCCTTGCGCTGCCGGATGACGACACCGGCCCCGAAGTCGCGGTCGGGCCTGGTCTCGTTGCGCGCGATCGCCGTCTCCTCGGGTACGTCGAGGACGATCGCGTCGGCCAGCACGTCGTGCTGCCTGGCCAGCTCGATGAGGCTCTTGCGGGCCTGATACTGCACGTTGGTGGCGTCGACCACGGTGAACAGGCCGCGGCTCAGCCGTACGCCCACGATGTGGTGGAGCAGGTCGAACGCGGCAGGGGTGGCGCTCTGGTCGTTCTCGTCGTCGGAGACCAGGCCGCGGCAGAAGTCGGAGGAGATCACCTGCGTGCGCTTGAAGTGCTTGGCGGCGAACGTCGACTTCCCGCTGCCCGAGACCCCCACCAGCACCACGAGGGACAGTTCGGGAACGCTAATCACGCGTGAAAACCCCCATCTGAGTCGAAGGACCCACTTCTGGATCCTCTTCGCCGACCGCCTTGACCGCGACGCTGTAGCCGTACTGCTCGCACACCCTGGCGCACCACGCGGCGAACTCCGCCCGCGTCCACTCGAAGCGGTGATCACGGTGCCGCATCCCGGTCAGGAACTCGTAGCGCACGTTGTACTCGACGTTCGGCGTGGTCACGAGCACGTGCTGCGGCCTGGCCGTACCGAAGACCACGCGCTCCAGCGCGGGCAGGCGTGGCGGGTCCACGTGCTCGATCACCTCCATGAGCACCGCGGCGTCGTACCCGGCGAAGCGCTTGTCGGTGTAGGTCAGCGCCCCCTGGAACAACGTGAGCCGGGCACGCTTGCTGTCCGGCATGCGCTCCAGCCGCAACTTCCGGGCGGCGATCGTCAACGCCAGCGGCGAGACGTCAACCCCGGTCACCTGGGTGTACCGCGGCTTGGCCAGCAGCGCGCCGACCAGCTCGCCCTGACCGCACCCCAGGTCGATCACGCTGGACGCGCCGAGCTCCTCCAGCGTCGCCAGCACCGCCTCGCGCCGCAGCACGTTGAGCGGCCGAGCCTTGACCGGAGCCGCGGAAGCCTCCTCGGCGGCCAGCGCCTCCTCGGTCTCGGCCGCCACCGCCTCGTCGGCCGCGGTCTCGTCCGGCGCCGCCTCCTCGGCGACCGCGGGCTCGAGCTGCTCCTCGGTCTCGTCCCCGAGCTCGGCCAGCCGGGCCAGCGCCGATCGCGCCAGCGCCCAGCGCCGCCCGAGATAACGCCGCGCGATCACCCCGCGCATGGGGTGCTCCCGCAGCCACCCCTCACCGGCCCGAAGCAACTTGTCCACTTCGTCCGGCGCGACCCAGTAGTGCTTGGCGTCATCCAGCACCGGCAGCAGCACGTAAAGCTGATTCAACGCCTCGGACAGCCGCAAGGTCCCCCGCAGCGTAAGCCGCACATATCGCGACTCACCCCATTCCGGGAAGCTCTCATCCAGAGGTACGGCTTCCGCCTCGACGTCCCACCCGAGCGGCTCGAACACCCCGCGGGCCAGATCCGCCCCGCCCCGGCACACCAGCGTGATCACCAGCGGCAGCGGCGTCCCGGGCAGCTCGGGCTTCGCGTTGCACCGCCCGGCGCGGGCCGTCCTGAACACGTCGGCCAGCGTCACCGCCATCAGCGACGAGGCCGCGTACGGCCGGTCGTTGACGTACTGCGACAGGCTGAAGTCGGGCGAGTTCTTCCCACTGGACCTGACCAGCGCCACCGGATCCACTTCCAGAAGCAGCGCGACCGTGCACCGGTCCTCGCTCGCCTCTGGATAGAACACCGTCGCCGTCCCGAAGGATTGCCGGAACTCCTGCACCCGGTCGGGATGCTTGTGCAGCAGGAAGCCCAGGTCAGTGGCCGGCGTGGCGGTGGTCGTGATCGTGAGTAGCACGCGGAAAGTCTGGCTTATCCCGTATCAAGATCGCGAACCAATTCAGGCCCAGGGCCGCCAGTCGTCCGTCGGAATGGTCACCTTGAAGGGGTCGGGCAGGTCCACGGTCTCGCCGAAGGACCAGGAACGCACGGACGCGTAGACGCCGCGTTCGCGATCGGGGCCGGCGAACAGAGCGGTCATCGAGACGGCCGGGTCACGGTCGACCAGGAGGAAGAAGGGGATCCCGGCCCGCGAGTAGCCGGCCCACTTCGTGGCGCCGCCTCCCGGGGAAGCAGGCTCACGATCATGGCCGGCGGTGTCGCTGGACGTCACCTCCACCACCAGGTTGACCTGGTACCCGGCTAACCACTGGAGGTCCTTCTGCGCCGCGTCGTCATAGACATCGGCATCCATGACGAGGACATCGGGCACATAGCCATCCGCTGTGGACAGATTCAGGTCGGCGACCTCGACGGTTTGCCAAGGGAACGTGTCGTCCTGGAGCTCAGCGGTGACGAAGGCACGGCGAATGCCGTGAATGATCCAGTTGTGCCCCAGGGATGGCATGGGCGACACGACGACCCGACCTCCAATGATCTCGACTCGCGTGCCGTCGCGAACCTTGAGGTACTCGGCCAGGTCGCCTCTGAGCCACATGGCGTAGGGGGAATCCGTCACGGCCACAAAGCGAAGGTAATCCACGCTCCGTGACCGTGCCGTAGCCGAACGGCCGGCGGGGTGGGAAACCTTATACGTGGGGCAGGATCTCCGCCGCGATCAGCTCCAGGTGGTCCAGGTCGGACAGGTCCATCAGCTGCAGATACACATGCTCGGCCCCCAGCGCCGCGAACTGCTCCAGCTTGCCCAGCACCTCCGACGGCGTCCCGGCCAGGCCGTTGCCGCGCAGGGACGACAGGTCGGAGCCGATGGCGGCGGCGCGGCGGTCCAGTTCGGCCTGGCCGGTGGCCACACAGGTCGTCTGGGCGGCCGACATCAGGACCGTACGGCCGGCCTCGGCGGCGGCCTGCCGTACCGTGTCGAAGAACGTCCCGGTCTCGTCCACGGTGCGGAAGGGGACGTTGAACTCGTCGGCGTAGCGGGCGGCCAGGCGCGGGGTGCGCTTGGCGCCGAAGCCGCCGATGATGATCGGCGGGCGGGGGCGCTGGAGCGGTTTGGGGAGGGCGGGTGAGTCCTTCAGCTGGTAGTGGGTGCCGTCGTAGGAGAACGGGGCGTCGGCGCTCCAGAGGCCGGTGATGATCTGGAGCTGCTCCTCGAAGCGGTCGAAGCGCTCGCCGATCGGCGGGAAGGGGATGCCGTAGGAGGCGTGCTCGGTCTCGTACCAGCCGGTTCCGAAGCCGAGTTCGATCCGGCCGCCGCTCATCCGGTCCACCTGGGCGACGCTGATCGCCAGCGGGCCGGGCAGGCGGAAGGTCGCGGGGGTGACCAGCGTCCCCAGGCGCAGGCGGGAGGTGTCCCTGGCCAGGCCGGCGAGGGTGATCCAGGCGTCGGTGGAGCCCGGGCCCGGCTCGCCCGGTCCGATGCGCTGGTAGTGGTCGGAGCGGAAGAACGCGTCGAAACCCAGCCGCTCGGCTGCCTGCGCGACGGCGAGCAGGTCGTCGTAGGTCGCGCCTTCCTGCGGCTCGGTGAAGATCCTCAACTTCATATGGCCCATTATCTGGAGATTGGCCGCGCGGCTCCGCACACCCTTGCTAAATTTCACTTTCGGTAGCCATCCCGCCACGAAGGGTTGCCCATGCCGAACAAGAGACGGCGCAAGCGGGAGCCGGGCACTCCCCCGCGATCCATGGTCGTCCTCGCCGCGCTCGCCCTCGCCGGCGGCACCGCGGTCGCGGTCTGGCTCCTGCCCGCGCGGGCCACGCCGGAGGCGCCCGTCAAGGCGGCGTCCCCGACGCTGAGCCCCATGGCCCAGCCGCCGGCGCAGGAGCCGCTCCTGCCGGCCGACGGCCCCTCGGCCTTCCTCGCCTTCGTCGACACCGCCCGCGAGCCCGGCTTCAACCTGGCCGATCACAGCCGCCGCACCGGCCTGCGCTGGTACGCCCTGGGGCACGTGGTGGCCGGTGACGACTGCGCGCCGAGGTGGGGCGGCAAGCTCGAGCCCGGCGCGAACCCGGTGGCCAACCGCATCGGCCGCCTGCGGGCGGGCGGCGCGGACGCGGGCCTGTCCTTCGGCGGCCCGGCGGGCAGGGAGCTGGCGGGCGCGTGCACCGACCAGGACGCGCTGACCGCCGCCTATCGCAGGATGATCGCCGCCTTCGGCGCCAGGTTCGCCGACTTCGAGATCCGCGACAACGCCGACACCGCCGCGGGATCGCGCCGGGCCGGTGCGTTGCGTACCCTCCAGCGGGAGCGCCCGCTCCACGTCACCTACACCTTCCCGCTGGGGCCGAAAGGGCTGTCGGCCGGGGACGCCGCCCTGCTCAAGCTGACCCACGACGCCGGGGCGCGGGTCTCGGTGGTCAACCTGCTGGCCGCGCTCGAGCCCCGTGCCGCGCCCGAGGGGCGGCTGCGACGGGTGGCGGCGGCCGTACGCGCCGCGCACGCCCAGATCGCCCACGCGCACGGACTGACCGACGCCGGGCAGACGTGGCGGCGGATGGCGCTCACCACGGTGCTCATCAGCCCTGACGACCTCGGCGAGATCGACGCCCGCAAGCTGACGACCTTCGCGACCCGCTACGAACTCGCCTGGCTCTCGCTTCGCGGCGCCGCTCCGCGGCCGGCGGTCTCCCAAATCCTCTGGCGCACTCGTGCGTGAACTATAGGATTTTGCGGTCAAGGGGGTTTTTGTCATAGGAGGAGTGTGTGAAGGCGTCCGGGGCGGAGGTCGCCAGGAAGGTGCTCCTCTACTGGATGGACGCGATGGTCGTCGTCCTCGGGCTCATCTACCTGTTCATGCTGCTGGGCCTGTGGGACACAGGCCGGCTCGCGGGCACCTCCGCCGTCATCGTCGCCGTGCTGCTGCTGGGGCAGCTCTCCGTCTTCCCGCTGATCCTGCGCGCCGCCTACGACGACAAGCCCAGGCCGACGGTGCTGCTGGTGGTCTCCGGGGTCTTCATGGCGGCCTCGCTCCCCTTCATCCCGCCGGGCACCGGGAGCAGCACGTGGGAGATCGTCGGCGGCATCTGGCTGTCCGGGGTGGCGGTCAACGTCCCCTGGCGGGTGTCGGTCGGCATCGGCACCGTCGTGGGCCTGTGCACCATCACGGTCAGCCATCGGGTCGCCGGCATGTCGCTGCCCTGGGCCATCGTCAACGAGGTGCTCACCCTCATCCTGACGCCACTGGCCATGTGGTGCTGGGTGTGGCTCTGGCACACGATCAGGGAGGCGCACGAGAGCCAGGAGGCCAAGACGCGCCTGGCCGTCGCCGAGGAGCGGCTGCGCTTCGCCCGCGACCTGCACGATCTGCTCGGCCACAGCCTGTCGGTGATCAGCCTCAAGAGCGAGCTGGCGGCCAAGCTCGCCGCCAAGGACGCCGGCCGGGCGGCCGGTGAGATGAGCCAGATACGCGAGCTGGCCGGTGACGCCCTCATCGAGGTGCAAGCCGCCGTCGAGGGCTACCGCTCGCTCGACCTGCAGCAGGAGCTGCTCGGCGTGCGGGCCGCGCTCGAGGCCGCGGGCGCCCGCTGCGAGATCGCGGTCAGCGCCGACGATCTGTCGCCCTCCGCCCGCGCGCTGCTCGCCTGGGTGGTGCGCGAGGGCGCCACGAATATCCTCAAGCACAGTACGGCCACGCGCTGCGCGATCACCATCGACGGAGGCGTCCTCGAAATGCGCAACGACGGCGTCACCGGCCCTCGCGGCGGCTCCGGCAGCGGCCTGCGCGGCCTGGCCGAGCGCCTGACCACCGCCGGCGGGTCGTTCTCCGCCCAGGCCACCGAGTCGGGCGAGTTCCTGCTGCGCGCGGCGGTGCCCGCGTGATCGGCCTGGCCCGCGTCTTCCGCGCCAGCAAGCTCGACCGCATCCGCTGGATGGTCGTCTACTCCTCCGACATCATGAACGCGCTGGCGTTCCTCGGCTTCATCCAGCTCGCGCTCGAGTGGGAGACGAACAGCCTGCCCGTCGCCGTCATCGTCGCCGCCGGCGTCCTGATCGTCGTCTTCTACGGCCTGTCCACCCGGCCCTACCGGATCGCCACCAGGGGCGGGGCCCGGCCGACCGTGCTGCTGGCGGTCACCGGCGCGCTCGCGCTCGGCTTCGCCGCGCTCACCATGATCTGGCTGCTGCCGGTGTGGCTGGGCCTGGTGTCGCCGTTCCTCAGCAGGCGCGTCTTCTGGCCGGTGGCGGCCGGGATCACCGGCGTGGCCGCCGTCTACCTGGGCTTCGCGGGCGGCTGGCCCGCGGTGGCCGTCCTGCTGGTGCTCACGGGGTTCGTCACCGGCGCCACGGTGGCCAACATGTGGATCTGGCGGATCGCCCTGGAGGCGCACGAAGGGCAGGAGGCCAAGGCGCGGCTGGCGGTCTCGGAGGAGCGGCTGCGCTTCGCCCGCGACCTCAACGACCTGCTCGGCCAGAGCCTCACCGACATCGCCGCCAAGGCGGGCCGGGCCGAAACCACGCTGGCCGCCGACGCGGAGCTGGCCTCGGCCGAGATGTTCGAGGTGCGCGACCTGGCCAGGGGCGCGTTGCGCGAGGTCCGCACCGCCGTACAGAACTATCGCGCGCTCGACCTCGGCGAGGTGCTGGCCAGCGTGCGCGCCGTGCTGGAGGCCGCGGACGTGCAGTGCACGATCGAGGACGACGGCGGCGACCTGCCCGCCGAGGCGCGCACGCTGCTGGCCGCGGTGGTGCGCGAGGGTGCCACCAACGTCCTCAAGCACAGCGCCGCCCAGCGGTGCACGATCACGATCAGGAATGGGGTGCTGGAGATGTCCAACGACGGGATCTCGCCGGACGCCGGGGAGCCCGGCGGCCTGCGTGGCCTGGCGCAGCGGCTGAGCGCGGCGGGCGGCTCGCTGAGCGCCGGCGCCGCCGACGGCGTCTACCTGCTGCGGGCCGCCGTATGAGCACGCGCGTGCTGCTCGCCGACGACGAGCACCTCATCCGCGGCGCGCTGGCCGCCCTGCTCGATCTCGAGGACGGCATCGAGGTCGTCGCCCAGGTCGGGCGGGGCGACGAGGTCGTGGCCGCGGTCGCCGAGCATCGGCCGGACGTGGCCGTGCTCGACATCGAGATGCCCGGCATGGACGGCCTCAGCGCCGCCGAGCGGATCAGCTCCCAGTGCAAGATCGTCATCTTGACCAGCCTCGGCCGCCCCGGGTACCTGCGCCGGGCGATGGCCGCGGGGGTGAGCGGGTTCCTCGGCAAGGACGCCTCGGCCGAGGAACTGGCGATGGCCATCCGCAAGGTGATGGCCGGCGGCCGCTACCTGGACGCCGAGCTGGCCGCCGCCGCGATGGCCGCCGGCGACAGTCCGCTGACCGAACGCGAGCGCGACGCCCTCCGCCTGGCCGGTGACGGCGCTCCCATCTCGAAGATCGCCACCGAGCTCCATCTGACGGAGGGCACCGTCCGCAACTACCTGTCCAGCGCGATGACCAAGCTCAACGCCCAGAACCGCCTGGAGGCCATCCGTACGGCCCAGCGCATGGGCTGGCTCTAGTGTGACGAGAGCAGGTGGGCCAGCTCCTGCTCGACCTCCTGGTTGGCCACGAACAGCAGTTCGTCCCCGGCCTCCAGCGGGTCGTCGGCGGTGGGCACCAGCACGCGGCCCTCGCGCAGGATGGCGACCAGGGCGGCGTCCGTGGGCCAGGGCACGGAGCCAGCGCGCTGGCCGACCACCGGGGCGTCGTCGGCGAGGGTGAGCTCGACCAGGTTGGCCTGCCCCTGGCGGAAGGTCATCAGGCGGACCAGGTCGCCGACGCTGACGGCCTCCTCGACCAGGGCCGACAGCAGGCGGGGGGTGGAGACTGCCACGTCGACGCCCCAGGACTCGTTGAACAGCCACTCGTTGGAGGGGTGGTTGATGCGGGCCACGACGCGCGGCACGCCGTACTCGGTCTTGGCCAGCAGCGAGACCACGAGGTTGACCTTGTCGTCACCGGAGGAGGCGACGACGACGTGGCAGTTGTTGAGCCCGGCCTCGTCCAGCGAGGAGATCTCGCAGGCGTCGGCGAGCAGCCATTCGGCCCGGGGCACGGTGTCGATCTTGATGGCCTTGGGGTCGATGTCGATGAGCAGGACCTCGTGGCCGTTCTCCAGGAGCTCGGCGGCGATGGAGCGGCCGACGGCCCCGGCGCCGGCGATGGCGACGCGCATCAGTGGTCCTGTTCCGGCGCCGCGGCGAGCACCTTGTTGATCCGGTCCATGTCGTTCTCGGCGGCGATGACGTGCAGGATGTCGCCTTCTTGCACCATGGTCTCGTTCTTGATGACGACCGCCTCGCCCATGCGGTTGATGAAGGCCATCCTGGCGCCGGCCCGGTCTTCGACGTCGACGACCCGGGTGCCGATCCAGGCGGGGTTGACCGTGACCTCGGCGAGGACGACCGTGCCGGTCGGGTCGCGCCACAGGGGCTCGGCGCCCTCGGGCAGGATGCGGCGCAGGATCTGGTCGGCGGTCCAGCGCACGGTGGCCACCGTGGGGATGCCGAGCCGCTGGTAGATCTCGGCGCGGCGGGAGTCGTAGATGCGGGCCACGACGTTGTCGACGCCGAAGGTCTCGCGGGCCACGCGGGCGGAGATGATGTTGGAGTTGTCTCCGCTGGAGACGGCCACGTACGCGGAGGCCGATTCGATGCCGGCCTCGATCAGCACGTCACGGTCGAAGCCGATGCCGGTGACACGGCGGCCGCGGAAGCCGGCGCGCAGGCGGCGAAACGCCTGCGGGTCCCGGTCGATGATCGCGACCGAGTGGCCGTTGTCCTCGAGGATGTGGGCGATGGTCGACCCGACGCGGCCACAGCCCATGATCACTATATGCATACTCTCCGCCGTCCGCGGTTTGGCAGGTTCGCCTATCAGTATGGCCTGATAAGGGAGCGCCGTAACTGGAGGAGGCGGGTTGCGGGCTAGCATCGGTTTCCGTGGCGAAGGTTACGGATCTCCTGAAACGCGTCCTCGTGGGCAGGGCGCTACGCAGCGGTCAGCTGCATGAACAGCTGCTTCCCAAACGCATCGCGCTGCCCGTCTTCGCCAGTGACGCGCTGTCGTCGGTCGCGTACGCTCCGCAGGAGATTCTGGTCATCCTGTCCCTGGCCGGGGTGTCCTTCTACCACTACAGCCCCTGGGTCGCGATCGCCGTCATCGTCGTGATGCTCACGGTGGTCGCCTCCTACCGGCAGAACGTCCACGCCTATCCCAGCGGCGGCGGCGACTACGAGGTGGCCACCACGAACCTCGGCAAGAACGCCGGGCTGACCGTGGCCAGCGCGCTCATGGTGGACTACGTGCTCACCGTGGCGGTCTCGGTCGCCAACGGCGTGGACTACGTGGGCGCGACGGTTCCGTTCGTGGCCGAGCACAAGCCGGCCGTCGCCATCGGCATCGTCGTCCTGCTCACCGTCGTGAACCTGCGCGGCATCAGGGAGTCGGGGGTCGCCTTCGCCATCCCGACCTACGCCTTCATGATCGCCGTCGTGGGGATGATCGCCTGGGGCCTCATCCGGCTGCTGATTCTGGGCGACGAGCTCAAGGCGCCAACCGCCGACTACGGGATCGTGGCCGAGCAGACGAACCTCACCTCCTTCGCCGCCGCCTTCCTCATCCTGCGCGCCTTCTCCTCCGGCTGTGCCGCGCTGACCGGTGTCGAGGCGATCAGCAACGGCGTGCCCGCCTTCCGCAAGCCCAAGAGCAAGAACGCGGCGACCACGCTGCTCATGATGGGCCTGGTGGCCATCACGATGTTCGGCGGCATCATCGCGCTCGGGCTGGTCTCGGGCGTGAAGGTCTCCGAGCACCCGGCGCTGGACATTCTCATCAACGGCAAGGCCGCCGGCGAGGACTACTACCAGCAGCCGATCATCGCCCAGGTGGCCGACGCCGTCTTCGGCAGCGGCTCGGTGCTGTTCGTGCTGATCGCGGCGGTGACCGCGCTGATCCTGTTCCTGGCCGCCAACACCGCCTTCAACGGCTTCCCGGTGCTCGGCTCGATCCTGGCCCAGGACCGCTACCTGCCCCGCCAGCTGCACACCCGCGGCGACCGGCTGGCCTTCTCCAACGGCATCGTCATCCTGGCGCTGGGCGCCTGCCTGCTGCTGTGGGGCTTCCAGGCGGATGTGAGCCGCCTGCTCAACCTCTACATCGTGGGCGTCTTCGTCTCCTTCACGCTCAGCCAGACCGGCATGGTCATCCATTGGACGCGCCTGCTGAAGACCGAGACCGACCCGCGCGCGCGCCACCAGATGCACCGCTCCCGGGTGATCAACTTCTTCGGCGGCATCATGACCGGGCTCGTGCTCATCGTGGTGCTGCTGACGAAGTTCCTGGTCGGCGCCTGGATCGTGTGCATCGCGATGCCGATCCTGTTCCTGATGATGAAGGGCATCCGCCGCCACTACGACAAGGTGGCCGCCGAGCTGGAGATCGGCGAGGACTACGACCCGACGATGCTCCCGGCCCGCAACCACGCGATCGTGCTCGTCTCCAAGGTGCACAAGCCGACCATGCGCGCCCTGGCCTACGCCCGTGCCACCCGGCCGTCCACGCTGGAGGCGGTCACCGTCGGCGTCGAGGGCGACGAGGCCCGCCGCCTGCAGGAGGAGTGGGAACGGCTGGGCATCCCGGTGCCGCTGAAGATGCTCGACTCGCCCTACCGGGAGATCACCCAGCCGGTCCTGGACTACGTCAAGACGCTGCGCCGCCGCTCGCCGCGCGACGTCATCACCGTGTTCATCCCCGAGTACGTCGTGGGCCGCTGGTGGGAGCACCTGCTGCACAACCAGAGCGCGCTGCGGCTGAAGGCGCGGCTGCTGTTCAAGCCGGGCGTCATGGTCACGAGCGTGCCGTGGCAGCTGCACTCCTCCGACCGGCTGCTGGGACGGCCGGAGCCGTTCGCGCCGGGTTCGGTGCGCCGCCCCTGGCATCAGGTCATCAAGGACGAGCAGCACTTCACGGGGCAGAAGGAGCGCTGATCAGCGCCTGCAGGCGGGCGGTGTCGCCCGCACTCCAGCCCTCCGGCGCGGCGATGGCCGCCCAGCCCTCCGCGACGTTCGCGCCGTAGACGTGGCCGTGCCCCGACGGCACGTCCTGCGCCACCACCATGTCGCCCAGCACCTGCCAGAACGTCACCAGCGGGAACCAGTTCATCTGCGGGTTGACGTCCGGCCCCCGCGGCGCCCGCAGCCACTGCGGCCTGGCGTAGATCAGCTCGGGCGTCCACCACACCACTGGGTCGGAGGCGTTCTGCAGGTAGACCACGCGCGGCCGGGCCCAGGGCCCCGGCGGCCGCGCCAGATCCGCGGGGTACTGCCCGAACCGCACGGTCCTGCCCTGCTGGTAGACCGGCCGCCACACCGGGCTGTACGGCTCGCGGTCCTCGGTGATCGTGCCCCAGATCGGATTGGCCTGCGGCGGCCCCACGAACAACGCCCCGCCGGCCCGGCTCAGCAGCTGCGGCAGATCGCGGAAGGCGCCCTCCAGCTCGTAACTGCCCAGGCTCTCCCCGGAGACCACCAGCAGGGGCCGCCGCCCGGCCGGCAGCCGCTCCCAGCGCGCCCGGACCGCGTCGACCAGCGCCTGGCCCGCCCGCGCCGCCTTGCCGCGGTCCACCAGGAAGGAGACCCAGCTCGGCAGGTAGGAGTACTGGAGGGCGACCATCGCGCAGTCGCCGTTGTACATGAACTCCAAGGTGCCGGAGATGTGCCCGTCCACCCAGCCGGTGCCGGTCGTGCCGAGCACCGCGAGCACCGGCCGCTCGAACCCGCCCGTCCTTTCCAGCTCGCGTACGGCCAGCGCCGCCTGCTCCGCCGGAGTGGACGCCGACTGGAGCCCGACGTAGACCCGGATCGGCTCGGCGGGGGCCGACCCGGAGAAGGCGCGCAGCCGCGCGGCCGGTGTGACGGTCCCGGCGAAGTTGCGTCCCTCGCGCCCCAGCGACTCCCACGGCACCAGCGAGCCCGCCCCGCCGGAGACCATGGCCGAGCCCGGCCGCCGCACACCCGGGTCGGTGCTGCGGTTGGCGACCGCGGAGGCGTCGTTGACGGCGTTGACGAACCCCTGGAACAACACGTCGTTGGCCAGCACCCCGACCACGCCGGCCACGATCACGATGCCGGTCGCCTGGGCGATGCGCGCCGGGACGTAGCGGTCCAGCCAGGTGATCAGCTTGCGGCCGCCCAGCCGTACCGACCGGGCGAGGAGCAGGAACAGCGCGAACAGCACCACGCTCGCGGCCAGGATCACCGGCGGGAACCAGCTGATCCGCGTGGTCATGCCCATGAGCGCGCGCAGGTCGTCCTGCCAGTCCAGGCTGTACCACAGCGTGAGGGCCGTCAGCAGCGCGCAGCCCGCGATCAGCGTCCGCCAGGCCAGGACGCGGCGCCGTTCCGGCAGCCGGTAGCGGATCAGCGCCCGCCCGGCCGCGCCCGCGCTCGCGCCCACGGCGTACCCCAGGATGCCGGTGATCGCGCCCACCACGCCCTGCATGATCCACGGCCGGGGCAGCAGCGTCGGCGTCAGCGAGGCGCAGAAGAACAGCGTGGCGACCAGCGTGCCGCCGAATCCGAGCCGCCGTCGCACCACCCGCTCTTCCCGCATGACCACATAGCGTAATGAAGCATGCACTTGACGGAGTCGCCCGGGTGAGGGCTTAGGCTGTCCTCCTGTGGAACAGGCAACGCTGGAACTGACGGTAGGCCCGGTCGCCCACGGCGGCTGGTGCGTCGCACGCCACGACGGACGGGTGGTGTTCGTCCGCCACGCGCTGCCCGGGGAGCGGGTGCGCGCCCAGGTGACCGAGGAGACCGCCCGGTTCCTGCGCGCCGACGCCGTCGAGATCCTTGAGCCCTCGCCCGACCGGGTCGTGCCGCCCTGCCCGTTCGCCGGGCCGGGGCGCTGCGGCGGGTGCGACTGGCAGCACGCCACGCTGGAGGCGCAGCGTGAGCTGAAGGCCCAGGTGGTCGCCGAGCAGCTGCGCCGCCTGGCCGGGATCGAGCGGAAGGTGCTCGTCGAGGAGGTGCCCGGGGCGCCCGGCGGCCTGGGGTGGCGGACGCGGGTGCAGTTCGCCGCCACACCCGCCGGCGAGCTCGGCTTCCGGCGGCACCGCTCGCACGCCATCGAGGTCGTCGACGCCTGCCTCATCGCCCATCCCGAGGTGGAGGCCGTCGGCGCCGAGGCCCGGGGCTGGAAGGGCGCCGCCGGGGTGGAGGTCATCGCCTCCGAGCTCGGCGACCGGGCCGTGGTCATCGCGCCGCGGCCGCGCCGTACCGTGGCCGTGCCCGACCTGGACGTGCCCGCCGACATCCTCGTCAACCAGGGCAAGGGACGCACCGACCCGCGGCACGGCTCGGGGGTTCTGCACGAGCGGGCGGGCGACCGGGAGTTCCGGGTGTCGGGCAGCGGGTTCTGGCAGGTGCACCCCGGCGCCGCCGAGACCCTGCTGGACGCGGTTCTGACCTACGCCCAGCCGGAGCCGGGCGAGTGGGCGCTCGACCTGTACTGCGGGGTCGGGTTGTTCGCCGCCGCGCTGGCCGAGCGGGTGGGTGAGGAAGGCGCCGTGTTCGGGCTGGAGTCCGAGGCCGCCGCCGTCCGCGACGCCCGTGCCAACCTGCGTGACCTGCCCCAGGCCCGGGTGGAGCGGGGGCGGGTGGAGGAGGCCCTGGACCGCTTCCAGATCGAACGCGCCGACCTGGTCGTCGTGGATCCGCCGCGCTCCGGCCTCGGCCGTGACGTCGTGGACCGGATCGCCGCCCTGGAGGCCGCCAGGATCGTGTACGTCTCCTGCGACCCGGCCACCCTCGCGCGGGACCTGGCCTGGCTGGACGAGCGCGGCTACCGGCTGGCGGACCTGCGGGCGTTCGACTGCTTCCCGCAGACCCACCACGTGGAGTGCGTGGCCCTGCTGATCGCGGGTTAGGCCACCGAGGGCTTGATCGGCGTACGGCCCCGCCCGAGGACCCACACCATGGCCCCCAGCGCCGCGACCTGCAGCGGCCAGCCCATCAGGATCTTGGTGATGCCCAGCGCCGCCACCGCCTCGTCGCCGCCGTACAGGTAGACCGGCAGTTGCACGGCCACCCGGACGATGCACGGGATCATGAGCAGCCAGGTCAGCCGGGTGCACAGCCGCACGATGCCCGCGTCCTTGTGCCAGGCCGTGGGATCGCCGGTGACGGAGCCGATGAGGAAGCCCACGACCGGCCACCGGGACACGATCGAGATGAACATCGCCACCGCGTACCCGGCATTCCACAGGATGCCGGGCAGGAAGTAGGCCCTGGCGTCGCCGGAGCGGCTGGCGAAGAAGGCGCCGATCGCGATGCCGATGAGGCTGTTGATGACGAACTGGGGCGTCGAGCGCTGAACCAGGCGGACCAGCAGGAGCAGCACGGCCAGCGAGATGCTGACGATGAGCGAGAGCCTCAGGTCCTCCCTGGCGATCCACGTGATCGTGAACGCGATCGTCGGCACCGCGGCCTCGATCATGCCGCGCACGCCGCCCAGCGCTTTGCTGAGCTGCGCGCGCACCGCCGACTCGACGGTCTCGTGGGCGTGCTCTTCGGCCTCGGCACTCACGTGATCAGCTCCCTGGACGCAGTTCGTATCGTGGATTGAACATCACCTTGCGCCCGTCCTGCATGCTGACCAAGCCCTCGGCCTTGACGATGCGGCCGGGTTCGATGCCCGCGATGCGGCGGCGGCCGAGCCAGACGAGGTCGATCACGTCGGACCCGTCGTAGAGCTCGGCCTCCAGCGCCGGGGCACCGCCCCGGGGACGCAGCGTCACGGTACGTAGCGTACCGGCTACGCAGAAGCGGCGTCGGCCGCCGCACCTGACGATGGGTGTGGCGCCGGCCTGGTCGGCGTCCTCCCGCAGCTCCTGAGCTTCGATCTCGGACTGGGGGGAGGCAAGCCGATTGAAGAAGCCGCGCAATCCCCCGCGTTTGTGGGGCTCTGCCGTACTCGTCATGATGACTCAGCTTATGTGATGGAGGACCTCAGCGAATCTCACTGATTTCCGGCCCTCGCTTGAAGGGATCGAGGCTGGGCGCACCCGCCTCCTGCTGGGGCGTCGCCTCGTTGGGACGGCGCAGCGGGATCGGCTCCTCCCTGGCCATCGGGTCGGTGCCGCGCACGACGACGATGTCCTTGACGAACTCGACGAACTCGGCGCCGACCTTCTCGTCGACGGCGGCCCGGCCGCTGATGATGGCCAGCAGCAGCCAGCGGGGGCCGTCGACGCCGAGGTAACGGATCTGTCGCCGCCCGTCCTCGGACTCGACCTCGCCGGACAGTTCGACGCCCAGCGGGCCGTCCTGCTCGGACAGGCCGCTCGACGTGGAGGTGATCTTGGTGCGGACCTCCTCCCACAGCCCGGCGGACTTGGGCGCGGCCACCGCCTGCACCTGCAGCGTGCTCTCCTCGTACAGGGCGATCACGCTGACGTGCTGGTCGCCCAGCGCGGCCAGGCGGATGTCGAAGGCCGGGTGATGCGGAACCCTCAGGCCGCCCAGGTCGATGCGGTCGGTCTCGGGGTGGCCCTCGTCGGCGTCCCAGGGACCCGACTCGCGCGACGGCTCGGCCGCCGCCTCGACGACCTGCTCCGCCTGCTCGCGGCGCTTGCGTCGGAACACGTTCCTCACTCCTTCAGCGTCCTGTGGAACCGAAGCCGCCGTTGCCGCGCGCAGAACCGGGCAGGCTCTCGACCTCGGCGAAGCCGGCCCGCTCCACGCGCTGGATGACCAGCTGGGCGATCCGGTCGCCGCGGCGCAGGCGGAAGGCGTCCTTGGTGTCGGTGTTGATCAGCGTCACCTTGATCTCGCCACGGTATCCGGCATCGACGGTGCCGGGGGCGTTGACGAGGGTCACGCCGTGCTTGGCGGCCAGGCCCGAGCGCGGGTGCACGAAGGCGGCGTAGCCGTCGGGCAGCGCGATCGCCACGCCGGTGCCGACCACGGCACGCTCGCCGGGCAGCAGCTCGGCGTCCTCGACGGCGTAGAGGTCGGCGCCGGCGTCGCCCGGGTGGGCGTAGGACGGCAGCGGCAGCCCGGGATCGAGCCGCTGGATCAGGACCTCTGGCCTCATCAGGGGTTCACCTCGTAGTCATGGTGCTCGGCGGCGATGGCCGCGGCGTCACCGTGCTCGGCGAAGTGCTCCATGCTCACCTCGAGGAACAGCGCCGCCGCGCGGACGGCGACCGGGCCGTCGGGGGCGCCGACGCGCCCCTCAGCCTCAAGGTACGCCTTCCTGCCGGAGATACCGGTGCACCAGGCCCGCAGGTGGAGTGTCGTGCCCACGGGAACCGGGCGAAGGTAGTCGGTCTCCAGCCGGGCCGTGACATAGGGCTTGCGGAACAGCCAGATGGACATTCCGATGATCTCGTCCATCGCGGCGGCCAGGACGCCGCCGTGCGCCAGGCCGGGGGCTCCCTGATGGGCCGTGCCGACCGTGAACTCGGCCTCGACCGTGGCGCCGCCGGGGGTGCTGGCGGTCAGGTGCAGGCCGGTCGGGTGGTCGGCGCCGCAGCCGAAGCACTGGCTGTAGTGGGAGCCGAGCACCGAGCCGGGCGGCGGCGCGTTGAGGTGTGCCTTGGGCTGGTCCGCGCCTTCGGGGGGCGTGGTCAGGGTGGAGCGTGTCACGGGTGACGAGGTTACTCCTTAGGCGGAGCCGGCACGTCCTTGGCCTGGTCATCCGCCTCTTCCGCGTCCGCCGGAGCGGCGGGCGGCAGTTCGATGGGCGGGTCGTGGAGCAGTGCCGGAAGTGCCCGGTAGATGACGGCGGCCACCGGGACCGCCACGGCGGCGCCCGCGATGCCGCCCATGATGCCGCCGACGGCCAGCACCAGGATGATCGCCAGCGGGTGGAAGTTGAGCGCCCTGCCCACGATCAGCGGCTGCAGCACGTGGTTCTCGAGCTGCTGCTCGACGATGAGCACGATGACGAAGACCAGCGCCTTCCACGGCGCGACGGAGCCGAGCGTGACCAGCGTGGCGACGGTCCCGGCGAAGAAGATGCCGACGATCGGGATGAAGCTGGCCAGGAAGATGAGCACCGCCAGCGCGGCCCAGAGCGGCACGCCCAGCCCGGCCAGCACGATGCCCATGATCACGCCGTGGACCGCGGCGACCGCGACCGTGCCCTGGACGTAGTGGGAGATCGTGATCCAGGCGGCGCTGCCCGCCCGGTCGACCCGCGGCGCCAACGAGCCGAACGCCTTGAGGAACCACGACCAGATCCGCTCGCCATCCTTGAGCAGGAAGAACGTGACGAACAGCAGCAGCACGAGCGAGGCCAGGAACTCCACCACGACCTGCCCGGCGGCCAGCGCGGTGGTGGTCAGCGCGGCCTGTTGCAGCGATATCCAGTCGGTGATCTGCTTGGTCCAGTTGGTCAGGTCGTTCTCGCTGAGGTGCAGCGGCCCGATGAGCAGCCAGTCGCGCAGGTTGTTGACGGTGACGGTGATCTGCCTGGTCAGCTCGGGGAACTCCTCGCTGGCCCGGGCGCCCACCAGCCAGCCGGTGCCGCCCAGCACGGCCAGCGCCACGAGCATGGTCAGCCAGGTGGCGTAGATGGGCCGCATGCCGGCGTTGCGGAAGACCCTGGTCAGCGGATAGAGCAGCGCGGCCAGAAGCACCGCGATCGCCACCGGCAGCGCCACGAAGCTCAGCCGGGCGATCACCTGGGCGATGACGTAGACGACCGCGCCAACGAGGATCAGGCAGGCGCTCCACGCGGCCAATCGAGCGAGCGTGGACGGCACGAGTTTCGTCAGTCGGTCGGAGAACACGTGTTCAAGACTGGCACGTCAGGCGGGCAGATGCGCGCACATATTCGGGCCTGTGCAACGGCATCGGGCCATGTCACGTTCGACGCATGAAGGCAGCCCCGGTTCTCGCAGCGCTCCTCGTCGCCTCCTCCGCCCTCGTCGCGCCGCCCGCCCAGGCCGCAGCCGGCCTGTCCTTGGAGGTGCTCTCCAGCCGCGCCGACCGGGTGAGCGGCGGTGACGCCCTTCTGAGAGTACGGCTGGCCCCGCGATTACGCGTCCTGCGTAACGGCGAGGACGTGACCACGGCCTTCACCCCCGACCCCGGCGGAAAGACGGCGACCGGCCTGGTCGCGGGCCTGCGACCGGGCGAGAACCTGGTCACGGCGACCGCCCGCCACCTCAGGGACACGCTGAGACTGCGCAACCACCCGATCTCCGGCCCGATCTTCTCCGGCCCGCAGCAGTATCCGTTCGTCTGCAAGACCGAGCGCACCGGCCTCGGCCCGCCGGTCGCCGACAACCAGGCGGGCCAGGGCTATCGGGTCGAGGGCGGCTGGAGCAAGGACTGCTTCGCCCCCTCGGTGACCGACCGCGTCTACCGTTCGACCGGCGGCCAGTGGAAGCCGATGCCCGCCGAGCGCCCGGCCGACATGGCCACGACCACGCTCATGGACGGCCGGACGGTCGACTTCGTGGTCCGCCGCGAGCGCGGGGTGATCAACCGCTTCCTGTACTCGATCGCGGTCGTGGAGGGCGGCTGGAACCAGCGGGCGATGTACCGCTTCGACGGCGGCGTCGGCATCGGCCACAACCAGGGCAACCTCGGCGGCAGCGCCCTGGACCCGTACGGCCTGGGCCGGGGCTACGCGATCCTGCACTCCTCGGGCACGCGCACCTCCACCCACTACAACCTGATCCTGGGCGCCGAGACCGCGCTCATGGTCAAGGAACGCTTCATCGAGCTGTACGGCAGGCCGCTCTACACGGTGGGCGTGGGTGGTTCCGGCGGCGCGATCCAGCAGTACGTCTACACGCAGAACGAGGGCGACCGGATCATCGACGCGGCGATCCCGCAGTACTCCTATCCCGACATGGTCACCCAGACCATCCACGTGGGCGACTGCGAGCTGCTCGAACGGTACATGGACGCCAATCCCCGCTGGGCCGGCTGGGACTCCAGGAGCGCCCTGATCGGCATGAACGCCAGCGACACGGTCGCCAACCCCTACACCCGCAAGCCCGGCGCGAGCGAGTGCGTGATCGGCTGGCGCGGCCTGACCCCGCTGGCCATGAACCCGAAGTGGACCGACGACAACGACCCGGAGTGGGCGAGGATGGACCCGCCGGGCGTCAAGGACACCGTGCACTGGACGCACTGGGAGGACCTGAAGAACGTCTACGGCGTCGGCCCCGACGGCTATGCCCGCTCTCCCTGGGACAACGTCGGCGTGCAATATGGCCTTAAATCCCTGCAAAACGGGACGATCACTCCGGAAGAGTTCCTGGACGTCAACGAGAAGGCGGGCACCTGGAAGGAGTCCGCGGACATGGTCCAGGAAGGCTGCCCGTTCGTCCCGGCCGCCTGCCCCGCCGACTGGGACCCGTGGAGCGCCCGCAACATCCGCCAGGGCCGCCGGACCGGCGACCCGATCGCGATCCGCAACGTCGAGCGCAGCGGCCTGGTCTTCAGAGGCGCGATCGACATCCCGGTGATCGACTGGCGGCACTACCTCGAAGACCAGCTCGACATGCACAACAGCCACCAGTCCTTCGCCGTCCGCAAGCGCATGCTCGACCACGACGGCGACGCCGCCAACCAGGTCATCTGGTTCACCGACGCGCGCCCGGACGGGCCCCGCTTCGACCAGACCCCCGAGGCGCTGCAGGTCGTCGACGAGTGGATGGCCAACATCCGGCAGCGCCCGTGGCGCGGTGTGGCGGGCAACAAGCCGCCGCTGGCCGTGGACCGCTGCTTCACCACCGGCGGCGCCCAGATCGCCGCGGGCCGGGGCGTGTGGGACGGCATTCTGGACCGGCGTCCCCAGGGCGCCTGCACCAAGGCGTTCCCGCTCTACTCCACCAGCCGGATCGTGGCCGGAGGCCCGATCGAGGGCGGCGTGTTCACGTGCCGCCTGCAGCCGGTGGAGAAGGCGATCGCCCGCGGCTTGTACGGCGGCTGGCAGCCGTCCCCCGCCGAGCGCGCCCGCCTGGAGGCGGTGTTCCCGACGGGGGTGTGCGCCTACTAGCCCTCCAGCTACTGCGGTGAGCCCTCCAGCGTGACCTCGACGGTCAGCTCCGCACCGGGCCCCAGGACGAACTCCTCGACGTTTCCCGCGCCGCAGAGGTCGTCCTGGGCCAGCCGTACCAGGTCGGCCTCGGGGCCGGAGACGGTCAGGCGGGCGACCTCGGCGCGCATCGAGAGCTTGGCCTCGGACTTGGCCTTGCGGACCCGGCCCAGGATCTCGGAGGCCACGGTCAGCACGGCCGGGTCGCCGGTGGCGGAGCCGGGCCGGGGCCAGGGGGCGCGGTGGACCGAGCCCTCGCGCCACCACGACCACACCTCTTCGGTGACGAACGGCAGGAAGGGCGCGAACAGCCGCACCTGCGTCTCCAGCGCCTGCCGCAGCGCCGCGACGGCCGAGGCGTCGCCCTCGTAGGCGCGGGCCTTGACCAGCTCCAGGTAGTCGTCGCAGAACGTCCAGAAGAAGCGTTCGGCGACCTCGATCGCCCGGGTGTGGTCGTAGCCCTCGAGCGCCTGCCCGGCCTCGCGGACCGCGTCGTCGAGCGCGGCCAGCATGCCGAGGTCGAGCGGCTCGGTGACCGTCCCCTCGGTCGCGCCGAAGGACAGCACGAACTTCGACGCGTTGAGGATCTTGATCGCCAGCCGCCTGCCCACCTTGAGCTGGCCGGGGTCGAAGGCGGTGTCCACGCCGTAGCGCCCGTTGGCCGCCCAGTAGCGCACGGCGTCGGAGCCGTACTGCTCCAGCAGGTCCATCGGGGTGAGGACGTTCCCCTTGGACTTGGACATCTTCTTGCGGTCGGGGTCGAGGATCCACCCCGAGATGGCCGTGTCACGCCATGGCAGGCCGCCGGACTCCAGGTGCGAGCGGGTGACCGTGGCGAACAACCAGGTGCGGATGATCTCGTGGGACTGCGCGCGCAGGTCCATCGGGAACACGCGCTCGAACAGGTCGTCGTCGCTGCCCCAGCGGCCGGCGATCTGCGGCGTGAGCGAGGAGGTGGCCCAGGTGTCCATGATGTCGGAGTCACCGGCGAAGCCGCCGGGCACGCCGCGCTGGTCCTCGGTGTAGCCGGGCGGCACGTCCGAGGACGGGTCCACGGGCAGCATGTCCTCGGTGGGCAGGATCAGCTCGTCGTGCAGCCGGTTGCCGGTGCCGTCGAGTTTGTACCAGACGGGGAACGACACGCCGTAGAAGCGCTGCCGGGAGATGAGCCAGTCGCCGTTGAGCCCTTCGACCCAGTTGTCGTAGCGCACCCGCATGTGCGGCGGATGCCAGGTGAGCTCGCGCCCCCGCGCCAGCAGCCGCTCGCGCAGGGCCTGGTCGCGCCCGCCGTTCCTGATGTACCACTGGCGGGTGGTGACGATCTCCAGCGGCTTGTCGCCGCGCTCGTAGAACTTGACCGTGCGCTGCACCGGTTTGGGCTCGCCGTCGAGGTCGCCGGACTCGCGCAGCATCTCCACGATCCGCTCGCGGGCGCTGTGGACCGTCTTTCCCGCCAGCTCTTTGTACGGCTCGGCCTCCACGCCCTCCGGCGGCTCGGGCAGCAGCCGACCGTCCCAGCCGATGACCGAGCGGGTGGGCAGGTTGAGCTCGCGCCACCAGGTGACGTCGGTGACGTCGCCGAAGGTGCAGATCATCGCGATGCCGGAGCCCTTGTCCATCTCGGCCAGGTGGTGGGCGAGGATCGGCACCTCGACGCCGAACAGCGGCGTGAGCACGCTCGTGCCGAACAACGGCTTGTAGCGCTCGTCGTCGGGGTGGGCCACCAGCGCCACGCAGGCCGGGATCAGCTCGGGCCGGGTGGTCTCGATGTGGACCGGCCCATGGTCGCCGTAGAAGGAGATGCGGTGGAAGGCGCCCGGCCACTCGCGGTCCTCCAGCTCGGCCTGGGCCACGGCGGTGCGGAAGGTGACGTCCCACAGCGTCGGCGCCTCGGCCAGGTATGCCTCGCCCCGCGCGAGGTTGCGCAGGAAGGCGCGCTGCGAGACGGTCCGGGACGCGTCGCCGATCGTGGTGTAGAGCAGCGACCAGTCGTAGGACATGCCCACGCGCCGCCAGACCTCCTCGAACGCCTGCTCGTCGATCGCGGTCAGCTTGTGGCACAGCTCGATGAAGTTGCGCCGCGAGACCGGGATCTCCCGCTTGCCCGGCTTGTCCGGAGGAACGAAGTCCGGATCGTAGGGCAGGGAGGCGTCACCGCGGACGCCGTAGACGTTCTGCACGCGCCGCTCGGTGGGCAGGCCGTTGTCGTCCCAGCCGATCGGGTAGAACACCTCGTAGCCCGTCATGCGCTTGTAGCGGGCCATGATGTCGGTGTGCGTGTAGGAGAAGACGTGACCGACGTGCAGGGAGCCGGAGACGGTCGGCGGCGGGGTGTCGATCGAGTAGATCTGCGACCGCTCGCGGGTGCGGTCGAAGCGGTAGACGCCCTCGTCCTCCCAGCGGGCTACCCATACCTGCTCCAGGCCGTCGAGAGTCGGTTTCTCCGGCATGGCGGCATGGCGTAGTCGCTGTTGAGTCATGCCTCCTTATGGTACGGCTTCGCACGGCTCGCAGACGCTAGAGACTAGTGTTCGTTACATAGGCGAAGGAGTGATCAACATGGCGGACGAGAAGCCGGATGTCGCGTGGCGGATCATCGGTGGCCTGATCGGGCTCGTGACGGCGTGGGCGGCCAGGAAGCTGCTCGGGCTCGTCTGGGTCAAGGCGACGGGCAAGGAGCCCCCGCTCGACTCGGAGTCCCCCGAGGTCAGCATGGGTGAGGCCATCGGCTACGCGGTGGTGATGGGCGTGGGCATGTCCGTGGCGCAGATCGTGGTCAACAAGACCGCGAAGAAGCGTTATGACGCCTGGAAGGCGCTCAAGACTCCAATGCAGTGAGAAACTCGCTGGCCCAGCGGTCCACGTCGTAGGTGGCCACCCGGCGGCGCATGGTGCGCATCCGCCGGGCCACCTCGTGGGGCGATGCCTCCATGGCGGCCAGCATCTGCCGTTTGACCCCCTCCACGTCGTAGGGGTTGACCAGGAAGGCCGAGCGCAGCTCGGCGGCGGCTCCGGCGAACTCGCTGAGCACCAGCGCCCCCTGCAGGTCGTGGTGACACGAGACGTACTCCTTGGCCACCAGGTTCATCCCGTCGCGCAGCGGCGTCACCATCATGATGTCGGCGGCCAGGTAGAGGGCGGCCAGTTCCTCGCGGTCGTAGGACTGGTGGAAGTACTGGATCGGCTGCGCGCCCAGCACGGAGTACTGGCCGTTGATCCGCCCCACCTGCAGCTCGATGTCGTCGCGCAGCCGCCGGTACTCCTCCACGCGTTCCCTGCTGGGCGTGGCGATCTGCACGAAGACGGCCTCGCCCGGCGCGACGCTGCCGTCGCGCAGCAGCTCGCCGAAGGCTTCGAGCCGCTGGCCGATGCCCTTGGTGTAGTCGAGGCGGTCCACGCCGAGCAGCACGTGCTCGGGGTCGCCCAGCTCGACCCTGATCTCCTTGGCCCGGTGCACGATGTGCGGCTCGCGCACGAGCGTGTCGAACTCGGCGAAGTCCACGGAGATCGGGAAGGACTGGGTGGTGACGACCCGGTCCTCCAGGAAGATCTCGTTGCTCTTGTACGGCAGGCCGAGCAGCCGCTTGCACAGCATGCGGAAGTTGGCCGCCCCGCCGGGCAATTGGAAGCCGACCAGGTCGGCCCCGAGCAGCCCTTCGACCAGCTCGCGCCGCCAGGGCAGCCGCCAGAACAGCTCTATGGGCGGGAAGGGGATGTGCAGGAAGAAGCCGATGCGCAGGTCCGGCCGCAGCGCGCGGAGCATGGCGGGCACGAGCTGGAGCTGGTAGTCCTGCACCCAGACGACCGCGCCCTTCTCCGCCACTTCGGCGGCGGCCTCGGCGAAGCGCTCGTTGACGGTCCGGTAGGACTCCCACGTCTCGCGCTCGATCATGGGCGGCACGACGACGTCGTGGTAGAGCGGCCAGAGGGTGGAGTTGGAGAAGCCCTCGTAGTAGAGCTCGACCTCGTCGGAGGTGAGCGGGACGGGGATGAGGTTCATGCCGTCGTCGCGGAAGGGCTCGAGGAGCTCGTCCGCGGCGCCGTGCCAGCCGAGCCAGGCGCCGCGGCGGCGTTGCATGACGGGCGCGATGGCGGTGACCAGGCCGCCGGGGCTCCTCCGCCACGCAGCCGCGCCGTCAGGCCCTACCGTGCGGTCCACCGGCAGGCGGTTCGCCACGATCAGGAACGAACTACGGCTGGTCACCAAGGATTCCCTCCCACTACGCCTCACTGTACGCGGAGCCGCAGGGCGCGGCTCAGCGCGGCCGCCACGTCGTCCGGCCCCGCGTGGGGGATGATCGCGGCGATGTGGGCGTCAGGCCTGATGAGCCATGCCTCGTCCGGCGCCGCACCGAGCGTTTCGGTCAGGGCTCCGGTCCCATCGATCTCCGCGAGCTCGCGAACGGCGAGCGGCGCCGTAGTCACCTTCCCCAAGATCCGGGCAAACAAACTTGAATCACACATTTCACCCAGGAGTAGCAGGAAACCGGCGCGGCACAACTCTCGCAGCCGTCCGCCCGGAATGCCGCAGTCGGGCAGGATCACCCCCGGCGCCGGAGGCGGGCTCTGTCCCTTCGGCGGCCGTCCGGCGAAGGGGCGGCCGGGCGTGGTGAGCGGGGAGTCCACGTACCAGTACGGCTCGGCGAAGCGCCCGGAGTCGATCTCCTCCACCGCGCCCCGCTCCAGCACGTCGCGCCGGTGGGCCCGCCCGGCCGGGGTGCCGGGCACCAGGAAACGCATGGTCGCCCCGGTGACCTGCAGGTTTTCCAGCGCGGCGGCGTGACGTTCGTCGTGGTAGGTCTCCAGGAGCTCCTCGGGCGCCCAGCCGTGCAGAACGGCGGCCAGTTTCCAGGCGGCGTTCTCGGCGTCGGGCACGCCGGAGTTGAGCCCGCGGGCGCCGAACGGGGCGACGAGGTGGGCGCAGTCACCGGCCAGCAGCACCCGGCCCACCCGCATCCGGGAGGCGATCCGGGAGTGGAAGCGGTAGACCGACTGCCACACGAGTGTGTACTCCCGGTCACCGACTATTTGCCTTATTTTTCGCGAAATATCATCTGAAGTCGCGTCATAGTCGGGCGGGACCTGCCAGTCGATCCGGTACGTCGAGTCCGGGCACGGATGGATGAGCACCTGCCGCCCCGGGTTCCACTCCGGGTCGAAGTGGAAGCGGCGCACGTTCTCCCACCCCGGCAGATCGGCCCGGATGTCGCAGATGAGGAACAGGTCGTCGAAGGAGTGCCCGTCGAAGGTGACGCCCAGCGCCCGCCGTACACCGGAGGCGCGCCCGCCCGCGCAGGCCAGCACGTAGGGGGCGCGCAGCACCCGCTCGCCACAGCGCACCGTCACCCCGCCGGCGTCCTGCTCCAGGTCGGTGACCTCGTGGTTCCACCGCACCTCGATGCGCGGCTGGGCGGCGATGGCGGCGTCGAGCAGTTCCTCGGTGCGCGACTGCGAGAGGTTGACGAACGGCGGCAGCGGCCCGCGCAGGTCGAAGCTCCAGGAGAACAACTCGCGGTCGCGGTAGTAGGTGCGTGCGGTGGTCCAGGTCAGGCCCTCCTCGGCCGCCTCGGGCACGCCCAGTGCCGACCACAGGTCGAGCACGTCGCGCTGCTGGCAGATGGACCTGGACCCCTCCGCGTCGCGCCGGGGACGCTGGTCGAGCACCAGCACCCGCAGGCCCCAGCGCGCCAGCAGCAGCGCCGCCGTCTGGCCGACCGGGCCGGCGCCGATGACTATGACTGCAGGGCTGCCCATACGTCACGGTCCCTCTCCGCGGTCCAGATGACCGGGCGCTCGATGCCGTGCAGTTCGTCCCACAGCCGCGAGACGTCGAACGGCAGGCAGTGCTCGAAGATCGGCCAGCGGCCGTAGGCGGGCGCGAGCGCGGCGTGGGTGCGCTCGAACGCCTCCTTGAGCGTGCTCGCTCCGCTCACCTCTCTGATCATCACGTCGAGGAAGTCGCGGGTCTGGGCGATGGCCGCCTCGACCGCTTCCTTGCCCCTGGCCACCGCGCCCCTGCCGCCCACCAGCGTCTCGGCGCCGAAGGCGGCGACCCGGTCGAGCGTGCCGGTGGACCAGTCGCGGTGGAAGGCGTCGCCGGTGTACAGGGCGGCCTGCGACTCGACGAGGTCACCGGCGAACATGATCTTCTGCTGGGGCAGCCAGGCGACCAGGTCGCCCTCGGTGTGGCCGCGCCCGCAGTACTCCAGCACCAGATCGCCGCGGCCGCCGCCGAGGTCGATGGTGAAGCGCTCGCTGAAGGTGGCCGTCGGCCAGGTCAGACCCGGGATCGAGCCGGGCTCCTTGAACAGCCGGGGCATCCTGCCGTACTCGCTGGCCCAGTCCTGCTCGCCCCGCTCGGCGATGAGCTCGCGGGTCTTCTCGTGCGCCACGATCACCTCGGCGCCGAAGGCGGAGGCGCCCAGCACCCGCACCGCGTGGTAGTGCGAGAGCACCAGGTAGCGCACGGGCTTGGCGGTGTGCTCGCGCAGCCTGGCCAGCCACTCGCGGGCGGCCACCGGGGTGGCCAGCGCCTCGAAGCACACCAGGAAGTCCTCGCCCTCGACGGCGCCGATGTTCGGATCGCCCTCCGCCGTGAGCGCGTAGACGCCCTCTGCCAGCACTTCCAGGGTCTGCTGCTTCTCGCCGAGATCGGCGGAGGAGGCGAACGGCTTGGCCATGCCTGGTACCTGTCCCCCACCGGGGCGGGCAAAACGGATCCGCCCCGCGGCTCACCTCAGGCGTCGAAGTCCGCGGTGACGTTCGCGGTGACCGGATGGCTCTGGCAGGCCAGCCGGTATCCGGCCGCCAGTTCCTCGGGTTCCAGGGCGTAGTTCTGGTCCATGACCACCTCCCCGTGGCTCACCCGCACCCGGCAGGTGCCGCAGACGCCGCCCCGGCACGCGTAAGGCGCGTCGGCTCGCACCCGCAGCGCCGCGCCGAGCAGGCTCTCGTCCGCGCCCAGCGTCACGCGCGTGGTGCGGCCGTCCAGCGTGAAGTCGAAAACCGCCCCATCCGGTACGGCATGCGGCCGCGAGACCGGCTCACCGGCGTAAAACAGCTCGTAGTGGACCCGCCGCCCCTCCAGCAGCCCCCTGGCCGTCTCGACCAGCCCGAGCGGGCCGCACAGGTAGTACTCGTCCGCCTCGCCCAGCAGGGGCAGCAGCGTGCGCAGCTTGGCCGCGTCGATGCGGCCGCTGGCGATGGGCGCCTCCTGGGGCTCCTGGCTGAGCACGTGCAGGAGGTTCAGCCGCTCGCCGTAGCAGTCCTTGAGGTCGGCCAGCTCCTCGGCGAACATCACCTCCCTGGCCGTGCGATTGCCGTACACGAGCGTGAAGCGGCTGCGCGGCTCGACCGCCAGCGTGGTGGCCAGCAGCGACAGCACGGGCGTGATGCCGGAACCGGCGGCGACGGCCAGGTGGTGGCGGGCGCGCTCCGGGTCCAGGGCGGTGGTGAAGCGGCCCAGGGGCGCCATCGCCTCCACCACGTCGCCGGGCTTCAGCATGGAGGTCGCCCACTCGGAGAACACCCCGCCGGGCAGCCGCTTGACCCCGATCCGCAGCGGGCCTCCGGCCGGGGAGCAGATCGAGTAGCTGCGCCGTACCTCCAGACCGTCGAGGAAGATCCGCACGGTCAGGTGCTGGCCCTGCACGAACGGCAGGCGCTGCGCGAACGTCACGGCCACGGCGTCGTCGGTGAGCCGGTCCACGGCCGCGACCGTCAGCGGCCGGAAACGGCTCACGTCAGATCTCCTTGAAGTGGTCGAAGGGCTCCAGGCACTCCTGGCAGGCGTACATGGCCTTGCAGGCGGTCGAGCCGTACCTGCTGACCAGGCGCGTGCGCGGCGAGCCGCAGCGCGGGCAGCGCACGCCCAGCGTGAGGGCGACCGGGCCGTCCGTGCGGCGCGGCGGCGAGAGCCCGTGCTCGCGGAGCTTGCGGCGGCCTTCATCGGTGATCCAGTCGGTGCTCCACGGCGGCGCGAGCACGGTGACGACCCTGGCGCCGGGCAGCGCCTTCCCGATGTCCTCGCGGATGGCGTCCATCGCCGGGCAGCCCGAGTACGTGGGGGTGATCACCACTTCGAGGCCGCCGCCGGCGTCCCGCCTGACCTCGCGCACGATGCCCAGGTCGCCCAGCGTCAGCACGGGCAGCTCGGGGTCGGGCACCGCCGCCGCCAGCGCCCTGGCCTCCTCCAGGCTCACCACGTGGCGCCCGCGTGCTCACGGTGCAGCGCCTGCATCTCGGCCAGCAGCTCGCTCAGGTGCGGGGTGTGCTCGCCCCTGCGCCCGCCGTCGCGCTGCCGCGCCTCCCGGGGTACGGCGAGGCCGGACTCGGCCAGCGTCGTCTCCACGAACGCCGACCAGGGCTCCCTGAGCCCGGGGTCGGCGGCGAACAGCTCGCCGGTGAACGGCCAGAGCGCGTCCAGGGCGGCGGTCATGCGGCGGTGGCTCTCCTCGGTGCCCAGGCCCAGGCGCCGGGTCCAGAGGGCGGCGTAGTCACGGTGGTAGGCGATCTCCTTCACGCCCTTGGCGGCCACCTCGTCCTCGGGGTGCGCGCGGTACATCTCGTACAGGAAGCCCGCGTAGAACAGGTGGCGCACGATCGTGCGGGCGAAGTCGCCGTTGGGCTGCTCGGTCAGCAGGCAGTTGCGGAACTGCCCGGGCTCGCGCAGGTAGGCCAGCTCGTCCTCGTTCCCGGCCCTGGACAGCAGCGCCCTGGCCTGGCCGAGCAGGTCGAGCGAGAGGTTGGCCAGGGCGACGTCCTCCTCCAGCGTGGGGGCCCTGGTCACCCATTCGGCCAGCCGCTGGGCCAGCACGAGGCAGTCGTCGCCGATCTCCAGGGGGTTCACAGGTGCTTCACCCCCTCGGGCAGCTCGTAGAAGGTCGGATGCCGGTACGGCTTGCCGCCCGCCGGGTCGAAGAACGCGTCCTTCTCGTCCGGCGACGACGCCGTGATCTCGGCGGCCGGGACCACCCAGATGCTGACGCCCTCCTGCCTGCGGGTGTAGAGGTCCCTGGCGTGCCGCAACGCCAGCTCGGCGTCCTCGGCGTGCAGGCTGCCCGCGTGCACGTGCGACAGGCCCCTCCTGGGCCGGACGAACACCTCCCACAACATCACGCCACCTCCTCACGGGCGGCGTACGCGGAGGCGGCCTCCCGGACCCAGGCGCCGTCCTCGTGGGCCCGGCGCCGATGGGCCATGCGCTGGGCGTTCATCGGGCCGTCCCCGGCCAGGACCCGCTTGAACTCGCTCCAGTCGATCTCCCCGTGGTCGTAGTGCCCGCGCCCGGGGTTCCAGCGCAGATCCGGATCGGGAAGGGTGAGGCCGAGGATCTCCGCCTGCGGCACCGCCATGTCGATGAAGCGCTGGCGCAGCTCGTCGTTGGAGTGCCGCTTGATCTTCCAGGCCATCGACTGCGCCGAGTGCGTCGACTCGCCGTCGGGCGGGCCGAACATCATCAGGGAGGGCCACCACCACCGGTCCACCGCCTCCTGCGCCATCCGCTTCTGCGCCGGGGTGCCGTGGGCCAGCGTGTACAGCAGCTCGTAGCCCTGGCGCTGGTGGAAGCTCTCCTCCTTGCAGATCCGGACCATCGCCCGCGCGTACGGGCCGTAGGAGCACCGGCACAGCGGCACCTGGTTGACGATGGCGGCGCCGTCCACCAGCCAGCCGATCGCGCCCATGTCGGCCCAGGTGGGCGTGGGGTAGTTGAAGATGGAGGAGTAGCGCTGGCGGCCCTCGTGCAGCGCGTCCAGCAGCTCGTCCCGGCTGACGCCGAGCGTTTCGGCGGCGCCGTACAGATAGAGGCCGTGTCCCGCCTCGTCCTGCACCTTGGCCAGCAGGATCGCCTTGCGCTTGAGGGAGGGCGCCCGGGTGATCCAGCTGCCTTCCGGCTGCATGCCGATGATCTCGGAGTGCGCGTGCTGGGCGATCTGGCGGATCAGCGTCCTGCGGTAGGCGTCGGGCATGTCGTCGCGGGGCTCGATCCGCTCGTCGGCATCGATGATGTCGTCAAATGTCGCGCTCATGGTGCCTCCTCCCATGTATAGAACCCTTTCCCCGTCTTGCGGCCGAGTTCTCCGGCGGCCACCTTCTCCCGCAGGATCCGGGGCGGCGCGAACCGGTCGCCGAGCTTGCCGTGCAGGTATTCGGCGATGGCCAGCCGCACGTCGAGGCCCACGAGGTCGCCCAGCTTGATCGGCCCCATCGGGTGCCGGTAGCCGAGCTCCATGGCGGTGTCGATGTCCTCGGGCGAGGCGACGCCCTCCTCGACCATCCGCATGGCCTCCAGCCCGAGCAGCACCCCCAGGCGGCTGGAGGCGAACCCGGGCGAGTCGTTGACCACCACGCCCGTCTTGCCGATCAGCTCCACCCAGCCCTTGGCCGTCTCCAGCACCGCATCCGGCGTGGCCGGGGTGACGACGATCTCGACCAGTTCCTGCACGGGCACGGGGTTGAAGAAGTGCAGCCCGACCAGGCGCTCCGGCCGGGCCAGCCCCGCCGAGAGCTCGGTGATCGACAACGAGCTCGTGTTGCTGGCGATCACCGCCCGCTCCCCCGCCCTTTCTTCGGCCTCGGCCAGCACCTCGACCTTGAGCTTGGGGTCCTCGGGCACGGCCTCCACGACCAGGTCCACCCCTGCGGGCACCGGCGCCATGGTCAGCCGCTCCAGCGCCCGCGCGGCCAGGCCGGGCTCGCGCGCCTTGGCCTCGGCGACGGCCAGCCCCTTGGCGATGCGGGCGTGCGCGGCCTGCGCCTCGGGCTCCTGTACGGTGACCTCGGCGCCGGCCAGGAGGAAGACCTGGGCGATGCCGGAGCCCATGCGGCCGCCGCCGACGACCGCGACCGCGGGTGGGTGCGTCACGGGGTGTCCTTCCTCTTACGATCCAGAAATTTCCGCATCCGGGCTTCTTTGTCGGAGTCCTCGAACAGCACCGCCTGCGCCAGGTGATCGGCCACGGGATGCGCGGACGGCGGCGCGTCCAGCACGAGCTTCGTCAGCCGGAGCGCCACCGGGGAGACCGCGGCCATCCGGTCGATCAGCCGGTGGGCCGCCGCCTCCAGTTCCCCCGGCTCGTGCAGCGCCGCCACCAGCCGGGAGGCCAGCGCCTCCGGCGCCTCGATCGTGTGCCCCGCCAGCAGGACCAGCTTGGCCAGCGGCTCCCCGACCAGCTCGCGCAGCCGCCAGCACGCCCCGGCCCCGGCGATGATCCCCAGGTGGGGCTCCGGGTTGCCGAACCGCGCCCGGGTGCTGGCCAGCCGGATGTCACAGGCGTAGGCCAGCTCGGCGCCGCCGCCGAGCGCGTGCCCGTCCACGGCGGCCACGGTCGGCATCGGCAGCCTCCGGATCCGCTCGAACACCGTGCTGTTGATCCCCTGCAGCGCCTGCTCCCGCCCGCGCCGCAGCAGCTCGCCGATGTCCGCGCCGGCCGCGAAGACGCCGTCGCCGCCGGTCAGCAGCAACGGCCTGGGGTCGCGTTCCAGCAGCCCGCAGACCGCGTGCAGGTCGCCGACCATCTCGGCGTCGATCGCGTTGCGCGCCTCGGGCCGGTGCAGGCGCACCACGACCCGGTCCGGCTTCTCCTCGACCAGGAGCGTGTTCACAGGCGCTCCACCAGCATCGCGACCCCCTGGCCGACGCCCACGCACAACGCGGCCAGCCCGCGCCCGGTGCCCTCGCGCTCCATGCGGCCCAGCAGCGTCACCACCAGCCGCGCGCCGGAACACCCCAGCGGATGCCCCAGGGCGATGGCCCCGCCGTCGGCGTTGACCGTCTCCGGGTCGAGCCCGAGCCGCCGCACGCAGGCCAGCACCTGGGGCGCGAACGCCTCGTTGATCTCCACGGTGTCCACCCCCGTCCACCCGGCCCTGGCGAGCGCCTTCTGGGTGGCCGGAACCGGCCCGAGCCCCATGAGGTGCGGCTCCACCCCGGCGGAGGCGCCGGTGACGATCCTGGCCCGCGGCGTCAGCCCGTACCTCTCGACGGCCGCCGCACTGGCCACCACCACGGCCGCGGCACCATCGGACAGGGGCGACGAGGACCCGGCGGTCACGATGCCCTGATCCCGAAATATCGTCTTAAGTCGCCCCAGCCGCTCCAACGTCGTGTCCGCCCGCGGCCCCTCGTCCAGGACGACGGCCTCCTCGGCACCGGGGGAGGCAGGGGAAACCCCGGGGGAGACGGCAAAGGGGGCCCCGGAGCCGGTTACGGGCGTACCGGAGCCGGTTACGGAGGTCCCGGAGCCGGTTGCAGAGGTGCCGGACTCGGTTGCGGAGGTACCCGAGCCGGTTGCGGAGGCCCGATCCCCGGTCGTGGAAAGGCCGGTGGGGGTGGCGGGGGCGGGGTTTCCGGTGGGTTTGCGTTTGCCGCTTACCGGGACTCCGACGATTTCCGGGGCGAAGCGGCCGTCCTTGGTGGCCGCCACCGCCCGTTCGTGCGAGCGCAGGGCCCAGGCGTCCGACTCCTCCCGGGTGATCCCGTCCAGCGCCGCCACCTCCTCGGCCGTCTGCCCCATCGACAGGGTCGCCGGCCGGGAGAAACGCGGGTTGACCAGCCGCCAGCCCAGCGAGGTGTCGGCCACCTCACCGGGCTTGGCCCACGGGGTGCCGGGCTTGGCCATCACCCACGGGGCCCGCGTCATCGACTCGACCCCACCGGCCACCACCAGGTCGGCCTCCCCGGCCCGTACGGCTTGCGCCGCCGAGATCACGGCCGTCAGCCCGGAGGCGCACAGCCGGTTGACGGTGTACCCGGGCACGGTGGAGGGCAGCCCGGACAGCAGGACGGCCATCCTGGCCACGTTCCGGTTGTCCTCGCCCGCCTGGTTGGCGGCGCCCAGGATGACCTCGTCCACGGCCGCGGGGTCGAGGCCGCCGCGCCGTACCGCCTCGGCGACGACCAGGGCGGCCAGGTCGTCGGGGCGCACGCCCGCGAGAACGCCGCCGTAGCGGCCCATGGGCGTGCGTGCCCCGCCGACCAGGAAGACCTCGTTCATCTTTCTCCTTTCGCCGCCGACACCTCTACCTTCAAGCCCCCAAAACGGTCATCACCGGCATTCCGCCAGGCGGAAGGTCAGGCGTGCCTGCGGGACTGGACGACGTGGAAGCGCCCGGCCACGTAGCCGGGGTCGGTCAGGGAGGCGGTGGCGGCCGGGTTGGCGCCTGAGCCGTGGAAGTCGCTGAAGGCGGCCGACTGGTTGACGAACACGCCGCCGGTGAGGTTGCACGACAGGTTCACCCCCGCGTCCAGAGCCGCCTTCCCGGCCCGCGCCAGCACGTCCTCCGACGTGGAGTAGACGGAGGCGGTCAGCGCGCCGTGGGCCGAGACGGTCTCGCGCAGCAGGTCGAGCGCGGCCTCGGTGGACTCCACGGGGATGATCAGGGAGATCGGGCCGAAGTGCTCCTTGGTGTAGACGTCGGCGCGGGCGGGGTCCACCCGGACGATGACGGGAGTGCGCACGGTCGCCTCGGGGAAGGAGGGGTGCTTGATCGCCCGGGACTCCAGCACGACCTCGCCCAGCCCGGGCGCGGCCTCCACGCGGGCCAGCACGTCGGGGTTGGCCAGCGCCCCGGTCAGTTCGACCGCCCGGGACTCGTCGCCGAGCAGCCTGCCGACGGCCCCGGCGAGCCCGGCGGCCACCTCGTCGACGCTCTTGTGCCCCTCGTCGGTGTCGATGCCGCCGGCCGGGACGAGGATGTTCTGCGGCGCGGTGCACATCTGGCCGCTGTAGAGGGCCAGGGAGAAGGCGAGGTTGCCGAGCATGCCCTTGTAGGAGTCCGTGGAGTCGATGACGACGGTGTTGAGCCCGGCCTTCTCGGTGTGGACGAGCGCCTGGCGGGCGTTGGCCTCCAGCCAGTCGCCGTAGGCGGTGGAGCCGGTGAAGTCGACGATGCGCACGTCCGGATGCGTGGCCAGCTCGGTGGCCAGGCCCCTGCCCTCCTCCACGGCGAGCTGCACCAGGTTGGCGTCGTACCCGGCCTCGGCCAGCACCTCGCGGGCGATCTGGACCGTGATGGCCAGCGGCAGGACGGCCCGCTCGTGCGGCTTGACGATGACCGGGTTGCCGGTGACCAGCGAGGCGAACAGCCCCGGGTAGGAGTTCCAGGTGGGGAAGGTGTTGCAGCCGATCACCAGGCCGACGCCGCGGGGCACCACGGTGAACGTCTTCTCCATGACCAGCGGGTCGCCCTTGGCCGGCTTCTCCCAGCGCGCCGCCTGCCCGGAGACGTTCATGGCGGCGTAGCCGTACGCGATGGCCTCGAGCGCGCGGTCCTGGGCGTGCGGGCCGCCGGCCTGGAAGGCCATGACGAACGCCTGCCCGCTCGTGTGCTGGACGGCGTTGGCGATCTCGAAGGAGCGCTTGTTGATCCGGTTGACGATTTCCACGCAGGCCAGGGCGCGCGCGGCGGGCCCGGCGTCGCGCCAGGCGGGCAGTGCCGCCTTCGCGGCGGCGACCAGTGTGGCGACGTCCGGCCGCGGGTAGGTGACGCCCAGGTCGATGCCGTACGGCGAGCGTTCCGCGCCGACCCGGTCACCGGATGACGGCTGGTCGGTGGGGAAAGGTTGACCGAGATATGCCTCGAAGGCTTCCTTGCCCCGCTCGGCGGCGCCCTCTCCGTAGACGCGGGGGCTCGGCGACTCGGGGTAGGCGCTCCAGTAGCCGCGCTCCGAGATCGCGGAGAGCGCCTGGTCCAGGGTCTCGCGGTTCTGCTCGAACATGATGTCCCTCTCTTGACAGGGATCCGCCGGACGGTGAAGTGTTTACCGAACATTCGGTCAGTTGACAAGGGAGACTTCCGTTGGAAAGCGCGCGTCGCATGCTCGCCTCCGACACCGCCTCCACCGCGCTCGGCATCGAGCTGCTCGACCTGGCCGAAGGGCGGGCCGTCTGCCGGATGGCGGTGACCGGGCAGATGGTCAACGGGCACGGCCTGTGTCACGGCGGGTACGTCTTCCTGCTGGCCGACACCGCCTTCGCCTGCGCGTGCAACACCTACGGCCCGGTGACGGTGGCGGCCGGCGCCGAGATCACCTTCGTGGCCCCGGCCCGCGCCGGCGACGTGCTGACCGCCGAGGCGGGGGAACGCACCCGTTACGGCCGCAGCGGTATCTACGACATCACCGTGAGGGCCGCCGACGGCCGGGTGGTCGCGGAGTTCCGCGGCCGGAGCAGAGAACTCAAGAATGGGACGGGATCCCCATGAGACACGGTGAACCTCCGGCGCCGCAGACGCTCGATCCGGTCGAGCGCGTCTCGCGCGACGAGCTGGCCGCGCTCCAGTTGGAGCGGCTGCAGTGGACGCTCCACCACGCCTACCAGAACGTGCCGTTTTATCGCGCTAAGTTCGACGCAATCGGGATTCACCCGAACGACTGCAAGGAACTGGACGACCTCCCCCGCTTCCCCTTCACCACCAAGCAGGACCTGCGCGACAACTACCCCTTCGGCATGTTCGCCGTGCCCCGCGAGGAGGTCGCCCGCGTCCACGCCTCCAGCGGCACCACCGGCAAGCCCACCGTCGTCGGCTACACCCGGCGCGACATCGAGATCTGGTCGGACGTCATGGCCCGTTCGATCCGCGCCGCCGGCGGGCGTCCCGGTCAGATCGTGCACGTGGCCTACGGCTACGGCCTGTTCACCGGCGGCCTGGGCGCCCACTACGGCGCCGAGCGGCTCGGCTGCACGGTGGTGCCGGTCTCCGGCGGCATGACGCCCCGGCAGATCCAGCTCATCACCGACTTCCGGCCCGCGGTCATCATGGTGACCCCGTCGTACATGCTGGCCCTTCTCGACGAGTTCGAGGCGCAGGGGCTCGACCCGCGCGCCAGCTCGCTCGAGGTGGGCATCTTCGGCGCCGAGCCGTGGACCGAGGAGATGCGCCGCGAGATCGAGGAGCGCTTCGACCTGCACGCCGTCGACATCTACGGCCTGTCGGAGGTGATGGGCCCCGGCGTCGCCCAGGAGTGCGTGGAGACCAAGGACGGCCTGCACGTCTGGGAGGACCACTTCTACCCCGAGACCGTCGACCCGTTCACGGGCGCGCCGGCCGAGTCGGGCGAGCTGGTCTTCACCTCGCTGACCAAGGAGGCGCTGCCGATCATCCGCTACCGCACCCGCGACCTGACCCGGCTGCTGCCGGGCACCGCGCGCCCGGCGTTCCGGCGGATGGAGAAGGTGACCGGGCGCACCGACGACATGATCATCCTGCGCGGCGTGAACGTCTTCCCGACGCAGATCGAGGAGATCGTGCTGCGCACCCCCGGCCTGTCCCCGCACTTCCAGCTCCACCTGACCCGGCCGGAGCGGCTGGACGTGATGACCGTCCGGGTCGAGGCCCGCCCCGGCGCCGAGGACCGCGACGCGGCCGCGGCCGCCCTGGCCCGGACGGTCAAGGACACCGTCGGCGTGAGCGTCGAGGTGGAGGTCGTGGACCCGGAGACGCTGGAGCGCTCGGTGGGCAAGCTCAAGCGGGTCATCGACAGACGGGAATAATGAGTCATATGGCGACAACATCCCGTCAGCGGAAGCGCGGGCACGACCCCGAGTCCGTGCTGTCCATCGCCGTGGGCGTGTTCAACGAGCGCGGCTATGACGGGACCAGCATGGAAGACCTCGCCCGCGCCCTCGGCGTTACCAAGTCGGCGATCTACTACCACGTGCCGGGCAAGGAGCAACTGCTCGCGCGGGCGCTGGACCGGGCGCTCGACGGGCTGTTCGAGGTGGTGGCCGACCCCTGCGCCACCACCGGCCCGGCGATCGAACGCCTCGCCTGGGTGGTACGGCAGAGCGTCCGCATCCTGATCGACCGCCTGCCGTACGTGACCTTGCTGCTGCGCGTGCGCGGCAACAGCCCGACCGAGCAGCAGGCGCTGGACCGGCGGCGCGAGTTCGACCGGTTCATCGCCCACCTGGTGAAGGAGGCGGCCGCGGACGGCGAGATCCGGCCCGACCTGGATCCGGCGCTGGTGACGCGGCTGTTGTTCGGCACCGTGAACTCGATCACCGAGTGGTATCAGCCGGCCCGCGGCTCGGCGGACGACCTGGCCGACGCGCTGCTGAAGATGACCTTCGACGGTCTGCGCGTCTGAGCCTCAGGGGTCGAGGGATTTCGGACCAGGAGGACCCGAGGGACCCGGAAGGCCGGGTTGGCCGGGATCGGGGTCCAGCGCGTCGGTCTCCGACGCGGGCAGGGGGCCTTTGACGCGCAGGTCGTTCCTGATGGCCTCGCCCAGCCTCTTGGTGGCCGCGCGGTTGAGCGCGCCTCCGGCGACGGCGCCGGTGAGGAAGGGGCCGAGGGTGGTCAGGTGGCGGCCGAGGACCTTGAGCAGGCGGTTGCGCAGCGCGGTCTTCGTGGCGGCGCCGAGCGCGAGCGTGACGGTCGCGGGCGCGAGGGGGTCGATGCCACGCTGTCTGGCCCACGCCGTGGTGAAGGCGACGGCACGCTGGGTTCCGGTGCCCTCGACGCGGACGCCGTAGACCTCGTGCAGCTCGGCCAGGAGCTTGACCTCGATGGCGGCCACGACGATCGTCTCGGCGACGAGCTGGGCCGGCGCGGAAAGAAGGAGGGGTGGGGCGGCGAACTCGGCGGCGGCCAGTGCCCCGCCGATGGCGCCGACGGTCATGGTGGCCTTCTGCGCCGTCCGGACGAGGTCGTCGGCGAGTTGCTCGCCGGTGAGGCCGTGGTGGTGCTCGGACAGAGTCTGCAGGTCCCTGATGGGGATGCGGGGCGCGATGTTGAGGAACACGTCGGCGAGCCAGCGACCCCGGCTCCCGCCGCTCTTGCGGGCCTTCCTCGCGCCGGCCGCGAGAGACTGGGCTAGTCGGCCGAGCAGCTTGCGCCGCTCGGCCGGCTCGAGCTCACCGGGTGCGGTGAGCTTGCCCACGATCTCGCCGACTTCCCTGTCGGGTTCGGCGTTCTCCTTATCAGGTGCAGCCACGGTGCCTCCCTACTAGGCGGCGCACTCCCGGCAGACCTGCTGGCCGTTCCGCTCGGAGGCCAGCTGGCTACGGTGGTGCACCAGGAAGCAGCGTGAACACGTGAACTCGTCGGCCTGCCGCGGGATCACGCGCAGCGAGAGCTCCTCGTTGGACAGGTCGGCACCGGGCAGTTCGAGCGACTCGGCGAGGTCGGTCTCGTCGATGTCGATGCTGCCGGACGACTTGTCCGTGCGCCGCGCCTGGAGTTCCTGGAGGCTGTCCTCCCCCAGGTCGTCGTCGGTCTTGCGCGGGCTGTCGTAGTCGGTAGCCATTGTGCTTACTCCATCCCCCTCATCTATATGTCTTCGTGCTTGTCGCGCGTCTTCCAACGTCCGGGACGTTCGTCTTGTGCCCGTTCCGCGCGGGGAATTTTGCAACGGATACCCGCGGGAAGTGGTCGACGAACCTCCCAACACGTCATGGCCTGTTGCCAAGGGCAATGGTTAGCCAAATATGGCGAAACCCACAGCCCTGGCGACTTGCACCACCGTGTTCGACGGCACATCCAACCACATGTGGGGCGTGAACGAGACGCCGCCGGTAGATCAACACGCCGGATCAACGACCAGGAAGCCGAATGGTCACGACAAGTCCCCCACCGTCCCGTGGAACGGCGGCGACGTTTCCGCCATGCGCCTGAACCACGGCACGGACGATGGACAGCCCGAGTCCCGCCCCCTTCGCCGATTCCACACGGTCCGCATGGAGCCTCCTGAACGGTTCGAACAGGCTGTTCACCTCGTACGCCGGGACATGTTGCCCGGTGTTGGCCACCTGAACAACCAAGGCCCCGTCTACCATTCCCGTCCGGATCCAGACTTTTCCGTTATCGGGAAGGTTGTACTTGACCGCGTTCTCGAGGAGGTTGCTCACACACCGCTCCAGCAACACGGGATCACCCACGGTGCCGGCGGATTTGAGCTCGGTGGTGATGGTCACACCGTGTTCATCGGCGAAAGGCGTCACCTGTTCCACAGCGGTCTGGGCGACGTCCCTGATGTCGATCGGCTTGCGCACCGCCAGTTCGCGTTCGCTCCTGGCGAGCAGCAGCAGGCCCTCGATGAGTTTCTCGTTGCGCGCGTTGACTTCGAGGAGGGTACGGCCCAGCGTCTTCAGATCCTCCGAAGCGACCGGGTCGCCCAGGGCGATCTCCAGGACCGTCCTGTTGATGGTCAGCGGCGTGCGCAGCTCGTGCGAGGCGTTGGCCACGAAGCGCCGCTGGGTGTCGAAGGCCACGTTGAGCCTGGTCAGCATGTCGTCGAAGGTGTCGGCCAGCTCCTTCAGCTCGTCGTTGGGGCCCTGAAGGTCGATGCGCTGGTGGGCGAGCGTGCTCTCGGACAGCTTGCGCGCCGTGGCGGTCATCTTGGCGACGGGGCGCAGCGCCCGGTCGGCCACGAAGTAACCGATGATCAGGGAGAAGATGCCCACGCCCACGAGCGACATGATGGAGCTCTGCAGCAGGGCCTCGCGGGCACTCGACACGGTGAGCTCTCGCGCGGCCTGCCATTTGGCCTCGATGATGGCCGCGTCGTAAGGGTCGACCCGGCTGGTGTCCAAGGGGATCCACGCCCCGTCGATCGAGTTGCCGACGATGATGTAGAGCAGCACCAGCAGGATGGCCGCGCTCGTGAAAACCATGGCGCCGTAGGAAATCGTGAGTCGCCAGCGCACGCTCACCTTGCCGGGCAGCTCCAGGATCCTTCCCATGGGAGAAGTCTCCCGCCTGCTGTCCGCAGGAGGCGGCGGCCCGTCCCACACAGGCGGCCCGCTCGGCGGTGGCGCCTGCTTGCCCGCAGCCCGGTCGGAGTGAGGGCTGATCATCGGGTGGGTCGGTACCGGTTCGCTCACAGCTTGTATCCCACTCCGGGTACGGTCTCGATCACCTGCGGCTCTCCCAGCTTCTTCCGCAGGGTCATCATGGTCACCCGCACGACGTTGGTGAAGGGGTCGATGTTCTCGTCCCACGCCTTGTCCAGGAGGTCCTCCTGGGAGACGACGGCGCCCTCGGCGCGCATCAGCTCCTCCAGGACGGCGAACTCCTTCTTGGTGAGCACGACCTCCTTGCCGTCGCGCTCCACCAGCCGCTTGCCCGGGTCCAGGCGGATGCCAGAACGCTCCAGGATCGGCGGCAGTGCGGGGGCCGAGCGGCGGCCCAGGGCGCGCACGCGCGCCACCAGTTCGACGAAGACGAACGGCTTGGCCAGGTAGTCGTCGGCGCCCAGGCCGAGACCCTCTACCTTGTCGTCCACCTCCCCCGAGGCGGTCAGCATGAGGATGCGCGAGGCGGTGCGCTGCTCCACCAGACGCCGGCAGACCTCGTCACCGTGGACGACCGGCAGGTCGCGGTCGAGCACGATCACGTCGTAGTCGATGTAGGAGGTGCGCTCCAGGGCGCCGCCTCCGTCGTAGGCCACGTCCACGGCCATCGCCTCGCGGCGCAGCCCGGTCGCGATCGCGTCGGCGAGCACCCGCTCATCCTCGACCACCAGCACTCGCACGGTGTGCACACCTCTCTCTGATCCTGAGTCCACATTCTCCGCACACGACGATAAGCGCACGGTAAGGCATGTGCGGGTACCCGGCCCCGCAAGCTACGGCCAAATCCATGTTTCGGGGGCGGAAGGTGCGGGGTACACCGTCGGGACACCCGCTGACGTGTGCTCGCGGGATGTCACGCGCTCAAAGAACCCCTGACCCGAACATCAGTGAGAGAGAAGGTGAGATGGGCGAGTTCACCACTACGATCGAACGCCGCCTCGACCAGGCCTACCGCGGTCTGAAGGAGGCCAAGTGCGCCGGCGACGACTACCTCGCCGACACCCTCAACGCCGAGATCGAGGACCTGCGCCGTCTGGCGGACGACCACGGGGTGCCGTTGCCTCGCTGACCATCTGCACGCATGAGAACGGCCGGCGCTCGGAAGGGGGCGCCGGCCGTTCTTTCTCGGGTCAGGAGTCGCGCTCCGGATCGAGGGGCTCGAGCAGGTCGTGCAGTTCCTCGAACAGGCCGGGCGCCGCGCAGAGCGTCAGCTCCGTGTTCGGCCCCTTGCCGTGCAGGCCGCCGATCCTGGCTCCCGACTCGGCGGCGACGAGTCCGGCCGCCGCGTAGTCCCAGTAGTTGATGCCGCGCTCGTAGTAGGCGTCCACCCGCCCGGCGGCCACCGAGCACAGGTCGGTCGCGCACGAGCCGCCCCGCCGGATGTCGCGCACCCGGGGCAGCACCGCCGCCACCACCTCGCCTTGTACGGCCCGCCGCGCGTGCGAGTAGCCGAACCCGGTGGCGACCAGCGCCTGCTCCAGCGGCACGTCCCGGTTGCAGCGCAGCCGCGAGCCGTTCAGCCAGGCGCCCTCGCCGAGCGCGGCGGTGAACAGCTCCTCCCGAGGCACCACGTTGACGACGCCGGCCACGATCTGCCCGTCGACCTCGACCGCGATGGACACGGCCCAGTCGGCCAGGCCGTACAGGAAGTTGACGGTGCCGTCGATGGGGTCCACGACCCAGCGCACGCCGCTGGTGCCCGGGGTGTCGCCGCCCTCCTCGCCGAGGATCATGTCGTCGGGGCGGGCGGCCAGGATGCGGGCTCTGATGAGTTCCTCGGAGGCTTTGTCCAGCGCGGTGACGACGTCGGTGGGGCTGGACTTGGTCTCCACGGACGCCGACATCGAGGGCCGCTCGGCCAGCAGCATGGCGCCGGCCTCGCGGGCGACGTCCTCGGCCAGTTTCCGCAGTTCGCTCATGCCACCGAGTCCGGGCGCTTCCACTCCTGGCCGAGCACGTGCTGGCCCAGGAAGGCCAGGACGGTCTCGTACCAGGCGACGGCGTTGCCGGGCTTGAGGATCCAGTGGTTCTCGTCGGGGAAGTACAGGAACTTCGACTCGACGTTCTTGCGCTGCAGGTCCCACCACAGGCGCAGGGCCTCGCCGATCGGGACCCGGTAGTCCTTGTCGCCGTGGATGACGAGCATCGGGGTGCGGATGTCGTCGAGGGCGAGGTGCGGGGAGAGCGTGGCGTAGCGCTCGCTGCCGGGGGCGCCGAACTCGCGCTGCCAGTACATGGCCGCGTCGGTGGTGCCGGCGAACTGGTCGAGGTGCCACAGGGAGGCGTGGGTGACGATCGCCTTGTAGCGGTCGCTGTGGCCGGCGACCCAGTTGGCCATGTAGCCGCCGAAGGAGCCGCCCATAGCGGCGACGCGCTCGTCGTCGACGTCGGGCCTGGCCAGGGCGACGTCCACGATCGCGTCGAGGTCGGCCAGCGTGCGCGGGCCCCAGTCGCCCCAGCCGCGGTCGATCATGTGCTGGCCGTACCCGGTGGACATGCACGGGTCGGGCAGCAGGACGGCGTAGCCGTGCTCGGCCATGATCCACGGGTTCCAGCGCCACTGCCAGTCGTTCCAGGAGGCGACCGGGCCGCCGTGGATCCACAGCAGGAACGGGGCGGGGTCGTCGGCGGAGGCGCCCTCCGGCAGCACCAGCCAGCCGCGCACGGTGGCGCCGTCGTCGGTGGTGGCGGAGATCTCGGTGAGCGTGCCCCGCGTCCCCGGCCGCGCGGCGGGCGAGGGCAGGTCGGCGACCTGGCCGCCGGCGGCGTCGATGCGGGCGGGCCCGGCGGGGAAGGCGACGGAGCTGTGCAGCGCGTAGAGCGAGGCGCCGTCGGCGGTGACGTTGAGCGCGAGGTAGGCGTCGTCGTCCCTGGTCAGGCGTACCACCTCATCGGCCTCGGCTCCGACCGGGACGCGGAAGACGGGGCGGCGGCCCTGGTGGTCGGCGGCGATGTAGACGGCGGTGGAGTCGGGCGCCCAGGCCACGTCCGCGGGGAACAGGTCGGGGGCGTGCACGGCGCCCTCGCCGGTGGCCAGGTCGCCGATCCACAGGTCGGTACGGGCCGAGACCTCGACCGAGGTCTCCCGGTCACGGGCGGCGGCGATCTTGGTCCCGTCGGGCGAGACGGCCAGCGGGCCGGTGAAGTCGAAGCCCTGCTCGCTGACGACCGTGCGCCGTTCGCCGGTGGCCACGTCGATGGCGACCAGGTCGATGCGCTGCTCCCCGCCCGGCAGGTACGTGGTCCAGCTGCTGACCACGGCCGAGCCGTCGGGGGTGAGGTCGAAGGAGGCGTTGACCAGGGCCCGCCCGGCGTCCGGGGTCAGGTCGCGCATCTCGGCCAGGCGGTCGCCGCTCAGCCGCCCGGCGAACAGGCGCGGGTGGCCGGGGCCGAGGTCGTGGTCCCAGTAGCGCACCGGGTAGCCCTCGTGGAGGACCGCGCTGACGCCGGCGTCCTTGCGGGCCTTGCGCCGCTCCTCCTCGGTGGACTCCTCGCCGCTGAGCACGTCGGCGGAGAAGACGACCACGTCGCCGGCGGTCTTGAAGGCGCCGATGCCGCCGGGGCGGGTGGCGATCTGGCGGGCCTCACCGCCGGCGCGGGGCAGCAGCCAGAGCGCGGACGTCTCGTCCTCTCCGTCCTTGACGGTCGGGTCGGGCCTGGCGGAGGTGAACAGCACGTCGCCGGCGGCGGTGAAGTCGGCCGAGCTCTCCCCCTTGGCCGATCGGGTCAGGCGGTACGGCTCGCCGTCCACGGGGATCGCCCAGAGCGCGGTGCCGAAGGATTTGCCGTCGGGGTTCAGCGACTGGACCACGGAGACCAGCCGCGAGCCGTCGGGTGAGAGTTTGAGCGAGAGAACCCGCGGGATGGCCACATAGTCACGAATGTCGTTGAATGCGCTCACCTGATCGAACCTACCTCAGGGCCCCCTAGGCTTGACCACGTGGGAAACTACGACGCACTGCTGATCCTGTCCTTCGGCGGCCCGGAAGGTCCCGAGGACGTCATGCCCTTCCTCGAGAACGTCGTGCGCGGCCGTAACGTGCCCCGCGCCCGGCTGGAGGAGGTAGCCGAGCACTACCACCACTTCGGCGGGGTCAGCCCGATCAACCGGCAGAACCGCGACCTGATCGAGGCCGTGCGGCCCACCCTGGACGTGCCGGTGTACTGGGGCAACCGCAACTGGGCGCCCTTCGGCGAGGACACGGTGCGGCAGATGAAGGAGGACGGCGTCCGCCGGGCGGCGGTCTTCGCCACCTCCGCCTTCGCCGGGTATTCGAGCTGCCGCCAGTACTACGAGGACATCGCGCGCATCTCCCTGCCCGACGGCCCCGAGCTGGTGAAGCTCCCCCACTACGGCGACCACCCGGGCTTCGTCACGGCCATGGCCGACCGGGTGCGCGAGGCGCTGGCCGGGCTCGGCCGCGACGACGCCCGCCTGATCTTCACCGCGCACAGCATCCCGCTGGCCCACGCCAGGAGCGCCTACGAGAGCGAGCTGCGCCGCAGCGCCGAGCTGGTCGACGCGGCGCTGGGCCGTACCGGCGACTGGGATCTCGTGTGGCAGTCGCGCAGCGGCCCGCCGCAGGTGCCGTGGCTGGAGCCGGACGTCCTGGACCACCTGCGCGAGGTGAAGGCGGGCAGCGTCGTGCTGGCGCCGATCGGGTTCGTCTCCGACCACATGGAAGTCGTCTACGACCTCGACACCGAGGCTGTGCAGGTGGCCGGGGAACTCGGGCTGCCGATGGCGCGGGCGGGCACCGTGGGCACGCACCCGGCGTTCGTGCGCGTGGTCGCCGACCTGATGGCGGGCCCGGAGCCGGTGCCGTGCTCCCTGGAGACCTGTCCTCAGGTGTAGGCACGGGCGTACGCCTCGGCGTAGCCCATGACCTTGTTCACGTAGGACCAGGAGTGGTTGTAGAACCAGATGGCCTTGCGCAGTTTCTCACCGCCCTTGCCGGCGCCGTTGGCGCACAGGTAGTTGGCCGCTCCGGGCACCGCGTCGTAGGGGCTCCAGATGTCCTTCTTGCCGTCGCCGTCCCCGTCCACGCCGTAGGCCTTCCAGGTGGCGGGCATGAACTGCATCGGCCCGAGCGCGCCCGCGCTGGACGGCCCGTTGTTGCGCCCGTGCCCGCTCTCCACCTGGCCGATCGCGGCCAGCACCGTCCACGACAGGCCCGGGCAGCGGGTGGCCGACTGCTTGTACAGCTCCAGGTAGCTGCCGGGGCGCCCGACCGTGGCCACCTTCTGCTCCTGCTGCTGAGGCGGCTGCTGCTGGACGGGCGCGGCGGTACGGCTGCCGCGCAGGGCGACGACCTGGGTGCCTGAGCCGAGGAGCTTGGCCACGCCGCCGGCGCCCACCTTGCCTTCCTTACCGTGAAGCAGCACCGCGACGCCCTGCGCGGCGCCGAGCAGCCGGCCGGTCTCGGCGCTGACGATGCCGTCGATGCCCTTCAGCCCGAGCCCGGCGGAGGCGGCCAGGCGCAGTTCGGGCCCGCCGTCCACCTGGTAGCCGGCGCCGAGCACCATGCCGAGGCGGCGGGCGGAGGCGGCCTCGGCGACCAGTTCGCCGCGGGTCAGCGCGCTCCAGACGGCGGGCTCGTCGGCGACCGCCTTCGGGGTCCAGGAGCGGAAGTCGACGGGGTTGACCGCGAGCAGGTTGAGCCCGGTTCCGGCGATCTTGATGGCGCCGGCGTCCACGACCGTCACCTTCTGCACGTGCTTGAGCCGGGCCAGCGCGTGCCGGGCCTCGGTGGGCACCGTGGCGCGGGCGATGGCCAGGATCCTGGGCGGGGTGGGGGTGACGCCCGGGCCGCCCCTGCCGAAGTCCTTCACCTGCTCGGGGACCATGCTCTCCAGGGGCTCCGGGCGGACCTGCGCCTCCGGGGCGCGACGGGTCTGGGCGGGCTGTGCCGTACCGGCGAAGGGGTCGGCGTCCTGGACGAGCATCACCACGACCCCGCTCGCCACGGTGACGACGGCGACTGCGGCCACGAGCAGCACCGCGGAGCGGATCGAGGGAAGAGCGGACACCCGGGACACGTTACCCAAAATCAGTTGCGGTTCCGTTAGCTCTACATAAGGGTTACATGCGGCGAATGGGGGATCTTGTGGTCGGGCCGTATCGGGAGTTGTTCAGCGAGCCCGGCGTGAAAGGTTTCGTCCTGGCCGGCTTCGTGGGTCGTTTTCCCACGTCGATGCTGGGAATCGGGATCGTCCTGCTGATCTCGGCGCTGACCGGCTCCTACGCCACGGCCGGTGCCGTCGCCGCCGTCGTGAGCCTCGCCTACGCGATCGCCGCCCCCCTTTCGGGCCGGCTCGCCGACCGTTTCGGCCAGAGCCGGGTGATCGTCCCCTTCGCGGTCGTCAACGCGCTGGCGCTGACCGCCCTCCTGCTGAGCGCCGGGCTCGAGCTGCCGGAGTGGGCGTTGTACGCCTCCGGGCTGCTCGTGGGCGCCACCTCGCTGTCGCTGGGCTCGATGGTGCGTGCCCGATGGTCCATGCGGCTGGGCGGCTCGGCCGGGCTGCACACCGCCTTCGCCTTCGAGTCCGTGGCCGACGAGGTCATCTTCGTGACAGGACCGGCCGCGGTGACCCTGCTGGCCACCTACGTGAACCCGTATGCGGGCCTGGTGGTGGCGCTGGCGGCGATGCTGGCCGGCTCGCTGGCGCTGGCCGCGCAGCGGCGCACCCAGCCGCCGGTGGTGCCGGTGCGCTCCGGCGGCGGCACGCCGATCCTCATCCCGGGCGTGGCGTTGTTGTCGGCCGTCTATCTGGCGCTGGGCGCGGTGTTCGGCTCGGTGGACCTGATCACCGTGGCCTTCGCCGAGGAGCACGGGGTGAAGAGCGCCTCGGGGTTCCTGCTGGCCGCGTTCGCGGGCGGCTCGATGGTGTCGGGACTGTGGTTCGGCTCGCGGCACTGGCGGATCTCGCTGCGCGGGCGCTTCGTGCGGGCGCTCGGGGTGTTCGTGGTGGGGCTGCTGCCGATCATGTTCGTGGGCGACGCGCGGGTCATGGCGATCGCGTTGTTCATCGCCGGCCTGGCCATCTCGCCGACGCTCATCACCGGCTTCTCGCTGACCGAGCGGCTGGTGCCGGCCTCGCTGCTGACCGAGGGCATGGCCTGGATCTCGACCTCGATCGGGTTCGGCGTGGCGCTCGGCGCGTGGGCGGGCGGGCGGCTCACCGAGTCGTTCGGCGCCTCCAACGCCTATGGCTTCTCGCTGGCGTGCGCGCTGCTGGCGGCCGTCGTCGGGGTCGCAGGTTCGGGTTTGCTGAGGATTCCCGAAGCTCCTTCACCCGCGAAGAGCTGATCCGCTACGGTCGGGAGATCCCTCAAGCAACACCCATAACTCATGAAAGCTCCATAATGTCCCGACAAATCCTTTCACTTCTAGCTATCGCGGCAGTAACCATCCCTCTGGCCCCAGCGCCCGCGTCCGCCGCCCCCGAGGTGGACTGCACGCAGGTCAAGTGCCTCGCGCTGACCTTCGACGACGGGCCCGGCAAGTACGCTGACAAACTCCTCGACACGCTGAAGAAGCACAACGCGAAGGCGACGTTCTTCCTCGAGGGCCAGTACGTCAAGCAGCGCCCCTCCTTCGCCAAGCGCATGGCCAAGGAGGGCCACGAGATCGGCAACCACAGCTACAAGCACCCGAACTTCATCGACCTCGAACCGGGGGCCATCCGGAACGAGATCAAGAAGACCCAGGACATCATCTACAAGTCGGCCGGGGTCACGCCCAAGCTCCTCCGCCCGCCGTACGGCATGGCCGACATCCAGGTCTCCGACATCGCGGCCGAGTTCGAGATGCCGATCGTGCTGTGGACGGCCGGCTCGCGCGACTGGGCCACCAAGAACGAGGCGGAGATCAAGAAGCAGACCCTGGCGGTCGCCCAGCGCGACGGCATCATCCTGATGCACGACTGGGTCAAGCAGACGGTCGACGTGATGCCCTCGCTCGTCCAGTTGCTCCAGAGCCGCGGCTACACGCTGGTGACCGTCTCGACGCTCCTGAAGAGTCAGAACCTGCAGCCCGGCGACGTCTACCCCCTTCCGGAGGGCTGGGAAAAGTGAGTATCGTTCACGTTTAACGGAACGATCCTCTAGCGGGGGGCGACATGGTCTTCACCAACTGGGCCGGAAACCAGACGAGCACCCCCGCCGAGGTGCGCACCCCCTCCTCCGTCGAGGACGTGGTGCGCGCCGTGCACGACGCCGCCCGCACCGGACGGCACGTCCGCATGGTCGGAACGGGCCACTCCTTCACCGGGGTGGCCCTCACCGACGGCATCATGCTGCGCCCCACCGGCCTGTCCGGCATCAGGACCTGGGACCCCGACCGGGTGACCGTCCTGGCGGGAACCCGGCTCAAGCACCTCAACGAGATGCTCGACCAGCGCGGCCTCGCCCTGGCCAACATGGGCGACATCACCGAGCAGACCGTCGCCGGAGCCATCCAGACCGGCACCCACGGCACCGGCCGCGACAGCGGCGGCCTGGCCGACCAGGTCACCGAGTTCGAACTGGTGCTGGCCGACGGCTCGGTCACCACCGTCAAGCCGGGCGAGGACCTCTTCGACGCCGCCCGGGTCGGACTGGGCGCGCTCGGCATCCTGACCGCGGTCACCCTGCGCGTCGAGCCCGCCTTCCTCCTGCACAACCGGCGCCGCCGCATGTCGCTGACCGGCATCCTGTCCTCACTGGACACCATGACCTCGGCCAACGAGCACCTCGACTTCTTCTGGGTGCCCCACACCGACGCCTGCCTGGTCAAGACCAACAACCGCAACCCCGGGCCGGCCCGGCCGCCGAGCCCGTTCAAGCACTGGCTGGACGCGGTGTTCCTGGAGAACACCGTCTTCGGCGCCGCCTGCGCGCTCGGGGCCCGGGTACCCGCGCTCATCCCGCGGATCAACGCGCTCACCGCCGCGGCGCTCGGGGACTCGGAGTCGGTGGACACCTCTTACAAGATCTTCACGGCTCAGCGGGACGTGCGGTTCCTGGAGATGGAGTACGCCGTTCCCCGGGAGCACCTCGGGCAGGCGCTGCGCGAGACCCGTGACCTCGTCGAGCGGATGGGCTGGCGGATCACGTTCCCGGTCGAGGTGCGGGTGACGCCCCCCAGCACCGCGTGGCTGTCCACGGCGTACGGCCGGGCGTCGGCGTACGTCGCCTGCCACATCTACCGGGACACGCCCAATCCCGGCTACTTCGCGGGCGTGGAGGAGATCATGACGCGCCTCGGGGGACGTCCTCATTGGGGGAAGATGCACACCCAGGACGCGTCCTACTTTTCTACGGTTTATCCGAAATTTCGGGATTTTGTGGAGCTGAGGGATCGGCTGGACCCCCAGCGGATCTTCACCAACGGCTACCTGGAGACCGTCCTCGGCTAACCGCCCGGGATCGTGGCGCGCTCCTGGTCGCCGGCCGGGTCGTCCGGAGGCGGCGTGGCCTCCGCGGGCGGGCCCGTCTGCTCCTCCGGCGGCGTCGAGGTGGGGTCCTCCGTCGGCTCGTCCGTCGCCGTGTTCGTCCACGTCGGCGTGGGCTTCGGCGTCGCCGTCTTGCTCGGCTTCGGCGTGGGGGTGGGTGTCGGCGTGGGCGCCGGCGTGCCGGTCGGGTGCTCCTCGTGCCGCGTCGCGGGGGGCTCCTCCTCCCTCTCGGGCCCGTCCTCCTTCGCCGGAGCCTTGTCCTCCTGAACGGAGGCGGGCTTCTTGCCGGGCAGCTGGTCCGGGATCGACGAGCCGCTGACCGCCTGGTAGACGAGGATCGCGCCCATGCTGATCGCGAAGATCAGGGAGGCGGCGAACCCCAGCTTCAGCCAGGGCAGCGGCTTGCGCCCCTCCGGCTCCGGGAGCGGCCCGCTCTGGAACGTGCCACTCCCCGCCCCCACGGCCGCCATCGGACGGGTGCCACCGTCCTCCTTCACCGCCTCGCGCACGGCTGTCAGGTCGAGCACCTCGGTGTCCTCCGTGGCAGCCGCGCCGTACCGGCTCGTGAGCTCGGGCGGCGGGTCGTCGCGGACGGTGGCGTGCGCCGCGGTGGCCAGTTCGCCCTCGCCGTCGCGGTGCGGCGGCACCTCTCCGCCCGTCTGGTTGTCGCCGAAGGCCAGGACCGCGTGTTCCTTGACCTTCTCGCCGGTCCGCTTCAGGTAGTGCGTGTAGATCGCGCTGCCGACCGTGCTGGCCACGCTGGCCACGGCCGCGCCGATCACCGTCCCCGCCACCCCGAGGTACGAGGCGGCCACCGCCGCCGTCACCGCGGCCAGGGCTCCGCCGAGGACCTGCGGCACGCTCAGCTCGAACCTCCGCTGCTCGCCGCTCATCCTCCGGATCAGTCCCTTCTCGTCATGCGCCTCTTGTCATGCGCCAGGTAAAGAGCTTCTTCGTGAATAGACGCGAGTGCGTGTCCCGTTGTTCCTGTGACGTGCGCGACAGGAAGGCTCAAGGGTCGTGCCCCGCCGATTCGGACTGCCCTCCGTTTATGCCGCCGCGGCCGTGGCCACGGCCGTCACGACCGTCGCTCCGCTGGCCGTCACCCAGCCCGCCTCCGGCCTCTCCGCCCGGCCCCCGGTGACCGAGCCCACACGGCCCTACATCGTGACCGCGCGCAGCCGCGGCGACGTGCGCGACCTGGTCAGTCAAGCGCGCTGGCGGGTCCGCCGCTACTACACCGCCGCCCTGCCCGGCTTCGCGGCATGGCTGAGCGACCGCGAGGCCGCCGAACTCCGCGCCGACCCCCGCGTGCGCTCCCTCGAACCCGACCGGCACGTCCAGCCCATGGACCGCTGGGGCCTCGACCGTCTCGACGAGCGCGAACTCCCCATGGACGGCGGCCGCTTCCGCACCTCGGCCACCGGCCGCGGCACCACGGTCTACGTGCTCGACAGCGGCGTCGACGTCACCCACCGCGAGTTCGGGGACCGAGCCTGGCGCGCCTTCGACGCCACCGGCGGCCGCGGCGCCGACTGCAGCGGCCACGGCACCCACGTGGCCGGCATCGTCGCGGGCCGCACGTACGGCGTGGCGCCGCAGGCCAGGATCGCCTCGGTGAAGGTGCTCGGCTGCGACTCCGGCGCGATGTCGGACGTGATCGCCGGGATCGACTGGGTGCGCGGCCACGCCCGCGGCCCCGCGGTGGCCAACATGTCGATCGCCGGCCGGCCCTCCCCCGCCCTGGACACCGCCGTGCGCAACCTCACCCGGGCCGGCGTCCTGGTCGTCGCGGCGGCCGGCAACTCCGGCGAGAGCGCCTGCTCCCTCTCCCCCGCCCGCAGGGCCTTCGCCGTGGCCGCCACCGACGACGAGGACCGGCGGGCGTCGTTCTCCGGCCACGGCCCCTGCGTCGACCTGTACGCGCCGGGCGTCGACGTGCTGTCCGCCTGGCCCGACGAAAGGACGCGCAAGAAGAGCGGCACCTCACTCGCCGCCCCCCACGTGGCCGGAGTGGCCGCCCTTTACCTGGAGTCCCATCGCGACTCCAGCCCGTCATCTCTCGCGTCTTGGCTCAAGTCCACCGCGACGCGCGGCGCGATTCGTCAGAATCCGACGAGGACCCCTAACCTCCTGCTGCACGCAGGCGGGCTTTAAGGATGGATTCGACAAATGTGACCGGCGTCACAACGCTTGGGGAGTATCCCAGGCAGGCGATGTTCGGACATGCCGGGTACGGTGCTGGCAGGCAACCGGCACACGCGAGAGACTCAAGGGTCCGGGGGAAGAATGAGCGCGCTGACGAAGGGACTCGCATGCAGGAGCTCCGACTCGTCGCGGTGAGTGAGGACGGCACCTACCTCGTCCTGGCGACTGCCGGGCGGGGCACGCGGTTCACGCTCCCCGTGGACGACCGGCTCCGCGCTGCCGTCCGCGGAAACTTCTCCCGTCTCGGCCAGTACGAGATCGAAGTGGAGAGTCCGTTGCGCCCCAAGGAGATCCAGGCTCGCATTCGCGCCGGAGAGACCGCGGAGGAGATCGCCGCGACCGCGGGTATCCCGGTCGAGCGCGTCCGCTGGTTCGAGGGCCCCGTGCTCCAGGAGCGGGAGTACGTCGCCCAGCAGGCGCAGCGCGTCGCCGTACGCATGCCTGGAGAATCCGCGCCAGGTCCGACACTCGGTGACCTCGTCGCCGAACGCCTCACCCGCCGCGGCGTGCCCACCGACGAGATCGACTGGGACTCCGCCAAGCGCGACGACGGCCTGTGGCGGGTCAAGCTCGGCTACGTCTGGAACGGTCACACCCGCCACGCCGAGTGGCTGTTCGACCCGCGCAAGCGGCACGTGACCCCGCACGACGACGAGTCCATGCGGCTGTCGGCGGCCGACTTCGACCCGAACCCGCCGGCCGAGGACACCACGGTCACCCCGTTCACGCCGCGCACCGCCAAACTGCAGCCCGTGCCGCCCCTGCCTTCCGTGGTACGGCACGAGCCCCCTACCGTGGTCCGGCCCGCCGACTACCCGGGGGCCCGCGAGGGCTTCCCGCCGGGACGCGGCGCCCACCCGGCCGCCCGGGACGCCTTCCCGCCGGTCCGCGACCACTTCCCGCCCGGCCGCGACAGCATCCCGCCGGCCCGGGACGCCTTCCCCGGCAGCCGGGACTTCCCCGCTCCTCCGGGCCGGGACTTCCCGGCAACCGGCTCACCCGCCGGACGCGACGGCCTGCCCGCCAACCGGGGAGAGAGCGGCCTCGGCCGCCCGTCCGACGCGCTCGCGTATCCTCCCGACGCCACCTCGCTGAACCGCGGGTATGCGCCCGACGGGACCGTGTCAGGGGAGCGTCCGCCCATCCCGGCCGACACGCGCGGCGAGGAGCCCCTCACCCGGACCCCTGCCAACTGGCACCCGGACTTCTCCACCCCCCGGCCCGACCGGTCGCCGGTGCGGGACGCCGACGCCATCTACGCCCCGGCCCCTGCCGAGCCCACCCCGGCACCCCCGGCACAGCCCGCCCCTGCGGCCTCGGTTCAGCCCGCCTCGGCACCTCCAGTTCAGCCCGCTCCGGTACCCGCGGCACAGCCCGCTCCGGCACCTCCGGCTCAGCCCGCTCCGGCACCCCTGGCACAGCCCGCTCCTGCGGCCTCGGCCCCCGCGCCCACGGCGCAACCTGAGCCTGCTCCGGCGCCCCCGCAGGAGGCCCTTGCCCCTGCGCAGGCGCCCGCTGTGGAGGCGCCCGCTGTGGAGGCGGAGCGTGCGGTGCCGGAACCCGTCGTGTCCGCAGAAGCGCCGGTGGCCGCCCAGCCTGCGGAGGCCGGCGCCCCGCAGGTGGCCGTCAGCGCCCCGCAGGCCGCCCCTGCCCAGCCCGCACAAACGCGACCGGAACCCGCCGTGGCGACCGCCGAGGCCCAGCCGGCCGCGTCAGAGGCCGCGGAATCCAACGTGACTCAGGTGGAGGTCCCCAAGGCCGAGATCCCGCAGGCTGCCATGCAGCAGGCGGAGGCCGTCGCCGAGGTCTCCACGGCCACCGAGGTCTCCGAGGTGGCCGCACCCGAGGCGGCCGAGACGGCCCCGGACCAGGCGCCCGTGGCCGTGGCCACTCAGACCGAGGCTCCCGCAGCCGCTCCGGCCCAGGCTCCGGCCGCGGATCAGGCCCAGGTTCCGGCCGCGGATCAGGCTGAGGTCTCCGAGTCACCGCAGAAGGCCCAGCAGGAGAGCCCGCCCGTGGCGCAGGCCGCGACGGCGGAGCCCTCCGCGTCCGCTGAGGCGCCCGGCCTGCCCAAGGCCGATGCGCCCACGGTCAAGGCGCCCGAGGCGGACTCCACCCCGGCCCAGAACACCCCGGTCCCGGAGACCAAGGAGCCCCAAGCCACGGCAGCGGAGGCCCCGGCACCCAAGGCAGAGGCTCCCCAAAGCCAGGCACCCAAGGCTGAAGCAACCCAGAGCCAGGCACCCAAGGCAGAGGCCGCACAGAGCCAGCCGCCCAGGGCTGAGGCCGCACAGAGCCAGCCCACTGACGCCACCCAGGGCCGGCCCGAGAAGGCCGCGACCGCCGATGTGCCCAAGGCCGAGACGGCAGAAGCCCCGAAGGCCGACGCTTCCCCTGTGGCGAAGACCGAGGCGCCAGAAGCCGAAGCCAAGGCCGAGGCACCGGAAGCCGAGGCTCAGGCGGCCGAGGAGGCCAAGCCTGAGGAGCGCCCGGTGCCGCCGGCCAGGGATGGCAAGGAGGGGCCCGTCCCCAAGCCCAAGCCGAAGGAGCAGCCGCCGGTACCCGTCCCGTCACCGCCTCCGGCCCCCGCGGCGCGGCAGGCGAAGAAGGGTTCGAGGGGACGCCGCGCCTCGGTCCCGACCTGGGACGAGATAATGTTCGGCGCCCGCAAGCAGGACTGACGCCGCATACGCACGGCCGGCCACGGAATCGGCCGGCCGTGCGTCGTGTCGGCGGGCTGTGTGTCCGACTGTCGGGCGCCCGCGGACCGGCCCCGGCGCACGACGGCGGGAGGCGCCCACTCGGCCCCGCCGTAAAGAAACCACCCAGCACCGGAGCTGAGCCCGGCGACGCCCGCGCAACCCCGCCCGAAGAGCCACGCAAAGCGGCCCGCACACGCCTCGCGGCGGCCCGCTCAGAAGGCGCCCGCTCAGAGAACGGGCGGCCTCTCAGAGGACGGGCGGGCGCCCAGAGAACGGGCGGGGCCCAGAGAACAGGCGGGCGCTCAGAGGACGGGCGGGCGCTCCGCGCTGGGGGACAGGAAGGGCGCGATCCAGTCGGGTGTCACCTCGGCCGGGAAGGCGACCGCCTGGGCGTTGGAGACGTCCAGGGCCGAGTAGCCGCCCTCGCCCGCGCCCACGCCCGCCACGAGCGTCACCACGCCCGCGCGGCGCTGGAACCACGTCTGGCGGATCCGCCACCCCACCACGGCCCGCCGCTCGAACACCGCCTGCGAGCGCCGCAGCGACCCCGAGCGCACCGACAGCCGCACCCCGTCGTAGGCGTGCCCCAGCGAGCGGTACCGGTCGAGCCCCAGCGGCACCCCCGCTCCGGCGAGCAGGAGCGCGATCACGGCCAGCGTCCACCACACCCCCGAGCCGATCGTCACCGCGGCGACGGAGGACGCCAGCGCCACACCCGCCCAGGGGGCGATGGCGCGGAACAGGCGCCGCTCGCGCGCCGCGGGCGGGTGGGGGCGCAGCGGGGTGGTGAAGGGGCCGATGGCGGCGTCGGTGACCTGGGTGGCGACGCCGCGGGGGACGTCGGGCAGGAGCTGTCCGCGGGTCTGCGAGTCGCCGAGGCCGGTCACGATGGCCCAGACGCGGACGACGCCGGCCCAGCGTTCGGCGAGGGCGTCGGCGATCTCGTAGCCGCGTACGCGCCCGGCTTCCAGGGAGACGCTTCTGCGGTTGATCAGCCCGCGTTCGGCGACGAGGTAGCCGTCGCGTTCCCTGAGGGTGAAGTCCCAGTTGAACACCGTGTACATGACGCCGCCGACCAGCGGCATCGCGACCACCAGGACGACGGCGGCGATCAGCAGCAGCCAGGGGTGGCCCCAGAGCCACTGGCCGGCGCTCCAGGCGGCGTCGCGGCCGAGGCCGAGCTGTTCGCCCCACTGGAAGGCGAGGCCGATGGCACCGCCCGCCAGCGCGAACGGCGTCAGCAGGTACGCCCCCGACAGCGGCCCGTACAGCAGCCAGCGGCGCGGCACCCGGATGATCACCCGCTCGGCGTCCTGCCGCGGGGCGCCCTCTTCGGCGGCATCCGGCGCCGCGGCCGGGCGGGCGGCGGTGGCGCGGTTGCGGAGCAAGACCGCCTTGAGGCGTTCCGCCTCGGCGAGGGTGACGCCGTCGAGCTCGCCCTCCTGCTCGTCGCCGCCGCTGGCTCCGGTGTCGAGTTTGAGTACGGCGAGGCCGAGCAGGCGGTGCATCGGCGGGGTGGAGATGTCGACGCCCCGGATGCGCTCCAGGGGGATGGTGCGGATGGAGCGGCTGATCAGGGAGCGTTTGATCTCCATGCGGTCGCCGGCGATGAGGTAGCTGAACGTCGCCCAGCGCACGACGGCGAACACCACGGTCCCGAGCACGCCGAGCGCGGCCCACAGGAAGGAACGCGACGAGAACCCGCCGAAGAACAGCACACCGACCAGGGGCAGGACGAGGCTGGGCAGCATACGGACCGGGTCGATCAGCAGCACCTTGGGGCTGAGGCGCAGGGGCGGCGGCTGCGGCGAGGGTTGCGATGGCTCAGGCTGTGGCGACTCGGGCTGCTGTGGTGGCTGACCTGGCCACTGGTGCGCCTCCCCCGGTGGCTGGTCCGGGTGCGCGTGGGCTTCCTGCGGAGGGTACGCGGGAGCCTGAGGCCCGGAGTTCGGGACGGGCCCGGAGAGCGGAGTGGGCGCGGAGAGCGGAGTGGGCGCGGGGGGTGGGGTGGGCGCGGTGCTGGGCGGGGGTGGGGCCGGGTCGGTGGAGTGCCGGGGTTCGCCGGTCATGTGGCGTCGTCCCGGAGCTGCTCGGCACGATGGGCCAGCTGCTCGGCCAGGCCGGCGGCGACGCCGTACTCGAGACCCTTGATGGTCGAGGACCCGGCGTGAGAGGCGGTTCTGATCTCCAGCGTGGCCAGCCCGAACAGGCGCTCCAGCCACCCCTGCGCCTTGTCCACGGTCTGGATCCGGCTCACGGGCACGAACACCCATTCCCTGGTCAGGAACCCGGAACGGGCGTAGACCACGTCCCCGGACAGCTCCCACCGGTGTACGGCGTAGCGGACGAACGGCTCGGCGACCAGGAGCGGCGTGGCCACCAGGCCCACCACCACCGGCAGCACCCACGAGTCGGCGGCGAGCCATCGGGGCACCCACGCCCAGTCGATGCCGTCCAGGAAGCGGGAGACGACGACGGCCCCGCCCACCAGGAACACGAAGCCGATCAGCGACTCCAGCATCCACAGCTGCCTGGCCTTGGGCGAGACGCGGTGCGCCGGGTCGCGCAGCGTCGCCGCTCGGGGCTCGGTTTCAGTCACACCGCTCAGCTTAGGCGGGGTGAGCGTCAGTGGGACGTCAGCGGCCCTCGTCGGGGGTCAGGGAAATGTCAGTGCCGTAGTCCAGAGTTGGTCCATGCGATACGCGCTCGAGGCCGAGGGGCTGGACGCCGACCGAGTGGCGCCGCCAGGGCGGCTGAAGGGCGGCGCCGGTGTCCGGGTGCCGCAGGCACGGCCGCTCGAGTTGACGGGCGAGGTGGCGAAGGTGTCCGGCGGGCGGGCGCCGGCGGCCGCGGCGGGTTCGGGTGCGAGTGCGGGTTCGGGTGCGGCGGGTGCGGGTGCGGCGGGTTCGGGTTCGGGTGTGGTGGCGGTGCGTCGCGTGGATGAGCTCGGGGGCGGTGGCCGGTGGGGCAAGTGACGGGCGTTGGTGTCTCCGGCTTGGGCGGTCGAGCCGGTGGGGTGTGCGCACCGCTGGTCATCCGGGTTGGCGGTGCAGGTCGTGCCGTCGGCCGCTCGGGTGTTGTCGCCGCCGGCCGTTCGAGGGATCGCGCCGTCGGCCGATCCGGGTGTTCCGGGCGGCCGGCCGGTCCGGGGGTGGAGGGCTGGTGACGCGGACGCGGGTGTGAGCAACATCACCGGCCCGACCCAGGCCGTGCCCAGGTGCAACGGCCTCCCTGCGCCCCGGTGGGGCTCGGTGTGGAGGGTGGTGTATTGAGCCGGTATCCGGCTGGTTCCGCGTTCTTGAGCTGGCGCACCGGGTTTTTGCCGGAAGCCGCCCGGAGCCGGGAAACGGGTGGCTGAAAGGCGTGGGCGATCGAGCCGGATGGGCGAACTGTCCGGAGGCGGGTGGCGGGGCGCGCGGCCGGGTGGCGGGAAGGGGCAGGCCACGATGGGTTCGTAGCCGCTGACCTGCGATCTTCATGACGAGGGTGGCGCGGAGGGCCGAGAATGGGGAAGGTCATGCTTGTGTCGAAGCTCACCCCGGGCCTGCTTCGTTTGCGGATGATTTCCCGCGCTTCCTCCGTCACCGACCCTCGCGAAACGGTCGGCGCACCGCCGGGAGCCGCGTAGCATCATCCGGCATGGGGCTGCGTTTCACGGCATCACGCGTGCGGCGGGCCGCCGTCTGTCTGACGGCGGTCGCGATGTCGCTCGCGATGACCGGGTGCGCGCTGTTGCCTGGCCGGTCGCTGGCCAGGGACATCGGTCAGCTCAACGTGACCAGTCCCGAGTTGCGCGAGGACAAGCCGCTGCCTCGCGAGTACTCCTGCAAGGGCAACCAGGGCAGTCCGCCACTGCGCTGGTCGGGTGAGTCGTTGCTGGAGGCCAAGTCGATCGCGATCGTGCTGGACACTCATACCGGTTCGAATGCCGCGGTCAACTGGGTTGTGTACAACATTCCGCCCGACTGGACCGAGCTTGGGCCGAACGCCGCCGAGGCGCTGCCGGACGAGGACACCGGCCAGGCCAAAGTGACGAGCGGCAAGGTGGGTTACGAGCCGCCGTGCGATGACAAGGGCACCTATCGGTTCAGCGTGTATGCGCTGGACGAGCGGGTGTCGGTCTCGGGGGGCGCCCCTCTCCCCGAGGTACTGAAGAGCATCGCGGATCGGACCATCGCGCGCGGTCGCCTGACGGTGGTCAACATCGAGTGAGAGATCGAGCACTGCTGGTAGTAGTGGTTACCAATTCTTCACTTAGGGTGTGACAACGCTCATAGTGGTCCGACAGAATCAGATCCAATTGTTAGACGTCGGTGATCATAGGGGGCAGGTCGCGTCGATGGCCGCGCGATCTCACCGGCGCCACTGGGAGGCCATGGCTTTGAGGGTGGTGCAATGACCGCGGTCGTAGTCAGCTTGGTCGCTGTTGTGCTCCTCGTGCTCGTCGTCGTGGCACTGGGCATGCGTTCGATGAACCGCAGGGAGAGTTCCCTGCCGCCGGAGCGGCTGAAGGATCTGGTCGACCGGGAAGAGATGAAGCAGGCCCGTTCAACGGACGAGTTCGCGGCGCATGAGCCCCGGATGACGAACTTCAGCCCCGATTTCAGCCCGATCGACGAGGTCAAACAGCCCAGGCCGGTGCGTACCGGCCAGCGCGGCAAGCGTGGCGTCGACGAGTGGGGCAACCCGAGCTCGGATGACGAGGACGAGGAGTTCTGGGCCAACATCCGCAGCGATGCGGAGGAGGGCGGCTTCGGCGCCGGCGGCACGGTCGCGGCGCGCAAGGGAGCGTCCCGGCCGGTTGGCGCCGACCGTCCCATGGGCGCCGAGCGCCCCCTCGGCGCCGAACGTCCCGTGGGTGCCGAACGTCCCGCCGGAGCCGAGCGCCCGGTCGGTGCCCAGCGGCCCGCCGGAGCCGAGCGCCCCATGGGCGCGCCTCGCCCGGTCGAGCAGGAGGCGCCCGTCAGCGCCGCCGACCCGAACGCCACCACCGTCCAGCAGGCGCTCCCGCAGCGCGCCCCCGCCGCCAAGGCGAACCTCGCGGATCTGGTCGAGTCGACGCAGCGCATGGACGCCGTCCCCGCCGAGGCGCCCGCGCCGCCCAGCCGCTCCTCGCGCCGGGCCAAGTCCGCCCCCACGCCCGCCCCCACTCCCGCTCCCGCGCCGTCCGCCGCCGATGTGGCCGAGCAGCGCACCATGGCCTTCGCCGCCCCGACGCCGGACGTGATGAGCATCCTGGGCCCGGGCGCCCAGCAGGTAGCCCCCCCTACGCCCCCCTCCTCTCCCACGACCACGGCAACGCCCGCGCCCGCGGCCACCAGCGGCGCCTACCCCGCGACGCCCTCGGGCCAGCTGCCGCCGTCGCCCTCGTTCACCCCGTCGAACAGCCGGGCGCAGAGCCAGGCGCACGCCCACCCGGCCGGCACGAACAGCGGCGCCTTCCCCGCCGTGCCGAATGGCGCCATTCACGGCGCCCCCACCAGTGACCCCTTCCCCGCCTACGTGAACAACGCCGAGACCTGGCAGAGCCCGGTCTCGGGCTCCTGGCCCGCCACCCCGGTCCGCGACGTGCTGGACGACCCGGCCCCGGGCACCTCGTCGGGCTCCTGGCCCGCTTTCGAGGCCGCTTACACGCCGCGGGGCAACGACTACCCGGCCTCCTACGAGGTCCGCGCCGGGTGGGCGGTGGCCGACGACAGCGAGGTGACCGGCCCGACGCCGGCCACCGGCACGCCGACGACGCCCAGCCGCGCGGTCTCGGCGTTCGAGGCGTATGACGACGTCCTCTCGGCCCCGGCTCCGGCGGTCCCGGCCGCGCCGCCGCAGCCCGCTCCCTATCCCGCCTACGAGACGGGCGACTACGCTCCCTCCACCGGTGGCGCCGCCTGGCCGGAGCCGCCCGCGGGCAACGGCAGCTGGCCGGGCTACAGCGAGGTGTATGGGACCGAGCAGCAGCAGCCCGCCCGCCAGGGTGGACGCCGCCGGGCGCCCGAGCAGCAGGACTATCCCGACTATTACCGGTGATCGTTAAAAGCCTTTCGTAAGGCATAACTCCCGGTCAGCGAGGCATTAGAGTCTCTCGCATGATCAGGGACACTCAGAGTAGCGTGGTCGGTACTCTCCGTCATGACGTGCCCGCTTCACTGGTCGTCTTCCTCGTCGCGGTGCCTCTGTCCCTGGGCATCGCGATGGCCTCCGGAGCTCCGCTGGCCGCCGGGCTGATCGCCGCCGTCGTCGGCGGCATCGTCGCGGGCGCACTGGGCGGCTCCGCCGTACAGGTGAGCGGGCCGGCGACGGGGCTGACGCTCATCGTCGCGGATCTCGTGCAGACGTACGGCTGGCGGGCCACCTGCATGATCACGTTGCTGGCCGGGGCGGCCCAGATCGTGCTGGGCGTCTTCCGGGTGGCGCGGGCCGCGCTGGCGGTGTCACCGGCGGTCGTGCACGGCACGCTGGCCGGGGTCGGCGTGGTGATCGCGCTGTCGCAGCTGCACATCGTGCTGGGCGGCAGCCCGCAGAGCTCGGCCGTCGCCAACCTCATCGAGCTGCCGGCGCAGATCGCCGCCAAGCACAGCCACGCGGTCGCGGTCGGGGTGCTGACGATCGCGGTGCTGGCGATCTGGTCGAAGCTGCCCCGGATGATCAGGACGGTGCCGGCGCCGCTGGCCGCCCTGCTGGTGGCGGCGCTGGCCGCGTGGGCGTTCGGCTGGGACGTCACCCGGGTGGACCTGTCGGACAGCTTCACCCAGTGGGCCTTCCCGGTGCTGCCGCACGGTGACTGGCATCGGATCGTGGGCGCGGTGCTGCTCGTCGCGTTGCTGGCCGGTGTGGAGTCGCTGATGTGCTCGGTGACGACCGACGGCATGCACGAGGGCCCGCGGGCCGACCTGGACACCGAGCTGACCGGGCAGGGCGTGGCCAACATGGTGAGCGGCGCGCTGGGCGGCCTGCCGGTGGCCGGGGGGATCGTGCGCAGCACCGCCAGCGTGCGCTCCGGCGGGCGGACCCGCTGGGCGTCGGTGCTGCACGGGTGCTGGGTGCTGGTGTTCGCGCTGGGTTTCGGCTGGTCGATTCAGCTCATCCCGATGGAGGCGCTGGCCGCGCTGCTGGTCTTCCTCGGCGTGCAGATGGTCAACCTGGGCCACGTCAGGAAGGTGCACGGCCACGGCGAGGTGCCGGTGTACATCCTGACCATGGGCGGGGTGATCGTGCTCGGGCTGGCCGAGGGCGTGCTGCTGGGCCTCGCGCTGGCCGCGCTGCTGGCGCTGCGCCGGCTGACCTGGGTGACGATCAACGTCCGGCAGGAGGAGGACGGGCACTACCACGCGACGATCTCCGGGTCGCTGACGTTCCTGGGCGTGCCCCGGCTCACGCACGAGCTGCGCCAGATCCCGGCGGGCGCGGGCGTGGACCTGGATCTCAACATCGACTTCATGGACAACGCCGCGTTCGAGGCGATCCACTCGTGGCGGGTGGATCACGAACGGCTCGGCGGCACGGTGGACATCGACGACATCCACGACGAGTGGTATGCGATGGCGGCCTCGGGTTCGCGCATGTTCCCCGCCAAGACGCCGCTGCGGGCGCCGGACCGGTGGTGGCTGCCGTGGGCGCACCGCCGCCGGCGCGCTCCCCGGCCGGTGGTGCCGCCGCAGGGCGGGCCGTCCGGGGTCGAGTGCCAGCTGACGGCGGGCGCGCGTGAGTTCCACCGGCGTACGGCTCCGCTGGTGCAGCCCATCTTCACCGAGCTGGCCCGCAGGCAGCAGCCCTCGCACCTGTTCATCACCTGCGCCGATTCGCGGGTCGTGCCGAGCTTGATCACCGCCAGCGGCCCGGGTGACCTGTTCACCGTGCGCAACATCGGCAACCTGGTCCCGCGGCGCGGCTGCGAGCCGAACGACGACTCGGTGGTGGCCGCGATCGAGTACGCCACGCAGGTGCTGGGGGTGCGGACGATCACGGTGTGCGGGCACTCGGGCTGCGGGGCGATGGCCGGATTGCTCAGCGGCGGGGTGAACGCGGGCAGCCTGCCGGGGTTGCGCCGCTGGCTGCGGCACGGCAACCACAGCCTGGCCCGGTTCATCGACGGCGAGAGCGACGGCACCGACAGCGGTCCGCTGGATCGGCTGTGCCGGGTCAACGTGCAGCAGCAGTTGCTCAACCTGCGGACCTACCGGCGGGTGGACGAGCAGGTGCTGGCCGGGGAGCTGGAGCTGGTCGGGTTGTACTTCGACATCGGGACCGCGCGGGTGCACCGCCTGCCATCTACGCTTTCGGTGAAAACCTAGCCATATGCGCACGCTGTATGCAAGAAATGAACGGTATGAAGATACTTGTCATCGGAGGTTCCGGGTTCCTTGGCCGCACCTATGTGAAGGAGGCCATGGAGAGGGGCTACCAGGTCACCACCTTCAACAGAGGCCGATCGGGCACGGACGTGCCCGGGGTCGAGGCGATCCGCGGCGACCGCGAGGTCCGCGCCGACCTGGAGCGCCTGGTCGAGGGCCGCACGTGGGACATCGTGATCGACACCTCCGGCTACGTGCCGCGCGTGGTGGGCGAGTCGGCGCGCGTCGTGTCCGGGCATGCGCCGACCTATGTGTTCGTCTCCACGATCTCCGCACTCAAGGGTTTCCCGGACGAGCCGATCAACGAGGAAAGCCCCGAGTTGTGGGACTGCGCCCCCGACGCCGAGCCGGAGGACGGCGACTACGGCACGCTGAAGGCCGGCTGTGAGCGCGCAGTCGAGCAGGGTTTCGACGGCACCGTGCTGATCATCCAGGCGGGGCTGCTCCTGGGCCCGCACGAGAACGTGGCACGGCTGCCCTGGTGGCTGACCCGGATCTCGCGGGGCGGCCGGGTGCTCGCCCCCGGCGATCCCGGCATGCCCATGCAGCTCGTCGACGTCCGCGACGTGGTCACCTTCAGCTTCGACCAGGCCGAGAAGGGCGTCGCCGACCGGTTCGTGGTGACCGGGCCCGCGGGCAACGCCACCTATGGTGAGCTGCTCGGCTGGTGCAAGGAGGCCACCGGCTCCGACGCCGAGTTCGTGTGGGTGGCCGACGACTTCCTGACCGAGCGCGAGGCCGGCCTGTTCGTCGAGTTGCCGCTGTGGCTGCCGGCGAGCATGGGCAGCTTCTGGACCGCCCCCACGGGCCGGGCCGAGGCCGCCGGCCTGCGCGCGCGGCCGATCGCGGAGACCGTGCGCGACACGTGGGAGTGGCTGCGGCAGATCCCCGAGGACCAGCGCGTCTACGGGACCAAGATGGTGCACGGCATGGCACCGGAGCGGGAGCGCGAGTTGCTCGCCGCGTGGGAGGCCCGTTCTGCGTAATCCTCCGCAGACGGGGGTCGTCCCGCGGTCCTAGCGTGAGGGCGTCCCGACTCCCAGGGACTCGGAGGGGCGGGGTTGCCGATGCCCCCGCCCCTCGTTCCTACCGCCCGGCCAGGGCCCGCAGGGGCTCGTCGGTCAGCCGGTACACCGTCCACTCGTCCATGGGGATGGCGCCGAGGCTCTTGTAGAAGCCGATGGCCGGCTCGTTCCAGTCCAGCACCGACCACTCCAGGCGCTGGTAGCCCCGCTCCACGCAGATCGCCGCCAGCTCGGCCAGCAGCGCCCTGCCGTACCCCTCGCCGCGGTAGCGCGGACGGACGAAGAGGTCTTCCAGGTAGATGCCGTGCTTCCCCCGCCAGGTGGAGAAGTTCAGGAACCACAACGCGAACCCGGCCGCCCGCCCGTCGTGCTCGGCCACGTGCGCGAAGGCCGCCGGCCGTTCGCCGAAGAGCGCCTGGTGCAGTTGCGCCTCGGTGCTGCGTACTTCCTGGGGGGCGTTCTCGTAGTCGGCGAGTTCGCGGACCATGGCCAGGATCTCGGGGACGTCGCCGGGTGTCGCGGGTCGAATCATGCGCCTCAGGGTAGCCGGAGTCCGGATGCGGCCACATTCCGGCTGGGCGGCGCGGGCGATTCGGACGGCGATACCGCACCCATTCCTGAAACACGTTTCAGAAATGTCATTATCCGGCCGTTTCTGACGTGCCGGGTTCGCGGACCGTATGCGTCCTTCGCACGCGGCGCACACGCGAGGATATGGCTTGACCAGATCTCGTGTCCCCTTTTCGGGGGACTTGACACGGCATAGCGGTCGCACAGAATTGCGATTGCAAGCCGTGAGGGGGCGTACAGGGGGTCTGTGCGGGTTTATGTGGTGAGCGATTTTTTTCGTAGTGCGTCAAATACCGCGGTAACCCGTCACAGGAAAAGGGGGCATCCCGCGATGCGCTGGCTAGTCAACCTGAGTATGAAGTTTCGCGGCCTGGTGGTGATCGCCGCGCTGGCCCTGCTGGTCGTGGGGGCCGGGCAATTACGCGATTCCTCGATCGAGGCGCTGCCCGAGTTCTCGCCCGTCTACGTCGAGGTGCAGACCGAGGCACTGGGCCTGTCCGCCTACGAGGTGGAGCAGCTCATCACCGTGCCGCTGGAGGTGAACCTGCTCAACGGCGTGGCCTGGCTGGACGAGATCCGCTCGAACTCGGTCGCCGGCCTGTCGTCCATCGAGATGATCTTCGAGCCGGGCACCGACCTGCTGAAGGCCCGGCAGATGGTCCAGGAACGGCTCGGCCATGCGGGCATCCTGCCCAACGTCTCCAAGCCGCCCACCATGCTGCAACCACTGTCGTCGGCCAACCGGGTGGCGATCGTCGGCCTGTCGGCCGCGAACCTCTCCCTCATCGAGATGTCCGTCCTGGCCAGGTGGAACATCAAGCCCCGGCTGATGGGCGTGCCCGGGGTGGCCAACGTGGCCATCTGGGGACAGCGCGAACGCCAGCTGCAGGTCCAGGTGGACCCCGACCGGCTGGCCCGGCACGGCGTCACGCTCAACCAGGTCATCTCCACGACGGGCAACGCGTTGTGGTCCTCGCCGCTGAGCTTCGTCAAGGCCTCGACCCCCGGCTCCGGCGGCTTCATCGACACCCCGCAGCAGCGGCTCGGCATCCAGCACATCTCCCCCATCAAGACCGCCCAGGACCTGGCCAAGGTACCCGTCGAACCCGGCGAGGACGACGAGCCCGTCCGCGACGTCACGCTCGGCGACGTGGGCACCGTGGTCGAGGACCACCAGCCGCTGATCGGCGACAGCCTCGCCGGTGACGGCAAGACGCTCATGCTCGTGGTGGAGAAGTTCCCCGGCACCGACACGCTGCAGGTCACCAAGGGCGTCGAGGAGGCGCTGGCCGCGCTCGGCCCCGGCCTTTCCGGCATGAAGCTCGACTCGGGCATCTACCGCCCGGCCACCTTCGTGGAGTCCGCCCGCGCCAACCTCGCGCTGTCGCTGTCGGTGGGTCTCGGGCTGCTCGTGCTCATCGTCGGCGCGGCCCTGCTGAGCTGGCGGGCCGCCCTGATCACGCTGATCACCGTGCCCGTGTCGCTGGTCGCCGCCCTGCTGGTGCTGCAAGGGCGCGGCGAGCCGCTCAACACGCTCGTGCTCGCCGGGCTGGTGGTCGCACTGGCCGTGGTCGTGCACGACGCGGTCACCGGCGTGCACAACGTGACGCACCGCCCCGAAGGTCAGTCCGTCCTCGACGCGGTGCTGGCGCTGCGCTCTCCCTTGCTCTACGCGACGCTCATCGCGCTGGCCGCCGCGGCGCCGGCGTTGCTCGTGCCCGGCCTCGCCGGGCGCTTCTTCGGGCCGCTGACCCTGTCCTACCTGCTCGCCGTCGCCGCCTCCCTGCTCACGGCGCTCACGGTCACGCCCGCGCTGGCCTCCCTGCTCCTCCGGCGTACGGCGGTGCCGCGCGAGAACCGGGCGCACCGGCTCTACCGGCGCGTGCTCGGATGGAGCGTTCCGCGGCCTGCCATCGCCTACGCCGTGGCCGGTGTCCTGCTGCTCGCCGGCCTGGGCACCGCCGCCTTCGCGATCGCGCCGCGGGCGGGGGCCACGCTGATGCCCGTCTTCCAGGACCGCGACCTGCTCATCCGGTGGGAGGCGCCGCCCGGCACCTCCCAACCGGCCATGGTCAAGGCGGGAGAGCAGGTCAGAAGCGAGCTCAGGGCCATCCCCGGCGTGCGCGGCGTGGCCGGGCACGTGGGCCGCGCCATCGCCTCCGACCAGGTGGTGGGCATCAACTCGGGCATCCTGTGGGTCGGGCTCACCCCCGCCGCGCCGTACGAGAGAACCGTCGCCGCGATCGGCGACGTGGTGAGCCGGCACCCCGGCTTCGACCGGCAGGTGCGCAGCTACCACGACGAGAGCGTCGTCGGCGTGCGCGCCCCCTCCGGCGGCGAGGTGGCCGTGCGCGTCTACGGCCAGGACCTCACGTTGCTCCAGGCCGAGGCCGAGAAGGTGAAGGCGGCGATCGGCGCCGTCCCCGGAGTCACCGGCCCGCGGGTGCAACTCCAGCCGAAGGAGCCCACCGCCGAGGTCGAGGTGAACATCGCCGCCGCGCAGCAGAAGGGCCTCAAACCCGGCGACGTACGGCGGGCCGCGGCCACCTGGATGCAGGGCATCGAGGTCGGCAGCCTCTTCGAGAACCAGAAGGTCTTCGAGGTCATCGTGGTCGGCGCCCCGGGCACCCGGCAGAGCCTCGGCAGCATCGGCCAGATCCGGATCGACACCCCGGACGGCAAGCAGGTCCCGCTGTCCGAGGTGGCCCAGGTCCGGGTCCAGGCCAACCAGAACGTCTTCAAGCACGAGGCGACCGCACGCTACTACGACGTGGTCGCCGAGCTGTCGGGACGCGGCAGGGACGCGGTCATCCAGGACGTCGGGAACGTCGTGCGCCGGCTGGCCTTCCCCATGGAGTTCCACGCCGAGGTGCTCGACGCCGGCGACCAGGGCGAGGTGAACTGGGCGGCGCTCCTGTGGCCCGGCCTGGCCGCGCTGGTGGCGATCGTGCTGCTGCTGCAGGCGGCGATGTCGAGCTGGCGGATGGCCGCGCTCGTCGTGCTGACCCTGCCGGCCGCGCTGTCCGGCGCCGCGGTCGTCGCCCTCCTGGGCGACGGCGTGCTGTCGCTGAGCGTGGTGCTCGCGCTGCCGGCCGTCCTGGCGCTGGCGGTACGGCTGGCGCTGGTGATGTTCACCGGCTTCCGGCGGCTGGCGGCCGGGAACGGCGGGGTCGTCACGGCCGAGCACGTGCTGCGCGGCGCGGGCGAGAGCCTGCTGCCGGTGATCACCACGATGGCCGCGGTCGCGGTGGCCGTGCTGCCGCTCATCGCCCTGGGCAGCGTGCCGGGGCATGAGGCGGCCAGGCCGCTGGCGATCGGGGTGCTCGGCGGCCTGGTCACCACGGCGGTGTGGGGCCTGGTGGTGCTGCCCGGGCTGTATCTCAGCCTGGCGCCACGACAACCGCGGCCCGATCCCGACGCCGATCTGCGGGAGCTCGTGGAGGTGGGGCGGGCATGAAGCGCTTGCTCACCACCACACTGCTGGCCGCCTGCCTGGCCGCCTCCGGATGCGCCGGCACGGAGAAGGCGCTGGCCGGGCCCAAGGTCGAGCCCGCGAAGGTGGAGAAGCTGGACGGTTCCGACCTGAGCAAGCTCACCCTGACGGACAAGGCGGTCGAGCGCCTCGGCATCCGGCTGGTCCCCGCTCAGCCGGGGCCGGCGAACATGCTGGCCGTGCCGTACTCCGCGGTGGTCTATGACACCAAGGGCAAGGCGTGGGTGTTCGTCAGCTCGGCCGAGGGCGTGTTCCAGCGGGCGAGCGTCATCGTCGGGTCCTTGAAGGGCGGCGTCGCCCACCTCACGGCGGGGCCGGACGCCGGCACGCGGGTCGTGGCCGACGGCGCCGCCGAGTTGTTCGGCGCCGAACTGGGCATCGGGAAGTAGGGCGGACTCGAGATGATGCGTTGGATCGTCGGATCGAGCCTCCGGTTCCGCTATATCGTGCTCGCGCTGGCCGCCGGGATGATGCTGTTCGGGGCCGGCCAGCTTCGGGACATGCCGGTGGACGTCTTCCCCGAATTCGCCCCGCCGCGGGTCGAGGTGCAGACCGCCTGCATCGGCCTGACCGCGGGCGAGGTAGAGAGCCTCATCACCGTGCCGCTGGAGGAGACGCTCAACGGCATCGAGGGGCTGGACGTGCTCCGGTCCAAGTCGGTGCCGCAGCTGTCGTCCGTACTCATGATCTTCAAACCGGGCACCGATCTCATCAAGGCCCGCCAGCTCGTCCAGGAACGGCTGGCCACGATCACGCCCACGATCCCGAGCTGGGCGTCCCCGCCCACGATCCTGCAGCCGCTCTCCTCCACCAGCCGGGTCATGAAGATCGGCATCTCGTCGCCGAAGCACTCCGTCATCCAGCTGTCCATGATCTCCTTCTGGACCATCCGCAACCGGCTCCTGAAGGTGCCGGGCGTGGCCAACGTGGCGATCTGGGGCCAGCGCCAGCAGATGACGCTCGTCCAGGTGGACCCGGAGCGGATGAAGGCCAAGGACGTCACCCTCGACCAGGTGATGACCGCTTCCGGCGACGCGCTGGACGCCGGCCTGCTCAGGCACACCAACGGCACCATGGTCGGCACCGGCGGCTGGGTGGAGACACCCGAGAGCCGCCTGCCCATCAGGCACGTGCTGCCGATCACCACCGGCCAGGACATCACCAAGATCCCGGTCACCAACAACGACGGAAAAGTGGTGCCGCTCAGCGACGTGGCCGACGTCATCGAGGGCCACCAGCCACTGATCGGCGACGCGGTCATCAACGACGGCGAAGGGCTCATGCTCATCGTCGAGAAGCTGCCATGGGGCAACACCCTCGAGGTGACCAAGGGCGTCGAGGCGGCCATCGCCCAGCTCAAGCCGGGCCTGCCGGACGTGGCGATCGACACGACCATCTTCCGGCCGGCCACGTTCGTCGAGGTAGCGCTCGGCAACCTGAACCTCTCGCTGCTGCTCGGCTTCCTCCTGGTCGTGCTGATCATCGGCGCGTTCCTCTTCGAGTGGCGGGCCGCGGTGATCAGCCTGATCACCATCCCGATCTCGCTCATGGCCGCCGTCCTGGTCCTGCAATGGCGCGGCGACACGGTCAACACGATGATTCTCGCGGGGCTGGTGATCGCCCTGGGCGTCGTCGTGGACGACGCCATCATCGACGTCGAGAACATCATGCGCCGCCTGCGCCTGCACCGGGCCGCCGGCACGGGCGGATCGACCGCGCGGGTGATCCTGGACGCCTCCATGGAGGTGCGCTCGCCGATCATCTACGCCACGCTCATCATCATCGCGGCGGCGGTCCCCGTCCTCTTCCTCGACGGACTCGCCGGCGCCTTCTTCAACCCGCTGACCGTCTCCTACGCACTCGCGGTCGGCGCCTCCCTGCTCGTGGCGCTCACCGTGACCCCGGCCATGGCGCTCATGCTGCTCGGCAAGGCCGCCGTGGAACGCCGGCAGTCGCCCCTGGTCGTCTGGCTGCAGAACGGCTACCAGCGGGCGCTGACCCGGACCGTCCGGCGGCCCGGCTGGGCCTACGCTACAGTGGCCGCCGTCATGGCCGCTGGGCTGGCCGTCCTGCCGTTCCTCGGGCAGTCGCTGCTCCCCTCCTTCAAGGAGCGCGACTTCCTCATGCACTGGCTGACCGCGCCGGGCACCTCGCACCCCGAGATGGTCCGCATCAGCACCGCGGCCAGCAAGGAACTGCGGGCCATCCCCGGCGTGCGCAACTTCGGCGCGCACATCGGCCAGGCCGTCAACGCCGACGAGGTCGTCGGCATGTACTTCGGCGAGAACTGGGTCAGCGTCGACCCCTCCGCCGACTACGACAAGACCGTCGCCGCCATCCAGGAGGTTGTCGACGGCTACCCCGGCCTCCAGCGCGACGTGCAGACCTACCTGAAGGAACGCATCAAGGAGGTGCTGACCGGCGCCAGCGAGACGATCGTGGTGCGCATCTACGGCGACGACCTGGCCACCCTGCGCGAGACCGCGGCCAAGGTCCAGGACCGCATCGCCAAGATCGGCGGCATCGTCGAGGCCAAGACCTCCCTGCAGAAGGACATCCCCCAGATCGAGGTCCAGGTCGACCTCGAGGCCGCCCGCAAGCACGGTCTCAAACCGGGTGACGTACGGCGGGCCACCGGCGCCCTGGTCGCCACCGAGGAAGTCAGCGACACCTACTGGGAAGGCCGCGTCTACGACGTGCGCGTCTGGAGCGTCCCTGCCTCCCGGTCCAACCCCGAGGCGATCAAGGACCTGCCCGTCGACACGCCGAGCGGCGAGAAGGTACGGCTCGGCGACGTGGCCTCCGTCCAGATCAAGTCGACGCCCAACGTCATCGAGCGCGAAGGCGGCTCCCGCCGCATCGACGTCGGCGCCAACGTGCGCGACCGCGACCTCGGCGCCGTGGCCCGCGACGTCGAGGCGGCCCTGGCCGGCGTCGCCTTCCCCCGCGGCTTCCACGCCGAAGTGCTCGGGGAGTACGCCGAGCGGCAGGCCGCCACGACCCGCCTGCTCGGGTACGCGGCGATCGCGCTGGTCGTCGTGCTGATCCTGCTGAACCTGTCCTTCCGCAGCTGGCGGCTGGCCGTACTGAGCCTCATCACGCTGCCGGTCGCGCTGGTCGGCGGGGTGCTGGCCGCCTACCTCGGCGACGGGATCGTCTCGCTGGGCGCGCTGGTCGGGTTCTTCACGGTCATGGGCATCGCGGCCAGGAACGGCATCCTGATGATCAACCACTTCCAGCACCTGGAGGACCACGAGAAGGAACCGTTCGGACCGGCCCTGGTGCTGCGGGGAGCCCGTGAGCGGCTCTCCCCGATCCTCATGACCGCGCTGGCCGCCGGGCTCGCGGTGCTGCCCCTGGTCATCATGGGCAACATCCCCGGGCACGAGATCGAGCACCCGCTGGCCGTGGTCGTGCTGGGCGGGCTGGTCACCTCGACGCTGCTGAACCTGTTCGTGACGCCGCCGTTGTACCTGCGCTTCGCCAAGCGCCGCCGTCAATCCGGCAGCGAGCCCAGCGCGGCGGTGTAGACAGGGAACTCCGTCACCCCGTCGATGCCCAGGAGCTCCTGGGCATCGCGGGTGTGGATGGCCGCGGAGGTGAACGGCGCCAGCCCGAGCGCCGTCACCACCAGGTGGAAGGTCTGGCCCAGGTGGCCAGCGTCCATCATGAGCACCCGGTAGGCGTGCGCCTGCGGGTACTTCCACGAGCTCCGGCCCATCACCGCCGTCATGACGAACACGGCCGCAGCCTGGCCGATCCACGGCTGTCTGCCGCACACCTCGACGATCTCCTCGGTGTGGTCGCCCTGCCGTACCAGGGTGAGGGCGTGCTCGCCGGGCCCGTAGTGATACACGCCCGGGGCCAGCCCGCCGATCGACCGGGCGACGACATACACCTCGGTGGGATGCCGCGCCCCGCCCGACGGGCTGGTCTTCAGCAGATGGCTGCCCACCTCCGGATCCGTCACCACCGAGGTGGCGCCCCAGGTCGCGCCGAGCACGGTCGCCAGGTCCGCCAGCTCGACCGCCCCTGGCCCGAAGACCCGGTGGGTGCGGCGGCGGCGCAGAACGTCCCAGAACTCCCCCTGCCGCCCGGAGAAGGCGTCGGGCAGCTCGGCTCGTTCCCCTTCGCGACTCAGGAACGGCGACGGCGGCGGGTGCGCCTTGGCCCGCTCCTTGAGCGCCAGGTCCTCGGCCGCCAGGTCCTCGGTGAACCGGGTGCGCGAGGTGTGGAAGTGAAAGTGCCGGGCGGAGGGGTCCCACACCCACGCCGTGGCGACCTGCCGGTCCAGAACGTCGGCCGCGCCGCCGCACACCACCACGATGTCGGCGGCGACGAGCTTGCCGATCAGCGACTTCACCCCGGGTACGTGAGCCAGCTTGTCACACAGATCGGCGAAGCCGACGGGTTGCTCCAGCATGTCGAGCAGATCGACCACCGCGCCGGACATCCTCGCGGATCGCCCGCTGAGGTAGTTCTCGACGTGGAAGCCGTCACCCTGCCAACGACCGGCCAGAGCACCCGCCCTTCGCAGCAGGTCGCCGGGAGCGGGTTCACTCATACGCAGCAGCTGGAGCCGCGGTAGCGGTACGCGGCCACGTGGATCTCCGCGACGTTCTGCTCATCGACGGCGAACCTGATCTTGGCCGGGGCCGTCGGGTCCTTGTCGTCCCACTGTTCAAGGAGCGCGCTTGCCTGTTCCGCGGTGAGGGAGATGATGATCTCGTTGCCTTCCGCGAGTTCCTTGATCCGTGCGGACACGTCCTGCGTTTCGGTACCCATGGTGCTTGCTCCTTTCCTTGTTGATCGTGACACGTGCACACCGACACTCCACCTCGCCGTGACTCCCGTCAACCCCCAAGGTCATTCCGTCTCCCCCCGAGGGGTTTGCGCAAGAAACGCTCAGCAGGAATCACCTCGTGGATCCGGGCCGGGAACGCCGGCGAGCTGGCTCTTGAGACGAAATATAGACGGCGCTTCTATACTGAAGAATCAAGAAATACGTCCGTCATTTCTTGGCGTTTCTCGCGGCAGGCTTTCCGTTTGTCATTTCCCCCTTGACCGGAACCGCTCCCATGGGCTGCACTCGAAAGCGTGACAGCTCGACCTATGGAGGGGTAAATGCGTTCAGGAGCACATCGCCTTTTATCCGCGCTGGGCATCGCCCTGCTTTTCCTGGGGCTCGGCTTCGTCCCCGCGGCCAACGCCGGCACGACGCCCCCGACTCCACCGGCCGTGGACGCGGACGGCTGGCTGACCAAGACACCCGCCCCGGCGGGGGCGGAACTCGTCATCCTCTCGGGTAAGAGGACCGGGGCCGACGGATGCGTGATTCCCGTCGAACTCAAGGCGACACCCGCCGACCGGGTCGTCCGCGCCGACGAGACCCGGATCAATCTCAGGACCTGTCAGCTGGAAGTGGCGGTCCGCCGCGGAGACGCCGTGCCGAAGACGCCCGTGACGCAGCCCTCGCCGGATGTCGCGACGAAGGAGGGACGTTCCGCCAAACCCACGAAGATCGAGGAACCGGCGCCTTCGCAGCTTCGTCCGGCACAGAAGTCGACTGCCGGGTGGACCAGGACCACTGGCTATTTCAGGACCTGGTGGACGGATCCGATCGGGCTGACGGTCAACTCCACCAAGAACACCGTCTCCTGGGACTGGAACAACGAGAACTGCGTAAATCCCGGATGGGCCTCATACAACTACGAGTGGCTGTCCGGAACGGGCTGGGCGCTGCTCGGCGAGAACTTCCAAAACCTCTACGGATGCACGGATCACCGGTCGGAATCCTACACGCACTATGCTAATCAAGCGTTCTGCGGTATCGCCGTCCCGGCCGCCCACGTATATTATCCGCGCAATTATGTCCGCGGCTGGTGGACCGGCGAGATGAGCGGTTACACTGATTCCTACGCCGATAGCGGCTGCAGCTTCCTGCTGACACGGCATCACCAGCTCGAATTCAGCTGATCCGATCATTGGGGTGACGGGCGATGCGGGCAGAGGCACGATGGGTCATCGCGTCGGCGATTCTGGCACTGGCGGCCTCGATTATCGCATTCGCCGCCCCCCTGTATACGGCGGCCGGTCCCGAAGGAACCGTGCGCACCGGCCTCGGGAGCGTCTCGGGCTGGCAGAGCATCGCGATGCTCCTGCTCCCCGTCGTCATCGCCCTGGCGCCGCTCGCCTTCAGGGGAAGCCGGATCAGGACGCCCGCGATCGTCGCGGCGGCGCTCCTGGGTGTCTGGTGCGTCCTCGGCCTGGCCTCGATAGGGATGTTCTATGTGCCGTCGTTCGTTCTCATGGCCATAGCGGCGACCTATCCCCGCCGCGAGCGAACACCGTGACGTGCGGCCACAGCGGCCCTCCGGCGAGGCGGTCGCCTGCCGGAGGGCTCGCTTCTTGCGACGAGCCGGCCTGTAGGCCGGGTTCTGTCCCTCGTGTGAGGGGGCGACCATCCATCTAGGACCGCCGTTGCCGGCGGCCTCCAGCGGTCTACCCGTGCGGCTCGGGCGGGCAGCCCTCAGGCGCCGCACGCGGGCGCCTCTCGCGAAGCGCCCTTCTTGACCTTGCTCCAGGTGGGGTTTACCGAGCCGCCCACGTCACCGTGGGCGCTGGTGGTCTCTTACACCACCGTTTCACCCTTACCTCCACGTGAGTGGAGGCGGTCTGTTTTCTGTGGCACTGTCCCGCGGGTCACCCCGGGTCGGCGTTACCGACCACCCTGCCCTGTGGAGCCCGGACCTTCCTCGGCGGGCCCTCGCGGGTCCGACGCGGCCGCCCGGCCGGCTCGTCTGGCAGCGAGATTATCAAACCTCAACCAGGCGACAAGCCGCCCGGGGTGGGATGATCACGCCGTCGTCCGAGGGGGACGGTGGCATTGGGTGGACGGGCCGGGCGTTTCTGGCGGCGTCCGGCGCGTCCGCCCAGGCTCAGCGCAGGTGCGCGGTGTCGTTGAACGCCTTCACCACGGCGTTGCCGTCGGCGTAGTAGTCGATGAGGTTCAGGCAGGCCAGGTCCAGGTGCATCCGGTACACCGCGGCCGGCGGGGCCATCAGCGCGAACCTGAGCAGCATCTTGATCGGCGTCACGTGCGAGACGACCAGGACCGTCTTGCCCAGGTGCTGCTCGACCAGCCGGTCCCGGACGCGGTGCACGCGGCGGCCGGCCTCGGCGAAGCTCTCGCCGTCCGGCGGCGCCACCGACGGGTCGGCCAGCCAGGCGGCCAGTTCGTCCGGCCAGCGGCGCTGGATCTCGGTGAACGTGTGCCCCTCCCAGGCGCCGAAATCGGCCTCTCTGAGGTCTTCGTCCACCTCGACGGTGAGGTTCGTCCGGGCCGCGACCGCCTCGGCGGTCTGGCGGGCGCGCTTGAGCGGGGAACTGACGATCACGTCCAGCCGGTACGGCTTCCGCGCCAGCCGGTCCGCGGCGGCGGCCGCCTGGGCCCTTCCGTTGGCGGTCAGCTCGGCGTCGCCCAGGCCGGAGAAGCGGCGCTCGACGGAGAGCGGGGTCTCGCCGTGCCGCAGCAACAGCAGCGAGGTGGCCACCCGCGTGGCCGCACCCCAGCCGGTCCCCTGGGCGCGCGTCTGCTCGGCCGCGGCGGACGCCGCCGGCGCCGACACCTCACCCCCGGTCCTGCGCGCCGCCCCGGCTCCCCCAGTCACACCAGGTACGGCGTAGCCGCCCCCACCGGCGCCGCGTCCCGTTGCCGAGTCGTCCTCACCGGCACCGGATCCCGCTGCGGAGCCGTCCCCGGAAGCGCCCCTCCCGTTCGCGGGGCCTTCACCTGCGCCGCGTCCGCCCCCGGGGTCTCCGGTTTCGGGGTTGGTCCCGAAGAGGTCGGTCTGGCCGAAGCCGTCCTGGCCGGCCGCTTCGTGTTCCTCTCGGCCCGGTCCGGTCGCGGTCTCCTCCGACGGGCCGCCGGGCTGCCACCGCAGGCCCTTGGCGGCGGCGTCCATGGCCTCGTTGGCCAGGCGGTCGGCGTGTTTGTTGCGTTCCCTGGGGATCCAGGTCCATTCGGTGACCCGCAGGCGCGCCACGAGGCGGTTCGCCTCCAGGGCCAGCGGGCGCAGGCCCTCGTTCTTGATTTTCCAGCGCCCGGCCATCTGCTCGATGACGAGCTTGGAGTCCATGCGGACCGCCACCGCGGCCCCGTCGCCCGCAAGCCGCAGCACTTCGGTGAGCCCGGCGATGAGCCCGCGGTATTCGGCGACGTTGTTGGTGGTGATGCCGATCGCCTCGGCCGTCTCGGCCAGTACCTGGCGGTCGGCGGCGTCGAGCACGACGGCGCCGTAACCGGCGGGACCCGGGTTGCCACGGGAGCCGCCGTCGGCCTCGACGATGTAGGAGGTCACAGGCCGGACTCTGCGGTGCGTACCAGGATGCGGCGGCACTCCTCGCAGCGGATCACGTCGTCGTGGGGGGCGGCCTTGATGCGGTTCATCTCGGCGATGGACAGCGACACCTTGCAGCCCTGGCACTGGCCCCGGTAGAGCATGGCGGCGGCGACGCCGTACTGGTCGCGCAGTTTGGTGTAGAGGGTGAGCAGGTCGGCGGGGATGTCGCCGGCGACGCCGGTGCGGCGGTCCTTGACGCCGGCGGCCTCCTTGTCGATCTCGGCGACGGCGGCGTCACGGCGGTCCTCGGCGGCGGCGCGGGTGGCGGAGACGGCGTCGCGCTGGGCGACCAGGTCGACGACCTTGGCGTCGGCGGCCTCCCTGCGCTCCATGATCTCCAGGACCACTTCTTCGAGGTCGCCCTGGCGGCGGTGCAGCGAGGTGATCTCGGACTGCAGGCTGGCGAGGTCCTTGGGCGAGGTCACGGCGCCGGAGTCGAGGCGTTTCTGGTCCCGCTCGGCCCGGGTGCGCACGGTGTCGACGTCGGCCTCGGCCTTGGCCTGCTCGCGGGCCAGGTCGCCGGCGGCGGTCTCGGCTTCGATCGCCTCGGTGGCGAGTTTGGCGAAGCGCTTGGTCTGCTCGTCGATCTCGGCCAGCTCGGGCAGGGTGCGGCGGCGGTGGGCGAGCCGGTCGGCCGTGGAGTCGAGCTCTGCCAGGTCGAGCAGTCGCTTCTGTGCTTCAGGGGCTGCTTTCATGATCAATATCCTCTTGTCCAAGCATCGGTGACCGTGGCGGAGACGCGCGTCTCAACGTTAACGCCCGTGGCGCGCAGGATGGACGCGGCGCTGTCCAGCCATGGCCATTCGGTGGCCCAGTGGGCGGCGTCGATGAGCGCGGGGCCGTCGGCCTCCATGAACTCGCTGGCCGGGTGGTGGCGGAGGTCGGCGGTCAGGAAGACGTCGAGGCCGGCGGCGCGAGCCGTACCGAGGAGGGAGTCGCCGGCGCCGCCGCTGACGGCCACGCGCGAGACCCGGCGGGTCAGGTCGCCCGCGACGCGGATGCCCCAGGAGGTCTTGGGCAGGCCGCCGGCCGCCTGCTCGGCGAAGTCGCCGAGCGTCATGGGGTACGGCAGGGCGCCGATGCGGCCGAGTCCGCGCCAGGGGTCGTCGGGGAGGGGGCGGAGCGGCACGAGGTCGCCGGTGAGGCCGACGGCCCTGGCCAGCGCGTCGGAGACGCCGGGGTTGGCGACGTCGGCATTGGTGTGGGCGGTGTAAAGGGCTATGTCGTGCTTGATGAGGGTATGGACCAAGCGTCCCTTGGGAGTGGTGGCGGCGACGGTAGTGGTGCCGCGCAGGTATAGGGGGTGATGGGTGACGATGAGGTCGGCTCCCCAGGCGATGGCCTCGTCCGCGACCACGGCCACCGGGTCCACCGCGAACAGGACTTTGCGCACCTCCCCGCCGGGGTCGCCGCACACGAGACCGACGGCGTCCCAGGATTCGGCGGTGGCGGGCGGGTAGGCCGCCTCGAGCTTTCCGATCACATCTGCCAGCGTCACGCTGCGCAGACTACCGGCCCCGGCGCTGGAGGCAGGCGTCTTGTCCACGGGGGTGTCGTCCGAACTGGGTTCGTCGTAATGTAAGTGAATCCTGACGCGGAGGACAATATGTCACCAAGGATCGCGATCATCGGAGCCGGATTCGGCGGGTTGTGCATGGCGATCCAGCTCGAGCGCGCGGGCATCACGACATACACCGTCTTCGAGAAGGCCGACCGGGTGGGCGGCACCTGGCGGGACAATACCTATCCGGGGGCGGGATGCGACATTCCCTCGCATCTGTATTCGTTCTCCTTCGAGAAGTACACCTCGTGGAGCCGCCGCTATCCCGACCAACCGGAAATCCTTGCCTACATGGATTACTGCACCGATAAATACGGTGTCAGGCGAAAAATCCGGTTCGGTGCAGACGTCACCCACGCCACCTTCGACCACGACCAGTGGCGCCTCACCTTCCACGACGGCACCACCCAGCACCGGGAGGAGTTCGACGTCCTGGTCGCCGGCGTCGGCCAACTCAACCGCCCGAAATTTCCCGATATACCGGGCATGGAGGAGTTCGGCGGCGTCTCCTTCCACTCCGCCCGCTGGAACCACGCGCACGATCTCACCGGCCGCCGGGTCGCGGTCATCGGCAACGGCTCCTCGGCCGCCCAGTTCATCCCCCCGGTCGCCGAGCGCGCCGCGCACCTGGACGTCTTCCAGCGCACCCCCAACTGGGTCATCCCCAAGCCCGACGCCGCCTTCGGCCCTCTGACCCGCCTGGCCCTGCACTTCGTCCCCGGATTACAGCGCGCCTACCGCGAGTGGATCTACCGGTACGCCGAGGGCACGCTCTACCCGGCGCTGGCCAGAGGCTGGAGCGAGGGCCTGCTGAAGAAGCGCGCCCTGGACCACCTCAGGACCCAGGTGCCCGATCCGGACCTGCGCGCCAGGCTCACCCCGGACTACCCGCCCGGCTGCAAGCGGGTCGTGATCGACAGCCGCTTCTACCCGGCCCTCACCCGCGCGAACGTGGACGTGGTCACCGACCCGATCGTCCGCGTCACGGCCAAGGGCGTGGAGACCACCGAGGGCCTGCGCGAGGCCGACACCATCATCTACGGCACCGGGTTCCGGAGCACCGAGCTCCTCGCCCCGATCGCGATCACCGGCCGCGGCGGCAGGCGGCTGGACGAGCAGTGGGAACGGGGCGCCGAAGCCTACCTGGGCATCTCGGCGCCGAACTTCCCGAACCTGTTCCTGCTCTACGGGCCCAACACCAACCTGGGCCACAATTCGATCATCTTCATGCTCGAATGCCAGGTGAACCATGTCATGAACTGCCTGCCGTACCTCTCCACCCGGGGGCCGATGGAGGTCAGGCCGGAGGCGATGGCCGCGTGGACCCGGCAGCTCGACCGGGCGATGGCGCGGATGGTGTGGGGCAACGGCTGCCGGAGCTGGTACAAGACGGCCGAGGGCAGGGTGACCAACAACTGGCCGGGGCCGACCATGCTCTATCGCCGGCTCACGGCGCTGCCGCCGCTGCCCGCCTACCGCTTCGGGCAGCGGGGTTCGTAGGCGCGGCCTATCCCCATCAGGGGTTTTTGTCCCGCGGCACAAGTGATCTCGGCCACCCGCCGCGATACGGTCGAGGGCATGACATCCCTCCACCAGCGTGCGGTCGTGGCCGACACGCACAACGACCTGCTGATGGCGGTATCAGCGCGGCCGGCGGAGAGCTGGGCCTCGTTCTTCCGCCGCCAGTGGCTGCCCCAGCTGCAGGCCGGCGGGGTGAACCTGCAGGTGCTGCCCGTCTTCATCGACGACCAGTACCGCCCCGAGGGCGCGCTCAGGCAGACGCTGCGCATGATCGAGTGTGCGCACGTGCTCGCCGAGGGCAACGCCGACGCCGTGGCGCTGTGCCGTACCGGAGCCGAGATCGACCGCGCGCTCGCGGACGGGAAGATCGCGCTCGTGCTGGCGCTGGAGAGCATGCCCGGCCTGGACGCCAGCGTGGAGCTGATCTCGACCGTGCACCGGCTGGGTGTCCGGATCGCCTCGATCGCGCACTGGGGCCGCACCCCGTTGGCCGACGGCAGCGGCGAGGACGCCACCGGCAGCGGCCTGACCTCCCACGGCGTGGCGGCGCTCAAGGAGATGGAACGCCTGGGCATCGTCTTCGACATCTCCCACCTGGGCGCCTCCGGCGTCGCGCACGTGCTGGAGCTGGCCACGAAGCCGGTCATGGCCACGCACTCCAGCGCCCGCGCGCTGCGCGACCACCACCGCAACCTCACCGACGAGCAGCTGCGCGGCGTGGCGGCCACCGGCGGCGTGGTCTGCGTGAACTTCCTGGCCGCCTTCCTCGTCGAGGACACCGGCCAGGTGAGCGTGGACCGGCTGCTCGACCACATCGAGCACGTCGCGGAGGTGGCCGGGATCGACCACGTCGGCCTCGGGCCCGACTTCATCCACGAGGTCATGCGCGACCTCACCCCGCCGTGCTGCGAGGATGCCAGCCCGCGCGGCATCGACGCGATGGCGCCCTTCCCCGGCCTGGAGGGGCCGGAGGGGCTGCCGCTGGTCACCGAGGGCCTGATCCGGCGCGGCCTTCAGGAAAAGGACATCATCAAGATCGTCGGTGGCAACGTCCACCGCCTCCTGGGGGAACTGCGGGCATGATCGAGGATCTCGAAGAGCTGGTCACCTGCGAATCGTTCTCCAGCGACCTGGAGGCGGTCGCGCGCAGCGCCAAGGTCGTGGCCGCGATGGGCGCCCGTCACCTGGGCGCCGAGCCGGACGTGCTGGTGGTGGACGGCGTCACCCACCTGCGCTGGACGTTCGGCGAGCCGCGCGTGCTGCTGCTCGGCCACCACGACACCGTCTGGCCCATCGGAACCCTGCGCACGCACCCCTGGTCGGTCGTGGACGGCGTGGCGCGCGGCCCCGGCGTCTTCGACATGAAGGCCGGGCTGGTGCAGACGTTCCACGCGCTGGCCGGGCTGCCGCGCCTGGACGGGGTCTGCGTGCTGGTCACCGGTGACGAGGAGGTCGGCTCGCGGACCTCACGGCCGCTGATCGAGGAGAGCGCCCGCGGGCTGGCCGCCACGTTCGTGCTGGAGGCCAGCGCCGACGGCGGCGCGCTGAAGACCGCCCGCAAGGGCACCTCCGACTACCGCGTGGAGGTGTACGGCACGGCCGCCCACGCCGGCCTGGAGCCGTGGAACGGCGCCAACGCCGGCATCGAGCTGGCCCACCAGATCCTGGCCGTCTCCCGGCTGGCCGCGAGCGTGGACGGCGGCGAACTCCCCCGGTCCGCGGCCACCACGGTCACGCCGACGGTGTTGTCCGGCGGTTCGACGGTGAACACCGTCCCGGCCCAGGCCAGGGTCGCGGTGGACGTGCGGGTCTCGACGCTGGCCGCGCAGGCCCGGGTGGACGAGGCCATGCGGGCCCTCGCCCCGCTCACGCCCGGAACGCGGATCGAGGTCACCGGCGGCCCCAACCGGCCGCCGCTGGAGGCGGCCATGTCGGAGCGGCTGTTCGCGCTGGCCCAGGAGCTCAGCCCGCGGCCGCTGACCTCCGCGCACGTGGGCGGGGCCTCGGACGGCAACTTCACCGCCGGGCTCGGCTGCCCGACGCTCGACGGCCTCGGCGGCGTGGGCGGCGGCGCGCACGCCGATCACGAGCACGTGCTGGTCGAGGAGATGCCGGGCCGCATGGAACTCCTGCGCGCCTTGGTGAACGCGGTGCTGGCAGGGGCTTAGGGTCCATGCCGTGACCAGCCTGGAGATTCGCGAGCTCGGCACCCTGCCGGAGTATGCCGAGCTGTTCCGCCTGTTCGACGAGATCTGGCACCCCGAGCCGGGCAATCCGCCGGTGACCGTCGAGCTCATGAAGGTGATCTCTCACGTCGGCGGCTACGTGGCCGGCGCCTTTCGCGGCGGCGAGCTGGTCGGCGGGTCGGTGGGCCTGCCGACGGCCGACCGGGCGCTGCACTCCCACGTGACCGGGGCGCGGCCCGGCCAGGGCATCGGGGTGGAGCTGAAGCGGCACCAGCGCGCGTGGGCGCTGGGCCGGGGCATCACCAGGATCACCTGGACCTTCGACCCGCTGGTCCGGCGCAACGCCCGGTTCAACCTGGTCAAGCTGGGCGCCCGGCCCGAGGAGTACCTGGAGAGCTTCTACGGGGTCATGGCCGACGCCATCAACGAGGGCGACGAGTCCGACCGGTTGCTGGCGGTGTGGCGGCTGGACCGGGCGGCCGAGCCGTACACGCTGGAGGGGGCGGTGGCGGGGGTGGCCGAGCGGGACGGGCGGCCGGTGGTGACGGCGGCGGACGGCCCGGTGGTGCTGGTGGCGACGCCGCCGGACATCGAGACGCTGCGGCGCGAGGATCCCGCGGCGGCGAAGGCGTGGCGGCTGGCGCTGCGTGAGGTGCTGGGCGGGCTGATGGGCGCGGGCGCCCGGGTGACGGGCTTCACGGCTGATGGAAATTATGTACTAAATAGGTCCCATTCCGGACATCCCGGTTAACGTCGCGTCATGACGGACTTCACCCCCACCGTCCCCCACCGGGTCCTGCCCCCGGTCACCGTGCGGGACCTGCCGGAACCACCGCGCTCCACCTGGCGGGTGATCGGCCCCGGGCTCGTCGGCGCCGGCGTCGGGCTGGCCTCGGGCGAGTTCATCCTCTGGCCCTACATCGCCTCCCAGGTCGGCCTCGTCTTCCTCTGGGGAGCGCTGGTCGGCATCGTCACCCAGTGGTTCCTCAACATGGAGATCGAGCGGTACACCCTGGCCACCGGCGAGACCGCGCTGACCGGATTCAGCCGCATGTGGAAGCACTGGGGCATCGTCTTCGTGGCGATGACGCTCGGCTCCAACCTGTGGCCGGGCTGGGTGACCACCTCGGCCACGATGGTGACCTACCTGACCGGCGGCGGCGCGGGCAGCGTGCGCTACATCGCGATCGGCATGCTGCTGGTCATCGCCCTCGCGCTGACGATGGCGCCGGTGATCTACACGGTCCTCGAACGCGTCATCTTCGTCAAGATCGCGCTCGTGCTGACGCTGATCGTGGTCGCGATCCTGTTCGCGATCAACGCCGACGCCTGGGTGGAACTGGGCAAGGGCCTGACGGCCGGGGCGCGCTTCCCGGTGCCGCCGCTGGAGTTCGCGGTGCTCATGGGCGCCATCGCCTACGCGGGAGCCGGCGGCGGGCAGAACCTGTGCCAGAGCAACTGGATCCGCGACAAGGGCTTCGGCATGGGCGCCTACGTGCCGCGCCTGGTCAGCCCGGTCACCGGGCACGAGGAGGCGGCCGCCTCGACCGGCTTCCAGTTCGCGCCGACCAAGGAGAACCTCGCCCGCTGGCGGCGCTGGTGGCGCTTCGCCAACGTGGAGCAGGGCTCGACGTTCGCGCTGGTGTCGTTCGTGACGATCGCGCTCATGTCGATGCTGGCGTACTCGACGGTGTTCGGGAAGGACGGGCTGGCCAACAGCATCACCTTCCTCAAGGTCGAGGGCGAGACGCTGCAGAGCGTGGTCGGGCCGTGGTTCGGGGTGTTGTTCTGGGTGATCGGGGCGCTGTCGCTGTTCGCCTCGGCGATGGGCATCGTGGACTACACCTCGCGGCTGGCCTCGGACGTCATCAAGACCGTCTATCTCCGCGAGCGTGGCATCTCGGTCAACCGCGTGTACTTCCTCACGGTGTGGTCGATGACGGTCATCGGGATCGCGATCCTGCTGCTGGGCTTCGACCAGCCGCTGATCCTGCTGGTGTTCTCGGCCAGCTTCGCGGCGGTGATGATGTTCGTGTACTCGATCCTGCTCATCATCCTGAACCGGCGGGCGCTGCCGGAGGCGATCAAGGTCCGCTCGTACCGGCTGGCCGCCCTGGTGTGGTCGGTCCTGTTCTTCGGCTCCCTCACGGTGCTCACCCTCATCCAGCAGGCGGGGAAGCTCTTCTGACCGCTTGCGGGTTCCCCGAGTCTGAGCGTGCGGGTCTTTCAGAAGTACGGCAGGCCGCCCCCACGCCACCCGCCGACGCCGGCCGCCGCCGATCGGGGGGATCGCTTCTCACGTCGGACGTGGTCCCCGCCGTCACGGCGCCGGCTTGACCTCGACTTTGGTTCAGGTTGCAGACTCCTCGGCATGAACATCGTCGAAGTGACCCGATTCGGTGGGCCCGAGGTTTTGCAGGTGCGGCAGGCGGCCCCGGTGTCCGACGGCGCGGGGGAGGTCGTGATCGGCGTCTCCGCCGTGGACGTGATGTCGCTGGACGCCCAGCTCCGCACCGGGTGGGGGCGGGAGTGGTTCGGCACCGAGCCGCCCTACGTGCCCGGCACCGGGGTCGCCGGGGTCGTGCTGGCCACCGGTGCGGGTGTGGACGCCTCGTGGGCGGGGCGCCGGGTGGCCGCCTTCCTGCCCGGTGGCGGCGGGTATGCCGAGCGGGCCGTGGCGCCGCTTGCCACCACCGTCGTGGTGCCCGATTCACTCGGGCTGGCCGAGGCCGCCGCGCTCGTCCAGGTGGGGCCGGCGGCGCTCAGCCTCGTCGCGGCCGCCGAGCTCAAGCCGGGTAGCCGGGTGCTGGTGACCGGGGCCGGTGGGGCGCTCGGGCTGGCGCTGGTGGAGCTGGCCGTCCGGGCGGGGGCCCACGTGGTGGCCGCCGCGCACGGGGCCGCCAAGCGCGAGCGGGCCCTGGAGCTGGGCGCGGCCTCTGCCGTGGACTACACCGCGCTCACCGGTGCCGTGGACTCCCCCGCGCCCACCGCTGCCGTGGGTTACTCCGCGCGCACCGCTGCCGTGGATGAGCCGGTGGGTGCCGCCACCGGCACCGCGCGGCTGCCCGACGGGTTCGATGTGGTTTTCGATGGTGTGGGCGGGCAGGTCGGGGCGGACGCCTTCGCGCTGGCCCGCCGGGGTGGCGTGGTGTTCGCCTACGGGGTGCCCAGTGGCGGCTTCGCCGCCGTTTCGCCGGAGGAGGCCGGGCGGCGCGGGGTGCGGCTGGTCGGGGTCGAGCAGGTGCAGTTCGGGGAGGAGGAGTTCCACCGGCTGGCGACCGCGACGATGAGCGCCGGGATCACGCCCTCGATCGGGCTGGCCGTACCGCTGGATCAGGCGCACCTGGCGCACGCGGCGCTGGAGGCGCGTGCGCTGGTGGGCAAGGCGGTGCTGCTGACGACCTCGCGGGCGGTGCGGTACTCCGAGTACGGCGCGGCGGACGTGCTCCGGGTGGACGAGGTGCCGATCCCCGTTCCCGGGCCCGGGCAGGTGCGGGTGGCGGTCAGGGCGGCCGGGGTCAACGCGGTGGACTGGAAGATCCGCTCGGGGATGTTCGGGGCGCCGCTGGAGGGTCCGGCGGGGACGGGGATCGAGTTCTCGGGGGTGGTCGAGGCGGCCGGGGCCGGGGTCTCGGGGGTGCGGGCGGGGCAGGAGGTGGTCGGCCGGGGTACGGGGGCGCTGGCCGACCATGTGCTGGCCGTACCGGATGACCTGGCGCCCAAGCCGGAGGGGCTGACCCACGTGGAGGCGGCGGCGCTGCCGGTGGCGGTGGAGACGGCGCGGCGGGCGCTCGGGCTGCTCGAGCCGGTGGCGGGGCAGACGTTGCTCATCCACGCGGCCGCGGGCGGGGTGGGGCTGGCGGCGGCGCAGCTCGCGATCGGCGCGGGGCTGCGGGTGATCGGGACGGCGAGCGAGGCGAACCATGACTACCTGCGCGGGCTGGGGGTGCGGCCGGTCGGCTACGGTGACGGGCTGGAGGAGCGGATCGGGGAGCGGGTCGATCTGGTGCTGGACGCCTCGGGGCGCGAGGTCGTGGAGGCGTCGGTCAGGCTGACCGGTGATCCGGGCAAGGTGGTCAGCGTGGCCGATCCGGGCGCGGGGCGGTATGGGGCGCGATTCACCAGCGGGTCCGACGATCCCACACCTCTTCACGAGATTTCCGGGCACATCGGGCGGGTGCGGCTCCCGATCGCCGCCGAGTATCCCCTGGAGGAGGCCGCGGCGGCCCACCGGCACAGCGAGAACGGCCACCTCCTCGGCAAGATCGTGGTGAATGCGGAAGCACGCGTTCCGCGATAGCGGGCAGACTGACGGCATGCTGGAAACCTCGGCCCGCCTGCTCAAGCTGCTCTCCCTGCTCCAGGCGCACAAGGAGTGGTCGGGCCCCGAGCTGGCCGGCCGGCTCGGAGTCTCGACCAGGACCATCAGGAACGACGTCGAGCGCCTGCGCACGCTCGGCTACCCGGTCCACGCCACGCCGGGCGTCGCCGGCGGCTACCGGCTCGGCGCCGGGGCCGCGCTGCCGCCGCTGCTGCTCGACGACGAGGAGGCCGTGGCGGTCGCCGTCGGCCTCGGGCGCGCGGCGGGCGGCGGCGTGGCCGGGATCGAGGAGACCTCGGTGCGCGCCCTGGCCAAGCTGGAGCAGGTGCTGCCGTCGCGGCTGCGGCGCCGGGTGAACGCGCTCAACACCCACACCGTGCACATCCCCGGCGAGGCGCCGTCGGTGCCGCCCGAGACGCTGACCACGATCGCCAACGCCGCCCGCGACCACGAGCGCCTGCGCTTCGACTACACCGGGCACAAGGGGGCGGGCAGCCGGCGCGAGGCCGAGCCGTACCGGCTGGTGCACCGGCGCGGACGCTGGTATCTGATGGCCTGGGACGTGGAGCGGGCCGATTGGCGCACGTTCCGGGTGGACCGGATCACGCTCAAGGTCCCGGCCACCGGGGCCCGGTTCACGCCGCGCGACCTGCCCGGCGACGTGGCCGAATACGTCGAGAGGGGCATCAGCACCGCCATGTGGGAGCACCGGGGGACGGTGTTGCTGCGCGCGCCCGCCGAGCGGATCCGCGACCTGGGCTACGGCCTGGAGATCGAGGAGGTGGACGCCGGCACCTGCCTGATGCGGCTGGGCGGGGACAACCTCGAGGGGATCGCCGCCTGGATCGGCTTCCTCGGCGTCGACTTCGAGGTGCTGGACCCGCCGGAGCTGGCCGAGGCGGTCAGGACACTGGCCGAGCGGTACGGCAGGGCGGTCAGCGACCGGTAAGCCGCCGGTCAGGGCGTCCCGGCATCGTCCCGGCATGGACATCACCCAGATCGCAGGCAGCAGGGACGACTTCCAGCTCGTCCGGCACATCGAGGTCTCCGGCTCGCAGGCCGAGATCGGCGGGCAGCTCGCCGAGGAGGCGCGGCGGCTCGGCTGGCGACCGGCACCCGGCGACCCGGAGATCGGCCGGGCCCGCAGGTCGTGGTTCGCCGCCCACTGGCCACAGCACCACGCCCGCATGACCGGGGCCGCGCTGGCGCTCGGCCTCGACCCCGAGCAGGACGAGCTCACGCTCGACGGGCTCAGCATGCTGCCCCAGGCGTGTTCGGCGCTGTGGGTGCCGCCGGCGGGCTCGGCCGACGGCCACGGCAGGATCGGCCGCAACTACGACTTCTTCACCCTCACCACCAGCGAGATCATGGGCGGCCCGCCGGTCCCCGGCGAGCTGGCGATGGCCTCCCGGCCGCACGTCATCACCAGCCGGCCGGACGACGGACTGGCCAGCACGGTCCTGACGATGTCGGAGTTCGACGGCTGCATGGACGGCATCAACGAGGCCGGGCTGGCCGTGGTGCTGCTGATCGCCGACTTCGAGAGCGCCGCCCCGCCGGAGGACCTCTCCCCGCAGCCGGGCGTGAACTCGGTGCAGCTGCCCCGCTTCCTCCTGGACACCTGCGAGAGCGCCGAGCAGGCCAAGGCGGCGCTGCTGCGGACCGAGCAGTACGACTTCGGCATGCCGCTGCACTACCTGATCGCCGACGCGAGCGGGCAGGCGTTCGTGTGGGAGGGGCCCGACCACGTCGCCGAGGCAGGGGACGGGCCGCTGTGCGTGACCAACCACCCGCTGCGGCTCCACCCCGACCCGGCCGCGTTGCCCGAGGACACCCCGGGCTCCTTCGCCTCCTTCTCCCGCCTGCGCAGGCTGCACGAGCGCAGCAAGGGCGCGATCATGAGCGCCGGCGACCTGCGGGCGAGCCTGCGGGAGGTGGAGCAGGCGGGCGACCCGATGATGCGGACGCTGTGGAGCACCCAGTTCGACACGGCCGCGCGGACCATGACCGCCCGCTTCTACCTGGGCGAGGGCCGCGGCCACTCCCCCGAGCTGGTCTTCAGCCCCTCGGCCTGACCAGCCCGCTCTCGTAGGCGAAGACCACGAGCTGGGCGCGGTCGCGGGCGCCCAGCTTGGTCATGGCCCGGCTCACGTGGGTCTTGGCGGTGAACGGGCTGACCACCATGTTCTGCGCGATCTCGGCGTTGGTCAGCCCGCGCGCCACCAGCGCCACGGCCTCGCGCTCGCGGGCGGTCAGCAGCTCGGCCTCGCCCGGCGGCAGCGCCAGCGGAGGGCGGGTGACGAACTCGCTGATCAGCCGCCGGGTGATGCCCGGCGACAGCAGCGCATCGCCGCGCATGACCACGCCGACGGCATGCACGAGGTCGGCCGGATCGGTGTCCTTGAGCAGGAACCCGGCCGCTCCGGCGCGCAGCGCGGCGAAGACGTACTCGTCGAGGCCGAAGTTGGTGAGGATCACCACGTGCACGGCGGCGAGGCCGGGGTCGGCGGCGATGCGGGAGGTGGCCTCGATGCCGTCCATCACCGGCATCTGGATGTCGAGCAGCACCACGTCCGGCAGCAGCTCGACGGCCAGCGCCAGGGCCTCCTCCCCGTTGGCGGCCTCGCCGACGACCTCGATGTTCTCCTCGGCCTCCAGCAGCGCGCGGAAGCCCGCCCGGATGAGCTTCTGGTCGTCGGCCAGCAGGACGCGGATCATGCGGGCAGCTCCGCCCGCACGCTGAACCCGCCTCCGGGCCGCGGCCCCGCCGCCAGCGTGCCGCCCAGCGCGCTCACCCGCTCGCGCATGCCGGTCAGCCCGACCCCCGGCACCGTGTCCGACTTGCCGGGCCCGTCGTCGTCCACCTGCAGGACCAGCCCGGCGCTGCCGTAGCTGACGACCACGTCGGCGGCGGCCTGCCCGCCCGCGTGCTTGGTCACGTTGGTGAGCGCCTCCTGAACGATCCGGTAGGCGGCCTGCTCGACCTCCTCCGGCAGCGGCCGCGGCTTCCCGCCGACGGTCAGCCGGACGTCCTGGCCGCCCGCGCGGGTCCGCTCGACCAGCCCGGGCAGCCTGGCCAGCGCCACCGTCTCGTCGCGCAGCGCCTCCAGCGTCGCGCGCAGCTCCCGCATCGCATCGCCGCTGGCCTCCTGGATCGTCAGCAGCGAGGCGGGCACCTCCTCGCCGCGCTTCTTCGCCAGATGGACGGCGACGCCCGCCTGCACCTTGATGACCGAGATCGCATGGGTGAGCGTGTCGTGCAGTTCCCTGGCGATGTGCAGCCGCTCCTGCTCGGCCCGGCGCAGGGCGGCCTCCTCACGGGTGCGCTCGGCCTCCGTGGCCCGCTCGTCGGCCTGCTGGAGGGCCACGCCCATGGCCATCGCGGCGACGTACCAGCCCATGACCAGGAAGCCGCCCTTGACCGCCGTCAGCGCGGACTGCCCGGCCAGCAGGTTGGCCGCGACCATGCCGACGATGAGCGTCAGCGCGGACACGGCCGCCACCGGCCGCTGCCCGATCCTGACCACGCTGCTCAGCGCGATCAGCGCGGGCGTGGTGGCCACCATCTCCGGCTCGACGGCCAGGATGTAGGCGAGGCCGAGGCCGGTCGTGGCGGCCAGCACGAGCCTGGGGGCCCGCCGGTGATAGTGCAGCGCCACCGCCGAGGCCAGCAGGAGCGCGTAGCCGATCGGCCCCGCCTTCGCGTTGATCGCTGCGTTGGACACCATCACGGCCGCCACGATGGGCGCCATCAGGAGATCGGGCCTGCTCATGGCGGAAAACTACGCCACAACACGCGCGAGCGCGTCGTCCGGGGGTGCTACTTCGCGGGGAGTACACAAGTGCGTTCGCCCGTACGACGACCTGCGGCGATCGCCCGGCCATCGTCGAAGGCATGCGAATCGACAACTTCTCCGGCCCCGTCCACCTGCCCGGCGGCTCCGGTTACGACGACGGCCGGTGGGCCTGGAACCAGGCCGTCGACCAGCACCCCGCGATCATCGCCGAGGCCCTGGGCCCCGAGGACGTGCGTGCCGCCCTGGCCGCCGCCCGTGACCACGGCCTGCCGCTGGCCGTACAGTCCACCGGGCACGGCACGCTCGTCCCCCGCGACGGCGGCCTCCTGCTCAAGACCTCCCGGATGGCCGGGGTCGAGGTGGACCCGGTGCGCCGGGTGGCGATCGTGGAGCCCGGGGCGCTGTGGGACGACGTGCTGCCCGCCGCGGCGGCGCACGGCCTGGCCCCGCTCGCGGGCGCGCCGTCGGTCGGCGTCACCGGCTACACGCTGGGCGGCGGGGCCGGCTGGCTGTCGCGCAGGTACGGCCTGGCCGCCGACAACGTGCTCGCCGCCCAGGTCGTGACCGCCGACGGCCGGATCCTGGAGGCCGACGCCGACCGCCACGCCGACCTGTTCTGGGCGTTGCGCGGCGGCAGCGGCAACTTCGGCGTGGTCACCCGGCTGGAGTTCCGCCTGTTCCCCGTCGAGCGGATCGTCGCCGGCGTCACCATGCACGCCTTCGAGCGGGCGGCGGACACGCTGGCCGCCTTCCGCGACTGGGAACAGCCCGACACGCTCAACACCGCGGTCTTCGTGGCCCGGACGCCCGACGGCGGCCGGATGCTGGGCGTGCGCGTGGTCGCGATCGGCGAGCACGAGAAGGCACTGGCCCCGCTGCTGGCCGCCGCCGGGCCCGCGCTGGCCGGCGAATACGCCGAGCAGCCCTTCGAGCAGGCGGCCCGCGCGCTGGCCCCCGAGCACCCGCCGATGGCGCTGCGCAACAGCTTCGAGTTCGCCGCCGATCTGCCCGGCGAGCTGATCACCGCGATCCTGGACGCCGAGGCGGACGGCGTCGAGATCCGCCGCTGGGGCGGCGCGATGGCCGCGCCCGGCGGCCCCGCCGGGCACCGCGACGCGCCGTTCTCCGTCATGGCCTCCACCGCGGTCGAGCTGCCGCACACCACCGGGGGCACGTTCCTGAACTTCCAGCCGGACCCGGCCAGGACCGCCTCCGCCTTCACCCCCGCCAACCACGCCCGCCTGCGCGAGCTCAAGAAGGCGTGGGACCCCGAAGGCGTCCTGCGCCCCAGCCACCTGATCGAAACGGAGTAGGTCATGGGATTCCTGCACATCACTCCCGTCGAGCCGAAGGCCGCCACCGGCGCGGACGCCGCCGTCTACCGGCAGCAGCGGGCCGACGTCGGCCTGGCGCGCATGCCCGCCCTGATCGCCCTGTCACCCGCGCCCGGACTGCTCGCCGCCGGGTGGGCGATGTTGCGGGAGTCGCTGATGGCCGGGCCCGTGTCCAGGACGGACCGGGAGATCGTCGCGCTCGGGGTGTCGAAGGCGAACGAGTGCGCCTACTGCGTGGGCGCGCACACCATGTTCCTGCACGCGATCGGCGAGCACGACCTGGCCGAGTCCCTGGCCTCCGGCGGCCGCCCGCGCGACGCCCGCCGGGCCGCGCTCTACGCCTGGGCGCTGGGTGAGACCCGCGACGCGCCCGACGCCCCCGAGCTCCTGGGCACGGCGTTGACCTTCCACTTCATCAACCGCATGATCTCCATCCTGCACACGCCCGACGTGCTGCCGGGCGGGCTGCAGAACACCCGCGTGGGCCGCAGCGTGGGCGGCCGCGCCCTGTCCAAGCCCGCGCGGCGCCTCCTCGACCCCGGCGCGAGCCTCCCTCTCCTGCTCGGCGGCGGATCCGGTGAGGGGTCCGCCCAGGCGGCCGGCTCCCCCAGCGGCCCCTCCTGGGCGGCGGGCTCTCCCGTCGGTCCCGCCTACACCGCCCTGACCGAGGCCGCCGGGCGCGGCGCCGGCCTGCTGCCCGACCCGGAGCGCGTGACCGCGGCCGTGGCCCGCTGGGACGGCCGGCAGCCGCCGCTGGGCGGCTCCTGGCCGGCCGACGCCCTGACCGGCCTGGACCCGGACGCCGTGCCGCCGACCCGGCTCGCTCTGCTGGCCGCGCTGGCGCCGTACCGGATCACCAAGGCGGACGTGGCCGCCTGGCCGCACACCGATGAGAGCCTGGTGCGGCTGCTCGCCTTCGGCGCGATCACCGCGGTACGGCACGCCGAGCGCGCCTTCAGCACTGCGGCGGCAGCCTGACAGGCCGCAGGCGGCGCACCTCCCAGCCGGGCAGGGGCGGGCTGGGGTGCGTTCAGCGGCGCGGGGGTGTGCCGGAGGGTTCGGCGGACGGCGGTTGCGGTGCCGGGCGTTCCAGCAGGGAGGAGATCGCGGCCCCGGCCAGGGCGGTGGCCGCGGCGGTGGCGGCGGCCGCCAGGACGGTCGCCGCCGGGGTGAGCCTGGACCTGAAGCGGCGGAAGTAGGCGGCGAACAGGGTCAGGGCCTTGGTCACGGGGCCGGTGCCGCGCAGGAGGGGGTAGAAGTAGCCGTACACGTAGGCGCACAGGGCGGGCCCGGCCGACCAGGACACCAGGATGAGGAGGCGGGCCACCGTGACGTCCGTGAAGTAGAGCTGGTGGATCCAGAGCGTGTAGGCGGCGAAGGGAAGGATCACGACCAGGCCGAACGCCGGCGCCGCCAGCCCGTTCTCGGCCGCGGTGAAGCCCCCGCCGGAGGCGAAGGCGGCCTGCCGTACCGTCACCCGGCCCTGCCGGGGGCGGCGGCCAGGCGGGCGCCCGTCTCCAGCCGGGATCGGGGCAGCACCCAGGCGAAGGCCGCCTAGGCGGCGAGCGCGGTGGCGAGCGACGTCCAGGTTTCCTGGAGCGGGTTGGTCAGGGTCAGGACCGCGACGATGACGGCGAGGAGAAGGATCCAGGGCACGGTCATGGCGCTCGAGAACAACGTGACGGTGAGCTCGTCCAGAACGGTACGCGGCTCGTCGGCGGAGGGCTGTTCGGGTTCCACGCCGGCGCGGGCGAGGTCGATCCGCAGGTCCTTGCCGACTGGCTCACCGGAGAAGGCGGCGACGGCCGGGCCTTGCTCGTCCGGCCGGCGGCCGGAGACTTTGCCGATCGTGCCGCCCGCGACCTCCATCCTGAAGGTCTGGCTGGTCAGCGGATGCGTGGCCGGGTTCAGGGATGGCCTGGTCAGCGGGTTGAGGCCGACGAACGTGAGCCGCTGGTCGGCCCCCTCCGGCAGCACGCCGTCGATGCGGAGAACGATCTCCGGCGCGTTCGGGCGGCGGGTGATCGTCGGAGCCGTGTAGGTGAGCTCCGGGTCGGGACCCCGGAACAGCAGCTGCTCCACCCAGTCTTTCGCGCGCAGGTCGCCGTCCATGACCGCCGCGGCGACCGGGTCGTCGGCCCGCATCGTGACGGTGTGGGTGACCTGCACCCGGTCGGGCCGGTCCGTGCCGAGGGTGACCCGCATCAGCGTGTCCGCCGACCTCAGCGGCCGGCCAGGTAGTCCTCCCTGACCTTGCCGCGCGACAACTTCCCCGTGGGCGTGCGGGGCAGCGTCTCGCGGAACTCGATCACCTTGGGGTGCTTGAAGCGGGCCAGGCGCGGGCCGAGATGGTCGAGAAGCGCCTCGGCGGTGACGGGGCCGCCGGGCTGGACGAGGGCCACGACGTTGTGACCCCACTCCTCGTCCGGGACGCCGATGACGGCGACGTCGGCCACGGCGGGGTGTTCCAGGATGGCGGCCTCGATCTCGGCGGGGTAGATGTTGACGCCGCCGGAGACGATGAGGTCGGTGCGGCGGTCGCACAGGAACAGGAAGCCGTCCTCGTCGAGGTAGCCGATGTCGCCGGGGGCGTACCATTCGCCGCGCATGCTGGCCGCGGTCTTGGCCGGGTCCTTGCGGTACTCGAAGGTGTTGATGGCGGACTTGACGTAGATCATGCCGGGTTCGCCGGGCGGGAGTTCGCCGCCCGTCTCGTCCAGGATCACAGCCTCGAAGGTGGGTGCCGGGCGGCCCACGGTGCCCGGCCTGGCCAGCCAGTCGTGCGGCTTGACGAAGAAGGCGACGGTGGACTCGGTCGAGCCGTAGTACTCGTACAGCACCGGGCCCCACCAGTCCATGATGGCCTGCTTGACCGCCACGGGGCAGGCGGCGGCGGTGTGGACGACCTGGGCCAGCGACGACAGGTCGTACTTCCGCCTGACGTCCTCGGGAAGCTGCAGCATCCGGTGGAACATCGTCGGGACCATCATCGCGTTGGTGACCTTGTACTGCTCGACCAGGGCCAGGATCGGCTCGGGCTCGAAGCGCGGCGTGATGACGACCGTGTGGCCGAGGTGCAGGGCGAACTGGCTGTGGCCGCACGGCGAGGAGTGGTACATCGGCGAGGTCACCAGGTGCACGCCGGCCCCGGGCCGCAGGTCGCACACCTCGCCCAGGAACCACGTGTACAGCGGGACGACGGCCTCCGGCTCGGCCCCGGCCAGCGGGCGCTGCACGCCCTTGGGGAAGCCGGTGGTGCCGGAGGTGTACCACATGACCGCCCCGGACGTGCGCTCCTCCGGCTCGCCTGACGGCTGTCCCTCCGCCAGCGCCGCGACGTCGGCGGCCTCCCTGACCACGACCTTGGCCTCGCAGTCGCGCAGGATGTAGTCGGTTTCCGGCTCGGTCAGATGCCAGTTGACCGGCACGTAGTACAGCCCGATCTGGCCGGTGGCCATCAGCATGACGAGCGGGTCGGCGCCGTTGCGCAGGATGCCGGCGACCACGTCGCCGGTGTTCAGGCCGCGGGCGCGCAGGCCGTGGGAGACCTGGTTGACGCGGGCCAGCAGGTCGCCGTAGCTGACGGCGGTGCCGTCCACGTCGATGACGGCGACGCGGCCGGGGTCGGCGGCGGCGATGGCGTAGAAGCCGGGAAGTTCGCTGATGTCCATCACAGCTCCAGCAGCTCGGCCAGGCGGGCACGGTGGCGGCGTGGCGGGCCCAGCAGTACTTCGTCGGCCTTGGCACGCTTGTAGTACAGATGCGCGTCGTGTTCCCAGGTGAAACCTATGCCGCCGTGCAGCAGCAGGCTGTCGCGGGCCGCCGCGAAGCAGGCGCGGCCGAGGTACGCCTGGGCGAGGGCGGCGGCCTCGGGCAGGTCTGCGGGCGAGTCGTCGGCGGCCCAGGCGGCGTGGCGCACGATGGACTCGGCCTGTTCGAGCGTGGTGTGCAGGTCGGCCAGCTTGTGCTTGACGCCCTGGTAGGAGCCGATGTAGCGGCCGAAGGCGACGCGGACCTTGGCGTAGGCGACGATGGCGTCCAGCGTGGCCCTGATGACGCCGAGCTGCTCGGCGGCCAGGGCGACGGCGTGCAGGTCGCGGATGACGGCGAGCGTCGCCGGATCGTCGGTCACGACCCGGCCGCCGGTCGCGGTGACCCGGGCCTGGCGCCGGGTGAGGTCGAGCGTCTCCAGCGGTTCCCTGGTGACCTCGGCGGCCTCGAAGGCGAGCAGGCCGGTGCCGCTCTCCAGGAGGATGACGTCGGCCTCCATGCCATTGGGCACGTGACCGGGGTCGGCGGCGTAGGTGGCCAGCAGGCTGCCGTCGGCGATCCCGGGCAGCAGTTCCTTGTCCCCGGCGCGGGTCAGGGCGATGGCGGCGAACGTCGTGGCCAGGAACGGGCCGGGCAGCAGGGCGGCGCCGGTCTCCTCCAGGACGACCGCGAGCTCGGCGTGGCCGGCGGCGGCTCCGCCGTACTCCTCGGGGACGATGAGGCCGGTGAGGCCGAGTTCCCCGGACAGGCGCGCGTAGATCTCGCGGGAGAAGCCGGCGGGGCTGTCCAGGTCGCGGCGGACCTGGGCGAGCGGCGCGTGCGCGGCGAGGAAGGAGCGTACGGCGGCGCGCAGGTCCTGCTGCTCCTGGGTGAGCACGAGTTTCACGATTGCGTCCCCACCTTCAGGTCCTTGAAGGGCACGGTCTTGTCCACGCGTGGTTCCGGCGGCAGGCCGAGGACGCGTTCGCCGACGATGTTGCGCATGATCTCGTTGGTGCCGCCGCCGAGGGCCAGGGCGGGTGCCAGGGCGATGGCCTGGGAGTATTCCGGGTCGGTGACGGCGTCGGGCCCGGCCAGGGAGGTGGCGAGGTCGGCCTGGAACATGGTCAGCTCGGCGAGCAGGAGCTTGGCGGCGCTGCCGCGGGCGCCGGGGAAGATGCCGGCCTTGGTCTCCTGGGCCAGGCGCTGGTTGAACAGCGACAGGGCGCGCGAGCGGATGTGCAGCTCGACGAGCTGGTCGCGGACGTAGGGGTCGCCGGTGTCGAGGCGGGCGCGCAGGGCCTCGAAGGAGGCGGGGTTGTCGCGCCGGCCGCTCATGCCGACGCCGGCGGAGATCGACAGCCGCTCGTGCAGGAGGGTCGTGACGGCGACGCTCCAGCCGTCGTCGACCTCGCCGATGCGGCCGGCGTCGGGGATGGCGACGTCGTCGAAGAAGACCTCGTTGAACCGCGCGTGGCCGGTCATGTCCTTCAGCGGCCTGACGGTGACGCCCGGGTGGTGCATGTCGACGGCGAACATGGTCAGGCCCTTGTGCTTGGGCACGTCCACGTCGGTCCTGGCCAGCAGCAGGCCCCAGTCGGCGTGCTGGGCGACCGAGGTCCAGACCTTCTGGCCGTTGACCACCCAGCCTTCGCCGTCGCGCTCGGCCCTGGTCTGGAGGCTGGCCACGTCGCTGCCTGCGCCGGGCTCGGAGAACAGCTGGCACCAGATCTCCTCGCCGCGCAGGAGCGGGCGCAGGAAGCGGGCGCGCTGCTCGTCGCTGCCGCGGTCGAGGATGGTGGGGCCGCACATGCCCAGGCCGATCGAGAAGACGTAGGTGGGCAGCGTGTGGTGGCGGGCCTCGGCGGCGAAGGCGCGTTCCTCGGCCTGGGTCAGCCCTTGGCCGCCCCACTCGCGCGGCCAGGTGATGCCGGAGTATCCGGCGTCGTGGAGCCTGGCCATGAAGGCCCTCGGGTCGTCGTTCTCCCGCACGTTCTCCGCCAGCCAGGCCCGGGCCGCGCGCCGATACTCGTCAAGGTTCACATCGCCTCCTGGCATCAGTGCTCACTTACTCTAACCAGCCGGAAGACGCATTCATAGAGCATTGCTCTGTTGTCGTTTTGTCCGGATTTATCGATGAATCTCCGTTGATTAGGGCTGGAGGCACCTAGTGTGATCACCTGATTACCGGGGGAGGACGTGATAGCGCGGTTCCGGGGTTCCGTACGTGGCAGGTTGACGCTCTTCGCGAGCATCACCATCGCCGCGCTGTGCCTCGTGGTGAACACGTTCGTCCTGGTGGCGGTGCGGCAGACCGCCGAGGAGTACCGGGCCAACGAGGTCGTCACCGCGGCGCTGCGCGTGGTCCACCTGATCAAACGGGGCACGCTCCCCTCCACGATCGCCCCCGAGCCCGGCGGCGCCATCCAGGTGATCAACAGCGCCGGCCAGGTCGTCTCCGCCTCGCCCAACCTCAAGGGGCAGCCCCGCATCTCCCACACCACGCCCAGCGCCGACAACTCCGGCAACACCCAGGTGGAGTGCGACCTGGCCACCTACCCGGCCGACTGCATGATCGTCTCGACGTTCCGCGTCTACGAGCCCGACGGCGACTGGTACGTCTACACCGTCGGCCCGATCGTGCCCTGGTACGTGCATCCGGCGGTGCTGGCCTTCCTCATCGGCATCTCGATCGCGCTCGTCATGTTCGTCGCCTTCGGCACCTGGAAGGTGGTGGCCAACACGCTGGCGCCGGTGGACGCCATCCGCGCGAAGCTGGCCGACATCACCGCCAACGACCTCGGCCAGCGGGTGCCGGTCCCGGCCACCCACGACGAGATCCACGCCCTCGCCATGACCGCCAACCAGACGCTCGACCGGCTGCAGGACGCCGTCGAGCAGCAGCGCAGGTTCGCCTCCGACGCCTCCCACGACCTGCGCAGCCCCATCACCGCCATGCGCGCCCAGGTCGAGGAGGCCCTGCTCTACCCCGACTCGGCCAACTGGCCGCGCACCGCCGAGGCGATCGTCGGCAGCCTGGACCGGCTGCAGGCCATCGTCACCGACCTGCTCACGCTGGCCAAGCTCGACGCCGGGGCGGCCGGGGCCAAGGAAGCGGTGGACCTGGCCGACCTGGTCGTCGCCGAGACCGTGCGCACCCGGGTCAGGAAGATCGTCACCTCGCTGGACCCGGACGTCGTCGTCACCGGCGACCGGCTGCGGCTGTCGCGCCTGCTGGTCAACCTCATCGACAACGCCGAACGGCACGCCGAACGCACCATCACCATCACCGTGCGCCGCCAGGACGGCCGCGCCGTACTCGAGGTCGTGGACGACGGCGCCGGCATCGCGCCCGAGCAGCGCGAGGTGGTCTTCCGCCGCTTCACCCGCCTGGACGCCTCACGCAACCGCGACGCCGGAGGAACCGGCCTCGGCCTGCCCATCGCCCGCGAGATCGCGGTGAGCCACCACGGCACGCTCAGCATCGAGGACTCCGACCGCGGCGCCCGGTTCGTGCTGTCGCTGCCGCTCAGGGAGCCGTGAGCGATGTTCACCTCATGGTCGGTGAGAAGCCGGATCACGGCCGTCGCGGCGGGCAACGCGCTGGTGCTCAACCTGCTGGTCGCGGTGCTCGTCACGCCGCTGGTGCACGTGGTGCTGCGCGACTACATGACCGACCTGGTGGGGCAGGCGGCCCGCCGGGTCGCGTTCAACGTCGAGCGCTACGCCCCGGTCGGCGAGCTCAAGGCGGTCACCCCCACGGAGCGGATCGACCTGATCCAGGTGGTCGACAACGAGGGCAAGGTACGGCAGGCCAGCAGGAAGCTCTACGGGCTGACGCCGCTGACCACCCTGAAGCCCACCGAGGACGACGGCCGCGTGCAGACCACCACGTGCACCGCGCTGCTGCCCGATCGCCCCTGCCTGAGCACGGTCGGCTTCCGGGTCAGCGTGAACGGCACCTACTGGATGACCTACGCCTTCGGCCCCGACATCCCGTGGTACATCAGCCCGTTGTACGCCGTGGGCGTGCTGGCCGGGGCGCTCATGCTGACGGTGCCCTCCGCGGTGGTGGCCTGGGCGGCGCTCGGCAGGGCGCTGCGCCCGGTCGCCGGCATCAGGACCGAGCTGGCCGAGATCACCGCGACCGACCTGGGCAGGAGGGTGCCGCGCTCGGCCCACCGCGACGAGCTGGACGAGCTGGCCATGACCGTCAACGACACGCTCGACCGGCTGGAGGACGCCGTCGAGCAGCAGCGCAGGTTCGCCTCGGACGCCTCCCACGACCTGCGCAGCCCCATCACCGCCATGCGCGCCCAGATCGAGGAGGCCCTGCTCTACCCCGACAGCGCCGACTGGCCGAGCACCGGCCGCGAGGTGCTGGGCAGCCTGGACCGGCTGCAGAACATCGTCACCGACCTGCTCACGCTGGCCAGGCTGGAGGCGGGGGCGCCGGGCCGCCGGGAGCCGGTGGACCTGGGCGAGCTGGCGGCGGCGGAGTCGGACCGGCCCAGGTCCAAGCCGGTGCTCACCTGGCTGGCGCCGGGCGTGCGGGTGATGGGTGACCGGCTGCGGCTGGCCCGCCTGCTGACCAACCTTCTCGACAACGCCGAGCGGCACGCCGAGGAGGCGGTGACGGTGCGCGTCCGGGCCGAGGGCGGCCAGGCCGTACTGGAGGTGCAGGATGACGGGGAGGGCATCGCGCCCGAGCAGCGCGAGGTGGTCTTCCGCCGCTTCACCCGCCTGGACGCCTCACGCAACCGCGACGCCGGGGGAACCGGCCTCGGCCTGCCCATCGCCCGCGAGATCGCCGACAGCCACCAGGGCACGCTCAAGATCGAAGATTCCGACCGCGGCGCCCGTTTTGTCGTCAGACTCCCACTCGCTGATGATTACCGAGGGTAATAGAGTTCTCGGCTGTGACACGGGGTTTCAGCCGATTACGACGCGAGGATCTACTTAAGACCGCCTGTGAGGTGATTGCGACACAAGGATTTGGCAATACCAGGACCGTCGACATCGCCAGAGCGGCGGGTGTCAGCCAGGCATTGCTGTTCTACCACTTCGAGACGAAGGAACAGCTGATCGCGGAGGCTTTCGCCTACGCCGCCCGGCAGCACCTGGACGCCATCGGCAAGATCGAGCGCTCCCCGCAGACGCCCGTGGAGCGGCTGCGCGCGCTGATCCGGCTCTGCTCCCCCGGCTCCTCGCCGGCGGGCTGGCGGATCTGGATCGACGCCTGGTCGGAGTCGATGCGCAACCCCGAGCTGGAAGCGACCACCCGCCGCATGGACGTGCACGGCAGGAACGTGCTCAAGGACATCATCGCGTCCGGAGTGGCCTGCGGCGAGTTCGCCTGCGTGGATCCCGAGGCGTCGAGCTGGCGGATCTTCGCGCTGATCGACGGCCTCGCCGTGCAACTGCACGTGCACCACAAGCTCATCTCCCGCCGCAAGGTGACCCTGCTGGTCCGTACGGCTGCCGCGATGGAGGTGGGACTCACCCTCGACACCTTGTGAGCCGGGTCACTCTTCCCTCGCTATTGGATGGTTCGTACAATTACCAGGCGAGGAGAGGAGTGCCTGCCATGACAGCCGCACCGAGCTCTACCGCCGACCGGGAACGCGACGAGACGGTCGCCGACCGAAGCGCCTACGAGGCGGTCATCCACCGCCTCTCCAAGGCGTCGGTCGACAAGCATTGGGAGCCCTACAAGGACATCCCCTGGGACGACCCCGAGTTCCTGATCGACCAGGACGACCCCCGCTGGGAGTTGCCCGCGGTCGACAAGCTCGGGGCGCATCCGTGGTACCAGGCCCGGCCGCCCGAGGTCCGGGCCAGGATCGGGTTGTTCCGGGTGGCCACCGCGATGAAGATCGGGCTGCAGTTCGAGAACCTGCTCAAACGGGGTCTGCTGAACTACGCCTACCGCCTGCCGAACGGCGCCCCCGAGTTCCGCTACGTCTACCACGAGACCATCGAAGAGGGACATCACGGGATGATGTTCCAGGAGTTCGTCAACCGCACGAAGATGCCGGTCCGCGGGATGCCGGGGCCGCTCAGCCTCATCGCCCAGGTGGCGCCCTGGATCCCGCTGATCTCCACCGAGCTGTTCTTCGTCTTCGTGCTCGGCGGCGAGGACCCCATCGACCACGTGCAGCGCAAGGTGCTCAAGGACGACAGGAAGCACCACCCGCTGGAAGAGACCATCATGCGCATCCACATCGCGGAGGAGGCCAGGCACATCTCCTTCGCCCGCCACTACCTGCGCAACCGGGTGCCGCGCATGCCCCGCCACCGCAGGCTGCTGCTGGGCGTCATCTCCCCGATCATCCTGGGCATCATGGCCCGCATCATGCTGGCCCCGCCCGGTCCGATGATCCGGCGCTTCGGTATCCCGCCGCACGTGGTGCGCGAGGTCTACCTGCGCAACCCGGCCGCCTCGGCGGAGATCCGCGACTCGGTCGGCAAGACCCGCGAGCTGTGCTCCGAGGTCGGCCTGATCAACCCGCTCACCCGGCGGATCTGGAAGGTCATGGGCATCTGGGAACCCCGCTCGTGAAGACGGCCGTCATCACCGGTGGCGCCTCCGGCATCGGCCGCGCCCTGGCCCGCGAGCTGTCCCTGCGCGGGGTCGCGGTCACGGTCGCCGACCTGGACGAGACGGCGGGCAAGCAGGTCGCGGCCGAGTGCGGCCTCGCCTTCGCGCCGCTGGACGTGTGCGACGCCGCGGCGGTGGCACAGCTCTACGGACGGGTGAAGCGGGAGCACGGGCGGCTGGACTTCGTCTTCAACAACGCCGGCATCGCGATCGGCGGCGCCGCGGAGGAACTCACGCTCGCGCACTGGGAGAAGGCCGTCGACGTGAACCTGCGCGGCGTGGTCCACGGGGTGCACGCGGCCTATCCGATCATGCTGGAGCAGGGATCGGGGCACATCGTCAACACGGCGTCGCTGGCCGGGCTGGTGCCGGCCCCGTTCATGCTGCCGTACACGACGACCAAGCACGCGGTGGTGGGGCTGTCGCTGGCGCTGCGGGCCGAGGCGGCCGCGCGGGGCGTGCGGGTGAGCGTGGTGTGCCCGGGGTTCACCGACACGCCGCTGCTCGACCACGCCAACCCGGGGCTGCCGGAGACCGCGCTCGGCAACCGGGCGCGGGAGGCGGCGGTGCGCGCCCAGGGCCGGTTGTACCCGGTGGAGGCGCTGGCCAGGGACGTGCTGCGCGGGGTGGCGCGCAACCGGGCGCTGATCGTGGCTCCGGCGTCGGGGCGGGCGGCCTGGCGGGGGATGCGGCTGTCCCCGGCTGCCGCGGTGCGGGTGGCGACGCTGGCGGTTCGGAGGTTGCGGGTTTCGGGTCCGGACAAATCGGATAAATAGCAATATATTGGGACACGTGAACCGGGGAAGGTGGTCTGGTGAGTTCCAAATCCCGGCAGACACGCGAACAACACGACGGCAAACGCGACGAAAGCGCGCCCACCGCGACCCCGAAACCGTACGCCAAGGTCAGGGAGGCCGCGCGGGGCACCACCGAGCGCACCGCCGCCGGCGGCGCGCTCTCGCGCAGGCTGGCCAGGCAGTCGCTCCCCCTGCGCCGCGCCCAGCGCGGCGGCACCAACAAGGGCTGACACGGACACCCTAGGCCGCCACCTAGGGAAATGCCGGGGCGCCCCCACCGCCCACCTTGGGGGCGCCTCCGGCTCACCGGGCCGCCGGCCGGTCCCACAGGCCCCCGGTCCGGTCCACCAGGACGAGCGGGTGCATGCGCGAAGCCGGTCCCGGGGCCCCGGCCCGGGACCGGTGCGCCGGACTACACCGGCCTACAGCTGCGGCTCGCCGCGCAACTCCACCGAGGCGTGCGCGGGAGCGCCGTCCATCTCCAGCACGACGATCTCGTTGGCGCCCTCGCGCAGCAACGGCCACGGCACGTACAACGTCACCTGCGGGCCCTTGTCCCAGTAACGGCCGAGATGGAAGCCGTTGACCCACACGTGCCCCTTGACCCAGCCGGGCAACGCCAGGAAGCCGTCCGCCGGCCGTACCACGTGGAGGGTGCCGCGGTAGAAGGCGGGGCCCTGCGCGGTCGTCGCGCGGTCCCAGGGCAGGCAGGAGACGTCCGCCAGCGGCACCGGGTCGATCTCCCAGCCAAACAGGTACTGCCGCTCGTGCCGGACGCCGTCCAGGATGCCCTTGCGCTCGCCGGTCAGCGGGCCGTAGTTGACCCGGCCCATCGCCTCCACCACCAGCGTCAGCTCGGCGCCCCCGGCCGGGGTCTTCACCGCGACCCCGCTCGCGCCGTCGCGCTCCAGCACCCCGGCCACGACACCGTCGACCAGCACGTTCGCCCGGTCGCGCAGGCCGCGCACGCTCACCTCGAGCGCGTCCTCGCGCGGGCCCGGGATCCGGGTGCGGTAGACGGCCAGGCCGTAGTCCTGGCCCAGTTCCTCGAAGGTCCGGGTGGCCGCGGCGCGCACGGTCCCGGTGGACAGCACGTCCAGGCAGTCGAGCAACGCCAGCCGCCCGCCCAGCTCGACCCGCTGCTCGGGGAGCCTTGTGGTGGTGCTCTCCGGCACCGGCGGCAACTCGGCATAGCGGCCGAGCACCTCGCGGTAGGCCCAGAACTTCGGCGTCAGCTCCCCGCTCTCCGAAATCGGCGCGTCGTAGTCGTAGGAGGTCACCGTCGGCTGGTAGACGCCCTCGTCGTCCGTGTTCGCGCCGGCGAAGAAGCCGAAACTGGTGCCGCCGACCCCCATGTAGAAGTTGACCGAGCCGCGCTCCAGGATCTCCTCCAGCGCCCGCGCGGCGTCCTGCGGATCGCGGGTGTGGTGCGGCTCGCCGAAGTGGTCGAACCAGCCGTTCCAGAACTCCATGCAGAACGGCTCGTCCTGCGGCCGGTGCCGGGCCAGCACGCCGAACTGCCGCTCGGCGCCGCTGCCGAAGTTCGCCGTGGCCAGGACGCCGGGCAGGGTGCCGCCGGTCAGCATGAGGTCGGTGGCGCCGTCGGAGGTGAACAACGGCACCTCGATGCCCCGGCGCACCAGCCCGTCGGCCAGGTGCCGCAGGTAGACGGGGTCGGTGCCGTAGGAGCCGTACTCGTTCTCCACCTGCACCATCACCACGTTGCCGCCCCTGGTCGCCTGATGGGCGGCGATGCGCGGGATCACCTCGTCAAAGAAGCGGTCCACCGGCTCCAGGAAGCGCGGGTCGTGGCAGCGCAACGGCCCGGGCAGCCACGCCGGCAGGCCGCCGTTCTCCCACTCCGCGCAGATGTACGGCCCCGGCCGCACGATCACCTGGAGCCCGGCCTCGCCGGCGGCGCGGAAGAAGCCCTCCATGTCGGCCAGGCCGGTGAAGACGAACGTGCCCGGGTGCGGCTCGTGCAGGTTCCACGGCACGTAGGTCTCGACCGTGTCCACGCCCATCGCCCGGAGCTTGCCCAGCCGGTCCGGCCACTGCTCAGGCAGCGTCCTGAAGTAGTGCATGGCTCCGCTGAGCACCTTCATCGCCACCGGTCCTTTGCCAATTGCGGTTCGCTTCGCCGTACTTTAGAGCATGTCCGCTCACGGGCGGCGGGCGAGGAGCACCTGGGTCTTGATGTCCTCGACCCAGCGCCCCGACGGGTTCGCCGCCAGCAGCGCCTCCCGCATCGCCCGCACGTACGCCTCACGCCGATCGCCGAGCCTGGCCGGGGCCGAGTACGAATAGGACAGCTGCAACCCCACCACGTCGTCCAGATCCCGCTCCAGCCGCGCGGTGAACAGCACCGGCTCCACCACTCGGAACGGCGAATCCGCCAGCACGTCGTCATGATGCCTGCCGCTGACCTGGAACGAGCCCGGCGCGCTCAGCCCGCCCATCCCGAACTCCCTGCGCACCCGGGCCGCCACCGCCTCCCAGGCCAGGTTCTCCTTGTCCCGCGTCGGGCCCACCAGCGCCACCACCCCGCCGGGCGGCAGCAGGTCGTCCAGATCCGCCAGCACCGCCTCGCGATCCATCCAGTGAAAGGAGCGGCCCATCACCACGTGGTCGAAGACCGGCAGGTCCCGCAGGTGCCCGGAGTCGCCGCGCAGCCACTGGATGTTCGTCCGGCCGGCCGCCAGCCGTTCGCCCTCCGCCAGCATGTCCGGCGCCGGATCCACCGCCAGCACCCGTTTCACCCGCGCCGACAGCGGGATCGCCAGCGTGCCGGGGCCGCAGCCCAGGTCCAGGACCGTGGCCTCCGCGCCGAACACCGAGGCCAGCAGGTCGATCGCCGCGGCGCCGTGGTCGGCGCGGTGCTTGGCGTAGTAGGGGGCGGCTCCGCCGAACAGGTCATCCATAGGTGGGACCATAGACGGGTTTGAGTGGGTTCGACGGAAGGTCAAGATCGGTGAGGCGGCTTCTCACGGTCCTGCTGCTCGCCTGTGCGGCGGTCGGCGGCTGGATCGCTCCAGCGCAGGCGCACAACGTGCTGGTCTCCAGCGATCCGGGTGACGGCACGACCCTCACCGCCGCGCCGCGGCGCCTCACGCTCGTCTTCGACCAGCCGGTACGGCAGGGCTACGCGCAGATCGGGCTCACCGGGCCTGCCGGGACGATTCCCGCCCGCAAGGCGGCGGTGGCCAAGGAGAGGGTGACCGTGTCCCTGGCCGAGCTGCCGGGGCGGAGCGGGGCCTATGTGATCGGATACCGGATCCTGTCGGCCGACGGGCATCCGGTGTCGGGGCAGGTCCGTTTCACCCTGAACCTCCCTGCGGGCTCCACGACCGCTCAGCCCGGCTCCCCGCCCGGTGCGGACGCGGCTCAGGGGGGCCTCAGCGCGCAGGCGGCCGAGGCGGCGGCCAACGGCGGCGCGGGCATGGCGGTGCTCTGGATCGGCGGCGCCCTGGTGCTGCTGGCCGTCGGCACGGTCATCGCCCTGCGCCGCGGCCCGGCGTCCGGGACCGGCGGGGACCGCCGCGGATGAGCGGCACGGCGACGCGCGCGGCCGGGGCGCGCGGGGTGGCAGGGGTGTTCGTGCTGGCCGCCGTCGCCTCCGCGGTCGTGGCCGGTACGGTGACCGCGCAGGAGGCGGTGCCGGGGATCGTGCTGCCGGGGCCGGTGGTGGCGTTCGGGCTGCCGGTGGCGCGGGTGCTGCTGGACGTCTTCGCCGTGGCCACCGTGGGGCTGAGCCTGCTGCCGAAACTGCTCGGCTTCGACGACCCGGAGGCCACGGAGCCGGTGCTGCGCCGGGTACGCCCGCTGACGGTCACCGCCGCCTGGGCGTGGGCGATCTGCGCGCTGGTGACCATCGTCTTCCAGACCGCCGAACTGAACCCGGGCGGCGTCCCGGCCCTGGGCATGATCGCCGGCTACGTGGACGGCGTGGGCACCGGTCAGGGGCTGCTGTTCAGCGCCGCGTGCGCGCTGGCCGCGGCGGGGATCGGGCTGATGGCGGTGCGGTTCGGGGAGAAGGTGCCGGCGGAGCTGCGGATCGTGGTGGCGATGTTCGGCCTGCTGCCGATCCCGGTGACCGGGCACGCGGTCGACTCGGTCTGGCACGACCCGATCATGATCTCGATGGAACTGCACGTGCTCGGCGCCGCCGCGTGGACCGGCGGATTGCTGGCGAGCATGGTGTTCCTGGCACCCCACCGCGACCTGCTGGCGACGGCGCTGCCCCGCTTCTCCCGGCTGGCCACGGTGGCGCTGCTGCTGGTGTCGGCCTCCGGCCTGGTCAGCGGGCTGGGCACCCTGGCCCTGACCCCGGGCGTGGAACTGCCGGGCGCGATCCTCACCACCGAATACGGCCTGCTGGTCGTGACCAAGGTGGCCCTGACCGCGCTGCTCGTGCCTCTGGCCGCGCACATCCGCCGCCGCCTGCTGCCCGGCGTCGCCGCCCGCCGTGCCACCTCGGTGGTCCTGTGGGCGACGGCCGAGGTGGCCGTCATGGGCCTGGCGTACGGCGTGGCCATCGCCCTCACCCGCGCCGCCGTCGGCTAACCGAGGATCGCGTACACCGTGCTCGCCTGCGCCGCCGGGTCGGTGGCGCCGTCCGGTGTCAGGGTGATCTCCGAGAACGCCAGCGTCTTGCCCAGCTTGGTGATGCGGACGTGGACGAGCAGATCCTTGCCCGTCACCGGCCGCTGGAAGGTGGTGGACTGCTGGACCGTGGTCATGGGCACGAATCCGCCCCTGGCCGAGGAGACGGCCACGACGGTCGCGGTGTCGGCGGCGGCCATCATGGCCTGCCCGCACAGCCCGCCGCCCGCCCTGGTCAGCGCCTCGGACCAGGGCAGGCGGACCACCGCGTGGCGTTCGCCCACCTCCTCCACGCGCAGCCCGAGGTCCTGGATCCAGGGGGCGAAGTAGTCCCGGAGAATCGCGTCGCCGTCTTCAGGTGTCACGGGGACATCATGCACGCTGGGCTCATGGGTGTGGAGAGCGTCTTTCTGCCGTCCACGTACGCGCGCGGCGTGCCGTACGAGATGTTCGAGCGGCTGCGGCGGGAGGCGCCCGTGTGCTGGATCCCCGAGCCGGCGGTGGGCCCGTGGCCGGCGGGCAGCGGCTACTTCGGGGTCTTCCGGCACGCGGACGTCAAGCACGTGCTGCGCACCCCCGGGGACTTCTCCTCGTACCTGGGCGCGACGCAGATCCGGGACCCGGAGACGCCGGGGGATCTGGCGTTCGTGCGGGCGATGATGCTGAACACCGATCCGCCGGATCACTCCCGGCTGCGCAGGATCGTGGCGGCGGCGTTCTCGCCGCGGGCCGTACGCCTGCTGGAGGAGACGATCGCGGCGCGGGCTGCGGCGTTGTTCGCCGCGGGCGAGTGCGACTTCGTGGAGGTGGCGGCGGATCTGCCGGTCTGGACGCTGGCGCAGGTCATGGGCGTGCCGGACGGCGACCGGCGGCTGCTGTACGACTGGGCGTCCCGGGTGATCGGCTACCAGGACGCCGACTACGCCGGTCTGTCCACGGCCGGCGCCGGGCGGCTGAGCCCGATGGGCAGGCTGGCGCTGGCGGCCCGGCCGAGGCTGGAGCCGGGCGTGAACCCGCGCTCGAGGGCGGCCCTGGCCGACATGTTCGCCTATGCGCGGGCCCTGGCCGCCACCCCGCATGACGAAAAATCCGTCATGTCGGCGATGCTGACCGGCGGCCTCACCGAGGCGGAGTTCCAGAACATGTTCTTCCTGTTCGCCGTGGCCGGCAACGAGACGCTGCGCAACGGCATCCCCGGCGGCCTGCTCACCCTCCTCCGGCATCCCGCCGAGCACGCCCGCCTGCGCGCCGACCCCTCCCTGCTGCCGTCCGCGATCGAGGAGATGCTCCGCTTCTGGCCGCCGGTCATGGACTTCCGCCGTACGGCCACGCGCGACCTCACCCTCGCCGGCCAGGAGATCAAGGCGGGTGACAAGGTCGTCGTCTACCACGCCTCCGCCAACCGCGACCCGGCCGCCTTCCCCGGCCCGGACCGCTTCGACGTCGCCCGCACCCCCAACGACCACGTGAGCTTCGGCTTCGGACCGCACTTCTGCCTGGGCGCCCACCTGGCCAGGGTCCAGATGCGCGCGGTCTTCGCCGAGCTCCTGAAATGGCAGGTCACACTGACCGGCGACCCGGTGCGCCTCACCTCCAACTTCCAGAACGGCCTCAAACATCTCCCGGTACGGCTGCGCCTAAGCTCGGACGCATGAGTGAGATCGACTATTTGACCGTCAACCGCGCCAATTGGAACGAACGCGTCCCCATCCACCTGGCCAGTGACTTCTACGACGTGCCCGCGTTCAAGTCCGGCCGTGATGCGATCAGGGGTTTCGAGCTGGCCGAGGTGGGCGAGGTGAGCGGGCGCGACCTGGTCCACCTGCAGTGCCACTTCGGACTGGACACGCTGTCGTGGGCCCGGCACGGCGCCCGGGTCACCGGGCTGGACTTTTCGGACACCGCGATCGAGGCCGCCCGCGCCCTGGCCGCGGAGACCGGCATCCCGGCCCGCTTCGAGGCCGGCGACGTCTACGGCGCGCCCGTGACGCTGGGCCAGACCTACGACATCGTCTACACCGGCATCGGCGCCCTGGTCTGGCTGCCCGACCTCACCCGGTGGGCCGAGACGGTGCGCGCGTTGCTGCGACCGGGCGGTTTCCTCTATCTGGCCGAGTTCCACCCGTTCGCCGACATCCTGGATGACGAGACCGGCTCCAAGGTCACCCACGACTACTTCCACGCCGGTCCCCAGATCTGGGACGACCCTCACAGCTACACCGGCGAGGGGACGGTGTCCAGCAGCACGTCCGTCCAGTTCCAGCACGGGCTGGGCGAGGTGGTCACCGCCGTGGCGGGCGCGGGTCTGCGGGTGGAGTTCCTCCACGAGCACGACCACACGCTCTTCCGGCGCTTCGCCACCCTGGAGGAACGCGACGGCGCCCACCGGCAGCCGGAGGGCGGCCCGCGGCTCCCGCTGATGTACTCGCTCAAGGCAACCCTGGAGTGATATGGGCTGATATATGCCCGATTGCGATGAAGGTCAAGGCCGGGCAAGATTGCGTGCCGTGAAACGAGCGGTAATGATCAAGGACTGGGCTCTGCCGTACTGGACCAGAGGCCAGGCGGGGCGCGAGACGCCACCGGACCTCTTCCGGGTCCTCTACTACGGATGGCTGCTGGCGCTCACCCTCAAACTGCTCGGCTCGGCCTGGGACGTCTCCTGGCACTTCAAATGGCTGCGCGACGACCTGGCGCCGCCACACCTGCTCAACTCCGCCGGAACGGCCCTGGCCGTGGCCCTCACCATCGTCCACGGCTACACCGGCTACGGCGTGGACCGGGCCGCGCTGCGGCTCATCCAGTGGGGCACCGGGATCTTCCTCGTCGCGGTCCCGCTGGACCTGATCAACCACCGGGTCAACGGGCTGGACATCACCTCGTGGAGCCCGTCGCACATCCTGCTGTATGTCGGCACGTTCTTCATGATCGCCGGGGTGATCCGGGGCTGGTTCACAGGGGCGCCACCGGGCCGGGAACGGACCGTCGTGCTGGGCGCGCTCTTCGCCTTCTTCCTGGAGAACGTGCACTTCCCCGAGCAGCACCAGGAATACGGCATCCTGTCCATCGGAGCCTGGGACAACGACGCCACCTACGCCGAACCCATCCTGCTGCAGTTCGCCGCCGACCAGATGGGCCGCCCGGTGGACCGGGTGACCATGGTGGGCTTCTCCCTGCCGGTCCCGGACGCTCTCTACCCGGTTTACGCGGTCATCGCAGGCATGACCGTCCTGGCGGTGGCCCGCCTGATGATCGCCCGCTTCGGCGCCGCGACCCTGATCGCCGCCGGCTACGTCGCCTTCCGCACGCTGATCTGGCCCCTGCTGACCGCGGGCGGCTTCCCGCCGTCGGCGGTGCCGTTCTTCCTGGTCGCAGGGGCACTGGCGGTGGACGTCGCCTTCGCGGTACGCATCCCCGCGCTCCGCGCCGCACTGGGCGCCGCCCTGGCCACGGCCGCGGTGTACGGCGGGCTGATCGTGCAGAACGCCGTGATGGGCGGAGTGTACGGCGGGCTCACGTCCATGAACGGCCTCCTGGGCGCCCCGCCCCTGGCCACGGCATCGGCCCTCTGGGCAGGACTCGGCCTCCTGGCCGCCTGGCTGGCCTGTGAGTGGTTCGCCGCCCGCAAACAGGGCGGCCTGCACACCTTGCGCCTCTCGGTCGCCTCCTGACGACGCCTTCGGAAAGCGGCACATCAGAAGGCGGCACCTCCCTGCAGCCCCTAAGAGGCGGCCCGGCGGGAGGTGGCGGCCCAGGACTGTGCGCCCCAGCGGGTGGCGATCTGGGCGGCTCTGGTGAAGTGGGCGCGGGCCGTACGCTCGTCGCCCAGCAGGCGGGACAGTTCTCCCAGGGCGTGGGCCGGAGGTGGGAGGGCGACTGACATGCTGCCCGCGCCCGCGGGTGGGCCGCCGGCGTGGGGGAGCAGCGCCTCGTAGAGGTCCCGGGCCCCCTCCTGCTCGCCCAGCGCGGCCATGGCCATGGCGCGGAAGGTCGCGAAGACGGGGAAGAAGTAGTCGGCTCGGATGGGCGGCGCCTGCTGCCGGGCGGCCCGCGCTTCGGGGAGGTTTCCCTGCCTGGCCAGCGCGAGGGCCAGCACGTCGGCGGCCAGCGGGCCGTTGGTATTCGGGCACGTCCACGCCCCCGATCCGCTCGGCCAGCTCGGCACGCTCGCGCCAGTCGAGCACCGGGTCGAGGTCGTGGGCGAGCGTGGAGAGGGTGAGCGCCAGCAGGGCCGGGCCGCCCACCTACCGCCGACGTCGCCGGCCCGCACCTGGGCGCGCAGCAGGCGGCCCAGCAGGTCGATGCGCTCAGCCGGAGCGGCGTCGCGCCGGTCCATGCGGCCAGCGCGTCGGCCCGCCGTCCGGTCCGCCAGAGGGCGAGCGCGAGCAGCCGCCACCCCTCCTCACGCAGCGGCGCGTCCCGGGTCAGCAGCTACCTGTTCCTGCCCCTGCAGACCGCCCCGGGTTTCGGCCTGCCCGCCTGGCCCTCCCCCGAGGCGGCCGGCTTCCTCAACGTCAAGGGCATCCGCGACCTGGCCACCGGCCTCGTCCCGCTGGCGCTGCTGCTCACCGGGCAGCGCAGGGCGCTCGGGTGGAGCCAGGTGATCATCTCGCTGATCCCGTTCGGCGACGCCGCCATCATCCTGGCCCGCGGCGGCTCGACCGCGACCGCGCTCGGCGTCCACGCCCTCACCGCGGTCGTGGTGCTCCTCACGGGGATCCTCCAGCTGCGGATCTCAGTGATCTCTCAGAATCGGTAAGTAAGCTCGCAGCTCATGAGAAGAGTGGCCGCGCTGGTCGCGGTGCTGGTCCTGGCCGGGGTGATCGCCTGGCTGGCCTGGCCGCAGGGCCCCGAGGCGCGCGGGCGGGAGTCCCGGATCACGGTCACGGACGGCCCGGCCGACGACCAGCGGGTGGAGCTGGACACCACGTTCTACCCGCCCGCCGGCGGCGGGAAGGCGCCGGCCGTACTGCTCGCGCACGGCTTCGGCGGCAGCAAGCTGAGCGTCCGCGACGAGGCGATGAAGCTGGCGCGCGACGGCTACGCGGTCCTGACCTGGTCGGCGCGCGGATTCGGCCGCTCGAGCGGCCAGATCGCGCTGAACTCCCCCGACTACGAGGTCAAGGACGTCAAGCAGCTCATCGACTGGCTGGCCGCCCGCCCCGAGGTCGCGCTCGACAAGGCGGGCGACCCGCGCGTGGGCATCGCCGGCGGCTCGTACGGCGGCGCCATCGCGCTGATGACCGCGGCCCACGACGCCAGGGTGGACGCGATCGTCCCGCAGATCACCTGGTACGACCTGGCCGACGCCCTCTTCCCCGACGCCACCGGCCAGGGCCCCCGGGGCGGGGTGTTCAAGAGCCTGTGGGCCGGAATCTTCTTCGGCCGCGGCGCCCCCGCGGCCCAGGGCCTGCAGGGCCTGCAGGGCCTGACTCGCGCGCCCCAGCCGGTGAGCGAGCAGGAGGCGCGCTGTGGCCGCTTCCTCCCGCAGATCTGCACGATCTACCAGCAGGTGGCCACGACCGGCAAGGCGACGCCCGAGGCGGTCGAGCTGCTGCGCGCGTCGAGCCCGAGTTCCGTCCAGGGCCGGATCAAGGCCCCCACGCTGCTCATCCAGGGCCAGCGCGACTCGTTGTTCCCACTCGGCCACGCCGACGCCAACGCCAGGGCGATCGCGCCGGGCACCCCGGTGAGCGTCATGTGGTTCGACGGCGGCCACGACGGCGGCAACGGCGAGGCCGACTGGGTCTACCAGCAGACGTCCGCCTGGCTGAACCGCTACCTCAAGGGCGATGCCGGCGCCGCCACCGCCCAGGCGTTCACCGTCACCCGGGACGGCGGCCGCGACCCCGGCACCCGCCAGCGCATCCGCCTGCACCCGGAGAACACGTCGTATCCCGGCCTGTCCGGCACCGCCACCACCCAGGTCACGCTCTCCGGCCCCGAGCAGAACATCGTCAACCCGCCCGGCGGCAACCCCGCCTCCGTCTCGACCGTCCCCGGCGTCGGCAGCCTCCTGGGCGGCGGCAACCAGTCGAACCTGAGCGTCTCCCTCGACATGCCCGGCCAGGCCGCGAGCTTCGACTCCGCCCCGCTCACCGCCCCGCTGCAGCTGACCGGCTCACCGTCGGTGAAGCTGCGCGTGTACGGCAAGGGCGAGGTGACGCTCTTCGCCAAGGTGTACGACGTCCCCGACGCGCTCCAGCCGCCCACCCTGCCCGCCGGGCTGGTCTCCCCCCTGCGGGTGCGCATCCCCGACGGGGCCCAGAGCGCCGACGTGACCGTCGCCCTGCCCGCGCTCGACCACCGCTTCACCGCCGGCCACCGCCTCCGGCTGACCGTCACCACCACCGACATGGGCTACGCCACCCCCGCCGAACCGGCCGCCTACCGGGTGGCGCTGGCCTCGCCCGCGCTGGCCGTGCCCACGGTGCCGTCGATGAGCGCCCCGGCGGGCGGGATCGCCTGGTGGGTGTGGGCGATGCCGCTGGCCGCGATCGTGGTGGCCGCCGTCCTGCTCGCCACCGGCCGCGCCCGCAGGCGTACGGCCGGCCGTACCGGAGAAGGGGCCCCGCTGGAGATCAGCGGCCTGACCAAGACCTACCGCAACGGTGAGAAGGCCGTGGACGACCTGTCGTTCCGCGTCGAGCAGGGGCAGGTGCTCGGCCTGCTCGGCCCGAACGGCGCGGGTAAGACGACCACGATGCGCATGATGATGGGCCTCATCCATCCCGACGCCGGGGAGATCCGCATCTTCGGCGAGGCGGTGACGCCGGGCGCGCCGGTGTTGTCGCGGCTCGGCTCGTTCGTGGAGGGGCCGGGGTTCCTGCCGCACCTGTCCGGGCGGGAGAACCTGGAGCTGTACTGGGCCGCCACCGGCCGCCCCGCCGCCGAGGCGCACATGGCCGAGGCGCTGGAGATCGCCGGGCTCGGGGCGGCGCTGGAGCGGGCCGTGCGCACGTACTCGCAGGGCATGCGGCAGCGCCTGGCGATCGCCCAGGCGATGCTGGGGCTGCCGGACCTGCTGGTGCTCGACGAGCCCACGAACGGGCTCGACCCGCCCCAGATCAGGGAGATGCGCGAGGTGCTGAAGCGCTACGCCCGCGACGGCCGCACGGTGATCGTCTCCAGCCACCTGCTGGCGGAGGTCGAGCAGACCTGCAGCCACGTGGTCGTGATGCACCGCGGCCGCCTGGTCGCCACCGGGCCCGTCACCTCGCTGCTGGCCGGCTCCAACGGCCACGGGCCCGACGGCCAGGGGCCCGGCGGCCGCGGGCCGCGCCTGGAGGACGTGTTCCTGGACCTCATCGGGGAGAAGTCATGACCAACACCGCCGTGGGGTATTCGCCCGCGCGGACGCTGCCGCTGCGCGTGGAGATCGTCCGCCAGTTCAAGCGGCGGCGCACCCTGGTGATGTTCGGGCTGTTGCTCGCACTGCCGTGGATTCTGGTCGTCGCCTTCCAATTCGGCCCCCAGCAGCCCTCCGGGCAGCAGGCCGGGTTGCGCCTGTCGGACCTGGCCACGGCCGGCGGGCTGAACTTCGCCGCGTTCGCGCTGTCGGTCTCGGCGAACTTCCTGCTCGTGGTGGCGGTGGCGTTGTTCTGCGGCGACACGGTCTCCAGCGAGGCGAGCTGGTCGTCGCTGCGCTACCTGCTGGCCGCGCCGGTGCCGCGCGACCGGCTGCTGCGCCAGAAGCTCGTGGTGGCCCTCGGCTACTCGGCGGCCGCGGTGGTCGCGCTGCCGGTGATGGCGCTGCTGGCCGGGACGGTCGCCTTCGGCTGGGACGACATCCAGGTGCCCGGCACCGGCGAGGTCATCCCGGCGCTGGACGTGCTGCCGCGCTTCGGCATCGTCATCGGCTACGCGCTGGTCAGCCAGCTCGTGGTGGCGGCGCTGGCGTTCCTGATCTCCACGGTCACGGACTCGCCCCTCGGCGCCGTCGGCGGCGCGGTCGGGCTGTGGATCGTCTGCACGATCCTGCAGGCGGTCGAGGCGCTGGGCGCGCTGCGGGAGTTTCTGCCGACGTTCTGGAACACCGCCTGGCTGGACGCGCTGGCGCCGGTGATCGACTGGGGCGGCATGGCCAAGGGCGCCTCGATCTCGGTGACGTACGCGGCGCTGCTGCTGGCCTTCACCTTCCGCCGTTTCCGGCGCAAGGACGTGGTCTCCTAACCCCAGTGGGGCGGCTTGTTCTCGAGGTAGAAGCTGTCGTCGTCGGCCTCGCGCCAGTCGCCCCACGCCACGTCGGTGTCGTCGGCGGTCTGCTCCGGGAGAAGTTCACTCACGGAAGACATGCTACCGAGACGAACAAACCCGACCCCACTCCCTCCCGAGCACCAAGGACAGCGGGTTTCGCCGGGGGTACGATGCCTGTGCAGGTGTCGCCTACCCCCCGTGAGGCTGCCCATGGCCACCCCAACAGGTTGGCGGCGAGAAGGCAATCTGCCGGCGGAGCTGACCAGCTTCATCGGACGCACACGTCTGCTCGCCAATCTCAAACGCCACCTGGGTGAGTCACGCCTGGTCACGGTCACCGGGATCGGCGGCGTGGGCAAGTCGCGCACGGTGCTGCGCCTGGCCCACCAGATCCGCGGCCAGTACGAGGACGGCGTCTGGTTCGCCGACCTGGCCCGGCTGCAGGACGCGGGCATGGTCAAGCACACCATCGCCTCCGCGCTCGGCATCGCCGACCAGTCCTCGCGGGCGGAGTCCGAGACGCTGTCGGAGTGGGTCGGCGAGCGGCAGATCCTGCTCATCATCGACACCTGCGAGCACCTCGTGCAGGGGTGCGCCGAGCTGGTGGAGGAGTTGCTCAACGGCAACGCCAACCTGAAGGTGCTGGCCACCAGCCGCCAGTCGCTCAACCTGCCCTACGAGCACGTCATCCCGGTCCCGCCGCTGCAGGTGCCCGGCGAGGATCCGGCGGAGAACCTCTTCGCCAACGAGTCGGTGCAGCTCTTCGCGGCGCGGGCGGGCACGGTCGTGCCCGACTTCGTGCTGGACGAGGAGAACATCACCGCGGTGGCCGAGCTGTGCCGCCGCCTGGACGGCATCCCGCTGGCGATCGAGCTGGCCGCCGTCCGGCTGCGGGCGCTGTCGGTGGAGCAGATCCTGGCGCTGCTGGCCGACCGCTTCAGCCTGCTGGCCGGCGCCAGCCGTACGGCGCTGCCGCGGCACCAGACGCTGCGCGCGGCCATCGGCTGGAGTCACGAGCTGTGCGAGCCGGCCGAGCGGCTGCTGTGGGCGCGGCTGTCGGTGTTCGCCGGTGACTTCGAGCTGGACGCGGCGCGTTCGGTCTGCGCCGACGAACGGCTGCCGCAGGAGAACATCACCGACCTGGTGACGGGCCTGGTGGAGAAGTCGATCCTGCTGATCAAGAGCAACCCGGCGGGCGTGCGCTACCAGCTGATCGACACGCTGGCCGAGTACGGCGAGGAGTGGCTGGACAAGCTCGGCGAGTCCGACAAGATGCGCCACAAGCACCTGGAGTACTACCTGAGCCTGGCCCAGCGGGGCGAGGACGCCTGGTCCGGGCCGAGGCAGCTGTACTGGTTCGTCCGGATGCGTCATGAGCACGACAACGTGCGGGTGGCGCTGGAGCACGCGCTGCGCACGCCCGGCGAGTCGGTGCTGGCCCTGCGGCTGCTCGGGTCGCTGTGGTTCATGTGGTTCTGCTGCGGGCTGACCCGCGAGGGACGCCTCTACCTGGAGCGGGCGCTGGCGGTCAACGAGGGCCTCAGCCGGGAACGGTGCAAGGCGCTGTGGGTGCTGTCGTACGTGCGCAGCGCTCAGGGCGACGTCGGGGCCGCGGTGCTGGCCGCCGAGCAGTGCAGCACGGAAGCGGTCAAGGTCGGCGACTCCAAGGCCGTCATCCTGGCCTCGAAGATGCAGGGCACGGCCGCGCTGCTCCAGGGCGACCTGCAGAAGGCCAGCGCGCTGCTGGGGGTGGCGATCGAGTTCAACGTCGACAACAAGGAACTCAACCCGGGTCTGCTGCCCGCCATCGTGGAACTGTCGATCGTGCTGACCGCGCAGGGCGAGCTGTTCGAGGCCGAGTCGCTGCAGCTGGACGCCCTGCAGGTGTGCAAGGAGCGCGGCGAGCTGTGGCTCGGCTCCTACGCGCACTGGGCGCTGGCGATGACCCGGCTGGCCACGAACCGGCCGCAGGACGCGCTGGCGGACGCGCAGGAGAGCCTGCGGGTCAAGCGGCACTTCCACGACACGGTCGGCACCCTGATCGTCCTCGAGGGCGTGGCCAGGATCTACTCCGCGCTGGAGCAGCCCCACGTGGCGGCCAGGCTCCTCGGCGCGCTGCAGCAGAACTGGAAGAAGGCCGGGCTGCCGATGCTCGGTGCGCCGTGGCTGACCGGCGACCACGAGAAGTGCGTCAAGGAGGTCGGCAAGGCGCTGGGCGAGGACGGCTACAAGCAGGCTTTCGAAGACGGCAGCAGGCTCGACCTCGACGAGGCGTCCTCCCTCGCGCTGGGAGAGATGGACGCCCCGCTGTAGGCCTATCTCCGCGCCTCGAAGGGCTCCCACCACCAGCTGATCGCGGTGACGGGCAGCGGATCCTGGTTGTCGTTGGCCGGATGCTGCTTCCAGGTGCGCGGCATCGGGATGCGAGCGGTCTGTACGGCGTCGCCCGGGTTACGGGGGTCGCCGTAGCGGTCGGTGATCATGCTCCATTCCAGGTAGCCGCGCACCCACTCGCCGAGCCCGTAGACGTAGCGCGAGAGCTCAGGCCCGGAGCGGGTCCGGACCTCGATGCTCAGGCGCAGGAAGCGGGCCATGAGCCGGTCGCGCATGGCCATCGCCTCGGCCAGGGCCGACTCGATGGGGATCTGGTTCTGGTGGGCCAGGACGGTCACCAGGTTCTGGAGCTCGGCGTAGCCGTACCGGTCCTTCCTGAAGGCTTCCTTGTTGAACGAGATGATGTCGTTGTCCCAGCCGACGAGCATGTTGGCCATCTCGGTGAGCGCGCGGACCGCCGGGCTGGCCATGTCCTCGGCCGGGACCTCGTAGTGGGCGCTGATGTCGATGAACATCAGGCTGGGGGCGGTGGCGGTGACGTTGAGCCACATGGCCACGTAGTCGTTGAGCGTGGGGATCCGGCTGGCCGTGCGGTTGGTGGCCTCCCAGATCAGGCCGAACAGATATTTGCGCAGCTCCTCGACCCATCGCGCCGTCTGCAGCGGAGTGGCGTGCCGGTCGAGCCGGAGCCTGAGGTCGCGCAGTCCCTCGGCCCACGGGTTGTCCGGCAGCATCCTGGCGTTGGGGGCCTCCAGAATGCGGGCGAGCCGGCCCAGGAGCTGGATCAGGTCGTCGAGCGAGGAGTCCCCCACTCGCTCGTCGCAGTACATGTCGTCGAACGTGAACAGCCAGAAGAGCTGGTCGCTGGCCGCCTGCAAGCCCTCGCCGAAACCGTGTGGCATGGTCAGGGATGCGAAGTAACCCACCTTCTGGGTGGCGAGGTAGTCGCGCTGCGTAGCGCTGCGGAACAGTCCGAAATCGTCCATCCACTGGATGGTGCGCCGATCGACGTCAGCGGCCTCCGGGGAGATCGCGTAGGGGAACGGGCAGTAGAAGGACGGCACGGACACGAACGGTGCGGGGATGGTCTCGGTCAAGGCATTCACTTCCAGGAGGGGTCGTCGCGCAGTGTTCACCGTGCTTCCAAGGTCATCGGAAGCGCGTTGGCGGACATGGTGCCCAGCGGCACCTCCTTGACCCGGTGCCCCGGCACCGGACGGAACCGGAAGCGGGCCGGGATGGTGGCCAGGACCACGGCCATGGTCATGCGCGACAGATGCTCGCCCGCGCACTGCCTGGTGCCGACCCCGAACGGCACGTATGCCTCGCGAGGCACTTCCTTGGCCCGCTCCGGCAGCCATCGGTCCGGGTCGAACCGGTCCGGCCGCGGCCACAGGGCGGGGTCGCGCAGCATCGACGTGCCGCTGACCATCAGCTCGGCCCCTTCGGGGATGGCGTACTGGCCCAGCCGGACGTCCTTGGTGGCGCGCCGCATCATGATCCAGCCGGGGTTGCGCAACCGCAGGCATTCCTTGATGACGCGCTGGAGGTAGGTGAGTTTGGGCAGGTCGTCGGTGGTCACCGCGCGCCCGGAGAGGACGTTGCGCAGCTCGTCGTGCAGCTCGCGCTCGACGTCCGGGTGGCGGGCGATCTCGTGGAAGGCCCACCCGAGCACGTGGCCCGTGGTGTCGCCGCCGGCGACCACGAGGGAGAGGACCTCGTCGCGCAGTTCCCGGTCGGACATGGGACGGCCTTCGGCGTCCCGTGCCGCCATGAGCATGGACAGGATGTCGTGATGGTCGTCCCCCTCCTTCCGGTAGGTCGCGATCACGGTGCGAATGGCACGCTCCAGTCGATCACTGGCGGCCTCGAAGCGCCGGTTGACCGGGAGGGGCAGCCTTTCGACCAGGTCCGGGGCGACGGTCCTGATGCCGACGCCGACCATGAAGTCGGCGATCGACTCCTGGACGGCGCGGACCTCGCCGACGGCGCTGCTGGCGGAGAACAGCGCCTTCGTGATGACCGCGACGCCCAGGCGGTCCATCTCCCTGGCCAGGTCCACGGTCGTGCCCGGCCGCCAGGAGGCGGTCTGGTTGTCGACGACCTCCAGCAGCCGCGCGGCGTCGTAGGCGGGTTTGGCGGGATGGAAGGCAGGCTGGACCATCCGGCGCTGCCTCATGTGGAAGGGGCCGTCGGAGGTGCCGAGGCCGTTGCCGAGCAGGGGCACGAGCTTCCGGAAGAACCGGCCACGGGCATAGACCGTGCCGAGGTCGCCGAATGCCTCGCGGTAGAGCCGGTAGTCGTTGACGAGGTAGGTGGGAGTACGGCCGAGGTGGATCCGCAGGACGGGACCCTCATGGCGGACGCTCTCGATGAAGGAGAGCCGGTGGAGCGCCAGGGCGGGGATGTGCCCCAGTAGAGGCAGCTTGCCGGACGCGGGCGGTGCGTGGACAGCCATACGACTTTTCCCTTGTATGCGCAGGAAAGGGATGTACTTTAAGTGGCTTTTTGAACCTACTTTCGCCTATCGGATGGATATACCGTTTATTGGCACACAGAACGATTGTGCATGTCAATGCGATGAACGTCGGTTCTGGCACAGGGATAGTAGTTAGCTACGTAAACGGATAGTTGCGCAGCGTGGCTGACCGCATCGCTGACCACGAGTGGGCGATGGATGACTGCCTGTGAAAGTGAGGGCGGTCTACGCCAGCCAGTCCTCGGTCCCGAACAGGCGGGCCGTGTCGATCGCGGACGGGGTCCCCTCACCCGGATCCGCCCCCGCCTCGAGCAGAATCGTCACCACGTCCCGCTCCTTCTTGAACACCGCGCCCGCCAGCGGCGTCTGCCCGCGGTCGTTCTGCCGGCCGGGGTCGGCGCCCAGCTCGGCCAGCATGCGCACGGTCTCCGCGTGCCCGTGGTAGGCGGCCAGCATGAGCAGGGTGTCGCCCTTGCCGTTGGCGAGGTTGACCGGAAGCCCGGCCGCCACGTACGCCCGCAACGTCTCCGTGTCACCGGCCCTGGCCAGGCCGAACATCCTCGTGGCGAACTCTTCGAGCTGCGGGTCCCCGTCCATGGAGCCCATTCTGCCTCGATAGGGTGCCGTGCACGGAATCGTTCCGGCCCGCCGTAGGTTGCTGGAGAGAGTACCTAAGGGAAAGGCTGTCCAACGTGTTCGACCCGACGGATCTCTACGAGCTCGCCGACGATGTGCCCGAGCTGGCTGATCCGGTGCTGCTGTACCACTTCGATGGTTTCGTCGATGCGGGTGGCGCCGGACGACTGGCGCTGGGCCACCTCCTGGCCGAGCTGGAGCACCGGGTCGTGGCCACGTTCGACGTGGACCGCCTCCTGGACTACCGCTCCCGCCGGCCCATCATGACCTTCGACACCGACAAGTGGGTGGACTGCGAGAGCCCCGAGCTGGCCGTCTACCTGACGACCGACGCCACCGGCACCCCGTTCCTCGTGCTCAGCGGCCCCGAGCCGGACCGCGAGTGGGAGTTGTTCGCCAGGGCCGTGGGGTCGCTGATCGAGCGCCTCAAGGTGAACAAGATCGTCACCGTGCACGGCATCCCCATGGCCGTGCCGCACACCCGGCCGCTCGGCATCACCATGCACGCCAGCCGCCCCGAGCTCATCGGCCCGCAGAGCAGCAACTTCGGCCGGGTCCAGGTGCCGGGCAGCGTCGCAGCGCTGCTGGAGTACCGCCTGGGCGGCAAGGGTCACGACGCCGTGGGCTACGCCGTCCACGTGCCGCACTACCTCTCGCAGGCCGAGTACCCCCACTCGGCGGTCACCGCCCTGGAGGCCGTCACCCGCGGCACCGGCCTGGTCTTCCCGATGGACGCGCTGCGCGACGCGGCCGAGCGCACCAACGTGGAGATCGAGGAGCAGATCAGCGGCTCGGCCGAGCTGTCCAGCGCGATCACCGGGCTCGAGCAGCAGTACGACGCCTTCGCGGCAGGGGCCGGCAAGGAGAGCCTGCTGGCCGAGCCGTCCGCGATGCCGACGGGCGATGAGCTGGCGGCGCAGTTCGAGCGTTTCCTGGCCGAGCGTGACGAAGATCTCTAAGTAACCTGGGGGCCATGGACGACATCCAGGTTGGCCTGATCGGCTACGGCCCCGCCGGGCGGTTCTTCCACGGCCCGCTGATCCACGCCACGCCGGGGCTGCGCCTGGCCGCCGTGGTCACCCGCGATCCCGAGCGCGCCGCCGAGGCCGGGCAGAGGTACGGCGCGGCCGCGCTGCCCGACGCCGAGCAGGTGTTCCAGCGGTGCGATCTGGTGGTCGTCGCCTCCCCGAACCGCACGCACGTCCCGCTGGCCACCGAGGCGCTGGCTCTCGGCCTGCCGGTGATCGTGGACAAGCCGCTGGCCGCCACGGCCGAGGAGGCGCGGCGGTTGGTGGCGCTGGCGCGGGAGCGCGACCGGATGCTGACCGTCTTCCAGAACCGCCGCTGGGACGGTGACTTCCGCACCCTGCGCGCGCTGCTGGAGGAGGGCGCGCTCGGCGAGGTGACCAGGTTCGAGTCCCGATTCGAGCGCTGGCGGCCGGAGCCCAAGGGCGGCTGGCGCGAGTCCGGCGGCGCCCAGGAGATCGGCGGCCTGCTCTACGACCTGGGCAGCCATCTCATCGACCAGGCCCTCGAGCTGTTCGGCCCGGTGCGCACCGTCTACGCCGAGAGCGCGGCCCGCCGTCCGGGTGTGGGCTCCGACGACGACACCTTCGTGGCGCTCGGCCACGAGAGCGGCGTGCGCTCCCATCTGTGGATGAGCGCGGTCGCCGCCCGGCCGGGCCCGCGCTTCCGGGTGCTCGGCTCGGCCGGCGCCTACGTCAAGGACGGCCTGGACGTCCAGGAGGACCGCCTGCGCGCCGGCCGTACCCCGGACGAGCCCGGTTTCGGCGAGGAGCCGGAGGGGCGCTGGGGCGAGATCGGCACCGCCGAGGGGCATCGCCCGCTGCCCACGCTCCCCGGCGCGTACCTCGACTTCTACCGCGGCGTCGAGACGGCGCTGCGGGCCGGCGGGCCGCCCCCGGTGGACCCGGCCGGCGTGGTGGCGGTGCTGCGGGTGATCGAGGCGGCCCGCCTGTCGGCCGAGCAGGGCACGGTGAGCCATCTGTCGTGAGACCCGGCCGGCGGGTCAGCCGAGCAGCCGGGCGCGCAGGGCGGCGCCGTCCTGGTCGGTCCAGCCGTGCGCGCGCAGCCACTCCAGCGGGCCTCCGAAGCGGTCGTCGAGCACGCCCAGGAACTGCTCCAGGTACTGCGGGCGCGGCATGTGGTCGTCGGCGGGACGCGAGTCGAGGTCGTCCCGGTAGGTGGCGCTGGCGCGCAGGCGGGCCAGCACCTTCTCCATGCGCTCGCCGGTGGCCACGTAGTCGGCCACGATCGCCTCCCTGGTCACCTCGGCCACCTCCAGGGCCAGCGCGCAGACCACGCCGGTGCGGTCCTTTCCCGCCGCGCAGTGGACGATCGCCGCGCCGTCGTCCAGCGCCAGCGCGCGCAGTGCCCCCACGACCGAGTCGGGCCGGTCGCGCAGGTAGCCGTAGTAGAAGCCGCTGACGCGCAGTTCCTCGTCCAGCCGGCGCTCCTGCCAGGGCAGCACCTTGTCGGCGTCGATGGAGTCGGCCTCGGCGTCGGTGTGCTCGCCGCCTTCGGCGAAGAAACTGTGGTTGTGGTGGGTCACCTCGGCCACGCGGGTCAGCGGGCCGGGCCCCTCCAGCGCCACTTCGGCGTGCGAGCGCAGGTCCACGATGTGCCTGAGCTTGAGCTCCCCGACCAGCCGCGCGATGTCGCCGCCGGTGAGCCCCTGCAGATTGTCGGAGCGGAAGATCCGGCCTGGACGGGTGGTCCGGCCGTCCTTGGTGGGCAACCCGCCCAGGTCACGGGCGTTGACTGCACCTTGTAGATCAATCCAGCTGTTCATCTCACCAACCTATATGTGAGCGAATTCTCCGTTCATAACGCAACATGAACGTATGGATCCGCGAGCTCTTCCCCCGCGGCTGGTGATCGACCCGCACCTGCCGGCCCACGTCTCCGCCGAGCTGGCGGCCAGCCCGGACGTGCTGACCATGGCCAGAAGAGGGAAGAGCGTGGAACGCACCTTCAGCCCCGCGCTGCTCGTCGTGCTGCCCGGGTTCCTCCTGCTGATGCTGGTGCTGACCGGCGCGACGGGCATGGTCGTGGCCGGCATCGGCATGACGCTGATCGCGCTGCTCGGGTGGTCCGCCTCCGACCTGTCCAAGCGCACGGTACGGCGGCGCCTGGAACTGGCCCGCGCCCACGCCGACCACTACGTGCTCCCGAGCGACCTGGACTATCCCTGCCAGCGGCTGCTGCGCCGGGCGCAGGACGCGGTGCACACGATCCTCGCCTCGGACGTGCAGCGGGCCGGGATGCTCGACGCGGTCAACAACCGGGTGTCGATGCCGGAGGAGGTGTGGCAGATCGGCAGCCGGCTGGCGAAGCTGTCGCGCATGCACGCCGAGCACGACCGGATCGTGCCCCAGATGCTGCCCTCGGCCCTGGAGGACGCCTTCAAGCCGTACAGCACCGCGCTGGACGCCGCCTGGACCTCGTTGTCCAAGCGGGTGCGCCGCCTGGAGGAGTACGCGATGCAGGTCCTCAAGGCCGACGAGGTCTTCCACGCCCACCAGAGGCTGCAGGCGCTGGCCGACCGGACGCCCGACTACCAGCGCCTGATCGCCGACACCGTCCGCGACGACCTGGCCCGCAGGCACATCAGGGAACTGGCCACCCAGGCCGAGCACGTGCGCAAACTCTTCGAGGAGAGCATCGCCCAGGCCAGGCAGACCGCCGGCGAGCTGCTCAGGACTCCGCTCTCCTGAGCAGTTCCAGGGTCCTGCGCATGCCGGCCTCGTTGCCCAGGCTGCGGTAGAGCGCCCTGGCCTCCTCCAGCGTCCGTACGGCGGGCTCGCGCGCGCCCGCGTCCAGGTGCGCCTCGCCCAGGTACCGCAGGCACTGCGCCATCCGCCAGCGCTCGCCCAGCTCCTCGAAGGCGGCGTAGGCGCGGCGCAACTCCTCCTCGGCCTCACGCGCCCGGCCCATGCGGCCCAGCACCCGACCGGCCGACTGGGCGCTCCTGGCCACGCCCCAGGCGTCGCCGAGCATGGCCAGGATCTCGCCCGACTCGCGCACGTGGTCCAGCTCGACCAGGACGTTGGCCGGGTTGCCCACCTCGCCGGCCGAGCGCAGGCAGCGGGCCACCTCCCACATCTCGCCGCGCTGCTTGAACATCTCCGTGGCCCGATCCAGGCTGAGGCCGGCCCGGGTGAAGTGGTCCTGGGCGGCTCTGGCCTCGCCCTCCCTGCGCAGGCCGCGAGCCTGGGCGGCCAGGGCCTCGCCGTACACCCGGAGCGTCTGCGCCTCGGAGTAGCGGTTGCCCTCGCGCTCGAAGACGGCCAGCGACTCCTCCAGCAGGTCGCGGGCCTCCTCGGGGCGGCGTTCCGCCAGGCGCAGCTCGGCGAGGTTGCGCTGGGTGCGGGCCAGCCACCACACGTCGTCGACGTCCCTGAATCCGGCGATGGCCGACAGCAGGTAGTCCTGGGCGCGGTCGAGGTTGCCGCCGGAGTAGCGGATCATGCCGATCGTGCGCATCGCCCGGGCGGCCCACCAGGACTCGCCGAGCTCGGTGAAGATCTCCAGGGCGGTCTCGGCCTCGGCGGTGCTGCCGCCGGCGGCCACGGCCGCCCGGTCCATGAGGGCGATGCCGTAGGCGCGGCGGTCGCCGGTGCGCAGCGCGGCGTCGCGGCCGATGTCGGCGACGGCCCGCCAGTCGGCCCAGAAGGCGCGCAGGGAGTGGCACAGGGAGCAGAAGGCGCGGGCCAGGCCCCAGGTCAGCTCCCACAGCTCACGGTCGCGGGCGTGGTGGATCATGGCGACCATGCTGAGGCGCTCGGCGTTGAGCCAGTCGGCGGCCTGCGACTGACCGGCGGCACTGGTACGGCGGCCGCCCTTGCTCCAGTCCTGCGGCCAGCGGTCCTGCGCGGCGCTCTCGGCGCGCTGCCGGTAGCCGGTCAGCACCCGCTCCAGCGCGGGCAGCAGGCGCTCCTCGTCCATCTCGGCGGCGAACAGCCGCACCAGGTCGTGCAGGCGGTAGCGCATCTCGCCGGTCTGGCCGGTGCCCGAGCACTCGGCGAGCTGGGCGTCGACCAGCGCCTCGAGCTGGTCGCCGCCGTCGAGCTCGGAGGTGTCGAGCAGCGCCCCGGCCACCCAGCCGGGCACGTCCGGGGCCGACAGCCCGGCCATCAGGCGCAGCAGGCGGCGCTGGATGCCGGTGCAGTCGTCGTAGCTGAGCTGCACCGAGGCGCGCACGCTCTTGTCCACCCGCGGCGCGAGTTCGAGCTGGTCCAGGCGGCGGCGCTCGTCGGCCAGCCGCTTGGCCAGCTCGCGTAAGGACCAGGTGGCGCGGGTGGCCAGCCGGGCGCCGCAGATGCTGATCGCCAGCGGCAGGTGGTCGCAGATGCCCACGATCTTCTTGGCCGACTCCAGATCGTCCACGATCCGGGCGCCGCCGGCCAGCCTCGCCAGCAGTTCCACGCTCTGGGCCTCGCTGAAGACCGGGAGCTGGAAGTCGACCGCGTTCATCAGGTAGAGCGGGTGGCGCGAGGTGACGATCACCGCGCAGCCGGGGTCGGCCGGCAGCAGCGGCTTGACCTGCTCGCCGCTGTCGGCGTTGTCCAGGCCGATGAGGATGCGCCGGTCCTTGGTCCAGGTGAGCCAGAGCTTGCGCAGCTCCTCCATGCCGCCGGGGTCGGTGGTCAGGCGGACGCCGAGGGCTCGCAGGAAGCCGATCAGCACCTCTTCCGGGCCCACGCCGCGCAGGTCGGCGTAGAGCCTGCCGTCGGGGAAGCCGCCGGCCACCTCCTGCCCGAAGCGGGCCATGAGGGCGGACTTGCCGACGCCGCCCCTGCCGTACACGGAGGCGACGAGCGGCGGCTCGCCCGGCTTCCTGCGCCGGGAGAAGGCCGCGCGCAGCTCGGTCAGCGACTCGGCGCGGCCGGTGAAGTGCTCGGGCACCGGCGGCCACTGGTCGGGGGCGCGGGTGCCGGCGTCGGGCGCGGCGCTGAGCCGCCGCCGGCGCGTCCGCCCGGCCGCGCCCTCGGTGGTGGCCCACGTGGTCAGGCCGACCAGGAGCGCGGCGGTCGCGGAGACGCCGATCCGGGCGATGGGCGGGATGTCCCATTCGAGAGAGGCGGCCAGAATGCTCGCCGCCGCGGCCGCGATGCCCGCCGCGACGGGCGCGGCCAGGATTACCCTGCGCCGCCTGGGTTTGGGTTCGGACACGGGTTCGTCAGGAAGCCGGTTCGGACCGGTCAAAGAGCACCCCCTTAGGGGTGATTCAAGCTGATTTCCCGGGTCTCGCGCCAGTGGGCTGATGGGGTACGGCAGGCGCCGCCGTACCCCATCAGTGGATCAGACGCCGCCCACGAGGCAGGTGGCCGTCGCCGTCTTGGACGGGTCGCTCTCGGAGGTGGCGGTGAGCTTGACCCGCGCGATGCGGCTGCCGCCGTCCGCGCGCACCGCGTTGACCGAGACGGTCTCGTTCCGGCCGGCGTCCACCGCGGCCAGGGCGTTGGGCAGCTGGGTACGCCAGCCGCGGCCCTCGACCTGGGCGCTGAGCCGGTAGACGTCGCCGTTGAGGTAGGCGCTGACGTCCTCGGGGTGCCGGCCCGCGGCCGGGGCGCGCCTGCCGGTGTTGAGCAGCGGGAACTTGCAGGTGGAGATGCCCTTGCCGGCCGGGAGGCCGATGCTGGGCAGCACCTTCACGCCGCGCTTCTGCGGCCCGGCGCCGTCGAGGGAGCGGACGGCGACCGTGTAGGACAGGACGCCCTTGCGGTCCCGCTGGACGTCGGTGACGTAGAAGTGCAGGCGGTTGGCCTGGTCGACGAACTCGTACTCGCTGCCGGAGTCGGTGCCGGCGTGGAAGAGCGCGTCGGACAGCTGGCGGTAGTCGCCGACCGTGATCGGGACCTTGGTGCCGTCGGGCAGGACGTAGTCGGTCATGCCGATGTCCTGCGGGTTGGCGTCGATCACCCACTCGAACGGAGCCCGGTCCTCGTTCTTGGTCTTGGCCAGCAGGACGCCGGAGTCGGGGGTGAAGGAGTCGGTGCCCAGGCGGTCGACGACCTCCACGGTGTAGTTCTCGTAGCCGCCGCCGTCGCACAGCGGGTCGCGGGTGACGTCGCAGGCGGGCGCCTTGTCACCGGTGTCGAACTGCAGGTTGATCCCGGCCAGGCCGTTCGTGCCCGGCTGGACGGCCCGCGCGGTGATCCGCGCCGTGACCAGGCCGGAGTCGTCGAGGGCCTCGCGCGACAGGCGCAGGACGTTGGCCTCGTCGACCATCTCCAGCTTGATCTTGTTGCGGAGCATGTGTTGGGCGCCCATGGAGGCGCCGGAGGTGGGCGGGATCAGCCAGCGGCTGTGCGGTCCGCCGGGGCCGTTGAAGCTGCCGCGGCTGAGCATCTCCCAGATGCCGGTGTAGGCCCGTCTGGCCGGCACGCCGTACGGGTTGTTGTAGTTGTCGGCGATGCCCAGGATGTGGCTGAGCTCGTGGGCGTAGACGGCCATGCCGGAGCTTTCGGCCTGCACGGAGTCGACGCCGAAGCGGGCGTTGGGCCAGAAGTTGGAGCCGGCCTGCCAGGAGGTCCATTCGACGTAGCGGGTCCTGACCCAGTTGGGCAGGGCGGGGTCGGGCGGGCCCCACTCGTCCGGCACGTCCTCCTTCAGGGGGAACTTCATCATGCCGAACTCCTGCCAGGTGGACGACTCGTCCTGGCCGGCGCTCAGGTAGAAGATGAAGTCGAACTTGGCGGCCTCCTCGGGACCGATGTCGCCGATCCACAGGGCGTTGCCCTCGGTGCGCAGGTTCTTGTTGCACGAGTCGCCGGCGGGGCAGCCGGTGCCGGCCTGGAACTCCATGGCGTACTCGTGGTCCTTGCCGGTCATCGCGTAGGGGCCGAAGCCGGTGAGCTCGACGCCGTAGCGTCCGCCGGAGTCCTCCATCCAGTACTCGTGGATGGTGTGCCCCCTGTTGAGGGCGTTCGGGGTGTTGAGGAAGTCCTGGTAGAACTTGGCGACCTCGGTGCGCGGGATGTCGTGGGCCTCGGCGCTGGGGTTGCGGTAGATCGTCGAGCCCTTGGGCTGGGTGACGACGAACGGCTGGTTCGGGTAGTCCAGCAGGACCAGCGCGCCCTTGAAGGTGCGCTTGGAGCCCTTGACGTTCGGGTCGTTCCAGTTGGTGCCGGGAGGCTTCTTGTAGTCGGCCCACGTCATGTGGTCGGGGTTTTCCCAGTTCTGCGGGTCGATCGGGCGGAGCGGGCCGTCGGCTGGCCGCGATCGCAGCGCCTGCGCGTCCGCGGGCTCGTCGCGCTGCCACGGCTGGGTCTGCGGCCAGTGGTCCTGCCGCCAGGGGTGTTCTGGGTCAGCTGAGGGGTCTGCTGAAGCGGGGGTGGCTGTCCAGGCCAGCGGGATCAGCACGACCCCGGCTAACAGGCCCTTAAGCAGCTTCTTCGGGATTCTCACGTTTTGGACGCTATAGACCTTATTGACGGAGATCACCGATCAGTTGTAGGGAAGAGCCCTAGCATTTCATCCGACAAATGTCGGAAAGTCCAGGTGGCTGGTGGCTGATCTTCAACGCATCGTGGACGACCTCGCCGCCCGCCTCGACCGGCCCCTCCTTCTGGAGGACCGGCTGCAGCGGGTGGTCGCCTACACCGAGCAGAGCGGCGCGATGGACGACATCCGCCGCGACTCCATCCTGCGCCGCCACACCACCCCCGAGGTGCGCTCCTGGTTACGCGCCGCCGGCATCCTCGACGCCGCCGGCCCGCTGCGCACCCCGGGCGCGCCCTGCCTCGGCCTGCTCCCCCGCGTCTGCGTCCCGGTACGGCACGGCAGCGCCCTGCTGGGTTTCGTCTGGTTCATCGACGCCGAGCCGGAGATGACCGAGGAGGAGGTCGCCCTGGCCGCGGCCGCGGTCCCGATGCTGGCCCTGGCGCTCTACCACGAGAGCCTGGCCAGCGAGCTCGCCTCCCACCGGGAGCTGGAGGCCGTCACCGGGGTGCTGCTCGGCCAGCGTGACGCCGCCCGGCAGCTCATCGAGGCCGGCGCCTTCCCCCAGGGCCAGCCGGTCACCGTGCTCGTGGCCAGGCCGGCCGCCGCCGAACCCGGCGAGCAACTGCGGATGGCGCTGGAGCAGGGGCTGCTGGCGTTGCGCCGCCGGTTGTCCGTGCACCATCCGCTGCATCTGGTCCGGTACGACCACGGCGTGCTGCTCGTCGCCGGCCCCGCGATCCCGGCCGAGGAGGTGCACGCGGCGCTGGCCGTACCCGTGGTGGTGGGGATCGGGCGGACCCGGCCCGAGCTGGCCGAGGCGGCGGGGTCCTACACCGAGGCGCTGCACGCGGCCGAGGCGGCGGCCCGGGTGCCCGGTCTCGGGCCGTCGGCCGAGTGGGCGCGGCTGGGGGTCTACCGGCTGCTGACCCGGCTGCCCGACCACGAGTTGCATCCCGGGCTCGAGCACCTCCTGGCCGATCCGCAACACCTGCCCCTGCTGGAGACGCTGGAGACGTATCTCGATCTCGCCGGGAGCGCGGTGGCCACCGCCAAGGCGCTGCGCCTGCACCGGACCTCGCTGTACTACCGGTTACAGCGGGTGGAGGAGCTGGCCCAGACCGATCTCAAGGATGGCGGGGAGCGCCTGGCACTCCATCTTGGCCTGAAATTGGCTCGGCTTTCTGGCAGATATCGCCCCCGTGTCTGATTGCATGGGCTACGTGGGCTGCCGTTTAATGCCAAAAGGGAAGATTTCGACGGGAGAGTTGATGCCACCTGCAGCGCGAGCCGGACGAGTCCTTCGAAGCCGCACGCCTGCGCCACCGGTGATAGTGCATTCCGCACCGATAGTTTTGCCGATATGTGAAGAACCGATCCGCGAGGGGGCCGTCGCCGTCCGTGGCGATCGGGTGCTCCGGGCCGGCTCGCGCGCCACCGTCCTGTCGGCCTTCCCGCACGCCGCCGAGACCCGCTGGCCTGGGATGATCACCCCCGGCCTGGTCGACGCCTGCTTCCCCGCCTCCCCTCCCGCGCCCGGCGTCACCGCCGCCGCCACCGTCGTGGCCGAGCCCGGCTGTTCCGTGGCGCTGGGCGGTGTCACCTATATCGCGGTCCGATCGGAATCAGAGGAGGAATGGGAGGATATTGGAAGAGATGCTCTGATTACTGCGATTCGCGAGGTTGATGTCCCTGGCGCGGTGGGGATCGCGGCGCACACCGGTGATCTCGTCGTCCTCGAAGATCTCGCCGTCCTGGCCCGGACCTTCGGGCTGCGCATTCTCGTCGACCTCGAGCGCCATTCCGTCACCACCCTCGACGAGGCCGGGGCACTCGGCCCGCACTGTCACGTCGCCTGCGCCTGCGGCCTCACTCCCGGCGAGCGCAAGCTGCTGCGCCTGCGCAAGAGCGTCGTCGCCATCTGCCCGGCGCTGCGGCCCGAGGACGCCCTGGCCCTCCTGGACGAGGGCAACCCGATCGCACTCGGCAGCCGTGGCGGCGGGAGCCTGCTGGGCCAGGCCGCGAAGCTGCGCGAGCACGCGCGCGGCCGCGGGGCGCGGGCCACGGGCCTGGATCGCCGCCTCGTCGACGCGGCCACGCTGGGCGGGGCCCGGGCGCTGGGCATGGACACCGGAGCGGGACGGCTCGGCGCCCTCGCCCCCGGGGCGCGGGCCGACCTCGCCGTCTTCGACGCCCGCGGGCGTTACCCCTACGCCGCGCTGCTGGCCGGGCCGCCGTGCCTGGGCACGGTCGCCGGCGGCGCCCCGCCCGTTCCGCCCGTCAGCGCGTCAGGGCTCGTCGACCAGAGCGAGCAGCTCGCGTAGCGCCTCCCGCCGCTCCGGCGGCAGGGGGGCGAACAACTCCGCGGCCACCTCGGCCCGCACCTTCTTCACCTGCCCGAAGGCGGCGTGGCCCGCGTCGGTCAGCACGAGCAGCGTCGAACGCCGGTTGGCCGGATCCACCTCCCGCCTGACCAGCCCCGATTCCTCCAGCGCGTCCACCACCGGCGTCACCGAGCGCGGCGCGATGCGCAGGGCCTCGGCCAGGCGCACCATGCGCAGCGGCTCGCCCGCCTCCATGAGCACCTTCAGCGCCCTGGCCTGGCCCGGGCTCAGCCCGAGCGGCTCCAGGCGGGCCCGGTAGCCGCGCCGGAAGCGGTGGCTGATCCGGTGCACGAGTTCCAGCAGTTCGGCGGCGTCCTCCACGGGCCTGAGCTTATCTCACTGTTGATGGAAATAATTATGAGGTAACCTCCGTTTGAGCGAACATCTGAAAGGAGCCTCGTGACAGAGGAACCCCGAGCGCCCATGCGGCGCATCATCCGGCTCTTCCGCCCCTACCACGGCCGCCTGGGCGTGGTCCTCGGCCTCATCGCCCTGTCCTCGCTGGTCGGCCTGGCCTCGCCGTTCCTCCTGCGCGAGGTCCTGGACGCGGCCATCCCCCAGCGCGACCTCTCCCTGCTGTCCCTGCTCGTCCTCGGCATGCTGGCCGTCGCCGTGGCCACGAGCGTCTTCGACGTCCTGCAGACGCTGATCTCCACGACCGTCGGCCAGCGCGTCATGCACGACCTGCGCACCCGGGTCTACGCCCACCTGCAGCGCATGTCCCTGGCCTTCTTCACCCGCACGCGCACCGGCGAGGTGCAGTCACGCCTGGCCAACGACATCGGCGGCATGCAGTCGGTGGTGACCAGCACCGCGACCTCGATCGTCTCCAACCTCACCACCGTGGTGGCCAGCGTCGTCGCGATGCTCGTCCTGGACTGGCGGCTGACCCTCGCCTCCCTGACGCTGCTGCCCGTCTTCGTGTGGATCAGCCGGAAGGTCGGCGACGAGCGCAAGCGCATCACCGCCCAGCGGCAGCGCAAGCTGGCCGTCATGTCGTCGATGGTGCAGGAGTCGCTGTCGGTCAGCGGCATCCTGCTCGGCCGCACGATGGGCCAGTCCCCCGAGCTCACCCGCCGCTTCACCGAAGCCTCCGGCGAACTGGCCGACCTCGGCGTGCAGTCGAGCATGGCCGGACGCTGGCGCCAGTCCACGATCCAGATCGTCATGGCCGCGATGCCGGCGCTGATCTACTGGGTCTCCGGGATGACCTCCGTGGTCTCCATCGGCACCGTCGTGGCCTTCACCACCCTGCAGGCCGGCCTGTTCCGGCCGACCGTCTCGCTGCTGCGCACGGGCGTGGAGGTGCAGAGCTCGCTGGCGCTGTTCGGGCGCATCTTCGAGTACCTCGACCTGCCCGTGGACATCACCCCCGGCCCCCGCGCGCTGGAGCGCCCCCGCGGCGACGTGCGCTTCGAGAACGTCACCTTCTCGTACGGCGAGGCGCCCACCTTGACCGGGGTCGATCTGACCGTCCCCGCGGGCACCAGCCTGGCCGTGGTGGGCGAGACCGGATCGGGCAAGACGACGCTCAGTTACCTGCTCCCCCGCCTGTACGACGTGGACGGCGGCCGGGTCACCATCGACGGCGTGGACGTGCGCGAGCTCACCTTCGAGGCGCTGGCCGAGACCGTAGGCGTGGTCTCCCAGGAGACCTACCTCTTCCACACCTCGATCGCGGAGAACCTGCGGTTCGCCAAGCCGGACGCCACCGAGGAGGAACTCGTGGCGGCCGCCCGCGCGGCGCGGATCCACGACCACATCGCCGCCCTGCCCGACGGCTACGACACCGTGGTGGGCGAGCGCGGGTACCGTTTCTCCGGCGGCGAGAAGCAGCGCCTGGCCATCGCCCGCACCCTGCTGCGCAACCCGCCGGTCCTCATCCTGGACGAGGCCACCAGCGCGCTGGACACCCAGACCGAGCACGCCGTCCAGGAGGCATTGGACGACCTGGCGGCCGGCCGTACCACGATCACCATCGCGCACCGCCTCTCGACGGTCCGCGACGCCGGCCAGATCGCCGTGCTCGACGGCGGCCGGGTGGTGGAGCTGGGCACGCACGAGGACCTTCTGGCGCTGGGCGGCGCGTACGCGGCGCTGGTGTCGCGCGACAGCGACGTCGTTCTGGCCTGAAAAGTACTGAGATAAGATCGTCTTCCGGACATTTCAGCGCCCGTGCATCGGGGGTGCTTTGAGACGCAAAATCAGCGCGGTGTTGGTGCTGGCTGCGGTCTGGGGCTACCTCTACCTGATCAGCCGTCCCGTCGGATATGCCGGGCAGGTCCTTGAGTGGGTGCACTGCCTGGGCGGCCCGCAGTGCGCGACCGTGAAGGTGCCGCTGGACCACGACGCGCCCGGCAGCCCCACCCTCGAGATCGCGCTGGCCCGCCTGTCCGCCACCGATCCGGCCCGCCGGATCGGCACGCTGGTGGTCAACTACGGCGGTCCCGGCATCTCGAGCGTCGCCGCCCTGGCCGAGGGGCCCGGGCTCTTCACCGAGTTGCGCGAGCGCTACGACATCGTCGCCTTCGACCCTCGGGGCGCCGGGTCCAGCACGGCTCTGGTCTGCCGTGAGCCCGGCGAGACGGCTCCCGTGTTCGCCGCCGACCAGACGCCCGAGACCCCGCAGGAACAGGCCCGGTTCGTCGCCGCGCAGCGCGAGCAGTTCACCCAGTGCGAGCGGCGCTTCGGCTGGCTGATGCCCCACCTGACCACCCGGGCCGCCGCCAACGACCTCGACATCATCCGATCCGCCCTCGGCGAGGAGCGCCTGACCTACCTCGGCTGGTCCTACGGCGGGCAACTGGGCGCCGACTACAGCCGGGTCCACCCCGGCCGGGTCGGGCGCATGGTGCTCGACTCCCCCGCCGCCGGCGCCATCGGCGCCTACCACCTCGACTCGCTCCTCAGCGGCATCCAGGCGATGCAGGACGCCTTCGACGCCTTCACCCGGGACTGCGTGCAGCGCCGCCGCGGCTGCCCGCTCGGCAAGGTCTTCCTGGACCCGGCCGTCGAACTGGACAACATCATCGACGACCTCGACTTCCGGCCGCTGCGGGTGAAGGGCGGGCAGCTCGACGACAGCCGGGCCATCATCGGGATCGTCGGCCACCTCTACGACACCGGCTCCTGGCCGGACCTGCGCGAGGCGGTGCGGGCGCTGATGCGCGGCGACGGCCAGCCGCTCTACGACGCGGCGGTGGCCATGCAGGCGCCCGGCGAGATCGACGCCCGTCTGGCCGTCAACTGCGCCGACACCCCGGCCCGGATCGACCCGCAGCGCATCGTGAAGGACGGCGCCGCGATCCACGATGCCTCGGACCTGTTCGGCAGCTGGATCGCCTGGGACTCGGCCGGCTGTCAAGGCTGGCCCGCCAACCCGGGCCCCGATCCCTGGGTGCCGCCGGCCACCCCGCCGATCCTGCTCGTCGGCACCACGGAGGACCCCATCACCTCGTACGGCGACGCCCAGTTCCTCAACGAGAACCTGGCCAACGCCACCCTCCTGAAGGTGGAGGGCAAGGACCACACGGCCTACGGCAACAACGACTGCGCGAAACGGGCGATCGACAGCTACCTGTTCGACGGGACCATGCCGGCCCGGCCCTGCTGACCTCGACCGGGCGTACCCTCTATGGGTGCAGAACACCAGATATGCCCGCTCCGGCATGGTGTGCAGCGTGGACCACCTCGCCTCCTCGGCCGGGATCACCATGCTCGACCGGGGCGGCTCCGCGGCCGACGCCGCCATCGCCACCAACGCCGTGCTCACCGTCACCGCGCCGCACATGTGCGGCCTGGGCGGCGACCTGTTCGCCCTCGTCCACGACGGCCGGGTCGCCACGTTGAACGCCTCCGGGCGGGCCGGGTCCGGCGCCGACGCCGCGCGGCTGCGCGCAGAAGGGCACACCCGGATGCCGCACCTGCACGACATCAGGTCCGTCCCGGTGCCCGGCTGCGTGGACGGCTGGACGGCCCTGCACGGCAGGTACGGCAGGCTGCCGCTGGCCGACGTGCTCGCCCCGGCGATCCGGCTGGCCGAGGGCGGTTTCCCCGCCTCCCCGCTCATGCTGGCCGGGGCCAGGGCCGCGGCCCAGCGGCCGGGCGGCGGCGACTTCGCATCCGCCGGCGCCGCGGGCGACCTGGTCACCCGGCCGGGCGTGGCCCGCACGCTGAAGGCGATCGCCGCATCCGGGCGCGACGGCTTCTACCTCGGCGAGTTCGGGCAAGGACTGCTCGAGACGGGCGCCGGCGAATACCTCGAAGCCGACCTGGCCCGGGTCAACGCCGACTGGGTGGAGCCGCTGCGCGTGCGCGCCTTCGGCCACGACGTCTGGTCCGCGCCGCCCAACTCCCAGGGCTACCTGCTCCTGCTCGCGCTCGGCATCGCCGACGGCCTGGACCTGCCGGTGGAGCCCGGCCGCTCGGCGTGGGCGCACCTGCTCACCGAGGCCGCCCGGGTCGCCGGGCACGACCGCCTCGCCGTACTGCACGAGGACGCCAAGGACCTGCTCGGCGAGCACGAGATCGCGCGGCGGCGGGCGCTGGTGAACCCGTCCGCGCGCGTCAGGCTCGCCGCCCCCGCCGCCGACGGCGACACCACCTATCTGTGCGCCGTGGACGAGCAGGGCATGGGCGTCTCGCTCATCCAGTCGAACGCGTCGGGATTCGGCAGCATGGTCTTCGAGCCGCGCACCGGGATCAACCTCCACAACCGCGGCATCGGCTTCTCGCTGACGCCGGGGCATCCGGCCGAGTACGCGCCCGGCCGCAGGCCACCGCACACGCTCACGCCCGCCCTCATCACCCGCCCCGACGGCTCGCTGCGCTCGGTCGTCGGCACCATGGGCGGCGACGCGCAACCGCAGATCCTGCTGCAGGTCGTCACCCGGCTGCTGCGGTACGGCCAGGCGCCCGGCGAGGCCGTCTCCGCGCCCCGCTGGAAGCTCGGCGGCACCACCGGCTTCGACACCTGGGACGCGCCCGACGAGAGCGTCGTGGAGGTCGAGGAGGGCACCCACTGGCCCGACGGGCTGGAGGCGCTGGGCCACCCGGTCGCCCGCCGGCCGTACGGCACCGGGTTCGGCCACGCGCACCTCATCGACGTACGGCCGGACGGCACGCTGGCCGGGGCGGCCGACCCGCGCTCCCTGATCGGCGCCGCGATAGGTCGTTGACCTGCGCCGCTCCCGGGTAGGGAAGCGCGTATGAAAGATGGATACAGCGACGAGCAGGAGATCGAGGTCCAGGAGTGGACCGACGACCTCGGCCTGAACCACGAGATCCGCGAGGACGACCCGGCACGCGGCGACACGCTCGGCGAGCGGCTGCGGCGGGAGCTGCCCGACGGCCCGGAGCGCGACCCGCGCGCCGGGCACCGGCTCACCGCGCCCGACGAAGGGCTCGGGCCCGACGAGGACGACGAGGAAGTGGGCGAGGACTGGGGTGACGAGGCGGGCGCGGACCTCTCTGCCGAGGAACGCGCCATCCACATCGAACCCGACCGCTGAACCGTCGAACCCGACCGCTGAACCGTCGAACCCGGCCACTGAACCGTCGAACCCGGCAGCCGAGCCATCGCGCCGGCCGCCGAGCTATGCGGCCGTCGAGCCATCGAGCCGGCCGGTGAGCCTCAGAGGCCGGGCAGGGCGGGCAGCAGGGCGTGCAGGTCGTCGATCACCAGGTCGGCCTGATCGGCGGCCGCGGGGTCCGCGGCGTGCAGGAAGCCCCACGGGCCGCGCCGGAGCAGGGCGGTGCGCATGCCGGCCGCGCGGGCGGGCCGGATGTCGTTGTCCAGGCGGTCGCCGACGTACAGGATCTCGGCCGGCTCGCGCCCGGCCACCGAGGCCGCCTTGGCGAAGAAGGACGGCGCCGGCTTGGCCACCCCCCAGCCGTCGGAGGTGTGGATGGAGTCCGCGGGCAGGTCCATGGCCACCAGCGCGTCATACGCCTCGACCGGCTGGTTCCCGGCGATCACCACCTGGTACCCCGCCGCCCGCAGGGCGCTCAGCGCCGGGCGCACATCGGGGTAAAGGTCATCGGCGTCGAAGTGGTTGCGCAGCCCGGCAGGGTCGTCGCGCTTCCACGCGGCGGCCTCCGCGTCCACGTCGAGGCCGGGCCGGAGGATCGCGAACACGTCACGGTGGGAGCGCTCGAGCGCGGCCACGCCCCCGAGCACGCCCATGAACGTCAGCCGCGGCACGCCCAGCCGGTCGGCCCAGCGGCTCCAGATGCGGGTCTCATCGATGAGCGTCTCTCCGACGTCGAACACCAGCGCCTTGATCATCTGCCTCTTCCCTCACGTGTGAACCACGCCAAGGGTATGGCGTCAGTCCCGCGCCGCCCGCCAGCGTTCGATGACCCGTTCGACGTCGAAGGGGAAGAGATCGACGGGCGGACCGGACACCCCGCGCCTGATCGCCGCGTTGATCTTCTCGTTCACGCCCTCGATGAGCTGCCGGACCTCTCCCTCGGACCCGGCGTTCAGCGCCAGCTCCAGCACCTCGTCGGCTTCCTTGCGCAGCGCCAGGACCGGCGGCAGCGGCATGGTCAGGCCCTCTTCCGCCAGCTTGTTCTTGAGCCACCAGTTGTCGTCGTGGGGACGGCCCGCGCCCGGCAGCGGCTTGCCCGCACCCGGCAGGTCATCGAACTCGCCGCGCTCCTGGGCCTCTCGGATCTGCCGGTCGATGAAGGATTCGAACGGCATGCCCGCTGGTTTGCGATCCGTCATGATTCCATGCTACGCAGGCGTGCCGCCGCCCCCGTGATCAGGCAGACGACGGCCGGGAGCGGGAAGAGCATCAGGTAGAGGTTGGGGATCCACCAGGCCGGGGAGAAGTCGCCGCGCAACGTCCAGAAGGCGATGGCCATGAGCCCCGAGGCCATGGTCAGCACCAGCGACACCAGCATGAGCGGCGGCCCGCCCGGCCCGCCCTTCCGGAGCAGCCACAGGCTGGTCAGCCCGGTCGCGCTGGCCAGCAGGTCGATCCACAGGAACGACCAGTTCCAGGCGGCCATGAGCGGGTTGCCGTAGTCGGCGAACGCCCACTCGGGCGGGATCAGGCCGAGGCCCGTCACGCCGAAGTAGACGATGAAGCCGACGTCGGTGGCGAGCATCAATGCCTTAGTCGTGCGCAGCACGCTCGATCAACTCCAGGAGGTAGCGGCGGGTGTCCTCGTGCAGTCCCGGCTCCGGCTCACCGAGCCCCAGCAGCCGCGCCGCCCACCATCCGTCCACGGCCAGCCGTACGGCTGTCGCCACGGCCGGATCGATGCCGTCGCCGGCCAGCCGGGCCTGCCAGGCGGCATAACGCTGCCGCAGCGGCTCCAGCCCGGCCGGATCGACGAGCACCCCCGCCAGCAGCGCCACGGTGACCCGGTCGGCGGGCGCCTCGGGCCCGGTGTGCCGCTCGGGGATGGTGGCGTCGATGTAGGCGCGCAGGTAGTCACCCGGCCGCTCCCCGGCCTCGGCCAGCGCGGCGTCGAAGGCGCCGGTCAGCCGCTCGACCATGCCGGCCACCAGGGCCTGCTTCGTGGGGAAGTGGTAGAACAGGCCGCCCTTCGACACGCCGGCCCGCCTGGCCACGGCTTCCAGCGTGAGCGCCTCGGCCCCGTCGGTGAGCAGGACGTCGGCGGCGGCGTCCAGCAGGCGTTCGCGGGAGCTCGGTCTTGGCATGGCTCGAAACTGTACCGGTCGGCCGGTAAAGTTTCAAGGTTTGCCTATGAGACGTAGCGACGTGATGCAATACTTAGCGTGCCCGCTCGAATACGAAGGGACAGGTTCATGGTCATCACCGAGCATCGGCCGCGCGTGAAGCCCTACACCGCTCCCGCAGACCAACTACCGACGACGGTGCGGGAACTGTTCGATGCCCTACCCCCCCTCCCCGGTCTCCGGGTCGAGGTCATCGAAGGGACGCTTCGCGTGAGCCCCATGGGAAAGCCCAAGCATCAGGCGATCGCCTGGCGGCTGAGCCGTCTGTTCATACCCGTAATCGACAGAGAGGACTGGGAGTGCTACGGAGGCGTCAACATCTGCATCGATGGGCCTCGAGATACTCTCGTACCCGATTTCGCACTCGCGCCAAAGGATTGCCCTTTGTGGGGTGATTCGGAATTGCGCTCCACCGGCGTGATCCTGGCTGCGGAAGTGGTCTCTCCCGGTAGCGCACACGATGACCGAGTCATCAAGCCAGATCTCTACGCGGCCGGCGGCGTGCCCATCTACCTCCTGATCGACCCGTTGGAGGGGTCTGTAAGCGTCCATTACGAGATCGTCGACGAGCTGTACAACAAGAAGGCCCTTCAGCCCCTCGGTTGCACGCTGCCTCTACCCGCGCCGATCGACTTCGATCTGGACACCAGTACCTTGCTCATGGACTGAGCTTTTCCAGGGCCCTCGTGATCCGCTTCTCCGACACCGGCGTGGGCGTCCCGAGGGTCTGGGCGAAGAAGCTGACCCGCAACTCCTCGATCATCCACCGGATCTCCCGCACCTCCGCATCCCCCCGCCGCGCAGGGGGCAGCCGGTCCAGGGCGTCGTAGTAGTCGTCCTCCACCTTGTGCACCCGGCCCATCCACTCCTCGTCCCGCCACGGCTCCTCGGGCAGCTTGGTCAGCCGCCGCTCGATCGCCCGGATGTAGCGGGAAACGTCGGGTAGCCGCTTCACTCCCGTCGCCGTGACGAAACCGGCGAACACCAGCCTGTCCAACTGCTCGCGGACGTCGTCCGTCGAAGCGCTCTGCCGTAGCGCGGCCAGTTGCGTGCCCACCGTGTGCCACGCGCTCAGGATCTGCTCCACCTTGCCCAGGACGTCCCGCGCCGTGTCGTACAGCTCGGCCCGCACGTGCTGGTAGAGGCGGTCGAAGGCGACGGGCTCCCAGGCGGGGCCGCCCACGTCGGTCATCAGCTTGTCCACGGCGGCGTTGACCACGTCGTCGAACAACGCCACCGCGCCGCCGTGCGGGCTGCGTGACAGGGCCAGCTTGGCCTGGTTGGACAGGCCGCCGAGCAGCGACCTGGCCGGGTTGGTGACGTTGAGCAGCAGCAGGCGGCGGGTGCCGGTCCACATGGAGCGGCGCTGCTCGGCCTGCGTCTCGAAGATCTTGACGCCGACGCTCGTGCCTTCATCCACCAAGGCCGGGTAGCCCTTCATGCGGCCCTGCTCGAACACCTTGGGCAGGGCGCCGAAGCTCCACGTGTGCAGGCCGGTGCGCTCGACGTCGTCGCCGGCCGCCGAGAGCGTCTTGCGCAGGCGCGGGGCGAGCTGCTTCTTCAGCGCGTCGATGTCCTTGCCCTCGGCGATCGTGCGCTTGCGCTCGTCGATCACCCGGTAGGTGATGCGCAGGTGGTCGGGGACCTGGTCGAGCTGCCAGGCGTCGCGCGGGACGCGGATCCCGGTCAGCCGCAGCAGCTCCCGCTCGACCGCCTCCAGCAGCGGCTCACCGGTCGGCTTGACGCCGGCCAGCACCTGCTTGGCGTAGTTGGGCGCGGGCACGAAGTTGCGGCGGACGTTCTTGGGCAACGCCCGGATCAGCGCGGTGATCAGCTCTTCGCGCAGGCCGGGGATCTGCCAGTCGAAGCCGTCGCCGTTGACCTGGTTGAGCACCTGCAGCGGCACGTGGACGGTGACGCCGTCGGCGTCCGCGCCGGGCTCGAACTGGTAGGTCAGCTTCATCCGCTGGCCGAGCTGCCGCCAGGTGTCGGGGTAGTCGCGGGCGCTGACGTCGGCGCCCTCGTTGACCAGCATCTCCGGTGTGAACGTCAGGACGGTCTTGTCCTCGACCTTCTTCCACCAGGAGTCGAAGTGCCGGGCGGAGACCACGTCGGCGGGCACCCGCTGGTCGTAGAAGTCGAACAACGCCTCGTCGTCGACCATGATGTCGCGCCTGCGGGCCCGCGCCTCCAGTTCCTCGACCTCGCCGAGCAGCTTGCGGTTCTCCTTGAGGAAGGCGTGGTGGCTGTCCCAGTCGCCCTCGACCAGGGCGTGCCGGATGAACAGCTCCCGCGACAGCTCCGGATCGATGCGCCCGTAGTTCACCTTGCGCCCGACCACGAGCGGCACGCCGTACAGCGTGACCTTCTCCAGCGCGATCACCGCGCCCTGGTTCTTCTCCCAGTGCGGCTCGGAGTAGGTGCGTTTGACCAGGTGCTGGGCGAGCGGCTCCACCCAGTCGGGCTCGATCTTGGCGTTGACCCTGGCCCACAGCCGAGAGGTCTCGACGAGCTCGGCGGACATGAGCCACTGCGGCTGCTTCCTGGCCAGCGCGGAGCCGGGGAAGATCGCGAAGCGGGCGTTGCGCGCCCCGACGTACTCCTGGATGGGCCGCCGGCCGTCCTGCCCGCGCTGCTTCTCCACGACGTCCTTGACGCCGATGTGGGAGAGCAGGCCGACGAGGAGCGAGCCGTGGATCTGGTACGGCGAGGCCGGGGTGCTGTTCGGCTGGACGCCGAGGGTCTGCCGGATCTGGCTGTAGATGTCCTGCCACTCGCGCACGCGCAGGTAGTTGAGGAACTCGGCCTTGCACAGGCGGCGGAAGGCGCTGGAGGACAGTTCCTTCTGCTTGTCCTTGAGGTAGTTCCAGAGGTTGAGGTAGGTCAGGAAGTCGGATTCGGGGTCGGCGAAGCGGCGGTGCTTCTCGTCGGCCTGCTGCTGCTTGTCGGCCGGGCGCTCGCGCGGGTCCTGGATGGACAGGGCGGCGGCGATGACCATGACCTCGCGCAGGCAGCCGTTCTTGTCGGCCTCCAGCACCATGCGGGCCAGGCGCGGGTCGACCGGCAGCCCGGCGAGCTTGCGGCCGACGCCGGTGAGCGTGCCGTGGGCGTCGAAGGCGCCGAGCTCGACCAGCAGGTTGACGCCGTCGCGCACCTGGCGTTTGTCCGGCGGCTCGACGAACGGGAATGCCTCGATGTCGCCGAGGCCGATCGAGGTCATCTGCAGGATGACGCTGGCGAGGTTGGTGCGCAGGATCTCGGGGTCGGTGAACTCCGGCCGGTTGAGGAAGTCCTCCTCCTCGTACAGGCGGATGCAGATGCCGTCGGAGGTCCGGCCGGAGCGTCCCTTGCGCTGGTTGGCGCTGGCCTGGGAGATGGCCTCGATGGGCAGGCGCTGGACCTTGGTGCGGTGGCTGTAGCGGGAGATGCGGGCGAAGCCGGGGTCCACGACGTACTTGATGCCGGGCACGGTCAGCGAGGTCTCGGCCACGTTGGTGGCCAGCACGATGCGGCGGCCGGTGTGGCGCTGGAAGACGCGGTGCTGCTCGGCGGCGCTGAGGCGGGCGTAGAGCGGGAGCACTTCGGTGTTGCGGAAGTCGGCCTTGCCCAGGGCGTCGGCGGCGTCGCGGATCTCGCGCTCGCCGCTGAGGAAGACGAGGATGTCGCCGGGCCCTTCCAGGACGAGTTCCCTGCACGCCTCGACGATGCCCTGCGTCTGGTCGTCCTCGTCGTTGAGCGGCCGGTAGCGGACCTCGACCGGGTAGGTGCGGCCGGAGACCTCGACGATCGGGGCGTCGCCGAAGTGGCGGGAGAAGCGCTCGGGGTCGATCGTGGCGCTGGTGATGATGATCTTGAGGTCGGGGCGGCGGGGCAGCAGCTGTTTGAGGTAGCCGAGGATGAAGTCGATGTTGAGGCTGCGCTCGTGGGCCTCGTCGATGATCAGCGTGTCGTACTGCTCCAGCAGCCGGTCGTTCTGCAGCTCGGCCAGCAGGATGCCGTCGGTCATGAGCTTGACCAGGGTCCGGTCACTGGCCTGGTCGGTGAAGCGGACCTTGTAGCCGACGGTCTGCCCCAGCTCGGTGCCGAGTTCTTCGGCGATGCGCTCGGCGACGGTCCTGGCGGCGATCCGGCGGGGCTGGGTGTGCCCGATGACGCCGCGCACGCCGCGCCCGAGCTCGAGGCAGATCTTGGGGATCTGGGTGGTCTTGCCGGAGCCGGTCTCGCCCGCGATGATCACGACCTGGTGGTCGCGGATGGCCTCGAGGATGTCGTCCCTGCGCTGGGAGACGGGCAGCTCTTCCGGATAGGTCACCGCGGGTACGGCTTCGCGGCGCCGGACCAGGCGCTGCTCGGCGCGTTCGACGTCGGCGAGGATCTCCGCGGTGATCTTGTCACGCGCCTCGCGGGAGCGTACCCGGCGCACGCCGTCGAGCCTGCGCCGAAGGCGCCGCTGGTCGCGCGGCATGAGTTCGGGCAGGCGGCTCTGGAGCTCGGACAGTGGAGAGGACAACGACGAGGTTCCCATACTGCTTTCAGGATATTTGAGCCCCGCGTGCCGGGTGCCAACCGCCCATCGTGCCCGAGCGCGGCGGGCCGCGCATCCCAATATCGCCCCACGTGTGGTCCGTGGCCGGCCGCGGTGTGTCAGCACTCTCCCCAGAGTTCACCACGGTCGGCCACGGACACTAGTGAGACTCCTGAGACGGCCGATGGGTTGCATGCCTCCCGGGAGATTTTTGATCACGACCGGCCTGTGGGACGCCGGTGCCGGGGCAGCGCCCGGTCCGGCCTCGCGAGTGGTACGGCCGGCGAGTCCTGAGACCAGTGTGGCAGGTGTGCTTCAGCGGGATTGGCGTTATATGAAAAGAATCTTGCCCATTTCGTTTAAATCGTGAGAAGTCAAGAAATAGCCCTATACTCAACGCCCTCCACGTAGTCTTCGTTAGAACGAGGGCGACAGCCATGCGCGAATACCCGGAAGAACGTCGCGAACGAGGCTGGCCTCCCGGAACATTCATGGCCAAGCTTCCCCCCGCGGACCGGCGCGAGTTTCTTGATCTAGGACGGCACCGGATGCATCCGGCCGACACGACGCTCATCCGCCAGGGCGACCCGGCAGGCGACGTCTATTTACTCATCGACGCGCTCGTGAAGGTGACGGCGACCGTCGAGAACGGCGCGCAGACGCTGCTCGCCATCCGCCTGTCCGGCGACCTGGTCGGGGAGATGGCGGTCCTCGACAACACCGCCCGCTTCGCGACGGTCACGACCTGCCGCAGGTCGTTGATCAGTCACATCCCCGGGCCGGTGTTCCTGGCGCACCTCGACGCCAGGCCCGCGACCGCGCTGACGCTCAACCGGATGTTCAGCTCCCGGCTGCGCTACGCCAACCAGCGGCGGCTCGACATCGGCGGCTATCCGGTGGCGGTGCGCCTGGGCAGGGTGCTGCTGGAGCTGGCCGAGCTCCACGGCACCAGGACGGGCGAGTGCGCCAGCGTGGGCGTGACGCTGACGCAGGCGGAGTACGCGGCGCTCATCGGCGCCGCACCCGATTCGGTCAACCGCGCGATGCGCCAGCTGGCGGGGCTGGGGTATCTCGATTCGCGGTCCCGGCCCGTCAAGATCACTAAATACACAGAGCTAGCCACATTCTCCGATATTTCAACATAAATCGCGCAAAAACTACGCACTCCCGGCGAATCGCATCACCCTGTCTTGAACGCTCAATGAACGTTCAATGAACACGTGTGCGATCGGGCCCCACCATGCCCAAGCACCGTCGAACAACATTCTGAAATACCGCTCTACCGGATCTCCCGAAATATCGCCCGAAACCCGGATTTTGACGGAATCCAATTGGCACACCCCTGGCAGGGTGTGCCCACAGCCCACTTACGGAGGTAGCGAATGCCTGATCTCGGCATGCCCAAACACCGGCCGATGATGACGGTCGACCTGGAGGCGTACAGCCTGCGCACCAACTCCCAGCAGGCCACCGCCCAGGAGAACCTCAGCAGCGTCCTGGCCATCGCCGCCGCGGCCGCGGGCCTGGCCCGCGAAGGCTGGCTGATCCAGCAGACCGGCGACGGCGAGTTCTCGGTCCTGCCCGGCGGCACCCCGGTCGGGACGCTGGCCGAAACGTTCATCCCGGAGCTCTGCCTGGCCCTGGCCGCCCACAACCACCGGCCCAAGCCCTCCCCCTGGACCCGCCTGCGGCTGCGCCTGGCCCTGCACGAGGGCCCGATCCGCACCGACGGCGCCATGGGAGTCCCGGGCGGGCACGCGGTCCAGGTCAACCGCCTGGCGGACGCGCAGGCCGTACGCGACGCCCTGCGGCTCTGCCCGGGCGCCGACCTGGCCGTGATCGTCTCCGACCGGGTGTTCAACGACTACCTCAGCGACGGCTACGGCTCGCTGAGCCCGGCGGAGTTCCGGCAGGTGCACGTGCGCGCCAAGTCCGACACCTACACCGCCTACCTCTACGTCGCCGGCTGCGACCTGCACGAGCTCGCCGACCTGGACGCCTACGCCCCCGGACCGCCCGCCGCCGAGGAACCCCGCCCGCTGCCCGCCGGCCCCGGCACGCTCGTGTACGGCTCGGCCCACAAGATCACCGACTCCGTGGTCAACGAGACCCACGAGGGTGACATCAACGTCGGGGACATCAGCCTGGGCGGGAAGCACTGAGATGACCGAGCCCCACCCCGCGGGGGACCCGGAGCCGGAGCCTCCGGAACCGCCGTCCTCCCCCGCCGCGCCCCCTGCCCAGGACCCCGGTCCGGAGGCGGACGGCGCGGCCGAGCCGACGCCGGAGCCTCCGGCTCCCGCGGACAGCACGCCGGAGGAGCAGCCGCGGCGCGTCTCGCTGGACGAGGAGGAGACCGACGACGACCTCCCCCTGAACCATCGCATGGTGGCCGAGGAGCGCGAGCGCAGCATGCGCGAGCTCAACCTGGCCACGCTCGCCCTGGGCTCGTCCCACCAGGTCAAGGACTCGGTGTACGCCGAGACCCACGGCGGCGACATCTTCATCGGGAGCACGGTTCCGCGCGCCCGCGCCCACCCGGTCGCCCGGCACGTGGTCGAGGCGACGCTGGTCCCGACCGAGTCCTACTGGGAGCTGGTGAAGCGCCTCGACCACGAGAGCCTGGTCGTGATCGGCGGCGGCGCCAGGAGCGGGCGCGAGTTCGCCGCCCTGGCCGCGCTGCTGTATCCGCGCACCGGGCGGAACGACGAGCCGGAGGCCGCGGTCCTCATGCTCGACGCCGACCCCTCTGAGCTGCGCGAGTCCGACCTGTCCAGAGGCGTGGGCTACGTGGTGGACGCGACCGGCGCAGGCTGGCGCAGGCGGCCGGAGCGGGCCCTGCGGCAGCTCGCCGATCTGGCCAGGCGGCTGTCGTGCCGGTTCGTGGTGCTGGCCGGGCCCGAGGGCCTGGCCGAGCAGATCGCGGTGCCGCACGACAGGCCGGAGCCGGAGCGCGTGTTCGCCCGGTGGCTGCGCCACGAGCTGCGCGACCAGGCCGGCGCGCTGCCCGCCGGGGTGGTGGCCGCGCTGGGCCTGGACGGGCACGACAGCACGCGCTCGACCGGCTACGACACCTTCGACCTGGCCCTGCTGGCCAAGCTGCCCGGCTACGAGAAGCTCGACGTGGCCGAACTCACCCCGGGCGAGAGCGCCCGGCTGGCGAGGGAGGCGGCGAAGGTCCTGGTCAGGACGGGTGACCTGGCCAGCCTGTCCGAGCTGCAGCCGAGGCAGTTGCGGGAGAAGGCGCAGCGGCTCCTCGACGACCGCGACGTGGCGCTGGTCTGCTTCACGCTCAGCGCGGCGGTGCTCAACGGCCTGTCCGTGGTCACGGTCACCCGGGCCGCGGCCGGGCTGGCCGAGCTGATCGGCACCGGCGGTGAGGGTGCCGAGCCCCGGTCGTGGGCGTGGCTGGAGAAGGCGCTGGACCACGCGGAGGCCGAGACGGAGGAGAGCGAGTCCGGCGACAAGGGGCGCGTGGTCCGGCTGCGCCAGCCGCTCATGGCCGCCGCCATCCTGGAGGTGGCCTGGCGCGAGGGACAGAGCATCCGCGACCCGCTGCAGGGCTGGCTGAGCCACCTGTCGGAGCACCGCCAGCGCGAGGTCCGCATCAAGGCCGCGCACGCGATCGGGCGGCTGGCCGCCTTCGACTTCGACGTCGTCGACCACGCGTTCCTGAAGAAATGGAGCGGCGCCAAGGCCACGTGGCGGACCCGGTGGCTGGCGGCCTGGACGCTGGAGGCCGGCGCCCGCGTCGAGGAGATCGCGCCGCTGATCACCCGGCGGCTGGCCGACTGGTCGAAGGGCACCCGGGCGCAGCGCTCGATCGTGGTCAAGGCGTACGGCTCCTGGATCGGCGAGCAGCGCGTGGAGGAGGCGATGAACGCCTTCCGGCGGGTGCTGGTCAAGGAGGCGCCGCCGTACATGCAGGAAGCCGTGGCGCGGTCGGTGACCGAGATCCTCACCCCGGCCAGCGCGGCCCCGATCCTCGCGCACGCCGACGAGTGGGCCCGGCTGGGCAGCTGGGAGCTGAGCCGGACGGCGGCGCTGGTGCTGACCCGGCTGGTGGTGGCCGCGGGCGGGCTGCGGGTGGAGTGGTTCGACTCGGCCGAATGGGCGCTGGCCCGGCCGAGGCTGGTGCGGCTGTGGGTGAACGCGCTCGCCCACGGCCTGGGCAGGGGGTTCTCGGCCGAGCGCCCGGTGATCGAGGCGTGGTCGGCGCTGACCGCGTGGGTGACGGGCTGGACGGATCTCGACGAGCGCAGGCGTGGCGTCGTCGAGGAGGTCTTCCGGCTGAGCGACAGCGCGCTGGACGCGCCGCTGCGGATGCACATGAAGCACTGGTACCTGCGCGAGGAGCTGAGCGCCGACCTCGCCAGGCACCTGGACCGGCTGATGAAGGAGCCCAAGGCATGAGATTTCTCCGCCGACTGTGGACCAGGATCCGGCGCGGGCCCGTCCCCGAGAGCGCGGTGCCGCACGCCTGCACGGCGGAGGAACCGCCGAACCCGATCATGTACACCCAGCGTGTCCTCCAGCCGCCGCCGATGGTCTGCACGCACTCCCAGAGCGAGGGCCTGCACGTCACCGACGAGGCGCTGACGCTGGTGACACCCGCCGAGGGCGACGCCCTGCACTTCGAGGTCTCGGTCTGGGTCACCTGGTGCGCCCAGCCGGCGACGCCGCAGAACGACGACGAGGCGCTGCTGCGGACGGAGATCGCCACCCTGCGCAGCCGGGTCAGGCGCGAGGTGCACGACCTGGTGCGCGCGGCGGCGCGGACGATCCCGGCGCACCGGCCGGAGCTGGCCGAGGAGGAGATCCAGCGCGCGCTGAACGGCCGCTACACCCGGGCCGTGCACGACTGCGACCGGGTGATCGTCAAGGTCGCCGCACGCACCTGGGTCACGCTGACCGAGGACGTGCGCGAGCGCCAGCGGAAGCTGGCCTACCTGATCATGGATGAGCACGCGCGCCTGCAGCTCACCAAGGCGCGGGTGGAGCGGCTGGGCGCGGAGCGCGACGTGTGGATGGACTTCCTCATCGCCAGCGACCAGTCGTGGCGCGGCCGCTTCGCCGTCCTCCTGGCCGAGCACGGCACGAACGCGGCCGAGGTCATCCTCACCATGCAGCAGGCCCGCAAGGGCGAGCTCGAGCACTTCGTCAGCGTGCTGCAGATGGTGGACAACGCGCAGAAGGCCGCCAACGTCAACATCTTCGACCTGGTCACCGGCAGCGACAAGGTGATCCGCGAGGCGTTCGAACGGCTGGGCGTCGAGCTGTCCCCGGCGGGCGCCATGCCGTGGGAGGAGCAGGGATGAGAGCACACGCCTGCGCGGGCCTGTCGGTCCTCGCGATTCTGGTCTCGGGCTGCTCGGTGCTCGGTGGCGCACAGGCCACGACCGCCGACCCGGACGCCGCCTGCACCGCCCTCAAAGGGCTCGAGGGCGATGGCACGGCGACCGCCGAGCAGCTCGTCATCATGGTGGACCGCAGCGCCTCGATGCGGAACAAGGACAGCGGTGAGGTGCCCGACTGGTACGCCGCGATCTTCGCCGGGGACGGCACCCCGCTGCCGGACGGCTCGGTCGGCTTCGGCTCGGGCGGCCTGATCCCGTCGCTGCGCACACCCGCGACGATCAGCGTCGGCGCCTTCGACGGCGGCAACCGGGTCACGGCCGCGGAGATCTCCCTGCCCCGCATGAGCGGCGGCGAGGTCAACCGCAGGGACTTCGCCGCCAACACCGGGTCCTGCCTGCGCTTCCACCTCGGGGAGAAGACGCTGTCGGCCCCGGACACGGAGGGCAGCAACGTGCTGGCCGCCTTCCAGCCCACCGTCACCGGCGCGGGACGGGACACCCGGCGCACCCTGGTCGTGGCCTCCGACGGATTGTCCACCACGGGCTGCGCCGGGCTGCTCACCACCGCCATGCGCGACCCCGGCCACGCCGACCGGATCGTCAGGGCGTGCAGGGCCCAGAAGGCCGTTCCCGCGCTGCGCGGCTGGAGCGTGCGGATGCCCTGGGTCGGCAGTTCCGGCAAGGGCCACTCCCAGCCCCAGCAGGGCCATCTCACCTGGCTCGAACGGCTCTGGAGCGGCCTGTGCGCGGCGGCCACCGGCGAGGCCGGCTCGTGCGAGATCGGCGTGCGCCAGCAGCCCGGCGCGCTGCCGGCGACGGACGGCAGGCAGCCGACCGTGAAGGAGGGCGCCGCCGACGTGGCGGTGGCCTTCCAGCAGAGCGAGCACCCGCCCAGCTCGGTGCGGACCAAGGAGTTCCCCGGCGACCTGCTGTTCGCGACCGACTCGGCGACGTTGTCGGCCGGGGGGACGCGGCGGCTCAAGGAGTTCGCCGTGGAACTGGCCGCGCAGGGCCCGGAGACCGTCACCGTGATCGGCCACACCGATCGCCGCGGCAGCTCGGGCCACAACGCCGCGCTGTCGGGAAGGCGGGCGGAAAGCGTCGCGGCGCTGCTTCAGGAGGAAGGGCTGCGCGGCGTCGCCGCCGAGGGCGCGGGAGAGGAACGGCCCAAGCCGGGCTGTCGCGGCGACAGCGCGGCGGACTACACGTGCAACCGCAGGGTGGAGATCGTTTACAAGGTGCGTGGATGACATGAACGAAGACGCCGAGGAGCCGGTCGAGGGCGAGCTGGTCGAGGCCGGCGCGGCGCGGCCCGTGCACATGTGCCATCACGGGTGCGACTGCTGGCAGACCAACTTCGACCGGTACCTGACCGGCACACCGGCCCGGGCGCCGGAACAGCTCGACAACGTCGAGTCGCAGGCCCTGCTCGATGCCAAGAACCGGGCGACCCGCCTGGTCAGGCAGCACGAGGAGAGAATGGCGAGCGAACGCCGCCGGGTGATCACCACCGACGAGGACGCGCGGGCCGCCCTGGCCGTGCTGCGCTCGGTGGCCGAAGGCGGCGAGGTCGGCCGGGCCGTACAGGATCGGCGGCGGTTGCGCGAGGAGCGGGTCACGGCGGGCGTGCCGCAGCGGCCCCTGTGGGTGCGCGTGATCGTCTGGCCGACGATCATCGCGGTGGGCGCGTTCGACACGTGGTACTTCCAGAGCATCTTCCAGCGGTTCGTCGGCAACGCCGACGTGTCCTGGCGGGAGCAGGTGATCACGTTCGCGCCCGGGCTGGCGCTCACCGTGGGCATCGTCGTGGCGGGCACGCTGCTGGGCGGGCCGGTCTTCCGCGCCGTCCGGCTGCACGGCGCGCGCCAGCGCAAGCGCGCCGGATTCCGGCGGGCCGCGGCGGCGATTCTGCACTGGACGATGCGGCTGGCCCTGCCGCTGCTGCTGATCGTGCTGATCGGCGGCTGGGCGCTCTACCGCGTACAGGACGTCAACGACGGCCCGCTCTCGAGGCCGCTGCCGCCGGACCTCATCACGATCCTGATGGTCACGCTGACGCTGTCGGCCATGGCGCTGAAGATCGTGGCCTACGACCCGTACGCGGCGCGCGAGGCGGAGGTCAAGCGCCGGGGCCGGCTGCTGAGGGCGCGGGCGGCGCTGCGGCTGCGCCGGGCGGGCAGCGCGGTCCGCCGGCACAGCCTGGCCCACAGCGACCTCAGCGCCCTGCGCGACGACCTGGTCAGCCGGGTCTCCGAGCAGTACGGCACCGCCTACCAGTTCATGTTGTACGCCAGAGGCTTCCACGACCAGGCCGGTCCCCTGCCTCCGGACTTCGCCGACGGCACGCGCGGATCCGGCCTGCGGGACCGGATCCGGCCGGAGCTGGCCGGAATCACCGGGCCGGAGCCCGAGTTCGGCGCGTTGCTGCAGGTGCAGGAGGTCCTGGAGCGCCATCCGGCCCTGCGGGCCCGCGAGGAGCTGGACCGGCTGGCGGAGCTGCTGGCCGGGCAGAGGGCGGCCCCGTGAGCCGCGGGGTGGGCTGGGGCTGATCCCCGGGAGGCCGGCTACGCCGCCGGTGGCGGTCCCGCGGGGGCGGCCACCAGTGCGGCGCCGATGATGCCCGCCTCGTTCTGGAGCGCGGCGGGCACGATCGGCGTGTCGATCTTCACGTGCGGCAGGAACTTGTCCGCCTTTTTGCTGACTCCGCCGCCGATGATGAACAGCGTGGGCGAGAAGAGCTTCTCCACGTGCTTCAGGTAGGTCTCGACGCGTTCCGCCCACTCCTTCCAGCCGAGGTCCTCCTCCTCGCGGGCCCGGTCGGAGGCGCGGTGCTCGGCGTCCTTGCCGTGCAGCTCCAGGTGCCCGAGTTCGGTATTGGGGACCAGCACGCCGTCGGCGAACAGCGCGCTGCCGATGCCGGTGCCGAACGTCAGCATGAGGACGGTGCCCTTGCGCGAGCGCCCCTCTCCGAACCTGAGCTCGGCCAGGCCGGCGGCGTCGGCGTCGTTGACGACCCGGGCGCCGCCGAACAGATCCGCGGCGTCCACGCCGACCCACGAGTGGTGGACGTTGGCGGCGCTCCTGACCACCCCGTCCATGATCACGCCGGGAAAGGTCACGCCGACGGGACCGGTCCAGGAGAAGTGATCGACGATCTGCGCGACGGTTTCCGCCATGGGCGCGGGCTTGGCGGGCTGGGGCGTCGGGATGCGCAGGCGCTCCTGCGTGAGGCGGCCCGCCACCACGTCCACGGGCGCTCCCTTGATCCCCGAACCGCCGATATCGATGCCCAGAACTTCCATATATGTCCCATTCCCGGTGGTAAACAACGCTGAACCAGTCTCCCGCCTCCCGCGTATCTCGCGTCACAAGCGCACACCAAGGAGGCACGGATGCGGCACCCCTATAGACGCGGCATCATCACGCTCGGCGCTGTCGCGGTCGTGCTGGGAGCTACCCTCACCACCCCCGCGCAATCCACCCCCCGCGCCCGCTTCGACGTGGTCAACCTCGTCTCCGACGTCCGCGGCAAGGCCCCCGTCACCGATCCCAAGGTCGTCAACCCCTGGGGCCTGGCCATGGGCAAGACCCTGTGGGTCTCCAACACCGGCACCGGCAGCGCCACCGTCTACTCGGGCAACGGCAAGAAGGAGCAGACCGAGGTCGCCATCCCCGGCGGCGCGCCCACCGGCCAGGTCGTCAACACCGGCCAGGGCTTCACGGTCAAGGGCAAGCCCGCCACGTTCATCTTCGCCAGCCCCAGCGGCGCCATCAGCGGCTGGAACGCCGAGGCCGACCCGGCCAACGCCATCATCGCCGCCTTCACCCGGGGCGCCGACTACAAGGGCCTGACCCTGCTGGAGACCGACGACGGCGCGTTCCTGCTGGCCGCCGACTTCGCCGGTGGCCGCATCCACGCCTTCGACGACGACTTCAAGCGGGTACGGCTGGCCCGCTGGCAGTTCCGCGACCCGGCGCTGCCCCAGAACTACCACCCGTTCAACGTCGCGGTGGCCAACGGCAACGTCTGGGTGGCCTCGGCCCTGCGCGACCCGGACACCGGCAAGGCGGTCCCCGGGCGCGGTAAGGGCTTCCTCAGCCGCTTCACCGCCGACGGCAGGCTGACCGGCCGCGTCTCCCGCGGCCCGCTGAACGCCCCCTGGGCGATCACCACCGCCCCGCGCGGCTTCGGCGCCCTCGCCGGCTCGCTGCTCGTCGGCAACTTCGGCGACGGCACCGTCCACGCCATCAAGCGCGGCCGCCACCAGGGCGCGCTGCGCACCGCCAACGGCCGCCCGATCGTCCTGCCCGGCCTCTGGGACCTGGAGCCCGGCACCGCGGCCAACGGCGGCGAGAACGCCGTCTGGTTCTCCGCCGGCATCGACGGCGCCAAGCACGGCCTCATCGGACTCATCCGCCCCGCGGGCGCCCGCCCGGCCACCACCACCCCGGCGCCCTCCGGCGATCCCTCACCGACTCCGACCCGGACGAGCGGAGGTGGTTACTAGAGCCTTGGAGCCCGGCGCGGGCGGCGCGGCCCGCGCCCGGGCGGTGAACCTCTCCCCAGGTACGACGTCCTGCCCGCGCCACGCCTCCCCGCCCGACCGGTACGGCCCGGCCGCGGCGGGGAGTGCCGTCATGGCTAGAGTCGCCCGCATGAGCGAGGAATCCTTCAGCGCGTGGCTGCGCGCCCAGTGCGCGGACGAGTGGGAGGCGGTGGCCGGGCACCCGTTCGCCGCCGCCATCACGACCGGCGACGCCGACATGCGGCACTACCTGGAGCAGGACTTCCTGTTCGTCGACTCCTTCACCGCGCTGCTCGGGGCGGCCGTGGCCAGTGCGGACACCTTCGCCGCCCGCGTGCCGTACGGGCAGTTCCTCGGGCAGGTGGCCACGGCCGAGGAGAAGACGTATTTCCATCGCGCGCTGGCCGCGCTCGGCGGCAGCACCGAGGCGGCGCCCGAGCCGGTCACGGCGGAGTTCCGGGCGCTCATGGACGAGGTGCGCGCCGCGCAGGACTACCCGCTGATCGTGGCGGTGCTGTGCGTGGCCGAGTGGAGCTACCTGAGCTGGGCGGAGCGGGCGGAGGAGCCGCTGCCGGCGACGTTCGTGCACCGGGAGTGGATCGACCTGCACGAGGGGCCGGAGTTCCGGGCGTGGGTGGACTTCCTGCGCGGCGAACTGGACCGCCTCGGGCCCGCCCTGCCGGAGGAGCGCGCGGCTCAGGTGCTGGCGACGTTCCGGCGCGCGGTCGCGCTGGAACGACGCTTCTTCGACATGGCCGACGCGGACATGGCCGTCACAGACATGGCCGTCACAGACATGGCCGACGCGGACGTGGCCGACGCGGACGTGGCCGACGCGGACGTGGCCGACGCGGACGTGGCCGACGCGGACGTGGCTAGCCGATGAGGGGCGCGAGGTCGGCGACGGCCCGGTAGTGGATGCCGGTCATGCCGAGCGCCCGGGCGCCCTCGACGTTCTCCAGGCGGTCGTCGATGAACACGCAGCGCTCGGGCGCCACCCCGGCCAGTTCGGCGCCGATCTCGTAGATGCGCCGGTCGGGCTTGGCGACGCCGACCTTGGCGCTGCTGACCACGGCGTCGGCGAAGTAGGTGAGGCCGAGGCGGTCGAGGTGCTCGTCGAGGGTGTCCATGGCGTTGGTGACGATGATCAGCGGCACGGTCTCCTGGAGCTTGGCCAGGATGGCCCTGACCTCCTCGTCCACCCGGAACGGCACCTCGCCGAACTCCCGCGCCGCCTGCCTGGCCCGCTCGTCGCCGCCGAGCTCGGCCGTGAGCGCCTCGATCCACTGCCGCTCGGTGATCCGGCCGAGCGTGGCGGGCATGATGAGGTCGGGCCGGAACGCGGTCTTCCGCATGGGCAGGCCGTAGCGGGCCTCGATCTCGTCCTGGACCTTGTCATCGAAGATCCGGATGACTCCATCGAGATCACTGAGTACCGCGTCAAAGCTCATCACAGCCACCCATTGTGCCGTGCCAGCCGGGCTGCCTCGATCCGGTTGCGGGTGTGCGTCTTGCCGATCGCCGACGACAGGTGGTTGCGCACGGTCGACTCCGACAGGTGCAGCCGGGCCGCCACGTCGGCGATCGTGGAGCCGTCGAGCGCGGCGGCGAGCACGTCGCGTTCACGCCCGGTCAGCGGGCTGGGCCCGGCGGTCAGCGCGGCGGCGGCCAGCGTGGGATCGACCACCCGCTCCCCCGCCACCGCCCGCCGGATCGCCGCGGCCAGCTCCTCCACGGGCCCGTCCTTGACCAGGAACCCGGCCGCCCCCGCCTCCATCGCCCGGCGCAGGTACCCGGGCCGGGCGAAGGTGGTCAGCACCAGCACCGCGCAGCCGGGCAGCGCCGCACGCAGCTCGGGCAGCGCCTCCAGGCCGCTGCGGCCGGGCAGTTCGATGTCCAGCAGCGCCACGTCCGGCGCGTGCTCCCTGGCCGCCGGGACGATCTCCTCCCCCGAGGCGACCTGGGCGACGATCTCCAGGTCGTCCTCCAGGCCGAGCAGCAGCGCGAGGGCGTCGCGCATCATGCCCTGGTCCTCGGCGATCAGCACGCGCACGGTCATGGGGCCACGTTAGTTCCAGAAGTCCAGCCGGTGCTCGGCGGCGTAGTCGATCGGCCGGATCTTGCCGGGCTCCAGCGAGAGGGTGCCGCCCTTGCCGAGCCTGGGCCAGGCGGGCAGGCCCGTGCCGTTGGGGTCGCCGGTGCGGGCGAAGTTCGTCCAGTAGGCGACCATCTGGCCGGACAGCTTCCACTGGGCCGGGCTCAGCTTCTCCTTCTTGCCGGGGAAGAGGTACGGCAGGTCGCCCGCATGGTAGGCGCCCAGGTCGAAGTCTGCCGGGACGGGCAGGAACATGGGCGCGTCCCGGTCGGCGAACTCGTAGCCGTAGACGGGCGCGCGCCTGGCCAGCGCGGTGTTCTGGGCGTGGGTGGCGACGGCCCACAGGCGGTCGGTCATGACCGCGCTCCAGGCAACGGCCGGGTGACCGTACCTCTCGAGCGGGTACTCCTTCGCCACCGCCCCCGCGCGCTCCCCGAACGTCTCCTTGAGCGCGTCCGGATAGGAGATTTTCCCGCGCATGGCGGCGAAGAGCCGGTGCTCGTCCTTGGTGGCCCCGGCCAGGACCGGCACCGGGTGGAAGCGGCCCGCCGCGATCGCCTTGGCCGGCACCTCGGGCAGCACCTCGTTGCCGTAGGCGAGGCCCTGGAAGGCGTTCATGATCTGCGGGACGGCCAGGATCTTCTTGACCGGCAGCTTCCTCAGGCAGTCGAGGTCGGCGCAGCCGAGCTGGGCGGCGAACGCCTTGCCGGTCTCCTCGACCTCGGCCGTGCTGCGCCACAGCAGGTACGGCGCGGCCGGCAGACCGGGCAGTATGCTGCCGGCGGGCATGTCCATCATGGCCTCCCCGCTCTGCAGCGCGGCCTTGTGGAACAGGCCCTTGGCGCCCGGCGAGGTGAGGTGGCCGCCGATGGCCGAGGCGCCGTAGGAGACGCCGAACACCGTCACGTTGCCCGGGTCGCCGCCGAAGGCCGCCGCGTTGCGCCTGACCCAGCGCAGCGCCTCCTGCTGGTCCTGAAGGCCGAACGTGCCGGAGTTGCGCAGGCCGGGGTAGCCGAAGCCGCCGAACACCCCGAGCCGGTAGTTGATCGTGACCACGACCGCGCCGCCCTCGCGGGCCAGTCTGCGCGGGTCGGAGAAGTGGCCGGCGCCGACCGCGCCGTCGCCGTGGATCCACACCATGACGGGGCGTTTGGTCCCGGGCCGGGCCGGGGTGGTGACGTTGAGGAACAGGCAGTCCTCGTTCTCACTGGTGACGTTGGCGTAGTCGGCGCCGACCTGCGGGCAGGGGCTGCCGGGTTTGGTGGCGTCCTTGACGCCCTTCCAGGGGGCGGCGGGCTTCGGGGCCTCCCAGCGTCCGGCGGTGGCATACCGGATCCCAGAAAAGATCCGGACATCTCCTGACACCTTCCCCCGGACGGCGCCGGCGTCCGTCGTGACGACAGGCGCCCCCGCGTCCACGCTTCCGGTCAGCAGTACGGCTGCCGCGAGCAGAATCTTCATGCGTCAACGGTGCCGGGCGGCACCCGGCGCCCGGAAGGAACGTCGATCCAGGTTCGCCCAGGACAAATGTCCCGCCCCTCGAAGCGATGTCACCATTCGGCACTACCATCTCCCCCGATGGGCGTGAACGATCTGAGGCTGCCGCAGGAGCTGCGCGAGCTGTTCGCCGACGGCGGCATGGGGCGCAGGCTCGCTCTCGCCATGCCCGGAGGCGAGCTGATCTGGCCCGATCCGGGATTCACCCAGCAGGCCGTCCGGCCGGCGTTCTGGATGAGCGACGAGCCCGTCACCGGCCGGGAGTGGGCCGCCTTCCGCGCCGAGCACGCGCGCAGCGGGTTATGGCCGGTCCTTCTCGACGAATCGGCCCAGCCGTGGGCGTCCGGTCAGGTCGTGCCCGACGACGCCACCCAGATCGAGCACTTCACCGCCGAGGGTTTCATGGCCGAGGTGTGGCAGGAGTGGGTCGCGCAGGTTCCCCCCGAAGCGCTGGCCGAGCTGGAGCCCTTCGGCGCGCTCTGTCCCGGTCTGGCCCCGCCGGGCGCGCTGGTGGCCGAGCCGGGCGCGGTCGCCGACTGGTACGCCGGCCAGCTCGCCGCCCGCGGCATGCCGCTGGGGCTGGCCGCCGTCGATCGCGGCGCCGACACGCTGGCCGTCATGGGCTGGCAGGGCGCGCTGCACCACAACGAATGGATGGTTCCCCTGGCCGCGGTCGTGCGCAGCTGGGAGGACCGGTTCGGAGCGCGGGTGGTCAGCCTCGGCTTCAACACCCTCGACGTCAGCGTGGCCGCGCCGCCCGCCGACCTGGAGCACGCGCTGCACGTGGCGGCCGAGCACTGGGCCTTCTGCCCCGACAACGTCGTCCAGGGCCCCGGTGACCTCTTCGGCTACGCCGAGCAGCTGGTGGGCGCGCACACCTGGTCGTTCTGGTGGGACTGAGGGGCACGGCTCCGTCGCCACACCCCGGCTCAGTCTCATCAGCGCACCAGAGCGACCGCTCCGTAGTTGCCGGACGATTCAGGCGGGATCGCGCTGCCGCCGGGTTCCTCCGGCCGCCACTGCGACACCCACACCAGGCCGGGATCCAGCAGGTCGAGGCCGTCCAGGACGGCGGCCAGCCGGTCGCGGGCGCGGGTGGCGTAGCCGGGCATGGTCATCGCGATCAGGTCGTAGACGGTGGGCAGCAGCTCCGTGGGGATGCCGTCGAGCGTGGCCTGGAGGACGGCCAGGTGGCTGCCTGACGCGGCGGCCAGGCCGAGGCGTTTGAACACGTACCTGAACTCCTCGTCGTCCAGGATGCTGTGACCGGAGACGACCAGGATGCCCACCGGGCGGTCCCAGTCGATGAACGTGGTCACGACCCGGTCGGCGAGCAGGGCGTCGATCTCCCGCACGTCGCCCTCGACGACGCGCACGAGGTCGCTGATCGGCTCGATGGTGGCGCGCGCGTTGGCCAGGATCATCGGGTCCGACTCGGCGTAGACGACGCGCGTGCCAGCGGTGAGCGGGTGGGTGCGGGCGACGTCGTGGAGCTGACGGCCGGCTGGCAGGCCGCTGGGCACACCACTGCCGATCACCAGAAGCTGGTCGATCAGCTCGTCCGAGAGGTGGCGGACGACGCGCGTCAGGAAACCGTGGACTTCCCTGGCGGCGGTGGCGGTGACGGCGGCCGCGCTGTCATAGCGGCGGAGAGCGTCGCGGTCGACGAGGAAATTGTTCTTCCCGCCGGCGGCGGCGTCCAGGACTCTGGTCGGCGTGGCAGTCTCGGTTACGAGATTGGCCAGGTTTCGGATGGCGCGTTGACGCATTGGGTGTGGGCCCTTTCCCCTCGCCACATAACAATCACGGGAAAGTTGGCACCTGACCCCACGCGGTGACCGAAGTCAATATGATCCATAATCACGGCCCTCGGCAATAGCTCTTCCAAGAAATAGTTGGTTTTGTTTCACCGCTCGCGCCCGCCGCGCAAAAGACCAGGCAGGACGCTCGCGATGACCCATACCCGTCAGGCCTGTTTAGCGTTCCCCCGCAGTGGACAAGGCCCCGGGCCGCCGATGCCCGAAATGCCGTTAAAGATCATGGATCGAGCCGCTTCCGGTGGACATGAAGAAGATCAAGAGTTTCGTCGCGGGTCGTGGTGATCACCGATAGCTTGGCGAACGCCTGATGGAAAACCTCGATCGAGGCGGTGTCGGCGATCAGCTCGTCGGACTCGATCCCGTGCGCGCACGCCAGATCCGGCTCGTACGGCTCGGCGAAGCGCCACAGCGTGAACGGCCCGGTGCGCGGCAGATAGGCCGGATCCTCCAGCGGCGCGATGTGCAGCGAGACGTTGGGCCGCTTGGCGTGCTGGATGAGCAGGTCGAGCTGGGCCAGCTGCACGTCGGGGCCGGCGATCGCGCGCAGCAGCGCGCTCTCGTCCACCACGGTCCAGAAGACCGGCGCGTCGGGCCTGGTCAGCAGCGCCTGGCGGGTCATCAGGACCCTGACCGCCTCGTCCACCGAGGTGAGGCCCGGCGTGGCCAGGCCCGCCACCTGGATCGCCGCGCGGGCGTACGCCTCGGTCTGCAGCAGCGGGGGCACGACCTGGCTCTGGTAGGTGCGGATGACCGAGGCCCGCTCCTCCAGCGCGTAGGCGGTGGCGGCCGGCGGCGAGACGTCGGCGGCGTCGTACCAGGAGGGCTCCCGCTCGCCCCTGGCCAGCGTCATCAGGTGCTCGCGCAGGTGCGCCGAGGTCACGCCGTACAAGGTGAGCAGGCGGGCGACCGTGGCCGGAGCCGGGGTCAGCTTGCCCTCCTCGATGGCCGAGACCGCGGCCACGCCGCGCCCCAGCGCGAACTCGACGTCGGCCGGTGACATCCGGGCCGAGACCCGCAGTCCGCGCAGCCGTTCGGCCAGGACGCCACGCGCCTCGTCGCTGAGCCTGGTGGCGTCGGGCAGGTCGGTGACCGCGGCGCGGGCGGGCAGCCCCTCGGCGCGGCGGGCCAGGTCGACGACGTCCCGCAGGAGGTCGAGCGAGCCCTCCGACAGGCCGGAGGCGGAGGCGCCTATGGCCGCGGCACGCAGCTGGAGATCCTGCATGGCCCCGGACTCGAGATAGTCCTCACCCAGAAGCCAGCCAACACTCACCTGAAGGTAACTGGCCAGGGCCTGGAGCACCTGAAGCGTCGGGTTGGTCTGTTTACCGGTGCGCAGCTGGCTGACGTAGGCGCGGGTGATCGGGATGCCGGCCGTGGTCAAGGCGGCGGCCACCTGCGCACCCGTGTATCCGCGCTTGCTGAGCGCGTGATCGAGACGCTCGGCGAAATTGGCCACCACACCTCCCGTCGGAAGCGGACTTTTCACAGCGTAAAGGAAGGCTCGCTGACCTGCGTAATCTTCCCATGATGAAAGTGACAGTTGACACGCTAGAACACGACTGAGCACTATCAAAGCGGCATCCGATAACTGGCACTTAACAGCGAGAGGCGGCCGGGTCGTGATCCAGGGCAGCTCATGGTTCGTCAGAGACCAGACAGGACAGGGAACGCTGTCGCTCGCCATCCAGCGGATCTGCGCTCGCACCGCCGGTCCCGACGCCCTGATCCATACCGCTGACCTGCCGCTCGGCGGTGTTCAGGTGTGGGCGGAACCGGAAACCGTCCCCGAGGACCGGCTGTGGGTCCTCCACCACAGGATGGCCCGCGAGATCAACCTCGGCGGCTGGCACACCGAGACCGGGCCGGAGCGCCTGCTCGTGCTCGGCTGGAGCGGCAGCCATCTCGACCACCGCGCCCGCGTCCTGTCGGCCGCGCTCGTCAACCGGCTCGCCGACCACGAGCGCACCGCCTCCCTCGCGCTCAGGACCGCCGCCCAGTTGCTGGGCCGGCCCGCCACCGACCCGGTCGAGGTCGCCGCCGACACGCTCACCCTCGTCGCGCACGACCTGCGCTGGCCGGCCCGGCTGGCCTTACTCGACGACCTCGAGCGCACCAGCGAGATCGAGAACGTCCGGCACAAGCTGGCCCGGGTCGCCGGGCTGGAGGCGCGCGTCCGCCGGCGCTGCGCCGCGCACCTCAACGTGGCCCTGCGCACCATCCACACCCTGGCCGGTCTCCCCGCAGGGTTCCAGGCCGCGCACGCCCTGCCCCGGCTGGTGGGCACCGAGCGCCTGGTCGCTGCGACCATCCCGAACCGTCCCCTGACGGGGAGCACTCGATGACCCTGGCGCCGATCCGCGAGCACGCCACCATCCCGCCCGAGGCCAAGAAGGCGGTCCAGAAAGCCGCCAAGAAACAGGCCGGAAAGCCGGCTCCCCAGAAGAAGATCACCAAGCGGTTACGCCCGCACCGCCATCGGGCGCGCAGCAGGTTCGTGCTGCTGCGGCTGGTCGCCTCCGGCTCCGTCGTGGCGATCATGGCGGACAGCACGGCGACGACGCTGGCCGTACCGCTGCTGAGTGCCGACCCGATGACGACCGGGCTGCCCCTCGCGGAGATCACGTGGGTGAGCACCGGCAACTTCGCCGCGGTCGCCGCGCTGCTGGCCACGGCGGGACGCTTCGCCGACCTGTTCGGCCGGCGCAGCGTGCTCGCCCTCGGCCTGCTGCTCTACGGCCTGGGCGCGACCGCGGTGATCATGGCGCCCACCTGGCCCATCCTGCTCGCCGGACGGCTCGCGGAGGGACTCGGCGCCGCGATGATGTTCCCCGCGTCGCTGGGACTGCTGCTCGGTGAGCTCCCACCCTCGCGCCGTGCCGGGGCGGTCGCGCTGTGGGGCGCGTCGTCGGGTATCGGCGCGCTCGCCCTGCAGGGCGGGGGCGGCTGGCTGATGGAGGCGTACGGCTGGCGCGGGTTGTACCTGCCGGGGGCCATCCTGGCGGCCGCACTGCTCTGCCTCACCCCCGCCCTGCCCCGCTCGCTCGGCACCGGACGCCGCGTCCCGGACATCGTGGGCGCCTTCGCCCTCGTGGGGGCGATCGCCACCGCGGTGATCGCCATCTCGCGCGGCGACGTGTGGGGCTGGACCTCGGTTCAGACGCTCACCTGCGCCGGAGCGGCCGTCGTGCTGCTGTGCGCGGCGCTGGCCACCTCGTGGCGGCATCCGGCCGGGGCCGTCGACATGTCGCTGTGGCGGCGGCCCGGGTTCCTGTGGGGCGGCGCCGCCTCCTTCCTCTACGGCGCCATGTCGTTCATCGTGCTCGCCACCGGCCCGCTCTACCTGCGGGAAAGCGGCTTCGACCCGGCGCAGATCGGCTGGTGGCTGACGCCCATCTCCATCGCGATGATCGTGGCCAGCCCGATGGCCACGCTGGTCAGCCGCCGCCTCAGCCTCAACGGCGTGATCTACCTCGGGGCGCTGATCCTCGGCGGCGGATGCGCGCTGCTGCTGGCCCAGCCGACGCCCACCGCCTGGAGCCTGCTGGGCGCGGTCCTGCTGGGGACCGGATTCGGGCTCCTGTCCACCGGCACGTTCACCGCCGGCACGATCGCCGCCGACCCCACCCAGTACGCCTCGGCCGTCGGCGCGATCAACACCGCCCGGATGCTCGGCGGCGCCATCGGGGTCGCCGCCGCCTCCGTGCTCATCGAACATCCGTTCCTGCGCGGGCCCACACCCGGGTTCGCCTCGGTCTTCACCGCCTGTCTTGGGGCCACGGCGGTGATCGGCACGGCCGCGCTCATCCGCGCCGCCCGCGGGGCCGGCCGGGCGCCCATGCCCGGTGTGCTCGCCCTCGAAGAGGAGGTGGCGATGCTCCGCCACCTGCTCGCCGAACTACGTGCCAGCTTCGTCCAGGTCCGCGCGGAGGCCGAGGAGGAACTGGCCAGGTTCGGCATCCACGATCCGTCCGGGATACGGGCCGGCTGGTCGCCCGTGCCCGGACAGCGGCAACCCGCTGACCAGCGCTGAACCCTCGTAGGAGCTCCTCATGTCGCACGACGAAGAACCCCGCCGGCCGTACCACCACCCCTACCTGAGCCCCGAGCAACCCGGCCTCGAGCCGGAGCCGTACCTGAGCCCGGACGACACGCCCACGGCCGGGATGCCGTCGATGCCGGCGGCCAGCGCCCGCACCGTGCACCGGCTGCGCCACATCCGCCAGGTGTCCGACACCGCCATTTCCGTCATCGACCAGGCATTGGAGCGGGCCTCGTGAAGCGCGACGAGCAGCGGCTGACCGTCACCGTGAAGCCCGGCTGCACCCGGGAGCAGCGTGACGAGCTGGCCGACAAGATCGGCGGAGCGGCCCGCGAGGTGCTCGGCGACGTGCGCGTCGAGGTGACGGCCGACCCCCCGCAGGATGCCAAGGCGCGCAGGGAGGCGGCGATGCTTGCTGCCTCATGGTCGGGCTGCTGATGAGCGCACCGACGCTGCTGTCGCCGCGTCCGGCCCCCACCCCCGCTCCCGCGCGGGCCACCCCCGCTCCGGCGCGGGGCAGCTCCGCGGTCCTGATGGCCCTGCGCGACCGCGCCGCGCTGGTGTGCGACGCGGAGCTGCGCCGGCTGGCCACCCGCGTGCCCGAACTGGACGCCCGCTCGCACGACGAGGTGGGCCGCGCCGTCCAGCGGGTCGTGGACGCCTTCTTCGGCGGCGACCTCGGCAGACGCGTCGCCCGTGACGCGCGCCTCGCCGACGCGCTGCGCGTGCTGTTCTCACTCGACCCCTCGGGAGGCAGATCGTGACCAGAGTGGGTGTCGTCGTGCCGCCGGCGAACCCGGCCGTGGAGCCGGAGTTCGCGCGCCTGCTGGGCGCCCAGGCGGACCTGCACGTCACCCGCTTCCCCGTACGGCCCGGCCGGCCGCTGGCCGAGCGCCTGGATTCCTACAACGAGGCGCTGCCCGACATGATCCGCTCGTTCGGCGGCCTGCCGCTGGACGCGCTGGTCATGGCCTGCAGCGGCGCGCGCTACCTGCTGGGCCCGGAGGAGGACCGCAAGCGCTGCGACGCGCTGAGCACGGAGTCCGGGTTCCCGATCGCCTCGGCCACCGAGGCCACGCGCGCGGCGCTGGAGCATCTGGGCACCAAGGAGATCACGCTGGTCTCGCCGTACCAGCCGTGGCTGACCGATCTGGCCGAGCGTTTCTGGGCGGCGGCCGGGATCCGGGTGACCCGGGTGGTTCCGGTGAAGGCGGGCGACGAGTTCGCCCCGTACGACGTGACCACGGAGGAGCTCGTCGGCCAGGTCGAGGCGGCGCGCGTGGCGCCCGGGGCGGTGCTGCTGCTGACCGGCACCGGCATGCCCACGCTGCGCGCGATCGGCAAGCTGGCCGAGGGCGACGAGCGGGTCGTGCTGACCTCGAACCTGTGCGGCGCGTGGTGGGCGCTGACCAGCGCGGGCCAGCCCGTCACGCTCGGCCGCAGGAAGCCGCGCGACGGTGAGCGGGTGCCGACGTGAACGGGGTCATCGTGGCCGGCGCCGGGCCGGTGGGACTGACGGCGGCGCTCACGCTGGCGAGGGCCGGCGTGCGCGTGCTCGTGATGGAGCGGGAGTACGCGCTCAGCACGCGCTCGCGCGCCTCCACGATCCATCCGGCCACCCTCGACCTGCTGGAGGAGCTGGACCTCGCGGACGAGCTGATCGCCCGCGGCACGGTCGTGGACCGGGTGCAGTGGCGTGATCTGGCCGGCGCGATCCTGGCGGAGATGTCGATGTCCGGCCTGGCCGGGATGACCCGGCACCCGTTCCGCCTGCACGCCGAGCAGACGGTGCTCACGCCGCTGCTGCTGGACGAACTCCGGGCGCATCCGGGGGCCGAGGTCCGGTTCGGGGCTCCGGTCGAGGACGTGGCCATGACGGGCACCGCCGTACGGGTCCGGTCCGGCGACCGCTGGGAGCGGGCGCGTTACCTGGTCGCGGCCGACGGGGCGCACAGCAGTGTCAGAGCGGCGCTGGGCGTGCCCTTTCCGCAGGCCGGCTACCCCACCAGGGCGTTGCGGATCTTCACCGGCTCGCCGCTGGAGGAGCTGCTGCCCGGGGTGGCGCCGCTCACGTATGTCCGCGATCCCGCGCAGTCGTGCAGCCTGCTGCGCCTGCCCGACCACTGGCGCGTCGTCCTCCGGCTGGGGCCGGGGACGCCGGCGCCGGAGTGGGTGGCCGGGCTCAACCTCGCCGATCTGGAGGTGCTCGGCACACACCGCTACGACCTGGTCCGCGGTGTGCTCGCCTCCTTCCGCCACGGCCGGGTGCTGTTCGCCGGTGACGCCGCGCACGTCACCTCCACCGCCGGCGGGCTCAACATGAACGCCGGCATCCACGACGCGATCGATCTCGGCAGGACCCTGGCCGAGGTGTTCGGCGGCCACGCGCCGCCGGCGGCGCTGGAGACCTGGGCGCGCCGCCGTCGCGCCGTACTGGTCGACCACGTCATCCCGGCCAGCGAGGCCAGGGTCGCGGGCGTGCAGGACGCCCGTGCCGCCCGGCTGCCCGCCGCCGTGGCCGCGCTGCGCGCGATCGCCGCGGACGGGGAGGCGACCCGTGCCTACCTGGCCAAGGCATCCATGCTCGACACCGTCCCGCTTCCCGTGAGGCACACCTGAGATGCGAATCTGGTTCCAGAAGCATGCCGTCGAGGGCCGTGCGCCGCTGCTCGACAAGCTGTACGCGGAACATCTCGGCAAGGTGGCCGGCCCCGGCACCACCGTCGAGATCCACACGTTGCCGCCCCAGACCTACGCCACCGAGCTGCCCGAGGAACTGGTCGGCTTCGGCCCCATCGGGTTGTTGTTCGGCGAATACTTCGCCCGCACCGCCGCCGCCGCGGAACGCGACGGCTGCGCCGCCTGGATCACCGGCGCCGGCCAGGACCCCGGCCTGACCTCCGCCCGCGTGCGCGCGACCATCCCCGTCGTCGGGTACGGCGACGCCACCTGGCAGGCCGCCCGCCAGGAACGCCACCGGCTGGGCCTGATCGGGTTCATCCCGCACCTGGCCGAGCCGATCACCGACAACATCCAGGCCGCCGGCGCCACCCTGTCGGCCTACGAGCTGATCGACGAGGGCGCGGCCGTGGTGAGCCGGGCGCTGTCCGGTGACTTCGACCCGTTCGTCCGCGCCTACACGGCGGCCGCGCGCCGGGCCGCCTACCGGGGCGCCCAGTGGCTCGTGCCCGCCGAGGGCATCCCGAACGAGATCCTGGTCCATCTCGGCATCCGCGACCTGCACGGGCTGCCGGTGATCGACCCGGGCGGCCTGGCCGTCAAGACCGCCGAGCACCTGGTCCGTCTGCGGGACCTGGGCATCACCGCACGCGCCGAGACCGGCTACTGGTACCGGCGTCCTCCGGAGGTCGTGCTGGAGCACGCGGAGCGGGTCCTCGGGGGGCGGCTATGAGCTTCCCCGTCGATCGGCCGCGGCGGCTGCGCCGTACGGCCGCGTTGCGCTCCCTCGTCGCCGAGACGAGGCTGCACCCGGCGGACCTGGTGCAGCCGTTGTTCGTGCGCGAGGGCATCGAGGAGCCCCGGCCCATCCCGTCGATGCCGGGCCAGGTCCAGCACACGCGCGAGAGCCTGCGCAAGGCCGCCGCCGCGGCGGCGCAGGCCGGCGTGGGCGGGATCATGATCTTCGGGGTGCCCTGCGCCAAGCACCCGGACGGGCGCGGCGCCTGGGACGAGGAGGGCATCGCCCAGCTCGCCCTCGCCGACGTCGCGGCCGAGGTCGGCGAGGCCACCGTGGTGATCGGCGACATCAACCTGGACGAGTACACCGACCACGGCCACGTCGGCCTGCTCGGGCCGGACGGCGACGTCGACAACGACGCCACCGTGCGCGCCTACGCCGAGGTCGCGGTCGCGCAGGCGACGGCCGGCGCGACCATGGTGGCGCCCAGCGGCATGATGGACGGCCAGGTCGCCGCCATCCGCGCCGGGTTGGACGCCGCCGGGTTCGAGCGCGTGCCCATCCTCGCCTACGCCGCCAAGTACGACTCCGCCTTCTACGGGCCCTTCCGGAGCGCGGTGGAGTCGTCGCTGGTCGGCACCCGATCCACCCACCAGCAGAATCCGGCCAACCTGTGCGAGGCGCTGCGCGAGGTCGGGCTCGACGTCGAGGAGGGCGCCGACCTGGTCATGGTCAAACCGGCCGGGCTCTACCTGGACGTGGTGCGCCGGGTGGCCGACGCGGTCCACGTGCCGGTCGCGGCCTATCAGGTGTCGGGCGAGTACGCGGCGATCGAGGCCGCGGCCGCGAACGGCTGGCTGCAACGAGAACGGGCCATCGAGGAGAGCCTCACGTCGATCCGGCGGGCCGGCGCCCGGATCGTCCTCACCTACTGGGCCACCGAGGTCGCCCAAAGACTGCACCGCTAGCCCTGGTCCCCCTCACCCCCTCCGGAGGAGCGACTGTGTCCCGCGAACTGTGTGAGCAATACGGGCCACACCTGTACGACTACTGCAGAACCGAGCTGGGCGAGTCCGACGCCGAGCTGGCCGCCGCGGGCACCCTGCTGACGGCGTCGGCCCGCGCGGCGGGCGTGGCCGACCCGGCGGCGCTGCGGCCCTGGTTGTACGCGCTGGCCCGCGCACATCGCGCGACGCTGTCGGCGGCCCGGCCCGCCAGCATCGGCTCGTGGGCCCGGCCGGGCCAATCCGGCCTGCTGCCGGAGGCGCTGATCGCCCTGGACGCACCGCACCGGGAGCTCCTCGACCTTTCGGTACGGCACGGCCTGCCGCACACCGAGCTGGCCCTGCTCTTCGACGTGTCCGTGTCCTTGATCGACGCCACCGTGCGGGAGGCGGCGTGGCGGCTGGAGACCTGGCTGGGCGCGGTGACCGCGGCCAGGGCCGCCGACGGTTGCGTCCAGCTGGCTGCGTGGGTGGCGGAGTGGGCCGCCTCCCCCAGCCGCAGCACCCGTGCCCGGCTCGGGCGGCACCTGTACGGCTGCCCGTCCTGTCTTGCCGTGGCCAGGGGCTTACCCGCGGCCACCTTGCTGACCCGCCTGCCGATCGCCACGCCACGCCGGCCGCTGGCCGGACTGCTGCCGCTCGCCGCCCCGCTGCCCGGCGACGCGGTCGCCTGGCGGGCCGACGGCTTCCCCGTGCAGACGCACGACCTGGACGACGTTCCCCCGGCACGACTTGCTGACGGTGCGGCTCTGGCGGCGACCCCCGACCCCGTTGCACAATCAGCTCAGGACCCTCGACCCTCGCCTGGCATCCACGCCCGGCCGCACTCTCGCCAGACCTCCACCCGGGCGGCGCACGCCGCCCAACGCCCAAGCACCCCGGTCGCCGACCCCACGACGGCGACCGGGGCCCGGGTCTGGCCGGGGGCGGGCGCGGCTGCCTCCGGCCGGATCCTCCTGTCGGCGCCCACCCCTTTCGACGTCGAGCCCGACCCTCCGGACAAGGACGCGGCGGTCTCCGGATACCTGGACGCGTTGATCGCCCTGGGCGCGGATCGCGACTCCGGCCCCTCTCATGGGACGGGCCCGGAAATCCCTCGCGGGTCTAACCAGGACATCTCTCGTGGGTCGAACCCGGACATCGAGGACACCGATCCTTCCATCGGGCCGCCGGCGGCGTTCGGCGGCAGGCGCGAACGCCCCACGTCGCCCGGCAGGGCCCACCCTTACGCGACCCACATCGGGACCGGCCCGGCCGGTGACGCCCAGGACGCGACGGCCAGGCCGTACGGGATCCCGGCGACGGCTGACCGGCCGTACGGGATCCCCGAGAGCGAGGCGGGGCCGTCCGGTCCGCGCGAGTCCGGGCCGGACGCCGCGGCCGGGGCGTACGACGTGCCCGGCTCCGCGATCAAGCCCTATGGCGAGCCCTTCGACGGCGCCTCCTACGAGCTGCCCGCCTCGGAGGTGCCGCTGGCCGAGGACGAGTTCCGGGCCTGGGAGCAGCGGGGCGGCAAGTGGGAGGAGTTCTGGGAGGACCGCCCGGACGAGGCCGATCCCGAGGCGCGCATCACGGTCCGCTCGGTGGCCAGGGTCACCCTGCTGGTCGGCGCGGGGGTGCTGGTGGCGGGGCTGGCCTGGTCGGGGATCCACTCACGGCCCCGGCCGGTGTCGGTCAACGAGGCCGCGGTCCCCCAGCCGCATCCGGTGATCACCTTGACCGACCAGCCGGTCGGCGATTCGGAGGTCGAGGTGCCGCCGGAGGAGGCCCAGCGCGAGCCGGCGCCCGAGGAGGGGCAGCCGGTCAGGACCCCGCCGCCGACGAAGCGCCCGGTCACCTCCCGGGTCACGACCGACTCCGGCCCGCAGCCCTCCTCCACGAGGAAGCCCACCACCAAGGCCGAGGACGACGACGGACCCCGCGAGCCGACCGGCCGGCCCACCACGCGCGAGCCGGTCAAGGAGCCGACCCGGCAGCCGGAGAGGGATTCCGAGAAGCAGATGAAGACCACGCAGCCGCTGGCCAAGCAGGCGCTGCCCAAACCGCCGGCGCCCACCGCGCGGTTGTCGTCGGCGTCGGCGTCGCTGGGCTCGGGCCGGTCGGGTTCGCTCGCGCTCGACTGCGACGGCACCTGCCAGGTCACCTCCGCCTCCGGCAGCCCCGGCATCAGCGTCGCCGGCACCACCTACACGGTCGAGGCGCCGGAAAGCCGTCCCGGCTGCCCGGGGCCGCCGACCGGCGAGTCCGGCACGGTCACCGTCTCCTGGTCCGGCACGAAGACCGGCGACGGCACCACCACCGAGGGCACCACCACCGGCGGCGGCACGCTGACCTTGAGCGTGTCGTGGACGGTGAGCAAGGACAAGGGCACGTTCGTGCCCGACATGAAGGGCGGCGGCTACTGGAGCAACTGCAGCCCGCTCAGCGCCAACGGCTAAGGGATCGTGATGAGAGATTTCTTCAGTGGTATCACGCGGCGTGAAAAGCAGTTCGCGGTCGTCGGGATCGTGATCGCGCTCGTGTTCTTCATGCCGTTCCTCGCCTTGGCGGATCCGGGCAGCGTCCCGGGTTCCGACGCCTCCGGCGAGCGGCCCTCCATGGCGGCGGAGACGCCCGTCGACGTACGGCAGGGCGACTCGTGTGCGGATCTGATGCCCGCCGACACGCCGTCGTACGTGGTGTGCGACTGGCTCACCCCGCCGCAGGACGCGGCGAAGGTGGCGGCGTTCTGGGCGGCCGACGGCGGGGCCAACATGGAGAAGGCCCAGCCGCTGCCGCAGAGCTATGTGCGCTGCAACCAGAAGACGGACCTGTCCAAGGAGCCGGACTGCAGAGGCGGCCAGACGTTCTGCGAGGAGTTGCCCAGCGGGTGGTACAAGTGCACGAACATGGTGAACAGGAAGGTCACCTACGAGCGCTACGTCAACGGCGAGAAGCAGGTGCTGACCAGCCCGCCTCCGGGCGTGAACCAGCCGGCCGAACCCGCCGGGGACGCCTCGGCGCCCGACGCCCAGGGTTCCCAGCCCGATCCCGCTCCGTCGCAGCCTGCCGGCGAGGAGCGCAGCGCCCCGCCCGGCGCCAGGACGGCGGCGCCGGCCGTACCCAAGGACGCCGGACCCAGCACGGCCCCTAGCACGGACCCCGGGTCGGAGCCCAGCACGGACCCTAGGTCGGAGCCCAGCACGGACCCCGGGGCGGAGCCCAGGTCGGAGCCCAGCCCGAGCCCGTCGGCCGACCTCGGTCCCGGGCCCACCGTCAGCTCGGGCAACCCGGTCGGCCACGCGCTGGCCGCGGCCGGGAAGGCGGGCCTGCGCATCTGGGTGGAGAACGATCTGGCCGACGACTACCGGGCCGGTGAGGCCCAGTTCCGGGCGGCGGTGAGCAAGCTGGTGGCGGCGGCGGGCAAGCCGGGCGTGGTGGGCGTGAAGTTCGCCGACTACCTGGGCTTCCGTGACTTCACCTCGGCGGCGCAGGTCAAGAAGTTCGTCGCGGAGGCGACCGCCGCGCTGCGGGCCAAGCTGCCGGGCAAGCGGCTGGCCATGGGGGTCGTGGTGCCCGAGCTGGGGTGCGGCTCCTCCCAGGCGTGTGTGACGGACATGCGCTCGCGCTACCCGGTGGTGACGCGCTCGCGGGTGGACGACTACATCCGCACCTCGGGCGTGGACCGGGTGTATGTGGCCTCCGGGCTGTTCGGCAAGTCGTACGGCACCTTCAAGGTCACCCTCGACGGCCAGGAGAGCGCGATCACCCCGGCCATCGCGGCGCAGGCGCAGTGGATGGCGGTCAAGGCGCTCGGCTGGGACGCCGTGGTGCAGGTCGGCTCGCGCGAGTACGGCCTGACGCACGGCGACCAGAGCTCTCCGTGGGGGGCCGAGCGCGCGCGGGCCGAGGTCGACGCCCGGGTCGGCAACGCGATCGGGCTCGGCGCCCAGACCGTGACGCTGTGGGGACACCGGATCAGCTACGACGCCGACCACCGCCGCATCCTCGACGCCGGGCTGCAGCCGAACGAGGTGTGGAAGGCGCTGATCGCCAAGGGCATGCGGGAGCGGCTCTCCGTGCTCTTCGACCCGGCCAACCCGGAGGTGAGCGTGAGCGCGGACATCGGGGCGCTGGCGAAGGGGGTCAGCGAGATCTTCGTGCTGGTGTGAGCTAGAAGTCGGGCGGCAGGTCGTGGCAGTCCACCCAGTTGTCGCAGGTGGGCTCGGGCTCGCCGCCCGTCGGCTGCGCGGGTGGCTGTGTCGGGGGCCGTGTCGTGGAGGGCTTTTCCGACGGCTTGGGGGACGGCTCGGGTGTCGGCTTGCGGGTGGCCGACGGCTTGGCGCTGGGCTTCGCGGAGGTCTTGGCCGTCGGCTTGCGCGACGGCCTGGTGGACGGCTTGACCGAGGGCCGGGCGGACGGCTCGGCGACGGGTTTCACACTCGGCTCCCGGGTCGCCGGCCGCGGGGTCGGTTTCGCCCGCACGGGCTGGGCGGTCGCCGGTGGTTGCGCCCTGTCGGTGGTACGGCCCGGCGAAGGGGTGATCACGACCTCCTGGCCCGGCACCTGCATGCGGCTCACGCCCGGCGACCCCGCGGCCACGGGGACCGGGTCCGGGGCGCCGGTACCGTTGCCGAGGCCGAGCCAGACGCCGGCCCCGGCCAGCGCCACCACCGCGGCGGCGACCGGCGCGGCCGCCCGCAGCCTGAGCAGCCCGCCGTCCGGCCGGTCCGCGAGCTCGTCGGGCTCGTCGTAGCGGTCGTCCCCCTGCCCCGGCCATGAGGTGCGCGGGCGGCTCTCCCACAGGTCGGGTCGCGCTTCCTCCGGCTGTCCCCCGGCTGGTTCCCGGCGGCGGCCGGCGTCGTACGGGTGTGTCATCGGACTCCCCACAACGCGGAAAGAGGGGCCCGGGGCCGTGCTCGGCCCCGGGCCGGGGTGGGCTAGAAGAAGGTGTTCTCCGGTTCCGGCAGGTCCAGCAGCGCCGGGCCGCGGAACGTCGAGGTGTCCTTCGGCACGCTGGTCAGCGGGGTGCCGGCCACCAGCGGCACCAGCACCCGGCTCTTGGCCAGGTCCACGGTCACCCGCGCGCCCGTGCCGGCCTCGCCGCTGTAGTTGGCGTCGGTGCCGGCGATCACCAGGCCGAGCCGATGGCCCTTCCTGAAGGTGTAGTCGTGGGGCAGGGTGTCCCACGAGACCTTCGCGAACGTGCCGGGCGGCAGCGGCTTCTGCTCGGTGAGCGAGTCGCGGTTCTGCACGTCGATCCAGCCGCGGGCGACGATCTCCAGCGGGCGGGTGGCCACGTTGGTGATCGTCTTCTTGTAGCAGGCGTCGTCCTGCGCCGTGCTCTCACCGTGGCAGCTCTCCTCGGCGATCGTGGTGATGCCGAGGCCGCGCCGCCAGTCGACGCGGGTGTCCTCGCCGAAGTCGACGAGCAGGGCGGTCAGGTTCGACGTCGGCTTGTCCAGCGCCACCCGCAGGTCCACGGTCGGCGTGCCGGACAGGCGCAGGTCGAGCGGGAGCGCGCCGGTGGTGAACGCCACCCGGCCGGGCTGGGGGGTGCCGATGTCGGCGACCATCTGCTCCTCCGACAGCCGGAGGTCGGTGAACGCGGCCGTCGTGCCGCGCCGGGCCGGGATCAGGCCGAGCGAGCCGTCGGCGGCCGGGCTGAGGGGCACCTTGACCGCGTGCGGCGCCGGCCAGTCGCGCTGGGTGACCCACTGCGTGGGCGAGAGCTGGACGTCGGCCCTGGGCTCGTTCATGATGCCGTTCCGCACGCCGTACAGCCAGTGGTCGAACCAGCGGTGCAGCGTGTCCACCCACAGGTCGCGGCGCCCCTCGAAGTCGAACGGGTCCACGTGCTGGTAGTGGCCGACCCAGATCTTGCGCGGGACGTTGCGCTGGGCCAGCTTCTGCCACCAGATGGAGAAGTTGTCCGGCTTGACGTTGAGGTCGTTGCTGGTGTGGGCGACGAAGACGCTGGCCTTGACCTTGGAGACGTCGCCGAGCAGGCCCTTGATGTAGTCGCGCTCGGCCCAGAAGGCGTTGTAGTTGCCGGTGTCGTCGCCGTCCTCGGCGTCCATCTTGTCGCGGACGGCCTGGCACTTCGCCTCGGGGTCGGTGTCGACGTAGTTGGCCAGCCAGGAGGCGTAGTTGTAGTTGTAGATCACGCCGTTGGAGCGCTGGTACTTGTACCAGGAGCTGATCGCCGAGATCGGGACGATGGTCTTCAGGCCGTCCACGCCGGTGGCGGCGACGGCGTTGGCCAGCGTGCCGTCGTACGACTTGCCGATCATCGCGGCCTTGCCGCTGGTCCAGTCGGCCACGGCGGGGCTGCCGTCGGCGCGGAAGGCTCTGGCGCGCCCGTTGAGCCAGTCGATGACGGCCTTGCCGCCGAGCACGTCCGCCTTGCCGCCGACGTCGGGGCAGCCGTCGGAGCGCGTGGTGCCGAGCATGTCCACGTTGAGGACGGCGTAGCCGCGTGGCACGAAGAAGTTGTCATAGAAGAGCGGGAACTTCACGACATTCCCGGCGGCATCGTAGACCTTCCGCTCCGCCTCGTTTCCGCGCCCGGAATTGTCGTAGTAGGGGCTCTCGTCGATGATGACCGGGACTTTCAGCCCGGGGCCCGACTCCTTGGGGCGGATGATGTCCACCCGGACCCGGTCGAGCTTGCCGTCGGCGTCGCCGTCCAGGGGCGATTCGACGTAGACGTGTTCGCGCACGGCGTCCGCGTACGAGAAGACCGGCTGGGTGCGGCCGTTCGCCACGGTGACGGCCGGGTCGGCGGCCGCCTGGGCGGGGGTGGCGAGCGCCAGGGTGACGGCGACCGCGGTGATGACTGGGGCTAATTGTGGCACGCGTGTCCTCCGTGACGTTTGACGAAAAGCATCCGCAATGTGTCACGAAGCCCCCGACCTATCAACCCCCTCCGCCGGCCGGGACCACGCGATGGCTCTGCTGCTCCCGCCGGACGGTCGTGTGCTAATTTGGCCGTATGACTAACTTGGCCGATCGGCCAACTTCGCCACGTGGCGACAGAAGGCGCGACGAGCTGGTGGCGGCGGGCATCGCCCTCCTCTGCGAGAACGGCTGGCCCGCCGTGACCACACGGGGTGTCGCCGAGCGCGCCGGGACCAACCCGGGCCTGATCCACTACCACTTCGGCGGCCTGCCCGGCCTGCACGCGGCGATCGCCCGCGCGGCCGGGGACCTCATCATCGGGCCGCTGGTGGAGCAGGTGCTCGCCGCCGGGGACGAGCGGGCCGCGTTGGACGCGATCAGGCGGCTGATGGGCGAGGCCACCACCGGAGACGAGCGGGCCACGCGCCTGGCGGTCGAGGTGATCGCCGGGGCGGCCCGCGACCCGGAGCTCGGGGACGTGCTGCGCGAGCAGCTCCGCGAGGCCAGGGAGCAGGTCGCGCGGTGGCTCGGGCGGATCCGGCCGGAGTGGGGCGAGGAGCGGTGTGCGGGCGTGGCGGTGCTGGTCACCGCGGCGGTGGACGGGCTGATGCTGCACTACCTGCTCGACCCGGAGCTGGGTGTCGGAAAGGCGGTCAACGCGGTGGAAGGGATGCTGGGATGAGGGTGCTGATCTGCGGGGGCGGAGTCTCGGGACTCACGCTCGCCTACTGGTTGCGCAGGTTCGGGATGGAACCGGTCGTCGTGGAGCACTCGGCACGCGGGCGGCTGGGCGTCTACGAGATCAGCTTCTACGGCACCGGCTACGACGTGGCCTCGCGCATGGGGATCAGCGACCGGCTGGCGCGGGAGCGGCTGCCGATCGACTCGATCGGCCTCGTGGACGCCTCGGGCCGGGCTCATGCGCACCTGTCCAAGCCGCTGCTCGAGCGGGTGGTCAAAGGCCCCTATCTCATGCTCATGCACAGCACCCTGGAAGGTGCGCTGATGGAGGCGGTTCAGGACGACGTCGACATCCGTTTCGAGGAGAGCATCGCGCAGGTACGGCCCGGCGCGACCGGGGTCGACGTGACGCTGGCCTCCGGCGGCCAGGAGCACTACGACGCGCTGATCGGCGCGGACGGCATCCACTCGGTGACCAGGGAGCTGGCCTTCGGCGCCGAGGAGCGCTTCGCCCGCTACCTGGGATACAAGCTGGCGTCGTACCCGGTGCCCGACCGCTACGACCTGGGGCCGATCAGGGCGCACTACACCGAGCCCGGCCGGATGACGGTGGTCCATCCGACGGGGCGCCCGGGCGAGGTGGTGGCGCTGTTCATCTTCCGGTCCAGGGCCCGTGCCGCCGTACCCAGGGCGGAGCGGCTGGATCTGCTCAGGAGCACCTTCGACGGGATGGGATGGATCACCCCGTCCCTGCTGGAGGACGCGCCGGCCGGCGAGGAGATCTTCATGGACACGATGACGCAGATCGTCATGCCCTCCTGGCACCGCGGCAGGGTGGCGCTGGTGGGCGACGCCTGCGGGTCGATGACCATGGTCTCGGAGCAGGGCGTCTCGATGGCCATGGGCGGGGCCTACCTGCTGGCCGAGGCGCTGCGGGACGAGGACAGCCCCGAGCGCGCCTTCGCCCGCTATGAGCGGCGGATGCGCCCGGAGGTGGCCAGGCGGCAGCGCAACGCGCTGTTGTTCACCAAGACGCTGATCCCGGCTTCCCGGGCGGGGCTCGTGGCGCAGCGGACGGTCATGCGCGTGGTCACCAGGAAGGCGTTCGCGCCGGTGCTGCGACGGCAGTTCGGAGCCGGCACGATCCTGCCGGTCCGCGCGCGGCCGCCGAAGGGCTGGCGGCGCCGGCTCTGGCGGCTGCCGATCGCGCTCTACCGTGCCGGGCTCGGGTGGCTGATGCCGCGCCGGGTGATGTTGCTGACGCACACCGGGCGCGGTTCCGGGCTGCCGCGGCAGGCCGTCGTCGAGGTCGTGGCCCACGAGGGCAGCGCGGTGATCGCGGTCTCCGGGTTCGGGGCGGGGTCCGACTGGTACCGGAACGTGCGCAAGACGCCGGAGGTGACGATCCAGATCGGCGCCCATGCCCGCCGGGCGCGTGCCGTACCGCTGACCGCCGACGAGGGGGCGGACATCATGGAGACGTATGCCTCGATGCACCCGGCGGCGGCCCGGCGGCTGTGCAGGTTCCTGGGCTTCGACGAGGACCAGGACTTCCGGCGGATCGGAGCGCAGATCCCGTTCGTGCGGTTCAGTGCGCGACGTTGATGCGCTGGGACGGGGTGGTCGGGTTCTCCAGTTCGTCCACCAGCGCCACGGCGTAGTCCTCGGCGGAGATGAACAGGCCGACCAGGGTGTCGCCGCCCTTGCGGTAGGCGCCGGTGCGCTCGCCGGGGGCGATCTGGGCGGCCGGGGAGACGTAGGTCCAGCGCAGGTCGCCGGCCTCGGCCCGGATCACGTCGAGCAGCGCGGCCTGGGAGAGCGCTTCCTTCTTGTAGATCTCGGGGAAGTCGGGGGTGTCGACGAGGCGGGTGCCGGGGGCGACCTCCAGGCTGCCGGCGCCGCCGACGATCACCAGGCGGTCCACGCCGGCGGTGCGCAGGGCCGCGAGCACCGCGCGACCGGCGGCCAGCAGCGGGGCCTCGGGCTCTGAGCCGTCCCTGGGCGGGGCGATGGACAGCACCACCGCGTCCTGGCCCTTGGCCAGGGCGGCGACGGCCTCGGCGTTGGCGGCGTCGGCGACATGGGTGCCGCCGGCTCCGGAGCGGGTCACACCGGTCACCTGGTGGCCGCGGCCGGTGGCTTCGGCGGCGACCCGGCTGCCGATCATTCCACTGGCGCCGATCAGCAAGATGTTCATGGTGGGCCTCCTCGAGAGCGGTAGCGGTTGCGAAGAGGAAAGTATCCGTTGGATACTGGTTACTTCAACGTGCCATTGCTACCTTTGGGAAACCATGAAGAACGGCGATGCCTTTGACCCGGATTGCCCCACCCGGCTGGTCCTCGACCGGATCGGCGACAAGTGGTCGGTCCTGGTCGTGCTCAGCCTCCGCGAGGGGCCCAAGCGCTTCACCGAACTGCGCGACATGATCGGCGGGGTGACGCCCAAGGTGCTGACCCAGACCCTGCGGGCCATGGCCGCCGACGGGCTGGTCACCCGGAAGGTCTTCGCCGAGGTGCCGCCCCGGGTGGAGTACACACTGACCCCGCTCGGGCACTCCCTTCAGGAGCCCATCCAGGCGATCACCGACTGGGCCGAGCAGTACGTCCAGGATGTCATGGCCGCGCGGGCGGTCGGCGACGGCCGGGCGTGAGGGTGTGCCCCTCCCCCCGCGGAAGGGGCACACCGGTCCGTCACGGGTTGCCGTTGATCAGAGCCATCGCGAGGCTGGGGCTGAACTGCCCGGCGGGGGTGTCCGGCGCGATGCCGCACCTGCCGTCGGAGTCGCCGGGGACCTTGACCCAGAAGTGGTGTTCGGCGCCTGAGGCGGGCTTGGCCGGAACCGCGCCGAGCTTGCGCTTGGGCGGGTTGCACCAGTCGTCGCCGGGATCGGCGTCGCCGCCGTAGGGGCCGTTGCCGTTGCGGCTGGTGTCGATCACGAACGTCTTGGTCCCGTGGGCCGGCGCCAGCAGGTTCTTGACGTCCGTGCCGTAGGCGGTGGTGTCGGCGGTCCATTTGTAGTTGGAGACGTTCAGCGAGAAGCCGCGCGTGTTGGCGATACCGGCCTTGCCCAGCCGGGTGACCAGGTTGTTCTTGTCGGTCACCCACCCGGAGTTGCCCGCGTCGAGGTAGACCCAGGCGTTGGGCGCGTTCGCCTTGAGCACCTGGGTGGCGTCGAGAAGGATCTTGTACTGGTCGTCCTCCTTCCCGCCGACCCGCGTCACGCACGGGGCGGCGGCGACGGCGTCCGGCTCCAGGATCACGACCGCGTGCCGGCTGCCGATCGCCTTGGCGAACGTCGTGATCCAGGTATGGTACGCGGCCGCGTCAGGGGCGCCGCCGTTGGACTCGGTCGCGCAGGCGTCGCGGTAGGGGATGTTGTAGGCGACCAGCATGGGCAGCTTGTCGGCCTTCTGCGCGGCGCCCACGTAGTCGTCCACCGCCTTGGTCAGGTCGCCGAACCAGCCGCCGAACCACATGAAGATCGGCTTGGTCGCGATGCCGTTGTTGATCGCCTCGGCCCGGGTCCGGTCGGCGTTCCAGTTGTTCCTGACCCACACCGCCGGGTTGGACTCGCCGTAGACGAACAGACCGGCCGGCCGGGCCGACGAGGTCTCCATCAGCGAGACGTTGTCGAACCACACCGTCGGCGTCAGGTTCGGCCGGCCGATCTGGAAGGTGACCTCGACGGTCAGGTCCGAGGTGTCGATCGGCGCCTTGGCCGTGAACGTGTACAGGTAGCGCCTGCTGCCGGTGGTGACCGGGAAGGCGGTGCCCAGCGACTGGTTCTGACCGGGCGTCTTGAGGTACTGCACGGTCGTGGTGGCCTCGAAGGCGGCCGAGCCCTGGGCGTCGAAGGAGAGCGTGTAGGTCTTGCCCGGGTTCAGCGTGGCGGTGGTGTCGGCCGCGGTCATGGCCTGCCACGGGTTGGTGACGGCGGCCTTGGCCCGGACCTTCATCCGGCCCGCGTCGGCGGTGACCTCGGCCTGGTCGATCTGCTTCCAACCGGCGACGCCGCCGTCGAACGTGCTGTTGCCGACGAGCTGGGCGGCGGCGGAGGCCGGGGCGGGCGCCACTAAGACGGCCGCGGCGACCGAGATCAGCGCCACTGTGGCTTTGACTGCGAAAAATCGCACTACATCACCCTTCTTTGGGTCTCAGGTGGTGGTGTCGGCGTAGGCGGTCAGCCACGCCAGGGCGGAGTTCCAGTTCACGGCGACCTCGTTGGTCGCATACGAGCCGATGTCGTCGATATAACACGTCGCCGGAGCGCATCCCCGCAGGTTGCGCTGGGCGACCGGATCCTGCAGGCCGCTGTTCGGCCCGCCGGCGAGCGATCCCGGCGCGGGGTACGGCAGGGCGGGGTCGAGCTGGTGCGCCCAGAACCGGTGATGCTGGTTCTTGCTGGCCCGCTCGCCGTACCCGGTGACGTACGACTGGTTGAGCGCGTTGCGGCCGAGCAGGTAGTCCAGCGATTCGAGCGCCCCTTCCCGATATTTCGGCAGACGGGTGAGCTCGTGGGCGTACGCCAGCACCAGCGCCGTGTTGGCCGTGGCGCTGCTGGAGCCCCAGACGTACCTGCCGTCCGCGGGCAGGAACGGGTTGGCGTACCCCTGCGCCCGCAGATCGGCCAGATGCCCGTCGGCGACCTTGACCAGCCGCGCAGCCAGCCGGAGACGGCTGACCACATCGAGCCTGCCGCGCACTCTGACCAGCGCCAGGTCGGCCAGCCCGCCCGTCTCCTTCCAGGAGAAGTTCTCCGCGGTGAGCCCGGTGGTGACCTCCTTGAGGTAGGAGCGCCGCCCGGTGGCCGCGAACAGCTCGGCCGCCGCCCAGGAGAACTCGTCGCTCACCTTCGTGTCGTCGTACGGCCCGCCGCCCACGCTCTCGGCGGGGGCGTACAGCGCCGGGTTCCGGTGCGCGGCGGCCCACGCCTTCGTCGCCGCCGCGAGGCAGCGGGCTGCGAACGCGCGGTCGAAGCGCCGGTAGACGCGGTGGCAGCGGGCGCCGGCGGCGGCCAGGTTCAGCGTCGCCGCCGTGCTGACCGGGAAGAGCAGGCGCGCCTGCGGATCGGCCTCCGGCCGCAGCGGCAGCCCGGTCCACGCGGCGTCGTGGATCTTGTGGTGGACCATCCCGTCCGGGCGCTGCATGCGCAGCAGGAAGTCCAGCTCCCACCTGGCCTCGTCGAGGACGTCGGGCATCCCGCCGCCGGTCTCCGGGATGGCCAGCCGTACGTCACCCGCCTGCTCGTAGGCGTCGATGAGCTGCCAGGCGGCCAGGGCGCCGTTGACCACGTATTTGCCGTGGTCGCCCGCGTCGTACCAGCCGCCGCGCACGTCCATGCGGTAGTCGCAGGCGCCGGGGGCGCAGGGGACGTCGAGGTCGCCCCGATTGGGTGCCACGCCGGCGTGCCCGGCCGGGCGGGCGTAGGCGGCGCCGGCGTACTTCGCCTCGATCGGGATGCCGGACCTGTTGTGGTAGAAGTACGCGAGCGCGTCCGTGCGCAGCCGGCCGTACAGGCTCTCGCTGATCTCGAAGGGCTCGCTGACGTCCGCGCCGACCGCGAGACGGAAGGTGCCGCGCGTCCGGTATCGGGTGAAGTCGGCGGTGTGGACGTGGTCGCCGGACATCGCGTCGGCGCCGAAGACCCGCGTCGTGCCGGTGGCGGCCGCCCGGCCCGAGGCGTCCAGGAGCCGCCAGGTCAGGGGCCGGGTCCCGGGGGTGACGATCGTCGCCCGCTTGGGCCCGCCCGGCAGGTAGCCGACCTGGTTGACGCGCACCGGCGAGCCGAGGTCGCGCACGCCGCCGGGCGGGATCACGCCGCCGGTGAAGGAGATGTCGTCGAGGCAGAGCGTGTACGCCTCGGCGGCGCCGCCCATCTGGAAGGCGATCTGCGACTTGGTCTCGGCGATCGTGGACGTGCCGGTGATCTCGAAGGCGCGCGGGCTCGTGCCGACCTGCGCCTCACCCGCGATCGGGGTCGTGTACGGCGGGCCGCTCATCTGGGCGATCGCCTTGATCGTGACGCTCCTCGTGGCCACCGCGGTGAAGGTCAGCTTGTACGGCTGGCCGTTCTCCAGCGGGATGTCGTTCTGGCCGATCATCGAGTCCCACGGGTTGGCGGTGCCCGCCGGGACGTCGGCGCACAGCCTGCCGCCCTCGGCCCGGGAGGGCGTGGTCTCGCTGCTCCACCACGGTTCCTTGGAGCCGCCGTCGAAGGTGCCGTTGAGCACGCGCTCGTAGGGGGTGGCGGCCGGAGTCGTGACGGTCAGGGCGGCGGCCGGGATTGCGGCCGGGGTTACGGCCAGGATTGCGGCCAGAATTGCGGTCAGTGTTGCGGTCAGGCCCATGGTCAGCGCGCACGCCGGCCGCGAACGAAAGGACATGCCGGACCTCTCTCGTGCGGTCCGGCGGCGTCGGCGCGATCATTACTGACGCGACAGGTCAGGGTCAAGCCCCACCTAATCGGTAAATTTTCTGTTATGTCGGACCTCTTTTGCGCGACCGGAACCATGGTCTAACGTCGATGGGAGCGCTCCCAACGGGAGACCGACACCGGTGCCGGCGGCGTCAAACGCAGGTCCTCGGTGCATTTTCCCAGAGAGGTACCCCCCACATGACGACACAGGTTCGCCGTGGCCTCTTCGCGGCGGTCGCGATCACCGGGCTCGTGGCCACGGCCGCGTGCGGCGGCGGCACGGCCAAGCAGGAAGGCACCCCGCAGGCGGGCGAGAAGATCGAGCTGGTCGTCAAGACCTTCAGCAAGTTCGGCTACGACGAGCTGTACAAGAAGTACGAAGCCACGCATCCGGACATCACCATCAAGGAAGAGAACATCGCCCAGCTCGGCGACTACCTCCCCAAGCTCCAGCAGTGGATGGCCGCGGGCAGCGGCGCCGGTGACATCGTCGCGCTGGAGGAGGGGATCCTCGTCCAGTTCATGGCCAAACCGGAGAACTTCGTCAACCTGCTCGACCACGGCGCCGGCCCGCTCCAGGACAAGTTCCTGGACTGGAAGTGGAAGCAGGCCCTGACCCCCGACGGCAAGACGCTCATCGGCCTCGGCACCGACGTCGGCGCCCAGGGCATGTGCTACCGCCGCGACCTGTTCGAACAGGCCGGCCTGCCCGCCGGCCGCGAGGAGGTCGGCAAGCTCTGGCCCACCTGGCAGGCATACCTCGAGACCGGCAAGAAGTTCGTGGCCGCGAGCAAGGAGGCCAAGTTCTTCGACTCGGCCGGCGGCATCTTCCAGAACGTCCTCATGCAGCAGGGCGACCACACCTACTTCGACACCGCGAACAAACTCGTCATCGACACCAACCCCGGCGTCAAGGCCGCCTGGGACACCACCACCGCCATGGTCACGGCCGGGCTGTCGGCCAAGCTCCAGATGTGGGGCCCGCAGTGGAACGCCGGCTTCAAGAAGGGCTCCTTCGCCACCATCGCCTGCCCGGCGTGGATGCTCGGCCTCATCAAGGAGCAGGCGGGGCCCGGCCTGGCCGGGAAGTGGGACGTGGCCCGCGTGCCCGGCTCCGGCGCGGTGCGCGGCGGCTCGTTCCTGGCCGTGCCCAAGCAGAGCAAGCACCCGAAGGAGGCCGCCGAACTGGCCGCGTTCCTCACCGGCCCGGAGGGGCAGCTCGCGGCGTTCAAGGCCGAGAGCAACTTCCCGTCCTCGCCGCAGGCCATCGACGACCCGGCGGTGCAGGCGTTCACCAACGAGTACTTCAACGGCGCGCCGGTCGGCAAGATCTTCGGTGAGTCGGCCAAGACGCTCAAACCGGTCTACCTCGGGCCGGACAACCAGGCGGTGGGCGACCGCGTGGGCGAGGCGCTGCAGGCTCTGGAGCAGGGGAAACTGGATGTCTCCGCCGCCTGGTCCAAGGCCCTCGAAGACGCCAAGCGATCCGCCAAGTGACTGTGCGCACTCGCCGTGACGCGCCTTTCCGCGCGATCTCTTACGGCGGAGCCAAGCCGCCGCCACCCGCCGCCGCCGGTCAGCGTGTCGTGGGGATCGCTTCTCACGTCGGACGTGGTCCCCGCCGTCACGGCCTGTCGTCGGCCCGCGCCGTGGTGAACGCATCCAGGCCGGAACGCGCCTCGGGGCCGCCTCCCGGATCCAAAGCACACGACCCCTGCCGGAGGCGCACGAATCCGGTGGAGGACCCGGCCCCCGGTCTGCTCCCTTCTCCGGCGCGGGCGGTGAGTCCTGATGGGCCTTGACCTGCAGGTGCCGCCCTCTGTCCGGGGGGCACATGTGAAGAAGGTGCCCCGGGGCCGGCTGGGGTCGCGGGTGGATCGGGCGGTGGCGCCGTACCTCTACATCGTGCCCTTTTTCGTGATCTTCGCGGTCTTCGGGCTGTTCCCGCTGGGCTACACGGCCTGGGTGGCGCTGCACAAGTGGGATCTGGTCAGCGGGAACCAGGGGTTCGTCGGGCTGGACAACTTCGCCGGGCTGCTCGCCGATCCGGACTTCTGGAACGCGGTCGGCAACACCGTGGGGATGCTGGTCGTCGCCGGCGTGCCGCAGCTGCTGATCGCGCTGGTGCTGGCCGGCCTGCTCAACCGGCCGCTGCGCGGGCTGACGTTCCTGCGGATGGGCGTGCTGGCGCCGATGATCACCTCGATCGCGGCGGTGGCCATCGTGTTCTCGCAGCTGTTCTCGCGGGACGCGGGCCTGGCCAACTGGGCGATCGGGCTCGCCGGCGTGGACCCGATCGACTGGCAGGCCGACAAGTGGTCGTCGTGGACGGCGATCGCGGTCATGGTCGACTGGCGCTGGACCGGCTACAACGCGCTGATCTACCTGGCGGCCATGCAGTCGATCCCGCGTGACCTGTACGAGGCGGCCGAGCTGGACGGGGCGTCGAAGGCGCGGCAGTTCTGGCAGATCACGATTCCGATGATCAAACCGGCGGTGATCTTCACGGTCATCATGTCCACGATCGGCGGCATGCAGTTGTTCACCGAGCCGCTGCTGTTCGGCCAGGGCGAGTTGTCGGGCGGCAGCCTGCGGCAGTTCCAGACGGCCGCGATGTACATGTTCCAGCAGGCGTTCGAGGAGTTCGACTACGGGTACGGCTCGGCCGTCGCCTGGATGATCTTCATCCTGATCGTGCTGATCGCGCTGGTGCACTTCCTGATCTCCCGGAGGCTGAAGTGATCAGGAACAACAAGCTGGTCTATCTCACCTTGCTCATCGCGATCGTGATCTCCGTCTTCCCGCTGTACTGGATGTTCGTCATCGCCACGCGCACCAACGACGTCGTGGGCGAGTACCCGCCGCCCCTGACACCCGGCGGCGAGCTGGGCGCCAACGTCACCCGGCTGTTCGAGGCCGAGCAGGCCAACTTCGCGCTCGGCATGCTCAACTCGGCCATCGCGTCGGTCGCGGTGACGGTCTCGACCGTGTTCTTCTGCTCGCTGGCCGGGTTCGCCTTCGCCAAACTGCGCTTCCGCGGGCGCAACGCGCTGCTGGTGATCGTCCTGGGCACGATGATGATCCCGGTCCAGATGGGGATCATCCCGCTCTACATGGTCATGGTGGAGCTGGGCTGGCAGAACACCCTGCAGGCGGTCGTGGTGCCGTTCCTGGTGTCGGCCTTCGGGGTGTTCCTGATGCGGCAGTACGCGATCAGGGCGGTGCCCGACGAGCTGATCGAGGCGGCCGTCGTCGACGGGAGCTCCAGCTTCCGCGTGTACTGGAGCGTCGTGCTGCCCGCCCTGCGGCCGGGCGCCGCCGTACTCGCGCTCTTCACGTTCATGGGGACCTGGAACGAGTTCATCTGGCCCCGGGCCGTGCTGGAGGCCGACAACCCGACCGTCCAGTTCTCGCTCAGCCAGCTCGCCACCGAGTACTACACCGACTACACGCTGATGTTCGCCGGCACGCTGGCGGCCACGCTGCCGCTGCTCGTCGTCTTCATCGTCTTCGGCCGCCAGATCATCGGCGGCATCATGGAAGGAGCCGTCAAGGCATGAGCACGTTTCTCTGGGGCGCGGCGACGTCCAGCTACCAGATCGAAGGGGCGTTCGCGGACGACGGCAGAGGGCCGTCCATCTGGGACACCTTCAGCCGCGTGCCGGGCAGGGTGCGCAACGGCGAGAACGGGGACGTCGCCTGCGATCACTACCACCGGTATCTCGACGACGTGCAGCTGATGGCCGGGCTGGGGCTGCGGGCGTATCGGTTCTCGATCGCCTGGCCGCGGATCGTGCCGGAGCGCGGGGTGGTGAACCAGGCCGGTCTGGACTTCTACCGGCGGCTCGTGGACGCCTTGCTGGAACGCGACATCACGCCTTGGCCGACGCTCTATCACTGGGATCTGCCGCAGTACCTTGAGGACGCCGGGGGGTGGCCCGACCGCGACACCGCCTACCGGTTCGCCGACTATGCCGACATCGTGCATGCGGCGCTGGGTGATCGCGTGGCCAATTGGACGACGTTGAACGAGCCCTGGTGCTCGGCGTTGCTGGGGTACGCCAACGGTGAGCACGCGCCGGGGCGCAAGGAGCCGGCCGAGGCGGTGAAGGCGGTTCATCACCTGCTGCTGGGGCATGGGCTGGCAGTGCCTCTTTTGTCCGGAAATATCGGCATCACGCTAAATATGTCGCATGTGACGCCCGCCAGCACCGCGCCCGCCGACGTGGACGCCGCCAGAAGGATCGACGGCATCCAGAACCGCCTGTTCATCGACCCCGTGCTGCTCGGCGCCTACCCCGAGGACGTGCGTGCCGACCTCGCCCACCTCAGCGACTTCGGCCACGTCAAGGACGGCGACCTCGCCGTGATCTCCCGCAAGATCGGCATGCTCGGCGTCAACTACTACTCCCCCGCGCTGATCGCCGCCGGCGAGCCCGCCCCGCCGGGCACCACCCCGTGGATCGGCGCCGAATCCGCCCACTGGGCCGACGGCGGCCGCGAGCGCACCACGATGGGCTGGGAGATCGACGAGAACGGCCTGCTCGACCTGCTCCAGCGCATCGTCAAGGACTACCCGCCCATCGACCTCTACGTCACCGAGAACGGCGCCGCCTTCGCCGACACCGTCAGCCCCGACGGCGCGGTCCACGACGCCGACCGCATCGACTACCTGGAGCGGCACATCTCGGCCTGCGCCGAGGCGGTCAACAGGGGCGTGCCGCTCCAGGGCTACTTCGCCTGGTCGCTGCTGGACAACTTCGAATGGGCGCACGGGTACGGCCAGCGGTTCGGCATCGTGCACGTCGACTTCGCCACCCAGAAGCGCACGCCCAAGGACTCCGCCCTCTGGTACGCCGCCCGGATCCGCAAGGGCGGCCTCTAGTGCCACCCCTCGCACGGAGTCGCGCACGGAGTCGCGCACGGGGTTTTGCACGGAGACCCGCGCGGAGACGCCCATGGTGAGCGGGGCCAGGAAACGGGTGACGCTGGACGAGGTGGCGGCGCACGCGGGCGTGGGCCGGGGCACCGTCTCCCGAGTCGTCAACGGGTCAGAGAACGTCAGCCCGGAGACCCGGCACCTGGTCGAGCGGGCGATCGCCGAGCTCAACTACGTGCCCAACCACGCCGCCAGGTCCCTCGCCGCCAGCCGTACCGACAGCATCGCGCTGGTGATCGCCGAGCCAGAGGCGCGGTTGTTCTCCGACCCGTTCTTCGCCGGCATCATCCGGGGCATCACCTCCGAGCTCACCGCCACCGGCCGGCAACTGCTGCTGACCATGGCGGGGACGCCGGAGGAGCGGGCGAACCTGGAGGGGTACCTGTCCGGCGGGCACGTGGACGGCGTCCTGCTGCTGTCGCAGCACCGGGACGACCCGCTGCCGGGGTTCCTGGTGGACATCGGGGTGCCGACGGTCCAGGGCGGGCGCTCGATCGGGCCGCAGGTGGTGCCGCAGATGGTGGACGTGGACAACCACCTGGGCGCGCACGTGGCCGTGGAGCACCTGCTGGCGCGGGGCCGCCGGAGGATCGCCACGATCTCCGGCCCGATCGACATGATCGCGGGGCTGCACCGGCTCGGCGGCTACCGGGAGGCGCTCATGCTGGCGGGCCTGCCGGAGTTCGTCGCGCACGGCGACTTCACCGAGCAGAGCGGCGCCCGTTGCATGCGGGACCTGCTGGAGCGCGTGCCGGACCTGGACGCGATCTTCGCCGCCTCCGACCTGATGGCCGTGGGCGCGCTCCGGGTGCTGGCCGAGGCCGGGCGCCGGGTGCCGCAGGACGTGGCGGTGGTCGGGTTCGACGACTCCAGCCACGCGCAGTTCACCGGGCTCAGCTCGGTCCACCAGCCCATCGAGGACATGGGCCGGGAGATGGTCAGGCTCCTGAGCTCGCTCATCTCCGGCGAGCGTCCGTCGCGTGCGGCGCTGGTCCTCACTCCGCACCTAGTGATACGCGAATCGAGCTAGATTTCATGGAATTTCGGCATCTTGGGCGTTCTGGTCTCATGGTCAGCGAGATCGCCTACGGCAACTGGATCACGCACGGCGCGCAGATCGACGAGGACCGGGCCCGCGCCTGCGTGCGCGCCGCGCTGGACACCGGCATCACCACCTTCGACACCGCCGACGCCTACGCGGACGGCCGCGCGGAGGAGGTGCTCGGCCGGGCCCTGGCCGCCGTGCGCCGCGACGAGGTCGAGATCTTCACCAAGGTCTACTGGCCGACCGGCGCCGGAATGAACAACCGCGGCCTCAACCGCAAGCACGTCATCCGCTCGGCCGAGGACTCGCTGCGCCGCCTGGGCACCGACTACCTCGACCTCTACCAGGCCCACCGCTTCGACTCCAGCACGCCGCTCGAGGAGACCCTGCGCGCCTTCGACGATCTGGTACGGCAGGGCAAGATCCTTTACGTGGGCGTGTCGGAGTGGACCGCCCCCGAACTCGCCGAGGCGCTGCGCATCGCCCGCGACCTGGGCCTCGACCGGATCGTCGCCAACCAGCCGCAGTACAACATGCTGCGCCGGGTCATCGAGCCCGACATCGTGCCCCTCTGCGAACGGGAGGGCGTCGGCCAGGTCGTCTTCCAGCCGTTGGCGATGGGCGTGCTCACCGGCAAGTACCGGCCCGGCGCCCCGATCCCGCCGGGCAGCCGCGCCACCGACCCGGTGGGCGGGCAGTTCGTCAACCGGCTGCTGACCGACGAGGTCCTGACCCGCGTCCAGAACCTGCGCCCGATCGCCGCCGACCACGGGCTGACCCTGGCCCAGCTCGCGATCGCCTGGACCCTGGCCAACCCGAACGTCAGCGCGGCCATCGTGGGCGCCTCCCGTCCGGAGCAGATCACCGGGTCCGCGGCGGCGGCCGGGGTCAAGCTGGGGACGGACGCGCTGGAGGCGATCGACGAGATCCTGGGCGACATCGTCGAACGCGACCTGGACGGGCCCCTGAGCCCGCAGTCGCGCCCCTAGGAGCCGGGGCGGTGTTCGTTCACGCAGCGCAGGACCGGATACGCGGTGAGGGCGGCAGGGTCGAGGCTGCGGGACGTCTGGATGTGGAAGGTCGCGCTTTCCCCGGGTAGCAGGGTGACGAGCTGGTCGTCGATGCGGGCGTCCGGATCCAGGCGGTCGGGGAAGACGGCCAGCTCGCGCAGGATCGTCCGGGCGGTCACCCGCAGCCGCACGCCGCCGTCCACGGCCTCCACCTGGGTGGTGCAGGCGGCCTCCGGGTAGCCCATGTCCGGGTCCTCGGCGGCCATGCGCAGCGCCCGGGCGCCGTCCAGTTCGGCCACCAGCAGCTCGCCCTCCCGCAGGTCGCCGATGGCGGGCTCGACGCCCAGGACCGCCCTGGGCTCGATGCGCACGCCCATGCTCTCCTTGGCCAGCGTCTCGCCCCGGACGGACATCCGGGTGATCGCCAGCTCGCCCTCCCACGGCTGCGCGGTGTCGTTGACCGCCACCAGCTCCATGTCCTGAAAAGTCAGGATCCGGGGGGCGTAGGCGCGCCGCATGCCGTACCAGAGGGGCTTCTCGCGGCCGTCACCGTCGACGGCGGCCCAGGACGTCACCGGCCAGCAGTCGTTGAGCTGCCAGATGATCGTGCCCATGCAGTACGGCATGAGCGCGCGGAAGCGCTCGACGCCGAAGGCCAGGGCGCGGGCCTGGTTGAGCTGGGTGAGGTAGTGCCAGTCGTCGAACGTCTCCGGCCGCGGCAGGTGGGCGCCGAGGCCGCGCAGCAGCTTGTCCCGGCCGCCGATCGCCTTCTGCGGCGAGGAGTCCGGGGTGAGCGGCCGGTCGGAGGAGGCGCGGCGCAGGGTGGCGTACGCGGGCGGGCCCTGGAAGCCGAACTCGGCCACGAAGCGCGGCGTGTAGGCGGCGTAATGGGTGTAGTCCTGGGCGTTCCAGACGGTCCAGATGTGGATCGTGCCGCGCTGGGGGTCGTTCGGGTCGCGGTCGGGTGCGCCGGAGTAAGGGCTCCCCGGCCAGTACGGCCTGGCCGGGTCGAGCTCGGCGGTGACCCGGGGCAGCAGGTCGTGGTAGAAGCCGCCGCCCCAGGTGCGTCCGCGGAGCTCCTTCTTCCAGTTCCAGTGCCAGTGGCCTTCGAGGTTCTCGTTGTTGCCGCACCAGATGACCAGGGAGGGGTGGCGCATGAGCCGGGCCACGTTGTCGCGCGCCTCGGCCTCGACCTCGCCGGTGAAGGGCTCCTCCTCGGGGTAGGCGGCGCAGGCGAAGGGGAAGTCCTGCCAGACCATGATCCCGAGCTCGTCGGCGAGGTCGTAGAAGGCGTCGGACTCGTAGACGCCGCCGCCCCAGACCCGCAGCAGGTTCGCCCCGGCGCCGATCGCCTGCCCCATGCGCTCGCGCAGCGTCTCGGGGGTGATGCGGGCCGGGAAACAGTCGTCCGGGATCCAGTTGAACCCCTTGACGAAGACGGGCTCGCCGTTGACCGACAGCCGGAACGCCTCCCGGTCCAGGCGCACGTCACGGAACCCGATCCGCCCGCTCCATACGTGGTCACCGGCCCGCACCGTGAGCTCGTACAGCCGGGGCTCCCCGTATCCACGGGGCCACCAGAGCTCGGGATCCTGGACACGCAACCGGATGACGCCCTGCGTCTGCCCCGCCGCCAGCCGTACACGTCCTTGGACGCCCGCCACGTCCGCGACGACCTCGACCGAAGCAGCGCCAACGCCCGAAGCAGCACCTCCGCCCGGAGGCACGCCGCCGCCCGGAGGCACGCCGTCGGCGAAAGCACCGGCCACCGCAGCGCCGGCCTCCTCCGCGGTGCCGGCTTCCGCCGGAGGCGTGCCCTCTACCGAGAAGCGCACCTCCACCTCGCCGTCGGCCCCCGCGGTGGGCAGGACCTCGGCCAGCCGTACCCCCGACCAGGACTCCAGCCCGATCGCCCGCCAGATGCCTGCCGTCACCAGCGTCGGCCCCCAGTCCCAGCCGAAGTTGCAGGCCATCTTCCTGATGAACTGGTACGGCTCCGGGTAGGCGCCCGGCCGGTCCCCCAGCTCGTCCCGGCGGGCCTCCGCGTAGGCGTAGGCCGAGTCGAACCGCACCTCCAGCCTGTTGGCGCCCTCCCGCAGCAACCGCTTGACCGGGAAGCGGTGGGTGCGGTGCATGTTGGCCGTCCGGCCCGCCTCCACGCCGTTGACGAGCACGGTGGCGACCGTGTCGAGCCCGGCGCAGACCAGGTCCACGTGTTCGTCGCCGGTGCCGGCCCAGTTGAAGACGGTCTGGTAGGTCCAGGGGGTGCGGCCGATCCAGGACAGGCGTTCCTCGTTGCGGTCGAGGTAGGGGTCGTCGATCAGCCCCGCCGCCAGCAGATCGGTGTGGACGCAGCCGGGGACGGTCGCGGGGACACCGGAGTGCTCCGCGCCGGTGAGGGTCCATCCTTGGTGCAGGGTGCGCACGTCATCTCCACTGGTGGGGGCCGGGTTGACGCTAGGGCGGACGTGACAACGTTGTCAAGATCGGCCGGAGCGGGGCGTGTCCACCAGTGTGCGGCACGCGGGCGTCCGGGGCGGGGCATTAAGGTCGGGGGCATGGTCCGCGCCGACGCCGAACGCAACATCGAAGCCATCCTGGACGCCGGACAGCGTCTGCTCACCCTCGATCCGGGGGCGAGCGTGGCGGAGGTGGCGAAGGCGGCGGGCGTGGGCCGGGTGACGCTTTATGGGCATTTCCCGTCACGCGAGCACCTGGTGGACGCCATCATCACCAGGGCGATCCAGGATGCCGACACGGCGCTGGACGACCCCGAGCTGGCGGAGCTTCCGCCGGCCGAGGCGGTGGCGCGGCTGGTGGCCTCCTCGTGGGAGATCCTCAACCGGCACAGCCGCCTGTTCGTCGCCGCCGACCGGGCGCTGCCGGCCGAGCGGATCCGGGAGCGGCACGCAGAGCCGCTGCGGCGGGTGGAGGCGCTGATCGCCCGCGGCCGGGCGAGTGGGGAGTTCCGGACGGACGTGCCGGTGTCCTGGCAGGTCAGTGCGTTCTTCGCGTTGCTGCACACGGCCGCCCAGGAGGTGGAGGCCGCCCGCCTCGAGCGCGCGGAGGCGGGCGGGGTCCTGGTCACGTCGCTGGGGTCGCTGCTTGCGGCTCGATCCCGGTCAGCAGGTTGAACGCGCCGGTCAGCAGGTTGAGGGTGACGAGCCCGACCACCTCGGCGATGATCCGGTCGCTCCAGCCGTGCGCGCGCAGCACGGCGACGTCCTCGTCGGTGAACGAAGCGGGCTCGGCCAGCACGCGGACGGCGACGCCGATGAGCGCGGTCTCACGGGCGTCCGTGGAGACGCCCTGACGGGCCAGCTTCACGTCCTGCTCGCTGAGCCCGGCCTCGAGCGCGGCCCGCTCGTGCGCCTGCCGGCACATCGCGCAGCCGGTCCATTCCTGTACGGCCAGCGAGATCTTCTCCGCCAGCGGCCGGGGGATCTTCACCCGCTTCATCGCCCGGGAGAAGGCCAGGTAGCCCTCCAGAAGGGCGGGCGAATGGGCCATGGTGGAGATCATCTCCCCTGCCGAGCCGCGTCGCTCGACGATCTCGGTGAGGATCTCGCGGGATCTGGCCGGAGCCTGCTCGGGTTGCAGAGCGGTCAGGCGTCGCATGGTTCCTCCTTCAGATATACCCCAGGCGGGTATCACAGCAAGACTACCCCGCTCGCTATTCCCAGCACCACGGAGAGCCCCGCGCACGTGATCGCCACCCATCCGCGGCCCGGCCGGAGCCGCCCCTCACCGCTGTACAAGGGCCTGATCCAGCGCAGGTAATAGAACACGCTGGCCACCGTGTTGACCGCCGCGACCACCGCCAGCCAGGCGAACCCGCCCTGCCAGGCGGCGGCGAACATCAGCACCTTGCCCACGAACACCGCCGTCGGCGGCGTCCCCACGAGCCCCAGCAGGCAGACCACCAGCGACAGCGCCAGCCACGGCGAGCGCCTGGCCAGCCCGGCGTAGTCCGGGAGCCGGTCCGTGCCGGCCGCCGCGACCACCGCGAACGCGCCCAGGTTCGTCACCGCGTAGGCGGCCACGTAGAACAGCAGAGCGGGCTCGGCCAGCGCGGCACGACCGGCCACGGCCACCGGCACGAGCAGGTACCCGGCCTGGCTCACGCTCGAGTACGCCAGCAGGCGGCGCACGTTGTCCTGCTGGAAGGCGGCCAGGTTGCCCAGCGTCATCGTGGCCGCCGCCAGCACGGCCAGCAGCAGGGACTGGTCGAAGACCTCCGCGGCCAGCCGGTACAACGCCACGAACGCCCCGATCTTGGGCACCGTCGTCACGAACGCGGCCACCGGCCGGGAGGCGCCCTCGGCCACGTCCGGCACCCAGAAGTGGCCGGGCACGCCGCCCGCTTTGAACACCATCCCGGCCAGCAGCAGCACGACGGCGACGCCGGGCGCGGCGCGGTCCAGTTCCGGGTAGGCGGTGGCGCCGGCCGTACCGAAGACCAGGGTGACGCCCGCGAGCATGAGCACGCCGAGGAAGGCGCCGAGCAGGTAGTACTTCAGGGCCGCCTCGGTGCCGGCGGCGTCCTTGGCGAACCCGGCCAGCGCGTAGGCGGGGATACTGGCCAGCAGGTAGGCGGCGACGAGCACCAGCAGGTCGTCGGCCCCCGCCATCGCGACGGCGCCGAGGGCGGCCAGCATGACCAGCGTGTACACCTCGCTCTCACGGCGGTGGCCGCGTGCCCACGGCCTGGCCAGGGGGAGCACGAGCAGGGTGGCCGCGGCCACGGTGAGGCGGGCGGCGTTCGACGGGAGGTCCACGGCGAACGCCTCGAATGCCGACATATCGGGATTTCTGATGACCGCGGCCGTCGCCACCAGCGCTCCCGCGAGGGCCGCCCCGCAGATCCAGGCCACGACACCCTGACGCTCCCGGGGCAGGAACAGCCCGGTCAGCAGGCCCAGCACCGCCCCCGCCAGGAGGAACAGCTCGGGCAGCAGATCGAGCGGGTTCTCCGCCATCCCGTTCATCGGCTCACCAGGCTCACGACGGCCGCCGCGGCCGGTTCGACCACGTCCAGCAGCCAGCGCGGGAACACCCCGATCACCAGGGACAACGCCAGCAGCGGCGCGATCGCGAAGAGCTCGCGCGGCCGTACGTCGGAGACGCCCAGCTCACCGGGGCCACCGAGGAAGGCCCGATGGAAGACGCGCAGCAGCAGCGCCGCGGTGAGCAGGATGCCCAGAATGCCCAGCACGCCGGCCACGACCGCACCGGCCCCGATCACCCCGGTGAAGATCTGGAACTCGGCGATGAACCCCGACAACCCCGGCAGCCCCAGGGACGCGAAAGCCGCCACCGCCATCATGGACGTGAAGACCGGGGCAGTCCCGGCAATCCCCCCAAAGCGCGAAATGTCGTAGCTTCCCGCTCGGTCCCACAGCACACCGGTCAGCAGGAACAACGCCCCCGTCACCAGCCCGTGGCTGACCATCTGCGTCACCGCGCCGCTGACCGCCACCTCCCTGGCCTGCGCCGCCCCCGCGGCCAGCCCGGCCGCGCCCAGCGCGAGCACGATGTAGCCCATGTGGTTGACCGAGGTGTAGGCGATCAGGCGCTTGAGATCCTCCTGCGCGAGGGCGACCAGCGCGCCGTAGAGCACGCTGACCACGCCCACGACCATGATCACCCAGGCGTACGCCCGCCACGCCTCCGGCAGCATCGGCATCGCGATCCTGGCGAAGCCGTACGTGCCCATCTTGAGCAGCACCCCCGCGAGGATCGCCGAGCCCGCGGCGGGCGCGTCGGTGTGCGCGGGCGGCAGCCACGTGTGCACCGGCACCGTCGGCGTCTTCACCGCCAGCCCCACGCCGATCGCCAGCAGCACCACCGCGGGCACCGCCGGCGGCGTCGCGATCAGCTCGGTCATGTCGAACGTCCCGCCGCCGAGGTAGAGCCCGATGAAGCCGAGCAGCAGCGCCAGCGACCCGAGAAAGGTGTACAGGAAGAACTTCAGCGCCGACCTGGCCCGATCCCCGTGCCCCCAGCCGACGATCACGAAGTACATGCCCACGATCGACAGGTCGAAGAAGACGAAGAACAGCAACAGGTCGAGCGCGGCGAACAGCCCGATCGAGACCGTCTGCAGAAACAGGAACAACGCCGCATAAGACCGCGGCCGCCGCGTCTCCCGCCACGAGTAGACCGCGCAGAGCAGGAACAACACCGCCGTCATCGCGATCAGCGGCAACGACAGCCCGTCCACGCCCACGTGGTAGCCGGCCCCCACCGACGGGATCCAGCGCAGCCGCGTCTCGTACGCCAGCCCGCCGTCGTAACCGAGCCACATGCCCGCGACCAGCGCCAGATCGGCCCCCGTGGCCCCTGCCCACACCCACCGCGCGCTGACCCCCGGCACCACCAGGAGCGCCGCCGCCAGCAACGGCAGGAAGATCACCAGATCGAGCACCCGACCTCACCTCACCAGCACGATCGCCAGGGCCAGAATGATCAGCCCGACCGCGGCCTGGGCGAAGTACGTGTGCACCTGCCCGTTCTGCGGACGCCGGGCCAGCCGCCCCAGCCGGAGCGCCGCGCCCGCCACCGCCCTCACCACCCCGTCCAGCCCCGCCTCGAACGGCATTCGCGCCGCCCGGGCCGCCGCCATCCCCACCTTGGGCACCGCCCCGACCGCCCCGTCGACGACCCGGTCGTCGAACCACGCCAGGGCGCGGGCACACCCCATCAGCGGCCGCCACACCGCCGCCCTGGCCAGCGCCTCCAGCCCCAGCCACCCTCCGGTACGGCCCGGCCGCCGGGACATCAGGAGGCCGGGCCGTACCAGGACCACCGCCAGGACACCGACGGCCAGCCCACCCGACAGGACCAGCTCCCCCGCGCTCACCCCGGCCGCGCCCGGATCACCCACCAGAGCCGACCACCAGGACCACACGACCGGCACCCCGGCCACCCCGAGAACGGCGGCGGCCACGGCCAGCGGCGGCAAGGAGGCCGCCGTCCACACAGGCGCGGACGGCGGCTCTGAAGACAGCGCCTCTGAAGACGGCACACCCGGAGAAGACACGACCGGAGAAGACGCGACCAGAGAAAGCTCGTCCGGAGAAGGCCCACCCGGAGAAGGCGCGCCCAAGGACCGCGCGCCCGGAGCGCGGCGCCCGTCGGCCGGGCCGGCGCCGCGCCAGACCGACGCCAGCGCCTTGCCCGCGTAGGCGGCCGACAGCAGCCCGGCGGCCAGCCCGACCGCGTGCAGCCACGGACCGGCGACGGAGGCCAGCACGGTGTCCTTGGTGACCCACAGGGACAGCGGCGGCACCCCGGCCAGCGCCAGCGCCCCCACGGTGAAGCTCACCCCCACCACGGGGTACCGCCGGGCGGCCCCGCCCAGCTCGGCCAGATCCTTGGTCCCCAGGGCGGTCAGCCACGCCCCCGCCCCCAGGAACAGCAGGCTTTTCACGGCGGCATGCGCGACCAGCTGTGCCGCGCCGCCCGCCACCGAGCCCATCATCATGAGCCCGATCTGCGCGCACGTGGAGGCGGCCAGCAGCTGCTTGAGATCTCGCTGGGCCACGGCCACGGCGCCGAGCAGCAGCGCGGTCAGCCCGCCGGCCCAGGCGGCGACCGGCGCCGCCCATCCGGTGGCGGCCAGCAGCGGCTGGAGCCGCATGAGCAGGTACGCCCCGGCGGCCACCATGGTCGCGGAGTGCAGCAGCGCCGAGACGGGGCTGGGCCCGGCCATGGCCCGCGACAGCCAGAACGAGAACGGCAACTGCGCCGACTTCCCCAGAGCGGCGAGGACGACCCCGGCGGCCACCAGGTCCCGCCACGGCGCGGGCAGCCCGGCCAGCCCGTCCAGCCACAGCCCCTGTCCCCGCCCGCCGGCGGCCAGCGCCGCCCCCGCGGCCACGTACAGCCCGAGGTCCCCGGCCCGCGTGGTCAGGAACGCGACCCCGGCCGAGGTCACCCGGTCGTCGTCGCGCCACCAGTACCCGATGAGCGCGTACGACATCGCGCCCATCACTTCCCACCCCATGAGCAGCACGGTCAGCTCGGTCGCGGTGACGGTGGCCAGCATGGCGCCGACGAATACGAGCATGAGCCCGTAGAACCGCGCCTCCCGGAGTTCCCCTGCCGCGAACACGAGCACGGCCAGCGCCACCGCCGCGACCGTCACCACCATCACGGCCGACAGCCCGTCCACGGCGAACCCGGAGATGAAGACGTGCGGGAAGCGTACGGCCGGCCGCGCGATCGCCGCCCAGACGGCCAGCGCGAGGGTCGCGGCGGCGGTGGTGAGGGCGACGGCCCGCGGCGCCCGCCGTACCAGGAGAAGGAGGGCGCCCACGGCGGCGGGCAGGATCCAGATCATCCTTTGAGGTCCCCCGCGTCGTCGGTGGTGTCCACGTCGCGGGCCCGGAAGATGGCGGTGGTGACGGCGAAGCCCATCGCCATCTCCAGCGCCATGACGGTGACGGCGACCAGCACGAGGACCTGGCCGTCGGCCGTGTGGGGCGCGAGGTAATACCAGAAGGCGCCCCCGGCGGCGATCAGCCCGTTGATCATGAGTTCGAGGCCCATCATGAGCATGACGATCGACTGCTGGGACAGCGCGCCGTACAGCCCGATGGCGAACAACGCGGCGGCCAGCAGCAGGAAGCCCTCAAGCGTCATAGCGCCCCCGATGCGTGGCCAGGACCACCGTGGAGATCATCGTGGCCAGAATGGCGAGCCCGATGACCATCATGACCAGCATCTTCGGCCCCATGATCGCCATGCCGAGCGACTCGGTGGGGTCGGGCGGGGGCGGTCCCTTGCGGGCGGGCCGGTCGGTGAGGAAGATCCCGGCGGCCAGCAGCGCGAAGACGGCCACGGAGATGACCGCGGCGCCGCGCTTGTTGTGCACCATCGTCATCGGCATGAGCCCGGCCGGGTTCATCATGTACATGATCATGAAGACGGCCATCACGAGCATCTCCATGATCATCATGAGGATGATCAGCACGCCCAGGTAGTCGAGGTCGATCAGCAGAAACGTGCCGCCGACCGCCACGAGCGAGGCCAGCAACGCGAAGGTGGCGCGGGCCATCGAATCGACCGCGAACACCGCGATCCCGCTCGCCACCGCCAGCACCGCCAGGAGCCAGAACGCCATCACATCACCACGATCCCCACCACCAGCAGTTGCAGCAGCGACACCGGAATCAGCACCATCCACGCGAACGTCATGAACCTATCCATCCGTACGGCCGGCATCCTGCGCCCGATCTCCGCCAGGAGCGCCACCATGGCCACGGTCTTGACCAGCGTCCACGCCCAGGCGGGCAGCAGGGGCCCGGCTCCGCCCCCGAGAAACAGCGGCACCGCCGCCCCGGCCGCCACCACGAGCAGCAGGTACCGCCCGGCGAAGAACACCAGCCGGTCGGCCCCGGCCAGCTCGGCCGCCACCCCGCCCGCGATCCCCGCCCCCACCGGCTCGGCCATCGGCCCCCAGAACGCCATGGCCAGCGCCGACACCACGTACACCAGGAACGCCACCGGCATCCACACCACGAACCAGAGCCCGTCCTGAGCCGCCACCACGTCGGCGAACCGCAGCGACCCCGCCCCCAGCGCCACCGTGATGAGCGCGAACATGTGCGGCAACTCGTAGGCCAGCCCCTGTGCCACGAACCGGTAGCCGCCCACCAGCGGAAAGACCGAATTCGCCCCCCACCCGGCCAGCCACAGCGCCGCCCACGCCCCGACCTCCATCGCGTTGAACCACACCACGCCGACGCCCAGGTCCAGCACCGCCCGCTCCCCCACGGGCAGCACCAGCGCCGCCAGCACCGCGACCACCGGCAGCCCGATCACGCCGAGCCTGGCCAGCAGCAGGTCCGGCAGCAGCGTCCGGCGCGGCTGCGTGACGAGCGCCCGCGCCACCTGCCCCACGACGTCCTGCCGCCTGTCCAGCGCCACCGTCCCGGCCACCAGCGCCACCAGCCCGGCGACCAGCCCCGCCGCCTCACCCACCGCGCGCACCCCGCCCCTCACGCATGGGCCGCCGCCGGGGAGAGCTGAGCCAGGTCCGGATCCAGCGCGGCCACGATCAGCCGGGCCGCCCCCAGCTCGGCCCCCGCCAGGAGCCCCGGCAGGGCGTCCAAAGCGGTGGCGCTCCACCCGCTGCGCCCCCGCCCGACCGGCCCGCGGGGCCCGAGGTCGCCGGCCAGGGGCGTGCGGTCCCCGAGGTGCCCCAGCGCCGCGCCCGTGGCCGCCAGCCAGTGGTGAACGCGGCCGAGCACGTCCCCGCCGGCCGCGGGCTCGAGCGGTCCGATCCCGCGCGTCATCCAGGCGAGCACCCGCGACCGGCCCACCCGCCGAGCGAACCGCGCATAACCCGCGACCAGCCCGGCATCCGGCCCGCCGGACCACAGCAGCCGGTCGCGCAGGTGCCGCGCGGTGCCCGCGGCCGCCGGCCAGCCCGCCACGGACAGGAACCGGCCAAGGCTGTCGAGATGGGCCGCCGCCCTGCGGCGTTCGGCGGCGTCCCGGGTGACCGGTTCACCCGCCGCCGCGGCCAGCCACGGTGCGTCCCAGAAGCTCCACGCGTCCCGGCAGCCGGTGGTGTCCAGCAGCTTGACCCGGGCCTCCTGGACGACGTCCCCCTGCATGACCGTCTCCACCACCAGCCCGTCCGGCCAGTCGGCCAGCACGGGGCCGAGGGGGACGTGGAGCCGGTCCAGCGTGAGCCCGTCCCGATCGGGCCCGCGACCGGCCATCGGCAACCCGCCGGGGCTCCCCATGTGATGCTGATGGCCACCATCGGAGCCATGCTCATCCTCATCGGGCATCCCCGCCCCGCAGCCGTGCCCCTGCTCGCCGGACATCCCAGGATGGTCCTGGGCGGGCACCCACCCGATGCCCGGATCGGCACCCGCGTCCCACCCGGCGAGCGCCTCCCGAGCCCCCTCCAGCGCCACCCGCACCTGCGCCCCGGTGGCGTCACACCCCAGCACCACCCGCGCCCGAGGCCCGGCCATGTCCGCCCAGACCACCCCGGCCGCCTCGGCCGGCGCTCCATCGGCCCCGCACGTGACCAGCACCCCGGCCGACGCGGGAGAGCGCGCCATCGGCCACCCGGCGGCCTCCACCAGCAACCGCACCCGCGTGCCGTACGGCCCGGCGACCACCAGCAACGGCGGCCGGAAGGCGGCCCGCCGCAGCAGCCACCCCCTCAGACCCACCGCAACGCCCCCTCCCGCCAGGCGTAGACGACCCCGACCATGAGCAGCCCCAGAAAGACGAACATCTCCACCACCGCGACCGCCCCCACCTCGGCCACGACCAGCGCCCACGGGTACATGAAGACCATCTCCATGTCGAAGGCGAGGAAGATGAGCGTGACGGCGTACCACCGCACGTGGAAGCGGGACAGCGCATGCTCGGACGGCCGCCGTCCGGAGAGGTACGGCCCGGCCCGCAGCACGGCACGCGGCGCGAGGACGAGCGAGACCCCGTAGACGCCCGCGATCCCGGCGGCGAGCAGGACGACCACTCCCAGCATTCCCGTCCCCCTCCCAAGCTACTAAGGCCCGTAGTGCCCCGATCGAGCCCAGCCAACCATCCCTTAGTCAGATTTTCCGGACATCTAACCCAGCACTATCTACTATGAATCATCGTAGTTAAGCTAGCGTGTGGGCCATGTCGCAACCAGCGCTGCGCGTCATGGAACTGCGCGACGTGCCAACCGTCGTCCACATGCATCAGGCGGACCTGGCCCAGGGCTTCTTCGTGGAACTGGGCCGGCGCTTCCTGAACCGCTACTACCGCACGTACCTGACCAGCCCCGCCGCGGTCGCCCTCATCGCCGAGCTCGGCGGCGAACCGGCGGGCTTCCTGGTGGGCTGCACCGACGCCCGCGTCCACCGCCGCCACGTCGTCCACCTGGAACGCTGGCGGCTGGCCCGCGCGGGCGCCGCGTCCCTGCTGCGCCGCCCGGACCTGACGGCCAGGTTCGTCCGCACCCGCGCGCAGCGCTACGCCCGCGGCTTCCGCCACCCCGCCCCCGAGGGTACGGCCGGCCGCGCCGGCGTCCTCAACCACGTGGCGGTCCAGCGTGGGCTGCGCCGGTCCAAGGTGGGCAGCGCCCTGGTGGCCGGGTTCGTGGAGATCGCCCGGGTGCACGGGGTGGAACGGCTGAGCCTGCAGACCGAGGCCGGCAACGTGGCCGCCCACCGCTTCTACGCCAACCTGGGCTGGAAACCGCAGGAGCCGATCACCGACGCGGAAGGCAAGACGTGGCTGCCGTTCGCCCTGGACCTGTGACCATCCCGGCGGCCGGCGGAGCACTGGCCCTGGCCCTGACGCTGACCGCCTGCGCCCCGCCCGCCGCGGCCCCCTCCTCAACCGCCACCCAGGACACCGCAACATCCCCCCGGCGATCGGCCCCAAGCGCCGCCGAACCCGGCAGCCGCACGCCCCGACGACCAGGCACGGACCCCACGATGAAACCCGTCCCCTACGACGTGCCCGCCGACGAGCCCGCCCGCCCGGTCAAACGCGCCGCGACCACGTTCCTGGAGACGCTGTTCACCTACGAACCCGGCCAGGCCGGCGACGCGGCCCGCCTGACCGCCCGCGGCCTCCCGGCAGCACCGCTGGCCGACGCCGCGCCCCTGCTGGACGACACCGCCCGGGGCCGCATCCAGGTCGTCTACCCGCAGCTGGGCGGCCTGACCGCCACCCGGGCCTCGATCATGGCGGTGGTCCGTCTCTCCGTCACCGGCGAAGGCGGCGCGCTGACCAGAACCCGCACCCTGGACCTGCGCCTGAAGAAGCAGGGCAGGCGCTGGCAGGTCACCGCCCTGGCCTCCCTCGGCGGCCGCGCCCCGGCCGGGGCGGCGGAGAGCCTCCTGGCGAGAAAGGTCCTGGCCGCCACGAGGATCACGCTCCCGGACAGCGCCCGCTGGGACATCCGGGCCGGCCGGGTGGACGACCGGATCCTCCGCATGCTGCTGCGCCTGTCCCGCGAGCACCGGATCGCGGTGACGGTCCTGGTCTCCGGCCATCCGGAGAAGGTGTTCGGCCGGGCGTCCACCAGCAATCACACCAGGGGCCGCGCGGTGGACATCTGGGCCGTGGACGGCCGCCGGGTGGCCGCGCCGGCCGCGGTGAAGGGCGGCGATCCGGTCAGGAAGCTCATGGAGCGCGCGATCAGCCAGGGCTCGGACGAGGTGGGCGGCCCGTGGTCCTTCGCGGGGGCGTTCACGGACACCGTCCACGAGGACCACGTGCACATCGGCTTCAAGCGCCCGTGACCGCACAGGCGTAGATCCCGGCCAGCCCCACGGCCAGCCCGGCCACCGCCGAACCGGCCAGCCGGGCGGGCCGCCGATCGGCCCGCAGCGCGAGCGCGGCCTGCCGTCCGGTGGTGTAGAGCCCGAGCGCGGCGGCGAAGATCACCCCGTGGTACGGCCCGGCCACCACCAGGACGGCCAGCGCCAGCGAGGCGGCGACCAGGGCCAGCAGGGATTCGAGCAGCTGCGCCGGATACCGCCGGACCCCGACCGTGCGGTCTGAGGCCCACACGCCGAACCGGGACCCGGTGGGCCGCCCCGCGCAGCACCCGCCCAAGAGGCATCCCAGCCGCCCGGCCGCCACGCCGTACAGCAGGCCGGGGGCGGCGGCGTCGAGATACGCGCCGGCGGGCTCCCCGCGCAGGCCGGGCAGCAGCGCGGCGGTGAGCGCGAGGCCGGCCGCGAACCCGGCCGACAGCAGGACGCGCCGGCCGCGGGGGACGACGCCGGGCGGGCGGACCTGCCCGGGGGGCCGGGTCCTGACCGGCCGCCGGTCTCCGGTCAGCAGCCGCCGGCGCCGCCACGACCAGGCGGCGGGATGCACCAGCCGCACCGGCAGCGGCCCGGACGGCCCGTCCAGGCGGACCATCCGCGCGCCGACGTGCCAGACGCCGGGATTGACCTGATCGACGGTGGCGGTGACGGAGACCGGTCCGCCTCCGGCGGGCACGTCCTCGACCCGGACCTCCCGGATGAACCGATCACGCTCCCCGGGAGCGCCGTGCACGCCCAGGCGCCGCCCGGTCAGCCGCAGGGTCGCGGACTGCACGGGCGGCTCCGGGGCGGGCTCGAACCAGTAGGTGACGGCCACGACCTCTTCCACCCTGATTACTATGCATCATAGTAGAAAGAAGCGCCACCGGCCCGCCGCTCACATGCCCACCACGCGCAGGAACGCCCGCACGCGCGGATGCCCGGGCGCGCCGAAGAAGCTCTCCGGCGGCCCCTGCTCGATCACCCGGCCGCCGTCCACGAAGACGACGCGGTCGGCCGCCTCCCGGGCGAAGGCGGTCTCGTGCGTCACCACCACCATCGTCATGCCCTCGGCGGCCAGTTCCCGCATCACCTGCAGCACCTCCGCGTGCAGCTCCGGGTCGAGCGCCGAGGTGGGCTCGTCGAAGAAGATGACCTCGGGTTCCATGGCCAGCGCGCGGGCGATCGCCACCCGCTGCTTCTGCCCGCCGGACAGCTTGGCCGGGTAACAGTCGCACTTGTCCCCCAGCCCGACGCGTTCCAGCAGCGCGCAGCCCGCCCGCGCCGCCCGCTCACGCGGCACGCGGCGCACCGAGACCGGTCCCTCCATCACGTTCTGCAGGGCCGTCAGGTGCGGGAACAGGTTGAACTGCTGAAAGACCATCGCCGTACGGCCCCGCAACTCGCGCACCGTCCTCCGGCGCGGCATGGCGGCGCAGTCGACCCGGGTCCCGCACACCTCGACGGTCCCCGACTCGGGCTGCTCCAGGAGGTTGAGGCAGCGGATCAGCGTGGTCTTGCCCGACCCGGACGGCCCCATGACCACGACCACCTCCCCGCGCGCCACGTCCAGATCGACGCCGTCCAGCACCCGCAGGGCGCCGAAGCTCTTGCGCAGCTCGCGCACCCGCACGACAGTCATGAATACGCCCTTCCCAGCCGCCGCTCCAGCGCCTGCTGGCCGACCTGCAGGCCGGTGTTGACCAGCCAGTAGAGCAGCCCGACGATCAGCAGCGCGTCCATGTACCTGAAGGTCGAGGTGCCGATTCCCTCGGCCACCCGGGTCAGCTCCACCACGGTCACCGCGGAGGCGAGCGAGGTGTCCTTCATCAGCGCCACGAACCGGCCGCCGACGGCGGGCGTGGCGATCCTGATGGCCTGCGGGAAGATGATCCGCCGCAGCGTCTTCCCGTACGGCATGGCCATCGAGGCCGCCGCCTCCCACTGCCCGCGGTCGACGCCGAGCACCCCGGCGCGGAAGTTCTCGCTCAGGTAGGCGGCGCTGAAGAGGGTGAAGGCGATGATCGCCGACGGGATCGGCGGAATCTCCAGCCCTATCTGCGGCAGGCCATAGTAGATGATCATGATCTGGATGAGCAGCGGGGTGCCGCGGAAGACGGAGACGTAGGCGGCGGCCGCCGCCTTGAGCACCTTGACCCCGGAGATGCGGGCCAGCGTGATCAGCCCCCCGAGCACGCTGCCGAGCACGAACGAGATCACCCCGAGCACCAGCGTGACGGCCAGCCCGGCGAGCAGTTCCGGGAAGGAGTCGACGAGGAGATCCATTACAGTCTCCCCAGTTCGGCCGCCATGTCCAGGCCGCCCAGCCACTTGCGGGAGATCGCCGAGAGCGTCCCGTCGGTGATCATGTCGGCGAGCGCCTGGTCCACGGCCCGCTTGAAGCCGTCCGAGCCCTTGGCGAAGGAGATGCCGTTGACCTCGGACTCCAGCAGCGGACCGGCCGGCTTGACGGCCAGGCCGTTCTTCTCGGCCAGGAAGGCGCCCTGGAAGCGGGAGACCAGCGCGGCGTCGGCGCGGCCGCGGCCGACCTCGGTGAGGCCGAGCGTGGCGTTCTCGTAGGTCTTGACGTCGGCGTCCGGAATCGACTTCTCGGCGAACGCGGCCTGGGTGGTGCCCGCCGTCACGGCGACCTTCTTGCCCCTGAGGTCGGCCACGCCGGTCACGGCCGAGGTGCCGGAGACGAAGATGGAGATGCCGTTGACCTGGTAGGGGCGGGAGAAGTCGACCTGCTTCCCGCGTTCCTCGGTGATCGTCTGCCCGGAGACGACCGCGTCGAAGCGGCTGGCCTTGATGCCCGGGATGAAGTTCTGGAAGTTGGACGGGACGAACTCGACCTTGCCGATGCCGAGGCGCTTGGCCAGTTCGTTGGCGACGTCCACGTCGTAGCCGGCGGGCTTGCCGGCCTCGAGGAAGTTCCACGGCGGGTTGGCCTGGGTCTGGGCGACGCGGAGCACTCCGGCGGATTTAACGCGCTGCAAAAGGTCCTTTTCGCCCTGGCCCCCGCCGCATCCGGCGAGGGCCACGAGCACGAGCACGGAGACGGGGATCGTTCGGGAAAGGATGTGCATCTTTCCACCTCAGACACCGTATGGGGGGTACCTGAGGTCCACAGTCCCCCCACCCGGCATTTCCGTCAAGTACCCGTGGGGGGTAATTTTTGGTCAGCCGGAAGTGGGAATGATGTCCGTCTTGTCAGGTCCGGTGGATTCGTGCCTCGGGTGGCGGCGCGCCAGCCGTACCACCAGCAGGGCGAGCACCGCCCCGCCGAGGCCCGCCGGCAGCAGCGTATAGGCGGGCAGGCCCGCCCCCGGACCCGCCCAGGAAGCCGGCCCCGCCCCGCCCGCCGAACCAGCCGCCCCCGGAGCGGCGCTCTCCGTCGCCGCGGCGCCGCCGGCCTGAGCGGCGGCCGTGGCCGGATCCTGGACCGGCCCGCCCTTGCCCGGCGGGAATCCCGGCGGCCGGATCGCGCCCCAGTAGTCCTTGCCGTCGCCCCTCAGGTCCTTGGGCGGCGGGTTGACCTTCAGCGCGCCGGGGACGGTCAGCGTCCCGACGTCGTGCTCCTTGAAGAAGCCCTGGACGCCCTCGACCTTCCAGGTGCCCTCCGGCACGACGATCGAGGTCACGTAGTGCCCGGGCTCCGGCAGCGCCGTGCCGTCGAAGGTCAGCGCCTTGCCCGCCGGGCCGCTCAGCCGCAGCCCGGTCGTGCCGAGGTCGCCCTCGAACGGGTGGGTGCCGTGCTGGAGCACCCAGAAGCCCACGGTGTAGGTGACGCCGGGCCGGAACTGCGCGGGCAGCGGGTCCAGGTAGGTCGCCGCCCATCCGCCGGCACCGGCCGGGGCCGCGAGCCGGCCCACCGCCAGGACCAGCGTGGCGGAGAGCACGAACAGCAGTCTTTTCATGTCAACACCTCCGCAGCTTGTACACCGCGAGAGGGACCGCAGGTTCCGGGTCGTAAACTGGCGTCCATGTATGAAGTCGTCGCCGCCCTCGTCCCGCCCGCCGTCGTGGCCGCGGCCTTCCTGTTCGGGGTCCGTGCCGTCCTCAAGCGGGAGAAGGCCGACCGCGAGCACGAGCGCGCCGAGTCCGCGCCGCAGTAAACCACGACTAGGTAATCCCGCTTCGAGGTCGCAGAATGGAGGCCAGGGCGAGGGAGCAAGGAGACCTGCCCCGTGCCGCCTCCGGACCGCGAGAGCCTGGCTGCGATGCTGGACGTGCTCGTCTACGAGAACGTCCTCGTCGCATGGCGCCGGCGGCCGTTCGGCCGATATGAACTCATCTCCCGTGACGGCGCCGAAATCCTCTTGACCACCGCCCATGCGGAAATGTGGGCGGTGGGCGCGTTCGCCGTCTATTTGGCCCTGGTCGACCAGGGCCGGATCAGCCCGCGCATGCCGTAACCGATATTTCCCCCCGCGTTCACGGAACCCGCGACATAGGTTGGAGTGCAAAACTCAGCCACGCAGGGAAAGCGGAGGATTATGGCCGACGCCGAGGAGCGCCCCAACCGGCTCCATCAGCTCCTTTTCGGAGCCATTTCCATGGCCGGTCCGCGCATTCAGCGCCGCGTACTGCGCAGTTACTTTGATTTGTGGCACCTGCGGCCCGATCCGTGGAGTGTCACGGTGGATCCCTACGAGCGCGCGAAATACGCGGCGACCCTGGAGCAGGTGCCCGGAACGGAATACCGGGCCATCCTCGACATGGGCTGCAGCGAAGGCGCGTTCACGTTGCTGGCGGCGAACGCCTTCCCGGAGGCCGCGACCGTGGGCGCCGACATCTCCGCCCGCGCGCTGCGCCGGGCGCGCGAGCAGGCGGCGCGCACCGGCTCGGGCGCCCGGTTCATCCGCATGGACTTCATGACCGGCGACGCCGGCGGGCCGTACGACCTGATCTTCGTGGGCGAAGTGCTCTACTACCTGGGCAACATGTCCGTGGTGGCCGACCGGCTGCGCGGTCTCCTCGAGCCGGGCGGCCACCTGATCCTCACGCATTCCCGCCCGCAGGCGCGCCTGCTGCACACCCAGTTCGACGGCCACAAGGGCTTCACGTCGGTGTCGAACACGGACGGGGACCACGAGGGCCGTTTCTTCAACGTGGCGGTCTACGAGAGGGTGTGAGGCGTCAGAGGCGCTCCAGCAGCTTGCGCATCTGGGCGACCTCCGCCTGCTGAGCCGACTCGATGGCCTTGGCCAGGGCCTTGGCCCTCGGGTCGGATCCCTGCTCCAGCTCGGTGCGTGCCATCTCGATGGCGCCGTTGTGGTGGGCGATCATGAGCTCGGCGAACATGCGGTCGAAGGCCGTGCCCTTGGCCGCCGCCAGCTTCTTCATGTCCTCCTCCGACATGATCCCGGGCATGCTGTGGTCCATGCCGCCGGTGGGCATGGGCTTGCCCCACTCCTTGAGCCAGCCCTCCATGGTCTGGATCTCCGGGTCCTGGGCGCCCTTGATCTTGGCGGCCAGTTCCTTGATCTCCTTGTCCGCGGCCCGGGTCTCGGCCAGGTCGGCCATCTCGACGGCCTGGCGGTGGTGCGGGATCATCATCTGCGCGAACATGACGTCCGCGTCGTTGAACGCGGCGGCGGACGACGCCGGGGTGCTCGGCGCGGCGCTGGGCGCCGTGCTCGACATGGCGGACATGTCGTGACCTGCACCCGATTCCCCGCTTCCGCAGGCGGTCAGGAAGGCGAGCGCGGCCACCCCCGTGAGGGCGATACGGCTGGTGAACATGGTTGAACTCCCATAAGTCGTGATGTGAAGGCGTGACCGAACCGGCCGGCCTATATGCGCATCACGGAGAGTTCGCTCAGCCGGGGCGGCGCCCGGGCCACGCCGTGGGCCCGCCGTACGCCCCCGGTGGTCCAGCGCGGCGGAAGCGCCACGGCCGCCCACCCGAGGACGGGCGGCGCCGGAAGGACCGTCGAGGTCAGTACGGCGACGCAGACGTCACCGGGATCCAGTTCCGGTAAGTCCGTCGCGGCCGGAGCCCCGTGGGCGGAGCCGGAGGCGTGGGCGCTGTGCCCGAGCGTGTGCATCCCGGACACCCCGAGGACGAGCAGGAAGAGCATCAGCCATCTGCCGAACCGCCGCATCCCGCTCACCCCCAACCCGATAACTATCGAAGATAGTAGCAATGCGAAGGGGCCGGGCAGGCAAAGCCACCCGGCCCCTCAGGCCAAGAAAGTCCCCGTTCTCAGACCACGACGGCCTCGTATCCCACCTCTTCCACGACGTCGATGATCTGCGTGTCGGCCACACCCTCCGCGGTCACGGTCACCCGCCCGGTGGCCAGTTCCACGTCAACCTGTGAGACCCCGGCAACCTTGCCGATCTCACCCTTCACCTTGTTGGCGCAGCCGTTGCAGGTCATCCCGGTCACCGCGAACGTCGTCGTGCTCATCTCGTCGTGCTTCCCTTCTCTCAATACCCCCAACAGGTATACAGGTCCGGCATGGCTTGCGCAACCCATACCCCCTATGGGTATGGTCACTGCCATGCGAACCCTGAACAAGATCACTGTCGTGGGCGCCTCGCTCGCCGGGCTCCGTGCCGTCCAGACCCTGCGCCGCGAGGGCTTCGACGGCGAGATCACCCTGGTGGGCGCCGAGACCCACCTCCCCTACAACCGCCCGCCGCTGTCCAAGAGCGTCCTGCGCGGCGACGACGACATCCTCCTGCCCGGCGCGGAGGAGCTCGGCGACGGCTGGCTGCGCGGCCGCAACGCCGTCCGCCTGAACCCGGCCACCAGGACGCTCACGCTGGACGACGCGACCGAGGTCGGCTACGACGGCCTGGTCATCGCCACCGGCGCCCGCCCCCGCCGCCCCGAGGGCGGCGCCCACACCCTGCGCACGCTGGAGGAGGCCCTCGCGCTGCGCGCGGAACTGGCCCGCGGCCACGAGCACGTCGTGATCATCGGCGGCGGGTTCATCGGCGGCGAGGTCGCCTCCACCGCCCGCGAGCTGGGCCTCAAGGTGACCCTGATCGACGCCGGACGCTACCCCATGCACGCCGGCCTCGGCGACGCGGCCGCCCGGTGGCTGGCCGGGCTGCACGAGCGCAGCGGGGTCGAGCTGATCTCGGGCGTGCGCGTGCGGGCGGTGCACGAAGGGCGGGTCCACCTGGACGACGGGCGCTCCCTCCCGGCGGACCTGGTCGTGGCCGGGATGGGCGTGCTACCCAACACCGAGTGGCTGGACGGCAGCGGCCTGGAGGTGGGCGACGGCGTGCTGGCGGACGAGCGGCTGTTCGCCCGGGGGTCGGCGGAGATCGTGGCCGCGGGCGACGTGGCGCGCTGGCCTCACTCCCTGTACGGCGGCGCGCTGGTCCGCATCGAGCACTGGTCCAACGCCAACGAGCAGGGCGCGGCGGCGGCCAGGAACCTCCTGGCCGGCCCCCGCGAGGCTCAGGGCTTCGCGGACGTGCCCAGCTTCGCCACCAGCGTGCACGGCAGCCGCGTCCAGACCGCGGGCCTGCCGCACCTGGGCGACCGGGCCGACGTGGTGACCGGCGCCCCGGAGGAGGACCGGTTCGCGGTGGCCTTCTCCAGGGACGGCGTCCTCGTGGGCGCGGTGGCCGTGAACTCCCCCAAGGACCTGATCAAGCTCAAGCGCGGCGTGGCCGCGGGTGCGCCCCGGCAGACCATCTACGACGCTTCCTAGTAGAATCCCTGGCATGCGCCGAACTTGTCCCGCAGCCGCCAACCCCGCCTTCACCGCCGTGGACGACGGACGCCTGCCGGCGGTCACTGAGGCAGGTGTGGTGCACGAGTCTGGCGACGGCGGTGCGTCATTCAACGTACTCTTCAGACCGGCGAATACCTAATGCCCCGGAGAGACCTGAATGCCGAAAATGTCGACACCCCGTCTCGCCATCGTGATCGTGACCGCCGTGCTCGGCCTGGCCGTGCTGGCCTATGCCGTACCGGCGATCGCCCTCGCGGGTGACGTGCCCCCGGACACCAAGGTCGCGGGCGTGGACATCGGCGGGCTCTCCCCCGACCAGGCGCGCTCGCGGCTGGAGGCCGAGCTGGGGCCGCACGCCGCGCGCCCGATCGAGGTGCGCGCCGCGGGCAAGAAGACGCGGCTGAAGCCGGAGGAACTGGGCCTGTCCGTGGACGCGGCGGCCACCGTCGCGGCCGCGATGGACGGCGCCTCGACCCCGGCCGGGGTCTTCCGCTCGCTGTTCGGCAGCCGGGTGCTGGAGCCGGTGGTCAAGGTCGACGAGCAAGCCCTGACCGGCCGCATCGCCAAGCTGGCCAAGTCCGTGGACCGCGCTCCGCGCGAGGGCGTGGTCTCCTACCAGGGCCTGGAGCCGCGCACGAGTCCGCCGAAGAAGGGCCTGGCCCTGGACCGCGCGGGGGCGGCGCAAGCCGTACGGCAGGCGTTCCTGAAGGAGGGCGGCCCGCTCGAGCTGACCACGAAGAGCCTGCCGCCCACGGTGCCGGCCGAGGACGTGCGCGAGCTGGCCACGACCACGGCGCGCACCGCGGTCGCCGCGGACCTCACCGTGACCTCCGGCGCCAAGGAGGCGGCGATCACCCGCGCCGAACTGGCCGCCGGCCTGCGCTTCACCGGCGACGACGGCAAGCTGAAGCCGGTCTTCGACGCCGGGCAGGTGGTGGTCGGCCTGGAGAAGAAGCTGGTGGCGGAGAGTCAGCTCCCGCGCGACGCCACGTTCAAGATCGTGTCGGGCAAGCCGAAGGTCGTCCCGGCCCGCGACGGCAAGGGCATCGACGTGAAGGCCCTCGGCCAGGCGGTGGCCGCGGCCGTGGCCGCCGGTGAGCGCACGGCCAAGGCGCCGGTGAAGGTGACGCAGGCCCGCCTGACGACCGAGGCCGCGGGCCGGCTCGGCATCAAGGAGAAGGTCTCCTCCTACACCACCCAGCACACGTGCTGCGCGCCCCGGGTGACCAACATCCACACGATCGCCGGGATCATCGACGGCTACGTGGTGAAGCCCGGGGAGACGTTCTCGCTCAACGGCATCGTCGGCAAGCGGGACACCGCCCGCGGCTTCGTCGAGGCACCGATGATCCTCAACGGCCGCTTCGTCAACGACGTCGGCGGCGGCGTCTCGCAGTTCGCCACCACGATGTTCAACGCGGTCTTCTTCGGCGGCTTCGAGGACGTCCAGCACATGCCGCACATGTACTACATCTCCCGCTATCCGGCCGGCCGCGAGTCCACGGTCTCCTTCCCGCAGCCGGACTTCCGGTGGAAGAACGACTCCAAGTACGGCGTGCTGATCAAGACCTCCTTCACCTCGACCTCGATCACCGTGCAGTTCTGGAGCACCAAACGCTACGAGGTGACCTCGGAGAGCTCCGGCCGCTACAACGTCAAGAGCTTCCCGTCGCTGAGCGAGTCGGGCCCCAAGTGCCAGCCGATGAGCGGGGTCGAGGGGTTCACCATCGACGTCTGGCGCATCTTCAAGAAAGCCGGCTCAGGAAAAGACGGCAAGGTCGTGCGCAAGCAGAAGTTCACCACCGTCTACCAGCCGGAACCCAAGCTCACCTGCGAGTGAGCGCTCACCTGGGCCGGTAGACGCACCGTTGCCCGGTCTGCACGGTGGCACGCAGTTCGGCGCCGATGACCGGGTCCGCCGCGGTGATGCGGGCGATCGCGCGCCGGATCGCCTTTCCCACCGAGATCCTGGCCCGCTCCTCCGGCCCGGTGAACGCGCGGGTGCGCCCGGCCAGCCCGGCCGCCGCCGCGAGCTCGGTGACCAGCCAGTCGTGCTCGGCCCGCAGCGTCGTGGCGCGCTCGAGGTCGTTGAGGGACTCCAGCTCGTCGATGTCGTCCCGCAACTGGGTCAGCCGCTGCTGGTAGGCCCGCTTGGCCTCCTCGTCCAGCACCGGCTGGGCCGCGCCGGGCTCGGCCGCGACCGGCCCGGCCACCAGGTCACCGGCCCGCACCTCGCGCCCGGGATTGTCCAGCAGCGTGGCCAGGTGCCCCATGCCGACGCTGTGGTCCACGAGCACGCTGCGCGTGCCGAAGGTGAGCCGCCACCGCTGCCCGTGCCGCGCGCACCCCACCTTCCCGGTACGGCGGGCCGCCCCGCCTGCCGGGGCGGGCAGTTCCATGCCCAGTTCGGCGGCTTCCTGCGCGGCCAGCTCCAGCTCCCGGTCGGCCGGTTCGCCATGCAGGGCGAGCGCCTGGCCCAGCCGCCAGCGCGAGAGCGCGACCGCGGGCCAGTGGCCGAGCGCGAGGTTGGCGCGGACCGCCTCCCGGAAGTGCGTGATGGCCCGGTCGAGATCGCCGGTGGTCAGGCTGGCGACGCCGAGCGGGTGGTGGGCCGAGCCCAGGCACGCCACGCCCAGACTGGTGATCACCGGCAGGTGCGCGTAGGGGCGCAGCAGCGTGTAGGCCCCGGCCGACAGGTCGGTGTCGCCGAGCAGGTGGGCGGCTTCGGCGACGCCGTACAGGGTGGTGAGCCAGACGCTGGAGCTGGGCAGGGCGGACAGGTCCTGGCCCCGCAGGCGGGCGAGCATGTTGAGCGCCAGGCGGCGCTCGCCCGCCGCCGCGGCGGCCGTGGCGGTGGCGGCGAGGTAGGAGTAGTCCAGGACCCCGAGCACGGGCGAGTTGACCAGCTCGGCCAGGCCGGGCAGCAGCTCGGGCAGGCGGCCCTGGTACCAGCGGATGATCGTCACCTGGCCGCTGGGCCAGCCGAAGGCGTCGACGTCGCCGGCCCGGGCGCCGCGTTCGCCGCTGACGGCGGCCAGGTGCTCGGCGTGGGCGAACCGGCCGGCCCGGATGGCGAGCATGACGTCGACGGCGCTGACGATGAAGCCGACGGCCAGGTGGTCGGCCTCGTCCAGCAGGGCGCGCAGCTCGTCGAGGGAGCGCTCGGCGTGCGGGTGCCCGGCCAGGAACATGTCGACCGTGCGCCACATCAGGCCCATCATCAGGTCGCCGCGCCGCCCGGTCCGGCCCGCCTGGCCGATGAGGTCCTCCGCCAGCTCGCGCCGGAGCCTGCCATGCTCCGGCCCGAGGACGCAGTGGTGGGCCAGGCTGAGCGTCTCGGCCTGCACGACCGGGTCGCCTGAGTGCCGGGCCTGCGTGAGCATGCCCAGGATGGTGGCGTGCCGGCCGGTGCGGTAGTCCTCCTCCCCGCTGAGCCGCGCGCGCAGCCGCAGCGCCAGCGGCGAGCGCGGATCGATCATGGACAGCCCGAGCCGCTGGCGGCACCGGATGCTGTGCGCCTCGGCCGCGGTGCGGTGTTCGTGCACCCAGACTCCGCCCAGGCCGAGTGCCGCTCTGGCCAGCGCCGGCCCGTCTCCGGCACGCTCGGCCTGGTGGTAGGCGGCCTCGAAGTGGCCGCGTGCGGTCTGCAGATCCCCCTCGTGGTGCAGGGCGTGCTCGCCCGCGAGGAGGGAGACCTCTGCGGAGCCGCGGATCCCCCGTTCTTGCACCGTGCTCACAGTTCAACCCTCTCGGTTCACGTGATGACGGGGCCCCCAACCGGTTGAAAATCACACTATAAAATAGAACTTCCGTCTAGATCGAGGGAATAACGGAGAATGCCGCGACCGCGATCAGTGTCCGTGCCCGTGTCCCACGGCCACACCGGAGGGCTTCCCGGCGGGCACCAGGGCGGCCGACACCCCGGCCGCGACCAGGGCTACTATCGCGCATAGCAGCAGCGCCCGGGTGAACCCGGAGACGTCCGCCGCCCCCGGCGCCAGGCTCGCCGCGGCCAGCGTGGAGACCACCGCCACCCCGATCGAGCCGCCCAGCTCGTGGAAGGTGTTGAGCACCCCCGAGGCCACCCCCGCCTCCGCGGACGGGACGTTGGCCATCGTGGTGGTGGTCGCGGTGACGAACGCCGGCCCGATCCCGAAGGCGGCCAGCGTGAAGCCGGGCAGCAACGTGGTCCACACGCTCGCCTCCGGCGAGATCCGGGTCATGAGCGCCGCGCCGGCGGCGGTGAGCAGGAACGCCCCCACCGCGACCGGCCGCCCGCCGATCCGCCCGACGAGATGCCCGCCCAGCTGCGCGCCCACGGTGATCGCGACGGCCACCGGCAGGAACAGCAGCCCGGTGACCAGCGCGTCGTAGCCGAGCACCCGCTGCAGGTAGAGCGAGCCGAGGAAGAAGAGGCCGAGCAGCAGCCCGGTCGCGACGAGCATGAGGAAGGTGCCGGAGACGACCGGCCGCCTGGCCATCGTGCTCGCCCGCATCAGCGGCGCGCGCACGCTCCGCTGGACCAGCGCGAACGCCGCATACGCCAGGGCCGCCCCGCCGAGCGCCACGAGCGTGCCGAATCCGCCCCAGCCCGACTCCCCCGCCGTGACCAGCCCGAACACCAGCAGCCCCGTGGCCAGCGTGACCAGGGCCGCCCCCGGCACGTCCACGCCGCCCCGGCCCCTGGCCGCGCCCGGCCCGACGAGCCGGGGCAGCGCCAGCAGCACGGCCAGCCCGATCGGCACGTTGACGAAGAACACCCAGCTCCATCCGGGTCCCGCGGTCAGCAACCCGCCGGCCAGCACGCCGACCGCGGCGCCGGAGCCGCCGATGGCGCCCCAGATCCCGAGCGCCCGGTTGCGATCCTGCCCGTGATACGCAGCGCTGATCACGGCCAGCGCGGACGGTGACATCAGCGCCGCCCCGATCCCCTGCAGCCCGCGCCCGGCGATCAGCGCGGCGCCGTCCCATGCCAGCCCGCACAGCAGCGAGGCCGGCGTGAACACCCCCAGCCCGGCCAGCAGGGTCCGCCGCGCCCCGAACAGGTCGGCCAGCCGCCCGCCGAGCACCATCAGGCCGCCGAACAGCAGCGTGTAGGCCGTCACCACCCAGGTCAGCGCCTCCCGGCCGAGCCCCAGGTCCGTTCCGATGTCCGGCAGCGCCACCTGCACCACCGTGATGTCCACGATCAGCATGAACTGGGCCAGTCCGAGCAGTCCCAAGACGCGCCAGCGTCCCATGAACGGTCACCTCCATAAGTCGAACACTGATGTTCAAGTTAGCGCATGAAAGTATCCCGTGGAATACGGTAGGGGGGTATGGTGTTGCTCCAGGACAGATGGAGAGGACGGGGATCACGTGAACGGTTACACCGACAACAAGCAGGAGCACCTGCGCCGCCTGCGCCGGATCGAGGGACAGGCCAGGGGCCTGCAGCGCATGGTCGAGGACGACAAGTACTGCATCGACATCCTCACCCAGGTGTCGGCGGCCACGAGCGCGCTGCAGTCGTTCGCCCTGTCGCTCCTGGAGGAGCACATGGCGCACTGCGTCGCCGAGGCCACCCAGAAGGGCGGCGAGGAGGCGCAGCTCAAGGTGAAGGAGGCGGCCGACGCCATCGCCCGCCTGGTGCGATCCTGACCCCCGCGACATCACCCCGATCCGGCAGCGCGAGCGGGTCCGGCCGGCCCGGCGACCCGGGCGTGTGGATGGTCCACTGAGCGGCATGATGCCGCTGCTCGGCTAGGAGAGCGGCGGCAGCCGTTCCGAGTAGAGCCAGGCCATGAAGAAGGCGTCCAGCGACCCGGCGGCGTAGCGGGCGGCCAGTTCGGTGAAGCGGCCGGTGGTGACGGTGCCGTGGCGGTAGCCGTCGGCCCACTCGTGCAGCACCGCGCGGAAGGCGGGCTCGCCGAGCCGCTCGCGCAGCGCGTGCAGGGTGAGCGCGCCGCGCTTGTAGACCCGGTCGTCGAACAGGCGTTTCGGCCCCGGATCCGCCAGCACGAAGTCGGCCGGGCGGGCGGCCAGCCTGGCGTGCCAGCGGCGCGCGTGCGCGGCCGCCGGCTCGCCGCCCGACGCCTCCGACCAGAGCCATTCGGCGTAGCAGGCGAAGCCCTCGTGCAGCCAGATGTCACGCCAGTAGGCCAGCGTGAGGCTGTTGCCGAACCACTGGTGCGCCAGCTCGTGCGCCACCAGGCGTTCCTCGGCGAGCTGGTTCGGCCCGAAGATCGACATGCTCTGCGCCTCGACCGGGATCTCCAGGTCGTCCTCGGTCACCACTACCGCGTACTCGTCGAACGGGTAGGGGCCGAACCATTCACCGAAGACCCGCATCATCCGGTCCTGCCGGGCCAGCGCCTGCCGCGCCCTGGCCATCCCGGCAGCCGGGGCGGCCAGCCGCTGCGGCACCTGCCCGGGCAGCTCGCCGACCTGGTAGCGGCCGATCTGCACGGTCGCCAGATAGGACGCCATCGGCGCGCTCTCGCGGTAGACCCACGTGGTGCGCGATCCGGCCCGCCGCATCGAGGCCAGCCGCCCGTTGCACACCACCGTGTACGGCGCGGCCGTCGTGATCGCGATCTGGTAGGTCGCCTTGTCCGAGGGCCGGTCGTTGCACGGGAACCAGGAGGAGGCGCCGGTCGGCTGGCTGGCCACCAGCGCGCCGTCCTCCAGTTGCTCCCAGCCGAGCGGCCCCCACGGGCTGGGCACGGGCCGGGGGTTGCCGGAGTACCTCACCTCGACGGTGAACGCGCCGCCCTCGGGCAGCCAGCGCCCGGGGTTCACGCGCAGCTTGCCCGCCCGGTGGGTGAACTTGGTCCGGCGCCCGCCGACCAGCACCTGGGCCACGCGCATCGGCGTCCCCAGGTCCAGGCGTACCTGGTCGAGCGGCTCGTTGGCGACCGCGGACAGCGTCGCCACGCCCGCCAGCCGGTTCGGCTCGGGACGGTAGTCCAGAGCCAGATCGTAGTGCCTTACGGAGTAACCTTCATCGCCCCGGTCGGGGAAGTACCGCACCGCTCTCCCGTCGATCACGCTGCCTGATGCCACGCGGCGACCGGGTTGCCGTACCACCGGGTCCGCGCGGGCAGCGCCTCGCCGCGCATCACCAGCGAGGCGGGGCCGATCGTGGTGTTGCTCCCGACCGAGGCCGCGGGCAGCACCACACCGTGCGGGCCGAGTGTGGAACCCTCAGCCAGTTCGACAGTATCGATGCTCATGACCCGATCGTGGAACAGGTGGGTCTGAAGCACGCAGCCGCGGTTGACCGAACTGCCGTCGCCGAGGGTGACCAGGTCGATTTCCGGCAGCCAATACGTCTCGCACCAGACGCCGCGCCCGACCTTGGCGCCCAGGGCACGCAGCCAGGCGTTCAGCGCCGCCGTACCGAGCCAGGGGGTGGCGAACCAGGGGGCGGCCAGCACCTCGATGAAGTTGTCGGCCAGCTCGTTGCGCCAGACGAACGCGCTCCACAGCGGCCGGTCACCGGGCCGGATGCGGCCCATGAGCAGCCACTTGGCGGCGACGGCGACCGCGGCGGCGGTGAATCCGGCGAGGGCCAGCACGACGCCGCCGAGCAGCACGGCGGCGACCGGGTGGGCGTCGCGCGCGATGGTGATCAGCGCCATGACCACGAGCACCGCCAGCCCGGCCGTGGCGACGGCCGGGATCAGGCGCAGGGCCTCGACGAGCGCGCGGGCCACCTTGAAGCGCAGCGGCGGGTCATAGGTACGGCTGGCGTCCCCGCTCTGGGCGGTACGGCGGAGCTTGACCGGCGGCATGCCCAGGTAGGACGAGCCCGCCTTGGCCTTCTTGGGCGCCGCGGACAACACGCCGACCAGGCCGTCCTTGGGGACCTTGCGGCCCGGTGCGGTCATGCCGGAGTTGCCGACGAAGGCGCGCTTGCCGATGCGCACCCGGTCGAGGCGCATCCAGCCGCCGGACAGTTCGTAGGGGGCGACCTTGGTGTCGTCGGCGAGGAAGGCGCCGTCGCCCACCTCGGTCATCGAGGGCAGCGCCAGCACCGTGGACAGCTCGGCGTCGCGGCCGACCTTCATGCCGAGCGCGCGCAGCCACAGCGGCGTGAGCGCGCTGGCGTACATCGGGAACAGCCAGACCCTGGCCATGGCCATGAGGCGCTCGGTCGCCCACGCCTGCCAGGCGATGCGGCTGTGCACCGGGTGGCTGCCGGAGCGCAGGCCGATCGACAGCAGGCGGACGACCATGAGCAGCAGCAGCGCCAGGGAGACCATGGAGACGACGGTGGCGGCGACGATGCCCGCGGGCTCCAGGACGAGGTAGCCCGGCAGCGCGGCGGCCAGCGGGATGAGGCTGAAGGCCATCGCCGACACGCCGTAGACGACGCTCCAGCGGCGGTACCTGGGCGGCCGGGCCCCGGGGGTCGTCTTGCCCTTCCTGACGGCCGGCGCGCCGGCCCAGCGCTGCCCGGCCGGGACCACGCCGCTCACGGAGGAACCCGGAGCGATCTGCGCGTTCTTCCCGATCCTGGTGCCCGGCAGCACGATCGACCGGGCGCCGACCGTGGCGCCCGCGCCGATCTTGATCTCGCCCAGCCGGAAGAGATCACCATCCACCCAGTATCCCGACAAATCAACTTCTGGCTCGATCGCGGAGGCTTTGCCGAGCTTGAGCATGCCGGTGATCGGCGGCAGCGTGTGCAGGTCGGCGTCCTCGCCCACCTGCGCGCCCAGCGCCCGCGCGTAGTAGGTGATCCAGGGGGCCGACGCCAGCCCGCCCACGCCCAGACCGGCCGCGATCTGCTCGGCGAACCACACCCTCAGATGCGTGCCGCCGCCCCGCCGGTGAACGCCGGGCCGTACCTTCCGCAGGACGAGCCGGGCCGTGCCGGCGGCCAGCGCCAGGCGCCCGAACGGCGTCAGGAACAGCAGCGCGCCCGCCGCCACCCACCACCACGACAGCGCGAGCGCGCCCGTCAGGTTGCCGATCGCCAGCGCACCCACCACCCACGGCAGCGCGCGCACGCTCAGCAGCGGCAGCATGAGCGCGGCCTGCGCCAGCGCCGCCCGGCGCGGCATGGGCACGACCGTCCGCGCCGCAGCCTTCTGCCGGGGCGCCTTCTGCGCCTCGAGCCGGTCGGCCAGCGCGGCCAGCGTCGGGTGTTCGTACAGGTCGGCCACCGCCGCGGCCGGATAGCGCTCACGCAGCATCGAGACCAGCCTGGCCGCGGCGAGGCTGCCGCCGCCCGCGGTGAAGAAGTCCGCGTCGGGCCCGCTCACCCGCTCACCCAGCACGTCCTGCCAGCGCTCGGCCAGCCACGCCTGGACGCCGTCGAGCTCCCCGGCCTCCTCGTCGTCCTCCTGCTCCAGCGGCCAGGGCAGCGCGTTGCGGTCGATCTTCCCGGAGGTCCGGGTGGGCAGGTCGGCCACGATCGCCAGCCGCGGGACCAGCGCGGCGGGCAGCGTCTCCTGCAGCAGCTCCCGCGCCTGCCCCGTGTCGAGGTCGTCGCCCACGAGGTAGCCGACCAGCACCTGGTGCCCGGAGGCGGTGATCTTGACCGCGGCGGCGGCGCCGGTCACGCCCGGCAGCGCCTGCAGCGCGGCGTCCACCTCGCCCAGTTCGATGCGCCGGCCGCCCAGCTTGACCTGCTCGTCGGCGCGGCCGGCGAACAGCAGCCCGGCCGGCTCGGCGACCACCAGGTCACCGCTGCGGTAGGCGCGCTCCCAGCCCAGCGACTCCAGCGGCGCGTACTTCTCCCGGTCCTTGTTCTCGTCGAGGTACCGGGCCAGGCCCACGCCCCCGATGACCAGCTCGCCCGTCTCGCCCATGGCGACCGGGCGGCCGTCCTGCCCGACGACGGCCAGGTCCCAGCCGCGCAGCGGCAGCCCGATCCGCACCGGCTCCCCCTTGACCAGCGGCGCCGCGCAGGCCACGACGGTCGCCTCGGTGGGGCCGTAGGTGTTCCAGACCTCCCGGCCCGGGGTGCTCAGCCGATCGGCCAGCTCGGGCGGGCACGCCTCGCCGCCGAAGATCAGCAGCCGCACGCCGTCGAGCGTCTCGACCGGCCAGAGCGCGGCCAGCGTGGGCACCGTGGAGACGACCGTGATCTCGCGCTCGGCCAGCCAGGGCCCCAGGTCCATGCCGGTGCGCACCAGCGCCCGCGGCGCCGGGACCAGACAGGCGCCGTTGGCCCAGGCCAGCCACATCTCCTCGCAGGAGGCGTCGAAGGCCACCGACAACCCGGCCAGCACCCGGTCGCCGGGCCCGATCGGGCTGTCCTGCAGGAACAGCCCGGCCTCGGCGTCCACGAAGGCGGCGGCGCTGCGGTGGCTGACCGCCACGCCCTTGGGCTTGCCGGTGGAGCCGGAGGTGAAGATGATCCAGGCGTCGTCCTCGGGCCGCGGTGGCCGGGCCGCGGACGCGGGGGCCCGCCGTACCGTGAGGGCGTGCTCCGCGCCGATGACCACGGACGCGTCCGCCTCGCCGAAGACCAGCTCGGCCCGCTCGTCGGGGTCGTCGGCGTCCACCGGGACGTACGCGGCGCCCGCGGCCAGGACCGCCAGGATCGCGACGTACAGGTCGGCGCCGCCCGACGGGGCGCGCACCCCGACGCGCTCGCCGGGGCCGACCCCCAGGTCGCCGAGCCGGGCGGCCAGGTGGGCGACCTCCTTGGTCAGCCGGGCGTAGTCGAGGACGGTCGTGCCGTCGTCGATCGCGGCCGCGCCGGGATGGGATCTCGCGCTCTCGTGGAGGAGGTCGATCAGCGTCCGGGCCGGCGGAGCGGCGCTCTCGGACAGGAAGACGGCATCCTGCGGCATCACGGAATGGACTACCAAGGCTCACCTCATGCGTCGACGATGGCGGGCCCCGGATCATGACCTCACGCGCTCTTGTGGCGGGTCGCAGCCCGTGGCGGCGCTCCTCCCGCCGCCGAGCCTTCAACGATCCCAGATATCTCGGATATTTCCCAATCTGCTGGGCTTTTTGAATCTGCGCAGGTCAAACACTTGCCGGGAATCGAAAGATGCGCCGCCTCCGCAGCCGGGACGGCGTGAGGTTCCCTCTTGGGGCCGAGGAGGAGGGCTCCGGGGGTTCCTAGCGTCGAATCATGCGACGTCATCCGCTTCTCGCCTACTTCGGGCTGGCCTACGCGATCAGCTGGATCGCCTGGCTCCCGTACCTCCTGTCGGCCGACGGCATCGGCGTGTTCGCCTACCGCGTGCCGTACTTACTCGGTGACGGCCAGCTCACCGGCGTCCTGCCGGGCGCCTACCTGGGTCCCCTGACCGCCGCCTTCCTGGTGACGGCCGTGACCGAGGGCCGCCCCGGGCTGCGGGCCTGGCGGCGGCGCCTGCTCACCTGGCGGGTCGGCGGGCGCTGGTACCTCTTCGCGCTGGTCGGCTTCCCCGCCGTGTGCCTGCTCGGCACGCTGGTGCTCCCGGGGGCGCGGATGGTGCTCCCGCCCCCGGGCGTGTGGGTCACCTACGCCGTCATGCTCGTGCTGCAGTTCCTCACCACGGGCCTGGCCGAGGAACCCGGCTGGCGCGACTTCGCCCTCCCCCGGATCCAGGAGCGCCACGGCCCCCTGGGCGGCACCCTCATCCTGGGCGTGCTGTGGGCGGGCTGGCACCTGCCGCTGTTCCTGACCGCATGGGCCGGGCCGGTGACGCCCCTGTCCCTGGTGCTGTTCACCGTCCTGGCCGTCGTGCTGAGCATCATCTTCACCTGGGTGTTCAACCGGGCCCGGCAGAGCCTGCCGCTGATCATGCTGCTGCACGGGACGTTCAACAACCTCTCGTCGGTGCTGGCGCCCGAGATGTTCCCCGGCATGGACCACCAGTGGAACTGGGGACCGGTCCTGGGCGCCGGCGCGCTGGCCGTCCTCATCGTGATCGCCACCAGAGGCCGCCTGGGCGCCCCCGCTCAGCCCGCGCAGGTCGCGCCCGCCTGAGGCACCTTCCCGTCCAGCAGGTACGCGTCCACGATGCCCTTCACGCACTTGCTGCCGGACAGGTAGGCGCCGTGCCCCTCCCCCTCGTACGTCACGAGCGTGGCGGTCTTGAGCTGCTCGGTCAGCTTCGGCGCCCACTCGTACGGCGTGGCCGGGTCGCCCTTGCCCCCCACCACCACGATCGGGGCCGACCCGGTGGCGTCCACGTGCCTGGCCTCGTCACTGCCCGGCACCGGCCAGACCGAGCACAACGACCCGGCTCCGGCGCTGCCGAACATCGGCGAGATCTTCAGCGCCGCCTCCTCGGTCTTCTTCAGCGTCGCCGCGTCGGGCCGCTCGGCCGTGTCCACGCAGGTGATCGCCGGGAAGCTGGTCATCTGGGTGGTGTACTTGCCGTCGGGCGAGCGCCCGGTGTAGGAGTCGGCCAGGTACATCAGCGCCGCGCCCTCGCCCTCCCTCATCGCCTGGTCCAGGGCGGACTCCAGGAACGGCCAGCTCAGCGCCGAGTACAGCGCCGCGGCGACGCCGGTCGAGGCCAGGCCCTGCGTGAGATCGCGGTTGCCGACCTTCAGCGGCTTGACGACCAGGCGGTCCATGAGCTTGTCCACGTTCTTGTTCGCCGCCTCGACGTTCGCGCCCAGCGCGCAGCCCTCCTGCATGCACGCCTTCAGGAAGCTCTCGTACGCCTTCTGGAAGCCGGCCGTCTGGACCAGGGTGCGCTGCTCGAAGGTGACGGTCGGGTCCAGCGGCGCGTCCAGGAGCATCCGGCCCACGTTGCCGGGGAACTCGGTGGCGTACATGGCGCCGAGATGCGTGCCGTACGACATGCCGAGGTAGTTGAGCTTCGCGTCACCCACCGCCGCGCGGATGCGGTCCATGTCGCGGGCGGCGCTGACGGTGCCGATGTAGGGCAGGACCTTGCCGGAGTCCTGCTCGCACAGCTTCGCGAACTTCTTGTTGGCCTCGTCGAGGGCGATGCTGGTCCGCTCGTTGGCGGGCAGCGTGTTCAGCGAGGTGAACTCGTCCATCTCCTTGCCGTCGCCGCAGCGCACCCCGGAGCTGCGCTCCACGCCCCTGGGGTCGAAGCTGACCAGGTCGTAGCGGGTGTTGAGGGTGCCGAACGACTTGGCCGCCTGGGCCAGCCCGTCGACGCCCGAGCCGCCGGGCCCGCCGAAGTTGAAGACGAGCGAGCCGATGCGTTTGGCCTTGTCGGTCGCCGGGACGCGGATGAGCGCCAGGTCGATCGTCCCGCCGTCCGGTTTGCCGTAGTCGAGCGGTACGGCCAGCTTGCCGCACTGCTGACTGGCGTCCTCCTTGGCGGGCGGCGCGCCGCCGGGCCGCATGATGTCCGTGCACGCGCCCCAGGTGATCCCCGTCGCCGACGGCGCCCCGGAAGGCGCGGAAGGCGCGGATATCTCGCGTTGCTGGGTGGCCTCGGCACAGGACGTGGACAGCACGGTCAGCGTGACGGCGGCGGCCAGGACGAGGCGCATAGACAGACCTTCCCCTCGAGTCTCAGGGGGAGGTAGTGCCCACAATACGCGACAAGGGCGAGGCGGCACGTACCCCTCCTGAACGTGCCGCCTCATCCTTCCTCACGAAGACACCGGCCGAATATGACGGCGCTCCCGGGAAAAAACTTCCCGGGAGCGCCAACTCGGCGTGTCAGACGCCCATGGACTCGGCGTCGTTGCTCTCCGCGCCACCGGCCTCGGTGACGCCGTTCTTCAGGTGGTAGCGCGCGATCGCCTCGCGCAGCACCTCACCGTCGAGCTCGCCGCGCTTGACGAGCCGGGTGAGCACGGCCAGCGTGATCGAGGCCGCGTCCACGTGGAAGTGGCGGCGCAGCGCCGAGCGCGTGTCGGACAGGCCGAACCCGTCGGTGCCCAGCGAGCTCCAGTCGCCCGGCACCCACTGCGCGATCTGGTCCGGCACCGCCTTCATGTAGTCGCTGACGCCCACGAACGGGCCCTGCGCGCCCGACAGCTTCTGCGTCACGTACGGCGCGCGCTGCTCGGCGTCGGGGTTGAGCAGGTTGTGCTCCTCGGCGGCCAGCGCGTCGCGGCGCAGCTCCGACCAGGAGGTGGCCGACCAGACGTCGGCCGACACGCCCCACTCCTCGGCCAGCAGGCGCTGGGCCTCCATGGCCCACGGCCCGGCCACGCCCGAGGCCAGGATGTTGGCCTTGGGCCCCTGCACCTGCGGCCCCTCGGCGAACTTGTACAGGCCCTTGAGCAGCCCCTCGACGTCGAGCCCGGCCGGCTCGGCGGGCTGGACGTACGGCTCGTTGTAGACGGTGAGGTAGTAGAAGATGTTCTCCTGCTCCTCGCCGTACATGCGGCGCAGGCCGTCCTTGACGATGTAGGCGGTCTCGTAGGCCCAGCTCGGGTCGTAGGAGACGGCCGCGGGGTTCGTCGAGGCGATGAGCGGCGTGTGGCCGTCCTCGTGCTGCAGGCCCTCGCCGTTCAGCGTGGTACGGCCGGCCGTGGCGCCCAGCAGGAAGCCGCGCGTCATCTGGTCGGCCATCTGCCACATCTGGTCGCCGGTGCGCTGCCAGCCGAACATCGAGTAGAAGATGTAGATCGGGATCATGTGCTCGCCGTGCGTGGCGTACGACGTGCCGACCGCCGTGGCCGAGGCCATCGAACCGGCCTCGTTGATGCCCTCGTGCAGGATCTGGCCCTGCTCGGACTCCTTGTACGACAGCAGCAGTTCCCGGTCGACGGCCTCGTAGGTCTGGCCGTGCGGGTTGTAGATCTTGGCGCTCGGGAACATCGCGTCCATGCCGAACGTGCGCGCCTCGTCGGGGATGATCGGCACGAACCGCTTGCCGATCTCCTTGTCCCGGATGAGGTCCTTGAGCAGGCGGACGAAGGCCATCGTGGTGGCCACCTGCTGCTTGCCCGAGCCCTTGGAGAACTGCGTGTAGACCTCGTCGCCGGGCAGCTTGAGCGCCTTGGCGCGGACCACGCGCTTGGGCAGCACGCCGCCGAGCGCCGCGCGGCGCTCCTTCATGTACTCGATCTCCGGGTCGTTCTCACCCGGGTGGAAGTACGGCGGCAGGTCGCCTTCCAGGGCCGAGTCCGGAATCGGCAGGTAGAGCCGGTCGCGGAACTCCTTGAGCTCGGCCTTGGTCATCTTCTTCATCTGGTGCGTGGCGTTGCGCGCCTCGAAGTCCTTGCCCAGGGTCCAGCCCTTGATGGTCTGGGCCAGGATGACCGTCGGCTGGCCGACGTGCTCGCGGGCCGCCTTGAAGGCCGCGTAGACCTTGCGATAGTCGTGGCCGCCGCGCGACAGCTTGCGGATGTCGTCGTCGGTGAGGTGCTCGACCATCTTGCGCAGGCGCGGGTCGCCGGCGAAGAAGTGCTCGCGGATGTACTCGCCGGACTCGACGGAGTAGGTCTGGAACTGGCCGTCGGGCGTGGTGTTCATCTGGTTGACCAGCACGCCGTCGACGTCGGCGGCCAGCAGCGGGTCCCAGTCACGGCCCCAGACGACCTTGATGACGTTCCAGCCGGCGCCGCGGAAGTACGACTCCAGCTCCTGGATGATCTTGCCGTTGCCGCGGACCGGGCCGTCGAGGCGCTGCAGGTTGCAGTTGATGACGAACGTGAGGTTGTCGAGCTCCTCACGGGCGGCCAGGCCGATCGCGCCCAGCGACTCCGGCTCGTCCATCTCGCCGTCGCCGAGGAAGGCCCACACGTGGCTGCGGCTGGTGTCCTTGAGCTGGCGGTTGAGCAGGTAGCGGTTGAACCGCGCCTGGTAGATCGCGCTGATCGGGCCCAGGCCCATGGAGACCGTGGGGAACTCCCAGAAGTCCGGCATGAGGCGCGGGTGCGGGTAGGAGGGCAGGCCGTGGAAGCCGTGGCTCAGCTCCTGGCGGAAGGCGTCGAGCTGGGCCTCGTTGAGGCGGCCCTCCAGGAAGGCGCGGGCGTAGATGCCGGGCGCGGCGTGACCCTGGAAGAAGACCTGGTCGCCGGACTCGCCGTGGTCCTTGCCGCGGAAGAAGTGGTTGAAGCCGACCTCGTACAGCGATGCGGCCGAGGCGTAGGTGGCGATGTGACCGCCCACGTTGGTGCGCGCGTTGGCGCGGGAGACCATGACCGCGGCGTTCCACCGGATGTACGCGCGGATGCGCCGCTCGACGTGCTCGTCGCCGGGGAACCAGGGTTCGCGCTCCGGCGGGATGGTGTTGATGTAGTCGGTGCTGCGCAGGCCCGGCACGCCGACCTGGTGTTCGCGGGCCCTTTCCAGCATGCGGAGCATCAGGTAGCGGGCGCGCGTGCGGCCCTCCGTCTTCACGACGTTGTCGAGCGACTCGAGCCACTCGTTGGTCTCGCTGGGGTCGACATCAGGCAGCTGGCTGGGTAGGCCGTCGCTGATGATCGAGAAACGCTGGCGTCCGGAAGCCACTGGGTCTCGCCTTCCGAGGTCTGATGTCTGGTCGTGGGTCGTCTTCCATCCTGGAGGCTTGCCGTAGAAAGTGCATCTCTACTGACGAGTAACCAGGACATCCCTGCTGGCAGGGCCCTGAGAGGTGGCCTAGACCACCGATGGTAGGACGAATCGCCACTTAGGTTACATCGGCCCAGCAATTTAACAAGACCAGAAAACCTACGAGATTTCCCGATATGGCGGGAGGTGGACCCCGGCGGCGCGGCTCCGCGATCGGCGCCCGCCGGTGCGGCGAGGGGCGGTGGCGGCGGCTTCGCCGTAAACCGGGGTTCGACCTGGGAATGGACGGGTCCCCGGTAATAGATCAAAAGCGGTTGATCATGAAATTGGTAACGTTTGGGTCAGGATTGAGGCTCGTCCCTCCGGGGTGGGCAATACCCCTCTTTCCCAAGCGCGCCTGCCGTACCAATGTGAGAGGTATGAACGCGACGGTAGGCGACCGGCTCCTTCTGCACGGCAACACCGTTGGCCAAAAGGACCGGCAAGGCGAGATCATCGAGGTCCGCGGCAACGACGGCGGGCCACCGTACATCGTACGATTCGAGGACGGGCACGAGGGGCTGGTGTTTCCCGGACCTGATGCGGTCGTTGTGCCTCAGTAGGATTTCCCTGTGGAATCCCAGATCATCTCGCTGACCACCGGGTCGCGCGAGACGGTGCACGACATCACCCCGCAGTGCGCGGAGTTCGTGCGCGAGCAGGGCGGCGACGGCCTCTTGCACGTCTTCGTCCCGCACGCCACGGCCGGCGTGGCGCTGATCGAGCTCGGCGCGGGCAGCGACGACGACCTGCTGTCCGCCCTGGCCGACCTGCTGCCCGCCGACGACCGCTGGCGGCACGCGCACGGCACGCGCGGCCACGGCAGATCGCATGTCATGCCCGCGCTGATTCCGCCCTACGCGACGGTGCCCGTCCTCGGGGGACGGCTCGCGCTGGGCACCTGGCAATCGATATCAATCGTTGACCTGAACGTCGACAACCGTGAACGCCGGGTTCGTCTGTCGTTTTTGTCGGGTTGATTCGGACGGTCCTGTCGCCGTACCCGTGGCGACCGTTGACGACTGAGGGTCACAGCGTGTGGACTGTCCCGAAGCGATAAACCGCAAAAGCGGGGTCACTCAAGCAGGAGGGATAAACGTGAGCGCGACCGCGGGTCAGGCGCAGGGCGAGCGCGGCCTGGCCGAACGACTCGGTCTCAAGCCGGGTCAGGTGGTGCAGGAGATCGGTTGGGACGAGGACACCGACGACGAACTTCGTTCGTCCATCGAGAACCTGACCGGCAGTGAGTTGCTCGATGAGGACAGCGACGATGTCGTGGACGTGGTGCTGCTGTGGTGGCGCGACGGCGACGGCGACCTCTTCGACGCTCTGAGCGATGCCATGCGATCTCTCGCAGAGGGCGGCCAGATCTGGCTGCTGACTCCCAAGGCCGGGCGCGACGGCCACGTGGAGCCGAGCGACATCGGGGAGGATGCCGCTACCGCGGGTCTTTCGCAGACGAGCAGCATCTCCGCCGCACCCGACTGGTCGGGGACCAGACTCGTCACGCCCAGCAAGGGCCGACGCTAAGGGAGCCTGAGCGCCTGCCATCATGGCTGTGTGAACGCAGTGGTGGGCGCCCTTGCTCCAGACTTCGAACTCCAGGACCAGCACGGCACCCCCGTCAAGCTCTCCGGCTTCCGGGGCCGCCGGGTCGTGCTGGTCTTCTATCCGCTGGCCTTCACCAACGTCTGCAACAGCGAACTGTCGGCGTTGCAGGACTTCGCGGCGGACGCGCACATCCTGACCGTCTCAGTGGACTCCGTGTTCACCCACCGTGCATGGGCGGACCAAGAGGGCTATACATTCCCACTGCTGTCAGATTTCTGGCCACACGGACAGGTCGCGCGGGCGTACGGTGTGTTCGATGAGGCGAAGGGGCTCGCTCAGCGGGGGACCTTCATCATCGACGGCGACGGCGTGATCCGCTGGTCGATCGTGAACCCGATCGGCACGGCACGTGACGTGGCCGACTACGCAAAGGCACTCGCCGAGATTTCGTGACGACGGAGGATGCGATGCCCTGCTATCGCTGCGGGGCCCGGCAGACGGACCCGGTGCGCGGCGCGAGCCCGTGGAAGCGCGGGGTACGCGACGAGTCGCAGGTGCTCATCTGCCCGGACTGCCAGCGCCTGCACGACCTCGACCTCGACACCTGCGCCACGTGCGGGTCCAACGCGCTGATCTGCAGGCTGGGCGAGGTCGAATGCCGCTCCTGTGGTTCGGTACGGCAGGCGCGCTCGGCCGGCCTCCTGACCCCCGAGGCTCCGCCCGGCTTGTCCGCCGAGGTGGAGGCGGCGTTGAACCGGGTGCTGGGCCGTACATGAGCCAGCGATTTTTCCGGACATATGCTGAGCTGCGCTATCGTCTCCTTTCGTGTCCGCAATGAGTTCGTTCGTTGTCGCGCTCGACGTCGGTGGCACGTCCATGAAGGGCGGCCTGGTCAGCGAGTCCGGCGTCGTCCTCCTGACCGAGCGCCGCCCGACCCCGCGCGAAGACGGCCCCGCCGCAGTCGTGACGGCCATCCGCGACTTCATCAGCCACCTGGCCGCCTCCGGCGACGGCATCCCCGCAGGCGTCGGCCTGGCGGTCCCGGGCCTGGTCTCGGAGAACTCAGCCCTGTACTCGGCCAACATCGGCTGGCGTGACGTCCCCGCCGCCGACTTCACCGCCCTCGACGTCCCGGTCCGCCTGGGCCACGACGTCCAGACGGGCGGCCTGGCGGAAAGCGTCCTGGGCGCGGGCAGAGGCGTCGACGACTTCCTCTTCCTGCCCATAGGCACAGGCATAGCCGGCGCCCTGATCCTCCGCGGCGAGCCCTACGGCGGCGCCTCGGGCTGGGGCGGCGAAATCGGCCACATCCCGGTCTTCCCCGACGGCGAACAATGCGCCTGCGGCCAGTTCGGCTGCCTGGAAACCTACGCCTCGGCCGCCTCGGTAGGCCGCCGCTACAGCCAACGAGCCAACGTCTCCGGCGTGAAGGCGGAAGAGGTAGTGGCCTCCGACGACCCGATAGCGGTAGAGGTCTGGGACGAAGCCGTAGAAGCCCTGTCCCTGGCCCTGGCCACCTACACGCTCCTCCTGGACCCCACCATGATCGTCCTGGGCGGCGGCCTGGCCGAAGCGGGCCCCGCCTTGTTCGACCCCGTCCGCACCCGACTGGTCAAGCGCCTGGCCTTCCGCGACGCCCCACCCCTGCTCCCCGCCGCCCTGGGCGTGGACGCCGGCATGCTCGGCGCCTCCCTCCTGGGCTGGCGCGCCGCCGGCCGCCCGGAGATCGGGGCAGGCTGGACGGTCAATGTGCGCTCGGCACCGTTGGTGTCGTAAGGTGTAGTGCCGTTCAGGACGATTAGCTCAGCGGTAGAGCACTCGCCTTACAAGCGAGGGGTCACTGGTTCGAACCCAGTATCGTCCACCTGCACATACATGCCCCGCAGCGATCATGCTGCGGGGCTTTCATGCCATTAGCGTGCCATTAGGCGGGGTTGATCATCGCGTCCATGGCGTTGGCGATCCTGCGGTCGGCCTCCGCCGTACCGTGCTGGTAGATCAGCGCGGCGCGGACCGAGTCGTGGCCCATGCGGTCCATGAGGTCTCTCAGGCTTGCGCCCGTACTGGCCGCGATCGTGTTGCCCGTGTGGCGGAGATCGTGGAAGTGGAGGTCTGGGAAACCGATCTTCTTGGTGTTCTCATCCCACTTGGCCGCGCGACGGAAGTTGCTGCGGCGCAGGATGCCGCCTCTTGCTCCGGTGAAGATGAGGGCGTCGTCTTCGTCGGCCACGAACGTGTCCACGTGCTCTTGGAGTTCGGGGATGATCGCTGATGGGAAGGCCACGGTCCGGACGCCCGCGCGGGACTTGGGCGGGCCGACCAGCAGTTCGCCGGTGTCAAGTTCGACATGTTGTTGCCGAACGCTGACGGTGCCAGCCTTGAGGTTCAGGTCCTTGCGGCGAAGTGCCGCGACCTCACCCCACCGCAGACTCGCGAAGGTGGCGAGCAGGATCAAGGCAAGGAAGCGCTTAGGCACAAGCTTGGCCAGCTCGAACACCTTGGCTACGGGGAGGGTCGGCCGCTCCTCCGGCTTCTCCTCACCGGCACCCCGAATGCGGCACGGATTGCGCGGGATGACTCGATCGTCGGCCGCCGTCATGAGGACGGCTCGCAGGAACCTGTACGCCTTAGCTATCTCGGATTGACCGACGCCCTTGGCCTCCAGCGTTGCCCGCCACTCACGGACCGCCGCCGTGTCGAGCTTCGCAAGAGTGACGTTGCCGAGGTACGGCCTGATGAGGCGCCGGAGGAGCCCTTTGTAGATCTCGACCGTACGTGGACGCAGGCCGATCCGCTCGGCGATCCACTTGGTCGCGTACTTGTCCAGCTTGACCTTCGCCCGTTGAGGGTCGCTCCAGTTGCCAGTGATCAACGAGGCTTCGACCAGCGCGAGAGCCTGCTCGGCCATGTCTTCACGCTCATAGGTCGTCTCCCCCGGACGTAGGTTGCCGTCTGGCCCCGGATACCGGATCTGGAATCGCCCGGAGGGGAGCTTGCGGATACTCCCGAACCGGCGCTTGCCCGGCTTGTTCGCCATCACGCTGCCCTGCTCTGCTTGGTTGCCGAAAGGGCTTGGCAGCTTGTGGCGGCTTCGAGTTCGCGGAGGTGCGCGCGCCAGCGTTGGCGTTGGTGGATGGAGTGCAGGAGACGCACCGTCAGCGGGGCCAGATTGGCGTCTCCGGCTGGTACAGGGGTCCAGAGGTATCGGTGAGGGTCGGTGGGCTCGTCGGGTTGGCCGAGGGCTTCCAGGACCCAGGTGCGGCGGTCTTGCCTGTGCTCGGCGAGGGTCTTGTTGCTCCACTTGCGGGAGACCAGGACGCGGCGTCCGGCGTAGCCGAGGTGTTCGGGTTTGTGAGCTTTGGAGCGGCATTGGCCGGGAGTCATCCCCCGCCGGGCGTTTTTGGGCTGCACGCCGTACCTGAGCCAGTTGGGGCAGGTCGGTGAGCAGGGTTCGAAGCGCAGGGCGTCGACGAAGCGGGCCGCGTGGTCGCGCTGGGCCTGGCTGTCTGGGGTCTGTCCGAGCGACTTCGTGAGGTACTTGGACAGGTAGCGAATGGTCTGGTCGGCGTCCGGGGTGCCGGCGAGGACGCCTTTGACGTCGATCTGGTCACCGAAGCGGATGACGTGCTGGGGTTCTTCGAGCTGGTCGAGGGCTTCATCCCACGTGGGTAGGACTTCGCCGGTCGCCTTGTCGATGTACCCGGCTGTCTCGTCCCACACCGGGACATGGTCGAGGGGTTCGTCTGCCTGTGGCCACCACACTTGGTGGTAGGTGGCGGCGGCTATCTGCTTCATCTCGGCGCGGGGAAGTGTCCCGCGGATTGCCATGTGCAGGTGTGGGGCGAGGCGCCTTTGGGGCTCGACAGTGGCGAAGTACTGGACGTCGTACCCGGCCACGCGGCGCAGGTTCTGCACGAAGCGGTCCACCAGCTTGGAGAAGTGCAGCGCGTCACGGGCAGCGCGCCGCTAGTTGTAGGTGTCGGGGTCAACGGGGGTCCCGTTAAGAACCTTGCCGTAGGACGGCAGGGTCAGGGTGACGAAGAGCGACGGCCGGTAGGACTTACCGTCCCCGGATTCGAAGGCCCGCCCCAAGGTGGTGGCGGCCATCTTCCGCTTGGGCAGGTCGGGGGCGTCCTGACGTCGCTTGGTGGTGCGGTTGCGCTTGATGGTGGTGCGGCCGACTACGTTGCCACGCATACCCGCTCGGTTGATCTCGGCGTCGAGTTCAGTGATGGCCTGGTCCCAGTCGGCCGCCTCGTCTTCATCGGTGGCGCAGTCGCGGCGCGCTTGCAGGTCGGCACGGAACTCAACCAGCCAGCGCTGATTCTCGGTAGCGGGAGCGGGGTCAGTGATGGGCTCGTGCTCCAGGTGCCACCCTTCTCGGCACTGGGCCATCCGCAAGAAACGGTTGCGTCGAGCGCAGGGACCGCACTTGCTGTCGAGCGTGGCGCCGCATGGGACGTCGATGATGTCGCTCTTGCCGGTGCGGATGTCGAGCCGTTTGAGGGCGACGGGCCGGATGCAGACGCCGTGCAGCTTGGCGATCTCTTCGACCACCTCGCGCGCCAGAGGCTGGGCCAGCCGAACGACACGGGGCGTACGGGGAACTGTCATAGGCCACTCCCCCGGTCAGTCACGGCGGTCTGGCCGCATTCGCGGCACTCGGCGGTTCCGGCGTCCAGGTCGAGCCAAAGCGTGTTCTCGGTGTGGCAGCAGGCGCAGGTCAGACCGTCGAGGAAGAAGGCGGTGAGCTTCATGCCCGCCCCCGCTCGTCGAGTGGTGCCATGTCTGCCTGGAGCCGGTACAGGTCCCGGTACGGGTGCCGCAGGATGCGCGGGTGGAAGAGGGTGAAGAGAGTCAGGCGGGGCAGGTGGTTGAGGCCGAGCAGGATGAGGGTGGGTCGTCCGGCGACGTGTTCGAGTTCGTCGGAGGTGCCCAGGAAGGAGACCTTCATGCCGCACCACCGCTTTTCACGAAGGTGGTGACCATGGCGCGGATGTCGGCATCGGAGACGAACGCGGCCCGCACGCGAACCGGGTCAGGGCTGGTTTCGAGCCGAACGTAGCCGACCCCGGCACCCAGCTCCGGGGTGGAGGAAATCTGGTCGGCCAGGGCGCCCCGGTCGCGGGCACCGTCGCCGAGGACCATGTCCACCTGCTCGGACTCGTCCAACCTGAGGGCGATCTTGTCGGGGAACAGGTTGCGAATGTTCATGACCTCCTTGCGCGGGTCCTGCAATGCGGCCATGACCCCGACGCCGACCGCACGCCCTTGTGTGGTGAGGGTGGCCAGTGCGGCGGAGATGCGGCGTTTGAGGTCGCGGTCTTGCTGGTAGGCGGTCAGGAATGCCACCTCGTCCACCACGACCAGGACGAACGGATCCTCTTCGGTAGGGGTGTGGGTGCGCTGGACGCCGGCCAGCCGTGCCGCGCGTTCCTGCATGAGGGTGACGGCGGCGTCGAGGAGGTCGGCGCAGGCTTCGGGGGTGGCTGCGTAGTGGCCGCCGAACAGCGGCTTGCCGTATGACAGCTCCATCAGTTTCGGGTCGAGTGCCCAGATCTGGACCAGGCCGGCGGCCAGGGCTGGGAGGAGGGCGCGGATGACTGACCAGATGATGGAGCCTTTGCCTGCGCCGGTGGCTCCGGAGATCAAGATGTGGGTGCCGAGGAATTTCAGTGTCCACGGGGTGCCGTCTTCACGCTTGCCGATCTCCACCGGCCCGAGCGTTGGCGCGGCCGGGATGGCCAGGGCTGGGAGTGGGGTGGCGAGGGGGTCGTGGCGGGGGAAGGTGAGCAGCACGTGGCCGCTCTTCAGGACAGCGACGCGGCACGTGACGGAGCCGAAGCCGTGCGCGAGTTGCTCGGTGCGGTCGGACCAGTCCTTGACGGCCTGGCCGTTGAGCACGCGGGCGGTGACCTGGTCGGCCCACGACGTGCAAGTGACCTTGCCGAGCTTGGGCAGGTAGTCGCGGCCGCGCAGGTGGCGGCCGAGCCCGGAGACGATCATGACGGGTTGCCAGTGCCGCCGATACACCCAGATCAGCCGCCACCAGGCCAGCAGCCGATAGCCGACGTGCCGGGCGAAGGTGGTCCGATCCAGCAGCGCCCAGGCGATCAGCCCGGACACCGGTGGGGCGAGCAGTAGGAGCGCGACGCGCCAGCCGTACAGGACGGTTAAGACGACCGGCGCGACGATCAAGAAGACCGCGATGGGGTGACGCCAGGTGGTGCGAACCAGGCTGGAGAGCATCCGCCAGACCAGGACGAGGATCGTGAGAATAGCGGGGGTCTTGACGACGGCCGGTTTGAAGACGATGGCCGTATCGGGGGTGGTGGAGACGAGGTTGTGTGTCTCGTCCCCGGGGAGCTTGCGGAACATAAGCTGGTGGCCTCTCGTGATGATGCAGTCAGGGGAGAAGATCGGGGGCCGCCGGAAGTTGCCGCTTCCAGCGGCCCCACCTCTCATCAGCCAGCCGCGTCCGGGGTGAGCGCGACGACGGGGGTGTCGGCGGTGTTTTGAGTGGCGTGCAGGCGTTCGCAGTCGGCCAGGTAGCGCGCAGCCGAGTCGGCGAGCGTGCGGGCGATGCTCAGGTCGGTGTCGGTGACCGGTCCGCTGGTGGACAGGGAGACGTCCGCCTCGCGACTTCTGATCGACAGCAGCGGCCGCCGATCGTCGAGGACGCTGTTACGGATCCACAGGTCGTTGCTGTGGAAGGTGATGTTGAGGTGGGGCGTCTCGTCCGGGGTCATGGTGAGGGTCACGTAGGTGTAGGGACCGAGGTCGATGCTCATGCGGCGATCTCCTTCGCCTGATGGATGCGGGACTCGATGGCCAGGGCGTAGCGGGTGGCGGCCGCCGCGAGCTGACGAGCGAACGCCAGGTCAGCGTGGGTGGGCGGGCCGTCGCTGGTGAGCAGGACGGACGTGGCGCCGCAGTCCAGGGCCAGGACCGGCGAGCGGTAGGGATACGGGTGGCAGGTGGCGCGTGCTTCCTGGCCAGTGGTCAGCCGGATGACGCTGCGGCGCGGGCTGCGGCGGCGGGTCATACGGCGTTCTCCCGGACCGGCTTCGGTGCGGCCGGCCGTACGGCGGTCATCTCGCGCACCCGGATCGAGTAGGCGAGCCGCCCGTTGGCGTTGACGTAGGGGGTGACGGTGATGTGGTCGAACCGGACTGGGGTGAACGGCATCCCCGGCATCGCGGGCGGCGGTACCGGCTGAACCGACGCGAGGATCTTGACCGCGACGGTCTTCTGCGCGGCCTTGACGGCCGGGTCGGCGTCCATGACCGCGACCTGCCAGACCGGCTCTTGCGTCTGCTTGTCACGTGCCTGGACGAACCGGCCGTTGGTCGAGGCGTCGAAGTCCTTGACCGGTTCGACGTCCCCGACCAGGTAGCAGCCGTGGGGGAAGAGCATCTCGTAGGTGACGGGGATCGGACCTTGCAGAGCCATAACGGCTCCCCTCTTGAGAGACAGTCACTTAACCTATCAAGTGCTAATCTGAGATTAGGTCACTCAACTTGGTAGGTCAAGTGCCCTGGAGAGGGTGACGGCGATCTAACCGTTGCGATAGATAGACGGGGTGCCTACGCGAGGAGTTGCCCGTTGTACGTGAGGTTCCAGAGCCCGACGCCCAACCAACGCGGGACCTATCCGGGCGTGTTCGGGTTGGTGAACAGTCTCGCCTTTGAGGGTGAGCTAACCGAGGCGGAAGAGAAGTTTCGGCGTAGCAGCAACGACTGGTACAACGCCAACTTCACCAACCCCTCCGACGAGGACCCCACGGTCTACGACCGCGCGCTGAACCCCGGAGCTGCCGCCTGGTTCAAGAGGTCTGCGGCGCATCTCATCGACCGCGTGACTGGGTACCTGGAGATCCTCAAAGCCCATGACGTGCCATGCGTGCGCGTCGAGTCCTCAGATCCAGGAAGGGTGATCTACGAAGACGCCGACCAAGTGGTGGTTGTCCCCTACGAGACCGGGTACGCGTCCTCCAGCTCGTGACGGTCGGCGGGAAGAAGCACTTCCACCACCAGAAGCGATTGCCCGGTGGCGTCCCGGACAGCGCCGAAGACCGCCAGCAAGGGCACGTTCTTCGGCATGCCGAGCTGCTTGACCTCACCGGCCGTGGGCATGCGGGCGGTGATCTGCTCCATCACGTGGTCGAAGCGCACACCCTTGCGCGCCTGTAGATGCTCCCGAAGCCCCTGCGGCAGCGGTTCGGTACTGGTCAGGTCGGTGCCCTGTGACAACTCCGACGCCATCCACACCGAGACGACCTCAGAGGCTTCACCATCCCGGGTGACCACACGTCGCCGCAAGAACGCCTTGCTCTTGGGCTCCAGCTCCAACAGCGCCGCCACCCGATGAGGTACGACAACCGCCCCCACCTCAACCACCTCACCCGAGGACTCGGTCTCAGGCGTCACTAGATACGCCTGACCCGGACGAGACCGCTCAACCGAGGACATCGCAGGCCGGCCACGCACGAAACGCCCCTTGCCCTGCTGAGACTCGATCCAGCCGTCCTCCCGCAACACCCGCAAAGCAGCAACGACAGTAGGCCGCGAAACGCCGAACTCCTGTATGAGCTGGTGTTCGCTGGGAAGCAGCGACCCCGGCGGGTAGTCGCCGGCTTCAATACGCCGCTTGAGAGTCTGCACAAGCTGCGCATACTTCGGCGGCACGGACTCAAGTGGCATCATGACCGTCCTACACCCAACAGGTTGTTTTACCAAGTTGGAGGGTAACTCCCCCACGCCATACCTGTCTACATACCTGTACGGCAACAACGAGAAGACCCCGGCAGACAGGCCCCTCGCTACGGGTTGGGCCACGGGGGGAAGCACCATGTCACTGTCTGCCGGGGTAGTAAAAGGCGCGACGAGGCAGTCAACGTGACCCAGCTGAGACCCGTCCCTCCTGGTAGGGCTCATCCACCTCGCCGCGCCGGTCCTCAGGCGTCTGCGATGTACTTGGCCAGAGCCGCAGCCGCGCCCGTCGCATCGTCGGCCGGATGCCGCATCTCCGACTCCTGCCACGAGTAGTACGCACCCTGCCCGGCCACGGTGACCGCCACCGGCAGCCCCGGCCCGCTCCTCCATACGAGCAGCAGGGAGTTGTTGTCCCGCAACGTCGCATCGACGCCAATCGCATCGAGCTGCAAGCCCAGACGCACGAGCTTTTGCTCCTCATCCCAGTGCAGGACGTCGGCCGCCAGGCCGGCCGCGCTCTGGTTCATCTTCCGCTCCCTTCGACCCGGCCTTCTCCGAGGCAGTCGAGACACTCCCGCTCCCTGTCCATCCGTTGATCCGAACCGTCGCCCGCCACGAACAGCGCACGACGCGAGGTGCGCAGCTTGACCCCAAGCCCCCGACATGAGGGACAGGGGGATGTCTCGCTCGTCTCGTCTGGCCGGATCACCGTCGCCAACTCCTTGTTTGTCCGGCGCACCCTGTGGCGGGAGGCCGCTTGACGTAACGTTGTTGCTTGATGGCAAGTCCACCGGCAATTCCGCGATACGAGACCACCTAAGAGACCCCCCTCTTAGCCCCCTTTTCGATCCCCGTCGGAAAGCAGGTCCTGAATGGCTGAGGCGACGCCCAACGTCCTCCTCCGCAAGTGGCGCGAAGAGCATGAGCTATCCCGAGCCGACTTCGCGCAGAGCATCAACCTCAGCAAGAGCGGCCTCCGTCACCGTCTGACCTGCGACGAGGAACGAGTCAGGCGATGGGAAATCGGGGAGGTCAAGTGGCCGCGTGAGCCGTACCGACTGGCCATCACCGAAGTCACCGGCAAGAGCCCCGAAGACCTCGGATTCGTCCCCAACCGACGCGGCCCGAAGATCACCCATGTGGAGGAGGGCGACGTGCGACGACGTGAATTCGTGGGACTCACCGGGGCCGCGCTCTTCAGCGCCGTTGTGAGCACGGTCGAGGACATACCGAAGGTCGGCACCGACCTGGAACCTCTCGCCAGCGTGCTCGTGGACTACGCCGCGCCTGCGGATGGCCCGATCGACCTCGCGGCGCTGTCGGCCGCCGTGGTGGCCGCCAAGCAGAACTACCAGGCATGCCAGTACGCAAAGGTCACGGCCGCTCTACCCGGACTTCTCCGTACGGCACGCGCCGCCTGCAGCAGGCTCACCGGCGATGACCAGCTCCGCGCCTACGTGCTGTCGGCCGAGGCCCACCACGTGGCCGCCTCCATCCTGCTGAAACAGGAGGACAAGGGCCTCGCGTGGCTCGCTGCGGACCGCAGCGTCCAAGCGGCTTACGCCAGCCAGAGTCCCCTCATGATCGGATCAAGCTCGCGAATCATCACCCACGCCCTCATGGACGGCGGGCACCACCGAGCCGCCACCGACGCAACCCGAGCTGCAGCCGTACGCATGCATGCCGACATGCGCGACCCCACGGACGACGAGCTGTCCATCTACGGTTCCCTGCTCCTACGCGGCTCTATCGCCGCAGCGCACAGCGGCGACCGGCACAACAGCGCCGAACTCCTGGACGAAGCCGCGGACGCCGGCGACCGGCTCGGACACGACGGCAACCACATGTGGACCGCGTTCGGCCCCAACAACGTCCTATGCCACCGGGTGAACATTGCGCTCCGGCTCGGCGACGCCGGCACCGCCATCGACTACGCCCGCCAGGTCCAGATAGACCAGTTGCCGATCAACGAACGCAAGGCGACGCTCCTGCTGGACACCTCCACCGCGTTCCTCCAGTGCGGTAAGCACGAGCAGGCCCTTCACGTCCTGTGCGCAGCCGAGCAGATTGCCCCCGAAGAGGTGACCGGCCGAGCCGCAGCCCACCGCCTCATCCGTGACATCCTGGCAACGGCGCCGATCAGCGTCCGGCGCGAAGCTCGTGAGTACGCCGCATCCCTGGGAGTCCACGCGTGAGCGAACCCGGCAAGGTCCTGTACATCATCGTCTGCGCCGCCGGACCAGCCGCCCACGTCGGCCGCCTCGTCACCCTCGCCCAGGACGACGGCTGGACCGTCCAACTCATCGCCACCCCACCAGCGCTTGGCTTCATCGACACCGCCGCCCTGGAGAAACAGACCGGCCGCCCGGTGCGCAGCGAGTACCGCAAGCCCCACGAGCCCAAGTCCCCCAGAGCCGACGCCATCATCGTCGCCCCAGCCACCTACAACACCATCAACAAGTTCGCCCAAGGCATCGCCGACACCTACGCTCTAGGCGTCCTGTCCGAAGCCCCCGGACTCGGCATCCCCGTGGCCATCCTGCCCTTCGTCAACAGCGCCCTCGCCGGACGAACCGCCTTCCGCCGAGCCGTCGAGACCCTGCGAGCCGAAGGCGTCCGTATCCTCTTCGGCCCCGGCCAGTTCGAACCACACCCTCCCGGCTCCGGAGGCGACCGCTTCGACACCTACCCGTGGGGTCTCGCATTGGCGTCACTGAACTAGTCAGCCTCGATCCAGAATCACTGCAGCTACGGCGGCAACTCCCGAGAAGGTCGAGCCTATACAAGCGAGAGTCGCAATTCGCTCCTTCGGAGAGATCCACAACCCTCGGTTAAGCTCTCGCCAGCGGTCACGCCCCAGCTTTCTGGCAAAATTCTGCCGTTTGTGCTCCCGAACTTGGTTGCAGCCGAAGAGGAGCCCTCGGGCGTTGTTGCGGCATGGCCCTTGCCGACCTCGCGCACCGCAGGTGCGCGGAACTCGAAAGAGGAAGTAGACGAGCGCCATCAGTGAGCCCGCGATCAACAAGGGTGCGATCTTCCCCTTGTCCTCCACCAGCAACCAGCCGGCGGCCAGAGCTACGAGCACGGCATAGCCCCAGTACTTCCCGAAGAATCCCTGCCCCTTACGCGCCATGATCTGGAACGTACAAAAACTGGAGAAAATCGAACAGTGATACATAGGTCGCCGTTCGTAACGACACCCTCTATTGACACGGCTGCCGACCCTTAAGCGTGGCAGGCCAGCATCAACGACTGCCGAATTGCGCTTATAAGGATCAAGGCGGCGGTGCACCGCCGCCTGCCCGCCGTCCGGGCATGCGGCCTAGGGGCCGGTCCCGGACGGCGGCAGCTTGGGTCATGTCGATAGCCCAATGTATCCGCCAGCTAGATCAACATGGGATACAGCAGCTAGTCACCAGCGGCATGCCTTGCTTGCTACGTCCCATATCAAGCAACTGTCGGTTCTAGCGAAACGACCTGCTGCCTTCACGGCTCCGACACCGGTCAGCGCAGCCTCTCATCCGGTTCAGACGGAAGCTGCGCAAGCAGTTGATTGATTTTTACTGGGTCAATCTCCAAATCGCGCACCCGCTTTCCGTCCTCAGTGAGCTGGCCCATAAATTCACCAATCAACACGTTAGCGATAGACCGCACATCCAACCCATTTGCGATGGTCGGAAGTGCATCGGAATTTCGATCACGATCAGTTCCCGTGTAAGCTTGATGCCCGCTACCACGCGACTGACGCGGACGAGCATCAGGCTGGCGGCGCCAGACGACGATGCATCGCGGACCGACCGTCTCCGGAACTGCCTGGTGTGTCTCATAGTTAATTTCGGCCAGTCGATCCGCAATCATGAGATCGGACACCTTGCCACGGTCGTGCGCTCTGAGTAGACCAAGCAGATCCCTCCGCCAGGTCTTGCACTTCTTGTCAAGCCTGTCTAGATGTGCTCCACCGCTTCCGCCCACAGCAAGGCGACGGCTGGGGAATCCGGGCTTATCGACATGCTGATGGCTCGTATACCTGCGATAGATGGATCCATTGTCAATAAGTGTATCGATACTGTAGAGCCGGGCCCCTATACTCCTAATGAAGGCGGGAGCAATAATGGAATGCGATCGACTAACACCCTTTGGCAACATCGACAAGTGCTTGGGAAGTTCTCTCGTTGCAGCAGTCGATAGAACACCAAGGGCCTGCTCAAGGGTCAGCCCTCCACGTCCACGCAGTACAGATGCCATCCAGTCGGATGGTTCCCTACCTAGGGACGTGGCTCCCAGCCCCGCATACGCCAGAATGGCGACACCGTCGGTGGTCTCGAGATGCGCAACCTTCATCGCATTGTCGCTAGGAGGTCTGCCAGCGCCGTACGACAGTCGCCGGTCGACCACCACCCACATGGTGTAACGACTATGCAAGCTGAAGACCAAAGTCACGAAACCATAGTGACATGCGGCAGAGTGTCAGATGCGTGAATTTGATTCCACGCGACGAGGCCCCTGAGCCTCACTTCCGACGAAAGATCACACCCACGCCTCCGGCGGGGGCTCTGGCTCCGGGATGATCGCCGCACCGGGCTGCCGGTCCAGGAGTGGCCGAGGTGGAAGCCTGGTCATTCCGCCTGCCATCGCCCAGGCAAAGCCGAGCAGACCAAGGCCATGGGGACAAGGTCGTTCGTCCAGTGGGGCGCTCCAGCTTGTCCCATGGCCTTGGCCCGCTTCCCCTTCGGGTGGGCGACGGCAGACGGGATGACCAGGCGGGGGGCGCATGTGCGTTCGCACGGACACTTCGTGCCATCTCCGTGCCAGAAGCGCGCGTGACGGTCGCGGCCGGCGTCATGAAACCTCAGGAAGAGGCACGGAAGAGCATGATCACCGTGCCATTTGCGTGCCATTAGGTGGCGGTCGCAGGTGCTTCGCCACCCATACAAAAAACGCCCGACTGCTGGACGCAGACCGGACGCGGACGTTCTTGGCTCCTTACAAGCGAGGGGTCACTGGTTCGAACCCAGTATCGTCCACCTGGTCTTACACCTTCTTCCCGATCTTGTCTGCCGTCGCTGAGTGACCAACTGAGTGACAGAGCCCCGGAAGAGCTCGTCCATCCTCTCCGCCCCCTGCTGGATCACCGGGCGGATCTGCTTGCGGTACACGGTCTCGGTCACCACCGTGTTGCGATGGCCGACCAGACGGGAGATGTCCTCGATGGGCATGCCCGAGTCCGACAGCAGCGAGACGAAGCTGTGCCGCATCTCCCGAGGCGTCCACTCCGAACCCTTGAGCCCCGCCTTGTCGAGCACCTTGCGGAAGTCCCGCCGGACGTTGTGAGCGGTCATCCCGGTGCCTGTGGCCGTCCTGAAGACGAGCGGGGACGGCACGCTCTCCTTCTTGGCGTGCAGCTCCCTTAGCGCGTCCACACAGAGGCGGGGCAGCTTCAGGGAGCGGCGGGACTTCACGGTCTTGGTGTCGCCCTTCCGCCGGACCGACCGCCACACGTAGATCGCGAACTGGTCGTGGTCCCATCCCGCCTCAGCGACGGGTCGCCACGCCTTGCGCTGCTTGTCGTAGGCGACCACATGCGTCCAGGTGAGGGCCCGGAGTTCTTCCGTGCGAGCCCCGATGAGCAGCGAGAGCAGGACATAGGCCCGCATCCGCACACCGGCCCGGAGAGCCTCCTCAACCACCGCTTCCGCCTGGTCGAGGGTGAGCGCCTTGGACAGACGCCCGCTGCGGCCCTCCGGGATCTCGCAGAGATCGACGACGTTCCGCTTCACCTTGTCGCGCCGCATCGCACTCTTGACGGCACGGTTGAGGATGCCGTGGATCAGCTTGAGCGACCGCGTGCTGAGCAAGGACTTCTTGTCAGCGAGCCACTTGTCCACGTCCTCCACCGAGAGGTCACGGAGCTTGCGCCCGCCAACTGCCGGGATAAGGAAGTTGCATGGATTTCGAGGAGATCCCCGAGGAGGCGGCCGGGCCCGCCGACGACTACGCCTGGCGCGCCATCGCCTCAGCCCTGCGCGCCGACATCCTGGACGGCCACTACACCCCCGGCAGCCCGCTGCCCAGCGAGACCCAGCTCGCCAGCCGCTATACCGTCTCCCGCCCCACCGTCCGCCAAGCCCTCAAGACCCTCGTGCTCGAGGGGCTGGTCACCATCGTGCGCGGGCGCGGCACCTTCGTGCGCACCGTCCCGGACCGCTTCCTGGTCCTGCTCGGCGTTCAGCCACGGCCCGATCTGGTGGAGCTGCGTTTCAACGAGGTCAACCAGTCCTGGGGCTGGCTACGCGTGCCGATCCCCGGCGAGGACGACGGGGAGGGCGGCGAGGTCTACGGCCGCTCCAGCACCGTAGCGGCCAACCGCGAGGTCGCCGCCCTGCTCGGCACCCGCACCGGCCACAAGGTCTACCACCGCTTCAACGTGTGGATGCACGTCAAGAAGCGCTTCATCGAGATCAACTCCTACACCAACGCCGACGTCATCCCACCCCCCAAGAAGGACAAAGCAGGCCGAGTACGAGCCCGCCGCGAGCCGTTCTACGACCTCATCCAAGCCGACCGGGGACCGATCGACTGGCTCACCACCGTCACCGCCCGCATGCCATACGAGACCGAACGCCTGCGCCTGCGCATGGAGGTTGGCGCACCGATCCTGCTGATTCGCCGCATCATGCTCAGCCGGGACGGCCAGCCGCTGGAGGCCACCGAGATCAAGGCCGCCGCAGAGGAGTTCGAGACGACCACAGTCGGCGAGTACCTGGCCGATCTCCCACAGGGCGAGGGGCAGCGATGGCCGGAGATGAGCCCGGACGGGCCTATCGTGCTCGCCCTGTAGCTGGTTCAGAATTTCTTTACTGGGTCAAGGGCTCGCTTCGCTCGCCGCGCCGCCGCCCGCTCCGGGCGGCCAGCGCGCCGGGCATGCGGCCTGGGGGCCGGTCCCGGCGCGCGCTGCCCACCGCTCCAAGGCGGCGCGACAACCCTTCAGTCATCACCTGGACATCAAGGCCGTTCCGTCACCGGCCTCCACCGCTACGCGGCCCCTCCGGGGTGCTTCGCATGGACGCCGGCCACTGCACTCCCCGATCGATCACCCACGGGCCGGGGTCCGTACCCCCGCCCCCGATACCGCAGTGTTCGTGTCCCTCGGTCGGCGTCAACTCCGTCTGTGCGGCGAAGGGGTGGGCCACGTGGAACCTCACAGGGCTGAGGTTGTGAAAGACAGAGTTGACACCTCGGTCGGGCCACACAGTCCGGCAGCTATCGGGGGCGGGGGAAATGTGGGCCGTGCCAAGCCCCTTAGGGACTATCGGACGTACCCGGCAAGCAACGCACCCCAGATCTCCCGTGTCTGCCCGAGCGATGCCCAGTCGGTCTCATGGACCTGCGCCACCGGCTCACCCTGCACGGTGCGCCGGACGAAAGCCCGGCCACCTGCCACACACAGCTCGTACACCGTCGCCCGGCACGCACACGTCCAATCCACCACCCTCACCCGCCTCGCATATGGGTCCACCGCATACCACCGCAGCCGCCCGCTACCCCTACGCATCGCCGCGACATGCGGACTCAGACACTCATCGAGGTTTGTCATGAGGCTTCGCGCCTCATCGGGACGCATGGCGGGTGAGTTTGCCGCAGCACTCCGTGGCGTAGGGCGATCCGTCTGGCAGCGGTCTCAGGGGCGTCCGCCGGGCAAGCGGCATAGACACGCCGCCCGGACCTGCCGGACACGCTTCCGCTCCACCAGCGGTAGACCAGGCCGTCAGTCCAGACGACCAGGTCGATCCAGACCGAGACCAGGGCGAGGCCGTAACCGTCGTGGATGTCGGCCGCAATGCCGTGCGGTTCCAGCGCCCGGACCAGGCGTTGGGCGGCCCGTATCTCTCCAGGAACGACGTGGGCCATAGACATCTCCTCCCTCTGCGTGGACTGAGCGTCATCCAGGAGGGACAGTAGGTGCGCGTGCTGCGCAGGACCCGGAAGAGTTTTCCGGGGTCGCGTGCCAGGCCGACGTGAGGATGGTGGGCATGCGAGGAATGGCCAGCAACCTGACCGTGGGCCAGCGCATCGCCTGGTACCGGCGGCGACGAGGGCTCTCTCAGGAGGTGCTGGCCGGACTGGTCGGCCGGACCACGGACTGGTTGAGCAAGGTGGAGAACGATCGCATCTCCCTGGACCGGCTCTCGGTCATCAAGTCGATGGCCAACGCCCTGGACGTCTCTCTGGGGGTTCTCCTTGCCGAACCCAGCTTGTTCGAGTGGAGCGATGATCGAGGCGGCCAATCGATCCCGGCGCTGCGGGCCGCGCTCACGGATTACCGGCAGCTCTCCCCGATGGCTGTCCGGATCAGGCAAGAGGAGCCGCCCTCATTGGCCGGGCTCGCAGGCGAGATCGCCGAGGTGTGGAGGGCGTACCAGTCGTCTCAGTACACCAAGGTCGTGGAGCGTCTTCCGGCGCTCCTGGCGGAAGCCCATCATGCCGAGCGTTCCGCTCACGGAGACGCCCGGCATGCTGCTTTGGGGGTGCTCGGCCAGGTGTACCACGCCGCAGCCAGCATCCTGACGAAGGTGGGCGAGACGGACCTGGCATGGATCGCCGCCGAGCGAGGGCTGGCTTTCGCCCAAGAGTCAGGCAGCCAGGTCGTGACCGTCTCGCTCCTGCGCTCAGTCACGCACGCGTTGCTGGCCAATGGCCGCTACAACGCCGCCATCCAACTCACCAGCGATGCCGCCGCGCTCCTTGAGGGCGACCTCCCCAAGGCCACGCCCGAACTTCTGTCGGTCTACGGGACGCTGTTCCTCGCCGGGTCCATGGCCGCCGCGCGAGCGGAGGACCGCACGACGACAAGGGCCTTTCTCTCCGAAGCGCAGGAATCGGCCAAACGACTGGGCACCGACGCCAACCACGCATGGACCGCCTTCGGTCCCACCAATGTCGCCATCCACCGAGTGGCCACAGCGATCGAGCTGGGAGACATCCAAGTCGCCATTGACATCGGTCCCAAGCTCGACACCACAGCCCTCCCCACCGAACGGCGCGTTCGGCACGCCCTCGCCGTCGCCCACGCGCTGAGCCTGTGGAACCGCACCGACGAAGCGTTCGCCACCCTGCTGGACGCCGAGAAGATGGCTCCCGAACAGGTCCGCTACCACTACCTTGGCCGCCAACTCGTGCTCTCCTGGATCAGGAGACAGAAGGGAAGGCCGAGCTTCCAACTCACCGAGTTGGCACGCCGCCTGCGCATCGTGTGACGAGGCGCTGTCGCGTAGGGTCGGGTAGGTGAGCGATCACGAAGCGCCGCCGTTCGCCCGGGCCTTGGCCGCAGCCGGAGTGCTGTTCTTCGACCGCGATGGGCGAGTCCTCCTGGTCCAACCGGCTTACAAGGAATACCGCGACATCCCGGGCGGCTACCTCGAGCCGGGAGAGACGCCCTACGCCGCCTGCGTGCGCGAGGTACGTGAGGAACTCGGCATCGAGCCGCCGATCGGGCGTCTCCTCGCGGTGGACTGGGCACCTCATCCCGAGGAGGGAGACAAGGTCCTCTTCGTGTTCGACGGCGGCGTGATCGACGAGGAGACGCTTAAGCGGATCAGCTTCGCAGACAAGGAGCTGACCGGCTACAGCTTCCATCCGGCCGAGGAGCTGGAGGGGTTGTTGATCGAGCGTCTTGCCCGCCGGGTAAAGGCCGCTGTGGCCGCCCGTGAGCAGGGCGAAACCGTGTATCTGGAGCACGGCCAGGCCGTCACGACTGAGTGACGAACTGCGTGACAATCGCCCCGGACATGACCGGACAGCGGCGGACTCCCCCGGACCGTAGGCCCAGGTGAGGGCTTAGATCCGCGATGATCCGGCCCTCACCTGGTGTGACTTACAAGCGAGGGGTCACTGGTTCGAACCCAGTATCGTCCACCGCGCTCCATAGCAGATCAGGTCTGACCTGGTCAAACAGGAGACAGAGCCCCAGCTCACGGCCCATGCCGGAAGTCTGGGGCTTCTCGTTGTTTGCCGTTGTTCACGGTCATTCGTCGGCTGTGTGATGACGTTGTGCTGACCCGTGCTGGCTCGACTCCGCTCTCAGGTGTTGACTCTCCCCTTACCGTGATTCACTCTCGCGTTGACGCAAGCAGTCGCAAGCCCCAAACACAGGAGGCCATCGTGGCGATAGCGTTCTACGGCAAGGACCCCATCAATCCAGGCAACAACTGCCCGGCTGTCTTCCGGGACCCCATCACGGGCGACTTCTACTTCCAGGGCGAGACCGTGACAGACCCGGAGATACGGGCGATGGTTGCGGAGAACAGCCCGATCCTGGACACCGAGTCGGTTGTGCGCCTTCCGGCGCGCATGATCGAGATCATCATGGAGGCGTGCCGTGGCGGACTTCAGCGAACTCCTGGCGACGTGTAAGCACTCAGCCTTCAAGCTGGAGATGCGCGATCAGTACATGACCGGCGATCCGGGATACCGGGCTTGGGAAGCCGGAGATCTCGACGAGGCGGTTCGGCAGTACGCCGACTGGACAGACACCGCCCGCATGGCCACTGAGCGAGGGGTGGCCATGCGGCGTGTGCGCATCGTTTCCGAGCCGGTGAGTACCTACATCACCTTCGAGCACGCCGTCACTCCGGGAGTCAATCTGACTGCCGGAGAGGCGATTCGGTGGCTTCCCAGGCATAGGGCTTCAGACCTGGCCCTACCGGGGAACGACGTCTGGATCTTCGATGACCGGCTGGTCCAGTTCTGCCACTTCGCTGGTGACGGTGCCTGGACCGCCAACGATGAGACGGAAGACCCGGCCACGGTGAAGCTCTGCGCTACAGCCTTCGCCTCGGCCTGGGATCGGGCCACGGATCATGCGGAGTACCAGCTCTGATCGCACAACAGATCACGCTGGGCACATAGATCCATGTCCACTTCGCACTCGGCTAGCTCCAGCGCTCAGGCAGCCAGGGAGGCACTCGCCTCCCGACTGCGTGAACTACGACTCGACGCGGGCCTGACTGCTCGGGCGCTGGCGGCCTTGGCCGGATGGCATGAGGCCAAGACCTCCCGGATCGAGCACGGCAAGAAGCAACCCTCCGAAAGCGATCTAGCAGCCTGGGTCCGGGTGTGTGGAGTACCTGGCCTGCTCCCAGAGTTGATCGCCGAGCTACGGGCGGTCGATTCGGCGTGGCTTGACTGGCGGCGCGCGGAGAAATCCGGCCTGACGCATCTCAACGTCGCTGTTCGTGAACTGTACGAACGAACCAAGCTCTACCGCTCGTACTGTCAGGACGTGATCCCCGGCCTCCTCCAGACAGCCGGATACACCACGGCGACGTTGGAGGCCATCCGAGACCGCAGGCAGGTACCCGTTGACGATGTCGCGGATGCAGTGGCCGAACGTCTGGCACGGCAGCACATCCTTTACGAGGGTGATCACCGGTTCGTCTTCATCCTGGAGGCGGCAGCCCTGACCTACCGGCGCGGAGGCCCGGAGGTCATGATCGGACAGCTCGGCTACCTCCTGGAAGCCATGGCCCTACCCTCCGTGTCCCTGGCTGTGATCCCAACTCACGCGGAACGTGCAGGTAGATGGCCCGTCGAGAACTTCTACATCTTCGACGAAGTACAGGCCAACGTGGAGCTGGTCTCCGGGTTCCTGACGATCACGCAACCGCGAGAGATCGCGATGTACGTGGAGACGTTCATCCGCTTTCACGAAATCGCCGTTTTCGGTCGCGAGGCACGTGCCCTAATCAAGGCTGCCATGGACACGCTTGAGTGAGTGCCCGCAAGTATCCGCAAGTTTGTAGTCCCGTGGAAACGCTGACTCCTACCGTCGATGCATGGCCCCCGGACACAGACCACACCACCGGTACGCGAAGCCCTTCACCTGCAATGACGCGCCTGCCGTGCGAAGTCAGATCGTGGACGTCATTGACGGCTTCACGGTGACGCGGGAGGCGTCGGGGTTGCGGGCGGTTCATGACCGCAGTGGCTATGACGTGTTCGTGCCGGGTGAGGACCTGGAAGAGCTGCGGCGGCGTGCCAGCGAGCTGAGGGCGCTCATGGAGCGGATCTATGCGCGCCAGCGGTGCTGGTTGTGCAGGTGAGGGGCGGCGTCATGAGACTTGAGATCCGCTGGAAAGGGCACTTCCAAGACACCGAGTACGGGATGGTCGGCGAGATCAAAGCGTTCTCGGTCGTTGATCATGGATACGAGGACATCCTCTATCCCCGGCTGCCCGACCGTAAGGGCATGACGCAGGCGGAGAAGTTCCCGAGCACGGACAAGGCGAAAGCTCGCGCTGAGGTGCTGCTCGGGGAGTTCCTGACGCTCTTCCTAGCCGGGTCCAAGCCCGCGAGCAAAGCCTCTTAGAAGCTCACGGCTGGCCGTGAACCTGCCCGAGGAACACCACCCGGTCAGCCGTGTCACCTTCTCGGGCCGTCCGGCCCGGGTGAAGGAGGGCAGATAGATGGATCTGTACGCGAGGAGTCTCGGCCCGCTGGAGTTCCGCCGCCTGTGCGGCGGCAGCAACAACGAGGACGGGGAAAGCGAGTCCTGCGTGGAGATCGCCCAGATTCCCGGCGAGAGCGATGCGTTCGCGCTGCGTGACTCAAAGAACCCCGGTGTCGGGCCGCTTCGCTTCACCGGTGCCGAGCTTCGCGCTGCCGGGATGAGCGCCATCTAGCACACCGCCCACGGACGGTCCCTGCCCGCCTAAATCAGGCAGGGGCCGTCCCTTCATTCTGACTGTACGGGGGAACGAGTGCACTGGCACGGCTACACCTGGAACGGCAACGGCGCGGAGCTGGCCCACGAAGGCGAACGCCGGCCGACGTCGCCGGACTTTCTTACTTCTCTCTTGCCGCCGATGCGGACCGGGGAATGGCTGGCCAAACCTGCCTCTCGCATCGCCGAGACGTTCGATGACGTGGACAAGGCCATCGAATGGATGCGGTCGCAGTACGCGCCAGCCGCGGGGCACGACCCGATTCCCATAGCTCACCGCCAGCGCGAGGCGTATGGCCTGTTGCCGGGCGGGGTGGATGTGGAGTGGTCCACGTGGTTGGCCGGTGGTCGCTTCGTCAAGGTCAGCATGATCTGTTGCCCGAACCGGCACGTGCCCCACCCCTGCCCGCTCAACCGGTGACGGCGGGTAGTGGCCGGCAAACGGCCCGCCCTGGTCAAGGCCCTGTGGAAGGAGGCTCCGCGTTGCTGCGCAAGCACCTGTACATCCTGGCGCCATTCCTGTTGCTGGCCTTGGCGTTCGGCTGGTGGCTGGCGGTGATGGACTTCTGAGCCGACCGGCCAGGCCGGGGGCTTGTACGTTTCGTATTTCACGTACTCGGGCTGTCGGGGGTCACGTACACGTACCGGCCTAGGCCGTGTACACGCTCTGGGAAGCACCTGGGAACCGATGAGAAGAGAACACCCCCGGAGGGAGACCGGGGGTGTCCTTATGAATCAGGCTGCTGCCTCAGTGGCGGGGAACAGCGCCTCAGAAGCGCTCTTGGCGCGGCTCTTACGGGCAGGCTTGGGGGCGGGTGCCTGTGCGGCGAGCATCTGAGACAGGATGCCCTGAAGGAGTTCCGCCCCTGCCGGGGAGGCCAGGTATGCCTTGACGGCGTCCTCAGAGACGGCAGGCTCCTCCGTGATCTCCTCCACGGGCTCGGGCTCGGGGGCCGTCTAAGGCCGCCAAGGTCCTTGACGCCGCCTACCGGGAAGCCACCCCAACAGCTCAGGCGGCGTGAGGGGTGCTGACGTTGTGCTGCCCCAAAACCGTGCAGACCCTAGAAAACAGGGGTTTTTGCTCCCCAAGCGACCATCCCAGTATCGTCCACCTGCACATACACGCCTGCGGCTCGGGCCTCTACTGGCCGCCCGGTCGTGATCGCTCATGGGTAGCCTTCGGGCGGATTCCTCCCGGCGCACGCCTTTCGGCCGAGGTCCAGGAGCCACGTCTGGAAGTACCGGAAGCCATCGGCGGAGCCGTACCCGAACGGGGCGCGCATGAGCCAGGTGTCCACGCGTTCGCGGGCGATTGCTCAGTGAGGTGCCGAACCGGCGGTGTCCACACCGTTGGATCATGGCATGGGACCTGCCTCGTCACCTGGGCCGGTGGCCCTTCTTGCCGCGGTTGGAGGGTACGGCCCGGCCGCTGGTTTTCCGCTGGGCCGGCTTCTTGGCGGGTGGGGTGGGGGTACGGCCGCGCGAGCTGTTGGCCGTGCGGCCGCGGACGATGCCGATGAAGTCCTCCACCAAATCGGTCGTCGCCTCTGTGAGCCAGGCCAGCGCGACCTGGGACTGTGGCGCGTCCGTGACCGGCCGGTAGGTGAGGTCTCTTCGGTGGTGGAGGCGGGCCAGGGATTGCGGGACCAGGAGGAGGCCCGCGCCGGAGGCCACCAGTTCGACGGCCTCCGCCGTCGTGGCCGGGCGGGTGAACGCGGGTTCGCCGGGCCGGGCCGTCCATTCCAGGGTGTCGTCCAGGGGGTGGAGAACGTCGTAGCCGGCCAGGTCGGGGACGGAGACCTCCTCCACGGCGGCCATCTCGTGGTCCTTGGGCACCATGACCACCGTGGTCTCCACGTACAGGGGGATCACGCTGAGCTGTTCGCGGTCGACGGGCAGGCGGACGAAGGCGGCGTCGGCGCCGGTGTCGCGCAGGAGGGGTATCGCCTCGGCAACCGGGGTGGTGATCAGGGTGAGGGGCACGTCGGGCAGCCGCTCGGCCCAGATGCCGGCCCATTTCGCGGGCGTCACCCCGGGCACGTAGGCCAGGCGGAAGGCCCGGCCGTTCTCCTCACCAGTCACCTCGTCAGGGTACCGATGTCGGAAACCCCTGCTCCGGGTGGCTACCCTTGTCGCCATGACCTCGTCCAAGCCGAAGACCATCCAGACGATGAAGCCCGCGACCGCGGCCAAGAAGCTGGGTGTCCTCCTCTCGGCCACTCCCGCCGAGTTCCAGGAGGGTGTCGTCTCCAGGGACGAGTTGAACGCGCTGCAGGCCAAGCCGCCCACCTGGCTCGCCGATCTGCGCCGCAACGGCCCGCATCCCCGGCAGGTCGTCGCCGCCAGGCTCGGGGTCTCGATTTCTGGGCTGGCGCGGGGCGGGGTCACCGAGCCGCTCACGACCGCGCAGATCAACGCGCTGAAGGCGGAGAACCCCGAGTGGCTGGGGCGGGAGCGGGCGATCCAGGCCGAGCTCCGTAAGCAGGGCTGACCAACGCAGGGGCGGCCATCGCGAGGGTTCTCCTCGAGAACATGACCTGGACCGAAGAGTTGGTCGGCGATGGCCGCGTCACCCATTGTGCAGCCGGGCGCACGGTCCGTGCCCGGGAAACCTGAGAACCGGTCCGAGATCTTTTGGCCCCCGGGCGCGCCGCCGTTCGGCGGGAGGCGGCGTGCCCGGGGTTGGTGACCGGCGCGGGTGGCGAGGGTGCGGGCGACGGGGAAGCGTCGCGGCCGGCCCTCACCGGTGGCGTCAGTCCCTGCGGTGGAACACGCCGAACTTGTTGCCCGAGGTGTCCAGCAGGTAGGCGAAGTCGGTGCCGGCGCCGTCATCAATGATCTTGAAGACGACCTTGCCGCCCAGCGACTCGGCCTTCTCGCAGGCGGCGTCCACGTCGGCCACCTGCACGTGGAAGATCGCGTGGGAGGGGAACTCGCCCTTGGTGTTGTACAGGCCGCCGGTGGGCTGGTCGGCGCCCGGGGCGGTGACCAGGCGGTAGTCCATCGCGCCGCTGGTGTCACGGGTGTAGGCCCACCCGAACAGGCCGCCGTAGAAGCGCTCGGCGCCGTCGGGGTCGTCGGTCGACACCTCGAACCAGGTGACGGTGTTGTCCACGTTGTCCTCCTCAAACTTTCGAACAAGACAACGATAAACCGGCGGTGCGACAACCCTATGTCGGTGTTTTCGATTGATTAATCGATCACCGTGCCTCTCACGATCATCTCGGGGACGTCCGTGGCGAAGCCCTCCAGGGGGCGATCGGGAGCCTTCTCCTCCGTCACCGCGGCCGCCGCGATGCGGTCGAGGCGGAAGACGCGGACGTCGTCGCGGAGCCGGCACCAGGCCACGAGGTACCAGAAGCCGCCCCTGCCGCCCAGGAACACCCCCGGCTCCACCTCCCGCTGGGTCAGCGTGCCCTTGCGGTCGACGTAGTCGAGGCTGAGCACGCGGCGGCGCAGTAGCGCGTCCTCGATGGTGCGCGAGACGCCCTCGCCGCCCAAAGGCAGGATCTCCTCGGGCGGGTCGGCCGGCGCCATGAGCTGCACCCGACGGGCCAGCTCCCTGGCCAGCTCGCCCTCGGGGCCCGGCATGGCCGCCACGAGCTTGCGCAGCGCGCTGCGGGCCTGCTGGGCGAAGGGCTGGTCGTCGCCGGCCCGGCTGAGCGCCACCGCGATGGCCACCGCCTCGGGCGGGGTGAAGTTGAGCGGCGGCAGCGACATCTTCTTGTCGATGGCGTAGCCGCCCTTGCGGCCGGTCGCGGCGTAGATGGGCACGCCGGACTCCTGGAGCGCCAGGATGTCGCGCTCGATCGTGCGCGCGCTCACCTCGAAGCGCTTGGCCAGCTCCCTCGCCGACCGGGATCTGGGGGCGATCGCGCGCAGTTCTTCCACCAGCGCGTAGAGCCGATCAGTCCGGTTCACGTTCCCGACGGTACGCGGGAACACCGACAAACTCGGGATTCGCGCACGCCAGGCAGGTTGTTCTGGCCCCCGAGCTACCCTGTGATCACCTCGCCGGTCCAGTCGAGCAGCCGGTCCAACGGCCACGTGTTGACGATCCGCTCGGGCTCGATGCCGCACAGCGCCGCCCGTTCGCAGCCGAAGCGCTGCCAGTCGAGCTGCCCCGGCGCGTGGGCGTCGGAGTCGATCGCGAACAGGCATCCCCACTCGTACGCCTGGCGCATGAGGCGCTTGGGCGGGTCCAGCCGGTCGGGCCGGGAGTTGATCTCGACCGCGACGCCGAAGCGGCGGCATGCCTCGAAGACCAGCTCGGCGTCGAACTCCGACTCGGGCCGCAGGCCGCCGCGCCTGGTCCCGGCCTTGACGATGCGGCCGGTGCAGTGGCCGAGCACGTCGACGTGGGGGTTGGCGATGGCGGTGACCATGCGGCGGGTCATCTCGTGGCGGTTCATGCGCAGCTTGGAGTGCACGCTGGCCACCACGACGTCCAGGCGGGCCAGCAGCTCGGGCTCCTGGTCGAGGGTGCCGTCGGGGTGGATGTCCACCTCGATGCCGGTCAGGATCCTGAACGGCGCGAGCTCCTCGTTGAGCCGCTCCACCTGGTCGAGCTGGCGCTTCAGGCGGGCCGGCGACAGGCCGTTGGCCACGGTCAGGCGGGGCGAGTGGTCGGTCAGCGCCCAGTACTCGTGGCCCAGCGACTTGGCCGCCGCGGCCATCTCCTCGATCGGGGAGCCGCCGTCGGACCAGTCGGAATGGCTGTGCAGGTCGCCCTTGAGCGCGGCGCGCAGGGCCGCGGTGGCGCCGTCCAGGTCGGCGCCCTCCGTGGCCTGCAGGCGGCGCAGGTACGTGGGCGTCTGCCCGGCCAGCGCCTCGGTGACGGCCAGGGCGGTGACCTTGCCGATGCCGGGCAGCTCGGCCAGGCCGCCCGTGTCCGCCAGCCGTACCAGCTCGTCGTGGGGCAGATCGGCGACGACGGCGGCGGCGCGTCGGAAGGCGCGCACCCGGTAGGTGGGCTCGCCCGCGCGCTCCAGAAGGAAGGCGATGTCGCGCAACGCCTGAACCGGGTCCATAGAGAGATAAATACCCCAAGCAGGGGGTTAAGTGTTTTGAAAGCGTTGCGGACTACATATTGAGGCGGACAAACAGCGTCGATAGGCTTACCGGCCCACGTTGATCTGGAGCTTGATGACCGCCCCGCCAGCCGCCCCGAAGTCCGGCAAGTCCTCCAAGGTGATCACGCTGACCGTGATCGGCATCGTCTCGGTCATGGTCGTCGGCTACTGCGCGGCCCAGGGCGACGACGAGGTGACCGCCGACTGCGTCGAGGCGAGCAGCATCGACGGCGGCTCGTACGTGGTGGTCGACGACGACCTGTGCGACGACGACCACTACCACTCCGGCGGCTACAGCGCCTACCGCTGGTACTACGGCGGCACCCGCAGCGGCGCCCGCGTCCACGGCGGCACCACCGTCCGCCCGGCCGACGTCACGATCAGCAGCCGCGACGGCAAGTCCATCCAGCGCGGCGGCTTCGGCGGCCGCTGGAGCGGTGGCAGCTGAGATGGGCAGAAGGCTCGCCTCCCGGAACGTCTCGATCGGCGCCATGACGGCGCTGTCCACGCTGGTCCTGGCCGCGTGCGCGCAGGCCGCCGCGCCGCCCCTTCCCGCCGTCGATCCCCCGGCCTACGCCGAAGACGCAGAGGACGCCGACGAGCCCGCGGACGTCACCGCCACCTGTGTACGGCGTGGCGGCGAGGTGAACGGCCGCTACCCGGTGGCCGCGGACCGTCATTGCGACGGAGCCGGCAAGCACAGCGCCTACATGTGGTATTACGGCGGCACCAGAATCAAGAAGCACGTCAGGGACGGCACCACCCGGCGCCCCCGCGGCGTCACCATCACCACCGCGGCCGGCGACGAGATCGGCAGAAGCGGCCGGATCTCCCGCGACGGCTTCGGCGGGCGCGACACGACAGGGAGCTGAGCGGTGCGACGCGAGACGGGGACGCCCCGCGACGGCTGGGAGAAGACGATCGAGAGCCAGGGCCTGGCCTATCACCGGGCCGCGCACCCGGCCGGACTGGCCCGGCCGTACTGGGACGAGTCCGCCCACTACGTCTTCTCCATGGACGAGGTCCTCAGCCTGGAAGAGCAGGTCGAGGAGCTGCACCGGATGTGCCTGGAGGCGGTCGAGCACGTGGTCACGGCCGGCCGCTACGCCGACTTCGCCATCCCCGAGTGGGCCCGCGAGGAGGTGGCCCGCTCCTGGACGCGGCGCGACGGCCACCTGTACGCCCGCTTCGACCTGCGCTACGACGGCGCCGGCCCGGCCAAGCTGCTGGAGTACAACGCCGACACGCCCACGTCGCTGGTGGAGTCGTCGGTCGTGCAGTGGTTCTGGCTGAAGGACACCCACCCGGACGACGATCAGTGGAACTCCATCCACGAGCGCCTCATCGACCGCTGGCGGGAGCTCCACCTGCCGCCCGGCCCCACCCACTTCGCCTGGACGAACATGGACGAGACCGGCGAGGAGGCCATGACCCTGGCCTACTTGCAGGAGACCGCCGGGCAGGCCGGGCGCGAGACCGTGGCCATCGCCATGGAGGACATCGGCTGGGACCGCCGCAACCGCCGCTTCGTGGACGTGGAGGAGCGGTGGATCCGGTCGGCGTTCAAGCTGTATCCGTGGGAGTGGATGCTCGCCGACGACTTCGGCAGGCAGGCGGTACGGCACGCCACCTGGATCGAGCCGCTGTGGAAGACGCTGCTGTCGAACAAGGCGCTGCTGGCGGTCCTGTGGGAGTTGTTCCCCGGCCATCCCAACCTTCTGCCCGCCTACCTCGACGGTCCTCGTGACATGTCGTCCTACATCGCGAAACCCCTGCTGGGCCGGGAAGGCGCCTCCATGCGCATCGTCACCCCGACCGGCACCCAGGAGACCACCGGCTCCTACGGCGCCGAGGGCTACGTCTACCAGGGCTTCGAGGCGCTGCCCGGGTTCGACGGGCAGCGGCCGGTGCTGGGCGCGTGGGTGGTCGCCGACGAGTCCGCCGGCCTCGGCATCCGCGAGACCACCGGTTACATCACCGACGACACCTCGTCGTTCGTTCCCCACCGAATAGAGCACTAACGTGACCCTCCTCGAAACCCTGGTCCGCGGCGCCGGATACATCGCCTCCTACGCCGCCCTCGGCGTCATCCTGATGATCATCGGCTTCTACGTCATCGACCTGGCCATCCCCGGCAAGCTCAGCCAGATCATCAAGACCGACCGCAACCCCAACGCCACCCTCCTGACCACCTCCGGCCTGGCCGCCGTCGGCCTCATCGTCACCGCCTCCATCTGGTCCTCCGGCGGAGCGCTCCTGGACGGCCTGGCCCAGACGGCGGTCTTCGGTCTCGTCGGCATCGCCGTACAGACCGTCGCGATGCTCGTCTTCGACCGGATCGTCGGCATCTCCGTGCGTGAGCTGGTCAAGGAGCCGGAGCTGCAGCCCGGCACCCGCCTGCTGGCCGTCACCCATCTGGCGATCGGCCTGATCACCGCCGTCGCGGTCATCTGAACCGACCTGGCACCCTAGAAGGGTGACCACCCGGGAAGACACCACACGGCGGCTGGAGCGCGCGATGGGCGCGCTCGGCACCGCGGCCATGGCGCGCATGGACGATCGGCTGCCCTGGTTCCGCGCGCTCAGCGCCGAAGACCGCTCCTGGGTCGGCCTGGTGGCGCAGGCCGGCATCGCCGCCTTCGTGGAGTGGTTCCAGCACGCCGACGAGAAGCGCCCGACGCCCAGCATCGAGTTCTTCGGTACGGCGCCGCGCGAGCTGAAGCGGGTCATCAGCCTCCAGCAGACCGTGGACATCATCCGGGCCGTGGTCGAGGTCGTCGAGACGCAGACCGACCAGCTGGCCGCCCCCGGCGGCGAGGACCAGCTCCAGCAGGCCATGCTGCGCTACACCCGCGACGTGGCCTTCGCCGCCGCCCATGTCTACGCCCGCGAGGCCGAGGCCCGCGGCTCCTGGGACTCCCGCCTGGAGGCGCTGATCGTCGACGCCCTGGTGCGCGGCGAGGTGGACGACGGCCTGCACTCCTGGGCCGCCGCGCTGGGCTGGACCTCCTCCCCCGTCGTCGTGGTCGCCGGGCACGCTCCGGAGGGCGACCCCCGGGCGGTGATCGACGGGCTGCGCGACAAGGGCCGGCGCATCGGCATGGATCTGCTGGCCGGCGTCCAGGCCGACCGGCTGATCGTGATCGTCGGCGGCGCCGAGAGCGTCAACGAGGCGGCCAAGCAGGTCGTGCCCCGCTTCGGCCAGGGGCCGATCGTCATCGGGCCCGAGGTGCCCGACCTGCACGCCGCCGCCCGCTCGGCGAGCGCGGCGCTGGCCGGGCTGAAGGCGTCCGCCGGCTGGCCGGACGCGCCCCGCCCGGTGCACGCCGAGGACCTGCTGGCCGAGCGCGCGCTCGACGGCGACGACGACGCCAGGCAGCAGCTCGTGGAGAACGTCTACCTGCCGCTGGCCGGCACCCCGCTGCTCGACACCCTGGCCACCTATCTGGAGCAGGGCACGTCGCTGGAGGCCACGGCCCGGCTGCTGTTCGTTCACCCCAACACCGTCAGGTACCGGCTGAAGAAGATCACCGAGCTGACCGGCTACCAGCCGACGGAGGGCCGCTCCGCCTTCACCCTGCAGGTGGGGCTTATCCTGGGACGCCTGTCGGAGAGCTCCGTAACCTGGCGCGCCCTAACGTAACCTGGCCGAAACTCCCGCTGTAGGGTTCCTACAAAACCCCGTGGACAAAGTTCGTACGGATCTCCATCCGCGTGTCGAACCTCTACAGGGCATGGTGGATTTCGTGCTTGTACTCGTCGCTCCGGGCCAAGGTGCCCAGAAACCCGGCTTCGTGACCCCGTGGCTTGAGCTGCCCGGCCTCGCCGACCGGCTGGCCGCGTGGTCCGACATCGCCGGCATCGACCTCATCGCCTACGGCACCACGGCCGGTGAGGACGAGATCAAGGACACCGCCGTCGCCCAGCCGCTGCTGGTGGCCACCGCGATCGCCGCCGCCGAGGCCCTGGACGCCACGCCCGATCTGCTGGCCGGCCACAGCGTCGGCGAGCTGGCCGCGGCCGCCCTCGCCGGGGTCGTCACCGCCGAGCAGGCGCTGGAGCTGGTGCGGGTGCGCGCCCAGGCCATGGCCAAGGCGGCCACGGTCACCGAGACCGGCATGACCGCCGTCCTGGGCGGTGACGAGCAGGAGGTCCTGGCCGCCCTCGACCGGCACGGCCTGACCCCCGCCAACACCAACGGCGCAGGTCAGATCGTCGCCGGCGGAACACTCGAGCAGCTCGCCGCGTTGAAGGAGGAGCCGCCGGCACGCGCCCGCCTCATTCCGCTGAAGGTCGCCGGCGCGTTCCACACCGTCCACATGGCCCCGGCCGTGACCGCGCTGCGCGAGAGCGCCACCGCGATCACCCCGGCCGAGCCGCGGGTCAAGCTCCTGTCCAACGCCGACGGCAAGGTCGTCGGCAGCGGTAGCGAGTTCGTCGAGCGGCTCATCAACCAGGTGAGCAACCCGGTCCGCTGGGACGCCTGCATGGCCACGATGACCGAGCTCGGTGTCACCGAGATGATCGAGCTGCTGCCCGGCGGCACGCTGACCGGGCTGGCCAAGCGCGGCATGCCCGGTGTGCGGACCGTGGCGCTGAAGACACCGGACGACCTCGACGCCGCCAGGGAGCTGATCAAGTGAGGATTCCCGACGCCGCCCCGGGAGCCAAGATCCTGGCCTTCGGCCACTACCAGCCGGCCGGCATCGTCACCAACGACGATCTGGCCAAGACCATCGACACCACCGACGAGTGGATCCAGTCGCGCGTCGGCATCAAGGAGCGCCGCGTCGCCGGCCCCACCGAGTCGCTCGAGGACATGGCCACCCAGGCCGGCGGCAAGGCCCTGGCGGCCAGTGGCCTGTCGGCCGACGACGTGGACCTCGTCATCGTCGCCACCTGCACCCTCGAGTCGCAGATCCCGAACGCCTCGGCCGTCGTCGCCCACCGCCTCGGCATCCAGTCGCCGGGCGCGTTCGACGTCAACGCCGCCTGCGCCGGGTTCTGCTACGCGCTGGGCGCCGCCAGCGCCGCCGTCCGCGGCGGGGCCGCCCGCAACGTGCTGGTGATCGGCGCGGAGAAGCTCTCGCAGTGGCTCGACTGGTCCGACCGCTCCACCGCCGTCATCTTCGCCGACGGCGCGGGCGCCGCAGTGGTCGGCCCGTCCGACGTGCCGCGCATCGGCCCGGTCGTCTGGGGCAGTTCCGGCGACAAGTCCGACGCGATCATCGTCGACGACCGCCACACCTTCCTGCGCCAGGAGGGGCAGACGGTCTTCCGCTGGGCGACCACCGCCCTGCACCCGGTGGCCAAGGAGGCGTGCGAGCGGGCCGGGGTGGACCCGTCCGAGCTGTCGGCGTTCGTCCCCCACCAGGCCAACCTGCGCATCATCGAGGCCATCGCCCGCAAGATCGGCGCCGACGACGCGGTCATCGCCCGCGACATCGTGACCGCGGGCAACACCTCGGCCGCGTCCGTCCCGCTCGCGCTCTCGCGCATGATCGAGCGTGGCGAGGTCCGCTCCGGCGGGCTGGCGCTGCTCCTCGGGTTCGGCGCGGGGCTCACCTATGCCGGACAAGTGATCGAGATTCCGTAGGATCCGGTACGGCCCCGCCGTACCACCACCAGGCTTGTACGGCGGAGCCGTGCAAAATCCAGAAAACCCAGAAGGAGAACTAGCGACATGGCGACCGAGCAGGAGATCCTCGAAGGTCTCGGCAAGATCATCAACGAGATCACCGGCATTCCGGCCTCCGAAGTGACGCCCGAGAAGAACTTCGTGGACGACCTCGACATCGACTCTCTGTCCATGGTCGAGATCGCCGTAGCCGCTCAGGACGAGTTCGGTGTGGAGATTCCCGACGACCAGCTCAAGAACCTGAAGACGGTCAAGGACGTCCTCACCTACATCCAGGCCTGAGTTCCGGCCGCATTCCTCTGATCGACAAGGAGCGTAAACACGTGAGTGCAAACCGGGTACGTGTCGTCGTCACCGGGCTCGGCGCGACGACGCCCGTCGGTGGAGACGTCACCTCGACCTGGTCGGCGCTCCTCGCCGGTCAGTCTGGTGTGGAGACTCTCACCGAGGACTGGGTCGACAACGTCCCCGTGAAGTTCGCGGGGACGGCCGCCGTCGACCCAGCCGAGGTGCTGCCGCGGCCGGAGGCGCGCAGGCTGGACCGCAGCGAGCAGTTCGCGCTCGTGGCCGCCCGCGAAGCCTGGCAGGACGCCGGCGCGCCCGACGTCGCGCCCGAGCGGCTCGGCGTCGTCGTCTCCAGCGGCATCGGCGGCATCAGCACGACCCTGGCCGCCTACGACACGTGGAAGGAGAAGGGCTGGAACCGCCTTTCGCCGTTCACCGTGCCGATGCTCATGCCCAACGGGCCCGCCGCCTGGATCGGTCTCGACCTCAAGGCCCAGGCCGGTGTGCACGCGACCGTGTCGGCCTGCGCCTCCGGCGCCGAGGCCATCGGGTACGCGATGGACATGATCCGGGCCGGCCGCGCCGACATGGTGGTCGCCGGCGGCACCGAGGCGGCGATCCACGGCCTGAACATGGCCGCGTTCGCCGCGGCCCGCGCGATGTCCACCCGCAATGACGACCCGCAGGGCGCTTCGCGGCCGTGGGACCGCGACCGTGACGGGTTCGTGCTCGGCGAGGGCGCCGGCATCGTGGTCCTGGAGTCCGAGGAGCACGCCCGCGCCCGCGGCGCGCGCATCTACGCCTACGCCGCCGGTGTCGGCTACTCCGCCGACGCCCACCACATCACCCAGCCCGAGCCCGACGGCCGCGGCATCATCCAGGCGATGACGATGGCCCTGGGCGACTCGGGGCTGGGCGGGCTGGACGTCAGGCACGTCAACGCGCACGCCACCTCGACCCCGGCGGGTGACGTCGGCGAGGTGCAAGCGGTCGCCAAGGCGATCGGCACCCACCCGCTGGTGACCTCGACCAAGTCGATGACCGGGCACCTGCTCGGCGGTGCGGGCGGCATCGAGTCCGTCTTCACCGTCAAGGCGCTGCAGGACCGCATCGTGCCGGCCACCATCAACCTGGACAACGTCGACGACGGCATCGAGGTGGACCTCGTCCACGGCAAGAACCGCGCGCTCCCGGAGGGCGACATCGCCGCGGTGAACAACTCGTTCGGATTCGGCGGCCACAACGTGACCGTCGTGTTCGCATCGCACTGAGGGAGTTCTCAATGACCGTGCTGGACAACCGGGTGGTGACGAAGGACTCCGATGCGGAGCCCGCTGATCCTCGTGATCCTTTTGTCCGACTGACCGCGCTCCTCGACGAGGGCTCGCTGCGGTTGATCACTCCCCAGGACAAGAGCGGCGTCCTCGCCGCCATGGGCCGCGTCGAGGGTGTCCCCGTCGTCGCGTTCTGCAGTGACGCCCGCTTCCAGGGCGGCGCGATGGGCAGCGAGGGCTGCGAGCACATCGTGCACGCCTACGACGTGGCCGTCCGCGAGCGGGTGCCGGTCATCGGGATCTGGCACTCCGGCGGTGCGCGACTCGCCGAAGGCGTCGAGTCGCTGCACGCTGTGGGCCGGGTCTTCTTCGCGATGACCAAGGCGTCCGGCGTGGTCCCGCAGATCTCCGTCGTGGTGGGCGCCGCCGCCGGTGGCGCCGCCTACGGCCCGGCGCTGACCGACATCGTCATCCTGGCCGACCAGGGCCGCATCTTCGTCACCGGGCCCGACGTGGTCCGCAGCGTCACCGGCGAGGACGTGGACGCGGCCTCCCTGGGCGGCCCCGAGCCGCACAGCAAGCGCAGCGGCGTCGTGCACGTGGTCACGAAGACCGAGACCGACGCCTTCGTCAAGGCGAGGGAACTCGCCTCGCTGCTGGGCCACCAGGGCCGGGTGCGCCTGTCCTCGGTCGGCGAGACGGACTTCAGCACGCTGCTGCCCGAGTCGCCGCGCCGCGCCTACGACGTCAAGCCGCTGGTCAACGGGCTGCTGGACGAGAAGGGCATCGAGCTGCACCCGAAGTGGGCGCCCAACATCGTCACCACGCTGGGCCGCCTGGGCGGTCGCACGGTGGGCGTCATCGCCAACAACCCGATGCGGCTGGGCGGCTGCCTGGACGCGACCTCCGCCGAGAAGGCCGCCCGGTTCGTCCGGATGTGCGATGCCTTCGGCGTCCCGCTGGTCGTCCTGGTGGACGTCCCCGGCTACCTGCCGGGTGTCGGCCAGGAGCACGACGGCGTGGTCCGCCGCGGCGCCAAGCTCCTGCACGCCTTCGCGGAGGCGTCGGTCCCGCGCGTGACGCTGGTGACCCGCAAGGCGTACGGCGGCGCGTACATCGCCATGAACTCCCGCGCCCTGGGCGCGACCAAGGTCTTCGCCTGGCCGACCACCCAGGTGGCGGTCATGGGCGCGGTGGCCGCGGTGCGCATCCTCAAGCGGCGTGAGCTGGCCGCCGTTCCCGAGGAGGAGCGGGCCGAGCTGGAGCAGCGCCTGGCCGAGGAGCACGAGAGGCTGGCCGGCGGCCTGAGCAGGGCCCAGGACCTCGGCGTGATCGACGAGGTCATCAAGCCGGAGGAGACCCGCGGCGCCATCGCCAAGCTGCTCGCGCAGGCCACGCCGGCCCGCGGCGCCCACGGCAACATCCCGCTCTGACGATCGCGGAGAAGGGCCCTTCCTCTACGGGAAGGGCCCTTTTTCCGTCATGCACGCCTCGACGGCTCTGGCCAGGCGGCAGAGTTTGGGGTTGTCGTAGGCGCTCTTCTGGTCAGCAGGTCGTGGACCGCGTGGCCGCGTACGGCCGGCGAGCGCCGGATGAGCGCGCGGATCGGCTCGGGCGTCCGCGCGGAGGCCAGGGCCTCGAGGAGCACGTCCGGTTCACCGGCCACGGTCGCGTCGCCCAGGGCGGGGTCGGTGACCTCGCTCCCGCGCTTCAGCAGGTGGCCGGTCAGATCGGCGTCGGGGCCGGCCAGCCACAGCCGCCACGCGCTGCGGCTGGCCTCGGCGTCGAGCCGGGAGGGGTTGGCGAGCAGCGCGGGCCAGGGCTCGCCGGCCTGTGCCCACAGGGCCGTGAGGTCTTTGCCGCGGGCGGTGCGGCAGCGTTCCTGGGCGAGGTCGACGGTCATCGGGTACCTGCTGCGCAGGGCCTCGTCCACCAGGTCGAGCGGGACGGCGCGGTCGAGCAGCCCGGCGAAGGTCGCGAAGTCCGGATCGTCGCGGCGCAGCGTGTCACGGAGGAACGCGTCCTGCGCCTCCAGCGCGATCACGTGTTGCACGATGATCTCGTGCGGCCAGCGGAGCCCGGGCACGTAGTCGGTCACCAGCCCGCCGGCTTCCAGGTAGCCGTCCCAGTCGCCGAGCGCCAGCAGCACCCTGGCCCGGTGGCCGGGGGCGCTGGGAGCCAGGCCGGCGGCGGTCAGCTCGCGCAGCAGCTTGATCGCCGCTTCCGGATGGCCCCAGTCCGGGCGGAAGAGCCGGTCGATCACGTCCTGGTCGCCGCGGGCGATGATGGCCGCCAGCGCGGTGGCCCGCACCTCCGGGCCGCCGAGGACCATCGCGAGCATCAGTTCGTCATCCCGCAGGCCGATGCGCTGCAGCAGCTCCCACAGGCGCGGGTCGCCGCAGTAGCGCCAGCGCCGCCACAGTGCGCGGGTCGCCGCCCGGTTGCCGCACCAGGCCAGGAACGCCAGCCACCACCTCATCTGCCGAGAATGATCCAGAACGGCGCCGCCGGGCAAGGGGTGATCGCTTGCGGGCGGCGGGCGGCGGAGTGTCGAATGGGGATCGGCATCACGTCGGCACACCGTTGGGAGAGACCATGCGGCCGTTGGCCATCGTGCTGGTAGCGGTCCTGGTGGCCGCGGGGTGTGCGGCGCCGCGGCGGGACAAGATCACGGTCGCGTGCGGGGCGAGCGAGCGCTGGTGCGCGATGATGGTCAAGCGGTTCTCCGACGCGACCGGAGTGGAGGCCGACTACGTCCGGCTTTCGAGCGGGGAGGCGCTGGAGCGGATCAAGTCGGCCAGGGAGCGGCAGGAGTTCGACGTCTGGCACGGCGGCCCGGCCGACTCCTACGTGGCCGCGAAGAATCAGGGACTGCTGGAGCCATACAAGTCCGAAATTTCGCAGGAAATCCGGCCGGAGTGGCTTGACCGCGCGAACACCTGGAGCGGGATCTACGCCGGCGTGCTGTCCTTCTGCAACAACACCAAAGAGCTGGCCAAGCGCGGCATGAAGCCGATCCGCTCCTGGCGGGAACTGCTGGACCGGCGGCTGCGCGGCGGCGTCGCCCTGGCCCACCCGGCCACCTCCGGCACCGCCTACACCGCCCTGTGGACCCAGGTGGAGCTCAACGGCGACGACCGGAACGCGGCCCTGGACTACATGCGCGACCTCCACCCGAACGTGCTGCGCTACAACTCCTCCGGCAGCGTCGCCGCCCTCCAGGCGGCCAAGGAGGAGGTGGCGGTCGGCGTCGTGTTCTCCCACGACTGCGTCGCCGCCCAGCAGCAGGGCTACCCGAACCTCGAGGTGACCTTCCCGCAGGAGGGCACCGGCTACGAGCTCGGCGGGCTGGCCGTACTCGCCGGGGCGCACAACCCCGCCGGCGCCCGCAGATACGTGGACTGGGCGCTGAGCGGAGCCTCCCAGCGGCTGGGGCCGCTGGTGCAGTTCTACGCGCTGCCCACCAACGCCAACGTGCCCGCCCACTCCAAGGCCGCCGACCCGGCGACGGTCAAGCTGGTCCCCTACGACGTGGAGGTCGCCGGCCGGGCCAAGGAGGACCTGGTCGGCCGGTTCAGCGCGACGATCGCCAAACCCTAGGAGCAGCCCTCGAACTGCGGCACCGAGACCACCGACAGGTCGATGCCCGACGTGCCGAACCACTTGTCCAGCAGCATGTGCGCGGTGCCGTCCTGGTACATCTGGGTGATGGCACGGTTGAGCTCCTCGCAGCCGTCCACGTCGCCCTTGCGCACGCCGATCGCGGTGCGCTGCTCGTTGAACGTCGCGCCGACCAGGCGCAGGTCGACGCCGGGCCGGGTGAGCAGCCCGGCCAGGATCTGGCTGTTGGTGGAGATGGCGTCGATCCGCCCGTCCTTGATCATCTCCAGGCAGGCGCTGTAGTCGTCGGCGGGCACGGGGATCGCCTTGACCTGCCGCTCGTCGACGATCCGCTGGGCGATGTTGGTGCCGCGCACCCAGCAGATCTTGCGTCCCTCCAGGTCGCGGACGTCGCGGATGGCGCCCTTGTCGGCCGGCCGTACCGCGATGTCCTGAAAGTCCACGTGGTACGGCCCGGCGAAGTCGATCACCTTCTTCCGCTCGGGAGTGACCGACATGTGGGCGAAGACCAGGTCGGCCCGGCCGCCGGTGAGGACCGTGAGCTGGTCGCCGGCCTTGATCTCCAGCCAGCGGATCTTCTTGCCCAGCCGCGAGATGAGGTCCTCGGCCACGTCGATGTTGAACCCGTCGTAGGCGCCGTCCGGCTTCTTGAAGCTGATCAGCGGGACGTCGGAGCGGATGGCGACGATCAGCTCATCCTTGTCCACCAGCGACTCCGCGCGCGCGGCGCCGCAGGCGGTGACCAGCAGGACCAGGCAGATCAGCAGTCTTCTCACCGGTACTCCCTCAGGCGGGGCCAGACGCCGGCCAGGATGAACAGCGCTCCGGCGGCGAGCCCCGCGGGGATGAACCGCCACAGCGCCTCCAGCGAGCCGTCGCCGCTGTCGATGGCCCGCTCGAAGTCGGACTCGTGCCGCCGGACCAGCTCCTCCAGCACCTTGTCGTAGCCCTCGTAGGACTGGGTGAGCTCGCCGTCCCAGTACTTGATCGCCTCCTCGCCCGTCATCGCCCGCATCCGGGCGTCGGCCTGCTGGAAGCCCTGGTAGGCGGTGAACAGCCGCTGCCGCTCCTCGCCGGTCAGAGTGCCGAGCAGGCCCTGGAAGCGCACGTGGAGCTTGCTCTGGTAGTCGGGCAGGCTCGTGGACTCGACCGCGACGATCGTGCGCGCCTTGTCCAGGAAGGTGTGCTCGTAGGTGTCCTTGCGGAAGCGGTCGAGCAGGTAGCGGCTCTGGTCGCCGTACATGCTCTTGCTGATCGCCCGCGCCCTGGTCAGGGTGAGCACCGCGTCGAACCCGCGGGCCTTGGCCTCCTCCAGCGCCCGGCCCTGCTGGTTGAGCAGGGCGGTGCCGGTCACCAGGCCGGCGGCGGTCAGCACGGTGGCCAGCACCAGGGCGGGCGCGAAGACCCGGCGGAACCTGCGCGTCAGGTAGATCTGCAGAACCAGCAGGCAGGCCAGCGCGAGCAGCCCCGTCACGAGGACGGCGACGCGGGCCAGCGCGGTGGCCGAGCGCTCCGCGTCGTGGGCGCGCCGGACGATCGTCCCGGTTTCCAGGGTCAGGTTGTACGCCTGGGGCAGCAGCTCGCGGTGCATGAGGTCGGTGGCCTTCTGATAGGCCCTGACCACGGTGTCGGGCGGCTGCCCGGCGGTGTGCCGCGACTGGACGTCCAGGAGCCTGGCCTGGGCGGCCAGCCGTTCGTAGCGACCCAGGCCCTCGATCAGCGACTCGACCGTGCGCTGCTCGGCGGGGTTGTCCAGGGCCAGCCGGTAGGCCTTGAGCAGGCTCTCGGAGATCTCCAGCCGCCGCTGGTCGTAGGTGGTCACGTCGGCCTGCTGCTGCGGGCCGTACTCCCTGCCCAGCAGCAGTGTCTCGGCCATCAGCGCGTCCATCTCCGACATCTGCCGGTGCAGGCCCGTGGTGGCCAGGACCTGCGGGCCGGCGTCGTGCCCAATGGTGCGCAGGCTGGTCCCGGTGCCGGCGGCGCCGGCCAGGACCGCGGCCAGCAGCAGCACCAGGGCGAGGAGGGACAGGCCGGCCAGCGTGCGCAGCCGCTCGAAGACCGGCCTCCTCCGGGAAGCGGGCGGTGTCATGGGCTGCTCGGATCGTGGGGGTGCACCGCGGCTCCCGGGATCGGCTCGGGCTGGGAGATCGATCATTGCCGCGGGCGCCGCGGATCCGCAAGTGCCTGATGCTCCTGTCTAGAGGGGCAGCACGCAGCACGCGCGTCATGTCGCGCCGCCACCAGGCGCCTTGGCCGGGGGCTGGGCGGCCAGCCGAGCACCGCGCGCGGACCCGGCACCGCGGCCGTCTCGGCTCCGGTCCCCCGGAGCATGGGCAACGCCACGAAGCCGCCGGCCATCACGGCGCTGACCGCCGCCGCCGCGAGCGCCATCGTGGGCCAGGCCGCCACCCGGCGCCGCCGCGGGCGCTGCCCGGCATCCTGGCGCGGGCGGCCGCCGTCGCGGCGTGGCCAGTGCGGCCGGCAGTTCGCGTACGGTCATCCGCGCCGAGACCTGATCGGCCACCCGCTGGTCATGACCTTCGGCGGCGGCGGGCGGCCCCGATCTGGGCAGTGCCCGGTATCGACGCAGCTCGGCCCGCCGGTGCCGGCCGATGGGGTTGGTGGCGATGCCGTACGGCCAGGGCCTTAGGCCGCCCCTGGCCGCGGCGTATTTCCTCGTCATGGGTGTCGAAAGCGACGGAGAAGCGCTCGGAATCGGCGATCGCTCCGTCAAGGACCATGGTCATGCAAGGGTCTCTCTCCCCGGGGCTTGCGGACACCGGTGATGGCCCGCTCCCGGCCGGCCCTTCCCGGCGATCTCAGCCGGGCGCTAGACGGCGGCGTGCAGCCAGCGCACCGGGGCTCCGTCGCCGGCGTAACGGAACGGCTCGAGCTCCTCGTCCCAGGGGCGGCCGAGCATGAGGTCGAGCTCCTCCTCCAGGATGGCGCGGCCCTGGGCGGACTTCAGCATGGCCGTGCGCAGCCGGTCCTCGGGGATCATGATGTCGCCCGCCGCGCCGATCACCGCGGTGAAGGCGCCGAGCGTCGGGGTGTAGGCGTGGCGGGAGCCGTCGATGCCGGGCGAGGCGTCCTCGGTGACCTCGAAGCGCAGGCGTTGCCAGCCCATGAGCGAGGAGGCGATGGCCGCCGCGATGCCGGGAGGGCCTTCCCACTCCGCCTGGGCGCGCACGACATTGGGCGCGGCGGGTTGCGGCGTCCACGTCAGGTCTACGGGCACGCCGAGGACACCCGCGACCGCCCATTCAATATGCGGGCACAGCGCAGGCTGAGCCGAGTGGACGTACAGCACGCCACGAGCAGACACCGGACCTCCCGTTTCGGTACGAGGTGCGCCTTCCCCAACGGCCTCGGCCCCAGGATGATCACAAGTGACTAGGGAGAGACTACCGTCGGTCGCTATCGGGCACCAGAGCAGGGCCATACCAAGTTGTTGCGGCTGTGGCACGTGACGTGTAGCGCGACGCGGAAAGATACCCGCTCATGGACATGCAATCTGCCGGGCAGGCTCTCATCCGGCCAGGTCAGCTCCTTGTGGATCGCAGCGCGGCCACGGCCGTGTCGCGGTGGACGCAGGCGCTGGCCGAGGCGGACGGGGTGTGCGCCGTCCGCTTGACACCGGGGGTGGATCCGTGCGAGCTGGCCCTGGAGTTGCGCGGCAAAGGACACCGCGCCTCCCCCAATCACGTCTTCTCCGGGCAGCCGTTGTTCTTCGGCGGACCGGCCTCGCGGCCCTTCCCGGCCGAGCCGGTGCCGTTCCGGCCGGGCGGGGAGCGCTCGCCGGTCGCGGTGGGGCTCCTGGACACCGGCGTGGCCGCCCACCCGTGGTGGGAGCGCAGTGAGTGGTACGGCGAGCTGGGCAAGGAGGCGGCCGACGCGAGCGAGGGCGGCCAGGCGGGGCATGGGACGTTCATCGCCGGGCTGCTGCTGCGCCGCGCGCCGGGGGTGACCATCAGGGTGGCCAGGGTCCTGGACGGCGAGGGCGTGGGCGACGAGGCGGGGATCGTGCGCGCCCTGTACCGGATGCGCGCGGCGGGCCGGGAGGTGCACGTGCTCAACCTGTCGTTCGGCGGCCACACCTTCGACGACCAGCCGCCGCCGATGCTCGCCGACGCGCTGGGGGCGATGCCGGAGGCGGTGGCGGTCGCCTGTGCCGGGAACACCGCCGCCGACCGGCCCTTCTGGCCCGCGGCGCTGCCGTCGGTGATCGGCGTCGGCGCGCTCGACCCCGGCGAGGAGCGGCGGGCGCCGTTCTCGGCCCACGGCCCGTGGGTGGACGCCTGGGCCCGCGGCGAATGGCTGGCCAGCAGCTTCCCCGGGTTCGGCGGATACGCCACGTGGAGCGGCACGTCCTTCGCCACGGCCCTGGTGGCGGGGGCGGTGGCGGAGCTGGCACGGGAGATGCCGGCCAGGGAGGCGGCGGGTCAAATCTTGGCCGGGGACCGGCAAATTCCCGATCTGGGCGTGGTGGTTCCCGCGATTCTGTAGAGTTTACGCTCAGTCCTCAGGTCATTACGAAGGGCAACATGAGGGTCTTTCGTGACCCGGCGAGCCGGGCGGAAGGAGGCCGTATGAGCGATCCGCGCGCCACGGCGGACGTGCTGGCAGCAGCCGCGGGCGGCGACCGGCCCGCCTGGGACGTCCTGGTAGCCAGGTTCACTCCGCGTATGTGGTCCGTCGTTCGCACCTGCGGGCTCGACGAGAGTGACGCCGCGGACGCGGTCCAGGGCGCCTGGCTTCGCCTTCTGGAAAATCTGCACCGCATCAAGAACCCCGACGGACTGGGCGCCTGGCTGGCCACGACGGCCCGGCGCGAAGCGCTGCACATCCTCCGCAAGGAGCCGGTCCCGCTACCACCACCGCCGATGGAGGAGCACGATCCGGCGGCGGCCGTCCTGGAGGCCGACGATCACCGCCTGCTCTGGCAGGCGATCGCCACCCTCCACGAGCCGTGCCGCACCCTGCTCACCCTGTCGGCCCATCAGGTGGGCAACCGGCAACTCGCGGTCCACCTGGGAGTCCCCTTGGGCAGCATCGGGCCTAGCAAGATCCGCTGCCTGAGCAAACTGCGCACCCTGATCTCACCAGAGGAGACGGTGCAATGAGCAACGAGGACTACCTCCTGGCGGCGATACGGCTCGCCGCGGGGAACGACGCCGTTCCCGCGCACGTGTCGGAGGCCGCACGCGAGGCGTACTCGCTGCGGGTTCCCCACGTGGTGACCGCGGCCACCGTCGAGTGCGTCACCATGCGGAACGTGCGAGGGGTGCCAGGTCCGCACACCATCCGATTCGCGACCGACGACTTCGCCTTCGACCTGGAGTTCACCGTGAACGACGGACTCATCGATGTGGCCGGGCAGATCCTGCCGTATCCGGGCGAAGGCAGTCACGTAGACGTACGGACTCCGCACATGACCATGAACCGCAGGCTGGCCGGCACGGGACAGTTCGCCGTCACCGGCATGCCACCCGGCTGGTTCAACGTGGTCTGCCATCGCCCGGGCAAGCCGCCCGTGGCGACGAGGTGGCTGCGAATCCGCCCGTGACCCCGAGCGGCCGTGTTGCCCGCAGGGACGGTGGACCCGCCGTCCCGCGACCGGCCGCCTCATTACCGCCCGACAGCGAGTCCTCAGCCCCCGTGCATCCAGACCCGAACCCACCAGGCCCCCTGTCATCCGCCTCCCACCACCAGAGCACCGACCCGGCCGCGCTGCTGGCCGCCGCCGAGGCCGCGGTCTCCCGATCCGTGGTCGACCCCGAGCAGGCGCTGGCCGCCGGCCGCCTCGTGCTGGTCTCGGCCCAGCACGCCGGCGCGATGGAGGCCGTCGTCGTCGCCCTGCGCGCCATGGGCCTGTCCGCCCGTGAGCTCGGCGACCTTCAGGCGGCCGAGCACCACCTGCGCAAGGCCATCGCCACCCCCGGCGCGCCGGCGCAGCGGATCGCGCAGGCCAGGCTCTCCCTCGTCACCGTCAGGACCGAACGCGGCCATCCCCTCCAGGCACTGCGCGTGGCCGCCCTGGCCTGGGCCTACCTGAGCCCGCTCGACCGGGCCAAGCTCGACACCCAGCGGGCCGTCGCCCTGGCCCACCTCGGCCGCTACCAAGAGGCCATCGCCGCCTGCGACCGCTCCCTCGAAACGCTGGCCGGCGCCCCCGGCACCATCGACGACCGCAGGTTCCTGGCCGGAGGGCTGCTCAACCGCGGCCTCGTGCGCGCCTACCGCGGCGACTGGCATCGCGCCACCGAGGACATCTCCGCGTGCCTGGAGATCTCGCGCGCCGCCGGGCTGGCCCACCTGTCCCGCCTGGCCGCCGCCAACCTGCCCTTCCTCGCGGTACGGCGAGGCGACCTGGCCGCCGCGTTCGTCCACTACCGGGCGGCCGAGGACACCCTGTTCGGGTTCCCGGAACGCCTGGCCACGATGCGGGCCGACTTCGCCGGCGCCCTGCTCGCCGCCCACCTGCCCGGGGAGGCCAGGGCGCTGCTGAGCCTCGCCGTACCCGATCTCGAAGCGGCCGGGGCGATGGCCGCGCTGGCCGAGGCCCGGCTGAAGCTGGCGCAGGTGGAACTGCTGACCGGTGACCCGCGCCGGGCGGTGGAGGTGGCCGAGCGCGCCGAGCGGGAGCTGGCGGCGCAGGATCGCGAGACGTGGCTGCCGCTGGCCAGGGAGGTGCGGTTGCGGGCTGCGCTGGCGATCGGGCCGGTCAACGCCGCACTGGTGCGTGAGCTGATCGGCTGCGCCGACGACCTGGAGAACGGCCCGGCGTGCGCCGCGGCGGCGGCGTCGCTGCGGCTGACGGCGGCGGAGGCGGCGTTGTCGATCGACTGCCATCCGACCGCCTCGAAGCTGCTCAGCCGGCTGACGGCGGCCAGCAGGAAGGTGCCGCCGCCGGCGGGCATCCCGCTGGCCTCCAAGGCGCAGGCCGCCCACCTGGCCCAGACCTCGGCCACGCCCCCGCTCATCCGACAGCACGCGATGGCCCTGGAGGCGGCGTTGCAGGAGGACCAGACGGGCGCGTTCCGCGCGGTCCGCGACGGGCTGGCCGAGCTGGGCCAGCAGGTCGAACCGCTCGACGACCCCGCGCTGCGCGCCCACGCCGCCCGCGCGGGCGAGCGGCTGGCCGCCTTCGGGCTCTCGCTGGCGGTGCGCGGCGGGCGGGCGGAGGAGGTGTTCGAGTGGAGCGAGCACTGGCGTTCGGTGACCGGCCGGATTCAGTCCTCCCCGGTACGGCCCGGCGCATCCGAGCCGTGGGCCGATGAGGCTCCGGGGTTGCTGGAGCAGCGGGTCCGGGCCGCGCTCGGCGCGACGGCGCTGGTGGAGTTCGTGATCGATCGCGGCAGCCTGCTGGCCGTGGTGCTGACCGCCGGCCGGGTCCGGGTGCGGCGGATGTGCGAGGTGTCCACGCTGGGCGAGGCGGTCGTGCGGCTGCGGTACGCCATGCGGCGGGCGGCGCTCGGCGACTGCCCGGGCGCCGGCGGGGAGGTCGCGCTGTGCGGGAGTGACCTGGACCGGATGTTGTTCCTGCCGCTGGCCGCCTGGATCGGCGATCGGCCGCTGGTCGTGATCCCGTCGGGTCCCCTGCACACGCTGCCCTGGTCGGCGCTGCCGTACCTGAGGGAGCGGCCGGTGACGGTGGCGGCGGGGGCGCTGGCGTGGCTGCGAGCCCGCGCGGTCATGGGCGCCGCGATGCCGGTGGTGGCCGCCGCGTCGGGGCCCGATCTGGAGTGCGCGCCGGAGGAGGTACGGCAGGTGCTGGCCTGCCATCCGGGGGCGCGGGAGGTCGAGGGGCGGGTGGCGCCGGTGCTGAAGGCGCTGGGCGAGGTGGACGTCCTCCATCTGGCCGCGCACGGGGTGTTCCACTCGCGCAGCCCGCTGCTGTCGGGGATCACGCTGGCCGACGGGCCGCTGATGGCCTACGACCTGCTGGGCGTGCCGCGGCCGGCACGGCTGGTGGTGTTGTCGGCCTGTGACGCCGGGATGTCGCGGGTGCCGTGCGAAGGCGCGCCGCTCGGGCTGGCGGGCACGTTCCTCGCGCAGGGCACGGCCTGCGTGGTGGCCGGGATGGTGCCGGTGCGCGATGAGGAGGCCGCGGCGCTGATGTCCTGTTTCCACGCGTTGCTGGCCATCGGGCACAGTCCGGCCCGGGCGCTGGCCGAGGCCACCGCCAAGACCGGAGTGCTGGGCTTCGCCTGCTTCGGGGCCGGCGATCATCCCCTCGGCGAGCCGGTGGCCACCGGGCGCGAGGGGTCGGCCACCCAGTTGGACCAGGAGCCGACGTAGAGGGCGGCGGGGAATCCGGCCAGTTCCAGGGCGAGCACCTCGTGGGCGGCGGTGACGCCGGAGCCGCAGTAGGCGCCGGTGGGCACCCCGTCGGCCACGCCCAGCGCGGTGAAGCGCTCCCGCAGGCCGGTGGCCGGGTGGAAGCGGCCGTCCTGGCCGACGTTCTCGGTGGTGGGCGCGCTGACCGCCCCCGGCACATGGCCGGCGACCGGGTCGACGGGCTCGGTCTCGCCGCGGTAGCGCTCGCCGGAGCGGGCGTCGAGCAGGACGCCGGCGGTGGCCAGGGCGGCCGCCTCGTCGGCGTCGAGCACCGGCATGCCGCCCGGGACGGCGGTGAAGTCGCCGGGGGTGACGACGGGCTCGTCCTTGACGACGGGCAGGCCCAGGGCCGACCAGGCAGGCAGCCCGCCGTCGAGCACCTTGACCTCGTGGTGGCCGTAGTAGCGCAGCGTCCACCAGGCGCGGGCGGCGATCGTGGCGCCGGCGTCGTCGTAGACCACGACGGTCCTGCCGCGGCTGACGCCCAGCCGGCGCATCGCCGCCTGGAAGTGCTCGGCCGTGGGCAGCGGGTGGCGGCCCGCGGCGCCGGGCGTGGCGGCGAGGTCGGCGTCCAGGTCGCAGAAGATCGCGCCGGGCAGGTGGCCCTCGCGATAGCGGTCGATGCCGGGCGGCCCGCTGATCCCGCCGCGCACGTCCAGCAGGGTCACGGTGCCGCCGAGCTCGGCCAGCTCGGCCGGGGTGATGAGCGGGCTCATCTGCTGGTTACCTCCAGAAGGGGAACGAGTTGCTCTGCCGTGGTCAGCGAGCCGTGGTAACCGGTGAAGGTCGCCTCCAGCTTGTGCGCGGTGTGGACGAGCGCCAGATCGGTGTACGGCACGGCCACCACATCACCGATGCGGGCAAGCCACTCCTTCTTGACCTTCGGCCCGAACCAGCCGGCGTCGACGGCGTCCTGCCTGGACACCACCCATGCCCGCCCGGCAAGGGTCTCACGCCACGCCTCCAGGACCGCCTCCGCCGCACCCGGTTCCGCGTAGACGTGCCGGGCCCGGGATTCTCCGCCGAGCATGGCCACGCCCGCGGTCAGCTCCGGCAGCTGGTCGGCCTCGATCTTCTCGCCCGCGTTGACCATGCCGTGGTCGGCCGTCACGTAGAGCGCGCCGCCCGGGGGCAGCGCGGCGGCCAGGCGTTCGGCCATCTGGTCGACGACGGCGAGCTGGCCGAGCCATTCCGGGCTGCCCCAGCCGGTGAGGTGTCCCATGGCGTCCAGGTCGGCGTAGTAGACGGTGACGTAGGAGCGGGGCTCGGCCAGCGCGGCCGCGGCCGCCTCGATCCGCTCGTCGACGGTGTCGGCCCCGAGGTAGCGCTTGCCGCGGTAGACGGCCTCGGTCAGTCCCGAGCCCTCGTACTGCCGGGGCGCCACGTAGCTGCACGTGACGCCGGCGGTGGCGGCCCGCTGGTAGACCGTGTCCGCCGGTTGCCAGGCCAGCGGGTCCATGACCTGCTCGCCGGGGAGCGTCCAGCGCAGGCAGTTGAAGAGGTGGCCGGCTCCGGGCACGGCCAGCATCAGGCCGAGCATGCCGTGCTCGCCCGGGGTCAGGCCCGTGCCCAGGGAGGTCAGGCTGGTGACCGTGGTGGCGGGGAACCCGGCCGTCAGCACCCTGCGGGTGGCGGCGGACAGGAACGGCGCGGCCTCGGGGTGCGCGGCGAGCAGCTCGGCGCCCAGGCCGTCGACGAGGAACAGGCAGACGCTGCGGGCCGGCTCCAGGCCGAGCACGTTGCCGTCGCCCACGCCGAGCGCGGCCAGCAGCGATGGCGGCAGATCCGGCAATGATGATCCGCCATACCCGGGCACTGTTGGCCCAGTCTCCAGATTCATCCCCAGATCCTAGTAACTGCCGCTATTTCATCTTTATTGCGGTAGGGCCGGGTTAATCAGGAAGCGGCGCGGGCGGTGGCCTCGGAAAGGGATTTGGCGAAGGCGAGAACGTGGGTGACCGCCTCGGGGCCGTCGGCGGCTTCGCTGACGCGCAGGGAGAGGTCGTCGGCGGTGATGGCGCCGGTGTAGCCGTGGTCGGCGTCGCAGTTCTCGTCGCCGCAGGTGGCGGGTTCGAGGTCCACGTGGGAGATCGCGCCCCAGCCGATGGTCAGCGTGACCTCGGTCGGGGGCACGCCGGGGGCGTAGGTGGCCGGGTCGGGGACCACGCGGGTGACCGCGACGGACTGCACGCGGCTCAGGCGGACGGCTTCCGTGGTGGTGGAGGCGTGGGAGGCGGAGACGCCCTCGACCGCCGGGTGCTCGTCGGTGTGGCACACCAGCAGCCGCGAGGCCGACAGCACCAGGACGGTGACGTGCCGGCGCACCTCCATCGCGGGGTCGAACGTGGCCTCATGGTGGACCACGAAGGCGGTCACGGCCTCCTTGCCCAGCGCGGATTCGACCGCATCCGTGACGAGGTCGGGGTAGTAGCCGCTGCGCTCGATCGCTTCGCGCAGACCCGCGGCTGAGACTCGGGTTTCCCTCATGGGTCCATCCTGCCAGGGCTCGGCAATGCTCTCACCCACCGGACAGACCACCTTATACCACGCCCAAAGCCAATATTTCCGGACATGAGGCTTGGGGAGTGGCCTGAATGGTTATGCCCGCTCGCATTCCGGACAACGACCCTGTCTTTTCTCTGCCTTGACGCACAGAGCCCGGGTCGCACGGACCCTGAGCGCACGGGGCCTGATCATCCAGGCTCTATCGCACCGGCTTCCGGCCTGCTCAGGCCAGGCGCCTCGGGCCGCCGTCCTGGCGCGGCCCCGGAGGCGTCCTGAGCACCGCCCTGGCCGCCAGCACGATCACCTCGAACTCCCCCACCAGCACCTGATCCAGGTCCAGCCGGGCCACCTCCGGCAGGTCGTGCGCCAGGCGGCCCACCCTGACCAGCAGGCGCTCCAGCGCCTCGACGGCCACGGGCGGGTAACCGTACTCGCCGAACAGCAGCGGCGCGGCGCGGACCGAGCGGACGAGCCCCGCGGCGTCCTCCGGGGTCAGCGGCGCCAGCCGGAAGCCCTCGTCCTCCAGCAGCCGGGCGGTGACCTCGCCGAGCCCGAAGGAGACGACCGGGCCGAACGCCGGGTCCTCGGTCACCCCCACCACCGTGGGCACCGCCGGCTGGGGAACCATGTGCTGGACGGCCAGCTCCACGTCCTCGCCGTACTGCCCGGCCAGCTCGGTGAAGGCGGCCCGGACGGCCTCCGGCGTGCCCAGGCCGAGGCGGACGGTGCCGGCCCGGCGGGCCGCCTCCGCCCCGGTGACCTTCACCACGACGGGCCAGCCGAGCTCCTCGGCCACTTCGACCGCCTCGTCCGCGGTGCGCACCACGGGCGCGGGCCAGACGGTGATGCCGTAGCGGGCCAGCAGCTCGGTGGCGTCGATCTCCACCGGCCCGTCCTCGGCGGCGGAGACCAGCTCGCGGGCGGCCTCGGTGTCGACGTCGGCCAGCTCCGGCGGCGTCCCCGCCGGGTGGGCCAGCCAGGCGGCGTAGCGGACCACGTGGGCCAGCGCCCTGACCGCCTCCTCCGGGGCCGCGTACGAGGGGATCGAGCCGCGGGCCGGGGTCTGGCCGACGCGCAGGCCCGGATGCATGCCGAGGTGCCCCTGGAACGTGGCCAGCACCGGCTTGCCCGAGCCCTGCGCGACCTTCAGCAGCTCGGCGGCGACCCCGTCGGTGTCCCCGGGGATCGGCGGCATGTAGACGACCACGGCCGCGTCCACCTCGGCGTGGGCCAGCACGCCGGCGAGAGCCGTACCGAACTCGGCCGGAGCGGCGGCGGCGCCGAGGTTGACCGGCGGGCGGGGCTCGAGACCGGCGTCGGCGCAGGCGTGCACGGCGAGCAGGCCGAGCGCGTCGGAGTTGGTGACCAGGCCCACCCGGGGGCCCGCGGGCAGGGGCTGGTGGGCCAGGAGCTGGCCGACGTCGAAGAGCTGGATGAGGTCGTCCACCCGGATCAGCCCGGCCTGGGCGAACAACGAGCTGATGGCCGAGTCGGGCAGGCGCAGGGCGCGGGCGGAGTGGCCGGCCGGGGAGCCGCCGCTCTTGACCGCGACGATCGGCTTGCGGCGGGCGATCCGGCGGGCCAGGCGGGTGAACTTGCGCGGGTTTCCGAGGGATTCGAGGTAGAGGAGGATGACCTCGGTGCTGTCGTCCTCCTCCCAGTACTGCAGGAGGTCGTTGCCGGAGACGTCGGCGCGGTTGCCGGCCGAGACGAACGCCGAGATGCCCATGCCGCGCTGGGCGACCCGCTGGAGCAGCGCGGTGCCGAGCGCGCCCGACTGGCTGAAGAAGCCGACCCGGCCGCGGCCGGGCAGGGTGGCGGCCAGGGTCGCGTTCAGGCGGACCGCCGGGTCGGTGTTGGCGATGCCGAGGCAGTTGGGGCCGACCACGCGCAGCCCGTAGGAGCGGGCGATGCGGGCGACCTCGTCCTGGCGGGCGCGGCCGTCGGCGCCGGTCTCGCCGAAGCCGGAGGAGACCACGACCAGGCCGTGGACGCCCTTCTCGGCGCACTCCTTGACCACGTTGACGACGCTTTCGGCGGGGACGGCCACGACGGCCAGGTCCACCTCGCCGTCGATGGCGCCGACGCTCGGGTAGGCGCGCACGCCGGCGACCGCCCGCACCTCGCGGTGGACGGGGTAGACGGGGCCGGTGAAGTCGGCGGCCAGCAGGTTGCGCAGGACGGTCTGGCCGACGCCGCCGGGCTCGCGCGAGGCGCCGATGACCGCGACCGAGCCCGGGGTGAGCAGGCGCTCGATCGAGCGGGCCTCGGCGCGGTGCTCGCGCGAGGCGGTCACCTCGGCCGAGGTCTCGGTGGGCGCCAGGTCGAGCGTCATGCGGACCACGCCGTCGGCGAAGGCGCTCTGCGCGGTGTATCCGGCCTGGCGCAGGACGCCCATCATCTTCATGTTGGCGGGCAGCACGTCGGCGATGAACGTCTCGATGCCGTTCTCGCGGGCGGTGGCGGCCAGGTGCTCGAGCAGGACGGAGGCGACGCCGCGGCCCTGGTGGGCGTCCTCGACGAGGAAGGCGACCTCGCCCTCGGTGGCGCTGACCCGGTCGTAGCGGATGACGGCCACCATCTCGGTGCCGATCGTGGCGATGAGGGCGACCCGGTTGGCGTAGTCGACGTTGGTGAACCAGGTCACTTCCTTGTCGGACAGCTTGGGCCGCGGACCGAAGAAGCGGAAGTAGATGGATTCGTCGGACAGCCGCGAATAGAACGCCCGCAGGCGGTCGGCGTCCGCCGGGCGGATCGGGCGCACGTGGGCGGTGCCGCCGTCCGCCAGAACGACGTCGGCCTCCCAGTGGGCCGGATACTGTGCCTCCACAGCCCCGAGCGTAGACCTGCATCCCAGATGCCAAGACCGTTGGGCAACGCTTGTGCATCGACTGGGCACCTGTGTCCGGTCTCCGCCCCACGAGCTGGCCAAGAGCTGTTAGTTTTGCGGCGGCAGGCTTGTTGAGAAGACGCAAGGTGGTGGCCTCATGACGCGGGTCGTCGTGGTGGGCGATCTCATGACCGACGCGGTGGCGCGCGCCCGTTATGCGCTCGCCAGAGCCAGCGACACCCCGGCGATCGTGACGATGCACGGTGGTGGATCGGGGGCCAACATCGCCTCCTGGCTGGCTGTGGAGGGCGCCGAAGTGGCCTTCATCGGCCGCAGGGGAGCCGACATCACCGGCCGCAACCGCGACATGGAGCTGATGGGCTACGGCGTGGACGCCCGGCTCGTCATGGACCCGGAGCGCCCCACCGGCACGTGCGTGGTGCTGGTCACCCACAAGGGTGAGCGGACCATGCTCTCCGATCCCGGCGCCAACGCCGCCCTGTCGCCGGAGGACCTGCCCCGTGACCTGTTCACCGGGGGCAGCCACCTCCACCTGTCCGGCTACACGCTGATCAACGAGGGCTCGCGCGACGCCGGGCTGGCCGCGCTCGACATGGCCCGGCGGGGCGGCATGTCGATCTCGGTCGACTGCTCCTCCTCCGCGCCGCTGGAGCGCACCGGGGCCGAACCGTTCTTCGAGTGGACCAGCGGCGCCAAGCTGCTGTTCGCCAACGTCGACCAGGCCAGGATCCTGACCGGCACCGAGGACCCCGCCGCGGCCGTCAAGAAGCTGACCGCGTTCTTCCCGCAGGTCGTGATCAAGATGAACGCCGAGGGCGCGCTGTGGTCCGCCAACGGGCGGCCGGAGTCGGTGCGCGCGGCCGCCGAGCCGGTCGACCGGATCGTCGACGGCACCGGCGCCGGTGACGCGTTCTGCGCGGGCTTCCTCCCACCGTGGCTGTCGGGCAAGCCGCCGGCCGAGGCGCTGGCCGCGGGCAACCGCCTGGCCGCCAAGGCGATCATCCACCTGGGCGCCCGCCCCCGGCTCTGAGTCGCCGTCAGCCGGTCATGACGTGGTGGCCAGCGCGAACGGCAGCACCGCCGGGGCCCCCGCATGACGGATCAGGGCGGCCCCCAGGGTCATGGTCCAGCCGGTGTCGATGCGGTCGTCCACGAGCAGCACGGGCCCGCCGCACTGCGCGATCGCGGCGCCCAGTTCCTTGGGCATCGCCAGCGTGGCCCGGATCGCCTGAACCCGCTTGGCGCTGTTGTACTGGCTGCCCGGCGACCCCGCTCGGTACCCCAGCTCGCCCAGGTACGTCAGGCGGCCGACCTGGGCCAGCCGTTCGGCGAAACCGCGCACCAGCGCGGGCCGTGACCCGGACGGCACGCTGACCACGGCCACCGGCCGCTCGCGCCAGTCCCAGGCGGCGAGCACCTGCACGACGGCCTTGAACATCTCGTCGGTGATCACCCCGTCGCCGCCGGCGAACAGCTCGCGCAGCCGGTTGCCCCACCCGATGTCGGTCAGCCGCCCGAGCGCCCGGCCGGGTTCTGCCCCGAGTTCGGCCTTGATGCGGCCGGAGAGGTCGGCCAGGCCGGTCGGCCACTGCCTGCGCGCCTCGATCTCGACGCCGGGGCGCACCAGCCGTTGCCGTGCGGACTCGACGGCGCCGGCGGCGACCTCGGCGGAGCGGTGCCGGCCCGTGCAGTTGTCGCAGCGGCCGCACGGCGTGGCCGCGTCGTCGTCGAGGAGCCTGCGGAGGTATTCCTCGCGGCACTCGGTGGTGCTCTGGTAGGTGAGCATGGCCTCCTGCTCGGCCCGGCGCTCGGCGGCGATGCGGGCGTAGCGTTCGGCGTCGTATTCCCAGGGCCGCCCGGTGGCCTCCCAGCCGCCCTTGACCCGCCGGACGGCCCCGTCGACGTCGAGGACCTTCAGCATCATCTCCAGGCGGCCGCGGCTGAGGTCGACCCGGCTCTCCAGCGCGGGCGTGGACAGGACGCCGCCCTCCTCCAGCGCGGCCAGGGTGGCACGCACCTGCGGCTCGGGCGGGAAGGCCAGGGAGGAGAAATAGGCCCAGATGTCGCGGTCCTCGGTGCCCGGCAGCAGGATGACCTCGGCCCGCTCGACCCCGCGCCCGGCCCGGCCGACCTGCTGGTAGTAGGCGACGGGCGACTGCGGTGCGCCCACGTGGATGACGAAGCCGAGGTCGGGCTTGTCGAAGCCCATGCCGAGCGCGCTCGTGGCGACCAGCGCCTTGATCTTGTTGGTGAGCAGCGCCTCCTCGGCCGCCAGCCGTTCGGCCGGGTCGGTCTGGCCGGAGTAGGCGGCCACCTCGTGACCCTGCTCGCGCAGGTGGCCGGCGATCTCGTGGGCGGCGGCGACGGTGAGGGTGTAGACGATGCCGGAGCCGGGCAGCTCGTGCAGCGTCTGGGCCAGCCAGGCCAGCCGTTGCTCGGCGGTGGGCAGCTTGACCACGCCGAGGTGCAGGCTCTCACGCTCCAGCGGGCCGCGGAGCACCAGCGTGTCCCCGCCCATCTGCTCGGCGACGTCGCGGGTGACCCGGGCGTTGGCGGTCGCGGTCGTGGCCAGGACCGGGATGCCCGGCGGCAGTTCCTCGAACAGCGTGGCCAGCCGCCGGTAGTCGGGCCGGAAGTCGTGCCCCCAGTCGGAGATGCAGTGGGCCTCGTCGACGACCACGAGCCCGGCGCTCTCGGCCAGCTCGGGCAGGACGTTGTCGCGGAAGTCGGGGTTGTTGAGCCGCTCGGGGCTGACCAGCAGCACGTCGACCATGCCGTCGGCGACCTGCTCGTAGATCCGGTCCCAGTCCTCCGGGTTGGCGGAGTTGATGGTGACGGCCCTGATCCCGGCCCGCTCGGCGGCGGCGATCTGGTTGCGCATGAGCGCCAGCAGCGGTGAGACGATGACCGTGGGCCCCTCGTCCATGGCGCGCAGCAGCCCGGTGGCCACGAAGTAGACGGCCGACTTGCCCCAGCCGGTCCGCTGCACCACCAGCACGCGCCGCCGCTCCACGACGAGCGCCTCGATCGCGGCCCACTGGTCGTCGCGCAGCCGCGCGTGCTCCCCCGCGAGCGCCCTGAGTCTCTCCTCTGCCTCTTCGCGCAGCGCGACGGTGTCGTCAAACATGGTGTCCTTGTTATCAGCCCGCACCGACGAAAGCACAATCATCGGGTACGGCAGGCCGCCACGCTAGACCGGCGGCGGGGCGGGGCTCGGCTCGACGACCGGAGCCGGCGCCGGGCAGGCCCGCTTGCCGTTCACGAGCTGGGCCGTGGTCAGCACCGGGGCCGGGTCCGACGGGTGGGGGAAGCACACGTCGGGGTTCAGGACGCGCCGCAGCATCTTCGGCCGGTTGGTGATGACCCCGTCCACCCCGGCCAGCATCAGCCTGCGCATGGCCGGCCGCTTGTTGACCGTGTAGGCCATCACCTTGAGCCCGAGCTGGTGGGCCTGCCGTACGTAGTCGGGCGTGATCGTCCGGTGCTTGACACTCACGTAGTTCGCGTAAGCCGCGATCGCCGGCAGATCCGCCGCAGCCGGCGTGCCCAGGACCGCCCGCTCCCCTCTGGTCTGGAACGCCTTGATGAACTGCCAGTCGAAGCTCTGCACGATCGTCACCGGCGGCGCCAGCGTCATCATGGCGGCGAGGCGGGCGCCGATGTCCGGCGTCTGCACGGGCTGCTTGACCTCCAGCAGCAGGCCCGGCCCGCCTTTCATGGCCTCCAGGACCTTCTCCAGGGTCGGCACGGGCTCCCCTGCGAAGCGCGGGTCGAACCAGCTTCCGGCGTCGAGGCGGCGGATCTCCTCCAGGGTGAAGTCGCGCACCCGCCACGGGGTCCGGTCGGGGAAGACCTCCTCGACGTTGGTGGTGCGGGCCAGGGAGGCGTCGTGGATGACCACGAGCCGGTCGTCCTTGGTCAGGTGGACGTCCAGCTCGTACAGGTCGGCTCCGGCGGTCCGGGCGGCGCGGAAGGCGGCCAGGGTGTTCTCCGGCGCGACCCTGGGCGCGCCGCGGTGGGCCACGATCAGCGGGTCCGGATCAAACATGATCCCTATTCGAGCGCATCGGGCGAGCTATGTCCCGGAGGACATGCCGAAGCGATCGATAAGGGTATTCGTCCAGTTCAGAGCTCTACAGGGTGAAGTTGCCCGGTACGCACGTCGTAGATGGCGCCGCCGACGGGCAGCGGGTGCGGGAAGAACGGGGTGGTCCGGATCCGGGTGAGGTCGTGGCGCAGGGCCGCCTGCTGGTCGGGGACGGTGTGGAACTCCAGGCTGCGGGTGTCCACGCCCTGTTCCTGGGTCAGCGCGTGCACGTCGGCGTCGGTGACCTTGGACATGCCGCAGTCGGTGTGCGGCATGACCAGGACGCGTTCGACGCCCAGGAGGTAGACGGCCAGGACGAGGGTGCGCAAGACGTCGTCGGTGACGCGGGCGCCGGCGTTGCGCAGGATCTTCGCGTCGCCCGGCGCCAGGCCGAGCAGGCCGAGAGGGTCGATGCGCGAGTCCATGCAGGTCACCACCGCGAGCCCGCGGGCCGCGCGGCCGCTGAGGTCCGAGCCGGAGAACCTGGCGGCGTACTCGGCGTTGGCGGCAAGCAGGTCGTCGAACTCACTCATGAAGAGATAATCCCGCACGCCCGTTTCATCAGGATTTCCGGGGTCCAGCGACGGGCTGGACTTGGCGAACGTCCCACGATCATCGATGACTGTGCGTGATGATGTCGTTGCCCCGTGTACATGATCGAAGAAGGTTTCCGTGAGTAGGTCAGAAACGCTCGCCGCCTACCTGCGTTCGCAAGCGCGCCGCCGCCTCGACCGCGTCGAGTCCAACGACGGCGGCAGAAACGCGCGTGGCGCGCTCGCGCTGCTCGACGCCGCCGCCTACGCCGACAGCCTGCCGGACGACGACCCGCTCATCTCGATGCTCGACCGGGCGGGCTGCTTCGGCCCGCTCGGCTGCGAGGATTTCGACCCAGGTGAGGCCGGCGCCCGCCTGATCCGCGGCTGGGAGAACGGCGAGCCGCACGAGCTGCTCCTGGCCCTCCCGACTGTCGGCTGACTTCGGGGTAGAAGTATGGACATGACAGGCATAGCCACGTTCCGTACCACTGTTCTCGACTGTCCCGACCCCATCGAGCTGGCCAGGTTCTACTCCCAGCTCCTCGGCTGGCCCGTCGAGAGCGAGGACGACCCGACCTGGGTCGTGGTCACCGAGGGCGGCTCCCCTCGGCGGCTGGCCTTCCAGCTGGCCGAGGACCACCAGCCGCCGGACTGGCCGAACCCCGACAAGCCCCAGCAGCTGCACATCGACGTCACCGTGGACGACCTGGACCTGGCCGAGGACCAGGTCCTGAAGATCGGGGCGCACAAGCACGAGCACCAGCCGAGCGAGGACGGCACCTTCCGCGTCTTCCTCGACCCGGCCGGTCACCCGTTCTGCCTGTGCGTGGACGTGGACTAGCCGAGCAGTTCCACGGCCGTGGTCAGGTCGCCGGCGGCCAGCGCCTGGTCGGCCCGTGCCTGCGCGGCCGCCTCCAGCCCCGACGCCTGCGCCAGGTCCCTGGCCACCGAGACCAGCGCGTCGTCCTGGGCGTAGGTGTCGCTGCGCGAGCGCTCCAGCAGCGCCGCGGTCGCGCCGAGCGCCCGCAGCACCACCCGGGCCGCGCGCACCGAGCCGTCGACGTTCCAGTGCCGTCCGGCCAGCGCGGGCTCGAGAGCGGCCGCCGCCGCCCTGGACCACCCGTCACCCCTGCCCAGCTGCGCACGCACGTCCTCCAGCCGGGTGCGCGCCCGGTCGGTGCGCAGGCCCCAGCCGTAGGGGAACAACGGCCGATAGACGGGGTCACCCACGTTGATCGGCACCTGCGCCATCGAGGCCGGCCAGGTGAAGGGCAGCCTTCCCGTGTACGGCACGGCCCCGAACATCGGGTCGGAGACCCCGGCCCCCTCGGTCCCCGGCAGCCAGGCGGCGACCACGGCCGCGACGCCCGACAGGTCCCCGAGCATCATGGGCCGCCCGGAGACCACGACGACGACGCAGCGCATCGCGCCGCAGACGGCGTCCACCGCCGCCCGGTCGGCCGCCGACAGCTCCAGCGTGCGCCCCTGCCGCCCGACGTCGCCCCAGCCCTCGGCGTACGGCTTCTCGCCCACGACCACGATGCCGGCGTCGTGCCCGGCGGTCGGCGCGGAGGCGTCGGCCGAGTAGGTGACGTTCGCGGCCCGCTGCCGGATCCCGGCCAGGATCGTGGTGCCCGGCGTGATCGGCCCGGAGGAGCCCTGCCAGGTGATCGTCCAGCCGCCCGACTGGCTGCCGACGTCGTCGGCGTTCGACCCGGCCACGTACACCTTGGCCGTGGCGGGCAGCGGCAGCAGGCCGCCCGCGTTCTTCAGCAGCACCTGCGACTTGGCCGCCGCCGTACGGGCCACCGCGCGGTGTGCGGGCGAGCCGACGGCGGGCAGCCCCGACCGGTCGGCGAAGGGCCGCTCGAACAGCCCGAGCCGGAACTTCTGCGTGAGGATGCGCCGCACCGCGTCGTCCACGCGCGCCATGGTCACCCGGCCCGCGGCCACCTCGGCGGTGAGCGCGGCGACGAACTGCGGATACTGGTGCGGCACCATGATCATGTCGAGCCCGGCGTTGACCGAGGTGCGCACGTCGGACGGGTAGTCCCCGGGAATCTGGTCGATCGCCGCCCAGTCGCTGATCACGAAGCCCTTGAAGCCCATCCGGCCTTTGAGCGTGTCGGTGATCAGCTCCCGGTGGGCGTGCATCTTGACCGGGCCGACACTGGAGTAAGACGGCATGACGCTGCCCGCGCCCCGCCGTACCGCCTCGGCGAACGGCGCCAGGTGAAGGACCTCCAGCTCCTGCCGGGTGCCGGTGAACACGCCCTGGTCGATGGTGTAGTCGCCGGTGGTGGACGTGCCGTAGGCGGTGCCGCCGTCGGCGACGTAGTGCTTGGCCGTGGCCAGCACGCCGCGCTTCTGCAGGCCGTCCACGATCGTGGTCATCCGGCTGACCAGCGCCGGGTCCTCGCCGAACGACTCGTAGGCGCGTCCCCAGCGCTCGTCGCGGGAGACGCACAGGCACGGCGCGAAGTCCCACGGGATGCCGGTCGCCTTCATCTCCTTCGCGGTGATCTCCCCGGACTTCTCCACCAGGGCCGGGTCACGCGTGGCGCCCATGCCCGCGTTGTGCGGGAAGATCGTGGCGCCGACCACGTTGTTGTGCCCGTGGACCGCGTCCACGCCGTAGATCAGCGGGATCTGCAGCCGTGTCTGCCGCGCGCGCAGCTGGAACCCGTCCACCATGTCCGCCCAGGCCCGCGGCGTGTTCGTGGCCGGAGTGGACCCGCCGCCCGACAGCAGCGAGCCGAGCAGGTAGGCGGCGATGTCGTCCTGCTTGCCCAGCGCCCCGCGCTCGGCCTGCGTCATCTGCCCGACCTTCTCCGCGAGCGTCATCCGGCCCATCAGGTCGCCGACGCGCTCCTGCGTCCCGCGCTTCCGGTCGAGGTACGGCAGGCCGTGCGCGTTGACCACGATCGCGGGCTCGTCGGCGGGCGGCCGGACGCCGTCGCCCGACAGCAGGACCGGGATCGTCTCGGCCGTCTCGGCCTCCCGGTCCGCCAGGGTCCGCACGGTGAACTCCCGGGTGGCGCCCGAGGCCGTGCCCGCGGGGAAGGTCAGCACCCCTTCGGCCGGCGTGTAGTCGCGGCCGGGGGTGGCGGTCCCGGCGCCGGTCTTGTAGGCGACGTCGGCGGGGACGGGCAGGGGTTTGCCGTCCGCGGTGGTGACCGTGACCTTGACCCTGGCGCTGCCCTTCTCGTCCACCGGGTAGACCGGGGCGTCGGTGCTCAGCCGCACCGGTCTCGGGGGCGCCGTGCCGTACACCTGGACCTCGTCGAAGACGAGCGTGCCCGAGGCGGTGGGGAAACGCATGGCATATCCCCACATCGCGACCAGGTCCAGCTCTCCGTCCGTGGGTGCGCCGCCCGGCTGGTAGTCGCCGCGGCGGACGAAGTCCGCGAACGCCACCTGAACCTGACGCCAGCCCGCGACGTCGTCGGTGAAGGCGGCCTCGAACAGCTCGGCGGAGCCCGGGCCCGCGCCGCCGTCCTTGACCTCGAAGAACACGCGCTGCCCCGAGGCGGTGCCCTTCACCCAGAACGAGAAGCCCGCGTAGGGCGCCCAGTCCTGGGCCGCCGCCAGTTCGTGGGACCAGCCGCCCCACTGGCTGACGGTGTATTCGGCGCTCATGGCCCGGTTCGTCCCTGCCGCCCCGGGCCGCTCGGGGGCCGGGAGGACGGTCAGGCGCGGCGTGGAGGCGGCGTCGTTCCCCCAGGGGATCACGCCCGGGGGGAGGGTGTCGGCTTCGAAGTCGGTGACGGTGTACGGCTCGGCCGCGGCCTGCGCGGGTGTGGCCAGGAACGCCGTGCATAACAGGGCGAGGAGCGCGAGAAAGCGCGTTCTGCGGCGGTGCGGGGTCACGTCGCCTCCAGGGAATGGGTGGAGACCCATAGTGACCCGAATCCCGGCGTCCGGCCAGAGAGCGCTCTCTGGATGGGCCCGGCGCCGGGTCCCCGCCTTTCGGCGGAGACCCGGGGCTCAGAACAGTTCGTCGGCCGCCGTGCCGTCGCCTTCCGGGGCGGCAGTGGCCGGTTCCACCGGCTCGCCCGCGCCCAGGGAGCCGCCGACGGCCCCGATCGTGTGGGTGAGGCGCACCCCGGAGCCGTCGCGCCGGCCGATCTCTTCGGGCAGCGGGATCGGCTTGCCGGTCGCCGAGACGGCCTTGGCCGGAGCGGGGCCGGCCCAGGCCAGCAGCAGCGTGTCCTCGCCCTTCAGGAAACGCTGGGCGCGGACGCCTCCGGTGGCCCGGCCCTTGGGCGGGAACTCGGCGTAGTCGGAGACCTTGCCGCCGCCCACCTGGGTGCCGGGCAGCGCGGTGGCGGACCCGGCGACGGTCACCACGTGGGCGGGCCGCGACGGGTCGATGGCGCCGAAGAACAGGGCCGTGGCGGTCCCGTCGAGCCTGATGCCGGCCATGCCGCCGGCCGGGCGGCCCTGCGGGCGGACCGACGCGGCGGAGAAGCGCAGCAGTTGCGCGTCGGTGGTGATGAAGACCAGGTCGGCCTCGTCGGAGTCGAGTTCGACGGCGCCGATGACCGCATCGCCCTCCTTGAGGGTGATGACCTCGAAGTCGTCGCGGTTGCCCGGGTACTCGGGGACGACCCGCTTGACCACGCCCTGCGCGGTGCCCAGGGCGAGGCCGGGGCTGTCGGGGTCCATCGAGCCGAGCCCGACCACGGTCTCACCCGGGTTCAGCGTGATGTACTCGGCCACCGGGTGCCCGCCCGACAGCGACGGCGGGTTCGCCGACGGCGGCAGCGTGGGCAGGTCGGCCACGGCCACGCGGACCATGCGGCCCTCCGAGGTGACCACGCCGACGTTGCCCAGCGCCGTACTTCGGACCGTGGAGACCAGCACGTCGTGGGCGGCGCGTTCACCCTCACCGGGCAGCGGCGACGCGTCGGGGGTGCGGGCCAGCAGGCCGGTGGAGGACAGCAGCACCAGGCACGGGTCGTCGGCGATCATCAGCGAGGCCGCCGGCGTGCGCGCCACCCCGGCCGACTCCAGCAGCACGGTACGGCGCGGCGTGCCGTACTTCTTGGCCACCTCGGCGAGCTCGGCCGAGACCACCTGGCGCAGCCGCTCGGGCGAGGCCAGGATCGCGCTCAGCTCCGCGATCTCCTCGCTCAGCTGGGCCTTCTCGCGGTCCAGCTCCAGCTTGTCGTAGCGGGTCAGGCGGCGCAGCGGCGTGTCGAGGATGTAGGCGGCCTGGACGTCGGTGAGGTCGAAGACCTCCATGAGCCGCTGACGCGCCTGGGCGGAGTCGTCGGAGGAGCGGATGACCTGGATGACCTCGTCGATGTTGAGCAGGGCGACGATGAGGCCGTCGACGAGGTGGAGGCGTTCCTCGCGCTTGCGGCGCCGGTATTCGGAGCGCCGCCGTACGACCTCGAGACGGTGGTCGACGTAGACCTGCAGCAGCTCGCGCAGGCCCAGGGTGCGCGGCTCGCCGTCGACGAGGGCGACGTTGTTGATGCCGAAGGTCTCCTCCATCGGCGTGAGCCGGTAGAGCTCCTCCAGCACGGCCTCGGGGACGAAACCGTTCTTGATCTCGATGACCAGGCGCAGGCCCTTGTGCCGGTCGGTGAGGTCCTTGAGGTCGGCGATGCCCTGGAGCTTCTTGCTGGTCACCAGGTCCTTGATCTTGGTGACCACGCGCTCGGGGCCGACGGCGTAGGGCAGTTCGGTGACGACGATGCCCTTGCGGCGGGGGGTGATCTGCTCGACCGTGCACTTGGCGCGCATGCGGAAGGTGCCGCGGCCGCTCTCGTAGGCGTCGCGGATGCCCTGCAGGCCGATGATCGAGCCGCCGGTGGGCAGGTCGGGGCCGGGAATGTAGCGCATGAGCTCGTCGAGCGAGGCGCCCGGCTTCTTGATGAGGTGGCGGGCCGCGGCCACGACCTCGCCGAGGTTGTGCGGCGCCATGTTGGTGGCCATGCCGACGGCGATGCCGGTGGTGCCGTTGACCAGGAGGTTGGGGAAGGCGGCCGGCATGACCGTGGGCTCGGTCTCCTGGCCGTCGTAGTTGGGCTTGAAGTCGACGGTGTCCTCGTCGAGCGACTCCACCATGAGCATCGCGGCCGGGGCGAGCCTGGCCTCGGTGTAGCGCATGGCGGCGGGCAGGTCGTCGGGCGAGCCGAAGTTGCCGTGGCCGTCGACGAGCGGCAGCCGCATGGAGAACGGCTGGGCCAGCCGGACGAGCGCGTCGTAGATGGCGGTGTCGCCGTGGGGGTGGAGCTTGCCCATGACGTCGCCGACGACGCGCGAGCACTTGACGTGCCCGCGGTCGGGACGCAGCCCCATCTCGCTCATGGAGTAGAGGATGCGGCGCTGGACCGGCTTCAGGCCGTCGCGGGCGTCGGGCAGCGCCCGCTGGTAGATCACCGAGTAGGCGTACTCGAGGAAGCTGGTGCGCATCTCGGAGGAGACGTCGATGTCGACGATCCGCTCCTCGAAGTCCTCCGGAGGCGGGGTTGTGGTGCGTCGGGCCATGTCGAACATTTTGGCGGACAGGCAGGGGTGTCCGCGACTCAATGGGCACACGAGTCTGTCTTGACCAAGCAATTGCTTGGGACATACGTTCTGGCCATGATGGAGTTTCACCCTGTGACCAAGCACATCGGCGCCGAGGTGACCGGGGTCGACCTGCGCAAGCCCCTCTCCCCCGAGGAGGTGGCCACGCTCCGCCAGGGCTGGCTGAACCACCTCGTGCTGTTCTTCCGCGACCAGCACATCGACGACGACCAGCACCTGCAGTTCGCGCTCAACTTCGGTTCGCTCAACCATCCGGCGTTCAAGAAGGACTCCGGCAGCCCCATCCACGTCCTGGACCAGACCAGCCCCAAGGGCGAGGGCGGCGACGAGTGGCACAGCGACAACACCTTCGAGCCCACGCCCCCGATGGGCTCGCTGCTGCGCTGCGTCCAGCTGCCCAGCATCGGCGGCGACACCTGCTGGGCCAACACCTACCTGGCCTACGAGTCGCTCTCGCCGTCCCTGCAGCGGCTGTGCGACGAGCTGACCGCCGAGCACGACATCACGATGTCGATGAAGAAGGCCATCTCCAAGGGGCACCCGTTCGACCTGGAGGAGATCCAGGCCAAGTGGCCGCCCCTCGTCCGGCCGGTGGTGCGGGTGCACGCCGAGACCGGCCGCAAGGCGCTGTTCGTCAACCGGGCCTCGACCACGCGCCTGATCGGGCTGACCGACCGCGAGAACGAGGCGTTGCTGCCCCTGCTCATCGACCACATCCGCTCGCCCGAGTACCAGGTGCGGCTGCGCTGGCGGCCCGGCACGCTGGCGTTCTGGGACAACCGGCCCACCCAGCACTACGCGGTGGCCGACTACACCGAGCGCCGCCGCATGCACAGGGTGACGATCAACGCCTTCCCCGAGCACCAGGACCAAGCGTAAAGAAGGGGGCCCTTTTCACGAGACCACCCTTGACTCTAGAATGAGTTAGGAAACTTTCCTAATAAGCTAGGAGTCAGGGTGAAACTCGCCGTTGTCGGGGGCGGCTCGACGTACACGCCGGAACTGATCGACGGGTTCGCCCGCCTGCGCGACGACCTGCCGATCACCGAGATCGCGCTGATCGACCCGCACGCCGAACGCGTGGGCCTGGTCGCCGGCGTCTCGCGCCGCATGCTTGCCCGCGCCGGGCATCCGGCGAAGGTCGTCGCCACGTCCTCGGTCGAGGAGGGCGTCGCCGGCGCGCAAGCCGTACTCTTCCAGCTGCGCGTCGGCGGGCAGGCCGCCCGCAACGTGGACGAGACGCTGCCGCTGCAGTGCGGCTGCGTCGGGCAGGAGACCACCGGCGCCGGCGGCCTGGCCAAGGCGCTGCGCACCGTCCCGGTCGTCCTCGACCTCGCCGAGCAGGTACGGCGGCACGCCCCGGACGCCTGGATCGTCGACTTCACCAACCCCGTGGGCATCGTCACCCGCGCCCTGCTCGACGCCGGCCACCGCGCCATCGGCCTGTGCAACGTGGCCATCGGCTTCCAGCGCACCTTCGCCCGCCACCTCGGCGTCACGCCCGAGCGCATCGGCCTCGGCCACGTCGGCCTGAACCACCTCACCTGGGAGCGCGCCGTCTACCTCGACGGCGAGGACGTCCTGCCCCGCCTCCTGGAGACCCACGGCCAGGAGATCGCCGACAACGTCGGCCTCCCCCTGGAGCTGTTCACCCGCCTCGGCGTGATCCCCTCCTACTACCTGCGCTACTTCTACGCCCACGACATCGTCGTCGCCGAGCAGCGCACCAAGCCCTCCCGCGCCGACGAGGTCGCCGCCATGGAGAGGCAGCTGCTGGAGATGTACGCCGACCCGGCCGTCGACACCAAGCCCGACCTGCTGGCCAAGCGCGGCGGCGCCTTCTACTCCGAGGCCGCCGTCGCCCTCATCGCCTCCCTGCTCGGCGACCGCGGCGACGTCCAGGTCGTCAACACCCGCAACGGCGGCGCCCTGCCGTTCCTGCCGGACGAGGCGGTCATCGAGGTCCCGGCTACGATCACCGCGACCGGCGCCGCCCCGCTGCCCATCGACCCCGTCGAGCCGCTGTACGCCGGCCTCATCGCCAACGTCTCCGCCTACGAGAGCCTCGCCCTGGAGGCGGCGCTCAAGGGCGGCGCCGGCCGCGTCCGCAACGCCCTGCTGGCCCACCCCCTCATCGGCCAGGAGGCCGTCGCCGGCGAACTGACCGATCTCCTCCTCGAGGCCAACGCCGCGCACCTGCCGTGGGTGAACCGGTGAACACCCTGCTGGCCGTGGACGGCGGCAACAGCAAGACCGACGTGCTCGTGCTCACCACCGACGGCGAGGTGCTGGCGCGCGCCAAGGGCGGCCCGTTCGTGCCGCAGAGCGCCGGCGTGCCCGCCGCCGCCGACGTCCTCGAAGACGCGGTACGGCAGGCGCTCGGCCCAGGAGCCGCCCCGCCGTACGCCGACCGGATGGCCGCCTACCTCGCCGGCGCCGACCTGCCCGACGAGGAGGAGGCGCTGGCCGCCGAGTTCGCCGCCCGCGGGTTCGCCCGCGACATCGTGGTGGGCAACGACACCTTCGCCCTCCTGCGGGCCGGCGCCTCCGGCCCGTGGGGCGTCGCCGTGGTCTGCGGGGCCGGGATCAACGCCGTCGGCGTCTCCCCCACCGGCCAGGTGGCCCGCTTCCCCGCGATCGGCCCCCTGGTCGGCGACTGGGGCGGCGGCGTCGGCCTCACCAACGAGCTCATGTGGCACGCCGCCCGCGCCGAGGACGGCCGCGGCGGCCCCACGGCTCTGGTGGAGCTGGTCACCTCGCACTTCGGCGCCCCCACCGTGGAGCAGGTCGCCCTCGACGTGTACTTCGGCCGCGTGGACGCCCTGCGGCTGCTCGAACTCACCGCCGGGCTCTTCGACGTCGCCGCCGCCGGGGACGAGATCGCCACCATGATCGTCACCAGGATGGCCGACGAGATCGTGGGCATGGCCCGGGTCTGCCTGACCCGGCTGGACCTGCTGGAGACGCCCACCGAGGTGGTGCTGGGCGGCGGGGTGCTGCGGGCACGGCACCCGCTGCTGACGGAGCTGCTGGACGCCCGCTTCGTCAAGCACGCCCCCGAGGCCAAGCCGATCGTCACCGACACCCCGCCCATCGTGGGGGCGGCGCTGCGCGGCCTGGACGCCATCGGGGCGGGCGAGGAGGCCAAGGCCAGGCTGCGCGCCCAGTTCCTCAGCGGCTCCTGAGACCGCCGGCGAGCTCGGCCAGGTGGTCCAGCGAGTTGGTGAGATGCTCGGGGCCGAACGGCGGGAACTGAAGGTACTCCCGGATGTACGGCGGCACCGCCGACCAGTCATAGGTCAGCGTGACCTCGGTCTCGGACGGACCGAGCGGCACAAGGTCGTACCGCCAGAACCAGCCGCCGAACTCCAGGTTCCCGTCGCCTTTGTCCTGCCCCGTCAGCCAGCTGATGGCGCGCGGCGGGTCGAGCACCCGGACCTTGTTGGCCACCTGGTAGTCGCCGTCCGGATGCTCGGCGTGATACATGTCCATCCGGAAGATCTGCCCCACTTCGGTGAGCGGCGCCTGGTTGACGGCTTTCTGAATCCAGCCGGTGCCGTCGATCGCGGAATGGGTCATGGGGTCGGCCAGCACCGCGAACACCTTCTCGGCGGGCGCGGCGACGGTCAGGGTGGCGCGGACGGTCTCCTGGTTCATGGCGTGGACGCTCCTTGTCAGCTCATCCGGTCATCCGGGGGAGGTTTCTCACCATGCAGACCCCTCGGCTCACCGGAACTCATCGCTGTCCGGCTGAGCCCGCCGGGAGGAAACGCTCCGGGATGACGCCGGGGCGGCAGGCGAACACGCCTCGCGGCTCCATGACGTCGCCGGCGCCCGACCGCATCGCGCCTGCCGTACCAGCTCGCCGGCCAGTTCCACCGGGCCGGCCCGGGAGGTCCCGGCGGTGAGGACGACGGCGCCGGCGCGGCGGGCGATCAGCTCCATCGGCACGTCCCGGCCGCCGTGCGCTCCGTGGCCGGCATGCCGGGCCCCCGGCCGCGTTCTGCGGGAGTTACCGGATGACCTTCTTCAGCTCGGCCGCCATCGCCGCCGAGTCGTGGCCGGGCTCGACGCCCTCGACGATGATCAGCTCACCCTGCAGGTGGTTCTTGCGAAGCGGCAGAATCGCCTGGTAGGCATCCGAGTCGTAGAAGTTCCTGGCATGCTCCATGGACGGGAACTCCACCAGGATCACATCACCCGGCCACGTCCCCTCCCGGACGTCCACAGTGCCCCCGTGCACGAGGAACCGGCCCGAGTAGGGGTCCAGGGCCGCCTGGATCCTCTCCAGGTATTCCAGCACCTCGGGGTGGATCTCTTCCGTCTTGCGAAGATGCGCGAGCATGTAAGCGGTCATGGGTCCACACTCCAGTCAGCTGTCGATAACCCTCACCTTAGGACGACCGGAACCCCGGGGAATCTGTCGTGCTTAGGTACTTCCGACCGGGGTCGCCGGTAGTGCGCCATCCTGGTCAGGCCGCGTCGAGGGCCGCGGTGATCTTGCGGATCATGTCGGCCAGGGTGGGGCTGGGCCGGCCCTGGTGGGTGCGGGCGGCCGCTTCGATGGCGACGATGACGGTGTTGCGGAAGTTGTCGGCCTCGGCCGGGTCCTGCCGCTTGAGCAGCCTCATGGCCGCCGGCAGAGCCGGCAGCACCACGTCGGCCAGCTCAGCCACGGACTTGCCGTACTTCACACCCTTGGGCGCCTTGGTCAGCACATGCCCGACCAGGCCGGTAGCGGAGGTCAAGGCGATGGAACCATCGGTGGCGACCTTGTGCGCCGAACCGGCGGCACCCGCGGCGGACATCAGCGAAACAGCACCCCAGGCGGCGACACGGAGGGTGAGCTTGTCCTGGTCGGAAAGGGTGACGGACATGGTGTGCTCCTCAAATCTGGCGGGAAGATCGATGTGGCCGAACTGCCCCCCAGTTGCTTGCTGCCGCAACCGGCGGACCGTTCATGACCTCAACGATGGCCCGCCGCCCTGATACCGCACCGTCACCGCCCTGACGCGACCACTGACACAACCCGCACGTCCACCCGAGTCACCATGGATCAACGCCCGATCACCGCCACTCGGCTACCCCGACCTGGACCGGCCTGGGGCACGGATGCCTCACGTGCCGATTCGGGCAACAGATCATGCTGACCCTGGCGAAGCGGCCTCCTGGGAGCCACGTGGACCACTCCACGCGGCAACAGGCGTACGCCTCATCCGTACGCCGAGACAGGGAATCGAATCGTGGCCTGAGGTCGCCTCATACTCCGACCGCATCCAGGCGATGGCCTTGGCCGCGTCCTCGAACGTCTCGGCCATCCGCGAGGCGGGTTTGGCCGGCCACTCCCCAGTCCGCATCGGCGGCAAGACCGAACCGAAGAAGTCCGGCGACGTCGGTCGCCGCTCGCCCTCGCGAGCAAGGTCTACACCATGACCGTTCCACATGTTCCCCCGGTTCTGTCGAAAGACGAGGCGGCCCCTGCCTGATGGCCTGATTCGGGCGGGCAGGGGCCGTCCCAAGACGGCGTGTCAGATCGTGGCGTCCTGGAAAGCACGCAACTCGGCGCCGGTGAAACGGAGCATCCCGGCCCCCGGGTTCTTGGAGTCACGCAGGGCGAACGCGTCCTCCACGCCTCCGAGCGGGGCGATCTCCATGCACGACTCGCCCTCGCCGTCCTGGTTGTTGCCGCCGCCGCACAAACGGCGGAACGCCAGCTGGCCGGGATCGGCCGCGTACAAGTCCACAGACATGGTGAACAGACCTCCTAACGAAGTGATGGATGGGTTCTTGATGGCCCTCGCCGTTAGGGCACCGGCGGGAACCACCGCACGGCCAGCCCTGATACGAGGCGTATTTCTGATCGCGGGCCCGAGCCGCCGGGCTCCCGGATCCGAAGGCTGAATGCATATCCCGGCCGCATCGGGATGATCGCAATCTTGCACACCGCGCAAGAGCATCTGGGTCCGGTGCTCCTCCCGCGTCCAGCTCGGCGTCGGCGTATCCGGCCCGAGCGACTCAAGCTCGTCGGGCGCAGGGTCACCAACGCGCCAGACGCCCTCATCGCCGCCCGAGCCAGTGAACTCACCGACTCTTCTCTGAGAAATCTCTGCATGGGGGCCATGCAACGACGGCAGGAATTGGGCCGGAGCTGCGGCTAGAAGATTTCCCGAGATTGCAGCGACCTCCGTGCCGCAGCTATCCCGGCTCGTGCGGCGTTGCCGTAGACGGCCAGCGCCTGCAGAAGACGAAATATCCGGACATAAGTCTCTATTTCGCTGGGTCGATTGGTGCGGTAACCCCCGGTCCAGTGCTCGCTACGAACCAGCGAGTCGTCATAGATGGAGAACCCTTCCCCCGGCCAGATGGTTCGGAGTCGGCCCAAAGGGATGATGCCAAGCGCCACATTCGCAAAACCAGCAGCAGAAGGAAAGAGAGATCGTCCCCGTCGCTCTTGGATTGCATGAGATTTCGCCCTCCTGGTCTACACCGTGAGCCCAGGGCTCACGCGAGGGCTGCGCAGCGTCAATCCCTCCGCCGGCTTGACCATCATCACCGGTAGCACGAGGTCAGTACGTTGCCGACAAATGACCGTGAATGACGGCAAGCAATAGGCAGACTCAGGCTCACGATATAGACCGCGAACTGGGAATATATCTCCATCTGACCTAGCCAGATCGCCCGCCCAGCGTAAATCGTCTGCAGAGCATGGACTCCTTCGCCCGGGCGAAGCCGCAGTCGGTTCATCCGCCGGCGATGAGCAACAATCAAGCCGGATTTCCGTTAGATGCCGTCTGCCAGGTGTCCGTGCCCTGACAGAGCGACGTGAGCCCGGAAGCACGCCAGACGTGCGCATCAGCCGTTCGAAGCGGGTCGGCTGCAGCCCCGCGAACGTTTCCACCCACAGAGGATCAGCCCGTAGCACCGGCGAAATCGCAGAGGTCATCTGGCTGACCTATGTCGACCGCCACCGCGTCTCCCCGGTCGACCAGATCATCTTCGACCACCTACACGAGACCAGCCGGCTCCGCCGAAGAACACGATCCACAGGTCTGGGGTTTGCTTCCTCACGGAAGCGCGTGTTCCAGAACCACCTGGCGTGGTTGAGCCAGCAGGCCCAGGTAGGTCCATCACACCACCACGAACACGCCCACAACCCTCCCCGGTGCCCGGTGACCGCTCGGGGTCCGGGGGCGGGCCCCCGGCTGGGGGTGTGGAGGCTTGGCCCCCACTGAGAACTGCCCGAGCCCTCAGCGCGAAGCGCCCGAGGCGAAGGACCTTGCCTTTGGGCCGGGGTGTGGGGGCGCGGCCCCCACTCAGGACTGCCCGAGCCCCTAGCGCGAAGCGCGCCGAGCGAAGGACCTCGCCTTCGGGCCCCGGGAAGCGCTAGGCGTCGATGTGGTCGCGGTCGACCTCGGCTGCCGAGTTGACGATGAACTCCCGCCGAGGCGCCACGTCACTGCCCATGAGCAGGTTGAAGATGCTCTCCGCCGCCTCCGCGTCCTCGATCCGCACCCGGCGCAGCATCCGGTGCCGCGGGTCCATGGTCGTCTCGGCCAGCTGGTCGGCGTCCATCTCACCCAGGCCCTTGTACCGCTGGACCGGATCCTTCCACCGCTTCCCGCGCCGCTCCAGGTCGCGCAGGACCTTGTGCAGCTCGGCATCGGTGTAGCAGTAGATGTACTTCTCCTGCCCTCTGCCGGGGTTGGTGAGCTCGATGCGGTGCAGGGGCGGTACGGCGGCGAAGACCCGGCCGGCCTCCACCATCGGCCGCATGTACCGATGGAACAGGGTCAGCAGCAGGCACCGGATGTGTGCCCCGTCGACGTCGGCGTCGGCCATCAGGATGATCTTGCCGTACCGGGCGGCCTCGATGTCGAAGGAACGACCGGACCCGGCCCCGACCACCTGGATGATCGCGGCGCATTCCGCGTTCTTCAGCATGTCGGCCACCGAGGCCTTCTGCACGTTGAGGATCTTGCCCCGGATGGGCAGCAGCGCCTGGAATTCGGAGTCGCGGGCGAGCTTGGCCGTGCCCAGGGCGGAGTCGCCCTCGACGATGAACAGCTCACTGCGGTCGACGTCGTCGGCCCGGCAGTCCACGAGCTTCGCCGGGAGGGCGGAGTTTTCCAGCGCGCTCTTGCGGCGCTGGTTGTCGCGGTGTTCGCGGGCGGCGATGCGGGCCTTCGCGGCGGCGACGATCTTCTCCAGCATCGCGCGCAGCGGCTGCTTCATGCCGCGCGGCGGGTTGGTGAAGACGGCTTTGAGCTCGCGGGAGACCACGTGGGAGACGATGCGGGTGGCCGCGGAGGTGCCCAGGACCTCCTTGGTCTGGCCTTCGAACTGCGGCTCGGGCACGCGGACCGTGACGACCGCGGTCAGGCCCTCGAGGATGTCCTCCTTGGTGACCGGGTCGTCGCCGTTCTTGAGCAGGCGGGTCTCGCGCAGTTGCTCGTTGAGCGTCTTGACCAGGGCGCGTTCGAAGCCGGTGACGTGGGTGCCGCCCTTGGGGGTGGCGATGACGTTGACGAAGGAGCGGACCGTGGAGTCGTAGCCCTTGCCCCAGCGCACGGCGACGTCGACCGTCAGCTCGCGCTCGACCTCGGTCGGGGTCATGTGGCCCTGGTCGTCGAGGACCGGGACGGTCTCGTGGAAGTGGCCGAGGCCCTGCAGGCGCAGGACGTCGCAGACGGCCTCGTCGCGGGCCAGGAAGTCGGTGAACTCCGAGATGCCGCCGTCGAAGCAGAACTCCTCGGTCTGGCCGTCGTGGATGAGGGCCAGGGTGAGGCCGGGCACCAGGAAGGCGGTCTGGCGCAGCCGTACGTGGATCTCGTCGATGGAGACCTCGGCGTCGGGCAGGAAGATCTGCGTGTCGGCCCAGAAGCGCACGCGGGTGCCGGTGACCCGCTTGCGGAGCTTGCCGCCGTCGCGCAGGCCGGACTTCTTCCTGAACTTGGCCGTGGGGCCGTCGCCGTCGAAGACGCCGGGGACGCCGCGGCGGAAGCTGATCAGGTGGATCTGGCCGCCGCGGTCGACCTCGACGTCGAGGCGGGCGGACAGGGCGTTGACCACGGAGGCGCCGACGCCGTGGAGGCCGCCGGAGGCGGCGTAGGAGCCGCCGCCGAACTTTCCGCCCGCGTGGAGCTTGGTGTAGACGAGCTCGACGCCCGCCAGGCCGCTCTTGGGCTCGATGTCGACGGGGATGCCGCGGCCGTTGTCGCGCACCTCGATGGAGCCGTCCTCGAACAGCTCGACCTCGATGCGCGTGCAGTAGCCGCCCAGCGCCTCGTCGACGCCGTTGTCCACGATCTCCCAGAGGCAGTGCATGAGACCGCGGGAGTCGGTGGACCCGATGTACATGCCCGGTCGCTTGCGGACGGCCTCGAGGCCCTCAAGCACCGACAGGTGACGAGCTGTGTAACCCGCCTCCACTACCGTCACTCCCGCTCCCCTGGTCTAGCCATCGAACACGTGTGCGTAGCTTACCGTTCTTCCCGCCGCAGCGCGTACAAGCTTGCCATCCCGACACGTTTGCCGTTACGAACGGGCTGATCGTCATTACTTTGGGACACATTAAGCTCTGGGCGTAGCGACGTGCCGGTTGGGAACGTCCAGGTCCGGTTAGATGTTGTCTCAAGTGACTGCGCCAGATCCTCGCTTCGGCGGGGGTGACCAGAAAGGCGATACGTGACTGGAGCTCTCGCCCCCGTTAAGCCGTTGACGGCCCTCGACCGTTGCGACCGTTGCGGCGCCCAGGCCTACATTCGCGCGACCCTGCCCGTGGGCGGGGAGCTGTTGTTCTGCGCCCACCACGGGCGTCAGCACGTCGCAGCGCTTCGCGAGAAGGGCGCCGAAATCCTGGACGAGTCGGCTCGGCTCAGCGAAACCCCAACCATTGCCCCTGACGGTGAGCGCTGACCCCAGCGCTCACCGTTACGAGATAACCACATATAGCAACACATGCACGACGCGGCGGCCTCTCAGCTGAGGTGTCGCCGCGTCGTGCTGTTTCCCACCCGGTAGTGGTAACCGCCGGCCACCTCGAAGCCCTCGCTCCGGTAGAGCCGCCGAGCCCCCTCGTTCGTCTCGGTGACCACCAGATAGGCCGAGGACAACCCTTCCTGTACGGCCCGCCGTACCAATGCCCGGACGACCTCACGAGCCAGCCCCCGGCGGCGCGCGGCGGGCAGGGTGGCCAGGCAGTAGATCCCGAGGGTCTCCCCCTGCGGCACGCCCCTGCCGACGGCCAGGGCGGCCCCGTCCTCCTCCACGGCCGCGTACCAGGCGGGCGCCCCGGTGAGGATGCGCCGGGCGGCGGCGAGTTTGCCGTCGTAGCGCCCGTCCACGGCCCACCAGGACCGCATCCATCCGTCCCAGGGCTCGTCCGCGATCCGCACGTCACGGGAGACCGGGGCGGCCTGCAGCGCGGCGGTCATGGCGAGCACGGGCCGGCCGGTGCGGTACCCACGCCGCTCCAGCTCCCGATCCAGCGCGGAATCGGTCACCATGAAGACCGCCGGCAGGCCCCGATCGGCGTAGAACTTCTCGGCACGCTCGACCGCCTCGTCCAGATTCGCAGGGGCGCTCCGGGCATAGACGGAGTTGGCCCGATCCGTCACACCGTCGGCGTACCGCAGCACCCACCCGTCATGAACCTGCTGATCAAAGGCAGGCCACGCCTCATGGACAAGTCGGGAAATATCCATGCGGCGCACCATATCTACTACGATTCCCCAGGTGTCCTCCCCTCCTCTCGAAACGTCGCCGCGCGGGCGGGCCTGGATGTGGTTCGCGGGCATCGCCGCCGCGATCCTCCTGCCGCTGGGCGTCGCCTGGCCGCTCGGCGGGCTGGAGGACGCCGGGAAGAACGCCGTCCCCACCGTCGCGATCGGCCAGAAGCTGACCGGCAATCGCTACCACTTCATCCCCAAGAAGGCCGCCTACACGACCGCCGACCCCAATCCCTCCCCCTTCGGCGACCCGCGCGAGGGCAGGTACGTCGTACTCGACCTCGACGTCACCAACGTCGGCAAGAACCCCGCGGCGCTGACCGAGATGGCGATCCGCCTGGACATCATGATCGACGGCAGGCCCCTGGACAAGATCATGTCCATCAAGGACCAGCTGATCATCCGGCCCGGCGACAACCGCGGCCACCTCCTCAACCCCGGCGTGCCCGAGACGGTACGCCTGTCGTGGGAGGTGGACGCCAAGACTCCCGACCCGGCACGGCTGACCGTGGCCATCCACGACGAGGACTACAAGCCGAGCTGGTCGCTGCTGGGCTACGCCTCGGGCGCCTCGCTCTGGTACCGGCAGGAAGAGCCGCGCTGGATCCTCGACACCCCGCTGGAGCGGGCATGACGAACAAACTCATCGCCCTGGCCGCCTCCGCCGTGCTCCTGGTCGCCATCGGCGCCGCCCAGCGCCTCCAGCTCGACGCCGACCGCGTCTACCAGCCGCTCGTCTCGACCGGCGCCATCGGCCAGGAGGTCCGCACCACCCCCTACACCGTCCGCGTGGAAAGCGCGGAGAGCGGCCGGGAGCTGGAGCTGGTCGACTCCTCCGGCCATAAGGAGAGGCGTTCCACCAAGGGCGTGTGGGTCGTGGTCCGCCTGAGCGCCACCGCCACCCAGGAGCGGGTACGGCTCGGCGACGCCGAGCTGCGTGCCCCGGACGGCACCGAGTACGGCGCCACCGACCGCTTCTTCGGCATCGAGTCGGCCGACCTGGAGGCGGGCATCCCCCAGCGCGGCGCCATCGCCTTCGAGCTGCCACCGGACGCCGTCAAGGGCGCCGTCCTGCGCCTGACCAGGGCCCGCTACTCCACCATCCACCGGCTCAACGGCGCCCTCGGGCCCGGCGTGGAGGTGCCGCTGGGGTTGTCCGGCGCCGCCGTACCGCTGGTGACGATCGCGAAGGAGAACCGATGAGCGAGCGGCGCGCCAAGCGCCAGAAGGGCGTCCGGCACCTCTGGTACGGCCTGGGCCTGGTCGCCGGGGTGGCCGCGCTCGTCGCGGTGCAGGTGCTGCCCAAGCTGGAGGACTACGCGCTGCGCACCGGCGGCGCCGCGATCGCCCCCGCCGCCGGGTCCGGGGCCGCCTTCAGCGGCTCGACGTGGCGGCTGATCGGCATCGGCGCCACCCCCGGCGAGGATCTGCCGCAGGGCACCACGGGCGTGACCGCGATCATCGGCGTCACCCCGGGCGACGACGCCGCCGCCAAGGCCATGGCCAAGGGGTGCGAGACCGCCGTGCGCGACGCCCGCCAGCGCGTCTGGACGACGTCCAGCCGGGTGAAGGGCGTGGCCGGGGTCTCCACGCTGTGCACCCAGATCGACCGGAAGACCTACAAGCCGATCCTGGCCAAGCCGGGCGTGGAGGTCAGGTTCCAGGCGAGCTTCGCCGTACCGGCCGACGCGGTCAGCTCGCTGCGGGTTGAGGTGCGTCTTCCTGACCACTACGAGAGCTTCGTACGGCTGACGCCGCCCGGACCGCCATCTGCAGAGCCGCCGCGAGCAGGCTGATCCGCAGCACCTCGTAGACGGCGGTGACGCCGAACTTGATCGGCTCGTGCCAGACAGTCCACCAGCTGCTCTCGTGCGGCCCGGCCAGGTTGAGCACCCCGTAGAGCGCCCAGTCGCGCGCCACGCCCAGAAGCGTGTAGCACAGGCAGAACACCAGGAAGAAGACCGGCCCGGCGCGCAGCACCATCCGCAGCCCGTTGAGCATCGGGGTGTACTTGCCACGCAGGTCGCGCGAGACGAACTCGGCCGCCTTCCGCACCGGCTCCGGCGCGGCCTCCCTGATGCGACCGGCTCCGGACTCGACCCTGGTCCCCTGGATGACGGCCTCGCCCGCCTCCATGTCGCGCCCGTGGACCACGGCCGCGATCACCACCCAGACCAGGGGCAGCACCAAGGCGTCCTTGAGGTTGGGCACCACGAACGCGGCCGCCTCCCCCACCGGCCCGAGGACGGTGCCGGCGGCGTCCGCGGCCGCGACCCAGGCGGTCCTGGAGGTGAGCCAGTCGATCCGCTCGCCGATCCAGTGCTCGAAGCTGATCACCGCGAAGAACATCCACAGCGACTCGAAGGCGATCGAGAACAGGCCGATCCAGCCCTTCGGCCGGGCCTCGTAGAGCTTGCCGGCCGCGACCCGGACCGCGAACGCGAGGAGGGCGATGACCGAGGTGGTCAGCAGCGGGTTGAACGACAGGTTCCCGACCTGCTGCACGCCGAACAGTTCCTGGGCCAGGGTGTTGTACTGCCGCACGTCGTCGGTGAACAGCCCCCAGGCCCCGTAGAAGGCCAGGAAGGGCAGCAGGGTGTGGGCGATCAGCGTGGACAGCCGCCCGTCCTGCCCTTCCGGCGCGGACGGCAGGATCGAGGTCTTGCGCAGCACCCGCAACATCGCCACGTACGCGGCGAGCGTCGCCAGGACGGCGAGGCTCATCACGGCGAAGCCGAGGTACCTGCGCGGCCCCTCGACGTCGCCGATGTAAACGGCGACGACGAGGACGAGGTCATGGACGATCCGCCCCGCGGTGTAGAAAAAGGCGAGCGGCAGGAAGAACCGCGCTGCCAGGGCGAAGGCATCCAGAGGCAGCCAAACTGGGGAGAGTGACGCTTTCATCGCAGTGGATGGTACCGGGCCTAAGCTGTCTGACGTGCTGATTCTGCTGCCGCCGTCCGAAGGCAAGGCCGCCGAGGGCCGTGGTCCCGCGCTCGGCGAGCTGTCCTTCCCCGCGCTCGACAAGGCCCGCAAGCGGGTGCGCACCGCGCTGGGCAGGGCCTCCAAGCGCCGCGACGCCCTGGGCGTCCTGGGCCTGACCCCGGGCCTGGCCGGGGAACTGGACAAGAACCTCGCCCTGGAGAGCGCGCCCGCCCTGCCCGCCGCCGAGCTGTACACCGGCGTCCTGTACGACAACCTCGGCCTGTCCACGCTCTCCGCGGCGGAGCGGGCCCGGGCCGAGGAGTCGATCCTCATCTTCTCCGGGCTGTGGGGCGTGCTGCGCCCGGCCGACCGCGTGCCGCCCTACCGCCTGTCGATGGGCGTCACGCTGCCCGTCCTCGGCGGCCTCGCCTCCTTCTGGCGGCCGCCGCTCACCAAGGAGCTCGACCGCCTGCCCGGCCTGGTCGTCGACCTGCGCTCGGGCACCTACGCCGGGGCGTGGAAGGCCGGTGACCGCTCGGTGGCGGTCCGCGTCTTCCGCGACGGCAAGGTGGTCAGCCACATGGCCAAGGCCACCCGCGGCGCCGTCGCGCGCGCTCTGGTCCGCTCGGGCGAGGACCCCGCCACCCCGGCCGACCTGGCCAAGCTCCTCGACGCGTACGGCTTCGCCGTCCGGCTCGGCCCGCAGCCCAAACCCGCCCAGCCCTGGCACCTCGACATCGAGGCCACCGTCTAGGTCGCCTGGGCCGTCGTCGTGGCCGTGAACGCCTGACGATAGGCCCGCGGCGAAACCCCCCGCCGCCTGGCGAACGACTCCCGCAACACCGACGCCGACCCGAACCCCGCCCGGCAGGCCACCTGCTCCACCGGAAGATCGGTGCGTTCGAGCAGTTCCTCGGCCAGGTCCAGCCGGTGCCGCCGCACCCAGGCGTGGGGCGTGGTTCCGGTCGCCTCCGCGAACCGGCGGACGAACGTGCGCGGGCTCATCCCGGCCCGCGCCGCCATCTCCTTGACCGTCAGGGGCCGCTCCAGGTTCCGGAGCACCCACTGCAGCACCGCGCCCAGCCGCCCGTCGTCCGGGGCGGGCACCGGCCGGGGAACGTACTGGGCCTGCCCGCCGTCGCGGTGCGGCGCGACCACGACCTCCCGGGCGACGGCGTTGGCCGCGGCCGCGCCGTACTCACGCCGCAGCAGATGGAGGCACAGGTCGATGCCCGCCGCCGCGCCCGCGCCGGTGAGCACGCTCCCCTCGTCCACGTACAGCGCCTCGGGCACCACCTCCACCCCCGGGTGCCGCGCGGCCAGTTCCGCCGCCAGGCTCCAGTGCGTGGCGGCCCGCCGCCCCTCCAGCACCCCGGAGGCGGCCAGCACGAACGTCCCCGTGCAGAACCCGGCGACCACCGCCCCGCGCTCATGGGCCCCGCGCACGGCCCGCGTCAGGGCGTCCGGCGCCGCCGTGCACCCGTCCGAGGGCACCACCATGACCACGTCCGCCCGCCGCACGGCCTCCAGCCCATGCCGGACCCGCAGGGCCACCCCGAGATCGGTCACGACGTCCCCGGCCCGCTCCGCGCAGACCACCACCTCGAACGCGGGCAGCCCCGTGATCCCCCGGTTGGCGAACACCTTGCCCACCACCCCGAGCCCGAAGGCGCTCACTCCATCGCCCACCAGCGCCGCAACAGTCACGACCTTTGGCAGCGATCCTGCGAACATCTGCATTTCTGCCACTTGTTCACCCTACGCAGTGATCGCCATCCTGGCTCGCATGAACCTCGGCACCAGCGCCACGTACACGATCCTCCACGAGGGCTACGGCGACGACGCGGTGGCCGCCACGGTCGGCTATCTCGAGGACGGCGACGTCCGCGCGGTGATCGACCCCGGCATGGTCCGCCACCGCTCCCTGATCCTGAACCCCCTGCGCGACCTGGGCCTGAAGCCGGAGGACGTCACCGACGTGATCTTCAGCCACCACCACCCCGACCACACGCTCAACGCCGCCCTGTTCCCCGACGCCCGCTTCCACGACCACTGGGCCATCTACCAGGGCGACCGCTGGACCTGGCGGGACGCCGAGGGCTATCGCCTGACCGGCTCGATCATGCTGACCCGCACCCCCGGCCACACGAACGAGGACATCACCACCCTCGCCGGCACCTCCGGCGGCCTCGTCGCCTTCACCCACGCCTGGAACACCGCCGCCTCCCCCGGCGACCGCCACGCCGCAGACCTCCAGGCCCTGCACGCCGGCCGCCGGCGCCTGCTCTGCCTGGCCACCACGATCGTCCCGGGGCACGGCCCCGCCTTCACCCCGGCCGAAGCCCACCCGTAAACCTGATATCGGTGACCCATGGGCTCCACGTCGCTGATCGAGATCACCCCGCTGCTCCCGCTGTCCCTGCTCGTCCTCATCGCCCTCGGCATGGCGGCCGCCCGGCTCGGAAGGCTCGGCCACGCCCCGGCCATCGCCACCGCCTGCCTGCGCGCCGCCGTGCAACTCGCCGCGGTCTCCGCCGTCATCACCTGGGTGATCACCCTGCCGGCCGCCGTGGCCGCCTTCGTCCTGCTGATGTACGGCGTGGCCGCCTACACGGCCGGGCGCCGCATCACCGGCGGCCCGGGCTGGCAGTGGGCCGCGCTCCCGATCGCCACCGGCACCTTCCCCGTGCTGGCGATCCTGATGGCCACCCGGGTGGTCTCACCGGACGGGATCGTGATCATTCCGATAGCCGGGATCCTGCTCGGCGGCTGCATGACGGCCACCACCCTGGCGGGCAAACGCGCCCTGGACGAGCTGGCCCAGCGCCGCGGCGAGGTCGAGGCCGCCCTCTCCCTGGGCTTCCTCCCCCGGGAGGCGCGCCTGGAGATCTGCCGCCCGGCCGCCGCCCAGGCGCTGGTCCCGGCCTTGGACCAGACCCGGACCGTGGGCCTGGTGACGCTGCCCGGCGCCTTCGTCGGCATGCTGCTCGGCGGCGCCGGCCCGCTGGAGGCGGGCGTCGTCCAGCTCGTGGTCCTCGTCGCCCTGCTGGCCGCCGAGGCCGTCGCCTGCGTCACGACCGTCGAGCTGGCCGCCCGCGTGAAGATCAGCCTTCGGCCTTGAGCGTGTTCACCGGCGGCTCGGGACGACGGGGCTCGCGCACCCCGCTGTCGTCGTCCGGGCCGGGGCGCACCCACACGGTCACCGGCGCCCACCGGGCGACGCGCACGCCCGGGGCCGGATGCTGGGCCACCACGATCCCGTTCATCACCGGCTGCGGGCTGTCGGGATCGGGCCCCTGCAGCAGCACTCCGGCGTCATGGCCGGCCAGCCAGGCGTTCAGCGCCTGCTGACCGCGGAAGTCCGGAACGATCACATCGTTTAACACACACGGTCACCACGACGATTGAAACACAGGCAAGGCCCCGCACTCCACCGACGGGAGTACGGGGCCGAGCACCTGCGGAACTCTTAGTCCAGGTAGTCCCGGAGGACCTGGGAGCGCGACGGGTGGCGCAGCTTGGACATCGTCTTCGACTCGATCTGGCGGATCCGCTCGCGGGTCACGCCGTAGACCTTGCCGATCTCGTCCAGCGTCTTCGGCTGCCCGTCGGTGAGACCGAAGCGCATCGACACGACGCCCGCCTCGCGTTCCGACAACGTGTCGAGAACGGAGTGCAGCTGCTCCTGCAGCAGCGTGAAGCTGACGGCGTCGGCCGGCACGATGGCCTCGGAGTCCTCGATGAGGTCACCGAACTCGCTGTCGCCCTCCTCGCCCAGCGGGGTGTGGAGGGAGATGGGCTCGCGCCCGTACTTCTGGACCTCGACCACCTTCTCGGGGGTCATGTCCAGCTCGCGGGCGAGCTCTTCCGGCGTGGGCTCGCGGCCGAGGTCCTGCAGCATCTGCCGCTGGACCCGGGCCAGCTTGTTGATCACTTCGACCATGTGGACCGGGATGCGGATGGTCCGCGCCTGGTCGGCCATGGCCCGGGTGATCGCCTGCCGGATCCACCAGGTGGCGTAGGTGGAGAACTTGTAGCCCTTGGTGTAGTCGAACTTCTCCACGGCGCGGATCAGGCCGAGGTTGCCCTCCTGGATGAGGTCCAGGAACAGCATCCCGCGGCCGGTGTAGCGCTTGGCCAGCGAGACCACCAGGCGGAGGTTGGCCTCCAGCAGGTGGTTCTTGGCCCGGCGGCCGTCCTCGGCGATCCATTCCAGCTCGGCCCGCACGTCGACGGGCAGGTTGTCGACCTCGCCGCCGAGCTGCTCCTCGGCGAACAGGCCCGCCTCGATGCGCTTGGCCAGCTCGACCTCCTGCTCGGCGTTGAGCAGGGGGACCTTGCCGATCTGCTTGAGGTAGTCCTTGACCGGGTCGGCGGTGGCTCCCGCGGCGGCCACCTGGGCGACCGGGGCGTCATCGTCGTCGTCGGACAGGATGAGGACTTCGTCCTCGCTCTTGTCGGCCTCGGCCCCGGCTTCCGGCTTGGGCTCCTCGTCGGTGTCTTCCTCGGTCTCTTCGGACTCGGACTCTGCCTCGGCGACGATCTCGTCGTCGTCGACCTCGATGTCCTCGAGGTCTTCGAGGTCGACCTCGCCCTCGAGGTCGATGTCCTCGTCGTCGGCCCCTTCCGGAGCCTTGGGCTTGGTCTCGGCCGGACCGGAGCTGTTGCTCTCCGGCTTGTCGGCCGCCTTCTTGGCGGGTGCGGCCTTCTTGGCCGCCGGGGCGGCCTTCTTGGCAGGAGCAGCCTTCTTGGGGGCCGGCTCGGCTTCAGCCTCGCCGACGACCGCGGTCACGGTCTCCGGCTGCTGCTCCTTGGCGGCCGCTGCGGTCTTCGTCTTGACGGGGGCAGCGGTACGGCGCTTTGCTGGACCACGAGACTTTTTCGGTGCCGCCGAATCCGCGGCGGTCACCACCACGGTCACGCCCTCTTTACTGAGGTTCCGCAAGAACGCGGCGGCGTGCGACATCGGGATGTCCGCCTCCTCGAAGGCTTGGCGGACATCCTCAGACTCGAGGAAACCCTGCGAGCGCCCACGCTCGAGCAGTCGCTGAATGACGGGCTCGTTCAGCTCTTGTGGCTTCGAGCGAGTCGAACTTGCAGGCGACACGAACACCTCTCGAACGAACGCGTGGCGACAATGGACCCAGATGCCCGCTGGGGGGCTATGCCTCTCTAGGAGATACGAGGCCGTGCGGAGCGCAAACGGACCAACCAGCATTCTGGCATGACCCAGCACCTCATACGGCCACCTCCCGGCGGTTGACCTCCACCCTAGGCCGACCCGGACAGTAGTGCGTACGCAAGCGCGGCACTGATACCCGAAAGCAACCGTTATGACTGTTTCATTCAGTCACTCTTCGTGGCCGGCGGAACGTGAATAGCCAGTGCGGTAACGTCATCATCCTGTTCATATCCCGACAACATCCGGTCTACCAGGAAGTCCAGCAACATGTGCGGACTACTGACGACCTCAGGCGGCGCTTCGGTCACAACAGAGCAAAGTTCCGCGAGACCGGCGTCGAGACCTCGCTTCCGGTTCTCCACCAGACCATCGGAGTAGAGCACGGCGGTATGGCCGGGCGGCACCACGAACCGGAACTGCCTACGGCTGGTCGGCCAGCCTAGCGGAGTGCCGGGCTCGGCGTCACACAGAATCGCCGTGCCCTGCGGCGAAACCAGCACGGGCGGCGGGTGACCGGCCAGCGCCAGCGTCCCCTCGCCCGTCACCGGCTCGACGACCATGTAGGCCAGCGTGGTGACCTGCTCTTCCTCCTCGGTGGCCTCGAAGACCCGGTCGAGACCGGTGAGCACGGCGGCAGGCGGCGGATTGGTCAGCGCCAGCGCCCGCATGGCGTTGCGGATGCGGCCCATCCCGGCGGCGGCCTTGACGCCCTTGCCCATGACGTCGCCCACCACGGCGGCCACGCGGCCGTCCTGGAGCACGAAGGCGTCGTACCAGTCGCCGCCGACCTGCACGTGCCGGCTGCCCGAGCGGAAACGCTGGGCCAGCACCAGGCCCTTGACCACCGGCAGGCGGTCGGGCAGCAGGCTGCGCTGCAGGGTCTCGGCGGTGCGGTGCTCGCGCTCGAACAGCGTGGCGCGCTCGACGGCCAGCGCGCACTGCCCGGCCAGCGCCTCCAGGAAGACGCCGTCCTCCTGGGAGATCTTCTGCGGCCGGGTGAAGGAGAACCGCAGCGCGCCCAGGGCGCGGCCCGCGGCCAGCAGCGGCAGGCCCACCCAGGCCCGCTCGTCGCTGTGCTTGAGGTAGGCCGACAGGACCTCCTCGCTGCCGCCCGCCTCCAGCAGCTGCGACTTCAGCGATTCCGGCGAGTCGGCGAAGACCGGCCGCCGGCTGTTGACCGCCATCGTCATCACGCTGGAGTGCGACAGCGGGATCTCCTCGCCGGAGGCGCCCGGCACCTCGGGCACGCCCTCGCCGTTGACCAGCTTGAGCGCGGCCCGGTCGGTGTCGAGCAGCGCCACGGCCGACCGGTCGGCGGCCAGGGCGGTGCGCCCGACGTCGATGATGACCTGGACCACCTGCTCGACCGTCAGGGCCTCGGCCAGCATGGCCGTGGCGCCCTGCAGCCGGGCCGTGCGCAGCGCCGCGGCGCCGAGCTGGTCGGTCAGGCGGCCGCGCATCTCCTCGGCCTCGCGCTGGGGCGTGACGTCGGTGTTGGCGCCGACCCACTCGACCACCCGGCCGTGCCTGATGATCGGTACGGCCCGCACCTCGAAGTGGCGGTAGCCGCTGGCCCGGGTGCGGACCCGGTAGTTCCACTCGAACATCGTCCGGCCGCGCAGCGCCTCCCGCCACGCCTCCTCGGTCTGCTGGCGCTCGTCGGGATGGACCGCGTCGAGCCAGCCCTGCCCGAGGTACTCCTCCAGCCCCTGGCCGGTGATGGCGCGCCACTGGGGCGCGTCCTCGACCACCGCGCCCGTGGGCGAGGTGATCCACACCAGCTGCGACTGCGCCTCGACCAGCGAGCGGTAGCGCTCCTCGCTGCGGCGCAGCTCCTCCTCGGTCTGGCGGCTCTCGGTCACGTCGAGCCCGACCAGCGCGACGGCACGCAGCTCGCCGCCCTCGTCGTGGATCGGCGAGAACGACAGCGACCAGTGCCGGGTGTCGCCTTCCGGCGTGCGCACGCGCACGCGGCTCTCGGTGACCGGCCCGTCGCTCTCGATCACGGCCTGGACGCCGTGCGTGACCAACTGGCTGAGGTCGGCGGTCAGCACCTCCACCGGCGCCTTGCCGGCCAGGCGCTCGGCGGGCACGCTCACGACATCGGTGAACACGTCGTTGACCCGCTGGATGCGGCCCTCGACGTCGAAGAAGGCGAAGGCGAACTCCGCCTCGGACAGCAGGCCCTTGAACAGGCCGGAGTCTGAGATGTCCACATCCGACTCCCGGGGACGGGGAACGGAGGTCTCGGCGCTCATGGTCGGCACCTCCGTCGCGTGCCAGGGTCTCCCACGCGGCACATCTCCATAACTGTGTATCGGCGTAGCGCAGCTCCGGGCGACCGGATTCTGCTGTACATCATCCGCGATCGGTGTGCGTGGACGGAAGCCCCCGCCACCGGCCGGTCTCCACTATGGACAACGCATCCTGTCAAAATCGCTCCACGTTACGCAGCAAGATCAGGCTACTTGGCCTTCGCCGCCCTTTTGGCCTCTTGCTTGGTTGCCCTGACCTTGTCCAGGCTCTCGGGGCCGACGACGTCGGCCACGGACCTGTGGGAGCCCTCCTCACCGTAAAGCCCGGCCGCCTCGCGCCAGCCGGAGGGCTGGACGCCGAGCTGTTTGCCCAGGAGAGCCAGGAAGATCTGTGCCTTCTGCTTGCCGTAGCCGGGAAGCTCTTGCAGTCGCTTGAGCAAGTCCTTGCCGTCGGCGGCGTCGGCCCAGATCCGCTCCGGCCGCCCGTCGTAGTGCTCCACGAGGTAGACGGCGAGCTGCTGGACGCGGCCGGCCATCGACGTCGGGTAGCGGTGCACGGCGGGCTTCTCGGCGAGCAGCGCGGCGAACGCCTCGGGGTCGTAGGAGGCGATCTCCTCGGCCGTGAGGTCGTGCCCGAGCCGCTGCGAGATGGTGTGCGGGCCGGTGAACGCCCACTCCATCGGGATCTGCTGATCGAGCAGCATGCCGACGAGCAGGGCGAGCGGACTGCGGCCGAGCAGCTCGTCGGCCTCCGTCCGCTGGGCGAGCTGGATGCGCATGGAAACAGCTTCGCACGAAAGGGTCTCTCACGTTTGGCGGTCGCGCCCGCTGCGCCGTACTTCACGATGAACGCACAGGAACACAAAGGAACACAGTCGGCCTGGAGGCTTGACACCTGCCCAAGAAAGGATGGAATGGGAGCGCAAGACGCACGCGTCCACCTCCGGGGGGTTTGCCCCCGGGCCTCCAGAGGAATCTCACGACTATGCTCGCTCTGGCCACACGCATGCTCAAAGAGCCAGTGAGTCTCCGGCTGGCCGAAGAGTTTCTCACCGTGCCCGTGGACACGATCGACCGATGTGTGGCCGACGTGCGGGCGTGCGCGGAGCATCTCGGCATCGAACCGACCGCTCAGGTCGTGGAGCGCATCGCCCGGGAGCATCTGCTCGCCATCGTGAACTCCGCGCCCCCGCCCCGGAGCGCCCGATAACATCGGTGAGACCAGGCTGCGTGAATCGCGCCGTTTGTGCCTGGAATGCGAGAGAGTGAGGGCGTGCGCCGACACCGAACCAACCCTGACGAGGTCTTCCAGGAGATGCTGCAGGCGGCGCGCGAACTTCTCGCCGTCCGCACTCCGCTCGACGCCGAACTGATGGTCTCCGACATGATCGGGGCCTGGTGGGGCAAACGCGTCAAGGGCGGCGACGTCGAGCAGGTGCTCGGCGAGGGGCTGGTCGACTACGCCGCCAAGGCCGGCACCCCCGCCTCGCTGACGCTGCTCATCTGCCTGGCCTATCTCGGCACGGCACGTCAGGGCGCCAAGGCCGAGGGCGCGGCGCTGGCCATGATGGAGGGCGGCGTGGCCCGGCCCGGCTGGGCCGAGCGGGTGGGCGCGGTCAAGCCCACCGGCTGCTACGTCTCGCGCGACGCCTACGGCGACCAGGACACCGTGATCTGCACATTCGCCTACCGCTGGGGCGAGACCGCGGCGCCGTCCGCGCTCGCCGTCGCCGGACAGGACCGGCACGCGCTGGTCATGGTGGTGGATCACAACATGTCCGGCATGGCGCGTGACGCCTGGGTCTCCTCCCACGTGGACAAACTGCTCGACCAGGCCAAGGCCGAGGCCGAGGCCAACCCGATGCTGCTGTTCGAGGAGATCGAGCCCCAGCAGGCGCGCGCCCTGCTGGAGTCGGCCATGAAGGCCACCCGCGAGCCGAAGACGCCGCCGCCGGTCAGCGACAGCTACAGCGCCTACCACGCCTTCGCGCGCTCCCGGCTCAAGGCGCTGCCGCCCGGCCGCAAGCGCCCAGCCCCGCTGCACATCGAGGCCCCCTACAGCCGCGAGCGCCGCGCCATGCTGGCCGCGGAGTTCCTGGCCTCCGACGCCGCCGAGCACCTGTCGGACCCCTCGGCCGCCTCGCGCTGCGCCGACCACATCATCGACTACGGCTGCGAGCAGGACTTCAGCCGCCCGATGCGGGTCAGCCCGGTCAAGTGCGAGACGTTCCTGCTCGACTGGCTGCCGCGCAAGGTGTTCCTGAGCCGGGCCGAGCAGGACGCCATGCCGCACGTGCTGTCGGCCTGGGTGCGCTTCGCGGCCGGCCGTACCGGACTGACCGAGCGGGGGCTGCGGGCGACGCTGGACGCGGTGTGGGAGGCCACGGCCAAGTTCCCCGAGGCGTATCGCGACCCGACCTCCTTCGGCCTGGAGCGCCCGCTGCTGGAGCGGCTGCTGCCGGACGGCGACCTGTCGGCGCTGGCCAGGCGGGTCTTCGCCTTCCCGTTCCTGCAGGGCGTGCACGGCGACCTCGATCTGGAGAAGCTGAACCCGGCCGACCAGGCCGACCGCCGTACGCTGCTGCGCTTCGACCACGTCGGCGAGATCGACGAGGAGCACCTGGCCTGGCACGAGGAGATCGCCACGCGCCTGTGGGACGGTGACCCGCCGCAGCTCTGGGAGGCCGCGCAGCGGCTGCTGGACCTCGGCCACGACCGCCACGAGGTGCTGCACGTGCTGATCGAGATCGCCGAGCGCATCGGCGGCGATCCCGAGGAGCTGGCCGCGGCCCTGGACGACATCGCCGACATCCCCGACGAGATCTGACGCCACCCGCCGTAGCAGAATCTTCTTCTATGTCGATGTATTCCAGGCTCGCTCCCGGCCGCTATCTCGCCTCTGAGCACACCCAGGGCCCCTGGGACCCGAAATTTCAGCACATGGGGCCGGTGACCGCCCTGATCGCCCACGAACTGGCCGCCGCCGCGCCCAAGGCGGGCCTGGACCTGTCCCGCCTGGCCGCCGACGTCTTCGCGCCCGTCCCGGTCGGCGAGTTGGAGATCGCCACCGAGGTGATCCGCGACGGCAAGCGCGTGCAGTGCCTGGCCGCGACGGTCCGCGCGGGCGGGCGGGAGTTCGTGCGCGCCACCGCCTGGCGCATCCGCGAGAGCGACAGCCCGCGGACCGCCGCCGCGCCGCCGCCCGCGCCCGTCCCGGACGAGCCGGACCCGCCGTCCTGGCTGTCCACCGGCTTCGGGTACGGCAGAGCCATGGACTGGCGCTTCGTCAAGGGCACCCCCATGGAGCCCGGCGCGGCCACCGCCTGGATGCGCATGCGCGTCCCCCTGGTGGAGGGCGAGCCGGTCACCCCGCTCGAACGCCTGCTGGCCACCGCCGACAGCGGCAACGGCATCAGCTACGCGCTGCCGTTCGAGACCCACCTGTTCGTCAACGTGGACCTGACCGTCTCGCTGTTCCGCAGCCCGGCCACCGAATGGATCTGCATGGACGCCGAAACCACGGTCGGCCCGTCCGGGCGCGGCCTGACCCGTTCGGTCCTTTTCGACGAGCACGGAGAGGTGGGAGGGGCAACCCAGACACTCTTCGTCGCGCCACGGTAGAAGATAGGTCCATGGTGATCGACCTCAACGCGGACCTCGGCGAAGGCTTCGGCATCTGGAAGCTCGGCGACGACCTGGCGCTGCTGGACATCGTGACCAGCGCCAACGTCGCCTGCGGCTTCCACGCCGGCGACCCCGTGACCATCAGGCGCACCTGCGCCGCCGCCGTCGACCGGGGCGTGTCCATCGGCGCGCAGGTCTCCTACCGCGACCTGGCCCACTTCGGCCGCCGGGAGATGGAGGTCGAGCCCGAGGAGCTCTGCGCCGAGGTGCTCTACCAGCTCGCCGCGGTGGACGGCATCGCCCGTTCCATGGGCGGCCGCGTCTCCTACGTCAAACCCCACGGCGCCCTCTACAACCGCATCTGCCGCGACCCCGGCCAGGCCGCCGCCGTCATCGACGCCGTGGCCGACTACGACCCGTCGCTGCCGGTGCTGACCCTGCCCGGCTCGGCCGTGCACCACGCCGCCGCCGCCGAGGGCGTGCCCACGATCACCGAGGCGTTCGCCGACCGCGCCTACACCCCGGCGGGCGCCCTGGTGTCCCGCCGCGAGCCGGGCGCCGTCATCCACGACCCGGCCGCGGTCGCCGCCCGCGCGGTCCGCATGGCCGTGGACAACCGCGTCGTGGCCGCCGACGGCAGCGAGATCGCCGTCTCGGCCCGCTCCATCTGCGTCCACGGCGACACCCCCGACGCGGTACGGCTGGCGCAGGCCGTCCGCGACCGGCTGCTGGAAGCCGGCGTCGTCCTGCAGGCGTTCGCGTGATCCTGACGGCCGGAGAGCACGGGCTGCTCGTGGAGACCGGCTCCCTGGAGATCTCCCACCGGCTGGACGCGCTGCTGCGCGCCGAGCGGCCCGCGTCCGTCGCGGAGATCGTGCCGGGCCCGGAGACCGTCCTCGTCGTGGCGCCCGGAGCCGACCAGGCCCGGCTGCGCGTACAGCTGGCCGAGCTGGCCGAGGTCGCCGCCCACGGCCCCGGCCGGGAGGCGGAGGTGGCGCGGGCCGTCGTGGTGCCCGTGGTCTACGACGGCGCCGACGTGGCCGACGTCGCTCGCGAGACCGGGCTGACGGAGGCCGAGGTGATCGCCCGGCACTGCGGGCGGGAGCTGGTCGTGGGCTGGCTGGGGTTCGCGCCCGGGTTCGCCTACCTGACCGGCCTGGATCCCGCGCTGCGCGTGTCCAGGCTGGCCACGCCGCGCACCTCGGTGCCCGCCGGCTCGGTGGCGATCGCCGGGCCGTACTCGGCGGTCTACCCCAGCGCCTCGCCCGGCGGCTGGCGGCTGCTGGGCCGTACCGGCCTGCGCGTGTGGGACGTGGGGGCCGAACCCCCGTCGTTGTTCCGGCCCGGCACCCGCGTACGGTTCGAGCCCGCATGATCGACGTGCTCAGGCCCGGTCCCTACACGACCGTCCAGGACCTCGGCCGCCCCGGCTTCGCCCATCTGGGCGTGCCCCGCTCCGGCGCCGCCGACCTGCCGAGCCTGCGCCTGGCCAACCGGCTCGTCGGCAACCCGGAGGGCGCCGCGGGGCTCGAACTCACCTTCGGCGGCGCGCACCTGGCCTTCCGCACGGGGGCCTGGGTCGCGGTGACGGGCGCCTCCTGCCCGGTCTCCGGAGCCGGTGCGGCGGGGATGGGGGCGCCGTTCTGGGTTCCGGCCGGCGCCGGACTCCGCTTCGGGACGCCCGCCACCGGGCTGCGGACCTACCTGGCCGTCCGGGGCGGCATCGCGGTCGAGCCCGTGCTCGGCAGCCGCTCCACCGACTCGCTGTCCGGGCTCGGCCCCGAGGTGCTGCGGGCCGGGACGCTCCTGCCCGTCGGCCCCGCGCACGGGCAGCCGGAGATCACGGTGGACGTGGCGCCGTCGCGGCCGGTGGGCGGCGCGGTGCTGCGGGTGGTGCCCGGCCCGCGGACGGACTGGTTCGTCCCGGGGGCGCTGCGGGAGCTGTGCGGCCGGCCGTACGAGGTGAGCCAGGACAGCAACCGCGTCGGGGTACGGCTGCGCGGCCCCAAGCTGGAACGAGCCAGGGACGGCGAGCTGCCCAGCGAGGGCATGGTCGCCGGGGCGATCCAGGTGCCGCCCAGCGGGCAGCCCATCGTCTTCCTGGCCGACCATCCGCCGACCGGCGGCTACCCGGTGATCGGCGTGGTGCGCGCCGCCGACCTGCCCGTCGCCGCCCAGCTGCGGCCGGGCGGCGACGTGCGCTTCACCCTCAGAAGCTGACTCTCAGAGGCTGACGGTGCCGCGGACGCAGGTGACGACGGAGCCGCCGACCCAGACCACCGGCCCGTCGGCGGTGATGCGCACCCGCCCGGCCCGGCCCAGCACCGTCCCCTGGGAGGCCGTGTACGGCGCGGCCGCCCGGCCGGTGCGCAGCAGCCACCCGGCCAGCGAGGCGTTCAGGCTGCCGGTCACCGGGTCCTCGACGGTGGCGCCGTTGTTGGGGAAGAACGCGCGCACCTCGAACGCCTCCGGCGAGCCCACGGGATAGGGCCCGGCCACGCCGAGGTCGAGGTCCACGAGGCCGGGGCGCAGCGCCAGCACCTCCTCGGCGCTGCCCAGCAGCACCGCCACCCAGCCCGGCCCGTTGTCGGCCCACTGGGCGTCCACGATCGCGGCGCGCTCGACGCCCAGCATCGCGGCCAGCCGCACGACCAGGTCCTCCTCCACGGGCCCATCCCTGAGCAGGGGCGGGGCGGCGAAGGCCAGCCCGTCGCCGTCGCGCCGCACCCGGACCAGGCCCGCGCCGCACTCCTGCACGATCGTGTCCCCGCCGGCCGGGCTGCCGCCCGCCTCCAGCCAGGCGTGGCAGGTGCCGAGCGTGGGGTGGCCGGCGAACGGCAGCTCGGCGGCGGGGGTGAAGATCCGCACCCGGTAGTCGGCCTCCGGGGTCGTGGGCGGCAGGACGAAGGTGGTCTCCGACAGGTTCGTCCAGTGGGCGAAGCGCTGCATCTGCTCGGTGCTCAGGCCGTCGCCGTCGAGTACGACGGCCAGGGGGTTGCCCCGGTAGGGGGTGTCGGTGAAGACGTCCACCTGGACGAAGTCCCTGGTCATGCCATCAGCTCCTTCAGCAGTTCCCGCGTCCCCGTCACCGCGTCGGCCAGCGGCCCGGCGGGGACCTCCTCGAACAACTCCACGCTCAGGTCCTTGGGCTCCCACACGCCCGCGACGCGCCCTCGATAGATCACGACCGGCGAGATCCAGCCCGCCTGCCTGCTCACCTTGGCCTTGACCGCGGGCGGGATCAGCGCGGCCTGGTCTCTGGGGGCGCCGAGGATGTACTGGTCGAAGCCGGGCAGCAGGTACACCTCCGCCGACGGCCGGGCCGCCGCCAGGTCGTCCAGGTGCTCGGTCAGCGCCAGCAGCCGCTCGCCCTCCACCTCGACCTCGGTCAGTTCCGGCGCCAGGTCGCGGAACCAGCCCTTCAGCACGGCCTTCCTGGCCACGCCGCCGAAGAGCCACTTGTCGAACGTCTCCGGCGTCGCCGGGCCGTGGGCGCCCAGGAACGCGCGGGCCAGCCGTACCCCCGCCTCCTCGAACGGCGGCAGCGCGGCCGGCCAGGACGGCAGCCAGCGGCGCGGCGCGGTGAACGTGATCTTCCCTTCGCGCGCCGGCCCGTAGCACAGCTCCCCCAACCGGCTCAGCGGCTTGAGCAGCGCGCCCCAGCCCGAGGTGAGCGCCTCGCGCAGATGGCCGTCGCCGGTCACCCGGATCACGGCGTCCACCAGCTCCTCGCGGGTCAGCGGGTCGCCGGCCAGCGCCTCCGGCACGGCGGCGACGATCGCCTCGATCTCGGCCGCGGTCACGCCGTGCCCGCGCTGCCAGACGCCCTTCTCCCAGAAGCGCAGCGTGCTCAGGGCGGCGCAGTAGTCCGGCAGCTCGTCACCGGGCAGCAGATGCAGCGTGCCGCGCATCACCCAGGTCTTCACCAGCGTGCGCTCGTCCCGCAGCGCCCGCTCCACCGCGCCGGGGTCGGCCACGGCGCTGCGCACCGCCACCGCGTGCTGCGCCGAGGAGGCCACCTGGGTCTGCACCCCGCACAGCCGCCTGGCCACCGCCACGGGATCGGCGGCTGCCGGGCCGCTCACGTACTGCCGCCGCAGGCGCCACGACAGCACCTGCGGCCACGTCATCGCAACTCTCACGCGCCCAGTTCTACACCACGCGTTTTCTTAGTCGGTGAACCCTATGTCCTGGTAGCGCAGGTCGTAGAAGCCGCGGGCGCCGGCGTTGGCCAGGTTGTCGCGGGTGGCCACGTTCTGCGGGCGCTGGTAGAGCGGCAGCACGTTGACCTCCTGCCAGATCAGCTTGTCGGCCTGGTTGGTGTCGGCGTGCGCCTGCGCCGGGTCGAGCGCGGCGCCGGCCTTCTGCATCGCGGCGTCGATCTGCGCAGAGCCGGTCCGGCCGAAGTTGGCGTTCCAGGTCTTGCCGCTGTCGGGCGAGTTCACGTAGACGCCGTAGCTGCTGGAGACCGGGAACGGCGTGCCGATGTAGGCGAACGGCGTGATGTCGAAGTTGCCGGGGATGACGTACTTGGTGAAGAAGTCGTCGCTCGGCACCGCCTGGATCGTGAGCTTGACCCCGATCTGGGCGAGCATGCTCTGGGCCAGCTCGCCCTCCGACTTGCTCAGCTGGACCCCGGTCGGCACCACGAAGCGCAGGTCGAGCGGTTTGCCGTCCTTCCGCCTGACGGCGCCGTCGAGCTTCCACCCTGCGGCGTCCAGGAGCTGCTTGGCCTTCTCCGGGTTGTAGGCGCCCAGGTCGCCGGCGTTGTCCTGGTAGCCCTCCTGGGTGTTCATGAAGAAGTGGTTGTTCAGCAGCGCGATCGGCCAGTCGAGGCCCTGCAGGTCGGACTGGGCGATGGCCTGGCGGTTGATGCCCAGCTGGATCGCCCGGCGCACGTTGACGTCCTTGAGCAACTCGCTGGAGCCGTTGAAGGTGAAGTGGCGGAAGTCGGGGCCGGCGGCCTGCCGTACCTCCGCGCCCGAGGTGGACTTGGCCCGGGCGTAGTCGGGGGCGGACGGGCCGACGTCGGTGATGTCGAGTTCGCCGTTGCCGAACGCGCCGATCAGGGAGTCCTGCTCCGAGGCGCGGTAGATGATCTGGTCGAGCTTGGCGCGCTCGCCCCACCAGGCGTCGTCTCGCACGATCGTGACGGTCTTGGCGGTCTGGTCGAACGCCTGGAACCTGAACGGCCCGGCGGTCACCGGGATCTTGTTGACCCAGCCGGTGTTGAACGCCTCGGGCGAGCTGTTGGCCGACTTCGGGAGCAGCGGGCCGAACAACGACTGCCAGTCGGCGAAGGGCCTGGAGAAGGTGACGACCACCTCGTAGTCGTCCTTGCCCCGCTTCACGCTCTCGATGTCCTGGTAGCCGGTCGGCGTGACGATGCGGTAGGCGGTGTCCTCGCCGTTGAGCGCCTTCCACTGCGCCTCGTAGTCCGCCCAGGTGATCGGGTCGCCGGTGGACCATCTGGCCTTCGGGTTGAGGGTGTAGGTGATGACCTGCTTGGGCTTGCCCTGGGTGATCCGGGCGTCGAGGAGGTAGTCGGGGTTGGGGGCGATCTCCGCCTTCTCGTTGGAGCGGAACGGCGCCGGCAGCAGGGCGTTGCTGACCACCGCGGCCATGAGGAGGTTGCCGTCCACGTGGTTGCGGTTCCACTGCGTCGGCAGCTCGTTGAGGCCCCAGCGCAGCGTGCCGCCGTCGCGGACCTGCTCACGCGGCCGCAGGTTGATGTCGAACGCCTGGACCGGCGCGTCGTCGCCGACCCGGGCCGTGCCGCTGCCGTCGCCGCCGGACGGCCCGCCGCCACCGCAGCCCGTCAGGGCCAGCGAGCCGGTCAGCACGGCCGCGAGAGCAAGTCGTGATGCCTTCATGGAATGTGACTCCTCGTGGTACTAAACGACGTCGAGCTTTTCGGCGTAGTGACAGGCCACGCCGTGGTCGTGGCCGTGCTGGCGGACGTCGGGCTCGCTCTCGGCGCAGCGGCCGCGCTCGGCGTCGGTGAGCGTCCTGAACTTGGGGCAGCGGGTACGGAAGCGGCAGCCCGAGGGCGGATCGGCGGGACTGGGCAGGTCGCCTTCGAGGAGGATGCGCCTGCGGGCGCGCTCGCGCCGGGGGTCGGGCAGCGGGATCGCCGACAGCAGCGCCTGCGTGTAGGGGTGCATGGGCGCGCCGTAGACGGACTCCACCCGGCCGATCTCGGCGATCCTGCCGAGATACATCACCGCCACCCGATCGGCGAGGTGCCGCACCACGGCCAGGTCGTGCGCCACGAACAGGTAGGACAGGCCCAGCCGCGCCTTCAGGGTCTCCAGCAGGTTGACCACCCCGGCCTGGATGGAGACGTCGAGCGCGGAGACGGGCTCGTCCAGCACCACCAGCTTCGGCTCCAGCGCCAGCGCGCGGGCGATGCCGATGCGCTGGCGCTGGCCGCCGGAGAAGTCCTGCGGGTAGCGGGCCGCGTGCGCGGCCTCCAGGCCGACCAGCCGGAGGAGCCGGAGCACCCGCGCGCCGGCGTCGCCCTGCCCGTGGGTGCGCAGCGGCTCGGCCAGGATGTCGTGCACGGTCATGCGCGGGTCGAGCGCGGCCATCGGGTCCTGGAAGACGACCTGCATGTCCCGCCGGATCGCCATCCGGTCGCCCGCGCCCATCCGCGCGGTGTCCCTGCCCAGCACCACGATCCGGCCGTCCTGCGGCCTGACCAGCTCCAGGATCTCCATGAGCGTCGTGGTCTTGCCGCAGCCCGACTCGCCGACCAGCCCCAGCGTCTCGCCCCCGCGGATGTCGAAGCTGATCCCGGCGACCGCGTGCACGGTGCCGACCCGGCGCTTGAACACCGCGCCCCGCATCAGCGGGTACTCCTTGACCAGCCCGTCCACCTGCAGCACCACCTCGCGCGCGGCCCGCCCCTCCCGCGGCGTGTCCGGGGGACGGGCGGCATGCCTGCCCGGCGGCGTGCTCCCGACGTCGGCCCAGCGGATGCAGGCCGCCTCGTGCCCCGGCCCGACCTCGGCGAGCTCCGGCTCGGCCAGCGCGCACTCCGCCACCGCCATCGGGCAGCGCGGCTCGAACGGGCACCCGGACGGCAACGCCGCCGCCGAGGGCGGACTGCCCTCGATGGGCACCAGCGGCCGCCGCCCGCCGTCGTCGAGGCGCGGGATCGAGTTGAGCAACCCCACCGTGTACGGCATGCGCATCCGGTAGTAGACGTCGTCCACGTCCCCCACCTCGACCGGCCGCCCGGCGTACATCACCAGCACCCGGTCGGCGACCCCCGCCACCACCCCGAGGTCATGCGTGATCAGCACGATGGCGGCGCCCGTCTCCCGCTGGGCCGTCTTCAGCACCTCCAGCACCTGGGCCTGGATGGTGACGTCGAGCGCGGTCGTGGGCTCGTCACAGATGATCACGTCGGGGTCGTTGGCGATGGCCATGGCGATGACCGCCCGCTGGCGCATGCCGCCGGAGAACTCGTGGGGGAACGCCAGCGCCCGCTCCCCCGCGTGCGGGATGCCGACCAGGTCGAGCAGCTCCACCGCCCGGACCATGGCCTGCTCCTTGGTGACCTTCTGGTGCACGCGCACCGCCTCGGCGATCTGGTCGCCGACCCGGAAGACGGGCGTGAGGGCCGACAGCGGGTCCTGGAAGACCATGGAGATCGTCTTGCCGCGGAAGGCGGTCAGCGTCTTCTCCGGGGCGCCGATCAGCTCCTGGCCCTTGAGCCGCACCGAGCCCGTGACCCTGGCGCTCGGGGGCAGCAGGCCCATGATCGCGGCCGAGGTGACGGACTTGCCGGAGCCGGACTCGCCCACGATGCCCAGGACCTCGCCGGGCCGTACGGTGTAGCTGACGCCGCGCACGGCGGGCACGTCGCCGAAGGAGACGGACAGGTCGCGCACCTCCAGCACCGGAGCCGGCGTGGTCATCGGGTCCCCTTCCGGGCAGACGGGTCGAACGCGTCGCGCAGCGCGTCGCCGATGAGGTTGACCGCCAGCACGGTGACCACCAGCAGGACGGCCACGAACCAGAACGTCCACGGCGCGTACAGCGCGGTCTTGGCGCCGTCGGCGATGAGCGTGCCGAACGACACGTCCGGCGGCTGGATGCCGAAGCCGAAGTACGACAGCGAGGTCTCGGTGAGGATGGCGGCGCTGACGTTGAGCGTGGCATCCACGATGAGCAGCGAGGACAGGTTGGGGATGACGTGCCGGAAGATGATCGTCACGGGGGGCACGCCCATGAAGCGGGCGGCCTGGATGTACTCGCGCTGCTTCAGCGAGATCGTCATCCCGCGCACGATCTTCGAGGTGACCATCCACAGGAACAACGCCAGCATGACCACGAACAGCACCCACTGCCCGTCGCCGAACAGCGGTGACATGATCGCCAGGATCAGGAAGGCGGGCAGCACCAGCAGCAGTTCGGTGATCCAGCTGAGCGTGCGGTCGGTCCAGCCGGAGAAGTACCCGGCGAAGGCGCCGACCACGGCGGCCAGCGCGGTGGACAGCAACGCCGCCAGCAGGCCGACGATCAGCGACTTCTGCATGCCGCGCAGCGTGACGGCGTAGACGTCGGCGCCCGTCTGCAGCGTGCCGAACCAGTGCCGCGCCGACGGCGGCTGCAGGAAGGCGGTGAAGTCCTTGTCGGTGTAGGACCACGGGCTGAGCAGCGGCCCGGCGAAGGCCAGCAGGAACATCAGCGCGAGTACGGCGAAGCCCGCCCGCCCCTGCGCGGAGGCGAAGAAGCGCCCGCTCACCATGCGCAGCCGCGACGGCGCCCGCGGGACCTCCCGCAGTTCCTCCGCGAGCTCCTCCTCCTGCAGGCTCATCAGGTGCGGACCCGGGGGTCGAGGGCGGCGTGCAGCAGGTCGGCGGCGAGCGAGGCGGCCAGGACGGCGATGGCGGCCAGGAAGGAGATCGCGGCCACGGTGTTGACGTCGTTGGTGAAGATCGAGTTGATCAGTTGTTCGCCGAGCCCGTGCCAGCCGAAGATCTTCTCGGTGAACGTGGCGCCGGTCAGCAGCGTGCCGAAGGTGAAGGCGAAGTAGGTGACCACCGGGATCAGCGCGGTGCGCAGCGCGTGCCTGACCAGCGCGCGGCGGCGGCTGAGCCCCTTGGCGACCGCCGTGCGGATGAAGTCGGCGCCGAGCACGTCGAGCATCATGTTGCGCTGGTAGCGGCTGAAGGTGGCGATCAGGCCGAGCGACAGCGAGACGGTCGGCAGGATCAGGTGCTGCAGCCGGTCGCGCAGGCCGGTCCAGAAGCCGCCCTGCAGGCCGTCGGAGTACTCGCCGCTGACCAGGAAGACCTTGACGCCGAAGACGTTGTCGTTGAGCCAGGTGCCGGCCAGGATCAGCACGGTGGCCAGGACGACCACGGGGATCGCCAGCACCAGGAACGCCATGCCGGTCGAGAGCCGGTCGAACCAGCCGTACTGCTTGACCGCCGCGTACGCCCCCGCGAACACGCCGGCCAGGCTGCCGCAGATCAGCCCGAGCAGGACCAGGCGGAAGGTCACCCCGGCCCGCCGGGCGAGGTCCTCGTTGACGGAGGCGCCGGTGACGCTCTTGCCGAAGTCGCCGTGGAGCACGCCGGCCGCCCAGGTGGCGTAGCGCTGGATGAGCGGGGTCTTGTCGTTGAGGTTGAGCGCGCTCAGCTGGGCGTCCACGACCGCGGGCGGCGGCTTGGGGGTGCGGTCGGCGTAGTTGGAGCGCGGGTCGAGCGCCGTGGCCGCCAGCATGTAGGCGAGACTCGACGCGACCGCGATGAGCACCAGATAGCTGACCAGCCTGCGCGCCAGGAACCCGGCCATCCACACCTCCCCTCCGTAGTCATAGTGCTACACCATGTAACGGACGGAGCGCAGGCGAGTGTCAAAGAGGGGTTACGTTAGCGTCCGGAAAGTTCGTCGACGGCGGCCCTGACGTCCTCGCTGGTGATAGTGGTCAGCTCGGCGGAGCTGGCGTCGCCGCCCAGCGCGGCCAGGCGCACGTCCCGCCGGAGGGCGGCGCGCTCGAACAGCGAGCGGGCGAAGCGGCCGTTGCCCAGCCCGTCGATCAGCTTCTCCCTGCACACCCAGCCGAAGACCTCGTCGAGGTCGGCCAGCGCCGCCTCGTCGAAGCGGTCGCCTGACTTGTCGGCCAGCAGGGCGGCGATCTCCGACAGCTCCCGGGGGCTGTAGCTGGGGAAGGCCACGCGCTGGTTGAAGCGGCTGGACAGGCCGGGGTTGGAGGCCAGGAAGGCGTCGGTCTCGCGCTGGTAGCCGGCCAGCACGATAACCAGCCGGTCGCGGTCGTCCTCGGCCCGCTTGAGCAGGGTCTGCACGGCCTCGGAGCCGAAGGCGTCGCCGCCGGCGTAGCCCTGGTTGATCAGGCTGTATGCCTCGTCGATGAACAGCACGCCGCCGAGCGCGCGGTCGACCAGCTCGTTGGTCTTGATCGCGGTGGCGCCGAGGTGCTGGCCGACCAGGTCGGCGCGGTGCGCCTCGACCACGTCGGGCCGGGCCAGCAGGCCCAGGGCGGCGAAGACGCGGCCGAGCACGCGGGCGACGGTGGTCTTGCCGGTGCCGGGCGGGCCGACGAAGACGAAGTGCCGCATCTGCGGCGGGGTGGGCAGGCCGCGCTCCTGGCGCATGCGCGCGACCTGGAGCTGGGCGGCGATCGCGTGCACCTGGCGCTTGACCGGCTCCAGCCCGGCCATGCGGTCGAGGTCGCCGAGCGCCTCCTCCAGCGTGGGGGTGGCCTCGTAGCCGCGGAAGCGGGCCGTCAGCTCCTCGAACGCCTTGGTGACGTCGGGGGTGATCGTGGTGACCAGGTCCTCGGTGGTGGGGGTGCCGCCGGCGCCGACCACGCGCACGTCGCGCGCCTGCGCGGCGGCCTCGACCAGGCTGCGGGCGAAGCGGGCGTTGCCCAGCTCGTCGACCAGGCCGCGGCGCTGGACGTCCTCGAACAGGCCGAGCAGCGCGGCGTGCGTCTCGGGCGCCATGCGGTCGCCGCGGCGGCGCTGCAGCAGCTCGGTGATCTCGGCCAGCTCCCCCGGCGAGTAGCTGGGGAAGCGCACCCGGGTGGCGAAGCGGCTGGCCAGGCCGGGATTGGAGGCCAGGAAGCCGGTCATCTCCTGTTCGTAGCCGGCCAGGATGATGATGAGCCGGTCGCGGTCGTCCTCGGCCCGCTTGAGCAGGGTCTGCACGGCCTCGGCGCCGAAGCGGTCGGGCTGGCCGTCGGAGGAGTTGATCAGGCTGTATGCCTCGTCGATGAACAGCACGCCGCCGAGCGCGCGGTCGACCAGCTCGTTGGTCTTGATCGCGGTCGCGCCCAGGAACTCGCCGACCAGGTCGGCCCGCTGGGCCTCGACCACCTCGGGGGTCTCCAGGAGGCCGAACGCGTAGAAGATCTTGGCGAGCGTGCGGGCCACGCTGGTCTTGCCGGTGCCGGGCGGGCCGACGAAGACGAAGTGGCGGGTCGGGCGCTCGGCGGTGTAGCCGGCCTCGGCCCGCAGCCGGGATGCCTCGATGGAGGCGGCGATCGAGCGGACCTGCTCCTTGACCGGGGACAGGCCGATCATGCTCTCCAGCTCGGCCAGCGCCTCCTCGACCGAGATCGGCTTGTGGGGGGCGCCGCGCTCCTGCTGAGGTTCCTGCCTGCCCTCGCGCACCCGGACCCGGACCTGCTCCTCGGTGCTCAGCTCCTGCCTGACCCGGCGGGCGGTGAAGAAGCGGTAGAGCAGGACCGCGGCGGCCGCGCCGTACGCGGCCCAGAGGGCGATACTCCCTGGAACTGAGTGGAGCGCGGCGGCCAGGGAGCCGGCGGGCACGAGCGCCATGAGCGCGCTCAGCCAGGGCGGCACCCAGCGGATGAGGTGGGCGGCGACGGCCACCGGCAGGGCCAGCGCCATGAGCAGCAATGGCGTGGCCGACTGCGGGAAGAGCATGGCGAAGACGGGCAGGAGCAGCAGCCAGCCGGCCACGACGAGCAGGGTGGCGGCGGCGCGCGGGAAGCGCAGCGTCAGCGCGGCGAAGGCGAGCAGCCCCGCCGTCCACAGAAACGTCTGGAACAGGTCCCATCGCAGGGCGGCGGCCACGCCGAGGGCGCCGACGAGCACGCCGACGTAGAGCACCCGCCGCACGGCCGGGGGAAGCTGGAAATACCGCAACCGCACCTGCTCGAACAGATCCCGTGCGGCGGCTCTGCCCGCCGGCCGGGCCCTGTCGGACTCCCGCATCACGCCTCCCCGGTCCGCCCCCGGTTATACCGCACCGGACCGACGATTGGGCGGACCTGACACGCTAGGTGGCGGTGACGAATGCGGCGATGTGCCATCCCAGGTCGGCTCCGGCGTCTTCCTGGAGGAAGTGGCCCGCCCCGTGGAGCACCGGGTGGTCGAGCCCGGCGGCGCCGGCCATGGTCTTCTTCAGGATGGGCGCCATGCCGCCGGTGATCGGGGCGCCGTCGGAGAAGGCGACGAGGAACGGCAGTCCGAGTGTGGTGAGGATCTGCCAGGCAGCGCGGTTGGCGGGGGCGGCCGGATCGCCGGGGGTGGCGGGCACGAGGCCGGGCATGGCGCGGGGTCCGGCTTTGTAACTTTCATCCGGGAATGGGGCGTCGTAGGCGTCACGGACGTCCTGGGGCAGCGTGCTCGCGCAGCCCGCCTGGACGAGACGGGCGATGTCCAGCACGGGCGCGCTCGTGACGGCGTCCTTGAACCGGTGCCAGACCGCGGGCATGGGAATGTCACCGGTGGGCAAGCCCGTGTTGGCGGCCACGATCCTGGCGAAACGCTCCGGGTGCCCGGCCACGATCCGCAGGCCGCCGGTCACGGCGGCGAAGCGCGCGCCGGGAGTGCGCAGCACGTCCATGCCCCGGCGTTAGCGGCGCTGGTGCCGCCCGGGGAACTCCCCGACCAGGACCTTCGTGGGCGTGACCCGCAGCGCGTCCGCGTGGGCCAGGGCGATGCCGCGCACCTCCACCCAGAACCTGCGCTGCAACGGGTCGGCGGCGAACACCGCCACCCGGGGATCGGCCTCGACCGCCGCCCACGCCTGCGTCTCGGCGATCAGCCGCAGATCGCCCGCGAGGGTGACGGAGGCGACCGCGCCCACCACCCTGGGCCCGGCCGGGTCGGTGTAGGACAGCACGACGCTCCTGGCGTACGCGAACGCCTGCCGTACCTCGGGAGACAGCGCCACGGGCGGCGCGTCGCCGAGCAGCGGCTCGCACATGATCAGGGAGGCGCGCCACGGGCCGGGCGCGCCGCGCCACCACGAGCGGGCGGCGCGCACCGCGAAGAGCAGCGCGACCGCGCCCAGCGCGCCCAGCCCCGCCCACCAGGCCCAGGCCAGGCCGAACACGCCGCCGGCCGCGCACGCGGGCGCCGCCGCCACCACCAGCAGCACCGCCGCGGACAACCAGCGGTCGGCGACGGCGCGGGCCTTGCGGCGGGCCTCGATGAGCGGGTACGGCACCGCCAGCGCGAGCACCGCGGCCCGGGGCTCGAGGACCGCGGCGGCGCCGGCCAGCGGCACCATCACCGACCAGACCCGGCCGAGAACGATCCACAGCGCGATCCCGGCGTCGCGCCGCCCCTCTCGCTCGCCGCGGGCCAGCGAGAACTCCTCCAGCGCCCGCAGCGGCCTGCCGCGCCAGATGCCGCCGAGCGCGTGCAGGAGGGCCAGGGCGGGCCAGCCGAGCAGCAGGATCCCCGTCAAGCCCGCCCAGACGGGGGCGAGGGAGGTGGTCACGACGGGCAGCACCAGCCAGGCGGCGTACGCGGCCACGGCGACCAGGGCGGAACCCGTGGAGGCGCCCAGCCAGGGGTCGCGCCCGAACATGGCGGGCACGTGCGACCACAGCCGGACCCGGCGGGCCTGGCGCACGCTGAGCACGATCACGGCGGCCAGGACGGCCACGCCGCCCGCCCGGGCCGCCGCGCCCAGGTCGTAGACGAAGGCGGCCACGATGACGGCCGCCGTGGCCAGGGCCAGGAGCAGGCGCGTCTGGCGGGACCACACCTCCAGGGCGCGCCTGGCCCGGCCGGTTTCCCGCGGGTCCACGGGCCAGGCGGGATCGTGGTGGGCGCGGGGGTGGTCCCAGCGCAGCCAGGCCAGGCCGAGGTTGACCCGGGTCTGGGGGTGGGCGATGTCACGCTCCAGGGCGGCGGCGTAGCAGGTCCTGGCCCCGCGGTGGTCGCCGCGGACCAGGGCCAGGTCGCCGAGCTGCAGGTGCGGGGTGAGCTCGTCGGGGCCGTAGGCGCGGGCCAGTTCGGCCTCGCGGACCGCGTGCTCCCAGCCGCCGGGCAGCCGCCGGAGCGCCGCCGACAGGCGCAGGCGGGCCGCCCAGGAGCCGGGCGACAGCCGTACGGCCTCGCGGGCGTGGACCAGGGACTCCTCGTCGTGGCCGAGGCGCTCCTCGGCGAGGCTGATCAGGCGGTGGGCCCATTCGGCGGCGGGGTCGAGGCCGGCGGCCCTGAGCGCGGCGTCGAGGGCGGCCTCCGGGCGGCCGTCGCGCAGCCGGGCGGCGGACAGGGCACACCATTCACGCGGGGATCGGCCGGGTTCGCCGCCTGTTTCGCCGTTCCCCACACGGCCATGATCGGGGGGTTCCCCCGACATTGATAGATCCCGACATATGCCTGTATCTCTCTAGAGAGGTACGGCACCCGCTGGATCATCCGATACCGCTATCCCCGGTACCGGACATCCCCTAAGCTGCCACGCATGCTTACGCGGGCCTGTTGCGACCGAGAGGGCCCGCTGGGGGTTTCATGACCGTCACCCAGGCCCCGCCCGCCTACAAGCGCGCCCGGCGCGTCGGAGACGACAACCGCTGGGCCGTGCTGGTGCTGCTGTGCCTGAGTCTGCTGCTGATCACCGTGGACGCCACGGTCCTGCACATCGCGGTGCCCGCGCTGACCGCCGCCCTGGAGCCCACGGCCGTCCAGCTCCTGTGGATCATCGACGTCTACTCCCTGGTCGTGGCGCCGCTGCTCGTCCTGTTCGGCACGCTCGGCGACCGCTACGGCCGCAAACGGCTCGTGCTCGGCGGCTACGCGATCTTCGGGGTGGCCTCCGCGCTGGCCGCCGCGGCCACCAGCCCCGCCATGCTCATCGCCGCCCGCGCCCTGCTCGGCGTCGGCGGCGCCATGATCATGCCGGCCACACTCTCGATCATCCGCCAGGTCTTCACCGACCGGCGCGAGCGGGCCCTCGCCCTCGGCATCTGGAGCGCCGTGGCCGCCGCGGGCGCCGCCGTCGGGCCGCTCGTCGGCGGCGTGCTCGTCGGCTGGTGGTGGGGCGCCGTCTTCCTCGTCAACGTGCCGATCCTCCTCGCGCTCCTGCCCGCCGCCGTCCGGCTGCTGCCCGGCACCCGCGAGCGGCAGGGCCGCCCCTGGGACGCGCTCAGCGCCGCCCTGTCCGTCGGCGGCATCCTGGCACTGGCCTTCGGGCTCAAGGAGGCCGGCTCGCGCGGCCTGATGCCGCTGCCGGCCGCCCTCGTGGTGTTCGCCGCCGGGGCCGGGCTGCTGGTCTGGTTCGTGCGGCGGCAGTCCGGGCTGGCCGTGCCGCTGCTGGACGTCGAGCTGTTCCGGCGCCGGGAGTTCACCACGGGCGTGGCCGGCGTGCTGCTCGGCGTCTTCTCGCTGGTGGGGCTCCAGCTCATGCTGGCCCAGTACCTCCAGCTCGTGCTCGGCGACAGCCCGCTGCAGGCAGCCGTCCGCATGCTGCCGCTGGTGCTGTCGGCCGTCACCGGCGGGCTCGCCGCCGCCCACATCCTGCCCAGGATCGGCATGCGGGCCACCATGAGCGGCGGCCTCGCGCTCGTGGCCGTCGCCCTGTCGCCCACCCTCACCTGGGGCGTCGAAGGCCACCCCGTCATGCTGGCCTTCTGCTTCGTCGGCATCGGCTTCGGCGTCCAGGTGGCGCTGCTGGCCGCCTCCGACACGATCATGTCCGCCTGCCCGGAATCCCGCGCGGGCGGGGCGGCGGCCATCGAGGAGACCGCCTACGAGCTCGGCGCCGGGCTCGGCGTGGCCGTCCTCGGCACCATCACCACCCTCGCCTACTCCCCCGCGCTGCCCGCCGTCCCCGGCGTGCCCGAGGGTGGCATGGACCAGGCCAGGCAGTCCCTGGCGGGCGCGGCCCACGTCGCCGACCAGGTCGGCGGCAGCGCCGGGCACGCGCTCCTCGGCGCCGCCCGCTGGGCCTTCGTCAACGCGCTGCACACGACCGTCGTGGTCAGCGTCGTCCTCCTCAGCCTGACCGCCCTCGCGGTGGCCATGCTGCTCCGCCGCGATTGAGGTGTGTGATGTCCCGATCAGGGCAGGCATCTACCGTGAGACAGACTCTTCGTGATCTGGCCGCATTAGTCGCCCGCGTCGGCGTGGGCGGCCTGTTCTTCGCCAACGGCTGGAACAAGCTGCAGGTCGGCCTGAACGCCACCGGGGCGGAGTTCGCCAGGCAGGGCGCCCCCGCGCCCAAGGCGTGGGCAACCGTCACCATGCTCACCGAGCTCATCGGCGGCGCGCTGCTCATCGCCGGGCTCGTCGTCTCGGTGACCGGGCTCATCCTCTTCGTCGAAGCGCTCGCCGTCTTCCTCATAGCGCCACCGCTCAACCCCATCACCACCAACGAGCTCATCGCGCTGGGCTCGGCCGCCGTCCTGCTGGCCGTCGTGGGCGCCGGGCGCATCTCCGTCGACCACATGGTGGTGATCCGGCGCCGGGAGACGGAGGCGGCCTCGGAGTTCGCCGCCGACAACGAGGCCGACCAGGTCATCGCCTCCCTGCGCGAGCCCAGCCGGCCGGAGGAAGCCGCGCCGAAGGAGGAGGCAGAGGAGCCTCCCTCCCCGGACGACGCGCCGTCCCCGGCTTCGGAGGAGACCGCGCCGCATCCGCGCCCGCGCCGCCGTACGGGAGGGGCGGGCGAACCGCCCGCGCCGGGCGACACGCTCGTGGCGGGCCGCAAGAACCGCGCCCGCAAGGCCGCGGAAGACTAGACGTCGGAGGAGTTCGCGGCGGCCCGGTCCGGCGTGGGCCCGTCTACGGGTACGGCGGAGCGTCGCCCCAGCCGGATCGCCCCCTGGGTCAGCGCGATGGCCACCAGGATGACCGCCGCCCCGGCCGGCTGGTTCCACGTCAGCGCCTCGCCCAGGACCACCACGCCGGAGGCTGCCGCGAAGACCGGCAGCAGGTACGTGACCGTGGAGGTGGTCGTGACCCCGGCCTGCCCCTGCACCCAGTACAGCAGCAGGTAGGCGATCCCGGTCCCGAACCCGCCGAGGCCCAGCATGCTCCACCAGACCTCGGCGGAGGCCGTGGTGTCCACCAGCGGCACCCCGGCCACCGCCGTGATCACGCCGAGCTGTACCGCCCCGCTGAGCAACTGCCCGGCGGCCAGCACGACGGGCGCCTCGGTGCGCCGCCCGGTGATGAAGCGCCCCATGTACGCCCCGCCGACGCCGTAGCAGAGGGCGGCCCCGAAGCAGGCCAGGCTCCCGCCCAGCTGCCCACCGGCCATCGGCTGCCAGACCCCCAGCACCACCATGACCCCGGCGAACCCGAGCCCCAGCCCGGCCATCCGGGAGGCGGTCGGCTTCTCGGCGCGCAGCATGAGGGTGAAGGCGAGCGTGCACAGGGGCGTGGTGGCGTTCCAGATCGCGGCCACGACCGAGGAGACGTACTGCTCGCCCCAGGCGAACAGGGTGAACGGCAGAGTCGTCAGGACGATGGAGGCGATCTGGAAGTGCCCCCACAGCCTGGGGTCGCGGGGCAGCGCCTTCCTGCCGATCAGCACGGCGGCGAGCAGGATGGCGGCGCCGATCACCATGCGGTTGAAGGAGACCTGCAGCGGGTGCAGCTCGCCCACGGCGATCTTGATGAAGAAGAAGCTGTTGCCCCAGATGACCGCCAGGGCTAGGTAGGCGGGCAGCCAGCGCCGCATGGGTCCTCCCGATGTGATGGATCGGCAGGAGCGTATCGGGCTGTTCCTCATGACAGATAGGCATATTTCGCAACAAACCCTGATGTACGGCCCTTCCACCGGATCGTGTACGGCCGGCGGATGCGGGAACGGCTCGTCGCGATCAGCCACCGGCTGACCCTGATGGGCCTGGTGCTCCTGATCGCCGGGGTGGGTTTCGCGCTCACCCTGCTTCTCGACGTCATCGGGCTGACCGGCGGCGGGTACATCGTGGCGGCGACGCTGGCGAGCTTCCTGCTCATCTGGTTCGGGCTGCCGATGTGGTACCGGCTGCGCCACCGCGCACAGCTCGAACCCGGCGACGAGCCGGTCCGCGAGGTGGCCGACGACCTTGCCCCGAACCGGCGAGTCGAGCCCCACCAGGTCAGACTCTTCTATACGGTGAGTCAATGATCGCGTAAAGTCGCGATCGAGAGGAGGCAACATGCTCGACGTGATCGGCGCGGGTCTCCCGCGCACGGGGACCTCCTCCATGAAGGCCGCCCTCGAGCGGCTGGGTTTTGGTCCCTGCTACCACATGTACGAGATCCTCACCCACCCGGGACACGTGGATCACTGGCTGCCCGTGGCCTCGGGGGAACCGATGGACTGGGAGCGCGTCTTCGACGGCTACCGATCCACTCAGGACTGGCCGGCCAGCCATTTCTACCGGGAGCTCGCAGAGCTGTACCCGGAGGCGAAGGTCATCCTGACGGTCCGGGATCCGGTGCGCTGGCATGCCAGCATGCAGACCCTGATCGACGGGCCGAGATCGCTGGCCGCCAGGGACGTCCCCCCTGCGGCGGCGCAGGTTCTGGGGCAGCTCCGGCGGATGATGCCGGTCATGGACACGATCCGGCGCGCCGCGATGGGCCCGGACTTCCCGATGACCGCGGACATGCCGCCGGTGGAGGTCTCGACGGAGTTCTTCGACCTGCACACCGAGACGGTCAAGCGGATCGTCCCGGCGGAGCGCCTGCTGGTCGTCGACGTGCGCGAGGGCTGGGAACCGCTGTGCGCCTTCCTGGGCGTCGCGGTCCCGGAGGAGCCGTTCCCGCATCTCAACGACCGCGACACGATCAGGAACATGATGTCGAAGCTCGTGGAAGAGGGGGTCGTGAGCTCGCCCTTCGATAGAAGGTAACCCCCACCGGACTCGGCGGTCCGCCCCCATACCCTCCCACCTGGGCTTTCCCTAGCGTTGACGGCATGATCACACTACGCGGGCTGACCAAGCGGTACGGCGGGCGCACCGCGGTCGACGACCTGAGCCTGGAGGTGCGCCCGGGGGCGGTGACCGGGTTCCTCGGCCCCAACGGCGCCGGGAAATCCACGACCATGCGCATGATCCTGGGCCTGGACCGGCCGGACGCCGGTTCCGCGCTCGTGGGCGGCCGACCGTACCAGCGGATCGAGAACCCGCTGCGGACGGTCGGCGCGCTGCTGGACGCCCGCGCCGTGCATCCGGGACGCTCGGCGCGGGCGCATCTGGTGTGGCTGGCGCGCAGCAACGGGATCGGCCGGGCGCGGGTGGGCGAGGTGCTGGAGCTCGTTGGGATGGAGTCCGCGGCGCGGCGGCGGGCCGGGGCGCTGTCGCTGGGGATGAGCCAGCGGCTGGGTATCGCGGCGGCGCTGCTCGGCGATCCGGCGGTGCTGATGTTCGACGAGCCCGTCAACGGGCTGGACCCCGACGGCGTGCGGTGGATCCGCGAGCTCATGCGGCGCCTGGCCGGGGAGGGCAGGACGGTGTTCGTCTCCAGCCATCTGATGAGCGAGATGCAGCAGACGGCCGACCACCTCGTGGTGATCGGGCGCGGGCGGCTCATCGTGGACGCGCCGCTGCGCGAGGTGGTCGCCGCCGGCGTGGTGCGGGTGCGCTCGCCGCACACGGGCGAGCTGGCGGTACGGCTGCGCGCCGCGGGCGCCGAGGTGAGCCGGACGGGCGAGAACGAGCTCGTGGCCACGGGCACGACGATCGAGCGGGTGGGCGATCTGGCGCACGAGGCGGGCATCAGGCTGCACGAGCTGAGCGCGCAGGATGCCTCGCTGGAGCAGGCGTTCCACGAGCTGACCGCGGGCAGCACCGAGTTCGGGAGCCGGGTGTGAGGCGGGCGGTGGCGGCCGAGTGGGCCAAGCTGTGGTCGGTCCGCTCCACCTGGTGGTGCCTGGCGGGGGCGGTCACGCTGATGGTGCTGGCCTCGGTGACGGTGGGCGGCGCGCTGGGGTCGCAGAACGGGCAGCCGAGGACCGAGGCGCTGCCGGCGACGGAGCCGGTGGTGGCCGCGTCGATCTTCGCGCAGTTCGCGCTGGTGGCGCTGGCGATGCTGGTGGTCACGGCGGAGTACTCCTCCGGCGGGATGCGGGTGACGGTGCAGGCCGTGCCGGTGCGCGGGCGGGTGCTGGCGGCCAAGGCCCTGGTGGTGGCGCCGGTGTTGTTCGTGGCGGGGGTGGTGAGCGGAGCCGTGGGGGCGGTGCTGACCTCTCTGCTGCTGGGGCTGGACGCGTTCGGCGTGCCGGTGACTTTGAACGCCGGGGAGACGGTGGCGGATCTGGTGCGGCTGGGGGTGTTCTTCGCGCTGGCGGGGGTGCTGACGGTGGGCGCGGGCACGGCGTTGCGGAGTGCGGCGGGCACGCTGACGGTGGTGTTCATGCTCATGCTGGGGCTGCCGCTGCTGATCATGATGACGGGGTCGGCGGCGTTGATCGAGGCGTCGATGCGGCTGCCGCTGTTCGCGGGGCTGGCGTTCATGGACAGCGCGGAGAACCTGACCGGCGGGCCCATGCCGTACCCGTGGGGTGAGGGGCTGGCGTGGCTGCTGGGGTGGACGGCCGCGGCGCTGGTGGCGGGGTATGTCGTCCTGCGCCGGCGCGACGCCTAGACTGCGCAGCCGTGTCGGTGAATGCCGGGCCGGGAAACGCCGGGCCAGGGAGCATCGGGTCGGAGAACGTGGAGCCGGAGAACGTCGGGTCGGAGAACATCGGGCCGGGGAACACCGGGCCAGGGAACGTCGGGTCGGGGAACGTGAGGCCGGAGAACGTCGGGTCGGGAAATGTCGGGATCAGGCTGGTCGGGGTGCTGGCCGGGCTGGTCACCGGGCTGCTCGAACTCTGCCTGCTGACCCTGGCCTGGCCCGCCCGCGCCCGGTGGGGCCCGGCGGTGCTGCGTGCCGAGCGGCGCAGGCTCGCCTGGCTCGGCCAGCGCACCGACGAGCGCCCGCCCGTCTACCGCTACCTGGCGGTCCGCGCCCTGCTCGGCGTGACCGGCGGCTACGCGGTGCTCGCGCTGGCGTTCGTGAGCGTGTTGTTCCTGGGCGGGTCGGTGTGGGCCATGGCCACCGGCGACTCCCAGGTGGTCTCGCTGGCCTACCCCGGCGTCCGGCTGGAGACCGGGAGCGGGGCGATCGGGCTGAGCCTCGGCCTGGTGCTGCTGGCGCTGACCGCGGCGGCCGTGGAGCTGGTCGCCTGGGCCGAGCGGCGGCTGGCCGTACGGCATCTCGGGCCGGGGACGCAGGAGCTGATGCGGCGGCGCATCGCCGAGCTCACCGACACCCGCCTCGGCATCGTGCGCGCCGTCGACGACGAGCGCCGCAGGATCGAGCGGGACCTGCACGACGGCGTGCAGCAGCGGGGCGTCGCGCTGGCCATGCTGCTCGGCCGCGCCCGGCACAGCCCGGAGGCGGCGCCGGAGCTGGTCGAGCAGGCGTACGCCGAGTCGCGCAGGCTCCTGGACGAGCTGCGCAGCGTCGCCTGGCGCGTGTACCCCACCGCGCTCGACGAGCTCGGGCTGCGCGCCGCGCTGGACGGGGTGGCCGAGCGCGCGGGCGTCCCGGTGCAGGTCAGGTACGGCCTGCGGGAGCGGCCCGTGTCCGAGGTGGAGACCGCGTTGTACTTCGTGGCCCGCGAGGCGATCACCAATGCGGTCAAGCACTCCGGCGCCCGTGACATCCTGGTCGATCTGCGCGAGGAGGAGGGCACGGTGGTGATGACGGTCTCCGACGACGGCCGGGGCGGCGCCGATCCGGCGGGCGGCGGCCTGTCCGGGCTGGCCCGGCGGGTGCGGGCGCTCGACGGGAGTTTCGAGGTGCGCAGCGGCGCGGACGGCACCACGGTGCGGGCGGCGCTGCCGTGCGGCTGATCCTGGCCGACGACGCGGTGCTGCTGCGCGAGGGGCTGATCCGGCTGCTGGAGGACGCCGGGCACGAGGTGGTGGCCGCCGTCGGCGACGCCGGCGCGCTGCTGGCGGCGGTCGAGGAGCATCGCCCGGAGGTGGCGGTCGTGGACGTGCGGATGCCGCCCACCCACACCGACGAGGGGCTGCGGGCGGCGCTGGAGATCCGCTCCCGCCGGCCGGAGACCGGGGTGCTGGTGTTGTCGCAGTATGTCGAGAAAACGTACGCGGCTCGGCTGCTGTCCGGGGTGGGTGTCGGCTACCTGCTGAAGGACCGGGTGTCGGAGGTGGCCGAGTTCCTGGACGCGCTGGAGCGCGTGCGGGCGGGCGGGACGGTGCTGGATCCCGAGGTGGTCCGGCAGTTGCTGGCCCGGACCACCCACGCCGACCCGCTGTCCCGGCTCAGCGCCCGCGAGCGCGAGGTCCTGGAGCACCTGGCGCAGGGCCTGGTCAACACGGCCGTCGCCGAACGCCTCCACGTGTCGCTGAGCACGGTGGAAAAGCACGTCAACGCCATCTTCGACAAGCTCGACCTGCCCGCGCACGGCGACTACAACCGCCGGGTGCTGGCGATCCTGCGCTACCTGGAGGATTAGGCGTAGACGCCGGTGCGGTCCACGATCTGTGTGGCGCCCTCCTGGCGGGCGCAGTGGGCGCAGCAGTACCAGGCGCGGTTCACCTGGACGCCGTGGCCGATCACCCGTGCCCCGCAGTGCTCGCAGATGGGGGCCATGGCCTGGATGGCGCACTGGAAGGAGTCGAAGGTATGCACCGCACCCTGCGCGTGCACTTCGAAGGACATGTCGTAGTCGTTGCCACACGTCTCGCAGACAGCCACGGCCGGATTCCTCTCGTTGATGGACGCCCGGAGGAAATACCCCCTTCCAGCACAGCTTTTCCCCAACAACACACCAGGATTGTGCGGCGGAAGGGTGGACATGGAAGGCGTTTACCGGGAAAGCTCAGAGTGACCGTGCCGCTCCCCCACGGCGGCACGGTCATCGCGCGGCCGACATCGCCAGCAGAGGCACGGCCAGCACCGCCAGCAACGCCAGGGCCATACGCAGTCCTCCGGCGGCGGCCAGGGCTCCCACCAGCAGCGGGCTGGCCACGAAGCCCGCGTAGGAGATCGTGGAGACGGCCGCCACCAGCGATCCGCGCGGGTCGCCGGCCGAGGCGCGGCTGAGGATGGCGGGCACCAGCGGTCCCAGTGCCAGCCCGGTCAGCGCGAACCCGGCCAGGGCCCAGCCCGGTGCCGGCGCCAGCCCGGCGAGCACGATGCCCGCGCCGCCGCCCGCGCCGGCCGCCGCGTAGAGGGCGCGCGGGCCGAGCCGGGGCAGCGCCTGCACGATCAGCCGTCCCGCGGTCAGCGCGGCCATGTAGCCCGCCGGGGCCGCCGCGGCCACCAGGGCGGAGGCTTTCAGGTGGTCCTCCAGCAGCAGCGCCGACCACTGCTCGACGGCGTTCTCGATGATCAGCACGCAGGCGGCCAGCGCGCCGAGGAGCGCCGCCTGCCGCCACGGGGTGCGGGTGCGCCGCGCCGTACTCTCCGGGGTGCCCGGCGGCAGGGCCAGCGGTGCGAACGCGCACCCGAGCACCGGCACCGCCACCACGGCCAGCGTCGCCCCCGGCCCCGCGCCCAGGTCGCGGGCCAGGCCCGTGGCGGGCGCGGCGGCGATGACGGCGACGGGGAAGGCCGCGTACACCGGCTGGAAGAGCCTGCGCCCGCTCTGCCGTTCGGCGCGGCCGGTGGCGAGGTTGAGCGTGACGTCCAGCGCGCCGCTGCCCGCGCCGAGCACGAGCAGCGCCGCCGTCAGCGGGTACGGCAGGCCGGAGGCGGCACCGGCGACGGCGAGGATCCCCAGCCCGAACAGCGCCGTGGCCAGGCCGAGCCCGGCGCGCTCGCGGCCCCTGGCCCAGCGCCCGGCCAGGGCCATCGCCGGGATCGCGCCCACCGGGATCGCGCTGAGCGCCAGCCCCAGGCCGGCCGTGGACAGGCCGAGCCCGGCCTTGACCGCGGGCAGCAGAGCCGCCCATGACCCCCAGAACACTCCCCAGACCGCGCAGACGGCGATGAGCGGCACCGCTCACCCCCGGTGCGCGCGTTGCCACAGCACCGGCCAGCCGCCCCTGCCCAGCCAGGCGCCGGGGATCAGGAGGCCGTGCGCGGCGACCCGGTCCTCGAAGGCGGCGAGGTCGGCGCCCAGTTCGGCGGCGGCGGTCCTGGCGGTCTGCCAGGGGGCTTCCGCCAGGCTGGACGACGGATAGCCGGGGATCTCCGCCGCCCCGGCCGCGGTGATCGGGCGCAGGCTGCACTCGCCCCACGAGGTGACGGCGATCGTCAGCGCGCACAGCGCCTCCACGCCGGGCCGCCTGGCCATCGCCGCCGCGAGCGCCGGATGCCCGGTCCCGGCCAGCCTGCCCAGTGCGGCCCGCAGCCGCAGCGCCACCACCTCGGCCGTCCTGGCCTGCGCGATCGCCTCGTGGCGCGCCAGCGAGCGCAGGGAGCCGAGCGGAGGTTCGTCCCTGGTCAGCGGCGTGACGCGGGCGGCCAGCGCGGGCTCCAGCCTGCCGATCGCCGCGCTGAGGGGCCGGGCTCCGGTCACCGCCCAGAACCCGGCCGCGCCCTGCTCGGCCAGGAGCTCGGCGCAGCGCGTCTCCAGTTCCCCGGCGCCGGCCCGGCGCAGCGCCACCAGCCCGGACAGGCCGTCGCCGGTCAGGGCGCGCAGTTCGGGGGCCGCCTCGGCCAGGGCGGTCACGGCCAGCGCCGACAGCGGCTCCTTCGCGGCGCGGAACAGGCGGCCGGGCGGCCGTCCCGGACCCTTCGGCGGCCGGGGCGGGCGCGCCTGCCCGCGCTCCGCGGGCACCGGGAGCCGTCCGGCCCACGCGCGTACCCGGCGCTCCAGCTCCACGTCCGGGTCGGCGTTGAACCGGGCGCGGATCTCCGCCACCCGCCAGCCGTACGCTCGGGGGGTGAGCTCCAGGTTGACGGTGATCTGCCCGTCCTCGTCCAGGAGCGCGGCCAGCACGCTGCGGCCCTCGGCCGCCTCCTTCAGGTAATAGGCCCCGGCGATGCAGTTGCCCATGTAGGTCGCCCAGCCGGCCGGCGCGTGGGGGTCGAGCGCCCAGGTCACCCGGACCGTCGTCCCGGGGACGCGGCTGCCCTCCAGCCGCTTCAGCTCTTCGGGCACCGGGAAGGCGCCGGTCAGGGCCTCGGCCAGCGTCGTGCCCGCCATGAGGCCCGCGATCAGCTCCGGCCAGGTACGGCAGCGCGGCGGCACCCGGGCGCCCAGCGACACCAGTTGCGCCGCGCCCGCGAGGGCCAGGGGCAGCGAATCGGTCCTGGGCAGCAGCGGCTCGGGCTCCGGCTGCTCGGGGTCCCAGTCGGCGTAGGGCACGACTTCCCCGTGGGCGACCACGGCGGCGTCGTGCCCGTGCAGCGCGGCCAGGGCGTCGGCCAGGTCCGCCACCCACAACAGGTCGCCGGCGATCTCCTCGCTCCCCGCGGCCGGCGCATCCGGCTGCTCGCCCGAGGTGGCGTCCCCGGCTCGGGTGGCCAGCGGCTCGGCGGCGCCGAACAGGACCGGCTGTGCCCACGTCGCGCCCGGCCGGGTCGCGGGCACGGCCGCGCGCCAGGCCCGCATGTCGCGCCTCGCCCAGTGCCGCAGATCCTCGTGCAGGTGGCCGGGCACATCCCCCGGCAACTCCGTGACCGCCTCCAGCACCACCACCCCGTAGTCACGGGCGCGGGCCAGCCGCTGCCGCACCAGGACGGCGTGGCCGGGCCGCCGGGCGAGGTCGATCACGTAGGAGCCGGGGCGCGGCGGCAGGCCGTCCTTCCCGCCCACCTTGCGCGCCGGGCGACCGGCGAGCGAGCCGTCCAGCAGTTCGGCCACGGCGCCGACCTGCGCCTTGACGCTCTCGAGCCCTCGTTCCGGGCCCAGGTCGCCCGCTGCCACCGCGCTGCGCAGCAGAACGGTCGCGGCCATGGCGTCCTGGAGCGCCTCGTCGAGCAGGACGGTCCAGTGGTGCGCGGCGGGCGTCCAGCGGGCCGCCTCGGCGAGGGCGGGCATCCGCCCGAACGCCCGCCGCATCAGGCCGACCAGCACTTCGTCGGTGTGCTCCTGGTGGCGCCGGCTCAGGTCGTCCTCCCGGCTGGTCTTCCCCTGGGTGGCCAGCCGCGCCGTACGCCGGTCGGCTCTGGCGCGGCCGGCGGTGACGCGCTCCCACAGGTCGGTCAGGAGCCGCGCCCGCCGGGGCCGCGGCACGTCCGCGAACACCTTCTCCAGATGCCCGGCCAGCCGCGAGGCAGGGCCCTCCACCTCGAGGTCCCGGCCGAGGCGGAGGACGGTCTCGAGCTGCTCGGGCCCCAGGACGTCGCTGGCCGCGGAGGCCAGCGTGAGGGCGGCCCAGCGGCTTTCCGCGACGGCCAGGGAGGCGGCGGCGCCGACGGGCCTGGTGGCGGCCGGGCCGAACAGGGCGACCAGCACCCCGGCGCGCTCCCCGAGCCGGTGGGCCTGCTCGGGCCCGAGCACCCGCAGCGCGGCGAGGACGGCGTCACGCCGGTCCCCGGCGGCCCCGGCCAGCCGCGCGGAGCGGAATCCGGCCCCGAGGTCCACCCCGGCCCCGGCGGCGGCCTCGCCGCCGGCGGCCACGAGCCGTCTGAGCTCGGCCAGCGCGGGACCCGCGTCGCATGCTCCGGGCCCCACGGCGACGGGGGCGCCGGGCAGCGCATCGCCTAGTACCCGGGCCTGCCGGCCCGGGTGGGTCACCACGCCGAAGGCCAGCAGTGTCATGATCCTCCCTCCGTTTTCCACGGTAAGGACCACGTGCCCGGAAAACACCTGCTTTTCCGGGCGGGTCAGGTCAGCGGAACCGGGCCTGCCCCCGCTTGGTCCAGCCGCCGCTGAGGGCGATGTAGCCCTTGGCGTACCAGGTCGTGAACTGCTTGACGGCCCGGACGGGGCTGTCGGAGTACTCGATCCTGTTCGGGTTCCAGAGGCCGAGCTTGCGATAGCGGCTGAGCTGGGCGGCGGCCTTCCCGGCGGTCCCTGCCGGGCGGACGGCGCCGTTCCTGAGGTCGATCCAGGCGCGGCCCTTGGCGGTGAAGGCGCCGTCGCGGCCGATGAGGCGGTATATGCAGTACGTCCGGTGCTGCCGCTTGGCGATCTTGGCGTCGTCGGAGTACTCCACCCGGTTCGGGTCGAAGGCACAGGCGGCGGCGGTAGCCGTACCCGGGGACAGGACGAGCGCGCCCGCGACCAGGGAACCGGCGATGAGGATGTTTCGCGTGTTCATGCTGGTGACGATGCCTGCCGTACCCCTAGGCCGGTTCTCGGCGACCCCGCGGTTGTGTAACGGCCGTACCGGTAGAAATACGTTGAGCGGGCCGCCTCCCGCCGCGTAGGTTGCAGCAATGGGGAGCGAAAGGGGGCGGACCATGCGACGCGTTCGGAAGATCAAGCCATCGACAAAGAAGCGGCCGGAACTGGACCTGCGCACTCCCTCGGGGCGGGTACTTCCTTACTGATTGCACTCCTTACGTGGAGCTTACGGGTGTTTCTGTAGATAACATCGGTAACAAAAACATCACGCCGGGGGGCTGGAGATGAAGAGGCTTGTGGTGGTACCGCCGCGGATCGCCAGGCATAAGGTCCGGGACATCCGGTCGGCCGGCCACCGCAGGCCCGCCGCTCTCGACCCCAAGGTCGTCGATCTGCGCGCCTACAGCGGCCGTAACGTGATCCTGTTCCCGGGCGGGCCGACGCCGGCCGCCTGAGGTCACACCTTGTAGAGCTTGTCGGCGTACGCCGCGCCGTAGTACGCCTCAAGCTGCTCGAGCGTCTCGGAGACGCTCTGGACGCCCTTGACGATGCTCGCGTGCGAGGGCAGCGTGTCGGACTCCCACTTCTCCGGCTTCCACAACGCCGAGCGCAGGAACGCCTTGGCGCAGTGGTGGAAGATCTGCTCGATCTCGACCACGATCGCGAGCTGGGGCCGATGCCCCTTGACGATCATCTCGTCGAAGAACGGCGCGTCACGCAGCAACCGGGCCCGGCCGTTGATGCGCAGGGTCTCGTTCCTGCCCGGGATCATGTAGATCAGCCCCACATGGGGATTGCGCAGGATGTTGCGGAACCCGTCGGCGCGCCGGTTGCCCGGCCGCTCCGGGATCGCGATGGTCGTGTCATCGAGCACGAGGGTGAAGCCCGCCGGGTCGCCCTTGGGCGACACGTCGCAGGTGCCGTCGTCGGCGGCCGTGGCGATCAGGCAGAACGGCGAGGCCGCCAGCCACTCCTTGTCCAGCTTGTGCAGCTTGGGGCGGTCCTTGTTGGCGGCTCGCGGCAGGACCTCGCCCAGAAGGTCGCGCAGCTCTTCTTCCGATCCGATTTCGACCCAGCTCATCCGCCCATTGTTGACCATAAGCGGTCACATGTGGCTACCAGCGGCGTGTGGCCGCCATCACATGCAGGAGAGCGTCGCGTTCGGCCGCGAACAGCGCCAGGTCCATCCGCTCCCGCTCGGCCCGCACGTGCAGCATGGTCAGCTCGGTGGCCGCCTGCTGGTAGTCCGACATCGCCCGGCCCAGCCCGGCGCTCCTGGCCCACCGGCGCGCGTGCCTGCGCGCCTTGAGCGTGCTCAGCATGCCGGCGTCCTGCGGGCTCACCAGGCCGGTCGCCTGATAGCGCGGCAGCACGTCGGCCATCCTGGCCACCAGCAGGCGCCGCTCGCGCACGGTCACCACGATCAGCACGACCAGCACCGTCATGATCACCAGGTAGGCGAGGCCGAACAGGGCCAAGGAGCCCGTGGAGGCGCTGCCGTTCCACATCGCGTGCAACGCCACCGCCCCCAGGTACCCGAGCGGAATCGCCCAGTACCGCCGGTGCACGACCGCGGCCGCCACCCCGATCCCGATCAGCGAGGTGTAGACCGGATGCCCCAGCGGCGAGATCAGCCCGCGCAGCACGAACGTCTCCACGGCTCCGCCGAGGCCGCCCTCGTCGTACGAGCTCAGGTAGTAGCCCACGTTCTCGACCGCGGCGAAGCCCAGCCCGGCCATCGACGCGTAGATGACGCCGTCGGTCAGCCCGTCGATCTCCCGCCTCCGGCGCAGCAGCATCAGCAGTGCCGCGCCCTTCAGCGCCTCCTCGATCACCGGCGCCAGGATCACCGTGCCCACGTCGTCCGCCACGCCTTCGCCGTACCCGAGCCCGGCGACGACCGCCTCCCCGGCCAGCGTGAACACGATCGCGAGGACGACCGCCACCCCCGCGCCCCACGCGAAGGCGAAGCCGAGGTGCAGCCGCGGCTCGGGCTCCAGCCGGTCCAGGCACAGCACGGCGGCCAGCAGCACGGGCAGCGGCGCCAGCGCGAGCAGCATGGCGAGGCCCCACCCGAGCGGGCCGCCGCTGATCAGCATGACGGCGAGCACGAGCGCGGCCAGCACGCTCGACACCACCAGGCCGATGAGCAGCCCGAGGCTCGGCCGCGGAGCCAGGCCGGGAGGACGGAGATCGACAGCCATGCTCCAGTGTCGTCCCCGCCCATCAACGCCCACTTGACTTTCGCTTACAGCACCCGGCGGCAGCGCCCGATCACTCGATCGCTTTGAGCACCGCGTCGGCGATAGCGCGCGGGTCCACACCGAAGTGCTCGCGCACCGCCTCGCGCGTGTCCGACAGGCCGAAGCCGTCGGTGCCGAGCGAGGTCCACGGCCGCTCGATCCACGGCGCGATCTGGTCGGGCACCGCCCGCATCCAGTCGCTGACCGCGATCACCGGCCCGTCCGTCCCGGCGAGCGCCCGCTTCAGGTACGGCACGCCGTCCGTGGCCATGGCGTCCCGGCGCAGCTCGCTCCAGGAGGTGACCGACCAGACGTCCACGCCGACGCCGTACTCCTCCTCCAGGAGCTCCTGCGCGGCCAGGGCCCAGTGCATGGCGGTGCCGCTGGCCAGGATGTGCGCCTGCCCGCCGCCCGCCCGGTAGCGGTAGATGCCCCTGACGACGCCCTCCTCGACGCCTTCCGGCATGGCCGGCTGGGGCATCGGCTCGTTGTAGACGGTCAGGTAGTAGAAGACGTTCTCCGCGGCCGGGCCGTACATCCTGCGCAGGCCGTCACGCACGATCACGCCGACCTCGTAGGCGAAGGCCGGATCGTAGGCGAGCACCGCGGGGTTGGCCGAGGCCAGCAGGTGGGAGTGGCCGTCGGCGTGCTGGAGCCCCTCCCCCGTCATCGTGGTACGGCCGGCCGTGGCGCCGATCAGGAACCCGCGGCCGAGCTGGTCGGCCAGGGCCCACATCTGGTCGCCGGTGCGCTGCCAGCCGCACATCGAGTAGAAGATGTAGAACGGGATCATCGGCTCGCCGTGGGTGGCGTAGCTGGTGGCGGCGGCGGTGAAGGAGGCCATGGAGCCCGCCTCGGTGATGCCCTCGATGAGGATCTGGCCGTCGGCCGCCTCCTTGTAGGCCAGCAGGAGCTCGCGGTCCACGGCGTCGTAGCGCTGGCCGAGCGGCGAGTAGATCTTGGCCGTGGGGAAGAGCGACTCCATGCCGAAGGTTCTGGCCTCGTCGGGGACGATGGGCACCCAGCGGCGGCCGGTTCCCGGCTCCTTCATGAGGTCCTTGACCAGACGGACGAAGGCCATCGTGGTGGCGACCGGCTGGGTGGAGCCCTTGGCCGTCGCCTGGAAGGGCTTGTCGCCCGGCAGGTCCAGATTTTTCGGGACATACACCCGCTGGGGGATGGGACCACCCAGCGCGGCCCGCCGCTCGCGGGCGTAGCGGGCCTCCGGGGAGTCCTGGCCCGGGTGCAGGAAGGGCGGGAGTTCCCCGTCGAGCGCGGGGACCGGCAGGCCGAGCCGTTCCCCCATCACCCGGAACTCCTCCAGGGAGAGCTTCTTCATCTGGTGGTTGGCGTTGCGCGCCTCGACGCCGGCGCCCAGCGTCCAGCCCTTGACCGTCTGCACGAGGATGACGGTCGGGGCGCCCTTGAGGCTCTTGGCCCGCTGGTAGGCGGCGTAGACCTTGCGCGGCTCGTGCCCGGCGCGGGAGCCGCCGACGATGCGCCGCAGGTCCTCGTCGGTGGCCGTGGTGGACAGCCCCTTGAACAGGTGCTCGCGGATGTAGGCGCCGTCGGAGGCGGCGAACGTCTGGAACTGCCCGTCGGGGATCTCGCCCAGCCGGGCCACCAGCTCGTCGTCATGGAGCAGGCCGTCCCACTCCGCGCCCCAGAGCGCCTTCACCACGTGCCATCCGGCACCGCGGAAGACGCTCTCCAGCTCCTGGACGATCCGGGTGTTGCCGCGGACCGGGCCGTCGAGCCGCTGCAGATTGCAGTTGATCACGAAGGTGAGGTTGTCGAGCCCCTCTCGGGCGGCCAGGGTCAGCGCCGCCGTGGACTCGGGCTCGTCCATCTCGCCGTCGCCGAGGAAGGCCCAGACATGGCCGGCGCTGGTGTCCTTGATGCCGCGGTTGTGGAGATACCGGTTGAAGCGCGCCTGGTAGACCGCGTTGAGGGGGCCCAGGCCCATGGAGACCGTGGGGAACTGCCAGAAGCCCGGCATGGCCCGCGGGTGCGGGTAGGAGGGCAGCCCGCCCCGCGTCTCGCGCCGGAAGTTGTCCAGGTGCTCCTCGCTCAGCCGGCCCTCGAGGAAGGCGCGGGCGTAGACGCCCGGTGAGGCGTGCCCCTGGAAGTAGACCTGGTCGTGGCCGCTGTGGAAGAAATGGTGGAACCCGACCTCGTACAGCCAGGCCGCGGAGGCGTAGGTGGCCATGTGCCCGCCCAGGCCCAGCTTGCTGCCGCGGCTGACCATGGCTGCGGCGTTCCAGCGGTCGTAGGCGGCGATGCGCTCCTCCAGCTCCAGATCACCCGGGTAGGGCGGCTCCTCGGCCGTGGGCACGGTGTTCACGTAACGGGAGGACGTGGCCAGCCTCCGTAGCAGGTACGCGACCCGCTCAGGACCGGCGACCCGCCTGACGGCGTCGAGCGACTCGAGCCACTCGGCGGTCTCCTGAGGATCCAGATCTTTCTCCATACATCCATTAAACACCCAATGATCGATCATTGGATGTTAGGGCGAGTGTTTTCACGATTTAATCTCCCTGTGAAACCCGTAGTGCGATCCCCGCTCCGCGACGAGATCCGCCGTCAGCTCGTCGACGGCCTGATCTCCGGCCGCTGGGCCCCCGGCGAGCGCATCGTCGAACGCCGCATCGCCACGGACCTCGGCGTCAGCCAGGCCCCCGTCCGCGAGGCGCTGCGAGAGCTGGAGGCGTTGCGCCTGATCGAGTCCTCGCCGAACAAGGGCGCGCGGGTCCGCCCCTTCACCCGCGACGACCTGCGCGAGGTCTACCAGGTGCGGGCCGGCCTGGAGGAGACCGCCGCCCGCCTGGGCGCGCCCTCGGTCGAGGTCCTGGAGTCGTGCACCGCCCGCCTCGGCGACGCGGCGGCCGACGGCGCCCTGGCCGACCAGGTGAGCGCCGGGATCGCCTTCCACCGCGAGATCGTGGCCGCCTCGGGCAACGCGCTGCTGCTGTCGGTCTGGGAGGGCCTGGGGCTGGAGGTGTGGACGCATCTGTCGATCCGGCTGTTCCGCGCCGAACTCCACGAGAACGCCGCCGACCACCGCCCTCTCCTCGACGCCTTCCGCACCCGCTCCCCCGAGGCCCCCGCCATGCTGCGGGCGCACATCCTGAGCTACGCCCCCTGACCGCTCAGCGGGCGCAGACGTCCTGGTACGGCAGCGCCGACACGTACCGCGACCACTGCTCGCGGTTCAGCCCGCCACCGGTCACCAGGCAGGCGGTCTCGTCCAGCCGCTCGCGCAGCGCGTAGGTCGGCCGCAGGTCCCACAGCACGACCTCACCCCGGCTCCCGGCCGTGGCCAGGGTGTCGCCGTCGGCGGAGAAGGCCATGTGCCCGATGGAGTCCTCGTTGTCGTCCAGGGAGGCGCCCACCTGCCGGGGCAGGATCCGGTTGCCGAGGTCCCACAGATAGCCGTCGCCGTCGATGCCGCCGGTGACCATGAGGTCGGCGCCGGGGGCGAAGGCCACGCTCACGCCGGACAGCGTCCCGTGCGGGATCAGCGGGTCGCCCAGGCGCAGGGGCCGGGCCCGGTCGGTGAAGTCCCACAGCACGACCGCGCCGTTGCGGTCCGACAGCGCCAGCAGGGCGCCCGTGGGGGACAGCTCGGCTCCGACCAGGTACTGCCTGAGCCCGCTCAGCCACGGCCCGAGCGCCCTCGGCCGGGCGGGGTCGCTGATGTCGAAGAGCCCGGCGGTGTTGGAACCCGGCTCCTGCGACGCCGGAGAGGAGACGATCTGGCCCGCGCCCGGCGACGGCGGCACCGAGGGGCGCACGCCCACGTCCTCGACCGGCTGCCCCTTCCCGCGCAGCACCGCCAGCACGCGGCCGTCGCGCAGCCGCCACGCCTTGACCACCCCGGCGGAGTCCCCCAGCGCCCTGGCCAGGTGGCGGGGGCGTTCCGGGTCGCCGACGTCCCAGACGTCGATCAGCGAGTCGCCGCCGACCGTGACCCTCCTGCCGTCGGCGGAGAACACGATCGAGCGGATGATGTCACCACGCCCGCTCAGCGAGCGCGCCAGCCGGCGGGGCCGTTCCGGCACGCTGAGGTCCCACAGGATGACGGTCCCCTTGCCGTCGCCGGTGGCCAGCAGCTTGCCGCCGGGCGAGAAGGCGACGGCGTCGACGCCCTCGCCGATGTGCCCCCAGAGCTTGGCCAGCAGCCGGGGATGGGCACGGTCGCCGACCCGCCACAAGGCGATCGTGGTGTCCCGGCCGCCGGTCACGAGCATCGAGCCGTCCTCGGACCACGCCATCGCGTAGATCTCCTGCTTGTAGCGCTCCTTGTGCCCCACGAACGGCGGGCCGTACCCGCGGGGCTGCCCGGCGCGCACCAGGTTCCACAGGGTGATGCGGCCCTCCTCGCTGCCGGAGGCCAGCGCGCCGCCGCGCGGGGCGAAGGCCACCTCGTTGTCGTCCTGCCCGGCGCGCAGCCGTTCGGTGCGGGACGGGTAGTCGATCTCGCTGACGTCCCACAGCAGCAGGCCGGTGTCCCGGCCGCCGGTGGTGGCCAGCACCGCGCCCTCCGGCCCGAAGGTGGCCTTCGCGCCCATGGCCGCCCACAGCAGATCCCGGGCGGGGCGGGGACGCGCCGGGTCGCTCACGTTCCACAGCATGATGCCGCGGAAGTCGCCTTCGACGGCCAGCGTCCGGCCGTCGGGGCTGAAGGAGAGCGAGCCGATGATGTCGGACTCCTTCGGGGTGACGCGGCTGATCTCCTTGCGGCGCCGCAGGTCGTAGAGGACCACGGGGTGCTTGTGCGAGCTGCCCGCGGCGGCGATCAGGTTGCCGTCTGGAGAGAACGCCAGGTTGTCCACGTATCCGGGCAGGACCCGCATCGGCCCCCCGAGCGGGCGGATCCGGGCGGGATCGCGCAGGTCCCACAACTGCAGCGCGGGCTTCTTCTCCGTCGAGGTGGCCAGCACGGTGGCGTCCGGCGAGAACCACGCGCCCCCTTGGCGGTACTGCACGCCCTTCACCGGCGTGCCGACCCGGCGCGGGCGGGCGGGGTCGGCCAGGTCCCACATCGTGACCGCGCCGGTGTCACTGGCCGCGACCAGCCGGGTGTCCCCGGCGGCGAAGGCGACCGTGACGTTGCTGTGGAAGTCCAGGAAGACGAAGGGATCGCCGAGCTGGCGTGGGCGCAGCGGGTCGGAGACGTCCCAGAGCATCATCGCGCCGGAGTTGAAACCCGCCGCCAGGTACCTGCCGTCGCCGGAGTAGGCGATCGAGCTGACGGGGCTGTTCACCCCGATGAGCTGGCCCGCGTACGCCGTGGTGGTGACCGCGCGGCGCAGGGAGGCGGCCGTCTCGACGTCGGGGTGGATGCGGTGGGCGGCGACGTTGAGCATGAGCGCGGTCCTGGCGTCGGAGTCCAGCGCCGCCTCGGCCTTGGCCACGAGCTGCCGGGCCAGGGCCACCAGCTCCTGCTCGCGCGTCGCGTCGCGCTGCTGCTGCGCCGTCCTGACCTGGAGTACGGCCACGCCGCCCATGACCAGGGCGACCGCGAGGAGCGCCGAGAGCGCGGCGAACGTCTGCCGGCGGCGCCGGCGGCCGCGCGCCTCCTCCCGCACGCCCGCGTCCAGGAACTGCCGGGCCGGGCCGGTGAGCGGATCGTCGCGCCAGCGGTGCTCGGCGTGCAGGACGGCGGCCAGCCGTTCGCCGCGGTAGAGGTAGGAGGGGGCGCGCTCGTTGCGCACCCAGTCGTCGGCGTCGTCGGCGAGCTGGCTGCGCAGGGCGTGCCCGGTCAGGTCGGCCTCCAGCCACCCGCGCAGGCGCGGCCAGTGCTGGAGCAGGGCGTCGTGGGCGATCTGCACGGAGTCGGTGTCGACCACGATCAGGCGGCTGCGGGCGAACACCTCCAGGACCTCCGCCTCCTCCAGCTCCGCGCGGCCCACCTTGCGGCGGGTCAGCTTCACCTCGGACGAGACCCCGGTCAGCCGCTGGAACACCTGCCGTGCCTCTTCCTGGTGCGCCGTGTCCAGGCGGCTGTAGGCCACCTCCGCGCTGGTGGCGACCGCGTGGGTGACGCCGCCGGTGCGGGCGTAGCCGTGCCGCGTCAGCAACGGGCCCTCCCGGTGCTCCCAGACGGTCAGCATGGTCTGCGACAGCAGCGGGAGCACGCCCGCGTCGAACCCGCCCGCCGAGGAGCGCAGCTCGCCCAGGATGGTGTCGGCCAGCCCCGCCTCGATCTCCAGCCCGGCCACCTCCGCCGGAACGGTGATCGCCGCGCGCAGCTCCGCCTCGGTCATCGTGCCGAGGACGAACGCCGATCGCAGCGCGCCGACCAGCTCCTGATACCCGGCACAGCGGTCGATCATGTCGCCGCGCACCGCGACCACCACCATCGCCGCGGGGATGCCGGCCTCCCCCTCCGGGACCGTGCCTGCGGCGTGCAGGGCGGCGATGAACGCGGCCTGTTCCTCCTGCCCGGCCGCGAAGATCTCCTCGAACTGGTCCACGACCAGGATCAGCCGCGATCCGGCCGCGGCCGCGGCGGACCGCCCCTTGCGCCGGGCGTCGTGGTCGACCGCCTGCCGTACCAGCAGGGAGGCGTCGTGCGGGCGGCGGCGCAGCGCGTCCAGGACGGCGGTGGCGGCCAGGCCGGACAGGCTCGCCAGCAGCGTCGCCAGCACCGCCAGCGGCGAGGGGGCGGGCAGGGTGAGCACGTGGCGCGGCCAGTGGGCGGCGGCCTCCGACAGGTCGCCCCTGGCGATCGCGGGGAACAGGCCGGCGCGTAACAACGAGGACTTGCCCGCGCCCGAGGCGCCGGTCACCACCACCAGGCCGGGTCCCGACAGGCGCTCGGACAGGGTGCTGACGAGCTGGGCGGTGACGACCTCCCGGCCGGAGAAGACCTCCGCGTCGGACTCGCCGTAGGTCGCCAGGCCCTTGTAGGGGCTGGCGTCGCTCCAGCGCGGCGCGGACGGCTCGCGCGGCGCGTCGTTCGCGCGGGTGCGCCGCTCGATCACCGCCAGCCGTTCCAGGAGCAGCCGGGTGTCGGTCGCCTGCTGGTACTGCAGGCCCACGGTCACCCGCAGGTCGGCGCGCTGCTGGTCGACGCCCTCCCTGATCAGGCGCAGTTGGCTGCCGACCTCGGTCAGCACGAAGCCGAACTCGGCGAACTCCGCGCCCAGACCGGCCAGCCCGTCGGCCAGCGCCGTCTGCAGGTCCCGGTCCGCGGACTCGACGGCCGCCTCGATCGCCGCCCCCACCAGCCCGAACTCCCGCAGAAGCCGGCCCATCTCCGCGCGCAGCCGGTCGGCCTCCTCGCCGCCGGACTCCAGCACCTCGTGGAAGCGCTGCTCCAGCTCGTCCTCGACCTCCTCGCGGGAGGGCTGCCCACCGCGGTTGCGGAGGTTCGTCACGCCGTTCTTCATCACGTCGGTCAGCATGTTGCCGCCGATCGCGGCCAGCACGTTGACGCCCGCGGCGGCCAGGGCCGGCGCGCCCAGCCCCGACGTCAGCAAGGGCGCGAACGCCCCCGCCGACAACGTGGCCAGCAGCACCGACGGCGTCCACGCCCGTGCCCGTGCGCCGGCCGCACGCACCTTGCGGGCGACGCCGCCGCGCATCACTCCGGGTGGATCCTCCTGCGACTCACTGCTCACACCGAACAATGTCCCGCTCCGGAGGCCCGGCGGCAATGAGCAGGGGGGTACTCAGATCAGTGGCGGGCCAGGAGGTCGGCGGCCAAGCGTCCTAATGGTAAATCAGCAAGTTGACACATTAGGTGGCGACACACTAGAACTAACGCATCTTCTCCGCTGGAAGGCATAGGCATGAGCACCCTCCACCGCTTCATCGACGTCGACGGCGTTCGCGTGTTCTACCGGGAATCCGTCCCGGACCGGCCGGACGCGCCCGTGCTCCTGCTGCTGCACGGCTTCCCCTCCGCCTCCCACCAGTTCCGGCGGCTGATCGACGAGCTCGGCGGGACGTACCGGCTCATCGCCCCGGACTCCCCGGGCTTCGGGCACACCGAGACGCCCGCGGGCTTCATCTACTCCTTCGACCGGCTGGCCGACGTCACCGAGGGGTTCGTGAAAGGGCTCGGGCTGAGCCGGTTCGTCATGTACGTCTTCGACTTCGGCGCCCCGGTCGGCTTCCGCCTCGCGCTGCGCCATCCCGAGTGGATCGCCGGGCTCGTCGTCCAGAACGGCAACGCCTACGAGGAGGGCCTGTCGGCCGGGGCCCGCGACTTCGTCGCCCTGCGCCCGGAGCAGCCCGGAGCCGAGGAGAAGATCCGGGGGCTGCTCACGCTGGAGGGCACCCGCGGCCAGTACGAGGGCGGCACCAGGGAACCCGCCACCGTCTCCCCCGACGGCTGGACCCTCGACCAGCACTTCCTGGACCTGCCCGGCCGCAAGGAGGCCCAGGTGGCGCTGGCCTTCGACTACCACTCCAACGTCGAGCAGTACGACCGGTGGCAGGAGTGGATGCGTGCGCACACCCCGCCCGCGCTGATCGTCTGGGGCCGCAACGACATGTTCTTCCCCGAGCCCGGAGCGCACGCCTACCTGCGCGACCTGCCCGAGGCCGAGCTGCACGTCTTCGACACCGGCCACTTCGCCCTGGAAGAGGACCTGGCCGGGATCGCCCCGCTCATCGCCCGCTTTCTCGACCGGGTGCCGTCGTGAGCAGGATCGCCCGCAGCACCTCCTCCCACTCCCGCGGACCCGGCGGCGCGTCGGTCAGCAGGGCCTGCATGAGCACGCCGTCGATGGTTCCGGCCAGGACGCGCAGCCGTACCGGGTCATCGGTGTAGCGGCGGCCGAACCGTTCGACCGCGGCCAGCCAGTGGCGGGTGGCGGCGCGCAGCTCGGGGCGGCGCGCGGCCAGCAGGTACAGCTCGAACTCGGCCAGCAGGCGCGCGGGCGCCGCGACCACCCGGCACATCAGCTCCGCCAGGTCGCACAGCCCCTCGACGGGGCCGGTGAATTCGTCGGCCAGGCGGCGCAGGCGCTCGGCGTCCTCCTCCATGCAGGAGGTCAGGGCGGCGGTCAGCAGGTCGTCGATGGTCTTGAAGTAGTACGCCGCGGCGGTGTACGGCTGGCCCGCCTCCTTGGCGACGGTCCGGTGGCTGACGCCGGCGACGCCGTCGCGGGCGACGACCCGGATCGTGGCCTCGATGAGCTCGCGTTTGCGCTGCTCGCCCTTGAGGCGGCGGCCGTCAGTGGTCGGCTCCGTCACGTTCCTCTCCTACCGCCCTTCTTCTACCCGCGCTTCTCCGACGCGGCCTGCGGCGAACAGCGCCAGGAGCAGCGCCGCCGCCCCGGCGGCGACCGCGACCCCGAAGCCGCTCGCCGGCCCGAAGCGGTCCACCAGCGCGCCCGACACCGCCGCGCCCAGCGCGATGCCGGCGCTCAGGCCGGTGATGGCCCAGGTCATCCCCTCCGTCAGGGCACCTGCCGGGACCGCCCGCTCGACCAGCCTCATCACCACGATCATCGTAGGGGCGAAGAACAACCCGGCCGCGAAGACCGCGGCGGCCAGCGCCGGGATGCCCCCGGCCAGCAGGAACGGCAGCGTGGTCAGCGCGGTCCCGGTCACGCTCAGCACCAGCAGCCGGGGCAGCGGCGTGGTCAGGCGCAGCGCGCCGAAGGCCAGACCGGCCAGCGCCGATCCGGCCGCGTAGGCGGCCAGGACGAGCCCGGCGCCCGCCGGCGCCCCGGCCTCGGCGGCGAAGGCCACGCTGACCACGTCCACGGTTCCGGCGATCACGCCTCCGGCCATGAGCAGGAGCGCCAGCAGCCTGACCGCCGGCGACCGGACGGCCGAGCCGGTCGCCTCGGCCGGGCCGTACCGCGCGACGGGGGGCTCGGTGCGCTTCTGGGGGGCCAGCAGCACGACGCCGGCGACCAGCAGGATGCCCGCGATCAGCGGCCCGGCCTCCGGGAACCACGCCGTGGACAGAGCCACCGACAGGGCGGGGCCGATGACGAAGGTCAGCTCGTCCACCACCGACTCCAGGGAGAAGGCGGTGTGCAGGTGACGGGAGCCCCGGTGCACGTAGGACCAGCGTGCGCGGACCATGGCGGCCAGGTTGGGCAGCGTCCCGGCCAGCGCGGCGCCGGCGAAGAGGGTCCAGGCCGGCAGGCCGTACCGGGCGCACAGCAGCAAGGCGGTCAGGCCGGTCACGCTGAGGACGGTGGCCGGCGGCAGCACGCGGCTCTGGCCGAAACGGTCCACCAGGCGGGAGACCTGCGGGCCGGCCAGGGCGGTGAACAGGGTGAAGGTGGCCGAGACGGCTCCGGCCAGGGCGTAACCGCCGGTCAGCTGCGACAACATCGTCAGAATGCCGATTCCGGCCATGGAGATGGGCATGCGGCCGATGAATCCGGCGGCCGAGAAGGCCAGGGCGCCGGGGGTTCTGAAGAGGGCCGCGTAGGGGTTGGCCATGAGGGCTCCCGGTAACAACTTGAACGAATGTTAGATTTTCTCCACCCTACACACGCAGAAGCGCCGCGCCCCCGGCCGGGAGCACGGCGCCTTGATTCACGAAATATCAGGACTCGCGGTAGTACGGCGTGGCGACCACGCCCTCCCCGCGCTCCTCCGAGAACGTGTACACCTCACGCCCGTTGACGAACACGCGCAGCGCCCTGCTCATGACGTCCAGCGGATCGCCCGACCAGATCACCACGTCGCCGTCCAGCCCCGGGGCCAGCGCACCCACCTGATCGGCCAGTCCCATGATCCGCGCCGGGTTGACCGTGATCGTGCGCAGCGCCTCCTCCCGGTCCAGCCCCTCCTTGACCGCCAGCGTCGCCTGGTGGACGAGGAAGTGGATGGGCACGACGGGATGGTCGGTGGTGATGGCCACCTCCACGCCCGCGCGGGCCAGGATGCCCGGGTTGCGGAGGGAACGGTGGCGCAGCTCGACCTTCGTCCTGCTGGTGAACAACGGCCCGATGATCACCGGGATCCGCCGCTCGGCCAGGATGTCGGCCAGCAGGTGCCCCTCGGTGCCGTGGTTGACGATCAGCTTGTAGCCGAACTCGTCGGCCAGGCGCAGCGCGGTGGCGATGTCGTCGGCCCGATGGGTGTGCTGGCACCAGGGCAGCTCACCGTCGAGCACCCTGACCAGCACCTCCAGCGTGCCGTCCCGGTCGAACGGCTTGCCCTCGTCCTCCGCCGCCGCCCGCTTGGCCCGGTAGTCCTGAGCCTTCATGAACGCGTCGCGGATGACCGCCGCGACGCCCTGCCGGGTCGAGGGCAGCTTCTTCTGGTCGCCGTACACCCGCTTGGGGTTCTCACCGAGCGCGCTCTTCACGCTGACCGGCTCGCGGATGAGCATCTCCTCCACGGTCCTGCCCCAGCACTTGACGGCCACGGTCTGGCCGCCGATCGGGTTGCCGGAACCCGGCTTGATCACCGCCGTGGTGACGCCGCCGGACAACGCGTCGCCGAAGCCCAGATCGGCGGGGTTGATGGCGTCCAGGGCGCGCAGGCGGGCGCCGTTCGGATCGGTCATCTCGTTGGTGTCCTGGCCGGCCCAGCCGTCGGCCTCCTCGTGCACGCCCATGTGCCCGTGGGCCTCCACGAACCCCGGCAGCACCCAGCCGCCCGCCGCGTCCACGACCTCGACGCCGTCCGGAATCCCGACCTCGGCGCCCACAGCGGTGATCTTCCCATCCTGGATCAGGACGGTTCCGCCCTCGATCGGCGCGCCCGTCACGGGCACGACATATCCCCCGGTAATCGCAACGTTCATGGAGGGCAACCTAGTGGGTAGGGCGGTGTTCATGAGGAACGGACTTTACGAACGCTGGCTGCTCGAGATGTGGAACGGCGACTTCGGCCTCGCCCACGACCTGGTCACCGACGGCTTCGTCGGCCACTGGCCGGGCATGGAGGTGCACGGCCCCGGCGAGCTCATCGAGGCCCTGAAGCAGGGCCACGCCCCCTTCGGCGACGTCGCGGTCACGCTGGACGTCGGCCCGATCGCCGCCGGGGACCTCGTCGCCGCCCGCTGGACGTTCTCCGGCGACTACCGGGGCCGCCGGGTCGCCTTCAGCGGCCACGACATCCTGCGCGCCGAGGGCGACCGGTTCGCCGAATACTGGGTCATGTCGGATGTGAAGGGGCTGGAGGCGCAGCTCGGTTGACGGCCCGGCGCATCGTGTAGGCCACCACCACGAGCACGACGAGAATCAGCCCCAGGTCGATCCCGGCCGCCCAGCGCATGGCCATGATGTAGCCGCCGCCCGCCGCCACGGCGAAGAACACCGCACCGATGACCGCGACCCCGCCCGCGCCCGCGAACTGCTGCGCCGTCGTCAGGAACCCGGCGGCGATGCCCGCCTGCCCCGGCTCGACCTCCACCAGCGCGGCTCCGATCAGCTGCGGCAGCACCAGCCCGTTGCCGGTCCCGACGATCACCAGCGCGGCGATCGTCGACGGCAGCCCCTGGGCCAGCAGCATCAGGATCAGCCCGAACGCCGCGATCCCGCCGCCGATCAGCACCACGCGCAAGCCGTACCTGCGCACGAGGCCCGTGCCGGTGAGAGAGGTGAGCGAGAACATCACCGCCATCGGCGCGAACGCCAGCCCCGCCTGGAAGGCCGTGAGCTCGTACCCGCCCTGCAGCAGCAGCGTCAGCGTGAACATGAACGAGACGAAGTAGGCGGTGAACGCGGTGACCGCGCCGACCCCGGCCAGGTAGGAGCGCACCTTCAGCAAGGCCAGGTCCAGCACGGGCTGCCCGCCGCGCCGGGCCAGCGCGTGCTGCCACCACGCCGTCAGCCCCAGCACCGGTACGGCTGCCGCCATCGCCGCCCACGCCCAGCCCATGCCGTGCCCCAGGCCGAGCGGCACCAGCACCAGCCCCAGCCCGAGCGCCAGCCCCGCGGCCCCGCGCAGATCCAGCCGGGCGTAGGACCCGGAGGCGGCCCCGGGCAGCAGCCTGGCCGCCAGCACCGCCGTCACCACCCCGATCGGCAGGTTGAGCAGGAACACCACCCGCCACCCCAGCCCGAGCACGTCGGCCGTCAGCAGGAGCCCGCCCAGCACCTGCCCGGCGATCGCCCCGACGCCACCGGCCAGCCCGTACCAGCCGACCGCCCGGGGGCGGTCCGCCGGCTCGTAGATCACCGGGATCATGGCCAGCACCTGCGGCACCATGATCGCCCCGGCCAGCCCCTGCAGCAGGCGGGCGGCGATGAGCTGAGCCGGGCTGACCGCCAGCCCGCACAACACCGAGGCCAGCGTGAAGGCGGCCATGCCGATGACGAACATCCGCCGGTAGCCGTACCGGTCGCCGAGACGGCCACCGGTGATCATGCCGGTGGCGAAGGTGAAGGCGTACCCGCCGACGATGAGCTCCAGCTCGGCCGGTCTCGCGCCCAGCTCCCGCTCGAAGGCGGGCGCGGCCACGTTGACCACGAAGAAGTCGAACTGCGCCATGAACCACGCCACGAGCAGCACTGCGAGCATACGTCCGCGTTTCACACGTTCACGCTAGGACCTCGAGCCCGGAGCAGCCGAAAGGGGGACCCGGAACCCCGGATCCCCCCTCGCCGTATCGGCTAGCTGCAGCCGCTGGTCGAGCCGCAGCCCTCACAGACGTAGCAGCTGCCCGCCGGGCGCATCTTCGTGCCGCACGTCATGCACAGCGGCGCGTCGGCGGTGAAGCGCTGGTGGCTCTCCAGCGTCAGCTCCTTGGCCGGCTGCGCGGGCGCCTCCGGCTTGGCCGCCTCTATCGGGGCCGACTGGGCCAGGAGCTCCCGGTCCACGCTCTCCTGCAGCGGCGCCGGGTCCTCGCCACGCTGCTGCGCGGCGCGCTCGGCCGCCGAGAAGATGCCCAGGGCCGCGCGCTCGTCGTAGGGCAGGTGGTCGAGGGCCAGGCGGCGGAAGATGTAGTCCATCACCGACGTGGCCATCCGGATGTCCGGGTCGTCCGTCATGCCCGCGGGCTCGAAGCGCATGTTGACGAACTTGCTCATGTACGTCTCGAGCGGCACGCCGTACTGCAGACCTATCGAGATCGCCACGGAGAAGGCGTCCATGACGCCCGCCAGCGTCGAACCCTGCTTGGACATCTTGAGGAAGACCTCGCCCAGACCGTCGTCCGGGTAGGACGAGGCGGTCATGTAGCCCTTGGCGCCGCCGACCGTGAACCGGGTCGTCGTGCTGGGGCGCTGGTTGGGCATGCGGCGGCGGGTCGGCCGGTTGACCTCGATGACCTTGACCTCGGGCTCCTCGGCGGCGGCCGTCTTGGCCTCCTCCTTCTTGCCCCCGGCCGACAGCGGCTGGCCGACCTTGCAGTTGTCGCGGTAGACGGCCAGCGCCTTCAGTCCGAGCTTCCAGCCCTCCATGTAGACCTGCTCGATGTCGTCGACCGTGGCCGACTCGGGCAGGTTGACCGTCTTGGAGATGGCGCCCGACAGGAACGGCTGCGTGGCGGCCATCATGCGCACGTGGCCCATCGGCGCGATCGCGCGCTCGCCCATCGCGCAGTCGAACACCTCGTAGTGCTCCTGCTTGAGGCCGGGGGCGTCGACCACGTGGGCGTGCTCGGCGATGTACTCGACGATCGCCTCGATCTGCTCCTGCTGGTAGCCGAGCTGCTTCAGCGCGCGCGGAATCGTCTGGTTGACGATCTGCATCGAACCGCCGCCGACGAGCTTCTTGAACTTGACCAGCGCGAGATCCGGCTCGATGCCGGTGGTGTCGCAGTCCATCATCAGGCCGATGGTGCCGGTCGGCGCCAGGAGGCTGGCCTGCGCGTTGCGGTAGCCGTTCTTCTCGCCCTGCTTGAGGCACTCCGACCACTGCTTCGACGCCTCGGCGTGGATCTTGGAGTCCATGATGCCGACCGTGCGCAGGTTGTCGTTGGCCGCCGCGTGCTTGCGCATGACGCGCTTGTGCGGCTCGGCGTTGCGGGCGTAGCCCTCATAGGCGCCGACCACGCCGGCCAGCTCCGCACTGCGGCGGTAGGAGACGCCGGTCATCAGGCTGGTGATGGCGCCGGCCACCGCGCGGCCGCCGTCGGAGTCGTAGGCGTGGCCCGTCGCCATCAGCAGCGCGCCCAGGTTGGCGTAGCCGATGCCGAGCTGGCGGTAGGCGCGGGTGGTCTCGCCGATCTTCTCGGTCGGGAAGTCGGCGAACGTGATCGAGACGTCCATCGCCGTGATGATCAGCTCGGTCAGCTTGACGAAGTTCGCGACGTCGAAGGAGTTGTCGTCCTTCAGGAACTTCAGCAGGTTGATGCTGGCCAGGTTGCAGGAGGAGTTGTCCAGGTGGACGTACTCCGAGCACGGGTTGGAGGCGGTGATGCGGCCCGTCTCCGGGCTGGTGTGCCAGTCGTTGATCGTGTCGTCGTACTGGATGCCCGGGTCGGCGCACTCCCACGCCGCCTGCGCCATCTTGCGGAAGAGATCCTTGGCGTCGATCTCCTCGATGACCTCGCCCGTCAGCCGGGCGCGCAGGCCGAACTTCTCGCCCTTCTCCACCGCGTGCATGAACTCGCCGGAGACGCGCACCGAGTTGTTGGCGTTCTGGTACTGCACGGACACGATGTCCTTGCCGCCCAGGTCCATGTCGAAACCGGCGTCGCGCAGGGCCCGGATCTTGTCCTCTTCGCGGGCCTTGGTCTCGATGAACTCCTCGATGTCGGGGTGATCCACGTCGAGGACGACCATCTTGGCCGCGCGCCGCGTGGCGCCGCCCGACTTGATGGTGCCCGCGCTCGCGTCCGCGCCCCGCATGAAGGAGACCGGGCCGCTGGCCGTACCGCCGCTGGACAGAAGCTCCTTCGAGGAGCGGATGCGCGACAGGTTGATGCCCGAGCCGGAACCGCCCTTGAAGATCACGCCCTCTTCCTTGTACCACTCCAGGATCGACTCCATCTGGTCGTCCACGGCAAGGATGAAACAGGCGCTGACCTGCTGCGGGGACTGCGTGCCCACGTTGAACCAGACCGGCGAGTTGAAGGCGAACACCTGGTGGGTGAGCGCGTACTTCAGCTCGTGGTCGAAGATCTCGGCGTCCTCGTCGGTGGCGAAGTAGCCGTGCTCCACCGCGGTCTTCGTGTACATGCCGACGACGCGGTCGACGAGCTGCTTCAGGCTCCACTCGCGCTGCGGCGTGCCCACGGCGCCGCGGAAGTACTTGGTGGTCACGATGTTGGCCGCGTTGACCGACCAGAACTCGGGGAACTCCACGCCCCGCTGCTCAAAGTTGATCGACCCGTCGCGCCAGTTGGTCATGACGACGTCGCGGCGCTCCCACGTGATCTCGTCATAGGGATGCACGCCCGCCTTGGTGAAGATCCGCTTCATCTTCAGGCCCTTGCGAGGCTTCCTGCCTCCGCGCGCCTCTGAACCGCTGACCGTCTCCGTCATGACTCCCCCTTCTCCGCCTTCAACTGTTCGATCTCGGCCTCGAAGTCCGCCAGGCTCTCGAAACCGCGATATACCGATGCGAACCGCAGGTACGCCACCTCGTCCAGCTCCCGCAACGGGCCCAGGATCGCCAGCCCCACCTCGTTGGAGGGGATCTCCGCCGCGCCCCTGGCCCGGATGGCCTCCTCGACCCGCTGCCCCAGCTGGGCCAGCGAATCCTCCGTCACCGGCCTGCCCTGGCAGGCCCGCCGTACGCCCGCGACGACCTTGTCCCGCGAGAAGGGCTCGGTCACCCCGCTACGCTTGCTCACCATCAGCAGGACCGTCTCCTGGGTGGTGAACCTGCGCCCGCACTCCGGACAGGTACGGCGGCGCCGGATGGCCGCGCCGTCGTCCGTGGAACGGCTGTCGATGACCCTCGTGTCGGGGTGGCGACAGAACGGACAGTGCACGCTGCTTTCGCCTCCTCGAACGTCCGCGTAAAGCGGTTGTCCCCGTACGCTCGCGCACACCCCACGGCTGACCATGGAGCAGTCACGGAAACACAAGGTGTGGTGAACTACATCGGTGTAACTACTAGATGTTGTGGTCCAACCGTAGAAGCGCGGGACCATGAACGCAAGTTGGCGACGCGCTTCCGGCCGAAGTCGCTGATCAGCGCGGTGATGGGTGTTCCAGCCGGGCGTGTCGCGGTCAACAACCTGGGGATGTGGAGTGTTCCCGTGGTTGTTTTCGCAGGTGGAGTGGGGTTTGCCGGCGAGGCTTGTCGATCTTGATTGGGTGCGGGAAGCCCTTGTGCGGCGGGGGTTTCCGTGGTTCTCCCGGGGTTTCTGAGGGGCTCAGGGCGTGGGGGGTTCGTGGGGCTCCGGGGAGTGCTGTGGCGCTGTCCGCGGGCAGTGGCTTTTTGGTACGGCCGGCGGGTGCGAGGCCCTCCCGGACGGCGTTGGCCGGCGGCCGGGGGTGGCTCGTAGGTGAAGGCGGCACGGCCGGAAGTACCGACCGGAACGGCGCAAGGCCGGACCCGCGAGACGCGAGGCCCGGCCGGTGAGCGCCGGAGCAGGTGCCCGGCCGGCGAGTGCCGGAACAGGTGCCCGGCCGGCGAGTGCCGGAGCAGGCGCCCGCCAGTGAGTGCCGACCGCCGAACGAGCGGACGCTTATCCCGCGGCCGGATCAGCGATCGGACGGGATGTAGAGCTTGGTCCCGGGCCGGATCAGGGAACTCCGCAGCCCGTTCAGCCGCATGATCTCGTCCGCCACCGCGGTGGCGTCGTCAGCAGGCGAGACGGCGTCGGCGATGGTCCACAAGGTGTCGCCCGGCCCGACCACCACCCAGGGCAGCCCCGCATGACTGGGCACGGGCTGCCCCACGGACGCCAGGCTCACCGCCCGCGTCCCGAGCCAGAAGCCGCCCAGGGCCAAGGCCGCCACGACAACCACCAACGCCGCCCTGCCGCGCCGCGTCAGCCGTACCGGAGGCCGCGGCCGACCAACCCGCTCCCCACGCCCACCAACCCCGCGCCGCCCGGCCTTACGCTCCCCAACCCCGCGCCGCCCGGCCTTACGCTCCCCAACCCCGCGCCGCCCGGCCTTACGCTCCCCAACCCCGCGCCGCCCGGCCTTACGCTCCCCAACCCCGCGCCGCCCGGCCTTACGCATCCCAGCTCGGCGAGCCTCAGGTTCTTGCCTCCCAGCCCCGTGCACCTCAGACCGGCCAACCTCGGACTCCCGGGCCCTGGCCCCACGCATCGCGGCGCCACGGACCCCAGACTCCTGCCTTCCGGACCCGCGCTTTCCGGACGGACGCCCCTCAGACTGGCCGCGCTCCGATCCGCGCCCGCCAGCCTGTGAGCGCCGCCCGCCCGGCCGGGTGTCCGCCACTCCGACGTCCCCGGGAGCCCCCGCAGCCCCGGCGACACCTCCCGTGGCGATCTGCCCGACCGAAGCTCTGCGCCGGCCGCTGCCCTCCTCCGCAGACGGCCCCGCCTGGGTGTAGGGGCCCGCCTGGGTGTAGGGGTCCGCCTCCGCATAGGACCTCGCGTTCGCGTACGGCCCCGCCTCCGCATACGGCCCCGCGTTCGCGTACGGGCCCGCCTCCGCGGAAGGCCCCACGTTCGCGTACGACTCCGTATTCGTGGACGGCGACCCCGTATTGCCACGCGAAGCCGCCCCGCACCCCGCGCCGCTGTCTGCGCGTGAGCGCGCGTTGGGCTGAGAGTTCGCATGGTCCCGAGGGGCAGGCGTGTGATCCCGAGAGTCCGATTCCGTTTCGGGACGCGGCGGTGGGACCAGCCAGAGGGTCGGACCGCCCGGACGGCCGCGACGTACGCGGACGGGACGTGAGCCCTGCCCGCCCGCGTGCGCCACGACCCGCTCGTTGCCCTCCCCGGAAACCGGGCCACCATCCTCCGGACCCGTACGCCGTGTCCCCGCCACACCAACCTCCCCGCACCCGGAGGCACCGGTGTCCGAGCGCCGCCGCGCCGTACGCGCACCGACGTCACCGCGAACCGAGCCGTCACCGCGAACCGAGCCGTCACCGCGGACAGAGCCGTCACCGCGAACTGAGCCATCCCGACGGGCTGAGCCATCACCGCGGGCCGGGCTATCCCCGTGCGTCGGGACGTTCCTGCGGGCCGGGACATCCCTACCAGCCGGGGCGTCCCCGCCAGGCGAGGCGTCCGCGCGTGGCGAACGGCGTCGGCCCGGGCGGCCTGTGGTCTCCCCGTGTGCAGGGGCGTCGCTGTTCGAACGCCGTGCCGGGCGATCCCGGTGAGGGGCGGCGTCGGTGTTCGAACGCTGCCCCCCGGCGGCGTTCGAACGGGTGTTGCCGGCGGCACGCCGGGACCCGGCCAGGACGATGTCGGCGATCAGGGTGAGCCCCTGGACGTCGTCGCTGGTCGGCTGTGTGGTTGTGGTCGCTCGCACGATTGGCCTCCCGCCCCTGTGGCCTCCACAAAAGGCCCAATAAAGATCGGCAAATCGAACACGGTGTCGATCGAACTCCCGTACGATGTTGTACACCACGCTGGCGACATTTTCGAGGAAGACTCGAACAATTGTTTGAGGATGATCTTCGACGGCGATATCGTCGCTGTGTGCGACATGAAGACCACAGGCCGGCAGGCCCGCCGGAGAGGCGGTCCACCGGGCGAGGAGGAGAGCATGAGCGAGCGGGATGACGCAAACGGGGTCAGCGACCTCGCGGTGCGCCGGCGTGACTCCCTGGGGCTGACCCCACGGCAGCGCAAGATCCTCGAGGTGATCCGCGACTCCGTCCAGCAGCGCGGTTATCCCCCGTCCATGCGGGAGATCGGCGAGGCCGTCCAGCTGACCAGCACGTCCAGCGTGTCGCACCAACTGACGGCCTTGCAGCGCAAGGGCTACCTGCGCCGTGACCCCCACCGTCCGCGCGCTCTGGAGGTGCGGCTGCCGGGCGAGCCCGTGCTGTGGGTGGACCCCGACGCCACCGACGAGGAGCCGTCGGTCAGCAGGCCGACGGCGGCGTACGTCCCGCTGGTCGGCCGGATCGCCGCCGGTGGCCCGATCTTGGCCGAGGAGAGCGTGGAGGACGTCTTCGCCCTGCCCAAGCAGCTGGTCGGTGAAGGCACGCTCTTCCTGCTCCAGGTCACCGGTGACTCGATGATCGAGGCCGCGATCGCCGACGGCGACTGGGTCGTGGTGCGGCAGCAGCCGGTCGCGGAGAGCGGTGACATCGTGGCCGCCATGATCGACGGCGAGGCCACGGTGAAGACGTTCAAGCGCAAGGACGGGCACATCTGGCTGGTCCCCCACAACTCCAACTACGACCCGATCCCCGGTGACGAGGCGAGCGTCCTGGGCAAGGTCGTCGCGGTGCTCCGCCGCCTCTGACGCCCCACGCCCTGCCCGGCGCCCACACCCAGGCGCCGGGCACGCACGGGAGCGCGTCTCCTGCGCACATAGGGCCCTTTGGGGGTGGTGGTTCCTGCCTGCGCACAAGCCTCTGGGTGGTGCGTGCCTGCGCACAAGCGCTGGCGGTCAGGTACGGCGGCGCGGGTGGCACACGAGCCATTGCGAGACCACAGGATGCGCTGGCCCGAGGACCAAGCAGGCGTCACACGAGCGGATAGCCAGGTCGCGGGATCCGCCAACCGGGGGACAAAGCAGACATCGCAGGAGCGCATGGTCAGCCCACGGGATGTGCCAACCCGAGGTCGGGCGCGAGGGCGGGCTAACGCGAGGGCGGGCTTGCGCGAGGGTGGCACTGCCCGCTTGCGCGAGGGTGGCATTACCAGGAGGCCGGCCAATGTGGCGGCGGGCTGGAGCCGGGTTGTGAATGTGAGCGTAAGTCGGGCACGGCCCCATGCTGAAGTCCTGAAAAATCCAGCTAACGCCATCCAGATCTACCAAAATCCGGTCAAACTACAATGACCCGGTGAAGCGCGATGGATTGAAGTGGACCCGCGTGGCCCCGGGGGTGATCCCCGCCTGGGTGGCGGACATGGACCTGCCCACCGCACCGGCCGTCGTGGAGGCCCTGAAGGCGCGAGCCGAAGGCGATCTCGGTTACCCCACCTGGCTGGACAGCTATCAGGCGGGCCCCATCTCCGAGGCGTTCGGGGAGCGCATGGCCGCCCGTTACGACTGGACCCCGGACATCGGGCACTGCCGTACCTACAGCGACATCAACCAGGCCCTCCAAGTCTTCCTGCACATCTGGACCAAGCCGGGCGACGGGGTGGCGCTCCACACCCCGGCCTATCACCCGTTTCTGGGCACCCTCGCCACCATGGACCGGCCGCTGCACCCCATCCAACTGGAGCCGGACGGCGAGTCGTGGGGGTGCGAGGTGCCCGATCTATCCGGGTGCAAGGTCCTGTTGCTGGTCAACCCGCACAACCCGACCGGCAGGGTCTTCACCCGCCAGGAGCTCGAACTGCTGGCCGAGCACGCCGAGCGGCACGACCTGCTGGTGTTGTCGGACGAGATCCACGCCGACCTGACCTACGCCCCCCACCGGCACATCCCGTTCGCCACGATCCTCCCGGACCGCACCGTCACCCTCACCTCCGCCACCAAGGCGTTCAACCTGGGCGGCATCCGCTGCTCGATCGCCCACGTGGGCAGTCCGGCGGCCCGCAAGGCGCTGGAGGAGCAACCGCCCTTCCTGTACGGCTCGGCCGGTGTGTTCGGCGTCGAGGCCACGGTGGCCGCCTGGCGACACGGCGACGCGTGGCTGGAGCAGACCCTGGCCCTGCTCGACCGCAACCGGTCGGCGCTGGCCGCCCGGCTGCCCGCAACCGTCCGCTACCGGATCCCCGAGGCCACCTACCTGGCCTGGCTGGACGTGGGCCGTCCCGGCCTGGCCGAGGTGCTGGAACGCGAGGCCAAGGTGCTGCTGAACGACGGCGCCCTCTTCGGCCCCGGCGGCGACGAGTACGTACGGCTCAACTTCGCCACGACGGAGGCCACGCTCACCGAGATCCTCGACCGCCTCGTCCCAGCCCTGTCCTAAAACGGAACCGGAAACGGAAACGGAAACGGGAACGGGAACGGAACCGGCACCGGCACCGGCACCGGAAACGGAAACGGAAACGGAAACGGACGGCCCGCCCCCGGAAGGAGGCGGGCCGGTGATCACCCGCTAGGCCGGGACCGGCGGCAGGTCCGGCGGCGTGGCGGCGGGGCGCTCGTCAAGGGCGGCCAGGGCCAGGTCGATGGCCCGGTCGAGCTGCGGGTCCCGCCCGGCGACCCGGTCCTGCGGCGTGATGACCACCTCCACGTCGGGGTCCACGCCGTGGTTCTCCACGCCCCACCCGTGTCCTTCGAGCCAGAACGCGTACCGCGGCTGGGTGACGACGGTCCCGTCCACGAGCGCGTAGCGGGAGTCGATGCCGATGACGCCGCCCCAGGTCCGGGTCCCGACCAGCGGCCCGATGCCGCGGATCTTGACCCCGGCGCTGACGATGTCCCCGTCGGAGCCGGCGAACTCGTCGGTGACGACGACAATGGGCCCGCGTGGCGAGTCCTCGGGGTAGCGGCGGGGTTCGTAGCCGCGTGCCCGTGCCCATCCGGAGACGCGGCGGGACAGCTTTTCCAGCACGAGCTCGGAGGTGTGGCCGCCGCTGTTCTCGCGGACGTCGACGACCAGCCCGTCGTGGTCCATCTCGGTGCGCAGGTCCCGGTGGAACTGGGCCCACCCGGAGGCGATCATGTCGGGCACGTGCAGGTAGCCGAGGCGTCCGCCCGACTGCTCGCGGACGTGCGCCCGGCGGTTCTCCACCCAGTCGTGGTAGCGGAGCTGGGTCTCGTCCGAGATCGGGGTGACGACGACGCGCCGCGGGTCACCGCCGGCGGCCGGCCGTACCGTGAGCTCGGTGGGCTGGCCCGCGGTGCCGGCGAGCGAGGCGAGGGGGCCGCGGACGGGGTCCACGGGACGGCCCCCGACGGCGATGACGGCGTCGCCTTCCCTGATCGCCACGCCGGGGGCGAGCAGGGGTGAGCGGGCGTCGTGGTCGGAGCTCTCGCCGGGCAGGATCCTGCTCACGCGCCACACGCCGTCGTCGTCGCGGGCTAGGTCGGCGCCGAGCAGGCCCTGGCGGCGCCTGGGGTCGTAGCCGCCGCCGTTGGGGCGGGCGTAGGCGTGGGAGGTACCGAGCTCGCCCTGGACTTCCCAGAGCAGGTCGATGAGCTCGGAGTAGGCGCCGAGCCGGTCGACGAGGGGCGCGTAGCGTTCGAGGGTGCCCTGCCAGTCGACGCCGTTCATGTCGGCCCGCCAGAAGTGGTCGCGCATGAGGCGGCCGGCTTCCCAGTAGCTCTGCCGCCATTCGGCGACGGGGTCGACGGTGACGGTGACGCGGTCGAGGTCGATGCCGACGACGTCGTCGCCTTCGGTGGCGGCGCGGGTCTGGAGGCCGTTCTTGCCGTTGGTGACCAGGCGGCTGCCGTCGCCGCTGACCTCGAAGGAGCGGTATTCCTTGCCGAGTTCGGACTTGGCGCGCTTCTTGAGGTCGTAGCGCTCCAGCACGATCTCGGGGGTGGCTTCGCTGCCGTCGCCGAGCTGGCCGGTGAGCGGGTGGCGCAGCCACAGGAGGGCGTCCTTGGCGGTGCGCAGGTTGCCGTAGCGGCCGGAGGGCACCGGGACGGGCACGATGCGGGCGGCGAGGCCCTCGGGGTCCACTTCGGTGCGTGGCGGCTCGTCGCCGTTCTTCTTCTCCGCGCCGGACTTCGCGCCCTTGTCCTCGTCCTCGCCGTTGAAGCCGCGCCCCTGCAGGCTCGGGTCGAAGGGGCTGGGCGTGGTGGCCTGCAGCGGCACGATGTACGGCCGGCACGCGTTGGGGAACGACAGGTCGAACACGTGGGAGTCGTAGACCGGGTCGAAGGTCCGCATGGACAGGAAGGCCAGGTGCTTGCCGTCCTTGGTGAAGACGGGCGAGTAGTCGGCGAAGCGGGGCGGGGTGACCTCGATGGTGCTGGTGCCGTCGATGCGCCCGATCTTGATCTGGGACAGCGGGCTGGGGTGCGGGTGGACCCAGGCGAGCCAGGCGGAGTCGGGGGAGAAGGCCAGGTCGTCGATGTCGCCGTGGGCGGTCCGGTCGAGTTCGCGCTGGTCGCCGCTGTCGAGGTCGATAATCAGGAGGCGCCCGTCGTGGGTGGCGACGGCGGCGTGTTTGCCGTCGGGGGCGGCGACGAGGTCGAGGACGCGGCCGAGTTCGCCGGCGGCCAGGGTGCGGATGTCGCCGCCGGGGACGCCGATCTCGAGGGCGTCTTCGCCGGTGGCGTCGGAGACCCAGATGGCCCGGCCGTCGGCGTCGAGCGTGTTGGGCAGCCGTACGCGGACGCCCGCTTCGGCGCGCAGGGCGCCGGCGGGCCCGTCGCGGTGGGTGAGCCAGTGGGCGGTGCCGCGGATTTCGACGGCGCTGGCGCGGCCGGTGGCGTCGGGTGAGTAGCCGCCGACCCGGCTGGGCGCGGGCCGCTTGGCGCGGGCGGGGCGCGGGCCGCCGAGCGTGATGTCGAGCTTGCGGGGCTCGGCGGTGAGGCTGTCGAGCAGCCAGAGGTCCCCGGCGTGGCTGTAGATCACGCGTTGCCCGTCGGTGGCCGCGTGCCGGGCGTAGAAGCCCTCGTGGGAGGTGTGCCGGCGCAGGTCGCTGCCGTCGGGCAGGGCGGAGTGGATGTTGGCGGTGCCGTCGGCGTCGGTGAGGAAGGCCAGCCGGTCGCCGATCCACATGACGCAGGCGTATTGGGCGGCGGAGTCGGCGAACATGCGGGTGAACTCGCCGTCGCCGGTCGCGTCGGCCCAGATCTTGCCCGCGGTGCCGCCGCGGTAGCGCTTCCAGTGGGAGGGTTCGCGCCAGACGGACGAGACCGTGGCGACGCGGGCGCCGCTGGTCGCCGCTTCGCTGACCCATCCGTACGGCAGGCGGACGGCGGGCCCGCCGTCCAGGGGCACGGCGTGGGCCCAGGTACGGCTGCGCCCGGCCTGCCCGGCCGCGGTGACGGCCAGCACGTCGCCGTCGGCGGTCCAGCCGCGTACCTGGGTGGTGTGGTCGCCCCAGAAGGTCAGCCGGTCGCCGGCGGCTCCGTCGATCTCCGCGGCGTAGGCTTCGGGGGCGCCTTCGCGGGTGCCGGTCCAGGCGATGCGGCTGCCGTCGGGTGAGAACCTGGGATGGTTCACCGGGGCGCGGTCGGCGGTGAACCGCCAGGCTCGGCCGCCGCTCAGGGGGGCCAGCCAGACATCGTCGTCGGCAACGAAGGTGACCAGGTCACCGTGCAGATGCGGGTATCTCAGGTATGCGCCATTTGTCACATCTGAACACTAATGCTCCATCCCATCGTGACGCTCTTGCTCGCTATCGGCGAAACACCGCGCTAAAGCGCTCTAGTACCACAACGGATAGTCAAGTACCGTCTCCAGCGCAGGTTGCTAAAGGGATTTAGCATCAAGGAGCCCTCCATGACCCGTCGTCTGTTACCCCTGCTGTGCGGGGTTCTGCTCGCGGCCACGCTGGTCGCGCTCCCCGCGCAGGCCGCTCCCGGCGATCAGCCCCACGCCTCCTACTGGCACCCGGATTCGATCCTCACCTGGGATCCGGCTTCCGACCCCGACGCCCGGTTCAACCGCTCGCGCGTGCCGCTGCGCCCCCGCGTCTCCGACCCCGCGCTGAAGGCCAACGCCGACGCCCGCGCCGGCGAGGGCCGCGTCGCCGCCCTGGCCGCCTTCGCCCCCACCTCGGGCAACCCCTCGCAGGGCGCCCTGGACCCGAACTACTACGCCTTCACGTACTGGCAGTACATCGACACCCTGGTCTTCTGGGGCGGCTCGGCCGGTGAGGGCCTGATCCTCGCCCCCAACCCGACGGTGATCGACGCCGCCCACCGCAACGGCGTCCGGGTCTACGGGACCGTCTTCTTCCCGCCCACCGCCTACGGCGGCCAGATCCAGTGGGTGCGCGACTTCGTCCGGAAGCAGGGATCGACCTACCCGGTCGCCGACAAGCTCGCGCAGGTGGCGCGGCACTACGGCTTCGAGGGCTGGTTCATCAACCAGGAGACCGCCGGCGGCGACGCCGCGCTGGCCACCGAGGTGCGCAACGTCATCTCCTATCTGCGCGGCAAGGGCATGCAGGTGATGTGGTACGACGCGATGACCGAGTCGGGCGCCATCTCCTGGCAGGACGCGCTGACCAGCGCCAACGACAGCTTCTTCCAGGCTTCCAACAACATGTTCATCGACTTCGGCTGGTCGGGCCTGACCTCTTCCCGCGACCTGGCCCGGACGCTGGGCCGCAGCGAGTTCGACCTCTACAGCGGCATCGACACCGAGGCCAACGGCTACAACACCGGCGTGAACTGGAACGCCGTCTTCCCCGCGGGCCGGCCGCACGTGACCTCGCTGGGCATCTACCGCCCCGAGTGGACCTGGAAGGCGTCCAGCGGCCCCGCCGACTTCCGCACCCGCGACTCCCGCTACTGGGTGGGCGCCAACGCCGACCCGTCCGACACCACGACCACCTCCTCGTGGAAGGGCCTGGCCCACCACGTCGCCGAGTCCAGCCCGATCACCGCCAAGCCCTTCGTCACCGGCTTCAACACCGGCCACGGCGACTTCTACAACGTGGGCGGCACCCGCGTGCGCACCGGCGGCTGGAACAACCTGTCCCTCCAGGACGTCCCGCCCACCTACCGCTGGATCATCACCTCGCCCGGCACGAAGCTCACTCCGTCGATCGACTACGGCGACGCCTACGAGGGCGGCTCCTCCCTGCGCCTGAGCGGCACGCTCGACGCCGCCAACACCCTGCGCCTGTTCCAGACGCGCCTGCCGGTGGCCGCCGACACCAAGCTGTCGGTCGTGGTGAAGACGCCGGAGGCGGGTGCGACCCGGCTGAAGGCGGCGCTCTCCTTCACCGACGCCCCCACGACCTTCACCACCCTGGACCTCGGCTCGACCACCGGCACCGGCTGGGAGCGCAAGGTCCTCGACCTGTCGGCGCACGCGGGCAAGAGCATCGCCCAGCTCGCCCTGCGCGCCGAGGGTACGGCGGGCCCCTACGACGTCCGCGTGGGCCAGCTTGCGCTCTACGACGGCGCCGTGGACGTCCCGGCCGCCCCGTCCGGCGTGAGCGTGCTCGGCACGACGGACGTCTCGGCCACCCGCAAGTCCCTCCGCCTGGCGTGGACCGGCTCCGGCCGGCCCCACCACTACGACGTCTACCGCCGCGACCCGGATGGCACCCGCACCTACCTGGGCGCCACCCCGAACGACGCCTACTTCGTGCCCCAGCTCGACCGCGCGGGCGGCGAGACCACCACGACCATCGACGTCGAGGCGGTCAGCGCCGAGTACGGCCGCTCGGCCCCGGCGACCACGACGGTCTCCTGGGGCGGAGGCACGGAGGCCAACCTGGCCCTGAACCGCCCCGCCACGGCCTCGGGCCAGTGCAACGCGAACGAGGGCCCGGCCAAGGCGGTCAACGGCAGCGTGAGCGGCGGCAACTCCGACAAGTGGTGCGCCCTGACCGGCGCCAAGTGGCTGGAGGTGGACCTCGGCGCGGTCAGGTCGCTGACCAGGTTCACCGTCAGGCACGCCCAGGCCGGGGGCGAGTCCGCCTCGTGGAACACCCGTGCCTTCACCGTCCAGACCAGGTCGAGCACCTCCGAACCCTGGAACACCGCGGTCACGGTGAGAGCCAACACCGCCGCCGTCTCCGACCACCCGGTCGCGACCGGCGCCCGCTACGTCCGCCTGAACATCACCACGCCGGCCCAGAACGGCGACCCGGCCGCCCGGATCTACGAGTTCGAAGCCTGGGGCGGCTAGGCCCAGCCGCGCCGGCCGCGCTGGACGCGGGTGCGGACGCGGCCAGGTCCATGAGCCGTGATCAGCTCGATCGGCAGCCGGTCGGCGACACGTACCCGCGTCCCGTGCCGGAGGGAGGCCATGGCCGTACGCAACTCCTCACGGCCGACGGTGAGGAGCGCGACGGCACGGCGGCGATGGAGGCGGGCGGGCCGCTCAACTCCGGGTCAGCTGGTCGGTGACGGCCCCGATCAGTTCGATCTGGTGCAGGAAGTCGCTGCCGTCGAGGCCGAAGCCGACCTCGTCCGCGCCCGCCTCGGCGAAGGCGTGGACCCGCTCGGCCGCCTCGGCCGGTGAGCCGCTGACCGTCGCCTGGCGGACCTCCTCCGGAGACAGCCGGAAGAACTGGGCCAGCATGGACTCCATGGCCTCCCTGGCGGCGTGGTCGTCCCCCAGCACCGCGTGCGCCCCCAGGTGGACGAACGGCATCGGCCTGCCGTACTCCTCGGCGAACTCCCGCAGCCTGGCCAGCGCCGCCTTGAGCTGGGCGGGCGTCATCCCCGAAGGCACCCAGCCGTCGGCGTGGCGGGCCACGCGGCGCAGCCCGGCCTCACTCGGGCCGGCGCCGACCAGGATCGGGGGTGCCTGCACGCCCGGGGCGAGGGTGACCTCCGCGCCGTTGACCACCGTGGGCTCGCCCGCGATCAGGCCGCGCACCACCGCCAGCGTCTCGTCCGCCGCCCTGCCGCGGTTGCCGGCCGCGCCGACCGCCGTCCAGAACGGCGAGCCGGGAAAGCCGCCGATGCCGAGGCCCAGCCGTACCCTGCCCTGCGACAGGTACTGCAGCGTCTGCACCTGAGCCGCCAGCATCGCCGCCGGGCGCGTGGGCGCGGACAGCGCCCCGAAGTCCAGGCGCACCCGCTCCGTGACCGCGGCCGCCGTCGCCAGGGTGACCACGCTCTCCAGCGCCGTCGTGCCGTCGCCGATCAGGACGTCGGCCGCGCCCACGGAGTGCACGCCCACCGCCTCCGCCAGCCGGGCCGCCTGGGCGACGCCGTTGGGGCCGAGCTTCACGATCTCGTCCATGGCCGGGAGGCCGACTCCGATCTTCACCATGCGCTCCACTGTGCAACCTCAACTCGACTTGAGGTCAACGGGCTGTCGAATCCGGGCGGCCTCGTTCGTGTAAGAGATATCCGAGGGAAAGGACAGTGACGTGAACTACCTGCTCGCGATCTACCAGCCCGACGGCGAGCCGCCGAAGGAACTGCTCGACGAGGTCATGCCCCGCGTCTTCGCCTGGGACGACCAGATCAAGGCCGCCGGGAAGTGGGTGTTCGCGGCCCCGCTGCACCCCGCCTCCACCGCGACCGTCGTCCGCGCCGGGGACGGGGACCTGCTCATGACCGACGGCCCCTTCACCGAGGGCAAGGAACACCTGGGCGGCTTCACCGTCATCCGCGCCGACGACCTCGACGACGCCCTGGAATGGGCCGGCAAGCTGGCCGAGGCGACCGGACTGCCCATCGAGGTCCGCCCGATCCACGGTGACTGACCAGGTCGAACGCGTCTTCCGCGAGGAGTACGGCCGCGCGGTCGCGGTCCTGGTGCGCGCCTTCGGCGACATCGACGTCGCGGAAGAGGCGGTCCAGGACGCCTTCGCGACCGCGCTGCGCCGCTGGCCAGAGGACGGCCTGCCGCCCAGCCCGGCCGGCTGGATCATCACCACCGCCCGCAACCGGGCCGTCGACCGGCTGCGCAGGGAGTCCTCCCGCCAGGACCGGCACGCGCAGGCCGCGCTCCTGCACGCCTCCGGCCAGGAGCCCGCCGAGGAGGGACCCGTGCGCGACGAACGGCTACGCCTCATCTTCACCTGCTGCCACCCGGCGCTGGCCAGGAACGCCCAGGTCGCGCTCACCCTGCGCCTGCTCGGCGGCCTCACCACCGCCGAGATCGCCCGCGCGTTCCTGGTGCCCGAGCCGACCATGGCCCAGCGCCTGGTCCGCGCCAAGGGCAAGATCCGGGACGCGCGCATCCCCTACCGGGTGCCGCGCCCGGCCGACCTGCCCGCCCGCCTGCGCTCGGTCCTGGCCGTGATCTACCTCGTCTTCAACGAGGGCTACACCGCCGGGGCCGGCGACCACCTGACCCGCCAGGACCTGTGCGCGGAAGCCATCCGGCTCGGGCGCGTGCTGGCCGGCCTCATGCCGGACGAGCCCGAGGTCACCGGATTGCTGGCGCTCATGCTGCTGATCGAGTCCCGCCGCCCGGGCCGCACGGGGGCCTCGGGCGAGCTGGTCCCGCTCACGGCACAGGACCGCACGTCATGGGATCAGGCCCTCATGGCAGAAGGACGCGATCTGGTACGGCGCTGCCTGCGCCGCGGGCAGCCCGGGCCCTACCAGATCCAGGCGGCGATCAACGCGGTGCACAGCGACCCGCCGCCCACCGACTGGGGACAGATCCTGGCCCTGTATGACCGGCTGCTGGCGATGACGCCCACCCCGGTCGTGGCCCTCAACCGGGCCGTGGCGGTGGCCGAAGTCTCCGGGGCCGCTCCGGCTCTGGCTCTCGTGGACGCGCTCGACCTGGAGGGATACCACGTCTTCCACGCGGTCCGGGCCGACCTGCTGCGCCGCCTGAGCCGCCCTGGGGAGGCGGTCCTGGCCTACGAACGGGCGATCGCGCTGACGGGCAACCAGGCCGAGAAGGCGTTCCTGCGGCAGAGGGCCGCGGCCCTGGCTGACGAAGGGCCGTGACGGCGGGCCATGGGTCCGACGTGAGAAGCGACCCCCACGATCGGCGCCCGCCCGGGTCGGCGGGTGGTGTGGGGGTGGCTTCGCCGTACCTTCTGGAGGGGCGGCACGCCCACGTCGGCGGGACGCGGGCGTGGCCTCACGGAACGATGTTGACCAGCTTCGGCGCGCGGACGATCACCTTGCGCGGCTCACCCGACAGGAACCCCTGCACCTTCTCCGAGGCCAGGGCCAGAGTCCTCAGCTCGTCCTCGGAGATCGTCGGAGCCACCTCCAGCCGGTCGCGGACCTTGCCGGCCACCTGCACGACGCAGGTCACCGAGTCCTCCACCAGCAGCGCCGGGTCGGCCACCGGCCAGCCGGCCAGCGCGACCGAGCCGCCCGTGTGGCCCAGGCGCTCCCAGCCCTCCTCCGCGGTGTAAGGGGCGATCAGCGACAGCATGACCGCCAGCGACTCGGCCGCCTCGCGCACCGCCGGGTCGGCGGCGCCGGGACCCGAGTCGATCGCCTTGCGGGCCGCCGAGGTCAGCTCCATCATGCGCGCGATCGCCACGTTGAACCGGTAGGACTCGATCAGCTTGGTGACCTCGTCGATGGTCTTGTGGGTGACCCTGCGCAGTTCGAGGTCACCCGCGGCGACGTCGGCGCCCAGGTCACTGGCGACCTCGTCTATCACGCGGAAGGCGCGGGCCAGGAACTTCTGCGAGGCCTGCGGCGAGACGTCGGCCCAGTCGATGTCGTCCTCGGGCGGGCTGGCGAACAGCATGGTCAGCCGGACCGCGTCGACTCCGAAGTCGTCGATCTGCTTGCCCAGGTCCACGCCGTTGCCCAGGGACTTCGACATGGCCTTGCCGCCGTTGATCACCTGGCCCTGGCCCAGCTGGCGCATGAACGGCTCGGTGAAGTCGACCATGCCCATGTCGTGCAGGACCTTGACGAAGAAGCGGGAGTACAGCAGGTGCAGCACCGCGTGCTCGACGCCGCCGACGTACATGTCGATCGGGCCCCACTCGCGGACCTTCTCCACGTCGAACGGGCCGTCGGTGTAGTGGGGGTCGACGTAGCGCAGGAAGTACCAGGCGGAGTCGACGAAGGTGTCCATCGTGTCGGTGTCGCGCTTGGCGGCGCCGCCGCACTTGGGACAGGACACGTTGACCCACTCGGTCGCCCCGGCCAGCGGGGAGATGCCCTTGGGCGCCAGGGCCTCGCCGCGCAGGTCGGGCAGCGTGACCGGCAGCTGGTCGTCGGGGACCGGGACCTCGCCGCAGTCGGCGCAGTGGATGATCGGGATCGGCGTGCCCCAGAAACGCTGGCGGGACAGCAGCCAGTCGCGCAGCCGGAAGTTGATCGTGCCCTTGCCCCGGCCGCCGGCCTCCAGGATCCCGATGATCTTGGCGATCGCCTCGGCCTTGGACAGGCCGTCCAGCGGGCCCGAGTTGACCAGCTTGCCCTCGCCCGGCGTCGCCTCGCCGCTCTCGCCGGGGTCGGCCAGGCCGGTGTGCACGACGACCCGCACCGGCAGGCCGAACTTCCTGGCGAAGTCCAGGTCGCGCTGGTCGTGGGCGGGCACCGCCATGATGGCGCCGTGGCCGTAGTCGGCCAGCACGTAGTCGGCCGCCCAGACCGGGATCCGCTCGCCGTTGACCGGGTTGATCGCGTAGCGGCCCAGGAAGACGCCGGACTTGTCCTTGTCGGTGGACAGGCGCTCGATGTCGCTCAGCTTGGCCACCTCGGCGCGGTATGCCTCGAAGGCGGGCCGGTGCTCGTCGGTGACGATCTCGTTGGCCAGTGCGGCGTCCACGGCGACCACGAAGAAGGTGGACCCGAACAGGGTGTCGGGCCGCGTGGTGAAGACGTGGACCGGCTCCTCGCGGCCCTCGATCTCGAACGCCACGTCGGCGCCCTCGGAGCGGCCGATCCAGTTGCGCTGCATGCTCAGCACGCGCTCCGGCCAGCCGCCCTGCAGCTGGCTCATGTCGTCCAGCAGGCGCTGCGCGTAGTCAGTGATCTTGAAATACCACTGCGTCAGCTCGCGGCGGACCACCTCGGCCCCGCAGCGCTCGCACCGCCCGGCCACGACCTGCTCGTTGGCCAGCACGGTCTGGTCGTTGGGGCACCAGTTGACCAGTCCGCCCTTGCGGTAGGCCAGGCCGCGCTCGAAGAAGCGGTTGAACAGCCATTGGTTCCAGCGGTAGTACTCGGGGTCGCTGGTGTGCAGGCGGCGCGACCAGTCGAAGGAGATCGCGTAGCGCTTGAAGGAGTTGGCCTGGACGTCGATGTTGGCGTAGGTCCACTCGGCCGGGTGGGCGTTGCGCTTGATCGCGGCGTTCTCGGCGGGCAGGCCGAAGGAGTCCCAGCCGATGGGGTGCAGGACGTTGTAGCCCTTCTGGAACCAGTAGCGGGCGACGACGTCGCCGATGGCGAACACCTCACCGTGACCCATGTGCAGGTCGCCCGAAGGGTACGGGAACATGTCGAGCATGTAGCGGCGCTCGCGGGGGTCGGCGGCGTCCTCGCTGGCCCGGAACGGGTCTTGCTCCTCCCATCGCTGCAACCACTTGGCCTGCAGCGCCTGCGGGTCGTACTCACTCACGGCGTTGTCCTTCTGGTTTGATTCTGACCCCATAAGAAAACCCCTCGTGTCACAACGAGGGGCTGCCGCGACGGCGAGATCTCAGGGCCGTCGCGGCCCGCTAAGAAGCAGGGTCGCGGAACGCATAGGTCAAGCCTAGCGCACCTCTTCGGAAGAATGCCGGGACTACGCGTGGGTTGACCGGCAGAATGGGCCCTCCCGGTCTCATGAGACCGCGTTGAGATCTATCCGTTGTGACCTCATATGTCCTATTAGATTACCCTCGTCGCCGTGGCCAACCCCGCCAAGCCCGAACGATCAGCGGCTGACCTGCCGATGCAGGATCCGCCGACGGATCCGCATGGCTTCGCACGTTTCCCTGCGGAACCCCACGGGCCACATGAGATCATGCCGGATGCGTCTAATTCGGACATAACCTCGGGAGGTACGGCAGCAATGGCAACGGAGAATTCCGGAGCACCACACTTGCCGCCATCCTGGCCCGAGGTGCCCACGTCCTGGCCGGAGGCACGCGACGAGGTGCCCACCTCCTGGCCGGAGGCCGGTTCACCGTCGCAGCCCGGCTGGCCGGACGCGAGTGCGCCACCCCAGCCCGGCTGGCCGGAACCGCCCGGACCCGAGCAGCGCGGCGGCCGCGCGGCAGACCCTCTGGACACCCGCGCCACCCACGGCGCCGACCCCCTGGACCCGCGCGGATCCCAGGGGACCGACCCCCTGGACCCGCGCGGCGGCCACGCACCCGGCCCCCACGGCTCCCACGCGCCCGGCCCGCGCGGCTCCCGGGCCGCCGACCCCCTGGACACGCGCAGGCCGCTGGGCGCAGAGCCACCGCGTGACCCGCTGCCCGCCTGGTCCGACGCCTCCGCCACGCAGAGCGCCTGGCCGGAGACCCCGAGGCCGGCCAAGGAGAGCCCCGGCCAGCAGGTGTGGCCGGAGACGCCCCCGCCCGCCGAGACCGGCTGGGCGAACCTGTCCAGCCCGGCCCCCTGGCCGCCGGCCGGTCCTCCGCAGCAGGACCCGTGGCCGCCGGCCCCGCCGCAGCCCGAGCCGCAGGCCCAGGACGCCCGTCCCGCGGGTGACCCGATGGACCGCACGATCACCTACAACGAGGCGTACCCGACCCCGGCGGCGCCGCCCCAGCAAACTCCCCCGCAGTCTCCTCAGTCCCCGCCGCAGGACCGCCCGGGCGCGAACCTGAGCCGCGACCCGTCCGACCCCGACCGGCCCTTCGTGACCGCCGGCCAGATCAGCGGCTCGCGCACCCCGCCGCCCGAGCGCCAGCAGGAGCTCTGGAACACCGTCTTCGGCGACGACTACCAGGAGATGGGCGACCTCGACGAGAAGCGCCCCCGCGCCGAGCGCGGCAAGCCGGTGTGGCTGTTCGCGCTGGCCGCCTCCGTGGCCGTGGCCTTGGTGATCGCGCTGGTGTGGGCGTTCGTGGCCGGCCCGCTGGCCAGTCAGCCCCCGCAGGCCGATCCGCCGCCCGCCACCAAGCCGTCCGGCAGCGCCAAGCCGTCCACGAGCAAGCCGTCGAACTCGATCGGCCCCCTGAAGCGGTACCCGGGCAGGGCCGCCCCGGTCCTCGGCGTGCTCCCCGACCCGGGGGCCGGCATCTCGGTCCCGCGCCTGGGCGGCACCTGGCTCCTGGACCAGCGCCCCATCGTCAAGACGACGTACGGCTACGACACCCGCCAGTACGTCAAGGTCGGCGTCAACACCTACGCCAACCTGCTGACGGGCCCGCTCCCCCAGAACCTGGCGTCCTCGTTCACCTCCAAGGACGACCTGGAGCCGGTGATCAAGCAGGTTGTGCTGAACGCCCGCAAGCGGTTCTTCCCGGCCGGCAACAAGGTCAGGAAGATCGCCCAGCAGCCGCTCAAGATCGGCGGCTCGACCGCCGGGCGCGTGATCGCCTACGAGCTGACCTCGCCCACCGGCAAGGCCACGATCGTCGCGGCGGCCGTCAACACGGCCAACGAGCTGCCCTCGATCGTCTACATGTCCGTGCCGGACGAGGCCAAGCAGTTGCTGCCCGACATCAACACGGTCGTCAAGCAGCTCAAGATCACCGAGCCGGCCTGACGGCTCAGGCGCAGTCGCTGAGGTCGATCTCCATCTGCTCCAGCGCCAGACCGGTGTTCCGGTCGGCGAGGTAGCCGGTCAGGGCGATGAGACCGATGGTGGCCGCCCCCGCCGCCAGTGCCACGACCTTGATGGTGATCACGCTGCTCCCCCGTGTGCTCGGTACTCTTTCCAATAGGCGTACGGCCTGGCCAGGGGCACCCGCTGCCCCCGCGGCGCCCGGGCGGCCCTGGCCAGGCGCGACAACGCGTACGCGACGTCCAGCCGCGCCTGGCCGAGCACCTTGTCCCGCATGGTGTCCCGCCTGGTGTCCGGCGTGGCGCCCGCGCGGTTCCACGCCGCCCTGGCCAGCGCCTCGGCGGTGATCCCGTAGGCGGCCGAACCCGGCCCGTCGGCCTCGGCGATCTGCCGGAGCGCGCCGACGGCGTCGAGCCCGGCCTGGACGACTTCGCGCCCCCGCGCACCGGCAAGCCCGCTCAGCCGGGTGACCAGCGCGTGCAAATCCGCCTCGACGGCGTCGAGCACGCCGTCCGCCTCGTCGTTCTGCTCCCTCACAGTCCCAATCATCATGGTCTGGGCTATATATCCGTTTGACGGCCGATAGACGGACTGGCGGAAGGCCACTAGGTTTCCGCGCATGGAGATCAGGACGATCCACGCCAACGGCGTGGAGTTCGCTTACCTCGCGCTCGGCGACGGCCCGCTGGCGCTGTGCCTGCACGGTTTTCCCGACACCGCGCACACCTGGCGCCACCTGATGCCCGCCCTGGCCGAGCGCGGCTACCGGGCGGTCGCCCCCTTCATGCGCGGCTACGCCCCCACCGAGATCCCCGACAGCTTCGAGGTCGGCGCGCTCGTCGCCGACGTCAACGCCCTGCACGAGGAACTGGGCGGCGACGAGAACGCCGTCGTCATCGGCCACGACTGGGGCACCTATCCCGTGTACGGGACCACCGAGCGCTTCCGCAGGTCCGTGGCGATGTCCGTGCCCCCGAACAAGTGGCTGGGCCGCGGCCGGTTCCTCTCCTACGACCAGCTCAAGCGGTCCTTCTACATCTTCCTCTTCCAGACCCCGCTGGCCGAGAGCGCCGCCGCCGCGCCGGACTTCCTCGAGCGGCTCTGGCAGGACTGGTCACCCGGCTACGACGCCACCGAGGAGCTGGCCTTCCTCAAGCAGAGCCTCGGCAACCCGGCGAACCTCGCCGCCGCCATCGGCTACTACAAGAGCATCCTGGGGACCACCCCGCCCTCCGGCCGCTTCACCGCCGAGCAGGCCGCCGCGAGCGAGGGCCCGGTGCGCCCGGTCCTCTACCTGCACGGCGCGCAGGACGGCTGCCTGAGCGCCGACCTGGTGACCGACGTGGCGGAGCTGCTGCCCGAGGGCTCGCGGGCCGAGATCGTCGAGGGCGCCGGCCACTTCCTGCACCTGGAACGTCCGCAGGAGGTCAACGCGCGGATCCTCGACTGGCTGGGGTGAGCGCCAGGCACACGTTGTGCCCGCCGAACCCGAACGCGTTCACCAGCGCCGCACCCGGCCGCCAGCGGCGCGGCGCCGAGGCGACCACATCGAGCTCGACGCGGGGATCGAGCCGGTCGAGGTTGCGGGTGGCGGGAATCAGCCCGTCCCGCATCGCCAGCACCGCGGCGACGGTCCCCAGGGCCCCGGCGGCGCCGCACAGATGACCGGTCATCGACTTGATCGCGGTCACCGCCGGATGGACGCCCACCGCCCCGGCGATCGCGGCCGCCTCCACCACGTCTCCCTCCGGGGTCGCGGTGGCGTGCGCCTGGACGTGCGCGATGTCTCGGCCCGTGAGCCCCGCCTCCCGCAGGGCCGCCCGCATCGCCCGCATCTGGCCGTCGCGCTGGGAGGCGGTGACGTGTTCCGCGTTGGCGCTGATCCCGTGCCCGGCCAGCCCGGCCTTCGCCGTACCCCGGAGATCGCGGAAATCCGCGCGTTCCAGCACCACCGCCGCCGCGCCCTCGCCCAGTACGAACCCGTCGCGGTCCGCGCCGAACGGCCGGCAGGCCGTCTCGGGCTGGTCGTTGCGCGTGGACAGGGCCTTGGCCTGGGCGAACGCGGCCATAGTGAGCGGGTGCACACACGCCTCGGCGCCGCCCGCGACCACCACGTCCGCCCGGCCCAGCCGGATCAGGTCGGCCCCCAGAGCGATCGCCTCGGCCCCCGCGGCGAACCCGCTCGCCGGCGCGTGGGCCCCCGCCTTCGCGCCCAGGTCGATGCTCACCCAGGCGGCCGGGCCGTTCGGCATGAGCATCGGCAGCGTGTGCGGCGAGACGCGGCGCACGCCCGACTTCTCCAGCACGTCGTCCTGGTCGAGCAGGGTCGTGACGCCGCCGAGCCCGGTGCCGATCACGACCGCCAGCCGTTCGGGTTCCACCTCGGGCCGCCCGGCGTCCGCCCACGCCTGGCGCGCGGCCAGAACGGCGACCTGCTCGCAGCGGTCCATCCGGCGGGCCATGGGCCGCCCCAGCAGCGCGGCCGGGTCCACGCTCAGCCGCCCGGCGATGCGCGCGGGAAGCTGCCCGGCCCACAGCTCGCGCAGGGCCCTCACCCCCGATCGCCCCTCCAGCAGCCCCGACCACGTCGTGGCCACGTCGGCGCCCAGCGGCGTGAGCGCGCCGAGCCCGGTGATGACAACCTCGCCCATGACTCCACGCTGCCAGCCCCGAGCCCGTGCCCCGCTGTCGCCGGCCCACCAAAAAGGGTGATCAACTTTTGTCCGGACTCATCATGACAAGGACTGGATGCCGCCCAAACAGCGAAATTTCCAGCCTTTCCTGTACGGCCCAGCCGCGCGGCACCTCCGGCACCAGCGCCACCACCCTGCCGTCGCCGGCCAGCACCCGGCGCAGCTCCCGCCAGAGCCGGTGCCCCTCGCCGGCCAGCCGTACCTGACGCTGCCAGGGCGGGTTGACCAGCACGCGGTCCACGCTCCCCGCGGGCAGCGGGATGCGCCCCGCGTCCGCCACCGACCAGGCCAGGTCCGGCCCGTTGGCCGCGGCCGCCGCGACCGCCTGGGACGCGTGGTCGAACCCGAGCGCGCGCACCCCGGGAGTGTGCGCGGCGGCCTCGATCAGCGTGGTGCCCGCGCCGCAGCACGGGTCCACCACCAGACCCTTGGGCTCGGCCAGGTGAACCATCGCGGCGGCCAGTGGCGGGTGCAGCGTGCCCGGCACCGACCGCACCTTGTAGGGACGGCGGTGCAGCGGCCGGGCGCCGGCCCGCAGGGCGATGACGGCCCGCTCGCCTTCGACGGTCACCCGCCAGGACGTCGTGCCCGCCGGCGGCTTCCGCCCGTCCCTGCGCGAGTGGTACGGCCGGCCGAGCCCGGGCCCGACGGCGTCCTCGACGTCGAAGCGGGTGTAACCACGCCGCCCCAGGAACGAGGCCGACACGTCGACGCCCCGGCCGGGGTCCGGCGTGGCGCAGGGGGCGGCGCCGGGCGGCGGGCCGAGATGGGCGGCCAGGGTGGTCAGGCGGGCCGTGTCGATGGCCGACGCGGCCGACGCCAGGCGGCGCAGCGAGCTGCGGCCGGGGCCGATGCCGTCCACGACCGCGCCGACGAGCAGCACGTCGTCGGCCAGGCGCAGCCCGAGCAGCCCGGGGCGGCGCGGTTCGAACCACACCTCCCGATGCCGCACCTCGACGACCCTGCCCAGGCGGGCTTGCCGGATCTCCGCGGCCACCAGGTGTTCGATGCCGCGCACCGACCTGGCCACGGTGAGAGTGTGCACGGTGGGCGGCGCACAGCGGCCCACCGCAGGTTGCGAGGATCGCACCTACGTGTCCTTCTCCCACGTCGCGACTCGGGAGGGCGTCGAGCCGTCCCGCATCGCCGGCGGTGGGTCACGGGCCGCGTGCCCGCCGGCGGTTCGCTAACGCAGGAAGAAGAAGGTCACGGCGCGAGGCTATCGGCCCGCCCGGCCGGACTCCACCGAATTTCCCAGGTGCACGTACGGTGTACGTCCGCACTATTGACGTAAGTAGCCACTTTCTCGAATCATGGGGCCATGAGCGCACTTGACTTCGACCTGTCGGATCAGGGGTTCTGGGCCAAGCCCATGGCCGAGCGGGAGGCGGCCTTCGACCGGCTGCGCGCTCTCGACACCCCGGCCTTCTTCGAGGAGATGGACGTCAGCTTCGCGCCGAAGGGCCCCGGCTACCACGCCCTCGTCCGGCACGCCGACATCCTGGAGGCCAGCCGCAACCCGGAGGTGTTCAGCTCCGGCCAGGGCGGCGCCACGAACATCCCGGACATGCCCGCGGAGTTCGCCGAGTACTTCGGCTCGATGATCAACATGGACGACCCCCGCCACGCCCGGCTGCGCCGGATCGTCTCCCGCGCCTTCACGCCCAAGATGATCAAGCAGTTCGAGGCCGACGTGGACGCGGCCGCGGCGAGCATCGTCGACGACCTGGTGGCCACCGGTCCCGGCTGCGACTTCGTCACCGAGGTCGCCGCCCGCCTGCCCCTGAAGATCATCTGCGACATGATGGGCATCCCGGAGAAGGACTACGGCTACATCTTCGAGCGCTCCAACCTCATCCTCGGCGGCTTCGACCCCGAGTACACCGGCGGCGACGTCACCAAGATCGCCGAGCGCCTCCTGACCGCGGGCATGGACCTGCAGCACCTCGTCCAGGACTTAGCCGCCCACCGCAGGGAGAACCCCACGACCGACCTCACCTCGGCCCTGGTCAACGCCAACCTCGACGGCGAGCAGCTCAGCCTGCAAGAACTCGGCTCGTTCTTCATCCTCCTCGTCGTGGCCGGCAACGAGACCACCCGCAACGCCATCTCGTACGGCATGCGGCTGCTGTCCAACCACCCGGACCAGCGCGCCCTCCTGACCGAAGACCTCGACGCCCGCCTGCCCGGCGCCGTGGAGGAGATCGTCCGCCTGGCCTCGCCGGTCAACTTCATGCGCCGCAAGGTCACCCGCGACCACGAGATGAACGGCAACATGTACCGGACCGGGGAAAAGGTCGTGCTGTTCTATTGGGCCGCCAACCGCGACGAACGCGTCTTCACCGACCCCTACGCCTTCGACATCACCCGCGACCCCAACCCCCACGTCGGCTACGGCGGCCCGGGCCCGCACTTCTGCCTGGGCGCCCACCTGGCCCGCCGCGAGATCACCGTCATGCTGCGCGAACTCCTGCGCCGCCTCCCCCACCTGCGGGCCGGCAAGCCCGACCGGCTCCACTCCAGCTTCATCAACGGCATCAAGCACATGGAGTGCACGTTCTGATCCGCTCCCGCTACGACGGCCGCGGCCAGATCACCGGACCGATGACGTTCTCGATGTCGAAGTAGCCGTGCCGGCGCGAGTCGAAGCTGGCGGCCGCGTTGTCGCCGAGCAGGATCACCTTGCCCCTCGGCACGCGCGGCTCCGCGACGTGCCGGAGGACCGGCACCTGCTCGCGCGGCAGCGGGTCCCCGGGAACGGCCGCCACCCGCTTGATGACGTGTGAGGTCGTGGACACCTCCGGCGCCGGGTGTGCGGCGGTTCCCCTGGCCTCGGCCGGAACGTAGCCGGCTTCCCACTCCAGCGCGAGCAGAACGACGGCCTGGCCTCGGCGCAGCTCGTCTGGCGGCCTGCGCCGGACGATGACCTGCTCCCCATCGTGAAAGGCCGGCTCCATGCTGGCTCCCTTGACCGTCACCAGCAGATGAGTGCGGCGAATCCACAGCAGAACGCCGGCGGTGAAGCCGACGGCCGCCGCGAACGCCCCCAGGACATAGAACATGCGCGCTCCTACAGAACCGCCGAGCTGGGCGCCGGATCGCGGTAGCCGGACGCCTGAATGCCGAACAACCGGGCGTAGGTTCCCCCGGCGGCCATCAACGCCGCGTGGTCCCCTTCCTCCGACACGCGCCCGTTCGCGAGCACCACGATGTGCTGGGCGTCCCGGAGGGCGCTCAACCGGTGGGAGATGAGCAACCTCGTCAGACCGGCCTGGTGCCGGCTGAGGGACCGGTGAATCTCATACTCCGCCTCCGCATCCAGCCCCGCGGAAGGCTCGTCGAGAATCAGCAGGTCGCGCTGGACGCGCAGGAGCGCGCGGGCCAAGGCGAGCCGCTGCCACTGCCCGCCGGACAGGACCACACCGGACTCGGGTCCGCCCTCCTCGGCGTCCATGACGAAGCTGCGCGACAGCAGCGTCTCGTACCCGCGCGGGAGCGCCATGAGCGCCTCGTGTGTCCGGGCCCGGCGAGCCGCGGTCTCGATCAGGCCCTGGTCGCCGAGACTGGGGAGGTCGCCGAGACCGATGTTCTCGGCGGCGGTCATGGCGTAGTTCATGTAGTCCTGGAAGACCGCCGTGATCCGGCTCCGGAGCTGGGCCTCGTCCACTTGGCGAAGGTCCACGCCGTCCCACGTGATCGCGCCTCGCGTGGGGTCGTAGAACCGGCAGAGCAGCTTCACCAGGGTCGACTTGCCGCATCCGTTGACGCCCACGAGCCCGACGGCCTGGCCGTACGGGATAGTGAGGTTCACTCCGCGCAGGATCCAGGGATGCTCGTCGGAGTACCGGAACCAGACGTCGCGAAGCTCGATGCCGCGCCGCAACGCCGGCAGGGGCCGGGGCGCCACCGGTCGCGGCAGGTCCGGACCGGCGGTGGTCGCCGCGAGGTAGTGGTCGTAGAGCAGCAGCGCGTGATGGGCCCTGGCCAGTTCCCCGGCGAGGGTGGCCAGGCCGGACTGCACACCCGCGACCGCGGCCACGAATATGGTGACGTCTCCGACGGAGAGCGTTCCCCGGTGAGCCGCGTGGACCGCCCACAGGAGCCCGGCGCCGGAGACGACGACGGCCAAGAGGTTCAGCCCGGCGTGCACCGACACCTCCCGGCGGTCGACGGCCTGCTGCGCCGCATTGGCCGCCCGCCGGTCCGCCAGCATGCGCGAGCGCAGGAATCCGCCGATGTCGAAGAGCCTGATCTCCTTGGCGGCCTCCGCACTGGACAGCAGCGTCGCGTAGAAGATCTCCCGTCGTTCGGCCGGCCCGACCGCGTAGAACACCCGGGCGCGCCGCCGCGCGATCGCGATCTCCCCGATCAGGATCGGGACACCTGCCGCCAGGACCAGGCCGACCATGACGGGGGCGAGGAGGAGCAGGGAACCCAGGAAACCGATGAGCATGATCGTCGAGCGGGCGATGCCGAGCAGGCCGTCGGCCACCATGGCAGGGGAAGACGCGCCCGCCTGCTGCGCCATGCGCAGCCGGTCCAGGTAGTGGGGGTCCTCGAACCGTTCCAGGCCCACGAGGCGGTCCACCGCGGCGAACAGGCGATCCTTCGCCACCAACCCGACCGACCGGTCCATCTCCGCCCGCAGGTAGTGCGCGGCATGGGGGACGACGCCGGCGAGGAGCCCCGCGCCCGCCAGCCCCGCGGCCATGCCCACCAGCGCGGACAACGCCGCTCCGGCGACCAGCAGGTCGAGCACGGTCTTGGTCGCCCAGGCGGTGAGCACCGGCAGCGTGCCCATCGCGACGGCGGCGACGACGCAGCCCGCCAGCAGCCACGGTGCGGCGCCGCCCATCAGCGACAAGGAGGAGGCCAACCCGCGGACGGTGCCCGCGGCGCCCTTCTCCCGAGGCGGTGCCATGCCGTCGGGCCGCCTCATCCCACCGCCAGAACGGTCTGCGTCACCTCGAGATCACCGCTCGCCACGACCAGTCGCCCGGAGTGATCCGGCGCGACCGCCAGCATCGTCGGAAAGGCGCGGACTCCGAAAGCCGCGGCCATCGGACCGGCGGCGCCCTCCGTCACCACCCGTGCGACGGCACGGAGCTGGGCCACGAAGGACGAGCTCTCCTCGCCGTCGAAGCCCACCACCACGGCGAGCGCACCCACGCGCCCGGCGGGAAGGGTCGCCGCGTGCGAGACGAACAGCGGAAGCTTCTCCTGGCATGGCCGGCAGTCGGGGGAGAAGAAGGCGACGAGCGTCTCCTCCGCGATGGACGCGCGGGAGACCGGTTCACCGTCCACGGTGCGCGCGGTGAAGTCGCCGATCTCGGTGCCGACCTCGGGAGCCGGCGACTCGCGGGCGCCCTGGAGGAGCTCCGACTGCTCACGCAACCGCTTGATCACCCCGAGAGTGAAGATCAGATTGAGCAGTCCCAACGCCCCCACGAGTACCACTGCCGCCGATAGAACGGACATGCGCCCTCCTTGCTTCGATGCCTACGTCGGTGGAGCGGAAGAGATCAGCAATGGCCTCCAGCCGGGAAACCAGCCCGCCCAGAACGAGACCGGCGACCGCTGCCACGGCCATTCCCCCGAGATCGACCGCGGAGGCGGATCCCAGCGCCACCACGGCGCCGGTGGCGGCCACCGCGGTCAGCACACAGTTGCGCACCACGTGCCAAGCGCCGAGCGGCGTCCGCGACCGGCCGAAGCACCGGCAGGGCGCGCGGACCCCCCGCGCGAGCGATCGCAGGATCCCCGCGCTGAAGGCCGTCAGCAGCGCCGCGGCGGCACCCAGGCCGACCAGATGGGCGGACCGGAAGGGCAGTGCCAGAAGGACGGCGACCGCCGCCTCCGCGACGATCACCACCGGCGCCGCCCACCGCGCGACGGCCAGGTCGGCGACCGAGGCCGCGAACGCCCTGAACGCCCTGAACGCCTCCCGGCCGGCGACCTTACTCAGGAAGGACATGAGGAAAACGACACCGAAGAGCCATCGGATGCCGATCAGCAGATATTCCACTCTGGCCCGCCTCCGCCATGGGCAGGCTGCTTTCCCGGCCGCGCTCCGGCCGGCCGGGAAAGCAGCTCTGATCTCTATCCGGGGTTTACCCGGAGTGGATTAGTGGGGACTGTCCGCACAACCGCCGCAGGCGCCGAACTTGTGCCGGCCGAAGATTTCCCCATCGCAGTACATGACGTATCTGATCTTATTCTGCCAAGGGATGAAGCAGCCGCCGACGCACTTATCGTATTGCCAGTCCGTGCACCCCATGGCGTCGGCGGTGACGGACGGGGCGACGAGACGAACCAGCCGCTCGCCCATCGACTCCAGGAAACCGACCATATTCCACCTCCTTCGGGAAACGATCCAGCGGCGACGCTACGCGGTATCGGACCGGCCCGCATACACGTGAGATTCACGCCGCATACACTGCCGTATCCGCTTGTCAAAGCGGACAGCCGGTGAGAGGGTAGAAGTGAGATGATCATGCCTTGGGAGACAAAGTCGCGTAACGTGGCCCGCGCCTGAATTCCCATCATCGAAAGGATATTTGGTTATTTTCCGGTGGGGAGCACGTTTCAGAAGGGCGACCGATTCCAAGGGTGCACGCAGGTGACGTCATGAGCGGGGTCAAGGGGATGCGGTTTCGGCTGCTGGGGTCTTTGCAGGTGGTCTCGTCCGAAGGAAAAGAGGTGCGGATCGGCCGCCGGAAGGTGCGGCAGTTGCTCGCCCTCTTGCTGACCAGCCCCAACAATCCCGTCTCGGTGGACTCGCTGGCGCACGAACTCTGGGGAGCCGATCCGCCCGACTCGGCGCTCCTGAACCTGCGAACGTATGTATGCACGCTTCGCAAGCTGCTCTCGGCGGGCGACCCGGCGCAGCCTCCCGTCAGGACGCGGTCGCACGGCTACCTGATCGACATTCCGCCGGACCACTTGGACACCGTGCTCTTCGACCGGCTGGTCACCGATGGCGCCGAAGCCCGGCGACGGGAGAATCCGCAGCTCGCCGCCAAGCATTTCGAGCATGCGTTGAACCTCTGGCGAGGGCGCGCCTATCAGGACACCGCGCAGGAGGACGGCGCGCTCGCGACGGCGGCGAAGCATCTGCACGAGCGCCGACTGCTGGCGGTGGAGCAACTCTTCGACGTCCGCCTGACGCTCGGGCACCATGCGGAGACGATCGGCGAGCTGGAGAGATGGGCTGAGCGGCACCCGCTGCGCGAGCGGCTCTGGTCGCAGCTCATGCTCGCGCTCTATCGTGCCGGACGGCAGGCCGACGCCCTCGCCGCCTTCCAGCGGCTGCGAGCGCGGTCGGTCGAGGACCTCGGCATGGAGCCGAGCGCATCGCTGAGCACCTTACAGGCCCAGATCCTTCGGGCGGATCCGGCGCTCAGCCCGCGCACGCGCACCGCCACGTCCCGGAGGTCCGGCATCCCGGCCACGCCTCGGCAGTTGCCCCCGGACGTGCCGGCCTTCGTCGGACGCGGCCACGAGCTCGCCACGCTGCGTGAATGGTTCACGGCCGGCCGCCCGGACGGCCCGGGGCCGATGGCGGTCGTCCACGGCCCGCCCGGCGCCGGCAAGTCGGCGCTGGCCGTACGGGCGGCGAACACCGTCGCCGCATCGTTCCCGGACGGGCAACTGTATGCGGACCTCGGTGGCTCGACACCCGGCATGGAGCCCCAGCGTCCCCTCAAGGTCCTGGGCCGTTTCCTGCGATCGCTGGGCGTGCCCGGCGTGCAGGTGCCCGATGACGAGGAAGAGGCCTCGAGCCTGTTTCGTTCTTTGACGGCCGACCGCAAGGTCCTGATCCTGCTGGACAACGCCGTGAACGCGGCTCACGTGCGGCCGTTGCTGCCCGGCCGCTCCTCCAGCGGAGTGCTGATCACCAGCCGTAACCGGCTGCCGGCCGTCCCCGGAGCCGCCGGCCTCGCGCTCCGTCCTCTGGGCGCCGGCACCTCCTATGCGATGCTGGCCGCCCTCATCGGCGAGGGCCGCGCGGCGGCGCACCCGCCGGCCACCGCCCGGCTGGCCGGGTTCTGCGAGCACCTGCCGCTCGCATTGTCCATCGCCGCGTCGCGGCTCAACTCCCACCCGGACTGGCCCGTGCAGAGGCTGGCAGATCGGCTGGCCGACGAGCGGCGGCGGCTCGGTGAGCTGGCGACCGGCGAGGTCTCGTTGAGCAGGAGCATGGAGCTGAGCTTCATCGCCCTCCGGCACAGCGGGGACCCCCGCGCTCAGGCCGCCGCGCATGTCCTGTCCCTGGTCAGCCTGACGCCCATGCGGCAGCTCGACACCGCCGTGGTGGCGGCCCTGCTGGGCGTCTCGCAGAACGAAGCGGACCAGGTCCTTGAGCGGCTGCTCGACGCCCACCTGGTGGAGCCCTGCGCGGACAACCGCTATCGCCCCTATGAACTGGTGAGAATCCTCGCTCGCGAGCTGGCCGGCGACGCACCTTCCGCCGCTCGGCGACGCTGCCCGGCCACCGGGCTGCTGCGGGCCGGCCGGCGCTCCGAGCGTCGATCAGTCCGCAGGAGCGCGTCCGACCGTCATACCGAGTAGCGCAGGTGCTTGATCCCGTTGATGAAGTTCGACAGCAGGAAGTCCGGCTCCCCCTCTGCCCTGATGGCCGGGAGCCGGGTGAACAACTCGCGGAACATCACGGTCATCTCCCTCTTGGCCAGGTGCGCGCCGAGGCAGTAGTGCGGTCCGGGGCCGCCGAAGCCGACGTGCGGGTTGGGGTCGCGCGTGATGTCGAAGGCGTCGGGGTCGGTGAAGACGGCCTCGTCCCTGTTGGCGGAGTTGTAGAAGAGCAGGACTTTGTCGCCCTTCTTGTACGGCACGCCGTTCAGTTCGTGGTCACCGGCGAGCGTGCGGCGGAACTGGATGACCGGGGTGGAATAGCGGACGATCTCGTCGCACGCCTTGGCGATGCGGCCGTCGAAGTCGGCCAGGAGGTGCTCGCGCTGCCCGGGATGGTCGGTGAAGAGCTTCAGCCCGTAGGCGATGGCGTTGCGGGTGGTCTCGCTGCCGGCCACGACGAGGAGGATGAAGAACGAGCCGAGTTCCTGCGGGGTGAGGCGTTCGTCCCCGTTGACCAGGAGGCTGACCAGGTCGCCCGTGGGCTCCCTGCGGCGCTGGTCGCCGAGGCGGGCGGCCAGGCGGTTCAGGCTGCGGCCGGCGTGCAGGAGCTTGAGGAGGCCGCGGGCCACGTTCAGGCGTTTGAAGTCGGGCTCGATGCCGGTGTACTCGGCGTCGGTGTTGCCGAGGATGATGTTGGTCCGCCGCAGCACCATGGCATGAAATGCCGGCGGGATCCCCATCATGTCGCAGATGACGCGCACGGGGAGTCTGGCGGCGATCTGCTCGACGAAGTCGCCGGGACCCTCCTTGATCGCCTCGTCCACGATCTCGGCGGCGGCGCGCGCCAGGTCCTCCTCCATCTTGGCCAGGATGCGCGGGGTGAACGCGCGGGAGACGATCCTGCGTAACCGCGCGTGTCTCGGGTCATCCATGTTGATCATGGAGCCGAAGTACACCGCGAGCCAGCGGGGCATGTCGGGGATGCTGTTGGCGCACGGCTCACTGCTGAACGCGCCCGCGTTCCTGCTGGCCTCGGTGACGTCGGCGTGCCGTACCAGCGCGTAGTACCCGGGCCCGCCGCCGATGAAGGGGACGCGGTTCTCCCTGACGAACACGGGCCGCTCCAGCTCGCGCAGCCGGCGGAAGGCCGCCATGCGCTCGGCCTGCGGTAGGGCCCAGAACGGTATCTGCGACAGATCGATGCCGGATGTCGCCGTCATGCTTTCCCAGCGTTGTGCAAGCAATCACTTACGTCAAGACGTCACCGATTCCCCTGTCTCTGCGTAACGACCTGACTACGATCAGTGCAATGGATGGGCAACGTCCGGCGTTCGGTGGCGAGCTTCGCAAGTGGCGCACCCTTCGCGGCATCTCCCTGGCCAGGCTCGCCGAGCTCGTGCACTACAGCAAGGGCTACCTGAGCAAGATCGAGAACAGTGACAAACGGCCCACGCCCGAGCTCGCGCACGCCTGCGACCGCGCGCTCGGCGCCGACGGCGCCCTGGTACGGCTGGCGCCGGCCAAGCCCGCCGGAGGCGAGTGCCCCTACCCGGGCCTGGACGCGTTCGGGCCGGGCAGCGCCCAGTGGTACTTCGGCCGGGACGAGGCCACCGCCGAGCTCACCATGCGGCTCGCCTCCCGGATGGACGGCGGCGGCCCCCTGATCGTGGTGGCGCCGTCGGGAGCGGGCAAGTCCTCGCTGCTCGGCGCCGGACTGCTCCCCGCGCTGGCCCGCGGCGCGCTGCCCAGGGCCGGGTCCAGCGAGTGGCCGGTGACCCTGTTCACCCCGACCGCCCGGCCCATGGAGCGGCTCACCGGCATCCTCGCCGGCCTCCGGGCCCCGAAGGCGGTGCTGGTGGCCGACCAGTTCGAGGAGACGTTCACGCTCTGCCCCGCAGGCGGGGAACGTGAGCAGTTCGTCCGCACCCTCAGCGACCTGGCCGCCTCCGGCCGGGCGCTGGTGGTGCTGGGTGTGCGGGCCGACTACTACGGCCACCTGCTGGCCTATCCGGAGCTCGTCGCGGCCCTGCGCGGGGGCCAGCTCGCCCTGCCGCCCATGAGCGAGACCCAGCTGCGCGCCGCCATCGTCCAGCCCGCCGCCGCGGCCGGACTCCGCCTGGAGCCGGGGCTGGTCGAACTGCTGCTCCGCGACCTCGGCCTCCACCGGGACGGCGCGGCCGCCCCGGCCGAACCGCCGTCCGCAGGCGGCTCCGCCGTACCCGGTGCAGGTGCGCGCGAGATCGGCCGCATTGAGCCCGAGCCCCTGCGCGGCAGCGGTGCGTGTGCGGCGGAGCCGTTGCCGCTCCTGGCCCACGCGCTGCGCGCCCTCTGGCAGCAGCGGGAGGACGGGGCGCTGACCGTGGCCGGGTACCACCGCACGGGCGGGATCCGGGGCGCCGTCACCACCACGGCCGAGGACGTCTACGCCGCCTTCGACGCCCAAGGCCGCGAGGTGGCCAGGAGGCTGCTGCCGCGCCTGGTACGGCTGGACCCCGACGGCGGCCGGAGCCGGCTGCGGCTGCCGCTGGCCCGGTTGCCGGCCGAGCAACGTCCCGTCCTGGACGCCCTGGTCGCGGCCCGGCTGCTGACCGTGGACGCGGCCGGCGTGTCGATCACCCACGAGGCCCTGCTGGGCGCGTGGCCGCGGCTGCGCGACTGGATCGAGACCGACCGGGCCGGGCTGCAGGCCAGGCGGCGGCTCGGGGCGGCGGCCGAGGCGTGGCAGCAGGCCGGGCGCGATCCGTCGTTCACCTACCGGGGCGCCTCCCTGGCGCTGGCCCGCGAATGGGCGGGGACGCATCCGGACGAGCTGGACCCGGTCGAGGCCGAGTTCCTGCGGGCGGGCGAGCATGAGGAGCGGCGCGGCGCCCGGAAGCAGCGCCGTCGCGCGGTGGCCGTCACCGCGCTGGCGGTCGCGGCCGCCATGACGGCCAGCGGGGTCGCCTGGCAGATACGTGAAGCCCGGATCGAGCGTGACGAGGTCATCTCCCAGCAGGTGGCCACCGCCGCGAACTCCCTGCGCGCCAACGACGCGCCGCTGGCCGCCGGCCTCAGCGTGGCGGCTTGGCGGCGCGCCGAGACCCCCGAGTCGCTGGGCGCGCTGCTCGGCTCCAGCGGCTTCCCCGAGGCTTCCAGGGAGAGCGCGGGCTCGGGCCGGATCACGGTGCTGGCCGCCAGCCGGGACGGCAGGTCCGTCGTCACCGGTGACTCGGCTCAGGAGGTGTGGCTGCGCCGCGCGGGGCAGGAGGCCGTGCGCCTGCCGTGGGATCTCGGAGCGGTGACCTACGCGGGCTTCAGGGGTGACGGGCAGGCCGTGGCGGTGGCGGGGATGTCGGGTGTCCGGCACTGGTCGCTGGCGAACCTCGCGGCCCCCGTGGCCACGCACAAGGTGCCGGGCATCTCCTTCGCGGGCTTTTCCGGGCCCGCTCTGGCGGTCGTCGCCAACGGCGAGCTGCTGGTCTGGAAGGGCGCCACCCCGGAGCGCAGCCCGCAGGGCAACCGGGTCATGGAGATGACCTCCGAGGGGCCGGTCGACACCGACCAGGATTCCGCGCTCGCGGCCCTGAGCCCGGACGGCAAGTGGGTCGCCGCCGCGAGGCAGAACAAGGCGTGGCTGGTCGAGCTCGCGTCAGGGAAACGGACGGACCTGGCCACGACCGGCTTCATCTACTCCCTGGATTTCAGCCCCGACGGCAGGACCGTGGCCGCGGGGACGACCGGCCCCGGCGTCCGCCTGTGGAGCGTCCCCGACGGCCGCCTGCTGACCGACCTCGTCCATCCGGCGGAGGTGCGCGCCCTGGCGTTCGTCCCCGGCGACGGCAGCCTGCTGACCGGGATCACCGGCGGCACCGTGTACCGCTGGTCGCGGCTGCCCGCCGCGCGGCCGCACACCTCCGAGATCTTGGCGATGGCCACCGGCCGGCAGGTCATGGCCACCGGCGACGAGGACGGCCAGGTGGGCCTGTGGAGTCTCGACGGGGCCCTGCTGGGCACGGCCCGCGAGCACGACGGCGCGGTCAACAACGTGGCCCTGGCGCCGGGGCTGATGGCGTCGGCGAGCGACGACGACTCGGTCGGCATCTGGGACACCACCCGGCCGGGCGGCCCGCACCTGCTGCGCCGGTTCACCGGGCACGGCACCAACGTGGCCGGAGTCGCGCTGAGCCCGGACGGCCGGGTCGGCGCGAGCGTCTGCGAGGACGGCCAGGTCCTGCTGTGGGACCCGGCGACCGGCGCACCACTGGGTCGTCTCCAGGGCATCCAGGGCGTCACCGACGTGGTGATCCGGGAGGGCAGGCTGGCCGTCGGCGACGGCGACGGCAACGTCCAGGTCTGGGACATCAGCCGCCCCGGCGCGCCCAGGCGGCTCAGGGTCCTCACCGGCCACATCGGCTACTCCGACGACCTGGACTGGCATCCCGACGGCCGCTACCTGGCCGGCGCGGGCCATGACGGCGCCGTCCTGATCTGGGACCTCGCCGACCCGCGCGCCACCCCCGCCACCCGGCTCACGGGCCATACCGGCATCGTCAGGAACGTCTCCTTCGACCCCGCGAGCGGCAGGATCGCCACGATCGGCGCCGACCGGTCCCTGCGGATCTGGCAGGACGGCCGGCTCCAGGCGATCTGGCAGACGCGGGGCAACGCCCTGCGTTTCCTGCCCGGCGGCGCCCTGGTCTCGGCGGACGACGGCGGCGAACTGCGCCGCTGGGCGCTCTCCCCCGAGCCGGTGGCCCAGCGCATCTGCGCGCTGGACCCCTCTCCTCTCAGCGCCGGTGAGTGGGCCCGGTACGTCTCCGGCGGCGGCTACGCGGCGCCGTGCCGGGAGGGTTGACGGATCAGGTCGGCCGCCTTCTCCCCGATCATGACCGCGGGCGCGTGGGTGTGCCCGCGGTTGAGCGTCGGCATGATCGACACGTCCACCACCCGCAGCCCGTCGACGCCGCGCACCCGCAGCTCGGGGTCGACGACGGAGCCGGCGTCCGCGCCCATCCGGCAGCTGCCGACCGGGTGGTAGAGCGTTTCGGCCCGGTCACGCACCCATTGGGCGAGTTCCTCGTCGCTCTCGGGCGCCCAGTAAGGCGCCATGGGCCCGCCCGCGTAGGGCTTCATGGCCGTGGTGGTGAACACCTGCTTGGCCGCCTTCAGCCCGGCGACCAGCCGTTTCACGTCGGCCTCGTGGGCGAGGTAGCCGGGGTCGATGGCCACCTCGCGCCCGCTCAGCGCGATGCGCCCGCGGCTTTCCGGCTGCAGCAGGACGACGCCGACGGTCAGCCCGTGCCCGGCCGGCGGGGTGAGGCCGTGGTCGATGAACGGCCCCGGCGCGAAGATCAGCTCGATGTCCGGGGCGGGCTCGGCCGGTGAGGTCTTGAGGAAGGCGACCGCTTCGCCCACGTTCGTGGTGAGCATGCCGGAGCGCAGCACGATGTAGCGGGCCAGCTGCACCAGCGACTCGGCCTTGACCAGCGTGACCGGCTGCAGGCACTCGACGTAGACGCCGGTGGACAGGTGGTCCTGGAGGTTCTTGCCGACCTCGGGCAGGTCGTGCACGAGCTCGACGCCGGCCTCGCGCAGCTCGTCGGCCGCGCCCACGCCCGACCGCATGAGCAGGTACGGCGAGCCGATCGCCCCGGCCGACAGGATGACCTCCTTCCTGGCCAGCACCCGGATGCCGCCGTGCTCGATGCCGACGGCCCGTCTCCCCTCGAACAGCACGCGGTCCACGGTGGCGCCGGTGAGCACGGTCAGGTTGGGCCGTTTGAGCGCCGGGCGCAGATAGGCGTCCGCCGAGCTCCAGCGGCGCCCGCGGTCCTGGGTGACCGGGGTGGGGCTGTAGCCCTCGTTGCTGCGTTCGTTGAGTTCGCCGAGGCGGTGCATGCCGAGTTCCTGGCACGCCTTGAGGAAGGCCGCGGTGGTCACGTTGGGGCTGCGCAGCTCCGAGACGTGCAAAGGGCCGGCGGTGCCGTACACGCCGCCGTTGTTGCTGCCGACGCGGTGCTCGGCCTTCTTGAAGTACGGCAGGACGTCGTCGTACCGCCAGCCGGGGACGCCCCATTGGTCGTAGTCTGCGGCGCAGCCGCGCACCCACATCTGGGCGTTGAGCGAGGAGGAGCCGCCGATGACCCGCCCGCGCGGCCAGTAGAGCTCGCGCCCGGCCAGTTCGGCCTGCTTGACGGTGGTGTAGTTCCAGTCGTACTCGGTCTTGAACAGCGCCTTGAACCCGGCGGGCATCCGGATCTCCAGCTTGTCGTCCTGCCCGCCGGCCTCGACCAGGGCCACGGTCACCGCCGTGTCCGCCGACAGCCTGTTGGCCAGCACACATCCCGCCGACCCCGCTCCGACGATCACGTAGTCGTACTCCATGGCCCCCTCCGTGGCGTGAGTAACTTGGTACTTGCATACGCCACGAGAAAGATCACGTCCATATGCAGTTGTAACCTCAGTTACCTACCGGTTGGTATGCCTCGGCTGCTTAGATGGCGCCAAGCCGGTACAGAGGAGGAAGGCTCTCCATGCTCAACCTGTCGATTGTCCTGGAGGACAGCGCAAGGAACGCTCCGGACAAGACGGCCATCGTCTTCGGCGATATGCGCCTGCCGTACTCGATGATCGACTCAGTGGCCAACCAGGTGGCGAACCTGCTGGTCTCGCGCGGAATCGGGAAGGGTGACAAGGTCGCGCTGGCCTGTCCGAACCTGCCGTACTTCCCGTTCGTCTATTTCGGCATCCTCAAGGCGGGCGCCACCGTGGTGCCGCTGAGCGTGCTGCTCCAGGGCAGGGAGATCGCCTACCACCTCGACGACAGCGACGCCAAGGCGTTGTTCTGCTTCGAGGGGACGCCCGAGCTGCCGCTGGGCGCGCGGGGCAAGGCCGGGTTCGAGGCGGCGGAGGGCTGCGAGCACTTCTTCGTGCTGCCGGCCACCGCGCTGGCCACCGAGTCGGAACACGGCGAGTCCATCTGGGCGGCGCTGGGCGGGATGTCCAGCGAGTTCGCCACCGTGCAGACCGCGCCGGACGACACCGCGGTGATCCTCTACACCTCGGGCACCACGGGCCAGCCCAAGGGCGCCGAGCTGAGCCACCAGAACATGCTGCTCAACGCCATGGTCTCCGACAAGATGTTCCCCAGGACCGACGGCGGCGACGTCTACCTGGGCGTGCTGCCGCTGTTCCACTCCTTCGGCCAGACGGTCATCCAGAACACCGGGTTCCTGCGCGGCTCGACGGTCGTGCTGCTACCGCGGTTCGAGGCGGGTGACGCGCTGGCGCTCATGGGCAAGGAGGGCGTGACGTTCTTCGCGGGCGTGCCGACGATGTACTGGGGCCTGCTGACGAAGATCCACGCCGAGGGCGCCGAGCCGCCGTCGTCGCTGAAGGTGGCCGTCGCGGGCGGCGCCGCCTCGCCGGTCGAGGTGCTCAACGACTTCGAGAAGACCTTCGGCTTCGGCATCCTCGAGGGCTACGGCCTGTCGGAGACCTCGCCGGTGGCCAGCTTCAACCAGCTCGGCCGGCCGACCAAGCCGGGCACGATCGGCACCCCGATCTGGGGGGTGGAGATGAAGCTCGTCGACGCCGAGTGGAACACGGTCGAGGGCGAGGGCCCGGGCGAGATCGCCATCCGCGGCCACAACATCATGAAGGGCTACTACAACCGGCCCGAGGCCACGGCCGAGGTCATGAACGACGGCTGGTTCCGCACCGGCGACATCGCCACCCGCGACGCCGACGGCTACTACTCGATCTTCGACCGGGCCAAGGACATGATCATCCGGGGTGGCTTCAACGTCTACCCGCGCGAGGTCGAAGAGGTCCTCATGAGCCACCCGGACGTCTCGCTGGTGGCCGTGCTCGGCATCGCGCACGAGTCGCACGGCGAGGAGATCAAGGCGTACGTCATCCGCACCGCCGGGTCGTCGGTCACCGAGGACGAGCTCATCGGCTGGTCCAAGGAGAACATGGCGGCCTACAAGTACCCGCGGATCATCGAGTTCCGCGACGAGCTGCCGATGACCGCCTCCGGCAAGATCCTCAAGCGCGAACTGCGCTAGAAGGCAAGCCCCACCGGCCCGTACGGCTCGCGCCCTCCCCCCTGGGGCGCGAGCCGTACTGCTGCCCGGACCGCCTACATGCGGGCCGATTCTTGCGCAGGGAGCCCCCTAGATACGGGCCGGTTCCGCGCGCAAGGCGCCGCTGGATGCGGGCCGGTTCCTCGCGCATGGCGCCCCCTAGATGCGGGCCAGTTCCTCGCGCATGGTGCCCAGCCCCATCGGGCCGAGGTCGAGCGCGGCGGTGTGCCAGGTCTTCAGGTCGAAGCCGGGCCTGGCCTGCGCCTCGGCCCGTGCCTCCATCCAGGCGCGCTCGCCGAGCTTGTAGCAGATCGCCTGGCCGGGCCAGCCGAAGTAGCGCAGCACCTCGGGGTTGACCTGGTGCGCCTCGGCCCGGCCGCGGTCGCGCAGCACCTCGCACGCCTTCTCGAACGTCCAGCGCGAGCCGTCCGGCAGCGGCAGTTCCAGGTGGACGCCGATGTCGATGACCACGCGGGCGGCGCGCAGCGCGGAGGCGGCCAGCATGCCCAGCCTGGCGCCGGGTGCGCTGAGCCAGCCCAGTTCGTCGGCCAGCCGCTCGGCGTAGAGGGCCCAGCCCTCGCCGTGGCCGCCGACCCAGGACATCTTCGCGTGCCGCGAGAGCTTGTCACCGGCGACGGCGACCGCGCCGAGCTGCAGGTGGTGTCCCGGCACGCCCTCGTGGAAGACGGTGGTGAAGTCGCTCCACGTGGCGAACTTCTCCCGTCCGCCGAGCGGCCACCAGGTGCGCCCGGGCCGGGTGAGGTCCTCGCTGGGCTGGGTGTAGTACGGCGCGCCCGAGGTGGAGCCGGGCGCGAGCACCACGTCCACGGTGCGCAGCGCTTCCGGGATGTCGAAGGCGACGCCGTTGAGCGCGGCGACGGCCCGCTCGTGCTCCTGCTCCAGCCAGGCGAGGTAGGCGTCGGGGCCGACCACGTACTGGGTGGAGTCGAGGTGGGCGATGGCCTCGCTCACGGTGGCGCCGGGCAGGATGGCGCGGGCCTCGGCGGCCATCTCGGCCTCGATGCGCTCCAGTTCGGCCCAGCCCCACTGGTAGGCGTCGTGCAGGTCGATCTCCTCGCCGAGCTGCAGCCGGGCGGCCACGGCGTAGCGCTCGGCGCCGACCGCATCCCGCTCGTCGGCCCGGGGCGCGTACTCCTCGCGCAGGTAGCGCGCGATCTCGGCGTAGCCGCGGTAGGCGGCCCGCGCGGCCTCGGCGAGCTCGGCGGCGGCCGGCCCGTCGCCGTGGCCGGCGATCAGCTCGTCGTGGGTGCCGGCCAGCCGCTCGGCCTGGTCGGCGGCGCCGAGCGCCTGCCGCCGCGCCGCCCGCAGCCCGCGGCCGAGGCCGGCGTCGAGCGTGGTGCGCCAGCCGGCCAGCATGCCCGGGATGGCGGCCAGCCGGACCGCGATCTCCCGCCAGTGCTCCTCGGTGCCGCGCGGCAGCAGGTCGATGCTGTCCCTGATCGCGGTGATCAGCCCGAAGGGCGAGCTGACCTCCCGGTACGGCTCGCCGATCGTGTGGACGGCGGCCTGGGCCTCGAGTCGTTCGCGCAGGTGGGCGGCGGCCCTGCGGTCGGTGCCGGTTTCCGGGGCCAGGCGGCTCAGCTCGGCCAGCGTGTGCTGGACCAGTTCGTGCCGGGCCTCGTGGCCGTCGGGGCTGTAGTCGGTGGCCGCCCCGAAGTCGCCGGCGAGGCCCAGGTAGACGGCCTCGACCGGGTCGAGGGCGGCCGCTTTCAGGATGTACTGCTCACATAGGCGGAAGATTGCGCTCACTCAGGCACAATAGCCACACCATCTCTGCATCTGGTCAGCGGATTCCCGCGAGGGAACGCGAGGTGGGCAGCAGGGGGATCGACGGAGCCGCCTTGAGGCTCGGCGCCGCCGTACCACCGCAGGCCGCCGTCATCAGGAACCTGAACACGGCGGGATCGATGTCGTTGGGCAGCATCTGCCCGTTCTCGTCAAAGCGCTGGTACTTCATGAGGTTCATGCCGAAGGAGAGCTCGCGCCGGCCGTCCTCGCTGATCAGTGACTGGGTGCCCATCCCGAACACGCCGCCGTCGTGACCCCAGAAGCGGCCGCAGGGCAGCTCGAGCGGGTAGAGGCCGAGCCCGTAGTCCATGACGAAGCCGCCCACCGAGATCTTGACGGTGCGCCGCATCTCCGCCAGCGACGCGCCGCCGACCAGCTTGCCCCGCAGCAGGGCCCGGTAGAAGGTGTTGAGGTCGTCCATGGTCGAGACCAGGTTGCCCGCCACCCCGGCCCACGACATGTCGTAGACGCTGTAGTCCTTCGGCGGGTCGATCAGGCCGTACATGTTCTCGTACGCCTTGGAGTGCTCACCCCGGATGTACGGCGAGCGCGGGAAGGCCGTCTCTCGCAGGCCCGCCCGCCTGATGACGTAGCGGGTGATGTAGTCCTCGACCGGCATCCTGGTGACCTTCTGCAGCACCAGGCCGGCGATCACGTAGTTGGTGTTGGAGTAGGAGCCGGGCTGCGATCCCGGCGCGCCGGGCGAGGGGGCGGCCAGGCCGTGCCGGACCAGTTCGGCCGAGGTGAAGGTGCGGAAGCGGTTGTCGTCGAGGCTCTTCGGGGAGCCCTCCAGGAGCGAAGGGAAGATGCCGGCGATGTGGTCGCCGATGCCGCTGGTGTGGTTGAGCAGCATCCGGACGGTGACCTTGTCGCCGCGTTCGCCGGGGATGAGGCCCGGCAGGTAGCGGGCCACGGGGGCGTCCAGGTCGATCCGGCCGCGTTCGACCTGCTGGAGGATGGCGACCGAGACGAAGGTCTTGGTGATGCTGCCGATCCGGTGCGGCATGCCGGGCCGTACCGGACGCCGGGTCTGGACGTCGGCGACACCCGACGCGCCCGACCACCTCTCGTGGCCGGCGCGGGCCTGGGAGTAGAACCCGTACATGCCCGCGGCGTGGACGGCGTCCGACGACTGCTGCAGCTCACGCGGGTCGAGGTCGCCGGTGGTCGCGGCGGCCGGAACGGTGCTCAGGGAGAGCGCCGCCGCGAGAGCGGCGACGGTCGCGATCAGTGATCGTCTCATGCGTTCAGCATGATCGGACGGGCTGCGCGGGGTTAGTCCGGTCCGTCATCGGCTGGAGATGACATGTGTCATGTCCAGGTGAACCGGGTGGCGTCCTGCGGCAGCCAGTTCCAGGCCAGGACCCGTTCCGGCGTCAGCTCCCACGCCTCGGGGGTGAACGCGCCGTAGCCGTACTTCTCCCGGTCGGCGGCCTCGACGCGGGCGGCCAGCGCGGGGTCGAGGCGGACGAGGGCGGCCCGGCCCTCGACGATGACGGCCGCCTTGGCGTCCTCCAGATGAACGCCGGCGCGGCCGTCCTCGCGCAAGTTGCGGATGTGCACGGTCTGCTCGCCGCCGCTGAAGTAGAACCGGTCCTCCACCCACAGCCCGTCGACCGGGACGACGTGCGGGCGGCCGTCCGGCCGGGTCGTGGCCAGCCAGTAGCTTTGCGCGGCCGCGAGCTTGCCCCGCACTTCGTCCCAGGTCAGCGTGATGGTCTGTGGCGCGGTGCGGTATCCGTCGGGCAGGTCGAGCACTTCGGCTGTCGGCTCCATGAACCGAGTATGCGCGTCAAGCGTCCTTGCGGCGGTGGAAAAGCGAGCGAGACCACAGGTATCCGCCCGCAGCGATCGCCAGGCACCAGGCCACCGCGGCCAGAGCGGTGCCGCCGCCGACCGGCTGGCCCATCAGCAGCCCCCGCAGCGTGTCGATGATCGGCGTGAACGGCTGGTACTCGGCGAACCACCGCATCCCCGCCGGCATCGACTCCGGCGTCACGATCGCGCTGCCCAGGAAGGGCAGGAACTGGAAGGGCAACGCGATGTTGCTGGCCGTCTCCGCGCCCTTGGCGATCAGGCCGAACGCCGCCGAGCACCAGGTCACCGCCAGCGCCACCAGCGTGAGCAGCCCGAACGCGCCCAGCCAGCCCAGCGGCCCGCCCGCCGGCCGGAAGCCGATCAGCACCGCGAACCCCGTGACCAGCGCGACGCTGAGCATCGTCTGGATGACGCTGCCCACGACCTGCCCGGTCATCACCGAGCCCGGCGAGATGGCCAGCGTGCGGAAGCGGTTGATGATGCCCTCGGTCTTGTCCACCGCGACCGCGACGGCGACGACCACGGAGCCGGAGGTGGCCGTCATGAGGATGATGCCGGGGGTGACGTAGTCGATGTAGTCGCCCTTGGCCAGCCCGGCGCCGATCGCACCGCCGAACACGAACACGAACAGCAGCAACATGAAGATCGGCATGAACACGATCGAGAGCGTCATGTTCGGGTAGCGCTTGGCGTGCAGCAGGTTGCGCCGCAACATCGTCAGGGAATCGCCCATGGCGTGGGAGAACGCGCTCATCGCAGGGCCTCCTTCCGAGGCTCGTGGGAGTGCCCGGTCAGGGCGAAGAAGACGTCGTCGAGGTCGGGCGTGTGCACCGCCAGTTCGTCGGCCTCGACGCCGGCGCCGTCCAGGCGGTCGATCAGGGCGCGCAGCGAGCGGAAGCTTCCGTCGCCCGGCACCTGCAGCGTCAGCGCCTCGTCGTCGCGGGTCGCCCCGCCGCCGATCGCCCCCGCCGCCGCGTGCAGCGCGCGCGGGTCGGCGAAGCGCAGGCTCACGTGGCCACCCGGAATGCGGCGCTTGAGCTCCTCCGCGCTGCCCTCCGCCACGATCCGGCCATGGTCGAGTACGGCGATGCGGTCGGCCAGTTCGTCGGCCTCGTCGAGATACTGCGTGGTCAGCAGGATCGTCACGCCGTCGGCCACCAGGTGGCGGATGATCTGCCACATGGTGTGCCGGCTGCGCGGGTCCAGGCCGGTCGTGGGCTCGTCGAGGAAGATGACGCTCGGCCGGCCGACCAGCGTCATCGCCAGGTCGAGGCGGCGGCGCATGCCGCCGGAGTAGGTGGAGGCGACCTTCTTGCCCGCCTCCACCAGGTCGAAGCGCTCCAGCAGGCCGGCCGCGCGCCGGCGGCCCTCGCGCTTGGGCAGGTGGTTCAGGTCGGCCATGAGCAGGAGGTTCTCCTCGCCGGTCAGGTAGCCGTCCACCGCGGCGAACTGGCCGGTGACGCCGATCGCGGCGCGCACCCGCTGGGCCTGGGTGTCGATGTCGTACCCGGCCACGCGGGCGCGGCCGGCGTCGGCCTTCTTGAGGGTGGCGAGGATTTCCACCGCGGTGGTCTTACCTGCGCCGTTCGGGCCGAGGAGGGAGAAGATGGTGCCGGCTCTGACGGTCAGGTCGATGCCGTCCAGGACGAGCTTGTCGCCGTAGGACTTGCGGAGACCGGTCACCTCGATGGCGGTTTGGGCATGGGAGGTCGGCATGATGCCTCGTCTCTCGGGGCTTGATGAAAAAGGGGGGCACGCGGGCCTGGCCCGGGAGCGGGCACCGGGCGGGCGGCCGCGGCGGAAAGGGGTGGATCAGGCGCGGTGGATGAGGATGTCGCCGTAGGCGGTCGTGGCGTTCACCTCGACCAGGTCGTCGGCCTCGGCGGGGCCGTCGTGGGCGTCCATGGTGACGCGGACGTCGCCGTACTGGGAGGACACGTTGAGCCAGGCGGCCGTGCCCTTCCTGACGCCGACTTCCACCTCGCCGGTGCCGGTGTCGAGGGTGATCGCGCCCCGGACGACCTGGCCCAGCCGTACGTCGCCGGAAGCGGTCCTGGCGGACAGGCCCGCCAGCGCGCTCTCGACCTGGATGTCGCCGTTGGCGGTGTTGAGCCGGGCGTCGCCGCCGACCCGGCCGAGGCTGATGTCGCCGTTGGACGTCTTGACCAGGGCGCCGCCGTCGATCTCGCGGACGCGGATGTCGCCGTTGGCGGTGGTGATCTCGGCGAAGCCGGAGGCGCGGGAGACGGAGACGTCGCCGTCCCCGGTGTGCACGAGGAGTTTGGCCGTCTCGTCGACCTCCACGTCGCCCATGGAGGTGGTGAAGCGGCACTCCCCGAGGCGTCCCATGGCGCGCACCTCGGCGTCGGCGCGCAGGTCCACCCCGGAGTCGGCGGGCAGCTCGATCGAGACCTCGACCGAGCCGCCCCAGAACCACCACCACGAGTGCTGGTGGGCGTTCTTGTGCGCCTTCACGGTCAGCCGGCCGTTGGCGTACTCCACCCTGGTCTGCGCGGCGGCGCTGACGTCACCGTCGCTCCCCGGATCGGACGGGTGCACCTCCACCAGGGTGTCGGTGCGCTCGCTCGCGACGATCCGGATATATCCGGTGCCGACCTCGATGACCGCCGAGATCGGTTCGTTCGTGTCGAACTGGGGCATGGCGCTGCCTTCCTGAGCGGTGCGTTGTGTGTCAGCGGACCCAGCCGGTGTAGCGCTGGCCCCCTTGGGAGGCTCTCGGACCCCCGCCCGCCTCGCCGGAGTCGAGCGCCGCCGAGACCGCCCGGACCAGCCAGGCGTTGACCGACAGCCCCTCGCGGGCCGCCGCCTCGTCGATGCGCGGCTTGAGGTGCTCGGGAACCCGCAGCGCGACCCGGGTGGTGCCGCCGTCGTCGGCCTCCGGCTGCCGCACCGGCCGGGCCGTGGCGACCGGCTCCGCCTCGCGCACCTGCGGCGCCGGTGGCGGGGTCACGACGAAGTCGGGGTCGCGTCCGCGCAGCCGTACGTCGACCGAGCCAGGGGCGAGCTCCCGGGTGATCTCGGCGGCGGCGGCGGACAACGCCTCCAGCATGGCCATGCGGGTGGCCGACTCCAGCGTGGCGATGAGCCTGTCAGCCGTGGCACGGGCCTCTGGCCCGCCTGCTTCTGCGGCGACCGCCAGCTCGCGGCGGAGGTGGTCGACATACGGCGCGAGTTCCATGACACCACTATGACATGTCGATGGTGCCACGACAACCCATGATGGCACCACTATGGAGTCATCTGTGCTCAGGAGGCAGAATCATGGCCATGGGATTCGGCGTCCGGGAGTTCGAGCTGGCCCTGATGCACCGCATGCGCGACCTCAACCCCGACCGGGTGGAGGACGCGCTCGCCGCCATGGACGCCACCCGCGCCGAACTCCGCCAGGCACACGCCCACTGGACCCGCCTGACCGCCGCCGCACCCCGCGGCGCCCGCCGCTTCGTCACGGCCCTCGGCCGCCCGCCGTCGCTGAGCGAACGCCCGGTCGGCAGCCTGACCTGCGACGCCCTCAGCTGGCCGCTGCCATCCTGGCCCGGCCTGGAGTTCGAGGTGCTGACCGGGCCCGGCGGCGAGGTGTGGAACGCATGGTTCGTCCGCCCCGGCGCGGCCCGCGTGCCGGACGTCGCCGGCCTGGTCCCGTGGGAGTACGTGGTCGCGGACGTCGCCTTCCCGGGCGCCACCCAGGACGAGGGCTCGGCGCCGCACCACTGGGTGGTGTCCTTCCGGTACGGCACGGCCGCCTACCGTGCCCGCTTCGTCTACGGTCTGTTCCAACGCCTCGACCCGGTCACCGGCTGATACGGTTCCCGGCGTGACGAGTCCGCTGCACAACCGGATCGCCCGTCGGCTGGCCTGCGCCCTGGAGTCCGCGCCGTGCGTGGCGTGGAAGCCCTTGAAGGTGGAGACGGGCATCGACGTCCTGTTGTCCCGGCCGCCGGAGTCCATCGTCCGGCGCCCCGATGTCGTGATCTACACCTGCCTGGACGTCCCCGGACGCAGTCCCGACGCGTCGGAGACCGTGGGGGTTGTGGAAGTGTCCACGCCGGGCACCATGACCGACGATCTCACCAGCAAGCTGATCCAGTACAGCACGGCGGGCATTCCGCTCTACCTGGTGATCCTGCTCGATGAGAAACACGAGATCGAGGAGGTCAGAGAGTTCCACCTGGACGCGGTGGTCCGCAGCTACCGGCTGCACCGCCTGCATCGCACGGAGTTGGAGTTGGAGGCCCCCTTCCTCGTCACGATCCCGTTCGGGAGTCTCACCGCCCCGTGAGGCCCGGGATGGGCCTCACGGGGTGACGAGGGGTCAGGGCCAGGTGACGGAGGGGCGGAGGGGCATGCCGGAGCGGCCCTCCTTGTCCAGTTTGACGCCGAGCACCTGGTGGAGCTGGACCTTGTTGCGCTCGAAGCCGACGATGCAGCCGGCCATGTACAGCGCCCAGACGCGGGCGGTGCCCATGCCGACCTCCTGGACGGCGTCCTCCCAGTTGGCGTCCAGGTTGTCGCACCAGGCGCGGAGGGTCTTGGCGTAGTGCTCGCGCAGGTTCTCCTCGTGGCGGATCTCGAAGCCGAGGTCCTCCATCTGGCGGACGAGCCAGCCGACCGACTCGAGTTCGCCGTCGGGGAAGACGTAGCGGTTGATGAAGCCGCCCTTGTTGAACGTCTTCTCCTTGCCGGTGGGCCGGGTGATGCAGTGGTTGAGGATGCGGCCGCCCGGCCTGAGCTTGCCGTACAGGAAGGCGAAGTACGACGGGACGTTGGCCGCGCCGATGTGCTCGGTCAGGCCGATGCTGCTGACGGCGTCGAAATCCGACTCCGGCACGTCGCGGTAGTCCATGAAGCGGACTTCGGCCAGGTCCTCCAGGCCGGCTTCCTTGATGGCGGCCTGGGCCCATTCGGCCTGCTGCCTGGACAGGGTGACGCCCAGGGCCTTCACGCCGTAGTGCTTGGCGGCGTGCATGACCATGCCGCCCCAGCCGCAGCCGACGTCGAGCAGGCGCATGCCGGGCTTCAGGTCGAGCTTCCTGGCCACCAGGTCGAACTTGGTGAACTGGGCCTCTTCGAGGGAGGAGTCCTGCTCCGGGTAGACGGCGCAGGTGTAGGCCATCGACGGGCCGAGGACCCACTCGTAGAAGCGGTTGGAGACGTCGTAGTGGTGGTGGATGGCTTCGGCGTCACGCTGCTTGGCGTGGCGGGAGCCGAGCTTGGCGAGAGTGCTCTGCCGCATCTCCTGCGGGGGCGGCGGAACACGCATGAGGAGGGGTTTCATCCCCAAAGCCCGGACAGCATCCACTTTCTCGGCAAAAGTCAGGTCGTTGGTGGTGATGTTCCACATCCGGTCGAGCAACGTGTACATGTCGCCATGCACATCGATGTGACCGGAAACGTAGGCACGCGCCAGACCAAGCTCCCCCGGAGCCTGCGACAGGTAAGCCACCGCGATGGGTGACTTCACCTCGATGGTGATGTCCGCGCCGTCCGGCCCGGCCTTACTGCCGTCGTAGGCCAGGAACGACACATTTGCATTGGAACCGACGATTTTCTCAAAGATGGTTGCGAGCGCCATCACTTACCTTCCCCGCACACACTTGTCGTACAGGTCAAGCAAACGACCGTTCGGATCGTATTCCCGCTTGACCGGCCAGTAAGCATCGCCGTTGTACAGCTGCCAGAACTGCTCACGGGCATAGAAAGAGGTCGAGTACAGCGACTTGTGCCCGTCCAGTTCGTGCACGGAGTTCTCGATGAGCCGGTTGTAGTACCCGTCGAACTGCCCCCGAGGCAACGGGACCAGCCCCCAGAACCCGAAATTGACGTACAGCTTGCCCTTCTCCAGCGGATACAGCGGCCATTCGCTGTTCGACTTGAGGGGGCACATCCAGACCGGCGTCATGCCGACCTTGTCATGGAAGAAGCGCAGGAAGTCGGCGCCCCGCTCGACCGGGGTCTCGACGTCCTGGATGACCGACTCCTGCACGGGCTGGTTCCGCCACCGGTCGATGCGGGCGGTCAGGCCGTACTTGCGGTCGAGGGCGACGAGCCTGCGGTAGACGTCGGAGCGCATGTAGCGGCGCGGGATGAGCGAGCGCACGACGGGCTGCTGCACGCCGAAGGCCCGCGAGCACCAGAACCAGTCGGTGTCCCAGCGCCACAGGTAGTCGCGGACGGTCAGCCAGTCGCGGTTGCGTTTGCGGATGGACTGGTAGTAGATGCGCATCCCCGTGTAGTCGGAGACGTACGGGGCGCGCTCGGCGAAGCGGCCGAGCGTGAGGTACATCTCGTCGGGGGTGAAGAACACCCCGTCCACGAAGTCGACCTGCTCGCCGTCGTGGACCATCGTGTCGCAGATCTCCTGCATGGCCAGCATGCACTTGTCCGCGTCGGTGAATCTCACGTGCGTCAGATGCACGTACGGCTGGACCGGCTTGAGCTTGATCCGGATGCGCAGCGCGTAGCCCAGCGTGCCGTACGAGTTGGGAAAGGCACGGAACAGGTCGCGGTGCTCGTTGTCGTCACGGGCGATGACGACGCGCCCGTCGCCGGTGAGGATCTCGAGCTCCTCGACCGACTCGTGCGGGAGCCCGTCCCTGAAGCTGGTGGACTCGATGCCCAGCCCCGTCACCGCTCCCCCGAGCGTGATGGTCTTGAGCTGGGGCACGACGTACGGCATGAGCCCGTGGGGCAACGTGGCGTCCACGAGGTCCTCGTAGGTCGTCATCCCCTGGACTTCCGCCGTCTTCGTGACCGGGTCGACGCTGATGACCTCGGCGAGGTCACGGGCGGAGAGCTTGGCCGTCTTGCCGTTGTCGCGGAACCTGAAGAGGTTGGACGTGGCCTTGGCCAGGCGGGGCGCGGCGTCCCCGGGAATCTCGGCGTATGACTGCCGGATCTGCTCTACGGCCCTCTGGTGTGCCGACATGTCCGTCGCCACGGAACACCCCCTGGAGCTGGTAGAGATCGTCCGTAAGACCGTATAACCCTGCTAACCCCTAGAACAGCCCGGGGTCTGTTACAGAGCCGAAAACTGTTCATAGTGGCAGGTGGAGACCTTACACCACAGGAGAATGACCAAACTTCCGGGAGACGTCCGGGGCGAGGCCGTTGACCACGTGCGCCACGGGCCGGCCGTCGAGGACGGCCCCCAGGTTGTCCATGACCGCCTCGACCACCCGGCCGGTCGACTGCCCGGTGACGCCGGCGACGTGCGGCGAGAGCAGCACGTGCGCGAATCCCAGCAGCGGGTCGCCGGCGGGCAGCGGCTCGGTCTCGAAGACGTCCAGCGCCGCCCCGCCCAGGTGCCCGCCGAGCGCCTCGACGAGCGCCGCCTGGTCCACGACCCCGCCGCGGGCGGCGTTGACCAGGACCGCGCCCTGCTTCATCCGCCGGGGGTCGACGAGGGCGCGGGTCTGCTCCGACAGCGCGATGACCACGACGAGCACGTCGGACTCGGCCACGACGCGCTCCAGCGGCCGGAACGCGGCCGTCTCCCGCGGGGTGCGCGTCCAGTAGGAGACCTCGCAGCCGAACGCGCCGAACAGGCGCTCGCACTCCGCGCCGATCGGCCCGTAGCCGACGAGCCCGACCTTCGACCCGGACAGCTCGCTCGTGCCGAGCTCCAGCTGCGGCCACCCTCCCGCGCGCACGGCCGCGTCCGCCTGCGTCAGCTTCCTGCGTACGGCCAGCGCCGCCGACAGGCACCACTCGGCCACGGCCACGGCGCTGACGCCCGCGGTGTTGGCCAGCGGCACCCCGGCGGCGGCCAGGGCGGCCAGGTCGTGCCCGTCCACGCCGACCGACGGCTGCTGGACGAACGCCAGCAGCGGCGCGGCCGCGACCGCCTCGGCGTCGAGGGCGAGTTCCCCCGACCAGTCGCCGAGCACGATCTCGGCCTCGGGCAGCGCCTCCAGCAGCGCCGCCCGGTCCCGTCGTGCGGGCACGCGCAGCCGTACCCGCTCCCCCAAAGGCGCGACGAGGGCGCGCAGGACGCCCTCCGGCAGCGGGGGCAGCGCCAGCAGATCCCAGGGTGTCATGTCCCCACGGTAAAGCTGTTGATCACTCTGCGCATGAGGACGCGGTGGCGCCGCCACTGTTCCTCGGTGAAGGTCCAGGACACGACGTAGGCGGTCTCGCCGACGGTCACCGCCCGCCTGATCTCGCGGTAGTTCTGCCCGGCCCGCGCCCAGCCGGTGTCGCCGGGGACCCCCGTGGCCCGCCAGGTGAACTCCCACTCCACGGCCGTCCGGCCGCGATGGCGCACGACCTTGCGGCCGACGTTGGCGTACTCCTGCCCGGTCTCCTTGAACATCTCCTCGGAGTCGCGCAGGAGCTGGTGCGGGTCGAGCTCGGAGAAGACGGTCTCGACGGCCAGGTGGCCACGCCGGTCGGGCCGGGTCCAGGTGGCCGCGCCCTCCCCTCGGGCGCCGCGCCAGCCGGTCGGCCGGGAGATGGACCAGCCGTCCGGCGAGGCCCACGTGCGCACCTGCGGCCTGGTCCTGGTCGGCGTCGGGGTGACGGGCGACGGCGCCGGGGTCGTCGTCTGGAGCGGCTGCGGCGCGGTGGTGACGGTGGGCACCGAGCTGCTGGCCACGCGCTGCGCCAGCGGCGGGTCCGCCGACGGATCGGCCGCCCATGCCGAATAGGCGGCCACGCCGCCGCCGAGCACGAGGACGGTCGCGGTCACCGCGGCGATGAGCGTCCTCCTGCTGCCCGCCGCCTCACTCGACTCCTCGGTACGGCCGGCCACCAGCCCGGCCAGCAGCCGGTCGGCCTCCTCCGGGCTGAGCCGTTCGTGCGCCTCCTTGCGCAGCAGCCCGCGCAGCACGGGATGCATGGCGGGCGGGATGCGCCGGTAGTCGGGCTCGTCGTTGAGCAGCGCGGTCAGCGTGGCCATGGGGTCGCCGCGCTCGAAGGGCGAGCGCCCGGTGAGCGAGGCGAACAGGGTGGCGCCGAGCGACCACAGGTCGGAGGCGGGCCCTGCTTCCGCGCCGCGCACCCGTTCCGGCGCGAGGAAGCTGGGCGAGCCGGTGACCATGCCGGTCGTGGTCAGCGAGGAGTCGCCTTCGGCGGTGGCGATGCCGAAGTCGGTGAGCACGGCTCTGCCGTCCGCGTCGAGCAGGATGTTGCTCGGTTTGACGTCGCGGTGCAGGATGCCCTGCTCGTGGGCGGCGCGCAGCGCGGAGAGCACCTGCCGGCCGACGTCGGCCGCCTGCGGGATGGGCAGCGCGCCGGTGCCGGCCACGATCTCCTCGATGGAGCGGGCCCTGATGAGCTCCATGATGATCCAGGGGCGGCCGTCCTCCTCGACGACGTCGTAGATGGCGACGACCGACGGGTGGTTGAGCCGTGCGGCGGTGCGGGCCTCGCGGGCAGTGCGCATGAGCTGCCGCTCACGATCGGCCGGGGGCACGCCCTCCGGCAGAAGCACCTCCTTGATCGCGATCTGCCTGTTGAGGAGCGTGTCGCGACCTTCCCAGACCACGCCCATGCCGCCGCGCCCCAGCTCGCGCAGTAACTGGTACCGCCGAGCGACGAGCCGTTCCGAAATCATGTCCAACCTCCACAACAGTGGGCAAGTTTCCCATATGTGGGGGTCCTGGGAAGCGTGATCACCACACCCCGGCATGCTTGCGGGCTGATCCCGAATGTTGTTCTACTTGGGAGAACGCGGCTGGAGCTTGTTACCAAGCGCTTGCTTGAGCCAGCCGTACCGGACTAGAGTCGAGGAGATGTGCATGCGTGAAGGTCCCCTGGCCGGCGTGCGGGTGCTGGAGCTGGCCGGGCTCGCGCCCGGGCCGTTCGCCGGGATGATGCTCGCCGACCACGGCGCCGACGTGCTGCGCGTCGATCGCGTCAAGGCGGTCCACGACCGGCCGCGCACCGACGTGATGGACCGCGGCAAGCACACGATCGGGCTGGACCTGAAGGCGCCCGAGGGCGTGGGCGCCTTCAAGGAACTGGCCCGGCACGCCGACGTGGTGATCGAGGTGTTCCGCCCCGGCGTCGCCGAACGGCTCGGCATCGGGCCCGCCGACCTCCACGCGGTCAACCCCCGGCTCGTCTACGGGCGCATGACCGGATGGGGCCAGGACGGGCCGCTGGCCCCGACCGCCGGGCACGACATCGACTACATCGCGATCTCCGGCGTCCTGTCGATGCTCGGGCGCGCGGGCGAGCAGCCGACGCCGCCGATCAACATCCTCGGCGACTTCGCCGGCGGCGGCCTGATGCTCGCCTACGGCGTCCTGCTGGCGTTGTTCGAGCGCGAGCGCACCGGCAGGGGGCGGGTCATCGACGCCGCCATGGTGGACGGCGCCGCCATCCTGTTCGCCATGTTCAGCCACGGCGCGCAGTCCGGGTTCTGGGGACCGCGCGGCACCAACCTGCTCGACACCGGCGCCCCCATGTACGACACCTACGAGACCGCCGACGGGCAGCACCTGGCGGTCGGCGCGCTGGAGCCGCAGTTCTGGGAGGAGATGATCCGCCTCATGGGCCTGACCGATCTGCCCGACCGCGACGACCGCGCCCAGTGGCCGGCGCTGAAGGCCCGCCTGGCCGAGGCGTTCCGATCGAGGACGCGGGCCGAGTGGGAGGCGGTCTTCGACGGCTCCGACGCCTGCGTCTCGCCCGTGCTGTCGATGACCGAGGCCGCCGAGCACCCGCACAACGTGGCCCGCGGCAGCTTCGTGCAGGTCGGCGACTACAAGCAGCCCCTGCCCGCGCCCCGGCTGGACGGCGCGCCCGCCCCCGACCTGTCGCCCGCCACCCGCCTGACCGACCTCGGCGCGTGGGGCCTCGACGCCACCGAGACCGGCAAGCTGCGCGAGGCGGGGGTGCTGGCCTGATGGACCTCTTCGAAGCGCTCTACACCACCCGTGCCATGCGCCGGGTCCGGCCCGACCCGATCCCCGTGGAGGTGCAGCGCGCGATCCTGGACGCCGCCGTGCGCGCCCCCAGCGGCGGCAACGCCCAGAACTGGCGCTTCCTGCTGGCCGACGACCCGGCGATCAAGGCCGAGCTCGGACCCCTGTACCGCGACGGCCTGCACCGGCTGTTCGAGACGCACTACAAGGAGGCCCGGGAGAACGCCGACGACCAGGGGCGCCGGGTCTTCGCCTCCGCGCAGCACCTGGCCGACCACTTCGAGGGCTACCCGCTCATGCTGTTCGCCTTCGTCCAGCACGATCCGAGCGGCGCCTCCGTCTTCCCCGCCGTCTGGAGCGCCCAGCTTGCGGCCCGGGCGTACGGCGTCGGCACCTCGCTGACCACCATCCTCGGCCTGTTCCATCCCAAGGAGACGTTGCGGGTGCTCGGCGTACCCGAAGGCGAGGGCTGGCGGCTGGCCTGCGCCGTCACCTTCGGCTACCCGACCGGCCGCTGGGACGTGGCCCCGAGGCGGCCCGTCCACGAGGTCAGCTACCGCAACCGCTGGGGCGAGCCGGTCGGCTTCACCGTGGACGAACCCCTCTGGAGCAAACCGATCTGACCCCCTGACCGCCCAGTCGTCGGCGCGAGCGATGAAGGCGGCTCTGACCCCCGGAGCTGACCATGCACGATGGGATCGACCTGCTCGACGGTGACATGTACGCCGACGACCCCTGGCCACTGTACGCGTGGCTGCGCGAGCACTCGCCCGTCCACTACGACGCGGCCAACGACCTGTGGGGCATCTCGCGCCACGCCGACATCAGCGCGATCGAGCGCGACGCCAAACTGTGGACCAGCACCGGCGGCTACCGACCCCAGTTGCCCTCCGATCCGTCGATGATCGGCATGGACGACCCCATGCACGCCGAGCGCCGCCGCCTGGTCTACCGCCGCTTCACCCCGCGATACGTCCACGAGCGCTACGCCGGCCGGATCCGCGCCGTGGTGGTCGAGCAGATCACCCGCGCCCTGGAGGAGGGCACCGTGGACGCCGTCACCGCCCTGGCCGCCCCGCTGCCCGCCCGCATGATCGGCTGGCTGCTCGGCTTCCCCGACGAGGACTGGCCCAGGCTCAAGCACTGGTCGGAGACGACGATCGCGGCCGGAGGCGGCCTGCGCTACGTCACCCACGAGGCGGCCGTGGCGGCGGGCGAGTTCGGCGAAGCCGTCCTGGACCTCGCCGGGCAGCGCCGCACCTGCCCCCACGACGACCTGCTGTCGGTGTGGTCGAACCGGCCGGACTACGACGACGAGCACCTGGCCAACGAGGCCCTCCTGCTGCTGGACGGCGGCGCCGAGACCACCAGGACCGTCATCGCCACCGCCATCGACGCCCTCATCCGCCACCCCGCCCAGTGGCGCCTGCTGCGCGAGGACCCGTCGCTCATGGAGGGCGCCGTCGAGGAGTTCATCCGCTGGACCACCCCGATCCTCAACATGTGCCGCGCCGCCACCCGCGACACCGAGCTCCACGGCCAGACGATCAAGAAGGGCCAGCAGGTCCTGCTCATGTACGGCGCCGCCAACCGTGACCAGGCGGTGTTCGAACGGCCTGACGAGTTCGACCTCACCCGCAGGCCCGGCGGTCACATCGCCTTCGGCCTCGGCACCCACTTCTGCCTGGGGGCGGCGCTGGCCCGGCTGGAGCTCAAGATCTTCTTCGAGGAGTGGGTGGCCCGCGTGGACGACGCCGCGTGGGCCGACGCGGACGGGCCGCGCATCATGCGCAACTCCTTCGTGCGCGGGGTCACCTCGTTCCCGATCGTGTTGTCAGGCGGAGTCCGTCGTAGTCCTTCAGGGTGATCGAGTCGTGGAGGCGGACGCCGCCGCTGTTCATCTTGGCCAGGCGGCGGGACAGGGCCGTCGGGAGGTGGTTGATCAGGCGGGCGCCCTGGGCGAGGGCCCACACGTCTCTCGGGCGGCTGGGGACGAGGTGTCGGGCAGCGGTGAGCGCGAAGGCGCGGCTTCGCCGTACATAGTCTGAAATTTCGGTTTCGTAGGCGGGGAAGGCTTTGGTGTGGTCTCCGCCGTACGTGGCCAGTTCGCCGGCCAGGATGTAGGCGCCCACGACGGCCAGGCTCGTGCTGCCGCCCACGGCCGGGCCGGGGCAGTAGCCGGCGTCGCCGACCAGCGTGACCCGGCCGCGTGACCACGAGTTCAGGCGGAGCTGGGTGATCGAGTCGAAGAAGAAGGCCGTGGCGTGCTCGGCCGCGTCGAGCAGCCTCGGGACCTCCCAGCCCAGGTGGCCGAAGTGCGCGCGCAGGAGCTCCTTCTGGCGGGCCTGATCGCGGTGGTGGTAGTCGAGCCGCGCCTCCGGACGCCACAGGAACAGGGCCCGCGCGTCCGGCAGGCGGCGGGCGCCGTAGATCCCGGCCAGCCTGCCGGGCTCGGCGAGCATCTCCATGCGGCCGTCGAGGCCCAGGTGGTTGGGGACGGAGGCGACCGCGAGATAGGCGCCGATCCAATGCTCCTCGGCCGCGCCGAACGTCAGGTGGCGCACGTTGGAGTGCAGGCCGTCGGCGCCCACGATCAGGTCGAAGCGGCGTGGGGCGGCTTTCTCGAAGGTCACCTCGCCCGCCTCGGAGATCGAGGTGATGGAGTCGCCGAAGACGTACTCGACGCCGTCGCGGGAGCGCTCGTAGAAGATCTCGCTCAGGTCGTCGCGCATGATCTCGACGTGCCGGTCGGAGACCGCGCCCATCAGGCGGGTGATGTCGAGCTCGACGGGGCGTTTGCCAGCGCGGTGGTAAACGAGCTGCTTGGTGCCGGTCTCGGCCCGTTCCACCTGGTCGATGACGCCCATACGCTCGGCGATGTCCATGGCGGGGCGGAAGAGGTCCACGGCGTGGCCGCCGGTCTTGCGCAGGCTCGGGGCACGCTCGACGACCGTGACGGCGAAGCCGTACCGGGACAGCCAGTAAGCGAGGACGGGGCCGGCGATGCTGGCACCGGAGATGAGAACGCGCATCGTTTTACCTAACGGTAGGTAAGTAGGTTACTTAACGGAAGGTAAGTCATACTCGAAGGCATGGCAAGACCCGGTGACACCAAGAGCCGCATCCAGGCGGTCGCTCGCGAGCTGTTCCTGGAAAAGGGCGTGCGCGGCACGAGCCTCCAGGACATCGCCGACCGGCTCGGCATGACCAAACCGGCGCTGTACTACCACTTCTCCTCACGCGACGAGCTGGTGCGCAGCATCATCCAGCCGCTCTTCGCCGACGGCGAGGCGTACGTGTCGTCACTGGAGTCGCGCGGGCAGGTGAGCGCGGCCGACCTGCTCGGCGAGTACTTCGACTTCCACTACCGGCACCGCGACCTCGTCATGCTCCTGCTCAAGGAGCTCATCGCGCTGACCGAGCTGGGCCTGGTGGACTGGGCCTTCGACTCGCGCGAACGGCTGGCCGTCCTGCTGGTCGGCGAGAACCCGACGCTGGAGCAGGCCGCGCGCGCCACCGTGGCGCTGGGCGGGGTGGCCGACTGCGCGGTGCAGTTCCGCGACCGGCCCGAGGCGGACCTGCGCGCCGCCGCCGTCCGCGCGGGCTGCGGCGCACTGGGCCTAGATGGCTAGGTAGAGGTCCGCGCCCTCGGCGTGATGGACCTCCAGGTCCGTGGTGAAGGCGCGCGGCGGCGTGCCGCCCGACTCGGTGTGCTTCCACACCTGCTGCCACGCCTCGATGAGAGCCTGCGGCATCGGCCCGCGGGCGGCCAGCGTCAGCGCGGGGCCGGCCGGCACCCGCACGGCCACCATGCCCTCGGGCAGCCTTGGAACGGTCCTGACCGCGACGCCCACGACCTGGGTGTAGGCGCCGTTGTGGTCGCTCTCGTAGTCGTTCAGGACCGCGTAGAGGTTCTCGTCGATCCGCCCGGGCACGTGCGCGAAGGCCCCCGGCGCCCCCGCCCTCTGCCACAGCGCGCCCAGCCGGGCGCGCGAGGGGTCCATCTCGTCGGCGTTCGTCGTGCGTACGGCAAAGCCGACGACCAGCAGCTCGGCGCGCTCGGTGACGTCCACGGCTCCTCCAGCCCCCATAAGTATCCAGGGCTGATCATATGGCCGGACTTGACTTGACACCGCATAGGATGGACGAACGTGAAGTTTCTCAACGGTCTCCAGCCGTCCCACGACCTGACCTACAGCGACGTGTTCATGGTCCCGTCGCGCTCCTCGGTCGGATCCCGGCTCGGCGTCGATCTCTCGACGAACGACGGAACCGGCACCACCATCCCCCTCGTCGTGGCGAACATGACCGCGGTCGCCGGTCGGCGCATGGCCGAGACCGTCGCCCGGCGGGGCGGCATCACCGTCATCCCGCAGGACATCCCCATCGACGTGGTGGCCGACGTCGTCGACTGGGTCAAGAAGCGGGACCTGGTCCACGACACGCCGCTCACCCTCACCGGCCACGACACCGTCGGCGAGGCCCTCCAGCTCCTGCCCAAGCGGGCCCACGGCGCCGTCATCGTGGTCGACGGGGACCACCGCCCGGTCGGCGTCGTGACCGAGGCCGACTGCCAGGGCGTCGACATGTTCACGCAGCTGTCGCAGGTGATGTCCGCCGAACTGCTGACGCTGCCCGCCGGGCTCGACCCGCGCGTCGCCTTCGACCGGCTGCACGAGGGCCGCCACCGCCTAGCGCCGATCGTGGACGGCGAAGGCCGCCTCATCGGCATCCTCACCCGCACCGGCGCCCTGCGCGCCACCCTCTACCAGCCCGCGCTCGACACCGGCGGCCGCCTGCGCGTCGCCGCCGCCGTCGGCGTCAACGGCGACGTGGCGGCCAAGGCCAAGGAACTTCTCGAGGCGGGCATCGACGTGCTCGTCGTGGACACGGCCCACGGGCACCAGGAGAAGATGATCTCCGCGCTGCGTGCCGTACGCGCCCTCGACCCCGGCGTGCCCGTCGCGGCCGGGAACGTCGTCACCGCGGAAGGCGTGCGCGACCTCGTGGACGCCGGGGCCGACATCCTCAAGGTCGGCGTCGGGCCAGGCGCCATGTGCACCACGCGCATGATGACCGGCGTCGGGCGGCCACAGTTCTCCGCCGTCCTCGAGTGCGCGCACATGGCCAGGCAGCTCGGCAAGCACGTGTGGGCCGACGGCGGCGTGCGCCACCCCCGCGACGTCGCGCTCGCCCTGGCCGCCGGGGCCTCCAACGTCATGATCGGCTCCTGGTTCGCCGGCACCTACGAGTCGCCGGGCGACACCCGCACCGCGGCCGACGGGCGCAAGTACAAGGAGAACTTCGGCATGGCCTCCGCGCGAGCCGTACGGCTGCGCACCGCGGACGACAGCCCGTTCGACCGCGCCCGCAAGGCGTTGTTCGAGGAGGGCATCTCCACCTCGCGCATGTACCTCGACCCGCAGCGGCCCAGCGTCGAGGACCAGATCGACGCGATCGTGGCCGGCCTCAGGTCCTCGTGCACCTACGCCGGGGCCACGACGCTCGAGGAGTTTTACGAGCGAGCCGTGGTCGGCATCCAGTCGTCCTCCGGCTACACCGAGGGCATGCCGCTGCACCAGAGCTGGTGATCAGGTCCGCCGTCCGCCCGCGGCGTTGATGCCGCCGTCCACGTGGATGGTGGTTCCCGTGATGAACCGCGCCATCTCCCCCGCCAGGAAGATCGCCGCCGCCGCGGCGTCGGCCGGGTCGCCCAGGCGGCCCAGCGGGGGCAGGCGGGGCGGTTCGTCGCGCATGCTCGCCCTTACCTCCTCCTCGCCCTCGGTCGGCAGGGCGTCGGGGGCGATCGCGTTGACCCTGATCGGCGCCAGCTCCACCGCCAGCGACTTGGTGAGGCTCACCACGGCCGCCTTCATCGCCGCGTAGATCGCGAACCCCGGGGCCGCCTGGTATGCCTCGCTTGAGGTGATGTTGATGATGGACGAGCCCGCGTGCATCATCGGGAGCAGGCGGCGGATCATGGCGGTGAGCTGGATGAAGTTCTCGTCGATCAGGGCGCGCTCGCCCTTGGCCGAGGTGTCGGCGAAGCCCGCGTGGAACGTGCCGCCGGCATTGTTGACCAGGATGTCGACACGGCCGAACCGCTCGTGGACGGCTTGGGCGAACACCTCTGCGGCGACGGGGTCGCGCACGTCGAGCGTCATCGTCAGGCGGCGCTCGGAGTCGTGGACGTCGTTCGCCTTGATGCGGTCGCATGCCGCCACCGACGCGCCGAAAGCCTCGAACGCCTCCGTCACCGCCCGCCCGATCCCCCTGGCACCGCCGGTGACGACGGCGACGCGCCCGGTCAGCAGGATCCCGTCGGGAGAAAGGGCCGCCATGGACGATGAGGATATCCCGACAGCATAGAGTCGTCGGGTCCATTCCCATCGTTCATCAGGAGCACTTTCGTGGCACTCACGAAGCCGGAAATCGACTTCCCCGAGGGCAACCCGCCCGCCGACCTGGAGATCGTCGACCTTGTCGTGGGCGAGGGCGAGGAGGCCAAGCCCGGGCACGAGGTCCGCGTCCACTACGTCGGCGTGGCCTTCTCCACGGGCGAGGAGTTCGACGCCTCGTGGAACCGGGGGCAGGCATTCGAGTTCCCGCTGGGCGGCGGCCGGGTCATCGCCGGCTGGGACCGGGGCGTGGCCGGGATGAAGGTCGGGGGGCGGCGCAAGCTGGTCATCCCGCCGCACCTGGGCTATGGCAGCCGGGGGGCCGGGGCGCGCATCAAGCCCGGCGAGACCCTCATCTTCGTGGTGGACCTGCTCGGGGTCAGCTGAACTGTGCGCGTGCGGGCCTGCCTCCATGGTTTCGGGGGCAGGCCCGTGGTGCGTGTGGGCCTGCTTGGGGCGCGTGGGTGGGTGGGCCTGGGCACACATCCGGATATATGGGTTTGTGCGGGGGTTTGCCCCGTGCGTGGATCAGGGTGGGCGGCGCTAGCATGCCGGGCATGCAACCTGTGCGGGACTTCTTCGCCGGCGTCGGCTTCTTCTTCCAGGGCCTGGGATGGGTGGCCCGTCATGGCCGCTGGTGGCTGTTCGGGCTGATCCCCGCGCTGATCGCGTTCGCCATCTATGTGGCGGCGCTGGTGTACCTGGGCAACAACGCCATGGAACTGGCCGACTGGATGACGCCGTTCGCCGACTCGTGGGGGTGGCGGGACGCGTTCCGGGTCATGATCGCGATTGTGATCTTCGCGGGCGGGCTGGCGCTGGCGGTGGTGACGTTCACGGCGGTAACCCTCGCCATCGGGGAGCCGTTCTACGAGAAGCTGTCGGCCGCCGTGGACCCGCTGCCCGGCGAGGTCGAGCAGCCCTGGTGGAAGTCGATCCCCCGGTCGATCAAGGACAGCCTGGTGACGCTGGGCTGGGTGCTGATGTTCACGATCCCGCTGTTCTTCCTGGGCTTCATCCCGGTGGTCGGCCAGACGGTGATCCCGGTGATCGGTGCCGCCATTTCCGGATTTTTCCTGACAGTGGAGCTCACCACGCTCTCCCTGGAACGCCGGGGCCTGATCCGCAGGCAACGCTTCGCCGTACTCCGCGCCAGCAAGCCCTCCGCGCTGGGTTTCGGGGTGGCGGTCTTCCTGCTGTTCCTGATCCCGTTCATCTCCGTGATCGCCATGCCCGCCGCAGTGGCCGGCGCCGCCCTCCTGGTCCGCGACCGCCTGTCCCCGGCCCCCACCGAGGCACCCTGACCGGAACGGCCAGTCAGCTGGCCAGAGAACGACCCAGAGGCCGGCCAGAGCGACTCACAGGTCGACGAGAGCGACCCAGAGGTCGGCCGGAGCGACCCGCAGGTTGACCGGGGCGGCCACAGGTCGGCCGGAGCGACCCGCAGATTGACCGGGCGGCCCACACGTTGACCGGGCGGCCCGCAGATTGACCGGAGGCGCCCAGGGGACCTTATCCACAACCCCGCAGCGCCGTACGCACCCTCATCCCCAGAACCCCGTTCGCCCCCTCAAGGGCCGCCCGACCCCGGGCACCCTACAACGCATGACCCCCGAGCCCTACCTCACCCTCGTCAGCCCTGCCGACATCCTGTCCGCGATCCCGTACTTGGTCGGCTTCCACCCAGCCGAAAGCCTGATCGTGATCGGCATGGCCGAGGACCAGATCCAGATCGCCGCCCGCTGGAACCTCCCGCTCCCGCCCGACGCCCTGACCCCCCTCCTCCCCGTCCTGGAGCGGGAGAAGATCACCGAATTGATCCTGGTCGGCTACGGCCCCGGCCCCTTGGTCACCCCGGCCATAGACAAAGCCCGGACCCTGGCCACAAGAACCGGCGTGAAGGTGGCCGAAGCCCTAAGAGCAGAGCACGGCCGCTACTGGTCCTACGTGTGCGACCGCCCCGAATGCTGCCTGCCGACCGGCACCCCCTACGACCCGACGTCCAGCCCAGTGGCCGCGCAAGCCACCGTCCACGGCATGGTCGCCCTCCCCAGCCGCCAAGCCCTGGAACGCACCATCGCCCCCTTCCCGGGCCCGGTCCGCATGTCCATGCGCACCGCCACAGCCAGCGCAATAGCGGACGTAAGATCCCGCCTATCCCACTCGACAGACGTAGAAGCCTTCGCCCGCACGTTCGTGGCCGAGGGCTTGGTCCGCGTACGCTCCGCCATCGCCGCCCAAGCGGCCGGCAGGCGCCTGGACGACACCGAAGCCGCCAGGCTGGGCCTGGACCTCACGGTCATCAGAGTCCGTGACGAGGCCTGGACCTTGATCGACGACGCCCACGTCCCTCTCTGGAAAGACCTCACCCGCAGGCTGGAACCCCGCTTCGTCCCCGCCGCCGCGTCCCTCCTGGCCATGTCGAGCTGGCGGGCAGGCGACAGCGTCCTGGCGGTCATAGCCCTCGAACGCGCCCTGACCATAGACCCCGCCTACTCGATGGCCAACCTCTTGATGCACGCCCTGCAACACCTGCTCTCCCCCGCCATGCTCCGGGGCCGCCTCCCCACCCCCGCCGAACTGGAGACCGCCATGGGCACTCCCAAGGCCGCCTGGCTCCTCCCCTTGACCACCCTCCTGGACGACCCCCAGGAATCCGCCACGGCCTGACCACCCCGCAGCACCCACAACACCACTCCACCGCCCGAACACTAAGACCACAGCCATGCACAAACGGGACCCCTGCCAACACCCACGCCACCCAGAACTCATCCGGCGACATGCGCCGCACAGCAACACACGCTCTCCGAGACAGCCACCCCCTGACGCAGAGGTTGGGACGAAGGCACAGAGGTGGTGGGCCACGGGCGGCGGCGTGGACAGGGGCGCGGACCAGGAAGCGCAGACGCGGACCGGGAAGCGCAGGTGTGGACCGGGAAGCGCAGGTGTGGACCGGGAAGCGCAGGTGTGGACCGGGAAGCGCAGGTGTGGACCGGGAAGCGCAGGTGTGGACCGGGAAGCGCAGGTGTGGGCAGGGGGGCATAGGCGTGGGCAGGGGGCAGGGGGCGTGGGGCGTGGGTAGGGGGCGCGGGGGCAGGGGGCGCGGAAATGGAGCGGGGCGTGGCGGAAGGGAATGGGAGAACCCTGGAGACGGGGCGGCCTACAGTTCGGGGCGCCCTTCCTTCCGGCGCCGTTCGTTGTAGGCCCGCATCCGTGGCGGATATCCAGTGAGCTGTACGTCGTAGACAGGCAACGCGAGGTCCCGCGCTACCTTGTGGATCACGGCAGGAGAGCCAACCCGTCTCCGTGTCCACTCTCCATCGTCGGCCACGGCCACGGCGGTGGTGTCGGTGGCAAAGGTCTCCGGTTCGACATAGAACTCAACACCACGCCGGGACTTGGCGAAGTCGATGAGCGCTTCGATGTCAGCATCTGTCGCCTCACGGTCGAACTTGGCGACCTTCGGCCCGCGCAGACGCCGGAGCCCATAGCGGTCTCGCCATCTCATAGTTCCTTTTTATATCCGTTCCGCGCCCGTCGCGTCGGGGCTGTTCTAAGGGAGACATCGGGGTTCCTCCCGATCCATACCCAAGAAGAACAGGGCACCATAGGGGCAGAGCGCCCTGAACTAAGGAGAGGCATGGCAGCGATGACAGGGGCATCCACGTATCCGGGCAGCCCCGGACAGGTGCCGCAGGCCAACATGCGAGTGACCAATCAGGACCGCGAGCACGTGGTGGAGCACGTCAAGGCCGCCTACGCCGAGGGCAGGTTCGACAAGTTCGAGTTCGACGACCGCCTCGAACGCGCCATGACCGCCCGCACCCATGGCGACCTGATGCCGATCATGACCGAGCTGTACGGCTCCCGCCCCTCGGCCCACCTCCGCGACTCCCTGCGGCCGACCACCGCCCCACCCCGAGTTTCCGCACCCACGGAAAGCAACGAACGCCTGGGCGCCTCAGCGGCCCACCTCCTGGCCTTGGTCGGCCTCCCGGTGATCGGCCCGTTGATCCTCTTGCTGACCGGCGGCAAAACCTCGCCGTTCATCCGCCGCCACGCCTTGGAGTCCCTGAACTTCCACCTAACGGTCACGGGCGCCACGCTCCTGCTCCCGTTCACGATCATCGGCGTCATCCTGATCCCGTTCATGTGGATCGCCGCCGTCGTCCTCTCGATCGCCGGCGGTGTCTCCGCCCTGGCCGACCGCGACTTCCAGTACCCCTTGACCGTCCGTCTCGTCAAGTAACCGCCGACGCTCCACTGACGTAGGGGCAAGCGCCTACCTCGCGACCCGTAGCCGCAACGGCCAGCGCCTGCCTCGTGGCCCGTCGGCGTGGCGGCAAGCGCTTGAAACAGCCAGCCTGCGCGACGGGCCACGGTCCGACGTGCCGCACGGCAGAGCGCCGCGTGACCGGTCCATCCGGTAGACACCACGTGTCCGGTCCACCCGATAGAACGCCGCGCGACCGGTCCACCCGGTAGACGGCCGCGCGAGCAAGACGTGCGGCGGAGCATCCCCAACCGGCCTTCAGAGCATCACCCCAACCGGCCCACGACAGAGCGCTTCCGGACCGGGGCCGGCGCGACAGGAGTGCTACGCGGCGAGACCGTCCCGCTAGGGGTGCTGCCTGGCCAGTGGGACAGGGCGGTGCCTGGCCGGGGGGCAGGGTGGTGCCCAGGCTGCCGGGGGCTGACTGGGTGGTGGGGTGGGGTGGTTATCTGGCCAGGACCTCGTACTTGACGGTCATCACGCCTGCGCCGGTGTTGCCGATGCGGTCGAAGGCGGCCTCGGACAGGTCCAGGCAGCGGCCGCCCACGTAGGGACCGCGGTCGTTGATCCGGACCGTCACCGACTCGCCGCTCGACGGGTTGGTGACGCGGACCCGGCTGCCCAGCGGCAGCGTCTTGTGGGCGGCGGTCATGGCGGAGGGGTTGAAGCGTTCGCCGCTGGCGGTCATCTGGGGTTCGCCGTAGAAGGAGGCGCCGCAGGTTCCCGAGGAGACGACGCGGGCGCGTGGCTTCGAGGTGGGCTTGGCCTCGGCCTTGGGGGCGGGCTTGTCCGCGGGCGGCTTGGTGCTGGACGGGCCGGTTTTCGATGGGGTGGCGGCCCCTGTGGTGGAGGGGGTGTCGCCTGCCGGCGCCGAAGGGCTGCCACCTGCCGGCGTCGAGGGGGTGCCGCCTGTGGGTGCCGAAGGAGCGCCTCCGGCGGGAGCTTCGGTTGCGGCTGAGGGGGCGCCTCCGGCCGGGGCGCCGGGGGTGGGGGCGGCTCCTGCGGCTCCAGCGCCGCCGGTACCGCCGGCGGCTCCGGCGGCTCCTGTGCCCCCTGCGGGGGCTGGGGGGAGGTTCATGGCTCCGGCTCTGCTGGCTTCGTTACCGTTGGTAACCGCTGCCCAGGCCGTGGTCGAGGCGACCGCGAGTACGGCGGCGCCGGCGGCCACGGTGGCCCAGCGGCGCCGGGTGGAGGCGGGCGGACGGGTTGAGGTGTTTTCGCGGGCGGGCTTGGCCGAATGCTGACCCAAGGGAGACCACAGTCCTAGATAGGGGACAGGACAGGGAAAGGCCAGGCGGAGAGGGGTGTGGGGGCGTGCCGGTGCCGTTCCCTGCGGGGCGGGGCGGCGCTGCGCCCCGGCGATTCCGCGAACATACGCGACAAAGGCCGAGCAAAGGCAACTTAATGAGTCAAGTAGTGATATATCTCACTTTGATCACATCTTTACCTTGCCTTGAAAGAGTACGCGGTTGATCTTCCGAAGTCCGGGAAATTCGGTAAATCACGCTCCGTGATCATTATGGGAGTCCGGAGCCCAGGCGGCGACGCCGTACCCTGGCACGGTGATGACCACGCTCGCCGTCGAGAACTACCGGTCGCTGCGCCGCCTCTACGTGTCCCTGGCGCGGCTCAACGTCGTGACCGGCGCCAACGGCAGCGGCAAGTCCAGCCTCTACCGGGCCCTGCGCCTGCTGGCCGACTCCGCCCGCAACGGCGCCGTGGCCGCGCTGGCCAGGGAGGGCGGGCTGGCCTCCACCCTGTGGGCGGGGCCGGAGAGCATCGGGCGCAAGGTACGCGACGGGACATACCCGGTGCAGGGCACCACGCGTTCCGCGCCGGTCAGCCTCAAGCTGGGGTTCGCCGGGGACGACTTCGGCTACGCCATGGACCTGGGGCTGCCCATTCCGGGCGGTGGGAGCGACGGGATGCCGTCGGCGTTCTCGCTGGATCCGGAGATCAAGGCGGAGGCCACCTGGGCGGGGCCGATTCTGCGCCCGGCCACGATGCTGGCCCAGCGGGGCGGCCCCGCCGTACAGATTCGTGATGGCGCGGGACGGTGGGAGTTCGTGCCGCACGACCTGCAGCCGTTCGACAGCATGCTGAGCGAGATGGCGGATCCGGTGCGCGCGCCCGATCTGCTGGCGTTGCGGGAGCGGATCAGGTCGTGGCGCTTCTACGACCATCTACGCACCGACGCGCACGCGCCGGCCCGGCAGGCGAGGATCGGGACCCGCACGCCGGTGCTGAGCCACGACGGCGGGGACGTCGCGGCGGCGCTGCAGACGATCCGCGAGATCGGCAACGCGAAGGCCCTGGACGAGGCGGTGGACCACGCCTTCCCCGGCAGCCGGGTGGAGATCGGCGTCGAAGGCACGCTGATGGAGCTCAGGCTCAGGCAACACGGGCTGCTGCGTCCGCTGGGCAGCGCGGAGCTTTCCGACGGCACGCTGAGGTACCTGCTGTGGGTGGCGGCGTTGCTGACGCCCCGGCCGCCGGAGATGCTGGTGCTGAACGAGCCGGAGACCAGCCTGCACCCGGACCTGCTCGAACCGCTGGGCGAGCTGATCGCCGCGGCCGCCGAGGAGACCCAGGTGATCGTGGTCACGCACGCCCAGCCGCTGGTCAAGGCGCTGCAGAAGCGTGAGGCGGCCACGATCGAGCTGGTGAAGGAGTTCGGCGAGACGGGCGTCGCCGGGCAGGGGCCGCTGGACGGGCCCAGCTGGAAGTGGCCGAAACGCTAGAGCATGAGCGCGCGGACGGTGTCCACGGTGTCGGCCTCGTCGGGGCGTTTGTCCGGGCGGTAGCGCAGGACGCGGGCGAAGCGCAGGGCCATGCCGCCCGGGTAGCGCGGTGAGCGCTGGACGCCGTCGAAGGCGATCTCGACCACGAGCTCGGGCCGCAGCCGCACCGTCCAGCCGTCGGTGGGCCCGTCGGCGATCTGCAGGAACCGCTCGGTCTGCCAGGCCAGCAGCTCGTCGGTCAGCCCCTTGAACGTCTTGCCCAGCATGACGTAGCCGCCCTCCGGGTCACGGGCACCCAGATGGAGGTTGGACAGCTTGCCCTCTCTGCGGCCATGGCCCCATTCGGCGGCCAGGACGACGAGGTCGAGCGTGTGCCGGGGCTTCACCTTGATCCACCCGGCGCCCCGGCGGCCCGCGGCGTAGGGCGAGGTGAGGGTCTTGACCACCAGGCCCTCGTGACCGGCGCGGACCACGTCGGCGAAGAACGCCTCGGCCTTGGCCACGTCATCGGTGACCAGGCGCGGGGTGAGCAGGCCGGGCGGGACCGTGCGGGCCAGCGCTTCCTGGCGTTCGGAGTAGGGCAGGTCGAGCAGGTCGGCACCGCCCACGCGGAGGGCGTCGAAGAAGAACACGCTCAGCGGCGTCTGCTCGCGCAGCCGTGCCACGTCGAGCTTGCTGGCCACGCGGGAGGCGCTGACCTGGAACGGGTGCGGACGGCCGTCCGGCTGCAGGGCGATCACCTCGCCGTCGAGCACCAGGTCGTCCTCGGCCAGGCCGAGCACGGCTTCGACCAGCTCGGGAACCTGGGCGGTGATCTCGTCGAGCGTGCGGGTGAAGACGCGCACCACCTCGCCGGAACGGTGCGCCTGGACCCGGATGCCGTCGAGCTTCCACTCCAGCGCGACCGGCTGCCCACCGGCCTTCTCCAGCGCCGCGGCCACGTTGGGGGCGCTGCCCGCCAGCATGGGCGCGACCGCCCGCCCCACCTCGAGCCGGAACGCGCGCAGGGCCTCGACCCCGCCGGACAGCGCCGCCGCCCCCACCGCGGGCAGCCAGCCGCGCAGGGTCAGCGCCCGCCGGACGTCGGCCGACGGGGCGCCGGACGCCTTGGCCACCGCCTCGATCATCACCCCGTCGAGCGCGCCCTGGCGCAGCTCGCCGCCGAGCAGCCGGGTCAGGAACGCCTGCTCCTGGCTCGTCAGCCCGGCGAACAGCTCGCTCACCAGATCCTTACGCGCGGCCTGCGAGCCCTGCCCGGCGACCGCCTTGATGCGGCTCAGCAGCGCGTCGACCTCGGTGAGGGTGGCGGTGGCGACCAGTTTGGGCGCGGGCGGGTCCTGCAGGCTCCGCCACCCCACGCCGACCTGCCGCTGGGGCAGCTCGCCCGACAGGTAGGAGATGGCGATGCGGGCCTCGTCGGGGCCGACCCTGCCGAGCAGCTCGGCCAGGTGGCCCACCTTCCCCAGGCGGGCTGACGTCCGCGTCACCGCCTCGGAGACCCGGACCACGTCGATCAATAGCACAACGCTATGGTGCCGCACCTCGCCGACAAAACCCATCAGCCATTACGGCAGGCCGCCCCCACACCACCCGCCGCCGTGCGCGGGCGCCGATCGTGGGGGTCGCTTCTCACGTCGGACGCATGCCCCGCCGTCACGGCCGGACGTCACCCGGCGGCCGCGGGCTTGCGCGCCTCGAAGAGGTACCGGGTGGTCGTCGCCACGAAGGGCCCCTCCGATTCCAGCCGCTCGTGTAGCTCCCGGAGCCTGGGCAGGTACTGCTCGACCGTGAACCCGGGCACCATCCAGATCACCTTCCGCAGGAAGTAGATCACCGCCCCGATGTCGTAGAACTCGGTCCGCAGCCGCTCCAGCCGTACGTCGACCACCTCGAGCCCGGCCTCCTCCGCCGCGGCCGTGGCGTCGTCCGGGTGCCGTGAGCGCCGATCCTCCGCCGGCCGTGGCCCGAGGAAGTACTCGACCAGCTCGAACACGCTCTCCGGCCCCACCTGCTGCGACAGGTAGGCCCCGCCCGGCCGCAGCACGCGGGCGATCTCGGTCCACCACACGGTCACCGGGTGCCGGCTGATGACCAGGTCGAACGCGGCGTCGGCGAAGGGCAGCGGCGGCTCGTCGGCGTTGGCGACCACGACGCAGCCGAGCGGGTGCAGCAGGGCGGTGGCCTTGGCGAGGTTGGGCGGCCAGGATTCGGTGGCGGCCATCAGGCGGGGCAGCGGGGCGGCCCCGGCCAGGACCTCGCCGCCGCCGGTCTGGATGTCGAGTGCGGTCTCGGCCCGGGCCAGGCGCTCGCGGATGAGCCGCTGGTACCCCCAGGAGGGGCGGGCTTCGGTGGCGCGGCCGTCGAGCCAGGAGAAGTCCCAGCCTTCGACGGAGACGGAGGACGCCTCGGCCACCAGTTCGTCGAAGGTGCGCGCCACGGTCAGCGCCAGTAGCCGGTCACGGAGTGGCCGAGTTCTTCGAAGAGCGCGCGGGTGAGCGGCAGCGAGATGCCCAGCACGTTGCCGTGGTCGCCCTCGATGCCCTCGACGAACCAGCCGCCCTTGCCCTCGATGCTGAAGCCGCCGGCCAGTTGCAGCGGCTCGCCGGAGTCGATGTATGCCTCGAGCTCGGCGTCGGTGGGCCGGCCGAAGCGGATCACGGTCGTGCCGGTCTCGGCCGCCTCCTTGCCGGCCGCCACGTCGATGACGCAGTGGCCGGTCACCAGGCGGCCCGTGCGGCCGCGCATCATGCGCCAGCGCTTGAGCGTCTCCTCCGGCGTGCCCGGCTTGCCGTACGGCCGGCCGTCCAGCTCCAGGATCGAGTCGCAGCCGATGACCAGCCCCTCGTCGAGGTCGGCGGCCACCGCGCGGGCCTTGGCCCTGGCCAGTTCGAGTGCGAGCGCGGCCGGTGAGTAGGCGGTGTAGGCGTCCTCGTCGACCCCGCTGACGATCACCTTGGGATCGAGCCCGGCGTTGCGCAGCAGGGCGAGGCGGGCGGGGGAAGCTGAGGCGAGGACGATCATCGCCCCAGCTTACCGGTCACCAGTCGGGGTTCGACGTGCCCTGGGTGGCCGAGCTCGGCTGCTGTTGCTGGTGTGGCTGCGGCGGCTGCTGGGGCAGCTGGCCCTCGGGCGTGCCGCCGAAGATGCTGCCGAGCAGGCCGCCCAGCAGGTCACCGAGGCCGCCATCCTGCATGCCGGTGTGCTCCTGGTTGAGGTCGTCGGCGACGGCTCCGGCGTCCATGTTCTGCCGGCTCGCGCGGTCGGCCAGCAAGGACATGATCATCGGTGCGATGAGCGGGAGCAGCTTCATGATGGTGTTGCTGTTGATGCCGGCGAACTGGGCCAGCCCGTCCGCCGCCTGTTCGGTGCCCTGGGCGCCGAGGACGTGGCCCAGGATGCCCTGGCCGTCCCTGGTCAGGTTGGCCACGTCACCGGTGAAGGGGTCGGCGTCGACGTGCTGGTCGAGCGCGCTGCGCAGGGCCTGCGCGCCGTCGAGGTTCTCGGCGTTGCGGGCCATGCCGCCGGCGATGGTGCCCGTGGCGGCCTCGACGACGGTGCGCGCGGTGGCCACGTCGGTGCCGAGGAGCCCGGCGATCTGCTGCAGGCCGGAATCGCCCAGTTGTGCGATGAGCTCGTCATTGAGTGACACGACAAGTCCCCCCGATCGTTCGTCTCGGGGGGACTTACCCGTGGCTTTATCTGGCTATTTCCAGAATTGAACTAACTGTCGGTCAGGACTCCGGGACCGGCGCCGGACCGGACGCGGCCTCGGCGCCCGCCTGGATGCCCGCCTGCTCGCCCCGGGGCAACTGCCCGTTCTGGCGCGGCTGCTCGATCGGGGTGTGCACCGGCCGCGGCACACCGGCGGCGGTGTAGGCCCCGGCCTCGTCCAGCGTCTCGTGCTCCAGCAACGCCTCCACGATGGCGTCCAGCTTGTCGCGGTTGTCGGAGAGGATGCGGACCGCCACCTCGTAGCACTCGTCCACGATCCGCCGGGCCTCCTCGTCCACGGTGGCGAGGGTGGCGGGCGACGCCTGCGGCTGCTGGCCGTCGTTCGGCAGGATCGTCAGGGGGCCGACCTTGGCCGACATGCCCCACCGGCCCACCATGCCCCGCGCGATCATGGTGACCTGCTCCAGGTCGTTCTCGGCGCCGGTGGTGATGACGTCGTAGACGACCTGCTCGGCCGCCATGCCGCCGAGGGCGCCGGCGATCCGGCCGCGCAGGTACTGCTCGTCGTAGGCGTACCGGTCGGTGTCCGGCGTGGACAGGGTGACGCCCAGCGCCCGGCCGCGCGGGATGATCGAGATCTTCCTGACCGGGTCGGCGCCTGGCTGGAGCATGCCGAGCAGCGCGTGCCCCGCCTCGTGGTAGGCGGTCCTGACCCGCTCCTCCTCCGGCATCACGATGCTGCGGGCCGCGCCGAGCTGCAACTTCTCCAGCGCGTCGGCGAAGTCGGCGGTGCCGACCTTCTCCTTGCCGCGCTTGGCGGCCAGCAGCGCGGCCTCGTTGACCAGGTTGGCCAGGTCGGCGCCGGTCATGCCCGGCGTGGTCTTGGCGAGCTGGTCGAGGCTGACCTCTCCGGCCAGCGGGACGCCGCGCGTGTGCACCTTCAGGATCGCGGTACGGCCGGCCGCGTCGGGCAGGCCGACCTGGACGGTCCGGTCGAAGCGGCCGGGGCGCAGCAGGGCCGGGTCGAGCACCTCGGGCCGGTTGGTGGCGCCGATGACGATGACGCCCTCGGCCCCGGAGAATCCGTCCATCTCGGTGAGGATCTGGTTGAGCGTCTGCTCGCGCTCGTCGTGCCCGCCGAGGCCGGAGGCGCCGCCGCGGGCGCGGCCGATGGCGTCGATCTCGTCGATGAACACGATGGCCGGCGCCACCTTGCGCGCCTCCTCGAACAGGTCGCGCACCCGGGAGGCGCCCACGCCGACGATCATCTCGATGAACTCGGAGGCGCTGGCGGAGAAGAACGGCACGTTGGCCTCGCCGGCGACCGCGCGGGCCAGCAGCGTCTTGCCGGTGCCGGGCGGGCCGGCCAGCAGGACGCCCTTGGGCAGCTTGGCGCCGAGCCTGCGGTACTTGTCCGGGTCCTTGAGGTAGTCCACGATCTCGACGAGCTCGTTCTCGACCTCGTCGATGCCGGCCACGTCGTCGAAGGTGACGCGGATCTTGGAGCTCTCGACCGGCTTGGCCGCCTTGGACTTGCCCAGGCCGCCGAGCCCGCCGCCGCCCATCATGCTGGCGCCGCGGCGCATGATCCAGATCCACAGGCCGGCCAGCAGCAGCACGGGCAGCAGCGACAGCAGCAGGTTCACGAACAGCCCGCGCCCGCCGATCGGCTGCGCGGTGATCCGCACCCCGGCCGTGCTGAGCTGCTGGTAGAGCTGGTCGGTGTTGGCGAAGACCGGGATCTCGGTCTCGAACTTCGTGTACTGCTTGTTGTCGTCGGGGTCGGTGGCGCCGGCCTTGAGGTCGCCCTGGACGGAGGTGCCCTCGGCGTAGACGTCCTTGACGTTGTTCGCGGTCACCTGCTTGGTGAACTCCGTGTAGGAGATCGTCTCCACCGGCTCCTTGTCGAAGAAGGAGGAGATGAGGAAGAAACCCGCGTACACGACCAGCAACGTGACGACGAACCGCCACCAGTTGATCTTCGGTCGTCCGCTGCCGGAACCGCCCGGGAGGCCCTCGGCGCGCCAGGGCTTCTGTTTGTTCTTGTCCTGCTCCTGAGGCGGCCCTGAGCGTTCCACCACGGCGTCACTCCCCCAAATCGCCGCATCCATGATCTCTACCCTAGAACACGGGCACCTGAGACGACGCGGTAGATGTCACGCCAACGCTTACGTTGCGTGTCCGGCACCGAAGCGAACACCAGTCCGGGCTTGCTCATTCCCCCGTCGATCACGACGACGGCGGCCAGCGAGGACCGCTTGCCGTACGTGACCTGGTAGACGAGGGCCCAGCCGCCCTTGACCGGCTGTGAGGAGACCCAGCGGACGACGGAGTCCTCGGGGTGGTGGTTGAGGGTCCAGCGGGCGGCGAGCAGGGCGGTGTCGCGCGGATGCTTCTGCGCCTCGATCGGCAGGGGGCAGCTCACCAGCAGTCCCCGCTCGGCCTGGCCGCGCACCTTGGGCAGCACCTGCTTGCTGGTGAACGGCGCGGGCCGGTGCACCTTCCACGTCCCGCCCGGCCTGGGTACGGCGAGGCCGGTGCGCTTGTCGGAGATCACCTTCTTGCCGGGGTCGGCCCGGGTGACCTGCTTGAGCTTGCCCGGCAGCCGGGGCAGCCGCCTGTCGGCGTAGAGGGCCTCCATGGCGGTGTATCCGGGAGCCAGCGTCGTCCCGGGGGAGGGAGTCGGCCGGGCGACGGGCTGGGCGGAGCCCGCGGGCTGGGCGACGCCCACCGGCTGGCGGGCGTCCGTGGGCTGCCGCGTGTCCGTGGGGGCGGGGGATGGCGCGCCGGACGAGGTGGGAGCGGCCGATGGCGCGGCGACCGGCCGTTCCCCCTCGCCCGGCCCCGAGGGGAGCACGAGCCACACCGCGGCGGCGACGACCGCTGCCGCGGCGAGCACGGCGGACCCTCGGTAGACGTCCCGCATGCGCAGGTCGCCGATCCGGGAGCGCTTGGGCGGGGAAGTCGTCCGCGGCTTGCCGGCCGTTGTCACACGGGAACCCACGGTCCCACCTTCCCCATCGAGCACGACGGGAGCGTACGACAAATCCCGCTAATGCGTGCAAGAAGCTACCGAAGTGTCATCATGGCAGGGTGCACCAGGTGGAGCTTCGATTCCATCCCGATTCCCGGGACACGCTGACCCACACCAACCTGTCGGCCGTCCGCCACGACGCCACCGGCCTCTGGCTGGCCGGCGACGAGACGGCCACCATCGAGCACCTCGCATGGACCGGCGAGCGCTACGACGCCCAGCGCACCTTCCGGCTGGCCGACTACGTGGACCTGCCCGCCGGCCCCGACGACGAGGCCGACATCGAGGGCCTGGCCAGGACCGACGGCCAGCTCTGGCTGGTCGGCTCCCACAGCCTGAAGCGCCGCAAGCCCAAGTCCAAGGACCCGGAGAAGGCGGTCAAGCGCCTGGCCTCGGTCATCCGGGAGGAGAACCGCTTCATCCTGGTACGGCTGCCGCTGGACCCGGTCACCAACGCCCCGCTGCCCGGCGACATCCTGGCCGGCAAGGACAACCTCACCCGGCACCTGGACGACGACGAGCACCTGGCCCCGTTCCTGGCCCTTCCCGGCAAGGACAACGGCCTGGACATCGAGGGCATCGCGGTCATGGGCCGGCGGGTCTTCCTGGGCCTGCGCGGCCCGGTGCTGCGCGGCTGGGCGGTGGTCCTGGAACTCGCCCCCGTCGCCGGTGACCGCGGCCGGTTGCGGCTGGCCTCGCCGTACCCGGGGAACGAGGGCAGGGCCGTCTACCGCAAGCACTTCCTCGACCTGGGCGGGCTGGGCGTGCGGGACCTGTGCCCGTACAACGGCGACCTGCTGCTGCTCACCGGCCCCAGCATGGATCTCGACGGCCCGGTCAAGGTGGTGCGCTGGCGGGTGGGCAAGCACGCCGACGTGGTCGGCCCCGGCGACCTGGAGACGCTGGCCGAGCTGCCCTACGGGATCGGCTGCGACCATCCCGAGGGCCTGGCGATCATGCCCGACGGGCGGTTGCTCGTGGTCTACGACAGCCCGGGGCCGCACCGGCACACCACGCAGGGCGGCGTGCTGGCGGACGTCATCACGTTGTGAGCTCGGCGACGAACGTGCACGAGCCCGGCGCGATCTCGGTGAATCCGGCGTCGCGCACGACGGGCAGCCCGCTCGCCGCCAGCTTGTCGAAGTGCTCCTGCGAGGGCGAGGTGCGCACGGACACGGCGAGCCCCCGCGCGATCCAGTCCGCCCGCTCCGCCGGGCCGCACGACCACCAGGCGAGCTGGGCGGCGTGCCCGGCCTGGGCCATCGCCTTGCCGGCGGTCATCTCCAGCGCCGGGTTCTCCCACAACACCGGGGGTACGGCGGGCCCGGGCTCGGCGGTGTCGGCCAGGTCGGTGCCGGACACCTGAAGCCGCGACAGGTCCTTGGGCCAGCCGTCGAGCGGGATCGGCGGGTGCACCCTGACCTGGGCCGTGCGGTGCTCGACGGTACGGCCCGGCAGCGCGAGCACCCGCGTCCATTCGGCGCCGCGGGCCCGGCGCACCACCTTGCGGATGCGCCCGGTGGCCTGCCAGGCGTGCAGTTCCTCGCTCCACTCCCCCGGGTCGGCCAGGACGCCGAGCACGGCCATGGCGGCCGCCTCCAGGGCGTCGGCCCGCTCGGGCGGGGTGGCCCGCTCGAGCCTGACCACCAGGGGGAGGACCATCAGTTCACGCTCGTCGTTCATCGGGGACCAGCATGCCCGACGGCGCGTCGGCGCGCGGTCGCGACCCCCGGCCGATGGCCACCGAGAGCGCGGCGGCGATCAGGCAGAGGGCGCCGGCGCCGTACCAGGCGAGGTCGTAGCTGCCGAGCTGGTCGCGGCTGAGGCCGGCGAGCACGGCGGCGATGGCGGCGCCGACCTGGTGGGAGGCGAACACCCAGCCGAACACGACGCCGCCGTCGGGGCCGTAGATCTTGCGGCAGAGGGCGACGGTGGGCGGGACGGTGGCGACCCAGTCGAGGCCGTAGAAGATGATGAACACGAGCATGCTCGGGTGGGCGCTGGCGGCGAACAATCCGGGCAGCACCATGAGCGACAGCCCGCGCAGCGCGTAGTAGACGCCGAGCAGGATGCGTGAGTCCATGCGGTCGCTGAGCCAGCCGGAGGCGACGGTGCCGACCACGTCGAAGACGCCGACGAGCGCGAGCAGGCCGGCGGCGGTGGTCTGCGGCATGCCGTGGTCGTGGGCGGCGGGGATGAAGTGGGTGCCGACCAGCCCGTTGGTGCTGGCCCCGCAGATGGCGAAGCCGACGGCCAGGAACCAGAACGGCCGGGTGCGCGCCGCCGACCTGAGCACGCCCACGGCCCGGACGGCCGCGTTGACCGAAGGGGCCGGAGCGCGCACGGCCCCGGGCTCCGCCCCGAGCGCCGTGGTGCCGGCGTCGGCCGGGTCGTCGCGCAGCAGCCACCACACGAGCGGCGCGACGACGAGCGCGGACGCGGCCACGGTCAGCGAGGCCACCCGCCACCCCGGCCCCTCGGCGAGGTGGGCCAGCACGGGCAGGAAGATGAGCTGCCCGGTGGCGCCCGCGGCGGTGAGCACGCCGGTGACCAGGCCGCGGTGCCGTACGAACCAGCGGTCGGTGACGGTGGCGGCGAAGACCAGCGCCATGGAGCCGGTGCCGAGCCCGACCAGCACGCCCCAGAACAGCAGGAGCTGCCAGGAGGCGTTCATGGCCAGCGTGCCGCCGCTGCCCAGCGCCACGAGCAGCAGCGCCGCCGAGACCACGCGGCGCATGCCGAAGCGGTCCATGAGGGCGGCGGCGAAGGGGGCGGTCAGGCCGTACAGGACGAGGTTGACGGAGACGGCCAGCGAGATCGTCGCGGTGGACCAGCCGAACTCACGCTGAAGCGGGTCGATCAGGACGCCGGGGGTGGCACGGAACCCGGCGGCGCCCAGGATGGCCACAAAGGCCACGGCGGCCACCAGCCAAGCACGGTGGATTCTTCTCACCCGACTCATGGTCATTTATCCGGCTTAGGCGGCGAAAGTGGCCGAGCGGCCAATATGTGAAAGAATCCGGCCATGGTCCATCGCATCGCCGTCGTCGTGCTCAACCACTTCGCCACGCTCGACCTCGGCGTGCCCGGCCAGGTGTTCCGGGTGGCCGAGACGCCGGACGGGGAGAAGCTGTACGAGATCGTCACCTGCTCCCCCGGCGGGCGGCCCGTGCGGTGTGACGCCGGGTACACCGTGACCCCCGACCACAGCCTCAACGTCCTCGGCAGCGCCGACACCGTGCTGGTCACCGGCGTGCACAAAGGCCGGGTCATGGTGGACGGCACGCTGCCCAAGGACGTGCGGGACGCCCTCCAGGGGCACCGGCGGATCATGTCGATCTGCACCGGCGCGTTCGTCCTGGCGGCCGCCGGGCTGCTCGACAACCGCCCGGCCACCACCCACTGGCGCGAGGCCGCGAAGTTCGCCCAATTGTTCCCCCGGGTGAAGCTGGACCCCGACGTGCTCTACATCGACGACGGCGACGTGCTCACCTCGGCGGGCGTGGCCGCCGGGCTCGACCTGTGCCTGCACGTGATCCGGCGCGACTTCGGCAGCGAGGTGGCCAACAGGGCGGCCCGCCGCTGCGTGATGCCGCCCTCCCGCGACGGCGGGCAGGCCCAGTACATCGACCGGCCCCTGCCCGACCCGGCGGGCACCAGCACCGCCGCCACCCGCACCTGGATGCTCGACCGGCTGACCGAGCCGCTGGACCTGGCCACTCTGGCCGCCCACGCCGGCATGAGCGTGCGCACGTTCACCCGGCGCTTCCGCGAGGAGACCGGGCTGAGCCCGGCCAAGTGGCTGACCGGCCAGCGCGTCGGCCACGCCAGGCAGCTGCTGGAGGCCACGGACCTGCCGGTGGACGAGGTGGCCAGGCGCGCCGGGTTCGGCACCGCGGTCTCGCTGCGCCAGCACCTGCACGCGGCGGTCGGGGTGGCGCCCCTGACCTACCGCAACACCTTCACTCGGACGGCCGCTCGCGCGTGACGTCCGCGCGCCGCGACCCGGCGTGCTGCTTGAGGAAGTCGACGACCTCCTCCGGCAGCGGCGTGCGCAGTCCGAGGCGGAAGGCGCCGCTGTCCGGATCGCGCACGATCAGCGACTGCCCGGTGTAGACGAGCGTGGCCTTGGTCAGGTCGATCCGGCTGGTGCGGTAGGCGACCTTCCTGACCAGCGTCGTCCCCTCCAGCCAGGCCCGGGTGCCGCGGCGCAGGAAGATCCAGAAGCCGATCAGCCCCAGAATCGGCAGCCCCGCGAACAGGCTCAGCGTCACCACAGTCTGGAAGGTCGTCATGCCCGCGCCCAGCGCGGACAGGCTCGCCATGGCCACCAGGAGGAGCACGGCCACGGTGGCGCAGCCGCACCCGCCGCGCAGGCCGGCTCCCAGGGCGACGTCGAGCTTGATAGGGGAGGTCACAAGGCAACGGTAGCGCCGTGGTCGAATGGTGGTGCGGCCCCCCTGTCGAGGAGACTCATGATCAATCCCCTCAACGTCCAGCTCTACACCGTCCGAGACCACCTGTCCGCCGACCGCGACGGCACGCTGCGCCGGATCGCCGGCATCGGCTACCGCGCCGTCGAGCCCTACGACCCCATGAACGACCCCAAGGGCATGCGCCGGATCTGCGACGAGCTCGGCCTGGCCATCCCGGGCACGCACGCGTACGCGCTGCTCGGCGAGGAGACCGCCCCGGTCTTCGAGGCCATCGCCACGCTCGGCGCCGAGCTGGCGATCATCCCGGGCGGCATCCCGCACGAGGACTTCGCCACCCCCGGCGGGCTGGCGCGCACGTCGGATCGCCTGCTCGCCCTGGCCGAGCAGGGCAGCGCGTACGGCGTGCGGATCGGCTACCACAACCACTGGTGGGAGATCGAGCCGGTCATCGACGGCCGGCACGCCCTGGAACACCTGGATCCGGGTATCTTCCTCGAGGTCGACACCTACTGGGCCCACGTGGGCGGCGCCGACGTGCCCGCGCTGCTGCGCAGGCTCGGCGACCGGGTGCTCGCCCTGCACGTCAAGGACGGCCCCGGCGTCAAGGACCGGCCGCACACGGCTGTCGGCGCCGGCGCCCTGCCGGTGCCCGAGATCCTGTCGGCCAGGCCGGGCGCGCTGCGCATCGTCGAACTCGACTCCTGCGACGGCGACGTCTTCGACGCCCTGGCCGCCAGCCACGCCTACCTGAGCGCGCTGGAGGTGCGATGACCGGCGTGGCCATCGTGGGCGCGGGCAACATCAGCGGCACCTACCTGGACAACCTCACGTCCTTCCCCGAGATCCAGGTGATCGCGGTGGCCGACCTCGACACCGAGCGCGCCGCCGCCGTCGCCGCCGAGCGCGGGGTGCCCGTCTCCGGCGACGTCGCCGCGGTGCTGGCGGTGCCCGAGGTGGAGATCGTGGTCAACCTCACCGTCCCCGCCGCGCACGCCGCCGTCGGCCTGGCCGCGCTACGGGCCGGCAAGCACGTGTACGGCGAGAAGCCGCTCGCGCTCGACCTGGACGAGGGCGAGAAGCTGCTGGCCGAGGCCGCCGGGCTGGGCCTGCGGGTGGGCAGCGCCCCAGACACCTTCCTCGGCGCCGGGCTGCAGTCGGCCGCGCGGGCGCTGCGCTCGGGGATCATCGGGGAACCGGTCGCCGTGACCGCCGCCGTGCAGGGGATGGGGCCGGAGGCATGGCATCCGAGTCCCGAGTTCTTCTACCGGCGGGGCGGCGGGCCCATGTTCGACCTCGGGCCCTACTACCTGACGGCGCTGGCCGCGCTGCTCGGCCCCGCCGTACAGGTGTCGGGGAGCACGCGCAGGGCGCACGAGCAGCGCGTGGCGGGCGCGGGGCCGCGGGCGGGCTCGCTCTTCCCCGTGGAGGTGGCCACGCACGTGCACGCGCTGATCGACCTGGCGAGCGGGCCTTCGGTGGCGGCGACGTTCAGCTTCGACTCGGCCGTGCACCGGCGGCGGATCGAGATCCTCGGCACCGAGGGGGCGCTGTCGCTGCCCGACCCGAACACCTTCGGCGGGCCGCTGCTGGTGTGCGGGCCGCGTGAGCGGGAGTGGCGCGAGCTGCCCGTGACCGGGTCCGAGGTGGGCCGGGGCATGGGCGTGCTGGATCTGGCCAGGTCGCTGCGCCACGGCGTGCCGCACCGGGCCTCCGGTGAGCTGGGCCTGCACGTTCTGGAGATCATGACGGCGATCACGGAGTCGGCCGAGCGGGGTGAGTTCAGGCGCCTGCGCACGAGCGCGCCGGTGCCCGAGCCGCTGCCCGACGGCTGGCTGTAACCGGACGGGGGCCGGGGGAACCGAAGCGGCGATCCGCGCGTTGACCAGGACATGCGTAGCGCTCTCTTCGGCAACCTCGACCCCCAGCAGGCGTCGGGCGGCAACTTCGCTTTGCAGAACGCCAAGATGCTCCGGGTACGGCTGCCGCAGGAAGTCCTGGCCCGCCAGGGCTCCATGGTCGCCTTCCAGGGCCAGATGAACTTCGACTACGAAGGCTCGGGCGGCGTGGGCAAACTGTTCAAGAAGGTCATGACGGGCGAGGGCGTCCCGCTCATGCGGGTGAAGGGCGAGGGCCTGCTCTTCCTCGCCGACAACGCCGACGACATCCACCTGTTCTATCTGGAGAACGAGGGGCTGACGGTCAACGGCCGCAACCTGCTCGCCTTCGAGCCGCAGCTGACCTGGGACATCGGCCGGGTGCAGGGCGCCGGCGTGGCGGCGGGCGGGCTGTTCAACACGACCGTCACCGGCACCGGCTGGGTCGCGGTCACCGCCCACGGCAGCCCGGTCATGCTGAACACCGGGCAGGCGCCGACGTTCGCCGACGGGCAGTCGGCGGTGTGCTGGAGCGCCGGGCTCCAGGTCGGGGTCAACCGCACGTTCAAGGCGGGCGCCCTGATCGGCCGGGGCAGCGGCGAGGCGATGCAGCTGGCCTTCCAGGGGCAGGGCTTCGTGCTGGTGCAGGCCAGTGAGGGCCCGCCGATCCCGAAGGCCGGCTAACCGGCCAGTTTCTCGCACATCTCCCACACCGCCTCGCGCACCCGCTCGTCCAGGACGGTCGCGGGCCACGGCCGCCTGCGGCAGTCCATGCCGAAGTAGGCGCCGGTGACGCCCGCGACCTCCTGGCTCGAGGCCAGGTGGACGCTGGAGCGGCTGGGCTTGGCCAGGTCGCCGAACAGCACCGGGGCCAGCACCTTGACCAGCGGCGCGACCGGCCGGTAGGCGTACGGGAAGGCCGAGAGCGGCAGCCGCCGGTTCATCGGGGTGTGCCCGTGACCCGGGTAGGCGACGTTGACCGCCACGTCCCGCTCGGCCAGGCGTTCGGCCATGCGGCAGCTCATCGCCATCATCATGGTCTTGGTGTGGTTGTACTGGCTGAACGTCCAGCCGATGAAGCGGCGCTCGGCCTGGAGGTTGTCCAGCTCGATCGGGGCGCCCGGGATGCCGCCGGTCACGTTGATCACCCGGCCGCCGTCGCGCATCAGCTCCCGGGTCAGGACGTAGGGCGTCAGCACGTGGGCGGCGACCATCACCTCCACGCCCGCCGTGTTCAGCCTCCGGCGGCTGGTGTTGGCGCCCGCGTTGTTGACGAGCACGTCCAGCCCGCCGTGCCGGGCGCGCACCCGTGTGACCAGGTCGCGGACGTCGGCCGGCTCGCAGACGTCGGCCGTCTCGGCCTCCGCGCCCAGCTCCGTGGCCGCGGCATCGGCGCGGCCGCGGTCACGGCCCACGACGATGACGTGCGCCCCCTTGGCCACGAGTGCCCGGGCCGTCTCCCTGCCGATGCCGCCGGTGCTCCCGGTGATCAGGACGGTCTTTCCCCGCATGACTCCTCCTCGCAATAGAGCGACGCCCTAAAGGTGTCACCGAGTGACACAGATGTCAACGAGGTACACTCATGGCATGACGGGATTGCGGGAGCGGACCAAGCGGGCGGTGCGTGCGGAGCTCGTGGAGGTGGCCCAGCGGCTCTTCGCCGAGCAGGGCTTCGACGAGACGACCGTGGACGACATCGCCCGGGCCGCCGGCATGTCCAAGCGCAGCTTCTTCAGGTACTTCCCGGTCAAGGAAGACGTGGTCCTGGGCGAGATCGACTTCATGGGCGAGCGGATCGCCGCGGAGCTCGCCGCCCGGCCCGCGGGCGAGGAGCCCTGGGCCAGCCTGCACGCGGTGCTCAGAGACTGGGAGCAGCGCATCGACGACGAGCGGCAGGCGCTCGAACGCCTGCGGTTGATCGAGTCGAGCCCGGCATTGCGGGCTCGCTATCAGCAGAAGCGGGAGGAGACCCGCGGGCACATCGCGCAGGCGCTCCAGGCCAGGTCGGGGCTCGACGCCTTCACCGCCGACCTGCTCACCGCCGCGGCCGGGGCCGCGCTCGACAGCGTGGCCCGCGCCTGGACCCGCTCCGACGGGCGAGCCGACAGACTCGCCCTCGTCGACCAGGCGTTCGCGCTGTTCACCCCTGCGCGGGCGTGACGCTGACGTCGCCGGAGCCCGCGCGGACGGTCACCTTCCGGCTGGCGGCAGGGTCGCTCTTCACCGAGATCGCCTCATCGCCCGACGAGGTCTTGGCATCAATGGCGTAGGGCCCCTCGGGCAGTTCGATGGCGGCGTTGCCGGACCCGACGACCAGATTCACCAGCTTGGGCGCGGTGGTGTACTTCAGCGAGGCGTCACCGGAACCGGTTGTCACCGAGACCTGCTCACCGCCCAGCCGCGTGCCCGCCAGGTCCCCCGAGCCCACGTCGGCCTTGATCGCCCCCGTGACCCCCACGAGCGAGATGTCTCCAGAACCGGTCTCCAGCTCGAGCGCCAGGCCCTTGGGCACCTCGATCTTGTAGTTCACGCTGCAGTTGTCCATGGACGAGGGGCAGTCGTAGGTCACGGCCAGGGCGTCGCCCTCGACCTTGTGCTCGGCCTTCGGCTTGTCGGAGTTCCACAGCAGGGTTTCCACGATCTTGATGGCCGCGGCGCTGCCCTCGCGGATCTCGGTGTCGCCCGAGCCGCTCGACAGGCGGAGCTTCGCCACCTTGTCGGTCACGGTGTACTCGTTCACCTCCTTGTTGTGGGCCTTCGCCCCCACCAGGTTGCCCAGCCCGCACCCCGTCAACACCAGCGCGGAGGCCAGCAGGCCGCCCGCCAACACGATCGTCTTCCTCATGCCCGCCATCCTGGCAAGACGGGCACCCCGCACACATCCGGGGGTAGCCCTGACTCGCCCTCAGGGATGCACCCGAGCCGAGATCCGGTCCACGTCCCCGCGTTCTGCGGGTGGCAGCGGCGCACCGGCCGACTCCCGCAGCGCCGCCGCCTCCGCCAGCAGCGCGACCGCCTTCTCGCGCGCCCCGGCCAGCGAGTGCGCCCCGGCCAGCCCCTCCAGGGCCAGCGCCCTGGCTCTGGGGTCGCCGCTCGGGATCGCCGCCGCCAGCCCCTCCTCGTGCAGGGCCATGGCGCGTACGGCGTCGCCGCGCAGCTCGGCCACGAATCCGAGCTCGGCCAGCAGCAGCGCCACGGCGTAGTCGGCGCCCAGCTCGCGGGTCCAGGCCAGCCACCGCGACAGATAGCGCTCGGCCGCGTCCAGCCGCCCCTGCCGGCGGGCCACCATGCCCAGACCGACCTCGGCGAACTGCACGCCGAAGGTGTGCGACTGCTCCTCGGCCACCCGCAGCGCCCGCTCGTGATGGCGGTTGGCCGCCGCGTAGTCGCCGGTCAGCATGGCGATGCGGCCGAGCCCGGACAGCCGGAAGGACACGTCCAGGACCAGGCCCATCTCCTCGGCGATCCTGACGCCCTCGGCGTGCAGGGCCGCGGCCCGCTCGTAGTCGCCGTTGATCTCGGCCAGGAAACCCAGCGACTCGCCGATCTGGACCAGGCCCCAGCGGTCGCCCAGCCGTCCGAACCGCTCGGCGCTGTCGGCGCCGTGACGCTCCAGGGCGGCCAGGTCGCCGCGGAAGGTCGCGTGCTGCGCCTGGAGGGCCCGCGCGGCGGCCAGTCCCCACGCCTCACCCGTCGCGGCGAACCCGGCCAGCGCCGGCTCGCCCAGCTTCTCACTGGCCCCCAGATCGCCGAATCCCAGATGGGTCCAGGCCATGAACCAGGCGGCCATCGCGTGCGCCGCCGGGTCGCCGGCCAGCAGGTCCAGCGCCCGGTCTGCCCGCTCCCGCCGGCCCTCGCCGTCCTCGGTCAGCAGCGCGAACCCGGTGTGCCAGGCCAGCGCCCGGCCGTCGGTCACCAGCTCCAGCACGGCGCCGCTCGCCCGATGCGCCTCGCGGTGGCGGCCGCGCAGATACCAGTACCACGCCAGCGCGTTGACCAGGCGGAGCGCCGGCCCGGCCGCGCCGCGCTGCAGGGCCTCCTCCAGGACGTTCCTGAGGTTGGCCGCCTCCTCGTCGAGCCGCGACAGCCAGCGCCGCTGGTCACCGCCCCGCAGGTACGGCTCGGCCCGCTCGGCCAGGTCCGCGTAGTGCTCGTCGCGGCGGCGCCGTACCGGCCCGGACTCGCCCGCCTCCCGCAGGCGTTCCAGGCAGTAGGCGGCGACGGACTCCAGCAGCCGGTAGCGGGTGCCGCCGGCGGTCACCACCAGCGACCGGTCCACCAGCCGGGACAGCAGGTCGAGCACGTCCGCGGCGGCGACCTCGCCTCCGGCGCAGACGGCCTCGGCCGCCTCCAGCGTGCAGCCGTCGGCGTGGACGGCCAGCCGGCGCAGGACCACGCGCTCCGGCTCACCGAGGAGCTCCCAGCTCCAGTCGATCATCGCGCGGAGCGTGCGCTGGCGGGCGGGGGCGTCGCGCCTGCCGGTGGCCAGCAGGCGGAAGCGGTCGTCCAGCCGGTCGGCCAGCCCCTGGACGCCCAGCGCGCGCACCCGGGTGGCGGCCAGCTCCAGCGCCAGCGGGATGCCGTCCAGGCGGCGGCAGATCGCCGCGACCGCCGCGGCGTTGCCCTCGTCGAGCGTGAACCCGGGCGCGGAGGCCGCGGCGCGGGCCGCGAACAGCCGGACCGCGCCGGCCCGCCGCATCGTGTCCAGGCCGGCGTCCGGCGCGGGGACCGGCAGCGGCGGTACGGCCAGCAGCACCTCGCCGGTGAGGGCCAGCGGCTCCCGGCTGGTGGCCAGCACGCGGACCCCGGGCGCCTCCCGCAACAGGGTGCCGGTCAGTTCCGCGACCGCTTCGACGAGGTGTTCGCAGTTGTCCAGGACGAGCAGGGGCCGCCGGGCGCGCAGAGCACCCACCAGCCGCTCGGCCACGGGGGCGGTGACGTCGTCGCGGATGCCGAGCGCGGCGGCGACCGACTCGGCCACCTCGGCCACGCCGTCGCCGCCCGGCCGGTGGCGGCCGGCCAGTTCGACGACGAACGCGCCCTCGACGCCCTCGGCGGCGGCCAGCGCCAGGCGCGTCTTGCCGACGCCGCCGGGGCCGGTGAGCGTGACCAGCCGGGCGCTGCCGAGCGCGGCGCACACCTGGGCCACCTCGTGGTCCCTGCCGATCAGCTCCGACGGCGAGATCGGGACGGGGACGCGCAGGTGGGGGGCGTGTTCGAGGATGGCCTGGTGCAGTGCGGCCACCTCCGGACCCGGGTCCAGGCCGAGCTCGTCGCGGAGCCGTTCACGCAGGCCGGCGTAGGCGGCCAGCGCCTCGCTCTGCCGTCCGGACAGGTAGAGGGCCTTCATGTGCGCGGCGCGCAGGCGTTCCCTGAGGGGGTGGGCGGCGGCCGGGGCGGCCAGTTCGGCGGCGAGCGCCCGGTGCTCGCCCAGGAGCAGGCGGGCCTCGGCCTGCTCCTCGAGGGCGGCCAGCCGCTGCTCCTCCAGGCGGGCGATGGCCGGGGCGGCGAACGGCTCGTCGGCCACGTCGGCGAAGGCGGGGCCGCGCCACAGGGCCAGCGCCGCCGTCAGCTTGCCTGCCCGCCTGCGGGCGTCGGCGATCGCGCGGGCCTCGGTCAGCAGGGCGGTGAACCGGCCGGCGTCCACCGCGTCAGGCTCCGCCCGCAGGTGGTAGCCGGCCGGGCCGTACACCACGACGTCCCTGCCCCCGAGCGCGCGGCGCAGCTGGGAGACCTTGCCCTGCAGCGAGTTGGCCGGGGAGGCGGGCTGGTCCTCGCCCCACAGGTCGGCGGCGAGCCGGTCGGCGCTGACGGGACGGCCGGGGTCGACGAGCAGGCGGGCCAGCAGCGTCCTGACCATGACCTCGGGGACCCGGATCGGTTCGCCCTCGCCGGACCACACCGCGAGCGGCCCGAGCACCCCGAATCGCATGGGCTCCACCGTACCCTCAGCCCATCCTCAGCCGGCCCTCAGCGCCTGGCCGCACCCTGGGCCGCATGACTGTGAGCACTGAAGCCGCCGCCGGTCCCAAGGCGTGGATCGGCCTGGCCGTCCTGGCCCTGCCTACCTTGTTGTTGTCGCTGGACGTCACCGTGCTGCATCTGGCGGTGCCGCACATCGGCGCCGACCTGAATCCCAGCGCCACCCAGACCTTGTGGATCATCGACATCTACAGCTTCATGATCGCCGGGTTCCTGGTGACGATGGGCACGCTGGGCGACCGCATCGGCCGCCGCAAGCTGCTGCTGGCGGGAGCCGCGGCGTTCGGCGCCGCTTCGGTGCTGGCCGCCTACTCCACCACCGCCGAGATGCTCATCGCCGCCCGCACGCTGCTCGGCGTGGCCGGGGCCACGATCATGCCGTCCACGCTGTCGCTGATCAGCAACATGTTCCGCGACCCGCGGCAGCGCGGGCTGGCGATCGGGGTGTGGGCCACGATGTTCTCCGTGGGCATCGCGCTCGGCCCGGTCGTGGGCGGGCTGCTGCTCGAGCACTTCCGGTGGGGGTCGGTGTTCCTGCTGGGCGTCCCGGTGATGGTGCTGCTGCTGGCGGCGGGGCCGGTCCTGCTGCCGGAGTTCCGCGACCCGGGCGCCGGGCGGCTGGACCTGGTCAGCGTCCTGCTGTCGCTGGCGACCCTGCTCCCGATCACGTTCGCGGTCAAGGAGCTGCCGGTGTACGGCATGCGGCCCCTTCCCCTGCTCGCCCTGGCGGCCGGGCTGGCGGCCGGGGCGGCGTTCGTGCACCGGCAGCGCCGGCTCACCGAGCCCCTGCTGGACCTGCGACTCTTCGGCAACCGGGCCTTCCGCGGGGCGCTCCTGGTCATGATGGTCAGCCTGGCCGTGCTGGGCGGGATCTACCTGTTCGTCACCCAGTACCTGCAGCTCGTGGCGGAGCTGCCGCCCATGACGGCCGGGCTGTGGCTGCTGGTCCCGGCGATCGGCCTGATCGCCACCTCGATGGCGGCGCCCCTGCTGGCCCGGCGGATCCGGCCCGGATACGTGCTGGCCGGCTCCCTGGCCGTCTCCGCGCTGGGCTACCTGTGGCTGACGCAGGCCACGGCCGACGCCCCGGTGCTCATGCTGGCCGCGTTCTTCGTCCTGTACGCGGGCTCGGGGCCGGTCAGCGCGCTGGCCACGGACATGGTCGTGGGCGCGGCGCCGCCGGAGAAGGCGGGTGCGGCCTCGGCGCTGGGTGAGACCAGCGGTGAGCTGGGACTGGCCGTCGGCATCGCGGTCCTGGGCAGCGTGGGCACCGCGGCCTACCGGGCGACCATGGACGCGTCGCTGCCCGGCCTGGCTTGGGGACCCGGTGTGCCCATGGGATCCGGCATGCCCTCGGGATCCGGCATGCCCTCGGGACCCGGCATGCCCTCGGGACCCGGCATGCCCTCAGGACCCGGCATGCCCTCGGGATCCGGCGCGGCCTCGGGATCCGGCGCGGCCGAGATGCCCGCTCTGGCCGAGAGCGCCCGCGAGAGCCTGGCCGCGGCGGTGGCCGCCACGGACGGTCTGGGGGCGCCGCTGGCCGGGCAGGTGCTGGCGGCGGCCAAGGAGGCGTTCACCGGCGGGCTCACCACGGTCGCGGCGATCGGCGCGGTCCTGCTGGCCGCCGCGGCGGTCCTGGCCGCGGTGAGCCAGCGAAGCACGTCGTAGGCCGGATATTTCCCCATCCGCCGACATATCCCCGGGCGCCGGATATTTCACCAAACGCCCCAGAACCACCCCGGCCCGAGACCCCCGGGCCGGGTCCGGTTTCCAGGTCAGGGCCGGCCGCTGGTGGCGGCGACGTACTGCAGGTCCTGGTTGGGCAGGCTCGTCCTGACCTCGAACGGGGAGACGACCTTGGCCGTGGTCTTCCCGGCCCGCACGACCGAGGCGGACTGCCGGCCGTACGCCAGCGGGAAGGTCGTGGCCGTGACCCCGGCCGCCGCCTCGGCCTTCTTGGCCGTGCCGCCGATGCCGGCCTGGATCGTGGCCGCGCCGGTCAGGAAGGCCAGCACCTCGACCGTGTCGCGCGCCGGGCTGCTGCCGCCGCGCAGGGTCATGAACTTGGTCTGCGGCCCCCCGCCCGGCCGCTGGGACGCCTTCTGAAGGCGGTGGGTGAGGTAGACGGTGTCCCGGACGATCGTCGGCGTCTTGCCGGTCTTGAACTTGGTCAGGTAGTAGGAGGTGATGTCCAGGTACGCGCCGCCGTTGTGGGCGGACGGCGTGAACTGGGTGCCCTCGGAGAAGTCGTTCCAGGTGGTGAGCTGGACCCAGTCGGCGCCGCCCGAGATGGCCTTGTCCCAGGTGACGCGGAGGTTCTCGGTGTTGTTGGCCTCGTCGTAGACGCCCTGGTTGGGGCGCTCGTCCTGTACCGAGACCGGCTGCATCCAGATCTTGCCCATGCCGTGGGCGAGGTCGATGTTCGCACCGATGCCCGACTGCTGGGCCGGGCTGCGGTTGCCCCAGTTGGAGAAGCCGTAGCTGATGGGCGCGAACGCCTTGGCGTGGGTCGCGGCGTTCAGGAAGACGGGCACGAACGCCACCTTGACGCCGTGCTTGGCCTGCATGGTGTCCATGAACTCCCGCCACCACGAGACCGTCTGGTTCTCGGCCTTGAACGGCGAGACGACCAGGCGCTTGTCGGCCAGGCGGTAGACGCCGGGCTTCTGCGCCAGCTCGGCCATGGACGCGGCCAGTTGGGCGGGCGTGACGCCCTTGAGGCCGTTCATGTCCGGCATCAGGACGATCTTGAAGCCGGGGTCGACGTTCTTGGCCGCCTCGATGAGCAGCTTGGTCCTGCTCCAATGCTGGCTGGTGAGCGACAGGATGTCCACGGTGAAGCCGTCCAGCCCGGCCGCCCTGGCCAGGCGGATCTCGGCCTCCATGTCGGCCAGCTGCCAGTTGCCGCCCATGGCCGCGCGGGGCAGGGGACGGTCGCGCAGCAGGCCGCCGTACGCCGCGTGCTTGCCGCCCTCGCCGGTCGGGGTGAGGTAGTTGCGGGCGTAGTAGTCGCTGCTACCGGCCTGGTTGTCAAGCGAGATCGGGTACGGCGTGAAGTAGTGCGCGAAGACCTTCTTGCCCGAGGCGCGCAGCGTGCTGATCGCCGGCAGGTTGAACGGCAGCGGCCCGGCGGGCACCGGCGGCTGCCCGGCGGCGGTGTAGGTGATGACCAGGCGCGGCGGGACGGCCCCGGTGGCGGTGGCGCGCGAGGAGTGGAAGACGCCCTGGGCGCCGCCGGTGCTGGTCAGGGCGAAGGCGTAGGCGCCGTCGCCGGCGACCGCCTCCGACAGGTCGATCTTGGCCTGCTCGCCGGCCGTGAAGCCGGTGTGGGTGGCGACGGTGGCGCCGAGCGTGGGCCGGTTGGTGTAGAGGACGTGCTCGTCCCAGGCCGAGGTGGTCGGGCGCACGGCCAGCGCGGTGTCGGTGGTGCGCACGGAGTGGAGCTCCAGCGTGGCCTTGACCTCGGCGCCCTCGGGGATGCCCGCGACCTTGAAGCGGACCAGGCCGAAGCGCTCGTTGCCGGGGCCGTTGAAGGCCGACATCCAGGTGAAGGCGGCGTGGTCGGCGGCCGGGCTCGTCTCGCTGACGTAGGTGTCGTCGGCGGCCTGGACGGTAATCGTTTTCGGCTCGTCCGCGGCGACGGCCCGCGCGGGGGCGGCGGTGAGGCCGGAGGCGGTCACGGCCAGGGTCACCAGGGCTGGTAACCAGGTCTTGCGCAGCATACGTTCTCCGTTTTGTGGGGTTCTGCGCCGTGATCATAGGGCGAAGAGCCCCCCAAGTGGGCAGAAACCTCAACATAGGTTTATCCAGTTGAACATTGAAGGATCTCCACGCTGACGTGCGCGGGTAAGCGGGCATTCATCCGGGCTTCAACAGCCGGACGCCCGGCATCTATAGCTTCCGAGTGCTATCGCCGCATCTTTACTGATAGGAAGCACTGTGTCCCGTTCACTTATCGCCGGGCTGGCCGCCGCAGCAGCGGCCCTCTCCACACTCGCGGCCGTCCCCGCCGGAGCCACGGCCGGGCCCAGGGTCACCTCGGACGTGCTCCTGCCCGCCCCCGCGCTGGCCGACTTCGAGAAGGGCCTCGTCCAGGACGACCGCGGCGTCAAGCTGGGCGGCATCGGCAGCGGCCTCTACCCGGCCGGGCATGGCGAGTACTGGATGGTCACCGACCGCGGCCCCAACGGCGAGCCCAAGGTGAACGGCGAGAAGCGGCGCACGTTCCCGGTCCCCGAGTTCGCCCCCGCCATCGTGCGCGTCGCGGTGCGGAACGGCACGGCCAGGATCACCAAGACGATCACGCTCAAGAAGTCCGACGGCACCCCCATCACCGGCCGGTCCAACCAGGAGGGCCACGACGAGGTCCCCTACGGCTGGGACGGCCAGGAGCAGCTGGCCTACGACCCGGGCGGCCTCGACACCGAGGACCTGGTGGCCGGCCGCAACGGCGACTTCTGGCTGGTGGACGAGTACTCCCCCTCGCTCGTGCACGCCGCCCCCGACGGGCGCATCCTGGCCAGGTACGTGCCGAAGGGCCTCGGGCTGACCGGCGCCGGCTACCCGGTCAAGGAGACGCTGCCCGCCGTACTCGCCACCCGCCAGCAGAACCGCGGCCTCGAGGCGCTCGGCTTCTCGCGTCGTGAGAACGCGCTCTACCTGGCCGTGCAGAGCCCGCTGGCCAACCCGGACAAGAAGACCGGCAAGGCGTCCGACCTCGTCCGCATCCTGCGCGTGGACCTGCGCACCGGCCGCCCGACCGGCGAGTGGGCCCACCTGATGGAGAAGGTCGCGGACTTCGACCCGAAGGCCGAGCAGGGCGACATGAAGATCTCCGCGCTCAACGTGCTCGCCCCCGGCCGGCTCCTGCTGCAGGAGCGCACCGACGCCGTCGCCCGTCTCTACACCGTGGACCTGCGTGGCGCGACCAACCTGCTCGGCGGCCCGCACGACGACCCGGCCACCAAGCCATCGCTGGAGAGCGCGCTGCCCGCCTCGGTCCGGCCCGCGGCCAAGAAGCTCGCCGTCGACCTGGCCGCGATCCCCGGCCTGCCCGGCAAGATCGAGGGCGTGACGCTGCTCGACCCGCGCACCGTCGTGATCGCCAACGACAACGACTTCGGCCTCGGCACGTTCGGCGAGGACGGCCGGCTGATCGACTCCGGCGTCAAGAGCCGCCTCATCACGATCAAGCTGCCCAAGCCGCTGCGCTAACGCTGCTGGAGGTAGGCGAGGACGGCCAGGACCCGGCGATGGTCGTCGCGGGCCGGCGGCAGCGTCAGCTTGGTGAAGATGTTGCTCACGTGCTTCTCCACGGCCCGGTCGCCGACCCGCAGCAGCCGCGCGACGGCCGCGTTCGAGCGGCCCTCCGCCATCAGCGCGAGCACCTCACGCTCGCGCTCGGTCAGTACGGCCAGCGGGTCCCTGCGCCGGCCGGCCCGCATCAGCTGGGCCACGACCTCCGGGTCCAGCGCGGTGCCCCCGGCGGCCACCCGGTCGAGGGCGTCCAGGAAGTCCTCGACCGCGGAGACCCGGTCCTTCAGCAGGTAGCCGACACCGCCGGGGTCGCCGGTCAGCAGCTCGGTGGCGTAGCGGGTCTCGACGTACTGCGAGAACACCAGGATGCCGACCCCCGGATGGGTCTCGCGGACCGCGATGGCCGCCCGCAGGCCCTCGTCGGTGTACGACGGCGGCATGCGGATGTCCACCACGGCCAGGTCGGGCAGGTGCTCGGCCACGGTCGCCCACAGCTCCTCGGCCCGGCCCGCCTCGGCCACGACCGTGTGACCGTGGTACGACAGCAGCCTGGCCAGCCCGGCCCGGATGACGGCCGAGTCCTCGGCGATCACGATGCGCACCCCGGTCACCGCCGGTGCGGCAGCTCGACCACCACCGTGGTGGGCCCGCCCGGAGGGCTGGTGAGCGTCAACCGGCCGTCGACCGGGCGCAGGCGGGCGGCCAGCCCGTCCAGCCCGCCGCCGGATGTCAGCGCGGCGCCGCCGTACCCGTCGTCGTGGACGCGCAGCATCAGCGCGGACGGCGTGCCGCGCACCTCGATCACCGCGCGGGTGGCGTGGCTGTGCTTGAAGACGTTGGCCAGCAGCTCGGCGGCGCAGAAGTAGAGGATGCTCTCGCTCGCCCGGCCGGGCCGCTCCGGCAGGTCCACGCTGACCTCGACCGGGATGCCGCCCCGCGCGGCGGCCAGCGTGGCCAGCGCGGTGTCCAGGCCGTGGTCGAGCGCGGGCGGGTGAATGCCCTTGGCCAGGTCGCGCAACTCCCCCACGGCGGCGCCGGCGTTGTGCCGGGCCAGGTCGAGCAGTTCGCGGGCCCGGTCGAGCTGGGTGGCGTCCTCCAGGAGCCGGCCCGCGGTGATCAGGTCCATGGTGACCGCGACCATGCGGGCCTGGGCGCCGTCGTGCAGGTCGCGCTCGATCCTGCGCAGGGTCGCGGCGGCGTCGTCCACGGCCTGGGTGCGGGTGCGTTCGAGGTGGCGCAGGCGTTCGGCGCCCTTGGCCGGGCTCAGCAGCGCCCCGGCCGGCAGCCGGTCGAGCAGGATCGCCCCGCGCACCGCCCAGGGGGCGCAGGCCAGCAGGAGCGCGCCCGCGCCCGTGGCGAGCAGGGAACGGGGCCAGGTGTCGAGCAGGAGCCCGCCCCAGACCTGTGTGAGGCCCCCGACGTGCCGCCAGAGGGGGTAGGCGAGCTCGACCGCCCCCGCCGCCCAGAAGAGCAGGACGGCGGAGAAGGGCAGCAGCGCGGTGAGGGGCTTGAGCAGGGTGAAGGCCACGGCCCGCCAGCCCGCCGCGTGCTTGAGGCGGCCGCTCAGCCATCTCGCGCCGCCCGGGCCCGCCGGGGCGCCGATCCGGACGCTGAGCAGGGCGGCCTGGCGTCGCCGTTCGATGTCCGCGAACCACCCGGCCAGGCTGACGGCGGCGGCCAGCAACGGCAGCCCGGCGAAGACGACCGCCAGCGTCAGCCCGGGCACGAGCAGAACGCCCACCCCGGTCAGCCCGGCCAGGGCGATCGGCAGCGCGGTGACGGCGTAGCGGAATTCCGCCCAGATGCGTCGCACTCCCCCAGCCTGCCAAGGATCACGGCCGTGTCCATCGGGTAAACCGAACCATCCGTCCGTGCGGAAGGTTGAAAGCCGAGAGAGCGCTTCCATCACCGGCTGTTACCTGCGATGACGCCGAATTCTTTAGGAAAGTTTCTTGCTTGTTGGCGATCTGTGAGTCAAGCTTGATCTTGATCATGAAGCGGTGGCCCGCCGCCGCGGGTCACGCAGAGCACGTGGAAGGATGAAGACGCTTGATGCACACGAGAACCCTCGCTCGTGCGGGTGTCGCAGCCGTCGCCGCGACGCTGACGATCCTGGGCACGGGAGTGGCGGCGCATGCCGGCCCCACCCCCGGCTCCACCCCGAACTCCGCGGTCGCCTGCCAGCCTTCGGGTGCGCTGGCAGTCGACGGCGCCGAACTCGACGCGAACAGCCCCGCCCCCGGCGTCGGCAACTGCTACACCTTCACCGGCAACGTCGGCGACAAGCTCACCGTCGGCATCTACCTCCCCGGCGCCGGCGGTGAGCGGATCGGCTTCCACAGCAAGCTGATCGTCCGCGACCCCTCCGGCCAGGTCGTCGCCCAGTACGTCGGCGGCCACCCGCAGGTCCAGCCGATCTACCGGCTGGCCGTCCCCGAGCTGACGACCGCCGGCACGTACGAGGTCGAGGTGGCCCCGGTGGCCGCCGACGGCCTGGTCGCCGCCAAGGTCCTGCTCAACTCGGTGACCGACCTCGGCCGGGTGGACATCGACGGCCCCGGCAAGTTCGTCCACCTCAAGCGGATCGGCCAGGAGCAGCGCATCACCTTCGCCGGCCGTTCCGACCAGTGGGTCCAGCTCGACCTGGCCGACTTCGACTTCCAGTCCGGCAGCCCCGGCCGCGAGGCCGGCGTCTGGATCGAGATCTGGAACAAGGGCCAGACCCGCCTGCTCTTCCGCGACGTCCTGCGCGCCAACGGCCGCCGGGAGATGGGCCCCCTGCGCATCACCGACGACTTCGTCATCCAGGCGTGGTCGGTCTGGGGTTCGGTGGGCGGCGTGACCGTCTCCGTGCCGAGCATGCCCCCGCAGAAGTAGCCCACGGCAGTACGGCGGTCGCCCCTCAGGGCGGCCGCCGATAGGCTCGGCCGGGTGGAGTCGCGGTTCGGTCCCTACGAGGTGTTAGGCATCCTGGGCGAGGGCGGTCAGGGCACCGTGCATCTCGGGCGCGCTCCCGGCGGCGCCCAGGTCGCCATCAAGGCCCTGCACAGCCGCTTCGCCGCGGAAGGCGACGTGCGCCGCCGCTTCCTGCGCGAGGCCGAGGCCGCCCGCAAGGTCTCCCCCTTCTGTACGGCCCGCGTCCTGGACGTCGGCGACGGCTACATCGTCAGCGAGTACGTCCCCGGCCCCTCCCTGGGCCGGCTCGTCCGCGAGCACGGCCCCAGGACCGGTGGCGGCCTGCCGCGCCTGGCCGTGGCCACGCTCACCGCGCTGGAGAACATCCACCGCGCCGGCCTCGTGCACCTCGACTTCAAACCCGGCAACGTGATCATGGGCCCCGAGGGGCCGGTCGTCATCGACTTCGGCATCGCCCGCGTGCTCGACCAGACCGCCACCAGCAGCATCATGGGCACCCCCGCGTTCATGGCGCCCGAGCAGTTCGCCGGCGGCCCGATCGGACCGGCCGCCGACCTGTTCAGCTGGGCCAGCACCATGGTGTTCGCCGCCACCGGCCGCAACCCCTTCCCGGGCGACACGATGCCGTCGGTCATGCACGCCATCCTCATGACCGAGCCGGACCTGTCGGGAGTCCCCGAGGACCTGCGCCCGCTGCTGCACGCCTGCCTGGGCAAGGACCCGGCCCTGCGCCCCACCGCCGCCCAGGCCCTGGCCACCATGACCGCCCTGCCCCAGCCCATGCCTCCGGCCGCGGCAGCCGTACCCGATGCCGACGAGCCCGCGACCGTGTCCGCCGCCCATGAGGAGCCCTCCTCCGGCCCCGACATGGTCAGCCTGACCGGGGCCGTCCTGACGCTGCTGGCGGTCGCGCCGCTGTTGTACTACAGCGTCTACTTCGCCCTGGCGACCCTCGGGTACGGAACCGGCTTCCCCGCCTCCCTGTCCCCGCCCTTCGACGTGGAGACCCCCAGGGCGGTCATGGTCTCGCTCGTGGCGTGCGCGCTCTGCCTGACGCTCCACCACGTCTCCGCGAGCGCCTCCCTCATCTGGCTGCTGCACATCCCGCTGACCGTGCTGTTCGCGCTCAACGGGGTGGCCTCGGCCGGCAAGGAGGGGTTCAAGAACCTGACCGGCTTCGACCTCATGGCGGTGGTCTCGCTCGCCTCCGTGCTGACGAGCATGCTGCTGCTGGCCACCGCGATGGTGTTATGGCGGTGGAACTGGGTGATGGGCGCGCTCGGCATGCTGGTCGGCGCCCTCATGGGGATCGGCGGCATCACCGGCGTCTTCTCCGACCTGGGCGTGGCCGCGCCACGGGCCGGCGCCTTCGCCAGCGAGGCGCTCGGGCGGCTGGCCTTGGCCGTGTGGGTCCTGGCCGTCGCCTGGCTGGTCCTCGGGCAGGCGGTGTATCGGAGGCTGCGCGCGTCAGCGGCCCGGTGACGCCGGCCGTCCCGCGCGCACGACCAATGAGATGCTCACGGTCAGCAGCCACGCGGCGAGCATGACCCGGGTGAAGATCGATTCGATCCCCAGCAACTCGTAGAAGAGATCGGGCAGTTCGAGGGACGAGGCGACGAGGATGTAGCCCATGACCTCGGCCGCCATCAGCAGGCCCCCGAGCCCGCCCAGCACCGCGGCGACCCGGTTCAGCCGCCACAGCAACAACGCGGACGCGGCCAGCAGCAAGCCGACGAGCAGGGCGGGGACGATCGCCAGCAGAAGCTCGGGGAAGTCGTCCTCCCCGCCCAGCACGACTCCCCAGATCAGGATGACCAGGCTCAGGGGGAACACCAGGACGACGCAGATCGCCGCGCCGACGTTGTGGCGCCAGGCGGCGGTGGCGAACGCCGGGACGAACAGGAGCAGCGCCGCAAACATGATGATGAGCCCGCCGGCGGTGAGGTGCAGCCCGCCCGCCCCGCTCACCGCCTGCAGAAGCAGCACGATCGCCAGGACTCCCCCGAGCACCGAGGTCAGCACCGCGGCGACCGTGTGCCCGGCGCCGCCGGGCCGCTTCGGGACCGCGACCGGCATCGGATAGGGCAGGTGCGGCGGCCCGGCGAACGGGCCCAGCGGAACCGGCGCGGCCTGGACATTCTGCGGCACCGTCGGCTCCGGAGCTGGCAGGTGCAGGGTGCCGCCCGCCGCGTGCTGCCCGGTGAGCTGCGCCAGCAGCCCCTCGGCCGACGGCCGCCGCGCGGGGTCCTTGTCCAGGCAGCGTGCCAGCAGGGAGCGCATCGCCTCGGGCACGCCGGACAGGTCGGGTTCGGTGGTCAGGATGGCGTGCATGAGCGACGGCATCGTGTCGCCCTTGAACGCCTGCGTGCCCGTCGCCGCGAACACCATCGTGCTGGCCCAGCTGAACAGGTCCGCGGCCGGCCCGGCCAGCGCGCCCTCGAACTGCTCCGGCGCCATGAACGCGGGCGTGCCCATGACGCTGCTCGTGGCCGTCTGGTCGAGCGCCCTGGCGATGCCGAAGTCGATGACGACCGGCCCCTCGGGGCCCATGATCACGTTGCTCGGCTTGAAGTCCCGGTGCACGATCCCCGCCCGGTGGATGGCGGCCAGCGCGGTCAGGGTCGCCACGGCCAGGCGTTCCAGCGCGGTGCCCGGCCGGGCGCCCTCGTTCTTGACCAGCCGGTCGAGGGAGGGGCCCGGGATGTACTCGCTCACGATGTACGGCCGGCCCTGCTCGACGCCCACGTCCAGGACGCGGGCCGTACAGAAGGGGGCCACTTTGCGCGCGGCCTCGGCTTCCCGGACGAAGCGCCGGCGGGCGTCCTCGCCGTCGAGGCCGGTGTGCAGGACCTTGACCGCGGCCTTGGCTCCGGCGCCGTCCTCTCCCGCGTACACGGTTCCCTGCCCACCGCGGCCGAGCACGCCGCTCAGCTTGTAGGCACTGATCTGGATCGGATCCATCGGCTCGAGGGGCAGCACCCTGACGACAGTAGTGCCCGATCGGCCTTGCCCCTACATCGGGCCGCAAAGTCATTTGCCGGACATGAACGCGGGGATCTACCCTTCGGCCTCGATGGAAAGCACCCGCGCGCTTGACGCCGCCGTCCACGCCTACCTCCGAGCGCTGCCGACCGCCGTGCGGAACGGGCCGTTCACGATCCGCTTCGACGAGCACGACGACGCCCTGCCCTACAACTACGCCATCCCCGACGACGGCGCCGCCCCCACGGCCGCCGACCTCGCCGCTCTGGTCGCCGCCTTCCGCGCGCGAGCCAGGACACCCCGGCTGGAGTACGTCCCCCAGGCCGCCCCCGAGGTCGAGGCGGCCCTGCTGGCCGCCGGGTTCGTCCCCGAGGGCCGGTTCCCGCTGCTGGTGTGCCCGCCCGCGCGGGTGATCGACGCCGCGACGGATCCGGCCATCGACGTCTCGCTGGTCACCACCGACGCCGGCCTGCTGGCGGTGGCACAGGTCATGAACGCGGCCTTCGAGGCGCCCGAGGCCACCGAGCACGACGTCGCCCGGCTGCGGCGCCTGCTCGACCGCGGCGGGCTGGCCGCCGCCGCCACCGACACCACGACCGGCGAGGTCGTCGGCGCCGGTCAGATCGGCGCCCCGACGAAGGGCGTGGCCGAGGTCGCGGGCATCGCCGTACGCACCTCTCATCGCCGCCGCGGCATCGCCGGAGCCGTGACGGCCCTCCTCACCCGCGCCTGCGCCGGGACGGGCGTCACCACCCCCTTCCTCACCCCCGCCGATGAGGCCGCCGGGCGCGTCTACGAACGCGTCGGCTACCGGAGGGCCGGCGACATGCTCCACATCTTGCTGCCCGGCTGACCGGCGCCGTGGCTTAATCGCAAACATCTCTTCGCGAAGAGATGTTTGCGGTTTAGGCTGCGAAGCATGACCGAACCTCGCGACGGCGTGGTCGTCCTCGACGCCAAGGGCCTGCGCGCACTGGCGCACCCGGTCCGCGTGCGGCTGGTGGACCTGCTGCGCAAGCACGGCCCGTCCACCGCCACCCGGCTGGCCGAGCGGCTGGGGGTGAACTCGGGCACGGCCAGCTACCACCTGCGCAGGCTCGGCGCGGCCGGCTTCGTGGAAGAGGACACCGAGCGCGGCAACGCCCGCGAACGCTGGTGGCGCTCGGTGCACCGCGGCACCGTGCTCTCCAGCGAGGAACTGTCGGAGCAGGAGCCGGACGCGGTGCTGGCGTACCTGCGGTCGATCGCGGCCCTGTACAACGTGCGCACCCAGCAGACGCTGAACGAACTGCACACCATGCCCCGGGAGTGGCGGCGCGTCTTCGACCTCAGCTCCTTCTCGCTCCGGCTCACCGCGGAGGAGGGCAGGCGGCTGCACGCGGACCTGGTGGAGGTCGTCGAGCGCTACCGGCGCGCCGAGGCGGCGGAGGGTTCGGCCCCGGTCTACCTGATCACCCAGGTGCTGCCCGAACCACCGGATATTTCGTGACCCGCCCCTTAGGCTCGATCGCCGGGGTGCTCGCGGCCATCGCCGTGGCGTTGACCGGCACCCGGGTCTCGGCCATCGCCCTGCCCTGGTTCGTCCTGACCACCACCGGCAGCGCGGCGCAGACCGGCCTCGTGGCCTTCGCCGAACTGGCCCCCTACGTGCTGGTGAAGGCGCTGGCCGGACCCCTGGTCGACCGGGCCGGCCCGCGCCGCGTCTCCTGGCTGGCCGACGTGCTGAGCGCCGCCGCGGCCGCGGCCGTGATCGCCCTGCACACCCTGGCCATGCTCCCGCTGGGCGCGCTCCTCGCCCTCGTCGCCCTGATCGGCGCCGCCCGCGGCCCCGGGGACCTGGCCAAAGAGGTCATGATTCCCGAGGCGGCCGAGCGTGCCCGGGTGCCGCTGGAGCGGGCCGCGGGGCTGATGGGCGTGACCGAACGGCTCGCCCAGACCGTGGGGCCCGTGGCCGGCGGCGCGCTCGTGGCCGTGACCGGACCGCTGACCGGGCTCGGCCTCAGCGCCGCCTGCTTCGCGCTCGGCTCCGTCATCGTGGCCTGGACCCTGCCGCGCGACATGGGACACCGCCCCGCCGTCCACGACGAGCGGGAGGGGTACTGGCGCCGGTTCGGCCAGGGCCTGGCGTTCCTGCGCGGCGAACCGCTCCTGCTCGCCGTCGCCGTCATGGTCGCCGTCACGAACCTGCTGGACGCCGCCTTCTCGCAGGTGCTGGCCCCCGTGTGGGCCAAGGAGTCGGGGTACGGCCCGGCCGTACTCGGGCTCAACAGCAGCGTGATGGGGTTGACCGCGGTCGCGGGAAGCCTGGTCGCGGCGGCCGTGGCGCACCGGCTGCGGCGGCGGCCGGTCTTCTTCGCGGCGTTCCTGTTGTGCGGGGCGCCGCGGTTCCTGATTCTGGCAGTGGACGCGCCGGTGTGGGTGATGGCCGGGGTGTTCGCGCTGAGCGGGTTCGGCGCCGGGTTCATCAACCCGATCCTCGGCGCCGTCTCCTACGAACGGGTGCCGCGGGAGTTGCTGGGCCGGGTCAATTCGCTGCAGCAGGCGCTGAGCTGGGGCGGCATCCCTCTGGGCGGCCTGCTGGGCGGAGTCGCGGTGGCCGCGGCCGGGCTGGGGCCCGTCCTGCTGGCCTGCGCCGGGCTCTACGCGCTGACCACGAACCTGACCGGGCTGCGCCCCGAGTGGCGGGAGATGGACCGCGCACGCTGAGAGGCGCGCAACACCCTCCCGCGAGATCGGCCGCTGACGGACGTGACCACTTCCGGCCGGCGCCTGGGACGACGTTTCGCGCGTGCGTCCCAGGCTCCCGCCTGGACCTTACCCGGCGGCCTTGATCGTGTTCAGCAGGGTCTGCCAGTCCTCGAAACTGAATTCGAGCACGCCGCCTTCCCGATTTTTGGTGTCGCGCACCGCGACCCTCTTGCCGGGTAGCCCCGCCACCTCGACACAGTTGCCATTCGTCGCGCTGTAGCTGCTTTTAAACCACTGCGGAACAAAGCTCACGGAGCTCATTAGCACCTCTCGTTACTCCCCCGTCAATCACCGTTCTGATCAGCAATCCGCTGGATCAGCCGGATGGATTGATGTGCGTCAAGCGACTTCTGTAGGAAGAATTGCAAGATACGTTCTGTATTGTAGTTTGTCTCCTCGTCGTCAGTGACGGACCCACCGGTCACCGCTTCGATATAGGTGACGTCGGGATGCGTGAGGCCGGGCACGTCGCCGATGGCCGCGAACTTCAGCTGGACGAGCGCGGATGCCGCGAGGACTGGATAGGGATCCCACAATTTGAACACCCGGAGGGTCACGTTCGGCGACTGCGCCATCACCACCAGGTGGTTCAGCTGCTCACGGACCAGGTCCGCGCTGCCGATGGTGCGCAGCAGGCTGATGGCGCGGTGGATGACGACTTCGTCGATCACCGCGACGAACTCCAGCGGATCAGGGCCGGTCAGGAGTCCCTGGCGAGTCAGCCGCACCTGGTTGCGCACCCTCACCCAGCTGGGCGGCATCGCGAAATAGTCGCGCCCCGTGCTGTTGATGGCGTCCATGTGCGCCCGGGTCTGCAGGAGGCCGGGCATGACCGAGCTCTCCCAGCTGATCATCGTCCTGGCCTCGTGCTCGAGGCCGACGAACTCCACATAGCCCGGCGGCAGAGCCTTGACATGATCGTCCCACCAGTTGAGCTCGTGGGCCTGGCGCACCAGGGCGAGATAACCGGCCTGCCGATCTTCTGGAACGCCGTAGTAGGTCAGGATCGCACGGGTGTCGTCTGGCGAGGGTTTGACGTTCGCCGATTCCAGGCGGGAGAACTTGGCGGGCGACATGGACAGCGCCTTGGCCACGACGGGACCGGTCAGGCGCGCTTCAGCCCGCAGCCGCCGCAACTCCGCGGCCAGCAGCCGATGTCGCACAACGTTACTGATCCGACTCACTAAGGGGCCATTTCCCTAGCTCGTGCCGAGGCAATCCTCACCGATTAGTTCTAAAGAACTTCCTTGGGACATGGCAGTTGTACTTCCCTGGAAAATTGCACAGAACACCTCGCTGAAGGATCCTCAGAGTATCTCAGAACTGCGCACGACACGAGAGATACTCGCGAAGAGATCGGAGAAGAAACAAGACAGCTGTGACGCAAGGGCTGCCACGAAACGAAGGGCAGGTCGGCGGATGCCCCCGCCGACCTGCCTCAAAGCAGGCCAACCCAGGACGAGTCAGGATGCTCTATGCAAGAGCCTAACAAAACACCTAAAAACCGGCTGCACAGATTATGGGAGCGCCTCGTGTGGCGCACGGCCGACGACTCGGCCACCTCGGCCGGCCTCCAGATCCGGGAAGCGAGGTGGAACAAAAGGGTCTACCGGGACCCGCGCTTCGATCAGCTCACCCGCCCGGGGCAGGACGGGGAGACCTTCGTCCAACTCCCCTTTCGCGCCAGGTAACGGCCACCCCCGCACCCACCCGCGCATCATCCCGCCCGCGCGAGACTGGCCCGCCGCACTGGGCCGCCTCTGGCGCTGGCGCGCCGAAGCCGCGATCCCCACGGCCGCCTTCCTCCTGGACCTGCGCTGGAGCCTGGTGGCGCTCGCCGCCGGCCTCGCCGTACCGCCGATCCGCCGCCGCATCGCCGGGTACGGCAGAGCGCTGCTCGTCCGGCACCGATTCCAGGGGCTCTGCCGGCGAACCACGCTGCGCACGCCCGATGGACGGCTGCCCCTCGTCATCCACTCCGCCCGCAACGGCGGCGACGTGGCGATGCTCGTCTGGTGCCGATCCGGGATGAGCCCGGCGCTGTTCGACGGCTACCGGGAAGAGATCAAGGTCGCCTGTTTCGCCAAGGACGTCAGCATCAGCGTGCACTGGCGATGGAGCCATCTGGTGCTGCTGGAGGTCGCGTTCTAGATCATCGCCCTCCCCCGCCGTGGGGGAGGGCGTCAACGGAGCAGCAACTGGACGATGGAGACCGTGCCGACCAGCAGGATGAGCACGCGCAGGGCAAGGGGGCCGAGCCTCCGGCCCACGGCGGCGCCGATCCGCCCGCCGATGGCCGAGCCCGCCGCCAGGAGCGCCACGGCCGTCCAGTCGACGTCCGCCATCACGAGGAAGAAGCCCGCGGCGACCGTGTTCACCAGGGCCACCAGGACGTTCTTGATGGCGTTCAGCCGCTGCATCCCGGCGTCGAGGGTCAGGCCCATGAGGGACATGTAGACGATTCCCTGGGCGGCCGCGAAATAGCCGCCGTACACGCTGGCCAGCGTCAGCCCCGTGAGCAGCAACGGGCCCGGCCGCCCGCGGCGCCGCCGTACCCGCCGCGCCAGCCACGGCTGGCAGGCGACGAGCACGAGCGCCACGCCCACCAGGGCCGGGACGATGCGCTCGAACGCCTCGGCGGGCAGGGCCAGCAGCAGCGCGGCGCCCGTCACCCCGCCCGCCAGCGCGCCGGCGCCGAGCTTCGCCACGAGGCGGCCCTGACCCGCCAGCTCCTTGCGGTACCCGATCAGACCGGTGATCGAGCTGGGGATCAGGCCGAGGGCGTTGGAGATCGTGGCCGTGACCGGCGGCAGGCCGCTGGCCAGCAGGACGGGGAACGTGATGAGCGTGCCGGAGCCGACCACCGCGTTGACGGCGCCGGCCACGGTACCGGCGGCGAAGACGGCCAGCATGTGCATGAACGGGAGCGTAGGCGCGCGACGTTTCAGCTCCGGTCGAAGTGTCGAGCCGGCGGCGCGGGATGGGTGAGGGCCTCGACGCGGGGGTCTCACCCATCACATGCTCGCGGTCAGGCGTCCCAGGTGACCGGGAGGCTCTTCACGCCGTAGATGTCGGCGGTCTCCGGGCGCAGGGCGACCTCCTCAGCCGGTACGGCCAGCCGCAGCGTCGGGAAGCGGTTGACCAGCGCGGGCAGCGCGACGCGTAGCTCGACGCGGGCCAGCTGCTGGCCCAGACACTGGTGGATGCCGTGGCTGAAGGCCAGGTGCCCGCCGTCCTGGCGGCGCAGGTCCAGCAGGTGCGGGTCGCTGAAGCGCTCGGGGTCGCGGTTGGCGGTGCCATACGACAGGATGAGCGTGTCGCCGGCCTTGATGGTCTGGCCGCCGAGCTCGACGTCCTCCAGCGCGACTCTCGTGAACTGCTTGGCGACGGTGAGATAGCGCAGCAGTTCTTCCACGGCGTTGTCGGCGAGCGCCGGATCGTTGCGCAGCGCGGCCAGCTGGGCCGGGTTCTGCAGCAGGGCGAAGGTGCCCAGGCCCAGCATGTTCGCGGTGGTGTCGAACCCGGCCGACAGCAGGATCAGCGCGATCCCCTTCAGCTCCTCGTCGGTGAAGTCGCTGTCGAGCAGGTCGCTGAGCACGTCGTCGGTGGGGTTGGCCCGCTTGGCCGCCACCAGCTCCGCCAGATAGCTCTGGGTGGCCAGGTAGGCCGCCATCAGCTCCTCGTCGCCGACCTCCCCGCCGAGGAACTTGTCGATGTTGTCCTGGAAGGAGCCCCGGTCCTCGTACGGCACGCCCAGCAGCTCACAGATGATGACGGACGGGATGGGCTTGGCGAACGCGGTCACCAGATCCGCCCCCGGCCCCGCCTTCTCCATGGCGTCCAGGTGCTCGGCGGTCACCTGCTCCACGCGCTCGGTCAGCTGCCGCATCCGCCGGACCGTGAACTTGCCCACCAGCGGCTTGCGGTAGCGGCCGTGCTGCGGCTCGTCCATCAGCAGGAACTCACCCGGCGGCGCCGGGGGCACCTCGATGTCGCCCAGGTCGATCAGGGGGTGGTGCCGCATGAGCTCCCTGCGCGAACTGAACCGCTGGTCGGCCAGCACCGCCCGGAGCAGGTCGTAGCCGGTGACCAGCCAGCCCTGATGCCCGTCCGGGAACGGGAAACGGCTGATCGGGCCGTGCTCACGAGCCTCGAGCAGCTCCTTGGGCGGGTCGAACGGGCAACCGGGCTGACGCTCGGTCGGCATCGCCGTGAGGGTGTGGAGGGATTCACTCATGACCATTTCCTTGTCTCGCCAATAAATCTGCTGATCAACGGCTATAGCTGCACTGATGCGGCGCTACCGTATCGAAGCGGGCGCAGCGGGTAGCCCTGGGGTTCACGGCTCGGGGTTCACGGCCCGGGGTTCACGGCCCGGGGTTCATGGCCCCACCATCGCCGCCCGTCCTGACACCGGGCCGTCACCGCGCTGACACGGCCCCTTCTTCGCAGCCGGGCACGGGTGAGGGCCGCTTCGCCGTTCACGCGTGCACGGCACGGAGACGCCGTACCAACCAGCCCGCAACCCAGGCCCCCCGTCAGCGTGACCGGCGACGAGGCATTGAAGGGGATGAGGTGGTTGGGGCGCCGGCATGGCATCGACGACCTGCGCCCTGATCGTGGGTGCGGGACCGTGGGGCCAAGGCTGGCAGAAGGACATCTCCTAGACAGGCAGCCATTCGACGGGTGTGCGACGCACGGCGGACGCGGCCTGACACAGCCTGGGGATGTGGCTCCCGTCACTGGAGGCCACCCGGGCGGCACCGCCGGCCATTGCTCCCGTAGCGACGACCACGGCGTCAATCGCGTTCCGATGGCCGTCCAAGCCCGCCTCAGCCAGAAGCCTGGCGGCGAGATCGGCCAGATCCTCGGTCACGGAGATGACAGTCAAGCGAGAACGCATCCAGCGCAGGCGTTGACCCGCCCGTCCGTCCCGGCGCTGCTCCACGATGGTGACCGCGCTGATGACCGGGATGTGGTCGTGCTGAACAGCGAGAGCGATCCGGGCACGCATCCGCTCATCGTCATCCGCCCAGAGAGAGACCGCTTGAGCGTCAAGGACGAGGACCTTGCCCGAAAGGACATCGGGGCGGACTACTCTCCGCGCCACGCTCGCTCCGCCTCCACCATCGCCTCATCACTGACAGGCCCGAGACGGCCCTCGGCCTCGGCGAGGATCTCCAGGGCGTCATCCATGGCCAGCGCACGGGCGACGGCGCCGTCCACATAGGCCGAGAAGTCACGCGTGCCTGTTCGCGCCTCGACTCGGCGAACGATCGAGCTGCGCATGGTCACAGTCTTGCGCACGGTCACATCGTGCACGCCATCTGTGGCCTCGGCAGGGTCACGCTTCCCTCTGACCATCCCTCAAGTGTATGACACATAGTAAGATATGGTCGGCCTTCGAGGTCAGGCATCCACCATGCAGTTCAAGAGACGGCCTCTCCGTGATGCCCTGCTCAGACGATGATCACTCGAACGGCCTTGCATACGCTCGGGGCTAGGTGCTCGCGACGATGAGAAGTATGCACGTGGCATCCCGGCCTTCCTGCTCGTACGCGCGAACCCCATCGAAGGCGGGGCGCGATCAAGACTCTGGGGGCGGAGCAGGGTCGGACTCCAACTGACCGGCCACCGGGTGGAACCTCATAAGATCGCCCGGTCAGAGGGAGTTCATCAAACCCAACAGCATCTGATGGATGTTCTGGTCGAGGAGCAGCCTCACGCGGACTCCGCCATCGGCAGGTAGAACGCGCGCTGCATGAGAGACAGGGCGAACCGTAGTGCCTGCTGAATGTCCTCCGGCTCGATGAACGGGTACTCTGCGATGATCTGCTCATCGGTCCAGCCGTTGACGTGCAGCTCAACCAGGTGCTCGGCGGTAAGCGGTAGCCGCGAATGCAGGGCTGCCTGGCTCGACGGTCAGCCGGTCGAACCCCGGTACCGCCTGAATCGTCCCCATGTTCGCCTCCCGTATGGTTCCCCTTCGATAATCTCTTGGCCATCCTCATGACACGCCCAACTCCGGCAGGTACTTGTGCAGCACGCGCCGGCTCACCTTGAGTGTCCGTGCGAAACCCGGCCTGGCCGGCGGCATAGAGATGCCGTACTCGATCTCTTCGAGCACCTCGCGCCGTCCGGCGCCGGACACCGATTCCGTGAGATCCATGCCTCCGCCCGGGGGCGCCCACAGCCTGTTGCGGTACCACCGATGAAGATCGAGTTGTACAGCGTGGTGCCGCGGGCGTGGACCTCGATGCCGGTGGCCCGCTCCAGCGGCAGATAGTGCATGACCGACGGCATAGGGTTTCGACCCCGTAGCCGTACTTCTCCTCCAGGCCGCAACCCCTTATGGCTGGCGAATCCGGGCCTCCCAGCAGTATGCGTACGCGGCATCCCGCTTCATGCTCCATGGTGAGCAGGGCGTTGAGGTCTTGGAGGAACACTGCGGTGCAGATCAGAATGCCGGTCTGGCTGTCCGTCTTTCGATCAACGTCCGCCACCGGTCGAACGACCTCTGATCTGGTCGGATAGGCGGCCTCGAGCTCGCTGTTGAGCCGGTGACGGTGTTGCCCTCGCTTGATGGCGGGCCACAGGTAGGCCAGGTCCTCCAGACGGGCGATGGCTGCACGACGGGCTCTCGTGGACGTACTTCGGCTAGCCGGCCCGACCGCACCAGCCCTCGGCCCAGAACAACCCGATGAGCCAAGGTCACCCAAGCGCGCAAGCTACGCGCCGCAGGCGCACTATCAAACGCCCGAGCGAAGCGAGGACCATTGACCAGGGCGGGCTCCAACCGCTCAACCAACCAGCAGGGCAACGGGCGGGACCTATGAAAGACAGCCCGACCGGAGGGAGGACCTTCAGGGGTCGAGCTTCAGCTCGACTGGAGAAACGCCTGAAATCCCGAACGCGCGAAGCGCGCCAATGTGAAAGACCTTGCCTGTGGAGCTAAGGGGATTCGAACCCCTGACCCCCTCCATGCCATGGAGGTGCGCTACCAGCTGCGCTATAGCCCCATGCCGCACCCGCGGCACCGCCCCAGTGTATAGGACTCCCAGACTCTCCGAGTCCGATAAATCTCAGCGTCATCGGCTTGCTACCGTGCGTTACGTGACGACTGTGGAGGCCGTGCCGTTGACGGCTCGATGTGCGCGTATCTTCGCCGAACGTGAGCATGCGTTGCTCGGTGTCAGCGCCATGAACGGATATTTCAGTCTCGATGCCATCACCGAGCTCCTCAGGTGGGCGCGGGGCTATTTCAAGCGGGTCGATGTTCTGGTTCCCGGGATGGAGCTGGCGGGGACCCTCGCAGCGCGCGGGGAAATGCCGAAAAAAGCGCACAAAAAGGCTAAGGCGGCCATCAACAACACCCGCAACCGCGTCCTCCACGCGCTACGCATGCTGGAGGCGCCCGATGTGGGCGTCTTCTCCTGGAACGAGCTTCACCACCACCAGAGCTACACCGAGCTCAGGACGCACCTCGAAGACCTCTACCGCGGCGACTCCGCTTTCCGTGAGTACTGCGTCGCCGCGCTCGAACCCGTGCTCGGGACCCGCTCCCCCACCCCCACCCAGGCCCAGGACGCGATTCCATTCCTTTTGTCGGAATTGCCGCTCATGCTGGACACCCCGTCCGTCCTGGGAATCGAGTCGTCCCTGTTCTGTTATCCGCGCATGCTCCCCGTCGCCAGGTGGCTTTATGCCGGAATGATGCCGATATTCCCGAGCGCGGGTCAGGGAATGTTGACGATTCGGTTGACAGGTATTGATGCAGGTGAGAACCATTAGTCCTGAGTAATTCACCGGGGTGGGGCGGGGCGATCATGGATCCTCACGCGCGAAACGCGGGGTATGCCTTCGACAGCAGTGACATGGGTCATGACGGCTTCCTCGACGAGCATGACATGACGCTCGTCGGCGTAGCGGTCTGTGATCGGCTCAGTGTTCCCGATCCTTCCGAGCAACGTGACGCGGTGATCGCCGCATACCGGCAGGCGTGGCATCATGCGGTCGATCTCATCGGCACCGACGACGACGGGCGCATCAGCCGCGCATCCTATGTACGGCATGCGATGCGGCCCTCGTCCGGCCGGATGACGTTCGTGGCCCGGATCGTCTGGCCCATCGGCGACGCCCTGTGGGACGCGCTGGACACCGACGGCGACGAGCAGTTGACCCGGGCCGAGTACCTTCGCCTGTTCGCGGCCTACGACGTGGCCGGCCGTACCGCGAAAGAGGCGTTCGAGCGGCTGGACGGCAACCGTGACGGCCGGCTGTCGAAGGACGAGTTCGCGCAGGCGTTGTACAACTTCTATTACGGGCGGGATCCGGAGATCCCCATCTTCGGGCGGCCGAACTAGGTGCTAACGCACGCCGTCGGCCTGGCTGATCAGTGAGGCGAGTTCGTTGACCATGGGGTCCTCCACGTTCGCGGCCAGGGCGCGGGCTCGGGTGGCCAGCGTGGGCAGGTCGAGGCCGAACGCCTCCTGGTCGCGCATGTACAACGCGAAGGCGGCGGCCACCAGGTCCACCTGCAGCCTGGGCGGCGCCTTCTGCCACAGGGACGGGCTCAGGTCGGCGGCGTCGACGGACTCGCTGGCCTCGGCCGGCATGCGGGTGTCGGGGTCCTGCCAGCGTACGGTCGCCGTGGCGAGCTGGCCGGTGGCGCCGGGTTTGAGGGTGACGACGTAGAGCGCGGTGACCGAGTGGCCGGGTCCTATCTCGCCGCCGTCCTTGGTGTCGTCGCGGAAGTCCTCGGCGGCCAGGGCGCGGTTGTCGTAGCCGATGAGCCGGTGTGACTCGACGACGCGCGGGTTGAAGACGACCTGGGCCTTGGCGTCGCGGGCGCGCAGTTCGATGGTGGTGGTGAGGTAGGTGCCGAAGATCTTGGTGGCCTCATCCTCCGAGCTCATGTAAACGGCGGCGCCGTCGGCGTGGTCGGCGAGCTGTTCCATGAGTTCGTCGCCGTACTCGCGGCCGACGCCGACCGACAGCAGGGTGATCTGCTTGCCGGCCTGCTCCTTGACCTTGGCCAGCAGCGACTGCCACCGGGTGTCGCCCTGGTTGGCCAGGCCGTCGGAGAGCAGGATGACCCGGTTCGTGGCGGCGGGGCGGAAGGCTTTCGCCGCCTCCTCGTAGCCGAGGACGAGGCCGGATTCGAGGTTGGTGCCGCCGCCGATGCCGATGCGGTCGATGGCCGCGTACAGCTCGCCCCGCGAGACGAGCGGGGTCATGGAGGCCACGCGGGTGGCCTGGTCGCTGAAGGTCACGATGGAGACCTGGTCGCCGGGGGCGAGCTGGCCGATCAACGTGCGGAGGGACGCCTTCACCAGGTCGAGCCGGCCGGGCTCGGCCATGGAGCCGGAGACGTCGATGACGAAGGTGAGGTTGGCGGGACGGCGGGCGGCCGGGTCGGAGGCGCGGGTCTGCAGGCCGACGCGGACCACGGCGGTCTCCCCCTGGCCGGTGCGCGCGCCGTCGGTGTGCACGGTGAAGCCGTTGTCCCGCGGCTGGGCGTAGTCCTGGCGGAAGGCGTTGACGAACTCCTCCGGGCGGATCATCCCGGGCTCGGGCCAGCGTCCTTCCGCGAGGGTACGGCGGGCGTAGCCGTACGAGGCGGTGTCCACGTCCAGCGCGAACGTGGAGATCTGGGCCGTGGTGGTGTCGTCGTCATCGGCCTTGCTCGCGCTGGGCGACGGCCTGGGCAGGTTGTCGCTGGGCGCGGCGTTGGCCCCTTGCTCGGCGGCCTTGGCCCCTTGCTGCGGGGCCTTGTCCTCGGACGTGATCGAGCCGCCTCCCGGGCCGCCGCACGCGGCGAGCAGAAGCAACCCGGCCAACCCGACACCAGCCACTAACGGGCGAAATTTCATGGCATTTCCACCTCCACGCCCTAAGACGAGCCCGCCTCCCCCATGGCCGGGCAGGTGACGCAAGCGAGTACAAACCGTGGTCACAGCGTGATCGACGTTCTCGAACCGTAACCAAATCCACCAAACCGGACGCCACTGACATCCGTCTCCGCGCCATTAAGGCCAGCCGCAAAGCGGCCACCGATAGCCTCCCGTGTCCCACACAACACCCAGAAACCAGCAAAGACACCACTCTGGCCAAATCGGTCAAATCAGCTAATATCCCGCCATGATGCCTCGGCCGCCCAAGCCACACACCATCTCCGTGCTGGCCTTCGACGGGATGGCGCCCTTCGAGCTGGGCTGCGTGGTGGAGATCTTCGGCCTGCCCCGGCCCGAGCTGGAAATCCCCTGGTACGACCTGAAGGTCTGCGCCGAATCGCGCGGCCCCCTGCGCGTCGTGGGCGGCTTCACGATGCAGGCCGAACACGGCCTAGATGTCCTGAAAAATGCGGACACGGTGATCATCCCCGGCGCCAACGTCCACCACCCCACCTCCCCCGCCCTCATCACCGCGTTGCAGGAGGCGCACCGAGCCGGCGCCCGCATCGTCTCCATCTGCTCCGGCGCCTTCACCCTGGCCGCCGCCGGCCTGCTCGACGGCCGCGCGGCCGCCACCCACTGGAAGTACGCCGACCTGCTGCGCACCCGCCACCCCAAGGTCCACGTCAACCCCGAGGTCCTCTACGTCGACGACGGCGACGTGCTCACCAGCGCGGGCAGCGCCGCCGGCCTCGACCTGCTCATCCACCTCATCCGCAAGGACCACGGCGCGAACGTGGCCAACACCGTGGCCCGCCGCCTGGTCGTGCCGCCGCACCGCGAGGGCGGGCAGGCGCAGTTCATCGAGGCCGCGGTGACGCCGGTCGAGGAGGACGACGGCGTGACCCGCGCGATGGCCTGGGCGCTGGACCATCTCACCGAGCAGATCACCGTCGGCCGCCTGGCCGGTGAGGCGCACATGTCGGAGCGCTCGTTCATCCGCCACTTCAAGCGTCAGACCGGGACCAGCCCGTTGCGCTGGGTCATCTCTCAGCGGGTGGCGGCCAGCCTGGCCATGCTGGAGTCGACGAGCGTGCCGGTCGAGGAGATCGGCGCCGCGGTCGGCTTCGAGAGCCCGGTCACCTTCCGGCACCATTTCACCCGGGCGATGCACACCTCGCCGTCGGCCTACAGGAGAACCTTCCGCACGTAGAGCCGCCACAACGAGGTGACCTCGGCGGCCCGCGCGCGGTGCAGCGCGTCGTCGCTCTTGGCCGCCCGCCCGTGCCGCGGCCGCGTCTCCTCCCGCCCGGCCACGCTCAGCCCGGCGTCGTGGAACCACCCGAGCAGTTCCTCCCGTGACCGCAGCCCGAGATGCTCGGCCAGGTCGGAAAGGATCAGCCATGCCTCCCCGCCGGGCGACAGATGCTCCCGCAGCCCGCTCAGGAGCCCGTGCATCATGCGGCTGCCCTCGTCGTAGACGGCGTGGTCCAGCGGCGACATCGGCACCGCGGGGATCCACGGCGGATTGCACACCACCAGCGGCGCCTGCCCTTCGGGAAACAGATCGGTCCGCTGCACCGAGACCCGATCGGCCAGCCCCAGCCGCGCCATGTTGTCGCGGGCGCAGTCCACGGCCCGGGGATCGAGGTCGGTGGCGGTCACCCGTCGCACTCCCCGTTTGGCCAGCACCGCGGCCAGCACGCCGGTGCCGGTGCCGATGTCGAAGGCCACCTCGGCGTCCGGCAGCGGGGTACGCGCCACGAGATCCACATATTCACCGCGAATCGGGGAGAACACCCCGAAATGCGGGTGGATGCGATCCTCCAGTGCCGGCACCTCGACGCCTTTGGAACGCCATTCGTGCGCGCCGATCAGCCCCAGCAGCTCGCGCAGCGGCCCGACGGCCGCACCGTCGGCCGGGCCGTACACCTCGGCGCAGGCCGCGCGCACGTCGGGCGCGCGGCGCAGCGGGATCTCGTGGTCACCGGTGTACGGCACGAGCAGCATGCCCAGGATGCGGGCCCGCTGGGACTGGGCCTGGCGTTGCCGGTGGAATCCGCTGCCCGGCCGGGGCCGGGTGCAGCGCCGGTCCATGGCCTTGAGCAGCTGGCGCGCGTTGTGGAAGTCGCCGGTCCACAGCAGCGCGACGCCTTCCGAGGCCAGCCGGTGCGCGGTGTCGGCCTTGGTGCTGTCGTCGGCCACGACGACGCGCTCGGGTTCGGGGGCTCCGGTCGCCGAACGCCACGCCGCACGACGCTCACGCCCCGCTTGTGTCCAGGAGATCATGGCTCAACGACGCTTTCACGGCGCGCTGCCCCGGGCAACCGATTTAGCGAGCAGGTCAGACGAGCACGCCGGGGTTGAGCACGCCCGCCGGGTCCAGCGCGTCCTTGGCCGCCCGCAGCGCCGGCGCGAACGGCTCCGGCCGCTGCCGGTCGCACGTCTCCACTACCCTCCCCATTCCGGGAAAGGCATTGCGGAGGTACGGCATGCGGGTGAACGTGCCCATCCATTCCCGGCCCTGACGAACCTCCCCGACGACCCCGCCCATTCCCACGAGGCGAACCGCACCGGCGCGGACAGCTTGTGCACCGGCCGCCGTACCCGATCAAAGGGGACAGGCTCCTCGAAGTCGGCGCCCCCGCCCAGGAGGGCGCCAGGTCACGCAGCTCGTCCAGGCCGGGCTCGGCGCCCCATGCCCAGTGGCTCATGGTTACCTTGTTACCTCAGGGGACGTGGCGGACGATCAGCAGGTGACGTACCGCACTCGGGAAGAGATGGCGTGATCAAGACCGTACTGCTGTCCGTGGTGGCTGTCCTGGGCGTGGCGCTGTTGCTGGCGGGGCTGCTCTGGTTGTTCCAGCGGCGGCTGATCTATCTGCCGGACACCCGGCCCGTGCCGGCCGCGGCCACGGTCCTGCCCGGGGCCCGCGACGTCACGCTCACCACGGCCGACGGCCTGCGGCTGGGCGCGTGGTACGTGCCCGGGAGGCGGGAGGTGACCGTCCTGGTCATGGGCGGGAACGCGGGCAACCGGTCGCACCGGGCGCCGCTGGCCGCGGCGCTGGCCCGGGAGGGTTTCGCCGTCCTTCTCATGGACTATCGCGGGTATGGCGGCAACGCGGGCAGTCCCACGGAGGAGGGCCTGGCTCTGGACGCGGAGGCCGCCCGCCAGGCGGTGAACGGAAAAGTCATCTATTACGGCGAAAGCCTGGGTGCCGCCGTGGCCACCCGCCTGGCCACGAAGATCCCGCCGGACGGTCTGCTGCTCCGCTCCCCGTTCACCGACCTGGCCGACGCCGGCAGGCACGCCTATCCTTTCCTTCCGGTACGGCCGCTGCTGCGCGACACGTTCCCGGTGAAGGCGCAGCTGAGGACGGTGCACGCGCCGATCACCATCGTGTACGGCAGCGCCGACACGATCGTCCCGCCGGCCCTCTCCCGCTCGGCCGCCCCGCCGGGGGCCGTCCTGGTCGAGGTGCCCGGCGCCGGCCACAACGACCAGACCCTCCTGGACGGCCCCGAGCTCATGGCCGCCGTCGTGGACCTGGCCCAGCGGGTCTAATCGGGGCGGGTGTAGTCGAGGACGTAGGAGTGGGTGCCGTCGGGCGCGATGTGGATCTGCATCTCGCCCCGGATGCCGGTCAGCTCGCCGGTGCCGGAGTCGGGGACGACGCTGACGCGCAGCGACTGGCCGGACGGCTCGCTGGCCGCCAGGTGCTGGACGGTGAAGCTGCCGGTGCGGCCGTCGAGCGTGGCGTCGATGCGTTCCAGGGCGACGTACGCCTTCGACTCCTCCACCGGGGTGCTCACCACGAGCAGCGTGACCAGGCTGGTGCCGGTCAGGTCGCCGTGGAAGGTCTTGGTCATGGTGACGACGCCAAGGGAGACGCCGTCGCGGTCGTCGTAGGCTGGCTGAGGGGTCCAGCCGGCGGTGTCGAAGGTGCCTTTCGCGAACATGTGCCCAGCGTGGCAGGAGTACCCGTCAGCGTGTGTCAGGTACCGGCCAGCCGTTCCACGAGCGGCGCGAACTGCTCCAGGAACTGCGCGCTGACCGAGATGTAGGAGACCCCGAGGCGGTCGCGGCGGCGGCGCAGCGTGTCGGCCATCTGGTCGAGGGTCCCGGTGAGGATGCCGTAGCCGCCCTTGGCCACGATCTCCCGCGGGTCGGTGCCGAGCTGCTGGGACAACCAGGCGGGCAGCTCGTCGCCCACGGCCGCCAGGTTGGTGTTGATCTCCAGCTCGTTGAACCGGTCGCCGGCCAGCTCGTACAGCTCGTCAAGCTTGGCGGCCAGGTCGTCCTCCGTGGCGGTCGCCGGCAGCCCCAGGGCGACGGTGTCGGCCCGCTCGGCGGCCAGGCGCAGCAGCCGCGTCCCGGCGGCCGCGATCAGGACGGGCACGTCCTCGTCCACCGCGTCCAGCGTGTCCACCACCCGTCGCACCCGCTCGGACGGCGTGCCGAACCGCACGCCCAGCGCCGCCGCCTCCTGCTCGGCGCCCGGCCGCCCGGCGCCGATGCCCAGCTCGAACCGGCCGCCCGTCAGCGTGCGCAGCGTGCCCACCTCACGCGCCACCGCGGCGGGCGTCCGGTACGGCGCCGCCGCCACGTACGTGCCGACCCGCAGGCGGCTGGTCACGGCGGCGGCAGCGGCGGCGGCCGTGAAGGGTGACAGCGTGGTGAGCGTGTCCGGGATCAGCAGCGTGGCGTACCCGAGGTCCTCGGCCCGCCGGGCCAGCGCGGTCCACGCCTCGCCGTCGCGCGCGAAGCCCCCGACGGTGCCGAATCTGAACGCGTGAGAAGTCATGGCACAACCTTCTCGCCGCTCAGGGCTCCGGGCATCGTCCACGAGGCCGGTGGCGGGCTACCGCGCGGGACGCAGCCGGGCGGCCGGGCCGTACTCCATCGGCTGTACAGCGATCACGGGTTCTGTTACCTTCCGGCGCGTGGTGTACATCTACGAAGCCATGGGCCTGATCACGCTGGTCCTGTGGATCTATTGCCTCTTCGACGTGATCACCACCCCCGACGAGGCCGTACGCAACCTTCCCAAGATTCTTTGGGTGTTCGTGGTCCTGTTGTTCCCGCTGGTCGGGTCCGTCATCTGGCTGGTCGCCGGGCGTCCGCAGGCGTTGCCGCCGGCCACGCCCCATCAGCGGCGCATGGCCGGCCGCTACCCCGAATACGACCGTCCGGGCCGCTTCGAGGCGAGCAACCCGGACGACGACGAGGAGTTCCTGCGCCGCCTGCGTGAGCGGGCCGAAGAGCAGCGCAGGAACGCCCCGAAGAAGAAGCCGGAGGACGAGCAGGACTAGGTGGCCACGGCGCAGCGGCCGCGGTCGCCCCAGTGCGGTCCCTCGGCGGTGGGCCGGATGTCGAAGTCGAAGATGGCGGTCGGCAGGTAGAGCGAGCAGCAGGCGTTGGGGATGTCGACCACGCCGCTGACCCTGCCCTCGATGGGGGCCGAGCCGAGGATCAGGTACGCCTGCTCGCCGCTGTAGCCGAACTTCTTGAGGTATTCGACGGCGTTCAGGCAGGCGTTCCGGTAGGCCAGCGTGGCGTCGTTGTAGTGATTGACGTTGTTTGCGTGGTCGACCGAGATGCCGATGAACGACAGGAACTCGGTGTAGCGCGGCTCGACGTTGCCCGGCATGAAGATCGGGTTGGTGGTGACGCCGTACTTGGCCATGCCGCCCTTGATGAGGTCGACGTGCATGTCGATGAAGCCGCCCATTTCGATGGCGCCGCAGAACGTGATCTCGCCGTCGCCCTGGCTGAAGTGCAGGTCGCCGCCGGACAGCTTGGCGCCGGGCACGTGGACGGGGTAGAGGACGCGGGATCCGCGGGAGAAGTTCTTGATGTCGTGGTTGCCGCCGTTCTCGCGGGCGGGCACGGTGCGGGCGCCTTCCCTGCCGACGCGTTCGAGGTCGGCGCCGGTGAGTGAGCCGGCCAGGACCCCCTCCTCGAGCGGTGGGAGGGCGAGCGGGGGGACCCGGCCGGGGTCGGTGGCGATGAGGGCGCGTTCGCGCTCGTTCCACTGGGCCAGCAGTTCGTGCGAGGGCGCGGTGCCGAACAGGCCGGGGTGGGTGATGCCGGTGAACCGCACCCCGGGCAGGTGGCGGGAGGTGGCGACCTGGCCGCGGAAGTCCCAGACGGCCTTGGCCGCCTCCGGGTACTCCTCGGTCAGGAAGCCGCCGCCGTTCTCCTTGGCGAAGATGCCCGTGTAGCCCCAGCCCTGGCCGGGCGCCTCGCCGTACTCCTGGGGGACGGGACCGAGGTCGAGGATGTCGACGACGAGCAGGTCGCCGGGTTCGGCGCCCTCGACGGCGACGGGGCCGCTGAGCATGTGCGCCACCGACAGGTCGACGTCGCGCACGTCCTTGGCGCTGTCGCTGTTGTGGATCTGGCCGTCGGTCCATTCGCGGCATTCGATGCGGATCGAGCTGCCGGGCCGTACGGAGGCGACGGCCGGGATGTCGGGGTGCCACCGGTTGTGCCCGGGCGCGGCCTGGTCGCGCATGGATTTCGACTGGTCTACGGAGAAGACGACGTCAGGCATGGGACGGCTCCCGTTCTTGAGTACGGCGGGCGGTCATCCACAGACCGCCGAAGGCGACGACGCAGACGCCCGCCAGGATGAGCGCGTAGAAGGCCGACGGGGAGTAGCGGCCGGTGAGCAGCAGGAACGCCGGGATGACCGCGGTCAGCCAGGCTTGCACGAGCGTCACCCAGCCGGTGTAGCGGGTGAGGTCCTCGCGCCCGAGGCCGAGCACGAGGAAGAACAACGTCCACAGGAACGACCACAGCAGCCAGATGACGGCGAAGGGGTAGTCGCGGACGGTGAAGGCGTTGTGGGCGGCGTAGACGAGCGCGGCGATGGCCACGAACAGCGAGAACCAGCCGACGCCGGTGGTGGAGAGCCCGGCCAGCAGCCCGATCCCCACGTAGAGGTAGGTGAAGCCGAACAGATAGATCCCGGACGCCCCCATGATCGTCGCCGGGTCGCCGCCCGCGGTCACGATGATCACGGTCGGCGTCACGACCTGGAGCGCGCCGACGAACAGGTTGAGGATCGCCGCCGCCCGGCCGTCGACCTTGCCGAGCAGCATCATCGCGTTGACGAACAGGACGGCGCCGACGTACAGCAGGCCCACGCTGGCCATGCCGTCACCGCCTGACGACGCGGGGCTCGTGCGCGCTGGACTCCTGCGCGTCGAGCGCCCGCCGCAGCTTGGGCGTGATCTGCCGTACGGCGGGCGGACTGAAGCGCCGGGGCGCCGGGGTGCCGCAGCAGCGGCAGGGGGTCTCCCCCGGCGCCTGGCCCATGGGGTGCCGTTCCTCGAATGGTCCGCAGGTCAGACAGGTGTATTCATAGGTCGTCATGACAACCTCCCACCCAGATACTTCACACAGAAAATATTATTCAGGGAAGTATTGTCAACCCCTCAGAGCTGTTGCAGCACGTGGAAGTCCATGCCGTCCGCCTCGGCCAGGAACACCGCCTGCTCCAGATGGCGGTCGCGCATGCGCACGGTCCCGCGCGGGCCCTCGTAGACCAGGCCCTCGGCGGCCCGCCGGATGCTGTCCAGATCCAGCGCACCCGCCCGGTTGACCAGCTCGCCCAGCAGCCGCACACCCTCGAAGCAGGACTCGCCCATGCTGTTGAGCACCGGCGCGTCCGGGCCGAACCGCGCGTGGTAGCGCCCGCCGAAGTCGAGGCTGCCCGCCGTGCCCAGCCCCTCGAAGAACCCGGCCGCCGAATACAGCCCGCGCGTGCTGGCGGCGCCGGTCGCCAGCAGCATGTTCTCGTCCATCAGCGGGCTGAACCGCACGTGGTCGCGATCGAGCCCGGCCGCCGCGAACGCCCGGTTGAACGCCACCGCGTCCTGGCCGACCAGCAGCATGAGCACGCCGTCGCCGCGCCCTTGGGCGATCCGGTCCAGCGCGCCGCCGAAGTCCTCGGTGCCCAGGCGCACGTAGAACTCGTCCACGATCTTGTTGCCGCCCACGTACTGCCGGGCCGCCCTGGCCGACTCCCTCGGCCAGACGTAGTCGTCGCCCACCACCGTCCAGCGCCGCACGCCGAGCTCCTCGGCCATCCAGCGCAGCGCCGGCCGCAGCTGCCGGCCCGGCGTCTCACCCGTCAGAAAGACCCACGGGGTGTGCTCGCCGCCCTCGTACAACGGGGTGTAGAGGTACGGCACCCGCCCGGCGATCCGGGGCGCGACCGCCTGCCGTACCGCGGAGATGTGCCAGCCGGTGACGGCCCGCACCTCGCCCGCGGCGATCAGCCGATCGACCTCGTCGGCCACCTCGTGCGGCGGGCGGCCGCCGTCGACCACGCGGAAGACGAGCTCGTGACCGAGCAGCCCGCTCCCTGCGTTGATCTCGTCGGCGGCCAGCCGGGCGCACAGTTCGCAGGAGGGACCGAAGATGCCGGCTGGTCCCTGCAGAGGGATCACCAGCGCTACCGCGAGAGTCTCCATGGGCGCGCTCCTTAGCGGTTACTTTATCTGCGAAGTTTTCGCCCGTGAACTGTTACCCTGGCATCAGGATGGAGACAGCACGACTGCTCACGCTCGCCGAACGCCAGTTAACGCAGCGGATCGCCACCGCCCTGGCCGCGGCCGGCAGCACAGTTGATCAATGGCGGGTGCTCGGCCTGCTCGCCGACGGCCGCGGGCACGCGATGACCCAGGTCGCCGAGCACGTCATCCTCGCCGCGCCCACCGTCACCAAGGTCGTGGACAAACTCGTCTCGCAAGGGCTGGTCTACCGGCGGGTCGACGACGCCGACCGGCGGCGCGTGCTCATCTACGCCTCGGCCCACGGGAAGACCGCCCTGCGGCGCTGGGACGCGGCCGTCGAGGCCGAGCGCGCCCGGCTCGAACAGGACGCCGGCGATGACCTCGCCCAGCTCGCCGAGGTGCTGAGCAGGATCGTCACCCGGCTGGGCTGACCTCCTGCCGTTTCGTCCAGATCCGGCTGTGCAGGTCCGCGCCGCGGATCACCTGGACCCGCCACGGCTCCAGGCGCAGCACGTGCAGCTTCGGGTCGCTCGGGCTCCGCCAGAAGTTGCCCAGGTTGTAGCCGGCCCCGCGCGGGCTGGTCGTGCGGTACAAACCCCACACGCGGCGCTTGACCTCGATGTCGTCCACCCATTCCGCGACCGTGTCGATGCTCACCGCGTTCTGCCTCGGGGTCCAGTACGAGAACGTGGTGTGCGGGTTGCCGGCCAGGTGCGCCGCCTTCACCGGCGTCCTGTAGGTGGCCAGCCAGCCCAGCGGCTCGCCGTCCACCACCTCCCAGATGGGGATCAGCACCCGGGCCCGGGGGCGGTTCTTCCGGTCCACCGTGGTCATGGTCGCGTAGACGATGTCCCCGATGTACGTCTCGAACGCCTCCTGGATCTCACCGAACGTCGTCATGCCGTCGCCTCCAGCACCACCACCGGGATCTCGCCCCGGGCCGCCTCCGCATACCGCTGGTAGACCGGCTGCGCGGCCACCAGCTTCGTCCACAACCGCCGCCGCTCCGGGCCGTGCGCCGTGTGCGCCCGGACGTGCAGCCTTCTGCCGTCCAGCTGGACCTCGGCATCGGGGTGCGCCATCAGGTCCTGGTACCAGCCCGGCAGGTGCGGGCCCGCCGCCGAGCCGGGCCCCACCAGGACCAGTTGGTCGCCGTCCGCACCGAAGGGGTGTGTTGTCGTGCGTAGGCGGCCGGTTTTGCGGCCTATGGTGGTGATCGTCAAGTCCTTCGTCGCATTCATGGCCTCAGGGTGCCTGGACGTCCTCCAGGTTTCCTTCGGACGGGCTCCAGGGTGGTGAACCATGTCTTCGGAATATGACCGGATTCTGCAGTTTCAGCGGGACTTCGCCCTTCGCAAGGCCGCTCGCACGCTCCCGTTGGCCGGCGGTGCGGGGCTGCTGAACGACCGGTTTCCCGGCTCGCACGACGACAACAAGCTGCTCATCTGGTCGGGCGCCGACGCTCGGGCGGTGCTGCGGGCGGCCGACGAGGTGCTGGCCGGGCGGAGCCACCGCTACGTCCACGTGCACGACGACCGGCTCGGGCGGGCCTTCGCGCCCGCGTTCCTGGCCGCGGGGTACGAGCATTCCGTGAACCTCACGATGATCTTCCGCGGGCAGCCGCCGCCTCGCCCGCGGCCGGTGGCGGAGATCGGGCTCGCGGAGATGGTCCGGGTCCTGCGGCGCGACTGGCGGGAGTCGCTGCCCGACGCCTCGGAGCAGGTGGTGGACGAGCTGGCGCGGCGGGTGGAGCACCGGCTGCTCGGCGCGGACTTCGTGGGCTTCCGCGGCGTGCGGGTGGCGGACGGGTCGATCGCCGCCCGGGCCGATCTCTACCGGCAGGACGGGATCGCGCAGATCGAGAGCGTCTACACCGCCGCGGGGCATCGGGGCCGCGGGCACGCCCGGGTGCTGCTGGAGGGGCTGCTCGCCGAGGCCGCGGGCGCTGAAGTGATCTTCCTGGACGCCGACGACCACGACTGGCCCAAGCAGTTCTACGGCCGGCTCGGGTTCGTGCCGCTCGGCCGTACTCACGGGTTCCTGCGGGTCTGATCGGCATGCGCGTGCTCGTCATCGGCGGCAGCGGATTCCTGGGCCGCGAGCTCGTCCGGCAGAGCACCGCCGCCGGCCACGACGTCGGCGCCACCTACCTGACCACCCCCGCCCACGACGTCGGCGCTACCCACCTGACCACCCCCGCCCACGACGTCGGTGCCACCTGCCTACCCGTGCCCGGCACCGCGCCGGCCACCTGGCTGCCCCTCGACCTCCGCGACCGCGCCGCCACCCTCGGCCTGCTCCAGACGTTCACCCCCGATCTCGTCGTCAACGCCGCCTACCGGCAGCAGGACTGGGCCACCACGGCCACGGGCGCCGCCCACCTGGCCCTGGCCGCCGCCGCGACCGGCGCGCGGCTGGTGCATGTCTCCAGCGACGCCGTCTTCTCCGGCCGCGCGATCACCTACCCCGAGGAGGCCACCCCGGACCCCATCACCCCGTACGGCGCGGCCAAGGCGGCCGCCGAAGTGGCCGTCCAGGCGATCGACCCCGGAGCGGTGATCGCCCGGACCTCCCTGATCATCGGCGCCGGCGACTCCCCCTACGAGTCCTTCGTCCACGCCGTCGCCTCCGGCCGGCACCAGGGGCCGCTGTTCACCGACGACGTGCGCTGCGCCGTACACGTCGCCGACCTGACCGCCGCCCTCCTCGAGCTCGCCCACCCCGCCCACCAGGGCGTCCACCACATCGCCGGCCCGGACGCGGTCACCCGGCACGAGCTCGGCCTCCTCATCGCCCGCCGCGACGGCCTGGACCCCGCCGCCCTGCCCACGGGACGCCGCGCCGGCACGACCCTGACCGGCCCCCTCGACCTGCGCCTCACCTGCGACCGGACCCAGCGTCTCCTCCGCACCCGGCTGAGGGGCGCCAGAGAGTTCCTGGCCGGTTAGCCTGGGAGTGCCGCGGAGGGTAACCGCCGCCCCGGGAACATCAGCACGGCCGCGGCGGCCAGCGCGAACAGGACCGTCTGAAAGATCAGCTGAACCCCGAAGTTGATCTCCTGAGTCGGAAAGTAGACGACGTAGTAGAGCGAGCTGTGCATTCCGGCCGCAGCCCACACCGTCCCGGTGCGCATCCGCAGCGTCCCGCACAGGAAGCCGAACCCGATCGCCATCAGCACGTACAGCAGGCGCTCCACGATCCCCTCGGCCGCGCTCTGGGAGACGATGTGGAGCGCGCCGAAGGACACCGACGTGATGACCAGCACGGTCATCTGCCGGTAGCGATCCGACAGCACGTCGAACAGGTGTCCCCGGAACAGCAGCTCCTCCGGATAGCCGGCCCGGAACGCGATGAGCACGGGAAACAGGAACAGGGCGTAAGGCACTCCCTGATCCGTGCTCACGCCGCCCCAGGTCGCGGCTCCCACCCAGACGGCGAGCGCGTTGGCCAGGAGCAACGTGCCCAGGCCCACGGCCGCGCCGAGTAAGAACTGGGGGATGGACCACCGGGTCGGCGCGGTCCGCAGCGAAGACCACGGACGCCGGTCGGCGAAGCGCCGATAGAGGAAGAGCAACGCCAGCGCCGCCACGGTCGGCAGGAGGTGGGAGACGACGACGTCGGCGGAGGTGGTCCTCGGGGACAGGATGGGGCTGAGCGCGACGAGCACGAACATGACGATCGTGGTGAGGAGCGCGACGAGAACCTTCATGGTCAGGACGGTACGGCGGCACGCGGCCGGGCACATCGGACCGTGGCATGACCTGACAATGACCATAGGCATAGTGCCTCAGGGGGATGCCGAGAGGCCCCGCACTGGCTAGCCTGTTGCCATGTGAGCATCCGCGAACCCACCCGGCCGCTCCCGCTCACCGCCGTCTTCTGGCTGCTGTGGGCCGCCAACGCGCTGGCCGTCGTCACCGGCTACGCGCCGGTCACCCAGCTCGCCGCGTTCGTGGCGTCCATGGTGGCCAGCGCCGTCCTGTGGTTCCTCCTGCCGTGGGACGCCTCCGCGAGCCCCTGGCGCAAGCTGGTGTCCCCGTGCTTCCTGGTTGCGGTCACCGCGATGAGCGCCTTCAGCGGCATCAACGCCGGCCCGTTCATGCTCATCACGCTGGCCAACATCGCGTTCCTGTTCAGCATCCGCATGACGGTCCTCATCTTGGCCCCGTACGTGGTCGCCGTCACGCTGGCCGTACCCCTGCTCTTCGAGGGGCCGTGGATCAGCGGGGTCTTCCAGGGCGTGGGCGCGGTGATCCTGGCCGGGTTCGTCTACACCACGACCCGGGCGTTCCTGGACGTCCGCCGCGCGCGCGAGGCCGCAGAACGCCTGCTGGAGCGCGTCAGGGAGCTGGCCGTGGCCGAGGAACGCGCCAGAATGGCCCGTGACATGCACGACTCGATCGGCCATCACCTCACCGTGATCAAGATCGGGCTGGAGAACGCCGAACGGTTCCGCGAGCGCCGCCCCGACGCCGCCTGGCACGAGGTACGGCAGGCCAAGCAGCTGACCGTCACCGCGCTGGCCGACGCCCGCCTCTGGGTGCGCGCCCTGCGCCCGCTCGCCCTGGAGAGCCGGATCGGCGGCCCCGCCCTCCAGCGCCTGGCCGACTCCTTCACCGGCACCGGCCTGCACGTGGACTTCCAGCTCCACGGCACGGAACGCCCGCTCGACCCCGACGCCGAGCTGGTGCTCTACCGCGTGCTGCAGGAAGGGCTCACCAACGCCGTACGGCATGCGGACGCGAAGGTGGTCCGTGCCCAGCTGACCTTCGGCGAGCAGAAAGTGGTGATGACCGTCGGCGACGACGGCAAGGGCGCGCGGGGCGCCGAGCACGGCTTCGGCCTGACCTCGTTACGCGAACGGGTGCATTCCATCGGCGGCGCCCTGAGCGCCACCAGCGGCGAGGAAGGCGGCTTCGAGCTGCGGGTCGAGATTCCGGCGGTGCTGCCACGATGATCCGTGTCCTGATCGTCGACGATCACGAGCTGATCCGGCAGGGGCTGCGCAAGTTCCTGGACGTCGAGGAGGACATCGAGGTCGTGGGCGAGGCGGCCGACGGGGTGCAGGCGCTGGCGGCGCTCGCGGCCCCGCCGTACCCTCACCCCGACATCGTGCTGGTCGACGCCCGGATGCCGGGAATGGACGGCGTGCAGCTCATCACCCGGCTGGCCGGGGAACATCCGAAGGTGGCGGCGCTGGTGCTGAGCACGTTCGAGGAGGACGACTACATCGTCGGCGCCCTGCGCGCCGGGGCCAGGGGTTACCTGCTGAAGGACTGCTCCCCCGACGACCTGGTGAACGCCATCCGCAGGACGTACCGGACGCGGTGAGGACGAGTCGCCGACCGGCACGCGCGCTCACGTGGCGATGCGCGTGGTGAAGGCGCCGTGGAAGCTGCCCGGGATGTGGAACGGCAGCCACGCCTCCGCCACCGGGCCGTCGGCGAGGTGCTCCGCATCGAAGATCATGAGGCTGCTGCGATGCTCCTTCTGGTGGTAGCCGATGGTGAGCACCCACCCGTCGCCCTCGGGAGAGTCGGGCGCGCGGGGCACGAAGACCGGCTCGGCGAGGTCGTGGCCCTCGGGACGGAACGAGTCCGTCGTGCTGTCGCGGTGATCGAACCGGGCGACGCCGGCGCCCAGGCCGACGCCGGAGCTGCCGAGCGCCGCCGCGAAGGTGACGTGATGACGCTGTGTCGCGAATCGCTGGTCGAACTGGGGAAACTCGCAGGGCACGTCGCCGGCGTCCTCGAGGGTCACCTTGCCGGAGGCGCTGATCCGGTAGCGGGTGAGGACGCTCTTCGACGGCACCGTACCCGTGCGGACGTTCCTCATCCACGCTTTCACGGCGGGGAACGTGTCGGGGGCGAAGCGTGGGAGCTCGACGATGACGTCGTTGCCCTCGTCGTAGGCGTTGGTGAAGTGGAAGAGGAAGAACGGGTCGGTCTCCACCGTCCGGACCGGACCTCCGTCGCGGGGCACCAGGATGAACCGGGCGGGCGTGTTCCGCTTCAGCCTCATGGCGTCCATGCCCGATGCGCTGCCGAGCGTCACCGCGGCGAAATCGAAGCACACCGGAGTCTCCGCGAAGATCGCGTATCGCGGGGTGAGCGCCATGTCGTGTATCCAGGAGAACGTCGCCATCGGGACCGAACCAAGGTACCGCGTGACGCCGTACCGATCGGTTTCATAGAGCCGGAGCCGGATCCGCGGCCGGACTTCGCCGAGCAGCTCCCGCACCCTGCGCCGCCACTCGACGCCGTCGCGCGCCCCCTGGAGGTAGGCGAGATCCATCCGGGGCATATAGGGGTCGACCCCGAAGTTCACCACGGATTCCGACGCCGGATCCCAGCAATAGTGGGCCGAGTACGGCCCGAGCGGCCCCTTGAGCGCTCCGTTCAGGTCGGTCATGCCCAAGGTGTCGAGGGTGTCGATGTCGAGCTCGTACGGCCGGCCGCCTTCCCACAACGCGAAGAGTCGCTCGCCCTGGATCAGCACGTTCGTGTTCGCCGGGTTGCCCAGACGTCGCAGCACGTTCTTCGGGATTCCGCCGGGGAGCCGCTGCCCGGAGGTCAGGTTCACCAGGCGCCCGGCCAGGTTGCCCTGCAGATACTGCTCCGTGCGGACATACCGGTTCCGGAAGCGCACGCTCGACCCATCGAGGATGAACGTGCCGATCATGCCGTCGGGGTCCAACAGGCAGTCGAGCTGAGTCGACCCCACCTCCCATCGGCCCGGGCCGTTGCGATACAGCGTGCCGCGCAACTCCGGGGGCAGGGTGCCGGTGATCTCGACCAGGGAAATGTCGACCTCGCCCGGGACCGGCTCCCAGAACCGTTCCGGCGCATGCGTCATCGTCATAAAAGACAGTGTGTCTTTTTCTGAGAGTCTGTCAACCTTCGGCAGCCCGGACGTCCAGCCAGCCGGGGGGAAGCGCCGCGCCGCCGTCCCAGAACAGATCGGTGAGATGCTCGACCAAAGCGTCGCGCGACATGGCGTCCTCGCGCAGCCACCACTCCACCGCCGCGGCCATCGACCCCACCATCGCCCGCGCCCACGGCGCCGCCGGCGCCGGATCGGCGCCCGAGGCCCGCAGGGTCGACCGCAGCAGCGACTCCAGCGAGGCGCTCACCACATCGAACAACCCCCGATCCGGCCCCTCGTCGGTCAGCGGATGCCGGCTCAGCACCCGGTACAGGTGCGGCTCGGCCTCCACCCACCGGCACAGCACGTCGAGCGTGACCCGGAACCTCCCGCGCGGCTCCGCAACCAGGCGCATGCCGTCGGCGATGGCGGCGTAGATACGCTCGGCATGCCGTTCACTGAGCGCCGTGAGCACGGACGCCCGGTCGGCGAACATCGCATACAACGCGGACCTCGCATACCCGGCTTCGCGTGCGATGTCGGCCATCGAAACCGCCGGTCCTCTTGCCCGGATCGCTCGCTCCGCGGCGTCGAGCAGATCCGCCCGCCGCTGCTCAACCGTCACACCGGGGCCCGGCGGCCGGCCCCGCTCACGCCGGCCCGCCTGTTGCTGACTATTCACGACCTCATCGTAGAAGTGACCTTGCCCTTGGCGAGGTTTCCGCCTTGGTCACGCAGAACGCGATGGATCTCGGCGGCGTCGGCATGGTGACTCTCTGCCTTCGAAGCCCTTCACCGGCCGCAAGATCAGCCAGCCGAGCCATCTCGCCTCTGGCGTCAGGCAGAGACACCACGACATGATCACCCCATGGCGGACGTGATTTTCTTCGACCTGGACGGCACCCTGGTCGATCATCGAAGCGCAGTCTGGGAAACGATCGGCCAGATCGTCCGGGCAGCACCGAACGCGACGGCTCCGCCGGAGGAACTGGTGACGTTGTGGTGGACGCTGGAAGGACGCCACATGCGGGAGTACCTGGCCGGTGAATGCTCCTTCGCCGAACATCACCGCCGCAGGCTCCGCGCCTTCCTGCCCATGCTCGGCGAACCGGTTCCGGAAGCCCCCGACCTCCTGGACGCCTGGATCACCGAGCGCTACCTCACCCCGTTCGCGGAGTCCTGGCGGTGCTACCCCGACGTCCAGCCCTGCCTGGAGACCCTGAAGCGGCTTCCCCAAGGACCACGCCTGGCCGTTCTCACCAACGGAGACCCCGGGCAGCAGCGCGCCAAGCTCGCCCGCTTCGGCCTCCTGGAGTACTTCGAAGCCGTCCTGACTCCAACTGAGTTGGGCGCGGCCAAGCCCGCCGCCTACGCCGGCGCCTGCCGGTGGATGCGGACGGACCCCAAGAAGGCGGTCAACGTGGGCGACATGCTGGAAAGCGATGTGACCGCCGCCGCCCACGCCGGGCTCACCGGCATCTGGCTGGACCGCGGCATCGACTTCGTCACCGGCGACCCATCGCCGACGGCAGACGGGACGATACGCCGCATCGAACGCCTCACCGACCTCCCCGGCCACCTGTCATACGCAACCGCCTGACCACACCAAGCTCGTCCCGGGGCAAGCATCATGGCCGGGCTCCTGGCGTCCGGGAGCGGATGCCAGGTTGGGTGCAAGGCTCCGGGTGCGGGCAACCGAGGGCCGATCCACGCCCCGGCCTAGCCAGAAGCACAGGAACCTTCACGCGCGATGCGCGCCTAAGGTGAAAGATCTTGCTTGTGGACCTCATCACCGCTTACTCGAACTCGGCGCTCCAGGTGCCAGAGCTGCGTCAGATGATCGAAAGGGCCGACGTCTCCAGAGGCGAAGGGATCTGAGGGCCCAAGAGATGTTGCACAGCCGGACACCTCGCCCGGCACCCAGGCACTCAAGGTCATACATACGCCCCGTGAAGCAGCCAAGATCACCTCACATCCCTTCACGTCTTCCTACTTCACTAGGAACAGAAGTTCCTAGTAGGCTAGACTAACAAGATCATGAGCGAGAATGTCCCCCCACACTTCCGCGCTACGGCCGAGGTCAACGCCATCGTCGCAGCCGCCGGGGCAACCGCTGATTGGTTGTTCCACAACAAACGCGAGACCTGTGCCGTGGTGGTCATCAGACATGGCAAGCGGTCGGCAATGGTCTACGTCCCGGCGAACCCAGACGCTCGCCCGGCCGCCTACCTTGAGGCACTGGCAGATCTGCGAGCCGCCATCGAAGACTTGGAGAACAATCATGACTGAGCCCATCACCTACACGGTCACTTTCGAAGAGGGTGGCTGGACCGCCCGAGACCACTCAAAGCGAGTGCGCGGCGTGGCCGTGGCCAGCAATCTGACCCAGTTGGAGCGGGAGTTGGAAGAGGCTCACGAATGGGCCTGGCCCGAGAACCCGCCACCCGTCAAGCTCATCCTTGATCTGCCCGGCGAATTGACGGCCAAGGTGAAAGCTTGGCGCGACGAGCGGAGGCTGGCCGAACTACACGCGGCCCGTAGCCTGGAAATGGGAGAAGAAGTCGTCGCCGAGCTGACGGCGCGCTGGTCAGAGCCCGACACAGCACGAATCACCGGCCTGTCCAAGCAGCGGGTACACCAACTGAAAAAGTCGTACCAGTCGAAATCCAAAGCAGACGCGTGAATGTATGGGCTATGTCCCGGACGACCGACTCGGATCGCGGTTCCGTCGCTTGACGCAAGCCGGGCAAGACCACCCAACGCTCGGCGACGCGGCGTCTAATCGACCGGAGTGCCGCGAGCGCCAGGGACAAACGTTGATCTCGAATGCCCACCAAACCGGATCAAGTCCACCCGGGCTGATTCACAACTCCCTTGCGGGCTCACACTCACCCCACGCGCAAGCCGCGTCGAAGTCGCGCACGGTTCGAAGCGCCCGAGCGAAGCGAGGACCGCAGACCAGGGCGGGCTCCAACGACCCAACCACCTAGCCGGGCAACGGGTGGGACCCGAGAAGACGGCCCGACCGAAGGGAGGCCCGACAGGGGTCGGGGCCGCGCCCCGACTGGAAGAACGCGCGGAGCGAAGAGGAGCACCGTGCTTGTAAACCCCGGGAAAACAGCCTTGCCCCCCACGCCCGAAGGGCGCAGAGGGCAAGACCATGCTTGTGGAGCTATGGGGATTCGAACCCCAGACCTCTTCCATGCCATGGAAGCGCGCTACCAACTGCGCCATAGCCCCTCGCGGTACGTTCATAAGTGTATCGGAACTCCAACGCGCTCACGTCACGCCGAACGCCGTGTGATACCTCTACTTGCTATGTTCGAGGAGCATCGTCACCTTTTGACCGGAGTCGCCTACCGCATCCTGGGTAGCCTGGCTGATGCGGAGGATGTGGTTCAGGAGGCGTGGCTGCGCTGGTCAGGGGTGGATCAGGCCACCGTGGACGATCCGAAGGCTTACCTGGTGCGGGTGACGTCCCGGCTGGCGATCGATCGGCTCCGGTGGGCCAAGTCGCGGCGGGAATCGTATGTGGGGCCCTGGTTGCCGGAACCCATCGCCACGGCTCCCGATGTCGCCGAGCATGTGGAACTGGCCGAATCGGTTGAGCTGGCCATGCTGGTGGTGCTTGAGACGCTGTCGCCTCTGGAGCGGGCGGTGTTCGTGTTGCGGGAGGCGTTCGATCTGCCGTTCTCCGAGATTGCGGAGATCATCGGGCGGGCCGAGCCCGCGACCCGGCAGTTGGCGCGGCGGGCGCGGGATCATGTTCAGGAGAAGCGGCCTCGGTTCGAGACCGACCTGGACGAGCGGCGGCGCATGACGGAGCGGTTCATCAATGCCTCGGCCGGCGGTGATCTGGATGCGCTGATCGCGATGTTGTCGAAGGACGTCACGCTGGTCAGCGATGGTGGCGGCAAGGCTCGGGCGCCGCTCAGGGCGCTTCTGGGTGTGGACAATGTCACCCGGTTCCTCGCCGCCATCACCAGGCCGGAGGAGATCGCGAAGTTCGCCGCCTCGCTGGGGATGGCGGGAGATCTGGAGGTGGGGTTCCGGATCACCGAGGTCAACGCGGCTCCGGCCGCGGTGGTCAGCTTGGGCGGGCGGGTGATCTCCGTCCTGTCGCTGGTGATCATCGACGGCAAGGTCGAGACCATCTATCTCATGGCAAATCCGGAAAAACTCGGACGACTCAGCCCCTGACCGCCCACCACTCCCACCCCGGGTCCCGGACAGCCTTGAGGTTCCGTCTCAGGCTCTGGTCGGCATGCCCACCTCTCCCACCAGGGCCCGGACGTTAACTCCGACGCCCTGGAGGTGGCGGGCGGCCCCGTTCCGCCCGTCCGCCAGCAGCCCCCAGACCAGCCCCTCCCCCGTGACCAGCCCGGAACCACTCCACGCAGCCACCTCGACGACCTTCCTGGCACCCCCGCTCAGGACGACCTCCCCCCGTGGCCCATAAAGCACCACCCGCAACGGCCGCACAACGGATCGCCGCAGCCGCCAGTCACCGGCATCGTCGCGGGTGCGCCGCCGTACCTCGTCGAGGTCGATGCCGAGCCCGGCCAGCAGGGCCCGGGTGTCGCGTACGGCCAGCCGCGCTCGTAGCGCCGCCGGCGTCGCCGTGAAGGCCGGCAGTTCAAACGGCCGGGTCTCGGCCAGCGCCAGCAGCAGCATGTCGGTGGTGAGCCGGGCCTGGCCGGCCTCCAGGGCGAGGGTTCCGGCGGTGATGAATGCCTGGCGCGCGGGTTCGGTGAACCTGTGGAACATCGCTGCTACCTCCCGATCCGGCGGGCGTGCTTGCGGTGTGCGGTCTGCCGTCGTACGCCGAGGGCGTCGGCGATCTGCTCCCACGACCAGCCGCTCGCCCTGGCGTTGGTGACGTGCACGGCTTCGAGCTCTTCCAGCAGGGCCCGCAGTGCGGCGACGGCTTGCAGGCCGGTTCCGTGGTCGCGGTCGGCGGCGGCCTGAGCAAGCTCGGTGACGTCCATATCTGTCAGCATAAGCTGACAAATCCGATTTGTCAGCTCATGCTGACACTCGTGTGCATCGTCAACCCCTGCTCCACCGGAGTCAGCGTCACGGTGACGGCCCCGAGCTCGCCGGTCCGCCCCACGTGCGTGCCGCCGCACGGAATCGACGCCTCGCCCTCGGGAAGGGCGCAGTGCCAGGTACGGCGGGCCGTGAGCCCCGGAGACGGAACATCCACCCAGACCGGCACGTCAGCCGCCACCCACGCCTTGAGCTGGTCGTTCACCCGGGCCGCCACGGCATCCGGGTCCAGGTCGTCAGCCGTGAACCCCTTCTTGCGCAACGACTTGCCCAGCCGGTACACGTCCTCGCTGCCGTAGGCGAGAATCCGGGACGAGGTGATCGCGCTCTGGTCGAAGTCCGGATGCCCGAGAGCGTCCAGCCGGGTCTCCTTGCGCCACAGGCCGGCCAGGGAGGCGTTGAGCGCCAGCGCGGCCAGATGACAGGCGGTGTGCCCGGCCGACAACGCGGCCCGGTAGCCGGCGTCGACCTCGAGCTCCACCTGCGCGCCGACGGCCAGAGGCGTCTCGGTGACGTGGACGACCAGCCACTGCCATCCGTCGTCGCCCCGCCGTACCGGAATGTCCGAACCCAGGAAGACCTCGCCCCCGTAAGCACCGGACGAACCAGCGGTCACGCAGTCGACGACGGGCAGGCCGCCGATCGTGCCGCGGTCGGCGGGCTGGTCGGGCCAGGTGTGGTCGAGCGGGTGGAAGGGGGTTTGAGCGACGACGAGGCCGTGCCGGTCCCCCACCGGCACGGCCCCGACGATCTCCGAACGGCCGTTGACCTGGCCGTTCGGGAAGGTGACAAGGGTGGATTTCACCCCTTGATTGTCTCAGGCAGCCGCTCCCGGACGGCCTTGGGCAGGCGCTCGTCCTCCAGGTAGCGGTTGCGCCCGGCGTACAGGCCCGTGAAGAGCTGCAGGACGAGGACGCCGAAGATCAGCGCGTACGGCAGGGCCCACCCGCCGGTCGTCTGGTGGAGGACGCCGACGACCAGGGGGCCGGCGCCGGCGATGAGGTAGCCGGCGCTCTGCCCGAAGGCGGACAGGGCGGCGGTGGCCTCCGGGGTGCGGGTGCGCAGGGCGAGCATCATGAGCGCCAGCGGGAAGGAGCCCATGCCGACGGCGACGAAGACCACCCACACGAGCGCGGTCGAGGCGGGGGCGAACCAGAGGCCGGCGAAGCCGATGACGTAGGCGACGACGAGGCCGACCACGACGGGGCGCTGGTCGCCGAAGCGGGAGGCGACGGCCGGGACCAGCATGGAGACGGGGATGTTCAGCGCGGTGAACACGCCGAGGATCATGCCGGCCTGGCCGGTGGTGTAGCCGCTGTCGGTGAGGATGGTGGCGAGCCAGCCGAACATGATGTAAGCGATCATCGACTGGGTGCCGAAGTACAGGGCGACCATCCAGGCCAGCTTGCTCCTGAGCAGGCGCTTCGGCCCGGCGTCCGCGCTGCCGGCGGTGCGCTCGGGCTCGCTGCGCAGCAGCGCCAGCCACGGGATGACGGCGATGGCGGCCAGCGCCGCCCACACGCCGAGCGCGATGTGCCAGTCTCCGCCGGCGGCCCGCTCGATCGGCACGGTGGCCGCCGCCGCGAGCATGGTGCCGGCGGCCAGGGAGGTGGTGTAGACGGTGGTCATGATCCCGGTCTTGGCCGGGAAGTGGCGCTTGATCAGCGTCGGGATGAGGACGTTGCCGATCGCGCCGCCCGACAGCGCGACGGCGCTGGTCAGCAGGAAGATCGGCGCGGACTCGACGAGGCTGCGCACGAGCAGGCCGACGCCCAGGAGAACCAGGGCGAGGACGAGCAGCCGGTGCTCGCCGAGCCTCCTGGCCATGGCCGGGGTGACGGCGCCGACGGTCGCGAACGCGAGCACCGGTAGGGTGGTGAGCAACCCCGTTCCCACGCTGGACATGCCGAGGCTGCCGGCCAGCTGGTCGAGGAGGGGTCCGACGCTGGTGACGGCGGTGCGCAGGTTGAGCGCCGCGAGGACGATTCCCAGCACGAGCAGCCAGGCGAGGGGTGCGGTTCTGCCTCTGGACTCTTGGGCCACCACGCTCATGCCGGGAAATCCTCCAATCATGGGACGAATCAACGTGCACCATAACAGGACCAAAAGTCGGCTTTATTCCTGACCGTTAAGAGAAGAGACCCGGCTCACACCGGCCGGCGACGCAGCCAGAACAGCCCGACCAAGGGCAGCACGAGCGGGATGAACAGATACCCGCGCCCGAACGCCGACCACACCGTGTCATGCGGGAACGCCGCCGGATCGGCCAGGCTCACCGTGCCCACCACCAGCACGCCGGCCAGCTCGATGACCAACGACACCAGCGCCAGCCGCCGCGCCCCGCGCCACAGGGCCACGGTCAGCAGGATGTAGACCGCCGCCGCGAACGCCGACAGCGAGTAGGCCAGCGGCGCCTCGGCGAACCGCCCCGCGATCTGCACCGTCGCCCGCGCCCCCGCGGCCAGCGCGAAAAGCCCGTAGACGGCGATCAGCACCCGCCCCGGACCGGTCCCGAGCGGTGTGCTCACGCCTGCCCCTGCCAGATCTGCACCAGCCGGGCGGTCATCACCGCGATCGCGAACCCGGCCACCGCCAGGATCCCCGGCCCCCACCGGCTCCGCTCGGCCAGCGCCAGGAAGACCCCGGCGGGCGGGATGATCGCCTCCCCGCCGAGATAGCCGAAGAGCGTCCCCTTGGACACGTGCGCGCCCTCGCCGCCGGCCACCGCCGCGATCACGAACCCGGCCTGCACCAGGACGGCGAGCTCCAGCACGCCGAACCCCACCAGCAGCACCATCCCCATGGCCCGGTTGCGGAACGCGCTGACCAGGCTCGCCAGCATCAGCAGCACGGCGAGGGCGATGACGACGGTGGCGACGGTGGTGTTCATCGCGGAAAAGGCTACCGCCGCCCATCGACGGTCCGCCCGGCGACGCCGCACAAGCCCGCCCCGCCGTGCAAGCCGCAAACCACCCGTGCCGAAGGCCGCATAGGATCGGCCACGTGGAAAGGATCCTCGTCAGCGCCTGTCTCATGGGCCGCAAGGTGCGCTACGACGGCGGTGCCAAGACCAGCGCCGACGCCCACCTGGCAGCCTGGCGTGAGGAGGGCCGCCTGGTGGTGTTCTGCCCGGAGGTCGAGGGCGGCCTGCCCACCCCGCGCCCGGCCGCCGAGATCGAGGGCGGGGCCGGCGGCGACGCCGTGCTCTCCGGCGCGGCCCGCGTCCTGACCACCGAGGGCGGCGACGTCACGGCCGAGTTCCTGTCGGGCGCCCAGGCCGCGCTCGCCGTCGCCCAGTCCTTCGGCGTACGGCTGGCGGTCCTGAAGGAGGGCAGCCCGTCCTGCGGTCCGTTGTCCATCTACGACGGCACGTTCCGCGGCAGGCGCACCCCCGGCCACGGCGTCACCGCCGCGCTGCTCGGGCTCCACGGCATCAAGGTGTTCTCCGAGGAGCACATCCCCGAGGCCGCGTCCTACTTGCGGTCCCTGGAGGCGTAGAGCGCGCCGCCCAGCCCGAGCGCCAGCAGCACCGCCATGACCCGGTGATACCACTCGGTCAGCGGCGGGCTCTCCCCCGGTGACAACGCCAGCGCGAGCACCCCGAGCAGCACCCCGCCCAGCGCCCCCGCGTAGGCGTACGCCAGCCCGTTCCACGCCCAGGGCGCGATCCTGATGGCGCCGTACCCACCGGCCAGCAGCCCGCTGCCGCACACGATCTCCACCACGACGGCGGGGGCGATCACCGGCTGCCCCCAGATCCCGCTGTGCAGCGCCGCGAACCCGAACATCACCGCCGCCAGCACCACGGCCATCACACCCAGCGCTTTCCACATGCTTCCACGCTGCCACCGGGACGGCGGGGCCGAATCATCCCCCGGAAGGCGTCGGCGCTACATCCGCGGCGGTAGCCAGCATCTTGCGCACCACGGCGATCACCGCGTCGATGGTCACCTGCGCCTCGTCCTCGGACTCGCAGGCCGCCACCTCCCGCCCCGACTCGCCCATGACCGTGGTCAGCAGCACCACGAGCACGTGGCTCTCCCGGCTGTCGTCGAGGCCGAGCAGCCGCTTGTTGCCGCCGATCCAGTCCCAGCCGCGCTGGCGCCGCAACGTGGTGAACTCCGCGGGCCCGTCGTTCTCCAGGAACAGCCGGGCCACGTCCCGCTGCTCCCACGAACCCTCCAGATAGGCCCGCGCCCCGGCCAGGAACCGCTCGGTGGTCCCCTTGGCCGCCTTGGCCGCCTTGGCGGTGCGGTCCTCCTGGTTGCGCATGAACTGCTCCCACAACGCCAGGAACAGCCCCGGTTTCCCGCCGAAGTGGTGATAGAGGCTCCCGACACTGATCTTGGAGGCGTCGACGATGTCGGCCACGGTGGCCTCGCCGTACCCCTTGGCCAGGAAGACCTGCCGGGCCGTGCTCAGCAGCACCTCGCGGGTGGTGCTCGACCGGCTCCACTTCCTGCTCATCAGTACTCCCAGGTGTCGGTACGCCGCTCGTGACCGATGCAGAACACGGCCGAGCCGCGCTCCCCCTGCACCAGATCTACCCGGATCCAGCTGTCGGCGCGGCTCACCTTGGCCGTGTAGCCGCCGTTGGGCGTGGCCGAGATGAGTTTGCAGCCGTTCGCGCCGATGGTGAACGCGACCTCGCCGCCCTTGACGGTGATCACCTTCAGGTCCCCGCGGGGGCGCGGCGTCTTTTTCTGCGTACGGCGGGGCGTGGGCGCCGGCGTGGCCGAGGGGGTCCTGGTCGCCGAAGGGCTCTCGCCCGGCGGGCTGACCGTCATCGGCTGGACGCGGACGTCGTCCACGAACTCGTTGCGTAACACGTCGCGAACACCGAACCATGCGACGGATATGGCCACTGCGGTAGCACCGCACCACGTGGCAACATATCTAAGTGTTCGCCGCATGGGTTGCATTATGTACGGTAAGGCGCCATGGCGACGGTACTCGTAGTCGAAGACGATGACTTCGTCCGGTCGGCGATGATCCGCGAACTCGACCGGCGCAACCATGCCGTCCGCAGCGCGGGATGCGCGCTCGACGCCCTGAGGGAGATCGCCCAGAGTCCGCCCGACGCCGTCATCCTCGACCTCGGGCTGCCCGACCTCGACGGCTCAGAGGCGCTGCGGATGGTGCGCGGCATCTCCGACGTGCCGGTCATCGTGGCCACGGCCCGCGACGACGAGGCGGAGATCGTCCGGCTGCTGGAGGCGGGCGCCGACGACTACCTGGTCAAGCCCTTCTCCGGCGACCATCTGGGCGCCCGGCTGGATGCGGTGCTGCGCCGCGCCAGGTCGGCGCCGGCGCCGCAGACCCTGCGCGTCGGCGAGCTGGTCATCGACGTCAACCGGCGCGAGGCCACGCTCGAGGGGGCGGCGCTGTCGCTGACCCGGCGCGAGTTCGACCTGCTGGCCTACCTGGCCGCCCGCGCCGACCGGGTCGTGGCCCGCAAGGAGCTGCTGGCCGAGGTGTGGCAGCAGTCCTATGGCGACGACCAGACCATCGACGTGCACCTGTCGTGGTTGCGGCGCAAGCTGGGCGAGAGCGCCGCCAAGCCGCGGTACCTGCACACGGTCCGCGGCGTGGGCGTCATGTTGTCCGCCCCGCGATGAGGCGGACGCTGGCGGTCCTCATGGTGGCCGTCACCTCGATGGTGGCGCTCGCCTTCCTCGTGCCGCTGGCGCTCATCGTCAGGGAGACCGCGCAGAGCCGGGCGCTGGCCGAGGCGGAACGGCAGGCGTCCTCGCTGGTGCCGGTGCTGGCGCTGACCACCACGGCCGGCGACCTGGGCCTGGCCATGGCGCGCACCGCCGCGGGCCGGCGCGGCCATCTGGCCATCCACGTCGGCGGCAGCCGTACCTCGGGCACCAGCCGCGCGCCCGCCGCCGAGGTGGCCAGGGCCGCCTCCCAGACCCGGGCCAGCACGATCGAGCTGAAGAGCGGCTACGTGCTGCTGCGCCCGGTCGCGCTGGAGGGCGGCAGGAGCGCGGTCGTCGAGGTGTTCGTGCCCGCCGCCGACCTCAACCGGGGCGTCTTCTCCTCCTGGGCGGTGCTGACCGGCGTGGCCGTGGTGCTGGTGATCGGCTCGGTCGTGGTCGGCGACCGGCTGGGCGCCCGGGTGGTGCGCGCCACCCGGCGGCTCGGCAGCGCCGCCACCGCGCTCGGCGATGGCGACCTGGCCGAGCGCATCCATCCCGACGGGCCGCCCGAGCTGGTGGCCGCGGCCACGGCGTTCAACGCGATGGCCAACCGGGTCACCCAGTTGCTGACGGCCGAGCGTGAGATGGCCGCCGACCTCTCCCACCGGCTGCGCACCCCGCTGGCCGGGCTCCGCCTCACCCTGGAGCAGCTCGGGCCGCAGGCGGAGGCGAGCAAGCAGGCGCTGACCCGGCTGGAGGGCGAGGTGGACGCGATCATCTCCGCGGCCCGCCGGCCCCAGCGCGCGGCCACGTTCTGCGACGCGGCGGAGGTGCTGCGCGAGCGGCTGACGTTCTGGTCGGCGCTGGCGGAGGACCAGCAGCGGCCGTGGCAGCTGATCGGCGCCACGCTGCCGGTGCGGGTACCGGTCCCGGCGGGCGAACTGGGCGCGACCGTGGACGCGCTGCTGGGCAACGTCTTCCGGCACACCCCCGAGGGGAGCGCGTTCACCGTGACCCTGCACGAGGGCAAGGACTCGGTCGGCATCCTCATCGCCGACGCGGGCCCGGGCATCAGGGACCCCGAGACCGCGATCGAGCGGGGCGCGAGCGGTGCCGGCTCCACCGGGCTCGGCCTGGACATCGCCCGCCGCCTGGCCGAGTCGACCGGCGGCACGCTGCGGCTGGACCGCTCGGCGCTCGGCGGCGCCCAGGTGCAGATGTGGCTCAGAATCCGCGCCTTGAAAAAGCCCCTAAGGCGGCCTTAACGGCGACATAAGTACGAAATTTCCGGCCGGTGCCTGGTCCATGGTGACTGCATGCAGATCAACCGCAAGGCACTCGCCGCCCTCTCCCTAGCCACCCCCACGCTGCTCGTGCTCACCCTGGCCCCCGGTACGGCCGGCGCGCACGGCACCATGAACAACCCGCCGAGCCGGACGATGGTCTGCTACGCCGAGGGCCCCGAGGCTCCGAAGTCCGATGCCTGCAAGAAGGCCGTCCAGGTGGGCGGCACCCAGGCGCTGTACGACTGGAACGAGGTCAACATCGGCACCGCCGCGGGCCGCCACCGCGAGCTCATCCCCGACGGCAGGCTCTGCAGCGCGGGCCGCGACAAGTACCGCGGCTTCGACCAGGCGCGGGCCGACTGGCCGGCCACGACGATGAGTTCGGGCGCGAAGCACACCTTCAGGTTCCGTGCCACCGCGCCCCACCGGGGCACCTTCGAGCTGTACCTGACCAAGGACGGCTACAACCCGGCCCAGCCGCTGAAGTGGTCCGACCTGGAGGCCAAGCCGTTCCACACGCAGAAGGACCCGGCGCTGTCCGGCGGCTCCTACGTCATGGACGCCCAGCTCCCGGCCAAGAAGGGCCACCACCTGATCTACGCGGTCTGGCAGCGCAGCGACAGCCCCGAGGCGTTCTACTCCTGCTCCGACGTGGTCTTCGGCGGCGGCAACGACAACCCCGCGCCCACGCCGTCCGGCACCCCGACGGCCACCCCGAAGCCCACCCCCACGCCGACGACGCCCGGCGCCTCCCTTGAGGCCGTCGACGCCGGCGTCGGCGTCGCCCCGGCCGCCGTGCGCACCGGGGCCCAGGTGAAGGTGACCGCGGTGTGCGCCTCCGGCGTGCGCGCCGTCGCCTCCCAGGCGTTCACCCCGGTCCGCACGCCCGCCCCCGCCGGGGCCACCGCCTGGACTCCGGCCCTGAAGGCGGCCAAGGCGGGAGCCTTCCCGGTGATCGTCACCTGCAAGGACGGCGGTAGCGCCCGCACGAAGCTAACTGTCACAGCCCCCTGATTGGGGCACCCCCCACTCCGGCCGCCCCAGACACCCCGCGGGGCGGCCGGAGGTTTTTTCGGGAAATCTGGATTATCTGCAACTTTTCGCGGTCCTCGGGAGTCGTAATGAACAGGGGCGCGTTGGTGACGGGGAATTGGACTGGCGCACAGACAGCCGCACTGTGAGTGCAATGTCCTTACTGACGCGTGTATAGGGGGCCCTTTCGACACGACGGGGAAAGGACCGGCACATGCCTGTCGACCTGACCAATGCACAACCCCTGGCCTGGGATTCGGCCACGCTCGACGCCGACACGAAGGCGATGCTCGACAATCTGCAGCCCAACATCCTGCGCGCGCACGTCCGCGAGTATCTGACGGTGTTGTTCGTGCGCTTCAACGATGTCGCGGAAGGCAAGCGGTTTATCAGGCACGTCGCGACCAAGCACATGAAGTCGGCGAGGAAACACCTGGAAGAAGTACGCGCTTTCGCCGGGGAACGGCGGCCTGGCACGCCGTACGTGGGAATCGGCATCAGCAAGGCCGGCTACCGCGACCTCGGCCACACCGTGGAGGACGTGCGGCGTTTCGGGGACAAGGGCTTCCGCGACGGCATGAAGCGCCGCGTCGCCCTCGTCGACGACCCGCCCGTCGAGCAGTGGGAGAACACCTACCAGCGCGAGATCCACGCCGTCATCCTCATCGGCGACTCCCGCCCGGAGCCGGTGGAGCGGATGCGGCACGAGATCGTCAGTGGCCTTCCGGACAGCGCCCGGCTGCTCGGCGAGGAGACCGGCAAGGGCATGCGCAACCCGGCCGGCGACGGCATCGAGCACTTCGGCTACGTGGACGGCCGCAGCCAGCCGCTGTTCCTCGCCGACGAGGTCGCCCAAGAGCCCAAGGAGCACTGGAACCCCGCCTTCCCGCTCGGCAACATCCTGGTCGCCGACCCGTTCGCGCCGAACCCGGCCCGGCACTTCGGCAGCTACTTCGTCTTCAGGAAGCTGGAGCAGAACGTCAGGGCGTTCAAGGAGATCGAGCAGGATCTCGCCGACTCCCTGGGCCTCACCGGCAAGGATCGCCCGCGGGCCGGCGCGATGCTGGTCGGCCGGTTCAAGGACGGCACGCCGGTGACCATGCGGGCGACGGCAGGCGGCGGCCCGGTCGTGAACGACTTCACCTTCGACGCCGACGACGGCTCCAAGTGCCCGTTCAGCGGGCACGTCCGCAAGACCAACCCGCGCTCGTTCGGCCGCAATGTGCTGATGGCCCGCCGCGGTCAGACGTACGGCGAGCGCACCGACGAGCCGTGGGACGACGCTCCTCCGGAGACCCGGCCCACCGGGGACGTCGGCCTGCTGTTCATGGCCTTCAACTCCAGCCTGATCGACCAGTTCGAGTTCACCCAGCAGTCGTGGGCCAACAACCCGAACTTCCAGGTGGACGGCACCGGCCACGACCCGGTGATCGGCCAGGGCGCCCGGGACGTCAAGGTCACGTGGCCGAAGGCGTGGGGTAAGCCGGCGCAGTCCGAGCCGCAGCCGCAGGTGGCCCAGACGGTGACGATGCGCGGCGGCGAGTACTTCTTCATGCCGTCCCTGGCCTATCTCCGCAACCTCTGACGGCTTTCGCCCGGGGCCGTAAACCCCGGGCGAGAGGCCGACCTTAGGATCATCCCGGGGGGAGTCCGGGATGATGCGCGCGTTTCTGAAGACCGAGGCGGGCAGCACGAGCGTGCTGCTGGCGGCGACCGTGGTGGCGCTGCTGTGGGCCAACTCCCCCTGGGGCGGCACCTACGAGAGCTTCTGGCACACCGAGGCCGGCCTGTCGTTCGGCGCCAGCGAGTTCAGCCTCGACCTGCGGCACTGGGTGAACGACGGCCTCATGACGATCTTCTTCTTCGTCATCGGCCTGGAGATCTCCTACGAGGTACGGCTCGGCCAGCTGCGTGACCGGCGCCTGGTGGCCGTCCCCGCGGTGGCCGCCCTGGGCGGGATGCTGGTGCCGGCGGCCGTGTTCCTGGCCTTCAACGCCGGCGGCCCGGCGGCGGGCGGCTGGGGTGTGCCCATCGCCACCGACACCGCGTTCGTGCTGGGCCTGCTGGCGGTGGTCGGGGCTCGCTGCCCCGATCCGCTGCGGGCGTTCCTGCTGACGCTGGCGATCGTCGACGACGTCCTGGCCATGATGATCATCGCGATCTTCTACACGGCCCACCTGTCGCTGCCCGCGCTGGTCGTGGCGGGGCTGCTGCTGGCGGCGATCGTGACGCTGCGCTGGCTGAGGATCTGGCGGGCGCCGGCCTACATCGTGCTCGGGTTCGCGTTGTGGGTGGCGACGCTGGAGAGCGGCGTCCACCCCACGCTCGTCGGGATCGCGCTCGGGGTGCTGGTGTTCGTGTACGCGCCGAGCGACCACAAGCTGCTGCGCGCGGGTGAGGCGGTTCAGCAGTTCACCAGCGAGCCGTCGGCCAGCGCGGCGCGGGAGGCGGCCCGGTCGGTGCAGCGGGCGGTGTCGGTCAACGAGCGCCTCCAGCTCCGGCTGCACCCGTGGAGCAGTTACGTGATCGTGCCCATCTTCGCGCTGGCCAACGCGGGCGTCCGGCTCGACGCCGAGACGTTGCGCGCGGCGCTCACCTCGCCGGTGTCGCTGGGCATCGCGCTCGGGCTGGTGCTGGGCAAGTTCGCCGGGATCTCGCTCGGCACCTGGATCCCGCTGCGCTTCAACTGGGGCGTGCTGCCGGGCAACCTGGTCTGGGGGCAACTGCTCGGCGGCGCGGCGGTCTCCGGCATCGGGTTCACGGTCGCGTTGTTCATCGTGGACCTGGCCTTCGACGACCCGGCCATCGCCGCCCAGGCCAAGATCGGCATCCTGGCGGGCTCACTGATCTCGGCACTCCTGGGCTGGATCGTCTTCCGGCTGGTCTGGGACCGGGGCGGGGTCTGCGCGCCGCCGGAGGCCGAGCCGGAGGAGGATCTTCCCGAGCTGCTGGCCGTACCCGTGGGGCCCGACGATCACGTGCGCGGGCCGGACGACGCGGCGGTGACGATCGTGCAGTACGGCGACTTCGAGTGCCCCTACTGCGGCCGGTTGCACGGGGCGCTGCGCGAGCTGCTCGACCGGAGCCCGGACGTGCGGCTGGTCTTCCGGCACTTCCCGCTGCGGACGATGCACCCGAGGGCGGTGGCCGCTGCGCTGGTCGCGGAGGCGGCGGCCGACGCGGGCCGGTTCTGGGAGATGCACGACATCCTCTACGACAACCAGCGGTACCTGACCGATGAAGATCTGGGGCACTACGCGGCGGAGCTGGACGTCCAGCCGTGGAAGGACGTGCCCCGGCATCGGCGGCGGATCGCCGCGGACGAGCGGTCGGGGCACGACAGCGGGGTGCGCGGGACGCCCACGCTGTTCGTCAACGGGGTGCGTTACCAGGGAGCCCTGGATCCGGCGTCGATCGCCCGGGCGGTGGAGGATGCCCGGATATCCCCATAAGGTCGTTTCGGCCACTTCTACAGATAGGGCGTGATGATGGACCTGGGCAATGTGTTCTACATGTTCTTTAACCTGATCACGATCGTGGCGTTCGTCGTGGGCGCGGTCCTCTGCGGGAGAGCCAAGCGCGACCACGGCAAGGCGGCCACCCTGGGCATGATCGGCTGCCTGCTGCTGGTGCTGAGCGTCCTGGTGCGGACGCCGACGATCTTCGCCATCGACTTCCAACGGGACCTCGGCCTCAGCGCCGCCTCGTTGGGCGTCATCTTCGCCGTCGTCGGCCTCCTCGAGACTATCTTGCTCCTGGCCGGCTTCGCGCTGCTGGTAGCGGGCGTCGTCGCGCGCCGCGGCCCGCGCCCCCAGCCGCCCGCCCCGCCCCAGGGTTACGGGTACGGCCAGCCCGCCCCTCCGCAGGGCCCCGGGTACGGCCCGCAGCGCTAGCCCGCCAGGTACTCCGCCCAGGTGATCTTCCCGGACGGCCGGGCGGCGGTGGTGAGGTACCCGGCCCGGAAGGCGCGTCCCAGCTTGCCCGGCACCCGCACCCGCAGCACCGGCCGCCGACCCCGGGCACGCTGCCAGGCCGCCAGCGCCCCGCCCAGGTCGAGCACCTCGGGCCCGCCGTACTCCAGGACGTCCAGCGCGGGCCCTTCGGAGACCCGCGCGGCCAGTTCACCCGCCACGTCGCGCACGTCCACCGGCTGGGCGGTGATCCCGGCGTCGGCGACCAGGAAGCCGGAGCGCGCCACCCCCTTCAGCGCCTGGTCGACGAACTCGTGGAACTGCGTCACCCGCAGGATCGTCCAGGGCACGCGACCGGCCCGGACCAGGTCTTCGGCGGCCAGCTTGGTCGCGAAGTATCCCCACGGGATCCGGTCCACGCCGACGATCGAGGTGTAGACGAGATGCCGCACCCCCGCCTCCCGCGCGGCGGCCAGCAGGCGGCTCGTGCCCTTCAGTTCGACCTCACGGGTATAGCGGCCCCGGTAAGGGGCAGAGGCCAGGTGCAGGATCGTGTCCGCCCCGGTCACGGCCGCGGCCAGCCCGTCGCCCGTGGTGAGGTCGGCGACCATCCACTCGACGTCGCCGCCCGAGCGGGGGCTCCGGCTGATCGCGCGCACCTCGGCGCCGGCCAGCCCGGCGAGTACGGCCCGGCCGAGGCGGCCACTTGCTCCGGTTACCACGATTCTCGTCATGCCATCCAGACGAGGCACCCTCGGCAAATGTGACAATGGCAGGAAATATCATCAGCGTGACTCTCGGGGAGATCATGACTCCACCACAGCAGGGCCCGCAGCATCCCGACCCCGACCAGACCGTGCGTCACCGCTGGCCGACCCCGCAGTCCCCGACGGGGCCGCGGACCTGGCCGCCGCAGCAACAGCCCGGCCCGCGGCCCCAGGCGCCTCCGCCGCAGCCGCCCCACGGGCAGGACGACCTGGACAACCTCGGCATCGGCACCGTGCGCCTGCCGTACACGCCCGACATGTTCCCCGACGTGGAGCAGTACGAGGCCAAGCCCCCGCGGTCGGCCTGGTGGTGGGTGATCGTGGCGGGCGGGCTCGTGCTGCTGGTCGCGGCGCTGGCGATCGGCGTGGTGCTCTGGGTCCGGAGCAGCGGCCTCTAGGCCCTGGTCAGCTCCATGATCCAGTTGGTCTCCCAGGTCTGCTCCCCGTCGACCGAGAACGCCTGCTCCCAGCGCGCCTCGTCGTCGCCGATCCGCGTCCAGATGAAACGGCAGCGGACCGGCGTCCCCTCGTGCTGGTCGTCGCCGTAGAACTCACCCCGGTCGCCCTGCCAGGTGCCGCGCATCGGCGGGTCGAGGCGCCCGGTCCTGCTGTCGGCCCAGTAGATGGACCATTCCCCGCGTTCCCGGTCGAACAGCCGGAGCGTCAGCCCCGTGAAACCCTTGACGGGGAAGTCGACCTCGTCGAAGTGCGCCCCGCCGGAGAAGTGACTGCTGGCGAACGTCCGGCCGGGGAACTCCTCCCACTCGTCGCTGCCCGCGAGCCGCTTGACGAGACGGCGGTTGCGGACGTTCCAGGCGCCGGTGAAGAAAGCGAAATCGTTCATGGCCCGGGACGCTATGGCCCCCTCACTGACACCTATTGTCAGTGACATGCGTGCTTCCCGGCTGATGTCGATCCTGCTGCTCCTGCAGACGCGCGGGCGCATGACCGCGCAGGAGCTCGCCGAGCGTCTCGAGGTCTCCGTGCGCACGATCTACCGCGACGTGGAGTCCCTGCACGCCGCGGGCATCCCCTTGTACGGCGACGCCGGCACCAACGGCGGCTACCAGCTCCTCGACGGCTACCGCACCCGGCTGACCGGCCTGACCACCGACGAGGCCGAATCGCTCTTCCTGGCCGGGCTCCCGGGGCCGGCCGCCGAGCTCGGCCTGGGCGCGGTGGTCACGGCGGCGCAGCTCAAGCTCATGGCGGCGCTCCCCGTCGAGCTGCGCGACCGGGCCGGCCGCGTGCGCGAACGTTTCCATCTGGACGCGCCCGCCTGGTACCGCGAGCGTGACCCGCTGCCGTTCCTGCCCGCCGTGGCCGACGCCGTCTGGCGCGACCGGGTGCTCGACGTGCGGTACAAGAGCTGGAAAGGCGAGGTGACCCGGCGGCTGGAGCCGTACGGGCTGGTCGTGAAGGCGGGCCGCTGGTATCTCGTGGCCCGCTGCGGGGAGAGCGTGCGCACCTACCGGGTCTGGCAGATCCTCGACCTGGCCGTGCTGGAGGAGGAGTTCGCCCGGCCGGAGGGCTTCGACCTGGCCGCCCACTGGCAGGAGTACCTCACCGAGTTCGAGGCGCGCCTGCGCCGCGGGGAGGCGGTGGTACGGCTGACGCCGCGCGGGCTGGAGCGGCTGCGGGACCTGATGACGCCCGGCGTGGCCGGGGCGGCCGAGCGGACCGCACAGCCGTTGCCGGACGGCCGCAGCGAGGTGACGCTGCCGATCGAGTCGGTGGAGCACGCGCTGGGCGAGTTCCTGCGCCTCGGAGGCGACGCCGAGGTCCGCTCGCCGCCGGAGTTGCGCCGGCGCATGGTGGAAACCCTGGAGGAGCTGACTGCCCGCTATCGCGAGGATTGAGGGGGTATGAGGCTTATAGCCCTGCGAGGAGCCTCCCATGGACCTCCACGACCGCCTCCACGACCGGCTGCTCGTCCAGCTGTCCACCCGCGACGTCTACGACGCCCGCGTGCTCGGCGGTCAGCCGCAGTCGGGGCTGGTCTTCACCGGGCAGGCGGCGCACGACGCGGTCAGGATGGTCCGCCGCCAGGGCTACGCCGGCCCGGTGCTCGCCGACCGCCGCCGTTACGCCGGCTCCGGCCGGGTCAGCGGTACGGCGGGCCTGTCCGCCCACTGGATCGCCGACCAGGTCGAGGCCAGGGTGACGATCCCGCTGACCGACTCCGGCTACATCGGCAGGAACGACACCCGGGCGCTGCGCACGATCCTCGACCAGGCGAGCCGGTGGGACGAGGTCGTGGCGGTGCTCCCCCTGCACGCCGACTGGCTGGGGCCGGATCTGCCCGCGCTCACCGCGGCGATCGCCGGCTACGGCGGGCCGGTCGCCCTGGTGGCCGAGGACGCCGCCGCCGGCGCCCGGCCGGAGGCGTTCCGGCTGGGGCTGCCGCTGCTGTCGGCGGGCGCCGAGGCGCTGGGCGCGCTGGCACACGGGGCGCCCTGGGCGGCGGTCGGCGTCCGGGAGGTGCTGCGCCACCTGTACCCCGAACACCCGGAGCCGCCGCCGGTTCGCGGCGGCTGGCGGCGCGGCGGGGCCAGGAACGCGCTGGTGCCGGAGCGGCTGGCGTTCGTCCCGGTGGAGCGGCTGCCGGAGGACCCCTGCCCGTGCGCCACCTGTCACGGCCGGCCGTTACGCCGCCTGGCCGGGGCGGGCGAGCTGGAGGTCAACACCCACAACGTCACCGTCCTGCACCGGCTGCACGCCCGGATGTCGCGGGCGCAGCATCGAGCGCGCTGGTGGGAGGAGCGGCTACACGCCCCGCCGCATCACGTGGAAGCGGCGGGTGACCGCGTAGCCCGCCCTGGTGTACAGGCGGGCGGCGGGGCCGGTCTCGCCGGTCCAGAGGAACCATGAGGAGTGCAGGCCCTCGGCGCGCATGGCGGTCATGGTGAGGTGGAGGAGAATCGTGCCGAGACCGGTGCCGCGCTCGCCCGGGTCCACGCCGAAGGGGCCGAAGCGCTCGGGTATGCCGCGGTAGGCGGCGTAGGCGGAGAACCCCACCACCTTGTCCCGAAATTTCGCGATAAGGATGCGTTCGGGGGAGGTGTGGTGACGGATGGCCTCGCCCCAGTCGGGGTTGAAGGCGTCGGCCGCGAAGCGGATCAGCTCGGGCAGTTCGCCGTCCGAGGGGCGGCGGAAGCCGTACCCCTCGCTCTCGCGCTTCTCGCGCAGGACGTGCACGTCGGGCGGGCAGGCGTAACCCACGAGCGTGCGATCCATCGCGACCGGCGAGTACAACGCGGTGAAGCCCACCTTCTCCAGCAGCGCGAACCCGGCGGGGTAGAGCTCGGCGTCGGCGCCCGGCAGCACGTAGTTGGGCGTGTAGGAGGCGAAGTCCACCCGGGTGCGGCCGTGCCCGCGCAGGAAGGCCAGGGCCTCACCCAGCAGCCGCCGCCCGAGCCCGGAGCCGCGGTGGCCGGGTGCCACGAAGAAGAACGGGATCCACCCGCTCTCCGGCTCCAGTCCGGTGCCCGGCGCGAGCGGGGTCAGGCGGCGCACCGCGTAGGCGCAGCCGACCACCCGGCCGCCGGCCACGGCCACGCGCAGCCCCTCGGGGTCGAAGTTGGGGTCGAGCAGGACGCTGTCACGCAACCAGGCCGGGGTCGTGGGGTCGGCGGGGAGGCTGAGGTTCCAGCAGTCGATCAGCGAGGGCACATCTGCCGCGGCGAACGCGCGGATGGTCACCGGCATGCGCACGAGCATTCCGGCCGGCCCATGCGCGCGTCAAGATGATTTTCACCACGGCGGCTAGATTAGAAATTTTCTTTCATGAAAGATCCGCATGACGGCCTGCAATCGGCTGCGCATCGTGCGTAACGTCTATGTATGGACCCATCCCCTCTTTCAGGCATTGCCTACACCGATCAGGAGGTCCGTCTCTGGCGCTGGATCGAGTCCCCCCGTGACGCCGAGATCCGCGCCGTCCTCGACAAGGGCCTCGACCCCGGCAGGCTCAGCATGGACGAGCTCTACCTGCTGATCTCCTTCACCCGGCGCTGCGCGCTCGCCGCCGCCCGCACCGGCGACCCCGCTCCGATCCGGTACGGCTACGCCGCGCTGGCCGCCCTCGACCAGGAGCGTATGGACCGGCGCGACGTGATCTGGGCCGGAGCCGTCCTCACCTGGGCCGCCCAGCGGCTCGGCCTGGACGCCGCCGCCCTGGCCGCCACGGCGACCGCGCAGCTGAGCCGGGACGCGGCCGCGCTGATCGTCGGCACCACCGGCACCCGGGTGGATCTGTCCGGCGACTGGGGCTTCATCCCGCGGGAGACGCCGGACGGGCTGGTCCTGTTCGGCACCGAGCACGCCTACTTCGCCCCGGAGAGCGACCTCACGGCGATGACCGTCGCCCTGGCCGACGAGATCGAGCGCGCCGGCTACCGGATCACCAGCCTCACGCTCGGCTCCGAGTTCCCGACCGTCTGGGTCGGCGGCCGCACCCGCCTGACCAGGGGGCTGACCGGCTGCACCGACCTGCACGCCGACCAGGACGACATCCGGGACGGGTTACTGGTCTTCCTTCTCGAGGCCCCTCGCGCCTCCCGGGCGGCGGCGATCGCCGCGGCCGCGACGGCCAACGAGCACGTGCTCGCGCTGGCCTCGGGGAAGGTGGCCGCGGTCCTCAGCCTCATGCCGGGGCACACCCTCCCCCCGATCCATTTCGAGCCCATGATCCGCCGGATTCTCGCCCAGGCGTGACCGAGACCTCGAGCCCGTCGAGGATCCACGTGTGGAGGTCGCCCAGCGTGGCCCGCTCGCCGGTGATCTCGCGCAGCAGCCGCCAGTAGCGCCGCATGCGCGGGTCGCGGTCCATCGCCACGCGGCCGAGCAGGTCCCGGCGGAACGCCTGACTGTCCTGGACCCTCCGGGCGCCGGCCTGCGCGGCGACGAACGTGTCGAGCGCCAGGCTGGGCCCCGGGGGCTCCCCGGCCAGCACCGGCGCCTCGGCCTGCAGCCAGGCCTCCACGGTCGCGGCCATCAGATCGCGCCCGGCGTGGATCCTGCCCGCGTCCGCCAGCGTCTGCGCCTGCCGTAGCCGGAGAAGGGAGCGGTCGGTGGCCACCGACACCAGCTCGGCGTAGGCGACGACCTGCGTCGGCGTCGGGTCGGCGGGCGGCTCGGGCGCGGTCATCGACAGGAAGGCGCAGCGCTCCTGGTCCGGCCAGGTGCCTATCTGCCACTTCCAGAAGCCGACGAGGGCGTCGTGGGCCGCGCCGCGGTCGGTGACCGCCGCCACCAGGTCCAGCCGGGCCGCCCGCGCGGCCGGGCCCGCCTCCTCCACCGCCCGCAGCGAGGCGTGCCGCCAGGCCAGCGTGGCCAACTCGACGTCCAGCGCGGCACGCTCGGCCGCCACCGCCTCGGCGACGGAACGCTCCCCCGCGAGCACCGCCTCGATCGCTGTCAGCCCGAACCCGAGCCCGCGCAGCCGCCTGACCAGTGTGAGCCGCTCGACCGCGCCCGGCTCGAACCGGCGATGCCCGCCGGGGCTCCGCCGCGAATCCAGCAGCCCCGCGTCGCAGTAGAAGCGGATCGTGCGGACGGAAAGACCGGTGAGCCGGGCGAGATCACCGATGCCGAGTGTGTTCTGCGTCACAATGACTTGAACCTCCACCCCACTGGAGATCGTACGGTCCTTCCATGAAATCACCTGACCAGTGGCTCACCGGCGCGCTTTTGAGCCAGACCGCCGCCTTCGCCCAGACGGTCACCGGCGCCGACCCCGCGGCGAAGGTCCCGACCTGCCCGGAATGGCAGCTACGCGATCTGGTCGCCCACATCGGCCAGGCGCCGCGCTGGGCCGCCTCGATCCTGCGCAACGGACCGCCGGACGCCCTGCCCGACCCCAGGGCCGAGGACGCCGGCCCGCCGGAGTCCTGGCCCGCCTGGCTGGAGGCCGGCGCCCGGGAGCTCGTCGACGCCGCCACTGTCCCCGACACCGAGGTCTGGACCTTCCTCGGCCCCGGGCCCGCCCGCTTCTGGGTCCGCCGGATCCTCTGCGACCTGGCCATACACCGCTTCGACGCCGCCTACACCGTGGGCCTGCCCTGCGCGCTCCCCCAGGACCTGGCCGCCGAGACCATCACCGAGGGCCTGACCCTGCTCCGCTCCCCGATCCCCCGCTTCGAGGGCCTGCGCGGCACCGGCCAGACCATCCGCCTGAACCCCACGGAACGCGACCTGACGGGCTGGCTCGTCACCCGCGCGCCCGACGGCGTCACCTGGGAGCCCGCCTCGACCGGCGGCGACCTGGTGATCACGGGCCGGGTCCAGGACCTCGTTCTGGTGCTCACCGGCCGCATCCCCGCCACCGCCGTCGACCTGCACGGCGACGGGGACCTGCTGGATCACTGGCTGGCCAACGCCACGCTCTGACCGTTCTAACCGCGCCCGACGTACGGCATGGCCGTCGCCATCACGGTCATGAACTGCACGTTCGCCTCCGGCGGCAGGCTCGCCATGTACAGGACGGCGCCGACCACGTGCTCGACGTCCATGCGTGGCTCGGGGGCCGTCGTCCCGTCGGCCTGCAGCACGCCCTCGGCCATGACCGCCGTCATGTCGGTGGCCGCGTTGCCGATGTCGATCTGCGAGCAGGCGATGCCGAACTGCCTGCCGTCCAGGGAGAGCGCCTTGGTGAGGCCGGTGATGGCGTGCTTGGTCGCGGTGTACGGCGCGCTGAACGGCCTCGGGGCGTGAGCCGAGATCGACCCGTTGTTGATGATCCGCCCGCCGCCCTGGCCGCGCATGATCCGGAACGCCTCCCTGGCGCACAGGAAGGAGCCGGTGAGGTTGGTGTCCACGGCCGTACGCCACTGCTCGACGTCCAACTCGTCGACGGGGACCGGTGGCGTACCCGTGCCCGCGTTGTTGAACAGCACGTCCACCCTGCCGAAGCGCTCCACCGCCGCCGCGAACAACGCCGCGACGGAGCCCGGATCGCGCACGTCCGCGGGCACGACCAGCCACCCGTCGTCCTGCGGCGTGGCGGTCTCGCGCAGCGGCTCCTCCCGGCGCCCCGCGGCCACCACCCGGTATCCGGCCGCCCGCATCCCTCTGGCCACCGCCCGCCCGATCCCCGAGCCCGCCCCTGTGACCACCGCAACCTTGGACATTGCCGCCATGCCGGGCAAACTACCAGCGGAGGTCTTGACGCAATGAACTGGGATGACTACCTCTATGCACAGCACCCGCCCGAGCGGCTGTTCGGGTGGGCGCGCAGCCTGACCGCCTTTCACTTCTGCCGCGCGTACGGCGGGCACAACAACGACGGCGACCACCTGCTGGCCGCGCTCCGCCTGACCGGCGACCCGGCCGAGCTCCTCGAAGCACTCGGCCTGACGGTCACGACCATCCCGCCCGGTACGGCACTGCCCGTCGCCGGCCGGCCGTACCCACCCGAGGAACTCGCCCGCTTCCCCACCCCGATCCCCGGCCACCCGCACCTGGACCAGCCCGGCTGGGTCACGCTGGCAGTCCACCCCGCGTTCGTGTGGGTGTATGCGGACCGGCTCACGATCAGCGTGGCCGACGGCTACGACGTGACCGAGGAGTCGGTGGGCGCCGCCCTCGCCATCGAGAAGCTCCTGATCCCGCTCGGCGACCGGGTCATCGACCCGCCCCAGAACGACCGGAACTGCATCTGCACCCACCGCTGACCGGGCCCGCGGGGGTCACCCCCCGTGACCCGCGCAGTGCTCGTGCGCATCCTGAAGCGGCTGCCCGGCCAGGCGGGCGGTGACCAGGCCGTTGAAGTTGGGGCAGCCCAGGAGGTCGTCCCGCCCGCAGCGCAGGCCGTGCTCGATCGCCTCGCGGGCGGCCCTGGCCTTGGCGATCTGCTCGTCGAGCTCGGCCAGCTTCCGCCGGGCGAGCCGGTCCCACTCCTCCCGCGCGCCGCCGCGGGTGGCCATCAGCGCCTTCTGCTCGGCCAGGGAGAACCCGGCGTCGCGCAGCAGCAGAACGGCCCCGACCAGCGCCAGTGCGGACTCCGGATACCGCCGCTGCCCCGAGACCCTCACGGGTGCGGGCAGGAGCCCCAGTTCGTCCCAGTAGCGCAGCGCCGAGGTGGCGACGCCGGCCCGGTCCGCGAGCTCCCCGATGGTCAGCATGTGCTCGGACATCTTGCCGTCCAGCCTACGTGAAGGCGCTGCCTCCCAGCCCGGCTCTGCCCTTAATCCCCTTTTTCCATGGTATAGAGGAAATATAGATGGGCCCGATATAACTAACCTTGTATTGACGGGGTGGATAAATCGGAATAGGGGGCACAATCATGTGCCGTTTGCGGAAGATCGGGCTAGTCCGCCGCTGGTCGCTCGGCCGCAGAACACGAGACGGGGCGGGGACCCCGGCCAGCAGATCCCATCACCTGCGCTCCTGGCGGCCGCCCACACCCTGACCTTCTCCCTGGAGGAGGGTGATCGGCAGCGACCAGTCCTGAAGGCCAGGGAGGTGGCCCATCCACGGTGGCCGGCACCGGGCCGGTCACCGGGACCGTAGGCTGAATCCCGCGCGTGAGGGACAGGAGACGCAGATGGCCGAGACGACGGCGACCGCGGTGATGGCCGAACTGGCCGGGCTCGAGGACCCCAAGATCCGCGCGGTGAACGAGAGACACGGTGACGATCACGGCGTGAACCTCGGCAAACTGCGCGCCGTCGCCAAGCGGCTGAAGACCCAGCATGACCTCGCCCGCGAACTCTGGGCCACCGATGACACCGCCGCACGACTGCTGGCGCTCCTGATCTGCCGCCCGAAGGCGTTCACCCTCGACGACCTGGACGCCATGGTGCGCGAAACCCGCGCCCCCAAGGTGCACGACTGGCTCGTGAACTACGTGGTGAAAAAGAGCCCCCACGCCGAAGACCTGCGCCTGGCCTGGTCCACCGACCCGGACCCGGTGGTCGCGAGCGCCGGCTGGGCGCTGACCACGGAACGCGTGGCCAAGAACCCCCAGGGCCTCGACCTCACGAAGCTGCTCGACACCATCGAAACGGACATGAAGCCCGCCCCGGCGCGCCTGCAATGGGCGATGAACCACTGCCTGGCCCAGATCGGCATCGAACACGCCGAACACCGCGCCCGCGCCATCGACATCGGCGAGCGCCTGGAGGTGCTCAAGGACTATCCGACGCCCCCGGGCTGCACGTCCCCGTTCGCCCCCATCTGGATCGCCGAGATAGTGCGCCGGCAGGGGTAGCGCCGGGACCGGTCCGGGGAAGGACGAGGTGGCGCAGGCTTCATCGGCAGGGTGGCTGGAAGGGCAGGTCGGCGAAGTGTTGCCGCCATTGGGCGGGGGTGAGCGCGGGGCGGGCCCGGGCGCATACGCGGGCAGCCGCGTCTTGGGGGTCGATCGGCCACAGCCGGGCGGTGTGGTCTTCTGAGGCCGTGGCCAGGGTGCGGCCGTCGGGGCTGAAGGTGACCGCGTAGAGGCGGTCGGTGTGTCCGGTGAGAGTGGCCAGGGGCCGGGGTTGTGCGGGGTCGCGGACGTCCCACAGCTTCGCGGTGCGGTCCAGGGAAGCGGTGGCCAGGGTGCGGCCGTCCGGGGCGAAGGCGATGCTCTGGAGTGCGTCGGTGTGGCCGGCGAGGGTGGCGATCTGCCGGATGCGGCCGGGGTCGCGCACGTCCCACAGCTTCACGATGCGATCCAGGGAAGCGGTGGCCAGGGTGCGGCCGTCGGGAGAGAAACTGGTCGCACGTATCGTCTCCGGCTGTGCGGGGCCGGTCGCCAGCCGTACCGGAAGACGAGGGTTAGTCACGTCCCACAGGACGAACACGAGGCCGTGCACGGTCACCAGCCGCCGCGCGTCGGAGGTGAAGGCGAGCGCCAGCGCTCCATTGCCGCCCTCGCGCACCGTGCCGGCCGCGCGTGGGCGGGCCGGATCGCTCACGTCCCACAGGCGTACGACGGGGTCGCCCGCGCCGGCGCTGGCCAGCAGGGTGCCGCGGGAGGTGAAGGCGATGGAGCGGACACCTCCGGGGTGGCCGGTGCGGATGGTCGCCAGGAGAGAGGGCCGGGCACGGTCGGCCAGGCGCCACAGCCGTATGGTGGTGTCGATGCTGCCGGTGGCGGCCAGGTTGCCCTCCGGGTGGAAGGCGACCGTCTCGACCTGTCCGGTGTGGCCGGTCAGCTGGGGCAGCGGGGCCGGCTGGTAGGGGTCGGTGATGTCCCACAGCCGGGCGGTGAAGTCTTCGCTTCCGGTGAGCAGGGTGCGGCCGTCGGGGCTGAAGGCGGCCGCCGATAGGGCGGCCGGGTTGCCGTCGAGGACGGGGCCGGGCAGGCGGGTGAGCCGGGTGGTGCCGTCGAGGGCCGAGGATGCGAGCAGCTTGTCGCCGGGCCGCCAGGCCAGCGCCCAGACCGCGTCGGTGTGCGGGGTCAGCACGCTGGGCGGGGCGCCCGGCTGGGTGAGGTTCCACAGCCGGATGGTGTGGTCCCAGCCGCCGGTGGCGAGCCGGCGGCCGTCCGAGCTGAAGGCGAGGGTCTGCAGAGGGCCAGTGTGTCCGGTCAGGACGGCGGGGCTGCCCGGGCCGGCCAGCTGCCACAGCCGGACTCGGTGGTCCCAGCCGGCGGTGGCCAGGTGCCGGCCGTCGGGGCTGAAGGCGACGGCGGTGACCTTGCCTGCTTGCCCGCGCAGGCGGGGCAGTGGCCTGGGACGCCGGGGGTCGGCGACGTCCCACAGGGCGGCGCCGTCGTCGGAGGCGGTGGCCAGCGTGGCGCTCGAGGGGTGGAAGGCGAGCGCGGTGAGCGCCTGGCGGTGTGCGGTGATCGTGGCCAGGCGTGTGGGGGCGGTCGCGCGGGCGATGTCCCACAGTCGTACGGTGCCGTCGCCGCCGGCGGTGGCCAGGATCGTGCCGTCGGCGCTGAGCGCGACGGCGAAGACGGGAGCCGCGTGGGCGGTGAAGCCGGCCAGTGGCTTCGGGGGGCCGGGTTCGGCCGCCGACCACAGCCGGACGGTGCCGTCGTACAGGCCGGCGGCCAGGACGCGGCCGTCGGGGGTGAAGCGCAGCGACTCGATGTCATCGTTCTGGCCGGGCAGTTCGGCCAGCGGTGTGGGCGGGCCGTTGTCGTGGACGCGCCACAGGCGGACGGTGCGATCGTCGCCGCCGCCGGCCATGACGCGGCCGTCCGGGCTGAAGGTCACGGTGTTCAGCTCGTGGCCGAGCCGGTCACCGAGCGGGGTGGTGAAGGCGCTGAGCAGGCTGCCGCGCGCTTCCACCGTGGGGGTGAGCCGGTAGGCGGCCAGGGCGAGCTGCGCGGCCAGCGGCGCGTCGCCGGTCCGCAGCTGGACGGCCTGCTCGGCCACCCGCTGCGACAGCGCGGTGTTGCGCTGGCCGGCGGCGGCTTCCTGCTGGGTGCGCGCGTATCCGGTCGCGCCGGCGGCCAGCACCACGAGCGTGGCCAGCACGGCGATGAGCATCCGGGCGGCCAGGGCACGGCGCCGGCCCAGCGCCCGCTCGCGCTCGCGGGCGTGCCGGCTGGATTGCAGAAACTCCTGCTCGGCCGGGCTCAGGACGGGCGTCTGCCGCTCGGCCCACGTGGCCGCCTCCTCCAGGCGAAGGCCCCGGTAGAGGGCGCCGGGGTCGCGGCCCAGCGTCTGCCAGGTCTCGGCGGCCTCGGTGAGACGGTGGTGGATGCGCAGCCCCTGCCGGTCTTCGGCCAGCCATTCACGCAGACGCGGCCAGCAGCCGATGAGCGTCTCGTGGCTGATCTCGACGCTGTCACGGTCGAGCACCAGCAGGCGGGCGGCGACCAGCCGTTCCAGCACCTCACCCGTGCCCGGGGCGTCGCCGAGCTGGTGACGGCGCACCCGGCGCCGGGTGTCCGGGGCGTCCTCGCCCGGGGTGACCAGCCGCAGCAGCATCCTGCGGGCGATTTCCCGCTGGACGGGGGTGAGCTGGGTGTACAGGCGCTCGGCGCTGTGAGCGACGGCGTGCTCGATACCGCCCGCGGCTTCGTAGTCGGCCAGGGTGAGGGTGTTGCCGCGGCGCCGCCGCCAGGTCTCCAGCATCACGTGCGAGACCAGCGGCAGCACGCCCCCGTGCCCGGCCGCGTCGGCGACCACCCGGGCGGCCAGCGCACCCTGCACCACGCAGCCGGCGTCGGTGGCCGGCCGTACGACGGCTTGGCGTAGTTCCTCGCTGCTCATCGGCCCGACCGGCAGCTGCGCCTGCCGCAGCACCTCCAGCAGCCGAGGCTCGGCCAGGCAGTGGCCGTAGAAGTCGGCGCGCACGCCGATCACTACCCGATGCGCACGTGCGGCATCGACGAGCATGTCGATGAACCGCGCCCGCTCCCGCGGATCCTGGCAGAGGGTGAAGACCTCCTCGAACTGATCCACGATGATCAACGTCTCCGCGGGACCGACCGGATCCCACACGCGCGCCGGATGCGCCCCCGGCGTGATCAGCACCACTGGCCAGGGCCGTTCCCCGGCCAGCACCCGCGCCTGCAACCCGGCCTGCAGCAACGACGACTTGCCCGTCCCCGACGCGCCGACCACTGCCACGAACCGCTGCTCAGCCACCCGCCGGATCAGCTCGGCCACCAGTTGCTCGCGGCCGAAGAACCGAGCGGCGTCGGCGGCTTGGAATGCCGTCAATCCCAGGTACGGCGCCGCCTCCTCGGCCGGTTCCGCAGCGGCCGGCTCTCGGCCGCTCAGCTCCCGCCAGCGTCGTTCCCACTCCAGGGTGTCGCCGCCGCACGCGTTCACATACGCGAGCGTGACCGCCAGCGTCGGCAGCCGCCGGCCCGAGGCCGCCTCCGACAACGTCGCCACCGCATAATGCGCCTGGCGCGCCATCTGCCGATACGTCGGCTCGCCCGCCTTGACCCGCAACAACCGCAGATCCGCGGCGAACCGCAGCACCTCCGGGTCGTCCCCCTCCAATGGCCGCTCACGCCGCGGCACCCTAGCCTCCCCCGAGCCGGGAAACTCGACCGTACATGTCCACCCGCCTGACCCCACTCAACCCCGAGCTTCGGGGGGTGATCAACCCCTGACGATTGTTCGCCGTTGTTTGATCGGCGCGACAGGTCCGGGTCTGAACAACCTCCGCCGTGCTACATCCCTGGTGACAGCTTCCGACGGGGAGGAAAAAGTGGCACGCAGAATCCTGATCGCGATCACAGTCTTAATGATCACTCTCGCCACCGCGCTGGCTCCGGCGGCCGCCAGCCCGCCGGGCGACGCCGAGGCCATCCGGATCCAGTCCATGCTCGACGACTTCAAGGCCGCGAACCCGGGGGCGACGCAGATCTCGCCCACCACCCTGCGCTACCCGGACGGCGCGGAAGTGACCGCGGGCGTCGACACCGAAGAGGGCAGCTGCAGCTACCTCAACCTCTGTATCTGGGATCAGCCCAATTTCAGAGGGAATTATCTGAAATTCTACTACTGCAGGTTCTACAACATCGGCTACGAAAATGGCTGGAGCGACAAACTCCGCTCCTTCATAAACGACCAGAGCCCTCGCACTGAGGCCACCTTCTGGAACTACTACCACGGGTGGCAGTACCTCGGTAATTCGATTGCCTATGGGGAATCACGCATCGTGAGCACCTTTGGGGTGACCGACGGAATCACGCCCTGCGGAGGGCACCGGCCTTAATCGCCCGCACCGAGCCACACGAGGACGGGCCCCTGCACGTGCGGTGGCCTGTCCTCGTACGCTGCCCGCCGGGGAGACGGCGACGGTTCGCCACAGGCGCTGTCAACGGAAATCGCGAAAACCTAAGACGCTCGGAGGAAGCGCATGAAGAAGACTGCGGCACTTTTGCTGGTCACCCTCGCCGGGGCTGGGACGCTCGTCGCCGCCCCGGCTTCGGCGGTGGTTCCTGGCCGGCTCGTGCTGACCACCGGACCAGGCGTCTCCAGCCTCTATCTCTACGATGACTGCACGAGGCCACGGCAAAACGCGGCCCCTTCCGGTCTGGCCGCCTTCGCCAACACGCCCGCGCCAGGATGCGCCGCCTCGCTGAGCAACGGAGCGCAGTGGCTCACGTTGTGCTCAGGTCACGGCATAGTGCCTGAGGCCTACCGAACAGGAGCCATGGTTCACATCCACCCTGGGACCAGCGTTCCCTGCCCAGGACCGTGACCACGGCGGCCGCAAACTCTTCATTCCGCGCGGCCGAAAAGAGCCCCCGGGAGGAACCTCCCTCCGACTCCTGTTCATCAGGCTATTCAACTGAGAAAACGACAACCTCTCATCGGAGGACTGGTGCACACCACTACCAAACGCCGCACCCTCGCTGGTGCCGCGGTCTCCCTGATCACCGCAGCCACCGTCCTGGCCACAGCTCCGCCCGCCTCCGCCGAACCGAGCCCGCCTGGCTGCCCCAAGGGCTACTTCTGTGCATGGGAACCAGGAAGCCCCCCCTGGACCGGCCGGGTAGTTCTCAAGACCTGGGGCAACTGGTCCGGCAACGTGACGACGGGATCGCTGTTCAACAACGGCATACCTCAGCCCGGGGCCGATCACGTTCAGGTGAACTATGACAGGTTCGGCACCACCTGGTCCGAGTGCCTGCACTACAACCCTGGCCCCGGCACCTACAAACTCGACTTCGGCGTGGCCTATGCCGAAATCACGTCGGTGACGTGGCGAGGCGAGTGCTGAGCGCGCTCTCGGCCGTCGCCTGGTCGCCGACCGTCAGGTCACCGGCCCAGAAGATGATCATTTAGTCGGCGGTGACGCGATCGAAGGTGACGTGAGGGGATGCTGCCGCCTTCCAGCGCCCGGGTCGTCACCAGGAGGACCGCCGGCTCTACCTTCCGGGCCCAGCCCGGCAAGCCGTGGTTCTGACGGATCAGAGACAACTTCTGAACACACTTTCGACAGGAGAGGCCATGCGCGTATCCCGACTCATCGCCAGCTCGATCCTGGCCACCGTCGCCATTCTCGGAACCGCTCAACTACCCGCAACTTCGGCCACGGCAACTACGTCAGCCGATGCAGCGCCCACTCCCCCCACGCAGAAGGCCCAAGGCACGTGGACCTGGGAAGGCGGTTTCATTGCGCCGTGGTTGTGCGAGATAGAAAGGAGCCGGTACGAGGGCCGTGGCCACCCGACCGATGGCTGCTACTACTCAACCATCCCTGGTGAGCACTGGTACTTCTGGTGGTACACGCCGTAGCTGCCCCCTGCAGAGGGCGGCCCATTGACCAGGGTGGGCTCCGACCCCTAGCCACTGGAAGAACGCGCGGAGTACCTTGCCTGTGGAGCTAAGGGGATTCGAACCCCTGACCCCCTCCATGCCATGGAGGTGCGCTACCAGCTGCGCTATAGCCCCTGGTCACCGCTACGAGTCCACTCGATGCGGCGCTCCGAGAGCATATAGGCATCCCGGTCCTTTCGCCTAATCGGCCTCCACGATGTCGTCGCTGTTGACCGGTTCCGGCAGGGTGCCGGCGTTGTGTTCGAGCAGGCGCCAGCCCTTGCGCCCCTCTTCCAGCACGGACCAGCTGCAGTTGCCGAGGCCCCCGAGGGTGTGCCACAGGTCCTCGGGCAGCCCCAGCAGTTCGCAGATGCCGAGCCGGATGGCGGCGCCGTGGGAGGCGATGACGAGCAGGCCGTCGTCGTCGAGCTGGGCGGCCCAGCGGCGCATGGCGGCGGCCACGCGGGCGGCGACCTCGGTGACGGGCTCGCCGTCGGGGGCCTCCCAGGCGATGTACTCCTCGGGCCAGCGGGCCCGGATCTCGTCTCGGGTCAGCCCTTCCCAGGCGCCGCCGCCGCGTTCGCGGAGTTCTTTGTCGACGGGGACGTCGAGTTTGACCAGGCGGGCCAGGGCCAGCGCGGTGTCGTGGGCGCGCTGCAGGTCCGAGGAGACGATCATGGTGGGCCGGAGCGCGGCCAGCAGGGATGCCGCCCTGGTGGCCTGGGCGATTCCGGTTTCGTCGAGCGGGATGTCGGTGTGGCCCTGGAAGCGGTGCTCGACATTCCAGAGGGTTTGGCCGTGCCGAAGACAGACGATTCTGCGGCTCAAGTGCGCGCTCGCTGGATGTTGGCGTGCGTGACGCTTTCGGGGAGCCCGATGGCGGGGCAGTCCTTCCACAGGCGCTCGAGCGCGTAGAAGGTGCGGTCTTCTTCGTGCTGAACGTGCACGACCAGATCGATGTAGTCGAGGAGCACCCAGCGCCCCTCGCGCTCGCCCTCGCGGCGGACGGGCTTGGCGTCGGCCTCGATGCGGAGGCGGTCTTCGATCTCGTCGACGATGGCGCGGACCTGGCGGTCGTTGGTGGCGGAGCAGAGCAGGAAGGCGTCGGTGATGACGAGCTGCTCGCTGACGTCGTAGGCGAGGATGTCATCGGCCAGCTTGTCGGCCGCGGCCTCGGCGGCGATCTGGACGAGCTGGACGGCTCTGTCGGATGCGGTCACGATGCGGGTCAGTCCTCCTCTATCGGCTACCTACGAGGTTACCCTTCCTCGGTGTAGGCCCTCGACTGCAGAGTGAACATCTCGGCGTAGATGCCCGAACGTTCCATGAGCGCCGCGTGCGTGCCCTGTTCCACGACTTTCCCGTGTTCCAGCACGTAGATGCGGTCGGCCCAGCGGACGCTGGCCAGCCGATGGGTGATCATCAGCACCGTGCGCTGCACGGCGTGTCGCCGGATGCTCTCGAAGATGGCGTGTTCGGAGCGGGCGTCGAGCGCGGCGGTGGGCTCGTCGCAGATGAGCAGGGGCGCGTCCCGGTAGAGGCCGCGGGCGACGGCGATGCGCTGCCACTGCCCGCCCGACAGTTCGGTCCCGCCCTGGTAGCTGGGGTCGAGCATGGTGTCCAGTCCGTACGGCAGGCGGTCCACGACGGCGTCGGCGCCGGAGGCGGTGAGCACCTCGTCCAGGGGCGCGCCGGAGTCGTGCCGCCCGATGGTGATGTTCTCTCCGGCGCTCAGGGGCCAGTGGGTGAAGTCCTGGGCGATGACGGCGATCTTCTCGCGGAGGGCGGTGCGGTCGATGGCGCGCTGGTCGACGCCGCCCCAGGTGACGGTTCCGGTCTGGGGGAGGTAGAGGCCGCCGATGACCTTGGCGAGGGTGGTTTTGCCGGAGCCGTTCTCGCCGACGAGGGCGACGATCTCGCCGGGGTTCACGGTGATGGAGACGTCGGTGAGGGCGGGGGTGTCGGCCGCCGGGTAGGTGAATCTGATGCCGTCGACCCGGATGCGGTCGGTTTCGGCGGGCGGCGCCGTACTGCCGGAGGTTTCTGCTCGTGCGCTGGCGTCGGCGATGAAGTGCACGTAGTCCTCGTAGAACAGGCCGGCTTCGTATGCCTGGTTGACTCCGTGGAGCGCCTGCTCGGTGGCGGTTCCGGCGCGCTGGATGGCGAGGACGGCGGTGGCGGCGACGGCGAGCACGACCTGGCCGCTCCACAGCAGCAGGCCGAGTGCCACGTAGACCAGGCCCTTGGCGATGCCGCCGAGGGCGCTGCCCCAGAGGCCGGCGAGTTGCTGGCGGCGGACGGCGCGCAGTTCGTAGCGGATGATCCAGCGGTAGATGCGGCTGAATTCGGCGAGCAGGTAGGGGCGCATGGTGTAGGAGCGGATCTCGGCGGCGGCCGGCCGCTGGGTCATGAGGTCCTGGAGGGTGCTCTGGCGCCGTCTGGCGGCGGCGATCCCGGCGGTGACCTGGTAGCTGACGCGGGCGGCGCGCACGGAGGCCCACGTGCTGGGGACGGCGGCGAGCAGGATGAGCGGCAGCAGCACCGGATGCAGCACCCCCAAAGCACCAGAAACAGCCAGCAACCCGATAAATCCGGAAACGGTTTCCATGACTGCCCAGAGCAGCATCGACGGCCCGCGGGTGGCGGTCGCGGAGGTGCGCTGGACCTGATCATGGAAGTCCGGGTCGTCGAACGCGGCCAGTTCGACTCCGGTGGTGAGCGTGACCAGGCGGGTCTGGGCGGCCTGGGTGAGCAGGGGCTCGAGCCGGTCACGGGCCCACTGACCGGCTTCGCGGAAGGCGGCCCGCAGGACGGCGGCGCCGACCACGGCGGCGATGCCGGGCAGCGCGGCGGCCAGGCGTTCGGCGGTGGGCACGGCGGAGAACAGCTGGCTGAGCACGTCGGTGGTGGCCAGCAGCCCGAGCGCGGTGAAGATCTCCGACAGGAGCGCGGCACCCATCATGACCACGGTGTCCACGCGGCTGGTCTGCCAGCTCAGCACCAGCACGTCCCGGATCAGGGCCGGCAGCCGCCGCACCATGGTGAAGAGCCCGGACGCGGTGACCTCCGCGTCATGCGCCCACCACGCCTGCTCTTTCAGCTCCAGTCCGTCGAAGACCTCATCCGTCATATGCCCATGATCGCCGCAAATCTCATCAAACGGCGCGATAGAGCCCGCGTTTCCCGATGTACTGCACGATGCCGTCCGGAACCAGGTACCAGATCGGCTCCCCCTTGGCCACGCGCTGCCTGCACTCCGACGACGAGATCGCCAGGGCCGGGATCTCCAGCAGGGTCACCTTCCCCGCGGGCAGCCCGGGGTCGTGCAGGGTGTGCCCGGGCCGGGTGCACCCGACGAAGTGGGCCAGCGTGAACAACTCCTCGGCGTCCTGCCAGCCGAGAATGGCCTCCAGGGCGTCGGCGCCGGTGATGAAGAACAACTCGGCGTCCGCGCCGTAGATCTCCGAGACGTCCCGCAGGGTGTCGATGGTGTAGGTGGGCCCGGGCCGGTCCACGTCCACGCGGGAGACGGAGAAGCGCGGGTTCGACGCCGTCGCGATGACGGTCATCAGGTAACGGTCCTCGGGCGCGCTGACCTCGCGCGAGGACTTCTGGTACGGCCGGCCCGTCGGCACGAAGACGACCTCGTCGAGGTCGAAGTGGTGGGCCACCTCGCTCGCCGCGACCAGGTGCCCGTGGTGGATGGGGTCGAACGTGCCGCCCATCACCCCCACGCGTCGCTTCCCCTGGCCCATGGGCGCATTCATCATGAAAAGGACCTTACGCGGCGGCCATACCACGCCACATAGCCACCCCCCTTCCCAAGTAACCGCGCATCACTCCCGTAGCCGACGTAGCATGCCGGGCATGACGACCACCCCGGATCGCAACCGCATCCAACTGCCCGGCATCTCGTCTCGTGCCTACGAACACCCCGCAGACCGGTCCGCGCTGGTCGCTCTGCGCAAGCTGAGTGGGTTCGACACCGTTCTCAAGCAGATGTCCGGCCTCGTAAGCGAGCGGCGCCTGCGCCTCATGTACCTCGCCTCGGCCGTGCGAGTGAGCGAAACCCAGTTCCGTTCCCTGCACGACATGGGCCGCGACGCCGCCTACATCCTCGACCTGCACCGGATCCCCGAGATCTACGTGCAGCAGGACCCGCACGTCCAGGCCAAGGCCATCGGCTTCGACGACCCGTTCATCGTGGTGACCACCGGCCTGCTCAACCTCATGAACGAGGAGGAGCAGCGCTTCGTCATCGGCCACGAGACCTCGCACATCCTGTCGGGCCACGCGGTCTACCGCACCATGCTCGACATCCTCACCACGCTCGCCACGCGCGTAGCGTGGATCCCGCTCGGCTACATCGGCCTGCGCGCGATCGTCGCGGGGCTCGAGGAGTGGTACCGCAAGTCGGAACTGTCCTCCGACCGAGGCGGCCTGCTCACCGGCCAGAACCCCGAGGCCGCCAAGCGCGCCCTCATGAAGCTGGCCGGCGGCGACTACACGCACGAGATGAACATCGAGGCGTTCCTCGCCCAGTACCAGGAGTACGACACCGCGGGCGACCTGCGCGACGGCTTCCTCAAGGTGCTGAACCTGCTCGGCACCACGCACCCGTTCGCCGTGGTGCGCGTGGCGGAGCTGGACAAGTGGCAGCGCACGGGCGAGTACGAGCGCATCCTCGGCGGTGACTACCCCCGCAGGGAGGACGACGCCGACGCCCGCGTCACGGACGAGATCAAGGCCGCCGCGGAGTCCTACCGCCGCTCGTGGTCGGAGTCCCAGGACCCGTTCATCGGCGTCCTGCGCGACGTGGCCGAGGGCGCGGTCAACGCGGGCGAGCGCATCTTCAACCGCTTCTCCCGCCGCGACAACTAATGTGCTCTCCGTCCAGGAGAGCACACCCGGCCGTGAGAACCCCGGTTCTTTACGGCGCAGCCCACATCCCCCCACCCGCCGACGCCGGCGGGCGCCGATCGTGGGGATCGCTTCTCACGTCGGACGGGGTGCCCGCCGTTACGGCGATCCGCAGACCGGACGCCGTGGCCCAGGTACCCCGCCGCACAAGGGCGCCGAGCAGCGCCGCACGACCTCCCGCCGTGCGGCGCCCTCACGGCCTGGACGGCCGTGCAACCGCTCAGAGACCGCCGCGAAGCCGGTCAGAGTACGTGAAACCGGTTAGAGCAGCAGATCGATCGCCCGGACCGCCGCGGCACACAGCGCCACGAACCCACCCAGAACCGCGAGAGCACGCAGCCCCTCGCGGCGCAGGTTCGGCAACCGGGCGCCGATCCGCTCGATCTCCCGCCCGGTGACCCCGCCGCACAACACGCCGAACACCACCGCCGCCACGGTCACCGGCGCCACCTGCTGCCACCAGTCGGAGGCGATCTCACCGCCGCCCGTCGCCCAGAGCGCTCCTCCGGCCACCAGGGCCACGGGCGCCCCGGGCCACACGGCCGCCGTGGCCGCCGCCCCGACCAGCGCGAACGGGAACAACAACACGCGCAGCAACACCCGCACCCGCTTGCTGGAGCGGTTCCTGACCAGCCAGTGGCTCATCCACAACGTCCTGGTCAGCACCACGAGCGCGGCCGTGATCCCGATCGAGGCGATCGGATACACCACCGAGGCCACCACGCACGGCACCGCCAGCACGGCCAGCAGCAGCAACGCGGTGTTGCCCGCGGGCAGCGTGGTCGCGCCGCCCTCCCTGGTCCGGCCGCGCGAGCGGACCAGCCGCCCTTCGGCGGCGAGCTTGGTCCGGGGACGCGGCACCGGCGTCTTGGGGTTGTCACCGGTCTTGATCCGGCCACGCGCCCCGGGCTCCTCCTTGATCCGGCCACGCGCCCCGGGCTCCTCCTTGACGCGGCCGCGCACCCCGGGCTCCTCCTTGGCGCGCGCCCGCACCAGTTCCTCCTTGGCCCGCCCGCGCGCCAGGTCCTCCTTCGAGGTACGGCCCCGCCCCGGGTCGGCCGCCCGCCCTCTGGGCACGGGAGTGTTCGGCTCCTCCTTGGCGGTACGGCCCCGCCCCGGATCCGCCACGCGCCCCCTGGGCACCGGGGTGCCCGGCTCGTCCCTGGTTCGCCCCCGGGGCACCGGCGTGCCCGGCTCCTCGGCCGAGCCGGAGCGCACCCGCGGCGCCCGGGCTCTGGGCGGCGGCGTCTTCTGCTCCTCACCCGCCCGCCCCCGGGCGGCGTCGTCGCCCGCCCCGGGCCGAAGCCGCCGGCGCGGCGGCGGCACCTCCGCCACCGCCTCGCCCGGCGCGTCGGAGGCGGTCGCCCGGGCCAGCCGGGACAGGCGATCGGCCAGCAGCGCCGCGGTGGGCCGCTTGGCCGGTTCCCGATGCAGCGCCGCCCGCACCAGCGGCAGCAACTCCACGGGCACGCCCTTGAGATCGGCCTGCCCGTTCAGCACCGCGTACATCTGCGCCTCGGCCGTCCCGCGCCCGAACGTCGGCCGCCCGGTCGCCGCGAACGCCACCGTCGCCCCCCACGCGTGCACGTCGGCGGGCGAGTCCACCTGCTCGTCGGCGAAGATCTCGGGCGCGGTGTAGCCGGGGGTGCCGAGGAAGGTGCCGGTCATGGTCAGCCGGGTGGCGTCCAGCACCTGCGCGATGCCGAAGTCGATGAGCACCGGCCCGCGCTCGCTCATGAGGATGTTGGCCGGCTTGAGGTCGCGGTGGATCACCCCGGCCGCATGCGTGATCGCCAGCGCGGTGGCGATGCCCTGCGCCAGTTCGACCAGGCCGCCGACGTCGAGCGGGCCGCTGCGCCGTACCCGCTCCAGGAGCGTGTCGCCCTCGATGTGCTCCATGACGAGGTACGGCCGGTCGCAGTCGAGATCGGCGTCGAACACCCTGGCCACGTACGGGCTCTCGACCCGGCGCAGCGCCCGGACCTCGCGTTCCAGGCGAATGCGGGCGGACTCATCCTCGACCAGGTCTCGCAGGACCTTGATCGCGACGCGTTCGCCACGGCGGGCGACGGCGAGATACACCTCGCCCATGCCGCCTCGGCCAAGCCGTTCGAGAAGGGTGTACGGCCCGACCTTGCCGAGCTTGCTCACCGTCCCTCCCCGCTCGGCGCACCCATAAGGGACACAACCCTAGCGGTGAGGCCGAAGTTAGCGCCCGAGGCGCGCCGAAGGTTTATGTCTTGGTCGAATCGCTGAAGATGTCGTCGAGCTCCGTGGTGGGCGCCTGAGACAGGTCCCTGCGCCCCTTACGGCGCCAGTGCACGTGCCCCCGGCTCTCCAGCCAGAGCAGCAGCCGGTCGGCCCCGAAGAGCACCGCACCGGCGAAGACCAGGGCGATCACAATCTCCATGGACCCCAGTCAAGTCAACGTCACTCTCGGTCGCCACCTTGACACGCTGAGATGACGGTGCCTTCTGAGGTGCGCATATGTCCTTCGCCCGTGTAAACCCACTTAGTGGACGTCAATTCCGGCAGCCCCATCGGGCCGCGGGCGTGGAGCTTCTGGGTGGAGATGCCGATCTCGGCGCCGAACCCGAACTCGCCCCCGTCGGTGAACCGCGTCGAGGCGTTGACCGCCACGGCCGCCGAGTCGACCAGCGACACGAACCGCCGGGCCGCCTGCTGCGACCGGGTGACGATCGCCTCGGTGTGGGCCGAGCCGTACTTCCTGATGTGGGCCACCGCCTCCTCCAGCGAGTCGACGACGGCCGCGGCGATGTCCAGGGAGAGGTACTCGGCGTAGAAGTCGTCCTCGGTGGCGGCCACCACGCCCGGGTGCGCGGCGACCCGCGCGTCCCCGTGCACGGTCACGCCCTCCTCGGCCAGCCGCGCCAGCGCCTTGGGCAGGAACTCCCCGGCCACCGCGGCGTGCACCAGGAACGTCTCGGCCGCGTTGCACACCGACGGCCGCTGCGCCTTGGCGTTGACCAGGATGTCCAGGGCGAGGTCCAGGTCGGCGTCGGCGTCGACGTAGACGTGGCAGTTGCCGACACCCGTCTCGATCACCGGCACCGTGGACTCCTCGACCACCGAGTTGATCAGCGAGGCGCCGCCCCGCGGGATCAGCACGTCGACCAGGCCACGCGCCCGCATCAGCACCTTGACCGACTCGCGCGTCTGCCCCGGCACCAGCTGCACCGCCCCGGACGGCACCTCGGTGTCGTCGAGGGCCGCCTGCATGATCCGCACGAGCGCCGTGTTGGAGTCATAGGCGCTGGACGAGCCACGCAGCAGTACGGCGTTGCCGCTCTTGAGGCAGAGCGCCGCCGCGTCCACGGTGACGTTCGGCCGGCCCTCGTAGATGATGCCGATCACGCCCAGCGGCACCCGGAGCTGGCGCAGCTCCAGCCCGTTGGGCAGCGTGCCGCCGCGCACGATCTCGCCCACCGGGTCGGGCAGGTCGGCTACCTGCCGCACCGCCTCGGCGATGGCCTCGATGCGCTGCTTGTCGAGGCGGAGCCGGTCGATCATCGCCTCGGCGGTGCCCTGCTCACGGGCCCGCGCCACGTCCTGGGCGTTGGCCTCGACGATCTCCGCCGCACCCTCGACCAGTGCGTCGGCGATCGCGCGCAATGCCCGGTCCTTCGGCGCCCGCGGCAGCGGGGCCAGCTCGGCAGCGGCCTCTCGTGCCGCCTGGGCGACCTTCAGGAACTCATCGGACATCGCACGCTCCATTCGCTTACCGGTGAGGCTCCAGTATGACGATGTCGTCGCGGTGAATCAGCTCGCGTTCATATTCCGGACCGAGCTCGTTGCCCAGCTCCCGGGTCGAGCGGCCCAGCAGCCCGGGGATCTCCCCGGCGTCGAAGTTCACCAGCCCTCGCGCGACCACCCGCCCCAGGGGCGCGCACAGGTCCACCGGGTCGCCGGCCGCGAACTCGCCCTCGACCGAGGTCACCCCCGCGGGCAGCAGCGACTTGCGCCGCGCGACCACCGCCTCCACGGCGCCCTCGTCCAGGTGCAGCCGTCCCCGCCCGGTGGTGGCATGGGCCAGCCACAACAGCCGGGTGCCCGGATGCCGCCCGCCCGGGTGGAAGTAGGTGCCCACGTCCGCCCCGGCCAGGGCCTGAGCCGCGTGGGCCGCCGCGGTCAGCACGACCGGAATCCCCGCGCCGGTCGCGATCTTGGCCGCCTGAACCTTCGTGATCATGCCACCGGTGCCCACGGCCGCGCCGTTCCTGCCCAGCTCGACGCCCACCAGGTCTTCCGGGCCCCGGATCTCCGCCAGCCTGCGCGAGCCCGCACGGCTCGGCGGCCCGTCGTAGAGCGCGTCCACGTCCGACAGCAGGATCAGCGCATCGGCCCTGATCAGGTGCGCCACCAGCGCCGCGAGCCGGTCGTTGTCGCCGAAGCGGATCTCGTCCGTGGCCACGGTGTCGTTCTCGTTGACCACCGGCAGGATGCCCAGCTCGAGCAGCCGGCCGAGCGTGCGCTGGGCGTTGACGTGGTGGGCGCGGCGCATCATGTCATCGGCGGTCAGCAGCACCTGGCCCACCCGGATCGCATACCGGGCCAGCGACGAGGTGTAGCGGGCGACCAGCACGCCCTGGCCCACGGAGGCGGCCGCCTGCTGCGTGGCGAGATCCCTCGGCCGCGACGCCAGCCCCAGCGGGCCCAGTCCGGCGGCGATGGCTCCCGACGAAACCAACACGATCTGCGCACCCACGCTCCGGCGCGCGGCCAGCACGTCCACCAGGGCGTCCACCCGGTCGACGTCAATCGTGCCCTGGGGGGTGGTCAGCGACGAGGAGCCCACCTTGACGACGACCTTCGACGCGGAACTGATCCGATCTCGCACCATACGAGCCTATCCCCACGTGCCCGCGCGGGGTGTGGGAGCCCGAGCTTACGCCGCAGGGGTGCATGCAGGAGGGTGTGCTCACGCCTTCCAGGCCGGGTCGCGCCCGATCAGGCCCAGCAGTCGGTCCAATGCGGGCGCGTCGTCCGGCACCTCCACCGGCGGCCCGAATGCCCCGAGCTCACGCCCCATGTCCACCATCTGCTCGGTGAACACCAGCGACCCCGTGACGGCCTCGGGCATCGGCTCGTACGCCTGCCCGGTGGCCCTCGCCAGATCCCACCCGTGCACCACCAGATCGGTCAGATACAGGTGCGCCACCATGGGCTGCGGCATCCCCATGGCCGGGCTCATCCCCTCCCACGCCTCGGGCCGCGACCAGGCGGCCAGCGTCCGCTCCGCCCGCTCGGGAAAGTCCCCCGCATAGGGCCCCTGCTCGGTCCGCGGCCCCTTGGCCGCCAGCGACACGAACATCTCCGCCACCCACTCCAGGTGGTTGATCAAATCCCTGACGTCGAACTTCGCACACGGCGTGGACAGCCCGAGCTGCTCATCCCGGACGCCACGCACGAGATCCGAGGTCAGTTCAGAGGACCGGGTCATCAGCGGCATCATGTCTTCCATGGCAGCCATGGTGCCCCGCCCTCCAGAAGGGCGGCTTGTAGAAACGCGACAGCGCGGCTGGGTCAACCCCTACGCGGGCCTCAGCGCCTTCGACTTCTCCCGCCAGGCGCCCCCGCAGGAACTCTCGCCCTTCGTAGAACACTTCTGGGTCGTCACCTACACCGACCTCGCCGAGCCGTACGAACAGCGCATCGTCTCCCACCCCACCGTCAACATGACGATCACCCACGACTTCCACCAGATCGCCGGCGTGATCCGAGGCGGCTTCTCCTACACGATGCACGGCAGCGGCCGCGTCATCGGCACCCGCTTCCGCCCCGGCGGCTTCCGCCCGTTCCTCGGCCGCCCCGTCTCCGAGCTGACCGGCCACTTCACCGAGATAGGCCGGCTGTACGGCCCGGCCGGGACAACCACGGTCCGCCGGGTCCTGGCCGAACCCGATCCCCGCGCCGCCGTTTCGTTGATCGAGCGCTTCCTGCTGAGCCTGGCCCCGGAGCGCGACCCGGTAGCCGAAGAGGTAGCCGACCTGGTCGGCCTGGCGGAAAACGACGTCACCATCACCCGGGTCGACCAACTGGCCGCCCTGTCGGGACGCTCCATGCGCACCCTGCAGCGCCTGTTCCAGGACTACGTGGGCATCGGGCCCAAATGGGTGATCCGCCGCTTCCGCCTGCACGAGGCCGCCGAACGCGTCTACCAGGGCCTCGACCTCGCCACCCTGGCCGCCGAACTCGGCTACACCGACCAGGCCCACCTGACCCGCGACTTCACCGCCGCCGTCGGCATGCCACCGGCGGCATACGCCCGCCTGGGAAACCGATCCTGACACGCCGCCCAACCGGGCCCCGCCCATACGGCCGAGGGTAGCGGCGGGAGCCCCGCCCAGGCGGCCAAGGGGTTGTGGCGCGAGCCCCGGCCAGGCGGCCAAGGGGTTGTGGCACGAGCCCCACCCAGGTGGTCAAGGTGGGTTTGTGGCGCGAGCCCCGCTCAGGTGGTCAAGGTGGGTTTGTGGCGGCGAGGACCCCGTCCGACTGTCGGGCGCCGCCCCGACACCCCGGCCACGTCCGGTGGGCGGTGGTGGGGGCGGCCTCGCCGTACAAGATGTGAACTACGTCCTGCACAAAACAACTACGTCCTGCACAAGGACGACTACGTGCTGTGCGGAGACGACTACGTGCGCGGCTACGCCAGGCGCGAGTCGGTGCCGCGGGGGCCCTGGCGGGTGGATTCGGCGTTCAGGGTGGGCTGCCAGTCGAAGATGTAGCCGCCCTCCATCGGCCCGATGATGACCTCGGCCCCCGCCACCGCGCCCGCCTTCACCAGGGCTTCCTCGACGCCGAGGCGCTCCAGGCGGTCGGCCAGGTAGCCTACGGCCTCGTCGTTGGTGAAGTCGGTCTGGCGGATCCAGCGCTCGGGCTTCTCCCCGGTGACCTGGAACTGGTTCTCGCTGACCTGCCGCACCGAGAACCCGGCCTCGCCGATCTGCTTGGGCCGGATGACCAGCCGGGTCGGCTCCTCCACGGGCTTCTTGGCCCGGGCCGCCGCCACCCACTCGCCCATCGCGAACGTCAGCTCCCGCAGCCCGTCGTGGGTGGCCGCCGAGATGACGAACACCCGCAGTCCCTTGGCCTCGAAGTCGGGGCGGACGATCTCGGCCAGTTCGCGCGCGTCCGGGACGTCGGCCTTGTTGAGGACGACCATGCGCGGCCGGTCCTCCAGCTTGCCGTAAGCCTCCAGCTCGGCCTCGATCACCTCGTAGTCGGTGATCGGGTCGCGGCCCGGCTCCAGGGTGGCGCAGTCGATGACGTGGACGAGCATGTCGCACCGCTCCACGTGCCGCAGGAACTCGTGCCCGAGCCCCTTGCCCTGCGACGCACCGGGGATCAGGCCAGGTACGTCCGCGACGGTGAAGACGGTCTCCCCCGCGGTGACCACGCCGAGGTTGGGGATCAACGTCGTGAACGGATAGTCCGCAATCTTCGGCCGGGCCGCCGACAGCGCCGCGATCAGCGAGGACTTGCCCGCGCTCGGGAACCCGACCAGCGCCACGTCCGCGACGCTCTTGAGCTCCAGGACCACGTCCAGACCGTCGCCCGGCTCGCCCAGCAACGCGAACCCGGGCGCCTTCCGCTTCGTCGAGGCCAGGGCGGCGTTCCCCAGCCCGCCGTGCCCGCCCTGGGCGATCACGTACCGCGTCCCGGCTCCCACGAGGTCCACCAGGACCTCCCCGGTCTCCGCGTCCTTGACCACGGTCCCGTTGGGCACCGGCAGCACCACGTCCCCGCCGTTGGCCCCGTCTCGGTTGGACCCCTGCCCCTGCTTGCCGTTGTCCGCCTTGCGATGCGGCCGCCGGTGGTAGTCGAGCAGGGTGGCGGTGTTGGGGTCGACCTCCAGGATCACATCCCCGCCCCGGCCCCCGTCCCCGCCGTCCGGGCCGCCCAGCGGCTTGAACTTCTCGCGGTGGATGGAGGCGCAGCCGTTCCCTCCGTCACCGGCCCTGACGTGCAGGACCACCTGGTCCACGAAGTCCGGCATTACGGCCCCTCCTCCCGATGTCCCCCAGCGGGGACACCTCTCCATCTTCCCAGCTCAACCCACCACCCAAGAACCGGTCCACCGGCCCCCGGGTCTCCGGCACCGTCCAGCTCCTGGCCCAACGCCTCCGCCGCCCGCCTTCATCCCCAACCCGGAAAATCACCCCGCCGGCCAGGCACAGCCCTCCGACCAGGCACGATTCTCCGATCACAGCACCTCAGGGGCACCGGTCCAGCATCACAGGGGCCGCGCCGGACACGCCAAGCGCCTCCCCACCGGCCTAACCAGGGGTTTTCACCCGGCGCCGCGCGGTGGGGCGGTGGTCGGCGAAGCCCGGCGCCGCCTTACGGCGGGCAGCACGAGCCACGGCGGCCGGCCAACGCCCCGCCGTAACGGCGAGTACCACGTCCGACGTGAGAAGCGATCCCCACGATCGGCGCCCGCCCACGACGGCGGGTGGTGGCATGGCGGCCTGCCGTAACAGAATCCACCCGCCCAAGACCCGGCGCAGAGCACCCGCCCGAACCCGAAGCGGACCACCCGCCCGAACCCGAAGCGGACCACCCGCCCGAACCCGACGCAGACCACCTGCCCAAGACCCGGCGCGGACCACCCGCCCGAAACCCGGCGCAGACCACCCGCCGGCGGAAAGCAGCGCAAGACACCGTGAAAACCCCAGACACGACTAAGGGGCGGGTCAAGGGACCCACCCCTTAGGAACGCCTATCGGCCGCGGACTACTCCGCGATCGGGACGATGCTCACCGCGCGGCGACCGCGCTTGCGGCCGAACTGCACGTGACCGGCGGCCAGCGCGAACAGCGTGTCATCGCCGCCGCGGCCGACGTTGTCGCCGGGGTGGAAGTGGGTGCCGCGCTGGCGGACGATGATCTCGCCCGCGTTGACCAGCTGGCCGCCGAAACGCTTGACGCCGAGCCGCTGGGCGTTGGAGTCACGGCCGTTCCGGGTGGACGACGCGCCCTTCTTGTGTGCCATCTCGCAAAACTCCCGTGACTCAGGCCTGGTTGATGCCGGTGATCTTCACCTGGGTGTACCGCTGGCGGTGACCCTGGCGCTTCTTGTAACCGGTCTTGTTCTTGTACTTGAGGATGCGGATCTTCGGTCCCTTGGTCTCGCCGAGGATCTCGGCGCTGACCGTGAACTTGCCCGCCTCCGTGGTCACATCGCCGTCGTTGACGACGAGCACCGTCGGCAGCGTAACCGAAGAGCCGACCTCGCCGGCGACCTTGTCCACCTCGAGGACGTCACCGACGGAGACCTTCTGCTGCCTGCCGCCGCAACGAACGATCGCGTACACCGCGGAACCCTTCTACTGTCTGCTTGTGGTCACCGGCAAATCGGCGACCACCGAATGCTGCGCCCAGCACTCGGAACCTGTCGGGAAACCGACGATCCGAGATGGCGCGCGAACAGGGCGCGCCACTGGACGCACCGATTGACTAGGGTACCGGATGAGCGGTGCCCTGGTCGAACCGGACGGATCGACGGGCTGCCGGTCGAGGAGCGCTCCCTGGCGGGAGCGCCTGGCTACTCGGCCGACTTGGCTCGGCGAGAGCGTCGCCGCCCCCTGCCGGAAGTCTGGTTCGCCTGGTCATCCTCGGCTGGGACGTCGTCAAGCGCACCGGTCACAGTATCACGGTTCGGGGACCCGGAAGCCGCGGACACCTTGTCGGCCACCGCCTTCTCGATGGCCATCTTGCCCTGGGTGCCGCGTGGCTCCGGCTTGCCGTCCACCGGCTCGGTGGAGACGATCAGGCCGCGGCCGTTGCAGCAGTCGCACGGCGTCGAGAACGCCTCCAGCAGCCCCTGGCCGACCCGCTTACGGGTCATCTGGACCAGGCCCAGGGAGGTGACCTCGGCCACCTGGTGCTTGGTCCGGTCGCGGGCCAGGCACTCCAGCAGGCGGCGCAGCACCAGGTCCCGGTTGGACTCCAGCACCATGTCGATGAAGTCGATCACGATGATGCCGCCGATGTCGCGCAGCCGGAGCTGGCGCACGATCTCCTCGGCCGCCTCCAGGTTGTTCCTGGTGACCGTCTCCTCCAGGTTGCCGCCCTGGCCGGTGAACTTGCCGGTGTTGACGTCCACGACCGTCATCGCCTCGGTGCGGTCGATGACCAGCGAACCGCCGCTGGGCAGCCACACCTTGCGCTCCAGCGCCTTGCCGAGCTGCTCGTCGATCCGGTACGACTCGAAGACGTCGGTCTCCTCCTCCCACCGGGTCAGGCGGTCGGCCAGGTGCGGGGCGACGTACTTGACGTATTCGTCGACCGTCTCCCACGCCTCCTCGCCCTGCACGACGAGGTTGGTGAAGTCCTCGTTGAAGACGTCGCGCACCACCCGGACGGTCAGGTCGGGCTCGGCCGACAGCAGCTCGGGCGGGCTGGCGGACTTGGCCTTCTTCTGGATGTTCTCCCACTGCGCCGACAGGCGGGCCACGTCGCGGGCGAGCTCGTCCTCCGAGGCGCCCTCGGCGGCCGTGCGCACGATGACGCCGGCGTTCTCGGGCATGACCTTCTTCAGGATGCTCTTGAGCCGCGCGCGCTCCTTGTCGGGCAGCTTGCGGCTGATGCCGGTCATCGACCCGTCCGGGACGTAGACGAGGTATCGGCCGGGAAGGCTGATCTGCGAGGTCAGGCGGGCGCCCTTGTGGCCGATCGGGTCCTTGGTGACCTGCACCAGCACCGACTGGCCGGACTTCAGCGCCGACTCGATCCGCTTCGGCTGGCCTTCCAGCCCGGCGGTGTCGAAGTTCACCTCACCGGCATACAGGACGGCGTTGCGCCCCTTGCCGATGTCCACGAACGCGGCCTCCATCGACGGCAGCACGTTCTGGACCTTGCCCAGGTAGACGTTGCCGACGTAGGACTGGCTGGCCTCGCGGTTGACGTAGTGCTCGACCAGGATGCCGTCCTCGAGCACGGCGATCTGGGTGCGGTCGCCGTGGCGGCGCACCACCATCATCCGGTCGACCGACTCGCGCCTGGCCAGGAACTCGGACTCGGTGATGATCGGCGGACGGCGGCGGCCCAGCTCACGGCCCTCGCGGCGGCGCTGCTTCTTGGCCTCCAGGCGGGTGGAGCCGCGCACGCTCTGCACGCCGTCGCTGGAGGTGTCCACGGCCCCGGCCCGGCCGGAGCGCGGCGCGCGGATCCTGACCACGGTGTTCGGCGGGTCGTCGCTGGCCGGCTCGGGGGCGTCGTCGCTGCCGCGGCGGCGGCGCCGACGGCGGCGGCGCGAGGAGGACGCCTCCTCTTCCTGGGATTCCTCCTCGGCCGGCTCCTCGTCCTCGTCCTCGTCCTCTGCGTCCTCGGCCTCGTCACGCTCACGCGCACGGCCCCGGCCGCGCCCGCCCCGGCGGCGGCGCCTGCGGCGGCCTCCGGTCTCGTCCTCGGCGTCACCGTCACCGTCCACGTCCACGTCGACCTCGGTGTCGGCGTCGCTGTCGGCGTCGGCCTCGGTCGAGGTCGCGGCGCTCTCCTCCACGACCTCGGCCGCGACGGGCTCAGCCTCGGTACGGCGGGGCGCGGCGGGCTGGGCCTGGCTCGGATCCGGCGCCTGGAACAGCGGCGCGAAAATGGCCGCAGGACGCTGGTAGGAGGCGTCACCCTGCTCCAGGCGGCGCGCGGTCAGCCCGAACGGGTCGGCCAGCAGGTTGGGACGGTCGTCCTCGTCGAGGTCCTCCCCGGCGGGCTCGTCGTCGAGCGGCTCCTCCTCGGGCAGCTCGTCCAGCACGTCCTCGCCGAGCACCTCGGCCACGGCGTCGGCGGCCTGGGCCCGGACGACCTCTTCGGCCACAGCCTCGGCCGGCCCCTCGCCCAATTCCTCGGCCAGCCCCTCGACCTGCCCCGAGCCCACGCCGGACTCCGTCAGGACGGCCTCCACAGCGGCCTCGACCGGGCTCTCCGGCTCCGCGGCGGCCTTGCGGGTGCGCCGCGTGCGCTTGACCGGCGCGGGCGCCTCAGCCGCGTCCTCAGCGGCGGCCTTGGCCTTGGTGGTGCGCCGGGTCCGCTTGACGGGCGCCTCGGCGCCTTCCGCTGCCCCCGCGGAGCCAGCCGCCGCGGGAGCGTCCTCGGCGGCCGAGCCGGGAGCGCTCCCGTCGGCGACAGCCGTACCGACGTGCTCGTCGATCTCCGGCGGCGGCCCGGCGGCACGCCGCGAAACCCGCTTGCGCAGCGGCTTCTCCTCAGCCGTCGGCGCGACCTCGCCCTGGGGCTCGGCGGCGGCCTCAGGCTCGGCGGCGGCTTCTTCCTCGGCCTTCTTCGTACGGCGGCGCGTGGTGGTGGCCGTGGACCGGCTCCGAGCGGCCCGCTTGGGCTTCTCCTCGGCAACCGCCTCGGCCACGGCCTCCTCGACCTGGCTGACCACCGCCCCCGCGGGCACGGTCAGCACGGTCGGCGCGGACTCCTCCGGCAGCTCCGGAGGCGGTCCGGCCGGCCGGGCGGCCCGGCGGGGCCTGGTCTTGGCCTGATCTTCAGTTGTCTCCCCGTCGGGGCCATGGGCCCCGGCGTTGGGCTCGTTCTCGAGCATGCGGGCGCTCTCCCGTCAGCTCCCGGGCGCGTCGCCGCGCCGCGCAGGAGCCCTCGTGTCTCGTTGTCCGCCCCCGCCCCGTGAGGGGTGTTGGCGCCAAGTCCTGTCAGCGGATACGCCTGGCGGGCAGCCAGGCGCGTCCTAACCGGCGGCGTGCTCGCCCGCCGGTCCCGCTTCGCCGCCGCGCGTGATGTCGCGGTCAAGGTCGAACGGGTCGGCAGGCTCACCTGATACGTCAAGCGGCCCCTGCGCCAGCCTGGTCACCTCGGGGGGAACCGGCGGCGCGAAGTCGGCCACAAGGCGCAGCCCTGTGAGCACATCGTCGGGTCGAACGGCAGGAGTCACGTGCCGAACAACCATGCGCAGTATGACACACGACTGTCCGGGCACCTGAGCTGCGGTTCTCTCCGTTCCCTCGGAGATCGCCAGCGTCTGTACCGCCTCCCGCGCGTCGAAGCGCCGGGGGCCTTTCTTCGTCAGGCGCTCCACCTCAACAGTGCCGGCGGCGAGGAACTTCTCCACCGCCACACCGGCCTGTTCGCGATCCGCGCCGGGCAACCGCAACTCCCACGCAGAGACCTCCAGGCGATCGGCCAGGCCGCCGGACCGTGCTTCGACGACTTCGAGCACGTCGAGCCCGGGCGGCAGCGAAGCGTCCAGGTCGGCGCGTATCCGCCCTGGGTCGCACGGCTCCGTGACGCCGATCTCGAGGTATTCGGCCTCGCTGGCAACGCCGGTAGGCGCCGCGCCCGCGTAGGAGATCTTGGGGTGGGGCGAGAAGCCCGCGCTGAAGGCCACCGGAATGCCGGCACGGCGGACCGCCCTCTCGACGGCCCGCGAGATGTCGCGGTGGCTGGTGAAGCGCAGGCGGCCGCGCTTGGCGTAGCGGATGCGAAGCCGCTGCACCGTGGGCGCGGGCGGTGGCCCGTCGGGAACAGGTTTCAGAGCGTTGTCGTCCTTCCCATGTCAGAGTTTCCTCTCCACAGGATATGCCGCTCGGCCAGGAGACTGTACGCGCTGTTCTCTAACTCCCGACCAGGACGTGTCTGTCCACTCTGCGCAAATCCTCTTCTCGTACGGCAGGCCGCCCCACCACCACCCGCCGACGCTGGTGACCGCCGATCGTGGGGGTCGCTTCTCACGTCGGACGGGGTGCTCGCCGTCACGGCCAAACCTTGACCAAGTTCCGTGGCCGGCTCCCGCGCCCGCGCGTGTCGCGCCCGGCGGCGTCACACCACGGTGAGGGGCAGGAGCTTCTTGCCGGTCGGGCCGATCTGGATCTCGGTGCCCATCGTCGGGCAGACGCCGCAGTCGTAGCACGGCGTCCAGCGGCAGTCCTCGACCTCGGTCTCGTTGACCGCGTCCTGCCAGTCCTGCCACAGCCACTCGCGGTCGAGCCCGGCGTCGAGGTGGTCCCAGGGCAGGACCTCGTTCTCCTCGCGCTCGCGGGTGGTGTACCAGCCGACGTCGACGCCGGCTTTCTCCGCGCCGGCCATCCACCGGTCGAAGGAGAAGTGCTCGCTCCAGCCGTCGAAGCGGCCGCCGTCCTCCCACACGGCCCGGATGACCGCGCCGACCCGCCGGTCGCCACGCGACAGCAGCCCCTCCACGATGGACGGCTTGCCGTCGTGGTAGCGGAAGCCGATGGCCCGGCCGTACTGCCTGTCGTTGCGGACGACGTCGCGCAGCTCCTTCAGCCGCCGGTCGACGGTCTCGTGGTCGGCCTGGGCGGCCCACTGGAAGGGCGTGTGCGGCTTGGGCACGAAGCCGCCGATGGAGACGGTGCAGCGGATGTCGCGCGAGCCGGTCGCCTCCCGGCCGGCCTGGATGACCTTCTTGGCCAGGTCGGCGATGCCCAGCACGTCCTCGTCGCGCTCGGTCGGCAGCCCGCACATGAAGTAGAGCTTCACCTGCCGCCAGCCCTGGCTGTAGGCGGTGGTGACGGTGCGGATGAGGTCTTCCTCGGTGACCATCTTGTTGATCACCTTGCGCATGCGCTCGGAGCCGCCTTCGGGGGCGAAGGTCAGGCCGGAGCGGCGGCCGTTGCGGGAGAACTCGTTGGCCAGGTCGATGTTGAAGGCGTCCACGCGGGTGGAGGGCAGCGACAGCGAGGTGTTGGTGCCCTCGTAGCGGTCGGCCAGGCCCTTGGCGACCTCGCCGATCTCGGAGTGGTCGGCGGACGACAGCGACAGCAGGCCGACCTCGTTGAAGCCGGACTCCTTGATGCCGTTCTCGACCATGGCGCCGATCGTGGTGATCGACCGTTCGCGGACCGGGCGGGTGATCATGCCCGCCTGGCAGAAGCGGCAGCCGCGGGTGCAGCCGCGGAAGATCTCGACGCTGAACCGCTCGTGCACGGTCTCGGCCAGCGGCACCAGCGGCTTCTTCGGGTAGGGCCACTCGTCGAGGTCCATGACGGTGTGCTTGTGCACCCGCCACGGCACGTCGGGACGGTTGGGCGCCACCCGCTTGATGCGGCCGTCGGCGTGGTATTCGACGTCGTAGAACTTGGGCACGTAGACGCCGCCGGACTCGGCCAGGCGCATCAGCAGCTCGTCGCGGCCGCCGGGGCTGCCCTCCCGCTTCCACTCGCGGATGACCTCGGTGATGGCGATGGCGATCTGCTCGCCGTCGCCCAGCACGGCCGCGTCGAGGAAGTCGGCGATCGGCTCGGGGTTGAAGGCGGCGTGGCCGCCGGCCAGCACGATCGGGTCGTCGTCGCCGCGCTCGGCGGCGTGCAGCGGGATGCCGGCCAGGTCGAGGGCGGTCAGCATGTTGGTGTAGCCGAGCTCGGTGGAGAACGACAGCCCGAGCACGTCGAAGGCGCGCACCGGGCGGTGGCCGTCCACGGTGAACTGCGGCACCCCGTGCTCGCGCATGAGCGCCTCGAGGTCGGGCCAGACCGAGTAGGTGCGCTCGGCCAGCGTGTCCGGCAGCTCGTTGAGGATCTCGTAGAGGATCGCCACGCCCTGGTTGGGCAGCCCCACCTCGTAGGCGTCGGGATACATGAGCGCCCAGCGCACGTCTGCCGCGTCCCAGTCCTTGACGGTCGAGTTGAGCTCGCCGCCGACGTACTGGATCGGCTTCTGCACCTTGGGCAGCAGCGCTTCCAGGCGTGGGAAAACAGACTCGACAGACATGGACCCAAGACTATCCGTGCTCAGACGGTGGCGGGTCCAGGGATGTCGATGTCGTTCCCGCTCAGGACGAGCACCGTGTGGTTCTCGTAACAGGTCAGCTCGACAGCGATGACGCCGCTGGCGAGGTTGTGCACGGCGACGATGTGGCTGGCGGGAAGCAGGAACCGGTCCCCGCACTCGTCGCAGTAGGCCACGAACATACTTCTAATTAAACGCCTGTTCCCTGATCCTTATCGCCTGTAGCAGGCCAATTGCCATGAGATTCGCGAAAGTCGCGGTCCCGCCGTACGAGACGAAGGGGAGAGGGAGTCCGGTGATGGGCATGATGCCCACGGTCATCCCGACGTTGACGAAGGTCTGGAAGGCCAGCCAGCACACGATCGTGCCGGCCACCAGCGTCCCGAAGCGGTCGTCGCACTGCCGGGCGATCTTCAGCCCGCGCAGCAGCACCACGCCGAGCAGCGCCACCACGGTCACCGAGCCCAGGAAGCCGAACTCCTCCCCCAGCACGGTGAAGATGAAGTCCGTGTGCTGCTCGGGCACGAACCGCCCGGTCGTCTGCCCGCCCTCCAGCAGCCCCTTGCCGAACAGCTGTCCCGAGCCGATCGCGATGAGCGCCTGGGTGGAGTTGTAGCCGACGCCACGCGGATCCACGCTCGGGTCGAGGAAGGCGGTGAAACGCGCCACCTGGTACGGCTCCAGCAGCTCCATCGTCCAGACCGCCACCGCCCCGGCCGCCGCGACCAGCACGAGCAGGATCATCCACCGCTTGCGCACCCCGGCCAGCACCAGCCCGCACGTGGTGATCACCGCCAGCACCAGCGTGGTGCCGAGGTCGGGCTGCAGCATGACCAGCCCCATCGCGATGCCCGCCACGACCAGCGTGAAGACCATGTCCAGCCCGCGCGGCCGATCGGTGCCCTCGGCGGGCTGGGCCAGCAGCATCGACAGCATCAGCACCAGGCCGATCTTGGCGAACTCCGACGGCTGCACCGCGAACCCGCCGCCCAGCATGATCCACGAGTGCGAGCCATTGACCGTGGTGCCCAGCGGCGTGACCACGATGGCCAGCCCCACCAGCGTCACCAGGTACACCACCGGCGCGTACGCGCGCAGCAGCCGATGGTCGACCATCGCCACCGCCCCGCACAACGCCGCCCCGATGGCCAGGTTGAGCACGTGCTTCTTCACCAGGCCCGTCGAGCCCGGCGCCCACGTGCGCGTGGACGACCACACCAGCAGCGTGCCGATCACGCACAGGGCGGCGACCGCCACCAGCAGCACCCCGTCGAGCCGCCACACGGCCGACTGCGCCCCCACGGCACGGGTGGCGAACGAGCGGCGCCTGGCCGGAAGCACGCGAGCCGTCATCGGGTGACCGTCCCGTCCCGAGCGATCATGGGCAGCTTGGAGGCGGGTTTCCCGTCCGGCAGCGCGGGCGGGCGCTTGATCCCGTAGATCCCCTCATAGATCTCGCGTACGGCCGGCGCCGCCGTCTGCCCGCCCATCCCGCCCTGGGAGACCATGACCACCACCACGAACCTCGGCTTGTCGGTGGGCGCGAACGAGGCGAACCAGGAGGTGTCCTCCTTGCCCCAGACCTCGGCGGTGCCCGTCTTTCCGCCGATGTGCACCTTGTCCATGGGGAAGCCGCTGAAGGCCCCGGCCGCGGTGCCGTCGGATGCGACCTGGCTGAGCGCGTTCTTGATGTAGGCGCGCTCCTTCTCGGTGATCGGCAGCTTGCCGGTGACCGGCGGGTCGATGCGCTTGACCAGCGTGCCGTCCGGCCGTACCAGCGCCCAGGCGACGCGCGGGCTGCGCAGCTTGCCGTCGCCGACCAGCGCCGCGTAGGCGCCGGCCAGTTGCAGCGGCGTGACCAGCACGTCTCCCTGCCCGATGGAGAAGTTGGCGGCGTCACCGGGGCGCAGCAGGAAGCCCTCGACGCAGTTCTCGTAGGCCAGGCGCTTGAGGAAGGCGGCCCGGGAGGCGCTCTTCACCTCGGGGTAGCCGGTGCGCGAGCGTTTGCAGTTCTCGGCGCTGGTCTGCCCCCAGAGATCCTTCTTCCAGTCGCGGTCGGGGATGCGGCCGGCCGACTCGCCCGGCAGGTCGATGCCGGTCGGCTTGCCGAAGCCGAAGGCCCTGGCCGTGTTCTCGAACGGCTGGCGCGGCGGCTTCTTGGGATGCAGCCCGCCGTCCCTGAGCCACTGCTCGTAGGACGCCTTGTAGAAGATCGTGTCGCACGACTTCACCAGCGCCGTGTGCAACGTGAGCGTGCCCAGCCCGATGCCGCGGAAGTTGTTGAACGGCCGATCGCCCACCATGTACGAGCCGGGGCAGCCGTAGTGCCCGTTCAGCGGGTAGCCCGAGCGCAACATCGCCGACACCGACGACACCTTGAACGTCGACCCTGGCGCGAACTCCCCCTTGATCGCCCGCGACACCAGCGGCTTGCCCGCCTTCTCCGACAGCAGATCTTGGTACTCCTTCTCGGAGATCCCGCCGGTCCAGATCGCCGGGTTGTACCCGGGCGCGCTGGCCAGCGCGACCACCCGGCCGGTGCGCGCGTCCAGCACCACGCCCGCCGCGCCGTCGGCCTTCGGCGCCCGCTTCATCGCCCCGTCGAGCGCCTGCTCCACCACGTTCTGCACGCGCGAGTCGATGCTGGTGATCAGCGTGTCCCCCGAGACCGGCGCCACCTGCTGCTCCACCCCGATGGCCTTGCCCAGCCGGTCGACCTGCACCCGGCGCAGCCCCGGCCTGCCGCGCAGCGCCTCGTCGTAGACGGACTCCAGCCCGTCGCGCCCCACCAGGTCCACGCCGGAGAACGCGGCCTTGAGCCCGTCGCGCTTGTCCAATTCCTCCTGCGTCACCGGCTGCAGGTATCCGACGAGCTGCGCCCCCGACTTGCCGTGCGGGTACTCCCTGACCGCCATCACCTCGGCCGTGACGCCGGGAAACTCCTCCTGCCGCTCCAGGATCTGCAGCGCCTCACGTGTGCTGACCTCCTGGTCGATCGGAATCGGCTGGTACGGCGAGCCGGGCCAGCACGGCCGGGTCACCCCGGGCCCGCACGAGCGGATCCGCTTCTCCAGCAGCTTGGCCGGCCGCCCCAGCACCTCGCCGAGCTTGCGCAGCGCCCCCTGCCCGCCGTCGGGCATCCGCGTCAGCAGCGTGCGGTCCACGGAGACCACCAGCGTCGTGCGGTTACGCACCAGCGCATCGCCGGCCGCGTCCAGGATCTGCCCCCGCACCGCCGGCACCACCACGGCGCGCGTCCTGGTCTCGGCCGCCGCCGAGACGAACTCCTTGCCCCGCACCACCTGCACCTGCCACAGGCGGACGGCCAGGCCGATCATCATGGTGACGACCAGCACGTTCACCACGACCAGCCGGGTCCTCATCCTGCTCATGCCGCATACCTCGGCTGCTTCCCCCGGGTCACCGCCCAGATCACCACCGGCGCCGCGACCAGCGTGTACATGACCGTCACCGGCGCCCTCGCGACCAACGCCTCGAGAGTCACCCCCTCCTCGCCGATGAGCCCGCCGACCGCCGCCGCCAGCAGCGGCGCCACCAGCACGCAGGCCATCACCGTGCTCACCACGCCACCCAGCCCGCGCCCGGCCAGGAACCCGACGACCGTCAGCACGAACGCGTACTCCCCCGCCACATGCGCCACCGGCGGCACCACGTCCACCAGCAGCCCCGAGCAGAACCCGATCACCGCGCCCGCCACCGGACCCCGCAGCATCGCCACCCCGACCACCGCCAGCAACACCAGATCCGGCACGCCACCCGCGGGCAACGGCAGCCGGTTCACCAGCGTGAGCTGCACCAGCACCGTCGCCAGCACCACCAGGACCGCGATCACGGCGCGCTCCTCCGCACCGGCAGGACCGCGTCACGCGGATCCCGCTTCGGCGCCTCGACCACCACCCCCACCACGTCCAGCGCGGTCAGGTCGGCGTACGGCCGCGCGTAGGCGATCCGGGTCAGCTCACCCGGCGTCGCCTCCACCCGCTCGATCACCCCGACGGGCACCCCCGGCACGTACGGCACGCCGCGCTGCGAGCCGAAGCTGACGAGCCTGGCGCCCCGGCTGAGCGGCGCCGTCGAATCCAGCAGCCGGAAGCGCACCAGCCGCCCGTTCTCCCCGACGCCGTGCACGACCCCGATCTCGTTGCCGCCTTCCAGCCGGGCTCCCGCGGCCGAGGCCGGATCGCTGAGCAGCACCACCGTGGACGTGCCCGGCGCCGCCCTGATCACCCTGCCCACCAGGCCCGCGCCGTTGATCACCGTCATCTCGGCACGCACGCCGTCGTCGGTGCCGGCGTCGATCTCGATGGCCTCCTCGAAGCCCGGCTGACCGCGCCGGGCCACGACGCTGGCCGGCACCACCTTGTAGCCGCCCATCCCGGCCAGGCCCAGCATGCGGCGCAGTTCTCCCGAACGGGCCGCGTCGAGCCGGCCCGCCGCGATCTGGGCGCGCAGGCGGGAGTTCTCCGCCTCCAGCCGCGCGATGTCGGCCTTGGCCCCGGGGGCGTTGGCGATGGACTGGAAGAAACCCGTCACCGGTCCGGCCACGGCGGTCGCGGCGCGCTCCGCCGTACCGAAAATCCACGAACCGGCCGAGCGCAACGCCGACAGCGGCGAGCCGTCGCCGGTGCGATGGTCGACCGTCACGAGCACGAGCGCCGCCGTCAGCAGCAGTCCTAGGATCAGCCGGGCGCGGCGCGTGTCCCTCATCAGTGCCGCGACTCCGGAACGAGGACCTGCTGCAGCGCCTCGAACTCCTCGACGCACTTGCCGGAGCCGAGCGCGACCGAGTCGAGGGCGTTCTCCACCAGATGGACGGGCATGCCGGTCTCGGCCTTGAGGCGTTCGTCCAGGCCCTTGAGCAGGGCGCCGCCGCCGGTGAGCGCGATGCCGCGGTCCATGAGGTCGCCGGACAGCTCCGGCGGGCACTTGTCGAGTGTGGTCTTGACCGCGTCGATGATGGCGTTGACCGGCTCCTCGGTGGCCTTCCTGATCTCCTGCGCGGACACCACGATCGTCTTCGGCAGCCCGCTGACCAGGTCACGGCCGCGGATCTCCGCGTGGCACTCGTCCACGGTCGGGCAGGCGGAGCCGATCGCCATCTTGATCTCCTCGGCGGTGCGCTCGCCGAGCATGAGCGAGAACTCCTTCTTCGCGAAGGTGATCACCGCCTGGTCGAGCTCGTCGCCGCCGACCCGGATCGACTGGCTGGTCACGACGCCGCCCATCGAGATGATGGCCACCTCGGTGGTGCCGCCGCCGATGTCCACCACCATGTTCCCGGTGGGTTCGTGCACCGGCAGCCCCGCCCCGATCGCCGCCGCCATCGGCTCCTCGACGATGTAGACCTTGCGCGCGCCCGCCTGGTAGCCGGCTTCCTTGACCGCGCGCTGCTCGACACCGGTGATGCCACTGGGCACGGCGATGATGATGCGCGGCTTGGCGAAGTGCCGGCGCTTGTGCACCCGCTGGATGAAGTAGCGCAGCATGCGTTCGGTGACGTCGAAGTCGGCGATCACGCCGTCCTTGAGCGGGCGGACCGCGACGATGTTGCCCGGCGTACGGCCGATCATGCGCTTGGCCTCGATGCCCACCGCGACGATCTTGCCGGTCGCCGTGTTGATGGCTACGACGGACGGCTCGTTGAGCACGATGCCGCGGCCACGCACGTAGACCAACGTGTTGGCAGTGCCAAGATCAACCGCCATGTCGCGGCCGAGAAAGGCGAGCTTGCTGCCCATGGGGAACGAGCCTTCCGTAACGTCTTTCACTGATGACTACGGATCGCATTCGAATCGTAACGTGACGTACCCACCAGTGAGCACGATGCGCACCACCACCCCAGAAAAATCTTGCGTACCTCCGGTATCGCCCTCTTTACCCTGGATCGGGCTAGCTGTCGTGAGCGCCCCACGCCACGCCGTACGCGGCCATCATCCGAAGCGCCCTCGACGCCGCGAACCCCGGCCCGCACGGCGATCCCGCCACCGCGCATCCGCACCCGGCGCCCGCGCCGGGTCACACCAAGAGCGGCAAAACCACAACGCCCGCGCGGCTGTGAAGCCACGCGGGCGCGTTTGCAAAGAATCCCTCCCGACGGACTCGCCGGCAGGAGGACGACGACTAGAAGCGGTCCGGGAAGAAGATCTTGATCTCCCGGGCGGCCGACTCGGGCGAGTCGGAGCCGTGCACGACGTTCTCGCCGATCTCCAGCGCGTGGTCGCCACGGATCGTGCCGGGGGCCGACTTCACCGGGTCGGTCAGCCCGGCCAGCGCACGGAACGCCTCAACGGCCCGCGGGCCCTCGAGAACCAGCGCCACCAGCGGCGCCGAGGTGATGAACTCCACCAGCTCGCCGAAGAACGGCCGCTCGGAGTGCTCGGCGTAGTGGGCCTTCGCGGTGTCGACGTCGAGCGTGCGCAGGTCCATGGCGACGACCTTGAGGCCCTTGCGCTCGACACGGGCGATCACGTCACCGATGAGGCCCCGCTTCACCCCGTCGGGCTTGATCAGGACAAGAGTGCGCTCGGACACGTGGAGTTCTCCTTTGAACGGATTCTGGGGCCGGGGCAGCTGGGGGCGATGATCTGCTTCGCTCCGCGAGGCCCGCATCGCGGGACGGTCTCCGTCCTCACGTCGCGGCCCAGCTTACCGTCCCGGCGGCGCTCCCCCGCCGTGCAGTTCACGGATTGTCGTCGTCCTCCGGCGACTGCGCAGGCGGCGGTACGGCAGGCGCCACGGGATCCCGTTCGCCGGCCGCCCGAGCCGGATCGGCGGTGACCGGCGAGTCCCCGTTCACGGGGGTGGGCAGCACGATTCGCGGAATCTCCCCCGTGGGCCGGTCCCCTTCGTCCACCTCATCCGCTTCCGTCTCCCGAACCCGCTCCCGAGCCTGTTCCGGAGCTTGCTCCGGCTCCTGCTCCTGAGCTGGTCGCGGGGCCTGCTCCGGCTTCTCCGCCTGAGCTGGTGGCCGAGCCTGCTCCGGCTTCTCCGCCTGAGCTGGTCGCGGAGCCTGCTCCGGCTTCCGCTCCTGAGCCCGCTCTTGCTCCTGCCGCCCTCCGCCCTCAGGACTCGCCTCAGCCTTGGCTGGATCCGTCTTCGCCTCAGCTCTGGCTGGTTCCGTCTCTGCCTGGCCCGTCCTAGCGGCCTCCACGTCCGCCTGAGCCATGCCAGAGTCCCCCAAACCCTCCCGAGACTCCCCAGAACCGCCTATGCCGCCCAGAGCATCCCCAGAGGCGCCATCACCCGCCCCGGAGGGACCGCCCTCGGCCGGAGCCGCGGCAGCCGTACCCTCCTCGGACGCCGCGGCGGCAGCCGTACCCTCAGAGGCGCCCTCGGCCACGACCGGCCCCGCGTCGGACCGCCGGCCCAGCAGCGCCCCGAGCACGATGACCGCCACGATAAGGAATCCGCCGATCAGCGCCCACGTGTGCAGCGCCTCGACGTACCCGTCCACGAGCGCCTGCGCCGAACGCTTGCCGCGCAGCATCATGACCTGAACCCCGGTCCCCAGCAGGTACCCGGACAGCACCCCGGGGAAGCACAACGCCAGCCCGAACAGCGCCACCCCGACGCCCGCCCGCCTCAACGCCGCCGTCAGCGCCACCGCGGCGCCCACCGCCAGGAACGTGAACGGCACCACGAGCAGCCCTCCCTGCTGGGCGGGCGCCATCAGCCGCACCGTGGCCAGCCCCAGCACCATCAGCACCAGCCCGCCACGCGTCAGCCAGGACACGACGTTCCCGCCGAACAGCGCCACCGCCACGGCGGCGCCGATCGCCGCCAGCGCGGCGACCCCGAAGGCCACCCACAGCCCGTTCAGCCCTGGCCCGCCGAGACCGCCCAGCTCAACGGTGGTCACCTGGGCCAGCATGGGCAGCAGCACGACCCCGACCGCCACGAACGTGTAGGCCAGCGTGCGGCTCTCAGCGCCGCCGATGGTCGCCAGCGCCAGCAGCGCGGCCACCGACAGCACGGCGACCAGCACCACGAGCCCGGCCCTCCAGTCCTGGCTGGCCGTGCTGATGGCCAGCACCGCGATGCCCGCCGCGGGCACGGTGGCCAGCAACAGCCGGCTGCGCTCCTTGGCCCGCGGCGCAGGGGCCGCGCTCTCGCCCTGCAGCAGCCAGACCAGCAGGTACGCGGCGGCCAGCGCCAGCGCGACCCCGGTCAGCAGCGGGTACGGCTGAAGCGTGATCTGCCAGTGATCGGCCTTGTCCAGCGGCCACAGGGCCAGCGCCTGGGCGGCCAGCAGGCTGACGGAGAGCATGCCGGTCCACAGGGCGCGCATGACCGGCGGACGATCCCAGACGGCCACCAGCGTGGCGGGGATCAGCACGCCGGCGCCCACGCCGTGGAGCACGCGCAGCACCCCGACCAGGAACGTGGACCCGGCATAACCGCCGGCGACGTCGGCCACGGCCAGCAACGCCAGCCCGGCCACGAGCACGTACGCCACGCGCATGCGCCGCAACGCCACGGCGGCCAGCGGCACGGTCAGCATCATCGCCGGCAGCGTGAGCCCGTGGGCGCGCGTCAGCCCGACCCGGTCGATGTCGCCGGGCAGCAGATCGGCCACGACGGAGACGGTGTTGGGAATCGCGACGATCGCCAGCGGCAACGCCGCCACGACGAGCAGCCCGAGCACGACGTCGAGCAACCACGGGAACTTCACGCCTGCGGAGGGCCCCGCGGCAGCCGCCTTCGGGGACCGCTGAATTGGGGGGACGGCCATGTTGGCCGACTTTAGCGGGAAGTCACGCCCTCGACACGGCGAGCGACGAATATCGCGGTGAACCACAGCGCCGCGAACACCACCCCCAGGAAGAACATCATGGACACCAGGAACCCGGTCGCGATCGCCAGCACCTGAACCAGCGTCCCCAGAACGTACCCCACCGGCTTCCTGAGCAGCCCGATCGTCACCAGGCACAACACCGCCAGCCCAAGCCCGGCCACCATCGCCAGCGCGGGCGTCACCCCGCCGACCGTGATCGCCACCGGCGTGATCAGCCCGGCGACGATCGCCTCCATCCCGAGCACGCTGGAGCCCAGCCGCCGCATGCCCGGCGTGACCGCGAAGTTCACCACACACCTCTCTCACCGGTACGGCCAGCGCCCCGGTTACCCGGTGCCCGCCGTACCAGACGACCGGCGGCGGACGTCATCGCCCATCCGCCTTCAGCAGAAACCGCGCGTCCCCGGCCGTGATCACCGAACCGGTGATCAGCACCCCGGTGCCGCTGAACTCGCCCTCGGCGTCCGCCATCGCGATGCCACGGTCGATGGCGTCGTCCAGGCGGGCGACGACGTGCACCCGATCCGGCCCGAAGAACCCTTCGGCCAGCGCCCCCAGCTCCTCCGGCGGCATCGACCGAGGCGAGGAGTTGCGGGTGACGATGATCTCGTCGAAGACCGGCTCGAGAAGGTCGAGGATCGTCGAGACGTCCTTGTCCCGCATGACGGCGACCACCCCGATCACCTTGGCGAAGTCGAACGCCTCGTGCAGCCCGTCGAGCGTCGCCACCATCCCGCCCGGGTTGTGCGCCGCGTCCACCACCACGGTGGGCTCCCGCCGCACGACCTCCAACCGCCCAGGCGAGCTGACCTGCGCGAACGCCTGCCGTACCAGCTCGATGTCCAGGGGATCGTCCCCGCCGGTCAGCGCCTCGACGGCGGCCAGCGCCGTGACGGCGTTCCCCGCCTGATGCGCTCCGTACAGCGGGAGGTAGACGTCCTCGTACGCGCCCTTGAGCCCGCGGAGGCTGAGCAGTTGCCCGCCCATGGCGATCTCGCGCCCGAGCACCCCGAACTCCAGCCCTTCCCGGGCCACGACCGCCCCGACGTCGGCCGCGTGCCGCATCAGCACCTCGGCGGCCTCCAGCTCCTGCTGCGCCAGAATCGCGGTGGAGCCGGCCTTGATGATCCCCGCCTTCTCCCCCGCGATGGTCGCGACGTCCGGCCCCAGCCGCTCGGTGTGATCCAGCGAAATCGGCGTAATCACGGCAACCTGCCCGTCCGCGACGTTGGTGGCGTCCCAGCTGCCGCCCATTCCCGTCTCGATCACCGCCACGTCCACCGGAGTGTCCGCGAACACCGCGAACGCCATGGCCGTCAGCAGCTCGAAGAACTGAATCGGGCGCCCCGTGGTGTCATTGAGCTCCACGAAAGCCGCGATGTCCGCATACGCCTCAGCGAACCGCTCCTCGCTCAGCGGCTCCCCGTCCACGCAGATCCGCTCCCGCATCGACACCAGATGCGGACTCGTGAACCTCCCCACCCGGAGATTCCGCTCCCGCAACAGCGCCTCGACCATCCGGGCCGTACTCGTCTTGCCGTTGGTCCCGGCGATGTGCACGACAGGGTAAGCCCGCTGAGGCGAGCCAAGCAGATCCAACAGAGCCGCGATCCGGTCCAGGGTGGGCTCGAACTTCCATTCGACGCCTCGGTCCAAGATCGCACGCTCAACCGCACGATAGTCCACCCTCCAACCCTACTGACCTCCCCCACTCCCTCGACCGCGGCGTGTGCATCTGCAACGTACGTGCGGCACACGCCTCCACAACGCAAAAAGGGGCCGTCCCGGCACGGGACAGCCCCTCACGTGTAACGCAGAAAGGGCCACCCCGTGCCGGGATGGCCCTTTCTGATCAAGTTTTGTGCGGCGGCGACCTACTCTCCCACACCCTCCCGAGTGCAGTACCATCGGCGCAGAGAAGCTTAACTTCCGGGTTCGGAATGTAACCGGGTGTTTCCTTCCCGCCATAACCACCGCAACATCTTGAGACCGTTTGTTGTCTCAGAATTGCGTAGTGGACGCGAGCAAGACGACTCTCACAAGAGAGTCTGCTTTGTGGTCAAGTCCTCGGCCTATTAGTACCGGTCAGCTCCACACGTTACCGCGCTTCCACCTCCGGCCTATCAACCCGGTCGTCTACCGGGAGCCTTACCCCCCTCACAGGGGTGGGAGACCT